>NZ_WUBI01000001.1 GCF_009807035.1 Paenibacillus dendrobii
CGGCCATGCAGCCGGTGCCTGTTGGAGTGACGGGGGATTTGTACATCGGCGGCATACAGTTGGCCAGAGGCTATCACGTGCGGCCCGAGCTGACGCAAGAGCGATTTCTTCCTGATCCGTTTTCAGATGAAGCGGGAAGCCGAATCTACAAAACGGGAGATTTGGCACGGTACTTACCGGATGGAAGCCTGGAGTACGCAGGACGGAGCGATGACCAAATCAAGCTGAGAGGATTCCGGATTGAATTGGGAGAAATCGAAGCGGCGCTGCTGAAGCATCCGAAAGTTCTGGAGAGCGCGGTAATCGCCCGGGATGAGGAGCGGGGCGGCAAGCGGCTGATCGGGTACTGGGTAAGCCAGGAGCCGGGAATCACCAGTGCGGCGGAGCTTCGGAACTTCTTGAAAGGGAGGTTGCCGGAGTATATGGTGCCGGTGGCTTGGATGGAGCTGGAACGGATGCCGCTGACCCCGAGTGGGAAAACGGATCGCAAGAAGTTGCCTATGCCACAGGATGTTAGGTCGGAGGTAGAAGCAGCTTTTGTAGCCCCGGAAAGCCCTGCTGAACGGCAGCTGGCGGAGATCTGGAAAGAGGTGCTTGGCGTACAGCAGGTTGGCGTTCATGATAACTTTTTTACATTGGGCGGAGATTCCATTCGCAGTATATCCGTTTTGTCCAAGGCACGCCACGAGGGGATATTGTTCACTTTGCAGCAACTTTTCGAATACCCTACGATCTACTCTCTGCTCGGCCAAATCGAAGCCGCAGATAGCCTTGAAAACCTGGACCCTATTGAAGCCTTTTCGCTACTATCGCCCGCTGATGCAAGTAGATTAAGGGAGCTTGCTATTGAGGATGCATACCCTCTGACCGCGCTTCAAGCCGGTCTTGTCTATCATAGCGAGCTGCGTCCGCACACGGCGATTTATCACGATATGATGAGCTTTACAATCAATAGCCGGTTTTACTCCGAGCCTTTTGCAGCGGCCCTTCGGCATTTGGTTCGGCGTCATCCGATCCTGCGAACCACATTTGATTTGGCGACTTACACGGAGCCGATTCAAATGATTCATCCGGAGATGCAAAAGATTTTGACGATCACAGATCTCAGAGCATTAACGGTAGTTGAGCAGGAGGAGGCTCTAAGATTATTTAAGGAGAGCGAGCGTCAGCTGCGGTTCGATTGGGGCCAGCCTTTGGTTCGGTTCTTTGTCCACATCTTGAGCGATGAGATGTACTGTGCAACGCTTAGCTTTCATGATTCCATGCTGGACGGCTGGAGCGTAAATTCATTAATCACTGAGCTGTTTACGGATTATTCGAACCGGATTGCCGGGACAGTCCGTGCGAAGAGCACAGAACCGGTACCATTCCGGGAATATGTGGCTTTGGAGAGAGAGGCACTGGCTTCAGATGAAGCCAAACATTTCTGGCAGGAGACGCTGGAGGAGATGACATTCGGTGCTGTACCGCGTGTTTCATCTCCATCAGATGCCACCCGAGAAATACTGATACGTTATTTGAAAGTGGATATCTCCCAGCATGTTTCGGATGGGCTAATTAAGCTGTCAGAACAGATGGGCGTTCCGTTAAAAAGCATTCTGCTGGCGGTCCACTTGCGAATCATGGGCCTCCTTGGCGGGACGGAGGATGTATTGACGGGGCTGGAGCATAACGGAAGACCTGAACTGCCCGGCGGGGAAAGCATGTTGGGCTTATTCTTAAACACGGTTCCTTTCAGATTAAATCTTAACTTATCAGAAGGTTCCTGGAGCGGTTTAATTCGGGAAACTTACAAAACGGAGACCGCTTTATTGCCATACCGCCGATATCCACTGGCCCAGATTCAAAGAGGCTTGGGAGGACAGAGGTTATTCGAGACGGTCTTTAATTATACTCACTTTCACGTGGCGGAAAAACTGCTGGATTTGGCGGATCTTAGCCTAGTTGATATGGATGCCGTGCTTGAGACGGATTTTCCACTTCGTGCTGAGTTTGGGCGTGAAATTGCTGCAGGGAACATTCGCTTTGAGCTGCATTATGATGCCGGTATTCTTCCCGAAAGTCGGGTTCGTAACATAGCAGGCTATTACCAGAAGGCGTTCTCTAACTTGCTGAACGATCCGGAGAGTCCGTTTATGCAACAAAATCTATTGTCGGAAGAGGAAGTAGAGACGCTGCTGTACCGATGGAACCATAAAGAACCTGCCAGGGATTCGGAGTTTACAGAATCTTCGTTCCCTCAGCTATTCGAAAAGCGGGCCGCTCTATACCCAAGCAGGATAGCTGCAACGTATCTGGATCAACATATTACTTATCGGGAACTGGATGAACGATCGAATAAAGTCGCACGGGAGCTGATGAAACAAGGAGCCGGGCCGGAAGTATGCGTCGCTGTTCTGGGCGAACGAAATCTAGATTTCCTAGTCATTCTTTTAGGCATTCTGAAGTCAGGAGGAGTGTATGTTCCTTTGGATCCACGCTACCCTGACGAACGGATTCAGGAGATGATCGTAACAAGCGGCAGCAGGATGGTGATCGCTGCGGAAGAATTTGTTACCTCTCTTCAGCAGAAGAAGGAGAGCCCGTCCAGACACCGTATTTGCGATATGGTTTCGATGACTGCTCTGCTTCAGGCGTCGCACTCTACCGAGCCTCTTCAAAAGCTTCCGGACCGAGAACAGCTGGCATATATCATTTTTACATCCGGGTCTACGGGTAAGCCGAAAGGGGCCATGGTCGAGCACAAAGGGTTGATGAATCACCTGTATGCAAAAATATCAGACCTGCATCTTACCGGGGACGACATTATCGCGCAAAATGCATCTCAATGTTTTGATATTTCCGTATGGCAATTTTTGGCCGGCCTATTAGTAGGTGGCAGCGTGCATATTTGCGAGGAAGAACTGGTTTATAACGCTTCCGCTATGCTGCAGGTTATTGAACGAAGAGGGATTACCATTCTTGAAATGGTGCCTTCGGTCATCCGTACCATGTTAGACCAAACCGGCTTGTTGGAAGAGCAGCTCGCATTACATTCTCTTCGTTGGATGGTACCTACTGGGGAGGCTCTTCCGCCGGATTTGGTGGGGCAGTGGTTTAAACAATATGCCCATGTTCCCATGATGAATGCTTACGGCCCGACGGAGTGCTCCGATGATGTGACGCATTATCCTATTTATCAGGAGCCGTCCGAACCTTGGAATACCGTGCCAATCGGACGTCCGGTAGCCAATATGTCCATGTATGTGATGGACCGGCACTTAAACCTCGTTCCTATTGGTGTACCGGGTGAGCTGTATGTTGGTGGGATCGGAGTAGGAAGAGGGTATATCAACAATCCTCAAAAAACGACTGAGGTCTTCCTGTCTAATCCTTTTCACACTTCGTCGGAGGCTAGATTGTATAAGACCGGCGATCTGGTGCGCTATTTGGAAGACGGTAATCTGGAATTTCTCGGACGAATCGACCATCAAGTAAAAATTCGTGGCCACCGGATCGAAATCGGTGAAATCGAGACTGCGCTCGCTCGCATCCCGGCAATACGGGAGAGCGTAGTGGTCGCGATGGAAAACGATGACCAAGAGAAATATCTGGTGGGATATGTGGTCCCCTATTCTGAAATGGCTGTATCGGTCAAGGAATTACGTTCAGATTTGAAGAGGCATTTACCCGATTACTGCATACCTTCGCAGTTCATCGTCTTGGACGCTTTGCCTTTAACACCCAATGGCAAGCTGGATCGAAAAAAACTGCCCCGTCCAGATCAGTGTCAGGAGCAAAGGGAAGAACCTATACATCTCCCGGAGAACAAGCTCCAGCAGACTATTGCTGACGTATGGCAGGCGGTTCTCAAAAAAGACCGAATTGGAATTGAAGATAATTTCTTTGAAATCGGGGGAGATTCGCTCCGGCTTATGCAGGTGCACAGTAGACTTCAGCAAGAACTGGACTGCGAGATTGCAATCGCAGATTTATTCAAATACCCGACAGTGAAGTCGCTGACGATGCTGCTTCAGGATGCAGAGGAGCAGGACAAACGGAACCAGGAAGAGCTGACGGAGATCATGGAACGAGCCGAGCAGCGGAAAGAAATGATGAAGAAACGGAAACAGGCGCGCGGTTCACGAAAATAACCCGGAATAGGAGGCGTTCAGGTGAATTACGAGATAGAGCAGGATAATGCCATAGCGGTTGTGGGAATGTCCGTCCGGTTTCCCGGTGCGAAAACAGTGGAGGAGTTTTGGGATAACCTCCGGAATGGTGTCGAGTCTATCACGTTTTTTTCAGAGGAAGATTTAAAAAGGTCCGGAATTCCATCTTCCGTGTATGAACTTCCCGAATATGTAAGAGCTAAGCCGATTTTGGAGGGGATCGATCTTTTTGACGCCGATTTTTTTCAATTCACCCCTAAAGAAGCGAGTCTTACCGACCCTCAGCAGCGCATTTTTTTAGAATGCGCCTGGGAGGCCCTTGAAATGGCGGGTTACCATGCGGAAGGTTACGATGGCCGGATCGGTGTCTTTGGAGGCGTGGGAGAGAGCACTTATTTTCTTTTTCATATATTCAGCCGCCCCGACGTGATGGAAGAGCTTGGAAAAATGCAGAGCAAACTCCTAAATGACAAAGATTTTCTCAGTACTCGTGTATCTTACAAATTGAATCTTCAAGGTCCCAGCATGACGGTGCAGACCGCATGCTCGACAGCATTGGTTAACGTGCATTTGGCCTGTCAAAGCCTGCTTAATGGAGAGTGCGATACAGCGTTGGCTGGTGCGGCCTCCATTGCAATGCCGAATAAGTCGGGCTATCTATATGAAGAAGGTAATATTTATTCCGCGGATGGACATTGCCGGGCATTTGACAAGGACTCGGATGGGACGGTATTTGGAGACGGTGTTGGCGTTGTCCTTTTGAAGCGTCTGGAGGATGCCTTGGAGGACGGAGACACGATTCATGCCGTGATCAAAGGATCAGCAATGAACAACGATGGGAATACGAAAATCGGATTCACTGCCCCTAGCGCCAGAGGCCAAGCGAAAGTCATTGCGGAAGCGCTGAGCATGGCCGCAACGGCTCCAGAGAGTATCGGCTATATTGAGACCCACGGAACGGGCACCAAACTTGGCGACATGATCGAGATTGAGGCATTGAAGCAATGCTATCATACCGAACCGGATGGTCAAAGAATTGTACTGGGATCGGTCAAGACGAACATGGGGCACCTGAACACCGCTGCGGGAATAGCTGGACTCATAAAAACGATACTGATATTGAAACATGGTCAGATTCCGGCAACGCTGCACTATACCGCTCCCAATCCCCGGCTTGATTTGGAGCATTCCTCCTTTATGGTAAATTCTTCGCTCATGGAATGGGAGCGAGGCGATATGCCTCGAAGGGCATCTGTCAGCTCGTTTGGCGTAGGGGGTACCAATGTCCATCTTATTATGGAGGAGACCCCGCCGTTAGCGGAAACGCAGGAGTCAGAACGCTGGGAGCTGCTTCCTCTTTCCGCAAAGACGCCGAATGCCTTGGAGCGAATGACAGACAATTTACAAACGTACCTTCGGGAAAACGAAACGGCGAAATTATCCGATGTAGCGTATACGCTGCAGCATGGAAGGAAGAATTTCCAGAATCGCAGAATGCTCGTCTGCCGTGACAAGAGCGATGCGGTCGATCTTCTGCAGCATCCAGGAGATAAACGTGCAGGCACTTTTTTGGATGACCCGTCAGGTTCCTCCGACGAAGCACGAGCCAGCATTTTTATGTTCCCTGGACAGGGAGCGGAGTACAAAGGCATCGGGAGAGAGTTGTATGAGGCGTTTCCGTTATTTAAAAAGGAAGTTGACAGATGCTCCGACCTGTTCAAAGCTCATCTCAACATTGACATTCGTGAACAAATTGGTTCATGGAAATCTAACGAAGATTCCAGTCGGACATTGGACTCCTTCTCTAGTTTGCCCGTTATCTTTTCCGTCGAGTATGCGATTGCTTCTCTTTTGCTCTCATGGGGCATTCAACCTGCAGCAGTAATCGGTCATGGAACGGGAGAATACGCGGCGGCCTGCATATCCGGCATGATCGGTCTCGAAGATGCCACTGCGCTTGTCGCGGCGCGCGTCCGTCTATTCCAAACGCTTAAGCCTGCATCTGTGATCTATGTTGAACGTTCAGAAGATGAACTTACGCCTGAACTTGACGGAAGAATACGAGTCGCTTCCGTCAATGGAGCTAGTTCTTGCGTGGTAGCGGGAGAGGAAGAAGAGATACGGCGGTTGAGCTCTCGACTTGAGGAACAGGGCGTCAATTTTAGGTCGCTGCAAAGTTCCCATTATATTGCAGCCAATGAACTTGATGAGTCGGGTGTGCATCAATTCGAACGTACCGTTAGAAACTTGAGAATAAATTCGCCTCGTATCCCTTATGTCTCGTCCTTAACCGGTACTTGGATGACCGCAGATGAAGCAGCGGATCACGCTTATTGGTCACGGCATCTCCAGGGCACCGTGCGATTTGCAGCCGGAATTAAGGAGTTGATCCGTCAAAATCCCCACTTCCTGTTCAGCGAAGTTGGCCCTGGTCAAAGTCTCGGCGCATGCATTAAAAGTTTGTACGAAGAAATCGGCGAGAGTCCCGTCGTACTGAACACGCTCAAACGGTCCAATCAGGATCAATCTGATGTTTTCCTGCTTCTGTCGCTGGCAGGGACGCACTGGCTATATGGGCAAACGATTGATTGGCAGCAATTGCAGAGTGGTGAGACAGCGCGCCGCCGTGTTCCGCTGCCGACGTATCCGTTTGAAAGAAAGCGCTATTGGATCGATCCAGATCTTTCCGCCATTTTCGGCCGCGGAGCGAAAGAAGGGGGCGAATCTCCATCGGCTGCGAAAAACAAGGTGGAGACCGGTGAAACAAGCAGCCGCGCGATAAGTCCCGCAACAAAGAACAGCTCTGAGCACATCATTGCGGAAATATTTGCCGAAATTCTGGGTGTCAACAATCCCGGTCCTCAAGATAACTTTTTTGATCTGGGCGGAAGCTCACTCGTTGCTGCACAGTTATTATCTAAAATGAACAAAGCGTTTCAGTCCCATTTTTCCCTAGATGTCATTTTTGCTGCTCCGACCGTGCAGGGAATCGCGAATGCGGTCAATCGTATCCGGGAACAGGATACTTCTATGAATTCTCCAGCGATTAGCGCTCTTGACGATATTCAGTTGGATCAGGAATTGAGGGACAGTATCCATGCTCTTGCTGACACTCAAAGTACAGACGGCCGGAGTTCATCAGTAGAGGGAATCTTCCTGACAGGGGCCACAGGTTTTATCGGTTCGCATGTTCTTTATGACCTGCTTAGGGAAACCGGGTCGGACATTTATTGTCTCGTCCGGGCGAAGACTGCGGAAGAAGCTAAAGACCGGATTCGTGACAATATGTTGCAATACTGGATTTGGCCGGAGGAATCAGCTTCCCGCATTATTCCTGTGCTTGGGAGCCTGGAAGAGGATAATCTGGGGATGACGGAGGAGCAGTTTGACGAGATTGCCAGTAAAATCTCCGTTATTTATCACATGGCCGCGTGGGTGAACTGGATTTATCCTTATTCCGAACTCAGGGGTGCAAATGTTCTGGGAACGAAAGAGATAATTCGGCTGGCTTGCGACACTTCCTTAAAGCCCGTTCACTTTATGTCTTCGGTTGCCGTGTTCGACTCTCCGGAATTGCCTTTAACATATGACTGTTATGAAAATGAAAATACCCGGCAATACAGAACGTTCCAAACGGGTTACGCGGAATCCAAATGGGCATCGGAGCAGCTGCTGTTGGAGGCGCGGTCTGAAGGTCTGCCGGTATCCATCTACCGCTCGGCCTATGTTACGGGCAGCAGCTTGCATGGAAGAAGCAATACGAATGACTTTGTCTTCCGTATGGTCAAAGGTTGTATTCAAATGGGGGTCGCTCCTTACACCGATTTGTATGTCAATATTACTCCGGTCGATTATGTGGCAAGATCAATTGTTTATTTGTCTAGACAAAAGGAATCCAAGCATCCTGTATATCACATTACCAACCAGGAAACCTCAACCTGGCTTGCTCTGCTGGGATGGATTCGAGGATATGGTTATCATCTTGATCTAATTTCGGTAAATGAGTGGAACGAAAAGCTGGAGCAAGCCATCCAAGAATCGCAGGACAATGCACTGACTCCCTTTTTATTCTATTTTGCTCCGGAAAAAGAACCACACTCCACAGAAGACGAAGTACCCATTCAAGGTAAAACATATGATTCGCAAAACGCAATTGAAATGCTCCAATCCAGTTCGATCGTTTGCCCTAAAGTGGATGACTCCTTGTTAAGAAAATATTTTGATTACCTGGTTGATTGCGGGTTCCTAACGAGTCCCTTTGCCGCAAGACTATAGCAAAGAAAGCGGGATGTGCATATGATCTATTCATCTGTAATCGATCTAATCGGAAGAACGCCGGTTGTTCCGATTCATAAAATGGCTTCTCCTGACGGGGCCCAAGTCTACGTGAAATTGGAAGGCTATAATCCCGGTGGCAGTATGAAGGACCGAACGGCTCAAAACATTATCCGGCATGCTGAAATGTGCGGTGATCTAAAACCAGGGGGAGTTATTGTTGAGTCGTCTTCCGGAAATTTAGCGATTGGGCTGGCTATGATTGCTTGCCTCAAGGGCTACAAGATGATTGCGGTAGTCGATCCCAAAATCAATCGAGTTAACCTGCGGATTTTGCAGGCGTATGGAGCAGAAATCCAAATGGTAGATAAACCGGACGAGAACGGCAATTTCTTATCCGCAAGACTGGAGATCGTTAAGAGGATTAGCGAAACGATGGACAACGTCTTTTGGCCGAATCAGTATAATAATCCATCCAATCCCGAAGCGCATCGTCTGGGAACTGCAAGGGAAATCTTCAACGATTTCGGGCAAGAGCTCGATTGGGTAGTTACACCGGTGGGAACCGCGGGGTTATCGACGGGCTGCAGTTTGGGACTTAAGGAACTGATTCCTCATATCAAGGTTTTGGCTGTAGATGCGGTAGGTTCGGTTATTTTTGGGACACCTCCGGGTCCGCGGCTCCAGGTAGGCCTGGGGGCAGCGGTAGTGCCTGGTAATCTGCAACGTGAACTTTTTGACCAAGTGGTTCATGTCACCGACCGAGATGCTTTTCATACGACCCGGAGGCTTGCCCTTGAAGAAGGAATTCTGGCGGGCGGATCATCAGGTGCCGCTGTTCATGCCGGACTGAAACTGGCGAATTCACTTCCTGCTTCACAAAAGGTACTCGTTATTCTCCCCGACCGTGGAGAACGATACTACGATACGATTTTCTCGGACAGTTGGCTGCAGGAACATGACATTCAATTGAATCAAGAAGAAGAAAGCGATTATATTACGCAAATCCAATTTTAAAACTTGAAATGAGGATCTTCATGAACAAACTTCATCTCAATATCAAAATCCGGCTTACAGAGTCTTTTTTCACATCACTCATTACATTCATGTTCTTGCCTTACATGGCCATTTACTATGCTAAATTCTTCAGTGAGACGCTTGCGGGGATTTTAATTGTCGTTAACGTTATTGTCGGGTTAGTTGCAAGCCTGTATGGAGGCCAATTGGCAGACAAGTTGGGACGAAAAAAAATCATGCTCTTCTCCGAGGGTCTCCGGTTTATTTCCTTGGTTGTTTTAATATTCTCTAATTCTCCGTGGCATATATGGCCAAGTCTTACGTTTATCATGATGCTTGTACTTAACATTGGCAGCGGGCTTGCACTTCCCGCTGCCCAAGCCATGGTTGTAGATGTGAGCACAACAGATAATCGGAAACTGATTTACCGTTTAGAGTATTGGTCTTCCAATATGGCATTAGCGGTTGGTGTCGGAATCGGCGGGGTCCTGTTCTCCAGTCATTTTTTTGAATTGCTAATCATAGCGGCTGTGGGGTCCTTGCTCTCCTTTTTTATCGTGAGATTTTGTATAGAGGAGACTTTCTTTCCAGCGATCCAAGAACGCGTAAAGCTTACCAAGATATTTCCGGATTACAAAATCGTGTTGCGGGATAAGATTTTTATGATATATGTGCTGGCTTCTACCCTCGCACTATCGATGGAATTTCAAGTTATGAACTACACCGGAGTAAGGTTATCCAATATTACGGATCATTTTAGATTATGGGACACAGGCAATATCCACCTATCGGTAGGTGGTGTGGAGTTATTCGGTTTACTGCGGTCAGAGAATGCGATCATCGTCATCCTTTTCTCTTTGTCAGTTGGAATACTTAGCAAAATAATTAAAGATCGGTGGCTATTAATTTCTGGGATTCTGCTGAATGCGGTAGGATATTACTTTGTAGCCATTGGCAATAATGCCTGGCTTCTGTTAATCATGATGGTACCAGCCACGATAGGAGAGCTCATGTTCTACCCCGTCAAACAAGCCTATCTGGCAGATATTGCCCCAGTGGAAAGTCGAAGTGTCTATATGGCGGTGAACAGTCTTGTAGGCAGAGCCTCTACCATGCTGGGGGGTGCCGCGATTACGATCGGACATTGGTTCCCCTCGTGGTTAATGGGACTACTGTTCCTTGGGACAGGAATTGTAGCGGCGGGTTTGTTCCTGAGTATCATGAACAGGCTAGAGGGAAGAGCCAGCCAGCTGGCTTCGACTCCAAACCCTTCGCTCACTCAGCAGCATTGAAACGTAAAACTGTCTGAAAAGTGGGGGGATACGAATGAAAAAGGATACGTCCGTCAATTTATTTTGTATTCCTTATGCCGGAGGTCTTTCTTCGGCATATCGGTCTTGGCAGGAATGTTTAGATCCTGCCATTAAGCTTATCCCCCTAGAGTTAGCGGGAAGAAGGGGGCGTTTTAGGGAACCGTTACATTCCGATCTTCGGGAGGCTGTATTGGATTTATTTGAAAAAATCCGGCCCCAACTTAACGAGTCACCTTTTGCTATTTTTGGGCATAGTTTAGGGGCAGTACTCGCCTATGAGCTGTCCAGAATCTTTATGGTCATGATGATCTCCTAGAGAACCGGAGCTTTTTGAATGAATGGGAATCATATACACGCTACGATTACAGAATGAAAGGGTTCCTTGGCGGACATTTCTTTATTACGGAAAATCCTGCTGATGTCGTTCGTTGGATCAATGAGACGATAACACAAGGTGAGCTACTGCAGGATGACAAGAACATTAGCGTTTGAAAGCCGCATCGTTGCGGCTTTTTTGGTTTAAAGTACCTATTTATGTAAAAGACAAGAACCTGGTCCAACTTGATTTGGTTAAAAATCAGGACATCAATGACGAGATCATATAGGCTTATTCCGGCAGCGAAAGCAGCAAATTACTCCTCCAAGCTTCAGGTTTTACTATGTCCCCTCCCTGAAACGCTAGGCGATGACAAGTCAGATACAAACCTCATGGTAATTGTAACGAAGAAGTCCATTTATAATATTCCTTGACGAGAATATTCCTTATTGGGTATATTATTTTCATCAGGATGGAAGTTATCCTAAATATAGGAGGGGAATAAACGAGAAACCATTAAATACAGAGGTGACCATCATGTCATGAAGAACTCCGGAATGGACATAACGACGCTGAGCGCATTAGCTGAAACGAATCGTATGAATATCGTTCAACTGTTGCGCGACGGTCCTCTGTCCGTGGGAGAAATCGCCGATCGGCTGGGTCTTCGCCAACCACAAGCGTCGAAGCATTTGAAAGTACTTAGCGATAGCGGGATTGTGGAAGTTCGAATCGATGCGAACCGTCGGATCTACACACTCCGGTCTGAGCCATTCCAAGCGATGGATATCTGGCTGCAGTCCTTCCGGCACATGACGGAAGAACGATTGGATAACTTGGACCATTACCTGCGGGAACTACAGAACAAGGAAAAACCATAACATCATTTCATTAGGAGGAGTAATAACAATGTCAAACAACGAAATGGTATCGAACGTAGAGAACGATCGAGTCCTGGTGCTGGAGCGCGTATTTGATGCGCCGCGTGATCTCGTATTCCGGATGTTTAAGGAACCTGAGCATCTCAAGCGTTGGTGGGGACCAAAAGGCTGGGAGATACCGGTGTGTACCATCGATTTCCGTCCTGGCGGGGTATGGCATTACTGCATGAAGTGTGTTGATCAGAATCAGGGTCAATTTTACGGCATGGAATCTTGGGGAAAAGGCATTTATAAGGAAATTGTCGAGCCGGAGACGATTATCTACACCGATTACTTCTCGGATGCCGAGGGCAATATCAACGAGTCCATGCCAGGGTCCCTAATCACGATAGAATTTATCGATCTGGACGGCAAGACCAAATTGGTAAATCGTTCTGAATATGCGTCGGCAGAGGCCTTAAAAACCGTCTTGGACATGGGTATGATGCAAGGAATCACCGAAACTTGGAATCGCTTGGGCGAGCTGTTGGAGTCACTTAAGTAAAGACGACCCCATAAGCTGGCTAGTTTCGGACCAGAACCGGAAAGCATTCCATATGAGGAGGAGAACCTGACCAGCCGACAAAAAGACCAAGATCTTGTCCTCGACCCGGGACAAGATCTTGGTCTTTTTTAATATAAAAAAGCCGCCATTTTGGCGGCTTTTAAAGCGACTATGTGCTTGCTCCCCCGACATTTTATGAAGTGATTGCCGGGTATAACCTTATTTCACTAGACTTGCAATCCGGTTGCGTCCTTCTCTTTTGGCTTGATACAGGACTTGATCGACCGATTGGAACATGTCGTTCAGCGTATCTTTGGAATTCAGAGGATTGTCCACCGGAAATTGATGAATGGAGAGCAATCCGATGCTGATCGTAATGGATAAGGTTTGTATGCTATGGGGAACTCTGATCGCGTTCGATTCGACGGTATTTAGGATTTGTTCAGCCAGTCGGCTGGCTCCCTCCGATGCTGTATCGGGCAAATAGATGATAAACTCTTCACCGCCAAAACGGGCTAGAATATCTGACGGACGCAGCGTCTGCCTGATCAAGCTCACCGTGCCGCAAATCACCTCGTCACCGACCATATGCCCGTAATTGTCGTTGATCAGCTTGAAAAAATCGATATCCAGCAGCAAGATGGAGAAAGGAATTTGATTCTCTATGTTTTTGTTCACTTCATGTTCCAGCTGCTGCGTTAAATAATGTCGGTTATAACAGCCTGTCAAGCCATCGGTTACCGCCATTTCCTGAAGTTTTTGGTTGGTCAGATGGAGCTCCTGCTGAATCGTAATAAGGGATTGGTTCCGCTCCTGTAGAATCTCATTCTGAAGCGACGTCTCATCAATGAGGCGCCGAATCTCGGTCATATCCTGAAACGTGACGATTCGTCCGACTCTTGTACCGCTAACCAGGATTGGAGAGACCTGAATTTGGACGTAACAGGGATCATTTTGCAGGTAAAGGATATCTATCTCTGCGCGCTTCATAGGATACTCCAGGTAAGTGTTAATAAAAATCTCCCACTTCTCTGCGGTCCCTCGTTCCGGAAAAATATTGGATATTTCGAATCGATCGCCGATATTCAGTTTAAGAAACGGCGCTAGTGTACGGTTGATCTCAACAATTCTCTCATTATCATCAAGCACCAGAATTCCGTTTGAAATCGTATTAATAATATCTTGATGGGCGATGTTCACCAGATCAAATACCTTATCCCGATGAATGGCAATAACGAAATAGACCGCGGATAACAAAATGCCAAGCGATGTCAATCCCGGTATAACCTGCTGAGAGAATGGGAAAACCACGTTCACTAAAATATCCGCGCAGATAAATGCGATCACGACCACAATTCCCCGGAGTACCTGTTTTACCTGTTTTTTGATTCGCGGGGCATTGTCCGATACCAACGTCTGATAGATAATGTACAACGAAACGATTCCATATCCGATCAGAATGGGAGCCGTAATCCAAAAAATCGGTCCATAAGTCCGCTGGAAGTAGCCGCCGTTTACAGGCTGAACGAACCAGGAATTCGGATTGATGATGGACGCCAAGGCTCCGATCAATGCCGGTAATGGAATCAGGAGGGATGTTTTCCTGCTTGGCAGAGAATGGTTTGTTAACAAAAGCGTGAAAAATAACCAGCCGACGGCAAGGAGTCCCATATCCACAAAAGCAAGCAAAACGTAGAAGTATTGAACTGTTGAATTCTCGGTTGCTTTTATGGCAAACTGACAGAAGGGCCAAAACATCATAAAAAAGTGGAAGATCAAGTAAGCCTTATGCAATTTGGTAATCGTAACGGATACAAATACATATACCCATAAAGCAAATAAAAGGATAAATAATACGAAGTCTATCCATGCCATCACGCTAAATGTACACCTCTTATGTAAAAGTAGAAACTGACAAGCTAAAGTTAAAATACGGATAATCGGTTTCTTCGTTTCCATGATTTTTTCGGTTCGATACATTATTGCTCTTAGGGCTAGCAAAAAAATAGGCTGCGTCTTCGTACAGTCGCTTTGGAAATGATTGTTTTCCAAATTTACACATTCATATAGCAAACATACTCTACGTATAGGATGCTTGTAAAGAAATTAAAAAAGCTATTGTTCTTTTTCAGGTTACATTAGATCCCAAATCGATTGGAATGGATCAATAATAAGGAGGAAATGAAATGGAACCAACAAATCTGTGGGATGCAGAATGGGATGTTTCGGAGGAGTTAGCTTCTGCTCTGATTCATGGCCAGTTCCCGCAGCTGGCATCCAAACGGATTAAGAGATTAGATCATGGCTGGGATAATACTGTATATCTGGCGGGGAATGAATTTGTTTTTCGTTTTCCGAGGAGGGGAGTCGCTGTTTCATTACTGGAAATGGAGGGCAGGCTGCTGCCGATGCTTGCGGACAAGATCAATATTCCATATTCAAAACCCGTATTTTATGGAGAGGGCAATGAGGAGTATCCGTCACCTTTTCTGGGCTATACGTACTTGCCCGGGAAGTTTCCGCTAGGATTATCGGATGAACAGCGCTGTTTATCCGTAACTGTCCTTGCGCAATTCCTGAAAAGTCTGCATGCATTTCCAATACAGGTTGCCGAGCAAAACGGAGCACCGCGTGATCATCGGAATCTTACTGACATCGCATCCCGCAAGGCGAAAATGCTGACGTTCTTGGAGGATCTTAAGCCTCACCTGCAGGAAGACGAATATTGCCTTATTGAAGACTACATACATCAACTGACGCTTACAGAGGTTCGTTCCCAGGAGGTATTCCTCCACGGTGATCTTCATTTTAAAAATATGCTGGTGGATGAATTCGGCCACATCGCAGGTATTATTGACTGGGGCGATATGAATATCGGCCATCCGGCATGCGATTTGAGTGTTGCATACAGTTTCCTGCCGCCAAGTGCGCGGTCAGATTTTTTCAAAGAGTATGGAGAAGTGGACAAGGAGACCCACATTCTTGCACGATTAATAGCCGTATATATACCTATGCTAATCCTTCTGCAAGCTGTAACCGACCGGAATACCGAAATGGCCGAAGAGGCAAAAGGCAATATCAGAAGAGCTCTTGCTGACGAATAATTTTATAGCATTGTTATTTTCATTAAAAGGGGAGTTTTATTATGCACATCATTATAGACCAAAGAGGCAGCTCTAAAGTCGCCGTTATTTCAAGCGAAGCAATCGTCATCGGGAATTTGAACGACGCATTGGATCTTATGGCCAATGTTCGATACAACGATGTCGACAAAATGCTGCTGCGAAAAGATCAGATCACCGAAGATTTTTTTGAGCTCAAAACGAGACTGGCAGGCGAAATTCTGCAGAAATACACGAATTATGAGATGAGAATTGCCATTGTAGGTGATTTCAGCGGCTATAACAGCAAAAGCCTGAACGACTTCATCTATGAATGCAACCAGGGCAGCAGAGTGTTTTTTAAGAATACAGAAGAAGAGGCGCTGGATGCACTCCATCGTATTCACGTCTAAAATTACAGATCAAATTCAACCCGAACAAGAAGCCTTCCATTTCAGAATGGGAGGCTTTTTTCATTGGTAGCACTAAAGGAATGCGGAAAACGAACAACAGTAACGCAGATTAAGACAAGCCGATGTCTCACTGGGTTGCTGTGGAGCACGGTGGATCGATAAACATTACATTAATATAATTTTATTTAGAAATTAAACCAATGATTGACATCACACGCACTAATTTTTATCATATTGGTGAACAGAATTTATGAAAGCGATGCTTGAATCGCGGTATCGTTACATCACGGAAAGGAGGTAACAAGGTCTCTTTATATCTGTTGCAGCTACTGCTTGATCGTCTGTGCCAATGTATATAAGATTGAATTCATCAAAAATGACAGCGCTTTCTTTTTTTGTGGTTACGTATTCCTTCAATGAACCCAGGCTGATGAGATGACAATATCTTTATTAGAGGAGGCTGTTCTTTTATGGTATATGCTGAACCAGGACAGAATGGATCGAAAGTAACTTTTAAGAAGCGTTATGAAAATTATATCGGCGGCAAGTGGGTTGCCCCCGTTCAAGGTCAATATTTCGAAAACGTATCGCCTGTCAACAACAAGGCTTTTTGCGAGGTTCCTCGCTCGACCGCGGATGATATTGAGCTGGCGCTCGATGCCGCACATGAGGCCAAGGGTGCTTGGGGACGCACATCCCCCGCTGAACGTGCGGTCATCCTGAACCGGATCGCGGACCGGATTGAAACAAACCTGGAAATGCTCGCAGTCGCGGAGACATGGGACAACGGTAAGCCGATCCGGGAGACGATGGCAGCGGATTTGCCGCTTGCGGTCGATCATTTCCGTTATTTTGCCGGCTGTATTCGGGCGCAGGAAGGATCGCTCAGTCAAATTGACGATGACACAGTGGCATATCACTTCCATGAACCTCTTGGGGTCGTCGGCCAGATTATTCCATGGAACTTCCCGCTGCTGATGGCGACATGGAAGCTGGCTCCGGCGCTTGCGGCAGGCAATTGCGTCGTACTCAAACCGGCAGAGCAGACGCCTGCATCCATCCTGGTTCTGATGGAGCTGATCGAGGATCTTCTTCCCCCGGGTGTCGTGAATGTTGTGAATGGTTTTGGACTGGAGGCAGGCAAGCCGCTCGCATCGAGCAGCAGGGTGGCCAAAGTCGCTTTCACAGGAGAGACAACCACGGGCCGCCTGATTATGCAGTATGCCTCACAGAATCTGATTCCGGTAACGCTGGAGCTTGGCGGCAAATCCCCGAATATTTTCTTCGAAGACATCATGGCCCAGGATGATGCCTTCTTCGATAAAACGCTGGAAGGCTTCACGCTGTTTGCGCTCAATCAGGGTGAGGTTTGTACATGTCCTTCCCGCGCTCTGATCCAGGAATCGATATACGACGAGTTTATGGAACGGGCCTTGAAGCGCGTTGGGGCCATTAAGCAGGGCAATCCGCTGGACCCATCCACCATGATCGGTGCCCAGGTATCGACGGAGCAGATGGAGAAAATCCTTAGCTACATCGACATTGGAAAACAGGAAGGCGCAGAATGCTTGATTGGCGGGGCAAGAGCCTCCCTTGAAGGAGACTTCTCGGACGGTTATTACATACAGCCGACCGTGTTAAAAGGGCAAAATAACATGAGGATCTTCCAAGAAGAGATCTTCGGACCGGTTGTTGCCGTAACCACCTTCAGGGACCAGGAGGAGGCGCTTGCGATCGCGAACGATACGCTCTATGGACTTGGTGCCGGTGTATGGACGCGAGATGTGAACACGGCTTACCGGGTAGGGCGTCAAATCCAAGCCGGACGCGTATGGACAAATTGCTATCACGCCTATCCTGCGCATGCTGCGTTTGGCGGATACAAATCCTCCGGCATTGGCCGCGAGAACCATCTGATGATGCTCTCCCATTATCAGCAAACGAAAAACTTGCTCATCAGCTACAGTCCGAACAAACTGGGATTCTTCTAAAATGGAGACATCCCTATGAATCAGGAAGACAATGAGGTTCGGAAAGTCATCGCTACGGATGCGGCACTCGAGCTGATCGGGCTGCTGGAATCGAAGCATGGTCCGGTGATGTTTCATCAATCGGGAGGCTGCTGCGACGGAAGCTCCCCGATGTGTTTTCCGCTTGGAGAATTCCTTGTCGGGGACAGCGACGTGTTGATGGGAGAGATCGGCGAAGCCCCCTTTTACATGAGCAGAGCCCAATACGAATACTGGAAATATACGCAGCTTATCATTGATGTGGTTCCCGGTCGTGGAGGCATGTTCTCCTTGGAAGGTCCTGAAGGGAAGAGGTTTCTGACACGTTCACGCGTCTTTAGTGAAGAGGAGCTTCAGAGGCTGAATCTGAAATAATCGTTGATCCGCGGACGATTCGCGGGATCGGAATACGCGGATGCAGGCCTTCATCAAAGGCTGCCGCAGCATTATGCCGCTGGATGAAGGGTTCGAGAACTTGTACGGATTCTCCAGATTGCTAAGGTCACTCGACAACAGCAAGATGGATAACGTCCCGGACTGGCTCTCCGGTCTGCGAGAAGAGTTTTTTCGAATCAGCGACCAATTAAGACAAGGCTTCATAGCGTTATTATAAAATAAAGGTACAGAAGACGCTTGTCCGGCAGCAACATGGCCGGGCTGCGTCCTGTACCTTTTTCATTCACCTGATCGGATGATCCGCCAGAAACTGAAGGATGCGGTCGTTCACCTGAACGGGCTGTTCCCGGACCATATGCGGTCTGTGGCTGCCCCCTTGAACCACCATGATCTCCGAGTGCTGGATCAGGGAGCCTAATCGGCGTATTTTCTCTTCGCCCACAAAGGGATCATGTTCTCCGGTGATCAGCAGGGAGGGGCAGGAGATGTTCTTCAACTGACTCTCCGACAGCTTGGGATACAGCCGCCAATCTTGCGCCGACTGCCGCATATGCTCTTGCCAGTTGCCGAGGTGTGCCTCTTCATGCCGCTCCGTCATCTGTTGGATGGTATCCTGCCTGTCATGCCCGATAAGCCACTCCGGCTCGAATTCCTCTACGCCCGTAGGATCGGCAAAACCACTCGTACCGATGGTTGTAAGCGTACTTACCCGCTCCGGCTGCGTTACCGCGCAGTATAAGCCGACATTGGCTCCCAGGCTGTAGCCGATCAGATGGGCCTTGGGAAGCTCCAGAGTATCCATCAAAGCGATCGTATCCGCCGCTAGCTGCGGTGTGCTCCATTCCAGGCTTTCGCAGCGTGTCCGCCCATGTCCCCGGAAATCCGGATAGTAGCACGTATAGTTCTGTTGAAAATCCAGCAGTTGGCCAGCAAAGGCAAGAATCCCCCGAGAATAGCCGCTGTGCAAAAACAAGACGGGATCACCGCATCCCATCTTCTCATAATAGACTGCCAGATCCTGTAGCTGAATATATGGCATTGCCTACCTCCCGTGAAAAAGGATTTAATTTACGTCTATTGTAAGCCTGGTTCCATATATTGTCACATGAATCTTAGAGTCAGCACTGGATGAAAAATGACTTACGTTGAAGAATTTTTCTGGCCCGCCAGGGAGATCGTTTGCATGATCAACTCTCCGACTTCGGTGGCTACGAGTTCCATGCTGCCCTTTAATTGATTCAATACATAAGACTCCACAATGCCTAAAGTAGCCATGCTTAAAAATTTCAAAAGTATTTCATTGTCCTTTTCAGGGTCGCTCTTATCTATTTTTTTGATTAGTTGATCCATAATGAAACCAAGCAGCTGATCCCTGAACGAGACTGTGCTTTTACTTGCGAACAAAGCGGAGAAGAATGCTTTATGCTGTTCAAAATAATGGAACCAAATAATTGTGCCTTCGATAAAGCCTTTATCTTTTTTTTGTTCACAGATTTCTGCTAATTCCTCCAGCCGTTGATTGACGATGGTATCCAGCAAGTCATATTTATCTATGTAATGCAAGTAAAATGTCTTTCGGCCTACATCCGCGGTTTCAGTTATTTTTTTAACGGAAATTTCATCAAAACCATCTTCAATCAACATGGTTAAAAATGCTGATTGAATGGCCTTTTGTGATTTGATGATCCTTCTATCTACGTTGTCCATGCAGGAAGCGCCCCTTTATTTTATACGCATATTTTAGAAAATGTGTATTACTACACGAATCTAAGGTTATGGTCATTGAAATGACTTTGCTTGTATTATACCATAAATACACACGAGGGTATTAAAACACTCTAGTGTATAATATGAAACCAGCAAAGGTGGTTGTAAATATGGCAGTGACTAAAAAAAATGTAGAATTTAATGCGCATGGGCTGCAAGTAGCAGGGATTCTAAATTCACCTGAACATGCGGAAGAAAATAAACAATATCCTGCGCTTGTTTGCGTTCATCCAGGCAGTAGCTGCAAAGATCAAACTGCAGGTATTTATGCCGAGAAACTGGCTGAACAAGGGTTTGTAACCATTGTATTTGATGCATCCTACCAGGGAGAAAGCGAAGGCGAACCTCGATATATAGAAGAACCTGCCGCTCGGGTTGAAGACATTCGTTGTGCGGTAGATTATCTCACTACTCTAGATTGCGTAGATGAAAATCGTATTGGTGTATTAGGCGTTTGCGCAGGGGGGGTTATGCAGTGAATGCCGCCATGACAGAGCGTCGAATCAAAGCGGTTGGTACAGTCGTTGCTGCTAATATCGGTCGCGTCAATCGTGAAGGCGATCCAATTAAAGTGTTGGAGGCCATTGGCCAACAACGTACTGCCGAAGCTCGTGGAGCTGAAGCCATGATTACGAATTGGATTCCGAATACTCAAGAGGAAAGAGAACAGGCTGGCATTACGGATATTGACATTGTAGAAGCGGTTGATTATTATACAACGCCACGAGGACAAAGCCCGAACTCGCCAAATAAGTTGAAATTCACCAGCTTAGGATCCGTAATAGGTTTTGATGCGTTCCACTTAGTGGAGGAGCTGCTAACACAGCCACTGCAAATCATTGTAGGTGACGTACAAGGAGCATTCGGTTCATTTAAAGATGGTCATGAACTGTATGATAGAGCAGCTTCAGAGAAAAAGGATCTGTGTATCGTTGAAGGCGCGAGCCATTACGATCTATACGACGTACCAGAACCCGTTGGACAGGCTGTTGCAAAATTGGCAGTTTTCTATAAAGAAAATCTTTGAAAAATGCTTAGATCTCCGGTTTAAAGAGAGAGTCATGTCAGAAAGACCAATGAGAGACAGACATTTTTTATAATAGACAACAAAAGGAACCGGCATAGCTGCCGGTTCCTTTTTAACATACCTATTCTTTTATTTCTTAACAATGATACGATCCTCGAGTTTCGGATTGATCACTTTATGATTCTGCAAATATTCTTCGACGACATCATAGAAGGTGTATCCGGTATTCAGGACTTCTTCTTTCTTCAGCATCGAGTAACCGTCGCCGCCGGAAGTAATGAAGTCATTCGTCGCAACGGTATAGGTTTTCTCTGGATCAAGCGGCTGGCTGCCGATTTTCACTTCCAGGACACGCTGTCCTACCGGCTTCGTAATGTCATAGGAATACGACATGCCGCCGATTTGAAGGAAAGAACCAGGCAGATCATCCGTTTTCTCTACGCCTTTCACGGATACTTCCAAGGCTGCCTTGATATCCGCGCCGGTTGCTTTCACAATCGTCAGCGTATTAGAGAAAGGAAGCATCGCGTAGATATCCTTTTTCGTCAAATCTCCGACTTTCTTGCTTGCACGGATACCTCCGCCATTAACTAGAGCGATGTCCGCTTCATGGCCTTTGATCGTTTTGGTTTTGTCGATGATGGCATCTGCGATAAAGTTACCCAGATTCGTTTCTACGGCGCGGACTTCCGTTCTTTCGCCGTGCAGATCGACTTCGGTTTTTCCGATTACGACATTCATGGCTTCGTCCACTTTTTTCACGACTTCATCAACCATTTTTTCGATCTCTGGATCCGCTTTGACATTCTCGTCGTATTCTACCAATCCGCCGCTGAATCCTACCAATTCCTTGTTATAGTAGTAAAGGTCGACGCGTCCGAGAGATTTTCCGTATTCCCAGTCTTGGACAATATACGTGCCGTTCACTTGTTCAGGCGTCCGAAGCGGGGTATGGGAGTGGCCTCCGATAATCAGATCGATGCCCTCCACGTTTTTGGCGATTTCACGGTCTTTTTCCACGCCAATATGAGATACGACGATGACATGGTCTGCTTCTGCTTTCAATTCCGGCACCAATTTCTTCGCAATATCGACCGGATCTTTGAACGTCAATCCAATCACGTTATTCGGATGGGTAACGATCGGCGTTTCTTCCGTTACGAATCCGATAAACGCATATTTTTCTCCGTCAATCGTAACGGTATATGTAGGAATAAGCAGATTCGATCCATCCGCTTTGTACACATTCGCGTTGATCATCGGGTATTTGAGCTGGTCACGCAGTTTCAGAAGCTGCTCGTAACCAAAATCGAATTCATGGTTGCCTGCTGCCATGGCCCCATAGCCAAGCGAATTCAGGATCGGAAGCAGGGACTCCCCTTTGAATTGGTTGGTGTATATCGTTCCTTGGAACGTATCGCCCGCATCCATCAGGAGGAAGTTTTTGTTTTCTTCGCGCCATTGCTTCACCAGTGTGGCGATTTTGGCGTATCCGAACTCTTTGTCCTTCGAATTTTCTTGAATATGTCCATGCACGTCATTGGTATGCGCGATCGTCACATGTTCCGTAATCGCTTCGCCAAGCGCATTGATATAATCGCCGCGAGTGACTTGAGCGTTCGAGGACAATTTCAGATCTACACCCAGCCCTTTAGCGATTTTCGTCAACTGGTCTGCCGTTGGAATGGTTCTTCCTGCAGCTGCATCTTCCTTGGTAATAGCTCCTTTGCCAAATGCCCAGTTCAAATATCCGGTTGCCCAGTATCCTGTGGATGCCGTCGATGGTTCACCTTGCAGTCTAGCAATTAAAGCTACGGCTTCCCCAAGGGAAATCGGTTGCGAGAGCATCAAATCTCCGGAATGATATCCTGTCACGATGTGTTTCTCTTGCATCCATTCGCTATGCTGCACGGGATGCAGAGGTGCCGCGAATGCCGAAGTGGCAAACAGGGTTGAGATTAAGCCAGTTACTACCATTGTTTTCGCTTTCATTTTAAAATTCAAAAAAATCGCTCCCTTTTATAATATATAAAACGATGAACCGATGTTCCGCCAAAAAGTATACCTATTGAATACAAAGACGGTCAAGTATGAAATAGAACAAATTGGATTATGACGTACTAGAGATAGCCGAGAATGTTTCGGTGCTATGACATGAATATCCTAGTATTTCATTTTCCGTTTTGAGTGTATAATTCTGGTAAACAAAATAATTGAATTATAGTAAGGGAATGCGCTTCAGCGGATCATCGGTTGCCTCGAAGTTTGCCGGAAGGCAAATGCAAAGCCGATCTGTACGTTCCGGTGAAGAAAAGGGGGGCAGAATGAACACGGAAAACCATACTTGGCGAGGAAATCCGCTGCAGGCAATCGAGTGGACACAATCCAAACCCATGCTGAATGAATTATTGAAAATGGAGCATGCTGCTCTAACCGTACATGCCATGAACCAAGGCTTTGAAGCAGAAGTGGTGAAAATCGCTACGGAGCAGGGAAACTACTGCCTGAAAACATGGAACAAAGAATCAAGGCCGGACGTCGGCTTCCAGTATCGTCTGCTGGATACGATGATTAAGCAAGGTATTCCTGTTCCACAGCCTATCGCTTATGGACGCAATTCCGGCACAGCCTCGGTGCTGCTGACTTCTTTCAACGGGAAAGCGATCCATAAGGTCGATTCGGAGATCATTGCCGGGATGGCTTTGCTATTGTCACGGATACATCGGTTACCGATTCAAGATTTCGCTGGCCTTCCACTGTTGGCTCATGATTTTACACAGTACTTTTTTCCCGGTATTCAGCATCATGCGGATCTGCAGCTTGTACTTACAAGTCTCACTGACCAGATGTCCATGCGTCAGGACCGGTGCATTCATGGCGATTACCATCTCAATAATGTGGTCGAAGCAGACGGAGAGTTGACGGTGATCGATTGGACGAACGCGCAGGCTGGAGACAGCAGATTCGATCTGGCATGGTCTGTCATAGTGATGAATATCTTATTGTCCGAACGCCATGCTGCGTCATTTCTTTCGGACTACCGTAAGGAAGTGCCAGTGACTGAGGAGGAGCTCGAATGCTTCGAGGCCTTGGCCCTGATCCGGTGGATGCTTCTCAGCCGCATGGGCGGCGTGCCGCAGGAATCGGCTATTCGGATGAAGGTAGCCTTGATGATGGACAAGAATCCTTTCTTGAAAACTCAAGTATTTGCGGTTATAACGAATCATAAAAAGACATGGAGCGGTGATGGCATGAATATGGAAGCGTTGTTTGGACGGTTTCCTGTATTGGAGTCTGCAAGTATTCATCTGAAGCAAGTGGAAGACAAGCATCTCGAAGGGGTTTTTGAAATCTATGATAACGAACGTGTGTTTACATATTGCGGCATGATTCCAAAGCATAACAAGGATACGGTTAAGAACATGATCGGGCATTTCGAGCGCGACTTTTTGAAAAAATCCAGGATCAAGTGGGGCATTTTTGCGGCGCAGGAGCCTGACCGGCTGCTCGGCATCATCGAAGTTTTCGATGTGAACCAGAAGGTGAATTCGCTGACCGTAGGCTATTTTTTGGCGGAACGGCATTTTGGAAAAGGAATAGCGACCGCCGCGCTGCAGCTCCTGACCGGTTTTTTGCTGAAGGAAGCAAACGTGAACCGGATTCAAGCCGAGGTGATGCCGGTAAATGAAGCTTCCAAAAAGGTGCTGCTTAAAAATGGTTTTACGAAAGAAGGACTTCTAAGGCAATCGGCGATATGGTCGGGAAAAGGAATTGTGGATCTCGAAATCTACAGCCTCCTGAAAGGGGACGAAGAAGCCGCAACGCAGCACCTAAGACGATGATTCGTGCTAGACAGAAATCAGGGAGGGAAGACTCTGATTTCTGTCTGTATTCGGCGCGGATTTATGCTACAATAAACGTGACTTGATCGGCCGTGTGTAACTGGCGTAACGTGGGGATACCACGAGGGAGCACATGGATCATAACAGCCGTACGCCTGGGCAAAGTATTTGGTGGCTACCATCCTCCAAATGCTTTTTTGTGTTTTTTAACTACCATCTATCGGAGGCGACTGGAATGAGCATGCTGCTAAAAACCAAAGAACTGGCAAAAGAGGTTTCAGAATCGATCATGAACGAGGCCAACGGGCTGAAGGAAAAAGGAATTCAACCGCGTCTGGCGACCATCTTAGTCCAAGGGGACCCCGCATCGGAGTACTATGCCAAGGCAAAAGAGAAGAAGGCGCATCAATTGGGGATCGCTTTCGACCTGATCACGTTTGGGCCTGAGGTTACGGAACAGCGTCTGCTGGAGGAAATCGAGCGTTTGAATCAGGACTCTGCAGTGCATGGCATCATGTTGGAGTTTCCCGTGCCGAAGCATATCAGCGTGCAAAAATGTTCGGACGCGATCGCGCCCGTCAAAGACGTGGACGGGATTTCGTCGGCGAACAAGCTGGCCTGCATGACGGGAGGAACTGGCATTTATCCGGCAACGCCGCAGGCTTGCATCCGCATTGCGAAGCATTTTGGATTCACGCTCAAAGGCAAGCATGTCGTGCTGGTAGGGCGGGGAGAAACGGTAGGCAGACCGCTGATGCAGCTGCTGCTTCGCGAGAATGCCACCTTAACCGTCTGTCATTCCCACACGCAGAATCTGGCCGCGCATATCGCGAGCGCCGACCTTCTCATGACTGCAGCAGGCCATGCCGGACTGATCACCGCAGACATGCTCCATCCCGATCTAGTGGTTATCGATGCAGGCATTAATGAGACGGAAACCGGCATTACAGGGGACGTAGTTCGTGAAGCGGCAGAAGCCGTTCAAGCGATTACGCCTGTACCAGGAGGCGTAGGTACACTTACGACCGTTTTGCTGTTTGAGAACCTGATGTTGGCCGCGAAGCTGCAGAAGACAACTGATTCGGCTCAAGGAAGAAGCGTGCCGGGGCAAGTATTCGATCATAGAATTCGCGATTTCCTGAAAGATGCCGCTTCCAGCTCCCCAACGCCGGGAGGAGGCAGCATTGCGGCTTTATCGGCCGCGCTTGGCGCATCGATGGGCTCCATGGTGGCGAATATTACGAGCGGTCCGAAGTTTGAACATGTACAGGAGCAGATGGCTGAAATCGTTCAGCTGATGCAGTCGGCAATCGCAGAATCGGAAAGTTTCTTGAGAAAGGATATGGAATCCTTTAGCGGTTATATGGCCGCATTGGGTCTGCCTAAGAGCACGGATGAGGAAAAGCAAGCCCGCTCTACGGCTCTGCAAAAGGCTGCGGTGCAGGCGGCGTCCGTTCCGCTTCACCTTATGAAACGCAGCTATGAGATCATGACAGCTCTTGGCCAGGTTACGGAACAGGTGAATAAAAATGTCATTTCGGACCTTGGGATTGCGCTTATCATGCTCGATGCGGCTGTCCAATCGGCTTGGATTACGGTGGAGATCAATCTGGGCAGCATTAAGGATACGGCCGTCCGCAGCTCTTTCGAAACGACGGGTGAAGAGCTGTCGAGCCGGTCAGCCGCTCTGAAGCTTCAAGTATTGCAACAGATTAAGGAGAAGTTGGTGTAAAAATAGTGACTCAGGATCAATGGGAGCAAATCGCTTGCTTAACCGAACCGGGAGCCAGACTGCTTCGTTCCGTGGAGCTCAAGGGCGGAGTTTCGGCTCAAGTGACGATGCTGGAAATCGAACAAGCGGATGGCAGCATGAAAAAGCTGGTCGTCCGGCAGCACGGCGCCGCGGATCGGACCCGCAATCAGAATATCGCCCGGGACGAATACAAACTGCTGCAGGGTCTGACAGAAGCAGGACTGCCGGTTCCGCAGGCATATGCTTATGGGGATTCCGGCGGAGGTTCTGCTGTGCCTTATATCGTCACCGATTTTGTGGAAGGACAGGTAGAGCTCGCTCCTCGTGATGTGCATGATGCGATGCACCAATTAGCAAATGTTTTAACGGATATTCATCAGGCTGATTGGAAACGGCGTTCACTGGTATTCCTCCCCGAACAAACGGATTGGTGTTCCGCCAAGCTGGAGAATCGCCCTGCGGAGCCGGATGAATCGCTGTGCGAAAGCCGCATCCGCGAGGTTTTGGAATCGGCGTGGCCGCTGCGGCAGGCGAACCGGGATGTGCTGCTGCATGGAGACTTTTGGCCCGGAAATGTTCTATGGAGCCAGGGCAGGATTGCTGCGGTGATCGATTGGGAAGATGCCGCTCTGGGAGATCCGCTTTTTGATCTTGCGAACGCCAGGCTTGAGATATTGTGGGCATACGGCAAGGAAGCGATGGAAGAGTTTACGCAGCACTATATTTCCCGTAATCCGCAAACAGACTTTTCTGGGCTTTCGCATTGGGATCTCTTTGCTGCGCTTAAGCCGGCGTCCGGTTTATCTGACTGGGGTTTGGAACCGGAGACGGAACAGAATATGAGGCAGAGGCATCGCTGGTTTACCGATCAGGCATTTGCGCGGATTGAAGCCCGTTAATAGAGCATCTATAGAGATTTCCGGAAAAAAGTAACCATACTACTAATGCTATGGGAATCTTTGATTTGGCAGCAGCATGATAGTATCTGGAGTCTTGTAATCATCTTTATATCTAGATAACCGGCGATAAGCCGGTTATTTTCTTTTCTGGGAACAGCGATTACAATGAAAACAGGAAAATACAGGTTTATACGGAATTTGCTGTGGGGGGATGATGAGCGTGTTCATAGTTAACGTGGAAGGTGCCGTTATGCAGGGGAATAAATGGCTGGTGATCGAGCGCGGAGCAGAAGAGGAGCATGCGGCAGGAACGTTGTCTTTCGCGGGCGGAACCGTCGAGCAGGAAGGAGCGGCAGAGGAAATCCTGGAACGGACCGTGAGAAGAGAACTGTTGGAGGAAGTTGGTGTTGAGATCCAGGAGAAGATGCATTTTGTGCATAGTTCATCTTTTGTCACTGAAAAAGGACATCATGTGATCAACGTGGTTTTTATTTGTGATTATAAAGAGGGCATCGCTCATCCGAAAAGTCCGGAGGAAGTCGCGGCCGTGTACTGGATGACGGCAGAGGAAATCGTACATCATCCTAAGGCGCCCCCATGGACAATCGAGAGCGTGAAACGGGCGGAGCTGCTGCGCAAGGAGCTTCATGCCGAAGTTGATTAGGGAAGAGGGCTGGAGATATGAGCAGCAAAACAAATCGATCAATCCCCTTGAATCCCGTCCTGCATGAGCAAAGCGCCGAATATTACTGGAAAGGGACGGGGGCATTATCGATCAAAACCTTCCGCGGCGGCAAAGCGCTCTACCAAGCGGGTCACGGGCATTATGCGGTAGAAGATAACCGATATTTGCTTTTGAATCAGGGGCAGGAGTACAGCATCACGATCGAAGCGGATAAGCCCATTGAATCCTTTTGCGTGTTTTTTCCAGAGGGATGGATGCAGGATGTGTGGCGAAACTGGAATGCTCCAGCGGATGAGCTCCTGAATGAGCCCTTTAACCCGGTGAGCAGCGACATTCCTTTTGTAATGAAAACCTATGAGCCTACCGCGGCGCTATCCCGTGTTCTGGAGCAAATGCGCTTGGATTCGTTGCACAAAGTGCATGATGAGGTACGGATGGGAGAACAGCTGCATGCACTGGCATCAGGCTTGCTTCTGGAACATGGGAAGGTATGCCGTGATATGCTTAAACTTCATTCGGTCAAAGCCTCAACCCGTCAAGAGTTGTACCGGCGCGTATATATAGGCTTCGAATATGTGAATGCCTATTTCAACGAACCCATCTCAATCACCGAAGCGGCTGGAGCTGCTTGCCTCTCGACGAACCATTTTCTCCGGTGCTTTAAAGAGCTGTTTGGCGTGAGTCCGCACCAGTTCCTCCAAGAGAAGAGACTGCAAGAAGCCGAAAAACGGCTAAGGATGACGGATATGCCCGTGACGGATATTTGCATGGAGGTCGGGTTTCAGAGCCTTGGTTCTTTCAGCAGCTTGTTTGCTAGAAGGTATGGGACGAGCCCGGCATCATACCGAAGGCATTTTTCATGAATAGGCATTGTTGCAGCATGATTTGGTTGATTTTTTCTATGAATTGCTGTTGTCTTGGAAGTCGGAGCAGAGGCAGGTATTAATAAAAAAGTGATTTTGAAGAAGTTTAAAGTTTTATTACATATTAAGCTTGGTCATATACGATTCACATGGAGAAGGAGGACTTTCATTGGAGAAACATCAGTTAATGGAGGAGTTATTTCAGGCCGCTAAGATGGGAGAGGGATCAAGGCTTCAGGAACTTTTGGAAGGCCGCTCGGAACACGCGAATATGGAGAACGCGGAGGGTTTGACTCTGCTTGGCTATGCCGCTCATTACGGTCAGCCAGAAGCCGTGAAGGTGCTGCTCGATACGGGGGCGGACGTTAATGCCGTTTCGCATTCGAGGGTATCCTATATCCCGTCCAACACGGCGCTTCATGCAGCGATTGCCGGGGAGAGGGAGTTGAGCGCGATCCGCCTGCTGTTGGCACATGGAGCAGGAACAAGCATCATGGACAGCAATGGACATACCTGTTTGCATACCGCAGCTTATCATGATGACAACGTCGAGTTGATTCGGCTGCTGCTGGAGCATGGGGCGGTGGTGAATGCGCAGACGGGTGATGGGGACACGGCGCTAATGATCGCAGAAAACCAGGGGAACTTTAAAGTAGCGGAGCTTCTTAGGACGGCGTGAACCGAAATAATGACAAAAGCCCTACTGCATAAGGTATGCAGCAGGGCTTTTCGCATTCTTTTAGCGGCGGCCGTCGAGGGTTACTTGAGGGACGCTGTTTTTCAGCAGGATGCTGTGGTATAAGTACTCAAAAATAAATTCAAAGGCTTCGAGATGCTTTTTCGCTTCAAACGCGTCTTGGCCCCAAGCGTAAATGCCGTGTCCGCGCAGCAGAATTCCGGGAATACGGGCGTCGAGAACATCGGGAACCAGTTCGGCAATGGACGGGATATGGGCAAAATTCGGCAACACCGGGATAGAGACGGGCGCATTTTCCTCCCAGATGTTAAAGGCTTTGATCAGCTCGATCCCTTGAGCCGGGACGGCGCCTTGCTCCCCAAACCACTCGCTGATGACATTGTTGAAAACGGTATGGACGTGAAAAACGGCCCCGCATCCCGTCAGGCGGTAGATTTCGCAGTGAATGAGCGTCTCCGCGCTTGGCTTCAGGCTCGTCGTTTCCACGGCTTGGCCGTTTTTGTCCACGAACAGAAAGTCTTCGGGCGTGCTTTTCGATTTGTCTTTTCCGCTGGCTGTAATGGCAAAGTGAAATTCTTCAGGGCTGAAATCGCCCACTCGCATAGATAAATTGCCGCTGGTTCCGGGAAACCAATTCTTGGCCGCAAACTGCTGTTTGATTTGCCGGAGCTCGTCCAGCACCTGCTGCTTATGCTCCAAGCTGATGCTTGCAAACGTCATTGATTACAGCACTCCTTGTTGTCGTTTCTGTTTCATATCGTTCATAATATCAAAAAAGTTCTGGAACGGCACATGCTTGACACCGAGCTCGGCGCATTTATCGGTCAAGATGGAGCGGGAGTATACCAAATCGGCAATTTTGGCACCCTCGAAATCGGTCAGGCTGTCGCCGATCAGAATCCGTTCGTACTGTTCTTCAGGGAAGCGGCGCATGACGGTCGTCTTGCACATCCCGCAGCCGTTGCTGCACGGATCTTTACAAGGATGCGGCCAGAGAATCTCGATATGCTCTCCGCTGAAGTCAGCGCTGTTGCAGAAAATATGGTCTGCGGGAATATCGAACGGGGCGAGCAGCGGATCGATAAAAAAGTCCATGCCTCCGCTGGTCACGTAATACTCGATGTTCTCCTGTCTCACATATGCCAGAAACTCCTTGAAGCCTTCCCGGATACCGGCCCTTTTGATCACGAAATCCACGATCTCATCTTTACGGCTGGATGGCAGAAGCGCAAACATATCGCCGACACCTTGGCGCAGGCTGATTTCCTGATCCACGGTCCGTTTCATGATCGGTTCGTAACCTTCGGGCTTAAATTCTTTCATAATCGCTACGATATTGTCCGAGAGCGTAATCGTTCCGTCGAAGTCGCAAAAAATAACGGGCTTCTTGCCTGCTGTCATCGTTCTCCCCCCCAAGCCTCAAGCGCTGCTTGCAGCTCCGGATGTCCGGCGTTGGCGTAATCCGCCAGACGGATGGACTGCTGCGCAGCTTCAATCGCCTGCACGAACGCTTTTCCGCCGGCTTCGGTACCCATTGGATGACCATGGATACCGCCTCCTGCATTGACAACCACGTCTTGTCCAAAGTCACGTAGGATCAGCGGCACAAGGCCCGGATGAATGCCAGCAGATGGAACCGGCATGCTGGTTTGAATAGGCAGAGCACTCGTGATCAGTTCGTCGCGGATGGCCATGTTCTCTTCACGCGGCATCGTCACCGAGCCGTACGGCGACGGGAACAGGACCAGGTCAGCGCCTGCCAGGCGCATCAGCTGCCCGAGCAGGACGGAAGCGGAAATGCCGTAATGCTGCGATGGGTAATAGGCTCCTGCCAGAGCTGGATGGGCGGCAATCGGAACGGTAATCTCCGGATCGGAGCTCAGCTCATGCAGGACATCATAGCCGTAAGACAGAACGTTGAAGAGCAGGGCGTTGGCTCCGGCCTGAATCGCTTTAACGGCCTGCGACTTCAGGCTTGAGGTATGTCCGGTCAGATTAGCGGCGTACAGCAGTTTTTTGCCGGTTTCGCGGCTGGCCGCCTCGGCAGCCTTCATGCACACTTCAACACGCTTTTCGATGGGAGTGAGTTCATTCTCGAACAATATTTCGTCATCCTTGATCAGATCGACCCCACCGAGCGCCTGTTTCGTAAATTGGTCCTTCAGTTCGTCCAGATTGAGGCCGATCACGGATTTGAATATGCTCATCAGCAGCGGCCGGTCATGTACGCCCAGAAGATCGCGGATGCCGGAAATGCCGAACTTGGGTCCCAGGAACGCGGAGAGATAATCGTCCGAGAAACCGAGACGGTTCAGCTTAATGCGGCCATCCATCGAGATTTTGCCGAATACGGTCACGAGGAGCGCCGGAATATCCTTGCTGAAATTGACGTCCGGGTAAGCAATGGTCACATCGGCGTAACGTTCACCCGGCTGAAATCCTTCCGGCTCATGCACGTCTACCTGAAGCACTTGTCCCAGATGTTTTTGCATGGATGCCCGCTTGGCTTGCGGCAGCTCCGTCCAGCTTCCGACGGTCATGCCGACGGCAATCGATTCGGCTTTTTTGCGGAAATCCGCTTTATCGTCATATAAACGGTACGTTGCTGTGCAGCTATTCATGAAATTCCCTCCTTTAGTGCGGCTCCCATTTCTTTGGAGCGTTCCGCGCAGCGAGCCACCGCAGCGATGACCGTTTCGAAGAAATCGCCCTTATCCAGCGTCTCAATCGCTGCTTGGGTAGAGCCGTTAGGGGAGGTGACCTTAGCTCTGAGAGCTGACGGTTCTTCGCCCGTGAGCTGGACCATACGCGCAGCACCTAGAACCGTTTGCACGGTGAGCTCCCGGCATTGCTGCGGAGTCAGGCCTCCACGAATTCCGGCGGCCATCATGGCTTCCATCATGTAATAGATGTAGGCCGGTCCGCTGCCGGAAATGCCCGTGAGTATTTCCAGTTTGTCTTCTTCCACGATCGTGACGGTACCGACGGCACCGAATAGGGTCATGACGGTCTGGCGCTGCCGGTCATTGATTTCCTTGGAATAGGAAATGCCCGTGGCACCCAGTCCGATGGAGCTGGAGGTGTTCGGCATTGTGCGCGCAACCGGCTGCTTGCGACCGAGCAGATCTTGAATGGTACGGATGGTCAGGCCGGCAATGACCGAAACGATCAGGGTATCCTCGGAGAGCAGCGGGCCCAGGCTTCGCAGAACTTCAGCCGCATCTTTCGGTTTGATGGCGAGTACGATCACCGGAGAATTTTGGAGAATTTCAGGCACAGCGGCACTGTCATTGCTCACCTTAACGCTGTATAGCTGCTGAAGCTCATCCAAACGGCGGCTGTTGCTGCGGTTCAGCATCGTAATGTCGGATGCCTGTACGACGGTTTTGGCGATCAGCCCTTTCACGATGGCTTCGGCCATCGATCCGGCGCCGTAGAAGGTAATGGGTTCTGTGATCATCGCTTGTTGTTGACTCATTTTGTTCAATCCTCCCAGCAGGTGCTTCGTATAGACTGACAGCGAAAGCTACCCGCGAATTTGTCCATTGCCATGGATGATGTACTTGGTTGACGTCAATGCAGGAAGTCCCATCGGACCGCGTGCGTGAAGCTTTTGCGTGCTGATTCCGATTTCGGCACCGAAGCCGAATTCGAAGCCGTCAGTGAAGCGGGTGGAAGCGTTATGGTATACGGCTGCGGCGTCGACTTCCTGAAGGAAGCGTTCCGCGTTCGCCTTGATCTCGGTCACGATGCATTCCGAATGCTTCGTGCTGAATCGGGAAATATGATCCAGGGCCTCATCCAGAGTATGGACCAATTTCACGTTTAAAATATAGTCGTTGTATTCCGTGGCAAAATCCTGCTCTTGGGCAGGAACAGCCCAAGGGACGAGCTTAACCGTTTCCGTGCATCCGCGAATTTCCACTCCTGCGCTGCGCAGCTGGCCTGCAAGCTGCTCCAGATGCTGGGCAGCAAAACGGCTGTTGACGAGGAGTGTCTCCATGGAATTGCAAACCGAGGGCCGCTGTACCTTGGCATTGATGGCAATCGCTTCAGCCATTGCGTAATCAGCCGTTTCATCCACATAAGTATGACAGATGCCCGCGCCTGTCTCAATAACGGGAACGGTGGCATTTTCCACGACATTGCGGATCAGGGACTGGCCGCCGCGCGGAATAATCACGTCGAGCAGGCCGTTCAACTTTAGCATTTCATCGACGGAAGATCGATCGGCGCTTTCGATGAGCTGGATCGCATCCGCAGGGAGCGATAGAGATTCCAGTGCGGAGTGGAGAACTTCCACGATTTTGCGGTTCGACGAAAGTGCGGAGGAACCGCCTCTTAGCACGACGGCATTGCCTGCTTTGAGGCATAGTCCGGCTGCATCTACCGTCACATTGGGACGGGCTTCATATATAATGCCGATAACGCCAAGAGGAACGCGGACTTTAGTAATATGCAGCCCATTGGGGCGTTCGATGCGATCAAGCACGTCACCGACAGGATCGGGAAGGGCGATGATTTGCTCTAATCCTTCGGCAATGGCTTCAATGCGCTGCGGATTGAGAGCGAGTCGGTCCAGTAGGGAGGAAGAGGTTCCTTGGGCGCGCCCGCGTTCAAGGTCTTCCTGATTAGCCGTGATAATCTCATCTTGATGATTTCTTAAGCTGTCAGCCATCCGCTGAAGCGCATCGTTCTTTTGGTGTGTATTTAGCCTGTTCAGTACGTTCGAGGCAGACTGTGCTTTTCCGGCTTTCATTTTTACTTCGCTCATATATAAGCCTCCTTTTTATCGTAGGGCTCCAGAATATTTATTTTAAGGTAATCCATTCGTCCCTGTGAATCACTTCGAGACGGTGAACCATATCCAATGTCTGAATCACTTCGGAGCTGCTCATACCCTGAATACGGCGGAGCTGCTCGTCGTCATAGTTGACGATGCCTCGCCCAAGCACCGTTCCTTCCAGGCTAAGCACCTCTACAACGTCTCCAGTTTGAAAATGTCCCTCAACCACCTTGATGCCTACAGGCAACAAGCTATGCCCGCCATTTACCAAAGCTTTTTCCGCTCCAGGATCTACCTTGAGAAAACCCAGAGGCGTCGACATGAATCCGAGCCACTGCTTTTTCATCGACAGAGAGTGGAGGCGGGTATCAAAATAGGTTCCTCTGCCATGGCCCGATACGGCATTCTGCAGGTCTCCGGTCGAATCCACTTTGCCGACAAACACCGGAACGCCGCCCCGCGTGGCAATCTTGGCCGCATCGATTTTGGAACGCATGCCTCCGGTACCTACGGATGAACCTGCGCCTCCGGCGATAGAGTATATTTCTTCGGTGATCTCCTCGACATGCTCGAACCGAACCGCATTCGGATGCTTCCGCGGATCTCCGGTGTAAAGACCGTCCATATCGGTCAAAATGAGAAGTTGCCGCGCCTTAACCAGATTGGCCACCAGTGCGGATAACGTATCGTTGTCACCAAACTTCAGCTCATCGATCGAGACGGTGTCATTTTCATTGATGATCGGAATGGATCCCTGTTTCAGCAGCTCTTCAATGGTCATTCCCGCATTGTTCATCCGTTTGCGGTTTCCGAAATCCGTACGTGTGAGAAGAATTTGTGCGGCAGTAATGCCATGGGAGGCAAATGCCTCCTGATAGGACTGCATGAGCAGCGCTTGACCCACAGCTGCAGCGGCTTGCTTTTCGTGCAGAAGCTTGGGACGGAAGCTGTACCCGATAGCACGGAATCCCGCTGCCACGGCTCCGGACGTTACCAGCAGAACCTCGCAGCCTGCTCGTTTCAAAGCCGCAATCTCGTTAGCATAAAAAGCAACCGCATCTCGGCTGAGTCCGCCTTCGACGGACGTGAGCGAACTGCTTCCGATTTTGACGACGACGCGCGTCGACATATTTCATCACTTCCATTTCATAGTATAGGCTTTCGAAGATGGATTACGATAAAACAAAAAAAGCTTCCATCCTTTATGTGTAAAGGACGAAAGCTTGACTTCCGCGGTACCACCTTTATTGATGATGTGTATCATCCGGCTTGAGGCCTTGTAACAGAAGGCACTGTCCCGCAGGTTCATGCGGGCCGTTCAGGGGTAGGATTCGGAGGGAATCGGGTAAATTCTTTCAGCCGGTGGAATTTACTCTCTTTTTGCGCGATTTGCCGCTCGTACTGGTCCCGTCGTCACGTTTTATAGGTATGAGAAACCCGTTATTCCACATAGAATACCACGGAATTACCGGGTTTGCAAAAAGTTATCTGAAAATTTTCAATTCGCCGATCCGTCTTGCCGCTTCCTGCAGCCTTTCTTCGGAAGTCAGCAGACCGACACGTACATAGCCTTCACCATGTTCGCCAAAACCGTTCCCCGGCGCAACGGCCACTTTGGCTTCCTGCAGCAGCAGGTCGGCGAATGAAACCGAGGTATAACCCTTCGGTACAGGCAGCCAGCTGAAAAAGGATCCACCTGGCTTGTCGGCATTCCATCCGATATCCGCAAGTCCGCTGAAGAAAGCGTTTCTGCGGGATTCATAACGCTTAACAAGCTCTTCTACGCAGGTCTGAGGAGCTGTAAGAGCCTCTGCGGCTGCAGCCTGAATTCCGCCAAACAAGCTGACATAGATATGATCCTGCAGCTGGTTGATCATGGAAATAATCTCACGGTTGCCAAGGGCAAAGCCGACGCGCCATCCAGCCATATTATAGGTTTTGGAAAGGGTGTAGAATTCAACGCCGACTTCCTTGGCTCCTGGAGCCTCCAGAAAGCTTACGGGACGCTGACCATCGAAGCCGATAGCGCCGTATGCGAAGTCACTGGCAACGACAATGCCGTTTTCCGCAGCGAATTTGACGGTGTCCTCATAGAAAGACAGCGGAGCTGTGGCGGATGTCGGATTATTCGGGTAATTCAGGAACATCAGCTTCGCCCGTTCGCGTTCCGACTCGGAAATGGTAGAGAAGTCGGGCAGGAACGCATTTTCCTTACGAAGAGGCATAAAGGACATTTTCGCCTTGGCGAGCGCAACGCCCGACCAATAATCGGGATAGCCTGGATCAGGGACCAGGCAGAGGTCTCCGGGGTTGAGCAGAATCTGTGGAATCTGCACAAGTCCGGTTTTGCCGCCGAATAATATGGCTACTTCGGTCTCAGGATCCAGTACGACGCCGTAATCTTCCAAGTAACGCTTCGCGATGGCTTCCTTCAGAAAGCTGAAGCCTGTAAAAGGCGAATATTTATGATAGAGCGGATTGGCCGCCGCCTCCTGCAAGGCTTTTACAATATGCTGCGGGGTGGGGGTGTCTGGATTCCCTTGTCCCAAATTAATCACATCATGGCCTGCGGAAATCTCGCGGTTTACCTTTTGCACGAGTGTGGCAAAAAACTGCGTCGGCAGCTGCGTCATGACTTCGGCAGGTTCAATATGAAAAGCGGATTGATACAGCGGATGTTCGGTCTGCTTCATTATATTCATCACTCCGGTTCTTGCTTCAAAATAGAATAGATTTAATCTATCATGATTTATCAGGGCTGTATAGAGGGGATAAAGGAGATAGAGAACTCTTGCCCGATCCTCTTCCTGCATTTATGATGGAGTACAAAAAGATGGTCCAAAGAGGTCCATGAATGAGATTGTGATGATGGCTAGGAGGAATAAAACATGGGATATAAGGAAGAGAACAAGCTGGCTGTCGCCCTGATTCAGGCAGATATCGAAATCGGCAGCCCGATAGCGAATAAAAAACATCTTGAGGAATTAATGGAAAAGGCGGTTCTGAGAGATTCGAAGCCGGATCTTCTGGTACTGCCTGAAATGTGGAATACCGGTTATGCGCTCGAGCAAATTCAGGATATTGCTGATCCCGAAGGTCGGGATTCCAAGGCTTGGTTGTCTGCTTTTGCCCAAAAGCACGGGGTAATGATCGTTGGAGGATCGGTTGCTGTTCAGCAGAACGGGCAAATTTATAATACGATGTACGCCTTCGATCAGAACGGTCAGCAGATCGGGGAATACTCCAAACTGCATCTGTTTCGGCTCATGGATGAGGAAAAGCATCTGACGGCAGGAACCGAGTTGGTCTCGTTTGATCTTGGTGGTTTTCAGGCGGGAGCTTCGATATGCTATGATATCCGTTTCCCTGAGTTAGCCCGCAGTTTGGCGCTTGGGGGTGCCAAGATGCTGATCGTTCCCGCTGAATGGCCGCATCCCCGTCTTCATCACTGGCGCACGCTCTTGATGGCACGGGCGATCGAAAATCAAATGTACGTGATTGCCTGTAACCGTGTCGGCAGCAGTCGGGGCACGGACTTTTTCGGCCATTCTTTGATCATCGACCCATGGGGAGAAATTATTGCTGAAGGCAGCGAATCGGAGGAAATCGTAACAGGACTCATTTCGCCGGGGCTGGTTGATGAGGTTAGAGGGCGAATACCGGTATTTGCGGACCGCCGTCCGGAGCTATACAGGGATAAATAAAAAAGGAGAGGGCTGCTGCAGCCCTTTCCTTTTTTTATATCGCTGTAACTTCATTGCTTCAAACAGCTAGTCTATCATTCATTTTACCAAATCCTGCATGGTCTCTTTAAAGGTATCAATAAAAGCTTCGGCGGCTTTGGACAAATAGCGTCCGCGCCGATAGGCGATCACGAGTGTTCGGCTTGGCACCGGCTCGGAGAGAGGGAGGTAAATGGGTACAAACTCGCTTCGTGAAGAGCGTGAAATGAACCTTGGCACCAGTGTGATGCCCATTCCTGTGGCTACCAGCGACTGGATGGTCTCCATATTGTTGCTCTCGAATACTACATTCGGTTCGAAACCAGCCTTTTGGCATAAATCGAACGTAATTTTCCGGAACCCTTGACCTTTTTTCAGGACAATAAAGGATTCGCCGCTCAGTTCTTCAATGCGTACAGGCACATGTTTGCCGTCTTTGGTTCTTTCGGTAAGAGGATGGCCGGCAGGTACCGCGAGATCTATCTTTTCTTCCCCAATGATTTCATAGGTTAAGGAAGGCTCCTGCAGCGGCAGGGAGAGCAGGCTCAAATCCGTTTTCCCGCCGGCAGTCAGTTTTTCAAGATTCATGGACGAATCCTCGAGCAGGGCAATTTCAATCTCGGGGTATTTTCGTTTAAAAGAAGGAAGGACATGTGGGAGCAGGTGTGCGCCGGTTATCGGCATGCTCCCAACCATGACTTTGCCGCCCCTCAGCTGGGAAATATCCGACATCTCCTGACGCAGCAGTTCCACGGCATCCATGATCTTTTGCGCCTGATCCATAAACAGCGCGCCTGCATGCGTCAGTTCTACGGTGCTCGTATTCCGCTGAAAAAGAAGCACGCCGATCTCCTTCTCAAGCTTGGACAGCTGCTGACTCAGGGAAGGCTGCGCGATATGCAGTTTCTCGGCCGCCCTGGAGAAATTTCGCTCTGACGCGATCTGCAGAGCATATTGAAGTTGTCTTAGTTCCATTGTCATCGGTCCTATCGTTTTTTTATTGTCGTGTTCCGGTTGAACGCTCATAGTTATTTCCTATTACTTTTATAGATATTATATCTTGGAACAATGAAGAGCGAAATGCTATATTTATTTCATTCAAGAGACGCCGATTCTTCGGTACTCTTCCAAGGACGAAAACCCATAATGAGGTGAAAAGATGAGTAAAAGAACAATGTTTGAGAAAATCTGGGATAATCACGTTATTCATCAGGAAGCAGGCAAGCCGAGTATCCTCTACATCGATTTGCATCTCGTTCATGAAGTAACATCCCCGCAGGCGTTCGAAGGACTTCGCCTCAGCGGCCGCAAGGTTCGCCGTCCGGAGCTGACTTTTGCTACCATGGACCATAATGTACCAACCAAAGATCGATTCAACATTAAAGACCCTATCTCCAAACAGCAGATCGATACACTTACCCAAAACTGCCGTGATTTCGGCGTTACGCTGTTTGACCTGGATACCATTGACCAAGGCGTCGTGCACGTTATGGGACCGGAGCTGGGCCTTACGCACCCGGGTAAAACGATCGTTTGTGGTGACAGCCATACCTCGACGCATGGCGCTTTCGGCGCTCTGGCGTTTGGTATCGGAACGAGTGAGGTTGAGCACGTGCTTGCAACTCAATGCTTGCAGCAGGCCAAAGCCAAGACGATGGAAGTGCGTTTCGTAGGCAAACGCAAAGCCGGCATCACGGCAAAAGATATGATTCTCGGCGTCATTGCCAAATACGGTACGGATTTTGCAACAGGCTATGTCATTGAATACACGGGCGAAGCGATTCGTGAGCTGACCATGGAAGAACGCATGACCGTATGCAACATGTCCATCGAAGGCGGAGCTCGTGCGGGTATGATCGCTCCTGACGAGATTACTTTCGAATACCTCCGCGGACGCCAGCATGTACCTGCCGGCAGCGACTATGACGCCCGGGTGGAAGAATGGAAGCAGCTTGTAACCGACGAAGGCGCCTCTTACGATTTGGTACTCGAGTTTGATATGGAATCCCTGATCCCTCAAGTCACTTGGGGCACTAGCCCGGGCATGGGTACAGATATTACAGCCAAGGTGCCAGTTCCTGCCGAGCTGCCAACTGAAAATGAACGCAAGGCTGCTGAGAAAGCCATCGAATATATGGGTCTGGTACCAGGCACGCCAATGCACGAGATTGCCATTGATTACGTATTTATTGGCTCTTGCACCAACGGACGGATTGAAGATCTGCGTGCCGCAGCGCAAGTAGCCAAAGGCTATAAGGTATCCGATAAGGTTACAGCGATTGTTGTTCCCGGCTCCGGACGCGTGAAGCTTCAGGCTGAGGCCGAAGGACTCGACAAAATTTTTATTGAAGCGGGATTTGAATGGCGCGATGCCGGCTGCAGTATGTGCCTGGCGATGAACCCGGATGTTCTTCAACCTGGACAACGCTGCGCTTCGACTTCCAACCGTAACTTTGAAGGACGTCAAGGACGCGGTGGACGCACGCATCTGGTATCGCCTGCTATGGCTGCAGCTGCAGCGATCAAAGGCCGCTTTACGGATGTGCGCGACTGGAATTTTAAATCTGAAGTGGTAAGTTAAGGAGGAGAACAGACATGGAAGCTTTTACTAAATTAACAGGCCTTGTTGCACCGGTAGACCGGGTAAACGTGGATACGGATGCCATTATCCCTAAACAATTCTTGAAACGGATCGAGCGCACAGGCTTCGGACAATTTCTGTTCTTCGAATGGAGATTTGATGAACAGGGGAACAACATCGCTGACTTCTCCTTGAACCAGCCTCGTTATAAAGGTGCTTCAGTTCTGATCTCCAGAGCGAACTTCGGTTGCGGATCTTCCCGTGAACACGCACCTTGGGCTATTATGGACTATGGCTTTAAATGCGTCATTGCTCCATCTTTTGCGGATATTTTCTATAATAACTGCTTTAAGAACGGCATTCTGCCGATTAAGCTTTCCGAAGAGCAGGTTGAGGATCTATTCCAACGCACTGCGGCTCATGAAGGCTATCAGCTGAATGTGGATCTGGAGAACAAAACGATTACTGACAACGAAGGACTTCACATCGATTTTGACCTGGATGAACACCGTCGCCAATTCCTTCTGCAAGGCTTGGACGATATCGGTCTGACGCTTCAGCATGAGGATGAGATTTCGGCATACGAGGAGAAGCATTCTTCCCATCTTTTTGCATAAATGATGTAATGAATTAAAAAGACTTCCGATTTCCAGATGGGAAATCGGAAGTCTTTTTTTACTTTGGAGAAGAAAATGGAAAAAGGCAAAAATGTGCAATGCTCGAGCAGGAAAACCGACTCCTGATGGCGAATATTGCCTATATTCCGATGATAATGATTTTTTTTAGATATATTTGTTTTTCATGCCCGGAAATCGGCAAAAAATTTAGTTTGGCAGAGGTGGACAATGAAGAGAACCGGATTTTTATTATTTTTGTTGATGTTTATCGTGATGATGGTGTCCGTGCAGGATCGGGCAGCTGCGGCAGCAGCACCAGGAGGAAATGTTCAGATTGTGCTGGACGGCAACGAGCTGAAGGTATCGAAGGATGCCAAGATTACCAATGTGAATGGAAGTGTCATGGTTCCTTTTCGCGTCATTGGTGAGAACCTCGGTTTCGAGGTGAAATGGGAGCAAAAGACCAAAAAGGTTCTGATTAACAAGGACAGCAAAACCATTGAGCTGGTGGTTAATCAGAAGAATGCAACGGTGAACGGGAAAAAGGTGAGTCTGGACAACCCTCCGATGCTGCAAAATAACATTGTGGTAGTCCCTGTTCGTTTTGTGAGTGAACAAATGGGGATTCAGGTTAGCTGGGATGGCGCCAACCAAACGGTATATCTGACATCCTCTGTTGCAGAAACACCAAAAACGGAAGACGGAACAGGCGCGGGCAATGGCGAAGTTCCTATACCTGATCCTTTTCCTGGAACCTCCACTTCCGAGCCGGGAGAGGTGTCTGACCCTTCGACCACGATTCCTCCCGTATCCGGAAATGCAATGATCAATGGACTCAGCTTCAGCGAAAACCGCCTGATGATTGCTTCCCAAGGGGGGACGCTTACCCCTAAAGTATTTAAAATGTCCGGTCCGGATCGCATTGTAGTAGATTTGCCCAACGCCGGATTTTCTGCCGATTTCCTTGGCGGCGCGGCGATTGGAACAGGCAATCAGGGTCAGCTGGATGTCAGCGGATATCCGGATGTGAAGAGCATTAGGTACTCTCTGTTCAGCAACAGTCCTTCAACGGTAAGAGTCGTAATCGATCTGAATTATACCAAGGATTATTCGGTTTATAATGATGAATCGGGTTCTGGACTTGTTATTGTGGATCTGAATAAAACGGATAGCACGCCAACCAATCCGATTGGCAATAACGGCAAGAAAGTGGTTGTCATTGACGCAGGTCATGGTGATCAGGATCCGGGAACATTGGGTTACACGAAGAAAAAAGAAAAAGATTTCAATCTGGCTGTTGCGCAAAAGGTTGGACAGCTGCTGGCAAATGAGCCGAACATAGATTTTGTATTAACGCGAAGCGATGACACGTTCCTCAAGCTGGAAGAGAGAGCTCGAATCGCAAACGATCTGAATGCAGACGTTTTTGTATCCATTCATGCGAATAGTGCAGGATCAACTGCCGCCAGCGGCAGCGAAACGTATTATCAACGGGATGCCAGCAAGGCGTTGGCTAGTGTAATGCATAAATATTTGGTGAAGGCAACGGGGCTGCCGGATCGAGGCGTCAGATATGGTAATTACCATGTTATCCGTGAAACGAAAATGCCAGCCGTTCTACTCGAAGTTGGTTACATGAGCAATCCGAAGGACGAGGCGGCATTATTCAGTGAAAGTCTTCAGAATTCGGTTGCCCAAGGCATCGTTAATGGCATTAAAGAATATCTCGGAATTCAATAAAGTTTATTCGTCCAAAGAGGGAGGCGGTAGAGTGAATCGAAAATGGTTAGGTACTGCGCTTTTGGCTCTGTTGATGGTTGTGGCCTCGGGCTGCGGACAAAAACCGGCGGCAGCGCCGGCAGCGCAGGAAATGGTACAAAATGAAGATAATTCAGGTACGGTCAACGCGGCACAGCCGGATGACACCGTGAATTCGGATACGCCAAAGGACAGCCAGACGGACAAGGCCAGCAACCAGGCGGATAAACCTGCCAAACCGGATGAGAAGCCCGAAAAAGCCCAGGAACAAACGCAGAAAATCGAAGTCTATTACACGGATCCGGAACAAATGGTTCTGAAGAAAAGCGAGAAGGAAATCAAATTTACTTCAGTTATCGACAAATACAAGGAAGCCTTTAAAGCATTGCAGGAAAGCGGAAGCAGTGACCTGGTGCCCCTGTGGGGCAAGATCGAGCTGAAGTCGCTTGAAGTCAAGGACGGCGCGATGACGATAGACATTCATATGCCGGACGAGGCGCGCCTTGGAGCAGGGGGAGAGCAGTATGCACTCGATGCATTGACTCAGACGATGTTCCAGTTCGAGGAAGTTCAAACGGTCGAGCTTCTGGTTGATGGGCAGCAGGAAGAAAGCTTGATGGGGCATGTCGATTTAGAGCATCCGTTTACAAGAAGATAACAAAGTGAAAAGCCTGTCCATTCATTGAGAATGGACAGGCTTTTTTTAATGTTATCGAACTATCCTCTGGGAGGATATTCGCCTTCTAAACAGATGATGAAGTTCTGTGCAATGAAAGGCTGCATATTGTTATGCGGCTGCGAACCGCCCGCAACGGATAAGGCTAACGGAGACATTTGTACAGTAGGTGTCGCGTCATACAGCTTCGTTTGGGTTTGATGAGGCGGGATACCTTGCTTCTGAGATTGGGACCAAAGATTACCGACTGGACTTTTTGAATTTCCTACAGCATCGACGGCTTGCGGTATATGATTATGATTCGGAATTTGTTGTGTCGTGAGCGTTTCCGTAGTAGCCCCTATTTGTTGTCCAACAGTTCTAGGTGTTAATCCTGGGCCTGCACCCTGATGCATAGGGGCGCTGCCCATTAGGTTTGGGAGAGCGAAGTTGGTTCTTCCATCCCCGCCATATTGAGCACCAAGAATAGAGAATAAAACGGTGTTTTGACTCACATTCAGTAACTGTCCGTTACAAAGTGCCCAGCCCCTCGGGGCAAAATTACCGGCAAAAATTCGAATTTCTCCTACATAGGCATCTGCCATTGAAGACCCTCCTTGATTTAACTGCGTGAAGGGAAGATTCCCTGCACAGCAATCGCATAATTGGCTACCAAATACGGCTGCATATTGGAATGCGCCTGACTTTGTCCGGCCGTGGAAACGGCACTTGCATTCATCGCCGTTAGGCTCGCTGCCGGTGCATATCCGTTAGGAGCCCCTCCCCAGGTGTTATTCAGAGGGGGAACAGCATCTGAACTCGAAGCAGCAGATACTTGGTGCGTATGCTGCGGCATTTCGTTAATGGTTAAGGTGTGGATTTCTTCACCGGCTGCCATACCTAGAGGGAAATTTGCTCCTACATGAATTGGAACGCGTCCGCGATAGTCCGGAAGAGCGAACGTCGTACGTCCGTCCCCTCCGTAGACAGCTCCCAGTAAAGAATAGAGCGCCGTATTTTGACTGATTTGCAAAATTTGGCCTTCACAGAACATCCAGCCTCGCGGAGCGTAATTATTGGCGAATAATCGAATTTCTCCTAAAAATGGTTCTGACATATGGACTCCTCCCAATCATTGTTTTGAAATTATGGTTGTGGCGGGAAATAACCTTGAACAGAAATGATGAAAGAAATGGTGGTTGAAGGCATCATGTTATCATGTGGCTGGTTTCCTCCAACAGAAGAAATAGCGGCGGAATTCATGTTAACCGTCGTAGTTGAGTCGCTGTATGTTGAAAAAGACCGAGAAGCCCAGACATTATTAGTTGGAGAAGTTTCTGTCCCTATTGGATCGGTAGCCAATGGAATATGTGTATGCGCAGGTAGTTGATTCGAAACAAGGGTTACCGTTTCGGTGCCCGCTTTAGCACCTCGTACGTATCCGGTTTTAGGGTGTACCGGGATTCTACCTTGCAAATCTGGTAGACCAAATGTTGTACGACCGTCTCCGCCATATGTGGTACCCAGCAGGACATATAACGCTTCGTTATCTGATATATTTAGCAATTGACCGTTGCAGAGCGCCCATCCAATAGGGGCATAGTTTCCTGCAAACATCCTGATTTCGCCTAAATAGGCTTCACTCATAAGAGTCACCTCGATAAGGAATATTATTGGTTCATGTTACAAGAGTTGTTACTTTCCATGAACATGTACATTTCGTTCTCGCCGATCGAGAAGAATCCAAGGCGTATGTAGAGGTTCAAGGCAGGATTCGTCTTAAGCACACTAAGACGGAGGGGAAGCTGTGATACGGAAGCCTCGGTTTGGAGCTCTTGAATCAAAGCCTTTCCAATACCGAGATTTTGGTAGTCTGGGTGAATTGAAATATCTATCAGACGCAGTTCGTTTAAATCTTTTTGTACAATAATTCGTCCGGCGGGCTGTCCATGATGCCAAATGATAGATTCATTTCCCAGTGGAAACTGCATTGCATAGGAGTGTTTCTGAGCAGACCATTGCATTTGAAGAAAGTTTTGCCGCATGGCCGGGTCCCAGTTCGTAAGTCCCAACTCATTGCTTCGGAGCAGGGCGAAGAGCTCAAACAAAAAAACTTCATCTTCGTCCCGTGCGGGTTTTGTCTGTAGCATATCAGCCTCCTTGATAAAATTTCATCAACATTCGAGAAAATCTATCATTTTTTGACAAAATTATAGCACGAAAGATTCATTTTTACATCCTGAAAATACCAATTTTTTTGAAAAAGTATATAAAAATATTTACCGTAATATATGGAATGCTCTATGATATGAATTAAGACCTAATAACCATAAAATTACAGAGGGAGGTGATTATCTTTATCCCAAAAACACGAAAAAAATAACATTAGGTTGGAGGAAGTCTATGCGCAACAAAGTGAAACGACGCACAAGGCAAATATTTGGAAGCTTGTTGATTGTTGCTTTGATGAGTCAATGTTTTGGGTTCGGCAAGCTAACCGGTACTGCTAATGCCGCGGCTATTAGCTGGGAGGATGTGAATGCGAGCGGTATAAGTTCATTTGCTGAGTTTTATAAAATTGCTTATGGCAACGGTATGTGGCTTGGAGCTGGGAATAACGGATTTTTAGCTTACTCCAATGATGGGCGGAACTGGTCGGATACAGAAAACAAAACTCCAGATAAAACGAAATCGATTCTTAAGGATGCGTTGATGGGTCTGACGTACTCGAAAGATCATTGGTTAGGTGTATCATTGCAGGACTCCATTGAAAAATCCGGTGGGAATCCGTTAGATGAATGGACTGTATTTAAACCTGTTTCACGGATAACGGATTTCCTGACCGATGTCACCCACGGAAAAGATGCAAATGGAAATGACCTCACGGTAGCCGCGGGTTTTAATGGAGTCATCGTTACTTCGAGAGATGATACGACGTGGAGCGCCAGCTCCTCCAAATTGGATGACTCATTTCTTACAAGTGTAGCCAATGGCGGCGGGAGATTTGTCGTTGCAGGTTACAAGCTGGATGAGACTTATACCAATTACGTAAAAGGCCTCATTTATACCTCTACAGACGGGCAAAGTTTCAACGCAGGGACTATCGGTGGTTATATTAATGGTCTTACTTACGGTCAGGGAAAGTTCGTAGCCGTAGGTGTCGATGGTAACAATAATGGTTACATTGGAGTTTCAACCGATGGAGTCAATTTTATAACCAAATCTCTCCCAGCCAATAGTAAGGAGTTGACAAGCGTAGCATTCGGCGGAGGGAAATTTGTAGCCGCTGGGTATGGAGGAATGATTCTGACCTCTTCAGACGGAGAGATATGGACAAGGGAGACAACAAATACCACAACTACGGATTATAAAACGGTAGCTTATGGCCAAGACAGATTTGTTGTTTCAGATCTTCAAGGACACATGAAAACCGCAATCGTCACAGAGATCAAAGACAGCACGATTTCCCCTATTTCTGCTAACTTTGATAAAAAGACATCGGCTCAAACCAATGTTACGACAGAGTTAACCCTGAACGGAAACACGTTAACCAGCATAAAAAATGGAAGTGCGACCCTGGTTCAAGGCACAGATTACACCATTTTCGGTACGACGGTCACGATTAACAAAACGTATTTGGCACAGCAGCCTGTAGGAACAACAACACTTACGTTTATGTTTAGCGCCGGAGTGAGCCAATCATTCACGGTTAACGTTTCCGATTCTACACCCAAAGATAGCCTGATTAATCCGCAAAATGCTGTGTTTGACAAGAACATCGCCTTTCAAGCTGATGTCAGTACAACGGTAACACCTAATGGAAACACCATCAGCAACATCTTCAACGGCGGTTACAAATTAGTTCTTGGAATGGATTATACAGTCTCAGGAGCTACGGTTAAAATTCTCAAGTCATACCTGGCGCAGCAGGCGGAAGGCACCACGACGCTGACATTCAAGTTCAGCGCAGGTAACGACCAAACGCTGACGATCACGGTGACGGATACGACGCCGAAGAATAGCGGGATCACGCCAACGACGGCAGACTTCGACAAGAATGTTGCGAACCAAGCTAACGTGGCGGTGACGTTGGACCTGAAGGGCAACACGCTCAGCAGCATCAGTAATAACGGGACGGCGCTGTCTTATGGAACCGACTATACGCTTTCGGGCAGCACGCTGAGGATTTTGAAGCAGTACTTGGCGCAGCAGGCGGAAGGCACCACGACGCTGACATTCAAGTTTAGTGCAGGTAACGACCAAACGCTGACGATCACGGTATACGCTACAACGCCGAAGAACAGTCTGATCACGCCAACGACGGCAGACTTCGACAAGAATGTTGCGAACCAAGCTAACGTGGCGATGACGTTGGACCTGAAGGGCAACATGCTCAGCAGCATCAGTAATAACGGGACGGCGCTGTCTTATGGAATCGACTATACGCTGTCGGGCAGCACGTTGAGGATTCTGAAGCAGTACATGGCGCAGCAGGCGGAAGGCACCACGACGCTGACGTTCAAGTTCAGCGCAGGCAATGATCAGACGCTGACGATCACGGTAACAGATACGACGCCGAAGAACAGCGGGATCACGCCAACGACAGCGAACTTCGACAAGAATGTCGCGAACCAAGTGGATGTGGACGTAACGCTGGACCTGAAGGGCAACACGCTCAGCAGCATTCAGAACGGAGGCTCGGCGCTGGTGGAAGGCGCCGACTACACGGTTTCCGGTAACACAGTGACGATTTTGAAATCGTACCTGGCAAAAGAGTCCGAAGGCACCACGATGTTGACCTTCAAGTTCAGCGCAGGCAATGATCAGACGCTGACGATTACGGTGGCGGATACAACGCCGAAGAACAGTCTGATCACGCCAACGACGGCAGACTTCGACAAGAATGTTGCGAACCAAGCTAACGTGGCGGTGACGTTGGACTTGAAGGGCAACACGCTCAGCAGCATCAGTAATAACGGGACGGCGCTGTCTTATGGAACCGACTATACGCTTTCGGGCAGCACGCTGAGGATTTTGAAGCAGTACCTGGCGCAGCAGGCGGAAGGCACCACGACGCTGACATTCAAGTTCAGCGCAGGTAACGACCAAACGCTGACGATCACGGTGACGGATACGACGCCGAAGAATAGCGGGATCACGCCAATGAGAGCAAGCTTCGACAAGAATGTTGCGAACCAAGCCGATGTGAACGTAACGCTGGATTTGAAGGGCAATACGCTCAGCAGCATAAGTAACAGCGGCACGGCGTTGGTGGAAGGAACCGACTACACGGTTTCCGGAAACTCAGTAACGATTTTGAAAGCGTACCTAGCGAAGGAGTCGGAAGGCACTACGACGTTGACCTTTAAGTTCAGCGCGGGTAACGACCAAACGCTGACGATCACGGTGACGGATACGACGCCGAAGAATAGCGGGATCACGCCAACGAGAGCAAGCTTCGACAAGAATGTTGCGAACCAAGCCGATGTGAACGTAACGCTGGATTTGAAGGGCAATACGCTCAGCAGCATAAGTAACAGCGGCACGGCGTTGGTGGAAGGAACCGACTACACGGTTTCCGGAAACTCAGTAACGATTTTGAAAGCGTACCTAGCGAAGGAGTCGGAAGGCACTACGACGTTGACCTTTAAGTTCAGCGCGGGTAACGACCAAACGCTGACGATCACGGTAACGGATAGTACTTCCGGATCCGTACCTCAGGACAGCATGATCAGTCCAAATACCGGAACCTTCGACAAGAAGGTATCTGTGTCTGAGGATGTATACACCTATTTGACGCTGAACGGCAATGCGCTGCTGAATATTACGAATGCAAGTACGGCATTGCTGGACGGTACGGATTATACTCTTGACGGAAATAAAATCGCGGTCAAGAAAGACTATCTCTTGCAGCAGCAGCTTGGAACGCTCGTATTAACATTCCATTTCAGTGCAGGAGCGGACCAAATCCTGACGATCGCCATTTCGGACAGTACGTCCGGACAAACACCTCAGGACAGCACAATCAGTCCGTCAGCTGGCACCTTTGATAAGAATGCTACGGCTCAAACCGACTTGATGACGACGCTGACACTGAATGGAAACCATCTCGTTCAAATCCTGAACGGCAGCTACGAATTGCAGGAAGGGACGGATTACACGATTACGGGTGATCAGGTTACGATCAGCAAATCTTACCTGGCCAAGCTGTCTGTGGGCACCTCAACACTGATGTTTGTTTTCGATGCGGGCAATTCACAGAGCTACACGGTTAAGGTACAAGATTCCACGACGCCGACTGTACCTGAAACGCCTTCCAATCCGAGTCCGGGACCAGCTCCATCTGTTCCATCGACGCCTGCCCCGGAACTTAAGGTGAAGATCCTTGTCAACGGCAAGGAAAAGAGCTTCGGTATTCTGAAGGTAGATCATAACAAAACAACGGTTATTGTCGATCAGAAATCATTGGAAGATGCGCTGTCCGAGCTTGGTGAGTCTGCAGTTGTAACCATTTTGGTTCCTAAAGCGACGGATATCGTCATTGGCGAGCTGAATGGGCAGCTCATACAGCTGCTGCAGAACAAAAAGGCAACGCTGAGTCTGAAAACCGGAAATGCGTTCTTCACGATTCCGGCGAGCCTGATCGGCTTGAACCAAATTGCCGATTACTTCGGCAAAGGCACCGTATTAGCCGACATGAAATTCCAAGTGGAGATCCAGAAGGTCTCGCCAGAATCTCAGGCATTACTGAATAAGGCAGCCGAAAATCAAAAGATCACGCTTTTTGATCCGGCTTTCCAATTCAATGTCCGGGCTTTGTACGGTACCCAGCAGATGGACATTCCGAGATTCTCTTTCTACACGCAGCGCGCGATTGCAATGCCTGAAAGCATAGATCCGAAGCGGATTACCACGGGCGTATTTTTGGGGAAAAACGGCAATATCCATCATGTACCAACCAAGGTTGTAATGATTGACAGACAATACTATGCCTTGATCAGCAGTATGTACAACGGCACGTATAGCGTAGTATGGAATCCGGTTGAATTCAAAGACGCAGCCGGACATTGGGGCAAAAAAGACATAAACGATATGGGCTCCCGCCTGGTTATCGAGGGGACAACCGCAGGCATTTTCGAGCCTGACCGTCAAATCACGCGCGCGGAATTCGCAGCGATTCTGGTTCGGGGTCTGGGGCTGCAAAATGAAGCGGAAGGCAGTACCTTCAGCGACGTCAACTCTTCAAGCTGGTATGCTTCAGCTATCCGTACTGCAATGGAAAACAAGCTGATCAACGGTTATGAGGATGGCAGTTTCCGTCCAGATGCCATGGTGACGCGTGAGCAGGCGATGCATATGATCGCGAACGCGATGAGTATGACGGGGCTGTTATCCAAGCTATCCGATACCCAGCAGGAAGCTCCACTTGCCAAGTTCAAAGATGCATCCGACGTTGCCGGCTGGGCAGCGGCCGATATTGCAGCCTGCCTGCAAGCAAACATCGTCAATGGCAAAGACGGATCCAGACTCGCTCCTAAAGAAGAAATCACAAGAGCGGAAGTGGCAGCGATCATTCAAAGATTGCTATCGCAATCGGATCTCATTTAGAAATCAGATCTTGTAATGACAAAAGGGCCTTTCCTCAAGCTTAGCTTGCGGAAGGCCTTTTTTTCTTCGCGTGATTCACTTTTACAAAAGATAAGCATGCATAATTGACTACCTTTGTCTACCTTTAGACACAGATTAAGTTTTGCATAAAGAGGAATATATTCGCAACTTTTCGAAGCTAAGAGCGTCTAATAGATGTCTGGTGATGTCGAAGGAAGCCAAAGCCGAAACGTCAGAGCTAGTGACAAAAATTTAAGAATGGTAGGGGTGAAGGATGAAGAAATTTGGATTTATGGCAGTGCTGTTATTTGTCTTCATTTTGGCGTTTCCTCACAATGGACAGGCTGCGGCGGGAAGTGCCAAAATTTTTCTGGATGACAAGCAACTGAGTCTGTCAGGAAATGCAAAAGTGGAAAATGTGAATGGTAATATCATGATTCCATTTCGTGTCGTCGGAGAGAATCTGGGGTTTGACGTCGCATGGGAACAAAAGACGCGCACGGTAACCATAAAAAAAGATTCTGATGTAATTAAACTCGTAGTCAATCAGAAAACAGCTGATGTAAACGGTAAGAAAGTCGCCATGAACATTGCGCCCATCTTGCGTACAGATACGGTGATCGTACCTATACGCTTTGTGAGTGAACAGATGGGGCTTAAAGTGAACTGGGATAATGATAAGAAGATCGTATACTTATATACCCAAGAACTTGGAAATGGAAACGGAGAAGCAGGAACAGGTGCCGGCAACGGCGGCGAAGCGACTCCGGGCACAGGCAATGGCAGCGGCAATACAGGTGGTAATGCCGGAAGCGCAGCAGCTCAAGTCAACGGACTCAGCTTCAGTGATAACCGTCTGATGATCGCTACAAGCGGACAAGCCAAGGTCAATGCATTCAAAATGAGCGGGCCTGACCGTATCGTTGTGGATCTTGAGAACACGGGTTTCTCGAATACATTCAGCAGCAGTAACTCACTGGATCAGAACTCGACGGGATCGCTGGACATCAGCGGGTACCCTGACGTTTCCAAAGTAAGATATTCGCTTTACAACGATAAACCTTCGACTGTACGTGTCGTCATCGATTTGAATCGTGCCAAAAACTATACGCTGACCAATGAAAATGGTTTGTATATCATCAATTTGAATACAGAAGACACGAGTACGCCATCGAAGCCTCCGGTTGGCGGAGGTGGCAAGAAAATCGTCGTCATTGACGCAGGGCATGGTGCCCATGATCCGGGAACAACCGGTGTCACGGGTAAAAAGGAGAAAGACTTCAATCTTGCCATCGTCTTGAAGGTTGAAAAATTGCTAAAACAGGAACCTAATATTGACGTTGTGCTTACGCGCAGTGACGATACGTTTCTTGAACTTAAAGACCGCGTCAAGATTGCCAATGATTTGAAGGCTGATGTATTTGTTTCGATTCATGCCAACAGCGCCGGTTCATCAGCTGCTTCCGGTAGCGAAACATACTATCAGCGTGATGCAAGCAAGGCGTTCGCAAACGTGATGCATAAATACTTGGTACAAGCTACCGGCCTATCCGACCGCGGCGTTCGTTACGGCAATTTCCATGTCATTCGTGAAACGAAAATGCCTGCAGTACTGCTTGAAGTCGGATACCTCAGCAACAAGAAGGATGAAGCAACTCTCTTTACGGAGAGCGTGCAGCAGCGTGTTGCCCAAGGGGTCGTGAATGGTATTAAAGAATATTTGGGTGTTCAATAAGGAATGTCCCCTTAAAGGAGGCGGCAGTGAATGAGTAGGAAATTGTGGTGTGCAGGCATTTTGGCTTTGGTGATGATTGCCTCGGCCGGCTGCGGCCAGAAGCCGACAACCGCGCCGGAAAGCGGACAGCAAGAGACAGTCTCCGGGGAGCAGCAGACAACAGGCAGCGGCAGTGAGACCACGCCAGAAAAGGATGCGGGCAGCGGTGATAACGGTAATGCGGGCGAATCTACCCAAGGTGATTCCTCCAAGGGATCATCTACCGGTTCATCCACCGGATCATCTTCCCAGACAACGGAGCCTACCGCTAAAAAAGAAACGATCGACGTTTATTTTACGGATCCTCAGGAACTTGATTTGAAGAAGTCCCAAAAGGAAATCAGTTACGAAAATGCAGTGGAGAAATACGTGCAGGCTTTCAAAGCTCTTCAATCGAGCGACAAGTCCGAACTGATACCGCTTTGGGGGAAAATCGAGCTGAAGAAGCTAGAGTTCAAAGACGGTGAAATTACGATGGACATTCATATGCCTGACGAAGCAAGACTGGGAGCCGGCGGCGAACAGTATGCTTTGGACGCGTTGACCAAGACGATGTTCCAATTTGACGAAGTCAAATCGGTAGAGCTCTTGGTAGACGGGGCAAAGGTGGAAAGTCTGATGGGGCATGTCGATTTGGAACATCCTTTGACAAGACATTGAGAAATTTAGGCTAAAAGCAGGAGCTGAAGCCCTTCTTGTCGAACAACATTATAGGCGTGATTTTTATGATACGAAATGAACTAAAGTTTGCGCTCCGATTCTGTCCGGGAACCTTTAGGTTTTCGGGCGGGGGTGCAATCTCTTTAGTTCTTTCTGTTTATTTTCGGGATAATGCATGAGCGCATAATCCTTATTCAAGAAAGGGGAAAAAGCATGGTTTCCAAACGCAGCAATTCTACTTCACATTCTAAAAAGGTCGTCTCGGCTGTCATCGTAGGCATGATGGCTCTGGGCACCGGTACCGCCGTATTTGCGGACACAGCAACACCTACTTCTGCAAGCGTTACGGCAAGCGGGCTTTTCAGCGACGTTAAGAGCGGATTCTGGGCCGAAAAGCATATCTACAAACTGGCCTCCCAAGGCATACTTCTGGGGAACAATGGTCTGTTCCGTCCTAATGATTCGGTAACCCAGCAGGAAGCTGTTACAATGGCGATCCGATTCGCGGGTTTAGAGGATAAAATCAACAATAATGCGGCCATTTCTTTACCAGCCAACATGCAGGTTAACAACTACTTCAAGCCGTATGTGGCCCTGGCTCTCCAGCATAATCTCCTGGACAAGACTTCTGAGAACGCTGCTGTGGATTCGAAGCAAACCTGGGGTGAACGCAAAGCGAGTCGGGAATGGATCACTGAAGTACTGGTCCGCGCCCTTGGCAAGGAGGCTGACGCATCGTCTTTGGCTTCCAAAGCGACTACATTTGCGGACAACAGCAAAATTTCTGCTTCTAAAAGAGGTTTCGTGAATGAAGCATTGGAGCTTGGACTGACCAATGGTGTGGACGGAAACCGCTTTGATCCTCAAGGCTCTGTGACCCGTGCCCAACTGGCGACGTTCTTCAGCCGCGCGGAATCTTTCAACGATGTAAAATACAATAACTCCACCGAGGGTATCGTGACAGCGCTGGATACCAATAAACTTAATCTCTACGTAGATGGAAGCATTCGTACCTACGTGCTCGATAATTCGACGGTTTATTACACCAGCGATTCCGAGAATAAAATAAGCTTTGCTGATCTGAAGCCATATACCAAGGTCATGGTCATAGGAAGCCAGAACAAAACGGCCTACGTGGAAGTGACGGACTCTAAAGTGCAGCTTGAGAGCACGGAAGGAACATTCCAGAAGTTGTCTCCGGGCAATATCCTGTGGGTGGAAACGGGCAATACATTCAAAGAATTCACGTATGATGCAGGAACAAGCTTCCTCGACCAAAACGGCGCTAAAATTGAACCGTCCGCACTGGTTGTCGGCAGCAAAATTACCATTCAGCAGGAAACCTTCAGCTCTGCGAAGAAGCCGGTCATCGTACAGGTTAAATCGGGAGTTATCAATAAAAATGGAACGGGTACCCTTCAAAGCGTGGATACAGCCTCCAAATCACTCGTCATCAAAAATTCTTCCGGTGCTGTGGAAAGCTACACTTGGGATGACAGCCTGATCGTGAAGTATCAAAATCAGCTGCTTTCGCCTTCCGAATTGAAAACCGGTGCTGTGATTAATTACACCGTCAAAAACAATCTGGTTGAATCGATCGAAGTTACGCAAGGCGTAGAGAGAACCATTCGCGGTTCCTTGTATGAGGTTGGGGCTAATAATGCCACCATTACATACAAACGCGACGGCGGACAGCTGGAAGTGAAGCTGCTTGCGGACAAGCCTGAACTGGTCATCAGCGGTATCGCTTCTCCGACAGTCGGCGACTTGATCGCGGATTCCGTGAATGGGGATCAGGTCGAGATTACCCTGAATCCGCAGGATCAAGTGACCAAGATTCAGGTGTTAAACCGTCAAATGGAACAGAAAAAAGGCGTAACCATTGTCGGATATGAGCCGAAGAGCAAGCTCTTGACCCTTGTGGATGCGAATAAAAAGCCATATGTTGTAACGCTTGACGACAAAACAAAATTGACTTATAACTCGGCTACTCCGACATTGGCTGGCATTGAGCCTTACTTGACGAATGGCCGCAAGGTGAATATCACGTATTTGACGAATCGCGCGTTGTCGCTCGAGGTCATTTATCAATATGAAGGAAAAGTGTCTGCGCTTGATTTGACCGGCAAGAAGCTGACCCTTCTAACGACAGAAGGGCAAAGCATGACGATTCCTTTTAACAATCCGACCGTTTCGGTATACGGCAAGAGCAATGCCTCCCTGTCCGACATTAAAGTCGGCAGCAACGTTGCCGCTGTTCTGAACGCAACGCAGGATGCAGTTCAGTCCATCCAGCTGAAATCGAACGTCCAATTCGAACTGGTAGCTGTTGATACTAGCAATTCCCGCGTTACTGTGAAAAATAACGGACTCATTAGCCAATTTTATGTGGATAAAACCACCCTCACGGACGAGAATGGTCAGGCTATCAATGTACAGGATTTGAGCGTCGGCCAACTGCTGAACGTAACCTTTAATGGTATTAATCCTGCAGCCGTGCAGCTTGTGAAGGTAACGAATGGTGAAGTGACTGCCGTTAATACCACTTCCGGATCGCCTAGCATCACGGTTAAAAATTATGGCGGTACAACCGAAACCTTTAAGCTGGACAGCACATCCAAAATTATGAATGATACCGGCAGCGCCCTTAATCTCAGCAATGTAGCTGCAGGTAACCGGGTAGAAGTCCGCAAGGATGCTGACGGCAATTATGTTGTTAAAGTGTTGAATGTTTCGACTCAAACCTTCTGGAAATATGACAGTTATGCGAAGGAAATATATGTGAAACGCCAGAATGTCAATGATAACAACCATTTCGCGCTTTCTAACGCAGCATACATTCACCAAGGAGACACGATATTGACCGTGCAATCCCTGAAAGAAAATGATAATATTGTACTGTATTTAAACAATGGAACGATTGTCGAGATACAGAAACAATAGTATGCTTTGGGAATGGTCATGAGATACACCGTCTTGATACGGGGAGTCTTACCTGTATCAGGACGTTTTTTTTGCAGGAGGTAAGAAGCGATGAAGGCAGCAACCGTACGTTATATACTCGACACGATTGGGGAAATGTTTCCCGACGCCCATTGTGAATTAAACCACAGCAATGCTTTTGAACTGACGATTGCCGTTTTGCTGTCCGCGCAGTGTACGGATGAAACGGTGAACAAGGTAACCAAGGATTTGTTTCAAAAGTACAAGTCCCCGGAGGATTATGTGGCCGTTCCCTTAGAGGAGCTTGAGCAGGATATCCGCAGAATCGGATTGTACCGGAATAAGGCCAAGCATATCCGCAATTTATGTATGCTGCTGATGGAGCAATACGGAGGGGAAGTGCCGCGGGAGCATGATGAGCTCGTGAAATTGCCGGGGGTTGGCCGCAAGACAGCCAATGTCGTCGTTTCCAACGCTTTTGATGTGCCGGCGATTGCCGTGGATACACATGTGGAGAGGGTGTCCAAACGGCTGGCTCTGGCGAATTGGAAGGATTCCGTGCTGGAAGTGGAGAAAAAGCTGATGAAGCAGGTGCCGCGCGAAGAGTGGACTTTAACGCATCACCGGTTGATTTTTTTCGGACGCTACCACTGCAAGGCCCAAAACCCGAGATGCCAAGTGTGCCCGCTGCTGGATGTATGCCGCGAAGGAAAAAAACGTATGAAGACATCCCAAATCAGAAAAGATAAGTAAGTATATAAACTGAACTAAAGAAAGGATAGCACTTCGCCTGTATTCCAGATGGATTCAAGGAGAAGCATTGTTAAACTTTAGTTCATTTTATGTAGCAGGATAGGAACTACAAAGATGGAGAAGGATGGGATAAACATGAAATGCATCTCAGTATATACTGACAATTTCGAAGTATTTTCCGATATTATGGATCAAGTGATGGAAACCGAGCTTGCCGAAAACGAAGAAAGAGAGTTTGAAGGCATCACGGTCAGCCATTCCGGCGACGTACCCGAGCATTACCTGGACCGCATGTCGGTTAAGCCTGAAGTTGTCGTTATGAAGGACAAGTCCCGCGGAACGACCATTTTGCAGCATGGCAAGGTTTTCGAAATTCTCGTGCCTGAACTGGAAAACGCAAGCGTATAACAACCGAATGAATCAACCAAGCATAAAACCGAAGCTTTTTTCGGTTTTATTTTTTTTGCCCTTATCAAAGTTGAAGGCTTTCCGGTTTAAAATGTTTCTCATTCCCCCTGTTGGATGTTAAAATGTAACTATTTGAAAGATATCAGAGAAAAAAAGCATGGTGAGGCTTATTCTGATATCACAAGAGAAACTTCCGCTAAACGCGGTCTGTCTTCCGAGTACATACGCCGATTGACGTTTTTCTTAGGAAACAGCATATTTTAGGTTAGTGAAGAACCATACCGTGAAATATAGATCAGAGATTAGGGGAGAGAAGGCAGCATGTCGACATCGAGTCCTGTAATTCAATTAGAGAGCGGGTCACTGCAACGTTTGCAGGAGAGCTTGCACGGATGGGGGGATGACAAATCCTCCAAGTTAATGGGAGATTTGCTGAACAAGGCGACGGCCGGAGAAATGACGATAGCTTTTTGCGGCCATTTCTCGGCAGGGAAATCCAGTCTGATCAATTCTTTATGCGGAAAAAAGGTACTCCCATCCAGTCCGGTACCGACGAGCGCTAACGTGGTTTCCATTCGGAACGGGGAGCCGCATGCGTTCATTTATCCGGCACAAGCTTCAGATCTCGCGACCCAGCCATTGAAGCCGCAGGAAGTTTCGCTGGATGAACTGTATACATATTGCACGAATGGGGGCTCCTACTCGTCGGTAGAGGTATGGGATCACATATCCCTTCTGGGCGAGCGCGGTGTGCTGATGGATACGCCGGGAGTCGATTCCACGGACGACAGCCACCAGAAGGCGACGCATTCAGCGCTGCATCTGGCAGATACTGTGCTGTATGTGATGGATTACAATCATGTGCAATCGGAGAATAATCTCGCCTTTGCCAAAAGCCTGTCTGACTGGGGCAAGCCGCTGTATCTGGTCGTTAATCAGATCGACAAGCACCGGGAACGGGAATTGTCCTTCGAGAGCTACAGAGCAGAAGTGGAGGCTGCCTTCAAGCGCTGGCAGGTCAACTATGTAAGTCTGCTGTTCACAACGCTTAAGGAGCCGGAGCACCCCTATAATCAATGGCAGCAGATCAAAGAGCTCATTGCAGAGCTCATTGAAAAGCGGGAGCCCATTCTGAACTACAGCCTGGACTGTTCCGCACGCCATATTGCCGAGCAGCATGTCAAGGAGTTCGCCGATTCCCTGGAGGATACCAAACAGCAGCTTTTGGATGAGATGGGTGGGGAAGAACAGGCTGCTAAGCTGGAAGCCGAGATCGGAAGCTATCGAAAAGAGCTTGAAAGGCTAAAGGAGCTTCCTCAGACCGAACGTGAAAGCATTCGCAAGCAGGTGGATACACTGCTCGACAATGCGAATTTGACGCCTGCCGAGCTCCGGGAGACGGCCAGGCTGTTTCTGGAAAGCCGGAAGAGCGGGTTTAAAAAAGGGCTTCTATTTGCTGGCGCCAAAACGGAACAGGAAAAACAGGATCGTCTGCGTAAGCTGACAGATGAGCTGCGGGAGCAGTCTGCTTCGCAAATCGAGTGGCACTTGCTGGAGCTTATGAAGCGGTGGGGCAAGAACTTGTGGACGGAGGAGCGGCAGCAACGGTTCAAAGCTTCCATGCCCGATTTGGGAGAGGGCATGCTGGAAAACTCGGTGAAGCCGGATGCGGTATTGTCCGGCGAATATGTTTTGAATTATTGCCGCATGCTGTCGGCAGATATTAGAGGGCTTTACCGCCGCGTAGCCATGAACGCGGCAGAGGATGTGCTGGCGGATGTGGCTGCATCCGCCAAAGAACAGCAGCAGCGCGTCATCGCAGCCTTGAACGCGCTGCTGGAGCAGTCCGCCGCGATGTCCCGCTACATGCAATTGGAGCGGGACATCGCGGAGCGCGCCGCAGCAGCCAAGCAGCTGCTGCCTGCGCGCGTCACGCTCACCCCCGGCTTCCTGCCGGCGGTGAGCGCCCCCGCCCCGGCGGCCATGCAGCCGCCAGGAGAGGATACGGGCGCGCGGACGAACGCGCCCGCCAAAGCCCCGCGCAGCGGGGCGGAGCCGCTAGGCGGCGCGGCATTTGGCCGCCGCCAGCGGCTGGACGCCGCAGCAGCGTGCCTGCAGGATACGGCGGCGCTGCTGGGCAACTATCCCGCGCTTGCTTCCGCAGCGCGGGGGCTGCGCAGCCGGGCAGACGCCCTGGCCGGCGGCTCGTTCACGCTGGCACTGTTCGGAGCGTTCAGCGCCGGCAAATCATCGTTCGCCAACGCATTGCTTGGCGAGCGCGTACTGCCCGTATCGCCGCATCCGACCACCGCGGCGATCAACCGCATTTTGGCGCCGCAGGATGGCTTTGTGCATGGCACGGCTCAGGTGATGATGAAATCACCGGATACGTTCAAGGAAGATCTGGAATATTCGTTCTCGGTGCTGCAGCTGGGCAAACCCGATGAAAGCAGCTGGCTTCAGGTGATCGAACGCATGAAGCCGGAAGGGATACATCCCGCAGGCCTCCCTCATTACGGTTTCCTGAAAGCGGCGGCTGCCGGCTGGAAGGAAGCGCAGTCGCTGCTTGGTACGATTCAGACGGTCGACATGAACGGTTATAAGTCCTTTGTAGCCGACGAGACCCGCTCCTGCTTTGTCGAACGAATTGATTTATATTACAGCTGTCCGCTGACGGAGCAGGGCATCGTCCTGGTGGATACGCCAGGAGCCGACTCGCTCCATGCCCGTCATACGGGAGTCACCTTCCAGTATATGAAGCATGCGGATGCAATCGTATTTGTGACTTATTATAACCACGCATTCTCCAAGGGGGATCGTCAGTTCTTGACCCAGCTTGGCAGAGTGAAGGACAGCTTCGCTTTGGATAAAATGTTTTTTATTGTCAATGCTGCGGATCTCGCCTCCTCGGAGGAAGAATTGGAGCAGGTCGTAAAGCATGTAGAGACCAATTTGAAAGCAAGAGGTATCCGTTTACCGCATATTTATCCGGTTTCCAGTATGAAGGCGCTGGAAGGCAAGCTGGACGACGATGCGAATCTGTACACCGAGTCCGCTTTTGAATCCTTTGAAAGAGCGCTTGGAGCCTTCGCCGGCGAAGAGCTTCCGAAATTGTCCTTGAATAGCGCCATTCAGGAAATCACGTCTGTTCGGCAGCGAGTGACAGAATGGGGAAGAATGGCAAGGCAGGACGCGGGCTCCAGGGAGCAGCGCCGAGAGCATCTGCAGAAGGTCAACGAGATGGCATTGTCCCGGATCGATGCCTTCGCAAGTCAGGAACTTTCGCGCGAAGTGGAGCAGGAAATCCTTGAGCTACTCTTCCATGTAAAGCAGCGGATTGGGTTCAGTCTCGGCGAGTTTTTTGCCGAGGCCTTCCATCCATCGGTTCTGCGTGAGGATGCGGGACAGCTCAAACGCATCTTCACAGATTGTGGAAGAGAGCTGGAACGAACCATTGTGCATGAGCTGGATCAGGAGTTGTGGGCGACGACGCTCCGCCTGGAGAACAAGGGCAAGATGGTTCTGCGTACGGCAGCGGAAGAAGCTGCTCAAGCGATCCAGGGCTACGATGCGGTAATTATGCTTACTCCGCCGGAAGAGAAGGAGTGGGCTTCGCCGAAATGGAATGATGCCGGTCTCACCAGCTTTGTGGATTGGTCCTCTTATTGGTCCAATTTCAAGACACCTAAGCATTTCTTCGAGGATGGCGGAAGGGAGAAGCTTAGAAGCGCAGTGGAGCCGGTCATTCGGGAAGCGTTGAGCGCGGAAGCTTCAAGCAAGCAGGAGGTACTCGTTTCCTACTACCATGATCTTGTTGCAGCGGCTCAATTGAGACAACAAGATGAGCTGAAGGAACAGCTGATAGAAGCCATGGAAGCAGCGGCTTCGTCTCTGGATTCCGGGGAGCAGCCGGAAATTTGGGATCAGTTGGCGGAACAGCTTCTGCAAACGGAGCAGTCACTGGCTTAATTGGGGTTGGTTAGGGTATGAATGAGGAGCGTCTGGATGACGCTCCTTTTTATTTTGGCTAAACGGACATTCAGGTCGATATGAGATTGAACTGATTCGAGTGAATAACCATTATATTCCTGATTGAGTTGACATAATTTTAATCGTTTTCGGTAAGCCGTGCGTCTCATCGGGGTCTTTGAAACATGAATTGGAAGGAGTTTGACAGATGGAATGTTTTTTTTGTCGGGTTGGGCAGAGATATCGAGGATTTCCTATGATTTGATAAGTAATTTATGATTATGCAAACGTAATGACCATTGATTGCCAAAGCCGCGAAAATATGCCCGGTTATCCTCTTTGCCGCCTTTGAAAGACGATGTTAAACTTCATAAATATTCAACATCACTTTCCGTTTGAAGTGATAAAGTTTTGAGATGACTCGAAGGAGGAGAACCATGAATGTTCTCAGGCAAATGCAGAGCTTTTTTTGGGAGAAACGGAGTTTTCTTTATCTATCTATACTCTGCCTCGCCATAGCTACTGCCTTGGGGCTAGTGACCCCAAACCTGCTGCGCAAGCTGATTGATGATGCAATCTTGCCGCGGCAATTTGACAAAGTTCCCATGCTGGCACTCACCGTTATCGGTGTTGTCATCGTGAAAGCGCTAATGCAGTTTTTAAGCGGTCTTCTAGGCGGAAGAATGGGGAACTATCTGGCATACCGTTTACGCAACGGTTGCTACGAGAAACTGCAAGTCTTGTCTTTCCGGTATTACGACACGGCCAGAACCGGGGATTTGATGTCCCGACTGACCGGGGATCTCGAAGCGATCCGCCAATTTATCGCTTTCGGCATTCCACAAATACTCAATACGATTCTGATGGTGGTTTTTGGAGCCATCGTGATGCTGTCGATCAGTTGGCAGCTTACGCTCCTCACAATGATCAGCATTCCGTTTCTCGTCATTGTCGCATTGAAGTTCGAGAATCGCATCCATCCTGCTTTTCAGGAAATGCGGCTGGCACTCAGCGCATTGACCACATCGGTTCAGGAGAATATTACGGGAGTAAGAACAGTCAAATCCTTTGCGCGTGAGCCTCATGAGGTCGATAAATTCTCACTGCGCAACGAGCGTTACAAGAGCAATCAAATTTTTGCTTCGGGATTGTGGAGCCGTTACTTTCCTCTGATGGAGCTGTTGGCGTCTATCTGTGTCGTCATTCTGCTCGGCGTCGGGGGAACTCTCGTCATTCATAAATCATTGTCACTGGGTGAGCTTGTCGCTTTCTTCAGCTTAATCTGGTACATTATCGGTCCGATGTGGAACATCGGATATCTGATCAACAACTATACACAATCGGAAGCTTCGGGCGAACGTGTCATGGAACTCTTGAATCAGCCGATCGACGTAAAAGATAAGGATAATGCAATCCAGCTTCGTGCAGAGGACGTCAAGGGACATGTGACATTCAATCATGTAACCTTTGCTTACGGGAACAAGCTGGCTGCAATCCAGGACATTCATTTGGATGCGCCTCCAGGAACGGTCATCGGCTTACTTGGCGGTACCGGTTCCGGTAAGTCCACCATTATTCAACTTCTGATGCATGCTTACAATGTGAACGGCGGAAGCATCAAGCTGGACGGCGTGAATATCAATGATATTCAGGTTCAGAGCCTTCGGAGCCAGATTTCATCCGTATTTCAGGAGACTTTCCTGTTCTCCTCCAGTATCCGCAACAATATCGCTTACGGCCTCAAGGACGTTTCGATGGAGGAAATTATACGTGCCGCGAAGCTGGCTAAGGCGCATGATTTTATCATGGAAATGGCTGACGGATACGATACGGTTGTCGGCGAAAGGGGAATGGGCTTGTCCGGTGGCCAGAAACAACGGATTGCCATCGCACGCGCTCTGCTGAAGAATCCGAAGATCCTTATCCTGGATGATGCAACAAGCGCGGTTGATATGGAGACCGAGCATGAAATCCAATCCGGATTCCAGGAGGTTATGCGGGGGCGTACCACGTTTATCATTGCGCACCGCATCTCGTCTTTACGGCATGCTGACGAGATTCTCGTTTTGAATGAAGGTAAGGTTGTACAGCGCGGGAAGCATGATCAGTTGATACATGAGCCTGGTCCTTATCAGGATGTATACCATATACAATATGCAGACCACATTGCCCGGATGAATGGTAATGCAGGAGAGCAGGTGAGCTCATGAGCACGGTCACGAATACCGAGAAACGCCCTCAAAACGATGGGGGGAAATTGAAAGGAAAAGCGCCTGGCAAGACGGGGGAACGCTTTGTCTATCAAGATGATGAAATCATCGAGAAACCGTTTAACTGGGCACAGCTGACCAGGCTGTTTGCTTACATGAAGCCTTATGCGAAGCAGCTGCTGCCGCTCGTGATTCTGATGATGGTACTTGGCACCATCACGAAGTTGACCGTACCATACCTCACCAGTATGGCGATCGATAAGGCGATTGCTCCCAAAGACGGCGCTTCCAGCATCACCATGTTGTACACGATCACGGCGATTGTACTTGTTTTGTACATCATTCAATGGCTGGCGAGTACATACCGGATCAAATTCACGAATATTATCGGACAGCGGGTCATATATGATTTGCGGAGTGATTTGTTTAAGCATATTCAGAGGCTGTCCTTTAACTTCTTTGACAAAAGACCGGCAGGTTCTGTCCTGGTCCGTGTCACGAATGATGTCAACTCGCTGCAGGAGCTGTTTACGAGCGGCGTCGTGAATCTTATGATCGACTGCGTTCAGCTGGTAGGCATCGTCGTGATTCTGCTGACGATCAACTGGAAACTTGGACTCGCGGTCGTCCTGACAGTACCCGTCATGTTCATTATTTCCACTAAACTGCGTGTTCGCATCCGCCGTGCATGGCAGGATGTCCGGATGAAAAACTCACGGATCAATTCCCATTTGAATGAGTCCATTCAGGGTATCCGTGTCACTCAAGCTTACACGCAAGAGCAGGAAAACATCCAATTCTTTGACAAGATGAACATGGAAAGCAAAAAATCCTGGGACCGTGCTTCGATGCTTAACCAGGGCTTTGGACCTCTGATTGAAATTACGGGAGGTTTCGGTACGCTTATCCTGTTCTGGTTCGGTGCTTATCTGATTCAGCAGGGTCAACTCAGTATTGGTCTTCTGGTGGCATTCTCCAGTTATGTCGGCAACTTCTGGGAGCCGATCAACCGACTGGGACAAATGTATAACCAGTTGCTCGTGGCCATGGCTTCCTCTGAACGGATCTTTGAATTTATCGATGAGAAGCCGAGCATTGACGATAAGCCGAATGCGATGCCTTTGCCGAAGATCAAAGGGGATATTAAGCTCCAGGACGTCGTGTTCGAATACGAGAAGGGACGTCAGGCTCTGAAGGGCATCAACATGGATGTGCAGGCAGGACAGACCATTGCTCTCGTCGGGCATACCGGATCCGGGAAAAGTACCATCATCAATCTGCTCAGCCGGTTCTATGATATCTCGAGCGGTAAGATCACGATCGACGGGCACGATATCCGGGATGTCCAGTTGGAAACGCTGCGCAGCCAGATTGGGATCGTGCTGCAGGATACCTTTATTTTCTCCGGTACCATCCGCGACAATATCCGCTTTGGACGTCTGGATGCAACGGATGAGGAAATCGAAGCCGTATCGAGGGCGGTTAATGCGCATGAGTTTATCGAGAAGCTTCCAGGCGGGTATGACACCGAAGTCGAGGAGCGCGGCAATATGCTATCGATGGGTCAGCGACAGCTGCTGTCCTTTGCGCGGGCCCTTCTTGCGGATCCAAGAATCCTGATCCTGGATGAGGCAACGGCAAGCATCGACACGGAAACCGAGCTTAAAATCCAGGAGGCCCTCAAGGTGCTCTTGAAAGGACGTACGTCCTTCATCGTGGCTCACCGTTTGTCGACAATTCGCCATGCGGATAAAATCATCGTATTGGATCACGGTGAAATCAAGGAAGAAGGTAACCATGCGGAGCTCATGCAGCAGCAGGGTACCTACTTCGGTCTCATCGAAGCCCAGTTCAGATTTATCTAGTCTTCACCGTTTTGGAAGATATCACAACAAACTTCTGTAAATTCAATAAACTTTCGCCGGAATTCGACGGCATAAAGGCCTAAAAATGAGGCGAGTTTGTGAACTTTACAGGAAAATGTCGGAGCACTCTTGCATTCTTTCTTTTAAACCCTGAAAATAGTTAGTGTGGTATACAGATGTGGTATACATTAGTAGGGGGGAATTGGGAAGTGGTGTGGGGTGCTCCTTTTTCTGCACATGCCAAGAAAATGCTGCTGCTCGGCAGCGGCGAATTGGGAAAAGAAGTGGTGCTCGAAGCCCAGCGACTGGGCATAGAGACCATTGCCGTGGATCGTTATGCAAATGCGCCTGCGATGCAGGTTGCGCACAGGTCCCATGTGATTGATATGCTCGATGCCGATTCCCTGAAAAGAATCATTCATCAGGAAAAACCGGATGTGATTGTGCCGGAAATTGAGGCTATAGCTACACATGCTTTGCTTGAACTTGAAGAAGAAGGCTTTCATGTCGTTCCGACTGCGAGAGCTGCGAGACTTACGATGGACCGCGAAGGCATACGTCGTCTGGCAGCAGAAAAGCTGGGTCTTCCAACCGCAGGGTACCGGTTTGCTGATACTCTGGAGGAGCTGAAAGAGGCTGTTTCCATTCTTGGAACGCCATGTGTGATCAAGCCGATCATGAGCTCTTCCGGCAAAGGACAAAGCGTATGCCATACGGAGGATGAAGCGGAAGCCTGCTGGAACACCGCGATGGAAGGCGGACGTGCCAAAAACACACGTGTCATCGTGGAATCCTTTGTTACATTCGAAAGTGAAATAACGCTACTTACGGTACGGTCTGTAAGCGGAACCATTTTTTGTAAACCGATAGGCCATATTCAAAAGGATGGCGACTATGTCGAATCTTGGCAGCCTCATGTGATGAGCGCTGAACAGCTGGAGGAAGCAGAGTCCATTGCCAAAGCCATTACGGATGAACTCGGGGGATTTGGCATTTTCGGAGTAGAACTGTTTGTTACACAAGAAGGAATCATATTCAGTGAAGTATCGCCCCGTCCGCATGACACCGGGATGGTCACCATGATCACCCAGGATTTATCGGAATTTGCTCTGCATGTCAGAGCCATTCTGGGACTTCCAATATTATCGGTGGAATTGTTGACACCGGGTGCTTCGGCAACATTGAAAGCCAAAAATGCAAGTGCGAATTTTGCTGTTGGTGGTGTGGAGGAAGCGCTCAGTCTGCCACGGACTCAGGTTCGCGTATTCGGCAAGCCTGAAACGAGGGCCGGCCGAAGAATGGCTGTCGCCTTAAGCGCGGATACGGATCTTCAGAAAGCACGGAATACGGCTAAACAAGCCGCCAGTCTTTTAAAAGTGGAGGAATATGATCATGAACAGTAACATCTTGGCTCCTGCTCTGCAAATTCGTAACTCCGATTGTAACTGTGATATTGAAGCGGTGACGGCATTGATGAGGGAATTGAATTATCCGACTACGATTAACGTAATGCGTGAGCGTATTCAGGCCTCAGAGAACAATCCCAAGCTTTGTACAATGGTTGCTGAACTCGATGGTAAGGTCATAGGCATGATTGCGCTTAATCAGGTGAAATCCTATGCGAGAAGCGAGACGGCTACACAAGTTTCAGCTTTGATCGTATCCCAGGAACATCGTGGACAAGGCATCGGCAAAAGACTCATTCGCAATGCTGAAGAATGGAGTAAAAACCAGGGAAGCCAAATCCTGTTCCTTACTAGCGGCAACCGCGTTGAGCGCGCTCCGGCGCATGCTTTTTACGAACATATCGGTTTTGAGAAAATTGGATATCAATTTGTGAGAAAACTGAAATAGTACACTGTACATGATGATACGCCCGTCCCTGAAACAGGGGCGGGCTTTTTGTGTTTCCTGGAAAATATGACAGGCGTGGATTTTTATTTACAATCTCCCGCTGCTTAAGATAGAATACGTTGTAAAAAAGAGTAAGCGTTTACAGTTATTTCGCACATAGCATGCTTCGCACAGCATGCCTTCGGACAGACGAAACCTATAGAAAGCAGATACCAGAAGGATGGATGAGAACAATGTACAAGCTCTTATTGGTGGAAGATGAAGAAGACGTAAGGGACGGGCTCATAGAGGAGATCGATTGGAAAAGCCACGGCTTTCAGGTGGTGGATACAGCCGAGAACGGCAGGGAAGCAGCCGAGCTGTTCGAAAAGTACATACCGGACGTAGTGGTCACGGATATTCAAATGCCTTTTATGAACGGATTGGAGTTGGCCGGGTGGATCCGGGAGCATTATCCGACGACTAAAATCATTATTTTGACGGGATTCGACGAATTTGAATATGCACAAAAAGCGATCAAGCTGCAGATTGACGAATATGTGCTTAAACCTTTCTCTTCGCATGAGCTTATCGAGGTCGCGCTCAAGGTTAAGCGGCAGATGGATGCCGAAGCATCCGAAAAAGAAAATGTTCATGTCCTGATGGAACACTATCGCAAAAGCATTCCTGTGCTCAGGGAGCTTTTTTTGTCTCAACTGGTATCGCGCCGGATGATGAATGAAGAAATTTATGAGAAAGGCAGCAGCTACGGCGTGGATTTGGAAGGCCAAAGCTTTATGGCATCCGTGATGCGAATTGACTATGTTCACAATCATCTCGAAACGCAAGGAATAAAAGGGCCGCAGACGCCTGCCGGATCACTAAAATATTCGGAAGACCGCTATCTTCAGCTGTTCGCAGTGTTGAATATTGCTGACGAAATTTGCGAAAGGCTGGGAGACTTCAAGGTATTTATCCATTTGGAGGATTGCGTGCTGCTGTCGACTTTGCCGGAGAGGGATGCGGGAGCGGCAGCGCAGAAAACGTTAACCGTTTTGGAAGAGATCCGGTTGAACGTATTCAAATATTTGAAGCTGACCCTCACCTGCGGCGCAGGCACGGTATGCATTCACCCCGGAGAGATCCACTTGTCCTACCAGAAAGCGATGCAGGCGCTGGACTATCGGCTTATTCTCGGCAATGACCGTGTCATCTGGATCGAAGATGTCGAATCGCAGCCTTATGAATCGCTGAGCTTTGATGACCTCAAGGAACAGTCGTTGATCCGCTGCATGAAAGTCGGCACACCGGAGGAATTGGATGTCATACTCGGGACTTTGCTTAGCGGCATGCATGTCGCGCAGCTGTCCGTGCAGGATTGCCAGGTTTATTTGATGGAGATCCTTGCCTGCATTATGAAGGTGGCCAAAGAATTCTCCGTGGAGCTGGAAGATTTGTTCGGCGCAGGCGCTTATCCGTTCGCAGAAATTTACAAATACAACAATATGCAAGAAGTCAGGCAGTGGATGGGCAGCGCATGCGTGAAACTGATGAGTTCCATAGCCCAGGGAAGGCAGACTGGATATAACCAGCTTGTCGAAAATGCCAAGGAGTATATCCGCCTCAATTATCAGGACAGCGACATCTCGATCAATAAGGTGTGCAAGCATCTGCATATCAGCACGGGATATTTCAGCAGCATTTTCAAGAAGGAAGTGAAGATGACCTTCGTTAACTACCTCATGCATATTCGCATGGAAGCCGCAAAGGAATCGCTCAGATCGACCGATTTGAAAACGTTTGAGATCGCTGAAGCCATCGGTTTTTCCGACCCGAACTATTTCAGCTTCTGCTTCCGCAAGAAATTCGGCATTTCGCCGAAGGAATATCGGAACGGCGCCGGAGGTGCATAAACGATTGAATATCCAGCCTAAACGGAATATGCCGAAGATGCCCCGGGTCCGGGAGTCCTTCCGGCTGCAGAGCATTCAGACGATCATTACCGTGTCCTTCACGCTCATGACGATTCTGGTCGTGATCGTCGTGAGCCTCATGCTCTATAACAAATTTAGCAAAACGGCAGAGGAAAACGCCCATCTGAATATTCAGCAGATTATCGAACAGGTCAACTACCATTTGGAGCTCTACGTAAAGGGAATGCAGGATATATATGAAGTGGTGGAAGGACAAATCAATGACACGCCCGACATCTCGAGCCCTCTGCTGCGGGAACAGCTGACGACGCTGCTTCATACCCGGGAGGACTTGGTATCTGTCGGACTTTTTACCCCGGCGGGTAAGCTCGTCCTGGATATTCCCGATCTGGAAATGCGCAAGAATACGATGCTTGAGGAGCAGAGCTGGTTCGAATCCGCCCGTTCGCAGCCACAGAAACTCTCTTTTTCAGCCCCACATATCCAGAATCTATATAAAGGTCAATATAAATGGGTCGTCTCGCTGAGCCGGATGATCCAGTACAAGGATCATGGAACGATCAAAGAAGGCATTTTGCTCGTTGACGCCAACTTTCGGACGATTGATGAGCTCAGCCGCAAGGTCAGCCTGGGCAAACGCGGATATGCTTATATCATCGACGATCTCGGCAATCTTGTGTATCATCCGCAGCAGCAGCTGATCTATGCAGGCTTGAAATATGAAAACATGGAACCCGTATTAAAGTACGCCTACGGGAGCTATACCGACAAACCGACGGGCGAGCCGAGGTACATCACGATCCGCACGGTTGAGCCCATCAAGTGGAAAGTCGTTGGCGTAGCCTACCCCGATGAAATCGTCACGACGAAAAAAGACCTCAATCAGTTTATCTTCTGGTTTCTTCTGGTCGTATGCGCTGCCGTCGTCGTGCTGGCGATATTCGTTTCCGCGAAAATTTCACAGCCGCTGCGAAGGTTGGAAAAGTCGGTCCAAAGCGTCGGCCAAGGCGATTTCAGCACGCCGATCCATGTCAGCGGAGCGCATGAAGTGGTCCAATTATCCAAGCGCTTTAACTTCATGCTTCATCGGATCCGGCAGCTGATGGATCAGATCATTCATGAACAGGAAGCCAAGCGTAAAAGCGAGCTCGACGTATTGCAGTCTCAGATCAATCCGCACTTCCTCTACAATACGCTCAATTCGGTCGTGCGCTTGGCGGAGAAGGGAAAGAAGGAAGAAATTGTCGCCACGATTACGTCGCTGTCAAAATTTTTCAGGATCAGCCTGAGCAAAGGTAAAAATATCATAACTCTGGAAGAAGAGCTTGAGCATGTCCGTCATTATTTGATCATTCAACAAATCCGCTTTAAAAATAAATTCCACTATGCCATCGAATGCGAGGAGGAGGCCCTTGCTTGCCTGACGCTGAAGCTGATTCTTCAGCCGATCGTGGAAAACGCCATCCATCACGGCATTGAGAAGATGTCCGACGAAGGCTTCATCCGCATCACGGCATCCCTTCAAGAGAAGCGGTTGGTGATTAAGATCGCGGACAACGGGCTCGGCATGACTCGGCAGATCATGGATCAGTTGCTCACCGGAAGCGTACGCAGCGGAGGTTCCGGGGTCGGGGTCAAAAACGTGAACGAGCGGATACGCCTGTATTACGGCAAAAACTTCGGTCTTAGCTTCGAGAGCGAACTGGAAGAAGGCACAACCGTGACGATAACGATGCCGGCGGAAAGAAATGAAGCCGAGCTGCAGGAAAGAGGGATGTCATGACGAGAATTCGTGCAGTCCGACTGAGGGTATATCTGATGCTTGCTTTGACGGTCATGCTGGCATCCTGCGGCGGGGGGGCGCCAAGCCTGTATGTGCTTGAGAAGCCCAAAAACGTGGATATGATCGTCAAAATGAATCACGGCGATTTTTGGAAAACGGTGAAAATGGGAGCCGAAGTCGCAGCGAAGGAATACAACGTCAATCTGACTTTCAAGGCGCCCCAGAACGAAAGCGATATCGATGAACAGGTCCGGCTGATGGAGGAGTCCATTCAGAGCAACGCCGATGCCATCATCCTGTCCGCCAGTGATTATATGGGGCTGGCACAGGTGACGGACCGGGCGGCCTATTACAAAATTCCTGTTATCTCCATGGATTCGGAAGTGGCTTCGGCGCGAATTAAGTTGTTCGTGGGCACGAACAATTACGAAGCGGGGCAAAAGGCGGCGAAGCGGCTGATCGATCTGATCGGACCTGAAAGCCGCATCGGCGTCATGAATTTCGTCAAGGGAGCCAAGAACGCGGATGAGCGCGAGGAAGGCTTCATGGATTACGTGGCGAGATATCCCGGTGTGGAGGTCGTGGACATTGAATACTGCGAATCCGACGAACAGCTCGCGAGGCAGTTGACCCGGAACATGATGACGAAGCATCCCGACATCAATGGTATCGTGGCCTTGAACGAGGTGGCTTCCATCGGCACAGCCGAGGAAATCCAGGCGTCTGGGTACGGCGGAAAGGTCAAGATCATTACCTTCGACAGTACCGCCAAGGTTATGGAAATGCTGCAGGAAGGTATCGTGCAGGCGACCGTCGTCCAGAATCCCTTCAACAATGGGTATCTTGCGGTTCAGTATGCCGTTCAGGTGATGGAAGGCATCGAACTCGATGATGAGAGGATTGATACGGAATCCAGGCTCATCGACCTCGGCAATATGCTGCAGTCCGATAATCAGAAGCTGCTGTTTCCTTTTGTAAAGTGAACGCAAAGCGCATATGCGTATTGCCAAGGCATGAGAATTTTCATAGAACACAGGAGAATTTTATATTCGAATCCAGGCTTCGATCCAGCATAATGAAAACGTATCCAAGGGGATGCGACAAATCAGTAGATAATCAGGAGGTCATAATTACGATGAAAAAGATCACTTCCGTATTGCTCGCAGGCGCTCTGCTCGGCTCTGTTATGGCAGGATGCTCAAGCGGGAACGACAAAACCGCCACAGGTGACGGTGGGACCAAAAGCGCGGACAGCGGCAAGGAACCATCCGTCGGCGTAGCGATTTATAAGTTTGACGACACCTTCATGACAGGCGTCCGCAATTCCATCAAAACGAACGCTGAAGGCAAAGCGAAAGTAGACATCGTAGACAGCCAAAACTCCCAGCCGACGCAAAACGATAAAGTTGACTTGTTCATTTCTAAAAAATCCAATGCGCTCGTTATTAACCCGGTTGACCGCACGGCAGCAGGCGTGATTATCGACAAGGCGCAAACCGCCAACATTCCGGTGGTATTCCTGAACCGCGAACCACTTCCCGAAGACATGAAGAAATGGGATAAAGTATACTACGTCGGCGCCAAAGCCGAGGAATCCGGCACGATGTCCGGCGAACTGATCGCCGATTACTGGAAAGCCCATCCCGAAGCGGACAAAAACAAGGACGGCGTACTGCAGTACATCATGCTGAAAGGCGAACCGGGTCACCAAGATGCCGAGCTGCGTACCAAATACTCCATCGAAGCGATTGAGAAAGCCGGCATCAAAGTAGAGAAACTGGAAGAAGACACCGCGATGTGGGATCGGGTCAAGGGCCAGGAAAAAATGGCAGCCTTCCTCGGAGCGCATGGCGACAAAATCGAAGCGGTGCTTGCCAACAATGACGACATGGCTCTTGGCGCGATCGAAGCGCTGAAAGCTGCAGGCTATTTTAAAGGTGACAAAATGATGCCGGTTGTAGGCGTTGACGCAACAGCTCCGGCCCTTGAAGCATTGCAGGAAGGAACGCTTCTCGGTACCGTTCTGAATGATGCCAATAACCAAGGTAAAGCGGCCGTGTCGCTCGCAACCGTACTGGCGAAAGGCGAAACACCTTCCAAAGACAATATCGGATTCGATATCACAGATAACCAGTATGTATGGATTCCATACAAAAAAATCACCAAAGACAATATCAATGATGCCAAATAACCAAGCGAATGCATAGAACGAGCGTCAATATAAATAACCATCCTGCCGGAAGCGGCGGCTGTCACGGCCGTCCTTCCACATGGTAGGGATGAGGAGCAGGGAGCGGAAACGATGGCTCAAAGCGAGTACTTTTTGGAAATGAACGGAATTTCCAAGGAATTCCCGGGCGTTAAGGCACTGGATGATGTCACGCTAAAGGTTAGGCCCGGCACGGTTCATGCCCTGATGGGGGAGAACGGCGCCGGCAAATCGACGCTGATGAAATGCTTGTACGGGATCTACTCGCCGGATGCGGGAGAGATTCTGCTGGACGGACAGAAGGTCCAAATTCAAAATTCCAAGGATGCGCTGAATCACGGCATATCCATGATTCATCAGGAGCTGCATCCCGTGCCGTTCCGCAATGTCATGGAAAATATCTGGCTGGGACGTTTCCCTTCCTTCGGCTGGGGCCCGGTCCAGTTCATTGATCATAAGAAAATGTATAGAGATACGGAAAAGCTTTTCAAAGAACTTGACATCGACTTGCACCCAGACACCATCGTAGGGAAGCTGTCGGTTTCCAAGATTCAGTCGATCGAGATCGCCAAAGCGGTTTCCTTCGAATCCAAAGTCATCATTATGGACGAACCTACTTCTTCCTTAACGAGCGTAGAGGTGGAGCATCTATTCCGAATCATACGGGATCTCAAGAAGCGCGGCGTTGCCATCATCTACATTTCGCACAAAATGGAAGAGATTTTGCAAATATGCGACGAGGTTACGATTATGCGAGACGGCCAAAAAATCGGCACTTGGCTTGCCGCTGAACTGACCACGGATCTGATCATTTCCAAAATGGTCGGACGCGATCTGACCCAGCGGTTCCCTGACCGTGAAAACGTCCCAGGGGACGTTCTTCTTGAGGTCAATGGAATTACCTCGCTGCTACCCAAATCCTTCAAGGATATTTCCTTTGAGCTTCGAAAAGGCGAGATTCTGGGCATAGGCGGTCTAGTCGGCGCACAGCGTACCGAGCTGATTGAGGCGCTGTTCGGCTTGCGCGGCTTCTCGTCCGGACATATCAAGGTACGTGGCAAAGAGGTGAAGATCAGAACGCCCGAGGATGCCATTAAGCAGGGGATGGCGCTTTTGACCGAGGAACGGCGGGTAACAGGGATATTTCCAGTGCTGCCGGTCCACGAGAATGCATCGATCGCGAATCTCAGCCGGTACCGCAAACTGCTGTTTTTCCTTGATGGACGCAAGAAGAGGAAAGAAGCGGATATTATGGTCGACAAGCTCCGCACTAAGACGCCTACGTCTAACACCCTGATTATGAACCTTTCAGGGGGCAACCAGCAAAAAGTGCTTTTGGCAAGATGGCTGCTCACCGAGCCGGAAATCCTTTTGCTCGACGAACCGACCCGTGGAATCGATGTGGGGGCCAAATTCGAGATTTATACGATCATCAAGGATCTTGCCAAGCAGGGCAAAAGCATCATCATGATCTCTTCTGAGATGCCTGAGCTGATTGGAATGTCTGACAGAATCATAGTCATGTCCGAAGGACGCCTTACCGGAATTCTGGAAGGAGATGCCGCCTCGGAAGAAGAGATTATGCGGCTGGCTGCACAGCATTAAAGACATCAAAGGAGGAGATCCGATGCTGAATACGAAAAAATTGGGCGGAAGCAAAAGCTTGCAGAGCTTCACATCCCAATACGCCATTTATATCGTTCTGGTACTGCTTGTGATCGGGATCACGATTTATAACCCTTCATTTTTATCTATAGACTCTCTGCGCAATATTCTGATTCAGTCTTCCACAAGGGCCATCATTGCTTTGGGAGTAGCTTTTATTCTCATTACTGCGGGCACGGACTTGTCCGCAGGACGCATCGTAGGTTTGACGGCGGTGGTTTCCGCATCGATGCTGCAAACGGCAACGTACGCCAATCGATTTTTTCCGGATTTACCTCAGGTATGGCTTGTGTTGCCGATCCTTTTGGCTATTCTAGTCGGTTTAATTTGCGGTTTGATCAACGGAATCGTAGTGGCGAAGCTGCACGTGCCACCGTTTATTGCAACGCTCGGCACGATGGTCGCGGTATATGGCCTGAACTCAATGTATTTTGATATGGATCCAAACAATTCGCAGCCGATCGGAGGTCTTCGTAAGGATTTTACAAAGATAGGCTCGGGATCCATCGGTACTGGACAGTATTCGATTCCTTACATCGTCCTGATCGCCATCTTCGTAGCCTTCATTGTGTGGGTCATCTTCAATAAAACCAAGCTTGGCAAAAACATGTACGCCATCGGCGGCAACGTGCAGGCTGCCAAGGTATCCGGTATTAACGTCGCCAAGTATCTGATTTATATTTACATGATTGCTGGCGCTCTATACGGATTGGCTGGCGTGCTTGAAGCTTCCCGCACCGGCGGAGCGACGAATAACTATGGCAATATGTACGAACTGGATGCGATTGCTGCGTGCGTTGTCGGCGGCGTGTCCACAACTGGCGGCATCGGTACGGTTCCGGGAGTCATGGTAGGCGTCTTGATCTTTACGATTATCAACTACGGCTTGACGTTTATCGGCATAAGCCCGTACTGGCAGTTGATTGTCAAAGGTTTGATTATTGTGGCTGCCGTCGCTTTCGATATGCGTAAATACGCGGCAAAAAAATAAAGTTGAACCGTCCGGATCACTCACCGCAGCCTTAGGGTTGCGGTTTATTCTCGTTAGGTGAATTTGGAAAACAATTTCCATTATTTGAGGACTCCACAAAAAAAACAATCATGTTACAATGTTTGAGTAAGAGATGACAACTTTGTAACCGGAGCTTATCACCCATTCTGGTTGAACACAACAAGAAGGAGATGTATCCATGAAGAACAAAAAAATGATGAAGACATTGATCAGCACAGCATGTGCTGCAGTATTAGCAGTAGGCCTAATGGGAGCAGGTCCTGCATCGGCAGCATCCGCCCAGCAAAACAATGCGCCAACGGAAAGCAATCTGCAAAGTATTCAGAATCTGCAATCCTATCTGCAAAAATGGCTGCAAAACAACGGCAGTGCTTATATTTTTAAATATCAGTTCCAATTTCCAAGCACAGGTCATGTGACCAAGCCAGAAACTTCGAAGCCGGAAACTTCCAAACCGGAGACATCCAAGCCTGAGACATCCAAACCATCCAAACCAGAGACGTCTAAACCGGAAACTTCGAAGCCAGAAACGTCCAAACCAGAGACATCCAAGCCAGAAACATCTAAACCGGAAACTTCGAAGCCATCTACCGATACTTCGAACCAATCGAGCTATGCTGCTGAAGTGATCAAGTTAGTGAACCAGGAACGTGCCAAAGCAGGACTCAAAGCCCTGACTGAAAACACTAAATTGTCGGGCATGGCGCTGGACAAGGCTAAAGACATGAATAACAACAACTATTTCGACCATAACTCTCCGACTTACGGATCCCCGTTTGACATGATGAAGAAATATGGAATTTCTTACAGCTATGCCGGTGAGAATATTGCCAAAGGCCAGAAGACTCCATCTGACGTAATGACAGCATGGATGAACAGTGAAGGTCATCGTGCCAACATTCTGAACAGCAACTACACAACAATCGGTGTAGCTTACTATAACGGATATTGGGTTCAAGAGTTTATCGCGAACTAATACATTGGATCATGAAGCCCGTTTCTTCTAAGAAACGGGCTTCTTTTTGATATATCCCAGTGCCTTTCGCTCATCTGCCTTGTTCACAGAAAATTCGCATGCGGGCTTCCAGAAGTGAAGGAGAAACGTTTATTAGGTCCTTATAATTCACATATTAGAGGAAAATGCTGAGCATACAAAAGAGATATGCCGTCGAATTTGCAAATTTTACATAGAAGTTTTATGTTTATGTACATATGTAATTGGCGGAATAAAATTGTTAATGCCATCACGGATGGACATGGAGGGATCTGTTTGAATTCATCGAAATGGATTTGGCGCATTGTAAGCATGGTATCGATTGTGGCTACGGTCCTCCTGCTTGTCGGTTTTGTCTATGCGATTAAGGATATACAGCATCCGCAGGCCGAACAAACGGCATCAACGGCAAAGCCTCAAGAGAACACGGGAGCGAAAAGCCCGGATGCCCAGAAGGAAATCAAGATTGCGGTAATTGGCGATTCGCTGGCCAAAGGGACCGGAGATAATTCCGGTATGGGATTCGCACGCCGAACCGTGGCGGAGTTGTCGAAGGATACCGGCAAGAAGGTTACGTTGCTCAATAATCTGGGTATCAATGGCCTTACAACGACCGGACTCCTGCCGAAGCTGGAGGAGCGGGGGACACAATATGTCCTTGGACAAGCGGATATCATTCTTTTATCCATCGGGGGCAATGATTTGTTTCAAGGCGCGGATCTCGCTGCAAAAGGCATCAGCGGTACATCTTCGACAGCAACGGGCCAGGAGATGGATCCGAAAGACCTTTTGAAGGGGCTCCCCAAGGCTTCAACACAGTTAAAGGCCATATTGGAACGCCTTCGCGCCCTTAATCCTGACGCTTGGATTGTTTATGTCGGATTATATAATCCCTTTGGGGATATCGAAGACCTCAAGATACCGGGTAATCAAGCGGTATCGAGCTGGAATCAAACTGCGCTCGAAACCATTAACAAATACAGCAGCATGACGCTTGTTCCGACCTTTGATCTTTTTCAGCATAATTTGGACAAATACTTGTCAACAGATCATTTTCATCCCAATGGCGACGGTTATCAGCAAATTGCTGAACGCATCGCCCAGGGAATCCGTTAGTTCAACAACGAAGAAGGGAGTGAAGTGAATGGCTTTGACGGAGAACCTGAAACGAAGCGAAGACATTGTATTATCGGTTGAGCATGTCAAGAAGAAGATCGGAAGGAAATGGATTATCGAAGACGTAACTTTTGACGTCAGGGAAGGCGAGATTTTCGGTTTCCTGGGGCCGAATGGTGCGGGCAAGACGACGACGATCCGTATGCTTGTCGATCTGATCAAACCTAGCAGCGGCAAGATTAAAGTATGCGGTTATGATGTGAACAAACAGCAGGAGAAAGCGCTACGTTATGTGGGCTCGATCGTGGAGAATCCCGAAGTATATACCTATCTTACGGGTTGGGAGAACCTGGAGCATTTTGCCCGCATGCAGCCGGGGACAGACAAGAAGCGGATCCAGGAGGTCGTGGATATCGTCCGCCTTGATCAACGGATTCATGACAAGGTCCGGACTTACTCGCTTGGCATGCGCCAGCGTCTTGGCATAGCACAGGCGCTTTTGGGCAGACCCAAGCTGCTGATTCTCGATGAGCCGACTAACGGGCTGGACCCCAAAGGCATCAAGGAACTTCGCCAGTTTATCAGGGAACTCGCGGAAGGCGGATTGGCTGTATTTGTCTCCAGCCACTTGCTGAGTGAAATCCAGCTACTATGTGACAGGGTGGCAATCATTAGTCGGGGTCGGGTACTGGCTGTGGGAGAAGTCGAAGAACTTGTGGCTGCGAACGCGAAATATGTGATCTGGGATTTGGAGCCTCATGAAGCGGGTAAGCAAGAATTGTCCAGACGAAACGGGATAGAAGTAATAGAGCAGGCAGATGCGGTACTGGATGACACGATTATCGCTGGGATGGGTTTGAATGCCGTTGTTGCCCGCATGGAGGAAGAAGAGATTGCAAGTACGGTATCGCATCTGGTGAATTCGGGGATTTCAGTCCAAGGCGTGCACAAAATTAATCCGACCTTGGAACAGCTGTTCCTGAAGATGACGGAGGGTGAAAGCATTGATTAGCCTGTTGCCTCTGATCAAGAATGAAACCATCAAAATTATCAAAAAGAAACGATTCTATGTTATTCTGTTAATTCTGCTGGTGTTAGTCCCCATCTTCACCTATGCCCAGATGCGTTCTGCCGAGCGGACCCGGGAGAAATTTCACGGGGACTGGCGCCTTGAAGTGCAGCAGCAGATCACCGACAATGAAAATTCCCTAGGGAGCGACAGGGTGCCTGATGAATGGAAGAAATTCAGGAAGATCTTCGTGCAGCAGCTCCAGTATTACCTGGATCACGATGTCAATCCGAATGAGCCGAATGGGGTCACGTTTACGCGAGAGTTCATGTCGAACTCCATTACTTTGTTCATTCCTCTCTTAATCATGGCGATTGCTTCCGATATAGTATCCGGGGAGAGAACGACCGGAACGATCAAGATGCTGCTGACCAGGCCGGTGAAAAGATGGAAGGTGCTGCTGAGCAAATTGGTGACGCTGTTTATGTTCACCTCGCTGATCGTCGTATCCGCTTTTGTGATAACCTATGTGATATCCGGTGCCGTTTTCGGCTATAAAGGATTTAATCTGCCAGTATTTACGGGTTTTCAAATTACGGGCTCGGATGTGGATCTGGCTGCAGTTCATGGTGTACCCCAGTGGAAGTACTTGCTTATGCAGGGCGGATTAGTCTGGTTCGTGAGTCTTACGGTCGCTTCTTTGGCATTTATGGTGTCGGTTTTGGTAAGGAGTACGGCTGCAAGCATCGTTGTCATGATGGCCGCGCTTATTGCGGGAACGATTTTGACTAATATGGCTTCCGCCTGGAACAGCGCCAAATATTTGTTTATGGTTAATCTGGAGCTGACGGATTACTTGTCCGGAACGCCGGCTCCGATCGAGGGAATGAATTTGACATTTTCGCTGGCCGTTTTGTCCATTTGGGCGCTGGCTGGGCTGATAATCTCATTCCTTGTCTTTACGAAAAGGGATATCTTGAATTAAAATGGACAAGGATAACAAAACATCTGTTTGCATTTTAGGATAACGATCCTACATAAAGAAGCACAAAGGGGGAGCATGAATGGTCGAGCAGGTCGATATGTTTGCAGAGTCATCACAGGGCGGCGGTAATAACGGCCAGACTGGATACGATGCTGACGACATTCAAGTGCTCGAAGGCCTGGTTGCGGTTCGCAAACGGCCAGGCATGTATATTGGCAGCACCAGTTCATCAGGGCTTCATCACCTTGTATGGGAAATCGTGGATAATGCCGTCGATGAGCATTTGGCCAAATACTGCACGAGAATTGATATTACTTTACACAAAGACGGTTCGATTACCGTCGTTGATAATGGACGAGGCATTCCGACAGGAATGCATAAGACTGGAATTCCGACACCACAGGTGGTATACACGATTCTGCATGCCGGAGGCAAGTTTGGCGGCGGCGGGTACAAGAAATCGGGCGGTCTGCATGGTGTGGGCGCTTCGGTAACGAACGCGCTTTCAGAATGGCTTGAGGTCGAAATTTATCGTGATGGTAAAATTCACCGCCAACGGTTCGAATACTGGCAGGATAAGAAAGGTAAGGAACACGTCGGAGAGCCGGTGACGGGACTTGAGGTTCTAGGCAATACCAATAAAACCGGCACCAAGGTTACATTCAAGCCAGACATCCGTGTATTCCATGCAGGCATTCAGTTTAATTACGATACGCTGGCAGAGCGCTTGCAGGAGATCGCATTCTTGAACTCCGGGCTCCGGATTGTACTGAAAGATGACCGTTCGGGAAATTCTGATGAATTTTACTATGAGGGCGGAGCCAGCCAATTCGTCGAGTTTCTGAATGAAGGCAAGGATGTACTCCATGATGTCATTCACTTTTACGGAGAGAAGGAAGACGTGGAGGTGGAGGTGGCGCTGCAGTACAATGCAGGGTACACGGAGACGCTTGCTTCTTTCGTCAACTCGATTCCGACACGGGGCGGAGGTACGCATGAGACTGGTTTTAAGACGGCATATACACGCATCATGAATGATTATGCCCGTAAGAACCACATGCTCAAAGAAAAGGATAAGAACCTGGAGGGCAATGATCTCCGCGAAGGCATGATGGCCGTGATCAGCGTCAAAATGTCTGAAGTGGAATTTGTCGGCCAGACCAAGGACCAGCTGGGAAGCGCATCGGCACGTAGTACAGTGGATGCGATCGTATCCGAGAAGATGCAGATCTTCCTGGAAGAGAACCCGCAGGTAGCCCAGACGCTGATTAAGAAAGCGATTCAGGCTTCCAAAGCCCGCGAAGCGGCCCGTAAAGCCCGCGACGATATGCGTACAGGCAAAAAACGCAGTGAAAGCGCCAGTCTAGGAGGCAAATTGAGTCCAGCGCAGTCCAAGGATTTTACCCGTACTGAGCTGTTTGTTGTCGAAGGAAACTCTGCCGGCGGTTCGGCCAAACAGGGCCGTGACTCCAAAATTCAGGCGATCCTCCCTTTGAAAGGAAAGCCGTTGAATCCGGAGAAAGCCAAGCTCGCCGATATTATGAAAAATGAAGAATACCGCATCATCATTAACGCCATTGGTGCGGGAATCGGAACTGAGTTTGAAATTGAAGACAGCAATTACTCCAAAATTATTATTATGACGGATGCCGATACGGACGGCGCACATATTCAGGTGCTGCTGCTTACATTCTTTTACCGCTATATGAAACCGTTGATCGATCAAGGCCGGGTCTATATCGCCCAACCGCCTTTATACAAAATTACGCGCAAATCGGGCAAGCTTGAGACGATTCGCTATGCTTACAATGACGAGCAGTTGCAAAACTATCTCAAAGAATTCGGCAAAAATTACGAGTTGCAGCGTTATAAAGGTCTCGGCGAAATGAATCCTGATCAGCTGTGGGAGACAACCATGAATCCGGAAACGCGTACGCTGCTGCAGGTTCAGATTGAGGATGCGGCTAAGGCAGAACGGCGGGTATCCACGCTGATGGGCGATAAGATTGACCCGCGCAAGCGCTGGATCGTGGAGAACGTCGACTTTAGAGAGTTCGAGGAATAGAAGGTGATTGGATGAGTTTATCAGAACAGTTTATGCCGGCATTTCTGGAAGAGGTCGTTGGCGATCGCTTTGGCCGGTATTCCAAATACATTATTCAGGACCGCGCCATCCCGGACGTCCGGGACGGATTGAAGCCGGTACAACGCCGTATTCTGTACGCGATGTATGAATCGGGCAACACGCCGGACAAAGGTTATCGCAAATCCGCCAAAACCGTAGGGGATGTGATGGGTAACTACCACCCGCACGGCGATAGCTCCATTTATGACGGTATGGTCAGAATGGCTCAGCCGTGGAAAATGGGACATGTCCTTGTCCAAGGCCATGGCAACTGGGGTTCGATTGATGATGACCCGCCAGCAGCAATGCGTTATACCGAGGCAAGACTGTCACCGATCGCGCTGGAAATGTTGCGGGACATTGATAAACGGACCGTTCAGTTTAAAGATAACTTTGATAATACCGCGAAGGAGCCTGTGGTTCTTCCTTCCCGTTATCCGAACCTGCTGGTCAATGGCGTCAGCGGGATTTCCGCCGGATTTGCGACCGAAATTCCGCCGCATAATCTGCGCGAGGTTATCGACGCTTGCGTTGCGGTCATGCAGAAGCCGGAAATCGATTTGGACGAGATCATGACCTTTATCAAGGGGCCTGACTTCCCGACAGGCGGACTGATCATGGGTGAAGAAGGGATCAAGGAAGCCTACCGGACTGGCAAAGGACGAATTTATCTGCGTTCAAAAGCTGAGATCGAGTTTTTGCGCGGCGGGAAACAACAAATCGTCGTGACAGAAATTCCTTATCAAGTGGTTAAATCCCGTTTGGTGACCCAAATGGAAAATATCCGCCTGGAGAAAAAAATCGAAGGTATCGCAGAAGTCCGGGATGAAAGCGGACGTGAAGGCTTGCGTATCGTCGTGGAAATCAAAAAAGAGGCGGATGCGCAAGGCATCTTGGCGTATCTGCTTAAGAAGACCGATCTTCAGGTGACATATAACTTCAACATGGTCTCCATCGTGAACAAGGCACCACAACAGCTCGGTCTCAAAGCCATGTTGGAGGCGTACATTGCGCACCAGCGCGAAGTGGTTAGCAACCGAACCCGTTATGACCTGGAGAAGGCGGAAGACCGTGCCCACGTGCTGGAAGGCTTGGTCAAAGCGCTGAATATCCTGGATGAAGTCATTGCGGCCATCAAAGCATCGAAAAACCGCCAGGATGCGCAGAACAACCTGCAGTGGATGTTCGGATTTACCGAGCGTCAGGCAGACTCGATTCTGACACTCCAGCTGTACCGGTTAACGAATCTGGAGATTACAACGCTGCAAAAAGAGCTCGAAGAGCTTTTGAAAAAAATAGATACCTTCCGTTCCATTCTGGAGAGCGATAAGAAGCTCGTTGCGTTGATCCGTAAAGAGCTGCTTGAAATCCGCGATAAATATGGCATTGAACGCAGATGCTCGATCCAAGGCGAAGTGGAAGAGATCAAGGTGAACCTTGAAGTCATGGTCAGCTCCGAGGACGTACTGGTGACGCTGTCCAATGAAGGCTATATCAAGCGGACAAGCATGCTGTCCTTCACAAGATCCGGTGGAGAACGAGCCGGCTCCGGCATCAAGGAAGGCGACTACATCTCCAAAATACTGGAGATCAATACGCTGGATAATTTGCTTATATTCACGCAAAAGGGCCAATTCTTCCTGCTGCCGGTCCATCAAGTACCGGAATTCAAGTGGAAGGATCCCGGTACGGCCATCGTCAATGTCATTCATCTTTCCAAGGAAGATGTAATCGCCGGTGTTATTCCGGTGAGCAATTTCGATGAACCGAACCAATCGCTGGTCTTTGTCACGAAGAAGGGGCAGGTTAAACGGACGGAGCTCAAAGAATACATGACCAACCGTTCCGGAGCGGTGGCTGCCTGCAAGGTTGGTGCCGATGACGAGATTATCTCGGTTACTCTCAGTGACGGTACCAAAGATATATTGCTGGTCAGCAAAGAGGGTATGAGCATTCGGTTCCGGGAGAATGATGTGAACGCGATGGGCCGCGTGTCCGCAGGCGTGAGGGGCATTCAGCTCCGTGAAGGAGACGAGATTGTCTCTGCATTATGGGTAGAGGAAGATGAAGGCGAAATTCTGACGCTGACGGACCTGGGATATGGCAAGAGGTCCTTGCTGGCGGATTACCAGCCGCAAAGCCGCGGAGGCAAAGGACTCGCCAATTTCGAGTTCAAGGAAGGCAAACGCGTGAAGCCGAACGGCAACCGGATCGTCGGAGCATTCTATTGCCGGGAACCGCTGCAAATTACAGCCATCAGCAAAGAAGGACAAAGCTTTACGTTCAGTTCTGAGCAGGCTCCGATCACGGAGCGTAAATCGACAGGAAAATGGCTTGTTCATCTGGAGAAAAAAGACGAAATTTCGGTATTGTTGATACATCCTGAATCTTCTTGAAAAACCCTGTTCAGCTTAGATCACAACCGATGAAAAGGTGTCCTTGCCCACTTGGGGCGGGGATGCCTTTTTCTCAAAATTATTTCGGCATGAGGAAGGAATTGGAACGAATTTGCGCGAAAGTTAATCCTGTAAAAGATTGCTTGTGAAAGGAAGGTAATCCCGTGCAGACTTCCGAATTTGCGAAAATATGGTCTAAACTCAGCAAAGATTACAAATTACATATGGAGAATGAACTCGCTCCTGCGCTTACCGAAGCACAACTCGCCGTGCTGGAAGTGCTTGGAGAGCAAGTGCGGATGAAGCCTTCCGAGCTGACGCCGCTGCTCGCGACAAGCCCGGCTGCTGTCACGATGCTGCTTGACCGCATGGAGAAGAATGGTCTGATCACGCGTGAACGCGATGGAAGCGACCGACGAATCGTCTGGGTGTCTATTTCGGACAAGGGCCGTGAGGAGGTCGTGCGAGGTCTGCAGATCAGAGATGCATTCCTTGCTACCATTCTTTCTCGCATCTCCGCACACAATCAGCAGTTGTTGATCTATTTATTGGGCAAACTTACGGTAGTGTCTTAATCCTTAGCGCCCTAGGAGAATAAATGTAGAGGAAGTCATCTAGATGAATGATACATCGCTTTTAAAAAACGCGAGATCAAGAAAATTACTGTTTAGCGCCGGCTTCAGCTGGCTATTTGATGCCATGGATGTCGGTATTATTTCTTTTATCGTTACTGCTTTGACACTGGAGTGGAAGCTGACACCGCAAGAAGTCGGCATATTGACCGGCATGAACTCGGTGGGAATGGTGTTTGGTGCCGCAGCGGCGGGATATCTGGCTGACCGTTTCGGACGTAAGAAGGTACTGCTGTGGACCTTGCTGATATTTTCCGTGGCCAGCGGATTGTCGGCACTGGCTTCGAGCTTCTGGGTTCTCTGCCTGCTCCGCTTCATTACAGGCATCGGACTTGGAGGAGAACTCCCTGTCGCATCCACACTTGTATCCGAAAGCATGCCTGCAAGTCAGCGCGGACGGGCTGTGGTCCTTCTGGAAAGCTTCTGGGCAGGAGGCTGGCTGGCTGCTGCGCTGATTTCGTATTTCCTGATCCCGACCTATGGTTGGCAGATTGCTTTTGTGATCGGGGCGGTTCCGGCGCTGTATGCCCTGTATTTACGGCGTGCGATAGATGACTCCCCTGTGTACAAGAGCAATCAGAGCAAAGTCGCCTCCGTATCCTTTACGGAGAAACTGGGTTCCATCTGGACGAGCAGGCACAGACGTACCACTTTGATGCTTTGGATTTTATGGTTTACCGTCGTTTTCTCGTATTACGGCATGTTCCTCTGGCTTCCGTCCGTGATGACCATGAAGGGCTTCAGTTTGATCAAAAGCTTCGAATACGTGTTGATTATGACGCTCGCGCAGCTACCGGGTTATTTTACGGCAGCATACTTCATTGAGAAGTTCGGCCGAAAATTCGTGATGATCACGTACCTGGTATTAACGGCTGCAAGTGCGGCCTGGTTTGGTACCGCCGATTCCGCAGGCATGTTGATCGCAGCGGGGATCTGCCTATCTTTCTTCAATCTGGGAGCTTGGGGCGGGTTGTATGCTTATACACCGGAACTTTACCCCACTTCGGTTCGATCAACGGGGGTGGGACTGGCGACTTCCGTCGGAAGGATTGGGGGCGTCATTGCGCCATTCCTTGTTGGTTACATGGTGCAGCATGAAATACAAATCAGCACTATTTTCATTATGTTTTTCGTCATTATTCTGATCGGAGCTATTGGGGTTTTGACGCTGGGAACGGAGACGAAAGGCAAGGAATTGACGGATTGAAGAAGGATAACTCCTGCAAATAAAGGCGCCCTTGGGCGCTTTTTTTCTTACCATTGTCTCCTTATTAACAAGTTTGATAACGCATTTCCGAAAACCGGGTTTGTGGAATCGCAGTGATTTGAATTATAATTAAATAAGTTTCAGTTATAAGGAATGGATTTCATAATATAGACGTCATTGAACGGAGGGATTTATGATGCAGCTGATTAACCCGCAAATGGTTCAGGAGCTTCTCGACAAATTACAGGATCAGGATTTATATATACATCTGGAAATGACGACCGGCGCTTATGCCTCGCATGAAGATGAATCCAAGTTCACGGCATCGACCTTTATCAAAAACGGTGTCGTTCGTTACGATCATGGTTCGATTGCCGGCTTTGGACCTTACCGTGTCGGACTTAAAATGGAGCAGGGCTGGATCTATGCCCAAGGACTGACGCATGTGGACGAGACGGAGACAGAGCGCCTCATTATGGCTGGTCATGATAGTGATGGTAAGCTGGTAGTGGCGCTTCAGCTCAGCAAAGAACCATTCTGATCGGCTCGAACTATCGGTCATAAATAGAGAAAGGGTGAAAGAGATATGGAGAATCATATACTGGTCGTATTCCCGCATCCGGATGACGAATCTTTCGGTACGTCCGGAACGCTGGCAAAACGAATACATGAAGGGGCACAGGTTACTTATGCCTGCCTGACGCTGGGCGAAATGGCCCGTAATATGGGGAAGCCGCTGATGGCTAACCGGGTTACGCTTCCTGAACTCCGCAAAAAGGAGCTTGCGGAATCCGCGCGTTCCATCGGCATTCAGGATGTGCGTATGATGGGACTGCATGACAAGACGATCGAATTCGAGGACCAGGATATGCTGGATGGCATGATCCGCGATCTGATCGAGGAATTGAAACCGTCTTTGATCATTACCTTTTATCCGGGGTATAGCGTTCATCCTGACCATGATGCTACGGGTGCCGCAGTCATTCGCACGGTCGCATCCATGCCAAAAGGGCAGCGTCCTGTCGTTAACTGCGTTGCTTTTTCCAAAGGCTGCGAGAAAATATTGGGCAAACCGGATGTGCTGGTTGACGTGAAGGATTTCCTGACGAATAAATTCGGCTCTATCCGTGCGCACAGCTCACAGTTCCGCTGGAAGGACATGCTTGGAAATTACTCTGAAAATGACGAAATGGTTAAGAGCCGATTCAATACGGAAAGATTCTGGACTTATCATTTCGAATAAGTTAATATCTCGGTATACAAACTTCCTGTTAGTGGAAAATCATTGGAAGGTGAGCTGAGAAAGATGAGCAGAGCAGAGAATAGCGGAGCGTTTGAAAAAGACTTTGAAGAGCAAGAGAGCAAGACAGCAGATGATGCGGAGAGCAGGTTGGATCGGATTGTGTTTATCGGAAGGACCTTCGATGAATACATGCGAATGTTTGACTTGAAGGTGAAAGATATCGCAGGACAAAGCATCCTGGATTGCCCGGGCGGCGCGTGTTCATTTACATCTGCTGCCAATCAGCTCGGATGCGAAGCGGTTGCTGCGGATATTGCTTATTATCATGATCAAGAAAAGCTCTATGAAAAAGGATTAATGGATATCGTCCATGCCATGGACCATGTGGATACCGAAAAGGAAAGGTATATCTGGTCCGAGTTTCAGTCCATAGAGGATCTGCGGACGGAGCGGAACAAGGCGCTGGAGGCCTGCTCGATCGATATGCGTCTCCATCCGGATCGGTATGTACCGGTTACGCTGCCATCGCTCCCGTTTGAACATGGACGGTTTGACATGACCTTATCGGCACATTTTCTGTTTACTTATGCGGATAGGCTGGATGCTCAATTTCACATTCAAACCTTGCGGGAACTGCTTCGTGTCACACGGGTCGAATTGCGAATCTTTCCACTGGTTGATCAGAGCGGCAACATCCCTGGGCTTGTGGAAGAGCTCGTCGAATACGCCCGCGGAGATGGATGGGAAGCAGAGATCCGGGAGGTTCCCTATCATTTTCAAAAGAATGCCGATCATATGCTTATTTTCCGGAACAAGCAATAATATATGAAAAGCCTGAGCAGCTTCAGCTGCTCAGGCTTTTTTAATACCGGAAAGTATAAGCACCAGGAGGCGCATTTTGATTTGACTAGAAAAAACGTCCTCGTCGACAAACGTTTTTGTTGCCGAAACTATACTCCGTTCATTCTGTCACCAAACGGTTCAAGACAGATTCGCTCCAAAGGTTCCAAGGATGCTCAGAAGGTGGCAAGCATGTTAGCTTAACATCTTCTTTGGTGACCGGGTGAGGGAAGCCCACGACAACGGACCATAATGCAATCTGTTGTCCCGGTTTGTTCACGCGGCTGCCGTATTTCTGGTCCCCGAACAGTGGACAGCCAGCCTGATTCATCTGAACACGAATTTGGTGTGATCTTCCTGTATGGAGCTCAACCCGGACGAGACTGAAGCCACCTGACGTACCGAGGACTTCATAGTCGAGTATGGCTTCCTTCGCGCCGGGCGTACCTTTTTTGACGACTGAGACCATATTGGTCTTGGGATCCTTCAGAAGCATGTCCTTCAATGTCCCTCGCGCAGCCGGAAGTTGTCCATGGACGACAGCAGCATATATCTTGCGGAAGCTGCGGCTTCGTACCGTTTCGGACAAACGCGAGGCTGCTTTGGAGGTCTTGGCGAAGATCATCGCTCCTCCGACCGGTCGATCCAACCGATGTACCAGACCCAAATATACATTGCCGGGTTTGTTAAAACGCTCTTTAATGTCATCCTTTAGCAAAGACAATAAGTCCGGATCTCCGGAAATATCTGCCTGAGTGGGTATATTAACCGGCTTCACGATCCCTAACAGATGATTGTCTTCATATAAAATCGGAATTTGGGAAAGATGTTCATGACTCATATCGCGTCTACGACTCCCAACGGCCCAAAATTCCGCATGGCAGGTGAAGTCCGGATGCCGTAATCGGAAGTCCGAGCTCTCCGCAGGAAATGCTTCCTCCAAATCGGCGTCCGGCGGTCATGGACAGAATGTTATGAAGAACAGTTGGCGAGATGCCTGTTGTATAGGAATTGATGAGCATGAACAGCGGTTGTTCCGACATAATGCTCATGCAGCTTTCAACGAACGGATACAAACTGGACTCAAGCTTCCACATTTCTCCGCCTGGACCGCGCCCGTAGGATGGTGGATCCATGATAATAGCGTCATATTTATTCCCACGGCGCTCTTCGCGCTGTACGAATTTGAACACGTCATCTGTGATGAAGCGGACAGGACGGTCGCCAATGCCCGACAGCTGCAGATTCTCTTTGGCCCACTGGACCATTCCTTTGGCGGCATCAACGTGTACGACTTCAGCACCTGCATAGGCAGCAGCTACGGTAGCACCTCCCGTATATGCAAACAAATTCAGAACCTTGATCGGGCGTTTGGCCGCAGCAATCTTGTCCATCATCCAGCGCCAGTTGGCTGCTTGCTCCGGGAACAGGCCCGTATGCTTGAAGTTGGTTGGCCGGATATGGAATTTCAACTGGTCATATGAGACCGTCCAGCGTTCCGGCAGTTGTTTTTTCATATCCCATTGTCCGCCGCCGGATGAGCTTCTGTGATAATGTCCGTGTACTTCCCGCCACATTCCACTTTCTTTTTCCAGAGGCCATATAATTTGCGGATCAGGTCTGCGAAGAATTACGTCGCCCCAGCGCTCCAGTTTCTCGCCTGATCCGGTATCGATCAATTCGTAATCATGCCAATCACGAGCTACATACATTTACATTCCATCCTTCTGTGCTATTTTTCGATTAGCTTATATTGTACAACATTTAGCTACAATAATGCACTTTCTCGGCCTAATATTGGGTAAATATAAGGTGTGAAAGAACGACTCGTGAAAGGGTGAGGTGAAGTGAACAGTAAACTGTTGATTTCCAGAATTCTAATCGGCTTCGGAGCGCTCAGCATCCTACTGTACGGTTACGGAGCCATCATGTACGGTATGCGGGACTTCTTCGGCTTGCTGCTCTTCGCGGTATTGCCCGTTGGGTATGGGGTGATTCTCGGCAAACGTTACCGGAAAACAGCTCACGTGCACATGGAAAAGCAAATTCTCAGACTGGCCGCAAAACAGCACAATCTTCTAACCGCAGCAGACGTTGCTTTATATACGTCTTTAAATATCGAGGAATCCGGTAATGCGCTTGAGGATTTGAGAAGAAAAGGTTTTCTCGGGCTAAAGGTAGCAGATAACGGGGCGTTTGTGTACGAGTTCCAATCGTATTTGTCGACGGAAGAAAAGCTAAGCGCGGAGAGAATCTAGGACCGTTTTAGGCATCTGACCCTTTCTTATCCTCATTCGCCTGAATAGGATGGAGATAACTATTCATTCAAAGGGGGCCTCATCTGTGCCGGCAAAAAACGGAAAGCAGTTTGTGGACCGAATTAATCTTGCCAAACCCAGCGTTTGGTTTCGTGGAGAACAAATCGATGGGAGGATCTCGGATCATTCTGCTTTTCGTGGACTGATGTCTACGCAGGCAGAGTTGTACGATATGCAGGTGCAACCCGATTACCAAGATCGGTTGACCTACGTATCGCCAACGACCGGGGATCCTGTCGGTCTGTCGTTTATGCAGCCCAAGACCAAAGAAGACCTGGAGAAGCGTAGACAAATGATGATGCTCTGGGGAGAGAAACACCACGGTTTGCTTGGAAGATCGCCGGATTATATGAATACGGGTCTGATGGCTTTTTACACAGCGGCGGAGCTGCTGGGCGAGAAGGAGCCGAGGTTCGCAGACCATTTGCGAAAATACTATGAGTATTGCCGGGAAAACGATATATCTTTGTCTCATGCCTTTGTTCAGCCGCATGCAAGCCGGTATGATGAGCTGCTGGAAGATGGAAGTATTGAAAGCTGTGCAGCACAGATAGTCGAAGAGAACAAGGATGGGATCGTCGTCAGCGGAGCGTTTTTACTTGCAACGCAGGGTGTTACAACCGATGAAATTCTGGTGTACCCTCCCGCATCTTCCTATATGCTTGAGGAGGATAATCCGAGAACTTTTGCGTTTGCGGTTCCGAACAATCTCCCGGGTATCCGCTGGATATGCCGCGAGAGCTTGTCCGCCGGGGAATCTGCCTATGACTATCCGCTAAGCTCCCGGTTCGATGAAATGGATACGCTTGTCCTGTTTGATCATGTTCTGGTGCCTTGGGAGCGCGTGTTTGTCTTGGGAAGTGACCGATTATCCATGCGTTTGTTCTCGGAAAGCGGCTTTCATACACATTGCGCTCATCAAGTGTTGTGCCGATATATATCCAAAATGGAATTCACGCTGGGGATCATTCTTTATATGGCGGAATCGCTGGATCGCGGATCCTTGCCGGCAACGGTAGAGAAGGTGTCCGAGGTAATCGTCCATTTAGAAACCTTGAAGTCGCTTCTGCTGGCCTCGGAGGCTGGCGCTGCTCCGGATCGTTTCGGCAGCATGCTGCCGGACCGTAAACCCCTGTGGACAGCCAACGTGATTTTTCCTAAGATATATCCTCGAATGATGGAGATGATCCAAATTCTTGGCGCAAGCGGAATTATTATGATTCCATCGGAGCTGGATTTTAACGGTGAAGCAAAACTGGATATGGATAAATACCTTCGCGGCAGCGGAGTGGATGCATTCTCGAAAACGGCATTGTTCCGCTTGGCCTGGGACCTCAGCTCAAGCAGCTTTGGCGGCCGTCAAACCTTATACGAGCGTTTCTTTTTCGGCGATTCGTCAGTTGTTGTGAGCAGGCTGTACCAGTCCTATACAGACAAAGAGATTTACATTGGCAAAGTCAAAGCATTTCTGGGTCAAAAAGACGAATAAGCTGCAATCCGCCCGAATAGATATGTAATGGGGAAACGAAAGTCGGGACTTCATCATGGGAGCATGAAGCCGTCCGTAAGAGCCATCCTAGGAGTATAGGGGAGGCGGACGGGTTGACAATTGACCAGCTGATCGCACTGTTAACGCTTATCGTCATGATCATCACGCTTGCAGTAAACCATGACAAACCGAAGCAGTAGCATACGGAAAGGGAGCCGCGAGGCTCTCTTTTTTTATATGGACAAGTTCTTGAAGCAGATAAAAAAGAGTACATATTCGAATCCTGCGCACATACATATTTAAAAATGCTTCACCAAGATATCCTGAAGTATCTTCTGAATAAGACGCTGCCATCGGAAGGAGGAAAACTGCTTGTCATTCAACCCAATAATGAAAACGGATACAAATCCGGAAACACAGATCAAGCGGAGAAACCAATTTACCCGAAACGACTGGATGGGGTACCTGTTCAGCGCGCCTTTGATCATCGGGGTACTGGCATTTGCCATTTATCCGATGATTGCTGCCCTGATCATGAGCTTTCATCAAACCTCTGGACTCTCTGTCGGCGGAAAATGGGTGGAGTTCAATAACTACAATTATGTGCTTCAGGATTCTTTATTTTGGCAAGCGCTTACAAATACGTTTTTTATTGGTATATGGTCGGTGCTGCTGGGTATCATTTTATCTTTTGTGCTGGCGAGCTTAATCAACAATCTGAATTGGAGCATGGGGAAAAACTTTTTCAAAGCCGTATTTTTTCTGCCCAATGTCGTATCGGGTGTTGCCACCACGCTGTTGTTCTCGTTTTTGTTCTTTCCCTCCAAAGAGGGTTTGCTGAATTTCGTCATTGGACTTCTAGGTATCCATCCGGTCGGTTGGTTCACCAATCCGGAAGTTTCAAGGTACAGCATCGTCCTCATGAGTTTATGGGGGGCGCTTGGATACAATACGATTATTTTCCTCGCAGGGCTCCAAAGCGTTCCGCGCGATCTCTATGAAGCGGCTGAGGTAGACGGAGCAGGGACATACCGCAAATGGCTGTATATTACGATTCCATATTTGCGTCCCATATTCGTATTTATGCTCATAATGGGCACGATCGGCGGCATGAAGCGATTTACGGACGTGTGGCTCATCGGTGGAACGGCGGGGAATCCGGGCGGCAGCTTAATGACGGTTGTGCTCTATATTTACCGTAACGCTTTTCTGGCCTCACAAATGGGGATGGCGACGGCGGCCTCTTACCTGTTGTTCATCATTATCTTTGTACTTACCGCATTCCTGATGCTGCTCAACCGGCGCAAGGACAGCTTTGATTGAGGCAGCGGCATCTAACGACATGAATAGGTCCAACCTTTAGTTAGGAGGTCGAAATGATGAATACGGTGGACGCTAAATTATCGCACCGTCGCAAGAAAATATCATTGAATCAATGGATTCTGACCGTCGTTCTTTTTCTGGGGTCATTCGTCATGATCGTTCCGTTTCTATGGATGCTTATTACGAGTTTCGACTGGGCGGCCCGGCTTCATATCAACTTTCCGCCAAGACTGTGGCCCGAAGAACCGTCTATCCGAACATTCGAAGCGGCGTTTACCAGTATTAAAATGTTCCGTTATATCACCAATTCCATCATCGTAAGCGCAGGAGTCATTATCATCAGTGCGCTGTCGGCACTTCTTTCTGGCTATGCTCTCTCGAAGCTGCGGTTCAAAGGTGCAAACATCGTGCTTCTGCTGGCCTTGAGCACCATGATGATCCCATTTGAAATGACGATGATTCCCCAGTATCTGCTGTTTAGCAAGCTCGGTCTCGTCGATAACTACTTGGCGTTCTATCTTCCTGCTCTCAATTATGCTTTCGGAACATTTCTGGCAAAAGCATTTTTCGATCAGCTTCCTACAACGCTGCGGGAGGCTGCCATACTCGATGGAGCTAAGGAAATATCCGTATTCAGCAGGGTGTATCTACCGCTTTGCACGCCGATTATCGCCACGATGGTTATTTTGCTCTTTCTCGGCGTATGGAACGATATGCTCTGGCCGCTGCTCATTCTCAAGAAGGCGACCAAGTATACGATCCAAATCGGTTTGGCCATGTTCACCTACAACAACGGCATCGACAAACAGCCTTCCATCATTATGGCTGCTACGACTGTGAGCCTGATTCCGGTCGTTGTCGTATATATGTTTCTGCAGCGCTACATTATCGAAAGCATTGCTTTATCGGGAATCAAGCAGTGAGCAGCAAATCGCCTATCGCCTGGAATCAGCCGGATGACAGACTTCGAATGTACTGTATTCCATGTTTGATGAAAAAGGGGGACTGAATGGTTTATGAAAAAACTATTATTGCTGGTAATGTCCTGCGTGCTCGTCTTGTCGCTGGCCGCTTGCTCAGGAGGTTCGGACACGGATGTAACGGGAGGAGCGGAAATTAAGAAGGTATCTGATATGAAAGGAACGGTCCGGGTGGCGCTTGCGGGCTGGCAGCTGGAAAACGGGCTAAACGCGCAGACGGGTAATCCGACGATCGGGCTGAACGAATACTTGGAAAAAACATTTAATATTATGTATCCGAACATCAAATTAGAACTGTATCAAATCCCTTGGGAGAATGTGAAGGCCAAACAGTCCGCGATGCTGCTCTCTGGAGATGCTGACGTCATGTACACAGGAGGAGCCTTTGCTTCCCAGTGGTATCAGGAGGGACTGCTGCGCGATTTGGATGATTTGATCAAGGAAGATACCAGCTTCGATCCAAGCATCTACCTGGCCGGAATCATGGACAATTCCTACAGCACCAAGTCTCCGGACGGCACCAAGCAGTTCGGCATTCCTGTAGCGCTTGGACGAAGAATGACCATTTATGACAAGAAGCTTTTTGAAGATTGGGGAGTCGAACCGTTGACCGCCAAGGCAACACCGGCGGAACTGCTCGAAAAGGGCAAGAAAATGACAGGTAAAAATCCGAAAACAGGCGAGGACAATTACGGATTGTACTGGAGCGGCAACTCATTGAACGGATCTACCTTCGTCGCGTTGACACTGGCGTTTGGGGCGAAAGGTGCGGAAGGAAGCCTGAAGGATGTGAAAAGCATCAAATGGCAGCTGAATACTCTGGAAATGGTCAAGGTCATGGAGTGGCTGAAGGAAGCATCCAAACTGCCGCCTGCGGGTTTCGTGAATGCACAGGGCGGCGAGAACTTTGGTCTTGATAAGAACAATATCGCTATCGCACTTGATTCAACAGGCGGTGCAACGATGAACGAATATCAAAGCAAGAAAGATAAGGCTCTTCTGGACCGATTCGTGCCGGTTCTGAATATGGGACCCAAAGGTGAAGGTTGGGTAGCGGTCGACCCGTTCATCATGGCCAAGAATGCGAAGGATGTCAAAGCATCCTGGGAAGTGCTAAAGTTCTTGACGAGTCCGATGACACAAAAATACATGTATGATAACTTTGCGCAAACCCCAACGCTGAAAAATGCAGATTTCGTGTCTCCTGAAGACATATATGTCAAAAAGGCGCTTGAAATCGCAGAAGTGGGTCACTCGGAGCTGATGGATGAAGCCAATCCGTTCTACATGAGCGATATCGTGCCTGCCGTGAACGGCTTTATCAGTAAAGCGGCAACAGGAAATGCGCCAGATATCCAGAAATTTCTGGATGATTTGCAGCAGCGCGCTGAAAAATGGTCAGCAAACTTAAAGTAATACGCGAAAGTGCAAAGCCACACCATGGCTTTGCACTTATCCTTTTATATAAAATTTTACGCCGAATAGAGGAGGATGAAGATGAAAAAGGGAATAAATCAATGGTGCTTTCCTGCGGGAACCCCGATGAGCAAGCTGCTTCGTACCAGCGCGGCGGCTGGTTTTGAGACCATAGAGCTGAATTTATATGCACCGGGCGGTATCGGACTGACGATGGACACCACCCCGGATGAAGCCAAGGCACTCGGCCGGCTTGTGCGCAGCTATGGGCTAAGCATCAGCGGCCTGTCCACGGAGATGCTTGGCAGATACCCTTTGAGCTCGCCGGATAAGGAGATCAGAAGCCTCGGCGTGAATTCCATCCGCAAGCAAATCGAGCTGGCCATTGAGCTTGAGGTAGACGCTATCCTTGTCGTTCCGGGAAGGATTGAAGCGGACGTGACCTATGAAGAGGTGTGGGAGCGTTCACGAATGGCTCTGCAGCCGCTGATTGATGATATTGACGGGTCGGGCGTAAGCATTGCCATTGAAAATGTATGGAACAAATTTCTGTGGAGTCCACTCGAAATGGCAAGATATATCGATCAATTCGAATCCAGACATGTCGGCGCGTATTTCGACGTAGGCAACACGTTGGCCTTCGGGAAACCTGAGCACTGGATTCGTACGCTTGGAGACCGTATCCGCAAGGTTCACGTGAAGGATTTCCGAACGCAGGTCGGCACGCATCACGGTTTTGTGCCGCTGTTGTCGGGGGACGTAGATTGGCTGAATGTCCGCTTGGCATTAAGCGATATTCAATATCGTGATAGCCTGACGGCAGAGCTTGACCCGTATGGAAGTTTTCCGGATCAGCTGGTTTTTGACACATCACGTCATCTGGATGTTATCATGGGGAAAAATCCGCATTAATAGAGAAACGAGAGGGGAAATGTATCTTGATTAAAATCGGAGTTGTAGGAGCCGGAATTATTGCTGCAGAACATATGAAGCATATTCATCAGAACGATCGCGCTGAATTGACAGCGGTTTGCGATGTTGCGCCAGGCGCAGCAGAGCTGGCCGTTAAGCAGTATGGAGGGAATGCCTATACCCATTTTGATGAAATGCTTGACCGGGAGAAGCTGGACGCATTATTCATTTGCGTACCGCCTTTTGCCCATGGAGACATGGAAGAGAAAGCCGCAGAACGAGGAATTCATCTTCTTGTCGAGAAACCGCTTGGACTAAGCATGGATGAGGTCCGCAGGAAAGCGGAAATATTGGAGAAGTCCGGGATCCTGACGGGATCGGGCTATTGCTTGCGGTACATGGAATCGGTGCAGCGGGCGAAGCGCTATTTGGAAGGCAAAGAAATCGCTATGGTCAGAGCGTACCGTTTCGGAGGGCTTCCACCTAACATCTGGTGGGTAGACCATGCGAAATCCGGTGGTCAGCTGGTTGAGCAGACGACGCATAATCTGGATTTAATGATGTACCTGGCAGGAGATGTCCGTAGAATATCTGCCGACATGGCGCTCAAGTTAATGCGTGATGTACCAGGCATCACGACGCCGGATGCGGCATCGGTGAATATGGTGTTTGATTCCGGCGCACTCGGTCATATTGACACCGGATTCTTCCCGCAACCGGATGGTCGTGCCTCGCTGGAAGTGATGGGACGAAATTTCAGGCTGACCCTGGAAGGGAAGGACCTGACTATTTTGGAGAACGAGCAGACGACGATCATACGCGGTAAGGGCGATTTCTATCAGGCTCAGGACGATGCCTTCATTCGTGCGGTCGAAACGGGAGACCGCAGTTTGATCCTGGCTCCGTACAGCGAGGCGCTCAGGACGCTGGAAGTGTCGCTTGCTGCGAATGAATCTGCTCAATCAGGCCAGCCGGTATCCTTTTTCTAATCCAATACATGTGAAGAAGGCAGCCCGCTGGGCTGCCTTCTTATATGTAAGCAGGGATATCGATCCAATAACGGTTTGATATTATCCTGTCAGGATAATGCATTCCGGAATCAGGCCGAAAATAATACGAAATTGAACATTTTGCTTGTTAACAGCGCGGATAAGTAGGATAATCAAAAGAAATCATTTTTTTTGCTGCAAAGATGAAAAGGAGAGAAGGCCAATGAACTCAAATACGAATACTTCCAAAAAAATTGCGCCCCCATTCCGGGCAGATCAGGTGGGCAGCTTCTTGCGTCCGCAAACGTTGAAAGAAGCTAAAGCCAAATATAATGAAGGTCGCATTACGAAGGAAGAACTGCGTTCGATCGAGGATGCGGAGATTATGAAGCTGGTGGACAAGCAGAAGGCAGTCGGTCTGACTGCAGTGACGGATGGCGAATTCAGACGTACCTGGTGGCATCTTGATTTCATCGAAGCTCTACAAGGCATCGAGGTCTATGATCTGAATGCTTCCGGGTTATTTCATGGGGCGATGAGCAAAGCAAAAGGGTATACCGTAGCTTCCAAGCTTGGTTTTCCTGCGGATCACCCGTTTCTGGAAGATTTCAAATTCTTGAAACAAGCCGCAGGGGACCTGGTAGCGAAATTTACCATTCCCGGCCCGAACATGATTTTCTATTCCGGCGTGATCAACAGCCAGAAATACGCTGATAACCCTTCATATGCTTCGCTTGAGGATGTAGCCAAGGATATTGTACAAGTCTACCGTGATGCGATCCAGGCTTTCTATGATGCCGGCTGCCGTTATCTTCAGCTCGATGATACCAGCTGGGGAGCACTCTTCAGCGATGACTTCAGGGATAAAATCAAGGCAAAAGGCTTTGATCCGGACGAGCTGGTGAAACAGTTCGCCGATATTACGATCGATGCGGTGGCAAACAAGCCTGAGGACATGGCCATTACGATCCATATTTGCCGCGGTAACTTCAAATCGTCATGGCTGTACGAAGGCGGATACGAGCCGATTGCCAAAGAATTGTTCTCGCGCGTAAACGTAGACGGCTTCTTCCTTGAATATGATAGCGACCGCGCAGGCGATTTCAAGCCTCTCCGCCATATTAAGGATCAACGCGTCGTGCTCGGACTGGTGACAACCAAAACCGGGGAGCTTGAGGACAAAGAGGATTTGAAACGTCGCGTGCAGGAAGCTTCCGAGTATGTCAACCTGGATCAGCTATGTCTGAGTCCGCAGTGCGGTTTCTCTTCTACGGAAGAAGGGAATACCGTAACGGATCAGGATCAGTGGAATAAATTAGCTCTGGTTGTTGAAACCTCGCAAGAAATCTGGAATTAAATCATGGAATGAACAACGCGGGGCGCAGAATATCTGTGCTTCGTGTTTTTTCTTTACAAAAAAAATCTCCTCATGTGAGGAGACAAAAGATTTTCAGATTAATGCGATCGCGAGCAGGGTGAACAGGCTCAACGTTAAAACGGAGTTACCATAGCCAAAACCGTACGGCCGAAATGCGGAGGTCCTTACTGATCCGTCTCTGCCTCCAGTGTCCAAGTACACGTTATTCTGATCTACTCTCACAATTTTTCCTTCATGTATTTTACCGTCTCTTGTTAAAATGCGGACTCTGCGGTTCATGCAGTGCATGCAGTTGTAATAAGCTTCCACCTCATCAGCTCCTTCCTGTAACACAGCATCATATGATTCCGATGGACAAATGGAAACGGCAGTTATACCCATAGAAACAATTGTTTGAGAGACTAAAGATAGATTCCGGGCATGTTTTTCGGTATTATACAAGGAAGGAGACCGTCATCACAGACATATATGAAGGGAGGGAGTCATAAGTTACCGCAGCTTTTGTCTATCAACATTTTGAATGCGCTTTACCATTTTTCTCTCCCCAATAGCTTCGTTTAAGATAACGCGTCTGTTTGCAGTTACCCGTAACATTTTAGACAAGATCAATAAATTGACCATACGCAGCATGTCAGGTTTATTGCAATTTCATCGGTTGTAATATAAAATAGAATTAAAATTTTATATTGATAATTTTGCTTTGAAATTTAATTTCATTTGCATGATTTTGTTAATTTTACTATCATATTGCAGATATTCTTGTTTTTCGGGAAATTAGCGTATATGATGAAATGGATTTCTATAAAACAGTGTGAGTAGGGAATACATATGTCAATTCATGATAATATTCTAATCAAAATTCGGGAAATGAAAGACAGCTTGACGCCGGTCGAGAAAATGGTGGCGGAATATGTCCTGCAGAATCTGGAGGAGATTCCCCACCTTTCCATTAAAAATCTGGCGCAGCTGACCAAGACCAGTGACGCGTCCGTATTGCGTTTTTGCAAAACCATGGGTTATTCGGGATACCGCAGCTTTATCGTCAGCATTTCGGCGTCGCTGGGTTCGATGGAGGAACAGAAGGATCCGTATACCGATATCCAGCCGGGAGATGATCTGTCGGTCATTATTTCCAACACATCGAGAAACAATATCAAATCGATTGAGGACACCATGAGCGTCATCGATAAGAATGAAGTAGACCGCGCGGTTCAGGTGCTTCGCCAGAGCAATCGCATTGTCTTTTTCGGCATCGGCGCTTCCGGTCTGGTTGGTATTGATGCGGAACAGAAATTTTCGCGTATCAATAAAATGTGCCACACATATTCGGACGGGCACAGCCAGCTTACAGCGGCTACACTTCTCGATAAAGGCGATGTTGCCGTCTTCATATCCAATTCGGGCACGACGTCCGAAATTTTGGAGACGCTTGAGATTACCAAGAAGACGGGTGCTACGATTATAGCAATCACCAAATACAATAAGAGCGAACTGGCGGATAAGGCCAATATTGTACTTAATATCTCCACTCCGGAAGTGACGATTCGCAGCGGAGCCATGGGTTCGCGTATTGCGATGCTGACCATCATTGATATCTTGTTTGCCGGAGTGGCAAGCGCGGAGTATAAGAATGTGAAGAAATATCTGACCAAAACGCATAATATCATTGCCAGCAAACACCGTTAATACAAAGGGAGGAGACATCGGCGCCCATGGCGTACGGTGTCTTTTTTTGTTGCAAAAGATAAAATTAAAAAACAATAATTTATTTTATAATAAAATAATATTTCAAAAACTGTTGACCAAAATGAAATTTATCGTTAATATTGAAATCAAGAAGAGGATTTGGCAAATATCAAAAGTGCGGTTTTGATACACATCATGTAGTTAAACTATATATGAATAAAACTACATATTGTGCCTTGATCCCGTTTCTTGGAATTTGCGACTTCCCATAAATTATAAAAATGGATAGGAGGATCGCAATGGATGAGTATCTGGCGGGGCTGACAACGGAAGAGATCAATGAGCAGACTCGGATGATTGATGAATGCACCACAGAAGAAATGCTTCGTCTCATGAACGAACAAGATGCCAAGGTCCCGGCCGCTGTTGCAGCGGAGATTCCGCAGATTTCGAAAGCGGTTGATGTACTGCACCATGTGCTTAAGAATGGCGGCAGAATGTTTTATATAGGGGCAGGAACCTCGGGTAGATTGGGAGTTCTGGACGCATCTGAATGTCCGCCGACATTTGGCATTGATCCTTCAAGAGTGCAAGGTCATATTGCCGGAGGCGATGGAGCGCTGAGACTGGCTGTGGAAGGTTGCGAGGATAGTGCAGAGGAGGGGGTCGCATTAATCGAGCAATGCGGGGTTACAGACAAAGATGCTGTGATCGGCATTACGGCGAGCGGTAGCGCGACATTCGTGATTGCGGGACTTCAGAGAGCCCGGGAAATCGGAGCTGCTACGATCGGCGTAGTGAACAACAAGCCATCTAAATTAGAGAAAGTCTGTGATATCTGTATTGCACCGGTAGTCGGGCCAGAGGTTATTATGGGTTCAACGAGGCTGAAGGCTGGTTCTGCCCAGAAATTGGTTTTGAATATGCTTAGCACTTGTACTATGGTTAGGCTAGGTAAGACTTATGACAATCTAATGGTTGATTTGAAAGCGAGCAACATGAAGCTCCGCGATCGTTCCATTCGTATCATTAAGTCAGCGACAGGGGTCGATGATGCTACGGCTGCTGCCCATTTAGAAAGCGCTTCCATGAATTGCAAGCTAGCTATCATGATGATTAAGACCGGTTTGGAGGCTGGAGCTGCTGAGCAAGCGCTCAATCAAGCCGATGGAAGTTTGAAGAAAGCAATCAAAGGATTTAATCATGTAGTCTAAAATCACATTTATATTTTCAAGGAGGCCATTTTTCATGAAAAAGAAAATGCGTGTATTGGCAACAGTGTTTGCGCTTAGTATGGCTCTGACGACCTTGTCCGCATGCGGAAGCAAAGACGACGCCAAGTCCAATGCGGATGACCCGAATGCAAAAGACACCATCACAGCGCTGCTTCCACCAGTATCAGCGAACTTCCAAAGCAATTTTGATCAGATGACGAAGGATTTCAACGCGAAATATCCGAACCTGACGCTCAAAATCGAACCTGCAAGCTGGGAGGACATGACTTCAAAGCTCGATACACAGGTTAACGCGGGCAGCCCTCCGGATATCGCATTTATGGGGTCCGACGGCATTTCGAAATATGTGCAGCAAGGCATGCTGATGGATATTTCGGATACGGCTACGGAAGAAATGATTAAAGATTATGACGCAGCTCCGCTTGAATATATGAAGAACGGCAAGGGACTTTACGGGTTCCCGGCATATATGGAAGCACATGCCATTGGCGGTAACAAAGAGTTCATGGAAAAAGCCGGTATCGACTACAAAAAGGTACAAAAAGAAGGATGGACATTCGATGAGTTCCGCGAAGCCATCAAAAAAGGCGTTGTATCCGAAGGCGGTAAAACCTCCCGTTACGGTTTCGTATTCGCCACGGCGGGCGTAACATCCAAAGACTATCTCGGAATTCTGGTGAAAAGCGCCGGCATGCCGGCAGCGTTCGATAAAGATCTGAAATACGCTTACACAAGTAAGAACTTCCTTGAAGTGCTGAAAGACATCCGCGTGATGATCGATGACGGTTCCATGCCAAAAGAGCTCAGCTCCATCGATGCAGGTAAACGTTGGAACATGTTCCTGACAGGTCAAACGATGATCACAGGTAAAGGTCTTGCAGGCTTCGAAAGATCTGCGAAGTTGAACAACGAGAAGCTGCAAAACAAAGATGCAAGCGCTGTTAAAGGCTCTATCCCTGTCGATTATGTTGTGCTTCCTGTTCCTTCATTCGCTGGTGCACAAGCGCAAGCAAGCGTTGCGGTTGACGGTTACGTAACATTCCGCGGCACGAAAGAGCCTACGGCTGCTCACAAGGCTAACGTCGTTAAAGCGGCTAACTTCTTGTCCAGTGGTGCAAACGCAGCTACGACCAACAATGAGCTGTTCGTTGCTCAAATCACGGAAAGCAGCAGAAAAGCAGCAGAAAGCATGACGGTTGAGCGTGATGCGGACAACAAAGCAGCTGTTGAAGCAATGCTTAAGACAGCCGTTCCTGCCCGTCCGGACATCCCTACTGACCTCGGCGCTAAAGCCATCAAGCTTGAGGACGAAGTGATTGTTCCTAAGCTTCAAGCACTTATCGCAGGTGAAATTACGCCTGAGAAGATGTACGATGCTGTGAAATCCGCTGCGGTATCTGCCTTCGGTGAAGACGGCGTTGTAAAAGACTAGAGAAAATACAACGGAAAGCCGTATGGATTTCCATACGGCTTTCCCCCAATATATGTGAAACGTAAGTATGAAAGGGGTTTCGCAATATGACTGAATATGCTAAACCGATCAAACGGCGGAAAATCAAAGGTGATGCGGCCTGGGGTTATGCTTTTGTTGCCGTAGCCGTCCTGGTTTTTGCGATGTTTACCGCATACCCGGTAGTCAGTGCCTTGATTATCAGCTTTCAAGAATATAAGCCGCTGGGTTCAACGTTCATCGGGCTTGAAAACTACACAGAAACCTTCAAGGATTCTTTGTTCTGGAAGGCTGTTGTAAACACCATTATTTATACCTTGTTGACTGTTCCGGTATCGCTTTTCTTATCTTTTGCAGTATCCATCCTGATCTTGCCGCTGAAGAAAAAACTGCAGACGACATTTAAAGCGGTCTATTATCTTCCGGCAGTCGCTTCCGGTGTGGCGTTGTCCGTTGTATGGCTGTGGATCTTCGATCCGATGCCAGTAGGTATTTTTAATAAAGTCACTTCGTTTTTCGGTCTTGGCACCCATAACTGGCTGGGATCCAGCGCTTATGCAATGTTTTCGCTCGTTTTGATGGCTTGGCTGTCCAGTCATGGCACGAGCATCATTATTTATCTTGCTGCCCTGCTTGGTATTGATGGAAGCTACTATGAAGCTGCTGAGCTTGATGGAGCCAACTTCTTTCAAAAGCTGTGGTATATCGTGGTTCCGTGTCTGAAACCAACCACCTTGTTCCTGCTCGTGACAGGCATCATCGGCTCGTTCCAGGTGTTCCAGAATGCATACCTGATGACCGGCGGTGGTCCTGACAATGCAACGACCATGGTAGGTTTGCTCATTTTCAACAATGCATTTAAATACTTCGAATTCGGTAAGGCCGCGGCGCAGTCCTTGGTTTTGGCCGCAATCATCGCGGGTATTTCGTTAGTTCAATTTAAATTCCTAGGCAAAGACGTGGAATATTAAAGGAAGGAGATGCAGCAATTATGGCGCTTTATCACACCCATACAGGGAGACCTCCGGTCAAAATAGCCAGAAACACGGTCATTATTCTCGTTCTTCTTGCGTTTGCACTGGCAACCCTGTTTCCGATCTACTTTATGATTATTTCTTCCTTTGGTGAACCCGTCGAAGCCGGGGCCATGGACTACAAGCTTTTCCCGAGCAGTTTTTCGCTTGAATCGTACAAATTTTTCTTCCAATTTAGCGAATACACGTACCGCTGGCTGCTGAACTCGCTTATCGTGGCGACAACCGTCATGGTTACGAACGTGCTGTTTGCCAGCATGGCAGGTTATGCATTCTCCAAAATTAAATTTAAAGGCAGAGCCTTGATTTTTACGGTATTGCTCGTCGCCATGATGATCCCTTATCAGGTCACGCAAGTTCCTTTGTACATCCTGATTGTGAACATTTTCCATATTCAGAATACGTATACCGCTTTGATTCTACCGGGTCTTGTTACGGTTTATAACATCTTTCTTGCCAAGCAATTCATGGGCAGCATCCCGAACGAGATTCTGGAATGTGCAAAAATCGAAGGCTGTAACCAGTTCCAAATTTATTTCCGCATTATCATGCCGCTGTCCAAGACCGTTCTTGCGGTTATGGCGATCCTTACCTTTATGGACAACTGGAATACGTTCTTCTGGCCATTCCTGGTAACGAACTCCATGGACATGCAGACGATTCAAGTCGGACTCAAGAACTTCCGTTTTGCGAATACGACGTACTTTGCGCCAATGATGGCGGGTGCAACAATCTCGGCGCTTCCGATGTTCATTCTGTTCTTTAGCTTGCAAAAATACTTCCTTGAAGGCGTAACCGTAGGCGCGGTGAAGGGCTAATATGAATAGCGCAACCTATGATAATCATTCAAGCCGCTACGCCGTTGGACTGATGTCGGGCACCTCAGTGGATGGGATAGACGCAGCAGTGGTACAAATTACGGATAGCCTAGACGGCGGAATGTCGGTCCGATTAATCGCATTCGAGAATTCGCCGTACCCGGCTGCCGTCAGGCAGGATATATTCGACCTGTTTGATCCGCTCAAAGCAACTGTCAATAAAATCGGAAGCATGAATGTATTACTCGGCGAGCTGTATGCGGAAGCTGCCTTGTCCGTGATCACAGCAGCGGGACTTCGTCCCGTGGATGTCGCCGTCATCGGTTCGCATGGACAAACGATTTATCATGCGCCGGAATCCGAGCAGCTGCATGGTTATGATATTCACTACACCGTGCAGATTGGCGAAGGATCGGTGATCGCAGCACGCACTGGGGTTCCGTGTGTGTCCGATTTCCGGCCGGCAGATATGGCGGTTGGAGGGCAGGGTGCGCCGCTCGTTCCCTTTACGGAATACTTGCTGTACAGAGAGGCACACCGGACTCTTCTTCTGCAAAATATCGGAGGCATCGGCAATATGACGGTGATACCTGCAGGGTGTACCCAAGAGCAGGTATACGCATTTGATACCGGTCCTGGAAACATGATTATCGACGGGGTTGTTGAGCGTCTGTATCCGGGTCAACTAACGATGGATACTGGAGGAGCCATTGCTCGTCAAGGTGAAATTCACGAAGGACTGTTGAACCTGCTAATGCAGGAGCCTTATTATTCGCAGTCTCTTCCGAAATCGACCGGCAGAGAGCAATTCGGCTCATCTTATATAGATTGGCTGCTGGATTACGCCAAGCGCGAGGACATGAAAGCCGAAGACGTGGTGGCTACCGTTACGAAATTGACGGCTTGGTCGATTGGCGATGCATACTGCCGCTACGTCCGCGCTCAAAATCCGGCCGATGCATTGCTAGTAGGCGGAGGCGGAAGCTATAATCCGGTTTTGGTTGAATTTCTGCGCCAGGAACTGGAGCCGCTTGGCGTCCAAGTCATGACGCAGGAGGAAATCGGCCAAAGCAGCGACGCCAAGGAAGCAGTTGCCTTTGCCCTGCTTGCCGATTACACCATGAAACAGCAGCCGAACAATCTCCCGAACGTAACGGGAGCGGCAAGGCCCATCATCATGGGGAAGATAAGCTACTAATCCTGACAATGGACGGAGGTACCGCTAATCATGATTCACACCTGGGAAGAGCAGTATACGCAGGCGGTAATCGATTTATGGAACAAGGAAGCCGTGAAGGATGGATACAAGGAGCTTACGGAGCAAAGCTTTGTACAAATCTTTGCTTCGAGCCCCTATTTTGACAAGGAAAACACGTTTGTTCTGCTGGAAGACGGTCAAGTAAAAGGCTTTGCTTGCGGTTGCACAGGAGATGATCTTCCGCTCGGACAGGTAGCCGGCTACATTACCTGCATCGTCCTCGATGAGAAAAGCCAAACCGATGAGAACTATAAGCGGCTGTTGGAGTCATTGGAAAAGCGATTTCAGGCACTCGGAAAAAAGCAGTCTGAAGTGTTGTTTTTCAATCCGATGATGCTGCCGTGGTACATACCGGATACGGCGAAGCATGAGCACAATAACGCGCCGGGCGTGCCGGTGGACAGCAGATTATATTCATTTTTGCTGAGCGAGGGATACGTAGAGCGCGCCAAGGAGTGCGCCATGTACCTCAATCTTGCGAAATTTAGCACGCCGCAGGATATCCGTAACAAGGAAGAAAAGGCAGCGGAAAGCGGCTATATGGTCGAGCTGTTTGATTCAGCCAAGCATCATGGAGTTAACGACATGCTTCAAGGTCTGAACAATCCGCTGTGGGAAAAAGAAATCGGCAAGTGTACGTCTGAAGGGGTTCCGGTTGTGATCGCGGCCCATAAGAATCAAGTTGTCGGTTTTGCAGGTCCCGTGATCCGCGAGGAGAATGGGCGCGGATATTTTGCAGGTATCGGAGTGCACCCGGAACACGAAGGTCATGGGCTTGGAACGGTTCTGTTCTTCAAGCTTTGTGAAGCATTCCAAGCCATTGGAACCGGCTATATGTCGTTATACACGGGCATTTCCAATCCGGCGATCCGGATTTACGAAAAAGCAGGCTTCCAAACCGTAAAACAATTTGCAGTCATGAGAAGGGAGTTTTCAAAATGAGCGAGAAAAAATTGACGATCTTGGCAATTGGTGGACATGTAGGGGATGCTGAACTGACAGCAGGTGGCGTATTGGCCAGCCATTCCCTGAAGGGGGACAAAATCGTTACGCTTGCATTAACAGCAGGTGAACGCGGCGTACCTGCATGGCAGGACATGGCGGAATACCGTCAGCAAAAGGTGAATGAAGCAAAAGCCTTTGCCGATATGCTGGGCGGCGAGTCCATCGTATTCGATATTCCGGACGGCGAGCTCAAGGATACCGAGGAAATGCGTCTTCGCGTATGCGACGTCATCCGCCAGGTTAAACCGAACGTCATTATCACGCACTGGAAGAACAGCATGCACAAGGATCATGCGACAACCCACAACATTGTTAATGATGCTCGTTTCTTCGCTGGACTGGCATCGTTTGAAAGAGAATTGCCTGCGCATTTCGCAGCCAGATTGTATTATGCTGAGAATTGGGAAGATGCCGTTGATTATAAGCCGTATGTATACGTCGACTATTCTAAAGAAGCCTTTGATCTGTGGGTCAAGGCAACGGAACAGCATTGGTTCGTAACCAACAGCAAATCCTTCCCTTATCTGGAGTACTACAAGCATCTTGCAAGAGTACGCGGTATTGAGGCACGCAAGGAATATGCGGCTACCTTTATGGTTCCTGAAGAAACCAAGCGCGTATTGAAGAGCGACCTGTTGTAGTTTAAGGATAATTAAAAATGACTGCCAGCAGGGCAGAATTCAACTCGTCTTAATGACTCTTAGGTTGAATTCTGCAGGGTTGAATTCATCCGATATGGGATGGATTTAGCCGAGCGGCAGTCATTTTTTTCAAAATCATCTTTTTCGAGGGGGAAGCAGCGATGATTCTAAACGGAATCGATACGATCATGGAAGCGGCGCATTTGTTCAAGGGAAAGAAACTCGGACTGATTACTTCACCGACCGGTTTAAATAAAGACTTTGTGTCTACGATCCAAATATTGCATGAGAACTTTCATCTGGCTGCGCTCTTCTCGCCGGAGCATGGCGTTCGCGGGGATCAGGCTGCGGGTGCCATGGTCGAGACCTATACCGATCCGATTACCGGCGTACCGGTGTACAGTTTGTACCGCAAGGATTCCAAGCGTTTGAGCCAAGAAATGCTGGATGAAGTGGATATGGTCGTGTACGACATTCAGGATGTCGGCACCCGATATTATACCTTTATTTATACCATGCTGTACGCTCTGGAAGACTGCGCCAAGGCAGGCAAGGAGATCGTTATTCTTGATCGAATCAATCCGCTGGATGGCATCACGGTGGAAGGAAATATATTGAAGCCGGGCTATGAATCATTTGTAGGAGGTTACCCGCTTGCCGTGCGCTACGGACTGACTGCCGGAGAGGTGGCGACGATGGCCAACGAGCAGATGGGCTGGAATGCCAAACTGCATGTTATCCGCTGCCAAGGTTGGGAACGTCAAATGCTGTTCCCGGAAACCGGCCGTCAATGGATTATGCCGTCCTTGGGAATCCCGCGGTTCGAAACAGCATTGATTTATCCGGGGACCTGTTTGTTCGAAGGCACGAATATGTCGGAAGGACGCGGGACAACCGCTCCGTTCGAGATGATCGGTGCGCCTTTCATCGATGCGGAGAAGCTTGCCGCAGAGATGAATGGGATGAAGCTGCCGGGGGTTATTTTCCGCCCAGTATATTTCAAGCCTTCCTTCTCGAAATTCCAGGGAGAGCAGTGCGGGGGCGTGCAGATTCATATGACGGATTACCGCGTAGTTCAGCCGCTTGAGACGGGTGTTAGGCTGCTGTCAACGATTAAGAACCGGTACGAGGACTTTTCGTTTCTGCCGCCGCTGAAGGAAAATTCACGGTCGTTTATTGAATTGCTGGGCGGAGACAACGTGTATCTTCAAGACAAACTTGACGTGGATGCCTTGCTGGAACAATTCCGCGCGGAAAGCGGCGAATTTGCGAAACTGAAAGCGGAATATCATCTGTACTAACGAAATGAACTAAACTTAAGGAGCCGATCCTGATGAAAGAATTAACATTAAGAGAAAAAGTCGGCCAGCTCATCGTTGCGGGTTTTCCTGGTCATGATCTCGATGAAGCGACTCAGCGCCTGATTGCAGACTATAAAATCGGAAATATCATTTTATTCGCGCATAACGTGAAGGATAAGAAGCAAGTGAAGGACCTGTGCACCGAGCTGCAGGTGCAAATCACGGAGCAGACGGGACATCCCGCACTGATCTCCATTGACCAGGAGGGCGGGCGTGTAACGCGTCTTCCGAAGGATGCGGTCAACGTGTCCGGAGCCATGGCGATCGCCTCGACGGGACGTCCGGAGAATGCCTATGCGGCTGGACGGATTACTGCCCGCGAAATGCGTGCCCTTGGCATGAACTTCAATCTTGCTCCGGTGCTGGATATCAATAATAATAAGAAAAATCCGGTCATCAATGTACGTTCTTACGGGGATACGGCGGAGGTTGTTACCGAGTATGGGCTGCAAATGATGCGCGGGCTGGAAGAGGGCGGCGTACTCGCTGCGATCAAGCATTTTCCAGGCCATGGCGATACGGCGGTTGACTCCCATTTGGGATTGCCTTCAATCGATAAATCGCTTGAAGCGCTTGCTGAACTTGAATTAAAACCGTTCCAGGCTGCCATCGACAGCGGTGCGGAAGCCTTGACCAGCGCACACATCCTGTTCCCGTCGATCGAGAAAACCGGCGTGCCTGCCACGATGTCGCGTACGATTATCACCGACCTGCTCAAGGACAAAATGGGTTATCAAGGACTTGTCATTTCGGATTGCCTGGAAATGAACGCCATCCAGAAATATTACGGAACTGCGGAAGGAGCCGTTGGAGCTCTTAAAGCGGGTGTGCATCTGCTGTTCATCAGCCATTCGGGTCAGCTTGTCATGGATGCCGTCGAACGGATCGAGCAAGCGGTGGAAACGGGGGAATTGCCGATTGCCATCGTGGATGAGGCCGTCGAAAAGGTGCTGTACTACAAAGCGAAATATGGTCAGGTTACCCATGAAGAATGTTCTAAAGATGAACACGCAGTGAACCAACGTGCTGCGGAAGCTATCAGTCTGGAAAGCATCTGTCATGTGAGCGGCAAGCTTGAATCCATCGGTCATGGTGCATCCGATACGATGATCATTGGCAGTCTGCCGAACCGTCCGGATCAGGCATCCAGTCATGCGAGCACCGAGCTGTCATTCCCGGCACTTGCAGCAGCAGCGCTTGGAACGGAACATTTGCTGACGGACCTAAATCCCGATAAGCAGGAACTGGAGCGCATCGTTGAAAGCGTTCAGGGCTACTCCAAAATCGTCGTAGGCTTGTATAATGGTTGCGATCATACCGGTCAACTGGAGCTTGTTAACCGGTTATACCGCGATGGAAAGCAGGTTACGGCGGTTGCTCTTGGCAAGCCGTATGACCTCGAAATGCTGGAAGGCGACGTTTGCGGTCTGGCTGCATTCGAATATACGAGAATGGCCATTCAATCCGTCATCCGTATTCTTGGTGGAGAATCGGTACCTACAGGTAAACTGAGCCTTCGTCAATAATTCTTGAATGGCTGATTATATGAAGCGGGGAAGTGACAGCAAGCAATGAAATTTGTAGCCGGTTTGGATGGCGGAGGTACCAAAACCGCCGTTACGGTCGCCAATGAACAAGGTTTGGTGGTGAAAACCTTCGTTTCCGGGGCCATCAATTACAACGGTCAAGATGAGTCCAGTATCGCCGCGAGCCTGAAAGAGATCGTAGAGCAAATCGGTCAAGCCTGCGGCGGAATTGATAACTGCGCTCAGATGTGCATCGGAGCTGCCGGTGTCAGCAATCCGACCGTGGTGAACCGATTGACGACACAGATCAGAAACAGCGGGTATCAGGGCGGCCTCCATATTACAGGGGATCACGAGACGGCTTTGTATGGAGCGCATGAAAGAGCCTACGGAATGATCCTGATTGCCGGGACCGGTTCGATTGGACTCGGTAAAAACAAGGCCGGAATGACTCATCGTGCAGGCGGCTACGGTCATTTGATCGATGATGAAGGAAGCGGTTATGCGATCGGCCGCGATCTGCTGTCAGCGGTGGTGCAGGCGCATGACGGCCGAATTCCGAAGACTATGATCACGGATCTGGTGTATGAACGGCTGCAAACCAACTCCGTTCAGGACATCATCGGATTCGTATATGATAAGCGGACCAATAAGAAAGACATTGCGGCGATTGCCCCGATGCTTTCGGATGCCTGCGCAGCAGATGATGAGGCGGCGATGTATATAGCCGAAAAAAGTGCTGCTTCGCTGGTACATCTCGTCATTCCTGTGGCGGAAGCTCTTTCGCTTCAGGAAGATTGCCTTGCGATCACGGGCAGCGTATTGCTCAAAAATACGTTTGTTCAGTCCATGTTCCGGGAGAAGCTGCATGAGCATTATCCGGCGATGGAGTGCATTACGCCAAAAAGCGATGCATCCATGGGGGCTGTGCTGTTAGCTTGGAGTCAATTGCAATCTCAATAGATTTCTTTGTGCCAAGGCTGAGGATCGTTTCAGTCTTGGTTTTTTGTTTCGACGTGATCATTCATAAATAATCTGTCAAGGAATTGCGCAGTCCTTCATGCCGATTCCTTTTTTAATGCAGCGAAGCGGTTCCATTAGGAATATTTTAACAGTAAAATGACACGCAGCTTTCCGATAGAATGAAAAAAAGCTTAGGAGCTTCGGCAATAATCAACGCTTCCCCCTTGACTCATTCACTGAATTCCATCCTACCCTTATTTTAAGAAACGGAGTGTAAGCATGAGCGTCAATCATTTGCTGCAGGCATTGCGGCTGAACTATCTTTTTGCAGAGCGGTATTCCTTTCCGCGTAAGTGGACCTACAGCGAATCCGCCATCCCCTATTCCATGATCCGGTTTATTGAGCAGGGCTGCGCCAAGTTCACTGTCGACGACACCGAGTATTTGGCCGAAGAGAATGACATCGTCTACATCCCACAGGGAAGCAGTCTGGCTTGTGAAGCGATGTCGGATGACCTGATCTTTATCAGCATCCGTTTTACGGCGGCCTTCCCTCTCAGCGACAACGAAGTGTGGTCGGGGATCATGGGCTTTGACACCAAATTCCAATGTAAGGACCCCTACATCCGTCACTATTTTCATAGTATCGTCCATGAGCGGGACGCAGCGGGCAAAGGGAAGAATTTCATGCTTCGGGGCTACCTGGAGCTCATCGTGGGGTATTTGATCAATTCGGTCGAACCTGGAGCAGAGCGTACCGGCAGGCAAAAGCGGGTGCCGAAGGACAACAAGAACGACAACCGCGTCGAAATCATTTTGGATTTTATGATGAACCATATCTCCGCGAATCTCACAGTCGAGGAAATGGGACAAATGGTCAATCTCAGCGTATCTTCCCTGCGGCGGCTGTTCAAGCAGCATACGGGAAAGTCTCCCCGCGAATTTTTGATCGATTTGAAGATGGTCGTTGCAGCCAAAAAAATTATCGAAAGCGACGAACGCATTTCGGACATCGCCTATTTTGTGGGCATCGAGGATCCGAATTATTTTTCCAGATTATTCAAAAGGCATTATAAAGTCACCCCTCAGGCGTACCGGCAGCTGGCGAGGGATTAATTGACGCTCCGGGAACTTTTGAGCGATTTGTACTAGTTTTGAGTGGTTTACTATGTTCATTGTCACCGGAAATCCCGGTATTGTTAAGGATAGACAAACGATATAAACCAATCCACAGAGGGGATGTAAGCGCATTCTGACATGGGAGTGATGTGTCTTTTTCAAAAACGCAAGTATAGCACGAATGAAGCACGGAAGGCTGAAATCATCTTATAGATCCGGGAAGGGGCAAATGTAATATGAAAAGAAAGCTGCCGCTGCTGCTGCTGTCGCTGTTCATGCTGCTCGCTGCGGCTTGCGGGAACGACAACGGGGATTCGGAGAATTCATCCGCCGGAAATGGAGAGATGAAGGGCGAAATTGTGTTATGGCATTCCTTTACCCAAGGGGCTCGCAATGACTTTATGAAGGAAGCCGCAGCTGATTTCATGGCGAAGCATCCGGGCGTGAAAATCAAGATCGAAACCTTTGCGTGGTCCGAATTTTATACGAAATGGACGACGGGGGTCCAGTCCGGTCAGGTACCCGACGTCAGCACGGCTCTGCCGAACCATGTGGTGGAAATGCTCGATGCGGAGGCTATCGTTCCGCTTAACGACGTGATCGACAACATCGGAAGGGACCGCTTTTATGAAGCGCCGCTTGCGGAAGCTACGGTGGATGGACAAAATTACTCCATTCCTCTCTACTCCCATGCGCAGGTCATGTGGTACCGGAAGGATCTTTTGAAAAAGGCCAATCTTGAAGTGCCGAAAACATGGGACGAGCTGTTCAAGGCCGCCCAAACGTTAAATCAACCACCGAATGTATACGGTCTGTCCGTACCGATGGGACTTGGCGACATGATGGCCACGCGCTTCCTTAACTTCTATGTGCGTTCCGCAGGTGAAACCCTCATTACGAAGGACGGCAAGGCGAATCTGACAAGCAAAGCCGCCATCGATGGCATCAATTACTGGGTCAATATGTACAAGGCTGCTTCTCCGTCGGGCTCGGTGAACTTCAAAGTGCTCGACCAGGCAACCCTCTTTTACCAAGGAAAAACGGCGTTTGATTTCAACAGTGGTTTTCAGATCGGAGGCGTAGAAACCAACTCGCCGGCTCTGTTAGACCAGATTGATGCGGCTCCGATTCCCAAAATTCATGCGAGTGATCCGGACCGCGGAATCGAAACCTCAAACGTGCCTGTCGTTGTATGGAAGAAGAGCAAGCATCCGGACATTGCGAAAGCATTCGTCGAGAGCCTCTTCGAGAAGGAACGGTACATTAAATTCCTTCATTCGGTACCCGCGGGAATGCTGCCCGCACTGAGAGACATCGCAGAAGATCCCGAATACCTGAATAATCCGACGATCCAGAAATTCAGCAACGCGGTGAACGTCATCAGCAGCGCCGTCGATAAAGGGACAGCCATCGGTATGGAATACAGTCCTGTGCTGCAGTCGGGCATTCTAACGAGCCAAGGCGTTATCGAAAAAATGTTCCAGGACATCGTTCTGAAAAACGAACCTGTGGAAGATGCGGCGCACAAGGCAGAAAAGGAGCTAAACAAACTATTTTCGATGGGACAATAAAATACCGGCAGGGGGTGAGATTCCTTTCGCCCATGCAAGCAGAACTGGAGTGAAGCAGATGAGGACGATCAGCAGTAAATCTAAAACGCTCAATACGACAGGCATACTATTCATTCTGCCTGCCGTGTTGATTGTCATTCTCTTGTTAATTTATCCGATCCTGTCAAGCATGTATGTCAGCTTCACCTCGAAGCATTTGATCCGGCCTCGCTACAGCTGGGTTTGGTTCGACAACTTCAAATTCGTGCTCACGAACGCCGACTTTTACATTGCGTTCTTGAATTCGATCAAGTGGACGATCTATTCCATCGCCGGCCAGCTTGTCACCGGCTTCCTGGCCGCTCTGGCCTTGAATAGAATTCCGAAATACTCCGGCTTTTTCAGAACGCTGCTGATCATTCCGTGGGCTTTTCCCGCGATCGTCATCGCGTTTTCATGGAAATGGATTTTGAATGATGTATACGGATTTTTGCCCAATTCGCTGACGCAGCTCGGGCTGACGCACCTGAACATCAACTTTTTAGCTGATCCGGCATTCGTGTTCGGTACGGCGGTGTTCATCAATGTGTGGTTCGGTGCGCCGCTGTTCATGGTCAACATTTTGTCTGCCCTGAAAACGATCCCCTCGGACCAGTATGAAGCAGCCGTGATGGATGGAGCAACCTCTCTGCAATCCTTCTGGTTCATCACAGTACGCCATATCCGTGGCGTCATCGGGTTGCTGCTGGTATTGAGAACGATTTGGATCTTCAACAATTTCGATCTTCTGTACCTCCTGACGGGCGGAGGACCATCGGATTTGACGACAACGCTGCCGATCTTCGCATACAAAACCGGATGGGGCATGAAGCAGTTGGGGATTGCGTCTGCCATCACCGTCATCTTGCTGCTGTTCCTGCTGGGTATATGCCTGCTCTACTTCAGGCTTCTCAATAAATGGGAAAGAGAGGACCGCTAATGAACAACGTGGGACAAAGCAAGCTGAATATCGCCGTTATGTATGTGTTTCTGTCATTGTTATCTCTGATCGCGGTCTTTCCCTTGATTTGGATCATTTTATCCTCTTTCAAAACCTCGGGGGAGATGGCCAATCATCCGTTAGCCATGCTCCCGAAGCAGTTTACTTTTGAGTATTACAGCCGGGTACTCCACAACCTGCATTTCACGACGAACATCAAAAACAGCTTGATCGTGTCGCTTTCGGCAACGCTGGTCACCATCGTGGTGTCCGCACTTGCTGCCTACGGCATCGTCCGGTTCTTTCCGAAGGCCGGGAAAAAAATGACCAAGCTGCTGATTACGACCTATATGTTCCCGCCGATTTTGCTGGCGGTTCCGTATTCGATCATCATCATCAAAATCGGGCTGGTCAATACTTGGACGGGGCTTGTGATCACCTACTTGTCCTTCTCCATTCCGTATGCGATCTGGATGCTTATCGGTTTCTTCCAGACGGTTCCGCTTGAGATTGAAGAGGCGGCCCATGTGGATGGAGCCGGAAAGATCAGGGTGTTTCTGCAAATCGTACTGCCTACCGTTTCTCCGGGTGTGGTGGCGACGGCGATCTACACCTTTATCAATACATGGAATGAATTTCTGTTTGCGCTGCTGCTTATCAACACTTCGGAGAAAATGCCGATATCCGTTGCGCTATATTCCCTGACGGGCTCCGAGATTCTGGATTGGGGAGAAATGATGGCTGCTTCCGTTATTGTCATCGTGCCATCCATTATATTTTTCATGCTGATCCAGAAAAAGATTGCCGGAGGATTGTCGGATGGATCAGTCAAATAAAAACGGACTTCGAGAGGAGCTAATAGAGATGAAAACAGTCAATTATGGCATTGTGGGAACAGGATACTTTGGAGCGGGGCTTGCGCGTATCCTGAATGAAATTGAGGGTGCCCGGGTGGTTGCGGTATACGACCCGAGCCATGCGGAACCCGTGGCGAAGGAGCTGAATTGCGACATGGAGGAGAGCGTGGAATCGCTCTGCTCAAGATCCGACGTGGACGCGGTAATCGTGGCCTCACCAAACGGCTATCACAAGAACCCCGTACTCTGCGCTGCTGAACATGGAAAACATGTTTTTTGCGAGAAGCCGATCGCGCTGTCCTATGCCGATTGCAACGAGATGATCCGAAAAACGAAGGAGAACGGACGGGTGTTCATGGCTGGACATGTCATGAATTTCATGAATGGCGTGCGTACGGCCAAGCAGCTGATTAACAGCGGGAAGATCGGGGAGATCCTGTTCTGTCACGCCGAGCGCAATGGCTGGGAGGAAGCCCAGCCCCAGGTTAGCTGGAAGAAGATGAGAGAAATCTCGGGCGGGCACTTGTATCATCATATCCATGAGCTGGATTTCATCCAGTTTCTTATGGGTCCCGCTGAACGGGTGACCATGGTGGGCGGCAATGTGGCACATAAAGGGGAGCAGTATGGGGACGAAGATGACATGCTGTTCTTGACGCTAGAGTTTCCCGGCGAGAGGTATGCCACTTTGCAATATGGGTCCGCTTTCCGCTGGCCGGATCATTTCGTGAAAATTCAGGGGAGCAAGGGAGCCATTCTGATCGATATGCAGGATGTAAAGGTCGTCCTCAAAACACCGGAGGGCGAAGAGCGATTCCTGCTGCATGAATCCAAGGAAGTAGACGATGACCGGACGCGGATCTATAAGGGCCTGGAGATGGATGGAGCCATTATGTATGGCAAACCAAGCGCGATGCCTCCATTATGGCTTCAGGGTATTATGAAGGAAGAAATGGCTTATTTTCATCACATCATGCAGGGAGCGTCAGTCGAGGATGAATTCCGTCCGCTGCTGGACGGGACGGCGGCACGGGCCTCGATCGCCACGGCGGACGCGCTGACGTTATCCCTGAAGGAAGACCGGAAGGTCAGTGTCAGTGAAATCACGAATAAAGGAGCCTAAAATTCTCATGATCTATGACAAGCTCGAAAATATTCATTTACACGCTTCGGATAATAACCATTTGTCGCAATGCTTAAAGGATATTGCAACCGATTTGCATGCGGAATGGTATCCGGATGAAATGAGCTCTAAGGTTTATAAAAAGAATCGGATTCAGTTTACAACCGCCCCAAAAAGCGAAAAACGCTTTGAGGCACACCGGAAATATATAGACATCCATATCGTCCTGAAAGGGCGTGAATATGTGGAAGTCGGCAGCGAGGGCTCTTTGACGAACCGGACGGAATATGACCCGGAGCAGGATATCCTTTTCGGAGATATGCAGGAAGGGGGCAGGTTTGCAGGGTATTTGGAGCCGGGAAGTTTTCTCGTCTGTTTTCCGGACGATGCGCATTTGGTTGGGGCACACGAGCAAACGCCTGCGATCGTGGAGAAGTTCGTCTATAAGATTCCGGTGTAATGCATCCGCCCCGGTCCGAGGTATCAAGAAAATAACGGGCTCGCATGTCAATAAATCATACTTTGCGGATACGGTGAGTCAGAATTGAGTTAACCACACGTATGACAAGCAACAGCATATCGGAAATAACCAGGGAAAGGGAGTGGGATCATTGACAGCAGACAACGTGTCAAAGTTTGCGGGCATTTATGTCGCCATGTATTCCGCATATGATGCGAAAGGGATTGTGGACAAGGAGCGGGTCAAACGACTTGCAAGATATTACGCATCGTCAGGGGTTAAAGGATTGTATGTGGGCGGCAGCTCTGGTGAAGGCATGCTGCAAAGCGCAGAGGAACGGAAACAGGTTCTGGAAGCCGTGTTGGAGGAAGTGAGGGGAGAGCTGGCGGTCATCGTTCACGTCGGGGCTAGTTCGACTCGCGAAAGCATGGACCTGTGCATACATGCGCAGCAGGTGGGCGCGGATGCCGTCTCCTCGGTGCCTTCCGTTTATTACAGGCTTTCGGAAAAGGCGGTAGAGAATCATTGGCAGCACATGATCGACAGCACAAATCTGCCGTTTATCATATACAACATTCCACAGACGACCGGATTTAATCTCTCGTTCGATCTATGCAAAAGGTTGGCTCAGCAGGAAAAAGTCATTGGCGTGAAAATGTCCGGTGAGAGCACGTTTGAACTGGAACAGTTCAAAGAGGCAGGAGGGGATGATTTCCTCGTATTTAACGGTCCGGATGAACAATTCCTAGCAGGAAGAATCATGGGTGCCGATGGCGGGATCGGTGGCACGTACGGCGTGATGCCAGAGTTGTTTTGTAAACTGGATGCTTATTTCCGGGAGGGGCGCTTTGAGGAAGCCCTGCAGCTTCAGCATACAGTCAACCGATTTATCAAGAAACTGCTTGGTTATCCATCACTCTATGGTGCTTGCAAATATATCCTGAACTTAAGAGGCATCGAAACCGGGGAACCGCGTCTGCCGCTGCTGCCTGTGCTGCCGGAGCATCATGAGTCGTTGGTTCAATTGAATGAGGACATAAGGGCGGCATCGTTGAATTACTTATCATAGTTACAAAGGAGCCATATCGTTGTTTCGTCTGAGATCCCCCGCTTCTAGGGGGATCTTCATTTGTCTTTTTAAGTGAATTGATGGTCACGAAGTTCCCGGATTGCCTCATACACCCAATCAACGTATATTAAAGGGAACGGGTTCATCTAATATCAGGCAATAGGAGGCAGAACATTGGTCAAGCCAAGCAAATCGAATGCTGCTCCCCACGATTTCATGCAAACGGTAATGACGAATCAGGAATTGAACCGGGCGTTGCTGGCAAGACAGATGCTCCTGGAGCGTGTACGGATGCCGGCCATTGAAGCGATCGAGAAGCTGGTAGGTTTGCAAGCTCAAGCTCCGAATCCACCCTACTTCGGTTTATGGACAAGAATCAAAGATTTTTGCCATGAGGAATTAACGGGGTTAATTGAAAGTCGACAGGCTGTTCGCATCGCACTGATGCGCTCGACAATCCATTTGGTATCCGCGAAGGACTGCCTAGAAATGAGACATGCATTTCAATCCGTTCTGGAGCGGGGGTTAAAAGGAAACTACAGCAAAAGACTGACAGGACTGGATCTGGAGGAAATCGCCGAAGCCGGGCGGGCCTTGGTAGAATCGGCGCCATTCACTTTAAGCGAGCTCGGTAAGAGACTGCATGAACGTTGGGATACGCATGATCCGGAAGCGCTGTCCATGGTTATTCGTAATAGGGTCCCTCTTGTCCAAGTTCCGCCACGGGGATTGTGGGGGAGAGGAGGACAGGCTACGTACACCACTGCAGAAGCATGGCTAGGAGAAACACGACTTCAGATAGCAAAGCCGAAGGATATTGTACTCCGTTATTTGGGAGCCTTCGGGCCCGCTACCGTAAAGGATATACAGGTGTGGTCTGGGCTCACCAAGCTGAGAGAAGTTGTGGAAGAATTGCGGTCCCAGCTCGAGACATTCATGAACGAAGCGGGTGATGAGTTGTTTGACCTGCCTGAAGCGCCGAGGCCGTCTGCTGACACACCTTGTCCGCCGCGTTTCTTGGGCGAATTCGATAATATATTGCTGTCACATGCCGACCGGTCACGGATCATGTCTGAATCAGATCGTAAGCGTGTCTTCACGGTGAACGGCATTATACGGTCGGTCATCCTAGTAGATGGTTTTGTCAGAGGAATATGGAGGATTGACAAGACCAAGGAAAAAGCAACGTTGACGATTGAACCCTTCATTTCTCTAACCGCAAAAGAGATGGATAGCCTTCGGGAAGAAGGATATAAGCTTCTGCAATTCGCTGCGCCCAAGGACATCAAGACCGAAGTTGTTTTTATGCCTGAAGGGAATACATAACCGAGCTTTGGACGCAGATTGCCCGCACGCAGGGACTGCAGGGGAAATTCGCGGAAGCACATGAGACTTTGGACCAGGTGGAATCAAGGCTGATCGAGGATTGGCCGACCGCCAGAGTTCGTTATTTGCTGGAACGAGGCAGGGTGTTCAATTCTTCATCACAGCAAGAACAGGCTAATCCGGTATTTCATGAGGCCTGGGAGCTGGGGCTTCAATGCGGTGAAGATGATTACGCGGTGGATGCGGCGCATATGCTGGGCATCGCCGAGTCTACGCCGGAGAAACGGATGGAGTGGAATTTGAAGGCTCTTGCGCATGCAGAGGCCCATCCTCAAGCAGGCCGCTGGCTCGGTTCGCTCTACAACAATATCGGATGGGCTAAGGTGGAAGCGGGGGAGCTGGAAGAAGCGCTCGATTTGTTCGAACGTGCCTATGAGTTCAGAAAAGGCCAAGGAAATCCGGTAACCATTTTCATTGCCAAATGGAGCATCGCCAAAGTGATGCGGCTCTTGAATAGGGTAGAACAGGCGCTGAATATTCAGGAGGAGCTTCTCAAGGAGACAGAGCAAGGCTTTGAACCAGACGGCTATCTTTACGAAGAATTGGGGGAATGCCTGCTCGCCCTTGCGCGGAACGAAGAAGCCAAGCCATACTTCGCGAAAGCCTATGAACTTCTCTCCCGCGATTCCTGGCTGGTCGAACATGAACAGGAGCGGGTTGCACGTTTGAAAGAACTGGCTGTTTAGCGGGCGGAGGTATTCCTTTTTTTTGATAATAGTTGCAAAGTGGAAATGGATTTGAAAAGCGAAAAAGGCAGGGCGACCGAGAAATTCAATCGGTTGCCCTGCCTTTTTTTTGCCAAACGAATAACTTCGGTCATCTTGAATCGATAGACGAATGCAGCATCCGAATCCGGCCGTTACCTGTCTTTGGCCGCTGTTGTCGCTTCGGCGGCATGAATGCCGGTGGAACGGCGGGGGACAAGCTTCGTCGGAAGCTTGATTTGCCGATAATCGGACACGCCGTTTTCGATCTGATGGACAATAAGATAACCTGCCTCTCGGCCCATCTCGCGTTCCTGCTGGATGATGGCGGTAGGCGGGACGACGCTAAAATCCGGGTACACGACATCGTCGAAAAAGACGACAGAGAGATCCTCGGGAACCCGCAGTCCCATGGCCAGGGCGGCTTGGATCACGTGTGGACTGAAGTTCGAAGAAATCACGCCCGTCATATGCGGATTCGACCGCAAAAACTGCTGAATCATCTCCATGACCTCTTCGTCGCTGTTGGACATGGAAAGGCGCGTCATTTGAAAGCTGCGGTCGATGAGGATATGCCGATCCTCCAGCGCCTGCTCATATCCCGCAAGACGCTCCTCGATGCTTGATGTTCCTTCCGATTTGGTCGAAATAAACCCGATATTCCGGTGCCCCAGCTCAATGAGGTGAGTAACCGCATCCATGCCCGCCTTATAGTGATCGGAGCTGACCGAGTTGGTCTCGACTCCCTTAAACTGTCTGTCTAATAGAACCAAAGGGAATTTGTTCAGCGTGAGGGACAAAATTTCATGGTTGTAATTTTCGCCCTCCACCGGATAAATGATCAGCCCGGCAACGCCGGCATGCTTCATTTCGCGTATTTTCCGAATCTCATGCTCCTGGGAGTCGTTGGTTTTTGAAAATAGCAGGTGATAACCCTTGTCGGAAAGGGCATCTTCGATCCCGCTCAGCAAGTTGGCCGTAAAACGGTTATCCAGACGGGGCAGCAGGAAGCCCACGGTATTTTTCAGCAATGTTTCTGCACCCGAAGTCCCCAAAGAGAACAGGTCCTCGTCTTTTCTCTCCGATACGAAGGTGCCTTTGCCCTGCATCCGATAAATGACGCCTCGTTCGACCAGATCGGCCAGGGCGTTCTTCACGGTGATCCGGCTGACGCCGAATTGATCCGCAAGCTCGTTTTCGGAAGGGATGCGGCTCATCGGCTTCCAGTTCTCGCTCCGGATTTGCTCCACGATATAATGTTCTATTTTTTTATACATCGGGACGAATTTATTTGGCATATTTCGGATCTCCATTCGATGAATAAGTCTGATATAAATATATTACAAGTATTCAACCTATACAAGTGAATTTGAATATTTATTTGTGTTGATTGAATCTTTTTTTGAGGAATGAGATACGCAACTGACATTAAAAATTCTTTGATTTAACAACCGTTTTGGGCGAATTTAGAGTTGAGTAATCATAAGTTGTATTAAAAAAATAAACATTTACACGTAAAAATATAATGTTTATATTGTTAGCTATAAGTTGCATTCGCCCATTTGGTAAAACGCTTACGAGCAGGGCAGGAAACATAACACTGCTGCCGTATGGCCGCTTGTTGTACTTCTTCAGGGAGGTGGTATCCAAGTTATTCCTGCAAGTCTTCATACATCGAGTTAAAACAATGATCCGATCCATGATTAATGAAAAGGTGGTTAGACGATGAAAAAGAAATCAACCTTGATGGTCACAATGTTATCCGTTCTTTGTTTGGTTGTAAGCGCTTGCTCTGGCGGGCAGAAGCAGGAAGGCGGGGATGCTTCATCCGGCAAGGAGTTGACCATGTGGACCTGGAAAGTAGCGTACACGCCGGGAATCGAGGCTGCGGCCAAGCTGTACGAACAGAAAACGGGCGTGAAAGTGAAATTGGAGACGTTTACGCCGGACGATACGTACAGACAAAAAATCCAAGCTGCGGGCAATTCCAAAAACCTGCCTGACGTCATCAACTGGTGGGCCTCGGCGGGGGATTCGATTGAAAACTCCGTGGTCGAGCTGTCGGGCGAAATCGGCGACGACGTGCTCGGCAAGTACTACGGCACCGCAATGGACCCGATCCGGGTGACGCAGAGCCAGGTTGACTCCTGGCAGAACGATAAGAACGCCACGACAGTGCAAAAATCGCTCAAAGCAGGACAGTTTTATGGACTGCCGCTCGACATCGGCGGATTCTTTACCTTTTACGGTAATAAGCTGCTGATGGAAAAGGCGGGGCTGAAAACCGAGGCTCCAAAGACCTGGGAAGAGTTCGTCTCGATGATGGAAACCATCAAGAGCAAGACCGGTACGCCAGGCCTTGTGTTCGGCGCGAAAACGTCGGATTTGTGGGAGAACTGGGCTGGTTCGGCATTAGCCATCATGTACGGAGGGCCGCAGTCTTACGTGGAGCTTCTGGAGAGAAAGTCGAAGATGAGCGATCCTGGGCATCTCCCTGTCGTCAAGGCCGTCCAGACACTTGCCGACAAGGATCTGCTGATGCCGGGTATTCTCTCGACCGACATTGACGGCGCTGACCAAGCGTTTGCCGCAGGCAAGGCCGCGTTTGACCTGGGCGGTTCGTTTACGATGTCCACGCTGCTCGCAATGGGCATGAAGCCGGAAGATATCGTCACGTTCCCTGTTCCACCGATCGAAGGCTCGAAAATCACTTCATGGACGACGGATCCGTTTACCTTGACGATGCTTGCGGTGAACAAGGATTCCAAAAACAAGGATACGGCGCTTGATTTTATCAAATACATGACAACAGACCCGGATGCGGCGGTTGCATTCGCAAATGCGGCTTATACAGTTCCGGCACTGAATTTGGGAGACAAAGCCAAAGATCTCGATCCGAACTTGAAGGCGATTGTCGACTCGTTCGCCGCTGAGCCCGGACCTTATTCGGAAGCCCAGCCGGCTATCAACGCCTTCCGCGGCAAGAACAAGGAATGGGAAGTGTACGCTCAATCCCTGCAATCCATCATTGAGAAAAAAATGACGGCCGAACAGGCTGCGCAAAAATTCGACGATACGATGAAGAGCCTGCAGGCCAGCGGCAACTGATTTGCTGCTCGCCGCACCAGTCGCAGCCGGCTGGAGGGTTAACCTCCGTCCGCCGGCTGTTCAATCCCAAATCCAAAGGTGATGGAAGATGATAACAACCAGAAGTAAATGGGTGCCCTATCTGTTTTTGCTGCCGGGTATTCTTCTGTTTCTCGCCGTCGGCGTCTATTCGGTCGGCTTCTCGATCATGCTCAGTTTTTACAACTGGTCGGGGATCGACTTCTCGACGGCCCGTTTCGAAGGGCTCTCCAATTTCCGGCAGTTTCTGCTGGGCGATAACCCGATTGTGACCCAGAATTTCTACCATTCGCTGCTGCACAACGTGCTGATCGCCGTCTCTCAGGTCGTCGTGGTCATCCCGATCGCGATCGTCCTGGCTTTCGTGCTACAGAATACGAAGATGGCGACGCTGTACCGTACGGTTTACTTTTTGCCGATGATCGCGTCGGGCGTGGCGATTTTTTACGTATGGAAGGGCTTGTTCGAGCCTACTGGCGCCTTCAACGCCCTTTTCCAAGCGATCGGCCTCGATTTCCTGGCCGTGCCTGGCGGCATGCTGGGCAGTTCCTCGACCTCGCTGACAGGCATTATTTTGACATCGATCTGGGGAGGGCTTCCCGGTACGCTGATCCTGTATTACGCGGGACTGACTTCGATTGATCCAACGCTGTACGAGGCGGCGAGTGTCGACGGAGCCAGCAAGCTGACTATGATCATGAAAATCACGTGGCCGCTCCTGAAGCCGATCACGCTCATCGCGGTTATTCAAATGGTCAACGGTGCTTTCCAGGCCTTCGAGAATGTGTTTATCATGACGGGCGGGGGACCGGCAGGCAGTTCGGAGGTTATCGGTACCCTCGTGTACAGAACGGCCTTCCTGAACAACAATTACGGACTGGCAAGCGCGATCGGGTGGGTATCGTTCCTGATCACAGGCGCCATCGCCATGTTCAGCATCCGCTCATTCAAGGTCGACATTTAAAAGGAGGCGATTCGAAATGGTCAAAACGATCAAGCACATCATTCTTTTCATATACGGACTGACCTGCGTGTATCCCTTCGTATGGATGATCGGAACCTCCTTGAAAACATCGCAGGACGCGCTGGCCAATCCGCAGTCTCCTTTCCCGAAAGGACCGCTCATGTGGTCAACCTTTTCCGAGGTATGGAGCAAGCTGAACTTTTCCCGTTTCTTCGTCAATAGCGTGGTCGTCAGCGTGATTGTCATCGTCGGTGTCGTTGTCATATACACGATGATGGCATTCGCGTTCGCGAAATTCAGATTCAAGGGCAAAAAGCTGATCTATTACACCTTCATTGCGCTGCTGCTCGTTCCAGGCGTAACCACGCTGATTCCGCTTTATATCAATATGACGAATCTCGGGCTGCAGAATAGCTACGTCGGCATAATTTTGCCGATGATCAACGGGGCGGCGCCGTTCGCCATCTTCCTCTTTACCAGCTACTTCGGGACGATCTCGCATGAACTGTACGAATGCGCCGTCCTGGACGGCTGCGGCAATTTCAAAATTTATTGGCGCATCTACCTGCCGCTGGCCCTGCCGGCGATCGGGACCATCGCCATCCTGAATTTCATCGGAAGCTGGAACAACATCTTATGGCCGATGATCATCATCGATAAACAGGAAATGTTTACGCTGCCGATGGGGCTCATGTACCTGGATTCCTCTTCGTTCAAAAAATGGAACGAACTGATGGCGGGCGCGCTGATTACTGTCATTCCGGTGCTGCTGTCGTTCCCGTTCATGCAGAAGATGTACGTGAAGGGGATGACCGTCGGTTCGGTCAAAATGTAGAACATGCGAACAAGCGCATGAACCTGAAAGTGCGCATACGACAACATACAAGATTGGGATGAGATAGAGATGACTTCAAAAACGGCACACATCATAGCGCATTCCCACTGGGATAGAGAGTGGTATTTACCATATGAAACGCACCGGTTGAAACTGGTCCGGTTAATGGAAGATTTAATTGAAACGTTCGAGCGCGACCCCGATTTCGCAAGCTTTCATCTGGACGGTCAATACATTGTACTCGAAGACTATCTCGAAATGATGCCGCATCGGGCGGGGAAAATCCGGTCGCTGGTGGAACAGGGCAAGCTGATTCTCGGCCCGTGGTATATTCTGCAGGATGAGTTTCTGGTCAGCAGCGAAGCGAATGCAAGGAATTTGCTGATCGGCATTCTGGCATCGAAAAACATGGGTGGATATGCGAAAATCGGATACTTTCCCGACTCGTTCGGGAATATGGGGCAGGCGCCGCAGCTCATCAGCCAAGCGGGCATCGACGTGGCCGTGTACGGACGCGGGGTCAAGCCGGTGGGCTTCAACAACGAGATCCAGTCGGGCAATGCCCATACCTCCCAATATTCGGAGATGTATTGGGAATCTCCGGATGGAACCAGGGTCCTGGCCATCTTGTTCGCCAACTGGTACAACAACGGAATGGAAATTCCCGTGGACCGCGAGGCGGCCAAAACATATTGGAAGGAAAAGCTGGCGGCCGCCGAAGCGTTTGCGTCCACGCCGGAACTGCTGTTCATGAACGGCTGCGACCATCAGCCGCTGCAGAAGGACCTGTCGGCAGCGCTGCTCGCGGCGGGAGAGATCATGCCGGACGTGACCTTCCGCCACTCCAGCTTTCCGGAATACATCGAAGCCCTCAGGCAAGCGAAACCGGATGCACTCGACGTCATCCGAGGTGAGCTGCGCAGCCAGTGGACCGACGGCTGGATCACGCTGGTCAACACCGCATCGGCCAGGGTGTACATCAAGCAGGAGAACGTGAAGAGCCAGACGCTGCTGGAAAAAGTGGCGGAGCCGCTCGCGGTCATGGCGTATCTTGGCGGGGGCGAGTATCCGCGCCACGAGCTGCTGTATGCGTGGAAGACGCTGCTGCAAAACCATCCTCACGACAGCATCTGCGGCTGCAGCGTCGATGAAGTGCACCGGGAGATGATGACGCGCTTCGCTAAATCACAGCAGGTGGCCGAATCAATCGCTGCCCAAAGCGCCACGGCGGTGGCAGATGAAGTTGATACATCAGGTTTTGGTTCGCAGGCGCGGCCGTTCGTCGTCTTCAACACGTCCGGTCATCTGCGCTCCGGTGTGGTTCGCGTGACAGTGGACGTGGAGCGCCGGTACTTCGACCATCAGCCTCCGCATGAAAAATATGAGGCGTTCAAAGCGGAATATGCAGATTTTGCTCCGGATGAATGGGCGGTCGTGGACGCTGACGGCAATCAAGTCGAAGCCGTTATCGCCGCGTCGGGTCCCATATTCGGCTATGATCTCCCGGATGATCGGTTCCGACAGCCTTACTGGGTGTATCAGGTGGACGTGGAGCTATATGTCCGGGATGTGCCGCAGATCGGTTATCAAACCTATGCCCTTGTCCGCAAAGATTCACTGCTGCCGAAGACGGAGTCCGATCCAGCCACTGGTAACAGCGTTACCGCCGGCGAAAATGCGATGGAGAACCGTTATGTCCGGATTGAAATCGCGCAGGACGGTTCCTTCACGCTGTCGGATAAAGTGAATGGAAGAAAATACGAAGGGCTTGGCATCTATGAAGATACGGGCGATATCGGAAATGAATACATGTACCGGCAGCCGGACGGAGAAACACCGCTGACGACGGAAGGGCTGGCCGCCGACGTACAGCTGGTGAAGCATACGCCTTTTTCGGCCGTCTACCGGATCGAGCATGTGTGGCATCTGCCACTCGGTGCAGATGAACGTTTGGAGGAAGAAATCCGTTCCATGGTTCCGTTCCGGTATCGGACATCCCGACGGGTCGGCGAGACCGGCGAGTTGAGGATCGTCACAGAGCTCACCCTAGGCAAGGACAGCCGCTCCGTCAGCATCCGCAGCCGCATCGACAACACGGTGAAGGATCATCGCATCCGCATGCTGTTCAAGACCGGGCTTCAAACGGAGCATGTCGTCGCGGACTCTATTTATGAGCTGGCGCGCCGTCCGATTCAGCCCGAAGTTGCTTGGATCAATCCGAGCAATGCCCAGCATCAGAACGCGTTCGTCAGCTTATGTGACGACACGGCGGGCCTTACGGTCGCGAATCAAGGATTGAACGAATACGAAGTCCTTCCGGAGCATAACACTATGGCGGTCACACTTCTTCGCGGCGTCAGGGAACTTGGGGACTGGGGCGTATTCTCAACGCCGGAAGCCCAGTGTCTCGGAAGCCATGTCATGGACATGGAGCTCATATCTCACGATGCCGATATCGTAGCGTCAGGCGCTTATGTAGATGCTTATCAGTTCCCGGTTCCGTGGACGGTACGACAGACGGGCGTCCACCATGGCACGCTGCCCGCAAATCATGCTTTCCTGGAATGGGAAGGCAAGCGCATGGCCTTCAGCGCCTTGAAGCTGGGCGAGGAAAGCGATGACTTGATGCTGCGAGCATTCAACGTATCGCTTGAGCCTGCTACGATGGCGGTTAAGCCTGCGTTCGCGGTGAATGACGGATATGAAAGCACGATCATGGAAGAACGCGGCGAGACGTTGGAGTGGAAGGATGGAGCGGGGTATGAACTGAAACCAGGCCCGGCGAAGATTCAAACGCTCGGCCTGCGGCTGACATCTCGCTAAACGCGATGGAAATTTGGAGGGAGGGAAAATGGCATGGCCAAAATAACGGCAGTACGCTGCATTCGCACAAGACATGACGGAAGCTGGGTCATCGTGAAAGTCATGACCGATCAGGACGGTCTGTACGGGATTGGCTCGGCCAGCGATGTTTACCAACCTGGAGCCGTGGTCAGCATCATTGAGGAGCTATTGGCACCGGTTCTTATCGGCCGAGACGCAAGCCAGATCGAGGATGTATGGCAGACGATGTACACAAGCGGTTATTGGCGCAACGGATCGACACTCCATACCGCTATGGGAGGCATCGATATGGCGCTGTGGGACATTAAGGGCAAGGAAGCCGGCATGCCCGTGTATCAGCTTCTCGGAGGCGCGGTTCGTTCGGCCGTTCCTTGCTATGCACACGCCAACGGAGCGACCTACGAGCAGCTGGAGGAAGAGGTGCATGCCTTCCAAGAACAGGGGTTCGGCGTAATCCGCTGCCAGCTTGGCGGCTACGGCGGGGGCGGGTTCGTCTCGCCCCAAGGCTCGTCGATATTCCCGCCGGCCAACCTGTTCGATGAAGCCAGCTACATCACGGCGATCCCCGACATGTTCGAGAAGCTGCGCGTGCGTTTTGGCATGAATTTGGGCTTTACACATGATGTTCACGAGCACCTGACACCTTCCGGCGCCGTGAGCTTATCCAAAGCACTTGAGCCTTACCGGTTATTCTTCGTGGAGGATTTGCTGCAATCGGAGCATACCTCTTGGTACCGGCGGGTGAAAGAAACGAGCACCACGCCGCAGGCCGTCGGCGAATTGTTTGTGCATCCGCAGGAGTGGCTGCCCCTGGTGCAGGAGCGCTTGATCGACTTTGTACGGATGCGCGTATCCAAGGCAGGCGGAATTACCCCATGCCGCAAGATCGCCGCCGTCTGCGAAGCTTTCGGCGTCCGCACAGCTTGGCAGGAAGGCGGGGAGAACGACCCTGTCAACCAAGTCGCGGCCGCTCATCTGGATATGGCGATCATGAGCTTCGGCGTCCAGGAGATCAACCATTTCCGGTCCGGGGAGAAGGAAGCATTCCCGGGCCATGCGGTTTTGGAAAACGGGCATTTGCATCTAAGCGACAAGCCAGGCCTCGGCATCGATATCGATGAACTTCAGGCCGCAGCCCTGCTCGGGAATCAAGTTTCATTGAAAACATACCATAACCCATACAAGCTGGACCGCAAGCCGGATGGAACATTAATTCGGCCATAAGGTCCGGCTGGAAGGAGGACATGATTGTGAAGCAAATCGTCGTGACCGGCTCGGAAGGAAAGCTTGGGCATTATGTGGTCCAAGAGCTCAACGCAGGAGGGTACAGAGTCATCGGAACGGATTCGCGCCCGCCTAGCGGAAGAAACCGTTATGCCCGATATGTACAGGGGGATTTGACCCAGCTTGGTGAAGTGTACGGCATTTTGGCCGAATCCGATGCGGTGGTTCATTTGGCCGCGGTGCCCAATCCCATCAACTTTTCGCCGGAACGGATTTTCGCCAATAACGTCATGGCAACGTATAACATCCTGGAAGCTGCTTCCAAACTCGGTATCAAGCGCGTTGTGTTTGGATCCAGCGAATCGGCCTATGGTTTCTGTTGGGCAAAACATCCCTTCCCACCGCATATGCTCCCCGTCGACGAGGACCATGTCCTGCTGCCGCAGGAAAGCTACGGCCTGTCCAAGCAGGTTAACGAACAGACCGGTGATATGTTTGCCCGCCGCATGGGCATGGAAATCTACGCGCTTCGGTTCTCCTTGATTCTGGGGCCGGAAGAATACGCCAGAGAGATTGCCGCCTTCGACCAAACTGGAAGACATCACCGCATTTTATGGAGCTACGTCGACGCGCGCGACGCTGCCGCCGCATGCCGGCTTGCGCTGGAAGTAAACGGGCATGGGGAGCCGGAGGCATGTCGCTTGAACATCACATCGAGTGATATCCTGAGCGATGCAAGCGTCAGCGAGCTGGCAGTCAAGTATTATCCGCAGGTGCCATTTCCCGGGCTGGGACCCGAAGAACTTACGGCGTTCGTATCGAACGCAAAAGCGAAGTCGGTCCTGAACTGGGAGCCTGCCCATTCCTGGAGGGACGCCGGCCGATAAGGCCGGTTTTCCCCTCAGGTCCTTTTTGTAAGCAAAAAGGAAGCAAACCGCCTGCGGGAAAGGGGGAGGTGCCGCCGAATTAGAAGCGAAGCAAGCCTAGGGGCTTTACGATGCGAGAGCAAGCATTAAGAAAACAATCTGCTCGTATCGCTAGCCAAAGTACACGAACTGGTAAGTAGAGTAAGCCTAAGTCATCGTTCTTTGGGTGAAGCAAGACCATAGGTACAGGATATGTAATGGAGCAATACTATAGGTACACAATCTGTGACTGAAACAAGCTTTAGGTGTATGAGCTTTAAATGAGGCAATGTTTAAGCGAATGGTCAGGAAATGGTCAGTGCTTTACGTACGTCTGATTTATTATGCTGCAAAATGAAAGCGAATACAAACAGGATTCCACATCGAGGCAGCGTGCTTTCGTGCAGCTTGATCATCGAATCAAGCATGGGAGGTATGATTGTGAACAATCGATTGAGGATTAAGCGTTATATGGCGCAAATGATCGTCATGGCGATGGCCGTTTCTTTATTCTGGATTGCCCCTGTACCGGCAAAGGCAGCCGAGGAAGGCGAAAGCGCTGTGAGAGGAGAACAGCTCCTGCCATCCGAGCCGGTAACGGTAACGGATTCCGTATACATTACGCTCGGCGAAACGCCAGAAGGACAAGGCATGACCGCGCGTCCGGGGGACGGGCCTAAAGTTGGCCTGCAGGTGGGCGACGTGGACGGCAAAACGTACTGGAAGACCAACCAAACGGTCAACCCGAATCAACCGGGAGAGAACATCCTCTATTTTTATTTCGATGTGAATGACGAATTCGTAAGCGATCTTAGCAACCAGGACGTTTGGGTGACGGCCGAATATTATGACCGCGGCAATGGGGACATGGTCCTTCAGTATGATTCCAAGCAATCCGCTTTTAAGGAAGCTCCGCTGTTCTCGTATGAAGATTCGGGGACATGGAAGACGCATACCTTCAAGCTGAGCGACCCTCGCTTCGCGAACCGCTCGAACGATGCGGATTTCCGGATCGGCGTCACCGGCGGCGGAGCGAAGTCACCGAATCCCGAGCTGTACTTGGCGAAGGTGACCGTGACGAAGCAGCCTCGCGAACCGTCGGGGATCGAGACCAAGGCCTACGATACGGCATACCCGACGGCCGATATTGTTATCGCCGACCGCAGCGTGAAGGATTATGGGGCCAAAGGGGATGGAAGCACGGATGACACCCGGGCATTCCAAGAGGCGCTGGCAGAGGCCGGAAGCCAGGGCGGAGGTGTCGTATTCGTGCCGGAAGGCACGTACAAGCTCACAAGCGAGCTCATCGTGCCGACGGGGGTTACGCTCCGCGGCGACTGGACGAATCCGGAATCGCAGGGCGGCAAGGTTCTGGGAACCGTTCTTGCCGTTCGTACGGGCGAGGGCCGGGAAACGGGAGCGAGCTTCATCAAGTTGCAGCCTTCCAGCGGCGTGACGAACCTGTCAATCTGGTACCCGGAACAGAATGCTTCAAGTCCGATTCCTTATCCGTGGACGATCGAGCAGCTTCCCGGCGACAGCGCAACCGTCAAGAACGTCACGCTGGTCAACGCCTATCAGGGCATTAAAATTGGACCGGACTGGAACGAGCTGCATTACGTCAAGAACCTCTACGGTACTACGCTGAAGACGGGCATCTTTCTCGATTTCACGACGGATATCGGCAGGCTGGAGGGGATTCACCTTTCCCCGGATCTATGGTCCGGATCGGGCCTCGCAGGATCGCCGGAACGCGGCGAACTGCATGAATACATGACGAGTCACGCCGAAGGCATCGTGATGGGCCGCTCCGACTGGGAATACATGTCGGACATCCATATTTCCGGATATGAAACGGGTTTACGGATGACGACAAGAACCGGAAGCCTTGAATCGGCAAACGCCCAATTGTATAAGATTCAGATCGAGGACTGTCATATCGCCCTCAAGATCGAAGGCGTTAATAATTACGGCTTGCTGATAACGGACAGCCGGTTCGATGCCGACGCCGGACCGCATCCGGTTGCCGTTTATGCGACGCAAGGTTTTAACTCCATCGTTCAGTTCAACGGCGTTACGGTAGGCGGACATCCCGATCAGGCGGTTCTGAACGAAGGCAGCGGAACCTTATCTTTCGAAAACAGCACGTTCGAAAACTGGGGGGACGGCAGCGAAGACTATGCGATCGTCACACGTGGCGGATCGTTGATTCTGGGCGCATCCAGCTTCGCCAAATCCGAACGGCATCTCTTACTTGAAGGAAATGTCGGAACGATAAACTCGATCAACTCGGGATATGAAGGCAAATTGTCCGTGACCAACCACAGCAAATCGACGGACCTGAATATCCGGCAAGATGATAAATTCGTGCTGGAAAGCCTTCCGGACGTGCCTTCCGTGGATATTGCACAGCAACCCAAACCTGCGGGACGAGGATTGTTCAATGTGGTGAATGCTCCTTACTCCGCCGATCCGTCCGGAAACGAGGATGCCTCCCAGGCGATCCAGCAGGCTTTGAACGATGCCGGTGACAAAGGCGGAGGCACGGTGTATATGCCGGCTGGGACCTACCGGGTCGAGCAACCGCTCGTTGTGCCGACCGGCGTGGAATTGCGCGGCAATTTCGACGTTCCGCATCATACGATCGGCGGAGGTACGGTTATTTTTACGAAATATGGGGAAAACGAACCCGATGCCGAGGCTTTTATTCAATTGAAAACGGCGGCAGGACTTCGCGGAATATCCGTTTATTACGATCATCAGTCGTGGACCGAGGCCAATCCGGTCAAGCCGTACCCATGGACTGTCCAAGGCCAGGGAAAGGACGTCTACCTGATCGATACCACGCTGGTCAATCCTTATCAGGCCGTCGATTTTGGAACATATGATACGAGCGGACATTACATCGATTACGTGGCAGGTTCTCCGCTGAAGGAAGGAATCTACCTGGGCGGGGGAGCGCGGGGCGGATATATGCGGAACGTCCAATTCAATCCTCATTATTACGGGCGCAGCAATTACCCGAACCATCCTGCCACCAGCGCAGATTCCGACAGGGTCTGGAATTACCAGAAGGACAATCTGGATGCTTTCCGCATCGGCAACGTGAAACAGGAGACCGTCTTTAACACGTTCGTCTTCGGTTCGAAGTTCGGCATTCATTTCGAAGGACAAGACGGGCAAGGCCCTGAAGCCGTCGTGATCGGCCATGGCACGGACGGAAGCAAAAAAGGAGCCGTGCTGGAGGGCGCGGATAACGCGGGACTCCAGTTCATCAACACGGAGCTGGTCTCGATCAGCACCACCGACAAAGTATATGTCGAGGTTGGCAAAGACTTCAAATCCAAAGCGGTGTTTTTCAATTCTTCGATGTGGGGCGATACGAACCGTTCCTTCGACATCTACGGAGGCAACGTGCGGATTCAGCAGGCCAATTTCACCAAAGTCGGCGACATCGGCATTAACGCCGTCGGCGGTAATGTCGGACTATACGACTCGTACTTCCAGCAGTCCCAAACGACCCATGTGTATGCCGGACAGGGAATCGACAAGCTGGTTGTTTCTAACAACCTGGCTAGCGGGGGACTCCAAATACAGAACGATGCACCGGGCAAAGTGTCGGGGAGCAATCTCTATCCGATCGCGCTGAAGCTGGAGAAGGCGTCTCTCGATCCTTCGCGGCCGGAAGATACCGGTACGGTGCTGGCGATTACCAATGCGGCGGGAGATCGAACACTGAAGGGACAGATCGAATGGGTCAGTCCCGGCATGTATAAGGAATCGCTGAAGCCGATTCGTTTCGAGAATCTGAAAGTCGGTGAAACGCGGAGCATCGCCATTCCTTACTTATCGGCCGATGCGCTGAAGTTCAGAGTTGCGCTGGACGGCGGAGATCGTTACGAAGCCTCGGTCAAGCTGTCCCAGGCCTTTGCATCGCGGAGTGAGACCCCGGATCATACGCCTTCAATTGAAGTTTCCGGTCCGGAGCACTACTACAGTGTTGGCGGAAGCTGGGGAGGCGCCGATGATCTCAGCCTCGCTTCCAAGATCACATGGGATGATAACAACTTATACGTCAACGTGGACGTCAAGGACAACGTCCATAGCCAGACGTATACCAACGGCGACATATGGCAAGGCGACAGCCTGCAGGTCGGCATCGATTTGGCGAAGCAAGACGGCGGGGCCAGCCGACAAGTGAATGAGCTAGGCTTTGCCTTGAACCAGGACGGCAGCGTGACAAAGTGGAGATGGCGAGCTCCGGATGGAATCACGGCAGGCCCGATGGAATCCGCCCAAGCCGTCATCACCCGCGACGAAGCGGCCAAGGTGACGCATTATAAGCTGACCCTGCCGTTTCAAGCGCTTCATGGCGCCGGATACGATGTCCACCCCGACCAACCAATCGGACTTGCGCTGCTTGTCAATGAAAATGACGGGGAAGGCCGGTCGGGATTTATGGAGTATAACGGAGGCATCGGAACGAGCAAGGATGCCGGATTATTCGGTAATTTGTACCTGCTTAAGGACGATTTCTTGACGCTGCTGGAAAAATCCGCCCAAGCCAGCGTGCAGTCGGCGGAGCAAAAGAAAGACGTCAGCACCTTCGATGCGGCTGCCAATTTCGTGCTCCTGCTGCCGGATGGCGCGCTGAAAACATCCTTGCAAGCCCGGCTCGCTGCCATCGGTTCGGTACCTGGGACGGATCAAGGCGGCGGGGACCATTCGGGAGGATCGGGATCGAATGCCGGAGGGAGTTACGGTTCCGGCTCCGGTTCGGCAGGGAGCGGAACAGCGGGCGGAAGCCCCAATCCTGGCCAGAATCCATCCGGAAAAGATGCCTTGACGTTATCGCCGGTTTTGGATCCAGCGTCGAAACTGGCGTCCGTCCGGCTGAGCAGCAAGGAAGCGGAACAGGCATTTAGCGGAATCCAAACAGGCAAGGACGGAAAGAAAAAATTAATCGTTCAATTGAATGCTGTCGCCGGGGCCGAAGGGTATGCCCTAGAGCTGCCTTCGGAGCTGGTTGCGGAAAAGCCAGCAACGCAATCGCTGGAAATTCGCACGGAATGGGGAAACCTGTGGATTCCGGGCGACCTGCTGGCAGCGTCCAAGGAGCAGCTTGGCGAATCCATTGTCTTGAAAGTCATCAAGGCAAACCTGGCGGCATCGGGTAAGGATGCCTTGACCCTATTCGGCAAAAGACCGGCGATCTCGCTGCAGCTTGGAACCGCCAAGGGAGCAGCTGTGCAATGGATGAATGCGGAATCGCCGATCATGGTCATGCTGCCATATCAGCCGAGTTCCGCCGAAATGAAGAATCCGGAGAAGCTTGTCGTTCGACTGGCGGGAGAACAAGGAACATATTCGCCGGTTCCAAGCGGTAAATACGTCCAAACTTCGGGGCAGATCGTATTCAAGGCCTGGCAGTCTGGAGTGTACGCCGTTGGGTACGATGAACGTACGTTCCAGGATATCGGGAACCTTGCATGGGCCCGTCAGTCCATCGAAGCTTTGGCGGTGAAAGGGATCGTCCACGGCGTATCGGAATCCGCGTATCAACCTCAAGCGCAGATCCGTCGAGGGGATTTTGCCCTTTTGCTGGTCCAAGCTTTCGAATTCAACCGGAATCGCGCCCAAAGTACGGGGCAGTTTGCGGATGTGCCGCAGGATGCTTATTATGGTCAGGCTGTCGGTATGGCTAGAGAACTCGGGATCGTTCAGGGGGAAGGAAACCTCTTTTTGCCTGATGCCCCGATCAAGAGGGAAGATGCTGCCGCGATGATCTACCGCGCGATGAATGCGGCAGGGATTCAGCCGGCTGCGGCAAACGGTGCGGCTTCTGCTGACGGATTTGCCGACGCCGATGCCATCGAAGTCTATGCCCGCGAAGCTGTTCAAGCTTTGGCGGATGCGAAGTTGCTGCAAGGTGACGGCGGCAAGTTCAATCCCAAAGATCCGATCACTAGGGCGGAGACGGCGGTACTGATCTACCGTTTGTACACTCTGCTGCCTTAGGGCAAGGCAAGCTTGCATCACATGCCTGTGCAAAGCATCGTTTTCGAGCGATCGTGCACAGGCTTTTTTTGCGCCCAGCTTTCGGCAATGACCCCAGGATGGCGATGAAGCAGCAAGACGTGCATTTTCTTTTCAAAAGGCCTGCATAGTTTAACATCGCCTCATGGTAGGCGAACGCCCGCCAAACGTATGCTAGGAGAGTGGAGAGAGACAAGAGATAAATTCAAATGAAGGGAGGGACGCATTCTTGAATCGCTCCGGCAGTCCAAATCCAGATGTGGAAACCGGGGCCGCCAAGTCAGCATGAAAACGAACACGCGCAAGAGGCGCGCATCCAACGGCTTAACAGTATAAGGAGGAAAATAACATGTCCATTTCGCCAGTCCGAAAACATCTCGCCCAGGCTCTGTCCGCGGTGATACTGCTGATCATGCTGCTGTCGTTATTCCCCGGCGCGGTCCATGCGGCTTCGGCTTTCGGTCAAACGCCGGCTTCAAGCTTCAGCTCGCAATCCGGCATTCAATTGGAGAACTCCACTGAAGGCGGACAGAATGTCGCCTTCATCGATAACGGCGATTATATCGCATTTTCGAACGTGGATTTCGGAAGCGGCGCTTCCTCCATCGATGTGAGAGTGGCCAGCAATAACAACGGAGGGCAGATCGAGGCGCGCCTGGACAGCCTGACCGGAACGCTGATCAGCACGGTTACGGTACCGGGCACGGGCGGCTGGCAGTCCTGGGTGACCCGGTCGGCATCTGTAAGCTCAGCGAGCGGGGTGCACACGCTGTATTTGAAATTTACCGGCGGAACGGGCAACCTGTTTAACGTGCTGTGGTTTAAGTTCAATGCGGGTTCATCCGGTGACGGAGACGTCGTGGGCCATCTCTTTGCCGGCTACCAAGGCTGGTTCAATGCTGCGGGAGACGGTTCCCCGAACGGGGGGTGGGTGCATTGGTCCAAGAACAGCAACGCTCCGTCCGCGAGCGGAAACGTGAATTTCGAGCTTTATCCGGATACGCGCGAATATTCGAAGCTTTATCAGACGGATCTGGCCAACTTAGGCAACGGCAGCCCGGCCAAGCTGTTTTCCTCGTACGATCAGGAAACGGTGAACAAGCATTTTGAATGGATGAAAACCTATAACATCGACGGCGCGGCATTGCAGCGGTTCGGGGCTGACGAAAGCGATGCGCCGAACGGCTGGAAGACCAACCGGGACAGCGTCGCCGTCAAAGCCAAAAACGCAGCCGAGGCATACAATCGCAAGTTTTACGTGATGTATGACATCACGGGGATGAATGCGGGAAACTGGGTCAACGCCGTCAAACATGACTGGTCGTCGAATGTGGTCAACGCCATGCACCTGACCTCTTCCCCGGCCTATGCCAAACAGAATGGAAAAATAGCGGTCTGCATTTGGGGGATCGGTTTTACGGACCGTCCGGGTACAGCTGCGGAATCCGCCGAGCTGATCCAATGGTTCAAAAATCAGGGCGTGTACGTGATCGGAGGCGTCCCAACTTATTGGAGAACCGGAAACAATGATTCTAAACCGGATTTCATGAATGTCTACAAATCGCTCGACATGATCTCCCCTTGGTCGGTCGCACGGTTCGGCACGCTTCAGAGCGCAGACAATTTCAAGAAAAATACGCTGGAGCCGGATTTCGCCTTTACCCAGCAAAACGGCATCGCGTATCAGCCGGTCATTTGGCCCGGATCGGCCTGGTCGAACATGACCGGCGGACCGCGGAACGAAAACCCCCGCCTGCACGGCGATTTCATGTGGAGGCAGGCTTATAACATCAAGAGCACCGGGATTCAGACGGGATACATCGCGATGTTCGACGAGTATGATGAAGGCACAGCCATCGCCAAAATGGCAGAGAACAGCTCCATGATTCCGACGAATCAGTATTTCCTCACACTGGACGCGGACGGAGTCTCGGTCTCGTCGGACTTTTACCTGCGGCTTGCCGGCGACATCAACCGGTTGTTTAAAGGCCAAATCCCACTCACGGCCGAACATCCGACAAGCCATCGTTAATCATTAGAACGCATCCAAAAAGCCTGTGCAAAATCGCTGAAGCGATCCGCTGCACAGGCTTTTTTTGCGTCGTTACATGCTGCTCAACACTGCCCGTCGCTTTCCGGAGTCATGAGGCAGGCATGCGGGATCGTGACACGCTAAAAATGAACTGCAAAGATTAATACAGCCTCATTTTGGCCTTGTCGTGAATGCGCTACCATTATAGATGTGAAAGAACAGTTAGCATAGCGCGAGGTGAAAAACAGGTGGGAAGCATCTCTTTTAATCATGTGTTTAAACGGTACAAAGGCGAATCTCGCCCGGCGGTCAACGATTTTCATTTAACCATAGAAGAAGGGGAGTTTCTTGTCCTGGTCGGTCCTTCCGGATGCGGCAAATCGACGACGCTGCGCATGCTCGCGGGGCTGGAGGAGATTAGCAGCGGCGAGCTGTATCTGGACGGGCGATTCATTAACTACGTCTCCCCGAAGGATCGGGACATCGCCATGGTTTTTCAGAATTATGCTCTTTATCCCAATCTCTCCGTTTTCGAAAATATCGCGCTCGGCCTCAAGCTCCGCAAGACGGCCAAGCATGAAATCGAATCGCGCGTGAAGCGGGTAGCCTCGATTCTCGAAATCTCGCATTTGCTGGAGCGCAAGCCCAGCCAATTGTCCGGGGGCCAGAAGCAGCGGGTTGCTCTCGGCAGAGCGATTGCCCGCGAGCCCCAGGTGTTCCTGATGGACGAACCGTTATCCAATCTGGATGCCAAGCTGCGTGCCCAGACCCGGGCCGAGCTGATCAAGATGCAGAGCGATTTGAAGCGGACGACGGTATACGTCACCCATGATCAGGTGGAAGCGATGACGATGGGTACCCGCATTGTGGTGATGAAGGACGGAGTCATTCAGCAGGTGGCCGAGCCGCGAAAACTGTATGACGAGCCTGCCAATGTTTTCGTCGCCGGATTCATCGGTTCTCCGCAAATGAACTTTTTGAACGGTACGATCGAGAAAAACGAAGAGGAATATTATTTTTCCAACAAACGCATGAAACTGCTCCTGCCTGAGGCTTTCGGCCGCAGATTCGAGCAGGCCCGGAAAACGGTCCGCAGCGTCATTCTGGGGGTGCGGCCTGAACATGTGATCCTGAAGCCAGGGAGCTCGGATGAGGTCAATACCGTTACCGGACTTGTTCACATGACGGAAGCAACCGGTGCCGACTCCTACGTCTACGTGCAACTTGGTTCCTACTTGCTCATTGCGCGTACGAATCCGGAACAGATCTATGCGACGGGAGACGTGGTTTCCGTGGCTTTCATGATGAACAAAATCCATTTTTTCGATGAGAGCACGGAGGAATTGATAGGGAGCGATGAAGCATGAATAAAAAGCATCTTCCCCGCTTTATGCGCATTTCCCTCCGCCTGCTGATCGTCGCGGCTTTGCTCTTCGGGGCGTTTCGTTGGCTGACGGCCGAGGATCCCATCGTCTACTCGAGCAGCGTTACCGCAGACCAACTGCTTAACATGGCAAACCCGGAAAAGGTTCCTCCATACGCCAAGTCTACCAAGGGACAGGAAGGAAACCTGGACGCCGCAAAGGAAACGAGCATTCCGATCGATCCGGTGAAATACGATGCGGCATCCACCGATGCAGATCTCGCAAAGGATGCTGACAGCGGTCGCGGCATGCTGAGTTGGGGCAACGAATCCGGCTGGGTGGAATGGACCTTTGCCGTCCCGCAGTCCGGCTGGTATGAGCTCCACCTGGATTATAAAGCGCTGCCCGGCAGCAGCAGCTCCGTCATACGCGGAGTCATGATCGACGGAATGTATCCCTTCGCGGAATCCGAGCGCATCGAGCTGGAACGGATGTGGAAGGATGCGAAGTATCCTTATGAACGCAACGAAATCGGCATGCAGGTACGTCCGCAGCAGACGGAGCTGTCCGAATGGACGGATAAGGCGGCAAGCGACTATTCCGCTTCATCCCGCCCGCTTCTGTACCGGCTTGAACAAGGACAGCACACGCTCAGGCTGAACGGAGAGAGAGGATCGGTCGCAATTCGGCAAATGTACTTTCGGACCCAACAGCCGATTTCGACCTACCAGGAATACGCGAAGCAGCAGCCCGCCAAGAAAGCCCAGGAGAGCTGGTTTGAACAGAGGGAGGCCGAGCAGTTTGATCGCAAATCGAGCCTGTCCATCCAGACAGACCGCTGGTCCGAGCCGTACATATCACCGGACCCCAAAGGCCGCATCACCTATAACGTGCTCGGAGGCAACCGCTGGAAGCAGCCGGGCGAATGGGTGGAGTGGAGTTTTGAGGTGCCGGCCGACGGCTGGTACGCCATCGACCTGAAAAATTTCCAAAACTACAGATCGGGATTCAAAGCCTATCGAACGATCGAAATCGATGGAAACGTTCCGTTCAAGGAAATGCTGCATTACGGCCTCGCATATCACAAGGAATTCGAGATCACGGCGATCTCGGACGCGGAAGGCAAGCCTTATGAATTTTATCTGCGCAAAGGGTCCCATACGATGCGAATGACCGCCGATGCTTCTGTGATGCAGCCCATCCTGATTTCGCTAAAAGACACACTCGCGCAAATCTCGGACTTCGACCGCCACATCCGGCTTATTACCGGCAATTACAGCAAAAATGCCTCGGATGCCAACATGGATGCCAGCCGGACCTGGGATATGAGCAAATACGATCCCAATGCGGGCAAGACGCTTCAATCCATGATCGATCGCTTGAAGCTGATCCGCGACTACATTAACCGCGTGAATGAGGGGAACTCCGACCTCTCGCAGGCGATTGCTTCAGCGGTAAGCATGCTGGAAAACATGCTGGAAGACGTCAACAACATACCGAACAAAGTGAATGACTTCTCCACGATCCAGGCGAACATCGGGACATGGATGTCCACGTTAACCCAGCAGCCGATGATGCTCGATTATTTCGTGGTGCGTACGCCGGAGACCCAGACGGGACTCAAAGAGCCGACGGCGCTGTCCCGCATCCCGTATTCGATCGCCGATTTTGCCCGTTCTTTTACGATGGACTACGATCTGGACGGACAGAAAAAGGACGGAGCGCTGGATATATGGGTCGGCCGCGGCCGTGATTACGTCGATCAACTGCGGGAACTGGTGAGCCAGGATTTTACGCCTAAGACGGGAATCGAAGTCAACATTAATCTGATGCCGAATCCCAATATGCTGATTCTGGGCAACGCTGCCGGCGACGTGCCCGACGTCGCACTCGGATTGGCGGAGGCGACACCGGCCGATTACGCGATGAGGGGCGCTGTCCAAGACTTGTCCGCATATCCGGGATATGACGACGTTATGAAGCGGTTTATCCCTGGCGCGGCGAGAGCGTTGTCCTACAATGGCGGCACGTACGGCTTGCCGGAGGTACAGAACTTCCAGCTGCTCTTTTACCGTTCGGATATTCTCGAGAATCTGGGCCTCAAGGCGCCCGACACCTGGGACGACGTGTTTGACATCTTGCCGACGCTGCAGGAAAACGGCATGACGATGAATGTTCCAAAAGCCGATTTCGCCACGCTCTTTCAGGAGAACGGCGCATCGCCGTATACGCCCGACGGGATGAAAGCGAGCCTTTTTAGCGATTCGGGACAAACGGCATTCAAGGAGTGGACGGAGCTGTTCACCAAATACAATCTGCCGATCGACATCCCGGCCTTCTTCCAGCATTTCCGCGACGGGGACATTCCGATCGGGATTGCCGACTTTAATACGTACGTGCAGCTGCAGGTTGCCGCTCCCGAGATTACCGGCCACTGGAAAGTCGCACCTCTCCCGGGGATCAAGCAGCCGGACGGTACCGTGGCCCGCTGGTCGCCGCAGGGGCTGTCGACGGCCATGATCATGAAGAAGAGCGACAAAAAAGATGCGGCCTGGGAATTTCTGAAGTGGTGGACTTCCGCGGATGTCCAATCCCGATACGCCGAAGACATGGAATCGTACTACGGTATCGAATACCGCTGGAACACGGCCAATGTCGAGGCGATGAAATCGCTGAGCTGGTCGCCGGGCGACCTGAAAGCGATCCGGGAACAGGCGCGCTGGACGGCGAATCTGCCCAACGTCCCCGGATATTACTTCTTAGCACGGGAAATGGATTTTGCCTGGAACAAGACGGTATTTGACGGGGTGCCGGGAAGCGAGTCGCTGGAGGAGGCTAATCTGTCGCTACAGCGGGAGATGGATCGGAGGCAGCGGAATTTCGGCATCGCAGGAACGAATCTGTACGTGCCGCAGATAACCGAACCTTATAACTGGGAGGAAGCCAAGCCGTGAAAACAGAGGTTACGCACGCTGCACGCACTGTCAAAACGCCGTCTCCGGCGACCATCAAGCTCAAACGCTTTTTGCTGGATTTGAAGAAAGACGCTTTTTGTTACGCATTTCTTGCGCCGTTTCTGATCTGCTTTCTTGTCTTTATCGTCATTCCGGTCGTGATGGCCGCAACGCTCAGCTTTACGTCTTACGACGGATTCAGCAAGCTGCATTTCATCGGTTTCGATAATTTTATCTCACTGTTTACGCAGGACATCGTCTTCTTGACCAAAGCGCTCCCAAACACGTTCGTGTTTGCACTGATCGTCGGTCCCGGCGGTTATCTGCTGTCTTTTCTCTTCGCTTGGCTGATCCATCAGCTTCCGATGAAGGTGCGTGATTATTACACGCTGGTGTTCTATGCTCCGTCCATGGCGGGCGGCGTGGCGCTGTCGGTCGTATGGATTGCCGCCTTCAGCGGCGACCGGGTCGGCTATTTGAATCATTTCTTGCTGAATATGGGATGGATCGACTCTCAGGTGACGTGGCTGCAGGATCCGAAGTATCTGCTGAAAATCATGATTCTTGTATCTTTATGGATGAGTTTCAGCGTGGGATTTCTGGCGATGCTGGCCGGTCTGCAGACCGTCAACCGGGAGCTTTACGAGGCGGGACGGATCGACGGCATTTCGAACCGCCTGCAGGAGGTGTTTTACATCACCGTGCCGTCGATGAAACCGCAAATGCTGTTCAGTGCGGTCATGACGATCGTATCCACGCTGAAGGCGGGAAGCATTTCGACGCAGCTGACCGGCCAGGCAATCACGCCGCGTTATGCGGGACACCTCATCATCAACCATGTCGACGATTACGCGTTCATCCGGTTCGAGCTTGGCTATGCTTCCGCCGTCTCGGTCATCCTGCTGCTTCTCAGCTATTTCGTCATGCGCTTTGCATACCGGATGTTCAATTCGAAGGAGGAACTGTAGCCGATGATGCTCATGTTGCGCAGACTCCGCGCAGTCTCGCCGTTTCAGGTCGTTTTGATCACGCTCTTTACCGGATTGGCTCTGTTCATGTCGCTGCCGATCGTTTTTATCTTCAACCATGCGTTCAAGCCGCAAAATGAGCTGTTTCTGTTTCCGCCGCGATTTTTCGTCCGGCATCCGACCTTGCACAACTTCGAAACGCTCTTTCTGCATGCGTCCAATGCGACCGTGCCGTTCACGCGGTATTTATTCAACAGTCTGATCGTGGTGTCCTTGACTCTGATCAGCGTCGTGGTGGTTAGTACGATGGCGGCCTATGTTCTGGCCAAATACGAATTCCATTTCAAGCAGCTCATCATGTCGCTGATTACCCTCTCCTTGATGTTCGCGCCGGAGACGGTGTCGATTCCTAGATATTTGGTCATCAACGGGATCGGGCTGAACAATACATACCTCGGGCATATTCTGCCATCGCTGGCATCGCCCGTCGCAGTGTTCATGCTTGTCGGCTTCATCTCGCAAATTCCCAGGGATCTGATGGAAGCTGCACGGATCGACGGCGCGGGCCATTTCGGCATATTCGTCCGGATGATCCTGCCGTTGTCCGTGCCGGCGATCGCGACGATCTCGATCCTGACGTTCCAGGGCGTGTGGGGGGATGTGGAGACATCGACTTTATTCATGCAAAAGGAGACGATGCGGACGCTCGCTTTTTACGTCAACAGCCTGCTCAGCGGACTACAGAACAACGTGGCGGGCCAGAACATGGCGGCGGCGGCCGGGCTGCTTATTTTTATTCCGAATCTGATCATCTTCCTGCTCTTTCAGCGCAGGGTACTAGAGACGATGGTCCATTCCGGTATCAAGTAATGCCACAGCAAAGGAAGTCGGAACGATGAAAAAATGGTTTTCGTTACTATTAGTCTTTATGGCCGTTTTGACGGCCTTGCCGGGTACGGCCATGGCCAAACTTCCCTATATGACCGCTTACTACGACCCGAACCAATTGTCCTGGTTCCGCATCCAGCCGATTTATAGTCCTGCCGGGGCCTTCTCGGCCGATTTCGGGGAACCGGCCGATCTCCATGTCGCTGACGATGACCGCGTCTACGTCGCCGACAAGAAAAAGGATCGCATTGCGGTGCTCAGCCGCTACGGGAAGCTGCTTCGAATCATTGGCGACGCGGAAGGCTCCGGCAAGCTCTCCGGACCGGAAGGGGTATTCGTCACCCCGGGCAACGAGGTGTATGTCGCGGATTCAGGCAATCAGCGGATCGCGGTGTTCGACGAAAACGGGCGTTTCCGGAGGGAATACCAAAAACCGGACACCCCGCTGCTCGGCTCTGAGCATTTCGTTCCCGTCAAGCTCGTCGTCGATCGGCGCGGCGTGATGTACATCGAGCTGAATTCTTCCTATCAGGGGCTGCTCCGCTTGAATCCGAAAGGTGAATTCATGGGATATTTCGGCGCCAACAAGGCGGATCAGTCCATGCTGAACTGGCTCAAGAAGCTGGTGCTGAACAAAGAGCAGATGTCCAAGGAAAAGGGCGCACTGCCGAAACCGATCACCAACGTAGCCCTCGACCGGGACGGATTTTTGTATACCGCAACGGCCGGCGGGGAAGGGAAGGGGGCCATCCGCAAGCTGAACGCCGGCGGTGTGGACGGCTTCAAGAACAAAACGCTGGAAAACGGACACGGCATCGTCGACGTGGCCATCGACCCGGAAGGCTTCCTGTACAACGTCGATCTGGACTCCATGCGGATCAACATCTATGACCGCAGCGGGCAGGCCATGTTCGAATTCGGCGACGTGGATAAGGAAACGCAGCAGTACGGCGTGCTCGGTTTTCCGACGGGCATCGGCATCGATTCGCAGCACGCGATCTGGATATCCGACAGCGCTACCAATACGGTTCACAAATATGTCCGCACCGCATTCGGCAGCAGCGTCCTGCAAGCGCTTGGGCTGTACGCCGACGGGAAATACGAGGAGAGTAAGCCCTACTGGGAGGCGGTCTATGCCCGCAACGACATGTACAACGGGACCTTTCAAGGCTTGGGCAAGGTGTACTTGCACGAGGACCGCAATGACGAAGCTTTGAGCTATATGAAAGCCGCGTTCGATACCGATGGCTATTCCAAGGCTTTTTGGCAGATCCGGATGGATTGGCTTCAGCGCCATTTCGTCGCCTTGGTAACCAGCTTGATCGCGTTGCTGCTCGCCGTCTATTTTGGCCGCCGCGCGGTCCGCGCTTACTTGGTCAGGCACCCGTTTCCGGTCTCCTGGAAAGATCCGCTGGCGTACATCCGAAATTTGGGATACGTACTGATCCACCCTTATGAAGGGTTCTACAAAATCAAAGAAGCCAGGATTCCGGCCTGGATTACATTATTCCTGCTGTGCCTCGTGATCGGGATCAAGCTGTGCCGGGTGTATCTCACGGGATTTTTGTTCCATCCGGTTGATCTTTCGGAAGTGAACCTGGTTAAGGAACTTGCCTTGTTTGCCCTGCCATGGGTGACCTGGATCATCGCCAACTATCTCGTCTGCAGCATTAAAGACGGGGAGGGCCGATTCCGGGAAGTCATACAGGGCAGCGTATACGCGCTGTCGCCCTACGTGTTCTTCTCCGTGCCGACGATCCTGTTATCCAACATCGCATCTCTGGACGAAGCGGTGATCATTCATGCCTTAAACGTTGTCATGACGGTATGGCTGCTCGCGATGTTTATCGTCATGACGCAGGTGATTCACAATTTCGAATTTCTGGAGACACTTAAAAACTCGGCTATTTCGGTATTTACGATTTTGACGATCTGGTTGTTCGGGTTTATCGTGTTCGGATTGTCTTATAACCTGTACGACTTTTTCTACGAGCTTTACAAAGAGGTGAACATCCATTAACGCTGCCAAACGAAGATTCCGCCAAATGATATGGACAGCCGCCGTCGTGCTGGCCGTTGCGATCTTACTTCTGCTGTTGGTGACGAAGCCCTGGGAGCGTACGACAAGCGAACGATTTTCCCAAACGGGCATCGTCGCGACCCTTCCCGCTCCGGACGCACTTTACGAAGGCAATGCCTGGAAGCCCACAGCGGGTGCCGACGGTTATGCGCTCGCACTGGAGAACGACCGTTACGCGCTTTATATCCGGCCTGATACGACTCAATTCGCCGTGCTGGATAAGGCATCCGGCTACCGCTGGACCAGCAATCCCGCCAAAGAGGAGCTTGCCGCCGAAACGGTCAAAGGGCAGCTGATGGCCAACCTGCAGTCGCCTTTCATTCTGACCCATGTCCGGACGCAGGGTGCCGATCAAACGGTACGGGAAACGCTTAACAATCAGACGGCCGGCATGCAAACGGCCATGATCCGCCATCCGGACGGCTTGCAAATCGAATATGCTTTCCCGGCCAAGCAACTGAAGTTCGTGATGCAGTATGAGCTGACGGAGAAGGGTCTCAAGGTCAAGGTGCCTGCGGCCGGCATCCGGGAGGAGGGCCCATTCGCCATGTTCACGCTGGATGTATTGCCTTATTTCGGGGCTGCGCCGGCCAAGGGGGACGGATATGTATTCGTGCCCGACGGACCGGGAGGACTGATTCGTTTCGATCAAGAGCATGCCAGCCTCTCGAGAGGTTATTCGCATCAGGTATACGGCCAAGAGGTGACGAACGAGGAGAATTGGACACGAACCGGAGAGAGAAGAGAAGATATCGCTTACCCCGTGTTTGGACTGAAGAAAGGCGATCATGCCTTTCTGGCCGTCATGACCAAGGGCGAAGATTCGGCCAATGTGTCTGCCATGGCGCCGGGACTCAAATCCTCTTTCTACAACGTCTTTTCCAGCCAAATCTATCGCGAAGAATATCTCTACCGGATGAGTAAACTGGCCTCGCCGAGCAAAGCCGTTCAGAAGGAACGGCTGAATCTGGACCGGGAGTTAGAGTACCGGTTCCTGAGCGGTTCCGATGCAAACTATGTTGGGATGGCTGGCGCCTATCGGAGCTATTTGCAGGAGACCGGACGTCTCCAGGAGGCGTTAAAACCGGTGGAGCATGTACCGCTGTACTTGAAAATCATGGGCGGCAATTATGAAAAGGCCTACGGCCGGATCCGATACGTGGCCGCCACGACTTTTGAGCAGGCGGGAGAAATCGTCGGCGCCCTGCAAGGCAAAGGCATCGCTTCGATTAAAGCCCTTTTTTACGGATGGGAAAACGAAGGCGACTACAACATGGAAAAGCGTTTCCCCATCGAGCCTGCGCTTGGCGGCGAGTCTGCCGTGAAGACGTTTATGGATCAAATGAAAGAGCGTGGCGTCCCGGTCAGCTTCAGTGAAGACTTTCTCTGGGTCGACAGCCACTCTTCGTTCTCCGGCAAAACGGATGCGATTCGGGGGATCGACGGCACAGCTTATGTCGACGAAGGCTGGTATATCGCCAAGCCCGCCTATACAGCGGCAGCGGCAGCAGAAACGGTCGATAAGCTGAAGAAGCTCGGTGTGGCCGGCATCCATTTTAGCGGAATCGGCGAGATGCTGCTGAACGATTACGAACCTACGGGCATCCAGACCCGGGAATACGCAAAAACCGTCTATGACGGGCTGCTGAAATATACCCGGGAAGGATTGGGGAGCGCCTCCGTCAATCAGGGGGATGCTTATGTGCTTGGCCAAACGGATTATATCGACGGGCTGCCGTCCGAATCGAGCTACGATTTCATGATCGACGAAACGGTTCCTTTTTACCCGATGGTGCTGCACGGCTTCGTGCCGTACACGTTCGGGGACGGCAATCTGCGGGATGATGAGGATGCCGAATTTTTGCGGGCCATTGAATACGGCGCGCTGCCGTCATTCTTCGTCACGCACGACGACTCGCGCAAGCTGAAGGATACGCCGTCCAACTTTTTGTACAGCAGCCGTTTTGATAAATGGGAGCGGCGGATCACGGAAGAATACGGCAAGTTCGATTCGCTGAGCAAACTGTATGCGCAGAAGATTACCGGCCATGAGAAATTGTCCGATCAAAGGTATGCGACGACCTATGAGGATGGCACGAGGGTCATCGTGGACTATGGAACCAAAGACTTTACGATTGAGAAGGGGGCGGAGCAATGAGAAGCATGCCGGATCATAGACACAAAGCGGTTCATTACCATTTCAAGCGATACGGCGTAGGACTGTTGTTCATGCTCCCCTGGATCATCGGATTCTGCGTGTTCGTGGCGATTCCGATTGGATGGTCGATGTTCATGTCCCTGCATAAAGTCGCGGTAGTTCCCGGCGGATTCAAGTATACCTGGCTCGGGCTGCAAAATTACCGCGACGCTTTTCTCAAGGACAATGTGTTTCCGATCGAGCTGATCACCTACTTCCAGGAAATGATCCTGATGGTGCCGGTGATCGTTATTTTCGCCCTGCTGATCTCCTTGCTGCTGAACCAGCGATTCCCCGGCCGGTTCATTTACCGGGCGCTGTTCTTCCTGCCGGTGATTTTCGCGACGGGGCAGGTGCTGTCGGAGCTGTTCACGCAAGGCGCCGGCGACGTTCCCTTCCTGGAACAGTACAACCTGGAACCGATTGTCCGGCAGTACGTCGGAGGCGAACTGGCCAAAACGGTCATGGAAGTGCTCGGCCGCGTCGTTCTCATTCTCTGGTATTCTGGCGTGCAGATCCTGATATTCATCGCGGGCTTTCAGACCATATCCCCATCGGTATACGAAGCGGTCCGGATCGACGGCGCTTCCCCATGGGAGAGTTTTTGGAAAATCACGTTACCAGCCAGCGTGCCGTTTATCAGCCTGAACGTGCTCTACACCATTATCGATCTGTTTACTTTTCCGCTCAATCCGGTCCTGAAGCACATTAAGGACAACATGTTCAAGGTCGATACCGGATACGGCTACGCCAGTGCGCTCGCATGGATTTATTTCGGCTTCATTTTCGTCCTGCTTGCCCTGGTGTTGGGATTATTCAGCCGCAGCATGCGGCTAAAGGGGGGGAAATCATGAAGCCTGAGCTTTGGGTTCACAGAGCGAGGAATTATGCTGCAGGTCTTTTGTGGAGCCGCAAGGCGCAAAAGTACAAGATGGTCGTGCTTGGCAGGAATCTGTCGGATGGTCTGTTGGCGAAAATGGTCATTTATGCGCTGCTTTCCATCGTGGCTTATCTGTACCTGCAGCCGCTGCTGTACATGATCAGCACGATGCTGAAAACGGTCAGCGATCTGCTCGATCCGAGCGTGAAATGGATTCCCCGGGTCGTGAGCTGGGAGAATTTGACCAAGGCGTACAAAGGGCTGCAGTATCCGGAAGCGCTGCGGAACACGACGCTCATTGCTTTGAGCTGCTCGCTCGTTCAAGTGCTGGTATGCTCGATGACCGGCTATGCGCTCGCGCGATTGGCTGTCCCGTTCAAGGGACTGATCACGGCACTGGTACTGCTGACGTTTTTGATCCCGCCGCAGGTGATCATTATTCCGCTGTACGTGATCTTCAGCAAAATGGGACTGCTCAACACGCTTTTCGTTTTTCTCGTGCCGGCGATATTCGGGCAAGGGCTGAAGGGGGCGCTGTTCATTCTGATCTTCCGCCAATTCTTCAAAGCACAGCCACCAAGCCTGGAGGAGGCCGCTAAACTGGATGGGGCATCTGCCGTCCGGCTCTACTTCCGGATTATGCTTCCACTCGCACAATCGGCCTGTCTGGTCGTCTTTCTGTTCTCGTTCATCTGGTACTGGAACATGTACTACGAACCTTCAATGTTCCTTGCCAAAGGCTTTACGCCGCTCTCCATCCGGCTCGACCGTCTGGAAGACGTCCTGAATCCATCGTTGCTCGGAAGCAAAAGCCTGGTCGCAAATCCGGTGACCGAGGGCACCAAAATGGCTGCCGCGTTCCTGATCATCCTTCCGCCGCTCGTTATTTTCATGTTCCTGCAGCGCTGGTTCATTACGGGCATCGAGCGCACGGGGATCGTGGAATAATCCGGGGGATCCCGGTTGCGTGAGGACTACGTGAAAGGGGGGATGCCCAGTAAGCAGGGCTCGCGAAGAAGCGCTATAAAGGGGTATCGAAATCGTTCGATGAATTCATATTGGGGAGGAACGAAATTTGAAAAGAAAACGAATCGCTTCATCCATTTTATCGATGGTTATGCTCATGACCTTTGTCCTTGCGGGTTGCAGCAGCAAAAATAACGACGCTTCACCATCAGGAACAGGCAATGAACCTGCGCCTGCTCCGAGTGAACAGACGGCAGAGGAAAAGCATGATCCGGTGACGCTGAAATTCATTTCCTGGAAGAATGGAACCTATGACGAGCTGTACGAACTGTTCCATAAGCGTTATCCATGGATCACCATTGAGCAGGTACCGGTGAACAATTCCCAGCCGATCATGGAAATCATCGCGTCGCTGGAAGCGGCGGGCACGCCTGCCGACGTGACGGAGATCGACAGCGATCTGATCACGTACGAGCAGAACAATTTGATCGAGGACCTGACGCCTTACATCGAGAAAAGCGACATTCTTAAGAACGCCAAGTTCCCCGACGGCTTTTTCGAGACCATGACGTTTAACAACAAGAAGCTGGCTGTTCCGATGGTCGATGTGCCGATGTGGGTACTGGTGAACAAGGATCTGCTCGCCAAACACGGCGTGGACATGCCGGCGAACGACTGGACGTACGACGATTTCCGCAGCGTCGCCAAGCAGGTGAGCGATCCGGGAGCCGGCGAATACGGCATCACGACGCAGCCCGAAATCCAAATGCGCCTCCTGTCCTCCAAAGCCATTGCAGACGGCCATGCGGCGAACCATCAATACATGAATGAAGACTTGACCCAAAGCCTGCTCAGCACGCCGGACATCATGAATGACGTGAAGTGGTTCCAGGAGCTGGTCACGAAAGACGGATCGATGCAGAGCTACGCGGCTGCGGAAGCTGGCGGCAACGTGACGAAAGACTTCATCAACGGGAAAACGGCTTTCGCCATTGGCGGCGACTGGGTTCTGCCGACCTTGAAGGAAAAGGCCACTTTCGATTGGGATGTCCTGCCGTTCCCGAAAGGAAAAGTCAGCCAGCCGGGTTACTCGATTTACGGACCGCTAGGGCTTTTGTCAGGTTCCAAGCATAAAGAGGAGGCTTTCCTGTGGCTGAGCTTCCAGTTCACGCCGGAGGCCCAGAAGTGGAAAATCGATCAGGGAGCCAACGCTTCCGTTGTCGATCCGGAGCTGACAAGTTATTACGATCAGGCGCCGATCTGGCAGGGAAAGAACATCGAAGCCGTCAAGATCGCCCAGAAGAACGCCAGAATCCAATCCGGCTTAACGGTGCCGGGCTGGAACGACTATAACTACAATAATATTTTGAATGACATTATCTTTGGAGACCGGGATATCAATGACATTATTCCGGAAACAGAGGCTTGGAACAAGAAAACGATAGAGATCAGAGCGACCCTGAAGCAATAGGGCCCGGAAGCTGCCGGACGGATTCAAAAGTCCGGGCAGCTTTTTGGCGTTTGCGAAAAAGGCTAAAATATGACGGGTTCGTTTAATTTCGTCCCATTGTCGATTCTCAGAGGTTCGGTTATATTATGTTTTATAGAACGGAGAAGAGAGCTGTGATATTCATTCAAAGCCACTTTTTTTGAAAACGTTTACATTTATTTTCATGAAAGGAAGATCAGCCATGTCCTTTTGCCGTTTTCCGCGATTTGCCGCGATTCGCCTGTTAAGCTTGACGCTGGCATTCGGACTGGCCGGCTGCACGACGGGCAGCGAAATCCGGATGGGGAGTCACACGCTTCCCGCCGAAAAGTCCGCCATGTCCGCCGAACCCGAGGCGACGCTGAAATTTTATTTTGGCGGCGAGAAGAAGGCTGCGACCGACGAGGTATGGACGGCCGTGAGCGATTACGTCAAAACCAAAGGGTTAGACGTCAAATTTTCTGTTCAATTCATCCCTTGGCCGGAATATTCGGGGAAGCTTCTGGTCATGGCAGCCGCCGGCGACCGGTGGGACTTGAATTTCGATACGGAATCCTCGTTCAGGCAAATGGCTTCCCGGGGATCCTATTTGCGATTGAATGATCTGCTTCCGATATACGCTCCTCATCTGTACGAGCGTTACCGTCAACAGCACAGCCTGCTCTCCGCCACCATCGGCGGGGATGTCGTCGGTTTGCCTTGGACGATCAAGATGAATCAGCGGCCGTATGCCGGTTGGAGGGCGGACCTGGCCGAAAAGGCAGGCATATACCGATCTCCCGAATCGGTACAGACCGTTGAAGATGTCGACCGGCTTCTACACGACTTGAAAAAGGCTTATCCGAACCATAAGCTGAGCCGTATCCCGTCGCTTTCGCTCTATTTGGTCCGGGATGAGTGGGTGGATTTGGGCTTTTATGGGCTCGGCTTTTATCTGAACGATCCCAAGTATGAGGTACGGGCCATCGAAGACCAGCCATTTTACGCGGATGCTGCCTTCATGAGCCGAACGTGGTACAAGGATGGCATATTGAATCCTGACTCGAAAATTGATTACGAAGATGGTGCCGATCAGTGGCGAAACGGTAAAATGCTCTTCACGCTTACCTCGCATGAATGGGCGTATGCGGCCGATCCGGGCTTTGCGGATACAAGCTTCAGGCAGCAAATGTCGCTCCTGTATCCTGATAAAAAAACCGTCAACCGAAGCTCGATCTCTAATGTGGCCGCCATCAACCGCAATTCCGAGCATCCTGAACTGGTGCTGCAGTTTCTTGATCTGCTGGAGACGGACGAAAGGCTGTTCGATCTAGTCATTTACGGAATCCAGGGTAAAACGTATGAGCTGGACGGAGGGAAGGTCGTGTATCCGGATAATTTGAAATTTTCCACGAGCAATTATATGGATTGGGGAGGGCAATGGGTCTTTTGGAAGCCGCAATTTTTACGTCCTACCGAGACGTATCCCGAAGATTTCTGGAAGGAGGAGGCCCGGTTTGCGGAGCTGCCGGTGAACGTGGATTCCCCGGTGGAAGGGCTGCTCCTGAACGATCAGCCGATCAGCGATCTACTTGAAGAAAGGGACCAAATCTATGAGGATTTCGGCAAGTCGATCGAATTCGGCATGGAGCCGGATGTCGCGCAAGCGCTGTCGGCTTACCGGGAGAAGCAAAGAAAGAACAGTCTGGACACCATCATATCGGAGGTGCAGCGCCAGGTCGATCAATTCTTGGCGTCGCAGCATCGAGATCCATCCTAAGAGGAGGCTGCATCATGATCAGTGTATTAATCGTTGACGACGAATATGAAATTCGCGAGGGACTACGAAGGCGCGTTCCCTGGCATGAATACGGAATCTCAGATGTGTTGGCGGCGGCGGACGGCGATGAAGCCCTGCAAACGGCCAGGCGGCATCAGCCCGATCTGATCGTCACGGACATCAAAATGAACCGGATGTCGGGGCTCGAATTTCTGTCGGAACTGCATACTTTACCGAATTACCTTTGGAAAGCGGTGCTTATCAGCGGATACGACGATTTCAGCCTGGTCAAACAGGCTATCCAGCTCGGCGCGATGGACTATATCCTCAAACCGATCAAAATGGAAGAGCTGGAGCGCATTGTGCGTAAAGCGGTTGAAATGATCGAGCGGGAAAGGCTGCAGCAGCAAAACCATGAGCATCTGGCTTACCAGGTTCAGTTTGCCGAACCGAAGCTGCAGGAGGAACTGCTGCGGGAGCTGGCGGAGAACGAATATGATCCTTACCGTGAAACCCGTGTCTTCTACCGTTTGCAGTCTTTGAGGCTGGATTGGATGAAGGCGATGCCGCTGCTCATGATGGCGATCGAGGGTGATGATCTCAAGGCGCTGCCAGCCCGGCCGGGCTTGCTGGACGAAAAGGAGCTGGTGCTGTTCGGCATCGGCAACGTTGTCAGCCATACCTTGGCCGAACAAATTTCCGTGCCCTCGGTCCTGTTCCGGGATACGCATGAGCGGTGGATCGCCGTGATTGGATCTCCCGATCCGGATGCGGCGGAAAGATATCACGCGATCGCCGAAACTTGTCTGGAGCGAATCAACCAATTCGTGAAGGTGAAGGCCAGCATCGGGATCAGCCCGGCTCCCAAAGAGCTGAGCAAGCTGCATCTGCTTTACACGGAGTGTGCCGATTCCCTCGAGCAAAAGGTCGTCTGCGGTGGTAACCGGATCTTCGTCGGCAGCGTGGACGATGGCGCGGCGGAGGTCGGAAAGCTGACGATCCGTGAGCCCGCGACGGTTTTGGATCTGGTGAAGTACGGCACCGACGAAGACGTGAGGGAGTCCATGAACGACTTCGAGGACATGGTGAAATCATGGGAGCTTCCGAATCTCAAGGATATCCAGCAGCAGCTCTTCAAGTGGCTCATGGGCATCTACCGCGCGGCTGCTTCGGCAGGATGGCCCGTCCGGACATGGGAGCAAGACCCGATTGGCCTGTGGGAACAGCTGGAGCAGTACGACACGCTGCAATCGCTTCAGGATCAGATGGAAAACCTGCTTCTGTCGCTGGCCGGGGATTTCCGCAAGATGGCGAGCTCGTCCAGCCAGATCGTGCAGGAAGCCGAAAAAATGATCCGCTCCCGTTATGCCGAGAACCTGTCGCTCCAGTTGGTCGCCGATGCCGTTCACGTGACGCCGATCTGGCTCAGCAAGCTTTATAAGAAAGAAAAGGGCCGGACATTCATCGAGGAACTGACGAATGTGCGCATTGCTGAGGCCAAGGATATGCTGGGCGACATGAAATTCAAAATTTATCAGGTCTCCCATCAAGTGGGTTACAAGGATCCGGTCCACTTTACCAAGCTGTTCAAAAAGCAAGTAGGCGTCACGCCCAAGGAATTCCGCCGCCTGCGAGGAATTCTGGATGATTAAGTCCTTACTGCGGCTCTCCTCATCCTTACGGAATCGGATCATCCTGATTTTTTTCGCCATCACGATCGTTCCGTTCATCTTGTTCTCTGCCTATGCCCATACCAAGTCGGTGGAGGGGATCCAGCAGGCCAACGCCACGTTTACCATGAGTTATCTGGTGCAGTCCAAGATCAACCTCGAGGCGTACGTGGACAAGCTGAACGAACAGATGAACGAGCTGATCGGCGACAAGCAGCTGCAAAGCCTGCTGGAGCAACCTCCGGCCAGCAGCCAAGACGAGGTATCCGCTTCGGTGGACCTCCTGAATATCGTATATCAGAAGAAAAAACAGATGGACGCCCTGCAGCTGCGCGTCTATCCGCTGAATGCCGACGCATATCCCACCTACTTAAGGGCGCTGGAAGTGACGTCTTCCACGCGTAAGGAGGACTGGTTCCGGGATGCGGCCAACAGCACGCTTCCATTCTGGCATTTGTCCGTACATGGAGGACCCAATAACGGTCCGCTGGTGTCCTATGTCAAGACGTTCACCAGCCTGCATAACCGGACGCCGCGCGGGCTGGTGGTGGCCGATCTGGCGGATAACCACTTCAGCCGGTTTTTCTCGCCGACCAAACGCCTTCAGGGGCAAAAATTCCTGATCGTGGACGAGACGGGCAGCATTGTGTACGACTCGGCAGGGAACCAGTGGACTGGGGAGCTGTTGCCTTCCGCGAAATTGCTCGAGATGCGGAATGTCGCCAAGGAGGGCGTGGAGACACTGTCCATTTATAATGAGAAGAATTTAATCGCCTTTGTCCGCATGGACAGCCTGCCGTGGACCATCTTGAGCCTGACGCCGATGCAAGCCTTGTCCGAACCGCTCGCAGCGATGCAGCATCTGTTGATTTTTTTCCTGATCGCTTACATGATTTGCACCGTTGGGGTTGTCATCTATCTTACGCGGAACTTTACCCAGCCTGTGTTCCAGTTGGTCAAGTTGATGCGCAAGCTGGAGGATGGGGACATGCGCATGTGGATTCCCCATCAGAACCGCAAAGACGAGATTGGATGGCTCTTCCGTGGCTTTGACAGTATCGTGCGGAAGATCGAGGACCTCATCGCCCAATCGACGCTTGCGGAGCGGACGAAACGGGAGCTGGAATTCCAGGTGCTGAGCCATCAGATCAATCCGCATTTTCTATACAACACGCTGGAGTCGATCCGCTGGAAAGCAGAGAACCACGGACGCAACGATATCGGCGAAATGGTATCCGCGCTGGGAAACTTGCTGAGGCTCAGTTTGAACCAAGGCAAGGACATTACGACCGTAGGACGCGAGATTGAACAGGTAAAGGCTTACGTGCAGATTGAGCAAGCCCGGATCGGCATGCCGCTGCGCGTGCTGTATTTTTTCGATGAAGAGCTGTTGGATATGACGTTTATGCGGCTGCTGCTGCAGCCTTTGGTCGAGAATGCGATCCAGCACAGCATCCGGGGCAACTTCGAGAAAGGCAAGGTCATTCTCTCCGGTCGCGTGGAAGAGCGGGATTTGGTCATCGATATTACCGACAACGGCAAGGGAATTCCGGAAGAGGTGATTAAGGGATTGAACGAAACGGGCGCCCATCGACAACCGGCAGGCCGTTCCGGCGTCGGCTTGCGCAACGTCAACGAGAGACTGAAAATCTATTTTGGCCAAGCATACAAGCTTCAGATAGAAACTAAAGAAGGCAAAGGAACCAAAATTACGATTCGGCATCCGATCCTGCCGACCGGCGACGAGAATCAGGCTGAAACGTCCGGAGACCTTGATCTTTCTAAAATGGAAGGGAGAAGGAGCGGCGGTCCAGGTTCGTCCAGGTCGGCTGGTTGAAGGATGAACCGAAATAACTGAAGTCCGACATTAGATATGAAAGAGAGGTTTTACCCATGTCTGAGACATCACTTCAAACGGATTTCGATCGCCCAGTCCTATGGTTCGACGAGCCGGCCCAACGTTGGGAGGACGGAATTCCGGTCGGCAACGGCAGGCTTGGAGCCATGATTTATGGAACGTCTGACCAGGTTCGCATCGCGCTGAACGAAGATAGCTTATGGTATGGAGGAGCGCGAAACCGGAACAATCCGGATGCGCTTAAACATATGCCAAAGATTCGGAAGGATCTATTGGAAGGACGTGTCCAGGAAGCGGAGGAACTGGCCGTCATGGCTTTGTCGGGCGTTCCGGAAAGCCAGCGGCACTACGTTCCGTTAGGCGAAGTGGAGCTATCTGTAAGGCATTCCGGAGAAGTCGCCGCGTATGCGCGGGAACTGGATTTGATGACCGGCGTGGCAACCATTCGTTATCTGGCTGCGGGGGTTCAATACGTGCAGGAGCTTTTCGTAAGCGCGCCGGATCAGGCCCTCGTCATTCGAATCCGCGCCGATGTTCCACGCGCCGTAAGTTTTAGCGCCCGCATGAAGCGGGGAACGACCAACCGCGAATACGATGCATTGGTCAAAGTCAATGAACGCACGCTGATGATGAAAGGCAGCGGAGGGGGAGCAGACGGCTCGGCTTTCAGCACGGCCTTCCAGTTAAGCGCGGACGGCGGGTGCTGTACGATCATTGGCGAGCATGTAAGAGTGGAGCAGGCCGATTCGGTCGTCTTGATCGTCACGGCAGCCACGGGATTTCGATTCGCGGATCCGGATTTGCAAGTGCTGAAGACGGCAGATGCCGTATCCCGATGCCCTTACGAGCTGGTAAAGCAGCGTCATATGGACGATATGCGCTCGATCATGGAACGCGTGTCCATTCGTTTAGGAAGCCGGGGCGCGGGGAACGACGACGAACGGCCGGAAGTCCTGCCGACGAATATACGCTTGCAGCGCATCCGGGAGGGAGAGACGGACCTGGGGCTGATCGCGACTTATTATCAGTTTGGGCGATACCTGCTGGCAGCTTCCAGCCGTCCGGACTCGTTGCCGGCCACGCTGCAGGGAATATGGAACGATCAGTTTCTTCCCCCATGGGACAGCAAATACACGATCAACATCAACACGCAAATGAATTACTGGCATGCAGAAGCTGCTAATCTGAGCGAGTGCCACGAGCCGCTCTTCGAGCACATCGAACGCATGCGTGAGCCCGGAAGGCGAACGGCGCGGGAAATGTACGGATGCCGCGGGTTTGTCGCGCATCACAATACGGATGTTTGGGGAGATACGGCTCCGCAGGATTTATATATACCGGCTTCCTATTGGCCGATGGGGACTGCTTGGCTATGCCTCCATCTGTGGGAACATTATTCGTTTGGCCGGGACCTCGATTTTTTAAGCCGGGCTTATCCGATCCTGAAGGAAGCAGCGGAGTTTTTCGTGGATTTTCTGGTCGAGCTGCCCGATGGCCGACTTGTGACCGTGCCTTCGGTTTCCCCGGAGAACACCTATGTGATGCCTGACGGCCGCCATGGAAAGCTGTGCGCCGGCCCATCGATGGACAGCCAGATTCTGCACGAGTTGTTTGGCGCCTGCATCGAAGCAGCCCGGATTCTTGGCATCGATCAGGACTTAGCAGGCACATTAGCCGACCTTCGCAATCGGCTGCCGCAGCCGCAGATCGGCAAGCATGGTCAACTGCTGGAATGGCTCGAAGATTATGAGGAAGCAGAGCCCGGCCACCGGCATATTTCCCATTTATTCGGCCTTCATCCCGGCACGCGCATTTCGAAACATGCCACGCCGGACTGGGCTAAGGCGGCACGCGTCACGCTGGAGCGCCGGCTCGCGCACGGCGGCGGCCATACCGGTTGGAGCCGGGCATGGATCATCAATCTCTGGGCGAGATTGGAGGACGGGGAAAAGGCTGGCGAGAATGTGCTGGCGCTTCTTGCCCATTCCACGCTGCCGAACCTGCTCGATAACCATCCGCCGTTTCAAATTGACGGCAATTTTGGCGGAGCGGCCGGCATTGCCGAAATGCTGCTGCAAAGCCATATGGACGAGCTGCACCTGCTGCCGGCACTTCCTGCCTCCTGGGGGGACGGGGAGATCAAAGGCTTGCGGGCAAGAGGAGGATTCGAGGTCGATTTGCGATGGGCAAAAGGCCATCTGAAGCATGCGCTCATTCGTGCCGGTCATGACGGACCGTGCCGAATCCGAACCGCATGCGAGGACATCGAGCTGCTTCGGAACGGAATCAAGGCGGAGATCCAAAGTCATGGGAACGGGGTCTGGAGCTGGGACGCTTCCAAAGGTGACCGCTATGATCTTCATCCATCGCATTAAAAACCAAAGTTGCAGCAAACGGTGTCACCGTGTAAAATGATGATTAGAATTATATATCAAACTAACTAATATGATATATCATAAGAGAGGGGAAACTAATATTGAGCACTCAGGGTATTCCAAAAGCTTTTGTGAAACATGCCGGTCAAAATCCGGCCATTACCAGCATTTACACGGCCGATCCGTCGGCGCATGTGTGGGATGACGGAAGAATATACATCTATGCTTCCCATGACGTCGATCCCCCGCGAGGCTGTGATCTCATGGACGCTTATCATGTTTTTTCCTCGGACGATCTGGTGAACTGGGTGGACGAAGGCGAAATCCTTCATTCGCGCGATGTGAAGTGGGGACGGCCGGAAGGCGGGTTTATGTGGGCTCCCGACTGCGCATATAAAAACGGCATGTATTATTTCTATTATCCTCATCCCAGCGGATCCGACTGGAATGATACATGGAAAATTGGGGTTGCGACAAGCGACAAGCCGGCCAGCGGCTTTACCGATCAGGGCTACATCGAGGGCTTGGGAGGCTTCGCGATGATCGATCCGTGCGTGTTCGTCGACGAAGACGACAGAGCCTACATGTATTACGGGGGAGGCAGCAAATGCCAAGGCGGAGAATTGAACGAAGACATGGTATCCATCAAAGGAACGATGCTGGACATGACTGGTCTGGAGGATTTTCATGAAGCCGCATGGGCGTTCAAGCGTAACGGGCTCTACTATTTGACGTATGCCGACAATTTGGAGGGTAACAATCGGATGCGTTATGCAACAAGCGATCATCCGCTGGGTCCGTGGACGTACCGCGGTATTTTCCTTGAGCCGACCGGATGCTCAACGACGCACGGATCGGTTGCCGAATACAAAGGGCAGTGGTATTTGTTCTACCATAACCAGGACATTTCGGGACACGGCAACTTACGAAGCGTATGCATCGATAAATTGAATTTTAACGAAGACGGAACCATTCAAACCGTCGTCCAAACCAAGGAGGGCTTCAAGCCTGTAGGCGAAACGCCGGTGTCGGAAGCGTCCGTTTCCTATCCGGCGGCAGATGGGTTCACGGGCGGAGGCGCAGCGATCGTGCAGACGACGGCGGCAGAACCGGTTGTCCGCGGTTTGGAAGCCAAGGGCGCCTATTGTGAATTTCGTCAGATCGACGGCGGCAGCGGCGGTCGCGCCACGATTTATATTCACTACGGCACGACCGAAGCTTTGGCGAAAGTCAGTCTTGACGTCAACGGCCACGATTATTCCCTGATTAACGCACCTTCCACGGGAAGCGCCGAGCTTTGCCAGGGCATTGCGTATTTCACCGTCCGATTGAAGCCGGGCAGCGATAATACGGTCAAGCTGACGGGCGGACATGGCGATATTGCTGTGAGCGGATTGACGTTAAGTCTTTTTAACGAATAAAAGAACATCGGAATGATACAAAACGGCCCCTCGGTCCAGGATCCTGCGAAAAGGCTTGATCCGGACACGAGGGGCCGTCGTATGTTCATGAACGAAAGCTTATGAAAATGGTAGGGTTGCCCGGTCTCGGCGCGACACCTCAATCCTCCGCAGGTGCGGTGGACGCGCGGGGAACGAGGTCGACAGGGACGACTTTGCTTACCGGATGGGCCTCGCCGCTCATCAGAAGCTCAGCCATCGTATCGCCGATGACGGCAAAATTTTGATCGACGGACGTGATTTGCGCGCTGCCGGTTACCGCCCATTCGATATTGTCAAAGCCGGTAATATTCATCTGCCCGGGCACCTGGATTGAAAGCCCGAGACAGCACATATACACGTTGAAGGCGACCTCGTCGTTTTCGCATTCGATGGCGGTTACGCCCGATTTATGCAGCCCATTAATGATATGCTTCAGCATATGGTAATCCGGGTTCACGTTCAGTTTGACATGTTCGTCAGGAACCTCCAGCCCATGGTCCTTCATGCATTGAACGAATCCGTTATAGCGGTCGGCCACGCTGGACGCTTCAGACGGAGAGAAGCGGGATACGTAGGCGATCCGGCGGTGACCGTAATCGATGAGATGACGGGTCAGCATGTACCCGCCTCCGAAATTATCGCACACGACGCTGCTCAAATATTCAATGTCATGCGGTTTGTCCAGAATAATCACCTGTTTGCCGTGATCCGCGAACATTTTCATAATATCCAAATACAGCTCGCTGCCGGACGGATAAAGAACGAGGCTATCCGCATCTTGGGCGAACAGGCGAAGGAGGAGGCTTCGCATTTTCATAGGGGAGGGCTCGCAAACATGCAGGGCCAGATGGATGTTTGCCCCTTCCAGCCGCCGGGTCGCGGCTTCGACGATGCGAAAAAATCCGCCTTGGTTCGCGGCAAACGGCAATATCACGGGGATGGTTCTTGCGCTGCGCAACATCCCCTCGGAAGAGGCGGTATCCAGGCCTGACGCGTCTGCGGCAGGAGGGGCGAGGCGCACGAAGCTTCCGACGCCGCGCTTGCGGTAAAGGATTCCCGCCGTTTCCAGATCCTCGATCGCCCGCTTGGCCGTAATGCGGCTTACGCCGTATTGCTCGGACAAGCTCTTTTCCGTACAGATCGGCTTGTCGTAGCGGAACTGGTGGTTTTCGATCTGCAAAAGTATATCGTCTTTGATCATTTGATATAATGATTTGGTTTGACCCTTAGGCATAATTTTCTCCGATTCTCATCCAATTTGAGCGTTTCCTCACCTTATCAGCGCCATATACTCAATCTTTTTCTGCGCATGGGTAAACGAACGTATCTCTTTCATTTAGTATATCAAAGTAATTCGATTTTTCAATTTATTGCAGGCTTTACTTCAAAAGCATCGGGTTCTGCTTGACGGAAGGGGAGTACCCCAGCACCTTTTTATAGGCACGGAAAAACGTAGAATAATCGCCAAAGCCTACGGAAGCGGCAGCCTCGCTGGCCGTTTGGCCCTGCAGCATCAGGTTTTGCGCCATGACCACCCGTTTATGGACCACGTAGTTGCCTACGGTCGTTCCGGTTGCTTTTCGAAAAACCTTGTTCAAATGATGCTTGCTGATATAGAATGCGGCGGATAGATCGTCCAGCGTAAACGAATCGGAAATGTGGTCGTTCAAGTAAGCGATAATGTCCGATACGGTTCGGGCGGAAGATGATGCATCGGCTCGCGGCTGTAGCGAATAGCCGAACATCAGGATTTGCGACAAAAGGGCTTCGAGACGCACGCGCAGTACGAGATTACGAATGGTCTCGTCGGCGAGGCGTGCATCCATCAATTGCTTGAAAAAAGGATAAAAAAGCTCTCCGTCAAGGTCCTTATAATAGATTCTCGCCATGCCTTGTTCGGCATGAAACGGGCGCAGCAGCGTGGATTGATTCTCCGGCGGCAGAAGAGCAGGGACGAAATGAAGAGAAATCCTTTCATAGGGAGACTCGCTTTCGATTTTCACCCCATGAAAAACATGGGGAGCGATCAACAGCAGGCTGTGCGGCTCCGGAACGTATCGCGTCCCCTCCACCAGGTAACTGACATCCCCTGCAATGAAATAGAACACCTCATAATAATTATGGCAGTGTAGAGCGTATGCGTCGGTTCGCTGCACATCCACGGCATGATGAAGAATGATTGCGTCGGTATGGATATTTATGGGGAGCATCCGTCTCCTCCTCTGATATCAATCGTGGTTTTAGTCTAATGAACGACCGCTATTTTTGCAAGGTAGAAGAACGGTTTTGCAATGGTGAATCCCTATGGGAAACGTATAATGAAGGATATGGGCATAGGAAATAATGATTGGAAAGGAGCCGATTTTTTTGAATTTAGGCGCACAGTTGTATACGGTACGATCCTTTTTACAAACGGAAAAAGATATTCGGCGAACATTGCAAAAAATTGCGGAAATAGGCTATACCACGGTTCAAGTCTCCGCCTTGGGGCCTATCGAGCTCCGAACTTTAAAAGAGATATGCGATGAACTGTCGCTTCAAATCGTTCTGACGCATACCAATCCGGACCGGATCCTGAACGAAACCGACCGGGTCATCGAAGAGCATGACATATTGGAATGCAATTACATCGGGATCGGCGCGATGCCGGATAAATACCGGGGGTTAGATTGGTACAGCTATTTCGCCGAAGATTTCGGGGAAGCCGCAGGTCGGATTGCCGAGGCGGGCAAGCTGCTGATGTATCACAACCATCATTTCGAATTCGAGAAAATCGACGGCAAGCGGCTTATCGAGCGTCTGATCGAAGATTTCTCGCCTGAAGAAATGGGCATAACGCTTGATACGTATTGGGTTCAAGCCGCCGGCGCGGATGTGTGCGAATGGATCGATATTTTGAAGGATCGGCTTCACTGCGTGCATTTAAAGGATATGTCCGTTCAGGGCACGCAGCAGGTCATGGCTCCGGTCATGGAAGGAAACATGAATTTTAGAGGTATTTTGAAAGCGCTCGAAAAAGCTAATACAAAGCATCTGCTCATCGAGCAGGACGTCTGCCAGACGAGTCCGTTTGACTGCCTAAAGGCAAGTTATGATAATTTGGCTGCCCTCGGCTACCGCTGAGGAGAAAGGGGACAGGATGATCACATTACGCATTGGCATCATCGGGCTCGGAAACATGGGCTCGGATCATGCGAAAAAATTGATTCGCGGCACGGTGCCCGAAGTAGAGCTAACGGCCGTTTCGGATATCGATCCCAACCGGCTTGAGGTGACCAGAGCTTACTTGCCAGAGACAGTCGGGTTCTTTGGCCGTCCGGAAGACTTGATGGACAGCGGTCTATGCGACGCGTTAATTATCGCGACCCCGCATTACGACCATCCAAGACTCGCAATCCAAGCCTTTGACCGAGGAATGCATGTCTTATGCGAAAAGCCTGCGGGCGTGTACACGAAGCAGGTCAGGGAAATGAACGAGCGGGCGCAGGAAAGCGGGTTGGTGTTCGCCATGATGTTCAACCAGCGGACGAATCCGTTATACCGGAAAATGCATGAGCTCGTCCACGGCGGTCAGCTCGGCGCCATCAAGCGGGTGAATTGGATCATTACCGATTGGTACCGGACGCAGGCTTATTACGATTCGGGGAGCTGGCGGGCCACTTGGACCGGCGAAGGCGGCGGAGTGCTGATCAATCAATGCCCGCATAATCTGGATCTGCTGCAGTGGATATGCGGCATGCCGTCCAAGGTCCGAGCCTTCTGCCATCAAGGCAAGTGGCATGACATTGAGGTGGAAGACGACGTGACCGCTTATCTGGAGTTTCCGAACGGGGCGACAGGGGTATTCATCACGACAACCGCCGACTTGCCGGGTACGAACCGCCTTGAGATTACCTTGGAGATGGGAAAGCTCGTATGCGAAAACAATACGCTGACGCTGCATAAGCTCAGCCAAAACGAACGGGTGTACTGTTTCGAGTCGAAAGAGGGATTCGCGCAACCTTCCGTTGATGTGTCCGTGGTGCCAGCTGAAGGGGACAACAGCCAGCATATGGGCATCATCGCTTCGTTTGCAAAGGCCGTGCTCACTGGAGCGCCTTTGATTGCCCAAGGGGAAGAAGGCATCCGGAGCTTGATGTTATCCAATGCGATGCATTTGTCGAGCTGGACGGCCGAAACCGTCCAGCTCCCCATAGACGAGGAGCTTTATTGGCAGGAACTGAATAAGCGGATCGAAGAATCCTCATTATCGAAAGCACAGCACAATTAAAGGGATAAAGTTTCGGCATTAACGTATTTCTAACCGCAAAATTCTTCTATAAATAATCATATACTTCTAAACTGTCGGTCACGATTACGCGATAGACTGCGAATTACAATTCCTTTCTTTCCCCGGTGATCATATCCTCATGATAGACTTTCGCAGTCGTCTTTGTGACGCTGTACCAGCCATATGTGGCAATATGATCAGGATAATCCTCGAAAACATGTATGGAATATTCTTTGTCATCGGCGCTGTCGATCATCATTTTCAGATGATACTTGTCAGCGTCTTTTTTTATTTTCTGGTAGACCAGCTCCATGGCTTTGTCTTCGCTGATGGCCGTTGTGACAGGCTGTTTGCCGATGTACAAATCGCTGCCTTGCAAAGCGACATCTTTGCCTATGGACTCGGATACAGGCCGAATCGGCACGTAAGTGGTTCCTTTATAGATGAAGGCTTCGGCTGATTTGGTTTTGGTTCCGTCCATATATAAGCTGATGTTTTTCCAAACGACCTGAATGCTTGTGCCGGAGGCTGCAAAAGCGGTCACGCCCGTTGCCATGGAGCCCATTAGGAGTCCGAGCAGGAGCCCTTTCAGCTTGTCTTTCATGCCATTAACCTCTTTTCTGTAAAAAATGATATTCTTATTATAGTGGCGAATAACATTTCTTGGAAGGATTATCGATGTATAAGTATGGGAAAAAACGTCGAAATGATAGATATTCTGCGATTGCCCGAGAAATAAAAAGGTAAGGCATATGGGAGCGACGTTTGCGGATAGGATGATCATAAGTATATTTCATATCCTAGATGGCAGGAGATGTTCACTTTGATGCGAATCGGATTAGCAAGAGAAAATGCATCGGTTTGGGTATATGATTATGCGCGAAAAGATGAAGGATATCTAGGTGCCTACTTCAGCGGGTCGACGGTTGGGCGGTCCGATGAGGATATGTTGCCCGTGGGTTCCGATGTGGATATTGTCGTCGTCAAAGAGGGAGAACTGCCTCCGCAGAAGCTAGGAAAATTCATGTTCCGGAATACGTTGATCGAGGTGACTTATATATCATCGGAGCAGCTGGAATCGGCGGAACGGGTTTTACGGAGCTACCACCTCGCGGGAAGCTTCCGTATGAATACGCTGATTGATGATCCCACGGGAAAACTCAGCCTGCTTCAAGCGCAAGTTTCCAAACAGTTTGCGGAGAAGAAGTGGGTGCAGCTTCGCTGCGAGGAGGCGAGGAACCGGGTCCAAGCCGGCCTTTGCTCCTTGAATTCATCCAGCCCTTTATATGAGCAGGTCATGTCATGGTTGTTTCCGACGGGAGTAATGACGCATGTTCTTTTAGTGGCGGCTCTGCGCAATCCGACGGTAAGGCTGCGGTATTTGGCCGCGCGGGAAGTTCTTTCGGAATATGGGTACGAAGAGTTTTATCCGAAGCTGCTTCATGTGTTGGGATGCGAAGATTGGACGCCCTCCAAAGTACAGCGGCATGTAGACGGACTCGAACAGACCTTTGATACGGCGGCATCTGTCGCCCAAACGGCATTTTTTTTCAGCTCTGACATTACATCCGAAGCGCGTTCCATCGCCATTGACGGGAGCAGGGAGCTCATCCGGACAGGCAATCACCGCGAAGCGGTCTTCTGGATTACGGCTACGTTTGCAAGATGCCACCACATATTAGCCGCGGATGCTTCGGACGCAGTTAGGCGCTCGTTTGAGCCCGCTTTTGACTCGTTGCTGGTTGATTTGGGGGTACATACTCCTCAGGATCTTGTCCACCGCAGCGAAGAGGCCATTCGATTAATTCCGGAATTGTGGGAGATTGCAGAGAAGATCATGCTTGCCCATCCGTTAGTGACATAGTATAGGGGAATTCTTAAGGGCTAGTTCCTGTTTAAGAAATCAGAAAGTGAATCAATCTACGTTTTGCGTAACGAAATACAACCCAGGAGAGATTTCCATGCCTCGTAGTCGCCTTCCCAGGTGTTCCCGTGAGGGATTTGAACAATGGAAATACGATCACTGTCCGATGGCAGAGGTTTAATCCCTGATTCGCTGCCATTGAGGACAAAAAGAAAATGCAGATTCGGGTTCTGATACGCTTCGGTAACGGCATGATGAATTTTTAACGCGTCAGCCGGATCCGTTAGGGTCCGAATGAGGAACACCTTATCTTCGGAGGACAAGGCCGTTTCAAAACGGTGTATTCTCCGTTCAAGCTTTTCCCTGAAAACATGATAATCATGGAGCGGCGGCAGATTCGGGTTGTTTTTGAAATCATGGAAGGATAAGCAGGTGGTCTGCCTGTCGCGCACATAGTAGCAGTTCTTCGATTTGCCGTAAACCTCCAGATGTTCAAGTTCCATAAACCCATGAAAACGACTGGTTACAACCTTGCATACGGCGTTTGTCGACGCAAAGTTGAACCAATCCAGCGGACCTGCAACATTTCGCAAATGATTCCGTCTTAATTGGGAAGCCACCTGACAACTGTGGCCGAGACTAAAGATGATATCGAATGTTCGATTGATCAGTAGGCCCACCTCCTTCACTCTTAGATCGGTTTATCATATTCGATAGAGTCGGAAATGGATTGGATGAGGGCGATTCTGTGAAGGAGCTGAACTTGAGATGAGATGGGGAAGTATACATAAGTTCATGTTGGTTTTGATGATCCCGTTGCTGCTGTTCGGATGCGAACCAAGGGGTCAAGCGGCAGAAAATCAAGCGAAGACCGTTACCTCGGGTGTTTCGCATTCATGGGCATATGAGTTTGTGCATTGGAATGGTATCTCATACCGGGTTACCGATATCCAAGTGCCGCAAATGGAGCGGGAAGTAGGAAGGGTAGAGTCTCTCATTACAGAAGAGTACATTGTTGGGCAAGGCGTTTATTCGAATAGGTTTAGCGAGGGTACAAAACTATACTCGATTCCAGGCATAGATTCGGATGATGCGATTGCTGTGGAGGTAAACGGAGGTTATTACAAGATGATTAATACGGTTAAAGAGAGGGCGGAGCAGAAGAACCGGCAATAAATGAACATGATAGCGCTCGAAAAAGACTGTCTGTCTAACAGATAGTCTTTTTTCTTTTTTTCGGAAATGGATAACGGGTATTAGACGCGCTAGATTTGCCCTTGTAGACGTTTTGTCCTATAATTCAAATCCCTGTATTGATGTGGTTGTTTTCTCGTGAATTATAGGCAGTAGAGCGCGTTAAAATAGCTATTTTCATAGCATATTCGGTATGTTATGATTTCGAAACGACATGAGGAGGTAATGCATTTGCAAAGTCTATCTATTGAATATGATTTTACGAAGCGCGAAAAAAAGTTTGGGATGAACGGGGTGGTTCTTTAATGTCGATGTCGCTAATTATGCTTGCCGTAGCTGCGGTGTTTGTCGGTGCTTTAATGAGATCCATCTTTGGGTTCGGTGAGGCGATTGTAAGCATGCCGCTTCTTACCCTACTTCCGATTCCGCTGCAAACTTCGGTTTCCTTAATCGGATTAGCCGGATTAACCGTTGCCATCTTGACAGTCGTGAGTGGTTGGCGCCATATTGAACGGCCCGTTCTTCTCCGGCTCGCTATTTCGACTGTGATCGGGATCCCGGTCGGGCTTTATGTGTTGAATTCCATACCTTCCTATATCATCACATCCGGTTTAGGCATTTTTCTCGTTGGCTATGGAATGTATTGTCTATTGAAGAAGAGGCTCTCCAAAGCGATGGAACAACCTCGTCTGAACAGCCGCGGCTGGGTTTGGCCGTTCGGGTTCGCTTCCGGCGTATTAGGCAGCGCGTATAATATTAATGGCGTACCGGTGATGATCTATGGTACTTTGCGGCGGTGGAGTCCCGAGCGTTTACGTGGCACCTTGCAGGCGCATTTCCTGATCTCCGGTGTTCTGGTTGTCATTGGCCATGCGCTTGGGGGACTATGGACTGCTGACGCATTTATTTTGTATGCTTATTCGCTTCCTGTCATTCTTTTGGCGACGGGCCTGGGCGTACTGCTGAATAAACGAATTCCTGCGAAAAAATTTGAACGTATCCTATTTATCATCATTATAGCTTTAGGTATATTGTTATTGTTGCCGCGAGGATGATGTATTTGCATAAATGCGCAGAACAGTTCACATGGTTTAGGAAACAAATGGTAGGAAGTGCCCTGTTTATTTTATGGGATTAATCAAAACAGATTGATTTTGGTGCAAAACACCAGAATGGATCTGTTTTTTTATTTCCACGGTCACATCTAAAAATAAGAATGCATGTTCTTAAATAGGACTTAGGAGGGTAGGGGTATATTTGATTATTAGGTATGATTTAACTATTGGGTTTAATATCATAATCTTGGTTGTCACGCATTACATACCGAAGCAGGAGGGAATTCGTTTGATTGAAATTACAGAGACTTGGATTGATTCACTGGCGCCTAATAGTGCCGCAATCAAAAACGGGCATGATCTAATAAAAAAAGGGAAGTTTACCGTGCTTCATCAGTCAGAGGACCAGCAGGTGCTGTTCGGTTCATGCGCAGGGAGCGGAAAGACGCCTTATTCGCCATCCGCGGATTTCGTCATTCCGGATAAGCCGGTGATGCGCTGCAGCTGTCCGAGCCGGCAAATTCCTTGTAAGCATGTGCTTGGTTTGCTGTATGCCTATGCTGAAGGCAAATCCTTTTCCAGGGCCGCGGTTCCCGACGAACTGGCTGCCAAACGCGAGAAAGCCGAGAAGCGGGAAGAGAAGAAGGCGAAGGAAACAGCCGAAGGGAATGCAGCCAAGCCTAAAAAAGTGAATAAATCGGCACTGAAGAAAAAAGTCATCGCTCAACTGGAAGGATTGGATGTGCTGGAGAAGCTCATATTTTCATTGATACGCCGGGGGCTTGGAACGTTGGATGCCAAAGAGCTCAAAGTCATCCAGGAACATGTTAAGCAAATGGGAAGCTTCTATTTAAACGGCGCTCAGGTTCAGTTGCGCAAACTTCATATAATTTTGACTTCCGGCGGAAATCCGGAGCGTACATATAACTTGGCCGCGGAACAGTTTGCCGTCATCCATGCATTCATCAAAAAAGGCCGTGCACATCTCAATGCGAAGCTGGAGGATCCTGAACTGGCATTAGACCGTGAATCTAGCATTGAGGAATGGCTGGGCCATGCGTGGCAGCTGTCGGAACTGAAAGAAGCTGGTCTGGTCGGACCGGAGACGGAGTTAATCCAGCTATCCTTCCTTAGTTACGACGACGCTTCGCGAATGGAGTTTGTTGACAACGGTTATTGGATGCAAATGGACAGCGGTGAAATTCACTGTACCGTGCAGTACAGGCCCTATAAAGCTGCGAAACTCATGCGTGAGGAAGACAGTTTTTTTGAAGTGGCTCATGTCCCGATGCTCTACCGTTACCCCGGGGATATGAACCGACGCGTACGTTTTGAATCTTTTACCTCAAGAACTGTGGACCAACAGGACATCGCCCGGATACGGGAATATGCTGCTTCTTCTTACGTGGAGGCTGTCAAAAGAGTCAAGAATCAGCTGAAAAATCCACTGGGTGACCCGAATCCAGTTATGATGCTGCATGTGGAAAAGGTTGTTACAGATGATAATGGCCGTATATTCATCGTTGATGCTTATGGAGAAACGCTTGGACTTCAGGATCTGCTCGAAGACTCAACCGTTCATTTGTTGAATTACTTGCCTGAGTACAGTTTGAAGAATGTTGCCATGTTGGTCGTGTTTGAACATCAGACTCAAAGCGGGCAGCTGCGTGTGCAGCCGCTGAGTATCGTCAATGGGCAAGAGATTGTCCGCTTGCTTTATTAACTAGCAGAAATGGAGGAGATACGGAATATGAGTCAAACGTTGCTGATGGAGCTGAATGAGGAAGTCAGACGTCTATATATTGCCGGTAGCGATCTCGCTGCCGGAGATTACAGGCTGAAACGGCTGCTGCCTTCTTTTCAGCAGCTGGGTGAACGCGCCCCTGTATTCAAGAAGCTTGGTGAAGGAGTGCAAGCCTTAATCGAAACCGATCAAGGGAGTGCTACCGATTCTGCAAGGAAACTGCAGGATGTGAACCTGCTGCTGCATTCGGTATTACACACGCTAGGAAAGGGTTCTGCTGAGGGAGAGACAGTCCCCCTTAAGAGTACTCCACTGCCACTTCCAACCCGTTTGTCTTATCGCAAGCTATCTGCGGTCCGAACTGCGCTAACGACACGTGGAAGCGGACGTCATGAAGTAATTCTGGAAGCTTTCCGGGAAGGAATATTCCGTGATTTGAGACTGTTTCCGCTCGCCGTGGAAGCCTTGAACGACCCATATGTGGACATTGCGGAGTTCGCGATGACGGATATTTTGCCTTCATACGGACCGGCAATTGTCCCCCATCTGCTGGAGAGCTTTCAGCCCGCAGGGGGGAAGCTCGAATCACGCAAGCTGAACGTCATCGCGAAGAGCGGAGGACAAGGGGTCTTCGGCGTGGTATTCGAGGCTGCCCTATCGGGATCGGATGAGGTACGCATCACCGCGATTCGGCTGCTCGCAGGGCATCCGGAGTATGAGCAAGCCCTGCTGGACTTTAGCCGGGATAAAAAGAAGGGGATTCGTGAAGCTGCTTACCATGCGCTTGCGGACAGCGGATGGGAAAGCGCGGCGGAACGATTATACGAAGCGTTCAAAGGCAAAGACGGTGAAATCGTGAATTCTTCGCTATCCCGCTGTGCATCCCCGCTGCTTACGGGATGGCTTACCGGGGATTTCGCGGAACTATTGCATTCGCTTCCCGAGGTCATCGAAAACAAGCCCAAGACAGAAGAGATCTGGACGCAGGTCAAGCGTTACCTATGGGCGTTAAATCAGAAAGAGAATCCGGAACTCGAGAAACTATATCTGAATGTTCTGCGGAATTACAAATTGTATATGTTTAAACTAGGCTGGACATTTTTGGCCAATGAAGCGATGCAGTACATGAAAAAAACCGAATCCGAAGAGGGTTGGAGTCTCATGGTGGGGGCTGTGGAAATGGATTTGAAGAAGTATGCCGGAACCAGCTCCTACGCGCGCGAGATATTTATTAAAGCACAGCCCCTTTTGTCTCCCGAGAGATTATACGAGGAATATGCCAAAATTCTGTCGGATCGCAAACATGCTTCGGCGGTCAGCCGAAGCGCCAATTACTGCAAACAGCTTCTGGATACGATGGAGGAGATGGTCGTACTCCGAAGATATCAAGCATACAAGCAGGTCTGGACCTATGAAGAAAAAACAGGCTATACCTACCATGTAGAGATGCTGCCGCAGCATGAGATCATCGCAAACTGGGATCATCGGTGGCTCGACCATGTTCTCGAGCTGGATCACTTGGCGCTGGTCGGCGCATTTGCGCGTCCGGGACATGCGGAGGCCGTATCTTATTTGCTGGGCAAGCTGCGAAACTCTCCGGAATTCCGCAACCGTTTTGCCAATTTGGCAGTGATGGGACTGGTTCGTGCTGGCGTTGCTGGGAATCAGCTGCATGAGGCGCTCGTTCGTGCACTGGAAGATGAACGAAATACTGAATGCCATGAAATCGAACCGTTTTTATTTGAGCAGTTATGTTGCCTCCCGGCAAGTTATGCTGAGCGTATTCGGGCTGTACTGCCTAAATTCAAATCGAGTGCAGAGGAACAACTGGAATACATTTTAAAGAACATGGAGTCATCCATTCAATCATAAAGGAGTGTTACCCCGATGAGTACGGAACAAACCATGCAGGATATCATGCGGAGACCGTCCGAGCTGTTATACGAAGAGGAGATAAGTGCGTTAATTCGTGAGGATGAGGGCAAAATTCCAGCCGGGTGGCAAATGTCCCCCAAATCGGTATTGAAATTTATCGTCGGTGGCATGGCGGGCAAACAGGTCATTACCCCGAAATATATCGGCAATCCGCGCATTGTTGAAATGGCCATCGCTACGCTTGTGACGGATCGGGCGCTATTGCTCATTGGTGAACCGGGAACGGCTAAATCCTGGCTGTCCGAAAATCTGGCTGCGGCCATATATGGCAATTCCGGACTGGTTGTGCAGGGAACGGCAGGAACGACGGAAGAGCAGGTGCGCTACTCTTGGAACTACGCCATGCTGTTGGCGCAAGGACCTACGCCAGAGGCACTCGTGAAAAGTCCGGTGATGCGCGCCATGGAAGCCGGAGGAATTGCGCGGTTTGAGGAAATATCCCGCTGCGCTTCCGAGGTGCAGGATGCCTTGATATCCATATTATCGGAAAAGACGATATCCGTACCGGAGCTCGGTAAGGAGATGAACGCCCGCAAAGGTTTCAGCATTATTGCCACGGCCAATACCCGCGACCGCGGTGTGAATGAAATGTCGACGGCACTGAAGCGCCGATTTAATATTATTGTGCTGCCCGCACCTGCGGACCTTGAGACCGAAGTGGAAATTGTGAAAAAGCGGGTTGCCGAGATCGCGGCCTCTTACGATTTGCAGGCTGCGGTACCTGCAGACGAAGCTCTACAAAAGGTCGTGACCATATTCAGGGAACTGCGCAGCGGCATGACCCTCGATAAGAAGGAAAAGGTCAAATCTCCGGCAGGCGTGATCTCCACGGCGGAAGCCATTTCGCTGCTTACGAATAGCATGGCGCTGGCGGCAAGTTTTGGCAATGGGGAGATGACGGATGAAGATCTGGCAGCGGGTTTGCAGGGGGCCATCGTAAAGGATGACGACAAAGATCGTCTCGTATGGAAGGAATACTTGGATAACGTCATGAAGAAACGAGGAGCCGGCTGGCGCGGTCTGTATACGGCCTGCAAGGAGATGAATCAATGAAAGCGGCGCGAGGCGCTGGTGTGCATGTATTTGGCGTCCGGCACCTGTCACCGGCAGGAGCTTATCATATCGCGGAATATTTGGAACAGGTGCAGCCTACGGCCGTCTTGATCGAAGGACCCTCGGACGCAACGTCAGAAATCATGCATTTAACGAATAGCTCAACGAAACCTCCGGTTGCGATTCTCGCATTTACAGAGGAACTGCCGGTCCGCACCGTTCTCTGGCCATTTGCCGTGTATTCTCCGGAATATCAGGCAATGCATTGGGCCCGTCAGCATGGAGCTTACTGTGCCTTTATCGATTTACCTTCATCATCAGCGGTTTGTTTACAAGATATCCGCGGCATTGATGCGGGAGACGGTTACGGTGATTTAGAAACTGATGAAGATATCGAACATGAAACATCGGAAAAGAGTGATGGCAAGAATGATGAAGACGATGGGAATGAGGAGCAAAGCATCCCGGATGAATTCGGCAGAGACGGCGGTTCAATATACAACAGGATCGCAGAAATATCAGGAGAGGCTGATTACGATACATTTTGGGAACGAGGCTTTGAGCATAACCTGAGTCCGGATGCTTATCGTCAGACGATATTGGCGTATTCGAGTCAAATGCGGGAGCTAACAGAGGAGCAAGAGCGAAAGAGTCAAAAGCTGCAATATGCTTATAACGCGGTACGCGAAGCATATATGTGCCGACAAATTGCTGAAACCATCGCGGCAGGCCATCAGCCGGAGAAAATTGTGGTGGTTTGCGGGGCATATCATGCTTCTGCTCTAACCGATCTTTCAGCTCCCATGTCCGATGATGAATTGAAACAGCTGCCTTCCCGCAAGACGAAACGGACACTCATGCCTTATTCCTACTTGAAACTCTCTTCGCTTTCCGGATATGGAGCCGGCAATATAGCTCCGTATTATTTTGAATTGATGTGGGGACATATGCTTCAAGGAACGCTCGGGGAATTGCCGCATCATTATCTGTCTTCGGTGGCAGGCGATTTAAGAAAAGGCGGTACGCACCGCTCGACGGCTGAGGTCATAGAAGCTGTACGCCTGGCTGAATCCCTGGCAGCACTTCATGAGGGTATGGCTCCAACGCTCAGGGATCTAAGGGATGCAGCCAAAACGCTCCTTGGCCGGGGAGATCTCTCCGTCATTGCCGAATCATTGGCAAGAATAGAGGTCGGGACGGCGATCGGAGCATTGGCGGAGGGTGTCAGCCAGACGCCGATTCAGGAGGATATGAATCGCCAAATGAAGCGGCTGAAGCTTGAAAAATACAAAACGGCTGTTGCAAGCGACCTGGTCCTGGATCTGCGCGAGAACCGCAGGGTGTCTTCGGAAGAAGCAGCTTATCTGGACCTAAACCGATCAACCTGGTTCCACCGCTTGAAGCTGCTGGGGATTCATTTTGTCAAAGAGAACGGCAAATCACAGGATCAGGCTGCCTGGGCGGAGCACTGGGTTATCCAGTGGACTCCGGAAGTGGAGATTGAGGTCGTTGAATCCACGCTCCTCGGCGAGACCGTGGAAACCGCAGCAGGGTTTGTCCTGCAGCAGCGACTCGAGAATTGCGTAACCATCAAAGAGGCTTCTGCGCTTATTACCATCGCGTATGAATGCGGAATGATCCATCAAATGGAAGCTGGACGGAAGACCTTGCAGAGGCTTGCGGTCGAGAGTCAGGATGTCGTGCAGATCGCGGCAGCAGCGAGAAAACTGTCCGAGCTCATCCGGTTCGGCGGTATCCGCAGCATGAATACGCAGCCTCTTCTTCCCCTGCTCCAGCAACTGTTTATGCGTGCTTGTTTGTTTTTATTTGATGCCAGTCAATGCAATGATGAAGTGGCACAGGCCATGGCGGCGGCGATCAATGAATTGAACCATATTGCATCGGAACATAGCGAAGAGGTTGATGAGCCGCTGTGGATTCAAGAACTGGGCCGTTTATCCGACCGGGATGATGCCCATCCACGCCTATCGGGACTTGCCTGTGCGATTTTGCTGGAGCGGGGCGACATCTCGGCAGAACAATGTGCTGCCGAGGTATCCCGCCGGTTATCCCCAGGCATATCGGCAGATCTTGGTGCAGGCTGGTTTGAGGGACTGGCGATGCGTAACCGTTATGCCCTTATATCGCGAATGAGCTTGTGGGAACAGCTGAACGAATATATTTGTACACTCGAGGACGAAGAGTTTTTGCGTGCGCTTGTGTTTTTGCGGCGTGCATTTAGCGTTTTTAGCCCGAAAGAGAAAACGATGGTTGCCGAGCTGCTCGGCGAGTTGTGGGGTGCTGACACGGAGCAGGTCGCTGAAATACTCATGGATGACTTGAGGGAGGAAGAGGCACAGATGTTAAATGAATTGAATGATTTTGATTTTGAGGACTTTTAGATATGGGGAAAATGGCAGATCATCAGGCATTATCCCGTTGGCGTCTCATTCTGGGGACAGCTGCCGAAGAGGAACTGAACCGATACAGCGGCGGCGAACATGTGGAGCTGACCAGCGATGAGATCATAATGGACCGCGCGCTGGCAGCGATTTATGATCAGACGGACGGCACGGATGAAAGCGGCGGGTCCGCTCCAGGCGCGAAACCCCGCAGCGCAGGGCAAGGTAAATCCACCCCCCGGCTTGCCCAATGGCTCGGGGATGTACGTGCCTTTTTCCCTGAGGATGTTGTATCCGTGATTCAGAATGATGCGATGGAGCGAAAAGGCTGGAAGCAGCTCTTGTTTGAGCCGGAGGTTCTCGCAAGCGTTAAACCGGATATTCAGCTGGTGGGAACGCTGCTGTCGCTGAAAGGGAAAATACCTGAGAAGACAAAAGATACCGCACGTTTGCTTGTGCAGGCCGTCGTGGATGAATTAATCCAACGGATGGAGCAGGATATCCAAAGGGCGGTTACCGGCGCTCTGAACCGAAGACAACATACGCCGCTGTCCTCCTTAAGCGGCATAGACTGGAAGCGAACGATTCAAAAGAACCTTAAGCATTACGATGCCTCTCTGCAGAGGATGATTCCCGAAAAGTTCTACTTCTTTGACCGAGCCAAACGGAATAAGGAATGGACCGTGATCGTGGATATCGATCAAAGCGGCTCCATGGCGGAATCGGTTATCTGGGCTTCCGTCATCGGATCTATTTTCGCCAGCATTCCTGCGCTGGACACCCGTGTGGTTGTGTTTGATACCGAAGTGGTTGATTTGACGGAACAATGCGCGAATGATCCTGTGGATATGCTGTTCGGCATTCAACTCGGCGGCGGTACGAACATCGATAAATCCGTAGCCTATTGCGAGCAGTTTATTCAGGAGCCGAAAAAAACGCTGTTCATTCTCATCTCCGACCTGTATGAAGGCGGTAACCAGTCACGATTGATCCGCCGCATGCGAGAAATGAAGGAATCGGGCGTTAAGACGCTTTGCCTGCTGGCTTTATCCGATGAAGGAAAACCCTTCTACGATGAGCAGTTGGCCAAGGCCTTTTCCAAGGACGGTACTCCAAGTTTCGCTTGTACGCCCGCGCTTCTACCACAGTTGGTGGAGGGGGCTCTTAAAGGACAGGATTTGGCGGAGTTAGCCAAGAGGCTGAATACCAAGATGAATGAGACATAGCATCGTGAAGGTTCTGTCGCGAACTATGCAAGGAAGTACTGACTATACCATTTAGAATGGCATAGAAAGCCATCGTTTTGCGTCCATTCATTCCCGGCTCCTGATTTTCTGTTCAGCTGACCGGAGGGACGCAATTATTGTCAAACTGGTGGTGCAGAAGGAGAAAGAATCCGAAGGTGATGTTCGAAACCAAAAGAGGGCGGTGAAAACTGCCCTCTTTTTGATTTCGTAAACCGTCGACGGTTTTTAAGATCTGATCGACGATTTTTAATCGCGGCAGCTTTTCTTATAAATGTACTACGCATGTGAAAAAGAGAAAGTATACGTAGCCGCTTGCTTCGCTCTAGACTGGAACCGATAGGTTGGTACATAAAATCAGGCTCTTTCCAGGAGAGTGTATGGGATCTTCGAACTGTCAACCTTATCAAGAGGAACAAGAAAGGATTCGGAAAGAAAAAGCTTCCTCGATGGTTCTGTTATCAGTTCTTGCCCATTCATTTGTCGCATTTCAGGGGCTGAATGACAACGAGAGGGAGGTGCAAAGGGAGGTGAGGGAGGGAGTCTCCCGGGAACGGGAGGCTATGTTCATGATTCCTAGTATAGGAGGTTATCTTATGCGTGAAAGAAGGAAAACAACAAAGCTTGCGGTATCAGGGATCATCCTTGCACTCGTCTTGTCTGCAGGTACGGTCCCATTCGGCGTTCACTCGGCCAGCGCAGCCGCGGAAAAGTTCCCGACATTTGTCCAGCACGCCGTCCCCAGCCTTTCCTCCGGCACGGCCGATATCGCCGGAACCGCGTTCGTTGATCAGGACGGGGAGTTTCATTGGATGTACTCCGTTTCTAACTATGAGCAGGCGGATAATGGAGGATCGTGGATCAAATATAACACCAATACGGACCTGGGCAAGCTGAACACGAATTGGGGTACCCCAGTGACATATAATTCATACTGGAATCGACCGGGGACCATCAATTACAAAATCGATGAAGCATACGGCATTCCGACTCCCTATCAAGACGATCATAACGACGGAATCGGCATCTGGATCGATCCGGATACCGGTTACTGGTACTCCCTCACCAATGACGAGTATCAGTTCAATCCGTTTGCTTCCGGCAACCCGACGAACAACCAGAGAATCGCAACGGGCATTCATAACAACCGCATTCTATCCATGTATTCGACAGATAAGGGGGCAACATGGAACCTGATCGGTCAAGTGGCGACCTCCCCTTGGAACGACAGCGAAGAAGCAGTTACCGCCAGCAACTTCCCCGGCACGACATGGTCGTACGGCGTGGCCGGAACCCGATTATTCGTGGATAACGTCAACGGCTACTTCTACGTTTTATACAACAACCATATCAATTGGAAAACGGGCTACAGCAATGTCCTCACTTTCTTCAGCCTCGCCCGGTCCCCAATCAGCGCGAAGATGGCCGAGGGCTCGTGGGACGTATGGTATAACGGGACATGGACCCGTTCTGCGCTAAAGGGCTACGCCGGTTGGATCGGAAGTCCAATGGGTGCCGGCAGCGATCATAACCTCACCGTCAACTATACCCCCGAAACGGATAACCTGAAGCTGACAGGCATAGGGATGGACAACTCTCCTCTGAATATCGGCTATACGAAAATTCCAAGCGGAGGAGATTTCACCTTCAAGGATACGGCAGGGAGCACGTATACGGCGAATACGGTAAACGGAACGATCGTCGGACCTAGCGGGAGTATTCCTTCCGTTACGTACTCCGATCCCGCTCTGGATGCAGCAATAACGGTATATATTGAGAGCGGCGCAGTATGGATCAAACAAGAGAACAATTCGACCGGTTATGCGACTTCGGTCAAAGTCAGTGCAGGTAACCCGATTTTCAAAAATGCAACGACCGAAAGGCTTTTCGTCCCAGTCAATACGCAGTATGAGAATGCGTTCTCTTATAACGTGTACAGCGGGAAGTACCGTTCTGTCGGTTATGACGGCTACGTGTACGAAACTGATGATTTGGGTGCGCCTGACACCTTCCGAATCGTCGGCAAACTGCCGGCTGCAGTCGGGAGTTATTTGTCCCAGATCGATACGGGAAGCTTGACCAACCAACAAGTCAGCGGCTATTCATTCCGGACGATCTCCGATTTGTCCGGCAAGCAAATCAACTATTCCTTATCGGAACCTGATGCAAGCCACACCTACTATTCTTCTTACAGTCCTCCGAAAGACAAGGATGGAGCGGACATATCCCCTCTTTCCTCTTATAAGATCTCGATTGGAGGCAATGCGCTTGAGGACGGCGCGGCCGATCAGTGGCAATTCGTTCCCGTACCGGACGATTTCGATCCTTCGAAGAACAGCGGCTTCTATCGTTTGCAGAACATGGAGACGGGGAAATATCTGAAGGTATCCGGATCGACGCCAGCGGAGACGCGCGCAATGGGCGCATCCGTCTCTACCGGTTCCGCGGACCCGAATGCAGATCCGAACGGCAACGGAGGGAACGGGGCCGCAGTTGGGAGCGATCAATGGTATCTTCTTCCGGTTGGCAACGCGACCCCGGCTTATGTAACCTCCGATTCTTCGGCATCGGATATAGCCGCCGCCACGAATACGAGCTTAACCGGGATCACGAAGTACAGGCTGGTTAACCGGGCGAGCGACCGTGCCGTTGAATTCGCATCGGGTCATGCGTCCATCCATGGGATCGATTTCGGAGCCGGAGAATCTCAGGTAATGATGATTACGCCGTCCGCAGCAAATCCGGGATTGCCGGCCGCGCCGACCGGATTGACCGCAACAGCAGAGGGCCAATCCCATATCGATGTCACTTGGAACGACGCTGATGGAGCAACAAGCTATGATCTGATCGTGGACGGGGTGCTGACCAGCGGAGCAATCAGTCCTTACGCGCATACCGGACTCGCGGCGAGCTCGACTCATACGTATCAAGTAAGAGCCAATAACAACTCGCATTCGAGTCAATGGAGCTTGCCGATTAGTGCGACGACGTTGTCGGGCGTCATATCGGATGGCAAGACAGCGACCGCCAGCTCATTCCAAACAGGCAACGATATAGGTAATGCGAACGACGGGAACGCCGGCACGCGTTGGGCGGCCGTCACGAATTCCTACCCGCAGTGGTGGAAGGTTGATCTGGGCAGCACCATGAATATGACCAAACTCGAGAGTTACTGGTACAACAGCGCGAGCTATCCAAGATACTATCAATACAAAATAGAAGGCAGCAACGACGACGTGACGTATACGACCATCCTGGACAGGACGAACAACACGACGCAGGGCTTGACGACGGATACCTTTGATGCAACGTATCGCTATGTACGAGTGACAATAACGGGTTCCAACTACAGCGGAGGAAGCGCATCCAGCTATGAATTCAAGGTGTATGGGGAACCCGTTCAGACAGGTACTGCTCCTGCATCTCCGGGGAACCTGCGGGCGAAGGCGACAGGAGACAACGGTATCGAATTGAACTGGAATGCCGTGGGGAAGGCGGACGGGTACAATATCTATCGGTCGAATACAGCAGATGGCGAATATGTAAAATTGAATTCTGAGGTGCCTTCGTCTCATACGACGTATACCGATACCGGTCTCCCTGCCTCAACGGAATACTTTTACTTCGTTAAGGCAATCAATTCGGCCGGTGAATCCGTCCCTTCGGATGTGGCATCCGCCAAGACGGATAAGCCGCATGTAACCGGCATAAGTATATCGCCGGAAAAAATGACATTGGCGGAAGGCGAATTAGCGCAACTAACGGCGGTGGTCACGCCGGAGGAGGCAGAAGATAAATCTATATACTGGAAATCCAGTGACAAGGGCGTAGCGGAGGTAAGCGACAGCGGCGAGATAACACCAAAGAGTCCAGGCACCACGGTGATTACGGCTACGACATTCGATGGTTCTTTCACAGCTTCCGTCCAAATTACTGTGTCCGATACGACACCGCCGATCATCGTGCTGGACGTACCGGGGAAATTCACAGGCAACCACTATAATGTTGGAAAAGAAAAGCTGCATGTGACGGGTAAGATCAGCGAGCCAGGAGTTGTTTTCGTGAATGGAATACAAGCTGACGTAGAGGCTGACCTAACGTTCAGCACAGATATCGACTTACATCCGGGTATGAACCGGATTGAAGTCACGGCAACTGATTTGGCAGGAAATGCTGCGGAGACGGTGGGATATAATGTAGTCCCGTCCAAGTAAACATGTAGAGGAACGCTCATCACGAGCGTTCCTTTTGTATGAAGATGCGAGTAAGTATGCCGACATTGCAAGCGACATAATAAAAATCGGCAGCGATCAGGAGTGCTTTTTACCGATTAGGAATAATAGGCAAATAGAGGGGGCTGTATGAGTTATAGAGAAATTGGATTTAGAGATCTTTTAAACACTACTCATGGAGGTTGGGTTATGAAGTATCAAGCCGTTTTTATGGATCGGGACGGTACGATCGGAGGAACGGGTCACTTTATTCATCCGAAGGATTTTACCCCGTATCCTTTTTCGTTAGAAGCAATAAGTTTATTGAAATCCATCGGCCTTAGGCTATTCGCATTCACAAACCAACATAGAATTTCGCGTGGCGAAGCGCAGGCAGATGATTTCATTCAGGAATTTGCCCAATTGGGTTTTGATGATGCATATATATGTCCTCATGAACCCGATCATCACTGTGATTGTCATAAGCCAGCACCAGGTATGCTACTAAGAGCGGCAAGAGAGCATGAACTAGATTTAACTAAATGCATCGTGATTGGTGATGTAGGTTCAACGGATATGTTGGCCGGAGCGGCTGTCGGGGCAACGAAGATACTTGTAAGAACGGGGTGGGGGGAAGGAGCTTTGGGTAAATTCAGGGATTCATGGTCGGAGACTGCGCCAGATTATATAGCAAACAATGTATGGGACGCAGCTATATGGATTAAAGAACAAATATAGCGAATAAGGCGAGTCCTTGAAGAATCTCCATACAAAATTCATTCATAACAGACAATACGAAGTGCATCATTGAAGCAGATTTCCGGTTTTTGGATGACTTTATGCAGCTAAGAGGGCTATCACCGCCGTGAAGGGTTATAATAGAGAGTGATTCAGATGATATAGTGTAAAGTCTATGACCAGAACAGGAGGTAGGAACCATGAACTACACACCGGAAATCATTGAACGGACGCACACGGACCGGGGCGACATTCAACTGCAAAAAAGAGAAGACCATTATGAAATCATCTATAATGGCACGTTTTTAATGGCTACATATAACGGGGAGTCGGAGCGACTGCTTGTGAGCAGTGCTTTGGAACGATGCAGGTGTCCGCACAGGGTGCTGATCGGAGGCCTGGGGGTCGGTTTTTCGCTGGAAGAAGCGCTATCTGATCCAAGGGTTGTGAAGGTCGATGTCGTCGAGATTGAGGAAGTGATTATTCAATGGAACCGCAAGCATTTGGCGCCGCTCTCGGGTTATGCACTTGACGATCCTCGCACGCATGTCATTCATACGGACCTGGTACAATGGATGGACGAAACCGAAGATACTTATGACGCTGTTTGCCTGGATATCGATAACGGGCCGGATTGGACGGTTTCGGAGTCGAATACCGGACTCTACTCGGAAAAAGGAATTTACGCCGTAATCCGGCTTATGAACCCTGGAGGAATCGTATCCTTTTGGAGCGCTACCGCCTCGCCTCGGTTTGTGGAATATTTAAAGTTGTTTTTTGATGAGGTGACCGTGGAATCCATTCCTCAGGAGCGGGGAGAGCCGGACTACATTTATTTCGCTTCTTCACCGAAAGTTCATCATTAAGATGCTGTTTCAATGGTGATTTTTGATGACCATCTATGATAACGTTAAAATAGATAAGATGAGTTCAAAGGGGCGGGGATCATCCGCCTCTTTTTTTGGGGTTTGGTGAGATGTGCACTTGGATTTCTTGTAAGCTCTTCTAGTAATGAGTAAACTAAATCTATGTTTGAGTGAAATATATATCTTCGAGCACTGGAGATAATCGGCTATTCATAGCAAGGAGGCGAGAGTCATGAGCAGAGCGGACGAGTCCGTGCGGAATATGCGGGAATGGTTGGGAGAAACGAAGAATCACGAACTGCTGGAGAAGGTGCTTATGCAGGAATCGAACCTTCCGGGTCCGAGGGCCAATCTTGGACTGGCGGAGGCTTTCGCGGATCAGTTCAAGTCTTTGCCAATGCCGGAAGAAGCGTGGAATCTGCTGAACCGTTGGTTGGCTATCGACGAGGTGGAGGCCGGGGATAACGACCCGAAGATGTTTTTGCCATTTTGCGCGATTCAGGCTCTTGGGGCATGTTATTCGGCCGTAGATTTATCTCGTCAAAAAAACATAATCACGTGCATTCGTGAAGCCATGAATGATCGCCGCTGGCGTATGAGAGAAGGAGCAGCCATGGCCATGCAGCACATCGGGGAGAGAGATTTTAATGTCCTGCGCTCTTATATAGAAGAAACCTTCGAACAGGCGACGATGATGGAAAGACGGGCTTTCTTGGCGGCATTAGCCCATCCGCCTTTGTTAGGCGATGAGAAATCGGCACGTTTTGCGCTGGTAACGTCGGACCGCATCATGGAGGATTTAAGCGCAGAGCGGGTGCCGGGAACCCAAGAGGATTACAGGGTACTGTCGAAAGGGCTGGAGTATGCAATCAGTCTGTTTGTCGAGAAGCTTCCGGTAGAAGGATTTGCGATGCTGGAGAAATATGCTGCCCGAGAGGATCAAAGGATTCGGCGAATCGTAAAATCCAATCTTGGCAAGGCGCGTATCGCCAAAAAATACCCCGATCAAATTAACCGGATCGCCGGGATGCTCTCATGACGCCGGTACAGGAGAAAGTACAAAACCTGCCGCTCACGCCTGGGGTTTATCTGATGAAAGATGCCCAAGGAGGAATCATTTACGTCGGCAAGTCCAAAAGCCTGAGAAAACGCGTGCAGTCTTATTTTTATAACAATAAATCCCATGCTCCTAAGATCAAAAAGCTCGTCAGGCATGTGAAGGATTTGGAAATCATTCAAACGGATACCGAATTCGAGGCGTTCATGCTGGAATGCAGCCTTATTCATCGATACAAACCAATGTATAACCGGAAAATGAAAAATCCGCTGGCTTACACGTATATCATGATTCCAACGGGGGAGGGTCTGCGCCGCATCGAGGCTACAAACGTTCCGGAGGCAGCAGGCAATCGGGCCATGTTCGGCCCCTATACCGCAAGCCGACATACGATTGAAAAAGCGGTGCAGGAAATTCAGGATTGCCTCAAAATCGCCTGCGGACATACAGCAGCTAGTGCCAGCAAGCCGTGCTTGAACTATTCGCTGGGATTATGCCTCGGGATGTGCCTTGGGGGAGACAGTCTCCGGGAGTACAATCAGCTCATGGAACGGTTCATCGGACTGTTAGAGGGTTCGGATCTGGGGCTGCAGGAAGAAATGGAGAAACGGATGACGGAAGCGGCCGAGCGATGTGATTTTGAATCAGCGGCCAAATGGAGAGATTGCCTAAAATCGGTTCAATATCTCCGGCAGAAGGAAAAAGTGATCGGGTTTGCCGAACAAAACCGCAATATCGTGATCTATGAGCGAGTGGAGGACAAAACCATCAAGCTGTTTTTAATCAAACGGAGCACGGTATTGTTCAGCGAGAAATTTCAGGTGACAGGCAAGGAACTGAAGGTGCTGCAGACGGAAATAAAAAATCTCGTGTGGGCGTATTTCAAGCAGGACGAGTCCGCCTTTTCCGCCGAAGTGGGCCGGGATGAAATGGATGAAGCGCAAATCGTATTCAGTTATCTGCAGAACAGCGCCGGCCGGTATTTGGTCATTCCGGATCAATGGCTTGGGATGGATGATCAAGGGACGCTGGATCAGAATTTGGAAAAATGGCTTAGTCATCAAGAAGAGGTGGAGGCTGGTATGGAATCCATGCTGCATGCGAAGGAGGAAGTAACGGATGGTGAAGCTTAAGGGTATCGGTCATTTTGAGGTTCTGCCCGAGATGGCTCAGCACATCGTGGACGGAAATAGCGAGGCGGTTCAAGCGGCCATTGCAGGGGGCTGGAAAATACGCCAGCCGATCAAGCTTAGCCAATATACGGAGCTTACTCCGCTTCATATGGCTTTGGTTACGGGACAATTGGAGATCGTCAAACTGCTGGTCGAGCACGGCGTTCCGCTGAATGATCAAGGCTGTCAAGCGTTTCTCGTGGCGGTTCGTTACTGCGACGAAGCGACGGTCAGATACTTGGTGGAAAAGGGCGCGAAACTAGACGGTCTGAATCGGGTGAAATCCAGTGCTTATGATGAGGCGTATTACGGCAATAAACAGAACATCGCCCTTGTGCATGAATTGGGGCTCGATATTCGCAAGTATGGCGGAAAAACGCTTCGTAGGGCGGTCTCTGACCGTGATCTGAAGACGGTGGAATATCTTTTGAAGCATGGAGTGGATATCAATTACAATGAACCGGATATGGTATATCCGTACCGGGCTACGCCGCTTACCGTGGCAGCCAGAAACAATGACTTTTCGATGGTGAAGTATCTGGTCGAACACGGCGCGGACGTGACTATTGCCGAAAAAGACGGAGAGCGCGCTTATTCCATAGCGGCGATCAACCGTAATGAAGCGATGACAGCTTACTTGAAGGCATTGGAGCCGCCGGAATTTCACAATCTCAGCAATAAAATGCTTGCGCTCAAAAGCTATAAGCTTCCGCCTGACTTGATAACCTTTCTCTCGGGGGACCACAGACGCGTGGAGATACCGGAAAATGAGTACGAAATGCGGTACGTAGATTTTTTGGGACTGGTGGATACGATAGAGATGAAAGTCGGCCGGCAAAAACTGCTGCGACTTTCTGCCGAAGTGGATCAGTATTCCGAACTGTACATCGTGTGGAGCCCGTCCAAGAAAAGCATAGGCTGCTATGATGGCGAACATCTAGAGTATACGAATCTAGGAAAATTCGCAGATTTTTTAGCCGATCCCAAGCGGTTTGTGGGCGTTATGTTCGGTGAAGCGGAATAAAGAGAGGTAGATAGGCGAAGAAATCATGCTGGGAAGGCTGAATATTCCTCGGGCATTAGCCCGGGGTTTTTATGTGGAAATGATTCGGCGAAAATGTTAGAAATCTGGAGATTTTACAGGAAAAATATAGCATAAGGGCGAATATATTCATATAACAACTTCAATAAGAAAAGCGGTGATTGACATGGCGAGGACTCTGCTAGAAGAAATGGGAGAACGATTAAAGTCGGCACGAATCAACCGGAAATTGACGCAAATGGAAGTATACAGGCTGACACAAATCCCGACGGATACGCTTCTTTTATATGAAACAGCTCAGACTGAGCCTGATTTGGTCACGTTATCCAAACTTGCGGATACTTATCGAGTATCCCTTGATTGGCTGATCACCGGATTTGAATTCCACTCCGGAAGCAGGTTGTTTACGGCCGAAAAGGAAGTGAGACGCTTGCAGAAAATTATCGATGAACAGGCTCACATGCTAAAGACCATTCAGCAGGTCATCAATGGCGGGGCCAATGACTCGATATCTGCCAAATGTTTGGGCAGTTGATTATGCAATACATCGCTTAGTAACGAACGGGGAGAATGGAACAACGGAGTTTTCCAATTCTACGCGAACCGATGTCAGTGATCCAACGGAATTGCTGAATCAGTTATAGATCATGTCATTACATATGTATCACAAAAAAAGATCACCATCCACTCGGATGGTGATCTTTAACATGCATTTCCGTAAGAAATATGGCCTCGTTCGTTACGCTTTGAAAGCCTCACTACGCTCAGGGCTGGCTTCGGATAAGGCTTGGCGCAGGCTCTCCAGGTTATGTTCGCGATAGCTTGGTGTTCCTGGCTGCTGCCTCCAGGATTCTTCCAGTCCGCCGGCATCCAGTGCATCGAATCCGAGCTCTTCGATGAGGGCAAGAACGATCTGTTTGGCTGACGGATCATCCCCGGCAACGGGCAGAGCCAGACGCCCGGGACTGCCGGAAGGCAATCCGCGTTCCAACAGACTTTGTGCGGCTATCCCGTTAAAGGCTTTAATGATCGTACGGTTCAAATGCTGTTCCACCCAGCGGCTTTCCGGCAGACCGGCTTCGATCTCTGCAATAAGCCCGTCGCGCTGCTGTGGATAATAGTTGCCTGTATCGATAATGACTGCATTCGGTGCCGTGTGGTCGAGAACTCCGGCTGGCAGGTCTGGAATATTTTTTTGCGGGATCGTAACGATAACAAGCTCCGCATTCCGGGCTACGTCGGTTACTTCTTTCGGTTTCGCACCCGTTTCGGCTGCAAGCTCCTGCAAGGTTTGCGGGCCTCTGGAATTGGCGATGGATACATCGTGTCCGAGTTTCGTTAAACGACGGGCAAGATTGCCACCGATATTACCGGCACCAATAATCGCGATTTTCATTTAATCCTACTTCCTTTCTTGGAATAGTGTGGATTTGATTTAAACTGTAACATAATTAGTTATTGTTGTAAACCCATCTTGGGGAGAATGAATATGTTCCGCTTTCACGTACCTAAGCTGCTTCTGACGTTAAAACAGCTTGGACATATCGGATTGTGCTCCTTGCTGCAAATAATTAGATGGAGCCATCCCAATGTGCTTTTTAAAAACACGGTGAAAATAAGAGGTATCATAGTAACCTAAATACTGCGCTATGCCGGCGATGGTCATATCCGTACTCAGCAGCAGGTTACAGGCTTCCAGCATCCGAAGCTGATGCATATACCGGATAGGGGGATGTCCGTATACCTCCCTGAACAAGGCTGTCACATAATTAGGGGAACGGTATATGAGCTTGGACAGTTGATCGATATCAATAGGCTCCCGATAATGCTCCAGCAAGTAGTTTTTGATGATTTGCGCATATTTCAGCTTGCTCGGGGTCAGATCCGGTTTATCCAATTCGCGAGCGAGCATGCCGAGCAGCTCCTGGAAAATGCCAAGGCAAATGATGTTGCGAAAGCTTTTTCCGCCCCGGATTTCTTCGTACAACCTCTCGCAGCGGTGAAAAGCATATTGATCCTGGGATGTCTTGAACTGTATGAATTGCTTCTGATCCAGGAATGGAATACCCGTTTCGATACCGGCATCGTAGCTGAACAAAATCGTATATTTCTGATGAGGAGCGCCCAACCAATTTTCACCGGATCTGCGGGTAGACCTCGGAATGAAGAGAACATCCCCGTTTTCCGCGATGATCTCCTTGCCATTGATCTTATACCGGACTTTCCCCTCTCTCACTAAAACTAAGACATTGTAATTTATGGCTTCTAAGTTTGTCCGCCAACTGGGTATGTTTTTATCGAAATTTACACTCATAATTTGAATCAATTCTCCGCACCCCGCCCTTAGATTGCTTGATAAAACCCTATCACACAAGTAAGTTTACAATAAATCGATTCAAGGTTATATCTGCGTTCGAAAAAAATCATTGTTGAATTGTACATCATTTTAGTGAATTGTACATGGATGATTCTGAAAAAGTGACCTATAATTCTTCTTGCATGAAGTGCTGGTGTGCATTCTTCGTGTTTGATTTAGCAGATGACCCGACGTGGACCGAATATGTGGGAAGGGAAGTTGAAGCGATATGAAGATTTTAATGCTGGATTTGGATTCTTTGAGACCTGATCATTTGGGGTGTTATGGTTATCATCGGAATACTTCGCCTAACATTGATAAAATAGCTGCAGAGGGCATCCGGTTTGACAATTACTACACCTCTGATGCTCCATGTTTTCCGTCACGCTCGGCTTTAATGACAGGCAGGTTCGGAATACATAACGGTGTTGTCGGTCACGGTGGAACGGCGGCCGATGTTAGATACGAGGGAATCGACAGGGATTTTCATGACAAGCTGACATCGGAGAGCTTTCCGGCGATATTTCGCCGGGCGGGCATGAGAACGGCGCTGGTGAGCCCGTTTGGGGAACGGCATTCTGCTTGGACCTTTTATGCCGGATTCAATGAAATCTACAACACAGGCAAGTCCGGACTGGAATCGGCTGAAGAGGTCACCCCTGTAGTTATGGACTGGATTGAGCGTAACGCTGATCAGGATGACTGGATGCTGTACGTGAACTATTGGGATCCGCATACGCCATATCGTGCGCCGGATGCGTTAGGCAACCCGTTTCAGGATGAACCTCTTCCCGAATGGATTACCGAAGAGGTACTTGAAGCTCACAAGAAAAAAGTGGGTCCGCATGGCGCAAGCGAAATCAATATGTATAACAGCGACACTTCGCCAAACTTTCCGCGTCATCCTGGCGAAATCCGTTCAATGGAAGATTTGCGGACGATGGTCGACGGTTATGATTGCGGTATCCGCCATATGGATGATCATATCGGCTCCATCTTCCAGCTTCTGGAGCGAAAAGGACTCATGGATGATCTTGTGGTTGTTATCACAGCGGATCATGGAGAGAACATGGGAGAACTCGGTATTTATGGCGAGCATGCGACGGCAGATCAGGGGACATGCCGCATTCCGATGATCATCAGATGGCCTGGAAAACAACGCGGAATCAGCGACTCTCAGCTTCATTACCATTTAGACCTGCTTCCAACCATGGCGGATCTTCTGAATGTTAAACCGGCATCAAGCTGGGATGGAATCAGTTATGCGAGTACGGTAAGCAGCGGCGATGAGAATGGCAGGGAGTACCTGGTCGTATCGCAATGTGCGCATGTATGCCAGCGGAGCGTTCGGTTTGGGGACTGGCTGTATATCCGGACCTATCATGACGGGTATCACTTGTTCGATAAGGAAATGCTATTTAATCTGTCTGAGGATGTATATGAGCAGAATAATCTGGCAAAGGAACGCCCAGACCTGTGTAAAGAAGCCGTCTATTTGATGAATGATTGGCATGATCATATGATGATGACGATGAAGCATGACGTAGATCCGTTATGGACCGTGATGAAGGAAGGCGGTCCGTACCACGCCAAAGGACATTTGCCAATGTATATCGAACGATTGAAACAAACAGGGCGGGGAGATGCGGTGGAAGAGCTCATGAGACGTCATCCCCGAGAATTTGCATAGAATGAAATGGATCTCAAAAGGGGCTACCGCTTGAAGCGGCAGCCCCTTTATATTTTGAAAGTCCAGCTATCGGATTTTCATCTCATATTATTGCAATAGTTCAAGCTGTAAGGAATAGATGGCAAGAATAAAAGCGCCAATCATGGTAAGTACTCCTCCAACCTTACTCATAAAATAATAAAAATCGCTTGGTTCGGGATCGTTCACCCAGACCCATCGAAGCGACATGAAGAACAGGAATCTTTGAAATTTCTCAAAACGGTATCCGCACCAGCCGTATATCAATAACAGAATGGATACGATAAAGAGAAACAGACTGCCTCGTTTGGAATGATACTCTGGATATGCAGCAGTCACAAGCTCGCCGGGAAAGTACAGTTCCTCTCCATCTTGAAGGACTCTTTGATTGTTGACGTACATCGATATATCCGGAATGAATTCACCGTTTTCATCACGACTCAGCAAGAAGCGGTCTTGATCATCAACCTCATATTTTTTGCCGTTAGGGTACACGACCTGATATTTGCTGCTGATGGAATCCGAAGTGCGATGAATGGTGAATTCTTCATTGTTAATGATGACTTTTCGGTCTTGACCCACAGCGTGCACGGCAATGGAAGGCCCCGAATTTGCGCGATATGTGATGATGTTACTTTGTTCAGCAGACTGTCTATACGTATGATTGTTGACATGAAATACATGTACGGAAAAATAGGATTTCGCAAATATGATGATTGCAACTGCGGCAAGCATCAGACCGATGATGATCAGAATGGTGGAGAGCGTGAGCTTTTTGGCCAAATTTGTTCTCAGAATAACAGATCTCCCCTTTGAGTTATTGTATAATAACGCTGCCGGGAAGGGGAAGGTTTTGTTTCCAAAAATATACTTTAGTTGCCGGATGGTCTATATATGAACAATGCTTGCGTGGACGAGGACATGCAATGGGGTTCACAACTTACAAAGGCAGCGATCATCTGATCGCTGCCTTTGTTCAACGGCGTTATTTTGCCAATAGATTAATGTGATCCAGGTTTGTGCTGCTGTTAAAGATGAACTCCAATTTGTAGTCTCCGCGGATGTACGTCAGTTTGGTTTGCGTAGATTTGCCGTTTTTGAACGTCGTCGTCGAATTCGGAGCAAACCAGTTCTGCTTTAACATTTTCATTGTTATGCCGCCGATATTGGTCTGACGCTCCACGTTGGTTCCGAAATAACGCATCTCTTGAATCTTGTTTTGATTGTAAGAGAATGCATAGCCGGGATGGCCCATCTCGGCGCCATACATGTCAAAGGCATTTGCGTTTTTGCCAGGCAGGGTAGGCTCGCCGATGGCTTTGATGACATTTTGCTTGGTGCTTTTTCCAATGGTCAGGCCGCTCACGTCACCAGGGAACTGTCCTTTCAAGGCTGGCTTGTAAAAGCTGTTCAAGGTTTGTTTAGCATGCTCGGCTGCATAGTTGTTAGCACTTGCTGCTGCGGCCGCATTCACCTGATGTATAGGAAATAAGAGTTGATTCACTCCAATTGCGCTTAATCCAACGACTCCTGCCATCGTAACGGCGATCATGGCTTTTTTGGCCGGTTGTTTTATGTTCATGTTGTATCCTCTCCTTGTAACATGTATTTACCACATGTTTTCTTTATCCAATCATAACGGGGGTGATTCTTCTAAATCATAGTAGAACCCGCAAGTGATTGGGTTACGAATCCATGAAGAGGATATTTCAGTTTTGAAACCGGAGGTTTATTTGCGGGAAGAGGCTTGTACTTGCTAACTCTTCGTTATTTAATGGTTATATATTACAAAAATAGCTCCATGATGGGTTTAGTTCTCATTAGCACGGATAAGGAGATGTTGATATGCAGTTGAAGAAAGGGCAGAGAATTATGGTAACCAAAGAAAACTTGCCGAACCGTATTAGCTTTTTTTTCGGATGGAATCAGGGAAGTCAGGCAATGAGTATTGATGCGGCAGCTTTCCTTTTATCGTCAAGGAACCGCTGTGAACAGGATGAAGACTTTATTTTCTATGGGCATCCACAGGCACCAAACGGATCGGTAGAGCATGTAGTATTGAAGAAAGAAGATCAGGAAGTTATTCATGTTTCTCTCGCAAAGTTATCGGATGATATCGCAAAAATTGCTTTTACCGTAACGATTTATGATGGAGAAGCGCTGGATCATCGAATGAAAGATATTACTGGCATGTATCTTCGGATTGTGAATACGGATCTTGGGGAAGAGCTCTACCGTTTCGAATATGGAAGCGATCTGTCGCTTGAGACTGCCGTTGTCGTCGGAGAATTGTACAGACATCATGGAGAATGGAAATGGAATGCAATTGGCAGCGGTTTTGAAGGAGGAATGGCTGCTCTATGCATCAATTACGGACTTGAGCTGGAGGGTTCGACGCAAGAGCCGGAGGTAGCTGTCTCCATGGCTATGGAAGCTCCTACGATTTCACCCATCGATTTGCGGAAAAAGCTTGTACAAATAACATTGGAGAAGAAAAGAATGACCGATGTTGCGGCGAGGGTCGGGATCGTGCTTGACATCTCCGGCTCCATGCAGCGATTATACCGCAATGGAACCGTGCAGGATGTGTTGGAGCGAATTTTGGCGGTTGCCTGCAAATTTGACGATAACGGGTCATTGGATGTATGGATTTATGATAACGAGTTTAGACGCCTGCCTTCCGTCACGGAAAAAGATTTTCATCATTATGTGACCGATCACATTCTGAATAATGCTTCCATCCATAAATTTGGCAGAAATAATGAAGTACCGGTCATGGAGGATGTCATCCGCAAATACACAGTCGAAGAGGATTCGGAATTGCCTGCATTTATTATTTTCATCAACGATGGAGGTGTGGTAAAAGCCATTCGAAAAATCATTACTGCTGCAGCAGTACAACCGATCTTCTGGCAGTTTGTTGGTATTGGTGAGTCAGACTTCGAAGTGCTGAAGAGATTGGATACGATGGAAGGGAGAGTGGTGGATAATGCTAACTTCATGCATTTGAACGATTTTAAATCGATCTCTGATGAAGAGCTGTACGATCGGCTGCTGAACGAATTTCCATCGTGGCTCAAAGAGGCAGCCTTGAAAAGAATCATTAGGATGTGATTTGTTTACTCCGCAATATCCTTCTCATCACCCGGACAGAATCCGGGATTCGCCGAACACATCTGCTTGGTAAATTCCGGCTGAAGCTTGGAGAGCTTGGCGAAATAGCTGGAGATGACATGATTGCCACCTACGGATCCATTCTGGAAAGGTTGGGAGGATAAGCTCTGAACATGGCTGTAATAGTACCTTTTATCCCGTTTAGGCAGCTTGTAAATGGATGGTGGGGCATGCGTCACGATGTCGAATAAGTTAGCGGTCCGATAGCTGTTTTGTACATATTTTGAAAAAGCATTTACAAAAGCCGGATCACCGACTCTAGGAGAACCATACGTAAACAGAATCGGAGAACGAAAAGCCGTATTGGCCGCAATATCAACGGCGCATAATGTCGCAAGCGCAGCGCCGAGACTATGGCCCGTAACATATAAGGTTTTATCGGGAGATAACTTGGCAAGCGCGGCCATCAGTTGATTTCGGGCGGAAGAATAGATGTCCGTAAAGCCGCGGTGCGTAAGGCAGTCTTCCTTAATATATTTGAAATTTTTTTGTGAAGCGATCGCATCGGAAATCCAGTCCATCGTCGAGCTGGTCCCGCGGAATGCGATGATGATCTCTTCCGGAGACTCCAGTATGAAGCCGAATCGTTCCCATTCGTTGGTGATGGATTTCGCATCAATGATGTCGCAGAACGAATAATTCAATGGAATGACAAAAGAACCGTCCGTATTCGCGAACTGGGCATAGGTCTGTCCGCAGATTGCTGCCAGAAAAATTGCCCGTTTCTCCAGATCGTCTATCGTAGTCATGCACATCCCGCCTTTCTAGTACACTATATTAAGAAATGCGTCGGAAGGTGCTTAAAAGAGAGGCCTTTTGCAATTATTTTTGAACATTTTGATTTGCTTTTTTTGAGGAAATAAGAGCGGCAGAGCTACTTGCACGGGTAAAGAGTTCGATTTTACCAATATTTTAACGAAGCGGTATAATCTTATTGGATAGTTGATAGATAGGTAGGCTGAGAGATCGCATAGTTTGATATTTTAGAAAATGGATGCTGAAAGGAGAAGGCATATGAATTTTGATCTGAATGAAGCGATTGAGGTTTTGGAGCGCACGCCGCGAAGCCTGGAATTTTTTCTCTCCGGGTTGTCCGATGAATGGCTGGCATGCCATGAAGGCGAAGGGACGTGGAATGTTTCGGAAGTCATCGAACACCTCATTGAAGGCGAGAAGAACAACTGGCTGCCGAGGCTGGAATTCATTCTTCAGGAAGGCGAAAGTAAGCCGTTTCCTTCCTTCGACCGCTACTCCCATTTGAATCAAAAGAACGCAAGAACCTTCGAGGATAAGCTGCTTGAATTCAAAACCATCCGGGCACAAAATCTGATCAGGCTAAAGGAATTCGTTCAATCCGATTCGGACTTGGAAGCGTCTGGTTCGCATCCTGCTTTTGGTGTCGTTAAAATAAGGGAACTGATCTCCACTTGGGTAGTCCATGATTTGACGCATATGTCGCAAATCGTGCGGGTGATGGCGGAGAGATACCGCTCGGATGTGGGACCCTGGATCGAATACCTGGGCATTTTGAAAAAGAAATAATGACAGACCCGCGCAAAAAGAGGCTAAGTCAGCCCCTTGGAAGATAGTTACGGATGGGTAGAGCTTTTGGCATATGCCACGCCCATCCAAAGGGATATACATATTCCAGCGATCAACCCCACGCCTGTTCTCTACGGCTCTCGATTCAGGGAGAGAAAAGGCGCGGGGTTATTTGCGTTGCTAAAAAATCAATGTTGGGAGGTATATGAAATAGATTCTTTTCTATAACTTTTTAAATATTTTCCATATGAAAAGTGCCATGATAGCATACTAGATGCAGCATGTAAGAAGTAGATGAACGGATTTATCTATGGGTTTGACTGCAGAGGGAGAGTACAGATGTTATCCAAATCATCGTTTCCGTTATTGTTATTAAACATGTTTCTGGCGATGCTGGGCACGGGCCTGGTCATTCCGATCCTGCCGGATTTGTTGAAAGAGTTTGGCGCTGGCGGCCAAGCTGCGGGGTATTTGGTGTCGTGCTTCGGCCTGACCCAATTTTTATTTTCGCCCCTGGCTGGCAATTTGTCGGACAAATACGGGCGTAGACCCATCATCGTCACGGGGCTTGCATTGTTTGCAGTCTCCAACCTGCTGGCGGCTGCAGCGAATGGACTCCCCTTATTATTCGTTTCGCGCTTAATTGGTGGAGTAGGTTCTGCTGCCTTGGTACCGGCCATTATGGCTTACGTTGCCGACATTACGACGGATGAAGAGCGCAGCAAGGCGATGTCATGGCTCGGTGCATCCATGTCATCGGGCTTCATTATCGGTCCGGGCGTCGGCGGATTCCTGGCCGAGCTTGGGCTCAAGGCTCCGTTTTACGCATCTGCTTGTATTGGTGTGCTGGCGATGTTGTGCAGCTTGAAAATGCTGCCGGAATCGCTGTCGCCGCAAATTCGCCGGATACGCCAGCAAACGAAGGTAGAGCGGAAGAGCGTATTTCGGGAGCTGGCGCTTTCGGTGAAATCACGCTACTTCATTCTGCTGCTGATCGTGTTCGCCACGACCTTCGGCCTCACGCACTTCGAGGCGATTTTCCCGCTGTTCGTCGTTCGGGGCTACGGGTTCACGACACGCGACATCGCGATTCTGATTACCGTGTGTTCACTCGTGGGTACGTTTAACCAGGTCGTATTGACGAACTGGATCACGCGCCGTTTTGGAGAAAAGCGGGTCATCAGCGCCATGCTTCTGCTGTCCGCCGTATCCCTCGTGTTTTTATTGTTTTCGGGGCATTTCTTGTATGTCATGCTGGTCACAATGCTCTTCTTTACCTTCAACAACATTCTTCGTCCTACGCTGAATACGATGCTGTCCAAGGAGGCTGGCGAGGAACAGGGCTTCGTGGCCGGTATGAGCAACGCGTATATGAGTCTTGGCAATATCTTCGGTCCGGCGCTCGCCGGGATACTATTCGACATCCATATCGATCTACCATATCTCTTTGGCGCTGTCGTGCTGCTCGCAAGCAGCATTGTGGCGGTTAGATGGATCGGAAGGAAGGGAAGCGGCGTTTCCGCGAATATGGATCAATCAACCGGAATTTAAGAACATATCGTTGCAGCAGGGTCCCGTATTACTATATGGAAAACGTAAGAAATACGAATGATTTTAATATTTTTCATATAGCTCCGCACATGATAGCATGTTTTTAAGAAAGAAAAGGAGTCATGTGTATGTTTCGTCTCATCATCATTCTGTGCATTGTTTTGCTTACTTCCTGCCAAATGGTTCAAGAATCCCAGCAGAGTTCAACGAATGCAACGCAATCCAAGGATAAGAGGGTGAAAGCGGTGAATCAACCATTGATTTTGTCAGCTGAAAAAGGCGACTTGGACAGCGTCTTAAAACTGCTTCAGAACGGAGCGGATATCGATGCAGTGGATGATCGCGGCAGAACAGCCACCATGGCTGCGACTTACAATCATAAACCGGAGATGGTCAAGCTCCTCATCGAAAAGGGTGCGGATATTAATATCCGCGACCATAACCTTAATAACGTACTCTTGTATGCCGGTGCGGAAGGAATGCTGGATATCGTAAAGCTTGCGATTGATGCGGGAGCAAATACCAAGCTGACGAACCGGTTCGGGGGAACGGCGCTGATCCCTGCCTCGGAACGGGGCCATGTCGATGTTGTCGAAGAACTGCTTACCCGCTCCGATATTGACGTCAATCATATCAATCAATTGCATTGGACGGCTTTGTTGGAAGCGGTCATTCTGGGAAGCGGCGGAGAGAAACATCAGAAAATCGTGAAGCTGCTGGTCGATCACGGTGCCGACGTTCATATCGCTGATCGGGATGGAATTACGCCTTTGCAGCATGCCCAAAATCGCGGATACGAAGCAATTGAACGAATTCTTAAAAATTCGGGTGCATAAATCGGGTGCATAAAATGGAGGTTCCTTCATGATCGTTTCACGGAGGATACCCGAAATGAACAAGAGCGAACGGAAAGTCCGTTCGCTCTTTTCTTTCGAGATGGCAGATATTATTTCGCAGCCACTGGATCAGCCGGAGATTTTTTCGTTTTCGCGGATGGGAACAGGCTTCATTTTCCGATTTCCGATTCTGAATTGAACGACAATCATGATCAACACGACGACCGTCAACCCCAGAATCGCAGGAGGAAAGTTTCCGGTATAATCGTGGATCATACCGACGCTAAGCGGACCTAAGGAAGCGAAAATATAACCGCCGGATTGCGTCATTGCGGATAACGCATTAACTTCTTCCATATTCGTCGCCTCGTCGATCGGCAGCATCAAAGCCATGGGGAACAATCCGCCTGCCCCGATTCCGAGGAAGATGCAGGTGAGCCAAGGCGTCACGGACGTTTGTAGCAGCACCAGGCCGACCAGCTCCATCACGGAGCAGCCGATCAGCCAGACTACCCGGTGCTGAAAACGGCTGACCAGGATAGGGAGCAGAAAGCTGACCGGTATTTGCACGAGCGTGAATAAAGTTAAAATCATGCCTGCCGTACGCTTGTCATAGCCCATTTCCTGAACGATCGGCGGGAGCCATGCAGTAATCGAGTAAAACATGAAAGCCATCATGCCGAAAAAACAGGTCAACAGCCATGCACGTTTATTGCGTAACGGCAGCTTTAATCCGTTGTTCACGGCTGCGGATGAAATGCCGGCAGCGCCAGGACTTGGCGTGTTCGCTGTCTTCTGTATGGGTCTCCACCAAAAGAAGAGGGCGATGACAGCCAAAACCGACCAAGTGGCGACGGAGGCCTGCCAGGAATGATTTAGTTTATTTTGCAAAGGTACAGAAAGCGCAGATCCCAAGGCAGCGCCTATGACCATCGCCATGGAATACACTCCCACGACGGACGAAGGGTTGGAAAAATTCTTCTTGATAAATCCGGATAGCAGCGGACCGATGATGGCGATTCCCATTCCGGCAAGAAAAGCGGTTGCCAGCATCAGCCATGCCGTGTTCACGACATATCTTGCGGCAGTAGCAGCGCCAATCAGGATCAAGCAATAGGCAATGGTACGTTCAAGGGTCCAGCGTTTGCTTAATTTAACCGCCGCCGGTGCAAAGAAGCCCATGCACAGTACAGGCAGGGAGGTCAACAAACTGGCTGTGGAGCCGTTCATCCCTAATGTCTCTTGAATCGTCCCAAGCAAGGGCGAAACGGACGTGATAACGGGACGCAGATTCAGTGAAGCAAGAAATAGGGCCATAATAAGAAATATAAAACGCATTAAATTATCAACTCCATCTTTCATAATCATCGTTGTCTGAGGGTCAAATCCAGTGTAAAGGAAAGACCATCGATTGATCAATCCTATTATTTCTATTATTATCATTAGTATTACTAATGAAAAGTTGGTGAGTCGATTGGAAATCCGTCAGCTTCATTATTTTATGGCAGTATGCGAAGAGATGCACTTTACGAAAGCAGCTGAAAAAATCGGCGTATCTCAGCCAACGCTAAGCCAACAGATTCGCGCGCTGGAGGATGAGCTTCATATGCCTTTATTTGACCGGATTGGCAAAAAAATAGCGCTCACCGAAGCGGGGATGCTGCTGTTAACCAATGCGACCACGATTATGGACACACTGCAGAACGTCAAGGATTCGATCGCGGATCTCCGCCATCTTCATGGCGGGAAAATCAGGGTGGGTATTATGCCCTCCGATTTGGACTATCGGATTACGCAGCTTGTCATTGACTTCCATCATGCGTTTCCAAAAGTGAAATTGATGGTGATCTCATCCATCGATATTCTCCAGCAGGTGCTGGACAGCGAAGTTGATATCGGCATTGGCGTGAATGTAGAGCCAAATGACCGCTTGATTACCATCCCTTTATGCCGTGAGGATTATGTATTGACGGTTTCCACGGAGCATCCGTTAGCGAGTCGAAAGAGCATTGAGCTGAAGGAATTAAAGGATCTGCCCGTCATTATGTATCCCGAGGGATATCTCGGCCGCGATTTAGTGGAAGAGGTTGTGCGGAAGCACGGATTCCAGCTCCATTCGATTCTTGAGACCAGTACGGCCACTTCGATTATCAATCTGGTGAAGGCCAACATCGGAGCTACGGTGCAGCCCAGCCTGTTGATGCAACAAATCAATGATCCGGATTTGCGAATCATCCGCATCCAAGATCATGCGCCAAGCCGAAGCATGGCGATCATTTACCGCTCTGACCGTTACCTGAGCCAAGCGGCAAAGGCTTTTATTGACCGGGTCAGAGCCTATTTCCAAGACTAGGAGTGAGCATGTGTCTATCCGGATTAAACTGTTGCTATCCTATACCGGAATGCTTGTCGTCAGCCTGTTGGTTTTTGTCTTGACTGCCAGCTTGTTCACGATCGCGGCAACGGGTGACATTCACAGCTTTCGGGATTTTTATAAAGTCCACTATCAGCTCAACCCTTTGACCGAACAAGAGGAATCCATCTTTCTCGAATTGAAGTATCTGGCGAAAAAGGAACCTGACAAGCTTCAGGACATCGAGCTTTTGCAGGATTATGATTTCAAGCTGAAAACCGTACGGGCCGGACTCTACGTCCGCAGGGAAGACAGCCAAATTTTTGAGTCGCATACGTTTAACCAGCCCAAGCTGGAACAGAATTTACCTTCTTATGACCTGAATAATAATCAGATCCGCAGCACCTTCAACATCGGTGAGCGCTTTTACGCCTACGCCAAATTCGATTTCCGCTATTCAGACGGCAAAAAAGGCAGCGTCTTCGTTATCCGAGAACGGAGTCCTTTTGGTGAGGTGACAAGAAGGCTGATGCCTGTGCTGGTGGTTAGTCTCATCGGCGTTATCGTGATTGCGAACGTGCTCCTGTTCCGATGGATTACGCGAAGCGTCGTCAAACCGCTGGACAAGCTGAGAAATTCGGCCGAATACATCCAGCAGGGGAATCTCCAGTTCTCGCTGGATCTGAATTCCAAGGACGAGATCGGGCAGCTGAACGAGGCGTTCGAAAACATGCGGATGCGGCTGCATGAATCGGTCCAGCTTCGGTTGCAGGATGAAGAGAACCGTAAGGAACTCATCTCGAATATCTCCCACGATTTGCGCACGCCCATTACGAATATCAAAGGCTACATTGAAGGGATTCGTGACGGTGTGGCCGATACGCCGGAGAAAATGGATAAGTACGTGAACATTATTTATTCAAAGGCCGTAGATCTGGAGAAACTTGTGGAGGAGCTGTTCCTTTACTCCAAGCTCGATTTGAAGGAAGTGCCGTTCATGTTCGAGCCAGTGGATATCATTGGCTTTCTAGACGACTGCATTGACGAACTGCATGATGTTCTGGAGGAGAAGGGCATTTCGCTCGAGTGGGGGGAGCGTCCGGATCGTGGAATCGAGGTCATCGCCGACCGGGAAAAAATAAAGCGCAACGTACTCAACATCATCGGAAACGCCCAGAATTTTATGGACAAACACGAACAAATCATTCGAGTTTCCGTTCAGGCTTCGCCGGAATGGGCTACGATCGAAATCAAGGATAACGGGCGAGGCATCCCTCCGGATGCAATTCCGCATATTTTCGAACGGTTTTACCGTGCCGAAGAGTCGCGTAACTCTTCAACGGGCGGCAGCGGACTCGGACTTGCCATCGCGAGCCAGATCATCGAAGGACATGGTGGAACCATTTGGGTGGAAAGCGAACTTGGTGCGGGTACCAGGATGTTCTTCACCCTGAAACGGACAACGAATCAAGGAGGTACGACAAATCCATGACAACGAGAATTCTCATCATCGAAGACGAAACGACGATTGCCCAGCTGGAGCGGGATTATTTTGAGCTGAACGGTTTTCACGTAGATTTATGCCATACGGGGAATGAAGGACTCGAGCTCGCCCTTCATGTGGACTACGGCCTTATTATTGTCGATCTGCAGCTGCCCGGAATGAGCGGATTTGAGTTGTGCAGCCAGATCAGGCAGGCGAAGGAGGTACCGATTCTGATCGTCTCCGCTAAAAATGAGGAAATTGATAAAATCCGCGCCTTTAACCTGGGTGCCGATGATTACATTACCAAGCCTTTCAGCCCCAGCGAGTTGGTCGCCAGAGCCAAAGCACATTTGACGAGATACGAAAGGCTTCTGGGCAAGCATGAGCCTGCGCCAAAGTCCGAAATTCATATTCGCGGCTTGGTCATCGATTTGGCGGCACGCAGAGTCTATGTACGCAATCAGGAAGTAGTCTTCACGACCCGGGAATTCAGCCTGTTGGAGTTTTTGGCAAGCCATCCGAACCGGGTGTTCAGCAAAAGCGAGCTGTTTGAACGAATCTGGGGCATGGATTCCAGCGGCGATATCGCCACCGTAACCGTGCATGTACGCAAACTGCGGGAGAAAATGGAAGTCGATCCTTCCAATCCTCAGTATATTGAAACGGTTTGGGGTGCCGGGTATCGTTTCTCCGTATAATGAAATTTAGAAAATTTTAATAAAATGTTTCGAAACTGTTAATGCCCGGTTTCTTGGGAGTTTAGGAGTCTCCTTTATCATGAAGGTATGACAAAATCACGGTCATGCGCAAATGATCGAAGGAGGACCTAACAATGAACAAATACTCTAATAAACTCGCCGCCCTCATGTTGGCCGCATCTCTGGGAGCAGCAGCTCTTCCATTTAATGTTCTTCACGCTGACGCGGCAGCATCGAAACTCTCTGCGGAAGACATCCAACAGGCAGTGAACGGACTTGTCAATTTACATGTGTTGCAAGGTTACGAAGATGGTTCTATGGAAATTCAAAATCAAATTACCCGCGCGGAATTGGCGAAAATGGTTGTCGAGACCTTCAATCTTCAGGGCAAAGCGAATGTGCCTGTAAGCTTGACGGATGCGAACCCGCAGGCATGGTATTATCAATACGCTGCCGAACTAGTGGGACAAGACATCATGCAAGCCAAAGACGGGCGGTTTGATCCGCGCGGAACCGTATCGGACGCCGAGCTTGTGCAAATCGTATCCAAAGCGTTGAATCGCGACGTGAGCTCCTGGGTGGAAGGGTTCTTTGCCGAAGGAGGCAAAGTAACGCGCGGTCAAGTGGCTTATTTGCTGAACACGGTATATGAAGCGATTATTTCGCCAAATGCCAAGATCACGACGGGTCAGGAAATGGCTAATATTCTTAGCAGCACAGATTGGCAAGGTACAAGAGTATACGACAAAGACCATAACGACTTAACAAAAGAGAATTCAAACTTCATTGGTCTAGCTAAATATGATGCGAAATCAGGAAGATATGAATTCTTTGATGCGAAGACAGGTCAAAGCCGTGGCGACAAAGGAACATTCTTTATTACGAATGACGGGAAAAAGAGAATATTGATTTCAGAATCCATGAATTATCAAGCTGTAGTTGACATGACGGAAATAAATAAAGATGTTTTTACGTATCAAAGAATGGGAAAAGATGCTAAGGGCAATGATGTAGAGGTATTCGTTGAGCATGTTCCATATAAAGAAAAAGAGCTTTCTTTTACCGATCCGGACAAGAAACTGGAGTCTACTACAGGATCTATCGTTAAAGACGTTGATGGTGATCAAATCTTAGGCAGCACCCGTTGGCACGGTACCAAAGTATTGGATGAAAACGGAAAAGATGTAACAGAGTACAATTCCAACTTTATTAGCCTGGCCAAATTCGATGACGAGACGAATAAATATGAGTTTTTCAATGTTGAAACGGGCGAAAGTCGTGGTGATTACGGGTACTTTGATGTAACGCATGAAAATAAAATAAGAGCTCATGCTTCCATTGGAAAGAACAAGTATGGCATCGCCGTGGAAATTACAGAGCTCAATAATCATAAATTTACGTACAAGAGAACAGGGAAAGACAAAGACGGCAAAGACATAACCGTATTCGTTGAACATGAGCCTTACCAAGGTGATTTTGATCCCAAATTCACTTTTTAGGACAGGTCCGCTTGTCCAAGTCAATGCGTGAAATTGAAAAAAGGCGGCACTAGGGTGTGATCCCGGTGTCGCCTTTTCATTGTATGTAACATTTTTGAGTAAACCTGGAAAACAGATCTCGATCCGGTGGATAACGGAGATTATTGCAAGGGTTGAAGCGACTTCGAGGAACGGCGTTCCCGGATCAGGACCGTAGAAATAATCATAACGGAAATGAGCACCAGCGTCATTGGAATGATAAAGATGGATGGTGTATACCCTTCAATGAATAGCGGCAACAAGTATCCGATCAATGATGCCGTCAGCGAAATGAATACATATAAACTCGACCCGAATCCGGTACGGCCTACGAACATGCGTTGAACGTACCCCATAGCCACGCCGTACAATATGGAAACGAAGAACGAATAGACCGGTTGAATGAGAAAGAAAATGAGCAGAGGCGAATGCAAGGCATAAACCGAATAGGTAATCAACGCGCCGACTCCGCCGAGCAGAATGATTTTTCTGCTGCCGTATTTGGCCGCCCAATAGCCGGCAATCGTCATGAACAACAGTTCGAATACGGCCTGGGCACTCCAAATATAAGACATGTATTCCGCTTTCCCGAATAACGACTTGACGACAAGAGGCAGGTACAATCCGCGTATAGCATCGGCGCATGCAAGCAGCAGCAGCGCAATCAGCATAATAAGGGAGAAGGGCTCACCTGCTCCGGTACTGGCCTGATTTTTTTCTTCCGAACGTTCCTTATAGAAAAGAAGCAGGATAACAAGCATGGCATATCCGGCAAAATTGCCCCATAACACGCCTTGAAACGTAGCGATCAAGTATAAATTAGCTCCAGCCAGCAAACCGCAAAAAAATCCAACGCTGTATCCTGCCCGCAGCCAAATTTGCGCCATCTCAACAATATCACCGGCCAGTCTGGAAAAATGATTCCGCGATAATGCGAATAACTGTCCCATAATCAGTCCGGACGGGGCACTCACGATACACATTCCGATCAGAGCTTGGGTATAGCCTTCCGCACGCATATAAATCAATAAACCGATCAGGCATAGCGACGCTGCTGCAATTGCAAGCTTCTTCCTGCTGCGAAGCTTGTCGCTTAACAACCCGACCGTAATCGTCGTACCCATATTGAGCAGCAGGGAGACAACGAAGATGGATACGACTTCGCCCTTCGACAGTCCAATGCTTTCACTCATATAAAGGGCGTTCATCGGAGCTAAAATTCCCATGCCGATTCCATAGCAAATTAACGTGAACAGCATTCTGGCTGCACCTTCAACTTGCAAGAAACGTTTCATATCCGTAGTAAACCGCATCTTCATCCCTGCTCCATCTCCTAATGGACTTTCAATTTTAAAACCAAACCAATTTAGACTCAAGAATGGTTACAACAAGCAACCAAGCTTTTTATTTGCTATCTGACATATATACGAGTGTATGGATAAGCAGAAGACCATATGCTTCATCGGGTTCTGCCAGAAATGTATAAAATTTTAGACTCTTAATTTATAGTGTCTAATAAAGCAGACACTCGGTCCGGTTTTACAAATTTAACCTCTTCAGTTTATTATATAACGTTGCCCTGGAAATGCCGAGCTGTTTTGCAATCGCGAGCTTATTTCCTTTTGCCGAATCCAATGCTTGCAGCAGAAGCTTTCGTTCGAATTCGTCGAGTTTGGTTTGAAATGACATACCGTCCATTTCTGTCATGTCCAGATCATGGACTGCCTTGTCGGCAGCTGGTGGCGTCTGATCCCCTGTATAGATGTTTGCGGGCAAATATTCGCGCTTAATCTCCCCGTCAGTGGAGAAGATAACGAGCCTCTCCATGATATTTCTAAGCTCCCGGATGTTGCCGGGCCAATCATACCGGAGCAGATCCTCGAATACATCAGGAGTGAAGGACTGGATATGGCGGCCGTAAATAAGCGAAAATTCATGCAGAAAGGTTTGCGTAAGCTCGTATATATCTTCTTTGCGTTCCCGTAAGGGCGGAATATCCATGGATACGACGTTCAACCGATAATAAAGATCCTCGCGAAACATGCCTTCGGCGATCATTTTCTTCAGATCGCGGTTGGTGGCAGCTATGATTCGGCAATCGGCTTTTTTCAGCTGCGTACCGCCGACCGAGAAAAAAGTTTTCTCTTGAAGAACCCTCAGCATTTTCACCTGCATGTCCAGAGGCATTTCCCCGATTTCATCCAAAAAAAGCGTGCCCCCGTTGGCGAGTTCGATTTTCCCCTTTTTACCTTTCGGATCGGCTCCTGAGAAGGCGCCTCTTTCGTAGCCGAACAATTCACTCTCGAAGAGTGCAGCAGGGATTGCACCGCAATTGATCGCGAGAAACGGGGAGCTGCTCTGTTCGCGTGAATTGTGAATCGCCTGGGCAAAAAGCTCTTTTCCGGTACCGCTCTCCCCTTGAATGAGAACCGTGGCTTTCGTCGTGCTGATTTTTTTGATGGTGTCGATGCTCTTTTTGATTGCCTTACTTGTTCCTTTAATATGTTGAAATGGATCGATTGAAGGACTGAGCATCGCAACTTCCTTTTGCAGATGATGCACCTTGTTTGTCATTTGCAGCAATTCCTGATGCAATCTCATCTGGGTGCTTAAATCCGATTCCGCAGCGACGGCTCCGATGATCCGGTCGTCTAATATGACGGGACTTGAGTTAATGAGCACGAACATGTCCTGACGCGGCCGGTGCTGCATTCTGTGAACGGACTCGCCGGTTTCAAGCGTTTTAAGCGATTGCAGCCGGTCAACGGCGAAAAAATCCGAAGCGGGTTTCCCGATAATCTCGTCTTTTTGAATCGAAAAAATATGCTCAGCACCGGACGTCCAGAAGGCGACATGACCTTCCTCATTAATAAGCGTAATTGCGACATCAGGATTAAGCGCTTCCAAAGCAGTTGAGAAATAAGCTTCCAGATACATGTGAGCCTGTACGGTTGCCGCTATTATATCCTGCGCCGTGACGTATCCAAGCGGCTTGCCGTTTCGGAAGACAAGTGCCAATGAACAGGAGGGAAAGGCCGATGCGATACCGGTCAACGGATCTTCTGCTTGGACGGTTTGAACATCCGGCATGTGTGAAGAATCTAAGGGTTTGGTAACGTCTGAAGACCGCAGCAGAAGTCCATATCGACAGGCATCTTTTTCGAAAAATATGGGGAAGTCCTCAGCGGGAGAACGCCTGTCTTGGAGTGCTTCCAGGTCCGCCCGATCGATGATCCTGTAATCCGTTCGAATCAGATTTTCCAGTCTGGGCAATACATGTTTCATTCGGCTGCCCCCTATATATGCCAAAGTATGATTACAATGTATTAATAGGGTCATTATAACCAGCCAGATTTTCAGTGTAAATCTTTTTAGACATAATTCTCGGCCGCCGATGGCTACTATTTGAACATATTTTTGACGACCATCCATAAATTCGCGGGTTTTTCGGCCAGTCGCCGCGTATAGTAGGGATACCACATGGTTCCGTAGGGCATATAGCAGCGGATGTTGTAACCTTCCTTGGCTAACTTCTCTTGATCGGTCATCCGCAAACCATACAGCATTTGGAATTCAAAAGCGTCTTTGCCGATGCCGTTCTTGGCAGCGTAATCCTTAACCCAATGAATCACGCGGTCATCATGGGAAGCGATAGCGGTGTATACACCGCTATCCAAATGCATGCGGATGATTTTTTTGTAGTTATCGATCACCTCGCTCACTTGCTGGTAAGCGACCGTTCCTGACTCTTTGTATGCACCCTTGACCAAACGGAGATTTACTTTTGCTTCCATTAATCGCTTCACGTCTTCTTCCGTACGGAACAAATAGGCTTGAATGACCGTGCCGACATTGGTGAGCCCTTCCTCATGAAGTTTTAGGACGATTTCGATCGTCGCTTGGGTGAAAGGAGTATCTTCCATATCGATCCGTACGAAGTTGCCATGCTTTTTGGCTTGACTGACCACAGCTCGAATGTTGCTGTAGCAAGCTGCAGGATCGAGCGCAAGACCCATTTGCGTAGGCTTCAAAGAGACATTCGATCGTACATTTCGTTCAGCGATACCATCCATCAGACGAATATATTCTTCCTTGTAGCCAGTGGCTTCCGATAATTGTTTGATCCCTTCCCCCAAATGATCCAAGGTAACCAAGATGCCTTTACCGTTCAGAACTTCGATTTCGGCCAATGCTTCGGCGAGCGTATCGCCTGCTATGAATTTGCCTGCCAGTTTCTTTCCGTATTTAAGCGACAGCTTCTCGACCAGCCTATTGCCGGAAATCGAGAGCAGCACCTTCCGGTATAATTCGGTACTGTCCATGGGTCGTTCCCCTTTCAGATGTTAAATGTGTCGTAAATCGCGCTCCCTGTTTACTCAAGCAAAATCTGTACCAACGCTTGCTTCGATGGAGTTGGCATGGTTTTTGCTTTATTACCTAAAGAGCACTACAAAGCAGGTGGAATGACGCAAATCATGAGAGAGAGGATGGTTTTCGATTTATGAGATCAGAATTCAAGAACGAGGTTTTTGTTGACTTTAAGGTAGAGCGTAACAATGCGGAGTACGATGCGGCACTTCAGAAGATAGAGGCTGAACTCGGTAAGGAGTACCCGCTTATCATCGGCGGCGAAAGAATCGTGACGGACCAGAAGATCGCTTCCATCAATCCGGCGAATCAATCCCAGACGATCGGGATCGTGTCGCAAGCTGACACGAAGCTTGCTGAAAAGGCGATTCAAACGGCGGCAGCGACATTCGAAACCTGGAAACGGACCGATCCGAGCGAACGCGCACGATATTTGTTCCGAGCCGCAGCGATTCTGCGCCGCCGCAAACATGAATTCTCTGCATTGATGACCTTTGAGGCTGGAAAGACCCGCATAGAAGCAGACGTCGAAACGGCCGAAGCCATCGATTTCCTCGAATTCTACGGACGTGAGATGCAGCGGCTCAGTCAGCCTCACCCTTTGACGGTAAGTCAGGAGGAAGAGAATGAACTGTATTATATTCCACTTGGCGTAGGAGTGGTTATTCCGCCGTGGAACTTCCCGCTTGCGATCATGGCCGGCATGACCACGGCGGCTCTCGTAACCGGGAATACGGTCGTTCTGAAACCGGCGAGTACAACTCCTGTTATTGCTGCCAAATTCATGGCTTTACTGGAAGAGGTAGGACTTCCGCCAGGTGTGGTTAACTACCTGCCCGGTCCAGGGGGTCAAGTCGGCGATTATCTTGTGGATCATCCGCTAACGCGTTTCATCAGCTTTACGGGCTCGCGCGATGTGGGTTTGCGGATTAACGAGCGGGCGGCAAAAACGAATCCGGGTCAAAAGTGGATTAAACGCGTCATCGCGGAAATGGGCGGCAAAGATGCGATCGTAGTTGATAATGAAGCTGATCTGGATATGGCTGCAGACACGATTACGCTATCTGCGTTCGGCTTCTCCGGACAAAAGTGCTCGGCTTGTTCCCGCGTTATTGTTCATGAGGAAGTTTACGACATCGTTCTGGAGAAGGTTGTGGAGCGTTCAAGCCGATTGCTCATGACCAATCCGGCAGAGGTGTCTGCAAACTTAGGGCCCGTGATTGACGAGAAAGCCTATGCGAAGATTCAGGAATACATCGAAATCGGCAAACAAGAAGGTCGCCTGGTGCTCGGGGGTGGAACAGGAGACCCGAACGGATTTTTCATCGAACCAACGATTTTTGCAGATGTGCCTTCCACGGCACGGATCTCTCAAGAGGAAATATTCGGTCCGGTCGTTGCGTTCACGAAAGCTCGATCTTTCGATGAAGCATTGGAGTTCGCCAATAATACCGATTACGGCTTAACCGGCGCGGTGATCTCGCGTAATGGAGCCAACTTGGAGAAAGCCAGAAGGGAATTCTTCGTAGGCAACCTGTACTTTAACCGTAAATGTACAGGCGCTTTGGTCGGTACGCATCCGTTCGGCGGATTCAATATGTCGGGTACGGATTCGAAAGCAGGAGGCCGGGATTATCTGCTGCTGTTCACCCAGGCGAAGCTGGTTTCCGATCGATTCTAAGTTTTTAGACAGTCGGATCGATGTTCATTCCGGGGATTATTGAGTATAGTGAGAGTAATCGATATAGTGGCTGATACACCCATGTTAAGGGGGAGTTTCCGTTGATAGGCTATCAATTGGTGCAAGACCAACGCTTGAAACTGAATATCACTCCTGAACTGAAGCAGTCTATCCATATATTATCTTTATCCGGCTATGAGCTGATGCAGTATTTGCAGGAACAGGCACTGGAGAATCCTGTGCTTGAACTGGCGAGCACCATGGAGTTTGAAGTCTCCCGCAGAAGAAAAGCTCGGGGGAACCTTGTCGTTCAAGATCCGTTTTGGAACGTGAAGCAGGCGCAGGATACGATGGAGGCGAAGCTGGAAAGCCAGCTCCGCCTTCTATCGCTCCCTTCGGAGGTGTACCAAACGGCTTCATTCATGGCTGGGAATTTAAGCGATGACGGTTATCTGGACATCGTTTTAGCGGACATCGGATCTCAACTGAATGTCTCCGACGCCGTTGTATTGAAAGCGCTTGATCAACTGCAATCACTGGAACCGGCAGGCATAGGTGGCAGGAATTTGCGAGAATGCCTGCTGCTGCAGATCACGCGAGATCCGGAGGCTGATCCTTTCGCCTACGAGATTGTCAACAGATATCTGTCCGAATTGGGGAATGATAATGTGGGACGAATCGTTGCGGACCTCAAGATCTCCAAGGATCAGGCGATGACGGCAACCCGTTATATCCGAAGCCTGAATCCACGCCCCGGATTGGCTATTGGTGCTTTCGAAGAGCAATATATTGTCCCGGATGCCGTCATTGAAGGGCAGGGAGATCACTTCATGGTTTCCTTACACCCATCAAGCGCGCCCCGGATTTCGATTAATAACGAATATCGGGAATGGGTTAAGCTGGAACAATCTGCAGAAGCGGTTTCATATGTGGATCATTGCCTCAAATCAGCTTTATGGATTTCCCGAAGCATTGAAATGCGTAAGATGACCTTGTTGAAGGTGATATATGCCATGATGGAGGAGCAGCGGGGGTTTCTAACGGGTGGAGTTAAAGGTCTCATACCTATGACGCTGAGTACAATTTCCTCCAGGCTGGATATGCATGAATCGACTGTCAGCCGGGCGGTTCACGACAAGTTTCTCCTGACCCCACACGGCGTATTTCCGCTTAAGTATTTCTTTTCGGCAGGACTATCGACTTCGGATGGAGGCAGCGCATCCTCCCGGAAAGTGAAAGCGAGAATTAAAGAACTGATCGATTCGGAAAACAAGACCAGTCCATACTCCGACCAGAAGATCGTGAATCTGTTATTTACGGAAGGAGTTCGGCTTTCGCGCCGAACGGTCACCAAATATCGCGAAGAATTAAAGATTTTATCCTCTTCGAGCCGAAGACGGACCATATAAAACAAGGGACTGCTTTCAGATCGTAGATGTCTGAAGGCAGTCCCTTTTGCTTTTGTTCTCGATATTTAGTCATCTGTACCCCAGCCGCTTTTTAACGGTTTACGATCCGTTGTTCATTATCTTCTATCAAGATGAGAGTAAATGAATCCATACCCTTGGATAGGAGTTGCATGGATTCCATGACATTATAGGCCATTATGGGCGGCACTGCTCTATGATCCTGTATTCCGGATTCTGCGGCAAGACGTATGCTATGATTCAAACCGGCGACCTGAAAAGCGATTTGAGCAAGAACTTCGCCCCATTCATTCAATCTTCCGCTGTGCATATTCAGCTCGTCATTGATGTCGGCAGCTGCAAGGCGAATATCGCCGCATAATTTCGAGATATCCCTCGTGCATTGCAGAATCGCTGAAGAGAGGGCCATTAAGGTTTCGAAGCTTCCGGGGATATCGGAACCTTCTTCAGTCACCAGAATATCAAGGCGGGTGGTTTCCCTTAAATAGTCTGCGGTTCTTTCGACGAATTCAATATTTCCGTTTGACTGAGAGCCGGTAAGCGCGAGACCCAGATAGACCGTTTGCAGCTGAGAGGCTGCCAAGACGAGATGCTTCATATCCCGCAGCAGATTACGCGCGGAATTTCCGAATTGGCGCCCGAGCCAAGCGAGTGTTCCTGGCCTTAAAGACACGCTTTCTGATGTATGCAATTCATCGATTGCTTTTTCTTTGACCAGCAGGCTGGTTATCATTTGATCGGTGGATTTGATCAGGACATGAGACAGTTGGTGTGCTGCGATTCGGAACGATACCCCTAGTAGTCCATTCGAGTCTTGATCTGAATTTACATGATGATCCGGATTGATGCATGCGTAATTCCCTTTATCCTCCAGCATTAACTCCAGTGCCCGATTGGCTATGACCTCATTCATATTCGTATTTAATGCATCATGGATACCTGCCTGAATAGAGTCCAGAATGAAATCCTCTAAGTGCTTTCCATCCTTAATTTCATCCGCCGCTTTGATCATGCATCTTCCGATCGTCCGGGGCAGAGTGCCCAGATCAAGATGGGCTTGAATAACAGCTCTTTTGATGCACGCCATCGCCATAATCCATTCTTCATGAACAGGCATGGCTGCCATCGGAAATCTCTCTGCGGCTCGCAGCGTCTGAATACCATAGTAAGCATGGGAGGGGACTCTCCGTGTCCCTAAACGATCTTGTTCGATTCTGGTCATCTATTTTCCCTCCATAAAAGTGTATTTTTCTTTGTAAACGGATTTAAGTTTTGCCGTGTAATGTTTTCGGCGCCATCTAATAGTTAACTAGCAATTTCTGTTCCCATGGAAGGTCATTTTCAAAAAAAGATTTGTTTGTGTGAATTTCAATCAGAAATCTCATATTCAAAAGACTTCCTTCTACGTAACATCCTTAAAGTTATATTGCCTGGATCATTGAAACCGAGCTTCAATGCCATATATACTGTGAGTAATAAAAATGAGGAGCGTGATGGGAATGCGGCAATTCAAACACATTCAAAAGGAGAAAAACATGAACGGAGAAAAGAGGATTTTAACGAATGCAAATGATAAATATCGGGATTTTGGCGCATGTAGACGCTGGAAAGACAAGTCTGGCTGAACGGATCTTGTTTGACACGAATGTCATAGATGAGCTTGGAAGAGTGGATCAAGGAAACACGCAAATGGATGCGATGGAGTTGGAGCGGAAAAGAGGCATCACGATTAAAGCTTCGGTGGTATCTTTTCATGTCCATGGATTGAAGGTGAATCTGATCGATACGCCGGGCCATGCGGATTTTATCGCAGAAGTGCAGCGGTCCTTGAGCGTATTGGATGGGGTCATACTGGTCGTGTCTGCTGTGGAAGGTGTTCAGGCTCAGACCAAAATACTATTTTTCGTCCTGAAAAAAATGGGGATTCCGACGATTTTGTTCGTGAATAAAATGGATCGCAGCGGCGCGCCTTCCGATCAAGTCATGGAGCAGCGAATCCATGAAAAGCTAACATCAAACGTGTTTTCCATGAATTCAGTCGCAGATGCAGGTACGAAGCAAGCAAGGGTAGCCGAAAATCGCTTTGATTGGAATACACATCCCGCCTTTCTGGAACGATGCATCGAAATCGTAGCGGAACATGACGATCCATTGCTTGAATCTTACGTCAACGGAGATCGTATAACGGTAGAACAAGTAAAATCTTCCCTCCGGCATCAAGTGAAGCAAGGGAACGTGTACCCGATGTATTTCGGATCGGCTGTAACGGGAGTCGGCGTTTCGAGTCTGCTCGAAGGCTTGGCTGAATGGCTCCCGGTGAATGATCATCCAGAGGCTGAAGGGTTATCGGGAGTCGTATTCAAAATCGAAAAAGAATCGCCAGGCGAAAAGACCGCTTATGTCCGATTGTTCTCGGGAAGCTTAAACATGCGGGAGCAAGTGAAGCTGCAGCGGAAAAACAACCAGGGTGAGTTCGAAACCCGCGTTTGCAAAATTAAAAAACTCCATGCCTTATGGGATGGGAAGTCTGTTTCTGCTGCGAAAATCATCTCTGGGGATTTGTGTAAAGTATGGGGGCTGGAAGATGCCCGAATCGGAGATGTGGTGGGAGAACAATCTCCCTTGATCAAGGACTTCCATTTTGCGGTTCCGCAAATGGAGACGCGAATTGAAGCCGTAGAAACAGGCAAAGGACATCTACTGTACCAATCGCTCATCAGCCTCTCGGAGGAGGACCCATTAATTCAAGTGGTGAAAGATGATTTTCATCAGGATCTATACATCCGTATTTTCGGAGAGGTTCAAAAAGAAGTGATTGAAACGTCCTTGAACGAGAAGTATGGAGTGAATGTCCGTTTCTCGGAGACCCGAACGGTATGTTTGGAAAAGCCGGTCGGTACGGGTCATGGAGTGGAGTTCATTTGGGAATCCGAGAATCCTTTTTATGCGACAGTAGGCTTCAGAATCGAGCCCGGCCCGACCGGGAGTGGAGTCTCATACTGCATGGAGGTCGAACTGGGGTCGCTGCCGCTTGCCTTTCATAAAGCGATTGAGGAGACGGTATATCACACCTTGAAGCAGGGCATGAACGGATGGGAAGTGACGGATCTCATCGTGACCCTGACGCATTCAGGTTATAGCAGTCCAGTAACGACAGCAGGCGATTTTCGAAAACTGGTTCCGCTTGTTCTCATGAAGGCACTTTCACTGGCGGGCACGGCAGTTTATGAGCCGATATATCAGTTTGAGCTTTCCGTTCCGGCAGCATGGATAAGTACTGCGATGTTCAAATTGTCCGCGATTGCTGCAGTGGTGCATGATACCGTGTTGAAAAACGACATATTTTTGATTTCAGGTACCCTTCCCGTGGCTGAAACGGATCGGTTCAAACGAAGCCTGCATGCATTTACCCAAGGCGAAGGGTTCATGGTCGTTGAACCGGACGGTTATACTTCTATCGTTGGCAAGGTACCGGTAAGAGAGCGAACCGATGATAATCCGCTCAACCGGAATGAATACTTGCTGCATGTATCGCGGGCTTTTTAAGAGGTTTCCGTGATCGCCATAAAAGATTGAAAACAGCCCGGTTGGAGCGTGAGTCTCCAATCGGGTTTTGCGTGATATAGCAGTGCTTCCACAGCCATTTGGGTATAATTTGGATAGTACTTTTCGTTCGAACAAATTGGTCTTAACCCTGGAGGATTTATGAACAGCAACCAACTTTTTTTCTACATTCATTATTGCAACGGCAGGAATATGAAAGAACCGGTAAGGCACCCGCGTAAATTCTCCAGAACCCTTTCGCATCATGAACTGATTTTGGTGACCGGCGGGGCCGGCAGCATTACGCTGGGCTCCAAAAAGTATCCGGTGCAAGAAGGAATGCTGTATTACATCGGACCGGGCGTGTTTCATTCATTCGAACCGAATCCCGCACAACCTGCCAGCTTCTTGACCGTTCACTTCAGTTATGCGCGCGTGATCTTGCAGGAAGGGGAATGGGGGGTATTAGACGAAGTGCCTTCGCTCGGCTTGCAACCGGCCCAATCCTTAAAGGATGCTTATCCTGCGTTGGACCTGTTTCATAAACTGGTGGATTGCTGGAATGTCAAACTTCCGGCATATGAATTCATGTCCAAGACCTTGCTGCAGCAATTGTTGATCGCGATATTTCAGTATGTAAAAAAGCAGCATCAGAGCGACGCGACATCTTTGAAGGTAGAGAAAATCATTGAGTATATGCACCTGCATATCAGCGGCAAAATCACTTTGACGGAGTTATCGGACTTGGTCCAGTTGGCTCCGACGTATTTATCCAGAACGTTTAAAGAGACGACGGGTTACTCGGTCATCGAGTTTTTTAATAAGATCAAAATCGATAAATCGAAAGAGCTGCTGATCGAAGGGGATAAGAAAGTAAAGGAAGTGGCACAAGCTTTGGGTTTTACGGATGAATTTTATTTCAGCAGGATCTTCAAAAAATACGAAGGCATCAGTCCATCGGAATATTACAGCAAAAATGTCCATGGAATTTAAGATCGTGCATGGAATAAGGCCAATCTTCAAGCTAATATGAGGATGTTATTGTTCATGATTATTGTACAACGACTCTTGCATACAGCAGAAGGGAGGTCTTTTTTTAATGCCGATGTGGAAAAGAAATTTAATTGTGTGCTGGTTTGGCATGTTCGTCACTGGCGTGGGCATGAGTCAGATTGCTCCGATTTTGCCGCTGTATGTCCAGCAGTTAGGTGTGAACAATGCCGAATCCGTGGCGCAATTCTCCGGTATTGCCTTTGGCATTACCTTTATCATATCCGCCATATTTTCTCCCATTTGGGGGAAGGCAGCCGATAAGTTCGGGCGTAAGCCGATGCTGTTAAGGGCTAGCCTGGGCATGGCGGTTGTGGTAGGCTGCATGGGTTTTGCGCACAATGTATATGTGTTGATCGGACTCCGGTTGCTGCAAGGCGCGATTACGGGTTACAGCACGGCTTGTACGACTTTGATCGCGACCCAGACGGATCAGGAGCATGCGGGTTATGCTTTAGGCACGCTGTCAACGGCGAATATTGCCGGTTCGCTGCTTGGACCGACGATCGGCGGTTTCATAGCGGAAAATTTCGGCTTGCAAAATTCATTTTTTATCACCGGTCTGCTCATGATGATCGCCTTTGTCACGACCTTGTTGTTTGTAAAGGAAAACTTCGTTCGCGAGAACAAAAAAACGCTGAGCATCAAGGAAATATGGCATACCGTACCCGAAAAAAGCTTGACGATCACGCTATTCGTGACTTTTTTTGTGTTAACGGTCGCCTTATATTCGGTAGAGCCGATCATCACCGTCTATATTACGAAGCTGTCCAGTCATAGCGGACATATTGCTTTGTTGGCCGGATTGGCCTTCTCGGCTTCAGGCTTGGCGAACATTATTGCTGCTCCAAGGCTCGGCAAGCTTTCGGATAGGATAGGAGCACATAAAGTGATTTTTGCAGCTTTGATCGCCGCGGGAATCCTTTTCATCCCCCAAGCCTTTGTACAGAATCCGTGGCAGCTGATGGTCTTGCGATTTTTGTTCGGTTTAACTGCAGCTGGTCTGGTTCCCTCCGTCAATATCCTGATCAAAAAGATCACGCCCAATGCTCTAACAGGCAGGGTGTTCGGTTTTAACATGTCGGCGGGGTATTTAGGCGTATTTGGAGGGGCAGTCTTGGGCGGACAGGTGGCAGCATGGTTCAGCATCCGGGATGTGTTTTTTATTACAAGTGCTTTGCTGCTGTTAAATGCCGTTTGGGTCTATTTTAAAGTGTATAAAAAGCTGAACAACCAACAACAGGCTTTGGGCCAAAAATAGGAATGAGAAGGAGAAATGAACATGGAACAGGTAAAGTCGCATGAAATGGAACGGTTAAACCCGGAAAAGACGGCGCTGGTGGTCATCGACTTACAGCAGGGAATCGCAGCAGGTGGTCGTCAGAGCGCTCCTTATACGAGTGATGAGGTCGTACGGAATGCAAGCAAATTAGCGGATGCATTTACGGAGAAGGGCGCTTTCGTCGTATTGGTGAAAGTATCATTCCTTGACGGAAAGGATGCGCTTCAACCCCATACGGATTTAAAAATGGGTCAGATGCAATTGCCGGAAGGTTGGGATCAACTCGTGCCTGAATTAGCCGACACTCCCAATGCCCATATCGTTACCAAACGTCAATGGGGAGCATTCTTCGGCACGGACCTGGATCTGCAGCTGCGCCGCCGCGGCATCGATACGATTGTGCTATGCGGTATCTCGACTTCCATCGGCGTGGACACGACAGCCAGAGAAGCATTCCATCATGGGTATCATCAAATTTTTGCGGAAGATGCCATGACCGCGTCCACGCAGGAAGAGCATGATTATGTGTGCAAAACGATCTTTCCTCGGCTTGGCAAGGTTCGCAAGAGTGAAGAAGTGGCAGAGATGTTAAAGTAAAAAAACTGTATAAGATACATCTGCATTTGAAAAAGTTCCAGGGAATAAGCTGTCGCCAAGATTCAACAGGCGCCGGCTTATTCTGTTTTTAGAGCCTGCATCATTCCCCTTTGACAATAAGCATAAATAACGTAATATTTATACTGGAAACCCGTGATTTCCTCTGAATGGAGAATCATGGAGCCGGTGATCTGAAACATAATCGAATCTTTTGCGTAATAGAAATTAAAATATTCTTTTGTACCACATGGGAGGCAGGATTAGTGTCGAATCAAGGATCTGCAACGCGGGGAGCTTTAATCTGGTCAGGAAGAAAATGTACCATTTTCGGCTTGCCCATTTCATTCACGAAGTATTTTGTATACGAAAAACGACTGGTAACCAGACGAGGATTCTTCAATTTGGTTGAAGACGAGTTGGATTTTTATAAAGTGCTTGATAAGAGCATGGCACTGCCATTTTGGCAGCGTGTATTTGGTTGTGGTTCGATCCATTTGAATGTTGCCGATGTCGATACACCGATTAAAATACTGGAGTCGATCAAAAATCCGCGAGAGGTGTACGACCAGATTGATAACATCGTTACAAGTCTGGCAGGGACTAATTCTTTGCGTACAGCGGCTAGTATTTTGGGTTCCGTTAACCAAGGGGAGTTTTTGAATTAGAAATCGTATACTTCGTTATGTTATTTGATAAGTTGCTTCCAAGAGAGAGAAGTCAGTTTTTTCCTGATTTACGGCTTGAGCCCACGTCCTTAGGACGTGGGCTTCTCTTGATGATCACATTTTCTCAGCAGCAAACTGAAAGTGGAGGTAAAAGGGATATATATTTCCCTGCCATGAGTCAAAGTTTTCTTTTCCCACACCTGATCGAGCGACTGAACGAAGAATACAAACAGGATCTTAAAAAACATTTGAACCTAATATGAATTATTTCGAGCCTACGGGTAACGTTCCTTTCCTTTGCGCGAGAATCTGCGGAATATGCAGCTCACGCAGGACAGGAACGATTTCCTGGACGCTGCTTTTATTGAATTTTCTCAAAATGCTGTTGATCTGCGTCTTGAGCGTGGATTGCTCCACATGTCTCATTTTACAAATTTCCTGGCGGGTGTAATCCTTCATCAGCAGTTCCAACACCTCAAGCTCCGTCGGCGTCAGTTGTGTGAGGATCGTAAAGTTATGCAGCAGGCTGTCCTCCGTCGTTTTGATCCTCTTGAATTCGCGCGTGATTTTGCCTGCGATGTTGGCATGTAAGGAGGACCGATCATAATATGCATCCTTCACGGCATCCAGTACGGCGCCTGCGGGCATGTTTTTTAATAAATAATTCGTCGCCCCCAGTTCAAATGCGCGAAAGACGGTGTCGTCGGTTTCGCATACCGTCAGCATGACAACCTTCACCTCGGGCATATAATTCAAAATTTCGGCGGTCGCCCGGAGCCCGGCCTGCTTATCCTCGAGCTCCACGTCCATCAGGATAATATCCGGCTTGTTCAGCGCGGCGAGCATCGTTCCTTCATAGCCGCTGGCGGCAACGCCTACGCATTCAATATCCTCATCTTTCGACAGTATCATTTGATAGCGCTTACCAATTAAAGGATCGTCCTCCACGATAAGTACTTTGATCCGATCTGCACTCATGCTGAACCTCCTTTAACTCTTCACAATCGACAGCAATGGCATAATGATATGAAACGAGCTGCCCTCGCCGAGTGTACTCTCTGCATTTATTTTACCACCATGCGCCGAAATAATGGTATGGCAGATGGATAATCCCATGCCCCAATTTGTGGCTGTAGGCTTGGAGGAATAGAAGGGCTGGAAGATGTTCTTCAGGTTTTCCTCCGCGATCCCGGCCCCGTTGTCCGAAATAATCAGCTCGACCCATTTGTTTTTGACGTTGATCTCGATCGATAGCTTTCGGGACTTGTCAGGCACGAATTCCAGCGCGTCCACGCTATTTGACAGAATGTTCTGGGCGGCTTGTGAGAAATAATAAGGGTCAGCCATAATCACAAGCTGCCGGCTTGGCGGCGCGTATTGAACTTCGATTTGCTTCAGTTCGGACTGCATATCCTCCAATAGTTTATCCAGCAGCTGGTTTACAATCACGGGTTCCAGCTCGATTTTAGACTTTAGAGTTTTTTGATGCACCGCATCTAAACGATCATACACCTTATGGCATCGCTGGTCTATGACACGGATCTCCTCCAGCACCTCCGGAGACTTTTCGCACATCATTTCGAGAATCTCCGTCTGCGCCATGATACCCAGCAGCTCGTTCTTCAAATAATGGCTGAACACCCGGGAGGTCAAGAGGGCGGAGTCGATATTTTTGGAAATGACCGATTCCTGATTTTTTATGCTGTTTTGGATGCGCGTGTAGTTATAGATGCTGTACAGGCTGACCAATAAGCAAAGTCCTGCGATATAAGGCAGCAGCGTGTAAATAGAAGGGTTTCCTACGAGATTCAAAGGCTTATAACGCACGAAATGTGCGGCTTTAGAGACCTTGATCAGCACGTCAGGCGCCCAATAATTCATGTAGTAATACGTTACCTGCACGGACACATACGAGATCAGTATGATAAAAATATTGCTCCGGATCTGGCGAACTTTCGGCGCATCGTACAGGGCATAAATCAAGAGCAGCGTTCCAGCCGCAATGTACACGGTATTCACGACAAAAGTAACCTGATGCAGCGTCTCGTAAGCTGAGGTAAAAGCCTTCGAGCTCATATAGTCAGGATACAACCAGTAATACATATGTGTATAAAAAGCCGGATCATACACGATCACCTGCATGACGCATGGAACCGCCAGCGCGGCCAGAAGGGCCAGTTTACGTTTAAGCTGTACGTGAAAGGCGAAATAAATGGATGAACACAGCCCGGCGTACAGAAACAACATTGTGAACAGGTTCAAAATGCGAATCAAGTTCATCCGGGAAATCGGCAGAAACAGCAGTTGATTTTGTAAACCTTGCTTAATACCGAAATACTGTCCCAGTCGGTTGTAATAATACCCGTCTTTGGACATGTAAATAATAATGCATGACACCACGATCAGATAGGAAAAGCCCATCAGCAGCATGAACAGCGTGGCGATCGTATACTTCTTCTGCATCAAGAAAAATACGGATATAGATATGAACAGGATAAACACCAAGAAAATAAACATGGAAGCAACCCTCTCCCAAAATGATCTAAATATGAATCAAATACATAAATACAGTCATTTTATAAAAACCTGTCCTCTCATGTAAAGGTTGATGTTTTATCAACCCTGTACACCGTGAAGTAGGCCCGATAACCCCCAAATATGCCCCCCAATGTCCGTTTTCTTCCGTTTTCAAGGGGATAAAAATTCAACCTTACAGCCTCCAACCGACAGGTCTAAACTAGAAGCATAACACAGAAACAGGAGGGCTCAGATGAATAAAAAGAAAAGTTCAATCAGCTTGCTATTGGTAGCTGCCCTTACCGCAGCCTTGACCGGATGCGGCTCCGGCAGCAGCGACGGCGCCAGCGATCAGGGCGGAAGCAATAAAGCGGTCTTGGAATATTACACTTGGACGGATGAAGAGGACTATATGAAAAAGGTCGTTGATGCGTTTAACGCGAAGAACAGCGACGTTGAAGTGCATATGACCACGATCAGCAACGATGCCGACGAGTACAACACGAAAATCATGAACAATCTGTCCGGCGGCTCGAAAATGGATGTTTACAGCATCAACGGAACCTCCAGCTTGGGCTTGTATTCCTCCAAAGGTCAGCTGCTCGACCTGACGGACCGGATCAAAGAGGGGAATCTGGACGTCGGGGCGTACGGCCCCAGCTTCCAGGATATTACCGGCGTGCTGACCAAAGGCAAATACTACGCACTTCCGTACCGCACATCGGAATATGCATTGTTCTACAACAAAGACCTTTTCGATCAAGCAGGTATTCCATATCCTTCGCAAATGACTTGGGAGGAATACGCCGAGCTGGCAAAAAGCTTGACGAAAGGTGACGGTGCGGACAAGCAGTGGGGCGGATATTTTGCCGACTGGCTGACAGCGCCGCTCGGAGCTCTTCAAAAAGGGGCAACCATTCTGGATGACAGCCTGGATCCCGTAGCCGAGTGGCTCGATTACTTGGACCGCTTGTACTATAAGGATGCTTCCCATATGAGCTACAAGCAAATGAAAGCGGAAAGCACCGATTGGATCAAGCAGTTTGAGAGCGGCAACGTGGCCATGCTGGTGAACGGTGAGTGGACGCTGAATATGCTGAAGGCGGATATCGCGGCTGGCAAAACGGATATGAAGTTCGATATGGCACCCCTTCCATTGCCGGAAGGTACCAAAGATCCAATTACGGTCGGCGGCGTGAGCACCTTCATTGGTGTGAATCCGAAAAGTAAACAGGCCGAAGCGGCATATAAATTCGCGCAATTCGTAAGCGGTGAAGAAGGAGAGTCGATCATCGCCGAATCCAGCGTGCTTCCGGCATACTCCAGCGATAAAACGAAGGAAGCCTTTATTCAGGCGACAGGTATCGAGGGGAGCGGTTACTTCTTCGAAGCCAACACCGTTGTCGAGAATCAGCCTGTGGAACACATCGATGAGGTGGGCCGCGTATTCAACGAGCAGCGGGATTTGTTCTTGTTCCAGGAGCAGGACTCCAAAGCCTCGATTCAAAATTTTCTGAAGCAGCGCGAATCCGTCATTAAACCGTAGGGATAGATCAACATTTCGGCCTTCCGCTTCTATACATGACGGAGGCCGAAGTTGTTTTATCAGGCAATACATCTTAGGGAGGTTACTCCGATGGCAAGTAAACGTCTGCACAACTTCAAGTCATACGTTCCGGGGACGATGTTCATCCTTCCGGCCTTTGTCTTGTTCGCGGTCTTTATTTTCATACCACTCATTTACGGCTTTGTTATGAGCTTTACTGATTACGGCGGCTTTAACATGAAGTCCAATTTCATCGGCTTCGACAATTATTCGAAGCTCTTTCATGATGATTATTTTCTGATTTCGCTCAAAAACAACTTCATTTATACGTTGCTGTTCGTTCCGTTGACGATGCTGCTCGCTCTGCTAGCGGCGATTGCATTAAACAATGTGCTGCATCTTCGCAAATATTTGCGTATGGCGTTTTACTTTCCGCAAATTACGTCGATGGTATCGATTGCGATCGTTTGGGGTCTGCTGCTGAACCCTATTTCCGGACCGATCAATCAAATGTTGAAGGCGATCGGGATTTCCAATCCTCCGGAATGGCTGATGTCCTCTTCATGGGCACTGCTGGCTATTGTTTTGGTCGCTGTATGGAAAAGCTTCGGCTATTACATGATCATCCTGCTGGCCGGCATTCAGGGCATTCCGACACATTTATACGAATCGGCCAAGCTTGACGGTGCAAGCAAGTTCCAGCAGTTTCTCTACATTACGCTGCCGAGCTTGTCGCCGACCTTGTTCATGGTGCTGATCCTGACCATTATCAACTCTTTCCAGGTGTTCGATCTGGTTTCCGTCATGACCAACGGCGGTCCGGGACGCTCGACCAACGTGCTGGTATTCAGAATCTATCAGGAAGCCTTCATGAATTACCGGATGGGATACGCGGCAGCCATGTCCACCGTTCTCTTCCTGATCATAATGATCATATCCTTGATTCAATTTAAGCTTGAGAAAAAATGGGTTACTTACTAGGAGGAGGGAGAGGCACCTATGCTGGACGTTATCAATAAATCAAAAAGGTCCAAACTTTTCTATGGATTACTCCTAATCGTACTGGTGATCTTTTCGATCGTAACTCTTTTTCCGTTTTTATGGATGATTTCGTCATCGCTGCGAACGGACGTCGATCTGTTCAAAAACCCGATGAACTGGATTCCGCACACGCTGTATTTGGATAACTACAAGGAAGTGTGGACCGCCATTCCGTTCGCGAAATATTTCTTCAACACCTTCAAGCTTTCCGTCATCATTACCGTATTGCAGGTGATTATATGCTCCATGTCCGCGTACGCTTTCGCGAAGCTGAAAATTCCGTTTAAAAATGTAATTTTCATTTTGTTCATGACCAACCTGATGATGCCGTGGCATTCGATTATGGTACCGCAATTTTCGGTCGTCAGCAGCCTGGGCTTGTATAACACGCATACCGGCTACATTTTGATCCAGTTGTTTAGCGGATTTGGCATTTTCATGATGCGTCAATTTTTTATGGGCCTGCCAAATGAGCTGAATGAAGCTGCACGGGTGGACGGCTATAGCGAATGGAAAATTTTCTGGAAGATCATGATGCCATTATCCGCGCCGGGTCTTTCTACGCTGGGTATTTTTACGTTCACCTTCATGTGGAACGATTATCTTGCTCCGTTGATTTATTTGAATGACGATGCGCTCAAAACGCTGCAGCTCGGGCTTAAAGCATTCCAAACCGAGCATACGACAGATTACGGCCTGCTGATGGCTGGTACCGTGTTCGCAACCATTCCGATGGTGATCGTGTTCCTGATCGGCGAACGATTCTTTATTCAAAGCGTGGCAACGACAGGCATGAAAAACTAACAAATTCATTTCGAGGTGCTATTACATGACGACTCTATCGAACCATTTTGTACAGGTAACAGGGCAAGATTTCACGGTGAACGGCGAAAAAATCGTGTTCCGGGGCTTCGGTCTCGGCTCATGGATGAACCTGGAGCATTTTATGATTGGACTCCCGGGTACCGATACGATGATTAAAAAGGCGTTTGCCGATGTGTATGGAAAGGAGCGCAGCGAGAAGTTTTTTGACCGTTTCTTGCTCGAGTTCGTCGATGAAAGAGATTTTGAATTTTTGAAAAAAATCGGCGTGAACCATATCCGGCTTCCGTTCAACTATAAATATTTTATCGATGACCAGCATCCCGGAACGTATAAAAACGAGGGCTTCACCTATCTTGACCATGTCGTTTCCCTGTGCGAGAAGTACGAGATTTATGCGATTCTGGACCTCCATTCGGTGCCCGGCGGGCAAAACCCGGATTGGCACTGCGACACTTATTCCGGTCTTCCGCTGTTCTGGGAGTACGGAGCGCTACGCGATACCGTCATCGGATTATGGGGTCATATCGCGGAGCATTACAAGGATCAGCCATGGGTCGCCGCGTATGATATCGTAAACGAGCCTTCCATGGTAACGAATGCAGAAGTGTTCAATGAGTTTTACCGTAAAATCATCGCAGAAATCCGCAAAGTGGACAGCCGGCATATCATTTTCATCGAAGGCAATGCCTTTACGACCGACTTTACGATGATCGATCCGATCGATGATCCGCAGGTGGCTTACGAGTTTCATTTCTATCCGTTCGTCGATGAGCCGGCCGTGCTGACGCATGACATGGAACGGGCGCGCCGGAAGGAAATATTCGCGGATGCGTTCCACCGGCTGATTACGATTCGCGAAAAATACAAGCGTCCGATCTGGTGCGGCGAGCTTGGGCTCGTGTTCGAGAAAGAAGACATCGATTTTCAGGTCGCCATCATCGAAGACATGCTGGATCTCTGCGAGGAAAACGATGTTTCCTGGGCGCTGTGGACTTACAAGGATGCCGCGACGATGGGAATCGTCTATCCGCGCGCGGATACGCCGTGGCGGCAGCTGACCGAGCAGATCAAGCAGGTATGGAATCAGCATCAGGAGCAGGAGAAGGGCGAAGCGCTGGTGGATTTCATGGCTGAAACTTACTTCAAGCCGATTTCCAAGGAAGAGCGTTATCCGCTGCAGTTCCGCATGAGAACCATCATGCAGGTGATCTGCGTCGAACAGAACTTGAAGCCGTACCTACAGGAGCGCTCTTGGGAAGAGATCTATGAACTGCCGGCATCATTCCACTGGGATCAATGCGAGCAATGGGACGAACTGGCAACCTTGATCCGGAAGTACACAAAAGCATAGAATCATAGAGTAATCACGAGGAATAGCCTGAATAGATTTGTATGAACGGAGAGGAGGAGAAGATAAGATATGCTGGACAGCATCAACCTGGCAGGCCTCTGGAACCTGCAGCTGGACGCGCAAAAGCATGGCCTCAAGCAGCCCTATAAGGATTCCATGCATCTGCCGGACACGACATCGCATGCTCGTAAGGGGGAGCAGAACGAAGAAGTTCAGATCGGCGCCTTGACGGACGAATACGCATTTGAAGGCTTTGCCTGGTTCGCCAAGGAAATCGAAGTTCCGGCTCGTTGGTCTGGACGACCTTGCAAACTGTTTCTGGAACGGACCCGCGTGACGACGGTCTGGATCGATGACATCATGATCGGAACGCAAAATAGCCTGAGCACGCCGCATTGCTACGATCTTATCAGCGGATTAAGCGCCGGTAAGCATATTCTGACCATACGGGTGGACAACACCGATTACCCGACCAAAGGCGGACATTTGACCTCCGCTGATACGCAGACGAACTGGAACGGCATTACCGGCCGGATGGAGCTGCAGTTTTTCGGCGATGCTTATCTCGAAGACATCCAGGCATTTACGGATGTGAAAAATCGGGCAGTGACGCTCGTTGCAGATGTGATCGGAGCTTACGAAGGAACATCCGTCGCGGTCTCGGCGGAGAGCTTTAACGGCGATTGTATCCATGTCGTAGAACAGCAGGCATATACACTGCAATCGAAGAAGGTTGAAATCGCATACGTTATGGGAGCGGATGCGCTGCTGTGGAGCGAGTCTCATCCCTATCTGTATAAGCTCCGAATCCAACTGTTGGCAAAAGACGGCGAAATGCTGGATTCCAACGAGCTGGTCATCGGATTGCGCGATTTCAAGGCCGAGGGAGACAAGTTCACGATTAACGGCCGTCGGACGTTTTTGCGCGGCAAGCATGACGGGCTCATCTTCCCGCTGACCGGTTACGCCCCGACGGATGTACAGGAATGGATTCGGATTTTACGCATATCGCAATCCTACGGCATCAATCATTACCGCTTTCATACCTGCTGCCCGCCTGAAGCGGCTTTTATCGCCGCGGACATGCTCGGCATCTATATGGAGCCCGAGCTGCCGTTCTGGGGAACGATCACGGACGAGTCCGACGAGCAGCATAACCAGGCGGAGCAGGATTATTTGGTCAGCGAAGGCTTTGCCATGCTGAAAGCTTTCGGCAATCATCCGTCTTTCGTCATGATGTCGCTCGGAAACGAGCTGTGGGGGAGTAAGGAGAGACTGAACGGAATTCTCAAAGCGTATAAGGCATATGATAAACGCCATTTGTACACGCAAGGCTCCAACAATTTTCAGTTCGTGCCTGTCATTCTGGAAGAGGATGATTTCTTTTGCGGGGTCCGCTTTTCCAGGGAGCGCTTGTTCAGAGGCTCGTATGCCATGTGCGACGCACCGCTAGGGCATGTGCAGACGGACAAGCCGAATACGCTGAAGGACTACGATGAGCAGATTTTCCCTGAAGCATCGTCCGGCGAGCGGGAGGATACTCAAGACGAAGGATCAATTCAAATCCAATACGGGACTGGAACAAAGACCGTGAAAGCATCCGCCGGGGCGAAGGAACTGGTTCCCCATGTGCCGGTGATCTCCCATGAGATCGGGCAGTACGCGACCTTCCCGAATTTCGGGGAGATCGAGAAGTACGCGGGCCCCTTAAAAGCCAAAAACTTCGAAGTATTCCGCGAGCGGCTGGAAGCCAAAGGTCTGGGACACCTGGCGGATAAGTACTTCGAGTGCTCCGGACAGCTGGCAGTGGCCTGCTACAAAGAAGAGCTGGAGGCCGCATTCCGTTCCAAGCGTCTGGCGGGTTTTCAACTGCTGGACCTTCAGGATTTCAGCGGTCAAGGGACTGCATTGGTCGGCATCCTGGATGCCTTCATGGACAGCAAAGGAATGATAACTCCGGAAGAATGGCGGAGCTTCTGCTCGGATGCCGTGCTGCTGGCGCGGTTCGAGAAGTTCAATTATGGTTCCGGGGAAGCTTTTGCGGCGGAGGTTGAGCTCAGCTATTACCGCGAGGAGTCCCTTGCCGGGCGGAAGCTGCGGTGGGAGCTGCGCGGGGAACAGGCATCGTTTTCAACTGGGGAAGCAGAGGTACCGGCAGGAAGCGAAGAAGGGAATTATCTTTCTTTATGCCGAATCGATTTCATGATGCCTCGGGTTGCGAAGATGACGAAAGCGAAGCTGTCGCTTATGATCTTAGGCACGGATATTCATAAAACGTATGATCTCTGGATTTATCCGGAGTGCCAAGTCGTTGATTTCACCGGAATTCAACTGGTTAAGGAGCTATCCCAGGACGTTATCACACTATTGGAGAACGGGGAGGATGTAGTGCTGATGCCACCTCCGGGAGGATTATCGAATGCTATCGAAGGGTTATACTCCACCGATTTCTGGTGTTACCCCATGTTCAGGTCCATTTCGGAGAGCATGAACAAACCGGTACCTGTCGGTACGATGGGCCTGCTCATCGACAAGGAACATCCCATGCTCAAGGATTTTCCCAGCGAGGAATACTCTACCTATCCTTGGTGGAACATCGTGATGCATTCCGGCTCGATAATTATGGACGACCTGCCCGGGCAACTGCAGCCTATCGTTCAAACAATAGATAACTTTGAACGCAATCACAAGCTGGGCCTCATATTCGAGTTCCGGGTGCTGAACGGGCGCGTCATGTTTAGCGCACTCGATTACGACAAAATGATAGCCGTACCGGAAGGGCGACAGCTCCTGTATAGCATGGTCAACTATATGAAATCGGATGCGTTTCATCCCGAAGTCAGCATTCCGCTGGATGTCCTGCAGGGAATGCTGCATTACAATACGTAAGATTTACTTGCGTTACAGGTCTGAATATAAGTTAGTTTTGGAAAATGGAATTATCAAACCCACGCCAATTGGCGTGGGTTTGTATTTGTATGGCGTTCTCTAACAAGGACGCAATATAACCCCCGTTTCATCTTGGCAGCGAAGAGTCATCGGCTAAGCTTTATGATTTCTTTGGCATGCTGCCTTCCTGACGATAGGAGGCTGTCACTCAGCTCCGAATCATTCACGGATCTCGCCAGTACAATGGTTCCGACCATGGTGCTGAGTACAGCACTGCCAATGGATTGATCGATTTCTGCCAAATCGGAGATAAAATCGATCATTCGTTGCAATTCGTGAGTGAAGACCTGACGCACTTCTTCGGATGCGCGGGATACTTCACCGGAAAGAGCAGGCAAAATGCAGCCTATCTCCTTTTGATCGCGATGAGACGGGCTTAGATATAGGTTAATGACCGCATGGATCTTGGGTTCCTGCTTCTCCTGGTCAGCCGCTTTCTGCAAAAGTGTAATCGTGTCGCTTATGGCGAATCGGCAGGTTTCGGAAACCAGCTGTTCTTTGTTGTCGAAGTGAGCATAGAATCCTCCGTGAGTCAGGCCGGCTCCTTTCATGATGTAGGGTACGCTGATGTCCTTGATTCCGTTCGTGCGAAAAGCTTTGGCAGCACTTTCGATGATACGGCTTCGAACTTTCATTTTGTGGCCTTCGGGATAAGGCATGGGTATCATTCACTCCCTTAATTCATCAATCCAGCTTCAAAATATTATAGATATCATAATAAAGCATGTCAATTTGCTTCTTCATAACCTTTAGCTGCAAAAGTGCAAAAGAAGAAGAACTATTGACCGTTCCAAAATATGATGACTATAATATATTATGTTCATCATATTTTAACTTGGGAGGCATAAGAATATGAGCCATCTAACGATTGACACTTTAGTGATTGGGTCGGGTCCCGGAGGTTACGTTGCGGCGCTGCGGTCGGCGCAGCTTGGAATGAAAACGGCAATTGTCGAAAGAGAACAGATTGGTGGAGTTTGCACTCATGTGGGCTGCATTCCTTCGAAAGCATTGATCGGGGAAGCGCATCGCTATAAATGGCGCGAGCAACGGAATTGCGAGGTTGCTTCAGTTTTCTTTGAAGATGCCCAGGCTTTCAAACAAGCCGTCGTGAACAAGCAAGCCGGAGGAGTCCGCTATCTGCTTAAGAACGCTGGAGTGACGATTCTCGAAGGAGAGGCCCGTTTTCTCGATGACCATACGGCTGCGGTGACGCAATCGGGAACGGAACAAAAGGTTTCTTTTGTAAACGCGATATTGGCGACAGGGTCTCGTCCGATTGAACTGAAGGCACTGCCGTTCGGCGAACGGATCTTATCTTCCACGGAAGCTTTGTCTCTTTCTCAAGTTCCAACCAGCCTTGTCGTGATCGGTGGCGGTTATATCGGCGTTGAACTGGGACAGATGTATGCCAAATTCGGCACGAAGGTAACGATTCTGGAGGGAGGAGAACAAGTGCTGCCCGGGTTTGAGGCAGACCTTGCGGCTCCTGTTATCCGCCAACTGAACGCTGACGGTATAACGATCGTTACGGAGGCGATAGCCGTTAAAGCGGAACAGGATGCGGACGGACTCACAATCCATTATTTAAAAAACGAAGAGCCGCATTTGATAAGAGCGGAGTTTGCGCTAGTGACCGTTGGAAGAAAACCGAATACGGACGGAAGTTTAGGCTTGGAGCAAATCGGATTGCAGGTAACGGCAAGAGGACTCATCGAAACGGATCAACAGTGCCAAACGGCCATTCCGCATATTTTCGCTATCGGCGATATTACGGGAGGGCCAGCACTTGCCCATAAAGCTTCCTATGAAGCCAAGGTTGCGGCAGAAGCTATAGCGGGTAAACCCGCTGTGGTGGATTACAAAGCGATGCCTCTTGTCGTATTCTCCGAACCGGAGCTGGCCAGTGTCGGTTTAACGGAAACAGAGAGTAAGGCCGCGGGGATTCCGGTCATTACAGGCAAATCCTCATTTTCCATTAACGGCAGAGCATTGGCACTGAAAGAGACCGAAGGGTTCGTCAAAATTATTGCGGATCAGGCCTCGGGCATCGTAAAGGGGGCTCAAATCGTTGGCGCAGAAGCCTCAACGCTCATTTCAGAGCTTGCATTGGCGATTGAGATGGGAGCCACTGTGGAGGATTTGGCTTTGACCATACACCCGCATCCTACATTGGGAGAGATCATTATGGAGGCAGCCGAGAACGCCGTTAGAACCATCACGGTTCACCGTAAAAAAGAGCAAAAAGTCTAGAATCATATGGGCGTAGAGGAGAGAGGTCTGTGAAGCATAGAAGACCAGGCCTTCCTGTTGATCTCTGAAAATTCAGTGGCATGGGATCGACCTCGAAACGGAGCAGCGTCTGAAATTGAATATGGCCTCACACACAAAAAAACGATTGCTGAACAGCATCCGTTTTTTTTGTGTTTTTGATGCTTGATGTTATAGCGATTAATAACTGATTTTCACTTGAATATCCTGCTCGTAATTGCCGAAATACCTGCCGAACAGGCTGACTCCGCCCGGATTTCTGGCATCCTCCAGGGAACTGATGCGTAATCTGATTTCCTCTCCGGGCTGGATCGGCAGATTCTGTACGGACACATCGGACATTAGGACTCCATCCATATAGGTACCAGAAGATGTTACGAGCAGTGTCTTCAGCAGACCATGCTGGGTGCTGCCCTCCTCCCACCACGACGGAGTTAGTTTGCCCCTCATTTTGCCGAAGTCGCCCGGAGACGTCCATACGCAGACGGGAACTTCGTTGACCGAAAACGTGATGTCCGATGCCCAATCCTCCGCATATCCTGGCGCTTCCGAACAAATTTCCAGCGAGACGCGAAGACTGGTGATGCTGTTTCTGCCGGACACGTAATTCGGTATGCGGTACTCGACATAGCCGCTGGCGAACCAAATGTGCTGGGCCTTTACATGCTCTGGCTCGGCAAAATACCGCGGGTCATCGACCATCCCGATCAGTTTTGTTTCCGATACGAGACCGCATGTGGGTTTGACTTGATAATCGCTGTATTGTCCGACGGGAACGTTCACGGAATACGAATCCCGATCCGCTGTTTGTTCTTCAAACGTGCCCTCCGGTTTAAAAATTAATGTCGCCTGATCCATCCGAAGGGAGCACAGCTTTTGCATGCCGCGTTTACCCGCGATGATCTCTGTATGTATGATCCCGGCCTCTTCCAGCTGCTGGACATGCTTGGTCACGATAGCGGAAGACATGTTCAACCGCTGGGCCATCTCTCTAATGTTGAGGTTTTCCTTTCGGAGCATTTCGATCATTCGGATCCGGGTTTCCGATGCCAATGCGACGAATAAATTAAGATTTTCTTGAGCTACCTTGATTTCCATTTGTGTTTTCCACCTTTATCATTGCAGCGAATATCAACCATTGTATAACTAATCAATTAACCAAACAAGATTACCATTGACTAATTATAACCTATATTTTAATATCTATTTGAATATTTATAGATTAATAATTAATGTATTAGTTAACTAAAAGAAAGGAGATAATGGGATACCCCAGCAGTGCGTGGCATCATCATATAAGCTTTTATTGATCGTTGTAACTTTGGATTTGGTTCGCTAATTACAATACATCCGCAAAAGGAGTTGTCTGAAATGTCTGATACGTCAACACTTCCGCGTCCAGAATATCCCCGTCCACAATGGGTGAGACAAGAATGGATCAATTTGAATGGTTCTTGGCAATTTGAAATCGATCACGGCAAAAGCGGGAAAGAACGCGGATATCAGGAATCCGGGCATGATTTGTCCGGAAAGATTACGGTTCCGTTCTGTCCGGAAAGCAAGCTGTCCGGCGTGGAACATAAAGATTTTATGGCGGCAGTCTGGTATAAAAGGGAAGTTTCGGTACCGGAAAATTGGCTGAACGGCAGAATCTTGCTTCACTTTGGTGCAGTCGATTACGAGTCCGAAGTATGGGTGAACGGGATATCCGTCGGTAAACACCGGGGAGGATATAGCTCCTTTTCCTTTGATATTACTTCAGCCGTATCGTCGGGCACGAATGTCATTACGGTGTATGCGGAAGATGATGCCCGCTCCGGACGTCAGCCCCGCGGGAAACAAAGCGGAAGATTCTACTCGCATGGCTGCGACTACACGCGCACGACGGGAATTTGGCAAACCGTATGGCTGGAGCAAGTGCCGGAGGCCTACTTATCTGATATGCAAGTGGTGCCTGATCCGGACAACGGCTGCGTGCATCTGGACGTGAAGATCAACGGAAACGCTGCAGGAGAACAGCTTACCGCTTCCGCCAATTTTAATGGGAAGCTTGTCGGGAATGCCGGCGCGATCGTATCCGGACCTTCCGTTAAACTGACGATCCCGTTGTCAGACATTCACCTCTGGGAGGTCGGCAACGCCCAATTATATGATCTGGAATTATCCCTGCAGCATCAGGGGCAAGTGGGGGATGACGTACAATCGTATTTTGGCCTAAGAACCGTAAGGCTAGATGGAATGGCTTTTCGAATCAATGGAAAATCGGTATTTCAGCGTTTGGTGCTGGATCAAGGATTTTACCCTGATGGCGTCTATACCGCACCAAGCGATGAGGATCTCCGTAAAGATATCGAGATATCGATGGGGCTGGGCTTTAACGGCGCCAGACTTCACGAAAAGATGTTTGAGCCACGCTTTTTGTACTGGGCGGATCGCCTCGGATATCTGGTTTGGGGAGAGCATGCGAATTGGGGGCTGGACATTACCGGGGCGGAAAGCCTGGCTTCGTTTTTGCCGGAATGGCTGGAAGGAATCGAACGCGATTTCAATCATCCTGCGCTCATCGGCTGGTGCCCTTTTAACGAGACATGGGATATGGACGGTGCCAAACAGCATAACGATGTACTGCGCATCGTGTACGAGGTAACCAAACGAATGGATCCTACGCGTCCTGTGATCGACACCAGCGGCAATTTTCATGTCGTGACGGATATTTTCGATCTCCATGATTATGATCAGAATCCGCAAACGTTCCGGGCTAGATACGAAGCGATGAAAGACGGCGGAGAAGTCTACAATACGTTTCCGGACCGACAGAAGTATGAAGGACAGCCTTATTTCATCAGCGAGTACGGCGGAATTTGGTGGAATCCGGATCAGAAGGACGATAAAGCTTGGGGTTACGGCGACAGACCGCTATCCGAGGAAGCGTTTATCGAACGTTATGAGGGGTTGACGAGTGCCCTGCTGGATCATCCGATGATGTTCGGATTTTGCTATACCCAGTTATACGACGTGGAGCAGGAAGTGAACGGGCTGTATACGTATGACAGACGAGCAAAATTCGATCCCGAAATGATTCGCCGGATCAATTCGCGTAAGGCTGCGATCGAAGACTAGAGCGGCTTGCCCGAATTTTGCTGCTGAGGTAAGAAGGCTCTGCATAATCAAGCTGTCCAGCATTCTGATGACCGGTCAGATGTAGGACAGCTTTTTGCTGTTAAAGGAAAATCCGTACGATCGTCGAACATACACATACATATCAATTCGCCGCATGGAACGGCACGGAATGGTGGTTGTCATGCCAGAGCATATCTTGCCCACTAAATTATATATCCCGCTGCAGCTTGGCTGTCATTGGACGAGGCGGATCAGGATCCCGCTCGATTTGTAACATATCTTATCGCTGCATTACAAGGCATCGGGATGAATGTTGGAGACGGCATGCTGAATATGCTCCAAGCTACGCATTCCCTGCCGATGGACACGGTTAAGGCAACATTGCTCGATGAAATGACCGCCATGCCGGACCCATTCATTCTCGTCCTTGATGATTATCATGTGATAGAAAGGACGCGATTGCATTGTTTCATTTAATAAGAATTCAATCCCGAAAGTTAATACTTCATTTACCTAGACGATTAGGATGTAACAGTAGAGATAAAAAAACGCAAGATGCGGATACCGCTATTTCTTGTGTTTTTTAGAGTGTATTGTATTTTTACGACTTTCTTACCGTATTTATTGAAAACGTTGACAAAATAAAATGGAGTTATTATACTTCAGTTAAACGTTTACTGAATTGAATTCAAAATAGAATGATGAGGATAATTTATGTATGTTCCAACAATCAAAGATGTAGCAAAAGCAGCGAATGTATCGGTGGCTACCGTTTCCCGGGTCCTTCATAATCTTTCAGGTTACTCCGATAAAACCAAACAAAAGGTACTTCAAGCCATTGAAGAGCTCGGATATCATCCTAATGCAATCGCTCGAGGACTCATCAACAAACGAACGCAAACGATAGGTGTTCTGTTTCCCAATGTCTCTAGCGGTTTCTCATCGGAAATTCTGCACGGTATTGAGGAAGTCGCCCACGAGAAAGGATTCAGTGTTATTGTTTGCAACACAGCCGAAGATGGCAAAAGAACGATGAAATATTTGCAAGTCCTTCGTGAAAAACAGGTGGACGGAATCGTATTTACAAGTGAAGTTCTTAAGGATGAGTATTATCAGGCACTAAAAGAAATGAGCATACCAGTGGTCCTGGTCAATACTCAATCCCACAAACATATGATTCCCTACGTTAAGGTAGATGATCGGCAAGCAGCTTATCAAGCAACCGCTTATTTAATTGAGAAGGGTCATCGCGAAATTGCTATGATTAGCGGGCACTTGTGGGACCCGATTGCAGGGGCTCCGCGCATGGAAGGGTATCGTCAGGCCTTGGAGGATCATGGAATCGAGTTCTTGGAATCCAGGGTAGCTTACGGAGATTTCCATTGGGAAAGCGGTCGCAGAGCGATGGAGTCGTTGCTGGCGGAAGCACCATCCTTCACGGCTTTGTTTGCAGCTAGCGACGAGATGGCTATTGGAGCCATGGGGGCTGTTTTTGAGAAGGGGATGAGGATTCCTGATGATCTATCCATCATAGGTTATGATGATTTAACCTTGTCCAAATCAGTCTTTCCTCCGTTAACGACGATACATCAGCCTCTTGCTCAGATAGGATGTCTTGCTTCAGATAAATTGATCGCATTAATTGAGGATTCACAGAATGTTTCCAGCAGTATCGTGAGCCATCATATCGTGGAAAGACAGACGGTTCGATCGAAGGGTTAAAGAGATAAACCTCTCTTTTTCACTATTAAGTAAACGTTTACGTTCGTTGTTAAATTTCATTAACTAGCAAACTTTGGAAAGGTGGTGGTTCTGTTTCATCATCTCGATATGAAGTCATCGATTACCATTTTGGTAAGAGTTGATGAATATGAAAAGAGAGTCAATTTGTTTTAAGTTTTACGTAAACGTTTACCTAAATAAAAAATCAGGAGTGGAGCTAGTGAAGATGAAGTGGTGGCAAACTGCGGTGATTTATCAGATTTATCCGCGCAGTTTTCAAGACAGCGATGGCGATGGCATAGGCGACTTGAAAGGTATTATTCAACGGTTGGATTATTTGGAGCATTTGGGCATTACGGCGATCTGGCTTAGCCCGGTATATCAATCACCTAACGATGACAATGGCTATGATATTAGCGATTATCAAGCGATTATGACAGAGTTCGGCACAATGGATGATATGGATGAACTGATCAGGCAGGCAGAGGAACGAAATATCAAAATCATTATGGATCTGGTTGTAAATCATACATCGGATGAGCACAAGTGGTTCATCGAATCCCGCAAAAGCAAGGATAACCCATATCGCGATTATTATGTTTGGCGAGACCCGGTAAATGGTGAAGTCCCTAATTCACTAAGGTCAACGTTTAGCGGTTCTGCGTGGGAATTTGACGAAGCAAGCGGTCAATATTTCTTGCACCTCTTCAGTAAAAAACAGCCTGACCTGAACTGGGAGAACGAAAAGGTCAGACAGGAAATATGGAACATGATGAACTTTTGGCTCGACAAAGGCGTGGGTGGATTCCGTATGGACGTGATTGACTTGGTTGGGAAAATTCCGGATCAGGAAATAACGGGCAATGGTCCGAAACTGCATGATTATTTACAAGAAATGAACCAGGAGACGTTTGGAAAGCATGATGTTTTGACCGTGGGAGAGACCTGGGGGGCTACGCCGGAAATTGCAAAATTGTATTCGGATCCTAAACGCAAAGAGTTGTCCATGGTATTCCAATTCGAGCATATTGGTTTGGATCAGCAGGAGGGTAAAGAAAAATGGGATCTAAAGCCACTACGGGTCAGTGAATTGAAACAGATCCTGAATAAGTGGCAAACCACATTGGGTGATGAGGGCTGGAATAGTTTGTTCTGGAATAATCATGATCTTCCAAGAATTGTATCCCGGTGGGGGAATGATACAACCTATCATACAGAAAGCGCAAAAATGTTTGCCATCATACTTCACTTCATGAAAGGTACTCCCTACATCTATCAAGGCGAAGAAATTGGAATGACCAATTACCCCGTCAGCGACATTAGTGAAATTAATGATATTGAAAGCGTGAACATGTACCATGAGCGTCTAGCGAACGGTTATAAGAAAGAAGAAATAATGGCTTCCATCAACTCCAAAGGACGTGACAACGCCAGAACTCCGATGCAATGGAACGACACGCCCAATGCGGGTTTTACAACGGGGACCCCATGGCTGCACATAAATCCTAACTTCAGTGATATTAATGTGGCAGCGAACTTGGATAATCCGGATTCTATCCTTTCCTGTTATCGGAAATTAATCCAGTTGCGAAAAGATCATCCGATAGTGGTATGGGGAGAATTTGAATTAATAACTGATGTTCCGGAGCAAGTTTTCATGTATTTAAGGCATTATGAAGGCCAAACTTGGGCGGTTGTAGCGAACTTCGGGGAAGAGAAGGCATCTCTACAGTTGTCTGACCTTGGAAGCAGCGATGATGTCATTATCAGCAATTATGAAAGAGCATCGGCTGACTTTGACCGACTCATGTTGCATCCCTATGAAGCTTTTGCTGTGAAAATCTGTCCCAGGCGGTAACGATTGGAGTACTCATTATCAAAAAATAAAGAATGGGAGATAACTTTTATGAAAAAGTTTTTGTTAACAGCTCTCGTATTAATGATGTCCGTAAGTGTTTTTACAGGGTGCACCAAAAGCGCAGGCTCCTCGGAACCCAAGACAACGGCAACAAGCGATGAACTAACTCCTTACGGAAAATATGCTGAAACCGTTACATACACCATAGGGAAGTCCACGCCAGGTATTCCAAAATTACCTGAAGGTCAATCTTATGAGAATAATGCATATACACAGTACTTAAAAGAAACGCTGAATGTTCAAAGTAAGGATTTGTTTGAAGCCAAGTCAGGTGATAACTATGATCAGAAGGTTTCTATGGCGGTTGCTTCTGGAGATTTACCGGACATGATGTCTGTCGGTGCGGATACTTTACGTCAATTGGTAGACAATGATATGATCGCTGACTTGACTGAAGTCTATAAATCAAGCGCGTCAGATCTTGTGAAAGAAAAATACGACTCTTACAATGGGCGAGCGCTGGAAGCAGCTACTTTTGATGGCAAATTAATGGCTATGCCTTCGACTTCGAATGCAAATATACCTACCATGCTGTGGGTGCGTAAAGATTGGCTTGATAAGCTCGGCTTAGCTGAACCAAAGACTGTTGCTGATCTGGAGCAGATTTTAACAGCATTTATTCAAAAAGATCCTGGCGGAAACGGTAAGGGCAAAACGGTTGGCTTGGCACTATCTAAATCGATTGGCGGTTTATATGGATCTTTATTCCAAGCAGATAATATCTTCGCAACCTATCATTCCTTCCCACGTCAATGGATTGAGCAGGATGGACAGGTGGTTTATGGATCGCTTACCGATGAAACCAAGCAAGGGTTAGGTTTGCTGGCAGATTGGTATAAAAAAGGTCTAATTGATCCACAAATGGCTGTTCGAGACAGCATTGAATCTTTGATTATAAGTGGCGAAGCAGGCGCCTTTTTTGGACCGTGGTGGTCCGCAGATTATCCTCTGAATGATGCAAGACGTCAGAATAACAGTGCCGATTGGAAGCCCTACATAATTTCGGAAGATGGCAGCGGTGAAATTACGGCTTATACTCAAAATCCTGCCGCCGAATTCTACGTTGTCAGGAAGGGATTTGAGCATCCGGAACTTCTGCCGAAAATCGCCAGCGCGCTAAACGACAAGCTCGTTCGTGAGGATCTCAACTATCAGCCGGTTGTTGATTTTATCACTGGAGGATTTGATGGCGGAAAACCGCTTGGCATAGGGATCAATTTTAATGATGCAACAGGACAAATGTATAAGGATTTGAAAGCAGCCGTTGACGGTGAGAAAAAAGTGGATACTTTAACGCTTGATGACCGGACTTCTTACAATAAAATAATGGAATATTTAAAAGATCCTGAGAAAGCAGATGCCAATCAATGGAGCGGCTATACATCCAGAATGATTGGGGCAAAATTAATGGCTGAGACGAAGGTGAATGAAGTAAACCCTGTATTTTTCGGCCAAACCAAAAGCATGAAACTAAAATGGGCTAATCTTGTCAAGTTGGAGGACGAAACTTTCCTGAAGATTGTAACAGGTCAAGAATCACTGGATTATTTCGATACATTCGTAAGCACATGGAATAAAACAGGAGGCAATGATATTACGAAAGAAGTAGCGGAGGCTATTAAACAAAAATAATACCGAAATGGGTACAAATCAATAGTACCCATTTCAGATTTTGCTTTTTAAGAGGGGAAGAGCATAAATATGAAAAGGAAAAATAAGGCGGGGCAGCTGGAATACCATCTCATGATGTCACCAGGGATCATCTTTTTGATAGTCTTCAGTTTCGTGCCTATGTTCGGGATCCTGATGGCGTTCCAGGATTATGTTCCGGCCAAAGGTATTTTTGGTTCGGCATGGGTTGGGTTAGACAACTTTAAGTATATGTTGGAAATTCCCGACAGTATGAAGATTTTAAGGAATACGGTCGTCATCGCTCTCGGTAAGATTATTTTTGGAACGATTGTGCCTATTATATTTGCCCTTTTGTTAAATGAAATCAGATTGAAATGGGCCAAGAAATCCATCCAAACAATTGTTTATTTGCCTAATTTCTTATCTTGGGCCGTTGTCGCAGCCGTTGTGATTAACATATTTGATTACCATGGGCCTGTGAATCAGTTCTTGCAGTTCATGGGGAAAGATCCTACCTTGTTCTTGGCGAGTAATAACTGGTTTAGACAAATTATTATCGGAACAGATGTATGGAAAGGTTTCGGATATGGTGCGATTGTGTATTTAGCAGCCTTAACAGGAATTGATCCCGGTCTGTATGAAGCCTCTTCGATTGACGGCGCCAGTCGGTTTAAACAGTTAATACATATCACGCTTCCAGGTATTTTACCAACCATCATGCTGATTTCAGCACTTAATCTGGGTAACATTCTCAATGCCGGTTTTGACCAGATCTTTGCCCTATACAATCCGATTGTGTATGAGACTGGGGATGTTATTGATACCTATGTATACCGCGTGGGTCTGCTCGGACAACAGTATAGCTTTGCTACAGCAGTTGGCTTATTAAAATCGGTGGTATCCCTTACATTGCTTTTATCGGCTAATCAGTTGTCCATCAAACTTGTGAAAATGCGGATCTTTTAAAAGGGGAGTAAAGGATGAAATCAAAAACGTTTGGAAGCCGGTTTGCGGATATATGTATTTGGATGGTGTTATTGCTTCTTACCGCGCTCTGTTTTTTACCATTACTTAATATGGTATCAATCTCATTTAGTGATAAATCGGCAGCCCAAGCGAATCTGGTTGGCTTGCTGCCCGTTCATTTTAATACGAATGCGTATCAATTGTTATTGAAAGACACGCAGTTTTGGCGTTCATTTTTAATTTCTATAGAAAGAGTTGCGATTGGAACGGCTATTAATCTAATGATAACAGTCTTGATGGCGTTCCCATTGTCTAAAAATAAAAATGACTTTCGTGCGCGTAATATTTATATGAATTTGATGATTTTTGCGATGCTCTTCTCCGGTGGAATGATTCCCATATTTATGGTTGTGAAAAATTTGGGCTTGATTGATTCCATTTGGGCACTTGTATTACCAGGAGCAGTACCCATCTTTAATGTCATTTTGTTGATGAACTTTTTTAAAAGCGTTCCAGAAGCGCTAGAAGAAGCTGCGATTATAGATGGCGCGTCAAAAATGAGAGTTTTATTCGGAATTTTCTTGCCGATATCTCTTCCGGCTTTGGCCACTATCGGCCTTTTCTCTATGGTTGGGCATTGGAATGATTACTTTAGCGGCTTGCTGTATATGAACAGTTCTTCCAATTATCCGTTGCAGACGTATATTCAACAATTATCTGTCGATATTACGAAAATCACGGACCCTTCACAATTAAAGTCTTTGGCCTCGGTTTCTAATAAAACACTGAACGCGGCCAAAATCGTGGTGTCCATTATCCCGGTGCTATTGGTGTATCCGTTTTTGCAAAGATATTTTGTATCCGGATTAGTCATCGGGTCCGTGAAAGAGTAGACGAAGCGATATATGCAGGCTCAAGCAGTGGTTGATTCTCAACAACAAGAACTAACCCTGCCTTTGTTTAAGGAGCTTACGGTAGCAGTTCTTGCTAGGATCTACGATAGGTACTTCAGGGTCCGATACTCCATAGGAGAGACACCAAAGTGCGCCCGGAACACCCGGTGAAAATAGGAATAGCTGGCGAAGCCGCAAGTTTCGGCAATATGTTCTAATGTCATTTCACTGTATCTGATCTGCTCCTCTGCAGCTCGAAGACGGATCTCAATCGCATATTGGATCATCGTTTTGTCGTAATGTTCCTTGAACAGCCGCACTGCACGCGATAAGCTAAGACCCGCGTAGCTTGCGGCTTCTTCGAGTTTGAAGGTGAGGGTGGCATGCTCTTCAATGAATCGCTTGAGCTTTTGCGTAGCGGCCCCTCTCCGGTCAGTCTGTATATTATCGGTTATGGCTCTATCCATATACAGACAAAGGCTGCGTAACAGCACGTCCTTCAGCTCCGCATCTTCCTCCAAAGAGCCGCGCCGTTTCTCCAGCAGTAGGTTACGCCATAATCCAATCAGCTTATCGTCGATTCCAATCCGGTTCACAACCGGACGAGTCCTCCGCTTCCACCAGTCATCAATCCAGGAACCTTGGCAGAACAGATAATAATCTCCGCTAGAAAAACGTTCCTTTGTATGGGGTTCGTCCACGACAAGATGGTAATCGTCACCAGGCTGAAGCAGGAGTAAATCACCACCCGTCAGGATGAACTCCTTGCCAGATGAGTAGACCTTGCAGGAGCCCTCTGTTTGCAGTCTAAAGAGATAGTGCTGTAATCCGCTCTTCAGATTGTGGGTAAACGCTTTATCATGATATGAGTGATCACAGATTAACAGAGAAGTATCCAAAGAGCTATAGCCCCCTTACTAAATTTTGAGCAAATAATTCATGTTCTGATGATATTGTATATGTTCATTTTAGCCTGTATTACCGTAGAATGAAATATGGCAGCACAATATATCATGAGTTCAGAGGTGCATATGATCATGAAAAAGATTAATATTGGATTACAGCTGTTCACCCTCCGCGATGAAACATCATCCGATTTCGAAGGAACGCTCCGGAAAGTGGCTGAACTTGGTTATGAAGGCGTTGAATTTGCCGGCTACGGCAATATTCCTGCAGATGAAATGAAAACGCTCTTGAATGAGTTGGGTCTGAAGGGATTCAGCAGCCATGTTTCTCTTCAAGCCATGAGAGATAATCTTCAAAAAGAAATCGATTACCTGAAAACCATCGGTGCCAAGTATATGATATGCCCTTATCTCATGCCGGAGGATCGTCCTCAGACTAGTGAGGGATGGAACCGTTTATTCTCCGAACTGGAGGAAATAGGGAATGAAGTACGGAAACAAGGATTGATTTTTGGTTATCACAACCATGATTTTGAATTTCATGGCCAAGCCGGGGATCAGAACGCATTTGACGGCATGTTTGCCGAAACAACGCCGGAAGCAGTTCAGGTAGAAATGGATGTATGTTGGGTACAATTCGCCGGAAAAAATCCAATCGAATATATTCACCGCTATGCAGGCCGTTTACCGCTTCTCCATCTCAAGGATTTCAGCAAAGACGAACAGGGCCAGATGAAGACGCTTGAATTGGGACAAGGCTCAGTGGATATACCTGCGGTTATCGAAGCTTCTGCGGAAGCGGGCGTGGAGTGGCTGATCGTGGAACAAGACGTATGCCAGAATCCGCCGCTAGAGAGTATTTCGAACAGCTATAACTGGCTAAAAGAGAATTATTTAAACCAATTTTAATCCAACGATCAGAGGAGACTAATGACATGAGTAAAATTAAAATTGCTGTATTTGGCTGTGGTGCCATTGCCCAGCGCAGACATATTCCGGAGTATGCAGCGAATGAACACGTAGAACTGGTGGCTTTTGCCGATCCGAAACTGGAGCGTGCGGAACAAATGGCCGAAACGTATGGCGGTAAAGCCTATGCCAGCTACGAAGAACTACTGAAACATGAAGAAGTGGATGCCGTCAGCGTATGTACGCCGAACTACCTGCATGCCCCTATGACGATTGCAGCAGCTAATGCGGGTAAACATGTCCTGGTGGAAAAACCTATGGCTTGCACAACCGAAGAAGGCGAGCAAATGATTGCGGCTGCGCGCAAAAACGGCGTGTACCTGATGGTTGGGCACAATCAGCGTCTGATGCCTCCGCATGTGAAGGCAAAAGAAATTCTGGATTCCGGCAAGCTTGGTAAAGTGCTGAATTTCCGTACTTCCTTTGGTCATCCAGGACCGGAAGGCTGGAGCGTAGACGGTGCGGGCAGCTGGTTTTTCCGCAAAGAAGAAGCCATCATGGGTGCTATGGGCGATCTAGGCGTACATAAATCAGACTTTATCCGTTATTTGCTGAACGATGAAGTCTCTGAAGTAGCCGCTTTTATCGGTACTTTGCACAAAGAAGGCACAAAAGTTGACGATAATGCGACTTGCATCCTCCGCATGAAAAGCGGCGCGATTGGAACACTGGTGGCAAGCTGGACCCAATACAGAGGCGGTGACAACAGTACCGTGCTATGGTGTGAGAACGGGGTCATGAAAATCGGTACAGTAGATGGGGACGAAGTGATCGTGGAGCTTACCAACGGCACAGTCGAAACCTATAAAGTGGGTGCTATGGCAACGAATGAAAAGCAAGTGCCAAGTGGCGTTATTGATGCCTTTGTCGAATCCCTTGTAACGAACACACCTCCAGCGATCTCTGGTGAAGAAGGGCTGAGTTCCCTGCAGGTCATTTTGGCCGCATTCGAATCCGAAAAGACAGGTCAAATTGTGAAGCTATAACGGCTTTTGTAAAAGTGAGCAGATAGTTCATGTGAGGATATTTGTGGTTGGAATACAGCCCTGACTGCGATGAGTTAGGGGTACACAGCCAATAAGATTGGCATAAAAGTTAATCAAACCCCTTTGATCATGGTTTGGTTAACTTTTTGCTTTTCCCGTTTATTGAACGTGGTTTGAGGGTATTCCATGTTCGGATTTCCAGATCCTACAGTAGGTTTTCTCTTTATTCTGAGTATGATAAAATTAATACATAACATAGACAATTGAGAACCTGCTGAACATAACGCCTAATCATAAGCGGGGAATCGATTCCTGAGTCGATGATAAACAGCGAAAGGCATCATTCGGAGGAAGGGAGTTCTGATCGATGGAAATATCCGATTTTCTGTTCCCAAAAGACAAAGTGGCCTATATTCACTCATATGCCAATATGCAGGAGGCTATGGAAAAGTTAGAGCGAAGCCAGTACGCAGCTATTCCTGTAATAGATGAGCAGGGGAAATATGTCGGTACGCTCTCTGAAGGAGATTTATTGTGGAAGATGAAGAATACCTCCGGATTAAGTTTTCAGAACTTGGACATCGTCAAAGTCCATGAAATAAAACGCCGCATCAAAAACGAATGCGTTCCGATTCAAGCGAATCTGGAGGATATGCTCGAACTCGCTGCCGACCAGAACTTTGTTCCGGTGGTGGACGACCAAATATTCGTTGGCATTATTCGTCGAAAAGACATTATAGAATACTATACGAGTAGCATCAGCGATTAAAAGGGTTGGAATTTTAGCCAGTTGTTCTGCTCTTCCAGCCGAAGTAAACCGCAACCGAAAGATAACAAAAAAACTAGCAGCCTCCAAAGGTATGGAGTCGCGCTAGTTTTTTTAGTGTTTTTTCAGCTTTGGAGAGTGAATCATGATATCAACCTTTCCTTTTGATCATGAGCCAATCTAAACCTAAGAGCAGGATCAATAAAACAAAAGATTGAAGTAAAGGCTTAACAAAGCTGGATTGATCAAAAATAAAATAGGCTGCTATAAGGTTGATTACGAAAAAAAGAATGTACTTTACCATATGATCATCTCCTTTCAGGAATAGCCCATTAGCAAAAGTATTCATGAAAAGCTCATATAGAATTAAGATGCATTTTTATAGACATCAGTATTAAATTTAATGTATATTTATAACTAACAGCCCAGAATTTCCCAATGACTCTGCTATTGGGAGGTGTTCGGCAAACCGACGAAATTCAAACTGAACGCGAATTCTAAACGTAAAAGACCATCAGCCTGGTACAAAGAAAGTGCTTGTCGAGTTCACTCTATGAAAAAAGGAGCTTGAGATGGTATGAAAAGAAAAATCGCGTCTATCGTTTTCGTGCTTGTCCTGATGTTCAGTCTTGCTTCCTCTGCTTTCGCGGCCGCTAGTGGGCCGGGTACAGGCAACAATACTTGGGCGCCGGTCCAAGCCCATGGCAATATTTATATCGAAGGCAACTTCATAAATGACGGACAGATCAGTCTCGGGGTTAATTTTAAGCTGTACCGGGTTACCTCGACCGGAGATGTGCTGGTAGGGAGTAATTGGACGAATACCATTGTAGCCGGTCAATCTGCACGTCTCAAGATTCCTTTGGCTTCGAATCAACCCGATGGTCAGTATAGACTTGTCTTAGACTCGCCGGGTGATTTCACCGTCGTTGCCTATCTGGGCTACAATTAAACATTAAAACCTCCACAGCCACTTTGCTCCTTATAGTGGTGATGGAGGTTTTTTCTTCTTCAGCATAACGCAGGTGCTCCTTTGATCTTTTCAAGTTTCTTGTCGCCCGGGCCACGATTCGTTTCGTCTCTTCGTATCCGAATCCTTTGAAAATGAGAAGTTATGTAACGTAATGGAAGGGTGGGATGGGGATGCTCACTCATGATCTGATTCGTAATTGTTATGTAAGGTATGTCTAGATGTTCAGTAGTAACGAATCAGACCATAAGAGAACTTAATTCGGTTCAATGATACTAGCCGTCATAATCAACGCCATGATTGAATGGCTGAATACCAGGAGAAGTCGTAGGCAGAGTAGCTAGTCCCGAGCTAATGATCCCTAGCACCAACAATGTCGAGAGAAATGCTTTCTTCATTTTCCATCACCCCCAAAAGATAGTCTTGTAGAACATTGTAATACTTTGATAACTGTTCCGGCAAAGCGCGCGGTCTACAGATTTCAAAGAGAGCAGTTGATTTTTTGAACTGCTTATCATCACCAATTTTATCAGAAAAAATCAAAGCCTGTATAGTAGAATTTAAAGCATGCTCTATTTGATTTCTTTTATAATAATAAATTGAAAGCAAATGAAGAATCGTCAAATAATAGGTTCTTTCAGTGGGACTCAAATCTTCATATTTGATGCTAGTCACATCTGCCAGAGGTTTAATGATCGTATCCACATCAATATTGCTAGAATTCGCACATTCCAGAATAGCGACCAGCCCAGGCAGTGTTTCAGAAGGATATTGTTGAATAAATGTAGCATATTCCTCTAATATTTTTGTGTTTCCGGAGAGGATATCGACAGTATAACTATTCGCTTTGGCGAAAAATTTGAAGTCATCTACTAATTTTTGATTGCTTTCGCTTCCGTCTGAGAATAAATGAAGATGTTTGTAATTCTCAATACATATTTTTGCTTCATTAAATTGTTTTTTTTTCTGATGAGCAATGCCCTTCATCAAATTCCCATAGCCTAAATAATAAACCAATGGTTTTTTCATAAGAGGCATTTGTACTTCCGTATTGTCCTGAAATGGGGCATAAACCTTATCTAGCAATTCATCTGCCAGAACAATTAAGTTATCCCAACTTTCTAGAGAATGAGCCATACGAAGCATGGTTACTAAAGAATCTACGTTATTTTTAATATGTGCTAACTCTGTTTCCAAGCTTTTCTCCTCCCCTAAGCAAGTTTTCTTTACGTTGAGTCTATATTGAAATTGAGGGGGGGTCAATTAAAAATGTGAAAGATATCAAAACAAAGATAACAGCACGTTTAATGAGCTTCATGCACAATGAAACCAGTCAACATAAAATACTCGCAGAAGCCGGTAAGTGAGAAATCTCTCTTTTCTGGAGGAGATGGGAAGAAGAGTAATCTGGTATCATATGGAAGTGTGTCTGGCTGGGATATCCGAGTCATTGGATGGGTCAGAGAATAGTAGTATAAAAATGCTTAATGCATGAGAAAAGCGAATTATCTCAAAAGAGATAATTCGCTTTAACATAACTAAAAGTCTGCACCGTGATTGTATTGTGAGATGACAGGCGGATGATCTGGAACTACTAACGCGAACGAAAAACTACTCAGCGCTCCCAATAATACTATTGAGATCAAAGCTTTCTTCATTTTCAATCTCTCCCTTTAAAATAGAATTGAGGATACTAGAATACTCAGTTATTTGAGGGACTGTAGCGTGAGTTTTAAGTAGTTCAAATAATGCGACAGATTTTTTGAAGTACTTATCATTACCAAGTCTATCAGATATTGTCAGATTATGTAAAGTAAAATTAATAGCATCTGAATATTTTTTATTTTTATAATGATATAATGCTAGGAGATAATGAACTGTTAAATAGTAGGCTATGCGTACAGGCCTATTATAATGATGATAGTTTGAAATATAGGGAACCAGTTGGGTGATTTGTAGATCTGCATTAAAGTCATGAACTAATGCTGATTCGACAACAGTAATTAATCCAGGCAATATTTCATCTTCGTTCTCGTGCAACACCTCAATATAATCGGGAAGCTTATCTTTGTTGCCCAATAAGATCTCAAGTGTTAATAGATTTGCTTTGGCAAAAACTTTGAAGCTGTCGGTGTAATATTTGTTTTCTTGGTTCGTATCTTCTACCCAACTTAAATCTGAATACCGGATCACACAATCTATTGATTCAGTGTAAGCTCTTAGTTTTTGCAGGGCTAAACCCTTCATCAGATAACTATAACCGAAATAGTAAACGACAGGCTTTTCCATCGAATCACTACATTGCATCTGTCTTTCACTATACTTGGTCAGATTGGCGATTTCGAGTAAGCTCTCGGACAAAGATATTACCTCTTCCCAGTTCTCAAAAGCGTAGGCCATTTTAATCATATTAACCAGAGTGTCAATCTTTATTTGAGATAATGCTGTTAGTCTATCATTCAAAGGAAGAACCTCCTTTTTGTAACAAATATTAACAAATTATATTATAGGAGGAGATTTAACATACGGTCAATATTAAAAAGACAAAAAATGTGCAGTTGGTTTTTGACAACGTAAGGAATGAAGTGTATTCTGAACGAATTCTGAATGGCTAAAATAGAATAGCATCGCGGTACGAACGTCCTAATTAGATGAATTGAAAAGACTAACTTTAAAAGGAGAATCCTATTACATCATGGCAAATAAGACGAAATTCGAACAGGTTAGAGAGTTTCATCAGGCATTCAATTGTGCTGCACCCGAGGTGCCAACACCATTGTCTGATAAGTTGGCTAATAATCGCGCGGCTTTTATGCTAGAAGAAGTCATCGAACTCCTCCATGCTACCGCAGGAAATGATGAAAGGTTTGAGTTATTTTTCAATGAATTGATGGATCGCGCAAAAGAGACTTATATCAAACAAGGTCAAAAACCATATCCCAAAGATCAACTTACTGGACAAGTGGATTCCTTTACCGACATTTTATATTTTGCCAATGGCGGTTTTGTGGAAATGGGAATCGAGCCGGATCGCATCTTTTCCATCGTTCACGAAGCAAATATGGGAAAGATTTTCCCGGATGGTAAACCGCATTATAACGAAGTAGGGAAGGTGATTAAGCCGGATAACTGGGAGAAAGATCATGCTCCGGAGCCTAAAATAACCGCTGAAATCAATCGGCAGATTGAATCTGGGGCTAATGTACATCCCAATATTTCATAAGGGCTCAGATGTTTGGATCATGTTCTGATCTCTAAAGAGGCGTTCATTTATACGGACTATGGATCACACGTTCTGCTAAACGGCGGTAGAAATGTTCTCGTCATTCAAGCGAGCGACGAGGGCCACTCGAAATCATCCTTGCACAGGAGAATTCGCTCACGACAACATGATCCTTTCGTATTGTTCGGCGTTAGATCCGTTATGCTGGATCGTATCACAAGTAGGGCAAGACGGAATAGAAACAGGGAAAGGATGAGCAGTAGCTCTTCTTTTCCCTGTTGTATGTTGATCTCCGTGCAGCGGGACGGGGTGAACGGAGGAATGGCGTATAACCTGATGAGATTTTTATGTAAAGATGAATGCATTAGCTTTTGTTTATTGTTTTAAGTCTTGCGAAATATAAAATAGACCCCAAAACCAACCTGGAATTTCTCGTTGGTTTCTTTGTCGTCTCCCCACATAAGCATACAACTCCTATCTTACTTTTAGACAAAAAAACAATTTCCCAGTCAAAGACATGATGTGTAAAAACGCATACATTTAAATAGAATGTAGTATGATCAAGGGGGAGTGTAATGAAGATGAAAAATCGAAAGATTATGTTTATGAGCCCATACCATGTGGAAACGGTTGAAGAGGAGTATGTGCCGAAGACTTTAGGTGACCATGAGGTACTCGTAAAATTGATTTATTCGCTGATTAGTCCGGGTACGGAGATGGCAATGTTATCCGGCAAAGAGGATTGGGCGAAGCTCCCGCTGTGTCCAGGCTATGCAAGCGTCAGTCGGATCATAGAATGTGGTAAAGGCGTAAAGGATTTTCAAGCTGGCGATGTAATTTTCCATTACGGCAATCATTGCGAATATCAAGTTGTAGAGGCTAGGGATGTTTTTATTCACGTGCCGGATGCGCTAGATTTGAAATGGGTACCATTTACCCGGATGGCTACGGTAGCTTTTACATCGATACGTGTGTCGGATATTGAACTGGGAGACAAAGTAAGTGTGACAGGTCTTGGATTGGTGGGTAATCTTGCTGCTCAATTGGCGCGTTTACAGGGGGCTTCGGTGATAGGTATGGATTTGTCCAAAGAACGGCTGCGGACTGCGCGTCAATGCGGTGTGGATTATACCTTGGATAGCAGCGAAGGATCGGTAAAAGAGCAGATTATGACGTTAACAAATGGTAAAGGCGTCTCCACTCATATTGAAGCAACAGGTGTCTCCAAGGTTGGGGTTGAAAGTCTTCAATATATTGGCTCACAGGGGGAGATCATCTTCTTGGGCAGTCCGCGTGGGGAATACAATACAGATATTACGGATGTGCTTAATTACTGTCATCTCTATAACCGGGGATGTATTACATTTAAAGGAGCCCACGAATGGCGTTATCCAACTGAGCCTAATTCGTTCGTTAAGCATTCCTTGGTACGTAATTCTGGCATTGTATTCGAGCTTATGCAGCAACAGAAGTTGCACATCGAACCATTGATTAGCCATGTCATCAAGCCGGAGCAGGCTAGTGAAGCGTATGAGGGATTAAGAACCAACAAAGACCAGTACAATGGCGTACTATTTGACTGGTCATAAAAGGGGAGAATGACGATGATAAGAGGATTAACAACAGCAGGCTTGGGTGAGATTAGTTCTAATGAAGAATATATCAGACTAGCGAGCCAATTCGGCTTCCAGTCCGTAGACGCGAATCCATTGGAGTTAGTGCAGCAGTATGGCAAGGATGGAGCTGTTCAATTGCTGGAAGAAAATGGGGTTATTCTAGGATCTTTTGGTTTAGAAGTAGATTGGCGCACGACAGAGGAAAACTTCAAGGAGGGTCTGAAATCACTTGGCCAGATGGCTGAGGCAGCAGCTGCATTAAATTGCACCACATGCTGTACATATATTTTACCTTCGACAGATCTTCCGGTCGGACCTTTCATGATTGCAGCCACTAGACGTTTAAGACTATGTGCAGAAATACTAGGTGCTTATGGAATTTCGTTAGCCTTAGAGTTTGTTGGTCCTCATCATTTACGTACGCAATGGGCAAATCCGATGATCTGGACGATGCAAGATACCTTGGACTGGATGGAAACGATTCAAGTGAGAAATATCGGTTTGTTACTGGACTCCTACCATTGGCATACGAATGGATTAACGAGTGAGGATCTGCTGAAATTACAACCCCATCAAATCGCATATGTCCATATTAATGATGCTAAACCTCTGCCGATAGAGGAATTGCTAGATTCCGATCGATTGTATCCAGGGGAAGGATCTATTGATCTCACAGGATTCCTGGGAAGCCTGAAAAAGATCGGCTATACCGGCGTTATCGCTCAAGAAGTTCTAGCGCCAGCTTCCGCACTAAGTTCATATGAATTATTTTCTCGTTCCAAAGCAGGTTTCGATAAAGTCTTCTCATCGCTGGAAATTTAATCACATCGAATCTCACACTGGAAGGAGAGTTAAGGATGAGTGCGTTCAAAGGTAGAATCGCCGCGCATACCATCACTTGGGGTCAAAATCATATCAAGGCGTTGGAGGAAGTCTCCATGCTGGGTTACAAAGGGATTGAGCCGTGGGCGTCTTTTGCACTTCAATATGAAGATAAGCCGGAACAATTACAAGAGATCTTGGCCGGGTATGGGCTGGAGATGACTGCATTGTATGGTGGCACTGCTGGGGGACAGCATCAAAGATTCGGCAATTCCGCGAACCGTTCGAGTATCATTGAATACAATGTTCGTCTAGCTAAAATGATAGCGAAATGTGGAGCAGATATCCTTGTACTAGGGCCAGGCGGCATTCGGGATCAGCCATCAACGTTGGAAGAATTGAAGGTTGCCGCAGCAACAATGAATGAAGTGGCTAAAAGAACCGATGCATTAGGGGTGAAGGCTTGTGTTCATCCGCATTTGTGGACGGAATTGCAAGACGAAAACGAGTTGGAGATATTGATGAGTCTGACAGATCCGAAGGTTGTATATCTTGCACCGGATTCAGCACATTTGCTCGGAGCAGGTATGGACCCGGCATCCATGATCCGAACATATCAGGACAGGGTGGCTTATGTTCATTTGAAGGACCTTACAGTCAAGCCTGAGATTACAGGTGATATACATCTTCCTTATTTTTGCGAGCTGGGTAAAGGTTCTGTTGATCTGCATGGAACCATTGAAGTGCTGAATGAAATTGATTATTCTGGTTGGGTAACACTCGAAGTGGACGAGTCGGCGATTACCCCATATCATACCATGGAAATCTGTCGAGATTTTGTAGAAGAACAATTAAAGATTCCAGTTAGGATATAAAAATAGGACCCATTTTTAAATGACGGAAAAAGGAGAAGATTCGAGGTGAATGAGTCATGGATGAAAGGCATTTCCCCCTATGTTCGAGCAGCAAGAGTCATGGAATCCTCCTTACTAGCAGGTGAATGGCTGGATCAAGATCATGTGTATACCTATATAGATCAGGGAGAAGCGGAGTTTTTCTTGAATGGTGTGAAGTTCCTGGTTCGAGAAGGGGATGTGCTGCTTATGCATCCATGTATGCCGCATATCATTCGTTCCACCTCGGATTTACCTTTAGTGCAGTATATCTTTCACTTTGACTTGTATGATGACGAGAACAGAATGTCACCGAATCAAGGGAGTGGACTTAGACATGGGATACAGGATATCGTCCCCAGAGAAATGGTGCTTGCCGATATACATCCACTATCTCATCTGCAGCTCCCGGACAGAATCGAATTGAAGAGAAGATTCATGCAAATGCATAAAGAACTGTTAGATCCAACGTTCGGTGGGACATTAGTTAACAAGTCTATATGCTTGGAAATGTTGTTTTTGTTCTTTAGGAATCAGAACCTGTCCAAAGCTACGGAAGGTAAGAGAACCAAAGGATGGCCTTTAATTGAAGGCGCTATTCATTACATGCATCAATATTATACAGATCCGGAGTTAAGCAATGAATCCATCAGTAGGCATGTTGGTGTGACTGCTAATCATTTGTCATATGTGTTCAAGACCCAGCTGGGGGTTACCATTCATAATTATTTGAAACATGTTCGTATCGAGCAGGCCAAATTGAAAATCATTCAGGGAAAGAAAAATTTGACGGAGATTGCCGAAGATGTGGGGTTCTCTAGCATTCATTTGTTCAGCCGGACGTTCAAAAGGAATGTTGGTATCATGCCTAGTAAGTTCGCCGCGATGCAATCTGCGTTAATCAACAAGTAGCGATTCAGGAATCGACCATTTGTTCTATAGGAGAAGCCAGTGGATTGCGGATGGTTCAGTCGAAAACTGAGGATGCTTCGTTCTATGTACCTGTATTTCTTTGAAAATTCACTAAGGTATCTGAAGAAGTCGGAAAGGGATTTCCTTCAAAATAACCTGAAATAGAACAAGCTAGAGCATGATCATATGCTCCGGCTTGTTTTTATTTTGTTAAGTTTTCTGACTGTCTTGCGTAGAATAATGCACTTTGGGGAGAGGTATGTCGATCTCGGCCTCGGCTTGGACAGTTGGGCTCAATATCCGGGCCACATGCTCATGAAATTGCCGTAACGCTTTGCCGGATGGCTGATTACTTTCCTTGATTACATATTCACATTTTTTCATTTCATGCGAGTTCTCATCTAAGATGGGAAATGCTCTATGCGCAGTTCACTAATCCAGAAAATGGTTAAGAGCTGCCTACACAGAATTTCAAACAGATGTACTTGCCATAATTCGGTTGTCAGATGAGTAGCTCGCGTAGCGAAAAAGTCTGGATAAATTGTTATTTTCACCCTTATAGTTACTAAAATCGATTATAATTAAATTTATGTTCAAGTCGATTACCTATCCTAAGTTAATAGGATAATCATATGCAAAAAGGCAGAGCGATGAATCGCCTATGCTATAAGGGTTATAGAGTTTTCGAATACACACTTATGTATAAGAGGAGGCGAATGATATGACGATAATGCCTGTTATAGTAATGATCTTTGTATTTGTCCCTACCATTGTACTCATGGTAAGCATGCCTTATTTAACCAGAGAGACGATTAGTTTTGGGGTCACCGTCAGCGCTGTACAATTCCACAGTGAGCCTCTGCGCCAGATGCGGAAGTCATATGCTAGGATTAGTGCTACCTTGCATACCATCCTATTCATTGTCTGTATCATCTGCCTAATATACGGTGATGAACATTCCAAGCAACAAAATTGGATCATTGTCACTTATTCACTCGCCATGGTCGTGATCTCCCTAGTCATAAACATTAGCTATCATTTCAAAATGAAAAGTTTACTACCTATGCTGCCTATTGCTCCGGAACCATCGATCATGGCAGTGGACACTGGATTTCGGAAAAGAAACATTGGCTTGTCTAGTAATTGGTTCCTCATTCATGGTTTAATTACTGTTGTTAGTATTGTAACTGTGCTACGCAACTACGATCAGATTCCTGATCAGATTCCGATCCATTACAACAGCAGTTTGAACGCAGACCGCTATGCAGCTAAATCTTATAGTTCTGTGTTTATGCCTACGATAATCCAAGTGTTCATAACACTTTTGTTCATATTTGAGAATTGGAGTATTCGCAGAGTGAAGCAGCAGGTTCGACCCACTGATCCGAACCGTTCCATCAGACAAGACGTAACTTTCCGCCGTGCTTGGTCATATTTTATGCTTACAGCAAGCTTCTTAATAGTTATCCTGTTTTCCGTCGTGCAACTAAACATGATATCTCTGCTTAACATGAATTTCGCTATCCCTATTATCCTAATCATAATAGCCCTTATCATTCTATACGCCTTCGCCTTATCGTTCTGGGCTGGTCAGGGCGGAAGCCGCTTGGAGCGATCTGCGGATCGCTCCAATATCAGACCTGTCCATGATGATGATAAATGGCGATTAGGTATGATTTATTTCAATCGCAAAGATCCAAACCTAATCGTCGAGAAAAGGTTCGGAGTCGGCTGGGGATTAAATTTCGGTCACCCAGTAAGCTGGCTGATTGGGCTCGGAATTATTGTACTGTTAGTTGTGGTGCGGTAACGCCATCCACATAAGACAAGCAGATTCTGTATATAGCCTTTCATTTTCTTCTTAGCTCGTTGAATTCTTTTTGTATATATATTGTAAAGCCGGGAAAATTCGGAGTAACGAACAGCAAAATGATCCCGTCCATTAAGCAAGTGATTGCGGATGGCTCAGTAGAAAAGCTGAGGATGCTGCGCTCCAAGCATTTCTATTCCTTCGAGAACTCACTAAGGTATCTGAAAAAGTCGGAGCGAGAATTCATTCAAAATAACCTGAAATAGAACAAGCCGGAGCATGGATTGGTCATGTGCTCCGGCTTGTTTTTATTTTGTTAATTTTTCTGACTGTCTTGCGTAGAATGATGCACTTTGGAGAGAGGAATGTCTATCTCGGCCTCGGCTTGGACAGTTTGGCTCAATATCTCGATCACATGCTCATGAAATTGCCGCTACGCTTTGCCAGATGGCTGATTAACTTCTTTGATTACATATTCACATTTCTTCATGAACTATGCCTCCAAAATTTAACAGTTTTCATATTCGATGATGTGTCATCAAAAATGCTCAACATTCTATTTGGAAGGCGGCAAAATATTAACACGTTTGGAGTAGAGGAATTTATGGAAAGCAAAACAATTAAGCACGTAGCCGTTTATTTAAGAAAATCAAGGGACGATGGTGAATTTGAAGACGTTCTCTCGAAGCATAGAGATACCCTTCTGACTTTGGTCGAGAATCGAAATTGGACCTATAGGCTATATGAAGAAGTGGCCTCTGGGGAAAAGATCGAGTCCCGTAAGGAAATTCAGAAGTTACTTCGGCATGTTGAAGACCTGCTCTATGATGGGGTAGTGGTCATGGATATTGACCGTTTAGGGCGTGGAGAAAACAAGGATTGGGCACTCATTAAAGATACATTCTTAAATTCAGAAACGGTCATTATCACACCAAACAAGATATACGATTTGGAAATAGACAATGACGATGTATCCTTTGACTTCATGTCTATTTTTGCCAGAATAGAATACAAAACGATTAAACGAAGAATGAAGCAAGGCAAAGAGGCCGGGGCGAAGAAAGGCATGTGGACAAATGGAAAGCAACCGTTTCCTTACTACTACGATAAGTACACTAGGTCGGCACTGGATGAGACGAAGCGTCCGATTTACCGAGCGATTGTAGAGAAATAACTTAATGGAACAAACCTTGGTCATATTGTGCCATTTGGTTGACGGATAATAAGATAACCACGCCATACAACATTATGCCTGATGGAAAGAACAAGGGATGGTCAAATATTACGGTTCAAAGATTGCTGGCAAGTGAGATCCATTTGGGTTATATCACTTATGGTAAAACCCGTTCCAAGCGTGGTCAGGTGGAGCTTGTCCCCGAAGAAGAGCGGATTAAAATCATGGGAACACATGAAAAGCTGAAAACGCCAGAAGAACATGAAGCAATTATGGAGCGGCTGCTTAAGAATCGCATGCTAAACCCCAATTCAAGGCGTAACATTTTTCCTTTGTCAGGTTTGCTGTATTGTGAGAAATGCGGTTCTCGGATGAGATTTAGAGTAGGTGAGAACAAGAAGCAGGGACAGCACTGGAGTGCATTGTGCTATCACCAGTACAAAGATGGCAGCAAATGCGATCAGCGCGGGAAGGTAATGGATGCTGATTTTTTTAATGCTCTGTATGATCGGATTATTCATGTAGACCCGAACATTTTACGGGAGATAGAATTGCATGGAAGTAGGTACAATGATACACAGGTTATTATCGAGGTCAAAGAGCAGGAGTTGAAGAAGCAGAAGCGGGCATTGGACAAGCTGCATGAATCGTATGAAGAGGACATGATAACGAAACAAGTGTTTTTAGAGCGAAAAGCTGTTCGGTCGAGGCAGATACAGAAGCTAGAGGAAGAGTTAAAGGATTTGCGGAAGGTTGTAGTAGATGAAGGGAATTATCCGACTGTGGAGCAGATATATGAGCGGATAGGTGAGTTTAGGGAGTTGTGGAGCATTGCAGTGACGAGTGAAGAGAAGAATCGGGCGTTGAAGAAGCTAGTGGAGCGGATTGTGTATGATCGGGAAGGAAATCGGGTGGAGTTGACGGTTTGTTATAAATAAGATCAAGTACTTTTGAAGGTCATTTCCACTGTCTCTGCACATGTGGAGTGCTGTGTGTTGCTTATTAAAAAGTAATATCTCTGAGCCACATTTACCTATATTAAAAGCCCTATCCTTTGTGAGAGGCCGCTGAAGAACTAGCAATTTTTCGGTGAGGCCAAGAATCAAGCGAATTAAAAAGCAAAAGCGGCACCTGATCCAGATTTTCCGGAAGGTGCCGCTTTTTTCAAGGCGTTTTTTCCTTATTCTTAGTCTGCCAGTTTCATTATTCGTTTCAAGTTCACCGCGAATATCGTCATTATCCCTTGTATTTGCATCCCTATTAGACCCGAGGACGACGCTACGTCGTACCGGTGCCGATGCCTGAGTTCGCAGTTCTTCGCTTCGATTTTGTAACGTTCCGTACCTTCTCCTTGAAATACTCCGTTTCTTGAAAAGTCATTTGCTCGTGGTTGGTCGAATTTGAACCTGTTGTCGTTTGCAATTGAAAAATTAATTTGTAATATTTTGCAGGACTTTGTACTGGGTCTATAGAAGTAATTCTAGTGTCATGGGTGTTTTATCATTCTAAATAAATAATTGAATAAACAGAAGGACGGCCGGGACGCTTGGTGAACAGCTATCTCATCGAATAGAGTGAAGATGGGGCTACAGGTTACTCCTACATCCATCCTAGGATTATTGAACAGATTAACCAAAGACCTGCATAAGTCTCTTGGGAGGGCTGATGGTTTTTCCAAAATTAGTAGGTTATAAAATATAAAACAAAGAAATACAGTTCAAAGAATAAATAAATAAAACTAAGTGAGGGAAGTATGGCGAAAATCCAAAAATATATTAATCAAAATAATTTCAATGAAAAGACAAATTTTAATGGACCAACACAAATTGCTGCAGGAGATATCATTAACAACATACTAAACACTAATCATCAAGAGGCAAAATACACGCCTGAACCAACATGGCGAAGCCCATTTACTATGGCTGTTTTAACGTGGATTAGTTTTGCCATTGCAATTGGAGGGTTGCTCCCTATTAGCATTAAAATAGTAAAAAGTGGTCTGAATGTTTTTAATGGAACTCTGAAGGCATCAGTAGGTTTTGAAAGCCAGATTTATCTAATATATGTAATACTGATTATCTTATTTGTGGTTTTTCTTAGTCTTAGGAGAATTGCCAAAAGTCAAACGAGGTACCCTCTATTTTTTAATTTTGCAATCAGTGGTTATGGCAAAAGATTGACATTAGAGAAAATACATATTGATAAATGTCCTCAATGTGGGGGAAAGATGAAATATTATAATAAACCAGTGGAATGGAGAGAGGTACAGTACAGTGATGGCAGAAGAAAGCGTGAAACTACAAAAAGGGTTCCTGCATTAGAGTGTAAGCGAAATTCAGAGCATTGTTATAGAGTTGACCCTGCCGAAGATATGTTATTATAGTTTTTCGTTAAGTGAATCAATTTCAAAATGCATTGACTTGAAAAATTACAGACGACGCCAATGTCATCGTATTGCATTTTTATTTTTATGCTGTTTGCATGTCTTGTTATTTGCTAACACGATCTACGATGAGCTTCATGCTGTTGTAAACTAAGGTAACGAGGAATCGTATATCTTGTTTCCACACATGTGGAGGTCGTAATAGGAATGCAACGAATAGATACCTAGAAATCCTTTGTTTTCAACACTTTGCGTCGTTTACGACTTTTACGAAGTATTACAATAATTCAAAAATAAGGTTCTTGAGGAAATGATTAATGTTTCGGTCGTGCTGAACCTTGGTTTGACGTCGAGTGTGTAGACATGTAGTAAAGTGTATGGAGCGTCTTTAATTAGACGCTTTTTTTAATGGACTTCAATGGGAGAGGAATTTCCAATGATTTGTCGAATAGTCTAATGATCGTGGTTTAAATCAATTTTGAATAGGGGTATGTATGGCTAATGAATCGAAGTAAATATTTCAATTATATAGAAGAAAAGCTGGAAGTTTTGGCAAGACGAATTGAAAAACGAGGAAAGATCAATTTATTGGATTTGAATATATATTCAGAGACGTTTTTTGCCGAATTAATGAATTTATTGTTTGGACTTACGTTGGTTAATATGAATATACTTAAACAGAATGTTGAAGGTATTGATTTGGTGGATGTAAACCACAAAGTTGTTGCTCAAGTATCTTCAACCTGTACAAAACAAAAAATTGAAGGCTCGTTAAATAAGGATATATTCCGTAGGTATTCAGGTTATCGTTTCATTTTTGTTTCAATTGCTAAGGATGCAACCAAACTTCGGGATATGAGTTTTATTAATCCACATAATGCTGCTTTTTCTCCCACGGATGACATTGTGGATATAAACACATTATTAAATGTTATACTGAGTATGGAAATCGACAAACAACGTGAGGTATTTGAGTTTGTGAAAAAGGAACTTGGAAATGATGTTGATCTACTTAAAGTAGATACGAATCTTGCGAACATCATAAACATACTTGCAAATGAGAATCTTGCTAACTGTATTGAATCGCCAGAGATTAATTCCTTTGAGATTGATAAGAAAATAACTTTCAATGATTTATCGGATGTCAAAGACACAATTGATGATTACAAGATATTTTACCAAAAGTTAGATGAAAAATATGCTGAGTTTGATAGGGAAGGCTCGAATAAAAGTTTTTCCGTTTTTCAAATTATCAAAAAGCAGTATACAATGCATCAACATGAAAAAGCTAACTCTAAAGAACTTTTCTACAGTATAATTGATAACATAACCAAGATAATTATCGAGAGCAAAAATTATATTGAAATCCCGTATGAAGAATTGGAGCTCTGCGTCTGTATTTTAGTCGTTGATGCTTTTATACGATGCAAAATTTTTAAGAATCCGGAGGGATATAGCCATGTTATTGCCGGATAATATACATCCACAGCTTAGCATTTACTATAATGGATCTTTAGTTTTGAAAGAACTTAAACAACATGCCAAACAACAAGTATTTGATCTGTATCAAAGGATTAAAAGCCAATATAACATGTCTTTTCCCACTTTCATGCTTTGTTTAGATTGGCTTTATCTAATTGATTCTGCAAAGATAGATGATGATGGATGGGTGGAATTATGTTCATAAAAACACTGAAAATAACGAGTCGCACAGGGACAATAAGGGAGCTGACTTTTCAATCCGGTTTGAACCTAATCATTGACGAAACACCATCCAATGATGATAAATCTACTGGGAATAATGTGGGGAAAACAACAGTATTAAAGCTAATTGACTTTTGTTTAGGGTCTAACGCTTCAATAATATATTCTGATACAGAGAATAAAAAGGAAGTCTATGAGTTGGTTAAAGATTTTCTTATAACCGAAGAAGTCTTGATTACTCTTATTCTTGTTGAGGATTTATCAGATGAGGCATCAGATGAAGTAATAATTGAACGCAATTTTCTGCCAAGAAAAAAGAACATTAGGAAAATTAATGGGGAGTCAATACTTGATAAGGATTTTGAAGACGAGTTACAGAGGCTTCTTTTTCCCGACCATAAGGCTGAGAAACCCACTTTCAGACAAATCATCTCTCACAATATTAGATACAAGGATGAGAATATAAGTAATACACTTAAGACTTTGGACAAGTATACTTCTGATGTGGAATATGAGACTTTATATTTGTTCTTATTAGGTTGTGACTTTGATGAAGGGGCAAAGAAGCAAGCATTAGTGGCAAAAATAAAACAAGAAGAAGCCTTCAAGGAAAGACTGGAAAAAAAGCAAACAAAAACAGCTTATGAAATTGCTTTAGAAATGATTGAAGCTGAAATAGCTCAATTAAATGAGAAAAAATCAAATTTCAATTTAAACGAAAATTTTGAAAATCAGTTAGATCAACTTAACTTCGTAAAATTTCAAATAAATAAAAGTAGTTCAAACATAAGTAAAATGAAAATTAGAAAGAATCTCATAGAAGAGGCCAAAAAAGAGATTGAAAATAGCAAAGCTAATATTGACTTGAAGCAATTGGAAGTACTGTATGCTGAGGCTAATGCAAATATCTCTAACTTACAAAAAACCTTTGAAGAGTTAGTAGCGTACCACAACAATATGGTTGTAGAAAAAATCAAGTTTATAGCTGCTGATTTACCTTCTTTAACTGTAAAAATTGAGACTGAAGAAAAGAACTTAAATACATTGTTATCTCAGGAGAAAGAGCTGGCAATGACTATATCTAAAGGTGACTCCTTTGAGGAGTTAGAAAAGATTATAACTGAGTTGAATGATAAGTATAGAATTAAGGGTGAATATGAAAGTATTATCTCGCAATTAGATGAAGTAGAGAAAAATATTAGTGAAATTGATGCTCAAATTAAAGTAATTGATGATGTTTTATTTTCAGGAAGTTTTGAAGAAAAGTTAAAAGGCCAAATTCATAAGTTTAATAAACATTTTTCTGAAATTTCTTTTGAATTGTATGGTGAGAAGTATGCATTGAAGTACGATAAAGTTATTCATAAAAAGAGCCAGCAGCAAATATATAAATTCAGCGCATTCAATGCTAATTTAAGCTCAGGCAAAAAACAAGGTGAAATTTTATGTTTTGATCTTGCAGCTATATTATTTGCTGATGAGGAAAAAATACCGAGTTTGCACTTCCTTCTAAATGACAAAAAAGAATTAATGCATGATAATCAATTGATTAAAGTTGCAGATTATGCAGGTAAAGAAAATATTCAATTGGTGGTTTCTATTCTGAAGGATAAGTTGCCTGTAAGCCTACTTGATAAAGCCCATATTGTTGTTGAATTATCTCAAGAAAATAAATTATTTAAAATAGAAGAATAATTAATCTGAAATTCAATTTGATAGAACCAAGAGAGCGCTGAAATATTGGCCGCTCTTTTTTTATATAGATATCCTGCAAGAGCCGATTGCCTGAATTATAGCGAAATCGGCTTTTTTTCGTTGAAGGGAGGAAAACGAATGAAAAAGGTAGTCGCCCTTGCTCCATTGTAAAAAGGAGAAGTTAATGTATCTGTGCAAAAGGCACATAAACCGGTGAACTGATCCCTTGGTCAGAAGCAACTCTTGAAAACAATCCCACAACCTGGTCATATCTATTAAATATAGCTAATTATTGACCCACACATACCTGTCATTGATGAGATGTTCGCGTAAATCATTTTAATACAAACTTCCGCAGCTAGTGCTGGCGGGAGTTTTTTTGTTGGAGAGAAAGAGTTTTAGTTATCGTCATCATCTTCCAATGAATAGTATAATAAGAACTTATAGGGGATTTCAATATATTTTGTTGTGTGCCATTTTAGATCATAATCTATCATTTCACGAAACTCCTATATCATCTCTACGTATCTAAAGAGACGCCATCCAGAATAACTTTATTACGATTACATACTCATATTTGAAAAACAAGGAGATGAGTTCATGCCAGCAAATAGCACCGCGGAGCAGATCCGCATTATTGAATACGATCCTTCCTACGCTGGAGCGGTCGCAGAGATGTGGAATCGCAGCAATGAAAGCTGGGGCGGCGGCACCAACCAAAGAACAGAGGACGGCGTCCGCCGGGAGATGGAGATTTCGTCCAATCTTCATGTGTTTCTCGCTGTTGATGGCAAGGAGGTGGTTGGGTTCTGTAGTTTCGCCCACTACCGTCATGACGAAGGAGCTTTATACGTACCACTTTTGAATGTGCGACCGGATTATCACGGATACAAGGTAGGCCGCAATCTGATTTTGAACGCCGTCCGCAAAACAGTAGAAGCAGGCTGGCCACGTCTCGATCTGTTTACCTGGGCAGGCAACACCAAGGCTGTGCCGATGTATAAGAAATGTGGTTTCTTCTGGGAAAAAAATGAAGATTACGTCCATCTGATGAACTTTATTCCAACCGTTCTGCAAACGGAAGCGCTTGCTCCTTATTTCGAGGAGCTGGATTGGTACGCAGACAGCACCCGCGAACTTCCCATCCAGCCGGATGGTCGCAGGGAGCGCGGCTTTGATTTCTTGGATTACACTTGGCAAAAGGGAGATCTCTCCTTGCGGGCGGAATTCGAGAAAACCGGGCGCGGTCTGACTGCTCTTGACACACCTGACTATGAAATTTCCACTGAAATGGACGACCACGATCTTGTGTTCGGTTTCACCTACAAGATCCGTTATCATATCAAGAATCGCTCTGCGACCGACTTGACGATTGAGATCAAAGGCCAGAACGACAAGAATATCCGTTTTGGCTTGGCTGCTGCACTAACGCTTGCTCCGGGAGAAACGATCATCGTGGAGGGCGATTTCGAGCTTGATCCTGTTCAGGAGGAGCAGAACGATAAGAAGACCCATCCGGTTGTCATGAGCCAATGGATCATCGGTGGCAAGCGGGCTGAGTTCCGCATTGGCGTCGCCCCTAAATTTCCGCTCAAGATGAAGGCAGTGCTGCCAACCCGGGAGCTGTATCCGGGACTTCCGGCCGAACTGTATCTGAACGTGGAGAATAATTTTGCCTCGGAAGCGGAGTTCTCTTTTGACTTGCCTGAGGATGAATTCATGGAATGGGCGGATCATGCGGTACGCTTCACGGTTCCGGCTAAGAGCAAAGCCTCAGTTCGGGTACCCTTCACCTTACGGTCTTATGGACTCTACTCGCGGGAAGTTGAAGTGACGGCCGTTCCGGCTGGAAAGAAGGCGGTCTCCTTTACAAGCAAGCTTTCTGCCCTAATGAAAGGAACACAGGGCCGTTTTGGCGGGGAAGCCGGGGAGCAGTGGGTCATCGTGAACGGCGCATTCTCCCTCCATTTGGGCAAGCTCGACAATTCAATATGGATTGATTATCCCGGCTCCAGCCACAACTTCTGGTGGACTTATCCCAAGTTAGGCAAGCCGTTCGCAGAAGAATTCTCCAAGAAACAAGCGAAAGAAATCAAGATCTATTCGGAAGAGGAGAGCCAGGTTCTCGAAGCCCTCTACGAGTCGGAAGACTTCCCGGGCTTGGAGATCAAAACGGTGGCTAAGCTATTCGCAAACGGAATCACTGAGTTTCATCATGAGATCTGTAATACCAGCAGCAAAGCACTGGATGAGAACGTGTATGTGCTGACGAATTTCGGTTTCTTCGGTAAGCGGCTCATCCTGCCATATCAAGGCCATTATGTGGACATGGGCGACGCATACTCCGGCGATCCGAGTCGCTGGGACAGCGCCCAGATCACGGAGAACTGGCTGTTCTGCAAAGAAGAGAACGTCACATGCGGAATATGTTGGGACCCTTCTCTGAAGCTGATTCGGCCGGAATACCCGCTCGGGCTGGAGCATAATCTTGGCCGAATACCCGCCGGAGATGTCGTGCGGACAAAGGCGACTGTGTTTGCTTTGAACACCTTCGCCAAGTGGTCGGATTTCCATTCCTTCGCCCGAAAGGAGAGGAATCCGGTCGTACCGTTGCTGGATGATCATCTTGAATTAACGCTCGGCGGCGGAAATCCGTTCGTGGCGGGGGCACTTCATGCAGAATTAATCGAAAGAAAGATGATTCCGCTTGCTGGGAGACTTGAACTGTATGTGCAAAACGATGGAGGAGCGGAGCGTGCAGCGGCAGATATCGAGCTGCAGAGGGAGCAGGATTTGAGATCCGCGGGATTTGAGCTCTCTCCTGAGGAAATGGGATCGGAGGGACACAGCGAATCCGGTAAGAAGATCCGGGTCGTTTATCACGGGGAGGATCGCGTTCAGGAGCGATCGGGGCTCTGGTTCCCTCAGAATGAAACAACCGTCGTTTGCGGAATGGAAGAAGGACCCGTTGGTTCAATATACACGGTGAGTAACGGAGTACTCTCGATAGCGGCTGCCCCTGAGTTCGGGAGCTTCGTGCATTCGCTGAAGCACCAAGGAGAGGAATGGCTGGACAGCTCCTATCCGGAAGCGGTTCCCCGTTCCTGGTGGAATCCCTGGCACGGTGGACTTGGCGTGGGAATTACCGGCCTGGGTGGATTTAGTCGGCAGCAGGAGCCGAGAGCAGTGACTTGGGCGGAGCGGATTGATATTCACGGCAACGTCTGGAAGGGACTGCGAATAACCACTTCCATCGAGAAGCAGGAAGCAAACCGGGGGCTCACCATTAACCAGCACTACCTTATGCTGCCTGGCGTCCCTGTGCTCAGTGTGCTGCATTCGGTGACCAACGAAAGTGGAATGGTTCTGCCGCAGTATTCGCTATCGGAGAATAGTTACTTCAAGCCATCACCAGTCTTTTCCGAAGGGTGGATGGAGTTCCCCGAGGAAGGCAAGTTCCCTATGGGTAAGGTCGAAGCTCATCTTGATTCCAAAGGGCTTATACGAATCGGTGCGGCTTCGCGTAAGGACATGCTGCATATCGTGAATCGTTATCCCAATCAGAAGGCTTCGGCTTATGTGAACAATAAGGTGTTCTCTTACGGCGTGAATCACCATCTTCCACTTCTGAATGGAGAAACCGCTTGGACACAGCCGACCTTTCTCATATTGGGAGAAATCGCTCTGGATCCAGAGGATGTCCGTGGCCTTCTGAAGCTGACTTTTGATAGTTCTACAGACGAAAAGGAGAGCACAAATGCCGATCATTGATATTCACATTCATCTGTCGGATATCGACAGCTTTCATCAAACAGCGGTGGATCTGTCCAAAGTCGATTACACGGCCGCTGGCCTTCAAGCGGAGTTTGACAAGAACGATGTTGTTCTCGGCATTGGAATGGGGGTCACAGAGCAGACGAAGGGAGCCTTTCCCGACTCTACCTCTCCCAATCCGATGGGACTGAACTTGGAAGACCGTGTTCCGCCGTTCTTAATGGAATGCGTAGGCATCAATCCGAACAGGCTCGACGGGAAGCACGCCTTGGAGGAATTAGACCGAATCGAAGCGAGGCTGCAAGCACCCGAGGTAGCGGGAATTAAGTTATATGCCGGTTACTATCATCATTACGTCTATGACAAAATCTATACACCGATCTATGAGTTGGCTGCCAAGTACAATGTTCCCGTGGTCATTCATACCGGCGATACGTATTCGATGAATGGATTGCTCAAGTATGCGCATCCTCTCACCGTGGATGAATTAGCCTACCAGCAGCGCGGTGTAAACTTTATGATCTGTCATCTGGGCGATCCTTGGGTGATGGATGCTGCCGAAGTGGTGGCCAAGAATCCGAACGTCTATGCCGATTTGTCCGGTCTCGTCGTCGGCGATCGGCCCCATTTTGAGAGGTTCATGAACGAACCCCTATTCATGGACCATTTTCGCCGGGCGCTGGTGTATTCCGATCATTACGAGAAAATGTTGTTCGGAACGGATTGGCCGCTCGCGCCAATTGACCTGTATGCGGAATTCGTCCGCAGACTTGTGCCTGAACAGCATCATGAGAAAGTATTTTACGAGAATGCCTTTGGACTCTTTCCGCGCATCCAGCAGCGGATTGCGGCGCTCTGAGAGAGCGGGGAGAGCACAGCCAGTGCGCGATGCGCATGACAATAAGAAAGTAAGGTGGGTTTGCTCATGTCTCCGATATGAAACCGGTTAATGACAGACCCGCGGCATACATCTGCGAGCACTTTAACTGCAAGGAACCGGTGACCGTATTTGTAGTGTTACATGAAGCTTTCGCATCAGCTACGTAACTAAGCTTCATAACGCAAAAAAGGTAGACATCTCATCGATGTCTACCTTTTATTTTTAATACGTCTGCTGTACTTCCACATCGATCTGGGCTGTTATTTCTTCATCCAGATCGAGGGTAATCTGCTCGCGGTATGCGCGGATGTCATATTCGCTCTGCAGATAGCGCATGATGGCTTCAATCATATTGGATTCGACCAGATATTGGTTTCGGCCTTCGGCTACGACTTCTGCGGAGTAGCCTGTATCTTCGTCCCAAAAAAGTTCGACTTGAACATCCTGAGGACGAATCCGTTTGCGTTCCGCCATATGGAGACAAATCGCATTGATAATTTCATCCATGCTGAGTATCAACATCGCTTAGTACCGTCCGTCCCGCGGATCCGGTTTGCGACGGTTCTTATACGCCCTGATGGCTGCGATAACGAGGGATATCACGACATACACGGCAAGAAGGTTGATAATCAAGCCCAAAATGTTGCCGAATGCTCCCATGCCTCCAAACATACCGCCGAACAGCATGCCTGCCAATCCGCCGATCATCAAACCTTTCATAAAGCTTCCGCCGCTGAAAAATCCACGTTTGGCTGTTGTGCCGGCTGTAGATTTGTTCGTGTTAGTGTTCGTCGACTTTTTGACGTTATCGGTTGTCGTCGATTTTTTCGGCGTATTGGTGAAGCCTTTGGTACCGGATCTGAAGCTGCTGCCTCCGCCGCGTCTGGCGTCTGCATTATCCGCCGGTACGGAGATGGCGAAGAAGAACGTAAATGCCATGATAATCATGATCCATTTCTTCAACGATTTGTTCATCATGAAGTAGAATACCTCCCGAGTATTTTGCTGGCATATTGAAGTGCCTACTATGCTTTACGTGCTTAGTATCTTAAAGTTTCATTTTTTAATAAAAAAATATAAAATAGTTTAAATATTTTTTGCTGCGCCGCATATAGTTGCCCATATGAATTTTTTAAGTACTCATTAATCTGGTTACACCGACTGTACGGGAGACTCTTTGGCCTGCTGTTCTCTCAACATGCCAAGTACCCATTTACACCAATCCTGTCCGGCAGTTGCATTAAATATTCCCTTTTGGATGAGAATGTAATCATAGAACTCGCGATTGCCGAAACCGCGCTTTTCCTCGGGAATGTTTTGCAGCATTTTGTGGAAGGATTCGAGTCTGCGCGAAAAATAGGCCTTTCTCGATTCAACGATTTCAATCGCATTATCTCGATCGGTCATCCACATGCAAAACGTTTTCATCGACAGCTCGTCCCGCGTCACGGGGTCCGGAAGGGGCATGTACATCCATTCCTTCAATTTTCGAATACCGCTGTCCGTAATGGAGTAAATTTTCTTGTCGGGCTTTTCCGACTGCTTGATCCATAAAGAAGTAAGTAGTTCATTCTCCTCCATTTGAGCTAGGAGAGGATAAATTTGGCTGTGTTTGGCCTGCCAGAACGGCTGGATTTTCAGCATCACATCATAGCCGGAACCAGGTTCTCTGGCCAAAAAAGCCAACAATCCGTAGGATAACGTATTCATTTGCAATGTCTCCCATACGTGATATGTTCTTTCATCAAAAAGTGTACACTTAAACTGTATGGTTTTGCAACCTGAGCAGCAAAAAAACACGGATACAGGTATCCGTGTTTTTGCTTGTATTTGTAAAGAGTTATTTTTGTGAAATTTTTTCGTATCCGTCGACCACAATTTCGAGTTGGCCGCTGTTCGGATCGATGATCATGCCGTGTACAGGAACATCTGCAGGCAGCAGCGGATGCTTTTTAATGAGATTAACGGTTCCTGTTACGCCTTCCTTGATGTTGCTGAATCCTTGCAGCCAAGAGTCCAGCTTAATACCTGAGTTGTCCAGAGTCGACAGCACTTCCTCGGACACACCGCGGTTTCTGATTTCCTGAATCATATGGTCTGCGTTCAGCGCGGCCATCCCGCAGTCAAGGTGCCCTACGACGATGACTTCATCGGCGCTAAGCTCGTACAAAGCGACAAGGATGCTGCGCATCACGCTTCCGAAAGGGTGCGATACGATGGCGCCGGCGATTTTAATGATTTTGACGTCACCGTTCTTGAGGTTCATGGCTTTGGGCAGCAATTCGACCAGACGCGTATCCATGCAGGTGATGATCACCAGCTTTTTGTCCGGAAATTTTCCGGTCAAGTATTGTTCGTATTGTTTTTCATCAACGAATTGTCTGTTGTACTCCATAATTTCTGATAGATGGCTCATAATGCATCCACAACCTTTCTTTAATTAAGTAAAATTAGTCTTCGCGCTTGTCCAGCAGTCTTATATTCTTACCGTACAGCTGACTGTCACCCGAGAGACGGAAGGAAGGATAACCTTCCTCCGAATCTAAATACAGATTCTCTTCAAAGTATACTGCATGGATCCGGTTAATCACAAAAGGAACCCCATTGCTATGTATGCTCATATCATATTCGTCCAGCTCCGGCAGTATCCACAAAGCCGGTATGCCATTGACTCCGCAGCCACAGCCCTCGGAATCAAAGACAAGCCTGACAGGCGAAGACTTTTCACCCATTTTTTGCTGCAAAAAGCGCTCTGCCCGGTCGGTTATTTGAATATTCATGCTGATTTCGGCTCCTTTGCTCAAAAATGTGGTTTGAAGACGAACGATTCGTATTAAATATTGATTATACTTTCATCAAAAAGTATCATCAAGAGGTAGGACGAAAATACGTGGCGAGGTGAATCTTGGAATGAATAATGAAGTGAAAGCAAAATTGGAATCATTTATGGAACTCGTTCGCAAAATTGGAGCATATAACGAAGCCATTTCCCTGATGCATTGGGATCTGCGTACCGGGGCACCGCGCAAGGGTGTGGAGCTTCGTTCCGGCGTGATCGGTACGCTGTCTTCGGAACAGTTCAAGCTGCAAGTGTCGGACGAAATGGGCGAGTACATATCCTTTTTTACAAACCCTGAGGTCGACAGCCAGCTCGATGAAACAACCCGCCGCGTGGTGAAGGAATGCAAAAAGAATTATGACGAAAATAAATTGATTCCTGCGAAAAAAATCGAGGAGTTCTCGGTACTTTCCGCGCATACACAGACCATTTGGGAAGAAGCGAAAGCGAATAATGATTTTGCTTCCTTCGAACCGAATTTGACTAAAATCGTAGCATTGCTGAAAGAACTGATTCAATATTGGGGTGTGAAAGGTACTTCGTATGACACGCTCCTGGATAAATTCGAACCGGATTTGACGGTAGGTAAGCTTGATGAGGTATTCGGGCGATTGCGTGATCGCTTGGTGCCATTGGTCGCAGCGATTCAGGAATCCCCGAACAAACCGGATACCACCTTCCTGGACCAAATCTTCGAAAAAGAACAACAGGAGAAAATGGGACTCTTCATTCTAGGGCAGATGGGGTATGACTTTGATGCCGGCCGTTTGGATGAGAGCGTTCATCCGTTTGCGATTGGGCTGAATTCCGGCGATGTCCGGATTACGACGCACTACCTCCAGGATGATGTGACCAGCGCGTTGTTCAGTTCCCTTCATGAAGGCGGACATGCTTTGTATGAGCAGAACATCAGCAAGGATCTGGCAGGCACGCCTTTGGCGTCGGGAACATCAATGGGTATTCATGAATCCCAGTCCCGCTTGTGGGAGAACATTATCGGCCGCAGCCGCGCATTCTGGGAACGCTATTACGGAGATCTGCAAAAGCATTTCCCTCAGCAGCTTCAGAATGTTGCTTTGGAAGATTTCTACCGAGGCGTCAACCGGGTGGAAAACTCTCTCATTCGTATTGAATCGGACGAGTTGACCTATAACCTTCACATCATTATCCGTTATGAAATCGAGAAGATGATCTTTAATGAAGGATTGGAAGTCAAAGACCTGCCGAAAGTCTGGAATGAAAAATATCAGCAATACCTTGGCGTTACGCCTCCAAACGACAGTCTGGGCGTGCTGCAGGACGTTCACTGGTCCGGGGGCGACTTTGGATACTTTGCTTCCTATTCGCTCGGGAATATGTATGCAGCCCAAATCATGAACACCATGAGAAAAGAGCTGCCAGAGCTGGATCAATACATCCGTGAGGGCAATCTGATCCCGATTAAGGAATGGCTGACTGAGAAAATCTACCGTTTCGGAAAGAGCTTGACGCCTGCGGAGATCATTATGCATGTGACCGGCGAGGAATTGAATCCGGATTATCTGGCAGATTATCTCGAAGAGAAGTACAAAGAAATTTACAAGCTTTAATCCGCTGACATCAATATAAGCAAAATAGGAAAGCTCCTGAGTATTTTCGGTAACGATTACGTTGCGGAATGCTTGGGGGCTTTTTTATTGTTTTCAGAGCTTGTTTCATCCCTAAGACATCCTCTAATCCCCGCAATTTTTTCGATAACAGTTTCATTAACCCTTTCCTAGGCGGATGCATATGATGGCATATGGCTTTAATGAGGATGGAGGAAGGCATATGCGGAAGAACACACGCAGGCTATGGATTGGACTTTTCTCCCTGGTCCTGTGCGGAATGATCTTTTCAGGTTGTTCGGGCAGCAAGTCCGAAGTGAAGGTGAAGGTAGGAGAAGTCACACGTTCCGTTTTCTATGCACCGGAGTATGTGGCTCTGTCAAAGGGATTCTTCAAGGAAGAAGGGCTGGATGTCGAGCTGCAGACGATCCCTGGCGGCGATAAAACGATGACGGCTTTATTATCGGGAGCTATTGATGTGGCACTGGTCGGCTCGGAGACATCCATTTATGTCTATCAGCAAGGATCGGATGATCCGGTCATCAACTTCGGCCAAGTGACGCAAACCGACGGTACGTTCTTGATGGCAAGAAACGGAGAAGGCAAGGTGGATTGGAACCAAGTGAAAGGGAGCACGTTCCTCGGACAAAGAAAAGGGGGAATGCCCCAGATGGCAGGCGAATTCACGCTGCGCAAGCACGACATCGATCCCCAGAAGGATTTGAAGCTGATTCAAAACATCGATTTCGCGAATATCGCATCGGCATATCTGTCCGGAACGGGTGACTATGTGCAGTTGTTTGAACCGCAAGCCTCCATTTTCGAAAAAGAGGGTAAAGGCCATGTCGTGGCATCCTTCGGGGAAGAAAGCGGTCATCTGCCATATACGGTATTCATGAGCAAACAGAGCTATATCAAGAAAAACAGCGATACCGTGCAAAAATTCACGAACGCGCTGCAAAAGGCGCAAAATTGGGTTCAGCAGCACAGTCCAGCAGAAATCGCGGATGCCATCTTACCGTATTTTAAAGATGCGGATAAAGACATCATTGTCTCTTCCGTTCAGCGTTATAAGGATCAAGGGACATACGCGACAGACCCGATCGTAGACGATGCGGAATGGAATAATCTGCTGGATGTCATGAGCCAAGCAGGAGAATTGAAGGAGAAAGTGCAGGCAAAAGCGATCGTGGACAACAGCTTTGCCGAAAAAGCCAAATCTTCCGTGAAATAGCATTCCAGAGCCGAAAGGAGAATGGAAGCATGGAGCCGGTAGTCGAATTACAGCATATCACGCATGTATACGTCAGTGACCGCGAAGCCTCGCTGGCCCTGGACGGATTGGATTTGAAGGTGTACCCGGGGGAGTTTGTCAGTCTTGTCGGACCAAGCGGGTGCGGCAAGACGACGCTTCTCTCGATCATAGCAGGATTGCTTCAGCCTACCAGAGGTGGAGCTTTCGTCTACGGACGAAAAGTGGAAGGAACGACTCCCGAGGTAGGTTATATGCTGCAGCAGGATTATTTGTTTCCTTGGCGTACCATTTTTGAAAATGCATCGATCGGACTGGAACTGACCGGACGATTGGATGAGAAGCATCTATCAAGAACCTCCTCCCTGCTGGAGGAAATGGGGCTTGAGGGAGCCAGAAATCTGTATCCTCAGCAGTTGTCCGGAGGAATGCGGCAGCGCGTGGCGCTTGTGCGTACATTGTCTACCGATCCCGGTTTGCTGTTGTTGGATGAGCCTTTCTCGGCCCTCGATTACCAGACGAAATTACAGCTGGAGGATCTCATATCCGAGACACTGCGGGAGAGGAACAAGACGGCCATATTGGTCACGCATGATTTATCGGAAGCCGTGGCGGTCAGCGACCGGGTCATTCTGCTGGAAAGCCACCCCGGCAAAATACGGAGAACGTTCGAGGTTCCGGAGCATATCCGGCTTGCCAGGCCACTTATGGCCAGAGAGCAAGATGGCTTTAATGAACTGTTTCACGAGATATGGCGCGAAATGGAGAACGCCGGTGAGAAGGAGTGAGGGGAAATGTCAGTGCTTAACGGCCGGATGAACACGAGTACGCCCGCTCTTCCGGAAGATGGCTTGCTGGATCTGCACAGGTCACATCTGAAGCGCCAGAAGAAACAGCGAATCCAGGTATTCTCGGTACAAATGGCTTTATTGCTGTTGTTTTTTGCGTTCTGGGAACTGGCGGGCAGGCTGAAATGGATTGATGTGCTGTTATTCAGTTACCCATCCAAAGTCTTTGCGCAAATTGGCAAGGATGCGGTCAGCGGGGAACTATGGGGACATCTTGGCATCACCGTCGGGGAGACGGCAGCAGGATTTGTGCTCGGGACGCTGTTTGGCACGCTGCTTGCGGTGCTGATCTGGTGGTCGCCGTTTTTATCCAAAGTGCTCGATCCCTATATGGTGGTCTTCAACAGTATGCCTAAGGTCGCCTTGGGGCCGATTTTTATCGTCATGTTCGGTGCGGGATTTTTATCTATTACCGTTACGACGCTATCCATCACGGTGATTGTGACAACGCTGGTCGTTTATAACAGTTTCTGCGAGGTGGATACCAACCTGATCAAGGTGGTGCGCGTCTTTGGGGGGACGAGGGCGCAGGTATTCCGCAAGGTGATTCTTCCGGCTTCTTTTCCCACCATTATTTCCACGCTCAAGGTGAATGTCGGGATGGCGTGGGTGGGTGTAATCGTAGGCGAGTTTTTAGTGGCAAAATCAGGCCTTGGATATTTGATTATCTACGGTTTTCAGGTTTTTAACTTTACTCTGGTCATGTCCAGCTTGCTCATTATTGCCGTTGTCGCGACAGGCATGTATCAGCTCGTCGTATATGTGGAGCGTAAGCTGCTGAACCACAGGCGGTAAACGGTACCATTTGTTGCGGAAAAAGGACAATTGCTGTGCTTAGATCCTTGACAGGCCCGTGTGACATTGTGTCCGGAGGCGAAATCCGCTACCATGGAATACGTCAAATGTGTGAGAAAGAGGCGGTTTCATGGGCTTTCGTGTCATTAAAACAGCGATTGCAACACTGATGGCGATCCTGGTAGCGGACGCGCTTGGTGTAACCGGGCCGTTATCAGCGGGCTTGCTGGCTGTACTGGGAGTGGATGTCACCCGCAAAAGAAGCATTAGAACGATATCTGCACGCTTTTTTGCTTCGCTGTTAGGTCTTGCTTTTGCCTGCGTGTTATTCGAGATTTTAGGCTATCACTATTGGGTGCTGGCGATTTATATTCTGGTCGCATTTCCGGCAATAGCCCGTGCGAACTTCAAAGAGGGAATCGTGACGAGCTCCGTAGTGGTCTTTCGGATATATGGAAGCGGCAGTATTACGCTGGCATCGCTTCTCACTCAGATTGAGCTGCTGGTCATTGGCTTGGGTTCTGCCTTGATTGTCAATTTGGCCTATATGCCGCAGGCAGCCGATCAGATGGTGGCGATTCGCAAAAGGGTGGATAAGCAGTTTTCTATCATTTTCGACCGGATTGCAGAGACGCTACGGGATCCTGAATATGTGTGGGACGGAAAAGAAATCATTGTGGCCGGCAAGGAGATTGCTGTAGGTAAAGCGGCATCGCACCGGGCAATGGAAAATCAAATGCTGCATCCGGACGAGGTCTGGAGCATTTATTTTTACATGAGAAAGGAACAGCTCGAGTCCATACAGAATATGATTCAGCTCATTTCGCATGTGTATCAGAAGCTGCCGCAGGCGGATGATGTAGCTGAACTGTTCGAACAGCTCAGCAGCGATGTGACGGAAGAAGTATATACGGGCCGAACCGAGATTTTATTGAACCGGCTCGAGAAGGAATTCAAAACCATGGAGCTTCCCACCACCCGGGAGGAATTTGAGATCCGTTCTGCGATTTTGCAGTTGATCCGGGAGCTGTCGCTTTATCTTAAACTGGCGAAGAAAAACAAAGCGCCAACTTCGGTCGCCGCACGGAAAGCGGTTATCGATTCAAACGAATAAACACAAACAATCCTCTGCCGCAGGCTTCTTCTGGAACCTGGTTCATTAGCAGGGGATTATTTGTACATTAAGGTAGTTATTCGACGTGATCCGGTGGGAAATCTCCCCCTTGATTTAGCGGTTTGACAGTCGTAGGTGTGACCTCGTACGTCCAGAAATAGCTTAAGATCGCTTTCTCCGGCTTGTTTTCAGTGCGAAAATCTTTTGCGCTCCAGCTTTCCTTCAGGGTTACAAGATATACGTCGCCGCTTTGTTTGGTAGCTGATGATGTGAAGGTTCCCGGCACGCGAATCCCTGGCTGGGGACCGCCTCCTTTTATGACTCCGGCGTTGGTTCCTGTTTTGGCTGGAAAGTCATCCTTGTTTTCTGTCTGTACGACCAAGGCAATGGCTTGATCGGCCGAAAAAATTTCATGAGGCTTTTGAGTGCTTATGTTCTCACAACCCCCCATCATAATGGAAGATAGCAAAAACACAACCATCCAAGATTTGATCTTCATATTATCCCCCTCATTTACCCGCATGAAGCTCTGATATGATTAGTTACTAAACGGGGAAAGATCGCAGGAAGTTGCGGATTATCGCTGCACGCAAGCATTTTCACCGGATAGGAAGAATAATATTTCATTCATTTATGCTCGTTTAATCAACAAATGCCTATGTCCTGCATACACTTAAGTGAATGATTGTATGGAGGAGGTTCGAAAGATGTCATTAAGCGATAAACATCAATGTAGAGAGATCATCACGAAAGCGATCTGCGGCAAAGGTCGTAAGTTCTCTACCGTAACACATACCGTGACTCCGCCTCATAGTCCAACCAGCATCTTGGGGGCATGGATTATAAACCATCAGTATGAAGCGGTTGCCGCAGGCGACGGAATTGAAGTTATTGGTACTTACGATATCAACATCTGGTATTCCTATGACAAAAACTCTCAAACCGACGTTGCGAAAGAAACGGTATCCTATGTAGAGCTGGTTCCGCTCTCGTACCTGGATCCGAAACACCGGGCTTCAACCGTGGAGGTATCTGCGGAGGCCACGCAGGAACCTAGCTGCGTTGAAGCCAGTGTTTCTTCCGGGGGAGGCAATGTCATCATCCGGGTAGAACGCGAGTTCTGCGTTGAGCTTGTGGCCGAGACCAAGGTACGTGTTCTGGTGTGCGGAAGAGGCCATGGGGACTACGAAGACAAGGAATTCGACTTCAGCGATGACGTAGACTATGACGATTTGGATCCTGATTCACTGGATGATGAATTGTAGGTCTGCGGGGCTGGAAAAGAGGTATGATTTAATATATGACGCGAGGGCGGCGGCGTAGAGGGCGGATGCCCTCCTTTTTTATTTTTAATTTCAAAAAAATATCTGCACATTTTACGACGCGAAATGAAGGGAGAGGACCGAATGAACAGTCAGGATGAAGCTGAACGATTCGGAAACTGGTCTGTCGCCCTCAGGCACGCCCGTTTGACCCGATCCGGGATCGTTTCTAACTTGAAACAAGCGGGCAACCCAAATGCAGATGGAGTGTACCGCACCCGCTACGCTGTTCATATTTCCGGCATGCAGGCCATTGGGATGGCTCGCGTGGAAGGATCGGCTCATCCCTTCCAAGTCCCCTTGGTGCTAAGTACGGAGCAGACGGCCGTTTCCTCTTCCCTGTTTCGCCAGCTCGAAAAAATGGCGGTGCGCACTCTTTATACGCTCGGATTAAGCTCTGGCGAGGTCCTGATCGTTTCCGGAGGCGGTGAGCGGAAATATGCGGTTGAAAAGGTAACGCCTTCATCGCGGCTGGAAAGCCCAAGGCTGATGAAGCTGTATCAGCGGGCGGAAACGGAATTGGAGCAGAGACGACAGGGCGAAGAGGAAACGGGTGTTCAGCTACTGCTTGGCATGGATCCGGAGTTTCTGATCATCGATCCTGTACAAAGCGGTGTCGTTCCGGCGTCCCGATTCCTGGACCGGGAGGGTGAGGTGGGATGTGATGCCGTCCACGGAGCAGATGGCGAGACAACGTATCCGATCGCGGAGCTGAGGCCGCGGCCGAGTTCGAGCCCCCGCGGCCTTTTGATCGGATTGATGCGAACCTTGCGAATGGCAGGCGAGATGATAACCGACCCTTCTTTGCTTTGGATGGCTGGTGGCATGCCGAAGGCAGGTTTGCCGCTTGGCGGACATCTTCATTTTAGCGGTATTGAGTTGAATGCCGATCTCTTAAGGGCGCTGGATAATTATCTCACCCTTCCGGTTTCGGTACTGGAGGCACCAAGCAGCCAGTCAAGGCGTCCGCGGTACGGTCATCTTGGCGACTTCCGCAGACAACCCCACGGAGGCTTCGAGTACAGGACGCTCCCCAGCTTCCTTGTCTCGCCGCTGCTGACTAAGGGCGTTGTCTATTTAGCTTATTTGATTGTTACTAATTACCGGTCATTGATGCGTCGGCCCCTTGAAGATGATGACCGAATACACCGGGCTTATTACAAGGGAGAGCGGGAACAGCTCCGCGAATGTATAGAGCCCATCATTTCTGATCTTCAGGCGCTCGGACAATACAAGGAAGTCAAAACGTATATTGATCCTCTCTTTCGTGAAATCCGTGAGGGGGGCATGTGGAATGAATTTCGCGATATCCGGCCGCTGTGGAAACTTCCCTTTCAGCCTTGATGATGATATTCTAGGTTTTCTGCTATAATAGAGCATGTGCAAAGTCGAGGTTTGGAGGTAAGTCATGGCAAAATACACGCCAATGATTGAACAATATTTAACAGTTAAGGAACAAGCCCAAGATGCTTTCCTTTTTTTTCGTTTAGGTGACTTTTATGAAATGTTTTTTGAAGATGCCATTAAGGCATCCAGAGAGCTTGAGATCACGCTGACTGGCCGTGAAGGCGGGGGTGAAGAGCGTATACCGATGTGCGGTGTGCCTTACCATTCTGCCGAAGGCTACATTCAGCGTTTGATCGAGAAGGGCTATAAAGTGGCGATTTGCGAACAGATGGAAGATCCCACCGTCACAAAAGGTATGGTACGAAGAGAAATTGTCCGCGTGGTGACCCCGGGTACGATTATGGAAGGGAAAACCATCGCCGACAAATCCAATAATTATTTGGTATGCGTAACCGAAAGTGACCGGATGATGTCGCTTGCCGCATGTGATATTTCAACGGGTGAGCTGTACGTGACTTCGGTTCCTTCTTCTGTCGAATGGCTGCGGGATGAGATAGGCATTTACGAACCGTCGGAAATGATCGGGGACAGCAGCATGCTGGAGCTGATTCAGGCGGAGCAAATCCAGTGGAGCCGTCCCGTCGTATATACGCCTTGGGAGAAGCAAGATGAAAGGCTGGTTAGGAGTCAATTTGGAGAGGCAGCCTGGGCCAGATTGGACCCTGAACGCCAACACTGCGTGGCGGTCCTCATATCTTATCTGAGTGAAACTCAGCGGCGCTCTTTGGGCCAGTTGACGCAGTTCTCGCCTTATGAGCCTGGGCATTACATGATTTTGGACCCGTTCACGCGGCGTAATCTGGAGCTTGTAGAAACGGTTCGCGACCGTTCGAAGAAAGGATCGCTCCTGTGGCTGCTCGATCGATCCCAGACATCGATGGGGGCAAGGCTCTTGCGGAGATGGATTGATAAACCGCTGCTGAATCTCAAGCCGATTGAAGAACGGTTGGAGGCAGTGGATCATCTTTATAACCAGTTTATCTTGCGTGAGGACCTGAAGGGCTCTTTGAATGAAATCTATGACTTGGAGCGTCTTGTGGCACGGATCGCATTCGGTAATGCCAACGGACGCGATTTAAACGCCTTAAAGGTATCGCTGCAGCAGATTCCTGCTCTTAAGGAGCTCTGCGCATCCTCATCATCTTCCACGCTGCGGCGAATTGCGGGAGAAATGGATGAATGCAAGGATCTGAGCGAAGCAATTGAACGGACGATCGTTGAGGACCCTCCGGTTTCCGTACGGGATGGTGGACTTATTAAACCGGGTTGCCATGAACATCTGGATGAACTTAGGGAAGCGAGCGTGAACGGGAAACGATGGATCGCGGAGCTTGAAGCCAAGGAACGAGAAGTTACGGGCATCCGGTCATTGAAGATCGGTTTCAATAAAGTGTTCGGCTATTATATAGAAGTAACCAAGGCTAATGTCGGCTCACTGCCAGATGGCAGGTACGAGCGCAAACAGACGCTGACCAACGCGGAACGTTATGTCACGCCGGAGCTGAAGGAGAAGGAAGGCCTGATTCTGGAAGCCCAGGAAAAAATGGTCGACCTCGAGTATGTTCTTTTCACGGAACTAAGAGAAAGGCTGGCTTCCGAAATATCCAGGCTGCAGCTTCTGGCTGAAAAGGTGGCTGAGCTGGATGTGTATCAATCCTTGGCTGCCGTCAGCGCCGAGCAGGGCTTTGTGAAGCCAATTCTCACGGATGGTTATGATTTGGTCGTTGAAGCCGGTCGCCATCCAGTCGTAGAGGCGGTTATGAAGGAGTCCTCTTTCATTGCCAACGCCACGCAATTGACCCGAAACGAAGCAGGGATTCTGCTGATCACAGGTCCGAACATGGCGGGCAAGAGCACGTATATGCGTCAGGTCGCATTGATATCCATCATGGCGCAAATCGGTTGCTTCGTGCCGGCAGGCAAGGCTGAGGTTCCGATGATTGACCGCATCTTTACGCGAATCGGTGCTGCGGATGACCTCATTGGCGGACAAAGCACATTCATGGTGGAAATGGCGGACATTCAGGTGATGACCGAAAAGGCAACGCCAAGAAGCTTGATCATCATTGACGAATTGGGACGGGGAACCTCGACAAGTGAGGGGATGGCCATAGCCCAGGCGGTCATTGAGTACGTGCATGATACGATCGGCTGTAAATCACTGGTATCCACACATTTCCATGAGCTTGCCCATCTGGAGGACAGTTTGAAAGGGCTGCGAAACTATTCTATGGCCGTGCAGGAAAGCGGAGAGAATGTCCATTTTCTGCGTAAACTCGTTCCAGGACCCGCGGGCAGCAGCTATGGGATATACTGTGCGCGTTTGGCAGGGTTGCCTTCCTCAATCATTGGACGTGCCTACTCGTTGTTGCAGGGAGTGGAACAAGGAGCCGCGCAGGTGGCGGTTAGCCAGGAGATCCCTCAGCAGCCGCTGACGCCTTCTATTGAGGTACCCGCAGTCGCGGAGTTGGAAGCTTCTGAAGGCATAGAAGCAGCTCAGGAGCCTGTAGTAAAGGTAGGCGAGGTTGTACAGTTGTCTATCTTTGGCGAAGAGGAAATGAAGCCTTCTGCCAAAGCTGCGGCTCCTGCGGAGAAGGCTGATCCATCCCTGAACCAGATCGTGGAAACGATTAAAAGCATCGATGTCATGAACATGACGCCGCTACAGGCGATGCAGCTGCTGAATGAGTTGAAAATGAAAGCCAGGAATTTGTAAGATACTTTGGCTTTGATATATAAGGATAAGAAATAGGGGGGTGTCGGATATGGCAAAAATTCATATATTGGACGAGCATATTGCCAACCAGATTGCTGCCGGTGAAGTGGTGGAGCGTCCGGCTTCCGTTGTGAAGGAGCTTGTGGAAAACTCTATTGACGCTGGCGCGACCCGCATCGAGGTTCATGTGGAAGAGGGTGGACTGGAAGGTATCCGTGTAACCGATAACGGCTCCGGGATCGAGCCGGATGACTGCGGCACAGCTTTTTACCGCCACGCGACAAGTAAAATCGAAAACAGCCGGGATCTTTTTCATATTACCAGCTTGGGTTTTCGCGGCGAGGCTCTTCCCAGTATCGCGGCAGTAGCGAAAGTCGAACTGGTGACTTCACATCGGGACGACGGCATGGGCCGACGTATCCGGATGGAAGGCGGTAAGCTGCTGGTGGAGGAGGAGACCCCCGCTCCAAGAGGAACCGACATACACGTAAGAGAGCTGTTTTTTAATACGCCGGCAAGACTGAAATATATGAAGACGATTCAGACGGAGCTTGGCCACATCTCGGATTATATGTACAGAATCGCTCTTTCCCATCCGGAAATTGCCATCACGCTCCGACATAATGAGAATCAGCTGATTAAAACGCTGGGGAATGGTGATCTGCTCCAGGTTATCGCAGCGGTATACGGTACGCAGGCGGCCAAAGCAATGCTGCCAATTCAGGCTGAGAATCTAGACTTCGAGCTCAGAGGTTTTGTGAGTCTGCCGGAATGGACCAGATCGAACCGAAATGGCATTTCCACCATTGTTAATGGAAGATACATCCGGAATTACGGACTTAACCAGGCGATACAACGAGCCTATCATACGCTGCTTCCAATCAATAGATTTCCGCTTGCGGTCCTTGAGATCAAGATGCATCCGTCTCTTGTCGATGTGAACGTCCATCCTGCCAAACTGGAAGTGCGATTCAGCAAGGAACAAGAACTGTATCCTTTCGTCGAAGAGAGTATTCACCGCGTCCTGCGTCAAGAGGTCTTGATTCCCCAGGCCGTTAAGCAAAATATCGGCGGCAAGAACAGCAGCTCCTTTGTGCAGGAACAGTTTCATTTTCCGAACCGGAGCTCCCAAGCCGGCGCGGATATAAGCAAAGGAGAGACCGCGGCTTCAAGCGATGCAGCGTTACCTGTGATGAGCTCCGAGCATACTCAGACGAGCCATGTATTAAGCCCCAAAGAGTCTTTCCCGTCCACGCCTCAGGGGCAGCTCAATTCCGGGAACTCTAACGGTTATATGAACCAGGGTCAAGGTCAATGGCTTGCTGGCAATAGCGCGGTCAGAGAAGAGCGTTCAGCTGCTTACAGGGGGAATACAGCACCTCAGCAGCAGCGGAACAGTCAGAGTTCAAATCCTGAGCTGGCCAGCAGGCTGCTGGCTACATCTGCTGACAGTCACGCGGAAATCCCGGCGTTTCCCGAGCTCACGCTGATTGGTCAGCATCATGGCACGTACCTGATTGCTCAGAATGATCAGGGGCTCTATCTGATTGACCAGCATGCGGCGCATGAACGTGTCAATTATGAATTTTTTTATGAAAAATTCGGTCAGCCTGCGGATGCATCGCAGGAGCTTCTCCTGCCGATTACGCTTGAATTCACACCTTCCGAAGCCGCACAACTGAAGGATAAACTCCAGTGGTTTGAGCAGGTAGGCGTATATTTGGAGCATTTCGGAGGGCAAACGTTCCGCGTCCGATCTCATCCTTATTGGTTTCCTAAAGGGGAGGAAAAGGAGCTGATTGAGGAAATGGCTGAATGGGTCCTTGGAGAGCGCATGATCGATCTGGCGAAGCTCAGGGAGAAATCATCCATCCTCTGCTCCTGCAAGGCGTCGATAAAAGCGAATCAAAAGCTGACGGAGCAGGAAGCAGGTACCTTGCTTGACCGGCTTGGGGCATGCAGACAGCCTTATACATGTCCACATGGTCGGCCGATTGTGATTTCCTTTACAACCTATGATTTGGAAAAGCTGTTTAAGCGGGTCATGTAAAAAGAAGGAAATTAGTGAATAACTAATTATGATAGATGATTGGAGACAGACATGATTATTACAACAGGGAACAAGGCCGGAACAGAGATCATAAGCCGCGCCGAAGCCCTGGCATCCCGTACAGGGAGTTTATATGTGCCAAGGCGGCATACATCTCTACCCAAGATGGCGGATCAACATGGGCAAGCTGACATCATCGTTGTGTTAGACAATGGTGCCAGACTAATCAAGGCTGGTGAGGATTCGATGGAATTTCACCCCAGCATGGGATTTGTCAGAGCTAAGAGAATCCTCAAGGGCGAGTGCGATCCCATGCTGGATTCGGCGCTCATGAGCGAGGGTAATAGCGTATTGGATTGCACGGCTGGACTTGGGACGGATGCACTCGTGTTTGCGGTGAAGGGCGGCTTGAATGCGAAGATAACAGCTGTGGAGAGTTCCCCATCATTGGCTGCGCTTCTGTCAGAGGGGCTGGCGCATTATACATCAGGCGTTGAAGAGATCAATGCCGCCATGAGACGCGTCAATGTTCTGAATCGGCATCATTTGGATGTACTGCGTTCTTTGCCGGACGGGAGTATGGACATCGTCTATTTCGATCCGATGTTCCGCGAGCCGCTGATGGATTCCTCGGCAATCCGCCCGCTCCGTTGGTTTGCCAACAACGAACCGCTGAGCGAAGAAAGCATCAGAGAAGCCGTCAGGGTTGCCCGGAAAACGGTGGTGCTTAAGGAAAAATGGGGCAGCGGCGAATTTGCCCGTCTCGGTTTTTCGGAGCATGGGCGCGCCCATTCTAAAATTTCATATGGAGTGATCACCGTTGACAGGAATGAATGCAACTGAGAAAAAAAAACCACTGCTGGTGCTTGTCGGCCCAACCGCCGTTGGTAAAACCAAGCTTAGCATCGAGCTGGCTAAAGAGCTGAACTGCGAGATTATTTCCGGAGATTCGATGCAAGTTTACCGGGAAATGGATATTGGTACAGCTAAAATATCCCAGGAAGAAATGCAGGGAATCCCCCATCATCTGATTGATATTCATTCACCGGATGAGGCGTATTCCGTAGCGGAGTTTCAGGAGCAAAGCCATCGGCTCATACAGGAAATCCACACGCGCGGGAAGTTGCCCTTTATTGTCGGCGGGACAGGCCTTTATGTGGAATCGGTGTGCTACGATTATCAATTTGCGCAGGTCGGGGAAGATAAAGGGTTTCGCGACGAACAGGCTGCTTTCGCAGAGGAGCATGGAGCAGAAGCACTGCATGCCAAGCTATCTGCCGTGGATCCTTTCAGCGCGGACAAACTTCATCCCAATGACCAGAGAAGAATTATTAGGGCTTTGGAAATCTACCATTTGACCGGTATCCCACTTTCGGCCCAGTCGGCTGGGCAAAGACGGGAATCTCCGTATCAATTGTGCCTCGTCGGTTTGACAATGGATAGGCAAATGCTATATAAACGTATTGAAGCCCGCATCGACGAGATGCTGAAGCAGGGTTTGGTAGAAGAAGTGTCTTCGCTGCTGGACAAGGGCTACGGAACAGACCTGGTCTCTATGCAAGGGCTGGGTTATAAGCAAATCATATCCTATCTTCAAGGCCGCGAGTCTTTGGATGAGGCGGTCACGATCCTGAAGAGAGACACACGCCGGTTCGCCAAACGCCAGTTGTCCTGGTTCCGTCACATGAAGGATATCTCATGGGTGGACGTCACGGAGCCCGTAAATTTTTCTGCTAAATTGGCGGAAATCCGTGATATAATAGCAGGAAAGTTTCTCTCAAATCTTGAATATACTTCAAAACAATCTAAATGAAACGTTGGGGGTACGGGTAAATGAACAAATCCATTAATATCCAGGATACATTTTTAAACCAGCTGCGCAAGGAAAATATCCCTGTGACCATTTTTCTCGTAAACGGATTTCAGATTCGCGGCACCATCAAAGCATTCGATAACTTTACTGTCGTTGTCGATTCAGATGGCAAGCAGCAGATGCTGTTCAAGCACGCTATCTCCACGGTTACGCCTCAACGCAATGTTTCATTGATGCAAGAACCGCAAAATGAGAGCTAACAGACGTAATTTGAAACTTTTTTGGATGATTTTCGTTTAAGTATATAGACTTAGGAAGCCGGCCGAAAATAATTGCTGCGTTTGCTAATGTCTGTAGACATAGGAACAGGAGCGGAGCAACCTTGTCGAGGTTGTTCTTTTCATTCCAAACCAGAATGATCCGAAAGGGAGTCAGGAGGCACCATGGATAACAATAAACTGTCTAGGACGGGAAATAGAAATAAAGAGCAGCCCTCCAAGACGCCAAAAAAGAAAAAGAAAAAAATATCTGGAAAACGAATATTCTGGACTTTGTTTTTTACTTGCGCTTTTGCCGTATTCTGCGCTATAGCCGGTTACTTGTATATTTCGGTGAACGGAGAACGATTGTACCAAGCCAACAAGGATAAAATTACGGTTAACGAAACTTCTAAGGTTTTCGACCGCAACAATGTCCTAATGGGCGAGCTTTCTCTCCAGAAGAGCGATCCGGTGAATAGCGAAGACATTCCTGACCTCCTCAAAAATGCATTCATCGCAACTGAGGATAAGCGGTTTAAGGAGCATAGCGGCGTCGATCTATGGTCGATCGGGCGGGCGGCGGTAAAAGATATCATAGCCCGTTCCAAGGTGGAAGGCGGCAGTACGATTACCCAGCAGCTTGCCAAAAATATCTTCCTGACCCGGGATAAGACATTCTTCCGTAAAGCGACGGAGGTATCCATCGCGCTGGCGCTTGACCGTAACTTGACTAAAGATGAAATCATAACGTTGTACTTGAACCGCATTCCCTTTGGCGGTCAAATATACGGCATTAAAGAAGCTTCCAAATATTATTTCGGTAAAAGCGACTTGAAGGAATTGGATCTGTGGGAAATGGCCACACTTGCGGCGATGCCTAAGGGACCGTCCAAGTATAACCCGCTTCGCAATCCTGAGCTTTCGATGCAGCGCCGCTCGGTCGTCCTGAACCTGATGGCCGAACAGGGTTACATCACTCAGGCCCAGGCGGAAGATGCTAAGAAGGTCGTATACGACTATGAGCCGCCGAAGAAGAAGCAAAACTATCAGAACTTTATGGACTACGTCATGAATGAAGCCGAAGACGTGACCGGTCTCAGCGAAGACGATCTGAACATCGGCGGATACAAAATCTACACGACCATGGACGCCAACGCCCAAAAGGTGCTGGAAAAAGAATTTGCTGATGCATCCAACTTTGAGAAGAGCCCGGATGATCAGCCCGTGCAAGGATCGATGGTTATCATGAACCAGGAGAATGGCTCACTGGTGGCGCTTCTGGGCGGCCGTGACTATGAACGCAAGGGATACAGTCGCGTGACCAACAGCCGCCGTCAACCGGGGTCAGCATTCAAACCGATCGTTTCCTATGCACCGGCACTGGAAAGCGGAAATTTCACTATGAACTCACAGCTAAGCAACAAAAAGCAATGTTTTGGAAAGTATTGTCCTGGCAATCTCCACGGTTATTCAGACACCATCGGAATGGCCGATGCGATTACGAAGTCTGAAAACATACCAGCGGTTTGGCTGCTTAATCAAATTGGTGTTAAGACTGGTTTCAATTTTGCGACGAAGCTTGGTATTCAGCTGACGGACGATGACAAAAACCTTGCAATGGCGCTTGGTGGTATCAGCAAAGGTACCAATACGCTGGAAATGGCTCAAGCCTACAGCGCTTTTGCTAACGGCGGCACGTTTAATAAAGCTTTTTCGATCAAACAGATTAAAGACAGCGACGATAAAACGGTCTATGCGCATAAAGACGCCGGTAAGAAGGTGATGGGCGAAGATACGGCTTATCAATTGACCCAAATGATGCAAGAGGTCGTGAATAGCGGAACAGGCAAAAAAGCTAAAATCAGCAGACCCGTAGCAGGTAAAACGGGCACGACGCAAAGCGGCATTTCCGGATCGAAGTCAAACCGTGATGTGTGGTTTGTCGGCTATACGCCGGAACTTACCGCAGCCGTTTGGATGGGATATGATAATCCGGACAAAACCCATCTGCTTCACAACAGCAGTCCGCTTGCAGCGGCTTTCTGGGGTAAAGTCATGGAGCAGGCTCTGACTCAATTCCCAGCGAAGGAATTTAAAAAGCCGGAAAACATGAAAACGCCTGAACCGCCACCTGTTGAAGAAACAACGGGTTCTGTCAGCGGGCTGACAGGCAGCTATAGTCCGGATACACAAACCGTATCCCTGTCCTGGAATCCGGTAGAAAGCGGTGACGTTACTTACCGGTTATACCGGAAAGAGTCATCGGAACCGAATTATACGATGATACAAGGTGACATATCTTCGACGAGTGTAGAAGATCTTGGAGCGTTGACAGGACTCAATTATGAGTACTATGTGACGGCTGTATCCAGAGATACTGGAGATGAGTCGGATCCATCCAACGTGTTTACGATTCAGATCCAGGGCCCACCTGAAGAACAGCTTCCACCTGATGAAAATACAGGGGATAACGGCCAAAATGGTAATGTCGATCAGGGCCAAAATCCGGATGGAAACTCGAGTAACGATCAGGGTAATGGAAACCAGGGGAACGGCAGCAATAACGGCAACAATAATGGAAACAACAATGGTAACGGAAGCAATAATGGTAATAACGGTAACAATGGAAATAACGGTAATGGTAATGGTAATGGAAATCCAAGTGGCGGAACTGGCAATGGAACCGATCAAGGTGGTGACCAGGGCAGCGGCTCGGGTGCCGGGGATGGCAACATCGATAACGGCACGATCGTTCCTCCGGATAACGGAAGCGGAACGGATACGGGTGGTAACGTGAATGGCACTAAAAAACCGGATAACATTGGTTCAGGACCGTTTGAGGATGAAACAAATCCGTAAGAATAAGGAATGTAGTACATGAAAAGAGCTCCCTAACGGGGGCTTTTTTCATTTTTTACTTATACAATGGTGTGCGGTTGCGATATATTATTTAATGTAAACATTTTGAGTGTGTTTCATAAATGTGATAAGCTGAAGCTAACATATTGGAGAGGGAAATTTCCATGAAACGAAAATTTGGAGATCGAGCGAATTGGCGCCGGATTTCCCGCCGGCGATTTGCCTGCCGTTATGTCGAAAGTGAAGCTTTTACCGGGTACATAACGCTCTACACGATATACAATTTGAAGGAACCTCTATGGAAACATTACGGGACACATACGTATCGAATTGCCGATAAGGGCTACTCATGGCTGCAGTATTTTCCGAAAAACAGCCATTATATCGTTACGGCTATGTTCGATGAACGTCAGGAAATCGTTCAATGGTACATAGACACCTGCAAGACGCAAGGCGTAACCGAGCAGGGAGTTCCTTGGTTTGACGATCTATATTTGGATATTGTCGTACTTCGGAATGGAGAAGTCTTCCTGTTGGATGAGGATGAACTGGAGGAAGCCTTAAACCGAGGTGTCATCACACATGATGACTACATGCTTTCGACGACTACAGCACGGGAAGTTCTGCATGACATTAAGGCGCATAAGTTTCCCTATTTTGTGATGTCCTTAGATCATCGAAAACGGCTGTTTGAGAATGGAGAGTTCAGGAGGAAATCATGACGATGTCTGAACAGGGGCCAGTGCTCGTGTCTAGAAAGAAGCGCTCCCCGATGAAGATCACGTTTTATTGCTTTGTTGTCTTGGTCATTCTCGGACTGCTGTGGTCCGGAACTGTGTGGTGGAAGATGGAGAGTGCTCAAAGCTCCAGTCTGCAAGGCACCAGCGATGTCGGTATTGTTCTGGGTGCTTCCATGTGGGGGGATTCGCCAAGCCCGGGTCTCAAGGAACGGCTGGACGAAGCACTGAAGCTGTATCAGGAAAAGAAGTTTGCCATGATGATTGTAAGCGGCGGATTGGACAAGCCGGAATACAAGTATACAGAAGCGGAAGGCATGAGGAACTATCTGGTAGCCCATGGGGTTCCTGAGTCTTCCATCATATTGGAAAATAAGGCTCGCAGCACCTATGAGAATTTATTATACAGCCAGAAAATCATGCAAGAGCGCGGCTACGCTAGTGCGGTGATCATCACGCATCAATATCATGGCATGCGCTCAAGAGACATTGCAAATTATTTGAACTATGCGGATCTTAAGCTCGGTTTGACGGAATCGCGTACGCTTCAGATGAAATATCACAAGCCCAGAGAGGTACTGGCCTACTCCAAATGGAAAGTCGATGAACTTCTGCTTTGGCTTGGCTGGAAAAAGCCTTGAAACTGCTAATAACCACACCTCAAGTAGAATACATTGAATAGAGAATACATCTTGCGTGGATATGAGGTGATGGTTGCATGAACGGGCGTGTTGCGGCCGCGAACGGCCAGCCGGAAGGCGGGCTTTCCAGAACAATCAATGTGATTCTGCGCAACCAGGGGCCTCCTGTACTCAGCAGCTCGGTTCCAGCACATGTTGCATCAGGAATTCGAAAAAGAGCTGAAAAAGCTCGGCAGCCTGGAGAGCATTAAGGAATTTGGATTTGAAATTTATGCCCAGCTAAGCCTTCTCCTCAAAACTGGATAATGGATTTTCCCCAAGTATATGCTCTTTACAAAGTAAAAAAAATTCGCTAAAACGAAAACTAAAGATCGTATGGATTTAGTTACCTATTCAAAACAGGTTTTAAGCGAGATTGCCATTCAGGAGACATAATCTACTGTCTTGTGATGTTAAAATCGAATATGAGCCATTCTGGACGGTCTCAGACTCAAGTAAATTACCCCTCACACTTTTTCGGATTTCTGAGGGGTGATTGTATTCTTTTGGGCATATCATTAGTTACTTTGCTCTTTGATAAAGTTCGGCACCAGTGACGATCTGTCAGATTTATTTCATGTTCGTGCTTAGCCATTGGATACAATGTTGCTGCGAGGTGATTGATTTGGATGGGAACCTAAGACAAATAACAATTAATGACTCCAGAATGAATATTACATTCAAAAATCAGGAAGAGAAAATGATATCGAGTGAACCAGTCAAGGAAAATACGGCTCACCTCGAACAACTGGAATCGATCAGTTATATCTTTCAAGAACTGAATGACATGGTTGGGCTTGAAAAAGTGAAGGATCTGATATACGAAATTTATGCCTTTTTACAAGTGGAAAAATTGAGACAGGAAATTGGGCTTAAGTCAGGTCATCAGTCGTATCATATGTTATTCAAGGGTAACCCCGGGACGGGTAAGACATCAGTAGCTAGAATCGTAGCCAAATTACTAAAACAAATGGGCATGCTTACAAAAGGACACCTGATTGAAGTGGAACGTGCGGATCTGGTTGGCGAATATATCGGACATACCGCACAGAAAACCAGGGATCTGGTTAAAAAGGCGATCGGAGGCATTCTTTTTATCGATGAAGCCTACAGTCTTGCTCGCGGCGGCGAAAAAGATTTTGGCAAGGAAGCGATCGATTGCCTTGTGAAAGTCATGGAAGACAAGAGCGATGATTTGATCATTATTTTAGCTGGTTACCCTAATGAAATGGATACTTTTCTCGAGACAAATACAGGACTCCCATCTCGGTTTCCCATCAAAATCGATTTTCAGGATTACACCATTGATGAATTAATTCAAATTGCCAACAAAATGGCTAAAGAGCGGGACTATATTTTAACGGCTGAGTCAAGCCGAAAACTAAGAGACATCATACTCGATGAGAAAATCAATGAACTCCATTTTAGCAACGCCAGGTTTGTACGGAATATGATTGAAAAGTCCGTTCGCCATCAAGCTGTTAGATTGATGAGTAAACATGTGAAGTTATCGAGACAGGATTTGATGTGTATTCTTCCTAGAGATTTTATTGACACTGAGAAAGAAAGAGACATGAACCAAGAAAGTGCAATATCATAGAAAAAGCCCCTCAAAAGGAGTTATCCTTAAGAGGGGCTTCACTCATTCCATGAGGAGCATCGACAAACTAAAGAAGGAGGATTCGTTATGGAGATGAAGGATCATCACTCAAAGGATACCATTTTTGAATCTATTAAAAATCTAACAGAACAAGATGCAAAGACTTTCTTGAATTTGATATATGCAACTCTGAGGGATAATGATATTCCGAGTGAAAAATTGATTTCAGATGTATTATCTATTTACGAGGCAAAGATACCGAGAGTAGTTAGTGCTAGACAGAAAAAATGAATAATCGATGTAGATGGACACTTATGTCTAAAAAGCAATGGCTATTTTAGTTCATAACTAAAACAGCCAAACGATTGAAATAATACGTTTGGCCGTTTTCATCTTAATAGACTCGATACAAACTAACAGGTCCTAAACTACCATAAGATCCTTGGAATTCGCCTTTAAGGACATATGTTCCTGAACCGATATAACCTACTGATAACTCGACAGGACTTGGAGTGGTAGGCCCAATATTTACAGTAGTTGAGAAGACTTTACTAAGTTGACCGGCGGGTCCTTTGGAATAAAGCGACAATTCAACCGTTTCATTTGTAGTACTCCATAGTCCAACACTCAATTTATGTTGAGCTGATTGGCTAACTGTTAAATCAGATGATGTTGCAGTATAGGCAGCAAATGCGCTGGTAGAGAAAGAGAAGCACGCTATTAATAAGATCAGGATAACTTTTTTCATTTTTTCACCTCCTTTCATTTTATGATGCATGAATAAGATAAAAATTGTAAAAAAGTAATATTTTAACTATTGTATCAAAATAAAGATTTAATGCATATATATTTAATTTTTTAATTCTGTTAGGCGCCAAGAACATGTATGAAATGCTTTTATTAGTTTCCATTAAGTAAAGTTTATCCTTAGTACTCCATGAGAAAAGCGATATGAAACTTATTTAGCGGATTCAAAAGAATGATTACAAGAGCCTTTATAAATAAGGTAATATTAAATGAGATATCGGAGCTGATTGCCAAGGAAAGAGACTACGTTTGGTTACCGAGGGCGATAATAAAATTAAAAAAACATCTGATATAAAAAACGAAACCTAACATGCCTTCAGCAATGCCGGGTACGAGCACTGAAGGGTAATGGAGAAGGGGCACTCATTATTGGCACATACCATTCATGATACAAATACACAAATTCTCGATCGCGCTGTTTTGGTTAGTCTGGTAACGGATGAAGTTAAACGGTCAGGAATCAACCCGGAGCATTCCCTTCAGGAGCTGGTCAGCTTGGCTGAAACAGCAGGCGTCGAAGTGATGGATGTGATTAGTCAGAACAGGGATGTTCCTGATGCTCGCTGGCTGATTGGGAAGGGAAAGGTTGAGGAACTAAGAATCTCGATTGATACCCTCCAAGCGAACACAGCTATATTTGACCACGATTTGTCCGGAGCCCAAGTCCGCAATTTGGAACAAAGCCTGGATGTCAAAATTATTGACCGAACGCAGCTGATCCTGGATATATTCGCCCAACGCGCCAAGACGCGAGAAGGTATTATACAGGTTGAGCTGGCTCAGTTGTCTTATCTGTTACCGCGCTTGTCGGGACATGGCAAAAATCTGTCGCGCCTCGGCGGGGGCATCGGAACCCGTGGACCGGGCGAGAGCAAGCTGGAAACGGACAGACGTCATATCCGTGGACGGATTGGAGAACTGAAAAGGCAGCTTGAAGCTGTGACTAAACACCGTAAATTGTACCGTGGACGGAGGCAAAAAAGCGGTGTGATCCAAATTGCTCTCGTCGGATACACCAATGCCGGTAAATCCACACTGCTCAAACAGCTTACCCGTGCTGAGGTATATATTGAAAACCAGCTGTTTGCAACGCTGGATCCAACTTCACGTATTTTGGAGCTGCCAGGGGGCAGCGAGGTTATTTTAACGGATACGGTTGGATTCATTCAAAACCTGCCGCATGATCTCATTGCTGCCTTTCGCGCTACCCTCGAGGAAGCCAATGAGGCAGATTTGATTGTGCATGTGGTGGATGCTTCTTCACCGATGCGGGACGAACAAATGGTTGTCGTAGACTCCATTCTGGAAGAATTGGGAGCTGCGGATAAACCGCAGCTGATTCTTTTTAACAAGACCGATATCTGTACGAAGGAGCAGCTTGAAATGTTGCCTTCCGGGCCGGGATATTTGAAAATCAGTGCCTTGAATTCAGAGGATTTGCAGAGGTTAATGCATGAAATCCAAAACCGTTTATCCGGGGGGATTCTGACGTTTCGAATACCGCCGGAAGACGGCAACGCCATGTCTGTGCTATACCGTGTAGGAGATGTGGTTGGGCAGCAGGCCGAAGAAAATGATATGATCTATAAAGTACAGGTTCACAAGCCTGATTACGAGAAATGGGGATATAAGCTTCATCCGTATCTTGTAAAAGATTGAATGCAATGACTTGGAGGAGAAATTCGGAGACATGATAAAATTTACAGATGAGCTGGAACAATGGATGGAAACCGCTGAAGAGCGGATCGAGGGACAATTTCGCAAGCTGGACCGTATTATCGATCAGAACCAATGGAAGGTTATTGAAGCATTTCAACATCATAAGGTTAGTGATTTCCATTTTGCCGGCTCTACAGGTTATGCTTATAATGACCGTGGCAGAGAGGTGCTGGATTTGGTATATGCGGACGTATTTGGAGCGGAAGCCGCTCTGGTACGCCCGCATTTTGCTTCGGGTACGCATACCATTTCTACAGCACTTTTTGGCGTGCTCAGACCTGGAGACGAGCTATTTTATATCACGGGGCGCCCTTACGATACGCTGCATAAGGTCATCGGAAAAAAAGGGGATGGGACCGGATCGCTTCAGGATTTTGGCATTACATATCGAGAAGCCGCATTAACGGAGGACGGTGGAATCGATTGGGATGCAGTCCGTAGCGGAATTCAAGAATCAACGAAAGTGATTGGAATTCAGCGCTCACGCGGTTACGACTGGCGTTCCTCCTTTACGGTGAATGAAATTGGTGAAATGGTGAAGAGGGTTAAAGAAATCAAACCTGACGTGATTGTTTTCGTAGATAACTGTTATGGGGAATTTACCGAGGTGCTGGAGCCAACGCAGGTTGGAGCGGATCTAATTGCAGGTTCGCTCATTAAAAATCCGGGCGGAGGCATCGCCGAAACAGGAGGATACATCTGCGGGAAGCAGAACTACGTGGATCTCTGCGCATACCGCCTGACAGCGCCTGGCATCGGCAGTGAAGTGGGGGCCATGCTTGGCACGACTCGTGGAATTTATCAAGGTTTGTTCATGGCACCGACGTTGGTTGGACAAGCTTTAAAGGGAAGTATTTTTGCGGCGGCCATGTTTGAACAAGCTGGGTTCGTCACCAAGCCGGCATGGAATGAAACGCGAACCGATCTGATTCAAGCGATTTCGTTCACTAGCGCGGAGCATTTGATTGCATTTGTGCAAGGCATCCAGCGTGCGGCTGCAGTCGACAGCCATGTGGTCCCCGAACCGTGGGACATGCCTGGTTATGAGCATCCAGTGATCATGGCTGCGGGCACCTTCATCCAAGGCGGAAGTCTCGAATTATCTGCTGACGCACCGATCCGGGAACCTTTCATCGGGTACATGCAAGGCGGCTTGACATACTCTCATGTCAAATTTGGAGTCATGTTAGCTCTGCAAACGATGAAAGAACAAAAATTATTGTAAGTTTATCTGACATGTTATTGACGCATAAGATCAGGAAATGTACAATATGAGTGAGAAAAGTTTACTGGAAGGTAGAGATGAGTCATGGGTGATGATATTCGCAGAAACATGGCATTATTCCCGATTGGTATTGTTATGAAACTGACCGATTTGTCAGCCAGACAAATCCGGTACTATGAGCAGCATAGCCTGATTGTTCCTGCGCGCACCTCGGGCAATCAACGATTATTCTCTTTCAATGACGTTGAAAGATTGCTGGAGATTAAGTCTTTGATTGAGAAGGGTGTTAATATCGCTGGTATTAAACAGGTGATGAACCCGGTATCCAAGGAATCCGAGGAAGCGACCGTAATTACTCCGGACACGGAAGTGAAACGAAAAGAAATGTCAGAATCCCAATTGCACCGCTTGCTGAAGCAGCAGCTCGTTTCAGGTAAGAGACCGGGGCAGGTATCACTGATCCAAGGTGAATTATCCCGGTTTTTTAATAAAAAATAATATGATTCAATAATGGAAAGGGAGAGGTTCTTGTGAGCTATACTAAAGAAGATATTCTGCGCATTGCCGAGGAAGAGAATGTACGTTTCATCCGCCTTCAATTTACGGATTTGCTGGGAACAATTAAAAATGTAGAAATTCCAGTAAGCCAATTGAAAAAAGCAGTTGACAATAAAATGATGTTCGATGGTTCTTCCATCGAGGGTTATGTTCGTATTGAAGAATCCGATATGTATCTGTATCCGGACCTCGATACATGGGTTATTTTCCCTTGGGTAACCGAAGACCGTGTTGCACGTCTGATCTGTGATGTTTACATGCCGGACGGCACTCCATTCGACGGAGATCCGCGCGGTATTTTGAAACGCAACCTGAAGGAAGCCGAAGCTATGGGATACACTTCCATGAACGTCGGTCCGGAACCGGAATTCTTCTTGTTCAAAACCGATGAAAAAGGCAACCCAACGATGGAACTGAATGACCAAGGCGGATACTTTGACCTTGCGCCAACAGATCTCGGCGAAAACTGTCGTCGTGAAATCGTGCTTACCCTGGAAGAAATGGGCTTTGAAATCGAAGCTTCCCACCACGAAGTGGCTCCTGGTCAGCATGAAATTGACTTTAAATATGAAGATGCTATTAAAGCGGCGGATCAAATCCAAACCTTTAAATTGGTTGTTAAAACCATTGCCCGTCAGCATGGCCTCCATGCAACCTTTATGCCTAAACCGCTCTTCGGCGTGAACGGCTCTGGTATGCACTGTCACCAATCGCTGTTCAAAGGCAACGAAAATGCATTCTATGATGAGTCTGATGAACTTGGCCTTAGCAAAGTAGCGCGTTATTACATGGCGGGTATTCTGAAGCACGCACGTGCTTTTGCCGCAATCACCAACCCAACCGTGAATTCTTACAAACGTCTGGTTCCTGGTTATGAAGCCCCTTGCTATGTAGCATGGTCCGGCAGCAACCGCAGCCCGATGATCCGTATCCCGGCTTCCCGTGGTCTTAGTACCCGCGTAGAAGTTCGTAACCCGGATCCAGCTGCGAACCCTTACCTGGCACTGGCTGTAATGCTGCGCGCCGGTTTGAACGGTATCAGCAAAGAGATGGCTCTTCCAGCTCCAATCGACCGCAACATCTATGTGATGTCCGAAGAAGAGCGCATCGAAGAAGGCATTCCAAGCCTGCCTGCTGATCTGAAAGAAGCACTCAACGAAATGGTTCGCGATGAAGTGGTCATCGAAGCACTTGGCGAACATGCATTGTCCCACTTCTACGAATTGAAAGAAATCGAATGGGATATGTACCGGACGCAAGTTCACCAATGGGAACGCGATCAATACATGACTCTGTACTAGGATTTGAAAAACCCCTTGCACTAATGGTGCGAGGGGTTTTTTGATTTGTGGGAATTGAAGAGGATGCTGGCGGGGATATTAAATGCCCGCAAAACGCCCACAAAAATTATCAGAGGTTTTTACTTCAGAAAATTTCTCCTTTTCAAATTTGCTTAATATTTTCTTATCTTCAATTTTCTTAGAGATGTGAGCATAAATATCCCTGGAGAAGATTCAACTTAAAGACCATGTTCGTGATGAGAGAGGTCAATTTAATGTTATCAAATCCCGTGGACGGGTACGCGATGGTCGAAACCCACAGCATCTATCGTTTGTACTCATGTGATGTTCAAGCTGATCAAATTGACAGATGACGAGCGGATTTCGATCTGCAGGGCAATCTTCTGCTGTTCGTTCAGGCTTTTCGTAGGCGGTGGTGATGACCGAAACGTTATTCTGGTGGAACACCCCAGATGATCTAAATTATGGTTGACACCATAGCCAGAAACAATAAAAATAAAATGAGGTCTAACATTTAACCTACAAAAGGAGCTAATGGAATTTATGCACGATATAACTTTTCACAATAATATAATTACAGTGAATAAAAAAACTCAAATTGTAATTAATAATTTGCAAATTCAAGAACAATTGGGGAACGGCGCAAATGGTGTTGTTTTTAAATGTTTGGATACCCTATTTAATCGGACAGTAGCATTAAAATTATGGATGCCTAGAAAAGGGCAGAAATATCCCGATCCGGACCGTTTCAAGGCAGAGGTACAAAAGTTGGCTGCTCTAGAAAATGAAGCTATTGTATCAGTTTTTACTGGGGACTATCAAAATGGTTACTGTTACGCGGTCATGGAGTATATCCCCGGAGTTACACTAGAAAAATGGCTGGATAGATCTAGAAATGAAAAAGAAAAATTGAAATATGCTCAAAAAATTATTAAGGTCATGGAGTATTCCCATGCTGAAGGGATCTACCATGGTGACTTGCATGCTGAAAATATTATGATTAATGATGATCAAGTTAAAATACTTGATTTTGGTACCAGTATCTTTAGTCCTGCCTCATCCATGTTAAGAGCGTCATATCTTATGTCTCAAACCTTGGGGAAGCTAATCCCGGAAAAATATTATTCATTAATTCATCCTCAAATTGTACAGTTTATTGAAACCAAAAATTGGAACGTCATCAGAGATATGTACAGCACAAATGACTATGTTTCGCCAGAGTATGTGTTAGGAAGTTTCGAAGTACTAATCGAATTTATTGCTGCGGATATGGATTACTTTGGGAAACTGACGGATGTTCATAGACTATATAATGATTTAGCTCTTTATTTAATGAGAGCTCCATTTTTGCAACTTAACAATCTGGTTGAACTGTTAGAAAGAGAGTATAGTAAAAAAGAGGTCACTTATTTCTTTGATAGATTCTGGGATCATGCTTTCTTTTCTGAAAGTCATATAATTGAGCTCATGAGTGAAGAATTTAAAGATCTAATCAGTAATATGACTCCTGTTGATAATGCCCTTCAAATGTACGACAGCCTTAATCTGAGATTTATATATAATAGTGATGAATATATGGTATGGAGAGATTTCTATAGTAAATACATAAAATTTGATCTTGAGTCATTACTCATCATCTGAGCATAGTTGGTTCCGGCAACTACTGGCCAAGTCTATAAAAGTACTCTTGATTCCTTCGTAGGAGGTGTCGGAGAAACTATAATTTTAAATCGGAACACCAGTAAAGTGAACCCATCATTTAGAACTATGCAGAAGCCACTTGGTCCAGTTGAGATTCGTCTGTTTACATTCCAAATAATATTTCGTAAGATATTCTAACATACACGGACGCATCGTTATGCAATCCGATCCGAAGGCATCGGTAAAAAAGGCTCACCTGCAATTTGCAGGGAGCCTTTCTTTTTTTCCTTTTCTTGTAGAAGAAAAAATACTCTTGCCTTTCACAAAAGGGACTATCGGTTTAGAAAAGATCACAAAACTAGTCGAAAGAATTCCAGACTCCTTTAGAAGATTGATTCAGTTATATTTTGAAGAAATGTTATCTTTACGAGAGAAACAGATTAAAATGGGTGCTTTAAAACCTTTGAAAATAAATTCCATACTGTCTGATATTCAAAGATTTAACCTTCTGATAAATTGGATTCAACTTAACTCTAATGAGGTAACTTCTTGGGATATGCTACAGGAAAGACACGTGCAAGACTATTTATTATCTTTAAGTCTTTCGGTACGACAACTAGCCATTAAGAACCTATTGCTGTTGTTTGATTTAGCCAGGAAGAAAAGCATTATTACTCACGTCCCTTTAATAGACACTCCCATCCGTGAGCTTCCTCCACGTACACAGGCATTGTCCTTCGAGGAACTTCAGAAATAGCAAGGTTATCGAAGAAAGCTTAGAATCAAAGGCTCTAGAGGCCTTACTAAGCAGTTTATGTTTTTATCATGGATTATCAACCAGCCAAATATCAAAAATTAAACTTAAAGATGTAGATCTCGATTCAACAAAGTTATACGTATATGGTCGTCCTCCGGTTTTTTTGTCAAATCAGGAATATGAGGCATTACGAAATATCTTGTTGAAAGATCAAATATAAAATCTGAAGAACTAAGAACATTTTTATTTATAAGGAACATTGGAGTAAGGGGTTTATATGAAGACAAGCCCGTGAGCCCCGATTTTATTGCTCATTAGTTAAATCATTAACAGAGCACACTCCAAGAAGTTTAAGGATGAATTGTTTTGATTCTTTTGCAGCAAATTATGGGCCACAAATTCTAATAGAAGCTTTTGGACTTTCAATTACTAACGCTAAGAGATTCGGAAAGTTTGAGGATTACTTACTGGAGGAAGAAATAAAAACTCAGAAGGTGCTTTGATTTGTTTCTATGAACAGCTTTTCAATTAAGAATCAGACAGGACCGAATAATAAAAGCAGTGGCAGTTTTGGAGAGAGAAGTACAAAGCTGCCACTGCTTTTATTAACTAAAATATTTTTTAGGCATCAGCCAATCCAATTAGGTTTTGAAATGCCCGAGGCTTTAATACAGAAGTAATAACCATGATCTGCTTACTAAGCCAACCCAAGTAAGCGTTATTACTGTTCGGTAAAATAAAGTATTAGACTGGAGTCATTGATTTAAGAATCGTCAGCTTTTGAAAAATAAGATTTAGATTGATCCATTAATAAAAGCAGCGGCGAACCAAGACTTGATAAATAAAGTCTTGGTTCGCCGCTGCTGTTGTCGTTCCACTAACGTTTCCCGTTAGAATAAATAATGAATAACATAATATGAGAAACAAATCCCCTAATAGTAACGCTAATTGTGTTTAGCGACTATCAAAAAACAAGTATATCAAGAAATTATCGAATGGGTTTAATTCTTCAAATTCTCTTCACCCCAATCATACATTGCCTCTATAATTGGAAAAAATTTCGATCCTAAATCTGTTAATGAATACTCTACTCTTGGCGGAACTACCTTGAATACTTCACGATGGATTAATTTATCCTGCTCTAGTTCCCTCAACTGTTTTGTCAACATGGCCTCTGTAATCTCCGGAAAACATCGACGGATCTCTCCAAAACGTCTAGTCTCCTCTGAAAGATACCACAGTAGCAATAGTTTCCATTTCCCTCCTAACATTTGTTGGACTTTTGTTAAACCACAGTCAGGTGTACGAAACTTAGTATTTTTAGTCACATTTCTCCTCCTAAAATAGCCAATTAAAATCTCATTACTATCAAAAAACATAGTACCTATTAAAAATAACAGTACTTGTTATTATCGCTTGTAAGAAATAAGGTAATAGTACCACGTTTGCTGTGGTTTTAAAATAATTTGTTTCATGATGGAGGAATGGAAATAAAACTTTGATCATTTGGCCAATCTTGATAAATGGACAGAGAAAAGTAAGTTTCATTGTAAATTTATTACTAAATTATAGCCAAAATAGACTTGTACCATAAGGATTACGAAGGAATAATTTTACGGGAGCATTTAGGAGTACCTTATCAATATGGACGTACTCATTATTAACGTAAGGAGGTGATTTAAATACTTTAGAATTTATCGATTTTAGATATGGCACCAGTAGACGCTGGTTCCACAGACAAGGATGCATTGTTAAATTCAGTTACATTAGCGAAAACCGCTGATGAGTTGGGATACACACGATACTGGGTTACTGAGCATCACAATATGCAAATTCATTGTAGGCTCTTCTCCTGAAGTTTTACTTGGTCAAATTGCAGCTCATACAAAACGAATACGGGTTGGATCAGGCGGTGTAATGCTTCCTAATATTCCCCACTAAGAGTTGCCGAAAGTTTCAAATTACTAGAGACTTTTTTTCCTAATCGCGTGGACTTAGGGATTGGACGTGCCCCTGGAACAGATTACAAAACAGCACTTGCTTTACGCCGATCCTTCGAGCCTTTACACGCAGATAATCTTCAAGAACTACTTCATGAGTTGAAAGGATATGAAGGGCATAGCGAGACGGATCCAAGCTATCCATTTGCGGATATAGTTGCCGTCCCACGGGAGGTGCGGCTTCCACCGCTATGGATTTTAAGTTCAAGTTCTTATAGTGCTGAACTTGCTGCGCTTGAAGCTATTAATTACTCGTTTGCTTACAATTTCAATTCTATTGGAGCACGTGAAGCCGTAACGAAGTATCTAAACCTTTATCTTCAACACCATAACGTTAGGGCACCAGCTTAGGGCACTTCAACGGTTTTGATCCACTGAAGGCACATGAGTTAAAGTTTTCTGAAACGCATCATCAAGCGGCACAATCGTATTTATCTACTGTTGTAATTGGTACGTGGAGCGAATTGAAGGCAAAATTGGACATTTTGGCGGATACCCTAGGTGTCCAAGAACTCATCGTGTCAACTGCCCAAGAAGGCTTTGATACGCGATTAAAATTGTATGAGAAACTTGCTGAGCTCTATAATCTACAACGAAACTAAAACTATACCCATGAAAGGTGATATTAAAATGAATCTTAACAATCAAAAATTGATTTTAGTTACGGGCGCTACTGGATTACAAGGCGGTGCTGTTGCAAATGAAGCATTAAAACAGGGATTTAAAGTTCGTATTTTAGTTAGAGATATAAATTCTTCTAAAGCCCAGGCGCTTATTCAAAAAGGGGCAGAAGCTGTAGTAGGGAACTTCGATGACCCATCCTCTTTGGAGAATGCTATGAAAAATGTCGATGCTGTTTTCTCTGTACCGATTTCTGGAGTGGATACTAATGAAACGGATAGAGAGAGAAAACAGGCTTTTGCATTAATTCAAAGCGCAAAAAAAGTTGGCGTAGAACAATTTGTGCACACTTCTGTTGCAGCCACAAGCAGATATACTGAGTTCCCTGATTGGGGAACAGGTTATTGGTTTGAGAAGTATTGGACAGATAAGTGGGATATAGAGGAGGCTGTTCGTTCAGCAGGCTTTCCTACATGGACTATCGTGAAACCAGCAGCTATTATGGAAAATTTCACTGCTGAAAAATCTGGGTTCATGTATCCTGATTTACAACAAGGGGAAATAAAAACGGTTACGTTTGCGGATACACCTATAGATCACATTGCAGTTGAAGATCTTGCTTCTTTTGTTTGTGCAGTCTTTGCAAATCCTGAAAAATTCAATAAACATAATATTGAGTTAGCTGCCGAATCGATTTCATATAAAAAAATTGCCGAGATTATCTCGGAGGTAACAGGAAAAGAGCTTAAAATTACAACACTTAGTATTGAAGAAGCATTAGAGCAAGGAATTCATCCATTATCTGTACGAGGTGAGCAATGGAATAACGTAGCTGGTTATAATGTAGATATTGATTTATTAAAGACTTACAATATCAAATTAATTTCGTTTAAAGAATTTGCAGAAAAATATAAAGACAAGTTTAAAATAGATTAACCGCCAGTTAGATGAAAAAAGCAGCCGATCATAATGAGCGGCTGCTTTCTTGGTTTTATTGAACTAACGTTTCCCGTTAACTTAATAATGTATTGACAGTCTAATACTATATTTTCTATACACATTATTTACTCATGTTACATCTTCGAACAAATGCAAATGAATCATTTGCGGTTGCAAACAAAAAGACCTTTAATGTTAAACATCGTACAACTGAACATTATCATTTCCATCCAAACTCCTTTTTACGATATCCCGTGATCAATACCTCAGCATATGGCCAATTAATGCTCTTTTTTCCGAGCCATGCGATCGGCGGCTTACATACTGGCTGTTTTTACGCTTGCCGACCATATCCTCCATGCCTTTGCTTCAATCTGCGTAAACAGTTCTTCACCGGCACCCTCAATATACGGAGTGACTCCGATCGCCTTCCCGGGTATATTATTCGATTGAAGTTAGGGGCGATGAGAGTAGTAACCTGTTATTGTGTAACTTCAGCGTGTTTTTTTGTACAACATCTTTCTTATAGTTCTCAATCCATGATTTTAAATAGTCTACTAAGGTGAGATTTATTTGCTCGTAACCTAGTTGTAGATTACTTGAAAATTCAGCTACTGCATGCTCTGACTCTGGTTCGTTTGAGTTGCTTATTGTAGCCCCGAAGCGAAGCTCGTTAGCTGCATTGGAAGCCCCGTGGTATCCCATTCGAACTGTCAGATATATTGATCCGCGTGTTTGATGCCTACGGCCGATACGGAATCGATCTTGAGCAAGCAATTCACCGAGAAAATGACCTATAACGCTACCCGACCAACACGTCATTGGGGTATCGTCCTTTAATCCACCTGTTACTAAATAAAGTAGGCCGGGAGTTCGGTGAAAACAGGAAGAAGATCATAAATCATAAAATTGCGAAGGATTATCCACAGCAAAAAGCTCTATGTGCCCACAACTAGGGCAAACAAATGGCAGTACTCTCGACATTTTTGATTTGAAAAAACCAGTTGACTTTGTAATAACAAGACCAGCTTCTCCTACTTTTGATATATTATCAACCTGAGTCATTTTTTCTTGGCATCTTAAACAGTTAATTTCTTTTTCTTTCAATAGATTTCACCCTTCACTTCGTTATGTATAAATCAACAATATCACATAAGCAGTTGTGTTGATACGTGAACAAATTGCAACCCTATTATAAATTAACTTGGGTTTAGCACAGGAGGGGATACGAGGGAAACATGTTTTGAGTTAAAGGAAACAACGCTGTATACCAAAAAAGGTAGCTAAAATACCAACAATTAAAGCCATTACTCCACGTAACTTCATTGATGACAAGGTAACATCATTCTGCTCAACATCATCAAGTATATGTTTAAACATTCTGAACCACCAATTATCTGAATCTTTAATAGCCCATATGCCAATTGTAATCAAGGGAGCACCAACCAAAATCATTAAAATACCTAATCCCATTTAAATCAACTCCTTATATAGGGAACGCAATAAAATGCTAAAAAGTTACATTTAAGCATAGGAGGGGATAAGGAGAATGAAAGCATCGCGAATACTACATACACTATCCCGGCGGCAAATGGAAATTGGCTGATTGGATTATAGAGCATATGCCGGAACATTCAGTATATTTGGAGCCATTCTTCGGATCCGGCGCAGTTCTTTTCAATAAAGAGCCTTCGATACTGGAGACGGTAAACGATGGCGATTGGGATTATGCGAACCATCAGCAAGTGATTGAGAACGGGAGGGGCAGGACGGAAGCTCTCTGAATGAACCACGTGGCAGCAAAGCAGCAGGGCGATTAACCCTATTTTAAGCAAGGGAGATATGAACAAAAATCCTATTGAGTCGGGGTTCCTCCATTCGCTTAGAGGCAATCTCGAGCGAACAATTAAAGGGAACTGAGCAGAAGCAATAAGAAATTGAAGTGAAAAATGAAGGAGAAAAAGTTCATTTCATAATTTATGGGAGGGCTTTTTTTACGATTGTAAGCAGCAACGTAGAATGTAGAGGGTTTAACAATCCGTTCATTTGTTGGACTCCTATATAATGTCTTCATCTTGGATTGAGTCATTAATTAGGTTATATGGTTAAGCGTTGTTTTGCTCCAACCGTTTCATTTATTTACCGCTGTGCCCTTACCACCTTTCGATACAATCATAATATATGATGATCTTAATCATAAGGGAGGATGTACTCATGAGTGAAGTTGTAGGTGGAGTAGGATATGGATATGGTGGTATCGGCAGAAATACTGCAGCTATCTTAGTTCTATTCATTTTGCTCGTTATCATTACCAAATCCTTTTTGTTCTAAGTAAATAACACTTTGAGACTCTGCCAAGCAGGGTCTTCTTATTTAAACGCTAGGTGATTTACAGGGGGCCATTAATCCATCAAATAATAATTATCAGTGTATGATTAAAAATTAGGATTTTATCCAGTATCCGTTTTTAGTTATGGTACATAAACTATGAATGTAATACTGCGGATGGGAGGGATAAAGATGAGCGATTTTCACCACCATCATATACACAAGTCTTCAGCATTTATTTTGGTTCTTTTCATTTTGTTAGTAATCATAATTAGTTCTTTCTGTTCTTGGTAAGAAAATAAAATTAAACGCTCTTACTAGCTGTGATGGGGCTTTTACTTTTACAAACGAAATCATAGCTTGTGATTTTAACGCAAAATGTAAACGGAAGCGCTTGGCGATCCGAAAGCATCGGAAAAAGGCTCTCCTGCAATCTCAGGGGGCCTTTCACTTATTTTATATAGGCAATTATTATTCCGGCTCGTGTTTACAATACATATAATGATGCTGATGCAGGCTGCAAGCATACCGTCGCTCACGGGTTCCCATCGAACTACAATTATAAGATTGCTGATGTAAATTATTCACGAGAAGGTTTCGAATCCATATTCTAAAATAGATAAGAATATTCAAAGAACCGGCTGGCTATGTGCGGATAGGGTCTTTTTCTGTGGCTCTTGTTGTTTGATGTTCATTTTAAGCAAAAAGAAAGCTGTTTAAAAAAATACGTTAATTGAATTAATTTCTAATAAAACCCAATCATATTATCTTTCTTTCAATATAATAGAGCATGTCTAATAGAAGGAGGTGACTTGAGATGGCATTCTCAACGGGTACAGTAACAAATACTAGAGATGTTGGTACAGCGGCTTCTAATATCGTTGTGAATACAAGAAATTTAGATGCGGTAAATCCAGTTACGGTTGTCGTGGAGATATTCGCTTCTGTTAATTCCAGCACATTCTATACAGCGTACCTGACTTCGTATATAGTACCTCCCAATTCTTATAATGTAAGAGAGTTTTTTATTGCAGGAAATGTAGCTTATGAAGTTCAAATTAACCTTACTTCTTCAGTACCAACTCCAAATGTATTAATGTCTGTTTTCGGCATAAATGAATTCGGAAACCTTGTCACGGAACAACGTTATGCTCAGTCAGAATTGAGTCTTATTCCTGCGCTTAGTCCAGTTATGTAAAAAATCTTGAAGACCTCAGAAACAAAGACGGCTTTGTTCGCACAAAGTGCGAAAGAGCCGTTTTTTTTACGTCGGAGATATATGCACTTTTAACTACGCGAGCTTAATAATAAACCGAATGAAAACTGGACTACGCAGAATCCTTGACTTGGTCCAGTCTCCCATTAATAAGCTTTTAGAGTTTTTTTGAGATATACGAATATCCATCTGACGTCATTTGTGCACTATCATGACCGGGTTATTCTCGAACAAATTTCATATCTGTTCCTGCTTCAAGCACTTATTTTATATCCATCTCTATTTTTTTTCGACGCTGAAGAAAGAAAATTCTTAAAGCTATTAATGTGGGGATTATCATAATTGGCCAAATAGGGATTAATAATGACAAACCAACTCCTTTCACCTGGCAATCACTTAAACGGAGTGTGCACAATATACGAATAATGGTCAATTGAAATAACACGGTACTGTGATTTGTAATGAATGAATAAGCAAGGGAGAGATGAACGGACATGACGGAGAAAAAGGCACCCCTAGATTAGAGATTTATGTCATCAGTTTTTGTTTTGTCTAATCCGGTTTCTACGTCCTTTCATACTATGAAATATCTAATATGAAAGGATTGAATAATATGAGCATTCAGTTTATAGATATGAGAATTTCGTTAGATAGCCAACAAGATTCACCTGGGGTAGAACTAACCTCCTCTTCTCAACCTTATAGATTTGGAGATATCGGTTTACAAACAGCTGGTGTTTCGCCTAGCAATATAAGTTTGGTACGCGTAACGCTCAATGCGTATGCACGCTTACAAATGGCGCTCACAGCTGCGCCGAGTATTATTCCAAATGCCACCTTTACCATTTGGCGGAACGGTACTTTGATATTTACGACGACATATCAAAAAGCCGCGAGTCAAACCGATATGAGCTATGAGATGGCTGCGATCACTGCGGTTGATTTTCCCTCTGCTGCTGAAGTACAGAATGGATTGATTCAATACACTATCAGCGTAACGACAAATTATGGAGTAACTTTGGGAGCTCGGAGCTTTAGTGGAATTGCCGTTGCGGGTAGCAATGTATAAGCAGACAAAGACTCTAACGGATAGAGGCATTGGCCTGCCTCTGTCCTGGTACAACGGAGCGAAAACAGGTTGTTCATAGAGGCACATTTATGTAATATCGGACTAATGAACATCTTAAATACCGCTATGTTGATTCTTGTGTTGGATAAGTGCGAGATGACGTGGTAAGTTTGGCACTCGGATTATATACCGCACGTTAGTTACTCCTTGAATCATGTCAAAAAGAATTTCTTGCTCTTCGTTCTAGTGTACCAGATTATGTCCTTATACGAGTTACAGAAAACGGATGTCCTACGGGAAAGAACCCTGCTGCCAATATAGAAAGATCTTACTTGAGACGGTTATCCACATGAACTTAATATTTCCTATTACAAGCTATTTAGATTTCGGGATGCAGATAGTTCCAAAGAGGACCTTTTCCATCAATGTGGGATTGTGCGGGATGATTATTCAAAAAAACCAGCTTACGATATAATATGAAATTGTTTTGACGAATCAGGTAGAGTGGTACGCGGAAATTAGATGGTAGAGGCGTAGCCCTGCAAAGGAACGTTAAATATAGGGAGACGCTGAGTTGATTAAAGTTTATGAAAATATGGGCATAGTATCGAGAGTACATAAAGAGTCAGAAAGTGATTTGAAGAAAGCCGCCTGAGCCGGTACCTGCTTCAGGGGGCGCGGAATTAATGGGGAATAAATGAATCATACAACAGGTTCTTTGTTCAATAATACTCCCCAAATGGGGGGGAGATTATAATCATGAGGTAATGTAGTCAATTAGCTGCGGAATAAGATGAGAAGCGTCATAATCAATAAAAAAGAGGAGGCTTGTTTCTCTCCTCCCCCGTATGAAGCATCATTTAGCGTTGTAACAACAAATAACCGCTAATTGCAGACGTCTTTTTACTGAAAACGATTTTAAATCCTACATCGTTATCCAGCAAACAGGCTAAAGCTGTGCTTAGCAATGCATTGGGATGTAAATCCTGTCTGCAGGGCGAAGCATTTCCGATAATACGTGCAGCAATAATTCGACGCGAGGAACCTGGAATCAGAGGATTTCTTGACCAGCTAATCAAGACAAGATCTGGCTGTCGGGTTGCGTTGAGTCTAGCCATTTGGATCACCTCTTTACTAGTTTATCTGTATATTAAATGCAAAGAGGGAAGGAAACGTTCTGGATATAAACCCTAGATTTAATTGTCATTGATATGGCAGTGCCGAGGGGGAGTTGTTTCAAATAAGTTAAGCGGACTGAGCCCATGTCAGCACGGATGATAAAAAAGGACATATCGAGCATTGGCTTAATTTGCTGTGAAAGGTACTGAATGTGGTTCAACGTATTCTGAGCTTAAATATGACTTGTGATCCATTCATCTAATTTTTATATAGCATTTTAAGAAAAGTACGTTACCTAGTAAATTTATGATTGTTTAAATATAGAGAAGTTACAAAGATAAATAGGAAGAGGTGTTGGTATTACGGATTAAAAAGACTGCTAGAATTGGTAAAACGTTGTTTGTCGCAACAATCATGTTGGTATCCGTTGCAGGCTCTGCTTTTGCTGAGGAATTTTACCCTGATCGTGTATTTGTAAATGGACAAGAGATGATTTTGGATCGTAGTATTCACTTGACCCCCATTTTTAATGTTAGCCCACCAACTTCTATTGCGATATTGACGGATCAAAATACTTCTAATGCAGGAAAAGTTGTAGATCAAAATGCAAAAGAACATCTAACTGCTTACCTTACATACCGAATGGGAGATACTATTCCAGGCACCTATACTTGGCCAGAAGAAAGATATGGAGGAACACTTACCATGACAAATATCGTACAAGAGGGCTCTGAGATTAGTGTTACTTATGAGGGTTGGGTAGATAAAAACTTAAACTAAGGCCGTAATGCTCCTTACCTTTATAGATGAAATGCAATGAAATGAAAAAAGTGGACGGAGCATGATCAATAACAAAAAAAGCAGACAGCGATCACGTGAATCGTCTGTCTGCTTTTTCTCGTAACAAGCATGTTAATCATTCGTATCCGAACGCTTGAAGGACAATGATTGATTTTCCTCTTCGACTAATCAGGACTTTAGTTACTAGTTACTAAATTCTAAAGTTCATTTTATTGAGCTAATATAGTTCATTATAGCGATATAGATGGGGAAGAGTATTGCCATCCCTATGATGATTAGCCCGACTCCTCCCAGCGGCTCTTCTTGGGGGTCCGTAATGGGAAACAAAGAAGCGAAGACATAAACGAACAAATAAAAATAGGGGGCCCACAGAATTGAAGTGAAGTATTTCATTTTTCGATTATGGAGTTGGCGTTTTGTCAGAATATATAGCAAGATCGTGGAACTGATAAAAATGAACAGCATGGCCAGGCCAACCCAAGTATTTATATCGCGCAAACCCGTGAGTCGTTGAAGACGATAGACGTTAACCATCAGTTCAGATTGAGCAAATAGAACAAAGGCGTACAGTGCACTTATGTAATTCAGCTTCAGAAAACCCAACATTTTTTGCACCTCCCAGAGGGTTGAGGCAAGCTTACGATTTGTTTTAGTTAGAGATGAGACTATGACTGCGGAAGGACAAAGACTTGCGCAATGGCGCTCAGATCCACTTCGATCTCACCATCATCTGTTTTCACCAATAAGTTCTTTCTCCTGATTGATTTGGCTTGTCCCCTAATGATAACTCCTGTTTGGAGGAAAAGAATAACATGATATTCGTATTGAACTGCTCCTATGATGAATGGTGCAAAATCAGTCTCAAACATCTTATACCCCCATGTAGACATCATCGTTTAATTTTACCAGACATATCCATCCGCATCCATATATGATCTCAGCTAAGCGGGAAGAATGTGTATTTGATATCGAGACATTTGCAGTGATTTTAACATAATTTCCATTTAGCCCTTACCATCTGACGATTTATCCATAAGATATGGTGTGTTTTAAAAAAAGGAGGAGAATTTCATGAGCGAAGTTGTTGGAGGAGTAGGCGCAGGTTACGGTTACGGTTTTGGTGGCGGCGGTGTTGGCGCGATTCTGGTTCTGTTCATTCTGCTGGTCATCATCTCTAAAGCATTCATATTCTAAGAACACTTGGATATCCGAAGATCCTGCTGGCAAATGCCGGCAGGGTCTTTCCTTAACATCGCATCCAAATGAATATAAAAAAGACCCGGCGTACAGTTGTACTATCCAGGGTCTGTTATCTTTGGGGTGTAGCCCGTTTTACGGTCCAATAAGGAATGGTGATGGTTTCATTATCTTTCGTTACAATCTGAAAGGTACTGGAATCATTTTTTTGACAGATACCGCGCAAGAATTCACCGCTAACCAGATGAACAATTGTATCCGAACGGTTCTCCATGGCTTGTTGAATGTAGTTATATCCCATCGTGCATTTCTCCTTACATACGTATTTCTGGAAGTCCAGATATATATTAAACCGAATGCTTGTCATGTAAACAAAAAAATATTTACAAAGTTGTCATATATACAACGAAGATGAGGTAGCGTATAATGATGGTATGATACAAGTGTTGTTTTCACATCAAGGGTGCTTTCATTTGTTAAACTTCATGAAGGCTCCCTTTTTATATTTAGTTAGGGGTGCACTATGAACGAAGATATACATTTGTATTATCGCGGCATTGAAGAAAAAATAAGTTTTTTTGTGAAGGAACTATCGGGCATTAAGTATCTTAAAGGATCATCGGAAGTCGTGAGTGACGGAGCGTATGAATGGGAGACGTTATGCCCTGACGGGGAGCGCATTCAACATGATCTTTATCAGGAATATATGAGTGTCACGTCTTTGGTTCGAACTAAACTCGAACAGATGAACTCACCTTATATGGAACAATATAGCCAAAGTTGTGAATATGTTGCGGATATGATCCAGCAGCAATCGATTCTTTTTGTTGAAAAAATACAGGACGTTGCCGATGAGATCAAACGTCAGATTGATATCCAGCTCTTTTTAGTGATGAATCATACGTGAAATCATCCGTAAGTTAAGCATCAAGCCTTTCTTCCGAGGGTGTTGGACATGCTTTCTTTTTTTATTTTACTTCTCATTTTCGGAAGCACGAAATTCGTATAACAGTGTATCGATCTCCCTTGAAGAGGGGGATTTTTTTATGACATGCTATGGAATCTATAGAAATCAATCCTAAAACCTGAATTTCACACCTCCCTATTATCGGCATTTCCCTGCATAATGAGTTCATACCAAACAAAAGGGGATTAAACGATGGCGAAGATGTCGAAATTATTAAGCCTGGTGATGACAGGCACGTTGGCGCTCAGCCTTACAGCATGCGGCGGTGGCAGCAAGACCGATGAAGGAAGCACCTCTTCCAATGCTTCGGGAACATCCAGTAACACCACGGAAACGGTGAAGGAAAAGAACGTCACAATCACTTTCCAAAATATCTACCCAGATCCAACGGATCCAAAAAACAAGCTGATGAACAAGCTCGTGAAGCAGTATGAAACGGACCATCCGAATATTAAAATCGAACTGGATTCCCTGAACACTGACCAGCAAAAGCTGAAGCTCAAAACACAGGCCGCTTCCAAAGAAGTTCCGGATATCACGGTGGTGAATCCAGCAGCTCAAATGCAGCCTTTTGTCGATGCCAAGCTTCTTGCACCGCTGAATGACATGCTCGACCAAAACGGATTGAAAGACACGTTCCAGGACGGACTTTTGGACTGGTACAGCTTTGACGGTAATACATACGCTCTGCCAGACGGCAATAATATCGGCGTTGTGTATTACAACAAAGAACTGTTTGATAAAGCCGGCGTGAAAGTACCAACGACGTTCGAGGAAATGCTTGATGTCGTGAAGACATTGAAATCCCAAAAGATTCAACCGATGGCAATCGGTGAGAAGGACAGCTGGACCGGTTCCTTCCTGTTCATGAACATGCTGCTCCGCACAAACAACGGTCCTGGATTCCTGAAAGACGTTGTGGATAAAAAGAAAACGTTTGACGATCCTGCGTTCAAAGAAGCGGTAGACGCTTTCGAAAACCTGGTTCAAGCGGGTGCTTTCCAGGACGGGGCTACTTCCTTTGACTACAATGCCGGCGAAAACCTGTTCAAGACAGGTAAAGCAGCGATGTACTACATGGGAACATGGGCAACAGGCGGTATCGAAACCTCTTCCGTAAACGGCAAGGTTGGCGTATTCAAATTCCCTACCATCAACGGCAAGGGCAATCCGGATGAATTCATGCTCGCTCCAGGATCCGCATTTGCGATTTCGGCAGACAGCAAACACCTGGATGAAACCAAAGCATTCCTGAACTGGTTCATGATTAATTTCCCTAAAGAAGCGTTTGAAGCGAAAGGCGCAGTCGGTATCGGTCAAAAAGTGGACGGCGACTTTAAGGCAGCCGGATATTCCGATATGGCCATGGACGTTCTCGGTCTTTTCAAAGACGTGAAGGGTGGAGACCTGGCATTCGATAATACGATGAATCCGGGCACAGCTCAAGTTCACTTGACCAGCATCCAGAACCTTTTCGCTCAGAAAAAGGATGCAACCGAGGTAGCTAAGGAGCATCAAGCCGCTTTTGAGGCAAATAACAAATAAGCATGACCGTGGAGAAGGGAACGCGTGCGAAAAAACAGCATGCCGTTCCCTTCAGTTCCATGATGAACCAGCCAGAGAAGGAGGGGGTTAGTTGTGAACGTGCTGAAGGTCTCCCGCCTGACGATTGCCGCGTTTGTACTGCCTTGCTTAATCATTTATGTAGGTATCGTGTTTGTGCCGATTATCGTCTCCATGTACAGTGGTTTGCTGGACTGGAACGGAATTGGAGAATCGAAGTTTATCGGTCTTGAGAATTTCCGGAATCTGTTTTTCCATGATCCTGTTTTTTGGCCTTCCGTACGCAGAACGCTGATGTTTGCGGTTTTTTCCATGGCGGAAATTCCTGTGGCACTGCTCGTGGCGATTTTGCTGAAAAGATATGTGCGTCGTCCTAATTTTCTGGTTTCAAGTTATTTTCTGCCGGTCATTCTATCGGTTGTCGTCGTGGGACAGCTGTGGAAAACCATCTATAATCCAGCCTCGATGGGCGGTATGCTGAATCAGGTACTGACAACCATTGGTTTGGAATCCTGGACTCATACCTGGTTGACGGAACCGGCGGTTGCAATGTACTCTTTGTACTTTGTGGCACTCTGGCAATACCTGGGCTATCACACGCTGATACAATACACGGGAATTCTGAATGTTCCTGAGGAAATTTATGAGGCTGCGAGAATTGATGGAGCTGAAGGCTTTACCGCCGACCGCTACATCACGTTCCCGAACATCATCCCGATCTTTAAAATCTCAATTGTGCTGGCGTTCATCGGTTCGCTGCAGTCCTTCGACATGGTTATGGTTATGACGGGTGGTGGGCCGGCCCATGCCACGGATGTCATTTCAACCCATATGTACAACATGTCCTTCCTGTCCATGAAATATGGATACGGCAGTTCGATTGCGGCCTTCCTGGTTGTGCTCTGCCTCGCAGCTACATTCCTGATCAACCTGATCTTCAGCAAACTGGAGAAACGATTCTCGTAAAGGAGGAAAATCGCCATGAATACAAGCTCTGTAGTTCAACTGAATCAGCAGACGGCAACAGCCAGACGCAGACGGTTTTCCGTTGCGAAGACCATCGTGATCCTGTTCTTGTCCCTGCTCGTAGTCACTCAGGTTTATCCGCTATTGTGGCTGGTTCTATATTCACTCAAAACCAATGAAGAAATCTTGTCAGGCAGCTTTTTTGCCCTGCCGCATTCGTTCCAATGGAGCAATTACAGTGCGGCGCTTGAAGGGAACTATGTGCGTTATCTTCTGAACAGTTTGTTCGTCACTTCCGTGACCATGGCTGCAGTTATCTTGCTTAGTTCTCTCTGTGCCTTTGCTATCAGCCGCTTCCGCTGGAAGTACGGCCAAGTCGTCATGCTGTTATTCCTTGTGGGTATGATGATTCCGATGCAGGCAACCCTGCTGCCGCTGATGATTATTTTTAAGAATATTCATGTGCTGAATACCCATTTATCGCTGATCTTGCCTTATGTCGCCTTCGCCATGCCGATCGCTGTGTTCATCTTGAGCGGGTTTATGAGGTCCATTCCGCATGAGATCGAAGAGTCGGCAGTCATGGATGGCGCGAATGTTGGACGGATTTTCTGGAGCATTATCTTGCCTGTATCCGTTCCTCCGGTGATGACGGTATGTATTCTGACATTCATTAATATTTGGAACGAATACATTCTGGCAGCGACGTTTATCTCATCTGAGAAGCTCAAGACTCTTCCTTTCGGAGTCAACAGTTTTGTCAGCCAATATTCCGTGAATTACGGCGCGATTGGTGCGTATCTTGTGCTCGGCGCGCTTCCCGTGATCATTATTTACTTCCTGCTCGCGGACAAGATCACGCAGGGTATGGTGGCTGGAGCAGTAAAAGGGTAAACTTACAAAAAAGATAGTACGAGACAAGCGGTGAGTATGCTAAAATTGACACGAAATGTCGATTATCGAAAGGAGAACACATCATTTTTGTGAGACGCTTCCGATCCATACGCAACCGCTTGTTTCTTCTATTTTTGGGGTGCATGACCGGTATTTTGATCCTTATGAGCATTTTGTATTATAATCGTACGCTGGCCATCATTCATTCGAAAGTCAGCGATATTGCCGAGAAAAATATATCCCAAACCGCAGGCTTGTTTAACCTGATGCTTCAAGGCTATAACAGCTTGTCTAAATCGCTCAACAGTAACTATGAATTGACGCGGCTGCTGCAGGAAACGGAATCCAATCCGGCCGTCGGGGTTATTAATGAACGGACGATTACCAATATTATCGGAGCTGCCTACTATTCGCGAAGCGAAGTCGTGGGCATTCATATTTTATCGAAAGATGGTAAAGTGTACAGTTACGAAAGACAGTTTGCAGGCGTGATCGACAATAACTATGCCCAAACCGATTGGTACAAAAAACTAGGAGAGTCATCCGGAAATATGGTATGGCTGGGTCTGTATCCCGGATCGCCGATCAACACGATGCAGCAGCAGGATAAGGTGTTCGTCTTTGGACGCAAGCTGTATGACCTAACCAATCATAAGGAAATCGGTATTCTCGTGATTGAGACGAATCCATCGCCGATCATGGAAGCGCTATCGAATGTCAGTATCAGTCCTGGAACACGGGTATACATTCTGGGCGAGGATAATAAGATTATTGCATCATCCGGACAGAAGGGGGCGAAGCGACCGGAGCTTGATCAACTGCCGAGACCTTCTCCGGATGAGAATATCGTGGTCGACAGCACGTCAAACCAGTTAATTGTGGCTGCCAACACATCGATGGCAGGTTGGACCATCTATGGTCTCACGCCTAAAAAAGATATCAGGGCTGAAGTGTATCAAACGACGAAATTTTTGATTATCGTGGTGCTGATGCTGATCATATTGTCCACGGTGCTGGCATCGATCGTTTCTCGTAATATTGCCTCGCCGCTGAAGCTGCTCATCCGGGAAATGAAAAAGGTGGAAATGGGGAACTTTAGCGGTTCGGTCAACGTGAATTCCTTCGATGAGATTAACAGCTTGGTATCGTCCTTCAATCGAATGGTACACCGGATGGATGAGCTGATCGAGACAATCAAAATTTCTACGGTTAGTGAAAAGAACGCGCAGTTGCAGGCGCTGCAGTCACAGGTGAACCCCCATTTTCTGTACAACACACTGGACATGATCTACTGGATGCTGGATGAACAGGAGAATGAACGGCTGAGCCGGGTAGTGCTTTCTTTATCGCAAATGTTCAGATACAGCAGCAACTGGGAAGAAGCGTCGCGGACGACGCTGGGGCGTGAACTGGAACAAATACGTCATTATCTCACAATTATAGAAACGAGACTTGGCGGCAGGCTTCATACGGAAATTGCTGCTTACGAAGTTTGGCTAAGTGTCCCACTTCCCAAAATGACGATTCAGCCGATCATTGAGAATGCGGTGAAGTACGGATTGGAGCCGCAGGGAAGTATAGGTTTCCTGAAAGTCAGTACGGAGGCACACGAAGGTAAGCTCCAAATCATCATTGAAGATAACGGCGTAGGAATGGACGGACCGACACTGGAGAGAGTGAGAGAGACATTGTCGCAGAGACAATCGGGAGCATCAAGTTCAGGAGTCTCCGGACCAAGGCGCGGTATTGGGCTCCGGAATGTTCATGACCGGATTGTCATGATGTTCGGTGAAGCTTGCGGCTTAAATATCAACAGTGAAATGAATCAAGGTACAACGGTAGTGATCACCATTCCGATTCCGCCGAAAGGGGAGACTGATATTGAACATATTGATCGTGGATGATGAAAATGTAATCCGGGAAGGGATTAAGCGGACGATTCGGAGAGCGTTTCCCGAACATGGGGTTCAACTGGCCGAAAGTCCGGATGAAGCAGCAAACATCCTGAGAAGCGGCAATATTGATGTGGTGCTCACAGACATATTGATGCCTGGAATGACAGGCCTTGAATTCATGAAGCTGTCGAGAGGCAGTTATCCGCATGTCAAATGGGTCATCATCTCTGCCTATTCGGAATTTGCGTACGCCAAAGAAGCCGTGAGACTCGGGGCGAAGGATTATCTGCTCAAACCGATCGGCAAGGATTTGTTGGTTACCATGATCGGACAGCTGAGTGAGGAAGTCGAAAGGGAAGCGGAGCAAGAGCAGGAAGCGAAGATGCTTCGCACCAATCTGAAGTTTTTGCGGGAGGCGGTATTTCAGCGGTGGGCGATGGGTCTGGATATTGGAAATATGGACATCGCCCCGTTTGTGGAGCGGCATCCCCATTTTCAGTTGGCATTGATTAAGATGGAAAGCGACAAAGCCGTTCATCTGGAACATTATATTGTGGAAAATGTAATGACCGAGCTGATTGATAGGTATGGTGAGGGATTCGTCACCAGCCTGGACGGTAAAAGTTTGCTTGGTCTGATTACCGTGGAATCCAAAGACATCATGAAAAGCTTGGTTGATGAACTGAGGATGCATCTGAAAAAATATGTAAAGGTCCCTTTCCAGATCCAACTTTCGGATGAAATCTGGAACTTCCACAGCATACCGGCAGTCATTCAGCAAATGGGAAGGGATTCGGGGGCGCTGGAATTTGATTATTATGCTCCGGGCGGAAACCGTGCGATGGAAGTAGCGGTACAATATATCCGTGCTAACTATAATACCGATGTTACCCTTGAAAAAGTGGCATCCGTTGTGTTTTTGAATCCGGCATATTTAAGTCAGGTATTCAAACAGAAGACTGGCAGCGGTTTTAAGGAGTATGTAACGGGTCTTCGAATGGAAAAGGCGCTTCATCTGTTGGAGCATTCCACGCTAAAGCTGGCTGACATCGCCGAGAAGATCGGCTATCAGGATGCCAAGCACTTCACGCAGGTGTTCCGCAAACGCATGAATGTTACACCGACAGAATTCCGCCAGCGTTTGGCTGGGGATGCCGATATATGCCGGGTATGCCCCTAATTCAATCATACTGTATCTTTTTCTTAACGGATTAAAGCTCTGCCAAGTCCACCCTTAGGCAGGGCTTTTTGATGTGCTCGGACTTGCTGTTAAAATGGAACTTTTGTGCTCCCAATGAGTTGATTGAGTGTGTTTTAAGATAAGGTCATATGTAGAAGCACCTTCTTATTGAAAATTACGAACAAATGTTCTATAATTGATGTATGAGCAATGATGCAGCAATTGAGGGGAGTTACCCGGATTGAAAAAGGAAACTTGGAATGCTGTTGAACGGATGAGAGAGCAGAAGATACCTGGATTAAGCATGGCTTTTATCGAAAGTGGTAGGTTGAGTCGTCACGTATGCTTGGGGGAACTGGCTATGGGAGATGGACAACCTGTTCGACCAGATACGATGTTTAACGCATGCTCGATCAGCAAATTTGCTGCGGCTATGTTAGCTCTTGTGTTAGTGGAAGAAGGGGTACTGGGGCTGGATGGGGAAGTGAGCGATCATCTGGTTGCATGGAGAATTCCCGAACATCCCATGTATGACACCAGGAAAGTCACGCTGCGCAGGCTTCTTAGTCATCAAGCCGGTTTCGCTGATCCGAAAGGTAGCTTCAGCCACTATGCCAGAGAGCACGGCGCTCCCTTTATGGCTGAGCTTCTGGGAGGAACAACATATTATCGTAAAGAACCTGCTGGGTTAACGACGGAGCCTGGCAGCCGGTTCATATACTCGGATACAGGTTATTGCATACTTCAACTGATGATCGAGGATGTAACCGGTGAATCTTATGATGATCTTATGCGTGAAAAGATATTTGAACCATTACATATGAATCACAGCAGAATCGTAACGTCGCATTCAGAGATCCTTCCGGGATCAGCTATCGGACATAGCAAGGATGGCGAGAGGCTTCATATGCCTTATACCGTATATCCATATCCGGCAGCAGCCGGGTTGTGGGCAACGCCATCGGACTTAGTCTTATTGTTGACCGAACTTATGGCCTCCCTTCGCGGAGAGGGGGGCATTGGTATCTCGGCCAGAACCGCCAGTGAAATGATCGTCCCGCAAGGATGTTTTCAGTGGACAGGACTCGGCGTATTTCTGGATTCTTTTAACGGCCAACTGGAAATTTCTTCTCTTGGCTGGGGAGAGGGATATCAATGCGTGCTGATCGCGTATCCTGACACGGGCAAAGGAGCGGTATGGATGATGAACGCAGATCCTGGAGTTCATCAGTCGCAAAGTCTGCTTGGTGAGGCAGCAAGGCAGTGGCAGGAAGGGCAGTTTGACTAATGAATAATAAAAAGCCCTTGTTCTCTCCAGCGAAGGAACAAGGGCTTGTACATTTGTACGGCAATATTAAATTAATGAATATCCCGGAATAATCCGACGACCTTGCCAAGAATCGTAACATGATTCAGTCGCAGAGGCGTATAGGATGGATTCTCCGGTTGCAGGCGAATGTGATCCTTCTCTTTATAAAAAGTTTTCACTGTAGCCTCATCCTCGTCTGTCATCGCGACGACGATGTCACCGTTATCGGCTGTTTGCTGCTGGCGAACAATGACGTAATCCCCATTATGGATGCCTGCCTCGATCATACTGTCTCCCATTACCGAAAGCATGAATACTTTCTCATCCCCGACAAAATGCTGGGGAAGAGGGAAATAATCCTCAATGTTCTCTGTTGCGGTAATTGGCACGCCGGCTGTAACCTTTCCAACCACAGGAACTCTCGCAATCGTATGCGTGAACAGGTTGCTGCTCTCGGACTCTTCCTGACCCAAAATCTCAATGGCGCGAGGTTTCGTAGGGTCTCTGCGAATTAAGCCCTTCTTCTCGAGTCTGTCCAAATGACCATGAACAGTTGAGCTTGAAGCCAGACCTACAGCTTCACCGATCTCTCGAACGGAAGGCGGATAACCCTTGGCCCGCACTTCGTTTCTGATAAATTCCAATATCGCTTGCTGCCGGCTAGATATCTTCGACATTCCCCATCAACCCCATTAGTAACGTTTGGTAAAATTATAACATAGAACTACCGTTCGTACAAACACAAGTTCTAAAATACGGGTGGGGAAATTTCGGTGCACATATTAATGAAAGCGAGATAGAGATGGATATCTCTACTTCGGATGAAAGCTACTGATCAAATAGATTCTGCAGGTTTGTATTTCGGACGAAAAAAGGGGAACAATCGTTCGAAAAAAGTATTGAACAAAACATGTGTTCGTGTTATATTGTTATCATACAAGAACAAATGTTTGGAGGAACGAACCATGTTAAAACACACTACATATCAAAGTATTTATAATAATGAAGCCATAGAAGCTGGAGCCGGAAGCTGGAAGTCTACAGAACGTATGGAGACACTGCAAAAGATGTTCTCCCGCCGCCTGCTTTTTAAGTTGTTGCTCACCGCAGTCATAATTCTCGTTGGTTGTACAGGAATGGTACGAGTATTCGCAGGTTCTCCGCATGATTCGATTCCGATCGAACAAGTAGTCGTATCTAAAGGAGATACCCTCTGGGAAATCGCAGTGGACTATAAACCGAAGGATATGGATACGCGTGCTTATATACGCATTATTAAGAAGACGAATCACCTGAAGACGAGTGGAATCGAAGCCGGAGATGTATTATCTCTTCCTATATATGAATGATTTTTGAACCCTGAGAGCTTGGAAAGGTGTATACCTTGACAAGCTCTTTTTCTCATGGCAAAGTTAGGTATGAATCGATTAATGGAGGAGTAGAGTATGGATATCGACAGCTTAGTTCAGCGGATTAATGAGCTTGCCCGTAAACAGAAGGAAACGGGTCTCACAAAGGAAGAAACTGAGGAGCGTGCCAAACTGCGCGAAAAATACCTCCAGAATGTCCGCCGCAACTTTAAGGCCCAATTGGATTCTATTGAGTTTGTAGAGGACCAGCAGGATGGCAAGCGCAAATAAAATACATGAAAAGATGGCTAAGGGGGAACAACAATGTCCCGTTCCTGGGAACGAATGGTTCAGAAAAACACATCTCAATTAAACAAGCAGCTTAAAAAGCAAGGCAAACCATCGCTATACGCTTCGAAAGGAACTGCAACTGCAGATATCTTCAGAGGCCGGAATTTCGTCCTTCCCGTGACACTGGTAGCACTAGCAGCGATATATGTTTTGCTCGGACTAGCCAGCCAGCAGCAAGTGATGAATACTTCTTTAACATGGATCGTCGTCGGCTTGTACATTCTGCTCGCAATCGTTATCTTTCTGCGCCGCCCTTTTCTTAAGGTCGACAAAAATTCAGTTTCCACCATTAAATTTAATAGAGACCGCCGTCTTACTGCCGATCAAATCGCTAAGATCAAAGTTGGAGCCGGCTCTGTGGTAATTGAACTTAAGGGTTCCAAGGGCAAGAATGGCAAAACGAGCAAAGGCGGCAACTGGGTATTCACCAAACTCATCAATCGTTATGATACAGTCGCCATGGGTGAACGATTGGAACGATTCGCGAATACCTTTGATATTCCATTTGAAAAATAAAAGATAAAACTTGGGAGAGGGATGGATAAGATGGGGGCTACTGCTGTATTTTTTGATTTGGACGATACATTGCTTTGGGATGAACGGAGTGTGGAGGAATCCTTCCGAGCAACCTGCGATACTGCCGCTGCAAAAACTGGTATTGATTCTGAGGCGCTCGAAGCTGCGGTACGGCGCGAAGCGCGGGCTTTGTATGAGACATATGATACCTATGCCTTTACCGCTATGATTGGAATTAATCCTTTTGAGGCGCTATGGGGTCAATTTACAGTAGGGAAGCAGCCTGAATTCCGCCGGATGTCTGAAATCGCTCCCGGTTACCAAAAGGAATCCTGGTTGCGTGGCCTTCGCTCCCTGGGGGTAGAGAACGAGCTCTTGGCTCAGCAGCTCGCAGACCAGTTTGGTGCGGAGAGACGTTCACGTCCTCATGTGTATGAAGAAACGTTTCAGGTGCTTGATGAGCTGAAAGGCCGCTACAAGCTTCTTCTCCTTACAAACGGTTGTCCAGGATTGCAGCAGGAAAAGCTGGATGGCGTTCCTGAATTGTCTCCATATTTTGATGAAATTGTGATTTCGGGTAGTTTCGGCAAAGGCAAGCCGGATCCAAGCATTTTCGAGCATGCCCTTTCCCGATTGAATCTCTCTCCTGAGGATGCGGTTATGGTAGGAGACAAGCTGTCTACGGATATCATCGGCGGGCTTTCCGCTGGGTTAAAGACGGTTTGGATCAATCGAAATAGCAGATCTAAGCACTCTAACATTGAACCAGACTACGAAATTAAGAACCTGTCTGAGCTTCATGCTATTTTGGATAACATCTAAATGCATATACGATAAAATAAAAGTCTGTCAGGGTGCACAATCGTTGCTGCGCCATGACAGACTTTTTTTGAATCCGGTTGGAATCCAACTCATTGGTGTGACTTTTCATGTGTTTTTTGTCACTGAATTGTGAACAGGACGGTGTTTTGAAAGAGTTAAAAGTATGTATACTATAGAAGACGCGGTAAAAAAGGCGTACATAACGAAGAACGATGTTGGGGAGTGACAGCATATGAAGAATAGATTCTTGCTGACGGGAGTTGTTTTACTGGTTGTATTGGCTCTGGCAGGATGCGGAAGCAAAAGTGGGCATGACGGCATGAATATGGACGAAGGCATGATGGAACCGCTGACAGTGGATCTAAGCTTGACACCTGAACAGGTGAAGGTTGGAGATAAAGTCTCCATCGAGGTGAATGTGGCACAGAAAGATAAAAAGGTTGATAAAGCAGATGAAGTAATGATCGAAATCACCAAAGAGGGAGATATCAGTGCCCATGAGAAGGTGCCGGCTGAAAACAAAGGAGACGGAAAATACGTTCTCGAAAAAACGTTTGATAGCGCTGGAACCTACAGCATTACTTCCCATGTTACCTATGGACCGCAGCATACGATGCCTACCAAGAAACTGACAGTTAAATAAAAACAAGAATCGTGATATTTGTAACAAGTTCTATGACCGTATGATCTAACGCTAAAAAAGAACCCGCTCTTTGATAAAACGAAGAGCAGGTTCTTTTTTATTAGAATTAACCTATTGAATCATTTATATCATAAATAATTATGCCTTTTGGAAGCTTGGATCTTGCACCGGATAAGCAACCCAGCCGTTCTTTTCAATAAAGAGACGTACGGCGATAATCTTGCGATTGTCCATCAGCGTAAAGAAATGGTTGGTGTTCTCAGGCACTGAGATGACGTCGCCGGCTTCAAGCTCAACGTTGAAATAGCCAAGATCATCGCTGCCTTTGATCACGAAGATGCCTTTGCCGCCGACGATTGCACGGATTTCATCTTCCGTATGCGTATGAACCTCTTCGAATTTGTTGAGCAAGTCCTCCAGGTTGGGAGTTGAATCGGACAAGGTAATGACATCCCAAATTTGATAGCCGCGGCGTGCAGCCAGATCGCGAATCTCTTCATCATAAACGCTTAAAATTTCACTTTTTTGCTCATCATTCAATTGAAAGTTAGTCTGAAGTTCGATAGGAAGCTTGGAAGCATCCCATTTTTCATATAATACATTTTGGCTGTTTAAGAAATCACGAACATTATCGTCGCCGGTGATTCTTTCGTTCGTGTTGCGAATTACGATTTCTGCCATGAGCTTACCCCTCTTTTCCACTTGGTTTAATTTATATTATAACGAAGCGTTCTTTCTTTGTCGATGCCATCTACCTTATCATAATAAGGTATGACTGCGTTTTCTAACACTTTTCTAATAGAGGGTATTCTGTTAAACTAAGATCTAACGTTTTGCAGGGAGGATAACCAATGAACAGACCTGGCTTGCAGGAAATAATGAAAGAACGAATATTAATACTTGATGGTGCGATGGGCACCATGATTCAGCAGGTCGACCTCGGTCCCCAAGATTTTGGCGGAGAAGACTTAGAGGGCTGCAATGAAATGCTCGTGCTGACACGCCCGGATGTCATTGAAGAAATTCATGAAAAATATCTGGAAGCGGGAGCCGATCTGATCGAAACCAATACCTTTGGTGCCACTTCCGTTGTATTGGCGGAATACGATATACCTGAGAAATCTAGAGAGATCAATCTGAAGTCAGCCGAAATCGCGCGCCGGGCAGCCGATAAGTTCAGCACACCGGATAAACCGAGATATGTCATCGGTGCGATGGGCCCGACAACGAAAACACTGTCCGTTACCGGAGGAGTTACATTCGAAGAACTAGTGATCAGCTATGAAGAGCAAGCCTTTGCTTTAATCGAGGGCCGCGTTGATGCTCTACTTTTGGAAACAAGCCAGGATACTCTGAACGTAAAAGCGGGAAGCATTGGTATCCGTCGTGCTTTTGATAACAGCGGCGTCACGCTTCCGGTCATGATCTCAGGTACGATTGAACCTATGGGAACCACGCTTGCCGGTCAGAATATTGAAGCTTTTTATATTTCACTTGAGCATTTGAATCCGGTATCCGTTGGGTTGAACTGTGCCACGGGTCCTGAGTTTATGCGGGATCACATCCGTTCGCTATCGGCCATGGCAAAAACGGCTGTCAGCTGTTATCCCAATGCCGGGCTTCCGGACGAAAATGGGAATTATCATGAATCCCCGGATTCCCTTGCACGTAAAATGGAGGATTTTGCGAAGCAGGGCTGGCTCAATATCGCCGGCGGATGCTGCGGTACGACGCCGGATCATATTCGCGCCTTGTCTGATGTGATGAGCCAGTATGAGCCTCGCCCAATGGAAGGAACTCATTCGCCGGCAATTTCGGGTATTGATCCTGTTTATGTGGAATCGGAAAACCGGCCTTATATGGTGGGCGAACGCACGAATGTTCTGGGTTCACGTAAATTCAAACGTTTGATCGTGGAAGGCAAATATGAGGAAGCTTCGGAAATTGCCCGTGCTCAGGTTAAAAATGGGGCCCATGTGATTGACGTTTGCGTACAAGATCCTGACCGTGATGAAACAGAGGACATGGAAAAGTTTCTTGAACTGGTCGCGAAAAAGGTCAAAGTGCCACTGATGATTGATACCACCGATGCGGAGGTTATCGATCTATCATTGAAGTATTCGCAAGGGAAATCGATTATTAACTCCATTAATCTTGAAGACGGCGAAGAAAAATTCGAGCGGGTCACGCCGTTAATCCATAAATACGGAGCTGCGGTCGTCGTAGGCACGATTGATGAGACCGGACAGGCTATTCACAGGGATGACAAGTTGAAGGTAGCTCAGCGTTCCTATGACCTTCTCGTGAACAAATATAAGCTTTCACCGGAGGATTTGATATTTGATACGCTGGTTTTTCCAGTGGGTACCGGCGATGAACAATATATCGGATCCGCGAAGGAAACGATTGAGGGGATTCGTCTCATCAAAGAAGCCATGCCTGAATGTCATACCATTCTTGGAATCAGTAATGTATCTTTTGGTTTGCCAGAGGCAGGACGTGAAGTGCTGAACTCGGTATTTTTGTATGAATGTACGAAAGCCGGTCTCGATTATGCGATCGTTAACACCGAAAAGCTAGAGCGCTATGCCTCCATTCCGGAAGAAGAACGCAAGCTTGCGGAAGCATTGATCTATGAAACGAATGATGAGACGCTTGCTGCTTTTGTCGCCGCATTCCGGAACAAAAAGGTGGAAAAGAAGGAGAAGCTTTCGAGCCTAAGTCTGGAGGAGCGCCTTGCAACTTACGTGGTTGAAGGTACCAAGGAAGGGCTGATTCCTGATCTGGACGCTGCACTGCAAAAATACGGGGCACTTGAAATCATCAATGGCCCATTAATGGCAGGGATGTCAGAAGTAGGCCGCCTGTTTAATAATAATGAGCTCATTGTCGCTGAAGTGCTTCAAAGCGCCGAGGTCATGAAGGCATCGGTTTCGTACTTGGAACAGTTCATGGAAAAGAACGAATCGTCTGTTAAAGGCAAGATGCTCCTGGCAACCGTTAAAGGGGATGTGCATGACATCGGGAAAAATCTGGTCGAGATCATCCTTTCCAATAATGGTTATCATATCGTCAATCTGGGTATAAAAGTAGCACCGGAAACAATTATTGATGCATACCGCAAAGAGAAAGCGGATATGATCGGTTTGTCCGGGCTTCTGGTGAAGTCCGCGCAGCAGATGGTCGTTACGGCTCAGGATCTCAAGAATGCCGGCGTGAACGTTCCGATCATGGTTGGCGGTGCCGCACTGACCCGTAAATTCACCAAGAACCGGATTCGCCCGGAATATGAGGGTATGGTGGTCTATGCGAAGGATGCCATGGATGGTCTGGATATTGCCAATAAGTTGATGGATCCGGTTCAGCGGGAGATCATGCAATCGGAGATGCAGGCTGAGCTTGAGGCGCTTGCCGCCGAGGTGGAGAAGCCGCGAGTGATGCCGGAGCTGACAAGAGCGGCTAAGTCGAGCGTGTCGACGGATGTACCTGTGTTTAATCCACCTGATCTGGAACGGCATATTATCCGGAACTATCCGATCGGGCACATCATTCCATATATGAACATGCAGATGCTGCTAGGTCATCATCTGGGTCTGCGCGGACAGGTAGAACAGCTTTTGGCTGAAGGCAATGAAAAGGCCATCGAACTTAAAGCAACGGTTGACAGTTTGCTGGATCAGGCAGCCACGGAAGGAATCATCCGGGCGCATGCGATGTACCGCTTCTTCCCGGCGCAATCCAGAGGCAATGATATCGTTATTTATGATCCTGAAGATACAACGAAAGTGCTGCACACCTTCAGTTTCCCGCGTCAAAATGTGCCTCCGTTCATGTGTCTTGCGGACTTCCTGAAATCAGCGGACAGTGGACAGATGGATTACGTTGGATTTTTGGTGGTGACGGCAGGCCATGGCATTTCCAAGTTGTCTTCCGAATGGAAAGACAAAGGCGACTATCTGCGTTCTCATGCTCTTCAATCGGTTGCCCTGGAAACGGCAGAAGCTCTCGCGGAGCGCGTTCATCATATGATGCGGGATAGCTGGGGATTCCCTGACCCTGCGGATATGACCATGAAGCAGCGCCATGGAGCACGTTATCAAGGAATCCGCGTTTCATTCGGTTATCCTGCATGTCCGGACCTGGAGGATCAAGAACCGCTGTTTAGGCTGATGAAGCCGGAAGACATCGGCGTTGAGCTCACGGAAGGATTTATGATGGAGCCAGAGGCTTCGGTATCGGCCATGGTGTTTGCACATCCGGAAGCCAGGTACTTTAATGTGGATAAGGTAAAATGATATCATCGTACACATGACGAAACGAGCAAAAAGCCTATGTTTTAGTAGGGTATTTGCCTGTGAATCTTATAAGTTATAAGGGAACGGAGCTGCTTGCTAATGAAGGAGCGGCCGTTTCTGCTTGCTGACATACATAGAAAGAAGGTTGCTTGTTATGGAACTTGAATTTTTGGGGACCAATGCGGGAGTGCCCTCATTGCAACGGAATGTGACGTCTATGGCCCTAAGGATGTTTGAGGAGCGGCGGACGTTTTGGTTATTCGATTGCGGGGAGGCAACGCAGCACCAGATACTGCGATCTTCGTTAAAGCTCAGCAAACTGGAAAAGGTGTTCATAACGCATTTACACGGGGACCATATTTTTGGGCTTCCTGGTTTATTGTCCAGCCGTGCATATCAGGGAGGAACAACTAAGCTTACGGTATACGGACCTCCCGGGTTGAAGCAGTTTGTTGAGGTTAGCCTCACGCTGAGTCAGTCCAGAATCGAGTATGAGCTTGAGGTCATTGAACATACTGGAGGCACGGTTTTCGAGGATCAGGATTTCACTGTTGAATCGTTGCTGCTCGACCATAGGGTGGATAGTTACGGCTATCGCATTGTGGAGAAGGACAAAGCAGGAAGCCTAGACCTCAAACGCCTTGCCGAGTATGGGCTTAAACCTGGACCCGTGTACGGCAGGTTGAAGAGGGGAGAGACCATTGACCTTGAAAACGGACAGGTTTTGAAGCCTGAAGACGTCTTGGGATCTCCCAAAAAAGGCAGAATCGTTACGATACTGGGTGACACCCGGCCTTGCGATAATGCGGTTATACTTGCAAAAGATGCGGATTTACTGGTACATGAAGCGACGTTCATGCATGATTTAAAAGAATCGGCTTACAATTATCATCACTGCACGTCGATCCAAGCGGCGGATGCTGCTGTGGAGGCAGGGGTTCAAGAACTGATACTGACCCATTTCAGCTCTCGCTATAAAGATATTGAACATCTGCAGCCACTGCTGGAGGAAGCTCAAACCGTTTTTCAGAATACCAAGCTTGCTGAAGAGCTCGTTTTGTTTCCGGTCCAAAGACATGTGTAATATCGGAAAAAGCTAACGAAGAAGACTGGGAAAAGCTCCTGAAGGAGCTTTTTTCTATATTGGATCCATGAGCGTTCAGAACTGGTTATTTACAAGGAAAGCCTGGGGGGAATATGGATTGCGGGAATAATTATTTTCCGGGAAAGCGCAGGAAATGACATAAGGTACCAGCTTCGTTCCCTTTTGGAATACTGCCCAGGATATCTTTGACGAACTGCGTTGAAAAAATCAAAATCATCGCGATTTTGCGAAAGAGTTGCCACAAAGAGTTGCGGCTTTTCCTCATTTTTCTTAGAATAGAACATGCACATTCGTTGGAAATCAGAGACATTTCTATTTCCTTCAGGGAAATACTGAGCATATAGCGGGTTGGTTTGAACCCCAAAAACCCGTGACATACTCTGGTATCAGCAATAGTTACCTGTCAGAGGTAATGGGAAAGAGGACAAGTGATGACACTTCACAAAGAAAACAAAGGACTGTTGATCGACCTTGACGGAACTCTCTATCATGGAATAAATCGTATCCCGGGTGCGGATACGCTAATTCATACGTTAAAGAAGCACCATATCCCTTATTTGTTCGTAACGAACAATTCATCGAGAACAGCCGAGGGAGTCGCATCGCATCTGAACGAGATGGGGATACCTGCCGCTCCGGAGGATGTCTGTACTTCCTCACTGGCTGCCGCGAAATACATTGCCGAAGAATCTCCGGGTGCTGCCGTGGCTATGCTAGGAGAAGAAGGACTAAGGCAGGCACTGCTGGAAGCGGGGTTACATATCGTGGAAGAAAAGCCCCAGTATGTTGTACAGGGGATCGACCGCTCTTTTACATACGAAACGCTATCCAAGGCTGTTCGCTGGATTCGTGAAGGGGCTGTTTACGTTTTGACTAATCCCGACCTGCTGCTTCCATCGGACCATGGGTTGGTGCCGGGAGCAGGAGCCCTAAGCGCATCTATCCAGGCTGCATCTGGAATAGAACCGGTGGTTATCGGTAAGCCTGCCAGTCATCTGATAACCTTTGCGACAGATCGGTTAGGGATATCTCCAGCCGATGCAATCGTTGTCGGCGATAATATGCGCACGGATATTGCTGCTGGTGCTGCTGCCGGCTGTAAGACCATTTTGGTATTGACCGGACTTACGACCGTGGAGAATGTGTATGCGCAAATTCAGGCTGCGGGTATTGAGCCGGATCTGATATGCAAAGATTTATTCGAACTGATCGATCAAATATGTCCAGGAACTCAAATGAATCAATAAATTAGGCCATCATTGTTATTACGAAAGGATCGATGTACAAATGCCGGAACTACCGGAAATGGAAAATTACCGAAGACTGCTTTCGGAGAATATCATCAATGAACCGATAACCCAGGTTGTGATCAATCGGGAGAAGTCGGTCAATGTACCTGCAGCACAGTTCATTCAAGAACTGACGGGATTACGCGCCATTTTTGTGGAGAGAAGAGGCAAATTCATTATTTTCCACATGAACAATGGTCGCCGTCTATTGCTGCATCTTATGCTGGGCGGACTCCTGTATTACGGAACCGATGAGAATCGCCCGAGCAGGAGTACGCAGGTAGAGATTACTTTTGGACAGCAAACCTTGTATTTTATCGGTCTTCGCCTTGGATATCTCCATCTGTTATCGGCCAAGGAAGTGGATGAGATTCTGAAACCGCTTGGACCGGAGCTGTTTGACCGGCGCATGAGTAAGGAACGCTTTATTGAGCTCCTGAAAGGACGCCGCGGTGCTCTGAAGAGTCTGTTAGTCAATCAGCATGTGATCGCGGGAATCGGGAACTGCTATGCAGATGAGATTGCATTTGAAGCCGGTATCCTTCCAGCCGTCAAGATTCAGGATTTATCGGAAGAGTCTGTTGGCAAGATATACGATGCTGCCATCAAGGTTTTGCCTGAAGCTTTGGAGCATGGTGGTTACATGGAGGCTCCTTTTATGGAGGGGGACACCTTAACGGGTGGATATGATGATAAGTGTAAAGTTTATGATCGCGAAGGGGAGAGCTGCTATCGCTGCGGCGGCGTCGTGAACAGAGTGGAATTAACGGGGCGCAAGGCGTTCTTCTGCCCGTCCTGCCAGCATGAACAGTAATCGTTTGATCGGCTGTCATGTCAGTACCCGTGGTGGTTTTGGGAGAGCAGCCAGGCGGGCATGGGACATGGGAGCCAGAGCATTTCAATATTTTCCTAAGAATCCGCGCAGTCTGGCATGGAAAGATCTTGATGCCTCCGCTGCGGCGGATTGCTTTCGTTTTTGCCGGGAAAAGGGAATGCCCAGTATTGCCCACACCCCCTATCCGGTAAATATCGCGGCCGGAGGGACCAAGGGGAATGAGCTCTATCAAGCGACGGTTGCATCGCTTAAAAATGATTTGATTATTGCCGAAGCTTGCGGTTCGGTAGGGATTGTCGTACATTTCGGGCATCTAAAAAGCAGTGACCCGTTACAAGGCTATAAAAATATAATACAATGTTTAAATGAGACGTTGGCAGGGTGGCAGGGCAGCGCAAAGATACTGCTTGAAAATCAGGCGGGACAACCAGGATCGATGGGAATCACGCTCGAAGAGTTGGTGAACGTCCGTAACTTGTCCGATGAGCCGCATAAAATTGCCTTCTGCCTGGATACATGCCACGCCTATGCCTCAGGAACCTGGATTCCGGGGAAAACCGATCAATGGATAGAACGCGGCCGTGATCTGGGATATTGGAATGATCTTGCCGCGGTGCATTTGAACGACTCTAAATATCCTTCAGGTTCAGGCAAAGACCGTCACGCCCGAATCGGAGAAGGCTGCATCGGAACAGAAGCTATCGTCGATTTAATCTCATATCCTGAATTTGCCCATAAGCCGCTGGTTTTGGAAACGGAGCCCGGCCATGATGGAACTCACCAGGAAGAGATCGAATATCTATATCAAAGCTTGACCTAGAAAAACGGATCGTGCTGTGAAGGTCGCGAGGAAGGGGGAGCGTTTGTGATACATGTTTATCTGGATGATTGCCGGCGCTGTCCGCAAGGTTTCGCTCTGGCAAGAAATGTACAGGAATGTCTTCTAATGCTTCAAGAGTGCGAGGTTGATATTTTGTCGCTGGATTATGACCTTGGCCCAGGGGAATCGACAGGCAAAACTGTCGTGCAAGGAATGATCGCGAAACAGTTGTATCCTAAAGAAATATACCTGCACACGTCGAGCATGTGGGGGAAAAAAGAGATGTATGAGCTCCTCTATCAGTCTGTGCCCGAGCATGTAAAACTGCATAACGGTCCCATGCCGGCAGAAGTGCTTGCGAGCATTGCCAAGGGGGAATAGAAATGAGATCACTGGACGAAAAGCAGCTTCTGGAAGAGCTGTGGAGCAAGGGGAAGCCATTAGCCGTGTTTCTTCATACCCCTTTTTGCGGAACATGCAAGGTAGCTCGGAGAATGCTTGAGATTACGGAGCACATGCTGCCGGGAGAAATGATCGCAGAAGCAGATGTAAACATGCTGCCTAAGGTCGTGGAGCAGTATAAGGTCCGCAGCGTTCCCGCTCTGCTTCTTGCGAATGCCGAGCGCAGCGGTAAACCTGAAATCGTATATTCCATGGGATCTGTTGAAGACTTGTTAGCTCAAATAAGGGGAGTGCTATCATGATTTCGATGCGGGATGTGTCTTTGCGGAGAGAAGAGAATCAGATTTTGGATCATGTATCCCTTGAAATCAAAAAGGGAGAAAACTGGGTTATTTTAGGGCGAAATGGTTCAGGGAAAACGACGATTTTGGAGATGCTTACCGGATATCTTTTTCCGAGTGAAGGCAGGATTGAAGTGCTTGGGAACCTATACGGGGAATGCGATGTACGTGAAGTTCGCAAGGAGATCGGATATATCAGTCCCAATTTGCTGGAAAAGCTGAATCTGATCGATCCGGTGTGGGAGGTCGTTGCCACTGGTGCTTATGCATTCCTTCGTTTTTATCAGGAGATTCCGAGCGAAGTGAAAGAAAAGGCGCTGGGGCTACTGGCAGAAATGAATCTGGGCAAGCTCTCACACCATCCGCTGGGAACCTTGTCCCAAGGAGAACGAAAAAAGGTGATGCTGGCTCGAAGTTTGATGAGTGAGCCCAAGCTGCTGATTATGGACGAGCCTTGCGCAGGCCTTGATTTATATGAGCGCGAGAAAATGCTAGCCGAGGTAGAGCGGCTTAGTGAACGGGATATAACCGTCGTGTATGTTACGCATCATGTTGAAGAAATTATGCCGATGTTTACGCATGCGGCGCTCATCCGTGACGGCAAAATTGCGGGCTCCGGCCCTAAAGAAAAAGTATTGACCAATGATATGATAAAACAAACCTACGATATTCCGGCCCGGATCGAATGGGACGGCGGCCGGCCTTGGATTAAAGTGGTTTCTGGAGGGTAATCCATTTTGGATGATAAACAATTAACGATTGAAGAGACGAGTAATGAAGTTTCGAGGTTCATTTGCACGGCCAACCACGGCTTTGCCCCGTATGCACAAGAGGAACTTCGCCGCAGATTCGGCAAGCTGAAAAGCAAAACATTGATATCGGGCGAAGCTTTCCTGGCGACCTTTTTTGAGGACGCGGACAGAGCAGTGGACATGATTGTATCTAATCCACCGATATTCTTGCGCCATATCCAACCTGTTCAGTTTGAACTGCACGCGGATGCAGAAGATGCTTTTGCAAACATGATTCTTTATTTGACCCGCCAGGACAAGCTGCATGGCTCAAAAGTGTCACTGCAAGTCCGTAAAGCCGATAACAGTACGCTTGAGGAGAGTGCGGGAGTGCTTCGTGAGAAGCTGCAGGAACAATTAACGGAGCTGAATGCCGAATTTGTCGTGCGTGATGCCGAGTGGGTTATATCCGTATTCGCTGCCGAAGAAATGCTGTATATTGGTGTATCTGAACCGGGCCTTAATTTGTCCGACTGGAGTGGTGGAGCGATCCGTTTTCAGAGGGAGGAAGGGCAAATTTCAAGGGCTAAGTTCAAGCTGCTTGAAGCAGAGATAAGCTTTGGCATTGATTTTGCGTCCTTCGATACAGGTCTCGATATTGGAGCTGCTCCAGGAGGCTGGACTTCGTTTCTGCTAGAACGCGGACTGCGTGTGACTGCAGTTGACCCTGCCTTCATGCATGAGTCCCTGCAGAACCATCCATCGCTGAGGATTTTTAAAAAGAACGCTTCAGAAGTCCAGTTCCGTGACAGCGAATTCGATCTCTTGGTTTGCGATATGAGCTGGAGTCCGAAACAGATGGTTAAGCTGGTTACGGAACTGCTGCCCAGCCTGAGACCAGGCGGAACGGCGGTCGTGACAGTTAAACTTATGCATAAAAAGCCAATGGCTTTGATCGATGATGTTATTTCTTCGTTTGAGCATGCCAACATGCAGATCCAACGGGCGAAACAGTTGTTTCACAACCGGGACGAAATTACATTGTATATGATTAAATATTAATGCAATTAACAACCGAACGGGTCGATCTTTTGCCGTTGTTACATGCAGACTGCAAGTAATTAGATACGTCCCTTAAAATAGTTCTTTACACATATATTACCGTTGCTCTATAATATAAACAAATTAACCACACGATAAATAAAGGGAAAGCATCCCGGAGTATGGCATTACGATTGTTCGTAATTGCTGTCTCCAGGGAGGCTTTCCTTTTTTTGTCTTGAAAGAGAGGGAACGAGAATGCATCATCCTTCCAAACTGCTTATCGGTCTAACGATTGGAGGGAGATACGAGATCATTCGGAAGATTGGCGAGGGCGGAATGAGCCATGTTTATCTCGCGGAAGATTTGAAGCTCCCGGGAAAGCTGTGGGCCGTCAAAGAGAGTGTCTCCCAACCGAATGATTACAACAGTATTCGGGATGAAGCGCAGCTTCTTATTTCACTGAGTCATGCCAGACTCCCGAGGATTGTGGATTTTTTTCCTCCGGATTCAGAGGGATATACCTATCTGGTTATGGATTATATCCAGGGAATTACCCTTGAAAAGTATTTTAGTGGGTATCGCGGCAGGATTCCAATGGATTCCATCCTTCAGTTGACCGATCAGCTGCTTGAAGTGCTTGATTATTTGCACACCCATGAACCTGTCATCATCTTCAGGGATTTGAAACCGTCCAACATTATGCTTACGGAACAGCTTGAGCTTAGATTGATTGATTTTGGGATCGCCCGGAATTATAAGCAGGAGCAGACGCAGGATACTGTGAAGCTTGGTACTGTCGGATTTGCTGCTCCCGAGCAATACGGTTCAGGACAGAGCGATGCCAGATCGGATCTTTACGGTTTAGGGGCACTTATGCTCTATCTGACTACAGGAGGAGCATTCAGCGAGTGGACGCCCAAGGCTGAGAAGAGCATTCGGCAAGATATGCCGCGCAAGCTTATTCCCGTTTTACGCAAGTTATTGCAGGTTGCTCCCGAGGACCGCTATGGATCGGCAGCAGAAGTTCGTCAAGAGCTGGCTGCTGCCGTGAGACAAGAGTTTGCACCGGATCACAGGCATGTCCGGAATATTACCGGCAGGATAAGCACGCAAGTCGTGGCGGTCATGGGAGCAAGCAATGGCACAGGGACAACGCATACAGCGATTGCGATCAGCCACTTCCTCGCGAGGAATCATGGAAAAGTAGCTCTTGTTGAGATGAATGTGAGATCTCCTGCTTTCCGCAGAATTCAGCAGATTGCGAATAGGGGACTTGCACCGAACGGTGGAAACCGCAAGTTTGAAGTACAGGGGGTAGACTACTGGCGGCAGACCGCGAGAGCCGAAGTGATCAGTCTCTTATCCGGCAGCTACAACTATGTCGTCATCGACTTGGGAACGTACAGGGAGCGTGAACGTTTGGAAGAGTTTCTAAGGGCGGATGTTTCTGTCATCGTGGCTTCCGGTGCGGAGTGGCGCCTGCAGGATGTAACGGATATGGCACAAAACTTGTCCCGTTATCCGCAGCAGAAGTGGATGTATTTTCTGCCGCTTGCCCAATCCGATGTCGTCCAAAGATTGCGTAAAGAGCTGAACACGAGTCAGTTATATTCCTTGCCGCTCCACATGGACCCCTTTGATAAAAGCGAGGATATGGAAAGGGCACTGAATCGTATTTTTCAAGGGACATTAGGCGAAACGAAGCGGCGGAGGAGATTCAGATTCGGTCTTAGCTAAACACAAGCGAGAGGAGAATGAAGGGTTACATGTCAAAGCTGAGACAGCGAACGAGACATATGCTCTATGCCGGTCTGGCAGGGGCTGCCGTAATGGGCATTTTATTCGCAGGCTACGCGATTTTCAGCAGCGTACAACATCATGCGAAGGAGAATAGAATCAGGCAGGAATATCGTGAACAGATAGCCAGGCTCGAACAAGCACGGCTTGACGAGGAGAAGAAAATGGCAACAAGTTGGGTCCTTTCGAGGGATATTTTAGCAGGAGAGGTTATTACTCGGAAGGATCTGGTTCAAGTCAAATTGCCTCAGGGGGCAGCGCCGGTCAATTTGATAGAAGGCCCGGAGGGAATCGAAATAAAGATTGCCAAGATTGAATTGAAGAAAGGCACGGCAATCACCCAAGCGATGATATATGATAAAGAACCACTGCTCGCAGACCTCAGAAACCGGGAGATCAAGGCTGTCGCTTTGCCTTCCGATCTTCTGGAGCGTGATGTCGTTGATGTGCGTATCCAGTTTCCGACAGGTCAGGATTACATTATTTTATCCAAGAAAAAAATTGATAAGCTGATGACTCCGGCGATGTGGATCACAATGACCGAACAGGAGATATTGGCATTATCCAGTGCAATGGTAGATGCTTACCTGCATGACGCCAAGTTGTACGCCGTTACATACGTTGAACCTGAAATGCAGGACAAAGCTTTGCCGACTTATCCGGTTAATAAAGAAGTGCTCAAGTTGATAAATAGCGATCCTAACATAATAAAAAAAGCGGAACAAAAGCTGTCAGAAGCCATCAGAGCATCTCTTGAAAAGGATCTGGAAAAAGCATCAGCCAATGGGAAATCGAATGAGAATTTCACGGGTAGCGAGTTTGCTCCTTCTTATTCAAACGTTGCGGCTTCCTCTCTATCCAGCCAAAGCACAGGGGGAAGCGATTCCACCGGGTTTACTTTTGAAGACTTAACACCGGCGGCAGGGACTGAAGGTGGAGGGAATGCACCGACAGATCCAGCGGAGAATTCCAATCCTGCCTTTACGAATAAGAATCAGGATACGCTTTCTTCAGGAGTGGTTCAGGACAATAAGCTGCTTGAACAAAGCCTGCAAGAGAAACAAGCGGAACAGGCGGAGTCCACGACTCAACCTTGATTCTGTGAACTGGCTACTTAAGGCGAACCGAAAGGGGAAAGGAGACAGGAAGTTTTTGAAAACATGGATTTTCGCAGGATTATGCGACAAGAGCGAGACGCTGATCTACGTGTGCAAAATGCTGGCTTCCAGTGACCATAGCGTTTTGCTGGTGGATGCAACGGAAAAGAGAAAGTATCCCTTTTACATTGGATACCTCGATGAGGATCTATTGCTGACGGAGTTTGCGGGGTTTGATGTGGCAAGCGGATTCGAACATGCTGCAGCGCTGGATGAATATTTACAAAAGGCAGGCAGCAGCCTGGAAAAGTATGACTATGTGATTTATGATTTGGAGCTTCAGGATTTTTGTTCATCAGAGCAATGGCGGAAGGCTTCAGCCCTTGTATGGATTACCGATTATGAAATTTGGACGCTTGAACAAGGGAGCCGTTGGTTGAAAGATGCAGTTCACCGCCATTTTTCAGGGAAACAGAATCCTGAAATGCATAAAGTCATTGTACGGGCTGTTGATGAGTGGTTTGGAAGAGACTATTTGGACGGGTACTTTAGCCACTTGCCGATAACATGGAAACAAGAACCGATTATCATCCCTTGGAATGAGTTGGATATGGCATTGAAACTCCGAAATGAGCACATCAGGAAATTACACATGAAACCCTTGTCTCGAAGGTACAAAAAGAACTTGTGTCAGTTAGTTCAAAGTCTCACGGATTGGAATCAGAAACAGGTGAACCGCGCACTGCGGAATGCAGAAAGGAGAAGAGCATGAGTATGGTCGCGTTTTGGAGTCCGCTTCAAGGAGGAAGCGGAAACTCCGCTCATGCAGCAGCAGCTGCCATTAGTATGGGGATGGATTACCGTCTGAAATTACTTTTAGCGCATGGGGGAATGGCAAAGGAACGAGTTGAGGGGGCTTTTCATACAGGAGCTTATGCTTTGGATCACTCTTTGATTTCCTTTGAGGATCATGGCATGGATGCCATAGAAAGACTCTGTCTGAACCGCAGGTTAACCCGTGAGAATTTACAGGATTACACGTTGCCGCTGCTTCCTGAAAGACTGGATTTGGTTCAGGGCAATGCCAAACCGGAAGGGACGATGCCCGGATATCGCAGTCAGTTGATCCAATCGATTTGTACGGTTGCGGCACAATCATACGATCTTGTGATAGCCGATGCCGGATGCGGTATGCATCCGAAAGAAGGAAGCGGCGATCATGCTTTTCTGGAGGCCGCGGATTTGGTTGTCGTGAGCTTAAATCAATGTATTGAGGGATTGGAATCATTCTTCAAGGACGGGCGCTGTGCGGCCGTTATACAGGACAAGCCTCACATTATTGTCCTTGGACGGTATGACAAGTACTCCCATTGTACGTTAAACAACGTAAAAAGAAGATTCGGATACAAAGGAAGCATACATGGTATCCCGTATACCACGGATTTTATGGATGCGTGGAATATGAGGGGAGTGCTACCATTTTTGCAGCGAAGCCGTAACTTGAACAATCGTCATCCCACAGCCGCATTTTTGGGAAGCATCCGTTCATTGACCAAAGATATTTTAACGCAAATGGAGATGACATCCGTGCTGAAGCTGGTGGAAAGGGGGGCGTGAATGATCACCGGAATGCTCGTGAATACGCTGCTGATTATGCTGATTATTCTTTTTGCGGCTCTGATTGTCTATATCAAATGGCTTGATTATAGGCGTCCTGCTGTGGGAAAGAATTATGCTGTCGGACATTTCACGATCGAAAAAATGACTGATTTTGTAAAAGAAACATTACATGAGCTGACTCATAGCCAACTTACCGATCTGGGTCTTCATGAAGAAGAATACAAACGCAGACTCAACAAAAGAAGCGAGCTTCGAAAAGCTTTGAAGGAATGTATTTCCGGTGATCTGCGTGAAAAGCAATATGTGAAACAGTTTATGGCGGATCTTCTTGTCAGGAGTTATGGATTAACGGCGGAAAATATTGATGAAGCGATCCCTTTTGATGAACCAGGAAGATTAACGCCACAGGATCAATTTGAAATCATTTTTTATGTATACCAGAAGCAGTACGGGCAAGAAGCTCTGTCCCAAATCTTAGAGAACTATGGGCTGAGTGAGCCGCGTGTTCTGAATGGTTACGGAGAATATCCGGTATATGCGGTAACGGCCGACGATATTGATCTAATATTTATGGCTGAATATGGTTCTCTTCATTTTCAAGACAAGCTGGATATTGTCATACAAAGGATTTACCAGCAGTACAAAGGTTTTTCTGTAGTCGATGATCTTCGTGACCAACGCATCGATGGAGTAAGCGGAGGCGTCAATGGCATTTTAACGGACGACGGAATGATGGATAGTTATATAAGCCAAGGATATCCGTTGCCGCTTTTCTTAGAAGATGATGATCACAAGCCGCTTTCATCAACGGAGAGCATATGGGTATTTTACAAAGGCAAATCGGTTCATATGGCTTTCTTATCCTTCGGCTCGGCGCTGGAGCTCAAGAGAGTGTGTCAAAATATTTATAAATATAATCATCCCGGGCAGCTGTCTGAATCCAATGGTTATAAGGTCAATGAAATGAAGGATGGATCACGCGTCGTTGTCGTCAGGCCACCATTTGCTGAATCCTGGGCTTTCTTTGTACGCAAGTTTGATATACCCAATGCATCACTTCAGCAGTTAGTGACCGGGGAAAATGCTGAGCTTCCCATTGAACTTCTTGCTTATTTAATGAAGGGAAGCCGGATTACCGCCATAACGGGGGCACAAGGATCCGGTAAAACGACGCTATTGATGGCCATGGTAGAGCATATCGATCCAACCTATACGCTCAGGGTTCAGGAAATGGCATTTGAGCTTCATTTGCGAAAAATATACAGTCGTAGAAACATCCTCTCATTTCGTGAAACGGAGCGGATATCGGGACAAGAAGGCCTGGATTTGCAGAAGAAAACGGATGGCACCGTGAATATTTTGGGCGAGGTTGCGAGTGACGAGGTGGCCGCATGGATGATTCAGATGTCGCAAGTAGCTAGCTTGTTTACCGTATTCACACACCACGCCAAGACATTTCGGGATTTGGTTTTCTCACTACGGAATTCGTTGCTGAAAATCGGCGTGTTTCACAATGAGCATATCGCCGAGGAACAGGTCATTCAGGTGATTAATTTTGATATTCACATGAAAAGAGATGCTGCTGGCAAACGGTATATTGAGAGGATAACAGAGTGCATCCCAATGGAAAACCATCCATCGCTGCCTGATCCAAGGATTCGCAGAGACGGTACGCTCAAACAAATGCTGGGTCAATTGTTGGAGCTGAATTATGCGTCCAGTCAGCAGGCGAACAACAGAAGCTTTACTTCCCGCAATATCGTGGAGTATAGGGATGGGACATACATCGCAGTCCATCCGATTTCAAAGGGGAATGCAAATGAAATGGCAGAACAGATGGGGCCGGAGGAAACGTATAAGTTTAAAGACTTTCTAGCTCAGCACTGGAGTGGTGCGTATGAATATTAAATCTGTACTCATCCTCGTTCTGATATCGTCCCTTATTCTTTTTGGAGTAGTCTTTGCTGTCTTAGCCTGGAATACGAGCAGGCAAAGGCAAGAAATTCAATCGAAGTTCCATGGGAACACTCAGTTCCGTATTGTACATATGCGGGAGCGATGGAAACGATTTTTACAAAAGTCGTATGTCATCATGTCCAAGATTCCGTGGTTATCGGGATATTTACGCAGAATTCGAAAGCGCTTATCGGGGGTTCACGCATATGACGAATTCAGATTGAGACATGAAACGGCAAAGCTGACACTCACTATCCTTGGCTTATTGACACTATCGGTTTTGGTCCTGTTTTTACTCAATCCCAGCATCAGCTTCCTGTTGTTGATTCTTTTGTCGGCCATTATCATCAACAGCTTGTTGATTGATATGTACGTCAATCGCCTTGAGCGACGTCTATTGGTTCAAATGGTGGATTTATTCTCTGAGGTCAGGCATCGATATCAGCAGCACGAAATGATAGATGAAGCACTGTATGAAGCGGCAGAAACGGCTGGATACGAAGCTTCATTGCACACACGCAAAATATACGAAGCCTTAAATGCCAAAGATCCGTCACAGGAACTGGAGAAATTCTATGAAACCGCACCTAACCGATTCTTGAAGGCTTTCGCGGGCATCTCTTATATGATTATGGAGTTTGGCGATAAGGTCAAAGAGCAAGGATCGATATATCTGCAGGGACTCAGTGGTTTAACCAAGGAAATACATCTTGAAATCCTGCGGAGAGACAAACTGGATTATCTTTTGAAAGGCTTGAACGTCATCTCCCTAGCGCCTGTGTTTTTTACCAAGCCAATTGAAAGATGGGCTCGTAGCAGCTTTCCGGCTATGGATGAGTTTTACACAAGCAAGCTGGGTTATGTCACGAAAATCGTTATCTATGTGGTCATTATTCTTTCCTTCGTATTGCTTCAACGTCTTCAGCAGGATAATGAAACGGCATTTCGTTCGGAAAACAGGAAAAAGTCCTGGGAACAGTATCTTTCTTCCTTTCGCTGGGGTAGGCAAGCTGCTTCATTCATGGCTCCACGCCCTGCGACACCGGCTTATGCCAAGATCATTCGTCTACTAAAGGAAAGCAGCACGCATCTGAGGTATGAGTGGTTCTATATCCGGAGAATTGTGTTTTTTGTTCTGGCTTTTGCAATTACGATGACCACGATAATGATATTGCATCAAACGGCCAGAAATCATATTTTGCATGATCCCGTTAACGGTACGACCTTTTTCGGTCAGGTGTCCAGCGATCAGAGAGAAGCGGGAACGAGTCTCAGTAAACAGGACCTGGAGATCATGAAGGACGTCGGTATGTCTCCCGCCGCCAGCTATGAGGAGATCGCCACAAGGCTTAACGACAAGCAGGAGCATCTTCCTGAAAGCAAAGATCTGAGGGTCGCCTCGACAAATCGGATTTTATCCAAGCTAAAGGCATATAACGAGGAATATATGAAGTGGTGGGAACTTTTGGCGGCAATTCTTATTGGCTGGGTGGGCTATCAATTTCCGCTTTGGCTTCTCTATTTTCAGCGGAAGATCCGTTATATGGATATGCGCCACGAAGTCTATCAGTTTCAGACGGTCATATCCATGCTGCGTGAAATGGAACGGATTTCGGTTGAAGAGATCTTGGAGTGGATGAACCGTTTCGCGATTATTTTTAAGACACCGATCCAGAAGTGCGTTTTGCATTTCGATCATGGTGCGGAAGCGGCGCTCGTTCAATTGAAAGAGGATGTCACTTTGACGGAATTTCAAAGGATCGTGGACAAGCTGCTGTTATGCGTGGACAAAATCCCCATCGTTCAGGCCTTTGACGATCTTGAGAATGAGATGTCTTTTTATTTTGAGCAGCGAAAGCAGGAATACGAGAAAATGATTGATACCAAAGCTGGACTGGGTAAGATGCTCGGTTTTGCTCCCATGTACGCCCTGATATTTATGTATCTGGTAATCCCGCTAATTGTAATGAGCTTCATGCAAATGAATGTGTATTATGAGCAAATTCAAAAAATATAAGGAGTTGTTGTCAAATGAATAATGCTTCAAGCGCATTAAAGGTTGCCGCTGGCATCTTCCTGACGATCGCATTAATTACCATTGTTGTGATTCTGTTTATATCGGCACAGGAGGCTACTAAAACCGCGCAAAACAATTTTTCGGACATTCAAACCGAACTGTCACAAGCTTCCTTTACCGTATATGACGGAACGAGCATCAGCGGCTCACAAGTTACAAACGCACTCCGCAAATTCAGGGACAAAGATCAGTTTGGCATTCTGGTAAAAACGGGAAAAAACAAGGTCGGTCAATGGTACGGAAACAGCCTCTACATTAGCGGGGACCTAAATGACGATAAGTACGGCTCCGTAATCAGCACGGAAATCAGGGAAGGAGAATTGAAAAATACGCTTTTGGAATCCAGCAATGAGTATGTAAATCCAAGCGGTAAGTTTAAAGCAAGTATCATCAAGGATAAATCCAATGTCGTTCGCGGTCTCATTTTTGAACAGTAGTCCTTAAGAATGAAGGGAGGCTGGGCTGTTGAACGATAATGCGCAAAATATGATAACCCTTAGCGTGGTCGTCGTTTTATTTTTAAGTGCCTGCTTCTACACGCTGGGTTTAACGAGCCAGATTAATCTTGTATTAAATCATGCGGTAATGACTCTAGGTGGACAGACAAGAAGTGTTCATACCACGTTAAAAACAGCAAAACCGGATATTTTTAGCGGCACTCAGGCGATCGTGATGACGGTGGACCATATTAATAGCGGCGTGAAAATACAAGTAGATGATACCATGGTTTTGGAGACGGTTGCTGTTGAGCTTATTAGCCAATCCATTTTTCAAATCGATGCGAATTATCGTGCGGTGTATAACAGGGACATAAATGGGAAGTTGATCGAAATACAGTTTTACAAGCTTCTTCTGGAAGAGGATGACTTATGACCAGTGCGGTTTCAAAATTCGTAGCTGTACTTATTGCGGTGGCATTGATGTTCGTTTACCCGTCAGCAGAAGCGTATCAGAAGCAGGATGATTTGTCTCGGCTGGTGGTGTATAATGCGCTCACGCAATTCGTGGATGCAGTCAGAAACAAAGGATATCTTACGCCAACCATGTATCAAGATTTCCTGAGTGAGATCCATGCGACAGGAAATGATTTCGATGTTCAAATGGAGCACTTACATAAAAAATATACCCCGGTGTACACGGATGCTGCGGATCCGTCTACGTTTCAGCATGATATTGATGTATCTTACGCAGGGTATTACACGGTCGATATTATGTCGGTACTCTTTCCGGATCAAGCGCTGCCAAAGGACGATGAATTACGAAAATATAAAGTGAACGTCGGGGATTTTTTTAAGGTCACTGTCAAGAACGTCAATCGTACGGCAGGTACCCTGATGATGGATTTTGTTACCGGCTCGATATCGGGGAATGTTCCAGTCTTGGCATATCCGTACGGGGGTATGGTGCTTAATGAAGATTACTGATTTTTCGATTGTCTTTGTTATCATTTTTATACCTTTGTTTCTGTTGAGTGGATTCCAAATCAAGGATCAGCAATCGGTACATTATTTGGAGATGAAGTATGTAACAGCTTTGCGTACGGCCGTACAAGATGGTGCAAGCGTTCTGAATACGAATGAGAAACAGGAGTGGGAGGCTGGATACGGCTCCTCCAAATTCTTTCGCTCTGACAAGGAGCTTGCCGTTGCTGTTTTTTATCGCAGTTTGTACTCTAATCTTGGTATTGAGGATGATTTGCCTGCACAGCAGACGCTGGATTATTACATCCCAGCCATCGCAGTCGTAGACTATGACGGATATTACATATATGCTGACGAAGAGTTTGCAGGCAAAGATCATGAGACGTTAATCAGGCATGTTTGGAGTCCCAAGAAACCTTACACTTACAGTGACGAGAATGGTAATCTCATCCGGTTTACCCTGGATAATGTCGTGGAGATTTATGAGGAACAGACAGGAAGCTGGATTCAAGGTTTACAGAAAGAGCTGATAAATTCAACACGCGTGTCTTTAATTGCCCATTCTGAATTATTTGAACAGGTGAGACGGACAACAATCGTCCAAACCATTGAGGATGACTTGGCCAATGTCATAAACCGACACAATGAGTATGCCGTTAAAAACGGTGTATCGTACGATTTCACCCTCCCGTCCATCTCTGAAGAGGAGTGGAACAACTCCGTTAACGATATTGGTTTAATAGCGTTTGTACAGGGAATACCCGTCGGGAAAGACTATATCAATAACTATGCGCTGGGTGGAGGCAGGCTGGTGAAAAAACCGGACATTCACGCAGGAAGCGATCCGGTGACAGGTATCCGTTACTTTGAACGTGGGGATTGCCAGAGTGGACTAATCATTGAAGAAACATTCGCTTCCGCGAAGCAAGCTGCGACGAGGGGATACTTTGAGAGAAACTGCCGCAAAGACGTTACGCCTTATAATTAATATGGACATTGTAATTCAAATGATATGCGTACAGTTCTGACCTTCCTTTTTAAAGAGAGTGTGCTATTTATTGGTGTTTCCATGTATCGTATCGCATGTTTGGGTCTGAAGTTCAGATCGTTCTGTGACCATTGCTCTGTAACATACGAAATGGTATGGATCTTCCTGTTTTCGGAAAACTCTAACTTATGTTACAATGATATATTGAATACCCGATTACGATCGTTCTCAGTAATAAGAATTTTTCAACATAGACTGGAGTCAGAACGTATTTATGAGCTTATTGACCGTTGAAAATGTCTCCCATAATTTCGGGGGACGTACATTGTTTAGAGATGTTTCCTTCCGCCTTCTGGCCGGCGAGCATGTCGGTTTGGTGGGTGCGAATGGTGTCGGCAAGTCAACTTTGATGAATATTTTAACAGGAAAATTGCTTAAAGACAGCGGTAAGGTGGAATGGACGCCTAGAGTCCGCTACGGTTATCTGGATCAGCACTCTAAGCTGACACCTGGAAAGACAGTCCGCGATGTCCTGAAGGATGCGTTCCTGCCACTGCTTGAGTTGGAGCAGGAAATGATGGGAATCACAGACAAGATGGGAGAAGCCTCTCCAGATGAGCTGGAGCTGCTCCTTGAGCAGATGGGTGACATCCAGGAACAGCTTGAGATGGGTGATTTCTACATGATTGACGTCAAAGTCGAGGAAATGGCTAATGGTCTGGGTTTATCAGCCATTGGACTGGATCGGGATGTTTCCTCCCTTAGTGGAGGTCAGCGTACGAAAGTTCTCCTGGCCAAGCTCTTGCTGGAAAAGCCAACAGTTCTTCTCTTGGATGAACCGACAAACTATCTCGACGTCGAGCATATTGACTGGCTTACGCAATACCTGAAGTCATATCCGTATGCTTTCATGCTGATTTCCCATGATACGGAATTCATGAATCAGGTCGTGGATGTGATATATCATCTGGAATTTGCCAAGCTGACAAGATATGCTGCCAATTACGATAAGTTTCTGGAAATGGCTGATATTTCTAAGAATCAACATATTGATGCCTATGAGAAACAGCAGGAATTCATCAAAAAGCAGGAAGATTTCATTCAGAGAAACAAAGCCCGTGCCTCTACTTCAGGACGAGCAAAGAGCCGTGAGAAGCAGTTGAATCGCATTGATCGTCTAGACAAGCCTGAGGAAGCGGCCAAACCGATATTTAACTTCAAAGAATCCCGTGCGAGCGGAAAAACCGTATTTGAAGGAATCGACTTTGAGATCGGCTACACATATGCGTTACTTCCGAAAATGAGTATGACCATTGAACGCGGTGAGAAAATCGCGATTGTGGGTTGTAATGGCGTGGGTAAGTCAACACTATTGAAAACGATTATGGGAAAGATTCCTCCAATCAGCGGTAAGACGTATCTCGGAGATTATTTGGAGCCTGCATATTTCGAGCAAGAAGTTCGTCCCGGTAATATCACCCCGATCGACGACGTTTGGAATGAGTTCTCTTATTTGAACCAGCATGAAGTGCGTGCTCATCTGGCGCGGTGCGGTTTAAAGAACGAGCATATCACGCGTCCGCTGAACATGCTGAGCGGTGGCGAACAAGCAAAAGTCAGATTATGCAAGCTGATGATGCATGAATCGAACTGGATTCTCTTTGACGAACCTACCAACCATTTGGACGTTGTTGCGAAAGCCGAATTGAAACGTGCCCTGCAGGAGTTTAAAGGAACCGTTCTGCTCGTGTCCCACGAGCCGGATTTTTATGAAGATTGGGTAACGAAAACATGGAACGTAGAAGAATGGTCGCATCAGAACGCATAGTTGGTCATTTTTCAGGACAAGAAAACTGCCGTATTCCCTGTTGGGAATGCGGTTTTTTATCGAAGGAGATGTAATTATGAAAATCGGAGAAGATCGTTACTCCAGGCAGGAGCGCTTCACGCCGTTTGGAACGGGAGGCCAGCGGAAGCTGGGAGAAAGCCATGTATTAATTATCGGAGCGGGAGCTTTGGGGACTTCGATTGCCGAGACGTTAGCACGAGCTGGTGTAGGGCACTTGACGATAGCGGACCGAGATTATGTGGAGTGGAGCAATCTTCAACGGCAGCAGCTTTTCTCTGAAGAAGACGCGAGCCTTAGATTGCCCAAAGCTGTCGCTGCCAAACAAAGGCTTCAGCAGATCAATTCCTCCATTCAAATCGACAGCTTCGTGATGGATGTGAAGGTAGAGGAGCTGGAGTCACTAATCAACGGCGTGGATCTGATTATGGATGGGACAGATAATTTTGACACCCGATTATTGATGAACGATATTGCACAAAAATATAATCTTCCGTGGATTTATGGCGGATGTGTCGGAAGTTATGGGATCACGTATACAATCATCCCTGGACAGACCCCATGCCTGAACTGTCTACTGGGAGCTGTTCCGCTCGGTGGTGATACTTGCGATACGGCGGGCATAATTCCGCAAGCGGTACAAATGGTTACCTCCCATCAAACGATAGAGGCTATGAAGCTGCTCAGCGGGCATACGGAAGCCTTGCGTGACAAGTTGCTGACATTTGATCTATGGCGAAACGAGTCGATGTCTATGGGAGTAAAGCATGCTAAGAAAGAAGACTGCCTCTCTTGCGGGACACACCGGACGTACCCTTATCTATCGGCTTCCAATCTTGAAAAGACAGATGTCTTATGCGGTAGAGATACCGTGCAGATTCGTCCCGGCAAGAAACAAACCTTGAATCTGAAAGAAACGGCTGAGAGGCTCTCTAAGCTCGGGGAAGGTTTAGTGGAGAGCAACCCGTTCCTGGTTTCATTCACAACGGGCGCTCAGCGGCTTGTTGTTTTTGCCGACGGCAGGGCGTTGATTCATGGAACGAAGGATATCTCTGAAGCGAGAACCATATATCACCGTTATTTCGGATGAAAGTTCACTTTGTTTTCACCTTCATTTTTTGAATTGTTTGAAGACATCCACGAATTGCCTTCACTTACCACGTGAGCAGAAATACTTGAGGAATGTTTTATTTCATGTGCGGCAAACCTATGAAGAGGCAGATTCGTATCTAAAACGGAAACCGGGTGATGCAATGCATGAAAGGCTGTTGGTACTTGAACCTTTTTTAAGAAACAACGGTCTTGAGGACATTCTCCTGAAAGATGAATATGCTGTGCAGATTGTTTTAACAGAGCATGAGGCAATGAGAGCCATAAACGAGAAGCCTGTGGATATGCTCCTGCTGGACGGTTCGGCGTATCATCTCAGCTCCTTACATAAAATCATGAAGGCAATGCTAAGGGAACAGGGAGACAGGCCATTTCCCATTATTTTATTTCAGGAGTACCTAAGCGCGGAAGCTGTGATTGAAGGATTGGGAGCCGGGGCCAATGATGTGGTCTCTAAGAACATTGAGGGAAAAGAGCTGCTCGCGCGTGTTCGGAATCTGCTTAGGATATTTCGTATCGAGAATGAGCGAGACAATCAAACAGTTATGGTCGGAGATTTGGTCATTGATCCTGGAAGCCGGAAAGTGATGAGGGGAGAGACACTAATCTCACTGACCGTCAAGGAATTTGACTTGCTCCTATACTTGGCCAGGCATGCGAATCAAGTATGTACACGCGAAGAAATCCTCAAAAAGGTGTGGGACTATGATTTTCACATGGGAACTAATGTGGTCGATGTCTACATCAGGCATCTTCGCACAAAAATGGATAAAGGTTTCAGCAAAAAGCTGATTCAATCCGTACGCGGCGTGGGTTATATAATAAAAGAAGGCGATTAAGTCCGCGTATGCAAACTTATCGCCTTCCTTCATGGATAACCTAAAGCAATAACCTAAAGTAATAACCTAAAGCACCCGGCGTGCTTTCAGGTATGTTCTTTTCCAGTTGCCGGAATTCAGATCAGAAATGGTTACACCAGGAGAACCGTAAGTGTGCAGGATTTTACCGTTACCTGCATACACGGCGACATGTGTTACGTTCTTGCCGTTGGCTCTGCTACCGCTGGAGAAAAAGACGAGATCTCCCGGTTTCAGATTAGATTTCGATACAGCGACGCCTACTTTGGATTGTTGTGCAGACGTACGAGGAAGCTTCACGCCGTATTTGCCAAAGATATATTTCATGAACGAAGAGCAGTCGAATACTTTCGTTGTGCTGGTAGATGCTCCAAATTTATATGGCGTTCCCATAAACTTTTTACCGTAGTTGACAATAGTGGTTCCTTTGGATGAAGTAGCGGAAGATGCGGATACGGATTTAGATGAGGATGCTTCCGTAACGTCTGCTCCGGTTGCCATCATCGCTGTAAAACCTATCGATGCACATAGCCCTACGGCTACTAATTTTTGGATTATTTGTTTTTGCTTCATGTTGTATTACCTCCAAATTTCGTTTTCTGTCTGGCTCGTTTCCGAGTATAACAGTTTTGTAACAACCTAAATAATGGATGGCGCCCATCAAACCCTTGCAGTTCTAGGGGATTTTCCCTTTTATTAAAAAACCATTAAAAGTTACAAAAAATTAAGAAATAGCCGCTGGACATTCTATAGAAACAAGAAAAACCCTTGATATACAAGGGTTTTTCGGCATCGGTCATTTGGTAACAAAACCGTATTGATGTGGAGCAAAAGTGAAGAAGGATGGGTGATCCCTTCAGTTTCAGAACACTCTAGTCATGACTTTGAATGACCAGCAAAAGTCCGCTTGAAATACTTACACTGCCACTCGCATCGAGGAGTAAATTGCTGATTCCAAGAGATTCTCCGAACTTTAATGTGGCGTCTGTGAGAGGATATTGAAAACCTTCGAGCGTTATTCCCGTCACTTCGGGTGTCATTGGCAACAGCGATACGTATTTATAGCCCCGGTCAAGGACCACAATTTTAGAGCCTGTTAATGTAATGTAATTATTCTGGTCCATAATGGCACAAGCAATATGATGCTGGAGAGCGCGGTTAAGCATTTGGACGTTGGCAAGGGTATGGTCCATTCGGCTTCCGGTGCCGCCAACGAGCAGGATGAATTCTGGCTGTTCTCTTATAGCCATCTCAAAGGCAAGTTCAGTATCCGTCAGATTTTTGTCGATCGGATCGCATTCCACAATTTTTTCACTCATCGAACGAACCAGCTTCAATTCTTCGGATGATATCGAGTCAAAGTCGCCCACGGCCAGATCGGGTTTAACGTGATGACTTACGAGAAAAAGCGCCCCTCTATCGGCGCCAATGATAAAATCACCAGACTGAATTTCCTTTATATATTGAGGATGAAGTTCACCCCCGGAAAAAATAACGACACGTTTTTGGTTCATGTTTGTTTCCCCCTAAATCCAATTCATTCCTATTAGATTGTTACTTCAGTATAAATGAGAAAACATAGTTGCACAATTTAGCCAGCCGCGACTACAATAGGGGAGACATATGATAGGGGAGAGGTTAGAGAGAAATTGGACATGCATGCTTTTGAAATTTTCAGCATCATCGGGACGATTGCTTTTGCGATGTCGGGTGCTTTCGTCGCGATGGAGGAAGATTACGACATCCTGGGCATACTGGTGTTGGGCCTGGTTACGGCTTTTGGCGGTGGAGTCGTCCGGAATATCCTGATCGGCGTTCCTGTAACTACACTCTGGAGCCAAGGGCTGCTGATTAAACTGGCCATCTTGTCAGTGATTATTGCATTCCTGCTTCCTGCAGGCTGGATTAAGCATTGGAAGCGTACGGAAGCTTGGTTTGATGCCATCGGACTATCCGCGTTCGCGATCCAAGGAGCATTGTACGCTGCCGATATGCATCATCCGTTGTCGGCTGTAGCGGTGGCTGCCATGATGACGGGCGTTGGCGGGGGGATCATTCGTGATCTTTTAGCTGGACGCAAACCGCTCGTGCTTCGCGATGAGATTTATGCAGTATGGGCGGTCATCGCCGGAGTGGTGATCGGATTGAATTGGATTCATACGACTTGGCAAGCGGTTGTCCTATTTGCGGTCATCGTTATGTTTCGTATGTTTTCCGTCTTCTATAAATGGAAGCTTCCACGGCGTACGCTGCACATGTCTTCTTCAACCGGCCTATCCGTCAGCGACAACCCTCAGAGCAAAAACAAACGGAAGACTGCATAATGGAAGAAGGAGGCGTATACAACATGATATCTGTATTATTTGTTTGTTTGGGGAATATCTGCCGCTCGCCCATGGCTGAAGCGATCATGAGACATAAGGTCAGCGCGGCTGGACTTGAGAGCAGCATCCGAGTCGATTCTGCCGGAACCGGAGATTGGCACATCGGGCACGAACCGCATCAGGGAACCAAGGAAAAGCTCGATGAGCATCAGGTAAGCTATGAGGGAATTCGTGCGCGCCAATTCACGTCTGCGGATTTCGATCAGTTCGATTACATTGTTTGCATGGACGACAGCAATTGGAACAATGTGAAGAAGCTTACCGGTGCCAAAGAGGAAAAATTGATTAAATTTATGGATCTGCTACCGGAACATGAGCTCAGAGAAGTGCCGGACCCTTATTATACGGGGAATTTTGAACAGGTCTATGATTTGATGGAAGCAGGTTGCGAGGCACTTATCCTTAAAATCAGAAGCGAAAAGTTATGATCTTGCGGGTATAAGGGGATCATGAAATTCCGATTCCATGAAAAGACGGCTTAATTGCCGTTTTTTCGGAAAAACAATGAAAACGCAATCATTTTATTGAAAACAAAAAGGTGAACCAAGGACATTCTTCTGCGCAGTTTGCATACAGGGTTTTGTCAGTGGGCTCACCTTTATATGTTTATAGTACGGTCAGGCGTGTAAAAAGTACATAAGCGCATCTGGAAGCTCTTTTTGCCAGAAGCCCCAGATATGCTTGCCGTCTTTCTCGGAATACGCCACTTTTGCGCCACGGTCCAGAAGGAGTTCGCGTGTTTGACGGTTTAATTCGACGAAGTTATGGATTCCATGATCCGACTCGAATGCGGTTTCCTGGAGACCGACAATCATATATACATCAAGTTTGGACAAGTCATCCTGTGCTTCATATATATCCTGAGAAGCCGGATAATAAGCTCCAGACAGGCTAATAATGCGCTGGAACAGGTCAGGATATCGGATGGCCAGATGGAGCGATACGCTCCCGCCAAGAGAGTCGCCTGCAAGAACCCTTTCGGAGGCTTCCCTGCGTACAGGATATTTGGCTTGAATGAAGGGAATAATCTCTTCTGCGAAGCAGCGGGTATAAGCGTCGAATCGGCTGCCAAACGGAGCATATTCCTCGGTGCGTACCGATGTATCGACTTCAACGCCCACGATTATGAATGGCTCTGCTTCACCGTCCAGAATTAAATGGTTGGCAGTCGTCGCAATGCGTCCAAAATTAAAAAACTCCTCGCCATCCTGACAATAGACGACCGGGTAGCTTAAAATTTCATTATAACCAGGTGGGAGATATACCCGTAGGTTTCGTGTTTCATTTAAAAATGTACTATCGATTTGTTCCTTATTGATGGTGCGTTTCAAATATTTTGAATCCGTCATCCCATTCACCCTTCTCACAGTTGATTTTTCGCCCTGAAAAAAGCGTTATCATTTGATAACCATATTGTGGTAATGTTCACGAACCTGTCAAATTTTCGATTACTGTTATACCACACTTTGCATGCTGTTATACATACAAAGCTTGATTATTTCGAAATTTTTCCGCAATAGCTTTGACGAATCGAATAAAACAGGTGTATAATAATTCTATAACAGCAGCACTTGATATTCAAATTTTTTTGTTGAGGTGAAGATAATGAGCAAGGTGCCTTATGAAGTGTATACCGAGGAAGTCGAAGCGCTTTCCGTGCTCTCTCCCGAAGGTGAAATCATTAACAAAGATAAAATGCCTAACCTTACTGATGAACAGTTAAAAGAAATTATGTACCGTATGGTATTTACACGTACTTGGGATGACCGTGCTGTAAATTTGGGCCGTCAAGGTCGTCTTGGTTTCTATGCTCCAGTATCCGGTCAAGAAGCAACTATGGTCGGCAGCGAATACGCTCTGGAAAAAGAAGATTTCATTTGTCCCGGCTACCGTGACATGCCGCAAATCGTATGGCATGGATTGCCATTGTACCAAGCGTTCCTGTACTCCCGTGGTCACCAGCATGGTGGACAGATCCCTGAAGGCGTCAACGTTTTGATGCCGCAAATCATCATCGGTGCGCAAATTCTGCATGCGATGGGTATTGCTATGGGCTTTAAATTGAAAAAACAAAAACAAGTTGCGATCACATACACTGGCGACGGCGGTTCTTCGGAAGGTGATTTCTACGAAGGATTGAACTACGCTGGACGTTTCAAGCTGCCAGTCATTTTCTTTGTGCAAAATAACGGCTATGCCATCACAACTCCTTTCGCTAAACAAACAGCAGCATTGTCTATTGCTCACAAAGCAGTAGCAGCCGGTATCCGCGGTGTGAAAATCGACGGTATGGACGTGCTTGCTGTCATTAGTGCTGTTCAGGAAGCTGCAGAGCTTGCCCGTAAAGGCGAAGGCGCTACATTGATCGAAGCTGTGACTTACCGTTTCCGTCCTCACTCCCTGTCGGATGATGCTACCAAGTATCGTACGAAGGACGAAGAAGGCGAGTGGAACGAAAAAGATCCGATTACCCGCATGGCTAAATATCTGGAGAAAAAAGGCTTGTGGACTGAAGAAGACACGGCCCGCGTGAAAGATGAAGCCAAAGCGAAAGTAAACGAAGAGATCAAAAAAGCGGAACAAACAGCTAAGATGACGGTTCCAGGCCTGATCGACAGCATGTTCGAGCAAACCCCGAAACATTTGGAAGAACAAAAAGCCGATTTCCAATAAATCGAATAAAACGTATTGCTTAAGCAACGTGAACAGTGAATGTTTAAGGAGGAAATGAAGCAATGGCACAAATGAATATGAAAGAAGCGATCCGCGACGCAATGCGCGTGGAGATGAAACGTGACCCTAACGTCATTGTGTTTGGTGAAGACGTAGGTAATGTCGGCGGCGTGTTCCGTGCGACGGAAGGTCTGCAAAAAGAATTTGGTGAGGAACGCATTTTCGATACTCCGCTTGCAGAATCCGCGATTGGCGGCATGGCTGTAGGTCTTGGTATCCAAGGGTTCCGTCCTGTAGCCGAAATTCAGTTCGTCGGATTTATTTATGAAGCTCTGGATCAAATGTTCGTTCAAGCAGCACGTATGCGTTTCCGTTCCGGCGGTCGCTACAATTCCCCAATCGTGTTCCGTACACCTTTTGGCGGCGGCGTAAAAGCAGCTGAGCTGCACACGGATTCCCTGGAAGGTTTGGCGATCCAGACTCCGGGTATTAAAGTGGTAGTGCCTTCGAATCCTTATGATGCCAAAGGCCTTCTGATTGCCGCTATCCGCGACAACGATCCTGTTTTCTTCATGGAGCATCTGAACTTGTACCATGCGTTCCGCGCTGAAGTACCAGAAGAAGATTATGTTGTTGAGCTTGGTAAAGCCAACGTGGTACGCGAAGGTTCTGATGTGACGATTATTGCTTACGGCATGATGGTTCATACAGCAACAAAAGCTGCTGAAGAGCTTGAAAAATCTAAAGGAATCAAAGCCGAAGTTATCGACTTGCGTACGCTCAGTCCTTTGGATATCGATACGATTGTGGCTTCCATCAAGAAAACGAACCGTGCAATCGTGGTTCAAGAAGCGCAAAAAACTTCCGGCGCAGCCGCAGAAATCATTGCTCAAATTAACGAAAAGGCTATTTTGCATCTAGAAGCTCCTGTTCTTCGCGTGACGGGTCCGGATACGGTTTATCCATTCGCGCAAATCGAAGATACATGGCTTCCAACACCGGCTCGCGTAATTGCTGCAGTCAACAAAGTCATGGAATTCTAAGAAAAGCAGTCATTTGATAGGAGGTAGTAAAGGTGGCAAAATTTGAATATCGATTCCCTGAGCTGGGGGAAGGTTTGCATGAAGGCGAAATTATCAAAATGCACATCAAACCCGGCGATAAAGTAACAGACGACGACATCATTATGGAAGTACAAAACGACAAGGCGGTTGTTGAAGTTCCTTGCCCGGTTAACGGTACGGTACAGGAAGTTCTGACAAAGGACGGACAAGTGTGCCGCGTCGGCGAAGTCGTTGCTATTATTGATGCAGAAGGCGAAGTTCCTGAACAGGAAGCACCTGCGGGTGACCATGGTTCCCAGGAAGCGGACGCAGCTAAAGGCAGTGCGGACACGACTTCTTCTCCTGCGCAAAACAGCCCTGAAGCTGCGAAAGAGGGCGGAGAAAACGCACCTGCTCCTGCAGCTCCAAACAAAGAAGTGCTCGCAACTCCTAGCGTTCGCAAATTTGCACGCGAGCAAGGCGTTGACATCGCTCAAGTAAACGGATCCGGCAATAACGGAAAAGTAACTAAAGAAGATGTAGAAGCCTTCAAAAATGGCGGAGGCCAGGCATCTGCTCCGGCTGCTGCCGAGAAGAGCGAAGATAAAGCCGCTCCTGCAGCATCCGCATCTTCCTCCGCAGCCGTGGATCCACGTGCTGAAGAAGAACGCGTTCCATTCAAAGGTATTCGTAAAGCGATCTCCAATGCCATGGTTAAATCGGCATACACGGCGCCGCATGTTACCATCATGGACGAAGTAGACGTTACCGAGTTGGTTGCATTCCGTACGCGCATGAAACCAATCGCCGAGAAAAAAGGCACCAAGATCACTTACCTGCCTTTCATCGTCAAAGCTCTGGTTGCGGCTTCCCGCCAATTCCCTGCCTTGAACGCGATGATCGACGAAGAAAACAACGAGATCGTCTACAAGAAATACTACAATATCGGTATCGCAACCGATACAGACAACGGTCTGATCGTTCCGGTTATCAAGGATGCCGACCGTAAGAGCATCTGGATGATTGCTGACAGCATTCGTGATCTGGCAGCACGCGGCCGTGATGGCAAGCTTTCCCCTAACGAAATGAAGGGAAGCACGATTTCCATTACTAATATCGGTTCCGCTGGCGGTATGTTCTTTACTCCAATCATCAACTTCCCAGAAGTTGCGATTCTGGGTACCGGACGTATTTCCGAAAAACCGGTTGTGAAGAACGGTGAAATTGTTGCCGCTCCTGTAATGGCCCTGTCCTTGAGCTTTGACCATCGCATCATCGATGGCGCAACTGCACAACATTTTATGAATTACATTAAATCACTGCTCAATAATCCTGAGCTGTTGGTTATGGAGGTGTAAGATATGGTAGTAGGCGACGCTTCTCTCGATATCGATACATTAGTAATTGGTGCTGGTCCTGGTGGATATGTTGCAGCAATCCGTGCTGCACAGCTGGGTCAAAAGGTTCTCATCGTAGACAAATCCGAAGTTGGCGGCGTGTGTTTGAACCGCGGATGTATTCCTTCCAAAGCTCTGATCGCTGCGGCTCATCAATATGAGTCTGCTAAGCATGGCGAAGCATTCGGCGTAACTGCAGAAAATGTAAAAGTGGATTTCTCGAAAACCCAAGAATTCAAAAACAGCGTTGTTAAAAAGCTGACTGGCGGCGTTGCCGGTCTTCTGAAAGGCAACAAGGTTGAAGTCTTCAATGGCGAGTGCATGTTCATCAGTGAAAACGAAGCACGTTGCTTCAACGAACATGAATCCCCACGTTACCGTTTCAAACATTGCATCATTGCGACGGGTTCCCGTCCAATCGAGCTTAAAACATTCCCGTTTGGCGGACGCATCTTGTCTTCCACAGAAGCTTTGAGCTTGCCTGAAATTCCGAAGAGCCTTGTCGTAATCGGCGGCGGCTACATCGGTGCAGAGCTGGGTCAAATGTTCTCCAAATTCGGCACGAAAGTAACCATCCTCGAGGGATTGGATACGATCCTGAACGGATTTGATCCGGACATGACGAAGCTGGTCGTGAAGAGCATGACCAAAACCGGCGTTGAAATTATCACGAATGCAAAAGCCGAAAGTGCTGAGCAAACGGATAAAGAAGTTACGGTTAAATATTCTGTAGGCGGCGAAACGAAAGAAGTTACTGCAGACTACCTGCTCGTAACGGTTGGACGTCGTCCGAATACAGACGGAGACCTTGGTTTGGATCTGGTTGGTATCGAAATGACCGATCGCGGTCTGGTTAAAGTAGACCATCAAGGTCGTACGAACAAACCAAACATCTTCGCAATTGGTGATATCGTTGCGGGTCCTGCACTGGCACATAAAGCTTCTTACGAAGGTAAAGTGGCTGCAGAAGCCATCTCCGGCCATCCATCCGTTGTGGATTATAAAGTAGTTCCTGCCGTTGCGTTCGTTGATCCTGAATGCGCAAGCGTAGGCTACACGGAAAAAGAAGCCAAAGAAAAAGGCTACAAAGCTAAAGCTGCGAAGTTCCCGTTTGCGGGTAACGGACGTGCGCTTTCCCTGAACAATGCTGATGGATTCGTGAAATTGATTTTCGACGAAGAAACTCAACTGGTTCTGGGTTGCCACATCGCAGGTATCGAAGCTTCCAACCTGATCGCTGAGTTGGGTCTTGCGATTGAAATGGGTGCTACTCTTGAAGATATCGCCCTAACCATCCATGCGCATCCAACGCTTGGCGAAATCGTGATGGAAACAGCTGAGCTTGCGCTTGGCAATCCAATTCACGTGATCGCACCACGTAAATAATACATTCAACACAATATACAGTATCGATAAGAAAGAGCCTTGCGAGAGCGGGGCTCTTTCTTTTTTTGAATTATCCGATTATATCGCTGAGTTCGAGCGTTAAATATACGGAAAATTGCGAGCGAAATCCGTTGTTTGCAATCCAAAGGAATATGAAAGGTTTTAATTTGCTATTTCTCAGGACTTTGGAGCATGGTAAACTAATATAAAACGCACTAAATCAAAGGTAGGCATCTCATGAAAAAGAATACAGAGTGAGATGATAAAAGAACGGACTTGACGTCTTTTCTTTATTTCGATTCAACTAGAAAGAAAGTTACGGGAAACGAGAGGGTGGACGAAACATGCGAAATTACCTGGAATTACTTGAAGACATCTTGGAAAATGGGACTCCAAAAGAAGATCGAACCGGAACAGGCACGTTATCTGTTTTCGGAAGACAGCTGAGATTTGATCTCTCGAAGGGTTTTCCTTTGCTGACAACGAAACGGGTTCATATCAAATCAGTCGTCCATGAGCTGCTGTGGTTTCTTAGCGGTGATACGAATATTCGTTACTTGAAGGAGAATGGTGTATCGATCTGGGATGAATGGGCCGATGAGAACGGAGACTTGGGGCCGGTGTACGGCTCACAGTGGAGGAACTGGGAATCGCCGGACGGGACGCATATCGATCAGATTGCCAATGTGATTGAGTCTATTAAAAACAACCCGGATTCCCGCAGACATATCGTCAGCGCTTGGAATGTAGCAGAGATTGAAGAGATGAAGCTCCCTCCTTGCCATTTTGTGTTCCAGTTCTATGTAGCGGGCGGCAAGCTGTCTTGTATGCTCACCATGCGGTCGGTAGACACATTCCTCGGGTTGCCGTTCAATATTGCCAGCTACGCCCTTCTGACGCATATGGTAGCGCAGCAATGCGGACTTGAACCAGGTGAGTTTGTTTGGTCGGGTGGAGATGTGCATATTTATTCGAATCATCTGGAGCAGGTGAAGACGCAGCTTGAACGCGAACCATATGAGCTTCCGGAACTCGTGATCAAACGCAAACCGGATTCCATTTTCGATTATACATTTGAAGATTTTGAATTCGCTAATTATAAGCATCATCCGGGCATTAAAGCGCCGGTAGCCGTGTAACGGCAAAGTATATACCAATCCTAATCAAGGAGTTGAGGCGCTTGAGTATGACGTTTATATGGGCTATGGGGGAGAACAGGGTGATAGGGCGAAATAATGCGCTTCCTTGGCGCCTGCCTCGGGACATGGCCTTCTTCAAAGAGCAAACCATAGGCAAGAAAGTTCTGATGGGACGTAAGACGTGGGAATCCTTTGGCGGAAAACCGCTGCCGGGGCGCACGAACATCATTCTGACACGCGATCCCGACTATTCAGCACCTGGCGCCCAGATTATCCATACCATAGATGAGGCTCTGAAGCTTGGAGTCGAAGAAGAATTGATGGTTATTGGCGGCTCGGAAATTTATCGGACGCTCCTTCCGCATGCCGACCGTCTTTTGGTTACGGAAATTGAGGAATCATTTGAAGGTGACACCTTCTTTCCGGAAATCAATGAAGCCGAGTGGAAATGTGTTCAGGAAGTACAAGGAATCCGCGACGAGAAAAATCCATACAATTACCGTTTTTGTACGTATGTCCGCGTGTAGAATATGCGAATAGTTTCCATCCGAATGTTAACATCGTGTCAAATAATACAAATAATTATTCGGATAATCCATTTAATATTCAAAGATTGAGATGATACTATAATTGAAATATCACCTGCGTCGTTATTTGATAGAATCAACAGGAAAAGAACGGATGGGGGAACACGTCATGTCTACACCAACAGGTTTTATGGAATACAGCCGTCAACTGCCGGCTGATCGCGAACCGGCTGAACGTATAAAAGACTGGGAAGAATTCCATAAGCATTTGTCTGAAGAAGAACTGCGTACTCAGGGAGCACGATGTATGGATTGCGGCACACCTTACTGCCACACGGGGATTGACATGGCAGGGGGAACCTCCGGATGCCCGGTAAACAACCTGATTCCGGAATGGAACAACTTGATATATCGCGGGTTATGGAGTGAAGCTCTGGAACGCCTTCACAAAACGAATAATTTTCCGGAATTTACGGGCCGCATTTGCCCGGCTCCTTGTGAAGGCTCTTGTACGGTGGGCCTGATCGGTCAGCCGGTAACCATCAAGACGATTGAACAGGCGATTATTGATAAAGGATTCGAAGAAGGATGGGTGGTTCCGAATCCGCCTGAGAAACGTACGGGCAAGCGCGTTGCCGTGGTTGGCTCTGGACCTGCAGGTCTTGCTACCGCTGCCCAGTTGAATAAAGCAGGTCATACGGTGACGGTGTATGAACGTTCCGACCGAATCGGCGGACTGCTGATGTATGGCATCCCGTCCATGAAGCTGGAAAAAGACGTGGTTCAGCGTCGTGTAGATCTGCTCGCTGCCGAAGGCATCCGCTTTGTTACCAACACTGAAATCGGTAAGGATATTTCCTCTGAGCAGCTGGTAGACGATTACGACGCCGTTGTACTCTGCGGAGGAGCAACCAAACCTCGTGAATTTAACATTGAGGGCAGCGGTTTGAAAGGCGTACATTACGCCATGACGTACCTGAATGGAACCATCAAGAGTTTGCTGGATTCCGGGCTGTCTGACGGTCAATATATTTCCGCAGAAGGTAAGGACGTCATCGTCATTGGCGGCGGGGATACCGGATCCGACTGTGTGGCCACGGCGCTACGTCACGGATGCAGCAGCGTAACGCAGTTCGGTACACATGATATGGCTCCGCTTGAGCGTGATCCGATTAATAATCCATGGCCGCAGTTTCCTAACGTATATACACTTGATTATGCACAAGAAGAGGCTAAAGCGCTGTACGGCAAGGATCCGCGCGAGTTCTCCATCATGACGACAAAATTTGTCGGGGATGAGGAAGGCAATCTCAAGGAACTCCATACGGTGCAAATCCGACGGATCGTTGATGAGACCGGACGTAAAATCTATCAGCCCGTTCCAGGAACGGAAAAGGTATTCAACGCGCAAATGGCTCTGATTGCCATTGGTTTCGACGGACCGGAGCAAACGATCGTTAATCAGCTTGGACTCGAAACGGATCGCCGATCCAACGTGAAGGCTCCTTATGGTAAGTATCAGACGAATGTGGATAAAGTGTTTGCTGCCGGAGATATGCGCCGCGGCCAAAGCCTTGTCGTTTGGGCAATTAACGAAGGACGTCAGGCGGCACGTGAAGTAGATAAATATTTGATGGGTTCCACCGTTCTCGTTTAACGCAACGCATACAAAATGATGAAGACTTCCCGATATAAGGGAGGTCTTTTTTTTGTTATCTAGCTTTAAATAAACTTCGATGGTTTCTTACCATTCTTCGAGCATCCGGAATGTAACGAAAATCTGATCGGGACCGTCCATTGCGCTCACCACAAGGGTTAAGGGCTGTTCCTCCGGTAAATTAGCCAGTGTATTGTCTTCAAAAGGAATGATCGCATTGAAATAAGCTTCCGATGCGCCGTATGTTTGTCCTTCAAATACGACTTCGCCACCAATGACAGTAGTACAAGTAAAGTTAACCTGTAATGCGGTATGATCTGCTGGGATGGCTGTCGTTGGGGTCGGAAAAAACTGAAATGAACCGTCGATCGTTCCACCCTGGATGATTCGGTAACGGACGGGAAGCGATGAAATAATCTCGACACCTTGTGCATAAAGAGCTGCTCCAAACTGTTCCGGAAGAGTGAAGCTTGGGACTCTGCGGTAACTGAGCACAGCCTGTTCAGCAGCCGTAAGTAGGATATTTTCTCTAAAATCGGACGTAATCCGGCGAGCAACCGATGGAGAGATAGGTATATCGATGTAATCGTTATTTTCGTTGATCGCAAACATCTGGACCGTCACTCTGTTCATGGATTCGTAAAAGATAAATTGGGCGAAGTCGATTAATGCGGGGTAATTGAATATGCTAACCCCATTCGGAGGCATCGTGAACGTTTCTTGGGCAAATATGTCCTTAGCTCCGGCAACACTGAATCCTACAAGGTATACGTTCGCAGAATAACCGCTATTATTAACCAGAATGATCGAATACTGAGAATAGCGACGTCCTTCCGTTTGCGGGACATTGGCTACGACCTCCGTTGTAAGTACCGGCATAAAATCCCTCCTTAACATTTAAAGTGAGGACTGCAGCGTAACATGCTTTATTTTTCAATATATGAAATAAAAATAAAGCTTTGAGGGCTGAAGCAATAAAAAGGCTATCTTGCACCGATTCACTTTGATCCTTGTCTCCGCATATCATGAATGACGGAAAATATGTGTGTCGGGAGTGTCCCTATGAAATACGTGGTATGGGGTAATCTGCCTTGGGAAGATTTCATATACAAAGATCTGCTGCGGCATATGCCGGATGCAGAGGAAGTTATTTTTATGGGAAAAGGTACGGAGCAAGGGACATTAAATATTCGTTTTGCAAATTTGCAAGTTCTGAATATGCCTGAATGTAGCGAGCAAACTGCCATCGTTTGTTCACCTTTCTGGATTCAGCAGGCGCTCGGCGGCGGATTCCGAAATGTGGTTTTTATCATGGAACCTTGTCCCATCAACGAAGACCGTCAGTTATGGGATAAATACAGCGGTTTACTGGCAGAAGCGGCGAATCTCGTGATCACAATTGCGGAAAAAACGTATTTAGAGCAATGCCTGCGCAGAAGGAATGTCTACTGGTGGGATAGCGGACATGAGCATACGGAAGAGAACCATGCGTTGCTGCGATTGTTTATGAGATACATGAACCAGGATCATTCTATGGAACCTTTAATGATGAAACAGTGGGAACAGAGATTGCATGCATATTCTAGACTGGATGCTCAGGTGGGAGTTCATGAGACGATCCGATATCTTGCTGCATCGTATTTGTATTTTTTGGGGAGAGCAGAAGCGGACGAGGCTCTAAGAGAAGCGTTCGAAATGGTGCTTCTACGGGAACGTAGTAACGGAAGTCTGCATTCGCATTATCGTTTTTTTTCGGCTATACAGACTCAGCAGGGAGATCTGGAAAGAGCGGTATATACTTATGCAATTACTGCTGTACTGCCACATGAAAAAGAGATCATCGCGCGAATGGAAAAATGGGCGGCCGAGGACAGGCTTGAGCTGCTGAAAGCCGAGCTATATCTTGTCAATGATGATTACAGAAGAGCCGCAGATGCCGGTGAAGAGGATGGATCGGAAGAGGCAGATCTTTTGCTTGCTGATTTGTATCTTGATCAATGGATGTGGACCAAAGGGCTGGAAAAGATGGAACGCCTTCAACTTCCCTATAGGAATGGTATTTCACGGGAACAGGTTCGGGCAACACTGTTATGGTCCCATAACCAGAAGCATGAGGCGACGTTGGATCTGCTTAGGGCTTCAATGAAGGATTGGAATGTCCTGGCGACATTCGCAGAGACGGATCTGCTGGAGCAGGCATGTCACCGGTTGAAGGAGAGGTTAAATCATGGATCTGGATCTTAATAAACTTCGTAAGAGCCGGGGCAACCGGCTCACTGCCATCATGCAGGTACGCGACGAAGAGGGAGGAATGCTGGAGCAGGTATTGGGCGATCTGAGCTCCTTCGTAGATGATATTGTTATCGTGGATGATGCCAGCGTCGATGGTACTGCGAAGATCTGCAGGAAGTTCCCCAAGGTCGCTCATCTCCTGACTCTTCCGAATTCCCAATTCAATAAGGAGTGGCTGCTGCGCAAGCAGCTCTGGGAGCTCGCCTGCTCGACCGATCCGGATTGGATCTTGTCCGTGGATGCGGATGAAATCTATGAAGATAGAGCCAAGGAGCATATGAGAGAACTGCTGGATCAGGATCAGTTCGACTGGGTAGGATTCCGGCTTTTTGACTTTTGGGGAGGTAGAACCCATTACCGCGAAGATGAGCATTGGCATATACACCGTAGGCACACGCGCACGCTCGTACGCTACATTCCGGGCTATTATTACTTTTATCCGAAGATGGATCATCATGTGCCCAGACTGCCATTAAGTTATGCCGCACTGCCGGGTTTTTTGGCTGAACTGAGGGTTAAGCATTATGGCTGGGCTGTCGGCCGCGATAAGCTGAAGCAGAAATATGAACGCTACATGCAGCGTGATCCGGATGGGATTTGGGGGGACATACAGCAGTATCGGTCAATTCTGGATGAGCATCCAACGCTGGTGGAGTGGAAAGAGGAAGGCCTATGAATGAAGTCAGCATATTAACCCACAGCTTCTTGGATGCTTATAATGGCAATATCGATCGCATTTATGGCGGCGGGTTGGAGCGGTATTTGCATGAAATATGCGGGATGATTGCAGAGCTGGGCTGGAAGCCTGTCATATATCAGCTCTCTTATTGCGGCGATTTCGAGAAGGAAATCGGATTCATTCGAGTGCATGGCTATGACTGCAATCACAGGGACAGTATTGAGGTCTTTAACCGGATGACCATAGAGGCAAAGGGGCCGATCATTTACTCCAGCTTTATTTGGGAAGCCATAGAATATAAGGCGGGAAGCCTGGGAATATGTCATGGAATCAACTGGGATTATCACGCAGCATCGGCTGAACACAAAGCGGAGGTCGGGCGAAATATACAGCATGCTCTCGGGCATTTGAAAAGAATTGTATCGGTCGATTCTCATTTTCTGACTTTCTGTCGAGCGGTTTGCCAATATCCGGACCCGGACCAAATTGTGCTGCTTCCTAATGCGGTGGATACCGCGTGGTATACGCCCGGAACCAGATGGAGAGGGCTTCAGCGCAAGGAAGAAACTATCCGCATCGTCTATCCGCGGCGCGTCAGTCTTGAACGGGGGATCATTCCGATGATGCTGGTGGCAGATCGGCTGCTGCAAAATTACCCTCAGGTTCACATCGAATTTGCCGGCGAAGTCATAAATAACAACTTGATCACCAAAGCGTTCCGGCAATGGATGGACAGCAGTCCTGACAGAGACCGGATCATACACCGATGTTATACCTTTCAGGAAATGAATGAGGCATATCAAAAGGCGGATATCGCTGTAATTCCTACTGTTTTTTCGGAAGGGACCTCTTATTCCTGTCTCGAAGCCATGAGCTGTGGTCTGCCTGTCGTGGCAGGTAATGTCGGCGGACTCAATGATCTCATCATAAATGGATATAACGGTTTTACCGTAGCTCCTACCGAGGAAAAGCTGTATGAATGCATAGCAAGTTTGGTGGAGAACTCCGAGCTGCGCCATTATGTAGGAGCCAATGCACGGGCCGTCGCCCACGCTTTTGATATTCGAATTTGGAGAGAGAAGTGGAAAGAAATACTGTGCTCCTACCTGGAACAGGAGGTTTGAACCGATCGTGGACATTAAAAGGGATGCAGAGACTATCGGAAGAGACCATGAAGAGGATCAGAAGCAGGTTTGGGAGAAGTTGTGGAGTAAAGACGTATCTTATCGATGGGATTCATTAAGTGAGCTCGTATTCAATGCGTTGCGGGAGACAATCGGCTCATTCGATGGAAAACGAATCGTAGAAGCGGGATCCGGTACAGGAAAAATATCGCTTCGGCTGGCGATGGAAGGAGCGGAGGTTACGCTGGTTGATTATGCGAAACAGGCACTGGATCAATCCAAGCTGGCCTTTAGGATGAAAAATAGAATGGCCCAGTTTGTAAGGTCGGACATTCGTTCGATGCCGCTAGAAGAAAATGCGTATGAAGTTTGCTGGAATGCCGGAGTTTTGGAGCATTTTTCAAATGAAGAAAAGGTGAATATATTGCGGGAAATGGCCCGGATTACTAAACCAGGTGGACAGATCGTCGTTCTTGTCCCATACAGCGGTTGTTTGCCTTACCGGATGGGCAAAGCCTTTGCAGAGCAATCGGGCACATGGCCATATGGCGTTGAAATGCCAGTGGAGTCGTTAAAGGATGCTTTTGGTAAAGCCGGGATACAGATGAGTGAAGAACGGTGTATCGGTTTTTTGGAGAGCTTGGATTTCCTTGATTTCATCCCGGACGGACTTCATGTAAAAAGCGGGTTGAGACAATGGTATGCAAGCCTGGAAATGGAGGAGCGGCGGTTGTTTCCAGGCTATTTGCTGCTGACTCATGGGATTATAATCTAGAAACACGATGAAGCTCCGGTGGAAGGGAAGTTCCTTCTAATCGGAGCTTTCGTATTTCCTCAAAAATGTTTCAATAATACGCTCCTTAATGAACTCTGCGCGTTGAGTCCAGCTTTCCTCTTGTGCCGTCGCTTGCCTTGCTTGAATCAATTCGGGGGAACGGTCTTGAAGAAGTGCTTCATCCAGATGCCTGAGAAATTGGGCAGGAGAACGGCCGATTCGGACATGTTTCTGCAATCGGACTTCAGGTAAATCGGTGCTGATCACGGGCAGTCCTGCGGCCATGTATTCGTACATTTTAACCGGATTCGCTGCATTCGTAACCTTTCTTATCTCAAACGGAATGATAGCTGCGTCGAAATGACTGGCGAACCAAGGCAGGCTCTCGTAGTCCCTGTTGCCAAGCCAATGGACATTAGGGAGGTCAGACAGTGAATCAGGCCCATGACAAGTGATTTGACCAATAAAGATAAAGGTATACTGAGGTCGCTCTGCTGCAATCATGCGGATTAATGAATAATCCAGCCAGGAAGCGACTGCACCCCAGAAGCCGATGATGGGCTCTGTAGCGCGGCATAACTGCTGATCTTTTTCATCCGGAATCGGAAGAGGCGTTTTCTGTACGGCTTGAGCGAAATGGGCGTAATCCGCCGCGTTGCGGACCAGATGTACTTGTGGATGTTTTGGGGCCGTTGTTTCGTAAATGATGCGAGAAGCGCAGAGCACGATGTCCGCAGCTTGGATTTTCCGGTCTTCCCATACGGCAAAAGGAGCAAATTCCTCTTCAGTTGTGTCGGCCAGGTCGGAGATAATCAGACTGGCGTTAAAGCCTGGAAGACTATCGACATAGGGACCATGTGTAAGCCACATGACATAGGGACGGCCAAGGTCCAAAGCCTCCGTATCCTGGCATACCGCGAAATGATCGTTCAGAATGACAAATGGATGTTCTCGGTCTTGCGTAACATTACAGTATATCACGTTAAAACCAAGCAGACTCAGGTGATAAAGCAACTGCTGAGGCCGCTGGCGGTGTACCTGGTAATCGAAGCAGGGGAGATAGAGAATAGGCGGCATGGTTAACGGTTCCGTCATCATTTGACCCTCCTTATTGGAGTATTAGATTCTCATCGTGGCAGCTCGAAGCAACAGCGGCAAGCGGACGGAAGATTGGATAGGGATAACATGTTGGAGCCTTACGTCTTCAGTCAGACAGACTGCTTTAGCGGCAAGAGCATATGGGTTGGTGGAATAGCTGTCGAGCCATTGCGCTGCAGCATTCAGGCAGGCTGAAGAAGAACATCGTTCGGCAAGACTTGCGAATAACAAAATTTCCTCAAGGACTGGGACTCGCTGTTTTTCATTGAAAAAGGACTGTACCCAGTTTAAGCACCCTACTTGGAGAATTTGAACAGGTGCATTCAGCAAACCGGCAATGACGGAAACAGGTAGTGACGGAACCGATGACTGTTTAAATAAACCGGCAAGCAGCTGAAGGACCTGTGGATAAGCCTGGCTCTGGAGCAGGAGCTGAAGCGCATTAGAACAATCTTTTTCCGAAGGGAGTTCCTTATCTCGGCCGGTCAGATATGCATGTATCGATGCTAGCGGTGAATGGATCAGCTGCAGCCTTTCCGCCTCATGATCTGCATCATCCAGATCCTGCGATTTCCAGGCAGCAGACCATCGATAGGATAACCAGAAGGGGTCATTGGTATCGGTGGGGCCGGCCGAGGAAGCCACGAGCTCCGAATATAAGCGCTTGCCTGGTTCTGATGCATATCTCCGCATAAGCATAATCCAAAGCTGCCGTTGTTCGGGAAGTGAAGATGACTTGGCGATGAACTCCAGCCATTCCCCATTACCTGTATTTAAGGCAGCGGGAATAAGGAGGTCCAGCTGTTTTGGCAACATAGAGGTTCTACTTGGGATGATCCAATCCGGTAGGGGATGCGATTTTCCGAGTAGGAGGGAGCAATGCAGTGCATCCGTCCAAGCTGGCATGTAATCATTCTTGAGAAATAAAGCATGCTGGTAATGCAAGAGCGCGCGCTCTGCATGCAGCATTTTCTCTGAAAGCCTGCCGGAGAGCCATGAGGTGCGGTATGTGCCGCATCCGGATGTGGTGGAATACATGGGCTGAGCTGTTCCTTGGATAGAGGCTAGGAGCATCCAGCGATAGGCTTGGTCGTAGTCTTCTTTCTGCGTAAGCAATATGCCTTTGAACTCCAATAAATCCGTGAACCCCGGATACTTTTTTATCCCTTGTTCGGTGATGACGTCGGCTAATTCATGTTGTCCCGTCATATGAAGGGCATATGCCGCTTTTAGGTAAACGTCGGATATCATGCCGGATTCAGGATCTTGTTCTAGTACGGGGAGTAAATGCTGGAGCGATTCCTCATATCGGCCAGACTGATAATACTCCGCTCCCAAGGCATACCGAAGCTGAACGTTCAATGGATCGGCTTGCAGGGAGGCTTGAATAAGCCCGAGATTGCGTGAATGTTTGTTTTTCCGATCTATTTCTGAATGTAAGTAGCCGTAGTGCTTAATAGGGAATGGAGCATACGGAATAGGATGGTCGGTAAGCTCAAGAATGCTTTCAGCAATGTTTTCATGAATGGGGCCACGGAAACGGATGCTCGGATGGTTGCGGAATAACCGGCAAACGTAATCCGAAAAAAAAGAATCTTCGGATAAGGTTCCATAGTAACTGATGACGGGGATAAAAAAGCCGGCGATGTTGTCTTCATGTACCAGCAATTTGTGCAACGCGTCTGAATCCCACCCATCGGCTTCTTCATCGGCATCAAGAACCAGAATCCAGGAACAAGTGGCCATATCCAAAACGCGATTTCTCGCTTCGGCAAAATGGTTATTCCACTCTAAATCAATGACGCGGGCACCATGTTTCATGGCTATGGAGCGGGTCTGATCCGAGGAACCCGTGTCCCCGATAATGATTTCAGAAACCCAATCCCGCACGGAACGGAGGCATTTATCCAGATGTTCTGCTTCATCTTTAACAATCATGCAAAGCGATATATCTTGGGGCGGCATGATGTGCGCGGCTCCTTTATTCGTATTCCTCATACATAGGCAGCATACGTAAAGCTCTGCGTATGATGGACTGATATGGTTGATCTTTTAATTCCTGAAGCAAACGAGCTTCTGCGAAAGCGGTCAGCACGCGACTGACAGACGCTATTGGATCCGAAGGAGGTGTAGCTGAGGCGGCGGGTAGAGTGGAGAGTAGCGCATGAAGTGAGTTCAGAGCATCTTCGGTTTTTCCGGAATCATAGGTGAGCTCAATTTGCTTCAAGGGATTCAGTGTGCTGGATTCATCGAATGTTCCAGGTTTTTGAAGTTTAGTTGTCTCGAATAGCTCATTGTAAAGGATATGCTCCGCTTCGTTTTCGTTCTCACGGGAGGCGTCTAGCTGAACATTCTTCAACAGCATGTACGCCGCGTGATAACAGCGGTTGGCCTTGAGCAAGTTGATTATGATGTTCTTTTGTTTAGCGGTGTTTATTTTAAAATGATCATGCATAAAGGAGGGGAGCAGACGTTCCTGAAGATTTGTTTTCATCAGCATGATGATCTTATTCAAGGGTATTCGCATGCCCGGTTCATGCTTGATCGTTTCGGCGTACCAGCGAATGGCCTGCTCGTCATCCCCGGCATCCTCATTCATTTGACCTAATCCCAATGTAGACAGGTAGGTTCCGGCGCCATTCTCCGTGTGATAATGCATAGGTGCCGGCCCAGCTTCGATGGCTCTCAGAAATGCCTGTTCTGCCTCTATCAGTTGCCCTGCGGCGAGAGAAATAACGCCTTTCAGATGATACAGATCGGTATAATCCGGATATTGAACAAGCCCGCTGCTGCATGCAGCTATGGCTTCTTCCGCGCGGCCCAGGGCGAACAGACAGCGAGACTCGTACTTAAACAGAAGATGGTAGTAGCTGATTTCAGGCGCAGCCAAATCTTTGGCCTGATGAATATGATGCAGCGCAGGCTCATGTTCGTTCAAGCGCATATATTCCACCGCCATGTTGTAATGATGGAACGGTTCCTCAGGCTCTGCCTCTAATGCTAGCTGGAGCAGTTCCATATTTCTGCGGATTTTATTTTTGGAGGCGACCATGCCGCTGCTGTATCCGTAATGGTGAATTTTGATATTGGTAATGTGAAGCTTGGCAGCAGGGCGATGCTCGATGATGGAAGCGGCTATTTGTTCATGGATTCTTCCGCGGAAACGATGTTCCGGACGCCTTCGAAACATACGGAGCAGGGGATTGACGGTAGCTGTGGTAGAGCGGATATCGTTGCTGACGTGATTGTGCACTTGCAAGAAAAAACCTTCAAACTCCAGATGCTGGGCACACAGGCGCAGCTCCGCGATATCGCCCGTTTCAAGTTCTTCATCGGCGTCCATAAACAGGATCCATGCATTGCGGGCAAGTTCAATTCCCGCATTCCGGGCTTTGGCAAAATCGCCATCCCATGGGACATGGAGAACTTGTGCTCCGAACCGGTGTGCAATTTGCACCGTGTCGTCGGTGGAGCCTGTATCGACTATGATCATCTGGTCGACAGCTTTATGGATGCTCTCCAGACAACGGGCAAGATTGGCTGCCTCATTCCGAACGATCATGCAGAGGGAGATTCCGGTTGCGGTTCTGCTCATCGATGCATCTCCTTTGCCTGTCATCCCAATTCGTCTGCCATCCAGTCCGCTGCAGCTGTTGTACGGCTGACCGAATCTGCCTGGCTTCCTGAGGAAGAGCTGCCGTTCCGGGTAATTCACCATGCGCCTGATCTAGTAAGTCGGCTGCTAAAAGCAAATAGCAAATGGCGGCCCCGATCGAAGCTTGATGGATGGATGCATCATTCAGCTTGATATTTTCGAATAGTCGTACCGCTTCCATGTAATGACCCTTGTCGTAGAGAATTTCTGCAAGCATAAGTGCCCCTTCATCGCCCAGTGTTTGCGCCTCTAGTAAAGTGATCAACAAATCCGCGGCTTCAAACACATATCCTTCCTTGTACAGTGCTTTGGCAAACGTGTTAGATCCTGCTTCATCCAGTACAACAGACAATCTTTTTCCTAGATCAATTAGACCGATAAAGACGGAGCGCTGAATGAGTGTGTGGATCAAAAGGCTTTCTTCAGTTCGAACGGTAGCACCGCTTTGATCGTCTGCTTCTGGGTGGTGGAAGAGGAGGCTCTCGATTCGCTCAATATGCTCGCGTTTATGGTGTTGAATGAAGCCCCAGATGTGAGGTTCGAGTGAACCCATAAGCTGCCACTGTATAAGAATATGCAACATTTCGCGATCAGGATTCGGTGCAGAGTCCGTAACCGCTGCATGATATAAAAAGGAATGAGCTTCCTTTAGTTTGTTCAAGCGAATCAAGGAGATGCCATAGAGGGTACTTAAATCATCTTCGGTGATCCATTGCGGAGGGCAGAGCCGAATGATCTCCTGATCTGCTCCAATCCTATCGAGTGAATGGAGCAATAAGCTCCATTTCTTCTTGTCCCGGGGCTGAATGGTTTCTATCAAGAGTGTGCTGATCTCACGATCAGTGGTTTTTAAATTGTAAAAAGAGGCTGCCAATCCGTTGACTGCAGGAGCATAATCCGGTTGTAACTGGACGGCTTCATAAAAAAGTCTTGCTGCCTCTTCAAACCGTTGCATCTTAATAGCGATCGCTCCCATGTTACTCAAAGCCTTGTAGCTATGGATTCCTTTTTCCGTTACATAAGAGGAAGATGTGCAATCAGCTGCTTGGCGGTAAGCTTCGAATGCTTTTTCCCAGAGCCCCTGTGCTTCCAGAGATTGACCATGAACAAAATGAAGATCAGCATAATCCGGATAATGCAGTGCTTCACGAAGACACAGCAGGCTCGCTTGTTCTACCTCGTGGAGTTCCAGCATGACTTTAGCCAAATCTTTGATTAAGGTCGGACGGAAAGAAGCTGTCAAAGGCGTATGTTCTTTTGCCAGAAGCATGTATTTTTTGGCTTCGGGAATGTTTCCGCTTTGACAGTGTGTAATACCCAGATGGTATAGATAGTACGGTTGTTCGGGTTCTTCCTCCAAAGCCTTCATAAGTATTTGGTAATTCCGGTCCAGCTTGTTTTTGTTCCATATGTTCGGGGATAGGTATCCCGTATGTCTTATTTGGATAGGGGAACCCTTGATTTTATCCTTGCCGGAAAAGAGAAGAATGGAAGGTTCGATTTCTTCATGGATTTTTCCTTCAAAATGATATTGTTGACGGTTTCGAAACAGTCGAAGCGAGCGGTGATACAGTGTTTGTGCTTCTGAGTCGCTTAACATATTGGCGATGGTGATGTCATAAGCTTCGACTTCATCAGTTGCGTCGATTAGCATCCTGATTTCATCCAAGCTTGTGAGGAGTTCTTCATCAGCATCGATAACCAGTATCCAGTCTGTTGTTGCATAGCGCAATGCATGATTTCTGGCCATGGAGAAATCATCCTGCCATTTCATAGAAACGACATGGGCGCCGTATTGCCGAGCAATGTCGACGGTATCGTCAGAGGAGCCCGTATCAACCAATACGATTTCATCAGCAAGTTTAACGGATTCCAGGCAAGTCCGGATGACTTCGGATTCGTCCCGAGCGATAAGATGGATTCCAATAGTGGACAACATGATATCTATTACTCCTTCCTTAAGGAGGAGTACACGGTGTCCCCCGTATACTCCTTAAGCAAACTGACAAGATGATGCATCATCCCTTTTTGTATTGTATTATTGGGAGAAGATTTAAGTTCCTTGGGCATTGAGGATGACATTGATGGTGGATGGCAGACCTGCCGTAGCTGACTGATAGGACACGCGAGTATATTTAAGGAAACGTGCGGGCACCAATACATCCACGGAACCTGAGGCTAGCGGATTATCTCCGGTCGTATCAACGTAATAATTCGTGCCGTCGGCACTGATTTCGATTTGGGTGTTCACCGGATTTGCGCCGCTGTTATACACGAAGAAGGAATAAACGCCAAGCACACTGGTCGTGACGGCAGGAAGCGGTGTCAATGCATTGGCTGTCGTGATACCGATGCTAGGCTGCTCGATAAAGCTCTTTTGCGATATGGAAGTAATGCTGCTCAAAGTACCCGCAGTGATCGTTGTGCCGAGAACGGCGGTGATGGTGCCATTGAGGATATTGGTGACGGTACCTGCGGAAGAGAGAGTCCCCGCGGTAATGGTTGCACCAAGGACGCTGGTAATGGTGCCGTTGAGAATGTTAGTGACGGTACCTGCGGAAGAGAGCGTCCCCGCCGTGATGGTCGCCCCAAGTACGCTGGTGATGGTACCGTTAAGGATATTAGTGACGGTACCTGCGGAAGAGAGCGTCCCCGCCGTGATGGTCGCACCAAGGACGCTGGTGATGGTACCGTTGAGGATATTGGTGACGGTCCCCGCTGAAGTTAACGTCCCCGCGGTAATGGTTGCTCCGAGCACGTTGGTGATGGTACCGTTAAGGATATTAGTGACGGTACCTGCGGAAGATAGCGTTCCCGCCGTGATGGTCGCTCCAAGGACACTGGAAATGGTGCCGTTAAGGATATTAGTGATGGTCCCCGCGGTAATGGTTGCTCCGAGCACGTTGGTAATGGTACCGTTGAGAATGTTAGTGACGGTCCCTGCGGAAGTTAGCGTCCCCGCGGTAATGGTCGTCCCGAGCACGCTCGTAATGGTGCCGTTGAGAATGTTAGTGACGGTACCTGCGGAAGAGAGAGTCCCCGCCGTGATGGTCGCTCCAAGGACACTGGAAATGGTGCCGTTAAGGATATTAGTGATGGTCCCAGCGGTAATGGTTGCTCCGAGCACGTTGGTAATGGTACCGTTGAGAATGTTAGTGACGGTCCCTGCGGAAGTTAGCGTCCCCGCCGTAATGGTCGCACCAAGCACGCTGGTAATCGTCCCGTTGAGGATGTCAGTGACGGTTCCCGCCGAAGTTAATGTCCCCGCGGTAATGGTGGCCCCGAGAACGTTAGAAATGGTGCCGTTAAGGATATTGGTGACGGTCCCCGCCGTGATGGTCGTCCCGAGCACGCTAGTGATGGTACCGTTAAGGATATTGGTGACGGTCCCCGCAGAAGTTAAGGTCCCCGCCGTGATGGTCGTCCCGAGCACGCTAGTGATGGTACCGTTAAGGATGTTGGTGACGGTCCCCGCAGAAGTTAATGTCCCCGCGGTAATGGTGGCCCCGAGTACGTTAGAAATGGTGCCGTTAAGGATATTGGTGACCGTGCCCGCAGAAGTTAATGTCCCCGCGGTAATGGTCGTCCCGAGTACGCTAGTGATGGTACCGTTGAGAATGTTGGTGACGGTCCCCGCGGAGGAGAGAGTCCCCGCCGTGATGGTCGCACCAAGCACGCTGGTAATCGTCCCTCCAAGAATAACTGATGTTATATTCCCGGAAGTATCGGTGGCAATGACATGGTTAGCATTGGTGGCGTCCCGTCCGTAAATGAGCGTCCGCAAATTGTTAGGATCATTCTGAAAAACATTGTAGTTTGGCATATCATCATTCCTTTATGACAAAGTAAGAAATCATCCTTTCAATGAAATATCTAAGACTCTGAAACCTTTTTAGCTCAAATATGTGTTCGGACTGCCCAATATAGAATGATCCCTCCTTAGACAAACAGAGTCTTTGAATATGTATATGGCTAGGTGCCTTTGAGAGAAACGGCGTGTGCACGTAGAAATAATATTTTGCAGCATTGTAAGCGTGTGACCGCGTTGAAACAAAAGGGCTTCTGTGCTATCATAATGAGTATTCTAATCTATAAAATGAACGAACCACGGCCGGGGGAGGCTTCCTTTCTCGGCCTTTTTCATGGGAATATGAACGTCCAATCAAGGAGAGACGGTACTATTGAAAACTTTAGTCATTGCTGAAAAACCGGATATGGGACGAAACATTGCGGCAGTCATTGAACCGAAAGCGAAGAATGCCCGGACTTACATAGAAGGCGAGCATTACATCATCACATGGGCGATCGGTCACCTCATCGGTTTGGCCGAACCGGATGCCTACGATGATAAATACAAAAAATGGAATATTAATGATTTGCCGATTATACCCGAACATTTCAAACTGAAGCCAAATCCTAAAACGAAGGATCAGCTGAAGGTGATTGCGGAACTAGCCAAGCGCAGTGATAAGCTTATTAACGCATGTGACGCAGGGCGTGAAGGTCAGCATATATTTTCATTGATCCAGCAGCATTTGAAAATGAGACAGCCAGTGAAACGTCTTTGGATATCGGATTTGACCCCGGAAACAATCAAAAAAGGCTTCGACGAGTTGAAGGACGGTGTTGAGTATGAGAACTTGTCCAAAGCGGCTAGAGCAAGAAGCGAAGCGGATTGGCTGATTGGGATGAACGGTTCCCGTGCCTTCACCACCAAACATAACGTGCTGCTATCCGTCGGACGTGTTCAGACTCCTGTACTTGCGCTCGTATATGACCGTCAAAAGGAAATTGATGCATTTAACTCTGCTAAGTTCTATGACGTGGAAGCCATATTTAAGCAAGGGGATTCTGAATACAAAGGATTATGGCAGGGCGATCGGATTCAGGATGAAGAGAAAGCCAAAGCAATCGCTGCAAAAGTTCGGGGTAAAGAAGGAATCATCCAGAGCTATGATATGAAGGATACGAAGGAATACCCGTACAAGCTGTACGATTTAACCCTTTTACAGCGTGAGGCTAATGCGAAATACAGCTTCTCGGCCAAAAAGACGCTTGACTTGGCTCAGGCACTGTACGAAAAACATAAAGTCATCAGTTACCCGAGAACAACGTCTAACTATGTGACCGAACAAAATATTCCCCAGATGCATAAATCTTTGGACCAACTGCGCGGAACAGATTACGTGAAGTTTGCCGAGCAGGCTGATAAGAAATATGTTCATAAAAATAATAAATCGGTGTGTAATCCTTCCAAGGTCGAGGACCACCATGCGATTTTGCCAACCAACAAAATGGCACGGAATTTGGCTCCTGACGAAGCGAAGATCTATGATCTGATCGTACGTCGTTTCTTGTCCCATTTCTTCCCGCCCGCCGAATATAAAGTGCACACGGTCATGACCGAAGTCGAAAAGGAAGAGTTTAAGACCACGGTCAAACAGCTGTTGTCTGAAGGCTGGAAGGTCGTTTATGCGGATCAGAAAAAAGACGCCAAAAAAAGCCGTGCCAAAAAGGATAAAGAGGACGAGGATGAATCTCAAAGCGAAGAGGAAGTCACGACTCCTTTTCAATTGAATGCGAAGGAAGGCGTTTTGTGCATCAACAGCGAAGCGAAGGAAAAAGAGACGCAACCGCCCAAGCCTTATACCGAAGGCACGCTTCTGAAAGCCATGGAAAGTGCGGGGAAGCAGATTGAAGATGACGAGCTGCGTGATGCGATGAAGGATTCTGGACTTGGCACGCCCGCAACACGCGCCGCAATCATTGAACGCCTCAAACAAGTAGGATATATGGTAATGAAGGGTAAACGCATTGTGATAACCCAAAAAGGCAGGATGGCTGTCGAGGTGATTCGAGGAGCGGGGGTCGATCTGCTGACTTCGCCAGAAATGACAGGGCAATGGGAGCGTCGTTTGAATGAAATTGCAAAGGGATCTGCTTCGGATGAAGTGTTTATGGCGAATGTGAAGAAATTTGCTACGATGATTATCAGCAAAGTCAAGGTACAGTCCAGAGTCGCTAAAGAATCCTTTGAAGAAAAGCCTTCCGAGGAAACGAAACCATCCCGAACCCGAAAGAAAACGGCACCGAACACTGGAGAAGGAAAATCAGCTGCGAAAACAGGTACAGCGAAAAAAACTTCTTCGAAAAAAGCTAGCGTAACGGTCAGCTCCGAACCATCTCAGAACCTGTCTGCCGATCAAGCGCCTCCGGAGCAACAGCGAACTACGAAGATGGGGATTGCACCTTGTCCGAGAACGGGCTGCCATGGAACGCTCATCATGGGCCGACGCGGCTTTGGCTGCTCTCATTACAAAGAGGGCTGTAAGTTCGTGATTTGGAAAGACCAGTTTGGTATCTCGCTTGAGCCGGAAGATATTGCTTCCTTGGCTGCAATCGGAAAAACGAAAAAAGCCTTCCTAGTGGAAGATGACGGGCGGCAGCGGGAGGGGCATTTCATTCTGCTGGATTCGAACACGGGAACGATTGGACTCAATTGAACTATTCTTTACCAGGACATGAATGAAGTGAATTATTCAATATCTTAAGAACAACGACATCTAAACGCGGTCTGTCTTCTACGAAGGTACGTCGATAGACGTATTTCTCATAGTAATACACAAAAAAACAACGGATCCTCTTATTGGAGGGTCCGTTGTTTTTGTTCCTGCTTGATCTTGATGTCAATAATATCCGGTATTTCTTCGATCGAAGAAACGGTATAAAACGAACTTCCCGGTTCTTGCTGCAATTCGACCATATTGTATATCCATTCATTGGACTGTTTGATATATATGCTTTGCAATCCGGCAGTGAGCGCCGGTACAACATCCGTCCGAAGTGAATTGCCGATCATCCATGTCAAGGATCGGTCAAAGGAACCCTGGCGCAAAATCTGCTCCAACGTGGATTCATTTTTATGCTGCGTAATGTATATCCGATCGTCAAAATAAGTGCTGAGCTTCATCTGGTCTATCTTCCTTTGTTGAATAGCCGTTTCCCCGCCGGTATAGAGATATAGATGATGGCCATCGTTTTGCAAGGCTTCCAGCGTTTCCACCATGCCTGGATAGGGTTCGACCTCTTGTTCATAAACACTGAGACCAAGCTTGTTCAACTGTTGTTCTTCTTCCAAATGGATCGGACGGTTGAATTTTCGGCAGAAAAAACGATAGGTTTCGATCAGTGAGTTAGGGAAGTTTCCGCTGCTGAAGCCGGTACGGCTTACCTGAGCAACATCGATTTCAATTTGCTTCTGGCGGATCTCATCGGTAGAGAGACGCTGATCTCCCAGCCAGTGATGCATCAGCTCGAAAAATTCACCCAGAACAAGTCCAAAATATTTATTGCAATGGATGAGCGTGTCATCCAAATCAAATAAAATATGTTGTCTTAACGTATTATGCAAAAAGCTTCACTCCTTATAGACGCATGTAAGATTCCAGAAACATCTGGAGCTCCGACGCACCGTCCGGACGGATACTGAATTTTTCTGTATCTTCTGCTCCGAGGTGAATGCGCAAAAGTCCTGCTACCCTCAGGATCATCAGGTGATGTTTGAGCAATTCTTCGGTCTGGTCCAGGTCCCGGATCATTTCATCAAGTGAATGGGGTTTCTCGGCCACATAACGGAGAAGCCGCAGTCTCTTGGGATCGGACAGGGCATGAGTCATCCGCAGCAAGCAGGTTGGCGGCTCGTCCTCATCCTCTTCAGGCACATCAACAGGATATTGGATCAGCATCATTTTCTTATAAAAGCAATACGTATTGATCGGACGGTTATGAACTGTCGGGAATAGGACGATCGTCTGAATCTCGGGTGCGTTTTCGATGACCAGCCCGCCGGAAGCGTATTCGACCAGGCTCATCGGATCCATTTTGGTGAGGAGCATGCATTTTTCCCGGGCATCCTCTTCGATGAGCGGGATGATGCCTGCTTCCACATCTTTAAAGTAATGCTCATACCAAAGCTCTAGCAATGGGGTATATTGATCCCTGATCCGCCGAGCTTCTTCCAACGTAAGTTTAGGCAAGTATGGAGATGCTGCCGAAAGCAGCACTTCTTCAGAAGTTTCCTGCAAGCACTTCAGAAAGCTGATGACAGAATCCCCGTTGTTCCGGTGTATAGCCCAGGCGTAGAGAACGTCGTAGTCATCAAACGGCCATGCCGCAGTTTGCGAAAGCGCAGCGGAGACTTCCGGGGAGAGCTTGCTGCTTACCTCACTGATCCATTCAGGTCCAATATCCAGATTCCGGACCCATTTTTTGGAAGTATATACCATAAAACTGCCGAGCAGTTCGTATATGGGTGAAACGTCAACTTTCACTTCATAGTTCATGAAAAGGGTAACCTCCTATGAAATCAGTGCATCTCCTTCATTATGGCTTGTTGAGTGTCGGGTTGTCCACTATAATGTTCAAGTAGTTTGCCCGGATTTATTGAAGGAGGAAATTTTAAAGTGTCACAATCGAACAGCATGAATCGCAGCTCGTCTTTTCATTATGTCATATTACTCATCGTAATTGTAGCGGCGGGGGTAAGTCAGGGACTCTTGCTGCCTGTATTATCGATTTTTCTGGAAAAAATGGGCGTGTCATCCGCCATGAACGGTTTGAACGCAGCCGCACTTTATGTCGGTTCCTTTGCCATGACACTGGTGGCAGAGCGGACGCTTGGAGCACTCGGTTTTAAAAAGCTGGTCAGCATCGGGCTGGTCATGGTCCTGGTTTCCGTCATTTTGTTTCCGATCTTTCCAAGCGTGAAATTTTGGTTTGTTCTTCGCCTCTTGGTAGGTATCGGTGACAGTGCGGTCCATTATGCGGCTCAGCTATGGGTACTCCTGGTCACACCAGAGGAGAACAGGGGGAGAAATATTTCAATATACGGCATGTCTTATGGGCTCGGATTCAGCTTGGGTCCGCTAGGCATACAACTGCTCCAATTCGGCAACAGTGTGCCATTCATTGCTCTTGCCGTCTTGGTGCTGCTGGTATTGCTCATAGTACTGCTGAAGCTGCCGGACCTTCGTCCGGAAAAGCTCAAAGGGGAGGAACGTCCTGCGAAAAGATTCCGCCGCAGCTATGCGCTGGCCTGGTATGCGCTCATTCCTGCATTGCTATACGGTTATATGGAATCCGGAATTAACAGTAATTTCCCTGTTTACGGCCTACGTGCGGGACTCAGCGAGCAGCAAATCGCGTTCCTGCTGCCCTTTATAGGCATCGGTGGCCTGGTGCTGCAACTGCCTTTGGGTATGCTAAGTGATCGGTTCGGCAGAAAAAGAATTTTGATCATTTCCGGGGTGATCGGCGGTTTGGCGTTTACCATGGTACCCATGGCAGGTACTTCGACAGCTTTGATAATGATTTTACTTATGCTTGCAGGAGGAATGATCGGTTCGTTTTTCTCTTTGGGGCTTGCATACGCAGCCGATATCCTTCCCAAGCTTTTGCTTCCGGCAGCAAATGTCATAGCATCCTTTCATTTTAATATAGGAAGCATCGCGGGTCCCAATATTGGGGGAACGTTGATGCAGTACGGCTGGAATTCGGGGGTGTTTGTCGTTCTCGGATCAGGGTTCATCATCTTCAGTTTTATTGGCATTGCAACACGTAAAAAGTCCTCAACGGCGGATGGGAGGCTATAGCTGTACTCCTGAAACCGAATGCTTTATGATAGTAGAAAGAGAACGAGAGACCAGAGGAGAATGTCATGATTAGAATCCAGCATTTAACCAAGTCCGTCGGAGTAGATAAAATACCTGTACTTAAGGGCATTTCGCTAGATTTTCAGCGAGGGGAGCTGATAGCGCTCGTTGGAGCCAGCGGAAGCGGAAAGAGTACGCTGCTCCGCTGCCTTGCTCTGAAAGAAAAATGGGATAAGGGCAATTTTGTGGTTGATGGACAGGACATCTTAAAGGACCCGTTTGCCGGGAAAAGAAAAATCAGACGTGAATGGGCATACTTAGAACAGAACCCGCATCTCAACCTGAACCGCACTGCCTTGAAAAATGTGCTGATCGGACAAGCGGGGCAGACTCCCCTATGGAGAATGGCAACCGGAATGGTAAGGTCTGATGATTATATGGGGGCAATGGACGTGATTGAGCAGCTGGGGTTGCTGGAAAAAGCGCATCAAAAATGCGACAAGCTCAGCGGCGGAGAGCGTCAGAGAATTGCGATCTCTCGTGCCCTTGTCCATGGAGCCAAAGTTATTCTTGCGGATGAGCCGGTGGTTGGCCTGGATCCCAAATCGCAGGAAAGTGTTATGGAAACGTTGAAGCAGCTTTGCGTTGAGGAGCGCGTGTCCGTGCTTACGGTCCTCCCGCTTGAACTTGCAGAACGTTATGCAACGCGGATCATAGGATTGTCGGGCGGAGAATTCGCTTTTGATATTGCCGGACGGCGCCTGACGGTCCGTGAACGAAATATGCTATAAAGCCTGCATGCAGGCTTTGGATAGAAGAGAGTGATTCATGTTGGTAAAACGCTATTGGATTTATGTCCCTGCCGCATTGTTTCTGATGCTGTTGTTAAGCGGATGTTCATTTATCAGCGATCCCGTCCTGATGATGAAAACGCCGCAGCTGTCTGCTGAAAAGGAATCGCTGCGGTCTATCGTAATGTCCCAGATGCCCGAGGATGCCAGCCTGATCCGTTCCAACGAGGAGGATGACACCAATGTTATCCACTTTGTCGATCTCGATAACGACGGCGTCAACGAAGCGATCGTGTTCTACGAAACGCCGGATCAGACCATAGGTATTCATGGCATGATTTTTAAAAAGATCAATGAAAACTGGGTCAAACAGGTTACCTTTGACGGCGTAGGCAAGGTGCTCGAATCTTTGTACTTCAAGGACATGACCAATGACGGAAGAGTGGATATCGTGGCCGGTTTTTCCATGGGCAACGAGGGCACCCAGAATCGGATCTTTATTTATAGCTATAACGGCAAAAGCGTGGAGCGGGTTTTGGAACATCCGTACACGAATTTCGTCATCAGCGACATGAACAAAGATCATATCAACGACCTCACGATCGTTGAATTGAAACACGGCGAAAGCAATTTCATCACGACGTTTCAATACGACGACGGCAGCTTTTTAGAACTGGACAGGCTTGAGATGAAGCCGTATATTTACGATTATTACAATATTGTCGCAGGTAAAGTGTTCGTTGACCAAGAAGGTAACAGTATTGACGGCATTGTTTTGGATGCCACGCTTTCTTCGGTTGGGGATGCGTCCTTTACATCCGTTATTATTATGCAGGATGGCAAACTGAAATCCGTCATTCCCGAACAGACGCAGACATATCGAAATTACAGGGTGTACAGCGAAGATATCAATAATGACGGCATTATTGAGATACCGCTGCTTAATCCGCCGATAGGCTGGTCTTTTTTCAAGAACCAGGATGATATCCCGTATTTCTGCTCTTATTATCAGTGGGATGGCAAAAACGGTCTCAAGTTTGTAAAAGAGAAGTACCATGATTTCAAGTATGATTTTGATTTTGGATTTTTCCCTCCGCAGTGGCATAACAAGATCACCGTGGATACGAAATCCCAAATGAATAAATATTTGCGGTTTGTCATGATTGATTCCGGCAAAACCGTTGCTGAAATTAAGTTCTTCTCTTCATATGAATGGGAAAAACAGCATGATGACTGGAAATACCTTTTAAGGACGAGTGAAAAGGTCATCGCCTACAAGAAAAGTGCTGATTTTGACCTGAACAATAACAACAAGAACAAAACCAATAAAGATGTAGCGCCGATAGAAAGGAAGGACAAGCAAAGTGAGTAAAGTATTGATTCTGGAAGATGAAGATTCCATCCGCAGTTTTATTGTCATCAACTTGAAGCGCAACGGCTTTGAAGTGTTGGAGGCATCCAACGGCAACGAGGCGCTTGAGATATTGATGGGTACGCCGGATATCGATATCGCCCTTTTGGACGTTATGGTTCCGGGGATTGACGGATTTGAGGTATGCCGCCGGATCAGAGAGACAAATGAACGCTTAGGGATTATCTTTTTGACCGCCAAAGTACAGGAACAAGATAAGGTCTATGCATTATCGGTTGGTGCTGATGATCATGTCAGCAAGCCTTTCAGCCCTACGGAGCTGATTGCCAGAATCCAGTCTCTTCTGCGGAGAGTTAATGTACACCGCGAGACATCCGCTAAGGTGAGCTTTCAGTCGGGACCGTTTGCCCTGGACCTCATCTCCAAGCAATTTAAGAAGAATGGGCACAGCATCGAGCTGACGCCAACGGAATTTTCGCTGGTTCAGTTTTTCCTAGAAAAAGAAAATACCCCGCTCAGCCGGGACGTTCTGCTGGATCACGTTTGGGGCAAAGAGTATATGGGCGATCCGAAGATCGTTGACGTGAATATTCGCCGTCTTCGCCAAAAGATTGAAGATAACCCTTCCGAGCCCGAGTTTCTCCAGACCGTATGGGGTCACGGGTATAAATGGAAGGGTCAGGGCCAATGATTAAGAAAGGCATTCGCCGGCAGATCGTCATGCACTACTTTATCGTGGTGTTTTCGACCCTGCTGCTGGCTGAAGTCATTTTTTTACTGGCAATACGAAGCTATTATTACGGCAGCATATATAGCCATATTAAACAACACATTATTCAGGTGGAGGACTACCAGAAATTCAGCACGACCTCGAGCGAAGGCAAGGATGACCTTGGTAATCTGCTTACGATCTATAAGCTGAGTTTTACCGAAATGCAAATCCTCAACGTTCAGGGTGATGTTCTGATTAACTCCTCTGAATTCCAGCCTGACGAGACCGTCAAGACCAGTGATATCTCCCAAGCTCAATCCGGCAACATTGGACGTTGGGTGGGTCGTCAGCCGAATACCGGGGAAAACGTGATGGCCGTATCGAAAATGGAGCAGGAGAACGGACAGGATTCGTATATCGTCAGATATGTAACGTCACTGGAAAGAGTGAACGAGAAGCTGTTTAATGTCACCTTGATTGCTACGGCGGTTGCGGCGGCAGTGCTGGCGCTGGTGCTGGCATTCAGCCTGGGGCTTGCCAACTCGATTGTCAAACCGCTGAATACGATTACGGCTGTATCAGCGCAGATGGCGAAAGGGAAGTTCAACGCCAGAATCAAGGGGAATTATAAGTATGAGCTGGGAGAGCTGGCTTCGACCCTTAATTACATGGCACAGGAAATTGTACGCAGTAATCAAGTGAAGGATGACTTTATTTCGTCCATCTCCCACGAGCTGCGGACACCACTTACCAGTATTAAAGGTTGGAGCGAGACCATTAACTCTGGTGGATATGATCCCGATGAGACCAAAATCGGCATGGAAATCATCACGAAGGAAACCGAGAGGTTGATCGGCCTGGTGGAAGAAATACTTGACTTCTCGAAGCTGCAGCAGAACGAGATGAAAGTGTCATTCGCCCGGGTAGACCTCAAGGAACTGCTTCAGGAGATCATGCTGAATCTATGGACCAAAGCAGAAAAACGAACCATTGAACTTCGTCTTGAATCGGTCGATAAACCTCTTGTAGAGGGGGACGCCAACCGGCTCAAACAGGTATTCCTGAATTTGGTGGATAATGCCATTAAATTCTCCCACGAAAACTCGTCGATTGATTTGCACGTAACTTTCGAAGGGAATAACGTGGTCGTTCAGGTCCATGATACCGGGATTGGCATCAGTGAAGACCATCTGGTTAAGGTGAAGGACCGTTTCTTCCAAGTGGACCCTTTGAATGGCGGAACAGGGCTTGGTTTAGCCATATCCCAACAGTTGGTTGAGCTTCATCACGGAATTCTGCTCATTCAGAGTGATTTGGGAGTGGGGACCACCATTATTGTGAGACTGCCCAGACTGCTGGAGGATGAAGGATCTGGCGGCTCACTTAGTACGGTACAGCTGCCAGACGGCAGCATCACTTAGTAAATATCCAGCAGCATGAAAAGAGCGAAAACCGCAGAAGCGGATTTCGCTCTTTTGTATATATGAACCTGTTGTGCCTCATGTTATGAGGATAAGCCTTCGGCACGGAGGCGGCCGGTTTTCTCGTATACTTCCTGCAACAAGCGGGAAGGCTGGGTACGAACCGTTGGTTTTGGAAGAACGGTTTCTTGAGGAGCTACCACAACCACCTGATCGGCGGTGCCTTTGATAACCGCTCCGTCTTTAATGACGGCTCCTTCGCCGATAATGGCCCGTTCAATGTGGACATTGCGTCCAATTTTCACGTTCGGCATCACAATGCTGTCTTTGATTTCTGAGAATTTGCCAACTTCTACTCCGCAGAATACCACCGATTGATGTGCAGCTCCGTCCATGACGGTGGTTTCGGAGATTAGGCAGTTGGCCGTCATTCCGGATTTGGCCTTATGGGCGTTCACTTTGGTACGCCACGGACGGGTAAACATCGGCCACTCGCTATTATGCAGATTCCAGTTATTGTCGTTGGCGAGAAGATCCATATGAGCTTCCCATAGGCTGTTTACCGTACCGACATCTTTCCAGTATCCATCGAAGCGGTAAGCAAACATCCGATTTTGCTCTTCCAACATTTTAGGAATCAGATCTTTGCCGAAATCATGGCTGGATGTATCGTTGGCGGCATCCTCCAGCAAATGACGGCGCAAATAGTCCCACTGGAAAAGGTATATGCCCATGGAGGCTAAGTTGCTCTCCGGCTCTGCAGGCTTTTCCGCAAATTCGGAAATGCGATGCTCGTCATTTACGCTCATGACTCCAAAACGGCTAGCTTCTTCCCAAGGAACTTCCATGACGGAAATTGTGGCTTCGGCATTCTCCTGCTTATGGAATTGCAGCATTTTGTTATAATCCATATGGTAAATATGGTCGCCGGACAAGATAAGAACATGTTCTGGATGTTGACGGTCAATATATTCAATGTTTTTATAGATGGCGTCAGCTGTTCCTAAGTATTCTGCGGATCCTGCATTGTAAGAAGGCAGAAGGGTAATGCCGTTATCTCCTTGATGTTGGAGCCCCCATGGTTCACCTTCTCCGATATGTTTATGGAGCGATTCTGCCTCATACTGCGTTAGGACACCAATGGTATTGATACCTGAATTTACGCAGTTGCTGAGAGGAAAATCGATAATACGGTAGCGGCCGCCAAAGGGTACAGCCGGCTTTGCCTGTTGCGATGTCAGAGGTGCAAGTCTACGGCCTTCACCCCCGGCAAGCAACATGGCGATGCAATCTTTCTTATTCATGTCGTTTCCCTCCCAAAATTTTGTCAATGTAGTACATACATAAACGGCTGTCAGCCCATCTGAAACGATTATATTGAAATAATCATGAAAAATTACCATTTTATTTTTCAGGACTCATTTTTGCGTTTATTCTCGCTACAATGGGGTAATGGTTTAAGTGCACCATATTTATTTATAAAGCAGGTGATCTTGATGGCTAAATTGAAAAAATTACCCGGACTGCCGCCTACAGATGAAGATATATACTTATTCCATGAAGGAACCTCCTACCACAGTTACAGAATCTTGGGCGCTCATCCTGCTGTGGAAGATGGGTTGGAAGGCGTCCGGTTTACCGTTTGGGCTCCGCATGCTCGGCATGTCGGCTTGGCATCCGACTTCAACGGTTGGAACGGAGCTTTGGATTCACTACATAAGATACCCGATTCAGGCATTTGGACTCGCTTTTTTCCTGGTGTAACGACAGGTACTTTTTACAAATACGATATATCCGGTCCCGATGGGGAACGTTTTTTGAAAGCAGATCCCTATGCTTTTGCAGCCGAAGTACGTCCTGCGACGGCATCGATTGTGACTGATATAAACGGTTATGCTTGGCAGGACGCTGCTTGGCGTCGAAAGAAAAAGGGACTATTCAACAAGCCGGTCAATATATACGAAGTCCATTTGGGTACTTGGAGGCAGAAGGAAGATGGGACGCTGTACAACTATCGCGAATTCACGGAGATATTGATTCCTTATTTGAAACAAATGAATTATACTCATGTCGAATTCATGCCGCTTGCAGAGCATCCATATGATTTGTCTTGGGGATATCAATGTACAGGGTATTTTGCAGTGACAAGCCGCTATGGTTCGCCGCAGGACTTTATGTATCTGGTGGACGCATGTCACCAAGCGGATATCGGGGTGATTATCGACTGGGTACCCGCGCATTTCACCAAGGATGCCCATGGATTACGCATGTTTGACGGAACTCCATTGTTCGAATATGAGGATCCATTGAAAGCCGAGAAACCTGGTTGGGGTACGCTAAGTTTTGACTACGGCAAGCCTGAAGTTTGCTCTTTCTTGATTTCCAACGCCTTGTTCTGGCTGGATATGTTTCATATCGATGGACTTCGCGTAGACGCCGTTACCAGCATGTTGCGCCTTGATTTCGAGAAAAAGGAAGGCCAGTTTCATCGGAATGAACATGGTGGAGTCGAAAATTTGGAGGCAATAGCGTTTATAAAACAGCTTAATACTGCAGTATTTCAATATTATCCATATACATTGATGATGGCCGAAGAGTCCAGTGCATGGCCCGGAGTGACTTCTCCGGTAGATGAAGATGGGCTTGGCTTCAACTATAAATGGAATATGGGATGGATGAACGATACGCTGGATTATGTGGAGACTCCTTATGAAAAGAGGCCGTCTAAGCATCATCTGCTCACTTTTCCGATTGCATACGCATATTCGGCGAATTACGCGCTCCCTTTAAGTCATGATGAGGTTGTTCACGGTAAGAAATCCTTGATTGGCAAAATGCCGGGCGATTATGAGCAGAAATTCGCCGGTCTTCGAATACTCCTTGGATATCAAATGACTCACCCGGGCAAGAAGCTGCTGTTTATGGGGGGCGAATTCGGACAGTTCATTGAATGGCGGGACCAGTACGAGCTGGATTGGCTGCTGCTGGAATATGACACCCATCGTGAAATGCTAACGTATACCGCTGACTTGAACCGGATGTATCTAGAGGAAAGGGCGCTCTGGGAGCGGGATCATGAGCTTGAGGGATATGAATGGGTCAGTCCGCATGATTCCAAGCAGAGTGTCATCTCATATATGAGAAAAGGGAAAAAAGTCGGGGATACGTTGATTATCCTCATCAACTTTTTGCCGACAGAACGTGAACATTACCGGATTGGCGTGCCGCGAGCGGGTAGTTATGCACCTGTTTTTCAGAGCGAGGATAAAAAATACGGAGGACAAGGTGCATCATTAACGGGGCCGCTCCCAACCGAAAAAATCGCTTGGCATGAGCAGCCTAACAGTCTGGAACTAACGTTGCCGCCGCTGAGTTTTACGGTTTTGAAACGGGTAGCAGCGAGCCGAAAAGCGGATTCCACTGATCTGAACACTGGGAGATCGACGAAGAGCTTGAAGATGGTTTCCCGTAAGAAGTCTGTGCCGGAAAGTGATGATCATGCAGCGACATCGATAAATATGGATTAGGGAGGCAATGGACAATGAAGGTATTGTTTGCAGCAGCAGAATCGGTACCATTTATCAAAACCGGTGGGTTAGCCGATGTCATCGGTGCCCTACCCCAAGCTTTGCAACGGAGCGGGATCGATGTTCGGGTCGTGCTGCCCAAGTATCGAGGAATACCGGAGAAATATCGTGATCAAATGGAGCATTTGGGCGAAGTCTACGTTCCGGTAGGCTGGAGAAACCAATATTGCGGGATCGAAAAATGTGTACATGACGGGATTACTTATTATTTTGTGGATAATGAATACTACTTTGGCCGAGATTCGGTTTATGGATATATGGATGATGGAGAGCGTTTTGGCTTTTTCAACCGTGCAGTGCTCCAGCTGCTAAAAGCGATTGATTTTCAGCCCGATGTTATTCACTGCCATGACTGGCATGCAGCTCTGATTCCCGTGCTTTTGGATGCCCACTATCGCCATGATCTATTTTATTACCAGATGCGTACTGTTTTTACGATACATAATTTGCTGTATCAGGGGATTTTTCCGTATGAGGTATTGGGTGAACTGCTTGAACTGGATAACCGTTACTTTACAATGAATGGATTGGAATATTACGGAAAAGTCAATTTCATGAAAGGGGGAATCGTGTACTCCGATCATGTAACGACCGTTAGTCCGACATATGCCCGTGAAATTCAAACCTCGCATTATGGCTATGGATTGGAAGGACTGCTCGCTTCCCTGGGACCCAAATTGAGCGGCATCGTCAATGGTATCGATACGAAAAGCTACAATCCAGCCACAGATGCTCAGCTTGAGCTTAAATACCGGTCCAGTATCTCTAAGAAAAAGGAAAACAAAATTCGGCTGCAGGAAGAACTGAACTTGCCCATATCCGCTGATATTCCACTGATTGCCATGGTTACGCGTTTGGTGGATTCTAAGGGACTGGATCTGGTCGAAAGAGTGCTGGACGAGATGCTGACCTTCGACGATATTCAGTTGGTGATCTTGGGCACTGGCGACAGCCATTACGAGCAATGGTTCAGGGAAGCGGAGCATCGTCATCCTTCCAAGCTATCCGCTCAAATTACGTTCAGCGATGCCTTGTCCCGGAAAATCTATGCTTCCAGCGATATCTTTCTTATGCCGTCTAACTTCGAGCCATGCGGGATCAGCCAGCTGTTGGCATTACGATACGGCAGTATACCGGTGGTCAGGGAAACAGGCGGGCTGAATGATACGGTTCACGCTTATAATGAATTTACGGGGCAGGGAAACGGCTTTACCTTCACGAACATCAATGCCCACGATATGATGCACACGATCCGCAGGGCGGTTTCGTTCTACCATGAGCCGGAGCATTGGAATAAACTGGTGAAGAATGCAACGAGCGGGGATTACAGTTGGAATGTTTCTGCGGGAGAATACAAGGACATTTATGAACGAGTTGCAGGTAAAAGTTAACGATGTGCAAAAAGAGCATTCCGCGAAGGAATGCTCTTTTTTCTTTTACAGCGACAATTATTTGCTGATGTTCCGAAACAAAATCCGATATCCGAAAGGATCAAGGGTGACGTTCATTGTTCCATTGACCGGCATCACTTTTTCGTTCGTCAATGCATCCCGCCAATCCGTAGTCACCATGGGGTGGGAAAGGGTCTGTTTCTGATCCGTATTGTTCATCCAGATCGTGAAATGAATGGAGTCATCCGCACGCTCATAAATGATGCACGGGTTACCAAGGTCGGCTTTCAGGAAGCGGAATCTTCCTTCACGCAGAGCCTTATGGGTTTTACGGAGGTTAATCAGCATTTTGTAAAAATCATAAAGCTCCCGGTCCTGTTTCTTAGGATCCCAGATCATGCATTTGCGGCAGTCAGGATCGCCCCCGCCTGTAATTCCCACTTCATCGCCATAGAAAATACATGGTGTTCCCATATACGTGAACAAGAACACGACAGACAGCTTCAGTTTGCGCTTGTCGCCTCCGACTCGGGTCAACAGACGGGGGGTATCATGGCTGCATAGCATATTAAAGACGACCTCATTGGTTTGCTGCGGATAACGCATTAGAAGGGAGCTCATGCGGTTTGAGAAGGTGGCTCCGTCCATTCCGCCGTTGAAAAATTCAAGCACTTTATCCGCAAAGGGGTAGTTCATCACGGAATCAAACTGGTCGCCGACAAGCCAGGATAGTGAATCACTCCAGACTTCACCCACGATATAAGCCTCGGGGTTCGCATTTTTGACGACCTTGCGGAAATCACGCCAAAAGTGATGATCCACCTCGTTGGCCACGTCCAGACGCCAGCCGTCGAGTTTAATTTCCTTAATCCAATATTCGGCGACATCCAGCAGATATTGCTTTACTTCCGAATTGGCTGTATTGAATTTGGGCATGTTGCCAAAAAAACCAAAAGTATCATAGGTAGCAATACCGTTTTCTACACGGGCAGGGAACTGATTGATATGGAACCAATCCGCGTACTTGGATTTCTCACCGTTTTTGAGCACATCCTGAAATGGAGGGAACAGCTCGCTGCAATGATTGAACACTGCGTCCAGCATTACTCTGATCCCTTTTTCATGGCATGCTTCGACAACCTCTTTCAGCAGGGCATTGTCACCAAAATGAGGATCCACCTGTTTATAATCCACGATGTCATATTTATGGTTCGAGGGTGAAGTGAACAGGGGCGTAAAATAAATCGCATTGATCCCCAGATCCACCAGATCATCGAGATGATCCAGGACCCCTTTTAAATCGCCGCCGAAAAAATTATCGGTTTTGGGCTGTCCTCCCCAAGGTTGAGTACCTTCCGGATCATTTTCGGCATCTCCGTTGGCAAAACGTTCGGGTAGGATTTGATAAAAGACGGCATCCTTTGCCCAATTCGGAACCTTAAACACATCGATTTCATGTATGTAGGGAAATTCGTAATAACCGCCCGTAGGGGCAGGACAATCATGATAAATTCCGCTGTCCAGCATATAAATCGATTCCGTTCCCGCCGTTACGCGAAATGCATAGGTTAAACGTTTGTATTTCGGAAGAACGGAAGCTTCCCAGAAATCAAACATCTCATCGGATGCGGCTTTTTCCATCGTAATTTCAAAATAAGTCGAGTCCCAATCGTATTTATCGCCCGTCATGGCGACAACGGTATCAACGTCATTTTTTTTGGTGCGGACACGCAGATGAATAGTTCTTGGATCGTAAGCATAGGCCCATTTGTCGCGGGGCACATGATATAGTGCTTCGAGCAGCATGACAACACCTCCATGAATATCTACATAAAATGAACCAAAGTTTTAGTTCAATTTATCTAGCTATTTAATAACCGGATATTCGGATCAATGAACCATGGGCTATGCATTCTTCAAGGATTTGTATTTATTATGCTCATTTCTTGGATATCTCAATGCTTCAATGGCTTCATTTGTCTTAAAAAAATTTTCTTGTGAAGCATAATAAAAATGCATAAAAAAGTGAATTATGCAGGTTTTTAAACAACTGATTTTCAATTTTATGAAATGTATCAGGAATAGACAAGGTTGTAAATATGGTAATAAATACCAATAAAATGATTGAATCAGATCGAGAAACTGTATGATTAAAGAAAGTTAAAATACTAACTAAATTAATAAATATTAGAGTTTTTACACGGATTTATTAGGAATTGGATTGCTTGCACGGTATATTGACCAATGTTATATAAATTCCAACTACTCAAGGTAATTATTGAAAATAAATGCATTTGTATGAAAATTACATTGCATATTCATGCATGGTGTTGTACTATAAAACATGTTTTCCGGTTGCTGATGACGATCAGCGATCATGTTCATACTAAAGGACAAACATAACAGCGAAGATCAAGACAGGAGAGATAGATCATGAAAAAATGGGGTATTTTAACGGTATGTCTGGTGCTAGCAGGAAGCTTGCTTGCCGGTTGCGGTGAGAAAAACAAGGATCAGGCATCCGTTTCCGATAATGGTAAGGCCGAAGGAAAGACCATCGTCCTTGGGACAAGCGCAGATTTTCCACCATATGAATTTCATAAAATGATCAACGGCAAGGACCAGATCGTTGGTTTCGATATCGAAATTGCGAAGCAGATTGCTGCCGATATGGGAGCGAATCTGGAAGTAAAGGACATGGATTTTAAAGCTCTGCTGGCCGAATTGTCCAGCGGGCGTGTAGACTTTGTGATTTCCGGCATGACGCCGGATGAGAACCGCAAGAAAGAAGTGGATTTCTCCAATAACTATTACAAAGCGCAGCAGGCTGTCGTGGTAAGAGAAGCAGACAAGGCCAAATACACGACTATGAAGTCGCTCGAAGGGGTGTCGTTCGGGATCCAAACGGGTTCGATTCAAGAGGATATTGCCAAAACGATTCCAGGCGCGAAAATTACCGGTCTTGGAAAGATCAACGATATTATTATGCAGCTGAGTTCGAGCAGGGTGGATGCCTCCATTATGGAAAAGCCTGTAGCTGAGGCCTTCATCAAAAACGTGAAGGGGTTGGCAATTGCGAACGCAGTGCCTGATTATCAGGAAGATGGCTATGCGATCGGCGTGAAAAAGGGAAATAAAGAGCTTGTGGATCAAATCAATAAAACGTTGGATCGTCTGAATCAGGAAAAGAAAATAGATCAATTCGTATCTGAAGCAAGTGATCTGGCTGCTTCCAAGTAATCAAACGAAATGCCGAAAAATAGCGGAATGTGCGTTTCGCTATTTTTTGGTTGCAACATTAAAGGAGGATTCAAGGAATTCATGAACATATTTCAGACTTTCTGGGAGTACCGTTCGTACTTCGCCACCGGCATCCAGTACACGCTGCTGCTGGCTGCGATTGGAGTCGTTTGCGGTTTTATCCTCGGAATGCTCGTTTCGATGCTGCGGATGTCCCGATTCTGGTTTCCGCGTTTTGTAGGAACCTTGTGGGTCGAATTTCTGCGGGGCACGCCGATGCTGGTGCAGCTCTTTATTATCCATTACGGCTTGGTATCCTTCGGGATCAAGCTTACGCCTATCGAATCCGGAGCAATTACGCTTTCGATTAACAGCTCTGCCTACCTGGCGGAAGTATTTCGTGCCGGAATCCAAGGCGTGGACAGAGGACAGGCCGAAGCTGCTCGCTCACTGGGTATGACAAGAGGAATGACGATGAGACACATCATACTGCCTCAAGCCGTAAAAAGCGTGCTGCCGGCCATCGGCAACGAATTTATTACCATTATCAAAGAATCATCGATCGTATCGTTTATCGGGGTCACGGATCTCATGTATCAGGCACAAGCTGTAACTACGATTACTTATGAATCACTCAAACCATTGTTGATTATCGCTGCGATATATTTCGTATTGACCTTTACATTGTCCAAGGTGCTTGGTTTGTTCGAAAGGAGGTTGAATACGGATGATCACCGTTAAGGATCTGCATAAGTCTTTTGGAAAACTCGAGATTCTGAAAGGCGTGAATATCGAAATAGCCAAGGGGGAAGTGCTCGTTGTGATCGGCCCCAGCGGATCAGGTAAAAGTACGTTTTTGAGATGCCTTAATCTCCTGGAAAAACCGACAAGCGGAGAAATTACGTTTGAAGGCGAATCGATCACGGACAAAAGGCATGACATTAACCTGACCCGTGAAAAAATGGGGATGGTGTTTCAGCAATTCAATTTGTTCCCCCATAAAACCGTGCTTCAGAACATCATGCTAGCACCGGTTAAAGTGAAGAAGATGCCTCAAGCAGAAGCGGAAAAGATCGCGTTGGATCTTTTAAGAACGGTGGGACTTTCCGATAAAAGGGATGCCTATCCTTCACAGCTCTCAGGTGGTCAGAAGCAGCGTATAGCCATTGCCCGTGCGCTTGCGATGCAGCCTCATGTGATGCTGTTTGACGAACCAACGTCAGCCCTTGACCCTGAAATGGTCGGCGAGGTGCTGGAGGTCATGAAGAAGCTGGCCGAAGGCGGAATGACCATGGTCATCGTTACTCATGAAATGGGCTTTGCCAGAGAAGTCGGAGATCGCATCATCTTCATGGATGGCGGTCACATCATGGAAGAAGGAACTCCGTCTCAGGTATTCGGTAATCCGCAAAACATTCGAACCCAAGACTTTCTCGGCAAGGTGCTGTAATCATCAACATGAAAAAAGGCTCCGTACAAGGTCTTTACCTTGGCGGAGCTTTTTACTGTGAAACGGAAATAAAAATAAATCTTCAACGGTCCCTTGAATTAGTTTACATAATACAAATGATGTTAACTGAATGAATAAAATGTAATCTTTTGATTGATACAAATGACATTCATTTGCGGGGTTCAGAGTGGCCTTATACAGCTGATATAAGAAGTTTGGTTTTCACAGGTTGCAATATGGTAACATTTTCATGCGCACAGGTTACAAAATTGTGATATATTGATTGAGCCAAAACTTTGAAACGCAAAGTGCGGGGGAACATTTTTACCGTGATGAAGTCATTCACTCGGGGTGAATCGGTATTAAACGTAGGGTTGTCTCCTCAATCCGAACCCGACAGCTAACCTCGCAGGCACTGAAGGATTCTAAGGAGGAACTATGAAAAAGAGATTTAAGAAAGTAACAATGTTTGCAGCAGCACTGGGTATTACTTTGGCGATACAAGCCGTTCCAATTCACGCGGATTCTGTACATGTGGCCAAAGAAGGCGATACCTTCTACACATTATCGAAACAATTCGGTGTTAATTTAAACCAGCTGATGAATGCAAATCCTAACGTACAAGCGACTAATATTTATGACGGATTGAAGCTGAACATTCCGGGTGGGGATTCCATGAAAGCATACGCAGATCCTGCATCGGCCTCCACAATTACAACAGCTTCTCTCAATGTAGATTCAAACCAAAAAATCGTAGAAGCATGGGGAAAATCCTTTACTTATAATAAAACATTGCAAGTTAAAGCAACCGCCTATTCTGCGGCAGCAAGCGAGAACGGGAAATGGGGAGCGGTCGACTACTTCGGTAATCCGCTAGAGCTCGGTACTATTGCCGTAGATCCGTCCATTATTCCTCTTGGCACCAAAGTGCTTGTCACAGGACACAGTTTTCCGGGTCTTCCTAAAAAAGCATTCGTGGCAACGGCAAGAGATACAGGCAGCGCCATCAAAGGCAACCGCATTGATATCTTTGTTCCAGGCAGCCAGCAGTCCGTCAGCAATTTTGGCTTCCAGGACGTCGAGCTATACTTCATCAAATAGTTACAAGATTACTGACATAATCATATATACCCTGATCGGCTTTTACGCAAACAAGCAGACCTTACCATTTGCAGGATGGAAAGGGCTGCTTGTTTTTCTTATTTGTCCTTTTGTACCTTTAGCATCCTCGGTAGCGTAACAAAGGTGTATCCTTTCTTTTTCAACTCGCGGATAACTTCCGGCAATGCACCGATGGTACCAGACAAGTCCGAGGTGCTGCCACCGCCGGCATGCTGCAGAATGATGGAGCCTTGGCCTGCGGTGGTCATGATGTTTCTCTTTACAGCTTCCTTGCTGATGCCTTTCCAGTCCAGTGAATCCACATTCCAGTTGACGATTTTATAACCTTCCCGTTTAGCCCAACGCAACTGGTTTTCCGTAATGTCGCCGTAAGGTGGACGGATCAATTTCGGCTTGTAACCCGTGATCCCGTAAAGTATTTTTTCCGTTTTGATGATTTGATCCGTATATTCGACCATCGTCAGCTTGTGAAACTGGGGATGGTTATAGGAATGATTCCCGATGACATGTCCTTCACGCACAATCCGGGCCACCAGGTCGGGATGTTTTTTGGCACGGCTTCCGACGACGAAGAAGGTTGCCTTAACTCCTTGCTCAGACAGGATCTTAAGGACCTGCGGCGTGAACCTGGGATCAGGAACATCATCAAAGGTTAATGCGATTTGCTTCACATGGGGGCCGTGGATTTTAAATGTGTCCGGGTATTTTTTAATCAGTTGCCCCAGCGTTAGGATTTGCTTCTCCTGCCGTTTTTCCTTCTCCGCTCTTTCAATGCTGCTTGTTTCCTGTACGGATGGGGAAGAGATCGTATCTTCGGGCTTGGCCGCATGCACTGCGGTATCAGGGCAGAGCAGGCACATGACAAGCATGATCGCGTAGAATCTGCCGAAATGGGGATATATCATGCGGTGAAGAGCTCCTTTCCACGTTTGCTGTAAGCAAGGGTGATAGTCTATACTGTTATGTCCCGAATTGGAAAGAATTATGATGGGTTATCAAAATACTGCAGAGATGGAGATGATAAGAATGCTTATCGATCTTGATCCTGAAATACTGATCCTGATACGTGTATAATACATGGTGAGCTTACTGAAAGGAGACAAGAAGCATGGCGGATTTATTTACACCCTATGTTCTAAAAGGATTGTCTTTGAAAAACCGGATTGTGATGCCACCGATGTGCCAGTATTCGGTACAAGCGGAGGACGGCATTCCGAACAACTGGCATTTTGTACATTATGTATCCCGGGCGGTAGGCGGAGCAGGGTTGATTATTGTGGAAATGACAGCAGTACATCCTGACGGCCGGATTACTAATCAAGATACAGGCATCTGGAACGATGAACAAATCCCGGCCTACCGTAAAATTGTGGATGAGGTACATACCTATGGAGCACGGATCGGAATCCAGCTCGGACATGCCGGACGCAAAGCGGAGGATGCGAATCCGCCGGTTGCCCCGTCGGCGATCCGTTTTGATGAGAAATACCGAATACCGCGTGCACTTTCTACCGAAGAAGCCAAGGAAATGGTACACGCCTATCAACAGGCGGCGAGACGGTCCGTGGAAGCTGGCTTTGACACGGTTGAAATCCATGGTGCCCATGGTTATTTGATTCACCAGTTCCACTCACCTATTACGAACCGCCGAGAAGATGTCTATGGACAAGACTTGCCGTTGTTTGGCGTGGAAGTGGTCAAGGCGGTCAGGGAAGTAGTTCCTGAAGATATGCCGGTAATCATGCGCGTGTCCGCCAAAGAATACGTGGACGGCGGTTATGATGTGGATTATATCGCAGAGGTCTGCAGACGCTATCAGGAGGCCGGAGTGGACGTGTTCCATATTTCCTCCGGTGGAGAAGGCCATATCGGTGCCAACGGCGGTCCGAAAGCGGGAGCGGGTTATCAAGTAGATCTTGCCGAGAGCATGAAGGAGAAGCTGAATGTACCGGTCATAGCGGTTGGACGCCTGGAAGGCTATGAGGATGCTCAGAAGGTAGTTCTGGATGGCAAAGCAGATCTGGTTGCCGTAGGCCGGGGAATGCTGAAGGATCCGTATTGGGCGCTGCATGCGTCCCAGTCTCTGCAAGGAGATGAAAAGATTCCGAAACAATATCTTCGCGGTTTCTGAAATTGTGTATGAAATTGGCGGCATGGACAATCGAAACTGTCCGTGCCTTTTTTGGATCACAATCGTTGTACGGAATGTGATTTATCCTATAAAATGGAATATAGTACTCATAATACGATGATATCTACGATATCTGTGAAATGAGGATGCGGGAAATGGAGCCTGACGGAAAATGGGGTATCCGGATCGAGGAGCTTCAGGTTGGAAAAGATCTGATGATCATTGTCACCGGAGGAGCGGCTCACATCGGATCTGTGTCTACTGCATACGCAAGCGATGAGACTAAGGGGATTGCGGTACAGACAATGGGGCTCCCTGGACATCGTGAGCGTGATCTTACGGCAGAGATGGCTGGAAAAGCGGCAGCGGTTTTGGACAAAACAGTGACCATTGTGGCAGGAATCCATTACGATGGCATAGACCGGAGACAGATTGCGGACGTTGTCTCAGAGACTCATGCAGCTTTTGAAAAGTACTTGATGAAAAAGGTTTCGGAGAGAGAATGAAAAAAAATTTTTCGAAATTTGAAACGACTTCAAAGATGATGCGTAAATGAATATCATAAGAAGAACACTAAACCTTTCTGGGAGGAAATAACAAAATGGCTATTTTCAAAAGATTACGCGACCTTACAATGTCTAATATCAATGCAATTATCGACAAAGCGGAAGATCCGGTTAAAATGACAGACCAATATATCCGTGACATGACGGAAGATCTTGAAGATGCGGAAAAAGCGGTAGCTGCTCAAATCGCGATCGAGAAAAAATTCAAACAGCTCTACGAAGAACAGCAAGCTTTGGTGGAAAAACGTACGCAGCAAGCACATACGGCAGCCCAGGCACAAAATGTTGAGCTCGCCCGCCGTGCACTTGAGGAAAAGAAATCTGCTGAGCAAAAAATGGCGGAATACAAAGTTAGCTTCGATCAAAACAAAGCCGCCGCTGATAATCTTCGCGATAAGCTGGATGAAATGCGCAAGCAGCTGACCGAAATGAAAAACAAGCGTGAAACACTGGTAGCCCGTTATAATGCTGCCAAAGCGCAGACCGAAATTAATAAAGCAATGCAAGGCTTCAGCGCGGACAGTGCATCAAGCGGCATGAAGCGCATGGAAGAGAAAATGATGCAGATGGAGGCGCAGGCGGAAGCCAGCAACGAAATGTCCTCCAAAGGCAAATCCCTAGACGACGAATTCGAAAAGCTCGGTACGGACAAAGCGGTTGAAGACGAGCTCGCTGCGCTGATGAAGCAATATGAAAACAAGTAATAACTGAGGCTAACAAAGCGTAGATTTTATAAACAGCGAAGGGGATCACATACCAATGTCCTCCTTCGCTGTCCTGCTGTTTATGATAAAACCTGAGTAGGCGGAGGCTCGTTTTCATGGACTTTAATACGATTATTGCAATTTTGGTTTGGACGGGATGCGGAGCGCTGCTCCTTTTCATCCTTATGTTCGTGGATTCCCTGTTTACAAGATACAATGACTTCGAGGAAGTAAAAGCCGGTAATATGGCGGTAACCGCGCGCCTTGTATTAAAGCTGTTGGCACAAGGCTATATCCTCTCGGTATCCATAAGCACATCCAACAAATTGCTCGAAGCCGTGGTGGTATCCATTGTTTCCTTTCTGATCCTGCTGGTTCTGGAAGCAATCGTCCGCGTCTTGCTGCGTTTATGGGCAAAGCTCGAACTGGATGTGGGCACACAACAAGGCAAAGTGGGATATGGGATATTTGCAGGATCGCTGCATATGGTAGGAGCGTTAATTATTACCTCGTGCCTATAATGGATAGGTTCGTCACAGACTAAGTACGGAACATAAGGAGTTAACACATATGGGTGTATTTAAACGAATCGGCAATTTGTTTGCCAAACCGGAGCCTCCGAAAGCCGAAAAAAGCATGCTGGCTCTGACGCCTGGTGATATTTGCGAAGTGTCGCTAGTTACCTACGAAGTTACGGGACGAGTTCATAACCGCGGCCGTAACGCGGTGGTGCTGACACTTCAAGACGGAAATACGATTATGTATCTGCATATCGAGGAACGCGAAACTCTTCAATACGCCTTGTACAATCCGCTGGATGGAAGGCTGGATAATCCGAGCGAAGTCCCGACGGAACTTGATTTGGACGACAGAACCTTTTTTCTGGAAGAGGAGTATGAAGGCCATGTGCTCGTGAACGGTAAAACGCCTTTTACACAAGGCGGGGAGCAGCATGTATGGCAGTATCAGTCCGATGATTACCGCTTGGTACGCATTGAATGGCAGAACGGACGCTTTATGCTGTATGAAGGAGAGAAAGTACTGCCGGGAGATGTGAAAGTCATCCGGGCCAATTAGGAGTGATCATATGAAGGGATGGCAGGGACGGTCGCTGCTAAGTCTCAAGATTGCACTCGTTCTCAGCCTTGTCATGTCACTGCTGAGCGGGTGCGGAATCGGTTCGCCTAACGTAAAGGAAACTTATCCTTTGGAATCGGTGAACCGCGACGGCAGTGCGACCTCATACGTTTACCGGGCTGCGGACAAGACCGTCCCGGAAGTGGCGAAAGAGCTAACGGACGAGAAAAAGCCGGATCAGGTCTCCAAGGAAGACACGGAGCGAATGTTCCTCGTTTACGGTAAAGAGTATTACCATCTGCAAAAAGATCCAAAGAAAGAAAGCGACACGTTAATTGAGGTAGACTCGCAGCAATACGTCCAGAAGAATTACGATTCCAGCTTCCTCAAGGGTTATCTTACAGCGGTCGTGATCGGACAGATTTTTGATTCGTTCGGAGGCGGAATGGGCGGATATCGGGGCTACTCCAGCCGTGATATTTATCAGCCGAAACAAGGGACATACCATGCGCCGACCACCAATGATAAGAAAATCGCGCCACCGTTAACCGTGGAAAAGAAAGGCTCGATCTTCCGACGCGGCACCAATAACGGGGACTCGAGCGTAGGGTCGGGAGGAAGCATTTTTGACCGGAAAACCGATTCCTCCAAATCAAGCAAGGGAAGCATCTCCCGGGGGAAAGGCAGCTCAGGCGGGTTATTCGACTCACCTAAGAAATCCTATACCAAGCCCAAAACCAGGGTAGGCTCGGGTAAAATCACCCGGCGGTCACGGAGATGATACAAAAACAGCGCACGAAGCATGGATTCGTGCGTTTTTTTGTGTCATGATATAAATATGTGTTTACATATTTGCTGCATCGATCGATCCAATGATGCATTGAACTAGAGGAAGGTGTTTACGTCATGAAACAAACCAATGATGAATTCGATAAATTTCACCGCAAGCCGCTGCAGGTGAAGGCGGCACAGGAACTGTTGTCCGTATACGGCAAGCCTGGACATACTGAGCAAATATCTTTACAGGATAGCCATGGACGTTATTTGTCCGAAGAAATACAGGCTACACATCCTTTTCCGCGTTTCCGCCGCTCAGGCATGGATGGATACGCCGTCAGGTCAGAAGATACCGCTGTCTGCAGCTCGGACCACATGGTTTGGCTGGATGTTATAGACGAAATCCCCTGCGGCAGCGTTTCCGATAAAATCATTACAGCAGGCACGACAGCGCGCATTATGACTGGTGCAGAGGTTCCCGAAGGAGCAGATGCTGTTGTCATGCTTGAAATGACCGAGCACCGCGAATACGAGGGACGAACTCAAATGGGACTTAAGCGCATGATCGAATCCGGCAAGAATATTACTCCAATCGGGTTCGAGGTGAAGGAAGGGGAGGTTTTGCTCCGCCCTGGACGCCGAATCCATGCGGGGGAAATATCTGTTCTCGCTTCCTTCGGGGTACATCAGGTAAGTGTCTATCAAAAACCCCGCATCGCGATATTTTCAACCGGCTCTGAACTGCTGAACGTGGACGAACCGTTGCAGCCGGGTAAAATCCGTAACAGCAACACGTATATGCTGGCATCCCAGGTTCGCGAAGCAGGCGGAGAGCCGTTTATACTTGACGCGGTGATGGATGATTTGCCCCTGGCGAAAGCAAAGGTAGAGCAAGCGCTTCAGGAGTATGATGCGGTGGTTACCAGCGGCGGGGTGTCTGTAGGCGATTATGACATTATGGGCGACTTTGTTCGCAGCGACAGTGTAGAGATGCTCTATAATAAAATTGCGATGAGACCAGGAAGCGTGACGACGGCTGCAGCCAAAAACGGAAAACTCCTTTTTGCCCTTTCCGGTAATCCTGGGGCTTGTTTCGTAGGTTTTGAGTTATTTGTCCGGCCATTCATCCAGCGTATGCTTGGAAGCGGCAAACCTTATTTGACGGAGTGGACAGCCTTGCTTGATCAAGATTACACCAAAGTAAACGCATTTACCCGTTACGTTAGAGGAAGATTGGAAGCAAGGGATGGCATGCTGTATGCAATTCCGGCCAAGGTGGACGAATCTAGCGTTATGGTAACCATCAAGGACAGCGATTGTCTGATTGTTATCCCTCCGGCTAAAAACGTGACGCCGGCAGGTGAAAAAGTGAAGGTTTTGTTGTTGAAAGGAAATACACTGTGAGCCTGTTGAATAAGGGAAGTGTAGAACAATCGAAGATGCGGCCATTTGTATGCCAAATAGTCGGATATAAAAACAGCGGCAAAACGACGTTGGTCTGCTCCCTGGTCGAAAAGCTGAAGAAACAAGGCTTTCGGGTGGCTGTGATCAAGCATGATGCTCATGATTTCGAGATGGACCACCCAGGTACCGATTCTTTCCGGCATCGTGCAGCCGGTGCTTCCGCTATTGCGTTGGTATCTCCCCGAAAGACCGCTGTGATCCGTGAAGAGGAAATCCAGTTGGATGATCTCGTGAAGGGATTTTCGAATTACGATATCATTTTGGTTGAAGGCTTCAAGCAGGAGAGCTATCCGAAGCTTATCATGATACGCCGAGATGAAGACAGAGAGCTCATCTGCAGTCTGAAGTCCGTTAAAGGTGTGGTGACCTGGCTGCCGGCGGAGGAGACTTTAGCGGGAGTGGATGAAGAAGCAGCAGGTCGTATGGCTATTTTCGGGAAAGATGATATCGGTCATATAACGAATTGGCTTCAACAGCAGATATAAAAAAATAGAAAAATGAAAAAGCAGACTTCTCCAGGAAGCCTGCTTTTTCATTCGAGGACAGAACGGTGGCATAGAAATAACCGGTTATTCCGTACGTCGCTCAATCGCTTCGGACATGGTTTTATCCGTCAGATGAGCATAAACCTCGGTCGTTTCAGTGGATGCATGACCAAGCTGTTCTTTAGTTTTATAGATATCATTTTGTAGGTAATAATCGGTAGCAAAGGAGTGCCGAAGTTTATGGACGGTCAGGTAAGGCTTGCCAAACCGCTTGGCATATTTGATAATCATGGCCTGGATGGCCCGTTTGGTCATGCGGCTGCCTTCGGTTTGACCATTCGCCAGCGCAAGAAACAGTGCTTTTTCCTTCTTCGGCGCTTTATAACGGCTTTGGCGCAGGTTCATATAGGCAGATAAATCATCTTTGGCCTGCTCCCGGAAGTATACCGGCGTTTTGAAGGTTTCGTCATTATTGCCCTTACGGTAGACATATAGCATTTTATTATTCGTGTCGATATCATCGACATTCAGATTCACGACCTCGGATACGCGCAGACCGGAGTTAAGAATGAGGCTCGTGATGCTGGCATCGCGTTCTTTATTCAGCCCATGGGCGTATAAAGCTTGTTTGTTTTTCTCGACATCCTTCGCATATCCTTCGAGAATATAACCGATAAACTCAAGCAGCTCCTCTTCTTCCAGAATTTTGCCCTTGAGCTTGGCTGCCGTATCCTTCGGTTTATGTATCCGCTTGATTTCGATTTTGGCCATGATGTTCCGCTTGAGGAGCGGGTAAAACTCTTCATCCTCGGCGATTTGGCTCAGATAGTGAAACAAGGAACGTAAAGAAGACAGCTTGCGGGATACGGTGATCCTCGAGTTCGTCCCTTCGCGTTTGGTCGTGAGAAAGATACGGTAACTGACCACGTTCTCCATCCGGAGCACTTCAAGTTCTTTTAGCGTAACCTCGTTATTTTTGTCTGCCGCAGACAATCCTTCGCCTCGGAGCCAGTTAAAGAACGTATCATAGTCTCTCACGTATTCCAGGAGTGTAGAGGGGGACAGGTCCGGCAGCTTATAGTCGATGAATTGTTGGACAAACCACGGCATGCCCAGTACCTTGTCATCCAGCTTGATGCGGTCGTGTTCCTTTTGTACGTTCATGCGGGCATCACCTCTTGTTTAAAATAGTATATAACGTATTTTACCATATTATCATATTGAATCGGCATCTGCCCCGAACGGATGGAGCTTTTTCGAAGAAGGTATAACCTTGCTCCGAAATGCTCAAAGTTATATAGTGAATATGATACGATGTACATAAATGAGGTGGACTCATGGATTTCAGAATGGATCTGGTTCCAGCACGGAGAAAACAGGTGATTAGCAGCTTGATGCAGCTGTATTTGTATGACTTCACCTTGTTTCAGAATTTGGATGTGAATCAGGATGGCGCGTTTCCCGACTATCCGGGTTTGGATGATTACTGGAAAAAGGGAACGGGAAAGTATCCTTTTCTGATGACGAACGGAAATACGCCGGCCGGGTTTGCTCTGGTCGACCGTTTGATTGATCCAGCGGAAGGCGATTATTATATGACTGAATTTTTTGTCATGCAGAAATACCGCAGATCTGGCTTAGGAAGCTGGGCCGCACGCGAGCTGTTTGAGCGGTTTCAGGGTCGATGGAAAGTGACGCAGGTGAAGTCGAATACGCCAGCGCAGGCATTCTGGCGGAAAGTTATCGGTACATATACGGATCAACAGTTTGAGGAACGGATCAATCCAGTCCTGGGGCATATCAGTCAGTATTTTACGTCACAAAAGATTAACACCATAAACTAAATGGGTACTTACAAACATATGAAATGAACTTGTTGACGGGGGAATGAGCATTTACGATTTTAAAAATTCCGCATGACGCTCACCGATTGAGTGACACCTGGTTCATATCGTTGACGTTATGAATAAGGAGGCAGGAAAATGGAAAAGCGTACATTTGGCAATACCGGCATGAAAGTTAGCATTTTAGGTTTCGGCGGCTCGGAAATCGGTCAGGAACAGGATCTGTCCAAAGTGGAAAAGCTGCTGAATCATGCACTTGATGAGGGGTTAAACGTTATCGATACGGCGGAATGCTACGGCGATAGTGAAGCGTTGATCGGAAAAGCATTGGCAGGTCGTAGAGATGATTATTATTTATTCACGAAATGCGGGCATGCAACCGGTTTTGAGGAAGAAGACTGGGAACCGGGCATGCTGGAGAAGAGTATCGACCGAAGCCTGAAGCGGCTGAATACCGATTACTTAGATGTGATTCATCTGCACAGCTGCTCAGAGAAGATTTTGCGGCAGGGAGCGGTTATCGAAATTTTGCAGAAGGCGAAGGAAAAGGGGAAAACCCGTTTCATCGGCTATAGCGGAGACAGGACGGATGCGCTTTACGCGGTGCAAACCGGATTATTCGATAGCTTGATGATTTCGCTCAATATAGCCGATCAGGAAGCCATCGATTTGATTTTGCCGGAAGCCAGAGAGAAAGGTATGGGGATTATGGCCAAGCGCCCCGTTGCCAACGTTGCATGGACTTATGACACGTTATCGGAAAAAGCGTACCCGTATGTGTATTGGCAGAGATTAAAGGAGCTTCAGTATGAATTCCTCGCGGACCATGAAAAAGCGGTTGCTGCCGCACTGCGGTTTGCTCTCACCATTCCGGGCGTGGATACGGCCATTGTCGGTACGCAGAAACCCGGAAGATGGTCGGAAAATGCCAAGATTTTGGAGAACAGTACGTTGTCCGCTCTGGAATATGAGGAGATCCGCATTCGGTGGAAAGAGGTTGCGGGGGATGATTGGGTAGGCAAAACCTAGATGCTCTGGACGCTTAAAGCCCGCAAAAAGCTTGGCCTGTACAGGCCAAGCTTTTTTAACCAAAGTATAACAAAAATTCAATACATGAAAAATTCACAATAGTGAATTGCTCCATACGACTATAACAAATGCTGAAAGCAAACTTAAGATGGAATTACAATAACGATGGAAGAAAGAGGAGATACGATGGGAACGATATGGAAGGGCGGTACGATCTACACGATGAAGCAAGAGCTTCAAACCGTCGAGGCAGTATATGAGGAAATGGGAATCATCAAGGATCTCGGTGACCTGCATGAGCTGCAGCAGAAATATCATACAGACATCACCGAGGTACAAGACCTGAACGGGGGCGTTATGTTTCCGGGATGGGTCGACAGTCACATGCATTTAATCGGTCACGGGGAGACCTTCCTCAAGCTGCAGCTCGGCGGTTGTACAAGCTTGGAGCAAGTACTGGAAGCCGTCCGGATGCAAACGGAGCTGCTGCCAGAAGGCATGTGGGTGATCGGAGAAGGCTGGAATGAAAATGAATGGAAGAATTCCGAAGGGCTGGAGCGGAAGTCCCTGGACCTTGTGGCACCGAAACACCCCGTTCTGCTAAGAAGAGTATGCCGGCATGTCATCGCCGTGAACTCCGCTGCACTGGAAGCTGGCGGTATCCACGAGAATGTCCCCGACGTGGCGGGCGGATTGGTGGGCAGAAACGCGGACGGAAAGCTGAATGGAATATTCAAAGAGTTGGCCCAGGAGCTGGTACTATCTGCTGTACCTGGCGTGACCGAGGAATATCTGGTAACAGCATTGACCGCGGCCATAGAAGATTGCTGGTCCAAAGGCTTAACCGGCTGCCATACGGAGGATCTAAGCTATTACGGGAGCTGCATTCGAACGATGAATGCTTTTGATACCGTGATCCACCAGAACCAAAAGCATTTTAGAGCACATCTTCTGGTCCATCACTTAGCGCTTGATGAATGGTTGAACGCGCAGAAAGGAAAGGGCAAGGAGTCGCCCATGCTCGAATTCGGAGCGATGAAGCTGTTTGCAGATGGGGCACTTGGGGGCAGAACGGCATGGCTCAGTCGGCCATACGCTGATGATCCAAGCACTTCAGGTGTTGCAGTTCACAGCAACGAGGAGCTGGAGCAGTTAGTTATACGGGCAAGAAAGCAGGGGATGGCCGTGGCGACACATGCGATCGGAGATGGAGCAGCGGAGATGGTGCTTCATTACCTTGAAAAGCATCCATGTCCGGAAGGGAAGAGAGACCGTCTGATCCATGGGCAAATTTTGCGGTCGGAGCTAGTAGAACAAATGAAACGGCTGCCGGTCATTACGGATATTCAGCCGAGCTTTGTAGCTTCGGATTTCCCTTGGGTAATGGACCGGATTGGAGAGCCCGGAAACCTGCTGATCTATGCATGGAAATCTTTGATTGAGCAAGGCATTCCTTGCGCGGGCGGGTCTGACGCACCAATCGAGAAGGTCTCTCCGCTCGAAGGTATTCATGCGGCGGTAACTAGAACCAAACCACAGCATGAAAGGGTCTATGGGGAAGATGAGCGTCTCAGCATGTACGAAGCCATTTCTTTGTATACCAAAGGAAGCGCATATGCCAGCGTCCACGAATCCGATCGAGGAATCCTTGAGGCAGGCTATGCAGCGGACTTTACCGTATTGAAACAGGATCCATTCAGAGAAGGGCCGGATATACTTCTCGAAGATGTGGTGCAAATGACTGTGATTAATGGCCATATCGTATACAAGAACGTCAGTAAAATGGACGAAATCTAGAACCGTTCCTTAGCAAAAGGCTAAAACTGAAATAATATGTAAAAATATCATCATATGAAAAATTCATAATAGTAAAACATATTTGTTCTACCTAATTCATGCACATGAATCCAAACTATATTCGTGTCTAATCACCCATTTATCGAAAAAGGCATCTTTAAGGATACGTAATAATAGTTATGTAAACTAATTTCATTGACAAAGTTGACATGGACGCGTACACTCGGAGAATACCACATAGGGTATTTTGTGCCGATACAAAAGAAAGAAGGTGCTTGTTTTGCAGCAAGTAACCAGTCTGGAAGAAATCAATGGCTTGATTCAGCAAGGGTCGCTGTCTTTGCTGATGATCAAAACGGAGCAATGCGGTGTATGCGACAGTGTTAAGGCGAAGCTGGATGAATTGTTACCGTCTTTTCCCGGCGTGCAAGGCATGTACATCCGGATGGAAGACGCGCCGGAAGTGTCCGGTGAGTATCTCGTCTTTACGGCACCGACGCTGCTTCTATTTGCAGAAGGAAGAGAAGTTTTCCGACAATCCCGATTTGTGATTATGAGGGAAGTGGAGAAGCAGCTCCAAGGTTGGAGCGAGGCACTGCGTTGAGGCGGATCAAACAGATACCGTACTTGTCATTGAATGGAGCGAAATAGCCGTTATTCTTACGTCATCTCAAGTCCTATTTCGAGCCTTATTCTGCATATAGATGTAGAAGAGGGGAGCGTGATGGAGACATGGACAAGATTGTTAAAAGATACTATCAGCTGAAACAGCAGCAGAAGGAGACCGAGCAAGAGCTCAAGGAGCTTCGGGATCAAATCATGGCCTTTTGCGATGAAAAGGAAACTTCGGAATTTGCTGCAGGCCCTTACCGGGTAAAGCTCGTTTCGCAGTCCCGAAAGGAATATGACGATCTCAAGCTGTATGAAGCACTGCCAGATCTGGAGCTGTGGCGTATGCTGTCCAAATCCGATCCTTCGAAGATTGCCGGACTGATTAAGCTGGGGGTCATCAAGGAGGAGCGGATTCAGGATACGTATGCACTGAAGCAGATTACGCTGCTGCAGGTGGATAAGAAGTAGAGAACGGGAGAAACAAATGCCATGAATAACCAAAGCAGCAGGCGAACCGGAGAATTCACTCCGGGTTGCCTGCTGCTTTTTACTAACTATCTTTTTTACTTGGATTGAAGGTCTTGAAGAATGCGGTACAGGATGACACCGGCTTCTGCACGGGTTAATTTGCCTTTCGGATTGAAGGTGTGATCCGGATTCCCTTTCAGATAGCCTTTTTGTACAGCATACGAGACAGCTTTGACGGCAGCTGCTTGGATACGATCCTGATCTTTAAATGAAAAAGTTGCTTCTGTGCCGGTTACATCAGCGCCCAGTGCATTGGCTAGAAGAACAGCGAGCTCTTCACGAGTCAAGGCGTGGCTGGAATTGGCTTCTGCCGCACGCTCGCTCCAGGTTTTCCCTGTTCCGAGCAGGCGATCCAGCAAAGTAAGGAATTCAGCTTGGGTCACTTGATCATTTGGCTTGTACATGTCTGACGAGTCCTTGCCGTTAGCCAAATAGTGGGAGGCAATGACTTCAATCTCATTTTTAGCCCAGTGATTAGCGATGTCAGCAAAGGACTTGGAAACCTCAGCCGCACTAAATGTACCAAGCTTGTTTACTAGGAACCCAGCCACTCCAGGTTTAGTGTTACCTGCGGTGAGGTAGCTCCAGGTGTTCTCATTGTTATGCGCAAAGATACCCACTTTACTCCGGTTTTTTATTTTGGCTGGATCGAGTGCAAGAGTAATCGTCACCGGAGATACGAGCGCAGCTGCCGGTTCGTTGATTGTCAAAGCCCCGGATACGAAATTAACGCTTCCGCCAGTTGGTGCTTGCGGCGTACCTGTTGGTGCACTGACATAACGGATGCCCACAATCAGTCCGTCTTTGGTCACGAAACTCTTCACGTCATTAGCTGGAATGGAAATTTCAAATCCCTTACCCCGAATAATAAGAGGCTTATTGGCTTTCAACAACTGATCCGTCAAAGCATTGCTTAGCTGAACGTTCAGCGGGTGATAGGTTTCCACAGCGACGTCACTGATATCCAACGTAATATTTTGGTTGTTTCCGTTGCTCAATTGGGCTGTGACATATGAAGAATCAATATTCAGAACGGCCGACTTCTGATCGCCAGTTCCTTTTTCGCTTAAAGTTCCGGCTTTCAGCTTATCGCCTTGAGGAGCCGGTGCAGCAGCAGACCCACCACTGCCAGCCGATCCGCCTCCAGAGCCGTTCCCCGGATTCGTGCCAGGATCAGTCCCCGGATCAGGTTTCGGTACAGGGCAAGGACTGAGTGGCGGCGAAACAGATGTCACGGCAGAAAGTTCTTCATTGGAGCTTGCCATCAGCTTGGCCGTTTTCACAAAATATGAAGCGGAAACCTGGTCTGCCACCGGAGCAGGTTCAGTTCCAGGAGTTGGTTCCTGACTTTCGTCCGAAGATGAGGCAGGGTCTTGTCCTGAATCAGCGGAAGAATCTGAAGGATCTGTCGTTGGCGATTCTGGATTTGGTTGAGTTTCGGCAGGAGGATTCTCGGAACCACCTCCGTCATTCGCAGCCGTGACTTCTACTGTAATACTCTCGGATACGTTAGACGCGATTTCCTTATCTTCAGCATCTTTCAATTCAACATGCGCAATGTTAAAGGAATAAGTACCGGCTTCTGCAGCATTGAATGACAGGTTGGCGAGAGTGCCTGCTGCAACCGGGTTAGTGAAATTAAATCCATAATGAACGATCTTATGTTCTGGATTGGAATCGTTCTGCGGGACTATCTTTGCATCTGCGGATTCGATTTCTGCACCTTCCAGAACTGGAACAGGAATGCCGGCTGTGAGCTTGCCATCATATTCCACGTCGACATCCATGGACTTGACGGCATTTTGTCCATCAAACTCAACGCTGACCTTGATCGGATCGGATACATTCACTGTACCAGAGTCCGTCTTGAGTCCGACTGCTGTCGGCTGCCCGACGGGAGCCTTTTCAGTATTGTATTCGTAAGTTTTTGCAGGTTGAGACAAGCCGTTGCCCGCATCATCGTATACGAATAACTGAATTTTATTCAAGCCTGCTTTCAGGGGGATTTCTACGCTGAAGTCGCCTGTAGCGTCAATGGTACCCGTGTATTCGGTAAGTTCTTTATCCGTGTCCAAACCGGCTTTGGCTTTGACATGAATCAGATTCTGCAGATTGGTGCCATCGTACAACTCATCAATCAGCATATCACCCTCAATACTGCCACTCAGCACAGCCACATTTGGTTTGTCCGGGTTCACGATTACATCCTCCGGAAGCGTCGCTTCAGGAGCGGTGTTATCTACCAGGAAGATATTATGAGAATCCACCAATAGTGTACCTTCGTCCTCATCCGATTCAAAGACCAGTGGAATCAAGACATAGGTTCCTTCAGGGTTCAATTTTTCTTTGGTTTCATTTCCCGTGTACACCGATCCATCCCAATCAAATGAATAATAGAAGGGAGCCAGCGATGTTGGGAAATCATCATTATGGATATAACCGACAGGATCTTCAATCAGATTACCTGCAGCATCGACACCAAAAACAAAGAATGCATAATCTTCAAGTTTTTTATTCAGGGCATAATAGATTGTCGCACCATGTCCATCTTCAGTCGTAGAGAGATACTCCGGATCAAGCTCCAGGTTCGTAATGTCATCCCGGGTATATTTCTCACCTACAAACACACTAAAAGGAACATGCAGTTTATGACCCGTCTTCATTTGCGTGAATTCAAGCTGTCCGTCATACATGCCTTCGGCAGTTCCTTCCGGAATCGTAAGCGTAACGGATAAGCTTGCAGATGCTTGGTCAGCTTGAATATGAATATCGCAATTGTCCGGAATCAGAGATAAAGTACTGCTGCTGCTCCAATTCACGTATACGCCATAACGCTGATCCACGTGCGCGATGTTGTCGATGCTTAACTGCCTTGTTGTCGTTGTGCCAGCACCCAACTGGCCAAAGGACAAGCTTCCGGAATATGAGGTTAGATGTGTTTCATCCTGAAGCTGAACCGGGAGATCTTCTTGAACCTTGACGATCGCCTGCGCTGCGGCTGAACTTTTCAAGTCTACGCGGCCGGCACCCTGCTCATTTACATTGTATTGCTTGCCTTGACGGTCTTTCATCAGCAGCGCATTGTTCGTTAATAAGGACTTGATCTGATCCGGCTTGAGCGCCAGTCCTTCTTTGCGGGTTTTTTCGAGCAATAGGGCTGCAGAACCGGAGATATGAGGAGCGGCCATGGAAGTTCCCTGCAATTCCTCATAAGCATTGGTATAATCTCCACCCAGGTTGAACGCCGGAATGGAGGATTTGATACCTACGCCCGGAGCTGAGATATCCGGCTTGATGCTGTAATTCGGAAGAGAAGGACCTCTAGAACTAAGGTCAGCCAGCAGATCCTGCTCCTTCTTGTAATTAAAGGTTACGTGATTATTTCCTTTTAGTACTTCGTCTTTAAGCCGGAGACCGCTTTCCTGGTCTATCGTGTAAGTTGGGACAGACTGCGTGGCACCCTCAATGGTAGCGCCTCCGATTTCTCCCGGCTTGTTATTGTAAATGATCACTGCTTTGGCGCCATTTTTTGCGGCGTTCTCGGCCTTGGCTGCGAAGGTAATATCACCGCGGGATACCAGAACGGTTTTCCCGGTGACATCAAGACCTGCATAATCTTTAACGTCGCCGAGGTTCGCAAATACGAGTTCTAGATCTTCATCGACTTGATCCAGTTTCGAAGACGTTGCTGCAAGCTGAGCATAGATGACGCCCAGACTGTTGGAATTGAAGATCGGAGTTTGCAGCGGCGGAGTGGATGCTCCGACGGAAATGGCGAGCTGTGCCGCGGCCGGACTGCCTACGGTTTCAGCTTCCGGTCCTTCGTTACCGTTCGATAAGACGACCGTTACGCCGGCGAGTGCAGCATTGTCCACTGCGATCGCATCAGGTGAATACGAATTGTTCAGATCTGATCCAAGCGACAGATTGATCACGTCCATGCCATCCGTCACAGCTTTCTCGATGCCTGCGATGACATTCTCGCTGCTGCCGCTGCCGTATGGACCAAGCACGCGGTAAACGTAGAGGTCGGAAGCAGGAGCGACGCCCCGTACCCAGCCTTTGCCTGCATCCGGATGCTCAGGATCTCCTCGTCCAGCTACCGTGCCCGAGACATGAGTACCATGGTATGTGTCGTATGTAGTCGTACCTTTTGGAGGTTTGGTAGCGTCAGGCTTGGTCTCCATCGGATCCGGATCATTATCCACGAAATCGTATCCGCCCTTGTATGCATCCTTCAAGCTGGGATGCTCATAATCAATACCAGTGTCAATGACCCCAACTTTGATACCTTTTCCATCATAACCAGAGTTCCACATGTCGCCAGCGCCTATCAGCGGTGCACTTTCATCCATGTTGGGATTGAATTCATGTCCGTCGGCTATGGGCAGAGCATGAACTTCCTCATTCGGGAATATAGCCTTTACGCCTGGCAAAGTCAGAAGAGTGTCAACCTGGTTGGCAGGCAGAGTAACGGAATACCCGTTGAAAACTTTGGAGTATTCACGCTTGAATTTGGCCCCAGTTTTGGATAGGGCGGCGCTTTTGAATGACTGATGCTCTTGATTCAATATACTGTTGTAGGTGCTCACGGACGAACGGGATCTTACGGATGGCTTGGCCTCATATACTTTGATAGGGTCATTTTTGAGCTGAACGATGACGGTGATGGGCTCATTGCTGTCCGTTTCCTCCACGTAGTTTTGCGGTTTTTCGGAACCGATTAGTGCTTTTAGATCGGATACCTCTGCATGATTGATTAAACTCTTTTGCAGGTTGCCTTGTTTTAACAGCGAATCCAGTTGGATTTTCGCGTTATGCGGAAGCTTGATGGATGAAGCAGATGCAGCATTCGGATAAGTGATGCCGACAGCAAGTAATGTGCTTAGGAATAGGGTGGAGTAAGCACGGATTTTCGATGGTCGTTTACTCAAATCATATCCTCCTTTAATTGAGTATCCTCAGACAATGCGGTCCCCCTTTGCATTACATTAATTGAACACTAGTAAAATACACTTTTATTTTACATTTTTTACATTCCGGTGCTATGAGACTGAAGACTGACAGTCTGAAAGAACTACATCTGTCGATTGCTGACAATTCCATGTGTTGGAAAATGACTGCAAACAACGTTTTCCTGCAAGAAAATGTTCGTACATGTTCTTAACTTCATATGGCTGGGTTCAGTAAGTGTGAAAATGTAGTCTTCTGGACATGGGGGAGAAGGGGAAAAGGAACGTAAAATCTATCTTTTTCGTCATAAGTATTTAAATTGAACCTATATTTTGAGAGAGTGTATTCTCATTTTTTTGTATTTCATCTTCTATCAATAATTTCAGCTAAAGCCTTTGATACAGTCTAACGCTACATTGTAAGAGATCATCTGCCGCGTCTTTGGTTCGGTATATCGTTCCAACAGGAAGTTTCGTGTTTCCAATGTAAGGATTTTGCAAATATACCAGCGATTATTTTGACTCTTTCAAGTTTTGAAGGATTATTGAATATTTGCGAATGAAGCGAAATAAGGATTAGTTGTGGAAACGGTTTCGAACGAAGGAGGGTTAAAGATGAAACATGCCAAAAGAAAATGGGCGCTGATGTCATCGGCATTGTTGCTGGCGATGACTGTCGGGTGCTCGAGCTCAAGTTCAGGTTCAGGTACAGATTCGGGTTCAACTCCGAAGGACACAGGAAATGAGCCCGCTCCATCCAAAGACAACGGTGACAAAGGCACAACGGAGACGGCCAAGAAAACGATTACGATTACCTACCGCGATGACGGAACAGGGGAAAAAGTACCGCTGTACAAGTGGATCAAAGATGTCGCATCTCAATATCCGAATAAGGATGTAGAGATTAAACCAACTCCGATTCAGGCATCGGAAGGCGATTATTTTGCCAAAATTGCTTTGGCTCTTAAATCCAAAGATACCGCGCCGGATATCGTAACTGAGGATACGTTCATGCTCAATTCGGATGCGAGTGCCGGTTTCCTAGAACCGCTGGATGAGCGCTTGAAAGGCTGGGGGGACTGGACGAACGGCTCGTTTATCGAAGCGATGAAAAAAGGCGTTACTGCAAGTGATGGCAAGGTATATGGCGTACCTTATAACACCGATTCAAGAGGTCTATGGTACAACAAAGATATCTTTAAGAAAGTAGGCCTTCCGGAAGATTGGCAGCCGAAATCCTGGGATGAAGTCCTTGCCGCAGCCAGAACGATTAAAGAAAAAGCGGGCAAAGATGTTGTACCGATCTGGATGAACCTTGGCAAAGCAACCGGTGAAGCCACATCTATGCAGACTTATGAAATGCTGCTCTATGGTACAGGTGAGCGCTTGTATGATGACGCAAGCGGCAAATGGATCACCAAAAGTCAAGGCATCAATGATGCGCTGACTTTCATCGAGACCATTGCGAAGGAGAAACTGGGTCCGCCACTCTCCAAAGTACTGAATGGTCAGGCAGGGAATACGGCAACGCGCGAATATCTGCCAAAAGGCAAGCTCGCAATCTCGCTGGACGGTTCATGGATTCAAGGCAACTATTTGGATAACGGCACAGCGCCATGGCCTGAATACAAGGATGTGCTTGGTTTTGCACCGATGCCGACGAGCAAAGGTCAGGCTCCGGGCTCCATTACGCTCGCAGGAGGATGGGCGTTGTCCATTCCGGCGAATGCTCAGCATAAGGATGAAGCATGGGACTTTATTCAATTCGCATTGAACAAAGAGAACACGGAAAAACTCGTCATTGCCTCCGGCAATATTACCGTCCGGGCGGATGTAGCCAAAGATCCGGAATACACCAAAATGCCGTTCAACGAAATTTCGACGGAATATTTGAAAAACGCCGAATTCAGACCGGCACAAGACAAATACCCAGAAGTTTCAACACAAATCCAAACGATGGTCGAATCGGTCGCTTCCGGCACGTCGGCAGCGGACGCGGCGAAGAAATACGCGCAGGATGTAACCCGTATCGTCGGTCAGGATAAAACGCTGGAAAAATAATATTGGCTGCATGCCCGCGCTTGCCCGTCATCGGTGCGAAGCGCGGGCATGCGGTGTTCTCAGTCATAGAAGAAAGAAAGGAGAGACATCCATGGGCGGACTTTCAGTATCAACGCCACATATCAAAAGAAAAAGCTATACATGGCTCTATTTTCTGCTCCCATCCATCGCCATTATGCTGTTGTTCTTTATCTATCCGATTCTCCTTACGTTTTTCTATTCCTTTACTAATCTTGCTCTGACGGGGGAAGCCGCCAAGCAATTGAAATTTATCGGATTCGATAATTACATCCGGATGTTTCAGGATCCCACGGTTCGCATCAGTATTTGGAATACCCTTGTCTTCCTCATTGGGTCGGCTGTCATCGGGCAGCAGGTGCTGGGTTTCTTGATTGCGCTGCTCATGAAACACAAGAGCAAAGTGTTCCGTCGCATCATTGGTACTGTCGTGCTGGCTGGATGGGTAACGCCGGAAATCGTGTGCGCTTTATGCTTGTACAGTTTTTTCGGCGATGAAGGAACCTTGAATGCCATCATCTCTTTTTTCGGCATATCGGAAGTCACTTGGCTGTTTACCGTCCCGATGCTGACGGTTATCGTCGGTAACATCTGGCATGGCACAGCATTCTCCATGCTGGTCTTCCAGGCGGCGCTGGATGATGTCCCGAATGAAATCGAAGAAGCGGCGGTTGTGGATGGAGCATCGCGGCTTCAAATCCTGTTCCGTATCACGATTCCTTACATCAAAGAAACGATCACAACGAACATGATGCTTGTCACCCTGCAGACGCTTGGCGTATTCGGACTCATCTATGCGATGACAGGAGGCGGGCCGGGAACTTCGACGACGACTTTGCCGATCTTCATGTATAACCAGGCATTCGTCAACTTTCAGCTCGGTTATGGAACTGCAATCTCGCTGCTCCTGCTGCTGATCGGGATCATTCTCAGTCTGTTCTATATCCGTTCGTTAAAAGAGTAATTACATAAAATGAATTCATGCTAAATGAATTAAAGCTGAATGATTCTTTCATTCAATTTTTTATGCATAAAGGAGATTTCGTATGAATACGAATCAGCGCAAGCTCATATACCGAATCCTTCCTTACATCATTTTATCGTTCATCGGGATCTGTTTTCTGCTGCCGCTCTTGTGGGTGCTTGTGGCATCTGTGGATCCCAATGCGATGCAATCGCTAAAAATGCCCAAGCAGATCACGGCTGGGAACTACGTGGATGTACTGACCAGCCATGAGAACCAGCGTGCTTTTGTCATCGGTCTGCTGATGTCTTTGGGCCAAGCTGTCATTGTGGTCCTGCTGGCGCTTTTGGCAGCCTATCCGCTATCCCGTTATCAGCTTAAGTACAAGAAGCCGTTTATGCTGACGATTCTGTTTATGACTTCTCTGCCCATCACAGCCGTTATGGTACCTGTATATCAGCTGTTCCTCAGTCTGAAACTGTATGATAACAATGTGGGCGTGGTTCTCTTTTATGTCGCATCATCCATGCCGTACGGGATCTGGATGCTCAAGAATTTCATGGATTCCGTTCCAGGAGATTTGGAGGAAGCTGCGTGGGTGGATGGGGCCTCGGTCTTAGCCGGCATCCGCAAAATCATTGCACCGCTGATGGTTCCGGGAATATGTACGGTGGCCATCTTTACGTTTTCCGGCAGCTGGGGCAACTTCTTCGTTCCCTACATTTTGCTGCAAACTCCCGAGAAGTTCCCGGCATCCTTAAAGCTATACCAATACTTTGGACAATATGGCATGGTTGATTACGGCAAACTCGCTGCGTTCTCCGTGATGTACGCGTTACCTTCCATTGTGCTCTATATCCTGTCGCAACGGTTTATGTCCAAGGGGTTCAGCATGCAAGGCGGGACGAAGGGATGACGGAAGCGACATCCCAATGAAAATGGAACTACAAAAAGACGAACCGGATCGAAGCATCCAGTTCGTCTTTTTTCATTCGAATCCATTGTGCTCTATGTCGTCTTCTTGCGGCAATAAAGTGGGGATGGGAGCAAGTAACTCCGGACGCTTTCGCTGTTTTACCATTAACTTTCCGTCTTCGAGATCATATCCGACAGCTTCTTCATCGTGTTCCAGTTGCGCACGGTGCCGGGAATGCCGAGTTTAGCCAAATTGACGGCAAGCTTGGAATCGCGAATGCTTTTGCGGAAAAGGAGATGTACATCAGAGCCAATGATCTGGTATTCATCGTCACCGCGTTCCGTTGCTGCCAATCGATGGAGACCCGCTTCCTGGGGAATGCCCGAGAGCATTGACACATGGATGGATTCCCCTTCCTGCAGTCCGGCTTCGTCATAGGGACACTGACGCATGATCGCTTCGAAATCCGAAGAACTGCGAATCACGACGGGAATGTTGAGTCCAAAAGCGTTCTGAATCTCCGTTTCGATTAGTCGTTGCAGGGAAGGAGCGTCGAGATCAGAAGTTAATACGACATTTCCGCTTTGGATGTAGGTTTGTACTTGCTTGCAACCGGCGGCTTCCAGAATTTCACGCAATTCAGCCATCTTGATCTTGTTATGTCCTCCGACATTGATGCCCCGGAGCAGGGCGGCGTATACAGTCATAATCCTGTCTATCTCCTTCGATCTAAAGTAAGTAGTTTTAATATATCGTATCATGGATGGCACCGCAATTCGGATGCAGGGAATATGATTCATTGTGGTCACAAAAAAGCCAACAGCCTCTCAGAAATAAGACATTCATCAGCCGGTATCAGCTCCGTTGCAAAATGCTCAAGATCCTGATGATAGCCGATCATGACAGATGCATGGGCATGCTGAAACATGGTAATGTCATTCGCATCATTGCCAAAGGCAATATAGGTTTGATCTTCAAGTCCCAGCTTCATTAGTCCGCTCCATTTATCAACCCCCATAGGACTGATGTCCAAAATGCCTTCATTTCCATGCTCATGCACGACAACAGGTAAAAGGGAGAGCTTATCCATAATCAAATGGTAATCGGGAATCTCGAGCAACACGATCTTTACGATGATGTTCATGGCAGCCAAAGGAATCCGTCTTGCCCGCTTCTCCGGATCGACATTACGCCTGATGGGATGGTCTTCACATCCGGTAAAGGCGTAGTCCCATTCGCTGTCGATCAAATAGTTGAGGCTATGGGACTCAATGATTGAGAGGATATGGTTCTTCACTTCTTCTTCAAAATGAACGGTTGAAATGATATTCTTGTCTTTAGCTACGAAGGCACCATTTCCTCCGATCATTGGATAAGTATGCATATGCAAAGGGAGGACAGGGAGCAGGTCACGGATCGGGCGAGCAGAAGCAAAAATAACCTCATGCCCCTGGTGCGTCAGCTTGTCGAGCGCTTGTACGATGACTTGACTCAGTGGTTGCCCTCGAAAACAAATCGTTCCGTCTAGATCAAATACGAATTTCATATGGCACTTCCTTGCTGTTTTTGATTTCATCATAAGCGGCTTCCCGATCAAAGCAAAGGACAGATGTCCTGAAAGGATAGAAATGACATGAAAATGATTCGCGACACCGATCTCCTGCAAACCCAAATACAGCAATTCGATATGATGAGTCTATTTACTTCTCCAAACGGCATCCCTTTTGAACTCCGATGTTATGAGCAAGATGAGCTTATACTCCAAGAAGGAGAGCGGATGGATGCCATCTTGTTTCTCGTGGAAGGTAAGGTGAAAATCTCATCCAGCGTGCAAACAGGTAAAGCGCTGCTGCTCCTTTTTTGCGAGCCCTTTGCGATTATGGGCGATATTGAGCTCATTCAAAAAGTCACGGTACAATCGCAGGTTGAAGCCGTCGAGCGCGTCTATTGCGTCGCAATTCCCTTTACTTACATATATGATCATCTTATCGGTGACCCGAAGTTTTTGATGTCATTGCTTACACATGTCACCTATAAACTTCAGACCTGCACAACGGCTTCCCGCGTGAATTTATTAGCCTCAGTCGAAAACCGCTTTGCGAGTTATTTGCTGACCACCCTGCAGGAGGAAAATGAATTCGGCAAAGAAATCCGGACGAACAACACTCAGGAGATCGCGGATTTAATCGGCACGACCTCCAGGCATTTAAACCGGGTTATTCTGAAACTGTCAGATCAAGGCCTCATCCGCAAGGTAGGGGATGCCATCCAGGTCGTAGATGAGAGTCGGCTAACTGAAATCTCGCATGGTCTTCGGTATGAGTAAATGAACATAGGATGAAATGAAAACAAAATAAGCCCAGCCGGATAAACGGACTGGACAGGTAACATAATCGGGATTTCTCATCGGATTTCTATGGTGCACACGACTGGATGGGGAAGAGGCATTACGCTTTAAAGGGAGTTCGTTGAAAAAGGAAACATAGTTCCATTCAAACAAAACAACGTCGATTTGTCTTTGGAAATGAGCAAAATTAACGCATCGCACAGTTCTGATAGTCCAAGGGCCGAAAGCTCGCGAATATCGAAGAAGCGATCCCAAAAGATTTGGCTTGATACCGGCAGCACATTCGATGCGGACACCACCATGTCGGATTGAATGAGTATCGCTCCCTGAGATAGTGGGCTTTCCGGATGAAAGATGGACTCGATCAGTTGGCTTGAAATTTTGGCGTTTATGGGCGTCCCGTCTTTGATCAGAGGGGCTACAGGATCGTTTTTTTCAATCACGATCAGCGCTTGTTGACCTTTCAAACTCATCTTATGTATCGAACGGGAGATCTCCTTGCTATGATCCGAATATTCGGCTAACAGGCAGTTCAAAAAATAAGTGGAAGTGATGGATTCGAGTTCAGACAAACCTTTGGAAATCTCCTCGATATCATTCAAAATTTGAATTTCATTTTGTTCCAGCGTAGCGATATCCTGTTCCAGGATGGTTGAGATATGCGCAAGCTTGTCCGTCAGATCGTTTCGTAACAATGGATAATCTCCGGTACAGTAATTTTTATCCATTCTTGAATATCACTCCTAAAAGCATGGTAGTTTCCTGTTGGGATAGGATTCATGTTGGAACTTGAAAAGTATAAATCGACCCATGGTACGCAAAGGATTCTTTGCCTGTCTCTTCGGATACGACAAAAATTAATGCATCCGATTTCTCTGATAAACCGATGGCCGCACGATGACGGGTTCCTAATTTAACATGCTTATAGGTTTTGCGAGTGAGCGGGAGAATGTTCGCTGCCGAATAAATGATATCATTCTGAATCAGAACCGCTCCATCATGGAGTGGGGTGCCCACATGAAAAATGGAGTCCAATAGCAAGCTTGAAATTTCTGCGGAAAGGGGGATGCCTTTCGTGATCAGATCCTCAATCGGATCTTGCCTTTGAATGACGATCAGTGCACCTTTACGTTTGGAGCTTAACTGCCGTACGGCGCTGAAAATGACATTGCATTTATTGGTGTAGGGAGCCAGTAAGCGATTTAAATGATATGTAGACGCCACATTTGCCATATCCGTCACTTTTTTCGAAAGTGCTTTAAGATCCTTTAGAATATCGATGTCTTCTTGATCCAAGGAGGAGATTAAAGTATGGACATCCTTGGATATGCTTACCAGCCGCGTTTTGATTTCATGCATTTGCGGAGTTAGATCTTTGCATTGCTCTTCCGATTCCATATGATGCCCTCCTTATCTCCCTATAGTTATTCCCACGAATGGATACAATTATCGGAACAAAAAGCAATCCCTCAAAGGGGCAATACCCCGAAGTCCACTCAGATACTTGGCCGGGATCCCGGAAATTTATAAATCTAAATGAAAAAAGAGCCGCCCGAACGTCATGAACATGACGATCAAGGCAGCTCTTATTCGAATCTTAGCGAAGGACTTTCAAAGCACCGCTCCAAGCGAGTACTTGGTCAAGCATTCCATTAATATTGATGAGATGAAGATCCGCCGGCTTGAAAACCGTGCCGTTCTCAAAATCAGTGAACAACGATAGCGCTGGATGAACGCGGACGTCCGCAACGGACAATTCTCCCAAAATACCGCGCAGATGCTCTGCGGCACGTGCACCACCTACTGAACCATAGCTTACGATCCCGGCAGCTTTATTGTTCCAGGCGTCACGCGCGTAATCCAGTGCGTTTTTGAGGGAAGCGGTGATGCTGTGGTTGTACTCTTGCACGATGAATACGAAACCGTCCAAACCTGCAAGTTTGGTATTCCAAGCTGTCGCCTGTTCTGTAGCATCGGATTCTCCGAATAGCGGAAGTTTATACTCGGCGATATCTACGATTTCATAATTCGCGTCTCCGCGCGCATCGGCGATTTGTTTCACCCATTCACCGACTTGTGGGCTCAAGCGACCTTGGCGGGTGCTACCCAGGATAATGCCGATATTTAATTTGGACATCGTAATTTCCTCCTCGACGAATCTCATGATTAAGTAGGTTGCTGTAATCATAATAATAACAGTTAGTATGCTTTGTCAATCAACTTACGAAAAGTTTGTTATAAAATTATTTTATAGGTGATACATTCTCTTATTCTGTAACGACTCTGGCAAGAGAACGAGTATTCAGGCACTTCTTTTTTTCCAAGAGATGGGCGATTGTGTTACAATAAAAACACCTTAAAAAACTGCGCATAACATAAATTATGCGCAGTTTTCATTCTAAACGATTTTTTTGGTCCTTTATGTCGAGTTATACAGCCCTGATGATGGGCAATTCATCCTAATTATTGTTATATATCGTAAAAAATGTGTGTTGAGATATGGATGTCTATTTATACGGTATATTCTGTTTTCGGGGAGGGAATTCCAGCTTGAAAGAAATGAATGACAACTTTGAGGAGTACACGGATGCTTTTTTAATCTGGATGAAGGATGCGGGGTTTACGTCGTATACGCAAAAATCCTATCTCGGGGATGTGCAGCAGTTTCTGGTATCGATCGGAGACAAAAGATTGGAACAAGTCAAAAAGATCCATGTCATGTCTTACTTGTCTTCTGTCAGGGAGCAGGGGGTGAGTGATACAACGCGGAACCGGAAGCATGCGGCGGTGAATTGTTTTTTTAAGGCATTGATCGAGCTCGAAATGGCGAATGCCAATCCGGCAGCGGGCATTAAGAAATCCAAGACGGAAAAGAACCGCACACCCGTGTATTTGGATGAGAATCAACTGCCTCGCTTTCTTGAAAGCGTAGAAGGAAAATATCGATCAAGGAATCTGGCCGTTTTTTTACTGATGGCTTATATGGGTCTTCGCGTTGGGGAGGTTCATACGTTGAACCTGACTGATTATAATCGGGAGCGGCACACGCTTGATGTGTTCGGCAAAGGCAGGAAGTGGCGAACGCTTCCGGTACCGACAGCGGTAGGCGTCATGCTGGAGCGGGCCATCGATGAGCGGATCACGCCTTGGCGCAAAAAGGAAGATGCGTTTTTCATATCGCAAAAAGGACAACGTTTGTCTATTCGCAACATCCAGCAAATCGCCGCGGACACGTTTGATCGCTATCAATCGGATTTGCCGGAGCGTCAGCGACTGCCGTATTCCAGCCATAAGCTCCGCCATTCTTTTGCTACCATGCTGCTTCGCAAGGGCGCGGATCTTCGAACGGTGCAGGAACTGCTCGGCCATTCGTCGATTCAGACCACAACGGTTTATACGCACGTGACGAGCCGGGAGAAGGAAGAGGCGATATCACGGCTTGAGGTTATTCTTCCGTTCTAATTTACCTACTTTATCTCAACAAAGGGTGCAGACAAGTCTTATAAGCATCATCAGACCTTGGATGAAGAAGAATATATGAGCAGCCAGATCAAAAAGTTTCTCGACGGAGAATTCTCCCGGATTGCCAAGCGCAAAGATGGAATAAGAAACCGAGGAATAACCGGAAGAAGAAGCAGAATAGGGCCAGCTATGCATAATTTTCCTCCTTTAAGCGAACATTAACGTCACATAGAGGAGGGTGATGCTGCATGTGCCAGCGTTATTCAATGACGGCCGACCTGCCGGTCGTGCTGGAGCATTTTCAAGTTGACCGTGTGATGTACTATTACAAGAACCGTTACAATATCAGTCCGACCCAATCGGCTCCGGTATTGCTTCAGCAGAACGGCGAGCGGGTGCTGGATGAGTTCCGCTGGGGATTCATTCCCTACTGGGGAAAGGATGCGGTCAATGCCGACCTGCAGACTGTCAAAGAGAACCCGTCCTACCGGAAAATGATTGAACGGCAGCGCTGCGTCATTCCGTGCAACGGGCTATACTATTGGAAAAAAGAAGGCAAGAAAATGCATCCGGTGCGCGTCGTGTTGAAAAATCGCGAGATGTTCGGCGTGGCAGGGCTGTATGAAATTTGGAGAGACTACAAGGGGGATCCCCTTCGGACCTGTACGCTCGTGATGACGGATGCCAATCGTCTCATCGGCAATTTTGAGGAAACGCGCATGCCGGCCATTCTGCCGCAGGATGCTATTAAAGACTGGCTGAACGAGGAAAACACGGCTTTTCATTCGTTAAGCTCGCTCCTTCAGACCTATTCCGATAGCGATATGGATTTTTATCCGGTTACGCCGCTGATCGGCAATGACGATCATGATGACTCGGAATGTATCCGGGAAATGGACTTGCGGACCGCCTGGGTGAAGCAGTAAATCGTATTTCGAACATAATGACCGTATATAATGAAGAAATTCCTTATCATCTACAGCAAGCGGATAGCGCAAAGGCGCGAAGTTTTGCTCATTAGAAAATCAAAACATGTTCATTCAACGGTTCTGTTCGCTCTCCGGAGCGATTGCAGAACCGTTTTTTACTGGAAGCAAATCACACAGGCCAACAAGGCATATTTGAAAAGAAGTGGGGGAGCTTAAGAGCTAGTGGCCTTTGATCAGGTCCTAATTTCAGAAATCATCATTCGCATAGAATACGGAGGTAGTAACCGGATGTCGAACAGCAGCGTAATCGAAGCCCTTAAGCAAAGACGTTCCATTTATGGCATCAGCAAAGAAAATGTTAGTTCCGATGAGCGTATTCAGCAAATCATTGAAGAAACGGTTAAGTACGTTCCTTCTTCCTTCAACTCACAAACCTCCCGCGTCGTTCTGCTGCTTGGGGCAAACCATGACAAGCTGTGGGATCTTACGAAGGAAACGCTTCGCAAGGTCGTCAATAACGAAGAAGCGTTCAAAAATACCGATCAGAAGATCGAATCGTTCAAAAGCGGTTATGGAACGGTACTGTTTCTTGAAGACATGGATATCGTGAAGAACCTACAGGATCAATTTGCACTGTATAAGGATAATTTTCCCGTCTGGTCCAACCAAACTTCAGGCATGATCCAGCTGATTGTGTGGACGTTGCTTGAGCAAGAAGGATTCGGGGCTTCGCTTCAGCACTATAATCCTCTCATTGACGAACAGGTGCAAAAGGAATGGAATCTCCCCTCATCCTGGAAGCTGATTGCCCAAATGCCATTCGGCAAACCGACGGCTCCCGCAGGGGAAAAAGAATTCATGGCAATTGAGCAGCGCGTGAAGGTATTTAAATAGTTCTCGAAGGTCATCTGAAACTCCGATTACATCAGCGTCTAAACCCTCACGGGGAATTAGGCGCTTTTTTGGCGTAAACCATGATGGAATGTGAAAGATTACCAGCGATTGCAGATTGACATTAAAATACATTCGAGTTCATAATGGATACCCTATAAACTAAATAGCTTTAACCGTTTAAAGCGAAAAGAAACAACAACGAGGAGAGAACAACATGGATATTTTTCGTAAAAAAACGGTTGAAAGCGTGGATGAAACGGCTGGAAAGCTCAGAAGAACACTGAGCGCATTAGATTTAACGGCGCTGGGCGTAGGGGCCATCATCGGAACGGGAATCTTCGTCCTGACAGGTGTTGCAGCAGCGGTCCACGCCGGGCCGGGTCTGATGATTTCATTCGTGATTGCGGCGCTGACCTGCGTGCTATCGGCAATCTGTTATTCGGAATTTGCTTCCAGTGTGCCCGTATCGGGGAGTGCATACGCGTATAGTTATGTTGCATTTGGTGAAATCATCGCATGGATTCTGGGCTGGGATTTGATCCTTGAATACGGAGTAGCTGCAGCAGCCGTCGCCAGTGGATGGTCCTCTTATTTTAACGGGTTGTTAGACGGGTTCGGATTGCATCTGCCGGCTGCGCTTTCAGGAGCTTATGATGCTTCGAAAGGTTCGGTTATTAATTTGCCAGCCGTGATCATCATTTATGTGATTACTTATTTGCTGAACAGAGGAATCAAAGAAACCGCAAGATTTAACGGGGTGATGGTCATCGTTAAATTGATTGTCGTATTGCTCTTTATTGGAGTGGGGGCATTTTATGTCAAACCTTCGAATTGGTCACCATTTTTGCCCTTTGGCTTCGGCGGAGTCGTTAACGGGGCGGCAACGGTATTTTTTGCTTACATCGGTTTTGATGCAGTCGCAACAGCCGCGGAAGAAGTGAAAAGACCCCAGCGAGATCTGCCGATCGGCATCATATCATCACTGGCCATCTGCACGGTGCTATATATTACCGTATCGTTGGTGTTGACAGGAATCGTGCCCTACACTTCACTGAACGTCGGAGATCCGGTTGCATTTGCACTCCGATTCGTGGATCAGAATCTGCTTGCCGGACTGATATCCATAGGAGCCATTGCCGGCATGACAACCGTGCTGCTGGTTATGTTGTTTGGAATGACGCGTCTGTTATTCGCGATTTCCCGCGATGGGCTCTTGACAAAGAAACTGTCTAAAGTAAGCGGCAAATCCCAAACACCAACGCAAAGCACTTGGGTTACCGGGACGCTCATCGCGCTTCTGACGGGTTTCGTGCCTCTGAATAAGCTGGCGAATTTGACGAGCATCGGTACATTGTTTGCTTTTGCCGTGGTGTCCGTTGGCATTATTGCTCTGAGGAGAAACGATGCAGGCAAGGTCAAACAAGGGTTTAGGGTACCATGGGTGCCATTTTTGCCGCTGCTGAGCGCTGCTGCATGTGTGTACTTAATGATGAATTTACAGGCTATTACCTGGATTGGCTTTGTGATATGGATGTTGATCGGATTGATTATATACATCGCGTATGGGAAAAAGCATAGCGCTTTGAACAATGTATCCAATATAGATAAATTATCATAACATAATGAAAGTTATGTAAACTTTATGTGCGGATTCTCTTAGCATTTCATTCCTTTCTCCGGCTTGAACTGGCGCTAACCCCTGATTATGTTATATTATTTGAATTGGAGGGTTTTCTTTTGAAGGGACAAGCTGTCCTCAGGAGAGGAGGAACTTGAATGAAATGGTACAAACAGCTTGTAGGAATCACTTTATTATTCAGTGTATTCTTGAGTGCTTGCTCTTCCAGTGAGGAAGAAACCGTAATGCCCGATGCGGCTCCTGCCATTCAGGATTCTGCGGAGGCTACGGCTGATCAGGGGCAGACTCTGACCATGGTCACTCCGGATACCGTTAAGCAAAGCAGCAAGGATTCAGGCAAGTATCAGATTCAAACCAAATTGGCGGATTTCCAGCTCTTAAGCGAGACGAAAGGGATTGCCTGGGGACTTACCCGTAATGAACTCCGGCTATATTTAACAGAGGATAACGGTCAAACGTGGGTGAACATTTCTCCTTCGGCAAATGTGCAGTTTCCGTCTAATCCGCGTTACGGAAAGAATATTTATTTTACGGACCCGATGAACGGCTGGATAGTCCGCGATCCGTCTGGAATGTCTGAAACGATTATTCTTCATACGAACGATGGAGGAGAATCCTGGGATATCGCATCCATCCCCCAAAAGAATAAAATATCCGCTCTTACCTTCAGTTCGCCGCAACGCGGCTGGCTGATGACTTCCGAGGATTCTACTCCCGGCAAAGAGCTCAAGGTACTTTATCGGACGGATGATGGAGGCTCAGCCTGGAAGATCGTGATGCAAAATACAGAATTCAATCCGAATAAATCAAATCTAACCAGTCCAATCCCCCATTTGGGATATATGCTCGGGATCAACTTTGTAGATTCCATGACCGGGTTTGCAGCTGTTCAGGAATTGGGTGAACCGAAGCTCTACCGTACTTCGGATGGAGGGGGAAAATGGACGTCCGGCCCTTCCTTTTTTAACAGGGAGAAATTTAAAAACTGCGTATCCTATGTATCGGACAGTCCGCAATTTTTTGATACGGAACGCAAAAACGGCTGGATATCGATTGGATGCAAGATAGGCGACACGATTAAGTATAACGGTTATTTTACGAACGATAGCGGTGTTACCTGGAACTTTGCCAATTTTGGACTAGCCAAAAGCGAAGGGTTAAATCAGACTCTTAGACCCAACTTTATCAGCCCTACCGAAGGGTGGGCACTCATTGGAAGCTTACTTTACCACACGGTGGATCAAGGTAAAACATGGGGTATCGTATCCGATAACGAGATCATCAAGGATAAACTTCAGGAGTATCCTGAAGTAGTAAAGCTGCAGTTTTCTTCCTCTAAAGTAGGATGGATGCTGGTTCAGAACAATGAGCAAAAAAGTTCACGCCTGCTCCAGACCATTGATGGCGGAGTCACGTGGCGTGTATTATGACAGGGTGGAGAACTCAGGTTCTCCGCTTTTTCTGTTTTATGGTTAATATAGAACGTTAAAATCCTAAAAATTTAAATAAAATGTGAATTAAATCACAATGTACATCCTTGAGGTGTGCTATTCTAAGAGTGTAAGGAGAGCATAAAAAAACAACGGGAGTGAGAATCATGACAAAGGTTACAGAGGACAAAACGACGGAATACCTGCTCCAATTTTGCTACAACTGCGAGCATGCATGTACCTGTGATACAGAAGAGAAATGCAGGGAATGCTGGGGTGCCCAAGGACTTTTGGACAGAGAGCAGGATGAAACGCGTTATTTGCTGGACCAGGTCCATGCGTAAGACCCTGAACGGCTCATCCTGAAACCTCCACAAGCTGAAAAGCGAAGTGGAGGTTTTTTTGTCATTCCTGCTGCATATACATGTTATGAACATGCCCGCTTAAGATCAATCCATCGCCTTAGCCAATGTCAAAAGAGGGGGGAGAAGCATGCCAGGAGAACCGTCATTTTGGATGTTTGACTTCTTCGGTAAAGTCATGCCGATCTTTTTTGTAGTCATTATTGGAATCATCGTTTTGTCTGCCGGCAGAGGATTGTTGCAATGGGGGCGGAATAATAAACAGCCTGTTCTCACCGTGGACTCCCGGATTGTCAGTAAACGCACGGAGATTAAGCAGCATCACCATCATGAACCAAACGATCATATGTCCAGTCATACGAATACGACATATTTTATTACTTTCGAGGTAGAGAGCGGCGACCGCATGGAATTTAATGTAGACGGGCAGCAGTACGGGATATGTGCCGAGGGTGATTCCGGGAAGCTCACGTTTCAGGGAACCCGGTTCAAAGGATTTGAACGGAATATGCGTATTGCGCGGGAAGTACAGTCTGCAACCCGCTATCGCGATTATGAACGATTCTAGTTATTACCGAATCTTTGACCACATCCTTCAGGATGTGGTCTTTCTGTTATTCATGAAATGTAAATGTTTCTTGATTAGAGACACCGGGTGAATTTAAAGTAGAGACAGCGGATTTGAACAAGGAGGAATGGAAATGTCTTATGAAAATCTTGTTGTTGTCGTTACCGGAGCTGCGCAGGGCATTGGTTTGGGAGTAGCCAAGGCTTTTGCCGAAAAAGGTGCTTTGCTGGTCATGAGTGACGTGAATGAAGAACAAGGAGCCGCATCCGCGGCGGAAATCAGGAATGAAGGGGGACAGGCGATCTTTATTCCCTGTGATGTCCGCCAAGAGGAAGAGATTAAGCAATTAATGAAATCTGCCGAGGAGGAATACGGTAAAATTGATGTTCTGATTAACAATGCGGGTATATCCCGCTGGAAATCTCCCTATGAACTAACAGCTCAGGAATGGGATGATATTATAAATACCAATGTGCGAAGCTGTTTTCTTGCGACACGTGAAGCTGCACGCTACATGAAAAAGCAAGGCGGATCCGGTGCGGTTATTAATATGGCGTCTACGCGTGCCCTGATGTCTGAACCGGATACTGAAGCTTACGCAGCCTCCAAGGGAGCCATTGTGGCGCTTACCCATGCCATGGCCGTATCGCTTGGTACGGATGGAATCCGGGTGAACTGTATCAGTCCGGGATGGATCGAAACGAAGCAATATGAATCCCTGAAGCCGGCGGACCATGAGCAGCATCCTGCCGGGAGAGTTGGAAGACCGAATGATATCGCAAAGGCTTGCCTGTATTTGGCAGATCCGGACAATACCTTCGTAACCGGGACACATCTGGTGGTCGATGGCGGGATGACCCGCAAAATGATTTACGAACCGTAACTTTACTCCTGAGCAGTTGGCACTAAAGCCTTCCATAATTTCTCTATCACGATTGAATAGGATAAATATTCCAAATGGGGAATAGTTCCTTTTGTGCAGTGCGGCGTTTCGAAAATGGAGGTGAGACCGTCCTATAAGGACATGGGCTCATCTCTTTTTTTTAGATCAATGCTATAATAACTCCGTTTACGATATAAATTGAGCTAAAACAAATGCGCGAATCTCAATATATCAAAAAGAAATGAGATGAGCACTGCACATCATTTTGGCTCTTTTTATAGAATTGAGGGCTGCCTAAGTCCTCGCATAGGAATGGAGGGAAATTATGATTGTCAAAAATTCTCGATGGCTTGCAGGTTTGTTATTTGTGGCCGCTGCGCTTCTGGTGGGTTTTCAGTCACCCGCGCATGGAGTCAAAGCGACCTGGGTGTGGCAAACCGAAATGATCGAGGATGGTGGAGTAAAGCTGCTTGATTTTGCCCAGCAGGAAGGCATTAATCTAATCTACTTGCAAATCAATCGGGATTTACCTAATGCAACCTATGAAACGTTTATACAGCATGCACACGAGGAGAAAATCGCTGTTCATGCTTTGGGGGGCGATCCTGGGTGGGCACTGGAGGAACATCGGGAACGAATGCTCGGACTTGCAGATTGGACGATCAATTACAATGCCAGCGTGCCGGAGGAAAACCGGTTCGACGGCATCCATCTCGATATAGAACCATATGTCCTCCCCCAGTGGGAGACGGATCAGAGTGCAGTCATCACATCCTGGGAGAACAACTTGAAGGCTTTTCTCGACAAGACTTCCGGCAGCTCGCTGGAACTCGGAATCGACATTCCTTTTTGGTTTGACCAAACCCTAACTTCAGAGGGAGGCAGCTTGAACGAATGGCTGATGAATTCCTATGATCATGTGACTGTGCTCGCATACCGCAATGAAGTGGATTCCGAGCATGGTATCATTACACTTTCGCAGGATGAACTCGAACTTGCCGACAGGCTGGGCAAACAAGTCCTGGTGGCCGTCAACACCAAGGAAATGCCTGGTGAAGCATATACAAGCTTTTATGGACGCGGGAAAGAACAGATGGATGAATCTTTGAACAGATTATCAGGACAACTGAGTTCATATTCATCATTTGCGGGACTTGCCGTTCATGATTTCCGTAATTGGGAGAACATGCCTGGCGACAGCGGGGGAGAAGGTTCCGACCCGGGTGGGGAGACGCCTGGATCAAAACCTGATCCGGACCCGGATCCGGGCCCGGGAGCGGGTGATAGGGTCCCGGATGCAGATCCGGTCATCCGGGATCAAACCGTCAGAGGCACCTATATATGGGAAGCAAATGAAGTACTGCAGAACAGTCAGGAAATACTCGATTTTGCCAAAGAAAAGAAGCTAAACTGGTTGTATGTCCGACTAGATCTGCAGCAGCCATTCAGTGCTTACAGGTCATTTGTTAAACAAGCCTCTGCGGCAGGAATAGAAGTACATGCCATGGGAGGCCATCCCATCTGGGCTCTGCAGGAAAACCGGACGAAAATGCTCAAATTGGTCAAGTACGTTAAAGAATATAACCGCGCTGCCGAGGGAGACGAGCGCTTTCACGGCATTCACCTGGACATCGAGCCATATGTGCTGCCAGAATGGAAAGCAGATCCCGATGGGGTTATCTCACAGTGGACATCCAACTTGGATGCGTTCGTCACGGAGCTGAAAAAGGACTCCAGCTTGCAGGCTAGCATGGATCTCGCGGTTTGGTTGGATAAATACAAGGTCCCAGGCGAAGATATATCGCTTAGCAAATGGATGATCGATCGCATGGATCATGTGTCATTAATGGCTTTCCGTGATAGTGCCAACGGTTCCAATGGTATTGTCAGCGTATCGAAGGAAGAAATCGCCTTTGCGGATGAACTCGGCAAACCGATCCTAATCTCTGTGGAGATGAAGGAGAGCCATGAAGGAAACCATATTACCTTTTTTGAAGAGGGAGAGGAGTACATGGAGGGGGAATTGGCGAAGCTGCCTGATCTGCTGAAGGATTCCTCATCTTATACCGGTAATGTAGTGCATGCTTATAATTATTGGAAAAATGCCAAACCCTAAGTAATTTGGAAGAAAGATTAATAGCCCCTGCCACCTCCATTGGAGATGGTTAGGGGTTGTTTTTATTATCCTTAGAGCCTTCGGCCAGCTGGGCATTCACACAGAAAAGAGAGCGTGCATAACATAAAGTGTTAGCAAGTGAGGATGATGAAGGAGCGTGAATTCGAATGGCAGGTCAAGTTAAGCATTATTTTGCACGTGGTAATACAGCTGAGGGGTTATATACGCTGTATGACTCCGTGTTAAGTGGCTTGGACACCGTATTCGTGATCAACGGGCGGAGTGGATCGGGAACGTCTGAGCTGCTCGGCAAGTTGGCAGAAGCATGGAGAGATAACGTCTGGACCAAGCACTATATACATGAAACGCTGGATAACGAACGGCTTGAAGGGATTATTCTGGAGGAAGCACGAATTGGAATCGTAGACGGAAATGCTTGGAGCGCGGATCCGGTACTGGATGGAACGGAAATTCGTATTGTGGACATAAGCGAGGCTCTCCGCAGTGAGATTTTGGAAGAAGCGGAAGCAGGAACGGTGGAGCAAGAGCAGGAAATGGCCGGACTTTATAAAAATGCGTATGAATCTTTCTTAAGAACACTCCGCATACACGACGAATGGGAGAAGTTCTACATCGATAATCTGGATCGGGAAGCAGCGAACCGTATTACCTCTGATTTTGCGGATGAATATCTGATTCCTGTACGTTCCAAAGGGGCGAAAATTACCCGGCGTTTCTTGGGTGCTGCAACATGGCAGGGGGCAGTTGATTACGTTCCCAATCTAACGGACTCGTTAAGAACGCGTATTTTTGTGAAGGGACGTCCGGGCTCGGGTAAATCCACCATGTTCAAAAAGCTGGCAAAGGAAGCGGAAACAAGAGGTATTGATACGGAAATTTACCACTGCGGCTTTGATCCGAACAGTCTGGATATGCTCATTTTTCCGGAGCTAAGTCTGGCGATCTTCGACAGCACAGCTCCGCATGAGCATTTTCCTAGCCGCGAAGGCGATCGCATTCTCGACGTGTATGAATTGGCGATCAAAGAAGGTACAGATGAGGCATTTGCCGATGAAATTGCAGAAATCCGCGCCAGATATACTTCCTTTATGAAAAATTCTATCGCTTTGTTATCCGATGTGAAACGGATCCGTGATGAGGTATGGGAAGAATATGACGCCGCTATGGATCCGAAATCATTAAAGGTTCTTGCAAGCTTGATCATCAATCAGATTGATGAATTGACGAATACAAGTGCTTTAACAGAAGAATAATTGACATAACACCAGTTATGTTAACTTAATTTGCATAAAATAAAACACCCCTTTTTGAAATGGATGAAAAGGGGTGTTAGAGATGCTGTTTATTTGCTAACCGTTTTATTGTATTCTTCGATTTTACTTGTAATGGCTTTGGCAGCATCATCCAGCGCTTGTTTGGATGATTTTTTGTTGTTCAGGACTTCCTCGATTGCCGTTTCCGTCAGTTGTCTGGCTTCAGGGAACACGCCCATCACGGCTCCTTGCGTCGCAAGGCTTGGAGTCGTTTGGTGAAGCTGATCCACAGCGGTTTGGAACTGAGGATATTTAGTCATATTTTCTTTAACGATTGGCTCGTCATATGCCTTTTGCGTGATCGGGAAGTAACCTGTGTTGATGTGCCACTCGGCTTGGGATTTGGGTTCAGCCAAGAACTTTATGAATTCCCAAGCGGCTTTTTGCTCAGCTTCTGGACGGTTATTCAGAATCCAGTTACTAGCTCCGCCTACAATGACACCGCCTTTGACATTCGCGTCTGCTTTAGGCAGGAAGCCTGTACCGACTTCGAACTTGCCTTCGGCAGATTTAACAATACTGCGCAGGGATGCGGTGGAATCCAGAGTCATGGCGATTTGGCCGGCAGCAAAAGCTTTGGAGGTATCATCGGTTTTGCGCCCCAAATTAAGCATGGATTTCTCCTCGACCATTCTCTTCCACCAGTCCAGCGTCTTAACACCGGCATCGCTTCCTAGAAGGGAAGAGGTGGCTGCTTGCGTGCGTCCATTGCCGTTGTCGAGAAGCTCGGCCCCTTGATTGGCAAACAGCTGCTCCATGAACCAGCCATAGATGGCAAATGAACCGCCTGCTTGTCCGGACTTGGTCAGTTTCTTGGCAGCTTCGGCAACCTCTTCATAGGTCGCTGGAGGCTTTTCGGGATCAAGCCCAGCTGCTTTAAAAGCATCTTTGTTGTAGTAAAGAATAGGGTTTGAAGTATTAAAAGGCATGGAGTAGAGCTTGTTATCGAATGTATAGTAGTTCAGAATATTAGGTTCGAGCCTGGAAGTATCATATTTGTCTGCATCAATAAATTGCTGAACCGGCGTAATCGCCTTGCTGTCGATCATGAAGCGGCTGCCGATTTCGTAGACCTGGATCAGGGAGGGACCGCTATCAGAGCCCAGAGAAGCTTTAAGCTTATTCAAGCTTTCGTCGTATTTTCCTTGATATTCCGCTTGTACGACAATATCTTTATGCTCGGCATTAAACTCATCGACCAATTGCTGGGCCGCTTTGCCGACATCCCCGCTCATGGAATGCCACCAGACCACTTTGACCGGTTCTTCTTGTTTGGATGAAGTTTCCGGAGCTGCAGAAGCAGTGTCCTCTTGGGTAGGCGAGCCGTTTGAGCCGCAGCCCGCGGCGACCAGCATCATGCAGGACAGCAGGAGCATGGCCAATGTTTTCTTTCCAAATGGTTTCATTTTTTCTCTTCTCTCCCTTTTGATTTATTGATTTTTATGATGAAATTACAAGCTGCCGCGACAAGCGGAGTCTGTAATGACAACACGAATAACAATGCTGAGAATTAAATTAATAACTTTAATCATTAATGTTATTAACCTTTTAATGCTCCAGCCGTAATGCCGCGAACCAAAGGTTTCAGACCTGCAATCAACAGAATAAGCGAAGGAAGAAGCATGATGACAATACCGGCCATCACCACATTCCAGGCAGTTACTTCCTCAAATTGGAGCATGCCGATGCCAATCTGCACCGTACGCATGCTTTCTTTATTCGTGATTAAGAGCGGCCACAAATAATTGCTCCAGTTGGTCAGAAACGAATATACGGCGAGCGTAGCCAATGACGGCGTGGACAGCGGCAGAACCAATTGAATGAAAGTACGGATTTGTCCGCAACCATCGACTTTCGCGGCTTCGAAAAGCTCCTTCGGAAGTTGAAGAAAGTATTGTCTTAGAAGGAACGTTCCGAACGCAGAGGCCAGAAAAGGTACGATCAAGCCTTGATAGGAATCAAGCCAGTGCCAGCTTCGGACAGTAAGGTAATTAGGAATCATCGTGACTTCCCATGGAATCATCATGGTGGACAGGAATAGTGAAAAGATCATGGCTTTACCCGGAAATCGCAGAAAAGCGAAAGCATATGCAGCCATGCTGGCCGTGATTAATTGCCCCACCATAATGGCGGCGGAAACGACAAAACTATTCGTTATAAACCGAATGACGGGAACCGTCTCCACCACTTGAAGAAAGTTGTCCCAATGCATTCCGGATGGGATCAGCTTTGGAGGATACGTAGCCGATTCGGCGCTGCTCATAAAAGCGGATGATAAGGTAAAAAGAAGGGGAAAGAGTATCAGTAGCGCAGCAACACTCAACAGGACATAAAGGATGGTCTGATTGACAGCTCGAATGCTCACTGGTAATGCACCTTCTTTTCGCCGAATTTAAATTGGACAATCGTCAGCAGCGTAATCAGCACGAACAGGATCAAAGCCTGCGCACTGCCGATACCAAACCGGTAATTGATAAACGCATCCTGGTAGATGTTGTACACGAGCACATCGGTACTGTTCATAGGCCCGCCTTTGGTCAGAATATTAATTTGGGCGAAGGATTGAAATGCACTGATGATCGATACGACTCCGATGAAAAACAGTGAAGGAGAGATTAAAGGAAGCGTAATGCGGAAAAAGGTACGAAATGGACCTGAACCGTCTATTTTGGAGCTCTCGTACAGATCCTCCGGCACGCTTTGCATGCCGCTCAGCATGACAATGTAGTTAAATCCGAGGTTGAGCCATACAGTCATCAAAGCCACGGACAGCAACGCCCATTTGGGATCGGTCAACCAGGCGATGGGGGAAATCCCGATGAGACTTAGAGCATAATTGAGGATACTTAAGGTTGGATGGTACAACACCATCCAGATGATGGAACCAGTACCTACGGATACGGCCATCGGCAGAGAGAAGAAGAATTGAAACAGCTTAGTGAGCCTAAGTTTCGGAATCGAAATGGCAGCCAGCAAGAGTGCGGCGACGACGCCGGTCGGTACGGTGAGAAGTATGAATTTGACTGTAATCCACAGGCTGTTGTAAAAAACTTCAGAGGTCAGGATATTTGTAAAATTGTCTGCTCCTGCGAAGGAAGCGACTCTGCCTTGCGGGTCTGTTAAAAACATACTAAGGTAGACGGATTTGAGCAGCGGAAAAAAGAGGAATATTCCGAACAGGATCAACGAAGGTGCCAAAAAGAAATAGGCTAAAGCTCTTTCCTTCCAGCGGCTTGTCCGAAGCGAAGCAATGCCTTCCTGTCGGGAACTTTCCCGCGGGAGCGGGGAAACAAGTGAAATGTTTTTCTCCATGGGGATGAACGACCTCGCTTTACGGATGAATGTTTATCAATCGTCATCAGTATAAGGTCCAGGTGTTTTGGGGGAGTCAGACGGGTGTAAAGCTTTCATTCCATTTTAGTCAAATTGTCAAGAGAGCATAAATTCTGTCGCAATAAAGTACAAGTATGCAAGATTTGTTGTCACTCAACTGGGCGAATGCACATACACTTATAATGAAAATCAATCATGCAGGGAGGTAGGATCTTGGCTGTTATCAAAACGAACTCGGAGCAAACCAGACTGCTCGCTCGTTTGATGAGGGCTGAAGCCGAGGGAGAAGGAAATCTTGGCATGCTGATGGTTGGAAACGTCGGTGTGAACCGTATCTTGGGAAATTGTTTGGATTTCAACAATATCCGCAGTATTCAGGATATGGTCTTCCAAAGTCCAGGCGGTTTTGAAGCCCCGCAGAAGGGGTATTTCTATCAAAAGGCTAGGGATTCGGATATCAGGCTCGCACAACGCGCCATCAATGGCGAACGGTATTGGCCGGCTTCGAATGCATTATGGTTTTTCCGTCCCACAGCCGAATGCCCGGCAACCTGGTATAACCAGGAGAATACGGGACGGTTTAAGGCACATTGCTTCTTTAGTCCCACGAGTGCGGATTGCCCGAATGTATACTGAGTAAAACCATGTTTCATTGGAATGGAAAGACGTATGAAACACACCTTAATTACGTAAGTTTGATTGGAAACGTACTTATAAGGAGGTTTTTAACGAATGATGCCTCAACATTTTCGCCCGGCCAGTTATAATATGGGAAATGGATATCCTGGTATATCCGGTGGCGGCATGGGCATGCCTGGAAGCATGACGATGGGAAGCATGGGCGGCCAGGGGACGATCCCTCCGCAAGTGACCAGCGGCAGTCCGATGGGTCCAATGGGGACGGTTGTGCAAGCCCCGCCACAGCAGCAATTCGAGCAATCCTACATCGAGAATATCCTGCGACTGAATCTGGGTAAGACGGGAACCTTTTACATGACCTATGAAAATAACTCCCAGTGGAATGCAAAAATATTCACCGGCGTGATTGAAGCCGCAGGTCGCGATCACATTATTATCTCCGAAAGATCGACTGGCCAGCGCATTATTTTGCTGACGCTCAATCTGGATTACATTACATTTAACGAACCGCTGATTTACCAATATCCAGGTGTTATCGGAAATCCTGGACAGGGACGTTAACAACATAGTTCACAGCATTAATAAATAATTTGCTATAAAAAGCCGAAATGGCCGTCTTTGCTGTCATAAATGACAGGGGACGGCTCTTTTAGCCTGTTAACCGGATGTTTGCTTAAAAAAACAACGGGTCGCTGTAATATACAGTCATACCTTGCCGTTTGACTGTGTAGTGTATAATTATATAATTAAAGATATGTACCAAAATAATACACAGAGACAGGAGATGGATCCATTGGGAAGTTGATGCTGATTCCTTCATACATGCTTGGCATGTCTTACAACTTTACTATACGAAGGAGGTGTACCTATTTGCCGGTTAAGAAATACGGTGAATAGGAAGACGATTGACTGACCCCTTACCGAGTTTGATGAATTTGATTTGGGTAGTGGTATTGGTAATACTGAATGGCTTTTTTGTTTCTGCGGAATTCGCTATGGTGAAAATCCGGAGCAGCCGCGTGGAAACGTTGGTTGACGAAGGACGCAAAGGCGCTTTATTCGCGCAAAAGATCGTAAATAACCTGGATGCCTATTTGTCTGCTTGCCAGCTTGGCATCACGCTTGCATCGCTCGGACTTGGATGGCTTGGAGAACCTGCCATAGCAAGTTTGGTTCGACCTCTGATTCATGCCTTGGGCTTTGGAGAAGCTGCTGTACACGGCATTGCCGTCGTCATCGCTTTCATCCTGATAACCATTTTGCACATCGTGCTTGGAGAACTCGCACCTAAATCCATGGCGATCCGTAAAGCGGAATCCGTTGTGTTGATGTCAGCGGCTCCAATGGTGTATTTTAACAAGCTAATGTATCCTTTCATCTGGGTGCTCAACGGACTCGCCAATGCATTGCTGCGCATGTTGCGCATCGCTCCCGCATCGGAATCCGATTCCGCCCATACTGAGGAAGAAATTCGGGTATTGATGAAGGAAAGCAATAAAAACGGACTCATTGATAATACGGAGCTAGCACTAGTTGATAATATTTTCGATTTTGCCGAAACGACCGGCCGCGAGATCATGATCCCCCGTACGGAAATGATTTGTCTGAACACGCAGATGTCACGCGAAGAGAATCTCGAAATTGCCTATGAAGGCATGAGAACCCGTTACCCGGTTTGCGATGGCGATAAAGATCACATTATCGGATTTATTCATATCAAAGATTTGCTGCGTTCCACTGCGACTGAATACAATACTTTGATTCGTCCAATCCTAGCTGTACCGGAATCCATTCAGATCAGCGCACTGCTGAAGCTGATGCAGCGGGGCAAGACCCAGATTGCCATCCTGATTGATGAATATGGCGGCACATCCGGGCTTGTTACCCTGGAAGACATTATGGAAGAAATCGTCGGCGAAATCCAGGATGAGTTTGATGAGGAACGTCCTGGCATTGAAAAGATTCATGAGAATGAATATTCGATTGACGGATTAATGCTCATTGATGAAGTGAACGACCGGTTTGGACTTGAGCTCGATACGACTGATTACGACACCGTCGGCGGTTGGTTGTATTCCCGTATCGAAGCCATCCCTCCTCAAAAGGGTCAATCGGCGGAGCTCGATGGTCATATTTTCATAGTGGAAGAAACGGATCACAAGCGCATAGCAAGGATCAAGCTGCTGAAACCGCAATTAATGGTGGAGGAAGCGGGCGCATAAAGTATAATATATAAAAAGAGGCACGGTGCATGTTGCATCGTGTCTTTTCGTTTTGCCTCATTTGAAAAGAGTGGAATGCTTTAAAGTGTTCACGCTATAATGGAGACAGTGAAACAGATAGAAGGGAGAAGATGCAGATTGAGTTATTCCATAGATCTAAAGTTTGAACCCGTTCATGAATTCATGAATAGCCTACATTCATACATATGCCGTAAGTCTCATAAGAAAATAGATCTAGCTCCCTGTTGGGCCCAAGAGACGAAAGAAAGTCTTACACCCGAATTCGCGCGGACTCTGGACGATATGCTAGTCAATGGAGACTGGAGATTCGCCTATCTGCTCGCGTTTCTCGTTCCGGAGGGACTGGGGGTCGATGGTTTTCTTATCTGGCTGGAGCATTTAAGTACTCATGATCTGATCGAACTGTACGCAACGAATGGGAATGAATTCCCTCAGGAAGAGATCGAATCCTTCCGAAACAGAATTTTAGCCATGTTCCAACAGTGGAATGAACAATATTTTAAGGATGTGGATCCTGCGATACTCCATGCTTTGGAACAAGAGAAGGAAGCAAGGCTTTCTCAACTTTCAGACAATTCGGGAGAAGCATTTGTGGATGAGACGACCAATGGAATGCTTTTTAAACCCCTCCCAGGGATCAACGAGTTGTTATTGGTGCCGCAGTATCATTTTCAGCCTCTGAATATCGTGAACCAATACGGGAACCAAATCATCTGCCATTATAACGCGCGCATTTATTTGGGGGACAAGGACCTGATTCCAACGCATGATCTTCGTTTGCTTCGCAGTCTCGGCGAAAAGAATAGGCTCAAAATTCTGAGATTCCTGCATCAAGGCCCCCGAACGTTTACGGAGATTGTCGGACACCTGAAAATTTCCAAAGGCATTACCCATGATCACATTTCCAAGCTTCGGAGCGCCGGGGTTTTGTATGCGCATTTTGAAGGCGAGAACCTGACGGAATACAGTTTGAGAAATAGAGCGCTGAATCAGCTGCAAGACCGGTTATTTCGTTATATTGAAGCAGAATAGTTGCCGTATTTCATATTATTTGAATGTATGGAACCTCCTTATTGCTTGGATGCAATCAGGGGGTCTTTTTTTTATGGAACAAGAACAGTGAATTTAATTCTGAAAATATTTTGCAGTTCTCTATTTACAGAACTCCAATTGCTCCCTATAATTAATAAAAAACGAGTCAAATCATACTTAACTTATCGGATATGTGAGATAAGGCGAAAAATTGGGAGGTTAGGTTTTTCATGAAAAAAGGCGTTTACTTATTAACATCATTAATGATTGTTGGTTCTTTGCTCCTTTCTGCTTGCTCCGATTCCAAAGAAACAGCATCATCGGGCACGAGCACAACTCAAACCGAGCAAGGCTCACAAGATAAGCCGGCTTCGACTCCTGCAGGGGATTCGGGACTTACCGAACCTTATAGCGCAGCGGATATGGCTAAGCTTCCATCGGCAGCAAAGCAGCGTACGGATACGATCATCGTTGGTTTGACAGATCCGAGCGGGGCGTTTACGCCATATTTTACCCAGAGCGGTTATGACGGCAACGTGAATTCCCTTCTGTTCAGTTCTTTGGTAACCGTAGATGAGAAGGGGTTGCCAATCCCGGACTTGGCGGAGAAATGGGATGTTTCGGATGACCAGTTAACTTATACATATCATCTCCGCAAGGATTTGAAATTCAGCGATGGATCGCCATTGACCGCAGATGACGTGGCATTCACATGGACCATTTTGTTCGACAAGTCCTATGACGGCGACTCCATGATTCCAACGCTTCCCGTAAAGGGAGCTCAAGCTTATAAAGAAGGCAAGGCCCAGAGCGTCGACGGCATTAAAGTGATCGATCCGCTGACGATATCCGTGACGCTGGATAAACCAAACGCTACCGCACTCGTTATGTTAGGCGATAAAGTCTTGTCCAAAGCCTACTACGGTAAAGATTATAAGTTTGGCCAACTGGAATATATCAAAAAACTTCATTCGAACCCGGTAGGCAACGGACCTTATAAACTTGAGAAATTCGTTCCGGGGCAGGAAGTACGCTTTGTGGCGAACGAGAACTACTACAAAGGCAAACCGAAAACAGAACATTTCATCTACAAAACCGCTGAGGGCGACACCTGGCAGTATCTCGAAACGGGTGAGGTGGATTACGCTTCATTCAGTGCCACGACAGAAAATATCGATAAACTGAAAAGCCTTGGATTCGTAAACATCATTCCATATACGCCAAGCACTTATGGATATCTGCAAGTGAATCTGGAACATGAAGCATTAAAGGACAAAAAGGTCCGTCAGGCTCTGACCTATGGACTGGACCGTCAAAGCATTTTTGTAGATGCTAACCAAGGTGCGGGTTCGGTTGCCAACATTCCATCATCCCCGATTTCTTGGTCGTATACGGAAGACGGAATCAACCCTTACAAATTCGATACGGAAAAAGCAAAACAGCTTTTGGATGAAGCCGGATGGAAAGAAGGGGCGGGCGGTATCCGCGAGAAAGACGGTAAACAGCTAGTGATACACTTCCTGGGTTCGAAGAGCAAACAAACGGATATCTTCATTGCGGTCGCGAAGGAAAACTTCCAGGCAATCGGCGTGAAATTCGAGCCAGAAGTGTTTGCAGACTTTAACTCGCTGGTATCTAAAGTGGAAAGCGGAGATTACGACCTCGTATCCTTCTCGACGCCGATGCTGACGGATCCTTCAGACGGACTGGTACAGTTCCTGGATGGTGAGATTAAGGGATACGACAATCCGAAACTGAAAGAGCTGTATGAAAAAGGTTTGGCCACTTCGGACATTGAAGAACGCAAACAAATATACAAAGAGATCTACCAGCTTCTGAACGATGAACTTCCGATTATCTTTACCAGCTATAAGAAGACCGTCTATGGCTATAATGGACGGATCGATCAACTGGCCGTTAGCCCGTTTGTTGGTCTGGCAAACAGTCTTCCGGACTGGTCGCTGAAGCCGGCACAATAATCCAGCACACATGTCGTCCCTCGTCCGAAAGCAGCTTTACTGCGGACGGGGGACAATGCGATTAGGAGGCTAATGATGAGTGCTTATTTAACAAAACGGATCAGTTACATGTTGATCATCCTGCTGGCAGCATCACTGCTGATATTTAGTTTGTATGCGCTGACGCCGGGGGATTTTATCAGCAACAATATCAAGCTGACTCCTGAACGCAAAGCGGAGCTCAGAGAGATTTACGGCTTGAACAAGCCCATGCTGGAACGTTATGGCATATGGATGAAAAATGCATTGCACGGCGATTTTGGCTACTCCCTGGCGCAGCAAAAGCCGGTATTAACGCTGTTCAACGAATATATTTGGAATTCATTTTTACTGGCGGCCGTATCTACGTTTTTGACTTGGCTCATTGCCGTGATTATCGGAGTCGTGTCAGCCTATAAGCAGTATTCATGGTTTGACACGCTTGTCATGGTTTTGATTTTTGCGGCGATGTCGCTGCCATCCTTTTTCATAGGCTTATTTCTGATTAAGATTTTCGCAGTGGACCTGAAATGGCTCCCGCCCGGAGGCATGCTAACCACGGGAAGCAACGCCGTAGGCTGGGCTTACGCCAAAGAAGTCATCAAGCACATGACACTGCCGGTCGTGGTTATGACGCTGCTCGGGGTAGGTTCTCTGACGCGTTACTTCCGCAGTAATATGATTGATGTCATCAAACAGGATTATATCCGCACGGCCCGTGCCAAAGGATTAAAAGAAGGCAAAGTCCTGTTCAGGCATGCCCTGCGCAACGCGCTGCTGCCTGCGATTACACTGGTGGGATTCGAGCTTCCGGCTTTGTTCGGCGGTTCTCTGATTATTGAGAAGATTTTTAACTGGCCGGGGATCGGCCAACTGTACATGCAATCCTTCGGTCTGCGGGATTATCCTCTATTAATGGGCTTTACCATGCTGCTTGCCGTACTGACAGTCATTGGAACGCTCATTTCCGACGTGTTGTATCATATTGCCGATCCGCGCGTGCGGCTGCATTAAAGAAAGGGGAAATATTTCATGTCACTGAACAGCACTCCGCTGCCTGGGGCGGTCGGGGGGACGAAGCCCCGTACGAAATCTTCTTCCCTGTTTGGGCAATCGATGCGCAGGCTTATGAAGAATAAACTTGCCATTTCAGGACTAGTGGTTGTTATTATCATGTTTTTGGCTTGTTTTGTCGGGCCTTTCTTTTCGCCATACACAGACAATAAGGTGAACATGGCTGTGATGAATAAGGCGCCGAACATCAAGCATTGGCTTGGGACCGATGCGCTTGGAAGGGACGTTCTGACGCGCGTGCTGCAGGCTGGCCGCATTTCGTTGACGGTTGGACTCGCGTCCATGGTACTGTCTGTGTTTATCGGAGCGCTTCTCGGAGCTATCGCCGGCTATTACCGGGGGGTTGCCGATCAAGTCATCATGCGAATTGCGGATTTACTGCTGACCATTCCAGGACTGCCGCTGCTGTTTATTTTCGGGGCGTTATTATCGGACTGGAAGGTGCCCACAGAATACAGAATGTATATCGTCATGTTCATGCTGGGTTTTGTGAACTGGCCGGGGCTTGCGCGGATGGTCCGTGGACAGATGCTGAGCTTGCGTGAGCGCGAATTCATGCAGGCTGCGGTTGTTCTTGGACTTAACGACCGTCGCAAATTGTTTAACCATCTGCTTCCCAATATCGTCCCATTGCTCATTGTCATTGCCACATTGAATATCGGCGGCTCGATTCTCAGCGAGTCGGTGCTTAGCTTCTTCGGTCTGGGCGTCATGGCGCCAACTCCCACCTGGGGCAATATGATCGATGCTGCGAATAACCTGATCGATTTTCAGGAACATCCTTGGCTCTGGATTCCTCCGGGCTTCTCTATTTTCGCAACCGTGATTGCGATTAATATTTTCGGTGATGGGCTGCGGGATGTTCTTGATCCTAAACAGAAGAGGTAGGTGAAAGTCTTCCGATGAAAGATCTCATTCAAATAGACCATCTCAGCACGTATTTCAACACCGAAAGCGGAAAGGTCAAGGCTGTTGACGATGTCAGCCTGCGTGTTCGTGAGGGGGAAATCGTCTGCATTGTCGGGGAATCGGGTTGCGGCAAGAGTGTGACTGCGATGTCCATCATGGGGCTTGTGGAAGAGCCGGGCGGCAAGGTAGTCAACGGCCAAATCCATTTTGACGGCAAAGACTTGCTACAATTAACCAAAAATGAATTGCGGACGATCCGCGGAAACGATATATCAATGATTTTTCAGGAACCGATGTCTTCGTTGAATCCGGTGCTGAAAATCGGAGAGCAAATTATGGAGCCACTGATCATACATCAGAAATTAAGTAAGAAGGAAGCGCGTGAGCGGGCGATTCAGCTCATTGAGCAGGTGGGGATTTCCAGAGCGAAACAAATCGTGGATTCCTACCCGCATGAGTTGAGCGGAGGGATGCTGCAGCGAATCATGATAGCGATTGCTATCTCCAGCAATCCCAAACTGCTCATTGCCGATGAACCGACTACCGCGCTCGATGTGACAATTCAGGCACAGATTCTGGATATGCTCCGCCAGTTTAAGGAACAGTCCAACATGTCCATCATGTTGATCACTCACGATCTCGGCGTTGTGGCCGAGATGGCGGATTATGTTATCGTCATGTATGCGGGGAAAATCGTTGAAGAGGGTGAGGTCGTCAAACTGTTCGAGTCACCCCAACACCCGTATACGCAAGGCTTGCTGAAATCGAAACCGGTACTAAATCAACGCCAGGATGAGCTGTACTCCATTCCAGGGCAGGTACCTAATCCGCTTGAACTGACGGAATCCTGCTATTTCCATGACCGCTGCGAGCACTGCATGGACATTTGCAGAACCCAACAGCCCAAACTGAAGGAAGTCGCTTTGCAGCAGAAAGCCGCTTGCTGGTTGTATGAGGAGGCGCTTGTTCATGGCTGAAACTTTGCTTGAAGTCAATCATTTGAAAAAATACTTTCCGATTCATAAAGGGTTGCTAAACCGGACCATCGGCCATGTGAAAGCAGTCGATGATATCAGCATTTCGATTCAAAAGGGTGAAACGTTCGGACTTGTGGGGGAGTCGGGAAGTGGGAAAAGCACCGTTGGCAAGACGATCGTCCGGCTGACTGAAAAGACAGAGGGCGAGATAAAGTTCAAAGGCGTGGATCTGTATACATTGTCTCCCCAAGAGCTTCGCAAGATTCGTCCAAGCATGCAGTTGATATTCCAAGATCCGTACAGTTCCCTTAATCCGCGAGTTCGGGTAGGGGATGCTATAGGTGAAGCGCTTCTGGATCATGGTCTTGTGCCGAAAGAGGAGATCCGCGACCGAGTACTTGATGTCTTGCAATCATGTGGTTTATCATCGTATCATATTGATCGTTTTCCACATGAATTTTCGGGAGGCCAGCGTCAGCGGATCGGCATTGCGCGTGCGCTGGTTTTGAATCCGGATCTGATCATTGCGGATGAACCCGTATCTGCCTTGGACGTATCCATTCAAGCCCAGATTATAAATCTATTCCGCAAGCTTCAGGAAACGCGGGAGCTTGCGTACTTGTTCATTTCTCATGATCTCAGCGTGGTAGAGCATCTCTGTTCCCGGATCGGGGTCATGTATCTGGGTTCCATGATGGAGACCGCGTCAAGGGATGAACTTTTCAAAAATCCGCTGCACCCATACACCAAAGCGTTATTGTCGGCCGTCCCGATTCCGATTCCAAAGCTGAAGCGGGAACGGATTGTCTTAAAGGGAGACATTCCAAACCCTGCCGATCCGCCAAGTGGTTGCAAATTCCACACACGCTGCCCGTTTGCGGTTGCGAGATGCAAGGAAGAAGTACCCGTTTTCCGCGATGCGGGTGCAGGCCATTTTGTAGCCTGTCATTTGGTATAATTAACTTGCGGGTTCATATGAAAAAGGCATGGTCCAATGAGACCATGCCTTTTTGCCGTATTTATCGATTGTCTATTGAATATGTACGATTCTCACGTTAGGCCAGGTAGTACTCCAATTCTTTTTCGAGATACGTCGTTCATAGATTTGTGCATGTTCTTGAGTCTCGAGAAAGTAGGGGGTAGGCTTTACGATCATATGGATCGCATCTTGAACTCCATGCGGTGCGGTCAGTTTAAGCTCGTCGTTTTCATCCAAGGTCACTCCTAGGGACGTCGCTGTTTCGGAAAAGTTCGCAATGGCATCCACGGATGAAGTAAAAGGAGGCATATTGTTAATGAGATGCATGCGGGCTTCATTCTTTACCGACCAAGGGATATGGGGATTAATGGAGAACAGAGCCCTTTCAAGTTCCTTCTCAATGGCTTCATCACAGCATCCGGGATCAAAATAAACGACATCTACATCTGGAAGCGGGGTACGCTCAGTAAAACCATGCAGCACATCCCATATTTTCGAACGAACAAAACCTGCGCACACCCACCAATCCGGTAGCTTTAAAGTTTTGGCGGCATGAAGAATATCCATCATCCAGGCATCATCTCGAACGAGTTGAATGATGTCTTTTTCGTTTTTTAGAATCAAATGTATCCCTCCCTGGAACATATATTCTTATTATTTTACAACATGTAAGAGCGAGAGGAGAATGAAATAAAGCGAATAAACAAAAAAAATCTTTGAATATGTCGCAACTTGTCTGCTTCTGAAACGTTATAAGTAGTGTATTCCAATATTACCCAATTAAAGGACAGGTGAAAGTATGAAGAATTCTAATTATCGTAAACTTTTAACCATGACCGCTGCTGTCTCCGTACTCAGCATGATGCTGGCTACCGGAGCAGGAGCCGAATCCATCGCAGCCGACGACATTGTTTCTACTTCTTCTGCAGTGAACGAGCCTGGCGCTCTGACACCACCTCCACCTCAAGAATTCAACACTCTTAGTATCACCGGTAATTTTAAATATCTAGCAGCAGGGGGCGCGTATATTTCAGCAGTTGGCAATGGCCAGCTAAGCGTAAATGCAGATACCAGAGCATCATCACCTGTAGATACGATTAAAGCCTATGTAACGCTTCAACGATACACCGGGACAAGCTGGGTTGATGTATCCAGCACTACATTTACAAATAGTTCATCCGATTATGTATTTGGGGATGCCATGTTTACCGGGGTGAAAGGCTTCTATTATCGAGTTGCCTGCACGCATTCGATCAATAAAGGCGGACTTTATGAGCAAAGCATTGAATATTCAGGCATGGTATTGGCATATTAATCATAACAAAAGCGGCAAACTGACTCAGTTTGCCGCTTTAATTATATCTATTGGATTTTCAGGAAATCTTTATACACCCGAACCAATTCATCCTTCGGCAGATCACTGCCAATTTGAATCATAACCGTCTGATGCATTCCTATTAGCTGATTATATACCCCAGGGCTAAAGTATAACTCATCATCGCCCAACTGTATCATTTCCGTATCTTTGGGAACGGTTGTCATGGTGGACTGATATGTTTTTAATTTCATCATGTCAATCCAAAGATTATGTTTCTCTTTATCGACGTATTTCAGCGAGATCCGGTCAAATTTGCTTCCATTCTCGGATGGGTAAGAAATAGTGTAACTGTCAAAACGATATTCGGGAGGTACCTGTGTTATATCAGGTAGAGCAAACGATAGTTTGGATTTTGCGTCCTCCAATTGCAGAGGTGAGCTTTCGCTTTTCCTTTCTTCAGACCACTCCAAACGGGCAAAATTATCATTTTCGTTTTCCTGGCCCAGGGTCTTCTCAGGATTCTCCGTTTTCGGTGTTACCAGACTTTGCGGCGTGTCACCGTTTCTGATAATAATGCTGATCATTCCATCGCCCAAATCAACAACGGATTTTACGATAGGAGAGATCGCCTTTGTCACACCCGGTGGACTAAACAGTATGGCTCCGGCCAAAAAAGAAGCAGCCACGATACCGCTAAGTTGAATACGGCGTCTTCGTTTCCGTTTATGGTTCACTTGTTCGAGCTGCTCTTGAACCTTTTTCCAGGATGCTCGTTTGCTTTCATCGGACGTTAACGAGGATGAAGAAACAGCGCGGTCGAAAGCGACATTAAACCACTCTTCATATTTTTCGCTTTTCATCCTTAATCCCCCACTCTTTAAACAGCATTTTTTTGATACTCTCCCGAGCGCGGAAGAGACGTTGCTTGACGACATCTTCACTCAGGTCCAACAAATTTGATATTTCTTTGTATGTCAGCCCTTGCTTCCAGCGATATTGGAGTAAAACTCTGTATTCAGGCTTTAAAAGCTGCAGGTATTCCATGATAGATTCTTCGATTAGCTTGGTTTCTACCGTATTTTCTACCGATACGGGAGATTGAGGAATTTCCTCTTTATACATAAAAACACCTTCAACATCCAATTGGTTACGGTAGTTTTTATTTTTTCTCAAATAATTAATGGTGGTATTTTTGGTGACGACTTTGAGCCATGCTCTCAGTTTGCCCTCGTTCTCGAAAACGGGCTTGTTCTTGATGACTTTAATGAACGAATCCTGTATGATATCTTCGGTTGCCGCGTGATCTTTAATAATATAGAAAATCATGCCATATGCAAAATCATAATATTCATAATATATCTCTTCCTGCAGATCCTGACTGATATCGCTGAAATCTGCTGTTGCTAGCAGTCTGATCATATTGGACATGGTATTCCCCTTCCCGAAACCCCCGTCTTCTGTTTTTTCACTTACATTCTATTTTACAATATTTCTGGATACATGGCCTAATATTTGGCATTAATTTTTTTTGAGGAACAGGCGATAAAGATGCGATAAATCAAGCAATAACGAGTTAACGTTCCAAATATATGTTTTTCCCTTGGCAAAAAGTCGATATTTCGGAATATTCCGTACTACATGCCACAAATCATGCATGACGGATTTTACTTAAATGCCATTCCGGCTTACGATTCACCTCAAGAGCTGGATGTAGGGGAGACGGAAATCATGGATGGATATAAAAGAAAAACACCAGAGCAGATTTTGGATGATATTAGAAAGCTTCAGCGGGGCAACCTCAAAATTATCATTGGGGCTGTCAGCGGCAGCGGCAAAACCTATCATATGCTGAGGGAAGGTCAGATTTTGCAAAGCCAGGGGATCGATGTGGTCATATGTGCGGTATCCACGCTCCAGCGTCCGGAAACGGTCAAGCAGCTGGCTGATCTGGAGCGTGTACCAAGCATTCATTGGATGGATCAGGGCAAAGAAACCAAGGATCTTAATCTGGAAGGACTGATCGCACGAAATCCGGAAGTGGTCCTTGTGGATGGGCTGGCGCACCGGAATCGCAGAGAGGCCCGTTTTCCAAACCGTCTGGAGGATATTGAATATTTGCTTGAAAAAGGGATTAGCGTCATTGCGACGCTGAATGTATATGAGCTTGAAGGCGTTCATGACCTGGCCAGGAAATGGACGGGAATGCAGGCACGGGAAACGGTACCGCTTGAAACGTTGAACATCGCCGATGAAGTGAGACTGATCGATGTTACCCCGGAGACGTTGATTAACAGATTGGAGGAGGGGCATTTAGAGCTGAGCATGGACAAGGGGCTGTTCACCCGCAAGGATCTGGCCGTGCTCCGCGAATTGTCTCTGCGATTGGTGGCGGAGGATGTCAACACCACCTTGGAGAAACATAGGGAAGAACAAGGCTTGCTCGGACCGTCCGGTGCTTCTGAACGGATCTTGGTTTCGGCACAGTACCACTGGAATGGTTCGATTTACATCCGCAGAGGGCAGCAGATCGCGAAGCGGTTGAACGGGGATTTGCTGGTTGTTATTTTTATGCTTGAAAAGAGAAAGCTTACGAAAGAAGCTTCAGCCTTCAAGCGTTCCCTGCAAAAGATGGCGAAGAAGACGGATGCCATGATGGAAGAGCTTTCTCTGCGTTCAACCCGGCAATTTCCCGATATGTTAATCCGGTATGCAGTGGAGAAAAAAGTGACGCGCATCGTGCTTGGTCATTCCAAAAAAAGCCGCTGGGAGGAATTTTGGCAGGGGTCCGTGACGGATGGAATATTGAAACGGGCAAAAGGCATCGATATTTTCTGGGTAGCCGATCGCACGGCCCAAGGCGAACCGAGAATCTTGCCGACACGCAGACAACAGCGGGATGAGAGCGAGTGGTACCACCGGCTCAGCCAGGAAGAGATCGAGAAGAAGGTAGAACGTATTAAACGTGGACGGTTTAAAATCTATATCGGCTCTGCTCCGGGCGTTGGCAAGACGTACACGATGCTCATGGAGGGGAATGAAAGTCTGCATAAGGGTATCGATGTAGTCATTGGCTGGCTGGAAACACATGGACGTGCGGAGACTGCCTCCCAAGTGGAGGATCTTGATTCGGTGCCTGCGCTACAAATCCCATACAAAGGTACGGTACTGCGAGAAATGGATACGGCAGCTATCATCTCACGAGATCCTGAGCTGGTTCTGGTGGATGAGCTCCCGCACAGCAATGTCCCCGGCAGTATCCACAAGAAAAGATATGAAGATATTGCTTATCTGTTAGAGCATGGGATTTCGGTAATCACGACGGTCAATGTTCAACATCTGGAAAGCCTGAATGATGCTGTAGAACAAATAACCGGCATACGCGTGCGCGAAACGGTTCCTGACTATATCCTTTCCATGGCAGATGAGGTTGAACTGATCGACATTACCCCTCAGTCACTCCAACAGCGAATGAGAGACGGCAAGATCTATGCCGCAGAGAAAGTGGAGCAGGCACTAAGTTCATTTTTCAAAACCGGTAATTTGATCGCGTTACGCGAGCTTGCTCTGCGTGAAATTGCTGATGATGTCGATGAGAGACTGGAAGCCTGGGAAAGGAAGTTTTCACTGAGGGGGCCTTGGAGAAAAGAGGAAGCGATTTATGTATGCATTTTGCCCGGCTCTAACAGCGAGCGTTTGATCCGACGGGGATTCCGCATAGCGTACCGCTTGAAAGCCACTTGGTATGTCAGCTATATACAAACAAAACATGCAGCGACGGAAGAAGAACTTTCGAAAATAGATGCCTGCCGCAAACTTACGGAGAGTTTCGGAGGCTCTTTTGAAGTGACGACGTTAGACGGTTGGAAAGAAGTTCCCGGTCATGTCATGAGCAAGACCAACGCGGTGCAAGCAACGCAAATCATCGTTGGGCAGGCGGTATATGGTCAAACGCTCCGACGCCGTAAGGTGGTCCGCGAGCTGATCCGTCTGGCGCGTGATCTGGACGTGCTCCTTGTTTCCAATCCGGAAAATACGCAGCCGTCATAGGTCGTAATTCTTCATAGAGAAGTGCAGGAGTTTGTTTTAATATCGTTTTCGCAGGCCTGCGTAACATGTTATATTATTACAAGCATAGGTTTTACGATACCTGAAGAGGAGGCAATCATGGAGACACAATTTGCAGCATACAATGGCGATTTTAATGGGGAACATGCGGTTTGGCTTAAGCACGGTCAATATGAAGCGGCAGTTCTGCCCGAACTGGGCGCTAATTTGATCCTGTTTCGTGATCTTGAGAACGGTTACCGGTATTTGCGTGAACCGGAGGCAGATGAAATGGAGGATTTCAAAGGCAATCCCGGGGTTTACGGTATTCCGGTTTTGTTTCCGCCGAATCGTTTTGATGGAGGAAAGTTTTTATGGGAGGGCAAGACTTACGAGCTTCCCGTGAACGAAACGGACCGCGGCAATCATCTTCATGGATTTATGCACAAACTGCCATGGAAGGTCGATTACTTCAAGGGCGATGAGTATGAGAGCGTGGTTGTCCTTTCCCAGCAGGTACGGGACGGACATCTGTATAAACAGTATTTCCCGTTTGAGTTCACGATAACGCTTCGTTATACACTGAGCGGGAAAGGTCTTCAGCAGCAAGTCACGGTGACAAACGATGGCAAAGAGCGCATGCCGAATCTGCTGGCGTTCCATACAACAATCAACGCTCCTTTCGTACCTGGCAGCCAGGCATCCGATTATTCCTTTAAAGTCACGATCGGCCAGCGCCGGGAAATGAGCGAGCGGATGCTGCCTACAGGTGCTTTCCAACCGCTGAGTCCTGCGGAAGAGCAGATGAAGACCACGGGCGTAAGTCCATATTTCGAATCGATGGATAACCATTATACGGCAGTACCCCAGGATGGACGCAACCGGATGGAACTGACGGATCAACGTACAGGCGATGTATTCGTCTATGATGTTGGCACAGCCTACAAACACTGGATGATATGGAACAATGGCGCCGGAGGCAAGTTCTTCTGTCCGGAGCCGCAGATCAATTTGGTGAACGCACCGAATATCTCCGGAATGAATGCGGAGGAAATTGGCCTTATAGGGCTTGAACCTGGCGAGAGATGGGAAGAAACCAGTTCGTTCTACGCCATCAAACGCAAGCAATAATAGGATGAATACGAAAAACCGCCTATCCAGGAAGGAAAGGCGGTTTTTCATCTTACTCGCTTAATTGGAAGCCGCACCCGCGGCAGAAATGATCGCCATGGGCTGCCGGCTCGCCACAGCGCGGACAGAAAGCCGCTTTGTCTGTGTGAGAAGCTTGCACGGCTGCGGGCTGCACGACGACGGTTTGAAACTGTTGTCCGCAGAAAGGACAGTAGGATGCGTCTGCCGGCAGCATTTTTCCACATCCGCATTCTTTGAGATTCTGCAGATGCTGAATCTTCTTGTTCAGTTCCTCGATCTCGAGTTCAAGGCCAAGAATGGACTCCCTGTACTTTTGAAACTCCGCGTTCGGAATAAAGCTGGACTCCGTCTCAAGGGATCGGTACACGATGCGTCCGATTTCAGTATAGTTTTTTTCGATATCCTTTTCTTTGGATGACACCTGGAACTTTAATGTCGTGGATTCCACGGTTTGCTGGGCTTTTTTGCCCGCATCTGACACACCCTGTTTAAGCTTGTTTAAAAAGTTGGACATAACGGGGTTCTCCTCCTTCATCCGTTCTGTATCCATCTTTTTCATGACGCCAAAGAAAGCCGGGCATAGGGTCATCCAGGCTCTTTTGCTTATGGATACCTCATGGTAGTAATAGTGTATGGCTTATCTTATGGCATTATAACCGAGTACATAGAAGAGGGGAATACCTGTTTTTTGCCCCATTTCGTTTTATTGAAAAAATCCTGTCCATCAAATAATCAGTGACATATAAGATGTCACCAATGGATTGTTATAATGGGGTTACCACAAGAAAGGGGACGACGGTTTGAAAAAGATGGACCGCCTGATGGCAATCGTGATGGCACTGCAGCATGGCAGCCAAACGGCTTCCGCACTGTCAGATAAATTGGAGGTATCAAGGCGCACGATTTTGCGCGATATTCAGACACTGTCAGAGATTGGCGTTCCTCTAGGAGCGGTTAGCGGTCCTAACGGAGGCTACACTCTGATGGCAGGCTTTCAGCTGCCGCCGCTTCAGCTTAGTTCCAGGGAAGCCCTTTGCGTACTGTTTGCTTTGCAGGGACTGACAGGCTACACGGATACTCCGTTTAACGGGGAAAGGTGGACGGTGATGGACAAAATCCGGAGCGTTCTTCCGCAGGATACGGCCCAAAGCATTGATCCGCTGTTGAAGAGTATGGAGGTTGAGGTTCCGAAACGAGTCTATCATCTGCCCCATTTGGAGATGCTGCTGGGGTTGACGGCGCAAGAGCAATGGATTTCTGTATTCTATCAATCCATGAATCACAGACGAAATCTGATCATCAGACCCATCAAGATTTTTGCTGCACATGGTTTCTGGTATTGTGACTGCATATCGTATACGCATCGCGAAAAAAGACGGCTGCGCATTGACCGCATAAGCGACATCGCCGAAGTCGCGGCTCCGGAGGATTATGAAGAGCCTGAGCAGTGCGGGAATTCAGTTTCAACCGTTCATATCCGGGCAGAACTTACTTATAAAGGGATGCTTAAGGTCGAGCGAGACGAGCATATTGGAGAATGTATCGAGGCGGTAAGTGAAGATTGCTGGATCGCGGATTTTCATCTTCCGGAAAGCGAGTGGGACTGGGTCGTGCAGTTGTTTTTCTCGCTGGGACGGGAAGCCGAGGTCATCAAGCCGGATGAATTACGCGACTCCATCCGTGTAAGAGCACACGAACTGCTTAACCGTTATGAATATGCCAGAGACAGAGGAGAGCCATGTAATGAGTGCAAATGAAAAAGAAATCTTCGTCAGACATTTTGAAGAAGCGTCGAATTATATCCATCGTATTGGCATTCTTCCGCTCGCTTCAATCATTCCGGATTATCCGTCTCTTGAAAGCATAACCTCGAAGGAAAGTTGGTATAGCGGTACGGAACAAGATCCTTGGAGTTGGCGAGTGCGTTTTCCGGTGGAGGGAAAGGCAGCTTACGGGAAGTTTTTTAGGAAAAAGGCGGTTCTGATATCGACAGAATGGTTTCCTTGGGTCCATGCTTGTCTGGGTTTAGGAATAGATGCGGAGAAGTTATATCGAGATGGCATGTTGTCCAGAACGGCATGGCAGCTTTATCAACTGATTAACATCGATCAGGGGATTGATACCCGTGTATTGAGAGAACGCGCGCAGATGAAAGCCAAAGAGGACAAGAAGGCATTTGATCAAGCGGTCATAGAGCTGCAGGACTCTCTCCTCATAGTCATTTCCGGTGTTCAAGAAAGGGTGAATGCAGACGGCGAGCCGAATGGATGGAACAGCACAGCTTATGAAACTGCGACGCACTGGATGAGTCAACATGGGTTAAAGGCTGCCGAATGTACCAAGGAAGAAGCTTGCAATGAAATAATGGCCAGATTACAGGACAACTGCAGTGACAAGTCCATCGCCTTTTTCAAAAAGGTATTTCAAGTTTAAGCCTAGGAGGAGATCTTATGAAACTTAGCCAATCTCAATGGATGCAAGCAAGGGATTTTATTTATGCCAACGGCAGGCTTCTCGATCGCAGACGATATGAATATCATTTTGCGAATGGGACTGCGGTGTCCGTATTGAATGCGCTTCGTCCATATCAAAATCAGGATGGCGGGTTCGGAAATGCGCTTGAGCCGGATATGCGTACGCCGGAAAGCCAACCGATCGCCACGGAATATGCGTTGATGATTATGGATGAAGTTGGCTTATGGGATGCAGAAATGTTAACCGGCGTATTGAATTACTTGAGAACGATAGCGAAAGCGGAAGGTGGTCTGCCGCGAGCCACGACTTGCGTAAATGAATATCCTCATGCTCCCTGGTGGACGACGGACGAAGACCATAGCGGGTCTTTGAATCCGACGGGAAGAATCCTCGCTCTTTTATATAAACAGCAAGTGATCACGGGATGGGAAGGGGAAGAGTGGTTCACGAAATGCGTTGATTTTGTCTGGAGAAGCATACCGTTTGCGGACAAGTCGGACTATCATGATCTGATTCATTGCATTACATTTCTTGAACATACGCCCGATCGGCAAAGAGCATCGGAGATCATATCGCAAGTGGATGAGTGGCTGCAGTCGCCAGGGACGATCGAGCTGGATCCGGGAGCGGAAGGATATGTACATAAGGTATTGGAGTGGGCTCCTGCTCCCGGCAGCTACGCGAAAAAATGGATCAAAGATGAAGATGTACGGCTCCACTTGGAATACTTGATCCGGCATCAGCAAGGGGACGGAGGGTGGGGGATGAGTTTTCCCGCGTTAAGTCCAGGAAATGAAGCCGAGTGGCGCAGCCTGATAACGCTAGACCATCTCATTACGCTACAGGCTTACGGGCGACCCTGAGGCTTACTAAATGGCGGGCATTACATTGCCGCCGCTGACCGGTATATAGGCTCCCGTAATATAACTGGCCAAATCAGAAGCAAGGAAAAGCACGGTATTAGCTATTTCCTGATCTGTCCCGCGGCGTTTAAGAGGAACATGCTGTGAGTAGGTTTCCTGAATTTCGCTATGGTTTTCCCGATCCTTCTCACTAATGGTCCATCCTGGTGCGACCTGATTGACGGTGATGCCATGCTCGCCAATCTCCTTGGCCAGTACGCGGTAGATGCCATCCATGCCTCTCTTTCCGGCAGTATAGGCAGATTGTCCGGGGAAGTTCTGCATCGCACATTCCGTATTGATGCCGATGATACGTCCGTGTCTTCGTTCAATCATGTCCGGTGCGAAAGCTTTGGCCAGGTGGACGCTCTGTAGAACGCAGGATTCGAACTGGCTCCGGTAATCCTCAATGGGCTGTTCCAGGATACTGGTCCATTCATACTGGATGACGGCGTTGGCAACGATAATATCCACCTTGCCCATGGTACTGATGGCTTGATCACGCAAATGCTGTACGGCTTGGAAATTAGTGATATCTGCTTGGACCGTGACACATGCTCTGCCCTGAGCTTCAATCTCAGACTTCAGCTGGACTGCCTTTGCCTCATTACCATGATAATGCAGAACTATATCTGCACCTGCAAGGGCAAGAGTACGCGCCATAACCCGGCCGAGTTGACCGGTAGAGCCGGTGATAAGAGCGGTTTTACCCGATAAATCAATGGGGATCAATTCTTCTTCACTCCTTCAATCATAAATTGGTCTAATGGTATCACTGGTTTCGGATCAGCGTCAACGAATGGAACAGAAAAACCGAGCCTATGGCTCGGTTTTTGCTATTCAAATCGAAACTATATTAAGCCCAATCTCCGTTCACGAAAATGGCTTCTTCCTTGCCGTCATGGGTAATGCCGGTAATATTCATTTCAGGAGAGCCCATCATGAAATCGACGTGCGTAATGCTGGCATTCATGCCATGGGCGTCCAGTTCTTCCTTAGACATGGTCTTTCCGCCTTGAAGATTGAATGCATAGGAGCTGCCTATAGCTAAATGACAAGAAGCATTTTCGTCAAAGAGGGTCGTCAGGAACAAGATATTGCTTTGCGATATCGGGGAGTGGAACGGAACGAGCGCCACTTCCCCGAGATAATGGGAGCCTTCATCCATGCCAATGAGGCGGGCAAGGGTATCCTGACCTTCCTCGGCAGTAAAGTCTACGATACGCCCATTCTCGAAGGTGAGCTTGAAACGGTCAATAATGTTTCCGCCGTAACTCAGCGGTTTGGTGCTGCTTACATAGCCGTTAACGCCGGTTTTGAGCGGAGCCGTAAACACTTCCTCCGTAGGAATATTGGCAACGAAAGTGGTTCCTTGTTCATTTACACTGCCTGCTTGTGCCCAAATATGACCTTCCGGAAGTTCAATCGTGAGATCGGTTCCGGTGGCCACGAAGTGAAGCTTACGATATTTCTTGTTATTCAGCACATCGGATTTGGATTGAAGCGTTTCAATATGTTTATGCCATGCTCCAATAGGATTCTCCTGGTCTGCGCGTACGGCGTAGAAAATGGCATCCCACAGTTTCGCAACTTGCTCTTCTTTGGGTGCGTCCGGAAATACCTTGGAAGCCCAATCCGGGGAAGGGAAAGCAATGCCTGTCCAGCTCATTTTGTCGGATTGTTGATACTGGCGATATTTAGCCATAGCTGTTCCGAAGGTTCTTTGGTTATTGGCGATCCGCTCCGGGCTGACACCTTTCAAGAGATCCGGGTTGGAGGAGATTACGGTCAAAAACGCCGCGTTCTGTTCAGCCAGCTCGGTCCACTCACGCGCTTGAGCGGTTGGAGGAATCAGGAAGGATTCTTCCGGTGCCAAGTCATACCGGAGGCGTGTAACGGCTTCATCGGTGTAATTGACCTTAACCATATTGGCTCCGACTTCATAAGCCTTTTTCACAATCAGTCGCACAAGTTCCGCAGCGTCAATGGCAGCGCTGACAACCAGGGTTTGACCCGGCTGGACATTGGCACCGATTTTAACTGCCAGTTCAGCGTAGTTATTTAATTTCTCTTCAAAAGTTAACATGGTTCATTCCTCCTGAATAGCGATTGGATTATGTAAAAGAGTGTGTACCCATTCATTAGATCGTTATGGGTTATTTTACTATTGTAAATCAACCAGGGGTCAAATAGTACTTAAACTTATCTCCTGATCGTCATATGAATGAGTTTAATCGGCTGTTTTTCTTGGGTTATGCTATTCGATATCTAGAAATAGAGTCTTTCCCGCATCTGCAGGAAAGACTCTACATGACTCCAAGGGTTGCATCTTATGCAGAAGCTAAAGTACATGCATTGATGGTTTTTTGAAGTCAGAATTTAAAATGCCCAGTTTCCTTGTTTAAATACAGGTTCTTCTTTACCATCTGTTGTCACTCCGAAAATATCCATTTCTCCGGAACCGATCATAAAGTCGACATGCGTTACGCTGGTATTCAGACCATGCTGTGTAAGCTGCTCTTGACTCATGTCTTTGCCGCCTTCGAGACAGAAGGCATAGGCACTGCCGATGGCCAGATGATTGGATGCATTTTCGTCGAACAGAGTATTGAAGTACAGGATATTGGAATCCGAGATCGGCGATTGATGAGGCACTAAGGCAACCTCGCCCAGATAGTGTGAACCTTCATCCATTTCGACCAGATGCTCAAGCACTTTTTGTCCTTCTTCGGCTTTGACACCGACAATTCGACCATTTTCAAAAGTGATGGTAAAGCGGTCAATGATGTTGCCGCCGTAGCTGAGAGGCTTGGTGCTGCTGACATAGCCGTTAACTCCTGTTTTCAGTGGAGCCGTAAAGACTTCTTCCGTCGGCATGTTGGCAACAAAGCTGTGTCCGTTTTGGTTAAAGCTTTCACCGGCAGCCCAGATATGACCTTCAGGCAGTTCGATCGTCAGATCCGTGCCCGGAGCTATGTAATGCAGCTTCTTGTATTTCTTTTCGTTCAGCACTTTTGATTTGTGGTCCAAGGTTTCCAGATGTTTGGTCCAAGCTTCAACCGGGTTGACCTGATCCACGCGAACGGTATGGAAAATGGCATCCCATAGCTTCTGTACGCGTTCTTCCTGCGGGGCATCCGGGAATACTTTATCTGCCCACTCCGGAGAAGGGACGGCGATCAGACACCAGCTGAATTTGTCAGCTTGCTGATAAGCGCGATATTTGGTCATTGCTTGTCCTCTGGCTTTTTGATTCGCGACGATGCGTTCTTGTTTGATGCCTTTCAGCAGATCTGGATTTTCGGCAAGCACATGAAGCACGGCTGCTCCTTTTTCTACGAGCTCCGTCATTTCGCCTGCATACCATTTCGGTGCTTCGGAGAATACGTCATCTGCCGCATGCTCGTATTTCAGCCGAGTGATTTTCTCATCGTTCCAGTTCACGCGAACTTCGCTGGCACCGGCTTTGTAGGCTTTTTCTGTAATCATGCGTACGAATTCTGCCGACTCAACGGGTGCGTTGACGACGAGAATTTGACCTTGTTGGACATTAGCACCGACTCTAACAGCCAGATCGGCGTATTTGTTTAGATTTTCCTGAAAATCTGCCATGGACTTAAACCTCCAGTATAATTAATCATGCATTTTGGATGCGGGATTCAACCCATCCCCGAATAGTATTGTACTAAATTGGACGACATATTGAAAATGTGTGCGCACTGGATGGAAAGAATACCGCACATGGTATACTATATAATCATCGAGATAGAAGTAAAGGAGATATGTTTACATGGATTTTCAAATAGTTAAAGCAGATATGAAGCAGGATGAGGACAAGCATTACCTCGGGCATGTGACCTTTACGTTGTCGGGACACAAGGCTGAGTATGAAATTACGCTGTTCAGCAAGAAGGGAAAGGAATGGGATTACAGCTTGAATTTCGCTGGCGAGTCCGGTAATGAGGAAGAGTTCCTGAAGGCGGATGAGCAGCTCGAAGAAAATGACGATTTGTTTGACGCATTGGTCGATGCCGCGCTTGAAACCATGGAACAGTAAATACCCTTGCAAATGTGAAGCCTGAAGGGGCCAGGAGAGGATGAATGAACATGAATTATGATGATAATGTCGTTCGACGCCTGAAGCGGCTGGAAGGGCAGGTCCGCGGCGTACTGAACATGATGGAAGAAGGAAAAAACTGCAAGGACGTCGTGGCTCAGCTGTCTGCCGTGCGAAGCGCGACGGATAAGGCGATGGCATATATCGTTGCCATGAACTTGGAACAATGTATTTTGGAGGAGCATGCCAAAGGGAATGATACCGGCGCACTTGTAAAAGAAGCGGTGGAGCTTTTGATCAAAAGCCGTTAATGGCGCGTCAGTTTTTTAAATAGGACAGGGAGTCATGCATCTCTGCCGGTACTGCTATAGGTGCAGAGGGAAAAGGAGGGAGAGATTTGCTGTTTTATATATTGACGCTGATCGTCGTGCTCATCGATCAAGGCTCAAAGTGGTGGGTGCGAGATCATATGTCGGTCGGTGAACACCGAAGCGTTTTTGATCCCTATCTTCATTTTGAACATTATCAAAACACAGGAGCAGCCTTTAGTTCTTTCCAAGGCTATGGCAAGTGGTTCGCTTATTTGGCAATCGTTGTGGTAGGAGTGATTGTGTATTACCGGATTAAAGGCGCACTCAGCGGAATCGTCATGGATCTGGCCGCGGGTTTTCTTGCCGGAGGTGCCATCGGGAATGCGCTCGACCGGCTCATTTACGGCAAGGTCACCGACTTTATCGTATGGGGCTCAGGTTCCGGAATCATGAATGTTGCGGACATAGCCATTAATGCCGGAGTGGTGCTTCTCGTTGTGGGCATGCTGCTTCGCAGTTGGTGTGAGAGACGGTCTTATTCTTTTAAATGAGCGATACAATGAACTAACGTTTAATCTTCATCTGAAGAGGAAAGGAAATTATGAATAACAACAAGACATCGGCCTTGTCTCGAATCATCAGGGAAAGAAGGTCCATTAAGATGGGGTATAAAAATATTCCCGTTCCGCAGGAGCTCGTTCTTGAGCTGCTTAATGATGCGGTATATGCACCCAATCATAAGCTGCGTGAGCCGTGGAGGTTTATTTTTGTGCCTACAGCTTCCAAGCAGCTGTTTGCGCTCGAGATGGCCCAGCATTACCCGGAAGATATGTTTGAGAATCGGATCAAGTACTTTAATGAGCCCGACGCTTACCTGATTATTGTCATGACGGATAGCGATAATCAAAAACAGCGAGATGAAGATTACGGCGCAGTCAGCTCCATGATTCAGAATTTTCAGCTGCTTGCCTGGGAACGGGGTCTGGGTTCAGTCTGGAAAACGAATATGCATATCTATGATCCGAATGTGATGGAGATGCTGGGGGTGCAGCCCGGAGAACGAATTGCAGGATTCATCCATCTTGGATTTTTCGATGAAACGCCCGAAGGCAAGCCCAGAACTCCTGCAGAGGAGAAGTTCACGGTTTATGAGCCGAAATATGATCTGTAGCTCCCGGTCGATCGGGAGTTTTTCTATTCATTCGATTCCACGGAGATCATTTTCAGTTCAATCTTGGATAGAATGTGGTTATATACATAGCGGAGGGATTCAACATGAAAACCAGATATTTGGCAGGGACTTCCCTTGCGGTCATGGGGGCAGGCTTTCTGATTACCCTGTTTTTGCCGCAAAATCTTGCGGTTCGCCTGCTGCAGGGAGGGTTTGAAGCGGGACTCGTCGGAGGTTTTGCCGACTGGTTTGCAGTTACCGCACTATTCCGTCATCCCATGGGAATACCGATTCCCCATACGTCTTTGCTGCTGCAAAACCGCAATAAAATCGTCAACTCGCTTGTTTCTGCATTAGAAACAGAGCTTCTGAACAAGGACAGCATTACAAAAAGACTTCGCCAGTTAAAGCTGTTCAAAGGCTTGTCCACCGGTATACTGAAGCTCGTAAGCAAGAAGGAAAACCGGTTGAAAATCGTGAATTCGCTAAGCGACGTCGTACGCCAGGTTCCACTGGAACAGATGACGCCATCCGTACAACAGGCCTTAGTGAAGTTTGTGCAAAGCCAGGACTTGTCACCACTTCTGAATGCCGCTTCCCGTCAAGCCTTTCACAGTCAGCTGGATGAGAAGGCGTTGAATTATGTTCTGAGCTTCGCCGGCAAATGGGTGAGTCGTCCGGAGAATGAATATATGCTTGGACAACTCGCAAGCAATAAGTTACAGGAGATTCAGCTTAGCGGCATGAAGGGCTTTGCGCTGCAAGCGATGCTTGGTTTTTTGAGCGAGGATAAGCTCGGAAATATTTTGAAAAATTTGATTCTATCCTCTATACACGAAATGTCGTATGAAGACAGTCCATTCCGGCAGCGCATTCTGTCCGAAGTACGCCAGCAGGTATCTGACTTTACAGAGAATCCAGAGGTGGCCGAGCGCTTAAAAATGCTGATCGGGAACAAGTTGGGTGATCCCAGCTCCGAACAATGGATGCTTCGCAAGCTTGAAGAGATAAGGGCACGCGTGCTTCTGATGCTTGAGCAAGAGCAGAAGAATGGAGGACGCGGCGTCATTAAGGCGTATCGCTGGTTGTCCGACCTTCTTCGGGGCAAGGAAGATATGGTGGAACGCTGGGAGCAAGGAATTTTGTCTCTGGTCGTCAAAGCGGTCGAAGCTAACTATTACCGAATCGGTCTATTGGTTCGTGATAATTTGGATCAGCTGGATGACCAATCGCTGGTCCAGATGCTTGAGGATAAGGTCGGCGGCGATTTGCAATGGATTCGGGTAAACGGGGCCATTTGCGGCTTTTTGATCGGACTTGTACTGACAGTCGTTCATATGCTCATTGCTTAATGGAAATCAGTTTGTTTTAAAACGCGGAGAGGAGTTTGATCATGAAAAAAAATCGTCTTGGAACATCGGATCTGTATGTCAGCGAAATCGGTCTGGGCTGCATGTCCCTGGGAACGGAGGAAAAAGAGGCTGCCCGTCTGGTTCACGAGGCGCTGGATCGCGGAATTAATTTTTTGGATACGGCCGATCTGTACGATGGGGGCCTTAATGAGGAGCTTGTCGGCAAAGCCGTAAAAGGACGGCGTTGTGACGTCATTCTTGCTACAAAAGTCGGTAACCGCCGTATTCCCGGGAAAGAAGGCTTAAGCTGGGATCCGTCCAAAGCTTATATCATGTCCGCAGTAAAGGAAAGCCTGAAGCGGCTGCAAACGGATTATATCGATTTGTATCAGCTCCATGGAGGTACGCTGGACGACCCGATTGATGAGACCATTGAAGCATTCGAGGCGTTGAAGCAGGAAGGAGTTATCCGAAATTACGGCATATCTTCCATTCGTCCTAACGTCATCCGTGAGTATGTCAAACGTTCGCATATCGTGTCCGTCATGAGCCAATACAGCATTCTTGATCGAAGACCCGAGGAAGAGGTGCTACCGCTGCTTGCGGAAAAAGAAATCAGCGTGATTGCTCGCGGACCCGTGGCATCCGGAGTACTAGCGGAGGCGGGGGCAGGGAAAGTAGGAAAGGGTTACCTGGATTACTCCCCTGAGGAGCTGCAGCAAATCAGAGGGAAGTTGGAATCACTCGTTCAACCTGAACGAAGCATGTCGCAGACGGCCATCCGTTATTCGTTAGGACAGCCTGTGGTGGCAGCAGCCATACCGGGAGCGAGTTCTTTAAAGCAGTTGGTTCACAACGCTGAAGCTTCCGAGTCGCCGAAGCTCAGCCCGGAAGAATTGAATATGATTCGGAGTATCAGTCGCGCCAATGTCTACACGGCACATCGTTAAGATGGCCGTTACGTCCCCTAACCCGGAAATGAGAGAAACACCGTTCTGCTATAGCAGGGCGGTGTTTCTTATATAGAAAGGACGCTTATTTCAGCGATAGTTTGAGTGCCTGAATCAGGTCCGCCTTCTGTTTGGTTTGCTCTCTATATAGCTGTCCTTCTTTGACATGGTCAATGAATAAAATACCATTTAAATGATCGATTTCGTGCTGGATGCAGCGAGCTAAGTAATCGTGGCCCTCAAGTTCCATCCATTCGCCGGATCTGGTTAACGTTTTTATCTTCACATAATCCGCACGCTCCACGATACCGGTAAATCCCGGGTAGGAAAGACATGCCTCTGGCCCGATTTGCTCGCCTTGGATTTCCAGAATTTCCGGATTGATCAACTCAATGAGTCCTTCGCCACAATCCATGACAATCATCCTGCGCAAAATGCCGATCTGCGGGGCAGCTAAACCTGCACGGCCTTCCTCTGCATAAAGGGTATCCACCATATCATCCAGAATCCTCAGCATTTTGGGGGTCAGTTCTTCAACGGGCTTAGCCTTTTTTCTGAGGACTGGATCTCCAAAAGGGAGTATCTCTTTCTCTGCCATGATTCATGCCTCCTCTGACATTGTATTATCCGCCTTGAATATGGGGCGGCGTATGTACCCATAATTCACCCGGCGTACATTCCAGGGCTGTGCACAACGCATCTAAAGTATTGGCTTTCATTTGTTTCGGTTGCCCCCGGAGCAGGGCGCTGATTGAAGGAGGGGATAGGTCATACCCTGCTTTTTCCTTGAGCAGCCGCGCCAATTCGGCACCTGACCATATGCCTTTTTGTGCCATGACCTGTCTAAGCATCCAGACAAGCATTGGGTTCACGTCACCTTTCCACACTATGAATTTCACAGAATATTAGGCAATGCCTAAAAAAATAATGTACCGCTTTAATATATCAATGAACAAAATAAATATCAATTCCTAAATTGACGAAATGAAGCTGGAAAGTATTTAATAGTATGTAATGTATGATTCTGGGGGTTGGACGGATGACAAGGTTAAAATGGAAAAAATATTTTCTGTTTTCGGGAAAATGTTTTGCGTTGACTCTTTTATTCGTGCTTGCTTTATTTTTCAGCGTTCAAATTGCCGTCGTGATTATCTTATGGATAGCCGGTTAATCAATTTAACAAAATAAACGTCAAATTTTTTTGAACGGTGGTAGAATCTTCTTCCCATCTCCATGTATAATAAGCATAATCCTAGTTTTGAAAGGAAGTGTCATGACATGAAATTCAACGAATACAAATATGAGCGTCCGGATATTCAGCTCATCAAGGAGCAGTTCCAGAAGCTTGTGCAATCATTCGAAACGGCCGAAACTCTTGCGGATCAGGAACAGGCCATGAGCGAAATCAATCGCCTGCGGAGCGAAGTGGAGTCCATGTCTGAGATCGCGTTAATCCGTCATTCCATCGATACCAACGATGAATTTTATAAAGCGGAGCAGGACTACATGGACGAGGTTCGTCCGGTCTACCAGGAGTACATAACGGATTATTACCGTGTATTGGTCAATTCCAAATTCAGAAAAGAGCTCGAGAGCAAGTGGGGAACGCAGCTGTTCATGCTCGCCGAAATGGCACTCAAGTCCTTTAGTCCGGAGATCATTGAAGATCTTCAACTGGAAAACAAGCTCGCAACGGAATACACGCAGCTGATTGCATCTGCGAAGATCCCGTTTGAGGGAGAAGACCGTACCTTGACCCAGTTGACACCGTTTGAACTCTCAACGGACCGTGATCTGCGCCGCAGAGCTTCTGAGGCAAGATATCAATTCATGGCTGAGCATGAAGCTGATTTTGACCGTATTTACGATGAACTCGTGAAAACCCGTACGCGTATGGCCAAAAAGCTCGGTTATAAAAACTTCGTTGAAATGGGCTATGCACGGATGAACCGTACGGACTACAATGCCGATATGGTAGCCAATTTCCGCAAACAAGTTCAGGAGTATATCGTCCCGGCAGCCACCAAGCTGAAAGAACGCCAACGTGAACGCATAGGCGTGGACCAGCTCTATTTCTACGACGAAAATTTCAGCTTCAAAACCGGTAATGCCACGCCGAAGGGAGACCCGGACTTTATTCTGGAGCAGGGAGTAAAAATGTACTCCGAGCTGTCTCCTGAAATGAATGAGTTCTTCTCGTTCATGGTCGAAAACGGCCTGATGGATCTGGTCAGCAAAAAAGGCAAGCAGGGCGGAGGATACTGCACGTTTATCAGCAAATACGGGGCTCCGTTCATTTTCTCTAACTTTAACGGAACCTCCGGTGACATTGATGTGCTTACTCACGAAGCGGGGCATGCCTTCCAGGTATATTCCAGCAAACAATTCGAAGTTCCCGAATACCATTTCCCAACGAACGAATCGGCCGAAATTCATTCCATGAGCATGGAATTCTTCACTTGGCCGTGGATGAACTTGTTCTTCGAGGAAGATACGGACAAGTATAAATTCGTTCACCTGAGCAGTGCGCTTCTGTTCGTGCCTTATGGTGTATCGGTGGATGAGTTCCAGCATTTTGTATATGAGAACCCGGATGCCACGCCAGCGGAGCGGAAGCAGGCATGGCGCGATATCGAGAAGAAATATCTTCCTCACCGCAATCATGGTGACAATGATTATTTGGAACGCGGCGGCTTCTGGCAGAAGCAAGGTCATATTTTCCAATCGCCGTTCTACTACATCGACTACACGCTTGCACAGCTTTGTGCATTCCAGTTCTGGAAACGCATGAACGAAGACTGGAAATCCGCTTGGGCCGACTACTTGAAGTTGTGCCAGGCAGGAGGCAGCAAATCGTTCACGGGACTCGTCGAGTATGCCGGACTCAAATCTCCTTTCGAGGATGGATGCGTCGCTTCCGTCATCGGGGAAATTGAAGGATGGCTGAATCAAATAGACGATAAGGCCCTTTAATAGCAGTACTTTGAAAAAAACCGTCTGTCCTTGATGCTAAGGCAGGCGGTTTTTTTGCAGCTGGATTAATGGAAGGTGTAAAGTGAAACTTATTGACAAACCTATGGTCAAGGATTACGATGTCTAAGAAATTATATACTTCCTCTATAGGCGGACTCCTACTGCAAGGCTCTTCATATAGTGGTCAAGTTCTCTTTAAGATGAATGGTACCTTAACTCGATCATGGAACCGAAAGATGTTTTCCTGGCGTTATGAATGCCCTCTAGGATTGCTAGAGGGTTTATATTTTATAAAAGGGGGTGTTATCCATGGAAGGTAGTGCGAGACGAAAAGATATGTCAGTAGTACGAATATATTTTGATAAAGGAAAGAACTATGTTCCATGGGACCTCCTGTGTTTTCTTGCTTTGCGCCCATCTTGATGTACTGCGGCGTTATATGTTAGCCGGATAATTCTAGCATGCATGGCAATCCCATAAATCGAACGTCACAACTCTTTCTTAACCGGAAGAGTTTTTTTATTTTCGGCCGATCCAAGTTAGAGGAAGGGTGTAGCATAAATTTCATTCGGAATTGCCGTTAATTCGCTTAGCTTATGGAGGTGGAATCGTGGATACTGTGAATTGTAATGGAGTACTTATTGTTGAAGATGATGCCAATATCAGACGTTTTATATCGATAAATCTGATCAATAACGGCTTTGTAGTGCATGAAGCGGCTTATGGAGAGGAAGCGTTACGAAGCTATAGGGCCAATCGGCCGGATATCATCGTTTTGGATATCATGCTCCCTGATGCCAATGGATTCGAAATCTGCCAAGAGCTGAGAAAAGAGGACTCTAAGGTCATTATTGTATTCTTAACAGCATCTGGCCAGGATATGGACAGAATCAAAGGACTCGAAATTGGTGCCGACGATTATATTGTCAAACCGTTTAATCCGCTAGAGCTTGTTGCAAGGATTAAAGCCATATTGAGGCGTACGGATATTTCCTTGGGCCACCAAAGACATACGCTGGAATCTGGTCCGATTCGGATGGATGTGAGTTCTAATAAAGTGTTCAAACACCATGTCCCTATCGATTTAACGCCAAAGGAATTCCAAATGATCAGAACCTTCATGGAGCATCCCGATACGGCGCTATCCAGGAACGAATTGTTGAATCTCGTATGGGGAGAGGATTATGTTGGAGATTCCAAGACAGTAGATGTCCATGTGCGAAAGTTACGAGAAAAGATAGAAGATGACGACTCCAAACCGTATTGGATCGAGACGGTATGGGGACTTGGATACCGATGGAGGAGGGACGGTTAGACAATGGGCATACGAAAAAGGCTCGTCGGAAGTTATTTTGTGGTCATCTCTCTAACGGTGCTCATTCTTGAAATCTTTCTTATCGTTTCTGTCCGATATTATTATTTTCATAATATGGAGCGAATCCTGATGAACCAAGCGGAGTTATCCGCTTCTTTTTTTCAGCAGTATTTTACGGATGAGGACCTGGAAGAGCAATCGGATCGGTTGCTGAAAGGATTTGGCTATCATTCTGATGCACAAGTGCAGATCATTCATCCATCGGGCCGGCTCTTGCGGGACTCGGCCGGATTCGAACCCGGGATGACCATGAATCAATATGCCGATGTGCAGTCAGCGATATCCGGAGAACCGGGGACATGGAGAGGAAAAGACCCTTTCACTCATGAAGCTGTTCTGTCGGTTTCTTATCCCTTAGAGGCTCACCATCTCACTGTTGGGGCAGTCAGATTCGTTACTTCATTGAACGGTACCATAGCAACAGTGAATCAAATTATGATCTTGCTGATCGGCGTGGGTCTCGCTGTTGTTGCGATCGTTACCACACTTGGGATATTCCTATCGGCTACCATTACCAGATCTATTAGGGATCTTAAACAGGTCGCAGACAGGATGACTGAAGGAGATTTCCGCATCCATGTCCAGAAGCGTTACCGGGATGAGCTGGGTTCTTTAGGAGATACGTTAAATAAAATGGCCGTCAGAATCGTGAAAAGCGAACAGCTTAAAAATGATTTTATTTCATCCGTGTCGCATGAACTGCGGACACCGTTAACATCGATCAAAGGTTGGGTCATAACGATGAAATCAAATGGGTCCGTTGATACGGACTTGTTTCATGAAGGTCTTGAAATCATTGAATCCGAAAGTGACAGGTTAAGCCGAATGGTGGATGAACTGCTGGACTTCTCCAAATTGGATAGCGGCAGAATTACCCTGCATTTCGCCCCGGTGAATTTGACCGATTTGTTGAATCACATTGGCAGGCAGCTTGCTCCTAGAGCATTACGGCAAGGAGTTACTCTCGATATGCAGGCAGATGGAGGTCTTCCTGTCATACAAGCAGACGAGAACCGCTTAAAGCAAGTATTGATTAATTTGATTGATAATTCTCTTAAATTCACGGATGCCTCTGGCCGTATTACGGTACATGCCCGCACCGAACCCAAGCAAGTCGTTATTAGCGTTACGGATACGGGTTCAGGAATATCGAAAGATCAGTTGGCAAATGTACTGCAAAAGTTTTACAAAGGTGATCCGCATGCTCCCGGCAGCGGTTTAGGCCTGGCCATATCGGATCAGATTGTGAAACTTCATCACGGCCAATTGAGTATAACCAGTTCGGCAGACAGCGGAACGATAGTCCGAATCTGTCTACCGATAGGGGGAGAGTAATTTTAACTATTTCATAACCACTTTATGTGTGTTGGAAGATATGATAGTAAATGAGCTTGCGGGCGGGGAGTTGGAGCGAAAATGTCGAGAAAATTCAAGGGTATCCAATTGATGTCAACATTAATACTATTGCTGCTTGGAGGATGCGGAGTTCCAGCAACTCCCGTGGATTTAATTGAATCTCCTGCACCGGAAATAAGCCTTCAAAACGGAAATGTCAGTCACGATCTGATGAAACTGCTGCCTCATAAGGCCCAAATTCTGTCGCCTAAGCAGGAAAAACAGAGGAATGACATCTCTTATGGAGACCTTGACGGGGATGGTATCGAGGAAGCGGTCATTGTATATGAAGAAAAGAATGAGACGGGCAAATTGCTCAAAGCAGCGCTATTCAGACAGCATCAGGAACAGTGGCACAAGATATCGGAGGTCGAAGGTTTCGGATACGGTCTGGATTATGCCGGGATCTTGGATATCAACCACGACGGCCGTTCAGAGCTGGCTCTTGGTTGGTCCTTGGGAGAAGCGGGTAGTGGTCTGGATGTTTACGGGTGGCGGGAAGACGGGCTAAGACTGCTTTCCAAGAAGGTGTATCAAGGCAAGACGGAACTGAACCTGAAATAGAGCGCCTGTACATGTAACTCTCTATACCGGGAGGTGTCTGATAGATTGAACCATAAAACAAGAGGCCGCCCGGATTTTCTTCTTCTTTTTATGACTTTTTTCTTAGTTGGATTTGGTCTGATGATGATATTTAGCGCAAGTTATCCAGTAGCGATCGCTAAGTATAATACTCCATGGCATTACGTCATGAAACAAAGCGTTTCCGCGTCTATTGGTTTATTTGTGATGTTCACTTGTATGTCTGTACCCCTTACGCGCTGGAAGAAGGCTTCGCCAGTACTGCTGCTGATCTCGCTGTGGATGCTCGCTTTCGTTTTGATAGGGAGCGGAAATATCAATGGAGCGAAACGCTGGTTTACTGTGGCAGGTTTTACCTTGCAGCCGTCTGAATTTTCTAAACTAACCCTTATCGTTTATTTGTCTGCGATCATAAGCAAAAAAGGGAAGCAAATCCGTGATTTCCGCAGAGGCCTGATGCCTGTTATGACGGTGGTAGGCCTCATTCTGCTGCTTGTCCTGAAGCAGCCGGATTTCGGCACAGTTCTAATCTTGTCCGGAATTGCCGTGACCATTTTGCTGGTCGGCGATGTGGATCTTCGCCACATGTTTCTGCTGGGCACGGCGCTGATTCCGGTGTTCTTGTATCTTGCATTCAGCAAAAGCTACCGTCTTCAGCGGATCCATTCTTTTCTAAGCCCGATGGATGATCCGAAAGGTTCGGGGTATCAACTGATCCAGTCTCTTGATGCGTTTAAGCATGGAGGACTATCCGGAACAGGAATCGGCCATAGCATTCAAAAGCTGTTCTATCTGCCTGAGGCGCATACCGATTTTATTTTTGCTGTCATTGGTGAAGAACTGGGGTTTATCGGCACATCTCTGCTTATCATCGTGTTTTTTCTTTTCATTTGGCGGGGCTTTACCGCTGCAATTAGGAGTGGCGATCCATTCGCATTTATGTTCGGAATAGGAATCGTGACCATGATATTTGTGCAATTCCTGCTGAATGTCGGAGCCGCCATCGGCGCTTTGCCCATCACGGGCGTACCGCTTCCCTTTATCAGCTATGGGGGTTCATCGCTCATTTTATGCTTGGCTAGTACCGGCATCCTGCTTAACATTTCACGTTCAAACCCTAAAAGGCGTCAAGAAAGAAATTCAACAAAATAGAGGTTTTCATCTTATGTTTAATATTCGCCTCATTTCAAAGCTGGATAAATCAACTCTGATGGTCTTGGTCTGTCTGGTTTCCATTGGAACAGTCGCGATATACAGAGCCACAGAAGGCACGCATTTGGAAGGGCTTCACATCAGCAATATCGTTCTTTTCGTTGCATTTTGTATTCCTATGCTGATACTCTCCTTGATGGATTATCGGATTCTCTTAGGCAGGTTGTCTTACGTTTTGTATGGTATCGGCATCGTGATGCTCGTTCTGGTTAGGTTTGCCGGAGAAAATATTAACGGGGCGTCCCGTTGGCTGAATATAGGTCACTTTCAACTCCAGCCCTCCGAATTGGCTAAAATATTCACGATTCTGCTGATTGCTCACTTATTGGGTCAGCGGAAGGGACGGAAGCTCCAAGTTATTCAAGATTTGCTGCCAGTTGGCCTTGTTTTTGCGATACCATTCATTCTCATCATGCAGCAGCCGGATCTAGGAACGTCTCTCGTTTTTGTAGGTATCCTGCTAAGCATGCTGTGGATCGGCAATATCCGGTCATGGTATATGATATTATTCATCAGTATCGTGATTCTGATCATTGGCATGGTATTATGGCTTTACTATGCCAATTTCGAACTGTTGTCCAAGATCGTGGAGCCCCATCAGATGGCGAGAATTCAGGCTTTCCTTGATCCAACCAACGATCCCGATAAATCATGGCATGTGAAAAATGCAATGAAGGCGATCGGTACGGGAGGATTGAGCGGCAGCGACGGGGTCTATGTCCGAAGAGGTTTTATTCCTTACGTGTATTCTGATTCAATCTATGTGGTTATTGGAGAAGAATTTGGATTTATAGGTTCTGCCGTGCTGTTGCTGCTTTATTTGCTGCTCATGTATCGCATGATCCATATATCTATGGAGAGCAAAGAGTTGTCCGGTACATATCTCGTTATCGGTTTGATGGGCATGCTGGTCTTTCAGGTCTCTGTTAATATCGGAATGCATATTGGGATTTTACCTTTGACGGGCATTTCATTGCCGTTTATCAGTTATGGAGGAAGTTCCTTGTTAACCAATATGATAGCCGTGGGACTGATTCTGAGCGTACACGCTCATAGGGATGATGTGGTTTTAGGTGACTCCGTAACAATATGAAGCGATTTAAGCCACCCGGCATCGGGTGGCTTTTTCTTTGCATCGTAAGCAGGTGCTTTTCTTTTGCCAATATACCTTGAAGGCACCTCAGTGAATACGTGTTAGTATTTTGGCTTCCTGCTAAAGCCGTCCATGAATTTTACTAGATTCTTGCATAATTACGGTTATTCAGGAATAGACTTGTCTCACGATGTCTTCTTTTTCATGATTTGATTTTAATGATCTGATTTCGTGAGGTACTTTAAATAGGGATAACGAGGAAAGCGAGGTGGGATAAGCGATGGAGGATCATATATTTAAGGGGAGAGCGGGAATTATCGGAATTGGTACAAGCATCCCGCCGAACAGGCTTGAGCAAAATGAAGTGTTTCAGAGAATAGAGCAATCCTGCAAAAAGGATTCGGATGTCGTGCGCTGGGCCAGAAGGATCTTCAAACAATGTGGTGTGGAAACGCGGTACACTTGCGAACCTGATTTTTTGGAACAGGCAGGAGCATGCCGTTATTTGCCCGACCATGAAGGAGCCGTGGTACCGACGACTTCCGAGCGCATGGAGGTGTACCAAAGGGAATCTGTTCCACTCGCCGTCGAGGCGGCAAGGGAGGCCATGGCGGAAGCGGGACTAAGTCCATCCAGTGTCACACATCTCGTCACCGTCAGTTGTACCGGGCAGTTCCTGCCGGGCTTGGATACCGTACTCGCTAAGGAACTCGGATTATCCCGACGGATATGCCGAATGCCACTGATATTTCAAGGTTGCAGCGCCGGCTTAAGAGCCGTTCAACTAGCTAAGGATATCGTCGAAAGCAACCCTTCCACCGTGCTCGTCGTCTGCGTCGAGTTGTGTACGATACATTTTCAACCCCCGGCTTCACGCGAAGCGCTGTTTGGTGCTTCTTTCTTCGGCGATGGGGCGTCAGCCTGTGTCGTCAGTCGTGTTTCGGATGGAAGAGAACATGTATTTATGCTGGGAGAGGGACATTCCGTAATTATTCCGGATTCTGAGGAAGAGATGATCTGGAAGGTGGGGGATCATGGGTTTGATCTCTATCTTTCGCCTGCCATTCCGAAGCTGCTAAAAACTTTTCTTAGAGAAGAAGTCGAGCTGCTGCTGGGTGAACAATCTTTGCCTGCTTTATGGGCTGTGCACCCAGGTGGGAGAGGCATCGTTGATGCTGTACAGGAGATGTTCGAGCTTAAGGACGACCAGGTTACATTCAGTCGGGATATCCTGAAGCACTATGGCAATTTATCTTCAGCTACGATCTTGTTTGTTCTGAAGAGTATGAGAGAACATCTGATAAAGCAAGGGACGGAACGGGCAAAAGGGATCTCTCTTGCGTTCGGACCCGGACTGACCGCAGAATTGCTCAACTTTTCGTATATCCAAACCGCAGGGAAACCTTTTTTAGCCGGTAAGGATGCAGCATATGTTCAATGAACTGAACAGACGCTCGGTAAAAGATGAATATATGGACGATTTCAGCTCAGGCGGAGAAGAATTATCGGAAGCGCTTCGTCATCTCCGCAGGTTGAACCGGATATTTGGTGCGGCTGGACCGCTGCTATACGGCATCAAAGAGTTATGGATCCGTACCGGCCAGCCCCCAAAACTGCATCTGATGGATATAGGGGCGGGATCCGGAGAGATCAATCGCCATATCCTGCGTTGGGCAGACCGGGTAGGGATCGAAGCTCGAATCACGCTGGTAGACATGACCGAAGAAGCATGCAATGAAGCCCGAAGGATTTTTAAGGATGACCCCAGAGTCGAGGCTATTCGGCAAAACGTGTTTGATATTGAGGAGCATGCAGCAGATATGCTTATATCCTCCCAATTCCTGCACCATTTCAGCGATAGCGAGCTTCCGGAAGTCACAGGCCATATGCTGCGTTCTTCCCGGTACGGTATTGTCATCAGCGATATTCACCGCCACTGGATTTCTTGGTCCGCCGTATGGCTCACCGCGCATCTTATTTCCACCAATCGATATATTCGTCATGACGGCCCCTTATCGGTGGCCAAGGGATTTCAATCGTCGGATTGGAAAAGATTAAGTCAGGCTCTGAGCTTTTATGGTGACTACATGCTGGAGTATTCTTGGAAGCCGTTGTTTCGATACAGCGTCGTGATATCCAAAAATAATGAGCACAACGAACATTAAAGGTGCCGGATTGGAGGGGATTGGATGCCGGACGCAGTGATCATTGGGGGTGGCCTGTCCGGAAGCAGTCTGGCTATCCGCCTTGCAAACCTAGGTTGGAATACCGTGTTGCTCGACCGTCAAATGTTTCCGCGCCACAAAGCCTGCGGAGAGTTCCTTTCTCCTGAGACCCAAGAGATGTTCCGCGAACTGGGAGTCATGGAACAACTGGAAGCACTTCAGCCGGCACGTATTCTCAAATCTCGGATTATATTCAGGCATGGGGGAGCCGTCGAAGCTGAACTGAGTAAACCGGCTTGGGGATTAAGCAGATACGCATTGGATTCCGTTATGCTGCAGGCTGCCGAAGAAGCAGGCGTGGAAGTACGGACCGGTACGGCCGTTTCCAGTGTTGCTGCCGAAATAAAAGGATTCCGTATTGGGACACGAACCGGAGGAGCTTCGGAAATTCTGCACTCCCGGAGCGTATATGCCGCTTGGGGGGTTCATCCTCGCGGGGATCTCATGGGGGAGCCTCAGGTTGTAAATGACAAGCGAAGGCGTGCATATATCGGTTTCAAAGCTCATTTTACAGGAATCGGTCTGGACCAGACCGTAGAGCTTTACTTTGTTCGTGGAGGCTATGTAGGTATTTCGCCGGTTGAGAATGGAAGGGCGAACATTGCGGCTCTACTTCCGCTGGATTGGGCAAGAGGCAAAGGAAGCTCCGTATCAGAATTGCTGCTCTCAGCTGCGGCGGAGAACGCAAAACTGTGGAACAGACTTCAGGATGGGATACTCATTCCTGATACTCAAGTCTCGGCCGCCCCGGTTTACTTATCCGGAAAACCGAGTGCATGGAGCATCATTCCTCAGGTTGGCGATGCAGGAGCCATGATTCCTCCGCTTTTCGGGGACGGGATGTCGGCAGCACTCCGTTCGGCCAGAATATGTGCTTCTTACGGGGATCAATTTCTCCGTGGGGATCGGAGTATGGAATCTTGGAAGGACGCTTATCTTTTGGATATGAGCAGGGAATATGATGCGATATTGCGGTGGGGGCATTTGCTGCAGGCGCTTGGCAGCATGCCGGTGATCCCCCGGTTATGGACAGCAGGGACCAAAGTATTTCCGCAGCTTGCTGAATATATGGTCCAGGCAACCCGATTGAACGGGAAATCTCCGCTGCCTTAAGGGGAAGATGTTATGGTATACCGATTGCTTGCTTCACTTATATATCGCCATCCGGTAGTGATTGTAGCCTGCTGGGCGGCGTTTTTTATTTTCTTCGGGTCATTCTCCGCTGAACTTCCGTCGGTTGTACGTGGGCCGGGATTGAACGCGGATGGTTCGGCAAGCCGTGTACAGCAGATTGCGAATGAGCATCTATTGATACCTGAAGATCCTGTATTTGTACTGTTTGAGCGTCATAACAATACGACGAGTGCGGAATTTTTATCGGTAATCGAAGCTAATCTTAACGCTATAAGAAACCTCGACGGAGTGAATCGGATTATATCGCCTCTACAGCACCGGGACCTTTTACGCGATCAAGCAGCGTACGCTGTACTTGCATTGAACAAGCCTTCTTATCAGCAGGCGCCATTAGTCAAGCAGATACGAAGTTTGCTGTCGGAAACCGCCGGGGTGAAAATTCAGCTTACCGGGGCATCAATTATACAGGATGATGTAAATCGCGCGAGTATGCATGATTTCAAAATGGCGGAGCGCGTGGGAATCCCTGCTGCGTTCATCATATTACTGCTGACGTTTGGCGGCATCTTATACGCATTCATTCCGGTCATTACAGGACTACTCACCGTTACTTCAGCGATGGGAATGATGGTGATCATCAGCCGATGGTATGATCTGGATCAGTCCAATTTTATCTTGAACGTCATTCCTATGACGGGACTTGCATTAAGTCTGGATTTTGCCTTTATTATCACGAATCGCTTTCGGGAAGAACTGGGTAGGGGAAGCACGGCAAGCGCCCTGCGAGCCACCATGTCCACGTCCGGCAGAGCCGTGTTTTTTTCCGCTGCCTGTGTTATTTGTGGATTAATTGCCGTTGGTTTCATTCCGATGCCCATGTTTGAAAGCGCCTCGCTCAGCTCAATGGTCGTTGTAGCATTAGCGGTCGTCATTAACTTGAGCTTGGTCCCGGCACTTCTCGTGCTATTGGCTCCAGTGCTGCAGAATAAGGCAAGAAGAAACATGTTTCCCAGCTTGAGTTTCAGGCTATGGTCAACCTGGGCGGATAAGGTTATGCGAAGACCCATTCGCATGCTGGCAGGTGCGGGTTTTATCGTCATCTTGCTGCTCATCCCGGCATTACACATGACAACCGCCGTTCCGGATGCAGACTCGCTACCGCCCAACACGGAATCCAGACAGGCTGATGCAGCGATTCGGCAATATTTTCACCATGAAGGAACTTCGGAAATTCTAGTTGTGGTTCAAGCCATGGGGAAATTTTTGACGATTCAAGAAAAAGAAAAAGCAAATTCATGGCTTGGAAAAATCAAGGATGATCCTGAGGTCATTCGCGTAAGTCCACTGCGAAACATGGAATATGTTAGAGGTTTATCCCCGAGTATCGCTATGTTTCAAGTCTTGCTCAGAGGAAATCCTGATTCCGCGAGAGTTAACGAATGGTTGAGAGCAGCGGAAAAAAGCGCTGAAACTTCAGGAGCGAATATTTTACTGGGGGGTGAAGCCAAGTCCCGCCAGGAAGTAAAGGATGCGATCACCGAAGTTCTGCCCCTCATGCTTGGATTCATTATCTTTTCTAACTTGATTGTATTGTTTGCCGCTTTTCGGTCAATTCTGATTCCCATCAAGGCATTGGTCATGAATATGCTGAGTATCGGAGCATCCTTTGGTATATTAGTGCTTGTTTTTCAAACGTGTCTCACAGGCATACCTTCAGAAGATATAGCTATTATGGTGCCAGTATTTGTTTTTGGGCTGGTATTTGGCGTAAGTATGGACTACGGGGTGTTTTTGCTGTCGCGGATGTCGGAAGCTTTCGACGATACGGGGAATTCTGACCATGCGATACGTCATGGAATGGCTGTAACGGGAAAATTGATCACTTCGGCGGCTGCCATTCTTATTGCAGTGACATTACCGTTTGCGTTCGGGGAAGTAGAAGGTGTGAGGCAGCTGGGGGCGGGCATTGCAGCTGCGGTATTCATCGATGCGACTCTTATTCGGCTGCTGCTTGTTCCTTCGTTGATGAAGCTTCTGGGGAACGTGAATTGGTGGATACCGCGCTGGCTTCGTTCTTCCTGAGAGCCAGACGCGGTATTCTAGAATCACGCTACTTCCGCAGCAATACCTGTTCGATCATATGGTTGGCACCTTTTTGAATGATGAGTTTGGCACGTTCCTTGGTAGGCATAATATTTTCATTCAAGTTTTTGGCATTGATATCCCGCCAGATCCTTGTCGCCGTATGAATGGCTTCTTGTTCAGTAAGGGAGGCGTATTTATGGAAATATGAACGTGGATCCTGGAAAGCAGTATCCCTCAGCATTAGGAATCTTTCAATATACCATTCGCGGATATCCTCTTCGTTTGCGTCGATGTATATTGAAAAATCGAAAAAATCGCTTACGAAAAAAGGTTCCTGCGTATTAACCTGAAGCACGTTGATGCCTTCCAGGATCAGGATATCCGGTTGATCAACCATCAGAGCCTGATCATCCAGAATATCATAAGCCAAGTGGGAATATACAGGCACTTTCAGAGCAGGTTCACCGGATTTGATGCTGCTGATGAAATGCATGAGCTTATTAATGTCATAGCTCTCCGGAAAACCTTTTTTATTCATGATGCCCTTGGCCTCAAGCACCTTGTTGGGATACAGAAAACCGTCAGTTGTCACCAGGTCGACTTTGGAATGCTCATTCCAGCGGGATAGCAGGTTTTGAAGCAGTCTCGCCGTAGTGCTTTTTCCCACTGCAACGCTGCCTGCAATGCCAATGACGAAAGGCGCCTTTGGTGCCGGCATGTTGAGGAAAGAATTCATCTTCGATTGAAGATTCTGGAAAGCAGTTACATACAAATGTAAGAGCCTTGCAAGCGGAAGATAGACTTCAGTGGCTTCCTCTATTGCAATTTTTTCGTTCAGTCCCTTTAATTTCTCGAACTCCTCTTCCGATAAGGACAAAGAAGGGAGATCGCGAGACAAGGCCCAGGCTGTTCGGTCAAATTCAAAATAAGGAGAATATGTATTGTTCATGATAGGCTCGCTTTCTATCCAGGCTGAAAACCTGACGCAACCCGCAGGTTCTTTTTTTTGATATACTATTCATAACGGAAAATTCCGCAGTTACTATCTTATCAAATAAACAGCCCCGGAAAAAGCATATCTTGCAAAAGGCAGGAATTTAGCCGGCGATCCGGAATTGCTAATAAACAGAGTACCGATTATAGACATAGAGACGGGTGAGTATACAAGATGGACAACGAAAAACAACGCTTATCGATTGAAGCGGCGAGACTGTACTATCAATCCGATTTCAGCCAACAGGATATAGCTCAGCGGCTTGGCGTATCAAGGCCCACCGTATCCAGACTGCTGCAGTTTGCGAAGGAACAGGGATATGTCAGAATCGATATTGTTGATCCGCATGAGGATTTGAATATTCTCTCGCAGCAGCTACAGAACAAATACGGACTGGATACGGCACAGGTATGTTATTCGCCGCTCAATACGTATGAAGAAATCAAAAAGCATATTACGAAACAAACCGCAGAATATCTACATGAGACGATACAGGATAAAGACATTATCGGCGTGACTTGGGGAACAACGATGCATGCGGTAGCCCAGCAGCTGCAGCCCAAAACCGTAAAAGGGGTAGAGGTGGTGCAGCTCAAGGGGGGTGTCAGCCACTCCCACGTGAATACCTACGCTGCGGAGACGGTGAACTTGTTCGCGGAAGCTTTTCAAACGGTTGCCAGATATTTGCCGTTGCCGGTTATCTTCGATAACATCGCGCTGAAACGAATCGTGGAGGAAGACAGGCATATTAACCGCATTATCGAACTCGGGAAGCAGGCTAACGTTGCCGTGTTTACGGTAGGAACAGTGAAAGAAGACGCGCTGTTGTTCCGTCTGGGTTATTTTAACGAAGAGGAGCAGAAACTGTTAAAGAAATATGGCGCTGGGGATATCTGCTCCAGATTTTTTGATCAAGAAGGAAAGATCTGCAGCGACGAAATCAATAACCGGACGGTCGGTATCGACCTGCATGAGCTGCGCAAGAAGGAGAAATCGATCCTTGTGGCTGGCGGACAGCGCAAGGTTGAAGCGATCCAGGCTGCGCTAGCGGGTAAGTACGCGAACATCTTGGTAACGGACCAATTTACGGCACAAGCTCTTTTAGCTTGAATGTGCAAAATCTGTCATAGACACATATGGCAGATTTTTTTTGTGCAAAATAAGCAGATGAATGCTTCAAAAATTGTCGTTGAACATAATTTCATTGGTGTATTTACATATGTTCACGCGAGTGATATGATATTTCTGCAATCACGTAGAATGAACTCAAGGCAAGATTGCTTTAGGCATTCTATACAATAAAAACCTTTTCATTTCATGAGAAATGGATTAATAAAAGGTAACCGATTCTTGAAGGAGATGACATGATGACAAATCTTGCGGGTATGATCGATCATACACTGCTGCGTGCAGATGCAACACAACATGAAATTGCCAAATTAACGGAAGAAGCGAAGAAATACGAGTTTGCTTCCGTATGCGTAAACCCGACTTGGGTAAAATACGCTGCTGAACAATTAAACGGAACCAAGGTGAAAGTATGTACCGTAATCGGATTCCCTCTGGGAGCAACAACTTCGGCAGTTAAAGCTTTTGAAGCAACCAATGCCATCGAAAACGGTGCAACGGAAGTCGATATGGTCATCAACATCGGTGCATTAAAGGACAAGCAGGATGATGTCGTGGAGAAAGACATTAAGGCTGTGGTCGATGCTGCTGCAGGTAAAGCACTTGTAAAAGTGATCATTGAAACTTGTCTTCTGACAGACGAAGAGAAGGAACGCGCGAGCCGTTTGTCCGTAAAGGCCGGGGCTGATTTTGTGAAGACCTCCACAGGATTCTCAACGGGCGGCGCGACACCTGAAGATGTTCGTTTGATGCGTCAAACGGTAGGCCCCAATGTTGGTGTCAAAGCTTCCGGCGGTGTACGGAGCCTAGAAGATATGAATCAAATGATCGAAGCAGGCGCGACACGAATCGGCGCAAGCTCAGGTGTGAAAATTATGGAAGGCGGCCAATCTACGGCTTCTTATTAAGTTGTTAAAGTGACTGCCTCAGTAAAAGCTGGAGACGCATATATGCCGTTTCCGCTTTTCTATCAATACTCTGGAAGCGCTTTATGAAAGATTTTCAAAACAAACTACATCTTGGGGAGACAGCCATGAAATTTTTGATTGCGATATTAGGGTTACTCGTCGTGTTTGCACTGTCTTATGTGGCCAGCAATAACAAACGCGGTATTCGCTATCGCCCGATTATCATCATGATCGTTCTGCAACTGATTTTGGCGTTCTTCTTGCTGAATACGGTTGTCGGAACCGTGCTGATCAAGGGATTCTCGGATATCTTCACGAATTTGCTGACGTACGCAGCCGAAGGTATCAACTTTGTGTTTGGTGGTATTGCCAATGAAGGACAAACTCCATTCTTCCTGAATGTGCTGCTGCCAATTATCTTCATTTCAGCTCTGATCGGGATTTTGCAGTACGTTAAGGTACTCCCGATTATCATTCGTTTCATCGGTTTGGTGCTCAGTAAAGTCAACGGCATGGGCAAGCTCGAATCTTACAATGCCGTAGCATCTGCCATCTTGGGCCAATCTGAAGTCTTCATTTCGGTGAAAAAACAAATCGGTTTGCTGCCAAAGCATCGTTTATATACGCTTTGCGCTTCAGCGATGTCTACAGTTTCGATGTCCATCGTTGGCGCCTACATGACCATGATCGATCCGAAATATGTCGTGACCGCATTGGTGCTGAACCTGTTCGGCGGCTTCATTATTTCTTCGATCTTGAATCCGTACAAAGTGACTCCTGAAGAAGACAAACTGGAAGTTCAGGAAGAGCAGGAGAAGCAGTCATTCTTTGAAATGCTTGGCGAATACATTATGGATGGCTTTAAGGTAGCGATTACGGTAGCCGCCATGCTGATCGGTTTCGTCGCATTGATCGCAATGATCAACGGCATTTTCAACGGAATCTTCGGTATATCGTTCCAGCAAATTCTCGGCTATGTCTTTGCACCATTTGCTTTTGTGATGGGCGTGCCTTGGAAAGAGGCCGTGGATGCAGGCAGCATTATGGCTACCAAAATGGTATCCAATGAATTCGTGGCCATGCTGGAACTTGGCAAGATGTCTTTGTCACCACGTGCTACAGGTATCGTATCGATCTTCCTCGTATCGTTCGCGAACTTCTCCTCCATCGGCATTATCGCCGGTGCTGTCAAAGGTTTGCACGAGAAGCAGGGTAACGTGGTTGCTCGTTTTGGACTTAAGCTGCTCTATGGCGCAACACTTGTCAGCGTGTTGTCCGCAACACTCGCCGGCCTGTTTCTATAATCGCTTAGCATGAGTTATACTCTAAACGGAGGAGTGATAAATAATGGCAGAATTTAAACGTGTACACTTGATAGTAATGGACTCGGTTGGTATCGGTGAAGCTCCGGATGCCGCTCAGTTTGACGATTTTGATGTGGATACATTCGGACATATCGCAAGAGAGCGCGGCGGCCTGAAGATGCCGAACATGGGTAAGCTCGGCCTTTCCAACATCCGCGAAATCCAAGGAATCAACAAGGCGGAACAGCCGCTGGCTTACTACACCAAGATGCAAGAGAAATCAGCGGGTAAGGATACCATGACCGGACACTGGGAAATCATGGGGCTCTACATCGACACGCCATTCCGCGTGTTCCCGGATGGTTTTCCTGATGAGCTGATCCAGCGTATCGAAGAGAAAACCGGACGCAAAGTCATCGGTAACAAGCCGGCCAGCGGTACGGAAATTCTGGACGAGCTGGGCGAGGAGCAGATGAAGACAGGAGCACTGATCGTGTATACATCCGCGGACTCCGTACTTCAGATCGCGGCTCACGAAGATGTGATTCCACTGAAAGAGCTGTATGAAATTTGCGAATTCTGCCGTGAAATCACTTTGGATGATCCGTACATGCTTGGACGTATTATCGCACGTCCTTATGTCGGTGAGCCTGGAGCATTCAAGCGTACAGCGAACCGTCATGACTATGCACTCAAGCCTTTTGACAGAACAGTTATGAGTGAGCTGAAGGATGCTAACTTCGATGTGATCGCGCTCGGTAAAATTTCCGATATCTATGATGGGGAAGGCGTTACCAAAGCCATCCGTACTGCATCCAACATGGACGGAATGGATAAATTGATAGCCACCATGGATGAAGATTTCACAGGCCTCAGCTTCCTGAATCTGGTCGACTTTGACGCGTTGTACGGCCACCGCCGTGACCCGCAAGGCTACGCTCAGGCTTTGGAAGATTATGATGCGCGTCTGCCTGAAGTCTTCGCGAAAATGACGGACGAGGATCTTCTGATCATCACGGCCGACCATGGCAACGATCCAACCTATCGCGGTACGGATCATACGCGTGAATATGTGCCGCTGCTCGCATACTCTCCACGTTTCAAAAACGGTGGAAGCGAGCTTGCGCTGCGTAATACATTCGCGGATCTTGGCGCTACGGTTGCTGATAACTTCGGCGTACAAATGCCGAAATACGGCACTAGCTTCCTTAAAGATTTGAAATAAATCATCCATCATCCCTATAACCTGTCAGGAGGACAATCAATGAGCACTCATATTGGAGCAAAAGCTGGAGATATCGCAGAAACAATTCTTTTACCTGGAGATCCGCTCCGGGCGAAATACATCGCAGAAACCTATTTGCAGGACGTAACCTGCTATAACGAAGTCAGAGGCATGCTTGGATTCACGGGTACTTACAAAGGAAAACGCATCTCTGTTCAAGGTACCGGCATGGGCATCCCGTCCATCAGCATCTATGTCAATGAAATGATCAGCCAATATGGCGTTAAGAACCTGATGCGTGTTGGTACATGCGGCGGCATGCAAAAAGACGTTCATGTGCGTGACGTGATCTTGGCTCAAGCTTCCTGTACGGATTCTGGTGCAAACCGCCATTATTTTGATGGATATGATTTCTCTCCGATTGCAAGCTTCAACCTGCTGAAAACTGCTTATGATAAAGGCGTGGAAAAAGGTCTTAAACTGCATGTCGGCAACGTATTCAGTTCGGATATCTTCTATCGTGATGACAAATCCGTCGTTGAAAAGCTGATGCAGCATGGCATTCTGGGTATTGAGATGGAAACGACAGCTCTGTACACATTGGCTGCTAAATTCGGCGTCAATGCACTGACCCTACTCACGGTAAGTGACCACTTGCTGACAGGCGAAGAGACAAGTGCGGAAGAACGTCAAACCACATTCAACGACATGATGGAAGTGGCTCTCGAAACCGCAATTACCCTGTAATACTTATGTGGGCTCATAGCAAGAACATTTTTCAGTTTTGAGCCCTGATTAGAATTCATTTAAATTTGAAAGTGAGGCATTGCATCTATGAGAATGGTCGACTTGATTGAAAAGAAACGTGACGGCGGAGAACTGACAACAGAAGAAATTAATTTCATCATAGAAGGCTATACAAAAGGAGATATTCCTGACTATCAGGTCAGTGCCTTGGCAATGGCAATTTTCTTCAAAGACATGACACAGCGTGAGCGCGCGGATCTGACGATGGCTATCGTCAACTCCGGTGACACGATCGATTTGTCCGAAATCGAAGGAGTTAAAGTAGATAAGCACTCCACGGGTGGCGTAGGCGATACGACGACACTGGTGCTTGCTCCTCTGGTAGCTGCACTTGATATTCCTGTGGCGAAAATGTCCGGACGCGGTCTGGGACACACTGGCGGAACAATCGACAAACTCGAATCCATCGAAGGCTTCCATGTGGAAATCGAGCGCGAAGAATTCGTTAACCTGGTGAACAAACATAAAATCGCGGTCATCGGCCAAACCGGAAACCTGACTCCTGCGGACAAAAAGCTGTATGCGCTACGTGACGTAACGGGTACAGTTGATTCCATCTCCCTGATCGCAAGCTCGATTATGAGCAAAAAGATCGCTGCAGGTTCCGATGCAATCGTGCTTGATGTTAAGACAGGTGCCGGCGCGTTCATGAAAACTGTCGACGATGCCAAAGAACTGGCGCATGCCATGGTTAGCATCGGCAACAATGTTGGCCGTAAAACGATGGCGGTTATCTCGGACATGAGCCAGCCGCTTGGTCTTGCGATCGGTAACTCCCTGGAAGTGAAGGAAGCAATCGACACGTTGAAAGGCAAAGGACCGAAGGATCTGGAAGAGCTGTGCTTCGCACTCGGCCGCCAAATGGTGTTCTTGGCCAATAAGGCTGATTCCCTGGAAGAAGCGGAAGAAATGCTGAAGGAAGTGATCCGTAACGGTAAAGCGCTGGAGAAATTCAAGGAATTCATTCAAAATCAGGGTGGAAATCCTGACGTGGTGGATCATCCGGAGAAGCTTCCACAAGCGAAGTATTTGATCGAGGTTCCTGCGAAGGAAGACGGCGTTGTATCTGAAATCGTTGCGGACGAGATCGGAACAGCAGCGATGTGGCTGGGTGCCGGCCGCGCAACGAAAGACTCTGAAATCGATTTGGCTGTGGGCCTCATGCTCAACAAAAAAATCGGTGATTCCGTGAAAAAAGGCGAATCGCTTGTCACTATTCATGCGAACCGCGAAAATGTGGATGATGTAATGAACAAAATATATGAAAACATCCGCATCGCCGATCACGCCGAAGCGCCTGTACTGGTACACGGCATCATCACGGAATAACCTTCACATATAAAGGGTTTACGAAAATCCGTCCGCTCATCTCTTGAGCGGACGGATTTTTTTAGGCTATCGTAAATGAAATCCTCGGCGTGACATTAAAAATACCTGAAGTGAACGAAAAAGGATTGAAGCTAAATGCTTCAATCCTTTTATTCGTATGGTTCAAGCTTTGAATCATTAGGCTGTTCTCAGATCCGGAATCGTTGAAAGTGCATCATAGTAACTGTCATAAGAAGCTCCTACAAAGATAAGTGCGATGACAACGAGTACGAGCATGATACCGTATAAAGCCGTGCCACAGATTCCGCACACCAAACCGCCAATGGCAAGCCCGCGTCCGCCTTCATTTCTTCTCTTGATCTCCTTGAAGGAAAGGCTGGCAAGTACGATCGCGATAATGCCGAGAATAAAGCCTACATAAGGAATCACCAAGCTAAGAATTCCAAGAACGAGCGCTCCGATAGCTTTCCCGTTCGTCTTAGGCGGCTGCACAGGCGGCATTTGCTGAAACTGGTTAAATTGTCCCGATGAATATGGATCCAAAGGTCTGTTCCTCCTCAAATAACATACTTTATGTATAAAAGATATCAAACATTCAGGACTATTATACCCAGAAAAAAGGAGATTGACTATGCAAAATTCCAATTTATATCGACAAAATTTTTAGAGGGTGAGGAGGAAGCGCGAATGATGACTAACCTTGAAAGCTCTTGCGCAGTTCGGATGGCGAAACATGTTTATACTTCTTAAAGGACCTGCTGAAGTAATATATATCTTTAAAACCCGTAGATAAAGCAATCTCCGAAATGTTCATGCGCGAGTTGCGCAGCAGATACTCCGACTTGTTGATTCGAAGAGTATTGATGTAATCCGTTACGGTACGTCCGGTCAGCTCCTTGAATAATCGGCTGAAATGGAATCTGCTGAGCCCGGCTAGTCCAGACAGCAGATCTATCGTCAGATCCTCTTGGTAACGTTCCTCGATATACTGGAAAACCGGCGTGAATCTTTCGAGATTTTTCAGTCGCAGCTGGTCATCTTCTGTAGTCATTTTATTCGTTCCATATCGGCGCAGCAGAATGGTCAGAATACGGTACAAGTACGATTTGATCGACAATTCGTAGCCGAGTTCGCGCTGGCTTAATTCCTGAATCAGCGAAGAAACGCAGCTTATGATCTCGGAATCACCGGTAATTTTGCTCGCGAACAAAATCCGATTCTGCGTAATCGGGGTGATGAACTTGGTTTCTATGGCATCCACGGAGTGGCTATGCAGCAGTTTGATGTCCACGATCATCGCATAATAGACCAAATCGTCACATTGACTGACGCCATAATGAAGATCATTGCTGTTGACGACCACCAGATCCCCCTCGGTCACTTCATAAGGGATGGAGTTTAATTCGATCATAGCGGAGCCTTTTGTAAAATAAAGGAATTCTATGTGATTATGCCAATGATGATTAAACAGCGTCTTACCGTATTCGTCCGATGTGCAGTAATGGACTTTGATCGGGAAGAAGCGGTTAGGCATATCCATGGGTTCTTGCAAGGCAAGGGGTCTTTCCATATCTGTCACCTCTAAATCGCACAATAGTCTAAATAATGAGCAATGCTCTTCATGGCAGACTTTCTTATTCATATTATAATTCAATATGAAGAAACACAAAAGGATGACATAAAGGAGAGTTGAATACGAATGAGCAAAATTAAAGTGGGTATTATCGGTGCAGGTTCCATATCAGAATCACACATGAATTCGTATCAGAACAACCCAAATGCAGAAATCGTAGCGATTTGCGATTTGAAAGAAGAGAGAGCTAAGGCGGCAGCACAGAAATACGGTGCCAAGCAAACATATACCGATTACAATGAACTGCTTGCGAATCCGGAAGTGGAAGCAGTGAGCATCTGCACCTGGAACAACACGCATGCGGAAATCAGCATCGCAGCGATCAAGGCAGGCAAGCATGTACTGGTCGAAAAACCACTTTGCCGCAGCGTAGAAGAAGCGCTTGAGATCCAGAAAACCGTTCGCGACAGTAAGAAGCTGCTGCAAGTCGGCTTTGTCCGCCGTTACGATCCGAATATTGGATTACTGCAAAGCTTCATCGAAAAGGACGAATTCGGAGAGCTCTATTATGCCAAAGCATCCATTCTGCGTCGTCTAGGCAATCCGGGCGGCTGGTTTGCGGATAAAGAACGCTCAGGCGGCGGACCGCTGATCGATATTGGCGTACACGTGATTGATCTATGCTGGTACATGCTCGGCAGACCGAAAGTGAAATCGGTTACAGGCAACGTATATCATAAGCTTGGCAATCGCTCGAACGTGAAACATCTGTCTTTCTACCAAGCGGCAGATTACGATGCGAGCAAGAATACGGTCGAAGATTTGGCTAATGCGCTGATCCGTTTTGAAAACGGTGCTTCGCTCATGGTGGATGTCAGCTTCTCGCTGCATGCCAAACAGGATGAATCGGCTGTCAAAATTTTCGGAACCAAAGGCGGATTTGAAATTGACCCTGCACTGATTATCGTGACGGAAAAAAACGACGTTATGATGAATATTGAACCGCAGATCGACAATAAAGGATTCAACTTCGCAGCGGCATTCCAAAATGAAATCGATCAGTTCATTCTTAACATCGAGAACAACAGAGAACCGATAAGCCCTGTGGAAGATGGTTTGGAGCTTATGAAGATCTTGACCGCCATTTATGAATCCGCAGAAAAAGGAGTGGAAATCCAGTTATGAAAATCGGAGTAAGCACATACAGTCTGTTCCGTCCTATCCATGCCGGAGAAATTACCGTTCTCGAAGCGATCGAAAAAATCGCCGAAATGGGCGGGGAGCATGTGGAAATCGTACCGGTTGGTTATACGTTGACTGATAATCCCGAGCTGGTGGATCAAATCGTAGCCAAGGCGAAAGAAGTCGGGATTGAGATCTCGAACTACGCGATCTATGCGAATTTTGGCGTGGACAGCGATGAGGAAGTAGCCAATGAAATCGAACGCGTCAAAAAAGAAGTCGACATTGCAGCGCGTCTGGGTGTGAAGCTGATGCGCCACGATGTGGCCGGACGTAAAGATACATCCATAAAGCAGTTCACCAGCGAGGTTGCTCGTTTGGCAGATGCCTGCCGTCAAATTGCGGATTACGCAGCGCAGTATGGAATCACTACAAGCTTAGAGAACCACGGTTATTACATTCAAGCCAGTGACCGCGTGCAAACGCTGGTACAGGCCGTAGATCGTTCCAACTTTAAGACCACACTTGATGTAGGTAACTTTATGTGCGTTGATGAAGATCCGGTCGTTGCAGTGCAAAAGAACTTGCCTTTTGCATCCATCGTTCATATTAAAGATTTCTATCTTCGCCCCGCTTCCCAGGATCCGGGAGAAGGCTGGTTCAAAACCGCCAGCGGCAATTATCTGAGAGGTGCCATTTCCGGTCATGGCGACATCAATCTGCGCGAATCCATCCGGGCCATCAAAGAGTTCGGTTATGACGGTTATCTGTCGATTGAATTCGAAGGCATGGAAGATGCTTATCAAGGAACTCGTATCGGGATAGAAAACGTGAAACGTATCTGGAACGAAATCTAAAGAAGAATAGAAGGGAGATATAAACATGAACAACAAAATCGGCGTTATTGTAGACAGCTTCCGTGTAGGCGTTAGAGAAGGACTGCAGCGTGCCAAAAAAGTTGGGGCGGATGGCGTTCAAATCTATGCTGTCAGCGGCGAGATGGACCCGGCAAACCTGTCTGGAGCGCAGCGCAAAGAGCTGAGAGAATATATCGCGTCACTGGGACTTGAAATTTCCGCACTTGTGGGTGATCTGGGTGGTTACGGATTCCAGGATAAGAACGTGAACGCGGAAAAGATTGAGAAATCCAAGCGAATCCTAGATCTGGCGGTTGAACTGGGAACACCTGTGGTGACAACCCATATTGGGATTGTACCGGAAAACACGAACAGTGAAATTTACCAGAACATGCATGATGCTTGTGAGGAGCTTGCGGCTTATGCGACGAGCATGAATGCTTTCTTCGCCATTGAGACTGGTCCTGAACCTTCGGCCAGACTGAAGCAGTTCCTTGATGGACTTGGCTCCAAGGGCGTATCGGTTAACTTCGACCCGGCCAATATGGTCATGGTTACTGGTGACGATCCTGCCCAAGGCGTTTACAACCTGAAGGATTACATCGTGCATACCCATGCGAAAGATGGCGTACGTCTGCGCGAAGTTCCAGCCCATTATATTTATGAATCCCTTGGATATGAAGCTCCTGTGAATGAGAATAACACTTTCGTGCCAGGAGAGGGTCAATATTTCGCCGAGGTTCCTCTGGGTGAAGGCGGCGTGAACTGGACACAGTATCTGAACGCTCTGAAGGACATTGGATATACGGGTTATCTGACGATTGAGCGTGAAGTGGGAGAAGATCCAGAAGCGGACATCTCCAAAGCTGTTCAGTTTTTGAAGCAATTCAAAGCATAATATCCTTATCGAATTAAAAAACAGTGGCCGTGTACGGAATATATCCGTTACACATGCCACTGTTTTTTTATACTTATTCTTCACCGGAATCCACGACAATCGTAATATAATCGGATCTCGCTTCACCATTATAGCTGCATTCATCCACTTGAGAATGGAAGGTGAAGAGGAAGCTACCGGTCACTTCTTCGATCGTATGGTGCAAATCGGCGCTCGCATAGGAAGTGTAAGTTACTGTCAACTGCTGAGCCGGATCTACGACGCCAAGATCAAATCCTAGATCATAAGGAACAGGCATGTCGTTTATTTTCACAACGCCTTGCGCAAACACCGGTTTATTCTGAATCCATCCGATGAGTTTGAGTTGAGCCGCGAGTGAACCACGATTGATAATTGTAAGTTTAAATGATAAGTGTTCGCCCGGTTCCACCACATAATGGGTGGGTACGGCGTTAACATGGATATCTGGCGTGACCAAGTTGACCGAAGCTGGATCGGATAAAACCGTCTGCTGAACCACGCGCCCGTCCGGAAGACGGAAGGTAAAAGAAGCGGATGCTTGATTAATGGCCCGAACAGGCAAACTTCCTTTGAACACAAGCACTACCGTATCAAAGGAAATTTCAGTCATCGTTCCAGGCCTGATGGTACCCAGAAAGAACCCTTCTGCCGGGTTGGTGCCATGATTGGGTGTCCCGTTTATCATTAGGCTGCCGGGAATGAATTCAAGCTCAGAGGGCAGGGTATCCTTAAAGCTCGCATCTACTGCAAAACTGCCGTTATTCTGGATCTGACTTGTATAATGGAGCACGCATCCTGGGGCTGCCCGGTTTTTATCAACGGTTTTATGAAGGGTTACTTCCGGTTGAATGACGGTGACCAGTAACGGATTGGCTGGTTCGTTATACTGGACTCCATCGATCGAATAAGACAGAATGCCTTGCACGGTAAATGGGTTGCTTCCCGTCACTTTTCCGATACGAAGTTGAACTCGAATGACAATGGTTGCCCCAGGAAGCAAGGTTCCGATAGGTATTCCGTCCGCCGGATCAATGGAGGGATAATAGACATCGCCGATCATGACGCTTCCCGGAACGAATGTGACGCCAGGCGGTAATGGAATATATATTACCAGATTTTGCAATGGAACATTCCCCAGGTTGGTGATGGTCAGCATGTAGGTGATCACATCGCCCGCGAACGTTTGATTCGTGCTGATATCGGCCACAACCGAGACATAGAAGGGGAGAACCGACAATTTCACTTCATTGGATGTAATAGAACCCGTGATCGTTCGCCCCTCCAAAGACTGAAAAGAATAGGTGCCGGTTGCTTGATTGATGAGATCCAAAGAAGCTGGAATGGAGACAAGAATCGCCTGAAAGACAACTTGAATCGATGAAAGACTGCGCACAAGGCCCACTTGAATGCCTGACGCAGGGTCAGCCCCGGGCAGCGGAGCACCGTTCAGTATAATGCTGTTCGGGATATAGGCCAACCCTTCCGGCAGTATATCAAAAAGCGTCATCTGGGCGTCTCGGTTGCCTTCATTGGTTACTGTCAAAGAAAACGTAACGGGCTGGTTCAGGGTTATCTGTTGCTGTTCGCTTGCTCCCTTGGTTAATTGGAGTATCGGACCTACCCAGGGGGTATCCACTATATTCGAATAAGCGACCCCATCCGCTGCCCCGATCTGAAATCGGACCATCGTTTGATTTCTGAGAATGAATTCAGACCTTAAATCCTGGTTCATAATGCGATAACCTGCACCTGGAATGTAACGGTTGTGGTAGCCCCAGCGGCAAGTATACCTATTTGGATACCCGAATTAGGATTACCCGCCGGTCTTGGAACTCCGTCAACCGTCACGCTTCCTGCGACGAATACGGAACCTGCAGGTACCTGGTCGACCAGAACTACATTATTGACAGATTCAATTCCGTTGTTGGTCACCCCAATGGTATACGTGATAATATCCCCGACAACCGCATCAATGGAAGAGGTGCTCTTCACGACGGATACATTCGGCGAAGAGACCGGAATCGTTAACACGTTCGAAAGCGAAGTTCCGGAAAGAATTTCCCCATCCGGATGTTGGAAAGTGAAGTTCACCGTTGCCTGGTTGACGAGCTGCTGTTGCGGCGGCAGGGTCTGCACGCTGACCTGCATCGTTACGCTGACGGTTATCGTGGCCCCTGGGGGTATGCTTCCCGCATTGATTCCTGTCGTCGGATCCGCGCCAGGCTGAGGAACGCCATTAACAAGAATGCTGTTCGGCACAAAAACCGCTCCTGCGGGAATCGGATCGATGACGGTAGCTTGAGCCGGAAGATTACCGGTATTCGTAAGAGTAACAGTGTAGACAATGGTATCACCGATGGTGGCATTGGTTGTGTTCGCTGTTTTCACTGCTCCAATCACCGCTTGATAAATTGGGAGAACGAGCACATTGGAGGTGGAGGAGCCCGAGAAGACGCCCGATGTAAAGCTTGCCGATGCTGAGTTGGCCAGCTGGCCGGTGATAGGGACACTTACCACCGTCACGTTGAAAGCGACCGTTGTTGTAGCGCCTGGGGCAATGGTGCCGAGCGAGATGCCTGCAGAAGGGTTCGCTGCTGGTACAGGGCTGCCGTTAATTGTGACGCTTCCCGGAACGAATGTGGTCTGAGACGGAATCATGTCTGAGAAAACGACATTCGTAACATTTGCAATTCCATTATTCGTGACGGTGATCGAATAAGGAATAACCGTGCCCAAGGAGGCATCCGAAAGTGTACTTGTTTTTACCAACGTCACGTTCGGCGAAGAAACCGGAATAGTAACATTATTGGAGGTAAAGGAACCGTTAATGATGCGGCCATCCGGAAGCGTGAACGTGTAAGTTGCAGAAGCCTGGTTATTCAGCACCTGTCCTGGTGGTACGGAGTTGACGACGACCGAAAACATCACTACCGCACTGGTGGCGACGACGCCAAGCGGAATGCCTGTCGATGGATCGGCTCCGGGAAGAGGCTGACCGTTTAGCAGTACACTGTTAGGCTGGAACGTTGTTCCGGCCGGTATGGTATCGGATAACGTAACGGCTGCCCCGAAATTGCCCGTGTTCGATATGCTGATCGTGTAGACGACCGTGTCTCCCACGGTTGCATTCCCGGTATTAGCGCTTTTTAACGCGGTATAGATCGGCTGGTAGACAGGCGTAGTCACCGTATTGGAGAACGTGACACTTGAGAACGCGCCGGACGTAAAGCTCACGGATGCCTGGTTGCTAAGCGTAGTGGATGCCGGCAGGGAAGTAACCAAAGCGTTAAACACAACGGTAACAACGCTGCCAGGCGCGATGGAGCCGATAATAATGCCGCTTGCCGGATTCGCTCCCGGGCGCGGCGTTCCATTCACCGTGACGGACCCGTTTACTAGCGCAGCTCCCGGAGGAATCGGATCGGTGAAGAGGACATTGCTTACGGCTGCGATGCCGTTGTTCGTAATGGTGGTGGTATAAGTAATGGTATCCCCAACGGAGAGAGCGGTGGATGGAGTGCTCTTAACCACAGCAATGTTCGGTGACGAAACCGAGATCGTGATAACGTTTGAAGAAGCCGTTCTGTTAATCGTCCTTCCATCGGGCAGCGTAAAGGCGATAGCTCCGATACCCTGGTTCACCAGCTGTTGCGGCGAAGGCAGCGTGTCGATTGTCACTGAAAAGATAACGGTCGTAGGCTGTCCCGGGCTTACCACCCCAGCATTAATACCAGTAGTTGGATCTGCCCCAGCCTGCGGAGTACCGTTTACGAGCACACTGTTCGGTACGAACGTAGTTCCTGCAGGAATGTTATCGGTGATGGTCACTTGCGATCCGTAATTGCCCGAATTGATGATGCTAAACGTGTAGCTTACCGTGTCGCCTACCGTAGCATTGGATGTGTTGGCACTTTTGGTGATGGCGATCACGGGCTGATACACAGGAGTGCTGACCGTATTGGAATTGGTCAATCCCGAGAAAACTCCCGAAGTGAATGTCACCGTTGCGGTATTATCCAGCGTTGCAGGCGTAGGGACGGAAGTTACGAGAATGCTAAAGACCACGTTCACGGAGGCGCCAGCAGCGATGGAGCCGATGGTGATGCCCGTAGCGGGGTTCGCCGTGGGCACTGGCGTGCCGTTGATCGTCACGCTGCCGGACACGAACGTGGCACCCGCAGGTATGGGATCACTCATCTGCACATTACTAACCGCTTCAATGCCTGCGTTCGTCATCGTGACTGCATACACAATCGTATCTCCAACGGTGGCAGCGGTAGATGGAGTCGCTTTGACGACGGTAACGTTGGGAGCAGATACCTGTATCGTCACGGTATTGGAAACGGCTGATCCCGTTAACGTTCTGCCGTCTGGCGGCGTAAAAGTATAGTTCGCTGTCGCCTGGTTACTCAGCGTCTGCGGATTAGGCAGCGTGGTAATGACGACGGAGAAAGAGATGACGGTGGTCGCACCGGGTGCTAGGCTCCCCAGACTAATCCCGGTTGCGGGGGATTCACCCGGGAACGGAAAGCCGTTAATAACGACGCTGTTCGGAGTAAACGTGGTTCCACTTGGAATGTTGTCCGTGAAGATGACGTTCGCCGCCAGGTTGCCGGTATTGCTGATAGTGACGGTGTAGTTGACGGGATCTCCCACGGATGCATTGGTTGTACTGGCACTTTTTGATAATGATATTTGCGGCTGCGTCACGGGTGTCGTTGTTGTGTTGGACGAAGCGGAACCCGAAAATGTGCCCGATGTAAAGCTAACAGTTGACTGGTTGTTAATCTGTGAAGGAATCGCCATGGTTATCCTCACCTCGAATGTAATGGTAGCCGCAGCGCCAGGGGCCAGGGTACCTATTGAAATGCCGGACGGAACTGCGGCCGGGCGCGATACGCCGTTCACAATTACGCTTCCGGTAATAAAAGACACGTTGGAAGGCAATGCATCAGTTAAGCTCACATTGTTGACATTGGATGCTCCGTTATTGGTTACGACGCTTGTGAATGTCAGGGTGTCTCCGATTACGGCATCGATGGCCGATACGGTTTTGACGACGCTGACGTTAGGGATAGCAACCGGAATCGTGATCGTATTGGATACTGAATTGACGGATACCTGCCTGCCTCCGGGAAGCGTAAATGTAGAAACGGCAGCCGCCTGATCAACAAGCTGCCTAGAAGCCGGGAGGGAGGTGACATTCACGACAAAACTCACGGAGGCTGTTGTTCCATTAGCTACCGTTACCGGAATGCCAGTAATGGGATTCAATCCAGGTGAAGGGACGTTATTAACCAAGACACTGTTATCTATAAATGAGCTTCCTGCAGGTATATTATCTGTCAAAGTCACGTTCGCCGGAATATTGCCTGTATTACTGATTAAAAAAGAATAGGTCAGCGTGTCACCCACTGTTGCGTTAGTCGTACTGGCGCTTTTGATGATGGAAATAATCGCTTGGTAAACCGGAATGGTGACCGTGTTCGATATGGAAGTTCCCATGAAGGTTCCGGAGTTGAAGGCGACACTGGCCTGATTAATCAGTTGAGCAGGATTCGGCAAGGAAGACACAAGTACCTGAAAGGTGACGGACACGTTAGCGGATGCTGCCAGATTGCCGATCTGAACACCATTTAGCGGATTGGCGTTTGCTAGCACTACCCCGCCAAGTGTTACACTGCCGGCTACAAACGTGGTTCCTGCAGGAATATTATCGGAAACGACGACGTTGTTAACGGCTCCAATCCCATTGTTTCTAATGGCGAGCGTGTAAGTCACAACATCATTTACGGCTGCTGCACTCGAATTTGCACTTTTTACAACGGTGACATTTGGTGCGGAAGCCTGAATGGTAATTGTATTGGAGGAACTGGTTCCCGTCAGGCTCCTTCCGCTAGGCAGCTGGTACGAATAGGTACTGTTTGCTGTATTAATCAGTGTAGCAGGCGTGGGCAGCGTGTTTAGCACGACTTGGAAAGTGACGGTTATGGTGGCTCCAACGGCAACGGTCCCAACAGAAATACCCGTTATCGGTGAAGCACCGGTAATGGTTGTTCCCTGTACGGTTACGCTGTTTGCCACAAAGGAGGTACCTGCTGGAATATTGTCGGTGAGGGTGACCTGTGCAGCCAGATTGCCGGTATTTTTGACCAGAAACGTGTACTGAATGGTGTCACCGACGGTCGCATTGGAGGTCGTGGCGCTTTTCGTAATCGCAATTACCGGTTGATATACGGGAGTTGTTACGGTATTGGACAGGGAAGTGCCGACAAAGGTTCCAGAGTTGTAGGACACCTTCGAGCTGTTGGACAGCGAAGAAGGACTAGGTAAGGAAGTGACACTGACTTGAAATGCTACCGAGACGGAGCTTCCTGCAAGCAGGCTTCCTACGGTAATGCCGCTTGCCGGATTCGCAGATGGAAGCGCGGTTCCTCCTACGGTCACGCTTCCCGAGACAAAGGTAGTGCCTGTTGGGATGATATCCGTTAATATGGCATTCGATATTCCTTCGGTCCCGCTGTTCGTGACGACAGAGGTGTATGTCATCGTCTCTCCGACAGCCACATCGGTTACGGACGAGCTCTTCACAACCGTGACATTGGGCAGTGTAACAGGAACCGAGAGCGTATTTGAGCTGGCAGAACCTGAAATCGTGCGTCCATCAGGCGGTTGGAAGGTATAGGCAGCGACCGCCGTGTCTACGAGTTGGGAAGGGGATGGCAGATTATTGACCGTGACCGAAAAAGTAACCGGTACCGTCGCTCCGGCCGCGACCGTGCCAATAGCGACTCCCGCAGCGGGATTGGCTCCCGGAATGGAGGTTCCGTTGACCGTAAAACTGCCGGTGATGAAGGTACTGCCTGTGGGAATATTATCGCTAAACGTTACTGCAGCCCCAATATTCCCTGAGTTGTTGATCAGAACGGTGTAAGTCAGCGCTGTCCCTACCGTTGCGTTCGTCTTATTTGCACTTTTCGTTAACGTCAAGCTTGGTGCATATACGGTGACGGTTACCGAATTGGAGGGGATGACCCCGGTAATTGTGTCACCCCCGGCAACGCTTTGAAAAGTGAAAGCGGATTTTGCGGTATTGACAAGCGTTCTGGTAGCCGGCATGGATGTGACGGTGGCTTTATATGTAACGACAATGGAGGAAGCGAACGCCAACGTTCCCAGTGGAGCTCCGGCAACGATGTCATACGTCGGCTTGGCTACGCCGGCTACGGTTACGCTTCCTGAAACAAACGTCAGACCGGTTGGAAGGGCGTCCGACAATACGACACTGTTTGCGCTTGCGGTACCTGTATTGTTTACCGAAACGGTGTAGGTGATCGTATCCCCTACAATTGCACTGCTTGTGCTCGAACTTTTAACGACATTGATTTTCGGAGCATTGATATCCACCTGGATGGCGTTTCCATTCACGCAATACGCATCACCAGAGGTCGTTAGAATCAAAACGGCGGAGGATTGATTGTTGACAAGGCGGGCCGATACATCCACGTTGGTAATATCCCAGCCTTGACGGCCTCCGACGATATTGGTGCCGGGTGCTCCATTGGTCTGATTGCGCGTACCGAAGGTACCCGTCGTGTCGAGATTGCCTGAATCATTATTGATCTGGGAAGCAAAGAAATTGGCTGCAAAATTGTTGGGACCGGAAAGGGCTACGGCCGTTGCCGATGTAGGGCCGAAAAGCGCCTGATCCCCCGTTCTGTTCGCATCACCTTCCTGTGCACTGAATAAGGCTCTTCCTCCAAGCGCACCCGATATAGGTGTGGCGAATCCGGTAAGTGTGGTGGTAACCGCACTGGAGGTAGCCTGCACCAAAACCGCGCCTGCGCGGATGGACATATTTCGAAACGGAAGAGAAGGATTTTGATAAATGACCCCTAGCGTCCAACCGGCGTGATTTCCTGTCGGATCATTCGGGATGACGATGGTACCTACGACATTCCCGGTCGTATAAGTGCCGCCGCCTCCTTGCTGAATGAGGGTCGTAACATTGGCTGATCGTACATAAGCGGTCATATTATTGCCGAAATCAATCGAATTCGCTGTTGCCGGATCGGGAGTGACCGAGAAAGTACCCGCTGGAGTCGTAAAGGTAACCGGATTATTAATAAAGCTGCTGAGATTAATCGATCCAGTAATAATGTAGGATCCGCCCCAGATCAGTTCGGCGTATAAAACCGTGCTTCCCGTGGGCAAAATCAGTTGGGCCGATGAGCTGTCATTGTTGTAAGAGCTTGTCGTTCCGGCTGGATACGTACCGTACTGGGCGGCTGTATTGGTCGTTATGAATCCACCAATGCTGTCCTGCGTGCCAGGAACACCCGCGGTGTCTGAACGGCTTAAACCCAACGTATTTCCCGTAAACGTAACGGCACCTGTAGCATTAAATGTTGCTCTGACGATAAGAGGAATAATTTCACCTCCTTAGCACTAATATCGCGGCAAGACGGCATAATGCAGGCTATAAATATAAATCAAAAATACCCCATATTCAGCCTATGAGCCGTTTTTGCAAATTAGTCGGGGAGACCAGGTTATCGCAAAAATAATCGTTATTTCACAGTATTCCTCGGAAATGATTGGAAGTAAAAAACGCTTGATATAAAACCATTTGGTTGTATATAATAATAAGCGTAACCAAATGGTTTCGTTTCTGCAGGAAGGAAGATGACATGCCAGACACTGAATTGTTAAAGAAATTGCATTATAAACAGGGACACGGGGTCGTGCTGAATGCTCCGGAAGGTTTTTCTCTAGGCATAGAACCGGAAGAGGGCGATTCGAACCCAAAAGCTGACTTTGTTCTACTTTTCGTTCATGATGCCGAGCAAGTTAGGGAATGGGTACCGAAAGTCGTACCAACACTTGCTGAAGACGGGGTATTCTGGATCACGTATCCAAAGCGATCCTCCAAAATAAAAACGGATATTAACCGGGACAGCTTATGGAAGCTCGTAGAATCCTTGGTTCCCTATCGTCCGGTTAGCAACGTGGCTGTGGACCACAAATGGTCAGCGCTGCGTTTTCGGCACAAGAATCGGATTCAATCCAAAAAAAGCTAATTAATGGGAGGATACATTCATGAGCGTTTCAAGCAATAATACACTGCCGGACATCCGGCATACAGGAATTTTCAACGCACCAATCCAAAAAGTATGGAATGCGGTTGCCACTTCGGAAGGACTGGAAGCATGGTTCATGCCCAATGATTTTGAACCGATTGTCGGATATGAATTTCATATCAATGCAGGTCCATATGGAATGTCATCGTGTAAGGTGACGGAAGTGGGTCCGCCGCGGCTGCTGTCTTTTACTTGGGGGAAGGACTGGACGCTTACATTTGAACTGAAGGAATTGGATGGTAAAACGGAGGTAACCATCATTCATTCGGGATGGAACGAGGATATGGTCACAGAGTTCGGTCAACCGCATCCCGCCGTGCGAGGCGTTATGGATCAGGGATGGGCTGGCCTGCATCAGAAGCTGGGCGAATACGTGGAGGCGTAATTATGGGCGAACCTCAAGTCAAGAAGCATGATGTGTTCCAAGCCATCGCAGATCCTAGCCGCCGCAGGATGCTGAAGCTGCTTGCCGATGGGGAAATGCCGATAACGACGATAAGCGGTCATTTTCCGATGAGCCGGACTGCGGTGTCCAAGCATCTGCGGATTTTATCCGAGGCGGGCCTGGTGAAGGAGAGAAAGGTAGGGCGGGAAAACCGCTTTCGCCTGGATCCTGAACCTCTTAGTGAACTGCAGCAGTGGTATTCGTACTTCGACCGCTTCTGGGAGAATAAAATGGCAGCTTTGCAGCACTTGGTTGAATCGGCTGAGGCAGCTAAATAGAGATTCAAAAAAAGGAACTCTGCATCGAATGTCCGGAATATTTCCGGATTAATGCGAGAGTTCCTTTTTGTTTTTAATCGTATAGACGCATTTTTTATCGCCCTTGGCCAGGCATTCCGTACGACCGACTTCCGCACCCAGCAGGGATTCGAACATATTCATTTCACAGGTGCAGGCGTGATTGTACTTTTTGGCGATCTGAGAGATCGGGCAGTTGTATTCCATTAACGTGTATTCATGTTCATTGTTTTTTTGAAGCTCGACCATATAGCCGTTTTCATTCTGAATCTCTGCCAATACTTCGACCTTCTCGGCAAAAGACTTTCCATGCATTTTGGCTGCATGATTCTTACGGAGCGATTCTCCCCGGCGTTCAAACAACCGATCCACCATGTCTGAACCGGCATCTAGTTCAAGCTCGCCAAGTAAGTCAAGTGTCAAGGTATGATATTTATTAGGAAAAAAGGTCTCAGCCTGTTCCGTTAAATGATAAATAGCAGTAGGGCGTCCCATCGGCTGACGAATCGTTTTCGATTCAATTAATCCATCTTTCTCAAGGGTGTTGATATGCCTGCGAACCGCCATGCTGGTGATACCGATAAATTCGGTGATTTCTTTGGCACTGAGATCACCTTTCGTTTTCAGCAGCTGCAGGATTTTGTCCCTGGTCGATATATCCAGTTGTTGGTCCATGTTTCATCACCGCCTGTTCTGCCGTTTATTTCATAAAGTCTTTGCCCGAGTATAAAACAAGCCTGCCGACATGGATATCAACAGGCTGTCACGACTCGGAATGATTCGATGGAGTAACCTATTATTTAGATTTGAAGAAGTTTTCAGCTTTGGCAATAAAGCTCTTTTCTTCTTCAGGTAGATCCGTATCGTAATACACTGCACCAACCGGGCAAGCAACCTCGCAAGCGCCGCATTCGATGCAAATGTCTGTGTCGATAAAGTACTGGTCTGAACCTTCCTCGATGCAATCTACTGGACAAACATCAACGCAATCGGCCGCTTTCTCATCAATACAAGCCGAAGTAATAATGTAAGACATGTTCTTTTCACCCTTTCGATTTAGTCAACCTTTTTTGAAACAATGCTTGCTGCCAATTCCATAAAGATGTGCCACTGCTCGCTGCTTTCTCTGAACAGGGTAGGGCTGGAGCCAGAACCTTCCGGTGCATCCGAAGACTGGATAGGTACTTCAGCAAGCAGCTTCGTATTCAGTTCATCAGCCAGTTTTTGACCGCCACCGCGTCCGAAGAGATAGTGCTTCTCCCCCGTAGGATCTGTAAAATAGGACATGTTCTCGATCACGCCGAGAATGGGATGATTGGTTTGAATGGCCATTTCACCGGCACGTGCAGCAACATGGTTCGCCGTAGGATGGGGCGTCGTTACCAGAATTTCCGCGCATTGCGGAATCCGGTTATGGACGTCCAATGCCACATCGCCCGTTCCTGGGGGGAGATCCAGGATCATATAATCCAATGGGCCCCATTCTACTTCGTTCAGGAAGGTGCCGAGCATTTTGCCCAGCATCGGTCCGCGCCAGACGACAGGCTTGTTACCTTGTACGAAAAATCCGGTCGAAATGACTTTAATTCCTTGGCTTTCAACTGGAGCGATACGATTCCCCTGCTTCTGGGGGAGTTCCTTAATTCCCAACATCTCCGGTATACTATATCCGTAAATATCAGCATCGATAATACCCACGCGTTTTCCTTGCTTAACTAAAGCAGCCGCGAGGTTGACAGTTACGGTGGATTTCCCGACTCCGCCTTTACCACTGGCAATGGCAATGAAAGTGACTCCGGAATCCCCGGCTACCAAAGGTGAATTCATCAACGTTGGAGCACGGCGTACCGTTTTATTTAGCTTTATAGCTATAATATCATTTTTTTCTTCATTTGAAATATGTTTGAAGCGTATATGAACATCGGTAATTCCTGACTTTTGCAGCGCGCTGGTGATCTGCTCCTGTAGTTCTTGTTCTCGTGACGCTAAGTTTGGAGCGAGCAGTACGCTTAGAGCGGCGTGATCCTTGTTCGTGGTAATATCCCGGATCAAACCAATCTCAGTCAGCGGCAGTTGATGTTCATCATCTTGGATATGGGCAATAGCTGCAACCAAATCATCCTTTGTCAAAATTTCTCACCTTCAATTCTCTATCTATCTGTAAATACAGTATGACCATAATTAATGTACAATCTTCACGGCATCAAAATGACTTTACCATGTTTATGATGCGGAAGCCAAGTGAATAAAGGCAATTAGAGCCATCCTAACAGCTCCGTCCGTACAAATTATGACACGGTAATTGTAGAACACGCATCGCATATAGTCAACATATATGTATAAAAAGTTAAACAATATTCGCGCTTGGCTCTTGACAAAGCGTTTCCAGGATTATAATAATTAATATACATTTATGTTTACTAAATAAAATGAGCTAAAGAAAATGTATACTATAATTGCGCCAGAAGTTAGTTTCATTTTATATCCATTAGAGCGAGCGAAGACGATCACAGACTGCGTTCAATCTATATAAATGACAATTCATAAGAAGTGAATTTAAGAAGGGAGGCTCATTTTCTCGTTGAGTACTGAAAAAAATCCGAACGCTGAACGACCGGTATCATACTATGAGCAGGTGGGCGGTGCACCAACGATTCGCGCACTTGTCGAAGCCTTTTATCCGAGAGTTGTGGAGCATCCGCTGCTGGCACCATTGTTTCCGGAGGATATCTATCCGGTCATGGAGAAACAGGAAATGTTCTTAACGCAATATTTTGGCGGACCCCAGCTGTACACGATGAGAGAAGGTCATCCGCGCATGAGAGCAAGACATATCCGGTTTCCGATCACTCCTGATCGTGCAACGGCATGGCTGAGCTGTATGCAGCAGGCGATGGACGAAGTGATTGAGGATAAAATGTTGCGTGAGCAGATGATGGAACGTTTGGCGATGACCGCATACTTTTTTGTGAATACCGATGAACACGAGGCTGATATCTAAATGTCGGCTTGTAATTAAGGATAAACGTAATCGAGCTGTGATTTGACGGGAAAAGGGAAACAGATGCAGTTTTTGCATCCAGACTGAAATGGCAGACAACCGCTGAAGGAATCTCCCATTTACCGACAAAAGTCAAGCAAATTACATCAGAAAAGGAGACTGCCTTCATGAAGCTGGTTGGAATATCAGGTGCGATCATTGGGAATAAAACGGCCATTGTCGTACAAAAGGTATTGGAAGAAGTCAAAAAACTCGACCCGGAAATAGAAACGGAACTGCTGGATATGAAGGAATATGATGTTCAGTTTTGTGACGGACGTGATCCATCTGCATATACGGGGGATACTAAAAAAGTAATCGACAGCGTCGCTTCAAGCGATTTTTGTTTGATTGGCACACCGATATATCAAGCGTCCATGTCTGGCGTACTAAAAAATTTATTTGATCTCATCCCGCCCTCAGCGCTGCAGCAAAAAGTTATCGGCTTTGTGGCAACTGGCGGAACCTATCAACATTACCTGGTTATTGAGAATCAATTGAAGCCTATTGCGGGTTTCTTCAGATCTTATGTCGCTCCAGGTTATGTATACGTACATGACGACCATTTTAATGAGTTTAAGGAAATTAAGGACCCGGACGTTCTGGAGCGGATCGAACGGCTTGCGGCAGAGCTGGTGTTTATGCAAAAACGTTTGAAGACCGCAGAATAAAAAGAGATACATATTGTCGAAATTTGATGGAAAGATCTGATCAATCATTTGATCAGGTCTTTTTTTGTCGTATAATGATAATGATAGATTCATAGTTTCAAAGAATTGAATGGTGAGCATGTTATTCTTTTGATTCATCATGGGGGAGAGGGGAATGCAAATGCGTAAATATGTGGTCACTTTTATAGTGGCTGTTCTCATAGTAGGGGGAGCCTTCTGGGCATGGGATAAAAATCGGACGCCGGCTGCCGAAGAGTCTAGTGTGGAGAAGACACCTGCATTATCACAGCAGAAAAATATACAAGAGAAGCCTGCTACTGTTCAGGAAAACACGACAGAGACCGCAGATAAAGACTCGGTAAGCAAGTCAGAAGACACTGAGCCGGTAACGGAAGGGGTGGATAAGCCGGAATCCCAAACAGGGGAGAAAACAAGTTCCGCAAGCCAAAATTCGTCAGGCAATAAGCCAACGAAAGCCCCTGCAGAACGACCTGCGAGTAACAAAAACGTGTCCAACCCATCCGCAGGATCCAAATCAGAAACCAATTCTTCCAAAGGATCCAGTAAAACCGGCGGCAAAGCGGAGTTTGTCAACACGTATAATGTAGAGCACGTCGTGGCTAATCCGGAAAGTACAACGGTTCTAGTGAATAAAACCTATAGACTTCCTGCAGGATATGTACCGCCGGATCTGGTATATCCTAATGTTCCATTTACCTTCTCGGAAAAGATCGACAAACGCAAAATGCGTAGAGAAGCGGCAACTGCCCTTGAAAAGCTGTTTGCCGGTGCGAAGAAAGATGGCGTTAGTTTGGCTGGCGTATCCGGTTACCGTTCCGAATCCCGCCAAACGACATTGTACAACAACTACGTTAAACGTGACGGCGTGAAGGCTGCCGATACGTACAGCGCGCGTCCGGGGCACAGCGAGCATCAGACGGGACTTACCATCGACGTCGCGGGCAGCACTGGCAAATGTGCGGCTGAGAGCTGTTTCGCTGGAACCAAGGAGGCCAAGTGGTTGGCCAAGCATGTGCAGGAGTACGGATTCATTATTCGTTATCCGGATGGCAAGGACTCGATTACAGGCTATAAATACGAGCCGTGGCATCTTCGCTACGTAGGAACTAAAATCGCACAAGCTGTGTCCAGCCGCTCCATCACGCTAGAGCAATATTTCGGAAATACGGTTCCAGTCTCCAAATAGAGCGAAGATTACGGTATAATATTGTAAAGTCAATATAAGTATTGAAGGCAGGATCTTCGGCTGCACATATCATGATGTGTGTATTCGGGTATCCTGTTCTTTGCTGTGAGAGAGGCGGGTTTCTCCTATGGAAAATTTGCCTTTTATCCGGCTCATGTGTACGCTTTATAGAGAAGAACAACTAAAATTAACATCATTAACTATGTGGAATTAACCCATGAAAGGTCGTGCAGAATGATGGATTCTGAACTCCATGTCAAATTAACCTCTTTATCCAGCAAAGGGGGCTGCGGTTGTAAAATCGGCCCTGCCGATCTGAGCCAGGTCCTTCGCAATCTCCCTCCGGCAGAACCGAATCCCAATCTGTTGGTTGGACTCGACACAAGCGACGATGCGGGAGTATACAAGCTGAATGATGAGCTGGCTTTGGTACAAACACTCGATTTTTTCACGCCGATCGTGGATGATCCTTATTCCTTCGGACAAATTGCCGCGGCAAATGCGATCAGCGACATTTATGCGATGGGAGCTAAACCATTAACGGTATTAAATATTGTGGCATTTCCAATTTCCACGCTGGATAAAAGGATTTTGTCCGAAATTTTGCGCGGAGCTGGCGATAAAGTCAAGGAAGCCGGCGCGACGCTGGTCGGTGGGCATTCCATTGATGACAAGGAGCCCAAATTCGGTTTAGCCGTTACAGGTCTTGTCCATCCTGATAAAGTTCGAAGCAATGCAGGAGCCAAAGTAGGAGATAAGATCATATTGACTAAGCCGATTGGCGTTGGCATCATGACGACGTCCATTAAAAATGACAAGCTTACAACGGAGGAAATTGCACGCGTAACTCAAGTGATGTCCACGTTAAATAAAACTGCTGCCGAGGTCATGGAAAGCTATGATGTTCATGCATGCACGGACGTGACCGGCTTTGGATTGATGGGTCATTCGCTAGAGATGGCTAAGGGAAGCGGCGTAGAAATCCGGATCCGCAAGGATGATGTACCCGTTCTTCCGCGCGTACGCGAATTGGCTGAGCAGGGGCTGGTGCCTGGGGGATCGAAGAACAATTATGCGCATGTTGAAGACAGCGTACATTTCCCCGAACAGATGGATCAGGTTGATCGGTGGATTCTATGCGATGCCGTTACTTCCGGTGGTTTGCTGATTTCAGTGAGCGGAGCGGAAGCTGAGGCATTGCATCAGGAACTGGTAGCCGCTGGTGTAGAGGCCAAAATTATCGGTGAGGTTACTTCCAGCGGCGCCGGACAAATTGTGATTGAGTAAGGGAGTGCCCTATGTTTCAAGACATATCCATAGAGAAGCTGAATGAGCTTCGTAACAAGAATGAAATGACTGTCATCGATGTCCGGTCGCCATCCGAATTCGCGGATTCGACGATACCGGGCAGCATCAATATTCCGTTTTTCACGGATGAAGAACGTGCTGAGATCGGTACCCTGTATAAACAGGTCAGCACGCAGACGGCCAAAGAGAGAGGCCTTGAGATTATGTCTGCGAAGCTGCCTGCTTTTGTCAAACGCTTCGCGGAAATTCCGGGGAATAAAACGGTGTTCTGTTGGCGCGGAGGGATGCGGAGCAGAACGACAGCTACCGTGTTGTCCTTGATGGGCATTCATGTTCATCGACTCGACGGTGGGTATCGTGCTTTCCGGAAATGGGTTGTCGAAACGTTGGAAACGATGGATTTCGCACCTGAGGTATATGTGCTTCATGGCAATACGGGAACCGGGAAAACCGAAATTCTCAAAAGGCTGAAGGAGAAGGGTTATCCAGTCGTCGATCTGGAGGGGCTTGCAGGACATCGCGGCTCCATTTTCGGAGAGATTGGCATGAAGAGCCATAACCAGAAGACGTTTGATTCATTGCTTCTGGAAGATATGCTTCGTTACAAGAATGAACCTTTTATTCTGATAGAAGCGGAAAGTAAGCGAATAGGCAAAGTGGTTTTGCCTGAATTTCTTGTCAATAAAAAAGAACAGGGAACTCACATCATGCTGAAAGCACCAACTTCACTGCGGGTAAGCAACATACTGAACGATTATCAGCCGGTAGAGCATGCGGAAGAGAGCATGGATGCATTTCAACAAATCAAATCCCGGATTCATACTCCGATTGCCCTTGAAATAGAAGCAAGCATGCTGACCCGACAATACGGAAGGGCCGTGGAGCTGCTTCTCGAATATTATTATGACCCGAGATATACCCACACCTCCAGCGCCTATGGAGATGAATTCGCCAAGATCCCAACCATTCAATTCGACATGCTCGATGAAGCTGTTGCTTGTGTTGAGAAGCAAATTAAAGAATGGCTTGATCAGAACAAAGAGGTTAGCAAGGTACGAACCGGCGTATAAGATAAAGGGAGGGCCGTAGTGGCTCTTCCAAGGCTGTCGAGAACAATCGACAGCTATTTTTATATCTAGATATTTATCTTGTTAACAATGTTATCCAATCTACAAAAAAAGAAACCCTGATCATGTTTAATGTCAGGGTTTCTTCTTTCTCATCAGGAGCTTTAAGTTCATGACACATTATATACCCACAGGAATACCATGAGTGCTTAGAATGCTCGCCTGTTGCTCCGAATAATCCAGCAGTTTGACGACCTCAGAAGCACAGCGGCTGGGGTTGTAGCCATCTCTTCCAGGGTAGTCGAAATGAGAGGGCTGGAAGCCGCGTTCGATTCGGATTTTCTCACCGCGGGCAAGCTTGCGCAGCCAATCTTCCAAGATGTTTTCGTTCTGCAGTGCCTCGCCGTATCCGCGGTTGACGAAATATTCACGGTTCATTTCTTCCTGTCCGGGGAGAGATTCGCAGAACAGCATGGGCAGGCCTTTCGCCAGAGCTTCTGTGCAAGTCATCCCGCCAGGTTTGGTGATTAGCAAATCGGAGGCATCCATCCATTTGCTGATCTCGCTTGTGTGACCCATCAGAACGATGTTCCCATGCTGGAATTTTGGATCATGTCTCATTTTGTCCAAAAGCTTTTGATTGCTTCCGAGACAGAATACGAGCTGCACTTGTTCTTTCCACCGGAGGAGCTGCTGTATGAGCTGGTTGTTCGAGACCAATCCCCAACCGCCGCCCATAATGAATACCGTAGGCATGTCTTTGATTTTAAGCGTTCTTCTTACGGAAGTCTTATCTTCGGTTGACCAGAAGTCCGGATGCACCGGAATGCCGGTTACCTGAATATTACGCGCATATACGCCGCGGTTAAGCAGGAGATTGCGCACACTATCGGTTGACACCAGAAAACGGTCAACTTGGGCATTGATCCATGAGGCGTGGGCGTCATAGTCCGTTATGATGGTGTAGAGCGGGACATCTAGTCCTGCAGACTTTAATCTGGAGATGATATTGGTCGGAATCGGATGTGTACTCACGATCAGATCCGGTTTTAAATGTTCGATGACTTCCGCTGTATGATGATAGAAAATCCGGTGAAGAGCCATCGTCGTTAATTTGCTGAGTGGCTTATCATGCTGTTTGCGGTACAGCAGACCGACGAGCCCGGGATTCGTGTGAATGGTCAGGCGGTAAGCAGAGAGAATCCAGGGGGCAACAGTCGGATTCAAAAAGGAACCCAGTTCGATCACTTTAGTCTGAATATTCGGGTTCATTCTCTTCATGCCTGCAGCCAGGGCGTAACCCGCCTGGGTGTGCCCGCTACCAAAGCCTTCCGATAAGATCAAAACTCTTTTCTTGCGCATACATGTTCACCTTCTATCTTTATATTGGATGCTCCTTCGTCAGGAAGGCAGCTTATGTTCTAACGGGATGGTTTATCCTGTTAAGTATGTCGGGAGTTTACCCTATGTACGGTCACGTTTTCCTATATTGTTAAGTGTATGATGGATTGCGAATTCTCAAAACGGACCGCGGACTGGTTTCGTGCTGGACCAAGGTCGGGGAACTTTTATCGAAATTGCTGTTCTATGTAATTAGACGATATTCCAAAGAATATCCATGCAGGTTTTTTGAAGTTTATTTTTGCCATGAGATTGATGGCGGAATGATATTATACTAGTAATAGAATAACAGGAAATTTATGTATGCATAAGAGGGCAAATGTTGTTAAACCGATAATAATCATTGATGAATTGATAGCCGGAGTTGTCGTTGCAGAATTATTTGATCGTAATATCATTTGATCACGGCAGTTGTATGCAGGATCAATATGGAACTTGATCTGCAGCGGTCTACTTGATTTTAACGGCATACCGTATGCGCTGTATTTGGAGAGTGTAAAAATTCGTGATCAATAGAAATGAACCTGGTCCTGAACCTAGGAGGATAAACATGGAAAGTAGAAAAAACAGATTGGCTAAGCTGGATTCGCATTATGCTATTCCGGTGTTGATGGAATTAGTCGAACAAGCTGAACAATCGGCAAGAACGGTTAAACAATATGATCTGGCGGATAGTATGCTGCGGTATATGGATCGTTACCTCAACCAAGTGCAAGAGATTAAGGATCTGTTGACGCATGTGCATGTCGCGTTTAACTGCTCAGCGGCAGGCTCTCTCAAAGTCGCCAGGAGTACAGTCGGACAAAACGCAAGCAGTAACGTGTTGGCGTGGGAGGATAACTTTTCCTATGGACCTATTTTTCGAATACATAACCATGAAAGCTACCTGGAGCGCCAAAATTGGTTGAGCGGACATATCGTGGGCGAGCGTTTCCCCTTCGTCAGCTTGGAGCATCAAATGCTTCATATCATGAAACAGTTGAACGGCATCCCGGATCACCTTCGGATTTACTTATGGAGCGGAAACAATGCTCACGAGCAGGTATCGCTCCGGTTGGCTCTATATGCCCTTCGAGGCAAATTAAACGATGTTCATATCGTGAATGTGTCCCAAATTTATACAGAGATCGATCATCATTTCGATACAGAACCCCTATCGCTAAACCAAGTGCCGCTTGAAGCTTTGCAAGAAATGTTGAAGGAGATCGCTTCGCTTCCTCCGATCGATGAACAAACCAAGAACATGCTGATTAAGGAGTGGGAAATTCTGTCCGAGACGACGGGTACACTGCGGACTTGGGAGGATGGAAAGATTGTGGATCTAGAGGAAAATGCGTTCGACGAAGCAATTCTGCAGACCATCCGGATGTTGCAAAAAGAGAATCAAGAACAGGGAGGAGACGGTTTTGTGAAAGCTCACATCCTGCTCGGACGTTTATTTGAACGGAAATTATGCGATAGTTTTCAGTACCTTGAATACCGGATATGGCATCTGATCGATAGCGGCTTGCTTGAGCATAAAGGGTTGCCAACCAACTACAGTATGTACAGCGTGAGACTTCGGGACATGTAGCTAGAAGAAAAGCACGTAACGCCTGAAAGTATCCAAACTGTTATGTGCCTTTCTGGTGTATCACTCTAGCTTTATTCATCGGGGTGATTTTCATGAGGGAAGAGAAGGACATGAGTGACCCATTTTGCCATATGTTCCGGGGATTCCCGCATTTCGGAGGAAATCCAGTATCGGATAAGGCCGATGAGACCGCCTGCATTGTAAGCGCAACGGATCTCGTTAATCGAGAACTTGTACAGCTCCTCCTTGATCATTTCATCCAATTGCTTGGGAAACTGCTTCTCGTTTAGCATCACGGAATAGAACTTGAAGTACTCCTCAATATGCAAGAAAATGGTGAGGAGAGAGGATATTGGCTGCTGCCGTTCGTTGTATTCCATGAGTGCTTTTTCGAAATTGAAGGCAGGGTACTGCATCGCTTCACGCAGCTTGCCCAGAACATAGGTTGAATTATGCTCCATCAGATCTTCTTTATCCAGGAAATGAAGATAGAACGTGGAGCGGTTGATTCCTGCTCGCTGCACAATATCGCGAATGGTGATGGATTCATATTTTTTCTCGGTCATCAGATTAAGGAAAGCGTTCATGATGGAGCTTCTCGTTTTTTGAACTCGCGGATTCATTGTTGTCGTCTCCCTTGAATAGCTCTTGGTCTCGAAATAGACATTTCGGTGCAAAATGATGTTTGTGCCTGTGAAGTACAAGCGTTACAATTATTATAGACACTATGTTGTCTAATTCAAAGCCGCGGGAGGTACAAACGATGAAACTTCAAGACAAAGTAGCAGTTATTACAGGCGCAGGCTCCGGTATGGGCAAGGAAATGGCGCTGCTTTTCGGGCGTGAAGGCGCCAAACTGGTATTAGCAGACATCTCGCAAGCTACGTTGGATCAGGTTGTGGCTGAGGTAAAAGATAACGGCGGAAGCGCGGTCGGCGTTCTCGCAAACGTTGCCAAAGAAGAAGACGTGCAGAACATGATCGATACTGCCGTAAATACCTATGGTTCCCTGGACGTGTTGGTGAACAACGCAGGTATCATGGATAAAATGACACCGGTTACAGATGTAACGGACGAGCTGTGGGAAAGAGTTATTTCCATCAATGCAACCGGACCAATGCGCGCGATTCGCAAAGCATTGCCTATCATGATCAAGCAGGGTAAAGGCGTGATCGTAAACACAGCTTCCGTCGGCGGCTTGTATGGTTCCCGTGCGGGTGCGGCATATACGGCATCCAAACACGCGGTTGTGGGTCTAACCAAAAATGTAGGCTTCCAATACGCAGATGCGGGTATCCGTTGTAATGCCATCGCTCCAGGCGGGGTGGAAACGAATATTATGGCAGATGCAGGCGATATGAACATGGAAAGCCGTGGTCTGAAAAAAGCCATGTCCGGTGCTGGATTCAATCCTAGAAACGGTCAGCCATCCGAAATTGCCAAAGTGGCCTTGTTCCTCGCATCTGACGACTCAAGCTTCGTGAATGGTACGGTCATTACAGCCGATGCCGGCTGGACTGCATATTAATGATAACGTCTTAAGTATCGTGAAAGGTACTTGAACGAATACAGGGCTCTCTCTCTAACTGCTATCACAGTCTAGAGAAGAAGCCCTGTTTGCAATTGTGCGAAATTCGTTATTGAGCCAAGGATTCCGCTGCAGCTTCGCTTCTTTTGTGCCTTGATTGAACTTTGAAGTATAAAGTACTCACGCTCAAGCTCAGTAAAAGATTGAAGCCGATCAGCAACTGATAATTATGTGCCAAATCGAAATTGAATCCTCCGGCCAGCGCGGCTAGCACGCCTCCAAGCTGATGCACCAGCAGGAGAATTCCCGTATGCAGTCCCATATTTTTGTCCCCGTCCGCGAGGGATTCCCTTGCGACGAGAATAGCGCCTGGCACGGCTCCGACATACGTGGCACCGAAGAGGAGTGAGAATAAAATCGGTGATACCGGAAAATGAAGAATAAGAAACGTGAATGCTGCGGTCCGCAAAAGATATAAAATGGCCAACGCCTTGGTTCTTGATGTATGGTCCAGAAGGATAGAAAACGTAATGCCGCCAAATACCTCAAGCAGCCCGAGCAGACTCATCGCCGATGAGATCATGCCGGTCGAGACATGGGCGGTCTGGTGAATCGCAACCAGGTTCATTTCCACTGTTCCCATACTGATTCCACATGTGAATATTCCGAAAGCAACGATCAGGTATACCGGATGCCGCAGCATGTTGGTGAATATGCGTACGGTGTTCAGCCATTTCAGAAGCGGTTTGGCAGCAGAGTCGTGAGTAGGAGCTTCATTCATGGCATCTTTTTCATCTGCGACAATCTCTCTGTCTGTATGTTCGCGTAGTATAAATACAATGCAGGGTATGAAAATCAGGCTGACGAGCAGGAGGATCTCATATACCTTGATCCAGTTTAGTCCTTGCCAATTGGCAAGGATCGGTACCATGACCGCAAAACCCAGAGAAGTTGAGCTACCGAGTACAGCGAGCGCTTTGGCCCGGTGATGCTTGAACCATCCCGTGATCAGCACATAGCTTGTCGATGCGCCGAGGCCGACAAAACCGGCAAATAACCCGTTACCAATAAAATAGCCAAGCTCATTACGCATCGTGATCACGGCGGTGATCGAAAGGATCTGGAAACTGCTGACAAGCAACATGACTTTTTTGACACCATAGCGGTCAACGAGCAGCCCGCCAAGAGGTGCGCATAATGCACCGATAAAGGTGGCCGTTGACCAGGTTGTCCCGAGAAAATTCCTCCCTACCCCAAGGCTTGCGGTAATCTCACCTTGATAGTAAGAAATAACGAATCGGCTCAACGACCCGGCGAATCCGAAGCACCATAAAAAAGCAAGCAAAAACCAGGCATATTTTCTCTCTTTCCACAGCATCGCATCATTCCTCTCCCCGTTTGCTCGTATCTAATGCAGCTAATCTCTTTTTTCGTCAGTATACAATGATTATACATAGCCTCATCCAGCCAATTGGAAGAATTTTACCCCAGCCAATTTCATTTGCGCATATAATGTTAGCAGAGGAGGGGGAACGATGAATTGGAAGCCCGAGATGTCCAGCGAATTACCGATATATAGGCAAATCTATGAGTATTATGAAGGCCAGATACGAAGCGGCGTCCTTCTATCTGGAACCAGGCTGCCAACGGAGCGGGAACTGGCCCGTCTACTGTCTGTAAACCGAAGCACGGTAACGACTGCATATGACGAGCTTCGCTCCTCAGGACTCATTGAATCCCGTCAGGGAAGCGGTACCCGCGTTAGCGGTTATTTGTGGGAAACAAAGCCTGTAAGTCATCCATATTGGCATCGGAGCATCCGCAGGAAAGTGTTCGACATGTCGGAATCCTTACGCCATCTTATCCATGAAAGTCTGCCTGAAGGAAATGTCATTCATATGATCCGTGGTGAATTGTCTCCGGATTTAATGCCGCAAGAAATGCTTGAACATGCATCACAATGTCTAAGCTTTGATGTACCTTTTAGTTATTTTAGTGACTGGCGCGGGGATGCACAGCTTAGGGAAACCCTCTCTCATTTTTTGGCGGAACGGATGAACATTCGAGCGAATCCTGGGAACATCCTGATTACCAATGGCGTAAAACATGCTCTCTCCTTAATAGCCCGCACACTGTTGCAGCCGGGAGATGCGATTGCAGTTGAAGGGCCATCTTATCTGTATTCCATGCAGGTATTCGCGGAAGAGGGACTTCGAATGGTTAAGCTGGAGGTGGATGAAGAGGGTTTGATACCCGAACAGCTGCCCATGCTGTATCAGCAGTTTGGTGTAAGAATGGTATTTACTAACCCTACCTACCAGAATCCGACCGGTATCAGCTTGTCGATCGAACGGCGGCAAAAGCTTTTAAAGATATGCAAACAGCTGAATATCCCCATTGTCGAAGACGATCCCTACAGTCTGCTTCATCTCGAGGAGGAAGACAAGCCGCTGCCTTCCATCCAATCGCTGGACGAAAATGGCCAGCATGTTATTTACATAAGTACACTCTCGAAATTTGCCACACCGGGTATGAGAATTGGATACGTCGCTGCACCTTTGCAAGTTATTGACAAGCTGGCACAAACCAAAAACCGTACAGGATACAGTTCAAGCCATATGGGAGAGCAACTGGCACAACGGTTTTTAACAGATGAAGCCTTTGACGCACATTTGAATAAGGTGAGAAGAGAATTAGCACGGAGAAGAGAGCGGATGCTACAGGCCATTCAACGGGAAGCGGGAGATTATATTGAGCTAGTGGCACCCCATGCGCCTGCAGGCGGATATTATTTGTGGCTGAGGTTAAAAGAGGAAACGGCGGCCGACTTTACCGAGAAGACTTGGATCGAACAGGCGATCAGGCACGGAATCACTTTTTATCCCGGTTCCGTTTTTGGAGAAGGGGGCGGAAAGCTGCGGCTGACTTATGCATCGTTAAGCATGGAAGAGATCGAACGGGGGATCCATCGATTAGGCGGTTTGCTGAAGGAAATGTATGGGCGATAATGGCAAAAAAATAGCGCCGTCGTCTGTGCCTTTCCGGCACCACGCGCGGCGCTGCTCCGCTTTTTTGTTGGCGACGACCTGAGTCATCGGTTTGCGGCTCCATGTTACACGTCCTCCAAGAACAGGTGTAGGATGGCTTGACTGTGCGGTTTTTGCTGGTTTATGCTTTGTTTTTTTCATGAGAATCTCCCCTTTACTGAAGTTACGGTTACAGCATAAAACATTTTAAACATGAACTCAAGTAATCCGCGTAAAATGTAATGGTATGCTATAATTATTTTGGTTTAATATGGTAATTGGGAGGTTGGAAAATGAACGAAAGCAAATTAACCGGCGGACAAGCCTACCGGGTTAAATCCGCGAAGAAGATGATCAAAACCGTACTTGCAGGCACGCTTGGACTCAGTATTCTGCAGATTCCGGTATGGGCGGCAGCCGAATCGGGCAGCTTGGTAGCGACTGCGCCAACAGTTCAGGTCGGAGGAAGCTCGGCAGACAAGGGGCATGCTTCGGAAGATAAGGCAAAAATAACTAAAGAGCAGGCAGCTGAGAAAATGCTCGCTTTGTTCCCTGTGTTAAAAGATGCCAAGCTTGAAGAAACCAGTTACTCGGAAAGCGAAAATATGACAGGACACCAATCCATCTGGACGTTAAATTGGACGTTCACGAAGGGGAATTCCTCGTATTCGATCAACACGGGCGTAGATGCCATCACAGGGGACGTACTCAGCTACAACCAGCCTTTTTACCTAACTGGAGATGACAATGCTTACTATCCGCCGGAAATTTCGAAAGATCAAGCCGAAGCAATCGGGAAGGATTTCATCGCAAAAGCGGCATCTTCCGTTTCTGTTGGCGATCTTGTATCTGTCGAAACGTCGTATAACTCTGGCAAAACGCTATTTGGACCTGTCATGTACAATTTTAGTTATAATGTCAAAGTAAACGGCATTCCTTCGGATGGGGAGAATCTCAATATCGATGTCGACGGGAAAGGGAGAATCATCAACTACAACCGGATGACCTTCGGCAAGAAATATCCCTCGGGCAAGCCGGGTATCTCCTCTTCCCAAGCCGTAGACGCCTATAAAAAGGATTTATCCCTTACTTTGGCCTATGTTTCTTTTAATGATCAAATGTATCCATCGAAATCAAAAAAAGACTGGCGTCTTGAATACATACCTTCGCCTTACTTGTCATCAGTCGATGCCAACACAGGAAAAAGACTGACTTCAGGGTCTGATACGGAAAACACGGTACCTAAAGTGCTGGAATACGCTGCTTTCCCAACCTCGACTTCGAAGTCTTTTATTCCTCACGCAGGAAAGACGCTAAGTTCGAAGGAAACGGTAGAATTGTACGCCCAAATAGCCCCGTCAAGCAAGGATTATTCGTTGTCCTCTTTTCTTTCCGGTTATTGGAACACAGAGGGTAACCAGGTATGGAATTTGAACTGGAACAAACGCAACTCCGTGGGCTATGGGGGTGAAAGCATCAACATGGTCGTCGAGGCAGACACCGGTCAGCTCATCAATTATAATATCAATTCCTATCCAATGGTGATGAATAGCATCGATGGCGCGAAGAGTAATGACGATAATAGCGCCAAAAACAAGTCTGCACTTATCACCGAAACCCAAGCTCGGGATAAGGCGATCGCACTCGTAAATAGTTATTATCCGGAAGCGGCCAAGAATCTCAAGATATCCAATGAATCAGGCGCACAAAAGTCGGAAGGCAAAACACTCTACCGATACGTCTTTCAACAGTTTCATAAGGATGTACCCGTATATAACAATCAGGTAACGGTTGTACTGGAAGGCGATGGAAAACTCCGCAGTTATAGTGCTGGACTGCCATTACCGCTGGAGGACGAGACAGCACTGGATGCTTTGTCCGTGAAAATAAAGTCCGCCGACGCGACCAAAACTTATCAAGATTCTTTGGGAGCAGAGCTTAGATATACGTCTGATGGCGGCTATTTTACGGAGAGCAAATATTTAGAACCGACTGTGACGCTCAGTTACATTCCGACCTTTAAAGGAGACCGGGGCCTTCCGTTCCTGAACGCCGTGACTGGCAAAGCGGAGGCTTACGGCATGTGGAATACGACCGAGAAGGGCAATAAGGGAGATCTCCCTGCAGATGCCGCGTCGCATCAAGCCAGCAAAGACTTAGCCACGCTTCTGGAGTACAATGTGTTATCACCAGGCAGCGATGGATTGCTTCATCCGGACGCCGAGCTTGCTTATGGAGACTTACTGGTCATGATTGCCAAGGCAACGTATCCAAACCATATGTATTACGACAATGGACGCCTCGGTAAGCAGTATAAGGATGTACTTGCGGACAGTCCTTATGCGGAGGCCGTTCAGATGTTCACCGATCGCGGATGGCTTCAGAGCAGCCCGTACGACTTGCTTCATCCAGAGCAGGCACTCTCGCGCGAAAAACTGGCAGAAACGATCGTGAAGGTCCTCCATTACGACCGGTTGGCCAAGTATTATGATGCAGATCCGAAAGTCATGAGCTTATCGGATGCGGCTTCTATACAGAATAAGGGAGCCGTGGAGCTTGTGATCAGACTCGGTCTGATGACGGCCGATGGCGGAAAGTTCGAACCTGCGAAAACGGTTACCAAAGCCGAAGCAGCGCAAATCCTTGTACGCCTTGCCCATATTCAAGGGAAAGTGGATACTCCGATATCCGGATGACAATCGCAACCACTTATGGCGGCTGAGCGACTTCATTCTGCGAATCGACCCTTTTGAACGATCTGAATGGATTACCAGAGCCTTCTTATGGGGGCTCTTTTTTAATTTTTCGAATGTTTCCAACATTTGATGCAGTCATGCTGGTGGGTTGTTAAATTGTTATTTCTATTGATTTATGATTTGAATGAATATATCATATAATTATATGCTTATATACTTTATAATGAAATGACAACATAGGGGGGCAGAACATGGATGAGATTGCGGAGGCTGCTGAGAAACTAAAGCTTCTGGGTGATAAGACGAGGCTTACGATTCTTTGTTTGCTGAAAGACCGGGAATGGTGCGTCTGCGAGCTTGTAGACGTATTATCCATATCCCAGCCTGGAATTAGCCAGCATATGAGAAAGCTGAAATCGCATGGTATCGTGAATGAATCTAGAAGAGGGCAATGGGTGTATTATTCGCTGCGAATCCAGGATAAGCCATATATTCAAGCGGTGCTTGATTATATGCCCGGTACGGCGGGTACATTATCCTTGCTGAATAAGAAGGAACCAGGACAGTGTTGTAATTAATCTCTAGTTATATACAATCATGGGGGACAGAAATTGGAGGTTGTCTTTTGTTATCAGTCATTCTTGCCGTTCTTATTTTTATCGTAACATTAACTTTTGTCATTTGGCAGCCGAAGCGGCTGTCGATTGGCTGGTCCGCATGCGGGGGAGCAGTGCTTGCTCTGATCGCCGGAGTCGTAAACATTCATGATGTGTTGGATGTGACCGGTATCGTTTGGAATGCGACATTGGCGTTCGTGGCCATTATCCTCATCTCTCTTATTTTGGATCGGATCGGATTTTTTGAATGGGCCGCGCTGCATATGGCGGCTGCTGCACGAGGCAATGGCATTCGGATGTTTGTATATGTATCGGTGCTTGGTGCAGTTGTTTCCGCATTTTTCGCTAATGACGGGGCTGCACTGATTCTGACGCCTATCGTTCTGGCGATGGTCCGAGCGCTGAATCTCGATGAGAAGAAGGTGTTTCCTTTCATCATCGCCAGCGGCTTCATCGCAGACACCACCTCGCTGCCGCTGGTCGTCAGCAATCTGGTGAACATCGTCTCTGCCGATTTTTTCGGGATCAGCTTTATGCAATACGCGGGAAAAATGATTCTACCGGATCTTTTCGCATTACTAGCCAGTATCACGGTATTATATCTCTATTTCCGGCGTAGCATTCCCAAACGGTTTGATACGATGCAGCTCAAGAAACCGTCAGAAGCCATCAAGGACCCGAAGCTGTTCAGGCTGTCATGGATCGTGCTTGCTCTGCTGCTGATCGGGTACTTTGTCAGCGAATTTCTGAATATTCCGGTATCCATTGTTGCTGGCGTGATCGCTATCTTGTTCCTGTTCATGTCTAGTCGGAGCAGCGCGATTCCCGTTAAGGAAGTACTGAGGGGTGCGCCATGGGCCATCGTGTTCTTTTCCATTGGAATGTATGTCGTCGTGTACGGCCTTCGTAACGTTGGGTTAACCGATATGCTTGCGCATGTGATCCGGGGTGCAGCGCAGCATGGCGTCTTTGCAGCAACGATTTCCATGGGCTTTATCGCCGCGTTTTTGTCTTCCATCATGAACAACTTGCCGACCGTGATGATCGATGCGCTGGCTATTGATGCGGCACATGTCACCGGAGCGGTCAAGGAAGCATTGATATATGCCAATGTGATCGGTTCGGATCTTGGACCGAAAATTACGCCGATCGGATCGCTTGCGACGCTGCTGTGGCTGCATGTGCTTTCCTCCAAAGGGGTCAAGGTAACATGGGGAACGTATTTCAGGACAGGTATCATTTTGACGATTCCTACGTTATTGATTACGTTGATTGGTTTGTATCTCGTCCTTTGAATGGATAAATTTGGTTTAACGATCACCTAACGTCAGGAGGTATATCCATGATGAAGCGGAAGGGCACGTCTGTGTTTTGGGGTGCTTCGGTCATCGCGGTATTTATACTCGGCTATAGCATGGCTGCGCCTGTGCAAGACCAAACCGATAATTCAGCTGAAACGAGTGCGTATAAAATCTTGAATGAGGTTGACACCATTAGAACTGCCGATGCGAGCACTTTGAAAAATGATCTGGGATCCATTACGTATGGGATAGACGATCATGCGATTAATGTGATCTTGGATCTGGATCTCCCGCGGCATCCTCAAGTAGGCATTGCCTTCATCGGAGCGGACAGTCAGGGAGTTGTTTTCGGTGACATGACTAGCAATCTGAAAGTTGGGCATGTTGAACAAGAAACGACCTTTTTCACGGAAAATAACCGGCTTGTTCTCTGGACGCAAGTTCCCGTGCGATCTCTTGGGGATGGGAATGAGGCATGGATTGAACTGACTGACCAGAAGACGGGGACGATGATTTTGAAGCAAAAGCTTACGTTTCCGTTTAATCATCCGGAGAGCTGAGTTCATGAGATTCTGATCATCTCCGGAAAAAGTGCCGGGAATTGCATAATCTTATAATGCGCCATTTCCCTAATGCTGAAATGAATTTTACATAGAAAGAGTGTGAACATGCTGCCATGATTTCATTTCTGCTGACCTTAAAACGTCTTCTAAGCGGTCTTTTTCATGCATTCAAGCATAAGAACTTTCAGGTGTTGTTTGTATCGATTGTATTCGTGCTTCTGTCAGGCACCTTATTTTATACCCGTGAGGAAGGGTTGTCGGTTGTTGACGCACTGTATTTTTGCATTTCTACGCTCAGCACCGTGGGTCATCCGAATTTCGTACCTCAAACCACGTTCGGCAAAATCTTTACGATGATCTATATCGTCGTGGGTACAGGCCTGTTCATGGGACTCATGGGATATATCGCTTACGGCGTTGTAAAAAGCAGCCAAAGGGAAGATGAAGAAGAAAAGGATAAGAAAAAGAACGATAAGGGCGATAAGCCAGGGAAAAACAAAAAGAAAACGCGGACTCTCACGGATTCGGAATAAGATGAGGTTCAACCGCGTACATCGCATCCTTTGGGGATATGAAACGGAAACGGTATGCTGCCTAATGGCGGGTATATCCGTTTCTTCTTTTTTTGTCAGATTAACGTCACATATGGGCATTTCAAAGCGGTAATTTTCCTGTGATATAATAAAACCATTGAACATTACGACGGGAAGCAGGTGCACAGAAATTGAAAAAGGTTGTTGTGATCGGCGGCGGCGTTACAGGCTTGTCGACTGCTTATTATTTGCAAAAAAATGCACGCGAAAGCGGTAAAGAGATACATATCACGGTTGTCGAGGCCAGCGAACGGCTGGGCGGTAAAATCAGAACGGTGCATGACGGGGAATTCACCATGGAGACTGGGGCGGATTCGATCGTGACGCGCAAGACGAATGCGCTCGAACTGATCGAGGAATTAGGGCTGAAGGATAACGTGGTTTATAATGCGACGGGTGTATCGTATATTTATTCGGACGGAAAGCTGAAGCAAATTCCAAAGGATGCAGTATTCGGCATTCCCACGAGTGTTGAATCACTGGCAACGACAGAGCTGGTATCGGCAGAGGGCAAGGTCGAAGCGCTCAAAGACCTGTATACTCCTAATGAACATTTTACCAAAGACGATTCTGTCGGCGATTTTCTTGAAGCTTTTCTTGGAAAAGAATTCGTCGAAAAGCAGATTGGGCCTGTGTTATCCGGGGTTTACTCGGGCAAGCTGAGCGATCTGACGATTGCTTCCACGCTTCCTTATCTTATTGATTACAAGAACGAATATGGCAGCATTATCAAAGGGATGTCCGAAAACAAAGCTAAATTTCAAAGCGGCGGAGGCAAGAAATTTTTGTCATTTCAGGACGGCGTCTCCGAGCTGATTGAGGGGCTGGAGAGGAATCTGGCGGATTCCGACATTATCCATGGCGTTGCGGCTGAGTTCCTGAAACGCTTGGACAACGACAGATATGAAGTCACTCTCATGGACGGAAGAACGCTGGATGCAGACATGGTTGTCATCAGCACGTTATCCGCATCCGCCCAGAAACTTCTTGGAAATGCTGATTTGGATGCGGAATTTGACCAGTTTAAGAACAGCTCGCTTATCAGCGTATATATGGCTTTTGACGTTCCTGATCGCGAGCTACCGGCAGACGGTACGGGATTTATTACGTCAAATAGCGAAGATGTAAAATGCAATGCTTGCACATGGACCAGTCGGAAATGGGAGCATACATCCACGAACGGCAGGCTACTGGTCAGACTCTTTTACAAGAGCATCAATCCGCATTATGAAGAGCTGGTGAAGCTCTCGGAAGAGGAATTGCTGCAAGTGGGCATGGGAGATATTCAAGCGAGCTTGGGCATTACGAGTCAGCCGATATCCTATGATGTAACCAAATGGCACGAAGTGATGCCGAATTACCACATCACGCACCACCAGATTGTTAAGACGCTCGAGAGAAAGATGGAAGAGCATTTTCCGAATGTGCTGTTAGCCGGATGCTCCTATTATGGAGTCGGTATTCCAGATTGTATCGCCAACGGGGAAGAAACAGCCGCGAAAATACTGAATCTTATCACAGACTAACGCACAAGAAAGGTCCGGACAAACATGTCCGGGCCTTTTTAATACCATTAATGAAGCTCCGTTTTATTTCTTGGCCCGCATAAACAGATAAGAGATAATGTAGGCAATGGATGTTGCACCGAAAAGCGCGAAAACGCCAGGTGTCAACGCCAGATATAAGCTTGCAGGAAGTGACCATATGAACGCGGCAAGCATCAACCATTTTCGTGACATCAATACGGAGACCAAGGCCGCGCAAGCAGGAAGAAACAGGAGGAAAAAAGTACGGATCGCCGCTGCAGATTCAAAACGGTCCGTATATGGGTTGAAGAAATGCAGCATACACCATAGAAAAATAGAAAGCACGGCTGCTGCCGATCCGATGTAGAATGAAGCTCTCGAGTATCGGATCATTCGTTCTCACCTCCATTTAGATGAAATTAAGATGATAATTCTATTGTAATCAAGGAATGATCCATACATCAAAATATTTCGAAAAAAATCCTTCAATTTTGTCAGAAAAGAAATCTTTTCGAAGTCTATGTAGTAAGTCAACGTTATGAGAGGGGGATCGATTTGAGTCACTTGCAGGAAAGCATGGTGGACTGGGAAGCGATGGATGACTCTGAATTGGTTGTGAAGGCACAGACCGGAAGTCAGGAGGCCTTCGGCGAGCTTGTTCGCCGGCATCGCTCCAAAGTGTTCGGTTATGCCCGCAGTATGGTGCAGGAAGTCCACGCTGCGGAGGATATCGTTCAGGATGCACTGATCCGAGCCTTTCTGCATCTGGGCAAGCTCGTGGATGTCGAGCGTTTCTTGCCTTGGATGCACAGGATTGTGCGCAATCAGGCGATGTCCCGATTCAGAAGGGAAGGACAGAGGCAGGAAACGAGCTTTACCACGTTGGGGGCTCCCGCTTCGCATAATCATGATCACCCGGAGATGTGGGACCAGCTGGATTACGTCCTCGAACGTGTCAGCCTTTCCATGGAGAAGAAATCTTTGCAAGATGAAATTCCGGAAGAGAGACTGATGCGCTTGGAAACACAACGCATGCTGCTCGACATTATCTCCTGTCTGAAACCGCGGGAACGGCAGATTTTCGAATCCCATTTCTTCAATCAACTGTCGCCCCAAGAAATCGCCAAGGAATTCAGTCTGTCTTCCGCAAATGTCTATCAAATCCTGTCCCGCTCCCGCAAAAAAGTGATTCAGGAACGAATCCGCGTAACCGTTGACTCCTACATTCGGACAAGAAGGGATTGGGGAATCATGAGCAAAGTTATTTTATCGGAGGATCCTATACAGGAAAAAGGGGAGTCCTGGTCGACGGCAGGAAATGTACTGCATGCATTAGCGAAGGCTGCGGGGAAAAATGTGTCTCCGGCCATGGTGATGGGCCTTACCGGATTAGCTTTTCGGATGAACATACTTCCGGAGAATGTGCATATTGCCGGACCGACTGCGTATGATTTTGCAGATGTCTTCCCGAGAGGTCTTCGCAATTTGGGATTGACCGCACGGGTTGTGGACGGGATGACGCCAGTGATTGGAGTAAATGCAAACTTATTGGAGGACTCTGCAAAGAGCATTAAAGCCATACAAAAAAGGGATATCCACCATGCACTTCCGGAAGCATTGGACGTTATTCATCATGCCTTGGATCGGGGATATCCGGTAATGGCTTGGGATCTTTGCATTCCGGAGTTTGGAATGGTGTATGGATATGATGATGAACGGCGCGTGCTTTTTATCAATGAATGTGGCCGCAAGGATACACTCGATTATCATAATCTGGGCAGAGGGGTTTTGGAAGAGATTTTTGTTCTCGCAGTAGATGCATCTTTACATATCACGTTCAAAGATCAGCTGCGCGAAGCTTTTCATATGATTATCGAACATTACAAAGGCAATGAACTCCAAGCACATGTACCGGCTGGGGCAGTCAAAGGGATTTCGGCTTACGATGCGTGGTGTGAGGCTTTCCGCAACAAAAAGGTCGAACCTAACGGTAATGCGTACAATATCGCTGTTTTCGGAGACAGCAAGAAATATGCAGCCCAGTTCTTAAGCGAAGTCGCATCGTCGTGGAATCTTACAGAAGATCCGCATGCCAATATGGTTGAATTGCTGGTAGAAGCCGCAGAAACCTATAGGCAAACTGCAGAAGTATTTCGTAAGCTGCACGCGTTATTCCCATATCCGACTGGTGGTGAACCCAACGGAAAGGAATACGCATCGCAGGCAATTACGCTCTTGGAACAGGCAAAGAGCCTTGAGATTAAAGGAGTTCAGCAGCTGGAACAAATCTTGAAGACGTTGAATTAATACTATTTATAATTAATGACATTAACTAAAAGAAGAAGAGATTTGGTCCTTAGGATCAAATCTCTTCTGTTTCAATGTTGGCGATTGTTTCGCTTAGATACGGATTCAGGCTGTCTTGGAGAAGCTGCTTGACCCGATCTCGCAGTTCCAGCGGATAAATGACTTCAGCTTCGGGCCCATATTTCAATAAGAGTCTGGCTACATATGCGAATTCCTCGGGTGGCACACTCCCTTGCCATACCAGCTGAGAAATATTTCGGAATAAAGGATCTGATTCAGCCAGACGGACGCCGAATTCCGTGAATTTTATTTTCGCGGGTACTCCCTTACGGGGATCCTCTGCGGCCAGCCATTCCACAAGCGTGGGTAGATTGGACATGGTTTCTCCAAGCATCGTCATTTCGATGATTCGATCCGCGCGGTATAAAATGATCCTGTCTCTGCTATGCGCTGGCATATACCAGTTGCCGTGATCAAAGTAAAGTCCGATCGGATGGACTTCAGAACATGTATTACCGGAGGCGGAACGGTACGTCATTTTGACACGCCGTGTATGCAATGATGCTTCCAAAATAAGAGAGGTAAAAGGTGCTTCAGCGAATGCGGGCTGCATGTTAAAAGATACATAGTTTTTCAATTGATCGATGTTGTCCTGGACGTCCGGGGGAAGTTCAGCATAATACTGCTCGGATACATGCTCGCGAACCGAACCGAAGGGGATGTCGGGAATATTCTCCAGGAACTTTAGCATTAAGAAGAGTCCCATAGCTTCGTCACGGGCAAGATGAAGGGGAGGGAGCAGCCGATTGGGCAGTGCCCTGTAACCGCCATGCGGCCCGGTTTCGGTGTATAGGGGCAATCCTATTTGCTGTAGGTAATCCAGATCTCTCTGTATGGTCCTGACAGACACATCAAAACGCTCGGCAAGTTCTCTTGCCGTGTATTTTTTACGTGAATCCAACATTCGCATGAGAGCTATTCTGCGTTCGTTCATTTTTGGACTCCTTGTGTGATCAGAATTTTTTCCTGGCACCGATAACTACGACAGAGAATGTCATAAATATATTGTACCATAGAAACTGAAAGGAGTGGTTAACGATGAAAAGTGAACAAACCAGCAAAGTCGTGCTGTATATCGCCATGAGTCTTGATGGGTATATTGCGCTACCGGATGATTCGGTGGAATGGCTCAATGACGTCAAAGGAGATGGAGGAGACAATGGTTATGCGGATTTTTACGGCACGGTTGGGACGGTGATCATGGGCAGGCTGACATATGATATCGTGCTGAAACTTTCTAAGGATTTTCCCTATGCAGATATACCTTGTTATGTCACAACTCGACATCCGTCCAGATTCGGAAATACATCGCATGCGACTTTTACGGACGAAGCACTGACTGAGCTCGTTCCGCGCTTGAAAGCCCAATCGGAAGATGCAGTATGGCTTGTCGGTGGAGGTCAGATGGTCCAAGCCTTCATGAAGGAGGGGCTGCTGGATGAAGCAATCATTGCCGTGATTCCGAAGGTGCTAGGGCGTGGAATACCTCTCTTCCCGGAAGGTACGCTGCCAAGCACATTCGAACTACGGGACGTTGAGCAGCGGGGGGATATTGTGATGCTGCACTATAAAGTATAGAAATATGATCGGGTGAATACCTTTTGAGGTCTACAGGAGAGTTGTCTCCATAATCTGGCGAACGAGAAAAGCAACTTGAAGTTCCTCAAATACTGCAGGAGCCGTCAATTTCGATCTTAATTCACTCAGTTGATGCGCATGATAGGAACATGCGTCAATGACATTCCGCTGAGACTGAACACCGTCTAAAACATTGGTTTCACCGCAATATAACGTACTTTCGAAAGGAACGTGGGCAAACAGATCTAATCTGTTGGTAAGGTACAGATGCGGACCTGCTTTGCGGATACCAATCATATCATGATGATGATATTTATTCAGGTACACGATGATGATCCGCTCTTGATCAGCCGCTAACTGCTTAACTATTTGCTGCCAGCGCGTATTCTGCCTGGACCAATCCACTCCTCCCAGTACAAGTGTGCAAGGATGATCATTCTTATTCAAGCGGGCAGCGATTTCTTCAGGAGTGTCTGCTCCGATAAAAAGGTTATCAGGACGTTTGGGCATCTGCCATGGTTTGTTCCATTTCCGTTCATAGTAGGCTTTGCTGCTCTTCCATAACGTATCATGCTCATCAGAAGTAAACTTCTTAATGGTAGAGCTGCCGTGATGGTATACAAAGGCATCCTCAATCACTGCCAGTTTGAACCCGGCTCGCTTGACCTGCTCGCAGTAGTCATCATCCTCGAACATGCCTATGCCGTAATTACTGTCCAATCCTCCAACCTTTTCGAAAACGCTCCGTTTCATTGCTACACAGAAAAAGCCCAATACATCTGTATAGCGATAGGATCCTTTGTTCAAGTCGTAAAAATCCTGAAGCCAGTGAGGATTGGCTCCTTCAATGGGATTGCCGGCAAAATGGTCGACCGTCTGATCATTGCCGACGTGATTGGACATCGGTCCGGTCATGCCGATCTCCTGATTTTGTTCCAAGGGCCGGATTAATCGCCGAATCCAACTTCCATCCGGTGGGATCGTGTCATTATTCAGCAGAATGATATATTCGCCGGTAGCCTTGCGGCAACCCAGAGAAGTACCTGCAGCAAACCCGAGATTCGAGGATGAATAGATAATCCTGAAAAGGTCTGGATCGAGTTCGGACAAATGATGCAACGTTTCATCCGTAGAACCGTTATCAATGATAATAATCTCCAGGTTGGGGTAACGGTGAGGCTTTTGCAGGCTGAGCAAACACTGCCGAGTATATGGCCAGTTATTATAGGTGAGCAGGACGATGCTCACTTTGGGAAACAACTTCTCGAATATGACCTGATGCAGCTCTTGGTACCTCATTTCCCATGTATGTTGCGCAGCACATTGTTTTCTCGCATCGATCTGCTCCGGATCATCATCTTGAAGGGATCTTTCAATCGCTTGCTCAAAATCCTCTGTTGTTCTTGCAAGGGAGGCTAATCCGACGGCCTCGTTATCGGTGCCATTGCGAAGCAAAAGCACGGAAGAATGGAGGAAGTTCATCCGTCCGTATAAGAGTTGAGATGAGGCCAAGACGAGATCAGCCTCGCGGGCTAAACGTTCTTCCTGCTTGAGTATTGACTTGTCATTGGTAGAAAAGTCAGGAAGTTCATCCATGCAGTCATACAGGAGCTTGTGGTTCTCCATGGCAGTTACGAGAGGAGTCCAGAAAGGCAGGTCAACGATGGATACCAAATGTTCAATGTGAAACCGGTCCATGACGTAGTCAGTCGACCACTTCAAATATTGGATATCAGCTGCGCTCATTTGATCCCTGTACAAATCCAGACGCCGGTTTGCGCAGAGCGTAATGAGCCAAACGTTAGGCTCGATCCGTTTGATTTTGACATGACGGGATACCTCTTCATACGTGGCATGCTCCTTCTGAAGCACGGCGACTCCCGTTGTCATATAAAAAACACGGTGACCATGGAGGGCAAACTGCTGCGAGAACTGCTGAGGTCTTTGCCAACTAGATTCCCAGTCAATCACCGGAAATCGGAAAACGTCATACAAACCGGATTCCTCGGCATGGGACTGCATTCGTGATGTTTCGGTTTCTTCCGTATTCTCGTTCAAGGATACGACTGTATTCGTTTCTAACTCGGATTGATCGGGAACATACGGGGAGTCAACTGGATCCGGAAGCGGAGACTGAACATGCAGCCGTTTTTTCGGAATCACTTTTTTGCTTTGTCTTGGCTTGGGAATCGGGGGAGTTGCTGCTTTAATCATTGGCTTCCGGGTTCTGTTCCTTGATTTATTCAAGCGGTATTCTCCTCCCTAAGCGATTGTCTATGTTCAAAATATGTATCTCTGCGGATATCCGCTTGGGTAAATCACCATTTCGGGATCATAAAAAAGGGGATATATGCCGCGTTCGATTATAGTTTTTACGTACTGGTATGCAGATTAATTGTCTTCGCAAACCGCCGATCGTAAGAACAATCAAAAAGCCGCTGATTCAGCGGCTTTTTGGTTATAAGTAATATATTAACGGTTATCAATTTTCTCGGGATACAAGTCATGATTCATCAGGCGTTGCTCGGCCATCTGCTCGAATTTGGTACCGGGCTTTCCGTAATTGCAGTATGGATCGATGGAGATTCCGCCGCGTGGCGTGAATTTGCCCCATACCTCGATGTAACGCGGCTCCATAAGCTTAATAAGGTCATTCATGATGATGTTCATGCAGTCCTCGTGGAAATCGCCATGGTTGCGGAAGCTGAAGAGATAGAGTTTGAGCGACTTGCTTTCGACCATCTTCACATCCGGGATGTAGCTGATATACAGTGTGGCGAAATCCGGTTGTCCCGTAATTGGACAAAGGCTCGTAAATTCCGGGAAGTTCAATTTTACAAAATAGTCCCGGTAAGCATGCTTATTGTCAAAGCTCTCGAGCACTTCGGGTGCGTATTGAAACACATATTTAGTTCCCTGGTTGCCGAGAAGCGTTAAATCCTTCATTTCATCGGGTTGTCTGGTCATTTCGGATATAGCCTCCTTCGGTGGTTGGCGTCTTAGACGCCGCGTTTGTTTCCCCACACTAACGTGTGCAGCTGCGGAAGGACCCGCACTTGGTTCAATGTATCTGACTCGACAACCTTCTCGATCAGTGCCTCATATTGCATAAGCAGTTCGGCTGCATGGTTGTTCTTGTCCATCCGCGTCACATCCGGATTACCTACTTGCAGGTACATCGGTGCTTCGGGATAACGGCTGTGGACGGATTTGGCATAATCCAGATCACGGTCATCGAAAACGACTACTTTCAAGCTGTATACATAAGGTTCAGGGCGATTACCAAGTCTGCCTACCATGTCGTCGAGTCGATTCCAATCGGTTGTCATACCGGAGCTAGGCGGCTTTGGAGACACGGTTACTTCTTCAATATCCATAATCCATTCCTGCCAGCGCGAACCTTGCGTTTCCACAGCCATACGAATGCCTGAAGCTTTTAACAGAGCGACAAGTGAAGAGAGCTGAGGGAGGAGAAGCGGGTTTCCGCCGGAAAGCGTAACATGTGAAAACCGGTCTCCACCGATCCTTTTCAGCTCACGCCATATGTCATCAGCATTCATTTTCCGGATGTCCTTTACGCCGCTGCCGTCCCAAGTAAAGGCAGAATCGCACCAGGAACAGCGATAATCGCAGCCAGCGGTACGAACGAACATCGTTTTTTGGCCGATGACCATGCCTTCGCCTTGAACCGTGGGTCCGAAAATTTCCAGTACCGGGATCAAGGGAGTTGCATTTAACGAATCCTTGGATACCACGTTCATAATTCCACCCACTCCCGGCGAAACTCAGCATAGCTGGTTGGCGTTTCATACAGACGCACGAATTCCGTGCGGCCTTGATCAATCTGACTCGCATAAGGCTCTGAAGAGAGAGCTGTTTCCATTTGCTCATAGAGCCAGATGACCATGTTCTCCGCCGTTGTGTTCATGAGTGGAAGCGTCTCGTTCAGGTAACGATGGTCCAGGAAGGGTTCAATGTCTCGCTTCCAAATATCTTTCACAAGTCCGAAGTCCGCCGCAATGCCGATCTCATTCGGATATGCGCTGATGCCGAAGACGGCTTTGTACGTATGTCCATGGAGATTTTTGCATTTACCTTCATAGGCGTGCAGGTGATGGGCGGCATCAAACGTGAACTCCTTGCTGACCATGACGCGGTAATGCTTATATTTTAGATCTGCGGCGGTGATATCCTCGCCAAACTGCTGCAAGCGGTCTACGATGCGGAAAGCTCCCGGCGTCCCGTTCATCGTCCGATCTCCTGGGACTGGCCTTGCAGGAACATTTCCAGTCCATGCCGCCGCAGCTGGCAGGAAGGACATTCGCCGCAGCCGTCGCCGATGATGCCGTTATAGCAGGTAAGCGTACGCTCACGGACAAATTCGAACGCACCCAAATCATGCGCCATCGCCCAGGTTTCCGCTTTATCCAGCCACATCAGCGGGGTATGGATCACGAAATTATAATCCATGGCCAGATTTAATGTCACATTCAGCGATTTCACGAAGGAATCCCGGCAGTCGGGATAACCGCTGAAATCGGTCTCGCAAACACCCGTGACCAGATGCCTTGCTCCGGAAACTTTGGCCAAAACGGCAGCAAAGCTAAGGAATAAATGATTGCGTCCTTCAACAAACGTGCTGGGAAGCTCGCCTTCCTCCTGCGTAATCTCGATATCGCTGCGGGTCAAAGCATTGGGTGCAAGCTGATTGAGAAGGCTCATGTCCAGAATGGTGTTCTTCACGCCGAGTTCCTTCGCGATCGATTGCGCACACTCGATTTCGAGCCGGTGCCGCTGACCGTAGTCAAAAGTTACCGTCTCAACTTCGCCGAATTGCTGTTTTGCCCAGAACAGGCAGGTAGTGCTGTCTTGGCCGCCGCTGAACACGACAACCGCTTTTTCGTTTTTAAGCATAAAAAAACCTCTCCATCTTCAAATTGTGTTGTACAAGCGAATTCGATATCCGCTTCTACCTTCGAAGAGAGAGGGTTCATGAACTTTCCGTAAAAAAACAAGCCCAGTCGGAAACAAGACCATAAAGGGCAGTCTTAGTTTTTTATAGAGGGAGTTCGCGAACCTCTCCCGGTGGCGGCATGGGCCGCATCCGGACTTTCTTCTGTTGGCGCGTATGGCGCAGGGCCTATTATAACACCGGCTCCGGAAGAAGTGAATACCCAAGGCCCATTCTTCCATGCAGTGATGCTCCAAAAAAACACCCTCGGGTTCCGAACAGGGGTTCAGATCCTAAGGGTGTTTGGTGTTGGTTTAGTTGCCTGCGATCTTCGTTATTATGCTTGTTGAAGTACCAATTTGTTGGCAATTTCAGACACTTGACGAAGGCCTTCTTGAATGAATTGGTCGGCTTTATCGCGCTGAGCATTATGTCCTTCGATAATCACTTCGCCGATGATTTCCATACCGAATACACCGCCAAAGACGTTGCGCATATAATTGACAGCCATCTCCATTGGAGCTGCTTCTGGAGCGGAGTAGAATCCACCGCGAGCGTTCAGGAAGATCGCTTTTTTGTCTTTCATCAATTGAATCATGTTGCCTTCCGCATCATATTTGAACGCAAAACCGGCTGCGTATACATAATCGATGAAAGTTTGCAGTTTAGCCGGAATGGTCAGGTTCCAGAGAGGGAATGCGAATACCACAACGTCGGCTGCAGTCAGAGCATCCATGGCTTTTTGTTTGGCAGCCAAGATGCGGCTTTCCACGTCAGTCAATTCTGCGCCGCTTTGCAGTTTGCCGAATGCGTTGAACAGGTCTTGTCCAAAGTAAGGCGTATCTTCTGCAAATACATCGTACGTAGTAACATTCAGGTTTTCGGCGCCTTTAACGGCCTCCATGAATGTTTCGTACATTTTGCTCGAAATGGCCTCCGATGCAGGGCGGTTGTTTGCTTTTACGACTAATACGTTCATGCTGTATTTTCCTCCAATGATTGAACACGAAGATGATGCGAACAGCCAATTATTATATCCGTTTTGCGATCTCTTGTGTTGGGTTTTAGTTTTTTACGCAACAACGATTGTTGCATAGTTGAATTGTAAGCAACTTTCGAAAATTCCGCAACCCTAAATAAATAACTTTTTTGATCCATTTGCAAATATTTTCACAAAATGTTTGGATTTTATCGTGTGAACGATGGATCGAAGTTCGTGGAATTCCCTTGCAAAACGGTCGTCAACCGATCGTTTCGTAATCGTCAAGATGGACCCGGGGGCAGGGTATCATTTCTTATTGCACCAATGTGATATAGTAGTTTTATAGAATCAAGATTTGCATTAGACATATAGAAAAGGGTGTTACGTATATGAAATATAAAATGATCGTTCTCGATTTGGATGATACGCTGCTTCGCGATGACCAGAGCATTTCGCCGCGCACGAAGGAAGCTCTTATGACCGCGCAGAAGGAAGGCGTCAAGGTCGTATTGGCATCGGGCCGCCCTACATTCGGAATGAAGGAAATCGCGAAGGAGCTGGAGCTGGAGAAATTCGGAAGCTTCATTCTTTCGTTCAATGGTGCCAAAATCATTAACTGCCGTACAGGTGAGGAAATATTCAGCAGCACGTTGTCCGTGGACACGGTGCAACAGCTGTTCGAGATCAGCCAGCGGGAAAAGCTGTCCATGTTGACTTACTTGGGAGATCATATCGTAACCGAAGATCGCAATGAATACACAGATATCGAATCGGGACTGACGGGCATGAGCATCCGCGAGGTCGACAGCTTCGTGCAGGCCGTGCAGGAGCCGGTCGTCAAAGTGCTCATGGTGGATGCGCCGGAAAAAGTGGTGGAGGCAGAGAAGAAGCTTCAGGAGGAACTGGCCGGTGAACTGAGCGTCATGCGCTCGAAGCCGTTTTTCCTGGAATTCACGGAGGCTGGCGTGGACAAAGGGACGAGCCTGCACCAGCTCATTCGTCATTTGGGGATACTTCAGGAGGAAGTGATCGCCATGGGCGACAGCTTCAATGATTTGGCGATGATCCGCTTTGCCGGATTAGGCGTAGCCATGGGCAATGCCCGCGATGAGATTAAGGATGCCGCCGATTACGTGACGGACACCAATATGAATGATGGGGTAGCGAAGGTGATCGAAAAATTTGTGCTTGCTTATCAAGAGGCATAACATTCTTGGGAGGCGCTTGCGGGTGAAGGTTTGAGGAGGCAGGAAGACTTCATTTGAATGATTGACGTAACGGTTTCTTGAATTGTTGCTCTGCCAGTGTGATTTCGAGAGAGAGTCATAAGGTTGAGCTGATTTATCGGCATCTGAAGTGATTCATCGCTTGCGTGAAACAACAAAAGGAACGCTCTGACAGAGCGTTCCTTTTGTTGTGTTCTTATACCAGCACCTTGCGGAATTCCTGGGTGAGCAAAGGCACGACTTCGAACAGGTCCCCAACGATGCCGTAGTCCGCAACCTTGAAGATTGGTGCTTCCGGATCCTTGTTGATCGCGATGATAACCCTGGATTGGCTCATGCCGGCCAAATGCTGAATCGCACCGCTGATGCCGCAGGCGATATAGATTTCGGGCGTCACCACTTTACCGGTTTGGCCGATCTGCATCGAATAATCGCAGTAGCCTGCATCGCAGGCCGCGCGGGAAGCGCCGACAGCGCCGTGCAGGACATCGGCAAGCTCTTCCAGCGGTTTGAAGCCGTCCGCGCTTTTGACGCCACGGCCGCCGGACACGACAATTTTGGCTTCCGTCAGATCGACCTTGCCAGAGGTTTTGCGAACGATGTCTTTGACGATCGAACGAAGGGAGCCGGCAGGCGCATATTCCAGTTCGACGATTTCGGCCGGAGAGGAGGAAGCTGCTGCCGGATCGATATTGTTCGGGCGTATGGTGACGACCTGCGTACCACCCGTAAACTGTTTTTGCTCAAAGGCTTTGCCCGCGTACAACGGTCTGGTGTAGATGACGTCATCACCGCTTTTCTCAATCGCGGTCACGTCTGAAATCTGGCCGGCATCCAGATGGGCGGCAATGGCCGGACCCAGATCGCGTCCAAGCGCGGTATGGCCGAGCACGACCACATCCGGGGTCACGCGTTCAAAAACGGTTTTCATTACATTCAAATAGGCTTCAGGATTATAAATTTCGAGATCGGGGTGATCGATCGAATAGACTTGACCCTCCACGTAGTTTGCCAGTTCAGAGGCCAGCGGCGTAATTTGAGAACCGATCAGTACGGCAGCCGTGCTGTCCCCATCGTGTTTGGCGATTGAAACTGCCTGAAGCGCTTCCAAAGCAACTTGACGCAGGCTACCACCCCGAACCTCCGCTACCACCACATACGTTTTACCCATTTTCAGATTCCTCCTTGTATATGAAGACCCATGAATTGTAAGACGTTTGAATGCCGGTTCATCATGCTGCCGTACTGCCGTATTCCGGCTTAGATCAATTTGGCTTCCGTACGCAGCAAGTGAACCAGCTCCGCAGCCTGCTGGGCGTAATCCCCTTGCAGAATCCGTCCGGACTGACGCTGCGGCGGAAGGGAGAGGGCGATACGCTTCGTTTTTGCTGCCGCTTCGCTATCGCTCACGCCAAGATCGGCAACCGCTATCCGATGGAAAGGCTTTTTCTTGGCCTTCATGATGCCCGGCAGGGATGGATAACGAGGTTCATTCAGGCCTTGCTGCGCCGTAAACACGGCAGGGAGGGAGAGCTCCAGCGTTTCCGTGTCGCCTTCGGCGTCGCGTTCTACGGTAACCTGCTGCCCGTTGATCGTCATCTTCGTGATGGAGGATGTATGCGGAATATCGAGCAGCTGTGAAAGTCTTACCGCGACTTGACCGCCGCCGCTGTCCACTGAGAAGTTGCCGCCAATAATCAAATCATATGACTGTTGACCGAAATAAGCCGCAAGCAGGCGGGATACCGTGTACTCATCCGTAGCAAGACCATCATTGCTGATCAGTACCGCTTCGTCCGCCCCCATGGCCAGGGCAGTCCGCAGCGCTTCAGCCGTCCGGTCAGGTCCCACGCCGACTACGGTAATCATGCCGCCGTGCTGGTCTCTTTGAAGCAGCGCTTCCTCTACAGCATACTCATCATAAGGATTCATCACATATTTCACGCCGTCATCGGAGATTTCTCCATCCTTAATGACGATTCTTTCCTCAGTATCGAAGGTTTGCTTCAGAAGTACAAAGATATTCATGTGCCAAGCTCCTCTCAATAATGGAATTGGATTATTTCAAGCCTTTCAGGAAGAATTCAACCGTCTTGTCGACCTGGGCGGAGAGCGAATACTTCCGGTCCGAGATCAGCCAAGAGGTAACTACCTCATCCATGGCGCCGAAAATCAGGTGACGCGTCAATTTGACATCAAGGTCTTTCCGGAAGGAGCCTTCCGAAATCCCTCTTTCCACAATATGCTCAATCAGCTGAATATAAGGCTTCACCACAAGACCGATGGCCTTGCGGAGCTCCAATTGGCTCTGTCTGAGTTCAATCTGCGTGACGTAAGCGAGATTCACGTTATTTTCCAGCTCGGTAAAATGGATCTCGCATACCTTACGCAGCGCTTCATCGGCCGTACTGGTTTCCTTGACGCTGCTGTGGAACATCGCGACCAGATTTCCCAGCCGTTCCTGAAACAAGGAAATAAGGATATCTTCCTTGTTTTTAAAATATAGATATATCGTACCGTCTGCGACACCAGCCTCCTTGGCGATCTTGGAAATTTGGGAACCGTGAAATCCGTTCTCCGCAATGACTTTTAACGCAGCATCCAAAATTAACTCATATTTTTCCAATTTTCTACTTGTCATCAGGCCACCCCAGTGATAGAATTCAATTAACTGAATGAATGCTCATTCATTTTTCTTAATCTTATGGTAAACGATGTCAATTGTCAATGATTCAGACAAGATTTGTGATGAGGATTTTGTGAAGGTCAGCGAAGGGTCGATTTTTGCAGAATCTTGATTTTAAGATCCATATGTAATCGCTTTCTATTGCGGAAAAGCTACAAAAATCCTTTGAATTCACGAAAGGACGGATCGCAAATGGTGTGGCAATTGGTTAACTTACTCTTGTTCATTGCTGTAGCAGGTTACGGAATTTACCTCTTTTACAAAGCCGTGTACCATCGGATCCTCTACGTTAAGCTAGGCAAGCCGACAGATTTCCGAAAGCAGCGCGAAGGGAAGTGGGGTGAATTTCTTTCACAGGTATTCGGGCAGAAAAAGCTGTTTAAAGATTTGAAAAGCGGCATGATGCACTTTGTCGTTTTTTATGGTTTTATCATTCTGCAGTTCGGCGCTTTGGACCTCATCATTAAAGGGCTGACGAACGGAAGCCATTTGCCGCTTCCTGCTTATGAGGTATTCGGACTGCTGCAGGAAATTACCGTTTTCCTCATTCTGGTTGCTATCGGCTATGCAGCATACCGCCGGTACGGCGAGAAGCTCGCAAGACTGAAAAAAGGCTGGAAGCCGAGCCTCGTGATCTTCTTTATCTTTTTCCTCATGCTGTCCGTTGTGTTGTCCCTGGGCTTCGAAAGAGTGTGGCAGGGCCAGGAAACAACGGGGTACGCGCCAATCTCTTCTATAATAGCTGCTTTGTTCGGCGGCATGCCCGCTACGGTTGCACAAGTTCTTTTCTACGTATTCTGGTGGGCGCATTTGCTCATTCTGCTCTCATTCCTTGTCTATGTACCTCAATCCAAGCATTTTCACCTGATTTCCGCTCCGGTCAATATTTACCTGGGCCGCTCCGAGCCCGTCGGCAAACTTAGCAAACTAGATTTGGAGGATGAAGAAGCGGAGTCCTTCGGCGTCGGCAAGATCGAAGACTTTACGCAAAAGCAGATGATCGACTTTTACGCTTGCGTAGAATGCGGCCGCTGCACCAACGTATGCCCGGCATCGAGTACCGGCAAAGTGCTGTCTCCCATGCACCTGATCGTCAAGCTTCGGGACCATTTAACGGAAAAAGGAACCGCAGTCACCGGCAAATCGCCGTTCGTGCCTGAATTCGCTTTCCCGACTAGCGGCGCCCATGCATTATCTTCCTCTAGCAATGAACCTGACTGGAACGCTGACGGAATCACGGACATTAAGCCGACCCTCGCCTGGCAAAAGTCCACCTGGACGCACCAGGAGAAAGATCCGCAGGAACTGAATCTGATCGGCGACATCATGACCGAGGAAGAAATCTGGTCCTGCACGACCTGCCGCAATTGCGAAGACCAGTGCCCGGTCGGCAATGAGCATGTGGACAAAATCATTGATCTTCGCAGACATCTCGTGCTGATGGAGGGCAGCGTTCCGCCTGAAGGCCAGCGCGCCCTGCAAAATATCGAGAGACAAAGCAATCCGTGGGGCTTGAATCGCAACGACCGCGCCAATTGGAGCGGTGAAGTGGAAGGCATCAAGGTGCCGACGGTCAAGGATAACCCGACCTTTGAATATTTGTTCTTTGTCGGCTCGATGGGTTCCTACGACCTCCGCAGCCGCAAAATCTCCAGAGCATTCGCCAGACTGCTGAACGAATCGGGCGTCAATTACGCCATTCTCGGCAACGAGGAGAAGAATTCGGGCGATACGCCGCGCCGGATGGGCAATGAAATGCTATTCCAGCAGCTATGCATGGAGAATATCGAAATTTTCGAGAAATACGGCGTCCAAAAAATCGTTACCGCGTGTCCCCACACTTTTAATACATTCAAAAACGAGTACCCGGATTTCGGCTTGGAGGGCGTAGAGGTGCTTCACCATACGCAGCTCCTGGACCAAATCATCCGGGAGGGCAAGCTGACTCCTCAATATGAAGTGAAAGAACGCATCACGTACCACGATTCCTGCTATCTCGGCCGGTATAACAATGTGTACGACCAGCCGCGCAATGTCCTGAAAGCCATCCCCGGGGTGGAACTCGTCGAAATGAAACGCTCGCGGGAGAACGCTATGTGCTGCGGTGCCGGCGGAGGCATGATGTGGATGGAAGAGACTTCCGGCAAACGCGTGAACTTGGCACGCACCGAGCAGGCTCTTGAAGTGAATCCAAGCATCATTAGCAGCGCCTGTCCTTACTGCCTGACCATGATGGAGGACGGGACGAAAATGAAGGAAGTCGAAGACCGTGTGAAAGCGAAGGACATCGCTGAAATACTCGAGATATCCGTATTCGGCGACCATTCCGCTCACAATAAAGGACTAGAAATGGAGGCAAGCACAAAATGAACAAATCCATTCGCAAAGCGGCCGTTATCGGTTCCGGAATCATGGGGTCCGGCATTGCGGCCCATCTGGCCAACGTCGGAATTCCGTGCTTACTGCTGGATATGGTGCCCAAACAGCTGACGGACGAAGAAACAGCCAAAGGTTTGACCCTTGAGAATCCGGCTGTAAGGAACAGGCTTGCAGCCAATGCCATAGCCAAGCTGGCCAAGACCAAACCGGCTCCGCTTTTTGACAACTCATTTGCTGACCGCATCACGCCAGGCAACCTGGAAGACCATCTGTCCCAGCTGGCCCAGGTGGACTGGATTATTGAGGTCGTGGTGGAAAATCTGGACGTGAAGAAGGGCCTTCTTCAACAGATTGAGGGCGTGTGGAAGCCGGGAACGATCGTCAGCTCCAATACCTCCGGTATATCGATCAATGCGATGGTGGCCACGTGTGGCGATGAGTTCAAGAAACATTTTATGGGCACACACTTTTTTAACCCGCCAAGATATATGAAGCTTCTCGAAATCATACCCGGGCAGCAGACGGATCCCGAGCTTGTTACCTTCATGAAGGGCTTTTGCGAAAAGCTCCTTGGCAAAGGCGTTGTACTTGCCAAGGACACGCCGAACTTCATCGGCAACCGCATTGGAACCTATGGTTTGCTGGTGACGCTGAAAGAAATGACGGAGAACGGCTATACCGTCGAGGAAGTGGATGCGGTGACCGGTCCGGCGATGGGCCGTCCGAAGAGTGCCACCTTCCGCACGCTGGATCTCGTAGGGCTCGATACGTTCGTGCATGTCGCGGACAACGTATATCACAATGTCACGGATGAACATGAGCAGCGGATCTTTACCGTGCCCCTAGCCATGAAAAGTATGGTGGAAAAAGGCTGGCTCGGGGAAAAGTCGGGTCAAGGATTTTATTTGAAGAAAAAAAGCGCAGGCGGCAGCGAGATTCTCGCGCTTGACCTGACGACCATGGAATATGTGACACAGAAGAAGCCTAAATCGGCTTCGCTGGAAGCCGCCAAGCTGGCGAAAGGAGCCAAGGAGAAAACGAAGGCATTGCTCGGAGCGAAGGATCGCTACTCCGATCTGGCCTGGAATATTTTGAAGCAGGTGCTGATCTACTCTGCGGAAAAGGTTGGTGAAATCTCGGATTCCATCCAAGAGATCGATGAGGCGATGAAATGGGGCTTCTCATGGGAGCTCGGACCGTTCGAGACATGGGACGCCATCGGTTTGAAACGTTCGGTAGAGCGCATGGAAGCTGAAGGATTAACCGTTCCGGCTTGGGTGAAGGATTGGATCGCGGCAGGCAATACATCCTTCTACAACAATGAAGAAGGGAAGCTGTATTCCATCCATGTCGGCTCTTCCAAGTATAAAGAGGTGGAATTCGCCCCGGAAATCATCAACCTGCGCAGCCTGAAAGAGCAAAACAAAATCATCAAAGGCAACAGCGGTGCAAGTCTCATTGATCTGGGAGATGGAGTGACTTGCCTGGAGTTTCATTCGCCGAATAACGCGATCGGTGAAGACATCCTGAGCATGATCACGCAGAGCCTGGATGAAGTCAGAAGGAACTACAAAGGCATGGTCATTGCCAACCAGGGACGGAATTTCTGCGTAGGCGCCAACATCATGCTCTTATTGATGGAAGCCCAGGATGAAGAGTGGGATGAAATCAACGATATCATTCATTTATTCCAGAACACGATGTATAAGGTCAAACGATTTGAAAAGCCAGTTGTGGCAGCTCCACATCGGATGTGCCTTGGTGGAGGTGTTGAAGCGTGCATGCCTGCCGACCATGTGGTGGCTTCCGCAGAAACCTACTACGGCCTTGTGGAGGTTGGCGTAGGTCTGATTCCTGCAGGTGGAGGTTGTAAGGAATTTGCACTCCGTTCAAGCCAGCAGGTGAGCTTGGATGGCGTTGATCTGCAGCCCTTCATCAATCATGTATTCCAAACCGTTGGAACGGCTACGGTGTCCAGCAGCGGTTATGATGCCAAGAAGCTCGGATATCTCCGTCCATCCGACCGTGTTGTTTCGAATCAGGACTTCGCCATTTATGAAGCCAAACAATCGGTGCTCGGGTTGGCAAATACCGATTATAAGCCGATTCCGGAAGAAAAAATCCGTGTAGTCGGCTCTGAAGGTAAAGCCGTACTGCAGCTCGGCGCGATTGATATGAAGCGAGGCGGATATATCAGTGATCATGATCTGCTGATCGCGAAAAAATTAGCGCATGTGCTGGCAGGCGGCGATGTTCCAGCTGGATCCCTTGTCACTGAGCAATATATGCTCGATCTGGAGCGCGAGGCGTTCCTCAGTCTGTGCGGGGAACCAAAGACGCAGCAGCGCATGCATCATATGCTGACCAAAGGCAAAGCACTGCGAAACTAACATCCCAGGGGAGGGTGAATCGAAATGAGAGAAGCAGTAATCGTATCCATGGCCCGTACCGCCATAGGCAGGGCCAAAAAAGGCAGCTTGGCCCAAACCCGGGCGGATGATCTCGGAAAAGCCGTCCTGGAAGCGGTCATTGACCGCGCGCCGGGCCTGAATAAAGAAGATGTGGAAGACATTATCATCGGCTGCGCCATGCCCGAAGGGGAACAGGGACTGAACTTTGCCCGCATCATGTCGCTGTATGCCGGATTCCCGGTCACCGTACCGGCGCTTACTATCAACCGTTTCTGTTCCTCAGGCCTGCAGGCGATTGCATTCGCGGCAGAGCGCGTCATGCTCGGGTCTGCGGATGTCCTGATCGCAGGTGGTGTGGAGAGCATGAGCCATGTGCCGATGACCGGCTTTAAAGTATCGCCGAATCCGCGTCTTGTTGCTGATATGCCTGAAGTTTACATGGGCATGGGGCATACCGCAGAGGAAGTAGCGGAACGCTTTGGCATTTCTCGCGAGGATCAGGACCGCTTCGCGACCCGTTCCCACGAGAAAGCCGCAAGGGCAATCGCTGAAGGGAAATTCAACGACGAGATTATCCCGGTACAAGTGGAACTGAAACAGGTGGACGACAAAGGAAAAGTGCATACCAAATCCTTTGCCTTTCAAATGGATGAAGGTGTTAGAGCGGATACGACGGAAGAAGTTCTCGGAAAACTGAAACCTTCATTCAAATTAGGCGGAACGGTAACGGCCGGCAACTCATCCCAGACCAGTGACGGGGCTGCTGCGGTTGTAGTCATGAGCAGGGAAAAAGCTGATGAACTAGGCTTGAAGCCCTTGGCTACCTTTCGTTCATTCGCGCTCAGCGGCGTGGAGCCGGAGATTATGGGCGTCGGTCCGGTGAAGGCGATCCCCAAGGCACTTCAGATGGCAGGCATCACGCAGGATGATGTGGAGCTGTTTGAGATCAACGAAGCTTTCGCCTCCCAATGCGTGCATATCATCCGCGAACTTGGCATCGATCAAGAGAAAGTTAACGTCAACGGCGGCGCGATCGCGCTGGGTCACCCGCTGGGCTGCACAGGTACCAAACTGACGACGACACTTATCAACGAGCTCCGGCGCCGCGGCGGTGGTTACGGGGTCGTGTCCATGTGCATCGGCGGCGGTATGGGAGCCGCCGGGGTGTTTGAAGTCCATCCCGAGTAAACGTTGTTTTGCTTGCCGATATCAAATGTAACATTCCTCGAAGTTTATTTTAATAACCTTTAATAAGGAGAGATAGAGCATGAGCACAACAATGAACAAAGTGATTGGCGGCAGTTACATTATTGAAGATACCGATTTCAGTCAGATCGTGACCCCGGAGGATTTTACCGAAGAACACCGCATGATCGCGGAAACGACGGCTGACTTCGTAGCGGGAGAAATCGTTCCCCATGATGAAGAAATCGAGAAACTGAATTATGAACTGACGGTAGAAAAAATGCGTAAAGCCGGAGAACTCGGACTGCTTGGCGCTGATGTGCCCGAAGCTTATGGTGGTCTGGGACTGGATAAGGTCAGCTCCACGCTGATCAATGAGAATTTGACGAAAGCTTCCGCATTTGCGCTCTCCATTGGAGCTCATGTCGGGATCGGAACCCTTCCGATCGTGTACTTCGGGACGGAAGAGCAGAAACAGAAGTATCTGCCTCTCCTGGCCACCGGCGAAAAGATCGCAGCCTACTGCTTGACAGAACCTTCCTCCGGATCGGATGCCCTAGGCGCCAAAACAACAGCAACTTTATCCGATGACGGTGAATATTATGTCTTGAACGGAACAAAGCAGTTCATCACGAATGCTGGTTTCGCGGACCTATTTATCGTTTATGCCAAAGTAAACGGCAAAGATTTCAGTACCTTTATCGTTGAACGCACGATGGAGGGCGTAAGCATTGGACCGGAAGAGAAGAAGATGGGCATTAAAGGCTCCTCGACTTGCCAGTTGATCCTGGAGGATGTGAAGGTTCCTGTAGAGAATCTGTTATGGGAAGTCGGAAAAGGGCATCTCATTGCGTTTAACATCCTGAACATTGGGCGCTTCAAACTGGCTGCAGGCTGCGTGGGAGCATCTAAAGACACGATTGCTCTCGCCGCCGGATACGCCAATGAACGGACCCAGTTCGGACGCAAAATTTCTTCCTTCCCGCTTCTAGGCAAAAAGCTGGCGGACATGAACACGAAGGCTTTCGTGCTCGAAAGCATGGTTTACCGTACCGCAGGGCTTTTCGATGTAGGCCTTGCCGAAGTGGATCATAGCAGCCCGCAGGTCGGATACCAATCCGCGAAAGCGATTGCCGAATACCAGCTCGAATGTTCGATCAATAAAGTCTTCGGCTCCGAAGTGCTCGATTTCATCGTTGACGAAGGTGTCCAGATCCATGGGGGATACGGCTTTACGCAGGAATACCGCGTGGAACGCAATTACCGCGATTCCCGCATCAACCGGATTTTCGAAGGTACGAACGAAATCAACCGCCTGCTGATTCCGGGTTCCCTCGTCAAGAAAGCCATGAAAGGCGAGCTTCCATTGATGCAAAAAGCGATGGCTCTGCAAAACGAACTGATGGAGCCGATTCCAAACCAGTTGTTTGACGGTACGCTGGAACAGGAAACGCATCTTCTCAAAATGTCCAAGAAAATCTTCCTGATGTGCGGCGCTCAGGCCGTACAGAAGTACCAAATGAAGCTCGAAGAGCAGCAGGAAATCTTAAGCGATCTGGCCGACATGATGATTTCCGTATTTGCGATGGAAAGCGCGCTGCTTCGCACGCAGAAGATCATGGACCGTTCCGGCGAAGACAAAGGGAATCTTGCCATTCAAATGACGACCGTATTCGTTCATGAAGAATTCGTGAAAATCGAAAACTGGGCCAAGGAAGTGCTGGCAGCCATGGAATCCGGAGACACGCTCCGAACCCAACTGTCCGTTCTGAAAAAGCTGGTCCGTAAATCGCCGGTTGACGTGCTAGGCATCAAGCGCGAAATTGCAGCGAAGGTGATCGACGCAGAATCCTACGTTTTGTAATATTGTGAGATGGGGTGGCCTGGATGACGAATAATCCATGGTTAGATCAATATCCTGATGAGGTCCCGCACAGTTACGATTATCCCAAGCAAAATTTGGCCCGATTTTTAGTTGATTCAGCAACGTTATATCCCCAGCATATCGCACTTGATTTTCTGGGGAAGAAAATAACCTATTCCAGTTTGCTCAAAGATGTCTACCGTTTTGCGAATGCCCTGCACCAGATGGGCGTTCGCAAAGGGGATCGGATTGCCGTCATGCTGCCCAATTGTCCACAAGGAGTGATTGCCTATTACGGCACACTCCTTGTCGGCGGTATAGCAGTGATGACGAATCCGCTGTATGTCCCGCGCGAGATCGAACACCAGCTCACAGACTCGGGCGCGAAAATCATCGTGACCTTGGATGCGCTGGTAGATCGGGTCAACAAAGCGATGGAGAATCATCCGTTAGAGCGGATCATCGTCACATCCTTGAAGGATTACCTGCCATTTCCGAAAAACTTGCTCTACCCGATTAAAGCCAAAAAAGACGGCATGGCCGCTAATGTAGAATATAATGAGCGTGTTTTATCATTTGTACAGTTTCTCAAAAACTCCAGCGAAAAGTCATTTGAGGTGCCGGTGGATGCCGAAAAGGATCTCGCACTCATCCAGTACACTGGAGGAACAACCGGATTTGCTAAGGGCGTCATGTTAACGCATATGAATCTGGTGTCCAACACCATTCAAGCACAGCTTTGGTTTTACCGCTCAGAAATCGCCAAGGAAACCTATCTCGCTGCACTGCCGTTTTTCCATGTATTCGGACTTACGGTTCTGCTCAATCAGGCGATGTATATCGCCGGAACGCTCCTCTTGATCCCACGCTTTCAAATCGATGAGGTGCTGAAAACAATCCACAAGAAAAAGCCAACCGTTTTCCCGGGGGCGCCAACCATGTATATTGCCGTTATTCATCATCCGGAGGTCAGTCGTTTTGATCTGTCGTCCATCCAAATTTGTATCAGCGGAGCCGCTCCGCTACCGGTGGAGGTTCAGGAACGTTTCGAGAAGATGACGGGCGGCAAGCTGATCGAAGGCTATGGGTTAACGGAGGCATCACCTGTGACGCATGCCAATAATATTTGGGAAAAGAGAAAGACCGGATCCATCGGTATACCGTTTCCCGATACGGTGGCTAAGGTCGTACATCCAGAGACGGGTGACGAAATGCCTCTTGGTGATATCGGCGAGTTGGTCGTCAAAGGTCCGCAGGTGATGAAAGGCTACTGGAACCGTCCGGAGGAAACCGAACGTACGCTAAGAGACGGCTGGTTATTCACTGGCGATTTAGCGCGTATGGACGATGAAGGCTTTTTCTACATTCTCGACCGGCGCAAAGATTTGATTATTGCCGGGGGCTACAACATCTATCCGCGCGAAGTCGAAGAGGTGTTGTTTGAGCATCCGGATGTGGAAGAAGCGGTTGTGGCCGGAATTAATGATCCTTACCGGGGCGAAAATGTAAAGGCTTACATTGTCCTGCGCAAAGGTTCTATCGTCACTGAAAAAGAGCTGAAAAGCTGGTGTAAAGAACGTCTGGCTGTCTATAAAGTACCTAAAATTTACGAATTCCGTGAATCCCTTCCCAAAACATTGGTTGGTAAAGTGCTCCGGCGGAAGTTGATTGAAGAGGAAAATGAAAAGCTCGTGAATCAATCCAAAGTAGATTTGTAAGGTAGGTTTGTAAAATCTCAATTATGTTCTGCAGAAGGGAGACCATATTTGAGGAGTAAAGGAGATTTAGCCTATGGATCACGCATCGGGCGGAAATATCCCGGAGCTGGAGCTCCTGGAGCGGGCCGCTAAGAATACCTTCTGGGACTTTATCGGCTGCGAAATTGTTGAAATCGATGAAAAGAAAGTGGTTGTTGCGTTCGACATTCAGCCGCATCATCTGAATTTGATCGGAATTCTGCACGGAGGGATGCATGCTTCTGTGATCGATTCTGCCATGGGACTCATTGTCATGCTGGCACGCCCCGGCGTCAGCGTCGTAACCGTTGGGCTGAACATGAACTATGTGGCACCGACGTCTGAAGGACGCGTACTCGTCTCAGCAGAACTCATTCACAGCTCCCGGAAGCTGATAACGGCACAAGCTTATGCCCGGAAGGAGAATGGTGATTTGCTGGCTTTTGGCACCGGAACCTTCCGTGTAATTGATAAACCCATACCGGGAGCCTGAGAAAAAGGAGGTGGCGCATGTCCATCAAGGAGGAGCTTCAGCAGCTCGCAGATCGGATGAATGCAAGGCCCGGGCCAATCGAAACACTCCATGCCATTTATCGGTTTCATATCCATGAAATCGGCACATACCAAGTTGCATTCGAGAATGCCAGAGTGATTGTCTCTGAGGAAACTGGAGGTACAGCAGACTGCATCTTAACATTGTCGGAGAAGACTTTCCACAAGCTGCTGGCGGATGATTTGAATACGACAATGGCGTTTATGACAGGCTCGCTCAAGGTCGATGGCAAGCTAGGGCTCGCGCTCAAGCTGCAGGAAGTATTGAAACAGTACGTATAATTTGAACGATAAAACCCGATTTCTGTGTTTACAACAGAGAAATCGGGCTTTTCTTTTACATGAAATTTGTGGTTAATCGATGATCGCCTCAGCTTCAATTTCAACCATTAGCAGAGGATCTATCAGAGCTTTAACTTCCACCATGGTAGCAGCAGGCTGAATTTCTTTGAAGAATTCCCCGTGAGCCTTTCCGACTTCTTCCCACTTTGAAATATCTGTAACAAACATGCGGGTTCTGACGACATGAGTCATATCAGATCCTAATTCTTTGAGCGCCTTCTCAATGGTTTGCAGAATGAATTTTGTTTGCTCGTAGGGACTTCCTGCACCGATGACCTCGCCCTCTTGTATAGCGGTTGTTCCCGCAACTTCAATTCGATTTCCAATGCGAATGGCACGGCAATAACCTACCTGTGATTCCCAGGGTGAGCCCGTAAATACCTGCTTTCGATTCATCATGATTCTCCTTTATGAACTTGAGTAAATGATTGCTGAATTATATAGCATAAACGGAGAATTTAAAAGATTGTTTCGGCATGAGGCGAAAGTGCGTGCACATGCTTCAAATAAGCAGTTACTCGTTGATCATCCTGTTGAGGATACGCAAATCCGAAGTGATCCGCGACGAAAAATGCGCTGCTGCGAAACAACCTGCACATGGCGAACAATGCTCTCCATACCTCTTCATAGTCTCCCTTGCAAAAGGTCGAGAGGAGCTCGTTCCATTGAGGTTCCGACATATATTTCTGCAGATACTTGCCATTTTTACCCGCACTCACCGAGAAATCCGTTTGGATTCCAACCTGCCATTCGAGCATTTTGATCAGCATCGGCCGCATTACCTGATGCAGATGATCCTGGGCGTACAGGATTTCCTGTCTCCATAGACCTTTGGCCACATAAGTTGAGACCCACCAAAATTCATTGCAGCAATCGGCAAAAAATTCGCTGGAAGGACGTTGTATCCAATAATCCTCGTCCGTGGGTGCAGGTACATGCGGGAGAGATTGATCTTTATCGAGAAGAACAAGGGTCAGCTTATCCTCTTGACAGTAGGCTTCTTGATCTTCGACAGGGGCAAGCATAAGATCGATCCGGTTTCCATCTGTAAATAACATCAAATACGTAAAGCGTCCGCCGAGCGATGGAGGGAATAAATTCATATCTTCCGGCGTCTGCATAATAATCCGTTCACCGAACACGTCCACCCAATGCGGATCTCGAAGAAACGAATCCATTTCGGATACCAGATAGACGATATCATAATCCTGAAATGGATCAACGGGTGCGCGTGGATTGGTGCGGGAGCCGTTCATGGCCACCGCACGGATCCGCTCGTCTTTTCCCGCCACATTCAAAATTAACTCCAACATTTCCTGCTTTGTTCTCATTTATTTTCCTTTCCGGGTCATCTGAGCGAGGACATCCCACTGTTCATCGGTTACTTGACGCAAATCATTAAACTGTCCCGCTCCCTGAAGCCATTCACCGCCATCGATCGTAACCACTTCACCATTAATATAAGATGCATAATCCGAGATCAGAAAGGCTGCGAGATTCGCAAGCTCTTCTTTGTCCCCGACTCTTTTCATTGGAATGCGGTCCAGCATTTTTTCTTCCAGCTCCGGTGTAGGTGATAACCGCGACCAAGCGCCTTCTGTTGGAAAAGGTCCAGGGGCAATCGCAACCTGGCGAATGCCATACGGAGCCCATTCAACCGCAAGCGACCGGGTGAGGGCAAGCACGCCGGCCTTCGCAGCGGCAGATGGCACAACATAACCAGAACCGCTGGATGCATAGGTCGTTACGATGTTCAACATGGTGCCGGAGCGTTTTTGCTCGATCCAGCGTTTTCCTATTTCAAGGGTAGCATAGAACGTACCATGCAGTACAATACCAAGGACGGCGTCTACAGCGCGGGTAGAGAGTCTTTCTGTTGGGCTGATAAAGTTGCCGGCCGCATTGTTGACCAGTATGTCCACGGCACCATAATGCTGCTCTACAGCATCCACGAGAGCGCTGATTTGGGCAGGATCACGGACATCGCAGGGTTTATAAAACACACTGTAACCGCTTGCAGAAAGATCGCTAGATGTTTGCTGCAATACTTCTTCCCGGCGTCCGGTGATCGCAAGCTTCGCTCCAAGCTTCAGAAACTTCTCTCCCATAGCACGGCCGAGTCCTGTAGCTCCCCCTGTAACTAATACGACTTTATCCTTCAGCAAATCACTCGAAAATGGCTCCATATGAAGACCTCCCTGATTTCTGGACTGGAAATAAATAGAATACATGGTTTAACTATACTGAAATTCAAAACAAGTGTATAGCATTGTGAAGGATAATCGTTGAAATGAATTCTTTTCAAGCCGGATCGGGTTCAGTACAATAAATTCAAACATGAAAAAGTTTCCTGCGAACGCTTGGTTGTTCGGTCGACAACCATGTTTTGAAGGTGAATGACCCACATCATCAGGAAAGGATGAATCTGATTGTCCGGTATACGCAACAAATGGGGGATACTGCAGGTCGTTAACATGGGAACGCTGATCTCAACGCTCGATGTCGGCATTGTGAATGTATCCCTGCCCGTGATGGCGAGCCAATTTTCGGTATCTCTTGCGCAAATTCAGTGGGTGGCCACGGTGTACCTGCTGACGATGGTAGTCCTGCTGCCTTTCATGGGGAAAATGTCAGACCGCATGGAACGAAGAAAGGTATACAGCTACGGATTTTTAATCTTCGGCATCGGTTCTTTATGTATTGCTCTTTCTCACAGCTTCATGCTTCTGCTGCTTTCCCGCTGTCTGCAGGGGATTGGAGCAACCATGATTATGGCCAATAGCCAAGCCATGGTCAGGCATGCTTTTCCCGACCATGAGCGGGGTAGGGCGCTTGGCTACAACGCAATCGTCATTTCGGTCGGAACGTTATCGGGCCCGGCGCTCGGCGGTTTGCTGCTGGAGGTTGTTGACTGGACGTGGCTGTTCTGGATTAATGTACCGATTTCACTTGTTGCCTGCTGGCTCGGTTTCAAGTGGTTTCCGCGGAGCGGGCAGACTGCAGCTAAAAGTCCTTTTGATTACCTGGGCACCATTTTATTGGGAGCGGGCGTATGCCTGCTGATGCTGGCTGCCGAGGCAGTCAAAGACGGATCACATTCATGGAAGGTATGGCTGGAAGGAGGCAGCGGCATCCTGCTGCTGTGCCTGCTAGTCATTCAAGCGCAAAGAATCGATTATGGCATCATTGACCGCGAGCTGTTCAGTCACCGGAAAGTTTGGTTCGGGAATACCTCTTCGTTGATTATCAATCTCGCGCAGACGGCAACGCTGATCCCGGTTACCTTCTACCTGCAGAGCGAGCTTGGCTTCTCCGCTTGGTGGACAGGGGCGATACTGATGCTGCAGCCGCTGGTCATGGGCATCGTGGCTCCTTTTGCAGGCTGGTTCAGGGACAAATACGGCGGGAACTTTCCCATTAATGCCGGTGCAGTGCTTTGCGCGGCATCCATGCTTTTTGTCGTGTTCATGCCCTCCATTTCGGCCTGGAGCATAGGCCTGCATCTCGCCGTATTCGGCATTGGAACGGGGTTGTTCCACGCGACTAACAATGCTGAAGTCATGAGCGCAGCTCCGGCCGAGAAGAGCAGTCTGGCTGGCAGTCTGCTGGCTTTGGTTCGCTATCTCGGACAAATCATCGGAATCGGACTTGCGACCTTGCTGGTCGGAACGATGGGGAGCCAAACGCATGCTGCCGAAAGCTTCGGAATGCCGCTGCGCGTGCTTTTTGGCATTTGCTGTGTATTATGTCTTGCTGTAGCGATATCCGGTCGTTATTTGCCCAAGGAGAGACCACAGCGCTCGCGTGTTTCAGCATCATCATAAGACGAAAGGCACACAAGCTTGAACTTTTGGCTCGAACAGGTAATAATGAGTAGTTGATAAGATCAACTCTAAACGAATCATTGATGCAGCAGAGGAGGAGAAATGATGCCAACAATTCTTGTTGAAGGCCGCGGACCGATCGAGATCGAAGAGGGAAAGAAGCTGGTGCTGGCACTCGAAGATAACGGCGTCGATATTTTGCACCGCTGCGGCGGCAACGCGAGATGTACGACTTGCCGGGTGGAAATTCTGGAAGGCGATGCCGAACCGATGGGGGAAGCGGAAGCGGAAATTCTTGAGAAAAAAGGAATAGCCGAACCGAACATTCGCCTATCCTGCCAGATTCGTGTACATAGCGATCTAACGGTAAAGCCGGTCATGACCGTATCCGAGACTGGCATGGATGCGGGCAAAAGACCAGAGGAATAATCACCTCCATAACAAAAAAACGCACAAAAAAAAGCGGCAAGCGATCTCTTAGAAGAGAAGGCATGCCGCTTTTTGCTTGATCTATTTCAATTGCCAGAGTGCTGGAACATTCGTAGGTTCCCATCCGATAAGCGAGGTATGCGGCTGGCGGCATTCATACGTTGCGCCGTTGTATGTTACGAGCGTGCCCGTCGTATAAGCCACATTAGGAGCCCAAGCAGAAGCTGCTGGAGCTTGCGCTGTTGTTGCAGTCACCGCGTTGCTGCTTGCGGATTTGTTGCCGGCAGCATCAACGGCTTGAACCGTGAAGGTATATGCCGTATTGGCTGCAAGACCTGTCGCCGTATAATTCAGGGTTGTACCCGATACGCTGCCAGCCAATGTCGTTCCCCGGAAAATTTGATAACCGGTGACCCCGACATTATCTGTGGCTGCATTCCAAATGAGCGAAATCGTAGAGGAGGTTGGCGTTCCGCTGACTTGAAGATTGCCAGGTGCTGTTGGAGCCGTAGTATCGACTGGCGGAGGACTGGACGTCGTAAACGTAGCCGCATTGCTGGCTGCTGACGTATTGCCCGCTGCATCCACCGCTTTTACCGTAAACGTGTAAGCCGTACTGGCTGACAACCCGGTTACGTTATAGCTCAGTGTAGAGCCGCTTGTTGTCGTAACCAGAGTAGAGCCGTTATAGACTTTATATCCCGTTACGCCAACATTATCGCTAGAAGCACCCCAGGAAAGAGTTGCTCCAGAAGCGGTAATGCTTGCAGCCGTAAGATTGGATGGAGCAGTTGGAGCTGTAGTATCGGCCGGATTGCTTCCTCCACCGCCAAAATCGGCATCAATAACGTTATAGAATGCATTCGCCGTATCGGCTATTTCCCAGACAGCCAGAATAACCTGGTATCCCGTACGGCTCGGAACCGTACATGTATCCGTGTATGTGGCTCCAGGCTGCTTGCCTTTGTAATCGACGGAACAGAATGGAGTCAAATCGAATTGTGCCCGGCTGAGTGGCTGATTCGGATCCCAGTTTTGTTTGGTGATGTAGTATTTCCAGCTTGTCGTAGCATGCCGAGCTTCTATTGTCCATTTGAATGTTGTCGTGCCTGGTGTCATATTGACTTTGCTCCAGCGCGTTGACGACTGCTGATCAAGCTCAGGGAACAAACCGCTGGCACTGGCGATCTTGCCGTCGGCTGGCCCATTTTGAGGAAACCCTTTATAGGCTTCAAGACTTTGAGGTTCGTAAATGATAGCGCCACAGTTCTTGTTGACGCCTTCTGCGCACAGATAACCACGGCTGCCAGGTGATTCGATATAGCCATGTGCTGAGGCTTTATCTGCGATGAGGAACATCAGCAGTACCAGGCCTGCAAATGCGGCCATCGCTGCCACCTTCTTTAGCCCCCGGGACTGTAGTGTGAAATAGGTTGTCATAATTCTCCTCCTAACATCATAATCTATGAATATATTTCTGGCAGAGTTAAAGGATTGCTAGCCCGTAACTCTGCCATATGATCTCATATAACCTTTGATTTTTTGATCTAAACGTAGGGTTTGACTTATTTCAACAGCCAGAGCGCCGGAACGTTCGATGGCTCCCAACCAACGATGGACGTATGCGGCTGGCGGCATTCATAAGTTGAACCGTTATAACTCACAAGGGTACCTGTTGTGTAAGCAACGCCTGGTGCCCATGGAGCGGCTGCCGATGCTTGAGCGGTAGTCGCCGTTACTGCGTTGCTGTTGGCGGATTCATTGCCCGCTGCATCAATGGCACGAACTGTAAACGTATAAGCCGTATTTGCAGTTAAACCGGAAGCGGTGTAGTTCAGTGTGGTTCCGGAAACTGTGCCGGCAAGCGTTGTTCCTTTATAAACACGGTAGCCCGTTACGCCCACATTATCAGTGGCTGCATTCCAAGCAAGTGAAATGGACGAGGAAGTTGGTGTACCGCTTACTTGAAGACCTGTTGGAGCGGTAGGAGCCTGCGTATCTGTGGATGGTACAGATGCCGTCGTGAATGTGACTGCGTTACTTGCAGCCGAGGTATTACCTGCTGCATCCACTGCCTTAACCGTGAATGTGTAAGAAGTATTGGCTGTCAGGCCGGTTACATTATAGCTAAGGGCAGATCCTCCGGTAGTCGTTACCAGCGTGGAACCGTTGTAGACTTTGTAGCCGGTAACACCAACGTTGTCAGTTGAAGCTCCCCAAGAGAGAGACGCTCCGGTGCTGGTTACGTTGGAAGCTGCCAGGCTAGTAGGTGCTGTAGGAGCGGAAGTATCGGTAGGAGTACCGCCACCGCCACCAAAATCAACGTCAATTACGTTGTAGAATGCATTAGCCGTATCTGCAATTTCCCATACAGCGAGAATCACTTGATATCCGGTTCTGCTAGGAACGGTACAAGTGTCGGAGTAAGATGCTGGCGGTTGACCAGTATAATTCACCGAACAGAATGGAGTGAGATCGAAGGAATCACGGGTGAGAGGGGCATTTTGATTCCAGTTTTGCTTCGTGATGTAATATTTCCAGCTAGTTGTGGAGTGTCTGGCTGTCAAATTCCATGTGAAGGTTTTCGTACCTGGAGACATGCTGACTTTGGACCAGCGGGTGGAAGACTGCTCGTCCATCGTAGGGAAAGCTCCGTTTGCACTTGCGATTTTTCCATCCGCAGGACCCGCTGCCGGGAATCCTTTTGGTGCTTCGAGACTTTGTGGTTCGTACATAACTTGGCCGCAGTTGGAATTGACGCCTGTTTTACACAGATAAGCGCGGCTTCCTGGAGATTCAACATAACCGTGGGCAGAAGCCCGGTCGGCGATAAGCAGCATCAGGGCTGCCATAAAAATAAGCATACCGCCAGCGATCAACCATCTCGAAAATCTTTGGTTTGGTAAACGAAGTGCTGTCATTCTAATACCTCCTCGAATTTTTCAAAAAAATGAATGCGCGATTAAAGCCAATCATGAACCCGCCAATACCGATCGCAACACCTCCCTTAATAAACTCCTATCGAGTAATTCCGACCGTCCGATATGTTTGTGTCAATTCATGGATGTTCATCTATATAAACTCTTAAAGAGCTTATATAATTACCAATAAAAGCGTTTACATAAAGATCGGTTTTGAATAATTTAAAGTAGGGAAAGTAGAAGAGATGTTAACCATCCCTTGATGATTGGGTAGATCATCAATAAATTCAAAATTCACCAAAATGCCACATGTAAATCTATTTATTGTAAAAATTAACATTGATATAATATTAAAATAACGTATATTTCTATCCTCTACAATTATATTAATCAACGATTTCCTATAATAAATGACGATTCAATATCCTAATCAGATGAAAATTTGTTTTGGAGACTTTTCATGATTTACAAGAAAACGTTTTTTTCTACATGCTTAATACAATGTCGTTCATCTGGGATAGGGGATTCGCTTCAGAGGAGAAATACCTTCTGAACCATGCTCTGAAAGAAAAAGATCATTGGATGATAGTTAACAGAAAAATAGTTATGTAAACTGAATGATACATATCAACTAATCAACAAGGATGAGGTAATCGATGAAAGAGAGGAACAGATTTGCTTTACTGATTTTTGGAATTGGTTTTTCCAATCTGGGCAGCTGGATTTACTTTGTAGCGATCAATCTGCTTATCATTCAGATGACGGGCTCCGCAGCTGCGGTAGCTGGGTATTTTATCGTAAAACCTGTGGCCATGCTGCTGACCAATATATGGTCCGGAAGCTTGATTGACCGTGTGAATATCCGCAAACTCATGATCGGCGTCGATATCATCCGGGGATTGTTGATTGCGACGATTCCGTGGCTGCCGTCCATCTGGATGATTTATGCGGTAACTTTTTTGGTGAGCGTCGCGGGTTCCTTTTTCGGGCCTGCTTCCAATGTATATATCACCAAGCTGATACCGGATAACCGGCGTCAACGCTTTAACTCCATCATGAGCATGACGAACTCCGGCGCATTTTTGCTCGGGCCGGCCATTTCGGGTTTGATTATTAATCTGACGAATACGTCCTTCAGCATTTTGTTTAATGCGGCAAGCTTTCTGGTGTGTGCATATTTGATATCACTTCTGCCAGACGTGGATGAAGATCATGAGAAACTAAGCGAACCGGTACGTTTACGCACGCTGGTGGATGACAGGCTCGTCGTTTTTCGTTTTGCGAAGACATCCGCCTTTTTTACAAGTATTTTCATACTCATCCAGGTTACGATGCTGATCGGGTTTTCCATCGATTCGCAGGAAGCGACGTATATCAGGATGCATTTGCAGCTTTCCGAAAAAGATTATGGGAATCTGCTTAGTCTGACGGGCGTTGGCTCGCTTGCAGGCTCTTTTATTGCGACGCTGCTAGCGAAACGAGTATCCTACCGCATGTTTATCGGCGCAGGTATTACGATGACAACCGTATGCTATCTCTGGTTCTATCTTTCTTCCGGAATTCTGTCCGCAACGGCGGCCTTTATGGTGCTAGGTTTTTCGATGTCTTTCGGCAGCTCCGGTTATGCGACCTTCTTTCAAAGACATGTGCCCGCGGCGATCATGGGGCGCTTTGGAAGCTTATCTGATATGACACAAAGCATCATTACCATCGTGCTGACGCTTGCGGTCGGTGTTCTTTCCGACATGTTTTCGGTACAATGGGTATGCAGCATTGCCGCAGGAATCGGAATCATCGTATGCGCGATATTGGTCGTCAAATCATTTTCAGCCGCGGGAACCCGCTTTTTCCTATCTAAAGATGAGACAACATCTAACGCTGGAGCCAATATTAGCGCATGAGTCACGGTCCATGATACGATTCAACGAATTTTAACCCATTCGGATACAACGGATGGGTTTTTGTATGTAGGTGAGGAATTTGAGGCAACCTCCTCACAGTGTGGTCAAATGAGGTCAAAATACTGCCTTAAAAGTAAAAAATGAGGTATTTAATGATCGGTAGAAGTAGCTTATATTACATTTTGTAAGCGCTCTATTTATATTTGAGAGAGGAGGAACTGTTACATTTATTCATACCCTATAAAACACGTAGAGGAGTCCTGTCCAAAATGAAATGCGGTCATATGTTGCGTATCGTGTTAGGCGCCAGTCTGTTGGCAAGCAGTATCGTCGGTTTGGCACAAACTGCCAAAGCTTCTCTTTCGGATGGTCTAGTTTTGGATTACACGCTAAACCGTGCTTTTAACGGGATGAGTGAATTTGTTGATAAGACAGCGGATCTGGGCACGGTTTCCGGCTTAAGCCAAGGTTCGGTTGCGGTTAAGTTCAAAACAACCAGTACGGCGCAGGCCAAAACCTTTCTTAGCGCTTCGGATACGTCAGACCCGTCCAGCAATCTTTCATTTACGATGAACAACGGGACTGTTTACTTTGAGAATAGGGAGAACGGCGTTTACGCCACCCAAATCAGCGCATCAGGGGCTTACAATGACGGGAGCTGGCATACCGCGGTGCTAACCGTGAACAGCTCAGGAACAAAAATGTATGTGGATGGAAGCATAAAAGGCACATCTGATTCAACAGCGTTCATGTTGAACGTAACCAATCTGAACGGCATGTGGGTCGGCAAAAACGTTGATAACGGCGGCAGCCAATGGTTCTACGGAGGCGAAATGGACTATGTAAAAGTATATAACCGCGCACTTACAGACACGGAAGCCCAGCAGCTTGCGGGAACCCTTCCGGACCTCGTGGCGACATACACAATCCATCAGTCGTTTAACGGCACAAGCGATTTCTTGGACAAAACGGGCGATTTAAGCGTCGTCTCGGGGCTAAGTCAAGGAGCCATTGCCGTGAAATTCAAAACGACCAGCACGGCACAGGCCAAAACCTTCCTGAGCGCATCCGATACATCGGACCCGTCCAGTAATATCTCGTTTACGATGAACAACGGGACAGTGTATTTTGAAAACAGGGAAAATAATGCGTATGCGACCCGCATCAGCGCCGCAGGTACCTATAACGACGGGAACTGGCACACGGCCATTCTGAATGTAGGAAGCACGGGCAGCAAAATTTATATTGACGGATATGAGAAGGTAACTTCGCCGTCTATCGCATTTTTTACGAACGTAACGAATCTCAGCGGCATGTGGGTCGGCAAAAACGTCGACAACGGCGGCAGCCAGTGGTTCTATAATGGCGAGCTGGACTTCATTAATCTGTATTCCAATCCGCTCTCCGATAATCAGATCAAGCAAATCAGCAGCACATTTCAAGATACCATTCTGTTCGATATCAACGACGGGAAAGGGTACGCCCAGTACCGGATTCCTAGCATCGCGGTCATGACTGACGGCACGGTTCTGACCGTTGTCGAAGGACGTTCGGGTGGCGACCAAACACCAACGGATCTCGTGCTCAGACGCAGTACGGACGGCGGTAAAACTTTCTCTGACAACGTGATTCTGGCACCTGGGAAATCACAGGGATTTGCAGAAATGAATCCGATGCTGCTGGCGGAAAATACGGGCAGTACCGTCCATCTGCTGTGGAGCCGCTGGAAGTGGGGCAATTGCCAGTACTTCATTCGCACCAGCCATGATAATGGCGTTACGTGGGACGCGGCAAGAGACATTACCAGCGTGCTGAACGCCTACAAGGATCCTGCCAACCCGAATTACTTCGCCAATCTGTCCGGGGCCGGCATGGGGCCGGGCCACGGTATTCAACTGAAGGATGGAACGCTGATGGTTCCGATCTATTTCACGACGCCGAACTGGACGAACAGCACCGTAGCAACGATCTACAGCAATGACGGCGGCCTGACCTGGCAGGCGGGTACCAAAGTACCTAATCCTTCCGGATTCACGAAAATTCACGAAAACATGATGGTAGAGCTTTCGGACGGCAGCCTGATGGCGAATATGAGAAATCCGGGCAGCAATTACCGTGCGATATCCACTTCAAGCGGCGTTACGGGTGCCTGGAGTACACCTCATTCCGATCAGGTTCTGATCGATCCGGTTAACGAAGCCAGCATTCAGCGCTACGATGATTCAACGATACTGTTCACCAACGCGGCAAATTCATCGTCGCGCACACATATGACGATCCGCATGAGCAATGACGACGGTGCGACATGGTATAAATCCAAAGAAATTTACGCAGGTTCGAACGGCTACTCGGATATCGGCGTCAGTTCGAACAAGACCATCTACGTTTTCTATGAAAAACCGGCTTCTCAAAAAATCGCTCTAGCCATCTTTAATAAAGCATGGGTAGAAGCTCCATAAGCCTATGGACAAAAGCCGCTTTGCAGAAATGCAAGGCGGCTTTTGCTGTTGATTCGAAAGGTTCGAAAACGCCATAATACTACAAACTACGGCATAAACTTGTTCATCTGCCTATTTCGAGCTATAATATACCAGTGTATTTATAAGACCGAGGTAACGAATCAATAGCGAAAGAGAGCGGAAAATATGGGTCGTAAATGGAATAATATCAAGGAAAAGAAAGCTTCGAAAGACGCAAATACAAGTCGCATATATGCCAAGTTTGGCCGTGAAATCTATGTGGTTGCCAAGCAAGGCGAGCCTGATCCGGAATCCAACCGCGCACTGAAGGTCGTTCTGGAACGCGCCAAAACTTACAATGTGCCGAAAGCGATTATCGACCGCGCATTGGAAAAAGCGAGAGGCAACTCCGATGAAGTATACGACGAACTCCGCTACGAAGGTTTCGGACCGAACGGTTCGATGGTCATCGTGGATGCATTGACCAACAACGTGAACCGGACGGCTTCCGAAGTACGTTCCACGTTCAGCAAAAACGGAGGGAATCTAGGAGTCAGCGGCTCCGTCGCTTATATGTTCGATCAGACAGCAGTGATCGGCATCGAAGGCAAAACGGCCGACGAAGTGCTAGAGCTGATGATGGAAGCGGACGTAGACGTACGCGACATCGTGGAAGAGGACGAATCGGTCATCGTTTATGCTGAGCCGGATCAATTCCAAACGGTTCAGGATGCTTTCAAAGCAGCAGGCGTAACCGAGTTTACGGTCGCGGAACTGACCATGCTGGCGCAGAACTACCTGACCATTCCTGAAGATGCCCAGGCGCAGTTCGAGAAATTGATCGACACGCTTGAGGATCTGGAAGATGTTCAGCAGGTATATCATAACGTTGAGTTCGAAGATTAATTGGAATTGAACGCTTCAAAAAGGAGGCTGCTATGAGCAGCTTCCTTTTTTTCTATGCAGGTTCCGTAATTCACATGTCAGATTTATACAATATATGATATGATCATGCGGAGTAAACTTTTTGGAGCCAAACAAACCAAAAAAAGAGAGGAGAGGGTAAGCCATGGCGAAGCTGAAGGACATTGCCGAGCGGGTTGGCGTATCCATATCAACCGTTTCCCGCGCAATCAGCAATGATATGAACCGGCCGGTGAACGAAGAAACCAAGCAGAGAATACGGGCAGCGGCAAGGGAACTCGGGTACCGCCTTCAGGAGGAAACCTATGCGAGTTCTCCCGCTAGTGGAGCTCCCAAACATATCGCAATTGTCGTCCCGCAGCAGCTGATTGAGAATCATCCTTATTTTACCGAGGTGCTGGCCGGATTTCATGACCGGATGGACGAGCTGGGTCACCCTCCTGCGATCGTTCGTACGTCGGATGAAGTCAGTGATGCCGATCGGATCAAAAACCTTATCAGGGAAACGGGGATCAAAGGCATCGTGGTCATCAGCTGGTATGATCCGGAGCTGATTGAGCTGCTTGAAAAAGAGAAGATTGCCGTTCTTGGCGTCAGTCTGAACGATGATCGGCTGACAGTGCCCGTGGTGGACTGCGACCGGATCTTCTCCGCCAGGGCCGCAGTCCGTCATTTACTCGAGCGCGGACACCGCCGGATCAGTTTTATCGGAGGCCCTGCCTATTCGAGAAAAATGGACAACGATGAACGCTTCGTCGGATATAAATTTGCAATGCTGGAAGCCGATCTTCCTCTCCCGGATGAGTGGATCATCGACACCGGCTGGAATGTGAACCTTAGCTACAGCAGGCTTACCGAGCTTCTGAGCACTCGTCCGAAGGAGGAATGGCCAACGGCCATCCTTTGCGCAAGCGACATGCTGGCGATTCCCGCCATGCGTGCGGTCGTCGAACAGAAAGCGCGCATACCACAGGACATTGCTTTTGTCGGAATGGACGATATTTCGTTTGCGCAGTACACGAATCCTCCGCTATCCTCCGTCCATGTTCCCAAATATGAAATCGGCAAAGTGGCTGCGCAATTCATGATTGATTATTTGAATGGAGACTATCCTGCACTCCCCAAAATCCTGCTTCCTTACGAATTGATCATCCGAGAATCATCCGATTATGAGCGACCGGAGAAACAGCAGACCCCATAAAGAAAATATTATCACGCCAAATCTTGATGTAATGAATACTAACACAAAATTCTTATTTATACTATATAAATGCCTGACAACCTTCATTGGTGTCAGGTTATTTGTCGTATCAGAACCAAATATGAATGCGATTTATCCAAAACGATCCAAAAATAATGTTTGACAATCCAAATTATTCTATATTATGATGAGAAAAATTAAATGGTTTTGGCGTTTTAATCCAAAAATTTGGCGAGGTATTATTGAAAAGTTTTCATTTCGGTTCACATTATGACTGCGCTTACATACGTGTTGTCTTTGAATTAAGGCATAACTACCTACTCTATCTGCAGCCCTTCATTCCAGTACATTAATCCTCTATTCATCGTCTAATACTTTGAACTCTATCCAAATATAAATCCAAAATAGATGTGATTTTTTCCGAACTAAATGATGTAGATTTCACATTGCAATTTGTCAATTAACATAACATAGAGATTCGCGAATTCACGTTATCTTAAACTTTATTCCGTGAAGGGAGTGATTCGTTAAAGAACGATATCAACGATATAAAATGAACTAGCGTTTAACCTTGCTTCTCCTTTCATTCATCCGGAACACTGGCGAAGTACTTTCCTTATCTTTAGTTCAATTTATATGCAAGATGGCTTCACATGCACTGCTCGAATCAAGGAGGGGATCCTGGTGTCCAATATCAAGGTTTCAGCACTAGCCCATGTTGCTCCGGAAGTCAAGCGAGGCTCTAAGAAATTGAAATGGAGCCGCATTACGCGCAACTGGCAGCTGTATCTGCTCATTCTTCCGGTCATCGCGTACTATGTTCTTTTTCATTATGTGCCCATGTACGGCATTCAAATTGCTTTTAAGGATTTCATTGCGACCAAAGGAATTACCGGTAGTCCATGGGTAGGTACCGAACATTTCGAACGTTTCTTTCACAGCTATTTCTTTTGGCGACTGATCAAGAATACGTTGGGACTCGGTCTTTACAGTCTGGCATTAGGTTTTCCCATCCCGATCATCCTGGCACTCCTCATGAATGAAGCCAAATCGGCCAAGTTCAAAAAATTCGTGCAAACCGTTACGTACGCGCCGCATTTTTTGTCCACGGTCGTCGTGGTCGGCATGATGATGATTTTTTTGTCGCCCCGCTACGGCATCGCGAATCACTTCATTACGATGTTCGGAGGGTCTCCGATCAACTTCATGGCGGAGCCGGCGTGGTTCAAATCATTGTATGTTCTTTCCGATGTATGGCAGACAATGGGCTGGAGCTCGATTATATACCTGGCGGCGCTTGCGGGCGTTGACCATCAGCTGCACGAAGCGGCGCGGGTGGACGGAGCAGGGAGAATACGGCGGATATGGCATATCAACTTGCCGGGCATTCGGCCAACCATTATCATCCTGCTCATTTTGAATATCGGCAGCATCATGGGCATCGGATTCGAAAAGGTGCTCCTGATGCAAAACAACCTTAACATGGATACCTCCGACATCATCGCCACTTACGTATACCGGGCAGGTATCCAAGGTGCCGAATACAGCTTCTCCGCAGCCATCGGATTATTCAATTCCGTCATTAACTTCATTCTATTGATCACCGTGAACTGGGTTTCTAAACGCATGAGTGAAACGAGTCTATGGTAAGGAGGAAGCCGCATGCTATTGGAATCCCGTGGAGATCGCGTTTTCAATGTCATGATCTATATCGTGTTAAGTGTGATTACCGTCATTGTGCTGTACCCGCTCGTATTTGTGCTCAGCGCTTCTTTTAGCGATCCGCAGACCGTGCTGCGCGGCGAGATGCTGCTGTGGCCCAAGGGAGTGAACCTGAACTCTTATGCGAAAATTTTTCAGAACCATGACATCCTGACCGGTTACTCCAACACGCTTTTGTACACTTCCATCGGTACGCTGATCAATCTGGTCATGACGATCCTGGGCGCATACCCGCTGTCCCGGAAAGATTTCGTGGGCCGTAATGCCATTATGGCAATATTCGTCTTCACGATGTTTTTCGGAGGCGGTCTGATACCAACCTATTTGCTGATCAAGGATCTGGGAATGCTGAACACCCTGTGGGTCATGATCATTCCGAATGCCGTATCAATCTACAACATTATCATCATGCGGACCTTTTTCCAGCAGTCCATTCCTTACGAGCTGCAGGAGGCGGCAACGATCGACGGGTGCACCAACATCCAGATTCTACGCCGCATTATTTTGCCGCTGTCGATGCCGATTATCGCGGTCATGATTCTCTTTTATGCCGTGAGCCACTGGAACGCATTCTTCAATGCATTGCTGTATCTGTCGGATAAAAGCAAATTCCCGCTCCAGCTGATCCTGCGTGAAATACTCATTCAGGGACAGACGAGCGATATGGTCAAAATGTCGACCGAATCGGCGATCAAGCAGCAGCGTGAGGTGGAGGGGATCAAATATGCCGTGCTGGTCGTGGCCAATATTCCCGTGCTCATCCTGTATCCGTTCCTGCAGCGGTATTTCGTGAAAGGCGTCATGATTGGAGCCATCAAAGGGTAGCCCTTGAATGGATAGATGATGATATGAAAAGGGAGGAATGCAAGATGATGAGTAGCAAAAGGGGGAAGATGCTGCTGTCCTGTCTCGTTACAGTTTCCGTTCTGGCGGGATGCAGCTCCGGTAAGACGGCAGAATCTGGAGATGGGAAGGCCAAAGCGGCCGATGAGGCGCAAATCAACGCAACCGGGTTTCCGATCGTGAACGAGAAAATGACGGTGAATGCTTTCGCCGCCAAATTTTTCGCCAATGCAGATTGGAACAATATCCGAATCTGGAACGACTACGAGACGAAGACCAACATTCATGTTCAGTGGGATACAGTCCAGACGGATGCCTTGAAGGAAAAACGCAATTTGCTTCTTGCCGGTAACGATTATCCGGAGCTATTTTATGCTTCTGCATTCTCCAGGTCCGATCTGCTGAAGTATGGCAAACAGGGCGCCTTCATTCCGTTGAATGACCTGATTGACAAGTATGCTCCGAACTTCAAGGCTCTCATGGAAAAGTATCCGATCATCGCCAAGGGCATCACGATGCCGGACGGCAACATTTACGGTTTGCCGACGATCTATGATCCGGAGTTCAAATCCGTTCTGTACGGTACGCCTTGGGTGAAGCAGGAGTGGCTGGATAATCTGGGGCTCAAGCAGCCGGAATCGCTGGACGATTTTTATAGCATGCTGAAAGCATTCAAGGACAATGATCCGAACGGCAACGGCCAAAAGGATGAAATTGGCTGGGGCGCGGTCGGAACAGCCGGCATCGTCAATTATCTTCGAGGTTCCTTCGGGCTGAATACACATGGCACGTCGAACATCAACGTGGATACCGATCCGGAAACCGGAAAGGTTCGCTTCATTCCCGCTGATCCCCGCTACAAGGAATTGCTTCAATTCGTCAACAAGCTGTATAAAGACGGACTGCTGGAGCAGGATATCGTATCGGTGAAAAGCACGGAAGTGGACTCCAAAGGGATGCAAGGTCTGCTCGGTATCTCGGATAGCGTTGATCCGGTCGCGATTTATAACCAAAAAGGATACGTAGGGCTGAATGTGCTCAAAGGACCGCATGGCGATCAGAGCTACAACGCCTTTGGATCTCCGCTCGGGAACATCGGCATGTTCGTACTGACGGATAAGGCGAAAAATCCGGAGGCGATGATGCGCTGGATGGATTACTTCTACAGTGATGAGGGAATCAAGCTGTTCTTCATGGGCTGGAAGGACGAGACTTATGTGGAAGATGCCGACGGTAATGTGGAATATACCGAGGATATTAAAAACAATCCGAACGGTCTCACGCTGGATCAGGCGGTCGGACAATACCTGGTGTGGCTGGGCGGGTATTACCCGGGTTTTGTGAAACAGAAATACTTCAAGGGTGCGGAAGGAATGCCGACTTCGATCGAAAATGCGAAAAAAGCAGAGCCGTATGCCTTGGCACAAGATCAAATCTGGCCTCCGTTCAACTTCACCCAGGAAGAGCAAAGCGAATTGACCACGATTCAAACGGACATCGATGCCTACGTGTTGGAGATGAAGGATAAATTCATTACGGGCAATGAGTCGTTCGACAACTGGGATAAATATGTGGCCGCGCTTCAGAAAATGGGCGTTGATCGCTATGTCGCAATTTATGCGTCTGCTGCGGAACGATTTGCCAAGGCGGACTGAACAGACAATCAATAGAAAAGGTAGGGAAAAGAACATATGAATCCAATGACAGCTGTATTAGTCGGAGCGGGAGCCAGGGGCGCGAAAGGGTATGCCCGCTACGCGCTGGATTACCCGCATGAGCTTACGTTCGTAGCCGTTGCGGAAGCCGATCCGATTCGCCGAGCGCGATTTGCCGAGGACCATGACATTCCTCCCGAACGATGCTTTGCATCCTGGGAGCAGCTGCTTGAGCAGCCCCGGCTTGCCGAGATCGCGATGATCTGCACACAGGACCAAATGCATTATGAGCCCACGATGCTGGCTTTGAAGCAGCATTACCATGTGATGCTGGAAAAGCCGATGTCGCCGACTCCTGCTGAATGCATCGATATGGAACGAATGGCCCGGGAACAAAATCGTTTACTCACCATTTGCCATGTACTGCGGTACACGCCTTTTTGGAGCAAGATCAAGCAGGTTATTCAGGAAGGACGCATTGGCGAAGTCGTGTCCATTCAATTGAACGAGAACGTGGGATACTGGCATATCGCTCACAGCTTTGTGCGTGGAAACTGGAACAATTCCAACACTTCGAGTCCGATGATTCTGGCCAAATCTTGTCATGATATGGATGTGCTCTCTTGGCTCATGGACCGTCCTTGCCTTCGGGTCAGCTCGTTTGGTTCGCTGAAATATTTTCGTGAAGAACAAGCGCCCCAAGGCTCCGGTGACCGCTGCCTGGATTGTGCCGTCGAGTCAACTTGCGCATATTCCGCTCCCCGTTTCTATCTCAGCGATCAATATAAGGGCTGGGCAGGCCACTTTACTCCGGAATTGACGAGACAAAATATCATACAGGGCTTGCGGGATACGGACTATGGACGCTGCGTATTCCGCAGCGACAACAATGTCGTGGACCATCAGGTCGTGAATATGGAATTCGAAGGCGGGGCGACAGCCATGTTCAGCATGTGCGGCTTTACCTATGAGCAGGAACGGAGAATCCAGATCATGGGCACGCAGGGCGAGCTTCGCGGAGAAGAGGACAAGATCACATTGTACGATTTTTTGACGCATCAAAAAACGACGATCGATATTCCCGCTCAGACGAGCGGACATGGCGGCGGGGACAGTGGCATCGTACGCGATTTCCTGAACCAGGTGCGCGGCTACAACGGTCAGGATGAGAGTAAGAGCTCGGCATCCGCTTCCGTCCGAAGCCACATGATCGCTTTCGCCGCAGAATCCTCTCGGTTAAACGGCGGGCAGGCTATCGAACTCAATGATTATATGCGGCAATTGGCTCCTGCAGGAGCTGTTCAAGCAGAATAAAAAAGCCGCGCTGCAAGAATCGAAAAAAGATCTGTCTTCATTCCGGAAACGGGAAGACAGATCTTTTTGTGCCATGTAGGAGCTGCTTTATTCCAGAACGTTCATGGAAGCGATATGTTCTCTCGTTTCCTTCGTGCCGATATCGTACAACATGTGATAGATATCTTTTAGATCACGCTCATACAGGTCGTTATCGTTGTCGTAGTGCTCGGGGATGCCGGGATAGTGCATGCGGAAATAGGTCTCCATATCGAAGTGATACATGGAGCTGAACAGGTCTCGAAGCTGCTGAATCTCTTCCGGCGTTGCCTTGACGACCAGTTCATAGGGAGCCTCATCCTGGCGTTCTGAAATGTATCTGGATTGTACCGATATATAGTACGTCTTTTTATCCAAGAACAAACACTCCTAACGATTTAAGTTAATCCTTTGACCTCGAGATACCACCAGATCAATCCGCCAATGACGACCAGGATCGGAAAGGCCAGATAGAGGATGACGATGGGATTGGCGATCAGCGGATGCTTGGCGACCGTGGGACTGATATGATCGTATCTTTGTTTTCGTTGTTTACGCATGATGGACACGGACATGTATAGCGAGATTGCGCAGGCGATTACAGCAATGGCGATCAATACTGTATACATCAAGTTGATTTCTCCCCTGTCATCGTTTTGATTAATTCATATGATTTACTTAATCGACAAAAATATTCATATCCAGCTCGTGGAACGGCTCAGGCTGAATTATACAAATAATGGCATGAAATCACCAATGTAAGGAGTCGTTTCCGATAACTTTTTTATAACAAGCTTATCACCTTAATTAACCTATATCTGAGCGGATAAAATGATAAATAATAGTACACTTCGGCAAATACATAAAACGTTCAATATGATACGATATTTTCATTGCTAAAGGAATTATCTCCACACATTAGCGAATAAATTTGCAAATAATCAGGAGTGATTAACAATGAATCCGGAAGAACTTGTACAAAGGCAGCTATGGTTCGTGAATCAGCGCTTCGGGATGTTCATTCATTTCAACAGCGCGACGTTCCAGTTCGCCGATCACGAAATCGAAGACTGGGAATACGGGCATGAAAATAACGATGAGCCCCGCAGATACATATTCGACCCTATAAATTGGAACCCGGCGGATTTAGACTGCAAGCAGTGGGCCAAGGCAGCAAAATCGGCAGGCATGAAGTTTGCGGCCCTGACGGCCAAGCATCATGAAGGGTTTGGTTTGTGGCCAAGTAAGCATACGGAACACTGCATCAAAAATGCGGCCAATACCCGAGATGTCGTAAGCGAGTATTTGGCGGCATTTCGCGAGGAAGGCATTGAAGCGGGTTTGTATTTTTCGATGCTGGATCTGCACCATCAAATCAACCGCAAGAAATGCACTCCCGAGGACAAGGCGTTCATTAAAAATCAACTGGAAGAGCTGTTGACGGGTTACGGCCGTATTCCCTTCCTCATCATTGACGGCTGGAACGCGCATTGGGGCGGACCGAACTACGAGGATTTGCCTTTCGAGGAAATCGATGAGTTGGTGAAGCGTCTACAACCCGGATGCCTGCTGATGAACATTAGCTGCGAATCCAATCTGAATCATACGGACATCGTCTTTTACGAAAATGCGGCAGGCCAAGAAGTCGATGAGGCGTTCGCCGGACCGGGCGCAAGCTGCAATATTTTAACGAAAACCTGGTTCTGGAGAACGACTGATACGGCGATGGAACTTAGAACGTCCGACTGGGTATTGGATAAACTCGATGAAATGAGACGTCATAATGTATCCTTTTTGCTAAATGGGGCTCCTAACCGGCAAGGACTGCTTGATCCTAACGTGCTGGATCGCTTTCAAGAGATTGGGGAACGATACCGGCAGCCTGAAGAAATAACCCATATTCCGGAGCATTGGATGTATCGGGAGTAGTGGCCAATCACACTTGAATCATGATCAATATAAAGCTTTCTGCTGTTATTTTAATAACGGATAGAGAGCTTTTTTGTGCTTGAATCGTCCAAATGCATTTAATTAATTCATATATAAGACGTATTATATATTGATTAATCGTTTTATATGACGTATTATACAGACAGTAATATTGCATCGGAGAGGAGGAATTCCTTATTAAGCTGACTTCTCGGCAATTGGAAATTCTGGATATCGTAAAAAAGCATGCTCCCATCACGAGCGAACAAATTGCTGAAATGCTGAATTTGACCCGCCCAACCATCCGTTCGGACCTGTCGATCCTGGTAAGCCTCGATTATATCGATGCGAAGCCGAAAGTAGGCTATTTTCCGGGGACACGCAAGAAAATGGGGGAAGAAGATAAACAAAACCTGTTTGAAATGAAAGTTGGCGATATTCATGCCGTGCCTGTCATCGTTCGTGAAACGACAACCATCCATGATGCGGTAGTGACATTGTTTCTGGAAAATGTTGGACATCTCATCGTGACGGACGAAGAAGGCAAGCTTGTAGGCATTGTGTCCCGCAAAGATATGCTGAAGGTTACGCTCGGAAATGCCGCGGCATCAGCGATGCCTGTAAGTTTTATCATGACACGCAGAGCCAATGTGGTGACAGTTTCCCCCGAGGACTCCGTCCTGGATGCGGCTCGAAAGATTATTACGCATCAAATCGACAGTTTGCCTGTTGTCGTACCGGCACCTTCCGGACACGATGGGGACGTAAATGTGGTCGGTCGGATTTCCAAAACCAATATCATCAGAAAGTTACTTGAGATGCTAGCAGAGAATTAATGGGAGGAATGGGATGATACAGGCATCAAATCGTGTTATAGCCATTTGCTCGGACGCCATTGGCGAAACGGCTGAAGCGGTGGCTTTGGCAACACTTCGGCAGTTCGAGCTGACGAACACGGAAATCAAACGGATTATGAATGTTCGGCATGAAGATGAAATTACGCGTCTCATGGAGGAAGTATCCGGACGCGGCGGCATGGTCATTTACACGATCGTACAACCGGAGCTGCGGGAAGCGATGAAGGAAGAATCCATACGGCTAAATGTCCGCACGGTCGATATCATGGGACCCATGATGCAGGCCGTCATCGATACGTTCAACGATACCCCCAAGCGCCTGCCGGGGCTGCTGCATAGACTCGATGAGGATTACTTCCGGAGGATTGATGCCGTTGAGTTCGCGGTCAATAACGATGACGGCAAAGATGTTGGAGCGATCCTCAAAGCGGATATTATCCTGCTAGGCGTATCCCGAGTATCCAAGACCCCGCTGTCGATCTTCCTGGCGCATAAAGGCAAAAAGGTCGTCAATTATCCGGTCGTTCCCGAACTGACGCCGCCTGCGCAGTTGCGGGAGGTCAAGAGCGGAAAAATCTTCGGTCTGAACATCGATGCCCAGCAGTTGGTGAAAATTCGATATGAACGGCTCAAAGCCCTCGGACTCCCGGTAGAAGCCAATTATGCCTCACTTGAGCGGGTTGAAAAAGAGCTGGAGTACGCACAGACTTTATACGAATCCTTAGGCTGCCCTGTGATCGATGTGACGGATAAAGCGATTGAGGAAACGGCAGGACTGATCATGCAATATTTATAAAAATTGAAGTGAGATAAATAGATTATATACTTGAACAAAATGGAGGGAGATTTGAAATGGAACATCATATAGCTTTGGAGTTGGTACGTATTACGGAAAAAGCCGCGCTCGATTCTGCCCGTTGGACGGGAAGAGGAGATAAAAACAGCGCAGATCAGGCCGCAACCACGGCGATCCGGAGCAGATTAAACTCCGTAGCTATGGATGGCACGGTCGTCATCGGCGAAGGCGAAATGGACGAAGCGCCCATGTTATATATCGGGGAAAAGGTCGGCAACCGCCGCGGTCCGAAGATCGATATCGCCGTCGATCCTCTGGAGGGTACGGAAACCGTGGCAGCCGGCCTCAATGATGCCATTTCGGTTATCGCTGCCGCGCCGGAAGGCAATCTGCTGCATGCGCCGGATATCTACATGGAGAAGCTGGCTGTAGGACCGGCGCTTGCAGGACATTTGTCTCTGAATGATCCTATTGAAACAACCCTTGCCAAAGCCTCCAGCATTCTGAATAAACCGTTGTCCGATATGACGATCTCTATTCTGGATCGGGAACGTCACCAGGAACAGATTGCTGCACTCCGCAATGCCGGCGTTCGGATCAAACTGCTGAGCCATGGCGACGTAATGGGAGCCATTGATGCAGCGAGTGACAGTGACGTCGATATGTACATAGGATCCGGCGGGGCGCCGGAAGGCGTACTGGCTGCTGCTGCGCTGAAATGTATGGGCGGCGAAATGCAGGGGCGTTTGCTGCCGGACGGGATTGAAGAATTCGAACGCTGCAAGCGGATGGGGATCGAAGATCCACGCCGTCTGCTGACAATGGAAGACATGGTAGGACATGATAACGTGCTGTTTGTAGCTTCCGGCGTGACACCTGGAGAACTTCTGAATGGTGTACGTTACCTGCCGAATCAGAAGGCTGAGACGCATTCTGTCATCATGCATTCGCAGAACCAGACGATCAGCTTCTTGCGCACCATTCACAAGATGCCGATTTCAAGAGAGATTCCGGCTGAAGCAGCCATGTAAATAAGGGAGATAACTACATTCGGATTAATGATATTGAAGCGCGGTTTGAAAGTACATCAATGAATGTACATCAAATCCTGCTTCTTTTTTAGTGCAATACAATCTTCAGAAAATCCTTATTGATAAATAGGAGACTTTAAAACGAATAAATGGTAAATGGTTCGAAAATAATGTGATTAAATTCACATGAGAATATGATAACATCCAAGCAATTTATTTTTGGATAAACAAAGAGCATATATTTAAGAAATGAATATTTATACCACTTAAAAAGTATTAATGCCGTGATTTGAATGAATAAAATACAGAATAATGTATAAAAATAATTTTAATCAGTAAATTATTAAGGAAATGTATTAAATGTGAGCAGTTTTTAGAGTCGATCAGGTCGATTATTGTTTGATCAATGAAGTTGAATCAAAAATAACTAATTAAACATTAACTAAGGTGAATTAATAAATACGAGGAATACTTAATTAGAATACTTAGTTAGGAAAGATAAATGAAGAGATATAGAAAACAATGCGAAACATCTAATTTAGTGAAAATTTGATTAGCGAGCGAGAATTCTTGCTTTTCTCGTTAATTCCGCTAATACATTTTCACAAAACTCGTATTTTGTACATATGTAAATCACGACTTTTCTTTTTTTAGCAATAAACGTACCGTGATCCAAATGCAATTTTGAAATCAGAGCAGAGACGCCTAGACAGCTTATCATTTGCCCCATAATCCCCCCTCCCCACCAAATTTTATGTATCACTTCCATTTATTAACCCATATCGACTTTGTAATTAAACAAAATAGAATAATATTCACTTATTCAAATAAAAAGGCCGCTGATTAAGCGGCCTTTAACGAATGCTTAGATTTGTGCCAATCCACCATCTACGAATAGTTCGATGCCGTTGACATAGCTGCTTTCCTCCGAGGCAAGGAACATCACTGCACTGGCGATCTCCTCTGCTTTACCAAGGCGGCTCAATGGAACGGTATCCTTAGCGGATTCAAGGACTTGATCCAACGCCTCTCCAAACAAATCGTCGTAAGCCGGCGTATGGATCATTCCTGGGCTCAGTACATTAATTCGTATTCCGGTCCCCTTTAAGTCCGTAATCCAGTTTCTCGCCATCTGGCGGAGCGCCGCTTTGGTTCCTCCGTACACGCTAAACCCTGCGTCGCCGATCGTAGATGCCGTCGAACCCGTAAGAATGATGGAACCAGTCTGGTCCGGAAACAGCGGCAGGGCCTTCTGGATGGTGAACAGAGTACCCTTTACGTTTACATCGAATGTGATCTGGTATTGCTCTTCTGTAATATGGCCCAAGGGCAGGATGCTGCCAAGTCCGGCATTAGCGAAAAGAATGTCCAGATGCCCTTTCTCCTGTCTCACCGTTTCAAATAGTTTGTCCAGATCGTTTAGATTTGATATGTCACCTTGAACGCCAGTGACCCGTTCCCCAATCAATTTCACCGCTGTGTCCAGCTCGTTTTGTCTGCGTCCAGTTATGAAGACATGCGCCCCTTCCTCCACAAAACGTTGTGCCGTAGCAAGTCCGATACCGCTTGTCCCTCCAGTGACGATCACGACCTTACCATTGAAATTCCCCATGATTTCTGTCCTCTCCCTCTTGAGGCCGTATGGCCTATATTAGTACCGCTATAGTAACCAAACCATAACAACGCAGCGATTTTACTTGTGTAAGATGTAATTCCACCGTACAAATGACATTATGTATCAAACATATCTGAAAAAGAAGTACGTACTTTTTTGTTATATAGTAACTAAAAGGAAACAATTGTAAGGTTGTTGGGCTAAATCTCTTCTATAGCCATTTATATAAACGAAAACCCCAAGCATGATATCCCTGGGGTTTTCGTTTTATACTATTTTTAATCCGTGTGCAAAATTTCGAACTCATCCTGTGCGTATGTTTCCTCTGCATATTTTCCACCCCAGTTGCAAAGATCTTTCAAAATAGATTCAAGAGATTGACCAAGTTCAGTAGTTGAATATTCGACTTTCGGGGGGACTTGTTTATACACTTTTCTATGTATCAGTCCACTCGTTTCCAGGTCTCGAAGCGTTTGAATAAGCATTTTTTGAGTAATACCTGGTATCAGTCTCTTTAACTCGCTCGTGCGCTTTGGACCTTTAATCAAATAATACAAAACAAGCCCCTTCCACTTCCCTCCGATAATGTCCAACGTAACCTCAAGGTCACAATAATATGTTTTCATATTAGTAATAACAGCCCCCGGTTCTATTTATTACTTTATAGCTACTATATAATTAAAAAGCATGTACACTATTAATTACCACTCCAATTCATGATAGCATTTGTTGGTGCTTAAGAACAGTTCTAAAACAGTTATATATTCAGATCATACAGTAGCTGGTCATATCCTGAAGGATAACCTCGACAGCTTCCTTACGACGTGCCCTCATAGCCTTTGCTCCAAAACACGCAAGGTCCTGGGTCATTCAGGCAGGTTCTCAGCAACAATTTGGGCAATCGCTTTATCAGACGCTTTGTATTTTGACAAAAGCTAAAATGGAGGTAAAGGCATTAGAGCCCTTACCTCCTTACTATTTTGCCACTTCTATTTACATTTACTGCTGCTTGGATAGGTCTCTTAATAACCTCTATTTTACCATAGCTGGTTTACCTGATTAAGCTGCCTCTTCCAGTGAGTGGTTAAATGGCAAGGAGAGAACGGCCGACTGTAAATGCCTTTCCCCGGCAGGAGACGAAGCTTCTCCAAATCAAGCGCAGGCTCACTGGGAAACCAGAAGAATAAAGAAGTTACGCTGCCTGACGTATAGGAACCCGTCCACATCCCTGGTTTAGCCTCAATCATACTCTGCTTCAGAAGTTCCTCCGGAGTCAAAGAATAGTTTCCGATCAGAGATACCAGAAAAACGCGGTTAAAACCGGCTAAAGGCAATTGCAAAGAGTCTGCTAGCGATAAGACTGCAGGAAGTTGGACCGGGTTGGCGACAGTTGCACCCTTGAGGACAGGGATCTGCCGGGATAAGCCGGATTCAGTCTCGTACTCCGTGAACTCACCCGGAAGAGCCTCCTCTTCCAGTCTGTCCGCCTTAATCCTATCGAGGATTTGTTTATAGAACACGTTGAATTTTTCCGAAAGCACCTGCTGTCTCTGCTCGTTAGCAGCAGTCAGTTCTTTGGCGACCTTAGCAAGGATATCGTGCATGGATTGCATACTCATGGAAAAGTTGAGAATATATCCGCTCGCCCTATACTCAAGCGCCTGCTGGGCATATTTGAACTCATTCATACAAGTAAGCATAACAAACCGGCTTATCATCTCGTTAGACCGGGCATTTCTCAGCAGTTCAATCCCATCCATACCGGGCATCATAATATCTGTGATAACAAGGTCAGGCATGTCCTCTGCCATCAACTCTAACGCTTCTCTGCCTTTTGAGGCTTCTCCAGAGACAGTGTATCCGAATAATACCCATTGAATGAGCTTGCGCCCAACGAACACCTTATCTTCTACCAATAAAATCTTCCACATGTTCGTCGCCTCCAGACGGGTATGGATTGGAAATTAGCAGGGGCATGGAGAGTCTGGCCAGCGTTCCTCTAGTCATGCCGGTAATGGAGCTTTGAACAGTTGCCTTTTATGTCGTCATTCTCATAAAAAATTCCACTTTATTGCAGCCTATGATCTTATTAGATAAGCCTTACTACGCCTCAGCAAGTGTTTAGATGATTATCAGAACTTGGTGCCTTAAAACAGAAAACCCGCGCTGGGCGCGGGCTCTAATGGGACTATGTTCTAGTCCTCCGACAAATATTTTTATAACACCCCACCTCAGCTATTTGTTTGTCATAGGAGAAATCCTTTATAAAACAAGAACTTAGTCTCTTAATTTCAAGCACAAAAAAAGCCCATAAAATTGGAGCGCTTGGTCGAATTTCGAATTGATGGAGTGATTCAACTAGAAAACGTCATTCCTGTTGGCTGGAACTTCTTGGGATACTCTCCACACAACCCAAAGTAGCGTCTTTCCCCTCCTCCTGTTAATGGACATGATTAGGGGGCGATTCCGCCAGTATCGAACGGTCGGTCAAACGAATGCTAAGTCTCACGGTCGCCTGGATAAGCATTCAAACATGCTGGAATTGGGTCCCCTTTTTGCCTTTAACAGAGGTCAAGAAGAGCATTTCGACCTTCTTTAAGATATAAATTACAATCGACTCATCCATTGGATTACTCACGTTACTTCTTCTAATCCCTTGTTCTTTTGTACTCATTTTGAAAAGAAATACAAAAGGTAATATACTTAGCCATAAAGTGCTATGTAAAAGGTGGAGTTTCAGTGGAAATTGATGATACAAAACAAATTGTAATGCAAGTTGGTGCAGCTCTTAAAAAAATTCGAAAAGAAAAAAAATTGAGCTTAGAAGAATTATCAGAGCTAACTGGAGTAAGCAAGCTCACCCTGGGGAACATTGAACGTGGTGAAACAAACCCAACCGTTGGAATCCTTTGGAAGATATCCAAGGGTATATCGTTACCCCTTATGACTTTGTTCACATCAGAAAGCTCCGTAAATATTTACCGGGCTGGCCAAGGACTGCGATTTGCCAGTGAGCATAAAAATTGGATCATTGAGCCGATCTTTAAAAACACAAATCATGATATTGAAATGTACCGTGCATACCTTCGGCCGAATAGCTCTTACCATCCAGAAGCTCATCATTCCAATACCACCGAGATTGCGACGGTCATGGCTGGATCAGTATCCATCCAAGTAAATGATGACATCTACTCATTGAACCAATATGACACCATCAGCTTTCGCGCGGATAGCCCGCATTCATATTTGAACCCTACAGGCAATGAAACGGTTCTCCATATTACTTTGAAGTATGAGGTTTAATTAATTCTTCTTGACTATATTAGTAGCTTGCACAAAAATCCCCGTGATTCATCACAGGGATTTATTTGTGTGTTTTTTCAGTCGGCTAACACACTTAAAACCACAAGCTAAATATATAACATAAAATACATCTTGTTAAATTTAGTATAACATACTATACTTTATCTGTTCGCGCGAATATGATGAGTGTCAAAGACAGATGTTATTACTAAAACATGCAGGAGAGGATCTTATGGACAAGCCACAGTCATTGAGTAAAAGTCAACACGAAGAAAATACACGTAAGCAATCTGCAACTTGGTTAGTTGTTCTAGGGATTATCGTTATTGCGGCCAATCTCCGTGCTCCTTTAACCTCTGTTGGACCTTTAGTAAGTCTAATACGAGATAACGTACACATTTCAAATACATTAGCCGGCCTTATCACAACGGTACCGCTCCTTGCTTTTGCCTTGTTATCACCGCTTGTACCTAAATTAGGGCGAAGATTTGGAATGGAACTTATTATTTTGATTTCCCTAATTATTTTAACAATTGGTATTGTACTACGCTCATTATCTGGAGCAATTAATTTGTATCTCGGAACGGCCATTCTTGGGTTTGCCATTGCAGTATGTAATGTATTATTGCCGAGTTTAATTAAACGTGAATTTCCCAATCGAATCGGTTCTATGACCGGGGTGTATTCGATATCAATGAATTTATGTGGTGCGATTGCTTCGGGTATTAGTGTCCCGCTTGCTGTCGGATCAGGCTTACAATGGCAAGGAGCATTAGGAATTTGGGCGGTTCTCAGCTTTGTATCTTTTCTTCTTTGGTTGCCCCAGATGAGAAATCGTACGAAACAAGTTACTGTATCTGGCGCTCAACCCATTGCAGATAAGCAAGTCAATATTTGGCGCTCCTCCCTTGCTTGGCAAGTGACCTTGTTCATGGGGATTCAATCAGCGATCTTTTATGTGCTCATTGCATGGTTGCCGGAAATCCTAAAACAACAAGGCATCGACTCTAGTCAATCCGGTTGGTATTTATCGATTATGCAGCTAGCATTGCTTCCGTTTACATTTATCGTTCCGGTCCTTGCTGGCCGTATGTCTAGTCAACGTTCGCTAGTTGTTATCACATCGATTTTACTTTTGGTTGGAACACTTGGACTGCTTTATGGAAGCCCAAGTGTCATCCTCGTGTGGATCATCATCCTTGGTATCGGGGGAGGATTCGCATTCGGCTTGTCGATGATGTTTTTCGGATTACGTACCAAAGATGCTCATCAAGCTGCGGAGTTGTCAGGTATGGCGCAGTCCATCGGTTACCTGCTTGCTGCAATGGGGCCGGCATTGATCGGATATCTGCATGATGCAACAAACAGCTGGACACTCCCACTGCTTATCTTAGTCGCCGCTTCTGTTTTGCTATTAGTTGTTGGATGGGGAGCTGCTAGAGACCGGTTTGTAGACGCGGTTAAACACTAATTGATCGATGAAGGAAAGGATGAACTGAAATGTTCAATCGAATTTTGGTTGCTATTGATAAATCGGAATTACAAAACAAAATCCTAGATGTAACTGTGGAGATTGCTCACAATAAACAAACACATGTTACTTTGATTCATGTCAGCAATTTGAATGTAACCATGGGTCTCCCATATATACCGGAAAACTATTTGGAAGAAATGTTAGATGAAATGGATAAGCACAGTATAGAGCAATTGGAAAACGCTAAATACAAATTAATATCTGAGGGGATTTCTACGGAAATCATTCACCTCAAGGGAGATCCTGCTCATGAAATTTTGAATTATGCAAAAAGCAATGGGCAACAACTCATCATTATTGGTAGTCGTGGACTGAGCGGAATGAAGGAAATGATGCTTGGAAGTGTCAGTCATAAAGTTTCTCAATTGTCCAGTTGCCCAGTCCTGATTGTTCATTAGAAGTTGTTTCAATTATTTTCAAATTATCTTCCAATTAATAACTAGGAAGCCCCGGTATAAACTTAGATGAAGGCGCGCTCTTTATGTTGACGATAAAGATGCGCGCTTTCTTCACTTCAATTGAATGCAGTAGTTGTTGGCTCCACAGCAGTGTGAAACCTTTATTCGTAAGGGCTATAAATCTGCAGTGCGTTATCCTTGATCTCCGCCGGAACCAAATTGAGCAGCGGCAGTTGGCCGCTTGTTTGTAGCGTATGAACTAGCAAGTACATAAAAGACTCGCGGTTCATGGTGACTTTCGGATCGATCTTGATCTGCAGTTCTTCTCCTGCCGCCCCTGCAGTAGACTTAGGCTCATTTTTATCTTTCAGCCTTTTGACAGGGTTATTCTCTCCACCCAACTGCAAAGCTCTCTGAATCCACGTAGAGACCTGTATATGGAATGCCTGACATGAAAAATGCTCCCCTCACAGTAGCAGGTTTTATTATTTCACCTGTCTACTATTTGGGGAGCATATCAAGAGGATGGCCTTAATGCTTGCCGCAAGATTATCTATTTATACAAGTTCGCGGTCCAACGTATTATGAAGCGGGTGAAAGCTCGATCCTCGTTTCCAGTCCTTTCAGGAATTGCCCTTCCTCCACTTCCTCCGCAAAGTCATCCCGAATCAGGAAGGGCTTCACCGTCAAAAATGTACTCGTCCCTGAAGTCGTGGCGTATCGGCGATCGAAGACGAGGCGGTTCCCGTCAATCTTGCCTTTCCCGTTGAGTGCAGGCAGTCTGCGTCCTTGATCGTCGTACACAGCAATCCCGATTCGGGTTAACCGCTTCTCCTCATCCCACGTTAGCGTCTCCGCACCCGCCAGGGTGACCGCGGTCTTCAATCGGGCCGTGATCGGCGTGACCGATACGTCAGAAACCTCGAAGGTAAGGTCTCCCGCACTCGCTCTGGTATCGGGCTTCGCCTCGATTGCTTGGACGGCGGCCTTCCGGAATGGGATCTCCACGATGAATTCGTGGTCGATGCCGTCCATTTTGATCGTAACCGCTCCATTGAAAGAATCCGGAGCCTCGCCCGGTTTCATCACATGCTCAAAGACGAGCGTATTCGGGGATGCCTCGCCGGCACTCCCGAAATTCAAACCTTCGTCCTGCGCCTCGCCATCCACTGTAAAGAACACATTCTCGATTGCGCTGGAAAGCTTCATCTCCTTCCTCCCGTTGTTGTAGATGCCGTTCTCCACGTTCGGTGCTGTTACATGGATCAGGAATGCGGCCCGGGTCCCGTCGTAAACCGACTCACTCACCTCCAGCTTTACATCCTCATAGGCCGCTGCGTTGTTAACTTGGTTCGTCAATCCGAGCGAGCCTGCTGTACGAAGTCCGATGTCTGTCTCGATCGCGCTGAATAAGCTCCCCACCAAAGGCATGTTCTTCAGCGCCTCCGCCATTGCGGGAGAAACAAACGCGGAACCGAACACCCCGAGCCCGATGACGGCGGCGGCCGCCGTCGCTAGCGTCAACTTACGAAGGCGCCTCGAAGCGTTTATCCTGACAACATTCCGCGGCTGCTGGGCAAGAGCCGTGTACGTCTCATCCAGACGGGCCCGGACGAGCGAAGGAATCTCCGCGTTTGCCTCGCCACCTGATCTCATTTCCTTCTCGATCTCTTTGAATTTATCCATAGCTCAACGACCCCTCCTGAAAATTCGATAATTGATGATGCAGGACCTCACGTGCTCGATGCAGCCGCATCTTCGCGGCGCTTTCCGAGATGTTCAACAATTTGGCCACTTGGCGAAGCGGTATATCCTCGTAGTAATGTAGCACAACCACCATGCGCTGTGGCTCCTCCAGACGATCCACGATCTCACGCAAATCCACGCTGTTGTATTCATCGACCCGAGCGACGGTCGGCGGAACCTCCGCGACCATATCCGTGCTCGAACGCTGTTTCAGGATGTTGTTGCATTCATTTATCACAATTCGAAACATCCACGTCTTGAAAAATTTCGGCTCCCGCAGCGAAGGCAGCGATTTATACGATTTCAGAATACTCTCCTGCAGTGCGTCCGCCACGTCTTCGTCTCGGTGCAGCATCGATTTCGCCATCCCATACATCGATCTTTCTAGATGCTTCATGAGGGCGACGAAGGCCTCGGCGTCTCCCGCCTTTGCCCGTTCGATTAATTCGGTCATCTCCATGCGGCGCTCTCCTTTCTGCTTCTTCGTCTTTCTATAAGTTAGACCGGCGAAGAAGGGCAACGGTCACTTTTCTTTAAAGTAATATATTTTCCTCATATACAAACAAGTCTTCTCCCATTAGACGGACGTTTTCCCCCGATGTTACAGGTACCTGCTCTAGGTAATACCCTCCCTTGCGCGCATTCGTGCGCGCTATGTATGTCATCGCTAAATACACTCCTTTGCTAGATCGACTTCAGGACAACTGTGAATACGATCCGCTCACGGGCACGCTATTGACTTCAGAACAATAGTATTTAGGTTTCAGTACTTGTTGAACATAACTCCCCATGTACTTAATGACAAGAAGTAGCCATGAAAAAAGGGTACCCCCAAATAAGGGCAACCTTGTACAGTGTTAGTATAATGAATCGGGCTGATACTAACATAATAACTATTTAATCCGCCGCGAGAATCGATAGCTCGTATGCGGAACTTCTCACCTACATCACTTAGATTTAAAACCATACTTTTTAGCTCTCCATGCAACGAACAGAGCCAAAATTAACAAAACAAATCCTACCCACGGGAATGAAGACACCCCTGCCATATTCAGTAATATTCCACCTACACCTCCTAAACGAAAGTAAACGTCAATCCCCTTTATTTTTTCAGTAAAGTTAAGAGGTTTCTTTCAATATCTATTGCATTAATTTAAAACATAATGTTTGATTGCATACTCTTTTCGGAGAGGCTACTCTTCTACGGCCTCTCGAATCCCCCCAAATAAAAAATAGAGTGTCAAGAAAGTCCCTGAGACTTTCTTGACACTCTAAGGAACTGTAATCACAGTTCTTCAACATATATAAGCTACATTTCATCTAATATATCCAGTAAAGGGACTCGCTAACAATGATGTGTTACAATATCTGACGACTATCTTTAAGTAAAACATCGTGTGCACTACCCTCAACAATGCTTGTAGAAGAAACTAAGGTTATCTTAGCATTTTTTTGTAGTTCAGAAATTGTCAGGTAACCACAATTACACATTGTTGAACGTACTATGCTTAAAGAAAGTCCAACATTATCTTCTAAACTTCCTGCATAAGGTACAAACGAATCAACTCCTTCTTCAAAAGAAAGTTTTTCGTCACCACCTAAGTCATATCTTTGCCAATTTTTTGCCCTCGTACTTCCCTCTCCCCAATACTCCTTCATATAATTACCGTTTATATTCACTTTTTTAGTGGGGCTTTCATCAAACCGGGCAAAATATCTTCCTAACATTAGAAAATCTGCTCCCATAGCTAGTGCCAATGTAATGTGATAATCATGTACAGTACCTCCATCAGAACAAATTGGTACATAGATTCCTGTCTCATTAAAATATTCATCCCGAGCCATCGCTACCTCGATTAATGCGGTAGCTTGACCTCTGCCTATGCCTTTTTGTTTTCGTGTAATACAAATTGCACCGCCGCCAATTCCTACTTTTACAAAATCGGCACCAGCTTCGGCAAGGAAACGGAAGCCTTCTTTATCAACTATATTTCCCGCCCCAATTTTTACAGCATCACCATAATTCTTCCGGACGTATTCAATAACAATCTTTTGCCATTCTGTAAATCCTTCGGAACTGTCAATACAGAGAACATCTACTCCAGCTTGAAGTAATGCTGGAATTCGTTCAGCATAATCTCTAGTATTAATACCTGCGCCAACCATATATCTTTTTGATTCATCAATCAACTCATTCTCATTTTTCTTATTAGTATTGTAATCTTTTCGAAACACCATAGAAATCAATCTTTGTTCATCATCAATGATTGGAAGACAATTTAGTTTGTGCTCCCATATAATATTATTCGCTTCTTTTAATGTGGTATCTTTATTACCACAGATTAATTCTTCGAATGGTGTCATAAAATCTTTAACTTTAGTGTCTAAATTCATCCGACTAACTCGATAATCTCTGCTAGTTACAATGCCTAATAATTTACCTCTAGAAGTTCCGTCAATTGTTACTGCTACAGTCGAATGATTTGTCTTCTTCTTTAACATTAACATTTCGTCTAAAGTACCTTCAGGAGATATATTAGAATCACTAACAACGAACCCAGCTCTATAACTTTTAACACGAGCAACCATTTGTGCCTGACTTTCAATAGATTGTGATCCGTAAATAAAAGAAAGTCCACCTTCTTTTGCTAAAGATATTGCCATTGTATCATCAGAAACAGACTGCATAATTGCTGATGTCATAGGAATTTTCAAAGAAATAGGAGGTTGATTTCCTTTTTTAAATTTCACTAAGGGTGTTTGTAAACTTACATTTGCCGGTATACACTCTACCGACGAGTAACCTGGTATTAGTAAATACTCACCAAAGGTGCGCGATACTTCATTCAGATAAACTGCCATATTATTTTCCTCCTTGTTCTTGAGCTGTTTTTTCCATAAGTTTATATAGACCTTGATACAAACCCATAAGCGTCTCATCATCGAAGTCAGTAAATAACTCCTCTATATACTGTTCTTCCTCCTTACCTCTTTCCATGTAATACTCTTTACCCTTAGATGTTAAAGCAACACGTAAACTCCTTCTGTCAGTCTCATCTTTCCCAACTTTTGCAAAACCTTTTTTCTCAAGAATATTTATGATTTTTTTCACATTCTGACTCGAAGTACCGACAATTTGAGCAATATCTTTTAGGTTAAGAAAGTAATCATCATAAAGAGAAATATTCCATAACACAAAAGCTTGTTTTAATGAAAGATCCTTATATCTTCTATCGCCTAAAAGTTGCAAGCGGTTAGACAATGTGAAAATTGATCCATAAACATATGCTTTATGTGTGATTTTTTTTTCGAATGGAAATTCCATTTTCCCACCTCCAAAATAGGTAACTGGTTAAGTATTAAAATATCTAACTAGTTATCTTTTGTCAAGTAACTAAGAGGATACAAATGAAAGATTTAATAAGGAAAGTGGACTCTTGCGGGGTTTCTGCGTGTCTTCATTAACTTGTAATGATTCGCTTTTTTAATACCTAGCCGTCCGTGTTTACCTCTTATCGTGTTCGTTGTCCTATAACAATGTGAACATTTCCATGTATTATGTACTTAGATATACACCTAATCGACAATCGGACTATGTTCTTGCCCATTCCGGCAATCGGTACAAGTTCTTGTCCTTGGCTTGGGACAAGACTTGTACCGATAAAATAAAAAAGCCGCTAAAATAGCGACTTCAATGGGACCATGTTCTTGTCCCTCGACAAGTTCCTAAAGAGTCTCCAATAGGACGACTCCACATCTCGACTTCACAGCATTAAGTTCGATAATAGGACAGCACCCAGCACACGCCGTTTCGGTCGGTAACGATAGCCAACAGTCCGTTAAACGGAGCTTCATATGCTTCCGAATTAATAATCCCTTCAGCCGCAAATTCTCCGTAGATTCTTTGGAATGCTTCCTCCGTCTCAATTCTCAAGAAAACTCTCACGTAATCGCCTTTCATTACCGGCTTTGCCGCTTGAGTATCAGCAAACTTAAGGGTTACCCCCTCTACATGCAGGTCCGCGTTAAGCACCTCTTCCCCTTGCTTGCGGAGAATGGCAATCTCACCACCAAACACGCTTTGATAATACCTGATTTCGTCTTTGCAATTCTCCACTACGATGAACGGATTTGCTATCATCATTTACATCCTCCTAATTTTATTTGATCATATTTAGAACGTGCGATTACAATCGCATGTGCAACATCTTGCTCGGTAAATAAATAAACGGATGCCCAGCCCGAATCGGGATACATATGATGCGGCCTTGCCTTCCCTTCTTTAATCCATCGTATCGCGTTCCGTTTTCGGGATGAGCAGGTCAAACAAGCGGTTGCCGTGAAGATGCCCAATTTCATTGCCGTTCAACTAAAATTCTAACCCTCCAAACCGATGAGGGCGCATAGTAACGCCAGACCAAGTCAACAGCTCTTCGGTCAGGCCTGCCCCTTCGTTCTTACTCATCACTTCTTCTCCTCCTGCTTGCTCAGATTGCGAAGAACGGTTTTAAGCAGGTCTACAAACAAGTCATACTCCTCATTGGTAATACCCTTCCGGGTTTTGTTCTTAACGCGGCTCAGCGCTTCCTGTACCTTCGGAACCACCTCACGTCCCGATTCTGTCAAATAGAGCAGCTGATAACGGTTATCGGCGGGATCGGCTTCCCTCCGCAGGTACCCTTCTGCTTCCAGCTTGGTTATCGCCTTGGCGGTAGTCGTCTTGTCAATGAGCAACTTCTCGCTTAACGCCTTCTGCGTAATTGGCTGCTGAAAAGCAATCGCCATCAGAAATATATACTGTCCGCTTCCGACTCGATATGGCGCCAACTCGGCTGAGATCAATATCTGCATGTGCCGATAGATGGCTGAGATGTATTGGCCATGCGATTCTGTTGCGCCCTTATCAGGTTGTATCCAATGCTCGCTCAATTTACTCTCTCCTTGAATAGGATGTTATTGCAACTAATTTCATAATAAGCCATATAGGATGCTATTGCAACTATTTATGTAAAATTCCACCATGGTAGTCGCCGCAACTCTGGGTTCCCTGCTTTCTTATATCTGCACGGAGAAATCGAAGAGCAGGCCTATATAGATTTACCGAAAATCGAATGAAATGATTTAGCTATTCTGCCCTTTAGTTCAATAAAGACAGCCGATCGTGCTGATCGGCTGTCTTTATGATTTATTCCGGTTAGTTCAACCTGTCTAACCAGATGTGACCTTGAAGATACTCCGTCTCAATAGCCTGTTTTTTTGTCATCAGTCGGGAATGTTATCAAGTTCTTGTCATAACGGCAGCCGGTGCTTCTTTATGGGGTATCATTTCCTGATAATTCAATAATTAAGCCAACTGATCATAATTCAATATCGAGAGTAATAACGATTGTGCCTTGCCTACATATCCCCTCTTTGCATATTGCCTCCCTTTTGCAGTGATTTCATTTTGAAGTTTACAAGTCCAATACCTATGATAATTAGAATAAGTCCCCCCACCATCTTGGTCGTAATCGTTTCTCCCAAAAAGAGAACGCTGATCACGATCGCAATGAGCGGGACCAGAAAATTAAACGATCTGATTTTGCCGGCTTCGCCCGATCTGACAAGCAGAAAGAAAACGAGCCAGGTCAAGGCCGTACAGAAGATTGCAATAACCGACAACGTTGAGATAAACGTTTGGTTCCAAGTAATATCCGTCCAGTTTTCAACGGTATTACCCGCTATCAACAATACAATTCCACCGAAAATCATCTGAAGGGTAGTCAACCAGATCGCATCGACTTTAGTAGATATTTTCTTCATATAAATCGTACCGAATGTCCAAGTAATCGTGCTAGCTAAACCAAGCAAGATACCAACGGTCGAAATATTTCCAGAACCATCGTTTATGCTGATAACGATAAGTTAAAGTTACCTACTGAGGGAATATACAACTGACGCATACCTGAAGCAGTGGTAGTAATGAACGGGAGTTCCCAACGCCACCCCCTGCTAATGCAGATAAATTCTCCTCTTTTCGAGTAGAAGCCGCGTTTCGGTAAGTCCCGTCGTTCTCAACAGCTCCTATTTGTTCGTTCGCCCGTGAACTGTCATAAGTCCGTACAAGGTCAAATGGAATCAAACCCGGCAGACTGAGGTCGATACTGCTGATGCGAAGATTTCCTGCTGCCATTGAGATGGAATCTTCTCCATAGGAATTCATATATAGGGAAGCTTCATCTTGTAAATCAATATGGTTGATAGCCCCTTCGTCTACCGTCGTAACGGCTAACATCTTCCTCGACTAAAAACTTAGGAATTCGCTCAAACCCCCAATTCACAATAAATAAAAAGAATCCATTTTGATAAAATCTTGATCAAAATGGATTCTATCCTGCAGATTTGATTATCTCGGAACTAAAGCACTCGGTAGTTCTTTAAACTAATACAAAAGATGTAGATTCTAAAACGAGATTATACCCAAACCAATAATAGATGATAATCCAGCTGCCATAAGAATAGATTTTGGAGTCGATAAAACAAAAAAAGTCGTTAAATTAGCGACTTTCGATGGGAATATGTTCTTGTCCCCCGACAGTTCGCTAATCCACCTTTAAATTTACCCGCAGAATTGTCCTCCATGTTATATCCACTTTTAGTTAGAAACTCTTCCGTCAACTCCAAGGGAAACCCATATGTTTTGTAAAAACAAAAGGCATCTGCACCTGTAACTTTACCCTTATTCTTAAGATGTTTTGTATTTCAAATTCTCCTTGCTGTAAAGTTCTATAGAAAAGATTTTCTTCCTTATTTACTATTTCGATAACTTTCTTTTTATTACCGATCAAATCTTCATAAGCTGTTGCTTCATCTATATAAACTTCAGACAACTCACCCACAAAACTTCCTTGTATACCTATTTTTTTACCTGCACGAATCGCCCTTCTTAATAACCTTCTTGTTATATACCCTGCATCACTATTAGCTGGCTCCGCACCATCATTAATTAGAAAAGTAGCCGCTCTCACATGATCAAGTATGATTCTAAACGACTTTAAAACGTCAGTATATTGTTTACCACTTAACTCCATCAATTTTTTCTTGGGATTAAGGAAGAAAGCCGTATTATAAATATCCTTGTCACCATTAAGGGCTGTTGCAACCCTTTCTAATCTGCCTCCATAATCAATATTGGGATTTTGCATTTTTACAAATCCTGTGTCTTCTTTTTTGGGGTATTCGGATTTTATCGAACCACACTATCCAAGCCAACAATGAGAACGCAACGTGGATTGCCCTTACTTTATTTTTAACCGTCTGTTACAGAAGTAGGCGCGGCATCTGTCGCTCGACCGGCCTTAAACCCGGAAGCGAGCAGCAGCACCAGAAATCCCCCGGTGACGCCCCACAAGACGGAGGCGTTCGAAGAGGCCGCGTCCAGTCCGCCGAAATACATCACTTCCCGCAGCCCTCCTGCCGCGAACCGCAGTGGCGTCCACGAGTAGATCCAATCTCGCGTTGTCTGTGACAAGAACTCCGGAGCCATGCTCAGCAGCGGCACGGAGAAGAACATCAGCAGTACGAGCAGCGGCATAGCCGGGAATCCGATCCAATTCAGTAAGGAAGATTGCAGCAAGAAGAACGCCGATCCGGCCAACCATAAGAACAACCAAGTCTCCCCCGCATCCGCCAATTCCATGCCGTACCACGACGAAACCATCCAAATGGTGAAGCCCGATGCTATGCCGACGATCGCAAGTCCCGCGATCCCTTGCAGCACGCTGACCGTCCATCTCCTTGAACCCGCGGCGACCGCTTTCTTGCTAGCCAGGAACAAGACTACTCCGGTCACCAGGCTGCCGATCCACATGATCTGGGTCAACAAACCCGGCGCATTCCCCGACGCATTGTTCACCCCCGACGGATGCATGACTTCCTCCTGAACGTTTATCGGTATCATTAAAGCTTTAGCCGTCTCAATCGGAATTTGCTCCTTTTGCTGCCTAATCTGCCCTAGCAGCTGTTGCGACAGTTCCCCGCTGATCATTTTCATCGCTTGCCCCATTGCCTGTCTTACGACAGTCGAGGCTTGAGAGTTCATACCATCGTTGGCGATGATCTTCACATTAGGGTGAATCGGCGAGGGATTTGCTAACGAGAGCAATCCGCTGCTCAGATCCGCCGGAAGCACCAGCGCTCCGTAATATTCGCGTTTATCCAATCCTTCCCGGGCTTTTTCCTCGGAATCTACGACATGCCAGTCGAACGGCAGTACCGCGTTCGAAACCAACTTCTCCTGGATCATCTCCCCTACAGAAAACGTTCCTCCGGACGGCAGTTCCACTGGTTGGTCAAGGACAACAAGGGCTACCGGGAGTTCCTTAGGTTTTGACCCAATCACCGATCCCATCATCGCTGCTCCGAATACGATCAACACGACCAGGACGATCACCACTCCCAGCCACGTCATTTTTTGTTTCAGTATTTTCATGATCCTCTACTCCTCGTCTCTTTAAATAATGAACATATTGTTGATGATCAATTTTGCAATGTTCATCTGTTAAAGGTTCACCATATAATATGGCTGCACCACACGGTCACTTCATCGCAATGAACAAAAATAGCGTTGCTGCAGCAACGCTTTTATATCCATTTGAAGACAAAATTTATCACTCAAGTACATTCGCGATGCGAAAGACATCACCGTAATTAATTTCGGCGATGTCTTTCTTGTGATTCAGCTGCACCAAACTCAAAATCTGCTGTTCGAATTCTTTCGTTTTTCTGCCGGCAGTATGGCCTCGATGATGTCCCAATGTTCGGCGATCTTTCCATTCTCCACGCGAAACAAATCGTAGAAAGCGGTAGGCTGACCGTCGAAGAGACCTTCACTCACCGTAAGCACAAAATCGCCTTGTCCGATGACCTGATGGACATGAGTATATTGAAATTCAATATTTTTCTCCTCCAGCGCCTGCAAAGCAGCATGTAGACCGGAGAGGCCATCTGCAATATGTGGACTGTGTTGAATGTAGTTATCACCATCAAAGTAAGAGGCAAGCAGATCGGGGTTCTTACCAAGCAAGATGTTCTCAACATAGCTTTTGACAAATACTTTGTTGGCATCCGTCTTATCGATATCCTTAATCGTGACCGGTCCGTCTATCATCGTATGATTGCTTGGTGTCTTGTCCACCATTACTTGCAAATTGTCCCAATGTTCGACGATCAGTCCATGCTCAAAACGGAAAATATCAATGATGATTTTGGGGCCAAAAAACTCATATACGGAATGAAGTGCCACATAATCTCCGTCAACCAAAGTACGCTTGATGCTTACCTTCGTACCCATTTCCTTTAAATGGTCAAGTGCACCAAGCATGGCCGCACGACCATCGCGTAAGCCTTGGTTGTGCTGAATATATTGATCTGGATGAACGTAATCCGTAATAGCTTCGGGGTTGCCGCTCTCAAAACTTTCCAGCACGGCGATTGCCTTAAGTACAAGCTCATTTTGTTGATTGAATGTCATTGGAATATCCTCCCTAGAGTTTATAGTCATTAGATAAATAATGAACATTACGTTGTTTATTTATCTGTCGTTCATTATAATAGAGACGAATACAACGCTCAATATTTAATATTTTTGATTTTGAAGGATAAAATACAATTCATAGAACTTTGTCGCTTAACTATTCCAATTTAAATTTAGGGGAGCGAAGATAATGAGTAAAAAAACTGATTTAAGAGTACTGCGCACTAGACAATCGATTCGAATGGCATTTTATGAGCTTATTCAGGAAGAAGGATATGAAGCGATAACGATCCAGGATATTGCCGATCGGGCTATGATCAATCGAAACACGTTTTATCTTCACTACCAAAATAAACCTGATTTATTAGATACGTGTATGAATGAATTGTTGAGCGAATTAAAGGATGCAGTCGTTCTTTGTCCCATCAGCATGAATCCTTTCAGCATTTCTATACTCGAGACAGTCATGCAAACTGTTCTGGAACATATTTCCCGCAACATCACCTTTTACTATGCCATGTTAATTGAAGAAAATAGAATCTATCAGTTTCGATCGAAAATGGAGAATATCATTAAAGATAAATTAAATGAGGGGTGGAATCCTGCTCTGGGAAATTCCCCTTTAGCGATATCCAAGGAATTTCTGCTCGAATATCTCGTATCGGCTTTCATGGGGATTGTCATTTGGTGGATTAAAAACGATCGGCCACATCCTGCGGACGAAGTTTCATCTCAGTTTAGCAGAATCGTTGCCTACGGGCATTTAAAAGCTGTCGGCATAACCGTCGTGGAATAAAATGAGCGAGGGTAGAAGGAGTGTACAGGTACTAAACAGGTATATTGGGGATTGTCAATACCAAACTAGACAGATTTCTTAAGTGCCTGCTTTTTGTAAGCTAATGGGCTGAGATAGCCTAATGTGGAGTGAATTCTTGTTTCTTTACATGTTTACCCAGTTCCATCTTTAACTGGGTCAGTGACTCAAACTTTCGATTGTTTACGTATTCCGTTTTGATTAACTTAAAGGCGGCCTCTGCGACTGCACTATCAGGTTTAATCCAAAAATTACAGCAAAGTATTTTATTAAGCTAACGGGGAACTACAGCTTAACAAATAACTAAAACGCGGTTGCCGTTTCCCGTTAGCGTAATGCACCACACTATTCTTGATTGCTCCGGATGTTGCCAACAAGCCATTTCGCAGCATCTAAGAGGTCCTTCGCAACAAAATCTGGAGATGCTTGCTCAAACCACTTATTGCGATATTTTTCTAAAGATTGCTTACCCCAGCCTGTCTATACATCATTGAATAAAATAGAGCTAAAAAAGAAGACATTCTTCCTAAAAATAGGGTCGAATGTCTTCTTTTTTGAATTTTATACATACTCCTTAAGAAAAAGGTAAGTACTTCAGTGCTCTCTCCTATAGATTGAAGCTTATTGCAATGGTATGGAGCCGAGCTTAAGCAGTTGAGAACCCTGCAGATCCTTTCGGATCGTCAGTTGATTTCAATGGACAGGGAGCTTGTGAAACTCGCCCCCGGTTCCAGGTTGATTATTCCCTCTTTAGCTTGAAGTTCACCTTCGAAGACGTCCATATCCGCTACTCCTTGCCAAGGTTCGATGCATATGAAGGGAGCGTTCAAAGGCTGCCAGATGCCGAGGTCGGGAAAACCCTTATAGGTGACAACTACACTTTTGGCGGAGTGCTTGCTTCTAAGCGAAATCTTCCGAGAGTTCACATTTCGGAAAATCAATGCGCCTTCGGCGAACATTTCATGGGATAACGGCAGGATGGTCTCTTGTTTCAGAACGGGCTCCGATTTGCCGCTGATCAGCAGGCCGTCCGAATTCAAGAACAACCTTTCAAGGTTTTCCGATTCAGCGAACTCCAGATAGTAATCGCTCAGGCTACCGTTGTCATCAAGCGGACAATTGAACGCCGGGTGGGTTCCGAGCTGGAAGAAGATATCCTGTTCATCGCTATTTTCCACCCGGTAACTAAGTTCCAGTGTGCTTGCATTCAGTTTATATGTAATATATAGGTTGAATTTAAAAGGATAACTAGCCAGGGTTTTCTCATCATAAGAGAGGCGGTAAACCGCGTGGGTGTCGCTTTCTTGGACCAGCGTAAATTCACTGCGTCTGGCGAATCCGTGATTGCCGATCTTATAGGCTTTGTTGTCCACCTTAATCTCTCCGTTCCGAGCCGCACCAATAATGGGAAACAGCACCGGAGAACGGCCTGTCCAATATGTCGCGTCACCGCTCCAGATGTATTCAAACTCCGGATCCAGCTTTCTGAAACTGATCAGTTCCGCCCCAAGGGTATTAATCTCAGCTTCCGCCGAGCTGCTGCGCAAAATTTTATTCATTGTTGTACTCCCCTTTTATACTTATAGTCCACAGATACACGTATTATATCAAAGTTCTTGAGGGAGTTGAGAAAACGACAGCCAATTCATCAGCTGCCGTTTCTTCGTGCTTATCGAGCTATCGTGTCCCGCTAACCCGAATAAAATGAAATCTAGATATTGCCCGTTGTGTAGAAGACTTGACGACGAACACCATCTTGAACGCAACCGACATTTCTCAACATCGCAGGAAATTGTTACCCCAACACTAACTCATAACGAGCGAAAATATCTTCTTCATACCACATCGTGAAATTAGTTCCCCATGTTGTGTTCAATAGTGTAAACGTAAATTTATTGTTGTCTTGATGGTATTTGTTGTTATAACTTAGATTGTTATTTGTTCCGATTCCCAAAAGAGGGGCATCAATAGGTTTAATATTGATTTTTTTATCGCTACCATCGTAAATTAACTCTTCAATCATGTGCTGCAACTTATTTCCGTGACCTACCACTTCAAAAGGTGAAATAACGGTATCAATTTTACGAATCTTCGTTAAGTATGGCGAATTCAAACGTGGTGTAATGTCAAAAGAATAAATTTCTGGATAACGAATTGCATCTTTATCCTTTAATAAAAGTGCAATTTCAACTTTATCTCCAAATTGATATTTAACCTTTACAACTCTTGGAGCACCATACTCCTCCACAGCTCTTTGGCTATACTTTAAAGTTGCAATAATCGAATCATTTTCCTTAACTAATTTCACAACATGTGGTGTGAAATTTTCATTCAATTGAATGCGTTTTTGAATTTCCATTCCTGGCTTTAAGAAGTCAATTGCCCACCAATTATGTTGTAATTCACGCAAATAGTTATAACGTAGGTTATCATAGTCATTTTGCCCAGCAATTGTATAGCTCAGAACCCCGAGTTTGTTGTCCTGATCAAAGTAAAGTGTTCCATCCTTTGCTAAGTGGTTAATTGAACCATCGCTAGCAAACATAACTTGATACCCGTTTACCGAAATCGATTCTTCCAAACCACATTCAATACCTTGGTTTTCAAAGATATGATATGGAACTTCGATAAGTTTTTTAATGTTATTTTGATCTTTAGGCTCCAAACAAGCTATTGCACGATCAACGTTCTTGCGTTGTTCTTTCCATGAAGACTCATAAAATTTGTACGAACGATCCGTCCACTCATTATAAGTGAATTTCATTTCGCCAACAGTTGCATCTTTAACAATTCCATAAGCGTAGGTTAAATCATGATCGGTAATTTGGTCTAAACTACGCGCTCGCTCAAAGTCTTTCTTTTCATAATTCATATAGTCACTGAAATAGCGTTTGATATCCATTCCCCAAGTATGCTCTGGAACTAACATCGCATAGAAATTAGCATCATCATTTTCTATTTTGTTATCAGACATGTAATTCGTTAAAATCCGATAATCACGAATGATTTTCGGATCAGACATCATTCCGTGAATCCATGTGTCCCCAATCTCCTCTGTAATAACTGGCAGTTGGTCACGTATTTCCCAAATTTCATTTGCAAACTGATCCATTGAAGTCATTTCAAGCTCATAGTCTGGATACTCATTCGCCATTTTTGACAAAAAGGCGTTAATTTTCTCTTTTGTTCCTGGACCACTATTATCATGAGTATGCATAAACGCCAGCTTGTTATCCATGCAATCAACTCCGATTACGCCACCATAGTCGTTTGAATAAGAGACAATGATCTCACTTTCACCGTTCTTCCATAGAAATGTATCTGGAACTTCTGGAATTGAGCTCGAGCCATTTACACCAATGTGTAGGAATTTAATTCCTTGACGATATAACTCATCTACAATCCCGATCGTATGTCCTGGGACGTCAGTCATCTTTGCGCTTGTTGTTTTGTATCCATAACGAGCATCTAACTTCTTTGAGATTGAAGTCATGTAATGTAAAGTTTGAGGTGTCATCGTTTCAGATTCAAACGTACACGGGATTGCGTGCCAGCGAATGTAACCTTTCTTTATGGCGTCGTCTAGCTTTTTACATGCTTCTTCATCCATGGTTTTGAAGTAATATTCAATAATAAAGCTACCTGTTGTCCAAACAAAGTCTTTGCCCTCTTTTCTTAAGTCTTCAGCTAAAGTGATTGCGTTTTGAATGTAATCATGGCAATACTTGTGCAAGACATTTTCTGCTAAATCGGTAAAACCAATGTCCAAATGAGTTTTGTTTATCACATAGATTTTTTTCATTTCTATAATCACGCCTCTCTTAGTCATAATACGTCGTGAAATAATTACTATCAGGCTTTTACTTCACTTTTGTTTTTACAAGGTTCGGCCATTCCACTTCGGACTCTGAATCATGATCTCTCATAAAACACTCTTAATAATTAATTATGGGTATTTCACTTAACATCTCCGCATATTGTGGGGTATCCGAAGTAATAATAGGTCATTCCATACGTTTAGTATTTATTTTATACGGACACTTTTTTTAAAAATCCAGACATTTTAATGTGTCTACCACCTGTTTCATACGATAGTTACTTCAACACGCAAAAAAGGAGCTGCCTCCAAGCAAGCTCCTCAACTCTAGTGTCCCGTTAGCGTAACGGGACACTCATTTGTTTTAGGGAAATCAATATATATATAGGTGCGAAACGGTGTATGCTTGATGCCTCATACATAAGCTATACGGTTTTATTCTCATTCTGTGAACCAAAAACTACCCTGGTTGCTTCTATGAAAGATAACATGATTGGTGAAAGCCACTTGTCTTTATGCCACAACATCTGTGTATATACCTGCAAGTCCGGAATTTGCCATGGGAGGACAACAAGTTCTCCGCGTTCAATTTCAGATTCCGCGACGATCTCAGGAAGAAAGGCAATACCGATTCCTGAAATTGCACATTGTTTAATGGCTTCAGCACTTTGAAACTCTAAATATGTAATGCTATCAATGCCCTCTTTCTCAAATGACCGATCAAACATCGTTCGATATGGACAACCCTTCTCATTCGTCAGGAACACTTCTTCATGAAAATCTTCCAATTGCAGCACAGTTTGTTTGGCGAGTGGGTGATCTGGAGCAGCTAACAATCGGAAATGTTCTTCCAGCAAAGGTTCCACGGAAAGTCCACTCGAGCGAATGGATTCATCCAACATATAAACAATATCCGTGGTTCCCTCAAAGAGCGTTTGCTTGAGCTCTTGATTCGGAACGGAGCGGAAGATTAGACGAACTCCCGGATGCTGCGAACGAAACCGTTGGAAGACAGGTGGAAGTCGGTAGGAGCAAATAACCTCATTCGCACTTATCGTTAAGGTACCACTTAGTTTTTCATTATCATGGACAGCACTACGAGCTTCGTCCATTTTTTCAAGAACGCCTTGGGCGTGTGTTAAAAAGCGTTTACCCGCAGTTGTGAGCGCGAGTTGCTTGCCCAACCGATCAAAGAGGCGAACACCTAGCTCATCTTCCAATGCTTTAATTTGCATCGTGACGTTGGAAGGAACGTAGCTCAGCACTTCTGCTGCCCGCGTGAAATTCAATGTTGTTGCAACCGTACAAAACGTATTCAGTTGGCGCAATTCCATCCGATGCTCCCCCTTCATCATTCAATTTTATTGAATGCTATCTTGAATTCTGTTCACTTTTATTGAGAGTATCACAGCTCTATACTGAGCACAAGAGATCACAGTGAACAAGTGGTCTTCATTTTGAAGGGAGCGACTATACGATGGACTATGAAATTTTTAATTTGGGTGATGTACTCTTACAATCAGGAGTGACGTTACCAAATGCCTTTCTTGCTTATAAAACTTATGGAAAATTAAATGAACAGAAGGATAATGTTATTGTCTATCCAACGGCTTTTGGGGATCAGCATGTTCAGAATGAATGGCTCATTGGCAGCGGGATGGCACTCGATCCAGAGAAATATTTTATTATCGTTCCCAATTTGCTGGGCAATGGGCTATCTTCCTCTCCCAGTAACACGCCTCCTCCATTCGATCGGGCTAACTTTCCACAGGTAACCACCTATGATAACGTTCGATTCCAGCACCAACTGCTAACCGAAAAATTCGGTATTCAAAAGATTGCTCTCGTCGTCGGGTGGTCGATGGGCGGCATTCAGGCATTTCAATGGGGGGCAAGTTACCCGGAGATGGTCGAACGAATTGCACCTTTCGGAGGCATCGCCAAACCTTGGCCTCACACATTTGTGGTCCTAGAAGGCGTGAAAGCTTCGCTGCTATCTGCAGTCGGCTTCGACCCAAGTAAATTAAACCAACTAAGTTCTACAGACATGCGTGCCGTTGGTCGGGTGTATGCGGGATGGGGACTGTCACATGCGTTTTATAGAGAAGGGCTTTACCGTGAGATGGGATTTGACACATTGGAGGATTTTGTAGCTGGTGTCTGGGAAGATAGCTTTATGAATATGGATCCTCATAATGTTCTGGCAATGTTATGGACAGGCCAACATGCAGATATCAGTGCAAACCCCTCCTATAACGGAGACTTTGATAAAGCACTTCAGAGCATAAAAGCTCTTGCCTGTATCATGCCGGGAAGCACGGATCTCTTCTGCACAGCGGACGATAATGAATACGAAGCTAAGCGTATACCTAATGCTGTCTTGAAACCAATCCAATCGATCTGGGGCCATTTTGCCGGTCGCGGAATCAACAGTGCCGATAATCAATTTATTGATGACAATCTAAAACACTTGTTGTCACTTAGCACTAATGAATAGATCGTCACTTTGTATTGGATGTCTGTCAGGCCTAGCAAGATTCCTTGTTCTTAGCCCGGTTATATCTCTCATGAATTCATAACCTAACCGATCGGATTTGAGGTCACCAGAACTTACTGGTTCGACCTCTTTTTTCCGCGATCGTACTTCCTTTAACGAATTCAGTTTACTCTGAAGACTGTGGCATGTCTTTAATCTTAAAAGTTAAACTTATTTTTTATCGTTTGCATACCTGGAGTATAGACTTGTACCCTTATGCCGCCGATTCTACCTGGCATTTGCATCAAGTAGGCAGTACAAAAAATAAAAATAGACTAAGCGGTCTTTGTCCTCAGTTCCATGGAACTGAGGCCGTTTAGTTTTGCTTGTAGTCGTTCGTAATTGTGAATGCGCTTCAGCGGCTGCTTGAAGGCGCTGTGCTGCTTCCGTAGCTCCTTCTGCTCTTCACTACTTCCCTGCAAAAGCAAGGCTACAAAAGAAGTTGGACGGAAAACTTACATTTTCCCGTCCAACTTTTTATTTTTGGGACTTATTGGACAGATCCTTATCACAGCCCGGATTATTCAAATCGAACCCGGACTGCGCGATTTGATTAATTTCAAACCTGCCTCTGTTTTCCTCAAGCCATTCCGCAAAAGATTTAAGCGCAACCCCATACTCTCTTGTTTCCTGAATATCGAAGCCGCAAGCGGGGACATCCTCCAGCCACTCCATTGCATAAAGCGTTCCCTGCAACATGCCCCGCTCCAAGGCTACCTCGCTGCTTACCGTTTCGAAAACAACTTTTTTATCAAACACGCGGCTCATCGTTTCTGCAATCTCCGTCATGGAAAGCTCTTTGCCTGCGATATTAATATCCTTGCCGTGAAACTTTTGTGGTGCCTCAAATGCGGTGCGGTCGAATTTGGCCGTATCCTCCCCGGAGTTAAGCTTTAACAAGGTACTGCCTATATTCTCTTCGACATTGTACTTGTGCTCCCAAATCTGTTCGAGGAGCTTATATTTACTCTACCGTGGAAAGTGATTGCTGCCGGCGACCGAGATGTGCACGACTTGTTCGATGCCAGCGTTTCTTGCCGCTTCCACCATATTTGCGGCATTTCGCGGCTCGATCGTTTCATCGTAAGGGTCGGCATACTGCGACGAAAAAATCGCTGATACATTGTCCATGGCTGGTTCCAGCGAAGCCGCGTCGGCCAAGTCTCCTAGGATCAATTCTGTCCCCTGGGCAGCCATTTGTCGGGCAATCGCAGACTCCGGGTTTCGCGTCAGGATCCGTACGCGATGGCCATGCTTCAACAACTCGCGGGCTACGTTCCCACCTTGCGTTCCCGTACCTCCTACAACCCAAATCGGTCTTGCTTTGTCGAGCACTATATCTGATCGCTCCAATCTTTAAAATTTATTACAAACCAAGTTTATAAATGGTTATCTCCAAAATGTAATCTTGTCAGAGCATAGTCGAACGGACTCATGACCTTCCTCTATCGCTTTTCCTATTGAAATAATCATCACGGGAGCATAGCGCTCTTCATCTAAATCAAATGCTTTGGCTACCTGATCAGCTTCAAAGCCTGCCATTGGATTCGTATCATACCCATGTGCGTGAGCCACTAACATTAACTGCATGGCAAAGAGGCTGCTATCGATTTTTGCAACTTCAACTTTGATTTCTTTTGGTAGCGTCGGATACATCGATAGCATGGTTCCAAGTTGACGATCTCGTACTTCAGCTGGCATTTTTCCTTGTTCCACGGCTGAATTGTAGATTTCCTCAGCGTATAAATAGCTTTCGGTATCACCAAAAATGATTAACATGGCCGATGAAGTATCGTTTTGTGCTGTATTGAAACGCATAAGAGGTCTTAGTTTTTCTTTTCCTTCTGGAGTATCAACCACAAGTACACGCCAAGGCTGCATATTTGCAGAGGATGGTGCCAAACTGGCTTCCGAAATAATTTCATTCATCTCTTCTTTCGATATTTTTATGTTCTCATCATAATGACGCACAGAACGCCGTCCCTTGACTACACTAGCGAAATCGTTATTTAAAATATGGTTGAACATAGTCTCTCTCCTTTTGATAACGTTCAATTTATTTGACAGGATGTGTGCCGTTCGTTATCATATCCGTATTATGAACTATGAACCTAGGTTTATAGCAACAATGAATAAAGAAGGTCATTTCGATGAAAATAAATGATGTTTCAAAATTAACGGGTTTGCCTATATCAACATTGAGATTCTACGAACGTAAAAACCTAATTCCAGACACTCTCGTGAAAAGAGATGTTAATAATTATCGTATTTATTCTGAAGAAGTTGTTGAATTTCTAAATGATTTGAAGACACTTTTATCCGTAGACTTTTCTGTAGAGGAGTTAAGCTTACTAGTCAATCAAGAACTTAATTTAACATACGAGGTAAAGAAAAAAATGGTTGAACAAAAAATTAGTGAAATTGAAGATGTCCAGCAACAATTGAGAAAGTCGAAAAAATTCTTGTATGCAATCATGGAAGGAAAAGCGGATTTTCAAACAAAGTGTTAAGGACTATTAGGGAATCGTCTCTCACGGAAGATGTTAGCCGATCTTCTTCATGGTCATCCTAATTGTTAGAAGGAGAATATCTTTGTTTAATTAGTTTTTTGACATGGTGCCAAAAGCATAGCTCTCGAAGTCAAATTTTCTCCAATTTTTTTTATTCTTAAGAAATCGAAACCAAAAGTCGTATATGAATGATTGTACATGCTGAGAAAGGGCTACCCTAAAGACATTACGTAATGTCTTTGGGGTAGCCCTTTACCTTACGTTTGAGCTCAACGACAGCTAGGTTTCTTTTATTGTACATTAATGTTTCCTGACTTGAGCGTCATCACCCGTACGCCCCTTCCCGACATCCAGGTCAGTGGTTACACGTACGGATTCGTCTCAGTGAGTGCCTTTACTTGAATAAAGGGTCATCACGAAATGGCTCCACCGGCCGTCATAATTTTTTCGATCTATCTCACGTTACCAAATGAATCAAAAATCTTTATTCCTTGGGTCTTTACATCTTTAAGTATTGCCTCTGCGAAATATTCAAATTCCGTGACTAGAGTATTTGAAATTTCATGTTCTAGGTTTTGTCCTAGTTCATGGTGTCTTGGTATTCTATTAGTTAATTCAGTTATATGGGTTATATATTGATTGTTTGAATCAAATAAGATAAATGCGTCAGTCTGTCGCTCCGATATTTAATTCACTAACAATCTCAATCTCATTTAAATTGATTTCGAGATCATCATTCCTCAACTTAAAAATATGGAGGCGTCGATACGGCAAGCACCAAAGTCTCACCTTTCCATACGTTCTTATAGCGGTGCGGTGTTCTAGCGTCGTAATAAATACTGTCTCCCTCCTCCAGAGTGTATCTATCATTCCCTAACATGAACTCTATACACCCCGATTGAACAAGCAGAAATTCTTCTCCTTCGCTGTGCCCTACACCTACATCGCCGGAGGTTGCACCTTCTTCAAGCACACCCAAGATTGGCCCCATCTTATTTCTACTTCCCTCGCTAAGGGAATACCAAGTAATACGAGAGCCTTCAGAATGCACCAACGTTTTGCGCTCATTTTTTCTCACGACAATGTTTTGTTCTTTATTTCCGAATAAATCGGTGAAGTTAACATTCAACGCATTGGCGATTCGCTTCAGGACGCTTATGGATGGATTCGCTTTATTGCGTTCGATTTCGCTGAGAAAAGATACTGAGATGGATGCCGCTTTTGCCACCTCTTTGAGCGTTAATTTCTGTTTTTTGCGAGTATTTCTTATAGCCTCTTCAATAGAATCCATCTGCCAATTCTCCTATCGATACATATTTTTCGCTGATAGCGAAATTTATATTATGATCGTAATCAAAATAACGAGCAATAGCAAGCCCTCGCACGGGGTCTCAATTTCGGTGTAAAAACGTTGATTTGGCGCTATTTTTCAATTAAGATTTTAACAAGGCTGATGTGCAAATACGATCCCGGGACATTTTACACATAATAGGTTTTAATATAATATTTCAGTTTCAACGAAATTTCCAAGGAGGACGATGAACCAAATGACAAAGCTACCCAAAATTTACACCGTAGGCGATACCACTGTTACCCGTGTTACGGAAATGGTAATCAGTGGCGTTCCACCAGAAATATATTTCCCAGGCACGTGGGATCCCGCTTTTTTGGAAGAGAACAAACAATCCTTCCCTGAAGGCTTAATAGATGACAATTCGCAGCTCATCGTTAGCATCGGCACCTGGGTCGTGAAAACGCCCAAGCATACGATTCTTATTGATACAGCTACAGGAAATGATAAAAACCTGCCACTCAATCAGGATCTCGCCAATCTACAATTGCCTTATCTCGAGCGGCTTAAAGAGACTGGCGTTACTCCAGAGGAAGTTGATTATGTGTTATTAACGCATTTGCATGTCGATCATGTCGGTTGGAATACGAAGCTTGTCGACGGCAAATGGGTACCGACTTTCCCGAATGCTAAGTATGTGTTCCCTATTAAAGAACAAGAATATTACTCCAGTGAAGCAAGCCATAACAAAGAAAACGAAGCTAACTTCAATGTTTATGAAGAGAGTGTACTCCCTGTTGTAGAGGCTGGCTTGACGGAAACAATCGGCCCAGAAGGCGGGAAGTTTCTAGATATATTTACATTCATTCCGACTCCAGGTCACAGTATCGGACAAATGTCCATTCGCCTTTCATCAGGTGGAGAAGAAGCTTTTTTCGGCGCTGACATCATGCATCATCCATTCCAAGTCATGAAACCTGAATGGAACTCTATGTACTGTGAATTTGGTGATCAAGCTCGAATCTCCCGCAGGTGGGCTTTGGAATACGTCGCCGATCGCCCAATTATTTATTTCAGTACGCACTTTCCAGAGAGTTCAGCAGGTTATGTAACCAGAAGCGACGACGGCTTCAACTGGCGCTTTATCTAATATAACGAAAAGAGGCGAAACATTTATGTCTAACAATACATTCAATAAATCTATTAACATCGTATCCGAGAACTTTAATATAGCCAGCGACACGCCTGGTATCGAGCTATCGATCCGCAATAAACGCCCTGCAACTATGACTGTCTTCTCTAACGAGAAAACAATCGTCATGGTCCATGGTGCTACTTATCCAGTTGGCAGCCTGTATGACGTGGAGCTAGACGGATTCACCTTCCTTGATTACCTAGCCAGCCACGGCTATGACGTCTATGCGGTTGACGTTCGCGGCTACGGGGGATCCACTAGACCTCCAGAGATGGAGCAGCCAGCGGATCAAAATCCTCCGCTTGTTCGTACAGAAACCGGAGTTCGTGACTTTGGCTCGGCCGTAGACTTCGTCCTCAAGCACCGCAATCTAACAAAGGTCAATGTACTTGGAATGTCTTGGGGCGGTACGGTGGCCGGGGCATACACAAGCCTTAACAACGACAAAGTAAACAAGCTATCCCTCATCGCTCCTCAATGGCTAAGCAGCAAGCCAATACCCATCGATACAGGCGGTCCGCTTGGTTCTTACCGCCTTGTGCCAGCAGGGACCACTAAAGAGCGCTGGTTAAGTGCAGCTCCCGAAGGGAAACGTGACGGCCTAATCCCTCAGGGGTGGTTCGAGAAATGGGTTGAAGCAACTCTGGCATCCGATCCTAATAACAAGACAGTACACCCAGAACATATTCGTGCTACCAACGGGCCTATTCTGGATATACGCGAATATTGGACGGTTGGGAAAGCCTTCTATGAGCCTAAAGCTATCACCGTACCTGTGCTCCTCGTCCACGCAGAGTGGGATATAGATGTGCCCTTAGAATTGGCACAAAACTTCTTTACCTCCCTAACTGGTGCTGTTTATCGCCGTTGGGTTGAGATCGGAGAAGGCACTCATATGGTACTGCTTGAGAAAAATAGACTTCTGGCGTTCCAAGCAGTTCAATCATTCCTAGACGAGGCTTATACGCCAGCGGGCCAATAATGACGCAACATTAGCGGATTCAATACTATCTCCTAGCTATTCTGAGACCCGCAGCTTGTTGCTGCGGGCTCTTTAATAACCGAAAGCTATACGACAAAACCTGTATACATTAAAGGAGGCATATGCACCATGAATCATACAGCTATTACATCCGCCCAAGCGCCGACTGCAATCGGGCCTTATTCACAAGCCATTGCTGCCGGATCTGTTATTTACACATCAGGAATGCTCCCAATAGATACGGAGGGCCAGTTGAAGGAAGGCATCGTTGCGCAAACTCAACAGATCTTATCGAACCTTCAGAACGTATTATCGGAAGCTGGCTATACTCTAGAAGACGTTGTGAAAACCTCAGTCTTTATGACGAATCTAGATCACTTTGGGCAAATGAATGACGTCTACAGCCATTATTTCGGTAACCATCATCCCGCTAGAACTACCGTGCAGGTAGCCAAACTGCCACGTAGCGCCGAGATCGAGATCGAACTGGTTGCCATCAAACGACAGTTAAACCAATAAGGCTGCTGTACTAGCCAAATTTTGAAAGAAGGCGCATTTGCTTGCGAACTTATCTGCTTCTCTTACTCTGCGCGACTCTCTATGGAAGCAACTTCGTATTCGGCTCACTCTTGCTGCGAGAATTTCCCGCAATGCACCTATCCGCATACCGGCTTGCTGTCTCCTCGGTGTTCCTGATTGGCTATCTGATCATAGCCAAGCGTATGATTCGACTGACTACACGCGATGTCGTCTACTTAATTCCACTTGCTCTAATTGGGATGTTGCTGCACCAAGTTTCGTTCTTTACAGGATTGCAGACGATAAACGCGACGACAGCTTCGCTTATATTGTCACTTTCTCCAATATTCACTGCCTTACTCGCGCGACTCTTCCTAAAAGAATCATTCACTCTGCGTATGGCCGTAGGATCCCTGGTCGCGCTTACCGGCGTCTTCTTCGTAGTCGGCCAAGGCAGAGGATTGCATATATCACTAACAACGGGTATGGGAATCATGTTTATTTGCATGCTCGCCTTCTCCGGAGCTACCGTCCTAATGAGAAAGCTGACAGAAAGAATGGATGCGCTCACTGCGACCGCATATTCAACTTTACTCGGCTGCATGCTCGTATTTCCGGTGGCCGTATGGCGCGAACCTCATGAACAGAGTATTCATTCCTTTGGTTGGTGGGTACTCTTAATCGGCTCTGCTCTGCTCATTCAAGGCCTATGTGCAATCATCTGGAACAACCAAATTCGGAAGGTCGGTGCTGCCAAAGCATCCGTATTTCTAAATCTCCAGCCATTCGTAGCCATGGTCCTTGGTTACTTCATGCTCGGTACTCCGGTAACCTCCACACAAATCGGCGGTTCCATTCTCATTGTCTGCGGAGTAGTCCTTGCTACCTTGCTGCCTAAAAAGAAATCGCATAACGATCCGATAGCACTCACGACGGCAAAGAGGTAATTCTATCATAGCCCATCGTATTATCAAATCGGCGCTTGCAGCGATTGTTGCCAATTACGCAGCAGAGCTATTGGGGATTCATTCACCAGCCAATACCGGATTGCTGGCCATTCTTGGGGTCGAAGTACCAAGGCGCAGAGGAATACGCAGTGCCCTTAATCGGATAACGGCGTCTGTGTTCGCTCTGGGTGCTGGATCAGCAATCATTCTCGATGAATTTAAGATGCTAGGGATTGGTCTTGGTACCATATACCCAAAAGGTTCACCAAAGCTGGAAGAAAATGCTTCTGCTTCTGCTCTTTCACTTGCTCAAGATTTGATTCATCAGTTTTTCTGCAGATACTAAAAAACCGTTTCGCGGTAATTTCCGCGAAACGGTTCAGTAATCCGAAAAGACGGATTATAGTGATTAATGCATCGGCTTTTCCCAGTCACCTTTGATTACTATTCCTGTCTCTTTCGCCGCTGCTTCAAGATCATGGATTTCCTGTGCTGTCAGCGTGATTTCAGCGGCTTTTACAGCATCATCAATTTGGGAAGTTCTTCTAACGCCGATTATAGGAACGGTTCCTTTCGCAATGGCCCAAGCGATTGCAACTTGCGCAGAAGTCGCATTGTGCTTATCGCCGATTTCCTTCACAACATGGATCAAGCCTTCCAGTTTCGCAAGCACGTCTTCATTAAACGCCTCTCCTCTTCTGGTGCCGCTTGGGAGAGGATTTTTTGCATTGTATTTGTCGGTTAGTGCGCCTTGTTCCAACACCATATAGGAGAGAAAAACACAATGTTGTTTTCGTTGCAGTAATCAATAATTCCGGCTTCTTCGGACGAACGGTACAGTAAGCTGTAATGATTTTGTACAGCAGAGATTTTCAGCCCTTCTTCAGCCAGAATACTTTGCGCTAGTTTGATTTCCTGAGTCCGGCTTTCATCGCCGAATCAAAAACCGGTTTTAAGTCTTCCGCGATAAGATTATTCCCGAAAATAGCATCCCCGCCGCCTTGACCGGTCCCCCATGACCAGGTACCAAGAGCGATCGAAGGAATCATTTCATTTTGCAATTTTACCTTTTTCATTTGTTTCAACACCTTTTTATATTAGTGAAATTTTAAATACTAACTAGAGTTTGGTTTGTACGTACGACTTAATAATTACAAAGTAGATGCGTCAATTACAAAACGATACCGGTCGTCCCCTTAAATCGGAGTGAAATATAGAAACCAGAGTTTCATTCAGAATCTCTCCTTCATTCTTATTTTAATACTGCTGCGTTTACCGCATGAGATAAGAATATCAGGGAGACGAATGAATTTCTTTGCCTACAAGCTCATACTATTTGTTTATTTAGCTCATTTTGTTTCTGTAAATAACAAAATACCGTTCCGCGGTAATTTCCGCGAAACGGTATCTTTAAATCAGGTGCCTGTGTAGCAACGTTTTAGCCCCCTTAGGCCTCCTCCTTCAACCTCAGCTGCTGTCTAAACTCCGACGGCGGGAGTCCGAATCTTTCCTTGAATACTTTGGAAAAGTGGGCGATATTTTCGAATCCGGTCGAAAAACAGACATCTGTAACAGATAACATTGTTTCCGCTAACAGTTCCTTGGCTTTATCCAGCCTCCGATTGCGAATCCATTTGAGCGGGGGGGTGTTGTATATTGCTTGAAAATCTCTTTTGAACGTCGCCAGGCTTCTGCCGGACAAATAGGCCAGGTCGTTAAGGGAAACGGGATTCAAGAAGTTCTCCTCCATGATCTTTGCGATGCTGCCTCTGTCCTTGCTTAGGGGTTGCATCATTTGATGCAACAAACGATCATTCGAATCTGCTATGTGAAACAGCAATTCCATCAGCTTCACACGAACCAGTCCTTCTTTGACTTCGTCAGGGTTCGCGAAATAGGGTTTTAACGACTCGATATAGCTTCCAATGTGGTCATTAATCGGAAAGACGGTTATCGGAACAACATCATTCACGAGATAAATGGGTTTTAAACCAGCGAATTTGAGGAATTCATCTACTATCTTCTCGTTCAGGAAAAACATCATATAGTCGAGGATGTAATCGGAACCGGGTTCACCCGCTTTCTCGTACTCGACTCCAATTGATTTATGAATAAACATCATTTCGTTGCTCCGCATCGTATATTCTTGATCACCGAAGCGAACCGTATAGACACCCGACTTGACGATTAGAAGAAGATGATCCTGCAAAAAAAGGTTCCTTTTCTGCCTTGCGTGTAAAAACAGAACTCGATAACGGACATTCCATCCAGCTTCAAGCTCCCTTTTTTAGCCGGAGACTTTACCAGATCATGAGGAGCTTTGACCATTTTGCTTGATCTCATAGCCTGGACGTCCCCGCCTTACTTGTACCTGCGATTGCTCTAGTTTTCATTTCAATATCACCCTTTCGGTTATGCCAGTCTGCGCTTACCTTTAGAATAACTGGAAACCGGCGAGAATACTTTGCTGAAAAGCTCAAACGACTTGTTCATTTAGCTCCTACATACTCTATTTGAAAATTATACTATCTATTCCAGCATAGTTCAGCCACTGGATCCACAAGCTCAATGGGATCATGTTATTGTCCCTCGACTTCGTTCGTTGTTGTTGGAGGACAAGAACATATACCGTGCCCCTAAAACTTCCGTTTGTGATACGGAAGACCCTCGCCTTCTTCGCAATACTGTTTAAGACTGTACAAAAAAATAGCCCAGTTATAATTACATAAGCGATAAAATTCGGTCACTTCCTCCCAATTCATCTGACGAAAAATGATTGAAGTCTTCCCTCTTTTTTCCTCCATATCAAAAGAAATTGTCGTACCTATCCATTCTGGATCTGAATCAACACACTGCCACAAAATCTTTTTATCGGTAACAAGCTCATCAACTCGCATCTTTGTTAAGCCTTCGCCGCCGAATCGGAACTCATTTATACAACCGATCTGATCACTGACTACTAGTTCATTTGTCCAAACTTCTGAAAGTCCTTGTGTAGTGGTTAATGCTTCATATACAGTTGAAGCTGGAACATTCACAGTCTGTAAGTGCTCGATATTTGCCATATTGCTCATTCCCCTTCTTATAAGGATTTAATTTATGTAATTATTTGTATATGAATTTTATACCAATGGTACGGTTGTTGTGATTTCTTTCCTGTAGAACTTTTTCTGAAAAGGGTACTTTTGTGTCAATCTACAATTGTTGTGCTTGCTCTCTATCCTTTCAACTATTCATTCTTCTGCTTTGCTACTTGCATACCGCCGATGATAAGCATGATTATCCCAATTACTGCCAGAATAATCCGAACTAAGAATGGACTCAATGAAAACACAGGTTCACCTTGCCAGTACAATCCGAACAACCTTTCATTCAGTCCCACAATCACCAATAAGGGCTTAAGAAACAAACTCAGCGCTAATAATACTATCCCCCAAATAACATTGCTATTCATTGATTCAAAACCTCTTTTCCAATTGTTATATATTCATAGTAAGGGAATCTTCCTAATTATTCCATGTGAAAAGTTGATACCCTTTATTTAACTCTGAACCAAACGGTGATCCACTGTTGTTAGACTTAAGCCGCCCATTAGTTTGATAAAAAAAAGCAGACTATCGCAGCCTGCTCATTAATGGTTTGTTATTCAACTATCTTGCCCTTTCAGCTTCTTCGGTTTCTCCTTAAAATTTACCGCCAGTAACCGGAAGATATGTACCCGTTACAAACCGCGAGTCGTCTCCTATTAGAAAGGCTATAGCCCCTGCCACATCGTCTGGATTCGCGACACGTCTGAGCGGCGTAAAGTTAATAATCATTTGCCTGTCTGTATCCGACAAAAATGCGGTAGCATCGGTTTGCACTAAACCTGGAGCGACCACGTTGGCCGTAACGCCTTGAGGACCGAACTCTTGAGCGATGTAGGAAGAAAAGCTGTCTAGTCCTCCTTTTGCTGTTCCGTGCGCGATCATGTACGGCGACGGATTTTTCCCCAAGCTACTTGAAATATATATGATTCGACCTGCCTTCTGTTCCATCATGGACGGAATAACCGCTTTTGTCGTTACGAAGGCAGCTTGGAGCTCATCATTCAGTTTTTGCGAAAATTCCTCCCACGTCATTTCAGCGAAAGGTTTTGCCGCAAAATTCATATTTGCGTTGCAAACCAATCCATCGATCCGGCCGTAAGCCTCTTTCACTGAAGCAACGAGTTGAGAAAATTGCTCTTGACTTCGTACATCTGCTTGCAGAGAGATGGCCTCCCCATCGGCCGAACGAATATTCGATACGACTGACTCCGCCGCTCTGTGATTGCTTAAATAGTTGACGACTACCGTTGCGCCTCGCGCAGCCAATAATAGACAAGCTGCTTTTCCGATCCCTCTGCCTCCACCTGTTACAATGACCACTTTTCCTTTTAATTGCATACCTTATACTCCCTTTCTCTTCGGACGCGTCGCCTGAATAACGGCATAGCCCGATGCTTTAAAGCGCGCCTTTGGATCGGTTAGCGGACCGATGATATTGATAAATTCGATAATTGACCCCAGCCAACCATGGGTAAGAATCAACGGCATGGCGCCTTGTTCAGGAGATCGCACATGGAGGAAGTGTATTTGTTGTCCGTCAATTGTAGTTGTATATTGCAGAAATCGGTTCAACGCTTCTTCATATTTTCGCCAGTCGCACCCAATCTGCCAATACTCTCCGAGTTCGGCAAGATAGTCGACAGACACACCAGAATTCAGGTCAACTCCGTCTAATTCATCAGGCCAGCGGGTATGTGCTAGGCGCTCATGTAAGTCGTCTATCGATTGCTCAAGAATATGGATTCGAAAAGGCTTGATATCGACGTTATCGTTGCTGGCGATGCTCTCAAGGTCTTGTTCAATCTCACTCATTCAGATTACCTCCTCAATGTTCGGATCATGGCTTGAAGCAATGAACTTGAGCCTATGGTAACCCATCCTTGTTGACAACGGGCTGTCAACAACCCCGATATATTTCGCTGATTTCTATCGCGGCTTTTTTTACAGCAGAAGCGACCCTCTTGGGTTCTACCACGCACACCCCTGTTCGAAAACTGAGCAGAAAGCCAATCAACCAGTCGTTGTCTGGGTAATGCACGCGTACAATAAACGACCCATCGGACTGTCGTTCGATTTCGGACTCGTCGAAATGATCTTCGGCTTGAACTCTTGCATCCCCATTGAATTTGAGAATCAAATCGATCATGTTATCTTCGCGCTTTGGGCCCAATTGCTCGTTTAATTCAGATAAAGAAATCGCCCGTCGTTCAAATTTGTCTTGAAGCGCTGATATTCCGCGGATCCTCGAAAGTCTGAAGTTACGAAAGTCGTTTCGTTGTAAGCAGAATCCGCACAAATACCAGGTGTACCCTTTCAAAACAAGGCCCATCGGTTCAATCCGCCGCTCGGTTTCATTTCCCTGCATGTTTGTGTAGGTGAAGACAATCACCTTGGATTCTTCGATGGCTCTACTCAATGCTTCATATTTTAACTTCTCGGCGTGACTCTTTCGCCAAGGGTTTAGGTCGATCATGACGGATTCCGTCTTGCTGAGGCCCTTCCCCTCTGCTTTCGACACTAATGCGCCGACTTTTTCTAATAATACGTCAAGTTTCCCGCCGTGACATGCTTTTGATGATTGAAAGCCACGCAAAGCAGTCGTGATCGCGGCGAGTTCATCCATGGATAACATCTGCCTGTCCAGGCGAAAGCTCTCCATGATTTCGAAACCACCTTCTCCGCCTGTATAAGAAACGATCGGGATACCCGCCATATTCAATCGATCCAGATCGCGGTAAATTGTGCGCAAAGACACTTCCAATCGGTCGGCCAAGTCCTGCGCTTGCACCCGTTTTCGATTCAATAACAAGATCGTAATGGCCATAAGTCTTTCAAGATTCACAACTTCTTCTCCTCTCTGACTCTCTTCTTTCGATTATGAAATGTGGGCTTTCGATGATTAAAGATTATTATATACAAGCCATCGTTAGTAATGAAGATCAACTTAGTTATTGCGCTAATCTGCTCGTTAGCATAATGAAATTGCATGGAAAAATAACTAGCCAAGATTTGCTTCATGACAAGAACCCGCTCCATGTGCGGGTTCTTGTCATTTTGATATCGGTACTGCGGAATTAATTCATACAGTGTGCGTATATCGCAACCGACAGTGTCGGCGATCGTTATCGCGATTTTGAGCGGCATAACTCTTTTGTTATCTATAAAGTCGCGCCAAGCAGCGTCCAAGCTCAAATTTCATGAAGAAATGCCATCGCTGATGTCGCCTTTGAGTCGCGATTTGACGTGCTCTTGCCATCTGAAACATGGAAGGAAGCGGGTTTGACAGATATAATGATCACCTTGAACTCGATTATGGATCAGATAGATGTAAGCGAAAGGGTCCTAGTTATCGCCCATGCCGGGCGCACCACGAAAAGGCACAGGCCGGAGGGCCTATGCCAAATTTCAGTTTTTCGTCGTTTCGCGAATGGTTTATTCGTTTAATGCTTGTGCATTCTTTAGCAAATAACCCGCCGCATCGCTAACAACATGTTTGCCACTTTGAGCCTCCACCTCTTGGATGAAACTGTTCAATTGGCCATGATTCAGTTTTTGGCTCAAACTGTTGGCGATACCATTGTTATCGATCCACCCGTTGTCCTTAAATTTGGTGACCAGCGATTTTAACGACTCGATGCTCGTAGTGAGCTGGAAATTCACGATGGCGTTCCCTATATTGCCAGCAAGATCGTAGCCCGTTATTTCTAACGAATGGCTTCCCAACGGCAAAGTATAGAGCTGAATAGTTACTCCTTGCTGAACAGGCTGTCCGTCGAGTAATAGAGTTGTCTTCGCATGATCAACGCCAGACAAATCATCCGTTATCGTAAATTGCGGCAGGATTTCCTGATCAGCATTGTAGCTTCCTGATGCCGGATCAACAACCGTAATTAGCGGCGCTTTGGTATCAAGATGAAATTGAATCGTCTGCGCTGGCTCAACATTACCCGCATCATCCTTGGATTGATAGCTTATCTCATACTCCCCGTCTTCACTGAATGTAACGGGTTCGGTGTAAGACTGCCATTTGTCACCTCTGTCTAAACTGTATGCCGTTTCGGCCACACCCATATCATCCGTAGCGTTCAAGGTTAACGTTACCGGATGAACATACCAATTGTTCTGTCCGTCCGGCTGCGCCGAGGAAATTGTAGCCGTCGTGACGGGCGGAATGGTGTCTGATTTTTCGAACAACAACACCGGCCGATAAGCTGCATTCTCATGCTCCTTGGAGCCGTAAATAACCCAGCCGGTCGAGCCATAGTTGGTCGTCTGGGCAAGTTGAAGCGCAAGGGTCCGATCTCCCGCCAAGGCTGAGTTCACCTGTGCGGTAACATCCAAGGTCACCGGTGTTTCTGCCGCTGGGACGTTCCAGCTTCCAATCAGGCTGCCGGCGGGGGGCTTGTTGTTCCATGTGACGCTGTTTTCCGACCATGCATGATCGCCTACTTCGTAAGCGACGCCTTTCGTATTTGCAATTCCGATACTTGTCGGAACCAAGCGGATCTGCGCGTTTTCAACCTGCTGCGGCAGCTCGGATAAATCAAATTTCAGATAAGAATAGCGATAATAACCGGAGTTTGGATCGTTTTTGACAACCAATTGATCCGATGAGCCGAAGTTGCTGTTTGCGTATGATCCATTGCGGACATAGACATCAGCTACTGGCAAAATGGCGTAAGCAAGTGTTACCGATAATTCATTAGATGCCGCGCTTTCTTCCCCTGAGCCGTTAATTGCTTTAACAGTAAAATAATATGTTGTTCCGTCGGCCAGTCCCTTGACTGTATATTGGTTGTCGCCGCTAACTGCCGCTATATCCACTGTATTCGTATAGTTGCCTGGGGTTGTTCCGTAATAAATCCGGTAGCCGTTCGCACCGGCGCTTGCGGTCCATTTCAAAGTGGCTGAACCCGCGCCTTGCAAGGCTTCTAACAATTGGGGAGCCGCTGGAGATGGCGAAGATTCCGTACTCAGCTTGGCAAGGAACGTTGTCCCGTTCGCGCCGGCCGTCTTTATCTCTAGTTTCGTGGTTGGATAAAACTGTTTTACCGTAACGCCAGGGTCGAGCAACAATGCGCCTGCTGTCGCGCGGTGAAGTTCAATTTCAATGGTGCCTCCATTTGCTTTCGTCGGATCGGCTACCCCAATTTGCACCTCATTTCCGTTTTCGACAACGGTTACGGATGACTTCTTATTGCTGGTTAAGTAATCCTCTCCATTTACTTGAATGGTCTGAGCCGAATCTGTCCAAAAGTTTGCCCCGACTGCCATCTGATCGGCGGTGTCCATGACCGCTTGCACGCTTCCTGTGTTTGTCAGAACCGTAAAATCAGGGTTCGCCGAATAAGCTGCTGCTTCATTTGTTGTCGCACCCGGATAGACGGCATATGCATAGGAAGCTTGCGCAGGATTAATACCGTGATTCAACGCTAGGCTTGCATATTGCGCAGATAAAACCTGATTGCTGCCGTCTGTGTTGATATCTTTCCAGGAACCGGAACGCGTTTCCCTCAGACCCTTCACCGTGGCCCCACTTGGGAATACATACGCGATGTCCGACCCGGGTACAGTGCCGGACAAATGTGCCCACTGCACGCCTGTCATGGTTTCCGTCCAACCGCTGGCTGACGGTTTTGGCGTTCCGTTCACCGTCAACGTGTTCGACCCGCTTGCATCCAGCTTGCGATTTTCAACGATCGTCTCGACGGACCGCCCTCCGTTACTTGTAATATCGGCCCCAAGCGCTACATATTTGTCGCCGAACAGGAACCATGACTTTTTGCCGGATAATGGCGTGCCCGTATTGCTAGACATCGAAAATTGCATCCCAACCGTGCCGTACGGTCCGTCAATCGTCGATCCTCCCGTCCAATTCGATGTATTGAATTTGTAGGAGCTTAAGCTTCCTATTGAGCCATCCGTTGTTATGCCAGGCAATCTTACCGGATCGACCGTAGGCCAATACGCTCCTGAGAACTGCGTCTGATCGGCATTGTACAAGTAGACGGCTCCTGCGCCCTGCCACCACGGCTTGGCATTTTCGCCGTTACCGTATTCAAAAGCAGAAATGCGCGTAGAGAACAACCCAAGCGCTAAACCGAAATTAGGCCTTAAGTGCACCGCACGATCCATTCCGGCAAATACATGTGTATCGATCATATCGCCGGCTGGAGTAATGGACGAATCGGCCATTAGCGCTTTGATTTCCCTGATACTGAAGATCGAAAGACCCTCCGTATATCTCGTAAACGTCGTATCCGACAGGATTTGACGTTTGGCAATTTGACGTACTGTCGAAGCATCCTGCGCATTCAAGCCGTCGGCCAGCATAACGAGCGAAGTTACGATGCTTCGTCCCATCTGATGATCCTGCGAACCTTCGCGCGAAACCGCACGTCCCCGGACCGTGTCCATCATAGCGCCTTGATACATAAAAGGTTGATATGCTTCCGTGACCCAACGGATAACGTTATTGATATTCGGATCCGTTATGTCCCAGCTTGACCCGCCAAGAAGATACAATAGTTTGGCCATGTCTCCAAGCAGAACGGCACCGTAACTTCCTGTATAGGCAACATAATCGTGCTGGATAAACGATCCGTCCTCGTAAAACCCGTCCCCGCTTTGCACGTACAGCAAAACCTGGCTAATCGCATCCCGCCCTTGGGCAATCTTGGCATCCGTCTTATTGATTACACCACGCAAAGAGACGATCATCGCCTTATCCAGCCTATTCGCTCCGGTTTCCTTGAATGAGGGCGAGTTCGTACGATAGGTAGGATCAGGAACGAACTTGTCTAATGCCTTCGTGTAGTTTGCTTTTTGCGCCGCGGACATTTGGTCATAAATCAGAATCATCGTATCCGTCAGGTTCATCGGCACGCCGATTTCCCAATCCCACCAGTTGCCTGTCTCGCCCTTCGTTTCGTTATATTTGTTCGCATACATCCAGTCGAGTCCGTTCAGAATATCGGCAGCCAGGTTCGTATTCCCTTTCAGAGAAGATCCAGGTGTGGCATATGCCAGCGCCATTTCCTTTAACCGGACATAGTTGGAAGAAATCGTGCTGGACGCGCTCCAGCTCGCCAGGTCGCTCCATAAGTAGGTACGCCCGGCGTTTTTGTTCATTGATGACCAGTCATTATTCGCATTCATTTCGATTTGGCTGATCTTCGCTGCAATCTCCGGGTCCGATGGATCGATTGCCGTTCCTCCCGTCAAATATACGTTCCATCTGTCCCTCAGCGTGTCGTATTCGTCTGCAGCGGCTGCGGCTTGTGACGGACCTATGAGCAGCAGAAACGGGTACAACATGAGACTGGTAAGCAGAGCAGCTATAGTAGACTTCTTCCAACGTAAGCTCATCAATAAGATCTCCTCCAACGTGTCATATTAGATTACCGATTTACTGAATATTGCCATCTTTTCCTATGAAATCGTTAGGGTTAGCTTCCTCACCTCCTCTCCGTTTGTGATGGTTCATTATTTTCGTTTTTTCGAATTCATTTGTTAACGCTTTCAATAATGTGTAAAAATTATATCTTTAACACCTTTCCGAGAAAAGGTTAAAAACTAAGCATTCATTGTAAAAAACTAAGATTTCCAGGGAAAGTTCTGTATTCAATTGCCGAGCAAAAGGTGCGCCAGGCCCACCCTCGTGGATTGCTTTTATGATTAGGTTTGACTTCTGTGCCCTAATCCCCGTCGATAATAACGAAGTGTAGCAGTGAATGCTTCAGCATTTAATTACCTCCTATTTTTGAGCATGAAAAAAGCTACAGAAACACAAAAAGACACCAATAAGGTGTCTATGACTCCATGACACAATAAGCCCCAATATTTAATAGCCGTTTAAAAAGTGTTTGGAAAAATATTTAACATTTTTCGTGAATATATCAATACTGGCTATATTGTAATCGGAAGTTTTCATATTTGTGAATGATCACGTTCTCTTACCATTCAACTTGATCAAAACGCTTGTCTTTGTAGTAGTACTCTCTATCATGATCCGTTATCTCCCGAAGAACTCTACATGGATTGCCCACAGCTATCACATTTGCAGGGATATCCTTCGTTACCACACTACCAGCACCGATTACACTCCCTTTGCCAATCGTTACTCCTGGTACAATAATCGCTCCACTTCCGATCCACACCCCATCCTCAATGACAACTGGTAAAGCAAACATCCCACCTTCTTTGCGCTTTTCTGGATGTACAGGATGATTTGTTACAGCAATCGTTACATTTGGGCCAAACATGACATCATTACCTATAGTTACTTTATAATCGTCAACCACGGTTAGATTGAAATTGATATATACATTACTTCCTACCGTTGTATTCGAACCATAAGACATGCGAATTGGCGCCTCCATCCATACATTTTCTCCAATGCTTCCAAAAAGTTGTTTCATCAATGTTTGGCGCATTTCAACATCATCCGGATGCAAGTTATTAATCTCATAGCATATGGCCTTGCCACGCTTACGGGCTTTTTCCAATTCTGCAGCTTCTTTCGGATAATTCGCATCATGATCTGTGAATAATTGTTTACTTGCCATTCGTTCTTGGATATTCATTGAACATTCCCCTTTATAGACACATGTATTTATTAGATTAAATTGCATAAGTACCTGGTCAGGAACGGATTTATGCAAAGTTTCTAGTTATGTTGTTAAGCCACTTAAACTGACGGTATCGAATAAAAGCAATGGGGAATTTGATGATCTCATCTAGGCTGATGACGATATACAATAAGATCGGTGGCATTTGCCAAACAAAAGCACATAAGTAACTTAGCGGCAAAATAAATAACCACATGACAACAGTATCGCACCAAAATCCAAATTTGGAATCTCCGCCGGCCGTGAATATACCCGCTATAGTTGTGGAGTTTACCGATTTGGCTATACAGTAATACGCACTAATGTACAGCATGCCATCTAGGTAACTTTGAGCGGTAGGATTCAAATGGACGATGGAGTATACAAGCGGTTTCATGAACAAAATCGTGCAGCCTGCAATGACTCCAAATAGTAAGGCATAAAAGCACATTTTGTTGCCCGCATGCTTCGCTTTTTCGATTTCGCCCTGACCTAAGTACTTTCCAATAAGTACAGAGCCTCCAGTCGCTATACCTCCACAGAGGACAACCGCCAGATTTTTAACGACGGATGCTATGGAGTTCGCTGCTATCATATCCGAGTTCACATGACCAATAATTGCAGCTGTAGCAGTAAGGGCCCCTCCCCATACAATATAATTCCCCTGTATAGGTAGAGTATATTTTAATAAATCCTTTAATAAATCACGCTGAATACCATCACGTACAGGCAAACGTAAACGAATGGACCCAGTTGTTACAGAGTGAATCATACAACAGGCTAGTTCAATAAACCTTGCCAAAACTGTGGCAAGAGCTACGCCGGAAATGGCCAAATCGGGCTTCGATGGGAATAATACAAAGATGCAAACGGCATTGAACATAATGTTTAAAATTAAACAGAAAGAACTAATCCACGCACTAAGTTTGGCATTCTCCATGCTTCTAATCACACTGAGATACATCTGCGATATTCCCATCGCAGGGTAAGAAAAGGAATTCATCTGTAAAAATCTTGAGCCATATTGAATCAGTTCTTGATCATTGGTGAATAGATGCATGAGTGCCTCGGGAAGAAAAAAAGAAGACAAGAAAAACAAAAAGGAGATGCAAAAAGAAAACATGCAAGCAATACCGAGAACACGCTGTATAATATGTAAGTCCTTCTTACCCCAGTATTGCGCAGTCAGAATACTTGCACCAGCTGACATTCCCATGTAAAACAAGGTTAATGCAAAAGTGATTTGCCCTGCGAGCGATACTGCTGACATTGCAGATTGACTAATCATACCTAGCATAAATACATCAACGGATATCACGGTTGCCGATATTAAATTTTGTAATGCAATAGGGACGACGAGCGTCATTAACTCTCGATTAAAATCACGATTCCCGGATTCTTTGAGTTGTATGCGATTTCTCAACTATATCCTCCTCTCCTGCTGATTTACATAATATAAGAATAGGATTCTATCTTTGTTATTTCCATTAATATTGGCTATAATTTTGTTGAAATCGTATATATTTAAGGATGATCTCGTTGACGAAAAATTTAGAGGTGTTTTCTGATTTATCAGAACGTTTGGATTATAATCTTCCTGATTTACCGCTGTATGTCCGAAAGGGAAACCTTCATCAATTTAACAATTTTGCAGCAGTCGCCCATTGGCATGTGGATGTGGAGTTTATCTACGTATTAAAAGGATCGATGGACTTCTCTGTTAATGGAAGGATCACTCGATTACATCACGGAGATGGGATCTTCGTGAATAGCCAACGTCTGCATTACGGTTATTCTCTTGAAGACCACAACGATTGTGTTTTCCTTGTCGTCGTCATTCATCCCTCGATCCTTGGCGAAAAGACTTCAATAGTACAAACATACTGGGGGGAAAAGTTTAGTCTGATGATGGCCGATTTTGTTGTGCTTACACATCAGATGGATTGGCAACAAAGCGTATTACTGTCCATTCAAGAAATCTATCAGGAAATGTACAATAACCACACTCCCCCCAATCCACTTCGTCTGGCATCACAAGCTTTATCTTTGTGTGCTACTATAGGGGATCATTTGCAACCCATTCCTGGGCAACCTGGAGTATTAACGCATGTTCAGGAAATGACTCGTTTCATTCATCAAAACTATGATCAAAAAATGACACTTGAGGAGATTGCAGCTGCAGGAGCTGTTTGCCGAAGCCGTTGTTGTACATTATTTAACAAGTATGTAGGCCAGACGCCAAACAACTATGTCACTCAATACCGCCTCCAAAAAAGTTGCGAAATGTTAAAAGAAACACGAAGATCCATAAGTGAAATTGCGCTTGCCTGCGGTTTTCAAAGTTCCAGTTATTTTTCATCCATTTTTCGCAAACAGATGGGCGTAGTACCGCAAAACTATCGAAGACAAGTTACAAATAACGAGTCATCTTGAAATGAAAAAACAACCTGGTATCATCACGGTCAATGTGATAATACCAGGTTGTTTTTAAATTGATCGGATATTTTTAGTCAAGGATTTCCGATTTGATATCATGTTGACTTAAAAATTTCATTAAATCATTACTCAGCTGCACAATCTCATTGTTAGCATTATTCGCGTAATCCGGCAACATCATATCCCTAACCATTTTAGTTCGTAGCCATGTCATAAAGAAAAGATCCAAAAATAAGTTTGGGAATTTAGGCACCATTTTAAGCATGGGTGGATCAATTGAAACGCCGGCTTTTTGTATTGCCCTTAGATACGCTTTTAAAGTGACTGTTATTTTGCGTGCCGTCTTTCTGGTTCTGGCTATTTTTTTGTCAATTATCTTATTCTCAGAATGCAAAATGCTCAACATGGCAATGTCTGATACGGAATGTGTGATTAGATACGCTTGCATATCCTTTTTAATAACGTAAGGAAGTTTTGCTGTTTTAAATAATATTGCGAGATTTTCTATGCGTTCTGTTACTACACCATTCATTTCTCCAAATGCAGTTGCCGCTATAAACTTTGGTAGAAATCGAGCATGCAATACTCCATCTTTAATCTGTCCGCCGAAGCCGGGAAAAGCTGGTAAAAGTCTATCCCCTACGATATCCAGCCACGAAGAAAATCCAATTGAATTACTAGTCATCGTAACTATATTTTTGCTTTGATTATCTTTCAGCGCTAACAACGCTGATTCGGATCGATCATAACGAACGGTAACGAAAATAAAATCGTATACATCGTCATCTTCGAGCGTATCAATGACATTCACTTGTATCGATCTAACTGTACCTTTTTCTATATATTGCAGGCCATTTTCTCTTAATGATTTAAATCTATTCGAATGTGCAAACAGGGTAACATCAAACCCTGCTTCAATAAGCTTCATTGCGTACATGCTTCCGATGACACCTGCACCAAAAATTAAAATTCTATCTTGTTTTGCTGACATATAAACCACCCCTACTTATTAACATTTCCTTTTGATTATCCGACAACATGTTGTATGATGTGATTGTAAATTTTTATTAATCCTTGATCAACCATCAGTTTTTCATGATTTGTCGGATGATATTCTTATTCGCTAGCAGGAGGGAAACATGCAAAAGCAACCCCAAATAACGGAGAAAACAAGACAAAAGTTTGTAGAAGTTTTTTGTGAGTTATATAGCCAAAAGCCGATTGAGAAAATTTCGGTTCAGGAAATTTCAAACAAGTCAGGATTTAACCGCAGTACCTTTTATCAATACTTTACTGACATTTACGAATTGTTAGACTCTGTTGAAAATGACTTATTAAATAACATGAAAAAAGAAATGGCGAATAGAGAGCTATCGATGAATATGGTTCAAGATACGCTTTATTGTCTGGACAAAAGAGAACATCTCCTGGTTCTTCATGCCCTTTTGGGTGATTATGGAAGTTCCCGTTTTCTAAAACGCTTAAAAAAAGAAATCACTTTGAATCAATTAGAATTAAACGTTCCGCAAAACGATTCCTTAACGCCATACTTCATTGAGTTTTACCTGACAACTTCCCTATCTTTATTTCGTCTTTGGCTCCAGCGTCAAAAGGATTTATCGTCAGAAGAATTTTTTAAGTTAGTGGAGAACCTATATTCAAGAGGGATTACGCCCTATTTTAAAGAATGAGTCTGTCATTCAAACCAGATCCATATGTTGTATAACAATAAACAAGTGCCTCTTCTGCCACAAGCTTAAGAACATCATCTCGCGATGTAAATAAAAATGAAACACTATCCTATAAGCGACGTAAAAAGCAGAAGGCATCATCAAATAACTGCTGTAGAAATAGACAGTAGGCTGGATTCCGTCGTCGTATTATGCCGGGGGGAGTTTTCAAATTGGAGGGAAATAAATTTGTTCACAACAAACAAAGCATTGCGTTTTGGAATGTTCATCGCTTTGCTGCTCTTGATCATCTTTCTATTGTACAAGGTAGGTTTTGTATTTCGTCCGGTCCTCGTGCTCGTTCAGGTTGTAGCGATCCCGCTGCTACTCTCCGTATTTTTTTACTATCTTCTTAGACCGCTGGTTCAACTCATGGGAAAATTCAAGGTCAACCGGACCCCTGCGATTTTGATTATTTATGTGATTTTTTCCGCAGCACTGGTTTGGTTCATTTTTAGCCAATGGCCTTTGCTTTATGGGCAATTGACCAGCTTCCTTGATAATGTCCCCAATCTTCTGAATGCAGTCGGAGAACAGCTCAATAAGCTGGAGAAGAACGGGTTCCTCTCTTCCTTGTTTTCGTCCGCTGATAAGCATGGACCGTCTACGATCACGGACTATTTAAATAAAGGATTTTCATTCCTGTCGAATTATGTAGGAGGACTATTTTCTTTCATATCTAATTTTGCGGTCATCCTGTTTACTTTTCCGATCCTCCTATTCTTCATGCTCAAGGAAGGGGAAAGGTTCGGAGAATTACTTGTACGCGCAACGCCGATCCGCTATCAGAAAGATTCCCGCGAGATTATCTCAAGCATTGACCGTATGTTAAGCGGATTTATTGTCGGACGGGTGATCGTGAATATTTCATTGGGCGTCTTGATGTATATCGGTTTCCTGATCATTGGTCTGCCCTATGCATTCTTGCTGACAGCCGTATCGGTTATAGCAAACTTTATTCCCTTTATTGGAGCCATCCTTTCATCGGTGCCGATTCTCATCGTCGGGCTGACACAATCGCCGGCGACGGCCTTATGGTCGCTTGTGATTATTCTCGTTGCCCAGCAAGTTCAAGATAATCTGATCGCTCCTTACGTATTCGGAAAAAAGCTGGACATACACCCTTTAACAACCGTAATCCTTGTGCTCGCTGCTGGCAATATCGGGGGAATCATCGCTATGATTATTATCATTCCGGTCTATATGATGCTCAAGATCATCACGATTCGTGTTTTCTCGCTTTTTTTCAAAGAAAAATGGATGAAGTTGTAAAGGAAATCACTTCGTATCAGGTTCGATATGTTTAGTACTCATGTTTGACTTCAAAAAGCGCACATCCCTGCTTCGTGGATGTGTGCTTTTTTATTCGTAATTATTCTGATTAATTTTCGGACAAGGCGTCATGAGTGAAATCTCCGGGCACTTCTGATCAGGAAGCCAAACGATAAATACTATACCACATATTGGAACTAACCTGCTCTATATCTAAATAAAGACGGCAGCCACGCTTCTTGGCGGCTACCGTCTTGTATTTGAAGCAATTGTTCCCCGTTAGAGCGGAACACCTTGTACAGCACGACTATTTCTCCAACTCATAGCGGGTCGCGATAATGCCCGACTTGAACGTTCGGCTGGACAGCAGCTTGAGCTTGATTTTCTCGACGCCGCCGTCGAATACCGATTTTCCACCGCCCAGGACGACCGGACAGATCGTCAGTAGAAATTCGTCGATCAGGCCGAGCTCAAGCAGCGTCTTCGCAGCCCCCGGGCTGCCGAAGATAACGAGATTTTTGCCAGGCTGCTCCTTGAGCGCCTTGATTTCCTCTGCGATATTGTCCTTGATCAGCATCGTATTGTTCCATTCCGCCTTGTCCATCGTGCTGGAAATGACGATCTTCTTAACATCCTGCACCCATTTGGCATGCTCCATATCGTGCTTCGACGCATCCGGATTGTCCAGCACCGTAGGCCAGTGGCTCTCCATCATCCGATATGTCGTGCGTCCGTATACGGGAGAGCCGACTTCGGCTACGACCTCCTCGGCGTACTTCTCGATTTCCTCGTTATACGGAATCCAATCTAGTCCTCCGTTCGAATCCGACGCATACCCGTCCAGCGACACATGCATGAACAATACGAGTTTTCTCATGTTTATTTCTCCTCCGTTTTCGAATTGGTCTTGTTCGACTTTTGGCCGTTGTCCTGTGTTTGTCCTGCTGTTACGTTCAGTATAAATCATTACGTTACGTAAGGTTCAAGGGGGAATCAGAATTTTTTTGTATCATTGTAAGAAACTTGTAAGAACAGCCTGTCTCATAAGGTAACTTTGAGACAGGCATATTTATTAGAACTGAAGTGATTTCTTTCTACTTTCCCAAGACATTTCCACTTCAGCGCTTCAGAATAATCCGTATAACACTAATCGATCAATCACTAACTATTGAATATTAAATATCTATAACAAATTTCTCGCTCACTGTTTCATCAATTCCGGCATTTGGATAGCCACTGCGACATTGCACAGCATTCCACGTGCGAGGAACAGCATGGTACGTTCTTCGGGGTTTACAATGCCTGCATTGTAAAAAGCCATAAGCACCATCTCTCGTACTTGCTTAAACCCGTCACGCATCGTCTCTTGAATAGCTTCCTCCCGAATGCTCTGCGCTTGTAACTGCAAGAACATCTCGTTCTGGTATTTCATCTGGATGCCTTCGTACTCTTGGATCAACTCCTCCTCAAGCGTTTCAGAAGGTGCCGTCTCCACAATTTTACGGAACGATTCAATGACCCGGGTCCAGGACACCTCAATTGCTGCCAACAGGAGCTGCTCCTTTGTCGCGAAGAACCGGAATACATAAGGCTGGGAGATGTTCGCCCTTTTCGCCACCTGCGCTGTAGTCGCCCGGTAGTAGCCTAATTCCGAGAATAAAGTCGCTAAAATAGCGACTTTCAATGGGACTTAGTTAAAATTCTTTCTTATTCATAACAGATAAGCTGATTTTAGCAGAAAGAAGTAATAAGATAATTGGAATACCTACTGCTAACACAATCAACATTCCCACACTTATTACTGGCAGGTTATTAAAAAATGAAATCAAATCAATGTTTAGTAAGTTAGCAATCTTAACTATGATGATACCAATAATAAACACTACCCCAAAAGCGCCTATGATAGCTACTTTGGCTTTTTCTCCACCAAATTTCAACTGGAATGGAAGTAAAACAGCCAATATAATCAACATTACAGGCAACATCGTAAGGGCACTCATTATAGTATCTAATGAAAAATCTGAATTTTTCATCACTTCTACAACTACTGAAATCATCGTTGCCAATAGCCATGAACCTCCACCAACAACAAGACCAAAACCATATTTCTCTACAATGTAGTCTTTTCTAGTGATTGGCAATGAGAACATAAAAGCATTACCGTTATCAAATTCATCATAACTAATCGTACTTAATGTAAACATCAAGCCGATAAACGTCATAAATCCAACAATGAAAGATGAATCTTCAATAAACATAGCCATAACTATCGCTATTGCAAATATACAAATAAAGAAATTTTTTTGTGCTTGCATTAGTTTGAAGTCTTTTATCAATAATCCTATCATAATTCTTTACCTCTGATCATCATTGTAATTACTTCATCAATATTTCCTTTTTCAATCGCTATCTGTGGATAGTTTTCCATATAGTATGGTTTCTGATTTGTTAAACAGCTATATCCATAACTTTCTTTCTTGTATCGTAAAATATATTGTTTGTCCATGTTTTCATATTGTTTATGGTCTACTTTTATCAAAGCGTAATCACTTAATAAAACATCTGTATCTTCGTGCATGATTATTTTTCCATTATGAATCATATAAAGGTCATCGCACAGAGTTTCTAAATCGCTAGAAATGTGAGAACTGATTAAAATAGAACGTTCTTCATCTTTTTCCATGAACTCTCTTAACATTTCTAACAACTCATCTCTGGCAATTACATCAAGTCCTGCTGTTGGCTCATCTAGTATCAGCAATTTAGCATCATGAGAAATCGCTGCCAAGACTTTCAATTTTGCTTTCATACCCGTTGAAAACTCTTTGATTTTTTTGTGTCGTGGCAATTGAAATCTTTGTACTTGTTCTACAAAGAAAGGCTTATCAAAATTCCCATACAGATGATCTAAGACTGGAATAATGTCATTGATTGTTAAATATCCGCTAAAACCTGAATCAGATAAAACAACTCCTAAATTTTGTTTATCTTTTGCACCAAACTCTTGTGAATCTTTTCCTAATATACTGATTGTTCCGCCATCGATAGAAATCAACCCCAAGATTGCCTTGAAAGTTGTACTCTTTCCTGCACCATTTTGACCGATTAAACCCGTTACACAACCTTGCATAATTTCAAGTGAACAGTCTAATGAAAAAGAATCATAATTTTTTCTTAAATGTTCAATTTTCAACATAAATCAACCCTCCAAAATCAATTCAAATAGGCTCTTAATATCTTCATCACTTATTCCAAATCTTCTGCCTTTTTGAATAGCCATTTCCAAATCGGCTTCGATTTCTTTTTTTTGTTCTTCCAACAAAAGTTCCGTATTAGTTTCCGCTACATATGTTCCTTTGCCATGAACTGTTACAGTAAATCCTTCGGCTTCCAAGTTATCGTAGGCTTTCTTGACAGTCAAAGCACTGATTTTTAGTGATTTTGACAGAGAACGAACAGACGGCAAAATGTCATTTTGTTTCAGGTCGCCATTACGAATCAAGGTTTTAATTTGGTCCACAATTTGCTCGTAAATAGGAACCATTAATGAATTATTTATAATAATATTCAATTTTTAAATCCCTCCTGCGCAATAACAGTGTATAACAGTATATTACTGTTTTCAAGTGTTATATACTGTTTGTCGTAGTTCCGCCTTCAACAGCGCGGTTCCTCTTAGGCCGTGTCGTTTGCATTTATTCCCTCCATAACGAACGGGAAAATATATTTTACCCGGGTAATATTGATTTTTTAATTTTACCCGGGTATAATTGGGGCGAGCAGGAAAGGAGGTCAGCATGAGTAATGCCCTAACACGCTTTTACTGCACGGCATTTTTGGGTGTGGAAGTCGTCGCCAGTGGTTCGTTACAGCATGTTGTTACGACTGTGAAGGATGCTCTGAGTGACAGAGACCTCACACAACTGCTTATATTTGACGATTCCACGGGGAAACCAATAGATATTGATTTTCGTGGGAAGACAGATGAGGTGCTCAAACGATTAGGAGAACAGTTTGATGACTCATCCGGCACAGAAGTGAATCACCAGACTACACGGCGGGTCGGACGACCCAAGCTGGGGGTTGTATCCGGAGAGGTTACGTTATTGCCACGGCATTGGGAATGGCTCAAGAGTCAACCTGGAGGGGCTTCGGTAACATTACGAAAACTTATTGATGAAGCTCGCCGTGCTGGAGAACAACAGAGCACAATCCGAGAGTCACAAGAAGCAACATATAACTTCATGACGGCTATGGCCGGGGACTTCCATCAATACGAAGAAGCTCTGCGGGCATTGTATGCTGGTGATTTGGATCGTTTTAACCATTTCATCGATGACTGGGCACCTGATATCAGAAACCATGTCAAAAAATTAGCCGTCAATGCATTCTCTGAAGAGAACGTATGAATGAAAGGATATGACATACCCTCCCCTATCTCCGTGAAAGCGGAGGAGAAATCATGTTTCTTGGCGATGGCGGAGAGTTTCTTATCGAACATCGGTCTGCAGCGATCGAAGATTCACGCCTTCTGCCTATAACAGCACTTCCGATACCAAATTAATTCAAGGAGAACATGATCATGAGCATTCTGAAAGTCAACGGTGTTGAGTTAGCCTATGATAGTTTCGGTAACGAAAAAGACGAGGCTATTATCCTAATCGCCGGGCTTGGAACCCAGATGATCCGATGGACGGTTCCGTTTTGTGAAATATTGGCGGCGCGGGGCTTTCGGGTGATCCGCTTTGACAATCGCGATGTAGGTTGCTCGACACACTTTAGCCATTATCGGACGCTGGATTTTGATGCATTAGCGTCTGCTCTCATGTCGGGACAGCAACCGGACATCCCTTACACTATCGATGACATGGCAAGCGACACTATCGGACTGCTCGACGCCCTTTCAATTGACCGGGCACATTTCGTTGGCAGATCAATGGGCGGAATGATCGCCCAAATTGCAGCCAGTGAGTACCCTGAACGGGTGTTATCACTCACCTCCATTATGTCTAGTTCCGGTAATCCCACCCTTCCGCAAGCTTCCCCGGATGTCATGGCGATGATGACTACACCGGCGCCGAATCCCTTTGAGGATGAAACAGGATTTTTGGCGCATAGCCTCTCTTTTGCCAAACGCATCGCCGGCACTGGCTATCCGTTTGAAGAAGACGCTTATCGGGCACTCATTCTGGAAGAAGTCCAGCGAGCCTACGATCCAGGCAGTGTCGGACGACAAATTGCTGCGATCGCTGTCTCCGGTGACCGTCGTCCGCGGCTGGCGACCATAAAAGTACCCGCACTTGTCATTCATGGGATGGACGATCCCCTGTTCGTCCCGGCGTGTGGCGAGGACACTGCTTTTGTCATCCCGGGCGCCGAGCTAATGTTAATTGATGGCATGGGACACGACCTGCCGCACCAACTGTACAAAGTAACCGCTGATGGTATAGAGCGAACGGCTCGTCGCATTTGACACGCGCTTCCTGAATACCAACCAGCCGTAATCCCACGGTACAAAATGGGACAAGTAGTCTCTTGGAACGGTTGTTAAAGCAGCTCCATTTCAACGCATATGTAGAAACGATCAAAAAAGCGCCGGTTCCATGATAATATCATGAGCCAGCGCTTTTTTTGTCTTCGTATGGCCATACGGTTAATCGTCAGCTTTAAACTATCCTGCCCGTTAGTACAACAGGCCGCCTATTTGGCAGCCTGCACATGATACCTCTACTGGTTGAATTTACTTATAATCCAAAATGCTGACGAACTAGTCTAAATTGTTCTTCAACACTTAAACTGGTTGTTCTTTCAATGGTCTTAATACCATTTTTAACACAGGCATTTCTAACATCACGAGAAAACTTTACCATGTTTTTGTTTCCATTTTTGATTGTTTCCGCTGGATTAGCTGTAAGGTTAATAACATCCAAAATCATCTTATGGTCTTCCCTGAAGAAATATAGCTTTTCTATTTCTTCCTCAGACGTATAGAGACATATCATTCTTTCTTTAGGAATAAAGGGTAATATGTGTTCGGGCATTACTCCTAAATCTATGATGATTGGTGAATCGGTAGGCATTTTCAACAAATCGATAACAAAAAACTCCATCAATTCTTCAACAATTTGAAAAAGCCATTCACAATGTTCATCATTGGGTTTATTAAACCATTTGTCCCAGTCCAAACCAGGATGAGGATATTGAAGGGCAGGGTATAGAACAGGATTAGTAAATGGTCTATATTTTAAGACATTATCTTCAAGGGTTTGGAATCCTAACTCCTTAATAAATTTCTTAGTCATTGTGGTTTTGCCCGCGCAACAACCACCATTTAGCCAATAAACATGTTTTAATTGTTCTTTTAGATAATTATCATTAACTTTCATATTTACCCTCCTCAAATTTTAATTTTGAGGAAGTTGGCGGATTCTTATCGGCTTTCTATAACAGTGAAAGTGCATATTAAATCCTCCTCTCTAAAACATACCTAAATAACATTCGACTAATTAGGTACTAGTTCCTCTTCCATTTCAACTATCCTGTCCGTTAGCTTAACCCCAAACAGAAAACAGCCATCTCCTCCCCATCGGAAGGAAATGGCTGATATGACGGTACCGGGCGGACGTGTTTGCCGTCAGCGCGCCTTCGCGAGTTTCGTGCCGCGAACCGATGCTGCAGCGTATACGACAAGCGCTGCCCAGATAAGCGCGAAGCCGATGAGAAGAACCGGTGAGACCGATTCTTTGAACACGAATACGCTCAGTAACAGCATGATCGTCGGCCCGATGTATTGTACGAAGCCGAGCGTGGACAGCGACATCCGGGCGGCCGCTCGCGCAAAGAAAAGCAGCGGTAACGCTGTTACCACGCCGGAAAGAAGCAGTTCGACGAACGTGGAAGCAGGTAGCGTCCATGCCGTCGTCTTTCCCACGGCGGCCAAATAGATCCAGTAGCCGAGCGCAACTGGCAGGACTACAGCCGTCTCCGACAGCAAGCCTACAGAAGCGTCTTGTCCGATCTTCTTCTTCGCGAGGCCGTACAAGCCAAACGTCGCGGCCAGTGAGATTGAGATCCATGGGAAGCGTCCGTAGTCGATGGCGATGATGAGCACCGCGGCGCCAGCGATGGCAATCGCGAGCCATTGGCCGCGGTTCGGCTTCTCACGAAGGAAGACAACCGCAAGCAGCACGTTCAGCAACGGGTTCAAATAATAGCCGAGACTTGTCTCGACGACATGGTCGTTGTTGACCGCCCAGATGAAGATGAGCCAATTTGCAGCAATCAGCAGTCCGCTAGCGGTGAGCGACAGCAGGAGCGAGCGGCTAGACACAATCCGCTTCATGTCCCCCCAGCGCCGCTGGACGGCGACGAGAATACCCATGAAGACGAACGACCAGACAACCCGATGTGACAGAATCTCACCTGCCGGCACATCGTTAAACAACTTCCAATAAAGCGGGAGAACCCCCCACATGATATACGCGATAATAGCATTGACCAACCCATTGTTCATAAGCAATTTCCCTCTTCCCCACTCCGATGTCTTAACGGATTATACGCCTCGATCATCGTTTAAGTAAAGGGATTAATATTTTGGCTACCCAAAATAATACGTTCGGTATTGTATCACTTATTATTTGGAAGGATGGTATCTCGTGTATGTACGCTTCGTTATCGTCTCCTCCACAATGTACCCAATTTTGCGTCAAAATCCTACAATGGAATCACATTTCGTAATGGGGTCACAATTGTGTCATTAGGCAGTTAACATAACGTTTTATTTCACAAATTGAATTATCCTCCGTTAAGTTATTAAACTTTTTTGGCAATAATCTTAGTCATTGCATGTTGATGAGGGATGCTTGACGAATTACAATCAAACACCACTTCTGAACTGTCTTGGAAAAACCAATCATTATAATACGAGAGTAACTCACCAGAATGCCATCTATATGCATTCGGCTCATTTTCAGGTGGAGGTGCAATAAAAGGCTTATCAACGAACACATTTAAAATATGTAATCCATTCTTATTAGTAAACTCTTTATAATTGTCGAATATCTCACTACGATATTCAGGTTTAATATAGTGAAGAACACCACTCGAGTAGATGATGTCATAATATGAGTTTAGTCTAAAATCCAACACATCCGCTTGGAAAACATTAACCTTTACACCAACTTTCTCGGCAAGGTTTTGTGTTTTTTCAACCCCTGCACTAGATACGTCAAAGGCGGATACATCATACCCGTTTCTCGCAAAAAAGACAGCATCCTTACCTTCACCACAACCTATATCCAATAACTTAATTTGCTTGTTTGGAGGCATTAATTGAATCACTTTGTAACACACTGAATTAGGCTCAAATCCCCAGTAATAATCGGAACGCTTATACTCTTTTTCATAAATGGTTGTATATTTTTCTTGAGAGCTATAACCAAGAAGCTTATCTATGCTCACATTTAAAATTCTTGATATCTCTGGCAAAAGAGTTATATCAGGCATGGTCTGAATGTTTTCCCACTTTGAAATTGCTTGAAAAGAGACACCTAACTTCCCAGCCAACTCCTCCTGAGTTAACTCACTTTCCTTGCGATACCTGCTTATATTTCTAGCCAAGATTTCTTTCATCCTAATAACCACTCCTTCTTTAACACTAATTGTATTAATGATAAAGAAAAGGAACAATAACCTAACAATTGAATGTTTGAAAATACTCAACCGACAGTTGAACTTATTACAGTTAAATTCAATGCCCACCTACTAACGTTCCCTGTTAGCGTAACGGCTCATGTAATAATCGGAATTCATCTTGGAGAATAGCCATCGAGATCATATCATGAAACTTTTCATCTATATATAATGCATCTCGTTGTAACCCTTCTCGTTTAAATCCGATCTTCTCGTAGACATGGATCGCTCGTGGGTTAAAAGTATAAACGCCTAAATGAATTCGATGCAGCTTTAGTGTGTTAAATCCATACCGGAGCATTTGAATCATAGCTTCCGTACCGTAGCCTTTACCGCGATGGTTATTGCCTTGAATTCCGATACGGATATTTGCACTCCGGTTGATTGAATCGATTTCGTTTAACACGACCTCGCCTAACAGCTCGTTTGTACTTTTTAATAAGATCATAAAATCAACACGATCGTTATTTATGACACTGATTTTCTTAATCCATGCGGCAATTTCATCACGGGTGATTTCTATTTGTGAGCCCGTTAGCCGATTCATCTCAGGATCATGTAAAAAAGTAAGGTAATTATTCAGGTCGGACTCCTGAGCATATCTCAAAAGAATATCACGACCCTCGATTTGAATCTCAGTTAATTGCCCCTTCCTGTTGATTGTCATAATGTGATCCCTCCAAGAAATTAGTTGATTAAATTTGCTTTATTATACCATGAAGATCGCAAGTAACTCATTGCTTTAACCTACCCGATAGCACAACGCGGCTGCCGATCCATGCCGGCAACCGCGTTGTATTTTTTTTATTAAGCTCTAGTGCCCCGTTAGTTTAATAAATTTGTTGTCTGTTATTATTTAGTGTCTTCGTCGCTTTTATACTCCAGAATATCACCCGGCTGACAATTCAAAGCCTTACATATCGCTTCTAATGTTGAAAAACGAACCGCTTTTGCTTTCCCGTTTTTCAGAATGGAAAGATTCGCCATAGTAATTCCAACCCGCTCCGACAGTTCTGTTACACTCATTTTCCTTTTTGCCAACATCACATCAACATTAATGATAATCGCCATAATAATCACCTCAGATCGTTAAAGCATTTTCTGATTTAATATTAATAGCTTCTTGTAAAAGACTTTGGAGAACAGCAGCAAAAACGGCGATCACCATAGAGGCGAAAATAATGACCAATCCCATTGGTATGAAACTTGGAGGGTCAATCTTCTGCGCCATGAGATAGTAGAGTGGCATACCTAGCAGGTACAAGGTACTGATTGTGATGGCACAGTATTTTATATTCTTTAAAGCCATAATGGATAATTCCGAGAATGCTTGGTTCTTATCAATATAGCTTAAAAGTTTAAATGCTTGATACAGAGCTAAGTAAAAAGGTATGGCTGCCGCGTACATATCGATTAAAACGAGAGATTTCATATAAGCGATATCTGGATATAATTCTCCAGCAAAACTCCCGATTTTAGGCACTAAAAAAACGCACAAAGCAAGAATTGGGATTCCAATAAGAATAACAGCCATCTTCAAAAAGAATGTTGTTCCCCGTTTCATAAAGAGCACCCCACTAATTTAATTATAAAATGACTTTAACACACGATTTATTGTTTTACAATAAATTAGTATTGCTATTAATTATATTTTTATTGATAATGGAATATCTCATTTTTAAAATCAAAAAACAAAGAGCATTTCTCATTACAAAGAAATGCTCTCACTTTAAAATGTTAAATTTAAACTTGTTCAACAAAACTGACCATTAGCGAAACGCCAATCGAGCAAAATAAGTAGAATATCAAACCAATAGTCGATCCAATCCAATTGCGCTGATCAATAATCGCTCCTTCTTAGTTCCGAGCATTTTTTGTGTCCAGTCTACAAAGCCTCCATCACCAATGTAATACTCTTTATCCTCGATAACTGTCTTTATAGTGAATTGCAGACCCTTATAGTATTGATTTTCCTTTTGAGGAGAACCTGTACTAATGACCACATCATTTAATTCAAAACTTTCACCATAATCAGTGATTCTTGATACTAAACCCGCGCTATCTTTATATCCACCTCGCTCACTAAAAATAACCTCGATTTTGGAATTGAAGAGTGATTTGAAAATCGTTCGGTAAATTTCTATGTGCTCCCACAATGATTTTTTCTCGAAATCGTAAGATCCTTGGTCAACTCCAGAGGTCACCATACAGAATAAGTGAAAATGAGCGAGCATTCCTGGAGAATCACCAAAATACTGTGCTCGTACATGTCTATGGGTAGTACAAAATCGCATGTAATCCTCTCTTGAGGATTTATGGTATTTAATCAGATCAGCGATATGTAACGCGATAAGATTCGTCGCATCTGAAACAACTTCCGTCCCCCGAAGTGCCGAAATGACCTTATTTTGATCGACTGTACCTACTACTGAGGTAGAGCCTAATGGGGCAACAGGTGACAACTGGAGTGGGGATACACCCTGGTTAACAGCTACTTTCAGAATATCCATCTCCAATTGTTTTAGTTGAAGCGGTTCTACATTTGCTGGATGAACAAACCGATTTTCTGTGTATCTCTTAAGTAGGTCATTCGGAGAAGATTTTCTAACCTTCTCATTAAATACCTTCAAAAGAAGTGTATTTAGATCGCTGCTAGAAATCCGTTCTGTAAGGAGAGTTATCAAATCAGATTTCTCAAGTCTATTCAGTATTCTTTCAAGGTCTGCTGAAAGGGTAGGTTTCAAATTACTCACTCCTTTCTTGTCTGGATCTGTGTTGGTGACTTGCGGAATATTATATTAGGGGTATAGGAAATGGTCAACACGAATTAGCACGCCACGCTATCCTGCCCGTTAGCTGAATCAAGCTCGGGTTGAGGGAACGGGTCGTCAGCCACACAGCGTGAATACGGTGATATCTGATGGGGCTGCCTTGTTCGAATCAACTTATAGAATCTCGCTTTAATATTGAATACATCTTCTGATCTACAAACTTCCCCTTGATCTTTAGCTGATCTCTTAATATTCCTTCCTCAATCATTCCCACCTTCTCCATTGCTCGTCCAGATCCAATATTGTCAAAATTACATCTACCTTCAATCCTATTCAAATTTAGACTCATAAATCCATACTGAATAATTTGATTGTTCGCTTCAGTAATAATTCCTTTATTCCAAAAATCGCACGAGAGAGCAAACCCAATTTCAGCTCTCTGATGAGCCACATCCCAGCTAATAAATCCAGTTCTCCCGATTATCCTATTTGATGTCTTATCGACTATTCCCCAATGATAAGCTTCTCTTGATTCATATTTCTTCAAAATGTATTTAATGAAATGAGTAGAATCATTGATGGACTGATGTGTTTCCCATATCGTATAAATTGTAACCTGTGGGTTAGAAGCAAAATTAAAATAATCACCAGCATCCTCTAAACTCAATCTTCTTAGATAAAGTCTATCCGTTTCAAAAATGGGTGATTCTGAAAATAACTTACTAACGTCCATGTAATCTCTTCTTCCATATCATTTGTTTGCAGTTCTTTCAGATAACGTTACCGTATTCACGAACCCTCACCGACTTAAGACATCGCCAGGTGCGGGGTGCGACGCGCGTAGTCGGTGCAGGGTTGTCCGCCTGAGATCTAGCTTCTCGAAATGCTTCGGGCGGACTAAGGGCGGCTTCAGCCGGCGTGAATACATTGTTATAGGATGTCAGTACCTTCTTCGAGATACTTATACGATTCGACTATCGTACACCTAATTTATTAGGTTACTTGGTTCTTTGATTCTCTTGATATGCCTTCTTTACCCTTTCAATTTGAGCAAGGTGGCCACGGACATGTTCGACGCGGAATTCCAGCAATTGCTTGAATGTGAACCGCTCCTGATCAGGATATACCCCCACTCGCTCATTTTGTTCACTAGTTAGATTGTCTAGGATTGTCTGCATACTGGAACGCAGCAATTTGAACAGAAGAAGATACTGTTCGCGGTCCAATAAATCATACCCCAAGGTATTCGCCCATGCGTCTTGATCAAATGAAATCAGAGTCGGTTCATCTTCCGCCAAGACTTTTTTAAGTCGTGATGTTGACGAGATCTCTGAATCTGTCACATGTATGAGGATCTGATGAATGCTCCATTTATCCGGAGCAGGATTGTAATGAAGCTCCTCCTCTGTTAAACCTTCGATGGCATCCCGAAGCATTGTGTATCCTAAGGCGTATTCCTTAATTAATTCCTTCAATTCAAACCCCTCCTTTTTTCAAGTAAGCTCAAAGAGCAAACTAATATTATTGCGCTGATTACCTATAACGTTCTTGTATTCACGACGTCCCCCCAGCTTAAGGTCACGAAGTGACCAGCCGCGATGCGGTTAGGTGGAGGGATGTGTTCGGCTGAATATGCTTCCTCGCTGCTGAAATGCCTCGTCGAGTTTACTTCGGACTCTGCCGGACCGAGGGCCGAATGGCCCGAAACGTTGATATGTTGTTATCCGAAGGAACCGACTCCGTTGAAAAACGTTCAATCGTTTTCTTGACTTAAACTTAGCAATTGTTTTTTGAGAAGCATTATTTGTCCAATATGATATGCATTATGAATACATAAATTTGATACTACTCCCCACCATGGAGCATTGAAATATGAGGGGATTTCTGATATTAGTTTGAGATCTGCGCTTTCCTCAAGTGCCCTATTCCAACTATAAAAGACACTTTCGAGTCTCTGTAGGGTCTTTTTCCACTCAAGATCATTTATAGAATGTGGATTTACAAAAAACGTATCATCATTATTTATTGAGCTGTTCAATTCAAATTGCTCGGTGTTATATCTTCCTAGCCATGTCTCATTCCAGAAAATAAGATGATTCACGATCGACCAAATTGATTGTTTACTTTCAGTCTCCCATGCAGCTTGTGTTGCATTTAGATCTATTAAAATCTCATGAAGTGGAATAAACCAGCTCTTATCGTTATAACAAGCGTTTAATTGATCTAATAGAATAGATTTATAATTCATACCTATACCTCTCTTCTTGATTTATTTCTCGGTTCTTTCGGATAACGTTCTTGTATTCAGGACGTCCGACGAAGTCGGATGTGTCCGGCTGCCTCTGCCTCCCTGAAATCCTTCTTCCGGACCGAGGGCGTATGCCTGATGCGTGAATATCGTGTTATGTGACGTACCACACTTCCTGACTTACATTCAATTTGATTTCATTCTTGCCCATTCATTTTCAAGAATGCTCATCTCAATCAAATTCCAATATGTGTCTCTATATTTTCTTATATCTCGTAATAAACCTTCTCTTACAAACCCTGTGCTTTCATAACATTTAATTGCCGATTTATTGAAGTCAAATACACCAAGACTTATTCGATGCAGTTTTAAATCATCAAAGCCAATTCTCAAAATCTCTAATATCATTTGTTTCCCATAACCTTTGCCCCTGCCAGTTCGATCCCCAACAAGCACCCTTTCAACTCGCCCAGAACGATTGTGCCTATCTATTACTCCTAATGAAATATGTCCAATAACTTGGTTGGAGATTTCATCAATTACTTTGTAGACTAATCTGTCTGATGAATTCATATCGTTTGCTTCATTGAGGTACTGTTTTAATTGTTCTTTATTCAGTGGGAACTGAAATTGTTTCCCAGCCCATTGTAGTAAAAATGCTTCATCGCCACTCCATTCAATAAGTTGATCAAAATCAGAAGGTTCAAAGTACTTAAGAGTAATCATGTTCTCCGTCCTTTCAGCTCTTGTGGTATGTCACATAACGATTTATTTGCGAACTTCGCAATTAATCCCATACTTGGAGGTATTCGTGAATCGTTTAAACTATCCTGCCCGTTAGCTTAATAAAATGAGCAGATTTCGACAGCCTGCTCAACAGCATGTGCAGCATCGCTATCCATATAATTTCACAAAAAAGAAACATCTTGTCGATTGTTTAGAGTCCTTCAAGCTGAACGACTCCAACATCTGCTGGAGCAACCGTTGGAAACTTTAGATCTGTAGGGAAGAAGGTCGGTAGAATTTGCGCCAACCTCTTAATTGATAATTCTTAACAATTACGGTTAACCATATATATGCTTTTTCGGCTAACGATATTTGTTCTTGTCGACTTACAACTCTCGATTCCATAATATATACATCGAGAAAATCCCTCGATGAACACCAAAAAAATCTACTTAACGAAAAACAGCCGATCATAATGAACGGCTGCCTGCTTGTCTTTATTGTGCTAATGTGTCCCGTTAGGCCAATATGCCAATCCCATTCCGAGTCCGTTAGAGCCTCGCGAACGTGATGTAATCGACTTGGATGGGCTCTGCCGATTCGATCCGAAGTGCCCGGTTGATCTGTCCCCGGTGATATTGTCCATGTAAGAGGACCTGCGACAGGATGTCCCGGACGGACGTTCGGAACGTAACCCCGCTCTGGTTCGCATAGTCAACCATCTCGTCCAACTCGGAATCCTCGAGCCCTTCGATATAGACTCGATATTGCTCAGCGTTCTCTTCGAACATCGTCTGGATCGCCGTCAGGTCTTCCGCTTCCTCCCACAACGAATATTGCGCGCTGCCCTTGCCCAGCAATCGGGACAGCCAGACTCGTTCCGCGACCGCGATGTGCCGAACCAGCTTCAGAAGGTCCTTGTTCTTCGTCTCATTCTTCTCGAGCGCGTCTAAGATGCGTCCGTCCGCCCAGTACAGGTGGTCCATCATGCGCTTGATCGTCTTCATTTCGGTTTCCCCCTCTTCGTCTCATCGATTACTTGAACCTACTGTTATTCGTTAGTTTAATCATTTGGTCAGTCAGATTCATTTGGTTTTGAGGAATCTGTTCGGCGTGGTTGAGTCTAACGCCGGATGGTCTTCACGATTGGAGTGTGAATCACTATATCGTCTACAACTCGATCTAGGCATCTTTCCCCTAAGTGCAACTCGACGCATAGTTCGTCCCACTCATTCCGTGGCAGGATTGGATTATGGTCGTATACGATTACGCTCGCCCCGGTTAAGCAAAGTATGCGGATCAGCGGTGAGTTACTGACGCCAGCCCCTATGACGGTCACGTCCCATCCGGCAAGCGATTGAATATAGGTGTTTAAAAGTAGGATTCATAAACATCTCCACTTAGAAAGTATCACTACATCAAATATACCACATTCTGGAACTGTTCTACTTGTCGGTGTAATTAAAAAAGGCAACCGATTTCCTTACAATGGCCAAGTCTAAATTTCCATAGGAGCTCAATATACACCTTTGACAATATTTCGTTTGCTGGAATATGGCAAATGTACCCTGATCATTTATCGCCCCCCTTCTGAAATAAAACAGGCTGCCAGAGAGGCAGCTCATATTTTCGTTACGTCGATTATTCTTGTTCGAACTTTTCAATCAAATCGTCCACATAGAAAACTGCAACTTTTAAAGCCCTTATCTTTCTCAGAATGTAGGTCTGCTGCGGACGGACAGTGCTCTCACTTTAAAATGCCAATTAAAATTTGAAACGAGAATAGGTAATTATAAAAGCCACTTAAGCTTTCTACTTAAGTGGCTTTTAATGTTAATATGGCGAATTATCTTCCAGTTTCTTAAAACTCCAGAAGTATTCGTTTAATATTTTGTATTGATTCATTTCTTTCCTTCATGACAAGAATCCGCTCCAGGTGCGGGTTCTTGTCTTTTTGATATCGATACTAGCGGAATTAATTCATACAGGGTGCGTACATCGCAACCGAGGGTGTCGGCGATCGATATGGCGATTTTGAGCGGCATGACTCTTTTGTTATCCGTAAAGTCGGAAATTCGTTCCGGCTTAAGAAGCAATTCTTTTGCCAGCGAGTCCACTGTTTTTCTGGATTCCAGAAGTCGTTCATGCAGCAAGCAGCGTCCAAGCTCAAATTTCATAAAGAAATGCCCCCATGTGCAATAATATTCAACTATAAGTGTTGTCCATTTTCAGTATGGATAAACAAAACTTTTGGCGGTATTCACTACTAACCTGCCCGTTAGTTTAATGAAAAAGCTGTTGATTGTTGACTTTCATATTCCATTAGCAAATAACGGCTAGGAGTATTCTCGGCCCATCGCAATTCCGAGCCACAGTAGACAAAATACAAATTGGAGCTATGGTGCGCAAAAATTCAGTTTGCCTCACATCACGAATGCCAAGTAACGGGTCCTCCTTTTAACGACCTGGTGTATATCAACAAATTATAGACCGTATGTACAATGGTGGCCGACCATAAGGAGTTTGTCTTTTTGAAGAGATATCCCAGGGAGATTCGAAATCCCAGAATGGGGTCACATTTGTGTATTTTCTAATGACACAAATCAAACCACATAAAAATAAAAAAAGCCTAACGAATCAGGCTGTAGTACTTCTCGTACTATTAAGTTTGTCATGTTTGCGTCTCTCTCGAACCTGTAAATCAGAACTCATAAGGTTAGATTAAAAAAATGAGCAGACTACTGCTGCAGCCTGCTTAACATAAAAAGGTATTTAACTAACATTTCAAGTTCGCACAACATGAATGCTTGACCCAAATCGATGGAAGCGCAGATAGTCCTCTGCCTTAAAAATGTTACATCTCAGCCGTAACGCCACTTTACAACTTCTGTGCAATATCCTCCTACTCGTTTCCCTACTCTTATTTATCGAACTCTTGTACGTGATCGACCATTGCAGTCGCGTCTGCAAGGGTTACTCCGTTCTTCGGATGGAAGTATCCTTCCGGGTCCAGCTCTACGATCTTGAGAGCAAGCGCTGTTTGAATCGCACCTTGATATTGTATATCGATCTGGTCGTTGTCCTTGATCTCCTTCAGGACTAGATTCAACATCGGCAGCCTGTCTTCGGCTTGAAGCGTGTGGATCAGCAGGTACGTGAACGATTCGCGCGTCACGTCGGCCTCTGCGTTGATCTTGACCTGCAGTTTCGTATCTCCGGCGGCTTTCTTGATCAATTCCACGGCTTGTTCTGCCGTGATGGCTTTGCTTGCCCCGCCTTGCTCAGGCACCGGGTGAGTATTCAAGTATTTTACGGCTTTGATCACGATATCGGTCGCATCCGTACGGGTAATTCCGGCCTTAGGATTAAAATTGCCCTCTTGGTCCAATTGAACAAATCTCAGGGCAAGCGCCGTCTGAATGGAGCCTTGATTCAGGATATCGATCTGATCGTTATCCTTGATTTCCGCCGGAACCAGATTGAACATCGGCAGCTGGCCACTCGTTTGTAGTGTATGAACTAGCAGGTACGTGAACGACTCGCGGGTCACGGCGGCTTTTGGATCGATTTTGATCTGCAGGTTTTCTCCGGCCGCCCCTTGGATCAATTGCACGGCTTGTTCTGCCGTGAGAGCGAAGCTCTCGCCGCCCTGCTGCCCAGAGTGAGTTTTCAAATAATGAAGCGCGTTGCTAATTTCAATGGCAGCTTCCGCGCGGGAAATTTCTTTCTTCGGCTGAAACTTCCCGTTTTTATCCAAACCTACGACGCCGTAGTTCAGGGCGCGCTGGATCGATCCGGAATACTCGGGATTGACTTGATCCTGGTCTATGAACTTCTGGACAATCGGGTTAATGAGAGGCAGCTTACCGGCAATTTCGATCGCATGAACGAGCTGGTGCGTAAAGCCTTCGCGCGTCATCTTTTCATTCGGATTCAGATCCGCAGGCAGGTCTAATCCGTTGACTGCAGCGATTATGAAAGCCTTTGCGTACCAAGCGGAATCGTTAGCTTGCTTGTAATAATCGGAAGCCTGGGGCTCTTTAACAAAACGGATAAAGTCGAGATTCAGTCCCAGCGCGTTGACGAAAAACTGCACGCTCTCGGCTTGTGTGACGGTCTTATTCGGAGCAAACCGTTCTGCTGTAATTCCCTTGATCAGGCCGCTGTCATGCAGGGCAATGATCTTGTCTTTATCTTGCACGCTATCCAGATCTTTAAAGGCAGCCGCAGAAGCAAAGTCTTGTCCGGCCAAGCTGAATGCCAGGGCAACGGCTGCGGACAGGGTAATGATTTTGGATGGCTTTTTCATAAATGTCACCTCTTGTAGTCGAGTTGGTTTATCTTGCCATCATAGACGTACCTCCACTCAAAAAGGTTTCTCCGTTTACTCAAAAAGATCCATTTCTTCTCCATTTGCTGCAGTTCAATCCCGTTCATACCATCCATATGGATATGTCTGTCGGCACAAGATCAATGGACTCCATCCGCAAATAATCCAAGGTTTCCATGGTTTTGCCTCGAAGATGAATCTTTTCCTCATCGGTATGTACTCTTGTCATTTTCGGCTTATATGTTTGACATGTTCATTCTTCACATATAAAAAGCACGCAGCAGGTTAATCTGTGCGCGCTTCCCTTTTATTACTTCTCCTCTAACTCATCCGGGACATCGTATTTATTGATATGTGAGGTCATCGCTGCGACGGCATCGTCGACATTCGTCGTGGCAGGCTCCCGTCCGACCACGTCATCGGTCTCGTCATGAAAATTCAAACGGTCTGCCTCTATTTCTTTCTGTTTATTTTTTTCCATTCGGGGCTTCTCCTCCCTTCTTTCTTATTCCAATGTCTATTCTTCTTCTATTAGCGAGTACAGAGGTACTTCCCGCTCTTCTTCAGGTTTATTCAGCGCATAGATGCGCGCTGTCTCACTCTCCTCATGCACATGCTGTATATAGATTGGTATCCCATCACACAGTACATTCGCCATTACGGGAGAAGACGCAATTTCTTGTGCTCTTTGAACATTCATGTAGAATGACCTCCCTTTCTGAGTAGAGTCCGTCTTTACTATGCTCGAAGTAAATATCTGCTATTCATGGTTCTTGCCTGAACAGTATATAAAAAACGGCTCATTTTTCTCCGTTGCATAATATATCATAGCCATTGCCGGCAAAGCTATTCCTATCAACATCGCTAATTTCCAGCCGCCCATGACGTATGCCCACCCTCCTATAGCTGAGCCTACAGCACCACCAATAAAGAAAATAGCCATAAATAATCCGTTTAGACGGCTTCGAATTTCTGCTCCCAACGCGAAGATCGCACGTTGTCCAAGGACCAGATTTGCTGAAACTCCCATATCTAAAAGAATAGCCGCGACTACCAAGGCTACTAATGAGAATGTCGAACCGGTTTGAATCATAAGGGGCAGAAATGCAGAAATAATAACTAAAGCTAAAAGCGAATCCCGTGGCCGGACGAACCCAACCTCTATCAATCAGCAATTTCGCCGTTCGCTTATATACCATCCCAAAGAATTTTACTCAGCATCTGCAGGTACTTTCTTTCGCGATCCGCTAGATAAAAGAATGGGTTATCGAGCATTAAGATAGCTGAAATAAGCTAATTCTATGTGATAAATTAGGTTAATTTAGGGTTATTAGTATCCGGTATTGATTTTTTTCCCAAAAAAGTTTATTTTAATGACAGCTTAGTGATAAGCAAGTTCCTGACACGAAGGGAGATGTTTTTAATGGCAACTACTTATATGGTGGTTTGGTCTTAAAACTGAATAGCAGGCATATGCGAAAAAAGCGGGAAAACGCCCGTATTATTTGTTATGCCATCCAAAGTAACCTTTCGTGAATATTGCTGTTTGCTGGATACGATGAAGGTCGTATCTTTTTAACGCGTCCTGATGCCGCGCGACAGCAGCTTCTTTAGAGGCTGCTTGTCCGTGGCATTTTTACGTCCAAAAAACAACATTAAAGGAGCTAACAATAAAAACATGATGGATTTGAAAACATATGGTTATACAGATATAGACGCAATTCAATGCGGTTTATTGACCGGCAGGGTAACGGAGGTTGGAAAAAATGAATATTAATCCCCAGACGCTGCTCCATGCCTTAAAAAAACAGTTCAAGAAGGGTATCATCTCGGCCGACTGCCAAACCAAACCGTTACAGGGCGGAACTGTGGGAAATGTGTACCTGGTAACGGGGATCGCCGAAACCGCGGATGGAGAAAAATTGCCGTACCGTATCGTGCTGAAAATTCAGAAGAAATGGGAACGTTTCAATGATCCGGATTCCTGGCGCCGGGAATATGATCTCTATGTGTCTGACTTGGGAGCGACGTTCTCAGATGCCTTGCGTTGGCCCGAATGTTATCACGCGGAGATGAATACCGTAGAAGATGAATTCCAGCTATGGCTGGAATATATCGATGGCGTAACCGGTTTAGACTTGACTGGTGACATGTATGAACAGGCCGCACTGGAGTTAGGACGCTATCAAGGCAAGCTGTATGCTCTGCAGCCCGCCGTGCTGCAGAGCCTGACCAACCTGAGCCATGCGGATCTCATGAAGAATACGTATCTGCATTACCGATCATGGCCGGTCGTCTACGATTATATACGCTCTGAGGACTGCGAATTCCCGCAGTACGTGCGGCAAATGCTAATCGACATCGATGAGCACGCAGACGAGATACTCGCCCGAATCGAAAAATTGCCCCTCGTGCTATGCCACCGGGACTTCTGGGTGACCAACCTGATCTATGCGGAAGGGAAAATCGTGCTTATCGACTGGGATACCAGCGGATGGGGATACCTGGGCGAGGATCTCGCAAGCTTGATTGCGGATGAAGCCGATATCGATCACATGGTCGAATACTATCAGCGATGTGTCCCCGCGTATTACAAAGGATTTTCGGAGTATGCGGATGTATCCCCTATCGCCGATCATTACGTCTATGAGCTGATCCTTCTCGTATTCGGCTACAGGCTTATAGAGGGATATCTACACACAGAGGACGATGATGAGAAGACAAAGCTTGTCCATACACTCCAAAAAATCTATGAAATGAAGAGCAGCCCTGCGCAGGGTTGACTCTATAAAAAATAAGTCATTTTGCTTTGTTTTAACGATTAGTTATGCCTGCTAAGGTATAAGATGCAATACAAAAGCCGAGATCAAAATGTTCTTCGGCTTTTGGGTTTATGAGCAATATTTATCTAGTAAGTTGTTTAATTCAATAAAATTCTGACCCAATTACACCATTCAATACCTGATTTTGCATTTGTAATCACTTTATTAAGCAATATAAACATGCCGAACTTTGACAATTTTTGTGAGAGTGGCAATACAATTGTGGCTGAGTTTATAGAGACAGACAGAACTATAATTTGGTCGTAGTCACTCGCGGGGAAACAGGCTTGGAATATTTCCCTTCACTTTTTTTGCTTAACAACTACAGAGAGTGTCCTGCTGATGGTTTGACTTTTGAATGAAGTCTTGTCGCCCATAGGATTAATAAGGAGAAAATCATAATGACGATACACATCCAGTACACATGACGAAATCCGATGATCTGGGCAAGAATACCACCACCCATATTCCCCATAAGACGACCAATAATGGAGCCATTGTAATAGAGGGTCGTGGACAGACCTGGTGAATGAGGCAACACATCCGTGAAATAGCTTAGTCCATTCCCCATCACAATAGCCACATATATCGCTTGCAGGAGCTGTGCCGCGATAAGCTGCCAGGAATGGGTCGATAGACTTAAGATGGTGTAATAAAAAAGACCCACAAAACAACCCATAATCAACAAGGTGTGATTTGATATTTTCTTGCCGAGCGATCCTAATACAAGCATAATAGGGATTTCCAAACAAGCCGAGATACTGACGACCAATCCAACATCCATTGGTGTATCCTGAAGCTCATGAACAATAAACAACGGCGTGTTGATAGTGTTCATCGCATGTACAGCAAACAGAAAGATAAAAGCGATAAACGGCAGCATGATTTTTTTGTTTTTCAGCGATGAAGTGTGTGCGCTCTTTACCTTATCCTTATTTTGCTGGACCAATTTTCGTCTTTGTAAAAAAAAGAACACAAGAAATGCGATGGCAATATAGATAAAGGATGTGCCTAGAAAGAGAGCCTTGTATCCAAGTACACCCAAAATAGCTGTACCGATAAGTGGTCCAATTAGGAATCCCAAGGACACAAGTGAACGTAATATAGACATCGCAAACGTTCTATCATTGGTTTGGCTTGCTACTGCCGATTCCTGCGCATAGGCGTAGATTTGCGGCATCGCAGGTGCGCCTAATCCACTAAAAAAAGTAATGACAATCAATAGAATAATGAAATGATCAAACACCAAATAGGAAGCGTATCCCAACGCAGATGATAACATTGCCAAAATAATTAACCATTTTCGATCCAACCCGCTATCGGACCGTTTGGCAATAAGCGAGTTGACCAGTACTCCGCCTAACGAACTCACTGCCATAAAAACGCCAAAGGTTCCCATACTCATTCCCAAAACTTCGGTGGCATACAGGGATAAATATGGCTGCGTAATAGAAATACCTATACCGACCAGCAGGATGCAAATGATGAATAAACGATATCCTTTTATCTCAAACAGATTTTTAATCCGTGAATACAAATGCTCACCTCCAAGCTACAGAACGCATTTTTCCAAATTAACGCTCCTGCATCGATGGCCCCTTCATACATTTTTTCGACTACCGGTTTGAAATTCTCATCTGTAATGGATGCAGACCCCACCGTTAAATTGAATCGCATGTTGTAATGTCTTTATTCGTTCTTCACGGCGAGCCGCCAGTACTAATTTTGCTCCTTTGGAGGCGAGTTCCTTCGCTGTAGCTTCTCCAATCCCACTAGAAGCACCGGTAATAATGACAACTATTAGCTGAGCTCTTTTCGACGAGGTAATGAAAACCATAACTCATCAAGCCATTCCAGCTCTTGTGGAGTCAATTCACTTACGTCCGCTGCACGCAGACTTGCCTCCAACTGCTCTGGACGGCTCGCTCCGATGATGGCGGAGGTGATGCCAGGTTGTTGGGTAACCCAACGTACTGCTGTTGTGGTAGGGTCCAATTTATGCTCAAGGCACCAGGACACATATCTTTGAACTGCATCGAAATTGGCCTTTTGCCAGTATCGTTCCTGATACAACTTCCCTGCATTGTTCCCGAGTCCGAAGCGGGTCCCTTCTTCAATCCTTGCAGGATCACTGTAGCGTCCCGTTAACAAACCAGCCGCAAGTGGATTATAGCTGATCACTCCAACCCCTTCATCGAGAGCCATTGGAATCAAGTCTTCCTCTATCATCCGAAACAACAAGTTGTAGCGTGGCTGGACACTCACCATTCGCGTGTAATTTTTTCTGTCCGCAATTCCGTTTGCTTTCGCCACTTGCCAGGAACGCCAATTGGATACCCCCAAGTAACGAACTTTACCTTGTTCCACAAGCTGATCAAATGCACGCAGCGTTTCATCCAAAGGTGTACTTGGGTCGAATTGATGAGCTTGATAAAGGTCGATATAGTTCGTTTTTAGGCGACGAAGACTGTCCTCCACGGCCGTTATGATGTGCTTTCTGCTTAAACCCTTGTCATTAGCGCCAGGTCCCATTGCTCCAAAACACTTTGTAGCCAGAATAACCTTGTCCCGTTTACCCTTCATCCATTCCCCAATGATCGATTCGGTAGCTCCTGCGATTGCATATGATGCCCTACCAATGGGATATACATCGGCTGTGTCGATGAAGTTCACCCCTGCATCAAAAGCCTGGTCAAGAATATGGAATGAAGTATTTTGATCTGCCTGATTTCCAAAAGTCATTGTACCCAAGCATAGATTCGTTACCTTTAATCCCGTAGTTCCTAGAGAACGATTTTCCATTCTGATTCTCCTCTCTAAAGAAAGTAAGACTGTTGTGGTGTCTATGTAATTCAATTATGCGCCAGATGTATTCGTAACCGATAACCAATTCATCGCAAAAGATTGCCTAATCTTCTCATGACCATTTTTATATGACATCTTCATGGTTTATAATTGGGCTATTCCGTTGAAGGAGTAAGGAGGATATGATGTCTAAACCCATATATAAACAACAGGAAGAGCTTGCCCGTGTTATTCAGCATTATTCAGAACATGAAGGTTTGAATGAGACTGCGATACCTTCCTTATTCTTTATTCGTCGCTCAACAGTTACCGGCCCAAAGCATACTGTTTACAAACCGTCCTTGTGCATCATTGTTCAAGGTGCAAAAGATGTATGGCTGGCCGAAGAGCGTTTCAGATACAGTCCGGCCGATTATCTTGTTTCCTCCTTGGACCTTCCGGTTACCTCGCAAGTGGTAGAGGCTTCCTCGGACGCTCCCTATTTGGCTCTGAATCTTGTATTTACGCCGGAGCAAGTGCTGGACGTGTTACGCGATTCCGAAATTCAAGGCCGGCAGAAGAAAAATGCCAAACGAGGCATATATGTCAGCCCGACGGAGTTAGCGATGCTGGATGCCGTAATTCGATTAGTCCGATTGCTGGATAAACCAAAGGATATCTCAATACTGGCACCTCTTTATATCAAGGAAATTCTCTACAGGGTTCATGAAGGTGAGCATGGAGGCATGTTGGAGCAGATTGCACTTGAAGGAAGTGCTACGTACCGAATCAGAGATGTAATTGAGCGAATTGTGAGTAGTTATAATCAAACGTTTCGCATTGAGGAGCTTGCGGAGATTGGAAAAATGAGCGTGGCTTCACTTCATCGGCACTTCAAAGAGGTTACCGCCATGAGTCCTATTCAGTTCCAGAAACAATTAAGGCTGCAGGAAGCCCGGCGTCTGTTATTATCTGAATCGACGGATGCTGCTGATGTCGCTTTCCAGGTAGGCTATGAAAGTCCTTCGCAATTCAGTCGTGAATATTCTCGTATGTTCGGTTTTCCGCCTAGAGAAGATGTAAAGCGTCTACGGGCAATGACCCATTCAAATTAAATTCAAATCCATAACCCTTCAAGAACTGATCTTGGAGGGTTTTAATTTAGCGTTATAGAGTACTTTCTCCAGGAAGCTGATCGTCTTTCTCCATTTACGCATGACATCCGCGAGCGGCAGATCCAGCATTTTAACACTGCTGTCTTACCAAAATTTCGCTTAGAGCCGCAAGGTTTTACCACTTGATTTCCAGTTTATGACTTTGCTTAGTCTGTCCTTCTCCCTTTATAATGCCTCGTGAAGGAGATGATTTCGATGATAACCAAAAAATGGGCAGTTACCTCGATCCTTGTCGCCCTCTTAGTCATTCAAAGCTTAGCATGGAAGGCTGATCATGCCGAAGCGGCTCCCGTCCTTAAATTAGGGAGCGAGGATCCCAAAGTTTCTGATTTACAGTACCGGATGCAAGTGATTGGTCTCTATGCCGGCACGCTTGACGGAAAGTACGGCACCGGCACGGAGGCAAGTGTCAAACAGTTCCAGAAGGAGCACGGCACGGTGGTAGATGGTACGGTCGGTCCCGCCACATGGAGGAAGCTCCGAATGTACACCTTAAGCAAAAATGATATGGAGATTATGGCTAAAATCATCTACAGCGAAGCCCGCGGCGAGTCCTATAAAGGACAGGTAGCCGTCGGTGCCGTCGTCATGAACCGGATCCAGTCGGACGAGTTCCCGGACACGATTCAAGGCGTCGTCTTTCAGAAAAACGCATTCACTGCCGTCAGCGACGGCCAGTTCGGCATGAAGCCGAACCGGACTGCCTACCGTGCCGCCATCGATGCCGTGCGTGGATGGGACCCGACCCATAACTCTCTCTACTACTATAATCCGAAAACGGCAACGAATAAGTGGATTTGGACACGCGCCCGTACCGTAAATATCGGACGTCATGTATTTGCCATTTGATTACAACGTGCATAGGAACTGACGCGTGTGAGCATCCCGGGAAGCGCGGCTTATGGGCTAATGCATCGATAAAAAGGGATCAGTCGAGGTACTTACCCGTATTTGGCCAAGGAGGAGCTGGTCCAAGGATCATGCCCCTGCGCCTTTTCATCGCAGTCATGGTGCGCGACAACGCCGAGCATGACGACGCTTTGGTGCGCCGGACTCCCGGATGACGTCGGGTCGATGATTGCTTTCCTCCTCTCCGAAGACAAGCGCTGGATAAACGCACATCGGATCAAGTCTTCGGGAGACATGTTGATTTGATGTCCCTGTCGTAGACAAATAACTGCCCGTCCACATAGCCTGGACAGGCAGTTATTTTCATATATAAAGCAATTTACAACATGATTGCATTGCCGGTTTCCGATGATTTGTATATGGCCTCGAGGATTTGCGTCACCACAAGCGCCTGCTCCGGCTTGACCAGCGGCTCCTTATCTTCCAAAATGGCATCGATCCACTGCTTCGCCTCCAGCTCACCGGCATTCAGCGATTCCCCTTCGTAGAAGGCGATGCCTCCAGAGGCAGAAGTGCTCGTTTCGACCAGCTGCCCATACCGCGTATGGTTAAACGTCACCGTGCCTTTGTTATCCCAGGCGTCGCCGAACATTTCGGCCCCGCCTTCGGTACCGCACAGGGTAACCTGCGCTTCTTTCGTATTGATCATATTCAGTGCCCACGAGGCTTCCAGCGTAATCGTCGCTCCATTTTCCATCTTAATGAAGCCGAAGGCCGAATCCTCCACCCTGAACTCTTCCGGATTCCACGGGCCGAACATGTTGCCGTCCATCTTATCCTTCAGCTTATGGAACGCGGACCCGACGACGAGCTTCGGCTTGTAATTGTTCATCGTCCACAAAGCCAGATCCAAGGCATGCGTGCCGATGTCGATCAGCGGGCCTCCGCCCTGCTTTTCGATATCCATAAACACGCCCCACGTCGGAACGCCGCGTCTGCGGATGGCGTGTGCCTTTGCAAAATAGACTTCGCCAAGATCCCCCTGCTCACATGCTGCGTACAGCGCTCTCGAATCCGAACGGAACCGGTTCTGGTAGCCGATCGTCAGCTTTTTGCCCGTGCGTTTCGCCGCATCCAGCATTTGCTGCGCCTCGACGGCGTTCATCGCCATCGGTTTTTCGCACATGACATGCTTGCCGGCTTCCAGCGCGGCAACCGTGATGACGGAATGCGAGCAGTTCGGGGTAAGCACATGCACCACATCGATCGATGGGTCCTTGAGTAGCTTCTCATAATCCGTATATACCTTGGCATCTAGCGTTCCATACTCCTTGGCCGCAAGCTCCGCACGGTCCAGCTCGATGTCGCAGAATGCCGTCATTTCCGCCTTGTGCCGCTGTTTGGCCAGCGCGGGTAAATGCTTGCCATTGGCGATGCCACCGCATCCGATAATGCCAATTTTCAATGTACTCATGTTGGTCCCTCCCGGTTGGTAGTATTTCTGAAGCTCTGCCTTACTGCGCCAGCAGTCTCTGGATGTTGTCGAAGCTTTCCTTGACGCTGGCAAGCTCGCCTTTCACAGTCTGATCCTGTTCCACGATGATGTATTGAACCGTTCCAAGCTCCTCTGCTTTTTCCAGAATCGACGGAATGTCCATGATGCCAGCACCGATCTCGGTGAAATCCTCCTGGTTTGCGGCCGAGAACACCACTTCATCGGTTAGATGCCCGGAAACCTTCTCCAGCAGATTCACAGGTTTGGCCGACGGAGCCAAGTCCTTCTGGTGAAGAAGTCCGATCCGGCTGCCGTACTTGTCCATGAAGGCGAGCGGATCCACGCCGCCGCGCAGCGCCCAGAACGTATCGAATTCCACCTGAACCAGCTCCGGATCGGTATGCTCCAGCAGAATGTCCATAATCGTCTGGCCGCCAAACTCCTGAAACTCGTGAAAATGGTTATGGAAGTAGAACTGGATGCCGGCTTCTTTGGACTTGCGCCCGGACGCATCTAGCCATTTGGCCAATTCCACCGCATCCTCACGGCCTCGGAAAAAGGCGCATGGCATCACGATGCCTTTGCTTCCGATCTCGGCGTTATAGCGGATGACCGCATCCAGGTCCAGGTTCGGATGAAAAGCCACGTGGCTTGTAACCACCTGCAGGCCCAGCTTGTCCATCATGGCCTTCAGTTCCGCCGCCGTGTAATCAACTTCAAACGTGCCGTCTTCCCGGATGTTATGAAAAGCGAACTCGATGTTTGTATATCCGATATCCGCTATGCTTTGCAGCGTCCCGGCAAAATCTTTGGCCAGCGCTTCCCGTACCGAAAACAGCTGCAGACCGACTGGAATTTGAATCATGTGAAATCACTCCTCTTTAAAATTTAGGTTTAGATCGACGATGCGCGCAGGTCCAAATCTTGAACAATCTGCTTATGCTCCTTGTCCAGCTTATACAACACCAGACAGCCGATTTGTAGAATGGTCAGGAATATCGGTCCTAAGTAGAACAGGATGCGGATCATATCGGTCGCCTGTGACGTAACCGCATCGGGTTTATATCCGGCGAAACCAAGCGCATAAGCGACAACGGAACCGCCGACAGCAATGCCGAACTTGGTGGCGAAGCTGTAGGCGGAATACAGCATTCCTTCAGACCGGTGGCCGAACTTCCATTCGTGGTAATCCACCGTATCGGCAAGCATGGAGAAGTTGGCCGGACTGTTAATACCGATGCCGATGTTGGCGATAAAGAAAATGGCGAGATACAGGAAAGGCGGGCTGCTTTCCAGGAAAAACAGCACTCCGTACAGCAGCACGGCGCCAGTCAAGGCCACGATGCTCCCGTTCCGCTTTCCGAGTCTTCTGAGTATAACCGGGGCGAGAGCGCCTCCGGCAAAGTTGGCGACATTCGCGAGTGTTAAGTACAGCGGAATCATTTCAGGCTGGCCCAGGACGTATTGTACGAAATACACCAGGACTCCGAACACGACGCCGATCCGCAGAAACATGAACAGGGAGTTCAGGGCGATCATCACCCAAGGCTGATTGCCAAACATATGCTTGGCCGAAGTGAGCGTGTTAAACTCTTTGGTCTTCTCGGCGCTCTCCGTGAACCGTTCTTTGCACTTGAGAAACACCACATAAAACATCACGATAGCGATGATCGTGAAAATGCCCATCGTAACAGGGAACCCCAAGCGGTCGTTCCCGCCGCCGATCCATTTCACCAGCGGGTTGGTGAGCGCCGATACCGCGATGGCCCCCATGGCCATCCCCATGATCCGGAAGCTGCTGAGCTGGTTTTTCTCCTCCGGATCTTTGGTCATCATCGGCATCAGTGCACCGTAAGGAAGGTTGACGCCGGAGTACAGTATTCCAAGAATCAAGTAGGTCAAATAGGCATAAATCAGTTTCCCGCCTTCCGACCAATCCGGCGTAATGAACGTTAAGACGCTGAAGATGGCAAACGGGATCGTCAGAAAGAGAATGAAAGGCCGTGCTTTGCCAAACCGGCTGTTGGTCTTGTCGATCATGACCCCGATCACCGGGTCGATCACCGCGTCGAGAATTCTTGTAATCAGAAACAAGGTGCCGATGGCCGTGGCGGCCAGGCCATACACATTCGTGTAAAAATAGAGCAGATAGCTTGTCGTCATCCCCCAGACGAAATTGGACGCCAAGTCTCCAAAGCCATAACTGATTTTTTCGCTTAAGGAAAGCTTTCCCGCCGTTTGAGCCATGTCTCATCACCACTTTTTGTGTTTTACAATGCGGTTTCTCGGTTTCCTATCCTGATGAACATTCTTGATTCTCTTCCCTGTTTGAAGCCCGAAAATCTGCCTTCCTTCGGAAAATGTAATGCGTTACATTTTTGAGGTATGAAAAATTAATGTTGGTTTTGTATGTTGGTTTTGCTAAATGGTACCCTTGATTCGCGCGAATCCGGTTTAGAAATGTAACGCATTACATTTCAGCGATTAAAAAAAAACGGCTTGCTTGGTAACCGTTTCTTTAAGCGCTATTGTAAGCGATTTCTTTGAGGAGCGCAACCCCCATTTTTTCACCTGTCAGCGGGATTGCTTTTTCGTCGACTCCCGGATGACGATTTCATGGGGCAGCAGGATCGTCTTGTTCTCGCCCGCTTCTCCGCGCAAGCTTTGAAGGAGCGCTTCCATCGCGGCACGGCCGAGATCATACTTGGGCTGTCGCACCGTCGTAATGGGCGGCCGGCTCATCAGCGATTCCATCGTATCGTCGAATCCGACGATGGCAACGTCATCTGGCACCGATTTGCCCAGTGATATAGCCCCGTTGACGCAGCCGATGGCTGTAGCGTCGCTGGAGCAGAAAATGGCGGTCGGGTGATCTGCGGTTTGGAGCCATTCGACGGCAAGATCGACCCCGTTTTGGTACTCGTAGTCACTCTCTCTGATCCACTCCGGACGCACCGTGATCCCTGCCGATTCGAGTGCTCGCCGGTACCCCTGCTCCCGGGCGGCGGAAGAACTCTTGGCGCTTCCCCCTTTAACCATGGCAATTCTCCGGTGACCCAGAGACAAGAGATGAGCTACCGCGTCATAGGCTGCCTGCTCATTGTCGACCGAAACGCTGTAGGCGTTCTGCACCTGCTCGTATTCCGAGCACTGCACGATGCTGTAATCTTTAGCCAGTTGGTCCAGCTCTTCGGCGCTCAAGGTGGAAGCTACGACGATGACGCCATCAACGATTTTCTTTTTGAGCATTTGCAGCAGTTCTTCTTCCTTATCATGGTTGTCCTCGGAGGCGCAGACCAGCACCTGATATCCGTTCTGCTGAGCTACATCCTGTATGCCCTTATACACATCCGCCATGATTGGAAAAACGAGGCTCGGGGTCAGCACCATAACGCGGCGTGTTTCCGCCCTTCTTAATTCCCTGCCAAGGGAATTCGGCTCATAGTCCAATGCTTTGATCGTTTCCATCACTTTTTTGCGCGTCGATTCCTTAACGAGGGGACTGTTGTTCAACACCCGGGACACGGTCGCTACGGACACGCCGGCCGTCTTGGCCACGAACTGTATGGGTCTCATAAAATAGGCCACTCCTTTACTCCGTACAATTGAGTTTAACTTTCATTCTATCATACAACCGAGCACCGGTTCCAATTTCATCCTCTTGAGAAATCCGTAATTAAATATTCTTCGTTCACTCCAACTCAAGGATTTATGTAATTAATAAGACATGTGTACCTTTAAAGCAAAAAAGCCACTAACAAATGAGGTTAGTTCTTGTCCTTAGCTAAATAAAAAGCCGCCCACTTGGCGGCTTTCTATGCGTGTATTTTCTTGTCCTCCGACATGCAACACTGTAGTGATTATTTTGTTCAGGATGGCCTCTTCCGTTCCGGCTATAACCGATCGGGATAGAATAGTTAGACAATCGTCTAATTGATAATCGGAGCATGTTCTTGTCCGTGTGAGTCTTAACCATATTATGGCTCAATAATTTGTCTGCCCACATTCACATCGTCTACCTTCCATTTGTTATCAACAAATGTATAGAACACATAACGATCAACGAGCTCGAGATTGTTAGGACCACTTTCAAAGTAAGCAGATTGGTGCATTCTCGCCGCTGTGGTGCTGCTGTAGGTAATGTCGGATTTTATTGTTAGTATAGCGTTATTTTTAATGCCATTACTTTCAATAATCTTGTTAATGAATGAGTCAGTAAAATAAGGTCTGAAATATGTTCGAATTTGCGAAAATCTGGAGAGATCGGTGGCTTCATTTATCTTTGAATTAAGTACGTTTATTCTCTCCTGACTCATTTTCCAAGAATTGAGCGGCTCTGTATGGATAAAGACCTGTTGCATACCGATTGTAATGGTAGCTTTTCGTTCTTGTTCGGACCACAGTGCTGTACCCCCAAAGGCTTCAGCGAAAACACGTGCTGGAACATAAGTTGTTCCATTATCAATTTTTGCTGGCACATCAAGGCTAAGAGTCACGTGATTTAATAGAGCAGTGCGAGAATTAATATGCAGTAATAGCTCTTGTTTGCCGCGAATAATCATAATGCTTTTTTTTGCCTGGTTCCAAGTCACTTCTGAATTGAATTTCTCTGAAACAGCACGTAGTGGAATCAGCATTCGTCCGTTTTCAATTTTTCCATTTTCAACCGTATTCGAAAAATTACTGGCAAAACTTATCGCAGGATTACCGATTAAAAAGGTAAACACTAAAGAAAGTGTTAGTGCCATTATTGTTTTTTTCACAGATGATTACTCCCCTGGTTCAATTATTTTCTTGATCCTAGCTCAATTCTGTAGTTAAAAATTCTTTACAATATGCTCTCATTTAGGTAAACGCAATATTAATGCATAATGTTGCAGATTATAATATGTTTACACGATCAATGGCCAAATCACTCTTTCAGAATGTTCACGTCATCCTCTGTCACTACGAGCCCGAATTCCTTGCTAATCATTCTCCGAATGCAGCGCTCCGTAAAAATACCTTCCGAGTTGATAGACTATGAAGAAAAGCTTCAACCACCTTCTAACGCGTAATTGCCTCTATGTATAGTTATTACTAAAATAAAGGTAGAAGCTGCCATGTGTAATTGAAGCTATCTTCTAATTAATCATCTTGGAGGTAAAATGAAACAATCGCTTATTGAACAACTGAACGAGTGGCATGAAAAAGAAAAACATCAGCAAATTGTGGATTTGCTGGTTGCTATTCCCGAAGAAGAATTAGACTATGAAGGGGTCAGTCTCCTGGCAAGAGCTTACAACAATTTGGGACTTTATGAAGAAGCGCTCGATCAGCTTGAGAACATTGCCGAGGCTGGCAAAGAAGATTACCTATGGCATTATCGGGTAGGTTTTACTCTTTATCATTTGAAACGATATGAGGAAGCAACTCAAGCTTTCCGCAGATCCGATCAATTAGAGTCTGGTGATCAAAGTACGGAGTATTTTTTAAGGCGGAGCATTCAAAAAGTGGAAAAGCAGAAAAGAGAAGAACTGCGGCTCGCAAAAAAGAGAGCTTCCCTGGAGCATGGCTCCGCAGAGGAGAAGGTTCCTTTGTCAGATATGTCTCTAACTGATTTCTGGGATGACAGCGAGTATTCAAGAAAATCCTATCAATCTGATCCACCCACCGATGAACTAATCATATCTATCGAGAAAGAGCTGGGGTACAAACTTCCATCCTCGTATATTCAACTAATGAGGCAGCAGAATGGTGGAGTACCGAAGTACACCAACTTTCCAACAGAGGAACCAACTTCCTGGGCTGAGGATCATATTGCCATTTCGGGCATTTTGGGCATTGGGCGCGAGAAAAGCTATTCACTGTGCGGGGATCTGGGTAGTCCGTTTATGATTGAAGAATGGGGATATCCAGACATTGGAGTGGTGATCTGTGATTGTCCTTCTGCAGGTCATGATGTCGTGATGTTAGACTATAGAGCTTGCGGTAGAGATGGTGAACCTGAAGTCGTTCACGTCGATCAGGAAGATGACTATGAGATTACCTTTCTAGCCGACAATTTTGAAGAGTTTATTAGAGGCCTAGTGAGCGATGAAGAATATGATACTTCTGAGGAAGACAAAAAACGTGACCTTGATAAAGTAGCATACAGCAAATTTTCTCCACTGCTTGAGGAGCTGTGCTCCCCAGTAACCGAAGTGGAACAAATTGAACATAAAATCCGCAGTATATGTACACAGATCGTTGAAGAAAAAGGCCATTTTTCTTTTCATGCTGATCCATTATCGTATGTCATGTATGATGTGCAGTTGTGGTTATATACCAAATCATATCAAGACACCAGTCGCGATCAATATGTGGCAGCTTACCAGAACATAATCGCTTTTGGCGGGGAATTCAGTCAAGGAGGGTATGCTCCCTCCTTTGTTACAGATTGGCTTGATCACCGCATCAAGGAAGGAAGGATCATACAGAAACACGGAATCCTTCGATTAACCGATTCGTTTGCAGAGGAAATAATTAAGCAACTAAAAGAAGCCTAATAACAGATTAGTTCATGCCTAACAATAAAAAGAGCACGCTTCAGACTTCGGAAGCGGCTCTTTTTTTACTGAATCCGGCAGTATTTGATGTTGTTATGCTATTCTGCCCATTGGGCATGATTAGTAAATCGTGGGAACCATTCCCCCGTCCATACGGATCGGTGAACCTTTGAATGGTGTTGCATAAGGGCTGCATACAAATGTCGCAAGTCTGCCGATCTCGATTGGTCTAATGAACCGCTGCAACTCGGATTGCGGGAGATTGGCGGCAATGAACGTTTTTTCTTTCTCCTCAAATGTCATGTTTTTGTCCTGAAAGACGCTTTCGATGATCTGTTTTACATTTTCCGAAAGTGTTGGTCCAGGCATAATCGTATTGACCGTTACTTCCGTCCCCACCGTCAATTTGGACAGACTCTTCGACAAAGAGAGAAGCATGGATTTGGTTACGGCATATTGTGGCATATGTCCAGGCATAACCGCTTCTTCACTTGCAATAAAGATGATCCGGCCAAAGCCATTGTTCAGCATGGTGGGCATATAAAATTGGGTCAGCGCATTTGCGGAAAGTACGTTAGTCTGAATGTATTTTTCCCATATGGCATCGTCAACGTCATAATAAGACATGATCTCATAAATCCCGGTGTTGTTTACCAAAATATCAATCTGCGGGAACTTTTCAAACAATGTTTCCCGCTCAGCGACACTGACGATATCGGCTGCCGCATTTTGAGGTGAAGTATTCGGGTACGCAGACTTGATTTCGCTGACTACGTGTTCTACCTCTTCCGAATTTCGTCCATTGATAAGTACGTTGACTCCTTCTTTTGCCAACTCGATGGCAATGGCTTTGCCGATTCCTTTCGTTGAACCTGTTACCAACGCTGTTTTGTTATTCAATCCCATATCCATGTTACATGTCTCCATTTTCTGTTCTGGTTGATTAATGAATATTCCGTCTATCTGAAGGTGTATCTTCTACGTTTGCATATCCCTCCGCATGTTCTCCGCGCCAATTGGCAGGCGTATCGCCTTCCCAAGCGCGGAATGCGCGGTAAAATGAATTTTGGTCTTCATATCCGATCAGGAATGCCACTTCCTTGATATCGAATGATAAATCTGCTAAATACATCCGTGCCTGCTCATGCCTTGCTTGTGTGAGAAGATGGATGAAACTTGTGTTTTCATCGGTTAGACGGCGCTGTAAAGTACGGTCGCTCATGCCTAATTCCTTGGCGACCATCTGTACATTGGGACGTCCGGCGCTGAAACTGCGCTTCATGATCCATTTGACCATCTCCGACACGGAACGATTTCCTTGACGTTCATGCAGCGTGCGGTCCAGTGCCGGGGTGAGAATCTCAAGCAGCTCTTCATTATAAGTAAGGAAAGGACGATCCAGATCTTTCCGATGCAGCGTCAATCGATTGCGACTGGCATCCGTTCGGATACTGCACCCAAAATAAGCTTCAAGAGTCTGTACATCTCCCATCGGCTGCGAAAATTCTACAGCACTGGCTATCAGATGCTGACCTGTGCCCCGCCGTCCCAACTCAAGCAGGAATGCCAATGTGATCCCCACCAGCAATGGTGGACAAGATTGATCGGTAACGAGCCATTCTAAATCAATGGTACATTCCTCGCCATCTTCAATCATCCTTAACCTTTCGGGAGGACAGAGCTGTTTATAACGGGCCATCCGGTGCAAAGCATCGCGATAATCACGAGCATGATACGTGGCCAATATAGTTGGTGGATATTTTGTTACTTCATAAATGGTTGCAAGTTTGATCATCCCTTGGGCAATATCACCCGCTAAATCGGAATACGCCTGCCAGATTGCATAATATTGGGCGATATTCACAGTCGGCTCAGTTACAATCGTGAGCGGCAATCCGGCTTTGCGGGCTACTTCATGCGAGGCTATCCCCAATTGACGCAGTCCTTCCCAAAAACCTAACGGCATTTTTAAACGGTCAAAGGAATGGGTGGCCATTCAATTCACCTCCTTCTGTTGACTGACACATATGGATGAGAAACATCCTTTCGCTTCGTTGACTTACGGATCTTATGTTACCCTTAACTTTCCGATATGTAACTAGCAAAGAGTGACAACACACTAGCAAATTGCGCCGTTTTCAAATGTAATATTCTAGAAAACAAACAAGAGAATGAAGTGAGAAGGCTCAATGTTATCAAAAAAGACTGGTATATTGCGTTTTTTACTCTACAATGGAACGATATTCTTGTCCCCAGACAACAAAACCAGGAACTCCGATGTTTTGAATTCCTGGTTTTGGGTTCTTATTCTAGAGCGTTCACTAGAAATTCTCACTCAATTGTTTTAGCGACTTATATGTTCTCTTTCACGACATTATCACCTGAAGAAAATGTTATCTAATTATTTTATTCCGCTCGTAAAATCCTTTATTTTTTTAGAGATTTCTTTTGGATGGGAACGATATAAATAATGTCCCGCGTCCAATAAGACCATTTCTCCATGTACAGACTTCTCTATTTGCTTCTCATGTTCGGGGATCCATCGGTCCGTCACAGGGTGATTCGCTTGAACAAAGAAAAGGACCGGTAAATCAGAAGGAAACGTTAGCTGTTCTGCTGCTTTAAAGTTGGAATACATGCTCACTGCCTCATTTAATTGAGTTGTGTTATACATATTTTTACGTAGCAAAATGTTCAATTGTTCTTTAGTTTGTTCATCATAGGGCAGTCCATCATAAGGGTCAGCACTCAATTTCAACTGTATACGGGCGAAGCCCAAGGTACGGAACCATTTAATCGGTTCTGTCACGGACGAATCAATCTTCTGTTCACTCAGCGAGGGAACGCTGCTATCCAGCCCGATAAACGCTTTTACTTCGTTTGGATATTGGTTCACATAAGCCAGACTATAGAGCCCAGAAATAGAATGACCCATGAGAAAATAACGATCTACATGGAGACTTTGTAACGCTTCATGAATTTCGCTTACGATATTTGCTGTACTACGCTCCTTCTGGGTTAGATCACTCAATCCGTAACCAAAAGGTTCAATCACGACGACTTTATAGTCAGGGATTAACTCTGATATGAGTGGTTTAAAATCAAGTGCAGGCGCCGCAGTTCCATAACCAGGAAGAATCACAATGGTTTCATCACCTTGGCCTTGAATGAAAACATTCATCTGTTTACCATCTACTGATACATGCTGACCGTATTGTTCCATTCTTTTCTGTTCTGAGTGACTGCTGATTTTATTCACGGTATACACGGTGGCGATAAAAAGTAGGATGACTATCAATACTGCGACGATTACTTTAAGCAAAATATGTAGTACTTTCTTTGTTTTTGAACTATTCCTTACTTGCTTTCCTTCTGGTTGTGTCAAATTATTCAGCTCCTCTTGTTATCGATACAATGGGTTTGCGATCCACTAATGCAAGTCTAGCAAACCAATATGTCCTCTCAATGAACGCCATATGAACGGAGTATGAACAAAGCTTTTTCGGCAATCGGCACAAGCTCATGTCTTCGCTTCGGGATAAGGAACTTGTGTCGATAAAACAAAAAAGCCGCTAATTTAGCGACATTGAATGGGACTATGTTTTTGTCCTATAACAGTTTTGTTTCTTGTTGGAGGTATACACTCTCTACACAAATAGAGATTTTTTGTGAAACCAATGTTTCCAGGAGTTATATAAATTGAGAAAATGGTTTTAACAGAGACTGAATCATATTATGGCTGTGTTCTTTTAATCCATTCGGTCGAATGGATTCCATGCAAAATAAGCCCGCCGCTCTTTGCAAGCGGCGGACTTCCTGCTTATCTAAAGCCTGCGTTTATGGTTGTAGCTGCCAGAGTGCGGGCACATTGCTCGGCTCCCAACCCGGCAAGGAGGTATGGTTCTGGACGCATTTGTACACCTTGCCGTTATAGGATACGAGCGCATTGACCGCATAAGCGGTATTTGGCGCCCATGGCGTTGCACTCGGACCGTCAGGCGTTGACACCGTCACGGCATTGCTGTTGCCAGATTCGTTGTTGGACGGGTCGTAAGCGCGGACGGTAAATGTATATTGCGAGTTCGGAGACAAATCGGTAACGACCTTTTCGGTTGCCGTTCCAGTGACGGTAGCGATCACCGTGCTGCCGTTGTAAATCCGGTAACCGGCGATGCCGGAAGCATCTGTGGATGCATTCCACATCAACGTGACTGACGTCGATGTCGGCGTGCCCATCACATGCAGGCCGGTCGGATTGGTCGGCGGCGTCACGTCAACCGGTAACTGCGTGGTCGTAAACTGGACACTATTGCTACCGGGCGACCGGTTGCCGGAAGCGTCGAACGCCTTCACCGCTAAGTTATAAGTCGTGCCTGCCAATAGATTGGTGAGATTGGCGCTCGTCTGATTGGCAGGCGTAGTGGCGATGACACTTGCGCCGTTGTACACCTCATAACCCGCGACGGCATTGTTGTCCGTCGAGGCTCCCCAAGTCAGCGTGGCCGTCGTTGTACCAACGTTGCTGACGGCCAAATTAGTTGGGGCCGTAGGTGCGATGCTGTCACCAGGACCAAATTGGGCATCGATGACGATGTACCAGGCGTTTTGGGTATCCGCGATATCCCACACGCCGAGGATGACATGATAACCGTCTCTTTGCGGCACGTTGCAGGTATGGGTTAATGTAGCCGGCGGCTGCTGGCCATTCCCGTTAATCGTGCAGAACGGAGTCAGATCAAACTGGGCGCGGGTCAACGGTGCATTGGGATTCCAATCCGGCTTGGTGATGAAATAACGGTAGCTTGTCGTGGCATGACGAGCGGTAAAAATCCAAGTAAAGTTGTTGGTGCCGCTCGTCATGTTCACCTTGTTCCAGCGCGTGGCTGATTGCTGGTCAAGCTGAGAGAAACCAGCAAGGCCGGCGCTGGCGATTTTGCCGTCAGGGGGTCCGGCAGAAGGAAATCCTTTCGGCCCCTCCAGGCTCTGAGGCTCATAGATGATCGGGCCGCAGTTGGTATTCAATCCGTTTTTACACTGGATCGCGCGGCTGGACGGATCATTAATGTATCCGTGAGCTGACACGGTCTTCGAGAAGGAGAACATACAAGCGAATAAGAGCAGCAATCCGCCGCCAATCAGCATGAATCGCAGGATGAAACGGGAATCCAAACGAGTTTGAACCATCGTCATATTACCTCCCATGATTTGGTTTGGTCATGATGTGCCTTTCGTTTTTCGGACACCATCTTTGCCACGATCTTTTGAGCTGTCTCCTCTCTTGAATATATTCCAGACAAAGCTGTGCACAACCGTTAACGTGCGGGCATCCGCTCCTTTTTTAGGCTGTTTTATACAAACTCCTTAGAGCTTATATACTCTTACAAAGTCATGAAAAACAATACCTAATCACATGGTGAGAAGCGTAGAAAAGCGGGTTGGAAATCTTCATGGAATGGGGAAATGAAGCTTAAGAACTCTGCTCTACTATATAGAAACAGCTATGTAAACTGCTGATAAATGCTGACATTCATAATGCGCAACGATGTAGAGATATGTAGAGATCAAAACCAAGTAAGTACGCCTATGGGTAAAGCATGGAGGGGATTGGAATCGTGTCTCAAATTAGAGGGATACAGATAGGCATAATAGAGTTTCGTCACAAATGGTGTCGTGTTAGCGGAGTGTCAAAAAGCCAATTGAAGTTGATGATTGGGTTATCCAGAAACGAAAATTATTTACCAGTAATTGGATGTAAATATTATTAAACAATAACCAAATAATGTCAATGGTGTAATTTATCCGCTCTTCGCTCCGGCAGCTATGAAGAAATCCAAATTTAAGGTTGCATACCAAACCCAAAATCATAATGAAGAAACCCCTCTAACTTAGCACTTGATTGCAGTGCATGTTAGAGGGGTTCGCGAGTAGCTGCTATTGGTAGCGAATACTACTTCATGATACTAATGGATTTCGTAGTATTATCGAAGAATACATCTGCGCCAAAATACTCGGCAATGAAGCGTAATGGGAGCATCGTACGTCCGTTTACAAGTTCAGCTGCTACATCCATTCCTGGTGCAAGTTCACCGATCGCAATCGGCAAAGTCTGACCGTTCAAGGTAATCATTACGGTTTTCGTCATGTTATCCCAGCCTACATTTGCTCCTAAGCTCTCAGCAACAAAGCGCAGTGGCACCAACGTTCTGCCGTTAACTACCATTGAAGCAACGTCCATACTCATTTCGATTCCGTTTAATTTATACCCTGTCTTACCTAGAGTAAGTTCCAATTTCACAGGTTCAGGCTTGGTTGTAACGAAGATATAGCCTAGCCCGATTGCCGTGAAAGTAAATTTACCTGTCTTATGGTCATAGATGCCGCCTATACGTTCCATGTTACCGTCTAATCGAAGCATGACACCGCATAACATGCTCATATCGTTAGTCGACAACCTCTCTTTTGTCAGATCGAAGGTTACAGGTATAAGCCCTGTGTAATCCGTTACTTCCCGGCCATTTGCGAAGATCTTCAACTCATATCCCCGCCCTATAACTCCGTCTCCTTCATCTACAGGTTTAATGACAATCTTCATCCTCTTGCCTGTATTCAACTGCTTCAACAGTTCAGGTGACAATTCAACAGATACGGTGTCATTCGTAACGGTTAGCGGTTTGTCGGCTTTAATAATTGCACTAATCGTATCGCTTTGTATCTCAAGCTCATCTTTTCCGGCTGACATCGTCAATTCAATGGAATTGCCCTTCTTCAGCTGCTCTTTGATTGCAGCATCAATACGATCCGTTACCGGTGATTCTGGTGAAGGAGTCGGCGTACTGTTTTGGCCACCCGAACTACCGCCATTGTTATTGCCATTATTGCCGCCGTTGTTATTTGCAGTAATAACGATAGTTAACTCTATCGTATCCATGCCAGCATGATTGGAAGCCGTAACCGTGAATTTGTACGTTCCCGCTTCAGTAGGCATCCCTGAAATAACGCCCGTAACTCCTTCTAATTTCAACCCAGCAGGTAAATCATTATCGCTCACTGTCCAAGTCATTGGTTCGTCGCCGTATACCGCTAATGTTACTGTATACGGTTGTCCAACTTTGCCGCTTGGCAGATTCTTAGTGATAATCTCTGGAGCTGTATCAACCGGCTTATCCTCTGTGACCTCGATGCTCAATACTTGCTCATCCATCCCAAAGTCATTCGTTGCTGCAACAGTGAATTCGTAATATCCTGCCTCTTGAGGCGTACCCGAGATAACGCCTGTTGTTTCATCCAGGTTCAAATCTTCTGGTAAATCGCCTCCCTGGACCTTCCAAGTCATCGGTTCGCTGCCATATACCGCTAGTGTTACCGTATACGGTTGTCTAGCTTTGCCACTTGGCAAATTCTTAGTGATAATCTCCGGAGCTGTGTCAGTTGAGACATCTTCAGTGATCACTATATTGAACGGTTTCGTGTCACTGCCTGCGTCATTGTTAGCTTGAACGTTAAACGTAAATTGACCCCATTGATCCGGTATTCCCGAGATAACACCTGCATCTTCATCCAAGCTCAATCCTGATGGCAATTGACCATCTGCAACGGCCCATTTGATCGGCTTATCGCCGTCAGTGGTAAGAACTGCCGAATAAGGTTGTCCTACCTTGCCATCCGCAAGTGAATTCGTCGTAATCGTTGGCGCCGTACCTGCGTCTTCAACCCATTTCGCATATAATTCAGTATCCTTTGTAACAGGATCAGCAGCAAAATCCCAGGCAGCGTTTAATCCTGCATCTTGATACCAACCGCCGAAAACAGCTTTATCTTTGATCGGCGCTGTTGGCTCGGTAATTGTCCCGCCCATATCAGCGAACTTCATCACAACTTCGCTGCCACCGTTGGAATCAAAAGTTACCGCAAAAGGGTTGTGTGCGCCGATGGAAGGCGTTCTGCCGCTAAGTGGATTATCGAAGAAGTCTGTTCTCTCCGTCATATGAGGCAGTGCGTTCGCGCGATCCACATATGGACTTACAATTTCGGCACCTGCACCATAGGCCAGGTTATTACCGTCAGTAAGACGGAACCCGTTCATCGCACTGTAATCCAGCTTGGCTTCCACTGTTCCGCTGTTGGTAATCCAATGTTCCGGCGCAGATGTATAATCATTTAATATAGAATTTAGTTCCTCTTCCGTTACATAGCGGTTATCTGTTGCCGTTACGCCTGAACCTAGATATCCGCCACCACCTGCATTCATGCTACCAAAAATATTAGCCGGATATACAATGTTGTTCGTAAACCGTCCGGCTGCAAATGGAGCTGATGTTCCCCCGCCTTTCAGACCAACCTGGTTGTTTGCCCCCGTGTAGGCAAATATATTATTTTGGAAATAAATGTGTAAGTTGGAGGCTGTCGGGTCAAATACTAACGAACTGCTATTCTTCAATGGCGTGACGATCACATTGTTATAGTATAATCCGCTTAATTCCTCGCTCGTTGAAGAACCTCCCGCAAGTAATACAAGACTGTTAAAGCTCTTGTTAAAATCCGGGCTGCGACCGTCGTTCACGCTAATGTTATAGCGAACGATATTGCCCTTGGCAGCATTCATCTGTAAGTACCAACCGCCATAGTTATTTCGGCTGTAATTGTATTCATACACATTGTCCTGACAATAGTTGTCAATATCCCAAGCCATGCCGTCATTACTTGCATGATAAGGGTTATCCACGGCCTCATTATAGCGGAAGATCGTGCCTTTACTTGCCATAATCCACGCTGCCGCATAGTTTTGCGAACCTAGATATGTTGGCGTTGTATTATTTGGCCCCCAGTTCGCAACCAGGTTGCCGCTCTTATCGCTTAAATAGCTGTAACCGCTGTCCGTGATCACATTTCGTTCCACAAGGGAGTTGTTCCCGCCGGACAGGACCATGCCATCTCCAACCGAACTAGAAACCCAGTTGTTTCTAAACACAGCGTTTGATGCCCAAGGATAGCTGGAGTTACTCCAAGTAATGCCTGTGTTATTAGTCCCTGGACTGCTTGGCCCGTAGGCATTATTGCGAATGCCTTCGTTATCGCAGCGAAGGGTTTTGTTGCCTTCAACCAATATATCTACATATCCATTAATAATGATGCCGCCGGATACCTTACTTGCTCCATTTGCTTGGTGCAGCCCATTGACATCATGAACATAGTTATCTCGAATGACGATTCCTTGCATACGAGCATCAGCATAATCTTGAATATTAAACTGGCCTTGTCCCAGCTTGGAAATCCGTGACATGACAGCGATGCCGGAACGGCCGTCACCTGCTGCATTGCCGATGTTCGTCACTTCAATTCCACTGACTACCCAATAGTTAACGTCATATAACTCAATTGTACCGTTTAAGGAAATGCCTGATGGGCTCGACGCTGTTCCCCCGCCGTTAATGATCGGTCGCTGGTTAGGATCGTTCGTATTATATTTTGTAAGCGTAATTGGATTTCCTTCCTCACCATTGCCGCGCAGTCTGATTTGTTCACTCCATACACTATTCGCATCCAGATAGATGGTTGAACCTGGCATAAATACATATTCATTAATCTTGGAGATTGATTTCCATGCCGTAGCAGGTGTGCGTCCATCTGCATGATCGTCACCGTTATTGGAGAAATAATAATCACGGACTTCAAGGGGTACAATGTTCAACTCGAATGTGATTTCGGCAGGATTCAGATCAAGTCTAACGGTATATTTCCCCGGCACGATATGATTTCTAGCGAATGATTCCTTATTAATCTTCAATACATTACCGCTAACTGTATAATCCACATCCCGCTGGAGAGTTGCAGTACCAATCTCCACTCCCGCCAGATCCGCTAAATCAGGATTTACGGTGATATTATAGTCATCCAGACCAATGACATATGTGCTGTCTTCCAAGTGACTATACTCTTTAGGCAAGAGCTTTAATGTAATAGAAGCAGTTCCGGTTTGGGCGGTTATTCCACTATCGATCACATATACGTCATCGATAAAGTGCCTGTTCTGTATATCCTTAACCGTTCCAGCCTTGTTGCCCCAGTTCGTCGCAAGCTGCAATGCATCGATCTTGGAAATATTGTTCTTAATCAGGGTATCAAAATTGCCGCCATCTGTTGATTGCCTTCGAATGTCTTGTCCATCGATTTTATAGGTTGTTCCCGTTGATGTAACGAACCATTGAAATTTATGCCAGCCTTCGCTTCGCTTGACATCGACAGGATAGAATCTCCCGGATGAACCGGGTCTGACTGCATAATTGGTCAGATTGGCCGCCCAGTCGCCATCTCCATTGCCATAATTTATTGCGATATGTTCATTGGACGATGGGGTTAAGCCAAAGACAGCGTGGTCATTGGAAGCCGCTCTGCCATCATCATAGTACCAAGCAGTAACGATGGTTGTCTTACCGGTTGCAGGGGCGTAATTATAGGTACCTGGAACCGTAGCCACCTGACCGGCGCCGCTTGTTGTTGCGGCCTTTGCCCCTGTACGGGACATTTCATCGCTATGAACATATCCGTTCGCACCATTTGAAAATTTCTTCTCCCCTTCAAATCCATCGTAAAACATAGTGTCAGCTTTATTGAAGTAATCAACGCTCACTTGAACAGTGACCTCTTCGTTCCCTGTCGGAACATAACCTTTCTTAACCGTCACGAATCCGGCATCATCGACTTCAATCTTATCCTTGTCTTGATCCGCCGGGCTGAAGCTGATGTTATCGGCAACGAATACATCAGCAGTATCCACGATTAACCGTGTTCTATCTCCTGCCCGTAACGTATCGTTCTGGCGAATTAGCGCAATGTTGGCTGAATATTGTGTACTCTCCCCTGATTCATCAGAGTCCAAGAACCGTGACGTTGCGTTGCCGTTTGCTTTCACTTTAAATGTATCATGTAAAGTCGGGGACAAAGCTGCATCATTGCTTGTTGCTGCAATCGGGCTTCCATTAGCCACACCATTACTGAAGAGTTGAACCGAATAGGCAGATGCGTTAGCGACGCGATCCCATGTGGCATGTGTGCCATTCCATCTGACATTAGCCGGTGCTGGCAATTTCTCGATCGTCAATATTCCGGATGCTGCAACTTCTTCACTGATGTCCCCCGCATGATTAATGACAATGGCTGTAACCGTGTAATTGCCCGCTCCCAGTGCCCTTGCATAGGGCAGAACATGATGCCTTTCATGATTGTTAGGCTGGTCTGGTCCACCATTTTTTGACAAATAATAACCAATAGGTACACCGTCTTTGAGCAGTGTTACAAGGGTATCACCGTAATTGGATGCGCCTGTATAAATGCCCGTGTCCGGGTCAAGCGTCGGGTTAATTGGCGCATTCACCTGTGTATTGGTGGTTATCAACAATGGTACAGCAAGGGATTTCACCACTACTCCCTCTGCCGAAGACACTTCGCAATAATAAAATTCCCCTTGTTGTGAAGCTGAGTCCACATTGGGAAGCGTTAATACCGCCTTATCTGCTCCGCTGACTTTTGACCCGTTCAAACCTGTCTCGTCGTCAGATACATACCATTGATATGCTGCAGCAGCGGCTGATGCCGTAACGCTAAATGTTGCTGTCTCACCTTGTTTCACTTCTATTGCTGTTGGCTGAGTGATTATTTCTAAATTTGGCAATCCGCCGGGAGGTACCAGATTCAATGTTAATGTTCTGGTTCCAGTGGTCGTAGCCACATCTTTTACAACATAGAAATCGTCGATTAGATGTTTATTTTTAATATAAGCTTTGTTGCCTGACTGGCCGTTCCATCCTCCAGCTATTTTAGGCTGAATGGTTGTACCGCTCTTCATAGCTTTGTAAATATCACTTTGCGCTGAATCGGATATTAATTTTCCGTCGATTTGTAACGTCGCACCATTCGGTGTAATGAGCCACTCGAATTTATGCCAGCCTGTGGAACGTAAAGCCCCGCTATCTTTCCAACGGTTGCCTGCTGTACCCGCTGATGATGGTGCATACGCCCAAGTATATCTCGTCGGATTATGAATAACATCTGCCTCTGAACTTTGATAGAATGTCCCGGCAAAGGTGGCATTTTTGCCATCTACAATAGCAAATTGAGTTCGATCCGACGCTGTCTTCTCCTCATCAGGATACGGGTCAAAATACCATGCCGTCATCTTATAATTGCTGCCTGCCGGCAATGCCACGTCTTGGGCTACATTTTCATTATTCGTATCATTTGATGGTGTAATCGCTTTCAATCCAGAACGGGACTGAGCATCGGACAGCGCGAATGATGAACCTAATTTGCCTGTTGATGTCATTGGACCATTGTTGTTCTCGAAGTCCTCCATGAATAACACATCTGAGTCATAGTAATAACTCGCCGTGGCCGTGATTGTCACCGGGATGCCCGGTGCACCTGGCGACGCAAATGTATAACCGCCAGCTAAAGCAATGTTCCCCTGGTTATTAACAGTTAACAGATTCGAATTGCTGGAATCATAACTAACCTCGTCCATAACCGGTCCTTTTACCAGGCTGCTTAATGGCGAACCTTTATAGGTAAGATTCACCCTGCCTGCCTGACCTGCCGCTTGTGTCAACTCCAGTACAACGGCGTCAAAAGATTCGCCCCCTCCCGCAGCCGATACTTCAGATGAAGGCGCCAAGCCGAACAGACCAGGGAATACTAAGGTCGTTGCCGTAGCAATCGACAAAGCTTTCTGCATCCATCTCGATCGTCTCATCCCAAAATCCCTCCCTTTGAAATTAGTAAATGAAACCTTTATAAAACATCTGCATCTATGGAAGCTTCAATAAACACAGATTTTTATAAACCTAAAAACATAACGATTCTAGTTCACTACGAATTCACTGAATCGATTACCGTTATACATGATCTTCAACTTATTCGTATTTGCAATGAAAGCTCGCAAGTCAGATTCCGCCCATCCGTTTATAATGGAATCTTTCACTTCTTCCAGTTTAAGCTTGGTGGTTTCCGGTTTTGTGATTAATGTGGCAACGACATCCTCGCCCATATATTTACCGATTACGGTTTCACCTACAGAAGCAGCAGCTAATGACTCCCAGAACTGAAGAGACTCGGTATCTTCTTTGGAGATATCCAATCGATTTAGCACTTTCTCTTCCTTGGACTGTCCCGCTGTCGCTAACGCGGCCGTTAATTCATCAGCAACGCGAACATATTCCGCACTTTTCGATGCATACTCGGCTTGCAGCTCGGCATCGCTCATTTTCGTTTTTTTAACCTGGGTTTCTACCAAATCCGGCCAACGGGCGCCGCTTAAATATTGCATGTATTGATATAAATCAAACTGAGGCAACCCATAGTAAGTCCCTCCTGAATCATCCATCTTAGCTCGCTTAACATTTTCATCTTTCATGTCGGATTTTAGCTCATCAAAGCTTCTGTAAGGGGCGATCCCCCGCTCGTCTGCAATAAATTGCTCCTGCTTGGTCTTTAGCAATGCAGTCATCGCAGATTTTTTGGCATATTCGGATGGGGTTTCAAGATTTTCGCCGTATGGACGTGTCCAGAAGCCTTCATCTACTTGTGCCCCATAGGTTCTGAAGAAATAGTCTGCCGTTATAGCTCTCTGCTCTTTGACATAAAATTGAAATTCTTCCTCAGTTACGGCGTATCCATCTACTGTAAATATCCAATTTTCAGGCAGATCCGCCTTATTGTTCGTTAAACTCAACAAGAATAAAGCAAGAACAATAAGCGCGGTAAACAAGATAATCACTGTTGATTTTCGTTTTATAATCCCCATGACGTCCCCCCTTCCAATATTCAAACTACCTTTGCAAGAAAGCCTATGACAGTGAATTCGTCGACGTTATTGGAGTAGTTCCCCAATTTAAATGGTTAGACATCATTGTAAGTTTAGCGATCCCCGAATGTAAGCGCTTATTTAGACTGAAGTAGAACAAATTTGACTTATAAAAAAAGTCCTAGTTCGCAATTATGTGGTGTGCTAGGGAGCAATATCATATAAAGGAACTGTCGTTTTGATAAAAAATACCTCTATTTGGGCTTCAACAAGATGGTCTATTGCGAGCTGTCCGCTATAATCCCCAAAACACTAATGGCTTCGCCCTCTGAAAACAAAGGACGAAGCCATTAGATATTAACGTATAAATGTAATTCTGGGTGATCATTCAATACAGAATCAGCAGTTGTGTATTGTTAGTTCCTTGAAAACCGAGTAAAATCCCCATCTCTCCCAACTTCTATAAAGACGACTTTTGTCATTTTTATAATGCACGTTGAAAATATGGCGACTTTCCCTTCATTGTACGTCAATTTAGGTCCTACAACACTGATTATTGCTGCGTGTCTGATCCATTCGTAACGGACAAATAGTAACTTTGGCTTGCTAATTCTATACGTTCGCCTATCATTTCCTCGTAAAGGGTCAACTTATATCCTCCGCTACTCATATCCTTATACAGATTATTCGTATAGGAGGCCGAATAGGTATTATTACCCTCGATGAGATCTGTACCAATGCTGAGGGTTTTCTCTTGCGATTGACCGTAAGGATCGGTCATTCGAAGAATCAGTTTATGATCCATATTTCCGATTTCGTACCGATTATCCCGCTGCAAATCGTAATTGATCGTAATATTCATTGTATCGCTTCCCTTCATTTTTGATCCTGTCGAATTGAGAACGGATAACGTATAAGGGAGTAACGGTACATTCGTGAAGTTCGATTGCGGCGAATTCCTCACCGGACTTAGCTCCAAAGAAGAAACATTGACAAATCCGGTTGGATCGTCTCCCGGCCCACTGTATTTGTTGTCAGTAATCCCTTCTCCCAGGTACATCTGAAGGTCTGAGGTTGATACCGATTTAGGAAGCTTTGTCCAGAATACAACCAACTGCTTGAATCCCGGCGTCGCGATAGCATCCGTTTGATTGGATACTGCGTGATACAACTGACCGTCAGAAGTTCTAAAATAAGCTTGGAGCCTCTGCATCTGGCTTTGCCGCTTTTCTTCATTACTCAATAGCATCTCGCTGTATACTATGTTATAGTTGCTTCCTTCATAGACGGTTGTTTTATTTTCTTGAACTTTCGCTTTTTTTCCAATCGTTGAAATCGTGTAGCTTCCACCTTTATCGATTGCTGTCACCGCATTCATGGTTCCTCGCGTGCTCAGCGTCAGGAAAGGCACTTTCACATCTTTATCCGAGGAATACAGCTCTATTTTTATGGAATTAAAATCCGTCGTATACGGCACCTTGGCCAGTACGTTCAACTCCACGCTTTTTCCCGGAGCTAACGTCGTCACATTGCTATCCGTGAACAGCTCTGTAGACGAAGTTAAATCGTCATTGTCCAGCTTGAACGCACCCTTAAGCTCCGGCAGCGAAATATTCTTGGACTGCGTGTTCGTAATATTCAATTTGGCGATTACGATATCTTCATCTTTCCATGGGAAGCGCTGCAATGAGTCCAGGCTATAGGAAAATGTGCCGTACTGATTCGTTGTATTATATACAACCTCTTTTTGCGTATCGGTATGAAGCATGTATGGAATCGTAAAGTAGGCGACCGGTGTATTCAGTTTCATCCCTGAGGATGACCCTCCCGACCCGTTAGTGCCTGATCGATTGTTTTCTCCCGCTGTCTCCATACTACCCGCTTGATCCTCAGAACCTGCCTTGCCTCCGGATTTCGCGACCGATTCAATCATTTCGAGCTTCAGAGAATTCTGCTCCACCTCAAGCGGGATTTCTGCATGGAGCGGAATGACCTTCTCCTCAAGCGGCTTCAATGTCAATCCGTTTAACCTTCCCGCTTCCACTGGAAACGATTTTCCGTCCGACGATCTAACCGACAGTTCATATGTAGGCATCGTGACCGGTTTGTCGCCCTTATTTTTAAGATGCAGCTGGAAAGACCATTGCCCTAGGTCGTTTTCTGCATAGACACTGGCATTTTGCAGTTTCGTTTCAACTGAATTGCTGTTAATGTCAATGTTTTTGATCTGCCCGGGGCCGACAACCAAATTCGGCTGAACCGCAGCTGGAAGAGCGTATGAAGATGTAGCGTATTCCAGCTTAAGCGTTTCATCTTTCCGGGTGAATTGCAGCTTCATATTGTCGGTTTTCAGATAAGGAGGAATTTCCGTCACATAATAGATTGTCTTCTTCTCCTGTGGCTGAATTTTATATCCGACTTGAGCGCTGCTTAGCGCCAACTCATACCTGCTTCCTCCCGCCGACACCAAATATGCTGTAGTACCGGAGTCTTCCAGCACTTTGTTTCCGCGGTTGATCAGCATGAATCCGACTTTCGCATATACTTTTCCATTATATTTATAGATTTCGAGCGATTGGCCTCTTCCCGTTATTGGGATATCTTGAATGAACGTATTCATGCTTTTACCGCTTGCTGCAGCGGGAGAGTAATTGGCGGGAAATGGGAATACACCAGTTTGTCTTAAGTATCCCTTCGCATTTGCATCCCAGATGAACATGCCTATTTTTATCCCTTTTAACGAATTCATCTGACCGATATTAACGTAATACGTTACACGCGTGCTTCCCTTAGCAATGACGTTTTTCTTCAAATCCTCTTCGTGGATGGGACGGCCCTGAAGAACAGAACCGCCGGGTGTAATCACCTTTGAAAAGTAATTCCGAAGGCTGGCATTGCGGCCGCTGCCATTGGAATAGTTAAGCGTATATGACAGGATGTTGCCGCCGGGCTGCTGCCAGATGTTCGCATTTTCCAGTGACACGTTGACATTCGAGCCAAGGGATACCATGCCTAGGCTGCCGGGTAGCGAGCCCGCATTATTTTTGGTGTTTGCACTGGATTGGGCAGAAGCAGTTTCAGCCTGTTGCGCTGAAAGCTGACTCAAAACCATGATCCCGGCAAGTAACGCAACGTATATTTTTTGACGCTTCCCCATTGCTTTTCCCCCTTCCGGTTATTACTCGTTCAGATACGTCATCGCCCGGCTTTGAATCAGATGAATCACTTCTTCGAGAGATTTTTCGCCGTTATAATACGTTTTAATCTCCTCAAGAACGATTTGCAGCACTTTGGAATCCGTGTTGGAGTTTGAGTCAGCTTCTTCAATTAATGGACGGAATTTTTCAAGCTCTTCAGGCGTTTTGGTCGTTGGTGTATCGCCGTACTTCGTTTTCACGGTTCCGTTTTTCGCCTGCTCGACCAGATCATCAAACTTCTTGTTGTAGGACGTTTTATTGATTGGCATACCGTTCATTTCAGGTGATTCCTGCATTTCATCAGATATCAGGAACTTCAGGAAGGACCATGCCTCCTGTTTCACCGGGGAGTTGTTATTGATACCAAAGGTCGTCGAATAAAATGACAGGTGGTTGTTGTTTTTATCCACCGACGGTGATTTCAAAGTTTCATGATCATCGAACATAATATATGACGTAGGGTCAAGAATCGCTCTATCCGAGAACAAAGCGTGGTCGATATCCACAGATTCTTTGGTCAGAATTTCGTTTTTATACATGCTTTCAACTTGTTCAACCCATTTACGGAACAATGGAGAGTCAAAGTGGGCCAGCTTTTTCACCGGATCTACAAGCTGCGAGTAGTTTTCCCTGGCAAGTTGATACAAATAAGACTGCGGCTCACTGTTGCCATTTGCGTAGATATCATCTCCGGCCTTTTTCTTTACTTGCTCAGTCACATTTACGAAGTCATCCCACGTCCACGGCTGGTTTACCGCTACACCTGCCTGCTGAAGCAGCTTATTATTGACGAGCATCATATTCAGCTTCACGTCGATCGGCAGTGCCAAGAGCTTACCGTCATTTTCTGAAGCTTTCCAAATGTTTTGGAAATAATGATCCTTTTTAAAATCGGAATCGTCTTTCATAAGATCATAGGAATTGGCGAGCAAGTCTTTTTCGGCATACTTTCCGATCGGAAGTCCGGTCATGGAGAGGATATCCGGCCCTTTGCCAGACATCATTTCAGTATTTACCGTGCTTACATACTTTTCAAATTCCTCTTGTGTCATCGCGGTAGCCATCTGATTCTCGGCAAGTTCTTGTGCTTCGCGGTAAGGCTTAATCACGATGTCAACATCAGGATGGGTTTTTTCATATTCCTGTTCAGCATTTTGCAGGAAACGGTTGGTATCCGTCACGGAAATCGTGACCGCTTTTTTACCTCCGTCCCCTTTGTCATCGTCGCTTGTTTTATCGCTGGCACCTGGTGCGCCGCATGCAGACAGCAGCATCGGGATCACGCAGATGATCGCAGACACCTTTCCCCATGTACTTTTTTTCAATGTATTCATCTTCATTCTCCTCTCATGATTTGACCCGCACCCGATCCCCGTCTTGCAGCGGTTCGCTTGATTCGGTAATAATGTCATCCTTCTTGGTTAATCCGCTCACCAGTGCTTGATCCGCAGAAGATGCAATGATTCGGACATACGCTTTTTTGACGGTATAATCATTGCCGAATGCGCCAAGCTGCTTCTCGACGACGAGCACATATTTACCGTCCTGATCCTGTTTCATCCAGTCATTGGATATGACATATCCCTTCGCATCGTTGACATGGATGATTTGGGTTGAAGCTTTCATGCCTGCGGCCAAAGCCATATTTTTAGGCTCTTCCGTCACCCCCACCGTCACTTGATAGGTTGCAGCGCCTGGGGAAGCTGAATCATCCTTTTTCTCAGACGCATCCGGAGCAGCCATGCTCATTCCCGAACCCTGGGAATTGCCGCCGCTGTTTCCGAAAACAATGGATTCGATATTTCCTTTCACTTTCGCCGATTTCTTGCCTTCCGTTACTTGTACGTCTACCGTTTCTTTTTCTTCTAACCATTTCGCCTGATCATCCGGAATCGAAAATGTGAATTGATATCCGTCCGCTTTTTTTACTAATGTCGCTATTGCTTGTCCTGCAGAGGGAATATCATCTTTGCTTGCCTTGATTTCCGTAATCGTTCCGGCATAAGGAGCTTTCAGGTAGCGTTTTTTCTCTATATCATTTTTTAACGCCTGCAGCTTTCTCTGCTCTATGCCAAACTCAATTTTATAGGAATCGAGATTACGGGTGGCATCTTGAATCTTGATCTCATCGCCCCCCAAAGTCGCATCCAAAAAATCCTGCTTCAACTTGTCGCCATTTAACTCCTTCTCCTGAATAGCGGCTTCTTCGTCCAGAAGCTGATGATTTAATTCGCTGAGATCAAATTCAACGAGAATATCGCCTTTCTCAACGTTGTCTCCCTCATTCACCCGGATCTTTTTCATAGGCAAACCATTTTGATTCGTCATATCGGTCTGTTCGGTTGCTTGCAGCCTGCCATCGCCGTTGATTTCGGCCTTGAGTTTCTCATCGGACGGTGAGGCGGTCACAACCTTCGGCAGCATTACATTTTGAATGGTTCCGCTAAACAGCGTAAGCAGAATCATCGCTATCACGAACACGATTATCAGCCATTTCCATACCTTTCCACTTCGCTTCTCTGTATCCAAAGAACGTTTCTCCTTTCAACATCCTGATCTCGAGTCCGTTACTCTCTTTAGCCCTTGATACCTGATTGCTGGATGCCCGCGATAAAGTGCGGTTCCGCGTTCATGAAGAGAAGAACCATCGGAGTCATATATACAACCGAGGCCGCGAACGCTACGCTCAAGCTGTCTCCTCTTAATTTCGACAGATATACCGAAAGCGGCTGCTTCATGGCATCCTGCAGGAATATCAGCGGTTGTTCAACCATATTCCAGTAGTCTACGAACAACAGCAGGACTAACGCGACAATTCCCGGCCGGATCATCGGCATCATGATCGAAAGGAAAATTCGCAAGTGGCTGGCTCCGTCGATTTTTCCGGCTTCAATATAGGCGTAAGGAATGTTCATTAAAAACTGCCTCATCAGAAATACGCCAAATGCCGCAAATATACCCGGCCCGATGATTGCCGTCGGCGTATTAATCCAACCGAACCAATCGGCCACGATATAGTTCGGAACGAGCGTAACCTGGAACGGCATCAGCATCGTAATCAGGTACACATAGAAGAGCGCCTCTCTTCCCCGGAAGCGAAGTTTCGTCAAGGCGTAAGCTGCAAGGCTCGCGACCACGGTCTGGCCAACGATAATCGGCACGACCAGCATCACCGAATTCCAGAACATGCGCAGAAAATTGGCATTGTCAATGAGAATGTGCTTGTACTGTTCGAATGAAACCAAGTCCGGAACAAATTTCAAATTAATCCAGCCGGCAGATTGATCTTTGCCCAGAGCCGCGTAATTCTCCTGGATTTCTGGGCCTGTCATGATCGAGTTGAGTGTCGTAAGAACGACCGGAAGCAGAAAAATAGCAGCCGGAATGCACAATATTAATGTGTTGATTAGCTTTCTGACATACGGCATGTGTTTCTTGCCTAAGGATTGTTTGCGCCGAGTGGATTGAATCACGGGTACACCTCCTTTCCAAGCGTTTATTCCATGAAGCTTCGGAACCATCGTTCTGCCCGAAAAAGGATCGTAACAATAATCCAAATTGCAATCACCATAACGACGGCTGACGCTGTCAGTTTCTGAATCTCAATCGAAGCAAACATGTTGTTCATATAGTGTTGAAGCTGATAAATACTGTCATGCGGATAATCTCCGGCTAGCAGATAAGTCTCCCGGAACACTTTAAAAGATTGAACGATTGCCATCACCGCAACAAAAATGAGCGTCGGCATCAAATAAATGAGCGTAATGGCCAGTTTGGTACGTCTGGTGCCTCCTTCTATCTCTGCTACCTCATAGTAGTCTTTCGAAATGCCCTGCAATCCTGCCAGGATGAGAATGACGTTGTACCCGAGGTTCTTCCACATATACAAAAATAATACGATCCACCGTGATGCATCCGACTTGAGCCAATCCACTCTGTGCCAGCCGAAATAATCAAAGATGTGATTGAGGGCGCCATTCCACTCGAAAAATGTCTGCCAGACGAGTACGACGGAGGCAACCGGCACGACGAGCGGCAATACATAGGCTGTTCGCAGCCAGCGGCGGATAAAAAGCTTGCCGTTCAGAGCTATTGCAATCCATACCGCACTGCATAACATGACCGGAACGCTGACGGCGGTAAACCAGATGGTATTCCATGCGGCCTTGCGAAAGGATTGACTTTGAAATAACGCGATATAGTTATCGAGCCCGACAAAATGTGCTTCCCTGGTGCCATCCTGCACGGAATACACCATTCCCATGACAAATGGGACCATATAAAAAAGCGCGAACCCGATTAAGCTGGGAGCAAGAAAGCCGAGTGCGATCACCGGATCTCCCCGGAGCTTGTGTTGCAATCTCATAAGTCATCCTCCATAATGGGTTGAAAGATTTTGCTTGCCGAACTGTAGTATAAAGGACCAATGTGTCCATTAAGTGTCACGTATTTGGAAAGGAAGTTGAAAAGTAAATGATAGGCAAACAGCCTGTGGTCCTCATTGTCGACGATGAGCAATTAGTTCGAGAACTTGTTACCGATTATTTGACGGATGATGGCTACTCGGTAATGCAAGCAGAGAACGGAACGGATGCACTACGAATATTGCGTGAACAAGATATTGATCTGGTAATTTTAGACTTAATGATGCCGGGAATGGATGGATTCGAGGTGTGCACGCAGCTGCGAACCTTCTCGAAGGCACTGGTCATTATGCTGACGGCAAAATCGGAAGATGAAGACAAATTATACGGGTACGAGAGCGGTGCGGATGACTATGTTACCAAACCTTTCAGCCCAAAAGTTCTTTCGAGGAAAGTCGGTGTGCTGCTGCAGCGTTTCGGAGAGGTGAAAGCCAGCGGAAATGAAGCGGAGCAAAGCGACTTCGTTATCGACGAAGCGGCATGGGAGCTACGTATCGGCGGAGAACCGGTCCCTTTGTCATTGAAAGAATTTGAACTCTTGTGTTATTTGGCAAAACATCCTAATCATGTACTCACACGGGATAACCTACTTGACGCCCTGTGGGGATTCGATTATTTCGGTGACGTCCGTGCTGTCGATACCAGCATCAAGAGGCTCCGCCGCAAGTTAGGCCTGGAGGCTAGCCGGATTGTGACCGTGAGAGGGAACGGGTATAAATATCAACCATGAGCATATGGAAAAAAGGACGTTTAACAACAAAAGTATACTGGACGACTGCAATAAGTTTTTTACTGTTCGTCACGTTGTTTATGGTGCTTCAGTTCATATTTTTCAAGCCTTATTCGCTTCAGGTGCGAGGTTCTCAGCTGGAAAAAGATTTTCGCAGCATGTATGGACAACTGCAAGAACACATCTCCAGCAATCTTTCGAAAGTATCGATGAACCGACTGTCAGAGTTTGACTCCGACCACTATTCCCTATCCGGCATTGTGTACAAGCAGGGAAATGACGTCCAGGTTTATCTGGGGAATCGCCCGCTGAAAACGGTACCGATTGAGCTTGTCGATCCGGCCAAGAAATTATCGGTTCATTTGATTATGGCGAACCCGGACGATGCCGTTACCTATCCGAGGAAAACAATAGAACTGCCATCGCAATCAAAAGCAGATGAACAACAGAATAAAGCGCGTATCAGAAAAATTGTTACTCCTATTCATTGGTATAATGCCGATGCTGAGCGGCTCAATAATATGCTTCAATCCAAGCTTGGAGATATGCTGCAGCAGCAGCTGCACGAAGGTGTCACGACGCAAATATTTAATCAAGGTGTCGCAGGGATGTCTGAAAATGAACGAATCTGGGCAGCGATTGCCCCACTCTCCCCCGATCAGGGGCAAGAGCGTTATTTGGTTACCGTATCGACCTTAGAGCCTGTGTCTGATGCGGAGTCGCTTCTGGGCGGGTTCTACAGATACTTCTATATCGCTGCGGTCATCCTTCTGCTCGGCTTTGCATTTTTATTCAGCCGCATGATTTCGAGTCCCTTGGTTCAGTTGAATACAATGGCAAAGAGGCTCGCCAGGTTGGATTTTTCCGTGCGAGCCGACATGAAGCGAGAGGACGAGATTGGTGAGCTTGCGCAAACCTTTGATTACCTGGCTACCGAGCTGAATAGTACGATGGAGGAATTAAAAGATGCGAACGAGCAGTTGCTGCTAGATATCGAAAAAGAAAGGCAGTTGGAAAAACTCAGAAAACGTTTCGTCGCCAGCGTCTCCCATGAGCTGAAGACCCCAGTCAGCCTGATTCAGGGCTATGCGGAAGCTCTGCGAGATAATGTAGGGGAAGGCGTAAAGCGGGATAAATATGCCGCCGTTATTATTCATGAGTCTGAACGGATGTCGCGCTTGGTGAATGACCTGTTGGACCTGTCTCAGCTTGAAAGCGGAAGGTTTCGTTTGCACTTTGAGCATGTCCATCTGCGGCAGATCATTATATCTGTCTTACGTACCTTGGAGCCCATGGTTACTGGACGCCGTCTCCAGCTGAATTGGAATATCGTCCAGAATGAAGTCGATGTACGTTCCGATGCGCAGCGGTTGCAACAAATTTTTACCAATATTCTGACGAACGCGATTCGTCATGCAACCGGTGACGGAGACATTAAAATTACGGTCAGCATGACAAAAAAAAGACACGCTAGCACTCCTGCCCAAGAAGGGGTTTCTTGGGTGCAGGTGTTGATCTTTAATCCCGGAAGATCCATTCCGGATGAGCATATCCCGCACTTGTGGGATGCATTTTACCGGACAGACGAGTCCGGCAGCCGTAACGACGGAGGGAACGGGATCGGACTTTCTATCGTCAAAAATTTATTGGAACTACATGAAAGCAAATATGCAATCCGGAACGTTGAGGGCGGCGTGGCTGTTTATTTCACACTTCCGCTTTCGTCGTTGCGACAATAAACAGGAACAACCAAATAAGACCAGACATCGGTAAGATAACTATGTTCTTGTTCCCTTAAAACAAAAAAAGCCGCCATATAAGCGACTTTTATGCAGTAAAACTTCGACTTTCGATTCCGATCCTCATGTAGTGGGATTTATCAACTCAATTGCCCGTTAGATTAGAAAACGGCAGCAGAATAAAGGCTGCCGTTACTCTGTATTATTGATAGTGGGAAAATGTGCAAGAGTAAAGATTAGTGAACTAATCTTTACTCTTGCACATCTCATACTAACTCGATTCCGTAGCCAACGATATATAAATCCATAGTAAAATATCTCTTCATAGAATGGTGACACGATCCCTGCCGAAGCAACACCAAATACTATAGTAAATAATGTGACATTTCTCGGCAGACTCTTTGTTTTACTGTCGTCCACCATATTTCTTGGGTTCACATTTGTGTCATTAGACAATTGAATTTTATTGTGCGGTCAATATAATCGGGCCATCCGCAGTAATGGCGATCGTATGCTCGTACTGTGCGGAAAGCGAGCCGTCAGCAGTTCTGGCTGTCCATCCGTCGGCATCAACCGTCATTAACGCTTTTCCGGCATTTATCATCGGCTCGATCGTAAAAACCAACCCTTCCTTCAAGCGGAACCCTTTGCCTGGATTCCCGACGTGGGTATAATTAGGTTCCTCGTGCATCTCCCTTCCTACGCCATGCCCGAGCAGATCGCGCACCACCGAGTATCCGTTTCGCTCGGCATGGGTTTGAACCGCGTGCATCACATCGCCGATCCGATTTCCAACGACAGCTTTTTCGATACCAAGATATAAGCATTCCTTTGTTACCCGCATCAGATTACGGGCTTCCTCCGACACCTCTCCGACCGCATAACTCCAGGCCGAATCGCCGATCCAGCCATCCGCCTCGGCGACGATGTCGATTGTGACAATGTCCCCTTCCTTGAGCGGTTTCCGATTCGGAAAACCATGCGCAATGACGTCGTTGACAGACGCACATGTCGCAAAGGGATAACCGTTGTAGCCTATCGTGTAAGCCTTGGCGCCATTCTCCTTCAGGAACCGCACCGCGAACGACTCGATATCGAGCGTCGTGACACCCGGCCGGATCATTCCTGCTATGGCTTGATGAAAAGCGGCGACAATTTGGCCGGCTTTTCTCATTTCTTCAATTTCTTCTTTTGATTTCAGTGTGACCATTCCATTCATCTCTCCTTTGCCTGTAAGCCTGAAAAGATCATATCGACGATCTTTCCTGCATCCATATCACTTTGCATATGGTGGTGGATGTTCAATGCTGTGCAGCCAACTAGTGAGCCAAATATCAGATTGGCTGTTTTCTCCGGCGATTGGGAATCGATTCCTTCACGGATCAATTCCACAAACGGCAAATAGATCCGTCCATGAAAGTCAGAAGACAGCTTAATAAAACGGTTTCCCGGGAAGTGATGAAAATTATCCGCAACCGTTTTAAGCAAAATAAATACGGAAGGATCCTGGATGCACATCCGCAGGAGCAGCCTGGAGAACGACTCAGCTTTATGCAAACTATCGCCGTCCTCCGTCAAAGCAGGCAGTATTGCTGACTCCGTTCGATACAGGGCATCCCACAGTAAATCTTCCAAAAGCATGTGCTTATTTTTGTAGTAATGATACACGGTTCCGTAGCCGAGCTCGGCCTTAACCGCAACATCGCGTATTTCCAATTGAATGCCCTTTTCCAAATATACTTCCGCAGCCGCTTGCATAATTTGGTTCATCCGTATCTCCCGGATCGCGTCATTCTGTTCTTTGGTACGTGGTGACATGGCTCCTCCTTTTTTAGACCTGCTGTAATGTCAATATAAAATCAATATATCTCATTTGGGATTAAGGAGCAAGTACTTCGAGGAACGGTTTCTGCTTTTCGCATAGTCAAGTTGACTGGTTTGATCCTTGTAAATCAATTGCTGCAAATTATAGTTATAGTTGAACTTACTGCCCATTGGCTTAATAAAATGAGCAGGCTGCGGCAGCCTGCTCAACAATATGTGTTATTCAACTATCCTGTCCCGTTAACGAAATCGCTAGTATGCATTCCTGTTTCAGTTGTTCCGCATGGACAAATGGGCAGCTACTGAGCAGCTCAATCGGAAGAGCTGGCATGCCAAGTCATTAGCATCTCTTGAGCTTTTTGCGGATCGTTCATGAGTAGAGTCCTATACTTCAGCATCTTGTTAAGGGTATCCAGCATTTGGTCGTATTCTTCCTTCTTGCTTTCGATCTCCTTTTTCTTGCCGCGAATCCAATCTATAATCTGCAGGTTTGTGTGCGCGTTGGAGTCGTGGTCCTGCAGAACTTCCTTCAGTTCAGCCAGCGAACAGCCGATGGACTGGAACTTCTTGATGAGTTTTAACCGCTCGATAGCCTCTTCCGAATAGTTACGGTAATTATTGCTTTCTCGCCGGACATGCCGATCATCCAGCAAGCCTTCCTTTTCATAAAAGCGGATTGTATGGATCGTTAATCCCATCTTGTCCGCCAGTTCCTGAATTTTCATGATTATTTCTCCTTTGGACCGCTTGCCCTAGAGTTCACTTTATAGTTTATGCTTAACATGATCAAGCAGTCAACTCTTGAAGGAGGATATCAATATGCATGTTTTTGTTACAGGAGCAACAGGCTATGTCGGTTCCGCGGTCGTCCGGGAACTGATCGGCGCGGGACATTCCGTGTCGGGTCTTTGCCGTTCGGAAGAGAAAGCAGCGGGATTAAAGGCGACGGGAGCCAAAGTCCTGTACGGCACGCTGGACGATCTTGATACTCTAAGCAGTGCCGCCGCGGCAGCGGACGGCGTGATTCATCTGGCGTTCACCAACGATTTTTCCGACTTTGAAGGTGCGCTGGCTCTGGATTTGCGGGCCGCCCAAGCCATGGGAGCGGCACTCGAAGGCTCCGGGAAGCCGTTCATTACCACGGCTCACGCTAATGGACATACCGTGGATCAAGCCGTGCTCTCAATGGCTGAGCGGGGTATTCGGACATCGATCGTCTCGCTTGCACCGTCCGTGCACGGCGAAGGCGATAAGGGCTTCGTGCCAATGATGATCAACATCGCCCGGGCGAAGGGCTTCGCTGCCTACATCGGCGACGGAACAAACCGCTGGCCAGCGGTTCACCGCCTGGATGCAGCGATTCTGTACCGTCTGGCGCTGGAATCCGCCCCGGCGGGCTCACGGTTGCTTGGCGCCGGCGATGAAGGCATTCCGCTCCGCGAGATCGCCGCTGTTATCGGACGGCAATTGAAGGTGCCGGCAGTCAGCATAACGCCTGAAGAAGCAACCTCTCATTTCGGCTTTCTTGGCGCCATTGCGGCGTTAGACATCACAAGCTTGTACAACACTACGCAAGCGAGTCTGGCAACACGGGAACGTCTAGGTTGGAAACCGATACAGCCCGGATTGATCGCCGATCTCGAAAAAGGACATTATTTTGCATAAAAAAGGAATTTTTCCAAAATAGTACCCTTCTCAAATGAACGGGGATGCCCTTTTAACATTTTCTAATGACACGAATCAAACCACATAAAATAAAAAAAAGCCCAGAGAATCAGGCTGTGTTGCTTTTCTTAATGGGGTTCATTTGTGTCATTAGACTCTTTGTTTGCGCGCATGACATCAACTTCACGGGCAAAATAAAAACGCTTATGGGCGCTTGTGATGATACGTATTTTATTTATATATTTCATTTTCCAAAATAATAACGTTTTCCTCATTAGAGGACTTCCCTGTTCGTTTCGTATGTTCAACCAACTTAAAAATGTTATCGCAGCATTGTTTAGCACCCATAATTAATAACGGAACACCTATGGAATCGATTTTTAATCCTCTTGATAAGAACCCCCCAATTGACATGACGAACGGTACCGTGGGTGATGTATTAGAAAATATTATTTTTTCTTGAAAATGCTGTTTACTTTGTAGTAACAAGCTAAAATTCTTTAATGCCGGAACAACAAGCTTGGAGGATTTTCGTCCTAGTGTATATACCGAATCTCCATGTTCGTCTATCCCGTGAAAAATGATTTTTCCCGAATCATCTTTAGTTAATTTATTGAAATACTTAACATTTAATATTTCTTCTTTAGTTAGTTTACGTTCTGATTGGGTAATTTCTTTTAGATGATAAGCAGCTGCAAGAGCTGTTGTATGTGTCCCACCGTAGTCATTATAGATATAAATCATGATATCATCCTTTATATGTTTATCTATAGCTATTATTGTCATTCATTTTAGTTTCAATTCGGATGATGATTTTTTAGCTCTTATTAAACTGGATGTTGCCGAGAGGAACGGCTCCATAGAGCCAATAGGGACGTCATTTCCCCTGTACACAAAGTTCTTGTGATTCACTTTTGACAAAACATCTATTGTTAAAACAAAAAAAGCCGCAATTGTGCGACTTTTAAATATTTATGTTCTTGATTGCGGGACTTGGAAACGGTCACCCCTTACAGCTGTATCATTTCATGTAGCGATATTCCAGGAGATTCTTCAAATTTGAGATTTTCTGCAGCAGCTTCTCCCCGACATTGGTTTCCCTCACCAGCTTCCGCTCCAGTTCTTTGTCCACCAGTCTTTTTACAGACAATACGTCCGTTCCGTTACATAACACATCTTCTTTTGAATTAAATTTCTTATGGGCGACGAGCTGCATGCCAAAGGAATTATACAACAAAGTATATCCGGCGATGCCTGTTGTGGATTGATAGGCTTTGGAAAATCCACCGTCTATGACGACCATTTTCCCATTTGCTTTAACAGGGTTCTCTCCGCGAATTTCTTTAACTGGTGTATGGCCGTTGATGATATGTCCATGATCCGGATTCATATCAAATTCCATCAGGATTTTTCGGCAGATCTCCTCATTTTCACGCAAATGGTAGTAAGGGTTCTTTCTCTCCCTATGGGTTTCTTTATCGAGGATAAAGTACCGTTCAAATGTGGTCATTTCTCTCTTTCCAAAGAGCGAGGAACATTCCCCAGTCCAGATGTACCATACCATATCCGTAGCCAGATCATCCGTCTCTTCCGGATGCGCAAAGGCATAACGCAAATAATATTCAAAGACATCGAGCAGCTGACGGCCCGAATAGGTCTTGTCTTCAATCTGCATTGCTTCCATGTTTCCTTCTTCATCCAAAGGAATACAACCGTGGATTAACAAATTCCCGTTGTATTTTAAATAAAGGCTGCCCTTTTTCATCAAAAAATTCATATGTCTGGCCAGCTTTTCGGAATGCTGAACGGAGAACAGCAGCTTTTCCATCACCTGCTGTTCTTCCTCCAGCAATTGTTCAGGCTGCTGCGGATTGACGGTTCTGAAACAGGTGTTTTCCAGCGGGTACGTTTTTCCGCCGATCCGGATTTCATTGTTGTCGTAATCGATCCGCTCAAGCAAAAGCCTTTCAGACATATGAAAGTAAGGACGTCTCTTGATAATCGGGATTTCAAGCTTAAACTGGATCATGGCAATGGCTTGATGAATTTTGGTTATCTGCAGGATTTCCTGCGCAGATACGTTATGGCCAGCTTGCAGCTTCGGTCTGAAGGCCGGATTGTCATCGTAGTATTTCTCCGCCAAGTTCAGCAGTGGGCGAAGGTTGATTCCGTATACGTCTTCGATGATGTCAAGATTGTCGTATCTGGCGCAGATCCGGATAATATTCGCAAGGCAGACCTGGGAACCCGCATAGGCACCTATCCACAGGACATCATGGTTCCCCCACTGGATGTCTACAGAATGGTAGTTGATCAGCGTGTCCATAATTTTATCGGGGTCCGGCCCGCGGTCATAGATATCTCCGACCACATGTAGATGGTCAACTACCAGGCGCTGGGTCGTATAAGCAAGGCCGATAATGAGCTTGTCCGCCTGGCCCAAGGAGATAATTTGCCGGTATATTTCCTCATAATAAGGATCCTTATTGTTGGTCGGATCCGTCTTGTATAGAAGCTCTTCTACAATATATACGAACTGCTCCGGCAGAGCTTTACGCAATTTCGAGCGCGTATATTTGGAAGAGGCATAAGAAATGAGCTTAAGCATTTGTTCAATTGTTTGTCTATACCACCGGTTCAAAGCTTGTTTATTGCACAGGTCTCCTTTAACCAGCTGTATTTTTTCCTCCGGATAATAAACTAACGCCGCAAAATCATTGATCTCATTATCCGTCCAAACCTCACGGAACAAATCTTTGATTTTCTCTTTTACGGTACCCGAACCGTTTCTTAGTACATGCTGAAAAGCCTGGAACTCCCCATGCAAATCACTGACAAAATGCTCTGTTCCCTTGGGGAGATTGGAGATCGCTTCAAGGTTGATAATTTCGGTTACGACTTTTTCTTCCGTATCATACTTCTGGGCCAATAAATCTAGAAATTGCGCATCCAAGACAGATGTCCCCCTTCAAGGAAATATGGCAATGTATAAACTGTATAGTTAACAAAAAAAACAAAATTATTTATGTGGTGGTATCAAAAACGAGATTATATAGAAGTAAGCTACGGTGTGCGATTGATCGGCCGCAACGAAGTAAATGATATGATCCTTAAAATGAATCCCTGTGCTGCTGAGCAGCGAGAGATAGCCTGAGCTCCTGAAGAATATTTTGGTGGTTCATTTCCTTTTTCGTTCAGGCATACAAGACTACATAAATAACCAGATATTAAAGATCTGATCCATAGTAGCTCCATCAGTAAAAGCCAAGATTGCCAACGGAAAAAAAACGTAACCCTATCAATTCATTATAATATTTAGCCCCAATTAATCTCTCTTTAAAATTCGGTATTCAATACCTATTTCTTGCTGATATTTCAGATATATTGGGACCACATCGAGATTCAAGTGGGTCTTTATGTGCCACTTTAAAGTTGCAAGATCGATAAGAAAATCTCCATATTTTCCATTGCTATCAATGACTCCGGTTATTCGTTGCCCATCAGATAAAATGTTGTTTTGGTGGAAATCACCGTGAATAAAATAACGAGATGGTTCATTGTAGGTAGAGTAAGCTAACGATCTGTTGTAGCATTCATCAGATACATCTTTCTCTAAACAGGATGTTTTGAATAAGTTGTCCCATCCATTATGAAATGGATTCTAAGTACAACAAAAAACAGCAGCCAATTACTTGTCGGCCGCTGTTTTTATTTGCTTTAAATTTGTCTTTCCCCGTTCGGTGAAAGATGTAACTGTTCTTTCTTATATCCCACAAATTTGCATTCTACAATCCGGTTATAAAGCGGTTCTTTGGCGCTGAATAGTCCGGCTCCTTTTCTTGAAAGAGCGGGTTTTATCGCTGACGACATGACCGTTTGAGTCCATGTCGTTAGCGATGATTTTTTTATTTCAACGGCTCAAACTGCCCGCCAAACGCAATCGTTGACGATAAGGACCGACTGGAATAAAAATCAGCCCTGTTTCATCACGGGAAACCGTCCGATAAAGCGCATCGCTGGAATTGGCGTCAAACCCAAGAAGCGGACGCCCTCCCATACCAAGGGCGGATGCTGCTAGCAATAATCGGTGCACAAGCATCCCGGCCTCCATTTGCTGTATGCGGTATCCGCGCTTGCCGAGCTGCGATTGAAAGAAACTCCTCTTCCCTGCCACATGAAAGGCGAGCGGCACTTGAAACAAATTGATATTGGAAAGCGACATTCCCTCCTGCATCCGTTGCCGTTGATCCCCAAGACAAACTGACTGCAGTACATGTGCGGCGCCATCATACCGATAAGCGCCATCCGGAACGTTATCGACCCCGTAAAAACAGCCATAAAGGCAAACACGGGGTTCCGGCTGCTCCTGCGGGCCATCCAGGTCATTGTGATACGAGAAGGAAGCCGTCGCTTCCCGAAGCAGAGCGGCAATCCGGGAGAGACCGATCGGCTTCCAAATAAATTCAGTCTCGGGCGAGAACCGGTTGCGGCAAACCGTCGCCAAATCATACGACAAGCGGTCTACATGCGGCAGAGGCAGTGCGCGCGTTTGATCCGGGATTGCTTGTTCATCCTTCCGGATCTCTCGAAACAATCGCGCCGAATCCAGTCGGGACGCTTCGCTCATCCGAAGGAGCATCGGATAATCAGCTATCCTCCGTGACCTGACATAGTGATCATGCTTGACTGGCGGCAACTCCTGGCACAGCTCGGAAGCGGAAACCATGTCCTCAACCTCGTTTCCGCTTTCCATCCACCGGATCGCTGTCTCTGTCGATAACGGGATAACCGCGTACACACTCTCCTCTTGTTCCGATAGTCCGAGCATATGATTGACGGCTTGATCGAGAAATTGAAAATGCACGCTAGACGAAAATCCGATTCGTTTCGCCATTTCGAGCAGCTGTCCGATCACAATGCCGGCATCTAGCCCTTGAAGCCGGTAGGCAAAATTATTGTATTTGTAAAAATTTTTCCAGTAAACCGTAGACACGAACGCGGCTCCGAAGCAACCATTCGTGTCGCGGCGATTCCCGAGCGACCTCGCTAAATAGTCGTCGTAATTTCCTTCGCGCAGCAACACCAGCCGATGATGCGCCGCATCGTAATGGTATACGCCGGCAGGCAATTCATCAAGCTTCAGATAGAGATACAGTTCGCTCGGATATAGCCCCCCTCCGGAAGGAACGAAGCGCCGGCACATCTGCAAGACGCCTCCCGGTTCTTCCGATGTATCCCCTGGCATGACGGATTGGGTCAATTGCGTAAGGCCGAATACATAGTAAAGGAAATGTCCGATATCGCGAAGGCAAGGCGCACCGGTCGTTTCCCTGCCTTCGAGCGTTGCCGGCACTTCTCTGGATAGAGGAAACATTGGCAAGCCGCGATAAAGCTTGTAAGGAAGCGGCGCGTCACCCCAATCCGTCTCCCAATCCAAGGGCTTGACCTTATCCGGATCATATTGCAAAAGGTGAAGAAAAACGTCCAAATTCATAAGACTCATCGCGTTCCTCCTTGTCTTCAACCGCGTCGCCCCATAGCCGTATTTATGGGAACGGGTGCGGAAATGGATTAAGCTGCTCAGGCGACAAGGGCTCCAGCGAATAAGACAGCTCCGCAGGGACCCTGAGCACTCTATCTAGTCCCGTCAAACGGATGAGATGCTGCCCGAACGTCATCGGCAGCATGCCAGGAATAAGTACTTTCACGCAATGCAGTCCGTTGCGACGCGTCTCCGGAGTCGTCTGGTCCACCACGATCACTTCCAGATTCAATTGGCGAAAAACATGCAGCATGGCCTTCAGATCATCGGTCAGATCGGCGTTCCACCCTCTCGGTTCAAACGCTTCGGCAAACGTTTGCATCGGACGATTATCATTAAGCAGAAAATCGAGCCGTTCCTCCGCCTGTTTCAACCCGTACAGCATGGAGTGGTCCTCCATCTGAACGACCTGGTACGGATCGAGAAGCATCCGTTCATACTGCTGACGGTTTTCCTCGAATTTCTCGCTGACTGTGAGCAGCATGCCCGCCACCTCGTGGATCGCGCTCTTTGCAGCACGGATCGGATCCGGATGGGCGCCCGCCGCGCAGATGAGGTTCACACCCCGCTCTTTCTTGTTTTTCGCAAGCGCCCACACGCTCGGTATGCCGTGCTCCATTGTCGAATTATACAAATGCACGTTATAGCCCGCCACGGCCTCTAGACGATCCGTCATCCATCGCAATTCCCGGTCCTGGACCGAACGGTGATCCAGGCGCGGCAGGGGCAGCCGCGCATACCAGGTCATGAGGAAGGAGTCGCGCTCCACCACTTCCAGCAACCCGTAGAAGATTGCTTCCTCTAGACTGCCACCCAGCGCGCAGCCATTAGACGTTTCGTAGACGAATCCGTGACCGCAGCCCGAACTGTAATAAGCCAACAGCTCCGGTACGAGAATCGGACGCTGCTGCAGGAACGAATAACCCCATACCCAATCGATCGGCCGCTCAGGATCGAATGGCTTGAAAGGGAAGTCTGCGCGTTCATACTGTTCCTTCGTATGGACGCCTACGCTGAGAGGATCGAGCGCTTGGGCCTTCACATTGCGGAAACTGTCATGAACGACGGATCGTTTGCCGCGGGGCGACAGACCGCAATAACGTTCCAGTCCCTCCAGGATGGCCGTCATTTCGCTGTCCGCATAGGAGTGGGTCCGGCCTGCACAAGCTTCATCTCCGCCAAACAAGGGCAAATTGATACTTGCATCGGCGAATGGGGAAACAAGGTCAACCATTTTCCCGTTTAGAAAACCGGTCCTGGCATCTAAATATTCATTAGCCAAAACATCCTTCAGCTCATCCATCGAACGGCTGCGATACGTTTCGACGGTGATTTTCGGGCTTGGTTGCAGCGCAACACGTGCCGTCTCTGCATCGTCTTCCGGCAATCGGCCGCAGATCGGACATAGCGGATCGGGCAGGAAGAAGTGCGATGAGCTTTTCATCGTACGCAGATTGATCAAGTACATCCGGCTTTCAATTTCCGGCTGGCCGCCCGACAGTACCTTAACGGCTTCTGCCGCGACAACGTGCGCCACCTGCAATAATCCCGTTTGAGACGCCCAAGTGTCCCGGGCGATCCCCCCATGCGACGCCAGCATCTGCTGTAGTTCCCATGATTCCCTGCGGTCACTTCCCGCCAACAGAAACCGGGTATCCGCGCATTGCGAGCATCCTTGCCCCTCCGGACGAACCAACGGACCGACAATCGCCTCTCCGAATGCAACAAACCCGCGCAGCCAGGGCGTTCCCGACTGTCGGAACCGTTCCTCCGCCGCAAGATGAATGGAAGGATCCCAAGCATCGTTCAACACCAGCGCCAAGTCTTCCATTGCCGTCTCTCCAGAATCCATGCTCTCCTGCCGTAACAGCCGATAGCGGTCATCGGCAGATAATAACTTGCTTACCAAATCCGCGAGTTGTCCTTCCCCAATGACCGTTACGATCGCGCTCAAAGCGTCTCCTCCTCTCGCAGCGACACGCCAAACACGCCTGCCAGTTCTTCTTGCATAAACGGTTCTAACGACAAGTCAACGACCGTGATCCGCTTACGATTCAATTTTAGAATCTGCCGGACGGATTGCAGCGTTAAGCTGTATTCTGACTGATCGAAGCTTGGAATCGTCAGGTTCTGCGGCAAAGCATCTTCCACTCTGACCGAAGAGCGCTCCAGGATTTGGTCTTGGATGTCCAACACATCGTTTTGAGTCCTCATCAGTGCCTGGCAAAGGGCTTCTCGCAGCGCCATCGTGCGGTTGAATCCGACCCCGCCGTACCAGTACCCGTTCGTACCGACCCAGACGACCGGAAAACCCGCTGCTTCTTCTTGCCCCAGACCGATGATCGGGGCGTCCCGCATCGTAGTCAATGTGCGCAAGCAATAGCGACAAATGTCATCCTCAACCTTGCTTAACTTGACTGGATAAACGGAGGGCAGGCTGGATTCGGAACGACTTTTCAGCTCCTCGAACAGACATTTCCGCAGTCCGCGGAAGACCGCTTCCGCTACGGTCTCTCCTGCTCCGATCCCTACATATTCATATGACTGCGACTCGATCGGACTTGCGGTATCCGGCTGCGCAGGTCTAGCCTCCTTCAGAACTCCGGCCAGTCGCGACACGTAAGCCTCGATGCCGGCCAAGCCCGCTTCCTTTCTGGCTTCATGGTGTGTCATCCCCGAACAGACGATCTGTGGCAGCAGCTCGGCGGGACCTTCCGACAGCGGGTCGACTGCCTGCACTCGACACTGCGAGAGCGGAAGCTGCTTCAAGTCCCCTTCCTCCCAACGGTGGAAAATACCGGTCTCCGCCGAGGTCAAATGATTGAAATAGGAGAGGAGACGATCTGCTTCTAGCCGTTCCGTATGCTGATCAATTGGAAGGGCGAATGGATCCGTAGGCTCGGCCGGACGAAGACCCCTGACCAGCGGATGGGGAAGTAACGAATGCCACTCACCTTCTAATGTCTCCGGATTCAGCAGGAACAGCTTTCCGTTCAATTCCGAAGCCGTCGTCCCCGAAACGTTCTTAAGCCATTCGAATACGACGACATTCGCGAGCATGGCTTCCGACGTAGTGGAGACGGCGGTCGGCCGATCCGCATCGCCAAGTGCGGTTCGGTGAATTCTGCGCCAAGCGGATTCGAAGCAGACGTCCGAATCCGGGTGCACCAACGGCCCTGCTATGCCCATCTGCGGTAAATAGATGGCTGGCAGCAGCAGCTTCTTCGCGTCCCTGCAGGCCGCATGAAGCGCTCGCAGCTCTCCGGGATCGTCATCCTGAGCGACGTAGAGAACGGAATCCACCAGCCGCACGACCTCTGGCCAATCGGGGAGGCCGTCATTCGACGGAAAGACCTCCTCGACCTCGATTTCGAGGTCCGATAGACGCGCGGTCGCCGTCAGCTCGGAGATCCGCTGGCGATCCGTGGTCGTCCGATTAGTAATCAGCATGCGAAACCGGGGCAATCCAGATTCCAACAAAGCCGCAACGAGCGAGACAAATATTGGACCGGAACCGACCGCGATTGGATTAGCCTGGCGATAGGTCTGAAAGCGGTGCGCGCCCGAACCGCCAAAGCTGTCCAGAAATTCGATCTGTGCGGCATATTTCCGTTCAATCGCTTCCGGAAGGCTGTGCGGGCGGTCTTGGCTGGCATCTCGGGCAAAGCCGTTGCTCAGCAGTACCTCCGCGATTTCATAAACCCGCACCCTGTGCGGTTCCGGCAGCCCGTCCGTCAGATCCGCCATGGAATAATCCCCATTCCACATGGGCATCAATTTTTCGATCCACAGATCGACCATATCGCCTTCCATTCGGAACGAACCCGTATTGTTGCGAAAATAGACGCCTCCATTTGAATCGGGGAGAAAGAACGTATCCCCTTTCACTTTTAGACGCATAGTAGGGTTCAAGTTTTTATTCCTCCTTAAGGTTTTGCCGGAGGCAAAACCGATTCGTAAGTATAAACTACGTTTTTTCTCGAAAAAAACCGCATTGTACGCAGACCTTCGGTTTCCCTCATTTTTAAGTTATGTAGAGTGTTTTGTCCGTCATACCTAAAACCAAAAAAGGAACAGCCCCTGCAAGATGAGACATCTGCAGGGGCATACCGTTTTGCGGATCGCCAAGCGTGCTTTTCGGTACTCAACGGCAGCGAGCGCAGCTTCCACAACGTGCGCAGCTACTGCAGCGGGCGCAGTTGAAGCAGCTACTGCAGCGGAAGCAGCTGCTGCATGAACAAAACCCGCCGCAAAAGCCGGCGCAAAAAAAGCAAATACCAACACATAAACGGGGATCCCCCGGACCGTTCTGATTCTGCCCCGACGTAGGCGTAATCCCCGTCGAATTGAACTGACCGACATTCAAGTTTTGCAGATCCTTCTGGAAATCGTTCATTTTATACCCTCCGTATCATTCGTTTCCCTGTGGGACAATCGTTATACGAGAATGTTTAGATCTGGATATGTTCGGCTTACAAGCCCATCCGCCCTTCTCGACTAGATAATTTATGAATTTGGATCCACTAGTGTTCCTATGACATGTGCCTACCTAATAAAAAGAATCCCGCAGACTGCTTCTGGCAGCCGGGGTGAACGTAACCGACCGTGGGACTTGATCCGGAGGGCTTTAGAGTTCCACCTCTACTTGTCATGACCATAATTGAGACTATTGGTGACACCAGTAGATCTCGGTTTATCACCCGAAGGAATGACCAGTATCGTATTCATGTCGTCCCCCACTGACACCGCCATATAAAATAAAAAAAGCCCGGAGAATCAGGCTTTAGTGCTTTTCTTAATGGTATTATATTGGGGTCATTAGACAGGTGTCACACCAAGAGAGCTAAAAATGCCTTCAACTGGAATGACGTTTCGTATTATCAGAGCACACAAAGTCACCGTAGATCAGCGGACTGATACATATTCTCCACTTTCAACAACTAAGTGTTGATACCCATTTGAATCAAGCGTTCGCTCGTATTCGTCCCGATCATCCTCGAAATAGCTGCGCTGCATCAATATTTTGATAGCCTAAATATCGGCCTCGCAATCTTGCGAATCCAAAAAGCAAATACGGTCACTGCGTTCCATGAGCTGCGCATATTCTGGATGTATTGATCGTTGATAATATACGTCCGAGTGGAAGTAGGGCTCCTCCAATACAAGTATAGGCTGATGGGCAAAAAAGACTCGAAGCAAGGTCACATACATTCTTTTTGAGGAGCTTAGATCCTTGATTTTCACCTTCCGTTCTTCTTTTATAGCAAAATAATCCATTAAAAAAGTGACACGCTCATTTCTTTCCGTTACTTGGATTAGAAACGTGATGAGCTCTTCCACCGTTAAACGCATATACTCGCTTTGCCCAGCTCGGAATATATAATATTGGGATTGATTCACTAATTGATTCATTAAAAGCTGCTTTCGCTTCAAGTCCGTTATAATGCCAATTGATGGGTTCGATGTCATATTTAATTCGATTTTCGGTACAAATAATTCCCCATCATCAAACATTGGTTGAAATTGCATGCCGTCCTCCTGGTCTGTGATGCTATTGGATAGATATAACAATTATAATGTTCGGATACTTTTTTGTCAGTTTCTATTGAGAAATATAACGGCATGTTTTCTCTACGCCATATCAGTATATATTTTGACCATCGTAAGATAGCCACAGGATGAGACTGTTTTACATCCGAATAGGAATATTCAAATAAAGGTCAAAATATTGTCATAATAATAATTCATAGGGGGACTGAGGGGGGGACTGAAGTTGAACACAATTGCCAAGCAACATCGTTTTACCAATCGCTACACTGTATTAATCAGCTTTACCATACTTGCAGGAATCAGCCAAATGCTCTGGCTTAATTTTGCTCCCTTAATTACGACGCTGGAAACCACTTATCATGTGACGGAATCGGATATCAACTGGCTGCTGATTGTTTTTCCGCTCATTTATGTGCTTCTTTCCATCCATGCCGGAATTATCATTGACCGCAAGGGCTATCGGTTCGGGATCGGAATCGGCGGCTTACTTATGGCTATATTCGCCTGTGTTCGGATTATGGATTACAGTTTTATGTGGCTGCTGATTGGGCAGATTGGGATTGCTATTGGACAGCCGTATGTGATAAACGGGATTTCCAAGCTGGTGGTCGATTGGTTCGGTCAAAAGCAGCAGGCAATGGCGACCGGAGTGGGAACCGTTGGCATGTTCGCAGGCATGGCATTAGCGCTTGCAGGTACACCGATGCTTGTAGATGCGATAAGACTTCAAATGACAATGGTCATTTTTGCGGGGATCACGATTGTGTCGGCAGTGTTCTTTGCGCTTGTAGCTTATCCAAATCTGCAAAATAAGCTGAATGAACAGATGACGAGTGAATCCGGCGGTATCAGCTGGCGAGATTATATTCCGCTGCTGCGCAATCGGCAGCTCCTCTTGATCTCGATCATTGCGCTACTCGCACTCGGCTTCTTTAACGGCCTGACCTCATGGCTTGAGCCGATTCTAAGGCCTAACGGCATTAATGCCGAAGGAGCAGGCTTGATCGGGGGTGTGCTGATCATAGGAGGTATCGTTGGTGCGAGCATCATTCCAGGTATATCCGATAAACTTGGTACGATGAAGCCTTTCCTTTGGATTAGCTGCCTGATCTCCATTGTGCTTGTCTATTTGATATGTACTATGGATCAATATATGCTTCTGCTCATTTTGGGCGCTGTACTCGGATTTATCTTCCTTCCCGGTTACGCTTTGCTGCTGTCGCATACGGAACGTCTGGCCGGTGAGCAGCATGCCGGAGAGGCGACGGGATTGATTATGCTGACCGGCAACCTGGGAGGCGTGCTAGTCATACTGGCTATGCAGCTAGTAAAAGGGGACAGTGATTCGTGGATCAACTCGGTCTATTTGATGCTGGGACTGCTTGTGTTGTGCGTGATTCTGGCACTTAACATCAAAGAGGGACGTTCCACTCCACTGAAAATCGATCCTAAGGGCGATACCCATTCGCAATAACTTTAATGAAAAAGCAGCAGCTCGGTGCTTCTTGATGAAGCGCTGCTCTGCTGCTTGAACTTATTACTGTTCAGGTAAGGCTCGAGCGAAAGTGCACGAAATTAAGATCTAATTTCTTTAAAATGGCTTAACGACCATAAGCACCAATATGGCAATCATCAGCAGCTGTGTTGCCGTCTCAATGGGTACGATCTTTTTTATCAGATGTCTGAACTCGGCGGGTATTCCATTATCCTGGTCTGGACTCTCAGATATAATCTTGATGATCTTTTTCATACGCGGCTCGATCCATCCGTCGATCATGACAACCATAAGCAGCGATAAAAGGATGGATATATTGAGCCACATTTGGGATAACCCCATCTTGGTTATGATCATCAGCCAAACCCCGGTTAAAATAAGTACAACTCCGCCAATTTTAGGCATGATGGCAAGCTTGGTCGTCATTCCAAATGCAAAGTTCAATTGGCCGACGGTTCTTGCTGATCTGCGAATGATGGGCATCACGAAAGCGGGGCCAATGATGGCGATCGAAGCCAGGATATGCAAAACAAGCAGTAATCCGAATAAACCCATGATCCCTCTCCTTCTCAGCGCACCGTAATATGGCTTTGATAGGCTAGACCAACCCTTTTTCTTTTAAATGCTCCTCCGAGCGCAAGATGGTTAAGCATACACATGGCGACATCCTCATAAGTAATATTCAGCTCTGAAAGTCGGCTGAACAAGTGACCGGCTATTTCTGCCTCGGAATATTTCTTGATCGTCTCCGAAATTGGAACGGGCAAAATTTCCGTTGTTACATGCAGGTGAACCGGATCCGGATGCTCTCTCGAATCCATCATGGTTCCCGGACACATCATGGACCAATCGAGCCCAGTCTGTTGCAGCCTTTCGTAATTGCGGTTGTGATTTATATACTCAGGTGGGAAGCCCGGTAAATTGTTGCCGATAAGATCGGTATACGGAATATTTAACAGGCCGGCTCCTCCCATCATCCATACCCGCCCAGCGAAACTGGACTGCAGTTCACATTGGCGTATGATGTTTTCGTTGATACGAACAAATTCTTCTCCCTGGCCCGCATGGCCGGCTGCAATAATAGCGGCGTCTTGATGCGCGAGTGCCTCACCAACGCTCACCGGGTCCATCATATCGTCCACGATCACCTTCACATGCTTTGCGGAATGCTCACCTAGTTGCTCCTTAAGCTTCTCAGCATTTCGCACAAATGCGGTCATTTCATGCCCCATGCTAATTCCTTGTACCAAAACTCTTTTCCCTGTATTCCCCGTCGCCCCAAAAACAATAATTTTCATTGTTCTTTCCTCCTCTTGATTTAAAACCCAGTATTTGGTTAGCTCAAGCTTAGCATCGCTACAAAAGGATGTTAAGAACGCACTTTAAAGTAGGGTACTTACTTAAAAGTAAGCAATCAAACCCGATCATACAGATCAGGAGTGCGACTATAGGTAAACAAAAGCTGCCCGGAATCCCGTGGCAGCTTTTGTTTTGAGTTGATTGAATTCGTGTTCAAGTTCATTGAACCCGCTTTATGACGCAGGCTCTTCATATTTCCGCTTATTGTGATTTTCTCCCCAAGCACACATGACTTCTGCGACAGGAATCAATGTTTTGCCGTATTCGCTAAGGGAATATTCTACTTTTGGAGGTACCGTAGGGTAGACCGTTCGATCGACGATGCCTTCTCGTTCCAAATCCCGGAGATGTTGTGAAAGCATTTTTTGCGAAACATCAGGTATAAGCTTTTCCAGATCGTTGAATCGCTTTGAGGATTCAATCAAAAGCCATAAAATCATGGGCTTCCATTTGCCACCTAAAACATGGATGAGTGTCTCAACCGGACATTCACGCTGATGAATCATTAATGAATCATCCCTTTACTTTTAAGTAAGTGCATTACCTAAAATTAACATAACAAAATTTTACGATAGCGCTACAATCAAGTCAATCATTGAAACAAAAAAAGGATAAGATATCAATTAGCTTGAGTATACGGATAATGATTTTCCTCTCTTAAAAACAGCGGCTCTGGACAGAATCCAGAGCCGCTAGCCAATGATTGGAGCATTTATTGGGTTTTCTGCCACGCTTCCTGATTTAATTCTCCATTTATTGCTGCCGCAGCTACAGCCCCCGATGCGGCAGCGGCAATGGATTGATGCATTAGCGAGGACGCGTCACCCGCTGCATAAACGCCAGGGATACTTGATTTTCCAAAATCGTCGACTGCAATTACTCCCGTATCCGATATGTGGCAGCCTAGGGACTGCGGCAAATCCGTTCCCGGAACCAGTTCCGATTTAAAGAAGATTCCCGTGCACGGAATTTCTGTCCCATCTTCAAGCGCAACATGATTCACCATACCCTCGCTGGATAAGACGGCACGAATCGGTGTATCAAATAGCGGAATATGATGATCCCGCAATTCATCGCGTTCAGCTTCGCTCAATTCATCAGGTCCATTCGTGCAAACGACAAACCGCTCTGTCCACCCTGACAACAGTGGAGCGAAATGCATGAGTGCCGCTCCTTTGCTAATGACAACCAGCGGCTCATCCCTTAATTCCCAGCCATCGCAATACGGGCAAACAAACGCGCTCTTCCCGTAGACCTCGGCCAATCCTGGAATGCCAAGCTTACGATCCTTCATGCCAACGGCAAAGAGTACCTTTTTGCTAGCGATCTTCATCCCCGTGGCCGTCTCCAGCAGGAAGTATCCGTCCCCGCGCATGATCGATACAACGGTATCTTCCAAGTGGGAAACCGATGGATAGACGCGCAGCTGCTCCTTCGCAATACGACGGAATTCACCCGGGCTGATTCCGTCCCGCGTCAAAAACCCGTGCGCCTGCCGGGTTACGGCATTGCGGGGACGTCCCTCATCAATGACAATCGTCTGCTTCCTCGCGCGTCCCAGCATAAGTCCGGCGCTCAATCCGGCGGGACCTCCGCCGATAATGGCTACATCTACTTTGTTCATGATTGTTTAACCCTCCTCTGTATGATCAACAACTCCCTAACTGTCTTCGGCAACTGCAAGCTATATTCTGTATTCTCTGTCGTTCTGACTTTGCGGACAAACAAGATAATTCTATATTATAGATATTATAGGCATTGATTGTCTTTAATTAAACTATAAAAAAAGCAGTGTTATGTAACGATAATCCGTTACCGCAATTCAATTTCCGCATAAGATCCGACATTTTCTGATTTCTTAATTATTCTTCATCTTCTCTTCTGCCGATATCACCACCTTTTGAATCGAGTATTCAGGCCCTCAGAGGTTGCCTCAAACTTACCGAAAGCATCTCCATAAAATCTCTAAGGTTTAGCGAGGTTCATTTTCGGCGGGATATACCCGAGCTGCCTGCCCATTTTTACAATTTGTCCTCTATGATGAAATTCGTGTGTGATGGTGTGCGTAAATAGCCATAATTCGGTTAACTCTGAGCTGCCACTCTGCCAGGATGCTTGAATGGTAGGATCCCATTTGTTTTTAAATTCATTCAAAAATTCATAAACTAGGGCATCCGTTTTTTTAAATACTTCACGCATTTCCTGTACATTGTCAACGGATTCTGGATTTATGATGGAAAGTGATTTACCAAGGGCTCGATTCCCCAACCATACCCGATAACAATCGGCTACATGAGCATGTAGACTGCGGATAGAAACTCCGCCAAAGGTTTCAACTTCTTTAACATAATCTGAGCGGGACAAAGTTTCGCAAAAACGAAATAATGATTCCCTTGTGTGTTGGATCAATTCATACTGACTTTTGAATTCAACCATCTCTCGCTCTCCTTTTGTTATCCGTTTTGACTACAGTTACAGCTTTATTTCCGACTCCAGCAGAATGCATACTCTCCAGCTATAAACCAATATCAAAGCTATTAAAGATACTAGATATCTTTAATAGGCTTAAAAAAGAAGTGTTATATCACTATATTCACTTCCCGCACAAGATCCGACATTTTCTGATTTCTCAACTGTTCTTCCATCTTCTCTTCAGCCGATAACACCACCTTTTGAATCGGGCACCCTGGTCCATGATCGAAACTACAATCGAACATCGATGCTGAGCCTTCAATCGCATGAATAATATCTAGGAACGATATATCTTCCCAATTTCGTCTGAGTCGATATCCACCATTCACACCCGTGATCGATTCAATCATGCCCGCCTTCACCAACTTGGTCAGTATTTTGGACAAATAGGTTGGAGACACATTTTGTCGCTCTGCCAACAGCTTTACACCCATCGGTTTTTGCGGAGTTGCCGCAGTAAGAAAGAGCATTGTATGGAGAGCATAATCGGTAGCCTTTGAGTACTTCATTCATCATCACCTCAAACAAGGACTTTACATATCTATAATAGCTATTATGTTTCTGTACGTCAAGGATAATACATGTACTTATCTCGGTAAAGTACAGCTCACTTATGTGTTAAATAAGCGATTACGAAGCGTTCACTGATCCTTTTAATCTGGTCGTGGTCATATTCCGTCAGAAGAATAAACCCTTCATTTATATCGTCAAACACAAAAAGTCGATAATTTATATTCACTTCCTCTGGACAATACACATGAAAAAACGAAGACATTTCTTCCCTTGCTATAACGTTGATTTCACAAAAAAATGTGGACCATTCCGTCTTCTAAAACGGATGTCCACATATGTTGTGTAACGTATAGTAATATCAAGAGCTCGTTAACGAGACTTGTAAATTACAATTGATTTGTCTCATGCTATGGGTCAGTCCCCAGCGATATTCGCTCTGAACCTGGGCTTTTCTTCTATGTGCGACTTGCACGTTCCTTGCATCAGTCAACGTTAACGGCATGTGCATGTGCATGGCAAGCTGCCCTAACCATCCGTTGATAACGTCTGCACTCCGTACCGCTCTAGCACCCGGTAAATCGCATCCGTGCCGAAACCGATCGCTTCTATAGGAATCCGTTCATCCGCCGCATGAATCAGTTTGGTAAACTGCATGTCCTTGGGCAGCGGCATTGGAAGGAAACCGTAGGTTTGGATGCCGAGCCTCGCAAACAATCTTCCGTCCGTTCCTCCAGGCAACAGCATCGGAACCGGAACGGCCTCCTGATCCGCTTCTTTCAGCACATCGGACAGCAAACCGAACATCGCCATGTCGGGAGCTGCGGCGCATGGGTCATGGCGCAGCACTTCCAGCCCGATTGAATCATGAATCGCGAATCGGCGCAGCTCGTCCATAAATTGCTGCGGAGTGACGCCCGGTAGCGTTCGGCCGTCCAGCTCGACCGTAATTTCGCTTGGATGAACATTGATTTTCTCGCCGCCGCGAACAACGGTCGCGCTGACCGTATTACGCAGAAGCGGGGCGAACGTTTCGCCCTTTTCCCTTAGCAGCTTCAGGATGAGGCCGCCCAGCCGGGGTCGCAGCAGACCTCTCAACAACAGCGCCGGCAGCAGCGGCAGTGAGGCGGCCATGCCTCCAATCATCAACCGGGCTGCTGGTGTCGCATGTATCGGCAGTTTATTTCTGCTAAGCGATTGAAGCATGTTCCCCAATTGTGACATACTGTCGGCTCCAGGATTGCCCATGGAACCGTGGCCTCCGTCTCCTCGAATTGTCGCTTTGAGCCAACATAGCTGCTTCTCCGCCACCATAATCGGATAAAAGGTTTTCCCCAACGCATGAAACGCGAAGCCGCCGAATTCGCCGAGTGCATACTTAACGCCAGCAAAATAATCGGCATGTCGCTCTACCAGGAAGGAAGCCCCGTATTCGCCCCCTGCTTCCTCGTCGCATACCATCGCCAGAATGAGATCGCCCTTCAGCGGCAGCTTGCGGACATGAGCGCGGAGGAAAGCCGATACGAGCATTGCCACGCCGCCTTTCATATCAAGAGCGCCCCGCCCCCAGACGAAGCCATCATGGGTGTCGCCTCCGAAAGGGTCGCGGCTCCAGGCTTGCTTGTCTGTGCCAACAACGTCTACATGCCCATACAGCAGCAGCGGAGGTGCCTCCCCGCTGCCCTTCATTCTGGCCAGCAGATTAGGCCGGGCAGGATCAAGCGCATAGATCTGCGTCTCAATGCCCGCATCCTCAAGCAGTTGCCGGATATACATGATGCATGCGGCTTCCTCGCCCGGCGGATTTGTTGTATTGAAGCGGATCAATGCCTGCAAAATCTCCACGGGAGACGGCAGCTCCGCTGGGCGCCAGGCTTGATCCTGTTCCAACTCGTCATTGGCCACCCGGATACCCATGTCCCCGCTCCTTCCTATAATAGACTGCCCGCATATGGGCGTTCGGCAGGAGAAACGCCTGGCAAGCTGCGCAGTCCGAACTCACCCTGCAGTCTTGCAAGCCGTCGTTCCTGCTCTTCGGCTGACGTGCCTTTGGTGCGAAACACCGATTCCAGCATCGCCAGCGCTTGCCGAACATGCGACTCTGCCACTTGCTCTCCCGTCTCCCGCAGTCGCTCGACCAACTGCTTCACGATGCGGTACGGAGAAGCGACGCCTTGTTCATATTCGGCCGCGTTCCAGTTGCGGTTGCGGACGCAAGTGGCGATAGCCAGGCAACGATTAAGTAGATCAATTGAATAAACGTCCGTCTGCCGGCTTGCGTCAACCAGATGCGCCTCATCCTCCTTGTCGTCAAAAGCGAATACGTCCAGTCCGTAGGATGGAGCCAGCCGTTTCAGTACATTGCCCGGACCCAGTTCCACGGCAGCGGTAATGCCAATGCTCTTCTGAAATGCAAGGACTGCCGGCCAATTGACAGGGTCCGTCAATCCCCTTGCCAGCACACCCGAGATCTCCGCCGTATTCTCGTAAGGCAGACCTGTTAAGGATGAAACAACGGGAAAATCCATTTCTCCAAACGAGACGCGGTTCAACTCTTCGGTAAATTGCGCCGCCACCGGAGCCATCAACGGGCTATGAAACGGCGCGCTCACTTGCAGCGGAATGACTTCGGCCCCATGGACGGACAATCTTTCGGACGCTTCATGGACGGCTTCTTTGTAACCCGAAATCACCGTTTGCCGTTCTGAATTCATATTCGATACCACAACGATACGGCTTCCGTCCGTGCAGCCTGCGCTCGTTTCCAAGCATACTTTGGCAACAGTATCGGGACTCAGACCATTCACGGCGGCCATCGCGCCGATCCCCGCAGCGGCAGCCCCTTGCATCAACTCGCCGCGGCGATGTACGAGTCTGAGCGCATCCGGGAAATTTATGGACCCCGCGCAGGTTAAAGCGGTAATCTCGCCCAGGCTGTGACCGGCGGCCATCGCAGGTAGATATCCCCATTCCTGGCTATAGACGCGGTACATCGCCACGCTAAGCGCAAGAATGGCGGGCTGAGCATTGTCCGTCCGAGTCAGTTCCGTCATTGGTCCTTCATGCATCAGGCTATCAAGATGCATGCCCAGCGCTTCGTTCGCTTCCTCCATTGTCGCTTTAACAACCGCATACCGCTCGCTCAGCGCTTTTCCCATTCCGACGCGCTGCGAGCCCTGACCGGGAAACCATATCGCATGTTTGTTCAGCATATTCCATCACGCTCCTTACGGGTCAGATCGGGGCAGGCGCCTCGGTCAGCATTTTGTTTATCACCGCTACAACATCGCGTTCCCGCTCATCCAGGAAAAAATGTCCACCTTCAAACAGCATCAGTTCGCAGCCCCCCGTCGCATAACGCTCCCATTCACCGAGAGGGCCTTTGACGCAGTCGTCATCCTTGCCGCTCAAGATGGTGAGCCGGAGCGGCAGCGGCGGCCGCATCCGATGCTCGTATTCGCCGATAAGCTTGAAGTCGGCTCTTAGGATTGGCATAAACATATCCAGCAGCTCTCGATGCTGGAACAGCTCGTCCGGCATACCGCCGAGCCGTTTCAGTTCTTCGAGGAACTCGTCATCGGGAAGCGTATGGGTCCGGCGAACCTCCTCCTGCTCGCAATGCGGCGCCCCCCTGCCGGAGAGAAAGACTGCCGCAGGCAGCGGGAATCCTTTCTCTCTCAGCGCATGCAGCACCTCATACACAAGCAGGCTGCCCATACTGTGGCCGAATAAAGCATATGAATCGGAGCCAAGCGCCGTCTCCAGCACCAGCGGCAGCAAGTCCCGCACGGCCTCCGCCGTGTCCGCATAGAACGGCTCACCCATGCGGCTTCCTCTGCCTGCCAGTTCAGCCGGTACCAGACGCACGCCAGGATGAAGCCGGTTCGTCCAGCGCTTGTACACTTGTGCAGAACCTCCCGCATATGGTAAACAAATTAATGATATCGTCATAACGCCCGCCTCCCGGTAACATGTTGACCAAGCTGTCTTTATGCGCCGGCGACAAGCGTGGACCAGAACGCTTTTTCTTTCTCGAACAAATCGTTCGCGAGCGTCAGCTCTCTACCGCGTTCGAAGTCCCCAGTCACAAAGCGGTCTTTCAATAGATCCCATCCGCCCTTCACTGCGCCAAGCTGACAGGACAGCGACTCATGTAGTGCTTCACCGATCAGTTTCTTTTCCTGCATTGAGCGGAGCAGCGACGTGTTGGCAATATGCCGGTTGCAAATGATGTTGACGCCGACAAGGCCATAGGTTAAATGAGCTTGCTTCTTATCTGGGTCGGAATCTACATTCCACATTCCCTCAATTGAGAACTCGCTAAGCTCCCTCGCCAACCGCTCCGCATTTTCCACCACTTCAGCCAACTTCAATTTGTAGGGCTGAATATTTTCCTGCAGATTGTATACGTAGAAGGCAGGCCCCAAATAGTCCGGGTTCACGTTGTATTCCGAGTTACCGTACGCCTTGAGCAGCCTTTCCTCCGGCACCTCGTGCTCCTCGTATCCCGCAAGCGTATCGTCAATGACGTAGAAGACGCCGCGCTCCTTGTTGTATCCGTTAAACATCGAATAATGATACCAATGGAACTTTTTCCAGGCCATGCTGCCCGGCAGCCAGTCATACAAATCGACGTTTACGCTTAGGTTGCGTCCGCCCTCAAGCATCGCCCTGATTTCCTCCAGCACCGTCTCCTTGCTTCGGAAATGACCGGGCTCGATATAGCGGATCACCTGCGACAGAGGGAATCTGGCCGGATCGTCCATATAATACAGTGTGTCAATTGTCGGATAGCGGAAGTCCTTGTCCGTTGCAGCCTCCCAAGGATAGTAACGGTAAATGTTCAAATACGCCGCATCTCTGTAGCTGGGCTCCTCCGACACCGCAATAGAAAACGCCTGGTTCAGCATGCAGTTCATCCAAAACTCGTTAAACGGTTTCCTTTTCATCGACAGCTTCATCGTTCGCCGCCTCCTTAGGCTCATAATGTTGGTTCAAGCGAGCTTGCTTGCCGCAAGCACAGCACTGATTTTTTTGCTTGCTCCGTCTTCGACAAGCGCGCGTATGATCTCCGTATAATCATCCGCCAGCGCCCAGGCGGTCTCTTCTTGGAAAAGACTTGTTGCATATTCCAACGTAAAGCCGATCTTTTCATCCCGCTCCGCCGCTTCAAGAGTCAAATCGAATTTGCTGACGCCCGGATCGAACTCCTTGGGGTCGAATTCAATGCCGCCCGAACGGTAAGCGACGCGATCGATATTTTGCAAAATAAACATCGTATCGAACAGCGGATTACGGCTGCGGTCCTGTTCAATTCCCAGCTTCAGCACCAAATCCTCGAACGGATAATCCTGGTGCTCCAGCGCCCGCAGCACATCTTCATGCAGTTCGGACAAATAATCGCTAACGGTCCGGTACGATTCGGGAAAGCTGCGAATCGCGACCGTATTGACAAACATCCCGATGAGTCCTTCCAGTTGCGCATGATTGCGGCCGGCTACCGGCGTGCCGATAATGATATCCTCCTCACCGCTCCATTTGCTGAGCAGCATCGAATAAGCCCCGAGCAGCACCGTATACAACGTCGTGCCGCGCTCGCGCGCAAACGCCTTGATCTTGAGCGTCAGCTCCTCATCCAGTCTGAAGTTGATCAGTCCGCCCTCGAAGTTTTGCAGTTCCGGCCTTGGCAAGGCCGCCTTGAGTGCAAGCGTCGGCAGCTCCCCTTCGAATGCCTCCAACCAGTAGCGCTCATGCCCCATATAGGTCTCGCTGCCGATTCGTTCTTCTTGCCATACCGTATAATCCCGGTACTGGATATCCAGCTCCGGTAGCTCGCCGCCCCCGTACAAATTGGTCAGTTCCTGCAACAGGACGCTGACGGAAACGCCGTCGGTAATAATATGATGAAAGTCCAGCAGCAGCAGATGGCGCTCCTCGCCAAGCGGAATCAATCCGGCCCGGAACAGCGGGAGACTGCCGAGATCAAACGGACGGATAAAGCGCTCCATCAGTGCGCTGATGCCGCCAAACAATCCTTCGTCTCCGCCTTCCGTGAGCAGCTTGCCCGCCGCCATTCTTAGCCTGGCGCCCCGCTCCAGTGTAAATACTGGCTCCTCATGCACGCGCTGTCGGAACTCATCCTCCTCGTGATGGAACGTCGTTCTGAGCGATTCATGGCGGCGCATCATCGTAAGGAAAGCTTCCTCCAGCCGCTCCACATCGAGCTTGCCTTGCATATGCACGGCGAACGGCACATGGTACATCGTTGCCCCGCCCGAGATCAGCCCCATCATAAATTGGCGGCGCTGAGCCCTTGACATCGGGTAATGCTCGCGCTCCGGCTGCTTCGGAATGCGAGCGGCCGCCACGGTTCCGCTAGTGTCCAGATGGGCCGCTAAACCTTCAAGCGTTGGATTCATAAAAATATCGCGCAGAGGCATTTGGATGCCAAAGCGTTCCGCAATGCGGCTGACCATGCCCGCCGCCTTCAGGGAATGACCACCCAGTTCGAAAAAGCTGTCCTTGGCGCTGATTGTATCCGTACCGAGCAGCTCCTTCCAAATCTCCGCCAGTTTGCGCTCGGTATCTGTCGACAGCGGAACAAGCTCTCGTGTGCCCGCGTCGGCAGATCCCGGTGTCGGCAGCACCCTTCTGTCGATTTTGCCTGTTGGCGTAAGCGGAATCGCATCCAGAACGACCATGAAGGCCGGAACCATATAAGAAGGCAGCTTGTTCACGAGATATTCGCGCAACTGCGCGGTCAACCGGTCGGATGGCACTGCGCCGTCTGGCTCCGCATCCGCTACCGCGGTGTCCTGCATGACCACATACGCGCAAAGCGCATATTCCCCATCCTCTTCCTGAAACGCGGTGACGACCGTTTCTTTCACCTGCTCATGGCGAAGCAGCAACTGCTCAATTTCACCGATTTCAATCCGGTGGCCCCTGATTTTCACCTGGAAATCGCGGCGTCCCGCATAGGCGAACTCCCCATTTTCGAGCCTGCGCCCAAGGTCGCCCGTGCGATACATGCGTTCGCCCGGCGCATACGGATTCGGCACAAAAGCGACATCCCATTCGGGATGACTGAGATACCCACGCCCAACGCCCGGCCCGCCGATGCAAATTTCACCCGTCACGCCTGTCGGCTGCAGCTTCAGTCCTTCGTCAAGCACCATCATGACGGAACCTTCGATCGGCGTGCCGATTGAAATGTCCTCCCCTTCGGTCACTTCCCGGATGGAGGTCCACACCGTCGTCTCCGTCGGACCGTACAGATTAAACAATCTGGCTCCGGTAGCGGCGCGTAACCTGCCAAGCACATCGGCCGTCAGCGGCTCCGCCCCGATCATCAATATGCGCAGCTTTTGCAAGCCGTCCGTTTCGCCTCGCTGATTCATCCACCATTTGAATCGTGATGGCGTAATTTGCAGCACATCGACACCGTGCGCGTCGATCAAGCCTTGCAACAAGGCGGCATCGCCCCTTTCTTCTTCGCTCGCGAGTACAATCCGCATACCGAGCGTCAGCGGAAGCAGATTTTCAACGACAAATATATCAAAGGAGGCCGATGCCATCGCCAGGATACTCTGGCCCTTCTCAAACGGTATCCGGCTTCGAAAGCCGCTGATGAAGTGCGACAACCCGCGATGTTCGATCATCACTCCTTTGGGACGCCCGGTCGAGCCCGACGTATACAGCACATACGCCAAATGGTCCGGCTTATGAACAAACCCTGGGTTGCCTCTGTCCGCCGCATACAGCTCCGAATCATCCAGGTACCACTCAGCAACAGCCCTCGTTACGACACCTGCATATGCTTTTTCCGTCAGTAAAAGCGCTTCGCCGCAGTCCTCAAGCATCCAGTCGATCCTCTCTTTCGGATAAGCGGGATCAATGGCGACATATGCGCCTCCGGCTTTCAGAACACCCAAAATGCCGACAAGCAGCAGGGGGCTGCGGGACGCCATCAGTGCGACAATGCGCTCGGGCCCTACGCCCTTCGCCCGCAAGGAATGGGCAAGCCGATTCGCGCGTTCGTTCAGCTCCGCGTACGTCACCGTCTCCGCGCCGAATTGAATCGCCGTTTCATCCGGCGTGCGCGCCGCTTGGCGTTCCACTTCCTGCACAAACCCCGTCCATTCCGACGTTGCTTGCACGGAATACGGCGCCGCGTTTCCTTGCCGATCCGTCATGCCTTTCTCAGCTCGAAATTCCATCCTACCCGTGCTCCTCTCTCTATATGCAGCCTGTACCGGCATGCCTCCTCCGGCCAACAGAGCCAGCAATTGCTCCCTCTCGCTTTCACTCATCAGCTCAAGCTCGCCGACCGTGCGTTCCTGCGATCTGCACATCTCCCGCACGAGTACGGTATAGCTTTCCGCCATACGGCGCGCGGTTTCCTCATGAAACAAATCCGTTGCGTATTCCAGTTGAAGTTCAATTTCCGCTTCCCGCTCCACCGCTTCCAGAGTCAGGTCGAACTTGCTTGTCCCCGCCTCGAACGGCATTTCGTCAAAAACAACACCGCCAGCTTCCATCACCGCCCGGTCCATATTTTGCAAGACAAACATGGCGTCAAACATAGGATTGCGGCTTCTGTCGCTATCTGCCATCAGTCCTTCAACCAGCTCCTCAAAAGGATACGTCTGACGCGAAAGCGCCTCTACGACATGGTTATGCAGTTCCGCCATATAGGCCCGCACCGTCTTGTCTCTCTCCGGCCTTGTCCGCAGCGCGAGCGTGTTGACGAACATGCCGATCAAGCCATGCGTATCGGCATGCTCCCTGCCTGCGGTGGGGGTGCCCACAATCACTTCGGCCTGCCCGCTGTATTTGGCCAGCATCGCGGCAAAAGCGCCCAGCAGCACCGTATACAGTGTCGTCTTCGCTTCCCGCGCCAGCTTTCGCGCCTCCGCCGTTGTCCACGCGTCCAGCCGGAACGAATGGCGGCGGCCCTTATAGCTCGGGCGTGACGGACGTGGCCGATCTGTCGGCAGCTCCAGCACAGAGAGCTTGCCTTCGAAGATTTCCATCCAATACCGCTCATGTTCCGCATAAGCGGCATTTGCAAATCCGGCTTCCTGCCACACCGCATAATCGCTGTATTGAATGCGCAGCTCCGGTAGTGCTTGACCGGAATACAACTGCGACAGCTCTTTAACCAGCAAACCAGAGGATACGCCGTCCGTAATAATGTGATGAATATCCAGCAACAGCAGATGATCTTCCTCATTCAATTGCAGCAGCCCGGCCCGAAGCAGCGGCAGCTTGTCCAGTTGGAACGGGCGCTGGAAGACTTCCATAAGCTTTGTCACCTCGGCACCGTCCAGCAGCTCTCCCGGAAGTGTTTCGACTCCAGCGAAAGCTGCACGATCCATTACCTCCAGCTTGAAAGCATACGGCGGATGAACCGTTTGCCTGAATTCATCCTTAGTCATATGGAAGGTCGTCCGCAAGCTTTCGTGGCGGCCGATCAGTGCCGTAAACACGTTTTCCAGCTTCACTTCATCCAACTTGCCCTGCAAGCGGAGTGCGAACGGCACATGATACATGGTGGCGTCTCCGGCCAACATCTGCATCATATATTGGCGGCGCTGTGCCCGCGACATTGGATACCACTCGCGGCGCTCTACTTTCGGGATCGGCTCAGCCATCGCAGCGGCACCGTCCCGCTCCTTCAGCCAGGCGGCCATTTCTGCAATGGAGGTAAGCTCGAATATCAGGCTGAGCGGAACCAGAACACCCGTCGCCTGCTGCAGCTTACCCGCCAGCACAGCAGCCTTCAAGGAGTGGCCGCCAAGCTCGAAAAAGTCGTCGTGAATGCCGATTGGTCCGGCGGTATCATCCAATACTTCCTTCCAAATGGCGGCGACGCGCTCTTCCATACCGTCTCGAGGCAGCTCCAGCTTTCCCTGCTCCTGAATTCCGGATTCCGGCTCTGGCAAGGCGCGCCGATCCACTTTCCCGTTTGGCGTCAGCGGTATCGCGTCAATTGCCACGATATAGGCCGGGATCATCGCCTCCGGCAGCTTGTCTTTCAGCTTTCTTCGCCATTCCCGCGAAGGAAGCTTGTCCGAAGCGATCACATACGCGCACAGCTCCTTGTCGCCGCTTGCCTCCTCGCGGACGACCACAACCGCATCCTCCACCTCGGGAAGGGAAATCAATTGCGAGCGGACCTCGTTCATTTCAATCCGCACGCCTCTGATTTTTACCTGTTGGTCGGCGCGGTCCACATACATCGCGTTGCCGTCCGGCAGCCACTTTGCGATATCGCCGGTGCGATACATGAAGCGGCCCTCGTGGTACGGATGCGGTAAAAAGCGCTCGGCCGTCATTTCCGGCTTGTTCACATAACCGCCCGAAAGGCCGCTGCCGGCAATATACAGCTCCCCGGCTGCACCGATAGGGGCAAGCTGGCCACCATAGCCGAATATATAATTTTCGACATTGTGCATCGGCCCTCCAATCGGCACATAGCCGCCGCGATAAGCGCCCGGCTTGTATGCGTACATATTGGAGCAAACCGTCGTCTCCGTCGGGCCGTAGCCGTTAATAATCTGAATCTCAGGATTAAGATTCGTATACAGTTCCAGCGTTTCGTCTTTAATTGGTTCTACCCCAACGAGCATTTTGTCTAGCGTAATTGCAGAAACCGATTGCTCCAGCAGCCGTGCAACTTCTTTCAGCAAAGACGGCGGCAAATAAGCGAATGTAATTCGTTCTTCCGTAATCACTTCAGCAATTCTCCGCGGATCAAGCAATTTCGGCTCCGGGTAAAGTACCGTGCAAGCCCCGAACATCAGCGGCATAAACAATTCTGCTACGCTGACGTCAAACGAAATATTGGTCAGGCTAAGGCATCTGTCTTTTTCGCCGTATTTCCCCTCGAAAAACGTCCGGAGCGAATGTCCGAAATTATAAAAGCTGCGGTGCGGCACAATGACACCCTTGGGCTGCCCCGTAGAACCGGAGGTATAGATCACATACATTGGATCATTGGCATCCTGCGGCCATGCGGCGGCATGGTCTTCGCTGGAGAACAGTGTCTCATCCGAAATGTTCAGTACTTGCAAGGAGGTCGGTACGACGGCCCCAGCTCCGGAACATGCATCGTCCGCGAATACCAGCTCCGCGCCGCTGTCCTCCAGCATATAGCGGATTCGCTCTTCAGGATAATGCGGATCTATAGGCATATAAGCGCCTCCGGCTTTCATAACAGCGAGCATAGCGGTCAGCATGGGGATGGAACGCTCCGCCATGATGCCGACTACACTGCCGCTTCCCACACCTTGTGCACGCAAGGTTCGCGCCAACGCATCAGTTCGGCGGTCCAGCTCCAGATAAGTCATAGATTCCCCGCCGCAAGATACGGCCGGCAAGTCGGGAACGGCTGCCGCCTGTTCCTTGAAGCAATCATGCAGACAGCGCGGCGGCGGAAAGTCCGCTTCGTGTCTCCCCAGCGCCAGCATCTGCAGGCGCTCTTCCTCTGTCAGCATCTCCGCTTCGCCGAGCACGGCGTCAGGACAGAGCGTCACGCTGCGCAGCAGCTGCACATAATGCCGCATGAACCGCTCGGCTGTCGCACGGCGAAACAAATCGGCATTATATTCCACGACAAGCCGCAATTCCGAACCAGTCTCCACTGCCTGAATCATCAAATCGTATTTGGCCGTGCCATGCTCAAAGCGCTGGTGGCGATACGACAATCCAGCATGCGAAGCGTTTGGAATACCCAGGTTTTGCATGATGAACATCGTGTCGAACAGCGGACTCCGGCTGGCGTCCCTTCTGTCCATCCATTGCGCGATTTCCTCGAATGGATAATCGGCGTGGGCGTAAGCCCCGGTCGTAATTTCTTTCACTTCGGACAAAAAGGCTCTGAACGGCTTGTCTGCGCGCGGATAAGCGCGCAGCGCCAGCGTGCCGGTGAACATGCCCGCGATCGCTTCCAGCTCGCGCCTGTTCCGTCCTGCAATCGGCGTGCCGACGGCAATGTCCTCGGCCCCCGTATAGTGGGCGAGGAAAGTGTAATACGCCGATAACAGCACCATAAACGGAGTCGCACCCGATTCTGCCGCGAGGCTTCGTACAGCTGCCGTTAAACCAGCCTCGACGTACACGTCGAACGTTTCGCCGCGGTTGCCTTTGACGGGCGGGCGCGGGGCATCGGTCGGAAGCGCAAGCAGAGGCCAGTCTCCCTGGCATTGCTTGCGCCAATACTGTTCGGCGTTCCCTGAAAGCGGCCTGTTCTCCTGCCATACCGCATAATCCTTGTATTGCAGCGGTAGCGACGGCAACGAACCGCCCTGATATAAAGTCATCAGGTCGGACAAAAGAATGCCCGCTGACATGCCGTCGGATGCAATATGATGCATATCAAGAAACAGCACATGGCGATCCGGTCCCAGCGTCAGCAAGGCTGCGCGGAGCAGCGGAGCCGTATCGAGCCTGAACGGCCGGAACAAGCTTTGCAGCACGCCGTCCGCTTCGGCTTCATCGACCTCGAGGCGAATCAGGCTTAAAGGAATGGCGGCGTGAATGCGCTGCCTGATCTCTCCGTCAATGACGTGGAAGGTGGTGCGAAGCGTCTCGTGACGCTCCACGATAGCTTGCAGGACGGCCTCCAGCCGGTCTGCATCGATAACACCGTCCAAGTGCAACAATTCGGGCAAATTGTAGCTGCGATCATCCGGCATCGCTTGCTGTTGCAAGTACATGCGTTTCTGCGGCGATGAAACCGGATAATGCTCTTGTGGGGCTGCCTTTGGAATCGGCTCCAGCTTATCGCCGGACAAAGCGCCGGATGCTTGGCCAGTCAACGGCCCGACATACCCGCCGGACGTTTCTGCTCCTTCACGAGTGCCGTCCGCAGCTTGTGCGTCATGACCGCCGTTCGTCTCATAACCGCCGCTCCCAACGTCGGCCCCTCGTCCATCGTGCCGGGCGTTCGTTATTTGCGCTGTTGCCGCACCGCTTTCCCTGATCCGCCGCTCGATCAGTGCAGTGAACGAAGGCAGATCCGCATGCCCCAGCAAATCCGCCGCCTGAATGCGTACGCCCGCAAGTTCGCTGAGCCGATTCGCAATTTTGAGCGCAATAATGGAATCTCCGCCCAACTCATAATACCCGGCAGTCGTAGGCAATTCGTCATAACCGAGCAGTTCTCCCCAGACATCTGCGACATGCTGCTCCCACTCCAGGCCAGAGCGCTCCCCGGTTAACGCAACGCCGCGGCGGCGCTGGCTCGTCATTCCGCCGCTCAGCTCCAGCGCGGCTTGCCACCTGGCGAACGTTTCGTTCATTTCTTGCCTAAGCTCCTCGGGAATATCTCCGCCGAACGAATATCCGCCCCAGGCCACAAATGGGGTATGAAGCGCCGCTCCATCGCGTGCCTCCTCCACCCAGCAGCGGTGAGAGTCGAACGGATACGTCGGAAGCGGCATCCGATAGCGGCGTTGTCCACGATAGATCTCCTTCCAATCGATCTCGTATCCGCTTACGTAACGTTGGCCGAGCTCCAGCACTTCCACTTCTCGTTCATTTGGAATGGATTGCTGCCGCATATTACCGGTCGTATCTGCATCGGCCGTTCCGAACCGGCCGTTCGGCAGCGCTAGGCCGGTAAAGCCACTTTCGGCTACGGCATGCAAGGTCTGGGCAAGCTCTTCCCAGCCGCTTACCGCAATCGCTAAGCGATACTGATGGGCTCCCCGGCCGGCAACCAAGGTGTAGCAAAGGTCGGCCAGACTGCGGTTTTCATCGCCGCGATGCTGCAGAGTCCAGTCCCGCATCAGTATCACGAGTCGCTCCAGCGCCGCCATGCTGTGCGCGGACAAGCAGAACAGTTCAGCTCTGTTCGAACGATCCGAAGGCATCCCGGCAGGAGCCTCCTCCAGCACAACATGGCAATTAGTTCCGCTCATGCCGAACGCGCTCACTCCGCATCTTCTTGCTCCGCCGTCCGTCTCCCACGGCGTCAATTCGTCATTGACATAAACGGGCGAATCCACAAACGGAATGTTACGGTTCGGCGAGCGGTAATGAAGCGTTGGCGGAAGCTGTTTGTGGACAAGCGACAGGATCGCCTTAAGCAGCCCTGCAATGCCGGCGGCATGGTCGAGATGACCGATATTTGTTTTCAGCGAACTGATGGCGCAAAATTGCCGTTTATCGGTATATCTCCGGAAGGCGCGCGTCAGCCCGTCGATTTCGATCGGGTCGCCCAGCGAGGTTCCCGTGCCGTGCGCCTCCATATACGTTATCGTTTCGGGATCAATGTCCGCATCCTGCCAGGCGCGTACAATAACATCCTCCTGTGCGAGGGCGTTCGGGGCGGTAATGCCGACCGAGCTGCCGTCCTGATTCACCGCGCTGCCTTTGATGACGGCATAAATATGGTCGCCGTCCTCCTGCGCGCGGGACAACGGTTTTAGCAGCAGCGCAACCACTCCATCGCCGATGCCCGTTCCGTCGGCCGAGTCGTCGAACGTTCTGGCCCGGTTGTCGCTTGACTCGATGCCAAGCCGTATGCCGGTATCCAGCGGCAGCACGTTAATTTTGACGCTGCCGGCAATCGCCGCCTCGCATTCGCCGCTGCGGATCGATTGGCATGCCAGATGGATCGCTACCAGCGAGGAGGAGCAGGCGGTGTCCACGCTGATCGCCGGACCGCGCAAATTTAGCAAATATGAAATCCGGCTCGGTATCATGGAGCTCAGATTGCCTGGCGCCGCCATGGACAAGGCGTCCGGGTCCAGTGCTTCGATGATTCGCTTGTAATCATGCAGAGCGTCCCCGTTATAGCCGATAAAGACGCCGGTGCGCGAACCATGCAGCGCATCCCCGCCGTACCCCGCATTCTCAAGCGCACCCCAGGCCGTCTGCAGGAAAAGTCGCTGCGCTGGACTCATCAGCGAGGCTTCCTTGGGCGAAAGCCGGAAAAATGAGTAGTCAAAACCTGAAATATCTTCGATATACGCCCCATCAAAAAAGGAAACGGAGCCGTATTGCGCTTCCATGCGGCGCAAATACGGCTTCAATTCCACCTTGCGAGAATCCGGAAACCCGCCTACCAGGTCCTTGCCGTCCCGCAGAAGCTCCCAGAAGGCTTCGTGCGATTCCGCGCGCGGCAGCTTGGCGGATATCCCGACAATCGCAATATCCTTGAGGGAAACATTGGAGACGGAACCCCCGCTCCGCCCCTTCCGGCCGGCTGTGTTTTTTTTGGTATCCAGCATATCCAGTTGAAACATGGCGCCCTTCCCTCCTAGCTAGTAATGAAATCGCTGACGGCCTGTTCTTTTTCCGCCCTTCCGCCGCTCCCGCGCAGCAGCAATAACATATGAGCAGCAATGCCGAGTCCGCTGATCAGGGCTAATAAACCAAGCGTACCTGACTGCCAATTACCCGCCCATTGCAGCACAATATACAAAGTGCCTGTGCTGCACACATGGGCTGCAAGCGATCCCCAAAGCGAATGCGAGCCGGCGCGTACGGTGCCGTATACGATCGCGCCCAGCGCCGCAAATGCGCCAACCGTTACATTCATAAATACTGCGCCGAACAATACAGCCTGGAGCAGAACCGTCCACAGAACCGAGAGACGTTGACGCAATGTATGGAACAGCATTCCTCTGAACAGCCATTCCTCCAGCAAAGATCCCAGCAGCAAGCTGCTGAGCATAAAAATGATCAATCTACCGCCGGCGACAAAAGCGACCAAATCAGAAATGGCCGGAAAGGTCGCCTTTATCCACGGAAGACGGGTAAACGAGGCGATAAACAAGCCGAGCCAGATACCCGTCCCTGCGGACAGCAGCAATGATCCGCCGCGCGCAGGAACAAACCCCAAATCCTTCAGCGAAATTTTTTGCCAGCGCAGCAGCGGAAGATAGACGGCAAGCACGATGATATTGGATACAATCAGCACAATGCCGGAATTGTCAGCGATCCAGTCTTTCAGCTTGGGATCGCCGACCCAATTGTAGAGCGCTTGATTGACAAGCATTACAATTGCCGCATAAATGACCAAGTATAAGACGCTATTTCCCGCTATTCGCAATCCCTTCACAGAGGCGTCACCGCCTCGGAAGACAGCGGCGTGGAGATCGAAGAGCGATGCTTGACCGCAAGGAATATGCCAACCGCAATCATGGCAGCCGCCACTACCATCACGACGGACATGACGGTGATGTCTGTCGTCTCCGGCCCGTAATGCCAAAGCAGGTACTGGCTCCCCTGACAGGCGACTTGCGCGGCAATCGGCGCCCAGATGGATTTAAACCAGACATATAATAGTGCAAAAATAACCGCGCCGAGAAAACCGTACAGCGACAGCGGAATGTCTCCGAGAAAGAACAAAGCCCCGTACAACACGCCCTGAATCACAATTGCGATCCAAACCGGGAACACGCGTCTGAACGCATTCATTAGAATGCCTCTGAACAACGTTTCCTTGTAAATATTTCCGAGAATCAGGAAAATCAGAAATACATACCATTCCGCGCGGTTCAGGTAATCAAACAATTCACGGAATTGGTACTTGTCCGATGCAATGGCGGGAAGCCGGGAGAAAGCGACCGTAAACAGGCCGGCTCCAAGACCGATCCATAATGCGATCGCTACCGATTTTCCGCCCATCACGCGGAACTTAGCAGCCTTAAACAGATTTTCTTTGAATATTAACCTCCAGACCAGCAGCATGAGCGGCAAACCCACCATATCGTTCAAAATAATGACGGTTACCGTGTTCTGTTCAAACCATGTGCTACTGGGGTACACATAATTGAAAAATAATTTCTGCGCGGTAAGAAACCATGCAAAATACAGGCCGATTACAACGGCCACGCGAGCCAGCATCATTCCCCATGCCTTCATGCGGTCAGACCCCCTTTTGTGCTGCCGACGGCGCGTCAGCCGTCAGCGCTTGACCGGCGCGTACGCCGATACCGCCGTTGCCGGAGGTCCGCCAGACATAGACGGAACCTCCAATCAACGCAGCCAGACAGAGCGCTGTAATGATATACAGCGAAACATCGCCCAGCTTGCCAAACCATTCGTAGAACCCGATGTATTTAAATAGAAAGATGGTGCCCATGGCCGTATTCTGTACCAGAATAGGCGCCCACAGCGACCCGGTGCGCAAATACAGCGACCCGTAAATCAATCCCGAACCGATGCTGATGACCGAAAGCGCCGCGCTCGGCTGGAAGTAAGCGTAAGCTGCGGCTTGCAGCAGCAAGGCTGCATATACCGGCATAACGCTGCGAAGCTCTCTGAAAATGAGTCCCCTGAACAATATTTCTTCAAATGCCGGGCCGATCAAACCGGCGCCCAGAATGACGTACCAGATCGAATCCCCCCTGATCGTATCGTCGACCAGCGCGGGAATGGACGGGAATTGCCTCGCAATATCGTCAATGACGATCAAACCGATGCTGAATAAACTTCCGGCAAGACCCAGGCCAATCATCAACAAAACGCGAGATGCGCTCAGCCGGTTGAAGCCCGACGCGCGGAACAGATTTTTTTCCGCTTGGGGCCAGATCCATCCTTTGATACGAAAGATGAGCATGTACACAAGTGTTATCAGCGTGAATAGAACGGCCATAAACATGGCCGGGTTGCGATCCAGAAACTTGGCGAAGGACAGCGTCACTTCGTAGTTGTAAGTAGAGCGAAGCAGATAGAGCAGCGCATAAAAGACTCCGAGATAAAGCGCGATATTCACTATCATGGACAACACTTTTTTCAAAGGAAAGCTCCTTTCTTACTTCTGTCAGATGTTACTCGTAGGGTCGCAGCCTACTTGGTCCATACTACGCCCCCGGGACAGCGCTGCCTTGTGCGGCACGATATTGCTCGACCACGCTCGACAGCAGCTCCAGATAAGCGGAAGCCCAATCCAGCACCGCCTCCTTGCCGAGGTGCCGGGCGTTGTACGTCCATACCCCGCTAAGCTCTGGCCCTTCCTCCCCGCTTGGTACGGCAGCGCCATTCATATACAACACTATATCGAATCGTTCCAATAACGCCTCCCGTTCCTTGAACCCGTGCTGAGCTGCTCCTGCAAATAACGGGAACAAGGCAAATCCGGATTCGGCTTGCGGCTGCTTTCTGATTTGCCGCGCGGTATAACATTCTCCCGCGCTCGCCCGCTTGGCGGCATGCCGCAGCAGCGTATCGAAATCGCGCACCTCCATAAAGTCGATTTCCTTCGGAGCAATCAGCCCGCTGACCGTCATTGCCGGAAGAGTAAGCCGGTCCATGCCGGATTCGCCGCGCCAGAAGTACAGATATACGGCATACGCCGCAGCTTCAACCGTCACCGAGCGGGATGCAGCAAGTTCAGCGAGCCCTTCCGCAACCGCCCGGTCCAATTGAAACTGAATGCTTCCAATACGCTCTGCGGCATAACCCGTGTTGACGCAGTCGTCTGCGACCAGCAAACCGCTCCAGTTCCAGATCGCAAGCTCGCGATTTCTCGACTCCAGATAAGTTGCAAGCGATGCGATCGTCGGATAGGTGAACAAATCCGTTACGCCAAGAGCGCCGGGATACAACTCTTCCAGCCGTTGATGCGCCCGCACCAGCAGCAGCGACTCTCCCCCAACATCGAAGAAACGATGATGGATGCCGAAGTCGTCCCTTTGCAGGATTTCGCGCCATACGGAGGTAATCGCCAGTTCGATATCGCTTGTCGCTTTGACAAACGGAGTGCTGCTATCCGCCGCTTGATCCGGTTCCGGCAGCGCCTTCCGGTCGATTTTACCGTTTGAAGACAGGGGCATGGTTGTCAGTTCCATCACGACCTGCGGAACCATATAATCGGGCAGGCGCAGCGCTGCGAAATCCCGGAGTTCCTGATGGTCCACAGGTTCGGAGCAAACGATATACGCGCATAAATATTCGCTTCCGCTTATGGCGTCCCGCTTCATGACCACCGCTTCCGAAACGACCGGGTGACCGAGCAGTACATGCTCAATTTCCCCGCATTCGATGCGCTGGCCCCTTATTTTTACCTGGTGGTCGATTCGGCCCAAATATTCGATCGTTCCGTCAGGCAGCCATCTGGCAAGGTCACCTGTCCGATACATCAGACCATCCGCCACAAACGGATTACTCACGAACTTTTCTTTCGTCAAATCGGGTCGGCCGATATAACCCCGCGCCAGACCCGCGCCGGATATGCACAGTTCCCCGGCAATACCAACAGGCTGGAGCTTCATCGCTTCGCTTACGATATATAGCGAGATGTTGTCGATGGGCTTGCCTATCGGCACCTGGATTGGAATATCGCCGTCAGAGCAATCGTAATAGGATACGTCAACTGTCGCCTCGGTCGGACCATACAAATTCACAAGCCTTGCATCGAATGGAACTCCGATCCGCTCGCGGAACCTCTGCACCTGATCCAAAGTCAGCGCTTCGCCGCTGGCGAATACATACTTTAGGCTCTCCAGCCTTGCCTCACCGCGCAGCAATCCAGAATGCTCCAGGAACAGGTGCAGCATGGACGGTACAAAATGCATCGTCGTTACGCCATGCCGCGCTATCGTTTCCATCATAAGCGCCGGGTCCTTTTCGCCGCCTGGAGGCAGCAGGACCAGCTTAGCTCCTGCAAAGCTCCACCAGAAAAGCTCCCAGACCGATACGTCGAAGGTAATCGGGGTTTTCTGCATAATGACTCCGCTTGCGTCCAGTGCGTATTGCTTCTGCATCCATCCGATCCGGTTGACGACAGAATGATGCTCGATCATGACGCCTTTCGGATGTCCGGTCGATCCCGAAGTATACAGCACATAGGCAAGCGAATGTGAATCATGTAGTTTCTCTACAGGGAAGTCGTCTCGCTCCAGTGCCAGCGCCTCAAGAACGTCTATAAATGGTAGGAACATCTCCAGTCCTTCAGGGGCTTTGCCCTTCGTCAAGACAAGCTTAGCTCCGGAATTGTCCAGCATGTAGCGGATTCGCTCCGGCGGCAAGCCCGGTGTAATAGGCACATAAGCTCCTCCCGCCTTCAGCACGCCATAGATTGCAATCATCATCTCCAGGCTGCGATCCATCACCACGGCCACGCGCTCATCGCGCTTGACACCTTGCTTTCTGAGCACCTGCGCCAGCTGGTTCGACTTCCGGTTCAATTCCGCATACGTCAATGCTCCGTCCTCCGACACAACCGCAACGGCCTTCGGCGTTTTCGCCGCTTGTCTTTCGAGGTAAACCTCCACCGTATCACCGTTTGCATACGACGCAGCTGTACGATTGAACGCTTCGCTCTGCTTTAACGCAGCCTCGGCGCCTTGCAGCCCGATCTCTCCGAGTGGCCGCTCGGGCTCGGCCAGTGCAAGGCAGACAATACGGAAATACCATTCCGCCATTCTACGTATGCTATCTTCTTTAAATAGCGCCGTTGCATATTCGATCGTCAAGGCTGCACCTTTTGCACCCTGATCCGCAATCTCAAACGTCAAGTCCAGCTTCGACACGCGATTGTCCGTTATTTGCGCCTCGAATTGCAAGGTGTCCGCCACCGCTTGTACAGCCTCCATATGCTGCATGACAAACATCGTGTCAAACAGCGGATTGCGGCTTAGGTCGCGCGGCACATCCAGCATCGACACCATGTGCTCAAATGGGAGCAAGCCATTGTCCAGCGCCGCAAGCGCATTTTCTTTGATCTGCTCGGCGAACGCTCTGAACGATAGTTCGCTGGATGGAAAGCTGCGGATCGGCAGCGTATTGACAAACATGCCGACCAGAGTTTCGGTTGCGGGATGGAAGCGGCCGGCGATCGGCGTGCCGACAATCAGATCGTTCTGCCCCGTCATTAGATGCAACAACGTATGGTATGCGGCAAGCCAGATATGAAATGGAGTAACGCCCCATTGTTCCGCCGCCGTTTCGATCCCTTCAATAAGCTCCGCCGAAATCGGCAGTGCAAGCTTAGCGCCTTCGAAGCTTTGTTCGACAGGACGCGGATAATCCGTTGGCAATTGCAGCACGGGAAGCGTACCCGCCAGCCGGAATGCCCAATATTGTTCTTGCTCCTCTTTCGCATCCGAAGTCATCCACTTCTGCTGCCAAACGGCGGCATCCTTATAGTGAATGGGCAGCGGCTGCAAAGAGGCGCCGCGATACAGTTGCTCGAAATCATGTGCCATCACATTCATGGAAACGCCGTCGGCGACGATGTGATGAATATCCAGCAGCAGCGTATGTCGGCTTTCGCCGTCCGTCGCGAGAAACGCCCGAATTAACGGAGCCTTTCGCAAATCGAACGGTCGGACGACCGCGCGCGCAAATGTATTCAAGTCGGCTGCGTCCATTAAGGGATGCACGGCTAGTCCAAACGAAACACGCTCATGAATACGCTGTACTGGCTTGCCGTCTGCCCAGTCAAAGCTGGTGCGCAGCGGTTCATGGCGGTCAATCAGCCCTTGAATCGCCTCGTAAAGCCTGTCCTGATCAAGCTTGCCCGTCAAGTTCAGAACGAACGGAAGATTGTAGGCCGTGCTGCCTGGATAAAGCTGCTGCAGTACAAACAGTCTGTTCTGCGCGAGCGACATCGGATAGAATGGCTGGCTTTCCGCCCGGGGAATAACTTCAGCCCTCTTGGGGGCCGCATTGTCGATCCGTGCCGCCATTTCCCGCAGCAGGGGAGCGTCGAACACATCTTTCATTGCAAATGCAGCTCCATAATGCTGTTCGATCAAGCCTGCAAGCTGCGCGGCGCGCAAGGAATGCCCGCCCAATTGGAAGAAATGGGCTTCTCTCCCGATCACCGACGATTCGTCCTGCCGGCTTGCGGCCAGACCAAGTACCTCCCTCCAGAGCTCGGCCAGCCGCTGCTCCGTCGACGTAGCTGGCGCCTCGCCGCAAGCTGCCGGTTCAACGAACCGGGGCTGTGGCAGACGGCTGCGGTCGGCTTTGCCACTCGGACTCAGCGGAAACGCTTCCATTGCAACAAAATACGATGGAATCATATACTCTGGCAGCAGTTCCTTAAGTGCGGCCCGAAGGTTCGATTCCTCCGGCACCTGCCCATCCGCTGTCACGAGATATGCGCAAAGCGCTGGCTCTCCCGCATGGTCCGCCACCGATGTCACCACGGCATCCCGAACTTCCGCCTGCAAGAGCAGCGCGTGCTCGATCTCGCCACATTCAATACGGAGACCACGCAGCTTGACCTGATGGTCAAAGCGTCCCATATATTCAATATTGCCGTCTGGTAACCACCTAGCGCGATCGCCGGTAAGGTACAGCTTCTCTCCTGTGGCAAACGGATTCGGAACAAAGCTTTGCTCCGTCAAATCCGGCCTGTTGCGATATCCGCGCGCAAGACCGGCACCCGCGATGCACAGCTCGCCGGACACGCCGATCGGCTGTGGTCTCATCCGCTCGTCCACAATGTAGAGCCGGATGTTATCGATTGGTTTGCCAATCGGAATCTTACTCGCCCCAGCGTCCAGGCAATCGTAATAGCTGACATCGACCGTCGCTTCCGTTGGGCCGTACAGATTTATGAGTCGGCATTGGCTGCCGCCGCGTTCCATCAGGTTGTAAAAACCTGCGACATGCGCGGGCTTGAGCGCTTCGCCGCTCGTAAATACGTATCGTAGTGAACCAAGCTCGACGCCTCTGCCACTGTCCGCTGCATAGGGCAAAAAGACGCCCAGCATGGACGGAACAAAATGCATAACCGTAACCGCCTGCTCCTCAATCGCGCGCAGCATAGAGGGCAGCTCCTTTTCCCCGCCGGGCTCCAGCAAATAAAGCGAAGCGCCGGCAAAGCTCCACCAGAACAGCTCCCAGACGGAAACGTCGAACGTAATCGGCGTTTTTTGCAAAATAACGTCACGCTCATTCAGCGGATAAGCCGTCTGCATCCAGTTCAGCCGGTTGATCACCGCGCGGTGCTCCACCATAACGCCTTTGGGTTTGCCGGTGGAGCCTGACGTATAAATGACATATGCTAAATTCTCTGGGCCTGATTGAGGCGATAGATCTGTTTCTTCTTCCTTCGGAAGTTCCGATGCGGCGGCAGACGCAAGCGCATCCAGATCGAGCGTTTCTCCCTGATAGGCCGGGAGCGTATGGATCCACTTGGCCCCTACCAGAAGCAGCCTTGCTCCGCTATCCTCCAGAATGCTGCGGATTCTCACGGGCGGGTGTTCCGGATCGATTGGCAAATAGGCCCCTCCCGCTTTAAGCACCGCCATGATCGCAATCAGCATGGACAACGAGCGCTGAGCGGCAATCGGCACGATTGTTTCGACCGTAACCCCCTTGCCTCTTAGCACGGCAGCCATGCGTTCGGCGCGTTCATTCAGCTCCCCGTAAGTCAGCGAGCCTTCGGCCGATCGCACAGCCGGGGAGTCCGGCCACCGCCGGGCCGACTCTGCAAACCATCCGTGAATCGTCTTCTCCACCGGGTATGGATGTCCCGTATCATTCCACACCGCAAAGGCGGCTTCTTCGGCAGGCGTCACCATTGCAACGTCACCACAGATCAGGCCGGGACTGGCGACCGTTTGCTCCAAAATGTAAAGCAGCCGCGCCGCCAATCGCTCCATCGTGCTTTTATGGAATAATCCCGTATTATACTCCAGCTCCGCCCTCAGACCGCCTTCACCATCGCTGTACAGATCGAGTTTAAAGTCCAGCTTGGACGTTCCGTGGCTGACGGGCAAAGGTTCCATGCTCCAGCCGTCGCCGCGTGCCGCCAGCTTCACGTCTTCAAACTGATTGTGAACGATCAGCATCGTATCGAACAGCGGGTTGCGCGAGGGATCATGCGTATACCGGGCCGCTTCGATCATGTGCTCGAAGCTGACATCGCCATGTTCGTATGCGGCAAGCAAACGCTCATGAGTCTCACCAACAAATGCCAGTATTGACTGCTCGTCCACCACCCGCATCCGAATCGGCAGAAACTGGTTGAACATGCCGATCATCTGGGCCGTGTCCGGATGCGTCCGGCCTGCCGCCAAAGAACCGATTGCAAATTCCGACTGATGCGTCATTCCCTTGAGCAATAACGCGTAACCCGCAAAAAGCAGGCTGTTCATGCTCGCTCCGACGCTTGCGGCCGTCTCTTTCAGCCGTTTGGCGAGCGCCACCGGAATGTGGAATGTATACGTATCGCCTGCAAATGTCTGACGGTCGCCTCGCGGCCGATCCAGCGGCATATCGAGCGGCGCCGGCGGCTCTGCAAGCTGCTCCGTCCAAAACGCCCTGCTTGCACTGGTCCGCTCCGAGCTGGACTGTCGCTCCTGCCAAATGGCAAAATCCTTGTAATGCAGAGCAGGCGACACAAGTTCCGCGCCGTCGATCAAAGCGGTCAACTCCTCCAGCAGCAACTTGACGGATATGCCGTCTGCGGCAATGTGGTGGATGTTGAGCAGTAAATAGGCCTCCGCTCCTTCCGATTCGGGTCGGCAAAAACATGCCGCGAGTAGCGGCGCTGCGGCAAGCTCGAGCGGCCGGAAAAACTCGCTCAAGCATTCCGGCAGCGGCGTCTTCGCGAGCTCCGCTGTTTGCAGAACAAAGGCGGCCGAATCGTGCACGATCTGAGCCGGAACGCCGTCGATCCAATGATAGGAGGTCCGCAGCGGCTCATGTCGTTCGATCAACTTTCGAAGTGCTAGTTCGATTCTGGTCTCACCCACCGCACCCGTTAGTTTAAGCGCAAGCGGAATATGGTAAGTTAGTCCGATATCAGCCATGCTTTCTGCCAAAAACATGCGCCGCTGCGACGGGCTGAGCGGATAGGATTCGGCTGTTGGCGCACCCACTACAGGTTCGTAAGTTTCCTTGGCTGCCCTGTCGATCCATGCCGCCTGTTCTCTGACTGTCGGCAGTTTGAAAATTTCATGAAGCGGCATGCGCACCCGGCAATGCTTGTAGAGTGCTGAGGTCAATGCGGCCGCCTTCAGGGAATGGCCGCCATGCTCAAAGAAGTGGTCAAGCGCGCCAACCTGCTCTGCATGAAGCACTTCTTGCCACAATCCTGCGACAATGATCTCCGTATTGGTTGCGGGCGCTTCATATGGGACAGTGCGCTCCGGCGCAGGCAGACTTTTTTTGTCCACTTTGCCATTGGTGTTCAGCGGAAGCTTCTCCAACAGCACAAATGCGGAAGGAATCATAAATGCCGGCAGCTTGCCTGTCAGTTGGCTCCGAACGTTTTCCTGTTCTTGGGTTTGCTCTGCAACGATATAAGCGCATAAATACGGCGCGCCGTCATTCTCGATCAGCGCCACAAACGCTTCCTTGACGCCTTCGCAATCCAGCAGCCTGCTTTCGATTTCTCCCAATTCTATCCGGTAACCCCGCATCTTAACCTGGCTGTCGATCCGGTCCAGAAACTCCAAATTTCCGTCAGGCAAGCGGCGCACCAGGTCGCCGGTTCCGTATACGGTTTCGCCTTCCCGGAACGGATGCGGCCGGAACTTCGATGCGGTCTGCTCCGGCAAATTCACATATCCGGATGCGACACCGTCGCCCGCAATCCACAGCTCGCCCGGCACCCAGTCCGGCTGCAATCGGCCCTCATCGTTCAGAACCAGCGTTTCTGAACGAGCGATCGGCGCCCCGATCGGTACGGTGGCCGTCTCTTGTCCGTCCCATGTCTCCGTGATCCTATAGCAGGTAGCGAACACCGTCGTTTCGGTAGGGCCGTAGACATGCAGCAGCACGCCCGGTCCAAGCACGCGAAGCGCTTTGCGGATATGCGGCGTGGAAGCCCGCTCTCCGCCAAATAAAATATGGCGCAGGCCGTGCAGCGACTCCAGCCCATGATCGACCAGCGTATTGAACAGCGCCGTCGTGACAAAGAATACGGTAATGCCTCTGCTCTCAATCAGCTCCGTTAGCCGCATAACATCGGCGACCTCTTCCTCGCCAACCAGCGTCAGCTTCGCGCCGTTCAATAGCGCTCCGTATACATCGAACGTTGAACCGTCAAAGGCGTAGTTGGAAAGCTGCAAAAGTGCATCGTTTTCCGAAATGCTTACATAATCGGTATGAACAGCGACCCGGGACACATTGCGATGCGTGGTCATAATCCCTTTCGGCTTGCCCGTCGAGCCGGACGTGTACATGATATACGCGAGATCGTCCGCCGAGCCGTCGATGTCCAGATCATGGTCGGACTCGCCGTCCCATCTCGTATCGAGTCCATCCATGTCGACGACATCAAATCTGTCACCGGCAAGCCGGGCGCTAATATCCACCGTCGCAGCCGCAGCCACAATCGTCCGCGCTTCCGTATCCTGCAGCATAAATAAAATCCGTTCTTCGGGATATTTCGGATCGATCGGCACATAGACGGCTCCGGCTTTCAGCACGGCCAATATCGCCGTAATCATATCGGGTGAGCGCCGCAGCAGCAGCGCTACCTTCGACCCCGGCGCGACGCCGCGCCGAGCAAGCGTGCGCGCGAACCGATTGGCACGTTCGTTCAGCTCGCTGTAGGTATATGCCTGCTCGCCCATTTCAACGGCAATCTGCTGCGGTGTCTCCACCGCTTGCCGTTCAAACAGCCTGTGCACAGACAGTTCCTGCGGTGGCGCGGCAAATGAACGGCTAAGCCGGAGCAGTCGTTCCAGCTCCCCTGCATCGACGGGATCAAGCTCGCCAAGCGTCGCATGCGGCTGCGCAGCGACGGCCCTGGCAAGCGCTACATAATGCCTTGCCAACTGCGCGGTGGCCTGTTCATCGTACAAATCTAGTGCATACTCCAACATAAATGCGATACTATCGCCGTTATCCGCGCACTCCCAAGTCAGGTCAAACTTGGCCGAGCCGCTGTCTATCGATTGGGGAGTATAAACGACATCATTGCTTCGCCATTCGGGCAGCTCCATATTTTGCAGCGTAAATACCGAATCGAAAAGCGGATTGCGCCCGTAGTCCCTTTTCACATTCAATAGCTCGACTATTTCTTCATAAGGCACATCCCCGTGGCCAATAGCCGTGAGCGCCTCCCCATGGACCTGCTTCAACCATTGATCGAATCGCAAACTACTTTGCCCGCGTAAGCGGATCGGAACCATGTTGACGAACATCCCGACTACGTTTTGCAGCTCTGGACGTATCCGTCTCGCAGCTGCCGTGCCGACAACGATGTCGGATTCGCCCGTATATTTCGCAAGCAGTGCATAATAAATCGAAAGCAGGACGGTGTATAAAGTTACACCCTCGCGTCTAGCCAAAGCCCGAAGCGATCCGGAAAGTTTCGGCTCCAGCTCGAAGCGCTCCATTGCCCCGCGATAGCTTGGCGTCTGTGGCCTTGGGCGGGGTGATGGTAGGGCCGGAGACGGCACGCCATCCCGAAAAATTTCTCGCCAATAAAGCTTCTGACGCTCCAGCCAGCCGTCGCTTTGACACGTTTCCTCCCAAAGCGCCATATCCCCACTATGAATGGACAAAGGCTCCGGTACATTCCCCCCGTACAAACTCGTAAGATCAGACATCAAAATGCCCATCGACGTTCCGTCCGTAATGATATGATGCATATCCAGCAACAGCACACTTGTCTCGCGCTCTAGACGCACAAGCTCCATGCGCAGCAGCGGCGCTTGATCCATACGAAACGGCTTCAGGAAGCTGCGCTTCCGAAGCTCAAGTGAAGCCGCGGTCCAGTCACTTCCGTCAATGACGACTAGCGGCGGTTCGACCACTTGATCGATGCGCTGCATCACATTGCCTTCATCCATATAAAAGGATGTCCGCAGTGCCGGATGCCGCTCTATCAGAGCCTGCCACGCTGCGCGGAATCGTTCGATATCGAGCGGGCCCTTCAACTGGACCGCGAACGGCAGATGGTAGCTCAGCAGCCCCGGATTCAACTCTTCCAAAATGAACAGCCGCTTTTGCGCCGAGGTCGCCGGATAAACTGTCCGTTCCTCCGCTTTGGCCACCGGTGGAGGAGCGGCGGCAGTTCCTTCGCCCTTTTGCACCTTTTGCTCCAGTAAAGCGGCCAGCGAACTCACCGTATCGTGCAAAAACAGTTCGGTAAGCGTAAGCTCCACGCCAAAAGACTCTTGCAGCCTGGCGGCGGCATAAGCCGCCTTGAGCGAATTGCCTCCTTGCTCAAGAAAGCCGTCTTTCTTGCCTATATAATCCTTTTTCAACACCTCGCGCCAGATGGACATGATCCGCTCTTCCGTCTCCGTCTTCAAGTCAACATCCCTGCGCAAGACATCGTCGCCTTCCACATCACCCCGCTTAAGCGTGGCCGCCGCTTCCAGTTCCGTCAGCTCGGCAAGCACTTTGGCAAACTCGCCTTCGCGCAGCGCTTCCGCCAATACGTAGCGTTGAATTTTGCCAGAGGTTGTTTTCGGAATTCGCCGAACGGGGACAACAAAAGCAACGTCCAGACCGGCCGATCCGTTCAGCAGTTTTTTCACCTCGGCCATCAGCGGTACAAATCCGCCGATCTTGCCGCGATGCTGAATAAAAACTGCGATCGCATCCCGTTTGGTCGTCGCATCCTGAACGGCGGCAATCGCCGTTTTCCCGATTTCTGCTCCTTTTAATCCGCTGATCAACGCTTCCAGGTCATGCGGATACACATTTTGCCCGTTGACGAAAATGACGTCCTTCATGCGGCCTGTCACATATAAACACCCTTCCAGCAAGAAACCCAAATCTCCCGTATTCAGCCAGCCGTCCTGGGAAATCGTTTGCTTGTTTACATCGGGCCGCTTATAGTAGCCGCTTGTAACGTTGCGGCCTCTAATATGAACCAAGCCAATGCTGCCTGCTGCCGAAGGTTTTCCCGCTTCGTCGCAAATGCGCACCTCGCACTCTTGTACGGGGAAACCCAGCTCGACGATCTCGATGGCGGCATGATCCCCGTGCGCGGCCATTCGTACAGGCTGTCCGACAGCGAGCGATTGACGATCAAGCAGAACGGTATTCAGGTGATCTTCCGTCCCCGGGAACGTCACGGCCAGACTCGCTTCCGCAAGTCCGTATACCGGGAAAATGCAATTTCCCTTTAACCCGTACGGCTTCATCGCCTCCAGAAAATCGCGGCAATGTGCGGCCGATATCGGTTCGGCCCCGTTAAAAATCAGCCTGACGCAAGACAAATCCCATTCCGCCGCTCCTTCCGGCTTCCAATGCTGCAGAAAATGCACATAACCGAAATTCGGCGAAGAGAGGCATGTCACCTGATGCTTATGCGTAAGTTCCAGCCATTTCATCGGATGAAGTACAAACGTCGAAGTTGGCAAGTGCAACTGATTCATGCCACAAAACAGCGGCGAAAGATGAAAGCCGATCAGCCCCATATCATGTGTCAGCGGCAGCCAGCTTAGCGAAGAATCCCGCTCCGTTGACTGCGCCCCTTGAATAATGGCGCGCATGTTCGACAGAAGATTGCCGTGCGTCAGCACGACACCTTTCGGATCTCCGGTAGAGCCTGATGTAAACTGGATGAATGCGATGTCTGTCTCGGCTGAATCATACGGCTCAGCCTCGGGGCGGCCTGCATCCGCAGCCGCCGAAAGCACTTCCGCAATCGGCACGCTGCCGGACTCGAGCCAGGCAAGCGCCTCCTCCTCCCCGTGCTTTAAAGCGTAGGCTTGAATTCCCGGCCAAAGATCTTCATCGCAGAGCAATCTTGGCGCTTCCAGCTGCTTGCATACCTGGATCAGCTTCTTGCGTCCTTCGTCCGTACGCGCTGCAGTTACAGGTACGGGGACAATGCCGCCGAGCACGCAAGCCCAGAACAGAAGGATAAACCGTTCGTTATCTTCCGTCTGCATGACGGCAAAGTCTCCTGGCCCAAGGCCCCGCTCGCGAAGCAGATGGAGCGCCCTTCCGGCCAATGTAAGTAATTGGCCGTACGACAAGTAGCGCTCCTGGCTGCTTTCGCAAAATAAAATGCCCGCATCGTTTTCCTTGCGCGCCAGCAATACGCCGGACAAATTACGGATGGTTCTCATAGTGTGCAGCCCTCCGTTCTGTGTTTTATCACACCGTTGTGGAATGCAGTTCTTGATAATCCCCCGTTACGATGCGATTATGCTCGTCCATAATGACGACATCCGGACGATACGTGCGGGCTACCGACTCCTCCATCATCGCGTAAGAAATAATAATGACGCGGTCTCCCGGCTGCACCAGTCTGGCTGCGGCGCCGTTCAAGCAAACCATCCCTGAGCCTCTTGGGCCGGTTATGACATACGTCTCCAATCTGGCTCCGTTATTTATATTGACAACTTGTACTTTTTCGTTCTCCAGAATGTTTGATGCATCCAAAATATCCTGATCGATGGTTATGCTTCCTACATAATTCAAATTGGCTTCCGTCACGACAGCTTGGTGAATTTTGGACTTATGCATCTCTCTAAACATAAATACACTCTCCTTGTGGGGTGGTGTTAAGAAAAATAAAACATAGCTAACTCCTTAATAACGAACGTTATTTACCTAATATTCCTTTGTAAGGAACATCCAGAGTACTAAACCGTTCAAAAAAAAAGAAATTCTGCGGCAAATTCATGCCAAAGTAGCTGTTCATACAGAATAAGCAAGTTTATGCTTATGTGTGGGATCATGCTGAATGGGTTATTTCTTTCGATTGTGAGGGGTTCATGTTGACTCGCAAGTTCATGATTTAGGACGAGGTCATGCTAATTAGGCAGCTCAATCCTATTGTGCGGGTACAAGTTGATTGGGAATTCTGTCAGTTAGAAATAAAAAAATGGGTTTTTGCATCGCAGCAGCTCATCATACGAGCAGATCAGTGTTTCGCAGGGGGAAAAATCATGATGTTTAATTAGGTGTGGCGGTAATGAGTTAAAGTGATGAAGCGTGTAAGCGTGATGAATATTTTTCTCTCGTACAGGAAATTTCTTACAACCTACATTTATAGTAGTACTAAACTTTTACTTGCGATAGGGAGACAATCCTATAATAGAGGGGGAAATTCTTTTACTATTTTTGAGCATCCCTACCAAAAATTGAGAGCTCTATGCAGAAAAGCATTTCCGCTTTTGCTTGAAAACAGCAGCTTGACAAACAAAAACAGATTAAAAATCGTAACTTTGTAACGCAGGGATTGGCGGCAATAGCGGAGCGCTTTTTTGCGGTCGTAACGGTTCAAATAGCTGAGCGTATAATATTTGCTTGCGATGCCGATGTCGATGTAAGAGATCTGTTTGGCTTTTTTGCTGACGGAATCGGACTGGACGACCAAATCCCGGATATGCTCGCGTACCTTGATAGATTTGAAGCTAAGTCCCTCGATTTTTATATATATTTCCTCGTTGAGATGAATTGTATCGGGATCAAGCTGCCAGCGGTCGCAGAAGAAATAGAGGCTGTCGGGCGACTCCCGGTAGACGGAATGAGGTTTGGTTTGCAGCGCAATTCTGTAATTGTCGAAAAAGCGGAGCAGATAGGTCGTATCTTCCCCCAGATAAAAATGTTCGTTAATCAAGCCGACTTCGTCCAACAGCTTCCGACGGAATACCATCGTGTTTAGTTGAAAAAAATTGCGCGTATGCGACAAAAACGCCTCGAACAATCCTTTTTCGAATATAATCGAATCTCCGTCATTCCATGTTTCGAACTTGGTTCGCATAGAATGCAACAAATACCGCTCAACCTCATTGTCGAAATTGTAGGAAGTAATATCCCCGTGCTGTTCCACCCATAGCGCGAAGCTGATATCCGCTTTCGTCACCGCATGCGTCCTCATGCTGTCGGTCAAATGGCAAGGATACCATTCGTCATCAGAATCAAGAAACGCCAAATATTCGCCCTGCGCCGCCAGCATTCCCGTGTTTCGCGCGCCGCCCGGTCCTTTTTCCCGTTCATTGCACACATAACGGATTCGCGCATCTTTGCGTGTCCACTCGCGGATTACCTCTTCCGTATGATCCGTGCTTCGGTCATCAACGACGATCAGTTCCCAGTTCACGTAAGACTGGCGGAAGACGGACTCGATCGCGCCGGAAATGATCTGCGCCCGATTATACGTTGGCATTACAATGCTTATTAACTGCTCCATTCACTTCACTCCAATCGTTACAAAATATATGCCTTAAATCATCGTCAGTGTAATTGCGTAAGCGGGAAGCCGTCAAGTCCAACAAGCACACATCGGTTTAAGCACGAGCTGAATATGAATTCTTATTTAAGAAAAATTTAGTGCTAAATCATTAAGGTGTTTGAGGCTTTTAGTGTTTAAATTAGATCGTACCCTGAACTATGAGTTTACGTTGAAACAAGCAAGAGTGCATGAAATCAAATCTACTTGAAAACCGTCCTCATTTACGTGAAACCATATATATTTTTGGCTTGAACATATATCGTTAAAACAAAAAAAGCCGCAGTTACGCGACTTTTAAACAGATATGTTCCTGTCACGAGGCAGCGTTTAGCTGTGATCAAAGCTCTCGTTGCAGCATTTCTCTCAAGTTCAGCTCGGAGTCCTGACCTGTTTAGGAAATACCTCTCCGGTAATATTATTCATCTCATTAAATATTAACCCCATTGCCGACAAGATCCGACAAATTCGTATCACTTTTTAAGCATGGGAAGCAGTGTCCGTATCTCATCCTCACTCCATTGACGGCGGTTATACTCTGCAATCTCGAAGGGTTCCGCATATTGAATACCGGCGCTCTTGTCTTTGCCATACCATTGTTCCAGTGCCGGAATCATCTCTTCAGATACATGAAAAAATGGACTCCAGTACTCAAGAATAAACTCTCTTCGCAGCTCCCAGCCCTCCGGAACAAGATGATCGATTCCTTGCTGCCATGGAGCTAGTTCATAAAACTGCGTTGCATGGGCGTCGCATCCCAACAGCTTCTTTTCCAGCACGGAAGTAATGTCGACGACAATATCCGCCTTGTAGTTTTTTCGGGCCGAGAAGTCGGGCATCAGCAAAAACAGCGGCTCCTTCTCGAAGGATGCAGCACCGCCGGCTACGTATTCTGCGGCTTCACGTACAATTCTTCCGGCATTGCGATTGTCGAAATGACCACCGCCATGTCCGTGGAAGGTAATGACGATGTCGGCCTCCCACTCGCGGATATGCTCAATCACTCGATCCCGATTTTCTGGGGTAGGTACAAGCCAGCCATCAGAAATATTCCATATGGTATACTTCTGAACGCCAAGCCGCTCTGCGGCTAATAGAGCTTCTTGATGTCTGCGTTTTGCAAGTTCAGGTCCTTTGTAATCGTAGTGCCCGATATCGCCGTTCGTCAGCGTCAAAAATTGAACCCGGTGTCCCAACTCGGCAAACAAGGCCACTGTACCGCCGGCATATTCCTCAGGCTCATCCGGGTGAGCCGCAATGATTAGTACGTTCAACAAGTTTGACATAAGAAATCTCCTCCATTATTTAAGTAATTGGTAAGCAAGCGATTCATGAATAGCCTCAATCATACGCCCTATCGTGACGCCATGATCCAAATTCCGTATTCGTTCCTGTTCCACGTCAGTATTTTTCATGTCAGAAAGCCACTGCTCAAGCATAGTGATAGGCTGCTCGTTTTCTACGATTAGCGGCATTTCCGTCCAAATCGTATCATCTATCCGCTTGATGCGTGCCGAACCATCATAGCCGCCCCCCAAAAACGATCCTTCTGAGCCGTAAATTTCCATGGTGAACGGTGAGACCGGGGAGATATACCCCATCTCGACCGTTGCGAGCAAACGGCTGCCATACTCCATCACACAGACCGCGGAACTCGGCGTATGCGAGCTTGAGCCCCCCGACGAGATGACCATCACTTTATCCGGCTCTCCGAGCAGTAAGCAAGTCATATAAATGCCATGCAGTCCAATATCGGTCAGCAAGCTCGAAGAATCAAGAATAAAATGTGGAGGCAACACGCCATTCACCAGTCCTCCGTGCGCGTTGCGAATGCGCAGTCCGGTAAGTCTTCCCAGACGGCCCGAATCGATTGCTTGCCTGGCGGCAAGACATATCGGCTTCATCGCAAACGGTAGATCCAGCGCAAACGGAACGTTTCCGGAACGGATGATATTCGCAACATTCACAGCATCCTTCCCGTTGGTAGCGATCAGTTTGTCAGCGAGAACCGCTTTGCCTGCTTTTACTGCTTTCTCAATTAGGGAGGCCGCCTGCTCAGGAGCTGCCACTACGATAACTCCATCAATATTCGGATCAGCTAGCAATTCCTCATGCGATCGAGCGCAAAGATCCAATTGTTCCGCCGTCGCACGGGCCAATTCTTCTTGATCATCACTGACACAGACAAGCCGAGCATCATTCCTTGGAGCCAGCAGCGCCGCATATTCTTTTACATGAAAAAAGTTCCAACTTCCGATCGCTCCTATATGGATCATATGTTATCTCCCTCCCATTAAAAGCTGACCGGAATGTTAGCGGCCACTCCGATAAAAGCGCCGATCCATCCTGCAGAGGATAGCCGTTCCCCATACAGAAATCTGGACGCCATAAGCAGTCCAATAATAACGCTCCCATTAATAGCCGGGAACAGATTGGCTCCAGCATACCTGGAAGTCATCCATACGACAAGACCATTTCCGAATCCGGTTGCGCTGGCAATGCCTGCAATAATAAGCAGATTCTCTTTGTCCAGGACAGTACGCAGCCTGTACACTAATCCCCTTAGCGTATATGAATTCAACCTTTCCCTTCTGAAGCCAATAGTTGACAAAATAAGTACCCCTATCATGGTTACAGCTGCCCCCGACAAAAATCCGATGCCCAGGAATGCCGCAGACTCTTCACCGACCTCCGTTTGATGATATTTGGCAAATACAGACAGCAATCCATTACAGACGAATGCAGCTAAAGCATACAAGTACCACACTCGATCGGGTCGCGTCAACTCAGTCTTTCTTTTACCGTCCAAAACGAGAATGCAGTAAAAGGAGATCAGAAACATGGTTATACCGATGACTTGTACATGACTTATTCGTTCATTCCAAAGCCAATGGCTGGCGGCAACCGGGATCAACATACTTGCTGAGAAGCAGAAGGCAGAATAAGTCAGAGGGCCCGTAGCCAACGCTCTGGCATATACAATCATCGTTAAAGCAAAATCGATTCCGTAGCATAAGCCCGCTCCTACCGTCACTGGATCTATGCGCAGATGGCCTGAGCTTATCCAGACAGCTGCGCAGCCGAATGCTGCGACCAGCATGTAAGAAACGTGTATAACGAGAGCCTCACGTTCCCTGCTACGGATTTTTTTAAGGAGGAGGGATTGAATCATGAATAATAATGCTGCTATAAATGGAAGAAACCAATCCAAATCAACCGTCCCCTTCAACTCTGCAATGAATTAGTCGACGATGCGAAATGCAGAAGAAACAATATTTCATGCTTTCAATCCCAGTTCCCTGAGCACAGCTGTCAAATGGGTGGTCGACTGCTGAAGACGCTGGTCACGCTGCACTGCATAAGGAGGAAACTCGTAGTCCTGTGGATCAGGCAATTGCCCTGACGCGATTCGCTGCTGGCATTGCCAAGCGTATCTGATCAGTTCGGCCGTCTCTTCAACAGTCAGATCAGGATGACTATCTCTCCACTCCTTGACATACAGGTCCAAATTCATCAGACCTTTGTGATCTTCAATTTGAACATGCAGATCCGGCTGAAAAGGCGCAATGATCGAGAAAATTTCGCGAAAATCCACAAATCCTTCGCCTGCAGGCTTCACTTGTCGAACCAGCCCCGTTTCCGAGAAATACAATATGCAGTCCTTCGCATGCATCTGATGCACATAAGGAGCAGTGCGTCTGGCAACGCTTACAGGATCTTCAGCACGAGATACTACATTTGCTGTATCGAATGCTACGCCTAGCACATCGTCGCCAACTTCTTCGATGAGGCGTATAATTTCAAATGACGTAATCTCCTCATGCGTTTCAAGATTGATGCGCGTGCCTGTATCCCGGAGAGCTGGTGCCAGAGACTTCAGAAAGTTGGCAGTAGCCCGCAGCTGCTCCTCCCAGGTCACATCTGTACGAAAGCGGTCGTACACATGATATCCGGTATGATGTCCTTTCCATCCGGCCGTAACTCCGATCAATTCCTTCGCTCCCATGAACGCAGCCGCTTCCAACATTTTTTCAACAGCACGCTTATAATCACCGCCGCCAATTGCCCACGCATCCGGAGTTTCATTCGTGTTGAAAGGATTGACGCGCCCAATTCCGAAATCCATATAAAGCTCGAGATCTCGTGCACAGTCAACCGCCGCCTTTAATTCGTTCCGGTCAAGCTTCCTGGAAACACATATCGGCAGTTTGTAATAAACGCCGTCGTATCCTGATTCCTTTGCCTTTTCCAGAGCTTTTTCCACAGGTAAATCCTCCTGCAAAAATCCGTGATGCATATCAATACCCAGTTTCACGAGATGATCCCTCCTTCATTTTTCATATCGTCTCACCTGTTCTCATGTTTACTTCAGCGTATTGTTATAAAGATCAATCAGCTTTTTCACACCACGATTTTCCATATCTTTCACATAGTTGTTCCAATCGGTCTCTATGCTCATCCCTCCAAATACGAAGGCATCTTGTGCTTTGGCATAAGCATCCTTGATCGTCGTGAGCTGCATATTTTCTTCTTCTTTCTCGTCCGGCGACAGCTTCGGCACCTTCGTAATCGGCGGGAACCAATGGTTGGCAATCGCTTCTTCCGTCAATGTGCTGACCAAAGGATTGTCAAGGACTTTGATAAACCAGTCGTACGTATACAGCATGGTATAGTTTTGGTTGGAAGCCCCACTATCCCATAATGCTCGCTGAATGCTTGCCGCGCCTGTAATTTTATCTGTAAATTGCTTTTTGCCATCCACAACTTCATACGAATCATTCTCAATTCCCCAGGTAACAATGTTACTGCCTTCATCACTGTACAAATAGTCCAGGAATGCAAGCAATTGATCAAAATAAGGCTTTTTGGCAGCACTCGCCGGTATGACGATTCCATGCGGAATACGCAGCGTACTGGCAGCCAACTTGCCACCAGGTCCGGCAATGGGCGCAATCGGCGCCAATTCGAAATCAGGGCTTACGTTCTTCTTGCCATCCGCATTGAGTTGGGCTAATTCACTGATCCAGGTGTAGGTGAATACGCTTTTTCCTGTTACCATTTTTTGTTTCCATGAATCGAGACTTGTAGTGAACAGTTCGGGATCTGCCAGCTTCTCGGTGATCAACTTATGCAGGAAGCTCACATACTGCTTATAATGATCCCCGGTATAAGAATACGCATAGGACTTCGTGTCCTGGTTATAGACAAAGCCGTTATAAGAAGGATCTATCCCCCAGGCGGCACCGGATAAATTCCTCAGAGTGTCAGCGCTTTCCAGATTCGCCATCGGAAATGATGCAGGATCTTTTTCTTTAAGCGTTTTGAGAACAGCATATAATTCGTCCATGGTTTCGGGAATTTTCAGTCCATACTTCTTGATCAGATCCATCCGAATGACAGGAGCCGTGTTATACAAGGCTGTTTCGTTCATAACCGGCGCGACATACAGCTTGCCATCCTTCGTCCTCCAGTTTTCGAGTTCGTCCTCAATCTGATACTCTTCAATCTTCTTCTTCAAATTCGGAAGCTTATCCATATAATCGCTCAGTGGAAGCAGCACTCCATTCTGGGCAAATTCGGATACGATATCCTGTCTGACCTCCGTAACCAGATCAGGAATCGAGCCTGAGCTGAGTACAATTCTGAGCTTGTTGTTATAATCAGGTGAAGGAACAGACTGCACATCGAGATCCACATTCGCCTGTGCTTGCAGTTTTTTGAAGAGCGCCCAATCCTTGTTGAATGGATATGCAGAGGAATCGCTGTACATCATCGAAAGTTTTAGCGGTCCGGTCGCTCCCGAATGATCCGTACCCTTTGAGCTTGAATCATTTGATGTATTGGAACAGGCTCCCAGCAGCGATACGCCAAGCAGCACCGTCGCCATCGTCAAAAGGGTTTTGCGTAAAGGCATTTTCATAGGATACACCTCACTTTTTTTATTGTCCTGCACAGACCGTGATTGGCGAAATACGCGATCAGCCCTTAACCGCTCCCAGCATCACTCCTTTCGCGAAATGCTTTTGAGCAAAGGGGAACACGATTAAGACCGGTATCATAGTCACCATGATGACAGCTGATTTGAGCGATGCCGATGACAACGTGTTGATATCATTCTGGCCGATTCCCGAACCCATGGATGCCAGATCGGCTCCCGCCACGATATTTCTCACGATCATCATGACCGGATGCATTTTGCTTGAATTCAAATAAATCATCGAGTTGAACCAATTATTCCAATAATACACCATAAGGAACATCGTGATAGCGGCCATGACTGGTTTGGATAGCGGAATCACGATTTTGAATAAAATTTGCAGCGGATTCAATCCGTCCACCATCGCGGCTTCCTCCAGGCTTTCGGGAATTCCTTGAAAAAAAGTCATCATCAGCAGCAAATAATACGGTGTGATGCAGAACGGAAGAACAACTGCCCATATGGTATCAATGAGACCTATGCTCTTCACAACCAGATAGGTTGGGATGAGTCCTCCGCTGAAAAACATGGTGAACATGATGATCAGTATGAAGGCCTTCCGGCCCTTCAGAAATTTCTTGGATAACGGATAAGCGCATATGGTTGTCATGAAAAGACTGATGGAAGTGCCTAATACGGTTTGAATTAAGGAATTTTTAAAGCCCTGCATAATGCTCGGATGGTCGAAAATACGTAAATAGGCGTCTATAGTAAAGCCGATCGGATATACAGTAACTTTGCCTCCCAAAATGGCCGCCGATTCGCTGAATGAAACGGCAAGCAAATGAAGAAAGGGGAATCCAATAGCAAGCATCACCAGGGTAAGAATGCAAAAATTGAAAACCATAAACAGCCGAAAACCTCTTGTTTTCCGATAAAGCATGCAGTACCCTCCTTAATAAAGCGAAACGCCTGAGATCTTGCGAGAAATAGTATTGGCTACGGAAACTAAAGTGAAGCCGATGATGCCGCCAAAGAGGCCCGCTGCCGTTGCGTAGCTGTAATTGTTATTTTCCAGGCCCATGCGAAAAACAAAGGTTTCGATAATATCGCTTGTGCTGGAGTTGCTAGCCGTATAAAGAAGCAATACTTTCTCAAAGCCCAGTGATAATAATGAGCCAAGCGAAATGATAAATACGACAGAAATAGTAGGCAATATTTGCGGGATGGTCACATGCAAGGTCTGTTTCCAACGTCCGGCTCCGTCCAGTTCGGAGGCTTCATAGAGCTGCGAATCAACAGAAGCAAGTGCGGCGACAAATATAACAGCGTTCCACCCCATATACTGCCAGATATCCGAGCCAATATAGATGGTCCGAAACCATTCCGGTTGATTGGTAAAGAAAATCGGATCAATGCCCATCATGCCGAGCAGATGATTGATAATCCCATTGCTCGGAGAAAGCAGCTCCTTAATCAGTCCGACGACGACAACAATCGAAATAAAGTTGGGAAAGTACGATACGATTTGAATGAAGCGCTTAACCCGGCTGCTGAGAATTTCATTAATCAAAAGCGCAAAAATAATAGGAAGCGGAAACGTGATACTTAAATTAAACACGCTGAGAATAATCGTGTTCTTGAAAGCGACCCAAAAATTGGGATCCTCCAGAAACATTCGGAAATAACGGAGCCCGACCCATTCCGTTCCATAGGCAGGACCGCCAGGGACATACTTCCGAAAGGCAAGCATATTGCCAAAAATCGGCCCATATCGGAAGATCGCAAAGTAAAGCATCGGTAATAATAGCAACAAATAATAATGGTAGTTCCGCTTCAAATACGAAGCGAATGCTTGATTCATTTTCTATCCTCCTTCCAAGTGAATATTACGGTGTAATGTTCCGTGGTTTTATCAAAACACATCCTGCACATCGAAGGTAATAGCCACCTTGCTTTCGCTGTCATCCTTTTCGCCTATTGTTGCTCAACCCCTGTCTCCCTCTCCTCAGTCCTGATTTCGTCTTTGTTCCATTTATCGCACAAAAAAAGCCCCAGACGATATCTGCGGCTGTGCCTTTTAGGATCGATGTCACATATTTCTACTTAGTTGATCCGCTGGCTCCAGAATGCATTGCTTTTTCCCAATGGTTTTTTTATAATTTGAACCAACCTGTGACAAATGTTTCCGGTGATTTATCAGCAAGGAATGCGGCAAAGTGAGAGGTGATCATTGTGATTAATATTCGTCATAAGTTAACCCATTTAGGTTTCCGAAGCATCTTTTATCGTCTCATTATTCTGTTCGTCTCATTATCCGCGTTTATTCAAATCACCCTGTTTCTGAGCACTAGTGTTTTAATGAAGCATATTGAGTCTCAGATCAAAACGAATTATGAGTATTCCTTGTCAAATCTGGCATCCACCATCAATAATTTATTCGATGGTATTTACCAATCCAATTATTTGCTGGCACTGGATCCAAATTTTTTGAAAATATTCACTACTGAATATGCCGAGGATGATTTGACCAAATATGCCGACTATACACAAGCGATTCGCTCGTTATCCCGTGTGAAATCCAGCAGCAATTATATTGATAGCGCTTACATTTATAAACGGAAAGAAGATATCATCATCAGCGATAACGGCACCTATCTGCCAGAACAGTTTTATCAGAACTTGTTTGATACTAAGCAGTACCCTCCAGCATTCTGGCACGATTTTAAGGCCAATCATCATCTGTTTACGATCCTCCCACCCTCACAGACATCGGGAAACGACCGGAACCAGAAAGAATCTACGATTTCTGTTGTTCAATCGACGGTAGGTGGACGTTATTCCAATAATTTGTACATCATCAATTTGAAAGCAGAGGCTGTTCGTAATCTGCTGCGCAGCTACAAATTGACACCCAATAGTCTGATCATGGTCTCTGATCCATCGGGCAATCTGCTGGCTGCGAGTCAAATCATTGACTCTGATTTGCATGCCTTTATGAGCGAAACATTGACGGATCCGCATGAAAAATTCGATATGACCTATCAAAATCAGCAAATGCATGTGATTAAATATTCAACCAACTTTTTCTTTCGAGACGCAACTATGATTGTTGCCGTTCCTCATTCTGACATCACTTCCTTCCTGAACAAAATGAAAAACTGGAATTTTACTGTGACCGGAATTTTGTTTGTCATTTCGCTTCTGCTCTCTATCCTGTTCAGCAAACGGTTCTACGCGCCCATACGATCTCTTGTGCAAACCTTACAGCGCAGCGAGCATAAAAAGAAAGAGGAACTTCCGTTCAATGAATTGGAGTTTCTGAATACGGAAATCCGCCGCATTCTAATGGATGTGGACCAGCTAAATGAAACCTTATCCTATTCTTTGCCCATTGCAACCCAGCATTTTCTAGGCAAAATGTTGAAGACGAGCTTTCCGTACGATAATAAAACCATCGACGATTATTTAATGAAATTGGGTTTCCGCTTTCCGAACCGTTTTTTTCAGATCGGCCTGATTCAGTGCACTTTCCGTAAGCCGTTTTATGATTTGTACTCTGAAAAATTTCAGACTGAAGCCTCGGATACGGTTCACCGTATATTGCAGGCGCTTCTGCCCAAGAAGCATCCGACCTATATTCTGGAGCTAGACACGAATTTGTTCGGGGTACTGATTAATCCGGCTTCGGCTATAGACATCGATTCCTCCTCCTATTTTGAGTTAATCGATACCTTGTTCCGTCAGGACGAGGCTGCCCTGCGAATTCATATCGGAATGGGACTTGTTCATGAGAACTACAAGGGCATGCAGATCTCCTATATGGAAGCAATGAAGGCTTTATGGCGCGTGTCTCCATTCGACTCCAAACGGATCGTCTATTATTCGGAATTCGATCATGAGGAGCCCCGCTTCATGCTGAACAAGACGGAAGAGAACATATTGACTAACCTGCTTGTTGCCGGGAAGCGGGAAGAACTGATGGAGCAGCTCAAGCAGCTAATCAAAGCAAACATTGATCAGAGCATCTCGGGAACCAGCATGAAGCAGCTTTTGATTCATTTGTACTTGATTGGTATCCAGGTGCTGAAGCAAAAAAACATCTCATTCGAGCAGCTTGCTCCGTTTGAGACAAGTGAATTTTTACTGTCTGCGGACTCCGGCTCTGTCGAAGAAATTTCAGGTTTTCTGTTCGGCTTCTTTGATCGAGTGCTTGCGCTAAGCAACCCGTCACCCGATACATTTAACATTCAGCGTTTTCGCGCTTATCTGGACACACATTATGCCGAAGAGATTACGCTGGACATCCTGGCGGACAAATATAACACATCTCCGAAGTATATGTCACGTCTGTTGAAGAATGAGCTCGGAACAACCTTTTATAGATATTTGCAGGAACTTCGCATTGCCAAAGCCAAGGAACTGCTAATTGCCTCCTCAGATCCGATTCATAAGATATGGGAGCAGGTCGGCTTCAATAACCGCAACACCTTTATCCGTACCTTCAGAAATCTGGAGGGCATTTCGCCTACCGATTACAGAAAGTATCACCAGCCTGAGAGCCTCTCGCTTTAATGTGACAACTCTGCGAGTCATGAAAGGTGGGAACCCCCCTAAAATATCTAATGAAACAACTTCTTGACTGTTTAAACTCCCTCCTGTTAACTGAGCAAACGGCAGCCGTGATTGGCTGCCGTTTCTTGACTATCGCTCCCCGTTTAGCTTAATCTTCTGTCAGTTTACCCGTTGGTTACTTGTCCATTTTCGTATACGCGGAAAAATAACTCAGCTCAACGACGGAAATAGGCTTTATTATTTCTTTCTCCTTGTGTTCTTCTAAAACTTCGTCTTGAATTTGGTCTGAGTATTCTTTCTGGGGTCTCCCTTCTGCTAGTCTTATGTCAATAAAATCAACGATTTGCTGAAGTGAGGAGACTTGATTCATGATATTTTCACGGTGACTTTTTAATTGATCCACCAGTTCGGGATATTCCGTGGATGCGGTGTCGGCCGAAGCCGCCAAAAATGGCCGCATCGCCTCGAGTGGCATTCCCGTTTTTTTGAGGCAGGATATCAGCTTGATCCTATAGATATCCTCTTTTCGATAGACGCGATGTCCGTTTTTCTTTCGTTCTGCCCGGGGCAGCAGCATGATCTTTTCGTAAAAACGGATCGTGTCTTCTGAAATTCCGGTTTGCTCAGCAGCTTGCTTAATCGTAAACATTTGCTCTTCCATGATGTCCCCTCCCCATACTGCCTTTTTGAGTATTATACAACTTGGAGCCGACTCCAAGTCAAACTTACTCTTCCATAACCCTCGTAGAGCAACTCTTTTATTTTTTGTCCCTTGACTTGGATTCGACACCAACTTTTATTATAGGTTCTGAGAGGGAGAGAATCCCGACCATATGAAGGAGGAGATGTACATGGAGCTCGACGAGTGAATTCAGTGCACCAACAAATAAAGCTAACTAAAGGAGCAGTCATCTATGAACCCTAAATATCAACCTCTAATGGAGTCGTTTCATTTCAAGAATGGTATGGAAGTAAAGAATCGCATTGTTCATGCGCCAATGACGATATCTTATTCTCAGCAAGACGGTACGATATCGGATGAGTTAAACACATATTACGAGAGACATTCGAATGGTGTTGGAATGGCTATCACGGGGAGTACCATAGTCACACCAAATGGCAGGGTATTTGGCGGTGAATTGGCGGCTGATCATGATGATAAGATCCCGAGTCTGCAACGCCTGGCAACAACAATTAAGAAAAGTGGGGCAAAAGCCATTCTGCAAATCTTTCATGGCGGTCGCGAAAGTTCGACCGAACGGGTACCGAACCATGAGATCGTGAGTGCGAGTGCGGTTGCAAAAGAAGGATCGGGTGTAATCCCTCGAGCACTCGAAGAGAAGGAAATTGTGGAGATCATTCGTGCGTTTGGCGCTAGCACACGGAGGGCAATCGAGGCTGGTTTTGACGGGATTGAGATTCACGGGGCGAACCGATTCCTTATTCAACAATTTTTCTCACCGTACACAAATAGGCGCGATGATCGTTGGGGAGGAAATATAGACAAACGTATGGCATTTCCACTCGCTGTTGTCGATGAAGTGCAAAAAGTGGTGGCTGACTGTGCCAAACAGCCGTTTCTTGTGGGATATCGGTTATCGCCAGAAGAAGAATGGACACCCGGTATTACAATGGCCGATACGCTTAAACTGGTGGACGTCCTCGCAAACAAAAATTTGGATTATTTGCATGTCTCTTTAATGGACTTTTGGTCTAAGCCTAGACGCGGTGTTGAGGACAATCGCTCTAGAATGGAAATCATTTACGAGCTCGCCCATCAAAGAGTTCCGGTTATCGGTGTAGGTTCGATCCACACGCCTGACGAGGCTCTAAAAGCGTTACAATCGGGAGTTCCATTTATTGCACTTGGACGAGAACTGATTATCGAACCCGATTGGGTTGAGAAAATAACGCTAGGTAAGGAAAACGAAATTCGTACTGAACTAACCTTAAAGGATAAAGAACATTTGGGGATAGCGGAAACATTATGGCTGAAAATCATCAACACTCCAGGATGGTTCCCTATCGCAGATAAAGTGAAAATTTAATTGTAACGATCCTTAACAATGCTTTAGCGCGCCTTAGGCGCGCTTTTCTAGTTTCTTTTGAACAAATCTACCGTTCGTTTAACACATGCAGCTAGTCCTCCGCGGAATTTTCACTCACCTAACATCCTACCACTCTCTACGCTCTCGATTTTTAGTTCGGGGATTACAAGACACTGCTGCCCCATTTTTTGAGAGCATTCATTCTTTAATCACAACAAGAAGACTTGGTTTCTGTGTTTCACAGTAGCTTTTTACCGAAATGGCTCAAGCATTATGAATACGGCAATCCCCTATTCCCTGCAGTTCCAATTCCACTTTGGCAGCACAAATGTCGTAAAACAAAAAAAGAGCCTCAGCTACGCGGCTCTTAAGCTTGTATATTCTTGTCGTCTTCACCCGGGATTATCCCAATAATCTCATCGAGAACTCCCCTGTCTTTACCCTAACCGCACCACAGCGACAGCACTGCCCTGGCCGTTCAGCCAAGGAGCGCAATCTTCATCATTCTATTGCTAATATTCTAACTTGAATTTCTCTCTACGCCTTATTTCATCGTGTCCGCGGGTTCGGGTGTCACAGCCGCCGAGGCCGTAAAATATGCCTGCAACCTCCGGTTCAACCATAGGGAAGCCGCAATAAATAACGCCACTCCGAGAAGTTCGACAGGCTGATCGATAAAATCGGACAGATGCGTTCCGATATAGGAAACGCAGAAAACCATGACTCCTTTTCCTAGAGCTACGGCTGCCGCAAAAGAAACCGTCGGCATTCGCGTTAACCCGGCTGCCATGTTAATAACGACGAACGGTCCTAACGGGAGCAAGCTTAAGAGAAAAACGAAGCTAAACCCGTTCCTCTGCGCCCATACCATGGCCTTCTGTACTTTCGGCTTGGCCGCCCAGCGGCGAATAAAGGGTGTATCCGACGCTTTGCGAATCAGCCAGAACGTAAGCAAACTGCCCGTTACGAGGCCGATCCACGAATATAAAAACCCCAGCCACAACCCATAGATGGCAGCATTAGCGCCAACAATCACGATGGTAGGCAGTGGCGGAACAAAAGATTTCAGAAAAGTTAGCAGCATGCCGGGCAGTGGTCCCAACGAGCGAAAACGCTCCAAAAAGAGTTCGATGTTTTGCTCCGTAAAATAGTCCATTATGCTGATCTCAGCACCAAACATAGAATGTAATCCCTCCAATAACTCCAAGTGTTTTCATTATACTACAGGATCGCTCGGTTTCCGGGCGTATATTTTCGATAAATTCAAAAAGACACGTTGGAAATGGAGATTTGCCTGGAACAAGAACTTGTACCGAAAAACAAAAAAAGTCGCAATTAAGCGACCTTTGAACGTGTATGTTCTTACTTCAATGTAGCCCTCCTATATCTCATTACTTTCCTGTACATAGACTTATCTGCCAACTTGTTAAAAATATAAGGATCCGGATTGGTGTTAACTTCAATAATCCAAGGAATCCAGGAAGTATCAAATCCAATGTCTAGCCCTATTTGTCGTATACCGGGGTATTTTGCATGAAGATGCTTTGCTGTAGCCACCCCCAGTTTATCTAATTTATTCATAACTCTTTCTATTTTATTTGATGGGAGATGTGAACCGAACAGCTGGTTTACATCCATAAGCTTTCCACCACTATGATAATTAGTCACAATCTTTTTGGGATGGGCTACTCTTCCTATTAGACCTGTTGTCTCCCAAACGCCTTTGGGACTTAACTGAACCATAACCCGTATATCAAAACGCAGTTTTTTATATTTCACTAAATGAATACCTTTTTGTATCAGGTAGCTTTTCTTATGGGTGGTACGTAAAAGGGAACGGTAGAATGTTTCGTAATCCCCAAATCCCTTTTCTGTGATATCGAGCTGATAAGCATACTTATCTTTCCTCCGTTGTTCTACGCGAATAACTCCATTCCCATAAGTTCCAATCTCCGGTTTAACGTAAACCATACCATATAATTTAAGCATCGTTTTAAGGGATGATTTTGAGAACTTCCGGGTATCCAGAATATGATAGCGAACATGATCGTTCCCAAGGAGCACCTTTGTTTTAATCCATTTGCTCAGGACATACTTGCGAGGTTTATTTTGTATCATTGCCATTGCGATGTTCTCCCTTCACTCACATTAAGAACAATCTATGCATCAACTTTATGAACGAAAATAGACATTTGATTGAATTTCGAAAAATAGTGTGTTTTTCACGATCATAACACCCATCCCGTTTCATCCCTCCGGCATATGATATTCCGTATATTAGATATATGGAGATGAGCAAATGACAACCCCGATAGATGTATTCATTCCAGCGATTGAGAAAGATCTGGCTACACTCCCCCATGTCATTGATTCAGTAAGAAAATATGTAAAGCACCCAATCCATGAAATCATTATTGTAGCTCCGCGGAAGCAAAGAATTCTTGATCTTTGTGCGAAGAAAGGGTGCAGATTCGTTCATGAAGATACGGTTCTGCCGATAACGAAGAAAGACATCCATTATCGATCCAAAACATGGGAGCGGTCCGGATGGCTTTATCAGCAACTGCTTAAGCTGGGCGGTGATAAAGTGTGCTCCTCCAAACACTATTTGGTTATTGACGCAGATACAGTATTTATTCGCCCGCATGTCTTCAAGATGGGCAACAAATCGGTATTTTACTGCAGAAACTGGAGTCAGAACGAATACTTCAAGACGTATAAAAAATTGATGGGCAAAAGCCGCTCCTCCCGATCGTCCTTCGTAACACATTACATGCTCTTCAATAAATCAAAAGTAAAACAGCTAAAACAATTCATTGAATCAAGACATCACAGCAGCTGGTATTCGGCGATTATGAAAAGTATGAATAAATCCAAACAATTCGCTTTTTCGGAATTTGAAACGTACGGGAATTTTCTGTATTCGTCTGATCCCTCAAAGATGATCTTGAAGCCTTCGAATAATAAAAGCTTACATTCGAGTTTTTCGCAAATATCGCCTTCCCAGATGTCTTCCCTGACCAAGAAATACAGATCAATTTCTTTTCACCAACGCAAAGAATATGGTAAATCATCGAGGGATGCTTCCAAATGATCCCTTATCATGTCGTCTGGAAGGGACCTGTACAAAAAGCAAGTGGACTTGGCCGTGCCAGTAGAGCGTATGTCCAATCACTAAAGCGACAGGGTGTGGCCGTTAGTATCGGAGCGTCAAATCAGCATAAAAGCAAAAAGGTGCTGATTTATCACCGCATCCCCAATAGCATTCAATGGAAAAAAGAGCGCAGCATATATGATCTTATAATTTTGAATACCGTTTGGGAAACAAGTAAGATCCCCAATGGCTGGCTTCCCCATATGAACAAATTTGATGCCGTTTGTGTACCCTCCCAGCAGAATAAAAGAACGCTAAGAAACAGCGGCGTGAAAGTCCCGATTTTTGTCGTTCCTCATGGCGTAAATTCAAAGGAGTTTCATCCGAACAATAAGAGGATGTCTTTGCCGGGTGTGGCAGGTAGGTTTACGTTCGTGTCTGTATTTGGCTTCCAGCACCGCAAAAATCCGGAGGGCCTGCTAAGGGCATATTGGGAAGAGTTTTCTTCTAAAGATAACGTCGTGCTTGTGATCAAAACTAACGGATATGCGGCACATGAGAACGAAAGATGGATCCAGACAAAAATATCGCAATACAAAAAAAGACTGGGAATTCAGAAAGATACGGCTCCCGTTGTCATTATCGGCCGTCAGCTTAGTGAAAGCCGGCTAAAAGGTTTATATACGCTCGGTGATGTTTTCGTCCTCCCGACTCGTGGCGAGGGGGTTGGACTGCCTTTTCTAGAAGCGCTTGCGAGCGGCGTACCGGTCATCACTACAAGTTGGGGCGGGCAAATGGATTTTCTTACGCATAGCAACTCCTTCTTGATTCCGTACCAACTACGGAGCCCGTCAAGCAGCATGAATAGAGCCATCTCGAAAAAGTTCAGCAACCTGTTTGCGCAAAAGGGGCAACGATGGGCAGAACCGGATCTAGGCAGCTTAAAAAAGCTGATGAGGAAAGCATACCAAAATCCCGGACTTTGCAAGCACAAAGGACGCCAAGGCAGAAAGGATATGCTCCATTTATCCTGGGACCGGGCCGGGGTAATAATGAAGCATGCGATTGAAGAAGTCATTCGATCCAAGAAATAAGAATGGAGGGTGATGTTCCCCAAGGAAGGAGGAATCAGCTTGCGTATTATACTGTTATGTGGGGGATCCGGAAAAAGGCTGTGGCCTTTATCCAACGAGATTCGCTCCAAGGTGTTTCTTAGGCTTTTGAAGTCCGAAGCTGGGGCCAGAGAATCGATGATTGAACGGATATGCCGACAATTGGATGAGGTGGGGCTGCTTCAATCCACTTGTATCGTCACGCATCACAGTCAAGTGGAAATTACCCGTAACTATGTTGGCGAACAGATCCCTATCCTGACCGAACCCTATAAAAGAGGAACCTTCGCAGCCATTGCTTATGCCGTAAGTTTTCTGCATGAGAAGCTGCAAGCAGATCCGAATGAAACGATTTGTGTTCTTCCAGCGGACACTTACGCTGATACCGCGTTTTTTCGCCTGCTCCTTCAATTCCCCGATGTTCTTTTGCATTCTAAGGCAGATCTTGCTCTCCTCGGAACAAAACCTACCCATCCTTCCAATCAGTTCGGCTATATCGTTCCCGTTCCTCCCAAAGGAAATGACAACTTTTCTTTTATTCGCCAATTCGTAGAAAAGCCAGATGAGCAAACGGCCTGTCACTTAATCGAACATCATGCGATGTGGAACTGCGGCGTATTTGCATTCCCTTTGAAGTTCATGCTGACATTTATGAAGGACAAGGGGCATCCGACCCAAGTTGAGAATTGGATGGAAAATTACGAACATCTTGCAAATGTCAGTTTCGATCGGGAAGTCGTGGAACACACACTGTCTGCTGTTGTCATGGGATTTGACGGCTATTGGAATGATCTGGGGAGTTGGATGGCGTTAAGTGATCATTTCGAGAATCAAGTGATCGGGTCAGGGCGAATATCGGACGAATCCTCTAATAGCCATCTCGTTAACGAACTTCCCTATCCGATCGAAATGATCGGCGTTTCTGATCTCATCGTAGCGGCAAGTTCCGATGGCATCCTAATCGCTAACACGGAAAAAGCCAATCAAATCAAGGAACGGCTCGAACATGTGCCGCAGATTCCGATGTATGAAGAGAAAAGATGGGGCTCCTATCGGGTCCTGAATTACTGGAAAGATGAAACCGGAAATGAAGTTATATTCAAGCAGGTGAAGCTCATCCACGGAAAATATACGAGCTATCACCAGCATCTCAAGCGGCAAGAAAGCGTGACGATTGTGACGGGCAGCGCTGAAATTCTAATGGAAGGTAAAAAATATAAGCTGCAGGCGGGCGACGTTCTGCAAATTCCGGCTGGCACCAAGCATGGAATAAAGGCAGTTACTAATCTTGAGCTAATGGAAGTTTTGTTGGGTCCGGATCTGGCAAAAGAGGATGTTATTCGTATTGCGATGGAGTGGTAGAGGTTTTTGTGCTAAAGGGACGTTTGCTTTACATCGAAATTGCATCGCCAATCACGAAATTTGGGTAATACTTCTATCCCGATTTATGCCCTACATCTGTGTTTTGGCGATTAACAACCGTTCGGGTGTAGCTGATACTACGATTGATTTCCCCATAGACAGAATTTCGAAATAACGTGCCTTCCTCGGAAAGGGTCTGCATCCGGGATTTTCTTTAGCTTCAACAAAAATAAGACTATTCTTTTCGCCGTCCAGGTCATCGATCGAGCAATTCAGGTCAATAGCAAGTTGTGATTGCACACTGAACAGCATTTCTTATTGTTTCATCATCGTTACCCTTCCATTCGCTTCGCGGACGCAACGAATCACTATAGTCGCATAAATAACATGCAGTTTTCACCAAAAGATTAATAGACTTATGTTTAATTTTTCATGCTAATATGAAGGAGCTTGTCACGGCGTGACAGCTCCTTGAAATCCAATTGGTCACCGTAAACCATATTCATTTTTCGCCGTCTCCTTAAACTTGCGCCTCTACATTTAGGCCATATGAACACCTCTTCCTCACAGGACGGACACACGGCCACATACTCATCACCGCTACTAAATGTCATCAACATGTTGGCAGTTAAATATGAGCCACGATAAGCAGCATCCGCAACAAGAATGTAACGCTTCTCTATCTCATCTATGGAATGTTGGGCAGCATAGGCGAAAACTTCCTTTGTAAGCGTCCTGAGCTTGCCAATTGCCTCTACATATTTGAAACAAATACTCCTGAAAGAGTTCGTCAAAAACCTCCTGGCTATATTCCTGCATCAGCTGCTCCAATAACACAGGTACGTTGTCTGTAGAACTGTAGGGTCCTGTCAGCTTACCCCATACATCGCTATTCCACTTAAACAAGCTTTCCCTCCGTTCCTATGTGCCAACCTCTATCCATTCTACTCGGAGCAATGCACCTCTCCAGGCCCGAACGGGATTATCTGAAAAAACGAAATACAAGCATCTCCCCCTCTTCGAGGTGGTGACCTAATTCTTCGCTATATTCGCCGTTCGTGCATACACCCAGCGTCTTACGCCAAAACTTTTGCGCACGCGCATTCCGATTGGTGGGATTAGTCTGCAACTCCCAATGACCTGGCATCTTGTCAATTAACTGCCGCATTGCTTGTTCTCCAACCCCCTTCCCTCGATACTGACGCAAAAGAAAGAACTCGTTCAAATAATAATTAATGTAGGACGGACATGGCGTATAGGGCGGAGTTGCTACAAAGGCAAGTCCCGCAGGGAGATCATCCACCTTGATCAGATAGGGGAACAGAACGCCCGGGTGTTCCCACCATACATCAAAAACCCGATTTTGTTCGGCTAATGTCCGGGTATCATCCTCTTCAAACACGCCGTAACGATTCGTTTGACGCTCCCAAATTTCGGATAGATCATGCAAATATAGTGGATAAATATTGTTGATAATAAATTTGTCTTCGGTATCACACAGCTGCAACTCTACCTTCATAGCTGGCCACTTCCTTCGCTTGGTTAATGCAATTATATAACCAAAAGTATACAGACCCTCGATATTCAAAAATAGGCAAACAATGCTTATAACCGTTTACGCTACAAATCAAAAGGCTCGCATCGGATTTAATCCCAACACGAGCCTATCGCTATTTTTCTTTTTTATACACGATCTTCCTGATGCTATCTTCAGATAGGCAATACGAGTCCGTGAGCTGGTCAATACTATGGCCCATTCGGAATAATTGCTTAATCTCTAGATTTCGCTTCTGCAGATACTCTCTCTGCCCCGAAATCTGCCCCCACTTTCTTCTGCGCCCTTCGGGAGAAGGAACATAGAGCACACTGCCGTGTACATATTTTTGAATTTCATGGAGTAAATAGTCGGGTAAAATCTCACTCGCTGATACATATTTCATTTGGCTTCGCCCCTTCATCTGTATAGAGATGGTCAGGTTGCAAAGCCCATATGACAAACCGACTAACTTCACGGAACTTGTTCGGTTAGGAAATACGGCTCCATGCAAATAACCGCTTTCGTTTGTCAAGTAGACTTTGCATGGAGCGAATACTAAAACTTTGCATCGAGAATATTCTCATACGCATTAGGTTTTGAGATCTTATCATTACGACTTCCTCTCTTTCTATAACAATTGCCCTGTTATAGTTGATTCTGTATGATGCAGGTGAATTCCTTGTTTTTATAATTTCGCCCTCATTGTGATAAAGTTTCCTCTAATAAATCTTTAACATTTCTTACGGCTTGGCGGTTCCGTTAATCTTCTCGAAGTACGGTGCCAGCTTCGATCCGAGCTGTTCAAACTGTTTTTGTTCTTCGTTGGTCAGCTTATCCATATGTTTGTTCCCATTTTGATCAGTGATCTTCAGCTTTAATTGCATCAACTGCTTGGTTAGCTTCATATACTCCTTGAATTCATCTTCCGTGAGCTTGCCTTTTGCTGTTTGAAGCATTCCCTCGATCACTTGATAATCTTCCTTTGTACCACCGCGCTGTTCAATGGCTGCAGATGAACCGAATATAGCATCAGCTAGATAGGGAGAAGCAAATGCAGCAGACGGAATCAGGATTACTGCAGCGACAATGCCTGCGAGCATGCGTTTTTTCATAGGAGATCTACCTCTCTTTTCATTCACATAGTGTTGATAGGAACGCCGGACACGCCCATACAAATCGGGTGGGCAGTGCATCGAATCTGCCATATGGCGAAGCTCTTCACGCAATTCCTTGTCAATAGACATACTCGTCCCCTCCCTTTATTTCGAATCGTTTCCGGAGTTCTTTCAGTGCCAGATGATGTCTGGATTTCACAGTGCCAACGGGAATCTGCAGCATGTCTGCAATTTCTTCCAGAGCATAGTCGTGAAAATAGCGCAGGATGATGACCACACGTAGTTTATACGACAACTGGCGGATAAGGCGAAACAGCTCATGCTGCATTTCGAACTGAAGGACAGTTCTGTCCGTCCAGTCGAACTGTTCACAAGTCATCTGGCGGTTTCGTTCAAAGAGGCGAATACGCCGCCAGGCCTTTCTTTTCCAATCCTGGATAAGATGTATTGTGATCCCGTGCAACCAAAAGCGGAATGGCCGGTTCGGGTCGTACTTGTGAAACGAACGCCACATACGCATATAAACTTCATTCACGATATCCTCAATGTCCTGTTTGTTGTAGACGAGAAAAGCAACCGTCCGATAGACGTCTTGATGAGTCGCCTGATAGACAAGCTGAAAGGCCGACTCGTCTCCGAGCGTCGCTTTTTCAAGCCATGGAAGTAACTCTTTATCATTCATGGGGGCCCCTCCTGAACGTGTTACAACTCTTAATTCGCTCCTGTAGGGAAAAAGGTTCAGTAAGAGTTTAAACTTTTTTGACGATACTCATCATTTTTGGAACTTCTTCACATCTTTACGTTCACAATTCTATCGAGCAACTTACTTTCAAATTCCAATATCGATTCAAGGATTTATTATGTATATACAACTCTAGTTGAATCATCGTATGATAGACACGCCTGACAGTTCGCTTAAAAAAGGCAGCCGATCGGCTGCCATTGTTTATGTGATTCTTGTACCAAGCCTACTCTTCTTTCATGTACTCCCAGCTTCTAAAATCGTGAATGGCGAAGCCGGCATAGCTTTCGTAATGTGCCAATTGATTATGGGCGGACTGCAGTTCTTTTTCCATCGCTTCGCTGCTCATGGAATAGAATGAGACGCGCGGACCCTCTTTGCTTTTGACCGTTTCTACAGCAACAACGACTTTTTTCTTCAGCGTGACTGCTTCTCTCAGCATGGCTTGTGCATTTTCCACAATTCCATCGCTTCCTAAAGCTTGATTCCGATAATTCATGATGACCAGGCAATCGAACTTCTCCAGCATCCATGCGCTCATACTGTAATCCTTCCCGGGTACATGAATCATATTCAGCCAAAACGGAACGTCAATCGCAATTTTCAAGCCGCTTCCTTTGGTTTCTTTCTCGATCAGTCTCATATTATCCATCCAGCTTTCGAGAATCTTCCTATTGTCGGTCGTCCATTCGCTTAGCGCATAAGGCTCAATATCGAAATGTAATCCTGTAAAGCTTGCTTCCGGTCCAACAGTGGAATTATAAGCTTTAACCCATGCTATAAATTTTTGAATGTCCGCCTGCTTGGACTTATATGCCCATTCGGGACGCCCATCAAGTGCCTCCACTTGAATGCCTTCGTTCTTCGCTTTTCGAATGAAACCCTCATATATTGCTGGATCTAAATCTTTATCCACTTGAAGATAAATAGAGGTTACACCGTTTATTCTTGCGAAGTTTATCATTTTATCCTGATCCTGTTTCAGGGATTGACTGTCCCATATCCATGTCCCTTTCGGAACACGGGCCACTGAAGTCATGATGCTCACTTGATTTCGCGTAGGCTGCCAATCCACAACGGCATGCAGAGCTTCACTAATAAAGCGCAGCGGTACCATCGTGCGACCGTTTTTGAGCACCGCCGATCCTTCAAAGTCCACTCTTGTTCCGTTCACCAGTGCATGATTTTGGCCAATCCCCAAAATAATGATGTCACGGTTAAGCAAGATCGTGATTTGTTTTAAATTTCCGTTCCATTTCGTTGTAGCTCCAAGTTTGTCGGATACAAAAGCAAGGGGAACCATCGTAAGGTTGGATCTCTGATCGACGAATGGGTGCTCATCCGGGAATTGTACTTCACGCCCATCCACGGATACTTTGACTCCTGAAGCGTAGATATTGGGGGTAAACGCAGCTAAACTTAGCATGATAGCTAACGTGCATACTAGCCATTTTCTCATGGGTCTTTCCTCATCTTTTTAATTTAGTTTCCTTACTGTGCACGCATAATCGCACAATGAAATTATAAGGTATGTAATAATTGGTAACAAGAGCAACAAGAGTCTTTGAAGATCTCTGATGACGTCAATTCCCTTTAAAGAAGTGAAACAGCACGTTGACAGCCATTTTATTTACCGCTCTCGAATGTGGGTATAATTTTTCGTAATTACTTCTCGGGTGTTTTAATTTTCAGATGGCGAGTTCGGTAGAAGTTACTCAAATTTAACGTTTGGCTGCCGCTTTCACGCCAATCTGATTCTTTCTGCCTTTCCACACAAAAAATCCCCTCATTTATACAGGAAGAGTTCACGATAACGCGGTCTCTTGTTTCCCTGTCCACCATGAGGGGATAATGGCTAATGCGTAAGCTCTGCTTGATGCAGTGCACGCATTATTCGATTATTTATTGAAAGTGACTTTCTCAGAACCACCGTCAAGAATGATCGACGTGTTCCGCGGTTTTGTTTCTGCGATTTTGCGGCCGCCTCTGAAGGAATAAAGCACTCCGGCCTGTTTACGAATGGTCTCATATTCATTCTCAGCTTCAAGAACGATGAAGTTGGCTGGCTTACCTTCTTCAATGCCGTACACATCCTCGATATGTAGCGTTCTTGCGCTATTTGTCGTAATGAGATCGATTGAATTCACGATTTGATCGTAACCGAGCAATTGCGAAGCATGGATGCCCATATGCAGCACCTGAAGCATGTTGCCTGTGCCTAGCGGATACCATGGATCAAAGATGTCATCGTGGCCGAAGCACACATTAAGACCAGCTTCCAAAAGCTCTTTGACGCGAGTCAGTCCTCTTCTTTTCGGATACGTATCGAATCGTCCCTGCAGGTGAATGTTGACCAAAGGATTGGAGACGAAATTCAGGTCAGCCATTTTCAGCAATCTAAACAATTTATAAGTATATGCATCATTGTAGGATCCCATCGCCGTCGTGTGGCTTGCCGTCGTCCGAGAGCCCAGCCCGCGTTCGTAAGCTTCTTTGGCGACGACTTCCAGGAAACGGGATTGCTCATCATCGATTTCGTCGCAATGAATGTCGATGAGACGGTCGTATTTTTCGGCGAGATCAAACGCAACCTTCATGGAATCGACGCCATATTCTCTCGTAAATTCGAAGTGCGGAATGCCGCCAACCACATCGACACCCATTTTCAAGGACTCTTCCAGCAATTCCACGCCGTTCGGGTAGGAGTGAATGCCTTCCTGCGGAAATGCGACAAGCTGGATATCAATGTAAGGTGCCATTTCTTCTTTCACTTCAAGCATCGCTTTCACTGCAGTCAAGCTTGGATCGGTGACGTCCACATGCGTCCGTACATGCTGGATGCCCTGTGCGATCTGCCACTTTAGTGCCGTTTTGGAGCGCGTTTTGACATCTTCATGTGTCAGGAATGCCTTGCGTTCTGACCAACGCTGGATGCCTTCGAAAAGCGTACCGCTCAAATTCCATTCCGGCTCGCCCGCTGTTAATGTTGTATCCAGATGAATATGAGGTTCAATGAACGGTGGCAGCACAAGCGAGCCGCCCACGTCAACGATTTCTTCATTTGCAGTTACTTTAAGAGTCTGTGTGATTTGCTCAAACTTCCCGTCTTTAACGACGATATTCCATAAACCATCTTTACCCCGCAATTTTGCGTTCTGTATAATCATTTGTCTTCCCCTTTTCTGTCGATTCTTTCGCTGGAATGATCAGCATCAACACGATGTAGACTACCGCCGTACCGATTAGAGCGTTCAATGGCGTTATTCCTGGAGCCAGCTGGGCAAAGGCAACGCCGATAGCCCAAGCCAACATCGCTATCCAGTTTACATTATTGAATGTCATCTCGGCAAACGGTTTGTAGTTTCTTCGCTTCACAAAGAAATAGTCCGCGATGATGATGGCGCCTATGGACGGTATCGCAGCACCCAGCACATTCAGGAAACTGACGAAATTGTTATACATCCACATGGCAAATATCGTACCCACGATGCCGTTTACGATGACGAAAAACTTTTTCGAAATTTTAGTTATATTGGCAAAGCCCAACCCGGAAGCGTAAAGGGCGTTATCGTTGGTCGTCCAGATATTCAACCCCAGAACGATGATCGCGGGAATGGTCAAACCTTGCAGGAACATAACCTCAGAGATATCTGCCAGGTTATAAGCCATTGCGCCGACGGCACCGAACAGGAACATAAGTGAGTTTCCAAGGAAGAATGAAATGACCGTTGCGATAACCGCCTGCCGTGACGTCTTGGAAAACCGGGCAAAATCGGGCGTCAGTGTGCCGCCGCTAATGAATGACCCAATACAAATGGTCAATGCCGCTGCCGTGGTGAGCGACTGTGTTGGTGTGTAATCCAGCAACCCTTGCAGACCGCCGAGCGAGCTTGCTCCTTCAAACATCGAGTAACTGCCTAGAATAGCGATGGCCGGAACCGCAATATAGCCCAGAATAACGAGCGACTTCATGCCGTATATTGCCGATGCTGTCATGGCGAGACCAAACAAGAAAATCAATAGGTACACGTTCCAATGCATCGCTTTGGCGACCGGAATCGCGAACATAGCTACGCCAACGCCGAACCATCCGACCTGCGTGAAGCCGAGCAGGAATGAAGGCAGATATGAGCCTTTCTTACCGAACGAATATTTTGCCAGCAAATGCGTGGAAAGGCCTGTTTTAGCAGCGATATGTGCAAGTGCCCCCGTATAGATACCGAGTACCAAATTACCCGCAAGCACGATTCCCATGAACTCCATGAACGTCAAGCTGACTCCGAGCGTCCCCCCAGCCAACATGCTTGCCGAAAAGAAAGTGAACGCCAGCATGACTGAAAACGTCTTTCCAAAATGGTTTCTCTTCGCTTTCGGTACCTCTTGCCACGAAAACTCTTGATCTTGTTTGCTCATCTGAATACCTCCAGCTTAAAGTGTTCCTGATACCAAAAATGCAGAAAAATAGGCTACTTGTCAGTTTCAAACTGACAAGTAGCCTATTTTGTTCATCATAACCCGCGCGAAGACGCTGAGCATCCCTTGATGGAATATGCCCTGCTTCACGCGTGATTACGAAAATCCGCTGCCCTTGCCAGCCTCTCTGGACTGAATTAAAGGTACCAGTATTCAATTACATTCTATTATTTTAGAAAAACATAAGATTGTCAATGTCATATTTATCCACGTGGCAAGTTTGGATGAACACTTAATGGAAGATTTTAGGTAGATTAGTTCGTAGGAAAATGGTACATTATTTTGGCATCACTTGCGCAGAGTGTTTGTGCTACATATGAATTATTGGAATATTGTGCAAGTCTGGATACACGTTTAGGCTCATATTATTTATGTTTGGGAGGTCGTCGGCATGGACAAGAATTCTGCTCTTAGAACAAGCATTATAGGTGGTGGCGAGGTTGACAGCGTCATCTCGGTCGACACGGATAAGACTGTTATACATAAAACAAACAGCATCTTTTGGGACACCAAAGGAAATGACATCTTAGGAGCAACCTCGCTTCCTTATTATGGAGCATTTGTCTCAGAAGAAAAATGCCAACTTTTTGGCGATGTTTCAGGAAAAAAGATGCTCGAGATCGGCTGTGGTAGCGGTCAATCTTTGCAATATCAGGGGGAACGCAAAGCATCTGAACTATGGGGTATGGATATATCAGAGAACCAAATCGAAAAGACGAGGCAATATTTGACGGCGTGCGGTCTTTCAGCAACATTGATCTGTTCTCCTATGGAAGAAAAATGCGGCATACCAGAGGATTATTTTGACTTTGTTTATTCGATTTATGCCATAGGCTGGACCACCGATCTTGATGGTACTTTTGACCGGATCGCTTCTTACCTCAAAAAAGATGGTATATTTATTTTCAGTTGGTCTCACCCTATACATAAATGTGTTGTCGAAGAAAATAACGTGCTTGCTTTTAAAAAATGTTATTTCGATGAATCCTGGTATTCGGTATCATTTGATGAAGGTACGTTAACACTATCGGATCGCAAACTATCCACCTATGTGAATGCGCTCTCAAAAGCGGGATTTGTCATTGAGGAAATGATTGAGCAATCTGATGAAGAAATTATGCAAAGACGGGACGATAACAACGATTTTGCAAAAAAAGCCAAGATGCTTCCTGTAACGTTTGTAATCAAGGCAAGAAAACTATAATATCCGATCGCTTAATCATGACAAGCAGAATTTAGTACATCGATGAGCAACATTATCGTCCAAGTGCCGATGAAATACCTGTACAGATCTTAGCTCTCCGTTTGTTTATGCGGGTGCCAAGGTCTTTTGCATTTTGTTATTCCTTAGGCATTTCAACACCAGCAGCTGCCTGCGGAGGATACCAATCATGATTTCGCGTTCAACGAATCCTAATTGACGAAGAATCGTGTAGCTTTTCTTCTCCTGCTCCGCCTCCGTCATCTGCTTGAAATACAAAATGCTGCCTCCGAAGTTGCATCATTTTCATACTGGTATTGTACAACCCTCTCTTCTGAATATGGCAGATTTCCATTACTAATCATCTTCTTATTGTTTTTCGATAAAAAATGATTCGGGGCTTATATCTTGGTTCAAGGCAATCATGGAGACTCCCTCTATTTTTCGGCATATGCTAAACAAAAACAAGAGGTGAGTCTCTTCACAATGAAATATAAAAGTAGCACCATCAAAAGTAAATGGAAGAAAACCGAATGGTTGCTTAAGGATTCCTATTTCCGAAAATACGTTCCGCACACATTACCGTTTAACCAAAAGAATCTGTCCGCTATGCTGGACGACTATCCCAGCGTCTTCTTTAAGCCAACCGATGGATCAGGCGGAAGTAACATTATCCGTATCCGCAAAATAGACAGGGGCTACCAAAGCCAGCTGAATACTACTAAAACGTCGTACTCGAGTACAACTCAGTTGTATCGTGATCTGAATCGCTTTGCAGGGAGCAGATCTTATCTGCTGCAAAAAGGAATTCGATTAGCCAAAAGCAATGGAAAGCCATTCGATATCCGGGTTATGGTCCAGAGAACCAGAAAGGGAGATTGGATCACCACCGCCCTATTCACCAAAGTCGGCAACCCTAACAAAATAGCCACCAATTATAATCAAGGCGGCTCCATTGGGACATTCAGCAAGACGATGAAAGATGCCGATTTCAGTTCTACCTTCACCTCACAGCTGGAGTCGGAACTCAAAAGACTTGGCGTTGCCGTTGGCAAAAACTTTGACCGCCATTACAAAGGATTCCAGGAACTCGGTTTGGATGTGGCTGTCGATTCGAAGGGGAAAACTTGGATCCTTGAAGTGAACACGCGGCCGCAAATATACCCGCTCAAAGCATTAAAAGATAAGAGCTTATATAATAAGATTCTGTCTTATGGGAAGCATTATGGACGTTATAAATAACCAAAAAGTTATGAATCTACTTTAATAACTAAACTTCCCGACTCAGTTCCCGGCAGTTTAGATTGAAGATAAACTCCCGCAAAATCGTACAACCACGGGAGTTTTTTTGTGTTTAACATATTTGTTAATAGGTTATACGCTTGAGCGGTGTAATTCGCTTTGGGTTACAACGTACGCTCACCCGTCGCAGCGAATTGCTCAATACGTTCACCGATCTGGTCTCGTACCCGTTGAAATACGGCCCACTTCTCATCTTCCGTTCCTTGAGCCTTAGCAGGGTCATCAAATCCCCAATGTTCACGTCGGACATGTGGTGGTGTCATCGGGCAGCGATCCGCAGCATCTCCGCACAATGTGATCACGAGATCAGCCTGATTCAGCAGCTCTGGATCTATCATATCCGAGGTTTGATTGGAGATATTGATTCCTACCTCCTGCATCGCCTTCACAGCATTTGGGTTAAGACCGTGGGCTTCAATGCCGGCACTGTTTACCAACCATTTATCACCCAAAACCTTTTTAGCCCATCCTTCAGCCATTTGGCTCCGACAAGAATTTCCTGTACACAAAAAATAAATCGACTTCTTTTCCATAAGTATCTGCTCCCTTTATTATAAAATCATAAGATGACTAACCATAAGTAGAGACCTGCCAGGGTGATCATCAACGTTGGAACCGTCAAAATAGCCTGTTTTAGAATAAGAACCCCAGGAAATTTTTATGCCCTTGGTACTCAGAACGTAGGATTTGAGCCACTTCGTTTGCTTCATCCAATACGATATTCGGCATTGTATGTCTCTCCATCGTTATCTTCATATCATTAGATCATTATATAACTATATGATTATATATCAAACACATTAAGATGACATACTCCAATCATGAACCATGCTGTTTTCCAGAAATTTCTCACAATCCAGCGCAGCCATACATCCGGAAGCCGCAGCAGTAATAGCTTGACGATATTTTGGATCCTGTACATCTCCACAAGCAAAAACACCTGGAATTGTCGTATGGGTCGTACCTGGAATTACCTTGATGTATCCTGCTGTATCGGTTTCGATTTGTCCATTCATAAAATTAGTATTCGGTGTGTGTCCTGTGGCAATAAAAATGCCATCGGTACTCAAAATTTCAGACTCACCGGTAGTTACATTCTTCACTTGAAGTCCAGTAACCCCTCTGTCATTCGCTAGAATTTCTGTAGGTTCTTTGCTGAGCGCCCAGCTGATCTTATCATTTTGGCGAGCTCGGTCTTGCATTATTTTGGATGCGCGAAGTTCCCCCCGCCGATGCACGATGGTAACCTTAGACGCAAACTTAGTGAGAAAATGAGCTTCTTCCATTGCTGAGTCTCCACCGCCTACGACAAGTACTTCTTTATTCCGGAAGAAAAATCCATCGCATGTCGCACAGGTGCTTACACCACGCCCAATATAGTCTTTTTCACCAGGAATGCCTCCAAGTAAATTCGCGGATGCTCCGGTGGATAAAATTAGAGACTCTGCAACCAAGTCTTCTATGCCCTCCACTTTTAAAACGAAAGGACGTTTGGACATATCGATTTCGGAAACCCAACCTCTCATGAACTGGGCACCAAATCGTTCGGCTTGTTTTCTCATATTCTCCATGAGCCCCGGTCCAGTTATTCCTTCAACAAAACCCGGAAAATTCTCGACCTCTGTAGTTAAAGTCAATTGACCTCCAGGTTGCGGACCTTCGATCACTAGAGGGTTCAAATTAGCTCTAGCCAAATAAATAGCTGCCGTTAACCCGGCAGGACCAGTGCCGACAATAATCACTTTATGCATAAACTCCACTCCTTTATATTTCATATATAAAGGGGCGGCGCAACGAGCGCCGTACCCCCTCAATTATAGAGGTTAATTAATTGCAGCATGATGTCGATTGTGTCGCCGGCACACTGCAACAGCTTTCCCCACTGCTTGCTGAAGCGTTATTTATGCTGCACACTCCCGTTTCCGGTAAATCTAACTCAACATTAGCTGCCCCTTCCAGATCACCAGCGAGAAATGCAGCAATGGATCTAACCTGTTCATATCCCGTGGCCATCAAGAAAGTTGGAGCACGTCCGTAGCTCTTCATACCGACAATATAAAAGTCTTTTTCCTGATGCTGAAGTTCTTTTTGCCCATGAGGGCGTACGGTTCCGCAGCTGTGAACATTCGGATCAATCAGAGGAGCGAGCATCAACGTACTTTCCGTAGCCGGGTCAATGCTGAGTCTAATCTCTTCCAGGAAGGAAAAGTCTGGACGGCTTCCGGTATTGACTATGATTTCATCGATATGGCTGATCTTTGACTCTTCTCCATTCATCGTTCCCATGATTTGAATCTGATGACCGTCCTTTATCAGTTGTTCAATTTTAAAAGGAGTCACCACATGAATTTGTCCAGTGCTTACTAACTGGTGAATGCGGCTTCCAAGCTCTCCTCTAGCTTCAAGCTGATCGTTCCCCTCTCCGCCGTAGGCTTCCTCCACTTTCCTTTTTCTCATGATCCAATATAGCTCTGTACTCGGATCAGCTTCTTTCAACTGGACCAAATCAAGCAAAGTGTTCAAAGCCGAGTGCCCGCTCCCCACCACGGCAATACGTTTGCCCTTATACCGGGTCTGGTGTTCCGAATTTAACTCCGGGATTCCGTAATAAATTTGCTCCTCTACAGATCGTTCTTCTTCGGTCCATATGCCGCTGGCAACCAAAGGATTGGAGTGACCCCAGGTTCCGGAGGCGTCGATCACAGCTCTTGCTTCATATCGTGTCGTTTTGCCTTCTGTTTCAACGTAAAGGACAAAAGGCTGCTTCTCCCGATTCGCTGATTTCATTTTGTCAGTGTCTTTCCGGCTTACTGCCAAGATTTTTGAATTATACATGATATTAGGGTTCATGCTGGGGTGAGCGGCAAGCGGTTCAAGATATTTATCAACGATATCCTTACCCAATGGAAGCTCATCAGGAGATGGAGAAACCCAACCCTGCTCATGTAAAAGGCTTTGTGCTGCTTTATCCATGTTATATTGCCATGGCGAGAACAAGCGAACGTGTCCCCATTCGCGAATGTTGTGGCCAACACGGGAGCCTGACTCGAATACAATAAAGCTTTGTTTACGAATCGCAAGTTCGGCGGCAGCCGCTAGCCCAACCGGTCCAGCCCCGATAATAGCCACCGGAAGCTCGCTGATATCATTCTTCATTTCTAGGAGTTGACCATCCTGAGTTGCAGATTCAGAACCGCATGTAGTAGAAGGGGTACAGCAATCGTTTGAAACTACTTTAAATTCGATATTATTCATCGCTTTTTCCTCCAGTGATTATTATCCATCAAATATTTTTGATGCGTTATTTAAAAAAATATCAATTACAATTCGGATAAAAAATGCAGCACAGTTTCTCTGATAATAACCCTTTTATTTCTTCGTCATTCAATTCATAGTAGTTCCATTTTCCGATGCGTTCCATGAGAATCAGATTGGCATCCAGAAGGGTCTTTAAATGATAAGACAATTTCGATTGAGGCAAGTCCAGCAAATCTGTAAGATCGCATACGCAGACCTTCCCCTTTTGATTTAATTCATATATAATTTTCAACCGATTTTTATCGGACAATGCTTTAAACTTCTGTTCATAAGTAGTTAAAAAAGCTTCATCGATGGTTGCTTGAATCATGTTTTCACCTTCTTTGTTCAGATCAAATATTTTTGATGTGTTTATTGTATGAGATAAAAAGCATGATGTCAACCATCAATTTTTTTTGATGGGTTGTGGTGTTGCGTCCCGTTAGTGAATAAGAAAAAGGAGCCGCAACTTCAACTCCCTCTTTTGCCCGTGCATCCGTTAATTCTCCCATAGCTCAATCAGTCTACCATCAGGATCTTGAATCCAAATAAACTTACCAAATTCACTGCTCTCCTTTTCCTTTGCAAGAGGTACACCCATTTGTTCAAGATGCAACATCATCTCGTTTAGATCATGTACTTGGAAATTGAGCATCACTTGTTGTTCTGTTGGGAAGTAAGGGTCATCTTCAGTAAAGAAAGAAAAGATAGTTCCATTTTCTGAATCGGGTTTAATCATAGTCCCATTCCAATGATCTATTTCGATCTTCAGCACTTCACTGTACCATTTTTTTATAGCTTCTAGATTTTTAGTCCTCCAAAATATTCCCCCGACGCCTTTTATCATTATGAACTCGCTCCATTCTCTAATGTCTTTCATTTTCGATTAAATTAGAAATTCAAGGAATAAAAACAAAATCCTTCTTCAACCAATCTCGTTCTTCGTTGGAACACCTCATTGACAAAGGTCCTCCACAATGTGCCCTATCTTGTGTAAAAGTATTACATTGGGTTCACATTTGTTTCGTAAGATGAAGTATCGTTTCCCGTTTGTTCAAAAAACTATTTGGATTTTATCAGATTTTCAGTTTCCTGAATAAGCTCACGCATCATATTAAAGGCTTTCTTTACATTCTCTTGATCTTCCATGAGCAGAGTAAAAATCTCATTTATTCTCTGGGAGTATTTGCCTGGCACTATGCTAAATGAATCGGCAATGGCTGTAGCCCCCTTTTCATTCATCAAAAACGTTTCGTTCATCGCAAACAATACCTGATTCAAGCAGGATACTGACCTGAAAAAACATCCAGCTATATAAGATAGATCTTTTTTGTGAATACCTTTATATCCATTATCGAGAGCGAAGGTTGCCTCCCAACAAAATTTTTGAATGGTAGCTTCATGAAAAACGGGTGGGTATGGGGTTGTTCTGCTTTTCAGTTTTCCTACAACTCCCGAAGGGTCCCACAACACTTTACACAATGCGATTTCAGCCAAATAAATCGAGTTGACAAATCCGTGGGGATGTCCTGGTTGGTAATCAATGGTGATCCCTCCCCTGATGCATTCTTCAATTACATATGACACTTTATTTTGATCACGATACAAAAAATCAACTGGAGTTTGATTGACTTTCAACCAACCTCCGCCATTAATCCAGGGTCCCCAGTCACCTATTTCTGTCACTAAGTTTTCTCTATGATCGTCATCCATTGCAGCTGCGACCCGACGAAGCTCGGTAATGTCCAGCCCTTTTTCGGAGTCGTAGTAGATCCCAATATCAATATCAGAGTTGTGATTTTCAGTTCCTTTGGCTCTTGAACCGCCGAGAACGAGAGCACTTATTCCAGTGATATGTTTTAAGCTGTCAACCATATTCGAAATTGTGAATTGTACGTTCATAGCTCTCACTCCAAGCTTAAGTTCAATTATTTCTATAATAATAAATCACGGTTCTTGATTTCAAGGGAGAGTAATTTATTAAACAATTTTGCTCTCAAAGCTAGACCAGTCGGCCTTCAGCATCTCCAATCCAAATCAACTTTCCAAATTCACTATCTCTTGTTTCTTTGCAAGAGATACACCAATCTGTTCAAAGATGCTTCATAGTCTCGTTTAGATAATACACTTGGAAATTTAACATCACTTGTTGTCGAAAATGCCTTTTCACGAATTCACTCTTAAAAAACAAAAAAGCCGCTAACTTAGCGACTTTTAAGTGGGATATATGTAAATTACAGGGATTTTTAAATCGGTAATGCCGCATTCATCCAATCAGCAATAAGCACTTTACTGCCCGACTTTGCGCTTTCCAGCGAAGCAAGGACCATTGCCATACTGTACATATTGTCGCTGCAGTCGGTTTCGGGTTTGCGGTTCTCAGCCAGTGATGCAAACATTTCGTCCAGGCAGCCTTGATGAAAGGTATGAAGCATTTCTACAGGCTTGCCCGGAATACGATCAACATGACGGATAAACTGGCCCTCCTGATCACCAGCCGCGACAACTTCCGCATAAGGCTCTCCCTGCCCATCCCAAATTGCTGTCCCGTGTTCCCCGGTCACACGCCAGGATGCCTCCCAGGATGTGGGGGCACCTTCGGCGCACCAAGAACCCCGGTAATTAAACACAGAACCGTCCGACATTTCAAATATGCAAATCGCCATGGCATTTCCGGAGTACCACGATCCGGGAGGATTAAACTCGTGGCAGTATACCGAGACGGGATTCGCATCCATAATGAACCGCGCCTGATCGAAAGTGTGGATAGCCATATCCAGCAGCAGCGGGCTTTGCATGGCATCCCGAAAACCTCCAAAATGGGCACCTATAAAAAAGTCTGCACTTATGAATCCAGGTTGCCCGATCGTCCCCTCAGCAATCAGATTGCGGTAAGCACGAATGCGCGGATCATAGCGACGATTCTGCATCACAGCATGTGTCCTAAGGTTTTTCTCCGAATGACGAACAATATCAAGACAGTCCTGAATCGATTCTGCCAGTGGTTTTTCGGAAAAAACATGACACCCCAGTTCAAGCGCGGTTATGCCAACCTTGTGATGGCTCGACGGTATCGTCACATCAAAAACCAAGTTAGCTTTGGTTGCCGTGACTGCCTGCTCGATATCTGTGAATACCGGACAGGAAAGACCCTTTCGTTCCGCCATAGCGGCCGCAATCTCTTCCTTAATATCAACCAATCCAACAATTTCCGTATCTTCCCTGGCTATGGCATAATCAATCCATGTATTCGCCATGCCGCCACAGCCAGCCACAACGATCCGGTGTTCTACTGCCATTATCTTCAGCTCCCTCTACCACATTGTCATTCAGATCGGATTCGGGACAAAATCACCGCCCCGGCAGCGTTTTAAATAATTCAAGGCATGAACCTGTCCCATCATCTCAAGCTCACCCCTGTAAACCGGATCATGCCATCCTTCAATATCAATCGTTCCCTGATATCCATGCTGCCTTAGGATGGTAATAATATCAGTCCAATTGGAGTCGCCAAAGCCAGGTGTACGGTGCCACACAAATGGCTGGTTTCCGTGAATACCATGTTCTTTTACAATATCCCAGGCAATCGTGGCGTCCTTACCATGTACATGAAACACCTTAGACACCCACTTGCGCAGCTGCGGAATCGGATTGATTAAGCTTACCATCTGGTGACAGGGCTCCCATTCGAGACCGATGTTATCCTCAGGAACAGCATTAAACATCAGCTCCCAGGCCGCCGGATTATGTGCAATATTCCAATCACCGGACTCCCAAGTTCCACCCATATCACAGTTTTCAAAAGCAATCCGGACTCCCTTATCTGCCGCACGCTTCGTCAATTCACCAAAAACCTCTTTAAATCTGGGGATCGACTCGTCGATCGGGCGGTCTGGAATTCTTCCTGTGAAACCGGATACAAGATTCGTCCCGAACAGGTGGGCATGATCGATAAGGCGCTCCCACGTTGAAAGAGTATCGGCATTGTCCCCTTCGCCAGTCAGCGGGTTGCCGAACACACTGATTGCGGATATGACAAAATCATGCTCGTCTGCAAGCTCACGCACTTTTCGGGCCAATTCCCCCAAGTCTGTATCGCCTGAAGATTGCCAGAACGTGAGATTAAATGATTCAAATCCATGCTTTACGATCTGCGGAATGACCTTTACGGCATCATTTCCACCCACCAGCGTCCCAATGCGCAATGTGTTATCCAATCTTGTATATCACTCCTATATTGGCTTATAGTATTCGTAACACCACCATTATAATGGGGATTTTTCACGTTTTCTCTACTCAATCTTGTGCAATACTAGTCTGATTTTGTAGGGGGGAGTACATGATGACCTATCCAAAGGAACTATGGGAGGATACGGTTCTTGAGCATGCGGAATATCCGTTTCAACTCTTTCAGAATCGTTGTGCTTCCGCCAAAACCGGGGATTGTATCTTGTACCTGCATTGGCACGAGCATTTTGAATTTCTGGTTATGCAGACAGGAAGTGCTGTAATCCACGTTGACAGCCGGCCATATGTCGTTCAGCCCGGTGATATCATCCTCATACCTGCTGGCAGCCTTCATGTCGGATATTCACTCGGTGACGGGGATGTAAATTATGATTGCATTGTGCTAAATGCTTCGCTGTTTAACGATTGGCTGTCGGATCCGGTCCACGCACAGTATGTCGCCCCTTATTTGGAGGGCAGATTTCAATTCCCCGTCAAACCGGCGGACCAGGACGAAACCTGCATACCTTATTACTCTCTATTGGATGAGATTATTCAGGAGTTCTCTGCAAAAGCTCCTGCTTATCAGCTCGTGGTCAAATCCAAGCTTCACCTCTTCTTCACCTTGATGTCGCGCAGCTTTATGCCGCAGCAGTTTGCGGAACAAGGTGAACGAGCTTATTTTCCCAACCGGGAGCGCTTTAAGCAATTAATCCGGCAGATTGAATCGAGATATGCGGATAAAGTGACTGTTGAACAAGCAGCTAAGGAGGTCAGTCTGAATCCTTATTACTTCTGTAAGCTCTTCAAACGCCTAACCGGGCGAACTTTTGTTGAGTATGTCAATATCTTACGGATGAAAGAGGCCAAACGGCTCCTTAAGGAAAGCAATGATTCGATTACTGAAATTGCGGCCCGTGTGGGTTGTGAGAATCCGAATTATTTCACGAGGATTTATAAAAAATACATGGGGATGACCCCTTCCCAAACGAGGAAGAGGGACATGATCGAATGACAGCTGCTTACAATTTAATCAACACTTCCGTGCCGTCCTGAGCCTGGACATCGACCAGAACCGTACCCTTGCAATGTTGCAACTCCTTGATGAGCTGCCTGATCGCTTGCTTTGTGCTTCGATTTTCGAGAATCGACAGCACCAGTTCAATTCCGAACCGGCTGCTGTCCGAATCGAAATCTTGCTTCCGGCTTGAGTGCCCAGCCGCATGCCCGCCTTGCTTGTTCAGCCAATCCTTCAAAGTGCGCTGGACTATATTGGAAGTTAGGATACCACTCCCCATGCGCAACACAGTATATGGGACCGGAATCGTAAAAGCGTGCTCCTTACTCTTCACCTTCACAATCATCATGGCCCATCACTCAATCACGACGGTGACGGTATCCTCTTCACCGGATCGGATGTCAATGATTTGCCCGGCAAGCTCGTTTTCGATTGCATCAATCAGCATATCGATATCGAGATCCTTCACATATTTCGCAGCCTGCGGAATATTGGACGCGATGCTGTGCCCTGCTCCGAGAACAGCCTTCACCAGTTTAATTGGCAAATTGATGTTGATATTATCTTTTTCTTGAGATGTAACCCGTATTTTCAGCGTTTTGTCCAAATAACCACCGGAAGTCGATGACAGTTTCTTCGAGTAGTCGGATTTACCCATCGTCTGCACGGTTTGCAATGTGTGAGCCGTTTGCTTCTCCTTCAGTGCGTTAATCAACTCTGAAGCTTTATCCGAATCAATTTTTCCTTCCTGCATCATGGACAGCACTTTACTGATTTCTTCTTTCATCCTATCTTCCTCCTCATTCATCCTTCAACATTCTGACCGCTTCATCCGCGGTGATTTCGCCATTCTCCAGCATGGAAATGACCTTCTTCTCATCGACTTCCGGTTTCTTGCGCGTATCATATCCGAGGGCCATAATGATATCATTCAGCTTGCCGCGTACTGTCGGATAAGATATGCCGAGCTCTTTTTCCACTTCCTTGATGTTCCCTCTGTTCACAAGAAAAGTAATCACAAAATGAAGCTGTTCGGGCGAGAGCAGAGCCAGCTTTGATAATTCGAACGTGTTCTCAATGGTCGTACGGCAATGTCCACATTCCAACTTGACGGCGTACAGTGGATGGTCGCATACAGGACACTGTGTGATGATGGGATATTTCATACTCCACTCCTTTTTTATTTGAATTATAAATAAACGTATTCAATTTGTAAATGAAAATAAATTAATTATTTTAATCAAATAATTAATTTTATCAATTTTCCAATTAAGGAATTCATATTTATTAGTGCGACTAGAGTGACAGGCCATGCCGGAGAGGTTGGCATTCGTTTCTTTAAGGGGAAGTAGTGTAGAAACTTTAGCCGGGCAGTTGAATGACGCGCCAGCCGCTTACATCACATTGCCCATATTTATTATCGCCCACAGCCGCCACCGTGCCGTCCGATTTAAGGCCGACGGTATGGGTACAGCCTGCTGCAATCGCCACAATATCGCGCCAATCACTTATATTGCATTGGCCATACTCATTCCAACCCGCAGCCGCGACAGTACCGTCTGATTTAAGGCCGACGGTATGCTTACTGCCCGCCGCAATCGCCACAATACCACGCCATTCGCTTACATTGCATTGGTCATGCTTATTCAGACCTACAGCTGCCACCGTGCCGTCCGATTTAAGACCGACGGTATGAAGGTAACCCGCATCTGCCGCAACGATGTCATGCCAGCTGCTTACATTGCATTGACCATACTGATTATTACCCACGACCGTCACCGTGCTGTCCAATTTAAGACCGACGGTATGCCAGTCACCAGCCGCAACCGCCACAATATCATGCCAGCCGCTTACATTGCATTCACCTTCATTATTTCGGCCCACTGCTACCACCGTGCCGTCCGATTTAAGCCCAACGGTATGACGCCAACCTGCCGCAACCGCTACAATATCGCGCCAGTCGTCGACATTGCATTGGTCATGCTTATTCCAACCCACAGCCACTACAGTACCTTCTGATTTAAGGCCGATGGTATGAGCATTCCCCGTGTTCGTCGCCATATGAACATTACCCGCCGCGACCGCCACAATATCGCGCCAGCCGCTTACATCACATTGCCCATATTTATTATCGCCCACAGCCGCCACCGTGCCGTCCGATTTAAGGCCAACAGTATGACGACGACCCGCCGCTATGGTATCTTTAGGCCGCCGTTTTACCCTTAACGCCGCTTCTTTTGGTGTAATGTAATCCATGTCTTCCCTCCTTGAGAACAAGACCCATTTTGTTATCTTCATCCGCGTACCATATACTTCTGTTTTGAACCGAAAAAGATTACCCGAAGGCGATCAACGTACTTACTACAACAAACTCATTTTTCATGGTGATGTTTCAAAAAAATAAAACCGCGCTACCGCGGCTTATGATGAGATAGATATTCTTGTTTTCTGATACCTGCGTGGTTAATTATCACTAACCATTCGTTGATCTGTTGTCACCGGCAACACGCCGCCGGCTTCCAATCGGCCGAGCAGCACTTTGATCCCGGCGGTTGTATTAGGCTCCTGTTTTCCGTAAAGTGCAAGGCCTGAGCGTACGTTCTTCAAATAGATCGTCTCATACGGATTGCCAAGCGATAACAGCGCGTATCGCTTATTGCGCTTATTCAACTCATCGATCCAGGATTGAACATCGGACCATACGAACTGACTGGCTACGTTACGGAACTGGTAAGAAGCCAGGATGACGTAATCCGCCTTATCCATCGCCTGCAGCGCCTCATTCGTTTTTCCTTGACCGATAACGGAAATTTCCGTCTTTAGCGATAGGTTATTTGCGGCTTGCTTCAGCTGCCTCTCGAGCTGTTTCGCCTGTTCCACCTCAGCTGCAGCAATAACAACCCGGTCGCCTTGATGAATTTGATCCGGATGCTTACCGTCGCGGCCGGCCAATAATGTGACCGCTCGCTCTGCGATTTCCCGCTCCACTGTGCGATGCTCCTCGGACCCAATGACATGGTTAAGCGCGGTCAACTTATGCGTAAGGCTTTCACTGCGGTCAAACAAACCATATTTTGATTTAAGCTCCAATATGCGTTTTACCGACGTATGAATGGTTTCGATCGGGATCCTTCCGCTGTTCACCGCGTTAACCAGCGTCTGATGCGCGGCTGCCGGATCTTGCGGCATAAGAATGATATCAACACCTGCGGAAACTGCACGTTCAACTGCTTTATTTTCCCCAAAATGCTCCGCAATCGCATTCATGGTGAAGGCATCGGAAATGATGATTCCTTTATAACCCAGCTCTTCTCGTAGCAGTCCGGTCAACACCTTCTTGGATAACGTGGCAGGGATCGGCACGCTGCTTCCGTCCTTGAGCGAAATCACGTGTTCGTTATCTACTGCCGGGAAAGCAATATGCGCGGTCATGATCATTTCCACCCCGTTATCGATTGCTGCCCGAAACGGCTTCAGTTCTACAGCATCAAGCCGTTCGCGGTTATGTGTCAGCACCGGCATTCCCAGATGGGAGTCTACCGTCGTGTCACCATGCCCCGGAAAATGCTTGACGGCCGCGATGACCCCTGATTGACGCAGCCCTTTTATTGTTCCGAGGCCAAGCCGTGATACCAAATCCGCTTTCGAGCCAAACGAACGCATCCCGATGATCGGGTTGTCTGGATTGCTGTTAATGTCGAGCACCGGCGCAAAATTGACCTGCAGCCCAAGTGCCTTCAGCTCTTCCCCTGTCAGCTTTCCGGCCGCTTCGGCCAGCGATGTGTCACCGGTTGCGCCAAGCGCCATTTGACCCGGCAGATTCGTTCCGCCCGGGATCCGCTTCACAACGCCCCCTTCTTGATCGATGCCAAGAAACAACGGGATGTCTCCTGCTTCCATTTGCAGATCATGCGTGAGCGTCGTGACCTGTCGCACATCGACTATATTTTTGTCGAAAAGAATAAGTCCGCCCAAATCTTGATCATGGATGCTTCGTTTCAGCCCTTCATTGACAGTCGTAGTCACTTGACCGTTCCATTGCCTAATGTCAGGCATGAGCATTTGGCCGACTTGCTCACTAACGGTCATATATGACATCAGTTTATCCCAGTCCTCTGATCGAATGGCTGTTTCGCGTTCAAATCGAATCACTCGCGTCATAAATACGGCAAACTCCGCACGCGTGACAGATCGATCCGGACGATAGCTGCTATCCGAATATCCTCCGATCAATCCATTGGAGCTCATGATGAGAATAGGCGCTGCCGCCCAATGCATTTCTGTATCCTTGAAAATGACGTGCTGCTTGCCTTCCACGAGTGAATAGGCACGTGTTAGGAATGCCGCAGTCTCTGCGCGGCTCATCGGTGCATCCGGATGAAAAGTGCCGTCAGGAAATCCGCCGGCCAGCCCATGTTTTGCCGCTATGGATATTTCCCGATAAAAAGGATGGTTTGATGGCACATCTGAATAGGTCATGCCTTTCGCATCTTGTTGCAGCTCCTGCGAATAAAGTTCCCGCACCATAAAAGTGACGGCTTCTGCCCTTGTTACGTTTCTCTCTGGCATAAACTTTCCATTGCCGTATCCGGCTACGGTTCCCCTTTTCGCCATATAGGTGATTCCGTCTTCTGCCCATTTTGAATGCTGCAGATCGACAAAACGTGTTTCCGCAGCAGTTGCGCTTCCTGTCCATACGAGTACAGAACCGATTACGGCACCGAATATCGTCATCATTTTTACATTCATCTGTTCCACCTCTGTTGCTGTTCTATGTACGATGAATAGACGCTTCGGATATCATTTTGTTGCGTTAAATAGAAAATGACCTATTTCCTCTGTAGGAAGTAAGCCATTAACGTGTGCTCCAGCTGCCGTTGGCCATCTCAGGTACGCAGCTCCTAATCGGACAATCCTTCGACGACTTCTCATAGCAGCGCGTAGTCCCGACTGTACTCCTCGATCCATTTTTTCATTCGATCATATTTCCCCTCCAGCAATCGTTTCCTTTCGTTCGAATGCCAAATCGACTGCGATTGGCAGATGGTCCGAAGCTTCCGAAGCGATCACACGCTGATTCGAATACTGAACTCCTGGTGACGTTAATATGTAATCGATCTTTTCAGACGGATCGTCTGCCGGAAAGGTAAAGGCATTTTCGATGCCCTGAAAGCTGTTGACGAATAAACCGCTATCTAACAACATCTGAAGCTCTGAACTGTCCGGTTCCGTATTGAAATCGCCCATTAAAATCTTCGGTCCGTGAATGGTGGAGGCAAGATCGTTCAATTCCTGCGCCTGTACCGTTCTGCTCGCGACATCCAGTCCAAGATGCGCATTATACACATTGACTTGAATGCCCCGCATATTTACAACCGCATGCAGAACACCCCGTTGTTCGTCTTCGGAGCTGCTGAGGAAAATGTTCTCATACCGTATAAAAGGATGCTTGCTTAAAATAGCATTCCCATATTGACGGTTGTCGGCCCGTCCTTCGTCAGGCGGCAAATCAAGATTGGCGCCATATATGTAGTGGTAACCGAGCATGCCTGCCAATTCTGCTGCTTGGTCCTTATGATCACTTCGTATCCCGTAAAATCGGTCGACCTCCTGAAGTCCGACAATTTCGGCACCGGATTCACGGATGACATTCGCGATCCTCTGCAAGCTTAGAAGGTCATCAATACCTACGCCATGTTGGATATTGTATGACATTACGGTTGTACTTCCCATAGCCATATCCTTTTTCTCCCCTTTATTGTTTCTCAACCGAAATTTTGTTCTCTATACCGAAATTCCAATACTTACCATATTATGGTGCGTAGGTTTATAATCATTTTGCAATCGCATACATTTGATCCAGTCAACCAAATACATCCAGAATAAAGGGGGGATGCCGTTTCAATCCCAATGGCGAAGCTGGTTTTTATCCCCATTTAAAAGGAGGAACTCTGATCATGCGAAAGGGAATGCCTTACCTGCTAATCCTGTCATTACTGTTGGCCTGTTGCTCCATCTTCGCTACGAAAGCCGCAGCTGCGGACTATACGCGGGGCATTGAATTAACCGGAAACTCAGCCACCATATGGTTCAAATCCGCTGTCAACACAAGTTGGGTCGATGTCCATTATAAAGTGAACGGCGGCGTACAGCAAAATTTCAGAATGGCTTACAATGCTGTTCAATCCCGTTATGAACAGGCCGTCTCGAACATGTCTAGCGGTTCCGTGATAACGTATTCTTTCACTTACAACAATGGAAACCCGGCCTACGACACCGGAGACTTTACATACACGGCGGGCAATACGATACCTCCTTCATCTGCTGGCTCTATTTATGACATCATACCGTCCTCCATCCCCATGCCGCCAAATGGCGCCGTTTCGGTGAAGATCATGAATGGTACCAAGGGCACTTACAACGACCAGCAAATATATTGGGGCGTTCTCGGCATCAACCCCGCGAACAATCAGTGGAGCTATCTGGACTTGAACGGCAATCTGATTGCCATCTCCAACGCTTTGAATGATGCACCGGGCCATCTAACCAAGAACGGCATCAACTACGCTAACATATACCACAAGATCAGCGATGCTCCTTGGGTTACCTTGCCCAAGATTACGGCGGGCCGAATGTTTCTTAGTGTCGGTACTCCACTTTACATCAAGACCTATAACGATGGATTCGCCGGCCCCGATCTGAATAATCCAACCGATCCGAACCGAGATATCTATTTCGATTTCGTCGAATTCACGATGGATGCAGCCGGCTATCATGGCAATACAACACGCGTTGATGGATTCGGTTTCCCTATCCAGCATCGACTGGTCAATAAATCCGGTTCCTTCGATCAGACCACTGGCGAGCTAGAATCCGAGACCCGAAGCGGAATCTTTACCAAATTCCAGGCTGAAGTTCCTGCCGTATTCAAATCGCTGGGCACCATTCAAGCACCTTACCGTATCGTCGCTCCGATTCACGGTTCTTTCGCCCAGGGCGGCGCTAATGCCAACTATTTCGGCGGATACGCTCCGTACAGTACGCAGGATATTTTTCGGTGTGACGGCGCCTTAACCAATGCGTCAACTTGTGCAGCCATTAATCGTCATGTATATACGACAAGTGACTGGAATAACGTGTCGAATTACTATCAAGCTGCTCCGGCCAATTATTATGCAAAATTTTGGCATGATCATAGCATTAACCGCTTGGCCTACGGGTTCCCCTATGACGATGTCAACGGCCAATCTTCTTACCTTGAAGCAGGCGACCCGAAAGGCCTGATTATCCGTGTAGGCTGGTAAATTATTATGAAACCGCGCGGCAATTCACTCGGTGCTGCGCGGTTTTGTCTCACGGCTCCGTTTCAATCTATTTCCCAATTTAGAGTTATTTCCCTATATTGATTGGCTTCCTTAAATAATTCATTATTTTACACCCGCTTTTTATACACCCTCATCGCAAAATAATACGCTACGAGCATAATCCCAACACACCACGCTAGAGCGACCCATATATCATTACCCACCGGCTGACCTGAGAGTAGCGCTCGGATAGCCTCTACGATCGAGGTCACCGGCTGGTTTTCGGCAAAGGCGCGAACGGCCGACGGCATCGACTCGGTTGGCACAAACGCCGAGCTGATGAACGGCAGGAAGATAATCGGATAGGAAAAAGCGCTTGCACCATCCACGGATTTGGCAGACAGTCCGGCAATCGCCGCGACCCAAGTCAACGCCAACGTAAACAGCATGAGTATGCCGGCTACGGCAAGCCAGGGCAGAAGCCCTGCCGACGAGCGGAAGCCCATAACGAGCGCGACGAGTATGATGACGACAACCGATATGGCATTGGATACCAGCGAGCTTATCACATGTCCCCACAGCACGGTCGAACGTGCAATCGGCATGGAGTGGAATCGCTCTAATATACCCCTCTGCACATCGATAAATAGACGGTAAGCCGTATAAGAAATACCGCTTGCAATAGCAATAAGCAGAATGCCAGGCAACAAGTAATTAACATAGTTATCCGTGCCGGTTTGAATGGCGCCTCCAAACACATAGACGAACAGCAGCATAAATGCGACCGGCATGATCGTGACCGTAATGATGGTATCCCAGCTGCGGAAAATATGGCGCATGGAACGTCCGAGCATGACGCCCATATCGCTGAAGTAGTGTTTCTTGACCACTTCCATTTAGTTTTCCTCCTTTTTGCCGACGATCGTGAGGAAGATATCCTCTAATGACGGTTGTTTTTCAACATATTCCACCTTGGCGGGCGGAAACAGCTTTTTCAGCTCCGCGAGCGTGCCGCCCGCGATAATTTTGCCCTCATGCAGAATGGCAATTCGATCGGCAAGCTGTTCAGCCTCCTCCAAATACTGCGTGGTCAGGAATACCGTCGTGCCGTTGCCTGCAAGTTCCTTGACGATCTTCCAGACCTCAATGCGCGCCTCGGGGTCAAGGCCGGTCGTCGGCTCGTCAAGAAAAATGATCTGCGGTTTTCCTATTAGGCTCATGGCGAGGTCGAGTCTGCGACGCATACCTCCGGAATAAGTCGATACTCTACGGTCTGCGGCATCCGTCAATCCGAAGCGCATCAGCAAATCGCGTGCGATCTGACGCGGGGCATCGAGATGTCTCAGCTTCGCGATCATGACGAGATTTTCCTGCCCGGTCAAATTTTCGTCCACGGCGGCAAATTGGCCGGTCAAACTGATCGACTGCCGCACATGGTCCGGCTTTGTAGCGACGTCGAATCCATTAACAGTGGCAGTTCCGCTGTCGGGTTTCAGCAGCGTGGTAAGGATTTTTACCGTCGTCGTTTTACCCGCTCCGTTGGAGCCGAGAAGGGCAAAAACACTGCCCTTTTCCACCTCAAAATCTACACCTTTCAGGACTTGCTGCTGCTTGTAGGATTTTTGCAGCCCTTTGACGTGAATCGACTTGTTTTCCATAGCCTCTCCCCCTCTTAGATAACCGTTACATTTGACAAGTTTGCCTCCATGCCTTTGAGCGATGCGAAGGTCAGTTTATCCATCGTCGCGCCGTCAAAGGAGATGGTCTTGATGGCCCGGTAATACTTCTTGGAAAGTAATGATCCTTGGAATGACGCATTCTTGAGTGTCGCTCCCTTGAACGAAACTTTATTCAAACCCGCTTTGTCAAATTTGACGCCGATGAAGGTTTGGCCCTCAAAACGCAGCCCTGACAGATTGGAATTGGTGAAGTCGACTCCGTCGAAAATACAGTTTTCAAAGACGGTTTTACTGAGAGCGGTCATCGTCAGGTTAACGTCGGTCAATTTAGCGTTTATGAACTTTGCTCCGACCAGCCACGACTTGCTGAAATTGGTTCGCACAAGAGTCGTCTTATTGAAGCTTGCATTCGAAAGGTCAAGAGTAGACAGGTTGCATTCGGTCAGGTTTGCCCCGTCGAAACGGGCATCTCGCACATCGCTGCTCTTAAACGAGCTGCCGGTGAGGTCCGCGTTCGTGAAGTCGGAGCCTCGCAGCGCGCTGGAAGTGAATTTCCCCTTATGCGCGGTAACGCCCGCAAAATCGCTCTGCGTCAAGTTGCTTGAGCTAAAGTTCGTCACCACCTGCCGCTCAAGAACGCGGGAAAGGCTCGCGACCTCCTGGATCGTTTGCTCGATGTCGCCGATGCTCTCAACGGTCATCTTAAAGGCTGTTTCATCGTCCTTGCCCTCGGCTTTGATTTCTCTGTAACGCTCCTGCAAATCGGAGAGCAAGTCGGCCTTTAATTCGGCGACGCTCTTTACTCCATCGTAGGATGCAAAAAGACCGTTCAAATAACTTGTTAGTTTCTCATTCATCACATGAAGCCTCCCTATAATAAGTTTTCAAGCACGCGCTGTGCATACTCCCAGTTGCTTTTGTTGCGTTCGTAAGTGTTCTTGCCTTTCTCGGTAATCCTAAAATATTTACGCCGTCCGCCCTGAGATTCATCCCCCCAATACCACTCGATATCACCGTCAGCCTCAAGCCGCCGGACGCTGGAGTACATCGTGGCTTCCTTTAATTCATACTCGCCGTCCGAACGCTCGGCAATCAGCTTGACAATTTCATAGCCGTAGCGGTCAGCCTCGGTTAAGAGTCGCAATATCATCGTGTCGGTATGGCCACGAAGCAGGTCGGATGTGATTTTGTTATCGCTCATTACAATTACCTCCATGGCTACACTTTACAATACATTACTATGACAGTCAAGGTAGTTTGTTGAATAAAATACCTTGGTGAATTTTCTGAGAAATATACGGCTGGAAATCATTGAAATAACAACAATTACGGTTCACCATATAACACAAAAAGCCGCAACGATGCGGCTTTTAACGTATTACTCATTCCATTCACCCGGCTAAACCAAGTCAAAGCGGGAATAACTTATTCGGAAACACTAACTAAATGAAGCACTTGTTAAAACAGCGATTTGATGCCTTTTATGATCCTTTGTCCCGTGTTTGCCTCTGTCAATGTCGTATCCCACATGACGACATTGACATCCGGATTCGGATTGTCGGTATAGAACGATATGGTTAGTTTGTCTACTCCGTGTAACGGGATATGAAAGGAGTCCGGGTGATGTTCTCCTAAAACCAATTCGTAAATCTCCGTTCCATCTGCGGTAAAAGTGATTTGGGTCCTCCCGGTGCTTGCGTTGTTAACATCATCCGGTATCGCAGCATAACCTGACATTCTTGCGTATTGACCTTTTAATTGATAAGAAAACGCGTTGTTTTTTACGTTTTTTCGACTGTAAAGATTGATTCGAGGTTCGACCTTGGTTTGATCTGCTGTAAAACCTGTAAGGCTTTCATCCCACAGCACAGTCCCTTTTGCGAGGGCAAGATCATTCAGCGCGACCGTCTTTCCTTCTCCGTGCTCCACATATTGATTGATGCCGCCAACGACGATAATCGTGCCCGCCGAGATGACAACCGCTGTCAGAATGATTCTGCACATCGCTTTCATTGAAAATCGATGATGAACGACGAGCCGCTGTGACGCGTATCCCACCGCAGCCCCTATAGTGTTAATGATGATATCGTCTATATCAAAAGCTCCCAGCCGGGAAATCATTTGCAATGTCTCGAGGATCGTAATAGACAGAATAAAGAAGCCGATAAAGCGGAAAAACGTGCAGCGAAACAGAAGTGGGATCAATATACCGAAAGGGATGAACGCAAGAAAATTACTCCATTCAAATACCCAAATTCGGTAATCTCTTCCTATGGGAAGGTGTAAAGGAATCCCCCCAGGTATGACGTTAAATCGCAGGCTCGGATCTTGACTAAGTGAGCCTCTCTGAAAACCTATGAATATAAAATAAAGGGTTAATAAAGTATAAAGCCCCAACACCGTTATGATGATCTTTCGAAATTTCCCTTGATACATGCATACACCCTTTCTTCTTCATAGGAAAAACTTGGTTCTAAGTTTATATGCCGGCATTATTCCAGTCAAATATTATCAATCACTATCTGCGCCATACAATCGATTATCATAGTCCGGCGTGACCCGCACTCATCGCTCAATGACCTGTTCTCGACCTGGGCCGATGGATAGTGTCGTAATCACTACGCCGATCTCCGATTCGATAAATTCGACATAATTCCTTGCCGCTCCAGGCAGCTCTTCCATTGTAGAAGCTTGTGAAATATCGCACTTCCAGCCAGGAAGCAGCTTATAGATCGGCTTGGCTGAGGATAACTTTGATGTGATGGGAAAGTCGTCGATCACTCCCTGGTCCGTCTCGTAACCAACGCATACGGGGATCTCATCCAAGTATCCCAGAACATCTAAGTTCGTGAGAGCTACAGATGTTGCCCCTTGAATTTTGCAGCCGTATCTCGTCGCTACGGTATCGAACCATCCGACCCTTCTTGGCCGTCCCGTCACGACTCCGAATTCACCCGCATCTCCCCCGCGTCTTCTGAGCTCATCGCCCTCTTCGTCGCCCAGCTCAACGACGAATGGACCTGCGCCGACACAACTGGAATACGCCTTCGTAACAGCTACAACCTTTTCGATGGCATACGGCGGAAGACCAGCTCCTACAGAAGCAAAGCCGGCGAGAGTCGAAGAAGAGGTGGTGAACGGATAAATTCCATGATCCGGGTCCCGGAGCGCTCCAAGCTGTCCTTCGAGCAAGATCCCTTCCCCGCTGCGATACGCCTTATTCAACAACACCGTCGTATCGTCAAGGTAAGGCATCAAGACCTCCGCCTGTTCTTGAAGTGCGGATAACCATTCCTCCGCATTGATTGGAGACTGTCCATACAGGTGCCGAAGCAGGATATTTTTGTTCTCCAACAATTGTTCCAGCCGATCCTGAAGACGCGTTTTGTCAAATAGATCGGCGATTTGAATTCCGAGCTTCGCATACTTATCGGCATAAAAAGGAGCAATACCGCGTTTGGTTGAACCGAAGCTGCGAGCCCCCAGTCTCTCTTCGTTAAGGGCGTCGAACAGCCGATGCACCGGCAATACGACTTGAGCCCGCTCAGAGATTCGTAATTGTGGACGCGGAACCCCCCGTTCCGATAAGGAATTTAATTCTTGCAATACGACATCCATATCTATGGCTGCACCAGGCCCGATAACGTTCACAACGTCCGGGTGGAATACTCCCGAAGGCAGCATTCGTAACGCGAATTTTCCGAGTGAATTAATAATCGTATGCCCGGCATTACTTCCTCCCTGATATCTCACGACATATTTGGCTTCGGCTGCCATGACGTCAGTTATTTTACCCTTGCCTTCATCTCCCCAATTTGCTCCTACTACGGCGGTTACCGTCATTCCATTTGCCCCCTCGCTTGATTTGCTTACAGAAATAATGATAATAGAAATAAAGCATATTATAATAATTGATATTAGTAATAATAGATATAAAGAGAGGTAATGGATATGCAGGTTAATCTGGAGTGGTACCGCGTTTTTTATTGGATTGCAAGAACAGGCAGCTTATCCAAGGCCGCTGAACGCCTTCATATTACGCAGCCGGCCGTCAGCCATACCGTGAAGCAGCTTGAGAGCGCACTTGGCGGACCCTTGTTCTTCCGGACTTCAAAAGGAGTGACATTAACGAAGGAAGGAAAGGTGCTTTTCCAATACACTGATCAGGTTTTCCATATGATTGACAGTGCCGAACAGGCCATTGCAGAGATGAACAATTTGAACAGCGGAGAAATTGCGATCGGAGCCAGTGACACGTTATGCAAGCACTTCTTATTGCCTTATCTGGAGGAGTTTCATGTTCTGCATCCCGCAATTCGAATCCAAGTCACCAATCGGACGACTCCAGAAACGATTGCACTACTGAAAGAAGGCAAAATCGACTTCGGCATCGTTAGCCTACCTGTATCCGATAAACAGGTATTGTATCGTGAAAGCACACCGATCCGGGATTGTCTTGTCGGGGGAAGAGCTTACCGGGATCTTGCGGCAGGCAGCCCGCTTTCCATTGAAAACCTTAAGCGTTATCCTCTCCTGATGCTCGAACCTGGCAGCAGCACAAGACGTTATCTTGATGATTTTGTCTCTTCGCATGGGATTCTGCTAGAGCCTGAATTCGAGCTGGGGAGTGTGGATCTTTTGGTGCAGTTCGCCCGCAGCGGATTTGGCCTTGCATTTGTCATTCGGGATTATATACAAGACGAGATCGAATCAGGTGGACTCGTTGAGATACCTTTGAAGCCACCGCTGCCTGAACGAAAGATAGGAATTGCGACGCTTCGCGGCGTTCCTCTATCTTCTGCCACCCGATCATTCCTTGCTTTACTGCCTTGAGTGCATATAAAAGCAGCCAGAATCCGAAGGCAAGAAAAATGCACCTCTCTCGAGGTGCATTCACTCACATTCATCTACATCGATATCATTTTGGTTGCAACAGTTTCTTGAAATGCCTGATCATGCTCCACAATAACCATCGTGGGATTAAATGTTAGAATGAGCTCTTCAATCTGCATGCGCGAATAAAGATCAATAAAATTTAACGGTTCATCCCAAATATATAAATGTGCTCTTTCACATAAACTTTTGGCGATAAGCAGCTTTTTCTTTTGTCCGCCTGAATAATGAGATATGTCTTTCTCAAACTGAATTCGGTCAAAATCCATCTTGCGTAGGATCGATTTAAATAATGGTTCATCAATTTCATGTTCTTCAATAAAGTCCGATAACATTCCCTTCAAATGAGAAGTGTCCTGTTCAACATAGGAAATGACAAGTCCAGAACCTAAATGGATTGAGCCTGTATGTTGTATTTGATTTCCTAAGATCAGTTTTAGAATACTGCTTTTTCCGCTTCCATTTTGTCCATCCAGTACTATTCGGTCACCTTGTTCAACGGTAAAGCTAACTGGCTTATTCACGATTTGGCCATCGTACTGAACAGACACATCAGCCATAACAACCAAATCTTTTGACTGAAGTTCCAATGGTTCTAATTTTAATGACTCGGTTTTTTCTACATTTTTGAGCAGTTTGGACTTTTCCTCAATCGCTTTTTGCTGCCTTGATTCAATGTTCTTTGCTCTCTTCATCATTTTGGCCGCTTTATGTCCTACAAATCCCTTGTCCAACTTAGAACCTGAATTCGTTGTCCCATTTTTTGAAGCTTCCACTTGATTAGACCAACCTGCTGAACGCTTGGAGGACTGTTTTAATCTCCCGATATCTTTTTGTAGACGCTCATTGGTTGCCTCTTCGTGCTCCTGCTGTCTATCAAAATTTAACTTCCAAGAAGAATAATTCCCACTTTGAACTTCAATATCCGATCTATTGATCGATAAGATATGGTCAACGCATCCATCCAAAAAGATTCTGTCATGTGAAATTAAGATAAATCCCTTTTTCTTCTTTAAATAATTAGAGACAATCTTGCGTGCACCGGTGTCTAAATGGTTGGTTGGCTCGTCAATTAATAGAAATTGGCCTTCATTCAAAAATAACGCTGCAAGCAGTACCTTGGTTTGTTCTCCATTGGATAGTGTCTTAAATGGTCGGTACATCACTTCGGCATCAACATTTAGATAGGATATTTCACGAAGAAATTCCCAATCTTCCGCCTGGGGGCAAATTTCTTCAAGGACTTCATATGTGTACTTGTTTTTATCTGAAACCGGATAAGGAAAGTAATTGAATTCTACCGAAGAAATGATTTTCCCGCTATACTCATAATTCCCTAATAATAGATTAAAGAATGTGGTTTTACCTCGTCCATTTCTACCGATAAAACCAAGTTTCCAATCCGTATCGATTTGAAAGTTCACATTTTCAAAAATATTGTCAAAGCTGGCTGGATAAGAAAAAGTTAAATCTTGAACTTGGATCATTGACATGATGATTCCTCCTTTGTATATCTCATGGTTGTTTCTTTTTATACAAAGTCGGCACATCCATCGTTTCTATATTCTCCGTATAAGTTTGATGGATATTAGCGACTTATACGGAGTATTACATGCGTAACAATCGTGTCTGAATCGCTCATTTCCCTCTCTCCTTTTGGCACATTTTTAACAAATCAAGTTATGAGAGAATAAAAAATCCTCCCAATTCGTAATTGGAAGGATTAGTCTTTCACTTCGATCAAATAAGTTCTATTTCACCATTAGAATCATGGTCATTAGAAATGTAAACTGATTTATAAAAAATGATAGACTAACCCTATATTTTGTAGTTTGAAGTTATTCATTTCAAATAAAATATAGATTAGTTAATCATTGTTCATCCATCAGTCCTCTCATAAATGTATTTTTATATTAACAAGTTTTTAAATGAAATACAATAACGGCATCATCTGCTCTCAAAATCCGGGTTGTTGCTTTTTTGATAATTTCCATACAATTGACCGCAAGCAGCATCGATATCAATTCCAAATTGACTTCTAATGGTCACATGAATACCTGAAGATTTTAATATTCTATAAAAACGCATGGTATCACCCTCATGAACTTCATCGAACCTTAATGGAGAACTGACAGTAGGGTTATATTTGATCAAATTCACATGATATAAACGTCCTTCAAGGTAACGACCTTTTAACAGACTTACGACTTCTTTAGCATGTTCTATAGAATCATTCACACCAGGTAACATGATATAAGCAATATACACCTTTCTTGAAGTTATTCGTATATGCTCATCTAATGTGTCCATTACATCTAATAAAGAATACCGATCGTTAATCGGCATCAACGTACTTCGTTGTTCGTGAAAAGGTGAATGTAGCGAAAACGTCAAATGGACTTGCGGATAACTCAGCGTCATTTTTTTGATACTTGGAATAATACCGATGGTTGAAATCGATATCCTGCGAGGGCTTAAAGCAAACAGCGTAAGATCCGTGAGTACATCTAAGGCATCAAAAACATGTACATTGGCTAGAGCTTCACCCATTCCCATAAAAGAAATACTATCCATGGAATGACCTTGCAAGTAAAAATAAAGGATTTGGTCCGTGATCTCATCTGAAGTCAAATTTCTTTTTAATCCAATGTCACCTGTTGCACAAAATTTACATCCAAAATGGCATCCGCACTGAGAAGATATACAAAATGATTCCCACCCCGCTCTATACTTCATATTTACCGTTTCTATTTTTTCATTACCTGAAATTTCAAATAAGACTTTCGTGACTTGCTCAGAATGTTGTTCCTTTAAAGGCACAATATCTAAAATAGACTCTCCAAATTCCTTAACTAACATTTCTCTTAACGATTTTGGAAGTACATTCATTTCGTTGAATTGTTCGATTCTTTCTTTAAAAATGGCATTCAAGATTTGTTTCATTCTATAATCCGGGTAATGATGTTCCTTTAAGAATGCTTTTATTCTTGTATACTTATTCATTTGTTTTAATTGCATTTTTCTCATCCTTCCAAAAGACTCTCTAGTTTTATAGGAGTAAATAGAAGGAGTTGTCTATCCTTAAGTTGAAACGCAAAAAAAGCACCGATAGAATTATCGAGGCTGAGCTTTCCATCATAAATGAGTCAATGCTTCGTCATTTATTCGCCGTAGAGGCAAAGCGCCGATAACTGTATATGTATGGAATGTTTAGCGTAAAAAAGGACAGACTTCTCCCTTTGACCGCAAAATCAGTACCGATTTTCACATTTTTACCATACAGAATTCTAAAAACAGTTAACATTGCTTTCACCTCCCCTTGTCAAATTTATTATTGAGTAATCTAGCATAAAAGTGAATATGTGTAAAGTATAGGTTAAACACTCCCCCTCAAGGGCCGGAAGAAGGCACGAATCTCTTCGGCTATTTTTGGCGCTTTATTTACTGGTTCAACGGACAATGTAACTCCTGTCGGCACTTCGACCCCCGTCCGATGAACGACGAAAAAGAGCAGCGTGCTTCGCTGCTCTTTTTACGTATTGGATACATGGAACCAACCGTTTATGTTTGTATTAATATTCACCTTTGACCACAAAAAATGATCCCCGAATGGTTCCGGCCAGTTTAGACTTCTGCCTCGCAAACTTAAACTTCCCTTCTAACTCCGCCGGTACCTCCATTCCCTCCGAAAGCTTTAAACCAACAGCCCGCTTCTTCGGGTCATCCACCGTATACATGACATTGAGTCCAAGACCATCTTCATAAAAAACATAGGTGAACTGAATATTTTCCACTTGAAAACGGGACGTTTCCAAAGGCTTGGCCGCAAACTCGATGTCACGTTCTTCTTTCAAAATTCGGTTCACATAATCAAGGGTATCCTGGCTTTCACTGGCGGGTACGACCGTAAATTCGTGCTTGTATTTGTTCATGAAGTATCGGGCTTCATTCGCACGCAACCCGGCAAGCGCTTCGGCTACAGGTGAAGATTCCAAACCAACCGTAGACACATTTTTAAAATCAACGATATAGGACATTCCTATTCCTCCTAAAAGTTTTGGGAGAGTTACAACTTTAGAGCCATCTTCGAGCAAAACTGACAGCTGAAGCACTCACTTAATTATTTCCTAACAACAGGAATCCACATTTCACCGAACACGACGCCGTCTCTGTGCCCCATCTCAACCGATGTATTCGGCCCGCCGACATAGGCAACTTCATTTACTTCCGGCAAAACTTGACCAAAGGCGATGCCGGCAAGCTGATTGCTGAGCTCATCAGACGATGCCGCTTCTCCTTTAACAACGATGTATTCCCCCTTAGGGAATTGGATCATTCTCGTTGCTTCTGGCAACGACGCCTCTGTCATGACACCAGCATAATACATCATCTTGTTATTGACCGCTTCGTTCACGGCAAAAATATAGTCATTCTTGGCGACGGATTTTAACGTGTCCAGCGTTCCATCTTGTTCGACGGCCGACCAAAAGTCTGCCTTTTCCTTGTTAATGCCAGCGAAATCTGTGTAATGGCTCTTAAGCTCCGTTCCAATTCCTAAAACGATAAAGCTGTCCTTTTCTTCCAACGTATATTGTGCCATATTCAAAACCTACCTTTTTTTAAAATTTGATCAAATGATTTGTCTTTTCACTTGATAGGTTTATAATAACCTTAAATCATGTCAAAAGATGATACTGTTTGGGGGCCTCTATGAAAAAAGTTGAACGGATTAACACCATCATGCGTTATATCAACAACCGCGCCCACTTTACCATTTCTGAAATTATGCGGGAATTTAACATCTCTCGTTCGACGGCAATTCGAGACATCCGGGAAATTGAATCCATGGGAATGCCGCTCGTTGCCGAAGTTGGCAGGGATGGAGGATATTTTGTCATGAACAACTCACTTCTGCCCACGGTCCGTTTTACCGATACCGAAATTAAAGCCCTGTTCATTGCCTTTATGGCCACCAGAAATCAACAGCTCCCATATCTGAAGAGTCGTCAGTCGTTAGCTGAGAAATTACTGGGGCTCATCTCGGAAAACCAGCAAGATGACCTTGTTCTGTTGAATCAAATGTTGCTTTTTGAAGGGACCAATCCGAATAATCCCGATCTGCTCGACCTGTCGGACCTCCCCCATCCAATGTTGGAGAAACTCATCCAAATCATTCTGTTGGACAGCTATGTATGGGTTTCCATCGCAGAAGAGGAGGAAATAAAGTCTTATCCCCTGTATCTCCTGCATCTTTATCGCGAGAAAAGCGTCTGGCTGATCGAAGGCTTTGATTTGAAGGAAGAGAAAAGAAGGATTTTTCCAGTCGATGATCTCACCCAAGTAGTGCCTTACCCTGAGAAAAAAAGAGCTAGCAAGAAGAAGATTTTAGAACAACTCCGTACGCAGGAAGAAGTCACCAACCTTGTCCTTGAGCTTGGCCCCAAAGCGATTGCCCAGTTCAGAAAATACCATCCTTTAAAAGTTTCCATTTCCTATACGAATCCTTACCAAACTACAGCCATTCTTAGGACATTTATTCATGTCGATAAGTCCGAAGAAGTATCCGAATTCACGAATTGGCTGCTCTTCCTGGGCGGGGATATCAAGGTCAGGGAGATTCCGGAAGAAGTCTTGCAAGGCTTACAAGACAGATTAAGCTTATATTTCCCATAAGCAGTGCCGGTTAAACCCAGTTCATTTTGAGCTTAGCCTATTGCTAGCCTACCCTTTATTAATCCGTGATTTACATAGCATGCTTACAATAAAATGTTCTTGTCATTTACATATCGGGGCAGCCGATCAGAATGGCAGGCTGCCCTCATGAATTTATTGAGCTATCGTTGTCCGTTTAAATATATGTTCTTGCCGTCTTGCATCAATTTTTCCAGAAAAACAAATCTGCTTTACCTCCGCCCAGTGCGATATCAACCTTATACTGTTGGCCTTTAACATGAGTCATCTTCACCTTCTCAACCTGACCCGTCAAGCTGTTCACTCGATACAGGGACTCCTTCTTGCCCTTCATATCAAAGCTCAGCGTTATCTCTTGCTTGGTATGGTTCGATGATCCGTCATCTCCACCAGCCGTTAATCCATTCATGATCATAAAGTATTTTGTGGCATTTGCTGGCAACGCCTTCAAATCTTTCTTCGTTAACCCTTCCAGAGGATCAAAATAACCAATTAATACATCTCCTTTGTGACCGAGATTCGCTCCTCCGGTATTCCGAACATCAATATTTTGAATGTACGGGTCCGCTGACGGTTCCCAAAGTGCAATGGATTCCGGTTTTTGATTCAATACCATACTATTGCCCTCGGCATGTTCCCCCGGAATGATGCGAACATCCTTACTGTTCAAACGGACAAGATAATCCCCGAATTGGTTTCCCTGTTTCGCGAGTTCAGCGAATTGATCGTAAGTCTTTGACAAGCTCCCGTCTTTGTCGTGGAAAATAAATGTATTACCATTGTCCTTCTCCCAACGGAACAAGTTAAGCCATTTCCCTCCCATGGTCCAGGTAGCAAAAGAAACGATATTGAGCTCAGACTCGGAAGGAATGTAATCTTTTCCGGACTTAAAGCCTTGTGTGTATTGTCCAAAAGCAATCGGGGAACGTCCCGTTCCGTCATAACCCTCCAAAGCAATGGTACGGTAGCTATTTATATGATCGTACAGCGCCTTGACGCTTCCGCCCGGATATTGAGCGTTGGAATCAAAGTAATAATAATCATAGGCCAATAAATCGGGTTTTGCAGCTCGGGTATAGGCCCTCAATTGTTCGGCGTTCCATTGACCTGCCCATTGATTGGAAAGCACGATTACATTCGGATACAATTTACGGCTTAAATCAAACCAACCCTTCAAGGATTTAACGACAGATGCGCTAAAATCTTCTTCGTCACCAAATTGCATGCTAACGAGATTGGACAGATTTGCCCTTTGCTGTTCATTTAGAAAATGCTCTTGCGATGTCGGTGCTGCAACTAAATGCTCTGCGAATGGGGCTTTCGCCAAAGACCATTGGGACCCGGGGAGCGTATCATGAAATGTTTGGTTGTACATCGGGGCTTCATAGTACGTTGGCGCCGTAAAGTGAATATTCTTCCATTCCTCTACCGTAGGGAAATAACGTCCCGTCTGATCCGTAGAGATCCATGCTTGCTGCTGCAGTCCTTTATCGATCAACACCCGTTGTCCTCGGGACAACCCCGGATTTGTGTTCGTGTTATAGACTTCAAGCTCTGAGAGGCCGATTCCGGAAACGCCGGATCTTACATCGAATTGTAATCTTAATTTACTGCTGGTGACGGCCTTGAACTCAACTTTTTCTTTAGTCGAAGATGATGTGCCTTGAAACACTGCTTTCCACTTCGAACCATTCCAATATTGAATGGTATACTTGCCGATCTTTTCGGTGGGCTGCGAGAAATCTACCCTGTTCAACGTAATGCGATTACCAAAATCCACATCAAGCGTCGCAGACTTGATGGTATCCTCCGTTTTCCAATAGGATCCCAGGTCCGCATCTACGGCTTTGGTGCCTTCATATAACGGATCTGTTTCAGGTTCAGCCGGGATGTCTGCTGTGTTATACACACCGATATCCCAGAAACTCGGTTCTGCTTTAAACGCATTTATGATTACCCTTACTTTACTACCTGTCACCGGAGAAAATTCTGCAAGTTCCGGTTGAAATTGATCCTTATCGGTTACATTTGTATAGCCTGCTTTCACTTTTCCGCCTGAATATGCATCATGCCAAGCACTGTCCTTCCAGTACTGTATTTTATAACTCTCAACCCTGTCGTGAAATTGCATCAGTTCTACTCTGTCAAAAGTAGTCTCGCTTCCCAAATCAATATCTAATGTATGAGTCATCTCAGCATCTGTCGTTGCCCAGCGTGTACCGGGATCACCATCCACGGCCATCTCACCGCTATACTTTTCACCTTGTATATTGCTTGCTACTACTGGTTTATGGAGTGCAAGGTTATTCCTTGGAACCACCTTACTTACATTACTTACAACGACGGTCTTGTTATAAGCCAGATTACCGAGTGAATCCGCAATCTGTGCATACGATTTTCCATCCGTAGGTATGCCCTCAGCTAATGCCATCGTTGGCGACAACATGAATGCCAGGGTTAACGGGAATACGATCAACTTTTTCAAGTCAAGCCCTCCTCATATCAATGGTTAAGGTGACGATCTTTCAAACCTTCTTAGAATTCAGGCGGAGTACCTGCCCAAAGACTCTGACTATTCACGATGTCCCTCCTTTCGTGATCTTGCATCGTTTAAAGCAGCTTGTCTGTACTAGGCCCATATGATGTGCGGCAAGTATAATATGCAGATGTAAATGCTTACAACAAACTATTTTCTCTACATAAACTAATTTCCCTAAAAGGTGCCGTTCGCGGGTTATAGCCCCAAAGCCTGTATACTTCACACAAAAAAGCCGCATATCATGCGGCTTTTAACAGTCTATATGTTCTTGTCGTCCGATACCTTATCATGTGTACGGTGACATAAATTTTTCTCCCTTTTATGGCTGCAGAGACGCTGTTAATAAATCTCTTTCAGCAGTTCAATAACTTCGTCTAGGGTGAGGCCAAAGGACTTATAGTAGGATGCGTCGCTTTCCATTTGATTCAGGATCATTTCATTGCGTATGCGCAGCATTTCATCGGGCGAGAATTCAGCGACAAAACATCCCTTACCTGTTACGGTATTGATCAAACCGCTTCGTTCAAGCTCTTCCCATGCTTTCTTTACGGTGATGACGCTAACGCGAAGCTCCAGGGCCGCTTGTCGGATGGGCGGTAGACAATACCCGCTTTCGAGCTCCCCTTTCAGAATTTGGGCACTGATTTGTTCGAAAAGCTGCTGATAAATCGGTTTTTCAGATGTGCTCGAAATCGAAATGTTCATAAGATTTCCACTTTTAGGAATCGTTTGACCGCCAATCGATAAGAAATCATAGTGAATGCAACAAATATCACCATTCCTGCCGTTAGAATGGATATCTGAAGCGCCGTATTGTGGGCGCCGGTACCATTGAAAATGTTCGACACAAAAGAACTCTGAATTCCAATCCATTGCGCGACTCCGCCAAAAAGCATAGCGGCTGTAATGGATGCGGTCGCAGCCCCGCCGAATTTATAAGCTGTCTTGTAATACATGGGAATAAAGAACAAGTTGAAGATCCCGAGCATGACAAAACAAAGTCCCCAAAAACCCATATGCGGTGCGAAGAAATAGTAGGTCAAATGTGGATATAAGCGAATCGTAATCAGGCCATAGATCATGGCAATGACAAGATGCAAGATTTCCAGAATAACTATAACGGACAACCTTGCTTTTACCATGTCTTTTTTGGTTACGGGCATCATCGATGTAAATAATAAATCGTTCTGTGCTCTATACTGGCCAAACATATTCGGTATCGTGATCCAACAAAAATACAGAGGTACGAGAAAATAGAGCCAGCCGGGAACAAGCATTAAAGCGCCCATGATAAGAGGAAGGACGAAAAACATAGGATTTACTCCTAACTTCAAATCCTTCAAGACCAAGTTATACATACATATCCTCCTTTTTTGCGAAATAAATCATGATTTCCTCGAGGCTCGGCGTGATCGCTTTAATATCGATAGAGGAATCAAAGTCTTGGGAATGGATCAATCCCGTAAATCCGAATGAATTGATTTTATAGGAAATCAGCTGTTCTTTCACCAGGTTTAGCTGGTTTTCGTTACCACTCAGTAAGCGGTAGGACTCCATAAATTCGAATTTCTCAGAACTAGCGATGATCTGCCCATTTTCGATATAGGTAATAAAATCAGCGCATTTTTCCAAGTCGGATGTAATGTGAGTAGAGAAAAGAATGCTGATTTCACCATCGACCACGAGTTCTTGAAAAATATCCAACAGATCGTCTCTTGCGACCGGATCGAGACCGCTTGTCGGTTCATCGAGGATGAGCAGTTTCGCGCCATGGGATAAAGCAAGGGCCAAATTATACTTAACTTTCATCCCTGTCGACAATTCGGCGATTTTTTTGTTTTCATCCAATTTAAATCTTTTTAGATAGTTGTAATAGGTTTCATCATCCCAATTCTTGTAGAACTTCTTAATGACATCGGTCAACGTTCTGATCTTGCTGCGAGTATAGAAATCGATGCCGCCAAATGCGCATCCGATGTCCTGCTTTAATTCGATCTCGTGTTCGGCGGCGTTCTTGCCCAAAATACGTACTTCGCCGCTATCGATATGAATCATTTTCAAGATCGATTTTATGGTGGTCGTCTTTCCCGCGCCGTTAGCACCGATAAACCCCATAATATAGCCCTTTTCCAATTGAAACGATACATCTTTCAACTGAAAATTCGGGTATTTCTTATTTAAGTTTTGAATGTCTAATGCCAGCATACCGTACCTCCTCATCAAATTGTGTATGTTGTGTATGCACAATATATCACGAGGTGATTTTGAAGTCAATTGGTTTATACCCTAATTTTGGTTATTTTTTATTGAGTAAGTAAAACTCCGAACGAACATGAAAAAAGCCACTGAAAAGGCACCGAAAACGTGCCTTTTAAGCAGTGGCTGCAGCAATGGAAAATTACAGTATTTCAATGTACCCTTCTGTTCCATTCACGCGAATTCGTTGCCCGTCTTTGATCCGTTTGGTAGCATTCTCCACGCCGACAACGGCTGGTAAACCATATTCACGCGCAATTACGGCTCCATGGGTCATCAGTCCGCCAACTTCGGTGACTAGACCTTTGATGGATACGAATAATGGTGTCCAGCCAGGGTCGGTAAAGGACGTGACTAATATATCTCCATCTTCCAGATCGGCATTTTCCATGTTTAAAATGACACGTGCCCGGCCCTCTATAACTCCGGAAGAAACCGGCAGACCAGCTATGGCTTCGTCCGGGAGATTTTCCCGTTTGTACTCGCCTACAATGATTTCGCCATCCGACGTGATCACGCGCGGTGGAGTCAGTCTGTCATAGATTTTGTACTCGTCTTTTCGATTACTGATGATTTGGTCATCCAGTTTATGAGTTCGAACGACTTCGTGAAGTTCTTCGAAAGCGAGATAGTAAATATCTTCTTTATCATGAAAAACGCCCGCTTGTACAAGTCGTTCGGCTTCCTTCAGTAAAGCCTGCTTATAAACGAAGTAGCGGCTAACATAACCGTATTTGGGATACTCTCTATACCCGATGAAATTCCGAATGATGTCGATCATTCGTTTGGTTTCTGTAGCCTTTTGTTCTCCATCCGATAATTGCTTCAATCGATCGATTAACTCTTGTTCTTTTTCCATAGCTTCCTTGCGTCCTTGCTCGAATTTCCGATGGCTTTCTTGAGGCTGAAAGTTTTTAATATTACCCAGAATCAATGGGACAAGCGTAATGGGTTTTTCGCTCCAACGCGTTCTGGTGATGTCGATTTCTCCGGCACACCGCATGCCGTATTTGCCCAGGTAAGCCAAGATCGCGTCTTGGGTTTCCTGCCCGCCCTCAAATTTAGGGAGTTCATCCAGAAAGTTTTCTTCTTTTGCATGCTGCAAATAATCAACGACCTCCGGATAAGGACGGATCACGTCCGCAACATCCAATAGGGCCAAGCCCATTTCCGAAGTAATATTATTGGGCACAGATTGAGAAAGCGTATCGGCTGCGTTGTTTTCGCCTAACCACTCTTTCATCTTTTCATTGATCCATGCTGAGGCATTCATAGCAGCCATAAACACGCTTGTACTTTGGGGATTAAATAAGATCTTCTTTAATTCCTGAATATCTTCCAGAATAAAATCAAGCAAATCCGATCCCGATTTCGTTTGGATATTTTGTGTTAACTCTTCGATCGATGTTTGACTAAGTTTCATCAAATCGGAAACGATTGTCGGGTCATTCTCGAAATGTGCCGGCATAACTGTATTGCTTCTGTTCGGAATCGGTGCTGTTTGATCATTGGGTAACAATTTGATAAAATCTCGCTCTATGATGGTCATGAGTGCGCCTTTGATGAGCGGATCGGATGCCATGGTATTTAATAAAGCTTCCCGGCCGGCGGGTGTAGCCAGCCTAGATGCAACATCAACAAACAACCTCCCGCCGGCTCTACGCATAGGTGCAGCAGTAATTAACAGGTAAAAAGACAATCCCAATGGTTTTATGGGATCTGTCATCATTTGCTGGTGACCAACTGATAGATAGACATGATTCTCTTGATCATTCGCTTCAGGGATCGGGTATAAAGTCGTGATCGGACGACTCTGAACGATATAAAATGTATCATGGGCCAAACACCATTCGATGTCTTGGGGACAGCCAAAATGAGCTTCAATCCGTTTGCCGATGCTCGCCAGTTGCAATATTTGTTGATCCGTAAGCGTCTGATTCTTTTGCTGGTCAGGGTCGATCTGCCGGGTCTCTGTTCCGCCTTCTTCTCGTCCATAAATCGCTAATGTTTTGGTTGCGATTCTTTTATCGACGATTTCCCCCTCCCGTACTTTATAGCCATCGGCAGATACCAAACCAGAAACCAGCGCTTCTCCAAGTCCAAAACTGGCATCGATCGAGAGCGACTTTCGGCTTGAAGTCATGGGATCAGCGGTAAACAAAATCCCCGAGGCCTGTGGGAAAACCATCCATTGAACGATAACGGATAAGTGCACTTGACGGTGGTCGAATCCGTTTTGCATACGGTAGATGACCGCGCGATCCGTAAAGAGTGAAGCCCAACATTTGCTGATATGCTGCAAGATGGCATCGACGCCGATGATATTTAAATAGGTGTCTTGCTGACCCGCAAAAGAGGCATGCGGCAGATCTTCAGCAGTCGCACTTGAGCGCACTGCGTAAGCATGGTTCTCGCCAAACCGGGAGAGATAGTGAACTACTGCTCTCACAACATCGGAAGGAATTTCTGCTTCCATGATAATTTGCCGGATCTTCCTGCTGATTTCACCGATTTGATCACGATCTTCTGCTTTTAGCATGGTTAGTCGATGGAGCAAAGCCTGATACGTTTCATTTTGTTCGATGGCTTGTTGAAATCCCACCGTTGTGACACAAAATCCTTCCGGTACTTGGATTCCTTGGATTTTGGAACATTCTCCTAAATTCAACCCTTTTCCGCCAACGAGCAAGAGCTGCGTTCTTTCTATTTCGTGAAAACCGAGAACCAAAGAATTCATTCGACATCTCTCCTACCATTAAATTGAGAAAATAACCATTTGACAGGATTTCACCGGCGTGATATATTTAAAATATAAGATGAGTTTACTTTGCCTTTAACCATCGAGTCAGAAGTGGTTTGATTATATCATTGTGGCTTTTTATATGCAATATCGAAGAACCTGACAAAACTGTCTAGGTTTTTTTGATTTTTCTCTATCAATAATCCTTGATTGCCACTCTATTAAGCTTCGTCCGGAAGCCCCACCACTCTCTGTTTATATTCCACCGTCATACTTTCTGTGTCCAACGAACCCGATTTAAACACACCCTGCTGGTCGTCACTGAATACATATTCTTGTCTGTATACGGGAAAGGATATATGTTCTTGTCCTAAGCAACAGACAAGAACATATATCCTTAGATTTAAAAGAGCATCGGTTTTACGGATATCATTGCGAGCTCTGATTCTGGCTTATGAGGATACCCGGTTGATACGCAGCCGTACCATGTTCCCTGGAACCATATTGAACCCAACCGAGAGATCCTTGATTGGAAGGAGATGAAATTCGTAATGACAATATTTTGTTCCCTGATATCGCGGCATTCACTTCTGCGGTGATGTCGATCAGGACTGGTGTACTCGTAGCCGGTACAGACCATGAATTGATCATTGAGCCTACTGCCGGCTTATTGTTCCAGGTAAGACCGGATTCGATCCAACTATTGGTCGCGACGGATTCAAGTTGATTGACAAGGCCGGAACTACCTGCCGATACCGGAACCAATCGCAGCATAGCACTGGAAACCGCCCCTGATAAGGATGACAAATTGAATTTCAAATAGGCGTACCGGGTATAATCGGTTGTTTCCGTCTTAACATCCAACACGGCTGAGCTTCCATAATTAACGGCTGCATAGATGCCGTCACGAACCGAGGCATCTGCTTCAGGGTTTAACGTTTGCTGATTCCCGGTCGTGCCTGATAAGGCGAACTTGGCGGCAAATGTTTTGCCCTGTGCGCCATTGACGTTGATCGTCAGCTTGATCGTCGGCGACAACTGGTTGACCGTAATGCCAGGATCAAGCATGAGTGGCTGGCTGGCCTGACGATTAATTTCTACTTCGATTGTCCCGGTATTCGACTGTGTAGGGTCGGACACGCCTATGCTAATGTCAGAAGGTGTCTCGATCGTAGTCATCGAAGCCTTCTTGTTGCTCGTGATGAAGTTTTGTCCGTCTACGCTTACTGTCTTGGTGCCGTCGTTCCAGAAATTGACGCCGACCGCGTTCAGTGTTTTCTCTTTGACTGCATGCGCGGAAGCTGAATTCTCGAGAATTTGAATGTCCGGCTGGGAAGCATAAGCCGATACGGCCGATGCATCCCGGTTGGGTAACGTTACGTAGGCATAGCTTGCGCCGGATGGATTGTTACCGTGATTAATCGCGAGACTCAAATAATTCCGGGAATAGCTCGTCGAACTTTCTCCGGAATTCACATCGTGCCAAGAACCTGTACGCGTTTCGCGCAATCCGGCAACTGACGTTGAATCAGGGAAATAATAACCCATTCCGGCGCCTGGTACATTGCCGGCGAGTTGGATCCAATCAACACCATTGATCGATTGCGACCATCCGATATTCGTCGGCATGGAAGAGCCATTCACCTGCAAGGCATTAGTGCCGGATTCGTTCAACTTCCGATTATCGATAATCGTCTCGGCCTTGCGATTGTCCGAGCTTGCGATCCCCGAGCCCAGTGCAACGATTTCATCATCGAACATGAACCATGATTTCTTACCTTGGAGAGATGTTCCGGTGTTCTGGGCCATGGAGAAATCCATGCCTGCCGAACCCAATGCACCATCTACGCTCGAGCCTCCCACCCAATTGCGCGGATTCCTGTACGAGCCCCAATTCCCCGGTGTGCCACTCCCCGAACCGTCAGTTGTCGTTCCCGGCAGCCGTTTCATATCTATAGTGGCCCAGTAGTTGTCGGCGTACTGGTTCACATCGGCATTATACAGATACGTCATGCCGACCCCGGTCCACCAACCCTTTGAATTTTCTCCGTTCCCGTATTCAAACGCCGAAATACGATTGGAGAACATGCTGATCCCGAATCCGAAATCGGGACGATTGTGGACGGCTCGTGCCATGGACGCGAACATGCGGTTCATGGCAAGAGGTCCTCTGGACGGTACGGTGGAATCATTCATGATCGATTTGGTCATTCCGATAACCCGTATCGAGAGACCGTCCAATTCGTTCCACGACGGATCGGATTCAACCCAATATTTGATCATGCTCATGAAATGCTGCGAATCGGCCGGGGATGCACTCTGCGCCAGCAGCGCAATCGAAGCGAGCGGCGGACGGAAAGGTCCGGTCTGGGCTCTGGATATCGCTCTGCCGTAGACCATATCCATCATGGTTGCATTATATACAAGCGGTTCATAAGCATCCTTCACCCATCGGTATACGTTGGCAACGTTTGGGTTGGTAACAGCCCAGGTCGAGCCGCCAAGTAGATAGAGTAGCTTGGAAACACCGCCGAGCAGTACGTTTCCGTAACTGCCGGTATAGGCAATATCGGTATGCTGGACGAAAGATCCGTCGGCATAGAAGCCATCTCCACTCGTTACATAGCCAAAAATTTGTGTGAGCGCATCGCGTGCCTGTGCAATCTTGGCAGACGATTTGCCAATTATGCCCCGAAGCGCCACGACCTGTGCTTTATCGCTCCGGTTAGCTCCGGTCATTGCAACGCCTTTAACACCCAGTGTCGATCCAACCGTTGGGTCCGGGTTGAATTTGTCCAGAGCCTTGATCTGCTGGGCAAGCTGCGATGGAGCCATGTCGTCATACATCAGGATCAGAATGTCGGTCAGATATTGGGGCGCGCCGATTTCCCAATCCCACCAGTTTCCATATGCCGACTTGTTCTCGTTGTACCGATTGGCATATATCCAATCCAGACCGTTCACGATATCGTCTCCAAGTGCTGAATTGTTGTATAAGGATGAGCCTCTTGTTGCATACGCCACGGCCATTGCCTTCAGCCGACCGAAATTGTCCGACACATGCGCGGAGTTCGTCGTGCTGGCCAGGTCGCTCCACAGAAACGTGCGTGAGGAAGATGTGTCCATCGTATTCCAACGTTCGTTAGCTGTATTCGTAATTTCTTGTATACGTGGCGCGATATCTGGGTCGGAGGGATTGTAGGCGGAATCCCCCGCCAGCATCTCCTTCCACTTGGTGCGCAAGCCGTCATATTCGTCAGCAGCCGATGCTGTCGGAGAATAATTGCTTCCAATCACCCCCCATAAGAAAAAGACTGTCAACATGCTTGATACCCATTTTCTTGCCGCTTTTGTTTGCAATTTATCGGTCTCCTTTCTTCCTTCGAATGGTTGACTCGCCAAAAGAAATTTGTCTCATCACCCCCTTCCAGGCGGAGTTAACGCCATCGGAGTCATCCAAAAAAGGTCTACACGTGCAACCCTCGTCTTGTTGAGAAATTCCATTCCGTCATACACAAGAGCGAGAAAAAAGCCGCGTTCAATCCCTCATGCTGCAATGTGGCGCCAAAACAACATTGTAAAAGAACGAGGCAGATTGAATACGGCTCAATTTGTTAGGAAGTAGATTCGCAGGATATCATCACGCTTTAGGAACTCTGTTTTCAGGTGAAGAGAGAAATGGTGTTTAACAGGGTATTGAATAAGGCCTCTACCCTATGGGTAGGTCTATTGATGTAATATGGTTGGGAAGTAACGTTGAAAGGTAAACCGATAGGAAATTTATGACGGACAAGCCCGGGGGATCGCGTTGACAAAGAACCGGACATATTCCGGTTCTTCGCCTCAAATATTTGCTTGTTCTTGGACTTACCGACTAACTTCTGAACATAAACGGGTTATTGCGGCTCCAGGAACATACCAGTCTTACCGATTGTCCGGCTCATGCATAGGCAATTCTGCGACAAGTCCGTCGCTTTGGCGGATCCATGTCTCGAATTGGCGCTCGCCCGCTTTTAATCGAATGACTCTAGCTCCCGTTGGAAACATATCGTTGCGCACACCGTCTACATAGCTAACGTAACGAGTAGATCTCCCGTAGCATAGACGGATACCATACAATGTCCCGCAGTAATCGTTGGAGTGGTCATGGCCTACGAACGTGCCCATAACATTCCCCATCTCCACCATAGCGGTGAATAAGCCGGAGTTCACTTGTGGCGTACTGATCCATTCGATGCAATGGCCCTCGCACACTTGGGTCTTCCACACCTCTTCGTATTCCGGCAACGGAATATGGAAAAATGCCAGTGCAGGCAAAGGCGTTCCGCTATTGTGCTCGGCCAATTGCCGGGATTCGGATACGTACCATTCGATTTGATCGCGGCGTATCCAGTCATAACCTCCCACCGCATCCAATTGTGAGTAATCGCCGCTGTCGAGGAAAAACAATGAAGCTGCCGGATTTCCCTTAGAATCATCAACCGTCAGCACATAATTTCCCGATCCGCTCACGCCCGGAGGATCCGGTTTGGCTACGCAATATTCATGAAGGAGCTGCTCCTCATGCATTCTCTTTCGCGGCAAGCTCCCTTCCGAATCATGATTGCCTAACACAGCTGCCCATGCAACGCGGTTTTCCTCAGCGACAGCGATCGCGCTGCGAAACGATTGAAGCGGATCTTTGCTTCTTGCGCTGGCAATCAGGTCGCCCGCAAAAACAATAAGATCAGGCTGCTCAAGCTCGATAATTCTTTCCATCGTCGCCTTCGTCATTGAATCGAGCAACGGCGTTTCAGGATCCAGATCCTGCGTGTCAATAAACTCTGTATCGGAGAACTGTACGATAACGAACGTTCCGTCTTCACGAAACTTCAGCTTCTTTTCCAAGGTATACCCGCTCCTTTGTCACATATTCCTTCCAATACCACAGCCCGATCAAAATGAATACAGCAGCACACGCCAAATACATCGATGTCACGCCATACCGTAAACCGACCACCCAATAAATCAACGTCGGACCAATCGCCGCCCCCAAATCAGTAGATACGGAATAAGCGGTCATGACCGTAATAACGGAAGTGCTCTTCGCGGCATCCGAGGCCATGGCGTCCATGATTGTGCCAAGCGCGGTGCTTGTAACCATAACGAAAATGACAATACAGATCCAGAGACCGATCGGCAGCTTCCAAGGAAGCAAAGCGTAACCGGCCGCCGCACTCGCCAACGACAGCATAAACAAAGGAAGTCGTCCTCTTCGACCATCCGTACGTTGTCCGAACCACCTTGCCAAGAACGGTTCCCAAGCACAGCGGAGCGCCGTTAATGTTCCGCCTAACGCCGTGCTGCCGATGACCAACCCGAACCACGGTACCCCCTTAGGATAACTCGTATCGATGAGATAAGTGAGCGTCGCGCCGAATACGGCGAGCAGCAATGAAACAGTTAATCCGCTTATGACGATTTTCTTCACTTGCAATGACCACACCGTATTTCCGCTACCGCGAGGTGAGTCTGGTTGAGCTGTTCCGGATGCTTTCCCCGCTTTAATGGATGCCGCAATCAAAGGAAGACCGGCCAACGCCATTGTACCAAACAATATCGACACGGATTGCAATCCGAGAATGGGTACGAGCACTCCTCCGAACAACACGCCTACCAAACTGCCAAGACGCCATAACCCGTTATACGTCCCCATGAAGCGCCCGCGGTTCGTATTGTCGGAATAACGAATAACGGTCAAATAACCGCCCATCCGCATTAAGGACCATGCAATCCCCCATACCGCCCGAAGCGCTACCCACAGAATGAATCCCTTGAAGACGCCGTATCCCACGGTTGTAAGTGCCGCTAATCCAACGGAGAGAAACAGACCCGTTCGAAGTGACATGCGATGGTACAGCCAACCAATGGCAGGATTAAGGGGAAGCCTTACGAAACGGTTGACGGACAGCAGGACTCCCACCTGCCAAAGCGCGTCCAATCCAACTTCCTTCCAATACACCGGGAGAACAATATACAGCATCGAATCGCCGAAGAGGGTAAGTGCGGTAACGATGCCGATCATCGCAATCTGTCTCTGATCTTTTGTACTTCCGCCGCTTGTCATAAGTCAACGATCAGGCCATCATAGGCTACCTGAATGCCGAAGGGCCTGAAAGCACTTTCAAAATCATCATGCAAAAACCCGGAGTTATGAGTAAAGTGAGTTACATAAATTAGACCGTTCCCGTCCAAGATACCTTCTTCCTTCCATATGCGCTGAACCTCCAGTACGGTTTCAATTCCCATATGATTTGGATTTCGAACATTGTTCGTAAAGCTATGCGTGCAATCAAGAATCGCCATATCAATAACTTTGCCTTTAAGCCATGCCCAAGTATCGTCATGCAGCCATCCGGTGTCATTGCCGTAAAATAGCGTTTTACCCCCTTTTTCAATATAAAACAGCAAACAGGTTTCCAGTTGGTCATGATTTGCGAGTAATGGGGTTATTTTTGTATTGCCTAATGAGATCGTCTCGAACGGACGCAGTAAGTGGAATGCAAACCTATTGCTACCAGCAACTTGGCCCAGCGCCATCCCGCTCTGACAAATTGCCGCATCGTTGCCGTAAATATGTAAGGGATGATCGATACCGTGCGCAAATCCTTCAATCCGGTTATACAAATCAGATGGTTGAAAATGATCGTAATGCGTATGCGTGAACAAGAGATGCTCAACCGCTCCCAAGTCGATCCGATCACGAAGCGCCTGCATGTGGGAATCAGCGGAATAATCAACCTTAATTACGTCATCGATCAAAATAGAGCTTCTCGTTCGAATGTTTTTTTCTCCGAGCGACCTCGCTTTGCGACAGGCTTCGCAGCGGCAAAATGGGTTTGGAAATCCTTCCGCTGCAGCCGTTCCAAGAAAATGGATCTTCATTGGTCTCTCCTCCCTTTGAGAAGCAATCATTTTTCCTCGATCCCTCGATTAACACAAATAATAACACACATTCACAATCAAATACACAAGTATTTCTATAATTTGCAAACCAGGAAAGCAGCTTACCGATGAAGTTCGATCATTGAATATTGCACTTGAAAATTTCCATAAAAATAACGATTCCGGGTTCGTGGAAACCAAGAATCGTTATTTTGATAGATCATATTATTGGTACACAATTTCGATCCCGCTCTTGCTAAATTTATCTACAATATCCCGGTCGATGTTGGAATCCGTTACAAACCGTTCAACTTCCGATGCGCTGCATACTTTGATGAACGAATTTTGTCCGAACTTGCTGCTATCTGCAAGTGCGATGGAACGCTTAGCGTTTGCATGCATTATTTTTTTGACTTGAACTTCGCCGACCCCGGTATCCGTAATCCCTGCTTCTAATGTAACCCCGCTCATACTCATAAAAAATATATCCGCATGAAAACGCGAAGTAAACTCTTCCGCCAAATCGCCGATGATGCTTTGCTCGTCTTGACGAATAACGCCGCCGGTCATAATCAGCGTGTACCTTGGCATGGAGATTAATTCGTTCACGATCGGAAGCGAGTTCGTAATAATCGTTAATTGATCGAACTTGGCCTTCAGCGCCTTGGCAATCTGGGTGTTGGTCGTACTTGGATCAAGCGCGATGGACATCCCTTCGGTCACATAACGAACCGCTATTTGAGCCAACTCCTTCTTCTCTTCCAAATATATAGCTTCGCGGATCGGCAGCGGAATTTCCTGGCTATAGTCCGGTTCCTTCAGAATCGCTCCGCCGTGCACCCGCCGCAGGTAGCCTTCGCTTTCTAAGTATTCGAGGTCTCTTCGGATCGTCTCGAACGAAACTCCGAACTGCTCCATGAGCTCCGACGCTCGGATCGATTTGTGTTGATTCAATTTTTGAATAATGATTTGATGCCGCTGCTCTGCAAACAACTGCTTCACTCCTTGCCTTATCTTCTGATTAGAAGTTTACCATACATTCGCTAAATCCTCCCGTTCTACCGGTGGACCGGAAAGGTCCAATTTCATGTTCGAATTAACAATACGAGCTACAAATAGGGGCGATTTGCCCAAAACAGGTAGTAGTAGATCGTTGTAGACTGCCCTGAGAGATACAAGTGAACGTAAGTAGACATCGCAAACGGCTTATCTTCGGAGTTGCATAATGGATAATACATTTCAAAAACGGTTTATCATATATGTTCTATTTCTCACTAGTGACACATACCAGCTAGAAACGCTAAAGGCGACTGCACAGAAGCAGCCGCCTTTTGTTATAAGAATCTTTTATCCCATCACCCGATGGGCTTTGAACAACCGGAGTCTCTTCGGATTTAATTTACTTTAGTAAACGACCATTTCTGGGCATCGGTACCATTGTCGCTCCACTGCTGGACTACGGCCCCATCGGCGGTGGAAGATCCCGATACGTCTGCGACCAGTCCGCTCACCTTGGATACCAGCTTGTAAAATCCGCCTCCGACATCCACGATGCTCCACCGCTGCGCATTGGTTCCGTTGTCGTTCCATTGCTGCAGCTGCACGCCGGTTGCCGTCGAAGAATTCGGCACGTCCAGCACTTTCCCGCTGTGTACGGCCGTGAGTTTATAAAAGCCGTCACCCGTGCTTTCGACCTTGAACTTTTGGTTATTGGCGCTGAAGTTGGTCCACTGCTGGACCTTCGCTCCGCTGGCGGACGATGCGTCTACCACGTCCAGGACTTTGCCACTTGCCTTGTTCGCGATCATGTAAATGCCGCCGCTGACAATATTGGGCGCGTCCGAGCTCTGATATACCCGCACGTAATCGACGAGCATTTGGGCCGGGAACTGCGTAGAATTATTGGGACTGCCCGGCCAATTGCCGCCGACTGCCAGATTCAGCAGCAGGAAAAACGGCCGCTGGAATTCCTCGGTGTTACCTGTACCGTTTTCGATGTAGAAAGCGTTAAACTGCTGGCCATCAACGAACCATTTGATGTACTTGGAATCCCATTCAACGCTGTACACATGATATTGGGAAAAATCAATGTTTCCGGATACCTGTCCATAATCGGCTTGTCCGTTGGCATCCCAGTGTACAGTACCATTTACGTAAGGATTGTTGTTGACCCGTTCCATAATGTCCGTTTCTCCGCTCTTGGGCCATCCCACGGAATCGATATTCGATCCCAGCAACCAAAATGCCGGCCATAATCCCTGCCCCGACGGCAACTTGATCCGTGCTTCGATCTTTCCATACGTAAAGCTATGCAGACCCTGTGTTTTAATACGGGCTGACGTATAATTCATCCCACCGTAGGCTTCTTTGCGAGCGGTAATGACCAGATTTCCACCCGTTACCTGCACATTCTCCTGCCGGTCCGTGTAATACTGCAGCTCGTTGTTGCCCCATCCGCCGGTGCCAGTGCCGATTTCCGTTTTCCAATTGGACTTGTCCAAAGAGTTTCCGTTAAATTCATCGCTCCATACCAAATTCCATGTCGGAGCCGCATTTGTGATGTTAGCAGGCATCATGGCAATCAAAAGACTGAACAGCACTATCAGGCAAAGCATCTTTCCTTTTCTTCGCATCCTGTTCCCTCCTAAATTTGGATTAGAAAATCACGGCTGCATAAGGCAAAAATATGCTTTTCTATACTAGTACGGGTCTCTTGAACTTAATTCACCTCTCTTTCGAACGGGTTTCATTTTACGAATCTATGTAGCCATTCATGGTTGACTAAATCGTTTTCAGTGAAATGATTACGCTTACATTATTTTGCAACTTCATTATAAACTGGATACTATCAACTAATCAATCTATATTTTGGATATTTTTTATTTTCATTGCTATAATTCAAACAATGCAAACGCAATGATGCCTCTTTGGGCGTCGGTGCAATGCTTAGCCCCTATTCCCATCAAAACAAGACTGCCGAAAGATCGGCAGCCTTCTCATTTTATGACGTTTTTTAACGTGAATGGTAGTCAGCGGCTTTTAGCATGATCGTCACCGCTTCCGCTCGGGTAGCCGTTTCGTGTGCGACGGACAGGTTGCCGCTCCGGCCTTGGATCAACCCTTGCATGGCTACAGCCTGGATCGCGTTTTTTGTCCAGGAGGGAATGGATGCGTCATCTGCAAATGCCGTTTTGGCTTGGCTTCCCTCGTCTGATTCCAGATCTAATGCGCGCGCTACCATCGCAACCATCTCATCGCGCCGTATGAAGGCGTTCGGCCTGAACGTTCCGTCTTCGTAGCCGTTAACGATTTCGGCCTTTACCGCTTGCGCGATGGCTTCTCGTGCCCAATCTCCGATTGCGCCAGCATCCTTAAAGGTAACAGAGCTGCCGCTTCCTTGCAGCTTAAGGACTCTGGCCAACATGGCTGCAAATTCCGCCCGCGTCACCTTTCCGCCGGGCCGGAACGTACCATCCGGATAACCGGTTACGATCCCAAGCTGAACGGCTTTTACAATATCGGCTGCAGCCCAGTGGCGGGCCGTGTCGGTGAACGTACTTGATTTCGGCTGGACAGTCTCAGCCGCTACCGCAAAAACCGCATAGATGCCGGTCTTCATAACGTCCGCTTGGATAATGCTTGCGGATACCGTCCCACCGACTTCGACCCACTTCTTGAATGAAGGGTCATAGAATAAGATGGATGCCTTCTGATTCGCTCCAAGGTTACGGATGTCGAAGGACATCGACATGCGGACTGCTTTTTCAAAACTGCCGCCTGGATTTAACGTCAGTTCGTATTCAGGACTGATGGCTCCGGCTTTGTCATTCATAATGGGATCGGTATCCTCCAGCTTTCGAATGCGCAAGCGCGCCGGTGTCTTCACTGCATCCGCCGGAATCTGGATGGTGACCCGGTCGCCTAACGTTAATATGCCGGGCTTACCGGCGTTCAGTGAGATTTCGGCTTCGTCTACGTTTGCGGAAGTTCCTCCTCCGCCGCTACCGGCCGTGCCACCGTTCGGTGCTTCAGGATCGGTCGGTTTTTCCTCGATTGAAGCTTTTAACCGGGATACCAGGTCTTTCAGCGTTTCGGTGACAGCCTCGAATTGATAAGGATATCTGTCCAGCATGGTAAGCAGCTGACTCCGGAGGGCAGGATCACCCTTTCCCGATGCGAGCAATTGTTCCGCCAGATGCATCGTTTCATTATACGACACCATCAAATCATCGCCGTACACTTCCAGCTCATAAATCGAATAGCCATATTTGGTATCGCCTACGGGACGACGCTCCACGCCTTGAAATTTCACGTATCTGGCTTCGATCGGATCGAAGTCAATCGTATCCAGTTTCCCATTGGACCGGAGAATCTCGTCGTATGGTTTCACGTTGGTCCAAGTTTGCTTATCCTGAGAAACCAGGAGCTTGAACTTTTCCGCCTGCGTCTCCCAGGCAATATTGATTTTATTGATTTTCCGGGAATGACCGAGATCGATGATCATCCAGGAAGCGTCATCGTACGCACTGGACCAGCGGGTCGAAAGATTGCCGTCGATCGCTTTATCCGGCGTCAATACGTCCGCTTCCAGCGGGGATGATTCCGCCGTGGCTTGAAGCGCGAAATTATTGACATCCAGCAGCGGCGTGTAGCGATTATAAATCTGGAAATTGTCGATCACGCCCTTGAATGCATTCGTGTCGCTTCCGATTTTTCCGGCGGGCAGCACCAGCGTTTGGATCAGCGGTACCGGCTGTCCAAGCTTTTCCGCGTACTCGTTACCGTTCACATAGAGCGACACGCCGATTTGATTGCCGGTCAACAGAATATGTGTCCAGCGGTTCTCCGGGACCTCATATTGAAATACGCTGTCGTATCCCTCTTTCGAGAAACCCAGCTTCCCGGTTTTCCCCTGCTTTAGCTTAATCGTACCGTTAGGGGATTCCATCAACACGGCATCATCCGGGTTATCCGCATCCGGTTTGATCCACATCGATACCGTCCAGCCGAACCACAGCGGGTTCAGCGGCGTTTGAATATAGCTCTGGCCGCCGTGAAACGCGGCGCCTTTTCCGTATTTGCCTACTTCCAGCGTTACATTCGTCGCTGCTCCATCCATATGATTGCCCGAAGCATCCTGAAGTCCGTTCTCGAACGGGTAGCTGATGACGTTTCCATCTGGATTATCGACGTCGATTCGGTGCGAAAGATCGGTATTGGGTGCATCCCCGATGGTCGAGGCCGCTTTCATGAATGCCTCATATTCGGCTCCATCCCGAGACCCCTGCCACATTTTTTCGGAAAGTACCTGCATGGCCGGGAGCATCCTCGCATGGGAATCGTCCATCGATATGCCGGAGGCATAAGAAATATCGTTCCATAACGCGAACATGCCACCTTTCAGCTGCGGAAGACCGTACGGCAAGGTGACGCCGAGCCATTTGACGGGCTCCCATTCCCGATACAGCAGCGGCGTATCCAGGTAATCCCGATAGAGCCTCGGCACAAGATACATATAGTTGGTATCCGTGTTGATGATATCGTATCCTTCGTCTATCGCCTGCTGCGGGCCTTCATAGGGTTCATACCAAATCGCCATGGTCGCTTGGTTGCTTACCGGCGTCGTGCCGGCAAACTGCTTGAGCCCTCCCCAAACGTAGGGATGCTTCCCTTTGTCGTTGATATGCTGAATCAGCGTATCCATGTACTTGCGAAAATCCTCGTTCGACCCGCCTGCATATTCATCCGTTCCGATATGCACGTCCGGACCCAGGAACGTAGGCTCCTTGTCGCTGCCGTATCCTTCGATGTATTCGTCGAACAAATTCGTGATGAATTCGGTTGCGGCCGGCTTCGTAATGTCGAGGAAGCTGTCTTTGCCAAGCGCCGGGTCGTAGGTGGTGAAAGCACGCGAATGACCCGGCGTATCGATCTCGGGAATAATGTTGACACCGTATTTGCGGCCCAGCCGCAGCAAATCGCGGAACTCCTCCTTCGTATAATAACCATCCTGGCTTGCTAAACCTGGATACCGGTCACTCTCCAAACGGAAGGCGGAACGTTTGCCGTCCGATAAAGGCGCTCCCACATCGTCATTCAAATGAATTTGCAAGTCCGTCATTTTATACCAGGACAGCATTTTGACGTATTCGCGCAAAAAATCAATCGTATAGAACTTTCGTGCCACGTCGATCATGAGCCCCCGGGTCTCGTATTTGGGGTAATCATGCGATAACCCTTTCGGTAGCTGATCATGCCCGGCATCCTGCTTCAGAATTTGAAGAACGGAGCGCGTTCCCCATAGGACCCCCTTTTCGGCTGGCGACGCAATGGACACGTAATCATTGATATCAAGCACGTATCCTTCGGTTCCCAGATAGTTCAATGAAGAATCAAGGGTTAGATAGATATCCCCGTTCGATGGCGAGCCTTGATAGGTCTCCAAATCCAAACCGCTGACATCCTTCAAATCCTCCTTAAGCATGTCTGCGGTCGTTTGCAAAGTAGCATCCCGAAATACAATGTTTGAAGTTGGCGTTAGCTTGAACTGTCCGGTATCCCCTACCCATTCCCTGAGGGATGGGATGACCCTTGGCTCCGGATTCCGGTCTGCCGCGGGCAAATAGATACCGGGTACCGTCACTTCGAAAGAGGCCGTTATGCCTTTATCTTCCGGTTTCGTCTCATTCTGCACCTGCAGTATGACATGGACCTTGCGATCCACTAACGGCGCATGAATGACGCCATCTTTATCGATCACAGGCATCGCATCGCTACCATAGACGGATACGCGGTACCCGGAGGAAACATCGGGCAGCGTAAGCTCGGTTTGTCCTTTGGCAATCGGTTCAAGACCGGTGATGCCCTGGATGATTTTCGCGATAGGGTCCTCTTCAAACACTTGAAACTCATAAAAGGAATAACCATAATAAATGCCTTCGACCGGAGCTCGTTCCACCCCTTGGAATTTTACGAATCTCGCCGGTCTGCTCGGAAAATCAAGCACGTCCTTTCCTCCGCTGCAGTCGATCAAACCATCGTCGTTCCTGATGTTATCCCAATGCTCGCCGTCGACCGAAGTGTAGATTTTATACGTTTTGGCTGGTGTTTGCCAGTGAATGGCTACCTGGCCGATATTCTTCGTTTCGCCCATATCTACGACGAACCACTGGTCGTCCGTCTTAGCCGATGACCAGCGCGTGCCCATGTTCCCGTCTACGGCATATTCGGGAAACAATCCGTAGTCTACTTCGTTGCCGGAGACCTTGACAGGCTTTTTCAAAGCATAGTTTTCCTTTCCCGCTTCGGATAAAGCGGTTTCAGAATAAGTGGCGTCAACGACTGTTTGCTGCAAATCCGTTTGTTCATCGGCTGCCGGTTCCTCTATAGAAGGCGGAGAGGATTCATTGACGCTTTCTTCGGCGTAAGCGTGAGCTGCTGGCGGATACGATGAAAAAACAATCGAGAATACTAGCACCAGTGCTGCAAAAATAGAGATTCCCGGTTTCAAGCGTTGCCCAGTATTCATGTTCTCAACCTCATTTCGTTAAGTGAAATGGCAATTATTACTGTCTATCATAAGAGCCATTTCCCATAATCCAGAAGAGGCTTTTCATGACATCGATATACTTTTGTTGATATTTCCTAAACCGGAGCTCTACATGAATAGCTTTTCCTTCATCATAAAGGTCCATTGCGAAACCGGATTATCAGCGAATATACCTTCTATATATAAAACACTACGCTTCTCCAATGGAGATCGCAGTGTTTTATTCATAGAACGACGAACTTATCCGGCCCATGTCGAGTGCCTTGCGCTGGCATCGCACTTCCCAGGGGAATTTTAAAGTATCAACACTTGGGGCGTCTTGATCTCACGATCCGGCGAATCCTTTATCGAATGAATGACCCGCTTCCCTGATCTCATCTTCCTCCAAAATGCGAACGCCCGGGTCGCCTCCTTGCGACATCATCGAACCGCTTCCGTACAGCTTAATGAATGAAGTCCGCGCCGAATGCAACGGGACCCATGATCCTCCGTTCCATAGGTTCTGTTTTCGAAGCATGCTTCTTATTGCACAAAAAACACTCAAAGCTCGAAATTACGGGCTTTGAGTGTTTTAATGTTGGAAATCTCTTTTCCCTCTCCCTCGTTACGGGGATACCGAGAAGTTATCGAAATGCGTGTGCTTGTTTGCCGTCCTGACGCCCACTTTGCCATGCGTGAAGGGATTCAGGCTGTTGTCCGTGTAGTCGATTTTTGGTGCAGCCATATCATCGACATATACTTTAATGTTGTTGCCACTAACCACGACTTTCATATGGTACCACGTATTCGTAGAATAGGACTGCGCCGATCCTTTGAGCAAGGTCCAGCTATAACTCATTTTGCCAAGGTTTACCCCGCTTGTCGTTAAGTAGGCGTAGTATCCCTGAAAAGCATCATAGTTGTTCTGGCCGCGTTCGGTGCCGTGGGAAGGATTGGATACTCTAACAAGCATTCCCCCGTCGCCCCCGGAATCGATCATCTTGATGTCGGACTCCACCGTATAATCCGCCCACCGCGCGTCTCCGATCGTGGACTTGGCCGGGCCTGAGCTGCCTGAACTGTACTCACCGTTCTCCACCGCCCAAGTTCCCTCGAAACGCGTCCACCCGTCATCGTTGCCGTCGTTGAAATGTTCGCTCATAGGCGTGACGGCCGCATTCTTCTGGAACGTCATTCTGGAGAAATCGGCTTCTCCATTTACGAATTCAACCCTGAGCTCCCGCTGACCGGCCTTCAGATAGACTCCTTTCTTCGATACGATCCGCCAGTTATCCCAGTCTCCAGTGCTCGGAACGTCAATGATTCCCGTTAAATCCGTCGTTCCGTCCCAGACCCGGATTTGGACTCCGCTCATCGTGGTCGCCATCCGGAAATCGATGTCGTAGTAGCCGCTTGATTCCACATTCACTTTGTATTTATACCATTCGCCGGTTTGATTCCAGCCTAAATTAAACAGTCCTTCGCTGTTCAGGCGGATATCGGCGGCATCGGTACGGTAAGCACCGCCGATATTGTTCGCGGTTGTGTCATGATAGGCGGTTCCTTCGCCCCCTTTCATATAATGCACCGCTTCAATCGTGCCAGGTATCGGTTTATACGCTTCCCACGCACTGCTTCCGTTCACATCATTGCTAAAGGCGACGAAGCCGAAATCCGCATGCGTATCTTCCGTCAACTCACCGATTTTGCCCGCTCCTAAATTGGCGGTTCGCGTCCCCTTGTGCATCCCATCCACATAATATTTAAACGTAGATCCAGCTTTTTCAATTCGGATCGTATGCCACTTCGAATAATCAAAACCTGCGGGCAAGTCGAACGTCTGACAGGCTTGATCCACTCCATTGATCCGGAAGAACGTCGCTAGGCGGTTGTTTTTCGAACTCAGCATCGCTACACCGTAATTGTTCTCATCCGTATACGAGAAGGTAGCGCCGTATCTCGGACTTGCGGAAGTGCCGCGTTGCATCTCTTTCATATTGAATTCAGCCGTATAGTCGGATTGGCTGGCCAAGGAAGTGACTTGTTTATACCATGTCGTGCTGCCAAGCGTATTCTGCCACATTAACTGTTGATTGTAGATGCCCCAATTGCCACCGTTCACATTGGCCCAACGGCTTCCAATGGTCGTACGGTCGAAATAATCGTAAAAAGCGGGCATTTCCGGATCAGGCTGCGGCGTCGTGGTGGGACCCTGTACGATCATCTTATCGTTGTTCCATACGATCCGGTCCATGTTCAAATGACGCAGCGGTCCGATAACACCGGGGCCTTCCAAATTGTGATAAATCATATAATGCGTATCCAAATTGGGACCGAGGACCACCGTATTGTGACCGAGACCTACCGTCTGACCCTCCGTGCTGATTAATGCAGGGTTCAGGCTATCGGCCACATATCCGGATCGCGGCCCTGTCGTGCTGACCGCATAATCTACCCGGTAACCTTTGCTGAACACGTGATTGCCGGTATAGGTCATGTAGTATTTTCCATTGCGTTTGAAGACGGTCGCTCCCTCGGTCCATCCTCCCATGCCAACTCCTGTCGTCGAGCTGGCTCCGATCGAAGTAGGGCTGCTCATAGGGGCTGCATCGATGCGCCCTTGTCCGGCATGATAGAAACTGAGGGAACCGTCATCGTCAATAAACACATGGCCATCGATGGTTTTTCCCAGATTGCCGGTCACGACATTGAACGGTCCGGTAGGACTTGTGCTGCTCAGTATATAATGACCTTTCCCGGCAGGGGATGTGTACATATAGAACATGCCGTTCCAATAGATAACCTCAGGGGCGTATGCCCCGTGCGTAATCGGGTCGCTGGCAGCAAGTCCGCGGTAAGACCAATTGACCATGTCCCGCGAACTCCACACTTTGACGCCGTCGTCCGTGTCTCTCGTACTCACGTACAAATAATAATAACCGTTAAATTTCAGCACGTAAGGATCTCCGAGTCCATACTGTTCCCACTCGTCAGGCAAGGATCTCGGGTTTTGATATGCCGAAGATGTCGTGGGTACGGATGTCATCAGGGAAAACGTAAACGTCAACAGGAACAGCCATCGAAGTTTTCTCATTTTTCATTCCCTCCTGATTCATTTCAATGTTTGATCAATGCCTTAGGACACATGTATGATGTATTGCCATGCCAAAAAATTAGAGGATCAAACAACAAGAGCCAATAGCTGACTAAGCTGCTTGGCTCTTGTTGTTTGAAGTGATCTTATGCTAGATTAATCGCTTTAATTTTGTCCAATGGGATTTTCGGTTTGCGGTCTTCCGTCAGAAGGCCGTTGATTTCCTGCTGAACGTCGGTCACCTGCGTATAGCAGTAGCCGCAAATATCATCCACGCTTTTGATCGCCCGAGTAAGACCTTCGAACCGCTTCACGAAATCCTCATCCGAAGCCACTTGATGGCCGTAACCCCAGCCTGTGTCCGATTGATATGCGATTCCGCCGAATTCCGTCACCATGATCGGCTGCCCCCGGTATCCATACCCATCGGCAAAAGCGTACTTCCAGTGATTGCAAGTCGTTTCATTACTTAAGATGGCCTCTTTGTTCGCATAGCGCCTCAAAAATCCCTCCCCGGTCTCAACGTAATCATGCAAAGTCAGAATATCCGAAACGGTATGTTCCCAACCGTCATTCGTGATCACCGGCCGATACGGATCGATCGATTTGGTCAAATGATAGATGCCTTCGGTAAACTTCTGCTGTCTTTGATCATGAAGGATAGACGCGATGCCCCATGACTCATTGAATGGAACCCAAGTGATAATACTGGGATGGTTATACTGCTGAAGGACGATTTCCAGCCATTCCTTCGTAAACGCCTCGACTGCACGGTCATGAAATTCGAAAGTTGCAGCCATTTCGGACCATACCAGCAGGCCTTTTACGTCGCACCAATACAGGAAACGAGCATCTTCGATTTTCATATGCTTGCGTACGCCGTTGTAACCCATCTCCAGAATTTTGTCGATATCCTCAATGAGAGCTTCCTCATTCGGTGGCGTTAAATGACTTTCCGTCCAGTATCCCTGATCCAAGATCAGCCTCTGATAAATCGGTACGTTATTCAGGAGCACCTTTCCTTTTTCAATCGAAATTTTTCTCATTCCGAAATAGGAAAAAACCCTGTCCTTCACCTGCCCATCCGCGTACAGCACGAATTCCACGTCATATAGATTCGGATTCTGCGGCGACCAGAGGGATTTCTTCCACGGTCCGTTCGCTTCATGGATCAAGTCGACCTCGACCGTCAGACACGGGCGGTCGATCATCAGGCTGACCCGCTTTACCGGCTTTCCCTTCAATGTAACGATGGCTTCAAGCCTCAAATCGTCAGCCGCCTCCACACCGTTCACCTGATAATCGAAGCGGACGATGGAGCGGTCCACATCCGGTGTTATTTTCACCGAGTCAAGGCTCTGCTCCTCCACGTATTCAAGCCAAACGGTTTGCCATATTCCGGTTGTTTGAACATAAAAGCATTCGAAATTGTCCTTGGTCCAGCGCTGTTTGCCTCGGGGCTGAGTGCAGCTGCTGCTGTCTTCCGCTTTTACCGTGATATGATTGTCGGCTCCGAAAACCAGATAAGGGGTAATATCGAAAGAAAAAGCCGCGTAACCACCTTGGTGAGAGCCGACCATTGCTCCATTCACCCATACCTTGGCCACATAATCGACTGCTTGGAAATGCAAGATCGTCCGCTTGCCCTCGGCCTCTTTCGGGATATGAATCGAATTACGGTACCAGACATGCGGATGAAACTCTTCAATTCCGATCCCGCTGGCTTGCGTCTCGTAAGAAAAAGGTACGGTAATCGTATGTGTTCCATCAAAATTCTCCTGCCAATTCTCGCTCTCCCCCCGATTTTGGTCATCGAAGCGAAAGCTCCACTCTCCGTTCAAATTCTGCCAATTCTCGCGAACGAATTGCGGTCTGGGATAGTCCTTGGTATATGCTTTGGTTGTCATACTTTGCCTCCTGATCCATGCTGTGCTTTGATTTCGACTGCATATACGGATGTTGCCCGTAATGGGTACCCTTGCTGCCATGCCGATACGGGAACCGTACGTGACGTGCAGGTGATCAGATCCGGTTCGAAGACGGAATTGATATCTTCGTAGGAATCCCCCGTAATCTCGTATAAGCGGGTGTCCCCGGTATACTCTAACGAATGCAAGTCAAGCTCGGCCGTCACCTCCTGCAGGCTGCGGTTCACGATAAATAGGGTGAGGATACTCCCATCCTCGTTCGCGCATGCCGTAACGTCCAGATCGGGAAGAGCTTCAAGTTCGATTCTCGTCTGCTTCGGCGACTGTATGGAGTAGGTGCTGCACACCGTATCGACCGGAAGGATTCGCCGGATGTCCCGATTGGCGTAGAGCTTTAACACTTCATAGGTCGGAGTTCCGTACACGGTGAGTGGGAGTCCGCTCCAGCCGTTCTCTTTGCCGCAATATTGATCGGCATAATAATCGCCTACCCGTATGCATCCTCCGAGCCAGCCGTTCACAAGATCGGAAAAGCTGCCAATGTGCACCATATCGCTTGCGCGAAGCATTTCGTTCAGGTTGGCGGCATTGGCGACAGCCGCACCCAGGGTGTGTTCGTCCGGAAGTCCCTTTCGGATCGTATTCGGGTAGTACATGGTGTTGTATTCGGTGACGGCCAATTTCACATGGCTGTGCTTCGGATTCGCGCGAATAAGTTCCGCCGTTTGCCCAATATCGTCGCGGGTCCATTCGGGAAAAGAGACGATTGCTTTATAGCGTTCATCTGCGGGCGTATCCCGGTTCATTCCAAAACGATTGAAGCCGTGATATAAATGCATCGTCAAATAATCGATATGTTCACCAGCCCGTTCGAGTACCGGCTTGTTCCATTCCGGATCGGTATGTCCGCAGGCCAAAAGCACGATCGCGGAATCAACTTCCTTCATCGCCTGTGCGAATAACTTACAGCGCTCGGCGAACTGGTCTGCGGAGCAGGTGCCAACCTGCCACTGGCCCCACACTTCATTGCCGATCTCCCAGTACCGGACATTGTACGGCTCAGGATAACCATTCGCCGCACGGAGTGCTCCCATCGGGGTATCGATGCTGCCATTGCAATATTCTACCCACCGTGCGGCTTCTTCCGGTGTACCGGATCCGTCGTTGACGCAGATGAGTGGTTCGACTTGCAGCTCCCGGCAAAACCGGATAAATTCGTCCGTGCCGAAATACTTGCTGGTCCATCCTCCCCAAGCTTCGTTGTACATAACCGGTCTTTCAAGAACCGGACCAACAACATGCTCCCAATGATAGGCGCTGATGTAATTACCCGCGAGTCTCATCATTCCCGCATTAAGGTTCCGGGTCATGTCGATGACCTCACGCTTCACCATGCCGATGCTGTCTGCTGGGAGCAGGGATACATGATCAAGCCAAAGCATGCCAGTCGATACATGATCGATCCACCTAGGATGGTCTGCCGGAATATAGACCCTAAGCTCAGCGTCGGAACAAGCCCGGGAGATAGACAAGCTCGCTTCGCATTCCTGCCAATTATGGCTGCTCAGATCAATGCGCGCACGGCCGAGAAGCTCCTCTGTACGCCGATCAACCGCATCCACGATCAGATAACGGAGCTCGACGGAGGCCCGTGCGACAATTTGGACCGTGTAATCTATCGGTCCCTTTAGCGCTACCTTCTGCGCAATACCCGCATAGGCCTCATCATCGCTCAGAATACGGATGCGCTCTGCGCGGCCTGAGTGCCTTGGTGCCGGTGCTTCCAGCGCATATTTCGTATTTCTACCGTTCGTAAAGGAAACCCAGCTCCCGGATATCTCTTCTATTCCGGTCCTTTCGCTCTCGAAATCCATGTCCTTCAAAGGATAGGCAAGCATCGCTTCCATATGGTCCCGGATGTCCTCTACAAAATGCCCGAATAGGTAAGGGTTAATGGTATGCCCGTCTTTCCGGCTGCAGTCGATTGTAATCTTCGCGTTTGTCTGCACAGTAAACCTCCGTTGGTAAAAAATTAAGAGTCGTTATTTCATACAAGATGTCTATGAATAAGTGCTAACCTTTGATAGATCCGATCATGACGCCTTTAACAAAATGGCGCTGCACAAAAGGATACATGATCAATATTGGTAAACTGGAAATGATGATGACCGCGTACTTGATGCTCTCGGCAAGCAGGACTTTATTTTCCAGTCCAACATTGCCGTCCACGGCGTCGGTTTGACTGATCATCAGAATTTCCCGTAGAACGAGCTGAAGTGGATACTTGCCTTCGTCGCGAATATAGATGAGTGCATTAAAAAACGAATTCCAATGTCCAACCGCATAGAACAGAACCATAACCGCCAGGATGGGCTTGGACAATGGCAGTATAATGTTGAGAAGCAGCCGCCAATTCGAACAACCATCAATATGGGCAGCTTCCTGGAGCTCCCAGGGAATGCTGGATTGGAAATAGGTTCTCATGACGATCAAGTTGTATGTGGAGATCGCTCCCGGAACAATCAAAGACCACATGGTATTGAGCATCCCCAAATTTTTGACGAGCAAATAAGTAGGGATGAGCCCCCCGCCGAAAAACATGGTAAGCGTGATGATCACCATCAACACTTTTCGCCCCGGAAGATCTGGTCTTGATAGTGGATATGCCGCCAATATGGTCAAAATCATATTCACGACCGTCCCGACCACCGTGTAGATGATCGTATTTCCGTATCCCGTCCAGATCTTTCCGTTGTGCAAAATATTTGCATAAGCATCCAAAGATACGTTTTTCGGCAGCAGCCATACCTCCCCGTTCAATACCTTCGCCGGATCGCTGAACGAAGCGCTGACCACGAAAATCAGCGGGTAAAGCACAACGACAATGATTACCGCAGCTACCGCGTACACGATCGCATCAAATACCCGATCATCCGATGTTCTGCTTATGGAAGCTTGTTTGAACATAGCGCGTTTTCCCCCTTTACCATAAGCTCGTCTCCGATGTTTTGCGCGCAAACCGGTTGACAAGCAGCAGCAATATCAGATTGATGACCGAGTTGAACAAGCCGATCGCGGCGGTGTAGCTATACTCTCCCTTGAGAATACCGGTCGTATAGACAAAGGTGGAAATCACATCGCTTGACTCAAGATTCAAATTATTTTGCATCAACAGAATCTTCTCAAAGCCGATATCCATGAAATGTCCGATGTCCAGGATCAGCATAATGACAATGACGGGAACGATACCCGGCACGGAAATATGCCAAATGCGCCGCAGCCTGGAAGCTCCGTCCATCTTGGCTGCCTCATACAGCTGCGGATTGATCCCGCTGAGCGCCGCAATATAGATGATGGATTGCCACCCCATGTTTTGCCATATATTCGACCCGATAAATATCGTCTTAAACCAGCCGGCTTCCTCCAGGAAACGAATCGGCGTTCCTCCGAAGGCCTCGATCAGCGTATTGATTGGTCCTGTTGTGGGAGAAAGGAATACGTTCAAAATACCCACAATGACGACTACAGAAATAAAGTGGGGAATGAACGTAATATTTTGCAGCGATTTGCTGAATTTTTTGCTGCCGATTTCATTGCTGATCAGCGACAGTATGATGGGTATCGGGAAGGCGATCAACAGGGAGAACAGATTGATCGATAACGTATTCCACAGGAGCCTTCCAAAATAATACGAATCAAAGAAACGTTCGAAATGGTCAAATCCTACCCAACTGCTGCCGACAATTCCCTTTGCCGGATTGAAATTTTTGAATGCAATTTGCAGCCCGTAAAGCGGACCATAGTGAAAGATCAAATACCAGACAATCGGCACAAGCAGCATGAGATACAGGTCGTACCGTTTGGCCATTTGTCTCCATAAGCGGCCCCCCCGCCCCAAATGACTTTTGGGAGAGGGAGCCGCCTGGATAAGCGCGCTCTTCATCACAATCTACTCCTTCAATAAAGACGGATCGTTATTTCTTCATTTTGTCATAGGCTTCTTGGTACAACTGCTCCAGCTTGTCGAGGTTCATCTTCTTCAGCGTGTCTTGAAATTCGCCCCATTTATCAAAGCTGAGCGCGCCGGCAATAAATTTCGTGCTCTGTTCCTCGTAATACTTGTCAATATCGTTGCGCAAGATGTTAACTTCTTGTGCGGTCTTTTCGTCGAACATTGGAGAAGCATAGCGGACCTTAGGCATGTATGGATCCAGCTTCTTCTGTGCTTCTTGTACTTGAGGCGGGTTGATATAAGAGGCAACCTTTTCGCTAATGAGGTGAGGTGCGCCGCCTCCGGCATATGGCGTGATTTTCGGTTGGTTATCTGTTTTTAGGAAGTCTTCCTTATAAACCGGAATTCCGTCCTTGATCTCATAATGTTCGCCTTCTCTGCCAAACCGCAGTAAGGTTGAACCTTCGTCACTGTAGAAATAATCGATCCAGCGCATGGTGATTTCCGGATATTTGTTGACGGAAGTAATAGCAAAGGCTCCGAAATCACGCGGTACCGGTGACGCCTGTGCCTGCAATCGATCTCCGTTCGGACCTGCCGGAGGTGCAATTCCTTCGTACTGGTCCGCAATAGTCAAGAAACTATTGTTCGTCTGGTCGAAGAAGAACCCTGCATTTCCCGACCCCTGCTTGGCCAAATATTGCGCTTCCTTCTGTGAGAACAACTCGGGATCCAGCAGCTTTTCCTTATAGAGCTTGTTCAGATACATCAGCAATTCTTTATTCTGCTCACTGCCCATCCAAATCTTTACTTTGTCGTTTTCAAGATTGATATTATAGCCGAGCTGCTGATCCAGGCCAAACGATCCGCTCATCATGTTGACAACCGATAGCACGGTGCGGGCGGTCATTGGAATTTCGTCCTTTTTCCCGTTGCCGTTCGGATCCTGATCCCGGAAAGCAACGAGGACCTGATACAAATCGTCTGTCGTCTCCGGTTCCTTCAGGTTCAGCTTCTTTAGCCACGCCTGATTGATCCACTTCTTATCCGTGCGCGCCGCAGCCAATGTAACGATTCCCGGAATCGCGTAAATATGGCCTTCCGGCGTCGTGATAGCCGAGCGTATTTCCGGATATTCATCCATCAGTTTTTTTAAATTAGGAGCGTATTTATCGATTAACTCCTCCAGTGGGATCAGTTGGCCCACCGATCCGAATTGGGTCGCCTCAAGCGGCGTAATTGCCGAACGGTAAAACGCATCAGGCAGCTCATTGGACGCGAATAACAGGTTTTTCTTCTCCTGGAAACCATCGGTCGGTGCTTCGGTGAATTTCACCTGCACATTGCTCATCTTCTCGTAATCCTGGAAAACCGGCATATCCTTGAATGGCCCGTTTAAGGGGGCAATTCGGGTGAACATCGAAAGCTTGATCGGTTCATTGGTTAGCGGAAATCCACTTTCATTGACGACGCTTTCGGACTTTGCGGCTGATGTACCCTCTTTCCCCGTACCCGAATTGGAACTGCACCCCGACAGCACCATCGTGGAAACGAGCATGGTACTAATCGCATATCTTCCCCAGTGTTTAAACATGAATCTATGACCTCCATTTTTTTATTTACCGAATCAACGGTGTAAGCGTTTCCCAAGGTGCTAATGAGTATTATAATTCACCTGCCATGACGGTAAATTCTAATAATATGACTATTTACTCTACTTATTTTACGGTTTCATTCCCGGTGTTTCGTCCCAAGCTGCTCATATATGCATGCGGCGTCATCCCGTTCATTTCCTTGAATACCTTGAAAAAATAGTTGTACGTGGCGAAGCCCACTTGACTGCTGATTTGTTTGACGGAATACTGACCGCTCTCCAGCAGCTTCCTGCCCGCATCGATCCGGACCCGATTGACATATTCGGAGAAGGTCGAACCGGTTTCTTCTTTGAAGATTCGGCTTAAATATGAGGGATTCAGACCGATGGCGCCTGCCGTCAGCTCCAATGTGATATATCCCTGATATTTCTCCAGGATGAAATGAATCGCCTGCGACACATGCCGGGAATAAGGGCCGGCAGCATGCTGCTGCTTTAGCAGCTTCAGCAAGCTTGCATAGTAGGATTGCAGCCATTGCTCCAGCTCGGGCATGTTGCCAATCCTTCCCAAATCGCTGCGTGAAGGCAGTTCGTCCATCGCAGTTTCCGTCGAAGACATCGGCATCAATTTCTTCAGGGCCTTATCACCGGTATGCAGGAGCTCGCTGACGATCATTTTCACCGTATGGGAATGAATCGGAACATTGCGAAGAGAAATAAACACGGAAGCGATCAGATGGTGTATCCCTTCCTTGTCCCAACTTTCAATAGAGAGGAGCAGCTGCTTCTGCTCCTCGATCGTCAGAGAAACGCGTAGATTATGCGCATGTGATTGAAGCGTCCCTTCGGCTTGGATCGATGGTTCGGAGTAGGAATTAAGGGCGGACAGCTCCGCGGAGGGAGAAGTATCAAGAGCCTGCTCAGCTGAGCTGTAGCTGGCTCCAAGCTGCGACAAGCTGCCGCAAGGATGTCCAAGCGCATAGCTGGATTTCAGGTTTAGGAGCAGCTCAAGCGAATGCTGCAGCTTGCTCATCCATCGTCTTGCCTCGCTCGCGACGGCATGTTCGCTGCGCTCCTTGAACGCAAACACGACAACCAGCCTCCCATTCCCCACATAAGCGGCTGTCCGCTCCTGAATATCTCCCAAACCCTGCTGCATCAAATCAACAGCCTGCTGTACCAGCCGGTTCGTTTGTACATCGCTGTAAGAATCCGTTAATAACAGGAAAGGAATGATCTGCACAGCTGCTGCCGCGTAGCTGATCGCATGGGGATACAAGTCGTGGTCTTTTGCATACGCTTCAAACTCAAATGAAGTATCCTGCTTCCCCCTCACCAGGTTCGCTATATATTCACGGATGAGTACGGGCCTCATCTTCTCTGCCATCTGCTTGTTCTCGAGCTGACCTTCCTGTATCCGATCCTCCTGCTGCATATCCTGAACCGCTTTGTTCAGGACGTTCAGGAGGGAAGGCTCATCCAAACGATGCTTCAGCAAATAGTCGACGGCCCCGTTCTTCAAGCACTCGCGCACATAGTCGTAATCGTCATAGCTGCTAAGCATGATCGTCTTCATGGAAGGAAAACGTTCCCGAATCTTTCGCTGGAGCTCCACGCCGTTCATTTCCGGCATATTCACATCGATAATGGCGATGTGGGGTGGGGATTGTTCAATCATCGCCAAGGCCATCGCGCCGTTGTACGCTTCACCGCATAACTCGAAGCCATTCTCTTTCCAATTGGATAATGTCCTTATCACATTACTTATCAAAGGTTCGTCGTCTACCAGCAATACCTGAAACATGATTAGATCACCTCCTGATCAGATTCTTCCGCCCTTTGTAATTTCGGGAAGCGGATCTCTACCTTCGTGTACAGTCCCTGCTCACTGTAAAGCTTCAAGCCATTAGGATCGCCAAACATTCGAACAATCCGTTCATGCGTATTGCGTACACCCATGCTGGAGAAACGTGAAGGAGTTTCTTCTGTGCCCGCCGTCCCCAACAGTGCATCCATTTGTTCCCGCGTCATGCCCTTGCCGTTGTCCGTTACTTCGATTCTGAGATCATGAGCCTCCTCATAGACACGAATCAGCACATAGCCCCCATGCCCGGAAGGACCGATTCCGTGCATGATCGCATTCTCGACGAGGGGTTGCAGCATCAGCTTCAACACCCTGCATTCCAGCAAGGCGTCGTCTTCGATTTCCGTATGTACTTGAATGGGTTCCATATACTTGTATTTCACGATGGAAATATAGCTGAACACGTAGTCCAGTTCTTCCCGCACCGTAATAAATTCGTTGGAATTCCCCAGTAAGCCCCGCATGAGCTCGATTAATGAGCCCGACACCTCTTCGATATTGGGCACCCCGTTCAGCTTAGCCATATATTTGATGGTGTTGAGCGAATTGTATAGAAAATGCGGACGGATTTGAGCCTGCAGCGCGGTTAGCTCCGCCTCCCTTTTCTTCTTCTCGCTAATCCGTATCCCTTCGAGCAGCCGCTTCAATTCTTCCACCATGCTGATAAAGACGCGATACAACTGACCAATCTCGTCCTTGGCCGTAATCTCCAGCTTCGGAAAAGATAAATTTCCGTCCTTGACCTGCATCATCATGGATCTGAGCCTCCGAATATTGAGCGTGGTACGGGACGAAACCTGATGGGAACCAATCAGAACGACGATAAAGACGATGATCGACACCTCAGCCATCAAATTGCGGATTCGGGTGGATTCGCTGAGCAGCGAATCAAGCGGAATCAACGCCAGTGTGGTCCAGCCTGTATAGTCGGATAGGCGGCTGACTACGATGTAGGATTTTCCGTTGATTTTTTGTTCCACCGCATTGCCTTGTCCTGCCAGTTTTTGTTTCAATTGGACTACCGTTTCCATGGAGGGTGTAAAAGAGGTGGGTGTCGATTCGGGTTGATAGACATACCCGTTCTGTTCGTCAAGAACATATAACATGCTATCCGCTGTCGGTTTTACCCCGTAAGTTTTTTTAATGAAATCGTAGTCCAAATCGACCATGACGATGCCAACAGTCTCGCGGTTGTAACGAATTTCACGCCCGACGGTAATGGCATCCGCTGTTCCCTCCGGTTTGAAATAGGCATGGCGCGATCCATTGAGCAGCATATAATTGAGCATGGGTGTTCCCAGAACAGTACGGTCCAGCCATGGACCTCCAGTGAAGAATACTTTCCCGTTCAAGCCGACAACGGCAATCCGTGAAATATAAGGCTTATAGTTGACTAGACCCGATAGAAATTCCGAAATCCGTTTTTGTTCCTGGAACCACTCATAGCTGATTTCTTCATTCGGGCTCATGATCGTATCGATCACCGTATTTTTATTGGTCACGACCACCGTGTTTAATCGGTCAATCTCCTCCAGCATAATATTAAAAGACTCATCCGCCTGCCTTATACTGTCGGATACTGAAGTGACCGCATTATGCTTGATTGTCTCACGCATATTCACATAGACGATGCCGGTAACAGAGACGATGGATAGAAGCGTTATCAGACCGAATGCGGCAAAAATCTTTCCCTGGAAGCTCCATTGAAGTGAGAACCAGCGTCGAAGGAACATAAGTTTCATAGAGTGTTCTCCTCATATAAGAATTTCTTGAATCTACTGATCGATCATCCGTAATAGGATTTTGCAAACGCTTCCCAGAATGGGATTTAGACAAACTATTCCCTTTTTGCTTTCCGGATGGCCAGCGGAGATACATGATAATAGATTTTAAAGGCTCTGGTGAACGAATATAAGTTGGGATATCCGAGAGAAAGTGCGATCTCGGTTACCGTTGCGTCCGTCTCCTGCAGCAGTTTTTTGGCCTTGTCCATGCGGATTTTCTGAATGTACTTGAGCGGAGGCATTCCTACCTCATGGGCAAACATGTTGGAGAAATAAGAGCGATGCACGCCCGCAAAAGCAGCTACTTGCTGCACGGATATCCCTTCCGTGGCATGAAGCTCCATAAAATCCAAGCAATCATGAATCCACCCGGAAGGTTCTGCCGATGGGGAAACAGCCGTATCGGGGATAAGGCCGGACAATAGCTTGAAGATAAGTCCTTGCAGCTCCAGCGTGGCAGCCGGCTTCCATCGTTCCTCCCCCGCCAGCGCATCAATCACATGTTCGACCGATTCCTCGACACGGGAGGAAACTGCTTTTTGCCGAAACGGACTGCCCGAAGTCAGCCCAGCCAATTCCAATAAGGGCTTGACCCTTTCGCCATCCAGCGCAAGCCAGCTCATCCGGAGCGGTGAAACCGATGGGAGTATGTAATAGTAATAGGTTCGACCCGGAAACAGACAAAATAAATCACCTTGCTTCAAGTCCATCCATTTGCCATCGAATTCAAACCGGATCATCCCTTCGTATACAAAGTGGAGACTGTAACATTCAATCCTTTTGGGCCCTACTTTATAGTTGGGCTTGGCCAAGCTTCTACCTCCCCGAACCGGCCATATGCGTCCCTCTTTATCCAGCTCCCCGGGCGTATAGTAAATAAAATCCGCAAACTCGTAATCATATTCCTGCAGCATTCCTCACCCTCCGCTTATTCGATTATTTCTATTCACACACAACAAAATGACAACTCATATATAACAGGAAGCTATTTTAAAATAGTTATATATTCAATAGTATTATAAAAGGAGGGGATTAACATTGTCGAGTAAACCTAACATTTTGCTAATTACGAGCGATCAACAGCATTGGAATACGATCGGAGCCTTTCAATCTGAAATTTCTACCCCGAATCTGGACCGCCTGGTTCATCAGGGGACAACTTTCAACCGGGCTTATTGCCCAAATCCGACCTGTACGCCGAGTCGGGCTTCCATCATTACGGGCATGTATCCAAGTCAACATGGCGCTTGGACATTGGGTACGCAGCTCTTGGAAGACCGCCATACCGTGGGCCAGGACTTTAAGAATGCCGGATATAAGACTGCGCTGGTGGGAAAAGCCCATTTTCAGCCCTTGAAGTCCACCGAGGAGTACCCGTCAGTCGAAGCCTATCCGATTCTTCAGGATTTGGAATATTGGCGGAATTTCCAAGGTCCCTTTTACGGATTCGACGACGTCGAACTTGCGCGTAACCATACAAACGAAGCCCATGTAGGGCAGCATTACGCATTATGGCTTGAAAAACAAGGCTGTGACAATTGGCGGGATTATTTTCTGCCGCCGACGGGAACGATGGACCCTTCGATTACGTACAAGTGGCCCATTCCGGAAAAATATCATTACAACGCTTGGATCGCGGACCGAACGAACTCCCGCTTGGAAGAATATAAAAATTCCGGCGACAATTTCTTTTTATGGGCCAGCTTTTTCGATCCCCATCCAGAGTATTTGGTTCCGGAGCCATGGGACACGATGTATGATCCGGACCAACTGACGATTCCATCCCTCGTACCCGGAGAGCATGATCGTAATCCCCCTCATTTTGGGCTGACACAGGAAGAGAACCCGGATTTCTCGCACCTGATGGAGACTGGGTTTGGCATACACGGCTACCGTTCCCATCACTACTACGAATATGGCGACAAATTCCGTTTATCGGATCATGACAAAAAGAAGCTGGTCGCCGTCTATTACGGCATGATCAGCCTAATGGACAAATATATCGGCCGAATCCTCGACAAACTCGATGAACTCGGACTGGCCGAGGACACCATCATCGTCTTCACGACGGATCACGGTCACTTCTTCGGTCAGCATGGCCTGCAAGCCAAGGGAGGATTTCACTACGAGGATCTGATCAAACTTCCTTTCATTGTCCGTTATCCGGGGCGGGTGCCGGCAGGCAGACAATCGGATGCCATCCAGTCATTGGTCGATCTTGCGCCCACCTTCTTGTCCTTCTGTGGCATTCCGGTTCCGCCCGCCATGACAGGCGTCGATCAAAAGGAGGTGTGGCTCGGTACCAAAGATGCGGCAAGACAGCACGTCATATGCGAATTCCGGCATGAACCGACGACCATTCACCAGAAAACATACGTGGATAAGCGCTACAAAATCACCGTCTATTACAATCAAACCTATGGTGAGATTTTCGATCTTTACAACGACCCTGACGAACTCCGCAATCTTTGGAGCGAACCGGAGTATGAAAAGCTAAAGACGGAGCTGCTGCTCAAATACGTATGGGCCGAACTTGGCAAAGAACCGCTGCCCATGCCTAGAATACATCACGCTTAAAGATGAACCTTTACCTGTAGATATCCGTTTATGAAACGTGAACTTAAGAATGCTATACAGATTTAAGATGAATTATCAGCCAAAAATGTAAACCATGACAGCGAATCATCAAACAGAGACAGTCCTGGACATCAAGTGTCCTATATGGCTGCCTCTGTTTGAGTTAAATATATTCATGACTATAAGTTCATTCTAACCGGTCGCTAGACGAGACTCGGATTCCCACAAAAAATCGATCTTAAAGAACAGATAATCCGGCTCCAAGGAAATGCACCTTCCAAGTTCTCCAGCTGATCCCTTGGTTAGGAACCGAGATTCCTCTCTTCATGCTATGTACATTCCTCTGAAACTGAACCTTGTCAGGTCTTCTGCGTAATCCACCAGGTTCACTCGATTGATCTACTGTTTAGCTCGCATATTTAAAAGTGCATGCTTCACGCACATAGAACTCATCGCCGATTTTCACGACATAACTTGTAATTTGTACAATCTTTCCACTTCCGATCATCTCCTGGCCCATAAAAACAGCTACCGGTGTTCCCTCAAGCATTGCGGTATGAAAATGAATCGGTGAAGTTAGTGGCTTCATAAATCTTCTGCTCATCGCGTTTCACCTCTCCCCGAAATTTTACCATATTTCATTCGGAAATGGGGACTGACGAGGCATGTGATCATAGTCATTCCCATCATGCGCTGGTCTTCTACCGATTGTTGTGACGGTTGTCCGAGAAATGTTACTTTCATAAGTTCATTTGATATAAATCCGAAAAAATGAGACAAAACCCAAAAAATAGCGCCTATTCATCCGAATAAGGTATTCGATAGAATGAAGATACTTCCTTTCGTAAGCGCTTTCTTATTATGCTGCTAAAGCTGGGGAGAACCAATATTTTTCAGGGAGGGAAAAAATGAAGCCATTCTTTACGACGAAAAGGTTGGTTAGGAAAAAGACATGGAGTTTGTTGCTGGTGCTCTTGATGCTGACGGGTACCTGCCTCTGGCCAACTGTGAAGGTACAGGCGGCAGCTGGAACCACCATCTCCTCGATGTCATATTTTTCGGCTGCAGACGGACCTGTCATCACGAAATCAGGGGTAGGCCAAGCCAGTTACGGGTTTGTGATGCCTATTTTCAACGGGGGCTCTGCCACCTGGAATGATGTTGCCCAAGATTTGGGCGTCAATGTAAAAGTAAACGGCAACTGGGTCGATATCGACAGCGTCGGCAGCTTTGTCTATAACCAGAACTGGGGTCACTGGAATGACGGCGGTTTTACAGGCTATTGGTTCACGCTCTCTGCAACAACCGAGATTCAGCTGTACTCCAAGACGAATGGGGTCAAACTGGAATACCAGCTTGTTTTTCAAAACATCAACAAAACAACCATCACGGCGATGACGCCAACGCAAGGTCCACAAATTACAGCAAGTTTTACAGGAGGTGCCGGCTTCACCTATCCTACTTTCAACAATAACCCGGCCATCCCCTATGCAGCTGTTGCTGATGATTTGAAGGTGTATGTGAAACCTGTTAATACAAACAATTGGATCGATATCGACAACAATGCGGCAAGCGGCTGGATCTATGATCAAAATTTCGGCCAATTCACCGATGGCGGCGGTGGCTATTGGTTTAACGTAACCGAATCGATCAACGTCAAACTACAATCGAAGACATCTCCGGCCAACATCGTGTATACCATTAACTTTGATACGCCCGCAAGAAATTCATATGTTCTGACGCCTTATGATGGAACGACTTATACAGCCAATGAGAGCGGCGCCATCGGCATCCCGCTTCCGAAGATTGACGGCGGTGCGCCGATTGGATCAGAGCTTGGAAATTTCATATACCAGATTAAGATCAACGGCAATTGGGTGGATTTGGACAACTCCGGCCTGAGTGGATTCATGTATTCGGCGAACGGCTACAATAACATGTCCGACGCCAATCAATGGGGATATTGGTCCGATTATATCTATGGGCTGTGGTTCCAGCCGATTCAAGAGGATATGCAGATCCGCATCGGTTATCCGCTGAATGGGCAAGCCGGCGGTAATGTCGGCAGCAATTTCGTCACTTATACCTTCATCGGCAACCCGAATGCTCCCCGTCCGGATGTCGGCGACCAGGAGGATATTCCGCTTGGAACGCCGAGCGATCCTTCCATTAACGGCATGAATCTCATATGGCAGGATGAATTTAACGGAACGCAGCTCGACCAAAACAAATGGAGCTATGAACAAGGATATTATCTTAATGACGATCCCAATACATGGGGTTGGGGCAATGCGGAACTCGAGTACTACACCGATCATGCGCAAAATGTGTTTGTGCAGGATGGAAAGCTAAATATCAAAGCCTTGAACGAGCCCAAATCGTTCCCGCAAGATCCGAATCGATATGCCCAGTACTCCTCCGGCAAAATCAATACCAAAGATCATTTTTCGCTCAAATACGGACGGGTGGACTTCCGTGCCAAGCTGCCTACAGGCAATGGAATCTGGCCGGCGCTCTGGATGCTGCCGAAAGATAATGTATACGGCGTCTGGGCCTCTTCCGGCGAAATCGACGTCATGGAGGCCAGAGGACGTTTGCCTGGCTCGGTCAGCGGTACCGTTCATTTCGGCGGAACCTGGCCAGCGAACCATTATCTTTCGGGCGAGTATCACTTCCCTCAAGGACAAACGATCGCAAACGACTATCATGTATACTCGGTCGTCTGGGAAGAGGACAACATCAAATGGTATGTGGACGGCAAGTTCTTCTTTAAAGTGACCCGGGATCAATGGTATTCCGCGACAGCACCGAACAATCCGAACGCGCCTTTCGACCAGGCGTTCTACCTCATCATGAATCTGGCGGTCGGCGGGAACTTCGACGGCGGCCGGACTCCGGATGCGGCCGATATCCCTGCAACCATGCAAGTGGATTATGTTCGTGTCTATAAAGAAGGAAACGGCCAGAATCCCGGCAACATACCGGTTACCGGCGTTACGGTGAATCCAGCCGCCGCACAGCTGGAGGTCGGCCAAACCACGCAATTGAATGCCAGCGTCGCGCCATCCAATGCAACGAATACTCAGGTAACATGGTCCGCTGCCAATAGCGGAGTCGCTTCGGTAAGCCAGAGTGGCCTCGTGACCGGGCTTACGCCGGGCACAACCACCGTCACGGCAACGACCGCCGACGGCAACAAAACATCCAGCGCCACGATCACCGTCGTACCTCCTCCTTCCACCGTGATCGTCATTGGCGATGAGGTAAAGGGATTGAAGAAAACCGGGGATGATCTGTTGTTCTACGTCAATGGCGCAACCTTTGCCGATTTGCATTATAAAGTCAATAACGGTGTGCAATTGAACGTAGCCATGACCCCTGCGGCGAACGGTAATTATACCTACCCTGTCCATAACGTGAAACAAGGGGATACCATCGAGTATTTCTTCACCTATAACCCTGGGCAAGGGGCACTGGATACCCCTTGGCAGACATACGTTCATGGAGTAACTCAAGGGAAGGCGGAATAAAACCGGACAGGTCATATAGAACGCTCGGTGTGCAAGAAAGATACAATAAGGGCTCCTTCAGACATGAAGGAACCCTTATTTTCACATTATCATAGCTCTTATTAACCAATCATCTATTCCAGTTCAACATAACGATCTATAGCTCGCATAGCTATCGTAGCTCTGTTGTCAGATCACCCTCCCCCGCTCCCTGCATTGGTCAATCTGTCTCAAGAAACTCACCGTTGGACGTAAAAACCAAGGAGCTAAGCAATAATCGGCTGCTTAGATCCTTGGTCTTCGTAAATCATCTTATTTTCTGTCGTTAGGAACTCGGACAAACCAAATGGTTTCTTTGCCGATGATATTTAATGACTTTGGGATATCCCTTGTTGTAACACATGAAAAAAGAAGAACGGCCCAGATTCTCCTTAGTAGGAAAATAGGCTATACCATTTATTGGCGGCATGCTCATTCCACGAGATATGCAGCCAAACTGCGGATCAAGGGCTTCTCCACGGAGGAAAGGAAAGTTACGCGCAATTGATCGGTTTCGATAGTCTCAAACCGATCAATTTTTTTATGCCCGATCGCACTTCCCCGTACAAGCTCTTTCCAATCACCTTCGCTGTAAGCTTCAAGAACATACTCGCGAATACGCTCCCCTTGGGCGATATCCTCCATCATAACCACGTGATTCACTGGCTGAATGCGCTCCAAGGTCAGCTGCAGTTCGTTTCCTTCTCCATTCGTTTGTCCCATAGAATGTCCGAATCTGCGGCGGATCTCATCACCAAGTTCGATGACGCGTGTCACATCCACATCAGGCAGCAGCCCGCGGTTGTCCGGGGATACATTCAAGAGCAACGTAGCGCCATGTCCAACCGAACGGTAATAGAGCTCCACCACTTCCTCCAGGCTTCTTAAGCTCGCCTCATCGTCAGGATGCCAGAACCAGTGACGTTTGCGTATCGGAACATCGCATTCGGCAGGTACCCAGGCTGGAGTTCCTTCCATCCAAGTCAGCATATCACTGGTGAACATGCTCTCCCTCGCCGTGGTTGCCGTATTCCAGCAAGGATAAGGAGCAACGCCGTCTTCATTCCCTACCCAGCGGATCGTCGGACGTCCCATATTGAAGACCATTGCGTCCGGCTGATATTTGTCCACCAGGCCGATGATTCGGGGCCAATCATATGCTCTGCCTTGGGAACCAGCCCCATCGAACCATATCTCAACAAGCGGTCCATACCCGGTCAGAAGCTCGGTTAACTGCTCGGCGTAAAAATCGTCGTAAGCCTCTTTATTCGGATAGCAAGGTTCATGCCGATCCCATGGGGACAGATACAATCCGAACTTAAGCCCTTCCTCCCTGCAGGCATCGGCAACTTCCCGGACGACGTCCCCTTTGCCGTCTTTCCATGGACTGGACATCACGGAGTAATCGGTCGTTCGCGTCGGCCACAGACAGAAGCCGTCATGATGCTTTGCGGTCAATACCAGATACTTAAATCCGGCGCGTTTCGCCGTCCTAGCCCATTGCCGGGCATCAAACTGTTCCGGATGAAAGAGCTCCGGGGAATCCGTTCCCTCTCCCCATTCCTGATCGCAATATGTGTTCATGCCAAAATGGCAAAACATGCCCAATTCCATTTCCTGCCATGCCAGCTGTTGCGGCGATGGTTTTGCAAGTTCATTCATTGAAAAATACACCTGCTTTCCACGGGGTTAAATGATCATCCCCTGCACAAGTAATGTTCTTGCGCAGGGGAATGGAATTTTCGTTATTTTTTGGCATCCAATGCCTTTTGATAGATTTCCAGGTACTGGCTCAGCTGCATTCCGTCCAGCCCTTTCACATAGGAGTCCCATTCTTTATTGATGTCTTTGGAGCCCGTAATAAACTGGGCCATATTGGATTTTACGTAGCCAACAAGCGTCGTCTTGATTTGTGCTGCGATCTCAGCGTCTTCAAGCGCAATGAACAGCCCGTTTGGATATTGCTCCTTGGAGTGATACGGTTCGTACTCTTTGGAAACCTGATTCAGGCGGGTACCGTATCCATCGGGAGCGAGCGGATCCTGAGGAGATGTCCAGGATGCGCGGTAAGCATAGGTTCTGAGTGATGGTCCGATCTGCTCCCATCCATCGTTATGCGTCGGCTTCTTCTCCGTTGCGGGAATGGCCGTATATTTGGCCTGCTCTCCATTCATATCCATTTCTCCAGGATTGGCCTTCCGCCACGCTGGGCCTTCGGGACCGTTTTCCTCCAACAGGATTGCTTCTTCCGTATATAGATAATCCGCCAAACGGATGGCTGCAATCTGCTGTTCTTTCGTGGCTTTGTTCGTGATCGCAAACTGCGAGTTTCCGATTCCCGCAAAATTCAGCGTTTGCTGCACGCCATTCGGCCCTTTCAGCGGCGGCACGGCAACGTAGTCCTTATGGCGCGGAGCCTTATCATCCATGCTGTAAGCATAACTGATCAATGCAGTCGAAAGCGTGCCCATGATGTTGTCCGGTTCACGGTTGGCCATTTGCTGAACAGCATCGGCATTTTGTGTGAAGGCTGCCGGATCAATTAATCCCTCTTTGTACAATTTGTTCAAATAAATGAGGCCTTGTTTCCATTCTTCCTTATTGGCCGTAAAGTCGACTTTGCCATCAACATCGCGGAGGAACGTCCCCGAATCTTTATCCACGTAGTCATCAAGGATGAATGAGTTCATCAGGAAGGCGGACACGTTGCCAGCCCACATTTCGTCCGAACCCGTAAGCGGGATTTCATCCTTTTTGCCGTTTCCATTCGGATCATTCTCTTTGAACGCCTTCAGAACATTATAAAATTCGTCGGTTGTCGTTGGAACTTGCAGACCTAATTTATCGAGCCATTTTTTATTGATCCACATTTTGAGCGCATTGTCGCAATGATAGCATTCATTGACCTGCGGCAAAGCGTAGATGTTACCGTCTGGAGCTGTAATCGATGCTTTCATATAAGAGATATCCTGCATGGCTTTCTTAATATTGGGAGCATATTGTTCTATCAAATCATTCAGCGGGATAAAAACGCCCTGCTGCCCATACTTCATCTGCTCTTCCTTGGTCAAGCCTCCGTGGAGAATGACTTCAGGATAATCGCCGCTGGCCAGCATCAATTGCTTCCGGTCATTCAAAGCGTTATCCGGTACCAGGTCCCAAGCGATCTTGATATTCGTCTTGTCTTCAAGATATTTGGTAAATAAGTTCGTATCCATGTTTTCAATCGTCGCGAACTGAGGCGCAAACATTTTGATGGTCATCGGCTTCGACACGATCGGATACGATCCTACGGGCGTAAACAGATCATCATCTGCAGCCTTGTTGTCTGTCTTTTCAGCAGTCTGGTTGCTTGCCTGATCACCGGAAGAATTTGGATCGGCTGATTTGCCTCCTCCGCAGGCGCTCAGAAGCAGCATGCAAATCATCACACAGCTGATCGTGCCTAGCCAAGTTTTTTTCTTAAAGCTTTTTTCCATCGAACATTTCCCCCATTCATCATCAGAATTCCGGGCGATGAGCCCCTTTCCTTTGCCACCACGAACTTCAATTGTATCTGAATAACGGGCGGCATCACCTCCTTCAAGCTGTTATTGCTTTTTCATGTCAGCCTTTCAGCGAACCGATCATGACACCTTTGACGAAATGTTTCTGCACAAAAGGATAAATGATGAGCACCGGCGCGCTGGCGACGACAATCAGCGAATATTTCAGCAAATCCTTAAGCCCCTGCTGCGCCTGCACCTGGCTCACATTCGCCATCATGGATGCATCGACCGTGTTCAGAATGAGTATATTGCGGAGAATGATTTGAAGCGGGAACAAGTCCGGTTTTCGCAAAAAGATCAGTGCATCAAAGTAAGCGTTCCAGTGGCCGACGGCGTACATCAACGTCATGACCGCAATGATCGGTTTGGAAAGCGGCAGGACGATGCTGAAGATGAACCGGATATCGCTGCATCCATCCAGCTCCGCGGCTTCCGCCAATTCGTCGGGAATCGTGGTTTGGAAAAAAGTTCTTGCAACGATCACTTGAAATACTCCCATCGCTCCCGGCAGAATCATGGCCCAGCGCGTATCCAGCAGATGGAGATCTTTAACGACGAGATAATAAGGAATCAGCCCCCCGTCAAACATCATGGTGATCACGAGCATAACCATAAAAAAATGGCGGCCGTAAAGTGTCTTCTTGGACAGCGGGTATGCAAGCATGATCGTTAAAGCTACATTAACGGCTGTGCCGACGACGGTGTAGAAGAGGGAATTCAAATAACCGACGCCGATTTGCGGATTATGAAACACCGCCTTATAGCCATCCAACGTGAAATCCACAGGAAAAAGCCAAACTTTGCCGGATACGACGGCTTGGGGCGAACTGACGGATGAGCTTAAGATGTAAATCAGCGGCACCGCCACAATAACCAGGACCAGTGACAAAAACAGATAGATGAAGAAAACAAACAGGCGATCGCCTTTCGATTCACGTATAGCGGTTCCTTTGGACATAAGATCTCCTCTCTTTCCAGGTTCGTTTGTTTATATTTGTTCGCGAAGCGGGACATGGCTACCACAAGCTATTGCTGGACAGCTTTCTGGCAATGTAATTGACGGACACCAGCAGGATCAGGTTGATGACCGAGTTGAAGAGCCCGATCGCCGCCGAGAAGCTGAAGCTGGACCCGAGCAAACCAACCTTATAGACGTAAGTGGATATGACTTCCGAAGTGCTTAGATTAAGCGGATTTTGCATCAGATATATTTTTTCGAAGCCTAATTTCATGATGTTGCCCAGGTTGAGAATCAGCATGATGACCGACACGGGGATGAGGCTTGGAATATCGATATTCAGAATCTTTTGGATGCGGGATGCTCCGTCCACCTTAGCCGATTCATACAGCTCCGGGTTGACGCCGGAAAGCGCCGCAATGTAGATAATCGCACCATATCCCGTAAACTGCCAAACGTCGGACCATACATAGATGGATTTAAACAGGCCTGGAATGCCCATGAAATTCGTATTGCTCACACCGATCATCTCGAAAAATTTACTGACCATCCCTACATTTGGTGTCAGGTTGACGATAATGATCGATACCATAATGACCGTAGAAATAAAATAAGGGGCATACGATACCATCTGCACGCTCTTTTTGAAAAGACCATTGCGAATCTCGTTCAACGCCAGTGCCAATAAAATAGGGGCAGGAAAGCCTATGATCAAACCGTAAAAACTGATGCCGAGCGTGTTTTTGATGTAGAGCCAGAAATTCGGCGACTCGAAGAACTGGTGAAAATACTTCAGCCCTGCCCAGTCGCTGCCCCAGATACCTTTAATGACCTTATAATTTTTGAATGCGATTACAATTCCGGCCATCGGTATATATTTGAAAATAATCAAATAAAGGACGGGCAGCAGCAGAACAAGATACAACTGCCAATGCCGCTTTATTTTTTTTCCTGTCGTTCTTCCCGTACTCCGGTCCGGCGGCGCTTTCGAGGACACGGGATTTCTTGGAGTCAGGCTTGGCTCGGTTTGAAGCTTGGAGATCAGTCTTGGCATGTTGGTTAACTCCTTCCGTTCATTCATAACTTTCGGGTGCTTGTAATGTAAGCCGATTGTAAACGACACCTTCCTCCAACAACAAGAAACAAAAATAATAAGGTAAACCATTTTCGCCTTGGCGCCATAGAATCAACGTATCAGCGCTCGCCCGGGTAGGCCGGGACCGTATTGAACGCAGGGTCAGATCCAATTAAAAAAGCAGCGATACGCGATCGCTGCCTTAACCATTTTCTACTGCTGAATCATTTTCACCCGGTTAATTTGCCTTCTGTTCCGTGCGGTATTCGCCCGGGGCAGCCCCTGTCGTTCTCTTGAATACGCGCGTAAACGAAATAGCATGAGCGTATCCGACCCGTTCTGCAACCTCCTGCACGGAATAATTCGTTTCTGTCAGCAGACGCTTCGCTTCCTTCATTCGGATATCGATTAAGAAATCAACAAACCTTTGGCCGGTGTTTTCTTTAAATAATTTGCTTACATACTTGGCGTTGAGATGGAACCGGTCCCCCAGCATCTCGAGCGACAAATCCGGATTGGCGTAATCCCTCTCAATCAGCCTGCATATGTCTCTGATGATACTTGAGTACTGCTTTTCATCCTGAAGCTGCTTCATCATTTCATATTGATCCGTAAGCACCTGCTTGGTTTCATGTCTCAATTGTTCCAAGGAATAAGAATTGTCCACCTTTACTGTCAGCTTCGGCAAACCTTCCTGCACCCATCTGTTGTAAATTTCCTTGCCTATACCTGACATTTCGCGGCCTATATAATAGATCAAGTAATTCATCAGGCTAAATATTTCGTCATTGGTCAGAAAGCTACTCTTTAGCTGTTCAAACCATTTTTCGTAATCATCGCTCCAATGCTCCTTAAGCATCCGGAAAGATTGTATGATCGAACGGATTTCTCCCAGATGCGTATATACTTCGGCGATACCCTGGCTCGAAATATCCTCGCTTTGGATCAATCGGTTCTCGCCTAGCACAATTTTATATTTTAGAGCTTCCATCGCTCCTTTATACGACTTCGGAATATCGCCAAGCTGATCCGTGGACCCGCCCGCGCCAACCGTAATCGTAAACTTCAAATTTTGATGGGTCCATGTGATGATGTGTTCGGCAAAACGGAGCAGCATCGTGTTTTCGAAACGATCATGATCTCGTTCTTCGAACAGCATGAGCGACAGGTTGGGGGAAGATGTCCATTCCGACCATAGCCGGCAATCCCATTTCGAAGCAATCTCATCCACGACGGTCCGCAGGGTAAACTTCAACAAATCCTGATCGACCTTGGAATAATTTTTACAGAAGTCGCCATACTTATCGATTTCAATGATGAGGATGCGAAACTGATCCAGCGGTTGCGGCAAGTTCAATCGATCGGCTTCCGATTTCCATTCCGAAACGGTCAGAGACGAGTCCCCCTCGATCAACTGGCGGAACATATACCGGGTTCGAACATGGAGATCCTCCCGGTACTTCTCTTGATACTGCTTGGATTGTTCTAAAATCTGGTCAAAGGCGGATTCAATGAAAGCAAATTCATCCGGTTTCCCCTTCCACCAACCTCCGCCGACCACCGGAAGCGAGTAGCTGCTGAACCTGGCGGCAATCGCCTCAATCGGCTTGGAATTACGTCTGGAAACATAAATCATCCAGATGAATCCGATGGCAATCATGACCAGACCGACGATAAACCACAGGTTATAAAGATAAGAGACAGCGCTTACAAAACTGCTGTTCAACAAACCGCTGTCATATTTCCAATTGGTGTAGCCTGAGACATATTGGGAATATACTTGGGACGGCTGAACATCCATGGAGGTGCCGAACAAATGCCCTCCCGAAGCATCCTTGACCTGGATGAAGCTGACTTTGGAATCCAACATATCTCGGGTAAGTTTGTTCAAGGAATCCGCAGCCACATTGACTACAATCATGCCAAGGTCATTCTTCATATAAGGCGACCCTCTAACCAGGCTGACGACCTGTTTGCTGCCTTTCATTTTAAATTGTTCAAAAGTCCTTACGCCTGTCCATTTCGGCGTTTTCGATATCTGATATTCCTCGATGAAATTCTGGTCCGGGTATGAGCTTATGTATCCATTCGTAGCGTCGCTGAGCACATAGCCGTCTGAATTTCTCACCAGATAAATCGAATCGATCAAGGGATAATAATTAATGATTTCCTTGAGCTTCTGAACGGCTTGAATATTGATGTAGGGATCACTTGTCAGCGATGATACGAAAAAATCGTTCAAAGGCTTGCTGTTGATGCTTTCGAGGACGATCATATTGTCGATCACCTTCAGGGAGGTGTCTACCATGCGCATCGCTTGCAAGGAGAGCGTTTTATTGGCATTGAGTGCCTCCTGTCGACTCTGCTCGCTGAATAGCTGAAAGAAAACAAAAAATATAAACGTAATCACTATGACAAAAATGGGCATATAGGAGAGCAATAGACGTTTAAACCAGGATTTTTGCATGATCCACCCCCGTATTTTCTACCATGTTTGTAAGTCGCTTTTTAATCATAACCATTTTTATGTGAAAAAGGGATGGAAAATTGTCGTTTCCTCCCTGACTTTTTTTCGTTGTACTGTCTCAACCTGGGTGAAAATAGAACAAACATGAGTGTGAGCGCCCGGGCATCTAGCGGACACAACAACATCCGGCACAATCCTGGCAAGCGATCGATGTATGATTTATTCCATATAAAAAAACCGGCTTTCACAGATGAAAGCCGGTTTAATACTATACTAATTTCATGCTTTTTTGGTGTTGTTTCACGAATTTACGATGCCATGCAACGGCGACTTTTCTCATGTCAATCTTCAATCTGTATTATCACAGATTTCAAAATTCTATGGATAACTTATTATATTTCTTGTGCAGTATGTGCATGTTCCGGTGCTTTTTGGTTCATGATCGGCACCATGACCAGTGCGCCAAGGAGAAATAATAATCCCGCTCCGCCATAGATCGTGCTCAGCGAAAAGGCGTCCTTTAATGCGCCAGCAAAAGACATGGAAATAACCATCATGCCAACGAACATCGGATTCAAAACCCCATTTACCCGGCCGACAATGGAAGCATGCGACCATTTCAGTATCATCGTACTGATCCCGATATGAATGCAAGGGAAAACAAGCCCATTCAGAAATTGTACAGTCAGCGTGACCGGAACGCTCGTCGAATACCCGACGATGGCTGTGCAGACCGCGCCTGCCAGCATTCCTATGGCAAGAAGAAGCTGCGGCGGAACCCGCTTCGCGAAGACGGCCACAATCCCACCGCCGATCAGCATGGCTGCGCCATTCACCATCAGCAGATATTGCAGGAACTCCTCGCTTCTGCCCAGCCTCTCCGTTACGATGAACAGGTTAAGAGCTTGGGCCACGCCAACCGCGAGTCCCGCGAGTATAAATGCGAGTCCGAGCATGCGCAGCACTTGGCTTTTCCAAACATAGCGGAAGCCTTCGATGAAGTCTTTGCGGAACTGCCCTTTTACAACGACCGTTTGAGACTCCATATGATCCTCAGGCAAGCGAATAAGAACCAGAGCGGAAAGCAGGAAAACCACGCCCATTACAGCGATCGATGTTTCAAGGCCAAACGTACTGTAAACAAAGGTGCCAAGCATGGGGCCAAGCACCATGAAGATGGCCATCAACGATTGGAATAAAGCCATCCCTTGCTGCAGCTGTTCTTCAGGCACATGATATTTAAACAATCGCATGCTTGAAGGCTGCGAGAACTGCGAAAGTATAGCCGAGATGAATGCGACAAGGTAGACGGATTGCCAAGAACCGTAATGTATGGTCAGAAGCACTACGAATACCGAAACCGCGGATAATGAATCGCACCAAATCATCGTTCGCTTTGGCCGCCAGCGGTCGGCAAAGGTACCTCCGATGAACGAAAACACAAAAATAGGTGCGAATTCTGCCACGCTGATTAGAGAAATGGCGTACGGATCATTGTTTGTTCTGTCCGCAACATACAGAAGAATAGCGAAATTACGTACCCAGATACCGATCTGCAGAAGCACGCTTGATAATAAAATCGTCTGCAGGAATCGATTGCGAAGCAGGCCTGGTGCATTCATGCTTTTTTCGTGCCTACCCAAACTTTCAACCTCCATTTTGTTTAATAAAGATGCCATTCTTAGTAAAGATACGCCTCTCCTTTCTATACTTAATTATACGCAGCGTATCATCATTCACCTCCTTCTTAAGACTGAAATCATGGCGACGGGTCTCCCGGAACATCCTCCGCCGACAGAAGAGTTTATGCTTACGGGCCACCCCCATACGAAAAAAGGAAGCAACTGCCGCAGCAGTTACTCCCCTTATTTTCTTCATCGTTTACTTTTCAAAAAATTCTTTAGCATATTCTACAACGCCGTTGGCATCTGAAAGACCATCATCAATAAGCTCAATGGCCATAAAACTATCGTCAGAAACTTCGAACGGTGCTTTTATACCATATTGACTGGCTTTTTTGTAACCAAACTTCGGATAATACGTATCATGACCCAAAACAACGGAGCCCTTATAACCAAGCTGTGCCGCAATTTTGTGACCTTCCATAATCAGCATCTTCCCGATGCCCTTGTTTTGCATTTCCGGTAATACAGCTACAGGTGCAAGGGCAAGCAGCGTGTGATCACCGACTTTTATTTCTGTAAAGAGAATATGACCCACGATGCTGTCCACGGTTTCAGCTACAAGAGACAACTCCGGGATATATTTTGTCGAATTTCTAAGCCTTTTTACCAGATTATGCTCATCATGGTCCGAGTAATCAGCTTTATCAAATGCTTTTTGTACGATTTGGTATACTTCGTTCGCGTCTTCCCTTTTTTCTTGCCTAATGATAATATTCATTGGTTTACCCTCTCGTTATACATGCTTGTTCCATATGCAATGTTCACGATCATCGAAGTGACCTTGACTCAAGTTCATACTGTGTTTCTTTGGACTTGAAGGAGATGAAGAATCCTAACATTAATACGACACTTGCCATCACGTAAGGATAGTTCACATTCAAGTCAAACAGTGCTCCCGCAATAATTGGCCCCACAATGTTACCGAGACTGGTAAAGGCGGAATTAAGACCTGCAACATAGCCCTGCTGCTCGTTGGCGAACTTGGACATTTGGGTTCCAATGGCCGGTCGCAGAATGTCCATCGCGAGGAACAAAACAAAAGTAACTCCAACCATGAGCCAAAATGTATGCACCAGCAGCGTAAAAATAATAAAAAGAACAGACACTAAAATGCTGATTGTAATGATTTTTTTCTCTCCGAAACGGTTAATGATCCAGCCGAAGATCGTTACCTGCACAACAGCCCCGCAGATCGAACCGAACGTTATGATAAATGCGATATCCTTCGGGGTAAAACCGAATTTATGATCGACAAACAACCCAAACACCGTCTCAAAATTCGCTAGTCCAAAGGATGCGACGAATACAACAATTAAGCTGATAAAGTAAGGCGCCCGGTAAGAGGCAGCAAGCTGACGCAGCAGTCCGGCTTGTACAGGCTGTACTACACCAGTTTCCTTGGCCTGACCCTCCTTCTTCACTTCGCGCAAAAACAGTGCGGAAACCGCCATCGCAAGCAAACCTCCGACAGCGGCAGCGTAGAAAGGAACCCGTATGCCATATTCGGCAAGATAGCCACCGATTCCCGGCCCGATGATAAAGCCCGTGGTGATGGCTGCATTGATGAACCCCATCCCTTTGCCCCGTTCTTCTTCGCTTGTGACATCGGCCGTGTAAGCCATAACGGCAGGCATGACCAAGGCGGCACTCACTCCGCCGAGCATTCTAGCCAAAAACAAAAAAGGCAGCGTGCTGGAGGCGCCAAACATCCATTCCGAAATGGCAAAGAGCAGCAATCCGGTCAGAATGACCTTTTTGCGTCCAATCGAATCGGAAAGCCGTCCGGCGATCGGCGAGAAAATAAGTTGCGTGATCGAAAAGGCCGCAACCAGCAGTCCGAGTATGCTCCCATTTATATGAAGCAAGTTCATATAACTTGGCATAATCGGGATGATCAACCCGATCCCCGTAAATATAATGAAGTTGTTAAGCATGAGAAGCAGTATTGCTCCCCGGTTTCTAAGCAGCAGTGACATACAAGAAAGCCTCCATAAAAATCAGCATTTATACTGAACATTCGTTATATATTTTGTCCCGGAAATTGCGTAGACGGATTTTTTTCAATTAATCACCGGCTTCTTTATTCTTCCGCTATACCATTTAAAAATACAGTGACAGCATCGCGATAAAGCATGGTTGTCATGTCGGGCCCCAAGCTTCGCGATAAATGATTTGCACCGAAGAAGATGGCTTCCAATACGACAGCAAGGCGCTCAGCATCACCCGGTTTGAATTCGCCGCTCTCAATTCCTTCTTGCAGAAGCTTTTGATTAAACGCCAAATGCTTGACGTTCATCTCGGCCATTCTGGATTCGACCTCAGACGTCTTCTCCTCATTATGGAAAAATTCATCGGCTGCCTTCGTGAGCGGATGGTTCAAATCATCGGCGGCCAGCTGTTCGGCCACAGCGTATAGCTTCTCGGTAGTTGTTCTATACAAATGCACACTTTGTTCCCAATTCAATTCCCATTCGTGGTCCCATTCTTCAATGAGATAAAGAAACAGGCCCTCCTTGCTTTTGAAGTGGTAATAGATATTGCCTTTGCTGCTCCCGGTGGCTCCCACAATATCCTCGATCGAAGTCGCTTTATAGCCCTTCTGAACAAAAAGCGCACGTGCCGCTACCGCAATTTTCTTCTTGGTTTGCTCGCTTTGAAGCTGTTTCTGGTTCATAACGTCACTCCAATACATAATCTATACCGAACGTCCAGTCAGTATTGTAGCATGCTGGCATTTATAAGGCAATATGTTGCGGGTTAAACCATGATGTTACATTCATATTGCATGAGTTTCGGATGAATCTCTCTCCGTATTTCAACCCGTCTAGCGCATCCTAATCATCTTGTAGGCGTCCATTGTCATTCCATTGACCATACATTTTATTTTCTCTAGTCTTTGTTATAAATTTGTCTAATCTGCTCTTGAATAATTCTGGCTGCTTTTTATTGCTTTGGATGGTATCGATCCGAACTCTTTGATAAAGATCTGGAAATGCCATGAAATTCTCATATACTTGCCATTCCCCTTTTAGCTTTTGCTCTATATCCTTATCTATTTTAAAAGAATCGCGATTCATATCAGGAAGTACCTTTCTTCCTTCTTCTCTCATGAACCCCAACTTTTCGAGGCGGCGGACACGTTCTTTATTCAATTCAGTCCATGAACTTTTTTTGCTTCTGGGAGACAGTCTCTGCGCAAGCTCTGTTTCAGATATTTTCTTTTTGACCCCATCGATCCATCCAAAGCACAATGCTTCTTCGACGGCGTCCAAATATAACAGTGTACCGGGGGTTGGCGTCATAGAAACTACGACCCAACACGATTTTTCAATCTTACAATATTCCTGCAGCCAAACCCTTAAATTTTCTCTTGATTTTGCTGTAATTAGATTTTTAATTTCCATAGATAAAATACAATCTCCTTATGAAGAACGATACCCGGTGCCCTTACCAGGAAGCGGCACCGGATATCATCGACATCAACTGGGCGTCGTCAGAAATTAAATGGATTCCACAGGCTGCTGATACCAAAATAGTGAATAGTCGGTCATGATGGATGCATGGCCCAACTGACGCAGCATGGTTGAAATATTCCCCCGATGGTAGGTGCCATGGTTGACCACTTGCAGCACAATCTCCGATAATCGAATGCTGCGCGTTCCGGCGTAAGGATTCTCAACGACAAGGGCTTGCTCCAAATCTTCTTGGCTTCGGAACCATGCTCTGTATTGTTCTGCTAACTCACTAAAGGCAATCGCGAATTCATCGACTGAGTAACGAAAGGTTTCTTGTTGAAGTGGAAGACACGCTTCCAGCGCCTTGGACATACTGGTGCCACTCAGAACCTGAAACCAACACTTGTCGAGCGCATAGATATGTGCAAGCGCTTCGCCGATGGTGGGGAACGTTGTGTTAACTTCTTGTTGCAGTACCGTGGACGGAAGTTCCTTGATTCTCTGCAGGATCGTTTGGTTGGCCCATGTGTTGTAGTTAAACATTTGTACTGGATGATTTGTCATTCGTATCTTCTCCTTTTGACTTGTCAGGAATTTGATTTTTGTTACTGTTGTAATATTAAAAAAAGTAATATGACAACAGTCTGTCATACTACTTCATAAAGTTTGAGTGTATTTTGAAGCTGTTCTTTTAAGATGTCTCTTAATGCAGGAGGTTCGAGGACTTCGGCGCCGCTTCCAAAGCTCAGCAGAATGGACCGAAGCCAACTTGCTTGCAATGGCCTATCAACAGGAATTCGCATGGTCATACTTCCATCGGCATGAAATTGTTTATCAACCTGGTGAAACTGATCCAGTGCTTCTGCCAAAGCCTGAGGTCCTACTCGGATCACTACTTCCTCTACCTCATCTTGCCATGTACTGTTTGAAAAACCAACCTCTCTTGTGAACTCATGATGCGGCTGGAAAGTATCCGGTGTCAGCAACACATTCATCATCCGGGTTAGTCGGAATTCTCGATAGTCCCGCCGTGTTCGACAATAACCATATATGTACCAATTGCCATATTTAAAATGAAGCTTTACCGGTTCCATGGCACGGGTTGTGCGCTCATTCTTTGCATTAACGTAATCAAAACGGACGATATTTCGCTCCATAATGGCTGTGCGCAAATGAGGAAGCACGTCGGGATCCGTACGGCGGGTCTCCAAATCCACCGCTAGACTAGAAGCTTGATGCTCCGTTCCGACCGTTTGCAGTCGTTCAATGGTTCCTTGCGCACGCTCGTCTTCAAAAACGGAAGAAAGGCTGCTCAGCACAGTAATCAAAGTAGCGACATCATACGAACCGAGCAAACTTTTATCCATTTTATATCCGTCCATCATGCCAAATCCACCTTTATTTCCCTGATACGATATGACCGGGAAGCCAGCGGCACAGATCACATCGATATCCCTATAGATTGTTCTTGGGGAAACTTGAAACTCTTCGGCCAGGGTAGAAGCAGATACAACTTCGTGGTTCAACAGCTTGTAGATCATAGAGATCAATCTTTCCAATTTCATATATATGCCCGCCTAATTTCCCATTTGGTATTTTTGTTGGTCATTATTATATCACAAATGGTTTTCCTCTAATTTAGTTTTCCGAACGATATGCACTTGTACAGTTAGCTTGCTGTCTACCGTCGCCAAGAGTACGTTGTTTAATTCATGGGGTTGTATTTCTGTTTCCAGCCATACGCCGTCCTTTCCGATCTCGTTCAATAGCGCATGCTCCATGTGACCGTCCGTAATGATCGGTTTGGTTAGATTGAAGGGTTGAGTGGAGAGCTTTAAGTCAGTCGGAGTGATGGGCTGATAAGCTGTATTTAGGAAGACAGATAGTGTACCGCCTGGTTCCCATGCTGCAAAGGCGACTTTCGCAATGTCCTCTACGTTCGATTTTCGCAGCTCAGCGTACAAGAATTGAATCGATAACTTCGCCTTCGATAGGTTCCGATAATCAATTTTCCCGTCCAGTACAAGGGTAATCGCCGGTGGGTCAAAAAATTGCTTAAGCAGCGGGATCTTTAGACTGAGCCATATTGCGGTTATGTACAGGAAAACAATCGAAAAGGTCGAAATGATCGAGCCTTTTAACCCAAGATGCTCGTCTGAGAGCGGATGGGCAATAATATTGCCGAGCGTAAGCGCGATAATGAAATCAAGGAACCTCAGTCCAGAGATGGAACGCTGACCCATCATTTTGGCAGCAATGATCAGAAATACAAATCCAACTATGCTTCGCATAATCCATTCTATTACCGTCAATGAGTCCTGACCTCTGAAAAAATCCACGCACGCTTCCCTCCGTCACTCTATTTCCAGCAATTAGGTTACCCTACTTCAATCCAAGCCATTCAGAAGGCGGCATCTGCTTCATACAACTCCAATGAAGCGCGTTTGATTCAATATAATCCGTCCATGAACTAAATTTATCGATCCATCTCGCGCCAAACAGTCGCAGGGCACCGGCATGGCTGCCGGTACTCTGCGACTTCAGAAACTACATTAAGGCACAAGGTTGAGCCCGTAACACTATGACTTGGTATACAACCGTACCAGTTCATCGACTTTAACGGCACGCCCCGTACTTATCGATTGGTTCGCTGCGATACCTGTCAATATGGAGCGCGCGCCATCGATGTGATTGGCTGCCCGCTGAAAACGATCCGGGACGGGTACGCCAAAAATATCGTTCAGCAACACCGGATCGCCGCCGCCGTGACCTCCAGCGCCCTCTTCGAAGTTTGCTTTGTATGGATCGCCAAACATCGGAAACACCAGGATGTTGACTCCCTTGACCGCCCCCTCCAGAGCCTTGTCCCCTCCGGAATTGACATACGATCTCTCGATGACCGTCATTTCAATCCGACCTTTAGTACCATTGAATGCGATTCGATAGCCCTCCCATGGCATATATGCATTCAACGAATAGGTCAGAAACGCCTTATTCTTGTATCGTACAAGGACACTCATCGTATCCTCGATCGAAATACCGTCTCCAAATACACTTTGATCGCGGCGGTATCCGTCCTCCGCTTCTGCATCGAGATACATCGCCTTCAGATGTTCGCTGCTATCCAAAAACAGTGCAAAGGGATCATCCTTGGCATTCGGATTGCCCGTCGCGCGATCATAAAATCTGGTAACGCCCCGCTGTTCGGCATTCTCCCGTCCGTAAAAGAGCAGGTCGCCCATGGCAAATACCGTTTCCGGCTGGGAACCGATCCAGAAATTCACGAGATCGAAATGATGCGTCGACTTATGCACGAGAAGTCCCCCGCTGTTTCGTTTGTCCCGGTGCCATCTCCGAAAATAGTCGGCGCCATGCTGCGTATTCAGCAGCCATTCAAAATGAACCGAAGTAACGTCGCCAATCGTGCCGTCCGCGATCAATTCGCGCGCCTTGGTATGATGCGGTGCATAGCGATAATTAAAGGTCACGCGGACATTTCTTCCGGTCCGCTCTACCGCATCGATAATATCCTGGCATTTGGCCGCGTCGACGGTCATCGGTTTTTCAGTAATGACATCGCAACCCATTTCCAGCGCACGTATAATGTAACGGTGATGTGTCCGGTCCACGCTGGTGACGATGACAAAGTCCGGCTTCTCTACCTGAATCATTTCATCAAACGCATCGCTTTTATAGGTGCGGACCGCAGGATAATCGTATTTGTCCGTAAGCAGCTTGTTGGCATAATCCATCCTTGTCTGATTGACGTCGCAAAACGCCAGCAGCTCAGAGGTATCCCGAAACCTTTTCGCAATGGCACCATAGAAAAATTCAGCTCTTCCACCAGCTCCAACTTGTACATATGTTTTCTTGTTCATGGTTTCAACTCTCCTCATTCAATGATTTCCAGTAAAAGAGTAACGCAATATTGGCATAATATCTCCGCAATTTATGCTAATATGGATTAAATCCCGCAAATATTGTGCCTATGGAGGGAAGAAACAACGAATGGATCTGAACCACGAGCTTCGATATGGCAATGCACAGCACCCTTTTCATCTGGAATACAACCGACGCAAGGGGCATTTCTCGATGGCAACCGATCATATGCACAGACACTACGAGCTGTACTATTTATTCGGAGGCGAACGGAATTATTTCATTAAAAATCGCATTTACCCGGTACGTGCGGGCGACCTGGTTTTGGTGCCCAGCAATGAGGTGCATAAAACATCGGATACCGGCGTGCCCAATCATGAGCGCATCGTGCTCTATTTCAACACGGAATACTTTGATCAGATGGCCGATGAAGAAGCTGAGCTCCTTCTGACTCCGTTTCACAACGACAATCGCGTGCTGCATCTGGCCGAGCCCGACAAGTTGCGGATCGAGCAGTTGTTATACGATATGCTTCGTGAAATTCAGGATCAATCTCCTGGATATGAGCTTGCCGTCCGCCATGCGGCTGCTTTGACGCTGTTGTTCGCTGCCCGAGAGGTCATGAATCCCAAATACCTGCCTTCAGAGGAGGCCGTCTCCCCCGCAGCGGCAAGAATAACGGAAATTGCTCGCTTCATCTCGGAGCATTATCAGGAACCGCTTACCCTGGGAAGCCTGAGTGAACAATTTTATCTCAGTCCCAGCCACCTCAGCCGGACCTTCAAAAAATATACCGGATTGGGCTTGATCGAATATATCGGCATCACGAGAACCAAAGAAGCCCAGCGGCTGCTCCGTGAGACTGATGAACGCATCACCGTGATTTCGGAGCTCTCCGGCTTCGAGAACTTTTCGCATTTTGAGAAGGTGTTCAAGTCGTTTTCCCGAATGTCGCCGCGAAGCTACCGTTCCGGGTTCCGCCGAAAAAAAACGTAAATATGTGAGGGCCGTTATAACAAAACAAAAATGAGGCTGTAAGGTCAAGGAAAGAGATCTCTAAATGAAAAAATTCCGCTATCTATGCGGAATTTTGACTGCGCTGCATTATTTTATAGCATGGAATGTAGTCCATTTACCGTTTACATATCGCCATACGAATATGACTCCTTTTATTAGCCAATCGCAATATATGGCAATCCATGTTGCAAGTAAATCCATGTGTAAGAAATAAACAAATGCATAAGCCAGTGCAATACGGCAGAAAAACATCGTACACATGCTGATTATCATCGGGAATTTGGCATCTCCGGCAGCGCGGAAAACAACAGGCAAGGTATTTCCAAGAGGCCAAATCAGCATCATTGCAATGGCATGACTCCAGACGATTTTAGTCGTCATCATCGTTGCTTCCTCGGATAGGTTATAGACCTTCAATATCGTTGTTAAGAGTAACAATATGATAAGAGAGCTGATGATTTGCGCGATATAGATGATGCGTGTGATTTTCTTCGTGTAATATCTGGCTTGCTCGTAATCCTCAGCGCCTACGCATCTGGAAATGATGACCGTTAATCCCAAACCGATGGCCATGCCCGGAAGCGCTTGGAACGTTACTATCGTGCCACCGACCGAATTAGCGGCTATGGCCGCAGTTCCGAAGGTAGACACCAGACTCAGTACAAGGAGCCTTCCAAAATAAAACATCCCATTTTCTATACCGTAAGGTACGCCAATCGCTAAAATCTGCTTGATCATCCCAACATCCAATTGGGGTCGCATCGTCTTTTCAAGAAATAATAGATTTTTAGGATGGAATGCAAGAAAAATAATCATTCCAGCGGCCCCGAGTCTAGAGATTAGCGTGGAAATTGCAATACCTGAAGTACCCATGTCAAAAATAAAAATAAAAACTACGCTGCCGATCACATTCAAAATGTTCATATAAAGCATAATTTTCATAGGTAACTTTGAGTTTCCCATAGTTCGAAATATGGCTGCACCTGCGTTATACAATGCCAGAGAAGGAATGGATAACGCTACAATCATAAGATAGCTATTGGCGTGTGCGTATACGTCTTCCGTAATCTGACCAAACAGCCCGTGCAAAATGACATCTTTCATCAGGTAAGTCAGTGCCATGACCACGAGTCCCACACAGCCGATAAACCATACTAATTGATTGGAAACTTTTCTCGCTTCGTTCTCTTTCCGGTTTCCAAGGTACTGTCCGGCAATCACCGATCCCCCAGTGGCAAGGGCTGCAAAAATACTGATCAGCAAGGCCATGACAAACTCAACCAAAGATACGCCGGATACTGCAGATTCGCTAACGGAAGCGACCATCATGGAGCTTATGAGGCCTACGGATAATTCTAAACATTGCTCAACCATAAGAGGTATAAACAATCTGGATAAATCCCTATTTGAAAAAAACTTGGGGTTTGCAATTGATTTCTCCACAACCATTACTCCCTTAATTCGAAGACGTTTGGCCAGATACGTTCTTCTCGGTTGCAATAAGCAGCATGAGCTAACAGAACGATCTGTACCCACGCCTTATTGTAAAGTAATCATTTGACTATATCTAATACTTATAATTGATCCTTTGTCATGCTTTTTTGTTATCTCTTATATATTGAATCAGCATCTCCGTTGCGGAATTGAACATTTGTGATTTTCTCCAAGCAAATACATGTCCCGTCGTGCGTGTTGGAGAAAATGGAATGAAGCAAGTATTTTTACTGCCGCGAATTTCATGGGCACCTTCGACACAGATCGCATATCCCAACTTTTGCTCTACCAAGAACGATGCATTGGTCAGCAGATTATGAGTAGCAAATATGTGAAGTTCGTCTTCTGTGACGCCAAACCAACTCGAAATTTCGTTCTTAACAATCATTCTTCTGGGAGGAATCAAAGGCAGCGTGCTGACTTCCTGCAGCCCGATGGACTCTCTTTGCGCTAGTGGATCATCCTTGCGCATCACAAGTCCCCATGTTTCGGTGTATGGCAAATGAATGTAATTATACTTTGAGGTTTCAATGGGTTCTAGCAGAATCCCGATGTCAATGATACCCTTATCAAGTTTCTCGCGAATATCATCCCCGTCCGCACTGTATAGGTCATATCGAACTAGCGGATAACGTTCGGAGAACTCCCGAAGCACCTCTGAAAGCATGCGCGAGGCGATGGATTCTACGCAGCCAATGGACACGGTTCCACCGATCGAGTCCTTCTGATGGGCAAATTCATGTGTTGTTTTGCTGATTAAGGAGACAATTTCGTTTGCTCTTTGTTGAAACAGGATTCCATCGTTTGTTAATGTGATTTTTTTGTTTCCACGCTTGAATAAAATGGTGCCAAGTTCTTCTTCCAACTGCTTGAGTTGGCGGCTTAAATTGGGCTGTGTCACATGTAGCACTTCTGCTGCCTTGGTGATGCTCCCCTCTCTGGCAACAGTTAAATAATAATTTATGACCCTAAGTTCCATGTAAAAGACCTCCTATACACGATACATTCTCCCTTGAACTTGTTTCCTGTTTACTGTATTTCAAACGGTAGAATTCATAGCGTTTTCCGCAAGTATTGCGTAACATATTTTTCTTTAAAGCCAAGGCTGTCATACAGATTTCTGGCATAATTGCCGACAACGCACCAAAGGCCGACGTTCGTGCAGCCACGCTGATAAATCTCATTGCATACATACATAGCAAACTTTCTACCGATCCCTAGCCCCTGAAGGTCTGGACGCACTGATATGCTGCTGAGTACATTGCCGGAAATGTGGCTATACGCGACGACTTCCCCATTGAATTCGTAGACAAAACGGTTTTCTGCATCCTTTATCCAGGATGTTCTCTCTTTTTCACTGGGCTGGGCAATCACAGAATCAGGAAAGCAACCGACACGGACCCGCATTTCATGAAAAGCTTTGGCATACAGAGACTGACTTACAAGATAGTCTTCGTCCTTATACTGCCGTACCGGAAGGTCTTCCAGGGGAAAGGGATCGCTGGTTCGCTGCATGAAAGACGATGAAAAGTATGGATCGTAACCAAGCTTGATTGCAAACGAAAGAGAAGCTTGATTTCCCACACGAAAGGAACTCCTTATTTTCTCGGTTCCACCCTCCAACAATTCGGTTTCAAAATATTTAGCCATTGCCGAACCGAACCCTTGCCTGCGGTACTCTGGGGCTACAAACACATTCAAATAGGACTGAGATCCAGGCTCATTCACTTGGGCCAGTGCAACAAGCTTGTCCTCAATATACGCCGCCCTAAACAAATCCGGTTCTTTGGTAAGCACTCGAAGAATCTCTTCGCCTCCATCGGCATCATAGCTTAATAATTCTCTGGCGATTGGGTAATCTTTTTGACTGTATTGTTCGTATCGGATATTTGCCAAACTCATTGGCCTTCGATACCTCCTTTGTAACGTTATGAAATGATTTTTTTCTTCAAATAGTGATTATGTATGGAATAATAGATAGACATTTTTGGCATTTCATTGATGTCTAAAAGTATGCTGGCAATAACTATAATAACTATACCATTTGCTCCAGATTAAGGATGTTTTTGTTTTCAAGTATGGTTGCACGATCATTTTTCGCTTTTTTCCACACCATGTTCCCTCTTCGTCAGTTAGAGCAGTGTCCGTGAGAGAATTAGGCAAACATTTGATACGAATGTAATAACGGTTGTCTTGTCATCTGGTGCATAATAAGGATGTGAAAAAGCGGACCAACGCGGGATCAACAAATAATCATAAAAAATGGAGGGTTATTCATGCAAAAAGTAATTCTGAACAATGGTATTGAGATGCCTATTCTCGGTTTTGGCGTATATCAGATTGCAGATCAAAATGAGTGTGAACGAAGCGTCTATGACGCTTTGATGGCAGGGTATCGTTTGATTGACACAGCTGCCTCTTATCTTAATGAAGAAGCTGTTGGCAGAGCGATCAAACGGAGTGGCGTGGCGAGAGAGGATTTATTTATCACGACAAAACTTTGGGTTCAGGATACCGGTTATGACCGCACAAAACGAGCATTTGAAAAATCACTGGAACGATTGCAATTGGATTATCTGGATTTGTATTTGATTCATCAGCCATATGGAGATGTGTATGGCTCTTGGCGTGCCATGGAGGAATTGCACCGGGAAGGAAAGATTCGTGCCATTGGCGTTAGCAACTTCCATGAGGATCGTCTCATCGATCTGATTCTTCATAATGAAATCGTTCCTGCCGTAAACCAGGTTGAAACACATCCTTTTAACCAGCAAATCGATCATGCGAAATTCATGAAAGAGAATCATGTTCAGATCGAATCTTGGGCACCTTTTGCGGAAGGGAAAAATAACTTGTTCCAAAATGAGATATTGGTATCCATCGCTGAAAAGGTTCATAAATCCGTTGCTCAGGTGGTTTTACGTTGGTTGACGCAACGAGAAGTCGTTGTGATTCCAAAGTCTGTTCGAAAAGAAAGAATGATCGAAAACATCGATATCTTTGATTTTGAATTGAGCCAAGAGGATATGGAGAAGATTGCTGCGTTAGATACGAAGCAGAGCCTGTTCTTTTCACATCGTGATCCTGAAATGGTGAAATGGATCGGGAATCGTAAGCTTGATATCTAACCATCGCAATTTTATAAGATAATGGGTAGATTCTGTAGTCGTGATAAAACCAGGTAATATCTCGTTGATTCATCCATTAGAGATCCAGTTAAGGAGCAGAGATGCGCTTAGGCATTCTGCTCCTATTTCGTTTTTAGACCAAAGAATGTGGATTTGCGCAATTACTCCGGTTATGACTCATAAAGAGATCTCTCTTTCCGGCTTCTGCTTGAAAATCGCCTCTTTCGTCTCATTGACTCCACGATTACATTTTCTTACAATGTTCGATAGTACTTGAGTCCATCTCGTCTATGTTACTGTCCCATAATATATAACTTTTTGGGGGTGCCCTCGTGAAAAGAAACCTTTCAACCGTTCAATATGACCCAGAGCTCGTTATGCAAGCGTCCTTTCCGGCGGAAACCGAGATTTACCTGCTGCAAAACGGGCTTCCTAGCATAGACGCCGGGGAGGCTGTTCTTGGTATCTGTTTTACATCATTTGAGCATATCGGGTTTATTCAGGAAGGAGCTTACGAACTGCTGCCGATCGGATACGAATGGGACCCGTGTTCAGCAATTTTGGGTATAGCCAAAAATTCGGGACATGTATACTCCTATCAGCCCAATACGAAGACGATCGGCTTCATGAACTCGAATATTCAACTGTTTCTATCCTTTCTGTCCTCTACCCGCTCATTTATTTCCAGCAACACCGGCGGTGAACCCGAAACCATGACCCTTATGACGCAGAGTGAAGCCGCGGAACGCCTGGCCGCTTTCCACCGCGGGGAAATCGTTCCTCAGAGCCGGCCTCAACGCCGCGGTAATCGAGAGGCCGACCTGAAAATGCTGCGGGAGACTTTCATTCAACGGGATCCGAATAGTTTGGCCGATGACAACATGTGGTGGAGCTGCGTGCTGGAACAGTTGGAGGTCGGTTTGTTGTAAATAATCTTATTCATCTTCGGCAGCGCTGAAAAGGATAATGCCTAATCGAATTTAGCAACATCCCGAACATCGGAAATGAAGCGGAATATTAAAAACTATAGTACCACACGAATAAATTCGAATGAAGAAGATCGATCGAAAGACTCCCCTCAGATAACCGCGTGGGCATCATCTTCGAACATCCATCGGGTATTCCATTTCCTATATAGGTTAGACCCCTGTAAGTGTAGTTCCTTCAGAGTTATCGGGCCATGTTCATCGCTGGTCACTGCCCTTCAGTAAAAGAAAGGCTGCCGATTCTTCCGACAGCCCTCAACTTTAATATGTTCTTGATATCAAGCCATCAAATATTTGCCCGTGATCGACTGTTCCGCATGGATAATCTGAGTAGGTGTACCCTCGAACACCACCAGGCCGCCTTTGCTGCCTCCGTCCGGTCCCATATCGATGATCCAGTCCGCTTGGCTGATCACTTCAAGGTTATGCTCGATGACGATCACTGTATTGCCGGTATTCACGAGGCGGTTCATGATCTCCAGCAAGTGGCCGATATCCGACATATGCAGGCCCGTCGTCGGCTCGTCCATTACGTAGATGCTGCCCTTCTTGTGCAGCTCACTTGCCAGCTTGATGCGCTGGCATTCGCCGCCCGAAAGCGTGCTAAGCGGCTGGCCGAGCGTAATATAGTTCAAACCTACGTCGCTCATCGCATGGAGTTTGCGTACAACCTCTTTGAGCTGGAAAAATTCCAGTGCCTGCTCTATCGTCATCTCCAGTACATCTGCGATAGACTTGCCGTTCAGCTTGTACTCGAGTACCTCTTCCTTGAATCGTTTCCCGCCGCATACTTCGCATGGCAGTTTCACGCTTTCGAAGAATGAAAGGTCCAAGTACACAACACCAAGTCCTTGGCAATGCTCGCAAGCTCCCTTGGAATTGAAGCTGAACAAGCTTGGGCTCACCTTATTCGCGGAAGCAAACGCCTTGCGAACATCATCCAGTATCCCCGTGTAAGTCGCGGGATTCGAGCGTGTCGATACGCCTACCGCCGATTGGTCGATGACGATCGCATCCGAATGCTGACTCAAGAATATGTCATTAATCAGAGTGCTCTTGCCCGAGCCGGCGACGCCGGTAACAACGGTCAACACGCCGGTTGGAATATCTATGCTCACGTTCTGCAAGTTGTGCAGCTTGGCATTCTGAATGGAGAGCTTGCCAGATGGCTGCCTGGAATCCTGCTTTAACTGAAGATGGCGTTTCAGATGGTTACCCGTCAATGTACCAGACTCCAGCAGACCTGGGTAGCTTCCTTCATACACGATGTTACCTCCGCGGCTGCCCGCGTAAGGCCCCACGTCAACAATATGATCCGCCACCATGATGACATCGGGATCATGTTCAACGACAAGCACGGTGTTGCCTTTGTCGCGCAGTTTCTGAAGCAGTTCATTTAACCGGTGTACATCGCGGGGGTGGAGGCCAACGCTGGGTTCATCGAAGATGTAAGTGACATCCACCAGGCTCCCGCTCAGATGCTTCACCATCTTGACTCTCTGCGACTCGCCGCCGGACAAGGTATCCGTCTCGCGGTCCAGCGTCAAGTAGTCAAGTCCGATGTCCACTAGATGCTGAAGACGCTCTGTCAGCGACTTGACCATAGGCGCGGCAGCAGCATCGTCAATCTCCTGGATGACACGGATGAGATGCCCAACTTCCATGGAAGACAGCTCCGCTATGTTATGACCATGAATCCTGCAGCCTAGTGCGGCTTGACTGAGTCTCGCACCGTGGCAACTGAGGCAGGGACCCTCGATAATGTACGGTGCAACGGTTTGCTGCGTACGTTCGGACTTTGTCTTCACGTCCTGCTTGATGTATTTGTTCGTGAACTTTTCGATGACGCCTTCCACGGTAATATTCGTTGCCTTCCCGGCAAAATCCATTTTCACTTTTCTTGCTTTGCCGTACAGCAGCTGATCCAAATCTTCATCCGAGTAATCGCTAAGCTTCTTATCGGGATCATAGGAACCCGACTGCATGAGCATGTTCCATTCCCATCCGTCCACCGTATAACCCGGAAGCATAACTGCCCCTTCTTGGAGCGATTTGGACATGTCCACCGCTTTGCTCATGTCTACGCCAAGGCTGCGCCCGATCCCGTTGCATTCGGGACACATGCCTTGCGGATCGTTGAACGAGAACATGTTTGCTCCCCCGACATAGGGCTTCCCCACTCGGGAAAAGAGCATCCTGAGAATGGGAGAAATATCGGTTATCGTACCCATCGTGGAATGGGAGCCGCCGCCCAGCGGCTTCTGATCGACGATAACTGCCATGCTCAGGTTCTCGATCGCATCCGCATCCGGCTGCGGATATTTAGGCAAAAACGTACGCACGAACATGCTGAAGTTCTCGTTCAGCAAACGTGTGGATTCAGCGGCAATCGTATCGAAGACGATCGATGACTTGCCCGACCCGGATACACCGGTGAATATTGTGATTTTCCGCTTGGGAATGCGCAAGGAGACGTTCTTGAGATTGTTTTCCCGCGCGGCCGAGATGACGATATATTCCTGATTCGATTCGCTCAAAACTAACACCCTTTCGATTGTGGTAATTTATAGTCGTGTCCGGTAGATTTGTACGAGGAACGAACGTTAATTCTAGACCTGTGCGATTATTGCAGCAACTTTTCAAGCTCGCCGCACATATGAGTCCATCATACTTCGCACCTTCGAGTGCTTGAGGATTCGTGATTCCGCTCTGTTCAAAATGGTGATTAACCTTTCCGTCCCTATTTCTTGCAGCGTCCAGGTGATCGTATTGACTTGCTCCAATGATAATGTTGAACTCACTCTTCTTCTTCCTCTAGTAATTGGTTCAAGCGCATCATATTCGCACTCCAAAACTTGCTGTAGAAAGCCACCCAGTCTTGGACTTCTCGAAGTGGAAAGGCGTTTAGCCTAAAACGCGTTTCTCTGCCGACTTTTCGGTCAATTACCAGCCCGGCATCTTTAAGGATCGTCAAATGCTTTGATACCGCTGTGCGCCCCATTTGAAACTGCGCCGTCAATTCATGAAGCGGTATCTCGTCTGCCTCTGCTAACAATTGAATCAGTCGGCGCCTTGTTGGATCTGCAATGGCGTCAAACACATCCCGGAACTGGTTGTTCTCGCTCACAACATCCTCTCCTAAGTATGATTACCAATGGACAGCCATTCATTTCAAAACCTTCTCTAAGTCTCCCATGGGCTAATGCCTGTGAATGCAGCAGTTCATTTAAGTAAAAACTTATTCAGGTTCCAAACCTTCCAAATGCTTAACCTATTCTTTTATAGGCCCCCATTTGGTGTCGATATGATTATACGCCACCATTTGGTGTCCTGTCAAAGCTGTTATCAAACATCACAAGAAACCCATCCTTTATCAAGTTCTTACGGCTCAAACAATTCAATAACCACGAAGTTTCAAAGACTCATAGCAGGTTACGGTTATAGCAGTTTTTAATATGTAATTGTATTTTCCCAATAAAAAAAGCCGCGAAAATCGCGGCTTATCGAGTAATTAATTCGTTCAAGCACCTTGTGGCCAAATGGCTGTAATATTCCGCTGCTTGCTGCAGCGCGGTCTCATCGGGATTAAACTTCGGATGATGCAGCGCATAGGGCGAACTGGACCCCACATATACAAATGCTCCGGGAATTTGCTGGAGATAGTAAGAAAAATCCTCACCGCCCATGCGTGGTCCAAGCACCTTGGTGGCATATCCGGATTCTTCGGCCGCATCACTGGCAAATTGAGCCCAATAAGCATCGTTGATCGTGGCGAGTGGTCCTGGATACCACTTCAGTTCGGCCGAGACACCTGCCGAGGCTCCGATCCCGTCAATGATCTGGCGAATCATCTCCGGAATGCGCTGCTGCACCTCCACATCAAGCGTTCTCACCGTCCCTTCGAGATCAACCGTTCCGGGAAGAACGTTCCAAGTGTTCCCGCCGGAGATACGGGTCAGGCTGACAACAACGGCATCAAGAGCACTGACCCGGCGGCTGCTGATGGTTTGTAGAGCGAGAATGATTTGCGAAGCGGCGACGATGGCATCGGTGCCTTTTTCAGGGGTGGCGGCATGCGCACCAATTCCGTTAATGACGATTTCGAACCGGTCTACGCCCGCGGTAATGGCGCCTTCGCACGTGCCAAGTTCTCCTACTGCAAGCTCCGGCAAATTGTGGAGACCAAAGATAGCTAAGACGCCTTCCAGACCTCCGGAATCGACTACATCCTTAGCCCCGTGACCGGTCTCTTCGGCTGGCTGGAATACGACCCTGACCGTGCCTGGAAGCTCGTTTTCCTTTTCCTTCAGCAGATACGCGGCTCCCAGCGCCACTGTCGTATGAAAATCATGCCCGCAAGCATGCATTTTTCCTGACACTTTGGAACGAAACGGAACGTCCGCCTCCTCATCGATTGGCAGCGCGTCGATATCCGCGCGAAGGGCCACGATTGGTCCCTTGCCAGTCCCGATTTGTGCAATGACTCCCGTCTTCAGCGTAGGTAAGTCCAGAATTTCAATGTTGGCTTGTTTCAGCCATGCTTTGATTTTGCCCGTCGTTTCGAACTCTTCGTTGGATAGTTCAGGTTCCTGGTGCAGATTGCGGCGGATTTCCACCAAGCGTTCCTGAAGTCCGCTAGTTTCGGCTATATTCTTCAAATCGGGATTAGTCATGCCAATTCCTCCTCTATCACCATATTGACCTCATCGTATCTGTTCTTCCAATAATGGTCAATGAAACGCAAGGATTACCCGATTCGTCAACCTTTCATTTTTGTTGAGAAAATGGATCTTTTGCAGCGTTGTATGATCGTTTCAACATTACAAGAAGCAATCGGCATAAGGATCGCCAGTGCGATTCATCCAGGTCCTAAGTTCCCCTTGCAGTCTTTCAATCTGTGGGTTTAATTCCGTGGAAGACGCCAGGTTGCGGATCTCCCAGGGATCATTCTTAAGATCAAATAATTGCATCCTATCGCTTCCCTGACCCGTTAGTTCCGAACGTCGATAAAGAATCATTTTCCAGCGCTCGTCCTTCACCATCCGTTGAATATCCTTGTACAGCGCATATACCGTCTCTCTGCCCTGTTTCGTTTCACCCCGAATCAAGTCCGCCACGCTTTGTCCGGCTATTCCATCAGGTGCGGAAACTCCGGCCATTTCGCAAAGCGTAGGGAAAATATCGAATTGATAGGCCAGCTGATCGATGCGTCTACCTGCAGGAATTCCCGGTCCCTGAATCAACCATGGCACCCGTATGCTGTGATCGTACACATTTTGTTTGCCTAGCAGCCCGTGCCGGCCTACGGCAAGACCGTGATCCGCTGTATACACAACGATGGTATTCTCCAGTTTTCCAGAGTCGGCAAGTGACTGCAGAACTCGGCCAATATGGTAATCCATATGAGTAATCATGGCATAATAATCGGCTATATGGCTCTTTATCTCTTCTTGCCGGCGCGGATAGTCAGCCAAATGCTCGTCACGGACATCCAGTTCGCCGTTATCGAACGGATGCTCTTCCATAAAGCTTGGCGGCAGCGGGATATCCTTAGGATTGTACATACTCGCGTAAGGCTCCGGCGCCGTCCTCGGATCATGCGGTGAAGTATATGCCAGGTAAAGGAAAAAAGGGTCTTCTTCCGAATATTGCTCCAAAAAGTTGATAGCCGCATCCGTAAATAATTCTGTTGAAAACTGCTTTTCGACCCGTGGTTCATTTGGAGGAGAAAATCCGTTTGAGCCATAATCGAACACAGGTACCTCACGATGATCGCTCATGCCGCCGAAGAACAGTGCGTTGCCGCTGCAAAAACCATCCGAAAAACTGGTCCGGTCATTATGCCACTTGCCAACCGCATGGGTGTAATAGCCATGGGAGCGAAACCAGGACGGCATCGTATTCGCACCTGCGCGAATGACGCATGTTCGATCGTGATCATCGATCGTCTGGCTTTCCGTTGCTTGAAAAATATGTGTTCCCGTATGGATGCAAGCTCTGCATGGAACGCAAACGGCGCCATCCACACCGCCAATAATATGAGTTGAGTTCATCATGGTACCGGTCCTGGCTATAGCGTCCAGTATCGGCGTTTTCACCACTCGGTCTCCTGCTGCTCCGATGGCATCATACCGATGATCGTCTGCTATAATAAAAAGCACATTCGGTTGCACGGTCATAAAGCCCTCCTTGAATTTACATGTCGTGATGGCTATAATTTTATTCGTAAAAAGCCGGAATTGACATAGCACAAAGGAGGAACGGCATGTCAAAAAGTCTACTGCATCACGAAGCATCCAACTTCTTGGATGCATTGTTGGCTTCCGTGCTTGGCGAGCACATGTTTCGTATTTTCAGCTGTTTCAATGTAACGGTCCCCTCTTCCTGGCGCATCGAAGAACGCGTGCTTGAAGAGATTCATCTACTTTACGTCCGAAGCGGGTGCCTCACTTACGTAATTCATGAAACTCCTCTGGAACTAACGGCAGGAAGTCTGCTGTTCCTGACCGATGGCACGATTCATTCGGCGTACCGGGATCTTAAAGAACCGCTAAGCATCATTCCCATTCGATTTACGATTGCAAGCTATAAAAATGATGAAGAACAAGTTGCTAAGACGGAGCTCCCTTGTCACTTCGCTTTCCGTCCCCGGGACCCTTCGAAATTCAGCGCTCTATTTGAAACAATTCACCGGTATCATACCCTACCTTCATCTGCCAGACGGGATGTACTTTGTCATGCTGCCATATGCCAGACCCTGGCCGAAATTTCGCTGGATTTGGATTTCATGCGACAAGATACGCTCAGTCATCCGGACATCCAGAATATCAAAGCGTATATTGACACGCATCCTGCGGAAAGACTTTCGGTTCAAGAGTTGGCAGGATTCACCGGTCTGACCTCTAAATATTGCTCGAAGCTGTTTCAACAAATATATGGAATTCCAATCAAAACCTATCAGATTAAAGCCCGCATCGATTATGCCCGTTATTTGCTGGAGAATTCGGGACAATCCATTAAGGAGATTTCCTTTCAGCTAGGTTATACGGATCCTTTCACATTCTCGAAGCAATATAAAGCGGTTACGGGCGTCTCCCCCTCCAAGAGGGTACCGCGTTTTTCTGGTGACTCTGAGTAAAAAAAATCCACCTGAAGGTATTGGACCTAACGGTGGATTTTTTTCGAATGGCTCGCTCATGGAGTGCTTAGGGATCAGCCATATACCGATCGCTGTTATTCTCCCTTGGTACCGGGCCCCTCGGTATTATTTTTTGGTGTCTACGGGAATCGGTATGGTCTTGTTGTAAGTTTTAATATAGTCGAATCCGTCCAGCAGGAGGTATTCTGGTTTATCTGAAGTGTTAAACGAATACGTCTGCTCCCAAAGGATGTTACCATTTTTCAGATCCCAAGGGCTCGATGAGGAAATCTTCGCAACAGGAACTTTTTGACCGCCAGCCTGAACCGCTAAATTATCCGTTTTCAGGAACGTAAATTGTTTTCCGGCGATGACAATGTCATAGCCTGTTTCGGTTTTATTGACGCTCCGTATCCATAACTTTTCATTTCCCGCCTTGATGGATTTGTCTGATGGCGCAGCAAGGGAAATCGGCGTATCTAATTTCTGGTATCCCGGAAAACTCTTAAGTACAAGTTCTATGGAATCAATCTTGTCCGTTGGCAGCACATCGTATTCAATCTCAAAACCCGCGGGGTTACTGCCGCGCATGACCGAATATTTGACTTCTGTTTCATTTACGTAAAGCTTGGTTTCAGCAGGGAATCTCGGGTATTCCCCGTCATCCATTTCATAATGTCCCTTTACAATGGTGGCGGTCGGCGAAGCTGTGATCGAGTCGTAATAGACCCTTCCCTGATCAACGGGAACGGAGTTTGAGATATCTTGCTTAATGATACTTTTCATCGCTTTATTGGCTTCATACTTGAAGCGGATTGGGTATATAGCTCGTTTTCCGTTATCGAGAATCGCAGAGAATGTAACGGTTAATGTTCTGGTGAAAGGACTCACCGGTTCGAATTTACCCACTCCATCGAAGTGGGTCTGATCACTGTTATGATTACCGCCTCCGCTTCTTAGCGTTGAATCCGTTAAGAATCCCTGAATTCTATCCACGGAATAACGGGTAGAATAATTGTCGCCATACACAGAGCCTGATTGTCGATCAATCGAATAATACACTGACAATGCATTATCGTCCGCGATAACCCCATCAAGCGTAATGACTGTACCATCCGGAAGCGTTATGCTTTTGTTAATCGTCTGACCGTATCCATGATCCGCGACCTCGGCAAAGCTAAGTGAATTCAACTCGACTGTATTCAGCAGCTTGCTTCCAATATATGCAAACGCAGGATACTGATACGATCCGGCGATTAACAATAGAGCCGCGGCGGATGAGACAACCCATATCAAAGCTCTGTTTTTTTTCTTTTTCTTATCAGGAACCGAAGCAAGCGCATTTCGAAGTCTGCCCTCAAGTTCGGACGGAGCCTGTTCCATGTTCAAGACTTGCTTGTGTTCCTTTAATCTCTCCTCGATCGTTTTCATAACGATCACCTCCAATCTTGGCTTTGAGTTTTTGAAGGCCTTGCGAAATTCTTGATTTGATGGTGCCTACCGGTACTCCTGCCATGTCCGCGATCGTCTGGTAAGGAAGATCATGCACAAAACGAAGTTCAATGGCTTCCCGCTGCCGATCATTCAGATGAGACAGAAGTACCTGCATGTCCATTTCAGACTCCATATCGCGATATGGATTATCGTCGTTTAAGGCTACAAATGACGTTTCCCGCTCATCCTCCCATGGGAGATACCGCTCCTTATGGCGAAGCAAGGTTTTGCAGCGATTGACGAGAATGGTTTTGCTCCAGCTGTAGAAAGACTCACCCTTTTGCAATTGATCCAACTTTTCATAAAGCGTAACGATCATGTCTTCCATTGCATCCATCGCATCTTGCTCATTCCCCATATATTTGTAGGCAAGACGATAATAAGCGTCCTGATCGGCAAGGATTAGTTGTAATAAAGCTTCTTTGTTGCCTTTTTGAGCTTGTTTGACAAGACGACTTACATTCATGTTCTTCCCCCTTTCATAGATAAGAGATCGCAGAGGCTATAAAAGTTCATTTTGTATAAAAAAATCTTCTAAAAATTGAAATTTTGTTTTGAAATAGACGAATCCATCTCTTATGTACTCATCGCACGCACTCATGCCATAACCATATGAACATAACAAAGGAACTTCTACCGCAGAAGTTCCTTTTCGCAAGATATTGCAGTGTTAAGTTATACAGGTGAAACAGCGGCCTGAATGCTGTCTATCTGGAATATGTTTAACTGCTGTTTTTATTCAACTGATGTCTAGCGTACATGCGCGAAAATCTCATCGACAGCTTGATGATACCCGCCCGAACTGCGAAAAGATTCCCTAATCTCTGCAACGGCCTGCTTGAATGACGGGAGGATTAACACATGATCTGCTGCCTCACGTAGTTGATTTGCAGTCAAGCTTTGCATTGGTAATGTAACCCCTGCCCCGATATGGGCGACTTGCCCCGCAATGACCGGCTGATCCGCGCTTAGCGGGATTACAACTAGCGGAACTCCGTAATAGAGCCCTTCATGGGTACTGTTCATTCCACCGTGTGTAATAAATAACTGGGTGCGTTGCAGTACATCCGTTTGCGGAACCACATTTTTGACGATGAAGTTTGCAGGAATTTCCCCTAAATCAGAAATATGTGTTTTATCCCCAATAGACATGATGATCGAATAATCCGTGTTCCCAAATGCCTCAAAACAAAGCTTATAGAAATCCGTTGCTTGGTTAAAGACTGTACCCAGTGAAATGTAAATGAAGTTTTCCCCCTGGATCGCAGGAAAGTCGAAGTTTTCTGGAGTGAATCGTGCACTAATCGATGGCCCGACAAATTTATACGTTTCGTCGAATGCTTCTCCATAAGGTTGAAACTCTCTTGTTGTATACACGATGGTAAGCGGTGCAGGATTACAAAACACTTCATAAGGAGAATGGATCGTCACATCATATTGTTCTTTCACCTTTTCCGTCAAGCTTTGAAATCTATCGTTAATCGGTTTAGCGATCTCTGTCCGTACGTTTAGAAAAGATTGTTCCAACATGTCATCGAATGAATCTTTTGATTGCGCAAAAGTAGTACAAGAGTTGATTGCAGGAAGCTTAAGAATTTGAGCAAGCAAACGTCCACAACCGAACATGGAATCATGGATGATGTAATCAAAATGTTCTCCTTGGATCTGTTCAAGAACGCTTGGTATGATGATATCTGCCGTAAGTAAAAGACCGTTGATTCTTTCGAGTACATAATTTCTTCCGCCGGAGATAAAGGCTTGAATGAATTTTTGGTCGTCAAACGTTCGAACGGTTGCTCCCGTTTTCTCCATACGCTCCCGAAAAGCTTCTATACAAAAGTACACAACCTCTTCTCCACGCGAAATCAGTTCCTGCACAACGCCAATCGTTGGATTGATATGTCCCTCTGATCCACCATTTATAAATAATACTCGAGCCATTTTTACCTCTCCTTAGAAATACTGTTCTCTAATTTGTGCAATAATGTTCTCATTTATTGTATCCCATATCAAGTGACTCATGTAGCTATACTCAGATTTCTCGCACCTTCATCATATCGTTAACTATCCCCCCCTTGCACAAAAAATCCTACCGTCCCGAGGGGCCGATAGGATCGCTATAGCGCATACACTTCAATGAAGCAAGCTATTCAAGTAATTCTCGTAGCTTTTGAAGGGCTGACAACATATTTGTCAATTCTTCAGGTGATAGATTCGCATGATATTTTTCAGAAACTTGTTGATTAAATGCATTCATTTCATGTTTATATAGCAACCCTTTTTCGCCTAATTCAATGGAATATGCACGCTTATCTTCTACATGTTGCTTTCTTATGATATAGCCTTCCTTTTCAAGTTTTGCTAACTGTTGACTCACAGCACTTTTCGTGATCTCCATTTGTTCAGCTAATTCTGTAGGAGAAGAGAATGGATGCCGAATAACTAATGTTAATAATACATATTGTTGGTTATTTAATTTAAAATTCGTATAAGCTCTTTCTTTTTTTTCAAGTATAATCCAGATGTCTTCAATGGTTTGGTTAATTTGCTCTGCTAGATTTTTATTTTTCATGCTTCTGCTCCACTTCATGTTTCCTCCAATTTTTAGGATTTAAAACACTTTTGAATTTTGCAGCCACTTCTTTTCCAACAAGTAATGCACCTATCCAAAACATGATTTCTGCTATGATGATACTTCCCGTTATGATGCTTGCTTTAATTTTTGTTGAAAGTGGGGTGAATGGCGTGATCACCGGTACCAGCCACAGCAAAAGAGAAAGAATTAATAGCCCTATGCCAAGTTTGTAAAAAACGGATCTTTTTTGCTTTTTTTCGTTTGAAACCATCTCTTTGTGCAATTCAAACTCCCCTTGAATATGTTTTAGTTTACTTAACTAAAATATACATGGATGAATTGTAGATTGCAAGGGCTCCCTGTTTGGGGAAATACCATGGTGTCAAAATTAACGGAGAGGGTCTGGGATAGCTTATATCATTGAAAAAAAAGCCGCCAATTCGGCGACTTCATGTGCATATATGTTCCTATTGAGCTCAAATTCATTGCTTGACTTAATAATCAATGAGTCGTGGCTTCGTACAAACGCTGTAATATGGTCACAGCCTCGGCACGTGTGACTAGCGCTTTTGGAAGAAGGTATCCTTTATTCGCTGTAAGGATGCCCATATTGGTCAGAGTGTAGAATGCTTCCGCCTTCTGTTCTTGGAAATCCCCATCATAGAAATACTCTTCTTCACTCTTGTCAATATACAGTACCGGATAATTGACCGAGAAATCGTCATAGTAATTTGCCGGACGCACTTTCACATCTTTATACTGCGAAGCTGCAGAGATGACTTCCGTTATCTCAGGATGAAGATTCTGATTGGTATACTCAGTTCGAACGGAGGCAATCATCATGACATCCCAGCGAGTCAATGGTTTGTCAGGCTTGACATAAAATTGATAGTTTGGATATGTGCCCCCTACACCTTCCGTAAATTGCCAAACGTAGTCCCCGTTGAATATGGCTGCAAAATCCATGTTCGCCCAATGTTTACGTGCATCCACAAATTCTGAGGATTTACCTGATGAATAGTTGATTTCCGGAAAAAGCTTGTGAAACATATGTACAAATTCTGCTTTCGTTATCGTTTTGCCTGGCTTGAAGGTCCCATCCGTATAGCCGGTGACAACACCCTTATCCACCATCGAATGAATGGATGCGGAAGCCCATTCATATTTTGTTCCTTCCACATCAGAAAACGTTTTTGCCGCATAGGCAGATTGACCGAAAAACACGGTCGCCGCAACCAATGGCATGATAAGCCACTTCTTTCTCAACATCTCTTTCCCCATCCTTTGAAAATAATCTATGTGTGTACTGAAACCATATCGGCATTTTAAAAGAGAATGATAATAGTACAGAGAAATAACGCCCAAATATATCCGCAAGTCCGTAAGAAACCCCCAATAGTCCGCCGTGCTCCTTCCTCTTAGAGTGATGTCCCCCTGCTCAATTCGGACTGATCGCAGAAGTGACTCCAGGAATAGGCGGGCTACTGGGTTTTCGTTACATTATCTTAGCTCAGCGAGCCGGAGGAATGCTTTGTGGATTGTTAAACACATTTTCCGGGTCGTATTTAGCTTTGACTCTCCGCAATCTCGGGAAGTTTTTTCCGTAGTAAACCGGCCCGGAATTTTGAATCCCTTGGTCTGGAACATTGATATAGGAACCTACGATAAAGGGCTGCAGCTTCCGGCGCGTATTGCGAACGAGGGCGATATTTTTGGCGGCTTCGGATTTCTTGATCCATGAACTGTTCCACTCCACATAGAATTTCGCTTTACGCCAATAGAATGCCGTTGCTTTCGGCGCTACGCGACTTATGGCTCCTCCCCAATTGAGGAAAAAGAATCCCGCGGTAGAATTCGGCTCCGCCTTCTCCAAAAACTCACGCATCGACTTAATTGCTTTATCTGGGAACGGTTTTCTACCGAAACCGCTGGAGAATTGGTTACTGAATCTTTGGGTAAGTATTGGATCGGGAGCTAACAAGAAGTTCACGGCTTTCGGATAAGGTAACAACCGGATGATTTTCTCCGTAGGTGTACCGACACTCGTCATGGGTTCGAGTAAACGGAGAGCCTCCGTTTTTGATCCGAGGAACAGCCCCAGCATGACGACATTGCCGCCCTTTTTCGGACCGATCGATAATTCACTGCCCAGTTTGGTATCGACAGAAGGAGCCCATGTTTGCCATACTTTCAATACCTTTTCGAACTGATTCCATGGCCAAGTGATACGAAATACGGTTGCCTTAGCTGGAGAGCGCAGCACTTTGAATTTGTATCGGGTGCATACCCCAAAGTTGCCGCCACCGCCACCACGGGAAGCCCACAGGAGATCGGCGTTACATTTTTTGTTGGCACGAATCACTTTTCCCTTCGCGTCAACCATTTCGAGTTCAAGCAGGTTATCGCTGATGAGTCCAATCGTCCGTTGGAGCGGACCGATTCCCCCGCCAAGCGTAATACCACCGATCCCGACCGTAGGACTGTCGCCGAATGGAGCAATAAACCCTTGCCGCGCCAGCTTGTGAGCAATTCTCCCCACTTGATTGCCTGTTTCAACGACAACCGTTCCATTCTTTTTGTTCAGCTTGATTTTCTTCATCTCGCTTACATCGATGACGATACCGCCATTGACTTGCGACAGATTGACTTCCAGAGCATGTCTTCCGCTTCTTGGACGAATGGGGACGTTATTTTCGCGTGCCCATTTGATTGCATTCGCCACATCTTGCGTCCGTTTCGCAAAAACAAATACTTTGGGAAATTTGTCCGTATGAGGGTCCCAATTTTTCCGTGCCGCTTCATAACCGGGATCTCCTCTAAAAATGACACGACCGGTAAGCTTCGTTTTTGATGTCAATGACTACAACTCCCTTTGAGCAAATGATTACCCTGCAATTCAAAATTCAAGATACGGTATATCGTATGTAGGGTATTCGTGGAGGGAATGGGCGGATATACCCTACTCAATTGCATATCCCAAAATCTATTCCTAATTCTTCGGAATGTTCCACACACCATTTCAAGCCCGAAAAACAATCCTATAACTGACTTGGTTGAATATGTTCCAGTACAAGGCGTAATTCAGCGGATATACGATAAAAAACGGACAATTGAAAAAAGAATAATTTAGTGTTGACCAATTACTGTATACGTCATATACTGTTTATAAAAATAACTGTTTACATAATAAACAGTAAGGAGATGATTCAATGACCACTCTTAACCCTCAAACGGCCACACGTGCAGGCCGCAAAGAATGGATCGCGCTTAGCATTTTATGTCTGCCGTTAATGTTTGCATCAATGGATGTCGCTGTCCTGTTTTTCGCCGCCCCCGCCATCGCGGCGGACTTGAAGCCGAATGCCACACAACAATTGTGGATTTTCGACGTTTACGGCTTCATCCTTGCCGGCATGCTGTTGACGATGGGCGCGATTGGCGATCGAATTGGACGCAAGCGCCTGCTGATCATCGGTTCGGTCGGGTTCGCTTTAAGTTCTCTGTTCGCCGCATACGCCCAATCGGCCGAGGCTCTGATCATCGCTCGAGGAATACTGGGAATTGCGGGTTCAACCTTGATGCCGTCATCTCTTGCCCTCATTCGCGTCATGTTTCAGGATCCCGCGCAGCGAACGAAAGCTATGTCGATTTGGAGCGCGGTGATGGCCAGCGGTGTTACCCTTGGTCCGATCATCGGTGGACTGCTTCTCAATTCTTTTTCCTGGGGATCGGTGTTCCTCATCAATATCCCGGCGATGGCCCTTCTTCTGATTATCGCTCCGTTCCTTCTGCCCGAGTCTCGCAGCAAAACGCAAAGCCCGATCGATGTGCTTAGCTCCATCCTCGTTCTTACCTCTGTCCTACCTCTTACGTATGGCGTCAAGACGCTAGCGGAGGATGGATGGGCAGCGCTTCCTCTTGTCATGCTTGTTGCAGGCATGCTGTCGGGTGTCGTGTTTGTGCGTCGGCAGCTCCGCATTTCCAACCCTCTGCTCGATATTCGCGCGCTGATGGAGCGGCGAATCGGCGGTTCGATTCTCGTTAATTTCATCGCTATGTTTGCGCTCATGGCAAGCTCACTGGTCAATACCCAGTTCCTTCAGTCGGTGCTTGGATATTCTCCGTTCGTCGCGTCCCTTTGGAGCGTACTGCCTTCTGTCGCCGTAGGTGCCGCGGCACCGATTGCGGCAAAGATGTCGCAAACTTATGGAAGACCGCGTATTATTACGGCGGGCATCTTGCTCGCAGCAATTGGATTCGTCGTGCTGACCCAGGTTCGCTTGGAGGGTTTTTCACCGCTAATCATCGTGCTTGTCGGAGCCGGATTGATTGCTGCAGGTATCGTGTCCGTCATGACTCTAGTTACGGATTATGTCGTGGGTGTCGCTCCCGTAGACCGTGCCGGAGCTGTCGGTGGCCTTATCGAGACTTCCAGCGAACTTGGTGGCGCGTTCGGTATCGCTCTTCTGGGCTGCGTTCTGGCAGCGGTTTACCGGAACACGGTCTCCCCTCTTCTGCCCAAGGAGCTAACGCCGGAAGCGGCTCATGCGGCCGAGCAGACCATTGCCGGCGCTTCGAGCGCCGCAAGTCATTTGCCGGCGGAAGCGGCTTCTCGCGTTATGAATGCATCCCGAGAGGCTTTTGTGACCTCCATGCATACCACCTGTCTCGTTGCCAGCGCGATCCTGGTTTTGGCTGCGATCATCACGGTCGTAATGCTCCGCGATAAGAAAACGGACATCGGTGTCGCCACGTCATCAAAAGCTTAAACATAAAAAAGGCTACTTCTTGGCATTTGCCTTGAAGTAGCCTTTTTATCGTACTCGATAACCGTTACTTATGATGCTCAGTGGCGTCAGATGTCGTTTTCCGAATCAAAAATTGCTCAATCCCGTCCAAAATGCGCTCCAGACCGAAGTCCAAATCATTGCCGACAGTATTCTCATCTTCGTTCTCGCCGGTATACGCGCCGGACATCACGATTGGATGTAAATTCGGATATTGCTCCGGCTTGATTAAATTCCGAAGCGCCGCCGAATAATTGAGCCCGCTGAACTCTTCCTCGCTTGAACCCGCTTGAACGGCTCGATCAATGTCCCGCTGAAGCATCCCGTACGTACGGGCATATCCGCTCAAGAGAAGAACGATGGACATTTTCTCGTAATCGTTCAGGGGCATGTCTCGCAGCGATTGCAGCGCCCAATCCACGATGCGCAGATTGTTTGGCGTTATCGGAATGCCGAGAATCGGAATATCTCCGTACCACGGATGCTCGCGAAAAATGCCGACCGTGCCCATGACATACTCGCGCATGCTTTCCCGCCATTCCTGCGGAGGTCTTTCCGCGGGTATCGGGACATCACTTATCGCATCCTGCATCAGGATCAGCAGGTCATCCTTGCTGGGAATGTAACGGTAGAGCGACATGGCCGTAAAACCAAGCGCCGACGCAATCCGGTTCATCGAGACGGAGGGAAGACCGTCTTTGTCCGCGATTTCGACCGCCTTTTTCACGATTAGATCGATGCTCATCTCGCGCTTGGGTCCGCGCTGCGGCGGTTTCGCCAATCCCCAGCCGAGCGCTGCGCCGGGGGGCAAGATTTTAGCAACTTCCTCTGGCGTTAAATCGTCATGGCTCATCTGTATTCCTCCTATTCGTTCGAACGCAGCCTGCGCAAAAAAAAGTGTTTATAATATAAACAGTATATCATAAAGTCGAAATATTCTCCCTCTTCATGCATGTAGAAACTGGTAAAAGTTAATTTTACCGGCCTAAGAAGTTCACTTATGATGCTGCTGCTCTATGAGAAAGTCCATTATCACATGAATTACTTTATTCGAACGACAACCTTTCCTTTGGCGCTTCCGCCTTCCAGATAATGCAGTGCTTGCGCGGCATCCGTAAAAGGAAAAACCTTATCGATCACCGGCTTAATATGACCTTCTTCAATATATTCTTTTAAAATATTCAGTTGCGTTCCACTCGGTTTCATGAATAGGTAATGGTATCTCGCATGATACTGCTTCTCAAGTGTTGTGATCTTATGGCTCGCGATGGACAAGACTGCCGTTTTCAGCCACCCCAATTGTTGTTCTCTTCCGAATGCTGCGTTGGGAACGCCGGAAATGGATACGATTTGTCCATGGGGTTTCAGGATCTGGAATGATTTTTCCAAGGCCGCTCCGCCCAAGGTATCATACACCGCGTCATATCCCGTCAGGATTTCTTCAAAGTTCTCTTTTCGGTAATTGATAATCTGGTCTGCTCCCAGCGATTGGACCAATTCGTATCCCTTTTCGCTTGCCGTTGTGGCGACATAAGCTCCCATGAGTTTGGCCAATTGGATGGCAAAGGTGCCTACGCCTCCGGATCCGGCATGGATGAGGATCTTCTGACCTGGTTGCAGATTTAAAATGTCGGTAAAAGCTTGGTACGTCGTAAGGCCGACGAGCGGTAAGGATGCTGCTTCTTCAAGGCTTAGATTGTTCGGCTTCAGCGAAATGTCTTCCTCATGGATAGCAATATACTCGGCCAATGTGCCGATCCGGGTTTTGCGGGGTCTGCCATAGACCTCGTCTCCGGGCTTAAAGGCTTGGACCCGGTTGCCGACTTTAACAATAACGCCTGAGAAATCATTGCCCAAGATCAAAGGAAAGTTGTATTTTAACAGGAGTTTGACTTTCCCTTCCTTTATTTTAAAATCGATCGGATTTAAGCTGGCTGCGTGAATTTCCACCAGCACATCGTGTGCTCCTATCTCGGGCGTGGGCTGCTCCGATATTAATAATGGTGTTTTCTTCCCGTATTTCTCAATTATCATAGCTTTCATCTAATTCACTCCAATACGATTATTCGTTTAAACATTTAAACCAATTACGCGAAAAAAATTTCGTTTTTCATTCCTGCCATATGGCTATCTATCGTTCGCTAAGACCTGCTGCACTCTGCTTCAACGGCCGCAATCAATGATTTAAGTTGTTCAAGCGGTTTGCGGATCGTCAGTACATAGTAATTTTCTACGCCCTTTTTCTCGGAATGAATGTAACCGGACTGCTTCAACACCTTTAAATGGTGGGAGACGGCTGGCCTGGACAAATTGATGTGGTCGGATATTGTATTGACGTTCAGTCCCGATTTGTGCTGAGCCAGCAGCATAATGATGGCTTGACGGTTCTCATCGGTCAATACGTCCATCAGAGGGATGCAATCTTTAAATTGTTGCAGAATTTGTGCGGTTTGTTTGTTCATTACAATCCCCTCGTTCTGTTTATTCGTTTAACCGTTTAAACATATTATAGCTATTCGGTGGAAAAAATCAAGACAAGTTTGATCAGAAAACAGAAAACGACAGCCTGTTCTGGCTGTCGTTTCTTCATGTTTATTGGAGTTCTCTTCTTCCATATAATCGATCTAAATTCACTCGTTAGGATTGATAAGTGCCAGAACCTGATGATCCTCCCATACCCCGTTAATCTTCACATTGCTTCGGGAAATGCCTTCTTTGTGGAACCCTGCATTCTCAAGCACGCGGATAGATCCGGGATTCCGGGGCGAGACTTCACCTACGATCCGGTGAAACTTCAGCTCCTCGAAGGCAAAGCGTACTACCTGTTTCACCGCCTCCGTCATATAACCCTTGCCATTATGATCCTGGTCTAGGCTATATCCGATCATACAGCTCTGAAGCGGGTCACGCATCACAAAGAACAACCCGATAGTACCAATAATACGGTCGTCCTCCATGTGGCAAATCACGAAGTCATATTTCCGGTCTTCTGATCTGTCGACCTTGCTCTTCATAATCTTTTGGAGCTGTTGCTCCTCCGTATAGAACTCCTCCGAATTGCTTGGTGAGAACTTGTCAAAAAACTCCCGATTGCGATTGTACATTGCTGTCAATTCTTTGGCGTCCGCCTCCTCCAGGAACCGGACGTATACTCGCTGCGCTAACATCTGCACCATCCCCACTAACCAATATGTGTAGATCATTATATCATAGGATGGAAGGTTCAAATATGGATCGGCTGCCTTCAAATGTCTTTATTAGGTCATTCAATCCTATTTAACGATTAGATTCAGAAAAACGAATCGAATAGATTAAATCGTTCGTCGGATCAAATTGGATATTCACATACACTCCGAATTCTTTGCCATTTTTGCTTCTAAGCCATAATTTGAAATGTTCTTCTGATTTTCTAGGTGTTAGTTCAACACGCCCCATGTGCTTATAATCAACGATGTCGGCATTGTATCTTTTCTGGGTTTCTTTTACCGCAACCTCACCCCATTTTGCGTATTCAGGCTCAGCTTCCGCGGATACAGTGGAAATAATAAACACAGCTAATAAGGAAATCAGCAATTTTTTCATAACAACCACCTATCTGGAGAGGTTTTTTTATTATCCCCTACATCTTCCAGATCAATCATGCTCATCGTCGAAAGTATCGTTCCTATTTATCCTTCAACGACATCAGCCCGCAAATCAGTTGCAATTTCAATCATTCGGGGTACGATAGCTTCATTCGAAATGGCAACGTACAAATCTCCCATGTAAAGCCGGAAAGGGAATTCTTTGCCCCCGTGCTTCCATATGAAAAATTCACCGTCGATAGACATCGTGCTCTCGAGTCCTTTCACGTTAAGTACCTGTGAATACGTAAAATCGGGTTTGGATGAAAAATAATGTTTGCACTCTTCCAAAGAAATCGATGGCTCCGGATTCGTTTCTTGCATCGATCGTGTGATACGAAAACGTTGATTCATTGATGTGCCTCCTCAAACAAAGCTCCGGTAACTGATCGTTTATAAAGTGAAACTTGCCAGAAAAACGTGGAAACTATTTTTTTGAAAAAGTAGGAATGCTCCCCGTCCAGAACAATAAGTGACATTCGAGAAAATTTGGAGTACTTGCGTTATTCCTTATGAACCGAACTGAGCCTCGTGCAGCTTGCTGTATACCCCTCCTGCAGCCACCAATTCCAGATGCTTGCCTTGCTCGGTAATTCCCTGTTCCGTGACGACCACGATCCGGTCGGCATTTTTAATCGTGGCCAGCCGGTGAGCAATGACGAGCGTAGTCCGGCCGGCCGACAGCTCGGACAGCGATTGCTGGATCGCTTTTTCCGTCTCAGTATCCAGGGCGGAAGTCGCCTCATCCAGAATAAGGATCGGCGGATTTTTGAGAAACATTCTCGCGATCGCAAGCCGCTGTTTCTGTCCGCCGGACAGTTTTACGCCGCGTTCTCCGATGACCGTCGCCAGACCTTCGGGCTGTGCACGGATAAACTCATCCAATCGCGCCCTTCTAACCGCTTCCCAGATGTCCTTATCGGCTGCGTGCAGATCGCCATAGGCAATATTTTCACGAATCGTGCCTGAAAATAAGAAAACGTCCTGCTGTACGATACCGATCTGTCCCCGCAAAGAAGCCAGTTTCATCCTGGTGATGTCGATGCCATCTACGGTAATCGTTCCCGATTCGGCATCGTAAAAGCGCGGCAGCAAACTGCACAGCGTCGTCTTGCCTGCACCGGAGGGGCCGACGAAAGCGACGGTTTCGCCAGCCCTTATCCGCAGATCGATATTTCGCAGCACCTTGGCTTCATTTTCATAACCAAACGTTACATTGCTGAATTGAATGTCACCGCGCAAATGACCTGCATCGATGGCATCCGGACTATCGGCGATGTCAGGATCGGTTTCCAGCAGTTCCAGATAACTTTTAAATCCGGCCATGCCTTTGGGATAACTCTCGATGACGGAATTAATCTTGTTGATCGGACCCAAAAATACGTTGGATAAGAGTAAAAATCCGACGAATTCCCCGCTCGTCATTTCTCCCTGAATGACAAACCATGTTCCGCATACCAACACGAATAGAATGACGAGACGCATGAGGAAGTAACTGATGGACGAATTTTGAGCTTGAATTTTATAGGATATGAACTTGGTCTGACGGTATTGCTCATTATTCTCTGCAAAACGTTCCGATTCGTATTTTTCGTTCGTAAAGGCCTGGACAACCCGAACGCCGCCAATGCTGTCCTCCACCCTAGTATTAAATTCCCCGATATCCTTGAACATGCGCTGAAATGCATAGATCATTTTGCGATTGAAATATAATGAGAGATAAACCAACCCAGGAATGATGATGACTGCCAGCAGTGCCAGCTTCCAGTTGATCAGCAACATAAGCACGAATGCGCCAATCAGCGTCATGGCGGCAATGAATAAATCTTCCGGTCCGTGATGGGCCATTTCTCCGATTTCCATCAAATTGCTTGTCATGCGGGCCATCAGATGGCCCGTTTTGTTATTGTCGAAGAAACGGAAAGAAAGCTTCTGTACATGGGTGAACAGCTTGCCGCGCATATCGGTCTCAATGTTGATGCCAAGCTGATGCCCCCAATACGTTACGATATATTGGAGCAAACTATTCAGTCCATATATCGCAAGGAGACCGACGCAGGCCCAGAAAATCAGTGACCAATTTCCGCTTGGCAGCAGGTTATCGACAAACTTGTTGACGACAAGCGGGAAGCACAGTTCCAATAGCCCTGCGAAAACGGCACAGCAAAAATCAACCAAGAACAACGTTTTATAGGGTTTATAATAAGCAAAAAACTTTTGCAGCACCATACACACTCCTTCTCCATGGACATGATCGGCTTCAAGCCCGCGAGCGGGCGAGCAAATACAGGAAATACGGCGCACCAATAATGGCGACGATGATTCCTGCAGGGATTTCGGACGGCTGCAAAATCAAACGGCCGAGCATATCGGCAACGATGACCATAAGCGAACCGACCAATGCGGATGCTGGAAGCAGCGCTTGATGCTTCGGACCAACGAGCCGTCTGGCCACATGCGGTCCGATCAGACCGACGAATCCGATGCCTCCGCTTACCGCGACGCAGGAGCCCGCAAGCCCAACCGCGGCCGCAAGCAGGATAATCTGTTCTCTCGATACTCTCGCTCCGAGACCAGTTGCCGTTGTTTCCCCCAGATTGAGCACGTTCATCGTTCTCGCTTTGTAGAATACGAACGGAAGGAGAATGGCAATGAAGGGCAGTAAAGCGAGAACAAATTTCCAGTTGGTTCCCCAGATGCTGCCTGCCATCCAGGTGGCCACGAATTGGTATTTGTCAGGGCTTATCCGAAGCGTAAGTACGATCGTCGCGGCACTAATCCCAGCTGCAACAGCTACGCCGGTCAGCAGCAAACGCGTAGGCATCAACCCTCTATGACGCTTGTAAGATAATGAAAAAATGAGAGCTGCTGTCAACCCCGCTCCAATCCACGCAAGAACGGGAAGCATGAATACCGGTGCTGCACCGGTGGACGGGTAGAATGCCACGAACATCAGCACGACAAGTCCTGCCCCTGCATTGATGCCGAGAATACCCGGATCAGCGAGCGCGTTGCGGGACATGCCTTGCATCACGCAGCCGGAAACCGCTAGTCCGGCACCGATTAGAATCGAAATCACGATACGGGGTAATCTGAAATCGAATAAGATTAATTCTTCCTTTGCGGTTCCGCCACCGAACAAGGTTCGAAGCGTGTCTAGCGGCGACAAGCGAATAAATCCTGTATTCATGCTTGTTACAAATGCGATGGCGATAAGAAGTCCGAGCGTAATCATGACCATCATATTTTGCTTTTGCTTTTGTTTTTCTTCCGGTGACATTTTGTTTAATTGCATCATTACAGTTCTCTCCCTTCCTTACGCGAGATGTATAGGAAGAAAGGTACGCCAATGAGCGCGATCAAAGCACCGAGCGGCGTCTCATAAGGGGGATTTACCATTCTGGCGGCCAGATCCGCGAATACGACAAGCAACGCGCCCAGAATTGCAGAACACGGAATGATCCACCGATAATCAACGCCTACCAATTTACGTGTCAGATGCGGAATAATCAGCCCTACGAAGCCCACGGCTCCAACAACCGATACGGCTGCTCCCGCCAGAATTAGCACGATTAAAGTTCCAGCCAGCTTGACGGGTCCGCTGCGAAGACCGAGTCCTTTCGCCACTTCATCGCCCAAACTGAGCATGGTAATAGACCTCGATAGCATAATCGCCCCAGCCACAGCCGCAGCCACCCATGGAAACATGATTTTGAGCTGCAGCCAGCTCGTGCCGGCGACTCCTCCTGCATACCAGAATGCAAGGTCCTGGCCGATACGGAAGTATAGGGCTATGCCTTCGCTAAGTGCAGACAGCAATGCGGATAAGGCTGCGCCAGCCAGAACCAGTCTCAATGGCGTCAGTCCGCCTCTGGCCATGGAACCAATTCCAAAAACAAGACTGGCGCCAAGACCTGCTCCCAAAAAAGAAAACAATATCAAAAACATAAACGGCAGACCCGGAAAGAATGCAAAACAAAGCGCCAAGGCAAACCCAGCTCCTGCGTTCAGGCCGAGCAGACCGGAATCCGCAAGCGGATTGCGAGTCATTCCTTGCATGATCGCACCTGCGACGGCGAAGCAGACGCCTACCATCGCCCCTCCAAGAACACGCGGCAGGCGCAGCTCTTGGATAATTTGATGCTGCGTCAGATCCGGATTGTAATGAAATACGGCCGACCATACAGTCATGAACTTGATATCCGCAGCTCCGAAGGACACGGATAATGCAATGCCGAAGATCAGTGCAATCATGCCGCCGACGAGGATTAACGTCGCTGCCCATGGACGAGAACTGAGCGCGATCGTTTTAACCTCGCTATCGCGCTTAGTCAAATTAACTTCTATCTTGCTTAGACTCATATATGCCACCCTTACATTTCAGAATTTATCTCAGCCATAAAGGGCCGCTTCTAAGGAAGCGGCCCTGGATATGCTTATGTCGCTCAAGGCAATGATTAATGCTTTCCTGTCACTGCATTCACGACATCGTCAACTTCTCTGCTCTCCGCGATTGGACCTGAGGACATCCAATGCCTGGACGATACTTTAAATACGTGGTCCTCTTTCACGGCAGGGATGGATTTCCACAGCTTCAGTTCCTCAATCGCTTTGGAAGCCGACACCTCTTTTTGGAATGCATCCTCCGTATCAATCGAACCGCCATAAATCGCGAAAATGTAATCGGCCGTGATCGAAGGCAGATCCTCTAGAGACAAGTTGATTCCCCAGTCATCCTTGGTCTTCTGTTGGAGTTCAGCAATTCCTTGATATGGCAGCAATCCGAGTTCCTTATATACCAAATTGAAGCTTGGAAAGAACACTTGCAAATCTTTATCTGATGGTCGGATGTAGGCCACCGTTTTGTCTGCTCCCACCGCCTGAACGATTTGTTCTTTCGCCTTCTTCAGTTCTTCTTCATTCGCCTGAATGACTGAATGTGCTTTATCCTCCAGCCCTAAGGCTTTACCGATTTCTATGATCGAGGACTTCCAGTCGTCAGGTGCAAAAGCAATTGTAGGAGCGATTTTGCTTAACTCGTCGTATCCTTTCTGATCGATCGAATACTGCTGAACGATAATCAGGTCCGGGTTCGTCTGAAGTATAGCTTCCAGATTGGGCTTGAAATCCGCGCTGCCCGAAACCGGAATGTTCAATTTCTGTATTTCGTCATCCAGATAGTAACCTATGAAATCATAGGCGTACACCATCGGAGCTTCGAGTGATAGCATGATATCTTCAAGTCCAAATACAGCGACTCGCTTGGGATGAAGAGGAACTTCCGTTTCACCGAAGCCATGCTTGATCTTGATGGCTTGCGCTGCTTTCGGGTCCGTTTCCGATTCAGGATCGGTAGCCTGTTGGTTCGTTTGAGCGGCTGCCGCCTTCGTGGTATCTTCCGAAATTGCTTTATTCCCACAAGCGCTGACCAATGCGGCAATCAACATGAATACCAACAGCAAAGAGAATCTATTCAATGTTCTATGCCCTTTTTTCGCCTTCATACTTTTGTATACGGGCCTTTTTATGAAATGCATCGTTTCCCCTCCACCATTGATACTGATTATCATTATCGACAGTGTCATTATATATCACGCTGGACATGGATAGGAATACGAAAAAATGCCGAATATTGCGGATTATAGAGCACTAAATAACTGTTTCAACTCCTCAAGTAACAGATCATGACGATTAGCCGTGTATTCCAATATCGGTTCGGCGATCCAATCCGGACCAGAAGTATAGAAAATATGCCGGTTGCGTACAGCTTTGAGGTTCGTCCACGTCTGGGATTCAAGCAGCTGCTGCCAGAACGTCTGTGAATGTGGGTCCTTCATGACATGTATCAGCATGACGTCCGCATCGAATGTTTCCAGCCGCTCGGCTTCCACAATCTCGGTGAACTCAATCTCTTCTACTCCCTTCGCACAAGCAATATGCAGGTCATCGTAAAGAACCGTCCCCGCCCTTTTCCCCCACACAATAATTCCTTTCGGGCAAAAATTAAGGATAAGCAGGGAACCTTGCTTAAACACGGAGGGGACATGCTTTCGTTCGGCTGCAGCTTTTTTATCGTAACGTGCTAACCATCGATCCGCTTCCTCTTCCCGATCCAGGAATCGTGCCGTCAACTGCAAATGAACCCTCCAGTTTTCCTTGTACCAAGGCAGGAACAAAACGGGCGCGATCTGACGCAGCTTCTCTTTCTCCGCATCCGGAATCATTTCTTCCAACGCGATGATCTTATCCGGCTTGGCACGCCATAAAGCTTCCAGGTTAAAATCATAGTCATGACTCAAAGGTACCTTGATGTCGAAACGGTATTTCTTACGATATTCATCTGTCCATGATTGGTCGATAGGAGCCGCATAAGGGACGATTTGCAGCGTCAGCAGATGACCAATGTTCGGCCAGCTGTAGGCAGCAATTTTAATTTTACGGTTCGCGACATACATGCTGGGTGAGATACCGAATTGTTTGCTGAATTGGCTGCTAAAGTATTGAGCATCTTTGTAACCAACCTTTTCCGCGATCTGACGCAGTGCGTGACCGTCTTCCATGAGTTGCTTGGCTTGGTTCATTCGAATTTGCATCAGATAGTCCATCGCGCTTTGACCGTATCTTTCCTTAAACGTCCTCATGAAGTGATACCTGCTCATACCCGCCATTTTTGCTAAGCTGTCTACCGAGAAGGATTCCGGATAATTCAGCTCCATATATTGGCGAACATGTTCAAGAATGTTCTCATGCTGATCTCGTCGTTTGAAGAGCAAATGAAGCACATCCTGAAATCCGGCCTCGCTCGCGAATCGATCTGCCGGATCGTCAGAGGTCCAGTGATCGATTATCTTCCGGCAAAGTGTCAACAATTGTTCGGATGAGGTCACAGTTCTGCAACCTTTCATCTCAATGCGGAAACTTGGGATATTCGTTTGTTCAGGCATCGAGATGTCGTAACGCAGCAGATACAGCATCTGCTCTTCAGCCGAGGGACATTCCATTTCGACCCTTTGCCCAGGTTCGACGGCAAAGATCTTCTCGGGAGATAAAGCGTACAATATGCCGTCGATCACGATATAGCCATGGCGCCTGGCCGAAACGATCAGCATATATGCAGGGCATGCGCTGAATAACAAGCGATGACCATTGGAGCACTCCTCGATTGCCTCTGCATCTGTCAATTTGAACCGGGTTCGAAAGAGCCACTCATTCGTTAATGATTTGTGACCTGACTGTTCGGTATTGAACATGAAACTTCTCCTCCTAAGATGTAACCGACAACAGGGAATCCGTAATGAAGTTCAGTTGGGCTTCTAACGTCACCGGGTCGTTATACGTGTCACCTTTGGGATTCAATTGGAATACATGCCCATTTTTTACGGCAGGGAGCCCTTTCCATATTGCGCTATCATATACGATTTTCGGATCAGTCGTATCGCCCGACCACGGACAAGTGAATATGATGTCCCCGGAAAACTCCGGCAGCTTTTCGATAGAAATGGATGCCCAGCCCGTACCGCTGTCAATGGCAGCTTTTTGTGCTTCAGGCGGCGCTTTCAGGCCGAATTCGTCGTAGATGATTTCTCCGCCGCGTCCATAGTTATGGCCAAATACGAATAATCCTTTGGCATACGGGTTGAGGATCGATACGGTTTTATCTCCAAGAGCTGCTTGTACCTTCGGCTTCAAATCGTTGATTTTTTGATTCCACTGGTCTACCCAAGCTTTTGCCTCTTCTTCTTTTCCGGTGAGTTTGCCGAAATCGATCATCTGGTCTTTGTAGTTTTTCTTGCCGAAGTCGATGGCGACAACCGGAGCGATCTGCTCCAGCTTATCGATCCCTTCCGTCCCGCTATATGTAATAATCAAATCCGGATTCAGCTCCAGGATCTTCTCCGGTGAAGGGTCTGTCCCGATATCTTCCACGCCATCCAATTTCCCCTTGAGATACGGATTCTCAATGGCTCCTGTTGATACTCCTACAGGTTGTACACCAAGGGCCAAGAAATAGCCAGTATAGAAATCCGTCAAGTCGACGATGCGCTTCGGTTGTTTAGGAACCTTGATATCCCCGTTTCCTGCATGGAATATGACGGTCTCCGCAGACGAGGAAGTATCGGACGAGAAGGCAGCTGCCGAAGTTTCGGAAAGTTGCTCGTCTCCGGAATAACCCGCATGGCTGGCACTCTGCCCGCAAGCGCCCATTAGCATCGCTAATCCCAGAGTTAAAACCATGAGTACATAAAACCTGAATCGTTTATGCATGAACATCAACTCCTATGCTTTTTTAATGAGAATGAGAATCGTTATCAATATAGCATGGGATGAGCATGCAATCAACAAATTTATGAAATAAGTTAACTATTGCCTATGCCAACACATTTATCACATCTTCGATTTTTTTTGCTGTGGGAGATGATTCCGTAATTCATCCATGTATAGAAGTCCACTTCATATACGCAGCCTCTCTTCACCGCCCGAAGCGAGTGCCATAACGGGGAGCTAAGAATTGCCCTTTCGTCTCCTGCGTAGACGGAGTGTCGTCTGTCGAATTCGATGAACAAATGGTCTGCATCCAATTGTTCCAGTGCTTCCATCGTCAGGATTATCTTTCTCTCCCCCCTCTTTAATTGCTGAACTAGAGAAGGCGGCGTTAAACCCAAATCACGGTGCCGCGACAGTTTTCAGATTTCCGGCGGATCTTACAGGATTTTCTTCGGCAGCCGATAGGTTGGGGCGATTTTGGAATACATTTCGTATTGGGCCGCATCGACGGCTCCGTCCACGATAATCAGGTCGGGGCTGCGCTCCGGATGGACAGGAATGGCTACTTCTCCGAACTCATCGACAACGATTCGAGTCGTTTCGGATGATGCGGCTTTGCTTGCGTTTCCATGCAGTGGTCAATCTTCGTGAAATTTCCATAAAGTACTTCTCTCCCCTATGCGTGAATAATCGAAATCCAATCTAAATCATGATAATGATTATCAATATCATTTTGTTCATTCCTATTGTATATTTCATTCACTCAAATCCGCAATACACATATTCGGCATAATTTTTATACAAACTTAAGAGATTATGAATTGCAAAAGTTTGTGCGCTGCTCCATTTTGCGCGCAAAAAGACTTCTTTCGTTCGTTGAAAGAAGTCTGATAGTGAAATTGTATTTATATGCTCTACAAAAGCCTATACCCGGCGAATACCATCCCTCTCCATTAAGAATGACAGGTTATCTGGAATCTATTCATCCGTTTCCCGGGTATAGTTCATGGATTTTGGCGACAAGGTCTTCTGCATTAGTATGAAAAACCTGGTTCGAATCCGTCCAAGCGGATTTCAAAAAATACGAAGCATGAAATCGCCAACCCTCATGAGCCGGATTAAAATGCACTGTAATTTCACGTCCCGGCCTTCCACGGTATACTCTGGAGCCAGGCCTGCGCCAGCTGCCCATTTGCGTGACCCTGTCCGGATTTTGGCCGGTAATATATGTAAATCTATCATTGTATGGAATATCTTTCAGATGAAACTTTGGACATCCTACGGCAAATACCTGAACTGTCCGAAAATCGTATTCCTTCTCCATCTTAAGCCCGACCCGATAGGCAATCACGCCACCGGCGCTGTGACCGATAAGGATGAGTTGATCCGCATCTGCCCTCTGCTCTCGGATCAATTGCGCCACGTTAGTTACCCGCCGGGATCGTTCATGTGTCAGGTCATAGCCTACTTGGGAAAACTGCCTCGCCACAAAACGGATTAAGGAGGAACGATGAGTCCCGTCTGCCATCCCATAGGGAAAGATCATCAAGATTTTGGCATTTCGGTATCTTTTGGAAATCTCATAAGCAGCGGCTTCAAAATTATTCCGATACGTCAGTATACCGGCAATAAAACAAACCACCGTGCGGCAATGAACTGTACATGTACTGCTGGAGGATATGAAGGTCTCTATCTTGTTTTTCATGGCCCCTCCTTGTTTTGCTTCTTGTCGAATTTTAATCTTGCAGTTCCTTGAACTCGTTATGAAGAGATGACTTCATGCATCATTACTTCGTCATCTTTCTTATATAGATTAATTGATTCTGCACGTCTTTTCAAATGATGTTTCTTTACTTAATGATACCTCCTTTGAGGTAACGTAAAAGATTATTGCAAAGAAAGAAGACTGCCGGCACATTTCTCCGGGCAGCCTTTCTCTGTAGTAGTATGCTCCTCTTCCTATTCGCTGGACAATTCCTTAAGCGACTTGATTTTACCATGGGGATGCTGTTCCTGCTTTCGTGACTTCCAGGCAGCTTCTTTCCTTCTTTTCTGGTGAGTCATAACAGATATCCTCCTCTGGAAAATGAGATGTATACCACTTCTTTAGGTTGTCATTCACGGGCTCTGTTCATTCATGAATCCCCGTTCAACGTTTCGACGCTGATGCGCTAATTCTGCTTCCTTATCACTCGGTCCCTTGTGTATAGACACTGGGCGAAAGTTGCATTCTAAACATGAATAGATCAAATAACAGGAGGTGCTTAAGCCAAATGGAGAAGGAAAAGAACGCATTCCAACCAGAAAAAGATCGGAATCAGACTGCAAAAACCAATACCGTCAAAAGTTCGGAAGAAAAAGATACCGAATTAGCCGAAGAACTCAGCAGCGGTGATTTCCGTTCAGCATTCAAAAACCCGGTAACCGGAGAAGAACGTCTCTATTAAGAATCCAGCCCGGACAAGCACCTCTTCCTTATCGAAAGGTATGGATATATAATGAAGCGCTCCGCATTTGAGCAGGTAGAATTTTATTTTATGAAAATGGATGGAGCAGCATTCCGCTGACTCTTGAACCGGAATGTTGTTTGGACGGATGATCTCTTCTTCTTGGCGGGCGGAGCACTATTTTTTAGGGGGTTACTTCGCGTTTTGTGAGTGCTAGTCGTCCATGGCGAGCGGGGTCTTTTCGTACTTTTCTTCATTTTTGACCTTCTAATTTTTCTTATCAGGCTTGGATCTCTGCGAGTAAGACGCCGGGTTCTTCTCTTCAGAAGAAGAAGCCGCCCTTTGCGACTCATTTTTCTCTTACCATTCCTGTTCTTCAAGGGATTCACCTGAGGAGTCCTCCAAGGGGTGAGGTTGAGGTTTTCCTGGTACAGCGCAAAGCCTGGAGAAAGCGGATCCCAGCATTTGATATCCCCGGCAAAATGGACTATTTTTTGATTCAATTCTTGATCCGCGCCATTGATGTAGAACGAATTATAGCGCCCATCCAGCAGGAGGCAATTCCCCCCATATACATGATTTAATATATCCTGATCCGGCATGGTTGTACTTGGAAAACTCCGTAGAAAGTTCACCATCTCTTCAATCCAGTTTATATGTTGGCGGATATTATTCAACTCGAATACAATAACCCCGGAATTAAAATACGTATCCGGATTTAGCCCATGCATCCTGACGATGTCAGCCACGCCCATAACGCCTTGATCATGAATCGCTGCCAAATAGCAGCCGTTCAGCTCGGTCTCCCAAAGTTCAGTCAAATCCATATTCACCAGGATATCGCAATCCAGATAGATCACTTTATTTGACGGAATTAAGGCAGGAAGCAGTAAGCGGTACATACTCCCCGACGTCCATTTGTCGATTGAGGCTACACCCGTTAAAGCTACAGCCATTTCAGCAGGCAAGGCAACCGGATAAAAATTAATCGTATGGTTAAAGACTGCTGCCAACTGTGCAAGCCTGTTCTTGTTTTCTTCGGTGAGGGTTTCGTCATGCAGAATATGGACGTTTATCGGGGAACTCGTGTTTCGGAAAGCCGTTGTCAGAACTACGGCGGCGTGCTCTGCGTAGCTTCCATCCTTATCATTAAAAGCTAATGCCAATTCAATCATTCGGTCAATCACCTCTCTACAATTGTTTGGATGATGCAGATCCCAAAAACCATACTCGGCCGTACCGATCGCAATGCGTCATGCTCCGTGCTGGATCAGGGATGGCTATGAATCTGAAATTGGGCGATCTTTATTATTTTCCAGGATCTCCGCGACTTCGTTTTGAAGGTTGTGTTTTAGATTCTCGCGTTGTCCCGTCATGGCCAGAATCGCCTTTACATAACCCAGCGGATCACCCACGTCATGCCAACGTCCATTAATTTCACAGGTATATACCGCTTCCTTGGCCAACAATTGGTTTATAGCGTCTGTAAGCTGGATTTCTCCCCCGACGCCCGGCGTTTGATGCTCCAGAATATCAAAAATGGATGGAGTTAAAATATAACGGCCTACCATGGCTAGCTGGGAAGGGGACGACTCAACCGAGGGTTTCTCGACGAGCCTATTTACGTATGAGAACGAATCAATTAATGGTTTAGCATCAACGATTCCATAGCTGGACACCGCATCTGCTGCGACAGTTTGCACCCCCAAAATCGATGTTTGAAGCCTCTCATATCCATTGATCAGCTGTTTTAATGCTGGAGGCTCTGCTTCGAAAAATGTGTCTCCCAGCAGTACAGCAAAGGGCTCTTCACCGATAAATTTCCGGCCGACGCTAATGGCATGCCCCAGTCCTTTGCGCTCGGATTGGCGGATATAATGAATGTTTGCCATACCGGTAAATTCTCTAACCTTGCGAAGCTCCTCGAATTTCCCCTTTTGCTCTAGGTAATATTCGAGTTCCAAGGCTGAATCAAAATGATCCTCAATGACCTTCTTCCCTTTGCCGGTGACGATCAAAATTTCCTCGATTCCGGAACCTGCGGCTTCTTCGATAATAAATTGAATGGTGGGTTTGTCGATAATCGGAAGCATTTCCTTCGGCATTGCTTTGGTCGCTGGAAGAAACCGCGTTCCGTAACCTGCAGCCGGAATGATCGCTTTACGTATCTTCAAGCGGTCCTCCTCCTTTAGAGCAAATTTCACATGATGTCATCATATGCTGAAAGTCACTCTGAAAAGTGGACATCTATCTAATCTGCCAAAAATAATCTACAAAATGTCCATTCCATAAAGCCGCCTATCAAGATCAAATATTCTGAAGAAGTTCTGGTAAAAAAGCATCCGCAGAATTTACTGTCCGAAACTGCTCTTTCATGGGCATCGGCGTTTCAATAACGATATAACTTATTCATTCAAAAAGAAAAGCGTGGTTGGCGGGCTCCCCGACAATCACGCTTTCACTTACTGCTTTTATGAATGCATTTCTATTAACTATTTTAATAACTATGATTTATGCAATTTATTAAATCGATTACTCCGCAGCCGGACCTTTGATCCGCTTGAAGAATAAAGCGAGAATCAGAGCAGCGATCGAGAAGAAGAATCCAATCGTAAAGGCATTGTGGACCCCTGCCACCATGGCCTGGGCCATCTGTCCCGGTGAACCCGGATCGGATGAACCTTTCAGGAAGCTGCTTTGGCCCGAAGACATCACGCTAATGAAGAAGGCTACACCGATCGCCCCCGCCACCTGCTGGAGTGTATTCAAGATTGCCGTACCATGCGGATAATAACGTGCTGGCAGCTGATTCATCCCGTTCGTTTGAGCCGGCATCATGATCATCGAAATGGAAACCATCATGCAAATATGCAAAATCAGCAGTTCGACTTTGGTTGTCTCGACGGTAATCCGTGTGAAGAACCACATGATGATCACCAGAAAAGCAGTCCCGGGTATAATCAGCGCCCGCGGTCCAAACTTGTCAAACAGTTTCCCCGTAATAGGTGAGATCAGCCCGTTCAAGACGCTTCCCGGCAGCATGAGCAGACCTGATGCAAATACTGTCATCCCCAGAGCCCCTTGGAAGAGGAACGGAAGCAATGACATGGTGGAGAACAGCGTCATCATCATGATGATCAACATGAACGCTGTCAATGTAAACATCGGAAATTTAAACGATTTCAGATCCATGAGCGGATCACGGAGTCTCAGCTGACGGATTGTAAACAGCAGCAGCGCCAATGCTCCGACAAGGATCGTACCGTATACTTCAGGATGTGACCATTTTCCCTCACCCGAGCTGCTGAAGCCGTATACGATGCCGCCGAATCCGATCGTTGACAGAATAATCGACAGGACATCCACTTTGGGTTTGGTAGGCTGGGAAACATTTTTCAAATAAATGAAGGCCACAACGATGGAAATAATCGCGAAAGGCAATACGAGATAGAACAGCCATCTCCACTCCAAAGAGTCCAGAATCAGTCCGGACAGTGTGGGTCCGATCGCCGGGGCGAACATGATGACAAGACCAATGGTGCCCATTGCTGCTCCCCGCTTTTCCGGCGGATAGAGAACGAGGATTGTGTTCATCATGACCGGCAGCATTAGCCCGCTTCCCGCGGCCTGGAGCAGACGTCCTACCAGTAAAATGGAGAATTGAGGCGCGAATGCGCATACGATCGTTCCAAGCGTGAAGATGATCATGGCACCCAGGAACATTTGCCTCGTCGTAAACCATTGTACAAGAAGCGCCGATGCGGGAACCAGTACGCCAACGACGAGCATATAGCCTGTTGCCAGCCACTGCAGTGTTGAAGCAGACACTTTCAATTCAATCATTAACTCAGGAAAAGCGATATTCAGAAGCGTCTCATTTAATATCGAGAAAAATGCCCCCAATATCAATGAGATCAAGATGGGCAGCTTTTTCACGTTATTGATGTCTATCGATGTGGCAGCAGCTGCGGCACCTGAAGTATTCATATGTAATTCTCCCTCCTAATTTACGTTATTTCTATAGATATTTGGCATCAGCTAGTTTATTTTACCATAAGACAACCTAGTTGACTTCTTCTATATTGCTTATTTTTAAAATATCGTTTCTTAAAAAACGTAATGATATTCGATTCAAACGTGCGGCTTCCCTTATATTGGACATAAATGCTTAAACGAGTAAGCTAACAGGGAAGAATACCTGTCCCTTAGTCTACCGGGAAAATGAATCATATTTAACGATACTAGGGTTGCAACTCTAGTTCTGTCCCTGCTAGCATGTATATATATGGATATTGAAATGGAAGGGGAGCGAAGCAGATGGAACAGAATCGCAACTGGGCAGGCAACTACAAATACAGCGCCTCAGAGCTTCATATTCCAGAGACCACGGAGCAAGTGAGTGAGATCGTGACCCGGAGCCGTCAGATCAAAGTGTTAGGCACCCGGCATTCATTCAATGGGATCGCAGACTGTTCGGAAATTCAGCTCTCATTGGAAAAGTTGAACCGAGTGATCAATCTGGATCGTGAGAACCATAGAGTAACGGTTGAAGGCGGAATTCGCTACGGGGATCTGTGCCGCTATTTGGACAAGCAAGGCTATGCGCTTCATAATCTGGCTTCGCTGCCGCATATAACCGTCGCAGGCGCATGCGCAACCGCAACGCATGGCTCTGGCGTTCGGAACGGTAATTTGGCTACAGCGGTCCATTCCCTAGAGATCGTGGGGGCCGACGGAGACGTTATGCAATTCTCAAGAGATCATGGAGACGGTGTCAACGGGACGGCTGTCGGGCTGGGAGGTCTGGGCGTTGTCACGAAGATTACGCTCGATATCATTCCAGCATTTGAGGTGAGTCAGTACGTGTATGAAAATCTTCCTTTGAAGAAGCTGGAAGATCATTTCGATGAAATCACCTCCGCCGCATACAGCGTCAGCTTATTTACGGACTGGAAGGAATCCCGCTTTAACCAAGTCTGGCTGAAGCATCGTACGGCGGACGGCGCCCCCCACTGGATGGGACCGGAATTTTTCGGCGCGGTGAGAGCAACGGGGAATGTTCACCCCGTACCTGGTTATACTGCGGAGAACTGCAGTGAACAGATGGGCATTCCGGGTCCTTGGTTCGAGCGGCTTCCACACTTCAGGATGGAGTTCACCCCAAGTGCCGGAGAGGAACTGCAAAGCGAGTATTTCGTGCCTCGGCAGTTCGCCTACCAAGCCTTATGCGCAATCGACCATCTCCGGGAGCATATTTCCCCGCTTCTCTTTGTCTCCGAGGTTCGAACGATTGCGGAGGATGAACTATGGATGAGTCCTTGCTACAAACAGGATTCGGTTGCGATACATTTCACGTGGAAGCCCTACTGGCACGACGTACAGCAGGTGCTGCCGATGATCGAAGAGCGCCTTTCGCCCTTTGCTGCCATCCCGCATTGGGCCAAGCTGTTTACGATGCAGCCCCCCCGTCTGCAATCGCTTTACGAGCGGCTGCCCGATTTCCGTAAACTTCTCCTTCGCTACGATCCGGAGGGCAAGTTTAGGAACCCCTTTTTGAATGATTATCTTATGGCGGACTGACCGCGTCCATTTCTCTCAAGTCGGTGAAGAACTATGGTGTCGTTTCAGATTACTGACTGATGAATTCATTCCTATTTAATCCACAAACAACCCCTTGGCTATCCAAGGGGTTGTCTGTCATCTTTTATTCTTACGCTTTAACGGCGATCACTTCGATCTCCACAAGTCCGCCCTTGGGCAGCTTGGCTACCTGTACCGCGCTGCGAGCCGGATAAGGCTCCGCAAAAAAGCTTGCGTATACTTCATTCACCTTCTGGAAATCGTTCATATCCTGCAAAAAAACCGTCGTTTTAATAATTTGATTCATGCTGAAACCCGCAGACTCCAGAATCGCTTTCACATTGAGCAGTGAGCGCTGTGTCTGTTCTTCCACCGAATCCGGAAACACACCAGCAGGGTCCATTCCCAACTGTCCGGAAGTGATCAGCATATTTCCGATCTGTACCGCTTGGGAATAAGGTCCGATCGCTCCAGGAGCTTCGGTTGTTGCTATTGTTTGTCTCTCTTGTGGTGTCATGGTGTCTCTCTCCTTGTTTCGCGTTAGGATTAACGCTTCTAGTTATTTATTGTCATTGCAAATATCCGGTCAGCTACCCGAATATTTGCAAAAACCTGCTTGACCAATAATCGTTAGCTTTAATTAGCTTGCGCTGCTTTTGTACCTGCGGCCGGCTTCTGGCTCATTTCGTCTTCGCCTGGCCCGTCATACTCTTGAGCATTTCCTTCTGCTGCTCCGGTGAGAGCTTGGCAATCCCGAATCCAGTGAAGCCCCAGATCGTGGCGAAAATAATTCCCGTCCAGCACAGCATCGCCCATGGCAAATATGCGAGCGTAGCGACGCCTAGTGTACCTGCCATATATGCCCCTGCTGCTGTCCATGGCAGAATCGGCTCGGTTATCGCAGCGGAGTCTTCGACCGTACGTCCGAGATTCTTCGGATGCAGTCCCCGGCGGATATATGCCTCTCGAAGCATTTCACCCGGCATCAGAATCGATACTTGTCCATTGCTGGTGACCCCAATCATCGTTAAACCGGTTACAATCGTGGCCACGATCATGGAGCCTGTTGAATGTACGTGTTTGAGGATTTTATTCACGATCAACTCAAGCGACTTCGTAAGCGAAATCGTGCCCGCAAAGGTGATGGCGCTGAAACAGATCAAGAGCGTACCCATCATGGAGTTCATTCCGCCGCGGTTCAGAAGCTTCGGTACATCCGGAATGACGGCAGCAGGATCAAATCCTTTTACGTGAACCATCGCAATGTCGAATCCATTTAATACAGAAGTTACAACATCATGCAAAGAGAAGCCTTGGAATATCATGGCGTTAGCCATCGCAAAAACTGAAGATAACAACATGACCGGCAAAGTTGGCTTTTTACGGATTGAGCCGTATAACACGATGAGTATCGGAACAATGAGCAGCAAATTCCAATGGTAGATCGTACCCAGTGTATCCATGATGGTTCCCACTTTTTCCGGAACTCCAACCCCGGATGTATGCGTATTCAGACCAGTAATCACATAGACGATCCCAGCTACAATAAAAGAAGGTATAGTCGTATATAGCAGATGTCCGATATGCTCGTATAGATTCACTCCCGTGGACAGCGCCGCGATGTTCGTCGTATCCGACAGTGGCGAGAGTTTGTCGCCGAAATACGCGCCTGCTACGACTGCGCCCGCAACGGCCGCCAAGTTCGCATCCAGTCCGGCACCGACGCCCATGAAAGCGACCCCGATCGTGCCCGCTGATCCCCAGGACGTACCCGTACATACGGATACGACGGAGGTCACCAAAAATGCGGTAATTAACAAAAACTGAGGATTAATAATTTTGAGCCCGTAATAAATCATCATCGGGATCGTACCGCCTACCATCCATGCACCGATCATGAATCCCACAGTAATCAATATCAGAATCGCAGGCATCGTTTTGGCGATTTTTTGGGCGATAGAATTCAGTATATCGTCGTAGCTGTGTCCGAGTTTGACCGCAATGAGCGCGGCAACAACCGTTGAAGCGATAATAAGAGGTTCGGGCGGCAGCTCGAACATCACGTATCCTAAGCACAGAAGAACGACCATCGTAATAATTGGAAGTAAAGCCAAAAACAGTGTCGGTTCCTTGATGTGTTTTCCCTTGTTTGGCTCAGTCATCGTTGTATTCCCCCTGGGATAAAATGAAATTGTTAACTACTTCTGGTGTATAGGATAGTGATCCGCCAAGCGTTGCAGTGCCTCCCGAAGCAAAGGCCTTGGAGTACCTACGTTCAATCGGATATAGCCTTCACCATCCGCTCCGAAGGAGGTTCCGAAGCTCACACTTACCCTGCTTTTTTCTTGTATCCATTCTACTAAATCGCTTTCATGAATGCTGCAGGCAGTGCAATCCACCCATAATAAATAGGTTCCTTCAGGATGTATGACTTTGAGTTCAGGCATCTGAGCCTTGATAAATTCCATCGTATAGGCGATATTGTCCGTAACATAAGCTCGAAGCTCGTCCAGCCACTCATCGCAAGCCGTATAGGCCACTTCCAAGGCAGGCACGGAGAAAAAAGTCGGGTTGTGAATGCCTGCCTGCTGCAATCCTTCCTTAAAGCGTTCCCGCAGCTGTCCGTTTGGAATGATAATGTTGGCAATTTCCAAACTTGCGAGATTGAAGGTTTTTCCTGGAGAAGTACAGATGATCGAACGATCTGCTACCTGTTCCGACAGCTTGGCAATCACAGTATGTTCATGACCTGCATGGATGAAATCTGCATGAATATCGTCGGATACGATAAGTGCATCATATTTGATGCATAACTCGCTAATCCGCTCCAGTTCATGGATCGTCCATACTCGACCCGTCGGATTATGCGGGGAGACAAGCAAGACAATTTTCACACCCTTACTCATCTGCTGTTCCATGTCCTCAAAATCGATTTCATACCGCCCGTTTACGAGCTGAAGCGGACTCTCAACCAGCTGTCTCTCATTGATGGTAACTGCTTTGGCCACAGGTTGATAAGCCGGAGTGTGGATTAATATCCGGTCCCCTCTCTCCGTCAGGTTCTGAATAATTACCGATACGGCCTGTACGATCCGCGGGCAAAATACGATCCATTCCTGCGGCACCTGCCACTGGTAGGCTCTGGAGAGCCAATCTTGTACAGCTTCATAATATGGAGGGAACGGATCTGTGTAACCGTATATTCCATGTCCTGCCATCTCCGTTATCCGCTCCACCACAGCCGGCGGCGCCGGCAAATCCATGTCGGCTACCGAAAGCGCGATCATATCTCTCCCAAAAGACTGGGCCATGCCGTCCCATTTCGCGCTATTCGTTCCGAATCTACTGATGATCTGGTCAAAATGATATTTCATGATGTCACCTTCCTTTGATCGCACGAATACAAGTTCTAGATTATTTCAGCTTTTGCAAATAACGGTATACCGTGGGCTCCGATATCGATAAGGAGATTGCCACCTGGGATACGCCGCCTTTCAGCAAAAATACGCCCTGCTCGTTCAATTCCCGCACAAGTTCGATTTTTTCTTGAGAGGATAACCGGTCAGCCGGAATTTTAATTTTGCTGAGTACGGACGTGATCATATGCTGGAGCAGATCATCCGCGTTCCCCTGCAAATATTCCTTCGTCTGCTTGTCCTCTTGCGGCGGCTCTATCGAAGATGGAGGAAGCAGCGAGCCTCCCTGCAAAACATGCTGAATCCATTCTGCGGCGACCTCCATATGGCTAATATCAATGTTCAGGCACATCAGTCCCACCAGTTCATGCTCGTCATTTTTAATAAAAAAAGTAGACGATCTGAAGCTTTGCCCCAATTTACCCGAAGCCTTATAGTTGGCAATAAACTGTTCTTCCCGGTATGCTTCCGCTTTCAACAATTTAAGGACCAGATCCGTGGAAGCGTCTCCAACCTTTCGCCCACTGATGTGACCGTTTTCAATAAATATAATCGATCGTTCCGGGTCGCTGATATCATGTACAACCACTTCGCATTTGGGTCCGATGATGGCTGCGATAAATGAAGCAATCGGGAAAAATTTCTCAAGGAACTGACGGTTGTCATTCATGGATATTCTCTCTCTCCTTCCTGGCATGCTGTACTCGTTTCAAATCTGTATTATCAGAATAATAATTTATTATCTTGATAAAATTATATTACATCAATAAAACGGTTTCAATCCCCAATTTGCATAAAAATGATGTAAAAAACTGGGTTACCTTCGATTTTTCCAGTAAGAACAAGGCTTACAACCTCTTTTTAACGTACAAAAAAAACTTCTTCCGCTCTATAAATTGAACAAAAGAAGAGAACGTATTTCGCCTGTATTCCGGATAGAATCAAGAAGATGCAAGATTAAACTTTAGTTCATTTTATTTAGTTGAAGAAGTTTAATATGAGGGGCGTTAGCTGATAGCCGTAAGATGCCTAGACCGCTCCCTCTGTTAAAAGTATGTATATACATTGTTCGTGAACATGGGGCATTTCTATGGGTTTCTTATTTTGTTGTTAAGTATGGTCCTTAGCACAAGCAAAGCCTAATCGAAACAATAAACTGAAAACAAACCCCATCGAAAGTGGTGAATATTTTGACTGATTTGGGAGTTGTCATGCCTTTATACAAACAAAATCCGGAATTTCTGACATATGCGCTTCATTCCGTATTGAAACAAACGTATGAACATTTTAGATTCGTTATCGTGATTGATGGCGCTCCTGAGATGGAACTCTTGGTTCGATCCATCGTGAAAGATGATCCGCGGGTGATGATCATTTCATATCCAACAAACCGAGGCGTTTCCCATGCCCTTAACACAGGTTTCGATGAATTGTTCCAAGATAACGCTATCCAATTTTTGACCTGGGTTTCCAGCGACAATATATATTACCCTCAATTTCTTGAAGTTCTCCGCTCTTCCCTGCTAAGCGGGCCTAATGAATTGGGACTCGTATACAGCTCTTTTCAGACGATAGATAACCATAACGTCCCTCAGTATAATGAGACTTTTTTGAGTGAACTAAAAAAATATCAAGATCGGCCCAAAGAACAATTGCTCAATTCGTCAATCATTGGTGTATCGTTTATGTATAAAGCACAGTTTGCAAAGATGGTACAGGGTGGATACTGTCTTCCGCCGGTTGAGGATTATGATTATTGGTTGAAAATAACGGAAAACTGCGAAATTAAATATATTCCCATTGAATTAATGGATTATCGTGTCGACTCCACTTTCAGTGTATCTGCTCAATTGAAAACAACCGATGCCCATAGAAGTTGGCGCTATAATTATCATTTGGCCAGACATTCGGCAAGATCTCGGAGAGGAATTTCACCACAAATCAGTATTCTCTTCCCGGTCTCCAACGTGACGGATGATGTCATCCACCGGATCGAAAATCTTTACGAACAAGCATTCAGTAATTATGTTTGCCATATCCTTGATCTGTCCTATGATATGCACGTTCAAACCATATTGTCGCAAATTCCTCATCCTACAACTTGCTTTCATTGGTATCCCGGTCTCCAAGCAGAAAAGGCAGTATTGTATGCAGCTCAAGAACTCTCGACCCCTTATGCCATGCTGGTTGATTCTGTTGAATTCACGTACGTCATGGATCTGCAATTCTTATATGATCAACTGCATCAAGCGGTACCCAGCTTATGGTCAAGTTATTATACAGAAGATCATTCGGAAGTAGGTTTCCGAACGGAATTGACGTTAGAGCCTTTGCACAGCAATGAATTATTTCGTACCCCCACAATGATCGATATGTTCATGCATATTTTAGAGAAACTCGGTGATGCGTTATGAAAGTGTTGTTTACTTTTTTTAATCCAAGCGGCGGTATGGAGACACTAAACCGAGTCCGAAGCAAGGCATTGATGGAAAAAGGGATCGAATGTCATCTGCTGTATAACCTTGATGGGCAGGGCCGGAAGAATATTGAGAATATACCGACATTCATACTGAGTGATGAGTCAAAAATCCGTCATCTGATTGAACGCGAGAAATATACCGCTATTGTTGTTTGCACAGATATTAAAATGTTGGAACGAATGAGAAATATAGGTTACTCGGGGGTTCTAATTTACGAAGTGCAAGGTCTAGGGACACCGGAAGAAACGGATTTCATACTTCAGAATTACAAATTGAATATCGAAAGGCTTGCCGACGCACTTCTTTACCCCAGAAACCCTTATCTAACCAAATTACTTGGCTCATATTTTCCGAATATTCCTCAATTTAGTTTTGATGATCCACTCGATAGCGGGCATTTCGGCTATATAAAATGTCCTCCTACTTCTTCCCCGATTATCGGTTGGGTAGGTCGCATCCAACAAAATAAAAATTGGCGCGAATTTCTTCAGATTGGAGAGAGGCTAGTCCAACTTAATCCCGAAATGCGCCTTTGGTTTTTTGACGATGACACATTAGCCCACCCCAATGAACTCCAATCATTTCATCAATTTCTTTCCGCTTCCCCACTTTTGTCTGCAAGGCTTATACGTAACTCTAGTGTCCCGCATAAACATATGGCTGCATATTTGAGCATGATTGGAGATTCCGGAGGACTCCTGATCTCAACTTCCATTCATGAGGGATTCGGATATATCGTAGCCGAGAGTATGCTCTGTCGCTGTCCGGTTCTTAGCACAAACTCTGGCGGTGTTCAGAGGTTAATTTATAACGATCTCACAGGGAAATTTTATACGCTGGGAAATATCGAAGAAGCGGTTCAAAAAGCGCTGTCTCTCATGATTGATATTAATCATCGAAATTGGCTTACCCAAAACGCTGAGGCTCATATTAAAAAGCACTTTTCTACTGATTTCTACTCATATCAATTCCTTGAAATGATCAAGGTTTTAAGTAATTCTTCCTAAAGGAATTAGAAAAAATGATTATACCCTTTTGTATCTTGATGTAGAACTAAAAAACTCATGTAATATGTCTATGAAAAGTAACAGGCCACGATATACGTGGCCGTAATGTTTCTAAAAAATCCACTCTTGGACTTATCGTTATGGCACCTCAACAAATCGGACAAGCTTAAGTTCGTTCGCTTGGCGTTCGAAAATTATTCTATTTGACGAAATCCGAGTTTGGACATATATTTAATTATGTTTAAATGGTAAGTTGTTATTTTAAAGTAAGTAAGTCTTATAAAAAATGAATTCATCTGTGGAAGGGGATATTCCTATATGAGCAATCTGCAAGCAATCAATAAAATTGCGGCCGAAGTGGAAGGCCAACGCAATTCTGAATATTCGGTAAGCCCTCTTTTTTTGAATCGCTGGTCAACGCGCGCCTTTTCGGACCGTAAAATTAGCGATCAGGATCTATATACCGTGCTGGAAGCCGCACACTGGGCACCGTCATCTTTCAATGATCAACCTTGGCGCTTTATTGTTGCCAAAACCGAAGAGCAGCTGAGCGTATTCCATCAATTCATCAACGAATTCAATTTGACCTGGGTATCCAGCGCCCCTGTTCTGATCGTTGTCGCTTCCGACAAACTGAGAGCAAACGGCGACCCGAACGGTGCCCATGCTTTCGACGCCGGGGCAGCTTGGGCTTCAATGGCAATTCAAGCAACGATGTTGGGATTGTTCACGCATGCCATTGGAGGGTTTGATCGCAATAAAGCCCGGCAAATGCTAAACATTCCAGAAAACTTTGAGCTGCATGCCGTTATCGCTCTCGGGTACCAAGGAGATAAATCCGTCCTGCCGGAAGCAATCCAGCAGCGTGAAGTGCCGAATACCCGCCGTCCGCTGAATGAACTTGTTTTTGAGGGGAAAATCGAGTAGTCACCCTAATGTTGTAACTTTACATGAGGCAAATACAGATAAATGGTATAAAAGCTGGCCATACGGCCAGCTTTTGTTGTATCACGATCCTCTAACTCATATCAAAATCAATAATGATGACAGGTTCGATGCTTCAACCTTATGTTTACCTTTAATGCTTCACGACCTCGGTTGATGTATTATTCAATGTCTTTACAACAGTATGCCGTTTATGATGAATAAAATAGTAAACGATGATGGATGCCAATGCGACGATGCCAGCGGCAGCAAACATCGTACGATAATTGGAATGGGAGCTAATGAATCCCATAACATACGAGCCTACTCCATATCCTAGATCGAACAACAAAAAGAACGTACCGTTGGCCGCACCCGTACGATGGATGGGAGACAGTTTCATAGCCAGAGCTTGGATACAAGGAAAAAGAGCTCCATAACCAATTCCCATGAAAGCGCCTGACAACAGCACCATGGCTCCCGAATGGGACTGACTCAATAAAAGCAGGCCAAGTCCAAACAGTATGAAGCCAGGATAGAACAAAACATGCTCGTTATATCTGTCAAATATTTTCCCGACCAGCGGCCTGAACACGACAATCATAATGGCAAATACGATAAAGAATGTGCCGGCGACTTTGGACTGATGAATCTCATTGGCAAATGGCGCAATGAATCCGGCAATCGGGCTATAAGAAAAAGCCAGCACGAATCCCACGATTGAAATGGGCAAAGCTTTCAGTTCAAAGATTTCTCGCAGACTAAATCTACTTTTCGCGGCAGCTTGTGTTGGTTTAACGGATGGTTCGCGATCATTGATCGGTAATGCAAACAACAATGAAAGAAACGCAATCAGAGCAATGGCCGATAATAGCAGCGTTCTGTTTTTATCCTGCCACAATAACAGTCCGAACGCCGGACCAATAACCATGGCAATGCTCATAAACATGCTATAATAACCCATCCCCTCACCTTTTCGAGCGCCCGGAATCATGGAAGATGCAATCGTACTCGTTGCCGTCGAGGCAATGGCATAACTCATGCCGTGAAGAAACCTAATCATAAGGAATATCGTTATTCCATTTGCCCCGAAGTAACTCATGCAAGCAAGCAGGAATATCACAAGCCCGATCAGCGCCATTTTCTTCATGCCGAAACGGTCTACCCATAATCCCGATAACGGCCTGATCAGAACGCCTCCAATCACATAAATCGTGATCACCAGCCCCATCTGCTGTGCATTACCGCTTAATTGATCTCCCACATATAATGGGAAGGCCGTGGCCGTCACATAAAAGGTCAGGAACATGAAAAAACTGCTCAAACAGACAATCACAAAATTTTTGGTCCATATCTTTCCTTCTAACATTCTCTCTACTCCGTCCTTTCCGAATCAACAGCATGTGAAATATTATACAAAATAACTGTATATCATGTATAATACTAATTATATGATTTATATATAATATTCACGTGATATAGGAGGCGGAGATGGAGTTTTTGCAACTGAAATATTTTCAAGCTGTTGCGGAGCAGGAGAACATGACGAAAGCATCCAACCTGTTAAATGTCTCTCAACCTTCGCTTAGTAACTCGATACAAAGGCTGGAAAAAAAATTAGGCGTCCCTCTGTTTGATCGGCATGGTAGACACCTTAAATTAAATGCTTTCGGGACAGTATATCTGGATAAAGTTAAAGAGGCTTTTAGGGCATTGGAAGAAGGCGAAACGGAAATCAAAGAAATGGCTGGTTTAAACCGGGGACATTTAAGGATTTGCATGATGCTGCCTCATATTTTGCCGACGCTCCTGAAAGAATTTTTGGCTCGACATCCCCAAGTCCGAATATCGCAGCGCCAACCCAGCACCACGCTGGAAATGAAAAAAGAACTGGAAAAATCGAATACGGACTTTTGCTTGTCCACCTACCCCATCACCGGTCCCGACATTGAATGGTTGACCTTAGTGGAAGAGGAAATGCGCTTAACCGTGCCCAAGAATCATCCTTTGGCCGCAAGGGATAGCGTTCATTTGAGCGAAGTGGCTGGCGAGCCCTTTATTTCCGTACCTGTAAGCTCAACTTTCCGTGAAATTACGGATGAATATTGCCGCCAGGCAGGCTTCGAGCCGAACATTGCTTTTGAACTGGAAGAAACGAGTGCCATTCAAACCTTGGTTGAAATGGGGCTCGGCGTCACGCTGACGCTTCCCCTATCGTTAGGAACCAGAGCCTTAAATAAGGATACCGTCCAGATCAAAATCATCGAATCGATTTGCATAAGAACTTTCGGAATCGCTTGGAACCGGAAGCACTATTTGTCGCAAGCAGCCGTTCATTTTCTCCATTTTGTAAAAGAGTTTTTTGCACATTATAAGTGAAAACGTATCGCTAGCGGTACATCAACGATTTGATTTCAAATGATTCACCCCACTCGCCCGCCGGAAAAACAAATGATTTCAAAGTTGTCTGCGGTGCTAGTGAATGTAGCTTCTTCCCATTCCCTTTCCCAGTAAGATCTGATATGCCCGTGATGTTCGCCACAAAATAAAGAAAAAAGCCTGAATCATCAGGCTTTTCATATGCTTCTTTGTTCTCATCGACAATGCGAAATGGGCAGTCCGCTATTCTGCAGGTCATTGATACTCTGAATGTTCCATATTCAGCAGTGCATTCTCTTGTGGAGCAGTTGCACGGACGACCTGTACATCAGCAGAAGTACGGCTACCTTTGTATTGTGCATAAATTCGCGTGACTCCCAGCTTATGACCAATCAGGTTTCCTTCCTGGTCCACGATGGCGATGTCCGGATGATTGCTGGTAAATGTCGTCAGCTTGGTAATATCCGTTGACTCTTGCGTTTTATAGTCATACAATGTGACCTTCAAATCGAGCATTGAACCTTCCGAAACTGAATATTCAGACGAATCAAGCATAATATAGCCATTCACTGGTTCGAATTCGTCCGTATTTTCAGGTAAAACTGTAACATTGATTCTTGCTTCGAACCCTTCATAGATTGCTTCGACATACGTTTGTCCCGGCTGATTCCCCGTAATCCGGCCCAATGCGTCGACACTTGCGATGACCTCGTCACCCGAGGCATACATCGCAGCACTGGACAAATCTTCTTTACTTCCGTCGTCATATACGGCTTGAAGCACGGTAGAAGCGCTAGTGCCAGCTTTTATTTTCTTTGCTATATCCGTAAACGAGATGCCTGACAGAGCACGTTCGCCAGGTGTTTGATCCCCGGGAGGAGATAGTTTCATAAGCTGGAATTTATACTTGTCTCCCCGCAAGACCGTACCCGGAAAAATAAATCCGCCATCCGCTGTCCCCTCCGCTCTACCGACGTTCTTGATCGGAGGACCTTTAAACAGCTCCCGGCTGATCAGCCCACCGTTCGTATTCACTCGTAATACGCCGTACTGCGATTTTCGCTCATTTAAACTGTTGGTGATGATGTGTTCCCCGAGCATCGCATATCCATCCTTTGTGCGGACCAGACGGGTATACATTTCGGAATTATCGCCGTCCCTGTAAGTCTTTTCCCACTGCACCTGTCCTTCAAGGTCAATTTTGGTGAGTAATACCGATCTTTTATCGTTGATGTTTTTTCGGCTTAAGACTGCATACCCTCCATCATCCGATGATACAATCGAATACGCAGTCCACTGGCTGCGCGGATCAACACGCTCTTTCGACCATACTTCTTTGCCCTGCTCGTCGAGCTTCAGAATCAGCATCGCATCGAAATCCTTGGATTCATACTCGGCCATACCCGTATGGCCAACAGCGATAAATCCGCCATCGCTTGCGGGTATCAGATCAGTGAAAAAGTCGCTTCCCGTGAATGGGTATTTGTTATACCATACCTCGTTTCCGTCCGCATCGATTTTCAAGATGTATGCTTGCTCATAAGCAACCCAGCTCACAATCCCTCTCCCGGCAATTAAAAAGCTGCCGTCATCTGTCTCCAGTGCGGATACCGGGGTGCTGTCGATTGCAGGGTCCTCCTTGACCTGTTCCCATAGTACCTTGCCTGACGAATCTAATCTAATCAAGTAAAGCTCGTCTTTCCGTTCGAATTCAGACCTCGATGATCCTAAGACGAGATAACCACCGTCTTTCGTTTCCTTGGCCAGATATGCCGTATTACTCGTATAGTTATGAGAGAGCTTTTGCTCCCATTCGACCCGGCCTTTAGCATTCACCTTCATAACATAGGCCTTTTGAAATGGATAGTCCCCGATGTTGTCAGCTTCGTTCACAGTCCCTGTTGCCAAATAGCCTCCATCAGAAGTTGAAATCACGCTCTTCCCAGTGGAATCGCTTCCATAATCCCTGGACCATTCGACAACAGATTGCGTCCCATTAGCTGCAGCTGAGCCCAAACCGACACCTAAATACATCAACAGGGAAGCGGCCAAGCAACCACTCAGCAGTTTCGATAAAAATTTACCCACTAGCCCACTCCTTTCGAAAACCGGATAATTTTAAACGTGAGAATATGACGAAATTCTCAGGCTCCATTCATTATCCATTCGCAATCCTTCCATTTGTATCCAACCAACATCACATTTCCTTGTTACATTGGTATGATTTGTAACCTAATACTTTAGACTGGCTAGGTTTGAAAATCAGTGGGATTGCAGTTAGCTGACAATATTAAAAAAGCTGGCCTAATGGCCAGCTTTCTTGTACTCGGGTTCTCTCCACTCTAACAAAATCGATTGTGATGACCATTAAGAATCCATACCCAGATTCGATCGAACCAGCAGGCTCACATGTCTTTTGCCAGATCTGCAACCGTTACCCGAATTACCTTCTGTAAATCCCTAAGGGGCAGTTGTACCTGATACCCTACTCGACCGCCGGAAAAACAAATCGTTTCAACGTTGTCTGCGGTGCGGTCTATGAAGGTTCTAAACTGCTTTTTCATACCAATAGGCGAACAACCTCCGTGAATATAACCTGTTAAGGGAAGCAGTTCCTTTTGCGCGATCATGTCCAATGATTTTTCGCCAGCAGCCTTAGCCGCCTTTTTTAAATCAAGCTCTTTGTCACTTGGAACCATGAAGACATAGTGTTCTTTGGTTCGACCCTCGGTAACCAGAGTCTTGTACACCATCGCAAGTTCATGTCCAAGAGAATTGGCTACTTCAACGGCATTTAGCATGCTATTGTCGTAGGTATGAATACGGTATTCAATCTTCTTTTGGTCGAGAATTCTCATGACATTGGTTTTATCCGTATTTTTACTCATCATAATCACCATATATGATCATAACACATCTCATTTTCTCATACATATGGACCCCCTCGAATCTCTTCTGTCATGTGGTTGCCCATTTCATCAAATGAACTTGTCATTCTCTCAATCATGGGAGGATAAAAGAAATTCATCCTTTAACAGACCATAATGAACGAGGTCCTCAAATTGGTCCCATTTTCGAATATGCTGTCTTAATAACCCTTCATATTTCATGCCTAACTTCTCCATGACTTTACCTGAAGCTGGATTCTTTCCCAGATGACAGGCATAAACCCGGTGCAAATTCAGTTCTGTGAATGCATATTTTACGATTCCTCTGGCTGCTTCTGTACAATATCCATGATTTATGTATGATTTTCCTATCCAGTACCCAAGTTCCCCGTGAGCAAACTTCTTATTGATCGCAATCCCGATCGCACCGATCAATTGCTGTTCCTCAGAAAGTACAATGGCTAATTGCAGCGACCGTTCTTCATTAAAATGATCCAGATGTGTTTGTATCCATCCTTCCGCCATTCCATCCTCATAAGGATGCGGGATGTTCATAGTCATTTCAGCAACATATGGATCGCCCGCCATTGCTTGAACGGCTTGCGCATCATCTAAGCTGAAAGGTCGTAATGTGAGTCTTTCTAATTGAATCGTCGGCAATGTCTTCATACTGATTCTCCTTTTCATCGTACTCGTAGACATCTACGTATTATTTTCAAACAATAGGACAAAAATGGGACTTTGACAACAGAAAATAATAGATTTTCACTTAAAAACATATATTTACAGTATATGATTTTTGTGTTAATTTGTTGATGTGTACCACATTTTGGTTAGGGAGCGTGTCTATGAAGAAAAGGGTAGCGGTATTTATGATTCTCTGTTTAACATTATTTGCTTTTATTCCTCTCTCAGCGTCTGCAGCTTCTACCGTTCAAGTCACAGGTCAAGGACAGCTTGTCGTTACTGGCAATTTTTTAGGTTCTTACGCTGAAGTCTACGTGACCAATCAAAATGGGCAGGAAGTGTATGACAGAATTTTTAGCTCCTATGGCGGGACAGGAACAGTCAACGCTACAATACCGAACTTACCCTACGGCACATATCGTATCATTATCGGCGGACCTGCCTTGTCATTGTCCAATCTGCAGTATGGCTTCCAATAATAATAGAAAAGCCTCGATATTCGAGGCTTTTTTTGAATTCCAAGAAAAATAGCCGTGCTTAAATAGCTCATCACTCTAGACAAGAATTGATATTACCGAATGTTGCTAGTTCGTTCCGAGTATAGATTCACGGAGTCTTTTGGGGAGATTCTTGACGACCATATCGTAAGAATGATCAATCATGTCAAAGACATCCGACACTGGCAAGGACCCATTCATCAAAATGGTGTTCCAGTGTTCTTTGTTCATATGGTAACCTGGCAGTACAGCCTCGTGTTGTTCTCTTAAGCTTTCCGCAATCACAGGGTCACATTTAAGGGTCAGGGATGAATAATCTCCTTTTTCCTCAGACAATAGCGCAAACATTTTACCCGCAATTTTGAACACCAATGGATCGGGTCCAAAGGGATAATCCTCGGTCGCTCCCTTCTTTTCTACACAGTATTTAATAATAGAATCTTTCAAATCGTACCTTCTCCTTCGCTAATCGGGCTTATTTATCTACATTATAACTGAAAGTGTTTCCGGTTTTTCTACAAAAACAAAAAAACCAACCTGGACATGCCAGGTCGGTTTTCGATGATCTGCAAATTATTTAAAGACGCTATCAGGAACGTAATAAACCTTCTGCGTATTTTTCTTATTAACCGGGTCTGTAACAATCGTGAAATATACGTTATCGTTCTTGGTTTGCACGCCTTCAATTTCATGTGTTCCGACATTCGTAATTTTCACGAGGGACTTATACGCCCCAGTGTTAGACATCATGGCAATCTGCGGAGTATCCCCTTCAGCACCGCCAGACGTATATATCTCCGTCTTACCCAGCATATCAGCCCCTTGGAAAGATCCGTTAGGTCTGACGATACCGCTACCGGTCTGTGTGAAGCTTGCAACGCAAGCATTGGTTGCCGCCGCACTATCCATACGCACCTGTTCATTTCCGTCCAGAAGCTTATTCAATGCTACCGTGTCATATATGGACCAAGTAACGGTGCCTTCTGTGGTTTGGACGCGAAAAAAGGTATAGGTACTATTGCCGCCGCCATCAACACGGTATGTCTCACCTAATCTTGCCCCGGTCTTATTGGCGTAATTCATATAAGTAAAACGATGAAGATCCGTATAATCCACAGTCTTGCCGGCTGAGTACTCAAGTCTGGCTACTTGCAGTGACCAGTTATACGTTGTTGAAGCATCCGCTTTAGAGCTGAAATAAAAGTAATTAATATCCTTGTATGTGTACATATCCAGCGTTTGACCATGGCCGGAATTGGTTATGGTCATTTCGTCAACATAGTTAGCATCTTTTCCGTCCATGAGCAATCTTGAAAGATAGACTGTTCCCCCGGATCGCTGGGTTACGTATAGATATTTTGATGCGATATATGCCTTCTGAACAGCCAGGTTGTGTTGAAGTCCTTTGAGATTGTAAGCGAGTGTGGCCGAAGCGTTTACTGTTTTCCCGGGAGTAGCCGCAAATGCGGGTATGACGGACATGCCAAAAATAAGAATCGCAAGAACGGCTGACGAGAATAATTTGAACCGCCTTTTACGAATGCCATGCGCCTGACCTTGAAACATATGCACACCTCCATTAAAAATGGTAACACCGTTGCATTGCCGAAAACTGCACCTGAAATAGCCTTAAAAGATTAAATACGCCAATTCATTACCACAAAATGGATTGATCGAATCTTGTATCACAAATTTTGTTTGATACCTTTCCGTACTGGTTTTTTTTGACTATAGACTCATCTTTTCCAGGTTATGATCCGCTCGAACGACGGTCCTGTACTGGATGGGGGTCAGTCCCTCGTTTTTCTTGAATTTGCGGATAAAATTCGTGGCATCCATATAACCGACTTCAGCGATTATATCTTTGAGCGGCGCATCGGAGCATCTGAGCAGCTCCTTAGCCCTATTCATGCGCATGGCATCGATGTACCGCATCAGTGACTGCCCTTCCGTCTCTTTGAATAAACGGGTTACATACGATGGAGATAGTCCGAACTGTCCTGATATGCTGTCCAGGGATAGAGAATGGTCGCAATAATGATCTGTAATATAGGCGAGTATTTTCTCGGTCAGACCGGTTTGCTTGCCTTCGGTAGCTTTGCCGATATAGGAACAAAGGTGTCTGCAAAGGCCGATCAGCATGTTTTCCAGCTCTTCCATTGTTTCAAATTCGGCGGCAAGCAGATCTTCAAGACGCCCGTCTCCCTGTTCGGACGAATGGATCTCCAGCTCAATGAACGTTTTAATGATGGTATTAACAATATCAAAGCATATCAATTCTGCGGCACGTAATGGGATTTCCCGGCGAACGATATTGCCGATAATATCGCAGATAACGGCCTCTGCTTCGTTACTGCGGCCACCCTTGATCGCACGCACAATCTCCGACTCCTGTTCAAGGGGATGCCAAAAGACGCTTTTTTGATCATGATGCCTGATGTCTTCATAGAGAATAATCCGATCGCCTCCTTGAATAAAGCGATATCTCGCAGCCTGACCTGCTTCAAGGAATGATTGATAGGTTTTGCCGATATCGTCATATATGCCGCCAATGCCAGCTGTTACGGATAGACTTGCGTACTGCCGGAACAGGTCCTTGGCCTTGGCGGCCAGTTCGGCCGGATGCCGCATATCATCGAAGCCCTCATTCAAGTTGAGCAGCAGGACAAAGCCGCGGTTATCAGGCAGCTCTATGCCGTAGCCCGCGCCGGATTCGAAGGACAGGTCTTCAATCATTTTCAGCAGGCTGTACTTCACGATCAGCTGCATGGATTCCGTCTGGGATCGCTTGAACTTACTGCAATCGTCGATGAGGAACATCAGCACCGTGAAAAACGGTTTATCGAGAATAACATTGGAGTGGGCAAAGGTGTCTTCCACATCTTCGGGCTTCATGCGTCCGTAAAGCAGCGAGAGCAAATGCTGTTCCTTCAAAGCGGCTCCCTGCGAATTCAGCCTGTGCAGCAAACCTTCTTTTTCACGGCTGATTTCCCCGACGGCATGGTATATCAGGTCGTATTCATCCGTTTGCCTGGGAGAATCATGAATCGGATATTGGATTTTTAATTTCGTTATCAATCGTTGCAACGGCCGGTAATTGTTCAGAGATAATGCAAAGGCCATGAGAAGTCCGATCACAAAAACAGCCGATATCGTATACAAAAAGAGCATGCGGCTGCGCTCCACTTTTCCCATAAATTGATCTGTAGGCATGACCGTGATGTATGACCAATGGTTATAATTGGATTGCAGCCTTATGATGGAATAATTGCGTCCATGTACCGAGAGTGTATCCACCGTTTTGGCAGACTGTCCGCTCATGATCCGCTGGTTAATTGCCGCCTCTGCTTCATCTCGTTCGCCATTAGCAAGTCGAAATACCTGATTGTTCCGCTCATCCAGGATATACATAAATCCGTCATAATGCTGAAGCGCAGCCTGTACGATTGAACGTACGCTCGACTCCTCAATCAGAAACAGTAGCGTCCCGTAACGGTTCTCTCTATTCATGGACAGGGGATGGATATAAACGGAGAGCTGCATTGGATTGACCTTGTTAACCATAACCGTTTCGATAGGTTTCATCATGGGAGCTTTCATTTCGGTGACAATGCCGTCCAGGTTCGATTTGCCCCAATCCGTAAATTTGTAAACGTATTCAAAAAAATCGTCTGCATTATAGGTACCGCTAGATCCATACAGACGGTCCGGATGCTGGGAGGGATAATAGATCAACAAGTCACGAATGAACATATTCGTGGACTTAAATGTTTTCAGTTCTTTCACGGTTCGATTCAGCGCATATCCGTTCTCTTCGACCATAAACGGCGTCAGTACGGGATCCGATGAAATTTGCAGCGCCATGCGGTTCATTTCGCTGATTTTGGTATCCATCGCATCTTTAATTCCCGTCAGGTTTGCAATAGTGTGATCCTGAACTTCTTCACTTAATGTGGTGAAAAAGCCTTTGTATACAATACCGCCAACAATAAGTAGAAGGACGACGATCACTGCAACATAGGATAGAAAATATTTGTAGAACCGGTACCGCATGGCCCCGCCCAGCCATTTTGCACGCATCATCTTCCCTCCTTTGCAATAGAAAGTAACCGCCTATCCCCGAAAGACTGCCAAAGCCAAAGAGAAAACGCATTTTTAGCGTTTCTGCTTTGGCAGGTTGTTACGAATTGATATGGGTGTAAGTTTATTTCGTATAACGATCATAGCCGGCTTTGTATATCTTCATATACTCGTCCAGGCCCATTTTATTGAGGGTGCTCACATAGGAATCCCAGTCGCTAAAAGAAGCGCCTCCCGTAATGAACTTCGTGGTCATTTCTTTAACATAAGTTTCGATATCTGCTCTCAGAACCGTCATTCGTTCCGTTTCATCCTTGGTGTATGTAAACGGAGGCCAAATTTCTTTGATTAGATAAGGTTCCACTTTCTTCGCGGCATCAACCGAAGCCGGCATCCCTTCGGATCCTTTAAAGTATTTCTGTTTCAAAATTCCCGGATATCCGACGCCTGGCCAGACCAAATACTGCGATACCGCTTGGTCTTGAGTCAAGCCATTCTGGTTATGCTTAATCTCATCGGAATAATCAACCACTCCGTCCGATTTTTCAACGAACGTTTTGTCTTTCACACCCATGAAAAATAGTTTGCTGCCTTCATCGCTGTAAAGATAATCAACCCAACGTACCGTAGCTTCAGGGTTCTTGTTTTTGTTCGTAATGACAAATTGCCCCGGGTTGCCCACGGAAGATCCGATATAGGAATACATTTGATCCCCATGCGGCCCTTTTAATGCAGATGCTCCAATATATCCTTTTAGATTGGAATAGACTGACTCCGGGTTATAGTCGGCAATAACAGCATACACACCCTGGGAGCCTTTAGCAATAATTTGATCTGCGTTCGCGGTGAAGAAGTCTCTGTCAATTAAGCCTTCGCTGTACAGCTTGTTCGTGTACTGAAGCAGCTCTTTATAGTTTGGATCGGTTGGGATGAACCGGAGTTCATTCGTTGTTGGATTGGTATCCACATACGGGTGCGTGACCCCGTGGTTACCAAGTCCCCAAGCACCCTGAAGGAAATTGCCCAGATACGCCCAGCCCGGACCTCCACCAAGCGGGATCGTTTTCGGATCTTTCGCTTTAATGGCTTTCAAGAAATCATAGAATTCATCCGTCGTTTTCGGTTCGGAAAGTCCCGTTTTCGTAAACCAGTCCGGGTTATACCACATAAACGCGCCTGTCAGCATCGATGTGAAATTGGGGTCGGTGACCGTCGGGAATGAGTAGATATTACCGTCTGGCATCGTAATCGCTTTTTTGACCTCGGGGTATTCCTCAAGCAGCTTCTTGAAGTTTGGAGCATATTTGTCGATATAATCGTTGAGATTGAGGAAAACGCCCTGTTCACCGTACATCATCAGATCGGAAGCCGAAAGTCCATTTCCGTATAATGCATCCGGATAATCGCCGCCCGCGAGAAGAATGTTCCTCTTCTCTACCAGATTGTCTCTATCAATCGTATTCCATTTCACATGGACATTCGTCAGCTTCTCATATTCCTGCCAGATCAGGATATTGTTCCAATCGGAAGCCGCAAATCGTTTAGGAGCGAAAAACTCCAGGTTGATCGGGCTCTGCACGATTGGCATCCCTTCAGTGCTGACCTCGTTTGAGACGGAAGCTTGATTGTCGCCTTGCGGAGCTGAAGTACCATTGCTGCCGCATGCAGCAAATAGTGAGCTAGCAGCCAGTACAAGAGAACTGAGCATTATTATAGATTTTTTGCGACGCTTTATCATTAAGTCTCCTCCTTCAAATCATATATTCTCAACCTTTGATCGCTCCGATGGTCATCCCCTGCACAAAATAGCGCTGAAGGAACGGATATAACAGGAAGACCGGTAAGTTTGCTACAACAACTACTGCATATTTGACGGCTTGCCCGTACATGATCTGTTCAGAGAGCGACGTTGCGCCACCGGCCATTTTATCCATCTGATTCTGAATCAGAATCTCCCGCAAGAAAAGTTGAAGTGGAAATTTAGCCCGGTCGGTTAAGTAGATCAGGGCAGAAAAATATGAATTCCAATGATCCACGCAATAGAACAGCGTCATGACGGCAAGGATCGGCATCGATAAGGGCATCATCACCCTAAGTAAAATTCCCGTATGGGAACATCCGTCGATCATCGCCGCTTCCTGAACCTCGATCGGCACGCTTTCCTTGAAGAACGTCCTCATAATGATGATATTGTATACGGCTACCGCATTCGGAATGACGAGCGACCACATCGTATTCAGCATCCCCATCTTCTTGATAATAAGGTAGGTGGGAATCATGCCGCCGGAAAAGAACATCGTGAAGACCATAATGAACATGATGACGTTTTTGCCTGCGAACTTGCTGCGTGACAGCGGATAGGCTGCCAGTATGGTCATCACGAGATTGATGGATGTTCCAACCACCGCATACAGAATCGTGTTGCCGTAACCCACCAGAATATCGTGGTTCTGAAATACCTTCTGGTAACCCACAAAGGTCAATTGTTTGGGGAACAACCACATTTCTCCACTAGAGACGACCAATTGGTTGGAGACCGAAGCGGATATTACGAAAATGAGCGGATACAAGACAATCGCCAATATAACCAAAAGAAGAGTATTATTCACAATCCCGAAGATTTTATCACCGCGTGTTTCACCCATAGGAATGAGTCCTCCTTTCTACCAAAGACTGGTGGAGCCGACCCGTTTTGCAACGAGATTCACGGCTACGATAATGATAAAATTGACAATGTTAGAGAACAATCCAACAGCGGCCGAGAAGCTGTACTGGGCACCCAGAAGCCCGCTGCGGTATACATAGGTAGCGAATACATCCGAGCTTTCCAGGTTCATATCGTTCTGCATCAGAAACACCTTCTCAAATCCTACACTCAGAATCGAGCCCGTATTGAGAATGAGCAGAATAATGATGGTCGGCAATATACAGGGGAGATTTATATGCCAAATCCGCTGCAACCGGGTCGCGCCATCCACTCGTGCAGCCTCATGCAGCTGCGGATCGACGCCGGAGAGTGCAGCTAAATAGATAATGGAGCTCCAGCCCATCTGCTGCCACACACCTGAAAAAACATAAAGTGATTTGAACCATGACGGTTCTGTCATGAACGATATCGACTGACCCCCAAATGCTTTGACGATCTGGTTAATCATCCCCGTTTCGGGCGTCAGGAAAATAACAAGAATACCTACAAGGACAACCGTAGAAAGAAAGTGTGGAGCATAGGTAACGGTCTGGACGACCTTTTTGAACTTCTTGATACGCACCTCGTTAATCATCAGCGCCAGTATAATAGGTACCGGAAATCCGACGATCAGCTGAAACAAACCAATGCCCAGCGTATTCTTAATGAGGCGCCAAAAATAATAACTGTGATAAAAACGCTCAAAATGCTTGAGCCCTACCCAGGGCGATCCAAGAATCCCTTTGGTCGCGACAAAATCTTTGAAAGCAATTTGTACGCCATACATCGGGATATAATGAAAAACGATAAAATAAACGATGACGGGCAAAATCAGAGCATAGAGCTCCCAATTCGATCGAAACCATTTGAGTGACATTGTAAGCCCCCTTGATGAACGTTACTGATGGTACCGCATAATCATTCATGTCATTAATAAATATAATGTAAGCGTTTTACTTTGTGAACGGCCTGGACACAATTTCATTCTAGAGGAACCGTTCACAACGTGTCCATCGGCAGATTTTTCTCGATCGGCTTTTCTGTTCACGTGGCTGTTGAAGCCTGTAATGACGGGAAAAATGAAGATTTACGGATCAAAAAAAGAGCCCCCACGAAAGGGCCCTTCTGGTGATATTTTGCTGTTCGAAGTGATAAATCGAATGATGCCAGCTCTACCTTTTTGAGCCTATTTCACTCCTGCTTACTCGGCCCCGACGATCCGATGGGGAATATACGACGCTTCCAAAGATTCAACTTCTTCCGGCGTCAATTGAATCGAAAGTGCAGCTGCCGCATCTTCCAGATGGGATATTTTAGTCGCGCCGATAATAGGGGCCGTTACCGGTTCTTTCTGAAGCAGCCAGGCTAGCGCAATTTGGACGCGGGGAACGCCCCGCTTCTCTGCGATGGCCGCAACCTGCTCCACGATCAACCGGTCTGCATTCGCAGTCGCATCATATTTGGATTTCTGAACATGATCGGTTTCGGAACGATGCGTCGTTTCTACCCAATCCCGCGTCAATCTTCCGGATGCTAGCGGGCTATAGGGTATCACGCCGATCTTTTCTTCTTTGCACAGAGGCAGCATTTCCCTTTCCTCTTCGCGATAGATGAGGTTTAAATGATTTTGCATGGATACAAAACGAGTCCATCCATTTCTCTCAGCTACATGGAGCGCCTTCAGGAATTGCCATGCGTACATGGCGGAAGCGCCTATGTATCTCGCCTTCCCTGCCTTCACCACGTCATGCAAGGCTTCCATCGTCTCTTCGATGGGCGTATTGTAATCCCACCGGTGAATCTGATACAGATCCACATAATCGGTTCCGAGTCTCTTCAGGCTTTTATCGATTTCACTCATAATGGCTTTCCGGGAGAGACCAGCACCATTAGGACCTTGATGCATGCGAAAATGAACCTTAGTCGCAAGGACAATTTCATCCCGGTTGGCGTAATCCTTAAGTGCTTTTCCCACAATTTCTTCGCTGGTTCCGTCAGAATACACATTGGCCGTATCAAAAAAATTGATGCCTAATTCCAGCGCATTTTTTATAATGGGACGACTGCGCTCCTCATCGAGAACCCAAGGGTGAATCCACCGGTCTGCCACACCAAAACCCATGCAGCCCAGACATAGGCGAGATACATCCAAACCTGTATTTCCGAGTTTTACGTAATCCATTTCGATTCCCCGCTTTCGATTCATTTTCAAATAATAAAAAAAGGTATCCAGCGTCGTTCAGTATTTTCTTCTTATAACGTGTTGAGTGCCTCATGAATGGGCGTTTCCCCACCAATCAGATCAAAAGCTTTACCAATCGAATGGTTATTCTCCAATGAAGCGACGACGGTGGATGCCACATCTTCACGCGGTATTTCTCCACGTTCGAGATCAACAGCGGCTTTAATCTTACCGGTTCCAGCGTCGTTGCTCAGTCGCCCTGGACGGATAATCGTATAATCAAGACCGCTCTTCTCTAACCAAACATCCGCGTAATACTTGGCGGCGCTATAGTAAGGCGCACTCTCCATCCATTGGTCCCGGTGATGAACACCAATTGCGCTGATGATAATGAAACGTTTCACCCCGGCTTGTTTGGCTGCTTCGATGGATTTGATGGCTCCGTCCAAATCTATCATCATCGTTTTATCGGCACCCGTATGACCACCTGAACCAGCCGTAAATACAATCGCATCCGCTTCCTTTGCCGCATTAGCGATGTCATCGATGCTTCCTTCCAGATCAGCAAGTACAGCTTGGACTCCCTGTTTTTCGAATTCAGCCTTCTGCTCTTCCTTTCGAACCATCGCGACCGCGGTATGCCCCTTTGATTCTTGCAGCTTCCTCACAACGTGTTGGCCAATTTGGCCATTTGCTCCAATGATCAGTACGTTCATCTCTTATCTTCCTTTCCTCAGAATAGGGTGTCGTCTTCAAGCATGAATGTCATTTGGTTTTGGGCATCACTTTTTTGGATTCGTCTTTATTTTCTTCTTTGTCAGGATAAAGGATGAAATCGTATTTATTCCCCGTTAATTGATCGTGGTAGAATAAAATCTTGCGATTCAAAATATCCAAGTTTTGCTGTAAAGCTTGAATCTCCATTTCAACGAAATGCTTGCGTTGATCTAGCAATTCAAGCCTATCAGGGATCGTCGTATCACCCATGGCCCGCCAGTCGGTATATTGCTTTAGCTCCGTCAGTGACATGCCTGTATTTTTCAAATGGAGCAAGAATTGAAACCAGCCTATATCCTGTTCGTTATACTCACGTGAATTATGCTCATTTCGATGAGGCGTAAGCAGCCCTTCCGATTCATAGTACCGGAGCGTACTCTGTTTTACACCAACGATGTCCGCAAATTCACCAATCGTATAAGCCATGTTATCCTCACCTCAATGTAAGTATTTGCATTTATCCATAGGATACACGTAAACGAGGACTGAAGCGAATGATCTCAGTTATGAAAAAGCCAAATAGAGTTCCTTATCACATGGCATGGATGAAGAAATCTATTTGGCCCTTTGCATTTTAAGTCCAAGAAGTGCTTGGATTTCGGATTAGACGACTTGCTTCGTTGGACGAATCATGATTTCGCTTACCGCAACCGTTTCAGGCGTGCTGATGGCATACGCTACGGCATCAGCAATATCGCTGGATTTCAACCCGAAGCCTTCCGTGCTTTGATTGCTTTTTAACCATTCTTGCGTTTCAGGGTCTTTAGAGGTGAGATATAATTCCGTATCTACCGCCCCGGGAGAGATAATCGTGCTTCGGATATTACTTTCGCGTTCTTCTTGACGCAGTCCTTCCATGATGGCACGGACGGCAAATTTTGTCCCGCAATATACGGCAGAACCCGGATACACCACATGTCCTGCAATGGAGTCCGTTGCTATAATATGACCGGATTGCTGTCTTTTCATGATCGGCAGAACCGCTGCGATTCCATTCAATACCCCCATGATATTGATGTCCAGCATTTGACGCCACTCTTCAAACCGTGTTTCAGAAAGTGAAGCTGTTGGCATAACGCCTGCATTATTGTAGAGAACGTCTACGCGGCCATATTTTTGAACCGCCAAGTCAATCACTGCCTGAACTTCTTCTGTATTGGTTACATCTGCGACCGCATACGAAATATTGGCATTCGGCAATGATTCCACCAGATCTTGCAGGCGATCTTCACGACGGGCGGCTATCACGATTTTGGCTCCTTCATAAGCCAGCTTCCGGGTCGTTGCCTCACCAATTCCGCTGGATGCACCCATTATAATAACTACTTTTCCTTCGATATTTGCCATTTTGATTTCCTCCTTGATGATTGATATAGCAACACTGTACAACTTAAAGTTCACTTGAAGTCAAATGCTATAACATGTATTTGAACAAAATGACTTGATATTCGCATCGTTTTCCTCTTTTTACTGAAGCTTCATTCGATATGACCAGTGCTTATTGGACTACTATTGAGTTCAGCTTCTCGTTCAAGCAATTTTCCATCGTAGTCCCCGATTTTCCCATCTAATCTTTGTATGGTCTCTTCGATCTCTTTCCTTCTCTCGATCAGCCGATCTCTTTCGTCAGCCAGGATTTTTTTACGTGCCTCTAGGGTACGTTCCCCTTCGATAAACAATGATGTATATTCAATCAACGACTCAATCGACAAACCGGCGTTGCGCATGCATTTTATGAACTCAATCCATTTCAGGTCTTCCTCATAGTAATTACGGATACCACTTGCATTTCGCTTAACCGGCGGAATTAAACCCACGCTTTCGTAATATCGGAGCGTGGCAGCGGTTAGACCCAATTGGTTTGCCGCGTGCGTAATATTCATTTTCCTCACCTCGCTAGCCTTCATGTATAGACTCTAGCACTTAAAGTTAACTTTAAGTCAAGGAAAGATACTCGGATGCAGCTTCATTTCTTGGTATTTTACCTCTTGCATTAAAGTCGACTTTAAGGTCTATACTGAATCGCGAACAAATAAACCACCGGATGGAGGTATGACCAATATGGCAGAAAAACAAACCGCAGGACGGGATTTACTCGGAGCATTCGCTCCAAAATTCGCAGAACTGAACGATGATGTTTTGTTCGGTGAAGTATGGTCCAGAGAAAAAGAACTATCTCCTCGCGATCGCAGCATGATAACCGTATCGGCATTAATCGCAGGCGGAAGCTTCGAGCAGCTCACTCCGCATCTTCAGAAAGCAAAAGCCAACGGAATAACCAAGGATGAAATCGCGGAAATCATTACTCATCTTTCGTTCTATGCAGGATGGCCCAAAGCGTGGTCAGCATTTAACATCGCAAAAGAAATCTATAAAAACGAATAGAAAGCAGGAATAACGATATGGCACATGAAGAATTAAGCAACAGCACTATCTTTCCATTGGGGAAAAAGGTCGAGGCCAACTTTATCGGAGATGCCTATTTACAAATGGTATTTACCGATGCCGCGCCGCTTAATGCAGCGATTGGAAATGTAACCTTCGCTCCGGGAGCTCGCAATAACTGGCACTCTCATCAAATCGGACAGGTTTTGTTAGTAACAGGTGGTGAAGGTTGGTATCAGGAAGAAGGAAAACCGGCCCAATTGCTCAAAGCCGGAGATGTGGTCAATATACCGCCGCATGTAAAGCATTGGCACGGTGCCACAAAAGACAGTTGGTTCGTGCATTTAGCCATGACGCCGGGAGCAACGGAATGGTTAGAACCTGTCGATGATGCAACGTATACCCAATTATAAAAAAAAAGCATCGAATCCAAGGATTCGATGCTTTTTTCTTGTTTATGACATTGGGAGCGCCAATGTCATGTTGAATTAGAATGATTATTCCTCGATTTTCGGTTTCTTGATCATGAAGGCTAAAATGCTGATGATTGCCGTGAAAAGGATCAGTATGTTGAATCCGACCTGAATTCCAAAGGAATTGGAGACCTGACCGATCACGATACCGACAACGGCACCGCCAAGACCCGAAGCAACGTAAATCAAGCCTTGTAAGGAGCCCGCTTTTTCCGTCAACTTGGAAGCAATACCTTGGGCAGTTGGAAACAAGACGGACATCGCCAATCCGAACACCATGATGAGATAGCTGAAGTCTTTCATGAAGATGCGTCCAGCGATCAGGGAAATGAGTGCGAAGAGCGAGAATATTACTAATGTTCGGCGATCACCAAGCTTGTAAATGATGAAGCCTCCGGCAAACCGTCCAATCGTGAATAAGAAAGCAAAGCTGGCAATGATATAACTTGCTGTCGCGGCCTTGTGTGCCGCATCCATTCCTGCAATATCAAGCGACGTGTACAGAATCGGGAAGAAATTCAAGAACCCGGCTTCCGCGGCGACATAGAACAAGATGAATAGTATGACCAGTATAATCTGGCGATTCTGGAAGAGCTGTAGTACGGATTTGACCGTAACTTCGTTTTCTCCTTTTGTCGAAGAATCCTTGGACTGTTTGAAAGAGATTAATGCAAATAAGATGATGGCAATAATGACGGCGACGCCGATATAGAATGCTCTCCAGCTGATGTTGTGCGCAAAAATCATATTGATAATCAGCGGGGTCACGATCATGCCGACCCCGAACAGTGCATTCGACAAGTTAAAGATTACACCTGCGCGTTCCTTGAAGAAGGTTGGGATCAACGTGGCGACGGATACGGTCATGGTACCGATTCCAAGGCCGACGATAAGATAGAATCCCAGGAAAAATGTCACGGAAAATGCGGCACTGGTACCGAATAAGCCGATCATCATAAGTATGGTCCCGGACATCATGACGATTTTAATACCTTTACGGTCAGCGAGAATACCCGCCACCAAGCTAGCCAGAAGGAATCCGATCTGGAAGATGGATACCATGAGACCGACCTGGCTTATATCAAGCTGGATATCATTCTGGACCTTCTCCAAAATGATCCCTTTTGTATTCTGGATCCCGCCGAGCACGAACATCGTGGCAAAAATCAAGAAGAAGATAATCGGTCGCTGTAGTTTTTGCATGATCAGTGAGCTCCTTTTTCACGGAGATTTTGAATCGCTTCGAACAGATCGTCGGTTGCCCAGCCATAGCAGTAATATAGCAAGTCATCGGCTGCGCTTCGTTCGCCGGCATGAATCGCTTCAAGTAAATTTTCCGGCGTGAGGTTCCACATTTGGATACCGCTGAATATGCGTGTATCCGGCGCGGATTTTGCTCGAACGATATTGTTCTGGTCCGCAACGAACTCAATCGGGAATCCTTCGGCTTTGAATGTCTCATAGGATAGGTCATATGGAAGATCGAAAAATTTCTTAAATGCATGGAAAGCTGCTTCCTGCTCCTTAGGCGTATCCGCGAGTTTATGGATCAAGCCTTGCACGTCAGCGCCTCCTCCAAGCTTGTGGTAAGGGAAGTGCTTCACCGCGGGAGAAAGTTTCGTCAGGCTTGCATAATCTTGTCCAAGCAACCAGCCGTAGGCTGGCGGCCACAGGTCCAGCCAGATCGTAAAGTCTTCATTGATCTTACGTACCCGGGCGATAAGGCGCTCCACGAATTCAGAGACGCTGTCTTGGCGGAACTGGAGCCAGGCTTGAATAAGCTCATTGACGTTCGCATACGCGACGGCCTCATCGAATTGTTTCGCCTTGAACATCATACTCCATGTGTTGATCGCTTCGATGATCGCATGGACGTCTAGGTGCCGCTCCTGCATCTTGGCTTGGCAATGCGGACAGAAGCAGGTCAGTAGTTGCTTCGGATTGATCTCCTCTCCGGCCCAATCCGGAAAGCGAATACGGTCAATCATATAGGAAGTGAATCCATAACGTTTATTGAGATCCACGAAGGCTTTTTCCCAGAAATCGATCACATCTGGCGCATTCGGACAGAGCCAATGAGGAACGACTTGTCCCGTATAATCCGTGACCAGATTGTTTCGCAGCTTGCTTCCTTCAAAATGGCCGTTCAGAATATTCAGCCATGGAATGACTTCGAAGTCTTCCCCTTGCATCGCGTCCTTAATAATCATAAGAGGATCCTGCTCCAGAGAGAGCGTAGGTTCCCGGCGTTGATCCAGGCCTGATTCCACGTAAGAAGGCAAAATGGCATGCATGGTGCCTGTTCCGTAAACGACTTCATGGACGGGGTTGCGCGGTAAGTTCCCAACGGGAACCGGATTGCGCTCGAAGATGGTATTTACCTCAGGGAAGATGTATTGAACGTCTTTCAGTTTCTTAATGTAAGAAATAATCTGTGGCATGCCTTCATCAATAATGTCATGTGGGTGAAGTTGAATGCCTGACATAAGCTCCACGCTCCTCTAGTTGTTGTTTCATGATTTACTGGTTTGGTTAGTATAATTGCTTGTCTTTCAAGAATTGCAGGGTTGGATATGCTTGATTAAGTCCTAAAATCGCAATGCCTTGTAAGGCCGAGTGATGCTGAAGTTTGGAAATTTCAATCGATACATCCGTGACCTCTGTCGTGTGTAGTTTTACTTTCCGTATGATTTGATCAAGTGATATGGACTTGGTGACGCCACCCATAAGTAAAATTTTTTCCGGGTTAATGAGGGCTATCATATTAAGAATCCCCATCGAGAGATGATCTTCGAATTTGTCGACAAGATATTTTGCCTGAAGATCGCCTTGCTTGGCTTGCTGGAAGACCTCTTTTGCAGACATCCTTCTCTTATACAGCGAAAAGGCAGCGTCTTCGATCCCCGAGCCGGAGCATGACATTTCCAAATGCCCTTTTGCTGAAGGCGCATACATCTGATCGCGATGGACTACCATATAGCCGATTTCGCCTGCGGCATTATGCGATCCGCGAATGACCTTGCCGTCAATGAACATGGCCGATCCGAGTCCGGTACCGATTCCGATCAACACGGCTGAATTCAGATCTTTGAAAGCACCGGAATACATTTCGCCGACCAGCGCGGCACGCACGTCATTCTCGATAGTGACCGATACTTGAAAAACGTCTCTAAAATATTGTCCCAAATGAATGTCCTTCCATTCGGGCAAGTTAGGGGAGCCTTCCAGGACTACGCCCGCAGCCTGATCCACGATGCCGGGAGTCGCGATGCTAATAAACGAAAGCCGTTCGATCGGATGTCCGGATTGTTGGATGAAATGTTTCAAATCGGCCGCCATTTGATCCAGGAATTCATGGCTTGTCTCCAGATCATAAGTCGGAACCGTCTGTTCGAAGAAACATTCGCCCGCTAAGTTAAACATGCCAAGATGAATCGACGTTCCGCCTAAATCGATGGCAATGCCATAAGTCGCATTTTTTGAAAAATGCAAATTGGTTCCGCGTTTGCTTGCATCGGCATCATCCTTTTCGTCGTAGATGAGATTCTCATCGATCAATTCTTTGACGATTTCCGATATCGTTGCCTTGGTAATGCCGGAATGCTTCGCGATTTCAGACCGCGATAAAGGTCCAAGGTCTTTGATGATGTTCAGCACAATTTCTTTGTTCATTTTCCGTATTGTGCTTGGTAAATTGACATTCATAAGGGTTGGTCACCTTACTTTCTTCTTACAATATTAAAAGAATATTTAAGTTTATATTATAAACTTAAAAGAGATAAAAAAAAGAAAATACATTAAATTTAATTACAAAAACTAATATAACTCTTAATTTAAGTTTATAATACATCCTTAATGTAAGCGGCGTCAACCGTAATATTATCCAATTCCAGAATGAATCGTAGGCTCTCCCACCGAATAACTTATTATGCAGCCATTGAGCAAAAAGAACCGTATCCAGTTTAATCAGCCCCTGGCGTACGGTTCTCTTCCATCACCATGCAAATCCTCCTGATCTGCCCCATCGCTTGCGGTCTCCGGCATATTTGCGGTTTCCTTATGCATATCGATATCGGATTCAATAATTCCGCTGTTAATCGGATTCCATGAGCTGAATGCTGCCAGTTTGGCATCGGGCATCGATTCGCGCACGACTTTAAATATGGACGGATAAGGGGGTAATTTCCAGCGCCATCCCATCCGATGATAAATATTCTTTTACATCGACTTAACATATTCATGTATCTCTCTCCTATCAACTGCTTTATAATTAACTATCATCTTACAAAAGCATCAAATATACGGATAATACAAAGAAATGTAAGCGAAACCAATACATACACAAAGGATCGATTACCGATGAAACCGAGTTTTAGCTTCCCTTTTCTAAAGGAAAAAAAGATGCTGATCCGGATGATGAAAATATCATTATTCGCCTCCGTCATCCCGATTATTGCAGTCGGCTTAGGAAGTTATCTGTTCTCTTCATCTGCCATCCAAGAACAGGCGAATAAGTCGAACATTCGAAACTTGTCCACGGCTTCTCATACAATTGACTCGTCCCTGGAACGCGTGCAACGAAATGCACTTCAACTGCTGTTTGGTTCTTTCTATTCAACCAATTTGCAGGAACAACGCCAAAAAGACTATGCCGGCTTTTATTCCACGATTGCCCGAGATCTCTCCTTGTTCCAAGCCGCGAACACCGAAATTTATGATGTTCTGCTCTATACGGGGAGCGATGACTATCTGTTATCGCCGGTTTCGGGTGGCCGGCGGATCGAACCGGAGGATCGCAAAATCATAGATAAAGAGCTTGCTGCTAATCCGAACTTTATATGGACCACTCAGCATTACCCTTTTATGGCGCAGTCGGGAGAACACCAGGTGACGCTAATTCTGAAAGTTCCCATTCAAGCGGCTCGTCCAACGGGCCTGCTCTTCATCAGCCTTAACAGTCATCTGTTTCAAAACCTGATGGGAAGCTTCCTCGGCTATGACGGAGAGAACATGATGATCTTGGACGCGGACGGCCAAGTCGTCGCTCAATATGGAACCCTGAGCGGCGTTGAACCTCCTCCTCATGATCTGTTCAAGCGTATTCATTCGAAAGCCGGATCGGATAGCTTTAATGTATCTTGGGAATTAACGAATTATTTAGTGACCCCCATCACATCCAATTTTAATCAATGGACTTATATCGACATGATTCCGATCAAGGAACTGAATAAACAATCGAAAGGCATTGCGATCATGACGCTAATTATTGTAGCCGCTTTCCTTCTGATTGGTTTGGCATTGGCTTTCTGGGGAACCAAGCGGGCATACCGCCCCATAGAAAAACTCGTAGATCTCGTCAAAGGAAATCAATCCGACCGCTCAGAACTCGATGAGATGGGAATTGTCATGAAACGTTGGACGGAGCTTAGCCAAACCGCTTCCCATTTGCAGACTCAAGTCAATGAGCAAAAGCCGCTCATCCGAGAAATGGTTGCGCTTCAAGCGCTTCAGGGTCATTTTCTTCATTACACGCCTGAACAGTTGAATCGGCAATTCATCCGGTATCATCTTCCTTCCGTATCGGAGCACGCCGTAATGATCATTGCCTATGATCAGCCTTCAGGCCGGGAGGGAAGGTTTTTCTCAAATGAAAAGGATTTAATCCTTTTCGCGGTAAAGAACATCATACAATACTTCTTACAGAATGATCTTCACGGAATTCCCATCCATTTGCCGGACGACCAGATCGCCGTTTGGTTATGGAAAGAAGGAGAAACGGAAGAAATGGATGATTGGCTGCAGCGGGTAAAATCCTCTGCCGAGCATTTGCGGCTCAGGTTGTCCGAATATTTAAGGCTCCCCGTCACCATCGGCATCAGCAGCGGATTCGATAAGCAGAGGGAAATGCTGCCGCGTTTGTATCAAGAAGCCATGCTCGCTCTTCGATCCCGTTTCATCAATGGGAATGATCGGATTATTTACTATACCCCTCCGACTGCCGAACCGGACATTCATTACCGTTATCCGATCGAGATTGAAGCCCATTACGAAAACAGCCTTCGGCTTGGTGATCTGGAAGAAGCCGTGAGGATGCTGAATGAATTCGCACGCGCTACCCGAGGCGTCATTCATAAGTCCGAACTCGTCGATATGAACTATTACCATCTGCTCACTGCAACCTTAAGAACGGCTTTCTTGCTCGGTATTCCTTCGGAAGCACTATTCACCCCGAATGAGGAAGATCCTTATATTCATATTCGGAACTTCACCACCATTCACGAATTGAATGACTGGTTCCGGGACAGGCTCGTCGAACCCATTGTCATGAACGTAAAGGGCAAGCAGATGGAGGAACACGAAGCCATGATTCAGACGGTGGTCCATTTTATCGAGGAGAACTATCACCTTGATCTATCGCTTGACCAATGCGCGCAGCTTTGCGGTCTTAGCTCCCATTATTTAAGCAAACTCTTTAAGAGGTCGATGGATTTAACATTTATTGAATATTTAACACGGCTCCGAATTGAACATTCCAAGCGATATCTGGAGGAGACCGAGCTAACCATTAACGAGATTGCCGGAAAAGTCGGATACCAGCCTAAAAACTTTATCCGCGTCTTCAAAAAACACATGACAGTGACACCCAAACAATACAGAGACTCCACCTTGGGATTCTAATTGGATTCATCCTATCGCTCTATTAGATTTTTACATATGAACAATGAACGAAACGATGAGACGGATCCTTCTGAAGAAGGATCCGTTTCAATTATTTTTATTTGTATTGTTCGTTAATCTCATCCACATACTTTTTGAATTTGGAATCCTCTTGATAGGATCGGACGAATGTATCCCATTCATCGAGCGTGTTTTTACCGAGAATTACGTTAACCATCATATCCTGCTTCTTTTTCGTCCAGTCTGCCCCGTTTTCCAGATAAACTTCGGAAGGGCTGAAGCCGATCGTAGGATCCGCTACGGATACTTGGGAGATCGAGTCTACCAATTTATGATTGTAATCACGAATATCGGCCGGAATACCAGGCTCTTCCGCTCTTGCATACTTATTAAAGTAGCCGGAGAGCCAAGAAGAGGAGTTGTCGTACAGCTTCTTGCTCTCCTCTTTTTGCGTGATGAATCCATCTGCAGATACAGTATAATCCTTATCCTTGATTCCGTAGGCAACCAGATTGTATCCTTCCTGAGTTGCTGTGTAATCGTATACTTCCAAAATCTTCTTAAGCTTATCCTCGCTCACTTTTTTATTGATCAGGAGCTGTCCATAGTAACCCGTAGCTTGAGTATAATGAGAAGCACCGTCTGACGCTTTAGGCAATTCATACGCCGTCAACTTCGCTTCAGGTTTAACCTTCTGCAGGTCTTGAGAATAGTTGTAGGAATCAATAATGTTATTGACGGCGATACCCGCTTTGCTTTGCAAAAGCATTTCTTTCAGCTGCGTACTCTTCATGACCGGGAAGTCCGGCAAAATAAGACCTGCCTTGTAAGCTTTGTTCAAGAAAGCCATGCCTTCTTTGAACTGAGGCGTCCACCAATCCGGTATCAGTTTGCCGCTTGAATCTTGAGTCCAACCGTTTCCGGCACCGAACATAGGCATTAATCCAGTCGGAGCACCGACAAAAGCGAGCCCGTATGTATTGGCTTTACCGTCGCCGTCCGGATCATTCTTCGTGAACGCTTCCATAACATTGTACAGTTCATCCATCGTCGTCGGCGCTTTCAAGCCAAGTTTGTCCAACCAATCCTGCCGGATGCTCATAGCCATATGTCCGTCTAATGGCCGTATCCGTGGCAACGACATGATTTTGCCGTCCACTTTCAGATTATTCCAGACAGACTCCGGATATTGGGATAGATTGGGATAGTCCTTGATGTAAGGAGTCAAGTCCCAAAAGGCACCTTGTTGGACGGCGCTTAGGTAAGCCGGAGCAGATTCCAGATATTCAACGAACATCACATCGGTCAGATCCTTAGAGGCAAGCAGCGCGTTAAGCTTTTCACCGATATTGTTCGCAGGGATATAATTGATATGCAGTTTCACGTTCAGCTTCTTACCAATCTCTTGCAACCCTTCGAGATCATTGCTTGGCGTGCCTCCAAACGTTATTGTCGTGACCGAAATATCGGTAGGCTTGTCTTCCGATACTCCAGAAGATGCCGTACCGCTCGACTTGCTGCCGCAGCCGGCCATAGAGAAGGTAAGCACAAGCGCGAAGATCGCAGTCAACATTTTTTTAGAATTCATTTTCATAGCTTATTACCCTCCCTCAAAACGTGGTTTTTTTCACTCGGTTCCCGTCATGTTGAGATGTTTCCCCGTAACCACCCCCATTCCAATTCGGCCTGGGCCGCCATTATCCCTTCACGGATCCGACCATCATTCCCTTGATAAAATACTTTTGCAGGAACGGATATACCATGACGATCGGAAGTGATGACACAACAACGGCAGCCATTTTAATGACTTGCGGCGGTATATTCGCCTCGCTCTCCAACATCGCAGCCACAGAGGGATCAGCCATCTGAGTGGATGAGGTAATCAGCATCAGCTGCAGAACGACCTGCATAGGCCGGAGTGCATCATTGTTGATGTACAAAATAGCGTTGAAGTAGGTATTCCAGTAACCCACCGCATAGAACAGCCCGAATGCGGCCAGCGCAGAGGTTGAGACCGGAAGAATCACCTTAATAAAAACACCGATATCCGTACATCCATCAATCCGGGCGGCTTCCTCCAACTCATCCGGAATTTCCGAGAAAAAGTTCTTCATTAGAAGCACATACCATGCACTTGTCAGAGACGGAATGATCAACGACCAGATCGAGTTCATCAATCCGAGACTGTCGATCAAGAGAAAGTTTGGTATCATTCCGGCACTAAACAACATGGTAATCAATATAGACACCTGAAAAAACTTTCTGCCTTTCAGCCGTTTACGTGATATCGCGTACGCCAATGCACTTGTGACAATGAGGCTGCATGCGGTTCCGACGATGGCCAGAAAGGCGCTCACGCCCATGGATCGCATGAATGTGCTCGTCGAAAAAATATATTCATACGAGGCCAGGCTCCAATGCTTCGGGATGATGACAATGGGTGATGTCATGTACTCTGTTGCATCGGTGAACGAAACCAGAATAACGTACAGAAAAGGAACTAGAGTAACCAAACCACATAGGGCTAGGAAGAAGTAATTGATGACCTGAAAAACCCTGTAACCATAACCCGTTTTCATTAGTAGAGCCCCTCCTCGCCGAATTTTTTGGCGAGCCGGTTCGCCAGTACCACCAGCACGAGACCCACAACGGATTTAAAAATGCCGACGGCAGTTGCATAACCGAAGCGTCCATTTTGGATGCCGAGACGATATACATACGTATCGAATACATCGGCCACATGGCTAACCGGTGCGCTCATCATCAAGTAAATTTGTTCAAATCCGACATCCATGACCTGACCAAGCCGAAGAATCAGAAGAATGATGATCGTACTCCGTATCCCTGGCAGCGTCACGTGAATCGTCTGCTTCCAGCGGCTCGCTCCATCGACCCTTGCGGCTTCGTACAGATCCGGATTTATGCCGGCCAGCGCCGCCAAAAATATGATCGTTCCCCAGCCGGCTTCTTTCCAGATCGACTGCGCCGTGAGCATCGCCCAGAAATAATTCGGTTCCGTGAGGAACGGAATGGGCTTACCGCCCGCATCGCTGATTAAATTGTTCACAATGCCCGTTCCCTGGCTGAAGATCAGGAAGCAAATACCGACAATGATAACCCATGACAAAAAATGGGGCAGGTACACGACGGTCTGGACAAACCGTTTGAATGCCATGTTACGCGCTTCATTCAGCAGTAGGGCCAATATAATGGGCAGCGGAAAGAAAAACAGAATGTTCAGGAAGCTGATCGCCATCGTATTCCGAAAGAGCAGTCCGAAATCGGGATTCGAGAAAAAATCTGCGAAATATTGCAGCCCTACCCATTCGCTCGCTTGGAAACCTAGAAAGACGGAATAATTCTTGAAGGCAATCAGCAATCCCCATAAAGGAACGTACTTGAATATTAAAAAGTACAATAAACCTGGGGCTGCCAATAAATACAGATATTTATCCCGTCGAAGTGCAACACCCCATTCCTTGAGCCAAGATCGCTTGCCTATTGTTTTGGCGACCGAGCTGTCTGCTAACTGTAAGGCCATTTTGTCTTCGTCTTGTTGAAGCAACGGATTCCCCCCTTGATTGTTGAAATCGCATTCTTGTTCCTGCCGGCTTATCCGACTTCAGAATGAAACGATTTTCTTGATTTCGAATGTATCAGCTAGCAAGGGTACTGCTCAATGACCAATTCATGTCCTGCGGTTTGGGCGCGTCAAAAAATGAGAATCCCCGAGACGATCCCATTTTTTGACCGATCAACCACGGGTAGGCAAAAAAAGTGCATCCTTCATGGAAACGGGAAAAGGGCAGCTGATCGCTGATCAGCTGCCCTTTTATGAACAATGCATTCCTTATTGGTGAACCCTCTCGGCATTCATTTCGTCTCACCACTCGCAAAATGACTCCTCGATCAGCTCCTCAAATGAGTTTGCTAATAACTTGAACTCCCCGCTATCGTGATAACAGATGAAAACATTTCCTGCCGGATTAATAAAAATTGGATCGCCCGAACCATCGATAGAGATGACATAACTGGTTCGTAAAACTTCAGCAATCGGTAGTTCCTTATATTGCTCTCGGAACCCGAGGGTCAAATCGACAACCGTCTCTTTACCAAGACTGGAACCGTTCGAGAAGGCGTGTACCGCAAGCCCTATGTATGCTCCCCCGAACGTTCGGATAAAGTGCATATAGTCTTCGTGAAAACATACGTTCAGACGCTGCTGCGCATGATCTATTTCTTCCTGGCTCGCCGGATTGCCCAAAAGCGTGATATTGTCCTCCCTAAGAAGGAAATTCCGTAATCTTTCCATTAAGGCTTCGTTCATGGGACATGCACCCTCCCTACAACAAATTTTGAATCTGTTATATATACATGTTCTTGTTTTTTGACGATTTTCCTGCTATTTTTTTCCTGTAAACAGGAGTGAGTGATATATATGACGATACTTCCTGACGATATACCCAGTAATGTCAGATTTCATTTGTATTGTTCAAGAACTTCATTTCAAAAAATTCCCTTTTCTCTTATGAACAAACGCCAAGCGATCAATTGCGACTTTTTTTCCAAGAAATGCGAGTGGCGCAGACCATATGTCATGGGTCATTCGAAGGTGGTTGCACTATTTTATGTGTGTTACGATTGACATATTGCAACTAAACTGGATCCATCCAATCCAACAAAACGGGAGTGAAGTTTATGCAAAAGGAAATCATCTCCTTAGCTGAAATCACCCAGTTTCGCTCAGCTGCCGAGGAGTTTAATCCCTTCGATTGGTACAAGCACCATTTGGAACATGAACCGATCTATTACAATGAAGTAACGAATTCTTGGAATGTGTTCCGTTATGAAGATGTCAAAAGAGTGCTCAGCGATTACGAGTATTTTTCTAATGTGCGAACTCGGACGACCATCAGTGCCGGGGCCGACAATGAGGAAGGTCAGCATAATTCCGGCCGAGTCAATTTGAATTCGGACCCTCCGGAACACCGGAAAAGCCGCAGTTTGCTTTCAGCTGCCTTTACCCCTAGAAGCTTGAAGCTGTGGGAGCCCCGCATTCATGAGGTGGTGAAGCAATTGATACGGGATATGGGAGACGAGCCCGTCATCGATATCGTCAAGACCTTCTCCAGCGCTCTGCCAACGATCGTGATTGCGGAATTGCTCGGCGTTCCTCCCGAGGATCGATTTCTATTCAAAGAATGGGTCGATCATCTATTCCTCCCACTCCCCAAGGACAATATCGAGGATGTGCAGGAACTGAAGCGTCAAGCTGCCAAGGAGTATTACGACTACCTCTACCCCCATATCGTTCAGAAAAGATTGAATTTGACAGACGACATCATCTCGGATCTGATTCGTGCGGAAGTGGATGGAGAGCGGTTGACGGACGACGAGATCGTCCGGATGACAATGTTTATTCTGGGAGCCGGCATTGAAACGACAAGCCATCTGCTTGCCTGCACGTTCTATTCCTTCTTATATGATAATGACCAGGTCTATGCCGAGATCCAGTCGAACCGCGACTTGCTTCCGAACGCGGTGGAAGAAATGCTCCGCTATCGCTTCCATGTAGCCAAAATGGACCGGACGGTGAAGCAGGATAACGACGTGCTCGGCGTAGCCTTGAAAAAAGGCGACGTCGTCGTGGCTTGGATGAGCGCCGCCAATATGGACAAGGATATGTTTGACGATCCTTTCACACTGAACATTCACCGCTCTAACAATAAAAAGCATTTGACTTTCGGCAATGGACCGCATTTTTGTCTGGGTGCTCCGCTTGCGCGTCTTGAGGCTAATATCGGTCTTGGACTGTTCATGGACCATTTTGAACGCATCGAGCCCATTCCCGGTTTTGCGCTGGAAGAGAATCTGACTCCTTCCGCTGCCGGACAAACGCTGGCCTATTTGCCGGTACGGGTATTCCGCAGGTAGCCAATGGTTTAAGCCTACTAAAAAAAGCCTCTCCTACTATGGGGGAGGCTTTCATTTTACAAAACCATGCCGAAAAAGATCGAGTGTTACACTAGTACTCTTTGCAATGCTTGAATTTGGATCAATCATGAAAATTAGCGGTATCCATTTGCATTCGCCGGTTTGCCTGCATTCTGCACCTCTTCGAGATAACGCCAACAATCTGGTTGTGAGCCGTCGATATCATAAAAAGCATACTCTTGCGCAAGCTTCACGCTAGAGAGAGAGCAGCCATTCCACCTTGCAACTTCGGGATCTCCGGCTAGTGCGGCAACGGCACGTCCTACGTAACGGGGCGATTCCGAGATGATGAAATGAGGTTCCGCCGCAGCGGCGTCACGCCAGTTTTCTTCATGTACACCAAAGTGATCAAGCATGATTTCAGAACGCATCCAACCCGGCGTTACGGCTACTGAGGTACATTGAAACGGTGAAATTTCATGAGCCAGGGACTGAGCCATGCGAATGACCGACGTCTTGGCCAGGTCGTAGAATAATGAAAGACGGTAGTTATTGTTGTTGTATTCAGCCGTGCCATCCGTTATCTCAACGACCAGTCCGTTCTTGTTTCGTATTAATAAGGAGAGCGCAAAGTGGCTTGTAATAATATGGGTATCAATCGCAAGATGAAGCATGCGGAAACCACGTTCAAGCGAGTGCTTCCACACGGGTACGTTCCACTCTATCAAATTCTCAGCTCCCCACACATCGTTGACCAGAATATCCAATCTCCCTTGTTCCTTCTCGATGCGAGCGATTAGAGCCTGAACTTGATCGGGATCCGTATGGTCTACTTGAACCGCTATTCCATGACCACCGGCTTGAACGACAAGTTCGGCTGTTTCTTCAATCGTTTCGGGGCGGTTGTACTCTGAGGATTGAGTTCTTGTCGTTCGCCCTGTCACATACACGGTAGCCCCAGCTGCACCAAGTTCGATAGCAATACCTCTGCCCGCACCACGTGTTGCGCCTGCCACCAATGCTATTTTTCCATTGAGAGGTTTCATGTTTTGTTACTCCTTTCGATGATCTACAGTCATTATAGATCTTAACTATGACATAAGATGTCATAGTCTTAGCGTGATATGGACCTTATCCTGCTTTCCGTGATTATGGAGAAATACAAACAACCCAATCCATTGTGGATTGGGTTGTGATGAGAGACGTAGCTGGCGTGAAATAATGCCCGGTTGTTTTATTTTTTCAGATGATACGGAACCGTTGTGACGATGACGTCTTTTCGGTACAGCAAGTAGGCGCGAATCATAAAACTTGTCTGGTTGTGCAGCAGGTTATGCCAGCTTTTCTTAGGAATAAATTGCGGAATCACGACCGTTACCTGGTAGTTAGATTCACTGGCTTTCCGATGTACCGTATCGATAAATTTACTTAATGGGTGAATGATGCTCCGATATGGAGAATGTAAAGTCACAAGGCGTACATCGGGTCTCCACTTGTTCCATTTTTCCTCGAACTTTGTCTCCTCTTCTCTTTCAAACGGAATGTAAACAGCGATAATCTGATCGGCTGATAGAGACTTGGCATAATTCAAGGAATGCTCGACGACATGCGTAATGCCTGATACCGGGAGAATGACGACATTTCCGGCAATCGGGATGACTTTCTCGCAGGTAGCAAGCCGCAATTGCTCGCCAACAGCTTCATAATGCTTCTTAATGCGATGGAACAGGTAAACGATCAGCGGCAAAAATATCAATACGGGCCACACCTGCGAAAACTTGGTCATGAAGAACATGATGGACACCGTAAAACTGATAAGTGCCCCTGTCGTATTAATAATCAGCTTAGGGACCCATCCTGCCGGCTTTTCACGAATCCATTTCACCATCATGCCAGTCTGCGAAAGGGTGAATGGAATGAACACCCCCACCGCATATAATGGAATCAAATGCTCGGTCTGTCCGTTAAAAGCAATAATCAGAATGATCGATAATAATCCGAGAATGATAATGCCATTCGAATACCCCAGACGATCTCCCCGGACCGTGAACATTCTTGGGATGAACTTATCTTTGGCAAGATTGACCGCAAGCAACGGGAATGCCGAATACCCTGTATTGGCTGCGAGAATCAGAATTAAAGCTGTCGTTCCCTGGATAAAGAAGTACATAAAATTCCGTCCGAAGGTTTGCTTGGCAATCTGAGATACCACTGTTTCCTGGGCATTAGGCGAAATCCCCAAATAATAAGCAAGAAATACAATGCCCGAGAATAACACGGCAAGCAGGATCCCCATTGCCATCAAGGTTTTGGCTGCATTTTTAGGCCCAGGATCTTTAAAGTTAGGTATGGCATTCGATATCGCTTCAACACCTGTGAGGGCTGAGCTGCCCGAGGCGAAAGCTTTTAAGAGTAAAAATAAACTGATGCCTGCAACCGGCGTTCCTAATGGCGCATGTAATTCGGGTGATACGTGACCCGTCAGAATGTTGTAAATGCCGGCACCGATCAAAATAAATAGGGCAAATGCGAATAAATACACCGGGTAAGCCAAAATAGATGCAGACTCGGTCACGCCTCGCAAATTCAATATCGTAATCAGAATAACAAAAGTTACGGCGATAATTACCGTGTGCTCATGCAAAGCAGGGAAAGCCGAAGTTAATGCATCTGTTCCCGCCGACACGCTGACAGCTACTGTCAAAATATAATCCACCAATAGAGAGCCTCCGGCAACCAGCCCCGAGTATACGCCAAGGTTCTGTTTGGATACGACATAGGCTCCCCCGCCCTGAGGATAAGCAAAGATGATCTGGCGATATGAAAGAATCAGCGCCGTTAATAAAACCAAAACTCCGATTCCAATGGGTATTGAATACCAGAATGCTGCCGTGCTTAACGTAACCAAAACGAGGAGGATTTGTTCCGGACCGTAAGCAACGGATGATAAGGCATCAGAGGATAGGATGGCCAATGCCTTTTTCTTATTTAGTTTTTGTTCTCCGAGCTCGGTCGATTTCAGCGGTCGTCCAATCAGAAGTCTTTTTAATGCTGCCATTGTCTAAATGTCACCGCCATTGTCAAGTTGTATTATCATGTGAGTCTCTTAATGCCTACCCTACCTCGAAATTTTCGCACGACAAAAAAAGCCGCAGGAAAGTTGGACCTTCCCGCGGCTTGTAAAAAACATGGCACACGACAAATTCCTCTTTCATAACGCTTACGAGGTTAGCTGACGGATTCGGGCTTGAAAGTATCCCTACACTTAAAGTTAATAACCAAGTGATTCACCCCTGGGATGAAATTTGACTCATCCCTTTGGTTCCCCCGCTCCTGATTTCCAGAACTAAGCGATCTAGGAGTATTTAATTACAGGTTCACAAGTCATTATTACGAATGAAATCTTACTCCTTCCGAACGCTTGCTGTAAAGGAGCAAAGAATCAGGCATAGGTTGGAAAACAAGTAATATCGTTTGATGTTATCGCTTACAACACGGGTATACTATTATTATCTTTAATTATCTCATATTCACGCCATTTTTCGAGTGGAAGATACTTCTGACTTCCTGTACCATGCCTAGGCTCTATATTTTAACTTGTTGTTTCAGCACTAATTCATCCTACTTTTTATTTAGAGTCGATCCATTTCCTGTATATCTCCATTCGACAATGAACTCACCCTCGAAGTCACCTGCAAACCTGCTGTATTCATCGAGAGCATTTCCACATTCGCATGAAATCTGATCCGCTCCGTAATTATCCGTTCCGAATACAATACGTTCATTTCTGTGATCACGGCGTCCAGGTACTACCTTTAACTCATTGCCGCATGTTAAGCATCGGATCAAAAAACCGTTTTCCATGGCTGCATCATCCTTTATATTTTATGGAATGCGTTTATTCCAAGAAATCTTTTAAAAGCTTGCTCCTGCTTGGATGTCTCAGCTTTCGTAGTGCTTTTGCCTCAATTTGGCGAATTCGTTCGCGCGTTACTCCAAAATGTTGGCCAACTTCCTCAAGCGTTCGAGTGCGTCCGTCATCGATACCAAAGCGAAGTCGCAACACGTGCTCTTCCCGCTCTGTCAACGTATCCAGGACATCATTCAGATGCTCTTTCAGCAGCTTGAACGCGGCCGCGTCTGCGGTCGTCTGTGCTTCATGATCTTCGATAAAATCACCCAATTTCGAGTCGTCCTCTTCGCCTATCGGTGTTTCCAGCGATACAGGCTCTTGGGCTATTTTCATGATTTCTTTTACCTTGTCCACGGTTATGTCCATTTCCTTCGCAATTTCTTCATGCGTCGGCTCGCGGCCGATATCTTGCAATAGTTGCCTGGACACGCGGATAAATTTATTGATCGTTTCGACCATATGGACGGGAACTCGGATCGTTCTGGCCTGGTCAGCAATCGCACGAGTGATCGCTTGACGCACCCACCATGTAGCATATGTGCTGAATTTGAAACCTTTGGAGTAATCGAATTTCTCAACAGCTTTCATCAATCCCATATTACCCTCTTGTATCAAGTCAAGTAATTGCAGTCCTCGCCCGATATAACGCCTTGAAATACTGACGACGAGTCGCAAATTCGCTTCGGCGAGATGGCGCTTCGCCGCCTCATCCCCTTGCTGGATGCGTTTTGCCAATGCTACTTCTTCTTCAGCCGACAATAGCGGCACTCGCCCCATTTCCTTCAAGTACATACGGACAGAATCGTCCATTTTAATTCCCGGAGGAAGGGTAACATCTTCATATCGTTCCGAGGTATCGTTCAACGCTTCACCTTGATCGGGATGTTCTGATGGGTGTTCTATTTTCTCCTCACGCTCCTTTTCAGGATCTAAGACGGGATACGTTTTATTCGTAATCATGCTGTTCCTCCTCCATGCAGCTTGGATCAAAACGAAAAACATCATTTTACTATTGACATTTCCGAAGATGTATGGTATCATTATTAATGAATGTCATCGGATAATGTGAATTGTAATTATACCAGTATCCATGATATTAATCAATACCCATATTTGTTTTTAACCCAATCTTGAGAGATTCAAGGTTGTTTTTTTGTTTTTAGGCAAATTATCAAAAAGCATGAGCATATCTCCCCAAAATAAAAAGCCCGCTATTTCAGCGGGCTTCCGTGTACATATGTCCCTTTCTCTGGACGCCTCTTCTTTTCAATACGTTATCTAAATCCCGGCGAATTATCTTCGAAAAGTAAACCCTCAAACCCGTTAAACCAACTGTTCTCGAGCATTAATCATTATTTTCAGAAATTGCTTTTCGAATATCATAATCATCGACGTCGATATCCATATCCGTACCTAGTGCCATCTTTGCGAGCTGGCTTCCCATAAAGGGACCCACCGTCAGTCCGGACGCGCCAAGTCCATTCGCTGTTATAAGGCCATCCCATCCTGGAATAGCGCCGATCACCGGGAGAAAACCGGGGGTAAAAGGGCGAAAACCAACCCTTGTTTCTTGAAAAGTGCTATCGGCTAACTCAGGTGCCAATGCTAACCCTTTATTCAGAATTTCTTGCATTCCTCCCGCGGTTATCCTAGTGTCGTATCCATCGATTTCGTTTTCATGCGTTGCCCCGATGACGATCTTCTGATGGTTGAAGGCGAGCAGATATTGATCTGATGGCGGAATGATTACCGGCCAGCTGCCAGTGTCTTCCCTGTCATGAACCTGCACATGCATAATTTGGGCTTTTTGAAAACTAACCTTAAATTCAATGCCTAAAGGCTGCAGCAGTTGACCCGCCCAAGCGCCTGCGCAAACAATCGTTTTATCGGCCGCATAATTCTTTTCCCCAACGGTTACTCCAGTTACGCGGTTCGACTCGTACTTGAGCGTAGCATCACCAGTTATAAGGATAGCCCCTTTTCTCTGCGCAGACCGGATCAACGCATCGCGCAAGGCTCGGCCGTCAACACGTGCGGCCCCGCTAATGCGAACCGAATGGTATCCTTCCGCTAACAGAGGAAATTGCTCATGAGTTTCTTGCTCATTTAGCCGTGTAACCCCACCCATTTCCGGGGCTTCCTCCATTCTCAGGTGTGCCCGTTCTTCCATCTTGCTGATTTTCTCCAAATCTTGATGAATACTCAAAGCCCCCACTTGGGCATAACCTGTTTCGGTTTCACCTTCACTTTTGAGTTCTTCAATCAAATCGGGGTAAAAACGAGCGCCAGTCTTAGCGAGCCGATACCACGCCTGGTTGCGTCGTTGTGATATCCAGGGGCAAATAATCCCGGCAGCGGCGTCTGTGGCCTGTCCTTGATCTTTACGGTCAATCACAATGACATCTGACCCCATTTTTGCTAACTGATACGCTGTTGATGCCCCTAAAATTCCTGATCCAATGACGATGAATTTCTTCATAACTACAATCCTTTCTTACTCACTGTACCCATTATAGCGAACACGGTGCGAAAATATAGCATTTATGGACATTCATCCTTATCTATTCTTTTCACTTACATAATCCCTATAGACTAAAGCTGCGACCACAATGAAATTAAGACTTACCAACCTAAAGATCATCTCTAAACTGAACCATTCAGCTAAAATACCTAAAACCAATGCGCTAATTCCAACCCCAACATCAAAACTGGAATAAAAGGTTGCATTCGCCGAGCCGCTTTTTTCTTCACTTACCCTTTGAACTGCCCAGGTTTGCAAACTGGGGGATACCGTTCCATAACCCGCTCCGAATAATATCGCTGAGATAATCAGGTGAAGATCATTTGTTGCAAAAGACAGCACCACAAGTGACAAAAATCCTAACACGGATGACACAATAATGATAGACCAAGGTCCTTTTTTGTCATACCATCTTCCGGTGAACGGACGTAATAAAGTTGAAACGATAGCATTGATCAGAAAAAATAGAAATATATGCTCCAACCCTTTTTGTTTTCCGAAGAGAACCAAAAAAGTAACAATTGCCCCATAAGAAAACGTAGTAATGACCGACAGTAGTGCCGGGAACCATGCGTCTCTTTCAAAAATCATCTTGAAGAATTGAAATGGTTGTTTTTCTCTCTTTACAGGGGTAGGCGTATGCATGAATTGGAGTGCAATAAGCGCAGTAAGACTAAGGATAACCGATGACCAAATTAACGTGTCAAAGGAATAAGAGCCATAGATATAGATGCCTAGACTTGGTGCTATGATAGCTCCCACTGTGGTTGAAATAGAGAAATACCCCATCCCTTCTCCTAACCGCGTCTTAGGAATCAAATCGACTGCAATTGTACCGTTCGCTGTTGTGGATACGCCCCACGCAATGCCATGAATTAATCTTAACAATAAAAACAGCCATACAATATGAAGATAAGGATATGCCGCTGTAATCATCAATAAAACTGCACAAGCACCCATGGCTAGAGTTTTACGCTGGTTATCCATCAAATAGTATCCTGCCAGCGGCCTGATGAATACGGCACCCACTGTAAATAACGTTGTCACCAAACCCACTTGTATGGCAGAAGCTTGAAGCGATATCAAATAGGCCGGCAGAATAGGAAGCAACATTTCGAATCCGATAAAGACTGACAAATTGCTGACGAGCAAAAAAAGAAATGATTTATTAAAAATTTTGTGATTGTTCATTTATGGTCCCTCGCTTCTAAATTTTATTTAACTTAGAAGCGCATGGAACACTGAAACATTTCTATATTGCCTAAGCTTTTTAGACAATTGAGTCACCCTCTCTAAAGCTCCTTTATCTAACACACTTGTGTCTAATTCAACAAGAAGCCTGGTTTATGTTTTCATTCAATTTTTCTCCTCAAAACACAAAAAAACGCCGTAATAAAACCGGCGTCAAGTCATTGCTTTTAATCAATCAAAATCCACAATGCCATCTATGGAATTTCACAAGACAAAAAGTTTCCGGTATCTGTATCCTTATGAAGTTTACTTGAAAATGGGCATACTGATCCCGTCGCAAGCAAATCTCCTAGATGTAAATATGACTTTACTTCGATTTCTATACTTCTGAATACAGTTTCCATCACTTTTTGCCTCCTTTCTTGCTAAATAGTTTCATCTATCTTAATAGATGTTCATAAAAAAAGCAATTTACTTACCATTTCATCTCAATTGTTGTCGGACGGAAACAGCTCTGTCGTTAAATAACGCTCGCCGGTATCGGGAAGCAGGACGACGATGCGTTTGCCCGCATTTTCAGGGCGCTTGGACAACTGCAGAGCGGCAAAGGCTGCGGCTCCGGAAGAAATACCGACGATTAATCCTTCACTTCTCGCAAGGAGACGCGAGGTGTTGAGTGCGTCATCGTTACTCACTCCCATGATCTCGTCGACCACGTTCCGATTGAAATTTTCTGGGACAAAACCGGCTCCGATTCCTTGTATTTTGTGGTTTCCTCGGGCTCCTCCAGACAAGACGGGAGAAGCAGCCGGCTCAACGGCGATGATTTTCACCGATTCGTTCCGCTGTTTTAATCCTTCGCCCACACCGGTAATCGTACCTCCTGTGCCCACACCGGCAACGAATATGTCTACTTGTCCATCGGTGTCCCGCCATATTTCTTCAGCCGTTGTCTTCCGATGAATATCCGGATTGGCCGGGTTAGTAAACTGCTGAGGAACGAACGAATGCGGGATTGTCTCGGCTAACTCCTCGGCCTTCCGGATTGCACCCTGCATGCCTTCACTCGCTGGCGTGAGCACAAGGTCAGCTCCTAAGAGCGCAAGCAGCTTACGGCGTTCGATGCTGAAACTATCCGGTAGTGTAATCATCAGTTTGTAACCGAGCGCCGCGGCGGCGAAAGCGAGGGCGATGCCTGTGTTGCCGCTGGTCGATTCGATAATGACGGAATCCGGGTGAAGAAGCCCCTTCTCCTCCGCATCCTTGATGATCGCATACCCAATCCGGTCTTTGACGCTCCCGGCCGGGTTGAAATATTCCAGTTTGGCAATAATCGCTGCGCCAGCATGGGTTTGTTTATTAAAGTTGACAAGCTCCAGCAATGGAGTATTGCCGATTAGTTCCGTCAAATTATTGGCTATGTTAGGCATTGTCGTGTCCTCCTAAGGCACAAATCTCATTTTGTAATATTGGTATTTGGATTTAAACGAAAAAGGCAGCCGACTATTTCCTGTCAGCTACCTCATAACATGCGGTTCTCTGTTCTACAAGAGGTAAGATAAGTAAGTCATTTCTTTTCCATGACAGCAAAATAATTCTCTTCATGATCTGCAAAGTTGAACACCCTGCCGGAAGGCATATGGACAATATCGCCGACTTTGATGTTTTTACTTGCTAAGCTGCTATGTAATTCATCAAGATTTTCCGTGAAAAACATGAGAGAAGGTGTGCCAAGGTGTAACCCAGGCGACATTTTAGCAACGAATTCTTTATTATGCAGAATGAGGCTGGTTTCCGAGCCCTGTGCTGGAGCAATTTCAATCCATCTCATTCCTTGGCCGTTATTTTCTTCAGAAATGACGTGAAACCCTACGATTTCCGTCCAAAAATTCACTGCTTCATCTTGATTATTTACGTACAACATGATTTGCCCGACTTTGTTGATCATGGACTATTCCTCTCCTTTATCATGAGTAAACCTTAAACCCGATGGTCTTCACCCTACTCATATCCAAGCCTGTTTGGCTTGTCTGCATGCCCCTCTATCATAACACGAAACATATGTTTGATTTCAATGCATTGCAGATATTTAACCATCGCAGCGATTATTCTCCCCGGAACATGGCCTATAACGTCACTATTTTTTCATTCACCACTAACAGGATTAGGCAATACAGGTGAATCGCTTATTTCTTCTGGAAGTTGGTTTGTCATGCTCGGCACCTTCCTAGGGGTATATTCGATGACATCGGATGAGAAGATGGACACGGAAACACTTCCATGGCCTGCAAATGACCGGATTAGAATGGGCTGGTTATATGCATTATGAAATACAAAATCCGGTCCTCCCCAGCTTACGGTTGCATCCCTTCCCGGAGGAACGTAGGGAACGTGGCGACTGTGTGAATATCGCTGCACAATGTTCATTCCTGTCCGATCGACCGCATTGTATAAGGTTGAGGACACCTGGCAGATCCCACCTCCTACTCCTTCGGATAATTCGCCTCGCACGATCACTGTCGCCTGCCTGTACCCTTTTCCCGTTGTCCGTATGCCAACTACCCGATTAAAGGAAAAGGATTCTCCAGGGAATATGACCGTGCCGTCAATCGCTCTTGCCGCCAAAGCGATATTATGAGAACGATCTGTATTACTGGCGTTGAAATAAGTTACATAATAGCCAATCTGTTTAGCCCGCAGCGATGCCAGCAGCTCGATATCCACCTTCGGATACACCGGATATACAGGAACTTCGATGCTAGCCAGGCCCTTATTGTATAGATAGGCATAATAGCGATTCAAAAACTCTCTTCGATTAAGCTGGTAACCGTTTTGCCCGGGTACGATTTTCCCATTTCCGTCAATGCGGGCATTTTGTGCCTCTTTTTTCGTTTTCCGGTCCAACTCACCCACCCATTGGTTATACTTTTCCATATCCAGCAAAGGAAATACTTCCAGGCTGTGGGCATTTCGGTCCAGACTGGAGATGGTTTTGCCTTCATGGGTGACGGTGAGCTTACCATGATCCTGTTCCCCATCAAGATCCTGAAGAAGCATGAACAGGAGACACGCCATGGATGTCCATTTCAAGCATCATCACTCGCTTCGTTATGATCATCTTTTTCTTTCCTTGTGAACGATATACATGTGGTTAGAGCCAAGCTCCAAGCATAGCTTTCATTCAGCTATTATGTTGAAATTCGACGATAATCATGCAGAATCCGAGACAATTCAAGTCAATCAACTTACTATACTGCCATAAAAAAACCTGAACGCTGTGGCGAACAGGTTTTTTACTTGATCTTTCATTACGAGGACTGAACGCCAGCGAAAGTTTCCGTACCGACCTTGCCTTTGACAAATTTACTGAAAAGGAATCGAACAAGAGGCCCTATAATGATTAGCTGAAGCGGGAACGCAAAAATGAAATTTCTAAATACTAATGTAAAGTAACTTTTAAATAATGTTTCTCCGATCAGATGGTTGGAAAAATAGCTCGTCAGCAAGCCGTAAAGTGACATGCAGAGAACCATTCCGCTCACCATGAAAAATGCAAGGAATACAATCACTAACACTTTATTGGATTTATCAAACGGCAGCGAAAAGGCAATTTTCTTGGCTACGGGACCCACAATAAATAACTCGACCAAGGAAGCTATCATAAAGACGCCAATGAGTTGAATAAGTATGCCTCCTAAAGATATCGAACCCAATAAGCCGTGTGTAAATAAGTTGTAAAACGTCATAAATACAACCATTCCAGAGCACATCATCAGTCCAAAATATAGATTTTCCTTTTTCGTTGTTGGCAAATTCCTCATCCTTTCTGTTTACCTTTGTAATTATAGAGATTGTGAACAGCTCCACATAAGTGAACACTTTGTGAACATTTTGCAGTGTCATCATCGACAAATCTTTTGAAATGATCGTCTTTCCAATAAAAAAAGCCGCGATTTACGCAGCTACGACTAAGGAAGTAACATGCTGCGGTCCTCAACGTCAAATGTGCATCGGTGGTCATAATTGAACAGGAACTCAGCATAACCCTATTGTATAAGAGAGAATCAACTAATAGTCATTGGAGGGCGACAATGAAAGAAAATAATCACTTCCAAAAAAACAATGATCATCATGCGTCAGACCCTAACTTACATTCCCAAACGGTCGGCGACAGAGGTCCCGTATTAGAACAGGATAATATTTTGCATGAGACCCTGGAAACCTTCGTACATACTAAAATTATCGAAAGACCGGTACATGTGAAAGGCTTTGGCGCTTTCGGGTACTTTCAGACCGTTCACTCCATGGCTGAACATACAAAGCTCTGCTTTTTGCAAAATCCGGGACAACAGGTCCCCGTCACCGTGAGGTTCTCCCTTGCGGTAAGTACGAAAGGAACTCCAGATACTTCACGAAACATACGCGGTTTTTCCACGAAATTTTACACGGAACAAGGTGTTTTCGATTTGGTCTGCAATCATATCCCCGTATTTTCCGTGCGGGATGCCATACGCTTTCCGGAGTCCGTCCAAGCCTTACTTCCATCGCCGAAAAATAACTTAATTGATCCTGAACGATTCTGGAGTTTCATAGCCAGGGCACCGGAATCAACGCACTTTTTGGTCTGGCTCTATTCTGATGTAGGGACGGTAAAAAGCCTGCGTCACATCAAGGGTCACAGTGTGAATACCTATGTCTGGAAAAATGCGCAGGGCGTCCGTACCTATGTTAAATACCATTGGATTCCTTTTGGCGGCGAGAAGTATATCGACAGTCAGGAAGCCGCACGATTGGCCGGCGAGAATCCGGATATTGCAGGCAAAGATTTATACGATACGATTGCCGCGGGAAATATCGCTGACTACGGTCTCTATGTTCAGTTGATGAATCCTGATGATGCGGCAAAACTTCCCTATGATCCGCTGGATGACACCAAAATCTGGGATGAGCAGCAATATCCTTTGATTCCTGTAGGCAGGCTGGTATTGAACCGCAATCCCGATAATTACATGGAACAAGTGGAGAAAATAGCCTTCTCTCCGTCCAATCTGCTTGAGGGAGCCGAGCTATCAGACGATAAGATGCTACAGGGGCGTACCAATATTTATTGGGACTCCCAGCGCAGAAGGTTGGGGCCGGATTTTCGGAAGATACCCGTCAACCACCAGGAAGACTGGTCGCCGGCTTCCCTCGTCACCAGCGGCAACGGCAGGTATGTGGAGGGTCATCTGGAGCGATCGGACCTGTCTAAGCCGGATGATTTTACGCAGGCGGGTCAATTTTACAGGGCCCTTACTCCTGTACAGCAAGATCATTTGGTCGATAATCTTGCTTCTGATCTTTCGAATATCTCCCGCGAAACACAAACCATAGTCCTCGGCTATCTGAGTGAAGCATCGGCGGAACTTGGAGAACGGGTTGCAAGAGAAATTCAAACCAAGGCTAAATAACACATTGAACTAATCAGTGCTTGGATAGTCGCCCCTTTACTGGAGAGTGGATGCTTGAGAAAAGCGTCCGCTCTTCTTTTTCTCCTCCTTCCTTGCTTTCCCGCATCATATCATGCTATAAGACTTCTTTTCGGAGGTACGCGTATATGAGAAAAATACTGAGCGCCGTGAATGAGGAAATCGAGAAGTTGTCGGAATGCCTCATTCAGCAGCAGAAGCCAGACGGAACCTGGCATTTCTGTTTTGAGAACGGCATCGTGATCGATGCCTATGTCATTATCCTTTTTCGAATATTGGACATACAGAATGAAACTTTGATCCGCCAGCTTCATGATCGTATCCTTGGTGCTCAGCAGCGGGATGGTTTCTGGTCCTTGTATGCCGATGAAGAAGAAGGAAATCTATCCGCGACGGTTGAAGCCTATTACGCCCTGCTCTATTCCGGTTATAGCAAGGATAACGAAGAACCGATTCAGCGGGCGAAGAGTTACATCCGCTCCAAAGGCGGTCTTGGAAAAGTCACAAGCATTTTGACGAAAGCCATCCTTGCCGCCACAGGGCAGATCAAATGGCCCTTATCGGTCTCCCTGATCCCGCTGGAAATTCTGCTATTTCCCAACTATTTTCCGATCAACTATTTTGATTTTTCCGGATATTCAAGAGTTCATCTTACTCCCATGCTTCTCATGGCTAACAGGCATTTTTCCGTCCAATCTGCGCATGCTCCTGATCTCTCTGATCTCAAGGATCCGCGTTTTGATGAAGATGAACCCTTTTCGAGGGAATATGAAGAAATGCAGGAGGACATCCGAGCAGGTCAAAACAGACTTATTGGTACTCCGCGTTCTATTCATGAATCCGCAAGGAACAAGGCGGAAAAGTTCATGCTCCAGCGAATTGAATCCGACGGTACCTTATACAGTTACGCCAGCAGTACAATTCTCATGATTTTCGCTCTGCTGGCTCTTGGATACGATCACCGGCATCCAATCATCATGCGCGCCATTCAAGGACTCAGCGAGATGCAGTGTCGCACGGAGCGTTTCATAACGATCCAGAACTCCCCATCAACCGTGTGGGATACGGCACTGCTCACCTATGCGTTGCAAGAAGCTGGGTTTGCCGATGATCATACGTCAATTCAGCGTGCTGCTTCGTACTTACTATCCAGACAGCACCAGAAAACCGCCGATTGGAGCATCCATAACCCCGATACCGTTCCCGGTGGATGGGGATTTTCCGATACAAATACGCTCAATCCGGACGTGGATGATACAACGGCAGCCTTGCGGGCTATTCACGGCTTGTCTGGCATTGACCGAGTGTATCAGGAATCATGGAATCGTGGACTGAATTGGGTCATGTCCATGCAAAACAAAGACGGGGGCTGGCCGGCATTCGAAAAAGATACCCATAAAGAAATGCTCACCTGGCTTGCCATCGACGGTGCCAAATTCGCTGCCATTGACCCCTCGGAGGCCGATCTTACCGGTCGAACTTTGGAGTATCTCGGAAACTTTGCCGGTCTAGATATGCGGCATGCATTCATCAAAAGGGGAACAAATTGGCTGATTCATCATCAGGAGAAGGATGGTTCGTGGTACGGAAGATGGGGCGTATGTTATATCTATGGTACATGGGCCGCATTAACCGGTTTGCAAGCCGTTGGCCTCCCGGTAAACCATGATGCTATTCAAAAAGGAGCCAAATGGCTCCTCAGCATTCAGAACCCGGACGGCGGTTGGGGAGAATCCTGTCAAAGTGACCGGCTTATGCGTTATGTCCCTTTAGGGGAAAGCACGCCATCCCAAACCGCCTGGGCCCTTGATGCACTTATCGCGGTTCATCCGCAGCCAACAACGGCCATTGATCAAGGAATTTTACGTTTGATCACGAATTTGCACGAAGATGATTGGAAGTCTTCTTATCCGACAGGCGCCGGACTTCCAGGCAACTTTTATTCCCATTATCATAGTTATCGATACATCTGGCCACTTTTGACGCTTAGTCATTACAGAATGAAATATTCATAAGTTACAAATTCAGAACTACTCAAGTATGAGACAATACTACCATCATCGGGATTGGCCCATCATATCCCCCATTTTCCGCGTATATTCTCTGATTCTTTCACCATTCGGTCGATCAACTCCGACACGGTCGGAATATCGTGGATCATCCCGGTAACTTGACCCGCCCAGCCGAAGCCTTCCTCTTGAACGCCATCGTAAATCCAACGCTTGTTGGCTTCACCACTAATATATTTTTTTAGTGCTTCATACGTAGGCGTCTTACGTTCAATGGCGAGAAGGTAATCGATATAGTCGTTTCGTAATACTCTGCCAGGAGAACCGATGGATCGTTTGATAACAGCCGTATCGGATTCCGAACTCTCTACTAACGCCTGTTTATAAGAAGCCGAGGCATCCACGCATTCCTGGGTGGCGATGAAGCGCGTGCCCATTTCAATGCCCTCCGCTCCAAGTGCATGGGCAGCCATCCAACCGCGGCCATCGCCGATACCACCTGAAGCAACAACCGGAATGTGTACGGCATCGACGACCTGAGGGACAAGCACCATGGTGCCAACATCTTCACGCCCCAAATGTCCTCCTCCCTCCTGTCCTACGACAATGACGGCAGATGCGCCAAGTTGCTCCGCTTTTTGCGCTTGTCTGCGCGAGGAAACAAGTACCAGCGTTGGAATGCCTGTAGGCTGAAATTGTTCTAAAATCGGAGCGGGATTTCCGCCCGTTATCGTCACTGCGGATACACGCTCATCGATGGCAACTTGCACGCGATCGCTGAAATCAGCACCATGCATTCCAATCGCAAAGTTGACTCCGAACGGATTGTCGGTAAGGGTGCGGGCGCGAATGATTTCTTCGCGCAGAGCGTCTGCACTCGGAAGGCTCATCGCTGTAATTTGGCCCAGTCCACCTGCATTCGATACTGCAGCAGCGAGGTCGGCATAAGCTAAATAAGCAAGTCCCCCTTGTATAATCGGGTATTTGATATGCAGCAGCTCCGTCAGGCGCGTATTCCATTTCATTGTTATTCCTCCCTTACTCTTCGTGAGCCGATTGTTCAAAATAGATTGGATAATGTGCAGTACATCTCTCATTGAAACTCGCCTTACACTGCGGACAGCATGTCGTATTCATATATTGTCTGATGGTGAGTTCGGTGTGACAGCTGCCGCAAAGGATGGCCCATTCGTCGAATTGCTCCTGCGGCCAGCGCTTGATGTCGTGATCCGCTTGTTCCTCATGGCATTTATAGCATGGATAATAGCGATTGCAACATTTGAACTTTATGGCGATAATATCCTTCTCAGTATGATAATGTACGCATCGCGTCTCGTTGTCTATGACTGCCCCATAAATATCCATTTATATTCCCCCTATCTTCAATACCAGCAGGATCACCGGAAACAAGATGGCTAATCCCCCGGCAAAATAATCCAAACGTTTCCATTCCAGCTGCTTATAGACGATTCTTCTCCTGCCATCTCCATAAGCACGAGCATCAATTGCCAAAGACAACTGTTCGGCACGTTTGATGGTGGTAAAGATCAGCGGAACCAGAATCGGAATATATGCCAACATACGTTTCGATCGTCTGACGGACGAGATGTCGTAGCCTCTGGCTTTTTGCGTGAGAAGAATACGATCAAGCTCATGCATAATCGTCGGAATGAAACGAATCGTGATGACAATCATCAAAGAAAACTGTTCGACGGGAACATGAATTTTGGACAGCGGTGATAGCAATTTCTCCAGCCCTTGGGCCAACGATAATGGTTTCGTCGTTAACGTGAGTATGGATGCGAGTAAGACAAGTAGAATGATGCGCAACACAAAGCGTGATCCGTTTTGCAGCCCCTCTAGGGTCACATGAATGAACATCCAGGACATAATAACCGTACCCTTCGTGCTTATGGCATGGTATAGAAAGGTGAACATCAAAATCAATACCATTGGTTTTAGTCCTCTCCCCAACATGCGAAGCGGAACCTTTGATGCTCGCATAATACCCAGAACGAAGAAGGTTGCGACTGCATAACTGACGAACTTGTCCAGCATTAGAAAACCAATCATGAGTACGATGAAGCATAATAGCTTCGTCCGCGGGTCCAGACGATGAAGGATCGAATTCGTCTCCGTATACTGTCCTAGTAATATGCTATTCGCCATCTGAAATGCCTCTTGCATGCCAAATTGGCAGGATTTCCCGGAAAATCACTTGCTCCCTGCAGCTCTCGATTTTGATTTTTTCACCGGATAATTCCTCAACGAGCTTTAGCAGCTGCACCGATTCAGGCAACGGTAATCCGACTTGCTCCAACAATTCTGATTTTTCCAGAAACAGCGTATTGGCGTCAACATGCCCCAGGAGTTGGCCTGCGCGAAATACCATGACTTCATCCGAATATTCGGCAACATCATCCATGTGGTGCGAGATGAACAGAATGGTGCGGTTATGTTGTCGCTGCCATTCTTTAAGCATCTTCAGCAGCACCATCCGGCTTAGTGGGTCTAATCCTGCTGTGGGTTCATCTAAAATAAGCAGCTTCGGATTCATCAATAATACCGAGGCAATCGCTAGACGTCGCTTTTGGCCTCCGCTTAATTGAAAGGGAGCGTATGGAAGAATCTCCTTGGGAAGACCCACCTGAGGCAAAATGAGTTCAATAGCCTGCGCAATCTGGTGAGGCGATTCCCCCTGCATTTTGGGTGCAAAGGCGAGCTCTTTATAGACGCTTGTCTCAAATATTTGATGTTCCGGATACTGAAATACAAAACCGATATCAGGGACAACTTTGACCCGTCCTTTGGAATCTCTAGAGATGGGCTGCCGGTTAATCCGATAATCACCGTTAAAGTCGGGAATCAGCCCCTTTAATACTTTGACGAAGGTTGACTTGCCTGCTCCCGCCCTGCCAATGATCGATATCCACTTCCCTTCCCGGATGGTACAAGTGACATTTTGCAGAGCCGCCCGTTCATCATAATTCACGCTCACATGTTTCAATTCGTAGACCATTCGGAACGAAGCATCTCCTTCCAATCAGCCGTTAAGGGTACGTTTAACTGAAGTTTATTATGTAACTTGACGGTAAAAGGCTCCACTAGTTGGTAGTCAGCTACATGCACGGTATCGAAAAAGGTCCATGGGGCACCATCATATTCAATCCGGCCTTGATGGATTAGCATGAGACGTTCGGCGGACAGCACTTCCTCCATATGATGGGTAATGTGAATGATGGTCATGCCCTGACGGTGCAGCTCGTGCATAATGGACAGCACCTGATTTCTCCCCTGCGGATCAAGCATCGAGGTTGCCTCATCGAAAATGATGAGCTGTGGACGCATGGCAATAATTGCCGCAATCGCGACGAGCTGCTTTTGACCTCCGGACAACTGATGCGGCATTGCATCTGCGTAATCCTCCATGTGAACAGCTTGTAAGGCAAGCTCCACGCGGCCTTGCATTTCTTCCCTTGGCACGCGAATATTTTCCAATCCGAACAGTACCTCGTCCATCACCGTTGTGGTGATAAATTGATCCTCCGGATTTTGAAAAACAAAGCCGATTAGCTCATGAATCCTGGCAAGGTCCGCACGCTTTGATGTGTTCAAATCGTTGAATATCACATGACCTTCCTTCGGCAGGAGTAGTCCATCCATAAGCATCGCCATCGTGGATTTCCCGCAGCCATTCGGGCCGATCAGCGCCACGAATTCGCCTGAGTCAATCGTAAAACTCATATTGTCGATGATCGGTTGTCCCTTTTGATAATAAAATTGAACTTGATCGAATGTAAGCATCTATCTCCTTCCCCTCTGCTGCTTCCATGCCGCAAAAAAGCTCTCTATGCCGTTTTCGGAAAAGGCGGGTTCCGGCTTCTGCCATCTTGTTACCTTCGTACCGTTGATGCCAAAAATTTCACCTGTTAAATTCGGATCCGGCAACTTGAGCAGCGCGCTTATGAAGCGGGCGACGTCATCTGCATCCCCCACTTGCCAGAACTCAGGAAACGGTTCATTGCGTTTGGCGTACTTATCCTTAAGATGCTCGATGACGGGTCTGGTCATATCCGTTAAGGCAGCCGGTGAAATGGCATTCACCCGAATCCGTTTGCGCTGCAGTTCGGCGGCTAACGTCCACACCATCCCGAGGATGCCTGCCTTGGCCGCGCTGTAATTCACTTGTCCGATAGAACCGGTCAATCCGGCGGACGAAGTCATCATTAGAATGTCTCCCCCATGCTCCGGCAAATGGGGTAACACCCTCTGTACGCAATAAAAGGCGCCATTTAAATGCACATCGATGACGGATTGCCATTCTTCATCCGACATGCGCAGGCACTTCTGATCACGCAAGTTGCCGGCATTGTGAATCAAGACGTCGATGCAGCCAAACTTCGCTGCTACGGCATCCACCATCGCAGTGACCTCTAAAGGATTCGCAACATTGGCGCAGTAACCGATTGCCTCTCCTCCTAGCCGGAGCACTTCCGACACCACTTCATCAATGAATGCTTGTTTCGTACCATTGACGATGACTTGATAACCGTTTTGACCAAGCTCTGTGGCAATACTGCGCCCAATCCCTCTGGACGCCCCCGTAATTAAGGCTGTCTTCCCCATCGGAACCCCTCTTTCACCGTGAACTCCCCTACAGCAATCGTCTCGCCATGATCTGCTGTAACGGTTACTTGGATGTTGTTCTCATTCACTTCAAAATCAAAGCTCGCATGAGAATCTACCCAAAGCGGCTTCATAAATTTCATGCTGCAGCTGTTAATCCACTGTGTTCGGTGTTCGGCCAAATATAGGGATTGGGCAAGTCCCATCAAATACATCCCATGTGCTATGGGCCTTTGGTATCCGGCTCTTGCGGCAGCTTCAGCATTCAGATGGATATCAGCCGTATCTTGTGAGGCAGCAGCATATTGCCGGATGGTCTCAGCCGTAATTTTTATTTTCATATTCCACCACCTACCGCGATTAATACGGTTTCCGCTGTGACGATATGCTCACCTTCACACTTGCACACAAGGCTATGGGTATAGAATGTCAACTCTCCTTGTTTGCCTGCTTTTTTCTCTATCTTGGTTAATGACAATTCACAGTCAAGCGTCATGTCCGCCGTAATGGGTGCCTCGTATGAAAAACGCTGCGAGCCGTGAATTAGAGGTTTATTCATGTGAAGCCAAGGGATATCAAAGCCTTTCCAGAAAATAACGGGCATGGTTGCAGGAGCGATCAGAACGCCGTTTAGCGTTTGCATGGGTGCCCCGATGCTTTTCGCATACGCTGAAATCCATTCGGCGGACAGTTGAACCCGTTGATGGAGCTTTGTCATTCGACCGCCTCCACTAAGGTCGCAAGACCGATTCCGCCGCCAATGCCCATTGTAGCCAGACCCCGTTTGAAAGGCTTCAGCAGCATTTCAGCGCATAAGCGTGTCATTAAGATAGCGCCGGAAGCGCCATACGGATGACCGATGGACAGCGCTCCGCCTCCAAGATTGACCTTGTCCTGCGGAATCTCAAGCTCATTCAAACAGGCCAATACTTGGGAGGCAAAGGCTTCATTAAACTCAATGATATCCAAATCGTCCGTGTTCAACTGCTGACGTTTTAACAATTTTTGAACAGCTGGCACCGGCCCGATGCCTAAAATATGCGGATCGACTCCTATGGCTTGGGCATCCACCACGCGCAAAATCGGCTGGAGTTGAAGCTCATGGCATTTTCTTCGGGACATGATTAGAACAAGAGCCGCTCCGTCGTTAAGCGGACATGCATTGCCTGCTGTTACCGTCCCTTGCTCCATAAAAACGGGCGGCAATTTTTGCAGTTTTTCCAGACTCGTATTCGCTCTTGGACATTCGTCGTCAGCAATCCATTTCCCATGGACTTCAAGTGGTACAATTTCCTCATGAAATCGGCCGGATTGCTGCGAACGAACCGTCTTTTGATGGCTATTCAAGGCATAACGGTCTTGTTCTTCTCTGGAAATCGCGAATGTCCGGGCCACATTTTCCGCGGCTATCCCCATATCCGGATCGCCATAAGAGCTTGGAGTGAAGCGAGCTCGCGTATAGATCTGCGGTACGCCCGTCAAGGTTTGCGGCTTGGCCATTTTCCAGGGTGCACGACTTGTGCTTTCGACGCCGCCTGCCAAATACACCTCACCTGCGCCGCTCTGAATAAGCCGCAACGCAATATTGATCGCTTCCAGACCCGAACCGCATTGCCGGTCGATCGTAATCCCCGGAACTGTGACCGGAAGTCCTGCTTCCAGAGCCGCAACCCGCGCAATATTGCCGCCTGGACCGACAACATTGCCAATAATGACATCATCGATGGCATCCTTCGGCAAGCCTGTTTCGGATACGATATGCTGAATTAACGGCGCCAATAAAGCCTCCGGCTCCAGCCCGCTTAATGCACCGCCCATCCTGCCTATCGGCGTACGTTTTGCCATGACGATCACGGCCTCTGTCATTTCATCACTCTTTTCATCGTTTCTTTCATCGCATGGCGGGCCATTTTTCCGCTGCTTGTATAGATGAATTGATCCACTGTGATTAGCTGCTTTGGCGCTTTGTAACTTGCTACATGCTGGCGGCAGTAATCTTTGATTTGTTCCAGGGTTAAGCGTTCTTGTCCGTTCCATTTGACGATCGCCGTCACTTGCTCGCCCCAGTAGTCATCTCGCACCCCGAACACCATGACTTCTTGAATGGCCGGGAGCTGCTGCAGAACAGACTCCACTTCTTCGGGATAAACATTCAGACCACCCGATACAATCATGTTTTTGGCGCGACCAGCCATATGCAAATAGCCTTCCGCATCCACCGATACATAGTCTCCAAGCATGAGCCATCCGTCGCGAAAGACGGCAGCACTCTCGTCAGGCAATCGATAGTACCCTGTAAACATCATGCCGCTTCTTACATAAAGCTGTCCGACGCTTCCGGCAGGTAATTCATGAAAATCTTCATTGCGAACGGAAATCTCCACGCCACTGAAGGGTCTACCCACCGAGTTAGGCTTATTCTCGGCATATACATCCATATAACTGATATAGCTCGCTTCAGATGAGCCATAATATTCATATAGTTTAGCTCCGCCAAATACCTCATGGCATCTCTTCTTGGACGCCTCTGACCATTTCCCACCGGAACTGATCAACGCCTGAATATTCGTCTGGCCCGGAAAATCCTGCTGCATCATCGACTCAATCATCGTGGGTACAACGAAAAGAATCATATCCGGAATACGGCTGCATAACTGCAACAATTCCCCGGCTTCGAATTGCCGGACAATATGGAATGTCGCACCACTGTATAGACACTGCATCAAGGCGAACAACGACAAAGAGTGAACGAACGGACCAGGAGCGCAAATATGTTCCATGTTATTCAGTTCAAAGGCTTCACTCGTTGCCTCAAAGCTTTGAATCCACGACAAGTGCGTACGCATATAGCCTTTGGGCGTCCCTGTTGTTCCTGAAGTAAAACCGATAAACAGCAGTTCGTTTGTATCATCGTTTTCGGCTTTCGGAATGCACGATTCTATCCAGTGGTCATAAGTACCCCTTTCCTGATCCGAAAACGTAAGAATCCGTATGTCTCCGTCCTGCACGATCAGATTATCGGCGAATGCCGTTTCTGAAAAAATCATTCTCGGCTGACATAGTTCTACAATGGCGTTCACTTCTGCTGCGCTCCACTTCGGATCCAAAGGAACGGGTACACATCCTGCGTAGACGGCCCCGAGAAAAACCTCCACAAATTCGATCCGATTCGAAGACAAAATACCTATCTTGTCATGTTCCAGACCATTCTCTTTCAAACCTTGAGCGATTTGTTTTATCCGTTGGACCAATGCCGAATAAGTCAGGCTTTCTTGGCTGCAGGATAAAGCGATATGATCCGGCTTTTGCGCTGCATGCCGCAGTATCGGGGTTACTAGATTCATTTTTCATCTCACCTGTTTACGAATTAATGATTTCGCTTCTTTAAGAGCCATGCACTTTTTCTTCAATGGGGCTGATGGATTTTACTTGCACGGCAACCACGGCTGCGATGATCGCTTTGATGCAATCACCGGGTAAAAATACGACAGCACCCGATAATCCTGCCCAAATCGATGTATGCGTGATGAGGGCCATCACGGGAGCACCGATTAAGCTGACGAGAATAACCCCAAAAACAATATTAATGACAACGATTTTCCATGTTCGGAGCGATCCCCATACCTTTTCAGTCGTATATCCGATACAGAATGCCGCCACTGGCCAGCTTAGGATGTATCCAACGGACGGTCCAACGAATACAGATAAGCCTCCGCGTCCGCCAGATAGCAAAGGTACACCCAGAGCAACGATGACGATGAATAAAATCAAACTGATTGCTGCGGTTCGTTTTCCTAAAAAGCATCCGGCCAACATGACGCCAAGCGTCTGCAGGGTGATGGGAACCGGAATGAATCCGAGCGGAATAGGCGGAATCAGGCCCAGTACTCCAATGAATGCGGCAAATAATGCAGCAAATACGATTTCTTTTGTCTTCAAGAGACTACCTCCATTGTTATGTTATCCATCTTAATCTATTAGTGTCGACATCTAACGTAATAGAATTATAGACGGGCAATTCGCTATTGTAAACCTTTAAAAATATATAAGGTTAACAATAGAGGCATGAAGCAAAGCATCGAAGTATAGTTTGCAGTCGCTTAACAACAAAAAAACCGCGATAATCGCGGTTTTCTGCTATGTTGTCATTTACACCACTAATCCCAAGCGGTAACAATCTCTTCTTTCCGCTCCTCCAGCAACTTCTCCTTATCATCCCTGTAAAAGAGATTATACGTATCGAACGGAATCATTCGGCCGTCCGGATGGACGATGTGCACGCATGATTTTTTGACGGAACGCACATCAAAATTATGTGCGTCCAAAAACTGCATGATAATGACGCGAAATACATTGTCATAAGATATCTGCTCCGGCACGGCGGCAAGAGGCAGGCAGCACAGCAGGCTTTTCAGGGACAGCGCAGACGACTCCGGCGAATGGCCCGTGGACAGCAGCTCGAACATTTTGCCCCGGATGACCGGATCCTGCTCGAACACAATCGTATTGCTGTCGCCCTCCAGCAAAATTTCCGGGTCGATCATCCGCGTCAGAGGGAGAACATCCCCTCCCAGCTTCAATGCATAACCCATGGCCAGGCAATCCGGGTGGCACGGCACCGGCAGCATGTCCGCATCCTCAAAAACCTCGGATTGCTCGATAATCATCCGCCGTACTTCACTGACCGTCAAGCGGTCGGTTGCCGGATCATAGCCTTCAAGCCGGCCTGCGGCTTGGATCGGTTGAATCGTGACGCCTCGCACGGCTTTCTGCTCCAAACCGTACTGGATAATGTCTCCGATCTCTCCGTCATTAAGTCCCTTTTTCAGCGTAACGACCAGCGTGGTGGAAATGTTGAATTCATTCAAATGATCGATGGCTTGCTGTCGTATGCGGCGGAGATCGGCTCCTCTCAGCTCTTTCAGGACATGTGCCTCAAAGCTGTCGAATTGCAGATAAATTTCGAATCCGGGCATATACTCCGCTAGCCTCCGCGCGAATTCCTTGTCCTGGGCGATGCGAATGCCGTTGGTGTTCACCATGATGTGCTTGATTGGACGGCTTTTGCACAGATCAAGAATATCAAAGAAATTCGGATGCGTCGTCGGTTCGCCGCCACTGATCTGCACGATATCCGGCTCTCCTTCGTTCTCCACAATCCGGTCGAGCATGAACTCGATCTGAGCAAGCGATCTGTGCGTCGTGCGATGCGGCGAGGATTCCGCGAAACAGATCGGACACTGCAAATTGCAGTGGTCCGTAATCTCCAGCAGCGTGAGGCAGCTGTGCTGCTCATGATCCGGACACAGTCCGCAGTCATACGGGCAGCCGTAACGAATCGGCGTATTCCATTGCAAAGGCATCTCGGAGGGCTTAATGAATCGCCGCGTTTGATGATAGTAATCGACCTCCGTGGAGATTAGCACTTTTTCGGGACCATGCACGAGGCATCTTTTGACCATATAAATCCTGCCGTTCTCCTCGATGATCTTCGCTTCGACTTTGCGGTAACAGGTACTGCAAATGCTGTTCGTCAATTCATGATACAGATAAGGCCGGTTAGGCATACGATAACGCTCCTTGGTCAGCTTGGAATTTGTGAACGCGGGATTGAACGACCGAACCTTCTCCTGCCGCCAATCAGCCACGCATAATAGATCAGGCCGGCAATGCAAGCCAGCTGAATATTGTTGAGGCCAAAGTACGGATGCAGCGTAGGCTTGATCCATTCGATGACGAGGCGGAACAACAGGTACCCGGCCATAAAGAATTGGAACATTCTTCCGGATACATAGCCTTCATGCTGTATTTTGCCGCGGCTTTGACGATATAAGGGTATTAAGAGTAGGGCTAGAATCATCAAAAAGAAGATCTCATACAGCTGGGTCGGATGGCGAAGAATCCCGTCGCCGAAATCGACCCCGGTTATCCAGGTTGTTGGCGTGCCATACGTATGATCATCGAGTCCCGTTAAGAAGCACCCGATCCGGCCGAGTCCAAGCCCTATCATCAGCGGGTACACAAAATCATCCCCCGTTGAATGCTTCCATCCGACCCAACGCTTGGTCAGTTCGACCCCAATCAGCCCGCCCAAAAGGCCTCCGACAATCGTTTTGCCCCCCCACAGCAGATGGAATTGGCTTAGCTGCTCCCATGTCGCCGCGGGGTCCTCCAGCCAGAATAGCAGTTTGGCGCCAATAGCCGCACCGGCAATGATACCGGCCAGAATCTGCAGGCTCATCAATTTGGACATGCCGCTCGGTCGCCGGGTCCAAAGGTACACTCGAAAACCGATAAAATAAGCCAACGATTCAAACAGTACATGCGGATGAATTCGCCAGGAACCCAAATGCAAATATACGGGAAATTCCATATGCAACTCCTTGTATGTCGTTCTTTAATAGGAAAAAATCAAGGCTCCGCAAATCGTGATCAGCAGCAGCGCAAGCCCGCCAACGATGGCAAGCAGGGATACGACGATGGTCCATGCCGTGCTCCTTTGCTTGTAGGGCATGGAGGAACCGTTGTTCATGACGCCGCAGCGATCCCGGCAACACCCGGTTTCGGGATCATAACAATGCTCACATACCGGCTTGCCGCAGCGCCTGCACTGGGCGACGGCCGGCTCTTGCGAGTGGTTCATGCAGCGGAAGTCTTCCATGGATCCACCTCACTTTACAAATAATTCATGTCATTGATATTGTAAACGTTATCGTATATTTAGGCTACCGTTTCATTGCATGGAGAATCTGATCGGTCCCTATCGTATTCTTATATTGACAGGTAACGATTAGTAGAATTATAATTCATACAATTCCTAGTATATTACTTATATTTAAATGAAGTAAAACCAATATCTTGTTGTTTGGAAAAGGAGAGTATACGCATGCCAAATGTTCAGACTTTCAAAGCAACCGCCCACTTAAAAGAAGGATTCAAAGTCGTTGCCAATGTAAGACATTTCGAACTGATCATTGATGAGCCGAAAAGCCTTGGCGGTTCGGATACGGGGATGAACCCTGTAGAAGCTTTACTCGCGTCCCTTGGTGCATGCCAATCCATTGTGGCCAGGGCCTATGCACCCAAATTCGGTGTAGAGCTTGAGGATTTCCGGGTTGAGGTTGAAGGTGACCTGGATCTCGACGGATTTTTTAACCGATCCGAAGTTCGCCCCGGTTACTCCGATATTCATTACACGTTCTATATCAAGACCCGTTCTTCTACCGAGAACGTCGAACAATTCATTCAATTTCTGGAGAGTAAATGTCCTGTAGGCGACACAATAGCGAACCCAGTGAACATCAAGCTGGATCGCATCGTTATTGAAAATTGAGAAGCGACTATTAGCAAAATACATAAAGGGCAGAAAGTCTGCTTGAAAGCAGCCTTTCTGCCCTTTTGAACATTTTGCATTATGCTCGGTTCTGCGTCCCATTCAACCCCGTGTCCAACAAAGGCATTCTCACATACTGTCCAACGACGTTTCCGATTGCTCCGGATTAATCGCCAAAATATCAACCGCGTTATCCTTCGGATGACTGCCCATCCGTTTATCCATTCTGCTGCCAAACGTCTGCGTATTCTTTATGCCTTTTGAATTGAGCCAAAGCGAACGAGCATGCGGGCACAATTCGCTTGCCTTCCCTGCGGGCTTTTTCAACAGCGGCATAAACCAGTTGATCGCCGATCTTCTGGCCTCGAAGCTCCTCCGACACATAGGTGTGATCAATCACGATTGTACGGTCATCGATCGGTTTGAAGCTGATCTCGGCAACCTTTTGCTCATTCTCAACCATCACAAGACCCTGACTTTCTTCACGAATATCTTTCATTATCTTCACGCTCCTTCTTCGTTTACTGCGCATCTTATCTATTCTTCCCCCTTCAAGGGTCTGCCGAAACGTTGTACCTACTACCAGCAGAAAAATCGGAACTCCTGGATTTTACTCTGGTGCGTTAGCAGAAGAAAGTGTATGATTAGTACCTGTCCTTTTATTTATTAGATCAATGCGACATTGTAACAAATTGAAAAAGGGGTTTACCATCATGAAAAGACATCAATTAGGCTTCTGGATCCTAACCGCTCTCGTGGTCGGAAACATGGTCGGTTCCGGAATCTTTATGCTCCCCAGATCTTTATCCGAAGCGGCGAGTCCCGCCGGGGTCATTCTTGCCTGGGCTGCTACAGGACTCGGTGTACTTACCCTGGCTCTTGTCTTCGGCAGTCTCGCTGTTCGAAAGCCTGAGCTTAGCGGAGGTCCGCAAATTTATGCGAAAGAGTTGTTTCGTGAAGGTTCGCCCGGCTCACTCTTGGCCGGATTTATGTCTACTTGGGGTTATTGGATCGGCAATATCGCCGGTTTCGTCGCGGTTATCACGACTTTCGCAAGCTATTTGTCCACCTTCTTTCCGGTGCTTACCAGTCAGAAGGCATGGCTTACCATGGGAAGCTTCTCTTTAAAGGCGGGTAATGTCTTGACGTTTCTCGTCTGCTCGATTTTGCTATGGGGTACGCACGCCATTTGCCTAAATGGGATGAAAAGTGCGGGACGATTGAATTTAATCGCTACGACAATCAAAGTCATTGGCTTTGCGCTCTTTATCGTTATTGCCCTATTTGCGTTTCAACAGAGCAATATCGGGCCGTTCCTGGCTCCGCGCACCGGTAGCGGTGGAGAAATGCTAGGCCTTCTTTCCCAAGTTAACGGCGCAGCGGTTGCGACGTTATGGGCTTTTATCGGCGTGGAATCCGCAATGGTCTTTGCCGCACGTGCACGTCGCAAGTTGGATATCCGCCGCGCGACCATCGCTGGGCTGGTAATCTCCCTCATGCTGTATGTCGGGATCAGCATTCTGACGATGGGTTTATTGACCCAAGACCAGCTGATGGCTTCCCAAAACCCGCTGGTTGACGGCATTACGACCGTGCTGGGACCCATTGGGGGCAAGCTGCTTGCCGGGCTCGGACTAATCAGTCTGCTTGGCTCTACGATCGGCTGGGTACTGCTTAGCAGCGAAGTACCTTTTCAGGCAGCCAAACTTGGCGTATTTCTGCCGTCGTTCGCCAAGGAGAACCGCCAAGGCATGCCCAAGGTGTCGCTCTGGATCTCTAACGCAGTGGGTCAGATTTTGCTGTTGTCCACCATCTCGGGTTCCATTTCAGCGGCTTTTGATTTTATCATTTACATTGCTACACTTGCCTATTTGGTACCTTATCTGATCGCATCGATCTACAACCTCAAGTTGGTTTGGACCGGCGAGACCTATTCGCTGCGTAGGGAACGGATAACCGAAGGAATCATTGCGGCTGCAGCCGCCATCTACTCACTGTGGGTAATCGTAGCGGGAACAGCGAATCTTAAGACGTTCCTGCTTGGCCTTGCGCTTATTGTCAGCGGAGTTTTAATCTACCCGCTTTTACTACGGTATCGGAAAATTCAAAGTAACACCCTTTAAGACCGGGCATCAAACTGGGATTTGGCGCATCGCTTGGAGCGCATCACTCCTGAGTAGGTGCAAGCAATCCTTGCTTGCCAAAACAAAAAAGCCTGATTTCTCAGGCTTTTTTTCACACCGTTTTCTGACGGCTGTATTTCCGCAATTAAAACTGAAAGCATAGCGTACTCCCTGTACCGTGCTCCACAGTGTCATACAAGACACGAATATTTCTTTCGGGTGTTCCGCTACCCAGAGCGATGAGCAGCGGAACGAAGTGTTCTGGACGCGGAACGGCCAATGCTGCATGCGGGGCTAGAACCTCATACTGACTCAAGGATTCAATATCCCGCTCGACTGCTTTGTCCCGAATCCAATTTTTGAACTCCACGGCCCAATCGCGAGGCGGTGCATCCTTATCACGGTCCAATGCTCGAAGATTATGACTCACAAAACCACTGCCAATTACAAGAATACCTTCCTCTTCAAGCCCCTGTAGCGCTTCGCCGATGGCAATTTGTTGTCTTGCCGGCAAGAAAGGATTGACCGATACGGGAACGATTGGGACATCCGCTTCCGGATAAGCATGCATCATGATCGGAAATACCCCATGATCGAGTCCCCGGTATTTCTGCTGGACAGGAATGTTATGCCGTTTCAGCCGTTCCTCCACAATAGAGGCAACAATCGTTGACCCCCTCGCCGGGTACTGTACTTGATAAAAGGAATCCGGAAAACCGTAATAATCATAAACCATTTCATGCACATCATCTGTAGCCGCAATGGTTGTTATTTCGCTTTCGAAATGCGCCGAGAATATAACGATCGCTCTAGGACGATTTTCTTGCCCGAATCGTTTGAGAAACTGCGTATAATCGGACTCCTCAAAGATGGTGAACGGTGAACCATGTGCCAAAAAGACGGGTGAAAGCATCATTTGACCTCCTATATTCTATATGAAGATATTAAAAACGGCCAATCGCAATAAATACAGCTAACACCAACAAAATAATGTTCATCCCGATTCCCTGATATTCTTTTCGCTTCGCGTGAAATCCAGCAGCCAGAAGCATGACTACGCCAAGGCCCACTGCCGCAATCGGCGTCAGGATGGGTAATATTCCCGTGGCCTCAGGCAAGATTAAACCAAGTCCCCCAAGCAGCTCCGCGATCCCGATAAAAATGACTAATCCTTTCGACGACTCTTTTACCCAAGGCATTGAAGCCTTCGTTTTTTCATACTGAAATGCTTTCGTCGAGCCTGCAAAAATAAACATCAATCCTAAAAGGCCCTGAACGATCCACAATGCGATATTCATGAACTGAATGTCCTCCTTGTAAATGGCTTATTTATAGAGATATAATAATACCAAGGGTCATTCACCGGAAGTAGGCACTAATACTATACCTAGTATACAAAAAGATACCTACACGTTATTGATTCCAAAGGAGGACTTCAAATGTCTAATGAATGCAGAGTCGAGACAGCATTAGAGATTTTAGTTGGCAAATGGAAACCTGTCATTCTATTTCAGCTTTTTTCCAATGGTACGATGAGATTTAGCGAACTTCAAAAAGCGATACCGGATATCACCAAAAAAATGCTGACCGCGCAATTAAGGGAATTGGAGTATCATGATATTGTTCATCGCGAGATCTATCAGCAAATCCCGCCAAAAGTCGAATATTCCATTACGGAATACGGCAAAGGCATGACCTCTGTATTACAAGCGATGAATGATTGGGGAATGGCTCACGTTGAGCATATGAACGAGTTGTACGGGGAAGATAAAACGGTGGAATCTTTTGAAATAACTGATGAGCTTGTTGGGAAGTAAACAACTCAGCATCAATGCTTCTCTTCATGGTTCGAAAAAAGGCGTGTTACTCATGTTCAATAATGGAGGTTTACATCATGGTCATCCGAGAGATCGAAGAAATAGATAATAAACAGGTGGAGCATTTAATCCGGACATGCTTGGTAGAGTTCGGCGCGAACAAGCCGGGCACCGCGTGGGCAGACCCTGATTTGGGAGATTTATATCATGTATATCGTCGTGAAGGTTCCAAATACTGGGTTGCAGAGGAAGAAGGCAAAATCGTTGCCGGCTGCGGCATCGGTCCGGTACAGAACTTTCCGCGCATTTGCGAATTGCAAAAAATGTACTCTTCTGAGGAAGTTCGGGGAATGGGAATCGCAACCCAATTACTGCAAATTGCCTTGGATTATGCCAAAGATTACTATGACAAGTGCTACCTAGAAACGCTCAGCAATATGGGCGCAGCCAATACATTTTATAAAAAACACGGATTCACATTACTAGACAAGCCTTTAAATGCAACAGAGCATTTTGCTTGTGACGCCTGGTATATGAAAACGTTGTGAGAAAAATTCCGTGAAAGTCTTGCTATATCCTTCTTTAAAAAAACGTATGACCGGTATATATATACCGGCCATACGACGATTATGTTTCAAATCAACTGCGCCTTACCAGGACGACAGTTCCGTTCTTTTCCAGCTGTTTTGGGCAACGCATACGTATACATGCTGGTCGTCCCAAGCCATCTGTCCTTGACTGCAAGGGGCACTGGATGACGCTGGCGTATACTTCTCGCGTATGCGCAGCTTATCTCCGTTCACGTCCAGCTTGGTATCCGGATCATTTGTGCCGATCCCGATATTGCCGTTGCTTCGTTGCATCGTGAGCGCGGAATCCACCACTTCACCATCATCGCCGTAACGGACGAACTGAAGATTGGCCCCCGTGTCATCGCCTGCTTCCTTCGAGCTGTCCGCCCTTACGGCCCATCTCGCCGTTGTCTTGTTATCCTTGCCGGCTACGCTGAACTGGAGGTCCCGGTTCGAATCCTTTTCCCCCGCGACCCGCAAAATACCGTTCATCACATTGAAGTTGGACGAATGGGTGCGGATCTCGCTTACGTCCGTGTCATAAGGAATTTCAAACCGTGTGAACAGCTGGTTAGCATATTTTCCTGTCGGTGACATCGTTGTCTCAAATGAGATATGTTTATGGTCGTGCTGCTCCGGATTATTCGCTTTATCGTGAGAGATGATCGCAGTCTTGTCCATGCCTTTCTCGTCGGCCCATACGATCGCGGGCTTGGCCCGATCCCCCGTCCATTGCAATCGGATCAGATCGGATAGATGCCCCTCCTCCTTGATCCACTTCTGGTCGGTGGACAAGTGCAATCGCTCGTTGTGAGGAATGCGAATTTCGCTGCCGTTTTGTTTGGCTTGTCCCAACGATGATTCCGCCGAACTCAATTTTTGATCGGTGCAGCCGATGCTAAACAAGCAAACACCTCCCAGAATAATCTTTGCTATCATCCCCTTCGACTTTTTCATGCATGTCCCTCCGTTATTCGTTGTATTTCGTCTTTATTCGTGTTTACGAACAAAAATGATTCCGTTTGATCGTATTATATCCAGCACACTACGTACACCCATTTGCTCAAACATCCCAGAAAAATGGTTCTATTCAGCTATAAAATGTAGAAACAAATTGTCCGATGGCAGTGCTTAGGTAAGGTTTCGGCTAGTAATAACCCACATCAAATCATAAAAGCCTCCTTTTACGCAGTTTGTTGTATTTATATGTACTTGTACCTAGAGGGGACAAGTTTCACTGCCATCAACCATATAAACCTTCTGATTGGTACGAGCAGACCAAATGAGCCGATTTATTCAAAAAAGGGTAGCCGTTGCGCATCATAGCGCTGCTACCCTTTTAAACAATTGAATGTTTGTTATTTTTTAACCGATATTTTGATACGTCAAGAACTTAATACAGGCGCTCCAGTTCATCGATTAGCGATCCTACGTAAGCTGCAGCACTGCGCAACGGATCCGGCTGCGACATGTCCACCCCGGCCAATTTCATCAGTTCAAGCGGACTCATGGAACCGCCAGCTTTTAATACTTCAAGCCAACGATCCACCGCAGGCTGCCCTTCCTCCTTGATGAGCTTGGCTACAGCGGTAGAAGCGCTAAGACCCGCGGCATAAGTGTAAGGGTACAAGCTCATATAATAGTGCGGTTGTCGCATCCAGGTCAACTTGGCATTCTCATCAATCACCACGTCCTCACCCCAGAACGAAGAAAGGATCTCTCCCTTCAATTCGCACATCTTCACAGCGGTAATCGGTACATCTTTCATGGCAAGATCATATACCCGGCGCTGCAGCTCTCCTTCGAGCAAGTGAGTTACGAAGTTGTGGAAATAGGTGCCCAGCAGCTGTGAAATCACCCAACGACGCATTCTGGGATCAGTCGAGCGTGCCAGCAAATGATCCGCAAGCAGAAGCTCATTCATCGTAGATGGAGCTTCAATGAAATACAGGGAGGGTCTTAAGTTCGTCAAACGCTGATATTTGCCCGCCAGCATGAAGTGACCGGCATGTCCCACTTCATGGGCAAGCGTAAAGGCTCCCCTCATGCTATTAGCCCAGCTGATCAAGATATACGAATGAACGCCGGGAACCGACGAACAGAAAGCACCCGTTCGCTTACCTGCGTTATCCGCATAATCCACCCACCGGTTTTGGAAAGCATCCGATACGATCTCCCCGTATTCTGGCCCAAGGATGGATAAGGCTTCCTTGATCAGGTCTCCTGCTTCCTGAAACGTAATACTTGGACTGTAATCCGGATCAAGCGGAGCCTTAAGGTCCGCAAACGTCATTTCATCCAAATGGAGAACGCGTTTCTTGAGTGCCGCGTATCGGCGCATATGGGGCGCAAGCTCATCTTGCAAAATATCCAATACATTGTTATACATGTCCTTCGTAACCTGCTGCGGCGTTAACAACATGTCCGTGACAGATTCATACCCGCGCAGCCGCGATTCGATCACCTGGCGTTTGACCTCGGTTCCATAAGTTTCAGCGAAAGTATTGCGGTATTTGTGCAGCGTCTCGCTAAATGCTTTAAACGAGTTGCGGCGCAAATCGGTATCCGGAGATTCAACGTATTTATTCTCGTAAAGCGCAAACGAAACCGGCACTTCTTCCCCGTGACCGTTCTTCGTAGAAGGAAACGTCATATCCGCGAGTTTGCTTCGCTCATAAATTCGGTAAGGAGCCCCTAGCACCTCACCGAAGGAGGCCAGCACCTTCTCCGTCTCTGCCGACAAACGGTGCGGTTTGGTTTGCAACAGTAAGTTCAGGCTCCGTTCGAACTCCAGAAGCTCCGGTTGCTCTTGTATGTATTGATCGATCGTTCCTTCCGGAAGAGCGATGATTTCTGATTTGATGATGGAGATAGCGGAACCGATGCTTGATGCAAGGTCACGCGCTTTTGCGGCGTTCATCTGATTCTCCGGACTGATGCTGTCGCCGGATTGGTTCAAGTAAGCATAGGATCCGACACGGCTGATTCGACCCTGAAGCTCTTCCTGTGCGATCAGGCAAGCCAACAGCGTATCCGCTCCTTCGCTCAGTTTTCCTTCAAATTTGCTTACAGAGGAGATATCCTGCGAAACAGCCTTTAATTCTTCTTCCCACGCCTCTTTGGTTTCAAAGATGTCATTTAAGTTCCAGGTTGATTCCACATTCACTTCTGCTCGAGTTAAAATTTTCGACATATGCTATGCACCTCTCCCATGTATTAATTGACCTATGTTCGGTTCCAATAAAACCCATTGTATCATAGATTCGAAGGGCTAAACTTAATAAAATATTTTAGATGAATTTAAAGAATAATTAAGGTTCTCCTCAGGTTTGAGGTTTACAATGTCAATAAGATGAGAAGTCTACACCCCATGATCAACACAATAAAGTGCAACAAAAAACACGAAAAGAGGATTTATAACCATGAACATAAAGCGAGTGATGATTGTCGGAACGATGGTAGTCGTTATGTCCTTCGGAGGCACAGCGCTAGGCGGCTCCATCACAAGCGCTAGTCCTGTATTGAAGTGGTCTTTCCCTGGCGTTGCGGAAAAAGATGACCTGCTGGATGCACTCAATTATTCCTCTGACGAGGAACTGTACGACTCCTTGTACGAAGGTCAATCCCTTCATGACATTGCGGTAGATCGAGGCGGTAACATCGCAAAGGTCATCGAGCTGCAAACCGCGCAACTTGCACAGCAGCTGGATGACCGCCTAAATAGCGGAAGCATTACCGCCGAGCAATATGCCGCTCACAAGGAAGAACTTAAGGAAATCGTCGAACAGAGTGTCTTCACTGCCTTTGGTCATCAAGAGGTACATAAAGGCACAAATCGTTACCATTCATAACCATATCGTGGACCCTTTCGACCTGTCCAGTTATGACGCATGCAAAATTAAAAGCGCCAAGCCATAAGGCTTAGCGCTTTTTTGTCGATCATCCTTAAAGATCGTTATTTCAACGCTGCAAACTCTCAGGCATATTCCACTACTCCATGTACACCGATAAGCCAGCCAAATGCTCCTTCACCAAAAAACGAGGTGTCATTTCAGGATCATTTCATCATCCTAGGCTCTTATATATCCGTCTCGATTTTCTTTCCCAATGAATAATTCACGGTATATTGTGCTAGCATGGTTCGTAGGATTCAACCATTCGACAGAAGGAGCTGAACATGGATAATCAGGAACGTTTAAAACGCTTGGCGAAAGAATTCAGCGAATGTCAAAATGCCCTGACAGCGATCGGTGACCAAACTCGTCAATCTATTATTATCGCTATGCTGGAAAATCCCGATGAAAAGGGTATCCGGGTAGGCGAAATCACGAAATACACCAATTTGTCTCGACCAGCCGTATCCCACCATTTAAAGGTGTTGAAAGATGCCCATTTTATCGGAGTTCATCGCGAAGGAACTAAAAACTATTATTATCTGGACCCGACAAAGAGCTTTGTTCTACGACTTAAGCATCTAATAGAAAATATCGAAACCATCATGAACGAATATTATTGGGACAATCCCTTTGGACACAAGAAGGACGAATAAATGGTTATATATGAAAATTGATATTGACGATCAATCAGGAGGAAAGACATGAATATTATCATTTTTGGAGCGAACGGAAGAACGGGGCGCGAGCTGATTTCCCAAGCATTGAAACAAGGTCACAGCATTACCGCCTTTGTCAGGGAACCGGCAAAACTGGATATAGTCCATGAGAACTTAAGAATTGTACAGGGGCAAGTAATTGATTATGCTGACATTGACAAGGTTGCGAAATCCGAACATTATGACGCGGCATTTTCTGCGTTGGGAGCAAAAAGTATGTTCAAAAGAGAACCCCTCCTTATTGAAGCCATGAAAAACATCATCAAAGCGATGGAGGAAAACGGAATTAGCCAGCTGATTCACATCTCGTTTACCGGGGTCCGGAAAGATTCCGAACATCTAGGTATGTTATATAAGCATATGATTCCGTTATTCATGAAAAATCTGCTTCGGGATCATAGGGAAAAGGATGCTTTACTGAAAAACAGCCGCCTCAATTGGACTTTAGTGCAGCCGCCAATTCTGACTTCGGGACCGTTTACGGGCAATTATATACATGAAGCAGAAATTGCCAAAGGCAAGTCCTATACATTGAAGTTATCCCGAGCCAATTTAGCCGATTTTATGTTAAAGCAGTTACAGGATCCCACCTATCATCATCAGGAAGTTTTCGTCACTGAATAATTTCATCTGTTATATAAGAAACGATGATAGCATGTTGAAACTGCATATTAAAAAGCTCATTCTCCGTTCGGAGAATGAGCTTTTTCTAAACTTAAGGTGCGACGTATTGTTGCTATCTACGGCTAATGGTATGTTCAACGCCATTGATCAAGCCTTCAACACTTTCTCTAAGAAGCTGATCGTGCGTTCATGCTTAGGCTGGCCGAAGACGTCCTCCGGTTTGCCCTCTTCCACGATATAACCCCCATCCATAAAAATGACGCGATCCGCCACCTCGCGAGCAAAGCCCATTTCATGCGTGACAATGACCATTGTCATTCCCTCGCGCGCCAAATCATTCATGACGCCAAGCACTTCGCCGACCATTTCGGGATCGAGGGCAGACGTTGGTTCATCGAATAACATGATGTCCGGATTCATTGCCAGTGCCCTCGCAATGGCCACCCGCTGCTTCTGTCCGCCCGACAGATGACTTGGGAAAGCCTCGGCTTTATCCGACAAGCCGACCTGTTCCAGCAATCGCAGCGCCGTTTCACGTGCCTGTTCTTCGGTTTGCTTGCCCAGTTCCATCGGAGCGAACATGATGTTTTTCAGAACGTTGAAATGCGGGAACAGGTTAAAGTGCTGGAACACCATTCCGATATTTTCGCGAACCTTGTTAATGTCGGTTTTGGGATCGTTAATGTCTTGATCATCAACGATCACCTGCCCGGCTGTCATATCCTCGAGTCGGTTCATGCAGCGAAGGAAGGTACTCTTGCCAGACCCGGAGGGTCCGATCACGCAAACTACCTCACCCTCTTTGACTTCCATATCGATGCCCTTCAGTACCTGATTGGTCCCGAAGCTCTTCTTTAGTCCTTCTACCCGGATTTTACCCATGACGCACCTTCCTTTCCAGGCGGCTAGAAATTTTAGTGAGAATGGTAATGACAATCAAGTACATGACGGCTACCATGAGCCAGATATCAAATGAAGCAAAGGTTCTTGCAATAATGATTTTACCCGATTGGGTCAACTCGACTAAACCGATGGCTGAAAGAATGGACGTATCCTTCAGCGTAATCACAAGCTGGTTAATGAATGACGGAATCATGATTCGGATGGCCTGCGGGATAATAATCTTCATCATGGATTTCCGGTAAGGCAGACCGAGTGAGCGTGCAGCTTCCATTTGACCACGGTCAATGGACTCAATCCCCCCTCGGATGATCTCGGTGACGTATGCGCCTGCATTAAGACTAAGCGTCAGTACCGCTGCCACGAACAGCGGCATTTTGAAGCCCAATGCCTGCGGAATGCCGAAATAGATGAAGAAAGCCAGCACGATCAGCGGGATACCGCGGAACAAGTCGACAAATACGGTTGCGGCGCCTCTCAGCCACTTATTCCGCCCCACCTTCATGAAACCGAAGATGAGTCCCAAAATGAATGCAAAAAACAGGGATACGATCGTGTAGATCAGTGTTTTACCCAGACCCTTAAGCAGTGGCGGGATAGATTGCTTCATAAGTTCGGAGCGGCTAAGGCTCCCCGGTCCTTCATCCGAAATATACTTATCTTTGATTCGATCATATTCGCCATTGGCATTCAGGTTAGCCAAACCGGCATTGAATTTTTCTAGCAGCTCCTGATTCTGTCCTTTGCTGACGGCGAATCCGTAAGAAGCGCCTTTCGTCGGCTCCGTGACGCGTTTCAATCCGTTTTTCTGTTTCACCCCGTAAGCAAGCACGGGATAATCATCAAAACACGCAGCAGAGTTTCCGGCCTTTACATCTTCATACATCTGAGAAGAATCATCGAACGGAACGATCGTGAAACCGTATTTCGATGAAATCGATTCCGCGAAGCTATATCCTTCAGTTCCCGTCTTTACGGCCACCTTTTTACCTTTCAAGTCTTCATAGCCCTTGATATCCGTATTATCCTCTTTAACGGCCATGAGCACGCCGGAATCAAAATAAGGTTCCGAGAAATCGAATTTTTGTTTCCGTTCCTCCGTGATACTCATACCGGCAATAACGCCATCCACCTGATGGGATTCTAAGGCCTGTACCGCAGCGTTAAACCCAAGAGGTTTGATCTCGTACTTGAAGTTCTGATCCTTGGCGATCGCCTCCAGCATTTCCATGTCAATCCCCACGTACTTGCCGTCCACATCTTGAAATTCAAAGGGGGCAAACGTGATGTCCGTTCCGATTTGATATACTTTTCCCGTGGCAGGTTCCGCTTCAGCAGATTCCAGCCCCAAAGGGATCCCCGTTACGAGAAGCAACAGCGATAAGGTGAATAGTAATACTCGTATTGTTTTCATAGGGTCCTCCTCTTGATAAACAACTCTTAAGAAAGTTACCCATTTATTGTTCTTCCTTAAACAACTAATGCCAAATTCATGCTCAATCTTCCATAAAAAAAGCCAGTTCGGCTAAAGCCGAACTGACTGTTGACGCCGAAGCAGCGTCTGCGTCACACCAATATATTCCATATAAATAAAGCTTGTTAATAACTCCACTCATGTAAAAGATAACAAAGAATCATGACTTCGAAGCTTCGCGGCCGAAGATTTCAAACTGGGTGAGTGCAGGGAATGGGGAAGGATCATCGGATTGAATGAGTTCTTTCAAAGTAACCCACTCCACTTTTCTAGGTTCCAGATTGATCATTTGCTGTAAGTGGGTTTTCTTCAGTTCCGCTACGTATGTACTTCCGTCCGAAAAAGCGAGCGTAACCCGCTCCCAGTAATTATCATGCGGAAAATCCGCCCGAATCGTCAGCGCAATCTGATCAATTTCAACGAGTCTTCCAAAGTTTACGGTGATCTCGGCATCTTTCTTCTGATTGATCCCCCAGGATTCAAATGGCCACTTGCCATGGGAGAAATTCACGGTGTTCCCGTTAATCGCATTACGGGCAGCGAATACAGATTCGCCGCGGGTTTCAACATTAGCGACCGCATGGGGGTAAACGGTTTCATTTTCATGCTGATCATACACATTGAGCGCCAGGTTTTTGTAAGCATCGATTTCATGCTTCGCAGCCATCCGCGCCGTCAGCGCATGCAATTCTCCGCTGAAAGATTTTAGGGAGTAAGATTTCTTTTTCTCATCAAATGGAATGACGAACCGGTACTCATGACCGGTCATGTAAATAAATGCCGGATCCATGGCGTCATCAAGCTGAATAACCAGGTAGACATCGATATGTTCACTTCGCAAAATAATTTGATCCCCTGGCTCGTAGGCTCTCTCATAAACCAACTGGGCTTGTCCCGCATCCGTACCGGTCGCCTGTACGACTCCATCCGCGCTTCGAATTTCAAGTGAAATCTGATTCATCATGCATTCTCCTCATCTGTATAAAATTCCGACTGCCTCTTTCATCTTATCCTATTCCTTTGCATTCAAGCTACCTTATTTCGCAATAAAAAGCCTGAAAAATCAGGCTTTTTATTGCGAATTTACGATTTCACCTTGATCCGATCATGATCCTGCACTTTGTCCTCGGGATACCATGGATTAATGTGGACCAACACCTCTTGAACAAAGTCAATTCGGCCTATGATCGAATTCTTAATCTCCTTGCTGACATCATGCCCTTGTTGTACCGTTAATTCGTTGGGAATGCTCACTCTAACATCCACCATGATGTAATTTCCCAGTTCCCTCGCCCGTATTCTATCAATTCTTTTGACATCGGGCACGGCAGCAACAATCTCTTTTAATTGATCAAGTTCAGCCTCGGAGATATTTTTTTCCATAAGGATATCTACAGATTCCCGCGCCATTTTGTAAGCGAGTCTACCTACAAAATAGGATACGATAATGCCCGCAAGCGGATCACCGTACTTAGTCAAAGGGATATCGAAATAATCACCGATCAGAGCAACGCCGATACCGGCAACAGCTGCGATGGAAGCATAAACGTCAGCAATATGATCATATGCCGTTGCGATTAAGCTTTTACTATTTTCATGTCTTCCAATCCGCATGCAATATACGTATAACCATTGTTTCCATATTAGAGAAATCAAAGCTGCTACCAGCGCGATAATGCTCGCTTCCGCAGCAGGCTGAAACAGAGCTTCTATGGACTTTACTACCATGAGCACAGCGGCTAAAGCCAAGATGATGGCAACGACGTCTGAAGCGATGACCTCCGCTTTTCCATGACCATACGGGTGATCGTCATCTGCCGGTTTTTTCGATATTCTTGTTGACGTCAGTGCAGCAAAGGTAGCTACCACATCACCAGCATTATGAACACCGTCAGCAATGAGGACTTGGCTCTTGAAAATAAACCCGACAATTATTTTCAAACCCGTTAATGCCAAATTGCTGATCAGACTAATCCACACCGCAAGCTCTGTCTTTTTTTTATACATTCTTCGCTATACCTGCCTTGAAATTAATAAACAGCTTATTTATAATACCTTACTGGTTTTGTGTGGGTCTAGAGAAACAGTTTTGTCCTCCTCATAAAATGAAGTGCCCCTCTAACTTTATTGTTCAAGTACAATTATGTTTCGCAAGGCCACAACCCGAATTGAAGTGCTGTTATCTGCATTGGCGATGTTAAGATTAAGATGAATATACCTGCTCAGATTTTATAAAAAATTCGTTCTTCGGCTAGAAAAGGACTGCAATAATTAGCACAGAGCAGCGGCATTCGCTCTTTCATCCATGCATAAACCGATTCATTCTCCATCTGAAAGACATAATATCCGATAATCGCAACCAACATAAACCCTTCCAATATAACGATATCGTCTTCTTCTATCACAGAGGATCCATAATATCCCTCAAGGAACATTCGCCTATATTCCGCGGGAATCATCATTGCCCCCATAGCCACGTCCAACAAGTAATACCCTGATCCGAAAAACCCGAAATCAATAAAAGAAGTCTCCTGATCGGAAGTTATAATGATGTTTCCAAGACCCAAGTCTCCGTGAATGAGCCCCCATGAATCTGCTGTGTTCCCGTTCTCCTCAAGTCTGGAATTAATCAGCTTAATCGTATTTTCTATGATGGATACATCAGAAGAAGTGAATAACCCTTTGTCAACTCCTCCCTTGATGACTGAGTTCATATGTTGGTTATATGCGATTCCCTGGCTAGGACGTTTCTCTAGGCCGTCTTGCGAATAGTTCTTGAAAAAGGCATGAAGCTCTGCGAGTTGGAGACCCAGCTTTTTGACCAATTCAGGGTTGGCAACATCATCCTTATGTAAGTCTCTTCCTTCCAGCCACGTAAGCATCGAGCAATTCAGAGATTCTCCTTCGTAATCAATTACCATGATGAACTTGCCCTCGTGAGTGCGAAGAGGTTTTTGGACCTTGAAGCTGCTGCATCGGGATAGTTCCTCCAGCATCTGAAGTTCACCCAGAAGACCCTCATACGTATGCTGGAGGCCTGCCATGCTATCTTTGAGAGGTTGATGAATGCGCAGGACATAAGAACTGCCGTTAGCATCATCCACCTTATAGGTTCTATTCTCGTTATGCCTCAGAAATGTAATCACGGGTTGATGAATGCCGTAGCCTTGTAAAATACCGTTAAGATCGTCGTTCGTCATATGCATCTTCCTTTCTTGATCACTCCATGTGATACAAACACAAAAAAAGTCGCATTACTGCGACTTTTTCTGATTATTTCATGAAACTTATGGATCAGGTGAAGTGTAAGACTTAAAATACTTTTGTCGTCCAAGATTCGCAATTCCAAATATCTGTAGCGATATCGTTATAAAACTCGGGTTCGTGAGAGATCATCAGAATGCTGCCTTTGTACGCTTTTAGCGCACGTTTCAGTTCGTCTTTCGCATCGACGTCCAAATGGTTCGTGGGCTCGTCAAGTACAAGCAGATTGGTTTCCCTGTTAATGAGTTTGCAGAGACGGACCTTGGCTTTTTCCCCGCCGCTCAGCACCGCGATTTTGCTCTCGATATGCTTGGTGGTGAGTCCGCATTTCGCAAGCGCTGCCCGAACTTCAAACTGGCTCAAGGATGGGAATGTTTCCCATATTTCCTCGATACACGTGTTGTAATTGCCCTCTTTCATTTCTTGCTCGAAGTATCCAATCTCCTGGTTGTAACCCAGCTCAACGGAACCGGATAACGCAGGGATCTCGCCTAAAATGCTGCGCAGCAGCGTCGTTTTCCCGATGCCGTTCGCACCCACAAGCGCCACTTTTTGTCCGCGTTCCATTTGAAGGTCAAGCGGTCTGGATAGCGGACTGTCATAACCGATGACCAATCCTTTAGCCTCAAAAATCACTTTGCCGGACGCTTTAGCATCCTTGAAGTTAAATTGCGGTTTCGGTTTTTCTCTCGAAAGCTCAATAACTTCCATTTTATCGAGTTTCTTCTGTCTGGACATCGCCATATTCCGGGTAGCTACACTCGCTTTGTTACGGGCAACAAAATCCTTCAGGTCTGCGATTTCTTGCTGCTGACGGTTATAAGCCGATTCAAGCTGTTGTTTTCTCATTTCGTAGACTTGTTGGAACTGATCGTAGTCGCCGACATAACGGGTCAGCTTTTGATTTTCCATATGATAAATCAGATTGATGACGCTATTCAGGAACGGAATATCGTGCGAGATCAGGATAAATGCATTTTCATACTCCTGCAGATAACGTTTAAGCCATTCGATATGCTGTTCATCCAAGTAGTTGGTAGGCTCGTCCAAGAGCAGAATATCCGGTTTTTCCAGCAGAAGCTTAGCCAGCAAAATTTTCGTGCGCTGCCCGCCGCTAAGGTCGTTGACGTCGCGATCCAGACCAATGTCGGTAATGCCAAGCCCGCGTGCCGTCTCCTGCACCTTCGCATCAATCATATAAAAATCCTGGCTGGTCAGCGTATCTTGAATGGTTCCGACTTCTTCCAGCAGCTTATCCAGCTCTTCCGGCGTTACTTCACCCATCTTGTTGTACATGTCATTCATTTCTTGCTCGAGGTCGAACAAGTATTGAAACGCACCCCGAAGCACATCTTGAATGGTCATGCCTTTGGTCAATACAGCATGCTGATCCAGGTAACCCACCCGTACCCGCTTGGACCATTCAACCTTGCCTTCATCCGGCTGCAGCTTGTTCGTGACGATGTTCATGAACGTAGATTTACCTTCACCGTTCGCACCGATTAATCCGATGTGTTCGCCTTTTAGAAGTCTAAACGAAACATCCTTAAAGATGGCGCGATCTCCAAAACCATGACTTAATCCTTCAACATTTAATATGCTCATCGATAGACACCTTTTTCTAATTTTATCGATCTATTATAAGCATGATGAAGTAAAACTTTCAATAAAAACATAAACTTATCTGTTAAAAAAGCATTCTTAACTGAATCTGCATAACTCGAACTCTTCGCCTTTCAGCGTGTTGAATTCCAGCAAAGAGCCTTTCATTACCTTTTTCTCCCCCTCTGCGTTTTGCAAAAAAACATCTGCTTCCCCCCATGGATTTCTGACTCTGCACATTCCGCCTAGCGTAGACGTGATCTTAACATAGGGAATGATGCCTGATTGAATGGCTGATGCAACGATAAATCCTCCATGGCACCATAGGGACATTTCCGCATTCCAGTCTGCCGGACATGCAGGGAACAAACGAATGACCGATTCCTTGCCTGGACCCGGAGGCTGACTTTGGCAAAGCGCCGCCTGAAGCGCAGAGGCAGCATTGCCTAATCGCTGTATACTGATGCAGTTGACGCCTTCTCGAACGGTAAGCCTGTTATCGTAAAATTTCACGCGTCCGGTATCCGCAAAATAACAATATTCACGCTCTGCGTTAACGCATGCCAATTGAGCCAAAACAAACTCTTTGAACGGTTCGGCCAAGCCCATATGTGCAAGGACGCGGGCTGTGCTCGACATTTCGGATGCCCCACGGCTCCAGTCATGATCAAGCAGAGCTTCCTGGTACTTCATTGTTGCCAGTGTCGTTTCATACATTTCGGGATTTTCATATTGCGTTTCCAGCGAACTAAGGTTGCCGAATGCGCCCGGTTTCAAGCTGATGCCGCTCTTGTTATCCAACACAGGCCCGAGTGAGCCCACCCACACGGCGGGTTCATTTTCTTGCGTTCTCAAAACAGCATCAGGATGATCGCTTCGCGGCAGTGGAGCCAGATGTTCGTAGATCTCTTTCCATGCTGCACTTAGATCCTCATCTACGCTCAGTATTTCCGAAGCCTTTAGCGCCACCGGGAAAATCGTATGCATTCCTGCCATGGAATCCATCGTATTTTGGCCGCCGTAATATTTCTCGTCACTCGTCGTATTGTAAATGTGATAGCTGCCGTCTGCTCCCTTTCTCAGGTTCGGAAAATGTCTGAAAAACTCGGCAACTCCCTTAATCATCGGATAAGCCCGCTCCCGGAGCCAAGCTTCATCCTTGGTATACTCAAAGTACATCCAGAAATGATATGCAATCCCGACTTGTGATGCAAACATATGGGTGGTGAAGCCAAATGCGCCATAGTCACGCTCTACATAGACTAACTTGCCATCTACGTATTTCTCGTGATATTTCCAGTTCCATCTGCTCTCATGCGGGCGCTTCGAATAAGCAAATTCGCGGAAACGGTCGGTCATTTGATCCCATGGCTTGCGTACCAAATACAAATCTCGCATTTCAGCCGCGATGGCCTCAGGCAACTCCTCCATCCCGTTGAATGTCACAACCTCAGGAATGTAAATGCCATCGCTATCCCACTGCTGCTTGGCAGCTGTAGCACAGGAGTCTAGCATGGACGAATACATGTTAAAATAAGGCTGAAATAGCTCGTTATGTCCTGACGGAAGCACAGCGTTATAATACAGGTTCATATTATTCCACCAATGCATGGCTCCCCAATGTCTGAGATCTCCCCTCGGGCTTAGCAGCATTCCTCCGAAGTTTGGCGGAAATTGCCCGCCCCTGGAGTTTGACGCCATCAGATACAAATAGTAAGTGTAATGCTGCTCTACCGTTTCAGCGCTGTTGTCTTCGCTGCTTAAACGTATATATGATTTCTCCCAAAACCGGTTCCACCAAGTCTTATGCTCCTGAAACAGCCTATCATACCCTGCCGTAATTGCTTGCTGTACGGTGCGGATGGCTGTTTCTACAACGTCCTCGTGTTCATCAAAGCTGGCCGCGCTGCCAATAAAAATATCGAATATTCCAAGACCCGGTTTAACGCACAAACGCATTTCAGTTTCATTCGGCTGTCCGATGACTTGGCTTTCCCTGAAGCTCCCTACTGGCATTCGTCCACCGAGCTCATCGTTCATCCTGGCCTTGGCTGCGCGTCCGTTTATTCCGATGGCAACGGCAGAGCTGCAGTAATAGCCACCCTCCCTGAATTCTTGCTTTAAGACAATCATGCCGTCCCGCATACTTAAAGCCGAGATCGCCGAATGATTTTTGGTTACGACCTCTGCCGGTCTCATCATTTTGAGTTTAATGTTAATTCCTTGAGGATCTACTCTCTCATCCTGCACACGGACTCCGAATACGTCCTGATGGGCTGAAGCGAAGACCTCAGCTTGCACTCCTTCGCCAGCGATCTTGGCCAACCCGTCAAAAAGATGTAAATGCTGCTTGATGCCATGATCATGAAAAACGTCCTCGCCATAATCGACAAAGTCGATGTCAACGAACCCGCTCGCATAAGCGTAATCGGAGTGTCGTTGATTGAAACTGTTCGTATTACAGTCGTTTGCATACACGTCGACGCGGTTCACCTGAAATTTCAGGGCAGATGGAGATGTCCACAGCAAGCTGCCCATTTTACCGTTGCCCAGCGGCAATCCGCCTTCGCTTCGTTTTACGGTATGCTCATAGTGCAAATCAGCCCGCGATACAAGCTCCGCATAATCAATCTTCGGATGGTTAAACGCCGTTTTCACAAACATTCACGCTCCTTCTCCATTCATTTCATATCTATCATAATAGAGTCGACGAGTTTGCCTGTATGGATATATTATGACCTCCATGTCATTTGTTAAGAATTTAAAAGGTTGATCTTCAACAGATGTCCTCCGACGATCTGACGAGATCAACCTTCTGTGATCATTGATATGTTATTGCATAGCCTGTTTTGCCGGTTCGTATATAAGGCATCGCAATGTTTTTTCAGGATACCGCAATTCCGCTATGTAGGAGCTACCGTCTTTCATGTTGACGGATACGGGTACGAGACCGCGCTGATCATATTTGACATCCTCAATGTAAGACACATTTGTTATTTCGCGAGTCTCTCCCTGTTTCTCTCTTAGTATGGTTTTAGCTGCATCGATCCAGCTGTGATCCTGTTTGATCTGCTCTTTCATAGCTGCCGTGATGGGCGTCCTTTTATACGTACTCTTAAAAAGAGTGGTATCGACCACATTCCCGGTCAAAGAATCTATGAATACATCATACATGAAGTAAGTTTCTCCGCTTGCTTGCAGTGACTCCGCATTGTAAGGCTGAAAATGAACATACCATTCTCCAATTTGCCCAGGGCCGAATTTATGATAGGATGTGGTTACTTTCAGTTTAGAGAGATCGACATCAAACAAACGGGTTACACTGTCATGTGCCTTTGCCAACGCATCTGTCTCGCTTATATCTTTCGTATCGGGCTGAGATTTTTCTACTCGTTGACCTAAAGCAAAATTCACTCGGGCATGCCAATCAATATACTGCAACAATTCCTCATCTGTCAGGGGACGCTTGGGATAAACAAAGATTACTTTACTTAAGTCGAAATAGAAACTATAGGCTCCGGCTTTAAGGGGCAATGGCTTTTGAGGACGAATACCTTCATAAATATATTGTGCCTTCAAAACTTCCAGCCGTTTGGTTTCCTGATCGGTCATTTTACGGGTACTATTATTCTTTCCGGTCTTGTTGCCGTCAACATAGCGATAGATTTGTTGTATTTCTTCGTCCGTCATGGTTTCTCTTAAATATTCCTCCACTGTGGATACCGGAATGTCCGCTTCTACCTTCAATACCGGCACGTTGGTGTTCGTTAAAGCAATGGCAGGCACCTCTTGCCGGCTAGACGCCGAATACGTTTCAGGTACTTTGTGATCAAATGTCGTGGACGTAATAAGCGGAACGACAACCGCACTGACGGCTATCAGACCGCCGGAAATGGCGACTACCGCGAGAGTCTTGGATAGTTTCTTTTTGTTCATGATTGACAACCTCCATATTCAAGTAGGCTTGGCTCCATGTGTATACCTTAACTGAATCATGTTATAGAGTAAGAAGCGCATTGTTATGAAGTTGTAAAATCATTTTGACGCTGGTTCCGATATGCTCCTCGGATTCGAGGGACAGCTCCGCTTGATGCGCCTCCGCGATTTGACGGCATAAGGATAGCCCCAGACCAGCACCCCCATGCTCCCTTGAACGGGCGTTATCCACTCGGTAGAATGGCTCAAATACCTGCTTCACATGCTTCGGTGACATCCCTCTCCCAAAGTCGCGCACTTCCAGAATTACTGCGGAATTCTGTTCATATGCACTCAGTCTAATTTCGGAACCTTCGGACGAGGCATGAATTGCATTTTCAATACAATTCACGAGAAAAGAACCCAGGAGATCCTGATCTCCCCATACACTGTCAATTTCGGAATGAAGAACAAGACCGATACCGGCCAGTTCCAAATTCTTCTGCTCCGTCTGCCGAACGGATTCGAACAATTCACTAACCGATACTCTTGTTCGTTCCACGGACTGATGACTAAGAATGGATAGATCCAATAGCTTAAAGACCAAGTTCTTCAAGCGCAGTGTTTCGCTCCAGATATATCCACTGGCCGTCATTCGTTCTTCCTCGCCAATGTTGGCGGAATTCAAATATTGGGCAAAGCCCTGCATGCTTGTCAGGGGGGTTCGCAATTCATGTGCCAGGTTATCGACGATTCTTTGCTTTTCCTCAGCCATAGCAGAAAGCTCGGTTACATGAAGCTGCACGGCTTCGGCCATTCGATTGAAGTTTTGCGCCACTTCCCCAAATTCATCGTTGTTCTTTAATGTCACCCGCTCGCCATAATTTCCTTCTGCGATATTTTTCGTCGTATTGGACAATTGCCTAAGCGGTTTCGTTAACTGCCGGATCAAGACAAAGAGCAAAATAACCAGAATCGGACTCGCGATAAAATTGATGTAAACAAAATAACGATTTAATTCCGCCTTTTTGGCATACAGCTCTCCGATATCCCGGCGGTATGTCAACAACAGATGATTGTACGGGGACGGTAGCTCATTGGATATGACCGCTTCTCGTACCGTTTGTTCTTCTGTCTTCTCGTTTCGTATTCCGGTAATGTCCTGTGCAGCGGAATCGTCAGAATACACCAAGTGCCCCTGATCCCACAGTTGTAACGTGATCCCCTGCTGCCGATAATAATCCGCGTAAGAGTGCGCAACATCAAACAATACGTTATCGTTAATGGAGATTCCCCGTGATTTGACGGAATTCAAATTTTCGTAAATATTGTTGGCAATTAATGCCTGCTCACTGGAAGCACGCTGCATCTCTCTCTCCATGTTTAGCTTCCAGCTTTTGTTCATAATCATAATGACGCTAATATCCAGGGTCAGAATGAATAAGAACAGCATAACCAACAGCGTTTTCTGCCAAAATCTCATGGCTCACCCCTCCGCTTCCAGACGGTAACCAAGCTTGTAAATGGTTTTTATTTGTTCTTCCCATCCTAGTTTTTTGCGCAGCTGACTGATATGTACGTCCACGGTACGGGTATCTCCTTCGAATTCATATCCCCAAGCCAGTTCGAGCAGCTTTTCCCTGGATAATGCAATATTTCTGTTCTGAATCAAAACCTCCAGCAGCTCAAACTCTCTTGCAGTCAGTTCCACTGGTTGTCCACTCTTGTAGATCTTCCTGGCAGCCAAATGGACATCCACGTCTCCGGCTATAAATCCGTCATGTTCCCGGGCGTTTCGGCGCAAAACCACATTAATGCGCGCCAGCAGCTCCAAAATTTCAAATGGTTTAATGATATAATCATCCGCGCCAAGTTCAAACCCCGTAATACGGTCCACTAATGAATCCTTGGCAGTAATAAAAATCACCGGAACATTGAGGTGCCGATAACGTTTCATGACTTCAAAACCATTCAAATCAGGCAGCATCACGTCCAACAATATCAGATCAATCTTCTCCCGATCCAAAATAGGCCCCATCTCAGCCCCGCTGAAAGCTTTAAAAAACTGATGCCCCACAAGCTTTAAATTCATCGTAATCAAATCGCTAATCGGCTTTTCATCTTCGACTACCAATATCTTTGCCATTCCCGTATCCCCCGTATATTGCATTTCTCTGGTTTGTCGTACTATTAAAAGGACAGATGTTCTTATAATCTTACACTTCTCACAATAATTGCAAGCCCTATGTTGAAAATAAAAATAGCAGCCTAATGGCTGCTATAATCAAATTTGATATTCTCGCGGTCCGCTCCCTATCACAAATTCTACTATGTATTGGGTGCAAATGGGTTCGTATCCAATTGATTGATAGAGCTGGATCGCCCCGACATTTCCCTCCAGGACATTCAAGTATACATGTGGCGTAACCTCTCTGCCCGATCGTGTCAGCTCCGTACAAACCGACTTTCCATACCCATTTCTTCTCCAAGCTGCATCTGTTCCGATATTTCCGAGCTCGACGTAATTTTCACTAAAGATGTGGTATCCTCCCACGGCTATGAGTTCATCATGATTCATCACGCCATAAAAAGGATGATTCAATTCTTCTTTGGTAAAAGCCATGGTCTGCAGTTCTGCCATCTTGGTCTCAATTAGCCCATAGGAAGACGGCTGCAATCGAATAACCCTTTCGTCCCTTGACGGCAGCGCTTCCTGATGGACATGCTTCATGAGAAGCAGTTTTTTGGGAGAGCCAGAGATCTCGATCTGGCGAGAGAAAACGTCCATTTCTTCTTCGTTCAGAATAAAGCTGCCCACGGCGCCATCAGGCAACTGAAGCTCCTCCTTCATGAACGCCATCATTGACTGCAGATCAAACGACTCATGAAGGGAATACACCGAAAATGCATGGAACGGAAGACCCCTGAGATAAGCCAAGACTCCGAAGAGCTCTCCGCTCTCCGTAAATTGCCCGTAATGAGCGGTATTCGGCCTGCGGCAAGTCAGGTATGAATAATACAAAAAATGCTGGTCCCGATTGATCGTGCATAAAAGGGAGTCCAACTCGGTTGAACTTAATTTACGATACATGGTCAATGCTCCTATCCATGAATGTCGATCCAATATCTCTTGATAACATTTCCGTTCTCTTCAACATAATCCTGATCAGGTACTCCGCCATTATTGATGATGGTTCTTTCCGAGCCGACATTGATTTCGTCGCATACGACCAGTACTTTATCGATACCTAACGTTTTAGCTTCTGCCAGAGATAATGCCAGCAACTGTGTTGCATATCCTTTCCTTCTTTCAGAAGGACGAATTCCATAACCGATATGCCCGCCTTCATTCATCAAGAAATCGTTCAATTCATGCCTGATATTAACCGCACCGATTACTTTTTGATCTGCGGAGACCAACCAGAACGTTGAATCAGGAACCCAGCCTTCCGGTAAATCTATCCCTCTAGCATGATTATCAAGCCAGTCTAACATCGCCTCAAAATCTTGAGGATCTCTGCTAATGACCCACGGAACCATATCTTCTCCGCTTTCTTTCCATTCCGTATAAAAATCGAAATATTCGTTCTTGAGGTTCAACGTGGGCTTTGTTAGGAAAACATGATTCATCTTTCTACCTCCCCGTACAGATTTGATTAAAAAATGCCGCAATACCCCTGTTCAGGAATATTGCGACATCCGTCCGTTCTTTAAAGACTCGCATGGGTTCTTATTTGGCTTGAATATATCCCTCAGCCTTGAGCAATTCAGCGATCAGAACAGCACCGCCGGCAGCGCCGCGCAGCGTATTATGAGATAGGCCTACGAATTTGAAATCGTAGATGGAATCTTCGCGCAGTCTTCCCACCGATACGCCCATGCCGTGCTCGATGTCACGGTCCAGTTTGGTCTGCGGTCTGTTCTCTTCTTCAAAATACGTGATGAACTGCTTCGGCGCGCTCGGCAATCCCAATTCCTGTGGACGGCCTTGGAACTGGCTCCAGCGAGCAAGAATTTCTTCTTTGGAAGGTTTGTTCTCGAACGATACGAATACAGTCGCCAAATGTCCATCCGTAACCGGAACACGAATACACTGCGTCGTGATGAGCGGGGAGCTTGCTTTCACGATCTCGCCATCCACTACATTGCCCCAAATACGAAGCGGCTCCTGCTCGCTTTTCTCTTCCTCTCCGCCGATATACGGGATGACATTATCCAGCATATCCGGCCAATCGGTAAAGTTCTTGCCTGCTCCGGATATCGCCTGGTAGGTCGATGCAACCACTTGCGTAGGTTTGAAATCAAGCAAAGCATGGAGTGCCGGAACATAGCTCTGAATGGAGCAATTCGGTTTAACCGCGATGAATCCGGTCTCCGTGCCCAGACGTTTTCTCTGCGCTTCAATCACTTCCAAATGCCCTGGATTAATCTCCGGAATAACCATTGGAACGTCCGGCGTCCACCGATGAGCCGAATTATTGGAAATCACGGGCGTTCCCGTTTTGGCATACGCCTCTTCCAACGCTTGAATTTCGTTCTTTTTCATATCAACCGCGCAGAAAATGAAATCGACATCGGCGGCAACCTCTTCGACTTTCGAAGCGTCCTGAACGATGATGTTTTTTACTTTTTCAGGGATGGGACCGGCCATCTTCCATCTGTTCTGTACGGATTCTTCATAGGTTTTGCCTGCCGAGCTGCTGCTGGCTGCAATGGATGTTACTTCGAACCAGGGATGCTCATCGAGCAATTGAACAAAACGTTGACCTACCATGCCGGTTCCTCCGACAATACCCACTTTAAGTTTTTCTGACATGATCTTCAAATCCTTTCAATATGGCATTATGTTCATCGCAATACCAATCATCCGTTATCATGGATTCGGTATGCAGTGATTTTCGTCTAAATAATCATTCCATCCGGCTTCGTGTTCCCATCTTACATGTATGCAGCATTTTTCCTAAAGACACAATAAAAAATCCCACCCCCAAGACCGTAGTCTTAGGGACGAGATTGTATGCTCGTGGTACCACCCCAGATTCGCCAATATGTCGCCATATTCGCCTCTTCGAGTACGTCATGACCATGTCATGAATTTATACTCTAGCTCTGTAACAGGAGCTCCTGGCACGACATCCCCTTGATTAAAAAGGTTCCGAGGTGCTGCTCTGAGGCTTTGTTCAATAAACAATTCCTTACTCCTTTTCAGCTGGCGGAGCTCTCTGTAAAAGAATTCATTTATTTACTCTTCTCTTCGTCGCATTTGATATTACTGACTATAATATAAAAAAAACGCGCCGAGGTAAACATTTTTTTTCTTTGCCGGACCATTATACCGGGTCAGACCGGGAATTCAACGAGTTGTCTTCCTTCGAACGAAGCACTAATTCCACCAGTATTTCATTCTCTTAACCGTTACATCCCATAGCATTGCATCCGGTTCAATCGTTATTGTAAGCTCTTTGACCCTGTTCAGTGGAAATTCAAAGGAGCAAGGTTGATTATCTTCATTATCCATAGGACGACATACTTCGGAGAGAGAAATTTCATTTCCATCCCAAGATAGGGTTGCCCCGGCTTTCGGATCCTTAGGATTCTTAGTACCGTAATAACCGGAAATCATCGTTTCTTTATTCCCCAATGCATAAGTGTATTTTTCGAAATCTTTACCCTGACTAGTATAAACGTTTATATGGGGCACAACCTTTTCGCCGCCAATGGTAAAATCATGCAGCTCTGTACCCACAGACGTATTGCCGTTTCTTTCTTCCATTTCATTCAATCCCTGTGCAGGACTTTCAATTTTGTTGAAAAAGGCTTTATCTGCCATCTCCGACAACCCCAAAACACCGACCGCGAGAATAACGGCGGATGCACCTGTAGTCATAAGGTTTTTGAATATCTTATTTGATCGAAAGCCGATTTTATAGGCAGCGAAACCTGCAGCAGCGCCAATGGAATTCTGAATTGCATCGTTAATATCGAAGCTGCCTAAGTAAGTCAGCATTTGAAGCGTCTCCAGCACAAGAATGGACAAGAAGAATATACTAATGAACTTGAAGAACCGAGTACCGTACAATAACGGAATCATGATGCCGAATGGCATGAATGCGGCTAGATTTCCCAAGCCGACCCAATCCATGAGCGTTAAATGCCGAAAATCATACATCTTGGGAAACTTTAAAAATTCATCTGGAATAGTAATGAATGTATAGTTGTCTACATCATGCGATGCACCGATTCTACCAAAGCCTAGAAACATAAAATATAATATCAACACACTATAAAGAAGCGTTGCTATCATGATCCACTTACGCTGCTTTGCGTCCATACAAGCTCCTTCGATCGAAATTTCTGCTGGGATTAGTTTAGTATCCGGGAAAATGCATTTCTAATAAAACCAAACCAATGCTCACCCGCATGCACAGCTCCATCCATCACTCTTCCGAACGCCATGTACAGCAAATAAACAATCAACAATATGATTAAAATGGTTAGAAAATTATTTTGTTTTTCTTCCACAACCGTTCCTCCCTTATTCCTTCACTATCATTTTTTTGAGTGTATCTCGAATGCTATTCTCACATTATATAGGGAAATGATCTGTCATCCTATTCAAGTTGCTTACGCTAACCTTACAGGTTTGTAAGCTGCGATCGAAAGCATATGATTTCCATCCAAGCATTCCAGAACCTGCCTCATCCTTCCTTAGGAAAAATAAAAACGACAAGCCTGAAAATAGTCTTTTCAAGGTTTGTCGTTTTTGCTTATTCATGTATTTGCTTCACGCGATGCTTCATAGTTCAAGATTAGGGTTGATCCGGCAGCTGCAATATATAGCTGTTCGATATGTTTAGCAACCGCTGGGCTGACGTAAATTGCGCTTCGGTCGATCCATCCTTCGTCATGGAATTGTCGTTTAAGCTGTAGTTGGTTCCATCCGCATATGCTTTACCTGTCACATAGATGCTTGTGTCGTTTATGAATGAGCCTGTCGGCAAAAAGTGTCTGAGCGGGATCAGATTCGTCTCTTGATTCAGAAGATCCTCGCCAAAATGCAGCTGCTGCGTGACCGAAACTCCAAGCAGGTTCGCGACCGTGGGTAAAATATCAACCTGACCGCCAGTCCGTTCGATGTTGGCAGGAAGTTCGCCGCTCGGCGAATGGACAATGAACGGAATGTTGAACATGTCTGCGTAGCCATACTCATGCCCAATGAGCTCTTCCATCAAGTTCCGTTCTTTGCTTCCGAGGGTATACATCGGCACGCCTTGGTGATCTCCATAAAAGACAACCAGGCTATCATCCCATATTCCGCTAGTCTTCAGTCCATCCAAAAATTGACCCATCGCATAATCCGCATAATTCTGTGCACGGATATAGTCCCCAAGCAATGTTCCTTCGTAAGCCTCGGGAAGCTTCATTTTGTACTTCTCTTCCGGTATACGGAATGGATGATGCGCGCTCATGGAAATGACCATGGCATAAAACGGTTTCTTCTCGGCATCGATTTTGGTTAGTTCCGGTACGGTTTTGGCGAACAATACTTCATCCGAAGATCCAAAAGCAATATGGTCATCATCGCCATAAAAGGACTGGTCGTAATATTTGTCGAATCCAATGGCTTTATAAAGATCCGTCCGGTTCCAGAAATCAACACTGTTTGTATGGAAAGTTGCCGTGTTATAGCCATTCCCGCTTAGTAATTTCGGCAGGCTCGGGAGTGCTTTTTTCATATAATCCGATGAAGTCGCAGGTTCATTTTTAGGCACGTAAAATGAGGTATTCACGGCAAACTCGGCATCCGAGGTCGTTCCTTGACCTGCGTTGGTGTAAAAATTGCTGAAATACGTATTCTCTTTTACCAGCCTGTTCAGATTTGGCGTGATCTCCTGGCCATCAAGGGTAAGTCCGATCAAAAAGTTTTGGAAGGATTCCATTTGTACCACGATCAGATTTTTGCCTTGATCAACGCCCCAATATTTCGGTGATTCCGGCGTTACCATGCCCTTCAGATCATCAATCTTTTGCTGCGAAATCTCATCGGATGGAATGATCTCTTCCTTCTCCGTCGTATCCGCAAATAAGGTATACACCTCGTAGTTAAGAATGCCCATGCTCTCAGCTTTTTTGATCTCACTCATGCTAGCGTGGTTCGGCCAGATGTTAAAAATACACAGTCCGAACGAGATAGCGGAAATGACGATCAGAACCATCCGGTTCATTCGTTTAGAGCCTCTTTCCTTCCATCTGGCAATGTATTTTGGACGGAACATGAAGAAAAGGAAAAACACGATATCCACAAAAATAAACAGATAATAAGGTGTAATGAGCGAATAGGTGCTCTCTCCTACCTTTGTAACTTTGTCCACTTGCTGCAAGGCATGGTAGGTGGCAATGACGCCATAGTATTTGTAATACATGAGGACGGCAAAATAGATTAACGTGATACATAGATTCGCGATCATATAATATAGGATCTTTCGTTTCGTGGCGAACCACTCAATTAAACTAAACACGATAATAAAAAACGGAATTTCAGTGAACACCATGCTCCAGTTGAGTCCTTCGTCAAATACGACGAACCACGCTACCGCGCTTTTCAAGAGCAGGATAAAGCTGAATAGGAATATAGGTCCGTTTTTAGGGGTGAATCGCTTGTTCATTAAAGCCCCATCCTCCTTACCTCTATGATTCCGATGTCTAACAGACCTTCGAAGTGACTTACACTATCATTAATATTTTACTCACGTTCATAGACAACTTCAAATAAGCATAGGCACAACGAGCCATTATACTCCGAATTTCGCTTTTATAAAAGTTTAGATAGAAATGGTATATTAAAAATATGATGCTCTGATAGAAGTTACACCGATATCCTTTTCCCAAGAAATCCATGTTATCATTAATATCGCCGTTATGAATTTAGTTGCCATTCAAGGAAGTGTATATATGTGGAAGCCAGATCGTCAAAGTCAAAAACCTCTGTACGAACAAATCGCCGATCATCTTGAACAGAAAATCTCTTATGGTGAATTTCCGCCAGGGAGCTTGCTTCCGTCCGAACGAAAATTAGCTGAACAATTAGGGGTAAACCGGAGCACCGTTATTTTGGCTTTCGCCGAGCTCAGATCCATGGGTATCATCGAAAGCCGTTCTGGTAGCGGAACACGGGTAAGCCAGTATAAATGGGGCGCTACGCCTAGGCATACCCCGAACTGGAAGAGATATGCCGAAGGCGGAAGCTTCCTTCCTAACGTTCCGTTCCTACGCAGAATCCGTGAAGCGCTGAGCCAGACCCCTTCCATGATCGACTTTGCGAGCGGAGAGCTTTCCGGCGACTTATCGCCCATGAACGAAATCGCAATGTTGATGGATGAGCATCATTATACCTCATACCTTGGTTACGCCAATCCACAAGGATACATACCGCTTCGGCAGGCACTTGTTGCCTATCTTGATCAATACCGCGGAATCCAAACGACGGAGTCGTCCATCCTGATTACATCTGGCTCCCAACAGTCGTTATTCTTGATTACGCAGTGTCTTCTGTCTCCTGGAGATGCCGTAGCCATCGAAGATCCTTCCTACTGCTATTCTTTGCCGATGTTTCAATCCGCGGGACTCCGATTGTTCAGGCTGCCCGTTGATCGTGATGGCGTTCGACCGGAGGATATCCGAACGTTGTACAAGAAGCACCGGATCAAGATGATTTTCACGAATCCTAATTATCAGAATCCAACGGGAACTTTCCTTACTGATGAGAGACGGAACAAATTGCTCGAGATCGCAAGTGAACTGGGTCTTCCCATTGTGGAAGATGATCCTTATAGCCTAACGGATTATGAAGGTGAATTTTGTCCCCCGCTCAAATCGGTAGATCCGCATGGCAATATCATTTACATTGGTTCTTTCTCCAAAATCGTCGCATCTGGGCTGCGCATCGGATGGATGGTTGCTCCGCATGCCATTGTGGAACGGCTGGCGGATGCCAGACAGCAAATGGATTTTGGACTCAGCGTGATACCGCAACAAGTGGCGGCGCAGTTTTTGATATCGTCTCATTTTGAGCCCCAGCTGAACCGTCTGCGAATGCAGCTTCGTTATAAGCGTGATCTGCTGATCGAAGCCCTGCAAAAAGAGCTTCCGGGCCTCATTCAGTACAACATTCCCCAGGGCGGAATACATATGTGGTGCAAGCTGGTACCTGAAGTTAATGATGCCAAGCTCCTGGAAGAAGGAATAAAAAAAGGGGTTGTATTCGTGCCGGGCAGCGTATATGGTTCCGATTCAGGTTATGTCCGATTTACTTTTGCCCGGGCAAAAGAGGAGGATATCGGCCCTGGTATTGCAGCCTTTGCGGAAGCACTACGAGAGCTTATCAAATAAATGCATGACAAAGGTTTAGGACTTCCTTCAACTGAAAACAACCGCAGAGCATGCGCTTCTGCGGTTGTTTTTAATTATCATGATTTACGCTTTCCAAACAACGATCGTGATGATTGCCAGAATAACGATGCAGGCAATATATATTCCACTAAGACGCATCCACTTTTTCCCGGTGTGCTGAAAATATTTCGGGTCTGCTTTTTTATTGCTTTTGGATTGGCCTATCATCATCGTTGCGACAAAACCGGCTGCCATCACAATAATGGCCATGATCAATAATCCGAGCATGTTCCCCCTCCTAAATGGGTTCCTGTTAAAACATGTCTCATTATAATGAATTGTCAGGCCTGTGACACCATCCATTTGTCCATCCATTCGACCCATCCATTTCGTTAATAAGTTCTATTAATGTGCTGCCGTATATTCTTCCAGCTCGGAAGCCGGGTCGAACTTCTCCTTGCTCATGGCAAATGCGGCTACAAGAGCAATAACGGACGGAATGATAGCCCAAGCAAACGTATGAACCAGAGATGAAGACAGCGCATCTGTAATCTTATCCAAAATTTGAGCCGGGATATTTTCACGTGTTCCCGGAGTCAGGATTTTACTCGGATCACTAAGATTGACGCCTTCCGGCGCTGCGCCGCCACCGGCGAACACGGTGGACAGATTCTTGGTAAACACATGACTTTGAATAATGCCGAATACCGTAATGCCCAAGGTCATTCCCAGCTCCCGCGTGAAGCTAAGCGTCGAACTTGCGGACCCCCGCTGTCTTGCCGTGAATCCATGAATCGCCGCATTGCTCAGCACGGAGAACGACGAACCAATCCCAAGACCGACTAAAATCATATAAATGGTGACCAGGTAGCGCGGAGTATCGGTCGTTAACGTGGTAAGCAGACCCATACCGACAAGAAGCAGTACCAACGTCGATATCATGATGGAACGATAATTGAACTTAGCCAGCAAGAAACCGCCGCCTGCTGCTGTAATCACGGAACCGACCATCATGGGAAGCAGAACCAGTCCCGAACTAGTAGCCGAGCCGCCAAATACGCCTTGAATAAAGATAGGAATGTAGACCGAAGCCGTAATAAACGCTGCACCGCTAAATATAGCCATGATATTGCTTGTCGAATATAAACGGTTCTTAAACATGCCAAAGGTGATGATGGGCTCTTCCACACGGCGTTCGATGAAAATAAAACCAACCAAAAGCACGGCAAAAGCTGCGAACAAACCGATGATCATACCAGAGTTCCAAGCGTACTCCTTCCCGCCAAGCTCAAGTCCGAACATCAGGCACAAAATGGAAGCTACAAGCGTGAAAGCGCCAAAGTAGTCGATTTTTTCCTTGGAATGCTCAACGGATTCCTTGTAAAAGAAGACAATCATGAAGAAGGCAATCACGCCTACCGGTAAGTTAATATAGAAAATCCAGGACCAATGGATATAATCCGTAATATATGCACCCAAAAGCGGACCGAAAATACTGGAAATACCATATGCGGCTCCAAATAATCCACCAATCTTGCCCCGTTTATCCGGAGCAACCACATCGAACATAATCGTGAATGCGATCGGCACGAGAGCTCCGCCGCCAATCCCCTGTATAGCCCGGTAAATACTAAGCTGTATAATAGAATCCGCAGTGCCGCATAGGGCTGAACCAGCCATAAATACGATAATACCGAAAATAAAGAATCGCTTGCGGCCATACATATCGGATAGTTTACCGAAAATCGGCATGCCCGCCATTTCTGCGATCATATAAGCGGAAGTCACCCACATTAATTTATCGAAGCCCCCCAGGTCCCCGACGATGGTACCGATGGCCGTGGATACGATGGTATTATCCATCGAAGCCATAAGCGTGGCCAGCAATAATGCCACGATGATCACAACTACATTATTTTTCTTTGCCATTTTCTATTGTTCCCTCCACTGTTTCCGCAATTTCTTTCTTGAACGTCAAATCTACTTTTAGATTCCCTCGGCAAGGATCTGTTTCAAGAACATTCCGGTATAAGAAGCCTTCACTTCTGCAACCTGTTCCGGTGTTCCTTCCGCTACAAGCTTCCCTCCTTCCGCCCCGCCTTCCGGACCAATATCTATAACCCAGTCCGATTCCCTTATCAATTCCAGGCTGTGCTCGACGACAACTACGGTATTTCCCGTATCGACGAGTTTATCCAGCAAGACCTGAAGCTGTCTAATGTCAGACGGATGGAGACCGGTTGTCGGCTCATCCAGGAGGTACAGCGTATGGTTTTTGGATGGCTTGCTGAGCTCTTTGGCCAATCTGATTCGCTGACCTTCACCGCCGGAAAGGGTTTTGACGGATTGACCCCACTGAAGGTAACCAAGCCCCACCTCGCACAGCATTTCAATGATGCCTGCCATTTTGGTCTCATCCTTGAGGATTGGAAGGCTCTCCTGCACCGACATATTCAGCAAATCCGAGATCGACAAGCCTTTGTACTGAACCTCAAGGACCTCGTCGGAAAACCGTCTTCCCTTGCAGTCAGGACACTTGACCTCCAGATCCGGAAGGAAGTTCATATCGACAGTAAGAACGCCTAAGCCCTGACATGTCTCACAACGACCACCAGGCGTATTAAACGAAAAGTGTTTGGTAGTCAGGTTTCGATCTTTGGCCTCCGGCAAGCCGGCAAACAGTTTTCGCAAATGTGTGAACACGTCTGTATACGTCGCAACGTTGGAGCGCTGGACTCGGCCCATCGGTGTTTGGTCGAAGGTTACGATATCTCCGATGTTCTGGAGTCCCTTCATTTCCTTGCACCCGGACAATTCTTGTTCTTTGGACTGTGCTTGTGCAAGAATATCAAAGACAAGCGTGGATTTGCCTGAGCCCGAAACTCCGGTTACGGCCACTAGACATCCCAGCGGAAAAGAAACAGACGGGATATCGATATTGCGAATCTTTGCCTCCAGGATTGTGATCTGTTGGCCGTTCCCTTTCCTGCGCTGGCGTACCGGAGCTTTGACGCTTTCTTCTCTCAAATAGGCCCCCGTAACCGATAGCTCGCTGGACATCAAATCCTCCAGGCTGCCTTCTCCAACGACGTTCCCCCCGTTCAATCCGGCACCTGGTCCGATATCGATGACATGGTCTGCCGCACGCATCATCTCGATATCGTGCTCAATGACGAGCACCGTATTGCCTAGATCACGCAGATCTTGAAGCACTCGAATGAGACCTGAGGTATCCCGGGGATGAAGTCCCGTAGTCGGTTCATCCAGAATATAGAGCACACCGGTAAGACCAGAACCAAGCAATGATGCAAGCCGCAGCCGTTGTGCTTCTCCTCCGGATAATGTGACGGTCTGACGGTTCAAGGAAAGATAGCCTAACCCGACATCCAAAATCCGCTTTAATCTTTTAGGCATATCATGAATCGGCTCAATCACATGAAGGGCTTCCGGAGGCTGTTCCTCCTGTAAGCGTTTCGTCCAATCGTATACTTCGCCTAGCGACCAGTCTGAAACTTCAGATATGGATGAGCCCGCTACCTCCACAAGACGAACTTCTTTTTTCAAGCGAGCTCCGTGGCATTCAGGGCAAAGCGTCTCATGGAAAAAACCGCCCTCTTTCTCTTGGCTTCCAGCCTCCCCTTCCTTTTCCTTATAACGACGCCATAATCCAGGTATGACCCCTTCGAACTTGGTCCCTTGAATTGGTTTGACATCCGGATAATGACGCTTGAATGCTTCACTCTCAACACCGTAATACAGCAAGTCACGCTGAATTGGGCCGTAGTCCTTCAAGAGCTGATCCGGATCGAACTCAAATCCGAAATGTTTACCAGCCGCTACTAATATGCGTGTCTGAATATCGCGATGGACGCCATTCAGCGAAGCAACCCCACCTTCGCTCAAGCTGAGTTCAGGATGAAATACCGCTGCCTCATTTATCGTTGCCACATGCCCCAGTCCGCTGCATGCTTCGCAAGCACCCTCCGGCTTGTTAAAGGAAAAGTGGGACATACCCAGTTTTTCCAGCTTCTCTCCACAATGTGGACAACTCGTTGTTTGACGATCGATCTCCTCATCTTCTTCCATGAGCAAGCCTACAGGTTCAAAAGAAGGCAAGATCCTGCCGCTGCAATGAGGGCAAATACGCTCGCCCAATCTTGCAAAGATAAAACGTACATACGTATACAAGTCCGTCACAGTGCCCACCGTTGAACGCGGATTACGATTCGTGACATGCTGTCCAACGCTAATGGATGGGGACAACCCTTCAATGGACTCGACTTTGGGTTTGCTGATCGCATCCGACATCATTCCCATGGAATCCAGATACTGTCTCTGACATTCGCGCTGCAATGTGTCCATGGCCAGCGTCGATTTACCAGATCCCGATGGTCCTGTCAGAACAACAAGCTTATATTTAGGTATGGAAAGCGAGATATTCTTGAGATTATTTTCTCTGGCACCCTTAATCACGATGGTTTCTTTCATATATATCCTCCTCACTGCAAAATGGGCTACATCCGCTAAAGCAAGTAATTTACCTACTCTCTGTATGTCCATTTGCAAATATTAAATGTATTCGATAAAATGAACTTGCTTGATTGATTCCTCGTCAAGTATCTCGCTTGGTATTTATCTTCCCTATCAAGATATTTTAATTTTAACAAGGAGGTTTGTCTAATGTCAAGCCAAAAGCAAGTTCAAACATCAGACTTGCAGGAACATTTTGTCTCGCTCATGCGAGGGTTGGGTACCCGAACGGTGCTATACCAACAAAATGTATCCACCTCTCTCGGATTATCCAATAACGATTACATCCCCGTCGATGTTTTGCGTGAGAAAGGCCCGATCACTGCCGGAGAGTTGTCCAAAATAACAGGGCTAACAACCGGAAGCATCACGAAATTAATTGACCGTCTTGAAAAAATCGGATATGTTCGCAGGCAAAATGATCCGAAGGATCGGCGCAAAGTCATCATCGTTCCACAATACGAACAAAAAGAAGAAGTCAGCAACACGTACATCCCACTGCACAACGCGATGGTTGCCCTCGCTTCCTCCTATACGGATGAAGAGCTTACTTTTATTTCGAATTTTCTAGAAAAAGCCAGTACAGTCATTGAAAATCAAATTCACCATATAAACTCGCCTTCAAGTGATAATTCATCCACCTGAGCTTTAGTCAAAAATGAAAAAGGACCCTATTTAGGTGCGTCAAGTGATTGACTTCCGGATAGAGTCCTTTTTGCATATCCCGCATATTATTCATCTTAATTCTAGACATTAACCACAGTTTTTCATAAAAAGGAAACTTATCCCACTCTCGCTGCGTCTAAATATTGGTAATGTTCCAATGAATTCAGTTAGCCAAATAGTTCAATTCAATTTAATAAGAGGAGTTCTGAAAAGCTATGAGAAAAAGCGCGATAGCTTTAAGTTTTATAGTCGGAATATCGTTAGCCGTTCATGCAAGGGTGGCATTTGCTGATACTTCATCTTCATCCGATATCGCTACGTATCATGCAGATTCGCTGATCAAAAAAGACGGAAGTTATTGGGTTTGGGGTTGGCAGCGTCCCGTACCCACTCAGATCTCCGAGGTGTCAGATGTAGCGGATTCTTGGGGTAACGGATATTTTCAGAAAAAGGACCAATCCGTATGGTTATGGCAATCCGCTTATCCGACCCCTACGGTCAAAATACTACCTGTTCAAGGATTAAGCCATATCGTGGATGTGTATGAAAACGGAAGAACGCTTGCTTGGGATACAGAAGGCAAGGTATATACTTCAGTCAAAACGAACGATGGATGGGACCGCACTCATTTTGAGCAAGTCGAAGGCATAGATCATGTGGCAGAGATTAAGGGAACATACGAATACAATGATAAGAAGGGCAATCTTCGCTTTATCTTTTTAAAGCAAGATGGGACGGTCTGGTATGCGAATGAAACGTTGCAGTCATTCGCACCCGTGCCAAGTCTCGAACATGTGACTCAGATTGAGGATAACATAGCGCTCAAGGAGGACGGTACCGTATGGACTTGGCCGGAAAAATACAGCGAAACTGAAGAGTTCCCAAGCGCGGTTACGGCGACCCCCATTAAATCATTAAGCAACATTAAGAGCATCAAGCATGACCACTATTCGTCCCTGGCCATCGACAACCAGCAGCGCTTATGGTTCTGGGGAGCCACGATCACAGGTGTATCCGACTTTACGACATTAAATGAACATCAGGACCCCATATTGCTGAAGGGAGTTAACAATGTCCAGGATGCTTCTATCGTTGAACGGTCTTTAGTTGTTTTAACTTCGGATCACCGCGTCTACATGACTTCGATCGGACAGGTGGATATGCCCTCCGATATAAGTTTCTCGCTCGTCGCAAGCGATGTAGCATCCATTCAAAATGGCCCAAGGCATATCATAATGCAAAAAACGGACGGATCTCTCTGGGGCTGGGGCATCAACAAAAATGCCGAGCTCGGTAATGGTAGCTACGAATTTATGGTTAGAGAACCGGTTCCGGTTCAAAAGCCGATTTCCATTTTCCTAAACGGAGAGAATGTAGGACTAACAAGCGGCGTCATTACGAAAAACAACCAAAATTTCGTCCCGCTTCGATCCGTATTCGAAAAACTGGGAGCTGAAATTACATTCGATGAAAAAAACAAAGTGGCGACGGTGACCCGTAAAGGTAAGGATCAACCGTCACTCACCATCCGTGTCAACGTGAAAACGGGAGATACAACGCTGGACAATGTCCCTGTCAAGCTTGAGAATAAACCGTTTAATCTGAATGGAACAGTGTACTTGCCGCTTCGATTTATTAGCGAAAAGCTGGGTGCTACGGTAGAATGGATCGCTGCGGATGAACGAATCGCCATCACCATGAAATAAGTACGTAAACAGCAACAACCTCGACCAAAGATGATACATCTAAAGGCGAGGTTGTTTACTTATATACACCGGTATACATTCATCATATCAGGTAGTTTACATAATTCCATTTCCGTTAATACATCATCAGTGTTAATCCATTCATTCCCTGTCGGGTAGATTCATCATACCGGGGCCGTATCCTTATAAATTCTGAATTCGGCCCAACCGTACATCCGTGTAAGGTATTTATCATAGGTGTAACATTATGCGTTTTTCTGTGCCTCAACCTGTTTGCGGAGCGCAGCTTCTTTTGCCAGTGATTCCGGATTATCTGTCAAATCTTCGGCTTCGAATACCTGTCTAAGCTCAATCTCGCCCTGTCCATACCCGTGAGGATCGGGCATGCGCAGTGCCCATTCAACAGCTTCTTCTCTGGATTTCACTTCTATTAGAGTATATCCGGCGATCATCTCCTTAGCCTCCGTGAAGGGTCCATCCATCATCTTCGGCTTTCCCCCGGGCTCCGGATAGGAAATCCGAATTCCCGTAGAGCTTGGATGAAGGCCGTCTCCAGCGAGCAATACGCCGGCTTTTACCAATTCCTCGTTATACTTCTGCATGGCATCGATAAGTTCCTGGCTTGGCAATACTCCTGCCTCGGAATCCGTTGTAGCTTTGACAATCATCATGAATCTCATATAAGTAAACCTCCATTATCTTTGATAGCAAGCGACTCTGTCATGGAACAGGATCATGAATCGCCTGCTTCTACTCATACAACGAATCGATTCCGATTAAATCGACATACATACCAAATTATTTTTTGAAAAGTTCTTGATAGGATACGATGATAATAAAATCTTGCAGATTGCTCGACTTGATTAAGCTCCTGCAAAAAAGGGAGTAATTTCCGACGAAATCATCTTCGCATTCAGTTTCTTGGTATGTCCAAGTCCCTTCTTGCTTCGGAGATGTGCATTGGAGAGTACATCGTCCAGAGCCCGCGCGCCATGCCGAAGCGATATCGGACTTTCGATGCCTTCGAGTATAAGTGTTGGCATCGTGACTCCCGGCCACTGATCTTTGGATAACGGCTTACCTTCCATGAATCCCTCCAGCAGTGCGGCATCATACGGTAAGGTGTGGGCAACGGACATCAGTCTTGACCATACGCCCGGCATCATTCGCATCATAGGAATGACAAAGGAAGGCACACCCATACCTTGGATCATGAAATATTTGACGGCCTCGCTCCTGCGATCCGAAGCGATTAATTCGCGCACATGTTCCACAAAATCCGTAGGTGTCTTATGATCGGCCGGATCGACAACGAATGGTGGTTCATGGAGAACCAATCGGGTAATATTCAATCCTCTCGCCGCAGCTTGGAGTGCCAAAACCGCTCCAGATGACAATCCGTACACATTTGCGGAACCCCCGGCTGCGTCAATGATAGCTTCCAGATCCTCGATTTCGCGCTCGACGGCATAGGTTTGCGAGTCCCCGCTATCTCCGCGACCTCGGCGGTCATAGTTGTAAACGGTATGCTTTTCGGCAAGCCGATTGGCCAATTCAATCTGTCCGGGAAACTTTCGGTAGCTAAATGCACCTGCGACCATAACGAGTGCCGGTCCATGGCCGGATTTGTCGTACGCGATTTTTGTACCATCTTTGGATATAGCGATGTTCATGGAATCTCTCCTTTGTTTGATTAAAAATTTAGTATTGATATTGTAGTTCCTTGCCTCTATAAGAACGACGAACGGCGGATGACCTAATCGACACATTCCAAAGAAAATTCGAATATTTTTTATTTTGGAAGCAAAATCGTTCAAAGCTGCGAAATCCAGCAACATCCTACTTGGGAACAATAATAGATATCTTCGTTGCAAAAAAAACCGAATCCTCCGATAGAGAATTCGGTTTTTGCGTGTTGTTTTATTTAATAAGCAGCAAATTTGAGTTTCTGCCTTCCTACTTCTTACTGGCCAATTCAACGGTTTGCGAATCCATGATCGGAACCCAATACTGCTTGACCTCGATGGTAAGCGGTTGCGGATAGTTTAACGCTCCCTTTCCAAAGTTATAAGGAGTTTCATCTTCCATCGTGTCTTCTTTTGTTGATGATATTGTTCCGCTATGACTTGTGCTTTTCGGTGACAGCATCTTATGCTGTTTACCATTTGCATCAGTAAAAGTGGGGGCTAACCACATACCTAAGCTCTCTGCAACTTGGGCTTGTTCGAGCTTTCGATAGAAATAAACTTCCTCATCATCTGCTTGCTGATCGGAAGGCAGAATTTGTAGTAAGTCGTCCGGTGCAGCCAGTATCTCTCTTTTCTTCAAATCGACGACTACTTTCAATTGATCCTTTTTCACTGCAGCGATACCGAATACTTTGAGCGAAGTCGTATCCAGTTGATCTAGTTGGCTGCTCTTGTATACCAAAGTAACTTTGGTATTATCCTTCAATACTTCTTCCGGATAATATAATTTTTCGGTATGATCTCCGCTTTTACCGATCACGACCGGATTGATCACTTTAAAAATCTGTTGGTCGTTGGCTTTGTCATATTCCAGGTCTACGTACGTATTTAGTGGAGTGAATCGTACTTGACTCACGTTGATTTTTTGTCCGTCGACCGTCAATGTCTCACTCGGATGATAGATCCGTTCCTCATCTTTCAGCGCTTTGGTATCGAGATCGAACTTAATATCTAATCCTTTTTCATATTTTTGACTAACGGTATCCCATATGTTAACACTCATCTTCGTGTCTTTACTGTAATCGACAGAAGGAAGAAGATTCGTGGTATATACATAATAAGCCGTTTCTCCAGGCATGATACGGTAACTGTTCCTTACACTTTTCGCCTCCGCTTTTGCAGACGGCGCTTCGACGTCTCCAAAGTACAATGAATCAATGACAGGACTCACCTGATGCTGCGTGTGATTTTGCACGCTGAACATAATAAAGGCCTTCCTCCCGTCCGAGACGGCACCAGCCACGTCCACGCGGTAGCCCTTTTTCTCCACACCCTGTTTGATTGGCTTCAACAGACCTTGCTCCATCGCCGCTGCAAATCCTTGATCTCTTTGCCCGATCGGACGGAACAATTCGAAATCGGTAACGCTGTTTGCGCTCGCCGTCTGGATCACCTTTTCTTCAACTTCATTAGCCGAAGAACCTATGCTTGCAAATATAATGATAACCGCCGCCGCTGCGGCAGCGACCGCGCCAATGCCGTACTTATAGATGCGCCTCATTTCACGCTTCCTTCCTTTGGATACACCGCCGCGAACGGCAGTCGTAATTTTTATTTCCCGGATCGCTTCGACATTCCTCTTCACGTCATTCACATCCTGCATCAGAACACGCTCTTCTTTATCAAGCACCATCGGCTCGCCTCCTTCCTTAGAGATAATTCCGAAGCTGCTTTAGTCCTTCCCGCAGCCAGGTTTTGATCGTGCCTTCAGGTCTTTTCAGTACTCTCGCAATTTCGGCAGTCGTCATATCCTGGTAGTATTTCAGCATTACGACATGCCTGTACTTCTTTTTCATCCGGTCCATAGCCCGTTCCAAGTCGATCCGATCACTGCTTTTCATTTCTTGGGCTGGTTCTTCCTCCATCTTTTCTACAGGAAACACACGCTTTTTGCGCCGGAGCTCGTCCATGCAGCAGTTAATGGTAATTCGAATCAGCCAAGGCGTGAAGGACTGAACGTCATTGAGCTTTTTACGTTTCAGCCAAGCCCGGCATGATGCTTCCTGTACCGCTTCCAGGGCATCCGCTTCGTTGCGCAGATAACTAAAGGCAATCGAATACAGTTTGCGCTGTTCACCGGAGAGGTATCGAAAGAATTGCTCTTCGTTCATCAGATCCCATTTCGCCTCTTTGACCTCGTGTATTGTATTTTCCACCATACACCATCTCCCCCTTTCTTTCTTTGTTTGCATCGGTACGTGGAAAAGCAGTCAAAGATAAGCTCTTTATAGTAAGACGCGGTAGAACGGAAAAACGATTGAATTTTATTTTTCTGTCAAAAAACAAAAAACGCATCCTAATGGACAGCGTCTTTGTTGAGATACTATGCAATGCTTACTTTTAGTATTGTTATTATACACCCGTTTTTCCAGAACATCCGAGCACGAAATGGATATGTATCCTATCAGAGCTCGATTTGTTTGATCATTTTTGCGGGATTCCCGCCTACGATCGTATTTGGAGCTACATCTTTCGTGACGACCGATCCAGAGGCTATCACCACATTATCCCCGACCGTAACCCCCGGGTTGATGACAGATCTTCCACCGATCCACACATTGTTTCCGATGGTAACAGGTTTTCCATACTCCGGTCCGGCAATACGCTCGAAAGGATGAATAGGATGCGTTGCCGTATAAATATGAACTCCCGGTGCAATAAAACAGTTGTCACCAATACGCACCTCGCAAACATCAAGGATGGTACAATCGAAATTGGCGTAGAAATTTTCCCCGACATGAATGTTGTAGCCGTAATCGCAACGGATATTAGGCTCCATAAACAAATTTTCACCAGTTGATCCAAACAGTTGTTTAAGCAGCTGCGTTCTTCGTTCCACTTCTGTTTCCGTTGTTTGATTGTAAATCCTTACTAGTTTTCGCGCATGATCCCGTTCCTGAGTAAGCTGGGAGTCGGAAGCCAAATAAAGCTCTCCGCTGATCATTTTTTCTTTTTCGGATTTGGTTGTCATCTTCTAAGATCCTTCCTTCTGTCAATTATTCATATTCATCCTTCCTGCCGATTCGGCAGGTGATGCAGCCCGCGATAGAAACCCGGCAATAACAACGCCAATGAAGACCGTTATCATCGCATGTAAGAGCCCTACATGCTCTCCTAGCCATCCTAAACCGGGAGGACCCACCAGAAAGGCTAGATATCCGGCAGTTGCCACAGCTCCAACTCTTGCTGCCGCTCCGCGAGGTTCGTCACCCGCAGCGGACAGTCCTACAGGAAAACCCAGAGATGCTCCAAGTCCCCATAATATGACGCCAATCATTGCAACGAGATAATGCTGTCCCCATATCACCAGCAGAATTCCGGAGGCTCCGATAATTGCGCATCCTCTTAAAACGGGCACTCTTCCGTATTTATCAAGCAAATAACCACCCGTGAATCTGCCGATCGTCATTGCAGTGACGAATACGCCATAGATAAATGATCCTGTTAGTGAATCCACGTGGTAACCGTCGACCATGGTAAGTGGAAGCCAATCATTCGCGGATCCTTCCGCAAAAGCCATGCCGAGCACGATCAATCCGATAAGTAACACGCGCCGTTCTTTCCAAACCGCAAGCTGCCGCATAAATGCAGATTTGGACTCAGCCGCCTCCTCTTTTCTTTCCTTGCCCGTATCTTCAGGGAGGAATCGAAACAGATATAGCGTTACCGCGGCAATCAGAATCGCTAATACACCAAAATGCATTGCAATAGGAATCCTTAATGCCGCAGCCGCTGAGCCAATGAATGCTCCCGCAAATGTACCGGCACTGAATGAACCATGAAATGCAGGCAGCAGCGTCTTATTTAAACGTTTTTCAACAGCAGCCCCTTCAACGTTCAAGGCAACCTCTGCACCTCCATAGCCGCAACCAAAAATAGCTAATCCAATAAACACAACGATACTCGATGAAAAAGCCGTTCCGATACCAATCGTCACAAACCCCGCTAAAATGGAAAGTGCACTTCCGAGGATAACCGGTCTTGCGCCCGTTCTTGCGATGATGTGGCCAGTACTGAGCAGCCCCAATAACGAACCTGCAGCCAGTCCGAACATGATGATTCCCATCTCTGCCGTTGAAGCCCCGAGAATGTCTCTAACCGTTGGTGTTCGTGATACCCAAGATGCAAAAGCGATGCCTGGAAGAGCGAATAAGAGAAACAGCATATTACGGACAATTTTGGGTGCAACGGCTTGTTTCTTTATTTTCAAAATAGGCTTTACCTCCGTTTTTCTACTAGCTGCAAATGATAGGTCAAGCTTTCGAGGGTCACCGCAATTAATCCGTTCATATAGTCCTCATGCGGATGTTCCAGAACAATCAGATGAGGCATATGTTCCTCCGGTATGCATTTCAGACAATGGTTAAATATGCTGCTCACATCTTCCTTTCGGAACTGTTCTCCTGTCAAAGCAATGGTTTCCGGGTTGATTACGGCGGTAATAGACATGATGGTATGGGCAGCCAAAGGGATCATGCTATCAGGCTGATTCAGCCGCTTCAATTGCTCCATACGGGAAATTCCGAAGGGCAAAAATGAAACCTCACCCGCAAAATTCGTGTTTCCTCTGTGAATTTGGCCGTTAACCATGATGCCGGAGCCAGGAAAATTATCCTTGATAAAGGTCAGGACAGCAATGGTCTTATCCTCATCATAATCCTGCTTATTATAGAATCCGTATACAGTCATATTCATATCGTTGTCCATGACGACCTCGATCTCGTATTTCTCTCTAAGCTGCGCTTCAAGAGGCACCTGTATTAATTCTTTAATGTCGCAAATATTAATGACTCCCTGATGAACTAGACCAGGTATTCCGATACCTGCAGCTTTGATCGTAGGATATTTCTCAATCAGAGTGCCAATGAGTTCATCGAAGGTTCCGGCATGAATCCGAGTAGGTGTTATGCTACCTTCTTCCACACGTTCGCCTACTGAATTGGCTACTGCGAATGAGATGGAATGCTGACCGCCTTCATTCGTGGCGAAGATGCAAACGATGTGAGAGAAATTGGCATTGTATACATACTGCCTTGCCGGTCGTCCTCCATGAGACTCTTCCAATTCAGTCTCCATGACTTCACCTGTTGCCAGCATTTCATTCAGAATGTTTCCGCAGGTCGCGACGCTTAATCCTGTTTCGGTAGAAATCATGGATTTCGTTGCTTGCTTCATCGATTTCAAAGCCTGCTTAATAAGCTCCTGATTAATTTTTTTTACGCGTATGGAATTGTTGGCCAGCCGACTCAATTTCACACCACCAATACTTTTAATAAGTCTTTTAATAAGTGTCGAGAATATTACCACTATAACGAATCCTCAAACGGATGTCTACCTTCGTTGACAGGTATTGAATTAATTCTATCCATTTACTCAAGACGGAACTTTAATGACAATCCAAGACTGTTGAACATACATTTCTCCGATCATTGAAGCTGTTATGTTCCTACAATGGATAAGAAACCCGCCGATAAACGGCGGGTTTCTTACGATCAACAATGCAAACTTTTTCATTTATTCATTCATCATTCGTTATTGGATGGTCAGGTTAAAGCCAGATTGAATATAATTCTTGTTCGGATAGGCAATGTTTTTCGTCGTTAAATTTTTGAATGTTGCTGAGCCATTACCGGTATACGTGTAGATCGCCGCACCCAAATGAGGTCCTGAGAATCGGGAAGTGGTAATTCCATCCAGGCCGGTGCCGTCAATGTTGATGTTGTTAAACATAATATTCTCAAAACCGCCGCCATATCCAAACTGGATCGCATCACGTTGAGTATTGATGATATCGATGTTGTTAAACGTCACGTTTCGGATGGCATCGTTGGAAGCTTCGAGATCAATCGCCCCCCGCTCCCCATTGTATAGGTCTTTGCTGGTACCGCTATTTATGATCGTCGTATCCGTAAATTGAATGCCGGTGTTGTTTTGGAAGTGATAGCCCGGGAACACCGTATTCATCCGGATTCCGGAGCCGCCAACCGTGTCGACGATCAGATTGTGATCAGCCTTGTGCCCGCTTCCGCCAAAGAAGGCTATTCCTCCTGCACGCCAATTATTCTCAATCGTGTTGAACGAGAACGTATTGTTGACACCCGCAGGGGCACCGTTCGTATTACTTGGCCATACAGCAAGAGCATCATCGCCGTTATTGCGAAGGCTGCTGTTACGTACAGTCGAATTGCTAGTTCCCTGCGAGAAGTTGATGCCATCGGCCAGGTTATTCCGTATCCGGCTGTTTTCGATCAGCAGCCCACTGGCATAGATAGCCGGCGTATGCGCATAATCACCCACCCAGAATCCGCATTCGAAATGCTCTACCCAGACATCATGAATCGTTGAGTTCGTACCGAAATTATCCATAAACCCTTTATATATCGCATTTTGACCATAACGCGAACGCAAATTCGAGTTCAGATAAATATTGCTGAAATCGAGCTGACCTTTGATCCGAAGGGAAATGCCCCCCGAAGCAGCGTTCGCATTGGTAAACTGGATGTTCGTATACCATTGGCCGGCCCCTGTTATTTTGAGATTATTGATCATATTGCTGGCGGAACCGATTTCCCACATGTTCCCCAGATGAAACGTTCCTTCAGGAATATATAATGTTTTGCCCGAAGATACTGCTGCATTGACCGCTGCTTTGAAAGCCGCCAAATCATCCTGGCCATCATTCGCTACTGCACCGTAATCCGTTACGGACACGGAGTTGGTCGGACGTGGGATTGCCGCTGGAATGGGCTCGATCTCAATAAAGTCAACGCCGTATTCCAGATTGTCTCCGTTGTTCTTCTGAATGCGGATAGTGTCACCTGGCTGTAGCGGGGTGTCCATCTTCCAGTGTACTTCATCGAACCGGAACAGCGGGCGACCTCCACCCGGAGCGTCAGCAGGCATATCGCCGGAGAAATATTGCCAGTTATAATAGGAAGACAACGATATGGTCTTGGCTTTGTTGCCATTCACATATACGTCCAGGGAACCCTTCAGCCCCATGCCATCGGATGAGTCAGGCATGGTAAATCTCATGGTCACGCCTGCCCCGCCTTGTCCTTGTTTGACAGTCCACTGCAAGTAAGAGCCATTGGATGGCAGCGCAATATAACGTTGTCCAGAAGCTTCAGAAGCCGTCAATGCTTGATCGAATGTTGGAGCGGTTTGCAGCGTCGCTCCGCCTCCACGGGTAGCATCATCCGTATCGTACCTGCTGTAAGGCATACTGGCCCCACGAGCCGAGTAGACGACAAGATTGCTAACGCTTGTATTGTTCGCCTGTTTACTCTCTGCTTCATTGGCATCTGCAGCGATCGTCGTAGTCACTGTATAGTTGCCATTGAGCGCAGTCCATGAGCCAGGAATATTTACATTTGCTGCCGCTCCGGCAGCCAAGCTTCCGTTATAGGAACCATTGAGCGTTTGAAGAACTTGACCTGCAGAATTTTTGAGAACAACAGTAATTGCATGATTACCGCTAGCGGTTGCCACGGTTCCCTGGTTCTTTATATTCACCGTAAAATTAACAGTGTTATTGGCCACCGGATTGCCAGGCGACCATGATACCGATCCCACCAAGTCAGAGCTGGCAATGGGTGCAACAACGAGCGGCGCCGCATTGGTGAAGCTATTATTCGATTTGTTCTGCTCGATAATGATGTTATTCTCGTCGACCTTGGCGCTTAATGTATATGTGGCGGCTGTTTTCACCCCCGCATTTAGTGAAACCGTTGTCGCCCCGCCCGCAGTCAATGCAGCTACAGGTGAGGAACCTGCCAATTCATTATTCAGGTAGAAATTGACTGTCGTTGCGGGAGAACTTGCATTACCAATATTTTTAACGGTGGCGTTCAACGTGATCGCATTGGCCTCCGTTGGTGACGCCGGAGACCAAGACATGTCCGTAATCGTCAAGTCAGGATTCGGTGCTGGAGTTCCAAACACTTGGAATTCTGCGATTTGTCCACCGGGAGCGCCGGTATTCGCCGTAATGTTCAATTGTATTTTTTTTACGGTTGCTGTAACCGGAATGGTGACTGAATTACCGGAAGCAGGGTTAAACGTGTAGGGTTGTGCAGATACCAGGTTCGTGAACGTCGTCCCGTTTTGGTCTTGACCGAGCACTTGTATCGTTTGAGTGCGGGTGCTCCATGCCGCTGAAGGGTTCAGTTTCAGCACGATGCCGGTAACATTGTGGTTAGCCCCAAGATCAATCGTCAATGTGCCGGGGTTACCACTGGCTTCCCAGTATGTGTTCGTATCGTTATCGTTCGCGTTTGCAGCTATAAACGATTGCGTACTGGAGGATGCCGTTATGGATTTACCGATTGCAATATTGCTGCCTTGTGGAGGTGTCGTTGGTGTTGTTGGTGTAGTGACGGTGTCCGCTACCTTGATTTGGTCAATATTAACATTGCCTGAATCACTTGCATCATATTGGTATGTAATCGTGTTGTTGCCGGACTTCAGGTCTAGGTTCTCTACCTGTGTTCCCCAGGCGTCCCAATTGGGCAGACTAGGAAGCGAGGTTTGGCGTATTTTCGTACCATTCACATAGATGCTTAATGTTTTCGTGCTGCCGCTGGCATTGGCATATTTCAAAGTTACATCGCGTAAGCCGGCTTCTGGCACGCCCACCGTAAAGGTCGCCGCTGCACCTTGTTTCGAATAACCGTCAACGAATCCGGTTCCTGTGTAACCTGTATGGTCGTTATTCACTTTTGCACCGCCCGACAGAACAGCAGATTCAGCCTCGTAAGTCCCTGCAGGCGGTGGATTTGTCGGTGGAGTGGTGTCGCTCGCACCATAGATCTCAAACTCGGACAGCTGCGCTGCAGGCCATGCAGTGTTGCCCGTAACATTCAGCCTTACATAACGCGTGTTCGTTGCCGCAAAGGCAATGGTGACCGTGTTGCCGGCAACCGCCGGATTAAATACATAATCCTTGGAGTCGACTATATTGGTAAACGCGGAGCCGTCCGTACTACCTTGAACAGCCAGTGTTTGGGTACGCGTTTCCCAGCCGGCAGGAAGCTTCAGTACAATTTGCTCAATACGAGTACTCGCCCCCAAATCCACTTGAATCCACTGTGGAAAAGCATTATTCGTACTTTCCCAGTAGGTGCTCGGATTATTATCCTTTACATTGTCCGGACTGTAGGTTTGGGACTGTCCGCTAGCTGTGACGCTTTTACCTATCGTAAGGTTAGGTCCACCAGCTGCAGTGACAAAACTAGCCGGGCCAGCAGCGAAGAAAAAGCTTGAAAATAGCATCGTTACGACAAGAGACCAAACGGTATATTTGTTGCGCATTCTACTCCTCCTCGGTCATATGTTAATGGAAACCTTAAACCCAAAATATTTGGTAGCGTTTTCAAATTTAATAACTGCCCGTCCTCCCCCTAAGGAATATGCCTATTATTTTCAATGGTCAACAGTCCTCCTCCCCCCTTCCATGTCATATGTTTTATTATAAGATTCCTCCAATTTATGGATAATAGGCAGAACTACGACAATTGTATGCGATTTCAAGCATATCTAACCAAACGGCATTGGATTCAAGAGTTACTTACTTTCTGAGTTTCACACTCTCTTTCGAATCGCTCATATAGGCTTGCCACCTATTTACAGCTAAATAAATGTATGATAAATTCAAAGTACATTCCATTAAGCGATACAATGTTTCATCTAATGAAACAAAACGTAAGCTTTTGTATTCTAAGGAGGAATTGGTCATCGATAATTCAATTAAACATCAAGTGCAGCAGCAATTTGCAAAGAATGCGGAGAAATATGTCACTAGCTTTCGTCATGCGAAAGGCGAAGATTTGGCCCTGCTTGTTTCAAGTTCAATGGCCGATGATACGATGCTCGTGCTTGACATCGCGACGGGCGGCGGGCATGTTGCGAATGCTCTTGCCCCTTTGGTCCGCCGTGTGACGGCTTTGGATTTGACTGAAGAGATGCTCATGAAGGCTGCTGAGTTTATTCGGGGAAACGGTCATTCAAATGTCGATTTCGTACAAGGGGATGCGGAGCATCTTCCTTTTTCCGATGCTGTTTTCGATCTCGTTACCTGCAGAATCGCGGCACATCATTTTCCGGATATCCCTGCTTTCGTTCATGATGCATACCGCGTCCTCAAACCGGGCGGGAAGCTGCTGCTTATTGACAACGTAGCTCCCGAAAAAGAAATTTTCGATCATTTCTATAATGAAATTGAAAAGCAAAGAGATCCCAGCCACGTACGGGCGTGGAAAAAAACGGAATGGATCCGTCTCATTGAGCTTGCAGGCTTTCGCCTAGAAACGATCGTTTCTTTTCCGAAACCGTTCCAATTTCATGATTGGTGCCAGCGGGCTGGACTTGCGGCAGAAGAACAACATCTACTTGAGAAAAAGCTGCTTCAAGCTTCAAACGAACTACGTGAATTCTTCTTCATAGAGAACGATGAATCTGGCGGAATTTCAAGCTTTAAAGGCGAATCTATTTATCTTCAAGCGGTGCGATTCTGATGAATTAAGTCCAATAGATTCACTATGCGATGTCTGTAGTACAAACAAATGAAAAATGACCGATGAAGTGCAACGGCAAAGCAAAGAAACACTCCTACTTGGAGTGTTTCTTCATTTAAAGTCATTAAAACTATTGACAGCAGCCATGCGGAACTATATTATACATGATATTGATAATCATTCTCATTTTTTTATGTTACGCTTCTCATCCGTGAATTGATAATCAAAAAAATACATAGCATGTGCAAAGGGAGAGTCTAATGAAAAAGCATTTTGCGTTAGTAGTTCTAGTTCTTGTATTCCTATTGAGTGCGTGTGGCGGCAAAACAGACAAAGCCAACGACGCAACCCCATCTTCTGAGCCAGCTTCCTCCAAAACCGAGATGGTCACCTATCAATCCGAAAATGGACCGGTCGAGGTACCGGCGAATCCTCAGCGCGTCGTAGTTCTTACCCGGTTCCTAACAGGTAACGTCATGGCACTTGGTGTACCTGTCGTTGGTGTAGATGAAATGTCCAAAACCAACCCCAGATTCGAAGAAAAGCTGAAAGATGTTGAAGCCGTTTCGGATGAAAGCGTAGAAAAGATTATCGAACTGAACCCGGATCTTATCATTGGACTGTCAGACATTAAAAACATTGATAAGTTCAAGAAAATAGCTCCTACGGTGACTTATACTTACGGAAAAGTTGATTACTTAACGCAGCAGCTTGAAGTCGGGAAACTGCTTAATAAAGAAAAAGAAGCCGAGGCCTGGGTAACTGATTTTAAGACACGCGCCCAAAAGGCCGGTGAAGAAATCAAAGCTAAAATTGGAGCAAATGCGACTGTGTCCGTCATTGAAACCTTCAATAAGCAGCTTTACGTTTATGGCTACAATTACGGTCGCGGTACCGAGATTCTCTATAATGAATTCAAACTCGACATGCCGAAGGCTGTCAAAGAGGCTACAGCTAAGGATGGATACCTTGCCTTATCGACAGAAGTGCTGAAGGATTACTTTGGCGACTATGTTATTTTCAGCAAGAACGCCGATGAGGACAGTTCATTCCAAAATACCGAAGTGTACAAAAATATTCCTGCCGTTAAAAACGGTCATGTCTTCGAAGTCGACGCCAAATCGTTCTATTTTAACGATCCGCTAAGCCTGGATTATCAGCTTGATTTCTTCATTAAAAGTTTTCTTGGCAAGTAATCGTACATGATATTTTCCAATAAGAAACCCCGCCAATACGATTGGCGGGGTTTCTTTATACTTATACCTATACCTTTAAGGTATATTTTTCACGAGCGATCTGCGTTGCTTTGACCATGTTCCGCAAGGAATCAACAGTCTCCTCAACGCCCCGTGTTTTCAGTCCGCAGTCCGGATTGATCCAGAACAGCTTCGGATCCAGCACGCGTAAGGCGCGGTCGATCATATTCGTCATTTCCTCTACTCGTGGAACGCGAGGGCTATGGATATCATAGACACCCAAACCGATTCCCAGTTCATACGTATTCTGCTCAAAGCTATGAATCAGTTCTCCATGACTGCGGGAAGTCTCGATCGAAATTACATCGGCATCCATGGCTTCGATCGAATCGATCATGTCGTGGAACTCACAATAGCACATATGCGTGTGTATTTGCGTCGTGTCCTGTACCGTACAAGTGGTCATTCGGAATGCCTTGACCGCCCAGGCCAGATACTCCGCTTGGTCTTCTTCTTTAAGCGGCAGTCCTTCTCGAACCGCAGGTTCATCTACTTGAATCATGCCGATGCCTGCTTCCTCAAGCGCCTCTACCTCTTGTCTCAGCGCATAAGCCAGCTGGTAAGCAATTTGTTCGCGCGGAATATCTTCCCGTACGAACGACCAGTTCATAATCGTAATCGGTCCGGTAAGCATGCCTTTTACGGGTCTTTCGGTTTTTGTCTGTGCATACTTGGTCTCCTCGACCGTCATTGCGTTCTCAAAGGCCACGTCTCCAAAAATAATCGGTGGTTTCACGCAACGGGAACCATAAGATTGAACCCATCCATATTGGGTAAAGGCGAAGCCTGCAAGTTTCTCACCGAAAAACTCGACCATATCCGTCCGTTCGAATTCTCCATGCACGAGTACATCAAGCCCAATCTCTTCCTGCAGTTTAATCCAGATATCGATCTGCTCCCGGATAAAGTCAGCGTATTGTTCATTGTTCCACTCGGCTTTTCTCCACGATTGACGCGCTTTCCGTACTTCTACGGATTGCGGGAAGCTTCCGATCGTCGTCGTTGGGAAAATCGGTAGCTGCCACTTCTTCTGTTGGACCACATGACGCTCGGCAAATGGCAGTGAACGCTGCGGTTGCTGACCACTAATGGCAGATACGGCTTGTTGTATGTCCAGACGGTTTCGTTCGTCAGAACTCTTAAGCGCCTGAAGAGCCCGTTCGCATGTATCCAAATCGTCTGCTATGGAGCCCTCGCCTGAATTAATTGCTTTTACTAAAAGGACAATCTCGTCCAATTTCTCATCAGCAAATGAGAGAGCATTTTTCAATTCCGTTTGAAGTTTTGCTTCATTTTGTACCGTTACGGGGACATGCAGTAGACTGCATGAAGATTGCACAATGAGACGGTCGTTCGTTACGATTGCAGCCAGTTCATTGAGGAGTCCGCATTTCTCGCGAAGTGACGCTCTCCAAATGCCGCGTCCGTCGATAACGCCCGCTCCCAACACTTTGTCCTCAGGAAAACCCAGTTCTTTTATCGAAGCCAGATTACCAGAGTGTCCATGCACGAAATCAAGGCCTATACCTTTAACAGGAAGCTCCGAAATTTCTTTATAATTTTCAACAGATTCAAAGTAGGTTTGCAGCATGATGTTCAGAGAAGGTACCGCTGCAGCAAAAGCTTCATAAATGTTCCGAAGCCGGCTTAAGTCGGCCTGATCCAATCCAGTGACCAGGATCGGCTCATCAATTTGCACCCACTGGACTCCCTCACGTTCGAGCTCTTGCAGAATCTGAATGTACAGCGGAATGAAGCGCTCCAGCCAGGCATCGGTTTCCGATGCTTGATATCCTTTGGACAACTTCAAGAACGTTAATGGTCCTACAATAACCGGTTTCCCCTCAACACCGAGTTGTTCCTTGGCTTCGCGATAGGCAATAAGCGGTTTGTTCTCGGTAATGGTCGGCTCTGCACCATCTAGCTCAGGTACGATGTAGTGATAGTTGGTATTGAACCATTTGGTCATTTCGCTCGCTGCTGCCTCTTTCGTCCCGCGCGCAATACCATAGTATACAGACAAAGGAACTTCGCCGCCCGTATAAGAGAAGCGCTTCGGAACAATTCCGAACATTACGGCTGTATCCAGCACATGATCGTAATAGCTGAAGTCATTGACCGCAATAATATCGATGCCCTTTTCCTGTTGCTTCCGCAGATGATTCAGACGAATCTCCCGAAGCTTGTCTTGAAAAGCTGCTTCTTCAAGCTTGCCGGACCAGAATGCTTCCAATGCCTTCTTCCACTCTCGTTCCGCACCAATACGCGGATATCCCAATACACTGCTTTTCGCCATATCGTACACTCCTATACAAATTGTTACGAGTAAGATATCACGTATTCATCGTTATAGTGTAACTGAAAAAAACTATATCCAGCTATAGCTTTTGGCTATATCCATTAAAATCCAAACATAAATCCATATTTCTACAGCATTCTCGGGATGTTGCCCGATTAACACCCCCTGGCATTGCATCCGCTATTAAAATCGAATATTGTAAAATGAAAACGATACTTCTTACAACTAGGAGGAACGAATGATTCTGTTTTTAATTATGTTGGGACTTGTTATCGCCGGTGTGGTTTTTGTGGTCTACCGTAAGACCATAAAAGATACCCTTGAATTATTCCGTAAATTCAATGTTCCCGACCCTTCAACGATCGTGCTGGACCCGAAGCTAGATTCTGAGATCGCACGTTACCGGAATTGTTTCGATATAAAGCAACTCGAGGATATACATACCGAACTTAAAGTTCGACAAGGAAATGCGGTTGAAACAACATCTAAAATTATCGGTACCATATACTTGCCCATGAGCGCTGTGGTATTGACTCTGATGGGTTTATTTTCCGACCTGACTTTTCCGTACTACTTTTTTTGGGCTTTGATCATCTTTATTTTAGCTTTTATAGTCATGGCCTATATTGACTCTTATTTCACGCAAAAGAACAAGACATTCATCGAAGGTCAGTTGGTTGTGGTCGAAAAAAGAATCGCCGAATTAGAAGCGGAGAAAACGGTTAATTCTGCTCGACAAACAACACCCCCTCCTAAGCCTCAAAAGTATTATGGAAATCAGAAGAAAAAATCGAATAGGAAAAAGTGATCCATGGGATAGTATCTATTTTTTTCAGTCACGCAAAAATAGTCCCCAATACTCGGCAAAGACCGAATACTGGGGACTTTTCGCTTTTCCCTGATAACTAGATTATTTCAACAACCAAAGAGCTGGCACGTTTGACGGCTCCCAGCCAATCAAAGAAGTATGGGGCTGACGACAAACATATGTCTTGCCTCCATACGTCACTTCGTCATTGACTTTATAGCTAACATTCGGAGCCCAAGCCTGTGCTCCGCTTTGCGGATCCGTCGTAGCGCTCACAATAGCACCCGTTGACACGTTACCAGCCGCGTCCTTTGCCGTCACGGTAAACTGGTAGTTCGTATTTGCCGTTAGGCCGCTGATCGTGGCGGTTGTCCCCGTCACATTGACGGAATTTGCTCCATATGCGACTATGTAGCCCGTTACACCGACATTATCACTGGAAGCCGTCCAACTTAGAGAGACGCTTGTCGCAGTTTTTCCCGTCACCTGCAGGTTGCCTGGTTGGGAAGGAGGGGTTTGATCAACTCCCGTGCCTGCAGCATCCGTTTTAACGGTAAGTGGACTGCTGGCAGCCGATTGATTGCCCTTTGCATCCTTGGCTTTTACGGTAAATACATAGGATGTATCCGGCGTAAGACCCGAAATCGATGCGCTGGTACCCGTTACATTCAGAGATTGGGACCCATAGTAAACCGTATAGCCCGTTACGCCAACATTATCCGTCGAGGCCGACCAGTTCAAATTGACGGTCGTGGACGATTTGGAGACAACGGCAACATTCGTTGGAGCCGTTGGAGGTTGGGTATCCGGTACGGAGGGACTTAGGGCATCCAGGTACGCACGATGGCTGTTTGAGAATTCAAAGTTGTTAAACTTATCCCAGTTGATGGACCACGTCATCACGCCGCGGAAATCAGGATAGCCGCTTGTGCTGCCGCGTGTTTTATAACTGGTCAACTGCACGCCTTTAATCAGCGCATCAAGCGCTTTTTGTACCTCTGCAACAGATGTGAAGCCCCCTCCTGCATTGGCATTGGCCGGGAGTCCAAGAAGGACTTGGTCAGGCCGTAGCGCCGGGAACATATTATTCTGGTTTTTGGCAACCGGAAAGCCTGTCAATACCATATCCGCCATGGCAACGTGGAAGTCTGCGTTACCCATCGTATGATATTGATCATCCAGCCCCGTGATCGGACCGGAGTTGTAGTTCTGCACCTGCAGCCAATCCAGAATATCGCGAGTTGCATAGATGACGGGCAAATACGCGCCTGCGCGGCTATCACAACTGATGCAGCTGCCCCCATAAAAGCTATATCCAAGCTGTACGAAGAAAGTTTCCGGAGCCATCGTCAGGTAAAACTTATCCGTTCCAAAATGATTATTGATGGTTCGCAGCGCAGATATCAAATTGACGATCACTGGCGTAGTCGGGTTCTTGAAATCACTATCACCTGAATTCAAGAATAGCGAATGACCTTCAAAATCAACATCCAATCCGTCGAACCCGTATTTTTCAATGATGGATGTCACGGAATTCACGAAGTTATCGCGTGCAGACGTGCTGGTCAACTGCACTTGACCGTTTGCGCCACCGATGGAGATGATCACTTTTTTACCTTGGGATTGGAGATAGGCTACATCGGCTTTGAAATCGGCATCCGTGTAATTGTAAGGAGTAAACCCGATCGTTCCGTTGGTGACACCGGAGGTGGGTTCAGCGAATGAGACGTTGATAACATCAAATTTGGTGGAAACGTCCCGAAGCTTGATAAACCCGGATCCGTTATCGAAATTGTGCCAGTAACCAACAATGGTCTTACTTGCCACGGCAGCATGCGCCTTCGGTGTGTTAAAAATCACCAACTGAAGCAGAGTTACAGCTAACATAGTAATCAATGCGATAATCCAAGGCTTGCGAAACAAGGTACGATTGACAACCATTCCCTAAAGTCCTCCTTCAAAATAAAGCCCAAATGATAGCGTTCACAAATCACATCGTGGATTGAATAACCGAAGCGTCCCTCCTTTCTTAACCCATAAAAGCGATCAGGACATTAGGGATAATATGAGAATATATGGTAATAAATGCCTATTTGTGCTCGCGATGATTACAAATGATTTTTCACGCTCATGAACGATAGAAATAAGCCCAGTCAGGTGACTGGGCTTGCTCTAATCGAGATGCATTTCAACAACTATGGATTGACGCTGCTCGTTTCCGCTCGCAAGTAAATAATCGGGTACGATTGACTGCCCAGCAGAATTCTTCGCCCCTGGAATTCATCATACAAATTTACGCGGATAGAACCTCCCTTCAACGTATTGTAGAGATTGCTGGTAAGCGTTATTGAGAACGATTTACTGTTACCTATTGTCCAATCCGTTCCGAGTGTCAACGATTTTTCCGTAGATTGTCCAAATGGGTCCGTAAGTTCCAGGACAAGCTTATGCTCATAGGCACCTGCCTCAAAATCACCATTTTGCGATAAACTGTAATGCAAGACAGTGTTCAATGTATCCGTCCCTTCTGTAAGAGTACTTTCCGCCTTTGCAATGGAAAGACTATACGGAAACATATCCACGTCCTTCAGATTCGAAGCAGGTTTAACAGCAGTCGGGGTAAGGTGAAGACTGAATGTATTGATATACCCGCTTGCTTCTCCGCCTGCATCCGTCAGCATGCTATCCGTTACGCCTTCCCCAATATAAAGCATCAGCTTTGAGGTATTCACATTGCGAGGCAGTTTACTCCAAACGGTTACCAGGCTTTTTCCGCCCGGACTGATCGAGCTGGATGACTGCGTAACGACGGATTCATAGTATTGATTGTCATCCGATTTATAATAAGCAACGAGCTGAGACGGTTTCGATTGACGCGGTTCCTCGTTTATCATTTCAAGCTCTGTATACATCAAGTTGCTGCCGTTATCGCCATAAACGGTCGATCTGCGTTCCCTTAATTCTGCTTTTTTGCCCATGGTGTCCACATGATAGGAACCGCCAGCCGCCACAGAATTCATGACCGTATTCACTGCACTCGTATTCATCGATAGAAATTTCTTGACATTCTCTCCCGCGATTTCCTGTAGCACAATTCTGAGTTGACTGATGTTATAAGTGTAAGGCACCTTCGCTAGCACATACATTTCTGCCGATTCATTTGGTGCTAGAGTCGTGTGACCATTACCGCTCACGATCTGGGCTGACCCACTTAGATCATTCATTCCCGCTTTGACTAAAGCCTTGAGCGGTGGCAGCTGAACGGTATTGCCCGTCGTATTGCGCAAGCTGATTTTGGCCGTAATCTGATCGCCATCGGCCCATGGCAGACGCTGGAAAGCATCGAGCTTGACAGCGAATCTTCCATGATCGTTTTCAAGCGGGTACTCCATCCCCAGAACGTAGTTACTTTCCTGAGAATACGGAATTTTGTATCGAGCCGCTGGAAAAATGATCTTGTCGTCAACATACGGTTCCGATAATACCAGCTGCAGTGAACTTTGATTCAGTTTTAACGGCACCATTGCGGTTAGTTCAATGAGCCTCTCTTCAAGAGGTTTAATCGATAGATGGGCTAGTTCTTTGGAATCCACCGGAATGCTGTACCCTTCTACTGCCTTAATCGCAAGATCGTAAGCGGGTAGCGTCACCGGTTTGTTGCCGAGATTCTTGATGCGGAATTGAAGACTCCATTTCGCCGATTCGTTCTCCGTATATATCGTTGCACTCTTCAGCTGCGTTTCCACAGCATTCTTGTCGATCGTTAGCTTCTTGATGGAGTAATCACCCACGGCTGAATCCGAAGCAGAAAGGGCCGGGAGATTGAAGGATTGAATTGGAAGGTTGAATTTCAATGCCGGGTCTTCCTGCGCGAATTGCAGTATCATGTTATCCGTCTTCATGTAAGATGGGACTTCGGCCAGGTAATTAATTGTTTTCTTTTCCAGAGGCTGCACTTTGTAATGGCTGCTTCCTTCTTCCAGCGCGAGCTCGAATACCGATCCACCAGCCGATCTCAAGTATGCTTTATATCCGGGATCGTTCAGCACCTTACTACCAGCATTCACGAGACTGACGCCAACTCTCAGGTATACTTTTCCGTTAAGAACTTCTTTTTGCATGCTTTCGGCCTTGGCCGTCACGGGCAGATCATTCATCATGATCTTTTTGCTTTGTCCTTGGGATGCCACGGTTGAATAACTGTTCGGTATCGTGAAGGAGCCCAGCGATTTTTGGTAATTGGAGCTGTTGAAGTCCCAGCCGAACATCGATATTTTAACTCCGCTTATTTTTGCTGCTTTGCCGATATTGACGTAGTACGTAACCGTTTGTCCGCTCTGCGCAGGTACTTTTTTTATCGCAACATCCCTTGTAACGGGTTTGCCTTGCACTACTGTCCCGCCTGTCGTGGTTACTTTGGAAAAATAATCGATCAGATCCATGCTGCTTCCTGTGCCATTAGTGTATTGAAGCGTATAGATCAGAATATTCCCGCTCGGCTGGGCAAACATATCCACATTCATCAGTTTTACGCTGAACTGTCTCTTCAAGGTAACAGTTCCCAGCTTATCAAGCGTGAATGAGGTTGTTGTGTATGTTTTAGTGATCGATGCTGCCCCTGCGTATGCTCCATTAGATATAATCTGGCTTACGAGCAATGTGCTAACCAAAACTGCTGCGTATATCTTTATCGATTTGTTCATCAATGCCCCTCCTGGATGAGTTCTTCCAAAGAAAAAGCAGCTCACGAGGTGGCTGCTTCTCCGTTATTCATGCCTCCTATTCGTTCAAATAGGTTGTCGCCCGATTCTGGATAAGCTTGGCTACTTCTTCTGCAGATTTCTGTCCGCTAAAAAATGACAAACCTTCCTCGCCTATGAGGGAAATCACTTTACCATCCAGTTCGGCGTATTGATCCGCGCTTTGAACGAGTTGTTTGAACTGCATAAATGCATCGTCCGGTACTTTGGCTGTTTTACCGTCCGGAAGCTTGTATGCTCCATCTTTAACCTTCACCTGAACTTCGTCCAACTTCTTGTTATTCACTGATGTGAGAAGCGAGAATCCTTCTCTCTCTTGCAAAGATTGTGCTTCATCAGACAACAAGAAAGCGATAAATTTCCATGCTTCCTCCTTCACCGGAGACTTGGCTTGAATCGCAAACTGGGATGAAGGAATGATGCGCATGCCGCCTGCTTTGCCTGTATGCGGCTTTTGCAGCAGTAGCGGATTTTCGAAGTATGAATAAGGGCCGTCAACAAAATCTGTCGGAGAGAACAAAACGGTAGAATAAAACAATTGATTGCCCATCTCTGCCTGATTGGAAGTCATAATCTTTTCGTCGTACATTTGTTTGATTTGCTGCATCAGTTCAATGAATGCGGGTCCGTCAAAGGTTGAAGTTTTTGAGGTACTGTCAACGAACTCCGTATAATTATCCACGGCCATTTCTTGGAGAGTGACTTCCGGCGGATTGTTTGCGAGAGCATAGAGCTGCCTTTTGCCGCTTTTTCCTGCCTGCTGAATGAGCTCCTTCGATGTCGCTTCGAACTCCTTCCAGTTCCAGTTCTTATCGTCAACTTTCACGCCGGAGTTCTTAATCACGTTACCGTCGCCTACAAATGCCCGCAGGAAGAAACCGGATGGGATCGTGTACATACCGCCACTGAGCTTCAATGCATCCAAAATGCTCGTTTGCAGATCGTTTGTATTGAGCGTTTTGTCCTGCTTCATTAAATCGTTCATATTTAGCAGCAGATGCTTATTCACATACTCCTCCACGGGCAAACCGCCGACTTCGATGATGTCCGCTCCTTTGCCGGAAAGCATAGCCGTATTCGTCGTTTTTTTGTATTTCTCATAGTCCCCGGAGTCCCACTGTTCTCCCATGTTTTTATAGGACTTGATTTGCAGGTCGATATCCGGGTATTTTGCTTCAAACTTTTTCTCCAGCGATTGATAGAACGGCGTCGCTTCCTGTATCGATAAGGTGACGATCGTTTTCCCGTCTTTGGTTGTTTGTTTTTCTTTGCTTCCCGGTTTGTCGCTTCCTCCTGAACCGCATGCGGATGTCGTCGTGACGAGTGCTCCCATAAATATCACCATCAGCCACTTTTTCATCGTATAAACCCCTCCATTTTTCCCAAGTAATATCGAAAACTACTGCAAACGAACACGGTTTCCATCCTGTAAAGGTTCGCTGCTGTCCACAATGATTGCGTCCTCCTCATAAAGGCTGTCCGACTCTATCATGGTCTCTTTTTCGTTCTTTTCACTGGACATAATCCGAACTTTCCGGGCTACAAATACATTGCCGAGAGCCCCCCGCTGTTCTTCGACTTTGTAAACAAACGGGCCTTGCCGATCTTGATGGACCGCTTCGCTTGATACGAGCAATCCTTCTCGCACCGAGCGTTTTTCGATTCGAATCGATGCCTGCTCTCCTCCCTTCAGATCTGAATCAGCGACTTTGATACGAAGGGTCTTTTGAGGAATCGAAGCGCCCTGCCCGGCCTCTTCATCAGATGAGCGATCACTTCGCGGATTCGCATTCACCACTTCTTCAATCTTGCCGTTGATGACTTTGGCTTGCTGGGTCTGACTTACGTCTACATAAACCTCTATTTGCTCTCCTGCTCTAATCCCGAGACTCTTCAGCACCTTGGCTTCTGCATGAATTTCTAAGCGGAAGCCCAGACTGCTGTTCGATACAATCACATCCGGTTCTCCGGTTGATGCGAGGCCCTCAATGGCATTCACTTGGGTAACGATTCCGTCGAAAGGAGACGTCAGCTGTTTCTGACCGGTTAAACGAGTTCGCATTTCGATGATTTTTCGTTCCTGTGCAGCCATTTCCAGCTTTCCCTTTTCAATTTCGCGCTTGGCATTCCGCAGTTTGAGCTCGTCCTCTTCCATGGCGGACTGGATGAATTGATCCTGCGTATTTTGCTGCTCGATCTTCTGCTTTTCCAGGGTCGTCTCTTCCACGTCTATCTCTTGTTCAGCAGATCGGCTGTCATAGACGATCAGCATTTGCCCCTTCTTCACATGCTCTCCTTCCTTGACGAGAATCTTCTGCACTTTCCAGTCGGCCGAATTCGACAGTTTTACTTCAGCAAATGGCTGCAGCATACCGCTGCCCTCAATCGTGTAATCAAGACCACCCTTAGAGGGCTTTTCCGTTCCGACTTTCGGCAGCGTCAACGATTGCAGCGTGTTGCTGAACAAGGTGAAAAATAGCAGCAAACCCACAAAAAATACGAATACGATCTGGATGATTCGTTTGCGTTTCTGGTCAGCCGATTCTTTTCCTAGCTCCATTTCCTTTCTTTGACCTCCTAAAAACTTTCCGTAGGAAAGTTTACATCGTAAGCGTTGGCTAAAAACTTTCCGTAGGAAAGTTTACATCGTAAGCGTTACTTCTCTTGATTAACCCTTGATGCCCGACAATTGAATGCCTTCAATGAAATATGATTCCGCGTACAGGAACAACAGCACCATCGGAGACATGTAAAGCACGGATGCAGCAAATGCCATTCCCCGCTCCCCATCATTGATCCTTGATAAAAAGACTGACAGCGGCTGCTTGAACGGATTGTCCAGAAAAATAAGAGGCTGCTCCACCATATTCCAATAATCGACGAACAATAAGATCATGAGCGCAGCCAGGCCTGGTTTAATCATGGGAATAATCAATTTGAAAAAAATACGCAAATGGCCTGCGCCATCCATTTTGGCCGCTTCTATGTAAGCATGTGGAATATCGAGCATGAATTGCCTTAGCATGAACACCCCGAAAGCCGCGAATATCCCTGGTAAAATAATTGCACCGGGACTATTCATTAATCCAAGCTTATCCAACATGATGTAATTGGGAACCAGCGTCACCTGGAAAGGCATCAGCATCGTCAAGACATAGACAAGAAACAAAGGATCCCGTCCGCGGAACCTCAACTTGGAGAATGCGTATGCAGCCAGTGCCGCCACAAGGGTCTGCCCGGTAATGATCGGCACCACCATAAATACGGAATTCCAGAACATCGTCAGATATTTCGGGTTGTCCATGAGCACCTTGCCATATTGCTCCAACGACACTTTATCGGGGATCAGCTTCAAATTGACGAATGGACTTTCTCTCCCTGCGCCTGCTTCGTTCATCTGCCCTATAGGGCCATAATTGATGTCAATTTCCTTTTCTGTCATCAGAGAATTCGTGAACGTGATCACAATTGGAAATAATAACATTACAGCGATCACGCCCATGACGAAGGTTAACGCGCTTTTTTGCAAGACTTTGACAACCGGCAATGTTCTCACCTCCTATTCCATGAATTGCCGATGTCTTCGTTCCAGCGCAAACATGCCCATAACAATCAGCAGAATACAGCAAAACATCAAAGCCGCTGCCGCTGTGAGCTTCTGTATGTCGAGCGACATGAACATATTGTTCATATAATGCTGCAGCATATAGATGCTGTCGTGCGGATAATCACCTGCGATGAGATACGTTTCCCGGAACACTTTAAATGAGTTGATGATCGACATCATGACGACAAAAAACATCGTTGACGTGAGATAGACCAGCGTAATGCTCCTAAACTGCCGTATACGGCCTGCTCCTTCAATCTGAGCGGTTTCGTAATAATCCGTTGGGATTTGCTGCAGCCCGGCCAAAAATAAAATAACGTTATAACCGATGTTCTTCCATAAATACACGATAATGATCACGATGCGGGCCGAGTCCGTCTTCATCCAATCTACGCGGGCAATCCCGAACTGGCTAAGCCAGGCGTTTAGAGATCCATTCCAGTCAAACAGCATTTGCCAGATGAGAATGATAGAGGCAACCGGAACGACCAGAGGCATGACGTAAGCCGTACGCAGCCATTTTCGGAGATATACACTTTTATTGAGTAAAAATGCCAGTGCAAGGGATACAACAATGAGAAGCGGAACGCTGATCAAACTGAAATAAAAAGTATTGGACGCCGCTTTGCGGAAAGAACTGCTCGCCATAAGCTCTTTATAGTTATCGAGTCCTACAAATTGACCATCCAGCGTACTGTCCATAAACGAATAAAAAATACCCAAAACAAACGGGATAAGGTAAAACATCGCAAAGCCGACACCGCTTGGAATAAGGAATAATATTGCCGCCGGAGCATCCTTGCGGAGCCACTTCCCCATAATCGTCTTCATCATCCTTTCGTTAACAAATGCTTGATACAAGCTGATTCCATTTTTGATTCCAATCATCATCCCCTTGCCCTAACAATAAGGAACACTATTAAAATAGGAATGATGCAAAAATTAAATATTCCTTAAATTTCGATTGAACTGAAATCCAGGACACAAAACCTGTAGTATTGGGAATCTTTCCGTAAAAAAAACGGCTTCTCCAAATGGAGAAACCGGTTCACCTATTGCTTATGCTATCACACCTGCTGAACGATCCATGTAATCAAGAAGTGCATTCAATTGATGTCCGATATCCAATACACCGAAATCATTCATTGTCCAAAGCTCCGCTGCTTTTTGGGCAATCTTGATTTTATCGAAGCTGCCTGAAACATTTTTGATCACGGCTTGTCCGTACGCCGTTCCTTCCTCTCCTTCCTTTAAATAGGCCTGGGCGAAAAACACGTCAAAAGAGTCCGATTCCAGGAATGTTTGATCTTGCAGTCGTGCACGATCAGGTTTCGGGAGCTCCCGTGATTGTTCCTGGTATTTAAATCTTTCCCGCTGCGGTATATGATTGCAGATCACGTCTTCCATCAAAGGTTGCGGAACATAGTTTTCTATTTCGCGGCCTGCGGTAATCCATTGGAAAATATATGGCTTCAATTCAGGATTTGCATCAAGATGCCTGGATATATTTTGCACTCTTGCTTTAAACTCGGTACGCTCGCCGCCTATGTCGCTATCGCAAACGATCGCAGCATAGCGGCTGGTTCGTAAAATATCAATGAGCGTATTTGTTTCATGGTGCATATCCTCTTCTTCCGTTTCAACCAGAACCCTGTAATGATGGAGCAGTGCCCCTCCATAATACACGAAGCTATAATCTTTCCCTTCAATGTATTGTTTGCCTCTCGCCTGAGCCATGAGTTGAATCCATTTTTGAAGATATAATTTATCACTGGGCCCTTCCACCCAAATGACAAAATTGGACTGCATCAATTGAGACGGCCTCACGCCGATTTCATCCAACAAACGATGCAAGTCCGTTCTTTGAGTACACCGCTGAACGTTTGTTGAGCCATCGGTATTTTGTTCGAACAAATAAATGGAGTAATTGGATGAAAACTGATCCACGATTGCAGACGAATGCGTCAAAAGAAAGTATCGGTGACCTTCAAAATCCTTTTCATGTTCCAGAATATGTACCAATTGAACCAACGCTTTGGTATGCATATTCAGTTCGATTTCTTCCAGGAAAATATTTGCCCGCTCATCCTTTACCATGTACAGGGCAGACAGCAGAACAACAAATTGTAATACGCCTGAACCGAGGTCCTGCAGCTTAAAAGATCGCCACTGGCCATTGCGCATGAGTTTGATTTCAAATTCTGCTTTAAATTGAAAGCTTGGAATCAATCTTTTATGCTTTTGAAGATCCTCGATTTGGCTTTGGATGGTGCCTCGTTTTTCGATATGTAGTTCTTCATTTTTCCCGTCATCCTGATAACAAATATGAAACTCTACTCTTTCATGGAGCAATTGCGATAGATATAGCGTCATTTTCTCCTGATAGTGGAGGTACCAGCTGTCATATTCCAGAATGGCACGCTCGAGAATCGAATCTGCAAATCGAATCCCGTCCATCTGAGGATGTACCCTTCCTCCTGGCGTGTTATGATTTTGTACGAACCCCCTCTTATCCGAGAATAAGCGTATGTACTGGTTGATCCATTCTGCTGCCTCTCTCCTGTTACAGTCGCCGCTGACTTCTATATCTTCGTTCTTTTTTTGAGTCATGCGAATGGTTTTCCGGGTATCTTGGGGCGGGATCTCATTCCATACAAGTGAAGCTGCAAAGGATATTTCCTCATCTTCGGACCATAAATCCCCCCCTCTAATAGCTGGAACGCCATAATAATGCTTACGGCTTTTCAGGTAATCAAACAACCGTATAATATTTGATTTGCCTACGTTATTTGCGCCTATGAAAAGGTTGATTTTTTTAAAGTTATCCAGACGGACTCCTTCTTGACAGGAATATGACTTATAACCTTGAATATGAAGTTCCTCTAGCCACATGCTGTAGCACCTCCGATTTTCACTTACATAACACTATTCTAAGAGTTTAATGACTATTTTGATAGAGTGTTCCTTCCTCAATGCGACCGCTTCCCACTGATGATCAGAATGAGGAATAAATTGATGGCTAACAGGATAACTTAATCCCGGTGACTTCACTAAAATTAACGGACCGAGGAGATTGGTGATGATAAAGTTTATCGTGCTCGCTGCCTTGATCGTGGTTGCAGGCTGTTCAACTAACGACCATATGACTCAAAAGCAGGTTTCTCAACAGCAAGTTTCTCAAAGGCATTTGACCGAGAAGCAAGTTAATCCGCATCCCGTAAAAATACAATCGCATACAAGGGAAGCTGTACCGTTTTCTACTGCGACGCAAGCATCATCGACTTCAACAGCTTGGAGCGGATCGAAACTGTCTGCAAAAGGACTTCAAGACGAACTTCCTTCCGAACTGCTTGATTTGATAAAGGCTCCAAATGGCAATAGATCAACGGGTCAAGCCCCTACGGGTTCCAACGGCAATAATAATGCGAAAATGCCAACTGGCACTACAGGCACAGGTACAGGTACAGATACAGGTACAGCCACAGAGGGACAGACGGGACAAACGACGGGACAAACCAATCAGGCCGGTCAAAACCAAGCAAATCAAAAGGATTCGACCCAGTACGCACAACAAGTTCTCGACTTGGTGAATCAGGAAAGATCCAAAGCCGGATTGAGCTCCTTGAGCATGGACGGAGATCTTTCCAAAATGGCCATGGCAAAAGCACAGGATATGTATGACAACAATTATTTTGATCATAACTCCCCAAGTCATGGTTCCCCGTTCGACATGATGAAGGAATACGGGATCACCTATAACTCGGCTGGAGAAAACATAGCCAAAGGACAAACCAGCCCCTCGCAAGTGATGAAGGACTGGATGAACAGTCCCGGACATAAGGCTAACATTTTGAATAAAAGCTATTCCAAGATCGGCATCGCTTTTTACAACAACGAATGGGTTCAGGAATTCACCGGTTAATTGCAAAAAAAGACGACTACGCAAGGAACTTCTTGCTAGTCGTCTTTTTATTATTCGGCCGGCTCTACTGCAGTGAGGTAATCACCATTTTGGACACCTGCTTTTCCCAGGAATCGCTTCCCGACAATTCGACCTTCAGATACTGGGTGCCTGCAGGCAGAAGCTGCACCGGCGTATATGTTTTTTTGTACCATTTGCTTCCGGTATATGAGCCTTGCGTACTCGTATGAACCACGGGGGTCCAATTTTGGTTATCGTTAGATGTATAGAATGCCACGCCATCCCAAACACTGAAGTGATACAGGTCTGCTTTGAATTGGGTCATGTTGGGAATATGATACACAAAACTTTGAGTTGTGCCGTCCGTTCGCTTCACCCTTGATGTATCTCCGTTAAAGTAAATGCTGTTCGTGGAATCCATCGCAAGGCCGCTGGTGTGAGAACTCGTTTTGGACCAATCGTTTAAGTCATCGGTTAATGTAGTGACCTGAGGTGCCGAAGATCCATTTTCTCCTACATAAGTAACGACGCTTTTCGGAGGGATCACCGTTTGGAATTTGCCGCTCGCAAAAGGAATCACCGGGCCTTCCGCCAGATTGAGGCTGTCGCTTGTGGTGTATGGAGTGATCCGACCTGCCGTGAAACCGCTTGGAACGAGATTGAGCTCTGCTGTAGAATCATTGTCGTTCACTGCTACGATGGTGAATTTACCGGTAACCGGATCTTTGTAAGCCGAAGTATATACGCCTGACTGCGGACTTTCCGGAGCTCCGATCCGAACATATCCAGGTTTGATGAATTTGCTGAAATTGCCGAAGGCATAATACCGTTTCGTCAGCTGGAACGTATTCGCCGTTTTGTCTACATTGATCAGGCCTTCGTCATTATTTCCTGGGATTGCTCCCGTCCAGTACATCCAAGCATTGACATTCGCTTTGGTCATAAAGTTATGGGTTTGTTTGGCGAACTTGAGCGCCGAGCCCATTCCCGGATCGTATGAATCCACTTTGGAGACTTCGGTCATCCATACCTTCTTCCCTTTAGCGGCAGCCGTTGAGAACGGAGTGGTAGGAAGCTCCGTATTGATCACGGGAACGGGATAATTATGACCGGCTACGATGTCGAGCCTCTCGGCGGATGCGGGATCATTCAACGAATCCTTGATAAGATCCTCCGACCACCAGGATGATTCGCCCGCGATAACCTTGGTCGATTGCACGCCTTCATTGATCATGGCCTGTTTTAAGTAGTCCTTCAAGAACACCTGGAAATTGGTCGAATTCCATTCACTCGAATCCCAGGACAGAAACGTCATGGAGTTAGGCTCGTTGGCGATCGAGACAGCGTACAAATCAATGCCGAATTGCTGCTTATATTCTTTGATGAACTTGGACATCAGCAGAGCATAGTCGCCATAGTTCTCTTGCTTCAGGTATCCGCCGTTCGTCGTCGAATTATTTGTCTTCATCCATGCCGGCGGACTCCATGTGCTTGCAATCAGCTTGTCGACTCCCCTGGCTTTGGCCTGCTGCATAACCCATACCTGATCAGGTCTTGCATTAAAGTCATATTGTCCCGGAGCAGGATTGAAAGCCGCAAACAAAGCGCCTCTAAAAATAGATATGCCAATTCCGGTATCGGGTGTGAATAAAAGGTCCATTACTTGGCTCCGTACAGGCTCCTGCAAATCGTAGATGGCGTCAGACCACCCGGCTTGGGATACCCCGAATCCGTCAATATCTTGCTTGATGTCATTCCAGTTGATGGAAACATCGGACGCAGCATGTGCGGTGAGCGGCACGGTGATGACTGTGGCTAATACAGCGCTTAAAGCAATACTCATCAGCTTTTTTACCATGTTTCTTCCCATTACAAAACCACCTTTTTTTCAGGATGACGTGACGAATGGAATGAAAGTATCATCATGCTGCTAAGGTTTTCAATGCAAACATTTCTTATATAAGTCCCCCCCAATTCATATTCAGCTGCTCCTTACGCGACGATTATACACAGCAGCCCAAAAGTTAACTACCATAATCATGACTTGTTAATGCCATCTTAATGACTCGCGTGCTATTGCTCGCCACATTCAAGCTGATCCACTCCGCCTGCAAAAACGAAAAGCCTGATTTCTCAGGCTTTTCATGCTTTTATCTTTGGGCGACTGTTATGTTCAAGGTCATAAATAAACTGTTAGGATCCTCGATGTATTCCGCAAAGGGGTGGCAGTATTGAAAACCGAAGCTTTCATATAATCTCCTGGCAGGCTCGAAAGCTTCCATAGAGCCCGTCTCCAGGCTAAGACGCCGATAGCCGCGCCGTTTGGCTTCTTCAATGATATGAGCAAGAATCCTTCTGGCAACGCCTTTTCTTAGATGCGACGTTGCTGTACGCATCGATTTGATCTCCCCATGTTCTTCATCCAGTTCTTTGATCGCACCGCAACCGGCTAACTCCCCTTCTTCCCAAGCACTCCAAAATGTCACTTCCGGGCTTCGGAGTCCGTCCAAATTCAGCGCATGCGTGCTTTCCGGCGGAGATAGCTCCGACATGTTATGAAGATGCTGACCTATTAAGTCAGCCACCTCTGGTCCGCTTAAATCGTCAATTCTAATATCCATCATCAACACTCCTTCATGACTACTCAACGAATGATAAAGCGGCGTTACCTTAACTTCAAACTTATCATAAAAATAAAACAGCGTCCTCACATCGCATGTTACGGCAATACGTTCTTTGCATGGGCATACTTTTGGCTTAACTCAAAAAGCCCTTCCACAAGTGGAAGGGCTTTTGTATATATATACATATAAGAACAGTATTATGGAATGAATTCCCTTTATAAACCTAATTTATGGCCCTTTTCCAGACGCTGAATCTGCTTTTCACCACTGTCTGCCATTTCACGGAATTGATTGATCGTATCGCGCATTTTAGGCAATGCTTCCTGCTTGTAGGTGCTGATGGAATCCAAAGCGGACAACACATCCGTAAAGGCTTGTTTCAACGTATCTACCGAAATACTGGCCTGAAGCGCTTGCTTCTGAATCTCGGCCCCTTGGTTTTTCAACATTCTCGACGTGCTGGAGATCAGTTCATTCGTCGTTTGATTTAAAAGTTCGATTTTCTTCAGGACAATCTTTTGATTATAGAGCGCACTGGCAACCGTTACGGAAATCTTAAGCGCCGAAACTGTAACGTTCTTCGCTCTGTCCACTCCGCGGATCAGTTCCTTGTTGTTGCGGATGACCACTTCAATTGCCATGATCCCCTGCTGGTTGACGACCAGCATCTGTTGCAGATCCATAACCCGCTGCCGCAGCGGAAACAGAACTTCTTCGGTAATGAAGCGGATTTTATCTGGATCCTCGTTGCGCAACTTTGCGGCTTCGATCTGCGATTCAATCGATTCGTCCATCAGTCCGCCAAGCTGGATTTCCTTTTGGAGCTTTTTCGTCAATTCCCGAAGCGTCTGCTGCTCAATCTCCAGCGTGGTATTGTCATTCTTAAGGGTTTGCTTTCCTTTATCCAAGGAGACCACGATATCCGCAATGACACTATCCGCTTTCTCGAATCTCAAGAAATAGGCACGAAGCGGGTTGAAGAGCTTACCTAGAAGGCCCGTTTTCGCAAAGTCTACCACGCTCGGATCCAAGTCCTTCAATTGTGTATGCAGTTCGGCCAGCCCTTTGGCGACATCCCCGCCCTCGTCACCCGTTTTGGATAGTTTGCCTACCGAAACCTGAAGCAGGGCGTTTTTATCCGAGGATACTTTCATCGTATTCAAACCGAAAGCATCGATGGATTGCAGAATTTCTTTCCGTTTATCCAGCGATTCGATATCGAGATCCATGATCGCAGCCACATTGGAATCCGCCAGCTCCTGGAGTTTTGCAACCTCTTCAGGTACCGGTTTTACCTCTTCCTCAATCGCTGCTTTAATTTCGTCCGGACTTGCTACTTCCATCGAAAATGACATCTTAATCCCCCTCTAGTGATTTGTATGATTCACAGTATTCGTTACATCTGAACGTTAAACAGGTTTCCGATTTTGTAGACTACATCGTCCGTATCTGCGTTGATGCTGGCCGCTTCGTTAATACTGGAGATGTTCTGCAGCGCTTTAATGTTCGCATTGTATCCTATGGTGTAAATCGGAACCTTGTAGGCCTCGATCAGGCTCTTAATGTCTTTGAGCGTATGCCCTTCATTCGTTTCGCCATCGCTCAGAACGAAGATTAGAGGTTTACTCGAAGGATGAACGGCTAGCTCTTCCTGCAGCATTTTCAAAGCTACAACAATTCCATCGAATGTAGCCGTACCCCCACTGGCTTGCAAACTGTCGACCGCCCCGACGAACATGGACTGCTGATTCGTGTCATATTTGGCAATCGGCAAATTGATAGTGACATCGCTTGAGTAAGAAACAAGACCGATACTATTGTCTCTCCCCAAATATTTCTGGCCTTTGAGCAAAGACTCTTTCAGGCGATTCAACGGCTCACCTGCCATGCTGCCGGATACATCCGTCACGAATACTGCGGCAATCGGTTTATTTCCGTTTTTCTTTTCCTTCCATAACTTTTGTGCGGCTGTCAGAATATTGCCATCCACTGCGGCAAGCTCCGATTTGTAATCCTCAAGGTTATTAAAGCCCTTATCCTTTGCCGCTGATTGATATTTGTCCTGTGCAACAAAGTCGGCAAACTTCTTGAGAATATCCCGCTTATTCTGAGGCAAATCGCCTAATGCGTATAGCGGGCTATCATGTCTTGCGCCAAATGGCGTGAAAACATAGCCGCCCTTCAAGTCTGGCGCATTCAGGAACGTTTGATATTCCAATACGAACCCGTCAAGCATGCCCGATTTGGCAGCATCCCGCATTTGGATGGTCGTTGAAGCCGTAAATGGTACGTTGGCCTGGAATTTCTCAAATCCTTGAACGGCCTTTTCCCCCAAAATATTTGAACTATCAAAGGTGTTGAGCGCCGTAACAAGAAAATTCAATCCGGTTGAGCTGGCAAACGGATCGGTATACCCCATCGAAAATTCGTTGTTTGCGATCGCTTCGGTGACGGTTTTGACATTCACGGCTCCGTATTTTTCCACTAATGCGTCGTGCTTGGATTTCGATAATACAATGCCGGGAATATTCCCGACGAGGCGTTTCGATACAAGCTGCGTTTTGACACCGCTTGCCTTGATCATCTCGCCCCATAATTCATTGGATGGCGTAATGGCATCCGGTATGTATTTTTTGGATTTAATATAATCAACGCCGGTTCCGGAAGCTATATTGCGGATTTTTACAGATACCGGTTTTCCGTTTACGCTGATGTTAGCCTGGTTAAAGTCTTTTGCTACATCCGATAACCACCCGTCAACCCCTGTTCCCCCCTTCTCCGGAGAAGAGAAGATCTCAACGAAATTATTGGTTGTGTTATTGACTGTGATCGGGAACTTGTTGATATCCGGTAAGGAATCCCCCACATCTGCCGGATTCAAATCGATTTGTCCTTTCACGGGTGTGTCGGTCGTTACCGAGATGTTGGAATAGAGTTTGTTTAATCGCTTGGCGGCATCTTCAGCAGTCACCTGCATTTTTGTTTTCCCCAAATTTGAGGTCATGTTGACCCCAACGTACACCAGAACGAATACGATAACCAAAATGATTCCGGATATAAGGAAAAATTTCTTCTTTGCCATTCACTGCACCTCTCACTGTTTATAATATTTGGTTTGCTTAATCAAAGAGTCGATCTCCTGCATGCACGGCATATTGTCGATATCCCCCGGCTCAAAACTGTCCAGACGCGAGATTTCTACCAGAAGCTTATCCAGCTTCAGCAAAATCTCCTCATTCGTGCTTAAGGACCCTCTCATGAATGACAGGAACTCGTTGTACACATTCGTCTTTTCCTGCAGCAATTCACGGGAGAATTTGGTCGGCTTCTGGTTCATGACGATCAGAAACTCCGACTCGTCGAAGATGCTCAATCTGTTCAAAATGCTTTTAACGTTAAGATAAAAGAGCTTTTCGACCTCATAAGTTACGGATGAAAACTTTTTGTAACTCAGCTCTGTCTCATCAAACCGCTGATTCAGCACATTCAGCAAGGTGCCCCGCTTCTTTTTCATGCGTTCCAGCTGCTCCAGCGCAAGCGTGATGTCCTCTTCCAGCGTTTTTACGTGTTTGTATTGATTTAAGCCTTCCACATAGTCTTCGTGCGTTTTGATTTCTTTGACGGGTACAACGATCGGTGGCTTGAACAGCAGGACATAACTCCCGTACAGCAAAGCGATTGCGCTGGCAAGCAGCAAGGTAATACCAAACGCAGTCGAGAGGGCGCTTCCTCCGATCTCAACTCCCAGAAATCCGGGTGAAAGCACCAGAATGTTCAAAGCCAATATTCCTAGAATCAGTCCCAGAAATTTTATGTACTTCATTTGCTTCAATACCTTTTCCTCCTCTACCCCCATCAGGAATCGCTGGAAGTATACTAATCCGTGATCCTTTATGTCCAAGAATGTGTATCTTGCATCAAAACGATTCCCGGGTTGGAACCCTTCAGTTGAAGTTGACGCTTTTACCGTGTTATCAGCGACAGCTATCATCGTCACGATTCGTTCACGGTCTTTGAAAAATCGGTAGACTCAGTTCTTGATTTGTCCCTTTATGTAAAAAATCGGGGTGGAGTTATCCCAAGGGATGCTAATATCACTGCTTTATACCTACGTTGTATTCCCGGATCGGTTCCATCCGATATCCTAAATTGAAGAATGATCTATCCGTTCCCCTCCCATTCCGGCAGTCTTCCAGCCATCAGACTGACCTGTAAACATTGCTTTTGAATCTTAATGTCTTCCACGATTGCTTAGAATGACCGCAACAAGAAAATTGTACCATAAGGACCATGTATCATCATATGCAATTGGCGAATTTTTTTGCTCATCAATGATTTCTTTCACAACAAAAAAAGCCGCATTCGCGACTTTGGAGAGAACTCGGATTTCAAGCCCGCAGCTCCGTAGAAGGTAATGACAGCCACGGTAGCTGCGTAAATGCAGTCACCCCTTCGTGAAAATATGTTTCACTCTGATAACCATCTCTTCTGCTCTCAACGAAACGGTTGTTTTCGTAATCAAATTTTTGTTGCTCAAGGTCTTTGTTGGCAAATGACTTAACAACTCTGATCCCCGAGAGCGTATCTTCAACTTGCGCATAGATATCACCGATCCGTTCTTTTGAATCTTACATTTCAATCATATTCCGATCTTTTGCTTTTGGGAAAATAAAGTTTATGTATAATTAAAAAATATCAAAGGCTGCCGATTCTCGGGCAGCGTTATGAATTGGCGAATGTTGTATTTCAATACAAAAAGCCGGTAAGCGAATCCTACATTCGCTTCCGGCTTTACGATAAGAGTCCTTACAGGCTCATATTTACGAGTATTTTGCACTGCTTGCGGTCTTTGGTGAGCTGCTCAAATCCTTTTTCCACAATATCGTCCAATGCGATCATACTGGTGATAACCGCGTTGCCATTGATAGCTCCGCTCGCAAGCAGGTTGATAACCTCAGGGAACAGATTATTGTAAGCATAGGACCCGCTGATTTTGGCTTCGGTTTTAACAATGATGCTAGGGTTAAAGTTTACCGGTTTCTCCCACAAGCTGACAATTTTAAACTCGCCTCCAGGTCTGACGATCATAATGCCAGACTCGAATGTGGCTTGTACGCCAGCAGCATCATAAGCAACGTCTACGCCGCCGTCCGTCATCTCGTTGATAAGCTGAACAGCGTCCGTCGTGACCGGGTTGATGACATGTGTAGCTCCAAGCTCAAGCGCTTTATCTCTGCGTTCTTCAGATACTTCCACAACGAATATCCGACCTGCGCCTGCCGCCTTCACCGCTTGCAGAAGCAACAGACCGATAGGACCAGCGCCCAAAATGGCTACGGAATCACCCAGGTTTAATTGGCTTTGACGGACTGCATGTACTGCAACGGCTGTTGGTTCAACCAGTGCGCCAAGCTCAAGGCTCATGTTTTGAGGCAAAACAAACACGTTTTCTGCTCTGGCGACGGCGTATTCTGCAAAACCGCCAGAGAAGGAATAGCCATAACCTTGGGATTGGGTACAAAGATTGGACATTCCTCGTTTGCAATTCTTACAGTGTCCGCAAGGAATGAGCGGTTCCACCGCAACTTTGTCACCGACCATGATCCCTTCAACACCTTCGCCGACTTCCGTAACCACGCCAGAGAATTCGTGACCAAGTACGGGCTGTTTACGGATTGGATAAATACCGGCCAAATATTCATGCATGTCGCTTCCGCAGATTCCTGCAAATTCGACTTTAACTTTAACCGTCCCCGGCTGCAATTCAGGAATTTCAATATTCTCTACCCGGATATCTCTGGCGCCGTAAATGTGTGCTGCTTTCATGATGTCAGCTCCTCAAATGTAATGGTTATCAATGCCTAATCCATTGAAAATAAACTGTACAGTAAGGCTGGCTGCTTGCTGCGATGATACATTCTCCTGATTCTCCATCGGATTCAGATAAGGATCCAGCATGGAGGAAATGATCGTCCCCATCGTAAAATTCACGGCAAATTCAAGTGAAGGAAAACGAATGAATCCCAGATCCATTCCAGCTTTCAGAATAAGCCGAAGATGCTCCCAGGTTGGAAAAATGGCATAGGTCAGCTTCTCCACTCTTGGACTTTTCATCATGAGCTCCTGCTGTAGAATACTGATTAAATGCCTTTCTTCATAACGATATTCCACAAACCTCTCAATGAAAGTACGCAGATCCGAAACGGGATCGGCAAGCTCATAGTTCATTTTGGCAAAATATTGCCGGAGCGGTTCGAACAAGGCATAGAAGACATTGTCTTTTCCACCGAAATGATAGGACACCAGCGCAAGCGATACACCAGCCTCTTCGCAAATTTGTCTCACCGTCGTTCCCTCAAAACCTTTGAGGGCAAACAGCTTTTTAGCTGCCTGTAGGATAACGGCTTTCACGTCTTTATCTTTGACTTCATCCTTATTATTCATGGTTAACCCACCCATCTGCTTGCAAGAAGCAATTTAAAAAATGCCGGACCCTATTTGAACAGTTGTTCAAATCAATTCATGATTAACGTACCATTTGTTTGGGATGACGTCAATTTCCCAAAGGTATGGCTGCGGTCACATCATTTGATTTTCATGTACCGGATTTTTTGATTCAAATATGAGTTGTTCACCAAATCATGAGGTCAAATGGAAATCAATGAAATTAGAACATTGCATAAAACTAAACAATTGTTTTGAACATATGTTTTGAACAGTTGTTCAACAAAGCAATTATACATCTGTGTCCGAAATGTGTCAACATTCCAGTTAGTACGTAACATTCTTCTACTTCCTCACGTCTGGATATCATACAATCCATTATTTCGGAGGTTAAATGATGAAGAAATCTCACTCTGCAACGATTAAGGTTACTGCATTTGTTATTGCTGCTGTACTCATATCTGGACAACCTTCAGCGGTTTCTGCAGAGATCGATGCCGCATCACAAGCTTTGAGCGTGTCCATACCTGTCAACAGCACCGTCAACGCAGGTACATCCTTTATTCAGACAACAGCAGGCAATTACTTTTCGGTAGGATTACGCGCGGACGGTTCCGTATGGACATGGGGGAGAAATCTATATGGTGAACTGGGTATTCCGGATACGACCGCAGTCTCAAATATGAATGCTCCCGTACGTTTAAGCGCTCTTTCGGATATCACTTCCATTGCTTCCAGCGGATACGGGTATCAGCTGGGCGTCAAAAAAGACGGTAGTGTATGGGAATGGGGCATTCATTCCGGATTAACCCGCGAGTCACAGCCGCCGCGTCAATTATCGCAAATCTCGGGCGCTTCCCAGGTCTCAACGTTGCAAGATTTCAGTTTTGCGCTTATGAAGGATGGCACCGTAAGCGCATGGAGTCGGGACCATGACACGGGGGAATCCACGAAGCCCTTCCGAATCGACGGTCTGAATAAAATAACACAACTGGATATCAGTAACGGAATGGTTTATGCACTTGATTCCTCGGGATCTGTCTGGATCTTTTCGGCTAGCCTAAAAGATAAGCAGCTCCTTCTCTCGTCTCCTTCCCGGATGAATGGATTACCAGCACTGAAGCAAATTTCAGTGTACCATTCCAGTAAGGCGTATGGAGTAGATGCCGACGGAACCGCATGGGTATGGTCCGTAACGAACTCATCTGCTGCGATTAAGATTTCAAATAAGCCTTCTAAAATCTATCCTCAATTGAAAGCAAAGAGCATCAAAGCCGCCAACGGTTATGCTGTCCTTCTAACTCAGCAAGGCGAAGTATGGACATACGGTAAGAAACCGGCAGGTAAAGAAGGCAAGGTAAACGGGTTAAGCGGCATTGTATCCATAGCTGCCGGTGATACTCACGGTCTGGCGATCGACTCCCAAGGACAAGTCTGGGGATGGGGAGCCAATCAATGGAATGAGGTCGGAGTGCCTCGGAACACGCCGGATGGAATGATATATATTCCTCAGCGCATTCAGAAACCAATCACGGTTATCGTCAATGGAAAATTGCTTCCGGCGTCCTTCCCTTCTGTCATGACGAATAATCAGATCAGCATTCCTTTAAAGAATGTCGCAAAAGAGCTTGGAGCATCGCTTACTGTGACCACTTCCAGTACTGGTCAAACAATATATAAGCTCCAATATAAGCAGACTGCAGTCACTTTCCAAATGGGATCCGCCGAAGCCCAAATGAATGGGCAAAAATTAATACTGTCCAGTCCGGTATATGGAATGACGGGTGCTACGATGATTCCTGCCTCATTGCTCAGACCAATGGGCTTCGATGTCTCGTGGGACCCAAAACTCGCGGAACTATATATCAACGTTCCAAATGATTCGCAGTAAATTATAAAAGAAGCACATCCTGCATGACAGGATGTGCTTCTTATTTAAATGTGGCGCCCCGTACGCTTCCGTAAAGACCTCTACCGGATAGTTTCAACTCATTTACTTTACCGATACACGCATGACCTGCACGGCATTTAGCGTTTCAAAGATGTTGTGCTGACAACGCCGTACCGAGATAACGCTTTGCGGCCAAGCATCGCCACCACCCGATCCGTTATGAAGCCCATCAGTCCGAGGCAAATAAGTCCAACGAAGATCCAATCGGTTCGGAAAAATAAACGGGAATTCCATATTAAGTAGCCCACACCCTCGTTGGAAGCAATCATCTCTGCACCAATTATGGCCATAAAGGATGTCCCCATAGCGAGTCGGATACCGGTGAATATGAAGGGAACCGTTGCCGGAATAACGACATGAATGACGATTTGCCATTCCGAAGCTCCCATGCTGCGTGCAGAGCGGATTTTATCCTCTTCGACGGACATTACCCCGGTCAGCGTATTTAATATGACGATGAAAAATGTCGCATACATAATCAGCATCACTTTGGACGTCTCCCCGATGCCAAACCAGACAAGAAATAATGTAATAAATGCGATAGGGGGAATGAAACGGATAAAATTAAGAAACGGCTCGGCAAATATACGGATTACGCCCACCTTACCAATGACGATTCCGACTGGCACGGCAATCAAGCTGCCAAGTGTCCATCCCAGCAGAACCCGATAAGCGCTGATTCCGATATATTGAAGCAGTGTTCCATCCGACAGCAGTTCATAACCGCCCTTGGCTGTATATATGGGTCCTGGTAATATCTCCGGGCCATATATTAACGAGGCCAATTGCCACAGGACCAATAGTGCGATCCAAAACAAAACATGCAGCAACCCTTTCTTAGCTTTCACGTTCATGGAGCATTTCCTCCGTTCCTCTCTTCTATTCGTCAAAATGGGCTTGGATTTGGCTATAAAGCGCATGAAATTCCGGTGCTGCCAAGTCTCTTGGATATGAGAGCGGGATATCGTAGATGTCGGTGATTCTTGAGGATGGGCCAGCGGACATGATTCCGATGCGTCCCCCAAGCAGCAGTGCTTCCTGAATATCATGCGTGACGAAAATAACCGTTTTATCGGTCTCCTGCCATATTTTCACCAGTTCCCGCTGCATCGTTCTTCTTGTCATGGCATCCAAAGCGCCGAATGGTTCATCCATGAGCAGAATCGCGGGATCATTGGATAATACTCTCGCCAGCTGTACCCTCTGCTTCATGCCGCCCGACAACTCCCGCGGGAACTTGCTTTCATGGCCCAGAAGCCCGACCAACGCGATGAACTGATCGGAGATTTCCTGACGCTTAGCTGCGGGAATCCGTTTCATACGAAGACCGAACTCCACATTCTCTCTGACCGTCAGCCAAGGAAAAAGGGAAGAATCCGCCTGCTGAAACACGACCGCACGATCCTGGCCGGGACGCTCCACTTCCTTTTCTCCAACCCTTACCTGTCCGGAGGTCTTGGATACGAATCCGGCGATCAGACTCAGTAGAGTTGACTTTCCGCAACCACTGGGACCCAACAGGACAAAAAACTCCCCACCCTTGACCACCAGATCGACATCTTGGATGATGTAATGAAGGTCCCCGGCGGACTGCTGCGTGTAGCTCTTATTCAATCGTTCAATGTGAATTTCATTCTGCTTGGGTAATGTACTCATATACTCCACCCTCCTTATTTCAAATCAATGACACGATCCGGAAACGCTTTGCGAACCAGCTCCAGGTTCAGTTTGTCATTTAAATTAAAATCCTTTTCAATAATGCCGTGCTCTACCATATATTTCTTCTGACCCACAAGCCCTTCGTATGCCTTCTCCGTGAAACCTATATTCCAAGGGTTCTTCGGCAGATCTTTCAACGTAGCCTCTTTCGGCTGCTTCACTTCGTCATACATGATGTCAGCCGTTTCTTCCGGGTGAGCTTGTGCATATGAGGAAGCTTCGTCCAATGCCTTCATAAACCCAATCAATCCGTCCGGGTTGTCTTGAATCAGCTTATTGGAAGCGATGAGTCCCGTCCCTAGCCGCACTGGTGTTTTGGACATATCAGTCATTTCATGCGCTTCGGTAAGAGCGGCAAACTTCTGATTCAATACCGAACCGTATACCCATGCTGCATCAATCTCGCCTTTTTTGAGCGCCACATAAGTTTCATCGAATCCGCCTTGGCCCACCAATGTAACATCCGTTAGCGCGACACCGTTCTGTGCCAGGTAGACATCCCACAGATAGGGGATGAATGTACCCCTGGAAAAGCTGAGCTTTTTCCCCTTTAAATCTGCTGCGCTTGCGATATCATTGCGGGCGAACATTTTCCATTCGCCAGCACTTAGGTCCGTCGCTGTTCCGGAAGATGCAAATATGGAGTAATCCCCTTTGCTGACCGCATTCAACAGCGGGAAATCCGCACCGAACGCCACATCAACCTGCTTAATGAACAGCGAGTTCACGCCCTCTGCCGGAGTAGCGAAAGTAACAAGCTCCGCATCAATACCGTGTTTTTCGAAAATGCCCTTCTTCTTCGCTACCCGAAATACCGTGTTCGTAGAAATGTCGGCAATTTTCAGCTTCAATGCATTTCCCTTTTTCTCACCTGCTGCCGTACCGCAAGCGCTAAGCAACGTGATGGCGAGTAACGCAGACATGACAACGAGACCATACCGCCGGATAAGATGGATCTTCATCGTATTTCCCTTTCTCTCGTCGTTTCTTCATCCGTGGTTGCCACACAAAATGCACCATCCCCGTAAGATACCGTTCCGGCGACTTCAACGGCCGTGACCGCTCCTCTAGCCGCTGCGCCGGGCAAACGAAAATCAGCGACATCAAGCGGAACGATCTCAGTTTCAACAGGAAGTTCCAATTGCGGAATCCATTCATAAGGTACCCGGTAAGCACGGTAGACCATATTGGAATTCCTTTTGTTCTTGTAAGGCGAAATGTATTCCCAGACCAGCTCATGTTCTGCGGTGACTTCGAATATTCTTCCGTCTGCCCCTTCCGTAATCAGCGTGTTACCATTCGGAAGCCGCTGCGCGGAGCTGATATACGGACTATAGAAACGATAGGAATCGAGTGGAGCTTGAAACCCGGCCTCCGTCGGCGTATATTGCCATTCAATCTCCAGCGTAACCGGGTTGATTTCCAGAATTCGTGAATGGTCGCGGCGTGCCACTTTTACACCGTCTGCGGATTCCGGATTCGGGCTTCCATAGCCACCCCAGCCCCCGTTATCGAAAATGAGTATATTTCCTTCACCCGGTAGCCCCTGCGGAATCAAATGGGCATGATGCTGACCGATGATCCAACCGATATGTTCCGTCTCTTGTGTGGAATAATCCGGCCCCAGCCTCCATACGATCTTGCCGGACACTTTATCCGTGATGGCAATGATATTGGATTCCCGCGCATCCCATATCAGGTTATCCGGATGAAACCGGACATCCCCTGCGTCATAATGTTTGTTCGGCCCCAGCACCGAGACGGAGTTGATATGCATCCAATCTCCGGAATGTGTACCGAATGCCCGGGTATTGGGATCGCGGTATAGCGCCTGCTTCGCATCGGCGTCGAATCCCAGTTCTTCAAAGTGGTCGCTGACCGCCCATTCCCAGACGATATTCCCTTCCCAATCAACTTCGATGATCGTGTCATCCAATAATTCAATATCGGATATTTCGGGTCGGTTGACGTTTTTGTGGGCGAGAATAATCGTGTTCCCGGAACCGACTTGTGGTGTAAGTCCCGGCACATAATATCCAACCGGATTTCCTGCACGCTGATAATCATGATGTTGGCGTGCCATCCATTGGGCAGGATGGCCAGGGTCTTCTATCCAAGCATAGCGGTCGAACTTCCAGACAATGTTCCCGTCCCAGTCCACCTGTACCAGATTGGATTCGTCTTGGAATCCATATTTCGGATCCCTTTCCGAAGTGCTGCCAAGAACGTAACCTCCGGGTAAAATTTTGTTCGGGAAGCCCCGGAGACCTTTCCATAAATGGACCTCTCTGCCGTTCATATCAATGAGCAGCGCTCCTGTATCCGCTGCCTGATAAATGGTATACCCACTCCATGCTTTTCCTGGATGATATACTGTCGTTCCTGTTGGATAAATCGTCGGATGTCCCATTATTCGATCTCCCTTCCTGGTCTTTAAAAATTAATATGAAAGAAATTGATTCGATCGTTTTGCCTTATGCAGTCGACTTTCAGGGTTCACCGCTGCTTCTTCCGATGATGAACGTGCCTGCTGCAAAACAGCTTCGGCGAAGCCTTCCAAATGTTCATGCAACCTCTTGAAATGATCGATTTGTACCTTCAATTCAGCTTCAGTGAAAGCTCCAAATATCGTTTCGATCATGTATGTACCGGACCGGTTACGGCAGATCATTTCTTTTCCAGAATCCGTGATGTCCAACGAAACCGTTCTTCGGTCCGTATCACTCCGTTTGCGGATGGCATAACCTAAAGACTCCAGCTTGTCGCAAATGGCGGTTATGGCTCCTGAAGTAAAATCAAGCTGCTCAGCCAAATCTCCAAGCCGCTGCTCCCCGTCACGCATAATGGTGTTCAGAATAAGCATGCCTGGCAGCGATATGCCTTCAATGGCGATTTTGTCCCGTTCTTTCACGAATCTTCTGACCAGCTTGCGAAAATGCCAGTCGGCTTCTTCCAGAAGCCCCCAATCCTTCTCTTCCATATCTCTCCTTTCGCTTTCCTAACTGCTCAGATTGTCATTTCAGTGACGCTGAATTCAACAGAATAACGCGCTTTTGAATACAGAAAGGCTCCTGCCATCTATACCGGTACCGGTACTGGATATCAGGAGCCTTTGGTTTGACCAATCAGCAGGTTATTTAGTTTAAAACCGAGATAATGAACTTTCATTCAATGATGAATGAATGATTTTGGCTTGAAGTAAGATTATCCCAATTATTCCTACCTGTCAAGTATGTATTATGGTTTGCGCGTATTCTTTAGATAGGCTATATCGTTTGGGATTATATGGAACAATATTATCTCGGTGTATATTATAATAGCGTTGTACGTACAAGCAACAAAATGACAACTTAAGGAGAGCGCATAATGATTAAAAAGGGCAAAACCGTTTCCGTCTCGGTAATCTTTGTTATCATATTCATGTATGTGATTACCAATGTTGCCTATTACTTCTTTACGCAAAAAGCCCTGATTAATGAAGCCAATAAAAGGCTGGATACGACAGCAGAATATGTAAAACAGTATCTTACCCAAGTAAAAGCCAATGATGCGAATGAGACAAAAATAGTTCAACGTCAAATGAAGATCACTTCCTCGCTCATCGCAAAAGATGTCGGATCAACCTATGTAAAGGTGAATCAGAAGCAGATAGACCGTCTCAAGCAAGCCTTTGATTTGAAGTCATTAAACGTGATCCCCCATCCAGACCGAATTCATTTGGATATGTTAGAGGTGGGAAACCATGAATATCGCTATCAATATTCCACGCAACAGTTGGATTACACTCTGGATTTTACAATGGACAACAATACCAACGATAAATATTCGTATGTCAACGAGCATTTGTCTGAGCTGTTGGATAATCACGTCAATCTTTATCAGGGCAAACGAATTACTCTCGAGATATCATTGTTCCAAAAACCGGAGAACCCATTTATTAGCTTAAAAGACATGCAAGGTTACGGCTCTTATACATATTTGAACGAAAATGATGTTCCCTTTCTAAATCAAGCGCTGGATAAGCAATACGTGAGTTATTATACGAACGTAGACCACCTGAAACTCGAAAAATATTTTATGCACTTTGAAATTGAAAATCAGATCTATGTCATGTGCTTGATATCTGACTTTCAAATCATGCAAAAGGTACTGACTGACCAAGTCATATTTTATGTGTATGCAATCGCGATCGGAACCGCCGTATTCATCGTCTTATGTGCGCTAATCATCAAGACGATCCGTAAAAATAAAGCTAAGGAAATCGCCTCTGTCCATGACAGTTATGAGAATAGCATGGAAACGATCAATCTATCCTTGAAACAGCAAAGGCATGATTATAATAACACCATCGCGACCATACGCGCGCTCGTGACCATGAAGCAATACGAAGGTTTGGAAAAATACACTGGGGAACTTATTGAAGATACGATGGAGTTTAATGAGCTCCTTAACATCAATTGCCCTCCACTAATGGCTCTTCTCCAAACCAAACATAGTCTGGCCAATCAGAATGGAGTAGATTTATATGATGAAATTCTGGATTTCGATTCGATTCCGAAGTTTAAGTACAAGATCCATGATATCGTGAGAGTATTAAGCAATTTAATTGATAATTCTTTTGAAGCGGTAATGAGCCGGAAGTCTGAAAACGTGAATTTTGCTCCGCAGATTTCTGTTATTGGTTACTTGGAGGAGGACTTCCTGATTTTCTCCGTAAGGAACAACGGGAGTAAAATCCCGGATCATGAAGCGCATCTTATTCTGGAGCCGGGATATTCATCCAAAAAGAATGGTTCCGGCCTGGGATTATCCATCATCATTGAAATCCTGAATAAGAATAACGGTTATCTAACCTATGTCTCTGATGAAGAGAGCACTACCTTTAGAGCCTATTTTAAAATTCAAACCTAAAAAAGCGGGTCAACACTTTCGTGTTACCCGCTTCTCTTTATATATTTGCTGCCGGACGGCTTATTATCTGTCCCACCTGGTTCAAAATACCCGTCATTGATTCCGGATCATGCACATCATAGTCTTCAATATTCAAACGGAGCACAGGACATGCGGTAAATTCATTGATCCATGCCGAATAACGTTCATGCATATGTTCCCAGTAGGAAACATCGGTTTGGATCTCCATCTCGCGTCCGCGTTCGTTAATGCGGTTCAGAATGGACGGAAGGCTGCCTTCAATATATACCAGCACATCCGGATGCGGAAAGTACGGTGTCATGACCATAGCTTCGAACAGGCTGGTATACGTTTCATAATCCGTTTTGGACATGGTGCCTTGATCCGAATGCATTTTGGCGAAAATCCCAGTATCCTCGTAAATGGAACGGTCTTGAACGAAGCCGCCGCCCATCTCGAATATTTTTTTCTGTTCCTTAAAACGCTCAGCCAGAAAATAGATTTGCAGATGGAAGCTCCACCGCTCAAAATCATGATAGAATTTTTCCAGATATGGATTATGATCAACCTGCTCCAAAGAGGTTTTAAATCCCAGTTGTTTCGCCAAGGCAGCAGTTAAGGTCGATTTGCCGACGCCGACGGTTCCTGCTACCGTAATAATGGCATGATCGGGGATAAGATATGGATTCATTACATAAGCTCCTTTATTCGAGAGGATATAGCTTCAAATTGTTCCTTGTTCTCAACAAAATCGACCGCGTTTCCATCAATCGTAATGATTGGGGTGGAAGGCTCCTGTTCAGCAAGAGAAGCCATCGCGGCATCATAATCTTCTATTAACTGCTGCAGATAACTATGATCGATGCCTTCTTCAAAAGACCTACCCCGTTTGGCAATTCTTTTGAGAAGCGTATCCAGTTCTGCCCGAATGTAAATGATGATATTCGGCTTTGGCAGATCATCGGTGAGTACATGGTAAATCTGGCGGTATTTCCCCCGTTCGTTTCCTTGTAGGGTTCTGTCGCTAAAAATAAGGTTTTTATAAATGTGATAGTCCGAAATAACCGGCTTCCCTCTATCGATATACTCGGTTACAGTGTCCTTTAGCTGTTTATACCGGTTGCATAGAAAGAACATCTCCAGCTGGAAGCTCCAGTCATCCATGTTTTGATAAAACTTATCAATGAACGGATTCTCTTCGACGATCTCTTTAATCACAGGGAGGCTTAACTCCTCCGCAAGCATCGAAGCCAGCGTTGTCTTACCTGCTCCAATCGGCCCCTCGACTGCAATAAATGGCGCTTGTTTCATTGATGTTGATTTCCTCCCCCGATACTTTGAAAAACAGACTTACTTATTGTATCACTAGAGTTTGCTTTCTCATAGTAACTTTACGATATCGTCGATTCGTTTGGGTCAGCGGATGTGGAGAGCGGAAGAGAGTACTTAACGGTTGATCAAACATCAATGCCCCGGGAACCTTGTCCCAGGGCATCTTCTAATACGCATTTATCAAAAAGGATCATATGAACCACCTGCGGAGGTATCAAATTCAATCCTCTGACCACTGTACGATACGATACACTTGTTACCAAGTTGCGATCGAATTCGGCATTCTTGCAAAACCCCATCTTTCCAAATGATATCGACTTCGAAACCGCCGCGTGCTTTCAAGCCTCTCACCAAACCTGCCTGCCATTCAGAGGGAAGGGCGGGAAGCAATTCGATGATATCGTTATGGCTCTGCAGAAGCATTTCGGCAATGCCTGCCGCAGCTCCGAAATTACCGTCGATTTGAAACGGCGGGTGATTGTCGAATAAATTGGGCAGCGTGGAATGCTTGAATAAGTTTTGGAGGTTGTTGTAGGCTTCTTCCCCATTCTTCAGCCGGCTCCAAAAATTGATAATCCACGCCCTGCTCCACCCCGTATGCCCGCCGCCATGCGATAGACGGTAGTTTAATGTCTTTTGCGCGGCTTCCATGACATCTGGAGTTGATTCGAATGTGTACTGAGAACCTGGATATAGACCGTACAAATGGGAAATATGGCGATGTCCCGGCTCGGCCTCTTCAACATCTTCACACCATTCCATGAGCCTGCCGTCCGGTCCGATCCCCGGCATAGCCAGTTCATTCATAACCTCGGTCAGTTCGGCGATGCAATCATCCTCTATCTTTAATACCGCAGCCGCTTCAATGACGTTCGCAAACACTTCGCGGATGATTTGCTGATCCATTGCCGGAGCCATGCATAGCCCGATTTTATTCCCTTTCGGCGATATATACATATTCTCTGGTGAAGTCGAGGGCCCGGATACCCATAGACCTGTCTCCGGATGCCTGACGAGCCAATCCAAGAAGAACAGCGCCGCTTCCTTCATTATGGGATAAGCACGTTCAGCCAAAAATCTCATGTCCCCGGTGAAGCGGTAATATTCCATGAAATCGCGAACGCACCAGCCTGCCCCCATCGGCCACATTCCGTAGCTGATGTTGCCGAGCGGAGCCGTAAAAAGCCAGGCATCTGTCGTATAATGAGCCACAAAGCCTTGGCATCCATACACTTCTGCAGCCGTCTTTTTTCCGGGTTCAACCAAGCCTTCCAAAAGGTCGAAATAAGGCAAATGGCATTCCGACAGATTAGTCACTTGACATAGCCAGTAGTTCATTTGCAGATTAATATTCAGATGATAATCGCTATCCCAAGGAGCCTCCATCAGCGGATTCCAAATGCCCTGTAAATTTGCCGGCATATTGCCAGGACGACTGGAGGAAATAAGCAAGTAGCGGCCATATTGAAAATATAACGACGTCAGACCCGCGTCCTTGCCTCCCTGTTGAAGCGCAGCTAATCGTTGGTCTGTCGGTAATGTTTCATTTGCGGAAGCATCCGGATCGTTCGATTCGAGCTGTAGATCAACGCGCCGGAATAGCCGCCGGTGTTCCTCGATATGATCACTTTTCAATTGTAGATATCCTTTTCTAAGAGCGGCTTCAAGATCCATCTCACACCAAGCAGCCAAATCACGCTGCAGCGGTTCCTTAGGGTTGATGAAATGATAATCCGTTCGCACTGCGAGATATAACGTAAGACCGTCGGCTCCTCTTACGGTAAGCTCGTTTCCCTCTTGAAGCAACGTCCCGCCGTCCGCAACAGCTCTTAATAATCCTGTGAATTTCACGCCTTGATGCGTCGAACCGTGAGCTGCCTGACCCTCAAGAATCAGCGTATCATGATTTCTCACGGAAGTATCCGCATCAAGCTCCCGTGTCATTCGTACCGATGTATGAATGCTGCCCGGCTCGTCGGCAGACCAATGAACGACCATCACCTGGTCCACCGCACTTGTGAAGATCTCCCGGCAATGCCGCACGCCTTCTTGAACGTAAGTAACAGAAGCGATCGCGGTGTCCAAATTCAGTTCGCGCCGGTATTCTCCAACTTTTCCGTTAGGATCACAATCAATGCTCTCGATCCATAGATCGCCAAAAGGCTGATAGCTTCTGGGGCCTGTATGAGGAGACAATACATTCTTTCGGATCAAGCTTTCCGCTTCCTCAACGTTTCCGGCAAATATTTCTTCTCTGGCTTGTTGCAGCGCTTCCTTCGCTCCGGGCTGATGAACGGGTACAGGCGGACCCGCCCAGATGGACTCTTCATTCAATTGAATTCTCTCCACTGGCATATCGCCAAAAACCATTCCCCCAAGTCGGCCATTCCCGACAGGCATCGCACGGTTCCAGCCTGTATCCCCCTTCGTATCAGGGTCGGAGGAAGGCTGCGCATACCATAGCTTTAAATGATCGCTCATGCATGGACTCCTCTCATCTATCATTACTTTCATCTATAACGACAATATTTCATATATGCTTTCGGCAAGAACGGTTAGAATCCTCTAATCCCCGGATACCCGTCATCTCTTAGAGCTCTCGCTTCTTCGTTACTTTAGGCATGGCTTTATTCAACACAAAAAACTCCATCCTATGAAGGACGGAGTTGATCCGTGCTGCCGCCATAATGGGTGCATTGTTTGTGCGTTCCCATTGATCTCATTCCTTAATGTTATTTTATAGAGGCATGATTATTGCGCGACGTGAGTCTCTTCTCTTTTCATATATACGCCTTTTTTATAAACGGATTTAATGACAAAGCTGGCACCCAGCTTTTTGTTCGTCCTGTAAATAAGCGAATTCACTTCATCAATTCCAACAAGCTCGGTATTTTCCATACAGCGCTCCGGCCACACATGATGCATAATTTCCTCTTTGGTGACGAAATGATCCAGACGGCTGTGCAGAAGCTTAAACAGTTGATACTCTTTTTTTGACAAAGTAATATGGTCCGTACCTATCATAATACTTTGCAAATGGTCATTTAACCGCACTTCACGGTCAAGCAATTCAGATATTAGATATTCCCGCGTTTCTTCCAGATCATTGCTTACCTCCAGCCGCAGTCCCACAAGCCCGTTGACTAAAGTTAATTCGTCTTCCAGCGTCATCAGATTTTTCTGATACGGAACCAGCCGTTGTCCATTCAGCTCGGTACCATTCTTACTGCCCAGATCCTCGACATATATCTCATTATGTACACGGTGAATGCGGCAATGCTGCTTGGACACCAATTGGTTATAGATAGCCAGAACCGCATGATCCATACCAGTATGCCTTCCGACGATAACGCTTTTCCCCTGTTCCAAATAAAGAAACGAACCATGACCCTTCTGGCCGGCTGTATCTACCATGATTTTTATGATATCCGGCATTTGAATCTCTCACTTTCCTTTTTTCACAATGATAAGTTCTGATCATCTTTTTGCCCAAAAATGATAATTTCATCAGATTTGCTCCATTGTTTGACCGCAGGGCACATTTTATAGTAACAAGGAGCACAAGTCTTATCTCATCCAATATATTATCAGTTCATGAATTTTTTTTCAAAAGAGAGGTTATCCACGTGAAATCAAAACAGATCCTCATGTATGGTTTGCTATCCTTTTTGGCTGCCTGTGTACTGGCTCTGTATGTGTATTTTTTTGGGCATTTGGAAGAACAAACACCGAACGAGACCATACAGTCGTACATTCTTAGTTTGCAGGTTCAAGATTTTGATACAATATACGATCTGATGTCCAAAGAATCTATTGAACAAACCGGATGGACGCGTGAGCAATTCGTACAAAAATATAAATCCATTTTCAGCGGTATGGAAGTCTCCGAGATCATCGTAAAGGCTGGTACGCCGATTAAATCAGCGGAAACATCAGACTACACGGTAGAGTACTCGGCTCAGATCAAAACCATGACGGGTGAAATATACGAGAATTACAAACTGAAATTGATTCAGGAAAAAAATGATCAGGGAGCAATCTGGAAAATAGAATGGCAGCCCACCCTCATCCTCCCCGATATGACTCAAGGGGACAAGGTGAAGGTCCATGTAATTGGATAAAGATCCCGCAGCAGAAGCCCGCGTCGATTTCGGATGAACTGCCCGGTGTTGCCATTACATACCAAAGAAGTACGATATATTAACCTCTAGGAGAAGCAGCCCCGGGGGCAAAAGGGCGGATCGATTGAAATCGTCGAATCGGATTAACTACCGCGAATAATATTCTTCCTCATTTGGAAAAATATTGTGTATGAGACTTGAATTCATGTTCATATTGCTATCCGCAAGAATAGCCTTACTTTTCGTGAGTTAAGGTCTTTTCATTCGCTCTATGTATACAAATGAATTTTTTGTTGTATTTTTATGCCAAAAAACCAACCAGCATGTCGATTTTCTGGTATAATCAACTCGGTTTGAACGTTACATAATTCATTGCAGGAAAAGAGGAATTAAACCGTGTCCAAAATCATTAAGACTTTAACTATCGCCGGCAGCGACTCCAGCGGAGGCGCAGGCATTCAAGCCGACCTGAAAACCTTTGAGGAGTACGGAACATACGGCTTTAGCGCATTGACTACCATTGTAACCATGGATCCGGACAACGGATGGCATCATAATGTATTTCCCATTGACGCCGCTCTGGTAGCTGAACAGCTTAAGACTGTTTTCGCGGGTGGTCCTGTTGACGCGATGAAGACCGGCATGCTCGGAAGTGTCGAAATCGTCCGTGTTGCCGAAAAAGCAATCAAGGAACACCAACAGAACAATGTTGTTATAGATCCGGTTATGGTCTGCAAAGGCGAAGATGAAGTATTGAACCCGGAGAGCGCAGAAGCGATTCGCGATTCTCTCCTTCCGCTTGCGACAGTGGTAACGCCCAATCTGTTTGAAGCTGGCGTCCTCTCCGGTCTCGGCAAGCTCTCTTCCATTGAAGACATGAAAGCAGCTGCCCGTAAGATCCATGATCTCGGAGCTCAAAATGTCGTCGTAAAAGGCGGCAAAGCTCTGGACGGCGAGCAGGCAATCGATGTTTTCTTTGATGGTTCGGAATTTACCGTTCTGGAATCGGCTAAGATTGAACCGGCATACAATCATGGTGCAGGCTGCACGTTCGCTGCTGCCATTGCCGGAGGTTTGGCAAATGGACTGTCCGTGAAGGATGCCGTATCCAAGGCAAAAGACTTTGTATCGGCGGCGATCCGCAGCGGCTACCAGTTCAATGAATATGTCGGCCCTGTGTTCCATGGCGGATACCGGTTGGAGCGTTAATATCAGTCTTAACAAGAAAGAAAGCCTCCTTCATGAGTGAAGGAGGCTTTCCTGTTGGGTTCGCAATATATGCAAGCATTAATAGTTAACAGATCTTCCCCCGGGGAGTGAACGTCTATAACGTGCGGATAAGAATGCGAGGTATTTTTTTAATCCAATCCAGCTGAAGTAGGCGATTCCGCCGACGATAGCCCCCACAACTGCGGAGAATAACAAACTGTAATTTGCCGGTACTTCCATCCCCGGTCCAATGTTCATATTGATCCAAGTCATTCCGAACGTCCGCAGAATGCCCGCAAGTACAATGAGTATGGTACAAAATCCAAATCCATAGGCAACCGTTGCCAACACAGGAATAACCATGATACTGAGCAGGCCGGTGGTGCAATAGAAACCGATCATCGTTAGCAGATCTTTAAACGATTTTACGCTCATACGTTCTGCCATATGTTCGCTGCGATATGCCTTAGCCAATCGACGCGGATCGCCAAGACGTGACAGAATGACCGCTTCCGGCTGTCCATTCGCAATCCCCTCAGCAATATGACTCTCGATTTCCATCACAGCATCCTGCCTTTCCGTATCAGGGAGCTTCTCCAAATAACGGTTTAACTTTTCCAAATACGACCTTCCATGTGAACTAATCATGTTTCTCTCCCCCAAATGTATAAGAATGATATTATTTCAATGGATTGAATTGAATGTATTCAACAGCACTGCTAATTTTATTCCATTCAACTGACATCAATTCCATTAAACGCCTTCCTGAATCCGTCAGGCTGTAGTATTTCCGCGGCGGTCCGGATTCGGACTCCTTCCAGAAGGATTCAATATAATGATCTTTAAGCAATCTGCGCAGCAGCGGATATAGTGTTCCCTCTGTTACAGCCAGAGGCTCCCATTGATCAAGCAGCGTTACAAGCTCGTAGCCATACCTAGGCTCTTTGCTGATCAACTGCAAAATACAATATTCCAGGATTCCTCTTCGAACCTGTGATGTCCATTCTGACATTTCCATGCAAGTGTCCGCTCCTTTCGGTATTATAATATCACCTAGTACTGTGTAATGCAAGGTACTAGGTGATATACATCTCCAAAATTGTTTTTTTGGCTGCGTTCTCAACAAAAAAAGCCCAGAATGCGCTTCGCATCTGAGCTTTCATTATTGTAAATTTACTTATTTCCACCATTGATCGTACGGCGTCACAGGCAGTTCGCGTTTATGCTGCGAGTTTTTATAGCGCTTCTCGATCTTTTCTTGTTCTTCCGGATCCACCTTATTCCCAACGAGATATTCATCGATGACGTTATATTTCATGCCAAGTTCCGTTTCGTCGGCCTGTTGAGGTTTATTGTCCAGAAGATCCGCCGTCGGCGTCTTCAGATACAATCGTTCGGCAGCTTGCAATTCCTGAAGAAGCTCACGTCCCTGTCCTTTGGTTAAGCCTGTTAATGGGAGGATGTCAGCCCCGCCATCTCCGAATTTGGTGAAAAATCCCGTGATAGCTTCAGCCGCATGATCCGTTCCCACGACCAGGCATTGGCGTTCACCCGCGATAGCATATTGCGCGATCATGCGCATTCTGGCCTTCACATTTCCCTTATGATAGTCCGGAAGTGTGCCTCCCGTTGTCTCGATATAGGTTCCAGCCAGTGCATTAACGGAACTCTCGATATTGAATGCAAAAGATTGGTCCGGTTTAATGAACTCAAGGGCTTCCTGGGCATCATCCTCGTCCTTTTGTATGCCAAAAGGCAGGCGGACAGCATAAAACGCAGCTTCATAGCCTTCTTTCCGAAGTTCTTCGACAGCCAGCTGCGACAACCGCCCGGCAAGCGTGGAATCCTGCCCCCCGCTAATTCCCAGTACAAATCCTTTGGCGCCTGCCTTCTTGCAATAAGCTTTAAGAAAATCAATCCGGTTGCGGATTTCTTCCTTGGCATTAATGACCGGTTTTACATTCAACGTATGCGTGATTTGTTCTTGTGTATTCAACTCTGCTCTCTCCCTTTTATTTGTATAATTGATGTTCATTAATATAGTCGTAGCAGCGGTCAGGAACCAGATACCGGGGTTCTCCACCCTTCTTGAATTCATCTCGAATATAACTCGAGCTAATCTCCATCGCCAATCCCTTGTCGATAAGATGGAACGTATGGCCGTCATCCGCATTTCGAAGAATAGGTGATTTACTGATCGCAGACAGCATATTAATTCCATCCCTGGCCATGACAATGAATTTGTTCTCCTGGATCAGCTCTTCGGATTTTTTCCATTTGCCTTCGCCGATATCCAGGAGCAGATCCGCCCCCATAATAAAGTAAATATCATCATTGCTGAATTTTTCTTTGAAATGCTTAAGCGTAAGATAGGTGGCAATTTCCCATCCGACCTGCTTCATTTCGTAATTGTCGGCAACGAATTTATCATTGCCTTGAATAGCCATTTCAATCATGTTCCATCGATGCTCATCGCTGATATGCAGGGTTTTGTCTGGTCTTTTGCTGGAGCAAGGCAAGAAGATCACCCGATCCAGTCTGCACCGGTGCGCAACCGTGCTGGCAGTCCATAGATGAACATTGGTAATAGGATCAAAAGATGAACCGTATATTCCGATTTTCGCCATGATGTCCTCCTTATCCTTGACTCCGCCGCTTTACTTTTTGCTGTATTTCATCAATCCGTTCCATTTTGTTATCCCAGCATCTTTGGCTCAAATTCACCGGATATTCAGCCGGATTCAGCAGCCGTTTGTACTCATCCCACAAGACTTCCAAATTCTCACGAACAAACGCTTGGATGTCCTGGAGCGAAGGCAGCTGATACACAAGCTCGCCGTGTTCAAGAATAGTGTGATGAAGCTCCTTGGCTTCAAAATCCGTAACGAACTTCGCAATATACGTGTGAACCGGATGAAACATTTTGAGGCAATCCTGCGTTTGGGGTTCCTCATCCTCTAACGCAATGTAGTCACCTTCCGATTTTCCATTGGTTTTATTGATGATTCTAAACACTCTTTTTCGACCGGGAGTGGATATTTTTTCGGGATTCGAGCTGATCTTGATGGTATCCACCATCTTACCGTTCTCATCTTCTATAGAAATCAGTTTATAAACGGCTCCCAATGCGGGTTGATCATAGGCGGTGATCAGCTTCGTGCCCACGCCCCAGACATCGATTTTGGCTCCCTGCGCTTTAAGGTTCAAGATCGTTTGTTCGTCGAGGTCATTCGATGCATATATCTTCGTGTCTGCAAAACCGGCTTGGTCGAGCATCTTCCGCGCTTCTTTAGATAAATAAGCCAGATCTCCGCTATCCAAACGAATCCCCTTAAAATGAATCCGGTCGCCAAATTCTTGGGCAACTTGAATGGCAGTCGGAACTCCCGAACGGAGCGTATCGTAGGTATCTACGAGAAACACGCAGTCGGTATGTGTCTGCGCATACTTCTTAAATGCCGTATATTCATCGCGATAAGCTTGAATCATGGCATGTGCATGAGTCCCTGCTGTAGGGATGCCGAAGAGTTTCCCTGCTCGCATATTTGATGTGGCGTCAAAACCCGCAAGATAAGCGGCTCTCGTTCCCCATATAGCAGCATCCATTTCTTGCGCCCTGCGGGTGCCAAACTCCATCGTCGTCTCTTGACCCACGACTTGTTTAATCCGTGAAGCTTTTGTAGCAATCAGGGTTTGATAATTAACGATGTTAAGTATGGCTGTTTCTATGATTTGCGCTTCCGCAAGGGGTGCCTCGATCCTCATGATCGGTTCGTTGGCAAATACCAATTCTCCTTCTTTCATGGAGCGAATCGTTCCCGTAAACCGAAGCGATCCCAAATATTCCAGATAATCTTCACTATAACCGTCTTCTCTTAGAAATGCCAAATCACGATCGCTAAAACGAAATTCATGAAGGTAACGGATCACCCGTTCCAATCCTGCGAAGACGGCATAACCATTCTGAAACGGTATTTTCCTGAAGTAGACTTCGAAAACGGCCTGGCGCTCGTGAATCTGATCCTTCCAATAAACTTGCGTCATATTGATCTGGTATTTATCCGTATGGAGAGCAAGACTGTCGTCCGCGTAAGGAATTTCAGGTATCCGAATCGTTTCGTTTGTCATGATTTTAGCCTCCTTGGATTTCCGCACCGAGCGATCCTTTGAAATGCCGCAGAGCCCATGCATGGCCTTCCGGATCAAAGCTGGCTACAGCGTCCTCATGGATGACCACACCAAACCCTTTATTATAAGCATCGACAGCTGTATGCAGTACGCAAATATCCGTGCACACGCCCACCAGATGAAGTTCGGTAATGCCCCTCGCCCGCAGCTGCAGCTCTAGATCCGTTCCCGCAAACGCGCTGTATCTGGTTTTATCCATCCAGTAGACGTTATCCGAATGTTTGTTGTCCTGATACACATCTTCCAAAGCACCATAAAGCTGACGTCCCGGAGTGCCTTCAATATTATGAGGCGGGAAAAGCTTGGTTTCCGGGTGTAATGTGTCTCCTTCATGATGCAGATCGATCGCAAAGACGACCCATTCTTGATTCGCGACAAACTCTTTAGTCAAATCAACGATCCGTTGTTCAATGGCTTGACCTGGATCGCCGCAAGTTAAGGCTCCGTCGGCAGCAACAAAATCATTCGTATAATCGATGTTGATCAAGGCTCTCTTCTTATCCATATTCATTCGTAATCCCTCCTAAATTAAATAGAAAAACATTACTTTTTCGTGTGATAAATGGAGTTATTGACTTCGATATCTATAAAGCGGTACAGTTGCGTCGGCTTTTTGGATGTACGGGTGGTCTTTTTCCCTTCCACTTCCTCAATAAAAGGCAATGATTTAATCTTTCTGGCGAATGCCGCGTCCAAGGTAATGGCGGAGTCACGGGTAACGGTCATGAGTACGGCCTGCAGTTCGGAATACGTAAATTCATCAGGCAAAAATTCCTTGGCTACCGCAGATTCAAGCAGCTTTTGACGAATGACAGCAATCGCATCCCGAATAATTTGGGCATGATCGAAGGCTAGCTCCAAATCCAGTACATGCCCGATCGAAAATAGTTCTACCTCGCTGGCGTCATCATTGGCCTCTCGATTCGAGATTTGGTGTTCAGGTACGATCGCATAATGGGCATTGGAGATAATCCAGCCTCTCGGATCACGGCCGGGTGCATCATACACTCCAAAATGCTCGAGATGAATATGATCCACGCCGGTCTCTTCTCTTAATTCTCTTTGCGCGGATTGAAAAGCGGATTCATCCGGATTCACGAAACCTCCCGGCAAAGCCCATTTGCCCGCCTCCATGTTGGGACGCCCCTCACTATCCACCATGCTCCGCTTAATGAGCATAATTTTAAGATCCATGACGGGAGGTTTGAAGGCTTCTTCTTTCGCGGAGAGGATGGTAAATACAGCAATGTCCGAGGTATAGCCATCCGGCGTTCGGTATTTTTTGACATCGTACTGCTGCAGCGCTTGTTCGTTGGACATGTGCCCGCCTCACTTCCGGTCTAATAATTAATTAACATTTAACGTTTTGTTAATTGTATTATAAATACAACATATTCAGATGTCAACCATTATGTTCCATATTTTCGGTTCCTGTGTGATTTCCCTCCCGCATCAATCAACAAAACCCCGAGCTGCATCCCAGCCCGGGGTTTGTTTATTCATTCGTTGATTACAACTTAAATATCTTATTCGGCAGTTAAAGCCTTTCCTTGATTGACTGCAGCTTTTTCATCGGGAGCTCCTGCTTCCGGTGCCTGGTTCGATGAGCGAAGCGGCAATTCTTTAAGGAAGAATACCAGCAGAAGCGCCACGACGAGCACGATCGTCCCTGTCAAAAATACCGTAGAAAGCGTATGGCCCAGGGCATCGCGGATACTGTCGATCATTTGAACGAACAACGCTTTGGCATCTGCCGGTAAACTTGCTTCCGTCTTATCAACCAAAGGCTTGTTCATCAGCGTCTGCGGATTGGCAAAAGCCAACATGCTTTCGGCTGTCTTCGGATCTACTTTACTGAAGTCCGGAGCACTGGATGATTGCAGCGCTTCTTTCAAATTCTTGGTCAGACTGTTGGACATAACCGTACCCATGACTGCGATACCGATGGTGCCGCCGAGGTTACGGAACAGCTGCGAAGATGCCGTTACGACACCAAGTTCTTTATGCGATACGGCATTTTGGGTAGCCAATGAGAATACAGGCATGCCCAGTCCCAGACCAACACCAAAGACGATCAAGCTTAGAATGGTCAACCAGAGATTATTCATGAAGATCATAATGGTCATACCGATGATCATAATCGGCATACCCATCAGTGCGAATCGTTTGTATTTGCCTGTCTTAGCGATCAGTTGACCGGTAATGGCACTCGTGACAACCATACATATTGACATAGGCAGCGTTACATAGCCTGCATACGTAGGGGAGATCGCGAGTACGCCCTGCACGTAGAAGGAAATATAAATCATGGCGCCCATAAGACCAAAGTTCATAATAAAACCGATGATATTGGAGATGGTAACAACGCCATTTTTAAATAAGTGCAGCGGCAGAATAGGTTCTTTTACGAATTTCTCGATCAAAATGAAGATGATTGCCGATACGACGGCTCCACCCAAGAGACTGAGAATTTGCCAAGATCCCCATGTGTACTCCGTACCTGCCCAAGAGAATGCGAGCAGCAGCGGTACAATCGTCGTTGTAAGGAATAAAGAACCCAGATAGTCGATGCTTTGGCCTCGCTTCCGATCGACCTTAGGGAACAGCATCATGATCATGACAAATGCAACTACACCCAGTGGAAGGAAGATCCAGAACAACCAGTGCCAATCGATATGATCGACGAGATAGCCGCCGAGCGTCGGTCCAAGAACGCTGGAGAAACCGAATACGGCTGTCATGAGTCCCATCCATTTGCCGCGTTCGCGCGGAGGGAACAAGTCACCGACTGCTGTGAACGCCGTCGATTGGATAATACCGGCACCGATACCTTGGATACCGCGGTAAATAATGAATTGATAGACATCAGTCGATGTACCTGTCAAGAAGGCGCCGACCATAAAGAATAATATACCAATGAGAATAAAAGGTTTCCGTCCGAACATATCGGACAGCTTGCCGACCAGAATCGTTGCAATCGTCGAAGTCAGCAGGTAGATGTTGATGGTCCATGTATAGTAGTCCATACCATCAAGAATCGCGATAATGCGCGGCATTGCCGTACTGGTAATCGTCTGGTTGATTGCGGCAAAAAACATCGCGGCCATAATGGCGATCATGATGGTTACTTTGCGTTTAAGCGTTAAATGCTCCATGCTTTCTGTTTCACCTCTATAAATTGTTATGATCTATGTCCAAAAGCATTGAGAAGATCCTTCTCAAATGCTGTATATCTACTTCCGACAGCATGCCGAAGAAGACTTGAATGAGCTCCTTTTGATCTTCGGTAATCTTCGCAATCATCGCATCTCCGTGCTCGGTGATGGTGGTATATACCACTCTACGATCGCTCTCAGCCCGTTCTCTTTGCACATAACCGGCAGCGATTAGCTTATCCGTCAAATTCGTAATAGCTGGAGACGTCAGGGCCAGTGTATCCGCAAGTTCGGATACTTTTAGAGGACCGCGTTGCTTAAGCGTATATAGAACCTGAAACTGCGGAAAGTTCAGATTGTATTCCTTGGCACTGATTTTATTCCATTCATGTGATAGATTTTTCAACAAAGCGCGGAACATTGCTGTTACTTCAAACAGCAGTTCGCTTTTAGCCAAACTGAAAACCTCCTTCTATATAAAGATGAGATCAAGATGGGTCATTTCTTGATTTCATTTATTACTTCTGTACGACATAATGTGTTCGGAACCTAAATAATTATCTTTTAATATGTTATCTTTGAATTAATAAGTAACTTAATCATTAAAGACTTTAACTATAATACTGCCTAACTATTTGCTAGTCAAGCTAAATATCGCCAAAAAAATATGTAAGCATTTACATTGATTCCGAACTTAATACGGCATCAATTAGATATCATAAATTCACGCCATTTTGGCTTCTGCAGCGGTTGGAATCATCTCTTCAAGCATCAACATTAAATGGGAAAAACCTTGACAGGAAGTCATCCCATCAAGGTCTTTACACGTTCAATTCTGCTTCACCTTTACTACTCAGGCTTGGTAAAATACCCGATACTAACGGCATAGTCGATCATATGTTTGAAAAAGGACTCATCCAGATCCGCACACTTCACACCGGTATTCTCCAGGAATTGATTGGTTTGCGGACAAGCGAAGCGGTAGATGGAGTTCTTGGCACCATCACCCTCCAATTGGGCCATGGCTAGTTCAAGACCTGTCTGGTCTTTGTTGTACTGAGTATCAAAAAGCCAAGCCTCATAGTCGTTCCAGTCCTGCAGCGTAATCTCATAGCCATAGGAAACGAAATGTCTGATCATTTGCTCATAAGGAATCGCAACCGGATTGCAGATATGGAATACCCGGCCAACCGTGGCATCCTGAAGCGCCAAAGCTGTGATGGATTCACTTGCATAATCGATCGGCGTAATATCCACTTCCCATTGGACGCTAGGCGCATTCTTCAGAAGCAGCATCGCCTTGAGCATTCTGTAAAAAGCATTATTGTCGATATTCCGCTGGAAAACGCCATTGCCGGAGTGACACGATAGATTCCCCACCCGGTATACCGAAGCAGCGATTCCATGTTCCTCACCAGCTCTGACAACGAGCTTCTCAGCCTCGAGCTTACTGTTGGTATAGACATTTTCGACAAAGGCAGACTCATAACCGGTACCCTTAACGATGGACTCCCATTGCCCATTCAGAGCGAGTTCCTCCGGAATACCAAGGGTCGAAATGAAATGGAATCTCATATCCGGTTTGCTCTTGGCCAGCTCAAGCAAGCGGTTGGTGCTCTCGATATTCACTCGGGCAAAATACTCGGAATCGCCGAAGTGCTTCACTTCCGCACCGCAGTGGATAATGGAGTCGACGTGACTTTCCACTATGGCCCGGACCTCCTCGCTGAAGCCCAAATGTTCTTGTTCCAAATCGCCTTGCACTGCTACAACGCGATTCGCCATGAGTTGAGGCACCTTTTCGCCGAAATAGCCTGACATGGTCTGCTCAAGCCGTGCATATGGTTCCAACGCGCCATTCGGACGGACCAGACAATATATCGTTGCCTCTGATCGACGCAAAAGCTCATAAAGCAAGTGAGAGCCCAAATACCCGGTTGCGCCGGTCAGCAAAATGTTCTTTTGCGAGAATACCCTTTTGGACGAGTCAAGCGGACTAGAAAAAGATAGCGGATATTCAGACAAGTCCTGAATCGGCCCATCCACGTCCTCACTCTGTTGCGATATGGAGGCTTCTTGAGCTAATTCTTCTATTCTCTCCGAAAGCTTCGCAATTGTCGGATAGACGAAGAAGTCATTAATTTTGAGCTGCGGATAGCTTGGTTTAAGTACGACCAGAATCTCTAATATTTTCAGAGAGTACCCGCCAATCTCGAAAAAGTCGTCATGGATGCTTATTCTCGGCTGGCTGAGCGCTTTTTCCCAGGCTTCGCTGACTTGACGCTGAAGATCTGTGACCGGTGCTATATAGTCTGAATCAACTTCTTCGTGCGTGAGTTCATAGGTCGCGAGCTTTTTGCGATCAATTTTCCCGGTTGGAGATAACGGCATCTCTTTTAGGAAACACATATACTTCGGTACCATATAGCTAGGCACTTTCTTGCTAAGAAACTGGACCAGTTCCTTCGAAGACGTAGCCTGTCCGTCACTCGATGTATAAAACCCAGCCAGCATCTTCGTACCATCATCTTCCGTTACCGGTATTACCGCAACATCTTTGACACCCTCATGCTTGGCCAGATTATCTTCGATTTCACCAATCTCAATGCGGAAGCCCCGAATTTTCACTTGCGAGTCTTTTCTTCCCCGGTACTCGACCTCGCCGTTAGGCAACAGCCGCACCATATCGCCCGTACGGTAGAACTTTTTGCCGGAAGCTTGGTTGATCGGATCCGAAATGAATACTTCCTTGGTTTTCTCGGGTTGGTTCAAATACCCTTTCGCAACTCCAATAGAGCTAATCAGCAGTTCACCAGTGACGCAGGTTGGGCAGAGCTGATTATTTTCGTTGACCACGTACAATTCATAATTGGCCATCGGTCTTCCAATATAGACGGTAGACAGCTCATCCGGAACGATATAATCGATTTTATGCGCCGTAGCAACCGCCGTTATCTCGGTAGGTCCATAGAGGTTGATGACTGGCACCTGCAGCTTTTTCTGGAACAGACGTGCCGTCTCCCCTGTTAGAGCTTCTCCGCCTACAACGATGCTTTGGATGTTTCGATAGATCTCTCGGGCATTCTCGGGCAAATACGCCGCGAGCTGATTGAAGAATACTGTCGGCAATAGCGCTACGTGGGTCGCCTCCGTATTCTCAACGGCATCCGTAAATGAATCGATCGAGAAACGCTGCTCATCCGTAAGTAAATGCAGTCTGGCGCCGCTTGCGAGCGAGCTGAACAAATCATACACGGAAGCGTCAAAGCTGAAGGTCGAGTATTGCAGGATATAATCCTGTTCCGTGAGCCCCAGATTCTCTTGCGTAGCTTTCGCCAAATTCACGACGCCCTGATGGCCTATCAATGCGCCTTTGGGTTTGCCGGTAGAACCGGACGTGTAAATAACGTAAGCCAAATCATCCGGTTCGATGTCTACATTGCAGGAATCTTCGGAATAGCCCTCAAGCTTGGAATCCAGCAATAACAATTGGGGCTTGGTTTCGAAGTTATCCAGCAATGCGGACAGCTTCGAGATGTATTTTTCCTGCGTCATAATAAGATGTGACTTCGTATCCGAGATAATATAGGCATTCCGGTCATCCGGATGTGCAGGATCTAGAGGCACATAAGCGCCGCCAGCTTTCATAATGCCAAGCAAGCAAACGATCGTATCAAGTCCGCGGTCGAGGAAAAGAGAGACAAACTGTCCCTTTCGAAGACCCTTCGATATCAGCATATGAGCGATTTGATTCGATAAACGGTCGAGCTGACCATAACTAAGCTGGTCCTCGTAATAGGAAAGCGCGATACGTTCCGAATATTTCGACACAACGGAGTCCAGCATAGCTACAATCGTTTCGTCATCGGTCAGTTTTCTGTTAGTGTCGTTCAATTTTGCATAAGCTTCTTGATCATCATCCGTCAATATCGTCAGAGCGGAAATCGGTGTCCCCATATTCTCCATCGCTGCATAGATAAGCTGCTGAAAGTGCTGCTTGAACTTATGGATCGTTGACTCTTCAAAAAGCCGTTTCGAATAGGAAATCTTCAGCTTCCAGTCAGAGCCCTCCTTGTAAACAGACCAGTTTATCCAGCTATCTTTGTGGGAATGGTCCTTCCCATATACCGTCTTCAAGCTGAGAGGCTGTCCTGTGATTTTTTCAATGTCGGCCAAGCTTTCGAGACTATCCTCAACTCTGTTCAGCTTGTCTTTGATTTGCTCATAGAGTTGTTCAAAAGCATCGGTTCCACTCATGGTGATGCGCATAGGCAGCAAGTTGCCTCTTCGGTTCTTTACGCCAATCAGCAGGTCTTTATCCTGGCTCAGCTGGTATAGCAAAGCTGCATAAGCGGATAACAACCAAGCATTGTCCGGTTCCTGCCCATTCGCAGGACGAATATCCAATGTATACGTCGCTTGCAGGATGTCGAGCTCAGCCGTATGTGCCGGATGATCCGTATACAGATGAAATCCGGGTAAAGGCAGCTGCAGCTCTTTTGTCCAATAATCTCTACTCTGTGCTATCATCATTGTTGTATTCAAAGATATCAGCTCCTTTGGGGATTACACCTGCAATTTATCCACGAGTGATTCCAATTTTCCCGCTACTTGATTCATGTCTTCAGCCGATTTGAACACTTTCCCGAAAGACGCTTGTTGATCTTGAGCACTGTTCAGAATCTCTTCGGAAACCGTGGAGTTCTTTTCCGCCAGCTCGGCAAGCTGTTTGATCGAAGCCGTAATTTGTTCGGTCTCTGCAACCATTTCCTGTGTTGCCGCAGAAACTTCTTGAATTTGACTTGTGACCTGATCCGTCGCTTCCATCATGCCCTTGAAGAGCATGCCGGTTTCCTTGACGACTTCAATTCCTTTATCCACGTTTTGTTCGCCTTCGCTGATGGCCTCAACGGCCAATGCGGTTTCACTTAAAATGTACTGGATCAGCTCGCTGATTTGATCTGCCGATCTCTTGGACTGCTCGGACAGTTTCTTCACTTCATCCGCTACCACCGCAAAGCCGCGCCCGTTCTCGCCGGCTCTTGCCGCTTCGATGCTTGCGTTGAGTGAGAGCAAGTTCGTTTGGGAAGCGATCTCCGTAATCACTTGCACGATTTGGCTGATTTCATTCGAACGTTTTTGCAGCTTTTCTATACTGTCAACAGAGTTCTTAACGGAATGATTAATCGAGTTCATCTGGTCGATCACATGCTCTACATTTTGATTCCCGATCTCGGACTGCTCTTTCATTTGCAATGAAATATCAGCTAGTTCCGAAGTATTGCCGGCTATGGTCGAAACGCCGGAGTTAATTTCCTCGAGCGAGACCACGCTCTCTGTAATCGATGTGCTTTGCAAAGCGACTCTTTCAGACATTTCCTCCATGTTTTTCGTGATGACCGTCGCATTCTTCTTGTTGGATTCAACTGCCGTGAACAGAAGGTTGGATTGCTCTGCCGATTGCTCCGACACTGATTTGATGGTTGTTACGAGTTCTCTAATATGACCTACCATGGTGTTGAATTTGGCGTTAACCTGTCCAAGTTCGTCTTCGCCGGCCTTAAGCTGCACAGTGAAATTGCCGTCGCTTATTTTCTCCAAAGCACCCATCAAGTCCTTAACCGGCTTGAATGTGTTTCTATTCGTGAAATACTGCAGAACCAATACAACAATGAGCGTGATCAGCAAAGCCAGGACTGTGTACGATAGCAGATCATGCTTGCCTGTGGCGACCAAACTGGCATCCACGTCGATGCCCATGTAAGCGAAAATGGTGCCGCTTTTGTCCTGAAACGGATACAATACCGTAATCCAGGTACCGTAATCATCGCTATATGCCTTCGTGTAAGACAGTTTTTTGGTTTTCAGCATTTCGCGAACCGCATCTGCATGAATTTTAGGCTGTTCATACATATCGCCAAGCTTCAAATTATCCTGCTCGAACAGCTCTCTTACCGATGTGGGCAGTGCAATCGTTGATGTTTTCAGCCCGTCCTGCAACTCAGGACCGAAGATATAGCCTTGTGCAATGTTCGGATGGGATACAGCCAGTTCATCGAACACTTCGGTAAGTTTCTTTTGGATCGGAGAATTGTAATCAGTATTGCTCTTTGCCGCTTCTGCATCCTCGGTGGATATATTTTTAACCAGCGCTTCCATCGTCTTGCCCGAATCGGATTGAAGCTGCTTCGTCAGCACATTGCCTTGAATATAATAGCTGGCTCCAATGACGACGGCCCCGGTGATAATAATATAAAAACTGGTTAACAGCATATTTTTGGTTACGATGCTCTGATTCTTGAAAATACGCCGTTTAATTGAAGATAAACCAAGCTTGTTCATTCTCGTTGACTCTCCTTTGTAATCTGTTATGTACATGCCGAATTCCTAAATCTGCAACAACTCTTCATCATCACCTCCTTTCAGTTCGCTAAAAGCTTTCCGGATCACCGATAAAAAAATGAACCTCGGGAACAACAAAGCCCAGGCTCACCAATATATTTAGCAACTGGCTGACATTTCCTTACGGAGTTAGTCCCTATAGCTTTGCGTCACTGCTTTTCAGCAGTATTGCTCATATTTTATTCTGTAAATAACACCATATTTTCAGAAACAACCCCATTATTTTCAAAAATACTCATAAAAAGTTGTCTTTTCTCTGATCAATAATCAAAATACAATTTCTTCACTCAGTGAAGGCAGGGCATGTTTGAACAAATAGCCCGTTGATAAGAGCTAACAAATGATATTTGTGAAAAAAAAGCGGTGTTCGTTCCTCAGTGTTATTGTACATAGTAACGTGTGAATCACACCATATTACTCATCGGACGTTCGTGAAGGTTTTTTAATACTTTAGACTCAGAAATCCGCAAAAAGATTCAATTTTCGACATATTTTTGACAATTTAGCTCTCATATTTATCATCAAGAACCATAAAATGCATTATTTTACATGACTGATAGTAAAAAAAGCCTGATTACTCAGGCTTAGTGAAAGAGAAGTGCATTTCAATTTTTGGGTACATTAAGCCTTCAATTCATGACGGTCATAGGTTGTACCCCGCCAAGTCATACCGCCCTTCCGTGAAGCTCTGTATGCACCGCGTAAACCGCCGACAATCAGAAAACAGGCAACTAATGGATGAGTGATTCCATACCACAGTCCGCTTCCGGAATGCTTGGCATAAACAAAATAAAGCCATATCACAGACAATACACTAATGCCGCAAAGGATTCTCGCGGAGGCCGGGCCCAAAAACAATCCAATCCAAGGGTAAATCATCGTCAAGAGACAAGATACGGTGGTTATGATCGCGTTGGGATACCGAAACACGGATTTCTCGACGCTGCCGACGAGTTGACGGACACTTTCATACCAGTTCCAAACGGCTACCATCCGGGTCCCGTACATGACGTCTTGACGATATCCTTCCTGCTTGATTCTTTTTCCCAACTGAGCATCATCCGTGGTCACATAAGAAAATGCTGCGTGGGTGCCGATCTCTTCATAAACTTCTCGCTTAACCAAGTTAAAAGCCCCTACCCCTAATGATTGCTGAGCTTTCGGATTCTTGACCTTCCATAGCTGTCCAAACGATGAGGCACTCATAAAAATAAATGCGGCATACCATTTAGAAAATACATGAGTCCCCACAAAATCCGGTATCAAGGTTAGATGATCCAATTGATGCTGGTCGACGTATGTAACCGCTTTGGCGATACACTGCGGATTGAAGAGGATATCAGCGTCCGTAAAAAGAATCCAATCCCCTTGAGCCAGTTTGCTTCCTTCCCATAAGGCATGACTCTTTCCCATCCACTGTGCAGGCAAATCCTTAATCTCGAGCCCGGTAACATTGGGGTAGCTATTCACCATTTTACGAATAATATCACCCGTAGCATCACTGGAACGATCGTTAACCACAATCACTTCAAGATTCGAGTAAGTTTGTTTCATCAGCGAAACAACGCATCTTTCCAGTGCCTTTTCCTCATTTCTGGCTGCAATGATAACAGAGATCTGCGGCAGATTGTTCTTCGTTTCTTGCGTTTCATATAAAGCGCCAATGTCTTTCACTTTCATGGTAAACAGAGCTGCAATTGTTCCCCACATCAATAGATTGATACCACCTAATATCCAAAATACCCAGTTCAAATCCATCCACCACTTTCGAATAAATTGAACGATCGTTCTAATCTTACCAAAAGGAAAAGACCTTAATTCATGGTCCCCGGAAATTAAATATAGAACGTCCGTACTAAACATAGTTTAATATTCATTCCTGTATTTGGCAATATATTTATATCATTCCTTTTTATCCTTTACCGTGCAATCCATAGAGCCTGCGGTAAGCCGTAGGCGTCATTCCTTCATGCTCCATAAAACGCTTATTGAAATAACTTACGCTGGGATAACCCGCATCTTCGGCAATCTGTCCCACCGTTGTTTCTTTTCGTTCCAGAAGCCACTGTTTGGCGACCTGAAGACGACAGCGTGTGATGAAATCCATTGGAGTCATTTCCATGACATTGCGGAACAACTTGCAAAAATAGTAACTGCTTACGCCTAATCGGTCTGCCCACTCCTCCAAACTGAACGGTTTTACCGCTTCCTGCTGCATGATTGGGAGAAGTTCAAGAATTCTTCTGTTGGAGGTATTCGTTTTATTGCCCGTCAGTGCGGCTGCCTGTTCAACAAAGGCACTGATCAGCGCGTAAGTGAGTGTAGACAAGTGCACCGGATGCAGCATCCGGAATTCTTCGGCTTCTTGCAACAATTCTTCATGCGCGTTTTCGAACATATCCGTTTGGCGTATGGACCACAGCAAACTCTTGTTAAGTCCTCTCTCTACCATATAGGGCGATAACCCATTCCCGTAAAAATGAACCCAGCGTACATCCCATGGGTCATCCTCGCTGCTGTAATATCTTTGCTGCTGCATCGGAAAATAGAGCACCGCTTCTCCAGCCCGCAGTTCATGGGTAACACCGTCTATTTCCACATATCCCTTGCCAGCCGCAACATAATGAATATTGAAGTTGTTCAAAGCTCCTGCTTTTCGGTACACGCTGTGATCCCATTCATTTTGATAAATGCCCACGGATTCCGGAAAACAGAAAAAGGGCATTTCCGGCAGCGTAAGCAAGTGGATTTGTCTTTTCATCGTCTCTCCTCAAATGACAATATTGTTATAACAGTAGGCAATATAATATTATACAAATTTTAAAATAGATCTCTTATAATCGCAATATCATCATAAAAAAGTAGAGGAGCTGAATTTTTCAAATGGATCGTAAATTGAAATGGGGCATTCTCGGATGCGCCGGTATTGCCAAAAGAGCGGTTATTCCCGGTGTACATTTGTCCGAATTAAATGAAGTCGCTGCCATTGCGAGCAGAGATGAAGATAAAGCCAAGCGTACGGCTGAAGAGCTGAACATTCCGGTTGCATATGGAAGTTATGAAGCTCTACTGGAGGACCCGTCCATCGATGTTGTCTATATCCCCCTTCCCAATCATCTACATAAGGAGTGGGCGATTCGCGCAGCCCAAGCCGGCAAGCATATTCTGTGCGAGAAACCGATCGCTTTAACAGCCGACGAAGCTAATGAAATGGCCGAAGCTGCACAGCAGGCCGGCGTTTATTTAGCGGAAGCATTCATGTATCGATATCATCCGCGATACGAGGCCATGAAGGATTTGATCCAATCGGGCGCAATTGGAGATATCCGGGGTATTCGTAGTGCATTTACGTTTAACAATGCGGGCGATGCGGCTAACGTTCGCTACCGGAAGGATTGGGGCGGCGGCTCGATCTACGACGTCGGATGCTACCCGATCAATGCGGCCAGACTGCTTCTCGGCAAGGAGCCGGATGCGGTGACGGTGAATGCCATCTTCTCTCCTGAACATGACGACGTGGACATGATGGCTTCAGGTTTAATCGATTTCGGTGACATATCTCTAACTTTTGATTGCGGTATGTGGGCCGCATCCCGAAATCCTCTGGAGATTCTCGGAACGGATGGCATAATTGAAGTCCCTTCCGCATTCGTAACGCCATCGCCAGGGAGCGGTAATTTCTTCGTGGTCAGCCGGGGGGAAAGAAAGGAAATTCACACACCGGACGTGAATGCCTATACGGCTCAAGCCGATCATCTCGCTGCTGCGATTCTCGGTAAGTCCCCTCTGCTCTTTGATTCGAAAGATTTCGTTGCCAATATGAAAGTAATCGATGCATGCCTGCTGTCTGCACGTGAGCATATCAGAGTTGTCCTATAACCTGTCCAAAAGGGAGGAAAAATGCATGGAATACATTACTGTTGAAGGCCTGCAGAAACCGATATCAAGATTAATGAAGGGAACGGATTATTTTTTTCACGATTCCTATGACAAAGCTGCAGCAAACATGGATGCGTTTTTGGCCATTGGGGGCAATTCCCTTGATAGTGCCCATATTTATTGCGGAGGACAAAGCGAGGAAGTCATTGGCCGTTACATGCAGGAAAGAGGCAATCGGGATCAGCTGATCATATTGACGAAGGGTGCCCATCATGATCAAAACGGTCCCCGTGTGACCGAAAAAGACATCCGCCATGACCTGACAACAAGCCTTGCACGGCTACAAACGGACTATATCGATTTATATGCGCTTCACCGCGATGATCCGAACGTGCCTGCCGGAGAAGTCATTGAGATACTGAATGAATATGTAAAATCCGGCACCGTAGGCGCTATCGGAGTATCTAACTGGACTTGGAAGCGCATTAAGGAAGCGAATGAGTATGCCGCAGCGCATCAGCTTAGAGGATTCACGTTCAGCAGCCCGAACCTGAGTTTGGCAAAAGCCAATGAACCTTTTTGGGCAGGCTGTGTATCCGCAGATACGGAGACATGCGCTTGGCATGAAAAAGAACAATTCCCGCTGTTCTCTTGGTCTTCGCAGGCCAGAGGATTTTTTACGGGACGGTTCTCTCCTGAAGTGCGTGACAATGCGGATCTGGTCCGCGTGTTCTATAGCGATGCCAATTGGGAGCGATTGGAACGAGCCAAGCAGCTTGCTTCATTGAAGAATGTGACAGCCATACAAATTGCGCTCGCGTACGTCCTGAACCAGCCGTTTCCAACCTGCGCGCTGATTGGAGCGCAATCAGCCGCAGAACTGCACTCTTGCGACGAAGGTTCGCTGATACATCTGACGAAGGAAGAGCTGGATTGGCTCGATCTCACGGTCGATAAGCTTTAATATGATATGCAAGCTAGCGCGTAAGAGCATGTTCCTTTCGGTTTGAATGGGGCATGCTCTTTGGCGTTATTTCTCCGATATGCGGCTTTGGGAAGTTTATAATCTTTTCTTCATGATTAAAATCTTGATTCTCGCTTCAAAAAAATCCTCCCCTGATTCGTCTAATGATGTAAAATTTAATCAGAATAGATGATGATGACTTAAAGGAGATTTCACCATAATATGTCTACGAATCATGACCATTCACCATATGTACCCGAGAGAACCCATTTGCAGGCCGACTGCCAGCATTGCTTTGGTCTTTGCTGCGTCGCGCTTCCCTATTCCGCTTCGTCCGACTTTGCATTTGACAAAGAAGCCGGAGATCCCTGTCCGAATCTGCAGTCGGATTTTCGGTGCTGCAATCACACGGAGCTTAGACAGCGTGGTATGCGGGGATGTACCGTTTACGATTGCTTTGGAGCCGGGCAGAAGGTATCCCAAGTAACCTTCCAAGGATCAGACTGGAGACAGGCTCCGGAAACCGCAAAACGAATGTACGATGTATTTCCGATGATGTGGCAGCTTCATGAGCTATTATGGTATCTGACAGAAGCCTTGTCTTGGAATGCGACCCTTGAGATCCATGATGACCTTCGTTTAGCCGTTCAGGAAACAAACCGCTTGACGTTCTTAAGTCCAGAAGATCTGCTGCAGGTTAATGTCGCATCGCATCGCGCTGAGATCAATGTTCTGCTCCTCCGGACAAGCAAGCTTGTAAGAGAAGAGACAAGTCGAATGCACAAAGGTCCACGGAAAACACGCAACATTCCTGACCGGGGTGCAGATCTCATCGGAGCCAAGCTGAAAGGAGCCGACCTCAGATACCAAAGCCTGAGAGGCGCCTACCTCATTGCTGCCGATCTTAGAGGTGCGGATTTGCGGGTATCCGATCTGATCGGAGCGGATTTCCGCGACGCCGATATCCGAGGTGCCGACCTGACCGAAAGCCTCTTTCTGACGCAGGCTCAGCTGAATGCCGCAAAAGGTGATGCTTGCACTAAACTGCCCCCGATGCTCACGCGTCCATTCCATTGGGATTCCTAAGGAAAATAATATCTCGATTTGAATCCATACTCGGCGTGAAATGGAATCAAAGAAGCTTGCTGGATAACGCTCGGCAAGCTTCTTTGATTGATGAATCTTTAGCTCCGTATCATATACTTCTCGGCTTCATGCCATTCAACGCCAAATGCCTTTCCTTTGGAGCAAAAGATTGAACTGGAGGTATACTCGGGATCGGCATTTTTATTGTAGTTTTTGTTCGCGATGATATCTTGATAAGTCCGGCAGGGGTTATATCCGTTCAAACGCAACGTGAGAGCTCCCTTCCCTTTCGTAAACGAAGCCAGCTCAGAAGCATAATCCATAAACGCAGCAACGGGTGCTTCTCCAGTGAAAATGGCTGTATCTCCTATCATTTCCGGAGCCTCGAAGGTGCCTTGTGCCTGTTGTATATCCGACATTACTCTTCCGATATGTTCAGTGCCGACTTTAATCTTAAAGGCATAATACGGTTCCAATAATCGATTATCCGCTTTCTCGAGACCTTGACGAATTGCCCGCAGCGTTGCTTCGCGGAAGTCTCCCCCGGTTGTGTGCTTATTATGAGCACGTCCTGTCAGCAGCGTTATGACGATATCCGTTATGGGCGATCCGGTTAATATACCGCGATGATCCTTCTCAGTCACATGTTGTCCAACCAAATTTTGAAATCCAACGCTCAGATCACTCGGGTGGCAACCATTAACGAAGCTCACACCACTGCCTGCAGGCCCGGCTTCCATCTGTAAATGGACCTCGGCATAATGTCCGAGCGGCTCGAAATGTCCATATCCAAGCGTCTTCCCCTGAATCGTTTCTTTATATAATATCTCCGGTTTGCCAAACTGAACTGAAAGTCCGAACCGTTCCTGTGTAACCTGAGTCAGCACTTCCAGCTGAATGGTACCCATGACATGGATGTGCAGCTCTTGCAACAATTCATCCCACACAACGCCAAGAGCCGGGTCTTCAGCCTCCAGTATCCGAAAACATCGAAGCACTTCACGGATCGATACGGTACGGTCATAGATTACTTTCGATTTCAAAGCCGGAACAAGTTCATAAGGCATGCGTTCTTGAAAATCCCCCAGGCTATCCCCTGCCGAAACCATTGTGAGGCCCGTTACCGCAATTAACTGTCCCGCAGCAGCCTCGTCGATGAAAGCATTTTTTTCACCGTTGTATACACGGATTGAGGTAATTTTCTCTAGTTGTTCTTCCCCCGACATATTCGTATACTTTATTTCTTCTCTTACACTAAGTTTTCCCTGCAGTATTTTCAAAAATGTTAACCTTACTCCCTGTGGATCATGTCGGATTTTATAGACCCGCGCAGCGAAACTTGCTCCGGTATCATATGACGTTTCGGTAAGTAGATCCAGGTTGTCTAGAAAGTCAACGATTCCCCGATCCTGCAATGCCGATCCATGCATGACCGGAAAAACCATGCGACGCTGTAGCAAAGAACCTATTGACGACAAGATCATGGACGTACTAGCGTGACCATCCAGGTATGCGTTTAGCAGCGGCTCATCCCGTTCGGCATTGAATTCGATGACCTCTTCCGCTACTTCGTCCGATAATGACCCGGTTAAGAGGAACGCATCCGCTGTCAACTGCTGCCGGATCTGTTCCAGCACCGAGGCAACATCCGCCCCTTCCCTGTCTGTCTTATTTATAAAGAACACAACCGGAATTCCATACTTCTGCAAGAGCTGCCATACTGTCTCCGTATGACCCTCGACTCCTTCTACGGCGCTGACGATGATTACCGCATAGTCCATCACCTGGATTGCCCGCTCCATTTCGGCTGAGAAATCGACGTGGCCCGGGGTGTCTATTAAGCAATACTCCGAACTGCCGTAAGACATGACAGCCTGGTCCGCAAAAATGGTAATACCGCGGGCTCGTTCCAGTTCGTGGCTATCCAAAAAAGCATCCTTATGATCGACTCTCCCACGGTTGCGAATGCTGTTCGTATGAAAAAGAAGCTGTTCCGCGAATGTCGTCTTTCCTGCATCGACATGAGCCAGCAATCCAATGGTTTTATACATTTTACTCATGATATGATCACGTCCGTATGCTCTGTTTTCATTATTCTAACATTTCAAATTAAGTATATCAGAAATTGGACCGGACAATCGACGAGGCTTCATGGATCACAACGGCTTTATGCCTTACCCTTTTTCCATGTGTCTTTCAATGAGACGATGCGGTTGAACACCGGTTTATCCTCTGCAGCATACTTGGAATCAAGGCAAAAATATCCATGTCTAATAAATTGCACCTTATCATCCGCCCGTATATTTTTCAAACAAGGTTCCAGAATAGCTTCTTTCACAACCATTGATTCGGGATTGATGATTTCTTCCCAGCAATTATCCGATTCCGATAGGATCACGCCGTCCTTCAACAGGGGATTATACAAATGAATTTCTGCCGCGAATCCATGTTCAGCGGAGACCCAGTGGATCGTGGACTTCACTTTCCGAGCTTGAAACCCCGATCCGCTTCTCGTCAATGGATCATAACTGCAATGAAGCTCGGTGACTTCCCCTGTGGAGGGGTCCTTGACGACCTGTTCGCATGTAATAAAGTAAGCTCCCTTCAGCCGAACTTCCTTACCCGGTGACAACCGGTGAAATCCCGCAACAGGAACTTCCATAAAATCTTCCCGCTCAATATAAAGCACTCTGGAAAAAGCCACTTCCCTGCTGCCCATGGCCTCATTGCTTTCGTTATTTTTAAGCTCGAGCATTTCGGTTGTTTGATCCGGGTAATTCGTAATGATGATTTTAAGCGGCTCAAGCACAGCCATTCTCGTTAGCGCGCGATCCTCCAAGTCTTGTCGGATACATTGATCCAGCAGTGCCGCGTCAACCGTGGTATTTTGCCGGAATATGCCGATCTCATTCAGAAACCGTTGGATGCCTTCGGGCGTAACGCCTCTGCGTCTTAGACCTTTTAACGTGGAGAGCCTGGGATCATCCCAACCGTCGACATATCCATCTTCAACCAGCTCCCGCAGATATCTTTTGCTTGTGACTGCTCCCGATAGATTCAATCGTCCGAACTCCCTTTGTTTTGGAGGCTCAGGAGCCTGAAGCTCACTTAGAATCCACTCATACAATGGACGGTGGTCTTTAAATTCCGCAGAACAGAGAGAATGCGTAATGCCTTCAATCCAATCCTGGATCGGATGTGCAAAGTCGTACATAGGGTAGATGCACCAATCATTTTTTGTCCGATAATGTTCCGCGTGAATGATACGGTAAATGATGGGATCCCGTAGATTCATGTTCGGTGAGGACATATCGATTTTCGCGCGTAAAACTTTGGATGAAGACGGGTAGAATCCATTTTTCATTTGTTCAAAAATCTTCAGGTTTTCTTCGATGGACCTGTTCCGGTAAGGGCTATCCGTTCCAGGCTCCGTCAACGTTCCTCGATATACCGTCATTTCTTCCGGCGTAAGATCACATACGAATGCTTTTCCATTCAGAATCAATGTTGTGGCAGCTTCATAATAACGCTCTGAATAATCTGAACCGAAATACACTGGAGGATGAAGCCCAAGCCACTCGATATCTTCCCTGATGGAATCCACATATTTGATATCTTCTTTTAATGGATTGGTGTCATCAAAGCGCAGGTGAAATGTTCCGTTGAACGACGAAGCAATGGATTGGTTGATATGAATGGCATACGCACTCCCGATATGGAGGTGTCCGTTAGGTTCGGAAGGGAATCTTGTGGCAATGGACCTGCCGTAAACGCTGTTATCCCAATCCTCCTTAACCTGTCTCGTTAAATAATCTGACTCTTCTTCCTTCTTCACTTTCAAATCCATTCTAAGTACCTCCCATTGGATCGAATTTCAAATGACAAAACAAAAAAATCCCGTCTCCAAGACCATGGTCTTGGGGACGAGATTCGGTATCGTGGTGCCACCCCTGTGCATGAATATATCGCTATATCCATCTCTTCAGGTACGGCATTCACGCGGACTGCTTATACCCTAGCTCTGTAACAGGAGCTCCTGTCGTATCATCCCTTCTTGCAAAGATCCGATACGCCGCTCAGAGGCTTGTTTCAATGAACATCTTCCTGCTCCTTTTCAGCTGCCGGAGCTCTCTGCGAGGAATCCTGATCATCTACTCTTCTCATCATAGCGTTCATTAGTTTGGTACATATTATCATCAAAAAAAACTAAAGTAAACCATCACTTTCACCAATAGGTAACATATCTGCGGGTAACCTGTCGATAACGGAGCCATTGTTGAAGTCAGTCATCGGCCTCGCCATCTGCTTCCAATGAACGGGCAGCATTTCAGGATCTTCGACATAAATCATTCGCAAAACACGTGAAATATCTGTCACCTTCGCTTCGATAAGCACCTCACGCACTTCAGACGCTTTGACGGGTACGGTCTTGTTTAGTTTGATTTTGAAATCATCCAGGGCTACGAACATTTCCGGACTTTTTCTGTATGTACAATGCTTCGGAAATCGCGGTGAGCTTCCTGAATCGTATTTGGAAAGCGACACATGCGAGAAATTCTCCATTAGCAAAGAAAAAGCATCCAATACCAGCACGGCAAAATTTTCATCCGGTTCCCGTCTGGAGTAGGTCTCCATCATCTTCTGGCAATCTTTCATGGTTGGCCAAAAAAATACATGTTTATCCAGGAAAGACCGAAATTCCTCCAAAGTGCATCCCGCTTCCATCATGTGCTCCGGTATCCGTAAATGGGCATTTATGGTAACGGGATATTTGCCATAGTTAACTTCTTTGGGTTTCGTACGCCGCTCCCCGGTACAATAAGGGTGGATGCTGTAACTGGACAATAATGAATCAAGATGAGCAATAGCCTGCAAATTCCTGACTCTGGTGAAATGATAAAGAAATTTTCTGTTATGGGTTGGCGTTATGGATTGGATAACATCCTCTTTACTCCGCATGTGCGCTCCCCCTGATCATGTAGTTGCATGTTATTCATGCTCTTCGGCTTCTTCATGTACCGTCAGTGTTTCATAAACATGACCTTCGTGATAATTCACATCCATACGGAGATTACTGGCGAGTGTGCGGCTGATCTCGCCTTTTTCATACATGCTCTGGATTTCATTACGCTCGGCCTGAATTGCCTTCAGTTCAAGCTCTCTGCCCCCTTCACTCGGTTTATTACCGGATTCGTCATGTGTCCCGTTCAGAAGCTGCATCTCCAACCCCCGGTAATCCGCAATAATCGTCTCTATGGTATCATGGTTCGTTGAGGTTTCCATCGATTTCACTTGTGATATCGCCCCGCGGATCGCTTCAAGCTTCAGCGCTTTGTACACACCCCATTTGGGATGGGAACGGTTGATCTTCTTGTTCTTCATGAACAGTCTCTGCAGGAGTCGCTTCACCGCTGCCCAAACCAGAATCAGAAGCTTCATCAATTTCAGTCGGGTGGTCAGCAGCATCTCCACCTTACTGATCGAGGTTTGGAACTTATCCGCCATTTTGGGTGAAATCTGCTCCTCTTCCAACCATTTTTCGGCAACTTTCCGCTCCGCCTTCAAGGCTTCCAAGCGGATATCCAGTGCTTCTCTCCATGCATTTCCGAGTTCCGTCTTGTTCTTCAACTTGGCTAATTGCAATCTGTAGGTGTAGGAAGAAATAAGGCCCATTCCCTCTTGCTTGTTCTCTTCCGTCATCTCCTCGCGGATCGCGTTCAATCCGGCCTCTAACACCCGTATCCGGGCAATCCGTTCATTCTCCTCCAGTTCACCCGGATCCGTCTTGGCTTCCCTTGTCAGAATCGGCAGTAATGCGCTGGCGACGATGAGCGTGATCAGAATAACGCCTGAGCATATAAACAGGATTAAACTTCTCTCGGGAAACGGACTTTGATCCGCAAGAGTCAGTGGAATGGAGAATGCAGCCGACAAGGTTAATGCCCCCCGGACGCCGGAGAGCGCCGTCAGCAACGCCGAACGAAAATGACGGTTAGCAGCCCATACCCATAGAAAACGGAGAAGAATGAGTACTGCGGTAATGAGCAAGATATATCCAATCACTTGCCCGTTATTGTAAGCCGGATCTTTCCACACTTCCGAGATGACACCCGGAATTTCGAGTCCCAGCAGAATGAAGACCAGACCATTAAGCGAAAAAAGAATGACCGACCAGGTGCTGTCCGATACAATGCGAAGACGAGCCGAGCCCCTGCGCATCCGATCTCGTTCTATGGCGTGCGTGACGCCTGCTGCCACAACCGCCAATATACCGGAAACATGAAACTCTTCGGCAATCCAGTAGATCATGAAAGGCGTCAGAATGATGATGAGCATGTGCAGCGTGACGTCCTCCATGCCCAACCGCCGCAGCTGCATACGCATTCCGATAACCAGGAAGCCCAGCAGCGCCCCCACGATAATGCCTCCAATTGCGATTACCAGAAAGCTCCCGATGGCTTTGGGCAGCGAAAAGTAACCCGTCACGGTTGCAGCGATGGCGAAGTTAAACGCAACCAGGCCGGAAGCATCATTCATTAAAGCCTCGCCCTCAAGAAGCCTCATAATTTTGCCTGGAAGCTTCACTCTTCCGGAAAGCGAACCGACCGCTACTGCGTCCGTAGGCGAAAGAATGGCCGCTAACGCAAAAGCCGCCGACAGAGGAATGGCAGGAATAATCCAATGAATGAACGGCCCGGCGATGAGAACCGTCGCAAAAACAAGACCCAGCGCCAGAAGTAAAATACTGGAACGGAGCTTCCATAACTCATCACGAGGTGTGATTTTACCATCATTAAAGAGCAGAGGCGCGATGAACAGCAATAAGAACAGCTCCGGATTAAGCGGAATGTGGTGCATTCCCGGCACAAAAGTCACAATTACCCCGAGAGCAATCTGAATCAACGGAACCGGGATCAACGGCAAGAAATGATTGACGACATTGGATATGCCAATCAGGATGAGTAATACAAGAACCATGAGGAATATTTCCATGCGCCATCCATCTCCCTTTTTAATTTCCATATTTCAGAACATTCATCAGTACCTATATCTTTCATGTGCAGCTTATGGTTGAATTTACATTTATTTTGATCCATTTCATGAAAGATCATTACACACCAATAATTTACCAATGATTAAAGGTTCAAAGCATATAAAAAAACCCGCTTAGCAGCGGGTCTCGTTACGTCACTTCAATTGCATCAAATAGGGATGGATAATCCTTAAGAATATAATATGTTTTGTATTCATCACTTTCATCGATCTCCAAACAATTAAGCTGCTTACCAAAAACGCATCCACCATCGATCCCGATTTTATCTCCCAAAGAACTAAACCATACATTCTCCGAATCATGCAGGTTAACGACTGGCGTATGACCGAATACTACCGTTTTGTCCAGTCCGGTCGGGTGGTTATAGAAGTTCTCCCTGATCCAGATGAAATCCGCAGAAGTCTGCTTCTTCCATTCGTCAACGGCAGGATTTATACCCGCGTGGACAAAAATATGGGAGTCCGATTCATAATACAGATCCAATGAGTTCAGAAATTCAACATGATGCATATAGTTATTTTTGATCAATTGCTTGGCTTCGTTAAATCTCCCCCTGTCCAGCTCTTCTCCAAAATAATCCGCACCGCAATAACTTTCAATGGTTTGACGCGCTCCGTTTCGGATCCATCTGGAGTCCAGGTCCTCCCTTTCTTGCATCAATGCATCGTACATCATCTGATCATGATTGCCCCGGAGAGCGATCACGCCGAATTCCTCTTTCAGCGCCTTGACCTGTTCAAGAACATCCTTGCTTCTCAAACCGCGATCGACATAGTCGCCAAGAAGTATAAGCTTGTCATTTGCTGAATCGAATTGTACCTTTTTTAAAAGCTGATTAAATTGTTCATAACATCCATGGATATCACTTATCGCCAAAGTTCTGATCGTAATCTCCCCTTTATGTTGTGTTTTCGGAAAGTCAGGTCCTCTCTGATCACTTCCGAAATTCCCTCATGCGTCTCATATCATTATTATAACGCTTGTCCATCATGACGCGGAATCCCCGAAAATGAATAAAACCAACTCCCGAAAAGGAGTCGGTTTGTTGAATTAATGCTATACCCGATTGAATAATCAGACCAGGGAATCCTGTTTCTTCGCGCGGCTCTTCTTCATGACGGCAAACAATCCAATGACACCATACATCGGAATGACAAAGTAAAAGGCAACCGTCAGATAAAAAAGTCCGTTCGGGTTATTGTTCAATCCAAATCCAACCGCAAGTCCTATAAACAGCAATGCGTTCATTATATTCGCAATCAAGATTTCATGTTTTTTGCCGAAAATCAATACTCCGATCATGGCGGCGGTGAACAATACAAGAATCAACGTGGTCATGGATAACTCCTCCTAATAACAATGATGCTTTATCATACGCTCTGATTTTGCATCGATTCACAATTTAGACACATTTAAGTTATCTCAAAGATACCACATTTAAACAGAAGTGAAAAGGCTTTCATTCAATATCATCATAAAAATGGCCGAAAACCTCATCCCGGCGGATCTTAAAATAAAAAAGCCGCTTAGAAAGCGGCTTCCAAATCCTCTTTTCACTTAGGTATATAGGAATTATTCATGGGGTTGAAAAAAACGTTCGACGGTTTCTACATCAAACTCATTTCTAATGACATAAGAGCGACTCTTGTCTTTCGTCTTCGCCGGATCATATATCATCATGTATTTATCATCATAAAGCGTCATATAAAAGTTCTTGTCATCATTAAGATGTATCGTCATCCAATATGAAACCCTAAAATCAAAGCTTGAGGCGCGGGTTTCCCTTAGTTTCACTTCTGAGAATGCCTTCATTACATTGGCGATGGCCTGCTTATCTGTGATGTTCACCTCTCGATTCTGATCTAATTTAAAACTTCTGATCTCCATGGAAGTAACCTCTTTGCCATCGATAATCCCTGACACAACATGATTAAAGGAAGTATACATTTGAACCAAATTGAAAATGGAACCCGCTACCGCTAATACATATAAAAGAACAAATAAAGGAATGTATTTATCATATTTTTTCATGTACTCTTACTCCCTATGAATGATATGACCCCGTTTCTTTCGAATGAAGCCAACATTAGCAATATGCGAGTTGTTATGTGCCGACATAGACCTAGAAACGTTATCTGTATTATACCATTTTCTAGAAAACATGTTCATGCTGATGCCCAATGGATTTAAATAAAAACACCGACAAGGATTGGCTCAACCGTTTCCTGTCGGTGATCTTAAGCATAACCATTCTATGGATGCGGATGTCTGATTACTTGAAAATTCCCATTAAAGGCATAATCGTTCTCACCATATTCATTCCAAGCCGAATATGCGGGATCATTTGCCCAAATAGACCAAACATGCCTCTCCCGTTACTTCCATTTCTGATACTTCCCCCAACCGCTCTTTGACGGGATGCACCACGGGCAGATCCGCCAAGTAATAAGCTTAGCAGGCCGGATACTTGCGCTTTATTCCCCCCCCTTACGATGGAATTCGGAATTCCCCGATCCGTTCGCAATTCGGATAATTTCACGCCATGCCGATCTATGCCGCTCATCGTCCCTACATAATAACTGCCGTCTTTCATGATAACCAGCACCGGTTGTCCGATCCATCTGGCTGATGCTTTATTTCGTTTTATTTTCTTCTTTGCAGGCATCTCGTTCACCTCGGAATTCATTATTATAAATATCAATGTATTCGTTTTTCCGGCACGACGTTTGTGCCATTTGTCATTAACATTCAGTAACGAAAATCCGGCTTCCCAAGGTGAAATAGACTTCCTCTCAAATATAAGGTAGAGTTAGATTACCTCAATATATGCAAGGTGGAGCTGCATGGTATAACAACATCTTGATATGTGAGGATTCGTCCACATGGACAACGAAGGAGCATCTGCCTTATGCCGATCAAGATTATCACCGACAGTGGTTCCGACTTGCCCCTTGAGTACATTGAGAAATTCAATATTTCAATTGTTAAACTCGCGGTACATTTTCACAATGAAAAGATGCATGATGATATGGATTCCTGCGCATTTTATGCCAAGATGAAAGAATCCCAAGACCTTCCAACAACGGCAAGTCCCAGTCCGCATCAATTCCTGGAGAAATTCAAAGACGTGGATGATGGCACGGATATTCTCGTCATCTGCATGTCTTCCAATATCAGCAGCACCTATCAGGCAGCGTTGATAGCCAAAGAGATGTACGAAGAAGAAGGACTTTCGAACCGGGTTGAGGTCATTGACTCCAAGACGTTTTCTGGCGGGTTGTCCCTCCTCGTCGCCCTGGCTGCAAAATGGTCACAAACCAGCACATGCATTATGGAACTCAAAGATAAAGTTCATCAGCAGGTGAAGGGTGTAAGCGCATTCTTCACTTTAGATACATTAGAGAATGTTATTAAAGGCGGCCGGCTAAGCCGGTTGTCCGGAGCAGTAGCTTCCGTGCTCAATATTAAACTGCTATTGAAAGTCAGCGAAGAAGGAACCGTCGAAGTCGTTGAGAAAAACCGAGGCTTCCAAAAGGCATTGTGCAGCATTATGGCACGGCTAGAAGAAAAGCAGCATGATTATGATAAAGGCATCCTCTCGATCGTTCACAGCAACTGCGAGAAACGGGCGCTTGAATTTAAGGAGCGAATTTTGGAAAAACATCCTTTCAAGGAAATTCTCTTCTCCAACATGGGCCCGATCATGGGCGTATATGCCGGTGAAGGCGGCATTGGAGTAGCCTTTTCCTAATACGACGGAAAAAGAAAGGCTGACAACGGTAGGTTACCGGGGTCAGCCTTTCTTAGTTTGATCATCTCATCCATCCCTTCAACCTGCAATTATTCGAATAGGAAGGATCTCATGATCGATGTAATAAGTTTTTCAGCTTGGATGAATTAGTCCAGAATGCCAAATGGCAGATTTTGCGGCATGGGTTGCGGGCGTTCGCAAGTGCTTGTCATCGTAACGTACCGGTCCTGCTCGGAAGATTCCAGGAAAGCATGCATAGCCTCCAGAACGTGATAACCAAGTTCCCCATTCGCCCGGTTGATCCGTGAACCGTTCAAGGCGTACACCATATCAAGCACCCCGATTCCCCGAGAATTTCCGGTGTAACCGTGAGATAACGGCATCTCCTTCCAGTCGGTAGAGTCATGACGCCTCAACAGAACGGGTCCGCCAAAGGAGTTAGGGTCCGGAACGCTCAGCGTGCCCTGGCTTCCATAGATTTCAATTCGCGGAAGCTGGCTGTCACCGAACACATCGAAGGACGTAATCATGGTTCCCACGGCACCGCCATGAAATTCGAGCACCCCTGCCACGTGGGTAGGCGTCTCTACTGTAATGATCTGTCCATACTTCTTGCTGCTCGTGATTGTCCGCTCCGGATACGATATTTTCGTCATCCCGGCGATCCGCTTGATAGGTCCCAACATGGAAACCAAGGCTGTTAGATAATAGGGTCCCATATCGAACATCGGGCCCCCGCCCTTGGCATAATAAAACTCCGGATCCGGATGCCAATGCTCATGTCCTCTCGCCATCATGAAAGCCGTGGCTCCCACAGGCGTGCCTATCCAACCGTCCTCGATCAGCTTGATGCAGGTCTGAATTCCCCCGCCAAGGAATGTGTCCGGAGCACTGCCAACGAGAAGCCCCTTCTCCTTCGCTTTGGCAATGATTGCCTGACCTTCTTCTTTGCTCACGGCTAGCGGCTTTTCAACATAGACATGTTTCCCGGCCTCTAATATCTCAAGACATACTTGGCTGTGAGCCGCGGGAATGGTGAGATTCACAACGAGCTCGATCTCCGGATCTGCGAGGAGTTCGCTAACGGAGCAGCCTTTGGGAACCCCGAACTCTTCAGCCCTGGCCTTTGCCCGCTCGAGATCCAGATCCGCACATGCGGACACCTGTACAGCACTGAATTTCTTCAAATTTTCAAAGTAAACCCCGCTGATATTTCCGCAGCCGATAATGCCAACATTCACTCTTTTCATCGAATGGCCTCTCCCATCTATGTGGTATGTTAAACTTGACTATCTTGCATGCCCGTATAAGCACCATCTGAGCTCTTTCCTTCAACCTGCGCTTTGCCTTCAGCTACCCACAGGAAACCTCTTCGCATCATTTCCTTCACGGGAGCAAGTTCGATCACGTCAGCCTGATGTCCAAGCGAGCAATAAAATACTCTGCCAACGCCCCATCGCTTCGTCCATACCACAGGCATATCGACCGCTTTATTATGAATGTGGGGACCATCCGCAACTGGAAAACGGGTTGTAGCCAGCACTTCGATTGCCGGATCGACATGGAGATAATATTGCTCCGTGGACACGTCGAAATCCTCTATGCCTTCCACGAGCGGGCTGGATGAATTGACGATGTTAATCCGATGATTCGTGCCGTCATTGCCCGGATGCGCTACCCAATTACCGCCCGTCATGAACTGCCAATCCACATTGCTGCGAAAGGCATCACACATCCCGCCATGACAGCCGGCCAGCCCGACTCCGCTTTGCACGGCCGCCGACACGTTGTCTACTCTCTCCTGACTGATCTCTGACATGGTCCACACCGGAATAATCAGATCAAGCGATTTAAGCTTCTCCGCATCATCAAATGCCGCGAGCGTATCAGAAACTTCCACATCATAGCCTTCGTTTTCCAGAATCCCGCGAAAGATAGCCGACACTTCTTCAGGCTGGTGCCCAAGCCATCCACCCCAGACGATGAGTGCTTTTTTCATGTGACATACATCTCCTTCTATTTCGAATGTTGTTCCTTACAGCTCTTCCGTACGAACCCAGCGCCTTTCGGCTATAGAGACTTCAACGGCTTCTAATACCTGCTGGCATTTCACGCCATCCGCGAAATTCGGAACAGGTTGACGGTCTTCCTCAATCGCCTGCAGCAGCTCAACCGTTTCATGGATGAAGGTATGCTCGAAACCAATCGTATGGCCAGGCGGCCACCAGGCTTCAGCATAGGCATGCGCGGGATCAGTCGCAAGAATACGCCGGAATCCCTGTACATCCTCGGTATCATCCGTAAAATATACCTGCAGTTCGTTCATCCGTTCGAAATCGAATTTCACGCTGCCTTTGCTGCCATTGATCTCGAAGGAATTCGTGCAACGGTGGCCAGCAGCAAATCGCGTTGCTTCGAAGCTGCCTAACGCTCCATTCTCGAAGCGAACCATGAACAAGGTGGCATCGTCGACAGTGACGGTGCCCCTTTCGTTATGAAGACCTCCTTTGGCGCTCAGCCCGCTCATGGAACCCGGAATCGGACGTTCTTTAACAAAAGTCTCGCTCATGCCAATCACTTCACGAATATCTCCTAGAAGAAAATGGGCCAAATCAATCGTATGAGCACCTAAATCACCATGGGAGCCGGAGCCGGCAATATCCTTTTGCAACCGCCAAACGAGTGGAAAATCCGGATCGATGATCCAGTCCTGCAGGAACCACCCACGAAAATGATAGATTTGTCCTAGACGGCCTTCCTGGATCAGTTTGCGGGCGAGCTGTACTGCGGGGGCAAAACGATAGTTAAACCCGACCATATGTTTCACGCCTGCTGCTTCTGCAGCCGCGAGCATTTCACGTGAATCCTTCAAGGACAGAGCCAGGGGCTTCTCGCAGAACAAATGCTTTCCTGCTTGCGCGGCCGCGAGTACGATCTCTTTGTGCATATCACTGGGCGCGTTAATGTCAATGAGATCAATATCATTTCGTTGCACCAGCTCATTCCAGTCCGTCACGTACTCGTTCCAACCGAACTGCTTCGCCGCCTGGGCAACGCCTTCTTCATCCCGTCCACAAACCGTCTGCATCACGGGATGAATCGTATCCGGAAAAAACATCGGAATGTCCCGGTATGCATGACTGTGAGCCTTACCCATAAATTTATAGCCTATCATTCCCACGCGAAGCTGCTTCATTGATTTCCATCCTCCTTTTTCATATGGAACTTTTTCATTCAAGCGATGTCTGGTTGCTCATGCTCGATGAACGAATCACCAAATTTGTTTCCATTTGAATCTGGTATAGAGGATCTGCTGCTCCCGTCTCTTCAGCATCTGTTGTTGATCCCGAAGCCCGTAAGAGCACCCACTTGGCAGCCGCCTTGCCCATCTGATAAAAAGGTACGGAGACGCTTGTGAGCGGCGGATCCGTTATTCTTGCACCGTCTGAATCGTCATAGCCGGCAATGGCTATATCCACCCCCGGAACAAGCCCGAGATCCCGAAATCCCTGCATCAACCCGATCGCCATACGGTCGTTTGCAGCAAATACGGCGTCAATGCAATCCCTGTTTTGAAAGAATCGCGAGGCAGCCTCGTAACCACTTGTTCTGCTGTAGTTTCCCGTGCCCAGCCACGCTGGAGGAATCGTCTCGGTGAAATCATTCTTACGTTTGAATATTCCAGCTTCTGTCATCGCCCGGATGTATCCCTTCAACCGATCCGTACTGTTGGAATACTGTGGAGGTCCATTCAGAAAGGCGATTCTTCGATGCCCTTCCTCCAGTAAATGCTTAACAGCGTGATAAGCCCCCTGCTCATGATCTGCATCCACTTCCGGGAATTGCTCATCGTCAAAATGCTGATTGACTAGACAAAAGGGATATCCTTCGTCTTTAAGCTCTTTTAGTGCTTTACGTTCCTCAGGCGTGTCCGTTGTCCCAAGCAAAATGCATGCGTCTACCTTCTGTGATCGAAACAAATCGATGTAACCGTTATCAAGACCGGGTTTACGAAAAATCAAAAGCATGTCATACCCGAGCTCACGAACCTGTTCACCAATGCCATTTAAGATCTCGGAAAAATAGTACGTCGAAAAGATGTGCACTTTTGGTACATACGGAAGGACAACTCCCAAATTCCCGCTCCTGCGGCGGGCGAAATTTTGGGCAATCGCGCTTGGGTAGTAGCCAAGCCGTTCTGCCGCTTCACGGACCCTTTGCTTCGTCTCTTCTTTGATCGGGCCAACATTGTTGAGTACCCGGGAGACCGTCGCCTCGGATACTCCGGCCATTTGGGCAACCTCTTTTCTGCTAACGATATGGAATCACACCCTTTATTCTATCGATGAAAGTTTCATGAAATACTCTATGATGAATTTTATGTACGCGCGTACATTATCACTTATATCTTAGCGTGTTGTCAATAGTCTAAACGTCAGAAAAAGCACCGGGATTCGTCCGCGATGCTTTTTCTGACGTGAATATTCTATTCCACACTTCAACAAATCTTTATTTATATCAAAGAGAACACGCTTCAAGAATGAGTGTCGTTTCAGCAACTTCCTGCCCGTTCACAAGCAGGGCAATCCGATGCTCCCCCGGGTAATGGCGCCGGGTTGTGAGGTCGGCCCAGCCGTGCTTGCGTTTTCCTGACAGACTCGTACCGCCGGGAACGCTTTTGTCGGACAGCAGAAACAATTTGCGTGCGGCTTGCCCGTTCGCCTTGATAAAATAAATTCCATACTCAATCCGAATTCGTGCAGGCTCCCCTTCCCTTATATGGAGTTGATAGTGAATCTCACTGCTTTCTCCTATGGAAAGAACCTCCGGTCCAATGGACAGACTTGCAGACACGACGAGTGGTTCGCTTTCATCCGAACTGGAATAACCGAAAATCCCCATGATTTCAGGATCAGCCTTGCGGATCAAGTTCCGGCAAGCATGTCTGACGATCCAGTTCGTATCGGGATTGCTACCTATCCACCGTTTGGCAATGCCGATCACAATTGCAGGATGATCTTTGGTAATATCGTTCAAGTTGTTGGCAACGCTCTTACGGACATAGAGCGATGGATCCTCCTTTAACTGCTCCAGTATCGGAAGCACGAGTCCAGGATCCCGCTTGAACATCGTCAGCGCTTGTCCCCAAGGTAATCTCGGCCTGCAGCCCTCGCTTGCCAGACGCCTGACATGCTCATTCGAATGCTTGGACCAATCCAGCATTTGCTGCATCATTCTGTCGGTATCGCGGATAATGAATGATCTGACCGCAAATTCGGCAGACGATCTCTGCGTGAAGCGTTCCAGGGCAGTCATCGAGAGGTTCCAATCTTCTTCAGCTTGACCGTATACCTCAACAAAGTCAGGGAAAAACAGGTATGGAAACCCCACACATTTTTCATCGATCTGAAATAAAACCGCGAGTGCCTCCTCATAAGATGCCGGCAGAAACTCGCCCAACGTTTCACTGATCCGGCGGGTTCTCGCTTTGAGTGCGAGTTCTTCCCAAGAATCGTCCATAATTTTGTTGGTAAATCCCTCAATATCAAATGGATTGTAAACAGACTTCACCTGTTCTCCAAATCCACGAAGAAATTTTTCATGATAAATCGATTTTAATGCTTCGGCCACGATGATCCCCCTTACCTTAGTGTTTCGTTGTACTTGTAAAGTGAATGTATCCTATCTTGGACCGCTTGTACAGCAGTGCGATGCTAATCATCTCAAGTTCATGCAACCATATGACAAAAGCGAGGGTTCAGCAGCCGCTGCTTCCCTCGCTTTGTTGTAATCATGGATTCATCTAACTTCGCTGTTTCTCCTGCTTTTCCATGTAGTCACGCATTTTATGCATATAGTCCGGTCCATCCATCGGATCGCTCACGATCATCTCAATGATGCATAACTCCCTGCTGCACTCTTGTTCAGCACGGCTTATGGCGTCATCCAGCTCCCTATTAGTTCTGACGGTCACAGTATAAGCATCCCCTCCGAATGCTTCTGCGAGCTTCGTGTAAGACCATTTTGGAATTTTATTATAGGTCTGATTTTCGGTTTTAACATTTAAGTACTTCTCGATCGTATAGCCATCGTTATTCAGTACGAAAATAATCGGTTTGCAGCCATAATACAGCATGGAGCTGATTTCCTGCGCTGTAAGCTGAAGTGAACCGTCACCTGTAAACAGCAGAACCCGGCGTGTGGGGGCTGCGATGCAGGCACCGTAAGCTGAAGGTGTGGCATACCCGATGGACTGCCATCCCCCTTCTGCGATATAGGTCACGCCACGCGGCAGTTTGACCTGCGACATTCCGTAAAAGAAGGTGCCCGTCTCGACAACCACCACATCTCCTTCTTTCAACATACGCTGAAAGCGGGGATAATAGGAAGCTGCCGAGAGCGGATCATCCGGATTGCCTACCATGGGATCATAAGGTGCGGGAGAAGGATTCGCAGCGCTATCCTCCTTGTATCCGACTTTTTGCAGAGCAAGCAGGATATCCGCTGCCATCACGCTAGGGTACTCCGCTGCGCCAACCTTCACACGATCTGGCTGGATGTCAACTGTCCGAAGTGGATTCAATTGTGCCGTGAAATTGGCGGTATTCGTATCCGCCCATACCAGCCCTACCGTAATCACGCAATCCGCATTTTCGACGGCAGTCCGTACTTCCGGACTTCCAAACGCCCCCCCGTACATGCCAAGGAACAACGGATGGCTTTCGTCGAATGCGCCTTTTCCGAAGAGCGTCGATGCCACCGGTACGTTCATGGATTCTGCCAACTTGCGCACGTATTCCTGCAGATGAAACCGCATTGTTTTGACATCCGCCAAGATCACCGTATTCTTCGACTGATTCAACATATGCTTGATATGCTCCACAGCAGCCTTCATGGTTGTAGGATTCGTCATTTCTTGGGGTATAGCCGTTACATGGTGAGCCATGATTGGTTTGGTTACCAAATCATCAGCCACCACAAGATAAACCGGCTTCTTTTGCTGCTTGGCGATTTGGATAGCGTTGGGAATTTCTATGGCTGCATTCTCTGGAGTAAGTACTGCAGTATAGGCCGTGATGGGTTCATATACTTTGCGAAATACATCATAATCGCCATTCATTAATGTATGATGCATGAGTTTACGCTCTTTTTGATCCTTGTCCGGCGGAGAACCCACGATGTGAATAATAGGTACATGCTCGCTATTAGCGCCCGCAATCGCGTTACATGCACTCATTTCACCAACGCCGAAAGTCGTAATAAGTGCCGATATGCCATTGAGTCTCGCATACGCATCGGCAGCGTATCCCGAATTGAGCTCATTCCGTCCGTTAACGAACCGTATTCCGGCGCATCTCTCAAGCGTATCGAGCAACGTAAAGTTATAATCGCCGGGAACGCCGAAAATATCAGTGATTCCCTCTTCCTTTAAACGATCATAAAGGTACTCTCCCAGCGTTTTTGACAGTGCTGCTCCGGTTGGATTCGCTTTGTTTGTGTTCATCCGATAACCTCCTGACCAGAATAATGTTCTGTATAACATTACCCGATCCTGGAAAGGTTATTCGATTGACGATGCGGCCAAACCATGCTCATTGGTCATTCTCTTCTTCTCGCGTCCACCCAGCTTGAACACGACAATCCCACCAACGACCACCAGTACGCCAATCAACTGCTTCAACGTAAAATCAACCTTTTCCAGCCCGAGCCAACCCATCGAATCAAATAGTAATGCAAATCCGAGCTGTGCGCACATGCTGATCGAAACCGCAAATGTTGGCCCAAGACGGTTAATCCCTTGTACCATACAGGTTACGACACCTACACCGATCAATCCGCTGAACATGTTCCACGTCTTCATGTGGTGAAGATTGAACATTTCCGTTCCTTCAAAAATCAAACCCAGCGTAAACGAAGCAGCGAAACCCAAGCCAAGCACGATGGTGGTGGTCGTCCAGGAACCCACATGCACGTTGACTTTATTGTTAAATATATTCTGCAAACTAACGAGCGAGCCAGCCAGCAGAGCGAGTACTATTCCCAATATCATATTCGAATCTCTCCTATTCCCATCATTATTCGTATATGCTGTGTCCTGCGATATCCGTGAGACGGTCTCTATCTCTTACATGAATGTAGCCTTTGCCCCGCTCCAGAATACCCTCGTTGCATAGCTGCAAAATCACCCTGTTCAAGTGCCTGTAACTCGTTCCGATCAGGTTCGCTGCATCCCGAAGCTCTGAGGTGCTAAGCTGCCCTCTGAATAGCACGTCCGACGGATCAAAAGAAACCGACAGGATGTAACTGGCCAGCCTAACCTCCACCGGATACATGAGGTTAAAACTGAGTGCATTGGATTTCATATAGAACTTTCCTGTAATGATCTTCAGTAAAAATTTCAAGAGTGGCATATGATCTTTACCATACGCGTCCAGCCATTGATGATGTATACCAATCATCGATACCGGAGTTACCGCCTCGACTGTATTGATAAAATCCGCTCCCTGAATATATTCGATATCCCCGATCATTTCGAGCGCATTTTTAAAGGAAATGATCAATGTTTTGCCTTCCGTCGATGTATTATAAACCTTGATTTTCCCTTTCACGAGAACATATAAATATTGGGCCGGCTGCCCCTGGGAACAGATCAATTCCCCTTTTTCATAACTGAACAGGCACATATGTGAAATCAGCGGTTCGTTAAAGATGGCTTCGAGCTGATGATCCTTCATATATTCGGCCAATTGTTTTGGGTCTTTCAACTCTTTCATTCTGGCATCCCCCAGCATTCAAATGTGCTGCATATCAACATACAACCCGGGTTCATTATACGTTTAAAATTTAAGGATCACCACACCCGCAATCATCATGACAAGGCCGATAAACTGCGGAAGCCTCATTCTTTTCTTTTGCAAGCCAAACCATCCATAATGATCCATCAGAAAAGTCAGCGCCAACTGGGCGATGATCACAAGAGCGACGGTCAGCGTTACGCCAACATGTTGAATCGCCGTAACGTTGCTGAAAATAATAACGGCCGCATATGCCCCGGCACTCAGGTATAACGGTTTGACCTGCTTAAAGCCCTGCCAATTCACGTCACGCATCGCGAGCAGTACGATTAATGCTGCAACAAACCCTGTAAACTGCGTAAGAGCGGCAGCCTGCCAAGTGCCAATACCTTGGCTGATCCGGGAGTTGGCTACGCCTTGAAGCGTAATAAACGCCCCTCCTAAAAATGCAAAAATAATTCCCTTCATCTACTTATCCCCTCAAGTAATGTGTTGTTTGATAATCATTAAATAATAAATCCTCGTTTGAATGAAAGGACATATGTCCCGAAAAGAAAAATCGATTCCGAAAAGCAAAAACCAACCCGCTTCCATGAATGGGTTGGTTTCTTTTTCTCCAAAACGGAAAGGTCCATCAAATCCTTCAAATGATTGGTTCAACTCGCGGTTACTTGCGGTTGGTCGCTTCGATTGCGGCTTTGACCGTGCCGGCGAGAGCTTCCTCCTTACCCAATGCCTGAAAATGCAAATAGAGAATCTGAGGCTGTTCTCCAATCTGATGATTGTGCAGAGCTGAAATTTCAATGTTCCCTTTACGTAGGGTATCGATAACCCGATTCACTTCGCTGCCGAGAAGAGCAAACTCCCCAATCACGGCCGTTTGATCCCCTACATTCTCGAAATTGGCGCCAAACCCCAGTTCGACCGTATCCGGAGATAGAGATACCCCAAGAATCGATATCGCAATATCATGCCGCATTATTCCCAGCTTGCAGACGCCATTCACCTGTTTAACATTCGTTTTGAATATATGTTCAATCTCCTTGCAATCATTGCTTTTCGCTCCCAGAGAGGTTCCTGCGGGTATACACAGCAAGCTAAACGCAATTAGTAACGAAATCGTTCTGTTCATGTCAATTCCTCCTGATGTAAGGACTGGCAACGGAATTGTTATATTGTTCCACGACGTACAGGCGGTATTCATGGTTGGTACGAGAAGGAAGCAAAAAAACCACATAGCTTGCGAGAATTTCTTCTCGCTTGGCCATGTGGCTTGATGGAAGTTTGTATAACAATACTTGAACGGGGCATTTTCTCGACTAACTGATCATCATTTGACTATATTGCAAATGATAAATTTTTGTTCCATTACGCTTTGGCTGCGATTTCCCGCTGAATTCGCTCCGTGATTGCCTGAACCGTACTGGAACCCAAATCTCCTTCTCCCCGCTTCCGTACAGATACGCTCATTGAGTTTTTCTCGTTCTCTCCAAGGACCAGCATGTATGGAACCTTTTCAAGCTGAGCTTCACGGATTTTGTAGCCGAGTTTTTCGTTCCGGATATCGATATCCACCCGGATTCCCGCCTCAGCAAGCAATTGCTTGACCTGAAATGCGTAGTCGACGTAATTTTCAGATACGGGCAGCAGCTTGGCATGGACGGGCGACAACCACAGCGGAAAAGCTCCGGCATAATGTTCCGTCAGCATGCCCATGAAACGGTCAATCGACCCGTACACTGCACGGTGGATGACAACCGGCCGATGTTTTAGGCTGTCTTCCCCGACGTAAGTGAGCTCGAATTTCTCGGGCATTTGGAAATCAAGCTGGATCGTACCGCACTGCCAGCTTCGTTTAAGAGCATCCAAAATGTGAAAATCAATTTTCGGTCCATAAAATGCACCATCGCCTTCATTGATCCGGTATTCGATACCTCGGTTATCCAGCACGCTTTGGAGCGATTGCTCCGCTTGATTCCAAAGCTCGTCAGACCCCATCGAATCCTCCGGGCGCGTGGACAACTCAATTTGGTATTCGAATCCGAACACTTGATACATATGGTCAATTAGCTCGATAATTCGTCCGATCTCCTCTTCGATCTGTTCCGGCAGAACGAAAAGATGGGCGTCATCCTGACAAAACGTCCGCACCCGCATCATGCCGTTTAACGCCCCGGAAAATTCATGCCGGTGGACTTGGCCAAACTCCGATATACGAATCGGAAGTTCCCGGTAGGAACGCAGCTTATTTTTAAAAATCAGCATATGTCCTGGACAGTTCATCGGTTTAAGGGCATATTTCGTATCATCGACGTTCGTGAAGTACATATTGTCTTTATAATGATCCCAATGACCGGATTGCTCCCAGACCTGGCTATTCATCATGAGCGGCGTACGAACTTCATCGTAATCTCTCTGCATCTGCTGTTCACGCGCAAAGTTCTCAAGCTCTGTACGGATCGTCATTCCTTTTGGCAGATAAAAAGGCATCCCGGGCGCTTCTTCCGAAAACATGAACAACTCGAGCTGCTTGCCAAGCTTGCGGTGGTCGCGCTTTTTGGCTTCCTCCAAAAAATGAAGATGCTCGTCAAGCTGGGCTTTCTTCGGGAACGCCGTTCCGTAAATGCGCTGGAGCATTTTGTTGTTCGAATCCCCTCGCCAATAAGCTCCCGATACGTTCAAAAGCTTAAATGCCTTGATTAACCCTGTCGATGGTAAATGCGGACCCCGGCACAAGTCGAAAAACTCTCCCTGCTCGTAGATGCTTATGACCGCATCTTCAGGCAAATCGCGGATCAGCTCCAATTTTAGCGGATCATCCAGTTGCTCAAAAATACGAATGGCTTCTTCTCGGCGCACGACCCTGCGGACAATCGGCAGGTTTTCCTGCGCAATTCGGGACATTTCTTTTTCGATAGCCTCCAAGTCCTCTGTAGACAATGGCTGCGCGATATCGATGTCGTAATAGAAGCCGTCTTCGATCACGGGTCCGATTCCGAGTTTGACGGCTTCGGAGCCATAGATCCGTTTAATGGCCTGCGCCATGAGATGGGCAGTACTGTGTCTATAGATTTCCAAACCGTCCGGGCTGTCCAGCGTAATAATCTCTAGCTGGCAATCTTCCTCAACGGATTGATTCAGATCAACGAGCTTGCCGTCTATTTTGCCAGCAACGGCATTTTTCTTCATTCCCATACTGATGGATTCCGCAATTTGGTAGACTGTGGTACCTTGCTGATACCTCCTTATTGTTCCATCTGGCAGCTTAACGTTGATCTCCATGATTGATTACCTCCATTTCTTCGGTTTTGTTTAATTTATGAACGCAAAAAAACGCATCTCTCCACCAAGGGACGAGTGCGTTCAGCTCGTGGTTCCACCCTAATTCAACCTGCAGCAATTCCTTTGGACCCAAGGCCCAAGTTGCAATTGCAGGTTCTTATTGGTATCCGTTAACGGGGACAAACCGGTGTCGCTTACTGCCGCATTCCATTCCGAATGCAGGTTCAACGCCACGGCTACAAAGGGGTAATTTCAAACCGGTTTCCGGAGAAGCTTTCAGCTAGCGCTCCTCTCTCTGGGCCGTCCGTATAAGAAATCATGTCTTTGATCAAAGCCGAATGTAGAATTAACGTTATTATAAACCATAACCTCATGATAAAGTCAAGCAAAAAAATCAGAGAATTGAAAAAGAAAACATCGCACGAAATCGCGCGATGTCAGTTAATTGATATATATATGTTATGTATATCCCCGCTGATAGCAAAGGATTAGAATGCTGAGGATGCTTGGCTGACCAAGGCAGTAAGCTGATTCGTATCAACAGTTTGTCCTTGTCGCAGCTTAATGGTTTTCCTTTCCGGCGGGCCGTCGAATAATCCTTCGGGGAGTTCAAGCTGAGCCGCATTGAAGATCGTGAAGCTCATAGCATCCTTCGAAGGCGATATCACGGCTGCATATTTCCCGTTTTTCAAAAAATGCGGCTTCTTATACTGTATGCGTTCCTGCACTTCTGGTATCGCCGCATGGACAACCTCGCGCAGGTTTCTTGCCACCTCAACCTGCCATGGTACTTGGATCGCTTCGATAAACTCGGTAACTTCTTGGTTCATGATATCGTCTCCTTTGATATGTGATGGGTCTACCCACTATTGCTTGACGATTTGCCACGTAACGCCGAATTGGTCTACGATTTCCCCGTAATAGGCGCCCCAAGGCTGAAGCTCAAAAGGATATTTATTCACGCCGCCTTCAGCGAGCTTTTCGTAAGCTGTTCTCGCTTCGAATTCGCTTTCGTAGGATAAAGCTAGATTGATGCTCCGTGTTCTGGTGACGGGTTCAAAAGAATCCGAAAATAGAAGCGTGTTATTGCCAGCTACCGTTAAAACCATATGCATGACCTTGTCTTTGGCGGCTTCCGGTGTTCCCGGCACCTCCCCGAACGTCTTGATCGAATGAATTTGGCCTCCAAGCGCCTGTTTATAGAATGCTGCCTGTGTTCTTGCATCCTCCGACATGATATAAGGATTCAATTGTGCTCCCATATTTCAACATCCTTCCATCGTTTATTGGCTTTAAGGCTATATCTATAACCTTATTAACCCGGTTTCTACTTAAACGACGAATGAAAGGAAGCAGAATCGACATTTCCGGAAAACTTTTTTTGCTTTTTTTAGTATTTTTGAATTCATTCAGTGATCTGGATCATCTAACCGTCTGCTGAATCTTATTTTGGAATGCAATTATCGGCTCGCTTCAAAAGCAATTCCCGTTCGCGTTCATTGCGCGTCAACGACGCGGCTCGTTCGAATTCTTCCCGCGCTTCCTCGAAGCGCTCCAATTTGTATAACAGATCTCCGCGAACACTGGGAAGCAGATGGTAATCTTTAAGCATAGATTGCTTCCTCAGTTCATCTACCAACTGAAGACCAAATGCAGGTCCAAAAGCCATAGCGATGGCTACTGCCCTGTTTAACTCCACAATGGGTGAAGGCATCGAACCTAACAGAGCTTCATATAGTGCGGCAATACGCGTCCAGTCGGTTTCCGAAGGGGTGCGCGCCTGTGCATGGCAGGCTGATATGGCTGCCTGCAGTGTATATGGGCCATACGGATGCCCAAATTTCTGGCTGCGCTCGAGTGCGGCTAAGCCTCGCCGGATTAACAACTGATCCCAAAGCGCCCTGTTTTGGTCCATCAGCAGAATGGTCTCTCCATCTGGTCCGACTCTCGTCTTTAACCTTGAAGATTGAATCTCCAAGAGCGCTACCAAGCCATGTACCTCGGGTTCTTGCGGAACCATCGCCGCGAGAACCCGTGCTAGTCTCAGCGCTTCCTGACACAAGATCGGACGAATCAATTGCTCTCCTGAGGTGGCCGAATAGCCTTCATTGAACATCAAATAAATGATCTCAAGCACCGATGACAGCCTATCCTTGAGCGCAGGACCCGTCGGGACCTCGAAAGGCACTTTCTCTGCGTTAAGCGTCCGTTTGGCTCGCACGATGCGCTGAGCGATGGTTGATTCGGCAGCAAGAAACGCACGGGCAATCTCATCGGTTGAAAGTCCGCATAGCAAACGCAGCGTCAAAGCCACTCTCGCATCCCGCGATAAAACCGGATGACATGTCATGAAGATCAGGCGCAGGAGATCATCACCGAACTCACCATCAAGATTTTCATCCAGAACATGCTCCGTATATAAATCCGAGCTGCGCGCAAGCTCTTCGTATTTCTGATCACGCAGCTTGTTCCTGCGCATCATATCGATCGCACGACGTTTGGCCGTTGTCATGAGCCATGCCCCTGGATTGTCGGGAATCCCCGTATCCGGCCAACGCTCCAGCGCGATGACAAGGGCATCCTGGGCGAGATCTTCGGCTAGTCCAACATCACGGACCATCCGGGTTAAGCCTGCAATCAATTGGGCAGATTCGATTCGCCAAATGGCATCAATGGTCCGTTTCGTTCCGCTCATAGCCATAACCTAATCGGCTCCAAAAAAACAGTTGGCTTGACGTCTTGTTGATGATCATCTTCTGCAGCGAATAATGCTCCATCCCTTTCAGATCGTTCAATGATCCGTGGCATGGATTTCCGGATTTCCCGACTTAATATGAGACCAGATTCTGAATTCATCGCATATTGAGATGTCATCTTGAACCGCATCATTCATCCCCTCCCTTTCCGAAATAAATCCATTTATAATTTAACACGCAAGCCTTGAACAGGCACTTGTTTTTACTAAATAATCCAAATTCGCATGTTTTTCTGAATCGGATGAATATCAGAACAGTAAACATAGCAAAAAACCTCCGAGATTAAGATTCTCAGAGGTTAATCTTGGTGCTCCATGTTTACGTTTCATACCAAAATGCTTTATTTCCTTTCTCAAGACGAACCAGCGCTTCGAGGTAAAAATAGTCTCCCCAGATCATATAATCATCCGGTGCACGCTCTCCCCTAACATGGTAGGAACCATGCTTCAGCAGCCCTTCCGCATCCGGCAAATCCGTCGTGGCATAGTGCTCCACCAATGACCTCATGCTGCGATGAAGAACTTCCTCGAATATAGTGCGTTCAGGATCGCTCTCTTCCATGTACTCTAGCAGCTCCAGCAGACCGCAGGCTGCAATGGCAGATGCCGAGCTATCACGCGGAGTGAGTTCTTCAACCGGAACATCAAAATCCCAATAGACGACGTCATCCTCAGGCAAATGTTCGATAAAGTATCTGGCCAGAAGTTTCGAAGTATCCAAAAAAGCTTCGTGTTTCGTATACCTATAGGCTAGAGCAAACCCGTATATACCCCAGGCTTGGCCGCGCGTCCAGGTCGATCCATCCTGATAGCCCTGATGGGTGCCTCCCCGAAGAGCACTTCCATTTTCTGTATGAAAATAGAAGGTATGATAGGATGAACCATCTCCGCGTACAAGGAACTTCTGGCTCTGCAGAGCGTGGCGGAACGCTATGTCATAATATTTCGCATCACCAGTTTGTTCATATGCCCAGAACAGAAGCGGGAGATTAAGAAGACAATCAATAATCATTCTTCCCCCGTTATCCGGATCGTCCTCTCGTCCCCAGGCTTGAATAATGCCAATACGCGGCCGCCACCGGGCTAATAACTTATCCGCAGCCTGAAGTGCGGCTTCGCGCGCAGCCTGATTGCCCGTCACATGCCACTCCGCAACGGCTGACAGCGAGTACAGAAATCCGATATCATGGTGATCCAATGCCACGTGGCGATCCAGCCGATCTTGAAAATTGGCAAGATAGGATTCAGCAGATTCTTTATAAAATGCTTCTTGTCCGTACTCATAAGCGAGCCACATCATCCCGACATAAAAGCCTTCGATCCAGTCATTATTGTCTCCCCACTCATACCGTTCCCCGTCCGTAATATGAGGCAACTTGCCAGGATGTTTCAGAATATTTTGTTTTATTTTCAGTAGCGCATCGTCTATCGCATGAGTCCACATGTTCAACATCACCTCATCATAAAATTGAATTGTCCCCAGATTCATTGAATGCAGGTTGCATCTGAAGGAGTTGCCTCGTCATCCCCACTAGATCTTCATGTTGAAGTAGCTCGCCTTCGTCCCAGCATCCGTCACGATGTAATTTCCCTCAGACGTCTGTTCCACCAAGGGCGGAAGACCGTAGTTTCTATGATTCTCTTCATTATTCGATGCTCCGAATACGGAAGATATGAGAAGATGTTCACCCGGCTCGAGCTCAACGGTCAGTGTGGGAATCATGGTCCTTGGCTTCAATAGATTCGTATTCGCTTCCGGATATATCATGACCGCTTTGTCATATCCTTTCACGTTCACCACGCCGCTAATACCTGCTGGCATCATCGCCGCGATTCGGTCAGGGGCTGCCTCAATCGCATCTGCTTCTCGCAACGAATAATCCGACATTCTTCCAACTGCAAACCCACCTTCAGCTGCAGCAAGAAAACGATTGGAGCGTATACGGTGAATCCGTACATGCCACTTCCCGGCAGGAATAAGCCATGTTCGTACTTCAACGTCATGCCACGGGAGCCATCTCGAATATACATAGCGTTCCTCGATATGATACTCTTCGCAAAAACGCCTTACACGGTAATGCTCATCACGTTCGCAAAGGGCGAGCGTTGAATCATATGCTCCTTGAGCCAGTCCATAATACCCTTTAGGAACGCTGAAGCCGAAACGGGTAGAGTAGGCAAACTTCGAATATTTCGCGGCGTTATGAGCCAGTTCGAAGTTCGCCATTTGTCCGGATGCCAGAGCGACAACATGCCCGTCATCATCCGGTCTGCAGAGAATCATTCTTGCATGAGGCTGCGCTAATACGGATTGTAAGGCAGGCAGAGGTTCCTCTTCTACCGACCAGAACGGATGATCATCCGGCAAATCCAGAATAAGAAAAGCCTTGTATCCCCAATATGGCGACCCTGGAGCATTGTAGCTCTCACCCATGGTCAGGTTAGGATAGGCATATCCAATGCTTAACAAGCCATCCGGACTAAAGATTGGTTGGGAAAACCACCACCGAAGATGCCTCATAATGATCCCTTTCATGACACCAAGCGAGAATGGCTCAACTCCGGCAAATACGAGCGCACTCCAGAAGGAAACTTGGGCGAAGCGGTACGTTTGACTGCGTCCGAAGGGCAAACTGCTTCCATCTTCGGCGAACCAATATATGAACTGTTCGGCAAATGTCGTGGCCCGCTCACGGTAGACCTTGGCACGTTCCGGGTCGTCATCCTCCATCAGTTTGGCATAGATCAAGGAGTAGTAATGCATCCCGAAAGGAACGTAATAATCCCGTTGATCCGTCTTCCCGTCCGAATACCATCCATCGCCCAAATAATACGTGTCGATTGCTTCGAGATATTCATCCATGATGGCCTGATTGTGAGGCAATCCCACCTTTTTGAATCCAACATTCACGAGCACGGTAAACAACAGCCAATTGTTGGGATTGGAATGATCCACCAGGTTGATTTGATTCAGCCACTGAAACAGATTCTGCTTCTCCTGCTTGCTGAGCGGGTCCCATAACTTATGCGGAGCGAGGGCTAACCCGAGCCCGAAGATCGCCTGTTCTACCATCCGTTGATCCTGGGTAACAAAAGCTCCCCAATATTCTTCATACTCCGGATTGGTGCCATTGATGATTCCCTGAAGATATAGCGGCCACAAATCTGATTCGCCGCCTCCACCGGCATGCGGAACAAGTCCCCATAGCGGTCTGGAGAACGCTTCCATAAGAGCTACGGCTTCATTATGCATTGCTGCCGTCGATCCAAGCTGCAGTCCTGAATATCCGGTGGTAAAATGACGTTTTAAAGGTTCCAAAGTATCAAGTACTGCCTGCTGTATTTCAGTCTTCGTTCCAAACTGAAAGTGATGGGAACGCTTATCCATTGGATGCATTTTTTCGTTTCCTTTCCTGTAACCAGAATTAATTCCACGACGTATATTCGCTTGGTGTCATCCCGATTTCCCGTTTGAACAATTTGATAAAATAGCTCTTGTTGGCATAGCCCAGGTAATCCGATATTTCCTCTACCGTCTTATTGGATTGCTGTAATAATTGTTTCGCCTTTTGAAGCTTAACCCTATTGACGTATTCGATGAAATTCTGGTTGGTTTCCCGCTTGAATAATCGGCTGAAGTAGCTTGAATTCAGGTTTAAGTATCCTGCCATATCTTCAAGGGTCAACTTCTCGGTTACATGTTGAATCACATATTGCTGTGCCCGGATCACCTCAGTTCGCTTCGAACGGACTGACAATATACTTAACTTGCCGGATAGCTCGATCAAATACTGTATAATCCAGCTCTGCAAATGTTCCATCGTGTGAATGCCGTTCACCACATCGTACAGCTTTTCTTCCGAATGGCTCTGCTGAACCTGCAAAGTAACTTTCGTCTTCATTTGCAAATCCATGAGCAGCTGCAGTACCCATTCCTTCACGTCCCCAGGATTAAAACGGTTGGCTCCTACCCATGCAGCCCATTCCTGTACGACAACTTCTAGTTGATCAGGTAGATTCATAGCTAGGTTGTCATTCAGCTTCGAAAAAAAGGAGGCATACTCTTCGTACATGTCTTCGCTGGAAAAGGTAGATTTCTCAAAAGCATGAAGCTTGGATTCCTCTAAATAAAAGCGCTGGCTAAACTCTTTCAGCATCGGTAATAAAACTTTTCGAAGCTCTTCGGGTCCGGATGCTTCCCTGCCGATGAAGCAGGTGACCGATATTTTCAAATACTCTTTAATGGCCTTCATCGCCTTGGAGACCGAATAATAGAGCAGCTGCCTCTCTTTGGCGGGTTCATCGCAACAGACGAGGATGACCAGCTCATTGTTATGGTGAAAAATAACGCTCCGGTGCATGGAATCGAGCACTTCCTGGAGGACGTTCTCTACCGCAAACGCTATCGTATAATCGTTCATTTTACGGGAGCGGGCTACTTCAGACATCCGGTCCACGGAAACAACCAACGGCACATAATATCTGGCATCCAGTACAACTCCATTGATTTGAGCATGCTTCAACCATGCTTCCTTGGTCCAAGTTAGCTGGTACAGCGTGTCCTTCAGCAATTTCTCCTTTAGCGCCGAACGGTTTAGCGATTCCTTCTGCATATACATCATGACTTCTTGGGCCCTGCTTTTCTCCTCGCTCAAATCGACCGATATGTTACGCAGTAAATGCTGCAGCTGCTCTACATTCAGACTTTCTTTCAGAACGTAATCGCTCACCTTTAATTTCATCGCTTGCTGGGCATAAACGAATTCATTATGACAAGACAGGATGACCGCCCTCAGCTGCGGATTCACTTTGCTGAATTTCTCCAGCATCTCCAAGCCGTTCATCTTGGGCATCCCGATATCTGTAATGACGATGTCCGGAAAATTCCGCTGCGTGCTCTCCCAAGCCTCCAGTCCGTTCGAGTAACAACCAATCAGTTCGATGCCTAGTTCCTTCCACGAGACGCTTTGAGATAAATAACGTATAACAGGATAATCATCATCCACCAGAATTGCTGTCAACACCATGCTCACCTCTCTCCAGCTGGAATGGAAATGTTAATATGATGTTCGTTCCTACGTCCCTCTCACTGTGAATTTCGAGTTGAACATCGGGACCGTAAATAAGACGCAGGCGCTGGAATACATTCTGTACGCCAATACCGGAAAAACCTTTTTTTGCAGGTTCGGTGTGCATTTGTACACTGTCTACGCCTGCACGGAGCTCCTGTATCTGAACCTCACTCATCCCAACCCCATTGTCCCTGACCGATATCCTCAGATCATTCGTTCCATCTTTCGTGAGATGCTGAGCATCAATGAATATATCCCCGTCAAACTGTTCAAACCCATGGATGATAGCGTTTTCAATGAGGGGTTGAATCATGAATCTTGGAACCAGGGCATTCTCGCATCCTGTCTCATAACCGACTTCAAGTCTGACTTGATTGGCATGACGGAAATTCATCAACCGGATATAATGCTGAACGGTATCGACCTCTTCGAATAGGGGGATGAACTCATTGTGTCGGTTGATCGTCATCCGCAATAAGGAAGACAAGGAGGATATTAATTCCGCGTTTTCCTTATCACCTTGAATCAAGATATTCAGCCGGATCGAATTCAGCAAGTTGAACATAAAATGCGGGTTGATTTGAGCCTGAAGCATCTCCAGTTCGGCCTTCCGTTTCTTGGATTGTTCGACGGTAATTTGCTCAATCATCGACTCAATCCGGTCAAGCATATGATCAATGGTCTTTGCCAGCTGTGTCACCTCGTTATCGCCGCGTATCCCGGAACGTATATCCAACTGTCCATGGCCGATATGGGTGATAAAGCGGCTTAAATCCCTGATTGGCTTCGTAAATTTCGAGATCAAGGCAGTCAATAACATGCAAAACAGTGTAAAGAATAAAACCTGTAATCCAAAGCTGACCAAAAGAATTTGTTTGTTTTTCGAAACAGCCGACGACAAGGGAACCAAACTCACCAGACGCCAGTTATTCGCATGAATGGCCTGCTCCGCGTATACGTATTTTTTGCCATCCATTTCAATGGTCCTTGCATGCTCCTGCGGATTCCACCATGACATGTTGCTGCCAATGAGCGAAGGATCGGAATGTGAGATCACTTTCCCGTCCTCGCTGAGCAGCATGATCTCCTGATTGGAACTCGAGCCTTTGATGAGATAATTTCGGATCTTATTCTCATTCACGCTAATAACCACATAACCGATTGCGCTGTTGGAAGATGTTCGAATCGGTCTTCCAATCGTGACGAGAAAAGAATTCTTTTTATGAAGCGTGTCAAAATAATTCTGCTGCAAACCGACCCAATAGGTTGAGAATGAAGGCATTTGATTTAACTGCGTAAACCACGGCTGATCATACAGCCTCATAGGATTAAAATCACTGTAAGAATAATTGGTGTATGTAAAATCGTTCTTCCCCAAGATGGTCACATAGAACTCATCATGCTGGCCGAACAGCTCATCCAGCAGCCGGATCAACCGGCTGTAACTCACGAGATAATCGTCCTTTTGTTCCTGCGTCCCCTTCTTCTTCTGTCCGGAAATAATATGCTGCCTGATCTCCGTATTCGTCAGCACGGTATTCGACAGCTCCAAAGTCTGATCCAAAACACTGTTCACATCCGATTGTACGGCCTTTAATGCATCTTCCGAACTGACGACCGCCCGGTCCAACAGAAGATCCTTCGTCAGAAAATTGGTCAATAGATAAATTCCGCCAAGCGGAAGAAGAAAGCATACCAATGCAGACCAGATCAATTTTTTTCGCAATGAGAATTTGGCTATCTTCACTGAATGCAGGCCCCAGATCTTGTATGAATTGGAACAGGGAAAACCGAAGTTTTCCCTTCCCCATCATTGTATATCCCTACTCCATGAACCATCAATCCTTTTATGAAATGAAATAGGTTAGTTTTTATTATTGTTTACGACCTCGGTAATTTTTTGGTCGATGCTGTCTATCGTTTTATCGATATCTTGTTTATTCAAAATGTACAGCTCCGCTTCCGGAATGACGACGTTTTTCGCTTCATCCGCATATTTGGCCGGTACCGGAGCAGAACCTGGAACTGTATTTTTGATCGTGTATTTCAAGGATTCCACATCGATTTTGGATGGATCCTTCGAGGAATTCACAATCGTATCGACGAGCTTATCCGTATCGGATTTCGCCCAACCGGAGAATACTCTTCCGCCAATTTCCAGGCCTTCGGAAGTATACCATCTTACGAATTGATAAGCAGCTTCTTTATTTTTGGATTTTGCTGCCACTGCCATGTATGTCGGTTGAACCGGAGAATAATGCTTGCTCTCGCCCTCTAATTTAGGGAGCGGAGCGAACGCCGTTTTGAATGTAGCCGGAATCGCATCTGTTCCGCCGGATTCTGCTACCATCCAGTCACCCATTGGAAGCATCGCCGCAAGTCCGTTGAAGTACTGGTTACGGTACGCCAGCTTTTGCGAAATAATGTCTTCGTAAGGGTTTACGCTTTTATCTTCATACATCATTCTCTTCATCATTTCCAAATTCGCTTTGAGCAGCGGATCCTTCGCATTGGACGTACCGTCGCCTTTAAGGAATGTATTATCGGATGATTTACTCATCAATTGCAATTGGAAGTAATCCGGCCAATTATGAAGATAAGCACCGTAACGTTTTTGCGCGCCTTCTCCTTGAGTTAATTTCTTGGCATAATCCTCAAAGTCTTTCCACGTCCAATCGGTCGGAACCGGTAAACCGGCTTCGTCCAGCATTGCTTTATTCATAATCACGAACCAGCGCTGCATGGAGGACGGGAGTGCATAAATTTTACCGTTTACTTGGGTATCTACCAGGTATTCATCTTCATACTTGTAGCCGTCTTTTTCAATGTAACCGTCAAGAGGCTCGAACAGTCCGATGTCCGCCCGCTGCGAATAGTTCGTATACGGAAGTTCCACAATGTCGAGCTGATCATTGGAAGCCGCCATGAGATCAAGCTTTTGCATGGATGCAACGGAATCGCCCTTTTCGTTCAGAAGATCCAGCTCCACCTTAATATTGGGATACTTTTTCTCGAATTCCGGGATGATCTTGCTCCATTGTGCTTTGGCATCGGTCTGCCATGTGCTCAGTTTCAGAACGACCTGTTCCGGTGTTGCTTCTTTGCCTGCATCTTTGGTTCCCTCAGCTGTGGATTCCGAGGTTTTGCTGTCACCATTACCGCAAGCCGCAACGACTAACGCAAGGGACAAGCTCAGCAGCATCGCCGATAATCTTTTGATTTTCATATAGACCCTCCTCTAAAATATCTGCATCCGTCAATCATAGAAGCAATTGAAAGCAAGTGATTACAAGAAACATCCTATCATGCTCGAATTTTTCGCGAAGTTCCCATTTTTTACGGAAGCCAAACTATTTTGACTTATATCAACCCTTCACGCCGCCAAGCGATATTCCTTCAATGACTTGCTTTTGACCAATGGCAAAAATAATCAGCAGCGGCAGTATGGCGGAAACCGCCCCGGCCATCATCAGTGAATATACGTCACCATACTGATCCCCAAAGAGGCGGATTCCAAGCTGAATCGTGAACAGTTCTTTGGATTTCAAAAAGATTAATGGATACTGATAGTCATTCCATGTCCATATGAATCTCAAAATAGCGTAGGTTGCCACACCGGGACGGATCAGCGGAAGCGCAATCTGCCAAAAGGTCCGGAAGTAACCCGCTCCATCCATTTTCCCCGACTCGATATATTCATTGTTCACTCCCATGAAAAACTGCTTTAACATAAATGCTCCGATGATGCTGAAGCTGTTCAGCAGTATTAATCCCGCGTGGGTGTCTATCAAATGCAGGTAGTTAAACAATAAGAACTGCGGTACAAGGGAAGCTTGCGGCGGCACCATGTACAAGGCAAGAACCAGCACAAACATCGCATCTCTGCCCCAGAACCGCAATTTAGAGAAACCATAGGCCGCAAGGGCACATACAAAGACATTAATGACGGTCGTTGCGACGGTGATATAAATGGAATTCCAGTAATACCTTACGAATTGTCCGCTCCACACGGTACGATAGTTCTCTACTGCATTCCAGTGTTTAGGAATCCATTCGATTGGAAATTTGAATACATCCGCCTCGGGCTTGAATGACGTGGACAGCATCCATACGAATGGAAGAATGAACAGAATTCCGATCAGGGCCATGACGATGGTCCAAACGGTTTTGGAAATATGCAATTTCATGTATGATCCTCCTCCCGGTTAACTTAGTAGTTAACCCACTTTTTCTGAGCCAACATCTGTGCTCCTGTAATGATGAGACAGATCAGGAACAAGATTAGCGCCATACTGGACGCGTAGCCCGTCTTTAGTTGGTTAAAGGCCGTATCATACAATTCATATACAATCACCGTTGTCGAATTCGCCGGTCCGCCTTGTGTCAGCACCTGGATCAGATCGAAAATCTTGAACGTACCAATGATACCCGTCACTAATAAAAAGAAGGTGGTTGGCGATATGCACGGCAGCGTGATGCTGCGGAATTTCACCCAAGTATTCGCGCCGTCGATCTCAGCCGCTTCGTACAGATCTTTCGGAATGGATTGCAGTCCGGCAATATAAATAATGATGTTGTATCCCAGCAGAATCCACACCTGAATCATCATCAGGGACGGAAGCGCAAAGTCAATATCTGCAAGCCATTTCGGCGGATTGGCCATTCCCAGTGACATCAGCGTTTTGTTCACCGGTCCAAGAGACGGATGGAACAGAACCTGCCAGACCATTGCAACCGCGACAATGCTAGAAATATAGGGCAGGAAGTACACCACCTTGAAGGTATCCTTCAGATAGACATGCCTGTCGATCAAAACGGCAAGGATCAAGGCAATCACCATCGTGACCGGAACCGTGATGATGAACACCAGATTGTTGACCAAACTTTGCATAAATGCGCTGTCATGGAATAATTTGACGAAATTGCTTAATCCCGCGAATTTAATGGCACCCATGCCCGCGACAAAATTCCAATTTGTGAAGCTGAGCAGCAAGGACCCGATGACTGGAATGAGCGTCAAAATAATCAGTCCGAGCATTAACGGCGCGACAAATAAATAGCCGGCCAATTGCTCCTTCGCTCCCATGCTGAGATGGGCTGACTTGTTCGTTTCTTTCATGCTTCTCTTCTCCTCCTCAACGTTTTGCGTAGCAAAACCAGCTTCGGAAGCTTATCCGAATCTGCTGCGATGTTCGTTGTATCTTCATTGTAAAAAAGTCATCCGCAGCAAATAAGAAATAGAAATGAGCATTTTGGAACGAATTTGACCAGTTTGCAACCACAGAAAAAAACCTGCCGAGTAGAATATACTCCGCAGGCTTGTTCTGCTTGCTTAACCCAACTCCGGTTGATCGACAAAGGTAACCGCCGGCTCGTTTGTTCCGTACAGCTCCAATATAACGATCTCGTTGTCACCTGTTTTTAATATAGGCCCCGGCACGTACAGCGTTTTCTGCGGTCCGATATTCCAGTGACGCCCCAGATTGAATCCGTTGATGAACACGACTCCCTTCGTCCAGCCTTCAAGACTAATGAAGGTATCTGCCAGCTGATCGACGGTGAAGCTGCCCCGGAAAAACGCAGGCACTCCCTGCTGAATGTCAGGGGTATACGCCAAAGCGGACAGATCATTCAAAGGCAGCGGATAGGTCGTCCATTCCGACAGAAACTGTCTTCCGAAGCGGACTCCCTCCGTGATGCCTTTGCGGTCTTTCATGTAAGGTCCATAGTTGACCCGTCCCATGTTCTCCACGAGTACGCTGATCCGAAGGCCTTCGGCGGGAACCTCGAATTCGATCTTCGTATCCGGCTCACAGCGGTCCAGCGTTCCGGCGAGCTTGCCGTCCAAGAATACAAGCGCGCGGTCGCGCAGGTCTTGAATGAAAAGTTCATCCTTCGGTCTCGGACCGGAAATGAACGTATCGTATTGGATAAAGCCGTAATCCTGCCCCAGCTTCTCCATCGGTTCCGGGTAAGCTGTATGAATTGCCGTGGAAATTCGGTCCAGGTTCGCAGATAATAAGGCTGTTTCCGTCAAAGCCACTTTTCCGTACGCTTTTTTCGGTACTGGAGCCGGAAGTTCCAGGGGTTGCAGAGGAACGTATTTCGCAATGACATCGCGAATCGCAAAAAATTTATCCGTGGGCTCACCATTTTCGCTCAAGGGCGAATCGTAATCGTAACTGGTCACGGTTGGCTCGTAGCTGTCTTCGGTATGTCCGTTGGCTCCATTCCAGAAGCCGAAGTTCGTTCCTCCATGGAACATATAGAAGTTCACGGATGCTCCCAGTCGGAGCATGTCATCCAGCACATTCGCAGCGTCCGCCGCCGAACGTGTGTGATGCTCCTCGCGCCAGTGGTCAAACCAGCCGTTCCAATATTCCATGCACATGAATGGAGCATCCGGCTGATACTCCCGCAGCTTGTCGAAGGATTCGGCTGCGCGTGACCCGAAATTCACCGTTGCAAGAACGCCATCGACCATTCCGCCCTGCAGCATGGCATCTTCAGCACCGTCGGAAGTGAACAGAAGCACATCCATTCCCCGGCGGATCATTGCGTCCTTCAAGTAGTTCAGGTACTTCTTGTCGTTGCCGTAGCTTCCATATTCATTCTCGATTTGCATGGCAATAATCGGACCGCCTTGAGTACAGAGCAGCGGTTTCAGCATAGGGAGAAGCACATCATAATAGTCATCCACATGATCCAGAAACGGTTTGTGGTAACAGCGAAGACGCATATCGGAGTCAGCTAAAAGCCAGGACGGAAGTCCTCCAAACTCCCATTCTGCACAAATATATGGAGACGGGCGCACAATGACGTGTAGTCCCAGCTGGCCTGCCAGCTCGACAAACCGGACCAGGTTTGCGATACCATCAAAATGGAACTGGCCTTTTGTCGGTTCATGCAGATTCCATGGCACGTACGTTTCCACGGTGTTCAAACCGCAAGCCTTGAGCTTCAGAAGCCGATCCTCCCAGTACTCCGGCACGACGCGGAAGTAGTGGATCGCTCCCGATAATATTTGAATCCGCTCGTCATTAACATAAAAAGAATTTCCCGAATAACGAAATGTAGACATATGTCCCTCCGAATGGTTCATGTTGTAAATCCTGGTTTATTTCACTTCCTCGCGGATGCTGTAACGCTGTTCAAATTCTTTCAAGCTGATGATCTCGCCCGACGTTCTCGACTCCTCAGCTGCGAACGCCATCAGATGACTCTGAACGGAATGGTCCGCCGATGTAAGTCCTTGAGCGTTGCCGTCCTCGCGCACCAATTTGAGGAAATCCTTGATCAGTCTCATGTCTCCGCCGCCATGTCCAACATGTCCGCCCATGTCCTCAAAGGAAATCCGTTCGACCTTGCCGCTGCCGAAGTGGATAATCTCGATTTCATTCTTCTCCATGGCTCCGCGGATCTCGCCTGTCGTCCCCATCAGCTTGAGCGTCCGGCTGACATCCCTCGTAAACGCGCTCATCGTGAATGCAGCCGTAACGTCATTCGCAAATTCAAGATTCACGACTTGATGATCTACAACATCGTTATCGCAATGGTATACGCATTTTCCGTACGGCCCTTCTTGCAGCGCCTTATAGCGGGCATCATAGCTCATATCGTCGCTGATCGCTGAAGTCGGCCAGTTCGTATCCTCCGTCAAATAGATATCGGGTGCATAGTAAAGGCATTCGTCCGCAACCGGACAACCGTCCAAGCAACGAAGCGGTGCCCCTTCCGGTGCTTCCGAAGACTTAAAGTGGCTAAGTGAACCGAAGGAGGAAACGTTAACGCATTCCGAACCGGCCAGCCAGAGCAAAATGTCGAGATCATGGCAGGACTTTGCCAGAATCATCGGACTGGACTCATCCTTCCGGCGCCAGTTACCCCTTACGAAGCTGTGCGCTTGATGCCAATAGCCGACGTTCTCGTTATGCTGAATCGCCATCAATTTACCGATCGCGCCTTTTGTCAGCAGTTCTTTCAGCGTTGTGAAAAACGGCGTGTATCTGAGTACGTGACAAATCGAAAATACAAGTCCGGCCTTGGACGCCATTTCCCCCATCCGTATGCATTCTTCTGGGTCAGGTGACATCGGTTTTTCAAGCAGCACATGATACCCCGCTTGCAGCGCCTTCATCGTCGGCTCGAAATGCTGCTGATCCTGGGTGCAAATGAGTACCGCATCCGCAAGCTTCGGCTTCGCGAAGAATTCGTCCCAATGTTCAAAACACATTTCATCGGCAAGTCCGTGCCTTGCCTTAAAGTTTTCTCTCCGCTGCTGTACCGGTTCCGCGACCGCAACGACTTCAAGCTCACCCGGATGCTGCAGCGCGTACTCCAAATAATTGATTCCGCGCAGTCCCGCTCCGATCAATGCAACCTTTATTTTTTTCATATGAAATTCTGCACTCCCTTGCGTATAAGTCTCCCTGCTGTTATTCTTTTACACTTCCGACAGTCATCCCTTTGACAAAATACTTCTGCAAAAACGGATATACGATCATGATCGGCAGTGCTCCCATGAAGATCTGGGCTGTCTGAAGTGTTTTCTCACTGAGGTTCTCCATGGCCTTGATCTGTTCTATCGAGATGGACGTCATCTGGGAATTAATCGACATGATGAGCGTGGAAAGATACGTCTGAAGCGGATATTTATCCGGTGAATTCAAGTACAATATTCCGTCAAACCAAGCATTCCAGTGTCCTACGATGGTGAATAGACCGATGGTCGCGATGGACGGCAGCGATATTGGAAGATAAATGCGCCATAAAACTCTCCAATGCCCGGCTCCGTCAATGGTCGCTGCTTCATCCAGCTCTTTCGGAATGGATCTAAAAAAGTTCAACATCAATACCATATTCCATACGTTTAGAGCTCCGGGCAGGATCAGCGCCCAGATCGAGTCAATCAATCCCGTATTTTTTACGATAATATAGGTCGGAATCAATCCGCCTCCAAAAAACATCGTAACGGCAAAAAACCAAACATATAACGTGCGAAACTTAAACTGCTCCACCGATTTCGATAGTGGAAATGCAGTAATAAAGCATAGGAACATATTGACAGCCGTCCCGAGCACCACTCTTTCAACGGATACGCCAAGCGACCTGAAAAACTCTACTTTCTCGCCAAGATACCGATAAGCGTCAAAGTTGAAACCGACCGGCCACAGCTTTACTTCCCCCGCCATTGCCGCCGTGTTCGAGCTTAAAGATACCGAAAGCAAATGAATGAAAGGGATAATGCCAAGCAAGGTAATTGCAGTTAGCAGCAGCGTATTACATACGACAAATATCTTTCTGCTGATCGTTGGTTTATGCATTTCTCTACCTCCAGCCTAAAAAATCCGATAATTGTTGTATTTGTAAGCCGCATAATAGGTCACAGACACCAAAACCAATGATATCGCGGATTTAAACAGTCCTACAGCGGCGGCAGGTCCAAATTGTTGGCTAAACATACCGAGCCTGTAAACGAACGTATCGATAATATCCGCACCTTCATATACCGTCGGGTTATACATGATCAGAATTTGTTCAAAGCCTGCATTCAATATGCCTCCGAGACTTAATACCGCAAGGAGAATGAGGATCGGAGCCATCCCCGGCAAAGTGATGTTAAGCATCTGCTTCCATTTTCCGGCCCCGTCTACTTCAGCAGCCTCATAAAGCGTCGCATTGATTCCGGTAATGGCTGCAAGCATGACGATCATATTGTAGCCCATCCCTTTCCAGACATCGGAACCAATGACAATACCGCGGAACCATTCGTTATCCAGCATGAACATAATAGGTTTGAGTCCCATGGATGTAATCAATCCGTTCACGGGACCGCTTAGCGAGAACAATTCGATAATGACGCCGCCGAGCACGGTCCAGGACAGAAAGAACGGCAGGAATACGGCGGATTGGATAAACCGCGAGAACCATCGTTTGGTAACCTCGTTAAGCAATAATGCAAGAATCAATGGAACAACCAAAAACAGCACCATTTTAATGACCGCGATCACGATGGTATTCCACAACACCTGCTTAAAATCAGGCATATTAAACACGTACTTGAAATTATCAAAACCTACAAACTTAGAGTGAAAAAAGCCTGACAACGGCTCAAACTGCTGAAATGCCATCACAAGACCGGCCATGGGTCCGTAGGCATAAATCAACGTAAAAATAACTCCGGGAAAAAGCATGATATGCAGCAGATATTCCTTTTTCAGCGTTCTCACAGATGGACCTCCCCGTTCATTCTAAAACGGGAGGAAGCGCCGGCGTCAATCAGGCTCATCCTCCCGTTTCATCATTTAATTCAGTATGATTACAACATCCTCAAATGATTTATTTCGCAGCCTCTTTGCTATACCAGTCGTTAACCTCTTGGGTGATTTGATCGCCGCCAAGAGATTTCCAGCTTTGAACGAACTTATCGAATTCATCCAAGGACGCACCCATAATAATTTTGGTGAAGGACTCCTGCATCAGCTTATCCAGCTGAGCTCCCTTTTCGACTTGCGTTTCTGTCGGAAGACCATAGAATTCATTGTTTACAAAAGCTCCGCTCTCCTTGATCTTACGCGTCACGCCCCAGCCGCCGTCTTTCGCCGCACGACTGAAATATTGACCCCAGTTCACGCCTTTGCTTGCGTTCGATGTATTTCCGGACAGATAATCCTTTGCTGCCTTGAACACGTCTGCAACGTTTTTGTAGTTTTCATCGTCAAGCGTAATTTCTTCTTGTTTTGCATCAAGCGCCTTGTTAACCTCAGTGAAAATCGTATCGATCTGGGCCGGATTATAAATCCGCGGATTAAACCAGTTGTAGACATATCCATTTTCCGCTTTATTCTGATCCATGTATTTCTTTTTGCCCACTTCAATATAGTAGTTCAGCATCTTGATGGCAGCTTCCGGATTCTTCATATTCTTGTTAACCGCAAAGACTTTTCCGCTGCGGATCTTAGGCACAAGCGATTTGCCCGAACCATCGAGGCCCGGAATTTGGATTGGAATCCATTCTGCCTTCGGATCTTTATCGACATTCAGGTTCAACGGATAGTTCGGATACCACCATTCCCCATACACAATGCCGACTTTTCCTGAAGTAATATCTTCAACTGCTTTGTTTTCGTCCTTCAGGGCAAATTCCTTGTCGAGAATGCCATCTTTGTACCACGATTGCAGCTTGCCAAGCGCGGTCTTCACTTCAGGTTGGACAAGACCAGGAATCAGCTTGCCGCCACTGTCCTTGATCCAGGCAGACTGATTGTCGCCAATCGAAGGATACGCGCCAAAGCCATTAAAGAAACCTCTCAAGTCGTAACCCCAGAAGAACAGATTTTTTTGGAGAGCGACGCCGTAGGTGTCGTTTTTACCGTTTTGATCCGGGTCGTTTTTAGCAAACGCTTCTGCGACCTTGTCCAGATCATCCATCGATTGTGGCGGCTGAAGCTTCAAATTATCAAGCCAATCCTTCCGGAGCCAGAGCAGCTGGGTGGACAGAAACGGGTCTTCGAATGCAGGCATCGCCAGCAGTTTCCCATCCTCGGAGAATGTCTTCATTGCGAATCCGCCATCCGATTCCATGTACTTTTTCAGTTCCGGGGAAGCGTAATCATTATAGGCTTGCGTCAAGTCGGCTAGCATCCCCTGTTTTCTCAGCTTTTCAAAGTCCTTCTGGTTGAGCTCCATAATATCCGGCAAGTCAGCCGAGGCCATGGCTAGAGCGAACTTTTGCTCGAACTGGCTGGATGGAACCGTCCACTTGTATTTGACTTCAATGTTCATCATTTCTTTCAAATCTTTAAGATACGCATTCTGTTCCGGCGTAATCCCTTTTGGTGTCCGCGGATCCTCGGGCGGATTGTAGCCGAGTACTTCCGATACCGTTACCGTTTCCGGATACTTGCCGAGTGGCTCGGGTGGCGTGCTGCTCTTGTTTTCTTCGGTTGCAGTCGTCTGGGACGATCCAGCTGACTCTTTTCCAGGACTTGAGCATGCAGATAATACGGATACTGTCATCGTGGCAATCAAAATCATTTTCCATGGTTTGATTAATTTCATGATGAATGCTTTCCCCCTTTGTATGCTGTAATGTTGAACCTTGTTTATATACTTCATTATAAATTTCGAAGGAAAACGCTATCAATTTTGAGTTTTTTACTTTGCTATCAATTTCTTTACCAAATCTATCATCAAACCTCCCGATTCAGTTAACGCAGTTGGAATTCCGGTAATCCTGCGGGGACATCCCCATTTTTTTCTTAAAAAAAGTCGTGAAATAAGAATGAGAGTCAAAGCCGACCCGCATGGCGATTTCATTTAATTTCAGATTGGTTTGCTGCATCAGATGCAGTGCTCCTTCCAGCTTCTTCGATTGGATATAGTCAAGGAGGTTCTGCCCCGTTACTTGTTTATAGTAGCGAGACAAATAGGACGGATTGAAATGTACTTCCTCTGCAATCGCCGTTAAGGAGACATCCCCGGACAAATGCTCGTCAATGTACCTGTGAATCTGGTCTATGACAAGCCATTTGACATCTTCCTGCTTCATGCGGCCGTGCTCGTATAAGGCTTCTTCATGCAGATTAGCCTTTTCGATGTCAACAATGACCATACTTTGGCCCATGGCCGCCCTGCTCTGCAGCATACCCCGCAGCGTCTCATATTGGTGACGAATGTTGTCCCAGCGGCCGGCAAGATTCCCTGAAATACCAAATGAAACCGATGTGCCTAGCAAATTTTCGCACTCATTTTGCACAAGTTCGAGTATGCCCTTCATATATACCGATATCCCGTTCCAGTGAAGCTGCGGTTCAGGTTCCGTTCCCATAAAGCGGCCAAGCAGTTCCTCTCCAGGTTGAAGCAGCCACACATGTATACCGCCTTCGATCACGGCATGTTCACTTGCAAAGGCAGGAGGAAGGAAATTGGAAAATGATCTACGGATGGACTCCTGTATTCCCCTTGAAGTTGCTTCTTCCAAACGGTCAACCCTTCCTATGAGGAAAAAAGCCGGCTGCTTCGGTTCGATATGCAGTGACAATTCCTCATACCGCGGCTCAGCCAGAAGTCCACTTACAGATTCGCCGCCCATCAGCCGCTCTACGAGCTCATTTCTAAGAACCGACTCGGCGATTTGAAAATGCATTTTCGCCCTCTCTTCTTTGAGCCTCCGGCCGTTCTCCTCATCCAGCTTATGCGAAGCCTCCTGGACCGCCTGAAAGATCGGATCGATGCCTTCCGTCTTGAGGATATAATTGTCCACGTTTTTGCGCAGCGCCTCATGCACATATTCAAATTCGCTGTATCCCGTCAAAAAAATAACACGGCATAGCGGCCAATAATATGTAATTTCATCGACGAGTTCAAGCCCACTCTTGTAAGGCATGCGGATATCACTAACCAAGATATCCAGCTTCATTTTCTTCGCGATCTCAAGCGCCTCTCTCGCGGAATACGCTTTGCATACATCCAATTCAAACTGCGTATTTTCTTGAAAAAGCTGAACCAGGCCGTTTACGATAACAGGCTCGTCGTCTACAATCAACAGTCGATACATGGTTACGCCCCCTCTTTTTGATCCATTATGATTAGCTCTACCTTAAGGCCGCCGTATTCGCTGCGAGAGATAAACACCCCGCTGCCCAGCCCGTATTTCAGCTGAAGACGGTTATTTACGTTAATCAAGCCCGTTTTTTCGATATACTTCGAGTCCATCACCAGCTTCTCGCGCAGATGTTCCACCACCTCGTCGGTCGCGAGATTCCCGTTATCCTCAACGGTGACGCGAAGTCTCCCTTCCCGGTAGTCCGTGCTGATATATATCATACCTTCCATCATGCCGTCTTCAAATGCGTGCTCGAACACATTTTCGACTATAGGCTGAATGATCAGACGCGGGACGGAGATGGACGGAGGAACACCCGAAATCCCTTCGTACTCGTAAGCGATTCGGTTCGAGAACCGGATGCACTGAATATCACAGTAATCCAGGGCATGCCGGTATTCCTTATAAAACGGAACCTCGTCCGCGCCGCTCCGGGTAATATATTGATAATAACTGCCCAGCTTCTGAGACAACTCCGCGGCACTGTCCGAGTCTCCAACCTTGCACATCATATAGATGTTGAAAAAGCTGTTATACAGAAAATGCGGGTTGATCTGCGACTGCAGCTGCTTCAGCTGGGAGTGCTGCAAGGCGATTTTCTGCTCATAGTTTTCCTCGATCGAATTTTTCAGTTTGCGGGTCATATTGTTGAAGCTGTTGAAGACATAATGGAATTCGTCTTTCGTCTTGGAATCGATCATAATATTCAAATTATCAGTTTCGATCATATGAAAAGCTTTTACCAGCTTCGAAAGCGGTCTATGAATCATCAGATTGACTGAAAAAGAATACAACACCATTACGATAATGGCTATGATAAACAGCGTATAGAACCATGTAATGAACTGGCTCAGCGGACGCGTGATTTCGTTCTCATTCACATACATCAGCAAGGATAAATGTAATGAGCTGACGTCATTTTGGACGATAAAATAACTCACGCCGTTTATTTTCTTCATTTCGGGCGCGTTCGGATCATGCATGCTTTTATCCTCGGTCAGGTACAAAACCTCATTTGATTCTTTCATTTTATTGGCCGTCGTCAGCACCGTGCCAAGTTCTTTATTGCCGAGCAAAACTTCGGACTCCGGATACAATTTCGCAATTTCCTTTAACGCCTCCAGCAGCTTGGGACGGGAGATTTCAATGTACGACCAAATGCCGCCGTTATTCTCGGTTTCGATCAGGAAGATGCGGTTCCCGCTGCGGTAAAAAGAAGGTTTGGGCTTCTCTTTCATCAGCGAAGATATGAGCTTCATCTCCCCATTCGGCGTATTTGTAACACCGGATGCCGTGGATATGGTTTTGCCGACAGCCTCGACATAGACACCTGTGCTTACCACATATTCGCTAGAAACCATGAGCGTCGAAAGACGGTCCCGCACCTGATCGATGAGTTCCACCTCTTCGTAATTTTCCAACATGCTTCCCCTGAAGCTGAGCTTCTGAAGATCTTTGTCATTGAGCAGCTGAAGCTGCAAATTCCGTATAAAAAACATTTCTTTATCGAGCTGTTTGGAATAGAAGGATGCACCTGCCAATGAGGAATTTAGAATGGCATGTTTAGTGATGGACATTCCTTTGTAATTCAGCCAAATATTCATGGATATAAGAGGAAGTAAAAATAAGATAAATACGATAACGATTTTTTGGTACACAAACCATTTGGATGATTTTCCTGCTGCCTGTAGCTTCATGCTTTCCCCCCTGTATTGCTGTCATGTTCCAGTATCCTCTATATGAATTGAACTACATTTATTTTAAGTATAGTGATTAACAAAAAAAGAACCATCCCTATGGGAGATTCCTTTTTTGTTCAGGGCGCAAGGAAGCAGGAATTCTTACCACTATCTTCCTATGAACACTGACAAATTAGTGTTTGTCGTACATTTCCAGCTCGTTGATCGCAAAGTTGCCCCATTTCAGGTTCGCTCCATTGATTTTGAGCCTGAACTTCGCGGCGGTCGTCCGGTCAAAATCTATCGTTTGCGCCTCATTCGTCTGGTCCCCATACTTCCATGTCCACTGTATGCCGGTCTTTAAAGGAGTCCAGTCGGTACCATTAAAATACTCCAAATCAAGTTTCGTTACGCCTTGTCCGGTGCCAAATCGAGTGATTATTTTCAACTGATTGACGGTTGCGGTCTTCGAGCCAAAATCAATTGTAATATAGTTCGGGAAGGTAACTCCCTTATCCACGCTGGACCATGCCTTATCGTAAGAACCATCGGTGAGACCCTTGACGGAACTGCCCGACAATGTTGCGACAGAAGCCGTTAGGGTAGCTAATGGAGCCAGATTCCCCGGATCTGGACCGGGAGGCTTAGGCATTGGCGTGACCGTGGCCGGCGTATATACGATCGGAGTTTTACCCGACGCCGGAGGTACCGTTCCCTGATACTCAAACGCGCCAATATCCGGATCTCCGTTATACAGCGGATTACCGAAATAATCCCGTCCTCCATTATCGGCAATCGGAACACCTGCTCCGATCAACACAGAATCACTTTGAAGCTGGTATCCGTTCACCGTATTCATACCCGTTCCACCGCTGCCCGGGTTTACCAGCTTCGGATTGGCCGTGATCTTGTGCGCATCAGAGCTGACGAGCGTTTTGCCGCCGAAATAGGCGTTATTATCAAAGGTTTGTCCCGTTAGGGTCCAGCCCTTATCCCCTACGCTGTAATAGACATTATTATAGTTTTTGATATTTTTCGGACTACCCGAGGATTTCGTGAAGTAATCGCTCATCACCGGGTTACCGGAGGCTGCACCGACATAAATGGTATTGTTGTAATTGAGTACCGTATCAATCGATCCGCTGTAGCGGAAGATACGTGCCTTGTCATTTTGGCTGATGTTGTATCTGACGATCGTATTGATCGTGCTATACGTATCATTGACATACAACATGAATCCCCCGGCATTATCATGGCTGTAGTTATACTGTACAAGGGAGCCCAGGTTGCCTGCATCCACGTCAAAGCCCGTGCCGTCCTCGGAACCGTTTTTGCTGGCAAACGATTCATTGTACTGCACGACGTTATTGTCGGCATAAGCCCACCAGATGGACGCATTTGTCGCCAAATATGTAGCCTCTTGAACCGTATTGTGTTCAACCACCGCGCCATCCGTTACATTCCAAGCAATGCCGCCCGTAGCCGCTCTGACAACGGTATTGTTCGAGATCTTCACCTGGGTAGACGGTGTCCAGGCCCCGTAAGGCTTCGGCACCCATTCCCACAAATCCCCCATGCCATAACGAAGAATGCAGTTCGAGCTGATATAAATCCCGTAGGCATCTACATCGGTTAATGTATTGCCATCAATAAGCACATCATGAAATGCACTTGGCACCCAGGAACCCACCGAGTCGAAAATAATTCCTCCCGACCTTGTCGTATACACTCCATCAACGTCATGAATGTTCAGGTTCTTGATATAAATATGATTCAAAATACCGCTTTCTTCATTCAGGATGTAGACACCTCGGCGTTCTCCCCGAGCGCCCTTCCAGTCTCTTGAAAAAGGCTCCGATGACGGGTTCGTCACTTCCAGATTGTTGATTTCCCAGTACTGCTGGTTTTTCAGAAATACCGTTTGCAGCTCTGACGTGACTCCGGCGATCAAAGGCTTGTTTCCGCTTCCATACTTGTCAATGATGATAGGGCTTCCATCGGATCCGGAACCCTTCGGCCACAACTGTCCCTGCCATGAACCTCCTGCCTTGAACAAAATGTGGTCACCGGGCTCAAAGGTCGTCGCATTCACCTTCGTCAGTGACTTCCATGCCTCATTCTGATTCGTTCCTGCATTACTGTCGTTACCGCTGACATTATCCACGTAATACGTTGTCCCGCTAGCCGTATCGGCTTTCACGAGCGAAGCATTGACCCCTATTCCCGTGATCAAAACGATGGCCGTCAACATGCTGATTGCTTTTCTCGCTGTCCTTTTAAACATGAGCCTTGTCCTCCCTCTATCGAATGTTGGACGGATGCAGGTTTTACCCCGATCTGTCCTATGTAATAGCCTCACAAACATGTTGTGAAGCGTTTACAAAAAATATCGGGCAACTCTCTACTCTTCGACTTTCCAGGACTGATATAGCGATTCATCGACATTGACCTGGGCTTCATCTAGCTTGATTTGAATCATATTCTCATATTCGCGATCGATATAATCTTTGAGAACCTGATCCGCGATCTCTTCAAAAGGGACGAAGGCCGATCCGGGATCGGTTTTATCCGTGCATCTCAGCAAGTACAGACTTCCATTTTCTTCTACGATATCGCTTGTTTCCCCGATGTTCATCTTGGCCGCAGCACGTGCAACAGGACTTCTGGAATTATTCCGATCATTGCCGAGATTAATCACAAGCTCATCTTCGGTTTTTCGATCCGAATAGGTCTTGGCAGTATCCGCAAAAGAAGCCCCTGATTCCAGCATTGCAGCTGCCTCTTTTAACTGTTTTCCAGCACGTTCCTTTTTCACGGGGTCAACCTGATGATTGGCATCCAAAAATGAAACCGCCATCGTGAATAGCTTTATGTCACCCGGCGTCTGGTAAAGATCATGTTTATGCTTTTCATAGAATGCTTTCAGCGCAAGTTCGTCAGGTTTTAAGTGCTCATCCAGCTGTATCTTTTGCTTAACGGCCGTTGCGGCGTTGGTCAGGATATATTGCAAATAAGTATCCTCGTTATATTGAAGCGGCCCGTAGATGACCTGATGATTCGCCGCCGCTTTCATTCTTCTGGCATTTTCCTGCTCGAGCTGCTTCAAAAATCCCTGATAGCTGATATCGTTGATAACCCCTTGCTCCATGGCAATCCACTCCGTAACTTTGATCCGTAGGCTGTCATCAAGCGCTCTTTTCTTCAGCAGATCCTGTGGTACTTCCCCTTCAAAAGAGCTTGTCCAGAAACCAGGTATCTGCTCAGCGCTATATTTGTCATGGAAGTAGCTCAAAACACCGGATTTGTTCCTTTGTACCGATTTCTCGAACTCCGGCATCGTGACGGGTATGCCGCCGACAGTGGCCATTACTTTATAATCGTGTTCATCTGCCAAAAGTTTGTCCTTCGCAAACGCGACCGAAGCGCAAACCGAGAGTACGAAAAGGCCGGCAACAGCCCATTTGGATTTTACATGCTTTCGTCCAGCTTGTTTCATGAACGTGCATCACCTCCTGAACAGATGTATGGATGGGAGTATTCATTTGGGTTGTTGATCAAATTGTAGCCTCGACGGCGGAGCCAAACAATTTCAAATCATTTACTTTGACTTTCAATTTCTTTACATGTTTATACGAAAAAAGGACCGTCCCTTAATAAGGGAGGCCCGTTTGCATCGGTATGACGAATATTCATTGTGTAATCCGTCATGACGTTTATGTTATAAAATATGACAGCATCCTGTGTATATTTCATCGAACTATATAAGAATGTCCAATCACTCCCCGGGATGTATGATCGTCATCTGCTGATTCGGTCTGTTATCGCGTTTTCTTTTCTTACGGTTAGCCCCCCAGATGATAAAGGACATGATAATGCCGGTTCCGGTTAACAGGAACATGCCTATGCCGCTGATGAGGCCGACTATCCCTTCATGCAGACTCCGGACTTTCGAGCTAAAAGAACTGCCGCCTGCACGATCCGGAAACGCTCCTGCTCCATTAAAGCGGTTCATTCCCGATCCGCCGCTATTTCCGTTACCGAATCCCCTGTCAGTGGATTGTCCGCTTGCATCATTCTGCTGACCATTCTGTAAGGTAGATTTCTGGTTGGCAAAAGCCTGTGAATTTCCGATCATCCTGAAATTCCTCTCCATTCCTGTTCTACGATCTCCCTGGTCCAAATACATGATGATGCCGGTTGTTGATTCGATCAACAAAAACACGGTTGCGATAATTCCGATCCACATATGAATCTTTCGGATTCTTTTCATGATTAGCCCTCTCCTTAGCCCGGATAGAATAACCTGCTTGTGCTTATTATGGAGAGTATCCCTTAATGTTCTATTAAAGAAAGGTTAATTTTAGATTTAATTCACAAAGATATTTTAGTATCGTTTGATCCATACATCCTTGTAATTGATTTTCCCCCAGGCATTCAGCGTAATACCGCTTAGTGATGGGTCATGCCCTACGGTTTGACGGCTGTGATACATAAACAAAACCGCGCTTCGCTGTTTCAACTCTTCCTCGATCCGTTCCAGAACACTTCTTCTGGCGCATGGATCAGGTTCCGCCAAAGCTTCTTCGATAATACTGTCTACCCTGTTTCTGCTTAGTTCATCCAAGTGATTACGGATATAACCATCATCGGACAGATACATACTGATCAAATCAACCGTAGGCTCTTCGCCGAGTACCTCACCGGCAAACAGCATATCGGATGCCCGGATGACTTCCTTTGTGGTCAGTTCCCGAATGGGCAAGATATGAATTTGAATATTCACGCCAATCTCAGCGCACTTGCTCTTCATCCATGCCGCATCTTCTTCGTTGCTCTTAAGTTCATATGTGTATAACGACAGACATTCACCGTTGTAGTCCGATGCGTCAATCCATTCCCTGGCCAATTGTACATCACTGCTTCTCCCGTAAGAGGCATCATGGTTACGCGGGTTAAATCCGGAGGCGGGTTGTTCCCTCCGTCCGCCTAGATCTTCAATCATCTGCTCACGATTCAGCGCCAGATGTATGGCTTGCCGCAAACGGATATCCTGCAGCGGTCCTTTTTTTCTGGTATTGAACGTCAGAACGGAACTTCCATCCTCAAGCTGTGTTAGCACTCTGGCCGGAATGTCCTTCTCCGACGCATCAAAATATTGCAGCCTGGCTTCCTTCACAACCGATGTATTGGAAATCAGATGCTCTTTGTAATCAGGCCACACCCATATTTCAATGCGATCCATCATGGGACGTCCTCCATAATATCGCTCATGCGCCTCCAGAGCCAAAATCGTTTCATTGTTTTCCTTCATTAGAAAAGGTCCCGACCCGATCGGATGCTGCCGGAAATCCTGTTCCAGAGAAATCTGCTCCAAGTCTTCCGGCACGATGGAGAAGCGTTCAGAAGCAATAATATGCAAAAATAGCGAATTGGGCTTTGTCAGACGAAAACGAAGTGTATAGCCATCGATCACCTCAATGTCTCCAATATTCCGCATGACCCAATCCGGGTGCTCAAGCGCCCCGATGCGCCGGAATGTAAATGCGACATCGGCCGCATTCAATTCTCTTCCATGATGAAACCGTACTCCTTTGCGCAGATATAAAGTCCAGACGATACAATCCTCATCATGCTCCCAATGATGGGCTATTCCTGAACGGATGACTTGGTTAACAGGATCATACACAACAAGCGTATCAAATATCTGACGAATCAGGTGTGCTTCCGTTCGGCGAATTACATGCAGCGGGTCCAAATCCAGCACGGGCCTGTAAAAAGGGAATCTAAGAATATCTTTTTCATCCAAAGTCTTCATTGCACCAAATTGCTCGGTAAGCCAGCCGGAAAATAGCGGCTCAAGCGGGCTTAAGTGAAGGAGTTCATAAGCTTCTCCTATTTGTCCGCGTAATGCCTGTTCCTTGGCTCTGTTCATCAGAATCTGATCCCTGTTTTGCTTAAGCACCAGATTGGAAGTGTTGCCCCGTCCTAAACCGCTATTCCATTCAATATAACCTTGTTTTTGCATCTTCCGGATCAATAACTGCGCATTTCGCCTTGTGCAATCCAGAATCTGCGTTAATTCATCCATCGTAACATGTATTGCATTGTTCTTGTTTGCATCTGCAAAATGTCCGCTGAGCTTCAAATAGTAGTGAACGATATCCATGGATAGACTCCTTGTGAATAAAAGGTGTAAATCTATTATTGATGTTTCGCTTTTTCCTTCATCTTTTCTAAAAGTATAATTTCTATTGCTTACAGCGTAAAGAGGAGGAAAAAAATCCATGCTTGACTTCAAAGATGGTTCACTACAAAAAAAGTCCGTTCTGCGAAACAAAAGCTTTCTTATTCTGCTGGTCACAGGCGGAGTGATGGCCTTAGGGAACAAAATATACGAGCTTGCTCTTCCGCTGATCCTGTATGATCTGACGAAATCGTCTGTCATCATGTCCACCATGCGTGGCATTGAATTTCTGCCCAATCTGTTTCTCGCGATGTTCATTGGTGTTCTGGTCGACCGTTCTCATAAGAAGACGTGGTCTCTGGTTTCCATCCTGATGCAGGTGGTGGTCCTGCTTGTTTTATATGTCTCGCTGGAAATGGGGTATTCGTCAGCTCCGCTTTTTTACATTGCCGGTTTTCTGCTAATGACGTTTGGCTATGCTTATTCCAATGCCAGGGTAGCCATGGTAAAACAATCGCTCCCGGGCGAAATGCTAACATCTGCCAATGTCTCCTATAACTTCGCTGTTACCTTGATCGGAATTTTAGGTCCTGCACTTAGCGGTCTGCTTCTTATTTTGCCGAATATGCATGTAGCGCTGCTGCTGACAGCCATCGCTTTTATGCTGGCCTGGATTACGCTTACAGGTGTGAAGACGGAGGAAACGCATGTCAAAGATTCGGGTAAGGACTTCTGGAGGGAACTTCACGAGGGCTGGCGTGAACTCAGGTCAAACCGGCTGCTATCTACCATTACGGTTGTCGTTATTTTCCTGAACAGCTCTGCCGGGATGATTGATGCGACGCTCATATTCTACGCTAAGGACAGCCTGAAGCTTACGAATGCACAGCTAGGTTTGGTATTATCTGCGGCAGGAATAGGTGGACTTGCCGGCAGTATGCTCATCGGCTTATTGCGGCGTTATTACAAAGTCGGGCAAATCATATCCTGGACAGTATTAGGTCTCGGTTTAACCAGTGTTATCTTCTACTTTTCCCATACCATATGGATGTTGTTTGGAGGCCTGTTGTTGTACGGCGTGTTCGAAACGATTAATACGGTTAGTATCTGGACATTCCGGCAGGAATCCACGCCTCATGATCTCATTGGCAGAGTCAGCGGTATCACTGGCTCGCTTTTCAAACTGGGTTTGCCATTTGCCATCATGGCTTCCGGCTGGATCGTCAAGCTAGCAAGCCCGCAGCTTGTTTTCCTGATTGCGTTTGGAATAAATATGTTGATTTTTGGTGGATGCATGATGAGCTCTTTAAATAGGAAACGTATCTAAACTGAAAAAACATATAAGCAGCTCGGCCATTCCGCCTTGATGTCTTGATCATTCTTACTCCAGAAATCAGACTAACTTGACTTTCGATTCTATCTTGGCAAAGGATTCATCATCATTAAATCACAAGGGAGGCATACGGCTTAGTGACGGATTTGAATCTTATAAAAACAAGCTTTTAATAACCTTCATCTCCCCACTCACTCCATCTACCATCACCATATGATAGTTTAACAACTTTATAGGTGGTGGAATATATGTACAAATCTCATAGAGTGTGCTTAATAGATAGGTCAGGCAAACCGCGGTTAAGCAGCTTGGGCTGGATCTCGGCCAACTGGAGCGGCTATACGATTTCCGGCAGCCCCAAATCCTTTCGGCGTATATCTGCGAACTGGACCGTCCCGTTCGTACGGCCAAGTTCGACACCATCCTATTCGTCGGCTTGGATCGGGATTGACGGCTTCGGGAACAGCAATCTGATCCAAACCGGTACAGGTCATGATTTCGTGAATGGCAAAGCACATTATTACGCCTGGTGGGAAATTCTTCCGAGCGTTATGACGCTGATTCCCCTGCCCGTTCATCCTGGCGACCGTATGCAAGCGGTCATTTCCAAGTGTACGGGAAAGACTTGGCTTATCTATTTGCGCAATGTGAGCCAAAACTGGACGTTTCGAACCACCAAACGATATAACGGTCCACAAGCCTCCGCAGAATGGATTGTCGAAGCACCTCAAGTGGGCGCTTTTATCTCTAAAATGGCCCGCATATCTTCGGTGTCGTTTACTCGCTGCCGCATCAACGGTCAGAGCCCCAAGCTCACTACCGATCAGCGCGGCATCATGCTTCAGAATGGCGTCGTTACCACCATTCCAGGAGATCCTAATCGGTCAGGCGATGCCTTTGTGGTCAAACATACCCGATGGCAGGCCAGAGAAAGCCATCGGGTGCACAAAAGGCTATAACTTCGATGTCCGTATTTGCGATATAAAAGTAATGGATCTCTGCATGGTAAGTACATGATACGAGGTGTGAAATGATCTTCTGGGTATTCGAAACGACGAACCCGTCTTTTGGAGAACAAAAAGAGCCTGCATACACGCTATATGCAGGCTCTTCATATTCAACCCGATTGCTGCCGGAACTGCTGCGGTGAAGCATGATACACCTTTCTGAACATTTTCGAGAAATACGAAAAGTTATGATAACCAAAGGTTTTGGCTACATCCGAGATCGGTATGGTCGAGCTGGTAATCAGATCCTTGGCGAGCGACATCCGGACATGCAATATGTAATCTGTAATCGATTCCCCTACTTCGCGTTTGAACAAGCGAGACAGATATGCAGGGTTAAGATGTACATAACTCGCAAGTTGTTCTCGGGTGATCGGCTCGCTTAAGTGCTCCGTAATATAATACTGAATCCGCTGGATTACCGAGTGATTCTGATGAAGTTGATCATGTATCACCCGAATGACTTGTAGAATGGAGGATTCCAGCTGTTCCAAATTCCGGGGCTGGGCGTGCAGAAGAATCCCCTCTTGATCCTGAAATAACTCGAAAGCAGAGAGTCCGTTTTTATGCAAAATATAATGCACCATCTGCATAAACTCGTGACGGAACCCTTCAAGTTCGCTGACCGACAGCCTTGGACTTCGCCCAAGTTCCGCTATCCGGGAGCAAACCTCCTGCTGAAGTTCTTTCTGCTTCCCTTGTTCCATAAGAATCGTCCAGGTGGAAATCCGCGGAATCATGGCCTTGATGGAAGGCGTTCCAAGTGATGCCAGAGTATACACCTGATTAGATTTATTTAAGTTGTTGTATTCAATTTCAAGCAGTTGTTGATAGGTATGGGCAATATCATACAACGTAGAATTTTTGCCGATGTAGCAAGAGATGTTGCACCCGAAATATTTGTGGCAGCCTTGAATGTACTTTTCGCAGCGCGCTCGCAGGTCCTCCTCATCTTCGTCCTCTTCCCCGGCATGGAGCGTTATAACGACATTCACGCCCTGCTTGGTTTGAATGACTTCTCCTTTTCCCGATGGCAGCAGCATTTCGGACGCGGCTTTGCGGATGGCATATTCCATCATCTCTTCATCCTTCGTACTAAATTCGCGCGTCCAGGATTCCACACTGACCAGAACGGGCATGAATACCGCTTCTTGAAGACCCGGCAGCTCATGTTCCTCAAGTATGCCTGCGATGTTATCCGGAGAGCACACGATTCTGCCGGAGAACAGATCATTCCAGAATTTATCCGTAATGAGTGACTTCTTTTTACGCCATATGTCGTAGTAGGGCTTATACTCTTCCCGAAGAAGATGCATTTCCCTTTCCTGTTTAATGGACTTTAAAGCTTTCGCAATCGTCTCTTGAAGCACATCGAATTCAATGGGTTTGAGCAGATAATCGAACCCGTCCAGCTGGATGGCTCTTTTCATGAAATCGAAAGCCGAGTGGGCCGTCAGGAAAATCGTCTCCGTGTCGGGGGAAATCTCATTCACCCGCTCGAGCAGCTCAATCCCCGTTCCTTTGGGCATTTCAATATCACAGATCATGATATCGATTGGCGTCCGCTCGAACACCTGCAGCGCATCCCGCATATTAAAAGCCTCGTACACTTCGGATACCTGCAAATCCTGCCATTTCACGCCGCTTTTGATCCCCATTACTGCATAAATTTCATCATCGACTATCAGTACCCTATACATGAGACTAAGACTCCCCCTATTCAGTATCAAAAGAAGAACGTCTATCGACGTATTTTCACAGAAGCAGACCATGTTTTCCCGGATGTTTTTCTCCGTTATCAGAATGTGAATCTTCGAAGCTATACGTTCTGATCGTCTCAAAAGGAAGTAAACTGCTCTACCGTTCGGAAAGGAAGTACGATACGAATTCTGGCTCCAGCATCCGGTGCGTTATCGAACGCCAAAGAGGTCTTTTGCCCGAAAATATGCTTCAGCCGGTATTGGACATTGGCGATGCCTAAATGCTCTCCCTTCTGATTCTCCATAAAACAACCGGCTTGCAGCTGTTCAAGCACGTTGCTCGGGAAGCCGTTTCCGTTATCCCAAATAACGATTTCCATCTGACCGTCTACCAGGAGTTCGATATGGATGGAGATGTGAAAAGGATGGTCCATGAAATCGAAACCATATTTGATCGCATTTTCGATAAAGGGCTGTATTAATAGCGGCGGAATCGCTGCCTTTTCCGCGCCGTCGGTAATATGAATATCATAGGTGACTCGCTCCGGAAAACGCACCTGCTGGATTTTAATGTAACTCTCCATATGCTCCATTTCTTCCGCAATCGTCACAGCTATTTGGTTCGTTTTGGTTGTGAAACGGAAGTATTTCACGAGATTCATGCACATCAGCTGAATGACGCTATAATTCTTGATTTCAGCCAGGTTATATACGATATTAATCGAGTTCAGCAGAAAATGGGGATTGATCTGGAGCTGCAAATGCTTTAGCTCGGCCTTATGTGCCTTGATTTGTTCCTCGTAGACGCTTATCTTCAGCTCATGAATTTCGGAAGCCATGCTGTTAAAGGTTTCATCGATGATCGCGAATTCCTTGGATTTGGAAGGCTGAAGCCGAGTATTCCAATCCCCGTGCTTTATTCTTCGCATTCCGCGAACCAGGTTGTTCATGGGCTTTAGAAAAATATCATTCAGATATACCAGGTAAATCATCAGAATGATCAGCGCAGCAATCGATATCAGGATTATCCCCCGCCGAAAATGATATAAATTCTTCAGCATCTGGGATTCCGGAACAAACGCGCTTAGGATCACGTCCGTCCCCTGAATCTGATTCATCACCACGATATATTTCCGTTCATTTTTCTTCACAACCTGATATACTTCATTGGATTCGGAAGCAAGAGAGGTATTCAGGCGTTGGGGGCCGATTGCTGCCGTGTTGGTAATTAACTCACCCTGTTTGCCCACGAAACTTGCAAAACCGTCTTCCAGATGGATCAAATCGAGCGGAATCATCAGGTTTTCCAATTCCACGAAGGCTCCAAGATAGAAATCATCGCCGGTGTCCACCAGTCGGATTAACGCATATTTGTGCGGACTGTACTCGATCGCCTTCCATTCCCGAAAATAAACGCTGTCCGGCCGAACCTCTTTCACCAACTTTTCGATCGTCGTTTTAATCGATTGCAGTTCTTCATAAGATTGGGTTTTGATCGGTGTATTGAATAGATCCTGCTTCTGTACCGAGTAGATGAATTGAAGATCGACGCTGTTGTCGAACCTGTGATATCGCGTGAGCGTGTTCAGAATTCTTGACTTGGCCAAATAGTACTCATCCGGATCGTTCAGAAGCTGCGAAAGGGCAGCGATATTCGGATCTTCCACGGCGATGTTGTACAGAAAATTCGTTTCCTTGTTCAGGGCCGCTTCGATCTGATGCGAGTATAGGATCATCGAATTTTTGTTCGAATCCGCCACCTGTTCACGAATCGTATTGGAAGCGTAGTAATTGTTGTACAGCAGCAGACCGACCAGTGGAACCGCAATCGTGAAGAAACCGATAATCAGCTTGAAGCGAAGCGAATGTTTAATATTCAACATAATCAGAAACGACCCCGGCTTTTTATAAAAGTTGGTATGAACTCATCATGATTCATAGATTCATCCTCACTAAGAGTATAGTGACATACAGAAAAAAAGGGAATCCCTTACATGGGACGCATATCAAAAGTCCCTGTTCGGATATTCCCCCTGTTCCTATCGCATGTTATTTACCCTGAGACTGCGTCCACTCGGCCAACTGCTTATCGACTTCAGCTTTGACTTTATCGAAGCCTGCAGCCTTCCGTTTTTCCTTCCACTTGGCAATGATCTTCTCCGGATCTACCGCGCCGGATCTCAGGGACGCGCCAAATTCCTTCTCCACATTCGCAATGGAGGCCATTTCCGACTTCACAGGCTCTTGATTGAAGGCAAATCCAAGAGCGATGGAATGCTCGGCTCTTTCATTGAATTTCTTGAACTCTTCCCATTTATTCGGATCTTCATTCGCCCACAGATAGGAATTGAATTGATTGCCGAACATCCATCCGCCCGGATTCGGATACGTTTGCGTGTCCGCGTTCATCCCTTCCGGAAAATCAATGACGTTATCGGATTTCTTCACATAATGCTTGCCCTCAATGCCCCAGTCGAGCATATTCAAGAGCTTCGGATCGCTGTATAACAAGTTCAGGAACATCATGGCTCTTGCAGGATCTTTGGATGTACGCGAAATGCCGAGCATGGCGCCTTGTGCATCACCTGTTGTCGTGAAAGGTTCTGCCGTTTCAACCTGTACGACTTCAACGCCTGAGCTCAGACTCATTTCCTTGTCTTTTCCCGGTTTCAGAGACTGGGCAACTGCGAAGGCTTTGCCTGCCTTGATCATATTCATGCCTTGGTCGGCGTCCGAAGTCAGGACATCCTTGTCAAACCAACCGTTCTGATTCCACTGATGCATGCGTTTGTAGAATTCGATGAATTTCGGATCCTCCAGCGTATCAATGGCTTTAACCTCTGTGGTTCCGCGCGGAATGGACAGATTCGCAACAATGCCATCGTAATTGGAAGCTTCCCAAATGTTCGTGAATTTACTCGAAACGATCGGCGTAACTCCAGGCTCATTGTCCTTGATCGTCTTGAACATCGCTTCGAGGTCATCAAGGGTCTTCACGCCATTCGTATCGAACTTGTATTTGTCCACCAGTTTCTTATCCAGCAGGAAGCCGAATCCTTGTCCGAACTCTTTCTTGGTAGGAAGTGCGAATAACTTGCCTCCAATTCTGGAACCCTTGATGAAATCCTCCCCGAGGATACCCGGAATATCTTTACCGTATTGCGCCATTAAGTCATCAAGCTCCAGATATTGTCCCTTCGCTGAATCTTTCGGATAGGAGAACCAGCTGGCTGTAAACATCAGATCGAACGGCTCATTCGAAATTTTCATTAGATTGGTTTTATCGTCCCAAGATGCCCATTCGATCGGCTTAAGTTCGATAGTGGCGTTGATTTTTTCGGTCAGGTATTTGCTCATTTCATCCTGCACCAGCTGCAAATCCTTAGGGGCTGTCGCCGGATATACCATCGTGATCTTATAAGGCTTCAGAGAGGAATCGGAATTCCCTCCGCTTTCGGTTGGTTTGTCTGACGCGGTTCCCGGATCTCCCTTGCCGCATCCCGTTAATGCCAGCATTCCGCATAACATGATCATGAGTACCAGATGATAGGATTTTTTCATATGATTGTCGTTCTCCTCTCGATTATCAACTTCGTAATTCGGAGCATGCTTTCCCCTGTATGCCCCACCTCCCTTAAGAGCGTTGTGAACTCTATCCTTTCACTGCGCCGCTAGTAATCCCGCTGATGTAATACTTTTGGAAGAACGGGTAGGCGAACAATAAAGGGGCAATGCCGACGATTGCCAGCGCCATACGTACGGTTTCACGCGGCATTTTGGCGAGCAGATCTCCGACTTGGGCCGAGCTGTTGGATTTCATTAACAGATATTGAATATTCGTCAGCGTCTTGGTCATCAGATACTGAATGTTGTACAGTTCGGGCTTGTCGATAAACAGCATGCAGTTATACCAATCATTCCAGTAAGAGAGCGTGTTGAACAGTCCAATCGTAGCCATAATCGGTAGAGACAAGGGTACAACGATACTGAAGAAAATCTTGAGCTCGCTTGCCCCGTCGATCGTTGCGGACTCAACCACCGATTCCGGAATTGATGAGGCGAAAAAGCTGCGCATCAGCAGTACGTTAAACGCGCTTAACAACAGATTGGGAATGATCATTGCTAAAATCGTGTTTTTCAGATCAAACATATTCACATAAGTGATATACCAGGGAACCATTCCTCCGCCAAACAGCATGGTGAAAAAGATATAAAAGGAAATCGTGCGGCGGAATGGCAGATCCGGCCGGGATAGCGGGTAAGCAAAAAGTGCCGTGATCAAAAGGCTTATAACCGTACCTACCAGGGTTGTCAGTATGGTTACCCCGTACGCTTTGGCAATCTCTGAAAAATCGTTGAATAAGAATTGATAGGCTGCAAAGCTGATATGGCTTGGAAACAAGGAGTACCCGTTTTGAAGGATCGAATCCTCACTGGATATGGACACCATGAACACCAGAATGAACGGAATCAAGGATGCAATCGTAAATGCCCAGAAGAAAATGTGAATCAAAGATGGACCAATCCACTTTTTAAAGTTGAATGTCATGAACATTGTACCTCCTCTCTGTTAAAATAAAGCATCTCGTTTATTAATTCGTCTGACAGCCGCATTCGCAACCAAAATGAGCACGAAGCAGACAACGGATTGATAGAATCCGGCCGCTGTCGACATGCCGATATCGCCTGACTGAACCATGGCACGGTATACAAACGTATCGATCGTATTCGTCGTCGGAATCAGTGCACCGGTGTTCATGGGTACCTGATAGAACAACCCGAAGTCCGACCGGAGAATCCCGCTGACCGCAAGCAATGTCATCGTGGTGATAATCGGCAGGATTAACGGAATGGTGATCCGGGTCATCTGCTTCCACTTGCTCGCGCCGTCGATCGTGGCGGCTTCATAGTATTCTTTGTCGATACCTATAATCGAAGCAAAATAAATGATGGACAGATAGCCGACGTTTTTCCATGCATTCACGATGACCAGGATGTATGGCCAATATTTCGGGTCGCTGTACCAGGAGATCGCCTCGGAACCGAACCATTTGATTAACAGCCTGTTCACCAAACCGCTGTCCACATTAAGGAAGCTGTAAACCAGATAAGCAACAACAACCATTGAGATGATGTGTGGAAGCAGGAACGTGCTTTGATAAAAACGGCTGATGACTTTATCCTTGATCTCGTTGATCAGCAACGCGACAAACACGGATAAAACCAGGTTCAGCACAATAAAAACGAAATTGTACAGGAACGTATTTCGGGTAATTATGAATGCATCCTGAGAGTTGAACAAAAACTTAAAGTTGTCCAGACCGGCCCAAGCGCTTCCCCATATGCCATCGACGTAATTATAATTTTTGAATGCCAATATCACGCCGTACATCGGGATGTAGTTGTTGATGAATAAATAGACGATTCCCGGTAATGTCATCAGCAGCAACCATCTATACTTTTTCATACTCTTCCACAATTGCGACTTCTCCTTCATGTTCCAGCCCCTTCGCATCAAGTCATGTAAACCTTTACATTCCAATTCTATAATGCCGTCAATCCGGCAAACCACTATCATCATGACTTTCTAGTACCACGATCGTGACTTTTTGGAAGCTCTTTACTCATAGATATTGACAGCAATGGCCAGAGTCTTTATGCTAGGGGGCGTAATAACGCTTTAATATAAAATGAGCAGACAAACAAGCTAAACGCTTCATTCAGCTGCTAAGCCCAAGGGTTTAATCGAGCAGGCTTCCGTTCATTTTATATAGACCAAACTGCCAATGGGAGGCTTTCAAATTATGAGCAATGTGAATCAAATTGAGCGCGTGTTTATACTGGGGATGGATGGCGCGGGAAATTTCATCCAAAACACCGCGACTCCGAATATCGATGCATTTTTGGCACAAGGTGCTGTAACGTATACAGCGCAAGCACAATCTCCTACGATAAGCGCCGAATGCTGGGGATCTGTACTTCACGGGGTAGTTCCCGGGAAACATCAATTAAATAATGAGGTTGCAGCCTCTGAGATATTTCCTTCAGATTCACCCTATCCTTCCATTTTCCGTTTGGTCCGCGAAGCATTACCGGGGGCAAAGCTCGCAGCCTTCTCTAGCTGGACGCCGATTAACAGCGGAATTATTGAAGAAGGCTTGGATATACATAAAGAATCGCTGCCGGACGCTGAACTCGTGGGCGCGATTCAGTCCTATCTGGAGCATAACCGCGATGTGAAGCTGTTGTTCATGCAGCTGGATGAACCGGATGGCTCAGGACATAAATACGGCTACGGGCCGGATTCGCCAGAATATCTGAACGCCATTTCCACAAATGACGAATTATTCGGACTCGTACTCGGTTCGATCGAGAAGCTCGGCTTGCTGGAGAACAGCCTTGTGGTTCTGTTAACGGATCATGGCGGCGGCGGGGATAACAAATATAGCCACGGAAGCGATCATCCGATGGATAAGAATGTGTTCTGGGGCTGCGTAGGTCCTGGCGTTGAAGCTGGTACGGCTTTGCCGGAGCTCTTCATTGTGGATACTGCAGCGGTTGCCATGCAAGCACTGGGGCTGAAACAGCCGGAAGATTGGGATGCCAAAGTGCCAGTCGGATTGTTTGGAGCGTGAGTCGCAATTGAGGAAGACATTGCATTTTAATAGAAATGGCAAGTTCAAGATCGTCCAGTTTACGGATACTGAATTTTGTACTCCCGATGATGAAGAGTTACAAATGAAGGCTATGATGAGGAGGATATTGGAGGCGGAGCAGCCGGACCTCGTGGTATACACGGGAGATGTCATCTCAAGCAACAAAAGCCCGAATCCGATTCAGGCCTTTAAGGACGCTGTATCCGTGCCGGAAGACATGCAAATCCCATGGGCTGCCGTATTCGGGAATCATGATTCGGAAGCCGCAGACATGACGCGCGAACAGCTGCATAATCTTCAGTTAGCACATCGATTCTGTTATGCGCAACCCGACCCGCCAAACGTGCAGGGTGCTGGAAACTATGCGCTTGAGATTCTGGATGAGCAGCAGCAGCCTGCGGCCGCTCTTTATTTTCTGGATTCGGGAAGTTATTCGCCGCTAGAGCATCTGCGCGTGGGCTTCTATGACTGGATTCGCCGCAGTCAAATCGCATGGTATACGGATACTTCCTATCGGTTGACAGCAAGGAATGGAGGTGCTCCTCTCCCTTCGCTGGGCTTCTTCCATATCCCGCTGCCGGAATACAACGATATCTGGGATTTCTCTGTTTGTTATGGACAGAAACTCGACAAGTATTGCTGTGCGCCATGGATCAACACCGGCTTCTTCGCGGCGATGATGGAGATGGGAGATATCATGGGTACCTTCGTAGGGCACGATCACGGCAATGACTTCTGGGGTACGCTGCACGGAATCCGTCTCTGTTACGGACGTACCACCCGCAATGCTTACTTGGATCAACCGTTCCCTACCGGTGCAAGAGTCATTCAATTGACCGAAGGACTGCGAAGCTTCGATACATGGCTGCATCTGGAAGACGGATCCGTCATTCATGAACAGCCTGCGCATCAGCCAGAGGGTAGACGCTTGCAAACCTAAAGGTCTCTTGCAATGCTCGGGTCATATGAATGCGTCTAAATGGAGCTCCATGACCTGTCCATGCACTTCGCCTTCGTCATCGATTCGTCCATTCAGATGAAATCCCATAGACTCATACAATTTTTGCGCGTGCGCATTTTCAGGGTGAATGCTCAGGTAGATTTTCACACAATCATACTGCTGCTCGATATAGCGGATCACCAGCAGCAGAAAGCGCTTGGCATATCCTTTCCCTTGGAATCGCCGGTCAATCATAAAGCGATCCAGCCACGTGCTTTGATCCTGGCTGTCGGGCCAACCGTACATGGCAAAACCGATAAGCGTCTCATTGTCGTACATGCCGACGGATACGGCATTCTTCTCGTAAAAACATTCGGCCATTGAAAAGGCATTACTCTCTATAAAATGCTGCTGCTCTTCGGAAACGGATAAAGCAGCGGCGGCGCGCCAATTCTCTGAAGTAATTTCACGGATGTGCAGGCTCATCATTTCACTCTTTTCTGTTTTGGATTATTGCAATGGAAGAAATAGCCATGGAACTCTGCCGTTTGGCATCGTCCATGGCTATTGAACATTTATTTATCTTGCTGAAATCAGTTGAAAATTTCTCCTCCAGCGCAGTTCACAATGGTTCCTGTTAGCATAGCGGCACCAGTTGTCAGCGAGAAAATAACAGTCTCGGCAATATCTTGCGGAGTAGCTGCAATGTTAGGACCGGTGGAAGCCGCAAGCTGCGCTCCACGTTCCTGGGTCAGCGTTTGCACCGCTTTATTGGCAATGCCTGTCTTCATGGAGTTCGGTGCCACACCTACGCAGTAGATGTTCTGATTCTGGTAATCCTGGCCGATGGATTTGGTCAATGCAGCAAGTCCGTGCTTCGTCGCAGAATACAAGCCGTTAAACGCGGTCGGTTTAAAGCTGTTGGAAGAGACGGTGTTGACGATGCTCCCGCCGCCATTTTCAAGCATTACCGGAATCACGTGCTTAAGGCCCAGGAATGCACCCTTCAGGTTTACGTTCATCACACGATCATACTCTTCGATGCTGTACTCATGCAGAAGACGCAGGGAAACCATCATGCCCGCATTATTCACGAAATAGTGAATCGTGCCGAAAGTATCAACGGCCTGCTTCACGTAGTTTTGCACATCTGCTTCGTTCGATACATCCGCCTTGACGAAAATAGCCTCAGCTCCTTTTTCTTTAACGAGCGATAAGGTTTCTGCTCCCGCTTCCTCGTTAAAATCCACTAGGACCAGTTTGTGTCCAAGCGCTGCAAGCTTAATGGCTGTCTCTCTTCCAAGTCCCGTTGCCGTACCCGTAATGAGCGTGACTTTGTTTTCCATCCCGTATGCCCTCTTTTCAAGAATATGATGATGTTTGGATTAGGGACGTTGCGCGGCTGAATCCAGCATCTGCTTCAGCTTGCGCAAGACGTGAATGAATTGATCGAGCTCATCCTCGTTGAGCGTTTCCTTGACCATACTGTTAATATAGCCATACAAAACGTTGTACGCCTCATCGACAATACTCTTCCCCTCTGGAGTAATGGTAATGACGGAGATGCGGTTATCATGCTCCAAACGCACGACTCTTACCAACCCTTTGTCGGTCAGCTTTTTCAATCGGTTGGATATGGCGCTCTTATGCACCTGAAGCATGTCCGCCAACTGGCCTGCCGTCAAAGCTCCGAGCTGATCCACCAGCTTCATGAGCCGCAACTGCTGCGGAGAATATTCCTTCCAGATCGAATGGTCCATGTATTTGATCATTTGCTCCGCGCCGCGCATCATCACTTCCTCGAAGAGATCCGCTGATTCGCTGAATTTATCCATCTAAGCACCTCTAATCCGAATATTAGTTTACCCCCTAAACTTTAGCGAGTCAAACCTTGTATTTACTACATTTCTATGTACAAGCAGGATGAATTTTGATGATCGTAACGATCCACATACAAGCAGTTTTGATTTTACACCATCCCTAGGACAGAATGAAACCAGCAGATTGAAAGCTGATAGCTGTGATGATACGTCAACGAGATCGCAATAAAAAAAGCCCGAATCTTCGGGCCTTTTCCTAAACCTTCTATGTGGCAATGTTCTCCGTTGAATCCAATGTTTTCGAATCCGTGTTAAACGTCCGAATCCATTTGAAACGGTTAACTTTGACGAGTGCGACGAAGCATTTGAGGATCTGGTCGCATTTCAAACATATGAATGTCAACAGCGGTGACAAATCAAACACGAAAGCGCATATCGCCGAAGCAGGCAGCACCACGAGCCACATGAATATAAAATCATTATAGAGCACGAATTTCGTGTCTCCCCCGCTGCGCACAATGCCGGTTAACGCGGGCATCTGGTATGCCGTCCCTACCACGGTGATCGATAAGACGGTCATGAACTGGACTGCCAATGCCTTGGCTTCCTCGGAGATGGTATACAGCCCCGTCACGTAATCCTTCGTAATAAAGAGTACCAGGCCCGTGGCCAAACCAATGCACAGATATAACATCTGCATCGTTTTACTGTAAGTGATGATTTTGGAGACATGCCCTTCCCCGATCGTTTTGCCGATGACAACGGCTGTAGCGCTGGCAGAAGCATACGTAATCACGGTAACGAGCTGGAAAACGGTTGTAGCTACGCTATTCGCAGCAATGGCCGATTCGCCCATATGACCCAAAATAGCGGATTGGGCACCCATCGCGCAAGCCCATAACGCATTCGCCATCAAAATCGGAGATCCGATGCGTAAGTACTGTCTGAATAACTCCTTATCCACCTGGAAGAAATCCTTCAATTTGAGCATAAGCCTGCGGTCGAAACGTTTAATGAAGATGATGACTATAACGGTTTCGATTATTCTCGCCGCGAGTGTCGCTGTCGCCGAGCCGCTAACCCCCATTCTCGGTAAACCGAAGTGGCCGTATATGAGTACATAATTCAAGCAAACATTGATGATCAAGGTCGATAAAGATACGATGAATCCAATGCGAACAATTTCAACGCTGCGAAGGGATGCCAGCAGCACATTCGTAATGGCGAAAAACACATACGAGAAGCAAATGATTCTTAAATACTTTGCACCCTCCTGTATCACTCCATGCTCATTCGTAAACAGCGACATGCAGCCTTCCGGAAAAACAAACACGATTATCCACATGACTACGCTGACGAGCAGCGCGATCCGCATCCCGATACTTGCAGCCTTTTTCACGGATTCCAAATTCTTGGCCCCCCAGCTTCTTGAGGACAAGATGACGAGCCCTTCCGCCGCACCCATCACGAGCATTTGCAGAATAAACTGGATCTGGTTTGCAAGTGCAACCCCCGACAAAGCCGATTGACTGTAACCACCCAACATCAAATTGTCGGATAAATTCACGCCGAGCGTAATGATATTTTGCAGGGCGATCAGCAAGGTTAGCCTGAAAAAGTTCTTGTAAAACGAGGTCTCCCTCACCCATAAGCTCATAGCATTCCTTCTTCTCTCTTTAGTATGATTTCGCCTGATGCTGCAATCAAGTTCTGTGTCCTTATGTATATTCGCAGTAAGCTTTTAACAGCATACCATATTCAGATCACGCGAGTGACCCCGATATCCAAGCGAAATGCACAAAAAAATTCGAAAAAAAATACAGATTTCGTGTCTGCAGACGATCTCAAAAAAAGCCATGAAGCGAAGGTTAGTTCGCTTCATGGCTTTCGGATTATGCCATCTAAGTTCGCCGGCGATTACATGGTGTGAATGATCAAACCAATGTGCGTAAAGTAGTTCAATGCACCAAACAGCAAGAAGGCGATTCCGGCGATCAACCAGCAAATTCTCATAATGCCTGCCACGATTACGTTGCCTTTGGCGAGTGAAAACGGCAGCAATATAGCTCCAATGCCCGTAAGGGCGTACAAACCGGAAATAAACGTCGCTTCCAGAAGCGGATAATCCGCAAACCGCCCTGAAATGGGCTCTTCCGGGGGTGCAGCAAACAATTCAAAATACATCCCGGCAATGGCAATCGATATCAGGGCCAATCCCATCGCCCCGGCAAAGTAAGTAATCGGTTGAATCATTTTTTTCATGTGTTCCAGCTCTTGCTTCGTTCCCGCAGCTGGCTCCAACTCCCCTCCCTTACCGGATTTCGAACGCCGCCATAACAAGATCGCCCCAGCCAACAGCAGCACTCCGAATCCGAGCGATGGTTCGCCGAATATAATGTCATCAAAAGGAAAGCCGACCTTGGACAGGGGCCATGTCAATGTCATAGCTCCTCCAAGCAGCGTAAGTATGAAACCCGGTACAGCAAATCCCATGGACCAGCCTTCGTAGCTGACATGCTTTCCATGACTGAGAAGCGATCCGAACCGCAGCAGCATGAGCAGTGCCACACCTGTGGCTACGGACATCAGCGTGTTGTACATTTGCGTTGAAGCCCAATCAATATGCATGTTCATCATCCTTTGCAAGTTTGCATGAAAAACGTTATAAACGTTTATATCTATTTTTTAACCAATATGCGGTAATTGTAAAACTTCTAGAGAAGCATTCTCTGCCAAGATCATGCTTTGAAAAGGACCATTGAAGTAATATATAATATGGTATCTATAATTTACTATTATTGGCAAAGATAATTCATGTCTGTATCTCCAATGAGTGCAGAAGGAGGGATTCTAATATCATGAAGATTAAGCGCATTGTCAGCAACATACATACGACAGAAATTGCAGAAGCTAGACGTTTTTATCAGGATATTCTCGGGCTGGATTCATTAATGGATCATGGCTGGATCGCAACCTACGGATCGGATGAACAAATGAGTGTACAGATCAGTTTTGCTTCTGAAGGTGGTTCCGGCACGGTGACGCCTGATCTTTCCATCGAAGTCGATGATGTCAATGAAGCTTACGAGCGCATGAACGATGCCGGATTTAACATTGAATACGGTCCTGCGGACGAGCCTTGGGGCGTGAGAAGATTCTATGTCCGCGATCCATTCGGGAAGCTTGTGAATATTCTGAGTCATCAATAAATCCTATTAGCGGCTTCATGAAAAAAGACACTTGCCTCTCATTCTCCCTTGAGGCAAGTGTCTTTCTTTATTTACTTCTTAATACAATTCAATGATTCATTTCTTACTCGATCCCCTTCGACGTTCTTACGCTTGGAAGTGAAAATAAGGATGCGCGTTCCACAAAAATACGATTTCCCCGTACGTCTGCTTTTTCGAAGGTGATATCCTGGCCGTCTGCTAATGCGGCTTCTGAAACAGCGAACGGCGAGTCCGATTCCAATGAACCGTAAAGTTTGATGATATCGCCTTTGTTCGCGTGATGAATCGTTACTTTTCCGGTTTTCTCAAAAGCAATATCCGCTGTGTTCACCTTTTCCGACAGCTCCGGATAGCGTTCATCAAACAACTCGAATGCATAAATGCGGGTATGACCGCTTCCTTCAAGGCTGGTTTGCGCCGGTTCAATGATTTGCAGACGGACATAACGCGCCGTGTGCTCCTGAGGAAGGATTCGGTTAATAACGTCCGCTTTATTGCCCACGACCTCATCAATGACTGTGAAATGCTCTCCATCTTCGCTCATCAGAATTTGTGCTTGTCTTGTATTCCAATATTTCGTTTCTTTTGCCTCCGGATGACCGCAGTTCACGATCCGGTATTGCTTGATGGTTGTAGGCTCCTTGAGATCGATAGTCAAATGCGGCCGATGCTCGCTGGAACACCATTTGCCGCTGTTAATTGTTCCATCGATGGTCTTCAAGCCAGTTTCATTGTCGTTTACGCTGCTTGAAGCTTCGGCTGTCACTCCGAGGGACGCCAAGGCAATATTCTTCCGATTATAACCAAGCACCGGCTCCTTCTGTTCCGTTCCTGCCCGAACGGCGGTCAGCACAAGCATGTCGGCAATCAATGGTTTGATGATATGTGTACCTACGTCCACCGTAAAATCAAACGGAATTTCTTCTTTCAGGCGGTTCACTTTGCAATCTTCCATAGCCAAAAGCATGCGATGCGCTTCTTCGTTGTGCTGCTCCATACGAAGCAGATTGTCGCTTTGAAGAGCACTTATCGAATGTAGAATATGCTGCCCTGCCTTTGCCATGAGCCTAAAGGCTTGTAGAAACGGCTCTAACTCGTCAACCAGTTTACGATTGAGGCAGTGCTCTTGAATGCGGTCCGCTGCTTGTTCCATACGCTCGAAACTTGCAAGCAATCGCGCGGAGGGTGCGGAAACGTCCCTTCCAGCTTCGAATCCCTCCCTGACTTCTTGCACGTCATCTTGCAAATACCATGACTCGTCAAAAAGGAAGTCTCCGCTGATCCCTCCGTCATCTTTCAAGTAACAGCTATTGGATGCAAAGATCTCCAAATCTTCTGCCACCTCCGGCGCAAGGGCTTTGAAAGAAGCCGCAAAGCTGCGCTCCGTATCGAAAGCATCCGTATTCCAGTTATGGTCCGCGATGCAAAACATGGCCTGTTTGGAAGCCTGAGCCTGATTCATGGGATTGGCAAAAAATCCGTTCACATTGTCTAGATCAGAGTTCAGGTTTTCAATTTTTCCCATCAGAATCTTGGAATCGCAATAATCATTCACGGGATAGTTCCACCAAACAGAGAGGTTGCGTTCGGACTCGATTTCGCGCATTGGCGCAGCGTATTGCTCCTTGGAAATATTGGACATGGTGGCAGCACCTGTCCACATGATTTCGACATCTGCATGGAGCGTTTCAACAAAAGGTTTAAAATAATCCTGCATCGACGGGCCCCATGCTTCGCAGTATCTTGTTCCTACTGTGATCAGCGGGCGGACATCTCCCTTCGCCTTCACGAAATCGGTATCGATGCGGTTAATAAAGTCCGCTTGCTGTCTGCCGTCCGGAACGCCAACCAGATCGTCGAACAATACGCCAAACTGCCGCACGCCTAGATGATACAGCTGTTCCAGTTTTGAGATCGCCGACAACATATCCTCTTCGGACGAAAGATCAATAGAATCGCCCGGATGGATAGTCCAGACGAAATTCAAATTATTGGCATGTCCGGCTGCTGCCAGCTCCGCAATTTCTTGCGCCTTATCCTCGGGATACAGTTCTCTCCAGTGCTTGCGATGATATGGATCATCCTTGGGAGCATAAATATACGTATTCAGCTTTTGTTCAGCTCCAAATGCCATCAAATCCATGCGGTCCTCATGGCTCCAAGGGTAACCATAGAAGCCTTCTACGTAACCACGATATAGGATTTCCGGGTAATCCGTAATACGGCATGTTTTCAAGATCCGGTTTGGCGATTGCTTGAGCATGTTGTACAGGGTTACCACTCCGTAATGAAGGCCGTCACTGTCGCTGCCCGCAATTACAATCAAACCGTTAGAGCGGTTCTCAACGGTCAAAGAATAGCCCTCTCTGTGCTTCGACAAATTCGTATCACTGGCACCTATTTCTGTTAAATTTCCTGTCTCTTCATTCCCAGCCAGAACGATATGAGATTGCCCTTCCGTAAATTCTTCAGAAATCGTATATGTAAATCCAGCTTCGCTCAAAGCCGATTGCAGCTTGGGCAGCGTAGCTTCTTTAAGTTCTGTTTTGACCACGATATGAACGCTTTCGGTCAGTTGAACTTCTCCTTCCAATGGAATCACCGATTGAGGAACGGGAAAAAGTTCATATAGGCTGTTTTTGTCTGGGGTCAAATTTTGCATGGTCATGTTGCACTCCTCTTCTCTATCTTATTCACAATATCCATTATATCAATTAAGTCTTTTATATGGCTACTCCCCCGTTAATCGGGATTATTCCACATTTTTCTTGAGACGATGCCTTGATTTTCACGTATAATAGGAATATCTTGGATGATCTATATGGAGGTTGTAACATGGGATTGTTTTCTTTTATTAAAGGCCAATTTATTGAAGTAATTGAATGGACCGACAACACCAATGAAATCGTTCATCAGTTTCCGGTTTATGACAAAGCGATTAAAATGGGCGCCCAGCTCACGGTTCGTGAATCGCAGGCTGCCATTTTTCTGAATGAAGGGCAAATCGCCGATGTCTTCGGACCCGGGAGATATATATTAAGCACGGAGAACATGCCGGTTCTAACGGCTCTGAAATCCTGGAAATACGCATTTAATTCACCATTTAAGGCAGACGTTTACTTCGTGAACACACGTAATTTTACCGATCAAAAATGGGGCACGACCAATCCGATTATTATGCGGGATGCCGAATTCGGGGCGATTCGGATGCGCGGCTTCGGAAGCTATGCTTTCCGGGTGCAGGATCCGGCGCTGTTCCTGAAAGAGATTTTTGGTACGCAGTCTTCATTCTCTGCGGATCAAATCGGTGGCTACCTTAAATCCGTCATCGTCTCGGGACTTAGCGATCTGATTGGCGAGGCCAGAATTCCGATTATGGATCTCGCGCTTCACTATGATGAACTCAGTTCTTCCGTACGGGCTAAACTGGAGCCAACCTTTAACGGCATGGGTCTCTCTTTGCCCGGCTTCTTCATCGAAAACATCTCCCTACCAGAAGAGGTTGAGAAAATGATTGACCGCAAATCTTCCATGAACATTGCGGGCAATCTCGATCAATACATGAAATTCCAGGCGGCGGAATCGATTCGGGATGCAGCCAACAATCCAGGAGGAGTCGCCGGTACAGGCGCGGGTCTGGGTGCCGGTATGGCCATGGGCCAAATCTTCACTCAGGCCATGAACCACCCTGCCGAGCCGGCGGCTGCTCCTTCGGCACCTCCTGCACCTGCTCCTGCGTCGGAAGCAACCATTCCTTGTACTGCGTGTGGACACGGGATCAAGCCCAATGAGAAGTTTTGTCCAGAGTGCGGTGCCCCAAGACCGGAAAAGAAATTCTGTACCGAATGCGGCGGCACACTGGAGCCAGGCATGAAATTCTGCCCGAGCTGCGGGAATAAAGCGTAAAGGAGAACCAATATGACGCTAGAAGCCCCGATCCGGTTTCCTTGCTCCGGCTGCGGAGCCCAAATGGTATTCGATGCCGAGAGCCAGCAACTCAAATGCACCTACTGCGGCAATTTGGCCCCGATTGAAATCCCTGAAGGCTATGAAGAACCGATGGAATATGAACTTGATTTCACGGATGAATCGGATGAATCGCTAAAAGATTGGGGGACGGAGCAGCAGGTCATCAAATGCGAAAACTGCGGAGCCGAAACGCTGATTCCAGCCCAGCAAACCGCTGCCATGTGCGCATTCTGCGGTTCGCCGAAGGTGCTTCCTCAAGGCAGCGACGACAGCATCCGCCCTGAATCTCTGATTCCCTTCCATATTTCCAAAGATCGGGCAAATGAGCTCTTTCTAAAGTGGAAGAAGAAAAAATGGTTTGTACCGAATGCCTTCAAAAAACAGCAGACCAACTCCAATGTCACAGGGATCTATATCCCCTTCTGGACCTTCGATGCGCAGACCGAATCGGATTATTCAGCCGAAGTCGGAGTGTATCATTATCGTACAGAAACGCGGACGCGCACGGTTGACGGTAAGACGGAAACTTATACCGAGCAGGTTCGTTATACCGTCTGGCATTCGACAAGCGGCAATTATGAGCGTTTTTTCAACGATATCTTGATACCCGCTTCCAGCCAGCATGACAAGAAGCTGATCGAAAGATTCCATGATTTCAATCTAAAAGACCTTTATCCGTATAAACCGGAATTTTTGAGCGGCTTCACCGCCGAGAGATATAACGTTCATCTCCGGGACGGCTGGGACATTGCAAAAGCGCGGATTGATGATGGCCTCGAAAGTGACATCCGTAGCAATATCGGCGGGGACGAAATCAGAAATCTGAGCATCAACACTGATTATTACGACCAGACCTACAAACATATACTTTTACCACTATGGAATGCAACCTATGCCTTCAAGAATAAAACTTATCATTATATGGTCAATGGCGAGACGGGAAGCATTAGCGGCAAAGTGCCTCGCAGCGGCTGGAAGATCACTTCTTTTGTCCTGCTCTGCCTGATCATCACCGTCGGCATCATTTTGTATTTTTCGTGAAAATGTGGAACAATAAAAAGACCGGTCACGGGATATCCCGTTTACCGGTCTTTTTAGTCTATTTCGTTCAATACTATAATGAGTTATCGATTCATTCCCGTAATCTCAGCTACGATTTCGTAAGAACGCAGTCGTGCATGATGATCATAGATCGCGGAGTTAATAATCATCTCATCGGCCTGGGTTTCGTCCAAAAAGGCCTGCAGCTTCTGCTTCACTTCATCGGGATTGCCGATAATCGAAGTTTTCAGCTGATTCATGATGATGATTTTCTCCTGCTCCGACCAAAGACCTTCCATCGTTTTTACCGGCGCAGGCATCTGCCCCGGTGTGTTGCGGATCAAGCTCAAGAACTGCTGTTGATAGGAGGTTGCAAGATATTCCGCCTCTTCTGTCGTATCCGCCGCGAACACGTTGACGCCAACCATGGTATGCGGCTTATCCAGCACGCTCGATGGTTGAAAATTATCGCGGTATTGCGTCAGTGCCGGTACCGTATACTCCGGCGAGAAATGGCTCGCAAAAGAAAACGGAAGGCCCAGCTTCGCTGCAAGCGCAGAACTGAATCCGCTTGATCCGAGAAGCCAGATGGGAATCTCCTGTCCTTCGCCCGGAATCGCCCGCACGCGGTTAAATCTTGAATCCGGATCCAGATAAGCTCTTAGCTGTTCTAACTGCTCCGGGAATTCCTGTCCGTTCGCCCGTACGTCTCTACGAAGGGCCATAGCTGTCAGCTGATCACTGCCGGGTGCGCGGCCCAGGCCCAGATCGATCCGGCCGGGATACATAGCCTCAAGTGTGCCGAATTGTTCCGCAATGACCAGCGGGGCATGGTTTGGCAGCATGATTCCACCGGAACCAACCCGGATCTTTCTTGTTCCGCCAGCAACGTATCCAATCACGACGGAAGTGGCAGAGCTCCCGATCCCCGGCATATTGTGATGCTCGGCCAGCCAGAAACGGTGATACCCCCATTTCTCCACATGCTGTGCCAAATCCAACGTATGCTTAAACGCCTCACCTGGCGTGCTGCCAACCGTTATCGGCGCCAAATCAAGGACGGAATAGGTAATATCCTTCAACTGTTTATCATTTTTGCTGGTTTCCATATGCTGCACCTCTCTCTTAGTGAAGGAGCTTACGGGCTTCTTCGTTTTGTTTGATGCGGATCTTCTCCGGCGTTACGTCATTTCCCAAGGGATCGACAATCTTGAGTCCCGAAAAGGAATGGAGCACCTGACCACGGATTTCTCGCAGGTAATCTTCACGCAGCACCTGCTGTTCCACGCGCTCCGCATTGGTTAATCCTTCTTCGCGTTCTTTTTTGGCTAACTCATTAATCCGTGCCAAGATGGGAATCATCGGATGACCTCATTTCTCTTCATGTTATGTTCATATGGTTAAACGACCATTTTATCTTTTACCCATGCCTGCAATGTCTCCAATTTATGCGTAAAACGGTCCGCCTGCATTTCTTCAGCCAAATATGCGACCGTTTCCCGTTTCAACACGGATTTCCATGCGTCTTCCGCTTCCTGCATCAGATCGGACAATAAGCAGCAGCGATCTTCTTCGCATAATTCAAGCATATCGTTCAGAATCCCGCTCGAAGAGTACAGCGTCTGCTGTCCTTCAATGGCGAGGTAAACATCGTAAATTCGGATGTCCTCGATCCGCTTCTTCAGCTTGAAGCCGCCTTTCGTTCCGGGTACGGATGTAATCAGATCCGCGCTGACCAATTTTCTTAACAGCTTTTGAAAATACGTGGAAGATACGCCCAACTGCTGGCTGATCGCTTCACCAGGAAGCACAGCCTTTTCGGGTAGCATGTTCAGTAATAGAATCGCATATACGGATTGTTCAACGCCCGTTTTCATGTGCATACATCGTTCACCTTGCCTCATAGGATATAACCTGGATATTCATTGTCCGCTTTATACATTATAAAGGATTACATCATAATTGCAAGCATCATCCCAATAAAAAAGACCGGGCACGGATACCATCCGTTCACCCGGTCTTTGCTCTACTTGATATACTTGTGACTAACCAGATCGCCCTTCAGGACATCGCTAGGAATAACGAATTCCGCAGCGCCCATATATCCGGGAGCGACATCGTATTTATTGAACACGATCACGAGCTTGCCGTCGTTGTTAATATAGAAGCTCTGGTCTTTCTTGATGGCTTTGAATTCATCCGTCGGCAGGACGTCCGCAGCGCCGGATACCCAGTAAAATTTATTCGGATCTGCTTTCATCTGCGCTTTCATCTGCTCCTGGATGTTGGCACTGATCAAATCGATGTAATGATCATCTTTAAACAGCATCGGCAAGGTGATGAGAAGCTGATTCCTTTTATCGATGGTATCGAACTTCAGCTCTTCTGAAGACGAACCCGCGCTCTCCACAACATAACGCTCAATAGACAAAATATCGTCATTATCCGTTTTGATCTCATAACCCGCGTCCACTCCCAGATGGCCGTCGCCCATTTTTTTCAAGTCGTTGATCTCGGCCTGGAATTTGTCATACAGCGCTTTATTCTCCTTCATGTATTTCTCATTCAGACCCAGCTCCAATTCCTTGTTATCCAGTTGAGTAATGGCAGGCACCTTAATGTTCGCATTATAGTTGTTTTCTTCCACCACATATTCCTTTAACGTAAGCACTTTAATGATCTTGCCGACTCCGGGGATGGTCGACAAGGCATTGGCTACCGTTGTGCTCGCATTAATCGTGACAAGGAAGATAAGGGCCGCCGCGCCGACTCCAGCGATCCATCTATACTTTGGGCTGCGTTTGCGGTTGGCTTTAAGTGATTGGCTAATCGCACCGTCCACGATCATATCCAGCTCTTCCGGAATCGGCACATCGGTATAATCCTTGCGCAGCTGTTCCATTTTGTTATCCATCTTACTTGATCTCCTTTGAGGGTCCATCATCCATCTTCACCCTAAGCAGTTGAAGCGCCTGATACAGCCTCGTTTTTATTGTGTTCACATTCTCGTCCAGCACGGCCGCAACCTCATCGATTTTCATGTCCTCGAAATATCTCAGCACGATGACGATGCGATACTTTTCCGGAAGTGCATCAAGCGTTCTTTTCAAATCAATATCCGTATACACATCCTCAGCTCCCGCGCTGTGGGCTTCAATCATTTCATGGTCCATCGGATGCACCTTTTTGTTCCTGCGCAGAAAATCCAGAGCGGTATTCACCACGATCCGGTAAAACCAGCTCTTGACGGCTTCCGGATTCTTGAGCAGCTCTATATTCGTCATTGCTTTATAAATGGAATCCTGCACGATATCCAGCGCATCTTCTTTGTTCTTGACATAACTGTAGGCGAGTCGATAGACATTTTCTTTATGTTCGCGAATGCAGCGCGTCAGTAATTTTTCGGTTTTCCTATTCAACATGGTCGATTACCCTTCTCTATATGATCACTGGTGTTGTAACAGGAGCAAGACGTATGGGACACCCTAAAAGTTTTGAAAAACTGGCATTTTTTTTAACGATATCAGAAAGTATGAACTTGAGGGAGTCGCATCCTGATATCGCAAGAAAAACTTCCTTTTAAAAGTGGTCCATCTTCCATGTAAGTACATCGATAAACGTTTTTCTTATTCTAATGCCTTCACCAATATGGAAGCATAATACTCGGCGCCTTCGCGTTTCAAATGCACGCCGTCCCTATAGAAATAATCGTCCTTTCCTTCACTGGCCGAATACCAGTCTACTACCGCCGTATTGCCGAAATCATTGGAAACTTCTGCAATATCCTTATTCACAGTATCCTGCCATGTCCGCGGAACGCGTGTATTCACGAGAATCACCTGCTTCGCGTTCTTCAGCGAATCCAACAAGGACCTTAATTGCTTCGTATTAAAGGGGCCGTTCGTCCCGAGCTCAATAATTACGCGCTCAGCCAATCGATCTTGGGATTTCAGCTGATCTATAACATCCTGTGCCTGCCGCATTTGCCGACCGACTTTGCCGCTGACGACAATGCCTGGAAGCATTTTTTCCAGAAAAGGCGCTGCATCCAAAATGACGGAATCGCCGATTGCAGTGACGCCTTTACCGGAATGAATTTTGTCAGGAACAGGTTTTTTCTCATCTGGAATCGTCTCGGCAGGGGATTGCACAGGAACGGAAGGTTTTTCTTCTTCTTGTGCAGGCTCCGGACTAGAAAAAACCATATTGCAGGCAACCGGAATCACGATGACCGGAAGGATCGCCGCCATTAGTAACGGACGAAGTCTCCGCCGAGATTGAAACTCAGTTTTCCGGTTCCTTCGAAATCCTCCTCTTCGCAAAGGCTCCTCGATGTATCGATACGATAAAGCCGCAAGCATCAAGCTGGCTGCAAGCTGCAGTAAGGTTCGGCCAATGCTCGTTCCACTCGTGTTCACTGCTGGACTAGACAACACGATCACCGGGTAATGCCATATGTACAAACTGTAGGATCGAACCCCGATCCAGCGGAGAGGCTTGCATCCCATGATTTTGCCGATCAGACTCGCGGGATGCGCAAGCACGGCAATCACGGCAGCGGTGATCAGGGCGATGAACAAAAATCCGTAGCGGTAGAGGAAGTCATCGTATTCATTGGTTCGGTAAATCAGGAATATAAGTATAGTCAAGCCCAGCGAGCCGACAAGATCGAGCAGAACGCGAGAACCTGCTGCTACATTGTCATTCATTTTCCGGCTTGGACACAACACCGCCAGAGCTGCACCAATCAAGAGGGCAAACATCCGGGTATCCGTACCGTAGTACACTCTGCTCGGGTCGGTTCCCGGGACATAACCCATAGCCATGGCTATTGCGGAAACGCAAGCAAGGGTAAGAATCAACAGTGACAATTTACCGCGTTGTTGAGTCGTTTGGAGTCCAATTACAAGAGCGATGGGCCAGACGACATAAAATTGTTCTTCAATGGACAGCGACCAGAGGTGTCCGATCGGCGAAGGCGGCCCAAAGCTCTCGAAGTAGGATACCTGATGAAAAATCAGCCACCAGTTATTCACATAAAACAGTGATGATAGAAATGCTCCCTTGAGTGAAAGTAGTCTGCCCGAATCCGTGCATAACAGCCATAAGGCCACGAACAACATCATCGCCAGCATCCCGGGCAGCAGCCTACGTGCTCTTCGAATCCAAAAATCCACGAGATTCAGGCTTTGATGTCGTTTCCATTCCTGAATGATTTGATCGGTGATGAGATACCCGGAGATGACGAAAAAGATGCCTACGCCGATCAGTCCGCCCTGCGCCCATTTCATATTCAAATGGTACGCAATGACTGCGATGACGGACAAAGCTCTTAACCCGTCCAATCCCGGCATGTAGCGCTTACCGCCTACCCGATGTATGGGTAAGCCATTTCCCATTGCTTGATTGCTATACTGCTTCATGTTGTGATCTTTCATTGCCATTCAGTCCTTACTCTTGATTAGTTGTTCATAGGCAGGACGCGAGAGATTATGTAAAAAGTTCTTTCTAATACATGGAATTTATGGTGGCGGGAAGTACAATTAAAAAAACACCCCGCAAGAATAGAGTCCTGCGGGATGCCATAATCGGAATAATCGCCATGTTGTTCAAAATAAATATTAATCCTGCACTTGAACGTTCAGAATGTCGGTCACGAATTGGATAGGCACGTAGAGCTTATTGTTCTGAAGCATAGGTGCTGCGCCTAAAGTTTTGGGAGCCATTTTCGCGAAGAAATACGAATCCTTGCCAAGGGAAACGCGTGTCCACTGGGCATCCTTTTTCAATTCGGCAGATTTGGTGGCTGCGTCCCATTTCAATTCATACGAGAGCTGCTGCGCCACATCACGCAAAGAAACCATCCTAACACCATGCACTCCCGTATATGCTGTCACCTTTTTCAAATCCAGCTTTACAGCAGCCTCAGGCTTCACGTCATTTGGCTTTGTCTCAGGGGATGGATCGTTTTTCAGACTGAAACGGAACTCAGGTGAACCCACATATCCCGCAGCAATGCTGTATTTGGGGAACACAATAACCAGTTCTCCATTTTCAATATAGAAAGACTGCTCCGTGAACGTGCCTTTGTAATCTTCAAAGAAGTATTTGTCCGGATCCTGCTTCATTTGAGCAAGAATATCTGCATCAAGCTTCTCTTTATAGTTAGCTCCGAGAAGATCCTCCAGTGTCACGCGTTCAGCCTCAGAGGTATTTTTCACATTGTAAGTATCGATCCGGGGCATGCTCGTTCCGCCTTCCGATCCCTCGGTGATCACCTCAAGCGACAACACGCCTGCCGGGCTTCCTGTTCCGTCCGATTTCAGCTTATAGGTAATGTAGAGATCGTATGGATGGAACTCCAGGTGATTGGCTTGGGCTTTTTTGGCTGTTTCAGCGGCATCCTTCTCCCACTGGGCAAGATCCTTTTGCGCGTGGGATAAAATGATGTCGTTCAGCTCATCCTGATATCTTGCGTCCTGCATTCCGGTCAGCTGCGGCACCTTAATATTCACGGTAAGGTTTTTGCTGTCCGTAGTCAGGACCTTCTCCTCTACTTTCACTCCAGCCACTATAGGGACGGCTGCATGTACGTTGGTACTTACGGCTGCGTTTGTCGCTGTCGGTGCCGATGCCATAGCGTTTACAGGCATACTCGCTGCGCTGACTCCGATCATGGCTGCACAACCTACGGCACCTAATTTCATCATCATTATCGTTTTCTTTTTCATATCTTACATCCTCCATCTCTCTTTATAAGTGTCTTCCGGTCACACTCATCGGCTAGACGCAAGAGATGGGTCAAAAAGTTTTGAAAATGCAAAAAAAAAAGAAAAACGTCTTATCGACGTTCTTCAACCTCCCCAACGGATGGATGATCCCACTTTCTTATCATAGGCCTGCGCCCAATAGTATCCGGGGGCCGTGATCCGCCTTGGTCCAAAACCGATCTCGCCCGATGGCGCAGAGACAGATTCCGAATTGGCGGTAAAGAAACCGGCGGCGGTAGTCGTACCGTTAACGTATTTCCCTGCCATATACGTGAATCTTCCTCCGACCTCTGCAGTGACTGCCTCTCCGGTTTTCAAATCCGTAACCCGAATGGTAACTATGCCCTTCGTGCCGTCATACGACATTTGGATATTCGATACCACCATCGGCTTAAGTGTTGTATGCCCGGTCTTGGCCTTAACGGGATTGCTTGGCGGCCCCTCATTCCCGGACGTGTCGACAGCCGTGACCTTATATACATATTTCGTATCCGGAAGCAGTCCTTTGTCACGGAAGCTCAATTTGTTGGAAACCCCTGCGAGATGCTCTTCATCAAGAGGAAAGCTCATGCTGGTTCCACGGTAAATGCGATATTGCTGAATGGCCGCATTATCCACAGCCGGGCCGTAGGTGATATCGATCTGCTGATAGTCGAATACAGACGCCTTCAGCGCTCCCGAAACAGCTGTTGGAGGTTCGATGTCTGCGGGCGCCTGCCAAAAAACAGCATCCGGCCCCCAGATGGAAGGGAGGTTTCGAAGCGAATCATAGTGATGGATGGCAATGCCTCCGAATGCCGAGTCCCCCTCAAATGCGGCATACACTTTATCCAGCTCAGCCTCCATATGCAGCCGTCCTTCTTCATTAAAGGTAATCGTTTCGGGATCACCACCGTCCGCAATATCTTTCGTTTCTACGCCGATCACGACAGAATACGGCTTCCCGATTGTATTCGCATATTCCATCTCTCCCCGCGCTTGATCGATGATACCGACTGAACCTTCCGCTTGGTCGCGATAATCCATGATTGAGATATAATCTAGCGTATCCTGCACATGCTCGGATAGCGGTTTGACGGAACCGTTCCATACAATATCCGTTGCATCCACAGAAGTATCGAACCAGCGGGGAATTGCCGCACCGACTTGAAGCGATAGCCCGGAGGCCGCTTTACGATCCATCAGAGCATTTAGCATATTCAAATATTGAATTTGAACGGAAGGCTTTTCGCTTTTAAAGTCAGGCAGACTGTACGGCTCCGTATCAATATTGACCCCATCGAATCTTTCATGCTCGCTGGAAGATATATTATAATTTAAGATCCTTTCCAATTCAGCTACGGCTTGCTTCTGATATCTTGTATACGCCCCGAAGTACGGTGGCGTCGTTCCGCCGGCAATTAAAGCCTGAACCTGATAGCCACGGTCATGGGCCCACCCGATAAAATCGCGAACCTCCGCACGTTTGTCTTCCAGCATTCGAACCCCATTGTAATTTCCTACGGCCAAGTAAAAGGTCCGGATCTGATCTTGACCGAACGTGGCCGTATCCGATGACATCGCATCCAATACCGTCCTGGCTCCGGAGTTCATAATGAGCGGGTAGGACTCGTTTTCCCAAATCCACAACGCTCGGTCTTGACCGTAAACATCCCTCGATACCGTGGGAGCCGTTCCTTCCTCTGCAATGGTTCCCTTTTCGTCACCTCCACCTGCAGCTCTCTCTTTCCGATCAGGGGAGTCCGTCTCCGTAACAACGGCTTCATGGCTTTCCATCTCCACGGGAACTCCGGCTTTGACATACACGGTTTGACTGTACCCGATATTTCCGTTTACATCATCCGCTCTCGCTTCCAAACTGTTGATTCGTCCCGAAACCGGCTCCGTATTCCATTTATACAAGTACCCTGAGGCGGACGGACTGGCATCCTCCCATGCTCCACCGTTGATTCTCACCTGAACGCGTGCAATACCATTTTTACCTGAAGCATCGACTTCAACCGGTATTTGCCCCTCAGGGGAATCCTGCTCCGTTGGGCTTATGACCCGCACCTGTGGAATATTCGCCTGCGGATTATCCACCTCGATCTGCATAAAAGGAGACCAGGCGGCATAGCGGGTCGCAACATCCTTACCTCTTGCGATCACCTCGACCGGACCGTCATACATCGACAAATCGACGTCGGCATACCAATTACCTGCATTGCCTTCTGGCATATGGACACTTGTCAGCGAATCTCCGTTCACTACAATTTCAATGTCATAAACGCCACTGTAAGTTCCGGTCAAACGAGTCATTCCTGGTCCTAACGGGCCAGCAGTACTAGGCGGATCAATCGTTATTTGCGCAGCCGCCAATCCTGATGAAGGTGTGATGCAGGATAACGCCAGAACAACGATCAAAACCAAACAAATGGCGAGTTTGCGGATAGCATGCTTTTTCCGAATACGAATTCCGATCATAACATGTCCTTGCTTGGCTGCCATAAGTCCCTTCACTTCCTTTACGTATAGTGTGAATGACCTTGACACGGTAATTGGAACAAGAAAAGGCGGATACGTAACAAACTATTGCCTAATTGTTAAGCGCTTACTTTTTCTTATTTTGAAGAACATCATGTTAGAACCAAATCCGACAAAAAAATAAGGTACGGGACCACTGAGTCCCATACCTTTTCGCAAACACACCAACTATTAAAAGTAAAAAAAAGCACTCCATATTCCTTCGCATGAGAAGAAATTGAAATGCTCTCCATCGTAAACCCGTAAAATGAATCGTTTTTCTTATAAGTAAGGCTCAACTAATGCTTTTACACGGTGAACACCTTCCCACATATCACCCGGCCCATCATAAACCAATGTAATCGGGCCCTCATAGCCGCTGCTTCTGACAAGAGCCATGCAGCCCCTGAATTCTTCCTCGTCCAGATTACCCTTTTCATCCGTGATAGCTTTGGCGTGAATCGACTCGCTGCGCGGGATGGTGGCACCTAGTTCTTCAAGTTTCCCCGCACCGGCGAAGTTGCCGAAATCCGTTGTTAAGCCGAGCGCTCCGTCGCAGCCATCCAGCAATGTTATGCAATTCGCCGCCGTTGAGGTCAGATCGTGAAAGTTTTCGGTAATGATTCGGACATGTTTATCCGATGCATAATCGATAAGCCTCCCCAGCTGTTCACCCGCCAATCGGACAGCGGCCTCGTCATCCGGGTCGGCATCGCCGGCAATGATCCGGATGCGTTCGGCACCCACGGCCGATGCAATATCAATCCAGTTTTTAAGCCAGTTCATATCCGCTTCCCTACGCTGTTCGTCAGGGTTCGTAATATCTCCGTAATCGGCGAGTAAGGTGTAAAAACGGATGTCAGACCGCTCTATCGATTCCCGTAACTCTTTTAAGTAGGCATCACTGGTGTCCGGAAAATGAAAATGGCAGATCTCCATGGCCTGAAAACCTTGGTCATGCAGCATCTGAGGCAGATCAAGCAAGGAGATCGTTTCCGGCTGTTCATCGATCACCGTTCCTTGCCTTTGATTCCCTTCATCCCAATACGTCCAGCGGAGCGGACCTAAATTCCTGTGCAAGCTCCATGTTGTTAACGATAAAAACGGCATATGCGTATTCCTCCCTCGATAGATGATTCCTGTGTTCTCAACCCAGTACTATCCCAAAATGCTTTTCCAATGCCTGTCGATATTCCTCGGTGGTCTGTGGCACCCAAGACTCGACGCCTCGGGATGTGAATATCCTGAACTCTTCCCCCGCCACGGTGTTTCTGCCTTCGACGGTACGGATAAATACCATCGCGGAATGGGTGAAAATGGATTCGGAAGCATGTTCGCACCAGTAAGAAGCCATTTGATAATCCTGAAGAAGCTGCGCTTCTTCGGTAAACGAATAGATGCGGCTCCACTCCCCGTTCTTGCGTTCGCATAGCATCCATCCATAGAATGGATCGCGTTCAAACCGATAACATTCCTGGCCCTGATCCTGTTCAATTCCATCTGCCATCAGCAGCGGGCGGACGGGAACGATTCCCCCTACGCCAACATCGCAGAGATAGATGTCCCCTTCCGCTTCCACCCGCAGAATATGATGTCTGCGCATTGGCGGCGGTTGAGGTTCATCGCGCCAGAACCTGGCGAAATAATGGGTCACTCCGAACCCCAGCTCTTCGAGAAGCCAGCTGAATAAAGCGTTCAATTCGAAACAATAGCCGCCGCGACGGCGGACGACGATCTTATCATATAAATCTTCAAGGTCAAGCGACAATGGCACGCCGCTTAGGATATCCAGATTCTCATAAGGAACGGCGTGAATATGATGCTCCTGAAGACTTGCGAGTACGGTCGCCGTCGGTTCAACCTTTCCCTCGTAACGGATCCGTTCAAGGTAAGCGGCGACTTGCGCCGAGATGCCGGGAATGTTTTTGTTCATGTTGCAATGAACCTCCGCCTTTTTAGAATTACAGCACATGCTCTTATCTTTCCATATGTATATGTCCATCTCCTCCCGGAACGACAAAAAACCAGCCGTCGGCTGTATAGCCAACGACTGGTTTGTAATAGAACGAAATTGCCAAATCAATTTACACCGCTGTATATCCGCCATCAACAAGCAGGCTCGTGCCGGTGATAAACGAAGCGTCATCGCTCGCCAGGAACAAGACGGCTTTGGCTACTTCTTCAGGTTTACCCAAACGACCCATCGGATGAAGTCCAACCAAATGCTGCGTAATGGCTTCGGTTCTGCCTTTAATCAGCGGCGTGTCGATATATCCAGGGCAGACCGCATTAATGCGGATACCCTTTTGTGCATAATCCGTCCCTAGTGTCTGGGTGAGCAGCTTCACGCCGCCTTTGGCAGATGCATATGCAGTCACGCCTGCCTTGCCGACATGGCTGTGAATGGAACCGCAATTGACAATCGCGCCGCCGTTACCCTGTGCAAGCATTTGTTTAATCGCATATTTATCGCAAAGGAACACACCCGTCAAATTGATGTCAATGGTGCGCTGCCAGCTGTCGAATGCCAACTGATCGGCCGGTCCGTCTTGAGCGATGCCTGCGTTGGCAAACAAAATATCCAGCTTGCCGTATTTCGCTACGGTTTGTTCGACCATGCTGATAACATCCTGTTCCTTCGTGACATCGGTTTTGACGAACAATGTATCGAAGCCTTGTCCGTTCAGCTCATCCGACACGGCTTGTCCGCGATCCGAAAAATCGGCAATAACGACTTTGGCCCCTTCCGATGCAAACAATCTGACTGAAGATTCCCCAATGCCGCTTGCGCCGCCGGTTACAATGGCAACTTTATTTTCAAATTTCATGAATGTTCTCTCCCATCTTATATAGCTGAATGATTTTTTAGTGCATATCCGATCAGATCGCTGTAGCCCCGCCATCGATAATAAATTCAGAACCCGTTGAATACGAAGACTCATCCGAAGCCAGGAACAACACGAGATTCGATACTTCTTCCACTGTACCGAAACGCCCGATCGGAGCTACCCGTTTGCCAAGCTCCGCCGCCGACATCTGATTCACTTGCGTTGCATAGTCGCCCATAGCCGTATTGATGTAGGCCGGATGGATCGAATTCACGCGAACGTTATGCGATGCATACTCGATAGCCGCATCCTTGGTCATAATTCGTACAGCGCCTTTGGTAGCACCGTAAGCTACGTGACCCGAAGCACCTGTCAATCCCGCAATCGACGAAGCATTGATAACCGAACCACCATTTTGTTTGGCCATCACAGGCAAGACATGTTTCATGCCAAGGAATACACCTGTAACGTTAATCGAAATCATGCGGTTCCATTCGTCGAGACCAATATCGGCAATCGGTTTGATAAAATAAATGCCGGCGTTGTTGAACAAAATATCGATAGAACCGAACTGTTGCACCGATGCGTCTACAATGCTCTTCCAATTCTCTTCATTGCTGACGTCATGCTTAAATGCGACAGCCGTTCCACCGGCCTCTTTTACTTCAGCAACCGTTTGGTTCACGCTTTCCAAGTTGATATCCGTTACGATGACTTTGGCGCCTTCTTGTGCAAACCGAAGTGCTGTCGTTTTTCCGATACCGGCTCCTGCTCCAGTGATGAGTGCAACTTTACCTTCCAGTCTCATGTCATTACTCCCTTTCTGAAATGATGTATCTATAGCTTTCCCTGAAATAAATGAACATATTGCCTGATAAATCGCTGCAGCTGCAAATCTTGAGTACCTCAGGCTTTACTTCTATGGTATCATCGTTATTGATTAAACGAAATTTAAACATATTTAATTTAAATTAAGTATTTCTTAAAGAAAAGGATCGATCCGACATTATGCATATTGAAAAATTGGAGTATTTGGTCGAAGTTGCAAAGACGGGTTCGATCTCCAAAGCGGCGCAAAATCTGCATGTGACCATATCGGCTGTCAGTCAATCCATATCCAGTCTGGAGGAAGAATGGGGTGTCACCGTCCTCAAGCGTTCGCGCACCGGAGCCGTGCCTACCGTAGAAGGAGCTGCCATCATCAAGAAAGCGATTGAACTGCTTCAGAAATACGATGAACTGAAAGAAGCTGCGCAGGGATATTCCAATACGATTCAAGGGCGACTGCGATTAGCCACGATTCCTGGCCCCATATTCTTGTTGGAGCAAGCGGTGCTCGACTTCAAAAAGCAATACCCGCAAGTTAAAATCGAGATTGTCGAACAAGGTTCCCAGGACATCATCGACGACATTTTGAATGACAAAATCGATCTCGGCTTCATCATTCTTTTCAAGAACCGGCTGGTCGAGCACTTGGGGGTTGATTTTGAACGCCTGCTTAAGGTGAAAATGGTTGCCGCGACCAGTATCCTCTCTCCTTTGGCCTATCAGAAAGTAATTACGCCAAAAGAGCTTAAACAGCAAACCGTTGTACTGTATAATGATGATTACGTGAAATGGTTCATGGACGACTTCCAGAAGAAATACGGAGAGGTCGACATCGCGTACACAACCAACAATCGGGCCTTGATCAGCAGAGCCTGCATGAATCATTTGGCCGTCACCGTCGGACTTAATTATTCATTCATCACTGAGCCTCTTTTTACCGATGATGACACGGTGATTCTGAATTTCGACCTTCCCCAGACAAGCCCGGTGTATCTGGGTGTGATTCAGCAGAAGGATCATACCCCTTCCGTTATTTCAAGACATTTTCTTAACCGACTTAAGCACGACATTTCCGATTTGCAGCAACTAATGTAATTTTTGAAACGCATGAAGCAGTAGGAGGATTTCGTAGCAATGAATTTTTCATCCATGATATTAGGGTTAATTCTATTTCTGAATTTCATATTCGCTCTGGTCGTCGTCTTTAAAGAAAGGCGGGATGCCGGTGCCACATGGGCTTGGCTGCTTGTCTTGTCCTTTATTCCGATTGCCGGATTTATGCTGTACTTGCTGTTCGCCCAGAACTTCAGGCATGTCCGTCTGTTTCATTGGGGCGACTTGAAAAAAATCGGCGTGGAAGAGATCATCTTGGAGCAAATCGAACAAATCCAAACGGGCAGCTATCAGTTTCATAATGCATCCGCCAGCAAAAATCGCGATCTCATTTACATGCATCTAAACAACAACCACTCTATTTTCACCGAAAATAATGCGGTAGATATCATCACGGACGGCCAAGAGAAATTCGACAAGCTCTTCAAGGATATTGACGCTGCCAAAGATTATATCCACATCCAGTATTACATTATTCAAAACGACAACCTCGGCAAAAAATTGATGAATCTTCTAACCCAAAAAGCACGGGAAGGCGTAAAAGTCAGAGTCCTATACGATCAACTGGGATCCAAGAAGCTGACCAAACGCTTTTTCCGCGAATTCCGCGCAGCGGGTGGTCTGGCAGAAGCCTTCTTCCCTTCAAGACTTAGGCTGATCAATCTCCGGCTGAATTACCGCAACCACAGAAAGCTGGTCATTATTGACGGAGAAATTGGTTATGTAGGCGGTTTTAATGTGGGCGATGAATACCTTGGCCTCAATTCCAAATTCGGCTATTGGCGCGATACGCATCTACGAATTTCGGGTTCCGCTGTGTATGCCATGCAAATCCGATTCATACTGGATTGGAATCAGGCTTCCCATCATCACTCGATTACCTATTCGCCGAATCTGTTTCCACGCGTGGGTCCTTCAGGCAAGATCGGCATGCAAATCGTAACCAGCGGTCCGGACAGCGAATTTGAACATATCAAGAACGGTTACATTAAGATGATCACTTCAGCCAAAAAATCGATCTATATCCAGACCCCTTATTTCATTCCGGATGCGAGCTTGCTGGATGCCTTGCGGATCGCGGCCCTTTCCGGCGTCGAAGTGAAAATCATGATTCCGGATAAACCGGATCATATCTTCGTATATTGGGCGACGTACTCATACATAGGTGAATTGTTGAAGACTGGCGCAACGATATATCTCTATAACAATGGTTTTATCCATGCAAAAACGATCGTTATTGACGGAGAACTGGCTTCCGTGGGAACCGCCAATATCGATTACCGCAGCTTTAAGCTTAATTTCGAAGTGAACTCATTTTTATATGATGACCGGATTTCCCAAAAACTGATGGAGGTGTTTGAAGAGGATCTGCGTGTATCCAGGCAGCTTACCATGCAGGAATACTTGGAACGCCCTCGATGGATACGAATTAAAGAGTCCGTGTCCAGGCTGTTGTCTCCTATTCTCTGATAGGTAACAAGTTTATCAACCTATTCACTTGGAAACAGGCCGCACTTGACGGAATTGTAAAAAAAGAGCTGTCCCCTATTGGGATAGCTCTTTTTTCTATTATTTCATTTCAATAGATTGGTTAATCTGTGCCCACGCCGGTTGACCGATCAAGCCCAAACGCCAGAATGCGACACCCTTAAGATCATATCGTTTTGCGAGACCGATTTTGGAGTTAACGGTAGAATCCTTCTCGCTTCCAAAAGAAATGCCGAGAATCAGCTTGTCTTTGCTCGTCTCCTTCAAGGCCAAACGGATAGCCTCATCCACTTTATTCAAAGGCTCGGGGCCCTTCTCTTGTTCAAAAGCATACGCCATAATAACTAAATCATCTGCTAGACTCGACAAGGTCTTATAATCGTAACCGGCATAAGAACTGTTCAACGGGTGAAGGACCAAGGTCAGCTTCAGTCCGGCTTGATGGGCTTTGGCGGATAAATTCTTAATAAATGCATTATACTCGGATTTCACCTTGCTCTTATCACCGGATAAGCCCAGTCCCTCCAAATCAAGCGCAATTCCCTTGAAGCCTTTCTCGGATGCCGTGGCAACGATTTGCGAAGTCGTATTTTCCTGTAGCGCCGCATCTTCCAGATTCTTAGTCAGCTCTAGACTAGAGTCAACCGAATATACCATCAAATAAGGCGAAGTATCCTGCTGATCCGCATCTTGGATAATGGATTCCGGTGTAACATCGCCAGCTGCCTGAGGCCATTTATACTCTTTCCCTTCAATCGTAAACTGGCCATTGGTATCAATTCGGCTCCAGCCAAAGGAGATGGCGTCAAAAGAAGGAATATATGCCCGTTCATCATAGGAAGATAAAGCATAAAAGCCCATCGTATACATATCTTTTTGCGGCGAAGTAATGGATACCGTCTGCGACGGCTGATCCCAGGCAACGGCTGCTCCGAATTGCTGGCTGAAAAAGCTCAGCGGAATCATCGTACTGTTTTGTATGGTCTGCGGTGCAATGGATAATGTCGTTGTGTTTCCGTCTACCAGAGCGTTTTTACTTCCTATTTTCAAGACAACCTGCTTCGCTTCTCCACCTTTAACCTTCGTTGCTGTTATCTTTTGCTCCTTTTGATTCCAAATGACTTGAATGCCCAGCGCCTCGGAAATAGCACGGAATGGAACCATCGTCGTTCCTTTGATAACCGTTGGCTGCACTGGAAAAGGAAGCGCGTAGCCATCCAGCATGATGCTTACTTTTCCGGCGGCTGCCTCTGTCTTATGCAGAGGAACAACAGACAAAGATCCAGCGAAAATGACAGAACTTAGAAGTAACTTTCCTAATACCTTCATATTTTGGTTCTCCTGTTATCTAGTGATAGATTTGTATTCATAGAATACTAGATTTACTATATCACTTCCAGAGATACCATTTCTATCTTTTAAAGGGAATGGAGATGGAAACAGGGACATTCGCACAGGTTGCGCATATGATAACCCACGAAGGCAAATACCCATAACGCATGAAGGACGTGAAGCAAAAGCATGATTTCGTACATGGATTTCACATCACCGTCAGTTCAGTTCTCGTACGATCTGAGAAATAATCCAATGTTTAAAAAAGATGATCAAAACTATATCAACGCTCTTTCTGTTAAGCAGCTGAATACGCTCGGCAACGTTTCCCTCTTGGACATATTTTTGAGCAGATCCAACGTTGTTGAGCCGCATATCCATCAGAATGCTTCCGAACTGGTGTACTTGATATCCGGTGCAGCCGTCGTATCTCTGGTCAATCCCTTCACCAAGAAGCTGATTAACATTCCGGTTACTCCAGGCCAAGTCGCTAATGTACCGCAAGGCTGGTGGCATTATGAAATCGCGACGGTGGACAATACGCATATTTTGGCCATTTTCGATGCTCCGGTTCCAGAATTCATTGCCGGTTCGGACCTGCTTCGCCTGACCCCTGCTGAGATTTTAGCCCATACTTATTGTTTGAATGAAGCTCAGGTCAAAGAAACGTTGGCACCGATCACGGATACGGTTGTCATTGGTCCTCCAAGTAATTGCAAACCTTCGAATAACAGCAATCCTGATCCGCATCACATGCAACAACGCCAATATATAGGAAATGGATGGCAGGATCAACGATAGTTCTGCAACCCGGGATACGTCAAAAACTTGTTATCACTTTAGCCACAATGATGTACATCGTGTCATGGCGAACACCTCCAATGCCAAAGGTTATTGGAGGTGCACGCATGAACATGACTATTAGATATCGGATATTGCTGAATGCCGGCCAACTTTTCGGGTCATACCGTAATAATCCGGATATACAAGCTTGAATCCTTGCTTTTGATACCACTTCATCCCAGCCACATCCGACATGACCATGATGGTTGCATCGGCGGATGCATACTCATGCAGAAAGTCGAGCAGATTGCTCAATATAACCTCTTCCAAACCATGCTCTTTTTGATCTGGATGTATGAAAAGATCTACGATCTGATAATAACATCCGCCATCGCCTATGATTCTGCCCGTCCCGATCAGTACAGACCGCTCGTCCCGGACTGTCGCTACATAAACCGAATGATCAAGGCCGTTCTTTAATGCTTGATGACTCACGGGTTCAGCACCTGCAGCAAATCTTAACTCAACAAACTCCTCTAAACCGGGGGTTTCATTTATGACATTCATCTTCTTGTCCTCCTTGGCATAACGCAGGATATACATTCACTTTACAACATTCATGCAAGTGAGAAGGTCCCAAGCTTCTATGACGTTCCGTCCTACATCTGTCCGGGCATAACCTTATCTTGCAACTTCAAGGTTTTATGATAAGATTTGCCGGTGACTGCCTCTTCTGATATAGTGTTGGGCGAAAGAGCCGTTTTCAAGGAGGACCTGCATGGAGAAATATTACAAGCCAAGCGAGATCGCTAGAGAATTACATATCAGTACAAGCGCGCTGCGCCATTATGAATCCTGGGGTATCATCCCTTCTCCCGATCGGGCAGCCAACGGATATCGGTTGTATACTGACGTTCATTTCGCATATTTCCGCTGTGTGCGCTCCATGTTTCCCGGTTTCGGGGTTCGGGTGACATGCGATGTTCTCCGCAGCATTCAGCACAATGACGCGGACACGGCTTTTTGGCTGGTGAATAAACGACAATCGGAGCTTTATCAAGAGAAAGCAGCAGCAGATCAAACCCTGGCTCTTTTGCTACAGCTCGAACTTCCCTCTCTTCCCCAGCAAAAGTTGAAAAACGAAATGACCATTGGTGAAGCAGCCGTTTTCGCGGGTGTCACTACCTCGGCAATTCGCCACTGGGAGAAGGAAGGCTTGTTACGCTCAAAAAGGGATCCAAACAATGGTTACCGGGTATTTACGCCTGCCGAAATACGCAAGATTCTGCTTATTCGTACGCTGCGCACTACGGTTTATTTTCTTAAAAGCATGAAAGATATTGTGATGGCTTTGGATCATCAGAATATTGAGCAAGCCAAAAAGCTCACGGAGGATGCGATCCGCACCATCCATGAGCGATTGCGCCAGCAGTTGCTTGGCGTTCATCAATTGGTCGAGCTCTGTAATCTGCTGGACTTGATCTGATTCGGTGCAATGCCCAGCATCGCTTCAAATTCACCGAGTTGGCGTAAGTGGTGACGGAAATGCATTTCAACTAGTTCAACCCACTCCTGCGAGTTTAGCCACCCGAATCCGTCATGCAATACTTTTTGACCCGGAGGAACGGTCTTCGCTTTCTCCATCCAATCGACTACCTTTTCCTTAACTTGTTCCAATCCTTCAGCCAGTTCCTTCTTGCTAAGGCCAGCGGCCGGATGATCCCATTCTTCAGGTAATTTGATTTTAACGGGTGGAAACCCTCCAAGCTTGAACAAAACGATTCCAGCATTCGTCTTCTCTCCAGAATCCTCGCCGGTCGCATTCATGCAGGCTTCTGCATTCGCAAGATACTCCAGCGCGACCTCGATGACATGATCATATAATTGTCCAAGCGTCCAAGCCTTTCCATTCATCCTGAGCTCGAGCTGTTCCGGGGAGAACACTGTTAAATGGTCCCGGTATATCTCCAAGAGATGAGCAACATCCATAGGTTCAGAAGTCTTCAAAAAATGATTCACGGTCTCCAGAAACCGATCCGGTTCTTCGATATTCGGCGCATGGCCCGACTGATCGAATTCAACGAATACGGCCTTCGGGATAAGCGAGGCAATCACTCTGCCTTCATCGGGCGGATTCAATCCGTCGTGGGCTCCGCCAATGACCAGCGTTCTTGCCGTGATGCGGTGTAAGTCCGGCCTGAAATCGAAGCCTTCCAGTGCTTTGTTCGCAGCCATCTGCTGGGCTTCCGTAGGTGCCGGGCATGTTTGATTGAAATCATTCATCCATATACCTACACGATCAAGTCTGTGGAACATGTACTTGGAGAGTAGCTGAATTTTCTCATATACCTCCATTCCTGCCGTTTCCTTCTCATGCTCTGCCATCATCCGTGCCATTGAGGAGGTTTTGCCGTTAGACTTGGCCGCAACCAGGATCAATTTGTGAATTCGCTCCGGTACGGCCATTGCCACACCCTGTGCGATGTAGCTCCCCATCGAGCCGCCGAGCAAAATGGTCTTCTCGATATGCAATTCATCCAATAATGCGATTACATCATCAATATGGTCCTGAAGTGTGTACATTGAAGGCTTATCGGATTTACCGTGTCCGCGCGCGTCCATCGCAATCACACGGTTTTGTTGCGCCAATGCCTCCATCTCCTGTACATGGGCAAGTATATTCATACCCAACCCATGAAGCAGCAGCAAGGGTTCTCCGCTTCCCTTTTCCTCATAATAAATCTGAATTCCATTGAGACTTCTGTGTGGCATGATTCTCCCTCCCGCGTATACATTGATACGTAAATCATATCATATAAATGGGATTTCCTGGTGTGCGAAGCAACGAATAATAAAACTTTTGTTGAAAAGAAACGTCTTATGTATGAACCGAATTGTTACGCAGGAAAATGATGAAACATAGATTGTAATAATACCGTATCTTTACCCATCCACATGAAGACAGGAGGCATTGCCGCAACATGGTTTCCCCCGGCCCTGACTTTGGTTTTATGTTTACGCTCGTTCCAACGCTCATAGCCATTGGATTCATCGTGATGATCGTCATTTTGATTCTTAATGGAGCGAGATATTTCAAAAATGCCCGTTCGCCGCGCACATCCACCTATGTCCGAATTATCTCCAAACGGATGGATACTCGCCATCATACAGGTGGCGCTAACGGAAATGTACATTCTTCCAGAACGTATTACTACATTACATTGGAATTCGACAATGGTGAAAGACAGGAATATCTGGACGTGAAAAGGTTGTATGGACTCGTTGCTGAAGGCGATACGGGATATGCCGCTATTCAGGGCGAGTGGATCGTAGCTTTCGAAAGGGAGGTGTGACGAGAGACACGACGGAGGCTCCTTCGAATTGGACACGACACAGCCCGAATTTTATCCTGAAATGCACCTCAGAGCCCGCAAGTGCATTCAAGAACTATTCGCTTATTTGGACCTGAATCTTGAACGGGGGAGTGAGATCGAGCTCTATGCAGGGTGGGATGATGGTAAGGGCAGCTTCGAGGAGCCGCAAGATCATCGCCTTGACCTTGAGCTGGATATCCATTCGTTTGAATTGGGAGAACGATTTGTATGGCAGGAAAGACAGTATATTCTTATCAAAAAAACATAGATATTAATAGATTCGTGATGTTGAGACCAAAGAAAGCCTTAGTTCCGGTTCTGGTTACCGGGCTAAGGCTTTCCGTATCTCTAAGTTAAGCTTTCGTATTCAGAGGCTTTAAGAGCTTCTCAATCTGCTCCCTGTGAGACTCCAGAAATGGCGGTAACGCCAGCGACTCTCCCAGCGTGCTGACATCCTCATCCGTAGCGAATCCGGGACCATCGGTAGCCAGCTCATACAAAATGCCATTAGGCTCTCTAAAGTATAGGGAGCGAAAGTAATACCGGTCGACAAACCCGGAGTTCTGAAACCCCGCTTCGTCAATCCGCTGGATCCATTTGCGAAGCTCTTCTTCATTGTCTACGCGAAAAGCAACATGATGCACACTTCCGCGGCCGGGTCGTTCCACTGGAAGATCGGCTCTTTCTTCCACATGGATCTCAGCCCCGCTCCCTCCTTCCCCCGCCTCGAACACCCGAATATCCGGTTGACCAAGTGACGTTGACGGAAAATGTCCTTTTTCTCGAAATCCCAAGATGTTCACCAATACATCCACAGATGGAGCAGCCTCTCTCACCGTAATCTTCACGGGACCCAGTCCGTAGATGCCATGTTCTTCCGAAACCGTACTTCGTTCCCATGGCTGTCCTCCCGGAACGCCGATATTATTCTCATCGGATACAAGGATCAAGCGCTGTTGTTCAAAATCCCGAAAAGCCAAAGTGGCTCTGCCGCCGCGTTCGGTGATGGGTTCATGCTCGATCCCATGTTCTTCGAGACGTTTTGCCCAAAACATCAAAGCGGCGTCATTCGGAACCCGAAGAGATACTGCCGATATGCTGTTGGTTCCCTCATAGTTTCGCGCAAGCATCGGAATCTCAAAAAAGGTCAAGTCCGTCCCCGGACTCCCTTTCTCATCGGCATAGAACAAATGGTACATGGAGGGCTCGTCCTGGTTGACGGTCTTTTTCACCAGTCGCATACCCAGCACATTCGTGTAAAAATCAAAATTTTCGGGCGCATTCGTGGTTAAGGCCGAGACATGATGTATTCCTTTGATTTCCAAAATAAAAAACCTCCTTCATCAAGATGTTTTGCTGGCTGTCATTTTCATTGCAGAAAACCCGCCTTATGGGCGGGCTAATATGTCATACCTTGTTAGAACAGCAGATCTTTCGAGTAATTGTCTCCCTCCAGTATGTCGTATTCTATCATGCGATAATCATCCAGAAGCGAGGTCTGCTCGGCATTCAACTGCGAAAATTCACCTGACGAACCGATCAGCACATGTTTGCTGAGTCCCGGAATTTCCGATTTGATCTTTTCCAACAGTCTGTAATACGGAGGCATTGGTTGACCGCTAAGCTGAAAAATGGTAGGTCCGATATAAGCGGGACTGAGCGTGCCTACGGATTGTTTGCCAATATCGAAGTTTGCCATATACAGCAGCTTGGTCTCATGCTTCAATCTCGGTTTATCGTCCCAGCCTGCCTGCGTATATATGCCTGCAGACAATGCCGGTAAATGATCTCCCCAGAATGCGACGATCGTAGGTCTCTTGATGGTTTTGAGCTGTTCGCTCAAGTAAGCCAGTGCCTCATCCGTCAGCTTGGTATCATGCACGTAGGTTTCCAGCTCATCCTTATATTCGGGTTTGACTCCCTCCACGTTGATCGTATTGGAGCCATTCAGGCCTTTGGTGAACGGAAAATGGTTTTGCATGGTCACCAGATGAAGGAATGTCGGATCATCGGAATTTTGCAGCTCCCTCACGGCTTCCTTCACGGCAAACATATCCGAAATGTAACCGTTCGGGGTGAAACGCTGGGCATCCTGCAAGTCCTTTTCGCTCGTGAACCGGTCAAAGCCCATAATGGGATAGACGCGATTGCGGTTGTAGAACGTATCGTCAAAAGGATGAAGCGCCTCTGCCTTATACCCTCTCTCTTTGAGAATGCTCACGATGGACGGCAAGGAAGACATTTTAACGATTCTTTGCTGATATGGAATAGAACCGTCTTTCAAAAAGTACATCGACAAGCCCGTTAAAGCTTCAAACTCGATATTCGCCGTATTTCCGCCAAATTCAGGGGACAGCATAAAGCCTGACGGTGTTGATTGCTGCACCTGATGAATAAATTTCAGCGGATCTTCACTCATCGTATAGGTTGGCAGGCGGGTCGGGTCAAAGAAGGCTTCGTCCATCATAAACATGATATTAGGCTGCTCTGACGGTGCTTTTCCGGAGACTTGGCCTGGCCATGCGCTATATTTTTTGGAGATCTCTTCGATGGCAGCTTTGCTGTATCCGTCCGGTTTTTCCATCAGGTTCTGATTAAGATTGCCAGCAAAGGCGTACACAAACCCGTTCTGGGCATAGTTCACCTTTTGATTCCACGGTATATTTTGATACTTCATCGACGTGGCGAGTACCGACTGACCTCCTACCATTTGGACGAATCCTCCAATAATGGCCACGGATATGACGATCATTAGAAAACGGAGCGGCAGTTGAATCTTCACTTTCGGCAGCTTATAAATGACATAAACAAGCACAGCAACCATTATAATAGTTCCGATCACTGCATACGGCGAAATCATGCCTTTCGTAATTTTGCTCATTTCCTGCGCATTTTTGACCTGCATCAAATCCCAGGGAAACAACGGCTCTCCGGTAGTTCCTTGTTTTTTATAATTGGCAATCGCCAAAATAAAACACACCACAAATGCTAACAGTGCACCTGAATAGACATTCGGAATGATGGCGCTAAAAATGAGCAGAACGAAAAAGAAAAACAAGCTTCCCGAAATATACAGCCAATAATATTGCGAAATCCAGTTGAATACACTGACGATATTCATATTTAATGAGGCTGCCTGCATAATGAAATTAAGAATAAATCCACCAAACAGAAGCACGAGCAGTACGGCTCCGATCCGTTTGGAGGGTATGAAATACTGACGCACGATACACCCTCTCCCCAGCTTTTCTAGGTGAACAGTATACGATAATTATCTTAAAAACAAATGAAAAACACAAATTAAACCCGGAATGACACAGATCTGTCACCCTTTGGCTGAGGAAAAGAAGGAAATATATGAATTTTGTCGAAAAATATGAGATTGCACATCGATAGCTATATATAGGTAAAAGGAGCTTGATGCAACAAGATGAAATGGCTTATACGAATTCAAAGGAAACTGGCTTTACGGATTGCAATTGCGGTGATGGTGATCATTCTGTGCTTGTCAGCTGGATACATCAGGCTGCAAATCATGAATACGAAGACCGCAGCTAATGATGTTATTACTAGCTATGGAATCCGGATCGCAGAGAACTACGCCTCCCTGCTGGATACAGAACAGGTTGATCGGTTTTTAAGCCACCCGGCAGAAAATGAAACCTATTGGTCTATCCGCAATGAATTGAACCATTTCCGTTCGGAAATCGGAGCTCTCTATGTGTATTTGGTACGAATCGACGAGAAGCTGCAGCCGCTCTTAATGATCGACGGACAACCCAAAGGATCCAGTACAGCTTCACCAATTAATGAAATCACAGATATACCAACCCAGGCCATTCAAGAACTATTAAAAGGACAAGCAGCAAGTTCGGATCTTATCGATAACCCTCAGTACGGAAAATACATATCTTCCTATGTGCCCATTAAGAGACCGGATGGTTCTGTCCTTGGTGTATTGGGAATTGATACGCAGGCTGACGTAATAGACAGCATCTCGGCTAGCGTGATCCGGAAAAGCATCCCGTTTTATGTTTTGATGTTTATCGTTACCTTGGCCGCCATGACGCTTATCTTTACACTGCTGATCCGTGCCATCCGTCCGCTGAAATGGATCGCAGCAAGCGCGGAACAGGTTGCTGCGGGCGAGTTCGCATCAGCAAACCGCCTTCTACTTGCACATCCGGTCAAAAGCAAAGATGAAGTTGGAACGATGTATCACGCCATGATGACCATGTCCACCAATCTGAATGCCATTGTAGGCGGAATCGTGTCTGATGTTGCCAGCTTGTCCGAGCAGCTTGTCGCTGCCTCTGATCGAATCGCTTCGGAATCTACTGAACTGCTTGAGATGAATACTCGGGTCAGTGAAACTGCACATCATGTAGCCGGAGGCGCCAATACGCAGCGAATCAGCTCTGATGAGGGTGCCCGTTCCATGGAGGAAATTTCGGATTCGCTGCAGCGCATTTCCGAGGCTTCCGCCACCGTGTCGAATGCATCCTTCAAAGCCCTTCAAAACGCTAACCTGGGCAGGGATAAAATCGGTCTCATGAACCGTCAAATCGTATCCATCTCCTCAGCAACCGACGAAACAGTCAGAAGAGTTGCCGTGCTGCAGGAATATTCCTCCCAGATTGAAGATAGTCTGAAGTCGATCTCAGGTATTGCAAGTCAGACAAAGCTTCTAGCGCTCAATGCATCCATCGAGGCGGCTCATGCAGGAGAACACGGATCAGGTTTTGCTGTGGTTGCCGGCGAAGTAGGAAAACTAGCGGAAGAAGCTTCGCTTGCAGCCCAAAAAATAGCTTCGCTTCTAATGAACATCGAACATGAAACCCTACAGATCAGCGATGCAATGGCAAAAGGATCACTTGAGGTAATGGCAGGCACCGGTATATCTGAAGAAGCGGAAACCTCCTTTTCCGATGTCGTTCAAATGTTCGGTATCGTTAACGAACAGATTCAAGATATCTCCGTATCTACCGAGCAAATGACGGCCCGCTCCGAGGAAGTCGCGGCAGCTGTCAGCGAAGTCGCCGGAATAGCGAATAGCACTTCGGAGCAAATATCCCATATCGGACATTTGACCAACAAACAGCTCGATATTGTCCGATATTTCGCGAAATCCGCTGGTGAAATGAATGAAATGACTCACAAGTTACGGGAATCCGTTAAACAAATCAAAATTTAAACGTTAACAATAAACAACTCAAAAAGGCTGATCTTCAATTTTGAAGAATCAGCCTTTTTTTGTAAATCGCTCAACGTATCTTAAACTCCAAAACATCCAGAAGCCAAAATGATGACCAGCAAGATAAACAATACAAGAATTGCGCCAGGATTACGGAAAGCTCCACCTACCTCAGACATACCCAAGCACCTCCTATCAACGATTTCAAGATATTCTATGATTTCATCAAGGAAAATGCATGGATTAATCTACTTGGTTCATTGACTCAAGTTACGCAGATTCATATCAAATTCAACTGTCCCTCATATTCATTCATAGGGTACCCCTTGGAATCATTGTTTATGGCTGAATAGCGGAATTCTTATGGTCTTCTGCAAATTTGACAGCCTCGTAGACCATTCCCGCAGCCTGGTCCCTCTTCATCACTTGCTTCGGATTGAAATTCTGTTGGTCATCCAGCGTGGTAAACTTGTAAATGAGCGACCGCTGAATGGTTCCTTGATATCCGGGAGTGATATCCTGTTCATCATGGATCTGAATAAAGATTTTGATCAGCGGAAATTGTCCTGTTTTTTCAAGTGCCTGAACCAGATAATGCGTAAACTGCTCCTTGGTCATCGGCTTTTGCGGGTCGATATCGGCAGGGATATCCAGTCCGTTATAATACCCGTTAATGAATGCTTGAGCATACCAAGCATCATTACGAATCTTGCTGAACAGACCTTCAGCTTCAGGCGCTTTGTTGAAATCAATGGCAGCCAGGCTCAGCTGCATGGAATCCACGATCAGCTGGATCCCCTGTGCATTGGTTAACTCCGCTTGCGGCTTGAATTCCTCGTTATTTACCCCATGCAGGAAACCTTTCAGCTTCAATGCCTCAATTTGCGTTTTGTAATTCGTTTGGTCCAGGTCTTTAAAACCATCAGCTGCGAATATATGCTGCGGTTGCAACAGCGTGGATAATAATACGCTCATCACAGCAATGCCTGCTAACTTTTTCATGATCCCGCCCCCTATTTGGATGATTTTTCATCTGTCCTTTTGACGGTTTCTTCATCAAAGAAGTTGCATAACCTAAAACCCATCTTAATTTATTTTATCGGCCTTGCCTTTTATTCAGTGGTTGCCTTGCGTTTCATACTCCGAATCAGCTTTTTAGTCTCTGGATCAACACGATATGATTCCGTTATTTTCTGCAATGCCTTATTGAATGTAAAATCATCAATGCTGCATGTCGTAAAATAAGCCATCGTTGATTCGGGCAGCTTAATATAGCATATGGACAATGCCCACGCTGCAGCCATCTTAACGTAATATCCTTCATGTTTAATCGTATCCAAAACTTGAAGCACTCTATCGATATATAATACGTCTATAAAATAATCCAACAGCATGACAATGCCAAACCGGATTTCATATTCCAGCGAGGAATTCAGATAGGGCTGAAGAAATTCCCACACTATCTCCTGATTGGTTTTGGCAAATTTCAAACCTGTGCAGAAGCTGTCACATACCGACCAATTATCTATTTTGGGTACAAATGCGGCTACATACTTCAGCTTCACATCGACATCTTCTTTTACATATTCAATCAACATGCCTTGAAGCATGATCTCTTCGAAATAATCGCTATCCGCTTCCTTCAAATAATTTCGCCAGTCCCCTTTAGCAATCTGCTTCGCCAACTTGCGCAGCTCCGGGAGTCTGACACCAAGTACATTCGAGATATTGGGGATCAGCGCCGCAGAAAATTTCCGGTATTCTTCATCTGCCAAGGAAAATAGTTGTTCACGCACACTTACTGCCATCTGTATACTCCTTACTTGGTAGCATTAAATACGATACATTTACTCATAGGATATTTTCCAAAGATAAATTGAGGCGACAGACCCGTATGGTGAATATCGCTGACGGTACTGATCAAACTTCTTCTTGTCCATGTCTCGGAGCCCGTACAGCTTCATCATACCGCGCCGAATGGCAATATCCCCCCAACTGACCACATCGGGACGTTGGAGGGAATGCAGAAGCAGCATCTCGGCCGTCCATCTTCCGATTCCATCAAAAGATGTCAGTTCCCTGATCACTTCCTCATCAGACAGTAGAATCAGTCTTTTCAAATCAAATTGGTTATGTTCAATTCGGGATGCCAGTTGATGAATGCATGACGCCTTCTTCTGAGTCAGTCCACATGATTGAATGATATCTGGCGTCTGAATAGCTATAGAATACGGCGTAATTTCACCCAACTGATCCCGGAGCCTGCCCCAAACGGCCTCGGCAGCCTTGACCGAAATCAGCTGTCCCACTATTGCGTAGATCAATGCCGTAAACAAATCCGGCATGGTGGTCCGTTCCACTTTTCCAATCCGCTTCATGGCTGCTCCCAGCACATCATCCGCTGCTTGCAGGGCTCTGATTTCTGTATCTCCATAAGAAAAAAATGATGTTTCGATCGTCAAATCACAAGACCGCCCTTCTGATGGATAATGAACAAATCAAATGGCTCACGGTTCAGGGCTCAAAGCCATCTTGGCTTATACGAACGCTGTCCGGCGGAAAAACCGCTGCAAAACGTTCATACACCTTCCGATAAGCATCGGGATGATACCATTCCTCCATACCGATTTCGCAATAAATCCTTCTCATGCCTAGTCTTTGCGTCCGCTTGCCTCCGCTGCCGTCCCCCATGAAATAATCGTCTATGCAGATGCGATCCACAAGAGGACGGAGCCTTTCAGGGAAATTCTCAGTGCTTGGCAGGACAGGGGCAATGGTGGCTTGAGCCGGCACGCCGGCTTCCCTTAGCTGCTGAAGTGTCCTTATCCTGGCTTCAATCGGAGGCGTTCCCGGTGTAAAATGACGTCTGATATCCTCACGGTCGGTTTCGACGGTCATGCTGACCCTGACGCGATCGCCAAGCCGGAGCAACAAATCCGTATCTCTTTGCACGAGCGGACTTCGTGTCTGTACCAGTAAAAAATCAGGCGGGTCTTCTACCATGACTTCGAGCAAAGAACGGGTAACACGTTCCTTGGCTTCCGCAGGCTGGTACGGGTCGGTGCTTGAAGACATGAAAATCGTAACCCTTCCTTTGGCTTTCGCCCGCCGCAGCTCATGGCAGAACACATCAGCAGCAGTCTCCTTAACATCAACCCAGGTCCCCCAAGGCTTTCCGCGGAAAGTAGAGACCGGCATCTGCCTTACGTAACAATAAGAGCAGCCGAACGAACAGCCTGCATAGGGATTTAATGAATGACTGTAGCCGGTGAGAAAGCCTGTGCCTTTGTTCATCATCGATTTGGGAGTTTTATATTCAAGCGTGTATGCCATAATGCCTCCTTGGTCTCATTCAATACGGAGTCATGTCGCGTCATGAAAAATAATCCCCAAGCTATACCGCGTTCCCGAAGTAATGGTCCCTACCCCATGCCGCAATTTGGCTTGGTAATGCCCTCTGGTGCCTTGTACCGGACGCATTTGGGTCGGAAATATGACGCCTGCGCCCCGGTCAAGCCGAATCACATGCCCTCTGCTTTGCGCGCGGGGACGCTGTTCAACCAGCAGAAATTCCCCGCCTTCATAATCGGCTCCTTGTTGATTCAATACCAGCAGGACTTGAAAAGGGAAGTAGATCTCTCCATACAAATCCTGATGAAGACAGTTGTAGCCCTCGGCTTCATATTTCAGTATGAGCGGAGTTGAACGAGTTTGGCCGGCTGCATGGCATTCCTCCAGAAAGTTCTGAAGAGAATCCGGATAACGGGGAGGTTTGCCAAGCTGGTTCAACCAGCGATTGGCGGCTTGCGCAAGTTCGGGATAGAATCCCTGCCTAAGCTGCTGCGGAATATCCGGCAGAGGTGCCTGATAATATTTGTACTCTCCGGCACCAAAGCGGTATCTCTTCATGTCAATGGTCTTTCTATATAGCGGCTCGTCCTCGTAGGAATCCGCAAGCTGCGCGCATTCCAACTCATCCAGTATCGGGGGAAAAAGGGCAAATCCCTGTTCATCCATGCTGCGATGAAGACTCGTCCAATCCAGCGCTGCGATTCGTTCGGAGAGTCGCTTATCCATGTACGTGCTCTCCGGTCTTTGACTTTTCCAGATCCAGCAGGCGGGTTTTCATATCCAAACCGCCTCTATAACCGGTAAGGTTGCCGTTTTTTCCGATGACGCGATGACAGGGGACCGAGATTAGAACCGGATTCGCGCCGATGGCTGTCCCGACCGCCCGCACCGAATCAGGTTTGCCGATTTGATGAGCGATCTCCGAATAAGAGCATGTGCTCCCGTAGGGAATTGCGCAAAGTGCATCCCACACGGATCTTTGAAATGAAGTCCCCGCCAAATCGAATGAAATGGTGAAGTCAACAAGTTCCCCTGCCAAATATGCACTCAGTTCATCAGCGTAGGGATTCATGTACTCGTCATTATGTTCCAGCGTTGCCGCCTTGAAATGCTTCCGAATCCATGCTTCCATTTCCTCATACGGCTTATTCGCCGTTCCGACATAACAAAGCCCCCGGTTCGTCGCGGCAAGATGCATCTTCCAATCTTCATAATCAAGCAGAGTCCAGTGAATCGTGTTGCTCTGAAGTCTATTCATGCCTTAAGCACCTCCATCTTCATTTCCTTCTTCAACTCTCTGCTGCCTATATTCAGTTGGCGTAACCCCTGTCATTTTCTTGAACACCGTAATGAAGTACGAGGTATGCTGAAATCCAACCAGCATGCCGATCTCCGCGGCGGTTTTGCCGGTATTTCGCAAATAGTCTTTCGCTTTGCCAATCCGAATGTTTTGCATGTATTCTGCAGGAGTCATATGCATTACCTTTTTGAACGTCCGATGCAAGTGATACGGGCTGCCATGGCAAACCTCTGCCAGCTCGGTTAAGCTAAGCGGCTCGGCAAAGTTCTGGTCCATGTATTGAGTCATAACCTCGACCCATTCTCTGTCCGGCAGCCGCTCTCCCGTAGGCTTGCAGCGCTTGCAAGGCCGGAATTCTTCCCGTATCGCCTGCTCCGCGTTCCGGAATATCCGAACGTTCTCTCGGTTGGGCACCTTGGATTTGCAGGATGGCCTGCAGAATATGCCCGTTGATTTGACGGCATAGAAAAACTTGAAATCATAAGATTCATCGTTGTGGACGATGGCCTCCCATTTCTCCTCCGTCAGCATTTCCGGGGCCTCTAAATCCGGCATAATGATCACCTCTTTATCGACAGTATATCCTGAATTTTCGCTCGAAGAAGGTTTTTAGGAATAGAAAAGCAAGATTTTGATATTCAACCTTCTGGTTTGCACAGCAAAAACGGGATGATCTCGATTGAGCATCCCGTTCGCGATGATTCCGGCTTTCATCTGCTCTTTCTCTTCTCTTCGATGCCGAAACACTGACAGTCGAATGACATTAGCGCAGATATTTATCCCGAATCACGTTCATATGATGAAGCTCATGTCCAGCCATGATGTATGCCCAAGCTCGAGCAGAGGATTCGCGTCCACCGACCGTTCCCGTTCGAGTCCATGCTTCCGAAGGCAGTCCACGAAGCAGAGCCAGCGTCGATTGGCGGACAAGCCGATATTCGTCGACCAAATTCGTAAGTTGGCAAGCATCAAAAGCAGCTACCTTCATCAGTTCGTCCTGATCATATCCGGGTAAGGGAGTTTGATCACCCCTAGCGATCCGAAGCAGACGATAACTCATGATCCGTTCATTGTCTGTAATATGACCCAGGACTTCCTTGAGGCTCCATTTGTCAGGAGCATGTCGAAAATCGGCCTGGTCCTTGGTCAAAGACGAATAGAGTTTACTTGTCTCTTGAAGCGAATTCTCCAGGATATCGGTCACATGCCCGTCCGGAACCAAACGGATATACCTATCGAAATAAGAATTATATTCTGTGCTTGATGGCCGCTGCGACATGAAAACATCCCCTTTTCAAAGTTTCACATAGTATATCATTTCATTTTATTTCTGGGTATCAGATGTTCTCATCCACGAACCGGCAGTCCTCCCATCAAGCGAAATTGATGTCCGAAGCCGGCTTCAATTCGGCATAAGCCCGGAATTGATCGTTATAATCCGCGATGATTTCTTCCGCGCTTTTTCCTCCCTGCGCCCATGTGCCGTGAGCATCCTCCACAACGGTCACAACATACCCGAGCTCGCTTGCTTTTTGAGTGGTTGCTTCGACACAAATATCCGTTTGTATACCTGCGATTACAAGACGATCTATGCCTTTGTCGGCAAGCACTTCCTGAAGGCCCGTCTCATGAAAGGAATTCGGTACATATTTCTGTATGATGACGTCCCCCGGATCCGGTGCAATGTCTGAATGAATCTCCCAGTCGGGCGTATGGGATTCCAGCTGTTCACCAGGCCCTTCATTATGCTGCACATAGATGACCGGCACCTGATGGGCTCTTGCCTGTTCGATTAATCCTTTGATCCGTTCCAAGAGCTTATTCGCGTTGTATACCGGATCCGACTCCGGAAACATGGCAACCTGTACGTCAATGACAAGAAAGGCCGTATTATTCATTCTTATCCCATCCCCGCTATTCATTTTTCAACGTATGTAATGACAAAGCTGCTGACCTCATTATATCAGGAACGTTTGTTCGCGTAAATATAATAATCAAAGGAACGGCTACTTCCAAAAGATGCATATTCGGATATGCCATGGGAAGAATATCCTCGAGGTGTCAAGGATTACGGCAAGCTCCTCCATTAAAGCAAGAAGGCAGGGCCATTGGCCTCTGCCTTCTCCATGTTTCAGATTTCTCCGTCTAATCGAAGCATGATTCCTTGCCGGGGATGACCAGAATGTGATTCAGAATAAATTGCTGCTGTCTCTCCGATAGATCAGAGCTTCGAATCAGCTTAATGATTTGATCCTCCAACTGGTGCATCGTCTGCAGAAACACATCCATATCTTCAAGATGTTCATTCATTCGAATACTCCCCCTTCTGTAAGCCGAATGGACTGATGAGAGCAAAGCTTAACGAATTACAATCGCTTCTCCTGTGCGGTTGCACGCGGTTCATTTTTCGAATGCTGCGGCCAGATTTTCGTTTCGTACTTTTCATAGAATTGTATACAAGCTTGAAGCCAGCGGGATAAAGTGAAGGAATGGCTTATTGCCCAATGTACGCCTGCGGCAACCAAAATACCGATCAGCGCTCCGGCAAGAACATCCGTTGGATAATGCACGCCCGTCCACACCCTGGAGAAGGCGATCAGGGCTGCCAATATCAACCAAATCATGCCGTCCTTCTTTCGATACATGGCAATCGCAGCGGCAATTACAAATGCGCCCAGTGCATGATCGCTAGGAAAGGACGCGTTAGCCGGGTGGTCGATCAACTGAAGAACGGTATGTGACACAAAGGGTCTGTCTCGGTAAAACAGATGTCCCAGAATCCAGCTGATCGTCAGCCCTGCACATGCGGCGATAACCGATTCCGCAACCATTTTCCGGTTGTTTTCATTTCTTATGAACCAGTAAACCAATAATCCGATAAAAAACAGGTAAAATGCATCGTTGGCCAACAACCGCATGACCGGATTTAAAAAGGAAGCCGTTCTTCCCCACTCATTCATCGCATGAAATAACTGATAATCCATCTGATTGAAATTCATTGCTCCATTCTCCTTCTGCCTGGTTCTATTGGTCCGGAAGTACCGGACCCTTTCACCTTACAGCAGAAAAATGAAAAATTAATGAGAATTGAACTTCTGATTCGGGCCGAATCATCTGACAGCAACTGCCGGAAATGTCATGGACACCCGGGTGCCTTCATTCTCCACACTGGTCATTGAAATCTCACCTTGATAATGCTGCACGAGATTTCTGGCTATCGACAGTCCCAAACCCGTGCCCCCGATTTCTCGGTTGCGGGCTTTATCAACCCGATAAAACCGGTCGAATACATGCTGCAGCTCTTCCGAAGGGATGCCGATGCCGTGGTCTTGTACAGTTATGGATATGTTGTCATGCATCACGCGGGATGCAATGTGTACCCGTTGATCTCCATCCGAGTATTTAACGGCATTTTCGATGACAATGAGCATGATTTGTTCCAAATGCAGCGGATTTATTTTCACCATCAAGCCTTGCTCCAATTGCAGATCAAACACCCATTCAGGGTGCAGTATTTCCATTCGCTTTACCGTTTGATTCAGAATCGGATCGATGCGAATGTATTCCACATGATCCGGCAATGGCCGGGTTTCCGACCTTGTCAGGGTAAGCAGTTCTTGTACGAGGCCTTTCAGTCTGCGGACCTCCTGCAATGAAGCTCCAAGCGATTCTTCCAGCACGTCCGGATCCTTTTTTCCCCATCTGTTTAGGAGATTCAAATGACCTTCAAGAATCGTAATCGGCGTCCGAAGCTCATGGGATGCATCATCCACAAACTGCTGCTGCTGCCGGAACGACACTTCGAGTTGATCCATCAGCTCATTAAACAGGCGGGCAAGCTCAGAGAGTTCATCCCCATTCTCTATATTCTCAACGCGCTCTTGGAGGCCGTTCTCTTTTACGTTTTGGATCGTACCTGCCAGTGCTTTGATCGGACGTAAAAATTGCTTGGCAATCGCCCATCCGATAACCGCACTGATACCAACGGCGATCACTCCGCCAATAACCATGACCAGCAGCAATGTCTTGTTAAAGTGGTCAAAGGTCTCCAAATTACTCGCAATCTCTATGGTGCCCTTTATTTTCCCTGAGTCAAACGGACTCCGGTATACCAGAATATGATCCTCATCATGCCGAATATCCTGCAATTGCTTCTCCGGTGTGTGCATCGGCTGAATCCATTCAGCCTTGAAATGATTCGTCGTGAGCAGTAATTCGTGGTTCTTGTCGTCAATGATACGGATCATCTGATTTTTGCCCATCATATTTCTCATATAGGACTTCGTCTCGTTCAGTTGAAAAGCTTCCTCCGAGTTTGCCTTATCCTGTACATAAACCTGGACCTGGGACATCATGTTATGCAGCGTGTCCTGCTCCTGTTTCAACATCCACTGCTTCAGCACAAGGTACTGGGCAAAATTGTAGGTAGCAAACACCATGAAAATCAGAAGCGTGGCACCCAGCATTAGTTTCCATATGACCGGCAGTCTTTTTAATAATAAGGTTAACCGTTCCATCATCGCATCACGTATCCCATTCCCCGCACGGTCTGGATAATGCTCTCTTCACCCGGCACATCCAGCTTGTTCCGCAAATATCGGACATACACATCGACTACATTGGTCTCGACCAACGAGTCATAGCCCCATACCAGATCCAGAAGCATATCTCTGGTTTGCACCAGATTCGGATGCTTCATGAAGACAGCCAAGAGATCAAACTCCCGCTTGGTGAGCTCCACGGCTTCGCCTGCCCGTAAAAGCGTTCGAGCATCCATATCCATCGTCAAATCACGAAACGTAATCATGGAGCGGCTTTGCCGATCTTCCATCTCAATACGGCGGAACAAGGCACGCATGCGGGCCAGCAGCTCTTCAATATCGAAGGGCTTGGCTATATAATCATCGGCTCCGCTGTCCAGCCCCGATATTCTGTCCTCAAGACGATCTCTGGCGGTCAGCATGATCACCGGTGTTCTCTTGACCTCGCGGATTCTTCGGCACACCTCGACACCATCCATCCCCGGAAGCATGATATCCAGTAAAATCAAACTCCACTCTTCCGATAAAGCCAGATGCAAGCCACTGATTCCGTCATTGACCCCTCTTACTTCAAAATGCTCATGCTCAAGCTCCAGCTGAATAAAACGGACCAAACTCTTTTCGTCCTCTATAATTAATATTCGCTTCATCATGTTCTCCTTTATTGCAATATTACGATAATATTATAAAAGTAAAGTATGAGAAATCGATGAGAATCTTTGGATCGGCGGTTTGGTGGAGATCATCTCGCATATTTTTTTGTATCATAGTCTTGGGCAAATCCTGGCAATTTAATCAAATAACGCAAGCCCCGTAGATTCGGGAGCCTGCGCTATATTCATGCTTTATTTAATCTGCTTCAAGTGATTATTTCGGAACGAAAACCTATTCAGATTACGCTGGTTTCTTTCGATTTGCGGAAACGGACGTTCACGAGAATGATACTGGCCAAAATCAGTACCAGACCGATGATGAGGTTCAGCGTAACATGTTCATTCAGAAATATTACGCTTGTAAAAATAGAAACCAACGGAATCAGGAAGGTATATGAACCCACCTTGCTTGCTTCACCCTCATGGATCAATTTAAAATACACAAACCAGCCAAGCGCGATAACGAAAATGCCGATAAACACGGTGTCCGCAATAAAAGATGCATTCCATACGATTGCCGACCACTTCTCGACTCCCGATCCCCCTGCCAGCAAAATAACGCCGCCGATCATGATCTGCATTGCGGTGAGCCAGAGCGAATTCACTTGATGACCAATCTTTTTGACATATACGGTGCCTAGCGCCCATGTTAATGCCGTGATAATCGCCAAGATGATGCCAACCGCAGAAATATTCCCGCTCAATCCTCCCAAACTCATCGTAGCGACCCCGGCAAATCCAACCAATAAACCGAGCATTTTTTGACGTGTCATGCTCTCTCCCAGCCACAACCACGAAAATAAGCCCAGCAGTACAGGCTGCAGAAAGACAATCGCAGAAAACAAGCCCGCAGGAGTATATTGCAGCCCAATCGTTTGAACGCCATAATAAAGCACGATGCTGAGCAAAGCGGACAAGAGATAAATCGGCCAGTTCTTCCGGAACCGTAATTCCTTATATTTCGGCAATGCCACCAGGATAAGCAGCAATCCGCCGATGAGCGCGCGCAGTCCGGCAAATAGGATCGGCGGCGTATATTGAAGTGCAAATTTGGATAAGGGCCAGTTAATTCCCCAAACCAAAATCAAAAATGCTAGATTCAAAATCGCTTTATTGTGACGCATCTGACTTCACTCCCTGTAAGAACATAAGCATGGTGTGAATTATACTCTTATATGTCAGTTGCGTCATGTATTTTTTCTGAAAGCGTATTTTTCCGAATCTCTTTTAACCGTGAGCCACATGCGGGAGGGAAGCTGCAGAACTTTGTCGAATTCTAACATCAATACAATATATTTAAGAGGAAATTTTTATTGGAGGCAGGGATTCAATTCATGTTTAACTTTCAAAATTTAAATGACTTCGAATTCGAACTTTTATCCAGGGATGTCGTGTCTAAAGAATTTGGGTTAGATTTAAGAACCTATACGAAAGGAAGAGATGGCGGCATTGATATTAGAGGTTTTGTGGCTAATGATGTGGTTGTCCAAGTGAAACACTATCCTAAAAGTTCATTTTCAAATTTAAAGAACTCGCTCGATAAAGAAGTAGCAAAGATAAAAAAACTGAATATAAAAAAATATATTGTTGTAACCTCATTTTTTTTGACTCCTGAAAAAGAAGATGAAATCTTTGCTATGTTCGAGAACTATATGGATACAAAAAAACAAATTATTGACGGTTCCCGGTTAAATACTATTTTAGCAGAAGCGGACAATCTAGATATCGTGCGAAAGAATTATAAACTGTGGCTTACTTCTACGAATGTCCTGGATACGCTAAATCATAACAGCCTTATCATTGACACCAATAGTTACATTTACGAAATTGATCGAAAAATGAACCTGTTCGTAGAGACTAAACAATTTTTGAAAGCTCTAGAGGTGTTGGAGAAAAACAACTGCATTCTGCTCGATGGGAATCCGGGAGTTGGAAAAACGACAGTGTCCCAAATGCTGATAACCCACTTTATCAAAGATGGATACTCTCCCAAATACTTGAGTAACAATTCGACCCATCAAATCAAAAATTCACTTTTTAATGATGATAAAAAAGAGCTGATACTGCTAAACGATTTTCTCGGACAACATTATGAGCAATACAAACCCGAGTTATTAGAAGAAATAAAAGCACTAATCAATTACTTCGTAAAATATCCGCATCAAAAAAAGTTAATTCTTAACACGAGAATTACGATATTAAATGAAGTCCTGATGAAAAATAATGATTTTAAATTTTTCTTGGAAGATAGCACGATTGAAGCTTTAAGAATCGATGTGAGCCAATTAACCTATTTTGAAAAAGCAAGGATTCTTTACTCTCATATTTATTACTATAAGCTTCCCCAAAAACATTTTAATCAAATATTAACGGATAAGAGATATTTACAAATTATCGAACATCCGAATTATAATCCGCGAATCATTGAATACATAACAAGAAGATCCACTTGGAACAGTACCGATCCGGAAAGTTACTTCAGTGTAATGATGAACCATTTATTGAATCCTAAAGACGTTTGGAAAAATGAATTTGAGAAGCTCAGTACATTTGACCGCATATTTATAAACACACTGTACTCTTTAACCAACGAAGAAATTAACATAGAAATCCTTCGGGAATGTTTTGAAAAAAGACTAAACCATAGTAAATATGACACTACAATTAATGTTTTTGCGGATTGTCTTGATAGACTGACCGATTCGCTAATAAAAATAGTAGATTTGGGAATGGAGAGGTTCGTCGGAGTCATCAACCCATCTATAAATGATTACATCTTTCACGAGCTGCAAAATAATTATTCGGAAATTCAAGCCATATACAAACATAGTGTTTATTTTGAGCAAATGGAAAAACTTCTGATTATCAATAAAGGATTATTCCAGAACATATTCATCGATAAAATAACTACTCGCGAATTTTTATCCTTGAAAACGTACACTGCGCCAATACAATATTTTTATTTATTCTATATCGCAGAGTTAAATATCATGAATCATGATTTATCCTACACCATTCACAACCTGCTCTTTGATCGAGAAACGTATAAACAGAACAGTTTAAAAGATCATTCCATTCTCTTAGGAAAGTATTTTTGTAACCTGGATATGATCCAGTTTTACAAATTACATTCATTATTCAATAGTTTGAACAGAATGGAGTATATCTACGAAAAAACGGATTATTCTTTCATGGAAAAGTTCATACCTATTCACGAGGAATATTTAAGAATTCTTTCCGATGGAAATATTTTGCGTAATAATATCGATGATGTGATAGTTCCGATTAGATTCAATATTAAATGGGCCATCGAGCTGGAAATCGTCAGTACACTCAATTATCGCATGAAAGAATTAATCATGAATAAGATAGCAAAGTATCATGATGAAAATCTTGATGATGAATTCCCGGATCATATCATTTCAAATTTAACAATGGAATTAAAATCTGAAATATCACTATTGTCTGATCAATTAATCAAAAGATTAAATTCAATCATATTCTGCAAAAGGGAACTAAAAATTGACTATGATATTATTTTGGAAGAAAGTTCATTTGAACATGTAGCTTATCAAGTCACGGATAACTATATAGAAGGCGATACAGGGATGGAATCCTCAAAAATAGTATCACATGACGACGATATTCATATGATTGATCACATGTTTGCTCATTATCGCAGTGAAGAGGAAACTTGAATGACTTCCAGTTCGCGATCACTGTCATTTCCCCGGGCATCCGCTGTGGGCGAGAAGTGCTTCATTTGCCGGTGAAGCAGCTGTGCATTCTTCATGATCTCCGGTTCCATGACATCCACGGCGGAAATCCGGATCGCTTCACTTCCGATGTCAACCAAACGGAACCCGGGCTGATCCAGACAGGCAGATAATTGTACAAAAGACCATTCCTGCTGCTGATTGATCGAATCCATATGGGTATGTCCATTAAAATAAATGCCGATCCCTTTGTTTTGATTCAGGATACTCCACATATCAATGCTCGGATGGATGGAGCCCTTTTCCCGTTCTGAACCTCGGGTGGTACGGTATACGGGGTGGTGGCCAAAAACGAGCAGCGGCTTATCCTTCGAAGCAATAACCATGCTTTCCAGCCATTCCAACTGTTCAAAATCGAGCCAGCCTCCCCAGTCTTTATAATCCATTTCTTTCGCAGTATCCAGGAAAACCAGCATCGCTTCATCCGTATCAAGCACATGATATCTTTGCTGACCGGTCATTCGAAGAACTTCGTTCCTCGTTTGGCCGTAAAGGTCATGATTACCGAGAACGTGAATAAATTTCTTATCCTGACGCTTTAACAATGCATATACGTCCTGAAGTTCCGATGCCAAACCAAAATTAGTCAAATCCCCTAACGAAATATATAAATCCGCATCCAGATTCAAAAACTGTTCCAGTACACAATGGTAGAAAGTTGTCCGGGCCTCCGCAAGTCCCGGGATGGACCGATCGACCTCATGATAATGCAAGTCTCCAAGCAGTGCTAATTTCACCCTGACTGTCCCCTTTCGTCCTGCAGCATATAATCCTTCTCCTTCCATCATAAGGAACAAGTATTATGAGGTCGTTAAACATGGGGACATATTTTGTAAAAGAAGGCCACACCAAAACCGTTACACATATATCGCAAAATGCCGGCAATCAATCAGAGCTTTTTCATGGCCTTGAGCCTTTTCATAACATCATTGCCGCCGCGGCCGAAATAATCATGGAGCTCGCAATATGCCTGATATAACTCCTCATACATACGAACATGTTCGGGTATCGGCTTGAAGGTTTCTTCTTTTACCTTGGCCATGTGCTTCGCCGCCTCTACGATGCTGTTGTATCCGCCCGCCGCTTCGCCGGCAGCTGTAGCTGCGAACATGGCGGCCCCGAGAGCGGTCGTGTGCTTGGAATCCGCAACCACAATTTCCCGATTGGTAACGTCCGCAAAGATTTGCATCAGCAGCCGGTTCTTTTGCGGAAGTCCACCGCATGCGTACAGCTTATCGACAGCAATACCGCTTCTTTCGAATGTATCCACGATCTTGCGGGTACCAAAAGCCGTTGATTCAAGCAGCGCACGGTATATTTCCTGAGGCTTGGTGGACAGCGTCAGTCCGATGATCAATCCCGATAAATCCGTATCCATCAGGACCGAACGGCTGCCATTATGCCAATCCAAAGCTACAAGCCCCGTTTCTCCCGGTTTGTATAATGCGGCTTCCCGCTCGAGCCATGGATGAACATCCATGCCTTCCGACTCGGCTCGCTCTTTTACGTATGCCGGAACTGCCTCTTCCACAAACCATTCAAAAATATCGCCAACCGCGTTTTGACCTGCTTCATAACCGAAATATCCCGGGATGATACCATCTTCAACAACACCGCACATCCCTTCCACAAGCTTCTCTTCCTCATGAAGCAGCATGTGGCACAATGAAGTTCCCATCGCCATGACCAGTTTGCCGGGTGTAACTACGCCCATGGCCGGAACAGCGGCATGCGCGTCAATTACGCCTACGGCTACCGCCGTACCCGGATTCAATCCGGTAAGTGCTGCCATTTCGGGGTTCAGTCCACCGGCGCTTGTTCCAAGCGGCATGACTTCACCTCTGAGTTTGGTGGATGCCAAATGTTCCAGCCTAGGGTCCAATGCCTTCAAATATTCCGGATTCGGATATCCATCCTTCTTGTGCCACAAGGCTTTGTATCCCGCCGTACAGCTGTTGCGGGTCATACGGCCTGTCAATTGGAACACGGTCCAATCTGCCGCTTCCAGGAATCTGTCTGCCGCTTCAAAAATTTCCGGCGCTTCGTCAAGGACCTGCCATACCTTAGCAAACATCCATTCCGATGAGGTTTTGCCTCCGTAACGCGGTAGGAATGCTTCCCCCCGCTCCGCAGCTGCCCGGTTCAGGCGGTCGGCTTCAGGTTGAGCCGCGTGATGCTTCCAGAGCTTCACCCAGCTATGGGGCTGATGCTTCCATTGATCAAGCATACACAGCGGTGTCCCATGGGAATCCACCGGCAAAATCGTGCATGCCGTAAAATCGATACCTATACCAATAACGTCTTCAGCAGGTACGCCGCCTACCTTCAAGACAGCAGGAACAGATACGCGTATAACTTCCAAATAATCGTCCGGATGCTGAAGCGCCCAATCCATAGGCAGTTTCCTATCGGAGCCCGGCAGCCGTTCATCGATCACGTGATGGGGATAGGAAGTGACATGATCGGCGATCTCCTCTCCGCTTGTCAAATCTACCAGAACCGCACGACCCGACTGCGTTCCGTAATCAATGCCTATTGCGAATTTATGAATCGTAGATTGTACCATTCTGTTCCCTCCTAATCTGGCAAGCTACCAACCTTTTCGACGTTACCACCATCCAAATCCTGCAGATATGCAAAAAGAAAACGGCTTGTCGCCGTCTTCTTATCCGCGCAGCAGTGCATGCTGACACGCCGTTTGCAAATCTCTCCAAACCCGGTTCACGACCGTATCTTCCATGCAGGCTGACAAGCCCAGCATCGGGAAGAGCTTCAGCCCGCAACCCAAGGAAGCCCTGGCTGCTGTAACGCATTCGCTTGAGATCCTTAGTTCCATTTCCGGAGAGAGAGTCCCCTTTTGATTTAAATCTTCCCAGGACTTATCCAATACCATATAAAAGGCATCCTTTTGACGGGCAAACTCCTGTTTTTGTTCAATGATCTCGGCGAGCACTTTATCGTTTCCGCGTACCTTCATCATCTCTTCAGCCGCTTCCAGAAAATGATCGGCGAGCCCCATGGCTACCCCCGCAAATGAAGTTTGGGCAAACGCAAGAAACGGATATTTGTACAGCACTTCATCCTGATGTGAGCGGTATTCCGTGAATGAAAAGGTCATTTCATCCGGTATGTAAGCATCGGTCACTACAATGCTATGACTGGCCGTAGCCTTCAATCCAAAGGTATTCCAGTCCTTGAGGATCTGAACCTGATCGGGGGTCATGATCAGGGTGACGATCTGAGGAGATTCATCCGAATTCGGACGACCCTCTTGCTCCAGAATTGAATTTGCCGTAAATGAAGTCGCATGCGTCGAGCCGCTACAATATTTCCATCGTCCGTTTACGATGTAACCTCCATCTACCTTTCGCGCCGTACCTGTCGTTGCTCCACTGCCGGCAATAACCGCTTCCGGTTTTCCGAAAACATCTAGTCCTACGCTTTGCGTCATGAAAGGTACAAAGTAGCCGCCGCCTGCTCCAATAGTCACCAGCCAGCCAAAGCTGCCGTCGATGCGTGCGCATTCCTGGAAAATACGGATTGCCTCCGGCAGCGGAGTCATGTTCCCGTCCAAATCGTCAGCCACGAACAAATGAAACAGTTTTTTATCATATATGTATTGCAGTGCTTCCGGGGTAATTACGCCATCATGCTCCATTTGCTGTGACTGTTCCCGAATGCTGCTGATCTCGTGCGCGGTAAATCCCATGCTTCCACCACTTTCTTAAATGTATGTTTAATCTATTCTACCATGAACAAGCCCTCCGTGGCTCTATTCACCCTAGAAGCATGAAAGCCGTCTGCAACCTCACTTTCAGGCAGACGGCTTGGATTTGCTAGTAACCAATGACTTCTCTTAAGGCCTCAACCGACGTACGTCGGACGAACTTGCTGAATTTCTCTTTTCCCTTTGCATTCGCTTTATAATGATCAATGATTTTTATGAGAATGGGTATGATTTGATTTTCTTCCAGGCCTGCCACCAGCAGCTCCGCGATGACGGTCTTGATTCCTTTCGGTTCACCACCCACGTAAATGTTGAAAGTATCCTTCATTTTGACGACACTCATATCCTTAAGAAGTGGCTCGCTCGTTCCAAGAGCACAGCCCGCGTAGCCCAATTTAAGCGGAGCTGGAGTTTCGATGCCTGCGATTGCGCGGTTGATGGATCTGGCCGTACTCAGTCCGGCTGCTTCTGCACCATTGCAAAATTGGCAGGCGATCAAGCCTTTGATCACGGCCCCTGCAGGATATACCTCGAGTCCTGCGCGGATTAATTTCTCTTCAACCTGATCCTTTTCGTCCGGCGGAAGTTCGATATATATCTGTCTGAATGGCGTGATCTCAATGCCTGCGTTCGGCCCGGCGGCGCTGGCAATAGCATTCAGCTGTTCCTGGCTGATCACGTTTCCTCCGATTTGTATGGGTGTTGAGACTGCAATTTTTATGAAATCTGACATGTTAAATCTCCCTTTACCGTTGATCTGAAGCTGATTATTTCCTTTCTATTTTAACCGGTTATTGACGCACCTTCACACGCTGCAGCCGCAGTGCATTGAGTACAACCGAAACAGAGCTGAGAGCCATGGCAGCGCCTGCAATCCAAGGAGCCAAGAGTCCAAGTGCGGCAATCGGTATTCCGAGTGTATTGTATCCGAGTGCCCAGAACAAATTCTGTTTGATATTCCCCATCGTTTTGCGGCTCATATAGATGGCATCAGGAATGCTCGACAGATCTCCGCGCATCAAAGTTACATCTGCGGCTTCCATCGCGATGTCCGTACCGGTCCCGATAGCCATACCGATATCCGCAGTCGCAAGAGCAGGCGCATCATTGATACCGTCGCCCACCATAGCAACTCTTTTGCCTTGAGACTGAAGCTTTTTCACTTCTTCTGCTTTTCCTTCCGGCAGAACTTCGGCAAGTACGTGATCGATACCGACTTGTGCCGCAATGGCTTTCGCCGTGCGTTCATTATCCCCTGTAATCATTATGACTTGGATTCCCATGTCTTTTAGTCTGCCTACCGCTTCCTCGGATGTCTCTTTGATGGTATCTGCTACGGCTACCATGCCTGCGTATTCCTGATCAATCGCGACCAGCATGGCTGTTTTGCCAGCTTCCTCCAGACGGGACATTTCATCGTAGACGTAAGTTGCCTCTACTCCGTATTTCTCCAATAATCTGCGCGTACCGATAAGCAGATCTTTGCCCTCCACAACCGCCTGGATTCCGTAACCCGGAATGGCCGTGAATGATTGTGTTGCCGGCAAGCGGATGCCCCGCTCCCGAATTCCCGTCACGATAGCCTCGGCCAGCGGATGTTCCGAGTTATTCTCGGCAGCACCCAACAATCCGAGAAATTCTTCAGTATCTCTATCCGTCATCACATCGGTCAATTCCGGTTTGCCTTTGGTAACCGTTCCGGTCTTATCTAAGATGATGGCATCAATTTTATGCGTTTGCTCCAAATGTTCGCCGCCCTTGAACAGAATACCCAGCTCAGCCGCACGGCCGGAACCTGCCATGATCGAAGTCGGCGTGGCCAGACCAAGCGCACATGGACATGCGATGACAAGAATGGCAATGGCTTTTTCCAATGCTCCGGCAAAATCGCCGGGAGTGACAAAGAAATACCACACGAGAAACGCAATGACCGCAACGCCTATGACGATTGGAACGAAGATGCCTGATATCACATCGGCTACCCGCTGAATCGGTGCCTTGGAGCCCTGTGCTTCTTCCACGACTTTGATGATCTGGGCCAGCGCTGTCTCCTTGCCGACCTTGGTAGCCTGAATGCGCAAAACTCCATTTTTATTCAGCGTTGCTCCGATAACCGTATCACCGGACTTTTTCTCGACCGGAAGACTTTCGCCTGTCAGCATGGACTCATCGATAGACGATATTCCTTCAAGTACTTCGCCATCCACGGGTACCTTTTCTCCAGGACGGATCAACACGGTATCTCCTGCAACAACTTCTTCAACCGGTAACGTTAGCTCCTGTCCATCGCGCACGACCCTTGCCGTTTTAGCCTGTAATCCCATTAACGATTTGATGGCTTCGGACGTCCTCCCTTTCGCTAGCGATTCGAACAACTTCCCCATAATGACAAGCGTAATGAGGATGGCACTGGTTTCATAATACATGGCAGGTCCATGATGCATGCCGCTTCCCTTCGCGTACCAGTCCAACGTCAGATATAAACTGTAAAAGTACGCTGCCGATGTCCCAAGCGATACCAGTACATCCATATTCGCGCTACCATTGCGAAGCGCTTTGTAAGCTCCCGTATAAAAGGGTTTACCGATATAGAACTGCACCGGTGTTGCCAGCATCAGCTGGAACCATGGATTCATGAATAGATCGGGAAGGTAAATCCATGACGTGAAGGAGAAATGCGCCACCATCGCCCATAGCAGAGGTATAGAGAGAATGATGGAAATGAAGAGCTTGCGTTTTTGCTTCCGTATCCCCTCGTTCCTGGAGCTCAGCTGCGTATCATTCTCATCCTGAGACACAGCAGCATATCCTAATTGCTTCACTTTATTTTGCATATCCGAAATGGTTATTTCGCCTGGCGTATACTCTACGGTTGCCGTTTCCATGGCGAAGTTAACCGATGCAGAGGTTACTCCGGACAGCTTGCTCAGACCTTTTTCGATCCGGTTCGCACAAGCTGCGCAGGTCATGCCTTCAAGCTTGAAATGAGTCACTGCCTTCGCCGTATCATATCCGAGCTTCTTGATTGTCGCTTCCAGATCACTGGCTTTGACCTGATCAGGATCATAAGAAACGCTGGCTCTTTCGAGCGCGAAATTCACGTTGGCGGATTCGACACCCTCCATTTTGTTCAAGCCTTTTTCAATCCGGTTCGCGCAGGCCGCGCAGGTCATACCGGTTATTTGTAATGTCGATTGCTTCTGAGTTTTCGTAGCAGCTGATTCCACCGTCATTCACTCCTTAATGCTTCTCTTTATGAGAATTGCATATCGTTTAACGCATTACATTCTCTTCCAATGAACTTCTTGTTTTTAGTATACCCCCCATCCCTATATTTCGTCAACACATTTTACAATACTCCTCTACCCTATTTTTAAAACTTTAGATAACTGTTTTTCATCGCTAAAAGAACCGCCCCCTTGTTCCAACAATCAGCGATTTCTTATGTGTTTTAAACTTCGTCATTATGAGTCGTTACCGCGTACAAAGGAAATGAATACGGCTGCTGGATAAAGGCATGTCCGACATTACATACATACAAATAACATACCGTATCAGCTTATAGGTTTTTGAGAATTCTCTTCGCCCAGCGGATGGGCTTATGAGGATATTGAAAAGTGTCAGAGAGCGGGGAGATGATGAATCCTCTGTCGTTTGGACAGCATATCACAACAAAAAGCCGCCTAAAGGCGGCTTTTTTGTCTTACTTGATCAATTTATTCATCGTGGTCATCAGCTCGGTCAGCACCTCTTGATCGCCTTCCTGGATGCGCTGCACGACGCAGCTTTTCATATGATGTTCCAACAGCAATTTCCCCACACCGTTCAATGCGGATTGTACGGAGGCAATCTGGTTCAGCACATCATCACAATACGTATCCTTCTCAATCAGTCCCTTGATGCCGCGCACCTGACCTTCAATGCGGTTTAAGCGGCTTATCAGACTGTTTTTAACCTTATCCGAATGATGGCTCTTCCGTTCCGAATGGTCACCAGAGCAGGTGTCCGCGTTCTGTTCCGTGTTTTGATCCATCATTTCCGGTACCGTATTCATACGACTCGCCTCCCTTTCCTTTATTTCTATTATACTCGGCAAGTCGGGGTATACAAACCATTCCCTAAATAACTTCTATAAGAAATCAGACTTGAAGTTTATTGGAAACTGTCTGGTGCACAGAACATAAGCTCATGGCGAAGACGATGAGCAGCATCCCGGCCTGATATCCTTTAGGATCAGCTACCGTTCAAGTGGTTGTCACTCCTGAGGACGGAAGCGCAACAATAACCTATACTCTGAACGTAACCACGCATTAGATTATAATAAGGGTACCCTGCAGAAGACAGGGTACCCTCTTATTTACCATGATAACAAAACCCATGTTGTGACGAACAATCCGTTATCATTCATTCGTGATCTCCTGTTTATCCTGGTTCATCTCGCGATTCACGTCCTGCGGCGAGTTCCCGAGATGTTCCCCCATGCTTTTCAGGAAGTTCAGCAGCATCGTAATCGAGCGGTTCACGTCCGGGTCCTTCATCATTTTGAGGAGATCAAAAAATCCCTTCTGATCCTCCTCTGTATTCGTATCCAGCGCTTTATTCATGCCATGACTGACGGCATTCATCGTGCGCTGCACTTGATGCGGTTCCAGGGTACTCAGAAACTGCAACCCGGTTACCGCATTTTTCAACACGATAGGCGTTCCCGATACCTTGATAAAATCAAACACATAAGGCATCACCTTTTCACGGTTTTTTACCATGCCATGAAAAATTTCCAGGTAACCCGCATCGTACATCTCCTGTATGATATCCATGAACATGAGCAAACCGGGATTGCTTTTGGCCGCACCTTCAGCGAGATGCTTCAGCTCCTGCTCGCGGATTTCTTCTTCTGTCGGAATACGGCGATTGATTCGGGTAATAGGACTGGCCATAACTACTCCTCCTCTCTGCGAATCACTTCGGGTACCGGAACGAAATCCGGGCGGTCCCACTTATCTTCTACACGTACACCCATCTGCGGATTACGCATCGTATCCACCCGGTGATTGGATTTTGGCAGAGGAGCCTCGCCATCATAAGACAGAATCTCCATGGCTACAGCGGTTTCTTTATAATTAGGCGTATCGGTCACATCATCATGGTCACTGCTGGTCAGAAAATTGATCGCTTGATCTTCATCTGAAGTGTTCATCGGCAGATAGAGCTCGTTCCCTTTGACGCGGTCAGTAACTTCAACTCTGACCTTGATCGCCCCTTCAGGGGAGGTTAGCCGCACCAGAGCACCATTTTTAATTCCGCGTTCCTCCGCGAGCTCTGGCGACACTTCCAGCCAGGGTCTTGGAGCTTTATGCGTAAGAGCTTTGGATTGGTAAGTCATGTTCCCTTCATGAAAATGCTCCAGCACCCGACCGTTATTGATATGAAGATCATATTTCTCTTCATACGCATGCGGTGCCGTCCAATCTACCGGGAAGAGCTTGGCTTTGCCATCCGGAAAGTGAAATTCATCCAAATACAGCAGCGGCGTATCTGTACCGTCCAGTTGCACCGGCCAAACCTGGCTCTTCCAGCCATCTAGCCGGTCGTAACTGACACCTGCAAATACGGGTGCCAATACGGAAGCCTCATCCATAATTTGTGAAGGATGCGTGTAATTCCAATTTGCCCCCATCGCATTCGCCACCATTTGAATGATCTCCCAGTCCGGCTTGGACTCGCCCAGTGGCTCAAATACCGGATAGAAGCGCTGAATGCGTCTTTCCGTATTCGTGAAAGTGCCCTCTTTTTCAAAGCTTGGGGCGGCTGGCAAAATAACATCGGCATATCTGGCTGTACGTGAAAAGAAGACATCTTGTACGATGAAAAACTGCAGCTTTTTGAAGGCTTCATCCACCACATTCGCGTTCGCATCAACAAGAGCCATATCCTCTCCAAACAAGTACATGGCTTTGATCTTCCCTTCCTGAATGGCATCTACCATTTCGTGATTATCGTAGCCACTGTGCTTCGGCAGCTCTACACCCCATGCACGTTCATATTTGCCGCGGATTTCACGATCTTCGACCGGCTCATATCCTGGGAATACATTCGGTTGAGTTCCGAAATCACAAGCGCCTTGAACGTTATTGTGGCCGCGCAGCGGATAAGCGCCTGTTCCAGGTTTTCCGAAGTTGCCTGTTACCAGCTGCAGATTGCAGATCGCCGTGCTTGTGTCCGCTCCGCCTTTATGCTGCGTGACCCCCATCGCCCACAGGATGCAGGTTGAGTCTGCTTCATGAATCATCGTGGCCACCTGAATCAAAGTCTCCTGATGAATTCCGGTGAACTTCTCTGCATATTCAAGGGTGTACTTTTGAAGCGATTGTACAAACTCTTTATAGCCGTTCACACGCTGATTCAGGAATTCACGCGCCTCCCAGCCCTGATCGATGATATACTTGGCCACGGCATTCAACCAGATCAAGTCGGTGCTGTGTTTCGGATGCAGATGGATGTCCGCTCTTTCAGCCATCTCATTCTTACGCAGGTCCGATACAATCAATTTTTGACCATGAAGCTTATGAGAACGTTTAATTCTGGTCGCCAGCACCGGATGCGATTCCGCCGTGTTGGCTCCAACAATGATCACCAGATCAGCATTCTCGATGTCTTTGATCGTACCCGAATCACCGCCGTACCCGACAGTACGCTGCAGAGCCCTGGATGCCGGGGTCTGGCAATATCGTGCACAATTATCAACGTTGTTGGTCTTCATAATGGCACGGGCAAACTTCTGGAACAGATAATTTTCCTCATTGCTGCATTTGGATGACGCAATATAACCGATAGCATCTGATCCGAATCGATCTTTGATTCCTCCAAGATTCCGTGCGATATAGTCCATGGCATCATCCCAACTGGCTTCTATAAACTCATCCCCTTGGCGGATCAGAGGCTTGGTCAGCCGCTCCTCGCTATTGACGAAATCCCAACCCCATTTCCCTTTGACGCAGGTCGAAATTCCGTTAACCGGGGCTTCCTCGCTTGGTTCTACTTTCAAGATATGACGTCCTTTTGTCCATACCTCAAAGCTGCAGCCTACACCGCAATAGGTGCAAACGGTCTTGGTACGTTGAATACGGGAATCCCGCATCGCAGCTTCAATTTCAGATATTTTGAAAATATCCCGGTATCCTGGCTCCACTTCCTTCGTCAGATCAATCATTGGCTCCAGCACATCTGCAAACGTTCCCGTCAAGTACCCAGCTTCGCCGATCATGGATTTCTCCATCAATGCATTACACGGACATACCGAGACGCAATGGCCGCAGGATACGCAAGAGGACTCATCGATCGGGACATCCTGATCCCAAATCACGCGGGGATGCTCACGGCTCCAGTCGATACTTAATGTTTCATTGACCTGCAGATCCTGGCAGGCTTCCACGCACCGGCCGCATAAAATACATTGATCCGGATCATAACGGTACATCGGATGCGACATGTCCTTCTCATAAGGCTTCTCTTTAAATTCATATTTTTGATGATCCAGCTCCAGGAACTCCGTCGTGTTATGTACCTTGCAGTTTCCGTTGTTATTGTCACATACGGTGCAGTACAGCTCGTGGTTCTGGAGAATCCGGGACATCGCTTCCTCTTGAGCTTCCTTCACCCGTTGGGTATCGGTACGGACTTGCATGCCCGGCTGAATTTCGGTCGCACACGCTCGAATAAGCTCTCCGTTCACTTCTACCAGGCATGTATCGCATGTCTGAATAGGCCCTAATTGTTCATGATAGCAGACGTTTGGAATATAGGTATCCCCGGATGCCTGCAAAATGGTTTGACCCGGTTTGGCGTCGTAAGTCTTGTCATTGATTCGGAAAACAAACGATTCTGCGTTCATGCAAGGTATCACCTCTGTCAAATAATCTGGTATTCAAAAAATAAGCCGAAAATGAAAATGTCAGCTTATGTATAGTTACACGTGAATAATTAGCTTGAATCAAGAGGCTCCGGTGCCGCTTAAGTCAATAGCGAAAATCTGCTTTTTTTGTTACTATTCTAAATAAAAGGGATTTTACCGTCATGAATAAAGAACAACTTGCTGCCGCTGAAGAGGCAATCCGATTTATGAAAGAGCATTTGGATGAGGACATCACTTCCGATCAACTCGCCGCTCATGTCGGTTACAGCCCTTTTCATTTTGCGCGGATTTTTAAAAATGCAACAGGCATCTCACCGCGTCACTATCTCTCTGCACTTCGTATCGAAACCGGAAAAAAAGCACTGCTTAAAGAGCCTTCCCTGCTCATGAAAGTCCTCTTATCCATCGGATTCCGAAGTGCCGGTTCCTTTAATACTCGTTTCAAGCAGAATGTGGGTATATCTCCTCGAAAATTTCGGGCCGTGTCTCTCCCCTTGTCCAGATATGTAAGACGCTTTGAGGAACAAGAACTGGAGGAAACCGAAGCCGATGCTCTTCTCGCTTCAGCACAGCGGATTTGCTGCCACATCGAAGCACCGGAATCTTTTCGCGGCATCATTTTTGTAGGATTATTCCCTCATCCCATACCGGATCAGAGGCCCGTCGCCGGAACTGCATTGAACCGTAAGAACCGGACCTGCACCTTTACCAAAGTACCGCCCGGCACCTATCATGCCTTGGCTGCGGGCATTCCATGGAGCATCAACCCCAAAGACTATTTTGTACTGACTCATGCTCTTCGCGGCAAATTCCCATCCGCCATCGAGGTCACGGAAACATCAGAAATCGAAATACCCATTTTGATCAGGGAGCCTCTTGCCGTTGATCCGCCGATCGTCATTAATCTTCCGCTACTTTTATTCGAGCAAAAGGAGAAAAACAAAGCAAAGTAGAAGAATTTTCCGTTTTATTTCCCTGATATACTACCGGGTGTGATACTCAAACATCAGGGGGATATAGACATGAACAGCATTTGCGTAATTTCAATCTTAGTAACGGATATGAACGTGGCAAAGGAATTTTATTGTAATAAGCTCGGCTTTAGCATCTCGAAAGAATTCTCGGAAGATCTGATCAGACTGAAACACGACTTGCTGCCGTTATTGCTTTACAAGGTAGAGGAGCCCGTCACTATGAATTACCCGCTTCAGGCACAAGTCGTGCCAGGCCTTGAGACAGACAATTTGCTCCAGTCCATTTCGGAGTTATCCGCAAAGGGCGTTGAGATCATTTACGACTCTCCCCAGAAATGCCCGGCAGGAATATACAGCGCTTTCAGGGATCCGTTTGGAAACGTAATTGAGCTGCTTGAGTTTGATCATACTTGATGAACTATGAGGAGGACTGGCTGGAGTGTCCCTTAAACAGGAAATACATATTGACGCTTCTATCCCTATATTATGGAAGACATGGACATGCTCCGACCGGACTACGTCCTGGTTAGCCCCTGCTGCGGACATTGAACCTGTGGTTGGCGGCAAGTTTGAGCTTTTTTTTGACTCTGAAGACAAGAATGGGATGAATACTGCCGGCTGCAAAATCGTCGGTCTGAAAGAGTACAGACAGATTATTTTTGAATGGAAAGGCCCCGACCTCTTTGCTGAAATCATGTATCATCCTCAGCACTTAACCTACGTGGATATATGGCTACAGCCCACAAGCGATACAACGACTCTCGTTTGTCTGAAGCATTCCGGTTGGGGAGCGTCGACGGATTGGCAATCTGCCAGAGCTTGGCATGAGGAGGCGTGGAAGCAATGGCTCGGCAACTTAAAGACATCCGTGGAATCCGCTTAAAGTAACTTATGCTGTGAATGAAGTGCGCAAGCTTAATTATCATTCAATCGTCAAAGAACCCCGATTCATCATCGGGGTTCTTTCGATTTGCATTGCACTCCCAGGCTCCTAAGAGTTTTTCGGACGCGTTGTCGTCCGATCGATGAATATGACTTCCGCACCTGGATCCTCCTGCTTGATAATGGCCTTGAAACGAGGGATATCCAACACATGCACGTGATAAACCAAGTATTGATTCATCGAGTTCTTCCCATCTTCCCGTTCTTGGGACACGGCTTCGATACATAATCTCTGTCTTAATTCATTCCGTATAACATCCGGATCGGAAGCTGCCACCCATACCGTTCTGCGGATTCCCCACAAGATCAAGCCAGAGGTTTCGTATGCTGCAGCACAAGCCAGGGCCGAATATAACGTCCTTTCCCATCCCATGGCTATACCAGCCAAAATAAGCACTGTACCATGACATAGCAGAAGCAGCTGTTCCGTCGAAATAGGCTGACGGAAAAATAACCAGACAGGCGGACGTGCTTCATATGGCCTTTCCAGCCCCAATGAATCCAGCAGCCCTCCTGATTTCACCGCGAAACCTGCTCCGATCCCCAAACACAGCCCGCCTGCCAAAGCTGCAATGACCGGTTCACCGCTCACGGCTGGCAGCGGGGCAAGGAGGATTGCTGAACCCGAGAAAGCCAACATTCCCGGCAGCACCTTCAGCAGTACTGGCTTGTGCCCAAGAAAGGAAAAGAGCAGCAGCAGCGGGAGATTGAATAACAGAAGAAGAACACCAAACTCCTTTTCGGTATGAAACGACACCAGTGCTGAGATGCCCGTTACGCCTCCCGCAATCAGCTCATGCGGATGCAAAAACAATTCCAAGCCTATGGATGCCGCAATCCCTCCAAGAACGGATTGAAGAATCGTTGTTCTTCTCCCACGTTTCAATATCGGCATTTTCATCGCCACGCGGCATTTTTATTCATATCATTCATAACCTTCCCTCCTTATGAATGGAAGTATCATGATCCTTACCGTCAGAGCGCCTCTTCTTTCGTGACCCGCCTGTCTTTAAATTTAATCCACCGGTTTAACAATACGAAGATGGACTTGGACTGCTTGGTCAGCAGAGGTCCAAGGATAGCCAGAATAAGGACATAAATTGCCGAGAATGGCTGTAGTATATCCAGCAGTCCCCCATCCTTCGCCAAGTTAGCCATGATGATGGAGAATTCGCCTCTGGAGACGATCGTAAGGCCGATATTAGCCGAAGCTTTAGGAGATAAGGACGCCGTTCGTCCGGCGAGCATGCCTGCGCTGAAGTTTCCGATCAAGGTCACCACAACGGCGGCCAATGCCAGCCAAATCGCATTTCCTCCAAGCGACATCGGATCAATGGACAAACCGAAGCTGAAGAAGAAAACCGCCCCGAAGAAATCCCGGAAAGGCGTGATCAAATGCTCTATCCGTTTGGCATGCTCCGTCTCGGCCAGCACGAGTCCGACAAGCAGCGCGCCAATGGCTTCGGCTACATGAATGGTTTCGGAGAATCCTGCCACCAGGAATAAGGATCCGAAAATAACAAGTGCAAACAGCTCATTGGATCGAATGCGCAGCCATTTGTTTAGTACAGGAACCGCTTTACGCCCGATGATAATGACCGCTAACATAAATCCGAGTGATACGAGTGCCGATAACAGCACACCGCCAATGGAACTGGAATCGCTGAGCACAAAGCCGGAGAGAATGGAAATATAGACGGCGAGAAAAACATCCTCAAACATGATAATCCCGAGTATCATTTCAGTCTCCGCGTTCGCCGTCCGTTTTAAGTCCACCAATACTTTTGCTACAATCGCACTGGACGATATGGTAGTTATACCGGCTATGATCAGGGATTCCGCTACCGGAAATCCGCTAAGAAATCCGAGCAGCAATCCGAGCGTAAAATTAATGGCAATATAGATCGATCCGCCGACTGCAATATTCCGTCCCGACTTGATCAGTCTTCCTACAGAGAATTCCAGACCTAGGTAGAACAGCAGGAACAGGACGCCGATCCTCCCCATAAAGTCGATAAACGGAGCGCTGTCTATGAAGCGGAAATCAAAATGCCATAGCTCCATCGCATGCGGTCCAACGGCCATTCCAATGAGGATATAAAAAGGAATAACCGAAAAGCGCAGCTTCGCCGATATCAATCCTCCAAGTGCAATCAATCCAAGAGCCAATCCAATTTCAAATATCAAATGATCCATCCTTTCACCCGCTTCCGTTCATTAGAATTTGTTTAAAGCGCTTCTGCTGTTCCCGCTCCCCTACTGCTACAACCGTTGCTTCCGCATTCAGTACGGCATTCGGTCCGGGATTCACTTGCTTCCCATGTTTCCGGTCCATGAGCGCAATCACGGATGCCCCTGAGTTTTGACGGATATCAAGCTCTCCAATCGATTTGCCTACACAGCTAAAATGAGTCTCGATTCGATACCATTCAATCGTTAAATCATCAAATGCCATTTCCACGCTTTCCAGCTGCTTCGGCTTATAAACCATGCCCCCGACAAGAGCAGCCAGCTGCCTTGCCTCCTGGTCATCCAAAGTCACCATTGATATGCTCTGATCGTAATCCTCATAGGAAAAGTGAAAAAGCTCACGTCTTCCGTCGTCATGAATGACGATAACAATGCGATCGCCGCTGGCGGTATCCATCTGATACTTCATCCCGATTCCGGGTAAAATGGTTTCACGAATATCCATGAAAAATAGCCTCCCGATGTTTTCATTTTATAGTTTGAGAATATATTCACATATATATTGGGTGTCATAAAAGTCTCTCGAAATAACATTTTTTCGCATTAGAGTTCCTTACGATTCACACATGTCTAACTCAGCTAAAACGTTCATTTATCTTTCGAACAGATGTTTTTGGGTATGAGAAATAGACCGTTCCAAAATGGGCATTTTTGCTCTTCCTTTGGCAAGCAAAAATACGGAACCGTCACATGGAATGCAGCTTAAGCAACATAACTCGAGGTGAATTTAATCGGTAAAAGAAGCAGGTATTTTTTTCGGATGAGAATGAACGGAACAAACGGTAATCGGGGTTTGGGTATGCGCAGCACAAGCAGCAGCGGCATTACAAAAAGAAGCGGCAGCGCTGATGCCATCAGGAGCAATCTTTGCAAAAAGGAAGGAGTTTTACGCGCAAGAGGTTTACCTTGCGGATCAAGGCGGCTGTGAACCGTCTCAGTTTCACTGTTGTAGGTAGAAGTAACTTCCTCTTCAAAGGAAACGGGAAAGGTGAACATCTGGATACATCCGAGCACAACGATCAGCAGCATACGAAGCCTTTTGGTCAGTGTCGTCATCCCATCCCTCCCTCTTGTGAAAAATTCATATATATTAATTTTAACATAAATCAAGCTTGTGTATCAAATCCGGGGGCCTAAATTCCATAAAAAAACCACCCTAACATCTGGGTGGTCTTCTTGATTTGCCTTAGATTGTAATACGTTCCGAATGGAATTCCTGGCCGTCACGTACCTCCTGCACATAACCCACCCGAATGACAAAATCGCCAAAATGCTCTCCAGGCTTCCGCTCTGCACCGTAACGCGAAATGATCGGACGGAGTGAATCCAAGATCTCCGCTTCACCGATATTTTCCTTATAGAGTTTATTTAAACGGTCACCGGCAAATCCGCCGCCCAAGTACATGTTATATTTCCCTGGAGCCTTACCGATGAACGCGAGCTCTGCAAGCATAGGACGCGCGCATCCATTCGGGCAGCCTGTCATGCGGATAACGATGTCCTCTTGGTGCAGACCCGAATCTTCCAGCATCGGTTCGATTTTGTCCAGCAGCGAAGGCAGGTAACGTTCAGACTCCGCCATAGCCAGGCCGCAGGTTGGAAGCGAAACGCATGCCATCGAATTACGTCGAAGCGAAGAGTAGTGTACTCCGTCGGTTAGATGATACTGCTCGATCAGAGACTCGACTTTCTTCTTCTTCTGTGCACTGATATTCGCGATGATTAGATTCTGATTCGGTGTCAAACGGAAGTCTCCCGAATGTAGCTTGGCGATTTCACGCAAGCCGGTCATCAGAGGATACCCTTCCTCGTCTTTGATGCGTCCACTTTGTATGAACAATGTGAAATGCCATTTACCGTTGCTGCCCTTCACCCAGCCGTAACGGTCCCCGTTATCATCAAACTGGTATGGCTTCGCATCTTCCAGTTTCCAGCCGAGACGCGAGGTCAGCTCATCGGTGAACCAGCCAATGCCGCGGTCATCGATAGTGTATTTAAAACGAGCATGCTTGCGCACGGCACGGTCTCCATAGTCGCGCTGAATCGTAACCGTTTTTTCGGCAACGTCAATCATCTGCTCCGGCGTGCAGAATCCGATAACCTTCGAGATCTGCGGGTACGTTTTCGGATCGCCATGCGACATTCCCATGCCTCCGCCAACGGATACGTTAAATCCCAGGAGACGTCCCTCTTCAACAATGGCAATGAATCCCAGATCTTGCGAGAAAACATCCACGTCATTGGAAGGCGGCACGGCAATGCCGATTTTAAATTTACGCGGGAGATAGACGCGGCCATAGATCGGTTCCTGCTCCTCGCCTTCCTGTTCGCTTGAAACGACCCTTTCCCCGTCCAGCCATATTTCATGATAGGCACTCGTCTTGGGATCCAGATGCTCGCTGACACGGCAAGCCCAATCATATACTTCGCTATGAATTTCCGATTGATGCGGATTCGGGTTGCACATCACGTTGCGGTTTACGTCGCCGCAAGCGGCAAGCGTCGTTAACAGCGCTTCATTTACTTCGCGGATCGTATTTTTAAGATTCCATTTGAGTACGCCGTGCAGCTGAAAGGACTGACGTGTCGTCAGCCGAATGCTGCCGCTCGCATACTTATGCGCAAGCCGATCCATCATCAGCCATTGCTCCGGAGTGACCACGCCTCCGGAAGCACGCACTCTGAGCATGAATTGGTATGCCGGCTCCAACTTTTGCTTCTGGCGCTCATTCCGTAAATCACGGTCATCCTGCATATAACTGCCATGATGTTTCATCAAGCGGTTATCATCTTCCGGTATGGATCCGGTAATCGGATCTTTTAATGTTTCCGTCAGGCTTCCACGCAAATAGTTGCTTCGTACTTTGATCTCCTCGACGTCGCTATGCGGGGCGCTGTTCTTGGATAACAAGTTATTCTCAGACATTTCGAACTTCTCCTCTCGCTACCTAAGGATTCCTCTGGGCTTAATAAACATCCCGCTGATAACGTTTCTCCTGCTGCATTTGGAGTAAATATTCAGCAGCTGCTTCCTTGCTGAAGCCGCCTTCCTGCTCAAGTATCGCAGCAAGAGTGCTATGCACGTCATGGGCCATTTTCTTCTCGTCCCCGCAAACGTAGACACAGGCACCTTCCTGAAGCCACTCATAAAGCTCGCGGCTCTTCTCGAACATCCGGTGCTGAACATATACCTTTTGGTCCGTATCTCTGGAAAATGCGACATCCATGCGGGACAGTACGCCGTCTTTAAGCCAACGCTGCCACTCGGTTTGATACAGAAAATCCGTTGAAAAATGCTGGTCCCCGTAGAAGAGCCATGTCTTGCCTTCCGCTCCGCTTTCTTCCCGGTCACCCAGAAAAGCCCTGAACGGCGCAACGCCGGTGCCTGGACCAATCATGATGATTGGCGTGTCCGGGTTAACGGGAAGCCTGAAGTTTGGATTATGCTGTATGTACACTGGCAAGGAATCTCCAGATTGCAATCTCTCTGCAAGCTGTACCGAACAGACGCCGTAGCGGTCCCGTCCATGTGCATCGTAACGAACGGATCGAACCGTTACATGAACCTCATCCGGATAAGCCTTCGAGCTGCTTGCAATGGAATACAACCGAGCAGGAAGTTTCCGAAGAATCCCGGCAAAAGCTTGAGCGGTTATGCCCTGCAGTTGATAATCCAGTACGAGATCCAGCAGGTCTCTCTCTTCGATGTAACCCTTTAGTTCCTGCTCATGTCCGGAAGCAAGAAGTTCCTTGAGCTGTTGATTATCGGATAATTCTGCAACCTGAGCAATGAGCGGCTTGGTCAGCACCGAAATTTCATAATGCCTTAAGAGGGCTTCACGTAGAGCAAGCTGATCCCCATGCTTGCTAATCGTAATAGACTCCTGCGGATTCCAACCCATGGTCTGGATTAGATCGTCCACCAAGTCCGGATGGTTCTCGGGATAGATTCCCAAGCTGTCTCCTGGTTCATATTGCAGGCCGGAGCCATCCAAAGATATCTCTACATGCCGGGTCTCACGGTCGGAGCCCCGTCCATTCAAATTCAAGTTCTCCAGTATTTCCGCATGAAATGGATGGGTTCGCGAATATTCGGATTCCGTTTCAGACGCAATGCCTGTCACTGGAGAACCCGGAGTACCGGATATCCCAGAAGCATCCGCAGCGCTTAACGCCTTCAACACTTCATTCATCCATTCGTCTGCCGGTTCATCAAAATCCACGTCGCAATCAACGCGATCCGCAATTCTTTTACCGCCAAGCTCTTCCAGTCGTTTATCGAAATCCTTGCCCGTCTGGCAGAAGAATTCATATGAAGTATCGCCAAGAGCAAGAATGGAGAAAGACATGCCATCCAACTGCGGTGCGCGTTTTCCATGCAAAAATTCATAGAAGGAGATTGCATTGTCCGGCGGTTCGCCTTCGCCGTGCGTGCTCACGACAATCAGGAGATTCTGGACTTTTTTCAGGTTGTTAGGCTTGAAATCGCTCATGGAGGACACAGTTACCTGTGCTCCTTGTGCGGTCAGCTTTTTGGATATCTTCTGTGCTAATCCGCTGCAATTCCCTGTCTGTGAACCGAACAGAATCGTCACTTCGCGGGCTGCCGCAGTTTCAGGTACCGCCGCAGTCTGCAAGTTCGCCTGTACAGGGATAGCCGCAGCCGATCCGTGCAGCGCTGCCAAATATCCGCTTAACCAGCTCGCCTGTGATCCGGTAAGTGTCGGCAGCAGACGATTCAGTAAATCTGCTTGCTCTTGATTAAAAGGACTGTTTGTTACTTGAAGCTCCAACCCCATCCACCTCACGTCGTCATGCTTTTTTAATTATAATTCCGACTAAAACTATCCACTTAATATTATACTTTCTTGAATCTATCACAGCATCCGTATGAGGTCAACGAAGAATTTTCAGCTTTTTACCAAAAATTCAGGTCCATGGAATATAAAAAAACCGCGCTAGTGCACGGTTCAAACATCGTTTTGACGCATTAAAGTATTATTCCTGTGATGCATTCATGTTCATATAAAAAACTTCCCACAGATGATCATCCGGATCCTGAAAGCTCCAGGTATACATAAAACCGTGATCTTGAGGATCGTTGGAAACCTTGCCCCCAGCTTCAAGTGCCTTATGAACGATTTGGTCTACTTGTTCCCTGCTCTCTACCGCCAAGGCGGTGATGACCTCCGTCGTTGCGGCAGCGTTCGAGATATCTTTTTTCGTGAAGGATCTGAAGAAATCATGGACAAGCAGCATGGCGTAAATCTGGTCACCGATGATAAGGCAAGCTGCGTTCTCATCCGTAAATTGATCGTTGAATTCAAAACCGAGAGCTGTGAAAAAAGCAATGGATCTCTTCAAATCCTTAACTGGCAGATTGACAAAAATTTGCTTGGCTTTCGTCGTCATGATCACGTCACCCCTATTCATGTTTTCATTGTAATTAAAGCATGGCTTTCTTCCTAATTATAGAGTCCGCAGGAGCATTTTTAATTAGACCGGATTTCTCTGATATGCACAGCCTGTAGGCTATGCCGTGTCTGACCTAACCGAAATAAGAAAAAGATGTTGAAGCAATTGCATGAAGTAACCCACAAAAAAAGGCAGCCAAAACATAAGTTTTAGCTGCCTTTCCCACTATCTCTGACTTGATCTACCGAATGACCGAGCAGGCAATCCGCGCACCGGAATTACCGGATGGATCCGTAACGTAATCATCGGCCTTTTCGTGAATCATGAGAGAAGTGCCGCCATCCTTCAGCAGGGAATTCGCTGTACCTTTTTGCAAAGTAACGGTTTTGCTCTCCAGGTCAGCGTTCACGGTTCCGTCTGCCTTAACATGAATGTTCAGAAGATCCCCTGCGTGATACCCCTTCGGATTCTTGAACCCATGCTGTTTGCCCTGCGGGTTAAAATGGGCTCCGGCCGTCGTAAAGTCTGGCGGATCGCATTTACCTGTTTCATGAAAGTGAATGCCATGCTCTCCCGGAGGCAGATTTTTGGCTTCAATATGGATTTGCACCACATCTTTTTTTTGCGTCAAGACTGCCGTGCCCACTTCAACCCCCTTGGAGTCGATAATGGTTGTTTTTAATTGCGTTTCCTCTGACTTTGCCCATACGGACGGACTCATCGGAGCTGCACCGAATACGAGTGTGCTGAGTACGCTCAGGCAGATGGCTTGTTTTTTCATTATGCTGATTCTTCCTCCTGTAGATGTTTTCGGTTCCTTTTCTCATGCTTGCCTTTTTACCGGAAAAAGATAACCTCATCACAGGTAAAATATTGAATAAAGCCTTCGCATTACAAATCGATGCTTTTTTCTGCGGAAGACTTCTCGTTCGGAATGATCCGGAACAGGAGTATATACAACCCGACACTCAGCAAGGTACATAAAAAAATGAATCCAAACACCCCGACCGGAGCGACCCACGAAGACAGGAACACCGCGACTGGGGCTATAAAGCGGCCTAACGAATATTGCAGATTGGAAGCTCCCATATACTGTCCCCGGGCATGCGCAGGCGCATATTTGCTGACAAAGCTTTCCGTAACCGGCGAGCGGGATAGTTCTCCGATTGTCATAATCGTCACGAAGATCAAGAGCAACCATACGTTGGTCGTAAAACTCATCAGAAACATGCCAAGACCGAACAAAACGGATGAAAAAATAAATACGTTCCGGTCGCTCCAATGCTCGAACAGCTTCGTTACCGGCATCACGCAGAGGACAAACAGCAGGCCATTAAGCCCGATCATCCATCCAAAAACCCCAGTATTGCTAAGCGTAAAGGACCAACCTTTAAACGCAAGCAGCGGCTGGGCAGGTACGTATTCTTTGACATACGTGGCAAGGTACATGTCCAGCTGCATAAAAGCAATCGTCACCAGGACCCCGGCCAGAATGTATATGGCAAATGCCTTGTCCTTAAATATGACTCCGTAGTTGCGGATTTGCTCCTTCAGGAGCCCGGACAATTTCTCTTGCTTCCGTGGACGGTTTGCCTGAACCGGAAGAGTCTCGCGGATTTTCCACCAGATCGTGATGAAATAAAGCAGCGTTACCAGTGTGCACGTCCACAGCAATTCCGTACGGTAGTGGATGAAAAACACCGCCCCAAGCGCAGGTCCGAAAACCGCACCGATATTCCGGCCTGTAACAAATGTCGCGAAAACCATTCTGCGGTCTTTTTCGGACGTAATGTCTGCAACCATGGCTGAACTGGCAGGCGTGAAAATAGATCCTCCCAGCCCAATGCCGATATAAGCCACGTAATCAAGCCAATGGTTGGTGGAACAAGCAAATACAGCGAACATCGCAGATTGCACGCAAGAGCCCAAGAGCATGGAAGGCCGTCTGCCGAATCGGTCTGACAGGAACCCTCCAAACAAATTCGCGAAGATGCCGACCAGCGGTGGTACAGTCATGAGCAAACTGGCAACGGACTTGCCGAAGGCTCCGCTGAAATAAAGGGTAATAAATGGGAAGTACATCCAAAAAAGCATGTTAAACAGCGTATCACCAATAAGCCTGATTTTGAGATTAAGATCCCATTTCAACCAGTACATTAAACAAAGTCCTCCTGCTTGGATTTGCAAAGATCGATTTCCGTATGAATAGTGAGATGTTGGGAAAAAAGGAAGGAGTTCTAATATACCACAAAATCAAAAAACCACAAGCGAAAAGCCAAAACAGACCGGGTTCAACGGACTTGAACCTAGTCTATTTTGACTCATGGACGACTGTATGATCGAACCTGATCCGATCTTTATGAAATTGAAGGAATCATCCTCACGTCCAGATGATCGTTGTGATCGCTTCTTAGTCGTCGTGAACTTCATCACAGTCAGAAATCAATCTGCCTAGTATAATTCATTCTATGGGAATCCCAAACGCCTCTACCCAGCAAAAACAGTCTGCCCCTGGCAGCCAGGAGGCAGACTGTTGCATGAACAGCCGGAATCAACCGATATCCGGAATTTGAATTTCGACTTCCTTCTTCGTTTGAGACGAACGTAAAATGCCGTCCAGAATCGCCTGATTACGGAGGATCTGTTCTCCCGGAATCGGCGCAGGTCCCCCTTCGCGGAGCGCCCGGACAAAGGCCTTGATTTTCTCCTCAAAGACGCTGAGTTTATGATCGATCAACGGAATGATACTCTCCGTGTGATGGCCTTGGATATCATGGAAAAGGGATATGGCACCGACATTGCCATCCCAGACGCCTCCCCAAGGGCCTGAACTACCCGGAAGTACCTTCATGCCTGCATCCGTTCCCAGGAACATGGTCGCCCCCAGCGTATCCATATGCATGGCCCAGGACGTCTTGAAATTCAGCACTAAATCGCCCTCAAAACGGATGATCGCGATGCCAAAGTCCTCCACATCAAACCGATCTGCTTCCGGGTGATATTTAGGATTCGTGCCGAAATGACTTGAAGTGTAGGCCGAAACGGTCAACGGTTTGGGATAACCCAATGTATTCAAAGCCAGATCAAGCGAGTAGCAACCGATATCGGCCATCGCACCCGCACCGGCGATATCCTTGCGAATAAATGTGCCTCCCGGCATTCCCCGGCGTCTTCCCCCGCCTGTTTCTACATAATAGACTTTCCCGAGCTGCCCTCTCTGCACGAGATCCTTGATCAGTCCCATGTTCGGATCATAACGAGGCTGGAATCCTATGTTGAGGATTTTGCCGGTCTGCTTGGAGATTTGCACCATGTCAACTGCCTGCTCCAGCGTGACGGACATCGGTTTTTCGACCATGACGTTTTTTCCGGCAAGCAAGGAGTCGATCGTGGTATGATGATGCGCTACATTAGGCGTGCAGATGCTTACCCCGTCCAGCTCCATTTCAAGCAGCTTCTGATGGTCGTCAAAGCCCTTCGCCTGAAGCAAATCCCAGCGCTCAATAAATTGATCGGCCCGGCCCGGTAAAATATCGGCTACGCCGACAATTTCAACATCCTCGATATTTTTGTATGCGCGGGCATGCTCGCCTGCAATGCCTCCGCTTCCGATTATACCTATCCGTATCGTCTTTCCCACGTATATGCCATCCTCCTATATGCTTGTGTTCAAATTCCTGTATTCGGTGGGTGTCATGCCAATCCTTTTCCGGAACACCGTATGTAGATAGCTGCCGCTCGAGAAACCTTCCAGCCTGGCAATGGTATCCATGGGTTCCTTGGTTTCCACCAATCTGCGGCACACCGCTTGCAGGCGGATATCCTCCAGAATTGCACTGAATGAATGTCCGCCCCCCATCTCCTTAATAATTCTCTGCAGCTGGCGCGTGCTGATATGAAGCTTATCCGCAACATCATCAAGGATAACCTCCCCGGACGAATTCGCCTGCATGTATTCCAGAGCGAGCTGATAACGGTAGGCTTTCATGTCTCTTGCGGGCAGCATCGCCTCCATCGGCTCAGATTCATATGCTCTTACGGCACGAAGCAAAATCTGTATGACGCAGTGCTTGATCGTGGTATACAAACCTGCATATTTCATCTGCGAAGCCTGATAGGCTTCCAGGAAAAAGGGCATCGCCCGGTGCGTATCCATCACGGGTCTGAGCGGCAGCCGTGTTAACTTCTCCATACAGTCATGAGCTTCGGCCATCTCCCAAGGATCTGCTCCGTGACGTGCATATTTCCCGTTATTCTTCTCTTTGTCCGCCAGATTTACGATATCGACATGAAGGCAGAGCTCATCCATGGCTTCCGCCGCGTCAGCTTCCTGATAATGCATGACGCCGGGACCTGTCAGATATAACATGCCTTCACGCAGCGCAAACGGCTCATCCTCTAATATGACCTTGCCTTTGCCGCGCGGTATAAAATGAAATTCATACTCGGCATGCTTGTGAAAGGTCACCATTTTGCCCGAGGGGAACGTTACGAAGTGAAATCGTAATACCCGAATCTCGTACGTTCCCCAGTACACCTTCAAATCCAGACGTTCCAAAGCGTCTTGACGCTCCACCATGATGTCATACGGAAAGTTGTTTATCATGCAGCACATTCCTTGATTCCATATTTGGGGGATTCGGCACTGCTAACCCTGCAGCTCGGAAAGGCGCACATTCCGGTGTTCGCGGGCCGACTGATTCGCCGCTTCCATCAGCTTGGTCAGTTCAACCGCAAAGGCCACATTCTCATCTGCAGTCGTATCGTTCTGGATATGTCCGATCCATTGATGGAACGCGCTTTCGCGTGCTCCCGGAACAGGCACTTCCACCCATTCATTTTTATACTCTTCCTTACGCGTGGTACGGATCAACAGCTTCTCATTCGGCGTTCCATATAAAAGCGTACCGTCGGTTCCGTGAACCTCGATGGTAAACGGTGAGAAATTGTTTACGAAACCTGCTTCAACAATACCCACGGCTCCAGTTTTCGTGGACAAAGTGGCAACTGCATTATCCTCTACTTCCTTACCTGTAACATAGCCGAATTGCGCGCTGACATCGATAGGCTCTTGGTTCAGGAACAGCCGCGTCAAATACATCGGGTGGCAACCAAGGTCAATGAGCGCCCCTCCAAGGCAATCTTCCAAGCTGTAGAAATGCTCCGGCAGCCAGCCTGCCGTTGCCCCGTTATGGGACAAACGAACACGTACCAGCGTTACTTGCCCAAGAAGCTCCTGTTCAAGAATCTCACGGATGGCAAGCGTGTAGCCATCATTTAAACGGGGCAGGGAGACCGTCAATTTCACATGATTTTCTTGGACCGCATTCAAGATATCGTTAACTTCATGCAGCGTAGAAGCCAACACTTTCTCCGTAAAAATATGCTTGCCGGCTGCTGCAGCTTTAAGCATGACTTCACGGTGCATACGCGTAGGAGCATCTACGATTACTGCATCGATATCGTCCTGTGCCAGCATCTCGTCCAGCGAGTCGTAGAACTTGACGCCTTGTTTTTCAGCCGCTTCTTGCCCGCGTTCCGGATTTTCATCCCATACCGCTACAATCTCTGCCTCAGGATGCTCCTGAGCTTGTTTTGTATAATCCCATGCATGTACATGCCAATAACTAATTTTTCCGATTCTAATCATTTCCAGCCACCTCAATCTATTTAATATTAGGACATCATGCCCTTAATCTATCATAGGAAACCCCGATCATAACAGTATAACATTGCGACAAATGTATCTAAATTTACGACATATAAGAAAAAGCTCACTCTCTCTTTCAGAAAAGGGTGAGCCTTCATTCTTTAACCATTCAATTCTATTCGAAATAGACGGTTTTTCCCGTCCGTGCCGATTCGTAGATCGCTTCCAGCACTTCCGTGACAACCAGTGCCTGCTCAGGCTTTACCATCGGCTCCGTATCATTCAGAATGCTATCGATCCAAAGTCTGCACTCTCTGGCAGCCTGACTTTCCGATTTCCCGTCAAAATAAGCCACTCCGCCGGTATTCAGCTCAGGTTGTTTGGTGTACAAGTGTCCAAGTTCTTCGCCATTGACCCGGAGTCCGTCCCGCATATCCGCGCCAGCTTCCGTTCCGCACAGCGTCGCTTTGGCTTCGCCTACATCCAGGGTGTTCAGCGCCCAACTGGATTCCAGCGTCACGGTTGCACCATTTTCCATTGTGATAAATCCGAATGCGGAATCTTCAACCTTGAACTGCTCCGGATCCCAAGGACCGAATGCGTTCGCAGCATCTTTTTTATTGCCGAGCTTGTGATATACGTTACCCACAACGCTCTTCACCTTATAGTTATCCATCAGCCACAGCGTCAAATCCAGGGCATGCGTACCGATATCGATGAGCGGGCCACCGCCCTGTTCTTCCTCGTTCAGGAATACGCCCCATGTCGGAACCGCGCGTCTGCGAATCGCATGCGCCTTCGCGAAATAGATATCGCCCAAGTCTCCGCGTTCGCATATTTTCTTCAGCAGCAACGAATCCGGACGATAACGGTTATCGTAACCGATCGTCAGTTTCTTGCCTGTACGCTTGGCCGCTTCCAGCATCGCTCTAGCTTCCTCGGAGGTCTTGGCCATCGGTTTTTCGCACATGACATGCTTGCCTGCTTCCAGCGCCGCAATGGTAATGAAGGAATGGGATTTATTGGGCGTGCATACATGAATCAGATCGATGCTCTCATCCTTCAGCAGCTCTTGATAATCCGTGTAGATGGCGATATCTTCCCTGTCGATTTTCTGTGCCGACTGAATTGCGCGTTCTTCGATAATGTCGCAGAATGCCACCAATTCAACGTTTTTTTGCGCATTCAGATTCGGGATATGCTTGCCGTTTGCAATTCCCCCGCAGCCGATAATGCCCACACGAAGTGTTTTTTGTTGTTCAGCCATTCATTGTCATCTCCTTGATTACATTAGTTTATAATATTTGTCGAAGGTACGTGAGACTGGCTTCAATGCTCTCCAGCTGGGGAATTTCGAATTCCTCCTGCTCCACCGTGAACCATTCGACACCGTAACGCTTGCCAGCCGCAGTGATCGCCTTGAAATCCATGATGCCCGAGCCGATCTCCGTGTTCCGCTTGTCCTGCTCGCTCTTCATGTCCTTGATGTGCAAGATGCGGCATCGCTCCTTCAGTGTCTCGATCCAATCAACGGAAGTGAAGCCCGCATGTTCAGCCCAGTATGTATCCAATTCCAGGAATAAATGATCCGGGTGCGTGTGGTTGGCCAGCCATTCCAGACCAGTCAAACCTTCAAACTTCTGAAACTCTACTCCGTGATTGTGATACCCCAATCGAAGCCCCTGCTCCTTGCAGCGCTCTCCGATCCGGTCCAGCCGTTCCGCGGTCCTCTTGTAGCTGTCAGCGCTTTCACGCATTTCTTCAGGAAGCCCGGGACAAATAATATAAGGACTGCCAATCGCAAGCGAATACTCAATCGTCTGATCAAGCTGAAGCATCAGGTCAGAAATGCCGATATGGCTTCCTGCTGCCCGCAAACCGTATGAATCGAGCGCATTCCGAAGTTCAGAGGCCGAAGTCCCGAAATAACCGGCGAACTCCACGCCATCGTATCCGATGTCGCCTACTTTTTTCAGTGTCCCTAAAAAATCCGTGCTGGTTAACTCTTTAATAGAATACAGCTGCAGTGCTATATTCTTCATATTTATGCCACCTCCCGTGTAACAAGTAAGGTAAGGATACCAAATTCGCAGGATTAGTTATACAATGAACCTATTCTAAAATATTAAATATTTGTCATGGTGAAAACGAGGTGCTGAATTGATGCTTGAGCCTTATTTCGAATCCAACCGGTCTGCAGCCGGATCGATCCATTTCCCTTATGAGAGCATGATCCATTCCAGCAAAAAGGCACGCTGCATCGTGGGTCCGCATTGGCATCTTTATATCGAAATGCTGTATTTACTATCCGGCAAGGCCAAGGTTTATCTGGGAGCCGAATGCCATACCCTAGGCAAGGGCGATTTGATCCTGATCCATTCGCATGAGACGCATTCCATTTATTCCGTGGATGACGAGGTCTCCTATATTGTCGTAAAGTTCGATCCCGAGATTCTATATTCCACGTCACGTACGTTTCTTGAATCCAAATATATACTTCCGTTTACGCTCGCGGATTCCAGAGGCCAGAGAGTCTTCACGGAGCCGGAAATTCAAGACACTCCCATCCCTTCTCTGATTCGGGAGATCTATGATGAGTTCAGCTCCAAAGGCTTCGGTTTCGAACTGGCTGTTCGAACGCTGATCTGCCGGGTATTCTTATGGTTTCTCCGTAAAACGCATCACCAGCAATGGGGCTGGGAAGTCTCCCATTCGCTGAATGACAGCGATTATCAGATGCTCCAAAAAGTATTTGAATACATTGACTACAACTACATGAACGATATCAATGCTCAAACGGCCGCCCGCTTATGCAATATGAGCTACAGTTATTTTTCAAGACGTTTCAAATCAATAATGGGTAAAACATTCACTAACTACTTGAGTTACATCCGGATCACGGAAGCGGAAAAACTGCTTCTGACAACGGATATGAGTATGACCCAAATTGCTCTTGAGGTTGGATTCTCAAGCTCCAGCTACTTCATCCAGCAATTCAGACAGTACAAGAACATATCTCCCCACCAGTTCCGCAAAAAAGGAAAAGCCTGATACGAATGTATCAGGCTTTTCTTCGCTATTTGTTCAGATGAAACGGAAACGTTGAAATGACCACGTTCTTCTGATTGAACAAATACGCACGCAGCACGAGACTAGTCTGGTTATGGAGAATATGCTGCCACCAATGCTTCGTAATGAACTGCGGGATCAGGACCGTGATGTGGTCCGTCGCAGACGTTTTCCATTCCACCGTATTGATGAATTTCATGAGTGGACGGAGAACACTGCGATAGCTGGACCGGAGCACGATCAGCCGCACGCCCGGATCCCACTCCTCCCATTTCTTTTCCATGCGTTCGATTTCTTCATCATTAAAACCGACATAGACCGCTACCACATTATCGGTTACCGATTTGGCGTATCCAATGGATTGTTTGACTACCTGCGTAATACCGGCAATCGGGACAACAATGGTATTGCCCTTGATGATCGGTTTATCCCGAATCACGTCAATTCGCAGCTGTTCTGCGGTGTTATGGTAATGACGCTGGGTCTGGTAGAAAATATAGATCACAATCGGGAGGAATATAAATACCATCCAGATATGCGTAAATTTCGTGAAGACAAAGATCAGCGCTATCGTCAAGGTGGTCAGCATTCCAATGGTATTAATGATAAATTTGACTCTCCAACCGGGAGGCTTCAGCTTTACCCACCGGACCATCATTCCGAGCTGAGACAGCGTAAACGGTATAAATACCCCAAGGGCGTACATCGGGATCAGGTTCTCCGTATTGCCTTGGAACAAAATCACAAGCAGCGCCGACAAAACGCCTAGATTGATAATCCCGTTTGAAAAACCGAGCCGGTCGCCTCGAACCATAAACATCCGTGGCATAAATTTGTCTTTGGCGAGCATGAACGCCAGCAGGGGAAACGCCGAGTAGGCTGTATTGGCGGCCAAGAACAAAATAAGTGCCGTGATGCCCTGGATGATGTAATAAATGGTGCCCCTGCCGAACGTGGCATTGGCGATTTGGGAAACAACCGTTTCTTTCGGGTTCGGAGCAATACCGTACCAATAGGCCAGCAGGCTGATCCCGATAAACATCGCTCCAAGGATGGTGCCCATCATGATTAATGTCGTGGCCGCATTTCGCTCCGAAGGCTGCTTAAAGTTCGGTATGGCGTTGGATACGGCTTCAACCCCGGTTAGGGCCGAACAGCCTGAGCTGAAAGCCTTGAGAAGCAGAAACAAGCTGACGTTGGATACCGTTGTTCCAAGCGCCGGCGCTGCTGCATGAACCCCTCCGGTTGCAAATTTGATGATGCCCGAAAGAATCAGGACGAATATCGCTATAACGAACAAATATACCGGTATCGCTAGCACTGAAGCCGATTCGGTAACGCCTCGGAGATTCATGACGGTGAGAAAAACGATCATGATGAGTGCAATCAGAACCCGGTGATCATGGAGTGATGGAATAGCCGAAGTGATGGCATCCGTCCCTGCCGAAGAGCTTACCGCAACCGTCAGAATGTAATCGACAAGCAGCGAGCCTCCGGCCAGAAGGCCCACCGGTTCACCTAAATTTGTTTTGGCGACAATATACGCTCCTCCGCCTGTAGGGTACGCGAATATCGTCTGGCGGTAAGATAAAATTAAAATCAATAACAAGCCCAGTACCGCGATGGAGATCGGAATGGAATACCAGACTGCCGCAAATCCGGCGGCCATCAGCACGATCAGGATTTGCTCCGTACCATATGCCACAGACGAAAGTGCATCGGAAGAAAGCACGGCAAGAGCTTTCAGCTTCGTTAACTTTTCACCCTCGATTTCTGCGCTTTTCATGGGACGGCCGATCAGGAGACGTTTGAACTTGTTCATCATGCCAAAGTTCCTCTCTTCGTAAAATCGTCCTTTTACATCACCCAAACCCTACATTCCGTTTTAAGTTTCCTTATTTTATGTTTTTTAAACACAAGATCTTTGAATGGAATCCATGGCATCAACCATTTGCTGATATTCGGCGGTTTTTAATGGATCGTTCGGATCATGGTTCCCCATTTCTCCAATATTTCCACACAAAAAAAAGACGCTGCTCGCAGGAGCAGCATCTTAAAGCTTAACAAATGTATTATATTTTTACCCGTTTGATAAACAGAGCCGTGACGAAACCAATGAGAGCTACAATCATGCCGAATATAAAAGCACCCTGCACCCCGGCAGTCAATGCATCCAACATATTGGGATTAGCTGTATTGTTCATGTACCGCGTCTGTCCTGCTGTCATGATGCTGACCGCAAGCGCCGTACCAATCGCTCCGGCGACCTGCTGCAATGTGTTCATAATCGCCGTTCCATCCGGATAATACTGCTTCGGCAGCTGATTCAAACCGTTGGTTTGTGCAGGCATCATGATCATGGAAATTCCGATCATCAGAAAGGTGTGCAGCACGATGACCAGGAATATCACCGAAGTCGGTGTAATCTCCGAGAAGAACCACAGCATCGCTGCAGCGATCAGGAAGCCTGGAAACACCAGCCAGCGTGGCCCGTATTTATCAAATAGACGGCCCATGATCGGCGACATGATCCCGTTGATGATCCCGCCCGGAAGCATGATCAGACCCGCATAAAATGCACTTTTGCCAAATCCCATTTGCAGGAACATCGGCAGCACCAGCATGGACGAGAGAATAATCATCATGCTGATGAACACCATCAGCGTACCGAGCGTGAACATAGGATATTTAAATGCCCGCAAATTGATCATCGGCTGCTTCATCCGCAATTGACGCAGAGCGAACAGAAGAAGTGCGATCACGCCTACTGCGAGAGAGACGATCACCTTGACGCTGCTCCAACCCCCGCTTCCTTCACCCGCACTGCTGAAGCCAAATACAATGCCGCCAAAGCCTAAGGATGACAGGATAATCGAGAATATATCAATTTTGGGTTTCGTAATGGTTGAGACATTTTGCATAAATAAAATACCGCAAATCAGCGACAAGACCAGGAAAGGCAGTGACAGCCAGAAGATCCAGTGCCAGCTTAGATGCTCAATCAAAAGTCCGGCAATCGTTGGCCCAATGGCTGGAGCGAACATGATCACCAGGCCAATGATCCCCATGGCGGCTCCCCTTTTTTCGGGAGGGAAGATCACCAGAATGGTATTGAACATCAAGGGAAGCATAATACCTGTACCGATGGCTTGAACCACGCGTGCCAGAAGCAGCATCTCAAAATTCGGTGCCAGAGCGGCAATCAATGTACCCAGAATGGAAAAACAAAGCGCGGTTACGAAAAGCTGCCTCGTCGTAAACCACTGCAAGATAAGACCCGATACCGGTACGAGAATACCCAGTGTCAGCAGATAACCCGTCGTTAGCCATTGTACCGTGGCAGGTTCAATATGAAGTACCGTCATTAAATCGCTAAGCGCTACGTTTAACGCCGTTTCGCTGAACATACCGATAAATCCGCTGATTAGCAGCGCGATCATGATAGGTATGACTTTAAATTTCTTTTGTTCATTGTTTTGTTCTATCTTATGATGTATGGTTGCTTCCAAAATCTCATCCTCCAAATGTCTGTCTAAGTTTGTCTTCGCCCAAGCACCTGGTTCAGCAATAAACCGGCATACTTGGACATCAGTAGGATATGGCTCGTATCTTTGTAGGTTTGAGCCGATATCAGCGACCCTTCCAGCATGGAAAGAAGAACTTCGGCGGTTTCATTCGCCAGCCTGTCCTCCAGTCCCTCTTGCAAAAGTCTGTTCGAAATGATATTGTGCCAGTCGGTCAGTACGGTCTGGCAAGCTTCTCTCAATGAATTGCTGATGGCAGAGGTTTCGACCGCCATCCAGAAGCTGAATGGAATAAATCCTTCAAAATTTGACTTCTCCGCTTCCTCCGCCATGTTCTCTATGAATCTATGAACGGCTTGAACCGGATCGGGAATCTTCTGAAATACATCATTCCATTTATCCGCCACCATTAATTTGGTCTGGTGTATGCATTCGAGCGCCAGCTCTTCCTTGCCATCAGGAAAATAATAATAGAGAGAGCCCTTGGGACAGCAGCTTTCTTTGATAATCTGGTTCAACCCCGTTCCATGATAGCCCTGTTTGAAGAACAGATTGGACGCTGTATCCACAATGGATTCACGTGAATTGGGCTTGCCTGCCATGAACGTTCACCTCCTAATTATAGTGATCGGTCTACATATTATAACGGATTGTAATGCCTAATTGTCAACCAATTTATGTTAACAGAACATATGTTGTATGACGCAAATCATAGCGAACTCGCTCAAGAACAAAAAAAGGTCCATGCTTTCGCATAGACTTTTAAACATAACCTCATTTCATTAACACTTGTATGATCGTCCTTAGTCCCTTCAACATGGTATCATTCGAAAGCGATGGAAGACTTGGCTTGAAGACTGCCATCTCTTCCGATGCCGGAAAATGGACAAAACCACCCGCTATGGGCAGCTGATGGACACGAATGTAATCCAGAAGCGCATACATCGTATTATTGCATATGAAAGTTCCGGCCGAGTAGGATAAGGAAGCTGGGATGCCCTGCAGTTTCATCTCCTCAACCATCTCGCGGACGGGCAAAAGGCTAAATAATCCATCAGGTCCCTCAGCGTTGACCGGCTCGTTATAAGGCCGATTTCCTGCATTGTCCGAGATGGTCGACTCTTGTGGAACTTCCTTCAAGTTAACGGCTATCTGTTCCGGAGTAATGGATGTCCTTCCGGAAGCCAGCCCACAGCATATGACGGCTTGCGGTTGAAGCGCTTCGACGGCCTTTATCAGCTTGTCCGAGCATTCATCGAAGACGACCGGAAGCAGCAGCGTATGGATTTCCGCTCCTTCAAGCGGTGTTTTTCCGATGTCCTCGATCAGTCTCTGCGTCGGGTTGACCGTATCTCCTCCAAAAGGTTCAAATGCTGTAATCAGTATTTTCAAATGGAATTCCCCCTTCAATGCTATTAGAACGCTTGTATATTCACATGTTCCCGTCCAAGTACGTTTCTCAGCACTCGGGCAAACGACAGAGCATGCTCACCATCCCCATGGATGCACACCGTATCTGCCTCAATGCCGATCTTGCTTCCGTTAACCGCAGTCACCGTGCGATCTTTCACCATTTGCACCACCTGCTCTGCCGCCCGCTCCGGATTCTTGATCAGAGCACCCGGCATACTTCTAGGCGTCAGTGTTCCATCTTCCTGATAAGTCCTATCGGCAAAAACCTCCGAGGCGGTTCGAAGACCCTTTTCTATGCCCGAACGAATCATCTCGCTGCCTGCGAGCCCAAATAAGACGAGCGAGGAATCGAACCCGTAAACCGCATCGGCAATAGCGTCTGCCAGCGGCTTATTCGTAGCCGCCATGTTGTAAAGGGCCCCATGGGCTTTGACATGCCTCAATATTCCCCCCTCCTGCTTGACAAAGGCATTCAACGCTCCGATCTGATAGGTCACCATGTCAAATACCTCTTCCGGAGACACTTCCATGCGGCGTCTGCCAAATCCGGCCAGATCAGGCAGTCCGGGATGTGCCCCGATCGCAACACCTTTGCTAATGGCCAAGCGTACAGTCTTCCTCATGACCGCAGGATCTCCGGCGTGAAAACCGCAAGCGATATTGGCTGAAGTAATTTCATTCATCATTGCTTTATCGGTGCCTAGGCTATAATGACCAAAACTTTCGCCCATATCACAATTCAGGTCGATCCGCAGCATTGAATTCCTCCTTTATTCTATAATCAATCATGCGCTTTAACAGCTTCATCTTGCGCTCCTGCTCCAGAAAGAGTCTTTCTGACTCGTACGGAGAGATTTCCTGAAAACGTATGCGGCTGCCCGGAGGCAGCTGGGCAACCCATGGAATATCGACCGACGCCACCTGCGCGATTTTCGGATAGCCACCTAGCGTTTGTCTGTCAGCCATCAGAATAATAGGCTGTCCGTCAGCAGGTACTTGAATGGTTCCTGCCGTTACACCTTCGGATATATACTCTTTCGGACTCTCAAGCGTTAGAGGCGGCCCCGACAATCGGTACCCCATCCGATCCGATTCCGCTTTAACCATATATTCATCATCAAAAAAACGCTCTATTGCTTCGTTACGAAAATCTTCATATTGGCGTCCCCGCGTTACGCGAAGCAACGTATCCGCTCTACCATAAGTAGAAGCTGGAGCTGCCGACCAAAGCACGGCTCGAAATGGTCTATCATCACTTCTTCTCTTTGGAAAGTCGTAAGGAGCCTTTTTGACGATAGGGATCGTGTCCCCCGTTTGCAGAGCTCTCCCGTTAAATCCGCCTATTCCGGCCCGCAAATAGGTGCTGCGGCTGCCCATGACTTCAGGAACATCTATTCCGCCCAAGATAGACAGATAAGAACGGCACCCTGACCGTGGATATTTAAAAACCAGCTCGCTACCTTCCAGGAAAAATATCGGCCGCCACATGGGAACGGATATGCCTTCGCACTCGGGAGCTAAATCCGCCCCGGTGATGGATACCCAAGCATCTTGAAGGAACCTTACCGCAAATCCGGACCATGTAATTTCCAACACCGCCTCATCGCCCTTGTTCCCAACGAGCCAATTGGCTAAACGATAAGCATACGTGTCCATGACGCCAGAGCAGCTGATACCAAATTTGCCGTATCCCTTTCTTCCCGTATCCTGAACGGTTGCGAGCAGTCCTTTTTTCATGACCTCAAGACTCATTTTCGTTCACCTGCCAATCGGTCATATTCATCAGAACTGATGGATTTGAAGCGAATCATCTGCCCGCTTTCCAGCAGCACAGGTGGATGATGCTCAGGCTGAAATATAGCAAGCGGGGTTCGCCCGATAATTTGCCAACCCCCCGGTGTTTGCAGTGGATAGATCCCCGTCTGGGTACCGGCAATGCCCACAGAACCCGCAGGGATGCTGAGTCTCGGAGTTTTCTTTCGCGGCGCGGCTATACTTTCCGGCACGCCGCCGAGATAAGGGAAACCGGGAGCAAACCCAAGCGCGTAGATTAAAAACTCCTGTCCGGTATGGATCTTAACGACATCCTGCTCGCTACGTCCGTTTATCTCAGCAACATACGCCAAGTCTGGTCCGTACTCGCCGCCGTAACACACCGGAATTTCGACAATTTTCCGTGCAGAAAACGATATGGATTCCATATCCTGAAGAAGCCCTGTCACGATAGAGCAAACATATTCGGAAGCCGTTCCGCTTCCAGGTGGCCGACCTAACTTTAAGAGATCATAATATACCGTTAACGTCGTAAAAGAAGGGATACATTCCACATATCCCGTGAAAGGATGCTGATCCAGATAAGATGCTGCAGCTTGGACCTTGGCATTGACGTCCTCCCCAATGCGTTCACCGAATTGTATCAGCAGAGCCGAATCGCCTAATGGTTTCATGATAAGCTGCTTCATGGCAGATCCTCGCTTCATTGGTTATCTTCTATGTTCTATTTTAGATTCGTTTCGCGGTTGTTGGCAATCTTTTCACGCGTTTCTTCGAGATTCTAGCCCAACAGCAAAAAAAGACTGCCAACGGCAGCCTTCTGGGGGTCATTATTTTATTTCGCCAAATCGATAAACCCTTCACCGAATACATCTCTCACATCATGGATCGTTATAAACGCATCCTTGTCGACGGATTTGACGATTTTCTTCAACATCGGCACTTCCTGCTTGTTAATGACGACATACAGCACTTCTTTTGGTGATTTCGTGTAGTAGCCGTAGCCAGGAAACACCGTTACGCCGCGTTCCATCACATGATTGATTTCCTTGGCGATATGGTCGTATTCCCGGGAAATAATCGTAACCGCTTTGCGCGGATTCAGACCTTCTATAATAAATTCCATTACTTTCGTACCGATGAACAGCATAATGATGGTCAACATCAGACTTTGGGCTCCGATAATAAAGAACGATGAAAATGCCACGATCAGATCAAAGAAGAGCAGAGCATAGCTGATATTCCAGTCCCAATACTTATGGGCAATCCGTGCCAAAATGACGCTTCCCGCCGTAGTCCCGCCAGCACGGACGATTAACCCTATGCCGACACCGGCAAAAACGCCGCCGAATATTGCATTTAGCAGCAGCTCGTTTGAAGCGAGCTTCCACCCTTCCGTCAAGTGCAGGAACAAGGAATTAAACACAATAGCGATGACCGTGTAAAAAGTCGTCTGCTTGTCCAGGAATTTATAACCCACAAGCAGCAGAATTGCGTTAAGGACCAAATTTACCAGGCCTGGTGACCATTTAAAAAGATAATAAAGAATAATGGTAACGCCGGTTACCCCACCCTCCGCCAAATCATGCGGAATTACAAACAGGTTGATGTCCAGCGCGAAAATAAAAGAACCCACAATCAAAAAGAAAATATCAGTCATTGTTTTTCTGTTCATACGATGTCCTACCCCACGGTTGATCTCTCTAATTTTAATGACGCAACCCTCATATTTTATAGGGTTTATGTGAGGTTAGTCAACACCGAAAGACCCAGATATGACAAAAAAAATCCGCGTTAGCCGCGGATGAATAATATAAGGCCTGTTATGTTATTGGGTCGTTGTAATGGATACCGTATGGGAAGCGTCGTCCCATAACACGGTATAACCTGAAAGCTCCGAGAAGTTCCTCAGCGGCAGCATCAAGGAATTTTCGCGATACCTTGAAGCTGTAATCTTTATGGTCTTTCCGTTAACAACTGCCTGATCCGACAATGCTCTATGGACAATGGTTCGGTTTCCAATCTTCAAGGTAGCTATTTTCGATTGGTTGTTCCACAGCACCTCCCCACCCAACAATTCGACGCATGCTCGTAAAGGAATATAAATCCGGGAATCGTACAGGACGATATCGTTACGCAATGCCGCTTCCCTGTTGTCGATCAACAGCCTCCCCTCAAATTTCTGTTCGCCTACACGATAACCAGATTTTTGAGCGATCTCCTCAAATGAAAGCTTTGACGATGTAATAATGGCAGTGGTATGAAGCTGAACGTTGGTGAAAAGCCAATGAATATCATCGTTATACATGCGGATACATCCGGCGCTGACATACTTGCCAATGGAATTTTTGTTGCTGTTTCCATGGATCGCGTATGTCGTTCCATTCGTTCCGTTCACATCCAGCCCGATCCAGCGGTCGCCGAGCGGATTTCTTGGGTCGCCTCCCGGAATTTTTTCTTTGTAATACGGACGGTTTTTAATTTTATTAACGATTTCGAAACTGCCTTCCGGCGTGAGTGATGGCGTTTTGCCGGTGGCTACGGGAAATTCCCTGACTAGGGAACCATTTTGGAAAAAAGCCAATTTATTCGTTTTTTTGTTGACGATAACGAGATCGCTGCCCGCACTTTGTGAGTCCGCATGCACATGCGCGGGGATGATCCAGCCCAATAGCATAATGAGAAGCATTGCTGCGAATGGGCGATGACGAGTACGCAGAGTGTGAGTACCTCCTTTCTTGTAACGTTACTAGCCATTATATGGGGGCACCCCGCTGTCCTATCACTCCATGATGTGCATGGATGTGAATTTGTTTTGCGAAAGGGAAAATATTGAAAGTGAATTGTAACTTTCATGAAAAACTCGCATTTTTTCTTGAGTTTATTCAGAGAGAGTAATAAAATATAAACTTGTTCATTGTTTAAGGAGGAAAAAGAATGTCACCCATCGGCTCGAATACCAACCATCCTCCGACTAAAAAAGCGGTATGGTTGGCAATGCTGTTCATACTGATTGCGATTATCGGCCTGCTGTACGTAAAATGGTGGCCATATTACCACAAGGCTTTTACAGCCGCATCCAAGCACTCGATCGGTTCCTCGATACTGGGCATGGAGCAGGATGGTCCATCCTGGCATTCCGCCCTTCAATATGCCATTGCCTATTTTAAATCTGTATGGAAAGCTGCCATTCTTGGTATTTTGCTAGGCTCGCTTGTACAGGTCCTGCTCCCGGTGAATTGGCTGTATCAAAAGCTCGGCAAAGCAGGATTCAAAAGCACGCTGATCGGCGGCATATCCTCTTTGCCCGGCATGATGTGCACCTGCTGCGCAGCCCCCATCGCAAGCGGGCTTCGCAAGCGCAATGTTTCCATCGGCGCGGCACTCGCCTTTTGGCTTGGCAATCCACTGCTCAATCCGGCTACGTTAATCTTTATGGCGTTCGTGCTCTCATGGAAATTCACGCTGATGCGGATTGTTTTTGGAATTGTTCTTACGCTAGGCGTGAGTTATTTTGCCAATCGCTTTGCAGGTACAACTGAAGTTCCCGAACCCTTGGCCGTAATTCCTGAAGAATCCGCAGCTGAAGAGTCCTTCTGGTCCCGTTGGTTAAAAAGCCTCGGCATGATGATCGTCAGCGTCGTACCTGCGTATCTGATTGCGGTTCTCTTATTAGGGGCATTCCAGTCCACCCTGTTTCCAGTGTGGGTAAGCGGCGGCATTGCAGCCATTATCGCATTTGCCATTGTGGGCACTCTGTTCGTGATTCCAACTGCTGCTGAAATTCCGATTATCCAGTCTTTTTTGACACTTGGTATCGGGGCTGGACCGGCTGCGGCACTGCTGATTACCCTTCCGGCAGTGAGCCTGCCATCCGTGCTCATCGTCGGCAGGTCTTTCCCCAAAAAAGTGCTGGTGTTCGTTGTTGGAGCTGTCGCTCTCGCGGGATGTATTAGCGGTATGATCGGGGCTTGGATTTTGTAGATCTGCTACCTTGATGGAGTACGCAATAATTAATTAGTAACTCAAAGACCGATTTTTCCTGATTCAGAGGAGAATTCGGTCTTTTTTGGTTCAGCAAATGAATTTTGAAAACTCTATGTAAAATGAAAGCGTATTTATGTACAAATCAGAAAATATGTCATTTTATTTTCATAAAATACCACCTATAACGTTTTCGATTGATTGCTATTTTTGGATTAATTTACTATTATTTATTATAAATTACACCTCATGTTATTTAATACAGTTAATTTCGCTCTGGATTACGTAATATGCAGGGGTAAACCTCCCTCTTGCACGAGAGGATCAGGAACAGTCGGTAAATCTGTCTGCCGGCTTAAGTGCCGGATTATGCTGTTTGGAGAGCAGTCTAATTCGTGAGAATACTAGATAAAAATAGAAAAAAAGGAGTGAGCCCATGCAATACTTTTTTTACATGTCGACCGTCATTTTTCTTGGATTTCAACTTCTTTACACGGTAATCCCCTTATTTTTCAGTAAAGTGAAGAAGCTTGATCCCGAACTTCCTGAAAAATCGATCTCGGTGTTAGTCCCTGCTTATAACGAGGAACTGACCATCAAGAATTGCATTGATGCAACGGAAGGCTTAAATTACCGTAATTATGAAGTTATTATTATTAATGATGGTTCCAAGGATCAGACTTTTCAAACTTTAGATGAGTTACTTGATTTAGAAGTCAGTGATCGAGAGGCAGATTATAAGCTAAGTTATGCACCTATTAAAGGAATCTATCAATCTCGAAAGTACAAGCATATCTTCGTCATCGATAAATTCAATGGCGGAAAAGCCGACTCTCTGAACGCAGGAATCGATTGCGCAAATTCTGACATCGTGATTACGCTGGATGCGGATAGCATGTTAGAAGTTAATTCCCTAGCATATGTGAATCAATATTTCTACGATGATGACGTCATCGCTCTGGGAGGTACCGTGAAGATCGTTCAGGGTGCTGAGAAGAAGAACGGCATCATCCAAGAAAGGTTCAAGGGTAAAGGGATTATCAAGAGCCAAGTCATCAGTTACGTTCACGGCTTCTACGTTCGAAAACTAACACAATCCGCATTTAATTCCATTGTTGTCATCTCGGGTGCATTCGGTGCATTCTACAAAAATATATTGGTCGATGTCAATGGGTTTAGAAGCACCGTTGGCGAAGATATTGATATCACCCTCAAAATTCATGAATTCATCAAAGCCAATAACCTGAAGAAAAAACTGGTATACGCACCTGAAGCCGTCTGCTATACGGAATGCCCTGAGAATCTAACCAACTATTATAAACAACGGATACGTTGGCAAAAGGCTTTTATCGATTGCATCCTCATCTATTGGTCTAAATTATCGAAAAAATTCAGTTTTGGCGTAAGTATCTTTTTCGCAATAGATGGTTTTGTGCTAGGAACTCTATCCGCATTTACAACGATCATTTTTCTAATACAAGCTATTTTCACGGGAACCAATCTATTACATGCCCTGATCCTAATGTTAGCCGTTGTGATCTTTAATATGCTGCAAGTTGGTATTGCCCTGTACTTATGCAAGAAATACGGCAGTAATTATTCATTCATCGATTATGTTAAAATGTTTGTCTTTAGCCAAGTTGAATTACTAACCTATCGCAATCTGCACTTTTATTTGAATATCGTAGGCACGTTTAAGTACTTTGATAATGATGAGGGCTGGGGATTTGTTGAGCGAAAAGGCGTATCTAGCATCAGTTAAAACCAAGAAAAACAATATGAAAACTAAACTTAGAGGAGGTTTTATTTATGTCTGATATCCTAAAAGATAAACGCGTTATTTTTATTGATATTCTCAGAATACTGTCCATCCTGGCCGTTATCATTTTGCATTACTCAGCAGATCTGCTCACGAGGACCAATGATTTCAATACGATCCCCTGGTGGATCAGCAACTTTTTCAATTCCATATCCCGCTTTGCCGTTCCTGTATTTTTTATGATTAGTGGCTCGATGATTCTAAGAACGGAAATTAAATCGTACAAACAATTTTATGTGAAAAAAGTACTGCCGCTCATCATTTCTTTGGTAAGCTGGTCATTCATTTATGCGGTGTACAATCAATACTTTGTTCTAAAAAGCAGCATGAACGTGTTTCAGTTCTTTGCCCATTTTGCCTACGGCTTAGCTTTTGATCGAAATTATATCCATTTATGGTTTCTCTATGCCATTATCGCCATCTACATAACCGTTCCACTCATAAGTAAGCTCGTCAAAGCATGCAGCGAAAAAGATTTAAGATACTATCTATTCTTCTGGTTCCTGATCAGTATCTTCTATAAATTCATCTCCGATATGGTCTTCAGGCTAACCTCTGAATATATCAATATACCGATTACCAACATCCCATTATTCATGGGTTACCTCGGGTATTTTATATTAGGATACTATCTCTATAACTTTTCGATACCGCTCAAGGCGAAGAACCTATTTTGCAATTTGGGCGTGATATCCCTATTTTCAACACCGGTGGCTACTTATTTTGCTTCTGTTTACAACGGTACGCTGGATGAGGTATTCTACGGCAACTATTCGATTACAACTTTCTTTATGGCGATCGGAACCTTTATTTATTTCAAGGAAAAAGAAGAAACATTGCATGAGAGAATGAATTACAAGGTCCAAAAATTAATAAGCTCCATTTCCAAAGCCAGCTTTAGCATTTATTTGATTCATGTATTAGTTGAACTATTGGTTTCCAGAAGATCTGAAGTCGATGCCAATCTTCTCCAAACCACGGCTAACCTTATTTATAATGTTGCGATCATATTCTCCATCAGCTATGTCACGGTCAAACTCTTGAATCTCAATAAATATGTCACCCAAGTCTTATTTGGAGGAAAAAGTTAATATGATCAAAATCAGTCTTTATACGAAGGCCTTCTTGGCCGCGTTAACGATCGGGATGGGGATGTATTTTTATCATATCAACAATTCAGACCATAAAATCACCTCTGTCTATATACCCGTTTGGAAAGATTTCAAAGACCTTTCTCTCGAAGGAAAGAATGTGGATATTGCTATTCTGGCCTTTGCCAAAATTGATAAAACGAATATATATTTTGATCAAGACCCTGCCAAGAACGAAGTCATCAAACAAAATATCAAGCAGCTAGCTGCGAAAAACAAAAATACGAGCTTCATCCTTGGCGTTGGCGGCTATAAAGCAGATGGATTCTCGGATGCATCGATGGATGGGAAACGCTACTCCTTTACAGAAAATATGGTTGAGCTCGTCAAAGAGTTAGATTTAGATGGAATCGATATCGACTGGGAATATCCAGCGTTTGATTCATGGAATACAACCAAAGCCAGACCTGAGGACACCAAGAACTTCACCCATTTAATGAAGGAGCTCAAAGAAAAACTGGATAGGCTCCCGCGTAAAAATAAGAATTACTATTTGAGCTTTGCTGCTGGAAATGAAGATTGGTACTTCAAAAATGTAGAGGTTAAAAAGGTCGAAAAGTATGTGGATTTCATCAATGTGATGAGTTATGACTTAACGGGGGCTTGGTCGGATACAACAGGGTATAATTCAAATTTATATACAGATAAGAATGATAAGAGTAAAACCAGCGTAGATCGTATCATCAGCTTGTATCTGGATCATAACATTGATCCCAAGAAGCTCCTCTTAGGCGTTCCCGCCTACTCCTATGGATGGGAGAATGTGAAGAGTGATCCGGGTCAACAGGGTGCCTTTTCCAAGGGTAAGCCGATCGATATCAACACAATAGATTTGAGCTACAAGACGCTAAAAGAAAAGTACCTAAACCAAGATGGATTTAAGCGTTACTACGACGATACGGCAAAAACAGCCTATCTGTATGATGGAAACACCTTTGTAACCTACGAAGATCAAGAGGCATTGAGTGCAAAGATCAATTATATCAAAGATAAACATCTTGCTGGTGCCATGGTGTGGGAATACTCTCAGGACTCCGATGATGGTATCGTGAAATACTTATCGGATCATTTGAACGAATAAGGTAATCAAGGAGTAGCAAAACTTAAAAACCACTTACTGCTCAGAACATCATTCTGAATAGTAAGTGGTTTTTGTTTATATAGGGTGGAGTGCCGGAATTGCTCTTCACCTCGTGAACGGATGTTGACATACTGTTTATTGTACGGTTGAGTATTCCACAAGACTCCGCTTTTCTCCGGTTCCTTCATCCTCTTCAGCTATTTCCGTCTGTTCAGCCGTGGAATCAAGCTTACTGTTGCCCATGAAAAGGGTCGCTATACACGCGGCGATCACCGGTAGTAGTGCCCACGCAAAAGTTTGAGTAATGGAGCCTGATAAGTATTCGGAAATATGATGCAGAAGTTCAGTAGGAATCGATGAACGAGCCTGCTCGGATAACAGCACATGGGGATCGTTCATTTGCAGAGCTTCCGGTGCGGGTCCTCCGCTGCTGAATAAATCACTCATCCTGCTGGAGAAGGCGTGATTCTGGATCATGCCGAACACGGTAATGCCAAGTGTCATGCCGAGAGAGCGCAGGAAGTTAAATGTTGAACTCGCCGTTCCCCTCTGCCGATACGACAAACCGTGGATGCATGCATTCCCAAGTACCGAGAAGGAAGCCCCAATGCCAAGGCCTACAAGGATCATATAGATCGTAACCTCAAGACGGGTTGAATCCGGGCTCAGCGTGCTCAGAAGTATGATCCCTGCCATGAATAATAGTAGTGTCGAGATCATAATCGATCGGTACGACAAACGATTCATCAGGTTCCCGCTGAGGGTTGCCGTTACGACGGAACCGAGCATCATGGGGAGAAGCACCATACCGGAGTTTGTTGCCGATCCGCCCAGGACACCTTGAATAAATATCGGGATGTACACGGAAGCTGCGATAAAAGCTGCCCCGCTGAACAAGCCGATGACAACGCTGGATGCGTAAACTCTGTTTTTGAACAAACCGAACGTAATGATCGGTTCTTTGGCTTTCGTCTCACGATACAAGAATGCCGCAGTCAACAGCACAAAACCACCGAACAAGCTGAGAATTGGAGTCGAGCTCCAAGCCAGCTGCTTGCCGCCCAACTCAAGCGCAAACATCAAGCATACGACCGCTCCCAGCAACGTAATCGCTCCCGCCCAGTCGATCGGCTGCTTCGAGCGCTCGTGCGACTCTTTGTAGTAGGCTGCAATCATGAAGAGTGCCACGAATCCGAGCGGTAAATTAATGTAGAATACCCACTGCCATGCGATGTAATCTGTAATGTATGCCCCGAGCAGCGGACCGAATATGCTGGAGATTCCAAAGACGGCGCCAAATAATCCTCCAAGTTTGCCTCTCTTCTCCAGCGGCACGGCATCGAACATGATCGTAAATGCGATTGGTACCAGTGCACCCCCGCCAATGCCTTGAACCGCACGGTATAAAGCCAGCTGCGTGATGGATTGCGCGGTTCCGCATAATGCCGAACCCATCATAAACATAATGATCCCAAAGATAAAAAATCTTTTTCTGCCATACATATCGGATAACTTTCCGAAAATGGGCATCCCCGCCATTTCAGCCACCATGTAAGCCGAGGTGACCCAGACGAATTTGTCCATCCCTCCTATTTCACCGACGATATTCCCCATGGCTGTCGCCACGATGGAATTATCCATCGATGCCATCAGAATACCCAATAGCAGGGCTCCAATGACCAGGGATAGTCGGCTTTGCTGTTGCTGTTTCATTTACAGATCCACTCCTTTTTTTTCTCGTTCACTTCTGTTCCTTCCAAGCTAAGAAAGCCGCATGTAAATGTGGTTATTCCGGCGATCCTTGGAGAGGAATTTCTCGAAGTGAATCCTTTCCTACATATTAAAAAAGGAAGTATGACAACGGACTGTCATACTTCCCGATATTTTTCGATCATCTTCTGCAGCTTCTGCTTCAGTTCTCGTCTGACCTCTAAAGGCTCCATCACTTCGATCCCATCCCCAAAACTAAGAACAATCGGCAAAAGCCACTCGATACTGCTGATATTCTGATTTTCAAGGACAATATCCAGTGAGCCATCCTCGTTAAATCGCTTCTCCACTCCAACAAAAAAATCCAAGGCTCTTGCCATGCATTGCACAGAAAATCTTAATATGATATCCCTGTCCCCATTGCCGAAATGCGTTTGTCTGCCAAAAACCTGCGGTGGTACCGGTTCATGCAGATGATGCTGAAAATGTTCGCCAGAGACGTTAAGCGAAAGAATTCTCGGCAGTTTAAATTCCCGGTACCCGCTTCGCAGCCTGCAATATGCGTATAGATACCAGGTATCGTATTTGTACTGCAAATGAATCGGTTCAACGGAACGCTTTACACGCTCACCCTTGATGCTTACATACTCAAATTCCAGTACGAACTGGCTCGCAATAGCGTCTTTAATCAACCGCAGTGTTTCATTATATGGTCGCCAGCTCCCGAGATCCAGCGAAATCCCAGGGCTTCGTACTGGCTTGTGGACGGTTTGCAGCTTATGGATCGTTTCTTCGGCCTTTTCATCTTCGAAGATGGTGGACATGCTGCGGAGCAGCGTCACAAGGGAGTTCACATCATATGAGCCCAGCAGACTTTTATCCATTTTATATTCTTCCATAATGCCGTAGCCGCCGTTCACTCCTTGATATGAAACGACCGGGATCCCTGCAGCGCAGATGGCATCGATATCTCTGTAAATCGTTCGCTGGGAGACATTATATTTCTCGGCCAGGGCAGATGCTGACAAAACTTCGTGATTCAGCAGCATATAAATCATTGAAATGAGCCGTTCAAGCTTCATGAATTTCCACCTTTATCATTTTGATATCATCGGAATCGAGTTCATTAACTCTTTCATAAATTACTATATATCTTTTATTGCTTACCACGTCAATTTAATTAAATGATGTGTCATTTCACATGGATAAGGAGCCTGCATATCACGATGATGAATCGTTCTGCAAAGCTCCTTATTTGAAAAGCATCACTGCTGAATTGCCATCATGAAGTATACTCTAACCCGGATCTGATCCACTTTTCAATGACTCCTTGATCTAGAAACGGAGCAATGGACCTTAAAGCGCTGATTCCTTTTTCTTCAAAAGATTTACGGGCGCAATCCTCAAGAACTTCATCACTCATGAACGGGGCTAATGACTTCAGCCCATCGATGCCTTCTTTTTCGTAAGCCTTTTTGGCACATTCATTGATTGCTTCATCACTCATAAACGGCGCTAAGGACTTCAAAGAGTCGATTCCCTCATTGTCAAAAGCCTTTCTTGCGCATTCATCAATCACCTCATCGCTCATGAACGGCGCCAAAGACTTCATTTCGCGGATGCCTTCCGTTTCAAACGCCTTTCTTGCGATCTCGTCAATCAACTCGGTACTGACAAAAGGAGCCATCGAGATCATATCGCGGATTTCAAATTTCGTTTTCATATGTTCAAATACCTCGTCAGCCTGTTCCACCTTCAGGATCGGAGCGATGTCGGTTAAATCTTTAATCGTAACATCGTTGTTTTCCAAAAACTCGGAAGTATTGTGGTTCACGAACGTTTGGATGATTTGGGTTCCTTTACGATTCTCCAGGATTTGGTCGATGGTTACCTCAAATATTTCTGCGATTTCCGGCAGTTTGGAGATATCGGGCATGGTTTCCCCACGTTCCCAATTGCTGATCGCTTGATAGCTGACCCCCATTTTATCCGCCACTTCCATCTGCGTCATGCCTTTTTCTTTCCTCAGCTTGGCAATGTTTCTGCCGATTTTGACCATATCAAACATTCCTGTCACACTCCTTAAAGGTTGATGCGTCAAGTGTATACTTGAAACGAGTTTCTGTATATCAAGCGTCGCTTGAGTTGATGAATTGCTGGACCTATTCGGTTAGGCCCTGGCTGGCATGCCGAGTCACAACAATAAAGGAACTGCCGCTAAGCAGTTCCTTTGTCTTTTTCTATTACGGTGTGTGACTACCCAAAAATTGATAGGATCCTTTCGGATACGTATCCCATTCCCCATACTGGGAAAATGCCATAGAGCCGCTATATACCCCGGACTTCCTTATGATGGTTCCTCCCAATGGCAAAAACTGCTCCTTCGAATTCGGGTCACCCAATACATCAATGACTTTACCATCCTTCTTCAATACGATAGCCGTAACATTAAAATTGCTAGGGTCATATAAAAACAGATCGTCATAATTGTAATAGGTGATATCCGTTAAATCGAAGACATCATAGAAAATAGCGTCTATAAAAATGACAGGATTAAAGAGGATTTTCTGCATTGGAAAAGAAACGATTTTCTGTTGATTCGTTTTTTTCATCCATTCATGGACTTCAATTTCATAACCTGTTCCGAGGTCAATGGACCCCTTAGCATCGTTACGGAATAACTCGAATGCAATTCGGCCGTCCCCACCATCCAAATACTCCGAGAAAAACAAGGTCGGCGCCGTTTGTTGTTCCACATCGATTTCAAATATCGCAGCCTTTCCGTCAGCCCCAACGACCCAGTACGTTTGTTTCTCGGTGGGTATAGTCCATGTTCTGCCGTTAAAGGTTTGCGGTCCTGAAAAGGTCTTGGTTGGGCTTCCCGTATACAGCTTGAACGAATTTTCGTTGGCAAACAAATTCCACAAATCATAGGAAACGTTTTGAACTCCTGTTTTGGTGTGGATGGCAACCCGTCCATTCGCGACAAGTGGAGCATTGCGTACCGTAAAATGATATTCAGTGCTTCCGCCCTTACCATCCGAAGCAATGATCGATATTTCGGAACTTCCGGCTTTCGTTCCCGGAGTTAGAATGAGCTTGGAAGATTGAATTTCGGCATTCACGTATTCGGACGTATTCCCCAGTGAAAAGGTCAGGGCATCTCCATCTGGATCGCGGAAGATCTGATTCAATTCAGTTACATGCTCAGAACTGTATCCAGGGGTTAAGATCTGTTCTCCAATGCCGCCTATCAGCACCGGTTTCTCATTCGGCTTGTCATTCCCCAAGGAAACCTGGACTCCGAAAGCTGTCGCCGCCGTTCCTCCTTGCCCATCATTCACGGACACACTTACGCTCGTCTGTCCTGCGTTGACAGGGGTTAGTGTAAGTACAGCACCTGACACAGAAACTTGAACTACACCGGGGTCATAGGTTATGGCGGTCACTGTTAACGGATCGTTATCGGTATCCTCCATATATCCGCTCAAATCGAGCAGAACGTCCCCTGATCCGATTTGAAGCGTCTGATCCGGTATCGCCGAGATCGATGGATCGTGGTTCGTAAGCGGGATCTCCTCCACGCTTACAGGGACGATAACGTTCGCTACAGCACCATAGATATCTTTTACGGCGATGTTAATATTCGTTTGACCGACATTTGCCGGTGTCAAGGATAGAACCCCGTTATTGATCGCAGCCTGAACCACCTGATGGTCATAAGACAGATCATCAATCGCGAACGCAAGCTGATCCTGGTCAGGATCCACGACATAATCGGAAAGTTCGACTGTCTGTACCGATCCATTGTTAAGCAAATGCTGCACAGGTACTGGACTTGCTATCGGCGAACGGTTTGCCGGCTCCGTTATAATCAATCTGAATGTTTGCGTCAGTATTTGATTCGCGTATTCGGAAGTTATAGTGACCTCGGCTGTTCCCGTTTTTAAAGCAGATAGCTTCAAAGTATTTCCGGATAGATCGGAACTGGCAATGCTTGGATCATGGATGCTCACGGTATAATTCAACGGATACTTGTCCGTATTCTCAAAAAAAGAATTCAAGTCAAGAATCATGTCCCCGGTTCCAAGCTGCAGCGTTTGATCTGGGATGGTGGCATTCACGGATACATTAAATGAAAAATTAGCCGTTTTTCCGTTCTGGTCGTCCGCAACAATCGAAATTTTCGCTGATCCTTTCCCTACGGGAGTGATCGTCAACATATTTCCTGCAACTGTAGCCTTAGCAACTTTACTGCTCATCGAAATGGCGCTAAATTTAATGGTTGATTGCTCGTTATCTTTAATAAATTGGGATAAGTCGATGGTATACGGTGCATCCCCAAGCAAGCTGAGCCGTGGATCTTCAAACGGCTGAATCAGCTGCGGAGGCGTATTTACGCTGCCATTGCTGCCGTTTCCTATATTGGAGGAATTCCCGGAAGCGTTTGATGCCGGTGCGGTTTGAACATGAGAAGAACCCGTATTTACTCCAGACACTTGCGTTATGGCCGCCCCGTTCGCCAGCGTAATCGACTGAACGTTACTATTAGCGCCTACTTCTATTTTTGCACCCTTATTGTTCACCGCAAGTTCTCCAATAGTTCCCGTACTATCTATGGATACGTTGCCAGCACCATCAGCGACTAATTTGGATATCGTTGCGGCTCCACTGATTTGAACAGGATCGGGATTATTCAACACGACTTGCGGAAAAATCCCCTCCAGACTCACCTTCGTTGCGCCTTTATCTACGGATAATTGATTGATGCTTGCAGCTGAACCCGCTGTGATCGAGGCATCCGAAATCAATGATATCTGTTCAATTGACGTGTTACCGGATGCAACCACATGGACGTCGGTTTTGTTTACCCGAACGTCATTCAGATCAGAACTATCGAATACGACCGTATTCTCATCTCCGCCCTCAATGAATGTTTTCCCCTGAACGGTTATTTGATGGGCATAAAAGTCATTTTGAAGTTCGCTTTTGATTCTCAAATCGCCGGAGATGTTAAGATCGGTCACGCTAATGAAGTCACTAGCTACTTCCAACTTCCCATCCAGAGTAGCTCCATGCCCGTCTAATATGATATTCCGCTTGAATTCTGCCTCGGATGGTTTGGCATTTTCTCCTCCGCTGCGCAGCTCGAGATAGGTGATCTTCTCGATTTCCTTCCCTTTCAGAACAAATTGGATTCCGGCGTCCTGAAGAATACCTGCATTGCTATCTTGCAAAATAGGGGCAATTCTATCCCCCATGGTATAGCGAATGCCGTTGATTTGAACTTGATTGCCCAGCACCTTCTGAATTTCTGCCGGTCTGTTGATTGGCATAAATGTTTCAACAATCATTTCGGCTGCTTCTTCCCGATTCACCGAAGCGCGAGGTAGAAATTGGGTGTTCTTTGTTTTCATGAATCCCTTCTGGATCGCGGATTGCACAGATGCTTGTGCCCAGGAGGCAATGCTATTCCAGTCAAGCGGATATTGAAATTGCGGGACCTTCTGAATCTCGGCGAATTGGGAGGCTCGCATCAATATGACAGCCATTTCTTCCCTTGTTACCGCTCTGTCAGGATAAAAATGATTTCGGTCGCCTTGCATCAATTTAGCCTGGTTAACGGCTTCGATCGCGCCTCGATACCAACCGTCTGATTTTACGTCTTGAAAAGTCGATCCCTGGCTATTCATTGGCAATTGCAGGGCCCTAGTAAGTATAACGGCCAAATCTTTTCTCGTTAAAGCTGCTTTGGAATGGATTCCTGTTCCCGGTTCGCCGCTCATCCATCCACGACTTTGGGCAATTTCGAAGTACTTGCTATCCGCCTTGTTTGAAGTCTTTGGATCGGAAACCTTCGAAGAGGTCACAGTTTTCGCTCCCATTGCCATAGCCCCATGATTTGCCGGAGAGACGATAGAAGCTAATAAAATTCCAATCATAACTGCACTGCTTTTACCTTTTGAATGCAATATCATCACTTCCTAAGTTTCACTATGATAGAACTTCATGAGTCATTCACATAAAAGCAAGCAACTGCATGAAAGACATGCAGTCGCTTTGATCATTTGTTACTAATCGGCATTGTAATAGCCTAAACCGCTAAGATCATTGGTATCTTTATCAATCCATTGATTCGGTTGATATTCGCTCCCATGCAGCAACCCCGAAATACGTTCAATAGATTTGCCAGGGATAAAAAAGGCCTTATCCACGACTTGACCGTCATATTCGAGAGTCAAATACACGGGTGCACTATCATCTGCAAAGAAAGACATCACGGTCTTGTAGTCCGGCGTGATTTCCTCTCCCTCATAGAATGCTTCGCCAATCGTAAAAGTCTTACCGGCCAGAATCTTCAAGTTCTCGTCGTTAATTTGAATATCTTCGCTTCCATTCGTAAGTGTAATCTTTATTTTGTTGGCATCCAGATCAAGATTGGTAGGATTATATATTTCAATAGCCTGTAATAACTCGTAATCACCCTGACCCCAGAATAGTTCGGAAAAGAAAATTGAATACTCTTTGACCTCAACCATAAACGTGGTCTCAGCAATCCCGCCTTGACCGTCGTTGGCCTTGACCGTAATCGTTGCCGTTCCCGCCGCTATTGGCATCAATTTCAGATCCGTTCCTTCCACCGCTGCACTGACGATGTTCGTATCCGAGGACTCGGCTTCGTAAGTTAGAGCATCCCCGTCCGCATCCGTGAACACGTTCGCGATGCTGACCGTTTGTGTTCCGCTCGTCACACTGATGTTCTGATTACCGACCGGATTCGCCTCGGTCGGGGCATGATTGATCGGAGCCGGCACCGTGATCGTCGTCTGGAACGTGGTCTCAGCAATCCCACCTTGACCATCGTTGGCCTTGACCGTGATCGTTGCCGTTCCCGCCGCCGTTGGCGTCAATTTCAGATCCGTTCCTTCGACCACTGCACTGACGATGTTCGTATCCGAGGATTTGGCTTCGTAGGTCAGGACATCCCCGTCCGCATCCGTGAACACGTTCGCAATGCTGATCGTTTGCGTTCCGCTCGTCACGCTGATGTTCTGATTACCGACCGGATTCGCCTCGGTCGGGGCATGATTGACTGATGGCAACGGAGGTGTAGGCTCATCAGTTCCTGGTGACACAGGGTCTGTAGGATTACCGGCCGCTGAACCGCTTGATGGTTCCGAACTCTTAGGTGTTGTCGCCATTGGAATCGGGGTACCGTCTTCCAAGGTCACGATTTGGATCTGCTTCTGAACCTGAGCTAAGTTCTGAATAACATCCGATAATGCAGTCCCTTTTGGTAGAACCAAGTGCTTCACCTTGATATCTGAACCCAACGTAATTTTGGCGCCTTTTTGGACGATCATGGACTCAACCGTTCCTGAGCCGCTCAACAAAAGCGGATTTTGTGTATTGATGGCCATCCTCTGTATGTCCGTGTTCATCAGAACATCGCCGGCATTCCCTTGAATGTTCACTTGAGAGAGAGCTTGTCCGCTTAAAACCAAATGATTCCCCGAGATTTTGATCAGACAACCGGATGATATTCCTGACGTATCCAAGTAAATAGGTTTCGCCTTAGTTCCTGACTGGATGATCTCAATCTCTGACAGTTCCTGCACATTTCTTGCAGCAGATTTGAACTTCAGTATGGCTCCTTGCAACGCGTTCCTGTTTTCGACATGAAGCAAAAACTTCTGTAATTCACCGGTTACCAGGAATGGCGTTTCATCAATGGTAATAACATCTTCTTCAATCTTAGAGATAACGGCTGTATGTTCTCGCTGTGGGAAAATATCCACCAAGTAACGCGCTATGTCTTGCCGCTGAAGCTTTTGTTTGGGCAGAAAATCCCTTTCCGGTGCATCCATCAGACCCAATCGGATGGCTGACTCTACAGAATGAATTGCCCATTGGCTTACACTCTGCTTGTCAGAATAGTCCACACTCAGACCTCCTGACGTTCCTTGGCCTTGAACAGCTCTTACCAAAATAGCCGCCAATTCCTCTCTTGTAACGGGGTCCTCCGGTCGGAACGTGTTGCTGTTGCCGCTCATAAGACCGGATTGCCGAACCGCCTCTATATATTTTGAAGACCGGCTTCCTTTCTGGACGTCCATATAGCTGAATTGCTGTTCAGATGGAACCAGTTTCATCGCTTTAACCAGCAGTTCTGCAAGCTCTGCTCTAGTCAATAAAGCCGTAGGTTTGAACTCTCCACTCGGGTATCCATTCATAAGTCCTAAATTTACGGCTTCAAGAATGGATTGTTCCTTATCCTGAGCTATGAGCTTTTGATCCGAAAAAACATGCCCCACGAATTGTGCAGCCGGATATTGAATGGGATTAGCATAGGCATTCCTTGCACCTATAGCGGATGATAATAATATAGTTGCAAGTAAAATAGCTCTCCATTTCTGCATAACGTGTCCCCTTAAATCAATTTTTTCAACATTTTTCGATATAAAATTCATTATAGAGATCCATTCTGAACGGATTCTGAACAACTTTTGACTATAAGTCCCTAAATTTGGTTCTATATACCTAATTGAAAAACAAAAAAACCTCCATCTTTGAGATGAAGGTTATAAATGGTAACTCGTCATTTTTTCATCGAATCGGCTTGGGAGAATACGGTCTCTTACGGCTTCACACTCAAGCCCTGCTTGAGTCCTTGTACGTCCAGACCATCCACCGCAAATGCCTGCCGCACCAGCTCGGGCGAAACAAACTCATCATATTTTCCAAGATAAGGCGCTTCATCGGGACCAAGCAGCATCGTGGGATCGGTACAGGCTGCACATTCCTGCAAAATTTGCTCCAACAATACTTGGCTCTCAGCCTTTCCCGCAACAACAAAGTAATAAGGTTCCATCGGCACAATCGAACGAAGAGACAGACGCTGTGCAAGGTTATTCTTAAGCATACGCTCCAAAGTCCGGAACTGCTTGCTGCCCACCCACGGCAAAATGAACATCGAATCGCCTCCAGCCGGGATTACTACCGATTTCAGGAGTCCGCTTTCCCGTGCCAATCTGCGTGCCCGTTCCAGCCGGTTGACGGCTTGAGGAGACAAATACGAGTAGATAGCGCTATCTGCAAGTACCTCGCGCATTTTTCTTACAACCAAAGTATGGATGTCTCCGCCTGCCCCGAGCCAGAGTGTATCGACTTTGCCAAGAGCCGCCTTTACGTAAACCGCTTTATGCTTCGTATCCACTTCCGTCACTTTCCATAGCTTCCCTGCAAGGGAGAAGCAATATCCGGGCGGTGGGACCGTTGTAATCGAACCGATCTCTTCCGAGCCGTTATATACCGCATGCTCTTCATCATCCTTGAACACGGCATAAAATCGAAAGTTGTTTACGATCTTCTCGCCGGTCAAGCCGATAATCAGGCTTTGCTGCTCAGTCCACTGGATATGGTCCGTTTGCAGCAGGTAATTCAGGAACACTTTATACGCATCTGGAGAGATCTCACGGAAAGAAGGCAGTGACAGCACATCCGCTGCCAGCTCTGCAGGCGTTGCTTCCCCCCTGCTTTTCAAAATGCTCATCGTCTGATGGTATAGCAGGCCGATCGGCATTTGACGGATATCAAGCGGCTCCACCCAGCGGTCACGCACATACAGCTCAATGACCGCGATAGCGCGAAGCAGCGTCCATGGCATGCGTGCAGGCAGCATGGCATCCTCATCCTCTTCTTCCGGGCAGACAAAGAGCATCTCGGATGGCGCATCATTTCGTCTGCCAGAGCGTCCGAGCCGCTGCACGAAACTGGATGCGCTGTACGGAGCTCCGAGCTGGACGACCCGTTCAAGTTCGCCGAGATCGATCCCAAGCTCGAGCGTCAGCGTAGCCGCGGCTACAGCCGGACCGGGACCGTTCTTCAGCGCAGCCTCCGCTTCTTCGCGCAGCATCGCCGAGATGCTTCCGTGATGTACATGGAACACATCCGGCTGGTGGCGGTGTGCTGCCACCCTACGAAGCTCAAGCGTCGTCAATTCTGCATCCGAGCGGCTATTGGTAAAGACGAGAGCTTTCTTCAAATGCGTGCTGTCGTATACAAAGTCATAATACGCCTTGCGCGCGTTCTGCAAATGTTCCGCCTGTTCTTCGTCCCGCGCATCCGGGAACGAAAAATGTTCCACCCGCAGCCGCAGCTTGCGACCGCCAGGCACGGATACGGCATCCACAGGTTGCGGACTGCCTGCACCAAGCCATGCTTTCGCCGCTTCGTAATCGCTTAGGGTTGCGGACAAACCAACGCGTCTTGGCGAGCAGCCCGTCATTTTCTCGATCCGCGCAATCTGGCTCAGCACTTGAATGCCCCGGTCCGCGCCCATAAATGCATGCACCTCGTCGATGATGATATACCTGAGATCATGGAATAATGCAGGAATGGCATTGGGACGGTTCATCAACAATCCCTCCAGGGATTCCGGAGTGATCTGGAGCACCCCGGAGGGATTGCGCATCAGCTTGCTTTTCTCCGTTTGCGACACATCGCCATGCCAATGCCATACCGGGATGTTGCCATCCCTAAGCAGTTCCTTGATCCGTTCGAATTGGTCGTTGATAAGCGCCTTCAGCGGCCCGATATACAGAATACCGACGGAAGCTGAAGGACGTTCGTGAAGTTCGGTCAAAGCCGGGAAGAACGCTGCTTCCGTTTTGCCCGACGCCGTTCCGGCGGCGATCAGCATGTGATGGGTCGTATCCATGCAGATGTTGAGCGCTTCGACTTGGGCCGGACGCAGCGTATCCCATCTTTTCCGGTAAATGAATTCCTGGATAAATGGTGCCAAACGGTAAAAAATCTGATTTCCGCTGCTGCTCATAGTTCAAACTCCGCCAGAAAATCGTCTACATCATCCTGCTCCTTATCGGCAGCCGCCGGCGCAGCCATGCGTTCACCCAGCAACTGGCTGAAAGAGGCATCCGGATTCTGATGCAGGGTATGCAGCAGATCCATGAAGTCCCTCACCACTTCGCGCGGCGTAAGCAGCTCGTCCGCTCCCATACGCCCAACTGCCGTCTCCATAAATTGAATCAAATCTTCATCAGACAAAGACGGAGTATAGCCGAAATGCAGGCCATGAATGTGCAGCAGTTTCTGCAGCAGAATTAGAATTTCTTCATGCGACAGCATGTCCAGCTTTAGAATCGGACCCGTGTAGTTCCGGTACCCGTTTCCGGCAAAACGTCCCTCCACCAGCCGCGACCGCAAAGCCTCATAGCTGAATAAGCCGCGCCGCTCATCCTCAACGAACTGGGGCGTCCCCCCCAGGAAGATGCCCAGATGCTCGGCCTTGCCCTGCATCGTGTCATTGAACATGGTCAGCAGCTTCTCATAATTACTCGTACGGGATACGCTGTTGGATATTTTATATAGATTGACGCCTTCGTCAATAAAAAGCAGCAGTCCTTTGTAGCCAATCTTCGCCATAAATTCCGACCACAGCTTCATATAGTCGTACCAGTTGTCATCATCGATGATAACGCCGACATCCAGCTCTTTTCTCGCTTCGGTCTTGTTCGGGAATTCGCCGCGCAGCCAGCGTAAAGCTGCCTGTTTCTTCTCGTCTTCCCCCAGCTTGTATCCATTCCAATAGGCCGCCAGCACCCGGGCAAAGTCAAATCCGTGTACCAAATTCTGCATTTCGGCCGTGACCGCAAATATGCGCTGCTCAACTTCCTGGGTTAATGCCGGATCTCCTGCACGTAAACCACATGCCTTCATTGCTTCCTGTTGAATCGTGGATATCCACTTCTGCAAAACAGCCTCCAGCGCACCGCCGTCCGGACGGGTACGTGTGGACAGATGGGTCATCAGTTCGCGGTAGGTTGCGAGTCCCTGTCCTTTTGTTCCCACCAGTCTTCTTTCAGGCGACAGGTCTGCATCCGCCGTGACGAAATCGCGGTCCAGCGCGTAGTTGCGGATCGTTTGCAGGAGAAAACTTTTTCCGCTGCCATAACGCCCTGTAATCAGCTTCATTGCCGCTCCGCCTTCGGCGATATTTTCCATGTCCCGCAAAATGGCTTCGACCTCGGGCTTTCGCCCAACGGCAATATGCTCCAGACCGATTCGCGGTACCACACCTGCGGTCAATGAGTTGACAAGGGCTGTCGTCAAGCGTTTCGGTATTTTCAGTTCCGCCAAAGCTCTCACCTCTTCAATGATTCAAAATAATCCTTATAATCTTCCGATAGGCTCTCACCATCCACCACCAGGTCTCCGATGGCTTCCATGGCAATCTCGTTAATTTCGTCAAGCAGGAGTGCAGGCATCGTTCCGTACTTGTCAGCAATCCGATCAATCTTAATGGATGAGGATGGAGAATGTAGCGCGTATAAGATTTCGAGATGCGCTTGTCCCAGCATCCCTGCAAACAGAATCCATTCTTCATCCATATCGGAAGTATCCCAGAGCACCGTATCATTTGCAGCCGAATCCTCGTGTTCATGAGACGGTTCAGGCCGTGACGTGTGAACAAATTCATGTATAGGAACATCATCGTTCACGCCCGTGCTGCTCTTCGCGGGGTCAGGAGAAACATCCGAAGAAGACTGATCATTCTGATTCTGATATTCCCGATATTCCTGCTCTTCCTGCTCCGGTTCATCCCACTCCGCAACCGTCAGCATGCTCCGCACGTCCTCGCTATCCCTCTGCAGCTCGGCGAGCCGTTTAGGATCAATGGAGATTGCCGGCACTGCCGGCTTCTCGGGCTTGAATTCCTTGTCCAGAAAACGTTGAACCACCATCTCCGTTTCAGTCTTCAACGTAACGCCCCGGAGCCGTCCTTTGAAATGGTGCAGCTCCCTTAGTTTATTTTCCATGCATCGCAAAAGCTGCGTGATATAGTATCGCAGCGGTGAGCATCTCCGCAGCTGCGGGATGCGTAGTGCTCTTGTTCTGCCGTAGATGGATGCATCATAGACGGCACTCCGGAACAAGTATCTTTCGATTTTCTTTCCCGATCCCTTGTAAAAGGTGTCCACCAGCTTATTTCCGGTTGTTTTACGCAAAAAGGAATCGACAAGCGCTATCACTTTCGGAGCAAATTCCTCCAGAAGCACGCTCCCGCCATCCAGATAGAACTTGCTGCGCTGCATGTCGTAATCCGACAATGTTAGAATCTGTTCAAATGTAAGTGAAGCCGGATCATCCGTAAATAATCTCATCAGCTCCAGATCGAACAGCTCCCCTGTTTTGGTAGTTTGTGAACGGGAAACGATGTCCATTAAAGAAACATCCATCTGGTGAACGAGCACGAAATCGCAGACCCAATCCGCTATGTAGCCGTTCAGCTTGGGATACCTTTTACCATAAGCTTCCCAAAGCTTCATCATCAGTTCGTAGCCCTGTTTCGGAATCTCCCAGCCTGTGCCGTTGATCAGCTCATACAGATAGACGAAAATATAGGACAGGTCCGTAAACAGATACTGCCCTGCGCGCACCTCGCTCCTCCAGTAAAAATACCAGCTGCGCTGTGCCTCATTCATTTGTTCATAGGTGGGCCAATAGCTCATAAAAGGGACAAAGGGTGTCTGTTCATCTGTCCGGTCCGCCAAGGCTCTGGCCTGATGCACAAACTGCTGCTCCCTGGATAACGCTTTTACATAAGGAATGGACTCCCCGGCCGGACGTTCTTTCCGCTCCGGAATGCTCATGCCACGCAATGTCGGGCTTCCTTGCTCCCCTTCATCACTGATATCGATTTCCGCAAAGTTAAGCGGATTTTTATATGAATCCATGAACCGTACATCACCATTTCATAGAATATTTGTTCTGTTTTTTCATTATAATACAAATCGGTTGCAGGTGTAATTTTTTCGGACAGATTCATGTATTGAATGGAACCAGCACTCTCATTAGATCCACTCGCCTTTTTTTTCTGGTTTATAATCTGGAAAGCGTAACTGCTGACATCCAGTTACAAGTGAACCTTCTGCTTAAAGTTGTTCGCTGCAAATAAAACGGGTAAACTAGAGGAAAATGGATTATGACGGAGGTGCCGCATGTCTTTAGACAATCGGCCAAAACTAGGTCTGCGCGAAAGAAAAAAAATGAAAACAAGAGCCTCGATTCAACATCATGCACTGCAATTATTTCGTGTACAGGGTTACAACGCTACCACCATTGAGCAAATATCCGAAGCAGCCGAGGTTTCTCCAAGTACCTTTTTCCGATATTTCCCGACGAAAGAAGCTTTAATTTTAGAAGACGAATACGATTCTGTCCTCATTCGAGCCTTTCAGGAGCTGCCTTCCGGACTTAACCCGCTCCAAGCGCTTCGAGAGACTGTGAAGTCGGGCCTATCCAGTATCTCCAAAGAAGAACGAGAAGCCATTCGGGAGCGGACCGAACTAGCCTTTTCCGTTCCCGAATTGCGCGCCGCGTTTGTCAATCAATTGACTGCGACAATCACCATGATCGCCGAACTCGTTGAAGATCGGTACGATTACGAGCGCAATGATTTTCATGTACTGATATTCGCCGGATCCGTGATTGGCGCCACATTATCGGTACAAATCTACTGTGCGAATAACCGTGATGCGGATTTTGTTGAATTAATCGATGCAGCTCTTGCCGACATTGAAGCAGGATTACCCCTCCCTAAGAGGGCATAAAATAAGATAATCCCTTTTAAGCAGACACTCAATCCCCTCTCCATAGTATGAAGAGGGGATTGGGTGCGTTTAAAAGGGATATTTTCTGTTCTATACAAAAGCAGAACTTTTAGTAATATATCGAAATGTGATGCGACTAAGATAAACCACGCAGAACGGTATCTCGATTTTTTTTAGTCGATATCAACACTAAAACTCAGCTGCTTCAGAACTTCGCGCTTCAGCACATGATCTTCGCTCTCTGCTCCTGGCATGATCACAGGCGTCAATCTAAGCTTCGTCTCATTTCTGCTTAATGCAGGAAATCGAATAAAGTTACTTTTTGTGTTGCTTCGACCCGAAACCGGCTGAATGCTTTTCCCGCTCTGATCTTCCGCTAAGAACACCATATCCCATTCGTTCCCGCCTGATATTACATAATAAACCGTCGTCGATATCGGACTTAAGACGAGCTCGCTCACTTGAATCGTTTGGCCGTTATCCAGTGTAATGGTGTGATGGATATCAATTTTCTTGGTTTCGCTCATGAGTTTTTCCGCAGAAGTTTCAATGGCAAAGCCCCAATCTCCATTAATACTGTCTCTATCCTGAAAACGGATTTCACTAAAAACGATTTGAATATTCATCTTGTTTGTTAACGTATGATCCGGTAAATCTATTGCCCCAACAAATGTATATGTGCCGGAGTCCACTCGGGATTCTTTTCCGCCTCCGTTTTGCGGTATTTCAGATCCATTCAGATAAACGGACATCCAGGGTGAACAGATCCCCTGCAAATTCACTTCAGATGAATGGATCGTGTAGGAAATGAGAAGCTGCCCTTCACCCACAAGTACATCATCCAGTCGGATATCAATACCGGCTTCGCTAACCTTTTGTCCGACGGTGGTCGAATAGGTTTTTAGCACGGCAGGGTCACTTTTCATCTGCTCGGCCATTAACATGCGAAAAAAAGGGATTTCGGACAACGCCTTCACAGGCAGATTGGTCGCGAATGCCATGCAGACGATAAGAAATATGCAGACGACTGCCAGTCCATATCTCACCGGCATTGGCCTTTTGGGATGAAGTTTTTTTCTGATTCCCTTTTTAATTCGTTTCTTGTCTAATTCACTCATGTCTTCGTCTTCATATTGCTCCAGCTCAACATGGGCATCATTCAATAGTGCATAGATATCTTTCATACGAACACCTCCGGATGATCATTGCTCTCTTAACCCTTTGTATAATGCTTTCAGCTTTTTTCGTCCCCGTGACAGCCGATTATATACCCAAGAATGTTTAACACCTAGATCAGATGCGATTTTTCCGATGCTTTGCTCATGGATATAATGATTCATAAAAATTTCCCGATCCTTTTCTTCCAAGCTGCCGAGCATTTCCTCCAATTCTGAACGAAGATCGTCCAATGAATCTTGTTCGTAACCACGGCTCGCCTGTTCTACTTCGCTACTTATGTACTGCGCTTTACTCTTTTCCCTGTAATATTTCCGCTCGTAATCTATGGCCTTATATTTGGATATAGCTGCCAGCCAATTCTTGAACGAATTCTTGTCTGCCGAGAACGATTCCGCATGATTCCATATAGACAGCAAAATATCATCCATACATTCCTCGTGCACATCCTGCTGATGGAGATGCTTTCTAATGATGCTTTTGATTAAACCGCTATACTGGTCAATGACATAATAAAGGGCTTTTTCATTATGCTTACGCAGTTCGGACACCACATTTTCTTCCGTAATTCTCATTCAAAGCTCTCCTTTTCAAAACAGCTACATCTTATAGTTCGAATGAATGTGTGCAGTTCTATCACTTAGGGACAACATTTTTTCTGGAATTCTATCCTTATAACAGAAAAAAGGTACTCTCCGCTGATGGGATTGTACCTTTTAGCTTAGACGTTAACTATAGGCCTTTGTTACGGGAAACCAGAGAATCTTTCTATTGATCTAAGGACTATAGCTTGCGGTACTTTTTGAGCGCCAATATGTTCAGCAAGATAAAAAGTACGGCAAAGGCGAACAGTACCCCTAGATCAAGGGCGATATCGCTAAAACCGAGTCCTTTGTACATCACGCTTTTGAGCGCGTCCGCCCCGTAATATAACGGCATGATTCTCGCAATGACCTGCACCCAGGTTGCCATGTGATCCAGCGGGAATATACCCGCGAAAAAGACCTGCGGAATAATGACAATCGGAATGAACTGCACCATTTGGAACTCCGAAGATGCGAAGGTCGATAATAAAATCCCCAGCGAAAGGGCAACAAACGCCAAAAGGAGATTCGTTAACAGGACATACCAGATGGACCCGGCCAGGTTCATATCCAGCACCAAGGTCGCATAGAGAACGACGATCACCGTTTGAAGAAAAGCAAAAATGCCATACCCGGCCAGATACCCTGCAATCACCTCTCCCCTGCGCACCGGAGTGGACATTAAGCGTTCCAGCGTTCCGGTCGTGCGCTCCCGAAGAAGTCCGATTCCTGAAATCAGGAATACGAAGAAGAAGACGAAGAATCCGATCAATATTGGACTTAATGTATCAAAAAAGGTGGTATCCGCGCTGCCATACACATATTCCGTTGTGAGCGAAAGTTTGGGTGCAGCCGCATTCCCCTGCTCTTGAGTCATTTCCGATAATGCAGACGTCGCCTGGCTGATTCTCATCTGCAACGCTTTGGACTGGGAAGGATCATTGTTTTTCAGAATCAAATGAATGCCGCCTTCCTGCATTTCAATCACGGCATCCAGCTTATCCTTTACTAAGGTGTTCTTATCGGCACTATCGTAAGAAACAACGTTCATTCCCTGCTGATTCATCAGCTCGATAATTTGGGGATTGAGTTTGACCACGCCGATCTTGGCGTCAGATGCATTTCCTGTATGATTAAATAGATAATACATCAAAGACAGCACGAGTAAAGGAGCAAGGAACAATAATGCCAAGGTTCTCTTATCCCGCAGCAGCTGCTCGCAGATTCTACGGATGAGCGCTCTGATCCTCATGATTGCTTACCTCCTGCCTGCAGGAAGACTTCTTCCAAGCTATTCGCGCGGAACTGCTGCCTGAGCTGCTCCGGCGTGCCGCGGGTCAGGATTCTTCCTTCCCTTACCATCGCGAGCATATCGCATTTGTCGGCTTCATCCATTACGTGCGTCGTGACGATTATGGTTTTGTGCTCGTCGTTTTTAAGCCGGGTTAACTCATTCCAAATGGACTGCCTCAGTTCCGGATCGATCCCAACCGTCGGCTCATCCAAAATCAACACTGAAGGGTTATGAATGAGAGCGATGGCCAGTGACAATCTTCGTTTCATGCCGCCGGAATAAGCAGATACCTTTTTACCCAATTCATCCTTCAGATTGACAAGATCGGCTGCATAACCAATCCGTTCCTTTTGCTCCGCTTTGCCCATCGTGAACATCGCTGCGAAAAACCTCAAATTCTCTTCTCCAGTGAGTTCATTATATAACGCGTCCGATTGTGCCATATATCCAATGTGCTGGAGCATCGTCAAGCTTGGCATTGGAGTGTGAAGGACCTCCACCATACCTTCATCCGGCATATCCATGCCGACCAACATTTTTACAAGCGTCGTTTTGCCTGCGCCCGACGGACCAATCAGTCCGTATATCTGGCCTTTTTCCATATTCAGATTGACGTTGGAGAGTACAGTTTTCTTACCAAAACTTTTGCTGACCTGCTGCACCTTAACCGTCGTTTCCATAGGCAAAACCTCCATTTTCGATAATGAACACCGCGTTGATTATCTTTCCCGCCTTCATTATAATCAATCGATAGAATGACTACAATGAACAGAATCGCCGAATGTGATCATTAACCGTCAGCAACTGAAATACCTGGAGGGATATGAACATGAACCAAACCACCGACCGCCGGATTCTTCGTACGAAAGCCTTAATCCGCGATGCATTGACAGAACTAATCGAAGAAAAAGGATTTGAGGCTCTGACCGTCAAAGATATAACATCCAGAGCACAAATGAATCGCGGGACTTTCTATCTCCACTACCGGGATAAGTATGATCTTCTGGAACAAAGCGAACAGGAGCTGATCGAAGGATTAATTGCGATCATTAGCACTATTCAGCCTTTTAATCAAAAATCGTTTCTCTCCATGGACAAACCCGTTCCGCAAATCGTACATGTCTTTGAATATATGAACGAGCATGCGGATTTTTTGAAAACGATTCTCGGTCCCAAAGGTGATCCGGCCTTCCATCCGCTGCTCAAATCCATGTTGTGGAAGTACTTGTTTGAGAAGAATGTTACCCCGCTCATCAAAAAGGAAAATACGCTGGTGCCGCCGGAATATCTGATCTCCTACATCGCCTCGGCGCATTTCGGGATCATTCAGGAATGGCTGATGCAAGGCCGCAGGGAATCTCCCTATGACATCGCTTTGATCTTGACCAAGCTAACCTTGAAGGGGCCGCTGTATGCTGCCGGCATATTTAAACAGATGCAGGAATTGGGAGTTAACGAGAACGATCCGTACGATAACGAATAATATACTCGGGAGGTCCTATCTTGAATAAGCAAAAGCTGATCAAGAAGTTCGACAAGCAGTCGGCCAAGTATGAAGAAAGCACACGCAAACGGATGCTGGGTGTATGGCGTAATAGACTCCTTCAAGGGGTGCAGGGTGACGTGCTGGAGATCGCGGTCGGGGCCGGAGCCAACTTTCATATCTACGATATGGATAAAGTCCGTCTTACGGCAGCAGACTTCAGCCCCATGATGCTCCAGCGTGCTCGTCGGTTGGCGGAAGAGATGCACTTCCAGGTCCATTTCATCGAATGCGATATCGAAGCATTGGATTTCCCGGAGCATTCCTTTGACTGTGTTGTCTCCACCCTGTCCCTGTGCGGTTATGAAGATCCAGAGATGGTTCTGCGAAATATCAGCAAATGGTGCAAGCCTGGCGGTCGCGTATTTCTCCTGGAGCATGGGCTTGGAAAAAACCCGTTGTTGAAATCGGCGCAGCGATTGCTAAATCCGGTTGCCCGCAAAATGTCAGGATGTCATTGGGACCGAAATATCGAGCAGATCGTACAGCGTTCCGAACTGAAGATTGAACGTATCGAGAGATATTGGAACGGCATGGTACATTTGATATGGGCTAGATCATAGCGGCTTCGGAAATATATTCCTTTTTTTCACAGATACATATTGTCGCTAGAAACATCGTTTGCTATCATTAAGAAAGCAGAATGCGAGAACATCAACCAAGTGCGATACCCGCAATCATTTGGTTTCTTAAGGAGAGATGATGCTATGTCCACAAGTATTTCCCGCGTGATGATCCATTCGAACCCAGCCAAGGTTTGGGATGCACTTACCAACCCGGAGCTGGTGAAGCAGTGGCAATATGGAAGCCTTCTGATTAGCGATTGGCAGGTCGGCAGCGAAATCCGTTTCCGTAATGAATGGGAAGGACAAGTCTTTGAGCAATGGGGCAAGGTTTTGGAAGTCGTGCCGAATAAGCTGATTAAATATACGCTCTTTGCACCGAGGCCCGGCGTAGAGGACAAACCCGAGAATTATTTTGTCATGAGCTACATATTGACCGAGGATGGCGGCAATACCCTTCTAAGCATCGAACAAAACGATACAAGACCTGGAAGTGACAGCGAAGTCCAGGAATCTCAGGATGACGATAGTGGATCTGTATTGTCAGTACTTAAACACATGGTCGAGGCATCGTAGCTTTTATCATTCCGAATGTGAAAAGACCCCCAACAACGTTGGAGGTCTTTTATCTTTGATACGATTATTCCTTGGTCACCAGCTTCAGTGGCGCAGGAATCGATTTCTCAACCGTTTTTCCTTGCAGCACATCGTATGCGGCTTGTACCGCCATTTGTCCGATCAATTCAGGCTGCTGAGCCACCGTCGCGGTCAGTTTGCCATCCTTGATCGATTTCAGCGCGTCCTCATTGCCGTCAAAGCCAATAACCGGAATGTCTTTACCCGAGCTTTTAATGGCTTCAATGGCACCAAGCGCCATTTCGTCATTGTGTGCAAAGACGGCTTGCACGTCTGGATTAGCCTGAAGCAGGTTTTCCATGACATTCAGACCTTTCGTACGGTCGAAATCCGCAGTTTGTTTAGCGATCACTTTCAGATTCTTATCCGCAACTTCATGGAAGCCTTTGCCGCGTTCACGAGTTGCCGATGCTCCTGCAACCCCTTCGAGTTCAATAACTTTCGCGTTTTTGCCAAGCAGCTTCTCGATATATTCCGCTGCCATTTTACCGCCTTTCACGTTATCGGAAGCGACCAGCGCTTTGACATCGCCTTTATCTGCGGAGCGGTCCAGGGTAATAACCGGAATGCCCAGATTATTAGCCGATTGCACGACTGTAGAGATGGCTGCAGAATCCGTTGGATTAATCAGCAAGGCGTTTACACCCTTTTGCATCAGGTCATCCACGTCATTGCTTTGTTTAGCCGAATCGTTTTGGGCATCGACCACAATCGTTTCGATACCATGCTTCTTGGCTTCAGCCACGACGCCATCCTTCAAGGAAACGAAGAACGGGTTATTCAAGGTTGAAACGGAAAGACCTATTTTCATATTTTTGATATCCCCGCCGGTTTTAGGTTTTGCCCAGCTCGGCGGCTCAAGGGAACACCCCGTGGTCAAGATGAGCAGAAGCGCTGCCAATAAGAATGTTAGCTTTTTCATATGAGTCTCTCTCCCCTTATGCAGATTTCTTCCGGTCGATGAGTACGGCGATGAGGATGACAATCCCTTTGACAACCATCTGGTAGAAGGAAGATACGCCGAGCAGATTCAGGCCGTTATTCAATGTGCCGATAATGAGCGCACCGATCAAAGTACCCAAGATGCGGCCCCGGCCGCCTGAAAGACTTGTGCCACCCAAGACGACTGCCGCGATGGCATCCAGCTCGTAGGAAGTTCCGGCTGTTGGTTGTGCCGAATTCAGCCGCGATGTCAGGATGGCACCTGCCAAAGCGGATAGCAAACCTGCGAGGCCGTAGATCATGATCTTCACGCGTGAGACTTTAATACCGGATACGATGGCAGCTTTTTCGTTGCCGCCGATGGCGTATGTTTTGCGTCCGAAGGAAGTTTTGTGGAGAACGACCCACAGCAGCGCAAACGTAATGATCATGGTGATCGCCGGAACCGGAATGCCGAATTGGTAACCGCGGCCGAACAATTGGAACGTCATACTGTCTCCGAGGCCTGTAATCGGATTGCCGTCGGTATATACGAGCGTCAGTCCTCTGAATATCGTCATCGTTGCCAGCGTAGCGATAAACGGAGCCATTTTACCTTTGGTGATCAAGAGTCCATTGATCATCCCCATCACTCCGCCGAGCAGACAGCCGATGACAATCGCCAGAATCGGATCAAAGCCGGCCACCATCATATTCGCAACAAATGCGCTGGATAGCGCCAGGATGGAGCCGACCGACAAATCGATGCCGCCTGTCAAAATGACAAAGGTCATGCCAAACGCTATCAAAGCATTGATCGAAACCTGGCGCAGCAAATTGAGTATATTAAGCGGTTCCAAAAAGCTCGGATTCAGAACCGAGACAATAATGATCAGGATAATCAGACCGAGCAGCGGTCCTAACTTTTGCGTGATTTGCGATACCTGAAAACCTTTTGCTGTTTTTGCATCATTCATTGTTGTCATGTTACTGTCCCCCTGTAGCCAGCGTCATTATTTTTTCCTGCGTCGCTTCTTCATTACTCAATTCCCCAGTGATATGCCCTTCATGAACAACAACGATGCGGTCACTCATGCCGAGTACTTCCGGCAGCTCGGAGGAAACCATGATAATGGCAACGCCGTGGCCTGTGAGTTCATTCATTAGCTGGTAAATTTCCCGTTTGGCTCCGACATCCACGCCCCGGGTCGGCTCATCCAGAATCAAGAGTTTCGGTCCGATGCCGACCCACTTAGCAATAACAACCTTCTGTTGGTTACCGCCAGACAGATTTCCGGCTGCCGTTTCGGATGTGTGCGTCTTGATTTGCAGTCGTTTGATCAGCGCATCAACGAACACTTTTTCCTTTTGCGATGAAATGATCCCCTTGGACGTGAAACTGTTAAGACTCGGGAGTACCATATTGTCCCGTACGGAGAAGTCTAGAATCAATCCTTCGTCCTTCCGGTCTTCCGTGATGAAACCGATTCCAAGTTCGACGGCGTCCACTGGCTTCTTAATGACGGCTTTTTTCCCGAACATGCGGATCTCCCCGCTGTCCAAATGATCCAGCCCGAACAAGGCTCTCATGATTTCGGTACGACCCGAGCCCATCAGCCCGGAAAATCCAACGATTTCACCGGCACGGACCTGAAAGCTCACGTTCTCGAACAACCCCTTCCGGGAGACATGCTGGGCCTCAAGTACGACTTCACCAGGGTTCGGATTTCTGGCCGGATAACGTTCCGTCAGTTCTCTGCCGACCATTTTCTTGACGACTTCGTCGAAGTTGGTGTGCGGAATTTCCTGGGTATCCACGGTCCGTCCGTCGCGCATCACGGTGATCCGATCGCATATCGTGAAGATCTCCTCCATCCGGTGTGAAATATATACGATGGATACGCCTTCATTTTTTAAAGAGTTAATCACTTCGAACAGCTTCTCGATTTCCCTTTCCGTCAGAGCTGACGTCGGTTCATCCATTATTATCACTTTGGTATCCGTCAGCAGAGCCTTGGCGATTTCGATCATCTGCTGTTGGCCTACCGAACATTGCCCGGCCTCGCTGCTGAGCGGGATATCCACGGAAAGTCTCTTAAACTGTTCTTTTGCTAGCGCCTTCATTTCCTTCGTCTTCAGCAGGCCCCAGGATGAGGACATCTCCCTGCCGATGAACAGATTCTCAAGCACGGTCATGTCAGGCCATACATTCAGTTCCTGATGGATAAAAGCAATGCCTTGATTCTCCGCTTCCTTGGGGTTCGAGAAATACGTTTCCTTCCCGTCAACAAGGATGGTTCCTTCATCCCTGGCATGCATGCCTGTAAGAATATTCATCAAGGTAGACTTTCCGGCGCCGTTCTCGCCCATCAGGGCGTGAACCTCACCTTCTCGCAGGTCAAAGTCGACACCGGACAACACTTGATTACTGCCGAAGGCTTTGTGGATTCCTTTCATTTGAATCTGCATAAGGCACCTCCTAAAAGTTTTTGCGGAGCTTATCTACTCTGATCGTTCTTCATAGCAAAAACTACTTCGTAAGCATAAGCCTAGTTTTTGCGGAGCATATCTACTCTGATCGTTCTTCAGTAAAATCCGGCTTCGTAAGCAGACGTTTTTAACCAAAATAAACGCCCGCCTGTAAAATGATGTTCGCAAAAGGCTTCGCTTCACCTGTACGGATCACAGCTTTGGCCTTTTGGGTCAACTGCTTGAATTCTTCATGCGGGCATTCTTCTATCGCGCATCCCTCGAATTTTTCTTCTATATAATGAAGTGCTTCGGAATTGTCTGTTTTCATTTCTTCCGCGATCACGACCTTCTCGATTTCCATATCGGATGCGATCGCGTTGACGGTTTCTGCAAAACTCGGTGAGCCAAGCGTCAGCGCCAAATCGATTTTGGCGACACCCTCAGGAATCGGAAGTCCCACATCGGCAATCACGATCGTATCGGTATGGCCCAAATCGGCTAAAACTTTGGATATATGACTGTTCAAGATGCCTTGCTTCTTCATCTTACATCTGCGCCTCCACTTCTTCTCGCGTCGGCATGCCGCCCTGCGCGCCGAACTTCGTCACGGACAAGGATGCGGCCCGGTTCGCAAAACGGACACTGTCGGCAATGGCTTTGCCTTCGGCCAAAGCCACAGCGAATGCAGCATTGAACGTATCTCCCGCCCCGGTCGTATCCACAGCCTCCACCTTATAGGATGGGACGAGAACTTCGTTCTCACCGTCAAAGTAGCGGACACCCTTGCTGCCTTCCGTTACAAACAACTTATTGGGATACTTGCGAAGGGCATCGGAAAGACTCAGCTCTGAAAAAAGAACCTCGGCTTCGTGCTCATTCGGCGTGATATAAGCGGCATTTTCGATGACTTCTTCCTCCAAAGGACGAGCCGGGGCTGGATTCAAAAGCAGCTGAATGCCCAGCTTCTTGCAGACCCTACTGACATGAGTCACGGTTTCTTCCGGTATCTCTTGCTGGATCATCACCATATCTACTCCTTGAAAAGCATTCATGGATTGATCAATATAATCCGGTGTTACCTCATTATTGGCTGCTTTGATCACGACGATACTGTTATCGCCTTCTGCCAGCACAATATGGGCTGTTCCGCTTTCCATATGTGTAACCGGTTCCACATAGTCTGTAGAAACTCGGTTGAAAGTAAAGTTGTTCAAAATCGCCTCACCGAAATGATCATCTCCTACGCGTCCAATCATCGTAACGTCGGCTCCGAGACGTGCAGCTGCAACCGCTTGGTTAGCGCCTTTGCCGCCGGGTACCGTTGTGAAACTATCACCGAGAACCGTTTCACCGGCTCCCGGACGTTTGGATGATGTGACCACTAGATCGATTGAAGAGCTACCTACCACTATGATTTTAGCCATGCTGATCCACCTTTCTGGTCGTATCCCGCTCCGTAAACGTAACGGGCATTTGAATGGTTTTGTGATCTATATTTTCGTTCTCAATCAACTGCATAAGCAATTGGGCTGCGGCCCTGCCCATGTCATAGGCGGGCTGTCTGATCGTCGTTAGCGACGGTGTCAGCAGACTGCTTAGCGGTATATCGTCAAAGCCGATAATCTGTACGTCTTCCGGAACTTTCTTGCCAAGCCGCAGTGCTTCGTGAAGGACGGCAGTCGCAACGATATCGTTGCTGGCAATAACACCGTCAGTATATGGATGCTGCTCGAACAATTCTTTTGCCCACGTGCCCGCCTCCGTAAAAGAAAAAGACGACGTCATGATCACGTTAAAGGGTATTCCTTCTTTGCTCAGTACATCGACCGCACCCTGATAACGATCCTGTGCCGGACGAATATGTTTGGGTCCCTGCATCACCGTAATTTGCCTGCTTCCGCGGGCAATCATCTCATGAGCAGCAATTCTTCCGCCTTCACGTCCGTCCGCAAATACCGATGGCCTGTTGTCAGCTGTCCGGTCGAGGAACACCACCGGAATGTTCATCTTCCGGTATGTATCTGTATCCGGGTGGTTGGTGGAGGCAATGACGCCTACCACGTTGTTTTGCACGAATGTTTGGATATATTCTTTTTCTTTTTTCATATTCTCGTCACTGTTGCCAAAAATAATTCGAAAATCGTTTTCCTGCATCTCATCCTCCACCCCGCGGGCAAGCTCGGGAAAAAAGGGGTTGGTGATATCCGGCAGCAGCAGGCCGATGAGTCTGGATTTTCGTTTATACAGCGATCTTGCGACCTCATTGGGCGTATAATGCAGTTCCTTAATAGCGGTTTCAACCTTTTTGCGGGTATCTTCGTGTACATAGCCTGTCTCATTGATGACCCGGGATACCGTCGCTACCGAAACGCCTGCATGCTTCGCCACATCTCTAATGGTTGCCATAACATTCTCTCCTCAATGTGGAACCGGTTACACCTTTAAAATAACACAGCCATTATTTTTTAGCAACAGCGCTTACAAAGTTATTTTATGGAACAGGTCTTGTAATATCATCAGGGCATCCGCGCAATTTTCATAGCTGCGGAGTATGTAGAAGGCAACTCTTGTTTGATATCCACACGATACGGTCGCCTTTTAACGATAATCCATCCCCGGTTTAATCTGCATATCGTTTAGTTAAAGTTCCGGAAATAAAGTGGATATCTCCCCATTTTATGGGTAACTTCTATGATCTGACAAACGTTTATTAAAGTGACGAAAACATTCGGGATCTGAAAATAAACTCATCGAAAACTGATTAAAGAGGTGTCCTTTTTGTCTAAATACGCTGGCATGGTCGCGATCGGCTTTATCTCCGTTCAATTGCTGTTGGCAGGCTGCAGCTCCACAGACTCTACATACACCGATTACGGAAAGCCCGTTCACGATACGCGCATGGTCATCACGGAAAAAGGGCTCAAATGGGATATCGATAAAACGGCCCCATCCTTCGAAGAAACCATCGCGGATTTTCCGTTCGAAGTCAAACAGATCAAGCTTCCTTTCCCTCCCACCAGTACCGCAGCGAGCCCCATCGAAGCTCCGTTTGATATGATTCAGCTTACTTACGCTAACCTGGAGATGGGACGCCAGCTGATTCTGGTGGAAAGCAATCCCGAAGATGACTCCACGCTCAATGGAAAAACCGGCCCACAGCTCAAGAACGGTGAAAAAACATATATTCAAAGCGATTCCCATTCCAGTGCGCTTAGCTGGAGACATGACGGCTTAACCTATCTGCTCATTTCAAACAAGGTAAAAAACCAACAATTCGTGCCTCTCTACAGCCCGGATGAACTTGTTAAGGTGGCCGATACTATACAATAATCGAGGAGTATCCCATAATAGACAAAAGAGGCGCCCCCTGGTCAAAGCGACGTTTGGGACAGCCTCTTTTATCCTTATATTCCATAAGCTGAATAGTTGAAGCATCAAGTCCATAAAAAAAGCCCGTTCACCGGGAGAAAACGGTGAACGGGCTTACAATGGATCACCAGCTGATCTTGACGCACCTGCCGTGCGGATTTCCGGGAAACCGCAGTAAAACGGTCCCTGTTTCCTCGTCGTAATCGAACTCCACCTTCGCTTCATCGACTACGGCCTGGATCGGAGGACGTGGGACCCGTACCCGGGTGCTCACCATGATTCCCTCCGGGGATTCCGAAGTCCACGATAAGGTATCCTCATCATGTATTTCATTCCGGATTCTTGCCGAAGCAGCCAAGATGCGCGGCAGAAGCGCGCGTTGATCCAGCCAGGCTAAATCATATAGCAGCGTATTGTCATTAGGCTTCAGCACTACCTTCTTAACCAAGGATAACTTGTCGTCAAACAGCTGAATAAAGGAGCCTTCGAGCACAACCCGGCGATTGGAATCGGACTCCGCCTTCTCATCCAGGACATGAACGATACGGTAAGGCCCTCGCCGTATGTCAAGCACTTCGCTTTCACTGAACTCCTGTTCTTCCCCTCGCATGGCGAGCGCTTGCCGGACGCTGTCCCTGACAAGCTCGGCTCCTTCAACCGTTTCGGCCAGGGTTGCCGGATGCCGCCGGTGGAGAATCAATGCCCCGCTCCCAATCGCATGCGTCCCTTCTTCCGGTACACGGCCGAGTCCGATGGATTCAAACAGATGCTCTTCGGGATGCCCATAGGCTTCATGCCTGGAATCCCGGTTCCACCATTCCTTGACCTGATGATACGGATCGCTGCCGTCCCCGACATAGATAAGAACGCCGCCTTCCCGAATCCACTGCGCCAAGACCTGGTGAATGCCGGGATGCTCCGGCTTCATGAATTCATAACTGAGAAGCAGAACCCTGTAATCATCGAGATATCCGGGGAAGTGCAGTATATTGTCATACTGAAGCGGCCTGAGCGGGATCCCGTATTTGAGAAGGGGTAACGCCAAACCATAGAACGGCGACCAATCCAGGAGCTTTCTCTCCGTCTCGCCCAGCAAATCGTCCGAATCCGTTCCATCATACCGTCCCGCGGAATCCAACTCCTGATCGGATCTTTCCACATCTCCTCTTTGAAACATGGCCGAGTTGGCCAGACAAAGACCAATTCCGGATACGGAATCCGGTTCGCGAATATCTGCATCATGCTTATGCATTTCGCCCAGCAAGTGCATAACGATCTGAAGCTTGGTAGCATATGATCCGGGGATGGGTTCTTTTCCCGTACCGTCTTCCTTCGGATAGGTCCCCTCGAACACCCGATGAGGCCAAGGACAGACCTCGTATTGGCTCACTCCCGGATGGAGCAGCGATGCCGTGACGGTAGCCAAATAGTTCTGTTCGTAATCCGTCCAGGTGTACCGCGGGTTATCCTCGATCGGATCATGGAGAAACCACATTTCGCGTCCGGTTCCCCTCGTGAGCTCCTGCATCATTCCATACTCCAGGTAGGCGGTTTCAAACGTTCTTTCCCTGCGGACTCCCTGATACACATTTGGCGTCCGGCTTGTTCCGGTCCAGATCTGGGCGATAAACCCGTCGCAGGAAGGCATGGATACAAACAGGGCTTCCGGACTGATAATTCTCCACTGGGTGTAGTTAATCAAGCTATGCGTGGGAATATAGAAACGAATCGTCCTGCCATAAGTGGTCAGGGCGTATTCCTTCATTTCACTGCATATCCGGTCCATTGCCCGATAATACATGGCCGCCTTCAGCTTGGAAGCCCTATACTGCGCATCGCAGGAAGCATGCGGCGGGCTCCACTCTTCTCCGTAATAATTCAGCCACTCCCGCTTAAAGGCTTCCGAATAGCCGGACACCGCCCAAAATTCGGGCTCCTCCATATGAATGGCTTCAACGCCGGCATCAATGGCTTTTTTGATATGCGTAGCGAGATATCCTGCGAAAGAAATGGAAGGGACCATGTAAGGGACGTCCTTTCCGTGAAGCAAATGCCTGCCGCTTCGATCCATTTGCGCTTCATCCCAATGATTCCGGCCGTCATACCGGCCGTAAAGATAGTCCTGATATTCTCCCCAGGATACCCCTGTCATCAAATGGATCGTGTATCCCGCCTTTTTCCATCCGGCGATCCGCTCAGCCAAATCATCGGATATTCCATAGACCATCACAAAGTCCGTTCGGAGATCATATTTCGCTCCATAGGGCCTGGCTTCCTGGAATCCCGTCCACTCCGGAGCAGCTTTCGGTTGACGCTTCATATGCAAGTCCCCCTTAGTTCGGCATGGAGAGTTTTACGACTTCTTTTCCCTTCAGTTCCTCATTGACGTACTTCATCGCTGCATCATACCCCGTCTTCTTGATTTGATCGCGCAAATCGTTTAGCACTTTCAATGCAGCATCATCCGATTTGGCGAAAATCGCCTGCTTCCACACATCCGTCATTTGGTCCATGGATGGTTTGAGGTTCTCCCAATCCGGTGCTTTGGTGATCACGTCGCTCGGATTGAAGGCTGAAATGACGCTAATTCCATTCGGACGCAAAATTTTACGCGCATTGTCCATAGCCGCGAGCCGTCCCTGATCTGCCCAGATATCCCCGCCGCCAACCGAATTAATGCGGTCCTGGCCGGTCATATTTTCAAGGCCGATGGCAATACCTTGATCTCTTTTCACCTTTCCGGTGCTGTCTTCGTAGAATTTATCGAACCATTCCTTTTTGGCTACCGGTTTTCCGTCGACTTTTTCCCAATGTACGCCTTCCACTCCGTAATGTACGAGCATGAATCCTTCATCCGATGCCAGGAAATCGAGCAGCTTGAGCGCAGCGTCAACATCCTTGCATTTTTTCGTAATCACCGTGACGTTATTGCCCTGGATAGACAAATCTACTGGCCGGTTCGCTTCAGCCCCTGCTCTTTCCAGCGGTCCGACCGGAACATAATCCGAGCCCGGATGCGCTTTCACGTAATCCTTGGATGCGTCGAGAATGGCAGGGTAATGTGCCGCCAAAACCGCGATGCGTCCCTGTTTGATTTTCTCATTTGCAATCGGGTCGGTCTGAGTGAATACTTCCGGATCAAGCAGACCTTCAGCAATCAGCTTCCGGTAGTACAAGGTATAATCCTCATAGGCTTTGGTGAAGAACACGTTCTCAAGACTTCCGTCTCCCTTATCTACATAGCTGGTACCATAGAAAAGCGTGTTCCCGATACCGACAGCCCATCCATCATGGAAGCCGCCCAGCGGCATCACAGGCATCCCATTTTCGGACAGATTCGCATCTTTGATTTTTTTGAGGAACTGATATAAATCCTCTTTGGTTTTTACCGACTGCGGATCAACGCCGACTTTCTCAGCAACATCCTTCCGTACATAGAAGCCATAGAGCCAGTCATTGACGTCATCCCCAGTTGCCGGCTGGTTTTGATACATCATATATTTTTTGCCGTCTATACCTCCGATGGCTTTCTCATAGAGTGCAGGAGGAACATTTTCTTTGGCAATTGCCTTGGCGAGATTCGGATACTTATCGATTTTGTCGGTCAGGTCCACCAGCTGCCCTTCCTTGGCTGCCTTGATGATGCCGTCCAGCTCTCCGCCCCATGCAGGTCCGGTGTAGATGTCAGGCAGATCCTGTGTCGCGAATATCGTATTGACCTTCTCAACCTCGCTGCCTTTCGTATAGTCGATCTTGATTTTAATCCCCGTCTTCTCTTCGATCGCCTGCGTGACTGGTGTTGTGTCGCTATCCGGGCCGGATGAGCCGTTCCAGTTGTTCAGAATGGTCAACGTGCTTCCCTTTCCGCCAGAAGCATCGTCGCCACCGCCTCCACCACCACAGCCGTACAACAGCCCGGTCAACATCATGACCCCCATCAGCGTGCAGGCCGCCTTCAAACGTAACTTAGCCATATGAACCCTCCCCAAAATTGAATGATATGATCCAGTTCCTTGCGGAACCTGTATCCATTAGCCTTTGACCGATCCAATCATGACGCCTTTGACGAAATATTTTTGCAGGAACGGATATACGCATAGAATCGGGAAAACGGTGATCACCAGCAGAGCCATCCGAAGTGATTCCGGCGTTGCTCCCGCCATGTTCACATTCACGGTTTGGCCACCCTGCTGTGCCGCTCTCTGCATCGAGGAAGACAGCGCCTCGGCTTCGGTCAACATCTGCTGCAGAAGCGTTTGAACCGGAATGAGGTTTTTGTTCGAGACGTAATAAGTGCCTGTGAACCAGTCATTCCAATGCGCGACTCCGATGAAGAGCGAAATGGTCGCAATGACCGGACCGGATAGAGGCAGAATAATCCGCAGGAAAATTTGAAAATCATTGAGGCCGTCAATGCGGGCCGATTCCTCGATCTCCTCCGGTATTCCTTGCAAAAACGTACGGATGATGACGATATGCATGAAGTTGAACAGCATCGGGATCACGTACACCCAGAAGGAGTTGATCAGGTGAAGCTTTTGCAGCGTGATGAAGTATGGGATGAATCCAGCGCTGAATATAGTCGGCAAAAAAATATAAAAGGTAAAAAACGTGCGGCCCGGCAGCGTTTTCTTCGAGAGCGCGTAAGCCATCAGCGTGCACAGCAGTACATGCAGCGTAGTACCGATGACCGTTCTCAAGATGGTAATTTTGTATGCCTGCCAAATTTGCTTGTTGTCGAAGACTTGCACGTAATTTTCCAATGTCAGCTTGCGCGGAAAGAAGTACAATGCGCCCAGCATGGAATCCTTCCCATCATTGAGGGAGTAAACCAGAATGTAGATGAACGGATAAATCATTAAGAAGCCAAACAGGGTTAACAGAATGTAATTCAAAAGATTGAATACGGAAAACGTATGGGTTTTCATACCATTCCTCCCTTAGAACAGTGATACATCGCTGACTTTCCGGGCGATCCAGTTGACGGTGACGATCAATATTAATGCGATCACGCTCTGGAACAGCCCTACCGCTGCTGCGTAACTGAGCCTTCCTTGCTGAATTCCGGAGGTAATGACATGAACGTCCAGCACACTGCCGATATTGGCGGTAGCCGGTCCATTCAGCAGGAGCAGCTGCTCGAAGCCCGCGCTCATAAGACTCCCCGTCGCGAGAATGAATAGGATAACCGCAATATTGCGGATACCGGGAAGCGTCACATGCCAGATCTGCCTAAAGCGGCTTGCCCCGTCGATTTTGGCGGCTTCATACAGCTGCTGATCAATGCCGGCAATCGCTGCCATATAGATAATGGAGTTCCATCCGATGTTCTTCCAAATGTCGGAGCCCAGAACCAGGGGATAAAACCAGGTCGTGTTGTACATGAATTGGACAGGCTCTGCGCCAAATGAGGACAGCAAGTCATTCAGTGGTCCCCCATACATGGACAGAAGGCGCTGCATCAGCGTTACGACCACGATCCATGACACGAAGTAAGGAAGATAGGATAAGGTTTGGATCGTTTTTTTGAATTTCACATTGCGGATTTCGTTGAGGAGAATAGCCAGGATGATCGGCATGGGAAAACCGATAAGAAGTTTCATCAAACTGATGAGAATGGTGTTTCTGATAATCGCTGAAGATTGGTAGTAATCAAAAAACTGGTGAAAATACTTAAGTCCCGCCCACGGACTGCCGGTAAAGCCGCCAACAAACGTAAAATCACGGAATGCAACCTGTAGTCCGTATAGAGGAACATAGGAAAAGATGAAAAACCAAGCGATCCCCGGCAGCAAAAACAGATAGAACAGCTTGTGGCGCCATACTCTTCTCCAGAGTAAGGATGATTTCATGAACCTCACCTCTCTTCTTGATGGTTGATGAACCAGCCATTATTGTAAGCGTTTGCAATTTGTTTATTTGTTTGATTCTTAGTTGTGTCATTCCCCCTTAACGCTATTTTCTATAAAATGCAGAAGTTCTCGGCCGGGAAGCCGAATTTCACGATCCGCAAGGAAAGCAACAGATGCTAATCATCTGTGGTTTTTCTTACAGACTTTGGAATTATAATATATTATATATTGAATATATTCAATATGTTATTAAGAAAAATTTACCGATCCTGTGGAAAATAGTTATTTTGGCGTGGATTCGGGCGGATAAAAAACGACTGTTGAAGGACATTTTCTTCCTCATCTGAAAACAAAAAAATCCTTTCCCGAGGGAAAGGATTTTTGGGAAATCCAACTCAACGTTCAAACAGCTGACGAAGGCTTGCCTGTTGTTTGCCCCTGCACCAGTTCGGGCTTTAACAGGATTTTGCTGTAGCTTCTTTCACCTTCATCTGTTCCGGTCTGGATGATCTCCAGCATCGTAGTTGCCGCCTTGCATCCTATCTCATATTCAAACTGCTTGATGTGCGTAAAAATACTGAAGCCATCCACTACAGAAGTCGGTTCATCAAAGCTGATGATAGATAAATCACCCGGTATGCGGAGTCCAGCCTTAATGGCGAGTTGATACATTTGTACTCCGAGTCTCCCATTCAAGGTAATATAAGCTGTCGCCAACTTGTTCTTCATATACCTGAATAAGGGATGATTCTCGGTATCGTCCAAGCTATCGATCTGGAAATCCGTAATGATGTGAGCCGGATTAATCATCGCTCCCTTGTATTTCAGCGCCTGGATATATCCTTCGATCCGTTCTTGAACCGTGACGGTTTGGATCGGGGAATCCGAGCAAATCGCAATTTGACGGTGCCCTAGCTCCCATAAATAATCCACGGCTAACTGAGCGCCCAATTTGCCGTCTGCAGCAATATAATCGGTCTCTACTCCAGGCAAAAAACGGTCCATCAGCACAAAAGGATACCCGGAAAACTTCATACTTAGGATCTCTTCATTGTAATGCTCTTCATCAACCGGAAAAATCAATATCCCCTCTGCACCGATTGCTTTGAGGGTCTTCAGCGCTTCCTTCTCCTTCTCGACATCCCCTTCCGACATCAGAATAATCACGCGATATCCATGACTACCCAGAGTCCTTTGTACCCCATTAATGAGCCGAATGGCGAAATAATCCAAAATGGAAGGAATGACAAGTCCAACCAGGTTCGCTGACTGCTTTGCTGTAAGAACAGTGTTCTGCGCGGACACAGATTCCGCCCCTTGAATGACCTGATTCTTCTTGTTCCCGACAAAGCTTCCTTTGCCCGGAACCCTGTCGATGATATGCTCGTCGGCAAGACCGGAGAGCGCTTTGACCACCGTGATTTTACTGACTTTAAACTGATCCATCAGTTCTTTTTCCGTAGGAATCCGGTCTCCGGGCTGAAGACCGCTAGTGCGAATTTGTTCGAGTATGTATTGCTGGATTTTCTGATACAGGGGCACCCGAGTATTCATATTCATCAAGTTTCACCATACTTTATATATATTTGCTATATACATTTTAAACCATTATGAATGACATCGGACAAAAAGTTGATTATTTTTACGGTTTAAAGCTAATTTTTTTTACTTGAGCAGTCGTTTTATTTATCAGTTCATTACGCGCTATTGAGTATTTTGGTGCGTATATCACCACCTCAGAGAATGCTTAAAATCCCGCAGATTCCTCTGCGGGCATGTTTTCGTTCCTTAGTTCATAACGATTCAACTACAATACTTCGGGGGTTGGTGTCGGATTCGCATATTCACCCGTAGAGTACGTTTTATCAATAATCGTACGGATTTCTTTAACAGATTTCCCCTGTTTGCTAAGTTCTGACACGGTCATTGCGGTTTCTACGCATACGCCGCAGCGGGTGCCATGATCATCCCATACCACGCTTCCGTCGGCATTCTCTTCTTTAATAAAACAGTTGAGGTTGCTCTTATGCCCCGCACTTTCGCCGCATCCGCAATAACAAGGAATGGAACCCAAGATATCCTTCACGCTTGCTGCCGTCGTATAGGCCGTCTTCAAAGACGGGTCCAGCGAATCCAGAAAAACCGGAAGCTTGTCCATTCCCATCGTCATTTCCTGCACATCCCCATTCGCAGCCACCTGCTGATGGGAATCCTGATGACTAGCGGAAGTGTTGTCCTCCTTGGCTCCGCAGCCGGCAAGCAGCATGCTTGAAAGGATAACTCCAAGTACTGTAATACGTGTCTTTTTGCCCAACATCATCTCTCCTTCTCAATGAATCCCTCAATAAAAAAAGTATACCACGGGACCGTATATTTTAAATCAATTGTGGCCATACCAAACGAATACACTTTCCCCTAATGCTGCATCTAACGCGTTTCCTCGATTTTCTTAACTGTAATCATTCCGTTTAAGAGGTTCTTTTGCTATAATTGGGATAATCAGCTTGAACACGGAACCAATAGAAAGGTGATTAATCCATGGAACAGTCCATCAATCCGATTGAAGAATGCGATGTAACCTGCATGGGTTCAGAAACTGAACTAAGCAAAATAAAAGAAGGACTGATCGGCGATCAAGCCGCCACGCAGGTAGCCGACTGGTTTAAGGCTTTCAGCGACCCGACGCGAGTCAAACTGATTGATGCCCTACTGCAAAGAGAGCTATGCGTTCATGATTTGACCATTCTGCTTGGCATGGGACAGTCCGCGATATCCCACCAGCTGCGGTATTTGCGGAATTTAAGGATTGTTAAACGCCGCAAGGAAGGCAAAACAGTCTTTTATTCGCTTGACGATACACATATTGAACAAATATTCGTTCAAACGCTGCAGCACACCCAGCATGGGTGACATGAAGAAGAGCTGTTCCGAAGGTCTATGCGACTTGGGGGACAGCCTTTTTTTATTGGCGCTCTCATTATAGCGGGTAATTGTGTAGAAATTGTATGACGTACTTGAACTTTTAACCTTATTCTTCACCATTTATGCTCATACTTCACAAATTCCACACAAATCCGGTTTAATACAATGTTGACCTGGTATGAGTCAAAACCAAAATCATTTCAAACGAGAGGAGTTTTTGAACATGGCTATGACGATGACGAACGAGCAAATCCAAAGCTGCATAGAGGAATGCATGAGCTGCATGCTAGCATGTAACAACTGTTATGTGGCTTGCCTGAAGGAAGAGGATCTGAACATGATGCGGGAATGTATTCGCCTAGACCGTGAATGCGCCGACATCTGCGGCTTCGCCGCCCAAGCGATGTCCACGGGCAGCCAATACATGAAGGAGATCTGCCAAATTTGTGCGGAAACCTGTGATCTGTGCGCAACGGAATGCGAAAAGCATCATCATGATCACTGTCAGCGCTGCGCCGCGGCTTGCTCGGCCTGCGCAAAAGCTTGCCGTGCCATGATTGCCTAAACGCGGGGATATAATCACGATAAGCAGTCTTCCTGTTCGGGAAGGCTGCTTATTTTCATATGGTTGTTTATTCCGGAATATTACCGACGTTGGGATCCGGTTTGAACGTATTGTTGAAATCCGTATATTTCAACTCCGTAACCATGCCTGCTGCCGCATGATGGAGATCATGACAATGGAACATCCAATCCCCGGGATTATTGGCTTCAAAAGCCACCACGTACTCTTCACCAGGCTTTACATTAAGCGTATCCTTGAATTCAGGTGATCCTGTTAGAGGCTGGCCATTTTTGCTTAGAACCTGAAACGTATGTCCATGCAAGTGCATCGGATGGTCTTCATTCGGTGACGTATTGACGAAATGGACCTTTACTTTGTCACCTGTCTTCACCTTAACCGGATCGGTGTCTGGATAAACTTTTCCATTAATGGTATACACCATCTGCCCATTCCGGTGGCCCGTCCCAAGCTCCATCGTGTAATCCAGTTGATATCGCTCGCTAATCGAAAATTTCCCCTTTGAAGCTTTGCCATATGCAGTCATGTCTACCGTATCCAGCTCCTGCTTGGAGTCATCTACCAATTGCCGATGATCTGATTTAGTCGCATTTTCATATTGAATGCCGATTCTCATATTCTTAGCGGCTTTCTGGTTACTGTGCTCATCAAGCAACCATGTCCCTGAACGATTTGCCTCAAACTCAATGTCGTACCGCTCACCTGGTGCAACGGCAAGAAGTTTGTCTTCTATCCACTCCGGATCGGACACCCGGTTGCCATCGGTCGCTACAATGCGGTAACGATGCCCTTGGAGATGCAGGGAATGGCTGATATAACCGGCATTAATCAGACGAAGCCTGACGATATCGCCCTCTTTCACCATTAACGGCTGGGATGCCGGATAAGTCAAGCCATTGATTGTGTATAAATCATACATGCTCATATCGTGTCCCATGCTTCCTGCCGTTTCGCCGCTGCTTCCCATGTCCATTCCTGACATGCTCCCATCGTTCATGGACATGCCCCCCATTTCCATATCCGACATTTCTTCACTATGCTGCTCCGAATCAAGGGTTCCCTGCTTTGCGCCAGAACTTCCGCCGTCATTCAACCCTTCCATTGGCATCCCGCTGCTCATCCACTCATCCAGCATCAATGTATAATCCTTGTCCACGACATCCTCATTGCTTTCCACGACAAATGATCCGTACAGTCCCCGATCGACATGATTCACGCTGTCTTGATGCGAATGATACCAATAGGTACCGGGTACGGTTGCCTTAAATGTGTATGTGAAGCTTTTTCCTGGTGCAATAGCGTTTTGGCTGACTCCTGGTATGCCATCCATGCCGAACGGAACCGGATATCCATGCATATGCAGTGAAACGGGTACCTTCAGCGAGTTTTTCACTGTAATCTGGACCGTTTCTCCCTGCTTTACCCTGATCTGCGGCCCGGGTACGGAATTGTTGAACGTCCAAACCGGCAGTTTTTTACCCTCGCCGACATCCAGGACACTTTCCTCTGCCACGAGCATAGCGTTTTCCCCATCGAGCAGACCCGTCTTGTCCGTTCCAAGAGATGTCCGTGTTATTCCTGCACCTGCAACAGCCGTCTCAGATGTATGTGAACCATGCTTTTCCGCCTGCTCGTTATTTGAACAGCCAGCAAGCAACAAAGACATGACGAATCCCCCGACAAAAAAAGTCGATTTGATCCTTTTCATCGTTTCCACCCTGAACATTCCTCCTTCTTCTGCACAGCTCCTACGTAGTATAGCCCGCAGATATGTAGAATGCGTGCGTAGCGGCTTCACATAAACTACACAAATTCAGTAGGCAACATGATTTGCGCTGGCGGTCCAAATAAAAAAACCGCGCCATAAGCGCGGATTTCTCTGATCTAAGTTATACGGTTCGCACGGATGCGTTATTTCACCAACGGACCTTCTTCGTCGATCCATACGGTCAGCTCTTCAAACGACTTCCTTTTTCCGACAGGCTGCTGTCCCTCCACCGGAACGCCCACATAAATAAATCCCAGCACTTTGTCATTATTTCCGAGTCCAAAGTGCTCGTTCATTTTCGCGTGATATGTCGGCTCACCAGTTCTCCAGATGGCACCTAGTCCCAAGCCGTGAGCTTCAAGCAGCATATTCTGAATGGCTGCGAAAACAGCTCCATATTCCTCAAGTTCAATCACCTTTTCGTGTTCTTTCGGTGTTACCGCTACCGTGATGATGACTGGCGCACGCATGGGTTTCGTTCTTGCCGATTCCGCTGCTGCCGCTGCTTCCGGCGATTCAGGATCGGCGGCAGATGCTAGAGCGACATCAGCCAAAGCTTCCCCCAACACTTTGCGGCCTTCGCCCCTAAGTACGAAAAAGCGCCAAGGCTCTGTCATCCGGTGGTTCGGAGCCCATGTTCCTGCCTCCAATATTTGCTCAAGCTGCTTTACAGGAATATCATCCTGCGTAACCTTCCCGATACTTCTGCGTGTACGTATAGCTTCTGATATATTCATTCGTTATTTCCTCTCCCTAATTAAGAATCTTTCTCATTTAGCTATATTGTATCAGAAATAGATCCTCTTTTCCTGCACATTAACTAAATCGTAATTTTACCTTCCGCTGATCCCCGCATGATCCCACGTTAACATTCGCTGCATACTATTATTCATGAAGCCTATCAACTGCATTATCAATCGAAAGGGGCCATACATATCATGACGAAAAAATGGTTTATTTCCGCAATTGCAGCTTTAACGGTTGGATCCGCCCTTCTTCCTTCCGCTCATGCGGCTGATGTTCAATACTCGTCAAACGGACAGGCCTTCACCCCGGCCACACCGGCTGTAGAACAGCAAGGCCGGCTTTATTTACCGATACGCGATGTTGCAAATTTGCTCGGCAAATATGTCGACTGGGATGATGTAAGCAAAACCGCATTATTCTCTGATAAACCTAAACTTTCCGGCACCTATACATTGAATCAAAAAGATCTAGCGGATGGCATCAAATTCGGTATCGGCTCCTCGCTTACCCATATTCCTGGAGATCCGGACAATGTTTTCTACACAACTGCCGACCGGGGGCCCAATGGTGAGGTTGATGTCAATGGAGTGACACGACGCACCTTCCCACTTCCGAATTACACGCCTACCATTTATAAAATCCAATTGGAACAAGGAAGAATCAACATCCTGGATACGATTCCGCTGAAATTGAGCGGAAAGGACCCGGTAACGGGGACGAATCTCATCACCGGATTGCCAAATCTAAAATCACGTGATGAAGTGCCCTATGACAAAGCTGCTCAAAAAGTCATTTCCTATGATCCATACGGACTCGATGTCGAAGGTTTGACGTATAACCCAACAGATGACACATTCTGGATTTCAGATGAATATGGTCCATATCTGGTTCAGGTCAAACGTGACGGCACGCTGCTTCAACGATTGGCTCCAAAAGGCATCAGTTCGGAGCTAAACACAGCTGCCCTGCCTCTGAAGGATAACCTGCCTGCCGTATATTTGACTCGCCGCCAAAACCGTGGTGCGGAAGCGGTAGGAATAACGCCTGACGGTAAATGGATGTTTATGGCGATGCAAAGTCCATTGCGCAATCCGGATAAGAACGTGGATAATTCCCGTACGCTTCGCATTCTGAAAATCGATCTTTCGACGCTAAAGCCGGTTGCGGAGTATGCGTATATTTCGGAAGACGCCAAGCAGTACCAAGACTTGAAGCAATCCGACATCGTGATCTCGGATATGTACGTGGTCAACGAAAATACGCTGCTTATCGATGAACGTGACAAAAATGCCGGAGAGGCTGCCCAGCTTAAGAAAATATTCTCTATTGATCTCAAGAATGCAACGAATATTCTAGGACAATATGACGACACTTCCAAAGCAGGCAAAACGCTCGAACAGCTCAGCCTAACCGAGCTTCGTCAAGCCGGGATTCAATCCCCCGTCAAACGGACGGTGCTGGATGCCGTCGAATTCAAATATCCGAATGAAAAAATCGAAGGCATTTCCCTCGTAAACGGACATACGCTTGTAATCGTTAACGACAATGACTTTGGCGTGACTGATCCGGATTCCAAGGAAAACGGTACGGATTTGTGGACCTTTGAATTGCCTTATGACATCAAATAAGCTCTATACTGATAAAGCCCACTGTCCTAGACAGTGGGCTTTAAACTTTTTATGTTGGTTACTGATTCGCAAATGGGAACTGATAGACCAGGATGGTTTACTACTGGCAGGTGTGTCGGTAATGAAACGGACGTAAATGCCCCTTATTTCACCTTTAGCACTCTCATCGCATTCAGAACCGCGAGCAGCGTTACGCCAACATCCGAGAATACGGCTTCCCACATCGTAGCAATTCCGAAAGCGCCGAGAATCAGGAATACAGCTTTCACGCCCAGAGCGAAAATAATGTTTTGCCAAACAATGCCTCGCGTGCGCTTCGCGATGTGAATAGCCGCAGCAACCTTCGACGGCTCATCGGTCATAATGACCACATCCGCCGCCTCGATGGCCGCATCAGATCCAAGTCCGCCCATCGCTACCCCGACGTCCGCTCTGGCCAGCACCGGCGTATCGTTGATCCCGTCACCCACGAATACAATTTTCTCTTTGGGGGATTTTATGCCGTCCAACTTCTCGATCTCTTCCACCTTGTTCTGAGGCAACAGCTCGGCATGGATCTCGTCGATTCCCAGCGATCTCCCGACTGCTTCACCCACCGCCTTGGAATCCCCAGTCAGCATAATGGTCTTTTTGCCCATCTGCTTCAAGCTCTGTATGGCTTCCTTAGCATCCTCTTTGACTTCATCCGCAATGGTGATATATCCGGCATATTGGCCGTCCACGCTGAGGTGAACCGTTGTTCCTGGCTGCGCAGGCTGTTCGAAAGTAATTGATTTCTTATCCATCAGTTTCGTGTTTCCGGCTAACACTTCTTTACCATCCACGTTTACCTGGATGCCATAGCCGGATATTTCGTTATATCGTTCAATTCGTTCCTCATCTATCTCTTTGCCAAAAGCGGTCCGGATCGATTCAGCAATCGGATGGGTCGAATGATATTCAGCGTATGCCGCAAGCTCCAGCAACTGTTCTTTTCCTAGCCATCCTCCAGAAGGATGAATATCCGTCACTGTAAAGGCGCCTTTGGTCAGCGTGCCGGTTTTATCAAATACGACATATTTAACGTCATTCAGCGCTTCGAGATAGTTGCTGCCTTTGATCAGAATGCCCGATTTCGAAGCGGCTCCGATGCCCCCGAAGAAACCGAGCGGGATTGACACCACAAGCGCGCATGGACAAGAGATAACAAGAAAAATAAGTGCTCTGTATATCCAATCCGAGAAAGCGGCGCCGCTAATGATCAGTGGAGGCACAATGGCCAGCAACAGGGCAACGATGACCACCACCGGCGTGTAATATCTGGCGAACTTTGTAATAAAATTCTCGGTTGGCGCCTTCTTGCTGCTTGCGTTTTGTACCAGATCCAGGATCTTGGATACGGTCGATTCGCCAAAAGTTTTGGTAACCTTTATGGTAAGCACGCCATTTTTGTTGATGAAGCCGCTCAGTACCTCGTTGCCTGCTTCAATCTCGCGCGGAACCGATTCACCGGTCAAAGCCGAAGTATCCACCATCGAGCTCCCCTCCGAAACCACGCCATCGAGCGGAACCTTTTCACCAGGCTTCACGACAATTACATCGCCAACTTGCACTTCCTCCGGAGCTACACGTTTGGTATCACTTCCTACCTTAAGATTCGCATACTCCGGCCGCAAATCCATCATCGCACTGATTGATTTACGGGAGCGGTTCACCGCGATTCCCTGGAACATTTCACCTACCTGATAGAACAGCATCACGGCAACGCCTTCCGGATACTGGCCCACGCCAAAGGCACCTATGGTAGCTACTGACATCAGGAAATATTCATCGAAGACCTGCCCCCGGATTATATTCTTAACTGCTTGCAGCACGATATCTCCGCCGACAACCAAATAGGCTACAAGAAATATAGCAAGCTCTACATACGGGTTCGCATGAATCAGCATACCTGCCGCAGTTAACACAGCCCCGATCGCCAAGCGTACAGCCATGATCTTGGTCGCGCCGCTTCCGTGGTCATGAGAATGACCGTGTCCTTCTTCGCCATGTGCTTCGTGCTCATGGGAATGGCTATGCCCATGAACATGATCATGATCATGTCCATCTTCATGTTCATGTCCTTGTTGAGGATGGCCCCCCTTTTTACGCGTATCCAATCGTTTATCGAGAACCTTCACATGAGGTTCCAACTTCGTGATTTTACTCTTTACATTCGTCAGAAGTTGTTCATTTTCGTCATCGGTTTCATAGGTTAACGTTTGCTTGACGAAATTGACGGAACATGAAGTGATACCTTCCATCTTCTTGACTCCGTCTTCGATTTTCATGGCACAGCTTGCGCAATCCAAACCGTCCAGGACAAGCTCCCGTTTTATTTTGCCGGTTGCTTCAGCCATCGTATTGCCTCCGATCCCATCTGTAAATATAATATGAGCATATATTCATATATAAACTTATTAAGCACATTATATTCACTCTACCGGAGAGATGTCAATGTAATCTCACCTAAATTTAGTATCATAGACCAAAAAAACCGCGCTTATACGCGGTTCGTGCAGAATAATTTCAATTTATTGTATAGAAGCTCCTAATCCAAGTCCGGCTGCTACAGCGACAAAGACATGGATGCGATCCAAACCATTCCACCTCTTATTCTTAAACCATGTTTCTTTTCTCCATAAAAACCTTAATGATGAGAGTCACAAGAGAAAGAGAGAGCAAAAAAATTTGCATGCCGCTGAATCCGAACCAGTATGAGTCATCCCTTTCGCCAAGCAGCGAGGCAGCGAATAATCCGATGGCAGACCACATCAACGAGACATTCAGGTGGTAAGCACTTTCCATATGATTCTTATGACGGAATAGGTACAGGACCATAGCAGCAGCGACGATCACGCGCCCGCCTGAAAGGACTCCCCCGGACTCCAAGAACACTTGCAGCAAGCTTATGACGCCGTAGCCGGAAATCAGCCACGTCAGTGCCGCATTGGCATAAAGTATCCAAGACTTGTGATACCTGATACATTTATAAGCCAGGATAAGGATGCCAATCACAATAGCAAGGATCATCCCCCCCGTTCCTCCTGAATAATACAGCAATGTAAGCGGCGACCGGATAACGGTCTTGAAGTCGAATACAAGTGTACTGAATTTCCAAACAAGGATGCCGATCAAAAGTGTGGTCATCAGCTCGTCCAGAACGGGCTTACGTATATCCGAAGCCAAATATCTCGTACGAATGAGCGTGACCAGATAGCCCGCTGCCACTCCAATAATCATCACGATAAGCGAATACCTCAGCATGAACGGTCCAATCATAATCACTTGCATTTTTCACGTCGCTCCTTCCGTTCTATGTATGTAAATGTGTCATCTTCTTTAAAAAAGAACCTGGCTACAAGAGCCAAGTTCCTTTGGACTGCTTTTCGTAAGCTTACCGCTTCAGCTTTTGTCATTTGGGGCCGATTTAGGATACAAGCACGATCCTGATGTAACATCACCGGCTTTTAATCAGCAGCTTCACAGCCTCTCTGACCTGCGGGCTAGGATCGCCATGTTCTGCTGTGGCCTGTCTAATACATTGCTCCAGATTCACTGCTACAATATAGGCTATCGCTTTATCCGCTGCACTGCGTACAGCAGAAAGCTGGGAAATGACCTCCTTGCAGTCCTTCCCATCCTCCATCATTTTCAATATGCCGCGCGTCTGGCCTTCCAAGCGTTTTACGCGCCGGGTAACACTGCCATCGTACTCCATGACTTATCCTCCTTTCAGGTAAGACGGTTGTGAAACCACATTGTTTCATAGCAGCAGACGACGCATCTGTTATTGACAACAAATGCCGCAGCCAAGTGCTTCTTTTCCATTTTGAGGTGCATATATCCGCATGAAGCCATAACGCTTTAACATCCTTGCCGCCCTTTTCGTCTGTCGGTAATTCTCCGCCAGAATAAGCACGGGCTCTTCCGAAGCAAGCTGCGTTTGATGAACAAAGGGCAGTCGCCCCATGGATATATTAATGGAACCGGGAACATGATATTTCATGTAATCCACCGAATCCCTTACATCAAGCATTTGCAGCTCATAACCTTTTCTTTCGGGTCCGCGCAGTTCTTCAGGATTCACGAAAGTTAGCCCGTTGACAGGCGAGAATTCGCGCACAAACCACCAAGCCGCCCCACCTGCTGCAAGGACAGCTATCAATATCCACCACATTCGTGTAGGTTCCTCCCTGATCGTTTGTCATGATCAACTATGTTTATATATGCAGACATGAAAGCAAGATTTGATAGCATCTGCCTAGTACAAATGAAATACTTAAATGACACGTTCAATTTGTCTTTTCAACTGCTGCTTCGGCTGGAAACCGACAAATGTTGCAACTGCGCGTCCATCTTTAAACAGCTTCAAGGTCGGAATGCTTTGAACCTGGAACAACGAAGCCAGTCTTGGGTTCTCATCGATATTGACCTTCACAAACTTGATTCGCTCGCCCATTTCCTTCTCCAGCTCCTCCAGAACGGGAGCAACCATGCGGCATGGTCCACACCATGGGGCCCAGAAGTCAACCATGACCGGTTTGCCGGATTTCATGACCGATGAGGAGAAGTTACTCTCGGAGACACTTGTTACTGCCATCTATTCCACCTCCACGAGAATGATCATTCTAACGAATAAACATACCCTCAGGGGTATAACGTCATTATAGGTTTCATTCCGATAAAAGTCAATAATGATCAGACACTCGCCTAGGATATGGAATCAGCGATACGCAGCTGCTGATGGGCAAACTCCCGATACATTGAATGACTCTCAATCAGTTCCTGGTGAGTCCCGACGCCAGTGATACGTCCCTTTTCAATGAAAAGGATCTGATCTGCGTCTACTACCGTTGACAAACGGTGGGCAATAACCATCGTCGTGCGGCCCTTCATGAGATTCTGAAGCGCTTTTTGCACAAACACTTCGGATTGGCTGTCCAGGCTCGAGGTAGCTTCATCCAGCATCAAAATTTGCGGATTGCGCAGAAGCGCTCTGGCAATAGAGATCCGCTGGCGCTGACCTCCGGAGAGTTTAATCCCGCGTTCGCCTACCTCCGTCCTGTAGCCTTCCGGCAGCTCGTTGATAAAAATATCGGCATATGCCATGTGCGCCGCACGTTCAACCTCTTCGTCGGCAACATCACGGTCCATGCCATAGCATATGTTATCACGGATTGTCCCTGCAATAATCGGGCTTTCTTGTGGAACGTAACCGATCTGCCGGCGCCAGGATTCGAGGGAATAACCGCTCACATCCTGACCTCCAACCCGGATCATACCGCTATCGGGCAGATAAAATCGTTCGATAATGGAAAACAAGGTGGTTTTGCCGCCTCCGCTTGGGCCAACCACAGCCGTTACCTTCCCTGGTTCCAGCGTAAAGCTGATATCATGGAGAACCGCATCACCCTTTTCGTAAGAGAAATGAACATGCTCAACCTGAATGGTCTGGACCGGTCCGGTCAACGTTTTGCCGTCCGAGACATTTTCTTGACGGTCTTCAAGGATATTTACGATTCTTTCTGTTGCACCGACCGATTTTTGCAACTGGGTAAAGAACATGGTGATTTGGTTCATCGGCATAATAATCTGCACCAAGTAGAGAATAAATGCCACCAGATCTCCGGCTGAAAGGGCGCCACTGGAGACCCTCATACCGCCGTAACCGATAATGAGAACCATGAGTCCCATCATCACAAACGATATAATAGGACCGATAAAAGCCTGAATCTTCCCTTCACGAATCCCAAGCTTAAGCAATCCTTCGATGGCCTTCTGGCCGACGCCAGTCTCTCGTTCTTCCGCGTTCGAGGCTTTCACCAGCCTGATCTCAGAAAGAACCTGATTGAGAATAGTCGTGAAATCTGCGGTTTCATCCTGAAGCTTCCGAGATATCTGAAGCATGATACGCCCCAGGGGAACGAGTACCGCCGCCGTAACCGGAATCGCCGCCAGGATGATCAGCGTCATTTTCCAATCCAGCAGAAGCAGAATAACAATGGCTCCGACCATCGAAATAACGCCATTGAAGAAACCCGTCACGTGCTCGGATACAAGCCCCTTAAGGACTGCCGTGTCATTGGTCATGCGGCTGATCGTATCCCCTGTTCGGTGATTATCATAATAGGGAATCGTCAGCTTCAGCAGCTTCTTCCAAAGCCGGTCGCGCAGCTTGGCCACAACTTCTTGTCCAAGCCGGTTAAGCAAATAAATGGATATCCCGCCTGCGATGGCCGAAACGACGAAGCTCACGACAAGCATGACGATCTGTGCCGGTTTGATGCTGTCAACGGTGAAGCTATCTACCAGCCCCTTCGTAAACAATGGTACCACGAGGCTAACCAGTGTCGAGATAATGCTTAGCGTAACAGCTGCGGATAGCATCCAGACAGAAGGCTTGGTCTGCCGGACCAAATGTACGAACGCTTTCCAGTTTCCTTTTTGATACCTTTCTTTCATTACTATATAGCCCCTGTCCGTGTATATTTATTTCATCTAGACATCTTTTCATAAACGATTATACATAGAATGCTTCATGAAGTCATATTAGGGAAGATGCTGATGGATTCTCCCAAATATGTATTTGTGTACTCTTCTAGCTGATCTAACCATTCATCGATTATTTTCTTATCTAGAGCGCTGCTGAAACGCCCTAATTCACGCTCACCATGATTCACTATAACAGTAGGAATGAACTTCACATCCGTGTGAATGGTAGGTATATATTCAACCTTACTGATACGAAGATGTCGTCTCTCCTGTGCGATTCCGTCGATTGTCTTTTGAAATTTCCGGCAATACCCGCAGGATTCATCATAATAAAAAGTCAGGTGCATATCCTACCTCCCAAGAATTAAAGTTCCCGCCATGATTTGATTAACTAAGAGATTCATGGTATTATTTAACATATTGCACTCTGACTTGCTTTCTGTCGCATATAATAAAACACTCTAGTAGTGTAGTTAGTTGTATCGAATCCACAGACTTCAAGGAGATCTGCAATTTCTTCAATGCATAGCGGTATTTTCCGTTCTTTTATCTCCTGAGAAATAATCGAAATTTCCCGATCATATTTAGACTCAGACCTTACTTTTTCTTCCCGATTCACATTCGCCTCTTTATTCATAATTTTGGTGCGGATACGGGCGAGAGTACGATTAATAGTCATGGGGTAAACGCCTAATTTAGCAGCAATTTGCGTGTGGTTCTCTGCACCTTCCAAAATAAGACTCATCACTTGTTTTTCAAATTCAGAGAACAATTCATCTTTTAAAAGACTATCTACATACACTTGATTCGTCACTTTCTCTTCAAGGTTTCCGCCATTGCTGTCTGCAATATCGAAGTTCTCGATGCCATCATAATGTTTAATCTCATCACTAAACATGGCGATTTCTCTGTAACGATCCACAGAAACATTTAACAATTTGGACATTTCATCCTCATTGGGCCGGTGACCTAGTGTCTCCTCAATCTCTACCATTTTTTTGATAAGGTCTACAGCGCTCCGGCTTAGTCGTACATGTTGAGAGTCGCTATATAGTAATTGATTCACTTCCCATAAAATCGGCCTTACGGCAAAGGTAGTGAATTTCACCCCCCTATTAACATCAAACTCCTTGATGGCGGTTATGATACCAATGCAAGCATGTTGGTAAAGATCCTCGTCACTTATATTAAACTTCAACTTTAGTTCTTCAATATTTCCTTTATAATGCTTAAGCACAGAAAAGATAAATTGCCGATTTGCCGTCAGGAACTCACCTAAAAGTTCATTATTATACTTGCATGCCTCAATCAAATCAGTATTATGTAGATCCTGCATTCCTTTTTTTCGCAACAATCGATATTCAGGGCTTAGCGCCAATTTACCTCACCTCCAACTTTTTTATGAACCGCTCTAAGGAAATCCACTAACTCCCCACCAGAAGTCCACTAACTCCCCACCATTGGTGGCTATAAATCCTTACGTAAGGTTTCAGAGTCTTCTTGAAATCTGCCGATTTTAGCCTATCTCCTTTGGATTGGGACTCATTATTTCACTTCCTACTCTTAGTGGTCGTCCTGAGTCAAACGGGAGTTGCGCTCAAAAGAAAAAACCCTATTTCTAGGGTCTGATTTCATCATTGATGTGATTGAGAATCACGGGGCGCTATTGATGTGATGTCATTTTCAATGTGAAGTAGCGAGCGAAAGCGGTTTAACGGTTGATTTTAGACAAAACTTTGTTCACTTTAGCAAGATAATTTGTATTGTACGTCCCTCGTTTTACATTTCCTTCACCCTGATTGTAGGCGATGATTCCGAGTTCTATTCCGAATTTTTTCTGGCAATATGCAAGGTACTTTACTCCAATTTCTATGTTTACTGAAGTATTGAACAAATTGCCCTTCATATTCATGAACTTTTGTGTAGAAGGGAGGATTTGAAGGAGTCCTTCTTCATGATTCCTACCGACTAAATTAGGATTATATGTAGCTCCTGTTTCTACCTCTATCATTGCCAGAATAGTGTACGGATCAATCTTATACATATTGCAATATTTCATGATTTCAGAAGCAAACCGTTCCGCATTTTTCTGTGGCACATGTTTACTTATCATATGGCGAACCAACTTTTTTTCTACTGAAATATCCTTCTTAGCTTGTGCTGGTTTCGAGATTATCTCTGGATGCTGTTGTTTTTTATGGGTTGCTAATGACACAATCAATATACGATTTGCCTCATCATTCGCTTTTCTCTTAAGTACTTGCAGCCCTTGCTCCTCTAGCACGTTCTCAGTGATTGTTGACTGTGGTTGCCTGTTGACCAACACCCTTTCTTGCGGAGTGCAAGCAACAAGCATCATAGCTGCAATAGCCAGTATGAAGATATGTTTTATCAAAACAAATACCATCCTTTCAGCTAGAACATCATCATTGACATTCGTTGTGTGAGCTAGGGCCAGCTTATGTTGATATGGGTACCAGAAATCTACAAAATCACCACTCCCTTCACTTCATTAGCCCTATCCCTATAGTGGTCGGGTTATGAAGGGAAAGAGTTGCAAAAAACAAAAAAAGGCAGGCTCCGCCTACCTTACATTTGTGTCATTCGCATGTGGATGTCTTTACACCAATCATAGTCCCGCATCCATAATGCGATATCCATAAGAACGAATAAACCTACATCGTCCAGATGATCCAAATCCCAATGCATAGCCTTCATACTCATCAGAGAGTGCGCTCTTGAGCCGAACTTGGCCTTGACTCGAACCATTCGTTTGTTTAGAGACACCTCTCTTCCATATAAATCCACAACAACATGATTGGCACTCGCAGATAACACTTTACCGATTAGTCCGTTTTGCGGGTGTCCTTCGCTATCCACTTCAATGAAATCTCCTAACTCGGGTAAAATGTGAAAGCCCCCCGCCCCGTTAATGTCCATCTCTCAATGGAAACAATTCTAGTATACGTCGACATTCTTCATGCAATGATCTATTTGCTTCCGTACCAAATCCAGGTCCACATCCAGCAAAAGATCGGCATTATAGAGATTGTTATAACTTTGAGTTAGGGCGTGGATTTCATCGGAGATCACACCCTTGGACTCTTTATTCGATGCGTTTTCCAAATCCACTCCCATGGCTTTAACTGCCTGGTTCATATCATGTAGTGCGGTATAAACTTGGCGAAATTTCATATGACCCTCGTCCTTCCTATATATGGTTTCTTAGCGTTGTAAGAAATCCCGATGCAATCTTGAATGCACTGCTTATGACCTGCCAAATAAGCCTCGAGACTGACACTAGATCCCACCTCTAATTCCATAATGAACTCGAGCACGTTTTCCAGCTGAGCTTTATTCCTTCGTAATGCATCCAACGAACCCGAGGAAGCGTGATGCATTCCCTGTTCCATATGTTGGATAGCCTCCACGATTCGTGTAACGTTATTAACGACATCGCCCAATTTATATCCGAATGCCATATCTTGAACCTCCTGCTGAAGTGAGTTTTGAGTATCCAAACCATATAAGTTAATTTATGTATTCGAGCATTTGCAGGCAAACGGATCATTGAAATCCACCAAAGCAATCTATTCTGCAGCTCATCAAACAGATTTAATCGAAGTTCCCCATGAAAGATTACTCAACTAAAAGAACTGGGATAGAAACACTTAGATCTATGCTGAAACAATAGCACATCACCTCTTCAACAGTTTTAAAATCGAACTCGTCAGAGGATAAATCAAGCACATTTCGTAATGCTTCGAGTTCTCCATCGGCTTCTATAATCTTGACCAAGTGTATATTGTCCAAATAATTCATGTATGCGATTGCGTACTTAGACATTCGTTCCTTCCTAGCCTTCAAAGGATGTTGAATTTTAAAGGTTAAGCAATGTTTACTTTTCTTCTGCTTCATAAAAATCTTGAGCAACCACCGTGACGATTCTTCCACCATCATTCATACGTATAACAGCCGTGTTACCCGCAAATACGTAACTAAACTCTCCTAATCCTATTTCGTTTGCAGCTAGTTGATTAACGATTTCTTGCACCTGGTTTCCGCCCAGACCCCCAACAGTATCATCATAGTATCTGAAATCATCTGGGAAGGATGGAGAATCGAATGAACCTTCTAAGTTTTCTCCCAGCAGGGTATCTATGAGGGTTCTCTGCTTAGCAATGAGTACATCCCGTAGTTCGAGGCGCTGAGTCATTTCTAGAAGTTTCTTTTCCAATTGCTCGATCTTAGTCGCCTTTTCTCCGAGAAGATCCATATGATCTGTCTTACCTTGCAGATCCTGATATTTTTGGCCTGATTGGAGCACTTGAAATAGTTCCTCTATGGAAATGTTTCCTCTCAATTCCGAGGGGATATTCACGCTACGTACTGTACCGTTGATTTTCAAGAAAGGATGTTCTCCATCTTGAAAAGATTGTTGGTTATAATTCACTCTATTACCTCCGATGTTAATATCCATATTTCACTCTATTTTCATGTTGGTCTCGTGCTAAATTTCATCCTTCATTGGAGCCAGTACATGGTTACTTTTATCCTCTTCCTCACCAATCTCTTCCACCTTCAGCGTCCAGTAGGATACCTTATTGAAATGGACACCGGACAAATCACCGCCGATACCGGCAACTGTAAAAACTTCACCTTCTTTATGCAGCTTACGGAAGGACTTTTGAAATTCATCCTGAACGTCCTTGACTGTCGTAAGCACCGTTTTGACAGGCTTAGATGGGCTGCCATAAATGACAGTAGGATCACTTATTGTCCAAACGACCCTCTTTACTTCTCCGTTATCGAAAAAGAACTTAGCCTTTAATCTGACTTTCATCATCGTTCATCCTTTCCGTATAATGGTAGTCGGTAAAATCTTTCAAATGAAGTTCGATTCTCTCCAGAATACTTCCATCCGTTTCATTAAGCCGTTCTTCGATTCTATGAAGCTCGTCATAGCTTTCCTTACTTATGGGCGGCCGAATAGACTCCTCGCCTTCATCAAATCTGAGCCACCAGCGCCGTATGGTTTCAAGCGTCAGGGTCTGATTGATAAAGTTGCCGCAATGCTGACACCATAGAACTAGTGCCTTATCGCATTCCATTTCTTCTGGAACAAAGGAAGATCCCGCCCCGCAATGTGGGCATAAGTTCATGAATCCAATCAAGATAATCACCTCTTTAATCAGTTGCCGTAAGCACCCAGTGGCTTATTTCATTTTCTGGTTTCCCCATCGAAAAAGTTAAAATAGTCATTCGAGTCACTTAATGGTTCATACTGTATTCCATTGTCAGCTGGATACGGCACGTTATGAATCACCTTCAGCTCCTGAATCTCTTTGGGTATTCCGTTTGGAAAAGCTAAACAAGACACTCCAGCATTGTCATCTCGATTAAAATGCTTACAGAAAACGCACGGAATCGTAAAATCCATATCTTCCTCCTACCATCCGGAGCACTGATACCCGCCGTACTGCTCATACCATTCCCATATTTTAGGGTCAACGGAGACTCCGGTTATTTTAGCTGTAAACACTTCAGGCATTAACTCAATAGGGAACCATTTCGTAGCATATTGACACAGGTTGTTGGCTACGTAGTTCTCGTCCGACTTGGATAATATTGTCTGATTGCCATATGCATCCGGGTCAAGATCTGAGTACTGATAAAATAAAGAGGCTCCTACATTGTGATAGTGAAGCCAATGCCCGATCTCATGAATGACTGTCCTTAACCGGTTCGGTGAGGACTTCTGATGGGTATCATATTCCATTCGAGCAATTTCAGTTGCATGTTTAAAGTCATATGTTTTGCTTACAACGACCTCATTAGCGGGTGGGTTGAAATATCCGTTCGCTCCATTTCCATTCTTGATGTTGATATTCAATTGATACTTTGCCACCATTCCTGCAAAACCATCGCATGTATTGAACAGCAGTGCGATTGCTTCGGTTACATAGTTAGCTGCATCAATATTCGATCCAAATTCACACTTCACGCCAAGGTTTGCTGCCCACTTCTCCGCATCCTTGACCTCTTTAAAAAGATTCCATTGCACAGGAAGTACGACGCCTCCTCCTTCTGATGAGGGAGGGACCTCCTCATCCGGTATCTCAGGCAGCGGATCCGGATAGCTGCCCAAGTCTGTTGTCCCGAATGATTGAAGATCGATATCAGGTTCGGTCAGGAAATGGAACATCACTTCTATATTCCTTGCTTTGCCATCAACTGCGTTGAACTCGAAAACTATTTCTTTTCCTGCTAGAATGGGATGGGCTACCTGAAAGTAAAGACCTTCATCGTACTTCATGCAGTGAATGTTCTTCATGATTTCTTTCCCATCCACGCTCAAGTTCCAGTAATCCCGGAAGTTCTCACTGTCAATCCTGACCGATATCGCGTAGAACTCAAGGTCATGTGACATGAAAAAGGTGTCCTTAATCACGCGAACAACATCTGCTTTGCGTGGAATAGCTACTTGCCGCCCTATAAAATGAGGGAAGAGCTTCGTCGGATGATATGGAGGATCTAACCGACCTCCAACGGCATACTTCACGAACATTTTTGCCCTCCTTTGCGGTTTTCTCGTATACGGTGAACGATGCACGAGCAAAACCTGAACGTATATCCAATTCGTTCGCCTCTCAAGGCAATGTCCTCTCCCGTAACCGACTAAATGCCTTTCACAGTGAAGCTTCCAGGCTTTCTCCCAACCTGCAAACCATTTGAATTCAGAAGATCCATGAGTTGAGAAGTTGTCACGTTGCCACTGAACTTATTTTCAATTTCGCTTATCAGGACTTGAATCGCTCTCCTAGGTTCCGGATGAATCGTGTCCGGTTCATGGATGAGGGTATAGTTGTAAACTCCGTCGCCCCAATTTTGCAACGCTAATCGATAGCCTTGTTTGTACAACTCGCTGAGACGAGCTTGCCAGCGAAGACTAATCTCTTGCAGCTCAACATTCGTAATTCCCTTTGAACCTGCGTTCCGCAGCGCGGTCAGTACACGAATACGCTGCGATGGTGATCTTTTCGTCGCTTCCTTTATAGTCGTTGTCGCCATGGATCAATGCTCCTTGATATGAATAGAGTATCCCTACAATATCAGTAGTGAGTTTATCCCGGTCAAAAGTTGCGGAATATAAAAAAAGCCGCTATAGGCGGCTTTTTTTCGTGAATTACAGCGAAACATGACCTAAGCAGTAAAAGGTAATCACCAATTATCCTTCAGAATTCCCGTCAGCTTCTTCTACATCAGCAAACACGCCAACTTTATATTCGATACCGAACTTAGCAAGCTTCCTTTTAACCTCTTCTTCAAAAATCCTTTTCCAATCCAGTATGCCTCTATTCATGAGGTCAATTTGCTCTATAGAAAAGCTCCCGCCCCAATACGGGCTGATTTCAATATCTGTCTTGAACGCTACTCCCACATCATTGGGTATCGCGTTTGCCATCGTATTTGAAATTGCTTTCAATGCAGCAGGGCTGACATTTGCAGGAACATCAAACATTAGTTCATCATGTACCTGGAGAACGATATGTATATCATCTTTTTCGAGTTGTGACTTATAATTTTCCCGCAACCATTCGCCGCGATCGAAACATTTGGATCCATCTGCCCGTGTTGGGTAAAACAAATCAACCATCGCTTTCTTCGATTGATCGGCAGACGACCCTTGAATTATGGCATTACAGGATTGGCGTTTGCATTTATCGATTTTCCAATGAGATCCTGGGTTGCCCCGTGAATCCTTCTGCTCAACTTTTGCGATTTCCTCTGCAAACCTCCGTTTTCTGCCAAGGACTGTTACAATGTACCCTTTCTCCATAACCTCTTGATGGGTCTGAATTTCCCATTGGCGGTATTTCGTGAGTTTTGTCTTAAATTCATCGATAAGCGATTTAGCTTCACCTTTGCTTGATTCAATTTGGTCCGCCAACCCCCTCTCCGTAATACCATAAAACACGCCAAATACCACTGACTTGCTCTGTTGACGTAACGCCTCAAAGAATGCAGCTAATTCAACTATCATGTCTGCGTTAATGAAATTACTGTCAATATAGGTCTTTTCCTTTTCATTATGATAAGTGATTGCGTTAATGAGATCCTGGGTGTTCTTCCAATATCTCAGGACTCTTCTTATGTTCTGGTTTGTCTTTTCTTTGGATTCCTCCTTGTACAGACGAATCATTTCAAACATTTCATAGTTAAGTCCATGCATCTTGCAGGCTACACTACTATGAATATCCAAACCTTGTTTGAAGATATCAACGAGTATTTCCTCTTGAGTAAAGATAGCCAGCCAACGAAGCTCCTGCTGTGAAAAGTCAGCCGAAACCAATAAACGGCCATCTGGAGCACGAAAAGCATAGCGGATGAGATCAAATTTCGACGGAATTTGCTGCAAGTTCGGATTGGAACAGGATACTCGTCCGGTCCGTACTAACTGGTTATAGGTGCAATGTATGCGCCCGTCTACAATGTCTTCGGGAAGTTTATAACAAAAGGAGTGAATCAGTTGCGAAAGTCCACGGTATTCAAGAATAAGAGAAAACACTTTATGTTTATTTTTGTTTCTGATGAGCACTTTTTTGCTAATAGACTTTTTAGGCTTTCTAAGCTGGTTATCAAAAATCATCTCCGGCTGAAGCAATTGATGTTCATCATAGAGTTTATGAGAAAGCTGTATAGAAGAATTCAGATTCAGTTCCTCCATAACCACATATTCCTCTTTGAATTTGATTCCATGCCGGCTTCGGGTTCTTGTTCGAGTTACTGATATTGTGCCACCAAGAATTTGATAGATATCCATCTTCAAATTTTTCAGTTTTTCCGAGAGAATCCCGCCGATTACATCTTTAAGAAACTTGGAATCAAGCTCTACGCCCCGCCGCTCAGCTGATGCGAATACGGCAATCAGAGGCATCTCCACTTCATTAAAAAGTTTATAGACCCTTGAAAGGTTATACGAAGGATTTTCGAATACCTGTTTCTGATAGAGGAAAACCAGATGCGTCATGTATACATCATGGCAAGCATAGTAATTCGCAGATCGGTGAGGGATGGTATCGAAAGATACGGTATCGAACATAATCCCATACTCATCAATGGGTCGATTAGGATCGTCGTAACTTAGTTTTCCTTGCTCAATTAGCCAAGGTTGAACATAGTTTCTGTACCATTCTTTCATTCCTTTAGGCATATTCTCATTCAGTAAACCAGCCGCGATCATCGTATCCCAATAGATGTTGAAGGTAATATCGATGTTTGCCCAATTTTTTAATGCGTGAACATTAAACTTTGCATTCGCCATGACGAGCATGCTTTCTGATTCCAGCAATGGTCTTAATGTATCGGCTACGACATCAAAAGGAAGAGAAGGAATATCTCGTGACAACGGATGCAGAAACGGGCGCATGGGTATGGAAAAATATTGATGTGATATGAATCCGATAGAAATAGAGACAAGTTCATCCTTCCAGGTGTTTAATCCATAAGTCTTTGTATCAAGAAATACGGATGCATTTGCTCCATACCTCATTTTGTATTCTCTGTAATACTTCACTAACCTGGCCAATAATTCAGGTGTGTTAATGAGAATATAATTGTCAGGGATTGAACATATTTGTTCAATATTAAGGCTCATCTGATTTTTAGTACTCATTTTTCCTATCTTTTTAATCTTTTCATTATTCTTAGTTCGAGTCTTGGTTAGCTTCTTTTCCGCGTAATTTAGGATGTTCAAAATTTCATTCATATCAGACATAAACATTCCCTCCTGGTGCTATAGCTTCGGCTTTTAATTGAATCTATTTAGATGGGAAGTTTACGTTACCACGATGTTTCAGGAATTAATGTTGATTGATGAACGGCTTATGGATTATCCGTTGCATGTTCTCGGAGTATATAATTTTTGAAATAAGCCATGTTTTTGCGGATTTTGATTGCCTTTATCCCCTAGTCCTGCATTACCGGTGATGGTTGCTTGCATAAAACCAGCTATCTCGTCAGGAGAATGAGGTGTGATTTGTGGCAAAATATCAGGTAAGTTCTTCATAAGTTCTCGCGATGGAACAGCTAATTTCGGTTCAGCTCCCGTATGATCAACTATATATCGACATGCCTTATAGGAAGTCTCAGCTATTCCTTTACCCTTACGAAAAATCGTTACGAGAACCTTAGTCGGGTCCACGCCCTGCAAAGTAAAGTCGTCGTTAAGTTTCTTTATGTGAGTCTTAGCAAGGCTTATAAACTTAATTTTGTTTTCCAGGGGATCGTAAACACGAAATTTAATTCGCATCGCAGGATACTTCCCCGGATTTTTTTTACATAAAGGACAGATTTTATGACCGGGACAACGAATATAACTAGGAATCAAGGACTTCTCATAATGTTCTCGTACGCCGACAAGATTGTCATGCCAATCGATAAAAAGCAGGGTCATTGGCTTATTTTCTTCAAACGTGATAAAATCGGCGCCCCCAGAAAGAATGGCTTTAAGACCGTGAACTACAGTATTAGACATCATGTGTTCCTCCTAATGTTGTATTATGTTCGGCTGCTATTTTGATAACCTGTTTCAGATATTTCTCTATTGGGTAATACTTCGTAATGATTATGTAGTAGTCGTTTCAATTCAGCTAAACGTTGCGAGAAATCTCATAAATAAGATGAGTAATTGTTGCAAGAATATTTCCATTGTGCTACCATTAAGGTACACATAACTGAACGGATTACGTATATTACCAAGATAAATCTTAGAGAATAAATGTCTATTAACACCATTATGTTCTTTATGCTCTACATACTTTTTTTAATTTTTTCATCGCTCGTGAAGCATGAGATTTGTTCAATCCTAATTGGTTTGAAATTTCAGTAGGTTTCATGTCCATACCTTCTTCGACAAAGAGCATATAATCAATAATTTTACGTTCTTGCGGAGTAAAATCGGTTATATGAATGAGATAGTCGTATCGAACATCCGACAGATGATAACCAACTTCTTCAACTTCATAAGAAAAGTAATCTATGGTAGAACCTGATTCCTCGTCAGCACCATCACAAAAATTAACGGATATTGAGGCTTTAGTAATTTTGCGGTTTTTCTGACGATAGTAATCAAACACAGTGCGTTGTACGATTGTATGCGCGAAAGTGAAAATGTCACTTTTTATTGTTCTTTTTTCAACTGCAGTCAGGATCCGAAGAATAGAGTCGCTTTTTACGTCTTCTCGGTCTTCTTCTTTTACTTTCGGAAGGAAGAAATCAAATATTGGATTTAAACGATTTGGATCGAAAGTCTGTACAGTTGGGATACTTCTTGAAATATTCATGGTTAATTTCCTCCGATATCATGTGTAATGTTTAATGTGAAGCTTTACGATTTGATGTTACTGGAACTTTTTTTGGCTTACTGAATCTGAGTTACTTGAATAATGAACCTATGAGATTGACATTATGGGTTTCTAGCTTATCCAGATATCCCGCTTGGAAGAGCTCGTTGCTGTCTTTGAGCATAGGAAAATCAGGGTAGCGCACACGGTTCACAACCAACCCGGCTCTATCCAGTAATCCTGCAGCATGATCCATTCCCTTATCCCCTGCAATATCGTTATCCAGCATGAGATCTACTTCAGTAATTCCTGCTAATTGAATTTCTCTGACTTGATTCCTAAATAAGATTCTACCGTTTATGGATATTGCTGGAATTCCAACTTGATAGTTGGACATACAGTCTGTTGGTGACTCTACCAATCTTACTTTTGCAATTCGTTTTGCTGTAGTTTTAAGTTTGTTAAAGAAGTGAAGACCGAACACAATGTCTTTTTTTATTCCCATACCTTCGTTAATAAACTTAGCTCCGTGATCATTCCCACCTATTTTGCGCTTTTGGATAAACCGGAGATGTCCTGTTCTTGTTCGTTGTGGAAACACAATTGTTTTTGTTATCGTGTCCACACAGATTTCATAGGTTGATAGAGTGTGGTCGTCGAATCCTCGTTGTTTCATGTACTCTATCCCTGACCGATAGATAGATTCGTTCTTCTCCCGCGAATCCTTGATGTTCTGAAGTACCCCTTCATCCAAATGTGGTATTTCGTAGCTGTTCCTTCGATTTTCAATAAATTCCACGATATCAAATGTGCTGTATTTCTCTTCTATTACATTTGAGGACAGAAGAATTTTAACACCCTCTCCCGCCTCTAATCCCAGAACATTTTCTATTAAGATATCGATCGTCCCCAGGTAGCCGCATACAAAACAGTTGCAGTGATAAGGAGGAATGCGCGATATACCAAAAGAAGGACGGCTCTCTGTGTGAATGGGACAACAACACATGATCCAATCATTAGTACAATTTATTCCGGTTAAAGCTTTGGGATTATTCGCATATCTTGTTTGATGTTGATACAAAAAACGAAGTTCTTCTATCATTTCGTTGATGTCTATGTACAGAGCGTGTAATATTCCCTCGTTAAATTTTTCCTTTTGTTTTATCAACTTGCATGATCACTCTCCTCGCAGATTTTAGAAGTATTGTTCTTGAATGGCATCATCTAAAACGTTGACAGTTCCTGTATCAAAGTCATAACGAATAAGAAACGATTGGCCACTTGCGTTGTTTCGATTTTTTATGACCTGAATTCGGAAGGTATTATCGCTTACTTTCACGATGGAAATTCCTTTGGAAGCATCTTGAACAATCGAAAATGCTTCTCCAATGTCCGTTTCTTCTACTTTTTCGGTATTGTCCTTTTTGATTTTCCGAAGAGACTCACGGTTCGCCTGAGCGACGATCATAGCCGGCTTTCCCGTATCCAAAATGATTTCACGAATTCCTGCTGATACTTCAAAAAGGCGCTGTCTCAAGTCTCCCCCACTATCTCGGCTAGATCGTCTAACTTTTGAAAGTTGATCTAATGTCCAACGATTATGACCTTCGCGTTCAAGTATTCGGTGAATGGTTTCCAAAGTGAACGGTCTACCGCCATTACTATTTAAGTCATAAATCACCATGTCCTTTTGCCTTTGCTTAAGTCTATCAACATACTCCGCGTAAGCATCTCTTTTCTCGTTTGAAAGAGTACCACGGGTAAGAGCAAGTCGAGATAATCTAGCAAGCGTATTATCCCAATTCAACGCAATTTCAGTCGCTCTTTGCTCAAGGGCAAAGTAGGCTGGATAATCATCTTCTAATGAACTGTTCCAAGCTGCGCTCATCATGAAAGAAGAAATAAGTGTCTTACCCATATTCGTTGGAGCAAATACCAGAAAGTAATCGACAGCTCCCTCCTGGAACTCCAAACCATTTGTGGCCAAATCAAGCGGCTTGAACCCTGTAGTCCATCCAATGATTTCGTTATCTGACCTTCCGTGTATCTTGTTATAAGCATCAAGCCGTGATTGTGCGTTTCTAATGTAAGAATAACCTTGAGAGCTCAAACCAAAAGATTTTAGAAATTTCTCCGATTCGACTTGAAGTTGTTGAATTGCATTCAACGTATCCTTTTGGGCAAAAGTCTCCGCAACAGAGATCAGAACCGGTTTAAATCGCCTGTACAGGAAGTCCTCTTTCAATGACCTTACAACATGTTGTATATTTTCCAATTCCACTAATTCGAATGAGTCAAACTTGTTCATTACGGTTTCAATGGTTGGAACATGCGCATTCTCATTGACGAAGCACTGAATGTAGTTGAAAACATCCTTGTATACCTGAAAATAATCCTCTTCTAACCCTGCGCCCCCTATGATTCCCCATTCTTTCGTAACAAGTACATGATTAAGTAATTGCAATTCCTCAATAGCTGCCATAAGTCCTCTCCCCTATGCCATGTACTATCAGTAGTCGATATGACCCATATATTAGTTGCGAAATACACTTTTAAGTTTTCTACACAAATAGTATCAATAATATCATTTTCTTGAATTATTCATATGTTTTGGAACAAAAAAATGGCCAGACCAATGGGTAAATTGGACTAGCCTTAGTTAAACGCTCTATATCCGCGAGTTCTAACTAATTGCCGTATATTTCAAACATAAGGGGATATCTCAAAAATACCAATCGCTTTGGCTAAAGGAATGATCAGAGCAGGTAAGGCGATACTTAATAGCTTTCTATTCATATGCCTTTCAGGGTGGTCTTTCCTCTCGTATTCGCGCGCAAGTTTCTCTATGTTCTTGTCGAATATGACAAGCCAGTAAGACGCTTCGCTGCATTCTTCTATAAAAATTCGTGTGAACAAGCCCTTCACTTTGACCTTTTCTATAGGAAACAACGGTAGCATTAGATTGTCGATCATTTGCTTGGCAGTTTCTGTATAGTCAGGGATCGTGATACTACCGCTATCGTCTCTTAAAAATTTAACCAGCGCCTTCTCTAACGCAGTATATGATACCTTATACCTGACATAGAGAGAATCGGCACATATTCTAACCTGAGTATCAATCGCCCCGGTTCCCGTAAACTCTTTTCGGAGTTTAGCAAATAGTTTTCCAAGTTCTATTTCTAATCTCGCCATACTTTTTTGACCTCCGTTCGCCTAAGCTCATCCCTGAGTTAATAGAAATCACTATACAGAGCATTAGTGTACTTTTACCTCATAGTAAGTAAGTGTTAAGAATGCAGTATAAGTTGTGAAGAAGCGAACAAAAATGTTATTCAATTCCTGTAATTACAAATTCTCAATAGTGGTATATTTTAGAAACCCTTCGATCTCGCCCCCCCAAAGGAAGTATCATCGTGTTGTAAAGCATACGAGAAATTACCATTTCACCAAGCATTTCGGATGACCGTAATTGTGTCTCACAATAGTTTGAAGTGAACACTATGGAATGTTGCCGTTCCTTTCGGTGGTCAATAACATCGTAGATAAGATCACGGATAATGGGCGTAATCCTTCCAGAACCAATATCATCCAAGACAAGTAATGGCACATCCTTCATTAGAGACAGTTCTTTATGTGCTTGGAATGTAAATTCCTCATCATTTCGGGTGTATATGTCCCGTTGCCTATTGGCCCAAGCTCCGAATTTAACGTACAGAGCTACAGGATTTTCATAGTCAAACCACTCAGGGTCACGACATACCTTGTAGATGAACTCATTGAGAACTGCAATGGCTGTCCATGTTTTTCCGGTACCTTTATGATTGTTTAACAGTGCTAGATTCAGACCAGACCGGACAAAACCTACAGGATTAGTTAAAAGTTCTATTAATATATCAGCATACTCAGCGTTATCGGAATCCTTCGTATAGTGGAAAAGATTCGCATTAAGGTATTCCTTGGGGATTCTCGCTAAGTCTAGTGCCTTTGTTAGCTTATCATTCCCCACACAGAACGTTAACAAAGAGTCGGTAGGAAGCTTAACGACACCACGCCTGAGTTTGCACCATTGCTTTACAACGCACTCTTCGCATGTATTAAACAGTTCACTCATGGGCTAACTCCTTTTATCCTTTTCAAGAATTCGTCGACAGAAGCACTTCGGTCCCTTTGTTCAAGTTGTTCTGCTCCTTCTTTTTTTCCTGTATTATCTTGGGAGTTAACGTCGTTCGTTTTTTTTCTTGTCAGAAAAAAGGAGTCGATCTCGGGTTTTACTTCTTCTCTGTTTTGTAGTTTATGCCTGGTCTCATCATCCTTTCCAAGGTTATTAATCAGAATGTTCCTGACGTGAGCTTTTGTGGTAGGATTCACTGGAATATCCTTAAAATCAATGTTAGATTCAGAAATATTCTCAAGAATATCTATCACACCATTGTAAATATCCTCGTAAAGGGAAGTTTCGATGTCTCTGTACACTCCGGTTATGATTCCCCAAAACATTTCTGAAACTTGCAGGTGCTGAACTTTATCGGCGTCCACTAAATAATAATTATTCGTACGCCGTTTACCGTTCCGTTCCTTGATGATGAATCCTTTTTCTACCAATTCATCGATATATTTAATTGTGGTCTTCTTCGTGCAGTTACACCCCATTGCAATGCGAGCAACGGACGGAAAAGCCGTTTTACCATGCTCGAAAATATAACCGGAGATAATTCCATAGACAATTTTTGCAACGCTCGATAGACCTAAACAATTGATGACCATCCTTGGTAGCTGGACATGTCCTCTGTTAACTGATTCGTGATATACGAAACGCTTTTCACTATTGATGATCAGCTGCCCTTTGTAGTCATCCATTGCATACCATCACTCTCTTATAATGTCGTCGAGGCAATCAAGAATAATTTTACAATTAATGAAATATGGGAACATCTGTTTGGTAAATATATCATGAGAACAAATGTTCGGTCAAGGTCATAATTCTCTTCTTTAGCTATTCTTTTACATACGAACCTCTATGATAAGCCTTTATCCTCTTCGGTACATTCGTACACAATATGAATGACTTGTTCGAGTATGTTCTTCATTTTCTTTCCACATTTTTCACAATCATATTGCACGTGATTTGAATTTTGTTTGTTGGCTATAATTGCATAAACCTCCAGATCTGCTTAAAATGGTTCTGTTAAATCTTCATTTCCCACAGTAAGAGTAGTCGGAACATGCGTATTAAATGTTGCAGCATATTTTGAAGTAGCTTTGGCACCTCATTGAAATCGTAAAAAAGCGACGGATATGATCCGCCGCTTCCGTCATAATTAGGATTTTACTGTATCCCTAGTTTTTTTAGCAGACTGTTCAGATAGTTAGCTCCTCGGGAAGCTAGAATTCCGGCAGCAACCATTGAAGCATACATTGTGGCTCCCGTCATTCCAAAAGGATTCAATCGGAATGCAAATGCTAGCGCAACTCCTACTCCAATCGAAACTGTGTATGTAACCTTGTCCCTGATTTTTTCAGGAAACAGATTTTTTAAAATCTCAGTTATGGATTCCGTTAAACCCGCTACCAGTATCCATAGACCTGCGGTAGTAACGATTGCTGCCAGAATCGGATTCAACATCCTAGTTCACCACCTGACGAGTGATCAACGCAAAATTGATTATGGCCAGCTCATCCGTTGTCAGCGTTCCTTCATTCACTTTTTTGATCCACATTTGAGGGCTGTCAATGAGGGGTGAGCCATTTTTGCCATTGATTTGACTCAGCTTATGAAGTCCCTCAACAAGTAAAGTTTTCTGCCAAGCTTCCATTTTCATGATTTCATCATCCACCTTTGTCATGTTGGACCATACGAAGCTGCCATCACTTTTTTGGCGAACGCTTGCATTAGCCCATTTTTGTGCATACTTGATTGCGTTATCCAATATCGAAAAATCCTTCAAGTGATTATTATTCTGATACACGGAGTAATTTGGATCGTTTGTTTGGCATTCCTTCAACTCTTCAGCCACATCAATAAGAAATTTCTGCTTGCTAATGCCCATCGTTTTCAAGGCATTTTTAAAGGGATCCGATTTTCGGGACGGGTCAAGCTCATTGTGGCCAGATATCTTTTTCATGGGGTCGAGGTTGTATGTATCGCAAAGATAGGCAATATACCATACATAACGTTTGTACGATTCGGTGTTGTTAATGCTTCCTTTTCGGGATGAATAACAAAGCTCAACACCAATGGCCTTATCATTCGCATCACATCCGTAAAGCTCGTTATCTGTCGTAACATTGTAGCGGACATGCCATGCCTTCTCATCAAGCGGTATACATTCAATAATTCTCTTATCATCAATAAACACATGGGCCGATGCTTCGATCTCATTTGCAGAATTTCGGAAGTAATTAACGTTGCCTGTCGCTGTGCTCCCGTCATTTCCAGTGTCGTGAGCAACAATAAATTCGATGCCGCGGTTCTTGATGGCCGGCCGTCTCAATGTTTTAGCTGGAAGAAATTCCTGCTCGATAATATATTTCATTTTAAACATGCTGTTCTTATCCTTTCCTTCGAAAGTTGAGTCGCCAATTTCTTATGTCTTATTTTTCAGAAAGATTTATGCAGATCCTTCATCATCCCAGCGTCTATCTGCGGACCTCGTAGATAATTGAGCCACCAGCTGTTCGACTTTGATATTTAACAATCTATTCTCTGAAATCAACTCCATATTCTCATTTCGGAGAACCGTAATCTCATCGCTCAGTCTCTTGATTTCGTCCTTGTAGGTCTTCAGTTCCTCTTTGAGTTCGGTGCGAAACGCTTGCTCGTCCTTCGAGAGAAGTTCGCGCTCAGACATTCTGTCTTTGCTGCGACCGCTAAAGTATCCGATCCCTCCCGTCATTAAGGATACAATTCCACCGACGATTGCAGTTGTTACCCCTACGTCCATTCAATTCACCCGTCTTTCGTATAGCGCAGTCTCCTTCTAACGCTGTCATTTGTATTCGCTGATCATTGCATAGGGTTTTCTTTCGTTTCAGGATTCATGATCTCACGCTCTTATAATTGCAATATAAGTAAAATGACCAAAAAAATAACCCTGCCAAGTAGGCAAGGGTTTTTCATATTACATGATAAATGCATAACCGCCGTCTGCGATTTCAACAACAATACGGCTAAAAAGGATCGAATCATGACCAATGATAATATGCGTAGACAAATCGCTCGCGAATCTCTCTGCAACTCTTATTTTGCTCGTCATATCTTTAAATGCTTCATGCGGAACAATGATACTCGAAGCCAGGTATCCCGATTTGACGATAAGCATACTATCGAGCTCGGATTTAGTCCATACATCAACGAATGCCCCAAGATCATTAGAGTCATTTCTTCGAACGGTGATATAGGATTCAAGCTTATTATCATCTAAACCCAGGACTGTGATTGTCGTTGGAATCATGGAACTCGAAGTAACATCGATCTTACCGGCAATATAAGGTCTACTTACGCCAATTGCAGAAGTTAACGATGATTTCTCGTCCCGCATGACAATGATTACAGAACGCTGGTCATTCGACTCATTTCTACTGACAATGAGCGTTCCTGACTGAAAATCCCTTGAAACCTTAATTTTTGTATCCAAAACACTATCCCGTTTGTTACTGACAATAATGGCAGATGGCAGGTTGCTACCATCAGACCTATTGACAGTAATTTTGGATAGCATGTCTCCCCTGACTACCTTCAGAAACGTTTCTAGCATATCAGGGTTAAAGACTTTGATACGCCCAGAAAATTCATTGATATCCCAATAACTTTTGACCGAGATCTTCGTCGTAAGGTCTTTGGTTTTATTTTGCCGAACGATGATACTGTCCATCACTTCTGCATAACCAGAACTTTTTACCGCTGGATCATAATACTCAACGACAAGTAACGGCGAGTATCCGCTGCCTCGCTCCCGTGTACCCAAACGAACAAATGGACTATTCTGCAAATTCTCAACTTTCAACAACATGCCCTTGTTGTCCAGTGTCCCATCATACCAACCTTGGACGGTACTCAAGAAATCGACTTCAGCATAACTCTTGGGAACGTCCGCAACGAATGCTGTCAACTTTCTGCCGTAGCGAGGTGTACTGGCAAAAGTAACACCTGCTTCAGTCCATTCGTCTAGGATCTCGTATAAGCTTACCGGAGCCCCGGCAAGGGAGCTCTGCTCAACGTAAAACCTCAAAAAAGCTCGTTTAAGCTTCATCCCTACCGGAATGGCTTTGGTATCGAATTGAACTAAAGAATAAAAATCTTCGCCATCTGCAGCTCTACCCACGAGCATCTCTTGCTCCCCGCCATAATTCAGGCGAGGTACATTCGAGCGAACAAAAGCATCTTGGACGGGGGACAGGCCGACCTCAATCATAGGAGGCGGGGTAACAGCCGTCGTTACGCGCATTTTAGCATGCGGGGTAACGGAGATATAACTGACAACATTCCCTGTTTGCTTAACGTCAATCGAGGACGTGATTTGGTCAATATATACAGGTGTCACGTCAGCATGAACGCGCATAATTGCATGAGGTTTCACGTTAATCGTTCCGATGAAGTCATTCCTGTTGAGAACAGTGAAAAACGCCTTCTTCTGATTGAACAAAGAACCACGAAAACCATAAATTTCGATTTCTCCGATAGTCAGCCATCCCCCGCCTACGTTAGCGGTTGAGTTAATTCTGAACCATCGATATGCCGGAATTTGCTTCGTTATTTGGTATTCTCTGCGCTCGTTAAGTTTCCAGCTCGGCTCGTTAACACGAGAATCTAAAACATCCCAGGTATCGCCGTCCTCACTGCCCTCAAACGTCCACGTCTTCGTCATATCCCCAACACTCACGTTTGGAGCCTCTAGCAAATAGCTAGTCAAAACCGCTGGGTCAACAATGTCAATGGCCAGCCATCCCTTGCCACCATTTGAAGAGCCATTGGACCATTTTCCTGAACCAATGACGTTATTAAAAGCAAGGTACATGTTGTAGTCCGTAGATGTATAGTTTGCAGAAGCCTTTAAAGTGTACCCATTTGAAGTATTGGAGGTCATGGGTAACGTCAGATCTCCCAATTGAGGAGATATCCCCCCGCCATTTTCGTTAAATACGCCGATGGTGGAAACTAAATCTTCTCTGTAAGGGATGACCACATGCGTTTTCCTCTGTTCAAGACCGGTAATATATTCATAAGCATACAGTTCAAATTGTTGTACACCGAGCTGATTACCGGAGAGCGGATTGCTTATTTCCCATTTGAAGTAGCGGTAAGATTGGCCGCCAGCATCAACGGCAAACTTACGCAATTCACCACCAGCCCAATCCGGAACGAACCTCCTCATGTCGAGAAGTTCCCAGCTCCTCTTATCAAGACTTCCATAAAATATCCAGTTTCGCGGCGCTTGTGCAGCATAACTAGGCCTTGAACCTATTCCATAACCTGCGATGTTCAATGGGCTTCCGTAGTCGATCGTTAACCAGCCTGAATTTTGCCCGGCAGGCGCTGCCCAAGGATAAGTAGAAGTCATCGAGTTATCGAATGCATTCCATTCCGCATGTGTGGCATTATATACGCCTGAGGATTCAAACGAGTAACCTTTCCAGTCCGTCGATGTAACAGGAAGGGTCACGTCAGTCATCGTAGACTCCGGATATTCCATATGGTCTTGATAGATGACCATACTGGACTGGAGGTCGTTTCTATGGCTGACGTTGATTTTGCTGAATAAAGAATCTTCTCCATGATTCGCAACGAACATGACAAACAGCGGTCTAAAGCCGGTGTTAACTGCAGAAACATCTGTCGTGGCTATGGAAGAGAATCCTCCTAGAGAGTTCCCTCTGACCGTTCTATTATTCATGTTATTGGAGTGAGTATTGCTCGTCATGGTCCAAGCCCCACTCCAATTCCACACCCTGTTATCTCCCGCAGCAATTCTACCACCAAAACTGTTACGCGTTATATAATTATCCCATTCATTATCATATGCAGTACTGATAACACCACCGGTAGGAAGCCGGACAAGAGCATTCGCAAGTGAAGAGTCTTCCGTATACAACTGAAACGTATCGATACTGCAGAAATAACCTGTGTATCCGTTGGTAGCAAGGACGTGCAACCGATACATCGTATATGGGGTATTGTTATTAAATGAGAAAAACTTCTCCGTAACAAGCCCCTGTTGTCCGCTTCTTTCGTCCAACAAGTACCAATTGGCACCATCATTGCTGCCCATAATTTGCCACTTGGTAGGTGCGGCGGCATTATATGTATTAGATAACAAGGAATAATGCTTGATTATTTTCGCTGAACTATACTTTACAGTCAATGAAGCAGGGCCTGGATTAGAAGCCACCCATCTATACTTGTCGCTTCCAGAAAGACCTTCGAATGCCTTCCATCCATCGTAATCATCTCCTACTTTAGAAGTGACCTCGATCGATATGGTTCCATCATCCGATATATTGCTACGGAGAATTGGAACGGTTGGGACCTTCTGTTTATCCAGCACAATACCTGTTGATAAACCATAATCATTCATGCTCATCCAAGACGTCCCGCCTTGAATGTTCCTGTCAGCCAGGAGAACCAGCCTACCTAGAACGTCCTCGTCAACAACAATAAGGTAGAAATCCCCAGAAGGGTTAGCTGCTTGGATCGTCGGCAGAAATTCCTCAGTTTCAGCGCCTAAACCACTAAAGTTGCCTAACATGCTGGCACGTGAGGAATAGTGAGCCCGAATCCTCTTTCCCACTTTTAAATCACTTTGTTCAAGTACTTCATCGTTATGAAGCAACCTTCCATCGGCATCAATGTCAATGGCATCGAACCTGTAATCATATCCTGAGGAGTTTGTTGGCTTGGTTACAACAGATACTTCCACGGAGTGCCGACCGAAAGAAAGGTTGGTCTTTTGAAAACCTGCTACCCGATGATAATAATAAGAATCGTAAGCACTGAAATAACCGGCGTCGACTCCATCTACTTTAACCTTGATGTTTGTTGCGTAAGTATTCGATTTGGAAATAATGAGTCGAAATTTAGTTCCTATGAAGTCAAACGATAACTTCGTATCATTGATGCTAGTCAGGCAACCCGTTACGCTGCCCCCAGAGTGGTCAGCAAGATTTGCGTTCGTCCAACCGTTACTAGGGAAATAGCTAATGGCTGGATGGTTATCCTCATAGCGTTTCCATCCGCTCTCAGGAACAGGAATGACTGCTCCTTCTTCACCCACGACATATCCATCGGCATCTATATCAAAAGCATCAAAGAAGAACGAACCATCACTTGCTTTCGGATCTATCACTATTAAAACATCGTGGAATCCTTTGTCCATCACAGGTTTATCGAACACGACGACTTGCCCGATATTGGCGGTGTTGAATCGTGAAGTGAAGGTCCCTTGATCAACATTATCGATATACACTCTCATGGTTTCTTGTCTGTCGGGATATGTACAAGCTAGTAATCGCAGTTTTGAACCAAAAAAGCGAAACTTGATGTGATCTTGATTCCCTTCAAGAGTGGATGCGTTTCGAGTCAATACCCTTGACGCTCCGCCATGCATATTAGATGTGCCGTTAGAATTGTAAATGCTGTATCCATGGGGATATAGGACTTGGGTATCTGCACACCTTTGCCAGCCTGTTTCAGGTACGAGCAGCTGTGTTCCTATGCCAAAAATCACATATTCATCAACGCCTACTTCAGCAGCATCGAATTGGGAGAACCAGTCGCTTCCAGTGTAAGTTTTGATCAGAACCTCATGTAAACCGTAGGAAAGACCCACCTTTTCGAATACGAGAGTACTCTTCCCGGTGGTGGTCTTGGTCGTGGAATACTCTATTCCATCAATATAAACCACATCACCATTATTGCCTTGGTTGTAGTTATAGATCAATCTGACCTTTGTTCCATAGAACTTGAATTTAATCTCTTCAGCGTTATAGTGGATACTGCCGTAAGGTCTATTGGCTTTGTAACTAAATCCGGAGAATGTGTCGTCATACCTTTTCCATCCATAATCGGGTACAGAATACAGAGAACCCAGGTTTGTGTCCCTGTATGAGTCTGTCACATCGGCTAAAAACTTGACTTCATTTAAAGTGACTCCCCAACTCCCCGAACGATATAATTCAATGCGTATATAGCAGTAATTATCATCCAGTACATGTTCCCTAGCTGTGCCGTAAGGACAGTTAGCATAGGTATTGTTCACTCTCGGGACAATTTCAGTCCATGGATCATTTTTTTGATGGGCTGCAAGGATTCTATAACTCGAAATAGATTCATCACGTGTGCGAGGATAAATCGTCATTTTCTTGAACCTGTTAATCTGATTTATTATCGCAGAAAAATCAAAATCCAAGGTAACCGTATCTCCGCCGTTTGTCAGCCAATAGCTTAATAGATCTCCATTAGAGTACTTCCCGTCGAATAAGAATCCCATATTATAATTACCGCTGTACACTGGCATGCTACTTTTAACAATAACACCATTTTTCGTCGTATATGTCGTCTGATTCGCTGTACCCCCAATACCATCTGCTAAATTCAACTCGTAAAGCATTCATTCACCCGCTCTCATTGTATTGAGATCATTAAACAATGACATATTCCAAAGCTGGTCTAAATCCAATCTTTGATGGTCCGGTATAGTTGGCAACCGCACTCCAGTACTCTGTCACCGAGCCGTTGCGCCCCCTCACTGTCCTGCCCGTACCGTTATTCGTAAAACCTGCAGGAGGGTTTGTAAATCCAGAAAACACAGTATCCTGTGTCCACTCGGCTGAAGTAGAATTATCGATATTATTCCACACCTTTAATCCCCACTGGCCGTTCTTAATGAAAGTGTCCCATTCGTTTTCTGGAGGAAACAAGCCTAATCCCTCATCTGTTGTTGTTGGATGCCCGTCGAACCGCAAATAAGCGATTGCCCCTGTAAGCATTCGGACTTTTGTCACCAATCGTTCTGAACTCATTCGAAGTTCGCCGATTCCTGAGTAATTGGCATGGCCGTCATTCTGCTCGATGACAATTCTGTATCGTAAATGAGCTTTAATATTATCCAGGTTGTAACTTCTCTCTTCTAAGGCAAGCCAGCCGCCTTGTCCCTGTTCATCCAATTTGACCCAGTGATTTCCGTCCCATCCCTCAAAAGACCATTTACTTGGCATGGTCGCCGATGTATTGGGTGCTTTTAGATAATATTTTTTCACTACTGTAGGCGTTTGAAATGCGTACTCTAACCATACTTGCTTCTGCCCGTTAACACCGATCCAGCCATAAGATCCATCCACGGCGTCAAAAGCCTTCCAAGGGCTATAAGTTGTACTGTAAACAGAACTTGCAGAAGGGATCCCATTAGGTGCCACATTTAACATTGGAATCGTGTCAGCTACCATAAGTGGAATCATGCTATCGTTTAATTGGGCACCATGGGTATAGCTTGTCATGTTTAAGGTTAACCACGAAATTCCGGTTTGTATGACCCGATCTGCTACGAGAAGACCTTCCTTAACCTTGATGAAATAGAAATATCCATTCGGTGCGATCGGTCCGTCCAAAGAAATCTCTGCATCATCCGTATCCGTTCCGAGACCATAAAACACTCCTGCCGTTCCGGATGAAGCTGAGTACCCGCATCGAATATAATCGCCGATTTCCATCTCCTGCACTCTTGTTCTCAGCTTTCCTCCCGTTTTGGGTTTGTTCTGAGGCGTTACGAGATATCCGTTAACATCAATATCGACAGCATCCCAGACGTGGTCTACACTGTATGCCCCAGCGTTTATTTTCTCTACACTAACCGTATGGGTTCCATGCGGAAGGCCTGTCTTTTCATATGCCAAAAATTGATTATTTCCATTACTCGTTCCATTTCCAACAAGGGAATAGTACTCCGTTACGCCGTCAATCGTAATGGCTATTTTGTCCGAGTATTGAAAGTACATGGACGTAATAACCCGTAGCTTTGTCCCTACAAAAGAGAAGTCAATCTTATTTCCAATGACGGAGTTAGGTTGTGACTTTCTTGCTCCTCCGTAATAAGCCGCATTTGAGTCCGTTTGCCAAACACCTTGGTAGGTAAAGCCAGGATGCGTATCGTCATACCTCCTCCAACTCTCTTCTTGCTCAGGAATGACATACCCAACGGCATAGGAAATATGCCCACCCTCATTAACGTCAAAAGCATCCAGGCTCACTTGCTTCCCCTCTATATTTGTCCGAATGGTTACGTTGTGCCGTTTATCTTCGAGCCCGGTCAGTTCAAACAGCAAGGCTGCACTTAATGTCGTGCCCGCATTGTTAAAGTGATATTCCACCCCATCGACCATAACAATAACATCCGTTGAAGATGCCGACTCCCGGTACGAAATAATTCGCAAGGATGTACCATAGAAAAGAAATTCACATGTTGCGCTAGCGCTCTTACTGTACTGAAACGTACCTCCATACTTATCTGCAGAACTGGACGATGTACTCCAACTGCCCTTGTACCTGACTGCCGCGTGGGTACTGTCGTACCTTTTCCAACCATCTTCAGGCAGTAAGATGGATTCCCCAATGACCGCCATTAAGTTACACCTTCTTTCTTATGCTAGATCCGCTTTAGCGTAGATGTAAAAGTCTCCTCCTGCCATCGTGTCTTCCTGTGTGACAATACGCGCATAGAAAGTTACGCTCTCCCCGTCCTTCAGCACTCCACCGAATGTATTGTTCTCTTCTGGAATAAACGGTGTATTAAACCTGCTGATTTCGACTGCAACCTTTGGAGGGAACTCACTGGGTTTAATAAAAATCTGCACGTCAGAAATGTCAAATCCGCAGAAATTGGTGAGTTTCAGCTTCCTTGGGGTAGCTACCTGTCCAGCTGTCATGGTTCCAAAATCCAGGTTATATAACATGTTTCCTTCCGGGTTATTAAAGGGAAAACCGTTTTCATTCGTGAACAATAAGAACGGCTTATCCACTAGAAAAAAAGGAATATAAAGCTCGTCAATAAAAAACCTGTCATAGCCCACTGACTGACTGCCATCCTTGGAGTAGTTGAATCTTAAAGTGTTCTTCCCTGCCTCTAACCTATAGTTGAACTTTGTCCAAGCACTCATGTTTCCCGTATCTATCCTTGCAACATTATTGATATAGAATCTAAATCGGTCATAGCTTGATTCTGAACTGCAAAAATACCAAAAAGAAATATCATTCGCGTAGGGCAGATTTAGTTCGATGTAAAAGTCTGTTGATTGACTATGGCCGATTTTGACGTTGCTAAGAGAACGCGTTCCAGAATGTTTAGCTTCAGTCGTGTACTCAAATTTCCCGGTTATGGTGTATGGCCTGTTATCCTCCTCAAAGTCGTCGGTGATGGCGTATATAAAGTTTGGCACTCGAAAACCTCCTTATCTTAGTTCCCAATGAATGCTCCCGCCTAAGTTACTCTGAAGTGGGGCTTCTATGAAATCCACAGTTCGACCATTTCGTTTAATGGCTAACCTCCCATTCAGATCTTTGCTAGACACAAGCCTAAGTTCTAAAGACGCCAATTGATTCATAGGAATTTGGCAAATAGCCTGGAAATGAAAATCCGTGTCATCTATAGTAAACTTGGTTTTATAGCCAAAGTTAAACTGTGTAATCATCGTCTGTCCTGAACCCTCGACTTTAGGATTAAAAACAAATTCTGCATCTTTATATGTGATAATGTCCTTGTAGTTCATTGCTCTTCCTGTTAATTGGTACGACTTCTCATTCGTCACATAGTCTACTTCTATCATCTGGCCTAGAATCTTGAAGATTCCTCCGTATACCTCGAAGTACATTGAAGCTCCATTGCCGAGAAGACCAAACCTTAGCAAGTTATCCCTATGAATCGAACAGAAGTTATTCTCTTTTTTCGTAATATAATCAAATTCCGATAAATGAGACCCATCGAGGTATTCTGCCACCCATACGAATGGCTGCTGTACTGGCGATGTCATCATTTCCCTGTTTCCAAACATCCAAAATCCCCCCATTGTATTGGTTGAAAAAACCCTACTAAAATAGTAGGGCTACATGATTTACGTAAATTGATATGCGATACGGGTCAGGAAAGTGAAGCTACCCGCGGTGGCGGTTGCTGGAACCATAGCTTGAAGAGTTACCTTAGCGTAGTTTGCCACTGCGCCAAGGGAGCCGTCATTTGCAGTTCCTTTGATTTTGCCTGCTCCCGCCGCCCCGCCTGCCTGAACGACTTTCGTTGTCGTTCCTCCGATTGCAGTAAACTGCGTTTCATTCATGGAATCTACACGGGCTTCAATCCACTTATTTATAACGACTTCGCCCGTATTACTTCCAAGAACATCCTTTGTCGTTATAGTGCAGTTCGTCATATCAGATACGTCAGAATTTACTCCCCTGTTGTTCCAGATAAGAAAAGTTGAAGCAGGGGATGGACTTCCTGCATCGACGACTCCGATTTGCCATTCCGTTTTTTGCGCGGTATTCGTTACGTCGAACCACTGTACTAAAGGGCTTGCCATCGTATTTCCCTCCTTGTTTATTACTATAGACAATATAAGTTATCCGGTGGATTGCTTAACAAAATGATAGTAAAAGAAAAAGACCCTTGTTAGGGTCTTTTTCTTTTACATCACTTTCTTGTATTGAACGAACACGACATCGGGTACGCCGTCGATCACTTTTAGGGTTTCCGGGGCAAAATTAAAGCCGGTGATTTCACCCTTACCATTCTTCAAGTAGTCAAAGTTAATGCCTGGAGTCTGAAGCTGACCGTTGATCGCCAAACGTACGGTCTTATCCTTAGCCAATCCCTTGGTTAACAGATACTCCGTCTCACCGCCCACGGCTTCAAACACTTCCTCTTCGTCAGCAGACTCAAGCTTATACAATCTGTCATCCTGATCCGTATTCTTCTGTTCAATCATATCCATTCGAGAATCACTCGAATCGTTTGCGGATTTGATTCGTGAAGCGAGATCTGACAACACAGCCTGTACCGTTAGTCCCACGTAATTAGAATCCGTGATTACGCCTACCAAACCTGCCCCTGAAGGAGCGGCAAAATTGTCTTGAATGCCTTGGTCAGAAGCTGCTCTCTCTTGGATTTCTTTGTCAATTTGTTCTTGAATGGATGTTGCAAGATTCGCATTACCGTCATTGTCGAGTGTTCCTGATGCGCCGTATACGTCTTTCATAAGCTGAATGAGGTTCATATATGCTTTTGCATCCGTCGCGCCTTCAACGAAACCAGCCCCGCCCTTTACTATCGCGTCTACCGGAATAACAGACAGGTTCGTCCGAACAACAAATCGATAGTCAATATTTTCTGCATCGACTGCAAAAGCATACGGTTGTTCGCTACCGCCTTCAATGCTATAAAACTTCAGTACATACTTCCCTGCTTGTTCTTCCAAACGGCCGTAAACGACATCAGCGTCAGCATCACCAATCGGACGATCTGTGCCTGTTACCCGAAGTTGAATCTTTTCGCTGAGCACAACACCTTCGACTGAATTTCCAGTAGCTACAGGTCTATTCCCGACATCGGAAGACACCTCGAGCTGCGACAACCCGGCTACCGCTTTATCATTGACTTGGATGAATACGTCAATCTTCGTTTCTTCTAGAATCTCGCGATGGTTTTGGTAATGAATATCAAGGTACGTCTCACTGATTTTGTTATTTTCATCAAAATGATGATTACGCATGATACGATTGTTAAACTGTTCACCACGGAATCTAGCAATCCCTCTTGTTCCTGCCATATCCTATCACCCCTCTTAGAATTTTCACTAGCCATTATAAGTTAATTAATCCATTTATTAACTTAAAATGTTGGAATGTCTTACACCCTTACCATGACCTCTATTGTAATACCGGCAGCTCCATTGCCCGCTTCCATAATGTTCACCCTGAACAGATCGTTTTTTTCCACTTGTGTCAACGCAAGTGAGTAAGGTGCACTGCTTGTATTCGAAGACTTTTCATTCGCATCCACAATCATTTTTTGACCAAAAATACCAGACCACAGCGGAATGGAGTCGTAATCGTTCTGGGTGCATTTTTCGATTTGAATGATGGTCCTTGTCGTACCGGGTTCTGCACAGGAAGCATACACTTCCGTAATAACCCCTTCGTGCGGAAAGCGAATATCGAACTTGGACGCTCCAACCATAACCTTCGGCAAAACCATCACGATGGTCTTCATTTCGATACGATCCTGAATATAATCAAGTCTGTCGTCAAGTGTATGAAAAGGCACATCCGTATCTTTATACCTTCTTGCATGGATGACTTCTTCTTCCAAGGAAAGAAAACGGTATGTATCGATGTTCCCTCCAGTTTGAAGGTACTCGGCCTTCCATGTAGTAATATAAATTTCATCGCCAATGGTTAACGGAACTTTCTGACCGGCTAGAGCGTGTCCTGGCGGGTAGCTGCCAAGATCTAACTTAAGCGTAGCCGAATCTATTTCCTCATAGCCTCCACCTTCCGATAGGCGCTGACCGTTGAAGAACACATCCAGCGCATTCCCTCCCATGACATAAGGATGCGAAAGGATGATGTACAAACCGTTATTCGTATCCAAGAATGCTTGGTCAACGATAATCTCCTGCTCATGTCTGTACGACACTTCATTTCCATAACGTTGCAACCGCATTTTCGTTCCCGGCATATATCTACAGCCCCTTACAAATGAGTGATATCCAGGATAAAATGAATCGGTTTTATCCCAAAACGCTCTGATTTCCTCTCCACTTTCATCCAAAACTTCATCTTATCCAGTGGCCCAAGTGTCCCCATATCCAGTTTTTGAGTATAGTTGCCGCTTGGTTTATCCTGGCCATCGTCATGGCAAATATCTGCCCACTCATAGCCAAACTCTTCAAGATATTTAAGGATCCCCATCGTAATGCCAGTTGCGGCCTTGTTGTTGGAAGGATTATACAATTCCATTTGAACCTCAATCACATGATCGTACATCGTGCCTAAGTAAGTATCATTCGTTAGATTCAGTTCCTCGCCCTTCCAAAGAACACGAAGATCCGTACCGTACAAATACATATCCCCGCCATATAGATCAACCGGACCAATACTAGACAGCTGCACTCCATTTTCGTCGAATACTTTTAAGATGCCGTGGTACGGCAATATGGGCAGATCTAACTCCACCCCTGTCCATAGGGGTTCTACGGTAGCTGAATGGATCATGTATCCACTGGAATCACACAAGTAGATGGTGTAACCTTGTGGTAAATTTCCTATTGTAATCTTATTGCTGCGACATAGTATCCACCGATCCAGCTTAAGGGCATCGTAATTAAGTTTCTCTGGATTTTTTAGAACAACACCCATTTTAAGGGCTTCTACGTTTGCAGAGTCGAATAATTCCCAACCTGATCCTCTATTGGCATAAAACGTCCATCTGTTTCCTTCTTTCTGCGCCCTCCATTTGCTGTATTCTCTTGTCGTGGAATCTTTACTTTCAAGGAACTCCAGACGATGGTATCCATCATGCCAAATGAGGATACCGCCTTCATCCCCGACTTCTTGCGGAATGTAGTCCGCAGTAACTTCAAAGATTAGCGTTTGTTCGTTTTCCGGAACGCTAAACAATACCATGGTTTCGGAATCCGTATGAGGAATCACCAGCTGGTTTTGACTAATATCCAGTGTTGGGGCATCTTCCGGAGAGAGACTATAACGGGAGTTCAGACTCCCGCTATGAAATCCATCATCGAAAATAAGACCACTTGTTTTCTTGTATAAACCCATTCTCTCACCTACCTTGTCTTCTTCCAGTTCCAGATACTCCAAGAAGCGATCTTACCGGCAATCAGCCAAATGCGTGGTTTCTTCTTAGCCGATGGCGTTATTAACGTTCCTCCGTCCGGTTTTTCGATGACCGTTTCAATGGCCTTGCCAGGTCTATTGGCATCCTGATCTTTCTCGACACTCATTTTCACTTCTTTTTTCATTCGTTTGCCCGCTTCAGACGGGTTGATGTTCATCTCATAGATTTGTTTTTTTCTGGAAGCGTCAGCAGTAGACAAGTTTTCCGTAGGAATGATTTTCTTCTTACGCGTCCCATGGGTAACTTTCTCAACCCCTACCTGCTCAGTGCTCTGTACGGATTCAGACTCTGTACCGATTTCATTCATTGTTTCGATGTCTCCGCCACCAAGCTGACCATAAATCTGCTTTTCGTCATCCACGACTAAATTCATGTCCCCGATGAAAGCAGGTTGACTTTCTTCATGAACGGCATTATATATATTATCTCCTGACATACCATCAAGATCTTGTATAACTGTCTCATGAACGTTGTCAGCACTTCCTTGCGCAACTTCCTTATCAAGCATCCCATCGGCAATGGTAACATTGTCCCCCCGCTGCGTTTCATCCAGTGCATAGACATCACTTGACGCAAAACGATTCTCTGCTTTGTTGTCCTCATTGATGATGGAATCGGTCGTTATCTTCCCTGCATCAGCTAAAGTCAATTGATGATTGACCGAATTCAATGAAATGTCTGAGCTGCTTCCTGTTGCTTCCGAGTCCTGAACGGCATCATATATACGGAATCCACCCCGTGCTCTTTCATCCTTCTGCAAAGAACCCTCAGAAGACTGAATGATCTCGGATCTTCTATCTGTATGAACATTCGCATCAAAATCACGTATATGAATCGACGTTTCACTTGGTGTTATCCAAGCATCGTAATCCTGGATGTAGTCAGCACGCTCTACAATCTCAGGTGCGCCTGACTCAGGGACGATCGTCCGTTCAACTTCAGTCATTTCCGTAAGATTAACATCCGTCATATTGTCTGACTGTCCGACGGTGTGTATGGCAAGATCCCCATACCCTGCATAATCGCGAATGCCCTCTTCGAAGTTTTGCATTTCGAGTGGCATGTTAACTTCAGCGATCGCCTTTTCCTCTTTAGACCAAATTGCATCCTTGCTGATGTTTCTATTCGCATATTCATGCGAATCGTATATTCCATCGCCAAAAGAAATGGATATCCCATAATCTTGCGAAGATTCTACTCCAATTCCATAGGATTCTACTTTCCCATACTCGGTAGGGTACTCTATTCCGTCTCCATCATGTTTAATTTGGCCCTGCTCCTCTATTTCCTTCCCAGCCTCACCGAAATATTCGACGAAACCAACCTTGGATTCAAGAGTCTCTGCTTCCGTATGATCAAGGCTACGGCCCTGCTCCAATTGAGTAATAACTTGATCTCTGATGACTCCCAAATTCGCGGTTTCCGGTTCATCCATGTAAGTATCAATAAGACGCTCTAGGCCTGCCTGTATTTCTTCTGCGGTTTTTTGGCCATACATAATTTTATGTAAACGCCCCATGCTAGAAATCTGGGGGGTATCAGAAATGATATTTTTGACGATCTCAGCCAGGTGTGACTGTTCGCTATCCGAATCCAGTCTGATCTCATACCCGCCTTCACGGAGTTCGCCGGGTGCATAGGCATCTGTCTCGTAATAAACATTAGATAGAGCATCTATAGAAACAACAGAATGATCTGTATTAGAAGATTCGCCGGTTGAAAGGAAATGAATGGATAGCTCATCCCCAGAATTTGAAATTGCTGCAGCACCGGTTTCAATATATAGAAAGTTTCCAGACTCCTGGTAGCCTGACACGAATGACTCCGGATGTGTTAATTCGCCGATGTCCCCCTGTTTAACGGCGGAGATATACTCCTGAATCTCGCTATCTTTTTGCTTGCTTAGGTTTACGGTGTCAGAAAAATCATCCACGGATATTTCAAATACGGGATCGCATACGGTAGGGATCAAAGCCGAAATCTCCGCGCCATTCCTGACTTGTATGAGAGCTGCGTCTGAGAATATTTCATTATAAAAGACGTTGAACGTACTATAAGCCAACTCTCGTTGCGTTTCTTCCATATCATAAATGGGAAGGTGATGTTTCCCAATAACAGGTTCAGTAGGTGAGTAAGCCAGGTATTCCATATTCGGTAGTTTCAAACTTCTGACAGTGCCGTCCAAATCGCTGGACACCACACTGCTTCCTAATGAGAATCCAGCATCCATCATGCCATTCAAGATATTCTCAACAGATGTCAGCATCTCATTCGAAGCCTCAATCACATATCCTCGAACCTCAACTCCAAGATGCTCGCTTGCAATATCGCTTACTTCTGACGTTGCCGAGTTCTCATTCTCCGCAAAGCTAGAAGCGGAGGTCCTTAAATCTGCATCTAATCTGCTCTCCCCACTCAAGTAACTTTGGATATCGGAAAGGTAGGACGCAACCCTTGCGAACACAGAATCCATCTCTATTCCCTCAATTTCAGTTACAATGGTGGACTCTTTCAAACCATTACCGAGAAGGCTTGAGGCAGTATAGGGCTGTTTTGTCGCATTTTTCATTACATCCAACTTTAAAGTATTGTAAGTACTATATGCAGGGGCAGTGAGATGATATTGGGTGTCTCGTTCAACATCAATGACCGTGTCTACACCAAACGCCAGTTCATAGCCCTTTTTAGAAAAAAGGGCGGTGAAACTGATAAGGTAAGATTTATTACCATTCAGCATGTCACCGCCTACCTCCCTCGTCTATGGTATTACTTGTTTTTGATGAGTGTCTCCTTCAGAATGCCAAGACCGATAGGAGCAAACGGACTAATGGTAGCCAGTGTCAGAGGGCTGACTGGCGTATCCGCTAGAGTATAACGGTAAATCTGTTTGTACTCGTATGTTGCAAGGATCTCAGCGTCATCTGCCGGAATCTTATCCGTCATGAACGTGATCGTCTTCGTAGAGTAGTCAATTGTATAATCCGCGCCCAGCGTTTGTTCGACGCAGTTGACCTTAATGACTAGACTGAACGGAGTACCATCGTCCTTGAGGGATGGCTGATGAGACAAGTGGAAAGTAGCATTTGTGCCATTGCCTTTACCCAAATCTTCATCTTTGGAAGTCTCTACGACCTCCAGTTCATCTAATTGCGAAATATTTTTCGGGTGAACGGCATAAACCTCGTCAAGCTTTCCGACAAATCCGTCGTTCGGATGCACAACATACATCGGAGAAATATGATACTTACCTGAGTAGACGGATGGATTAAATCGGGATTCACCTGCATCAATTTGCTTGTCATGCGTAATAAAAGCAAGATAATGCTTTTGATAATACGTACCGCCGATCGATTGTTGAAGCTGAACAGAGCTGTTACCATTGGAGGTATTATTACCGTAATCTATGTAAGTAGCTCCCAGCTTCAAGTCTTTCGCCCACACGACCTCATCCTTGGTTCTACAACCGGAAAGGATGACGTGGTTCTTTCGTGGCGACTTCCCGATCGTTGTCATCCGGCCAATGTACAGCGGAGCATAATAAGTATTCTCTGCGCCAGCAGTCGGGTCAGGACGAAGGAACATAACAATACGGTCTTTGGTAAAGTTCCCCCAGAAATACATCGTCGAGTCGCGCTGCCACCCTCTATCGAAGTTATCCAGCGGCGTAAAAGATAAGGCTGTCGGCAAAGATGGATAGATATAGTAGATGCAGGAGTAGACCGCGTCCAGCATCTGTTTGGCATTATCAGGATCAAAGTTACGTGATTTAATGTCCCCGTAGTTAATTGTGCCTGACCCTGTGCCTGCTAAAACCCGTACATACGATGCGTGAAGCTCTGCACCCGCGTCTGGGGCTGGTCTTGTATTGGCAATGGTGATTGTGTTTGCGCTATAGTCAACCGAAAAGTCCGTGCTAGGAATTTCAACTTGATTAATGTACAATCTCACAGAATCTGTCTTAATTGTCGTAGGCGTCGGGATTTGAAAAGTGCGTTTTGTTCCATCGCCATCTGGAAGGATGGATTCAGGATCTCCAACGCCGACAGAACCACTTGTTCCTTCGACGATCTTTTCAGATCGAACATCATCGAATGCAAAAAAGTAGAGTCTCTTTGGCATGCTTGGAGCATTAACCGCAGGGGCGTAAGATACCGTGAGCTTATCCGTAGGTTGTGGAGTATCCTTAGGCTTCACGACACCCGTGTAATAGTCTACGCTGTACTCCGTCTTTGGCAAAAGCACGCCATTTTTGTAAACCATCTCGGAATCCGGCTCTACCGGCCTAACAATGATTTGAAACTTATCCGTCGCTCCATCAACTAACTTAAGAGCTCCAAGCACGGAATTCTGAGAGATAAAATCTAGCTCTCCCGCTTTTTTCTGAACCCCGCCGTATCCAAATACCATCCCAAAGTTACGTACTTGACCGTCACTGCCTAAGGAGCGAAACAATCTCACATCTGCAAATTTAGTTTTTACATTCTTAGGGTCGCCAGTTACGGCGCGGTATTTAATGAACGTATCCCAACCGTTCGCATTGAACTTCTTTTCCAACTCTTCAGGAAACAACTGAATTGTAGAATCCCCATCGAACCATGCCATAATCCATCACCTCTTCATTGATATTGCCCCACTACTAAGGAGTAGTAGGACTAGGAGTAATCTCATTTCCTTCGTCATCAACGGTATTCAGATAAATACCAATACCAGCTGGCCTAAACTGCGTACCGGGCTTTTTAGTCAAAGGAGAGACGCCTTCAACCAAGAAATAACGGTATACATCAAACTCATCAGGGCAATTTGATCGCTTAACGCGAAGTTTGTTCGCATTGAACGAAAAAGCTGCCAACGCAATCGTGTCTTTTAGTGTGCCGCGAACGCCTTCTTCAGGATGTACCACATAAATCTTTGAAGTATGAACTTTCCCGCTATACCGAGACGGGTTGAAGTTATATTTATACAGCGGGTTCTCTGCGTTGTTCCAAGCCCTTGGATAATCACGTTTGCCATCTGCCGAGGAACGGGCTGGCGGCATTAAGTTAGGCGGCGAGTTCCAGGACAAGTAACTGGCTTGATATCTAGCTCCCAATTTGGCTCGGTGAATCATCACATTGTCCAATCCGTTCGCCGGATTGACGGGATAGTTCTTCGTTAGCGGCATAATATTCGCCTGCTTAAGGGTCACGTTATCGAAGTCGTATTCCGCCACGCCTTGAATGTTTTTGGCAATCGGCACGGAGCCTGCAAACAAAGCATAGGCTTCGTCGCCTTCCTCAATCGGATCCAGCTTACCGAAATAAAATGGGATAATAGGGACTAAATTCCCTTCAGGTGCAGGTACATTATCGCTTTGGAGAATGAAGAAAGCATTGGTTTCAGTCAGTGTGCCTTTAATCGAAATTTCAGAGTCATTCCACCAGTTGGTATACTGAACGGCAGAGTTATAGGCCGGATCGTAATAAGACTCAATCAATTTAGACCGAATGCCTGCTGGTACAATCGGAGATTGCATTCTCGTTCCTTCCACTTTGGTGATCGTGAAGACCCCGCCGCCTCCGGTAGATCCCGCTGTTACCCATTCGGAAGTCTCCACTTCAATATCCAAGGATGCACGTATCAATCCGTCCTCGGATGCATCAATCCAGGGAAGGCAAATATCATCAAGATTAGGCTTAAGTCCCGCTAAATTCTCTACGATATAGAAGTACATGGTCTGAGGAGAGCGGTATTTTCGAAATTCGTTGGTAGCCCATTCCGCAAATTCAGGAAGCGGAGTAGATCCTTTGTCAGGTGATTTCCCTAGTGCTCTAATTTCTCCAAGAGTCATTGACCAGTATCCTACAAGGGCAAGTCCAAACATGTGGTTTTCTTTATTCGCGTAGATGAAATGTTCCGCCACACAGATAGGAAATTGAGACTGAGCAGTACCAACGAATGTGGATTTCAATGTGTTGGCGTCAAAGACTACTTTCTTGAAGTTTGCAGCGACCTTCCACCCTTGTGATGCAAGAAGGTCTCCCAGACGCGGCTGCAAGTCTGATTCAATCACTTTAGGCGTGAATGAAGCAGGAGTCGTATCAATAAACGGCATGTATATCGCACCCCTTTACATGATTTTCGTTCGTGAATTAGGTGAAACTCCCTCCGCTTAAATCGGGCATTTCACCAAGTATTCCCATTGGGAGTTACCCGTGGTGTTCGTTACAATAACCTTGATTTGAGTTACACCATTAACAGGAGTATAAGAGAACACTAGCGATCCTTTTCCTGCTACTTCTACGTTCGTTGTAGCGAGCAATTGATTCATATAGTAAACGTCCATTTTATCTGGAGCCGAATACATATCGTAATCAATTTGTACCTTGCCAGCCTTATTTCCCATCTCATGGAACTTCTCTGTGTATACTCCTCCGCCGGTATCGTTTGTCTGTCCACACTGCAAAGTATTCGGAGGTGGTGGCGGTGGCGGCGGTGGCGGTGGTACCGGTTTAGCAATGACCACAATGGTTGCTGTTGCAATGCCTGACTGTCCTAGTTCGTTCCACACAGTAAACTTCACCGAATATGTTCCTGGGCTGTTAAAGGTATAAACAGCACTTTCAGCTGAGTAAGTACCTCTATTGACATTACTGGATACTTCCCATTTAAAGTTCGTTAACGGTGAATGTCTGCTGTAATTTGTAACGAACTTCATGCTGCTGTCTTCTTCGATTACGGAATACACGGGATCGATGGTTACTAGAAACTCTGGTGGCGCAGGTGGGAGAGGTGGTATCTCAGGAAGCACATAACCGGATTTCAGTATCCCTAATCCCGCCGGCCTGAATGGTGTCGCTGGTCTTTTCGTTAATGGAGATACACCTTCGACAAGGTAGTATGAGTAAATCTCAAATCTATCTTCTTCATTAGGTGAACACCTCTCTTTATTAGCTTTCAATTCGTCACCATTCATTATAGTTAGGGGGGACACCAAAATAACATTTCGCAACGTTCCAAACTTGCCGTCTTCGGGATGTACCAGCGTAGCCCGTGAGGAATGCGCTTTGCCACTATACCGAGAAGGGTTAAATTGAAACTTGTACGGATCGTTCATATAATTATTCCAAGCACGGGGGTATTTGTGGCCGTCTTCGTCTTGACGTAACGGCGGCATGGAATTGGCAGGGACACCCCATGAAATGTAATGAGCCTGATATCTAGCGCCGAATTTGGTCCTCTTGACCATAACAGAATCGATTCCGTTACTTGGGTAATGAGGGTAGTCTTTCATCTTTGGAAGCAGGACTTCTTGCTTAAGCGAAACATCGTCGTAATCGAATTTTGCAGTGGCCTTAAGTGCCGCTTCAATGTCTGCATTCGGTTTGGTTAATGCAGACCCTGAGAATAAAGCAGACGGTACTCCATCCGCTGTTTTGTCCGTATGAATAACAATCTCAAGCCACATTCTTGCACCGATCGGGTTAAAACCACTAACCCCATCCCCACTTTCCGCTTCAATACTCACAGAGTTCTTTCCTTCGATCTCCGTGATATCAAACTGACCTATGAACTGTGCATCGTTCTTATCCCCTGTTGGTACATAATCACCCGTCACATTGAAATTCCCAATCTCCTGGCCGGCAATCGTGAGTTTGACCCATTCTTCCGGGAAATCTCCATTCACATCCCCCATGAGCCAAACCCTCACATAAGAACCTTGATTAACCATGGGCCTACTTGATATGATCGTGGAGGATCTTACCGTTGATTTGTAAAAATCAAATGTGATCTCGCGATTCACAACCTCTTCCTTCGTATCATCCGTATCGAAATCCCCCATATAAATAGGGACGGCAGGGACCGCATTTCTGTCCCAAACAGGGCTGGTGTCTGCAAGAATAATCAACATTAAGGATTTTCCATCAATGAAACCTTTAACGATGACTTTACTGTCCTCCCACCAATTGGTATACTTCACATCGATCGTGGCAATCTTAGTCGTGTTCTCCAACTGAGGAACTCTCATGTGCGTGGTAACGATAGGTGATTGATACATCTGGGGAAACTTATCCGTGATTTTGAACTGGAGATTATTCGTCGCATCGTCAAGCCCCCACATCGAAGTCTGAATCTCGACATCAAGCGATAATCTCTTGAGCGCCCCATCAACGTCATTGTCCCACCCCGCCATCATCTTCCCGTTACCAATCCACTTCTCCAGCTGATAGGTATATAAGGTAGATCTCTCGAAAAGGCCGTCTTCATTAGCCTTTTGAACAACCCATGAAAATATGCCTTCGTCCTGTGGTCTTAATTGAGTCCCATAATCAGCATCAGGATCATAAATGACAAACGGAACTTTACAACCTGTGTATAGGATCGACGTATTTACATGAGCTAACTGGGCAAATCCAAACAGGTTGCCGGAAGCATTCCTGACCACAACATGTTTGGCTACGTAAAAATCGAAATCATCCATAGCTTGTACGGTACTATAGTAGATAGCCGCCATTCCCGTCACACCGGCATGAAACGTTAATTGAAGCGTCTTCTCATCCTTATTGACAACGGAATAATAAGATGTTGGACAAATCTCCCCATCAAGGTAAACATAGTAATCACCATGCAATGTTTTCGGAATCTCAATCACAGGATTCGCTAGTGGCAGGTAAAACCTCTTAATCGTTGGCTTTGTAAGGCGATTGAGATATGTCACTTTCGTAAATTCGGCTACCTTCGTCCAGCCGTTATTCAGACAAATGCCAACAAGCCCATCTAACAAGTGTCTCTCTTCAATCATCGTGTCGACCCAGGGCGTTGGCTGGTAAGCAGAATCTGCCATTTTGTCACCTACTTTCTACTTCAGCATTTGATAATTGACCCACACGAACTTGGGCTTACCTCCGACATTAAAATATTCCAAATGGAATTGAGTACCTGCTTTGCAGGGAATAACTGCTGTCAAATACATTCCTTCAGGAACATCCTTGGTGAAAATATTCCGGCAGACTAGCTTATCACCGACATATAAATTCCAGTAGTCTTTCGGTTCGTAATCAGATACTCCAACAGCAATGGACAGCAGTTCGCAATCCTCGGTAACGACAAGTTTGCTGTCATTCTTGCCTCCCTGCGACTCAATGATCGTTCCCTCTATATAAGGATCCGTTTTCGTAGGCATGAAAGGAGGATCCAGGCGCCCCCCAACAAGATAACTCGCAAAATTTGCTCCGTTAGACATGTTACACCGCCCTCGTATATTCTAATTTCAGATTCTTAAATAATCCGTTTTCTCGGATCAAAGTCCCCTGAATCGTACGGAAGGAAGTGATGTCTGTCTCTGCCTCAAGTTCTTCATTTACAAGGGAGCGTCCTTCGATTTCAATTAGGAATCCATAGATCAGCAGGCTCTCGTCCCTTTGAATAGATAATTTCTCGATGGTTCCGTTGTCATAGGTATACACAACCTTGGTTACAAGAGCAGGGTAATCCTGCATTTCACGGAAAGCCTCCACATTTAACACTTCGGGATTCGGGAGAATTCTATCTATTACGCTTAGATCATCACCGCTGCCGGCATATAGACCTTGTTTATTTAACTCCCTGCGAATGAGGTCTATAATCGGAAAGACCTCATTTGCGTTCATGAAATTTTGCTGATTATCCAACATAACCACCTCGCTTCCATTGCATTATAAGAAAAAGCAAGGAACAATTATCGCCGTAGACGTAACTGTTCCTTGCTTCAAAATCATGATGAGGGATTCGTAAGAGTTTCCCATGTGAGTTCCAGATAGTTCACAATGCCATGTTCATTCCCAACCATTCTGTTACCTTTCACAAGGAAGTAATTCGCGGTGTATGTCTTACTGTCGTATACGTAAACCGCATCTAAAATTTCAATAAGCGGGTTTCCTTTGACAATTACGTTCTTGGTTCTTGCTTGACGTTTGATATCGAAGAATATCTTACTTGCTACAAGCTCCTTGGCTCCGCGCATGGAAGCTTCATCCTTCTCGTCCAACCAATTCTGCTGCACTCCTGCGGTTCTGATGTTCCCTTTCGTTGCGACAATGAGACTTTTATCGAAAAAATGCTCGATCATTCCAGTTGACCCGGAAATCATTAAGTGGTTTCTTACACCTGAGTAATCCGTTGAGGAACTCATGGATAGCAGGTTTTCTCCGTCCATGAATTCCCACTTCGAGCCTGATTGCACGGCCCAATCCGGGTAGTCCAAGAAATCCATCTTCATCAATCTGAACGTCCCGTATCTATCGCAATACGCACGGTATGGAATGTCTTGCATTAATGACTGTAATGCGTCCGAAGCCCTTGTCCCTACAGGAAATGTGACGGACGTTACGAATGGATTTTGCCAACCACCTACTGTCATGATCGACTCTTGGCTGACCGTTTCCAGCTCCCCCGTTTCATTATTGAACTTCATGAATGTGTTCTGACCTTTATTCACATCAATGTATACCGTGTCTTCAATAATATAGTCCGGGTTCATGAAGTCCTCTGCATGAATTTTCCACTCACTCATCCCCGACGCGACGACGATATCCTCGATGACGGATGACTTAATCCATGCAAAAGCACCATTGTCGCCTGCATAAGCCTCTTCAGGAGGATATGACATAGGCTTGTAAAATACGAACTCCTCAATCATGTCGAACCTGTCAACGCAACTAAAAGAAACCGTTCGATTCTCCGAGTCCTCTTCGATTTCTCCTTTGATCAAGCCCGTAAACACCCTAACGACTTCTTCTCCGTACCCGGCATAGATCCTCACAGGCGTACCTTCACTGATGACATGACGAAGTTCCCCTTCTTCATAATACGTTAGCGGAGATTCAAGCACTTGGTACGAGTCGGGGAACTCAGGCTTTCTTTCCCAAGTTGGAGAATAGATCCCTTTGGCATTGTTTAGGGTCACTTTCGCCGTCGTAGACGCCATATCAAGATGCGTATTGATTTCCCAGCTCATAATATCGGTATCCAGGGTGAACATTTCCTCGAATACGAAATCACCCACTTCATACCACTTATCTTTATATGAATTCGCAATGTGAGTAGCAAATTGCTCAATGGCGTAGTCATTAAATGCGTATTTTACACTATCCAGTTCAAAGGAGCCTGTTGTAACAGCAAAGAGAATCCTGCTTGTGTATGTGTAGTCGAAAGCCACACCGCGTATGCCTGTGTTCATCCAAACATCTTTTTTCTTGATATACAAATCCATGTCCGTATCATCATGACAAACCATAGTGTATTCGACAAAGTCCAACTTGTTATCATTACGATAAGAACCGCCGCCCTGCGAGTATACGTCATCATCTGTAATATGCAATAAAAAAGCTTTATTGCCATTACCTACAACAACTTTCGCCTTGGTGTTGGCAGCAACTTTGATCTTAAAATACATCGTGAATGGGAACTTTTTAATCTTGCCTAGACGTTCAATTCCTGCCTCACCACCGTTGGTAGAGATGAATTGAACATCGCCTTTATCCTTTTGAATGACCGTGCCATATGGAGTCCAGTTGTTAACTGAATTCATTTCATCCTCAAAGCTCCAAACCTGCTTCTGTTCCACAGTCTCAACGTCAAATTCATTGGCTTTTAGATACAGAATACCAAATATACCTGTAGAGGCTTTGGAGGAGTTCGCTAGCGAAAATTCGATTTTATGATGCCCTTTGGGAATTGGAATGGACGGAGGGTAGGCGATTCCGTTTTTTGCGGATACTCCTTTAATCGTGGCGAGCACGTAATCATCTACCTTTACCGTGATTACATCGTCCATATCAAGATCTGTATAATAGGCCCAGCCAAGGTTTCCGTTCTTGAACCAATCATGCTCAAATGTTATGTTTTTTTTGACTCCTGCTCCTGCAGTTCCCTTGAATCCCAGTACGTTCACTTGGTTGCTGCCATCTTTGACGTAGAACTGAGTTGAGCCGTTTAATGATGTGTACTTCTTAGGGTCTAGCACTGGCTTCGTATTAAAATCTTTGAAGTAAGTCTGCTGCGTTGTTGTTTTATTGACCTGGTAGGTGACCAATTCCTGCATCGGTTGAGTGCTTACGGGAGTACCGGTTTCACCGGATCCTCTAGCTTTACCATCTCCCCATGTCTTGACTCGCACAACGATATCTCGACGACCGAATTTCAAGGCTTTCGCATTCGTCTCCATAAGAATATCAACACGATCACCCTTGATATCCCCACCGGTGTCGTCGGCTAAGTAATCCCCCCAGCTTACGCCGTCTACGATGAGTTCAACGGTACTCTTCAGTGGAATGACGGAGGGATCTACGGCGATGATCTTCCAATTTTTCCATACCCGAACATCCGTGCCGCCGCGTGTAATCCCTATGCATCCGGGACAGGCCGCAATATATGCCGTTGCCTCCACGTGAAATTGCACATGCTCTGCCGTACCTGAACCCGTTGTGACCTTGCCCTTAGATGGCGTTTGAACCGTCTTTTTTCCACGGAGAAAAGGCTCCGGATTCTGCGGCACGTCATCCTTCCTCACCTCGAAATGCAAATGAGAACCATCCCCGCCACCGGAAGTAATGATGTGACCACTATTCCCGCCTAGCCCCAATGCTGACCCGGCAGATATCTTTTCTCCCTTGTTTACGCTGATTTTGCTTAAATGGGCGTAACGGGTTGACCAGCCGTTACCGTGATTTACATATACCACCTTACCGTACCCGCCATTGTTCTGCGCGTAAGTTACTGTACCATCCCAAACCGCATATACGGGATCTCCAATCGCAAGGTCAAGGTCTATGCCCTTATGCTTCTTTCGCGAACACCTGGGATCTGTCTCAAACCAATCCGTGATTCTCATGCCATTAATATGAAGATCATCATTCTTATGTCCGCTCATCGTGCTACTCGATAGAATAGGCATGGACATGCTTGAGTTTCTCAGCTCCGTGGGTATGTCCACCAAACCACCACCGACGTAATCGGTGAGTTTCTCCGCCTTATCAATTGATAGCTGCTCATGAACTACACTATCGTAAACATATTGAGCAGCATCGTACTTTCTCCGGATTCCAGGAACATAAGACAACTTGTCCAATTCGATAATTACCTTCGGTGAGCTTCCCAAGGCGTTGATACGCTCCATGATCCCGTGCATCAACCGATCCGAGGGATAGTTAAGATTCGATACGTATGCCACTTATGATCACCTACCTTATCTATATTTCTCAGTGACCCACTCAATAAACCTGTTCAAGTAAGTTACTGCTTCAGCTCGTGTCATACATTCCTGGCCCTCGAACTTATCATCCGCATAGAGGGGAAAAACATAGCATCCATCCATAAACTTCTCATCGAAAAGAGTTCTGACTTGCTTCGCATACCATTTAGAGTCAAGAGAAGCCCCGTCTGCTATATTTCTTTGCGGAGATGGATTCAGTTCCAATTTGGTATCTGTATAGCGATTGTGCAAATTGGAAAGCAGGTTATACAGCAAACCAAAGAATTCTCCTCTGCGCAAATTCACATTAGGGAATAGCCTATCGTTCAATCGGACGCAAGTAGACTCTACAATGACGGTTTCAACGGTACGTTTATTAACCCCATTGATATTGGCGTTATAACCAATAACGGCTGGAAACCCATTGTATTGGTAGGGAAGATATACGATCCCTTCATGTATGACGAATTTATCTCTTTGAAATCCCAGTGCATTTCTAATTTCCGTTGTAACATCATCCCCTGCTTTGATGTTAACGATAAGCCTTTTAAGCTTTACGCCAAGTACGGTACACGTCTCAGGCGCATGGTTCAAGCTAAAGAAGTAGGTATCTTTATGTTTTAATGCTGCGTATGGGTGATGGTAGTTCGAACAGCCTTCATAAGGCGTATCCAAACATCCATCACGCTTCATTGCAGGATTACCATAAGCGATGCAAACGACCTCTATGCCTGAAGATAGAGGGTTGGTCAGCGTTATTTTTCCGGTTTCGATCGACTCCGGAACTACCTCAACTCCGTTTACGATAATGTATACGGGATTTTTGGCGCTGTAATTGTATTCGGGAATGAGAAATTCCTGCTGACCTTCAACGGTGATGAACCTTTTGACGATTCTTCCCTGACCCGTTTCGAACACATTGTAAGTCATTCCCTGTAGGACATCCGTGCCGTCTGCATCTATTTTTAGTCTTGTCATGTCTAACGTGTCGCGATAGAACCAGTCAAGTGCATCCACATCAATCCAACGTTTCACATCAATACCCCCTCAGAAGCTTATCTACGTAGCGATAAGTACGCATAAGCAGGGTCACGGACTCTGCCCGCGTGACTGGATCATCAGGCCTAAAGTAATCTACCTCTTCCCCGTCGCCAGTCCAATTTGTTGCAATGAGTCCCAATTGCTGCATTTCTATGATGTAGTCTTCTGCCCAATGAGCGTCGATATCTATAAACCTTGTCTTGTATCTGTACTCGAATTCCTGCTTTCTTACGAGGGAGAGTCCAATGGTGACAATGTACTTGGTCTCCATTTCGGCAGTTTTAACATCGGGCTCTCCCGTAATGATTCCGATATACACTGTTCCTTTTTCATCGAAATACTTATGCTGCGAACCAATGTACTGCAGCCAGTCTGCATATTCTTTCTTAGAATAGAAGAGCATCGTAAGAGTAGCGTTATAATGTGAAGTTCCATTTTGAACGAGTCCCGCAGATGAGGCCAGCGTTTGGTTCACATGAGTCTTGAGGGATGGAGTTGGTGGCTTATATTCGGTAATAAGCTTTGCTTTGACCTCCGTGAACTTCATCCCGTTATCGTAGAACAACTTTTTCTTATAGACGGCATCTTCGGATTGCAATGTGTTCTGTTGTGTCATGCAACAACCTCCTAAAAGTTACCCCACCTCAATATAAGGCGGGGCAATGGTTTCTTATCACGCGTAACGACTGCGGTAATTAATCGTAGGGTTACCTCCAAGTTGAGTACGTACGCCGCCAATTCGACCTTGGCTGAAGCCTTGACCTATCCCTTGACCAATGCTCTGCAACTGTTGAGGGGTTGTCGTGTTTGTTACATTTGGTAATGTAATGTTGACGGTAACATCCCCCATGCCAACAGTTGTTGTATTATGAGTTCCTTGTCGAGTAAGGTACTCGTAGCGGGTCATTGCCGTTACCCCATCAGGGAGATTGAATGTCCCTGCCGAACCCTTCAGTTCATCCAAAATTCCTAACTGAGCTTGAAGGGACTGTTTCTGCAAGTCGCGAATTTGAGCCTGGATCGTACTTGCCTCTCCAGCTTCTATGTTCTTCGTCAATCTCTGTTGCAAGTTGCTAATAATGGATTGAATCTCCGAAATCTCCGCTTTGGCATTCGCGATCCGTTTATTTCGCAGAACCGGGGAATCATCGTCAGGATTTCCAGCCATAAGTTTCAGTCGAAGAAGAGCATTCTCCCGTTCAGAGTTATGTTCTTGCAGTTTTTGTGCACCAATGCCAATCGATGCAAGATTATAATCTTTTATTTTGGATTGCTCGCCGGCAATGCTATTTTGAAGTTGTAAAATCTGCATCGCCTTTTCATTGGTTTGGTCACCAGAAGCCTGAATAGCCTTAAGGTTCTCCAGCTCTGATTTCATCGATGCTAACTTGTTTAAGGCAATTTTCTTCATCACATCCAGATAGGCTTGTGATTGCGTGTCCATATTGTTAGCTGCGGCCAATTCCTTGGCTTGTGAAAGCAGATCAATTTTCTGCAGCTCCCTGGAAACTTTGTTCGTATTCTTTTGGAATTCATCCTGTCGTTGCTGAAACTCTTCCTGATTAATCTCTGCTTCTCCATCGTCCTGAACTTTCTGTTTTATTTCTTGTAATCGGATCAATGATTCAGAAGCATTCTTATACTGCTCGGAACTGGGATCTGAATTCGCCATGATGGCTTTCGCGTTAGAAATATATTTATCAATAGTGGCTAACTCTTCATCTAAAACCTGACGCAGCTTCGTAATTTGTCCCCTCCGCATGGAGAGGTACTCATCAGAATCCGTCTTCATTCCGCTCATCAACGCTCGAAGATTTTCAAGATTGTTTCGATTTTTAACATCCGACAATTTATCCTTCACGCGCTGCTTTACGCTACTTTCATTAACCAAGTTTGCATCATTGCCACTTTTGTATTTTTCCTCATAGTTTTGCTTCGCAATTTTCTGTAGTTTTTCTTCTTCCGTTGCTTTTAGTTGAGCGTCTTTGTATTGCATGGACGCAGCTTCTTCACGGAGTTTCGCAGATTTTTTTCCATCCTCACTTTTGGCATACCACTCTCTAACATAGTCCTCTGAAGTCTTACCCTCAGCTTCTCCTTTTTGCTTAAGATATTCGGCAAAATCATACATACTCCCATTAAAGTTGTAGTCACTCATCATCTTGTTGTAAAGATCGAACTGATTTCCAACTCCATAGTGAGTTTCGGTAGCTCCAAAGAATCTAGAGATTCCATTCATGGCTGATCCATACATGGAAAACAACATATTACCTATACTTTCTCCGCTCCATTGATCCCCTTTACCATCGATCCGGAGCGTATTTGCAAAATCTTTTGCATTACTATCAAGTGCATCAGCTTGGTTAAGTTTCCTTTGGTCATCCGTCGATGTGAAATTTTCCATCATTGATTTTCCAGCTTGGGCAAGCCCGATTGCAGAAGCAATCTCCAGCGCAAGCTTTGCTATTCCCCCGGCAAGATTTTTAAGAGAAACCGCTGCCCCTTTACCAAGATCGGGAATATCCTTTAGAAATTGCTTAAATCCATTTCGCAACGCTTGCGTACGCGAAATTTCACTGTTTACGCCTCTAATGGCATTCGATAAAGTGCCAAATGTAGGGCTCGCTTGTCGCGCCGCCGCATCCGCTTGTCTCTGTGTCTTTTCATATGCAACGAGTGCCTGGGATAATTCTTGATAGTTTTTCACCGGAGGAAGGCCGTTTCGGTTTCGATCTGCCAGATGGTCTTCAAAGCCTCGAAACTCTTTTTGGTTCATACTGGTTAATTTATCAGATAAGTCAGCATATCCTGGCGTATGTCTACGGAAATTACTGTAGGTAGTGCTATCGGTTGTTCCCCCTAACATCGATGACATAAAAGCGGGATGAATGAAACTAGCCGAGTCTGGGCGAGTGGCCAAACGATTGTTATACTGCTTCTGTCTGTCAAACTTCTCATTTTCGGTAAGAGGTTCACGGGCCGACCAGTTTTTAGCTTCATTCATCGCTGTAAACAGCGTAGGAAGATCTTTTACATCCATATTTTTTGTCGTTATATAATTTTTTAAATGTTTTTGTTGCTCTTCATTCATCGAATTCATCTCTTTGATATAACCGTCCAGAAGCGGATTTTTCTGCAGCTGACCAACATATTTACGGCTCAGCCCTTTAATATCGTTCCCGATAAGCCCCGTTCCCTCTAATGCGGAGATTCCTCCGAGAAATCCGCTGCGCATCCGTTGAGTCTCGAAATTAGCCCCGACATCCTTACCGATCTTACCGGCGCCCCACTTAATCCCTTTCAACATCAGCATGCCGATCATCACATTGGATATCACTTCGCCTAATCTGGCAAACAACAGGGCATTGCGCTCAACGAAGCTAGCCATGTTCATAAAGGCATAAGATACCTTATTAATGGATGGGGTAAGTTCTTGAACAATGGCATCAAAAGCGATCGTGAATTTTTGCTGTGCCCGATTAGCGTTTACCATCGGATTAGACAACGATTTCTGGATCATCTCTTTGTACTTGGTCCCTAGTCCATCATTCGTAACTTCCTTCACTGCTTCATTCATTTTGATAAAATTATTCATTAACTCGTTCATCGCAGCCGCATCTTTTGAAGAGCCGGATGATCCGAACAGAGAATTGTAAGTATCTTTTCTGGTTTTCTCGTCTTTTGTGGCTAAAGTCTTGGATAAATCCTGGATGATTTCATCACCCGACTTATTCGACTCGATTCCAGTTTGAGCATCGATATTGGAAGTCTTCAGTCCCAGCTGGTTTAGCAGGTTCATGCCTTTTTCGGACTCCAATTTCTTCAACATATCACTGTAAACTTTACTGACGTTCCCCTCATTGAAAGAGGTTGCGCGGACGGACGCTCCAGCCAAAACAGCTGCGGTTGTGGGATTGTTGTCCGCGCTGCTCATGGTGGAACCAACTCGTTTAACTGAATTCAGAAGTTGTTCAACAGGGGTGCTTGTCAGATTGGATATCACAGCCAGCGGCTCAGCGACCTGTTTTTGCATATCCGCCATTTCCAAGCCAAACTGCGACTTAACAGACTCCAGACCCTTAGCGATGTTGATACTGCTGCTGCTAGGATTTAATGTTTTCAACTGGGCTGTCAACTGAATGAATTTTTTGATTTCGACTGGATCTTGCAGTGCATTAGCGCCCATGTTTCCGACTTGAAAAAGCTCGTAATAATCTGTTCCATAATAAGCAGACTGCTGCCGCATAAATGATTGAAGATTCGATATTGTCGCGTTTATCTTGGACATGTCTACGGTGCTGCTTCCATCAGTATGGTTCGTCTGATAATCTTTTTTGAACATCAGGCTTTGGGTCATCTTAGCTGTCTCCGCCTGTGTTTTCTGGAAGGTCTCCGCAGCCTTATTCAAGACTGCCATCGTAACGTCCGGATATTTTCCGGATAGCATATTGCGTATCGAATTGAATGCTGCTACATGGAGACCAAGCGGATTCGTCTGATTTTCCTTTTTTGCCGTAGTTTCTACGGTGTTTCCCTGTTTGGAATCCGTTTCGGTAATTGTTTTACTTCCGGCTGTACTTGCCCCACCCCCGGTTGCGTTAAGCGCGGATGGACTGAGATTCATAGATTTATCCATTGATTGAATCATCGATATTTCCTGCAACAATGAATTCATTTGAACATGTGCTTGCTCGCGGATTTTTTGGATGAGCTTGCTATTAAACAGATCCATTTGGCTATTCAGATAACGCTTCAATTTAGCTGACGGCGATAATTCGATCTCATCGATCATTTTGTTAAGGCTGTCCAGTTCTTTTTGCAAATTGCGGCTTAAATGATCATTGAAGGACTCTGTAGTTCGTTCGATCTTTTTTTTGAATGCTGATCCCGGATTAGAACTTTTGCTCCACGCGTGGCCGCTTCTCGTCTCGTCATCTTGGAGCGGGTCATTGGCTTTACGCTGGAATTGATTTTGAAGCTTACTACCACTCCGACCGGATATCTGCCGATCTAATCCATCAAATGATGATTGCATGGTAGCAATGCGTTGATTTAACCGGCCAAATCTAGAGTCTAATGTCTCTAAATTCTGCCCAAGTCGGATCATGCTGTCTACTGACTTCTGAATCTCCAAGATGATGTCAGTTTGGTTATTATTCATGGATTCTCACCACCCCTATATAATAAAACTCCTGCCCCCTCCATTCAGGAGCAGACAGAAGTTTGCAAAGAATTATAGCAACTGAGCAAGGAAGTTCATGTCTTCAGCCTCAGCAATCTTGTATCCATCGATATATTTCTCTTCATCCTGAATCGGTTCGGTCGTCATACCGCCGCCGAATAATCCCAGTCCGCCAAGTGACATGGAAGATACTTTGATTGTAAATTCAATATGTTCATTGCACTGCTCTAAGTAGTAACCCAACTGAGGTAGGGTCATATCCCAGACATCCTGCTTTTTCAAGTTGCAGTAATGCGCTAGTTTGAAGAAGATGTTCGCCCAATCTACCGGCTGCTTATTCTCGTAGTCCTCTTCCTCTTCCTTAGAGGTTACAACGACTTTTTTAGGCCATTCAGACCAATCATGCAATCGATGATCTTTTTAGCCGATTCCAGATCCACATAATTTTCGAGATGCTCGGTCGTCATGTCTTTATAGTAGGGCTTGAACGCCATCAGCAGTACTTCCATCAGCTCTTCGAATCGGTCCTCGTCTTCACTGCCCTCCGGGATCAAGTTAGCGATAATGACACCGTTATCAATGGTGTTTAGCTTTTTCATGAGCTTCCGCGCATCCTTTAGGCCGAGCGGCGGAATGTAGTATGTTTTTCCGTCACGGAGCCGAATTTTTTCATCTTCCTCAAAAAAAACTTTCTCGCGAATATCAGCTTCATCCTGTGTAATGGCCTTTTTGCTGTCCTCTGGATTAGCTGCGGCAGATGGTTGTTCTGCTACCTGTTCTTCAAGTTCATGATCACGCGGTATATTCGTTTCGCCCGAACGTGGAATTACGAATTCTTTGTCGCTCATTCAAAAGCCCCCTTTGATTTGTCCCCCAAAATAAAGTCATACGAGATGACCCTGGGCGGGGGAATTCCAACAAGCCATCTCACAGCACATTCTAAGTAATAAATGCTAAAAAATAACAACGCATATGTAAAAGACCCTCCGTGGAGGGTCTTCGTTAATTAGCAATCGACGCCTTGTACTTGACCTGCTTCGTAGCGCTTAATAGAACCAAGCTTTCCGTCGACGCGTTCAGGATCAATTACCGTTAGTGTAATGCTATGTGTAGAGGCTTGTTGACGTTGTGCGTCAAGAGTAAAGTTGGACTTTACGCGGCATTGATACAGTTCAGTTTGATAGCCCTGAATTGTGCCATCCTTCTGTTCAAACTGACCGTCGTGTACGACATGCACTGTCAATGGAATGTCTTTCGTCGTGATATCCAAGATATCTACGACTTCATTGCGCTTATAGTTGACGTAGATGTCCACATCTTTCAGAGCAGAGTTAAACTTCAGCACCCCACCGTTAATCACGTATTGCTCTTCCGTTGGAGAAGCACTCGTCGTTTTCTTCAGAAGTTTGTTTTCTTTTAGTGTACGGACAGAAATCTGAGGATCAACATTCAGGTTAGATCCGTATGCAAGGTCAACCGTGAAGTCAGATCCTTTTTGTTTTACGGTATGTTTTTCCTCCAGAACCCACACGAAACCATCCGGATCTTGAGTCACACCTGATTGACCAACCGCGTACACAATCACGACCTGCTTACCTGCAAGAGCCATATCAAAGACCGCGATATCACCAGAAACAGACACGTCTGCGGTCACGTCCGACCCACCAACATTGCCCTCATAGGCCTTTGGCGCAGGAGAAGCAAGAGCAACATGCGATAAGGTTACTTGGTACGGAGACGACGATGGTACATTAACGGTCTCGGTCACCATGCTATATGCCGCACCGGAAACACCTTCACGCAGCTTAGAACCGAGTACGAGACGAACCATATTCAGGTCAAATTTAGCGGATTCCGCGGTAATGTCAATGGTTTTCTTGCGAAGTAAAGTATCCAGGGATACGCTGGAATCTCCACCCTCAATGTCTTGCATGTCAAGCTGAATATCCAGCTTCATGTTGTTTAGTGTACCGATTGTGATGAGGTCATCACAATTCGGAATTTTTGCCATGAACTTACCCGCACCCTTAATCAGCATCTTCTTGTTTTTGGTAACTCCCATAAAATAGAGACCTCCTTATTAATTTTCATCTAACCCAATAGTGAATGCTATTTGGGCAATGAATTTGTAGCTGTTCCCTGAGTCGATGTCATCAGCTTTAGAGCTTGTGACATCCTCCCCTTGAACGCACTTCCTTTCGTCAGACCCCTGATGAATTGATCATCAAAGAACTCGGATACCCGGTCGGCTATGTTAATCGCAAGACTTCCTCTAAAGGAGTGGCAGCAGTCAAACCTAGCAAACTCAGAGTCTCAGGATCTTCCCGAAGAGTGGCGTGGATAGAGGCATATATATCTTGAATGCTAATCTTATCCGTACGCATCTGCGTCACCTCCTCTTCGTAGGTTTCTGACTTCGGTAACAATATAAGTTACCAAGAGCATGCTCTTAACCGACTTGCGTACAAGAATTCATGCATCTCCGTTGAGTCGTTTATTTCACTTCGATGATGGACACCACGGGTTGACTTGCTGACGTGAAGAACAGTTGATCGGTCTGGAAAGCACGTTGTTCTTTGAACACAAGTCTATGGGATTCCTCTCCAACTTTAGCGTACGGTTTGTCGCTTACATACACGTCACCGAAACCCAAATTCTCTACAATGAGTATCACACCATCATTGCGAGCATTGTATATAAACTGACCATTTATGGATAACTGTTGGGTGAAATCTTCGATAACCTCTCCATCGAGATCCTCTACATTCACTTCAACGACCTGATCTACGTCGCTTTCAGTAGAATTCATTTGTTCTTCTCTCATGTTCTATCTCCCTTCAGAATAGCCATTGTGCCTAAACTTTCTTTACTTCCTTCTCTTAATAATCTTTTACACTTGATATACTTCGGGTGTAGAAATTACACATCAGGCATGGGTTTGAAGTGTAATATTTACACTTGATGAATTGTATTTTTTACGCTTCACTTCTGTTTGATTTCAAAACGAATTTCTCTTCTTCATGCATGGTCTGCATCCAGTTATAGCCCTGGGAATCGACTGCATTCTGTGGTTCGACGGTTCCAAGTCTTCAAACTTGACTAGATATCCAAACTTGTTCATCACCTTACCGGTCACTTCACCAATACAATGAAGACAGAGCAAAGGTTCTCCTTTTAATTCTTCCAGATGATAATTCTCCCTTGCCTTAGATGTCACAAACCGAAATCCACATTTTATGCATTTCACGAAGTCTCCCGCCAACTGTTCCATCTCTAGCCCGTCCCCTTGTCATGTACATTATTCTAATCCCAGTAGCTTCCTTCTTAATTCCTCCTTTTTCTTGTCTTGAGCACATGGACGGCAATCATATATTCCCATGTACCGATCCAAAAGTTCTTGGTATGGGACATTTAGGTGATCGGATAGGCAGTGAATACATTTGACTTCCGTACATTCGTATATGTTCGCTAGAACAAGAGCTTGTTTCGTAATAAACCTGCCGCATGGGCATTTCAAAAATACCACCTCGCAGTTCAATATAAGTGAAAATAATGCTCTCTAAACTTTTTTTGTTCCAGCCGTTGAAACTATATGGATGGATAGAGAGACTACTGTAATATAAGGAGTTTTCATAAAATTGTCGTATCCAATTAATCCTTTTTAAATATAGAAAAAGCCCTGTTATTTACAGGGCAACTTCCTTCAGAATTAAAAAAAGTTCATCTGTATCCTTGCACACAACGGATATTGGATGTGCCATTTCCATAAAGCTGACCCACTCAAGAATGAAGCCGTCGGCGATTTCTTCATCGAAATGTTTATCAATAATCGCTATCCCTTTCTCGAACTTGAACGCCAGCCCCATAAAAAATGCGTCCTCCCCATAACTTCCATCAATCTTCTGAAAAAGATGGTCTAACATATCCAACAACTCCTTTATAATGTTGAGCAGTAATGCCCTTACTATCGTTGTCGTCCTATCCTACGGATAGGTTGCAGCATCAAAGATTTAAATGCTTGATAGGTAAAAACAATTTCATGCACAACAAAAAAAAGACGCGGTTAAATCCGCGTCTTTTCATATTAGGAGACGAACAAACTATCAACCTTCATTTCGAGCGAATCCCAGAAGGATTGAATATCTTCCTTTGGTGGTCCCATGATGCTGTCCGTTCCTTTTTGGTAAATGACATCTTTATTCTTATCGATCACTTCAAGGTATTTTTTGACCAGGATAGTCGTCTTCGAGTCGGGATGTTCGCTCATAAAGCTTTGATAGCTCTTTTTAACGGTAGGCAAGAGCTTTAAGGTCTTATCATCAATGGCATCGTAACGGTAATCGGTCAAATATGTGTTCAGATATTGTTTATAGATTTGCAGAACTTCCTTGGCCCGGAGTCCATCCGGATGCTCGGTCAGATAATACTCCGCCTTTAAGATCCGGTCTCCCAGTTCTTCTCTTGTAATGGCGATCGTTCCATCCTCGAAATAGTTCTTTTCCGTCTCCAGAGCCTTCAAGGCAATATAACTCTTGATATCATTAGAGACGTACTTGTCATATTTGTGCAGCGTTTTATAGTCAACCTTCCAGTAAAACTGTCCTTCCGTATTCCCCAGCGCAAGACCGCCTTTCTGTTGATCCAGCAGCCACTGCTTCAGGGTATCATCGCCTTTAATGTTGTTGATATCCATAGGATATCCGATCTCATTCATTTTCTGGGCAGTTTCCGGTTTGGACAGCATCGTTAAAAAATTATCATTCAAGCTGGGCACATACCGGTCGTAAAATTTCTCAAGCTCCATGAATAATTGATCCCCTTGCTCCGAATTCACTTTGGGCATATTCGCATCCAAAAATGCGATGACCTCGCCTGGTTCCTTCACCTGGGAAGCCAACAGCTTGAACTGCTCCAAGGTATCCTCTTGGTTATCTTGCTGCGCCGTATTTTCTTGTGGCTCCTTCTGGTTCGCGGGATTTTGAACGGTTACCTCTTTTTGATTGCCGCAGCCTGACGCCATAAGCGCGGTCACCAGTAACAGCAGCAATTGAACGGATTTCAACTTCAACATCATGCCCCCCTTTTCATTTCCTTTCATTTGAACCGGTATATTTCGGTCATTAGCTTGGTATTTTCGGTAGTCAGATTCATCTCCGGATTTTCCTGGCTCATCATCAGGAGGTTACTATCAGGACTCCATACCAGGAGACTTTTCAAATTGGGATATAGAGATACCAATGTCATATACCCTGATTTCGTATCCATGACATAGAGACCGGAGCTTCCCCTCTCCAAGTTGAACAAGGAGTACGCAAGTTTGGAGCCGTCGGGCGACCAGGACATCTGTCTCGCCAGCCGTCCTTCCGCCACAATGGTCTCCTTGAGCGGGGCATCCCTCTGCATAAGAGTCAGCGTATTGTTGTTATCCCCGGTTTCCACCGAAAGTGCCAGATGGTTTCCATCCGGGGAAACGGAGAAGTCCGCAACATGTTGACGAATCAACTCGGGTTCTCCTTTAGACATCGGCAGACTTTGTGTACCTGTGACAACCCTCAGCTTATAGAGCGAGTGCGCCTGATCGATGAAGTATACCAGGTATCCATCCGGAATCGATTTGTCTGGAGCGGATTCGACTTTAACCGGAAACTGCCGGCCGTTCATTTTAAGAATCGGTGTTATCCTTCCATCCAGCTCCGCTATGCCGAGTCCGTAGGTTACTGCTAAAACATATCCTTCTTCTCCCAACCATGCACCCCGCACGTCGCCATTCAAAATGGAATACGTTCCGTCGTTGATATCGAGCGGCGTTTTTATTCCATCCTTCATATTTACAAACGAGGCTTCCATTCGGTTGCTGACGAACAAATGCGTGCGAAGCGGGGAAGGATTTACCGTTATAGCGTTCTCCACACCGAGCCGCCGGTCCGGATCTTTCTCCTTGATGAGCGAGTGAGCATACAGTTCGCTCTCCTTCCAGAGCGGCGATTTCGTGCTGATAATCTCCGTATCGGATAACCATGCCAATCCATAAGAATCATCCTGACGATCAATCCGTTTGAGCTCTACCTTGGCGTTTGCCTCCCGAATCGGAGGGGTCTTGACTGTCACTTTCCCGCTGCCGTTACCGTTACATCCGGTCACTGCTGCCAGCATGACAATCATCACCGCTATGCCCAAGCGAGTTTTCCATCTATTTTTTTGCATCGCGGCCCCTCCTTTTCGTTCGTCTCTAACTGTTCTTCAGTATAAAGATCAATCATTTCTAAAAATTATCGAAATGTTTCCAACTTATAAACATTTCTCATTTGCGAGCGGAAATGTAACCACAAACTCTGTTCCTGGTCCCTCTAAAGGAGTTTCCACACTGATTTCACCGTGATTCTGCTTCGTAAGCTGTTTCACCAGTGCCAAACCCAAACCGCTGCCGCCGGACTTCCGCGCCCGGTCATGATTCACTGTGTAAAACGGCTCGAAAATCAGTTCTCGACGATCTTCCGGAATGCCGACCCCCGTATCGCGGAAATGGATTTCCACATGATCGTTCACGACTTTATTCATCATCGTTACCGCTCCCCCGGCAACGTTATACTTAATTGCATTATCCAGCAAATTAATAAAAATATGAGTTAAATTATTGCGATCCCCGATGATCCTTGACGGCCGAAGTTCCGTATGAAGGGATATTTCAAATTGTTCTGCTTTCCCCTTCATTCTGGAACTTATGTCTTGAAGCAGCTCCTGGAGCTCAACCTCCTCGGGGTGGTGATCGAATTCATACTTCTCGGATGCTGCCAGATGGAGCACACGCTCCACCAGATCATATAATCTTCCGGCTTCTTTCGTGATGGATGCGTAAGCATCCTGTATAAGAGCCGGGTCATCCGGATACATATGCAACAGATCCGCGTACGCACGAATTGAGGTCAGCGGCGTCTTGAATTCATGACTGATGTTATGGATAAAATCCTTCTGTTGCTTTTCCAGCTGGCGCAGCTTTTCCAGCGTTAGAAGCAGCTTCGCCTGCTCTTCCTGCAACGAATTCACATTGGCCTGAATGGCCACGTTCATATCGAAAATCCCGCTGCTCAGCTCCCCCAGTTCATCGTTTCGTTGCAGGCTGGGCTGCTCCAGATAATCCCCTTTTCGGATGTAGTCGGTCGCCTTTTTCAAACGATCTATTGCGGTGGCCTGCCGATTCATATAAATCCATCCGAAGATAAAGGAGATACCCAGAACAACAGCGCCTGCAATGACAAACAAATTTTGCATACTGCGGTAAAATGCGTGCTGGCTGCTGACTGAGGTCTGAAAATGGATAACGCCAAGCTGTCCCTGCTCACTTGGAACGGGAGATAAATACTCCAGTATTTCGCCGTGTTCCTCATAAGCGATTTTATTTTGCAATGCAAAACGGAGAGCACGCTGAACATCCGGCTTTTCCGCCATGATCAGAGAGTCTCCGGTTTGTTTTCCTTTTGCATCATACAGTATGACCCTCATTCCGCTGACCGTACCAAGCTCGCGTGCCAACGCCGGCCCTTGCAAACGCATGAATGTCTCGGCGTCCACCTGGGTGCCTGTTACGTACAGCTGCCGAATCCGGTCGGATGCCACTTGGGATTGCTGTTCCATCATGTGTTCCAACTGCTGCTTTTGGTTGCTTGATATCCCTTGAAGGATAAGGAAACTGAGCAATCCGATCGCAAATATGAGCAAAACGGCTAAAAAGCCGGTGAATTTCCATTTCAAACTGATTCGCATAACCCATCCTCCGCTTGTCTCTTCCCCGTTATCTTCAATTTTACGCAAGACACCGGTATCCGAGAGATGATCTAAGAGTAGCGGAGAACAGGCACAATTTCAAGAAAGCTGTTGTTCAAAAGGATATTTTTCCTGCTTGTTCAGATTTGTTCTTTCTGTAGTGTTCCGGTATTTTTCCATAAGTTCCAAGACGCCAAAGCCATTCGAGCGGTCCCATGGCAAAGCGGTTGAGCCACAGAAAGCTGCACAGCATTTGAAGCAATAGAATCTCGGTGGCGATCATGGCCAAGATCAAGTAATAGGCATGATGGCTCAGATCCAGCACCACATCCAGCGTTAAAATCAATACGGTCTGCATCAAATAATTCGTCAGTGCCATACGCCCCAGCTTACTCAGCGGCATAAGCCATTTTTTCATCCATGAATGCTGTAGAAGCAGGGTGAGCGAAGTCACGTAAAAAACGTCTTCCGCAAGGCTTCCTACGACCATCGCCGTGTCCACCATGCCTGTCCGGTCAAGGATTTCTTGCTGAGCCCATAACCCCGCTGGGATGAGAACAAGAGATATCACCAGAACGGTAATCCATCTTTTGGAGTAACGATCGACCTGCTCGAATATGCGGCATTGTCCGGCCCAGAGGCCGAACACGAACATACTTAGGCTCATCCCGATGGAACCCAGCCATACGCTGGAAACCAGCAGGATGATCGCGATGGCCAAATTCCAGGCTGGCTTCAATCGATACAAAGGGAGAAGCAGCAACCCCAAAATCGAATACAGCATTAGAGCTTCCCCGGGTTGAAACTGATGGTGTATGAATCCAAACACGAACAGTATCAGCAATCTCCGCACGAATAAAAGATACGCTTTGTCCCCCCGGGCGCGGGCGCGGGATATAAACAAGAAGAATCCCACGCCGAACAAAAAGCTGAAAATCGTATAAAACCTTTCATACACCGCCATATCGATGAATTTCAAAATCCCCTGCTCCAAGTGGTTCCAAAAGCCGTACTCCTTCGGAACATGGATATATGGAATCATTTGAAAAATATTAATAAAAATAATGCCGACCAGCGCAAATCCGCGCAAGTAATCCAATATGTCGATTCTCTTCATTTCCATACCCACTTTCATTACACCATCACCCGCTTCAGCTTCTGGATGTAACGCGAACAGACCAGAAGGAAATAGACGGCTTGAATGATCAGAAAAGCGGCCGAAGCAATGAACACGGGTTGATTGACATCATCCAGACCGAAACCTTCACGTACACGGTTGAGCACAACCAGCGTCTGGATCGCGGAAACAAATATGGGGATGAAAAACAAAGCCGCAATTTGAATGGTCGCCGATTTGCCCATTTCTGATGTCCTCAAGCCGATTTTGGACATTGAAGTGTAGATACGCTGATCCTGCCTAAGCTCGGAATGCAGTTTGAAATACAGAAAACTTGCCGAACAAACCGATAACAGGGAAGCGATGAATATGCCAATGAAGCTCATCATGGAAACGGATTGTTCATGCGTGGCGTACATGCCGCCCCGGGTCGTCATCGGAAGTATCGATTCCCCTTTTTCAATCCGATCTTCGTTCCACCGTTCGAGCTCCATGCCTACTTTATATTCCTCATCATTCCTACCCGGAGCGATGCCTCCATTCCAGGCCGGAATCATGAAAATGTACGCATAATCGATCCAGTAGCTTTTCTCCTCCGGAATTTGCTTCCTCAATTGTTCGTAAAGCGTCCCGTTCACGATAAGAAGATTGGTACCCGAAACCGGCGAGACTTCCTGCTTAGTCCGTATTTCCTTCACAATCTGCAGCCTGGCTTTCGGATCATGAAGGGTTACATGGGTGCCCTTATCCCAATCCGGGTTGTTCTTCGCTTCTTTGTCCGACTGGACCAACACTGCCTGATTCCCCTGCAGAGTCCCTGCCTCAGCCAGGCCGAGCTCATGCGCAATATGACCGTAACTTTCCGCCGGCATAATAGACACATTTGTTTTGCGACCCGATGCATTGGCCAAATAGGATTCGGTGGAGAAGATTCGATATTTGATCCCCTCCTCACTAAGCTTGTGTTCAATGGATATCAAATCTGCTTGATCTTGGTTCGGTTCATTCAAGAAATACCGGATCGAATAGGGATCTTCCTTGTACTTGCTTTGGTTGCTCAAATTCACCGACATGATGAAAGCTACCGCCATACAGCAGATGGAAGTGACCACGGTTACCATGAACAATATCCGCGCATTGTCTTTGATTTTATAAGCCATCTCCGAAATCCAGATCAGATTCGTGCCGCGCCATGTCAGGCGCCGGCTTTTCTTCAGCAAACGGAACGCGAGCACCGTGATTTGCGTGAAGAAGAAGTAAGTGCCTGCAATTCCCGTCACCGCCGCGAGCGTAAGACTCTTATCGATTCCGTAGTAGCCCGCTGCCAGCAAGAGAATGCCAAACAGAGAAACCAGCAAGGATGCCTTTGGCTCCTTCTTGGGTTTGCTTGATCCCTTGAGCAGCTCCAGCACCCGGTTGCGGTTAATCAAAATAAGGGTGAAGGCAGAAATAACGAGGAACAATATAATAAAAGCAGTAACCGTCAAAAGGAGCGCTTTCGTCGGAAAATACAAACCCAGCTGCTCGATGCCGATCATCCGGGCACTCAGAGCCAGGAATAGCTTGGACAGTAGGAGCCCTGCCAGCATGCCCGTCACGATCGACAAGGCGCCGATCAACATATTTTCCACAAAGACGAGCTTGCTCAGCTGCCCGCGGGTGGCTCCCAGAATTGTCAGGATGCCGAATTCTTTATTTCTGGCCTTCAAAAAAGTGCCTATCGAATACAAAACGAACAAAAATGCGAAAGTGTAGATGATGTATTCCATTGTCTGCATGACCATCTGTACACTCGATCCGATCCGGGTCTGGTCAATATCCGGATGAAATATAAAGAGCGCATACGTGAAAAATACCATGACCATAAAGCTGCTGCTAAGGAAGTAAGCGAAATACGCCCGGGCGTTCCGTTTGACATTATTAAACGCGAACTGACGAAAGCTCATTCGTATGACCTCCCAAGTATGACAGCATGTCGATGATCTTCTGGAAAAAAGCTTGACGGCTGTCTCCTCTGCGAATTTCGCCAGACAGCACCCCATCCTTGATGAATACGACGCGGTGGCAATAGCTGGCTGCCTGGGCATCATGCGTCACGAGCATCATGGTAACACCGTCCGTTTCGTTCAGATTCTCCAGCGTTTGCATCACCGTGCGTGAAGAATTCGAATCGAGCGCCCCCGTCGGTTCATCTGCCAGCAGCAGCGACGGTTCGGGTATGATGGCTCGAGCGATGGCCGCGCGCTGTCTTTGGCCTCCCGATATTTCATAGACCCGTTTATTCAGAATATCCGCGATACCTAAGCGTTCAGCAATTTTGTCCAGTTTCGCTTCCATCAATTTGAGGTTCTGCTTATCCAGCGTAAGCGGCAGAACGATGTTCTCTGCCACGGTCAGCGTATCCAGAAGATTAAAGTCCTGAAATACAAAACCCAGCTCGCGTCTTCTGAATAAAGCCAGTTCCTTTTTCTTCATTTCATGCGGATTGCTCCCGTTGATCAGTACGGTGCCTGAGCTTGGCGTGTCGATGGTGGATACCATATTCAGAAGCGTAGTCTTACCGCTCCCCGAGGGTCCCATGACTCCGACAAACTCTCCTTTTTGAATGGTAAGCCCGATATCCGTTAATGCCCTTGTCGTCACTTTCCCCGGATATACTTTGCTTAGACCGGTAACTTTTAAAATATCAGTCATGCTTCGTCTTTCTCCTTCCTGTCATTCATGCTTTTCTATGTACATCACTTTATAACATTGCTTCCATATAAACTATGGATTCTCCTTACCCCAACCTTAAACATTTGTAAGGTTATGTTCTGTTGTTGTTATCAAAAAACAGAAAGAAACGCTGCGACTCCCGCAGCGCCTTCTACACACACAACTAATATTGAATAAATACAAATTTCACGGTCGTTCCTTCGCCAAGGACCGATTCAATTTCCACTTGATGACCCAGCTTGTTACATACCTCCCGGACTAGAAAAAGGCCCATTCCGGTCGATTCATGATATTGTCTGCCCTGGTTTCCGGTAAAATAAGGGTCAAAGACTCTGCCCAGATCTTCCTTAGCAATGCCTATCCCCTCATCCTTGATTTCAAGAACAGTATTTAAACCAAGCAGGTAAGCGATGAATTGAACCTTTTTTCCGGGACTCTCGGAATAGTTGACGGCGTTGACAATAACTTGTCCCAACATAAAAGCAAGCCATTTGGCATCACTGATCACGCTCATATCTATAGCGATGGAAATCTCGGGATAGACTTGCTTCCGTATGAACCACTGCCGGTTCTCCGCAACGGCATTCTCCACGGCGTCCCGAAGATGAATGCCTTCCACCTTGAAATCCTGTTCAAACTTATCCAGCCTCGAAGTGTAAAGCGCCATTTCCAAGCCTTTTTTCAGCCTGTCTATTTCTTCTTGCATCCCTTCCGAAACTTCGTCTTCGAGATCCAAGTCCTGTAGCGAAAGCTGAATCACGGAAACCGGGGTTTTCATCTGATGGACCCAACGATTGATAAAAGCAGCGTGATTCTCCAGCTTTTGCTGTGTGCCGTACAGCTCGTTTTTGTACAACTGGAATTGATTCCGGAGCAAGTCGCTTAATGCTTCCGCCAGAGGCGCTTCCCCGAGCTCGTTCAACGATTGATCCATCTCTCCAAGCGGCGATTCAAGCCTAGCATACAACCTTCTTTGACTATAATATCGGTACGCCAGATACAGCAGCAGCATAACCAGACCGAGCAATGCGCCGTACACAACCGCCGAAACGGTGTGCTCCTCCGCTGCGACCCAATACCACAGACTGACAAGAATCACCTGACCCGTGTAAAACAAGATCAACGGCAGCTGCTCTCTCAGAAAAAGCTTCATGCCCCATCATTTCCTTCCAACCGAAGCTTGTAGCCCGCCCCCCGAACCGTTTCGATCGGCTCCTCGATCCCCAGTTCCTTCAGCTTTTTCCGAATTCTTGTGATGTAGACATTCAGGGTATTGTCATCGATAAAATGCCGGTCTTCCCACATCAAATCCAATAAACGCCCTCGGCTTACGATCCGGTCGGCTTTCTTCATCAGCGCTTCGACCAAAACGGATTCCTTTTGCGTGAGTTCAACTTCCAGCCCTCGGTATGTGAGCAGGAACCGTTCGGGGTATAACATCAGACCGGCCGACTCAACCGTTCGCTCTTCCGCTTTCGCTGAATAAGAGCCGTATGCACGACGCAGATGGCTGCGGATTTTGGCCACCACCACATCATAATGAAAAGGTTTCGTTATGTAATCATCCGCACCGTTTTCTAGCGCCATCACCTGATCCATCTCACTATCTCTTGCGGATATAAAGAGGATCGGGCAAGTGGACAACGACCGGAGCTGCCGGCACCAATAAAACCCGTCGAACTTCGGCAGGTTTACGTCGAGAAGTACCAAATCAGGTTGTATTTTTTTGAAATCTTCTATCACTTGGCTAAAATCTGTGACGATTGCAGCCGCGAAGCCATATTTCTCGATATGCGCTTTCAGCAAGCCTGCAATTTTCGTATCGTCCTCAATGATCAGTATGTTTATCCGCTCCAGCTGTCTCATCTCCATTCACACCGCATTCGCGGATTCTGGAATCTCTCTCAATCCAATTACTCATGCGAATCATACAATAAGTAAAACCGTCTTCTTGGTGTCTCTCACCAGACAGGAACTCTTATTCATGAAATTATCACGAAGTCTTTCAGCTCTCCTGAAAATGTATCCTGGATAAATCTTATACAAAAATCCGGCTGCTGCGCAATCGGATTACCGATGTGGGACTGAACCTGCAGCTAAGGAGGAGATGACAACATGGCTAATTTCAACATTTTCAACAGATCAACCCGACCCTTGTACACACAAAGCGTTAACACATTTACTTCGCCGGGTATCGGAACATTTGCCGGTTCAGGAGCCGCTTCGTCAGGAGAATCATTTACGCTCACATCGGGCAGCGTCAGCGTACCGGCTTCACAAAGCCTTCTGCTGCAAATCAGCAATCCGGCAGGAAGCGGAAAATCGGTATATGTCTCGCGAATTTCCGGCGGAGCGACGGCAGCAGCTGCAGTGAATGTACTTTCAGCTGGTACGATTACCGGCGGAACGACTCCGACTGTTCAAAACAACCTGTTCGGCAGCAGCATCGTCTCCATCGTAACTACCCGTCAAAATAACGGCACGCTCGGCGGAACACCTATCCTCTATTTGAACATGCCAATTACGACCGGCATCTATGTCATCAGTTTGGACGGTTCCATCGTCGTCCCGCCTGGCCAGACTTTAACGGTAACCCTTGGCACAGGGGCACTGACAGCATCGATAAACCTTTCCTGGTGGGAAGCTTAACGAGTGCTGAATTCAGCAGTTATCTTATAACCATGAGGAGGGAGACCTATGCCCAATGATTATGTCTTTGATGAACCCAATCAGCCAGTCTATACAAACCTGACCAATACGTATAAATCCCCAGGTATTATTGCGCCTCCGGAGACAAGCGCCGGGGCAACCGGAAATCTGTATGTGGTGAACGCCATCAACTCGACGAGTCTTGGACTGCTTGGCGGTACGGTTACCATAACCATTCAAGTCTCCAATCCGGCAGGAAGCGGGAAAACTCTTTATGTATCAAGGGAAACGGGCGGCGTAAACGTAGCCTTGAATCTGCTCTCGTCTTTCAGCGGCAACTTGACGCTTACCAAGGGAGGAACATTGACCTCCCCTACGACGCTAACACCGGTGAACAGTAATTTCGCGAGCACGCGCACGAGCGTCATGACCGCCCGTTCCTCCACCGCGGCCGTTACGGGAGGGACTACCTTTTACAGCGTTCCGCTCCAAGCCGGTCCGTTCATCTATAATGAAAATGGAAGTTATGTGGTACCACCCGGCCAGACGATCACCATGTCAGTCAGCGCATCGCTTACGGTAGCCGGACTTGTAGGCACGACGGCGGATCTGGTATGGTGGGAGGCCTGACCGATCACACGTGATGCCCCTCTTAGCGTCTGATTCCGGTTTGGGACATCGGCTGCCAGCCGGTCAGCCATTCCTTGGCGGTCGCGATCAGCTTCTTGGTAGCCGGAGTGCTGCTTTTAGACGTGTTCAAAGCAATCCCCAGCGACCTAAAGCTCTGATCTTCAAGTTCCAGGGCGACGATATGATTCGTTCTTCCCTGTAAAATCATTTCAGATAAAATACTGATGCCGAGGCCATTTTCGACCATCGCAATGATCGCATAATCATCCGCAGCCTGAAACGGGATAGGCGGTTTGATCCTTCCCTTTCGCAATACGCGCCGGACATCGTAATCGCTGCCTTCTTTCGGCATGATAAATGCTTCATCCGCAATCTGACTATACCGGACAACCCGCTGCTCAGCGAGCGGATGATCCGGAGGCAAAATGCACAGCATCCGGTCTTGCCTCAGCGGAATGATATGAAAAGAATCCATGGTAGGCAGGGAAACAAATCCGAAATCAATCTCCCCCTTCAGAAGCCACTCTTCGATTTCATGGTAATCCCCTTCAAACAGTTTGACCTCAATGTTCGGATGTTGGCTAAGAAACTGCCTGATCATGCCTGGCAGCCACTGAACGGAGATACTGGTGAAGGTGCCGATCCGAATCGTCCCCACCTCAATCCCGTTGATTAAAGCGACTTCTTGTTTTAATTGCTCCTGAACCAAGAGCATATCCCGAATATATTTCAGAACCCGATCCCCATTATCCGTCAGCTTCACGCCGGAACGGCTCCGGCTAAGCAGCGAGAATCCAAATTCCGACTCCAGGCTGTGAATGGCATGGCTGACACCCGACTGTGTTAAACCCAAAATCTCCGCCGCTTTCGTCAAGCTGCCCAGCTCCACCACGGTATGAAAAACTTCGTATTTGATTAAACTCACATTTCACACGCCTATCTCATTATTTTCGCACATCATTTACATGAATTTTTCTCATGTTTGCAATTATAAACATTCAATTTTCTTATCTTAAAATACCACTTATACTGATTCAGGCACAAGTTGAAACTTACATAAAGGCTGGGGCATTTAATGAAACAATACAAAGCAGATTTAATCGTACTACTGGTCACCGTTTTTTGGGGAACATCCTACTTATTCATGAAAATCGGTCTGGACTCTCTGCAGCCCATCAATCTAATCGCACTAAGGTTCGGGGTTGCATTTGTTGCTGCAGGCTGCGTGTTTTATAAAAAACTGTTGAAGACTGACCGAAAAGACTTATTCTATTCGATGATACTTGGACTATTGCTGTTCGGTATGTTCGTCTCCATCATGCTTGGACTTCAGAGCACTTCAACGTCCAACGCAGGTTTTCTAATGAGCATGACCGTCATTTTCGTTCCTATACTCAGTACCGTATTTACGAAAAACAAATTGGACAAGCGTTTAATTGCGGGCCTGGTCCTCGCTATGGCTGGCATTGGTATGCTGACGCTCAAAGCCCATACCTCTTTACAAGCTGGAGATGCCTGGTGCATTCTGTCTGCGCTCTTTTTTGCCATTCATATCATCATGACTGGACGCGCAACCCAAAAAGCGGACTCCATCCGTATCGGTATCCTCCAGCTCGGTGTTACGGCTGTGCTTGCCCTTGTTTTCACTTTGGCGTTCGAGACACCAAGGTTCCCAAATAGCGGTTCAGGCTGGATTTCGGTACTTGCTCTGGGCCTCGTATGCAGCGCATTAGGCTTCGTTCTTCAGGCCATTGCACAAAAGTACACGACTCCGACGCATACCGGGCTGATCTTCGCGCTGGAACCCGTGGTGGCGGCGGTACTTGGTATCTGCTTCATGAAGGAAACGCTGACGCTGCAGGGTTATATCGGTGCTGCACTCGTTTTGAGCGGCGTTGCATTTTCCGAACTGGATGTCAAAAAGCTGCTTGGCATCCGTAAATTAGCACGCGGATCTTCGTATACATGATACTAATGCAGGTGGATAACAAGAAAAAAAAACAGCCCGGGGGTAATCCCGGGCTGTTTTTTTCGATCACATTACTTCTTCAATCCAAACTGCTTCAACAAACGATTCAAATCCGAATTGATCTGCTTCACATCCGGTCCTTGCGCCGGTTTATCCGATAGCCCGTACGCCTGCTTCAGCTTCAGTATGGCGTAGACGCGATTATTCAGCACATCCTCTGATATCTTGCCATCCTTAACCGCCGTCTTCAGCGCTTCGATGGCCGTTTTTTCTTTCTCATAATCATGTCCGACCAAAATGATGTTGCCTCCTGCCAAAATGGCGCTGACGGAGGCGTTGCCGATATCATAATTTTTCTCGATAGCCCCCATGGTCATATCATCCGAAATCACGACACCCTGGTAATTCAGTTCATTGCGGAGAAGGTCCGTGATAATCTTCTTCGAAAATGAAGCCGGATGATCCGGATCGATCTTGGGCATCAACAAATGTGCGATCATGACCACTTCCGCGCGATTGTCTATCGCTTCCTTGAACGGAATGAGCTCCATTTTACGAAGACGGCTTAGATCGTTATTCACGACGGGCAGGCCTATATGCGAATCGACGGATGTATCTCCATGTCCGGGAAAATGCTTCACGACGGGCACAACCTTCTGGGCTCTCAAACCTTCCATGGTTGCGATCCCGAGTCGGCTCACAAGATCCGCCTTATTGCCAAATGAACGGTCTCCAATGACCGGATTCTTCGGATTGCTGTTAATATCGAGAACAGGGGCAAAGTCCATGTTCAGGCCGAATCCTGAAAGCTCCTGCCCAAGTATCCCGCCAATGCCCTTCGACAGGTCTGTGCTGTCTTTATCTCCGATCGCCCGGCTTGTAGGTACCTTCACGAAGTCATTCGGCATACGGGACACGCGTCCGCCTTCTTCATCCACACTCATCCAGAGCGGCACCGGATTCGATTTATTATTTGCTTTCAGATCATTAAACAATTGGAGCGCCTGCAACGTATTCTCGATATTGTTTTTATAGAAAATAAATCCGCCGACATGGTACTTCTCAATCAGTTCTTGCGTCGCTTCACTGCTTGTTGTTCCATCCATACCGACCAAAACCAATTGACCAATCTTTTCCTCCGTACTGAGATTGTTCAGCTGTTCCAATGCCGGATCACTCGGCACCTTGTTTACATCCTCGGGCTCTGTCTGGCTGCTTCCGGAAGACGTACCTGATCCATCCGCCTTCGACGAGCCATTCGAGCCTTGGTTTGAATTTTGTTGCGAAGTATTTCCCGTCTGTGGTTCCGATGTTTTGGCATCTTGTGCTCCGCCGCCGCATCCGGCGGTCAATATCCCCGCAAGCATTAAGGTCATACCCAGCTGCCATATCCGTTTCACGTCCATGCTCCTTCCCTTACCGATGAACGAAGGGTTTATTTATGTTGATTATCGGTTTCTTCAGCCTCTTTATGCACTTTCGAACGGCGTTCCATGAATGTAAGATTCCGCCTTGTGGCTAAGGTGGTTCCGGGCGGTACATTCATCAAGTGGCTCTTGGATACTCCGATCCGCTGTGAAGTATAAATGCCGCTGTAGCCCGAGAACAGATAACTGATCACACATGCGATGAACAGATACACCGCGCCATTTGAACCGAATAATTCAATTCCCATCAGAAAACAAGCAATCGGCGTATGCGTCGCTCCGCAAAATACCGCGACAAAGCCCAAAGCCGCCAGGAACGGTCCGTACATATGAAACAAGTCTGCAAGCGTATGGCCTAACGTGGCGCCGATTGCAAATAGTGGCGTGACTTCCCCGCCTTGAAATCCTGTTCCCAGTGTAACCGATGTGAAGATCAGCTTCCAGAGGAACGCAAAGGTCGGTATATCCTGATGAAAAGCATCCGTGATCAATGGAACGCTCAGTCCCAAATATTCGCGTGAGCCAACAAGATAGACCAATCCGATTACGATCAGGCCTCCAACAGCGCTTTTCAGCATCGGATTTCGGAATAAAATCGAAAACAGTTTTTTCAGCGCATGCGTCAATTCGCTGAAGCAAATACTTGCCAAAGCGAATAAAAGGGAAGCGGCGATTACTTTAAGAAGTACGATCAAGGTAAGTGCCGTAGCAATCATCTGCGGATATTGAACATGCTCTACACCCCACAACTGCGTGGTTACCAGATGACCTACGAAGCTGGCCGTAAAGCATGGAATGAGCGCTTCATACTGAATCAGGCCGATCGCGATGACTTCAAGACCAAATACCGTACCTGCAAGCGGCGTCCCGAACACCGATCCAAAACCACCGCTGATCCCGCACATGAGCAGAATTTTTCGATCGATGGGGCCAGCTTTGATCCATTTGCCAAATCGCTCCGCAAGGCTCCCGCCCATCTGTACAGCCGTCCCTTCGCGACCGGCCGATCCGCCGAACAAGTGGGTCACCAGCGTTCCGAACAGGACCAAGGGAGCCATTCGCAGCGGGATCGCCTCGTTCCCGTTATGGATTTGCTCGATGATGAGATTATTGCCTTTTGAGCTGTTTTTCCCGAATTTCAGATACATGAAACTGACCAGCGCTCCGCCAAGAGGCAGCAAAAAGAGCAGCCATGGATGCTGTAAACGGGTATCCGTCACATACTCCAGCGCGATCAGGAATATGGCGGATGCCGATCCGCTCAGGATGCCGACGACGCCACCCAGCCAAATCCATTTAAAAAAGCTCCGCAATAACGCCGCGTGCCAAAAATTCGACCGTTTCTGAATGTTCCCATCATTCGTGTTCTTCATCACTTCTGTTATGCCCCTTTTCCTGCTTGATATGTATGAAATTTCCGCACATTCGGCAGGAGCAGTTAAAATAAAACAGACTCCTACCAGTGTGTGCTTCCTTTTCACTGGTAGGAGTCATCAGCCTTGCGGCGGTTATGGCGAACTCCATCGCCCTATTACCTGTTAACGATGTTCATATTGTAAACGAATAAATTGCCCGCCGTCAACAGGTTCTCTTTGCAGAGACAATGCTCACTTCATTTTAACCCGCGTCGCCGGATGCATAATCAAGCAGGTTCTCACGATATCTGCCCGGCGTCACGCCTTCTATTTTTTTAAAAGCCCGAATAAACACGACATCGCTGGTATATCCGACCAATTGGGCGATTTGGGCATTCGTCAGATCCTTGTCGCACATATGCTGTTTCGCGAGCTCGACCCTTCTCCGGACGATGTAATCGCTCAGGTTCATTCCGCTTTGCTTCTTATAAAAGGTTGAGATGTATTGCGGCGTCATATCAAACCGGTCGGCAATCATGCCAAGTCCCATATTGGGATCTGTAATATGCTCTTCCAAGAACTCGGACATATCCTGCAGCAGCTGAACGCGATGATCCGTCCGTTCCGTCACCAACGTCTCTGCGAGCATTTCATAGAGCTTTTTCGTTCTCTTATGCATGCCTTCCGCCGTTTCATACGAAAAGATATCCTTTACGAGATCGACTTCGGGTCCGAGAATATCATTTTGCTCCTGCCCCGTGGCGTTGATAATCTTCAAGAATGTGCTGGTAATATTGAAAAACAGGCATCTCCCAAGCTCCGGTGTAATGCTGCCGGATTCGAAGTTCATCATATAAATGGTGTCCAGCAGCTTGAGCGCATTTTCCGTATCGCCGCTGCGGACGAAGTTGATCAGCTGCACCTCGATATCGATCGGATAATAGTAATGGGAGTGGACATTCGTAATATCCTCGAAATAAATAATGCTCCCTCCGCCTTTAATAATCCGGTATTCAAGGGCCGCCAAAGCTTCTGCGTAGCTCTCGCTGATACTCTTGGCTCCAGCGTGCGGTAGACCCGCCGCAACCGTAATATCGATTTTGAACCGTTCTTCGACCATGCTTTTAAGCGATTCGGTCATATTTTTGATGTTTTGGCTTACTTCATCTTTGCATTCTACCTCGTAATTGTTCAACAGAGCGACGCGATCACGGTCAAGCTCCACGGCAAAGGTCTGATGCGGACTTGGAATCATATCCATCCCGATATTCGATATGATGAACCGTGCCAGCGCCCATTGTTCCTCGCTTGCCTCCGGGTTGAATCTGGAGATGCTGTCCAGCTGTACGACGATCACGGAGAAGTAATCGCTTACAAAATGAATGTCCATAAACCTGAGCGAATGTCCTCCCGTATGTGATGCATCGACCTCCATTTGGCCCCGAATCAGCCGCGACAGGAAATTGGACCTGATGACGGGCGTTTGCTGGGCCAGCAGGCTGCGCAGGTTTTTCTCCTCATGCAATGAGCCTTCAATCGACTGGACAATGAACTCATATTCGTTTCCGGACAACCGGCCCTTCCACTCCTTGCCGCCGAGAATGGTATTCACCGTTTTGCGGAGCGGGCTGTAATTCCGGTAGGCGATGGTGAATGCCGCAAGCAGTCCAACAGCGAGACAGAGACCGAACAGGATCATGGCCCATTTTTTAATTAACAGGACTTGCTGCATGAACACACTTCGAGGCGTGACGAGGACGTATTTCCAGCCCTCCTTCTTGGAAGCCGTATACGACACCACCTTCTCGTCGCCGTTCAAAGTGTGATTGAATAATCCCCCGGTACCGTTAATGCCGGATAGCAGGGCAGACGGAAGCGGTTCACGGTCCGTAGCCATAATCGTTCTGCCTTCTCCGTCGACAATATAAATGGAGCTATCGCTTGCCGACTCGATCTGGGCGAACATTTCCTTGATTTGGCTTTCATCAATCAATATAACGAAACTCCCCGTTATATCCCTGCGGTCACGGCCGGGGAGAGACTGCGTAAACGTAATGACATTCAGCGGCGTTTTCTCAATGCTCTGCATCGGGTCATACTCCGCGCGTCGCAGCAGCGTGGCGGAAGGCAGATAGGCCATCGTATGGAAGCTGGTCAGCATCCCGTCCCGCCACTGTTCATAGGACATGCCCTGATAACTGTAATACATATCGTAAAATTTGCGGGAATCCGTTAACAAGCCGGATTTCAGGACCAAATCGCTGTTGCGGAAGTACACATAATAATCCATGATGAAATTCGTGATGTTGCCCGGCCGGGACAACGTGTCCCTCATAAACTCAATGAATTTATAACGGTCCGGGCTGTTTTGATCTTCATTCAGCTTCAACAAATATTCAAGCTTCGGATCGAAAATAATCTGCTGCGCCAGTTTATCCACTTCGTTAAGTTTACTGTCGAGTGACAGTTTAAGCTGCTCAAGCATTGCCTGATTGGAGCGGTTCGCCCCATTTTCCAGGCTCTCCTCCACTTTGGTGTACAAAAATGCACCCATCGATACAGGAATAAGCAGCAGAACCAGATTCGAGATTAACATCGTGATCCACACGCTTCTTAAATTTCGGAAGCCGAGTGAACGAAGAAGCCATTGCACCAAGCATCACCCCTACCTTATTCATGCATCGTCAAATCATGCGTGAATCATGAACGATTAGGTTCATTATAATGTAACCGGGCAGGGCTGGACACTGTTTTTATTCTTTGATGGCACCGATTAATACGCCTTTGACGAAATACTTCTGCAAGAACGGATACAAGCAGATAATGGGCAGCGTAGATACGATAATCGTGGCGTATTTGATCGTCTCGCCGATGGCGTACTTGTCGTCAGCCGCCACGCCCGTGGACATGGAGTCCGTCGAATTGGCGATCAAAATTTCCCTTAAGACCAGCTGAAGCGGATACATCGTTCGGTCCCGCAAATATACGAGCGCCGAAAAATAGGAATTCCAGTGGCCTACGGCATACCACAGGATCATGACCGCAATGACCGGCATGGATAACGGAATGACGATCCGGAAGAGGATGGTGAATTCCCCCGCTCCGTCGATTTTAGCCGATTCTTCAAGCGACACGGGTACCCCCTGAAAAGCGGTTCTCATAATAATCAGGTTGAACGTGGAGATGGCACCCGGAATCAGCAGCGCCCAAGGGGTGTTCATCATGCCCAGCTTGTTGACCAGAATATAGGATGGAATCAGTCCCCCGCTGAAAACCATGGTGAGTACGATGCCGAACATCAGAAAATTCTTGAAATACAGATTCCGGCGGGAAAGCACGTAAGCGCCCAGGGCTGTCATGAACAGATTGATCGCCGTGCCGGCAGATACGTAGAAGAGCGTGTTCCTGTAACCGCTCGTGATCATCGGATTCTTGAATACCGCCTTATAAGCTTCGAAGTTTAACCCGAGCGGTTTCAGCAGCATGCCCCGATGTTGAATAAAGCTGGAGGCCTCGCTTAAGGAGGCGAACAAAACATACAAGAAAGGATAAAGCGTGATGAAGCAAAGCAGCAGCATCAGCACCGTATTGATGACGCTGAATACTTTTTCGCCTGTCGATTGAGCACCCATGATTTGTCCCTCCTTACCACAGTTTGTTTTCGGATACGCGTTTGCTGATTGCGTTGGCTGAGACGATTAAGATTAAACTAATAACGGAATTGAACAGACCCACCGCAGCCGTAAAGCTATAGCTGGCCTCCAAAATCCCTTTGCGGTACACGTACGTCGAGATGACATCGGCCGTCTCGTAAGTCAGCGGATTGTACAGCAGCAGCACCTTTTCGCTGCCCACGGACAGCATATTGCCCATGTTCAGAATCAGCATGATGACAATCGTCGGCATGATGCCAGGGATCGTGATATGGAAAATCTGCCGCCAGCGGCTTGCCCCGTCGATTTTCGCCGCTTCATACAGCGTAGGATCGATATTGGCAATCGAAGCCAGATAGATAATGGAGCCCCAGCCTACCCCCTGCCAAATGCCCGAGGATACGAAAATAAACCGGAACCAGCCCGATTCCTTCAAAAAATCGATCGGAGCGATGCCGAACATGCCGATCAGCTGGTTAATCAAACCATCACGGCTGAGAAAATCGAACATCATCCCCGCCACGACGACGATCGAAATGAAATGCGGCAAATACGAGATCGTCTGCACGAAGCGCTTGAACATCATTTTGCGAATCTCATTCAGCAGCAGCGCCAAAATAATTCCCGCCGGAAAGCCGAAAATCAAGTCGTAAACATTAATCAGCACCGTATTTCGGATCAGCCTCCAAAAATAAATGCCATTGAAAAAGCTGTCGAAATGCTTGAATCCCACCCATGGGCTTCCCCAGATCCCTTGAGCGGGCGAATAATCTTTAAAAGCGATCAAAAGCCCGTACATCGGACCGTAATGAAAAATCAGATAATAGGCGATGACGGGCAGCGCCATCAAGTAAATGATCCAGTTAAGACGGAGGTCTTTTCGGATCATCTGGCCCTTGGTCATATCCAAACGGCTTTTCGCCGGACGCTTGTTCGTTAGCTTCTTATTCGTTACCTGCCACATTTGTCTCCCTGCCCTTCATGTCAGAGTCTTGCCGGAATAGCCGGGAGATGGCCAAGGCCATCCCCACAACCATTCTTTTCTCGCTTAACGCTTGTTGAACCGGTCCAGAGAAGCCTGCTGAATCTTGATGGCATCTTCTATGCCCATAGCCTCAATTTTTTTGACGTACTTATCGAAGTTATCCAGCGGCTCAGCGCCCATAATGAATTTCAGGAACATTTCGTCCTTGTACGTATTAATGTCTGTCATAATGGAGGCGTACTGCGAGCTTTCGTCTTTGGTTGGCGTTACCAGCGGCATTTTACGCTCATCGGTAGGCTTGGACCAGATTTCGAGAGCATCCCGCTGATTCGGCAGCGCCAAATATTGCATTTGGAAATCGTCGCTGAGCACGAATGGCGCGCTCCACGTCGAACGATTATGCTTCGCAAAAGATTGCTGCAGGCTCACGCCGCTAGGAGGATTGAGAACTTCAGGCAGAAAGACGGGTTTGCCGTTGTCCATTTTGTAAGCCTCGCCTTCCTTGCCGTAGTTAAACAGCAATTCTCCCTTGTCACCGTAGGCATAATCCAGCCATTTGACCGTTTCAATCGGATTCGGATTACTGGTCGAGATCGCAGCGCCGATGCCGTTGGTCGCAAAGTCCTTTTGGCCCCACAGCGGCTTGTCGCCTGGGTTCAGAACCGGATAAGGTGCAGCCACCAAGTTGAAATTCGGGTCTTTGTCCTTCATCAAATTAGCGTATTTGCCGATGCCGCCGCCGTTATAGGTCGGTGCAGCGCCAAGTTGATTGCCCGTCATTTTCGCGTCAAACAACTTGTCGTTGGGTGCCGCGAAGTCTTTATCGAGCAGACCTTCCTTATACCATTTGTTCATGGTGGTCAAAAATTCTTTGTACTCCGGCTGAATCGGACCAAACTTCACCTGGTTATCGATTTGGTAGAACCCGTAATTGATTCCCCAGGCGCCAAGGAAAGGCGCATCGATGCCCACATCGTCTTTGGTTATGTACAGTGGGATTTCATCGGCTTTTCCGTTGCCGTTCGGATCTTTCTCCTTGAATGCCTTCAGCACCTGATACCATTCATCGATCGTGGTCGGCACTTGAAGTCCCAGCTTGTCGAGCCAGTCTTTGCGGATCGATGGCCCGTAGAAGACCCGGACTTTTTCACCACCCCGAAAGAAGGGGAACATATACAGGCTGCCGTCATCGGTCGTCACCTGCTTCTTCCAATCCTCATGCTCATCGAGCAGTTTTTTCAAATTCGGTGCGTATTGATCGATCAAATCATTCAATTTAATGATTTTGTTGTCTTGAATCGCTTTCTCCGGTCCCCCCGGATAACCGATCCATGAAGTTTCGATCACATCCGGCAGTTTCTCGGATACCATCATTAGGTTGAATTGTTCTTGGGCCTGAGCCGAGTCGGTTGGCGGGTGCTGAAAATCAACCTTGACGCCCGTAATATTCTCAAGCTCCTTGTACATCCCCATTTCCGCATAGGTTTTCATTTGTGCTGCGGCTGCAGAATGCATGCTCACCCAATATGTAAGGTGGTTAAGTTTTGGCGGCTCAGCGGTTTTGCCTTCCGGTGAAGTCTCTCCCGCGGCCTGATCTTTTCCGGCACTGCTGCCGCAAGCGGCGAGCGATAAAGCCAAGGCAGTTACCAAGAGTATGTGACCCAACTTTCTAATCTTTCTTTCCATGAAAGCGCCTCCTTTTTATTCATCTCGAATGTTCCGGACTTTCGTTTCACCGATCAGCCGGTATGCAAAGTATAGGAAAGAATGATTGCTTTTAGGAACTGGAACATTTTCATAAGACCTGTATTTTCGTAAGATTATCGACTGACGATTCTAATTTTCCCTTGCAATTTTAAATATCCTTCATTTACTCAAAGGGCGAAAAAGCCCGCTGTAATGGGCTTTTTCACTCCAATTCACGTAATAAAAACCTTGGTAGGGAATTCTAAACACGCACAAGCCTCACGGCCCTAAGTTTGACGGCATCGGCATGCCAAATTTCCGTAAACCGGGGCGAAGGATCTTTCAACTTCGATGAGATAAGCGTCAAAGATTGAATGCCTGCTTCAGCCCAGGTGACTTTTCCTAAATTGGACAACACGGGAACATACGGATGCTGGCACGAAGGTGAATCCGGATCCGCCTCATCCTCGCGCGGATCAACGGCCAAGCATTGTCCGGCAGCCTCCAAAACCACAGGTTCCGGGTATAGATCCCCCCATGTCTGATCATGCCGCTTGTAACTGACCAAGAACACTTCATAGGTTCCCGGTTCAATCAGTTTGAAGGTCCATTCTGCACTGCGCAGTGCATAAAATCCAGCCGTTTCATCGGCATGACGGACCAATCGCACCTTGGCTAGAGGCACATCGAGCTGAAAGCTGCTTTCAGGCAACTGTGTGAGCGTCCGGTCGAAATCGTTCGCACCTACCAAATCAATCGCGATGACAGAGACATATGAATCCGTAGGATCAGGCGGCAGATCGAGTTTCAATGTATGCAAATTCAGCGCTTCATCATACTCCTGCGCGAAACTCAGTTCTCTTCGTTCCGTGTCAGCCAACGCATAGGCGCGTAGAACAGAGTTGCGAATTCCGAATATTCTAAGCCCGTTTTTCGGCCACTTATCGTTAAAAATGTGAAGATACAACCTGCCCGTTCTTGCCGTGATGCCTCCCCATTGCAGTTCACCAAGAAACGGACTTCCTTCTGTGCCATAAATAGCCTCGGAATTCCGGTGCGTCCACGCTCCAACTTCACGCAAACGTTGTGCTGAAAGCTCAGGTATTTCGCCTGCCGGTGTGGGGCCTACGTTCAGCAGCAGGTTGCCGCCTTTACCAATCACGTTGACGAGCTTGCGGACCAATGAATCCGCCGTTTTCCATATTTGATCCCGGGTTGTATATCCCCAAGATTGGTTGAGCGTCATCGGCGTTTCCCACGGCCTGCGGTCCTCACCGCTCATCCCGATCTCGTTATCCCCTTTGGAAACGTAGTCTCCCATCCCCATAACATGCGAAACCCTGGAATTCATCAGGCAGTCCGGCTGCAGGCTCCGCACATGCTCCACGATATCCTTGCTGTCTTCTTCGGATAAGCCTCCGGCCGTATCGAACCACAACAATCCGACTCGCCCATAACCGGTTAGCAATTCTCGCAACTGCGGTTTAACTTTGCCCTCCCAATACTCGGCGAAACGCTTTTCCTCGAGCTTGTAATCCCAGGTATTGTTGTGCTCCTTATGGAGCGAGTGCGGATGATGCCAATCGATAACATGCGAATAATAAAAGCAGAGCACGATCCCCTCTTCCCTGCAGGCCTCCGCGAGCTCCAGCATGGGATCGCGGCCGAACGGAGCTGCGTCCACGATGTTAAAGGGATCCGCTGCGGAATGAAACATGGCGAAGCCGTCATGATGCTTGGCCGTGATAACGATATACCGCATACCGGCATCTTTGGCCAGCTTCACCCAAGCCTTGGCATCGAATGCGATTGGGTTAAATTGCCCTGCCAGCTTCTCGTATTCCCGCACCGGTGTTTTCTGCGCATACATCATCCATTCGCCCTGAGCCGGGATGGCATATAATCCCCAATGAATGAACATCCCGAACCTCGATCCGGTCCACCACGCCGTTTTCGGATCCTGTTCAGGCGCTTTTACAAGATTCAGTGCGTTCTTTTCTTTTCCCTTTTCTTCCATCAACTTCGCCCCCTCCTACCAATATGGCTTCCAGTCTCTCGTCACGCGAACCAGTGCTTCAAACATGTAATAATCGCCCCAGATACAGCATTCATCCACGCCGTTGTTTCCTGGCTTGCTATATACCGCGTGAAGTAAAATCCCGTTCGAAGAAGGGACATCGCGGGTCATGTAGTTGTCAATCAAAGACTCCAGAATGTGGGACGCCGCATTCTCGTATTGGCGTTTCAGAGGATCCGTCAGCGGCAGATGCGAGGATGTTTCGAGCAGTCCGCAAACCGCGATGGCTGCGGCCGAGCTGTCCCTTTCCTCGGGTCCGCCCGTGAAAATGAGATCCCAGTACGCGACGTAGTCGTCCGGAAGCCGGTTCAAGAAATAATTGGCCACTTTTTTCGTCAGATCGATGAGTTCCTCATCTTCCGTGTAACGGTAAGACAACGGAAAACCATATATTCCCCAAGCTTGCCCGCGTGACCAGCAGGAATCATCTGAATAACCTTGCGCCGTGGAGCCATATTTCGGTGCTCCGGTCTCGGTATCCATGTAAAAGGTATGAAAGCTTGAAGCATCCTCGCGGATGAGATACGCCGCCGCCTGCCGCACATGTGAATCCGCCGCATCTCTATATTTTCTGTCGCCGGATACCTCGCTGGCCCAAAATAAGAGAGGCAGATTCATCAGGCAATCGATAATCATCCTTCCCTGCTGTTTCGGATCGCTGAGATTTCCCCACGCCTGAATGATTCCGGCTTTCTCCAAATACCGGATATAGAGAAGGTCTGCGGCTTCCAGAGCCACGCGCTTTGCTTCTTCATTACCAGTCAGCTTATATGCCGACACGCAGGAGAGCGTATATAAAAAACCAAGGTCATGGGTATCCGTATAACGGCGTTCCTCCACCCGCTGCCTGTAGCTGCCGAGCTGATTCTCCGCCGCCTGCCGGTATTTCTCCGCCCCGGTTGTTTCGTACGCAAGCCATAGCATGCCGGTCCAGAATGCCGGGGTCCATTCGGTATTGCCTACCTGCCTGTACACGTTGTCCGTACTCGCTTCCGAAGGAAACGTATCTTTAAAGGTTTCAAGATTGCGATCTACCTGTCCTAAAATAAAGGTTATCGCTTCCTCGCAGCGTTCTTTCGTAAGCGATGGGGCTTGTTCATACTTGCCGTCAACGCGAATGCCTTCGTCCTTCACCTGACTCATTGTCTCATTCCTCCCAGTATCATGTTGATTGTCTTTGGATTGAATTGTAACCAGGAGAAGCCTTGATTCACAATCGTCTACTTTTCCGGTCTACTGCCGTTTTTACTTCATCCGCTGATAGGTTGAAGATTCGTCGGCCTTGTTTAAACATCGTTTCAGAGGCAAAGCGTCATCCGTTTTTACTCTCAATGCAATCAGCACCAGAAAAATTATCATGAATACGGCATCAGAATGTGCATCTCCAAAACTTGTTTTTTCCGATGTGTGACAAAGTCCGAAGGCATTTCATATTAAACGCTTCCGATAAAAATCCTCTATTTTCACAATAAAAAGCCTGCGAAAGGATCACCTCTATACCAAGGGTTCCATTTCACAGGCTTATGACCTGAATCAGGCTGCTAAAAAGCGATGATGCCCCACCAGATTTTAATCGCCGTGGCGGCGATCAATACGGCAAGACCGATGCGCAAGTATCTGACGTTCAAGTGGCGGCTCACCCGTGTGCCGATCGGCGCTCCAATCACGCTTCCGATCACGGTGAATAGCGTTGGCAAAAGCGGAATGCCGCCACCGATGAGCTTACCCGATACCCCTCCGATGGCAGAAATAAATACAATAGCCAACGAGGATGCCACGGTAACGCGGGTAGGAATTTGCAATAGTGTCAGCATAATCGGTATGAGAATAAAAGATCCTCCAGCTCCAACGATGCCGGATACGATTCCGACGAGCAATGCCGCGATCGATGCCATCGTAGGATTGAAAGTGACAGATTCCAGCGAAGCTTCCTCACGGTTCCCACGACTGGGCACCATCATCAGAATGACAGCTATGACGGCTAAAACGCCGTAAACAATATTGATGACGTCGCTGGGGAGATATCTTGAACTGACGCTCCCTCCCAAACTCCCGATTAGAATGCTGATTCCCATGTTGGCGATTAATCCTCTGTGCATCAGCGGCTTTTCCTTCTTGCTCTGCTTCCTGAATGCGAGAATGCCGGCCAGCGAGGAAAAGAAGACTTGAAACATGCTGATCGACGATACTTCCTTGGCCGTAAAGCCGCCGGCATGAAACCATTCAGGAACGTACAGCAGGAGGGGATAGTTGATAATCGCGCCTCCGATCCCCAGAAGTCCTGAAAAGAACGAACCGATCAGTCCAATGAAAAACATGACGATATGTCCGGTGACATCCATGGAAGTGCACCTCCTCTGCCGGTTCATAGTCGAATATTATTTTTGAAATGCACTATACTAATGGAACTTTACGCGTTATAATAATCCCAAGTAATTCAATGGGAATAGGATGGTGAATCTTACATGCTTGCCAAACTTAAAAGCCTGTTTCAAGACCGCTGCCCTGAATGTTCCGAACGGCTAGTGGCCGAATCGGATCATCTACGCTGCACCAAGAGCTGTCCGAATCAACATTACACGGAAGAAACCTATAGCCATCTCAACGTAAGGATCATATACCACAGTTAATGATTATAACCGAAATAACAATGAAAGTGATGATGATACACGTTATTGAAAATGGCAAACACTCCGCGCTACCGGAGTGTTTGCTCTTTTAATGAGCGATTCTTTATTTCTTCTTGATCCAAAATGTATAAATACCGTTATCTTCAGCGCTTTCCAGGAGATGATGTCCCGTCGAATTCGCCCATCCTGTTAAATCGTTCTGCGAACCTTTATCCGTTGTCTGTACCTCCAGAATTTGCCCCGACGCGAGCTCTTCAATGGCTTTTTTGGTACGTATGATCGGCATTGGACATGCGAGTCCTTTGGCATCCAGCACTTGATCAGCGTTCATACCTGTTCCTCCCTTATTTTCTTGTCATTCTTCATGAATGTTATTCCCTAATGATCGTGAACGGCACAGCGGTTCGGACCCATCTCCATCTCCCGCCGCTCCTCTTCGTCCGGCTGTATTTTCCCCATATTCGTCTGACGGATTTCTTGATAAGCATGGGGCTGGGGCGGCAGATTTTCGGTCACCGTCCGTCTGAACGTAGTTTCATCCGATATGTTAAGTCCTGGATTGTCAGTGAACAAATCGCCCAGTTTCGCCGATACTTGACCTCTCTTATCCAGCTCGGTCACTTTGCCGAAATGGGCCGGCAGCACAATGAGTCCATCAGGCATTCCGCTGTACAATCCATATAAGGAATGGCGTAGATCACCGACCCAGTCCTCCGCTTTGCCTGCCAGGTCCGGACGCCCGATCGATGCCACGAACAGAATATCTCCCGTGAGCAGGTACTCGCTATCGACCAGGAAAGTCGTGCTGCCTATGGTATGCCCTGGCGTGTAGATCGGATGAATATTCACCTTACCGTCGCCAATTAGAAGATCTTCGTTTTCCACTAGCTCGTGATACGAGAACGTAACCTCCTCTGCATCTTTCGGAGGTAGCCAGTAGGATGCACCCGTTGCTTCAGACAATGCGCGACCGCCGGATATATGATCCGCATGCAGATGGGTATCCAATACATGCTTGATTTGTACACCATGCATTGCGGCAAAATCAATATAGGGCTGAATCATACGGGCGGTATCAATCACGACTGCCTCGCCACCGGACAGAACCATATAGGACAGGCAACCTTTGCCGATTCGAACGAACTGATAAATTTCCCCGCCGCTTTTCAGGTCCCCGACCTTTATAGGCTCCAAATATTCACTCCATTGCTTCATGCCGCCTTCAAGGTAATAGACATGCTCGCGTCCTGCTTCAACGATCTGCTCACCGATGAATTGCGATGAACCTTCTTTGGCACATACGACGAGGAGTCGCTTACTAGCAGGTATGCGCTCGAGGGCAGGATCAACTCCGTCCAAAAGATCAAAATAGGGGATATTGATGATTTCAATGTTCTCGCCTTCGATTTTCCAATCGCTGAATTCAGCTTCGTTCCGAACGTCCAAAATAAACAATTCCTCTTGCCCGGCGACGATCTGAGTCAATGCGTGAGGCGTCATTTTCATCAGCGATAATTGTTTTGTCTCCTCTGACATGATTTCTCCTCCTCCCTGTTCTTAGAACGATAAGGAAATGTTCGCGTCCTTCGCAAAATCGATAAAGGTAGCTGCTCCTCCAACTTCGATGCCATCAATGAAATCTTCTTCTTTCAGGTTCATGACATCCATTGTCATTTGACAAGCGATGATTTTCACGCCAAGTTCCTGCGCCATAGATACGAGTTCAGGAATGGAAGGGACATTCGCTTTTTGGAATCCTTCTGCGAAATGCTCTGCGCCTGCAGGCATAGGGAGCTGTTGATGAGCTTGCTTATGAATCAGATTCAGACCCTCAAAAGTAAAGAAAATACCTACTTCAGCGTCACTTGCCGCTGCTGCCGTTGCGATGTTAAATACCTTGTATGCGTCGAACAATCCACCGTTTGCTGCAATAATTGCTACTTTCGTTGCCATTTTTATTTTCCTCCAATAGGTTTGATTTTGTTTTTCAATTCGAATTCATCCCGTTCTACGATTCCGGTCCATTCAGACATGCCGGGAACGACGTTAATAATATTCTTGAAGCCTTTCTCTGTCAGGAGGTTGGCTGCCATGTTACTGCGGTTACCGGTTCGGCAAATAATATACATCTCATCCTCGGGATTCAGTTCGCCGATCCGCTGCGGCAATTCGCCAAGTGGGATATTTCGGGAACCTCTGACGCGTCCGAAAGCATATTCTGCAGGCTCGCGGACATCCAATATATGAAACTCCCGGCTGCTCTCCAATAAGCCTTCCAGCTCTTCATTCCGAACGGAATGCGGGAACGTGATTTCTTCTTTGACCTCATCCGGTTCTGATTTGCGCACATAATGCCGGTAAACATCGTTTTCTTGCTGTGTACCCAGAAATTGATGTCCCGTAGATTTTGCCCAAGCCTGAATGTCAGCTACGGAACCTTTGTCCGTGGCTTGAAGTTCAAGCACCTGGCCTGCGTTCAAATCATTCATTGCTTTTCTGGTCCGGACAATCGGCATGGGACAAGCGAGCCCTTTTGCATCTACGACATGGTCAACTTTGATATCCACATCTTCACCTTCTTCAATATTTCTTAAAATGACCTATAACAGCTACCTCAATTTTGCAAAAATGGGATATCCCCATCATGATTCATCTCTTATCGTTTTCCCTTGCCAATTCAGCATGCCGCCGGTCATGTTATGGAGCTTAAGATGCCCGTGGGATGCAAGAAATTCACAGGCCTGACGGCTGCGGTTGCCGCTGCGGCAGATCATGACGGTCTCTTGGTTCCGGTCAATCTCATCATGACGTACTTCGAGCTGACTCAGCGGTATCAACCGAACTGCCTTAATATGCCCTTCTCGATATTCGGCCAATTCCCGCACATCGATGAACTGAACATCCTCACGCCCACTCGCAATCAACGCTTCAACTTCGTTTGACGTCATCTCCGACCAAGTCTGATTTTTCATTACGACAACCTCCCTTTTTATACCCTATGGGGTATTTAAAAAGCTATAAAAAATTGTGGGAGGAAATTCGCATTAACAATACCCCCACGGGTATAAATTCTATCTTGTTCTTATTCATGTGTCAAGTCATTTTCATATTGATGATTCAAATCCGATAAGGTTCTTATTGTTTTGGTCTAGTGGAACTCGGGTTTCATAAAAGTTTAGTTTATCTTTTGAATGTTCCCTCGATATAATAGGGTTATTCTAATAACATTTTCTAAGGCGGTGTCTTTGCATGAGTGCTATTGTAAGCAAGCCCTGGGTGTTGGCCCGAATGTATGAACCGGATGTGACGATCGTGGACTGCCGATTCGAGCTGGGCAAGCCGGATTCCGGAAGAGAAGCCTACGAGGTAGAGCATATTCCGGGAGCCGTATTTCTCGATTTGGAAAAAGACCTCTCCTCCCCTGTGCGCGAGCATGGAGGACGTCACCCGCTTCCCGACCCCGAACAACTCAGCCGAACACTGGCTCAAAAAGGGATTAATCCTGAAACACGGATCATTGCTTATGACGATCAAGGCGGAATGTATGCTTCCCGTTTGTGGTGGCTGCTGAATTATCTGGGTCATCATGAGGCATATGTCATGAATGAAGGCTTTGGGGCCTGGAAATCTGCGGGCTATCCGGTTTCGGCCGACCAGCCGATTCGCGTGCCTTCAAGCTACCCTTACACTCTTCATCCGGAGATCTTGGCCAGTATAGAGGATGTGCGGAATGCTGCGGGCAGAGAAGATATCGTCGTGATTGACTCGAGAGATCCGCGCCGATACCAAGGTTTTGAAGAAACATTGGACAAGGTTGCCGGGCATATTCCGGGAGCGAGGAACAAGTTCTGGAAGCTGCTTCTGGATCAGCATGGCAAGTGGATTCCTGCGAACCAACTGCAGGAGCATTATCAGGAATTCCCCACAGATAAAGAGATCATTGTATACTGCGGATCTGGCGTCTCGGCCTGTCCGAATTTCATCGGACTGAAAGAAGCGGGATATGAAAAAGTGAAGCTGTATTCGGGGAGCTGGAGCGATTGGATTTCGTATAGCGAGAATCCGGTTGCAACGGGAGAAGAATAGAAGACAAGAGGCCGCGTCCGACGCGGTCTTTTTCATTTGCGGTATGGCGGTGTATCCTACATCAGAATCTCTCGAAACGCTAGGGAGTCAACGAGGAGTCAACGGCAGTCGTAGCAAGTAGTTACAGAGCATTTTCCGGCAATGTGCAGCTCTTGTTTTTGCAAGCTCCATAGAGAGGGGTATTCTCGGGAAGTTCTACATTGACATTCCTCATCAAAGCATGATAAGTAATGTTCATAGAACACAATCGTATTCTATATGCATTTTTTCAGAAGGGCGGAATGTCTATTGATTGATACCCAGCCTAATCGTAAGCCTTTTATCTCGTAAATACTAAGATAAGGGGTTAACGATACGATGAAAACGACATTTCAACACCAGAAAATTGAACAGCATATACGATCCTTGAAAGATCATGAGAAATATAACGGCAGTGTATTTGTTGCTGCACAAGGAGAAATCCTCCTCGCAAAAGGATATGGCCTCGCAAGCATAGAATGGGGTGCAGCGAATCTACGTGAGACGGTCTACCGCATTGGCTCGATCACGAAGCCGATTACTGCGGCGGCCATTCTAACCCTTGTTCAGCAAGGTAAGCTTCAGATCGCCGATCGTGTAACAACCTATTTGCCGGGATACCCTCAGTGGTTCGGTGTAACGATCGAGCACTTGCTTACCCATCGTTCAGGCGTTCCAAACCTGGTCATGCTTCCGGAGTTCCCGCAGTTCTCCCTGCTGCCGCATACAATAGATGAGCTTATTGTTGCATTCGATGATCTTCCCTTGAATTTTGAGCCTGGGACGCAGTTTGAATATACCAACTCGGGCTACATCTTACTGGGGAAAGTCATTGAGGTCATCAGCGGTATGACGTACGCCGATTATGTGAGACAGCATGTGCTTATTCCCGCGGAAATGAAGAATACACGGCTGGATGATGCCCGCATGATCGTTCCAAACTGTGCAACCGGTTATGAATTGGATCCGGCGGGCAAGATGATGCGGTCAGCCTATATCGACATGTCGAACGCACATGCAGCAGGTGGATTTCTCTCCACGATCGACGATCTCTATCGCTTTGACCGTGCTTTACGCTCCAATCGTTTATTCGATCATCATTTATCTCAAGAAATGTATGCCAACCATTCCCAACCCTACGGATATGGCTGGTTCACCAGCATTCCCCCTATCGTGTTTCATCATGGCGGAATCAACGGTTTCACCTCAACGATGTTTCGCCATCTGAAGCGGGATTTTACTGTCATCGCGCTGAGCAACAGGGTCACGCCGACTACGGCAGCGCTCGGTCAAAAGCTGATGGATATGCTGATTGAATGTTGAAGACCAGAATTTAATGGTTTCACAAAGAGCCGGATTTTCGATAAAAACCGGTTGATCCGTTTGTGGTGCTTGCTGCAAAATACGCTTTTGAACAGCACAAGCAAGCACCTAGAGACCGCGTCGGACGCGGGTTGGAGGGCTGTGACAGGTGGCTTTTTGAGGACCTGTTGCGGCCCTTTTTGCGCTTTTCGTTTAACAGATTGTACAAGAAGTCGATAAAAGTGGTTGCAAACTCTCGGAGGCTTTGCAGAGCTTCTGGGGCAGGCTACACCAATACATAATATTAAATTGAATGAAATTCCCTTCATGCTGCGGAACCATCATTTTTTTTTGCGTTGGGACTATTCGAACATAGACGGCGCGGGACAAAGAGAAGGCATAAAACTGCATATACTGTCCAAAGCATCTGTAACAGACCTATACATTCTTGCTGTCTTATTCCCTATCTCCACATTACTTAACAAGTGTGTGATACATTAAATGCAAATTGATTCATCTTCGAAGGGAAGTGACGCTATTATGCATACGGTAATCGAACCCAAAATCATGTACTTTGGCACCTCTGTCGTGCTTATAAGTACAATCAATGAAGACGGTACGCCCAATTTGGCTCCTATGTCGTCTGCCTGGTGGCTCAATCAATCATGTATGCTCGGGCTCAGCAGTAAGTCGCAGACCGTTCAGAATTTGATCCGTGAACACGAGTGTGTACTTAATCTTCCGTCTATTGACTTGATTCCCGCAATAGATCAGCTGACTCTGTTAACAGGCCGCAATCCGGTGCCAGAATCCAAAGCCATGAGGGGCTTCCGTCCCAACTTGTTCGAGCACCGCGTGTCAAAGAATGCCCCGTCCATCTGGAAGCCAAGCTTGTGAAGCTGCATCCATTCGAAGAACCAAGTTCCCTTGTCGCCATTGAAGTACACATCGAGAAAGTTCATATCCAAGATGATCTTCTTATGGATACAAACTCCAACTATATTGATCCTTCGAAATGGAATCCGATGATTATGAATTTCTGCGAATATTTCGGCCTCGGCGAGCAGCTGTCAGCATCCAAATTAGCGCCGGTATTCGGACCGAAATCTGTGAAATAGACTAGTCAGATAAGGTGTTTGCAACCAAGAAATCGAAGCAAGATATATAGGTAACCATACATTGCGACGGAACATCTATGAGTGATTCATGCTGCGTCTAGATGCTTCTCCTTTGCTTCGAAATAGCGGAATCATGACCAGTAACCCGGCAAAAAAGCAGCACCCGGCGATTCCGTACACAGCGGGAAGGGAAAGCGTATTTTTTAACGCACCTGCAACACTCATCATAAGAAGCATTGATCCCGTCATAAGCGGGGTACGGATTCCCATCACCCGCCCGATAAAATTTTGATCGACATGCTGCATGACCAAGGCGCTGTTACCGATAAAAATGGCTGGCTGTAAAAGAGCAATGATGAATTGGGCCATCATTGTAAGCCATATCTCGGTAGACATCCCTGCTAAGATGATCCCGGAACCATCGACAAGCAATCCGATCATGAGGAAACGTTGCGGGGTGATCTTCGCCGCAAAGGCAAAAGTGACGATTCCTCCAACAATTTCACCTAACCCATACGGTATACTGATCCATTGCAGAGCCTCTGCAGGCAAATCTAGCTGCTCGGTAACAAGGAAGACTCCCAACGGAGATATGATCCCGACTCCAAGTCCAACCAATGTGAAACATAATGTAAGCTGCAAGATATACTTATTTGCAAAAACATAACGAATGCCGTCCATCATTTCGTGAAGTAGCGGAGATTTATCGGTCTCTCGGTTTTGGGATGGATATGGATCGGACGGTACGAATACCAGAGCAATGGCGGAAAGTAGAAAACAAGCGCCGGTCATAAATATGGAGACTTCAATTCCGAATTGCTGATACACCGACGTTCCGAGAATCGGACCAAGCACCATAAAGACCGAAGTGATGGTTTGCAGTAAAGATATACAAGATTGGGCATTTTCATCACTCACATGATTCTTTAATAGCTTCATGCCGGAAGGCTGGGCAAACTGTGATAATATGGAGGAGCATAGGGTTGCGAAAAATATGACCTGCCACGTTCCGGTTTCTAATACAGCAAAGACCAAGATTACGGATAATGAACTTAATACCTCGCACCACACCATCGTTTTTTTGGGACGCCAACGATCCGCGAATACCCCGCCAATGAAAGCAAAAATGAATATTGGCACATATTCCGCAACAGAAATCATTGAGACGGCAAATGAGTCTCCTCCTGTTGCCTCCATCACATACAAGAGAACAGCAAAGTTACGAATCCAAATGCCCGCCTGAGAAAACAGTGTGGAAATCATAACCGATCGAACAAAACTATTTCGAAGCAGTTGAACGGATCCTGACATTCGTTTTTCCTCCCTTTTCATGATTCGAATGTCATCATAAAGCCTGCTGTAAGAGGAGAGTCAATAACCTTTTCAGAAAAAAAGTTCGACTGACTCCCTTTTAGGGAGACTTTAAGATACTTCATCATGATCACAAAATCGGACATTTCTTGCCCAGCAGAGTAAGCGAAGCCGGATACCGTTTGTATCGTTGGCGAAGCAGAATCTCAATATTTAAGTCCGTACATATAAAAAAAATAGACCGCGACTTACGCGATCCCTTCTCAATACCTTCCCACCCACCAAATCGAATACGGCTGCTACTGCGCCGTCCATCCCCCATCAACCAGCATCAAAGTACCGGTGACAAGATCAGATGCCGGCGAAGCCAGGTAAATGACGGCTCCTGCCACGTCTTCAATCGTGCCGATCCTTCCTGCCGGAATTCGGGCTAATACTTCGTCTCTGAAATCAGGTGTATCCAATCGCTCAGCCGTGCCTGGCGTATAGATGAACGTTGGACCTACGGCATTAATGCAGACTCCCCGGCTGGACCATTCCAGCGCAAGCACCTTCGTTAACTGATTCACGCCGCCTTTGGAAGCACAATAGGCAACCCCATCCGGTATTCCTACAATGCTTACCTGCGAACTGACATTGATGATCTTGCCGCTACCCTGTTTCAGCATGATGCGACCGGCAGCCTGGCAGCAGAAAAATACGCCCTTCAAATTGACATCCATCATGGCATCCCAATATTCTTCCGTCACATCTTCTGCGGGCATTCCTTCGCCTAGACCTGCGTTGTTTACAACGATATCCAATCTTCCAAAATCCTTGGCAACCTGCTCGAATACATTCCGGATCTGCTCCACATCCCGAACATCCAGCTCATAGGCCTTCGCTTGGCCGCCTGCTTGAGAAATCTCATCTACCAATTGGTCTAGTGAATCCCTGCTTCGTGCCATAACAGCTACAATCGCTCCAGCTGCTGCCAGCGACTTGGCTAATCCATAACCTATGCCTTTGCTGGCCCCTGTTACAATGGCTACTTTGTCCTGGATGCTAAAATTTGGCTGCATTCATATACCTCCATCCTATAATTCTCTCAGCGCATACATAAACATAAATTCATTAAAACATGACTCTACCGCAGAGGCAATCATTTCCAGACAACCTCTCAAAGCACACAAAAAAAAGCAGAACTCTTTTTACGAACCCTTGCATCACAAATCAATAACCCACTTCGCCTCCGCTTCCCCTTGTTCCATAGCTGCTCCAATGACGGCTACTTTTCCATTCAATCTACCCATCTAGACCACCAGTGGTAACTTATTCCTGTATAGTACGTCTAAATAATAAGGGTAATGTCTAAACATACATCATTTTGCTTAGAGAAAGGGTGACATCTTCTATGAAGAAAATAACTGCGGTTTCCTTATCCGTAGCGCTTTTCGCTTCGTTAACATCTGTTTTTATCACTTCTGGGCCTACTCCAGCAAGCGCTTCGTCAACCAAAGAATGGGTGAAAATCTCCGAACAAGTCACTTATTACGGTGAAGTCAAAGACGGGATACCTAACGGACGCGGGACGATCCAGTGGGGGGACAACAAACAATATTCGGGCGATTTCGTGGCGGGGAAACGCGAGGGATCGGGAAAATATATGAACGAATATGTTTCAGAAGGAGAAAAGCATAAAGTGGTATATTCCGGTACGTGGAAACAGGACGTTATGGACGGAAAAGGAACTCTAACCCACAAAGTAACCCAGGAAGACGGCGCCGTTCGCTGGAATGAGATTCAAACCGGCGCTTTCAAAAATGGCTCCATTCAAACCGGTTATGACGTGATTCATGCTTTGGCCGATCCAGATTTCAGCTTTAATTACAAAAGCCCGCAAGAAACGCTGGCCGTCCTGGGCAGCAATATTAACTTAAAACAATCGTTGAAAAATGGTACCCTGTTCAGCGTAGATTATCGCAAAGGTTCCATCGCTAAAAGCTACTCCATCTTCCCGGCCGATACCCAGGCCAAGCAGCGCATCAATGATGCAGCGCTAAAATACTTGCAAAGCATTCAAAGTCGATTAAATCCCCACTTCGACGAGTTTGAAAAGCTATCCAAGCAGGTACCGCTGAAATAAACCTCTATGTCTTTTGAAAATAAAGCCGGACTCCATGTGGAGTCCGGCTTCTTCTTAGCCTCCTGTATAGCGTTACAAAAAAGGACCGAAATAGTACTCCAGCATATCCCGCGAGTATCCGTCTTCTCCACGCCAAGTCGCCATGGACATAAAATCAGTTCCCCTGCCTCGTTCTTTGCGGTAATCATCCTTGGATTCCAGCAAACCGGCATATCCCCAAATCTCCAGCACGGAGTCACGTTCATGTTGATTCGAAGGCAGTACCTGTTTCCAGCGCTTCTCCAACTGACGTGCGGCATCCTTGTCTCCGCAATCTTCGATCGCCTGGATCATTTGTCGCAAAATCTCGATATCTTCGATCTGCACCGTCAGTTCCTCTTCTTGTCGGAGGCATTCCAAATCCATGAGGCAGTAAACGAGCCAGTTTAAACGTACCCCTCCCCATTTTATCCGTTCAAAATTAAGCACGTTCAAATCTTCATTCATATATTGCTCGTTCGACATGATCCGTTTCTCATTGCAGTACCCGCAAGCACTATAACCCGCCTGCTCCGCCGGCTGCTGGTTATACGTATGTAGAGGGAGGGCTTGTGTAAGAGCCCAGCTCGATAATGCGCTTCGCAAATAGACTTTCCGGGTTGAAAGACTGTGCAGAAACGCGGTAACTACCCTTTCTTTAGTCATCACGTTCGCATGAAGTTCATGCAGCTTACGTATACATTCGTCATGCGTCATCGTCAGCGGATCGAACATGAGCCCTTTGCTTTTGGCGTACTGAAAATCTTCATGGGAACAGGAAAATCCCCCGCTCCTCCAAACACCTGATTTCCAGTGTGTATCCAGCAGTATTTTTTTCGCTTTCGTGTCCATCATAATCCCCGCTTCATTGTTGAAGTAATCGTTATCTTAATAATCTTAACCTCGATTTTCTTAACCCCAGTTCTATTTATATAAACCACCCAAAGTCGGATTCCTTTCTCCGTTCGGCTAACTCTGCTGGTATGTGGTTGCCGTCATCCGATCCTCTGTACAAATAAACATATAATATATGCCTTCTCCATACGCTTCCAGGTCCGACCCATCCAGCTGTCCGATAAAATGCATGCTCTGTCCGCAGCGCGGACAATCCGGGTACTGGGCATCCTGAACCCAGCTGGGATGTCCCCCCAATTGAGAGCTCTGTTGGGACATTTCCCAGATGGACGCATAATACGCGGAACGAGATTCGAAAGAACATGTCAGCTGAGGCTCGGCTGGCAAAAACCCTTCACTGTATTCCTCGGGCATCACGTCTCCCAGATATTCGGGAATAACGTTGACACCGCTCCAGTACGCTTGTCCCCAGGCATCATATTCCATGTAAATAACGCCGTAACATCCACAGTTCATGCAGGTATTTACCTGCAGCCGTTCAGAAGTCAAGTCCAAATAGGCCAACGCCGGATGATGGGTATCCGCATCCATTAACGTGGTCAACGGGCCGCAGCACCAGGGACAAGACGCCTCATTTTTCCGTACAAAGAATATTGAACCTTCTCCACTCAATGGCATTCCTCTAAAACTTGTAACCGCAAAACTCCGGTCATGGACCAAATCCCTGCGGTTCCCGGTTAATGTCAGCTCCCAGCCCGCTTCACGGGCATAATATTCAGGGGAAACATACATCTGCTCCGCCCAGTCCGGTTTATTGTCGCTCCATTCCCGAAACTTGCGCATGATCGGTTCATCCCCGATCCACGCCAACGCGAGCAGCATGAGATTCCGGTTCTCTTCGTCCCATTCCACCTGTTCCAGTATCCGGTTCCGGACTTCAGGTGAAGCATCCTTGTATAAAACACCGGGATCGTACATTTCCTTTTCCATCAGCTGAGGGAGGCAATCCGCAATATTGACATTGCGATAGCACACCAACGAGGCCAAGATATCACGGCATAACTCTTCATCTTCATTATTCGCTTCCAACAGGTGCAGTGCATATTCTTGCATTTGGACCATTTCCTCTGCGGACAGCGAGGCATACAACTGCTCTTTGCTTAAGGGATAAGGAACATATTGAATCAACGGATCGTAGGTTATGCGCGAATGCATGATTTTAAGAATTTCTACCGGATTCGTCACGTTTTCATACAGATTCACCGTTCTACGGTGCTTTTCGATATAAGCCTGCCGTTTCTGCCTCTCTTGCTCCTGATGGCAAGGCATGCATATACCGCCTGTTTTGGCTGCCGTTGCCGGTAGTATCGTGGCCGCGCAATTTTCGTTTTTGCATGGAATACGTTGTGTCATGTGCAATCTCCTTCATCACCTGGTTGTAACGTTAATGCCGTCTTCCAGCTTCTTATCGAATCCAGTCCAACATTTGCTCCAACTTGTCTTTCAGGGGAAAGGCCGCTTTTTTGGCCAGATTCATCAGCTTGCTGCGACTCCCGAACAGCATGTACAATACATGTTCCCGCTCGTGCATTTCCTTGTCGGCAAGTTCGGACAGCACCACCTCCGCCAGTTCAGGACGGTCGATCGAAACGGATTTCAGCGGTTTGGCCGATTCGCTGCTCCCAAGCAATATAGAGACCAGCATCCCCATGCTTTTCGGCGTAAGCCCATGGGCATCGATGTAAGCTTCGGCAAATGAATCCTGCAGGGACTGATGTTCCGTATCGACCAGCTTCATATACCTGAGCACTAACGAATCAAATGCATCCGTATATAATCCGAGTCCGAATATCGCATAGGTTCCCGGCATGACGGATTTCTCTCCAGGCTCCACATCCCCGTACCAGGCAAACGGCTCCATAGCCAGTTCCGCATACTGCGCAATTCTAGGATACAGTGCAGGGTAGCCTAAAGCATTCCCGAAAAATTGATGCAGATGCGATTTGGCCATTTTCTTGACCGGAAGGTATTGTTTGGCCTTGCTCTTCAGCGTAAGCTTGTAGCCTTTCGGAAATCCTTGCTTTAACAGGTCCGTAATATATTGCAAAGCTTCACCGTAGGCTGCTTCCTCTTCGGAAAGAATGCGTATATCAATTGTCTGCAAAATATCGTTGGCATTCCCCTGAAACAGCTGACTCGCGCGCGCACTCTCAAAACGCCCGCTTCCCTGTTTCAGGTAGGCTGCGGCATTTTCCGAACCAAGCTGTACGGCAAGTTCAAGATACTGCTGTCTGGTCTTCGGCTCCGTCGCGCCGATGCGCAGAGCCGCATAGATAAAGAATTCCAGCGCGTCCGAATCCAGTTCCTCCCTCTCGTCAGCCCCCTTCAACGCCCACTCCAATCCGTAATTTCCGCTCTGAACAAAATAGCGGTTCAAAAACCGCTCCTCTGCCCAGCCTTTGAATGCCGAGGTATATTCGGCTGCCCATCCTTCCGCACGATTACGGTTGGAGCGAAGCTTATCGCGAAGACGCTGAATCAGCGGATCCACGCATTCCTGTTTCTGCTCGAACAAATCGGGATTCATCAGATTCCTTGCGAAGAAGAACTCATCGTTTTTATCCGGAAGAACGGGAAGGTCGGGCATGATTTTGACTTGAATAAACGAATCCATTCGCTCCTTCAAAGCCTGCCGTTTATCCTCGTTTATCAGGATCATCGAATGGTGCAATACGGAATCGTCGCGGTCGTATTCCAGGACCAGTTCGAATCGATAATCAAAGAATACGGGCGAATACGATCCTGCCAAGAACATATTTTCCACTCGTTCGAGCAGAGCAGGGAAAAATTCGCGAATCCAAATCTCTTCCGTCATTTGTTCGATATAAGGTCCGGCCTCCGACTTGTAGGAACTGTCGCTCCAATCGAACGGTTCATCCACATCGATGTAAATGTGGCCGTATCCATCGTTGCGCTCCGGCCTTCTCCATGCGACCCGCAGGTAGTCCCTGATCCCCGCCTGCAGCATACTGCGCTTTGGCAATTCACTGATACGTTTGTTTTCTTTATCATAAATATCCGTAATTTGAATCCATACGTGTTGCAAAAAAGCTTTAGCCGCCTCATTCATGAAAGAGTCCCCCCTTAATAACTACGCATGTATTCGTCCACCTTTATCCGATGGTTTCGACTACGTTTCCTTCCTGATCTTTAATATGGGTTGGTACGATGTGGATCGAGATGCCTTTTAATTCAGGCAGTTCAAACGAACCCTCCTTCGGCAGAAGTCGCCGGCTGATTTCGGCTGCCGTCGCATCATTCAGGATCAAGCGGACTTCATCCCCTTCTGCCGCGCATTCCGCAATGCCGCCCGGCTCGAAACTAACGCTGATCCCTGGACCCACCAAGCGAAGACTTTTCCCTTTCAAAATGCGTCCCAGCAGCAGCTTGCCGATAATTCCGGCTTGTTTCGCCCCGAGACGAAGGACGGCAGGAGACTTGCTGAACAAGCTTTTTTTGCCCGGCGCCCAAGCCAATTGGTCGACGTACAAAAAGCCCGTGCTCGAGCCTTCTTCCTCCATTCCTTTCTCGACAGCTCCCGATACGTCTGGGTTACGGAGAAGCGACCCGCGCGTTAAATCCGTTATGTAATGCGGTATATGGTTCAGACCCGCCTTCAGCAGGCCTAGCGTATTCCAGGTTTGCATCGCTTCAAGCTCATCCCCTGTGATGCCGACCATCTGCAAAAACACCATACGGCCATTCGGTGTATCCATGGCTGGAAGTTCAGGGTCACAAACGAAAGCCAGCGCCGTAAGCTGCGTATCTGAGCCTAGGCAAATGGGACCGTTCGCATCCAAATAATCGCCTGATCGGAACACATTGCCGCTGTTAAACACGTAACGCCCCATATTCTGGAGCAAATTCAGCGCCCACGCCGGCGGTTCTTCCTCATCCGGGCTGCGGACCAGGCGGAGCGTTAATTCGAACCCATATCCGCTTTCCTCGGCAAGATCCGATTCTTTATCATACAACTCCGTAAAACCATAGGTTACGAAATGCCAATGCGGCACGGGCGTCTCACTCTTGTATGCGCTGATTCCATCCAAAGGGTCTTGTCCGCCCAGAGCGTAAGACAGAAGCGTTCCATAATGCTTCGGTTCCTGATCACCATAAATTTTCGCTAATTGCTGACCGATGGCATCCCAACCGGACGTGTTGATTTCTTCACTCAATTGAGCATTCTCCCTTCAAGGATTCTTATATGAATATCCAAGTTACTCTCATTCTACTGCTATACTACATTGCGGAATCTTCCTATTAATGTGCTTTTTTACGCAATAAATATATTATACCATTCTATTAATGGTAAATAATAGAAAAGGCATTTTATCCTTTGCTATTATACAAATAAATAATTCGGAGTTTTATACCCATGTATGTCAAAATCTTAATCCACTCATAGGAGGAAAACATGAATAAAATTGCATTATTAATGATTTTAATCATTGTCTCTCTAATCCTTGGCTGCTCATCGAAACCGAATGATTGGAATCAGGCAACAAAAGAAGTGGAGAAATATAAGTTCGGAATCATTCCTAGAGTAACAGGATTTGAAGTAAAAGAGATCGATCTCTTATCAGATCCAATGGGACAGGAACGGGACTCCATCATTTATACTTTTACAGATCAGAAAGGAATGCTTGTTAAAACTCCTGAAGGTAGCAAGGATACGGCCACATTGTACGGACCATATACAGGAACAGACGTTTTTAGGATCACAGTAAGCAATGTAGATGTCTCCTACGAAGATGAAATGGACGAACAACTGATCAATGGAATCGAAATGCACTATAAAACGATAAATGATCGGATTCTTATTTCTGCCAAATCCAAAGATATCATTTATACGTATGAAGCGAAAGTGACAGACGAACACAGCGAGCATAAACATCTCGAGCTGCTGGAGGAAGCCATAAGCTGCTCCAATCCTTAGCCCCGGATATGTTAATCATATCGTTTGAAATGCAAGCCTCGGCCATTGAATCGGGAATAAATACCAATTTATATATTGACACCCGATATATCGTCAGTTATTATATCGATATACGATATATCGTTCGTCAAGATAGTTGAATGGAGGAAACCGGTTGGATAAGCTAAGTGAGATGCTGCCGCTGACAGAGGCTTTCTATTACATCCTGATTGCGTTATACCGCAACCCTTCGCATGGATACGGGATGATGCAAGATACCGAAAGAATAAGCAACGGCCGCGTGAAAATCGGAGCGGGCACCTTATATACCGCGCTCAATACGTTACAGAACAAAGGTCTGATTGATCATAGCCCCATGCCTGAAGGCGCGGATAGCCGGCGCAAGATGTACGAGATTACGGAAGACGGAAAAATGGTTTTAGCCGCGGAAATGGCCCGCCTTGAGGAACTCTTGCAGGCCGGACGGCTCGTTATGATGAGCGAAAAGGAGTGAGTCCATTGAGTGAGAATTTGAAGAAAAAGCATCGTCTGACATGGGCCTGGAATTATGAGAAAGAGGAACAATGGATTAATGAATTATCGGAGCAAGGGCTTCATTTGAAGAAACCGGGACTTTTCACAAGCCTATTCTCTTATGACCCATCGGTTCGATATACGTACGGCATGGATTATCAGCCGGAACTGCGTACAAGCAGCAAGTTGCAGGACTACTTCGACTTGTATCAGGATGCAGGCTGGGAGCATATCACCTCCTATAAGGGCGTATGGCATTATTTTCGCAGAGAATGGAATCCGGGAGAACGCCCTCGGCTGTATACAGATCGTGAATCTCTCGTCGTGCAATATAAGAAACTACAACGAGTGATAGGCTTATTGCTGCTTTTAAATCTGGTGATTTTTTCAGTCAATATGGCTAATTTGTTTTCCAGATTCAGCAGCAGCTTATGGGGAATCATCCTTCCCGTCATGGCAATTTACATCATTCTCTTTGGTCTGCTTGGATATGGCTACGTCAAAATGGGCAATAAAATAAAAAAACAAGCAAACTAATATGTTGATGGCACAGAACGCTCCTCCTTTTCGAAACGTAGAAATCCGTATGAATCTCCGTAATTCGCAGCCTTTCTTTTCCTTCCGGTCTGTGCGAATATGTAGTGAAAAATGGATAATCTAAAAATCTTAAGGAGGATCATTCTATGCGGCTAAATGGACTGGCGGCGGCCTGTGTGCTGCTTCTCGGTTTAACGGCAGCGGGGTGCGCAAACGAAAAACCTGCTCAAGCTCCAGCCGAGGTGTCTGCTGTAAACGAAAATGTTAATGATGCATCGGTCAACTCAAGTGTTGAACCTGTTCATGCAGAAGTCCTATCCACCCATCCCAATTTGCAGAAAGTAACTTTCCTCAGCGCATCCTTAAGCAAAGAAATGAAGTTCAATATCTATTTGCCAGATGAATATGACACCTCCAAAAAATACCCGGTTCTGTATCTTATCCACGGTTACGGCAGCAATGAGAACATGTGGATGCCGGATCTCGGGATGGAGCATGCCGCCAGTCAGCTGCTGTCCGAAGGCAAAATCAATCCACTAATCATCGTGTCTCCTCAAATCGGCAACAGCTACGGCTTTAATTCCGAGTCCGAAGGCAACTACAGCGACTACCTTATCAAAGACCTCATTCCTTATGTAGATGAGCATTTCAGCACGGAATCCTCCAAAAAAGGCAGAATGATCGGAGGATTATCCATGGGTGGTTGGGCCGCACTTTACAATGCGTTCCAGCAACCGGATCTATTCAGCAAGGTTGGCGGACATAGTCCGGCACTATGGATGGATGACTGGGGCAATACAGGGGACCTGAAACAATGGCTTTATCCTTCCGATTCCATCCGCAAGGGACGCGATCCATTGATGCTCGCAGACGAGGTTAATCTGGAAGGGGTATCCGTTTATTTGGATTGCGGAAATCAAGACAGCTATAAATTCTATCAGGGTACGAAGGCCCTCTATAAGAAACTTCATTCGAGCGGCGTCACATCAGAGTATCATCATTCGGAAGGCGGGCATGACGGGGAGTATTGGAAAAATCACGTGAGGGATTATCTGCTTTTTTATGCAGGAAAATAGTGAAAGCCATAGCATGCCCATACGAGGACGCTAATATCGTCTTTCGTATGGGCGAATGCTATGGCTATTTTATGGTTGCGCTTGAGTATGGTTTATCCGTGTATTTTTTTATTTCAAAATGTTCTTAAACGCTTCGGTTTGCTGTTTGATGCCGACCTCGGTGGCAAAGCGCTCGATACTGGAAGCTCCGAAGAATCCTTCGACGCCTTTGGTTTTGGACAGTACATATTCCGCATCGGCAGGTTCGGCAATCGGGCCGCCATGGCACAAAATCATGATATCCGGATTCACGGCTTTGCCCGCATCGCAAATCGCCTGGATTTTTTCGACGCAATCATCCAGCGTGAGCGCAGTTTTGGCTCCAATCGTCCCTTTGGTTGTTAAGCCCATATGTGCGACAAGCACGTCGGCACCGGCTTCAGCCATCTTTTTCGCTTGATCCACATCAAATACGTAAGGTGTCGTGATCAAATCCAACTCATGCGCTTTTCGGATCATGTCTACTTCCAGATCGTATCCCATTCCCGTTTCTTCAAGATTCGCGCGGAACACGCCGTCGATCAGGCCAACCGTCGGGAAATTCTGAACCCCTGCAAAACCTTGATCTTTAATCTGCTTCAAGAAAATGTCCATGATCCGGAACGGATCTGTGCCGCACACGCCTGCCAATACAGGAGTCTCTTTCACTACAGGCAGCACCTCGTTCCCCATGTCCACGACGATTTGGTTGGCATCTCCGTAAGCCATCAGTCCGGCAAGCGAACCCCGTCCAGCCATCCGGTAACGTCCCGAGTTATAAATAATGATCAGGTCAACGCCGCCTGCTTCCGCGCTCTTGGCGGATATTCCGGTGCCTGCTCCTGCTCCCAACAGGACGTTACCTGCGGCTACCTCTGCTTTTAATTTCTCCAGAATTTCAGTTCTTGTTTTCATCGTATGATGTCCTCCTCCAAATGATTTAGTTCCCTTTGTTCACCGTTTGCTCCCGCTGCATCAGCTCCACCAGCTTCTTGGCGGCTGCGACGGCAAAAGCCTGATCGTTAATGTCTGTATCTGCTTCAATCAATTCAACGGTTTGACGGTTAATGCGTTGTCTCAAGGTATCGAACAGAACCTGATCCTCTTCGGCCCCATGGAACGGTTCGCCCTTAACATCCAGCATGGATACACCCTCGAGCGGAAGCATCAGCACGGTTGGGCCTTGCGCTTGATTCAGTTTATCCGCTATAATCTCGCCAAGCTGCCGGTTCTCCTCCACTGTCGTCCGCATCAAGGTTACCGAGGGATTATGTTTGTACAAATTGCGGTCTTTGAATTGCTCCGGCACGGATTCGAACGGACCGAAATTGACCATATCCAGCGCTCCGGTCGATACGACCTGCGGAACTTTGCAGCGTCCTGCTGCTTCCAGCCGATTCGGGCCAGCTGCCAGCACGCCTCCTACAAGCTCGTCACACCATTCGGTAGTCGTCAGGTCGAGTACGCCATCGATAAATCCGCCTTCAATCAGGCTTTCCATCGTCTTTCCACCCGTGCCTGTCGCATGGAATACCAGCACCTCATAGCCTTGCTCCTCCAGATACTCTCTGGCATAGGTGACGCATGGCGTCGTAACACCAAACATCGTGGCAGCGATAAGCGGCTTTTTGTCCTGCGGAGGCGCTGATTCGAACTGCACCATCCCGGCCATAGCATGCGCGGCATTGGTGAATATTTTGGTCGAGAACGAGTTCAGCCCCGATACGTCCACGATGGACGGAAACATGATAATGTCGCTTGTCCCCACATAAGGTTCGGTATTGCCCGATGCAACGGTGGAAACCATCAGTTTGGGAACGCCGATCGGCAAACCGCGCATGCCGGCAGTCACGATCGAAGTTCCTCCCGTTCCGCCAAAGGACAGAATTCCATCGAATTTCCCTTCCGCGTACAGCTTCGGAACGATCTGCCCCATGCCTCTAGCCAGCGCTTCCGTTCCGGCTGCCCGGTCTTTTCTTGCAGCAATCTCCCGGATATCCACACCGGCGGCTTTCGCAACGTCGATGTTGGATACATCCGGCGTAAACATGGGTTCAAATACGCCGCTATGAATCGTAAACGTGTTCAAGCCCAAGCTTTCAATAACCGATTTGACATATAAAAATTCTGCGCCTTTAGAGTCGAATGTTCCTGCAATAGCTATCGTTTTCACCGTATAACCTCCTTCAAAATACTGCGATCAAATCACCTCTACAACCCCATAATACAGCGCTTTCAAAAGAAAGTAATCGTACCCTTGTATGATCTTTATGTATATTTGTCCGATGTTTGTTTGCGGAAGTTCTGAGGTGTCATGCCGGCATATTTTTTAAAGGTTTTGCTGAAATGGACGTAATCGGGGTATCCGACCAGCTCAGCAATCCGCGAAAGCGAGAGTTTGGTGTGCTTCATGACCTCCTGTGCCTTATGGATGCGGTATTTAGCGATGTATTCCGGAAACGTACAGCCGACCTCCTTATTGAAAAGAGCACTTAAATGCGTTCTGGAGACATGGATCTGATCGGCCAGTTCGGTCAACGAAATGTTGTTCATATAATGTTGTGCAATATGTTCTTTAACATACGCGACGTAATCATACGGCTCGTCCATTGCGCTAAGTTTATCCATCAGCTGCCGGTCACGCTCGATATGTCCGGTCATTTTAAAGCGATGCGTCGTATCCACGATCGCCTCTTCCGTCGGAATCCGCTCGAAGCTGGAGCCTCCCACATACCCCATCGCCGTTGTGTTATCGTACATGTACTGCACATCGATCGGAGTATGAACGGGTCCCCCGTATACAAGCTTGATGGGATTCCGGTCCGCAGCATCGCATACGGCGAATATTTGCCTCGCCATCTCTGCCCCTTTTTCGAGCGACAGCACTTTTTTCGTCCCCATTAAACCGCCTGCGGTTACGCCCAAATGGGCGCAGATCACGTCCGCTCCCGCATCCAGCATAAAAGCAGCCTGCTCCGCGTTAAAGACGAACGCCATCGTAAACATCCCCTGCTCATGCGCGAGCCGGACAGCTTCCACCTCTTGCAGATAGGACATGCCCTCCTCTTCCAGCGCTTCGCGGAATTGTCCGTCGATCAGCCCTAGTGTCGGGTAATTGATCATGCCCGCAAATCCGTTTTTGTGAATCGCATCCAAATAAGAAGGCAGGTCAATGGTCGGATCGGTGCAGCAAAGTCCGAAGACAACCGGATGATCGCGAACCACCGATAAAATTTCCCGGGAACCGAATTCCATCACCATGCTATTGCTGCTCGCAAACGGCATAAAACCGGCGATCGATCCCAGCCCCATCTGCCGGAATCGACCCGAGTTCAACGCCAATATGATATCCGCCCCGCCCTTGACGGCATACTTGGCCGAAATACCCGCCCCTGCGGCAACGCCGATAATATGCTCCCCTGTTTGTATTTGCGTATGCAATTGCTCCAAAATCCGTCCTCGATGTACAGCCAAGTTCATAATCCCCTTCGTCCAGTTAGACCGCAGAAATGATCTCATTCTGCAGTGCCTTACTACTATTATAAGATAAATTCGATGCATAAGATAATCTGCCGGTCGAACACGACACCATGAAACTTGAACAGCAAAACACTCCGCAACATGATAAAATAGACTCGATGTGCAAAGATTTTTCTTTTAGGCCGAATTTGTTCATTTCAACATGGAATCCTTTCAAGAAAAGAGCGGAGTATATTCTGATGTCTAAATCCAAACTTTCCTATGTCCTCATGCTGGCGATCGTCGCCATTTTTATTCTTTACATCGCTTTCGTACAATGGATTCAAGATCCGGAGGCTGCCGTGTTTCTCGGTTCCAAGACCAATCTGAACCATCCGTTGAACAAAAACCTATGGCTGACCGTGATGCGGGTGCATGTCGTGTTCGCGTGTATCGGAATGGTGTCGGGAGCCGTCAATTTCTCAGACCGGTTCCGCAGAACGAATCGCAAATTCCATAGATTAAACGGCTATTGGTACCTTGTGACCGTGATGCTGGTAGGCCTTACCTCGGGTTATATGGCCCCGTATGCGACAGGCGGGCGTGGGGTAAGCATTGCGTTTAATGTATTGACCATGTTATGGCCCGCTTTTACCGTCATCGCGATCCTGCAAATTCGGAAGAAACGCATACAAAGCCATCAAAAATGGATGATTCGCAGTTATGCGTACTGTTTCACCAATCTGACGGTGCATCTCCTCACGTCTTTCTTCCAAGCCTCTGCCGGCTGGTCGTATGCTGACAGTTACCGCGTCAGCGTGTATATGACGATTCCGCTCCTTTATTTCATAGCCGAAATCGTGATCCGTATGGTGATGAAGAAGCCACAACGAACTTTCGGCCCAACCTGATCTTGTATTCTAACTTATCGCCGACATTCTTGATGCCAAAATACAAATAAGCCGCTTCTCAGCGGCTTATTTGTATTCGCTCCTATATTAAATCTTCCAACATTCGAACAAGTTCCATCCCGAACTCCTCGGAGACCGGGGTCATCGGAAGTCGAAGCTGATCGGATGCAATGATTCCCTTCAGGGCCAGGATTCGTTTTAAGGGAGCGGGATTGGACTCCCGAAAACATGTCCGAATCAGCGGAACCAACGTGTCAAAGGAATGCTTGGCTGCTTTAAGGTCTCCCCCCGCTGCCATGTTATACACATCGATGAATCGCTGCGTGTTCATATTCGCGGATGCCAATATCCCTCCGCTTGCTCCCTGGCTCAGCTTGGCATGAAATTGCAGATCATCTCCGCAAAGCAGCGGACCTGCTCCTAACCGCGTCAGCTCAGCGGTAAGCTCCAGGCTATCCGAGCTGTCTTTCATGCCGATGACACCTTCCATGTCCAAGATTCTTCTTGCGGTATCCACGCTTAGACGTATCCCGGTCCGCGATGGAATCTCATAAGCAATGACCGGAATGCCAACCTCTGCGACCTTTTCAAAATGCTTGATAATGCCTTCCTGCGATGGCTTGCTGTAGTAAGGCACGACGACCAGCACCGCATCCGCACCGAGCTTCGCGGCATTTTCGGTCCGCTTCATGGTCGAATACGTATCATTCGTGCCGGTGCCGATGATGACGGGAACGGAGCTTTTTCCATCCATGAGCTCAAATGTCAATTTGGTAAGCTGCTCCGCTTCCTCCCATGCAACCGTTGGAGATTCTCCCGTTGTCCCGTTGATGATCAAGCCTTGAATATCATGCGTTATTAATCTGCCGGCATAATTTCGATATGATTCCAGGTCCAGCCCGCCATCAGACCGAAAGGGAGTTACTACCGGAACGATGATGCCATGCATATCCTGACGTTTCATCATTAGAATGACCTCCTGTATTCGTTTGTTAATCTCAAATTATCATAGAAATAGCCATCACTGTTATCTATAATAGTTGATGGTCGTTATCAATAATATTGATGAGGTGAGCGTTATGGACTTAACGTACTTTCAAACCTTCCGTGAGGTTGCTGTCCGGCAAAGCTTTACCCGCGCTGCCGAAGAGCTCGGATATGCACAATCCAGCGTCACAACGCAAATTCAGAAGCTGGAGAAGCTTTACGGCGTACAACTCTTTGAACGTTATGGCAAAATCATGCGTCTTACTTCCGCAGGAGAAGAACTCCTTCCCCTCGCGGTCCAAATGCTCGATTTGTACCAGCAGTCCCACGAAAAGTTAAACAGGCAGGGAGGCGGTACCCTCTCGATCGGAACCATGGATTCACTTGCCTCCTATTTTCTGCCCATCTATCTTGAAAAGATTCGTGAGCAGCATTCCGACTTGCGTATCCGATTGCTCCCCGAACAGGAAGACCATATTGTCAAAAGAGTCAAAGAAGGCGATCTTGACATCGGTTTGATTCTCGATAATCATCCTTCCGATACCTCTCTGATCTGGCAGACCCTTCGAACAGAACCTCTTGTGCTGATCGTCAATCCAGAGCACCCGCTTGCCCATCTGGATAATGTCCATCTAGACGATCTGAATAACGCCGAATGGATTATGCCAGAAGACAGCTGTAACTACAGAATCATGATGGAGAAGATTTTGAAATCCAAAGGAATTCCCTTTCAGATCGATCTGGAGCTGGGAAATCCCGAAGCGATTAAACGGTGCGTGATATCCGGCAACGGCATATCCATCCTGCCGAAAATGGCCGCAGACGATGAAATTCGCAGAGGCGAGCTAGCGATCCTCCCGCTGGTCGGCCATGAACTGCATTTAAAGCTGCAGTTGGTCATGCATCCCAAAAAATGGGTGTCCCATGCCTTGAAAGAATTTATTGAATTCATAAGTCTTTAGGATCATGATCAGCGAATGTCAGGGAAATAAAGCAATTCTCTATAACCAAAAAAGAGAACCCAAAGGTTCTCTTTTTTGAGCTTCCATCTTATCATTGCCAAGTCAACAGAGTCTTCAAAATCGTGACTTTTTGTTATTTTCGAAGCTCATAAAACTGGCATTCCCGGCGGGAATGATAGGTCATATCACTAACATCCGACTGGGTAATAATCGTCGTATCCGTAAACCGGACGATATAAGTTAGAGCATCGATGAGATGATCGTCTCGAAAGACGCGGATCGGCATCTTCTTCTGTTCAGCCTCCTGAAAATCGGCATCGGTAAGAAGCTCTCGGGTTGTAGCCATAATCTATGGTTCTCCTTTACGTTCGAATGAATAGAATGATTTCTCATTTGTATTTGCCTATATAAAATGAACTAAAGTTTAGCTTGGCTTCTCCTTGATTTCACCCGGAGTACAGGCGGAGTGCTTTCTATTTCTTTAGTTCAATTTATTATAGTAGTGATATTTTAACCCAATTCGAGTGCATACACAAAGTGAGTTTGGCTATCATGAAATAAATACGGTAAGCTAGTACTAAGAGTTGTGATCTCTACAGCAAAAAGGAGCTGATCTATTTTATGAATTCCAGCATTACCCCCTTTCTTATGTTTGAGGGACATGCCGAAGAAGCCATGAACTTCTATGTCTCGATTTTTACATCATCGGAGATTCATAGCATCACTCGCTATGGAGAGAATGAAGCGGGGGCTGAGGGGTCTGTGCAGAAGGCGGATTTTTCGCTGAAAGGTCAGTCGTTCATGTGCATTGACAGCAATGTGAAGCATGCTTTCTCGTTCACGCCCGCCATCTCCATGTTTGTTACCTGTGATTCCGAAGAGGAGATCACCGAGGCTTTCCATAAGCTGTCCGAGGAAGGAGCCGTCCTCATGCCTTTGTCGACATATCCATTCGCGAAAAAGTTCGGCTGGGTCCAGGATAAATTCGGGGTCTCATGGCAGTTAAGCTACTAGAATACACTACGAGACCGGAAGCCTTAAGCGGCCATCCGGTCTTTTCATTTATCATGCCGTAACGTGTGGCACCTTCAAATTGGTTCTCACTACGAGTCATTCAATCGATAATGGTTCATCAAAAACGTATTGTCACGAAGGCAATTTCGCTTCCGCTGATCGCAGCGTTTGGGCAACGTCCCTCTCCCAACCCATAATCTTATTCTGCGCGTCATGAATCCGGTTCAGTTCCGCAACGATTTGCTTTAATTCGGATGCTGTTGTCACCGCGTTTCCCGCCTTAACGGCTGCTTTATACCGTTTGTCCGCAGCCGCCCTGTCCTTGTTCCATTCCGCCATTTTCTGATTCTCCGCTGTAATTTGTCTCTTTAGAGCCTGCACGCCAATCAAAATATCTTTGACGACCTTTGCCTTTGCGGAGGCTATCTTCTTTGCCGCCAGATAAGCATCCTTCTTCCCCTTAATCTCCTGCCGCGCGTTATTGACCGATGTCTTTAGACGGTTACGTTTGAGATCATACAAAAGAGCCGATTTTGAGTCTTTGCGCTTTCTCGCTTCAGTAGCCTTCCTGCCAAGCTCGCTATACTCCGCCAACAGCGGTGCATACTTCTTCTGTACCTGTTCCGCTTCTGTTTTCAGTTTATCGAGTTTAACCATGTCGATGAGCTGCACGCGCGTATTGATCAGTTTAAGCTTATCGTTATTTTGCTTGCGCAGATCTTGAATTTGCTGCTTTTCCAGTTGATTCGCCGATTCCAGACCAATAAAGGTATCGTGAAGCTTTCCGATGTCCTCCAGCGCAGCTTCCCAGACCGAGTCTGAAGCGAGTGCATATGACGGGCCGGATATACCCATCATCAGACACATCATAAAAACCAAAACAATGGTCACAACGCGATTGTACTTGTTTGTTCGATTCAACAATGAAATCAACTCCAGTTCATAAAGAATTAGCGTTGGAATGCAAAAAAAGCACCCCCAAGAAAGGCATAATGCCCATCTTGCGAGGTGCTTCTCCCGCACATCCGTTCGTTTTATATTCATAATATATACGCGTTCAGAAGCGAAGTCAATCACTTTTCTAGAACATTCGTTCTTATCAGGAACGTTTGAAGATCAAAAATCCATCGTCGACCGGAACGGTTTGTCCGTTGACGGCCGAAGCTTCAGCAGAGAACAGGAACGTAACCACATCGGCAATTTGCTCCGGCTGAATCAGTTTTTTGCTCAGATGCTGATCCGCCAGGAAGTTCTTGAAGTCATCTCCGTCTTTAATAATCGGCGTATCAATAAATCCAGGCGCAACGGCAACCACGCGGATTCCGTCTTCGGCAAGCTCAAGTGCTGCGGACTTGGTCATCATGACCACGGCTGCCTTTGCCGCTTGATAAGCGAAGCTGCCCTTCGCTGCCATGTATCCGAAAATCGATGCCGTATTCACGATAGTACCTTGAACACCAAGCTCCTTCATCTTTTTGGAAGCATAATATATACCCAAATACACGCCGAATTGGTCCACGGAAATGACATGGTTAAAATATTCAGGTGTATGTTCGTCGAAGGATCGCACGTCTCCTACTCCGGCATTGTTGAAGATCCCGTCGATGGTACCGTGTGTGGCCACGGTCTGATCGATCAGGTTCTGAATATCCTCAGGTTTGGAAACGTCTGCTCTCACATATGATGCTTGTCCGCCTGTTTTTTGAATCATTTCCGCCGTTTCTTTGGCTGTAGCTTCATTGTAGTCAGAAGATACGATAACTGCGCCTTCGGAAGCCAGCTTCAAGGACGTAGCCCGGCCAATTCCGCTGCCTGCACCGGTGACGATCAATACTTTATTCTGCAATCTCATGATTGTTCACTCCAATTCTTCATTTGTAGATACTTACTGTCCGACCATACCCCCGTCTACGGTGTACAAGGACGCAGTTACGAACGAGGCTTCGTCCGACAGCAGGAAGTTCATCACAGCAGCGACTTCCTCAGGCTCACCGTAACGTCCAAGCGGAGTAGCCGCTTCATTGGCTTCCTTGTATTGATCGGGAGCTCCAGAATTCTTCTCGATTTGACGCATCATGCGCGTATTTATCGTTCCGGGAAGGACCGCATTTACACGAATGCCCAGAGGAGCCAGTTCGTTCGCTGCAACGCGTGTCAAACCAATCACGGCATGCTTGGACATGATGTACGGCGCCATTCCGGGAGCCCCCATCAAACCAGCAAGCGAAGATGTGTTCAGGATCGCTCCGGATTTTTGTTTTTTCATAACCGGAATGACGTAATGCAGTCCGAGGAACACGCCTCTGACGTTCACGTTGTAGACCATATCCAGAGCCTTAACGCTTTGTTCATCGATCAGGCCTGAAGGACCTTCAATCCCCGCATTGTTGGCAAAATAGTCAATCGTACCAAACTTCTCAATCGCTTGGTTGACGTAATTTTGCACATCTTCCTCTTTGGATACATCGGCAGCAACGGCCAACGCGTTGCGATCATTGAGTCCCAGTTCTTCAATCACCTGATCGATGGCTTCTTTTTTCAAATCCACCAGGACCAGATTCAATTTACGATCAGCAAGACGGCGGGCAAGCTCTTTGCCGATCCCTCCGGCTGCACCGGTAATGACGGCTGTTTTCACTTGAGATTCGCTCATTGTATATTCGCCTTCCTTTTTATATATTTAAAAGTTCCTTGATGAGGATGTAAGCGGGATCATTCTCGCCTACATCCATAGGTTACTCCCATTTAGTTGCATATACAATAATCATATTTTAAGGTATTGTTGCGTAGGTGACAGATCACACTAAAATGTATCCGAACTCCCGGATAAAGAACAAAACAGAGCGATTTGTTGCTTAACCTTCATGAATATCGATTATTCTTTGGATGTCAGGTAAGATAGGGATAGTTAGAGAAATGGAGGTACAACCGATTCATGTCGAACGAGAAACTAGACCGTAGAGCCAGAAGAACCAGACAAGCCATACGAAGCGCCTTTGTTGAACTGATTTTGGAAGAAGGATACGATTCGGTCACGATTCAGGATGTGGCCGACAAAGCGGATTATAACCGGGGAACTTTTTATAAGCACTATGTTGGTAAAGATGAACTTTTGAATGAGATCCGCGAGCATTTTTTACGTGGCATTCGCCAAGCGCTCCTGGACCCCTACCCAGGAATGGAAGAGGTTGATGCAACTCAAATCTATCCCTCCAGCCTGAAGCTGTTTGAGCATATCGAGGATCATAAAAATGAGTTTAAGGCACTCCTTTCGATACATAAATCAATCAGTAAGGATCTGTATGAGGCATTGCGCCAATCCATGCGGGAGGATATGCATATGGAAATGGAACCAAGTGATCCTCCCCTGGATTATGAACTGATGCTGAGCTATCGGTTGTCCGCCACCGTGGGCGTCATCATGCACTGGGCAGAAAATGACTTTAAATATTCGGCGACCTATATGGCGGACCAATTACTTGCACTCGTTAACAGTAAAATCGAACGAGTTGTGTTTATTAGAAAGCCCTGACCGAATCGATGGCTTGTCATGGACGATCCCGTCCCGATCGGAATTTGGCAAAAGACCAAACGACAAGCAGCGCAAGAACAGCCAGGCAAATCCCGATGCTGAAGCGATTCTGCTCGTCGAACAGGAACATCACCGCGATGACGGCCAGACACAGTACGACGGCTCCCGTGATATATGGATATCCCCAGACTTTAAACGCCGGCGTAACCGGATACTTGCTGCGGAGCTTCAGTTGGGATAGTGCGATGCACATCCACACCAGCAGCACAACAAAGCCAGGCACGGCCATCAGCACGCGGAAAAGCTGATCCTGAGCGAAAATGCCCAGCATGGAGCCAGCCAGCAAAATAACCGCACATAACAAAAGAGTATTGACAGGACTGCCCTTTCGGTTCGTTTTGGCGAAAACTTTCGGAGCTTCGCCGGCGGCAGCCATGGAAAACAACATCCGCGATGCGCCGTATATCCCCGAATTGGCGGCCGAGAGAACGGCAGTGACCAGAATGAAGTTCATGATATGAGCCGCCCCTGCAAGACCCGTCGATGATAAGACCTGTACGAACGGGCTGCTCTCCGGCCCTATTTCATTCCACGGAATCAAGCCGCAAATGATGAGAATCGGAAGTGTGAAGAATAAAATAATCCTCAATATAAAATTCCCTACTACCTTAGGCAGAATCCGTTCTGCATTCTCTGTCTCTGTCAGGGTCAAGCCGATGAGTTCGGATCCGCCATAAGAGAACATCACGACCAGCATAGCCGAGAAAATGGACGTCCAACCGTTCGGGAAGAATCCCCCATGATTCGTAAAATTCTGCAAATAAGGTGTATGCTCGCTCGGAATGATCCCAAAGATGAGCCCCGCTCCAAGCACGATAAAAATAATAATCATGGCAATCTTGATACCCGCCAGCCAAAACTCGAATTCTCCGAAGGTTCCCACGCTGAGTAAATTAATGAGAATAATAAAAGCCGCGCTGGCTAAACTAAGCACCCATAATGGCACTTCCGAAAACCAATACTGCAAAAAGCTGCCTGCAGCGATGATTTCAATTACGCATACCGACAACCACATGAAGCAATACATCCAGCCCATGATGAAGGAGACCTTTTCTCCAAAAGCTTCGCGCACGAAATCCTTCATATTCCGGCCCGGATATACGGTTGCCATCTCCGCCATGGCGGCCATGACCACCAGAAGCAGTAGTCCGGCAAAAATATAAGTCACGACAACGCCGGGTCCCGCAAGTCCGATCGTTTCCGCGCTGCCCTTGAAGATGCCGGTTCCAATGACGCCGCCCATTGCCATAAAGCTGATATGTCTAGGCTTTAATTTTTTCTGTAGTGATCCTTCTGCTTGTCCCATTCATATCCTCCTGCAATGTAAATCGTTTGAAAATGACGATCTATTTTCATAATTGTATAGTTCAGTATACCCCATTGTTCGCATTTGTGAATATAAAGGTTCCTCGGCTTCAGCAAAATTTAAACTAAATTTAAACAGGATTCATCTCGAATTGTGTTATGATCAAACACGGCTGCTTTACGCAGTCAAGAATCATGATGACAAGGATGGCGGTGATCTCATGCTACATTCCTATCTGTTTCCCATTTCCTATGCCTTTATGTCTTTCCCGGTTGCGGCACTTCTGTTTACGCTGCCGTTTCTGATTTTTCAATACCGAAAATACGGATATGTAAATAAGGTTCGCGCTTTTGTACTGTACCTGTTTCTGCTCTATCTGATGAACGCTTTTTTCCTGGTCATTCTGCCACTGCCGGCTTCCCGGCATAACGCTGCTCTGTTCTCGGGTGCCATGCAGCTGCTCCCTCTGAACTTCATCCATGATATTTTGAAGGAAACATCGGTCGTCGGGTCCGATCCTTCCACTTATCTGCATCTGCTGAAGGAACGGGCGTTTCTTCAGGTCGTGTTCAATATTGTGCTGACCGTTCCATTCGGCATGGTGCTGCGATATTATTTCCGTACCGGATGGATCCGCTCCATCTTGTATTCATTCCTGTTGTCCCTCTTTTTTGAGGTAACCCAGCTGACCGGCATTTACGGACTTTATGATCATGCTTACCGCGTGTTTGATGTCGATGATTTGATCATGAATACGCTGGGCGGAATTTGCGGATATCTGGCTGCGGAATGGCTTTCCGGCCTTCTGCCGCGAATTGAGAAGCTGGATGACCATGTAGATTTAACAGCCAAAAGAGTGACATACACGCGCCGAGCCATCGCATTCATGATTGACTCGGTGATCTGGCCTATATTAATGGCGATATGTTTCCTGCTGCATATCCCCGCATCCTTCTGGGTTGCGACAGGGATTTACTTTATACTGATTCCCTGGTTCACGAACGGACTGACTCCCGGAAAATGGCTGGTACGCATCCGCTTGACCAAGATGGGAGAACGTATTACATTAGCAGCCCTCGTTAAGCGTTACGGCTTGCTGTATTGGGTATTTTTCGGACTGAACCGGCTCCTCGCCGGATCGCTGGATAATGTGCCGGACTTCGCCAGACTTTTCCTTGGTATCGTCGTTTTTGTCATGAATGCATGGTTTTTCATCCATCTGGTCATTCATGTGTTCAAAAAGAAGCCGACGCTTTTTTACGAAAATATCAGCAAAACCCGCCATGTAATTCTATGGGACAGCACGCCGGAGCAAAATGAAGAAACGGAAACCCACTCAAGCGAAAAAGGTCGCCTTCGATAGGCGGTCTTTTTCATGCGAAAGTCATTTCCCCATAAAAAAGGTGCCGGAAAGTCCGTTGACTTTCTCGACACCCTTGGAGCCGTTATAGGCTCTTTTCTCTTTTTTCGTGCATTCACGCTATTCGTAACGCAGCGCCTCGATCGGATCCAGCTTGGCGGCTTTCCTGGCGGGAAATACGCCGAAGATAATGCCGATGCACGCTGAGAATCCCACGGCCAGAAGCACCGAATTCATGGAAATTGCCGTCTTGATACTCATCATGTTCCCCACTAGCTTGGAACCGCCAAATCCAAGAAGAACGCCGATGATGCCCCCAAGTATGGCTAACGTCACGGACTCGACAAGAAACTGGGAGAGTATGGTGCCTTCTTTGGCGCCAATGGCTTTCCGGGTTCCGATCTCGCGCGTTCGTTCCGTCACAGAGACAAGCATAATGTTCATGATGCCGATGCCGCCGACAAGAAGGGAAATAGCTGCCACGCCGCCAAGGAACAGGGTCAGCGTCTTCGTGACGCTCTCCGCCGATGATAGCACGTCCTCTTGGCTTTGCACCTTGAAATCATCCTCGCCGCTGCCCAGCTTATGGCTTTGACGCATCGTGTATTCCATCAATGACATCGTGCTTTGAATGGAGCTTGGAGACTTGGCTTCAACCAGAATCTGACGGATCGCGCTTTTGGAACTGCCTGCTTGGAATCTCGCCTGAACCGTTGTAATTGGCGCGATCGCCGTATCGTCCGTATCCGTGGAGCCCGAGGAACCTTTCGATTTCAGCACGCCGATCACGCGGAACGGTATATTGTTGATTTTCACGATGCTGCCGATGGCGTCAAAACCGGCTTTGCCAAACAGATTCTCGGCTGTAGTCGCACCCAAAACGACCACTTTGGACTTATCCGTCACCTCATCCTCCGTAAAAAAGCGGCCGATATCCGTCTCCCAGGACTTGATGTCCGCATAGCTTGGCGTCGTTCCCACGATGCTTGTAGAGGTAAGATTAGCCCCATTTTTAAACTGTGTGTTGGCCTGCATGACGGGTGCCACATATTTAACGGTATCGATCTTCGAGATTGGATCGGCATCCGAGAGTTTCAGCGTTGCGTCGCTCCCTCCACCCGCCGCACCCGATTGCCCTGAACTGGAAGAGGCGGTTACTGTAATCAGGTTGGAACCAAGACTCTGGATTTGGCTGGTCACCTGGTTGTTCGTGCCTTGGCCGATCGAAATCATGGCGATGACCGTCGCCACGCCGATCATGATGCCCAGCATCGTTAAAAATGAGCGGAGCAGGTTGGATTGCAAACTACGGAATGAAAGCTTGAGCAACTCGTTCATGTTCATACGGAGCCACGCCCCGTACTCAGCCGGTCCGACTCGATTTTCCCATCCCGGAACCAAATGATTCGATTGGTATGTGCCGCAATCTCCGGTTCATGCGTGACAAGAACGATGGTATTGCCGCCGTCATTCAGCTGTTTGAAAATACTCATGATCTCTTCGGAGGATGCGGAATCCAAATTCCCGGTTGGTTCATCAGCTAAAATTATCGCCGGATCATTGGACAAGGCACGTGCGATGGCAACACGCTGCTGCTGGCCGCCGGACAGCTCATTTGGCTTATGATGCATCCTGTCCTTGAGTCCCACGAGTTCAAGACAGTACTCTGCCCTTTCCCGGCGAGTTTTTTTGCTTTTCCCTGCATACAGCATAGGAAGCTCCACATTTTCAATGGCGGAGGTCCGCTTCAGAAGATTGAAGTTCTGAAAAACAAAACCGATTTTTTGATTGCGGACTTCTGAAAGCTGCTTGGACGTTGCGGAGCCAATGTCCGTCCCGTCCAATGTGTACATGCCCGAACTAGGTTTATCCAGACATCCGATTACATTCATCATGGTGGATTTTCCGGAGCCGGAAGGCCCCATGATGGACACAAACTCCCGCTCCTCAATGTGCAGGGTCACTCCTTTTAAAGCATGCACCCTCATCTCGCCGGAAGCATAAATTTTATCCACATTATCAAAGGTGATCACTACCGGCCACCTCCGTTACTTGTGCTCGTGCCGCTTGGCCGGTTGGTCGTCCCCCCGCTGCGGTTGAATTCTCGGCCTCCCTGCATTTGGCCGCTGCCAAAACCACCTATACCGCCAAATCCGCCTTGCATCATGGACGAGGATGATGATTTATTCGCTGAGGTCGTCATCGTGATGCTGACTTTATCGCCTTCCGTCAGGCCCGATACCACTTCGGTACTGGCACCGTCATCAAGTCCAGTGGTGATTTCTTTTTGCTCTGTTGTACCGTTATGATCAACCATCACGATTTTTCTGCCGCCAAATGATTTAATCGCAGCATCCGGTACGCTGAGTACATCCTTCTTGCCGTCGGTAATGATAGCTAGCGTCGCGCTCAGACCTGGAATCAGCTTATCTGCTTGATCTTGTCCAGGAGTAATCTCTACAGTTACCGGGAAAGTGACCAGACCGCTGCTTTGAATTTCACCAAGGACGGCTTTCGTGGTTACCTTGCCTTTTAGTGTCACGCCTGTCATGGCATCAAAAGTAATATTAACTTCTTGTCCAACCTTCACATCCGTAATATCCGTGTCATCGATGGAAGCCGAAATTTTATAATTACCTTCCGTGGAAAACATGGATACCGCAGTGCTATCCCCCGCCGGATATTCACCTGCTTTGATGTTCACTGCCGAAACCATGCCGTTAAAAGGTGCGTAGATCTTAGCTCCTTGGATATTTGCCTTTGCATCGCTCAGACTGGCCTGGGCTTGCGCCACACTAGCCTTGGCCATCGCGAGTTCGCTTGCTTCGGGTCCCTTTTGAAGCTTGTTCAGCTGTGTAACTGCCTGGTCGTAGGTCCTTTTTGCGTTGTCGGCTTTACTCTGGGCCGAAGTCACAGAGGACTGAGTTGAATCCTGGCTGCCGCTTTGCCGGGATGCAGCCTGTTTATAAGCATTTTGGGCACTCTCTAAAGCTACTTGAGCGAACAGAATCTGAGACTGATCCGTCCCTTGCTTGGTTTGATCCAGCTTCGTTTGAGCGTTCACCACCGCTGCCTTGGCTTTGTCGATCTGCTGCTGAACATAGGTTGGATTGGCCAGTTTTTTAGCGTTGGCGAGATCCGTTTCCGCGCTATCCAGATCCGACTTTGCTTTGGACACCTGATACTTTTGATCCGCAATCGTGTCTGAGTCCGTGCCGTCCTGCAAGCTCTTCAGCTTGGCATTCGCGCTGTCGTAGTTGGCCTGTGCCGACAGGAGCGCATTCTGAAGGGCGGTTGCATCCATTTCGGCAAGCAACTGCCCTTTTTGAACCTTGTCTCCGGCATTGACGTTAACCTTGGTTACTTTGGATTTCCCGCTGAAGGATAAGTTGACGGAATTAGAAGCCTCCACATTTCCCGAAGAGGTAACCGTTTTTGATAAATCTCCCTTCTTGACTTCGTATGTAATCGTCGCTGTTTCCGTCTTAGGCTTTGCCGAGCTTTTCTGGACAAAATACGTCCCTCCCGCTCCAATCACGACAACGCAGCCGCAGATGATCAATACGTTCTTAGTTACCTTGTTCATTCAACTTCATTCTCCCTTCCCTTAACTGAAGATGATCTTACCACCCTTCATTTAAAAATAGCTGAAAAACAGCTTAATGAAGGCTGAAATGATCATTAAAGGAGAATTAAATATTCTGGTATCAATTATAAATCCATTTTCGCAGAGTGAATTTCGCTCGACAAAAAACCCATCCCGCAAACTGCGGGATGGGTTTTTATCAGATTCCATCAAGTAGGCAAGTAGACCAGCTATTCGAGCAAAGCTATTCCCCGTACGCTGTCCCCCTCGGAAGAACTGAACGAAACATTGATTCCTTGACGAAAATCGAGCGTATTTTCATCCTCATATTGCATCTCGAGCGTCAAGCAAAAAGGCGTTTCGATTCCACGAAGCGTAAGAAGCAGCGTCTGCGGCGTTTTCCAGGTAAAACTCGACGCGAATTGTCCTTCCTGCCGGTTAAGCAGCCGCGAGGAGCTCGTTAACCAGTGTTCGCGTCCCAGACTCAGCTCATGAGAACCATGGAAGTCATCTATAGTCAGTAATGCTCTGTCCTGCTCAAACTCAACCCGCAGGCGATCGATTCGGGTTTCGTTATCTTCCAAAGCATAAACCCTTCCGCTAATCTGAGCCTCCAGCTCTGATTCCGACGCAAACTTTGGAGCTTCCAGCTGAAGTTCATGAAGCCGCTTCTTCAGATCTTCTGACCATTCATCTGCTTCAGCGGGCCGAGGCAGGAACGAATCCAGCAAGTGTTCCCACACGCAATTCAAAACCTCTTGCAGATCATTTGTGCCGGCAGTCATAGCGATCACTGCGTCGTATTGCGGAAGCACGATACAGAATTGGCCAAACGCGCCATCCCCCCGGTATACACCGTGACGGCAACGCCAGAACTGGTAACCGTAGCCTTGGGCCCAGTCGCTGTCCCCTCCGTCACCATTGGATATCTGCTTCTCAGTGGCTTCTTCAATCCAGCTTTCTTCAATCAGCCGCTTGCCTTGCCAAACGCCTTTTTGCAAATACAACTGACCGAACTTCGCTATGTCTTCTGTCTTCACGTTCAAGCCAAAACCACCGGTATGTATGCCGCGCGGGCAAGTTTCCCATGTCGGATTGCGAATGCCCAGTGGCTCGAACAGGCGGCCGTGCAGAAACTCCAGCAGATTCTGTCCGGTTGCTTTCTGCAGAATGGCAGACAACATATATGTCGCCCCGGTATTATACAGGAAATGCGTGCCCGGTTCATGATCTACAGGCTCATTCAAGAAAGCCCGGACCCAGTTACCGTCCTCCGCTTCATGAAGCGCGTCCATGGTGTCCTTGTCATGTCCTGTACCCATCATAAGAAGATGGCGAATTTGCATTGCCGCGAGGTTAGACGACACCTCAGCCGGCAAGTCATCCGGAAAATAGGAGATGACCGGATCATCCAGAGTCAACAAGCCTTCATGCACAGCCATACCGATCGCAGTCGAGGTAAAACTCTTACTGAGCGAAAACAGCATGTGCGGAAGTTCAGGCGCATAAGGGCTCCACCATCCTTCTACCGCAACATGCCCATGCCGCAGAAGCATAAAGCTGTGCAGCTCGATGTGATGCGCTTTCAATCCATCCAGGAACCCGATGACGTTTTTTGCTGCGATCCCCAATTCCTCCGTGCTTTTTCTTGGCAGAGAAACATCCGTATCTTGCATACATCCACTCTCCCTTAGTTTTTAAGTGGCTTGGTTTGAAAAAGGAATACCGTTTCAATTCAAAAAAGAGCGATTAATATAAATTGAAATAAAGTATCGGCTCCATAGGGTCAGCTTCGTTCATTAAGTGATCATGAGTCATTTTCTTTATTTCGATTTATATAATAACTATCATTATACATATTTTAGAGAATGTGGATAGGAGTTACGTGAACTTGCTGAAAAAGGAATGGAGGCTAAATGGATGGGAAAACCCCGCATGTACTTCTTCTGGCTGTTGATTGTTGTCTTGATGCTTAGCGGATGCTCCAGCAATTCATCAAACTCAAATCAGAAAACGCTTACATTATGGTACTGGAATCGCGGTCTTGATGACAAGCTCATTCAGGCTGTTCAAAAGCAATTCCCAGATGTGCGGATTAACGCCCAAAAGATCGGCGGTGATTTCAAATCCAAGCTTAAGACAACCTTGGCTGCAGGAAGCAATGGGCCCGATATCGTCGCTTTCAATGATTGGGTCACCGAGCTGTTCCCAAGCGCCGACCGGTTTTATGATCTGTATGAGCTTGGCGCAAAAGACATCGAGGCGGATTACCTGGATTGGAAATGGCAGATGGGCGTAACGCCTGAAGGGAAAATGATCGCGATGCCGATCGATACCGGACCGACCGCGCTATTTTATCGTGAAGATTTGTTCAGTAAGGCGGGCCTGCCTACCGACCCCGAAGAGGTCCATGAGCAAATGGGAACTTGGGAGGATTATTTCAAAGCCGGCGCAAAGCTGCAGCAGGCATTTGACGGTAAAGTGAAATTGACTGATAACATTGGCGGCATCTACACGCAGGTCAATGCCCAGTCCGACAAGATTTATTTTGACAAAAAAGATGATTTTATCGGGGAAAGTTCTGATTCCTCCATGAAAAAAGCCTGGGATTTGGCCGTTCAAGCCTCTCAAATGGGTCTGGTCGCCAACACCAACACCTTCAGCTCCGAATGGAATGCGGCCACGAATAATGGAAAAATCGCCTCGTTCGTCGGAGCCGTATGGTGCAAGCAAATCCTGATGGACGCAGCACCCGACACGGCGGGCAAATGGCGTGTAGCACGCGCCCCCGGCGGCGACGGCAATAATGGCGGTTCCTTTCTCGCCATCATGAAAACAAGCAAGCAACCCAAGGAAGCCTTTGAAGTGATGAAATGGCTGATGAATCCGGAGAACCAGGTCACGGCCTTCAAAGATATCAATCTGTTTCCATCGGCTACCAAGGCGCTGGATGCACCCGTCATGAAGGAGAAAGAAGACTTTTTCGGCGGCCAAAGCACCGGTGACATTTTCACCGAATCAGCACGGAACGTCAAACCGGCGTATTTTGGAAGCAAGTATGCGAATTTGAACGGTATTGTCAGCCGTGAGCTCCAGTCCGTTGCTCTGGGCAAAAATCCGGACGCTGCCTGGGATGCGGCCCTAAAGCGCGTGAAAAAAGAACTGCTCCGTTAAACGCTACTTATCCGGTGAGAACGCAATCTATCTGGGGAGGTTGAAATGTATGGGAGAACCGCTTCGTCAACCGCTGGAGCCGCATCATCCGTATCCAGTGCCAGCCAAACGCAAATTATCTTCGGAAATCTGGAAGCACCGCAAGGAATATCTGGCGATATCGCCCTTCTATCTTCTGTTTGCCGTATTCGGATTGTTTCCGATTCTATTCTCGATGTATCTGTCCTTCCAAAAATGGGACGGTATCGGCGTCATGACCTTTAACGGCGTGAATAATTACCGGTTTATGCTGACGGATCCCGAGTTTTGGAAAGCGGTGGGCAATACGCTGCTGATCTGGATTTACTCCACGATTCCGATGCTCTTCTCGGCCTTGGTCGTGGCCTTTCTGCTCAATGCTTCTTTTGTGAAGTTCCGTACCTTTTTCCGCATCGGATACTTTTTGCCGAACGTCACTTCGCTTGTCGCTGTCTCCATCGTGTTCAGTACGATCTTTTCCAATAACTACGGTCTATTGAATTACATCTTCACTTCGTTTGGCCTCGATCCCGTGGAATGGCTGAACCATACTTGGGGCATCCAGCTGGCTGTATCCTTCATGGTGATCTGGCGCTGGGTAGGTTACAATGCCGTGATTTATCTCGCAGGGCTGCAGAGTATTCCCTCCGTACTGTATGAAGCGGCCAAAATCGATGGTGCTTCAGGCATACAATCTTTCTTCCGCATCACGCTTCCGAACCTTCGTCCCATTATCCTGTTCACTGTAATCACATCCACGATTGGAGGCATGCAGATCTTCACAGAGCCTCAGGTCTTGGTTGGCAACGACGGAGGAGCCAATGGCGGCGGGCTGACGATTGTTCTCTATCTGTACCGCGAAGCTTTTATCAACAATTATTTCGGTTACGGCTCGGCGGTCGGCTGGGGGATGTTCGTTCTGATTGCCCTCTTCTCCATCTTCAACTGGAAAGTGGTTCAGGGGAAAGGAACCCTGTGAGGTTCAATATCTACCGGGAGGGATTCGTATGATACGAAGCAAAAACGTTTTATTATACGCGGGATTGATCGCGGGACTGATCGTTTCGGTGTTTCCTTTTTACTGGCTTGCCGTCATGGCGACCCGCACCACACCTGAAATCTACAGTTTTCCGCCAAAATTATGGTTTGGAACGCATTTATTCGATAATATCTCAAGGGTCTTCGAGAGCATCAACTTTTTTCGAACGCTGCTGAATACGTTATTTGTCGCAACGGCCAGCACGATCCTGGTTCTTTTCTTCGATTCGCTGGCTGGCTATACTTTCGCCAAGTTCACGTTCCCTGGAAAAAAGTGGCTGTTCGTGCTTCTGCTCGCCACGATGATGGCCCCTGCCCAGCTGTCTCTCGTCCCTTCTTTTGTCATCATGGCTAAATTCGGATGGGTCGGATCATTCAAGGCCTTGATCATTCCCGGCATGGCGAATGCCTTCGGTATTTTCTGGATTCGCCAGTATGCGGAGGACTCGGTTCCGTCAGAGCTGCTGGATGCGGGTAAAATCGACGGCTGCGGATTTTTCCGGCTGTACTGGAATATTTCCCTTCCTATTCTGCGACCTGCTCTATCTTTCTTGGGCGCTTTCACGTTTATCGGAGCATGGAACGACTATCTGTGGCCGCTGATTATCCTCACCGATGAACGGAAATTCACATTACAGGTTGCACTCGCTTCATTAAACGGCATCTACACGACGGATTACTCGCTCGTCATCGCCGGTACGCTGCTTGCTGTCATTCCGCTTATTATCATGTTTTTGTTCATCAGCAAGCAGTTCATTTCAGATATTGCCGCTGGTGCTATTAAAAGCTAAAAGGCGATTCTTCTGCAAATCCGAAAAGCATTGGAGTGCGATTCGGGTTATACTAGAAGGGACAACAAAAGAAACCGGAGGACACATTGCAATGAAAGATTTCAATCACATGCTGGAAAAATACGCAGAACTCGTCATCAAAGTGGGCGTAAACATTCAACCGGGCCAAGTGCTTCTCGTTCAATCTCCATTGGAAGCCGTGGACTTCACGCGCCTCGTTGTGTCGAAAGCCTATGAAGCCGGAGCCAAATTCGTGCAAGTCGACTGGGATGATGAAAAAATAACTCGAATCCGCTACGAAAAAGCCTCTGACGATTCTTTCGGCTATTATCCGAAATGGCAGGCCGACATGATGGAGCAGCTCGCCGAAGGCGGCGGAGCGGTATTACATATCAAGGTCCCGGATCCGGAGCTGTTCCGTGGCATCGACTCTTCCAAAGTATCTACGGCTGTCAAAGCTGCGGCTGTAGCCCGTGAAAAATATCAAGCCTATGTGCGCAGCAACAAAGTCACCTGGTCGCTGATCAAGGCTCCGACTAAAGCTTGGGTGGACAAAGTCTTCGCAGATCTGCCTGAAGAGTCGCGAGTGGAAGCGATGTGGGAGGCCGTATTCCAAATGAACCGGGTAACAGAGGACAATGATCCGGTCGCCGCCTGGAAGGAGCATATCCAAACACTGAAGCGCAAACAGGAATTCATGAACCAAAAACGCTATAAGGGGTTCCATTATCGCGCGCCGGGAACCGACCTGCACGTGCGGATGCCGGAAGGCTACCTGTGGCTGGGCGGCGGGGATAACAACGAGGATGGCAACTATTTCGTCGCCAACATGCCGACGGAGGAAATCTATACGATGCCGGACCGCACAGGCGTAAACGGGACGGTATCCAGCACACTTCCGCTGAACCTGAACGGACGCCTCGTCGAAGGCATTCAATTGACCTTCAAAGACGGCAAGGTCGTCGAATACGAAGCCGATTCCGGACGCGAACATTTGACGTCGCTGCTTGAAACCGACGAAGGCGCATCGTACTTAGGCGAAATGGCGCTGGTGCCATTCGACTCCCCGATCTCCAAAATGAAACGCGTATTCTTCAATACCGGCATCGACGAGAATGCTTCCTGCCACTTCGCGCTCGGCAGCTCCTATCCGGTGAATATTGAAGGCGGGACCAAGCTCAGTAAGGAAGAACTGCTGGCTCGCGGTGCTAACGTCAGTTTGACGCATGTGGACTTCATGGTCGGATCCGAGTCACTTGAGATTGACGGCGAATTACCGGACGGCACGATCGAACCGGTATTCCGGAATGGCGTCTGGGCCAACGGATAAAACAGATCCAAAATGAAAAAGGACGATTCTCCCGCATGCAACATGGGAAGAACCGTCCTTTTTCATTTCAAGCGTCGTACGTTCTACCCGTTGGCAGCTTCTGCTCCCGGCAGGACTGCACTCTCTCCGGTATTCCCCATGATGACAGAATCCTTCGGCAAAAGGAGAGCCAGCAGACCCAAAAGCGGCAAAAAGGCACATACCCTCGTCATGAATTCGACTCCGTGCGCATCCATCAGCCAACCCATGGCAACGGACCCTAGTCCGGCCATGCCAAACGACAATCCGAAAAACAGTCCCGCCACGGTCCCGACATGGCCGGGAAGCATTTCCTGCGCATACACGATAATGACGGAAAAGCCCGACATGAGAATCAGCCCGATGCATACGCATAAAACGACGGCCATAGATGGCCCCGCATACGGCAGCAGCAGCGAAAACGGAGCCGTGCCGAGAATCGAAAACCAGATCATTTTCTGACGTCCGAAGCGGTCGGCCAAAGGTCCACCGAGAAACGTACCGACCATGCCTGCGAACTGGAGCGCGAAGATGCAAATTTGTGCCTGCTGGAAGGACAAATGATATTTGTCCATATAATAGAAGGAATAGTAGCCTGTCATGCTTGCCAGATAGACAAATTTCGAGAACAGCATCAGAATCAAGATCAACAGCACGTAAGCGATAAAACCTTTGCCGAAGCGTCTCCCCCCTTCTCCGTGTACACGGCTGCCCGTGCCCGCAGATGGGCGGGTCTGGACGCGGTACCAGCGGCTGACTCCGATTTGCAGTACGAAACCTGCACCCGCCAGCACAATAAACCACAGGAAACCCAGTTGACCCTGCGGGCTTATGATGAACGCCGCCATCAGAGGGGCGAAGGCCTGACCGGCGTTGCCGCCAACCTGAAAGACGGATTGGGCCAGTCCTTTGCGCTGGCTCATCGCCAAGTGGGCGACCCGGGAGGACTCCGGATGAAGCACGGAAGACCCGATTCCGATCAATGCCGCCGAAGCGAGAAGCAAGCCGAGAGAAGGCGATAATGCCAGCCCGACCATCCCCAGCAGCGAGAACAGCATCCCCAGCGGGAGCAGCATTGGAACTGGCCGGCGATCTGTGGCATATCCGATCACCGGCTGTAAAATGGAAGCGGTGATGTTCAGCGTAAAAGCAACCCAACCGATTTCGGCGTAGCTGAGCTGCATTTGCTGCTGGAAAAGCGGAAACATGGACGGTACGACAGACTGCATCGCATCGTTCAGCAAATGTGCGGCGCTAACTCCCAACAGCACGGCAAGCGCCGTATTTTGGGGCTTCGCTTGCATATTTTGGTTTGACATCTCTCCACATCCTCTTATTTTTTCACCCATTATAGCGGCCGGAGCGGCGCGTGTCGCTCGCGATTCATGCGGAATTATCAAGCACTTTCTGCTATAGACAGGTATTCAAGCAGCGGGATGGGCGCGAGACTGCCAGGCAAAAAAACAAAAAGCAGCCGAGCCGCGCGGAGCGGTTAAGGCTGCTTTTACAAAATGCATGTGAAATTCGTGTTCTGATCCGGGTTAGCTTTCGGTATCGATCAGTGCCAGCTTGCTCTCATCCAGCTCCAAAATGATCGGACAGTGGTCGCTGCCCATCGTTTGCGCATCGATTCGTGCATCGGTTAGCGCAGGTACGAGCCGTGCCGAAACGAGAAAGTAATCAATCCGCCATCCGATGTTCCGCTCTCTTACTTTGGGCATGAAGGACCACCAGGTAAACGCATCATTGCGTTCCGGATAGAAATGTCTGAACGAATCCACAAAACCGGCACCCAAAAGCTCAGTCATCTTGCCGCGTTCCTCATGCGTAAAGCCGGAATTGCCCACATTGGATTTCCAATTTTTCAGATCGATCTCCTGATGCGCGACGTTCAAATCACCGCAAATGATCACGGGTTTTTGGGCATCAAGTTTCGTAACATATCCGCGGAAACGTTCCTCCCACTCCAATCTCAGCTCCAGCCGCGACAAATCTCTTCTGGCATTAGGCGTGTAGACATTGACCAGATAAAAATGTTCGAACTCCAGTGTGACCATTCTGCCTTCCGCCTCGCTGTTTTCTTCTATTCCATAGTAGACTGACATCGGCTTTGATCTGGAGAAGACCGCTGTGCCAGAGTATCCTTTTTTCTGGGCGTAATTCCAGTACTGAGTATACTCTTCACCGTAATCCAGGCAAATCTGGCCCTCCTGAAGTTTCGTCTCCTGAACGCAGAAAATATCCGCATCCATATCTTTAAAGTAATCATTAAACCCTTTATTCACGCAGGCTCTAAGTCCGTTTACATTCCACGATACCAATTTCATCTGTACAGATCTCCTTACAGCTTAAGTTCTATGAATTTCTTTTCATAGTGTACCATAAAAGTTAACATCGGTTCGATGGCTTGAGGCTGATATGCCAGCCTTTGCGTTTTCTCTTTCTTCTCACCAAAACACCGGCTCCTATGGTAAAATAGCAGAACTGCTGTCATTCATTTGGGAAGGATATGAATCATTCAATGAGATCTTCTGTCACCGTTAAATCTTTTAATTTTCTTTTCTTTGCTCTTCTATCCATGTTCATCCCTTTTCTGCCTTTATACTTCAGCGAACAAGGATTAAACGAAACGCAGATCGGAACCATCATCGGCATCGGCGGATTCATCACCCTGATTGCCCAGCCTCTGTGGGGCATGATCAGCGACCGGACGCGGACCATCCGCAAAGTACTTCTGGTCCTGGTGGTCTGTACTTCTGTTACGGGATATTTGCTGTACAGCACTAGCAACTACGCTTTGATCATCGTATTTGTGATGCTGACGTATTTCTTTCTGATGCCGATCGATCCGCTGACCGAGAGCCTGAATTTCCGCGTCGCGGAATCTGCTGGGATCAGCTATGGTTCGCTCCGGACGTTCGGAGCCTTGGGCTATGCGGTGATGTCATTGCTTGCCGGATACTTGATGACTCAATTTGGTGCTCACAGCTTGGGTTATACCTTTGCCGGACTCGGTGTCATCAGCTTGATCGTCACTTATCTGATGCCGGATGCCCCCGTCTCAGGAAAGCCCGTAACCATGGGCAGTCTGAGAAACTTTTTGCGTAATAAAGAAACGCTGTTGTTTCTCGTACTGGTATTCATCAGCTCTATACCGGCCAGAATGAACGACACTTTCCTGGGCCTGTACATCAAGGATTTGGGAGGCAAGCCCGATCTGCTCGGCCTGGCATGGTTCTTGGCAGCGGGCAGTGAGATTCTTGTCTTCTCGCTGAGCTTCTGGTGGCTGCGCAAAAATAAAGAACTTGCTATTATATCTATCGCAGGAGCATTCTACTTTATCCGCTTTTTCATATCCGCGTGGATCACGGATCCCAATTGGCTCGCGTACATTCAGTTATTGCAAATCCTGACCTTCCCGGTTTTCTATACGGCTGCCATTCAATACTTGTATAGCATCGTTCCTGTCGAATGGAGAGCAACTGGACAGACTGTACTCGCGCTTCTTTTCTTCGGCGTATCCGGTATTCTGGCATCCTTTGCCGGAGGCGCGCTATATCAGGCTTTTGGTGGAAAAGTCATGTACCTGACGATTTCCGTCATGTCCTTTATTGGCATGCTCTTCGGGATTGTATTGTACCGTATGTACGGACGAAAGAAATCCGGTGAAGTGTCTTAACCCCTTATAATACGGAGATAAAATGGATTATCCATTGTGATCAGAAACTTGATCATGGGATCAACGATGACTCCGATGGATTTCCTTTGGCTTGGACACCAAAAAAACCTCAGAGATCGGCATCAAATGCCCTTCTCCGAGGTTTTCGTATGTGTGTATATTCAGCAAGAGGTACTAATTAGAAACCGCTTTAGCCTCTGTTACGCTTTGCACGTCGTACATACTTACCTTGGTACTCAAAATATAAGCTGGAGGCTCTTGCCCTTTCTTATCACGGTGTCCCTGCAAATGGACATCGCTCTTCTCCCAATTCTTCCAGGCATCACGCGACTCCCAGCGGATCATGACTACCACTTCCTCTTCTTCCCGGCTGATCTTCGAGACCATAACTGTCTTATCGATAAACCCTTCCATGCTGTTTACCGCACCTTCTTTGCTGAATCTGGCAACCACTTGATCGGCATTTCCGGCCGTTACAACTATTTTGCGAAGCTGAATTAACATTCCAGCGCCTCCCTTATATGTATGGATGTTAAAAGATCTGAAGTCCATTACAATCATATTAAATGATAATGATTATCAATGTCAAACATTCCTTCTCTCTTATATATTTTTATAACTCTCCCGTCTCAGGTTGGTCGTTTCTTAAAAAATTGATACAATAGAATCGAGTCACTCTAAATGTCTTGATATGGATCATTTATTGGAAGAGAGGAAATGTAAAATATGATTATTAAACCGAGAACACGCGGATTCATCTGCACTACTTCGCATCCTGCAGGCTGCGCAGCACAGGTTCAAGAGCAAATTCAATATGTGCAGTCCAAGCCGGAAATACGTGGTCCGAAAAATGTGCTCGTGATTGGCGCTTCCACGGGGTACGGACTAGCGGCAAGAATAACTGCGGCTTTTGGTGCCCGTGCCAATACGGTAGGCGTATACCGTCCAAGCAGTGGCTCCGAAAAACGAACTGCCTCTGCTGGATGGTATAACTCGGCTGCTCTTGAACAGGCAGCACAGGAAGCCGGCCTTAAATCCTTCAGTGTTACCGGGGATGCATTTTCCAAGGAAACGAAGGAAAAAACGGTTCAGTTGATCAAGGAGAAGCTTGGCAAGGTAGATCTGGTGATCTATAGCGTGGCTTCCGCACGTAAAACCGATGCAGCAACTGGTGAGGTTTACAACTCGGTACTCAAACCCATCGGTAAACCTTTCACGAATAAAACAGTTAATTTCCATACAGGTGAGGTCACGGAAATTACCCTTGAACCCGCAACGGAAAAAGAAATTCATGATACCGTTGCCGTCATGGGCGGCGATGACTGGGAGGATTGGATCCAAGCGCTGCGCGGGGGTGAGGTACTCACTGAAGACGTCACTACGATTTCTTTCTCCTACATAGGCTCCGAAATCACCCAGGCGGTATATCGGGAAGGTTCCATCGGCCGGGCCAAGGATCATCTTGAAGCTACAGCTCTGAAAATGAACGAACAACTGAAATCCACCGGGGGACGCGCTTACGTCGTCGTGAGCAAAGGGTTGGTGACCCAGTCCAGCTCCGCGATTCCGGTTGTACCGCTCTATATTTCATCTTTGTATAAAGTCATGAAGGAAAAAGGCCTTCATGAAGGTTGTATCGAGCAGACTTATCGCCTCTTCACAGATCGGTTATATACCGAAGGTGAAACTCCGGTAGACGAATCGGGACGAATCCGAATTGACGATTGGGAGCTTCGCGAGGATGTACAGGCTGAAGTCGTTAAACTGTGGGACAGCGTAACAACGGAAAATATCTACGAACTGACCGATTTGGAAGGATACCGACGTGAATTCTTCCAGCTATTCGGATTTGAGACCGATGGCGTGGACTACGATGCAGATGTCGATCCGGACGTTAAAGTGCCGAATTCCATCTAACTGTTAATCATGAAAAGGCTCGCCGGCGATGGCGAGCCTTTTTTCACTTCGATTAGTACAGGAATTTATCTTCCTTCAGATATCATTTCGCTCTCTGCGGTACAGTTGTATATCACCGATGGACAAATCCGCCTTTTTTTCATTCTCTAATGACATAGGACTAGCAGTTCCCACTGTTACACCGTATAATGGTAGCGGGTCTGATGAAATAAAGCGTTCTCATCTCACTCTAATTTCCAGTTCACAAAACTCGGAGGAATGTATTCATGAGATTAGAAAAAGATTTTCTCGGCACGAAAGAAGTTCCAGCAGAAGCTTATTACGGAATACAAACGATGCGGGCAGCGGAAAACTTTCCGATTACGGGCCAAAGGATTCACCCCGAACTGATCCGGGCCATGGCCATGGTCAAAAAAGGTGCTGCGATCGCAAATATGGAGATTAAACGACTGCTCCCTGCCAAAGGTGAAGCCATCGTCCAGGCTGCTGATGAAATCATTGGCGGACAATGGTTGGATCAATTTATCGTTGATCCCATCCAAGGCGGAGCGGGTACGTCTATTAATATGAATACCAATGAAGTCATTGCGAATCGCGCACTTGAATTGATTGGCAAAGATAAAGGCAGCTACGCCGACATCAGTCCGAACAATCATGTGAATATGGCCCAATCTACGAACGATTCATTTCCGACGGCGGTTCATCTGGCCACTTTGACCATGATCGAAAAACTGCTTGTAACCATGGAAGATCTTCGTCAAGCATTCCAGGATAAAGCTGAAGAATTTGATTCCGTCATCAAGATGGGCCGGACCCATCTTCAAGATGCGGTTCCGATTCGTTTGGGACAAGAGTTCCAAGCATACGCACGCGTGCTGGATCGCGATATCCAGCGCCTTCATGCGACCAAAAACAACCTGCTTCACATTAATATGGGAGCCACGGCAGTCGGCACGGGACTGAATGCGGATATCCGATACATCGAGCATGTCGCTGAAGTTCTGGCTGAGCTGAGCGGCTTCCCGATTAAACCCGCTGACCATCTGGTTGACGCAACCCAAAATACCGATGCCTATACCGAAGTGTCGGCTGCACTCAAAATTTGCATGATGAACATGTCCAAAGTTGCGAACGACATCCGCCTAATGGCGTCAGGCCCAAGAGCAGGATTAGGCGAGCTGACGCTGCCATCCAGACAGCCGGGATCCTCCATTATGCCAGGAAAGGTTAACCCGGTCATGTGCGAGGTTATTAATCAGATTGCGTTCCAGGTCATTGGTAATGACAATACCATTTGCCTTGCATCGGAAGCCGGACAACTTGAACTGAATGTTATGGAGCCCGTTCTTGTGTATAACCTCCTGCAATCCCTTGAAATTATGAATAACGGGTTCCGTGTATTCCGAGAGCACTGCGTGGAAGGAATCCAAGCTAATGTCGAGCGCTGCCGTGAATACGTCGAGAACAGCGTTGGTATCATTACTGCACTTAATCCGCATCTCGGCTATGAAGTCGTATCCAGAATTGCCCGTGAAGCAATTACCACCGGCAAACCAGTACGCGAACTTTGCCTCCTCTATAACGTTTTGACCGAAGAAGAATTAAATATCATCCTTGATCCTTATCAAATGACCAACCCGGGTATTGCCGGCGAAGAACTGTTGAATAAGGAATAGGATTTAATTTTCGATCGTCGTTACCCTTGAGCAGTGCCATTATCATGGCACTGCTCTTTTGCATTAATAAATTCTAATCCTGCGGCGTAATGCCTTGATCCTTTGTTCGGCGTATGATAGTTCCCTTTTTTCAATTTAAGTAGGTGGTGGGTAGTCGAATCGATACAGTAACTAGATCCGTGATATGCTTTCCTTTTGTGAATTTTTCATATATTGAATTTTTAATATGTATCGGCAGATGTTTCGAGCATTTGTCTTTTTTTGTTCTCTTGCATGAAACCCCTGTTTTCCTTCTCTTACATAATTTTGGATGAATCAGCCTAAAATATAGACGATGCCAACACAATTTCTATGGAACGGGTGATGCAAATCCCATGAAAAATATAACCAAAGTCACGATTCCTCAGATTTGTGTTCTCCTCATGCTGATGAACGGACTGACAAGCCATGTCGTGATCAATCCAATGGTACTGGATGCTTCCGGCAGAGATGCCTGGATTTCCGTGATATTCTCCACGGTTCTTCTTGTGCCATGGACTTTGATGCTCGCCATTTTCATGAAAAGAAGCGGCCAACAAAAGCTGCAGCCGTGGATTGCTGAACGGACGAATCCGGTCATTTCATGGATCTTGGTGGCCCCCATGATTCTTCATCTTTATCTGATCGGTGGAATAACCCTTTACCATACGTCCAGCTGGGCGATCAGCAATTATCTGCCGGCGACACCGAAAGTAGTTTTGATCGGGACCTTGGCACTTGTAAGTTTTTATTCGGCGAAGCTCGGTATTAAATCAATCGCCATCGGGGCAGGAATTTTACTTCCCATTGTCGTTATTCTAGGAATTTTCGTTGGTGTAGCGAATTCTCCACAGAAAAATTACGCGATGTTAACACCTATGCTGGAGCATGGATTATACCCTCCGATACATGGAATGCTATACGTCGGTGGAGGGTTTGTAGAAATCCTTGTGGTTCTAACCATGCAGCATCGGATAAAATCCAAGGTTAAACCGTGGCAGCTTATCGTTTACGGGTTGATTATTTCATTCATAACGCTCGGGCCAGTCGTTGGCGCCATTACCGAATTCGGCCCTCAGGAAGCGGCGAAGCAAATGGAATCTCCCTATGAACAATGGAGACTTGTTAAGATCGGGGAATATGTGGAGCATGTCGATTTCCTGTCCGTGTATCAGTGGCTTGCCGGAGCTACCGTGCGAATCAGTCTGGCGCAGTTTTTGCTCGTTGAAATGCTTCCGTTCAAGAACAGAACGATGGCCAATCGATTTATTCTTGCGGTTACGTTCAGCTATATACTGATTGCCATGTTCCCTATAAGTCAAAATGCTTATTATCAAACGATGTATAACTACTATTTTCCCTTTACGTTATTTTTAAGCTTGTTCCTTTCTGTGATCTGGTTTGGCGTTTCATTCTTACCTCGTAAAAACAAGGAGGGAGCCGCATGACATCCACCGATTCCAAATCAGGAAGCAATATATGGACGCTTCAGAAGATAAAAGACTTGTTTATCAAGAGCTCTGACGTTGTCATCCGAAGTTACAGAATCAAAAAAGACACTCCCGCCTCGGATGTCGTACTCGTCTATGCCAACGGCCTTGCCGATTCCAGTCAAATCAGTCTCGTTGTATTGCCAGAGCTAGAGAAGATGTATCAGGATACCGGTTATTCAATCGAGCAAGGTGACGAGCTGTACGGCAAGCTCCCCCTCGTGCCATTTGAGGAACCCATTACTGCTCAAACGTTGGAAGATACGGTCTATCAAGGTGGTCTCGTGTTACTCTTTCCGCATAACAATGGCTTGTTCTCGATGGACATCAGCAGCGTCCCCAAACGCTCGCCTGAAGAGTCTACCGTTGAGATTTCCATTAAAGGTCCCAAAGACGGTTTTACCGAAGATTATGTTACGAATGTGGCCCTTATCCGCAAACGAATCCGAAGCAATTCGCTGTGCTGCGAGGAATCGATTCTTGGCAGGCGTACCCGCACGAAAGTGGGGTTGATGTATTTTGATGATATCATCTCCCCTGAGATCCTGGTTGAGGTACGCAAACGCCTGTCGAAGATCGACATTGACGGGCTTTATACGATCAATCAACTGGAGGAATTGCTATCCGATTCAAAGTATTCACTCTTCCCGCTGCTGGATTTTACGGGCCGTCCGGATTATGTCATTACCTGCCTGCTTAGCGGTCGATTTATTATTGTTATTGATGGTAACCCGATGGTATTGATCGGTCCGGGTTCACTCTCCCTACTGATGAAGTCTCCGGAGGATGTTCATTTCAACTATATTTACGTTTCCTTTGTCAGATTGATCCGCGGCATCAGTCTGCTGCTATCCATGCTGCTGCCCTCCTTTTGGGTTGCATTAGCCGCATTCCATCAAGATCAAATCCCTTTTCGGCTTATGGCAACCATATCGACGAGCAGGATGGGACTTCCCCTATCTGCACAAATGGAGCTATTCCTCCTGCTTGTCCTACTGGAAATATTCAGGGAGGCTGGCGTCAGGCTTCCAAGTTCCATCGGTCAAACTTTGACGGTCATCGGTGGATTAATTATCGGTGATGCGGCCATCAGGGCCGGTTTGGTATCCCCCTCTTCCGTCGTGGTCGGAGCCATCACCGCAGTGGCGGGAGCCACGCTGGTCAATCAAACGTTAAGCTCTGTCGTGAGCGTTATCCGGTTCGGCCTGTTTTTCGTATCGTCCTTCCTGGGCATGTATGGGCTGATTCTCGGAATCATTCTCCTTTTGGCATATATAGCACGACTCCGGACTTTCGGAATTCCGTATCTGGCCCCAATATCACCCATGATGCCGAAAGACTTCTTGAAATCTTTGCTGCGTGGCCCCTGGAATTTGCTCCGTAAAAGGCCTACGTTTCTAGATACGATTGATTCGGATCATCAAGGAGAGAATACAACATGAGAAAAATAGCGCACATTTTCATGTGTCTTGTTCTTCTGGTACTGGTTCCAGGATGCTGGAACTCCAAAGATATACAGAACATGGCTTATGTGACCGCTCTTGGCATTGATTACGAGAACGGTAAATTCAAGAGTTATGCACAAGTGTTGAACTTCACGAATGTCGCCAAAGCCGAAAATGCGGAATTGGGTAAGCCGGTCCCCGTCTGGGTTGGCATCGGAGAAGGGCGTACTGTAACCGAGTCGCTGACGACCATGTACTCCACTTCGCAGCTGAGAGTGTTCTGGGGGCATATGAAATCCGTAATCTTGACGGAGAATACCATGCAGCACGGCATGGATCAAATTTACGAGATGCTCAACCGCTACCGGGAAATACGCTACAATATCTTGATGTACGGTACCAAAGAATCGCTAAAAAAAGTGTTGAGTCAAAAATCGATCCTGAATCTGTCGCCGTTAGAAACGATTATGGACTCACCTCAACAGATCTATTCGCAACGATCCTTTATCCTGCCCGTGTACGTCTTCAAAATTATCGCTCAGATGGACGAACCCTCCGGGCTCGCCATGATTCCATCGTTGGAGATAGAAGACAATACTTGGTTCGAGGATCAGGATTCCCGTCCTATGTTCCGCATAAATGGGGCGTATTTTTTTCAAAACAAGGAATACCGCGGGCATTTGTGGGAGGATGATCTCAAAGGCACCCGCTGGATTCAGCGGCAGCTGCAAAGATCACCGATCAATATTCCCTATGAGGGCAAACCCGTTGCCTCACTGATCATGGTGAAACCGCATTTGTATATTAAGCCTGTCATGGATAAGGGCAAGCCAAGGTTCATGATTCGTGTATCTATCAATGCATATGTGGATGAACTCGTCAAGGATACTCCACACAAAACCATGGAAAAAATGGCAAGCGTTGTTGTCGAAAACGAGATCAAGATGAGCTATAAAAAGGGTCTGGATCAAAAAGCCGACGTTTTTATGCTTGATGAAAATCTGTATCGCAAAAACCCCAAAAAGTGGCATGAACTCCATCGTACCAAGCCGTTCATTCTTGACAAAGATTCCATTAAATCCATCGATGTCCGGGTCACCATTGACAGTTCGGGCAAATACAAACAAAGGGTTAATTAATCATCGTTCTCATGGTATGATGAGAATGGTATGCTCGTTTGTTATTGCCAAAGGAAAGGTGATCGATCATCAATGTGGATGTACGCTCTCGTGATAGGAGTGGCTGTTCTGGCGTTGATTACAACGTTTCTGGTAGGTTTTTCAGCGGAGAACAAGAAGAAGAATCCCAATTACGAAAAGAAAACCAAGAGCAATATCACCAGACTCACCTCGATTTACGCGGTTACCATCATATTGGCCATCGTCGCGTTTGTGGCGGTCTCGTTGAATTAACAAAATGCAAAGAAAAAAGAGAGGCGCACATGCGTCCTCTCTTTTACTTTTATTGCATGGTTAGAATTTCCGGTCCATTCGCCGTAATGGCTAATGTATGCTCATATTGCGCGGAAAGTCCTCCGTCCATGGTTCTGGCTGTCCAGCCATCGCTATCCATCTTGCTCCGGTAAGTACCGGTATTGAGCATCGGCTCAATCGTAATGACCATTCCCTCTTTCAGGCGCGGTCCTACATTTGGTGGGCCATAGTGAGGAACCTGCGGTTCTTCGTGCATATCCTTGCCAATCCCGTGCCCGATAAATTCACGGACAACCGAGAAGCCCTCTGACTCCGCATATACCTGAATGGCATGGGAAATATCGCCGATCCGATTGCCGATAACTGCCTGCTCGATCCCTTTGTACAAGGATTCCTTCGTCACATCCAGCAAATGCTGCGCTTGTTCGGAAACCTGGCCTACCGTATAAGACCAGGCGGAGTCGGCCAGCCATCCGTTCAAGTTAACGACCATATCTACCGTGATGATATCGCCGTCCTTCAGAACCGTTTTACCGGGGAAGCCATGACAAATAACATCGTTCAACGATGTACAGGTCGCATAGGGGAAACCATTATATCCTTTTTGTTCCGGAGTTGCCCCATTCTTGCGGATAAATTGTTCAGCGAATCGGTCAATCTCTATGGTTGTGATGCCGGGAACGATCATCTTTTTAATTTCCCGGTGGCATGCCGCGAGAATGGCCCCGGCTTCTTTCATGTGCTCAATTTGTGCTTTTGATTTAATCGTAATCATCTAATCCCTCATTCCTGTCTGATCACTTTATTATACCCTGTTATCCGTAAAAAGTCCTGATCCGAAGAGGATCAGGACTTAAAATTACTTTATACAGCTTCAGCCGGTTTAGAACCCGTCTGTTTTTTCGGGTTTCCGCGCCATAAGAAATATACCAATGACAATGCGAGGAAAATCGCCGCATCGATACCCAATATTCCGGCTTGTTTCCATACCAGGTCGAAATCTCCGCTTGAGATAATCCCTTTGTAGCCAAGAACGCTATGCGACATTGGCAGCCAAGGATTGAGCGGCTTCAACCAATCCGGAATCAGTTCCAGCGGGAATGTACCTGCGCTGGTGGTCAGCTGCAGAATTAGCAAAATAATAATGAGGAATCGTCCAGGCATGTCAAGCCAGGTTACCACTGCCTGCACGATGAACATAAACGTTAAGCTTGTGATGAACGTGAACAGGAAGAACAGAGGGACGCTCTGTACCTTCAGTCCCAATCCCAGCAAAATGATGGCTGCAGCCACCACCGATTGGAACAAACTCATTCCCGCGAACGAGAGGGAGCGACTGACGAAACGGCTGAATCCGGATGCGCCTTCCACCGTTGTTCCTTTCAGCGAGATGACAAGTGTCGAAATCAATGCGCCTACGAACAATCCAAGAGACATGAAATAAGGCGTCAAGCCGGTACCATAGTTTGGAATCTTACGGGATTCGTTCTCTTCGGAATCTACTGGTTTAGCGAACATCTTAACCAGAGCGTCCGTTTTTTTCAGCTCGGAGGTTTTGTCTGCCGCATCATTCAGCTTCGTTTCCAATTCTTTCGATCCATCATCGAGCTTCGTGATACCTTTCTCGAGTTCGCCTGCTCCGTTATTCAGCTGCTGCGATCCGTCTGCAAGAGTCGTCAATCCCCCCGAAAGCTTGCTGACTCCCCCTTCAAGCTGAGAAGTACCGCTCAGAAGCTGCTGCGAACCTGTAACAAGAGCCTTGCTGCCCCCGGCTGCTTCATTCAGTTTTTCGCCGAAAGTTGTCAGGCCGGCAGTGAGTGCGGCCTGACCGTCATTCAGCTTGGATGCGCCTTGTACAAGCTGCTCTTGCCCTTGAACGAGCTGACCGCTGCCTTCGAGCAGCTGCTGCTGACCGCTATGCAGCGCCGTTGCACCGTCAAGCAGTTGTTTTTGCGCACCACGCAAGGATTCTGCACCTTCGGATAATTTTTGCTGACCGGCCGTTACCTTGGCGCTTCCTTCAGCGACTGCCTGACTGGCGGCCATGAGCTTCTGGAACTGAGGATTCTGCTCAAGCTCCGGACTGGATTTGGCCAGCTGCTGCAAACCATCAGCCACACTCTTAGCGCCTTCAGAAACTTTCGCGGTTCCGTCCAGCGAAGATTTCAGGCCTGATGCCAGATCAGCACTGCCCTGCTCAGAAGACTTCAGCCCCGACTCCAACTTGTTTGCGCCCTGCTCCGAGCTCTGAAGCCCGGAATTCAGCTTCTTCGCTCCATCCAGCGAGCCTTGAAGTCCGGTATGCAGCTGCTCTCCGCCTTGCTGTGCTTGCTGTGCGCCTGTCAATAGCTGGCCTTCCGCAGCATTCAACTGATCCAGACCGCTCGACAATTCACTGGAGCCCTGGCTGAGCTGCGCTGCGCCTTTGTTAAGGTCTCCTGCTCCTTTCGCCAGAGGCTCCATACCTCCCTTGGCCTCTAACGTACCTGCCGCAAGTTTGTTCAGATTCTCCTTCAACTTGGTGGCACCGTCATCCAGTTCCGTACTGCCGCTGTGAATCTTACCTGCACCTTCACCGGCATCTGCGAGGCCGCTTGATACTTCCGTAAAATTGTCCAGCAGATTTTCGGTATAAGACTCGGTCACCTTGGCGGATACCTTCGCTTTAATGTCCTTAATCGCTGTATTCCCGATCTGCGATGCGATAAAGTTATAATCTCCATTGGGCTCATACTGGATCGTCGCCGGATGCGGCTGATCATCCATTAGCGTTGTTGCCTGGCTGGAGAAATTCTCGGGAATGGTAATTTTCATATAATAGCGGTTGTCGCTAATTCCCTTGTCCGCATCATGATCATTAACAAATTCCCACCCAAAATCTTTGTTCTTCTTCAGCTCATCAACCAAATCCGAACCAATGTGCAATTCTTTGCCTTTAAACTCGGCACCACTGTCCTTATTGACCACGGCGACCGGCAATCGATCCAAATGACCGTATGGATCCCAAAAGGCTGCCAGATAAACACCGCTGTACATAATCGGTATGAACATGACGGCGATCACGGGGATCAGCACCTTCGGGTTCTTCAATGCCGCACCTAAATCTTTGAAAAACACGGATATTGCATTCATGTAAGTGATAGTCCCCCTTCTCCAAGTGTATGTTCTCTCTCAATATCTCTGACTGATTCCTTCAATTGGTCATTCATACGCGAGCGAAACCAACCCCGTAACTCATTCCCATTCGGAGTAGGTCCGCCTACATGCGCTTACTGTGGTGGTGTCCTTCACTGAACTATCCTGCCATGTGCCTCACTTACGCGTGCACTGCGAGTCCATCCTCTAAAAAAAGGCGGATATGTTCTTTGATCTGATCTTTTGTCAGAGGCTCGTGATTTTTGTTCCATTCGGATGTCAACGCGACGTACATTTTAAACATGAGGAAAGAAACAATGCCAGGATCGCAATCCCGCAGTTCATGCTGCGCGATGGCATGCCGGATTTCTTTTTCAATATATGCCAAAATGACGCTTTCTACCTGGTTCATCGCTTCCTGTGATTGTGGAGTACCCACATCCCTGACTTCCTGGGATAACTTCATGAGGAGTTCGTGCTCACTGCGGAATTCCAGAAGAGAATCCAATACGCGGAACAAATTATCAAAAAAGGTTTTATCATGGTCGACTTCCCGTTGAATGATGGTTTTCATTTCAGAAATAACGCCATGCAAAATTTCATCGAATAGCTGTTCTTTCGTATCAAAAAACGTATAAATGGTTCCTTTTCCCACATTCGCGATCTTGGCCACCTGATCCATTGTCGTCGCTTTATAGCCAAACAAAGCAAATGACCGCGAAGCTGCTTCAAGTACTTGTTTTTTCCGATCCACCGTTCCTATGTTTTTCCCCTCCCATCTGACGCCATGCCGCGCATGCATGACCACAAAACAAATTCAGTCATAAGGTCATGATCTACTTTACCACGTTCTTGCTCATATGACAAAGTTTTAATATTAGAAAATTATGATATTTCAGAAATAAAATACTTTGCACGATCTGTTTTCATCGTTATTCCATCTTCTCCGGCCTGGCAATCCGCAAGTCCGTCCACATAAATCTGAAATGTATTTTGCGGCAGCGGTATATCCCCCTGTTCATTCAACACTTTGCCTGGTCCGTGCAATATAAGCGAGCTTCCCTCTGCATAATCGTCAATCGTAGATACATTTTCTTTATATTCCACTCCCTCGAGCAGCACCCGGGTTTCATCCAAATCTCCCTGCTCCTCTTTGCGGATGAGAATCGTCTTTTGCAGATGTTTCTCCAACCATTCCTGGATCAAATTTAGTTTATCGCTCATCATAAGCCCTACTTTCATCGGTTATAGTCGCTGTATCTTGCCTACTATGAGTCTAACCATTACGGCTAATCACAAAACATCCGCCTCTGTAAAAATCAGCATCATGATGAACGAACAGCTAAGCAGAAAAAAAGGTACGCTCGTGGGCTGCTGCCTCACGAAACGCACCTTAACGTTAATGTTCGTTTACTCCGAGTCGGTTCCAGAATCCTGCTCTTCAGGCTCGGCTTCCGTGCCGAGCCAGCTGCGAATCATGGATAACAGTTGGGCGCTGTTCACCGGTTTGGTAATGTAATCGGAGGCTCCGGCCTCAAGACATTCCTCGCGGTCGCCTTTCATCGCCTTCGCCGTCAATGCGATAATCGGCAAATCCTTGAATTCCGGCTTCTGGCGGATCGCTCTCGTTGTTTCGTACCCGTCCATAACCGGCATCATAATGTCCATCAGCACGATCTCAATGTCCGGGGTTTCCTCCAGCAAGCGAATCGCCTCATGTCCATTCTCTGCCGGAATGACCATCATATTATGACGTTCCAGAATCGTCGTCAATGCGAATACATTGCGGATGTCGTCATCAACGACAAGCACCTTTTTGAATTTGATCATGTCGTCGGATTGATACAGCTTCATGATGGTCGTCCGCGAATCTTCAGGAAGGTTCTCGGCATTACGGTGCAGGAAGATGCTGGTCTCGTCCAGCAGCTGTACAGCCGTCTTGGCTTCTTTGAGTACCGCTGATCTCATTAAATCTTCCAGCTCTTCTTCCTCTAAATGGCTCCACTTGCCGCTGCGATGGAGAACAATCGGCAAATGCTTGTTTTTCGGCATCCGGATGATCTCCTTGATCAGTTGCAGCACATCCATATCCTTTAGATCATTATCAAGCAGAACGCAATCAAAATCATGCCGCTTCAGTTCAGCCAGAGCTTCTTCGGCAGATTTCACGGCCGTGGTTTCAACATCTTGATTGCCAATAAGCGCTATGGAATCGTTTCGGCGATCTTCGTCATTCATAGCGATCAACAGACGAGTAACCTTCTGGTCAGCAAAACGGCTCAGCTTGTCCAGCGTATTTTCCAATTCTTCATTCGTAACCGGTTTGCAGATGTAGTCATATACTCCTTTTTGCATCAGTTCGACTTCATTTTCTTCGACCGTAATGACGCAAACGGGAATATGCCGGACATGGATATCATTTTTCAAATGCTCAATGACCATCCTGCCATCCATATCGCCCAGGCGCAGATCCAGCGTAATGGCCTGCGGATTATACTTGAGGGCAAGCTCGAGCGCATTCGAGCCCTTGGTCGTCATAACCGCTTTAATATTTTTCTTGTGCAGAATCTCCAGCAGGATTTCATTAAATTTGATGTCGTCCTCCACAATCAAGAACACCCGGTCACCCGGCTCGATCCGATCACGGTCATCGTTGATCCGATCGCTCTTGCGCGTAAAGGAAATCTTCTTTTCCGGAGGAGTGACATCAATCACCTCAGGAACATATTTAACGGGTTCTTCCTTCGGCGGCAATTCGGCGTCGACAGGGAGGTACAGATTAAAGATGCTGCCTTTGCCAACGACGCTGTACAGCGTAAGTTCTCCGCCAAGCATCGTCGCGATTTCCCGAGATATGGCAAGGCCAAGCCCGGTTCCGCCGTATTCCCGGTTCGTGCTTCCGTCTGCTTGCTGGAACGCTTCGAATATAATGTGCTGTTTCTCTTCAGGAATGCCGATCCCGGTGTCGCTTACGGAGAAGCAGAGCACGGCGGCAGCCTGATTCAGCTTTTCATTTTCAGCATTCCAGCCATCTTCGGCAGTCCTCACATGGACTTGAATCTGACCTTCCTCCGTAAATTTAAACGCGTTCGAGAGAAGGTTCTTAAGGATTTGCTGCAATCTCTTCGGATCCGTTACAATGGCATCCGGCACGTTAGGGTCGATCTTGATGGCAAAATCCAGTCTGCTGTTATCCACCATATGACGGAAGGAACGGTCCAGGTTACCTACCATCCCTTGAATGGAAATTTCGCTGTAATCCGGCGATACCGTGCCCGACTCGATTTTCGACAAATCCAGGATATCATTAATCAGATTCAGCAGTTCAACGCCGGAGTCTTGAATCGTCTTCGCGAATTTCACCTGATGATCGGTCAAGTTGGCATCCGGATTGTCCGCCAGCTGTTCCGCGAGAAGCAGCAGGGAGTTCAGCGGCGTTCTCAGCTCATGCGACATATTCGCCAAAAACTCCGATTTGTATCTAGAGGTGAGGGCCAATTGCTCAGCCTTTTCCTCCAAAAACTTCTTCGCGATTTCGACTTCGTCATTCTTGCTCTCCACCTCGGCCTTTTGAATGACCAGCAGCTTGGCCTTGTCCTCCAGCTCTTCATTGGTATGCTGCAGTTCCATTTGCTGCTTCTGGAGCTCTTCTGTCAACGATTGAGACTGTTTCAGCAGTTCCTCTGTACGGCGATTGGCTTGCATCGTGTTCACGACAACCCCGATCGATTCAGTAAGCTGGTCGAGGAAGGCAAGGTCGATATCGTTAAACGTCCTGAAGGAAGCAAGTTCGAGGACGCCAAGCACCTGCTCTTCGAATACGATCGGAAGCAGGACAATATTGAGCGGCGCAGCTTCCCCCAATCCTGACGATATCACCACATAATCATGCGGGACATTCGTGAGCAGTATTCGCTGCTTTTCGATCAGGCACTGTCCAACCAATCCCTCGCCCGCGCGGAAACGGTTGGAGAGATGCTTCCGGTTCTGATAGGCATAACTTGCGAAGAGAGTCAGCACCGGCTCGCCATCTACCGGTTCGTTGATATAAAAGACACCATGCTGCATGGAAACAAGCGGTGCCAGCTCGCTTAATATCATGCGGCTGATCGCATTCAAGTCCCGTTGCCCCTGAAGAAGCCGCGAGAACTTCGCCAAATTGGTTTTCAGCCAGTCCTGTTCCGTATTGATCCGTGTCGTTTCCTTGAGGTTGCGAATCATCTCGTTGATATTATCCTTCAGGCTGGCCACCTCTCCGGCTGCAGCCACATCGATCGTTCGCGATAAGTCTCCGTTTGTGACGGCTGTTGCTACATTCGTGATGGCACGAACCTGTGTGGTGAGCGTGCTCGCCATGTAGTTAACGTTATCCGTCAAATCCCTCCAGGTACCGGCGGCTCCAGGGACGCTAGCCTGACCACCCAGCTTCCCTTCTGCGCCAACCTCTCTGGATACGGTCGTAACCTGATCGGCAAAAGTAGCCAGCGTTTCGATCATATTGTTCATCGTATCCGCGAGCTCGGCAATCTCTCCCTTAGCCTCTACCGTCAGGTTCTGCTTCAGGTTGCCGTTGGCTACAGCGGTGACGACTTTCGCGATACCGCGGACCTGATCGGTCAGGTTGTTCGCCATGCCGTTAACGTTATCGGTAAGGTCTTTCCAAATGCCTGCTACTCCGAGCACCTGTGCTTGACCGCCCAGTTTGCCGTCGGTTCCTACCTCGCGTGCCACCCGAATCACTTCGGAGGCGAAAGAATTCAGCTGATCCACCATCGTGTTCACGGTATTTTTGAGTTCAAGCAGCTCACCGCTGACTTCGACCGTGATTTTCTTGGACAAGTCGCCATTGGCAACAGCCGTTGTTACGCCTGCAATATTGCGCATCTGAACAGTCAGATTCCGGGTCATATTGTTCACCGTATCGGTTAGATCCTTCCAGGTGCCCGATACGTCCTGTACATCCGCTTGCGCTCCAAGCTTCCCTTTGGTTCCAACCTCCCGGGCTACGCGCGTTACCTCGGATGCGAACATGCTCAGCTGATCCACCATGGTATTCATCGTGTTTTTCAGCTCTAGCAGCTCACCCTTCACATCGACGGTGATCTTTTTGGACAAATCCCCTTTGGCGACGGCTGTCGTGACATCCGCGATATTGCGGACCTGGTCCGTCAGATTGCGAGCCATGTTATTTACGCCCTCCGTCAGGTCTTTCCAGGTTCCGCCCACGCCTTTCACCTGCGCCTGGCCGCCGAGTTTCCCCTCCGTTCCTACCTCATGCGCTACGCGCGTGACTTCGGAAGCAAAAGTGCTCAGTTGATCCACCATCGTATTGATCGTTATTTTGAGTTCCAGAATTTCGCCTTGAACATCGGCCGTGATTTTTTTCGATAAATCCCCGTTGGCGACAGCCGTCGTCACGACAGCGATATTACGGACCTGGTTCGTCAAATTTGAAGCCATATAGTTAACGCTCTCCGTCAAATCGCGCCACGTCCCCGCAACTCCCTTAACCTGAGCCTGGCCGCCGAGCATGCCGAGCGTGCCGACCTCCCTGGCTACGCGCGTGACTTCAGAGGAAAACATACTGAGCTGGTCTACCATCGTATTGATCGTATTCTTCATTTCAAGGATTTCGCCCTTGGCATCCACCGTAATATGCTTCGACAGATCCCCTTTGGCTACTGCGGTAGTGACTTCCGCAATATTGCGAACCTGATCCGTCAGAGTGCCCGCCATCGTGTTGACGCTGTCCGTCAGGAATTTCCATGTTCCGGAGACGCCTTTAACGTCTGCCTGGCCGCCAAGCTTACCTTCAGCGGATACCTCCTGCGCCACACGAGTGACCTCGGAAGCAAAATTGCTCAGCTGATCCACCATGGTATTGATGGTATTCTTAAGCTCCAGCAGTTCTCCTTGTACATCGGCCGTAATTTTCTTGGATAGATCCCCGTTGGCGACGGCCGTCGTTACGACGGCGATATTACGGACCTGGTCCGTCAGATTGGACGCCATGTCATTAACGCTATCCGTCAGATCTTTCCACGTCCCGGAGACGCCCCGAACGTTGGCTTGTCCGCCAAGTTTGCCTTCCGTACCTACTTCACGTGCCATCCGCGTCACTTCAGAAGCAAAGGTCGACAGCTGATCCACCATGGTATTAATCGTATTCTTAAGTTCCAAAATCTCGCCACTGGCGTTCACGGTAATCTGTTTGGTCAGATCCCCCTTCGCTACAGCCGTGGTGACTTGAGCAATACTGCGCACTTGGTTCGTTAAGTTGGCCGCCATATTGTTAACATTTTCAGTCAGATCTTTCCATGTTCCCGAAACGCCTTTGACATCCGCCTGGCCGCCGAGAGTTCCTTCTGTACCGACCTCTCTCGCCACCCGCGTCACTTCGGAAGCGAAGTTGCTAAGCTGATTCACCATCTTATTGATATTGTTAGCTGATTTCTTATATTCTCCAGTCAACGGTCTACCTTCAAATTCAAGCTCAACCGTTTGCGATAAGTCGCCCTGGGCCACAGCGTTGATCACCCGTACCATCTCACTGGTAGGCTGTATTAGATCTGTTATTAGGCCATTTAAGGATTCGATGGATTGCTGCCAGGAGCCCCCCGTATTTTTATGCGAGAATCTGCGCGTAAGCTTGCCTTCTTTGCCTACCACTTTCGCTACGGTTTGGATTTCATTAACCAAGTTCTCCTGCATTTCCATGATTTCATTGAATGTATCTGCCACTTTACCGGCAATTCCGGTGTGATCATAGGGCATGCGATAAGAAAAATCACCCTTCTTGAGTGCCATGAGCGCATTCAGCAATTCTCCGGTATGTACCTGATCATTATGCGAATCCAGATTCGCGTCCGACATGGTCATTTTCCTCTCTCAACATTTATTTTCAATGGATTGGCTTATAAAATCTTATCTCTCCCATTTTACTATGCCGAACAAAATCTGTCATTTTTCTGCCAAATCCGAAAAGCAGCAACAAAAAAAGCGCCCGTCATACCGGGCGCTCTGCATTCAATCAAGCCTCTGTGTTATTTTGTTTTTTCGTGATCGTAACCCGCGAGTTCCCCATCATGAAGACGAAGATAACAGCGATAACAATCGGGATTAAAGCGATCAGGAATACATGCGTAATCGAACTGGACATCGCGTCAACGATTTTGCTGAGGATTGCCTCCGGAATTTTTGCGCGAACGCTCGGTTCGAAAATTTGTCTCGTGTCGCCAACATTGGCCATGGCTGCATTTGCATTTCCGCCCATGCCCTTGAAACCCTCTGCCAGCTTGCTTGCAAATACATTGTTCTGGATTGTGCCAAAGATCGTGATTCCCATCGTCATCCCCAGCGAGCGGAGAAATTGATTGGTTGAATTGGCAGTTCCGCGAAACCGCGGTTCCAGATTATGCTGTGAAGCTGTCGGCAGCAGGGAGAACGAGAAGCCCATCCCGAAGCCGACGATGATCATGAACAACGTAAGCAGAATCCGCGCCGAGTCAGGCGTTAACGTGCTCAGCAGGAACATGCCCGCGATATAGGAAATGACTGATATGATCATCAGATTCCGGTAACTCGTCTTCGAAGAGAAAATCCCCCCGATCGAGCTGCCTGCAACGGAGCCCAGCATCATCGGTGTCAGAATAAGTCCGGCATTGGTCGCCGAGCCACCATATACCGCTTGTACGAATATCGGAATATACACGGTCAGGATAATAAACGTTCCGCCATACAGGAACGCCAAGATTTGCGAGGATGCAAACAATCGGCGTTTGAACAAAAAGAATGGAAGGATCGGCTCTTTCGCCCGCAATTCCACGAAAAAGAACACGATGAAAAAGACTGCGAAGCTGACAAACAATGAAATGATCGGAGCCGAACTCCAATCATACTGTTTGCCCCCAAGCTCCAGCGCGAACATGAGACTGATGACGGCAATTACAAGAGTCGATGCTCCCCACCAGTCTATCTTTTGTTTCGAATGGCCAGGTGATTCCTTGTAATTCTTCATGATCAACGCGAAGGATACGATCCCGATGGGAACGTTGATATAAAATACCCATTCCCAGCCGAAATAGTCGGTGATATATGCGCCAAGCAGCGGTCCAACGACGCTCGCCGCACCAAAAACCGCACCGAGAAGCCCGGTCATTTTTCCCCTTTTCTCAGGCGGAAAGATATCAAAGATAATGGTAAAGGCAATTGGCATCAGCGCCCCGCCGCCAATTCCCTGAATCGCCCGGTAAATGCTGAGCTGTTCAATCGACTGGGCGAAACCGCACAGCGCCGAACCGATCAGGAACACCGTCAAACCGAAAATAAAGAATCTCTTTCTTCCGTACATATCGGATAATTTGCCGAAAATCGGCATGCCGGCCATCGTTGTAACCATATAAGCGGATGTAACCCATACAAATTTGTCCATGCCGCCGAGTTTGGATACAATCGTTCCCATCGCCGTAGCGACAATGGTATTGTCAATGGCTGACATAAAAATGGCAAGCAATAAGCCTGCCACAACCAACTTTATGTTGCTTTTTGCGGCCTCCATCTGTAAACCCCTTTACAAAAGATTAATGATTTCGATAGAATGAACTTGATTCATTACCTCGTTCATCAAATATCTCGATCATCGAGATATTGAGATTTTAAAAGGAGGTTCGTCTTTTGTCAAGCCATCCGCATGATCAATTAGCTCCCGATCAACAAGAACAACTTGTCTCGCTTATGCGTGGACTCGGAACCCGGACGGTTCTATACCAGCAAAACGTAGCTGCTTCGCTTGGGTTATACAACAATGATTTGAAATCCGTAGACATCCTCCGTGAAACCGGCCCGATCACCGCCGGAGAATTATCTAAAATTACTGGCCTTGCCACTGGCAGTGTTACTGCATTGATCGACCGCCTCGAAAAAGTCGGCTACGTCCGCCGGGCAAATGACCCCAATGACCGCCGCAGGGTCATTCTTGTGCCGGAATATGAATATAAAGAAGAAGTCGGTAACACCTATCGACCGCTTCACCAGTCCATGCATGAGCTAGCTTCCTCTTACACGGATGAAGATTTGGATCTCATTACCCAATTTATTGGCAAAGCAAGCGCTATTTTGGAAGAACAGATCAAGCAGCTGAATGTGAAGAAGAGCAAATCCTCTTCATGATTCTATTGCATCATGCATGAATTGAAAAAGGACGGAAGCCAGGAAGTCGAAGCGACTCCTCGGGTTCCGTCCTTTTATGCTGATAGCCGGCAATTCGGCTTAACGAATTTATTTAAATACTTTAACGCGTTCTTCAAGCGGTTGGAATTGTTTCTCGCCAGCAGGTGCCAATACTTTACCGAAAGGCATTTGAGCGAGCAGTTTCCAGCTTGCAGGCAGGTTCCATTCAGCTGCAACTTGTTGGTCAATCAGCGGATTGTAGTGCTGCAGGCTTGCTCCCAGACCTTCTGCTTCCAGTGCAGTCCAGATCACCAGTTGAAGCATACCGGAGGATTGCAGGGACCATACAGGGAAGTTATCCTTGTAGGTCTCGAATTGGGATTGAAGACCTTCGATAACGGAATTGTCCTCGAAGAACAATACTGTACCATATCCATTGCGGAAAGCGCCCATTTTCTCGGCTGTTGGTGCAAAGTTCTCAGCTGGAACGACAGCTTTCAGTGTATGTTCTGTAATGTTCCACAGTTTGTCATGCTGTTCGCCCAAAAGAACGACAACACGTGCGCTTTGGGAGTTGAATGAGGATGGTGTATGTTTTACAGCTTCATTCACGATTTCCTGGATTTTTTCATCAGATACGGTTATATCCTTGCTGATTCCATATATGGAACGTCTTCCTTTAAGTGCGGAGAAAAATTCGTTAGACATTTGTATAGTTACCTCCAATAATTTATTTACTTACTTTTTATTATATATTCCTATCTTCTCTGTTGCAATACTTTGTTTTAAAGTTTATGTTTTATGCTTATTTAAACCCAGATCAATAAAAAAGAAACCTTTCCCGTATTGGAAAGGTTTCTTTAGTCTGGCGCTGCCTATTCATGGCTTACTTTACCACGACAACCTCCGGCTCCGGTTCAAAACCAAATGCCGTATTCACGCCTTCGATAATCGTGTTCATTAAGTACTTAATTTCTTCGGCCGTTGCATGGTTGTGATTAATAATCATATTCCCGTGATATGGGGAAATCATGGCTCCGCCGTATTCCTTGCCTTTCAAATTCAAGCGGTCCACAAGCGCGCCGACAGGAATGCCGTAATCATAGTTGTTCTTGAATACCGATCCGCAGGACGGATACTCGAAATGGCGCTTGCCGTTACGATAATTAGCAATGTCCGTCATTTCTCCCGGAATGACCAGCCCTTGCTTCGTCAAAGCCGAAGATTCCGCATCCATATAGGAGTAGAATGAAGCCAATGTGGACATCCCTTCCTGCGCTTTCCAGCGTGCCAGCAACTCATTGCCCAGAACGATTTGTTCCTCGCCCGGCACAGCCAGCATATCCGCCCCCAGTACGAGCCATGGATTCATTTGGAAAATGGACTGCTTGTAGCCGTACTTGCACTGCGAGACGTCGATAGACTGCACAGACAGGGTCGGATCGGACAGATCCACGTAATACACCGTCTTGATAATATCGCTGATCTGATGGTGGTTGTATTTGGCATTCATGTAAATGCCTGCGCCGAGCCCTCCTGGTAGAAGGTACGTAAATTCATAGCCCGGAATACGAAACAAAAGCCCGCTGATCGCCAGCATGGACATCGGAGTTCCGGAGGAAATAAACCATTTGGACGGCTTTATGTCCCAGTACACGAATTTTTTCAGGGAAATATAGAGAGTGTCCTCCCGCGGATTATCCGGAAACAGCAAATTGGAGCCCATGCCGCAAATAAAATAGTCCAGTCCATGCGTCTTGCATCCCTGAAGCAGCGTCAGCAGCTCCTCGACAGTTTCCGGCATAGCAAAAAAGTTCGCCTTTCCGCCAATTTGGTAAGAGGAATGATTGGCAAGAGGTTCATTTCGCATGCATAAATTTTCAAAAGTCATCCGGTTATTCAACATTAGGGTTCCTTCTCGCTTTCAACTTCATTTTAAGGATTAATCATCCTGATGGTACCTTTTTAGTGTAGACCTATCTATTCTAATATATCGTCCTGCATAACGCTATGTGTCATTTTATACGTGCTTGCAGAGTATGGAAATGATGACGGACAAAAAATCAGCACCATACATTCTTGTTCAAGTATCCTTCTGACATCTCAGGTCAATAATGGTCTGTATTGATTGTAAATTATTTCCGAGGTGGACAACCATGAAATCGCCCAAACCCTTGCTGTCTCAAGGCATCATGATCATCTTGTTATCGATTGGCATCATCAACCATGTATTCATCATTCCCGTTCTTCTTCAAACGACGCGGAGGGATTCCTGGATTGCTGTCATCATATCGGCAGCTCCGCTGCTGCTCATGACGTACATGGTCTATTTTATTGCCAAACAGATGCAAGATAAAAGCATCGAGATGTGGATCAAAGATCAAGCCGGAAAAGTAACAGCCAATATCTTCAGAATTCTAATGAGCATATATTTGTTCTCGATCTGTTTCTTCACGTTAACGGACACGACGAAATGGGCTAAAATCACGTTCTTATCCGCAACGCCGATTTTTGTGACTTCGTTAATTCTGCTGGTCCTGTGCTATTATGCCTGCATCAAAGGATTCAAGACAATTGCCACGGCTTCCGGCATCCTGCTGCCCATTGTCGTTGCTCTGGGTTTCTTCATCATGTTCACCAATATCCAGTATAAGGACTACAGCCAACTGCTTCCCCTTTTCGAGAACGGGTGGGCCAGTATTGCCAAAGGCGTCATGTATGCCTGTTCCGGTTCGTTTGAAATTATCCTTTACCTCATGCTGCAGCCCAAACTTGAAAAGCCGGCAAAAGGCTGGCAGCTTCTTGTGCTAGCTCTGGTACTGATCGGATTGACCCTTGGGCCTCTGGTGGGAGCAATCACCATATTTAACCCGATCGAAGCAGAGCGGCAGCGTTATCCCGCATACGAGGAATGGAGAATCGCCACACTGGGTCGATATATCGCTCAAACCGATTTCTTCTCTATCTATCAATGGCTATCCGGCGCATTCATTCGTATTACGCTTGCATTGTATTTAATAGTGGATATTTGGAATATTAAAAAGAAAAAAGCGAGAATCTGGACCCTCGCAGCGCTCATGATCTTTCTTTATGTTATCAATCTGCTCGGCCCCAACGACATCTTGTTTCTTCATCTATTGAAGGATTACTACTTCCCTGCCTCCTTTGTCTTTTTGATTGTGCTGGTTATCGCTCTGTTCATACTCGCCTATATCTCATCGAGAAAGAAGGTACATCAAGACCATGGCACATGATACTCAGCCAGAGCCCTTTGCCAATAATAACGAAACCATCGATAAAGCTTTCCTAGAACAATATTATGCCGAATGTCAGGATGTGGTTCTGCATCCTTTTTACGTGGGCTCCCCAGATCAAAAGCAAACGATCCTGCTGCTTTATTGCGATGGCATGTCCGACGCGGAACAAATCAATCAGTTCGTACTGCCCAGACTTGAAAAAATGTACGGCAAAACCGGATTTTCAAATGTAAAGGATATTGAGGACTGCCAGTACATCCCCCTGTCCCGTCTGAACGACGACAAGCTGCTCAAAGAACTGGATTCCAAAGTATTCGGCGGGATGCTGATCGTTTTTTTTCAAGAGCTGTCTGCCTTCTTCACGATGGATGTCAGTAAGCAGCCCAACCGTGCGCCGGAAGAATCCTCGACCGAATCCTCCATTAAAGGCCCGCATGACGGATTTACCGAGTCGCTAACCATCAATGTGGCCCTGGTGCGCAAGCGTCTGAGATCGCAGTCATTTTGCGTGGAAAATTTCACGTTGTCTGAACGCGGGCAAACCAAAGTCTCGCTTCTGTATATCAAAGACGTCATCAATCCCGAAATCGTCACTGAAATCCGCAGCCGCCTTAATGCTTATGAGGGTGATGCCATTATCGGCACGTCGCAGATCGAGGACCTGGTTCAGGGCGATTTGAAAAGCATATTTCCGTTGACCGATTATATCGGCAGACCGGATTATGTGGCCGACAGCATTCTCAGCGGCAGATTTGCCATTATTTTCGATGGATCTCCCATGGCTATTATTGCTCCTATTACGCTCACTTCCCAAATCAAATCACCTGAAGATACCAATATGCCTTTTCATATTGTCTCCATTCAACGCATCATGCGTTTGGCGGGTTTAATTATCGCCTTATTTTTGCCTGGCTTCTATATCGCGTTGACCAGTTACAATATCGAGCAGATTCCGACCCCTTTGCTGGCTACCATCATGAACTCACGAACAGGTCTGCCGCTGTCCATACCGCTGGAGACTTTTATGATGCTGTTTTTGTTTGAAGTGTTTCATGAAGCCGGGATTCGGCTTCCCAAATCCGTTGGACAGACCATCACCGTCGTCGGCGGTCTCATTGTCGGAGATGCGGCCATTCGGGCAGGTATCACCTCCCCCACGATGATAGTGATGGTTGCCGTGACGATCATCGCGACCTTCACTTTGGTCAATCAGGTATTGGCGGGAACCACAGCCATCATCAGGCTGTATGTACTTTTATTGTCTTCTTTCCTCGGGATGTTCGGCTTTTTTATCGCTGTCTTTTCGCTGGTCGTACACCTCGCGACGCTCGAATGTTACGGCGTTCCCTATCTTGCACCTATATCTCCTTATATCGGCCGGGATGTATGGGAAGGCCTGTTCCGCAAACCGGTCAAGGATATGATCCGCCGTCCGAAAGTACTTCGCACCAAGGATTCTACGCGAAAAGGAGGCTAAGCGGAATGAAGAAGGCAGTCATCACGCTGATGCTTTGCACATTGTTACTCACGGGCTGCTGGGATTTAAAATCCGTTCAGGACATGAATATCGTTACTGCCATAGGCATTGATTATCAAAATGGCCAATATACCGTCTACGGCAAACTGACGGATTTCAGCTCCATTTCGCAAAGCGACACTGGCGGGAATAACAGTAAAAACACCACCTGGGTAGGCAAGGGCACAGGAAAAACGGTAAACCTCGCCTTCTATGATCTCTATCCATCCGCCCAGCATCAAACCTTGTGGACCCATGTCAAATCCATTGTGTTATCGGATTCTGCCTTGAAGCATATGAATGATATTTTTGAAGAGCTGCTCAGGTCAAGAGATCTCCGTTATACGCCGTGGGTGTATGGCACTAAAGATCCCATTGAGGATATATTCAACGCGGAAACAACTTTTAACCAGTCCCCGCTCATGCTGGAAATGTTCGAACCCCGGGAGGTCTATAAGCAGCGCTCCGGCATCGAGCCTATCCGATTACAGAAACTGATGGATGCGATCCGCGAACCGGCGACCACCGTCCTGCTACCGGATATATCCCTTTCCTCGAAACATTGGTCGACGAATCATAAAAAAGATTCCATGATGGAGCTTAAGGGTGTCTATGCCGTTCAAAAGGGGACAAACATGGGCTGGGTCCCAGAAGCGGAACTAAGCGGGGCAAGACTGCTTATCTTTACTCACGTAAATCGGTTTCCACTGAATCTGGAAGCAACGGAAGGTGCTCCAACCACTCTGAGCCTTAACAATCCAACGTCGAAGATTCGGATGAGCCAAAAAAATGGAAAAATGAACTTCATCGTTCAAGTATCCATGCATGCCAATATTACGGAATCAGCCTGGAAAAAGGGTCTCGATGAAAAGCAAATGAAAACCGTTGCGGAAAAGAAACTGCAGCGTGATATCATTGAAAACTTCCATACGGCTAAAAAGCAAGGAATTGACCTGTATCAATTCGAAGAATGGATTTACCGGCATCACTATCCTCTATGGAAACAAAAAAGCAGCGGAGGTCCGCTGCTTCCGTCAATAGAGATCGACAATGTGGAGGTAAAGGTGAAGATAGACCATTCCAACACGTATAAAATGTAAACCGAGTGCCTCCCGGAGCTCACTTGTTCTCCATGTCGCCTGGTCCCCAATAAGCTTTCATGCTCGAAATAAGTCCTGCATCGGTAAAAGTCATGACTTCTATCGCGTGAATCATCAAAGTCGAGCCCTCTGCATGAGTTTCTATATGTATTGCCATCGCACCTGAATTACTACGTGAACCCCTGATCGGCTCTTCACGATGGATTCGGGTTTTCCCGTTGACCACCTTGGTGTAAAATTCCGTAATGGCAGCCTTTCCTATAATCGGAGCCATACCCGCAGGATCCTCCACAGTAGCTTCCTCTGCAAAAAGGGAAAGAATTCCCTCCAGATCATCTTCATTAAATCGGTCAATATACGCTTGCATGGCTGTCTTGATTTCCTGTTCCGTCGGCATATCGTTTCCTCCTTCAGGATGATGGATTTGCTTGCCTATCATGCTGTTCTAATTATTTACACGTTAGGCTGAGCTTGTCAAACATCGGCCTATGCAGTGGTCTGATAGCCTCTACCGCTTTACATGATGCCCCGATCAGGATAAGGTTATATATTGAGGCCTTACATTAACGGGCAGTGAAATATTTAATATGACTAACATGATTCATGAGAGAGGAAGGTGCGCATGAAATCAGACGTAGATACTGTGCTGGGCGGCGGAAAGCCTGCCCGGATGAATCGTCCTTCTGGACGTGTGCTTATCATGACAGCCGTAGAGGCTGAACAGCAGGCCGTTCTCCGCGGAATTGGCGATTCGGATCTGTTTGACGTTAAGCTTGCAGGCTTTGGACCTGCAGCGGCGGCGGCAAGGACTGCAGCGGAGCTCTCAGCAGCCTCGTACGCACTTGTCATCAGTGCAGGTATCGGCGGCGGATTCGTCGGTAAAGCGGAGGTAGGTTCAACGGTTATCGCAGACCGGATTATTGCCGCTGATCTGGGTGCTGAAACGCCCGATGGATTCCTCAGTGTGGACGAGCTTGGTTTTGGCAGCTCTGTGATCCCGGCAGATTCCAGTTTGGCAGAGGCCTTAACGGATGCCATGCTGTCTGCAGGAATCAACGTTAACCGCGGCTCCATCCTAACGGTTACGACCGGAACTGGCTCAGCAGAAAAGACCGAAGCCCTGACTTCAAGGATCAGCGATGCGACGGCAGAAGGCATGGAAGGGTTCGGTGTCGCTACCGCAGCCAAGTTGTGGAATTTGCCTGTTCTCGAGCTGCGCACCATTTCCAATGCCGTTGGACCCCGGGACCGTTCCGCCTGGCGGATGAAAGAAGCCTTTGCCGCACTTGAAGCAGCAGGCAACATTTTAAGGAGGGTTATTTCAGAATGAAAATTGCATTTTCCCCTTGTCCTAATGACACATTCGTTTTCCATGCGTGGACGCATGGTCTGATTCCTGGTGCTCCTGCCTTGGATGTGACTTATGCCGATATTGATATTACCAACCATCTGGCTGCTCAGGATGAGAGCGACTATGATGTTCTTAAAATTTCGTATGCTGCTTTGCCTTGGGTGTTGGATCGTTATGCGCTCCTGCCTTGCGGCGGAGCATTAGGCAGAGGCTGCGGACCGCTTGTCCTGGCTGCAGGCGGAGATCATGCGCCTAAGGACCCTTCCGCATTATCCGGACGCCGAGTTGCAGTTCCAAGCGAACGTTCCACCGCTTATCTGTTGTTCCGGCTTTGGGCTGCACAAAACGTTCCCGGAGGTATCGGAGAGATCGTGGTCATGCCATTCGATCAAATCATGCCTGCCGTACGTGACGGGCATATCGATGCCGGGCTCGTTATACATGAAGCCAGATTTACATATCCTGATTATGGCTTAACGTTGATGACGGACCTCGGCAACTGGTGGGAACAGGACACAGGGCTCCCCATTCCGCTGGGTGCTATCGTTGCCAAACGATCTCTTGATCTGAAAGCCATCTCAGATTGGGCACGCGCTTCCGTTGAGTATGCATGGGCGCATCCTGATGAATCTCGTGAGTATGTGCTCAGCCATGCGCAGGAAATGGATCCCAAGGTAGCCGATGCCCATATCAATCTGTACGTCAATAGCTTTACCGCGAATCTGGGTGAGGACGGCTATGCTGCGATTACATCGCTGCTTACCCGTGCAGCTGACGAAGGACTTGTACCTCCGATCGATCCCCAAGCGCTCATGCTGCCATAAATACATTCATGAGTAGAAAATCCCGGTGTCCTCGTTAACGAGGACACCGGGATTTTCTCTTGCTGTCTATTTTGCGTTTAGCGGAAATCCTTAGGTATTCTTCGGGCAACACCTGTCAGGATAGCAGCCTGTACAACGGCTTTACGCACTTCAATGACAACCTGCTCATTGAAAATACTTGGGATAATATAGAGCTCATTCAGTTCACCGCCGGTCACCACCGATGCGATGGCGCGTGCGGCAGCCAGCTTCATTGGTTCATTAATGCAGCGTGCTCTGCAGTCCAATGCGCCGCGGAATAGCCCAGGAAATACAAGGACATTGTTGATTTGGTTCGGATAGTCGCTTCGTCCGGTTGCATACACCCGTGCATGTGGAATGGCTTCTTCAGGCGAAACTTCCGGAACCGGATTGGCCATGGCAAAAACGATCGGGTCTGGACCCATGCCCCGGATATCCTCTCCGTTCAGCAAATTACCGCGGGATACGCCAATGAAAACATCGGCGCCCTTGATCACTTCTTTAAGCGATCCCTCGGTCGCTTCCACCTGAGGCTGATCCGCAAGCCACTGCCACATCGGATGCGAATAGCTTCCGCCGCGGACGATTGCTCCGTCGCGATCTACCGGAACCAGCTTCGTCACTCCCGCGCTGAGCAGCATTTTGCAGATGGATACGCCCGCTGCACCAACACCATTTACGACAACGCGAATGTTTTCAATGCGTTTATTTACCACTTTTAGCGCATTTAGCAATCCTGCAATCACGACCACGGCCGTGCCATGCTGATCATCATGGAACACCGGAATCTCCAGTTCCTCTGTCAGCCTTCTCTCAATTTCGAAACAGCGCGGCGAGCTGATATCTTCCAGATTGATCCCGCCGAAAATCGGGCTCATCGCCTTGATGGTCCGGATCAGCTCCTCCGTATCATGGGTATCCAGACAGATCGGAAATGCATCCACATCGGCAAGCTGTTTGAACAGCATCGCTTTACCTTCCATCACGGGCGCAGCCGCATAAGGGCCAATGTCTCCCAGGCCAAGTACGGCAGTACCATCACTGACTACGGCTACGGTATTTCGCTTGATCGTCAGCGAATAGGCTTTCTCCGGATTTTCATGAATGGCAGTACATACTTTGGCAACTCCAGGAGTATAGACGCGGGACAGATCATCCCGGTTTTTAATTGGCAATGTAGGTTGAATCTTGATTTTACCGCCCAAATGAACGAGGAAGGTCCGGTCCGAAACGTTGATCAGCTTGATGCCTTCCTTCTGTTTAAGCGATTCGACTACCTTACTCTCTTCCGTGTCCACCACTTCGACGGTGATATCCCGGACGGAAAAATCCTTTCCCGGTCTGATGACGTCGATTGACGTGATATCTCCACCCGATTTGCTGATGGCGGCTGCCACATCCCCGAAGGTGGCTTTCTCATGATTAAGTTCAACGCGTAGAATAATACTTGTGTTAGCCATGAAGCTTCCCCCTAATATGGTGTTATTCATTTGAAACCGATTACAACACGCACATATCATAACAGGCAGAGGACTCCAAAACAAGCGTCTGAAGTCCATTCCTTGCCGCAGAAGGCTTTTCACCCTTTAGAAAACATTATGTCACGTTCGTGTGATGGGCATTCGCTTCTCTCTTATTCGTTTCATGCACGCCCATAACGACTGCTATTAACTCATAGCTATCCAGACTCTCCGACTCGTTTCGCAAACAAAAGGCGCCAGATTCAAACCAACCGTTGATTTTATCGAACCTTGCTATTGCAGTTCCAGCTTCATTCGTGACGGTATACTCCTTGGAGAAGGCTGGAGAGAAAATTTCGTAACTTCCCCTTCCCACCGTTTCATACTCGAATTTCTTGGAAAAGAAGCTCAGCCGATGTCTTAATACTCCCAGCATGCAGCCATCCGCATCCGCGATCTCCCATTTGTTAGAAAGCAGACGGAATTTGCCGCTGCATGCCAGTACTCCATCCGCGTCGTTCACATCTAAGGATGAACCGAACGCACTTTTTAAGTCAAGGCTCCCGGCAGGCTCCTGTCTTGCATTCACGATCTCCGTAAATCCAGCGTTGAAGAAGTTATCTTTAAAATACAGCTCCATCTAAGCACCTTCTTTCACAGATTAATCCTACCTTAAGCGTGCAGGACAAGAAAGCCATGGACAATAATACATCCATGGCTGTCGTTTATGCAAATATTTCATTTTATGAATGAAGCTCTTGATTCACCAATGGTTCCAGCATCAACCGAAGCTCCTCCGAATCCGGATCGAGTCTCAAGGCTAACTTCAGAATCTTTATAGCATGCTCTGTCTCCATGTTGTTTAAAAGCCTCTGGGCGATGAAACGGTAGCTAAAATCGATCTCTGCGGGTACGAATCCTTGCGCTGCCCGATCATTCATTGCAACTCTATAAGCATGTGCCGCTGCATCTTCGCCTTCCTCTGCCAAGATACCAGCCACATGCATCGTTAATGAACGCGGAATCACGTCTACCTTCTCGCCGAGCAGCACATCCAGAATGGCATTGTTGACGGAATGCAGACCCAGATAGTCCGTATTGAACATGATCGTGACCGCGATTCCCTTCTCGGGCAGAATCACCAGATTGGAGCGGAAACCGGTATCCGAGCCTCCATGGGCTTTCGCTTTAAATCCTTTGTACTGCCCCATGAACCAGCTGAGCCCGATCTGACGGAAGTAACCGAAATCATCGGCCGGCGCGACTTCCTGCCATACCTGATCGACACTGGATTCCTGCATGATCCGTCTTTCGCCCAAACGCCCACGGTTCAGGTAAGCCATCGCATACAGGCAGGATTCAACTGCGCTGGTCAGCAAGGTGGAACTTGGCCCGTGAGCACGGTTGTATGGATAAATACGGCTGACTTTCGCGCCAAATGACGGGCTCATCCCCATAATATGAGGTACTGCCAGCAACCTCTGATCGACATCCGGTTGTTGATAGCTGCTGTTGTTCATTTGAAGCACACTCAGGATATGCTCTTTCATGTACTGCTCAAACGAAATGCCGGATGCTTTGGCAATCAAATCTCCAAGGATCTCAAATCCGATATTGCTGTATTCATATTTCCCGATACCCGGATCCCACATCAGATTCAGATGCGAGACGCTGCGTACATAACGCTCAAGCGCCCCCTCATCAAGCTGCGGACGGTCCCACTCGTAATCGTCCTCGTCTGGCATGCCAGATGTGTGGCTAAGCAGCTGCCTGACCGTGATCTCGCGATACCGTTCATCCTGTAATGAGAAATAGGGCAAGTATGCCGTGACCTTCTCATCAAGCTTAACCCGTCCCTGTTCGACCAGCTGCATGACGGCTGTTGCCACATACGTTTTGGATATCGAAGCCATATGGAATAGGGTGTTGCCGTCTACAGGCTCTCCTGTCTCTATGTTCTTAACCCCAAAGCCTTTTGCATAAATGGGTTCATGGTTATACACGATACCAACTGCCATGCCTGCTGCTGCCTTGTCCTTGTTCATATATTCGGTCAGCAATCGGTCCAGTTGATCTGTGATCGTTTGATATTCTTTCATCTTCGGTTCCTCCATGGGATCAGGTATATGAACTATTTAGTTGTCTAAGTAGTTTGCAACCTTTATACCAATGGAAGCACCGCCCTTCGTAAAATTAAGATAAGTGTATACTATTATTAGCAGATTTACCAGAATTTTATCTAATCGTTCAAAATGTATTTCATATGTACCTGGTTTACCCGAGGCGTAAAACCCGCTTCTTCCAAAATTCGTACGAGCGCCTGCTCGGATAACGGAAGATTAACGGTACGCCGGATTACTTTTTTATCCATAGGCGCATAGACTAGAGACAACAGCGCTTTTAACAAACCCTCAGCTTCACCTTCCGAAGCTTTCACGGCCCGGCACTGGTATAATGATGTCGAACTATGTTCCCCGCTCGCATCAAATAGTCTCTTATACAATGCATAGCCGGCAACCTCACCCTGAACGTCATACATGATGACCGATTGACCGTTCACGATGTTCTCCCAATGTGTCTGCCACGGCATATTTCCTACCGGAAGGTTCAAATGCTGAACATCCTGCGGGATACCATAGCGATAATCATACACGTAAGGCTTATCGCTCGAAAATGCATCCGGACGCAAGTCCTCCTTATGCTCATAAAATCTCAATTTGTCGATAAGCACATATCCCATTTTCGTATACAGCTTGATCGCAGGTTCATTCTCGCTCAGCGCTTCCAGGAGGGCTACCTTGGCCCCTTTTTCCCTATATACGTCCAAAGCCGCGCCGATCAGCTGCCTCCCATGACCTTTGCCTCTGTACTCGGGTATGATGCCAGTACCGCCGTTCCAAGCCATCAGACGCCCGTCGACCGTGCGGAAACCGCTCATGACGAAGCCGATTGGCCTGCCGTTATCGCAGAGGGCAACCGAGGCTTCCATGGACAGCTGGTTATCGGGAATTCTTTTCACGAATGTCTCCACGCTCATCGTCATATCCGAAGCATATCCTTTGAACCCTTCGTTCCACAGTTCGGTAAGCTCCACAGCCGAAAATTCGCTAAATTTCTTAATTTCCATTCCCACCGGTTATCCCCCTTAATTGGAATCATTGGCATTAATCTCATAATGAACAAAATGTGAATTGAAAGCAATCATTTTGTAACTTTAACGTGAACTCCATATGATAAGTTAGTACCTGTGAACTACTTCATTGATTAAATCATCTTGTCGGAGGCATCAGGGAAATGAACATAATGGAAATGAGGATTTCCGCATACATAATGGGTTCCTTACGGGGCATTACCCTCATAGAAAGCAGGGTTTGTCCATATGTCTAATCAACATAAACTGCATAAGCGTTATATGCCGGGACTCGACGGCCTGCGAACTTTGGCAGTGCTTTTTGTCGTTTTATACCATTTGAACGTGAACTGGGCACCCGGAGGGCTGCTGGGTGTCAGTATCTTTTTTGTATTATCCGGATATCTGATTACAGATTTGTTAACCGCCGAATGGAGCCGCACGCAGACCATTGATCTTAAAGCTTTTTGGATTCGCCGCTGCAGAAGGCTGCTTCCGGCCATGCTCGTCATGATGGCAGCGATTGTGGCCTGGGTGACATTATTCAATCCTTCATTGCTGTCCGTCCTTCGCGGTGATGTGGTTTCATCCATCTTTTACGTGAACAATTGGTACTTAATCTTTCACCAGGTCTCCTATTTTGAGAAGTTTGGTCCGGTTTCTCCCTTTGGCCATATGTGGTCCCTGGCGGTAGAAGAGCAGTTCTATCTTCTGTGGCCCTTGCTTTTGCTATTGGCTATGAAACTGCTGAAGAAGCGCGGTCCGGTCTTCCTCTTCATTCTTACGGCCGCGGCCGTTTCGGCGATCATGATGCTCATCCTGTATGATCCGGATGCGGATCCGAGCCGGGTTTATTACGGAACCGATACCCGAGCCTTTTCGCTGCTGATTGGCGCTGCACTGAGCATCGTATGGCCGAGCCGGAAGTTAACCGTCAAAGCGGGACTTCAAACGCGCCTCGTGCTCAACGCAGCGGGAGTCATCGGCCTTGTCTCTGTATTCCTCATGGTGTGGAAAACCAATGAATATGACTCCTTCTTGTATCCCGGAGGTTTTCTGCTCCTGTCGGTCTTGACTGCAATGATCATTGCTTCTGCCGCGCATCCTGCCAGCATGGTAGGAAAGTTGCTCGGCATGAAGCCGCTTCGCTGGCTCGGCTTGCGTTCCTACAGCATTTACATATGGCATTATCCCGTGATTATACTTACGACCCAAGCCAATTCCGACCCCGAAGTGTGGCGGGCAATTCTGCAATCTGCAGCCAGCGTGCTCCTGGCTTCCCTATCCTTCAAGTATATTGAAGAACCGATTCGGGGCGGTTTGATCGGCAGATTGTGGAACAAATTCCGCAAGGGGCATGTGAACCTGTCCAACGTACCGCTCAGGGGCTGGCTAACTTCTGCATCCGTTTTGGTCATGGTTGTGGTATCATGCGCTGGTTTTGCGCTCCGCACACCGGTGAATGCTTCAACCTTGAAAGAGGAGGCATCCCCGGCATCTGCATCTGTTGCTCCCATGAATCGTGATGGAGACTCACCTGAAACCAAGGCGTCCGAGCAGCCTTCATCTCGCAAGCCTGTACAGGAGCAGATACCGCCAAGGGATCAACCGGATTCGAATCCGGAAGCACATCCTGAACCGGATAGCGGATTAAGTGCTGAACAGAATAAACACACAACCACAGCGAGTCCTAATCCCGAAGAAGTTCACAACACACAGCCGCATGAAGACAAAACAGATAAGACTGTAAAGTCGGTAAATTCGGATCTGCAAGATCCGTCCGAAACAAACCCTAAATCCGGTAAAACTGCGCCTGCCGGTGAGTCAAAAGACAGCAATTCCACGGCACCGGATTCATCCAAAGCGGGAAAAAGCGCAGTACCCATCACGGCGATTGGCGATTCCGTCATGCTGGATGCGGAACCCTTCTTGCAGAAGCTGATTTCGGAAGCTGTCATTGACGCTAAAATCGGCAGACAGATGTCGGAAGCGCCAGGCTTGATCGCAAGCCTTAGGGCGCAAGGCAAACTCGGCGACCAGGTGGTGATCGAGCTTGGAACCAATGGGCCATTCAGCAGCAAGCAGTTGATGTCGCTCCTTGATTCCCTGCAGGACGTGCGCAAGGTCGTGCTGGTCAATGCAAGGGTACCGCGGAGCTGGGAAAGCGTCGTTAACGCATCGATAAAAAAGGCCGCGGCCGCTTACCCGAATACCACCCTTCTCGACTGGCACGCCGCAAGCAGCGGCAAATCATACTTTGAGCCGGACGGCGTTCACCTCAAACCACAAGGCGGCAAAATATTGGCAGGGCTGATTGCCGGGGAACTTGGATACAAAACCAAATGATTCTGCACTTATCTATCATGCTAAAGAGGACTTCTTCCTTGAAGAGGTCCTCTTTTCATATTGTAATGCGCTAATGGCATGCGGTTTGGGTTAATGTATCGTTGAAAAGGAGATGGTCTGGTGAAGCAAGAGGAGGAAAAGGGTGAATACTGCGGAAGAGCCGGGGTGGAAACAACGGTGCATCACTAAGCATCATGGGGCCGCTCCGAAAGCGAGCCTTCGATAATCGCATCCAGCAACCCGCCAAAAGATATTCCGGCCGCCTGGGCGCTGCGCGGAAGCAAACTGGTACGGGTCATGCCCGGCAGCGTATTGACCTCAAGAATATAGGGAACGCCGTCTTTCAGCATGATATCGATTCGCGCATAGACGGAGCATTTCATGGCCTGATAGCTTGTTTCCGCCGCCTGAAGAATGCGTTCCAGGGTCTCTTTGTCAAAAGTAACGACCTGTTCGTCACACTGTCCCGGTTCATATTTCGACGTATAATCAAAAAACTCCGCACCTGGCTTAATGGAAACAATCGGCAGATGCTGTCCATTCAAGATGCTGCAGGTGATCTCCTCGCCTTGGATATATTCCTCGAGCAGGACCTCCTCGCCGAAGGAAAAAGCGGTTTGGACCGCATCAAGCAGCCGCTCCTCGTTTCTGACCAGCGTAACCCCGATGCTTGAGCCGCCCGCATTCGGTTTGACAACGAGGGGATACCCGAATGAATCCATTCTGCCGTCCCCCAGATCTGCCATGCTTCGCAAAACCGTCCAATCCGGCGTATGCAGACCTTCGTAACGAAGCAGTTTCTTGCTCAGATCCTTATCCATGCACAAACTGCTCGATAAGAGTGAGCATCCCGTGTACGGAATTCCCATCGTTTCAAGCGTGCCTTGAATCGTGCCGTCCTCCCCATAGCTGCCGTGGAGCGCGAGGAGAGCGATATCAATCCCCTTCGCCTGTTCCAGCAAATCCTGCTTCTGCTTGATATCGATCGGGATGACCTCATATTTGCCAGAATCCAGATTCGCCATCATCTCCTGGCCCGTTGCCAGTGATACTTCCCGTTCGGAAGAAACGCCCCCCATAATTACGCCAACCTTCATCATTATGCCTCCATTCTCTTTTTGACCGCGCTGCCGATAATTTGAATGCCTCTGTGCAACTCGTCATCGCTTACCCGTGAAAAGCCCAACCGGAGCGTGTTAGACCCGCCGCCATCGGTAAAAAATACGTCCCCTGCAGTGTAAACTACGCCCTGTTCATAGCACTCGCCGAGTATTTCCCTGGCATTGCAGAACTCTTCCAATTCAATGAACAAATGCAGTCCTCCCGATCCGGTCAGACGCTTAAAGGGAATATACTGATGGCAATATTGGACTGCCAGCTCATGCTTGCGTTTATACTCCGATTTCGCCCGTTTGAGGTACTTCTCGAAATTCCCATTGTGGAAATATTGATATAAAACGGCCTGATCGAGCGTAGATGTATGAATATTGCGTGCGCGCTTCACGCTGACCAGCGCATCAATCAACTCGCGGTCAGCCGCAATCCAGCCGATCCGGATGCCTGGAAACAGGATTTTGGAAAAACTGCCCAGATAAATAATGCTGTTGCCTTCTCCCCCAAAAGCAGCCAATGGGGCCATATGCGAACCTGAATAACGCAGCTCTTCATTAAAGCCATCCTCAATCAGCGGAATTCTGTGTTCGGCTAGGAGGCGCAGCACTTCGACCCGTTTCTCGGCCGACATGACAATGCCGGTAGGGTTATGGTATGAAGGCGTGAGATACGCAAGACCAAACTCCTGCTCCTTCAGTGCCTGCTCAAAAGCCTCCAGTCTTACCCCATCCTGATCCATCGGAATTCCTGTAATGTCATAACCATGCAATCGGGATATCTTAATCGCGGTATGGTGTGTGGGATTCTCGCATAGAATGTGCTTCTTCGGAACCTCAAGCGAAGACAGGATGATGTCATATGCTTCTGTAAAACCATTCGTTATTAAAATATCCTTGCCTTCCATATCCACGCCTTTGGTCTCCATATAGCCCGTCAGATATTGAATCAACGGTTTGTAGCCTTTGGCATAGCCGTAATTCAGCAGGATTTCCCCTTCCAGCGACATGCGGTCCAAAAAAGCGCGTTTCACGTTGGCGAGGTCGAACAGCTTCTCATCCGGCGCGATGCTGGCGAAGTTGATCATTCCTCTCTCCCCGCGCAAATCCCGCTTCATCAGATCATAATCGACCGCCTGTTTCGCCGTGCTGTTCAGACGCTGCTGCCAATCCGTCGACCAGGACGGGACCGAGGCGATACCGACCCGGGAAACAAAACTCCCCTTGGAATGCACGGTGTAGATGAATCCCTCCTCCTCAAGCTCCGAATACACGGTCACCAGCGTATTGCGGCTAATCCCGAGCATGGTGCTAAGTTCTCGCGTAGAAGGAAGCTTCTGATCCACCCTGCCCTTGCCTTTGGTAATCCACTGCTTCAAATATTCTTTAACCTGCACCGTCAATGGCCGGCCTTCTATAATTTTAAAATCGGTGAACATATCGTGATCCCTCCGTACTACTATCTTTGCATAAAGCTTAAGCGGAAGAAAGATCCACCCCACCGTGTTTTGACGGCAGGCGTGGTTTGGCTTGGCATAACGGCAAAAAGGGCCATCCCCAAGATCCCTGACCCAGACCTTGGGAAGTGCCCCAGAATTCAATTTATGTTGAACCGCCGTGAGTACTTGCTGATGCTGCTTAATCTTTTACCAGCTCAAACAGTTCTACAATGAGAACCGTATCATCTTTCAAGATGATCTCGAGATCCTTCCAAGCCAATCGATGGTCATCCTGAAACTGCCCGATGTTATTCCCATTTCCTTCACCCTGTACTAGCCTTAAGTCCGGATTTCCAAATGTAGTCTCGAACACTTCTATAAGTCTCACATTGCATCTGGCTGTACCTTGTTTATCGTAAACCGTTACGATTTGACCGACCGGCTCGTAGGTAGCATGCAGTTCTTCTTCGGAATATTCCTCTTTCGGAGCGCAAGTGGCCGTCTTTTCTCCCCGGAGAATTTGTCCGATCAACATCTCACCTAATTCATTATCGCCTTCCCAGCCAAAAACCATTCGAAATCCATTTTCCTTCAAATCTGACATTTGAAATTCTCCTTCACACCTGTACCTAACCTCTAATGTTCGCTTCTCTCGATGCGCGGCTCCGTGGATAATGCCACATTGCCGGCAAGAGCACGGGAGATCATGCAGGAACCTTCCGCTTTTTCCGCCAATCTTCTGGCATGCTCCACATCTCTGTCCTCGGCATCGGATTTCAGTAGTACATAGGGTTTATGCGTAATGCTGACGTACGTAAAAATGTTATTCGTGACGTCCACGATGCCTTCCGACTGGAGCGACAGCTTCTCAACCGGCAAACCGCCCCGCTCCATCATCGCTGCCAGCGTAATCAAGTAACAGGTCGCAGCAGCGCCAAGCAGCATCTCGTCCGGATTGGTGCCGATACCCGGTCCACCCATCTCCTTGGGAATGGAAATAGCGGTCTTCAGCTGACCGGCTTCGATCCTCCCTTCGCTATTGCGGCCTCCGTCCCACTCTGCCTGCAATATAAATGAATGATTCATCGTTATCAGCTCCTTGGTTGTCAGACTGTTGCGGCTTCAGATTCAGCGGCAAATCCGTTGGCCTTATGGTTAAAGCGTTTCCGGTATCCACATTTGCGGCAAAGCTCTTCCACCACTTCACGTCGTGAAAATCCGTCTACGATATTCGTAGCCCGCTCGCCTTCGATAATGTCTGTAAAAGCATTCTTATAAATATTACCCAAATTGATGACACCTTCTCCGTCCAGGCAGCATGGGATGACGGTACCGTCCACCAGCACGCCCGCCTGGTTGCGCAGACCATGACAGAAGCCCGGTCCAAAATCCTCCTCCGCCTTCAAGTCCGGCCATTCGAACTCATGGTCCATATTAATGTAAATCCGGTCCGCAATTTTAATGCCTTTGCCGGGCTCTACTTTTTCGTCAATGTTGTAATCCAGATCAAATTCGTTCTCGATATATTCAAGCATTTCGCGGTTACGGCTTCGCTCCAGATTCGTTGCGTTGTTCATATCGAGATTCCATAGTCTAAGGGATACGATCAGTTTCGATTGTGCCACGGCTTCTTTGACAAAGTTGAGTACCTTGGCAATATAGAGATCCTTGTCCTTGGACCCTTCATGACCGTCAAAGCTGTGCAGGGAAAAGTTCATCTGCCGCAGTGCAGGCTTGTTCATCAGTTTCGGTCCTGCCTTATGCAGCAGTGTTCCGTTGGAGGTAATGTTCACTTTAAAGCCCTTTTCATGGGCGATATCCAGCAACTGGTCGATATGGGGATGAAGCAATGGCTCGCCTTTGACATGAAAATAAATATAATCTGTATACGGCTTGATTTCATCGAGTGTATGGGTAAACTGCTCAATTGTTATATAATTCGTAGCCCTGTGCGTTGGTGGGCAAAAGGTGCAGGCCAGATTGCAGCGGCTTGTCAGCTCGACATAAAACTTTTTGAATCTCTTCATTGTGATTGCTCCAGTCTGCTTCTTATAATCAGTAGTCCTTACAAAATAGTATAGTAGAACCCTGGCAATGGCAACCTTATCAGCCCCTTAAGCCCAGTTTTGCGCCAAAAATCTGAGCGGATATGACATTTCTTGGCTTGTATGCATCATATGCTCTACTTAGGCTGAAAGGAGCGTGAGGCAGAAGTGATTATGATCGGTGATCAGGAAGCTGTGCTCGAGGTGGGAACCTGGCCCCCTTTATGGCAGAAAATTTACCTTTCCAAGAAAAACAGTCCTACCGTGTACCGGTATGAATCGCTCGAACATTTGAAATTCGAGCTTAAGCTCAGGAACGCAATTGTAGAAGCGGCCAAGGCGCTGAAGCGGAGCGGCGTACAGTTCGAAACGTTCGAGCATTCCCACTGCAATGAACAATTTTGGAATCTGAACAGCAAAGGCGGTTTTGAGCTGAAGCAAGGCGTCACGCCGGCGGAAGGAATCCGTGACATTTTTGCCAATGGATCTTTATATGGCTTTGAGTGCGCCACAGCGATTGTCATCGTCTTGTACAAGGGTGTGCTCGATTCCATTCAGGAGAAGGATTTTAACAGGATGTTTGCGGATTTGCTGCTCTATGACTGGCATTATGACAGCGACCTGCGTCTGATTGAAAAACATGGGGCGCCCCAATCGTTTCCGGGTGACGTGCTTTACTTCAAAAATCCGGATGTAAATCCCGAGCAGATCGAATGGCAGGGCGAAAATACCATCAAGCTTGAGGAAGATTTGTACTATGGACACGGGATCGGTATCGTGACGTCGCAGGCCATCATTTCCAAACTTAACAGGCACCGCATTCCGGGAAGCGAGGTTTCCGCCTACTTGACCGATCAGGTTATTTATCCGGACTTCCTCTACCTGTCCCAATTTGAAGCAGGCAATTCAGGGATCCATCCTGATGCGGTTCAGCAGGCTTTTATGTCAGAAGGCGGCATTGCCTCGCAAATCGGACGCAGACGATATTTGTTTTCTTGACTTAGGTGTCCTTCGGCTGGCGCGTGATGCGGCAGCTTTTTTCTATGAAAGCCATGCAGGAATATCGAATCATGTCAAAAGATTCACCTAATTTAGCTTATTTTGTAAACGTTTATAGACCATCTCTCCAGGTCGGTGCTATAATATGGTAGAATTAGTACATACTAAGGAGGCCTATTGTCCTATGTCTTGGTTGAAAAATCTTCCGATGTCCCAAAGGGTGATTGCTGGTTGCTATCTGGTTGCCGCCTTATTCGCACTGCCAGCACTGGTGATTTTCATCATCATTGGCAAGATCATTATCGGTGTGGTGTTCGTGGCCGTATTCGCTGCACTGACGTATCCTCTTGCACGGTTCGTTGAGAGAACGCTTACATCATCGTTCGAAAGCATCGCCAACGTCACGGCAGGAATTGCCAAGGGCGACTTCACCAACCGTGTGGATGAATCCGGCTCCATGGGTGATGTCAGCCGTTCGTTTAACAGCATGGTAGACAAGCTCAAGAAAATTTTGACCGACGCATCCGGCATCACGCGCAAGGTCATCGAAGCAAGCCGCGGCATTGCGGACAAGAACCAGGAACTCAAATCGGTCATGGCTTCCGTCGCTTCCGCTTCGAACGAGCTTGCCATCGGCGCCAACGAAATTTCCGAAGACGTTGCCGGTATGACCGAATCGATTCAGGACATTGAATTAAAAGTAGGAAACTATGCGAACTCCACCAAGGAAATGAAAAAGCAGTCGGAGCTTACGCTGAGCTTCGTGGAAAAAGGCCGCCAATCTGTCGATAAACAGGCAGAGGGGATGCGCAAAAACGTCGAGGCAACGGAAAACGTCGCGAAAACAATCGACACGTTGTCCAAAAATGCATACGGCATCAATAAGATCACCAAAACCATCTCTGAGTTGGCAGAACAGACCAATCTTCTATCACTTAATGCTTCCATCGAGGCTGCAAGAGCCGGCGAGCATGGCAGGGGCTTTGCGGTCGTAGCCCAAGAAGTTCGCAAGCTTGCGGAAGAATCCACGGCCTCTACCCAGGAAGTATTCGGACTGGTTAAGAGCATCGAGCTTGGCATTCATCAAGCGATTGAGAACATTCAGGTGAATGAAGAAGTGGTGCGTCTGCAAAATGAAATGATTCGCGAAGCGGAGCAAATTTTCTCGCATATCGTGGAAAGCGTTCAATACATAACCGAGCAAATCACCGCCTTCTCGAACGAGAGCGACTTAATGCTCGAAAGTGCCCAGAAGATCTCCGGCGCCATCCAGAACATATCGGCAATCACGGAAGAATCCTCCGCCGGAACCGAGCAGGTATCGGCTTCCATGAATGAGCAGATGAAATCCATCGAAGCTGTCGTGGAAGAAACCGAAGCGATGAGACAAGCCGTATTCCAGCTGCAGAAAACCATTCAAATCTTTAAATTTTAACCGCAATCGCTTCGGTCGTGTTTTCTTCAGTCCTTTGTCGCATTGAACCGTTTCTTATTCCGTTATATGATGGATAGACATTTAGTATAGGATGAACGCCAGACATTTCGTCTTCCGTTCATCCTATAGCAGTATTTTTGGAGGAATGCAGGAATGACTTCCCATCAACAACGAATAGACCCTCGGGTCGTAAGGACGCAGCGTCTGCTGAAAAATGCGCTTTTTGATCTATTGGAGGAAAACAGCTACGATCAGATCACGGTGCAGGATATAGCTGATCGGGCAACCGTGAAGCGCGCGACATTTTATCTGCATTATAATGATAAACAAGATCTTGTCCTCCAGTGCATCGCAGATCTTCTGGACGAACTGCGCGAGGCGATTCAAAATAACACTGACGATAACCGGCAGTTCGATTTTCACAGCGGCAAAGCCCATCCTAATTTTGTCCGGATGTTTAAGCATGTCAGCGAGCACTTCTGCCAGTATCAAGCCATGTTAGTGACTAACCGCCTTCCCGCCTTTACGTCAGGTCTGCTGAGCGTGCTGCATAACTTCATCTCGGACGGAATCAATATGACGGAGCCGGATGATTCCAATCTGTCTGCACGAAGAGATGTAGTCATCAAGTACGTGGAGTCGGCATATCTGGAGCTCATCATTTGGTGGGTAGAATATCAAATGCCTTATCCGGAAGAAGAGATGGCTGAAATGCTGATGAATCTCTCCATCATGGGACCTTACCGCGTCCGGCCGTATGAAAAGACGGAATCATAAGCGTCTATCGATGTACTTTCACAGCTGATAGACCATGACTTAGAAAAAGCCCTGACGGATTATGAATCCGTTCAGGGCTTTTTTGGTATAACTTGATATTATGCTGTATCTATCGCTTGAATTACAGGGCAGTCCATCCGCCGTCAATCACAAGCTCCGCACCTGTCATAAAGCGGGATTCATCCGAAGCCAGGAACAGTACGCCATACGCCACATCTTCCGGTTTACCGAAGTAAGGAAGCTGGGTGAAGGTCTTATAGAATGGCGTAGCATCCTTGAAGCTTGGTGCCGTCATCGGTGTCTCAATGATGCCCGGATGCACGGAGTTCACGCGAATGCTTTCCTTCGAGAACTCAACAGCAGCAGCTTTAGAAATGGAACGAAGCGCGCCTTTAGCAGCTGTATATGCGCTGGAGCCAGCCATACCCACGATGCCTCCGATGGAGGAAATATTAATAACGGAACCCGAACCATTCTTTTGCATTTCCGGGATGGCGTATTTCATGCCAAGCATGCAACCGTTCAGATTGATATCAAGGACCTTATTCCATTGTTCCATTTCGAGATTGGCAATGGTCATGGTCGAAGACACACCGGCATTGTTAACGAGGATATCGACTTTTCCATATTGTTTGACCGTTTCTTCCACGACATGTTTCCATTCTTCTTCAGATGCTACATTTTGCTTGAGACCGATGGCTTCGCCGCCGTTGTTTGTAATCTCTTGAATGACCTCGTTCAAAACATTTTCATTCAGGTCGGTAGCGACCACCTTTGCCCCTTCGCTTGCGAATAATTTTGCTTCCGCGGCACCCATGCCATTGGCTGCTCCTGTAATAATTGCAACTTTTCCTGTTAAACGACCCATTTTCATTCTTCCTCTCTATGATTTCATTAATGGTAGTAGTAATCGATTACACCGAAAGTATACACCCATTCGTCGATTTTGTGAAGTATTATACACCATGTCATTTATGTTAGAGAGTTTTTGAACTTGCCGATTACAAAGAATACATACCCATGACCCATTCGCGCCAATGATTATACTGCTCTTGATGCGTTCTAGTGATACTGTTGGATCGGATGCGACGGTTATAGCCAATTCCCTGGAGAAAACGTGCTTGATTGTTTTGCAGAATTCGGATGATCATGAGCATATCCTCGTATAATCTTCCTCTGGCAGGATCATCCGTCTTCCAGCCTCCCAGCGCACGCAGCGTTTCTGTACGGAATACTCTTGGAGCTAGCGGCGCGCCTGAGATCAACATGTCCTTGATATCGAGCTGGGTGGAATACCCGCTGGCTCCCCGGTAGGAGAGATTTCTGTCGTTCTCCTCTCTCCACTCCGAATGGTTCCCATATAAAAAGGCGGCTTCCGGCTGCAAAGTGGACATCATCTCGGTGATTGACTGTACGGCATGCGGGTCCAGCCAGTCATCCGCATCCAGCTCCAGCAGCCACGGTGCACGGACATGCTCCAACGCAGTATTTAATGCCGCAGCCTTCCCCAGATTGCATGGATGCTTCACGCAACGGATGTGAAAAGGATATTCGGATGCCAGCTTTTGCATCAAACAACCGGTATGATCCGTTGATCCGTCATCAATCATCATGAGCTCCCAGGAGCCGGACGTTTGGGCGAGGACACTCCGCACTGCCCACTGCATGTAGTCCGGCTCATTGTACACCGTCAGCACGATCGAAAGCCTGGGCTTCTGTACCTCAGCAGACATTCCCAAGCTTGTTTTGGGGCTCAAGAGTATTGGAGCAAGCTTTTTCCATTCTTGACCTTTCCGCTGCCAATCGCGAAATTTATACCTAGATGGAGACCAATCGGATGATTCCTGAGAACATCCTGGATGAGTCCCATGCATCTCCTGCATTTGGTACCACTCCATCATGATTTCGCATGGTAATACCTCGTTCCCGGGAAATTTCAGTCCCAGGCTTTTCATGATTTGGAGATTCCATATCACGGGTCCGGCTTCGCCGGGTCGGAAACGGCTTTGAAAAGATGCTGTCTCCGTATCTGGCAGCAAATGGATCCATGAGAACGGAGCTTGCATCAATGGATGTATCCACTCCTCCAACCTGAGTTTGAAGTCCGGATCAACTCGGCCTCCCGCTCGAATCGTCATGCAATACGGGTCCTCCGTATGAAATACAGCCTCGTTAAGAACATGATGTTGCCCGGGAGGGACCAACGTAAGCCTAGCGGCCGGCACCGCTGAAGTCATGGAATGGACCGTAAATCGTTCATCTCTCCCGTGATCTGCGCCCAGCACAAAAACCATCACCGTCAGTTCCCCTCGATTCTTTGGCATTTTATCCAACTTATCTATCCATACGGCGCAGGTTGCGCAGATGATCATGATTTTTCGTGCAGTGATATGCATTGCACAAAAAAACCGCCATTCCGGCGGTCTATTTGTCTAATGTCTATTTAATCGTACGTTTCGAGCCACACATCCTTAAAATCGATCCATCCGAGCGCATTCAGGCTGATCCCCCTGACAAACGGATGTAAAAAAGTATTCAGCTGGCGATGATGCAGAAATATGACGGATGCTTCATCACGGAGATGCTGTTCAATCTCCCTTAAAACTATGCGTCTTGTCTCCACCTGCTCAGCACCCAACGCATCATCGATCCTTTCGGTAATCCAGCCCATCCGCTCTTTATCCAGGTATTTCCTCAGTACGCTGCTCCGGTTCTCGTACGTTTCGATCTCACAGACCTCATCCTCCGCAAGAATAATGCTGGAGATGGTACAATCCGCGTCCTCCCATATTTTGTAATTACAAATTTCCGCTTGAATTCCCCAATCTTCCAGTCGTTTTCGAATCCACTCGGCATCCTCCTTGTACTTGTCAATCACCGAAATTTGAAGAGCCGTTCCATCATATCCCGCTTCCTTCAGAGCCGATCTGACACGTTCGGGGCGCAGCGGATCGATGACAAGCGTGCGACTTTCATCAGGCCTAAATCCGAAGGCCGGTAAAATACGGGCTCCGCCCAGCTCGGCAATCATCTCACCCGGATGAACGATCATCCGAACGGCCCTGCGGAAGGCTTCGGACTGCTGCGGGCCACCACGATTCAAATTCCAGGTCAGCATCGTGCAAGCCTGCCGTAATTTTTCCGTAGTCTCCCAATCGTTAGTTGGCATATCCCGTTCCTCCTGTATGAACTTTCCCCATGTGTGGAGAACCGCAGGATAGCCGATAGATTCCGGATCACAATCCTCCGGCATAATCACAATATCAACCTCATCCAGATAGGGTCTGCCATGATGATAATCGATATGTGCGGCTAGTTTCATCCTGTGGTTGGAATAGGATACGACCTTGAACGGCCCCGTACCGATCGGCTGCGTCCAAAACTGGGTCTCTTCCTGACCAGCCAAGCCGAAGGGAAGGATGGACGCCCCCACGGAACACATAAAACGGTCGAATATCCGGTTAGGTTTACGGAGTAGAATACGCACCACCCTTGGACCAAGCGAAATCATCTCTGCAACCTCACGTAAAATCCACTGGTTCTGCGTGTCCATGCGAAGCCGTTCGAAGGTAAATACAATATCCTTCGACGTCAACTCTTGACCATGATGAAAACGAATGCCTTTACGCAAATAAAAAGTCCATTGGGTGGCATTGTTATCCGACTTCCAGTGATGGGCGATTCCAGGAACAATCCTTCCAAGCTGTTCATCGAAGGAAAGCAGTCGGTCAAAGATCTGATGCTGCAGATGAGAGTCAAACGCGTAATTGGCTTCTGCGGGATCCAACGTACGGGGTGGATGAAGCACGGGAAAAATCAGCGAATCGCTTGCAGGCAGACCTTCCGTTCCTTCCTCTTTTTTGTAGCCGAAATGTCCGTTCAACCAAGTCATGAATTGTTCCTTGGCATGCGTACCGTTTCCATATTCGCTAAGCAATTCGAAAGCCTGTTTGTATTCACCGTTTTGAGCCAAGCTTACGGACAGATTAAAGAGGAAATCCTCCTTGCCGGCATGAAACGTAATTTGCGAATAATTGCCTCTTCCACGGCCGGGAAGCCACTCAACAAGCTGCTCTTCCACAAGCCTTCGCAGAATCAGCTTCGCATTCCGGACGGTACAAAAGAGCGCTGCCGCCAAGTCCTCTAAGGTGACCTCAATCGGAATCCCGCTCCCTTTTCCTTCCGCGAATCGGTCATACAACTTTAAATAATGTTCATTCAAAAGCAATCGTATCTACCTTCCTTCAAAGGCATTTAGACGTAAAAGGGGAAAATCATTTTCGCAAGTATACACTTTTTAGACCTCTTTGAATAGCTCATAATTGGAAACAAATAGAGAATGGAGTGGAGGAGAAATCATGTTGGAACATTACACGTTCGAAAAATTGATGGAGTATGACGCAGCCGATCGCAGAAATGTTGAAAAACTCCGGAGAGAACATGAAAAGCAGCTGATTTGCCAGCTGCACAAGGAAAAACGCATGCAAGGAACATGGGTTGGATTTACGCTGAGATTATTCCGCCGTATGCATCGACGCCAGCGATATCGAGCCTGACGGAACGGATTGCAAACACTGAATCGTCAGTCCATGACCTCGAAGCAATAGAAAGCCAGGATGCCTGCATCCTGGCTAGAGTTTCGCTTATACCGCTCGCTTTTCTCATTACGGGGTCATTGTCTTCGCGCCGATCATCAGTCCGGTATCCCCCGGATCTTTCAGATAAATCTCGGAGATCGCCCAGTAATCATATGCGGGTCCGTTCACAGTCTCAATGGTCAAGGAAGCTTTCCCCGTATCGAAAACACCGCCTGAAACGATAAGAGGATATTCAAATGAGATCTGCACTTTATTCGAAGACAATGGCTTGGTGACCATATTCGTAACCTTTCCCATGTGCGGGCTGGAACCACCCGTAACCCAGAAATTATCTTCGAATTCCTGCTTCGTGCTCTGCTGCATTGCAGGCGTCATCACTGCATACTGCAACGGGCCGCTTCGTTTCTGGACCCCACGTGCCCAGGTTTGCGCCGCTTCTTCGGGCGTTTCCGCTTGCAGTGCGTTCTGGAAGCCATTGACCTGGTTAGCCAAATGACTGGCTTCAGGCATCGTTACATAGATGTTGTTGTCCTTATATGTGACTTCCCCTTTTAACTGCTCCACAATCGCGCGCAGGGAAACCATGGCCGTGCCTTTTTCGATTTTCACCTTCAAAAAGGTATTCGCGTATTCGGCTTTGTTGATAAAAATCCGTGGGCCTGCCGTCACCGCCATGGCTGAACCCGTTAACAACACAAAGGCGGAACAAGCAGCAATCATGATCTTAAAGCGTTTTTTCATCGATCATTCTCCTAACGTTCCACTGTTATATATACACAGTCATATTTTAGTAGAATTCCGACCGATGAAGGTTACAGCCCGGTTACGTTTTGGTTTAAATATCCACATGATTCGGTGCGGGGCCGTCTGTCCGAATCGTGAAGACCATGCAAGCGCCGCCTTCCCGGCGGTTATTCGCATGAATGCTGCCCCCATGCTTTTCAGCAAGAATTTTGGCAGTATAGAGACCAAGCCCGGATTGCCCCTTTTCACCCCTATAAAATTTTCCGAAAAGATGGGGAATATCCTCATCTCTAAACCCAGAACCATTATCGCAAATTTCGAATTGCAGCGTTGTATCCTGCCTTTGCACCCGAACTCCAAGCCATCCGCCCGGTGAGGGCATATACCGAAAGCTGTTGGAGAACAAGTTATCCAGCACCTGACTGACACGCTGCACATCCATGAAGACGGTTTGGCCAACGGACGGTGACAGATCTTCAAAGTGAAACGAGTATTCGGCGCCATGGGAACCGCAGATATAACCGATCTCACGCTCCTTGTCCTCCAGAAAATCCGTTAGCGATACCTTCACACCCCTCAGCGGAAAATACTCCATATCCTTCTCGGACGCGACTTGCACGTCCTGGATCAGACGGTTCACGCGCTGAATATTGTCTTCGATGACCTTTAAATGCGCTTCCGCCTTATCCCGCTTCATATCCGGCACATCGGCGAGCAGCTCCACATTGCCCTGGATAATCGTCATCGGCGTACGGAAATCATGAGCAATGGCATCCATCATGTCTCTTCGTTCCTGCTCAAGTTTCCATTCCCGAAGCAGCGAGCTTTTGAGAGCACTCCGCATATTCTCGAAGGATTCCGTCAGCAGTCCCAGCTCGTTATCGGCCTTGTAGCTTACCGTAAAATCGAGATCTTGGTCACGAATCCGCTGCGAGGCCTCAATCAGCTCATGAACGGGTTTGGCCATCCTTCTGCCGAATTTGGCCGCGAACAAATAGGTAAAGATCGCAATGTACAAAAAGGGGGATACCACAAAGATCAAGATACATGCAAGATTGACCCAATTAAACCCTGAACCACTTTTTCCGGATACCTCAAGCTTATATTGGAACAAAATTGCCCCTTCCCAATCTCCCTCTTCCGTTGTAACAGGCACGATCTTAAGAAACCGCCCGCCAAAACCAAGTGAAGCGTCTGCGGACACTGTTTTGTTCAACTTGTCGATCAGAACTTCTCTACCCTGTATTTGCTGCCCCGGCAGCGTTCCATAAATCGGCTTCCCATCCATGTCAACGACCTGGTATCGAATGCCCTCAGCAGGTATCCTTTTTTCCAAATCGGCCCTACTCTCGGGATTCATGATTGTTGAATGCTGTGAGCGCACATACTCGGCAATCTCCGGAAGTTGATTTTCATAGGTATTGGCAGGCTGTATCCACGTGCTTCTTGACAGCCAGAACAAGCCGATGCCAATCGTGATAACCGAACAAATTACGCTAAGGAGCATGATCCAGACGAACGTAAGGATAAACTGTTTTTTGAGGGGGAGGCGTTCTACGATTCCGATCTTTCCCATTTGTATCCAACCCCCCATAACGTGGAGATGTAACTGCTCTCCGAATCCCGACTTGCCAGCTTGGCACGGATTTTTTTGATGTGCTCCGTGACTGTGCTCGTATCTCCGCAGGCTTCAAGCCCCCAGATCCGGTCATAAATCTGCTCCTTGGAAAATACCTGACCAGGATGCAGCGCAAGCAATTCCACGATATCGAACTCTTTAGCGGTCAAGGGAACGACGGACTGATTCACGTGCACCTCACGGCCTTTAAGGTCAATCCGCACTACTCCGTAACGAAGCAGGGTACGCTCGACCGAATTTTCTTTTATTCTTTTGCTGCCGCGAAGATGTGCTCCAACCCGCGCTTTAAGCTCACGGAGACTGAAGGGCTTGGTAATATAATCATCGCCACCGATGGACAGCCCTTGAATACGATCTGCCTCCGTTTGTCTTGCGCTAACGAACAGGATTGGACAGTTCACCTCATCCCGGATCATCTGGCACAGCTCAAATCCGTTCATTCCAGGCATCATCACATCAAGAATAATTAAATCAGGATTCACGGACAACTTATCCAGTGCCTGAGTCCCGTCCGAAGCCGTTAATACCTGATATCCCTCGGCCGTCATCGCCTGGTCAAGCAGTGACACAATATCGGCCTCATCGTCAACAATCAATATCTTTTCCTGCATGTCAACACTCCTGCTGCGGGTCTCTTACTTCACCCAGTTTCTTCGGTTCCACCAGAACATTGTAACGGCAAGACCCAAGATCATACAACCAAAAAGCGGCATGATAAAAGCATGCGAGTAGCTCCCAGCCATCCATTGAAATATCGTGGACATGCCAAACAACAAGAAGCTGAACGTGTTCGACACGTACATCGATCCGACCGCAACCCCGACCCAGCCAAGATAGCAGATGATGGGGCTTGGCAGCACCGTGCAAATCAGACCTGTAAGACTTAACTGCGCCAGTACGATCAGCATGAACAACCCGTAGGATTCCAGGCAATACATAAAGGCACCGGCAGAGCTGTACGAACGGTCCGGATTCAGAAATACGACCGAGTCCACGCTGGGTTTAAACAAATGTCCGAATATTTCTCCGACAGTAAAAGTGACCAAGACAAACATCCCCATGATGATAGCCAGGTTGATCCACTTGGCCGCAAACAAGCGCATAACCGAAATCGGCCGGATCAGAACCAGACGGAGCTGTCCTCCATGATACTCCCCATTAAAGCTGTCGATCATCAGAATTGGGCCAATAATGAGCACCAGAAAAAAAGACACCTCTTTTAACAGGAACAACGAGAAATTTTGTGCGGTAAGAGGCACCGTCGATACATTATCGAAAGCCCCCAAATTTTGCATCATCAAAAATAAGCAGTCGAGCAACACGATCCCAACAAAGATCAGCAGGCTGACCATGGTTTTTTTTCGCTTCCACATGCGCTGCCAATCGCTTTGCATGAGCTGAATCATTCTTATTCCTCCTTATATCCAGCGGTCCGATTTGGTGAAAATCAGCCGCGAAGCTGTCATGAATACGGCTGTATAGCCGGCAATAACGCATATCATCCAAATGCCTGCATGCACTCCCTTTAGAGCATCCGCATTCGACATCATCACGGCGATTCCGCTGAACTGTATTTCCGAGAGCGACAAATATTTAAGCATGCCGGGCAGATTCAGTCCAAGCACGCGGTTTGACATTTCAAAAACCAGCGGAAAGCCCAGCGAGCACAGCAGAAAACCCATGCCCAGACCGATGGCGGCCGTCGACGATCGCGATATCACGCCAATGCCGATGAACACGGATGCCATGCCGACAATGCTTGCGTATGCCATGCCGTAATAACGGAGCGTATACAAGATCATATCCCCATTCGGAACCGCATGGTCGTAGTAGAACAATATCTGCTGCGGTGCAGATTTGAATAACAGATATCCCGCCAACACCGCCGCGAGCAAATAAATGATAAAAAACAAAGCCATCATCAGCGCGAATGCTATCCATTTCGCCCAGAACAACTGAGAGCTGCTGTATGCCCGGAGCATAATCATCCGGAGCTGCCCGGAGCGATATTCCTCTGTAAATGAAAGGGTCAGGAGAATGAGTGCCACCACATTAAACACGATGATCAGCTGCTCAATCATGGCCATGACCGGAAAATTCTCCGCCGTGGTTATTTCCGGACTTCCCGGAGGAATCCCCACATTATGCCCCAAATAATACTTGGCTGTTGCCACAATGATGCAAGGAATGGCAATCAGAAACAGCCAGGCGATTTTCCTTTTCCACAAACGTTCCCATTCGCTGTGCAATAAAGCCATCATGAGGTCATCATCTCCACAAAATGATCTTCGAGATTACTGCTTCCGGCCATTTCCTGCCACTGTTCCTGCGTTCCTTGCCACACGAGCCTTCCTTCCTTGATGATGACAAAGCGGCTGCAAATCCGCTGCAGCTCATCCAGCAAATGACTGGATACAAAGAACGTGATGCCATGCTTTTCATTCAATTCCAGAATCAGATTCCGCAGCTCCCGAATGCCCATCGGATCCAGCCCGTTGGCCGGTTCATCCAGAATAATCAGCTTGGGATTGCCGAGAAGCGCCTGGGCGATCCCTAAACGCTGCTTCATCCCCAGTGAATACGTCTTGACTTTGTCCTTCCCCCGTCCAGCCAGGCCGACAATGTTCAGTACCTCGTCCACGCGTGATGCGCGCTGTCCTTTGGGAATGTTGACATGCAATTTGACCAGATTCAGCAAGTTGTCTTTGCCGGACATGTATGGAAAAAAGATCGGGGATTCCACGATGGCCCCTACTTGTCCGAGTGCCTTCTTGCGATCCCGCTGCACGTCACAGCCTTCAATGCGAATGCAACCTTCCTCAGGTTTGATCAAGCCAGTAATCATGCGGATCAGCGTCGTTTTCCCCGCGCCGTTCGGTCCGACAAAGCCGCAAACGTCGCCTTGCATAATATCAAAGGACATGTCGCCCACAAGTGTTCGCCGTCCGGCCTTTTTGGTAATATGTTCGATTTCCAGTACTTTCATGTTCAATCCCCTCCTGCCATTTAGCTTAGAGGGCAATTCTAAAGAATTTATAACGTCCGCATGATTTCGAATAATAAATAGCCTTTTTTGCATTTCTTTTCTGTGATACAATTTATTCATCCCGTTATACAAAACCATGTTCTATCTGATGAAACCGAGATCAAGGAGGAATTCATTTATGCCCATGAATTTTCACGATCCAAACAACCGCACCTCGTACACGACACGTACGGCGGATGCATCCTGGCTGAAACTTATTTCAGAACATGTCCAACTGAATGGAAGACAAGCTGTGGATATCGGCTGTGGAGGGGGAATTTACACCCGCGCATTGCTTGCGCTTGGCGCAGAGCATGTTACCGGCGTAGATTTTTCGGCTGAAATGCTGACAGGAGCACGCGGCAATCTGGCGGATGAGGACAAAGTAACCTGGATTCAGGGGGACGCCTATCATACCACGCTGACATCGGAGCAATATGACGTCGCGCTTGAAAGAGCCTTGATTCATCATCTAAAGGATTTACCCGCATGCTTCATCGAGGCTCACCGGATTTTGAAACCAGGCGGGACGCTAATCGTTCAAGACCGTACCCCTGAGGATTGTCTCCTTCCCGGCTCAAGCAGCAACATCCGCGGCTTCTTTTTCGAAAAATATCCCCGGCTTGCTGAAAAAGAGATTTCCCGAAGACACGCTGCCAAGAGCGTGACAGCAGCTCTCATGGACGGTGGGTTTCATGATATCAGAGAACTGAAACTGTGGGAAACGCGGACAAAGTATGATCATCCGGAGGTTTTGTATGAGGACTTGCGGCAGCGAACCGGCCGATCCATTCTGCACGAATGCTCTGAAACGGAGCTGGAGGAGCTCATTTCTTATATCTCCGGCAAAATAAAAGGATCCCCCTCTATCCTTGAGAAGGATCCATGGACCATCTGGCTGGCCAAGGCTTAAAGCTTTCATTTTATTTTTCGGGCAGCTCATCCTCAAACGGAAACAGCAGCTTCTGGTTTTCATTGGTGTACATATTGTATTTGGTGATCACTTTGGAGCCCGTATCCAGCACTTTATCCACCTTCTGGCCTTTAATGACGCTGACTGCTGTTTTGACAGCCAAATATCCCATGTTAAAAGGCCTCTGGATCACCGTGGCCTGAATGACATCCCGGTCGATCAATCTGATCTCGCTGTTGGAATTGTCAAAGCCGATCAAGCTCACCTTGCTCTGAAGCCCGAGGTTCAGGATCGCCTTGCCCGCGCCCACCGTCGAAGGCTCGTTTAAGGCAACAATACCGCGTATTTCCGGCTGTTTCAGCAGCAGATCTCGTGTCATTTCATAGGATTTTTGGACCTGCCCATCACTGAAAATCGTATGGTTGATATTCGTGAACCCGCTGGCTTCAAGCTCGTCTCTGACTCCCTTTTCGCGATCCAGAGAGGTCCCTGTTCCTTGGATGTAGCTTACAATGGCGATTTTCTCGTCAGGATTGACATGCTCTTTCAGCAAACGGGCCGATTTCCGGCCGGCTTCATAATTATCGGTTGCGATAAAGCTTCGGGATAAATCGCCTTGTACATCCGAATCCACCATAATCAGCGGAATGCCTGCATTCACAACTTTTGTCGCGGCAGGAACCAGCTTGATATAATCGCTGGCAGCCAGCATGATGGCGTCCGGTTTGGTTGCTATGGCCTCATCGAGGATACGGATTTGACCCTCCACGTCCACTTCGGTCTCCGCCCCCATAATCCGGATGTCCGCACCAAACTCCTTGGCGGCCGTCATAACCCCCTGCTGCATGACGACCCAAAACTCGATGCTTGGGTCGATGCTTTTAGGAATGTAGATGATAAGTGGCTTTTTGGGATGAAGGGATTGAGTCATTGCCTTGTAGCCGCCCCAGACTGCGATCAGCAGCCCAACCAGCAGGAGACTAACCAGTATCCATTTTCCCCGTTGTCTCATCACCCTTCACCTCCATGTTCAAATATGGAATTCGCAGCGTTACTACCGTGCCTTCTTCACGTTCACTCTCATAATGCAACCCGTAATCATGTCCGAAATATAGCTGAATCCGGTGGTTTACATTGGCTACGCCTACGCCATTGCTGCTACCTGCAGTACCTGGTTTATCCATTAAAATCGTGCGCAGCTGCTCGGGGTCCATCCCCTCACCATCGTCAGTAATCGTAATCACAATCGCGTCATTTTCCTTCCAACCACTGATCCGAATGTGGCCTGTATCCGGTTTGGGCTTGATCCCATGGTAAATGGCATTTTCCACAATCGGCTGCAGTACCAACTTCAAAATCGGAGACCCCAGAATATGATCATCCACATCGATATCATAGGTGAACTTTTTCCTGTAACGTCTGCTTTGAATAGTTAGGTAGCTGCGGATGTGGTCCAGTTCCACCGAAACCGGAACAAGCTCTTCCCCTTTGCTGATACTGGAACGAAGCAGTCTTGAAAGCGCTGTCGTCATTTCGACCACGTCATCCACTTTTCCGGATTCCGCCATCCAGATGATGGAGTCCAGCGTATTATACAGAAAATGCGGCTGGATCTGCGACTGCAGCGCCTTCAGCTCACTGCGTCTTTTCATCTCCTGTTCCTGCACAATCTGGTTCATCAGCTCTTTGATGCGGGAGATCATCAGATTAAACGTACGGGCAAGCTTGCCGATCTCATGGGTCCCTTCAATATCAACGCGAATGTCGAAGTTGCCCCGCTCCGCCTTTTTCATATGCATCTCCAGATTCTTCAACGGTTTGGTCAACGCATAAGACAGAAAAATGGATATGGTCAACGCAAAGATCAGGCATAGAACCCCCCATAGAGCAGCAGAATTCTGCATTTGGCGTTTGTTCTCGATCAGTTCGTCGGGATAAGTGACCGCAACGATTTTCCAGCCAAAGGATGTGGTGGCCACCGTGTAAATTTTGCTTTCCTCAGCCTTACCGAGCTTGATACTCCCCGACTGCATATCCAGCACGGTTTGCATCTTCTCGTTTTTGAGCTCGGAATGAATTAGTTGCTGCTGAGGATGATATACCAAATCGCCGGATGGAGAAACAATGAACACATAGCCGCGCTCACCGAGTTCGATTTGTCTGCATAAATCGTTAATGACATTATAATTGAGATCTACGAGCAGTATGCCCTCTTGTGAACGGCTGCTCACCGGAAGTTTGCGGCTGATAGATACAACCCAGCGATACTGATCCTCGAAAATATGCTGTACATGCGAAGGAGACACGACTTCACCGGAAGAGGTCAATGCGAGTTTATACCAATCCTGCTGCATCCACTCCGATTTGGATTTCATGACCGCATGGGACTGATCCGAGACGAAATCCCCTTCCTTATTCACGTACAAGATCGAAGCGATATCCTTCCGCGACTGAACCACGGAACGCAAGTATTGGCTGGCGCCCCGTTTTAAGGATTCATCTGATTCTCTTTCGGCCTGGGTTGCATCTACAAACCGCATTAAGTCACGGCTGGATATCACGAGTGATGCAATACTCTCCATATTGCCGATATAAGTCTGAATATTCACTTTTACCTGTTGGACCAGCTGCGAGGTCTTCTGAATTGAGCTGTTCGTTACCGCGGTTGAAGACAATCGGTAGGACGAAAAACTCAAAATGACAGTCGTACACAAAATCAGACAAGAAAAGGCAATAGCGATATTCATATGGATGCTGCGGCGCCGGAATAAACTCATGAGTTTCATCAATGAATGCTCTCCTGCTGCTGCCGGTATTCTTTCGGAGTCTTGCCTGTATTCCTCTTGAAAAGGACGCTGAAATACTGAGGGTCGCTGTACCCTACCTTCTCGGCAATCTCATAGCTTTTCAGGCGGGTCGTACGGAGGAGTTCCATCGCTTTTCCCATCCGGATACGGGTCACGTATTCCACAAAGGTGCCGCCGGTATGCTGTTTAAACAAGGAACTGAAGTAGCTGGCGCTCATATACAGGTGACTGCAAACCTGCTGGAGCGACAATGTTTCATCGTGATAGTTGGCCCGGATATATCCCTCTGCTGTATCCATTTGGGAGCGGATATGGCTGGATCGGTGTTCCGTCAAGCTCATCATTATACCGCGGCTGATATCTTCAATCCACGACTGCGCCTCATCGAGTGTACGGAATGACCCTACCCTGGAAAAAGCGTCCGCCGGAATCAGGCTGGCATCGCTGAGGCCGGTCTCTTCCGCATGCTTCATCATGGCGATCAGAATTCGATACAAAATGCTGTGGCATCTGACCACCGAGACGCCGCCTGTTCTTAGCTCCTGGAACCATTCCTGAAAAACGCCGGAAACCTGATTCAACTTGCCTGTTTTCAAGGAGCTGATAAGCTGCTGTTCCCAGTCGGACGTATAGGATGGGATGGATTGACCGAATTCCACGTCTTGGATGGATATGACCCTTCCTTCCCCCAGCAAAAAAGTATAATCCAAAGATGAAAGCGCTTCCTGATAAGAAGCTGAAATATCCTCAAGCGCGTCACATTTCCTGCCTATTCCAATGGATGAGGGTAGCCTGATGTATTTATCCAGACTGTTTCTGGCTTGATCCGCAACCCGCTGCGCCTTCAGCTCCAGTTGTTCAGGATTGCCTTGGAGAATTACGGCCAAACGGTCATCCCGGGTCCGAAAAGCAATGCCGCTCCCTTCTTGCTCCAACTGTTCCTGAACAATATTGTAGGCGGCATACTGCAGCAGTTCTTGTTCATCCCGCAGCTCCCGTTTTCCGCGTGTTTGATCAATATCGATCACCAATGCAATATATGCGGGTCCGCTCAGCCGAATATGAAAATACTCAAGCTTCCGATGCAGCATCTCCTTGCTGATCCGTGTAAAAACAAGCCTTTCCATAAATCTCTCGCGCAAAAGAGGCAAACTCTCGTTCAGCTGCATGCGCAGCTGGCTTAAATTACGACGCTGCTCCCGTTCCGTGTCCAATTCGACTTTCATTTGGAGCATCAGGGAAGTAAATTCGCGGGCATTGATCGGCTTAAGCAAATATTCCTGTACCCGATGCGTAATCGCTTGCTTCGCGTATTCAAAGTCCTCGTAGCCGGTAATAATGACCACCTTCATGTCCCGGTACTGTTCACTGACGATGCGTGCAAGCTCCAACCCGTCCATGAACGCCATGCAGATATCGGTAACGATCAGGTCCGGACGCTCGCAATCTATGGCCTCAAGAGCATCCCGTCCATTGTCATATTCGCCGATCAGTTCAAAACCGCAGTCGTTCCAGGAGATTTTATTGCGTATACCCTCGCGTACCTCGTCTTCATCATCAATCAAGATTACCTTGTACACCGGCGCTCCCCCTCTATTCCGACTAACAGCATCCATTATTCTATTAACTGTAAATAGCATAACAGAGACTGCCTCCATTGCGCAGCCTCTACTATGCTATTTCCTACCGCTATGTTTCATCCATGATTGGAAATTACTCGTACAGAAGAGGTTTAATTTCTTCCGAATCAATATTGGATTTATCATACCAGTGGAATCCCGTGTCGATATCTTTCTCGACTTTTTCGCCTTTCATGGCCATAACCGCTGCCTTCACTGCCTGGTAGCCAATGCCGATCGGATCTTGGGTAACCGCACCTGCCATCGTTCCGTTGCGGATCGCATCCGTTTGCTGCTTACCGGAATCATAACCAATGACGACGATCTTCCCGCTCTTCTTCATTTCACTGACCGCATTTGCAACGCCGATGGCCGAACCTTCATTGGCGCCGAAGAAACCTTTTAGATCCGGATGGGCCTGCATAATGGCTTTGGCCAAGTCGGTCGATTTCAACTGATCCCCGCCGCCGTATTGAATATCTACAATTTTGATGTTCGGATATTTGCTTTCGATTTGTTCTTTGAACCCGTCGCGGCGGTCCACGCCCGTACGGCTGGTCTGATCATGTACGACTAACGCGATTTCGCCGGATTCGCCGATCAGCTCCGCCATTTTGTCGGCGGCAAGCGCAGCTGCTGCCTTGTTATTCGTTGCTGCCGTTGCAACAGGGATATCGCTGTCCACGCCCGAGTCAAAGCCGATTACAGGGATGTTATTCGCTTTAGCCTTTTCCAACAATGGAACGGCTGCTTTGCTGTCCAAGGCCGCAAATGCGATCGCGCTAGGTTTTTTATCCAGAGCGGTCTGGAGCATTTCAATTTGTTTGTCGACCTGCGTTTCCGTTTCCGGCCCTTCAAAGGTAATCTCCACGTCGAATTCCTTGGCCGCTTTCTCCGCACCGGATTTAACGGCTTGCCAGAATTGATGCTGGAATCCCTTCGAGATTACCGGAATATAAGGCTTCCCTGAGCTCGCTGCCTTATCGCCCCCACCGCTGCCGCACGCGCTCACCATGAGCATGGTTGCCAACATACCGCACAGCAGGATCATCTTCGTTTGCTTTTTCTTCATTCCAATACCCCCTTGTTTTCATTCGGAAATTTAGTCATTTTCATATTTCATATGCAAGCTCCCTAGGAAGGGAGGTGATACTGTTTTTACTATGATTTGTTTTTTCTGCGACGCAAAATATCCATATAAACCGCGAGGATAATGACGAGACCTACGATGACGGTCTGCCATTCCTGGGCAACCGACAGAATCCGCAGGCCATTCGTCAGCACGCTCATGATTAGCGCCCCGATGACCGTTCCCAGGATCGAGCCCATCCCGCCGCTTAGCGATGTTCCTCCAATCACGACTGCAGCGATGGCTTCCAGCTCGTAACCGCTGCCGAGCGCCGGCTGAGCCGAATTCAGGCGAGACGCCATCATAATGCCGGCAATGCCGCTGAACGTGCCCGTAATGACGTAGATAACAACTTTCCAGAGCACCGTATTGACGCCCGACAATCGTGCTGCTTCCTCATTGCTGCCCAAGGCGAAGTTATAACGGCCGATGATGGTCTTTGTTAAAATAAAGCTCGCGATGACGGAAGCAATCAGGAAGATCCATACCGCGTTCGGAATTTCGAGTCCTCGGATAGAGCCCATGGTGAGCTGGTTAAATAGCGGTTTATCGGTAAAATAAATCGGCTTGGTACCCGAGATGATCAGCGATAGCCCCTTGGTAATCATCATGACGGCCAACGTGGCAATAAAAGGCGGAATTTTCATTTTGGCGATCATCAGACCGCTGACCAGACCGCATAATGAACCGGCCAGTATGCCGCCGATGACACCCAGATATATAGGTCCATTCCAGTAGGTGATAAAAACGCCTGCCATCACCGAGGAAAAGGTCATCACCGTACCCACGGACAGATCAATGCCTCCAGTGATGATAACGAAGGTGGAGCCTAAGGCCAGGACGCCGATCACGGCGGTCGATAGCATGATACCGACCAGATTATCAAACCTGAAGAAGTTTCCAGACAATAAGCTGAAGACCAAAATTAAAATGATCAAACTCGCGAAGGCCAGTATTTTCTGCCTCGCAGCTCCCTTGGTTCCTGTTTTCTTGACCTGCTGTCCCCCTGCTGCCGCAGACTGCGTGGAATGAAGCTTCACGCGAAATCCCCCCTCATCTTGTTTACATGACCCGCGACCGCATCGTCGCATACTTCATGATCGTTTCCTGCGTCGCTTCTTCAGCGCTGAGTTCTCCCGTAATCCGCCCTTCGCACATCACCATAATCCGGTGGCTCATGCGTAATATTTCAGGCAGCTCCGAAGAGATCATGATAATGGACTTGCCTGCGGCCGCCAGCGTTTCCAGCAGCTTGTAGATTTCGCTCTTCGCTCCGACGTCGATACCGCGCGTCGGCTCGTCGAAGATAAGGACATCGCAATCTCGCGTCAACCATTTGCCGATAACCACTTTCTGCTGATTGCCTCCGGACAAGAACTTGACCTTTTGTCCAACTCCCGGAGTTTTGATGGAAAGCGATTGGACAAAATGCTCCGCCGTCCGGTTAATATGAGCCTCTTTCATCCAACCCGCCAGATTTCGGTAGCGCTTGTAGGACGCGATGGCGATATTGCTGGCCACGTCCATATCCGTCAAGACACCGAAGCGTTTTCGATCTTCGGAAAGATAGCCGATTCCCAGGCGTACCGCATCATGCGGATGTTTGATCCTCGCTTTTTTACCGCGGATGATAATCTCGCCTCGATCCACAGGATCGGCTCCGAATATCGCTCTGGCAACCTCTGTTCTGCCTGCCCCCATCAATCCGGCAAACCCAAGAATTTCACCTTTTTTCACACTGAAGTGAATGTCCTGCAGCTCCCTGCCCCTGGTTAATCCCTTGACCTCAAGCACCGTTTCGGAATCGGGACTCACAGGTGCGAGCGATTCTGTCTCATACAGCTCCCGGCCAACCATCATGCGAATGATATGATCGACGTCCATGTTTCGCCCCGGTACGGTGTCCACATAGGCTCCATCTCTCATGACGGTAATCCGGTCGGAGATTTGCTGCAGCTCTTCCATTCGGTGCGAGATATAAATAATGCCGACTCCTTGCTGCTTCAGCTGCGCAATGATCCGAAACAAATCCTGGATTTCGGTTTCCGTCAACGCAGCTGTCGGTTCATCCATGATGAGCACTTCCGATTGGAAGGACAGCGCCTTGGCGATTTCGACCATCTGCTGCTTGGCTACGCTCAGCTCCGAGACGAGCATTCTAGGATCAAGCTTCAGGTTCATTTGCTCAAACTGCCGGCTTACTCTCATATTCATTTCTTGGTCATCCACCAGGAAACCAATCTTTTTTGGTTCGCGTCCAAGGTAAATATTCTGGGCAATCGTTAGATGCGGCAGCAGGTTCAGTTCCTGGTGAATCATGCTGATTCCGCGGTCTCTGGCTGCGCGTGTGTTCGGCAGTTCAATTTCTTCACCCTTATAAACGATCCGGCCCGCATCCTTCGAATAGACGCCAGTTGCAATCTTCATCAGCGTCGATTTACCGGCTCCGTTCTCTCCGATCAGTGCATGTACCTCACCCGGCATCAGCTCGAGCCTGCACTGCTTCAATGCGTGTACACCGGGAAAGCTCTTTTCGATTCCTTCCAGACTTAGTAAAGCATTCACTTGGGTCCCCCTTTTCTGCTCTTGCGATGTATGTGGGAAGCGTTTTCATTACTGTAGATTCATTGTACCGGGATGTCTGAGGAACGAATATGGAATAATCTCTTCAAAAAAGTTGAAAAATCTATGATCTGCTTCCTTGCCCATTCGAACACCATAAAAAAACGGATGTCCGTTTGCCAACGGTCATCCGTTTTGAAGTTGCCATGCGCTTTTGTCAGATTAAGGCTTGAGAACGACTTTAATGCAATGGTCCTCTTTATCGTCAAAGATTTTATAGGCGTGCTCAGCTTCCGAAATCGGCAGCCGATGTGTAATAATGTCAGTCGCATCGATTTCTCCGGACTTCACCCATCGAAATAGCTCCGGCATGTAATGAATGACGGGAGCTTGCCCCATTTTCAATGTAATATTACGCTCGAACAGATGTCCGAATGGGAACAAATTGTACGTCAGTCCATAGACGCCGACAACGGATATCGTGCCGAATTTGCGGACAATGTTCGCAGCCATATCGAACGCACCGAGCGATCCGCCCTGAAGCTTCAAGGTCGTCTCGATTTTTTCGATCGGAGTCCGTTTCGCATCCAAGCCTACGCAGTCGATGACCACATCCGCGCCGCCTTTGGTGAGCTCGAGCAGGTACTTGTCCAAATCCTTCATGGTTTCAAAATTGTAGGCTTCCACATGATTGTATTTTTTGGCATGCTCAAGTCTGTAATCCACATTGTCGACGGCAATCACGCGCTTGGCCCCTTTTTTCCAGGCAAATTTCTGCGCCAGCAAACCCACAGGCCCACAGCCCAGTACAACGACCGTATCGCCCTTTTTAACGCCCCCGTTGTCCACTCCCCAAAAGGCAGTAGGCATAATATCGGACAAAAAGAGAATTTGTTCGTCCTCAAGCTCAGCATCCCTCGGAACGACATAGGGAACAAAGTTACCGTAAGGAACCCGAAGCAATTCTGCCTGTCCGCCCATATAACCGCCATAAGTGTCCGAATAACCAAAGTAGCCGCCCGTGTCCCGCGCATCATTGGAGTTGTCGCATTGGCTTTCCATGTTGTTTTGGCAGAAGAAGCATTGTCCGCAGGAGACGTTGAAAGGAATAATTACCCTGTCGCCTTTTTTCACGCGGGTTACCTCCGGCCCTACCTCTTCGACAATTCCCATCGGCTCATGGCCGATCACATAGTTGTCGTACATGCCAGGAATCAGGCCATGATAAATATGCAAATCCGAACCGCAAATGGCCGTCGTGGTAATCCGGACCAGTATATCGTCTTTCTTCTCCAGACCGGGATCGCGAACCTCTTTGACTTCAACCTTTTTGCGTCCCTGATATGTTACTGCTTTCATGCCGCGTTCCTCCAGATTGTTTTCTATAGTCTGCCCGGAGAAAGGAAGGTTCATTATGAATTGACAAAGGCGACATTCGGTTAGTCACAATGCGGTCCCCTCATCAATCTCATTCCAAACGAAATAGCCAATTAAATCGAATTATGTAGAAAGAAAATAAATAAGAATAGTTCTAAACACACTACCATAATTAACCATTTAAATTTAATATTTAAATTAAGACGACTTGTACAAAGGCGGACACCTTACGAGAAAGGTGGAGGCTGTAAACATGGATATCTTTCAAGCTCTATCAATCATGTTTGCATTTGGGTTGTTTATCCTCACCTTGTTAACCTACATTGACAAGAGGAAATAATCTGAATTGGCACTAGTTTTGGTTTGAAACCATACTAATAAAATCCGCCAGTTACAAGCCGCCGTACGAGTCAGATCATATCCAATTGATCTGACTTTTTTTATTAGTTATTGAAACAGTCATTTCATTTTGGATTGTTCCCGGCATTTTTCAGAGTTTGCCCTATTCTTATCAAATCACTATTCACTATCTTTTGCTGGCAAAAGGCAAAGCAAATACAATAACAAATGCTTCTTCTGCCTTTACACTAATCAGTTCATTACTTTGTGGTAACAATAGTGATGCTACATACCCATCATAATTAGCATTATCTTTTTCTGCGTTGACCTTTTTTCAATGAATTCTCGCCGCAACTCTGGATAAAAAAAACCACGCACTCTAGTCTCTTGGATAATTAACTTCCATAATGTCCATAAATGGCACCTTAGTGATAACACCATCTTTCTTGATATGCACTTTACCCGTCCGAGAGTCCATCTGATCAATTTGTCCCCGGACTGACATTTCCCATCCCCACACAGTTAGCACGATAACTGATTCTTCTTGGTAGGCTTCTGTAAGCTGATTTCCTAGTTCCTCAAGCACAAATTCATCTCTTGTTGGTCTCTTTGCTACCTTAGATTTTGCCATGGTTGGTGTCCTCCTAGTTGTTCATATCAGTACAGAAGAGTTTAAATCGCGGTCTGGGCTTTTTCTGTTCGACCGAAATAAACCCTTCTTATTGGAACATTGGCTCACATCTTCAAGTCTATAATTTTCAATTGATCCTGTCTCATGATTATATCCAACTAATTCATATGTTGTCATCGATGTCACCACAATGGTTATAATTACAATATGATGTTGCAGATGCGATGTTCAGCGAGTGGTGCTTCAAAAAAACTACAATATAGAAAAATATTTAGGGATAAGTCGTCATTAGGGCGGCTTTTTTTATTTTAATCCCCACCTTATTTATTAAAGACTTATTTCATTCGCTTCTCCAGTTCTGCCATTTGGCATTTGGTTCATATTGTGATTGCTGAAAGTTTGAACATTACACAGAAATTGCGATACATAAAAAGCCCCTCTTAAGGATACTTCCTTTTGAGGGGCTTTTTTAATGAATCATCGTAAAATCAGGTATGGATTAACATATTTATTCCATCATTATATGGTTCGGAAATGCAGGTGGACTCATATTGTTACTCGTTTAACGCCTTCTTCAATTCCTCCAAATTTGAACGCATGACCGCGATATAATCCAGATGTTTCGCCTGATCCTCCTCGGTGAGACCTTCAAGCGGATTCAAGACGGCCGTGGATGCACCAATTTCCTTGGCAATCGTCTCTGCTACTTGGGAGGATACGAGCGTTTCGAAGAAAATCGTTTTCACCTGATGTTCTTTCGCGAACTTCACGACGCCTGCCATCGCCGATGCAGACGGCTCCTGTTCAGGCGACAATCCGGCGATCGGAACCTGCGTTAAACCATAGGTTTTCGCCAAATATCCGAATGCGGCATGCTGGGTGATAAAATCCTTGCGTTTGGTTTCATTCAGTTCCTTTTGAAAGTCCGTATCCAGTTGCTGCAACTTGGTGATATAGGCATCCGCGTTTTTCGTAAACTCGTCTTTATGATCAGGTGCCTTGGCAATAAGAGCTGCTTCAATGTTTCGTACTTCCTCGATTGCGAGTTTCGGAGATAACCACACATGAGGATCCAATCCTCCATGATCATGATCATGCTCATGTGCCTCTTCTTGGCTGCTCGAAGACTCGCCATCATGATCATGGCCCGCTTCGGCGTCCGCATGCTCCTCTTCCTCTTCTGCGCCTTCCATCAATTCAATTCCTTTACTGGCTTCAACCGCTAGCATGTTTTTATTACTCGATCCGGCCAGAACCTGTTCGACCCAGCCTTCCATGCCTGCACCGTTATAAACAAGCAGATCCGCCTGCTCGATCTTTCCGATATCCTGCGGTGTTGGCTCCCAATCATGCGGCTCCACACTCGCAGGTATCAGTAAATTCACGTCCGCCAAATTACCTGCCACTTGGCTGGCAAACTCGTACATCGGATAAAAGCTTGCCTCTACTTGAAGCTTCTTCGGAGCTGCCTCAGACACGACTGTTTTTGTAACCTCGGTGCTCTCTTCTTTGTTTTGACCGCAGCCGACCAAAGAAACTGCCAGTACTGCCAAGGTTAATGCCGATACGAATGGAATCCATTTTTTCATTATTTGAATACTCCTTCTTCTATGGTTTGTTTAGTTCTTTCAAGCAAAATGGTTTGGGCTTTGCCTTTGCGGCGATTCCGGACCTGTTGGATCACTCGTTGGAATCCGATTCCAACCAGCAGAATCATGAGCAAAATCAGGGCAATGGTTCCTCCTGGGGGCGTATCCGTGTAATAAGAGGCCGTCAGTCCACTGAATACACCCGTCAAGCCCGTAGCAACGGAGAGGATCGATGCGGATACAAATCCTCCAGCGAATCGAAGTGCAAAAGCCGAAGGAAGCACGATCATGGACGACACGAGCAGCACGCCGACAATCGGCATGGCAGCCGCCACAATCATTCCGGTCATCACGGCGAATGCAAATGACAGCAGTTTGACCCGTACCCCGCTGACTGCCGCAGTATCTTCTTCGAACGTTAGGCTGTACAGCGGACGGCGGAGCAGAATGAAGAAAATAAGGCCGATCAAGGTTACTGCAGCGATGATCATGAGTTGCGATGGGCTGACAGCCACAATGGAGCCGAATAAATAGGAACTGAAGCTTTTATTCAGGTTTGTTTTCATATTCATCAGCACCATTGCAAGCGCCAGGCCCGAAGTCATGATAATGGCTACCGGCACCTCACTATACGTCTTGTAGGTTCGGCGGAGCCATTCGATCGTCATACCTCCCAAAACCGCAAACAGAAATCCGAATATGACCGGATTGGCATGAAGCACCGTACCTAGCGCCACGCCGGCCATCGAGACATGCGAGAGGGTGTCAGACATCAGGGACTGCCTCCGTAATACCAGATATACTCCAAGAATCGGAGCGATCAGCGAGATCAGCCCCCCGGCCCAAAAGGCCCGCTGCATAAATTCATACTGGAACATGATCGATTTCTTCCCTCCCTTCCAGATAAACCACGCGATCGAGATAATCCCTTGCTTCATCCAAACCATGCGTCACCATGATTACCGTGGTACCTCTCGTCTGGGTAACCTTTCTCATCCATTTGTAAAAACGGACTCTGCTCGCTGCATCCATCCCGGTTACCGGTTCATCCAGAACCAACAAATCCGGCTGCTGTACCATTGCGCGTGCTATGCAGGCCCGTTGCTTTTGCCCTCCGGACAACTCCCCGATCTTACGGCTGCGCATTTCCCACAAGCCGACCGCTTTTAACGTTTCTTCCACGAGCGCATGCTGCTCCTTATGGAAGCGGCGAAACAGGCCAAGCTCCGGATAACAGCCCGACTTCACCAGCTCATAAACCTTACTGGGAAAGCCGGAATTGAATGAAGATGCCTGCTGCGGAACGTAGGCGACCGAGCTTCGGCTGAAATCTGGCGTAAACTCAATGCTGCCGCTCCAAGGCTTGACGAGTCCCAGCATCAGTTTTAAAAGCGTTGTTTTAGCCGCACCGTTAGGTCCACTGACCGCAATAAATTCTCCGGCATGAATATCCACGGACACATTTCGGAGGACGGGCTCATTCCCGTATCCAAAGACAATATTGCGTAAGGAGCAAAGGATCATGTATATCCTCCTTTTCTTTAATAGTAATCATTACGATTTAAAAAACGGCAAAAAAAATTCCCGCCTACAACTCCTAACTTATGTAGGAAGAAGAATCTATCACTCCTAATTCGTAATCATTACGTTTAAGACACATTAAAACATATATGAACCTAGTTGGCAAGTTATTCGTAATAATTACTATTAACTTTTTCCGAACTTAATCCGTTGCAGCAAACTGCCGCTCCCGCAGGAGACGAAAAAAAGGCACCCTGCAGGGTGCCTCTCTACGTAATGCATATCGTCATGATACTGATTTTAACGGTTCTGTTGACCCGCCTTTTCCCGGCTTCCATTTCAAGCGACCCGCATTCAAGAACATAATCAATCCGAAAATAGCCAGCAGTCCGCCCAGGATCTGAAACCAGGTCATTTGTTCATTCAGGAGAAGAAATGCCAGCAAACTCGCTCCCACCGGCTCTCCTAAAATGCTCATGGAAATGGTGGTAGCCGATACATACTGCAACAGCCAGTTAAACAACAGATGACCAAACACTGTCGGAACAATCGCCAGCAGCAAAAACATGCCCCAGTCCTTCCCCGCGTAGGCCGTAAACGATATCCCCCCAATGAGGTTGTACGCCGCAAAGACGATCGTCGCAGACAAAAACACGACGAAGCTGTATACATAAGAGGATACCTGAGTCACCATTTTCTGCCCGATGAGCATATGGACGGATACCGCCAATGTGCCGAATACGGACAGCAGATCCCCGATCAGATTGGTCCGTGACACTCCGATATCGCCCCAGCCAATCAGGACCGCACCGATGATGGCAACCCCCATGCCAAACATGGCGAAGGAAGATGTACGTTCTTTATAAATAAAGAATGCTCCAATCACGATAAATACGGGTTCCAGCGCCAAAATGATGGTAGAGCTTGAGACCGTCGTCAGTTTCAGCGAACCCATCCATAGCAAAAAATGCAGCGCCAGAAAAAATCCGGAAGTAAAGAGCATGGATGCTTTTTTCAAAGAGAGCGACTTCAGCTCCGCCAGATGCGGCCGAATAAACGGAAGCATCAGCAGGGCGGTAAACAAGAGCCGGTACATCCCCTGGATCGACGCGGGAGCCGCCGACCATTTGACGAAAATAGATGAAAATGAAACAGCGATGATGCCAATGGTTAAAGGTATTGCTGTGGGAATCGGTGCAGTTTTTCTCATGGTGCTTCCTTTCCGGTACAATGCTAACAACAACTTATTGTAGCACGGTCCAGCTAAGCCCGCCATCCTTCGTTTCGGCTATCCCCTGATAAAACTGCAGCCATCCATGCTGCCGATCCGCAAAAGTCAGATGCTCGATATCGCCGACATCCGTCCCTTTCGGAAAAGGGTGATCTATCCAGCGCTTGCCCCCATCAGTCGTCGTGAGCAAATGCATGGAAATCCCATTCGTCTGCTTAAAGTCCTCCATCATGATGTAGCCGTGTTCGGAGTCGGTAAAGCTGATGGCTTCCGGATATCCTTTCGCCGGCAGCGTCAGGACCTTGTGCTCACCCTTCCCATCCGTTACACGCGATAGTGTCGCAGGGTTATCTTGATCTCCCTCCCTGAGGATCCATCCATCCGACATCGTCGTGAAGAAAGCTTTTGCCAATAAGCCGGTGCCTTGACCCGCTTGGGTCTTGTTCCAACTTCGCCCGCCATCGGTCGTACGCCACACAATCTTCTCATGGCCGCTGGCAAAAAGCAGTCCGTTTCTCTCATCGTAAAAGCGAAAAAAGAAAAGTTCTGAAATTCCGTCGAGTCCTTCCAAGGCCTTTGGGGAAACAACCGACCAGGATTGGCCCCCGTCAGCGGTATTTAACAGAACATGATGTGGAGCAGCTTCCCGATAGGCTATGACATAACCTTCTTTTTTGCTGATAAAGCTGATGTTCTCCAATCGGATATAACCGTTGATCGAGCTAACAATGTTCCAGCTTGAACCGCCGTTCTTCGTCTGCAGCACCTGATTGCTGTCAAGCTGGGTGCCGATCGCGAATCCGTTAGCGGAATCCAGGAATGACATATCCTCTGTCGGCTGAGCTTCAGGATATGGGGATGGGTATAATTGCTGCCAAGTACTTCCGCCATCACTTGAATGTACGATAAATCCCGAGCCACTAATATCATCTGCCGCCGCCCAAATCTGCTTGGAACTAATCATCTGGAGCTGATTGACCGCATACAAATGACCCGGTGCCACACTCGTGAACGTTTTGCCTCCGTCCGTTGTCTTGTAGATACCTCCCTCAACCGGACCTGCTCCCGGATGAAGCGACATCATTCCGATGCTCGTATTCGTGAATTGAAAAGAGGTTGGCGTCGGTCTTCCCGTCCGCTGTATGCTCACTTTGTTCCAATGTTTGCCTCCGTCCGTGGTGCGGTACAGATCCCCACTGATTATTCCGGTATCATTCGTGAGCAGCCATCCGGTGGATTCATTGATAAACTGGATGCCAAGACTCGATAGAGGGGAATCCTTCGCCTGTACTTGCAGCTGCTTCTGCCAAGATCCGCCTCCGTTCATGGTCTTCAGTACCGCCAGGTTCCCGGCGTCCCTGCCTACAGAGCCCGCTACATAACCGATTTGACCTTTCAGAAAGCTCATGTATAGCGGCGTGAAGTTGTGGACGCCAAAGGATACGGCTTTGAAATGAGAACCGCCATCCCGGGTTACGTATAATGCTCCGTTGACCAGCATGACCCCGCTATTGGAGTCTTGAAAAGATAATCTGTGCAGGTTAACAAACACATGGCTTCGGTCCTCCTTGGAAGCCGCCTGCCACTTCGTTATCCAGCTATTTCCCGCATTCGACGTTTTAAGGAGCCGCATCGTTTTACAGGTGGTTGTTCCGCTTGTAGTACATCCTTCTTCAATCAGCACCCAGCCTGTTTTTCCATCTACAAAATCCATGCTCCGCACGAATTGGCCCGGCAGTTTCTTTTCCGCCCAGTGCTCTCCTCCGTCTGTCGTGGAGATCAGCGTTAGCGACTCGCCATATTTTTGTTTAACGGCAAAGCCTGTTGTGTCATTCACAAAATCAATGACCGGTATATCAAATGGGCTAACGGTATTTTCGATTTTGACCGGGGAGCCCTCTTGGAGTTCCGCCTGTTTTACGGACTGAACGTTTATAGGCGTTGAATCTCCTTTTAGCGACGGCCCCGACACCTTTTCCACCACCAGCTTCTGGTTTAACTGCAAAGCCTGGACTCCGCTGGATGATTCGATATGATTCGATTTGCCATATGAGCATGCTGACAAGAGCAACGTCATGATCGCCAGCACGGCCACCATATACATGCTCCAGTGTTTTATTTTCTTCATGGAATCCTCCTTACGCTCCCGAGGGATGTCTACTCTGTTCTACGAGTCATACCTCATCAATTAAAATCCTTGTCTACTTGATGATCATGACTACGATTATAAAGAGTATCCAGAATTGAGAGGTTAAGGAATATTCTCGATTCGGAGTCAGTTTTTTCTTTTTTGGACTACCCACCAACCGGCAAGAATCGAAAAAGAGAGCCAAAACAAGACAATATGGGCGTTGAAAAACAGAGATGCGGTATACGCATTAACAAGTCCGATAGAGTCGAATACGGGCATCGATTCAGCATCTGTACGAAGGGAAGTTAGTGTATGTTTCAGTTTGCGTAGCTGCAAAAAGAAGGATAGCAGAAGCGTACATGATGAGAGAAAGGGCACCAAAGAATGATATGACAATTTTGCAATATAATCCTCAAGAGCGTCAAAATAGCGTACCGCGAAGACAAACGTAAACAGCAGCAGCGCGGCCAGCATGGACCATCCCGGATAAAGCAGCAACCTGCCGATGTTAGTCGGATCTGAATGCATAGAATTCATAGGCGTCAGGGTATGCAAATCGACAAAAATGACTAGACATATACAGCCAAACAGAAGCGATAGATACGACATCCAGCTTTTTGCGGACATGATGTACCTCCTTCATATTATTTAAGTTTCACACATAAAAGCTTCGGAAGAAAATTACGGCTGTGCGCCCTTCCGAAAGCTGCCCGACCTGAATCGAGCATGCCTGTCCCATTGAAATTAGATCCATACAATATATGCACCTTTACGGCACTCTATCCTCATTAACTAATTAACCCTATCTCCCTTTCTACAAAAAAAGGACGTGTTTGGTATCTTTGCCGCCGCTCGCGGACAAAGGGTCCCAAACACGTCTTGTCTTCACTTCAACTTACATAAGCTAGCCATGCATAAATGAATATTTTGCGCAGATGCAGCTATATCGACGGATCATTCATGATCCGATCCAGGAAAACGGCCGCTTCCGCGCGGGTGGCATGCCCTCTCGGAGAGATCATCCTGTCATGACCTTGGATCCATCCATGCTCAATCATTCCGGCGATACTGCCAGCTGCATAGCCCGACACGCTGCCCGCATCCTTATAGCTGTCAAGAGCAGCCGAAGTTCCTTGAATTTCCTCCGCTTTGGCAGCTCTCACCGCCCGCGCGGCCATCACCATCATATCTTGTCTGGTGATCATCGCATTTGGTTCAAACCGGCCGCCATCCGTGCCCTTCACGATGTCCAGCTTCTTCGCTGTCGCTACAGCCTCGGCGTAATCATCCGACGGTTTGATATCGGTAAATAAATTGCCTGCTTCGGACTTCAAATCAAGTGCCCGAACCAGCATTACGATAAAGTCTGCTCGATTGACCTGCTGAGCAGGGTTGAATGCTCCAGCCGAAGTCCCCTTTACGATTCCAGAAGCCGCCAATTTCTCGATAGCTTCTCTGGCCCACGGAACACCTCCAAGATCCATAAACTGCGGTGAGATTTGCGCGTAGACAACCGCATAAATCCCAGCCTGGTCTGTTTGGAATGTGACGTACTTGCCGGAATCGGAATACGCCGCACCTTGGACCAGCGTAAGCGGGCTGAAGGGTTGATTGTTGACAGACATGATGCCGATGCCGGCTGTCTCTTCGTTGCTCGCACTCACATAGGGAACTGAAACGGTCAGAGGTGACATTTCATGGGTCCAGGCAAAGGACTTGCCGTCCAATATAAACTCCAGTTCCACGATCGGCCGGCTGCCAATACGTTTTTTAGCGTCTTCGCTCAACGATTGCTGTCCCCGCTCGCTTACCTTCAAGCGAAGCTGTTTGCCGCTAACCGCTGTTGCAGCCACCCTCTGGCCTGAAAAGATTACCGACGCTTTAGGTGTGATCACTTCCATGGTCAGGTCAGTCTGCGACGATAAGATGCCTGCGGGAAAATCCAGCGCGTAAGCTGTCGCATTCCCACTCGCTCTCAGCTCGATGATGATCTTTCGCTTCCCGTTAGAACCCGCTTTCGCTTGAGCAATCGCCTGCTGAAGCTCCTGCTCACGCATAGTGCCGACCGCCGTTTTACCATCCGCATCGAGCTTGGGAACGATAACCGCTTTTAAAGATCCATCCGCTTGCAGCTGGAAAGCGGTCGGAGACGATGCATGGGTTGCAGATCCGCTGCTCCCGGCACTTCCACTGCTTCCGCTGCCTGCATTCCCACCGTTTCCTCCATTTTCTCCGCCGGTCGAAGCCTTCTTGTACTCGAAAGTAACCTTTTCCGGATTCGTCATATCTGCCGTAGAAACATAGACCTCATAGGTCCCTTCCAATTCGCCCGCAAGCGTGTATTCGAATTCAAAATCCCCGGCTTCGGTACTTGCCGCCTGAGCTTCATAGTTCACTTTGCCCTTGGGATCGAGAACTTTCAATTTCACGTTGGCCAGATCGCCCCCCATCATCAAGCCATGGACGGTAACCTTTCTCGAAGCGGCGTCTACCGTTGCATTCAAGCCGTCAATTCTCTTGGGTTCCGAAGCTCCGGACAGTTTATATACGCCGAATTCATAGAATGAATAGCCGTAATCGGTCGCTCTTTCGATGCCTTGAAATTGGACGTACCGGGCCTGCACCGGATCAAAATGGATCGTTTCCTTGCCATCTTGAGCCGTAATAACCCCCTCATTCTCCTTCATCGCACTTTCCCAATGCTTCTTATCGTCAGAGACAAGGATTTTGTAGGTTTTCGCGCGAGCATACTCCCAATCGATTCTTACAGTATCGAACGTTTTTATGTCACCCAGATCGACTTGAAAAACCGTATTGTTCCGATATTCGCTCGCCCATCTGGTCGACGGGAAACCGTCTACGGCTTTGGAGGGAGCATAGTTTGCATTGTTTCCTTCTACCGAAGAGGCTTCCGCCGTCTTATTTTCCGCCAAATTTCCAGCAAGATAGAATATGCTTTCCTTCAATGTGTTATATGCCTGATCAGATACCGAGTGTTTAGCCTTCAATTCGTCCAGCACCGCATTGAAGCCCAACAAATACGCGTTAAACCGAGATGCATCCTTACCCTCAAATCGCTTCATCAATTCAAGATAGTTGTTCAATGAGCGCGGTGCTTCAGTATTCATGAACTGCCTTTCTTGATCGAAGCGGTCCACTAACGTCTTTACGCCTGCAGCATTCGTGGATGCTTCAATGATGTATGATATTTTCTCGGATTTGCCGGTCGTTACCGTGATCAGCAGCTCATGTTTCCCCAACCTGCCGGCCAAATCGATAGGTGTGCCTGCGGTATAAGGCTTACCGTTAAACATGGCTGTAATCTTCGTTAGGCCGCTGCCGTCATCCCCATCGACTTCCCATGTGAATTGCACGGTTGACGTATCCGGCACGATGACTCCGCTTTGAAGCGGTTGACCGTTCATCTCCACATTGACGGTCGGAGGAGCATCATGGTTGATCTTATATGTCCCATTCACGTATTGGTGCAGCCATTCATACATGACCCGCGTTGCCGGATCCTTGCTCACCGCCGAATCGTAAACCGCGTTGTTCCCCTGGTAATAGGCCCGGAATCCATTTTGCATCAGTCCCGTCTCGACGCCGCTATTCAAATAATCGATGTATCTTTCGCGGAATACGCTATCCGTCAGCATCCGGTCATCGAATTCCACCTCATTGGACATGCCGTATTGTTTCGCTAGATTCGCGGCATCTTCCAATCGGTCATCGTCCATGTCCTCGAAGAAATAGTTCGGCTGAAAAGCGACGGCATCGAACCCTACATCCTTCCACATGAATGCTTTATAAGCGAGGAAATGAGGGATCCAAAAGAACTTCAGGTTCATCTGATGAACGTTTCCGCTCACGGAGCGGAGCAGATCCGGTCCCTTTGAACTCGTGCTAATTTGCTCTTCCAACCAATACATGCCGACAAGCTCAAGATTGGAATAATTCGCCTCATTCCATCTGGACTGAACTTGATCAAGCCACCATTTGACCGCCTTTTCCCGATTCGCAAGCGCTTTCGATTCTCCGACTGCCGAAGCATCGAAGCTTAACGGTTCGCCGTCAATAACTCCGAAATCATTGATCTCCTCGCCCGGATCCGGAATCATCAGGACGACCTTTTCCTTATGCCCGGGTTCACCCAGAGCAGACCCGACCTCCCGGGTCGCTTCATTCAGCTGTTGCATATCGCCTTCGGGTGCAAAGGTTTTATCCAGATACCAATTCCAATCCGCCAGATTCCCGTGCCCGCCATAATCATGTCCGGATTCTGCATTAATGCCAAGATACAGTATGCCGTCAAAAAGCCACTCTGTAGGTTTTCCTGACGGATCTACATAACTGATGTTCGGAATGATCCGCTCCTTCGTCCAATCGCCCTTTCCGTTCGCATATTGTCCGTTGTATAACAAACCAAGATTGCGGATACCCGCCGTTGCCTCTCCAGGCGCTAAAAAACCTACTGGTTGAGAAGGAACCGTCTCCGCACCTTCCATTTTTCCGTCCGCGCCCCAAATTTCGATTTCATCAATAAACGACCATGCCCGGGTATGCATCGTAAAGGTTACTTTTACATAACGGGCGTATGCCATCGTTGCATTCAGATTACCGCTCTTGATGCCGTCTTTGCTTCCATCCCATGTGAAAGTTTCTTGTCTTGGCGGTCCGTCCCCCCAGAGAAGCTGGGTAGCATTATCCGAAAGCAAGCCCCAGTTCTGCTTGTCATCCGAGACATACATCGACACCGTAAGCGGTACCAAGATCGAATTCTCCGGCCAATCTTGGAGAAAGTGGGCACCTATCCTCGCAATGGATTTTTCCTCACCCAGATCGAAAATGACCTCGCGCGTTTTCTTCTTCACATGGCCTACCCAAGCAGGATCTGCCATATCCAGCTTTCCATATATCCCGTCCGTCAGCTTGCTGCCGTCATCCGGATGTTCTGCGTCCGGCGCTTCGGACCATTCATAGGGCAGACCTGCCGCAAGGTTGCGGAGCTCAGTGCTCCCTTCGGTTAATGGTGCTGCCTGATCCTTCGTTTCGGATGGCAGTTGCTCCTCGTCCGCCGCTGGCTCCTGTCCATCTGCTGTCGGCGGTTCCGGGGTTACTGCCGGTTCGTCCGTATCCGGCGCCGGAAGTTCCGGCTCTGCCGCTTCGTTGCCTTCGCCCGGATCGGTATTTCCAGCCTGCATGATTTGCACGGCCGTCCCCTGCTCTTTCGCCTGCACGGCAGACACCGGTGCCAGCAGCAGGGCTGCAATCATCAGGATCGATCCCCATTTTTTGTCCCATCTCATCAAAGCCAGCTCCTTTTTGTTTCGAGTATAATCACTCTTACTTTTTAAAGCTTTTCAGTTTGTAAGCACTTGCAATGATTTCACTTTAGGCACTTTAGAGCTTTCTTCAAAGAGACAAATGATGACTTTTCATATACACTTGTTTACCTCTCGTGAGTTCCTGTCACCAGATGTATAGATTCACCAGATTAAAAAGCCCTGTTCTCGATGAGAACAGGGCTTTCGCTCTATTGCATGTAACCATTGCCTAGCAAACCAAATGATGAGTGTTGATGCGCAAAATCCATTCCATGCGCCTTAATAGGATGCGTATCGCGTCGCATTGGACAAGCTGGTCCAAATATCGTCCGTTTCGGCTCCGATATACCAATAGGCAAATCCGGCAACGCCTCTTTTGGCGGCCATCATCGTTTTTAGACCCAGGGAACGGCCATCCTCCACCCAAATTCGATGCTGGCTGCCTTGACGGTTATAGCTGAGCACATACTGACCAAGGTTGGCATCCCATGTCCGGTTATAATAAACCGAACGTATGCGCTGCCCCTGCTGGACCAAAGAAAGCTCTTCGGATGTGGCCCCGCCGGATTGCAAGGTCCAGTCCCGCGTATAATAAGGCAGAGCCAATATGGTCTTCGATGCAGGCACCACCGACAGCATCCGGTTCAGTGCCGACTCGACCCAAGGCAGCGAAGAGACGGAACCGGCTACGGGATCGCCGTCCCAATGCTCGTCGTATCCCATCAGGACCACATAATCCGCATATCGACCCAGGGCCTCGTAATCAAACGCTTCGGTCCAGTCCGTGCCCAGATCCGGGGATACGTCGATGGACAACACCGCTCCAGCTCCGCGCAGACTTGTGCCAAGCTCAGAAATGAAGGCCGTAAGCGATAAACGGTCATCCGGACTGACATTTTCAAAATCCACGTTAATCCCGGACAGCCCATATGTCTTGACATACCCGGTGAGTTTTTGTATGACGGTTTTTCGCTTGGTTTCGTCTGAAAGAATCTGATGCGTCAACTCCGAATCGGAGTGATTCCCGAGCATAGCCCAGATTTTTTTATTGTTTTGTTTGGCCCATGTCAAAAGACTGGAGTCCGCATGATTGGAGATGGGAACCTGCGTATTCTCCAGGAAAAACCAGCGTGGAACCAGCGTATTGACATTGCTGCTGCTCACCTTCTCCTTGAACTGGGTGGTCGTCAAACCGTTTTGCCAGCCAATCTGGAGACCCAGATTCGTCTTGGCGTGAATCGCCTTATTCCATACCTTGTCCTTCAGCACCCGATCCAGTACCGCAGCTGTTTCAGCCCGCGTCATGGCGTCCGTCGGACGGAATGTGCCGTTTGCTCCATCCATGAGTCCAAGCGTGCGCGCTGCGAGCACATAAGGAGCTGCCCAGGATGCAACCTTATCCGCATCTGCGTAAGGCAGATTGTTGCCTGAATTGCTGCCAGGGTCGACCTTCAGTGCGCGCACGATCAGGACAGCCGCTTCTTGTCTGGTAATGCGTTCAGCGGGCATGAACTGGGTCTTGTTCTTCCCTTCCACGATTCCTAGCTGTATTGCCGCCTCAACCCAGCCGTAATACCAGCTTTTCGAGGAAACGTCGCCAAAAGAAGGCATGTCGGCATCAACCGGTTCCAGCTTCAGCAGCCGATCCGCCATCGTCACGAATTCAGCGCGCGTCACGTTCTTTTTCGGCTCGAACCTGCGGTTGCCCGTTCCGTTCACAACCCCCTCTTTGACCAGCTCTACAATTTCCTTTTCAGCAAAATTGCCTTTAATGTCGTCAAACGGCAAAGCGGTTGATTGTGCGGCGAACGATACGCCGTTACTTGCCCCCAGCATGACTGCTGACGCCACACAAACCGCTACAACTTTATGAAATTTCTTCAAGAGGAATGCCTCGCTTTTTTCAAATAGATTAGAAGATTCTTCAATCGCTTCTTCTATCCTATCAAAAAGGTCCGCTGCGGTAGACGACCAAATCATGGTAAAGCAAAACGCAGAAGGCGCTACCAGAAAAATTTGATATATTTCCGGTGGTGTCATATAATCTTCTTCCGGCAAATTTTTATAGACACGGGGGAATGACAATGTTGAAGAATCAAAACGGCGAAATGTATCTGCAGCATCTACGCGCGGAGCACGCTGAGACTTTGCTTGATCTGAGAATTCGTAATCATGATTATTTACAGCCTTTCGAACCCATCCGGGACCCATCGTATTTTACGTTGGAAGCCCAGGAGCAGGATATTCTAACCGGCACTGGCGATGCCGAGCAGGCATCATCCCAATTATTCGGGATTTTTTTGACCGGGACGGATGAGTTGGTGGGCAGAGTTGCGTTAACCGGCATTGCCCGCGGCCCTTTCCAAAACGCAAATCTCGGTTATTTTATCGGACAGGAACAGCAAGGGAAGGGATACATGACCGATGCCGTCAAGCTCGCTGTCGGTTACGCATTCGGAGAGCTCGGTCTGCACCGCATTCAAGCGGGCGTGATGCCGCGGAATACGCCTTCCCTGCGGGTGATGGAGAAGGCCGGCTTCCGGAGCGAAGGACTGGCTCAGCGGTATTTGCGCATTAATGGAGTATGGGAGGATCATAAACTGTTTGCCATTACCCGGGAGGATTGGGGACAGTAAATCTGAAAATGCAAAGAAAATGCAAAACCCGGCCTCATAGAGACCGGGTTTTGTTTCAATATCAACGTCTTACACCTGCTTAACCATATGGTAATACACATGGCCGTTAATCATGATCTCTTTGTCCACTGCATAGCCCAGGTGAAGATATAGAGAATAAGCCCTGCTGTTGTCCGTGACAACGGCCATCGCTATTTTACGGTAGCCGCGTTCCTTGGCTCTTTCCTCGGCCGCATGGATCAGTTTGGTGCCAATCCCCTGCCCGCTGAATGATGGGGAAACCGATAATGTGTCAATATAATACTCATCTTCATCCGATTCCTTATCCAGTACAAGGGAGGGATCGTTTTTCATTGACCGCAGCCGATCGAGCATGGGCTGATCCAATTCCGCAATTTGATCTCCACCGTAGACGATAATGACACCCGCAACCTCGCCGTCCACTTCTTTCGTAATCGCCTGGCGATGAGAAAGACGTCCCTTGTCTGCAGCAAAATATTCCTCCAGCACCTGAACGACATTCTCTTCTTGTTCTTCCCCTGTCAGCTGATGAGCCACATCATGCAAAGCGTCATACAGCAGTCTTGCTGCTTGTTTTGCGTCTTCACGTGTTGCCGGTCTGATCGTCATGTTGTTTTTCCTCCAATATTACCTCGTCTTCATATAATTCCTTTATTATAGTCTACCCGCAAAAGAGGAACAAATCTCGTTCACTCTGGCTAACGCTTCCTCTGCGTCGATCATTTCCTTCTCATTTCCGTCCAACCGGTTCACCCACTCGACCTGGTATTCGGAAGCGGCCTTGCCGACGATAATGCGCAGCGGAGCTCCAATCAGATCCCCATCCTTGAACTTTACTCCGGGACGCTCATCGCGATCATCCAACAGCACATCTATTCCGGCTTGACGTAGTTTGTTGTACAGTTCCTCCGCCAGATCTGCCTGAGCAGCGTCCTTCATGGATACCGGAATAATGTGAATCTGGAACGGGGACAACGACAACGGCCAGCAAATTCCGGCTTCCGATTGATATTGCTCAGCAACCGCCGACATCAAGCGCGAAACACCGATCCCGTAACACCCCATAATCATGAGGTCTTCTTTGCCTTCCTGATTGGTAAACGTCGCACCGAGCGACTTGCTGTACTTGGTCCCCAGCTTGAAGACATGCCCGATCTCAATGCCGCGGCTGAATGCCAAACCCTCACCGCAATGCGGACAACAATCCCCTGATGCAGAATTCCGGAAATCTCCTGTTTCCACGGCTTCGAAATCCCGGCCTATGCTCAGATGGCGGACATGGTAGTCCTTGCGGTTTGCTCCTGCCATTCCGTCCCGTACAGCTGCAGCATCCATATCCACATATACGGGAATGGACAAGCCTGCAGGTCCGGCAAAACCATGAGGCGCACCGGTGATTTTCTCCACCATCTCCACATCCGCCAACTCCACATTCGCGGCACTCAGCGCATTCTTCAGCTTAAATTCATTCACTTCATGATCTCCGCGAACCACAACGGCAACCGGCTGATCATCCGCCATATATATCATCGTTTTCAAGAAAGACTCCGGCTTCTCACCTAAAAAGGCACTTAATTCTTCAATCGTTCTCGTATCCGGCGTGTAGATTTCCTTCATATCCGGAACAACCGTAAGCGGAAGTTTAGAATCTTGCTTCTGGCGAAAGACCGCCTTCTCCAGATTCGCCGCATAATGGCAAGATGGGCATGAAACGATTGTATCTTCCCCAATCTCGGCAAGCGCCATAAATTCAAGCGTTTCGCCTTCGCCGCCAATCGAACCTGCCTCCGCCTCTACTGCCTTGAAGAGGAGACCGCATCTTTCGAAAATCCTGTGGTACGCCTCAACCATGAGTCGATAGGATGCATCCAATCCCGGCCAGTCCGTATCAAACGAATACGCGTCCTTCATCAGGAATTCCCTTCCGCGCAGGAGTCCAAACCGGGGTCTTCGCTCGTCTCGGAATTTCGTCTGAATCTGGTATAGCCGCAGCGGCAGCTTCCTGTAAGTGTTCACTTCAGCCGCTACCAGCGAGGTGATGACCTCCTCATGCGTCGGACCAAGCACGAAGCCGCGCTGATGGCGGTCGTCGAGCCGAATCAGCTCCGGGCCATATTCCGTATATCTTCCCGACTTCTCCCACAGCTCCGAAGGCTGCATCGCCGGCATCAGCAGTTCATCAAATCCGGAAGCCTCCATTTCCTCTCGAATCACATGTTCCAGCTTATGCAATACGCGGGTTCCGAGCGGCAAATAACTGTATATGCCTGCAGCGAGCTGCCGGATGTAACCACCTCTAAGCAGCAGCTGATGGCTGAGGGCCTCAGCCTCCGCAGGAGCTTCCCGAAGCGTGGGAAGCAGCATTTGTTTTTGTCTCATGACGCTCATCTCCTTGAAATGATTTAAAAAGTATGCAAAAAAACACATTCGTCCGGTTCAGGGACGAATGTGTTCGTGGTACCACCCTCTATTTTAACGGCTTCGATAGCGCTTGGGCATTTCGAAGCCATCCTCATGGCGACATAACGGGGGTTACCCGGCCGGGAATACTCAAATCTGCAGCTTCTTTCTTCCGGCAGCTCACAAGATAGGGAAGCTCATGACGCGTGCGAAACCTTCCAGCCAAGGGTTTCTTCTCTGGGCACAGCGGGACTTCATGAACTGTGGGTCTTGATCATAGCATTTCAACATGTATAACGAACCTAGGTCGTTTTCCATACATTACAGGATCGGAAAGAATGATGTCAAGCATTACAAAGAAAACCCCCTTATCCGGCAACACAAATGTGATCGGAACAAGCGGGATTTTCGTCTGTGGAAAATTCACTTTTGAGCAAACATCTTCGGCAGGCTTTCGTCAAAAGGCGCGTAAGCGATACCGTTTTGCGTCACGATTGCTGTAATCAGCGAGTGATCCGTTACGTCGAACGCTGGATTATATACCTGTACATCTTTTGGCGCCATCGGCTTCTCATACCATTGGCTGGTTATTTCTTCATCCGCGCGCAATTCGATATGGATGTCGTCACCCGTCTTGCATTCCAGGTCAATCGTTGAGAGCGGCGAGCATACATAGAACGGGATGCCATAATGTTTTGCCAGGATAGCTACACCGGAGGTTCCGATTTTATTGGCCGTATCGCCGTTGGCAGCCACACGGTCGCAGCCCACAAGCACCGCCTGGACTTTGCCTTCCTTCATCACGATCGAGGACATATTGTCGCAGATCAACGTGACGTCTACTCCGGCTTCCTTCAGCTCCCAGGCAGTCAGGCGAGCTCCCTGCAGAAGCGGACGGGTCTCGTCTGCATATATCTTGAAGTTGTAGCCCTGCTCCTGCCCCAAATAGATAGGCGCCAACGCCGTGCCGTATTTGGCTGTAGCTATCGTTCCTGCATTGCAGTGGGTGAGAATTCCCCAATTCTCTTTCAACAGGGACAACGCGTGTTTGCCTATGCTCTCGCATACCCGCTCGTCTTCCTCACGGATTTCTTCCGCTTCCTGACGGAGCGCTTCCTTGACTGCTGCCAAGGTCTTGCCCGCCTCCTGTAAGAAACGGTTTTCCATACGATTCAATGCCCAGAACAGATTCACCGCGGTCGGTCTTGATGAAGCCAGATACGTCTTGACTTCAATAAAATCCTTTTGCAGTTCCTGATACGTGTTCGCCTTGGATGCTTTGGTACCTAAATATAGACCATAAGCCGCCGCAATCCCGATGGCTGGAGCCCCCCGCACTTTAAGCTTATAGATGGCATCCCATACATCCTTCATTTCCTTCACATGCAGGTAGACTTTTTCGTTTGGGAGAAGCGTTTGATCAAGGATCAAAAGCGTATCATTAGCGTCATCCAGCATAACGGATTGAATCATTGTAAACTCCGTCCGGTTGTTCTCCATCTTTTGATACCTCCTTAGATGTGTACTTCCTTTGCGCCGATGCACTCGGTCACCACACGAACGAAATCCTCACCCGTCACCATGCCGGAACGTTCCATAATGAACTTTTTCCCCATGATCAGGCAGAATTTCTCCGCATGGGCTCTTACAACGGCATCCTCAATGCATGTTATATCCTTTACGTGAGCTAGTCCCAGCGTTCTTCGGCACAGCTCCAGCCCCGTAACGGCCGCCGTATCTTGAATTATCTCATTCAAATAGTACATATCGAAACCCGGGATTTGCGCTGAGCGGTCAGTTGCTTTTTCCCGGAACAGGTTTAGGAACTTTTCACGGAACATATCTATCGCGTCGCGCACACTGGAGAGAAGCCACGCCTTCTGCTCTTCACGCTTGGATGTATCCTCCATCACGCTGTCAGCATTCACGTATGCGAACAGCAAATGGGCGATCACATTGCCGATATCATACCCGGCCGGTCCGTAAAAGGCGAATTCAGGGTCTATGATTTTCGTTGAATCGTCTTTAATAAAAATAGAGCCGGAATGAAGGTCACCGTGCAGCAGAGACTGCGCATGACTCATGAATTCGAACTTCAGCTTGGCCGTCTCCAGCAACAGTGCCTCATCCTCCCACAAATATGATTTCGCAAAATTGCGGGTAGGTTCGAATATATCATTGCGCGGGCAGTCATAAAACGGTTCCGTATACACCAGATCCTCTGAAATTTCGCAAAGATCCGGATTAATGAAGCTTTTCACCAAGTCCTTTTTCTCCTTATGGTTCATGACCACATCAGAAGTAAGAAGCAGCGTATTCACCATGAACGTGGTGATATGGTCTGCGAACAACGGGAACTGTCTATGCTCCAGCAGCGCTTTTCTCATGATGTCATGATCGGACAAGTCCTCCATCACGCAGCAATTCATCACGGGATCATATTTATAGAATTTCGGCACCAATCCTGGAGCAAGTTCATATTGAATTTTTAAAATTTCGCTCTCAATCCGGTTGCGGTCCGTCGACACTTCAATATCGGCCGAAATCCGCGCCACAGGGCCTGCTTGCTTGATGATGAGAGATTTGCCGCTGGCAGGATCAACGACGAGAAACACATAGTTCAGGTTGCCGTCCCCGATCTCTTTGCATGTGAGCTTGGCATCCCGATCAAAAACATCCAATTGGGTTAACGCGTAATTCAGCACATCGGATTCGTTCATCGTAAAATATTCAGTGTATTGATGCATGCGTTCCACTCTCCTCATCTATACCCATTGAACTCCTGTTTACTCTCTCAAGTTTCTTGAAACAAGTTGTTTTTTGCGGGTCATATGATCTATTTGGCTTTGTAATACGTGATGGCAAGCGCAAATGCGAGAACCGTACCTTTGACAATATCCATAGCATAATACGGAACGCTCAGCATAACCAGTCCATTTTGCAAAATTCCGATCAAAACAGCACCTACGAACGTGCCGATTGCATTCGGCTTTCCGGCGCCCAGGACGGCAAAACCGATATAAGCCGCGGCAACGGAATCCATCAGGTAAGGAGCGCCTGAATTGACTTCAGCCGTCATCACGCGGGCGCCCAGTATAATCCCGCCGATCGCTGCAAACACGGCCGACAAGAGATACGCTGCGACGCGATACTTGTTCACGGGTATCCCGGAAAGTTTCGCAGCCTCCCTGTTGCCTCCAATAACGTACATATAACGTCCGTGCTTGGTGTATGTCAGGAATACATGAACAATGGCAACCACGACAAGCATGATAATAATAATCCATGGAACTTGACCAATTTTCGCGAACATGGGGCTAATGATCCCCGTTGAAAACGACCCGTCCGGCATAATCATGTTTTGGGACAAGGTCGCACCTTTCGTATAGGTCTGCGCTATCCCCTGAAATACGAACATCATGGCCAGCGTAAGCAGCATGTCCTGAATTTTCAACTTGACGATCATGAAGGAATTGATAATTCCTGCCGTCAAACAGATCAGAATCGTTAAAATGATGCTCATCCAAACGCCCTGCCCGTGCCATACGAACATGGAAATGACCAGCGCATTGGCAAAGGATGCGACGGAGCCGACCGAGAGGTCAAATCCGCCGACGGACAACGAAATGGTAATCCCGATGGCAATGATGGTCACGATGGAAATGGAACGAAGTATATTAATGATGTTGGACGGCTGCAGGAAACTGTCGGACATCACCCCAAAGACGATGATGAGAAGAGCAATCGTGATCAGAGTACCGTATTTGTATAAGAAATCAAAAAATCCAAATGACTTGGGAGCCTTCGAGGTTTGGATCGTTTTGGCTGTATTCATGCTTACTTTCCTCCCGTGGAATAGAACAATATTTCTTCTTCGTTGGTCTCACTCGTTTGCAGTTCCTTCGCAATCATGCCGTCATAGAGCACATACATGCGATCCGTGATTCCCATCATCTCCGATAACTCGCAGGATGCGTAGATAATGCATTTCCCCCGCTGCGCGAGCTGGAATATCAGTTCGAATATATCTTTCTTGGCACCTACATCGACGCCTTTGGTCGGTTCATCGAAAATATAGACTTCTGCTTCCGTCATGAGCCATTTACCGATGGCCACCTTTTGCTGGTTCCCGCCGGACAGGTTCTGTAATCTCACATTCTCGCCTGGCGTCTTGATCCCCAGATTCTGTATGATTTCGCGGGCTGCCTCTTTCTCCTTCTTGAAGTTCAAGAATAGATTCATCCTAGAAAATTTCTTCAAGTTGACGGCTGTAAGGTTCGTAGCCACCGACTCGCCCACCAAAATCCCTTCCTTGCGCCGTTCTTCCGGGACAAGTGCAATCCCCTGCTTGACCGCATCGTGCGGGCTGCGGAGCCGCAGCTTCTTGCCGTGCAGAATGATATCTCCCGAATTCGCCCGCCCGAGCCCAAACAACGCCTTGCACAGCTCTGTCTTCCCGGCGCCTACCAGACCGGCTATACCAATAATCTCGCCTCTTTTGGCATGAATGTTAATATCGTGAACCTTCTCTCCATCGCTGAAGTTTCGGATCTCGAATATCGTTTCGCCTTTCTGAATGTCCATCTGAGGAAATTGATCCCCCAGCTTACGGCCCAGCATATACTCAACGACCTGATTCTGATTTATCTCCCTCATGCTCTCATTCACGACAAATTCCCCGTCTCTCATGACGGTAATATCATCGCAAATTTCGAACAGTTCCGGAAGACGGTGAGAAATAAAAATCACGCCGACATGTTCCTGTTTGAGATCCCTGACGATACGAAACAGCTCTTCCGTCTCTGAATGACTTAAAGGCGCTGTCGGTTCGTCGAGAATGAGAAAACGACACGTTTTGGAAATGGCTCTAGCAATCAGCACCATCTGCTTCTCTGCCAGCGTCAGTTCGCTGACCAGCTTCTTGGAGGGAACCTTGACGTTCATCTTGTCCAAAATTTCCTTGGAGCGTTTATGAATATATCCCCAAGAAACAACCTGTTTTTTGCCCATATCATTCACGCTATAATCCAGCATGATGTTTTCGCCTACCGTTAAATAAGGTACCAAAGCGGTATCGACTTCCTGATATACGATTTGAATCCCCAAGTCTTTCGCATCTTTGGGATTCCGGATCTGTACCGGTTCATCATCAATGTAAATTTCACCGGTATAATGACCGTATGCACCGGAAAGAACCTTCATCAGCGTAGACTTGCCTGCGCCATTGGCACCGATCAAGGCATGCGAAGTACCCGTCATGGTCATAAAATCAACATTCTTCAGTGCCTTAACACCGGGGAACTCAATAGAAATGTCCTTCATTTGCAGCTTTATTGGCTTGCCTTCGCCCATCTCTTCACCTTCTAAAAAAGGATTTCATCGCAAGTATGGGAAGTGCTGTCAAACAGCACTTCCCTTAACCTGTGTTCGGCCTATTCAGCCCTGTTTGTTATGTTATTTGGCGTAAGCTTCTTTCAAGTTCTTCATCCAAGGCTCCTCAAAAGCGTCGCTTTCGCCCCAGCCCGGCATAACTTTTGCAAGATTGACCATATTCACGCTTTCAGAGGCTGTCTTCAGCTTATCCTGTGTAATCAATGTTGCTGCCAGGTCATAGGTCTGAGGCACTTCTTCACCCGCAATTTTCTTCACCAGCATACGAACATCAACTTGTCCGATGACTTTCGGATCCACTGCAGCCGTTGAAACCCAAGGGCTTTTGTCTTCCTGCATCATTTGCAAGTCGGCATTGGAAACGTCGATTCCGTAAATTTTGATCTCATCGCGTCCCGCTTCTTTGACCGCGCGAGCCGCTCCGATCGCAAAAGCATCCCAAGTGGCAAAAATCGCGCTGATCTCGCCCTTTTTATGCTTGGTAAGCATCGCCGCAACGGCATTTTGTGTTTGTACGGATGTATCGGCAGAAGCTATACCGAAACGCTCGATTTCCTGAATTCCGGAATTCGCTGTCATAAATTCCTTATACACTGCGTTACGTCTTACCATCGGCGGGAACCCATCGACCCACAGGTAAACGATCTTACCCTGTCCTTTAAGTTCGTCGTTCATTTGAGTCAATGCCAGTTTGGCTAAGTTTTCATCATCCTGGGAAGTAAGGGTTACGCCCTGTACATTCGCCAATTCCGGATTGGAGTCAAATGCTACGACCGGAATGCCTTTTGCCGTAATCTTCTTCACGTCTTCCACCGTTGCCGCATCATCACCATGTGAAATAATGAATCCGTCATAATCTTTCTCCAGCGCTTGGGAGATGGCATCGTGGAACTTGGCTGTGTCTCCGTTTGCCGAGAAGGTATCCACCGTGAATCCCATGGATGTACCCTCTTGCTTGGCACCGGCCAGGAACTGCGCGGTATGATCATCTCCGCCAATTTTACGGACAACCATGATTTTCACTTGATCGTCTTTGGCAATGTTGTCAGGCACGCCTTCGACGACCTTTTTCTCCGGCGCCTTGCTTCCGCTTCCCCCGCTTGAGCAACCTGTAGCAACGACCGCCACCGCAAATAAACCGATAAGCAGCTTGCTGAATGTCTTTTTCTTCATGAACCTGCACCCCTTTTATAATGTTTGAATCTCGTATAACCTTTTATGTAGCTGGGTAGGTATCTCATTTCGGCGCCCGATGTGCTGATATAAAGCATTAAAGTCTTAACATATTCTCTTCCAACCACCGGAAGTAATTGAGAGAATTCGAATCCTATCACTTTACAAAGCATTATACGAAAAAACACATCCGTCCTTTAAGGGAACGAATGTGTTTCGTGGTACCACCCTGTATTCAAATAGGCTCGCTTCTGCTTATGGCAGCACGAATCTATTCTTAAAGTCAAAATAACGGGCTTCTCCCGGCCTGGAATACTCAAATCTGCAATTCTTTCATCCGGCAGCTCGCAAGTCTTATAGAAGCTCATACCGTGCACGAACCATACAGAATGAAAGTTTCTTCTCTGAGGCACAACGGGGATTCAATGAACTTGGATCTTGGTCACAGCTTTTCTCGTGTATGGCAAACTTTCAAGTTTGTTTTTCCATACATTACAGGATGATGAAGATTAATGTCAAGTATTCAGCACTGTTTAATTATAATTTCACTGTAATTTCTGCAATAGCTGAACCCGGTACGCTTCGCTTTCCAAAGATTGGATCTCTTTATACTCTGCATCAGTAAGTACTTTCGGCGTACCTGCAGCCTTGGCAGCAAGATAAATTTTGGCGCTTTCCTCGACAACCTCAGTACGGTAATAAGCCTCACGCAGATTTTTACCTGTCGTTACAAGTCCGTGGTTTTCCAGCAGGATTGAATTATAGTCGACAACCTTGGCTGCTACTGCGTTCGCCAGCACATCAGTTGTTGGCACCACGTAAGGTACGAACGTCACTTCGCCCACCAGCGCAGCCTGATCCGGGAACAGCATCGGCAGCTCCTTGGAGACCAGTGTCAATGCAATGCAATAAGCAGGATGCGTATGGACGATAGCCTGAACAGCCGGATTTTCACGGTAAGCAAAAAGATGCATCAGTACTTCCGACGAAGGGCGCACATCTGTATCGAGCACTTTACCGGACTCAATCTCCACGCGAATCCATTGATGCGGTTCAATATCCTCCAGAGCAAAGCCGCTTGGCGACAGCAGCATCAAGCCGTCTGCCTTGGCGCTAATGTTGCCTCCGGGCCCTACAACCAAACCTTTCGCTACGATCTTGCGGGCATAAAGCGTGAGTTCTTCCCGCACTTTCTGTTCCAGTGATTGTGTCATCTCTCCAACACACTCTCCTATCCATTGGTTTGCAGCGGATGTATCAGGCCTCCGCTTCCAGCCTTTTAGTGACGCACCAGCAACTGGTGATATTTCCGGTAACGTTCTTCCCATTCATCTGCATCTTGGGGAAGATAGGTTTCAGGCGGGAAGGATTGCCGGACCACCTGGCGGATTTCCGCCAGATTGTGAACCTCGCCATGAGCCTTAGCCTGCATCATCAAATTGCCGATGGAGGTTGCCTCTACCGGGCCTGCGATCACGGTTTTGCCGGTTACGCTTGCGGTCAGCTGGCAGAGCAGACGATTCTGAATCCCGCCTCCCACCATATGGATATGTTCCAGGCGTTCCCCGGTCAATTCTTCGATTTCACCTAAAGTCTGTCTATATTTAAAAGCAAGGCTCTCCAATATGCACCGGACGATTTCTGGACGCGATTGCGGAACTGGTTGCCCGGTAGCACGGCAGTATTCCTGAATTCGCTGCGGCATGTTTCCAGGCGGCAGAAATACAGCATCTCCAGCATCAATATAACTTGAATTCCGCGGAGCATGTTCCGCCATTTCCGTGAGCTCGGCATAGCCAAGCTGATATCCTTCCATCGCCCAGGTACGACGGCATTCCTGCAACAGCCACAGTCCCATAATGTTTTTGAGCAAACGGATTTTCCCTTCCGCGCCTCCCTCGTTGCTGAAGAGAAGTTGTCGGCTTCGTTCCGTAAGTATCGGCTCATCCAGCTCTATACCCATCAGAGACCATGTTCCGCTGCTGATAAAGGCATAACGGCTGGCTTCTGCAGGAATGGACGCTACCGCCGCAGCCGTGTCATGACCGGAAGCTGCGATCACAGGCATTCCATCAACGGACAACTCCGCGCAAATATCCGGCCGAAGCTCCCCTACACGTGTACCCGGCATAATGATCGGATTAAACAGCGATGGCGGAAGCGAGAGGGTTTCCATAACCGGGATATTCCAATCCCTCTTTACCGGATCCAGCAGTCCGCTTGTACTAGCGATCGTATATTCACTGGCCATGACGCCGGACAGATAATAATGGAATAAGTCCGGCATGAAGAGCATCCGCCAGTCACCGGCATTCTGCCCGAAAGAAAGCTGTTCTTCCGCAAGCAATTGATACACCGTATTAATACTGGAGGATTGGATGCCTGTTCGAGCGTATAGGTCAGCTTCAGGAATCAGCTTTAATGCTTCCCGCATGGCCGGCTCGCTCCGCAAATCCCGGTAGTGGCCAGGATTGCCCACCAGTTGTCCTTTCGGATCAACCAAGCCGTAGTCCACGCCCCAGGTATCCACGGCGATCGAGGCAGGAGTGCGGCCAAGCTGCTGCTTGGCCTTCACCATCCCCTGTTTGAGTTCATGAAACAACCTGAGAAAATCCCAATGCAGCCTATCGCCCAGCTGGACCGGTTCATTGGCGAAACGGTGTACCTCCTGAATCGACAGACGCTCGCCGTCAAAATGACCGGTCACCGCCCGGCCGCTGCTTGCGCCGAAATCCACCGCCATCATTTGCAATGATTGTGTGCCCACTTCATCACCTCATCTATACGAAATGAACTAAAGTTTCCGGCTGACCTGTTTGGATCGGGTTACCTTCCCTTTAATTCAAATGATCTGATTCAAGCCGAATTACTTGTACATCGGTCCAAAGTTCTGGCAAGCGCGATAGTCCGCACTTTCAGGATCATGGGTGCCAAACATTCCCCATGCTCTAGGACGGAAGATTTGCTCGGCGTTGACATTGTGCATGCTGACAGGAATGCGAAGAATGGATGCCAGCGTAATCAGATCTGCGCCGATATGGCCGTAGCTGATTGAACCATGGTTGGCTCCCCAGTTATCCATAACGGAGTACACATCCTTGAACGATCCTTCTCCGGTAAGGTTCGGCGCAAACCAGGTCGTAGGCCATGTCGGATCTGTACGTTTGTCGAGCTTGTCATGTACATCCTCCGGCAGTTCTACGGTGTAGCCTTCAGCGATTTGAAGGACAGGACCCAGACCTTTGACCAGATTCAGACGCGACATGGTTACAGGCATCCCGCCGCGTGTCAGGAAATCGGAAGAGAAGCCGCCGCCGCGGAAATATTCCACTGCCGCAGGACGCCAAGAGGTAGCTTTCAGGCAGTTATTCTTGTCTTCTTCGGTGATCTCCCAGAAAGGTTTCATCACTGGCTTGCCGTCCTTCATCTGCTCACCCGTGCCATCCAGCGCAGCCGAACCGGAGTTAATCAGATGGAGAAGACCGTTTTGCCCAAGGCCTGTCAATTCATGTCCCGTCACACGTTTCACGGCTTCGGGGCTCCAATAGGTGCGCACGTCCGCGAAGATTTGAGCTGTATTGGTCAGCAGATTGCCAAACAGCATAGATACGCCGTTCAAACTATCATTTTCCGTTGCAACCAGATAAGGTGCGCGAATGCCGTTCCAATCGAATGAGGAATTCAGAATCGTTTCATGGAAATCGCCGTTCGGGAAGTGATCTGTCCATTGGCGCTGCCCTTGAAAGCCGGAGACGATCGCGTTGTGGCCCATGGCTTCTTCGGCAAAGCCGAGCTCTTCAAGACGCTCGTTGCCTACCATCAAGTCGCGGACGATCTGCGTCATTTTGACAACCATTTCCCAATCCTTGTCTTTCTTCTCACGCGTAGCCTGAATATGTTCAGGATTGTTGTCCGGACCTTCCGAACAGTTTTCTTTCACCCAAGCCAATGCCATTTTATATTCTTCCGGATCGTAGATTTCCTCTTCAACCCGGCGTGTAATTTCGGACATATCTACGTACTCGTTGCGCATACCCAGGTATTCCTGGAAGAAATCCGGGTCGATCATCGAGCCCGCAATACCCATGGATACCGAACCGATGGCCAAGTAGGACTTCCCTTTCATCAAAGCAGCTGCCATTCCCGCTTTCGCGAAGCGCAGCAATTTCTCCTGCACATCCTCAGGGATCGAAGGATCGCTCAGATCCTGTACATCTCTGCCATAGATGCCGAAGGCAGGCAAGCCTTTTTGGGCATGGGCGGACAATACGGCGGCAAGGTATACCGCACCCGGTCTTTCTGTTCCGTTGAAGCCCCATATGGCTTTCGGAATGGAAGGATCCATATCCATCGTTTCCGTACCATAACACCAACAAGGAGTAACGGTAATGGATACACCTACCCCGGCTTTGACAAATTTATCGGCGCAGGCCGCCGCTTCAGCCACACCGCCGATGCACGAATCTGCAATCACGCATTCCACTTTCGAGCCATCTGGGTAACGAAGATTCTCGCTCAGGAACGAAGAAACCGACTTAGCCAGATTCATGGTCATATCTTCCAGTGATTCACGTACGCCCTTTCTTCTTCCATCAATGGTTGGGCGAATACCGATTTTAGGAAATTCCTGCTTCCATCTTGCTTCCTTCGTTGTCATAACTGTTTCTTCCTCCTCATGGATAAGTTAATGGGAATCAATGCTCATTCGTTAGGGTTATCGATAACCCTATTCATAAAAATAATACAGCTTTCATTTTGCAATACAAACAGGATCCTCCAGATTTATTCTTTCATGATCTTCACAAAAATAGAGCTGCATGGTTGCTGTAGTTTATTTTGCCTTCATTGATGTATAATGAGGTTATCGATAACTTTAAAATAGCAATGAAAACGGTTGCTGTCAATCCGTATTTTCTTTTAGAATGAGAACAATATAGATACAAGAAGGGGTTACATATGGTTACCATTTATGATATTGCTGAAAAAGCCAACGTATCCGCAATGACCGTCTCCAAGGTGATTAATAATACGGGACGAATTAGCGAACAGACACGCAAACGGGTCAAAAAAGTCATGGAAGAGCTGAACTACATCCCTAATTCCAACGCGCGCAGTCTTGTACTGCAGCAAACCCAGATCTTATCCTTACTGATTACGGATATTACGAACCCGTTCTATACAAGCCTTGCCCGCGGTGCCGAAGACAGCGCCAAAAAGCTTGGTTACCGCCTCCTGTTCGGAAATAGCGATGAGGACTATAACAAGGAACAGGATTATGTGGACATGATTCTCTCGACGCGTGTCGACGGCGTCCTCTTCGCCCCTGCGGGCGATCACTCCCTGAAGCATCTCGAAAAACTTCGCGCCCATAACATTCCCTTTGTCATCATGGACAGAGCCGTTCCGGGTATCGAATCCGATATTGTTTCCGGGGACAGTAAACAGGGAGCAAGAAATTTGGTGGATTACCTGATCAGCCTAGGCCACAGCCGTATCGCGCTTGTGAATGGCTCGCTTGATGTGTCCACCGCCCGTTTGCGTTACCAAGGTTATGCCGAAGCACTTCAGCTTCACGGTATCGAGCTCGACGATAAGCTTGTCGTTCATAAAAGCTACCGTGAATACAAAGATGAAGACCAGCTCAGCCATTTGCTCGAGCACCCTTCACCGCCTACCGCGATTTTTGCAGCCAACAACTTTCTGGCGGTTGGAGTCATCAATGCACTCAGAAAACGCGGAATCCGCGTACCGGAGGATATGTCGGTCGTCTGCTTTGACGATCTTGATCTGTCATCCGCACTTGACCCGTTCCTTACCGTTGCCGCCCAGCCCGCATATCAGTTCGGTGCCATGGGCATCCAGCTGCTCGTCGAAAGGATCCAGGGAAGCTCTCAGCCAGAAGCCAGAAAGGTGATTTTACCTTCCGAACTTATTATTCGTTCTTCAGCCAAGACAATCGGCAAATAATTGGGTACAATATGAGGAACGTATAATGAAGAAGGTGACATGTCATTCAAGCCAAGAAATTAACGAAAAATATACTGACGCCAGCCAAAATTCTGGTGATTGGTTTTTTTCTGATCATTACGCTCGGAACGTTTTTACTATCCTTGCCTATATCCTCCGCGAACGGGTTGAGGATTCCCTTCCTGAACGCCTTGTTCACGGCAACCTCGGCCACCTGTGTGACGGGTCTGACGGTGCTGGATATCGGGACGGCATTTTCAACTTTCGGACAAGTCGTCATTGTCATGCTGGTCCAAGTTGGCGGCATCGGGTTCATGACCATGGCCACGCTAATCGCTCTGGTACTGAACAAAAGAATTTCGCTGCGCGAGCGGCTGATATTGCAGGAGGCTCTTAATCATAGCACGATTGACGGCGTTGTCCGGCTGGTAAAGAAGGTTATCCTGTATTCATTGCTGGTCGAACTCGCTGGAGCTCTGCTGCTGGCAATCCATTTTTATTTCTCGCTTGATCTTTCCTTTGGCAACGCGGTGTATTTCGGTATTTTTCACAGCATTTCCATGTTTAACAATGCCGGCTTCGATCTGATGGGGACGATAAACGGTCCATTCAGCGGCATGGTGCCTTTCGTAAACGATCCCTACATCAATATTGTCATGATGGGTCTCATTTTCCTCGGAGGCATCGGCTTTATCGTGCTGTCTGATCTCATCGATTTTCCGAACACACGCAAACTGTCGCTGCACAGTAAAGTGGTTCTATCGGCAACCCTGACGCTGATTGTGGTTGGCACGCTTGTCATATTTGCCATGGAATTCAGCAACCCGAGCACGCTTAAGCCGCTCCATGGCGGCGGCAAGTTCCTTGCCTCCATGTTTCAGTCGGTAACCACCCGTTCCGGAGGCGTGGCGACGCTCGATATCGGCTCATTCCGTCAATCCACGCAGTTTATGCTGATTCTCCTGATGTTTACGGGAGCCGCTCCGGGCTCGACAGGCGGCGGCATCAAAATCACGACCTTCGTTCTCTTGTTGGGTGCGGTCCACTCGATGATGCGCGGACGTGAAGACGTCGTATTGTTCCGTAAAAGGATCGCGAAGGATGTCGTCTATAAGGCTATCACCCTGACGCTGCTATCGTTGCTGCTCATCATCGTGTTCTCCATGCTGTTGTCCGTTACCGAGCATCAAGACTTTATGAGCATTCTCTTCGAGTCTACCTCGGCGTTCGGAACAACCGGATTATCCATGGGCATGACGACGCATTTGTCTTCCTTCGGGAAGGTCTGGATCATATGCCTCATGTTCTTCGGCCGGATCGGGCCGCTGACTTTGATATATGCCCTTTCCCGGGATCGTAAAAAAGATCTGTACAATTATCCCGAAGGCCGGATTATTATCGGCTGACGATAAGCTTCTCGCAAGGAAAAAAAAGTCCGTCTTGCCGATTATTCGGCTGACGGGCTTTTTGTTTGCTGCTCCTTCTCCTGAACCTGCTCCTGACCCTGACCCTCTGCTGCATTTTTCTTCTTCCGTTGTCTCAGGGAGCCAAGCACAAGAAGAAGAACAGGAAACAGAAAGCAAGGAAAGAAGGCAAAGATCGTATATACATATCCCAGGAAGTACTCAAGCTCTGCGGGATTATCTATGACCCATTTCGACATCGGCAGTACCACGAACAGAAACGGGACGATGACGAACTTGTATGACGTAAGCTTGAACAGCTGTAACGTCGTTATCGTGATGGCATAGTAACAAAGTGTAATTTTCACGAATGTTGTACTCATCCAAATGATGCCGACAACGGCTTCCACCCGTTCAAAAATCCGTTCAATTCTGATTTCTTTGGCCAGATCGTACACGACGTATGGTGCACGTATCGTTTCCTCGACGCCAAGTACTGAAATGGTAAACAATGAAATCAGAACCAATGTAAACGGAGCTGCGACGGAAGCGATATAAAAATACTTTCTTGTTTTTTTCTTATCGACGATGAAGCGTACCAACATCAGGACCACAATGACATCCATCGTAGGAAATCCGATGATGGGGTATAGCCCTTTAACGGAAGGCAGGACCCCGTTTGGAAAAATCGGAAGCAGGTTGCCCACTTCTATTTTCGGAATCAGCATGATGGAGGACAGAACGAAGACCAATATCGCAATCGGGAATAGTATTTCTGTTGCTCTCCCAATCACCCCAAGTCCCAAGAAGACACCATAAATAACAGGGATCATATACACCAGACTGATGACATCCAGAGGTGTTCTGAAAAGGATGACCGACCCAAGAAACCCGCTGACAGTGCGCAGGATATATGCGTCCAAGATCAGAAAAAAAATCAAATACAATAAACCCATCACCCACCCTGCAAACTTCCCGAGAATCTGCTGGCTGTATTCCACGACGGTTTGATCCGGATATTTCAACGACAGCTTCATGTATAACCAACCGAAACCGAGCTGAATAAACGTGGACAGCAACATGGTCATCCATTCATCGGAGCCTGCAATGATCGCAATCGTATGGGGTTGTACAATCGCCGCTGTCCCCAGGATGTACATATACATGAGGATGGCAAACTGAGTGGAAGTGATTTTTGCCTTATCCATTTCCTGATCCTTTCATGAGCCATTTCGCTATGGGCATATATAGCGGTTCCATCATTTCGTCTATCAATTTCGTCAGTGTAGGTATGGGCGCTTCAAACAATAACAGCAAGTACAGTCCTAATCCGGCCGTCAAAATCAAAGATGCTGCGATTAAATCCTGTAATTTCGCGACCCGCCTTAAATAATTCCCCTGGATAATCCCTATCAGCAGGGCCGAAACTACGATCCCTATCCAAGAACTCATTTCGGCCACCCCCAATCGCACATTAAAATATTCGTTGTTATTTATCGCCGAGATAGGTTCGGGTGCGAATACCCGTTCCAACGATCGTGACGTTAACATCTACGCGCAGCGGAATGCCAGGATAGATCGCTTCCCAGTCCTTCTTGTTCTTGTTCCAGTATTTCGGGCTGGTTTGATTGATGAATTTGGCATAACCTGCCGAATCACAGTTCATTCTCTGGAGCTGCATCATGCTTCTCATGATGAGATTGCGTTGGATTCTTTCCGCTTCCTTCTCGAGCCAACGGATTTGATTGTTATCCTGAAGCTTGATCGCGGTGCTTTTATTATCCAATACAGACGCCTTGTGCTCTACTTTAATCACGATCATCGGCTTATTATTGCGAAACACAGCTTCCACTTTGGTCTGGTTGTGAATCGGCGAGATCGTAACCTTTTCATTCTCCCCTACCGGGATTTCAATGATCATCCGTTTCAGCTTATTTTTGACGATCGTCAATCCCTTGGAATCATTCTCGCTTAAAAAACCGATCAGTTTACCGTCTCTGAAGATCGCCATCGAGTCCATCCGCAGATAATTTTCCGGCTCTATTTGCTCCGTATTGGATTTTTTTTGCGCCTCATTCGCATTTCCTATCATTTCAATGCTTGGAATGGCAGGGTCCTCTTTATCGCTTTCTATGGACTGGATCAATTCTCTGATCGTAACCGGATAAATAGATCCAACTCTCTGATGGAGCGTTTTGATCATGCCGTAAATTTGCTGAACGGGGATTTTTTCCATGGTAGTAATGGTCTTCAAGGTATCCTCCGCGGTACCATTCTTGGCAATAAGCACACCGAAATCCGTCCGGATTTCCGGATCGCGGTCAACGATATCAAATAAATTTTCAACTCCTTTACGGGCCATTTCCTCTCCAATAATCATGACCTGGTTGTGGGAAAAATAGAGTCTGCGCGGCGTAAGATGAGTCATACTTTGAAAGGTCTTGACCAGTGTCTCACCCGTTCCCGTATAGTTGGTAACCGGAATTCCTTCCTTGCTCCCGCCGCTTTGGGAATCCGCAACCTGATTGGGCACGACAACCTGCAGGGTTACTTTGATGTTCTTCTCATTCTTCGGATCCTTATCAATACCGATCGCGAGCACGATCGATAGATCATCCAGGTATTTGCTATCCCAGCATCCGCTCAGCGGCAGGAGCAGGGTAAAAGAAGCCAGCAACAGCCAAAAGCGCTTCAGCATGCTCCATGTCACTCCTTCGAAGGCTCAGTTTGTTCTTCTTGTGATGAATAGGGTGCGCCGTCGGAAGACTGTGTGCTTGATATGTTGGACGGTTGTCCTTTCGAGCTGCCGCTAGCATCTTCATCGGAAAAATCTTTGCGAAAGCGTACCGGGTTATTTTCGCTGAGCATCTTGGGCCTGGTCTTCATAAGATTCATCGGAACGCGGATAAGGGTATCCTTCAAATCGGTCAGAATAGTCGGTCCATAAGGAGCCATGTATGGCACATTGACCGATTTGAGACTGCACATGTGCAGCAGCATGATCAGCAGCAGGCAGGCCATGCCGTATATTCCCATAAAGGATGACGCGAATAAAAACACAAAGCGGAGCATTCTCGCTGTATTTCCGATGTTATAGGCAGGAGATACGAAACTGGCGATCGCAGTAAGAGATACGACAATAACTACCGCCGGAGACACGATGCCTGCTTCAACGGCAGCCTGCCCAAGCACCAAACCGCCGACGATGGATATCGTATTTCCGACGGTCCTCGGCATACGGACACCTGCTTCTCGAAGAATCTCAAAAACGGTTTCCATAATGATAGCCTCGATGAAGGCCGGAAAAGGAACGCCCTCCCGCTGAACGGCCAGCTTCAACAACCAGGAAGTTGGAATCATTTCCTGATGAAACGTAATGATCGCAACGTATAGCGATGGCAGCAGCAGCCCGATGAAAAAGGAAAAGAAACGCAGCAAACGCACCAAGCTTCCGACATCAAAACGATTGTAATAATCCTCTGCTGCCTGAAAAAACATATTGAATGTACTGGGCACGATTAGGGCAAACGGCGTACCGTCAACAAGAATCGCTACCCGTCCCTCCAGAAGATTGGCTGCAATCACGTCGGGTCTCTCACTGTGGAATACCGTAGGAAACAGGGTGAAGTTCGTATCCTCGATCAGCTCTTCGATATAGCCGGATTCCAGGATTCCATCGATATGGATATTGCACAACCGTTTCCTTACCTCATCGACAATTTCCGGTTTAACGAGTCCTTGAATATACATCATTCCGACATCCGTTTGTGTCATTTCACCGATTTTCATCTCTTCAAGCCACAGTTTCGGACTTTTGATCTTACGGCGAAGGAGCGCCGTATTGATACGGATGGATTCCGTGAAGCCTTCTCTGGGCCCGCGAATCACCGTCTGTGATACAGGCTCCGTCACAGATCGTTTTTCGCCGCCACGCGTACCCGCAATGATCACTTCCTCGTTTCCGTTCAGGAAGAGAACGGTATCCCCGGAGAGTAAATGATCGTATATTCTCTTCCACTCGGAGCTTTTGCTGATCTCACCCACGGAAAATGCCCTATGCTTAAATAGGTTACTAAACTCTTCGATTCCAGGTTTCTCCTCCGCTTCGTTCAAGAGGCTAGTCTCGTCCAGAACCGTCTGGATGGTAAACTCGGATACTGCCGTTGTATCTACCAAACCGTCTATATAAATAAAAGCCATTTGGAGTTCGAGATGCTCTGCCTCCACCTCACGAATGATTAAATCAACGCTGTTTCCCATATCATGCTTGATTTTTTGGAGGTTTTTCTTTAAATCCGATGACAGGGTCTCTTTCACCGATGGGTCTGACAACACCTTGTTCGGATGTTTAACATGCTGTTGTGTTCTTCCGAAAAAGGACTCGCCTGACATATGTACACCCCCAGTTGATCGATGAGTTCATTATTCCCATTAATGGATCAATCCATCCAGCGGTTGAACACAGCAAAAAGGCGCAACGCTGTTGCGTTACGCCCACCTAAACAGATTAATTGTCCCGATAAATATGCTTTTTACTCTTTCCAAAGCTTGGTGAATAAGCCCGGTTTGCGGCCGACCAGGCCTTTTTCCAGAGCATACCGCGTCAGCTGTACCCGATTCTCGAGATGGAGCTTTTGAAGGATATTTTTAAGATGATTTTTTACGGTCTGATCCGAAATATGCAGCTCCGCAGCGATCTCTTTGTTAGTCAGGCCTGAGGCGACCCAGTTCAGAATTTCCCGCTCCCGGTTGGTTAATGTCTCGTGATGTTCCGGGCTCTTCAATGCCAGCGGAAATTCCCTGAGTATTTGCGTGGCAAGCTCCCGGCTTAGCGGCGCTTCGTCACTCATGATGGCACAAAGGTATTCAATCCAGGTCGATGGCGATAAATTTTTCAGCAAATATCCTTGCGCCCCTTGCTTGAGCGCCTCAAATAAATGTGATGCATCATCGGAAACGGTGATAATCACGATCTTGACGTATGGATACTGAAGCTTGATCTGTCTTGTCGCTTCCAGCCCCCCGATTCCCTGCATCTGAATATCCATCAGAATCAGGTCCGGCATGAGACTTTCTGTCATGGCAATCGCTTCTTCTCCGCTCGTCGCCTGCCCTACAACCTCGAAAGAGTCATCTGAGGCTAGAATTTCGTCAACGGCTTCACGCGCATGTGTGGAATCGTCCGCAATCAATACCCGGTATATGTTCATGTCATCTCATCCCCTTTTCGAATTTCGACCCGGCTTCCCTTAGGCATGGAGATAAAATCTACCCGCCATTTCAGCTCCTGCGCGCGTTCCTTCATGATTCGCAGGCCGTATCGGTCTTTCAGTTGAAATGGATCCAATTCCGTTCCTCTTCCGTTATCATCAATCCGCACCGTCCAAGCATCCTCATTGCCGCTTCCCGTCACCCATACCCTGTCTGCATGCGCATGCTTCTGAATGTTGAGCAGTGCTTCACGGATGCAAGCAAGCAGTTCGACTTTCTCTTTGGCCGTAAAGGATTGATCAGGTATCGTCCACACCAGGTCAGGATGGATAAATGCCTCCATGGCCGTATGCTCAATTCTCGATTTGATGGAATCCTCGTATTCCTTCTCATCCGTTTGTGCCGGAAACCTCAAGTTCGCAATCGCTTGTCTCACATATCGGTTCACCTCATGAACAAGCTTTCGCATCTCTTCCATATCGGAACGTTCCCGCGTGTTCTTCTGACGAGCTTCAGCACGGTCCATTTTCACGGATAATAGGAACAATGATTGCGCAATGCCGTCATGCAGTTCCCGTGCCAACAGATCCCTTGCAGCCAAAGCCGCATTCTCCGCACGCTCCTTGTTCAGCTCCTCCTGCACCTGTTCCAAACGGTAAAATAGCTGGCTAAGCAGCGTCATGCTAATCAAAAATACAAACACGGGCGTCAGAAAATTTCCAGCTTCCATAGATAAATAAGGCATTAAAAGCGTGTGACGCACATATTCCCACAGTCCAACCGTCAAGGTCGGTACAAATAAAATCATCCATTTGATCTGTTTATAAGACATGACGACCTCCCGAATACCCTTAGTTCCAGAATATTGTAGCACGAAGCCGGGAAAAATGCCTGCTCCCGCCGTTAATCCTTGCTTATGATGTATGTTTACGCAGGTCCTGTCGCATACTAGCAACGGACTTTACGGACGGGCCCATGAATTCAATTCATAAAGGAGGGTCGATACATGCAAATTTACATACGGCGCTTCCTGCTCGCCACATGTGCTGCCATTTTGGCATTGGAAGTCCTATCACCCATTGCCTCAGCATCCCCATCCGGAAATAAAGGCCGGGAATATTACGAGCAACGCGGGGACGTCATTTGGGAAATACCCAATAAGGAAAAGGTTATCGCACTCACTTTCGATGATGGACCTGACCCGGATGAAACCACCTACATTCTGGATTTACTAAAACAGTACGATGCGAAGGCAACCTTCTTCGTCGTAGGCAAACAAGTCGAAAAGAATCCGGAGCTTGCACGAAGAGTCGTCGCCGAGGGTCATGAACTGGGCAACCACACCTATGATCATGCTTATTTCAACCGCAGAAGCTCGGTAGAGAACATTACAAGCCAGCTTAGCCGGACGCAGGACGCGATATTCAAAGCAACGGGAAAAAGGTCTTATCTGTTCCGTCCTCCAGGGGGATATTACAGCGATCGGATGATAGAGACCTGCAAGAAAGAGGGCTATTTGGTGGTTATGTGGTCGTGGCACCAGGATACCTGGGATTGGAACCGTCCAGGAATTCGTAAGATCGTCAATAAAGTACTGGGCAATGCCCGAAACGGCGACATCGTGCTCATGCATGACCATGTCGAGGGAAAGACTCAAACCATTGATGCACTCAAGGAAATATTGCCGGAGCTGAAGAAAAGAGGCTACCGATTTGTCACGGTTTCCGAGCTGGCGCGATATAACATTCCTTGAGCTGCCTCACGTAAGAACATCACCAGACCACCGAGCAACCGGCCCCTTTTGGGGCCTATTTTTATGGGTCGATTACATACTATACGCCTTGAGAACTGCAGTCTTTCGCTCAAGAATCGAAAAAAATCTGCGGCTTCGGCCCGTGCTATGTTAAAGTTGTGAAAAAAATCGTTTTACGCCAGGTTCAGTCATATAGTATAAGCAAAGGCATTTCAGGTTTGGAAGGATTCTTAAACGAATTGAGGAGGTACATATGATGAGTACAGATTTCCGTTACCCGATCGGAGAATTTACCGCAACCGAGGCCGTCAGTCCGGCCGAACGCAGCTACTGGATCGATCAACTTCGCGCTTTGCCGGGTCAGGTGAGGGATGCCGTTCACAACTTGAACGATGAACAGCTCGATACGCCTTACCGGCCAGGCGGCTGGACCGTACGTCAGGTGGTGCATCATCTGGCTGACAGCCATATGAATTCGCTGCTTCGGATCAAACTCGCGTTAACCGAAGATGAACCCGTGATCAAGCCCTACGAAGAAGCACTCTGGGCCGAACTTGCGGACTCTACTGCTCCCGCTCCGGAGATATCGCTCAAGATGCTGGATGGAATCCATGCGCGTATGGTGATGCTGTTTAAAAATCTGAAGGAAGAAGACTGGCAGCGTTCCTATGTACATCCAGTCAACGGAAAGACAAGACTTGACCGTCATCTCGGCCTCTATGCCTGGCACGGACGCCATCATCTTGCACATATCACCTCGCTTAGCCGCCGGATGGACTGGTAATCGTTTCGCTCCCGCCTAAGATGGTTAACTTGTGGGTATTCAGGGGAAATGCAGTCTATGGGTATGTTCCCAGCACCCCCATGAAATACTATATAAATTGAAATAAAGTTGGTTATTTCAATTTACGTAACAATAACCGTTTTATAGGCGAGGTAGGCGATCCAATGAAAAACATTGCACTTATTTTTGGCAGGGACATTCGTAATATTGCAACGAACTGGGCGGCGCTGGTCATCATTCTGGGACTTGTCATGCTGCCTTCGTTGTATGCCTGGTTTAACATCAAAGCCTCCTGGGACCCGTATGGCAACACAGGCGATATCGCCATTGCCGTGGCTAACAATGACAAAGGCACCACGCTGAAAGGCAAAGCCATCAACCTCGGCAATGAAGTGGTCAATTCCTTGAAGGACAATCACAAGCTTGGATGGCGCTTCGTCAGTGAAGGAGATGCCATGCGAGGCGTACGTCACGGCGATTATTATGCCAGCATCGTCATTCCCGAAAGCTTTTCGGCAACCATCGCAACCGTCCTTTCCGACAACCCCACCAAAGCTGAGATTCTGTATTATGTCAATGAAAAGGTAAACGCGGTTTCCCCTAAAATTACATCTTCGGGAGCCAGCGGCATCATCCAGGAAGTCAGCAAAAACTTCGTGAAAACGGCCAACGGCACCATTTTCAAAATTTTTAACGAGCTGGGCATCGAGCTGCAGGAGCAGCTGCCGACGATCGAAAAGGTACGCTCTCTTGTGTTCAGACTGGAAAAGAGCTTCCCCGAGATCAATCATGCCGTTCAAGTTGCCGCGGAAGATATACATAAAACCGATCAGCTCGTGGCAGAAGCTCAAAAAAATCTTCCCTTAATAACGGATATTGCGAAGAACGGTCAAGAGTTCGCGGGCGGACTGGATACCTTCCTTTCCACCGCATCTGATGCCGCCAAAGACATCGGACCGAATGTGAAGCAGGATCTGCTGCTGCTTCAGCAGACGGCCCTCTCGACCCAGGAGCTCACTTCCGTGCTGAAGGACCCGAATATCGATCCTTCCGTCGTGACGGATACGCTCGATCATGTTTCGTCCCGTCTCACCCTCGGATTAAAGGTCCAGTCACAGCTTGTCAACTGGTTTGATCAGCTGAACAAGGTGACCGGAAACCGGCTCGGCTTCGTCAGCACCAAGCTGAAGCAGGTCCAGGACAAAATGAAGCAGCAGCAAACCTTGGTGAATAGCATAAGCAGCGCTGTGAAAAAAGGCGAAAAACCCGCTTCCGATCTGGTCGACCGGTTGAATCAAGTGTCGGGTGATGCTTCGCAAATTCTAGGTGATATCCTGGGCCGTTACGACAGCGAAATCCAGCCCGCGATTCTTAGTGGAATCCGTAAAGCGCAGCAGACCGCCGAAAAGACACGTACCGTGCTAAATACTGCCTTAAAAAGCGTGCCGGATGTAAAGAAAATATTGAATGATGCCTCCAAGGGCCTGACCGTTGGAACAAAGGGCATTGGTGACATCCAAAAGGAGCTTCCCGCAGTCGAAGCCAAGGTCTCCGAGCTGGCTAAGCGAATGAGGGAGTTTGAATCGGAAGGCAGCCTGCAGGAAGTGATCAGCCTGCTCAAGAACAATTTCCAGCTGGAAAGCCAGTTTTTCGCCGAGCCGGTGGTTTTGAAGGAAAATCAACTGTATCCCATTCCGAACTACGGTTCGGCCATGTCACCGTTTTTCTCTACGCTGGCGCTATGGGTAGGGGCAACACTCTTGGTCTCGCTGGTGACGACCGAAGTCCATGGAGAGCATTCCTATAAAAGCTACGAGGTTTATTTCGGCAGGTTTTTCACGTTTCTGACGCTTGCTCTGCTGCAGTCTGTCTGCGTAACCACCGGAGATATGTTCATTTTGGGAACCTATGTCGTCGACAAGCCCTGGTTCGTCGTCTTCGGACTCGTTAACAGCGCCGTGTTTATGCTGATTGTGTATACGCTTGTGTCCGTGTTCGGGAATGTTGGTAAAGCGCTCGCCATTGTCTTGCTCGTCCTACAGCTGGCCGGATCCGGGGGCACATTCCCGATTCAGACGACACCTGCTTTTTTCCGGGCCATTCATCCTTTTCTGCCGTTTACTTACGGTATCGGCATGATGCGGGAATCCGTAGGCGGCATCATATGGAGTATTGTCCGAAACGACCTGCTGATCATGTGCATATATGCAGCCATCACATTGATCGTAGGACTCGCATTAAAAGGCATCATCAATCAGCTGGCGGCCGGACTCGTCAAGAAGGCCAAAGAAAGCAAGCTCATTCATTAAACGGGAAAGACGCATTCCGCTATCGAATGCGTCTTTCTTTTGCTTCAAGGCTTAAATGCCGGAACTTCCATGATTTCACCGGTGCTTTTGATCTTCGTTTTGACCGTGCAACGGAAAGTTACTTCCGGATAAACCTCATCCCAATTCAGGCTCTTCCACTCTTTATAGCTGATGCTGTTGCGGATTTGCTTGCCGAGCCCTACATTGTCAGAGCCCTTCTCCTGCATGATAGCGACCATCCGCTCCATCTTGTCGGATATGTAACTGGATATTCCCTGCTGAATTTTTGGAATGTCCCTAGAGTTGCCTAGGGGAACATTTCCCGTATACTCCATGATGTCCCCTTTGACTTCCAGAAGCATTTCGACGACAAAACCTCCCGCCCGCTTGCGCCATACCTTGAATTTCTTGTCACTACTCACCGTGCCAAGCATGACCGAACCGTCCAAATCCTGATAATCCAGCTTAATGTAAATTTCGCCTTGCCTGTATTTCCCCCTCGACATGGCGAAGAGCATGTTATAATCAGCGCTTAATTTTCCAACATACCTATCATCCTTAAATAATCCGAGACCGTCCACGAGGACATTATCCCCTCTTCTTCGAACGACGGGAGCGACCGGATCTATTCCGTCATCCAGCAAATCTCTCGTGAATTGATACACGTTCACTTGGGGGATGTTTTGATTTTTCCAGTTTTTCTGAAGCAGATGATCCACATATTGGCTGGTATTGGGATGATCGGGAAACTCGCTGCTAAGCAGCTCGTTCACGGAACCATTCACGACGGTTATTTTGACGCGGGGCGATATGGATGGATCCCTTACCAGATTTTCGATAAGCCTGCGGATTCCTTTTCGGGCGACTTCGGTACTGTACAGGGTGTTCCGCAACTGACCGGTGACAATATTACGGCTTGTCTGCCTGGAAAGTTTGATCTTGGCTTCCTTGCTCGAATCCGCTTCCACAGTAATCAATTCCTGTTTGACCTCCTTACCTCCTTCCCCTTGGTTGATGATCGCCGCCGTTACGAACAGCTTTTGGTCATCATCGAGGTCGTAACCAATGGTATGGTCTATCGCCAATCTTTCCAGGATTTTTTGACTTCTGGCACAGCCCGTCACGGACAGGACCATTACACCGAGCACTACGCACCGTAAAATCTTTGCGCCCCGTTTAGGCATGGCTTTTAACCCCCGATCGCTTTTGAATCAGAAGAAGCAAAATGAGGAATATGGGAAAGAGGAAGGATAAAGCGACCTCAACATAACTTACTACTTTCAGCCACAGCTCGAGCTCAAACAGCGTATCCGGGATGACCGAAATCAGGAACATCACAAAAACGATGAACAACGACATTACTTTCCGGTCAGCTTTTGGAAAGATATTCTGTGCGTTTTCGCAAGCGGACCAGGTGTACATGGATGAAGTGACTACCACGGTGAACAATAGGAAGCTGAACAGCAAATTTTCCAGTCTTTCCACAAAAGGCAATTGAATGTAGGCTAGCATATCCAGTAAAGGATAAAGCATGATTTTCAGTTGTTCCAAGCTAAAGAAACCAAAGCTGACAAATACAAGCGAAAGATAGGTCAAGGTTGTCATGAGGTTGCCGATTTGCACGGATCTCATCCACTTTTTGGATCTGTCCGCGTAAGGCATGACAAACAAAATCAATTCATAGCCCGCAAAAGCAGCAAACATCTCTACCGCGCCGCTCAGCATATTTCTCCCCCCTTTGAACACGAAAGGAGTCATACGCTCTAACTCAAAATCATTCGAAAAAGCGAACAATAAAAAAAACATCCACAATATCAACATGGAAAAGACGGTTGCAGTCTTCCCGATATTGTAAATCCCTTTGGTCACGAGAAACAAAACCAACAGATCGAAACAACCCTTCAACATCAGCGGGGAGGCGCTAGGGAAAGCAATGAGCTGAAAAATATGGATATACTGCTTTCCGACCAAACATCCAATGATGGCGAAGTATGCTGTCAGGAAAAAATAGATAGGGATGGTAATGAATCTCGGGATGGACTTGTCCATAATTTCGAATACAGAGATGCCGTTTCCGATCCGGTTAACCATCGCGATCAGGACAATGTTCAACGCGGCTGCGCAGCCCAGAATCAAGATAGACAGCCATCCATTCGTTCCAAAATACACGGCTGCCTTTCTGGAGAGGCTAAGCGCTGCTACGCCTGTTTGAATCATGAACACCAGCAAGGCGATATGAGATGAATACAATCTTTCTTTCATAGAGACGCCTTCCTTTACCGCTTCATTTTTTGACGCACTTTGTTACGCGTTCGGGATTGCGTCGGCCGTTCTTTCAACATCCAGAACGGACCGCGGATAAAAAGATCCTTCCAATCCTGGAACTCGAGCGGCGCAACCGGAGTGATATAAGAAGATCCCAGGCTGGTGAGCTTGGATAGATGGATGATAATCACGGAAATTCCAACCATGAGCCCGAAGTTCCCCCATAGCCCGGCCAGAACAATCAGGAAAAAGCGGGCAAATCGGATGGAAGCGCTCATCACGTAACTTGGGATGACAAAGGACGCAATGGCGGACAATGCCACAGCGATAATCAGAATGTTGCTGGTCAGGCCGGCTTGTACGGCTGCTTGCCCAATAACGATACCTCCAACAATCCCGATTGTTTGACCGATTTTGCTGGGAAGTCTCGCTCCCGCTTCACGCAAGAGCTCGATGGTTATCTCCATCAAAAGGGCTTCGAATACAGGAGGAAAAGGAACACGGTTTCGTGACTCAATAAGCGTGTACAGAAGATTCTCGGGAATCATCTCATAATGGTAGGTCGTGATGGATACATACGCCGCCGTAAAAGTGATTGTGATGATAAATGCAATATATCTCAGAATCCGCGTTGCCGTACCAATAACCCAGCGCTGATAATAGTCGTCCGGCGAGGTAAAAAATTCAAACAGCGACGTCGGCCCGGATATCACCGAAGGACTTTCATCCATGATGACGGCGACCTTTCCTCCCGAAAGCTTTGACACAATTAAATCAGGCCGCTCACTGGTTAAGAACAACGGAAATATGGTATTGGGATAATCATCGATATGCTGTACAAGCATATTGCTATCCACGATGATGTCGATCTCGATGTCCCGAATCCGCTCAATCATGACGTTTACATAATCCATATTGGCAATACCATCGATGTACAGCACAAACACATCGCATTTGACCACTTCACCTACGGAAAGCTGAACGACTTTAAGATGGGAGCTTTTCAGCTTTCGCCTAATGAGAGACAAATTGGTGAACGCCGACTCCGTAAAAGCATCATGAGGACCGATAATAACCGCTTCCGTCTCCGACTGCTCAATCGCTCGGGAGCTTGGGCCATATAAAGCTACCAGATACACCGAAGTGCAGTGAAAAACAGCTGCATCGCCCTTGAGTATTCCTTCAATGATCTTCTTATGGTCAGTCACAGCTCTAAATTGGGAATCCATTAACAGATTGTGCATCTCATCGGCTTGAATGTTCGCAAACGGCCGCAAAATGTCTCGTTCAAGTGCATTATTGTCAATCAGATGATCAAAAAACACAATATCTGCGGAAAGCAGCGGGAAATGACGGTGTACAATATCAACGCATTGGTCAAAATCGTGCAGCACATGTGTCAGCGTCACCGGTTCTTGATTAGATGCCATCTTGCCACCCTCCCTTGGAAACATTAGACAGGGTTAGTGTGCATTTCAGCTGGAAAAATATACGTCAAGTTATCAGAAGGACAACCGCACGAGGCGAATGGATTGACTGTAACTTGGGAAGGTTTTTCATGAGAGAAGATATGTTAGTTTGTCATCTAATTCGTTAAACAAAAAGAAAAACCGCGGCTGCCCGCGGTTTCCCTGTACGTTCGGTCTTATGAATGTGCATGACTTTCCAGCTCTTGTATGGTCTCCATCAGAAACTTTCGATTGCACTCGAGCAGAGCAAGGCGATGCCTGAAAGACAAGTTCACTCCGATGCCTTCTTCATGCGTTGGAATCGCGGAACAGGCTTCGATCAGCTCTTTTACTCTATCAAGCTTGATGGCAAGCAGCTCCTTGGCGTCCTTCCGGTCGATGTGATCGATGAACATGAGACCAATATCTCCGGCAGGTGTCACGTTTTCCGCATGGATCAATGACGAACGGAGCAGCTCGAAAAAAAGCTTCTTGCCATTGTCAGTTATCGAATACGTTTGTCTGGGCGGACGATTGCCTTCCTGCTCTATCGTTACAACGACACACCCCTGCTTATCCAACCGTTTCAAAATGGAATATGCCGTTGCTTTTTTCATATCGGACACTTGTCCCAAGTTCCGCTCTATAAAATCGTTAATTTGATACCCATGCTGGCTTTGAGTCATAAGCAGTCCCAAAACAAGCAGTTCACGTTCATCCATATCCATGACTCCTTCGGCTCTATCGCTAAATACTAGTATAGTCATACCTGACTAAAAGGTCAAAAATTTGTTCTTCTTCGCTGGTAAGATCCGATTGACGTAGAACATTAAAAGAGACGCAGAGCATGCTCTGCGTCTCTTTTTGTACTACTCCATTTGGGACTTCGTCATCCATACTTTCATACGCGAGATAACTTCATTGATATTCAATGGTTTGCTCAGGTAATCCGAAGCTCCTGCCGCCAAACATTTATCCCGATCCTCTTTCATGGCCTTGGCAGTTAAGGCAAGAATCGGAAGCTCGGATAATTCCAGTGTTTGGCGGATATTTTTCATCGTTTGATACCCATCCATCTCAGGCATCATGATGTCCATCAGGATAATGGATATATCCGGTTCTTGCTGCAAAATATCCAAGCATTCGTAGCCGTTCTGAGCCGTAAGCACATGCATGTTGTATCTCTCCAGCGCATTGGCCAAAGCATAAACGTTCCGAATATCATCATCAACAACAAGCACCTTTTTACCTTCGAACAGGTCTGTTTCTTCCAGGAACAAAGGCTCTTCTTCAACAATGGAATGCTTTCCGCCCGTATCTTCAGGCTTATATGTGCTGCTTCCAAGCCATGCTGCCTGCGATGCTGAACCCGGAGATGCTCCTACGGCAGCCTCGTTTTGCATCAGAATCATCGGGGAAACATCGAGATGCTCTGTTTCGCATGGCAGGTACAAAGTGAACGTGCTGCCGATTCCCGGCACGCTTTCCACCGTCAACTCACCGCCAAGCAGCTTCGAAAATTGCTGCGAGATGGACAGGCCAAGTCCTGTGCCGCCAAATTTACGTGCCGTTGCTCCGTCGGCTTGCTTGAAGGCTTCGAAAATCATGGACTGCTGATCTTCCGAAATGCCGATCCCCGTATCCCGGACCGCGAACGCCAGGGTTTGACCCGGGATCGAAAATCCGCTAGTTTTAATCGAATCCAGTTTATAAATGCTCAATGTGACTTCTCCGCGTTCGGTAAACTTAAAGGCGTTAGAGAGAAGATTCCGAATAATTTGATGAAGTCTGAGCTCGTCGCTGTAAAATACCTCTGGCACATTCGGAGCCACTTCCAATCGAAACTGCAGTGATTTCGCCTCAGCCATCTTTCCGAAGTAACGATTCATGGACTCCGGAATCTCGGACAAGTTCACGGGAGATATCTCAAGTTGAATCTTACCTGCTTCGACCTTGGACAGGTCCAGGATATCATTGATCAGATGAAGGAGATCCGTTCCCGAAGAGTTTATCACGGATGCATAATTGGATTCTTCATCGGTGAGATTTCCACTTCGGTTCTCAGCCAGAATTTGGGACAGGATCAACATGCTGTTCAGCGGTGTACGCAGCTCATGCGACATATTGGCCAAAAACTCCGATTTGTAATTGGAGCTGGTTTTTAGCTGTTCTGCATACTTTTCCAGCTCGACAGCAGCATTCTCTGCCTGATCCTTCTGAATTTCGAGCTTATCATTGAGCGACTGAAGTTCATCTGTCTGCATTTGCAGTTCTTCGGACTGTACCTGCAATTCTTCGGTCTGTACTTGCAGCTCTTCGGACTGGGTCTGCAGCTCTTCATTCAGAGTCTGTGCTTCCATATACAGCCGCTGGATTTCCATTCGGTTAATAACACTGTGCATCGTTCCGCTAGCAGCATCTACGAGCTGTTTCAGCATTTCCATCTGATGAGCATCCAGTTTATTCAGGGCAGCGATTTCAATGACAGCAAGCAGCTTCCCTTCATATATAAAGGGAGTCAGCACCAGAAATGATGGGACGGTATTTCCGAGCCCCGATGAGATCCGTATATAATCACCCGGAATTTGATTCAGCGTGATCATTTGCTGGTCTTTCGCACATTGGCCTGCCAGTCCATCGCCGAAAGCGATAATGCGTTGTCCTGTTTGTTGGAAATCTCCGGCGTAGGAAGCGGTGAGTACAAGCTCATCATGCTGTGCGGCATATAACGCGATATAAGGTACGCCTAGAACCGTAGCCAAACGGTTCACGAACTGCTCGCTTAAGCTCTTCAAGCTGGATTCATTCTGAAGTAACGTCGACATCGCTGCGACTTCATCCTTCAGTTCCCCCTGCTTTTGCACGACCTCAAGCAAATCATTGGTCGTCCGTCCCAAGTCAGCTATTTCATCATTCGTGCGGACTTGTATTCTCTGATCCAGGCTGCCGCCGGCAGCCATCTCTCGAATGGTTCTGGTTACATCCTTAATAATAGTAACGATGTTTCTTGAGATCGTCACAGCTACCAGAACCGAAAGGACTGCGACGATGGCCCATAGTATATAAATCGTCGTGATCAGCTTGTTGTTGCTGTCCGATAGATTCTGTACCCGTTCGTTGGTCAGAGCTTTCTCCGTGCTTAAGAAAGAATTGAACTTCGATCGGATCGAGTCCATCTCGCTTTTGCCCGGATCTGTCTTGAAAAACTGCATAACTTCATCATCTCTACCGGCCTTTTTCAAGTCGATGATGGGTTTACCGGCAATTTCAATCCATTTATTGATATTTTGACGAATATCCGTCAGATTCTCCTGTTGCGCAGGATTATCAGCCAACAGCGAGTAAAGCTTGCTGTAGTTCGTTTCCCATGCTTCACTGGCCTTATTATAAGGATCCAGATAGGAAACATCCCCCGTGATGGCAAATCCGCGCTGCCCCGTCTCCATGTCGAGCAAGGATTTCTCCACGCTGTTCGCTAAATCATGGACCTCGATATCATGCTCACTGACAAAGTCGGTTTCATGTTGGAGCGAGGCTACCCTGTTGGTTACGACCAGCAGAAATATACCAAAGCAGACCAAAATAAATATATATCCGAGCGTGATCTTGGAGCCAATATTCAACTTCATTCTCTTCTGCAAATACAACCCCCCGTCCCACTGAATCTACTAAAAAGCTCACTGCAATATTTTAGTAGTTGCGATGTAAATAATCAACTGCCATGTAAGCTTCGTAGCAATTCTGATATTAAAAGTCTATCACTGTTTGTTATGCAAGTATATTTATATCTTTCTCTCTGCCCTGTAATGATAAACCGGTGACAAAGAGTATCCGATGTACCTTCCTGGTCGAGTTGTTGATGAGCAAGCGAAGCTGATCTTCGTATACGTCTCATAAAGCAAATCCCATCTCTATCGCTTTCGTATATTATAGTATAAAAAAACCTGCTCAGGTGGTAGTCCCAAGCAGGTCTGTTCTCAATGCGAAACTGAAGTTCTATGCAAGTACCATTCGGTCGTCCGACAACTTGTGGCCGCTGATTCGTTCAAATTCTCCCAGCAGCTCTTCGACCGTCAAGTTCTTTTTCCTCTGCTCATCGATGTCCAGGATGATCTGTCCTTTGTCCATCATAATGAGCCGGTTGCCAAGACGGATCGCCTGTTCCATGTTGTGCGTAACCATCACAGTCGTCAGCTTCATCTCGCGGACGATTGTTTCCGTCAGCCTGGTGATCAGTTCGGCACGGGCTGGATCGAGCGCGGCCGTATGCTCATCAAGCAGCAGGATCTGGGGTTCTGTAAAGGTGGCCATCAGCAGGCTCAGCGCCTGGCGTTCACCACCGGACAAAAGTCCGACCTTGGCTCGCAGACGATCCTCAAGTCCAATCCCAAGCCGTGCCAGAGACTCCCGGAACATCTGCCTGCGGTTCGCTTTGATACTTAGCTTGAGTCCCCGTCGCTTGCCCCTTGCGAAAGCCATGGCCAAATTTTCTTCAATCGTCATATGCGGCGCCGTACCCGCCATCGGGTCCTGGAACACTCGGCCAATCCACCTGCTGCGCCGATATTCGGGCAGATGACTGATTATTTGATCATCAATCAAAACCTCGCCGGCATCTGGCTTCATTACGCCTGAAATGATATTCATCAGAGTCGATTTGCCGGCACCGTTACTTCCGATCAACGTGATGAAATCTCCGGGACGCAGGCTTAATTGTATATTGTTCAAGGCGATCTTCTCATCCGGCGTTCCCGGATTAAAAAGCTTGGATACATGAGAGATTTCAAGCATGAAGATCACCTCCCGCAGCACCATTTTGGAGTGCTCCTGTCAGTTCGGCCGTACGTCTCTTTGCCAGCTTTTTCTGCTTGATCGATCTGCTCGCGGTAGGGAAGACAAGCGCTACGATAACGATGACCGCTGTGATGATCTTCAAATCCGATGCATCAAGCCATCCTACCCGGAGTGCAAGCGCAACCACAATACGATAGATTATCGCGCCAAGCACAACGGCAATCGTAGCTTGAATGACATTTCTAGCGCCGAAGATCGCTTCGCCAATAATGACGGATGCCAATCCAATAACGATCATGCCGATGCCCATGTTGAGATCTCCAAAACCGGATTGTTGTGCGATAAGCGCTCCCGCCAAGGCAACCAATCCGTTTGCAAGACTGACGCCAACAATTTTGGTTGTATCCGTGTTCGCTCCAAAACTGCGAATCATCCGGTCGTTATCCCCTGTTGCCCGAAGAGCCAGCCCCAAATCCGTATGCAGGAACCAGTTCATGAGCAGCAAAACAATAATGACGACCAGCGGAATCAGGATCCAAGGATTGATTGAGGTAAAGACGGTATCCACACCTATCATCGCGATGTTGGGCTTGCCCATCATAATTCGCATATTAATGGAGTAAAGGGCGATCATCATCAATATACCGGACAACAGTCCGTTAATTTTCCCCTTGGTATGCAGAAGTCCCGTACAGACCCCCGCCGCGATTCCGCCAGCGAATGCGACAACACTAGCCAGCCAAGGATTATACCCGTGAGAGATCATCACTGCCGCGATGCCTCCGCCTGTTGCGAAGCTGCCGTCTACAGTCAAATCCGGAAAATCGAGGATCCGGTACGTAATATATACCCCAAGCGCCATCAAAGCGTAAAGCATACCGAGTTCAATCGCACCTAAGATCGAGCTTAACATGATGAATACCCTCCTTATGACATGAAGGGAGTGGACGAAGGATATCGCCACTCCCCTATAACCATTCTTCGCTGTTACTGAATGATGTTTTTCTCTTTGTCTTCCACTTCGTTTTTCATATCGTCCGTAACTATAATGCCCTGTGCTGCAGCAGCCTTCAAATTCAGGATCAGATCAAGCTTCTCCTGCATCGTGACCTTCATATCTCCCGGCTTCTTGCCATTTTTCAGAATATCGACGGCCATTTGTCCGACTTGGTATCCATGATCGAAGTACTTGAAACCGACCGTAGCAAACGCGCCTTTCTCGACGGTATCCCGATCACTGGAGAAAAACGGAATATGATTTTCGTTAGCCACCTGTATGATGGTGTCGACACCGCTTACCACCATGTTATCCAGCGTAATGAAGATGGCGTCTGCACGTCCTACCAGCGACTGTGCTGCCTGCTTCACTTCCGAGGTGTTCGTTACTGCCGCCTTCACCAGCTTGATGTTATGCTTGCTCAGCGCTTCCTCAGCATTTTTGGACATGACGACCGCGTTCGGCTCGCCTTCATTAATGACAAGTCCAACCGTTTTAACATTCGGGAAGTTCTTCGCTACAAAATCCATCAGCTTCTGAACCGCTGCCGGGTTCGTATCGGAAACTCCCGATACATTGCCGCCGGGCTGATCCAAGTTGGTCACGACCTTCGCATCTAACGGATCGGTTACCGCAGCGAACAGAACCGGCTTATCCTTTACCTGCTGAACTATAGCCTGGGCCGAAGGTGTCGCAATGGCAAGCACCAGATCCTCCTTCTCCGAAGCAATCGTCTGCGCAATGGAAAGATTGTTGGCAGAATCGCCCTGGGCGTTTTTGTAATCCACCTTCAGGTTATCGCCCTCAGCAATTCCTGCATCCTTCAATGCAGCGAGGAATCCTTCACGGGTCGCATCCAGTGAAGGATGCTCCACGATTTGGGAAATAGCGATCTTGTAAGACTTCTTCTCGGTCTGAGCGCCGCCCGAACCTTCTTCCGATTTCTTGCCGTCTGAATTGCCGCAACCCGCTGCCGCCGTAACCAGAAGCGCCGACATGACGACCGATAACAACATTTTTTTCTTCAACATAAAGACCCCTCCAAAATTTTCCTCTACATTGCTTTTGTGTTCGAAAGCGCTAAAGCATTTGGGTAAAAAAAGAAGTGCCGATTGAAGTATAGAATAGAACTCATCCCTATACTATCAATTGATTATTCATAATCATATATGGGCACTCCCGCATCCGTCAATCGTTATCCGACAAAAAATATGAAACTTTTACCCAGTCATATAATGTCAATTATTCCAATGTTTCCACCCGGTTTTGCTGCTCCAGCCGAAGGATAACCTCTTTCAAACCCATGGATTCCATGCTTGGAATTTTCAGATCATAATCCTCGAAAGGAAACGTGCTTGTCATCTCGTTAGGAACAATCACCGTATGAAGTCCAGCTTTTTTCGCCGCCGTAAAGCCGTTCAGGGAATCCTCGAAGGAAATGGCTTCTTCCGGCTCGACTTCCAGCTTTCGCAAAGAGAGAAGATACAGCTCGGGATTCGGCTTCACCTCCTGGACCAGATCCGCCGTGTTGATCGAATCAAAATAACCGTGCAAATCAAACTTGGTTAAGTAAGGCTCCAGCCAATTGAAATACGAGCTCGAAGCAAGACCGATTTTCAGCCCAAGTTCCTTGGCTTCTGACAGATATTCCACGACGCCGGGTCTCGGCTGAATATGCTGAAGCATCTCCTTGTATCGGACATCCACCTGCTTGCGAATCACTTCAGGATCTACGGTATGCTGTAAAATCTCAGCAAGATATGTATACGGGTTAAAAACATCGAAAGAGGTCCCCACGCACTGCGCGTACATCTCCAAGGGCAATTCCTTGCCATATTCACCGTACACCTTGCAAAAAGCATGGTATGCGGGCGTTTCCGTATCCACCATCAATCCGTCAAAATCAAAAACTACAGCCTTAATCAATATGCTCACCTTTTCATCGTTGTAATTTTTCATGCATCCGTTCCCGTAGTGGACGTTCTCTTTTTCCGCAGCGTCCGATCCGGATCACGAACGAAGCCAAACTTCTCGTATAAGCCATGGGCATCCTCGGTAACCAATATGCCGTGCAAATGTTCCAGCCTGCTGTCAGACGTGATCGAAGCGACCAATTGTTTGCCGAGTCCCCGTCCCCTGTACGCTTCGTCTACAATCACATCACAAAGATAATACATGGTGACCAGGTCGGTCACTACCCTGGCGAAGCCAATTTGTACCTCTTTGTCATACAACCCGAAGCAGATGGAGTTCTCAATCGATGAGCGAATCATGTCCGCCGGTCTGTTTTTCGCCCAGTAGCTGCCGTGCAGCAACGAAGCAATCCGGTCCAGTTGAAGCAAATCCTTCCGTTCGCTGATCCATATGTCTTGAGCCATTTCACGATCCATCCTTTCCTTACGAGCCATAATGAAAAAATTCTTCATGACTGGCAATAATCCTTCTTTTGAAGGGACGGCTTAAGCTCAAACAGACCGGGCGCAAAGGCGCCGGTCTATTGGCTGACAGCTGTGTTCCGTAAGAATGCTTTAGATTCGAACCACTTGCACCTGCTTACGGAGCTGTTCAAATACTTCAGGCTCGATATGGCCGGCCAGATCCGTCATGGCATTGGAGGTTCCAGCGGCGGATGCCATGGCCAATCCTTCCTCCAGCGATAAACCTTTGGCCAGAGAAACGGCCATGCCAGCGACAAAAGAATCGCCGCATCCAACCGTGTTCACGACCTCCACTTTTGGTGTCGTGACACGATAGCAAATATCTTTTGCCGCGGTCATGGAACCGGCTCCGCCCAATGATACGCTGATCCGGTCCATTTCATATTTATACAGCAGTGTTTCGACGGCCGTTTGCAGCGCCTCTTCATCCGCTACCTCAATGCCTAGCAAAGCTGCCACTTCTTCTTCATTAGGCTTAATCATATCCGGCTTCGCTTCCAGCCCATAGCGCAAAGCATCTCCGCTAGCATCCAAAATCACGTAAGCTCCGGCTTGTTTGGCGATGGAGACCAGCTTCACATAGAAGTCTTGGGGAACTCCGGCTGGCAAGCTGCCGCTGAAGCATACGATGGTAGAACGGGACGCTAACTCGCTGATCTTCGCTTCCATTTCCTTCAGAGCAGCGTCGTCGACAGTCGGCCCTGGCTCCAGAAGTTCGGTGGACGTTCCGTTCGTTTCATCCAGAATGTTCAGGCAAATTCTCGATTCTCCTGCTACGGATACAAAATCATGGGCAATTCCCATTTGAGTCAGTTGCTGCTTGATGATTTCCCCATTCATGCCGCCTACAAAACCGGTTGCTGTCACAGGTACTCCCAGCTGAGCTACAACTTTAGCCACATTGATCCCCTTGCCTCCCGGCGCAGCATGAAAACGCTGAACCCGCGAGACTTTACCCAGCGGAAACGTGGGGAGCGAGTATGTCTTATCAATTGCTGCATTCAATGTCACAGTAGTAATCATATGTCTCCCGTCATCCAATCCCTAGCTTGTCAAAATGAGCCTGCACTTCGCGTTGCGCGGCCCGGGGAAGGCCTCATCACGCCATGCTCACCAACTGCTATGTCTTCTCGATGCCCCCTACATCCGCTCCTGATCTCCGGCAGAGATTCATTCAGGTAAACGGATACATCGGCAATATCCAAAGTATACCTGCACTCTTTGGATTGCACAACGCTTTGCCTTGACGATATCCCTATACGGATATCAAAAAATCCTCGATTTTCGATGCGGATGGAAGAGAGCCCGTTCCCCCGATCCCCTGCGTGGAGATCGCGCCGCTTGCATTGGCAAACCTCACCATCTCCCTTCCTCGCAATCCGCTGCGGTAAGCATAGATCAACCCCGCGTTAAATGCATCTCCCGCGCCCGTCGTGTCAACCGGAGTCACGCTGAACGACGGAACCATTTCCGGCGATCCACCGGGAGTAAGCAGCATGGCACCCATGCTGCCGCACTTGACTGCCACCGTATTGGCACCCGTTGGCAGTTTACGTCCCGCTTCTTCTACATTTGCCGTCTGATAAATATGCATGATTTCCTCTTCGCTTGGAATAAACAGGTCCGTATGCGGCAGCAGGCGGTCAATTCCCTCGCGGTGCCATTCACCATGAACATCCCAGCCGGTATCGAACGAAGTCGTGATCCCTTGGGAGCGAAGACGGGCAAACAAGGCTTCCCAATGCGGTCGCATGCCATCCTGCAGAAAATAAGATCCGAAATGCACATGCTCTGCATGCTCAAACACTTGTTCAGGAATGTCTTGCGGTTTTAGCAGCGGAATGCTGCCAGGATAAGTTAGGAGCCCGCGGTCACTTGGCGTCGAAAAAGAAAGCGTGACTCCGGTTTTGACTTCCGGATTCCGGATCACATGACCGGTATGTACCTGCATCCGTTCGAGCTCCTTCACGCAGAACCGTCCAAAGTCATCCTCCCCTACCATACTGACAAACTGTACATCCGCTCCGATTCCAGCCAATGCGCATGCAGTAATTGCCGAAGAGGATCCGAGAACAATATCAAAAGAATCGATCAGCTTTTCGCGGTTCCATTCGGGTATCAAATCCGTCCCCGATATAATCACATCCACATTCAACTCGCCGATCACGACAATTTTCACAGCTCTTTCTCCTTTACATGTGTTTTCGTTATGTCCTTCATTTCCGCCAGGGAGCATACAGCGGATGTTAACGGGTGCCAGCGTATCGCCAATACATTGGTTCTTGCCAAAATTCATAGGAATCTCATACTCATATTTCACGTTTTCCTGTGCTGCCGAACTTCCTGTCTACTGACGATTTGAGAACCTTAGATCACTACAGGACGATTCGTGAAAGCCAGTACTGACCATTTCTTTTCTGGGAATCTACGTTTTTTTTGCAATGTTTTGCGTAAAATTCTCAATATTTTCGAATCTGTATCGACAAGAGAAATCGTTCCTCCATCCAACCCGTCAATATGGATAATACCGACGGATAATCTCATGTGTGAAGGCGATTACAGCTCCAGCGATCGAAATTCCAGTTGTGATTCCCTCTCCTTTTTCGCCATTTTTTTATGTACTCATCTCATTCTTCATAGGCAAATTGTATGCTTCATATTTTGCAATGTCAACATATTTAGATTAATATTTTGCGGCAACATATTTCGTTTTTGCATGAACATTAAACTCATGTCTTCAATTGACCTTCATCTCTTTATGCCTTACCATGAATAAATACATATGAAGAATCCGGTCTATAACCGAATACTTCGTTTTGCGGCAAACATTATCTTAAAGGCGGTCAGATTATGGCTACTCTCAAGGACATCGCGGATGTTGTCGGCGTTTCGGTATCCACCGTTTCACGCGTGCTTTCCAACGAAACCAACCGTTCCGTGAATTCAGATACGAAAAAGAAAATATGGGACACGGCCCGCGAGCTCGGATATCAGATCAGAAGTTCGGGGGTATTGACCCCGCAAACCAAACGGGTAGGATGCATCGTTTCCACCCTGCAAAATCGCCGCTATCATCCTTACTTCTCGGTGATCTTGGAAGGTATTGATCAGGAGCTTGCAAAAAATGGTTTTAAACTGGCTTTTACTTACACTCAAGACGAGCTAAAAAAACCAGAGGTCCTGAAGTCTGCTCTTCACGACAATACAATCGAAGGCCTGATTCTGATCGAAGGTATCGATGAGAGCATTTATCGTCAAATCCGGAAGCAAAACTGCCCCGTGGTGGGCATTGACGTAACCGACAGCAGCATACCAACCATCTCCTATGATCGCGTGGGGGCAGCCCAAAAAGCAGTGCAGCATTTAACGCAGCAGGGACACCGCGATATTCTCTTCATCGGAGGAACCGGCTTATCCGGTCTCATGGAACGCGAGAAGCGGTTTCGGGGATACCAGCAGGCACTGGGGGAAGCCCAAATCCCATTGGACCCGGCACGCGTGCTGGATGCACAGTGGGAGCCAGATCAAGCTTACCGGATGATGCTGGCTTTCCTGGAGGACAATCAGAAGGAACTTCCGACTGCGGTTTTTGCTGCAAGCGATATTATGGCCATGGCCGCAATGCGGGCCATTTCCGAGAAGGGCTTCCGCATCCCCCAGGATTTTGCGGTCGTCGGATTCGATGATAATGAGCCATCCCGTTATACCGTACCACCGCTGTCGACCATTCATATTCCGACGTTTGAAATCGGAACTATCGCAGCCAAAACACTGCTCCAAACGATCCGGGACCCCTATCCGCTGCCGGTGAATATCTCCGTTCCTTTCGAAACGAAATTCCGTTCATCCAGTAAGTGGAGCGTTACCACCAAGAATCAATGAGCTTGAAACACCCTGCTTTCATAGCAAAAAGGCATTTCCGCCTGGTCCTGCGACCACGGAAATGCCTTTTTTACACGAAAATGAGAATGATCAATACATGACCCGCGATTTTTACGGAAGTACGTGAACATCACTACAAATTCACGGCATCCAGATGACGCCGGCAATTATACAAGTCGCATACCCACTCCTCATCCAGCTGCCGAACCAACGTTACCGACGTATTATGGAGATGTTCACGTTCACACATGCCCGGAACCAGAACCGGCAGAAGTGTTGAGATCAACGCTCCATGACTCACGACCAAAACACGCCGGCCCGGGAATTGAAGGCATATGTCCTGCACGGCCCCCATCCCGCGCCGAATCATGGATTCATCCGTTTCAACGCCAAGGTCCATTTCGTTCCAATCCTCGCCCCACATCCGGATTCTCTCGTCTTCCGTGGTGCCTTCCATTTTACCGCATGCCATTTCCCGTAAACGCTCATCTGCATGAACAGGTATCCCCATAGCCTTGGCTATGGTTTCAGCCGTCTCCCTGGCACGCGACAAATCGCTAGTATAAACCGCATCCCATGTTTCATGTTTGAACCGTTCCGCAAGCGCCCTCGCCTGAGCTCGTCCCGTATCATTCAGAGGTACATCGGTCTGCCCTTGCGCTCTTCGAGCCACATTCCAGTCGGTGATGCCATGTCTGACCCAACCAATCGTCGTCATATGCTTCCCCCTGTTTTATGTATTCGTATAGAATGTCATATGATCTTTATCTGCCGCATAATAGTCCATGCGATCCTGCAGAGTGCCGGTGTGAAGTTCGAATTTGTGGCCATCGGGATCCAGAAAATAGACAGACCTCTTGTCCCTCTCATCCCGTTCTCTGCCAGGCAGTATGTTCACCTCGAAATACTTAAGCCGCAGCACCCATGGATCAAACTCTTCTTCAGCGACCGAAAAAGCGATATGAGTATAAGTTTTCGGCATTGGCTCACGCTCCACATCCTCCTGATTCAGTGCAATCCACAGGCCATCCAGGTCAAAATAGGCAAGCTTCCTCCCCTTGACTAGCAGCTTCGCGCCGAACACACTCTCGTAGAAGAGAATGGAACGGTCAAGATCCGCAACCGAGAAACAAAAGTGATTAACGCCTTGTATTTTCAATTCCATTCGCTCCTTTAGCATACACTTCCCGGGATTTCAATTTACTTCCATAACTGACACTTATTATCCGGTACCCGATCCAGCTTATCGGATGTTCTTTTTTTCAATGAAATCCCGCTACCGTCCTAATCCAAATAGGTCGTGGTCCGCCGCATTTTCACGCTGGATTCCCGTACGATCAGCCGAGGTTCGAACTGCACCTTTTCGTATACGCCGTTTTCGTTTTCACGGATCCTTTTAAGCAGCAGTTCCGTCGCAAGCCGCGACACTTCAACCCCCATAATGGATACCGAGCTGATCTGCGGGGAAGTGATCGTCGTATAAATATTATTGTCGATGCCGCATACAGCGACATCCTCCGGAACCCGAACGCCGAGCTCCTTGAAACGGTTAATCAACCCGATCGCCACCATGTCATTGCCGGCATATACGGCATCAGGCATATTCTTCAGGCTTTTGAAATAGTCCGCAGCTTTCGCACCCGTGTTCAAGGAAAAATCCTCGCCGAAATATACCAATGAAACATCCACATGGCTTAGTGAGTTCACGTAGGCATTATATCGTTCCTCGATAATATCGCAGGGTGCTCCGGCATACGCGATCCGCGTGCAGCCGATGCTAAGCAAGTGCTCCATCGCGAGCCGCCCTTCTTGCTGGGACAAGCAGACCACATCGGCACGTATATCAGGCGTAAGCTTCTTGCCGTAATTGATCACTGAGATCGGCACCGGAGATTTATTCACCATCTCAACGAATGTCTTCGGGTAGGCAAGCGGCAATATAATAAGCCCGTCCACATGCAGCTTCTTGACATCCCGAATCGTCTCCAGCTCGATGCGTCCAATGCCTGAGGTGTTTATATTAACTACGCGGTATCCGTGCTGCTTGGCCGCCTGCTCCACGGACCAGGCGATTTCCGGCATGAAAGCATTGCGGATATCCGGCACAGCCAACGCGATTTGGTTCGTATTCCGAATTTTCAGGCTTTGCGCTGCGATGCTAGGAATGAATCCAAGCTCATCGATCGCCTGCAGCACCTTCGCTTTCGTTTTCTCACTGATTCCACCCGAATTATTGATGGCCCTGGATACCGTTGCAATCCCTACACCTGCTTTTTCGGCCACATCTTCTATCGTTACTTTAGCTCTGTTCGGCAATCCAATTTAATTCCTTTCTCCACTGGAATCGTTTCCCGTTTATTAAAAATTATAGATCCTATAGTTCTATTATAACATTAAAGATTTTCTCTATAAAACAACGCATAGCGTAAAATTAAAGACCCGTTCCAAATCCTTAATTTAATCAATTTTTATGGTTAAAAAGATGTTCATTCAAATTTGACAATCTTATGAATATGTGACATATTAGTTTCCGGAAACGTTTCCTATTACGAGCTAAAACAGCTCATAAAATTATAATCGCATATCATTTGCGAACTGGAGATGACGACATGAAAGCACTTAGATGGCATGGCCAAAAAGATTTGCGTCTGGACAACATCGAAGAACCCGCAGCCGCGAAAGGCAAAGTAAAAATCAGAGTGGAATGGTGCGGCATTTGCGGCAGCGATCTGCATGAATATACTTCGGGACCGATCTTCATTCCTCAAGATGCTCCTCACCCCCTTACTGGCGAGAAAGCACCGATCGTTATGGGACATGAATTTTCCGGACAAGTTGTAGAAATCGGCGAAGGCGTAACGAAAGTAAGCGTTGGCGACCGGGTTGTGGTTGAACCGATTTACGCTTGCGGCGAATGCGAAGCCTGTCAACAGGGTAAATACAATCTTTGCGACAAAATGGGCTTCCTCGGTCTCGCCGGCGGCGGAGGCGGTTTCTCAAGCTTCGTCGCTGCTGATGAAGTGATGGTCCACAAAATTCCTGATTCCGTTTCTTACGAGCAGGGCGCGCTAGTGGAACCTTCTGCTGTAGCACTCCATGCCGTACGTTCCAGTAAGCTGAAAGTCGGCGATAAAGCCGCTGTATTCGGTACAGGTCCTATCGGCCTGCTCGTAATCGAAGCTCTGAAAGCTTCCGGCGCATCCGAGATCTATGCAGTAGAGCTTTCCCCTGAACGTAAGGAAAAAGCCGCAGAGCTCGGAGCCATCGTCATCGATCCGAAAGAATTCGATGCGGTAAGTGAAATCCACAAGCGCACCAATGGCGGCGTTGACGTAGCTTATGAAGTAACGGGAGTTCCTCCTGTCCTGACTCAAGCGCTCAAGTCCACCAAAATGGGCGGCGAGCTGATGATCGTCAGCATCTTTGAGAAGGAAGCTCCGCTTCAACCGAACAACGTGGTCATGATGGAACGTACCATCAAAGGTATTATCGGTTATCGTGACGTATTCCCGGCTGTTATCAGTCTCATGGATAAAGGATATTTCCCTGCCGAGAAGCTTGTCACCAAACGCATTCAGTTGAATGATGTACTTTCCGAAGGCTTTGAAACGCTGCTGAAGGAAAAAAATCAGGTCAAAATTCTCGTTAAACCGGAATAATTCGTTTCAATCTCCGGGTTTCTATAACTTCTTTATACGCCAGCATCGTTTAAAGGATGTTATATCTTTTTTTGATTTTTCTATCCATCCAGTTTCATCTTCCTATGGCAAAGCCGGATTCTCATGTTGAGAAATCCGGCTTTTTTTTAATATTAGTCGCTTATTTGTATCTTATATGAATGAACCTTATATCTTCTCGATAATTAACTGTTGACATTTTTACAATTATGTGATATAATAAAATATTTTATTTGACACTATATTTACAGAGAGCTATGATAGTACCTGCTCAATGAAACATTGATTCCATTGGAGGGTACGATATGAACCAAACAAATCCAGCCAGTCAAATTCACATGCTCGATATTTCCGCAATGATGATGGGCAACGTTGACACCATCCACCCCACACTGATTCATGATGATCACCATGCCATTCTGGTGGATAGCGGATATCCCGGACAAATCCCTTTATTTACGCAAGCACTGGAATCCCATGGCATTCGGATTCAAGATTTGACGCATGTTATCCTCTCGCATCAGGACATCGATCATATTGGCAGCCTTCCTGCCATGCTGCAACTAACAGACAATCGCATCGAAGTGCTGGCAAGCGAAGGGGAAAAGCCCTTTATAGAAGGGGATCAAATGATCCTTAAAATCACTCCTGAAGCGCTTGCTGCAGCTGAAGCCATGCTACCAGCAAATGTTCCTGAAGAGTGGAAGCAGGCTTTTCTCTCCACATTAAAAAATCCGCCACAATCACCCGTAAACCGAGTCATTCATGACGGAGATGTTCTGCCGATGTGCGGAGGGATAGAAATCATCGCCACCCCGGGTCACACACCTGGCCATATCAGTCTGTATCATATTCCTAGCAAAACGCTTATAGCGGCAGATGCTCTTCGTGTCGTTGACGGCCGCCTATGCGGTCCGGACCCCGAACAAACGCTGAACATGACCCAAGCCATGGATTCTATCGCCAAGTTGGCAGGATATAATGCTGAGTCCGTTATCTGTTACCACGGCGGATTATATCGGGATAACGTGCCTCAAGCTTTACAGAATCTCGTTAGAAGCTAATTTCAGATCTCTAGCCATTCACTTTTACTCCATTGCCTTGATCTGCATGTTCAATATGATGAAAATGTTCAAAAGCCTGCTGCATTTTCAGCAGATAAGCTGGGTCCTGGCTGGAGCAAGCATAGCGGATATCGCCCCTGCCTTGTGTGCCTATGAGTCCTTTCTCATTCAGCACATGGCGAAGTCTGCGAATAGTTCCCAGGCTTCCGTCGATAATCTCAATGTGATCCGGCAGAATCCGGCGCAGCAGCGGCTTATAGAACGGGAAATGAGTGCATCCCAAGACCAGCGTGCCATAGTCATTCAAATCGTACGCAGCAAATTTCTCGTTAAAATAAGCTGTCATTATTTCAAGATCAAACTGCATCGCCTCACAGTATGTCACCAGTTCAGGCAGAGGAAGCGAGTCCACAATGCTATGGTCGTCCACACGGGACACCAGTTGGGTATATTTCGATTGATGAAGCGTCAGCGGCGTCGCTGCCACCAGAACTCTTTTCCCAGTACTACGGTTCATTTCAACGGCTGGCTTCACCGCAGGTTCCATCCCGATAATCGGAAAGCTGTATTCCTTGCGGAGCTCCTCTGCCGCGGCGCTGGTCGCGGTATTGCATGCGATCACCAGTGCTTTGATATCCTCTTGTAAAATTTGATTCAGCGACTCACGCACAAAGTCCTGCACCTGCTCCTTCGTTTTCGTGCCGTAAGGTACATGAAGCGTGTCGGCAAAAAATAAAAAGTCCTCGTCGGGCAGCTGCTTCACGGCTTCAGAAAGTACGGTTAATCCGCCTAACCCTGAATCAAAAAGCGCAATTCGCATGTTGTTCACCTGATTTTTCGTAGATTCATGACATCAATATATTCTTTATTCCCTTATATGATGAAAACCAAATTTTTGCCAAAAGTCAAGAGTATCCGTCATGGGAAAATAATACACCTGCTAAAATCCAATGCATCAACCGAACTCACTACCATTCGAATCTTTCAGATTTCCCGCTTGATCATGCAGGCAAACTCGGTTTGCTCGCCATGTACCGGCGAAGAGAATACACCAAATTGCTTGAAGCCCGCCTTCTCATATGTCCTCACCGCACGTTTATTGAAGGTAGCCACAACGAGCCGGATGCCCTTTCCGGGAAAGGCGTACTTCACATATGCTATTCCTTCCTCCATAAAACGGGTTCCTTGTCCCTGCCCGGTTAGCTCCGGCTTCATCCCCAGTCCGATATCCACCAAAGATTCATCATTGTATATTCCTGCATCGTATCCGCCGGGGACTCGAGCCGATATTCCGGTACAATAAAATCCAATCAGCATTTCTTCATGATTCCAGGCGGAAACATAATCACCGTTCAACAGCTCCGTAATATCCTCTTCACTTCCATCCATGCTGTATAAATCGTACGGCCGCGGGTATCTCCACGTCGCAATTTCGGCCGCATCTTCTCGGTTCATGCTCTTCACTCGTACCATCGGTGCTGCACAACCTCTTTCTTTTAGAATATTCTAAGTCTTGTTTTCTCCTGAAGCATTTGCCGCCCCAGGCCTCGGTCAATATAATTCGCCGACACCTGCTGGATGCCAAGCTCCTTTGCCCAAATCGACAGTTGACCGATATGATGGATTTCATGGGCAATTACATGCCGGAGCACTTCTCCGTATATTAACGGTTCCGGATGCCAAGACACTTGGACTTCGGTATATACTTTATCCGCATCAGCCTTTGAGAGAATATCAGTAACCTGTTTGCGGCATGCATCCGACAGATCCTTGACCGAATCGAGGGTTGGATAGTCTTCGAAACGTGGTTCCCAATCCTCCAGGCCATCTATCGCCCGAATCCAACTTAACTCAACGTCCACGATATGAAAAAATGTCCTAAGAATGGTTCCGACACCACCCGTTCTTTCCTTCACAAGCTCTTCTGTCGCCAGTAGTCGGTACTCATCAAACCATTGGTCCCGCACCTGCCAGTTATACTCAAACCAGCTTTTCATTAGGTTACTCCTCCTTGCATGAGCTCAGCCGAAGTCAAATGGATCGAATTTCGTTTTTGCCATGTCAGGACTTACCTCTACCGATCATTCTATGCAGAATAATCGAAGCATTCCCTCCGTCAAATCTCCATTTCATGCCGGTTATCCATCACGATTTTCATCTTGGGTTATGGCTCAATCTGCTACAGCTCATTATGTATTTTTCTTACCCCGTGCCTTCAGGGAATCATTTACAAATCACAGTATAACATGGATGAACTCTACCGAGTCACGCAAAAAAAGCCGGGTGAATGATCACCCGGCCTTCCCGTGATTTAACTGTGGATCAGATTGTATATCATTTTGGCTAATTCCGCCCGGGTCACTTTCCCCTTCGGATCAAATTCGAGGTTGCCCTTGCCGTTCATCAGACCCAGCTTGTTTACCCGGTCTACGGCTTCTGTGGCCCATGCGGATACATGGTTCATATCCTTAAAGTCTGCATTCGCGGAGCCTGTACGTTCTTTACCATATAAATAATCGCTGACTTTCATCAGGATGACGGCAGCTTCCTCGCGGCTGATCGACTCCTGTGGACGGAACTTCCCATCGCTGCCTTGAATAATGCCAAGTTTGGACGCTTGCGACACGGCAGCGGAATAATATGCTTCTGAAGGCACATCGTTAAATACCTGGCTTGCCGCGGACAAATCCACACCAGCCGCTCTCATGGCTAAGGTAATGAAGTCGGCGCGGGTTACATTTTGCGTTGGTCCAAAATGGTCTTCGTCCAGTCCTTGGATGACATGCATGGCGGTTAACTTCGCAATATATTCCTCTGCCCATGAGCCCTTAACATCCTTGAACTGTTTGCGATATTCAAGTAAAGCATAGGTACCGGGCTGATCGGCCATGAAGGTCAAGTTGTCGCTGCTTAAGCTTCCGCCTCGGTAGATCGGTTTCAGGCCTTGCAGCAGATAGATCCCGGCATATCCTTCATGGAACTGTTTTAGCTGATCGGAGGTTAGGCTTCTCTGCACGGTCACCGGTCCACCGAATGACGTCACTTCCGTCTCGACCTGACCTTTGATCTTGGTCATTCGCAGCGAAACCACCAAGCCTGCATGCGTATACTCCTTCGCAGCCCCGATACTGCTGCTGACTTGTTGTTGAACCCTCTCATTCATAGAGGTATCAATCCGAAGCAGCAGCTGATCCACATCCTCAAGATGATCCGGCAAGGAAGCTGCAGGCAGCGTTACCGTCATGCCCGGCGCCGAGATAATGAGTGACAACTGACTCTCCTTGGCTTTTCTCACCGCATCTGCAGGGAGGTAAACCGCGGAATCTGGGCCCGGATTTTCCTTACTTGTTAATTCCATCACTACTTTTCCATTGCTTGTACCTTGGATGGCACTCTCCATAGCTTTAGCGTCAGCATGATAAGCACCGTCTGCCGCGAGTTCCAGAGTCAATTGTCCGTTCCCGGCTTCAGGAGCAGGCTTAGACGGCACGCTTGGCGTTCCTGAACCCGATGTTCCACCGCCTGTGCTTCCTCCACCCACCGGAGGCTGCACTTCACCAGTGTCCTTGCCTGTATAAAAGCCCCAAATATCGGATAGCACGCTGCCGCTATGATCATCCTCGGCTTTGACGTACCATTGATCATAGCTGTTTGGAGCCAATCCTTTCCATGCCACAGTAGCCTCCGCTCCGCTCTTCACGCCGGATTGCATTCCGATTTGCTGATCGGTGTAGACCTTGACTCCAATATAATCCGTAGCCACCCGCTTGGTCGTAGGGGCAAGTCCGAGATCCAGACTGAATTCATCTTTGCCCGCTTCCGTTTGCGGGTCATAGAAGTTGTAATCGTCCAAATAAGGCGAATAGGTTTTGATATGCAGCTTGTTGTTTTTCATATCGAATTGCATCAGACGGATATAACCAAGCCCGCCTTCAGGCGCACCTTGATAATCGGCCAGCATTTGATATACATTGCGGTCAGGAATGCCATCACCGTTATCATCCAGTTGGTCTACCTTCAGTTCGGCATCATGATAGTGTCCTGACAAAGCGGCAATAACGTTTTTATTAGGCTTGATGACCTTGTCGAAGATCTGATCGGCAATCGGCGCCCGATTATTCGATACGAGCAAATATTCGTGCAGACAGAGAATGGCTTTACGTTCGGGATATTTAGCCACGATCTCGTTCATCCAGTCAATTTCCTTATCGCCGAGTCCCCAACCCATATAAACGATCACAAAATCGTTGCCGTTCGACGAAACCAGGTCATAATGTCCGCGGTTATCATCGTACGAACCGCCAAACACCTGATTGTTCTTAAAGCGATCCTCGCCGAAATACTCCTTGAATTTGGTATAATCGTTGTTCTGGTGATCGACATCATGGTTACCAGCGAGCACACCATAAGGGATATTGGCATTCTCCAGAACTTTCATGTCCTTATCAGCTTCCTGCCACTGATATTCCTGGTAGGATTTGTCCACCACATCTCCCGTATGGATGACATACTTGATGTTCATCTTTTCCTTCTGTTCCACGACCCAGTTCACGATTTTTTGATAGATCTGAGGATAACTTTGGGAGTAGTACTGGGTATCAGACATCCAGATAAAAGAGAAATCATACGGGTCCTGCGATTCCGGTGTAGGCTTGTAGCCGGAGTCAGCTGCCTGAACCGCGATCTCGTCCTGTACCATCACGTCGATCGTTTGGCCGTTGGCATATTCGCCTGCTTGAACCACCGCATTCAAACCGAAATCGTCCGCTCCCGCAATGACATGATCCAATTGCACCCATTTCTTCTGCGCTGGGCTCCAGGCATACAAGCTGACTTTGCGGCCTTCGAGCGACTTGCCCTTCCAATTGATTTCTACACGGTCCGTGCTCTTCACAGACGGATCAAGCTTTACCTCAAAGCGTTGGTAAGGGAACTGCTCTACGGAATCATTCACCAGATATTTACCGTCTTCAGCACTGATTTTCTGGTAATCCTCTTGACTGAGGGCTTGTTCTCCTGAGGGAGCCATTTCTTTAGGCGGCTCCGTTACCGATGTGTTGGTATAACCGGTAAAGTCTTCCGCTCGGTTTCCATCGTATTTATATCCTTTGTAGAACGTCACTTTCATTGGATCCTCAGTCGGATCTTGTACCTTCACGGTTAGATTCGCGTTCGTCCCGACATTCGTTTGCCCTTGCTTCGGTCCGATTAACTCCGGAAGAAGAGGATTCTCATCGGGTACCTTGAAGCTGACGGTCTTTTCGGAAATGTTACCGGCTTTGTCCGCGGCTTGGATATACAGCTTATGAATTCCTCCGGCCATCTGACCTGATGAGGTCTTATAAGGAAGTTCAATCGGCTTGTCATCCAACTTCACCGTGATTTTATCGACACCGGCATATGCATCCTGAATATCCGCATCCACCACGATTTCTCCCCGGTATTCTTTGCCTTCCTCCATGGTAGGCTTAATCACTGGTGCCGTATTATCAACGATGACATTTGCGGTTACTGCCTGGGTACCGTCGTCTACGGTGATCTGATGCGGGCCGTCCTCTACGGAAGTCGTATCCCAGTTATAGGTTTTGGCTTTCAAGTGTTCCGGTTTCAATGCAAAATGAAAGCCAATGGATTCGCTTTTGCCCTCGGAATCGCCCATTTTAATTTGCTTTTCTTTCTCGGCATAAGCAGGGTCCCAAATTTCGGTACCGTCCGCGAGCAGCAATCTTACGTTTTTAACTTCGAAGTCATCTTTATTTTCTTCCGGTCGCTTATCGAAAGGCGATGTTTTAGAGCCAGCCCGGATATAGATGACATTATCCCCTTGGGCCAGTTGTTCTGCACGGATTGGAAAAGATAGCGTTGTATAGGACGTAATCGGATCCATAAAGGTATACAATATCGTCTTGTCTTCCAGCGCCGGATCTCCCATCGTGACGGCATTTTTGAAATAATAGTCCACGTTGACGGCATCGAAAACGAAGTAGGCATCGTTCTCAAGCCCGGATGTAGTCATACCGCCCGGCAGCTTTTTCCCGTCCAGGCTGAGAGTCACTCCTGCCATGCCGGATGATTCCGATGTTCCTTTAATGATATGAGTACCCTTCAGGATTTCCTCATCCTTAACATTCAGGCGCAGCGGGGCATCACTCAAGCCTCCCGTAACAGCAACTTTAACAGGATCGGACACCGTTTCGTTAACGCCGTCGGAAACCACAAAGTAGTACTCCACGTATTTACGCCCGATCAGTTCCGCCGCTGACAGTTTGTAATGGTACATCATGTCGTTAAAATCTTCTGTCAAGCGGTGACCCGTGTATTCCGTCTGCTTGTCCGAGCGAACATACACCTCAACCGAAGTGACTTCATGATCATCCTTGGCGTCCGCTTTCAGCTCAAGGCCCTTGGATTGATCCACTTCGGTTATCCCCGTCGCATCCTGAATGGTAGGTGGCACGGTGTCCGCAGCCACATGAACCGGCTCCGCAGGCACCTGCGTCTTTGCGACTGCACCAGGCGTTGGTGCTTCGGTACCGGAGCTGGCTTTAATCATCATATTGCCGCCATTGACCGGATAGCTGTAAAGAATGGATTTATCCTCGCTCGTCTCATCGCTTTTCGAGCTGCCCTCGTATAATTGATCCGCATCGTAATAAGCACCGGATATCTCTTTGCCCGTATTCGTTTTGATGACGACTGCGCGTCTGCCGGAATTGGCCATCCCGTCGCTTTGAATCGTCTGCAGAGTTGTACCTGGAACAAGGTTCGTCTTATAAAACTGGTTAAAATCGTTATCTGTATATGCCGAGTTAGCGGTATTCTTAATCCAGAATACAGCGGACTGCTTGGAAGGAATGATGAAATCCTTTTTCACAGACGGCCATTCAACATCCGCGGAAGGGCCTTTGTCCGGATAACGGTAAAAGAGCTTGTAATTTTTGAAGTTTACCGGCTGATCCGAATTGTTATACACTTCGATAAATTCGTAGGCATCTGTCGAAGAGCCTTGGACATTCGTTGTATTGGGAACCAATTCGGTTACGAGCAGTACGGGTGCCTTGGACGAATCGAAGGGAGCCATATTCACCTGGGAGGTATACGGCTTGTCCAGATTGCCCGCTTGAATCCGATATTGCAGAGTAGGCTCCGTAAGAGCCGCTGCCGGGATCGTTGCCGAGTAATCTCCCGTATTCCCCGGATCACTCATCGGGATGACTGTGTATCTAGATTGTGCCGGTGTCTTATATAGCAGCTTGACCGCTGCTTTTGAGCCATCCGCGTTGGTTCCTGGATTAATGACATGGGCTTTAATCTCAAGATCCTTGACATCCACAGCCGCCTGCGGGGTATGGCTGATTTCAGTTTGTTGTCCGCCTTCCACAACCGGAGGCACGATCTGGTCAGGATCTATGGTTCCTGGTGTTGCGGGCAGCTTCCCGGAAGAATCCATTACGCTCATCACATAGCTTCCGGCAACGGGATGCTTGAAGAAAATACCCATATTCACTTTGACATGAGCAGGTTCATACGATGCCGATACGACTGGTTCTCCGCTCTTCGACTTAATCATCAGCGTTCTGGCGCTGCCGTTGGCCATACCGCCCCCGCCCTTGATGCGAAACAGGTTAATGCCTTCGGTCAAATGAGTCCCATAGTTCTGGTTGAAGCTCTCCGCTGTTTCCTGGTTGTTACTGTCGTTCATAATCCAAAATACGATAGATTGTCTTGCCGGAATCATGATATTCGATCCCGCTTCGGGAGACCATGTATCCTTATTATTGTAGAAGAAGGTATAGTCCTTAAAATTCACATCCAAATCGGTGTTATTGTATACCTCCACGAATTCATAGGCATCCGTTTTCGTTCCGGGCAGATCTGTTGTGTCCGGCACCATCTCGGTAATCAGCAGTGCAGGAGCCGTAGACTGGGCGGACAAGGCTTGCGGCACATCTCCCTGAATCTTCGCCGAATATCGCTCCGATTGAATGACTGTACCTTCCGCATCCATGATCTCGATCGAGTAATCCAGTTCCCGGCCGGTTAGCGCTTCACCCGGTATGTCTCCTGTATATGTATCGGCGGCTTGCTGTCCCGCGGGCTTCAATGGAACCGCCGGAAATTCCTTCCCATCCACCATGTAACGAATTTGCCCGCTCCACGTCTCATCGATGCCATACACGCTCGCTGTTACCGTATAATTCCGTTGTTCGGGAATCCATGCAGCCGGTGTATGCAGAAGACGGATACCTCCCTGTTCGCTGCCTAAAACTCCTATTCCGTTCTCGGCCGAAGATCCTGTTTGAACCGGCTCTGCGTGAACCGAATTGATGAGCAAAGAAGGCGTACCTCCTGTCAGCATCATGCTGCTAAGCATAACGATGGAGACATTCCGTTTGATCTTGTTTTTCCTGTTCAATGCTGCTTACATCTCCTTTACAATTGGCATTAGAATGAAACATTGCATTTCCATTGTATAAAGGATGTATTTGCTGAATATTATTGCAACGTAAACGGATAGTTAATATCATTAATATTGTTAATTGATAAATAACCGGATGAATAACGAATCTCAAAAAAAGAGACAGTTATCATCAAAGATAACTGTCAAGAGGATGATTGATCATTAATAAAGTCTCTTCTCATAGCTTTCCGTGAGCGATGCCTGAACCTCGCTCCTGGATACACGAAGCCTTCCTGCATGTGCTGCAATCATGGAGGCTGGATCGGGCAACGTTTCCTTGGAAGGCCAGGTATCCGGCTGCCACAGTTTGGATCTTTTAAAAGCTTTGGCGCAATGGATATAGCACTCCTCCACTTCAACGCCAATGCCAGCAGAAGGCACTTTCCCCTGGGCCGACATGTGCTCCATCACATCCCGGTCACGGATAATGTATCCCTTGCCGTTGATTCGAAGCGTTTCTTCCAATCCCGGAATGATAAAAATCAACCCGATATGCGGATTGATTAGCAAATTCCGGAGTGAATCATACCGCCTATTGCCGGGACGCTCCGGAAGTACGAGATGCTGATCATCCAGTATGTAAGCAAAGCCTGGCGAATCTCCCCGCGGCGAACAGTCGCATGTTCCGCCTGTTCCGCTTGTTGAGATAAAAACCAGCGGTGACTGGGCGATAAACCCGCGGCAATGTTCATCCAGGCTGGCAATTACCTTATGCCTTGCCAAATCGCCCGGTTTGCCTGCAAGCTGTTCCAATTCCTCTTCTGACTGCAGAATATCCTGAAATTTCCCCATATGGAATCCACCTCCGCTCTTATTATAAAAGTTTAATGGCAAAAAAACAGCCGCATTCTCCCTCCGGAAAGGGAAGCGGCTGTTCTTTTGCACGAAGCATCAATTTTGGTGACGATCTGCATATTCAGCCATAGCGTCACGCATGAACGCGGCCAAGCCTTCTCCAAATTGATCGATATTCCGGGTAAAACGTTCATCATCAACGTACATTTGTCCAAGCCCTTTAAAAGCTTCAGGCGAATATTTCCCCATCCGGTTCAGGAACTGGTACCATTCACCAATCGCTCGTTGAGCTTCATCAGAAACAGGTGATTGATGACACATTGCTGCAAGTCTCCGGTAAATGGCGTTCATTTCTTCGCCCATTTGTCCTTGTTCTTTCTTGGACAGCTTATTGAATCTGTCATTGGATTCGTCTACTGTCTTGTCGCCCCAGCGCTCCCTTGCTTCCTGCTCATACGGATTGCTGCTAAAATCAAAGCCTGCAAATTTTTCCTGATTCGTCATCCTGATCTCTCCTTTATCATGCTTCATCGTCTTCTCCAAGGTATCGATCATCCGCTCCAGCCGGACGCGCTTTTCCTGCAGCAGCTTGTGGTGAAGCTCCATCGCTTCTCGCCGGTCAAAATCCGGACGGCTGATGATCTCCCGGATCTGCTTCAGAGGGAAATCCAGCTCCCTGAAGAATAAAATCTGTTGAAGCCGTTCCAGGTCCTCTTCCGAATAAACCCGGTAACCCGCTTCCGTTGTACCGCTCGGATGCAGCAAGCCGATTTCATCATAGTGATGAAGCGTGCGCACGCTGATCCCGGCAAGTGCCGCGACTTCCTTTACCATCATGGATGCTCTCCTCCTTTCACCTTCACTATAGAGAATGACGTAACGTGAGAGTCAACAGGCATTTTCATTTTCTCGAATCGATATTTTCTAAAATCATCACGTCTTGTCGTCATTTTCGGACACGCGATTCAGGCTTGCTTCCCATTCCCTGTTTCTCTCTTGTTCTTCAGCCTTGTTCTCGGTGGCTTGATCCGTCAGCCAACGAACCATCTTCGGAAAATCTCCCAGAATAAAATAAACCAATCCGGCAATGAAAAACAACACACTTAAAGTAAGTAAAGGCGTGCCTGCTTCTTTCAATACCATATGATAATACACTGCATCCCATCCTTGTTGAGAAGAAATGAGTAACGCAGCCAAAATATACCTAATCGCAAACAGAAACGCACCTGTGGCAAGAAATACAGCCCCTACACCTCTTCGATTCATATGATTACGCCTCCTATAAATTTTGATCATTCGCTCATGCTAAAAACAATGATAAATGTATCTTAACGTCATGTAAGTTATTGATGTTACCCGAGTCCCCCGTTCTCTCTACCCTGATCTGCGCATACAAGACCTTCTCTGTGATTTTATGTTCCGTACGTGATATCATAGAAATAAACCGCAATCTACATATGAATGACACTTTAAATAAGGGAGCTGAACGAAGTTGAAACAAGAAATCATGGAACGCTTTATATCGTATGCCAGGGTTGAAACGCAATCGAACGAGGACAGCCCGTCATGTCCTTCCACGCCGGGTCAGTTGACCCTTGCACGGAAGCTGGTCGAGGAGCTGAATGCCATCGGCATGCAGGATGTAATCATGGATGAGAACGGTTATGTCATGGCTACACTTCCATCCAACACGGACCGCGATGTGCCGACGATCGGATTTCTTGCACACGTGGATACGGCGACGGATTTTACGGGAGCAGGCGTTAATCCTCAAATCGTTGAGAATTATGACGGCAAAGATATCATCCTGAATTCCGGACTGAACGTTGTTCTGTCCCCGAAGCAGTTTCCGGAGCTAACAGGCTATCAAGGACACACGCTGATCACGACCGACGGAACCACACTGCTTGGTGCGGATGATAAAGCCGGCATCGCCGAAATCATGACCGCCATGGCTTACCTTATCGCGCATCCGGAAATTAAACATGGAAGAATCAGAGTTGCCTTTACCCCTGACGAAGAAATCGGCAGAGGCCCCGAGAAATTTGACGTAAAAGCATTTGACGCTACTTTCGCTTATACGATGGACGGCGGTCCGCTTGGCGAGCTGGAATATGAAAGCTTCAATGCGGCCAAAGCCAGCATCACGATTAACGGTACTAACGTTCATCCCGGTACGGCGAAGAATAAAATGGTCAATTCCATCAAAATTGCAATGGAATTAAACGGCATGCTGCCAGTCGAACAGGCCCCTGAGCATACGGATGGTTACGAAGGTTTCTACCATTTGCTCAGCCAAAACGGCGATACGGAGCGCACCCGCATGGAATATATCATCCGCGATTTTGATAAAGCCGAATTCGAAAATAAGAAAGAAAATATGAAGCGCATCGTAAAAGAACTGCAGGCCAAGCACGGAGAAGAACGAATCGCACTCGAAATGCGCGACCAGTATTACAATATGAAAGAAAAGATCGAACCGGTTAAAGAAATCGTAGATATCGCGTATGCTGCCATGGAAAGCCTGGACATCAAACCGATTGTGAAACCCATTCGCGGCGGAACGGACGGTTCACAGCTCTCTTATATGGGCCTCCCGACCCCTAATATCTTTACCGGCGGGGAGAATTACCACGGCAAATTCGAATATGTATCGGTCGATAACATGCTCAAGGCGGTTCAGGTGATCGTGGAAGTTGTGCAACGCTTCGAGCAGCGCGGCGCATGAGCGGGATTCCGGCAGGCAACCGTCACGGGAATATTGAACGCTTCTCCGGATTCGAGGACACTTACGACCGATACCGCCCAAGTGCTCCTCGGCAGGTTATTGATATTCTGAGCAGCTACATCGGGCGCAAGCCTGGACGGGTGTTGGATATTGGCTGCGGTACGGGATTATCCACGTTTATCTGGATGAACCATGCTGAAGAGGTCGTCGGCATTGAGCCTAATGACGACATGCGCGGAAAGGCTGAGGCCAAGCTGCGTTCACAGCCTGATCATGATGCTAAAGGCAGCATCCGCTTCATCAGCGGTTATTCCAACCAGCTTGATTTCAAGGATGGCTCCGCAGATCTGATCACCTGCTCGCAATCCTTCCACTGGATGGAGCCGATCAGCACATTGGCCGAAGCTGCCAGAGTCTTGCAACCTGGAGGCGTGTTCGCTGCATACGACTGCGATTGGCCTCCAACCGCTTCCTGGCAGGCGGAGAAGTCATACGTTGAGCTTCTCGGACATGCCGACATGCTGCTGAGAGAGCGTCAAGAACAGCAAGATCAGGCGATCAAAAGAAACAAGGAGTCACATCTCCAATCCATTATACAAAGCGGGAAATTCCGTTATGCGCGGGAAATCGTATTTCATAATCAGGAACTGTGCGATGCCGACCGTTATATCGGTCTGGCACTCAGCCAGGGCGGCCTCCAAACCGTAATGAAGCTCGGAATGAATGATCTTGAAGAAGAAATTCGACAGTTCAAGGCGCATGTTATAGAGCATTTTCAGGATCGTACGCTTGAAGTGCTGTTCAGTTACAGAATGAGAATCGGGATTAAATAAAGGTATATGCAATAAATGGCGGGTCAAGATACGATGTCTTGTCCCGCCATTTTATTCCCTCCATAAAAAACCGACTCCCTCCCAATCACCGGGAACTGAGTATCTATTTACTTCACCGAACATCCGGCTGCCTTAGCAAGAACGCCATCATTAAACGCATCACATTTTCCGAGACTCTCTCCAAGTTTTTCTCGCCCTGTGCCAGCGCTTCTTCCAGCGAATATGCCCCTTGCATAATACCGAAAATCGCATCCATTCCCTGTTCATACAGTGCATCAACATCTTCGCCAATACGGCCGGCAAATGCGACAACCGGCTTATGATGCTTTCGGGCCATCTTCGCCACGCCGAGCGGCGTCTTGCCGAATTGGGTTTGATCATCGATGCTTCCTTCCCCTGTCCACACGAGATCCGCCTGTTTCACCTTTTCCTCAAGTTTCGCGTAATCCATAACCAGATCAATTCCTTTTTGCAGCACCCCGTTGAAAAAAACCATTAGTCCCGCACCAAGCCCTCCGGCAGCACCCGCTCCCGGCACATTTGAAATATCCCTGTGAAGCTGCTGCTTCAACACATCGGCATAATGCTGCAAATTGGCGTCCAGCTCGGCTGCCATCTCCGGCGTAGCTCCTTTTTGCGGTCCAAAGACGTGGGAAGCACCCTGTGGTCCGCAAAGTGGATTGGTGACATCGCATGCAACCTCTATCCGGACCGCCTCAATCCTTGAATCCAAGCTGCTCATGTCAATCGTCGCCAGCCACCCCAGTTCGCCTCCACCAGGTCCCAGTTCTTCCCCGGCGGCATTCAGCAGCTTTCCTCCCAATGCTTGGAATACACCCGCTCCCCCATCATTGGTTGCACTTCCGCCTATTCCGATCAAGATTTTTTCTACGCCATGATCCAATGCCGCTCGTATGAGTTGCCCAGTCCCATAGGTTGTCGCTATCATCGGATTTCGTTGAGGCGCGGGCACTAGTCCAATGCCGCTCGCGCTCGCCATCTCCATGACCGCCGTCTTTCCGTCTCCGGTAATCCCATAGGATGCCTCTACTTCCTTGCCCATTGGCCCCCGAACTCGGAGAGAGTAAATGGTTCCTCCAGTGACATCCACCAGGGACTGCATGGTTCCCTCTCCGCCATCAGCCATCGGAACATGAATGCATCGGGCCGATGGATTTACCTTGCGAATCCCACGTTCCATGGCTTCACAGGCCTGTTTGGCGGTCATGCTTTCCTTAAAGGAATCCGGCGCGAGCACGATCGTCATCTCTTTATCCATTGATATCTCCTCCTGTCGGTTACTTCTATTATTGAGAAAATAAAACCAACCAGATACCTTCATAAGGAATCCGCTTCTTCCGTTTCTTGATGTTCGTCTCTACACGGAGACTCTCCCCCATATGCCGCTGATGACGGCGCAACAGTTTCAATAGAACAAAAGCGTCCGGCTTAAAGCCGAACGCCTGGGCAGTTCAGATTCTGTTGGTCGTCCGTATCTTCCGTATGACTTGGTTCGTTACCTCGGAGAGCAGCAGACCCAGCGCAATCGCACCCGACATCATAAATGCTTCTGCACCCGACTGCACGGCCTGGTCATACTGATTCTCCACGGCGTTGCGCATCGCATCATAGGCCAGTCCGCCGGGAACCAGCGGAATAATCCCTGAGACGCTGAACACGATAATCGGCGTACGATATGTTTTGGCAAAAATATAGCTGATCATCGTAACACAGTAGGCAGCCACGACGGTAGCCGTTAACCTCTGGACTCCGATATCCTGAAGCCAAATGTACAGGACCCATCCGACCATGCCCGCCAAGCCGCATTGGACCAGCGCTTTTTTCGGGGCATTAAATATCATCCCAAACGCTGCTGAAGCAATAAAGCTGGTCACGATTTGCTCAATATACATATTAGTCTCCCCCTACTCAAAACGACAGCATAAACGCAATTCCCGCGCCTATGGCAAAGGATGTAATAAAAGCCTCTGCTCCCTTGGATAAACCGGAAACGAGATGGCCCGCCATCAGATCACGAATCGCGTTCGTAATGAGCAGCCCGGGAACCAGCGGCATGACGGAGCTGATAATAATGATGTCGCGCGCATGTCCAAACCCGTATTTCACGAAAAGAACGGAGCTTAACCCGATCATCAGCGCTCCCGAGAATTCGGCAAAAAATTTGACCGGAACCAGACGATGCAGCAGCACCGAGCAGTAATAACCGATCCCTCCGGCCAGCATGGCCGGGATAAAATCAGGCCATGTGCCGCGAAACATAATCAGGAAGCATCCGCTGGCTACCGCAGCCATGAGCACATTCAACCATAGCGGGTATATCGCATGGGTACGGTCTATGGCCTCAAGCTCCCGATATGCCTCATCTATGGACAATCCACCCGCGCTGATGCGACGGGAAAGGCTATTGACCTGATCGATTTTATGTAAATTGGTCGTCCGCTCCGTAATCCGGTTCAGACGTGTCATCGGCTGCGGATCTTCCAGGGAAAAAATAATTCCCGTAGGCGTCATGTAACTGTGCGTATGATCAACTCCGTATGACGAAGCTATACGCATCATGGTATCCTCCACCCGGTAGGTTTCCGCCCCGCTTTGCAGCATGATCTGCCCTGCGAGCAGACAAACTTTCATGATTTCTTTTTCCTTTTGCAGTGAATCTTCCAAAGCCTGCTCCTTTCGCCGCTTGTCCGCAGTGATGTCGATTTATCTACAGTATAATGTCTTTTTCAAATAAAAGCATGGAAATCAGCATTTCTGGCACTTGTCATCTGATGCGTCGCATGTATCCATGGTATCATTTAAAACAAACCGCTCCAGGAATAAACACCGGAGCGGTTTGTTTGACGCAATTACTTATCGATAAACAGTAAATATCCTATAAAACTTATTCGCTTATTCTATGGTTGCAAAGCCCATAAAGCCGGAACATTGGTTGGTTCCCAACCCGTAAGCGACGTATGTGGCTGCAAGCATTTATACACCTTGCCATTGTAGGTAACAAGGTCGTCCTTGACGTAAGCCTTGCCGGCCACCCATGCTGCCGGAGCTGGCGTGGATGAATCCGTTGTGACCGTCACCGCATTGCTGGCTGCCGAGGCGTTGCCTGCGGCGTCCTTAGCTACAACTGTAAAAGTGTATGGAGTATTCGGCGTCAGATTATTGATCTGTGCTGTCAATGTCGTTCCGTTAACCGATGCGGCAAGCGTCGTTCCCTGATAAACGTCATAGCCTGTTACGCCCACATTATCCGTTGAGGCTCCCCATGTCAAAGTGACATTGGTTTGGGTTTTGGCTGAACTCGCCAGATTGGCCGGCGCCGTTGGCGGCGTTGTATCGGTGGATGGTGCATCCGTGGTTACGGTAACCGCATTGCTGGCTGCAGATACATTGCCGGCAGCATCCTTCGCCTTCACCGTAAATGTATAGGCAGTGCTCGGCGTCAACCCACTAATGGCCGCAGTTAACGTAGTGCCGTTCACGGAAGCCGCTAGCGTGGTGCCCTTGTATACATCATAACCTGTTACGCCTACATTATCCGTTGATGCTGTCCATGCTAATGTCGCCGATGTGGCTGTTTTAGCCGTTGCAGCCAAATTGCCCGGAGCCGTCGGCGGTGCCGTGTCTGCGGCTCCAAGTGTCACTGTAGCCGCGTTGCTGGCTGCTGATACATTGCCGGCAGCATCCTTCGCTTTTACAGTAAACGTGTACGAAGTTGCAGGAGACAATCCTGTTACCGTATACGTTGTGGATGTAGAGCTGCCAGCGAGCGTGCTTCCTTGGTATACGTCGTATCCCGTGACTCCAAGATTATCTGTCGATGCTGTCCAGCTCAGCGTTACCGAGTTGGCCGTTTGAGAAGAGACGGCAAGATTGGTTGGTGCAGTTGGAGCCTGTGTATCCTGTGGAGGAGCCGATTGAAGCTGCCACAGTGTCGGAGAAGAAGACGGTTCCCATCCGACCAGCGAAGTATGGGCATAAATACACTTATACAAATTGCCGTTATAGGTAACATAAGCTCCTGTCGCGTAAGCTGTGTTGGCCTGCCATGCCGGATAGTTCGGGTCCGTTGGCGTCGTGACACTGATCGTGTTGCTTGCGGCTGACGCATTTCCCGAAAGATCTTTGGCTTTAACATAGAAGCTGTAAGTCGTTCCTGCCGTCAGGCCGGAAATCGTAGCTGTCAAATCCGGCGTCGATTTCACAAGCGCGCCGTTCTGGTAGATATCATAATTGCCAATATCGTCGTTATCGGTTGAGGCACCCCATTGCAAGGTAACGCTTGTTTTCGTCTTGGCCGTGGAGACCAAATTGGACGGAGCCGTTGGCGGCTGATTGTCTACGATCGGCGGTGCTGTCGTGACGTTCAATGGGTTGCTTGCTGCCGAGGTGTTGCCCGCCGCATCTCTTGCCTTGACGGTAAAGGTGTAGGACGTGCTGCCCGTGAGTCCTTTTATAAGTGCGGTCGTCGTTGCTCCATCGACGGTTTTCACCAGATTGGAGCCTTGATAAATATCGTAATACATTACGCCTACATTATCCGTGGATGCTGTCCAGCTCAGCGTCACCTTTTTGTCCCCGATGTTGGAGGATGCCAGGTTCGTTGGTGCTGTAGGTGCAGAATTGTCTACCGGAGGCGTACCGGTATTCAGATCGTTATATACTTTGTCCAGAAGTTTCGGACCGGTACAGCTGAATTTCGGGCTCGTACGGCAGTCGGAGCTGAATTCCCAGAACATGGCCCCGCCTAAATACTTGCTCTTAATATAATCGGTCTTATAGCCGAGCGACTCCGTATCGTCATAGGAAATGAAAATTTTTGTATTCGGATTATAGAGATAAGGCACTTTGGCAGTGCTGTTCCAATATCTTGTATATCCGTTCTTGTTCACATAATTCGCCGCAATGTCGCCATAATCAAATACACCCGTGTTACCTGAATTGGAATCATCCCAGGTTCCGACCGGGGACCACTTGTAGACAGATCCCGAATCCGGCGTACATGTCTGGAACTGGCCATCGTTGTTGGGTCCCGGAGGACAGTTCTTCCAGCTTCTCCCCATGAATTCCAGTCCAAGAACTATTTTGTTCATTGGGACTCCGGCATTTTGGTAAGCCTTAATCGCACCGTCTACGAAGAAGTTCTTATCAATATACGGATCATTCGGATCTCCGTATAATCCGGTATTATGGCTTGTCGTTCCTTCCCAAGATCCGCCGTGGAAGTCATACGTCATGATGTTGATCCAATCCACGATCTGCGCGATCTTGGAGAGCTCCGTGTTGTTCACGAAGGTTTGGCTCGCTCCGGAAGCGATCGTGAGGAGATAGCGTTTGCCGTCCTGGGTTCCTGCGGCATCCAGCTGGTTGCGAATTTCCTGCAGCAGAAGCGTATAGTTTTGCTTATCCTCCGGACGATAGCTGTTTCCTGGAATCGCCTCCACGTTCGGATATTCCCAGTCCAGATCCACGCCGTCAAATCCATATGCCCGCAGTGCGTCGACCGCGGATTTGGCGAAAGTTTTGCGAGTCGTATCCGAAGCCGCCGTGTCCGAGAACCGGTTGGACCAAGTCCATCCGCCAACAGATAAAATCGTCTTCAACTGTGGGTTGGCAGCCTTCAGATTACGCAGCGCTGCGAAATTTCCGCAAGCTGCATCTGCCCAGCATCCGGTCGTTGGTCCACCCGGCGTTGGCCGGAGCGCATCGGCATCCGGATCACCGAGTACTATGCTTCCGTTAGGCACATTTCCTTGTTGCAGCGGAATTCCGGTCGTTGTACATGGCCATGTTTGCTTGTTCGGATTGCCGGGATCGGTCGATGGATTACCATGCTTGCCATCCCAACAAATATCGGCAAAAGCATAATTGATATGCGTTACCTTGGAAACATCCATGTTCGAGACATTATAGCTTCTGCCGTAAATGCCCCAAGAGGGAAAATAACCGACCATTTTGTAGTTGCTGCCTACTGCTGCTGCTGCACTTACGTTGTTCTCCGTACTAGCTGCGCTTGCAGAGCCTTGAAAAAAGGGAGTCAATGCAACCAGCAGGCACAACATGGCAAGAATTACTCCGTGAAATCCTTTTTTCATGTACATGGCGACGCCTCTCTCTCACATCAGATTGGTGCTGCTTCTGACTGGAATGAAGTCAATCGTTGTCCTGAAATTATTTTTTCACCCATAATGCGGGTACGTTTGGCGGTTCCCAGCCCGTCAAGGAAGTATGTGCCAATTGGCATTTGTACACCACGCCGGCATAAGTTACCTCAGTGCCTACGGAGTAGGCTGTGTTCGGAGCCCATGCGGGAGCTGTTACTGGCCCTTGGGCATCCGTGGTAACGCTTACCGAATTGCTTGCTTGAGAAACGTTGCCTGCGGCGTCCTTGGCCTTGAGCGAGAACGTGTATGCAGTTTGCGCAGTTAATCCGCTAACCGTATAGCTGGTTTGGGAAGCTGCTGCCGATGCAACAAGAGTGTTCCCCTGATAAATGTCATAACCAGTAACGGCAACATTATCTGTTGAAGGGCTCCACTGCAGCGTTACTGTAGTACTACTGTGAGCTGTTACAGTCAAATTAGATGGAGCAGTCGGGGCTTGCGTATCATTCGCAGCCGAGGTCTTCACCGTTACGGTATTACTGAATGGAGACAAATTGCCTACAGCATCATAGGCTTTGACCTTGAACGTATACGATGTGTTCGGAGTAAGTCCTGTCACGGTGTAGGAGGGTGTTAATGTTGTCCCGATATTCGTGTTGCCATTAAATACCTGATAACCCGTTACGCCCACATTATCCGTAGATGCTGTCCAGGTTAAAGTGACTGTCGACGCGGTTACGGCGGATGAGGCAGCATTTTTCGGAGCGGTCGGCGCTTGCGTATCCGATGCCTGAGCAAGCGTAGATACCGTTAGCGGATCACTTGCTCCAGAAATATTACCTGCTGCATCTGCCGCTTTTACGGTGAAAGTGTAAGATGTTTGCGGTGTGAGATTCGTAGCTGTATAGGAGGTACCTGTCACGCGAGACAATAATGTCTGGCCTTGATACACGTCATATCCTGTTACTCCGACATTATCCTGTGAAGCATCCCAATTGAGGGTAATCGTTGTAGATGTTTGCGATGGCGAGTTCAAATGAGCTGGGGTAGTAGGTGCAGATGTATCGGATGGCGAAGTCGTTACTTGTAAATCTGAGGCGAGTTGATTCAGTAGTTTCGTACCTGTACAGGTATATTTGGGGCTAGTTCGACAGTCTTCGCTTAAATCCCAGATCATCGCGCCGCCAAGAGAGCGGTTTTTGATATAGGATGCTTTGGCTGTCACCGACTGTGGATCCTCATAACTGATAAACGTCTTGCTCGTTGGGTTATACAGGTAAGGTACTTGGCTGGCCTGACTCCAGTAACGGGTGAAGCCGCTTTTGTTCACGTAATTTGCCGCCAGATCCCCGTAGTCAAACATTCCAGTAGCCCCGGATTCGAAGTTGTCCCAAGTTCCACTAGGAATATAGTTCCCATTAAAATCAGGTGTGCAAGTCTGGTAAAGCCCGTCCCCGTTCGCTCCTGGAGCGCAATTCTTCCATCCCCGCCCGTAAAAAGGAACGCCCATAACGATCTTGGAGGCTGGAACACCGGCGTTCATGTAAGCTTGGATTGCGGAGTCCGCGCTGAATTTATTGACGGAATCAGGATCGCTTGGATCGGAATAGAGGCCGGCATTGTGATTCGTGCTTTGTTCCCAATCTCCATGAAAATCATAAGTCATAATATTGATCCAATCGAGAATGCCTGCTATCGCGCTAAGCTCGGTGGTATTGGCGTACGAAGAATTAGCCCGCCCTGCGATCGTCAAAAGATAATTGCGTCCATCCTGCGTTCCCGCGGCTGTCAGTTTATCGCGTGTTTCCTGCAGAAGAAGCGTGAAATTATGCTTATCCTCGGGGCGCGTACTGTTGTCAGGCAAACCACCGCCGACCGGATATTCCCAGTCAATATCGATGCCGTCAAATCCATACGTCCGAATGACGTTGACTGCGGAATTGGCAAAGTTAGTACGGGCAGCAGGATCTGCAGCGACATCGGAGAAACGGTTGGACCATGTCCAGCCCCCGACCGACAAAAGTGTCTTCAAATTCGGATTGGACTGTTTGAGAACTTTCAGTTTATAAAAATTTCCGCATTTCCCTTTTTCGCAATCTTCCCATTCAAGCGGTACGCCGTCGTTGTTGTTTACATCCGCCCAAGGATCACCCAAAACAATCGCTCCATTGGGGACATTCCCGGTCTGTGTAGGCACTCCTGCGTCCTTACAGTTCCAGGTTGCTTTGTTGGGATTGCCAGGGTCATTCGAAGGATTGCCGTGTTTTCCGTTCCAGCATAAATCGGCAAATGCGTAATTCAAGTGCGTCAACTTCGATGCGTCGACGTTTTCCACCTGAAAATTCGGATCATAGATTCCCCAATCCGTAAAATAACCAACAACCTTGTATGATGCATTGGCGGCAGCCTCGGCCTGTCCGACTCCCGTCCCTCCGGATCCCCATCCGGTAAGTATTAGTAGTACGCTGAACAAAATGGTTAGCGTACTCTTTGCTCGATGCCCTCTTCGCATCACTCATCCTTCTTTCGGTTCAAATTCCCGATTCTATGCGCCCTCTCCCAAATTTGTGCGCACAGCGGGGAAATGCTGAATCTTGAAGCCGAAACTAAAGTCATTCACCTCCTTTCATGGATGAGTTTAAGCGGATTGAAGAATATTAATTTACATATAATGCGCTTACATTACAATACTTGTATAAAGGACAGCCGATTAAGCTGCCCTTCTTCATCCTGTAACTATGTCGTTTACTATTTGTCCCTTATTCTAATCTGATTTTTTAACTTCTTCAAGCTTTAATTTGTCATTTTTTAGTAAATGTTTTAAATTCTTCATTTTTTCAAGTTTTTCTTCTTCGTCTCTCGACCAGAACAATCATCCCTACCGCCAAGATGACCGCAGCTAACAGAATAACAGTAAATCCGGCTGCTTCTCGAATCCAAAAGCCACATATCACACTCGTCACCAGCAGGATCGTTCCAATCCACATCATCAACTTTGCGCTATAGCCGTCTCCTTCGAACCATTGCTGCTTGTTTCCCAAGGACTTGGAGCTTCTCGTTTCCTCCCGCTCATGGACAGGTCTTAATCTCATCGCCAAACCAAGGAGGAAATAAATCAAGCTTACGATTACTCCCAAAACCAGATTACCGATATCCATTGCCCATCACCGCTCTCTATCCCTTAGGATGATTTTCTTGCGCGCGATTGCATCCGGGTTATTACCTCCCCAAGCTTCTCCATTCCAAACAGATTTCCTGCAGCGACTCGCCGCCGATCTGAATGTCATCCCGCATCAAAAACTGCCCGCCCATTTTTTCGTAAAAATGCAGAGCCGGATTCTCTTCGAGCACCCAAACGAGCATGGATCCGTACCCTTGCTGGAGAAAACACTCGATCATCCGCTGCATCAAAGTGCGGCCATGACCTTTTCCCTGGGCTTCTTGGAGCAGATATAACGAGTACACCTCTGCCTCGATATCCAGCTCCTGATCCCGGCAAAGCCCTCCGTTAATGAATCCTGCCACCTCGCCCGCCGGATTTTCCAGCACGAAGGTTGTCGTTTCATTGGAAGGATCCAACACCCGGGTCCATAGCTCGATCCGAGACGCAAGCTTCATGTTGTCAAGATATGAATCGGGCACGATTCCCCGGTATGTCGTCAGCCAGCTGTCCACGTGAACTTTGGCCAAACGATGTATGTCCTTATTCTCTGCCGCTCTAACGATCCATTGAACCAAGGCTTTCCTCTCCCCTCACTGCCAAATGATAAACTCTCGATAAGCGTATTATGTTCGACTATAGTGATCGCCGTAAGGAAAATCAAGAGTTATCTATTCAATATCTTTCGACAGACCGGCAGGTTTTGGGTTGCTTGGAACGAATAAATGAAAAAAAGAAACTAATCTACCGGAGGTGGCCGGAACCTTACAACGATATCCAGAGCATAAGACAGCAAAGGAGAATGGGAGATGGATCATGACAACAGGCATTTTATAAATAATCAACTATCGATCTTGCGTGTACAACTGCTTTTGGCCAAACGTTCCATTTGCAGTCCGCAGTGGCGCAGGCACCATTTTATTCCCTGCTATGACAAACTGTACTATATTTCAGAGGGCGAAGGCTGGATTCAGGTCGGCAGCGAGCAGCTGTGGCCTAAACCGGGAGAGCTCGTCTTTATTCCGGGTGGAACGCTGCAATCCTATTCCGTCACTGACGGCACCCCATTTACCAAGTACTGGTGCCATTTCAAATCCAACCTTGATTTTACGAGGCTTTTTCAGCTCTTCGGTATCCCGAAAGTTGTTGAAGCAGGCCGCTCCACTGAACTTCAATACTATTTTCAGCGGCTCGCCGAAAGCTCGTCCGAGTCCGGTCCTGCAACTTCCATCAAAATTCAATCGGCCCTGCTGTCCATCATCGCATATTTCATCGATCATGCTGAACTGAACAGCAAAACTGAAGCTGCAGCAGCTTCACCGCGCAATTTGCTGGAAACGATTCATTTTATCGACAGCCATTTGACGGAGGAGATTAGCATTCAGGATTTATCCGAATACGCCCACTTTCACCCGAATTATTTTATCCGAATGTTCAAGAAGCATTTGGGTATGACACCCATGCGATATATCCACGAACGCAGGCTGGAACAGGCGCAGCAACTCCTCGGTTCCACCGATTTGAGTGTGACCGAGATCGCCTATCAGAGCGGCTTCAAGGATGTATCCTACTTCTCGCAAGCCTTCAAGAAAAGAAACGGGCTGTCCCCCACCGAATACAGACAGGGCATGTACGACGTTAGTTTTACAACAATGTAAGTTAGCATGGCATATTCCAAGCCAAAATGTAAGCGCTGTATGATGGTGGGAACCGCTCTGCTCTGGAGCGGATTCTATCATGCGCGAGGTGGGAAATTTGAGAGTAAAGACCGGTTTCAAATGTTTTCTGGTCATGTGCATCATGCTGTGCGGCAGCCTGTCCCTGACGATGAACGGGATGGCGGCCGGATTCAACACCGCCCCTGCAGCTAAGCTGTATGTGGCAGCCGGGGGCAGCGATGAAAACGACGGCTCGCTCAAAAAGCCTTTTGCTACGCTCGAAAAGGCTCGTGATGCCATCAGGGCCATGAAAAAAGAAGGACCCCTTCCTGTTGGCGGCGTCACTGTCTTGATCCGCGGCGGGGAGTACCGTTTTACCCAAACCTTCCTACTCAATGAAGAAGATTCCGGAACTGCGGAATCCCCTGTCACTTACGAAGCTTATCCCGGGGAAAAGGCGACGCTTACGGGCGGCATTACACTGGAACCATCCGCATTCCATGCTGTCTCGGACCCGGAAACCCTGGCGAGAATTCCGCAGGAAGCTCAGGGTAAAGTGCAGCAGCTCGACCTTAAAGCCCTTGGTATCACGGATTACGGCAAGCTGGGCAATATTATTGAAGTCGCGCCCGAGCTGTTCGTGAGCGGCAACGTGATGAACCTGGCCCGTTGGCCTAATAACGGATTCGCCACCGTCGGAGATGTGATCGATAAGGCGGACGACGCGGCGGGAAAAGGTTTCACCTTTACGTACAATGAGGATGGACTCCATCCGTGGAAGCAGATCGAAGACACCTGGATGCTCGGGTATTGGGGCAATGATTGGGCAACCAATGACCTGCAGATCAAATCCATCGACTTTAAACAAAAACAGATCGAAAGCTATAAGGGAACCAGCTACGGCATGAAATCCGGACAGCGGTTTTATTTCTACAATATACTGGAGGAACTGGATGCCCCGGGAGAATGGTATTTGGATCGGAGCAGCGGCATGCTCTACCTTTACCCGCCGACATCGCTGAAAGGAGCAGAGATCCAGTTATCCCTTTTCGATCAGAATTTGATCACGATGAACGGCGCGTCCAACATCACCTTCAGCCATTTGTCCATGGAGGTCAGCCGCGGCAATGCCATTGACATGAGCGGCGGCGACAACAATCTGATCCGTTACTGCGAAATCAGCAACATGGGCGGTTATGCGCTCAAAGTGAACAGCGGCAGCAATAACGGCATCTTCGGCTCCACCATCTACGGCATGGGTAACGGAGCCATCTCTTTGAACGGCGGCGATGCCGCGACATTAACCCCGGCAGGCAATTACGCGGACAATAACGATATCTCCAATTACGCCCGGATCAAGCTGACATATGCTTCCGCCGTGGAAGTCAACGGGGTTGGCAACCGGGCGACGCATAACCGTATGCACAACGCGCCCCATTTTGCGATCCAGTTCAGGGGCAATGATCATAAGATTGAATACAACGATATTTACGATGTCGTGAAGGAGACGGCCGACGCTTCGGCCATTTATTCGGGAAGAAGCTTTGTATGGCGCGGCAATACCATCAACTATAACTACATTCACGATATCATCGCTAGCAATTTGCGGGTGTCGACGGCGGCCATTTACCTCGATGATTATATGAGCGGCGTCGAGATGCGCGGCAATGTTTTCTCCAATATCGGCAAGCAGGCCTTTAAGCTGGCCAATGGCAGGGAGAACGTCGTGGAGAACAATATCGTCATCAATTCCGGTACCTCCATCGCTTTCATGACGCGCAACTATAAGCCGGGGGAAAAGAACTACGACTCCCTGATGAGCAAATTCGATCAAGTGCCGTATCAAAGCGAACTATGGAGCAAACGCTATCCGACGCTGCCGAATATTTTGAATGACGAACCGCTGCTGCCAAAGCGCAATGTGGTGCGCAACAACCTCTTTATCAACAGCGGACCGATCACCGGAGATCAGCAGAATATGCAGCTCGGCACTTTTGAAAACAACTTGACGCTAAATACGGAAGAAAAAGAAAAATCCGGGCTTCTGAATCCTGCAAATGGGGAAGAACGGATCAAAGATGCGGAACTGAACGCATTAGCGAATCGCTTGCCTGAGTTCAAGCCCATTCCTTTCAGCGAAATTGGTATAAAGGCCAGCGGTCTGCCTGCCGCCCAATCCGTTTTGTCCGCAGAGATGGTTGAGTTCCAGCAGGATTCGGACCTTCCAAGCGTCAAATTAACGCTTAATGGGAACCAGCTCCTTTCCGTCCAAGATGATTCAGGTCTTCTGAGACGGGGGCAAGATTATGTCGTGCAGGATTCCTCCGTCTGGTTCACGACAAAATACTTGTCCACATTGTCGGCGGGGTATCATCCTTTTGTCTTTTCGTTCAATGCCGGAAACGATGCCTTCCTGACGCTGCACAAGAATTCTACAGCAAAATAGCGGGAACCAGCTTGGATCTGATATATAAATACGAAAAAGCAGCAGCTCCCGGAAGGATCTGGGGGCTGCTGCTTTTGGGGTGCTGCCGATTAGCCGCGGTTACCGCGTGATCCGCCGGTGCGGTTGCCACGCGAGCCACCAGTACGGTTGCCACGTGATCCGCCAGTACGATTGCCGCGTGATCCGCCAGTACGGTTGCCACGCGATCCGCCAGTACGGTTGCCGCGTGATCCGCCAGTACGGTCACCTCTTGTTCGGTCACCTCTTGTTCGGTCACCTCTTGTTCGGTCACCTTTTGTGCGATCACCTCTTGTACGATCACCTCTTGTACGATCACCTCTTGTGCGATCACCTCTTGAACCCTCAGTGCGGTTGCCTCTTGAATCTTCCGGCATACAACTTCAACTCCTTTTCGTAAGATCCATACATGCTATGTGGGGAATCTAGCATTGGTTATGGCCGCACGCGCATTTTTTGATAGAGAATAAGATTTTGAGCAAAAGACTCTCATGCAAAAGTCCAAAAAATCCGGAGATGATCTCTTATATGCTTTTATATGAATGGTATCCATATAAAAAAAAAGACGAAAAGACCCTTTCGTCTTCACGCCCCTCACTTTTCATTGTTAAACTTTACAGCCAATTCGCCGCCGATAACTTCACTGCTTTCCTCGATCCCGCATAACCCCGGCATGAATGCCGTAGAGTCTGGGTAAGGATGCCCGTTTCCGCCTTTTCGAGCGAATTGTTTCGGAGCCACAAACCGCTGCTGGCCTTTCTTAGCTTTATAGTTGTAGGCAGACTTTCCTGTTTTCGTCGGTAAGATGTTCATGCTCAGATTCTTTAAAGCTTTTTCATGCTTTCCTTCAACGTGACTTTGCTCTCCCTATCATATATCTCATAGATTTCAAAGGTCCCCTCTTCGAAAAAAAGCGGAAAACGGCGCTTAAACCAATCTTGCATCGGCAGCAAGGTCGCTTCGTGAATCGGCACCCATCGAAGTTCACCTTCAGGCGGATTCTCCAGCAATTCTCCCTCAAACGAAGTCGCCAAATAATTAAACACCATATATCTGTAGTTGGTTGAAGGGTCTACGAATTCATCCAAACCTTTGTAGATCAAGTTCGAGACGGTGAGCCCCGTTTCTTCGCGGACTTCACGTATTGCGCCTTCGGTCAGGCTTTCGGGAAAATCGACTTTGCCCCCTGGACCGATGTAGCCGGGAAAACCGCGTTTACTCGGCCGGTTAAGCAGCAAAACCTTATCTCCATCCTGTACGAGACACATTGTGTACAAGGCCACTTCAATCGGCGGCGCTGATGTTGTTGACGTCACTTTCCGTTCACTCCTTATGTACAAAATGATGTATGATGCTCCGCAGCAGAGTTGCTCAACAATTTGTCCTGTCCACGGCTGTTCAAATTATTCCTGAAAATATTCTAGCATATTTATTTCGAAGGGAGTATACGGCTCGGATTCATCCCTGCAAAGACGCAACTATTCTCCCGGCTGTTGTCAAGGTAGTACAGTGGACGCAAAAAAACCGCCCCTCCAGGGACGGTGGCTTCATGAATCATTTCAATGTTGATATCACAATTTTGTGGCCGTGATCTTCCGGCGCAAGCTGTAGTTCCTGGTCATGCCGAATTTCCTGGATCGCTGTAAAATCTGCCGTGGATCGGTTTAATGTCACATCCAGCACAACGCTGCCTTCCTTCATGAACACAAGCTTGTTCAGAGAATCATCATCCAGCGGATACTCCCCCAAAAAGGTCCGCTCCAGCAAATAGCCAACATAGGAGGTGCGTGTAGTCCAGGTGATGCCCGTCGTTTTTTCCATTTCGCTTTTCGTGGCATAGGGGTGAAAAACAACTATTTTATCCCAGTCTACTGGGGTCAAGTCCGACATTTTAAATGGTTTGTGATCGGAGAGAGCTGCTTGCAGCCTCTGGGAAAATGCCTCTGCACCTTCATTGCTTATCTGCTGAGACTGATATGAGAAGTAACTGATGCCAAATGGAATCAGCAGGATGATCAATAGGATGAACGGGATGATTAGCTTTTTTTTGTTCATAATGGCGCTTCTCCATTTAATTCATAGTATATTCATAGGATATATAAGAATTTATTTAATCATACCTTCTTCAGGGCATTCTTTCCAGCTTTTTTTTCACTTGCTGTATGTACGCACATAACAAAAGCGCTGCGTCTATTGCAATAGACTGACTATTCGAAAAGCCTCCGGCTAACAAAAAAACGGACAAGGCTCATATACATGTGCCCTGTCCATTATTCCATGTCGATGCTATGATACTATAATCTCTTCTCTCTATCACACATTAAAAATCGGACGTCGCCACCTGGATCGTGCCGAAAACAGCGCCCCCATCAGACAGCAGTGCAGCGACTAACAGATGACTGACCGAAAGCGTCAAGCTGTTGAACGCGGGAATCACGTACGTGATCACCGGAGCATTCACGCGCGTAATGACCAAGCTCACCGGATTCGCAGCATTGTTCTGAACGGTAACGGCCGCATTCACGCCACCAGACAGATTTTCGTAATAGGATTTACCGATGTTGGGGGCCAGGTTAAAGAATTGTTGAGGTAATAATATCGCCATGCCGATCACCTCCCTTCTCTGAAGGATACTGTATTCTATGACCGAATCTATAAAATGTAACGATGATTGTCATAGGTTCAGCACCCATTTCATAGAGAAGTAGAGAGAAATGTCGACTCTATAAAACTGGAATATCCATCTCTTGCATCCGTTCGAATTAAAACAACTTGAATTTCTTTTTTTGATAAAAGGGATCAATAGACATGAAATAATCATATAATCCCGTATCCTTGGAAAGCTCAATAAAATCGACCGGCGGATTGGGCACCGTTAACGTTTGAGCGATACTCCCGGCTTCCCGCATTACGGCTTCCCGTTCTCCGGTAAACTCGATCGCGATCAGCGTATGCGGGCTTACGTCCGTTTCAGGGTTAAAGTAATGAGCGCTATAGGCGGATTTGACCTGGCTCATCGATTTAAACCGTCTTGCCAGTGCTTCCAGAAGCTCCGCCGGCACCGTTGTCGGTTGACCAATCATGACTTCCGTATCCTTCTGAACCTCATGCGAGGTTACCGGGTTCAAAATCGAACCGTCACGCAATGAAGCAATCTCCTCTCTCGGAAATTCCTTCCCATAGCTGGATCCCGGATTGAGCAGTACCTCGGAGCCCTCGGTTAGCTCGAAGAACGCTGCCGCATTCATCGAAATGTAATGAGCATCATGCTTAATAAATTGCTGGAGTCGAAGCAAAGACGTAAAAATCGGTACGAACTCTTTCCCATTGTATTGTACTTGAATAAGATTGACATGATCGCCATGAACCAACTGTTTGTGCTGCTCATCACGCGTTTCCATGCCTACCTGGATCGTATATATATCTGAATTCATCAGCTCTCTGTAAAAGTCCGCCCGGGCAGCTGGATACTGAGCGGCCATGACAAGCAGCTCCTCCAGACGATTTTGCGCTTCAAATTCCATCGTAAATGTGCTCCTTTTCCTTAAATGTCAGCATTCGCTTTTTATAAACGCAGGAAATAGTGATCAAACTCAAGATCCTTTTCATAACCGAATTGTTCATATAATCGCTGAGCCGTGTCATTGTCTTTGGAGGTGGACAACTCGAGTCCTTTGACTTTCATATCGACAGCATAAGTGCGAGCAGCCTCCAGCATTAACCGGGCCGCGCCCTGTTTTCGGTATTTGTGCAATACGAACAGATCATTTAGAATAAACAACCGCTGCATGGAAACAGAGGAAAAAGACGGATACAGCTGCGCAAAACCGACTGCCTGGTTCGTTTCCTGATTTCTTGCCACGAATAACACCGATTCCGCAAGGGCCATCCGTTCAGACAGAAAACTCCATGCACCTTCCAGATCAGATTCCTGCATATAGAACATCCGGTATTCGTCAAATAATGCGGCGATATCCTCCAGATCACTGACGGAGGCTTGGCAGACATGAATCACAAGCGATCATCCTTTATTATGTATTGGGTATATTCCCTATTTTACAGTAAACCGCCTGCATCGTCACCGAGCCAGTTAATTCCGAGGATCGTGATTATTTTATCTAGGAGCCTTAGACAGCTTTTTGTGAAGAAGCGATGGATAGCATGTACCTGGCAAGGCTGTTTTTGTTTCTCTGGCTATAATCATGTCTCTTCCTCACGGACACCTTCCATTTTTTGCTTCCCTCAGGAAGATACCCTTGCTACAATGGGAAGGACAAACTATGACAATGACGGAGGATCAGACACACCATGCATGCACTCCATACGATAACAGCCGGGTGGAAACAGCTCGGCCGCAATATCCGGCTTTTTTTTCTGGCCAACATTCTATATCAAATCGGCACAGGCATGTTTTCGGTGCTTTACAATTTATATATTCAAGCTCTTGGATACCAGGACACCATGAACGGTACAATCGTCAGCGTGCAATCCTTAGCCACAGCGCTTATCTTCATTCCAATCGGGCTCATCGCTGACAGGATTAACCATCGGCTGCTGCTCATGCTGGGCGCCATGCTTACGGGTCTCAGTTTCATGGGCAGGGCTTTTGCCAGCGGAGAATCCGGTCTCGTCATTCTATCTGTTGCAGCCGGACTCTTCGCCGCATTCTTCCAAGTCATCGCCGTGCCCTTTCTCGCCGAGAACACGACTAAGCAGCAGCGGCTCAAAATGTTCAGCTATCACTTCTCCCTTGTTCTCGCAGCGCAGGTGCTTGGCAGCAGCGGCGGCGGCTTTCTCGCCGATATGCTGCAGCAGGCTGGATGGACCAAAATCCACAGCCTGCAAGCGGTCCTCTTCGCAGGGGGTGCAGCAAGCCTGCTGGCATTTATCCCGCTTTTGTTCGTCAAAAGAACAGCTAAGAACAAGGTGATCCTCGAAGCCGTGGTCCCTGATGAACCTGTCAAGCTGCAAGTGCATGCCAAGGACGACTGGAGAGCTATTCTTAAATTTACGCTTGCCCAGCTGATTGTCGGTACAGGTTCAGGACTCGTGGTTCCGTATCTGAACCTGTATTTCACCAACCGGTTCGCAGTATCATTGACGGCCGTAGGCATTCTGATATCGCTGGGCCAGGTGATGACCATCGTATCGATGCTGATCGGGCCCACGTTAGCTAGCCGGGTTGGCCCTGTAAAAGCCGTCGTACTCTTTCAGATGATGTCACTCCCCTTCCTGCTGCTTACCGGGTTTACGAATCTGTTCGTGATTGCGTCCGTCAGCTTCCTGTTCCGTCAGGCCTTGATGAACGCGGCCAATCCGATTCAGTCCTCCATCATGGTGGACCGGGTATCCGACGCCCGCAGAGGAATCGCAAACTCTATGACGCAAACCGCTTTTATGCTAGGCTGGGCAACGATGGGACCGGTTCAGTCCTTCTTGCTAACCACTTACGGCACTTATTGGGGCTACGCGATTACCTTCAGCATGACCGGTGTTCTCTATATCAGCGCTTCGGCCATCTATTATTTTATGTTTAAAGAGCGAAAAACCGCAGCACCAAAGGCTACGGTTTCCGTATAGAAAAACGCTCGTATGAGCGTACACGTTTAACTTTATTTTCTGCGGTAGGCATAAGCCTGCCGTTTTTTTATCGTGAATAACTGCCCCTTGCAGTGTCTAGCGATATTTCTTCCTGACTGCTAAATATCATTAGCAAAAAATTCTTGCAATTCCAGGACCGTCTTCACGTAGTATGTCGGCTGGATCGCGCTTAACTCCTCATCACTGCCGTAACCGTAACCTACCGAGATGGATTCGATGTCGTTCTTTCGCGCTCCGATGATATCATGCTTGCGGTCGCCGATCATGATTGCCGCATGTTTGTTCACGCCCGTCTTCTTGAACACGTCGTTGATGATTTCCGATTTATCGGATAAGGTCCCGTCCAGATTGCTGCCACAGACAACCTCGAAATAAGATCCGATGCCAAAATGTTTAAGTACCTCCAGCGCAAATACCGTAGGTTTCGAAGTCGCCACGATTAGCTTCCTGCCTTGCTGTGTTAACATTTCAAGCAGACCCTGTATGCCGTCATACAGTTCGTTTTCATAGATTCCCCGATCCTTAAAATATTCGCGGTATTTCTCGACCAACTGCATGGACTCCTTCTCCGAAAAGGAGTGAATTTCCTGAAAAGATACTATGAGCGGCGGGCCGATATACGGAATCAGCGTATCCGGGTCATCCACTTGAATTCCGTGGTGGGATAATGCGTATTGAACCGATTTGGTGATCCCCACTTTCGGATCCGTTAACGTACCATCAAGATCAAACAGAACGGCTTCATATTTCATCACTTCCACATCCTCTTTTCTACTCACCCGATAATCCTTTATTCCTGCCGGATTTCCACCTACTATACTATAGGATCATTTTGATGTAACCAAGAGAATTTCGGTTAACCATAGAAAAAGATGCTCATGCCAAAAGATATGATCCTATCGACAGCAAACCAAATCCGATAAAAGAAGCGCAGCCAGCGAATTACCGCCGGCCGCGCTCCACAGTTGAATCTCAGTTAAACTTCATCCCAAATCCGTCTTAAATTATCAAGTCCGATCTTCGTGCCTTCTCGGCACTCTTCCATGCCTTCAAATTCCAGCGTGATGTATCCGTCGTAGCCCGATTCCTTAATCAGCCGCAGCACTCTCCGAACGTCGATGTCTCCCTGACCGAATATCGCGCCCCGGAGGAAATTCCCGTGGGATGTCAGGAACCATGCGCCGTCTCCCGGATTTTGATCAAAGGGACGGATGTAGAAATCCTTCACATGGAGCAGTGAGGCAAACGGCAGATTCCGCTTCACGCCAACCAATGGCTGTTCATCGACACAGAGGAAGTTACCGATGTCCAGCGTCGTTTTGAAGTTCGGACGGTCGACGGCCATCAGTACCCGTTGCACCCGGTCGCTTGCCTGCACGCTTACGCCATGATTTTCGATCGTTGTCGTGATTTGATACCCTGCAGCATAATCCGCGATGCGCCTGCAGCCTTCCACAATCTGCTCCAGGTTATCTTCCAGGTAATCAATGCCCCGCTTCTCGGCCGGCAGCGTAAAGGCGGTCACGTCATGACGCATATGCTTCATCCCAAGCCGGTGGACGGTGTCCACATGGCGTTTGATCCTTTCGATTTCGGCTTCGAATTGCTCCGGGGTCTCCTGCACGAAATTCGCAGGCATCGAATAGTTTGACAGTTCGATGCCCTTTGCAGCTGCCCGCTCGCGGACGGCATCCGCAAGATCAGGCTGGTCTTCGAGGGTGAATCCGTATGGAACGATCTCCATATGTTCTCCGCCTTGGTGCGCGATCCAGTCAATGACATCCAGTACGGTCATCTCTCCCGATTTAATCGCATTCAAGAGACTGTATGTGCTCACTCCAGGTTTCATTCAGTCCATCCTCCCTACTGCATTTTATAACATGAGCTAACGTTATACCCTTCATCCACATGATTCATCTTATGAATACCAGATAGGGCTATCTTCTATAATTTAGTTCCGGCCGACTAAATCTCTTCCACAAGCTCGAGCTCAATCACCGTATCCAGCTCATCCGGCAGATCGCCGCCAGCCAAGTGGATAAAGGCGCCACTTTCCGTGTCGGAATATTGATCCGCCATCCAAGGCGTCTCGACGTGAAGCTCGCTGCCGTCTGACAGCAGACGTGCTTTTTTGATTCTGCCTTTCAAGCCCTGGAAGTAGATGGGCCCGATGCCCCGGTCGAACACATGGGCATACAGTTTGTTCCCGCGCTGTGTGTAGCGGCCCCATTCCGGTTTGGGAAGCTCGGCTATGCCGCAGCCATAGATGCTGTCACCGTTGCGGTGAAGCCACTTGCCGACCGCTTCCAGAATATCGAGCGATTCCTGCGGAATTTCGCCCTTGGCATCCGGTCCAACGTTGAGCAGCAGGTTGCCGTTCTTGCTCACGCATTCCACGAGCGCGCGGATCGTCTGGCGCGGGGATTTGTAATTTTTGTCGGTGGCATGGTATCCCCAATGATCGTTTAGGGTAATGCAGGCCTCCCAAGGAATGGCTTCACCGGCCGTATTCACAATACCTTCAGGCGGAATGATCTGCTCCGGCGAGAAGAAATCGCCTGCGTACACTTCAGGCTCCTCCGCCATAATGTTGCCGCCAAGACGGTTGTCAATGACAATATCCGGCTGAAGAGAGCGAATCATCTGAATCAGCTCGGTTGCCCGCCACTTCTCAGCTGTCATATCGTCATAGGAGAAGTCGAACCAGATGATATCAATTTTGCCGTAGTTGGTGAGGAGCTCACGAACCTGACCGTGCATGTATTCGAGATAGCGGTCGAAGTCGATTTCCTTATCCTTGTATTCTTCATTGTCGCGCATCGGATGCTGGCGGTCGCCGTAGGCTGGATAATCGTCATGATACCAATCGATTAACGAATAATAGAAACCCACTTTGATCCCTTCTTCGCGGAACGCGTCCACGTATTCACGAATCAGATCCCGACCTGCCAGCGTATTCGTCGCCTTATAATCCGTCAGCTGGCTGTCGAAGAGGCAAAAGCCGTCGTGATGTTTGGTGGTCAGCACCGCATAGCGCTGTCCGGCCGCTTTGGCCGCCTTCGCCCAATTGCGCGGATCATACAGTTCCGGATTAAATTCATCGAAATAAGTCTGGTATTGTTCGTTAGTGATCCGCTCCTGGCTCCGTACCCATTCCCCTCTTGCAGGAATGGCATACAAGCCCCAATGGATGAATAGGCCGAAACGGTCGTTCATCAGCGGCAGCGTTCTTGCAAAACGCGAATTCATGGTCATCTTAACCTCCGTTTGCTAGTTTATTTGTTCTTCTCGTCGTAAGCCGTTTGGTAGATTTCCAGATAACGCTTCAGGTTCATGTTGTCCAGCTGGCTGACGTAGCTGTCCCATTCCGTATCCAAGCTTGCATCGCCAATGACGAAGCGGGCAATCATTTCATCCACGTAGTCATTGACCGTCTTGGCCAGATCGGCCACTTCGGAAGCCTGTTCGTTGGTCAGGAACAACGGCGGCACCGTGCTGATGTCCTTCGGTTTATACGGCTCATAGTTATTCTTCGTCTCGTTATATAGGATTACCTCTAAATCGTCGTCACCTTTTGCTACGGCGGAGAGGCGGAATTCGTTGGAACGCAGCGCAGGACCGGTCTGGGCCCAGTTTACATTTTGAACTGTACCGAAGGATTTCAGCTCCGACCATACAGCAGGCTTGCCGTTAATGCCGATTTCACCTTCTTTGGCATCACGCCATTCCTGGTCCGGACGACCATACACGCTTCGCAGCGTCATTTCTTTCTCATACAATCCGTCTGCCCAGCGAAGCGCAAGCTCCGGGTTTTTCGCCTTCTTAGTGATGATGAATGATCCTGGTGTCAGAGCCGTGGTATCCACTGCGGCATATTGTACGCCTCCAGGTCCTTTTAACGGTGGAACGGCTTTGTACTCTTTCCAGCGACCGCTTTCTCCCAGCAGTTGCGTAAATACGCCTTCATGGCCTCCCGTCGAGGCGCCCAGAATCACCGTTCCGGGATTTTCCCCCTGCTGGATCAGTTGGTTTTCATCTTGTGTAAAGGATTCCGGCGCAATAAGTCCATCCTTATAGAGCTTATTCAAATAACGCAGACCTTCGCGCCATTCCGGCTTGTTGTAGGCAACATCGAGTTTGCCGTCTTTAATGTACATATGCTTGCTGCTTGATCCGTACACCGGATTATAAATGAACGAATTCATTAAGAATGAATCAATCGTTGAACGCCATGATTTTTGCGTGATCGACAAAGGAACTTCATCTTTTTTGCCGTTGCCATTCGGATCCTTTTCCTTAAATGCCTTCAGAACATTGTATAGATCTTCCGTTGTCTTGGGCATCTCGAGTCCCAGTTTCTTCAACCACGGCTCGTAGATCCACATTTTCTGGCTCATCGAACAGTGGTAACAGTCATTTACTTCAGGCAATGCATAGATGTTGCCATCGATCGCCGTCACCATGTCTTTGATTTCAGGATTATCCTGGAACATTTTCTTCGTCTGCGTACCCTGCTTCTCGATCAGATCATTCAGCGGCAGGAACGCGCCCTGGGAGCCATAAATCATTTGCTGGGTAGGCGTTACATTCAGCCCCATGATCACATCCGGATAGTCCTCGCTCGCCAGCACCAGATTCAGCTTTTCCTGCATGCTCTGTTCCGGCACGACTTCCCATTCGATGTGGACATTGGTTTTTTCCTCGTACCATTTGGTAAACTCATTGGTCTCAAAATTCTCTACGAGCGGATTACCGCGCACCATGATCTTAAGCGTCGTTTTTTCTTTTACCAGCGGGTAGGTTCCAGGTGCCGATAGTTCTACCGTTTGGGCTGCGGGAGTCTTGCTCTCTTTCTTTTCCCCGCTTCCTTCTTTCGTTCCGCCGGAGCAGCCTGCAAGCAGTATGCTGACGGCCATGATCAGACCTGAGATCTTTCTGGCTTTCTTGTACATAACAACCCTCCATGATTTTCAAATGTAATTCATACATGAATTATCTCGGTATCAGCCCTTCAGCGAGCCGATCATGACGCCTTTGACAAAAAACTTCTGAACGAAAGGGTATACCACCAAAAGCGGAACCGAAGTCACAACTATCAGCGAATACTTCAGCAGCTCACGTAGTCCCTGCCGCGCGGCGGCCGTTTTCGCATCACCCAACATATCGATATTGATCTCGTTCTGGACGAGAATATCCCGAAGGATCAATTGCAGCGGATATAGATCCGCCCGTTTCAGAAAAATCATGGCATTGAAATATTGATTCCAGTGCCCCACGGCATAAAACAAAGCGATGACCGCCAGAATCGGCCCCGATAAAGGGAGTACGATCCGGAGCAGAAAGCGAAAATCCGTACAACCGTCGAGCTGGGAAGCTTCCAGGAGCTCACCCGGAATCGTCGTTTGAAAATAAGTGCGCATGATGATGACGTTCCAGACCGACAAAGCCGCAGGGATCAACATGGACCAGACGGTGTCGATCATGCCGAGGTTTTTGACCAGCAGATACGTCGGGATAAGCCCCCCGTTGAACATCATGGTGAAAACAAACAGCAGCATGAATACATTCCGTCCGCGGAAATCTCTCCGCGATAGCGGATATGCCGCCAGGACCGTAAACAATAGATTGATTCCCGTCCCTGCCACCGTATAAAACAAGGTGTTCATAAACCCGCGTACGACCATGCCGTTTTTGAAAACTGCCCGGTAACCATCCAAGGTCGGCTCTACCGGCCACAGCCACACACGCCCTGACAGAACGGCGCTGCTCGAGCTGAATGAAGCGCTTACAACATACACTAGAGGATACAGCACGATAATCATGATGAGCGCCAGCACCGTATAATTCACAATCGTAAACAGACGGTCAGAGCCGGCTTCTTTCATTTTCGGTTTGCGCAAGGTTTCCGCCGCCTTTCTACCATAAGCTTTCCTGTTTCAATTGTTTGGCTGTCTGGTTCACGATAATCAGCAGAATAAAGCCGATCACCGCCTTGAACAAACCAATGGCTGTCGCATACGAGAAATTCATGGCCTGCGACACAAGCCCGACTTTATAGACATAAGTATCAATCACTTCCGAGGAACGCAGATTGAGCGCATTTTGCATCAGCAGTATTTTCTCGAAGCCGGTTTCCAGCATTTGTCCGGTATTCAGGATCAAAAGTATGACCGCGATCGGAAGGATGCCCGGTATGTCGATATGCCGCATCCGCTGGACCTTCGTCGCACCATCCATGACAGCCGCCTCATGAAGCGCCGGATCGATGCCCGAGAGCGCAGCCAGATAGATAATGCAGGCAAAGCCCGTATTTTGCCACACATGCGACCAGACGTAGATCGATTTGAACCATGAAGCCTGCGCCATGAAATGGAACGGTCCAAGTCCGAACCAGCCGAGCAGCGTGTTGATCAGCCCGGTCCGCGGATCAAGAAACTGTAGTAACAGACCCACCAGGACAACCAGCGAAATGAAATAAGGAGCATACGTGATCATTTGAACCGTGTTTTTAAAACGCCGGCTTTTCACGTAGTTGAGTCCGAGCGCAAGCAAAATCGGAAACGGAAAGCTCGCCAGCAAGGCATAAAAGCTGATGACCAGCGTGTTCCGCAGCAATCTCCAGAACTCATGCGAATGAAAAAAACGTTCAAATTGCGCAAACCCTACCCAAGGGCTGCCTCCGATGCCTTTGGTCACATTGAATTCCTTGAATGCGATCTGTGCGCCGTACATCGGTACATATTTGAAGATAATGATATACAGCAGCGGCAAGGCAAACAGTGCATACAATTGCCATTTGCGTCTGATGTCTTTCCAAAGATTCAGCCCAGTCACCCCATTTCATTTTGATATTCCGGCCGGTGACTGAAGTATAGACAAAATGCCCGCCATCAGTAAATCTGCATATTTCGAGCGTTATTCCCTTCTTTAGAAAGTGCATTATTCCGGTTTATAACCAGTATTCTTTTCTTTAGATTTCATGCAGATAGACATCGGAAGCGACGTTTTGCATACCGCAAGCAAAAAAATCCGCTAAACACGGTTGGTGATCTAAAAAAATCGTAAACATTCATTCATACGATAATCACGCTTCACGAACACAGCTTTCCTTCCTGTACTCCGTTGCGCTCATGCCATTCGCGCGCTTAAAGGCACGGCTAAACGTATTCAGCGACAAATAACCGGTCAAGGAAGCTATCTCGCTGATCGGCATGCTGCTATGGGCAAGCAAGCGCTTGGCTTCCTTCATGCGGACGTTCTCCAGATAGTCTGAGAAATTCATGCCGGTTTGCTCTTTGAAAAAAAACGACACATACGCCTCGGATGTCTTTGCTTCCCCGGCCAATATGGACAAGCTCAAGTCCGGATCCGGATAGTGACGGTCAATATATTCGATCAATTTGCCTGCCAGGGAATCATTATGACTGCGTTTGCGTTCCTCGTACTTCCGGCAAAGCTGCAATAAGGTTTGAAAAAGCATATGTATGGCTTCAGTGGAAGGCAATGCCGGGTCGGATGCCTTCAGTACCACTTCCAGCTCCTCGGCCAGTGGGTCTTCACCGGAGCCTGAAGGCTCGCAGCATTTCATGAGCGTACCGCATAGCTCCTGGGCAAGCAGTCTCTCGACAACCGCCGGCAATTCGCGGACTCCTCCATTCTTCTCCCTGATTTGGTCCATCAGACGGACCGTTTCCGGTCTGTTACCGGACCTTACCAGCTGAATCAGCCTCTGCTCCACATCCGAAGGATAAAAGTAAGCAGGGACCGGGAGTTCGGTTGTATCGTAAAATAAGATCGGCTGCTGATCATTCCAGGCTGCATGAAGCAGTAGAAATTCAGCCTCGCCGTATGATCGGTATGCCTCCGTCAGTCTGGTTTGGCAGGTACCGACCGCGAGTGAAAGGCCCGCATTGCTTGCTTTCTTCAGCTCTGCATATAATTGGTACAGTAACAGCCTCACCTTCTCCATAAAATGTTCCGCTTCTGGCCCTGCACCGTGAAGCAGTAAAGCCAGCTTGTTTTCTCCCAGATCATGCACCTGCGGAGATATCTCTTCCAACATGCTGATCCTTCCGATGACATCCCGAATATTCAGTTTCACAATATCCAGCTCTAAGAGCATTTCTTCATTGTAAGGCGCATGATAACCGCGCAGCTGGATAACCGCGATTGCCAAATTTTCGCCGTACAACTCCACACGGGAGTGCTCCATAGCGGCATCAACTTCCTCCTTGGAGGTAAAGCCTCCCTGAAGCAAGCGGTCATAAAAAACATTCCTCAGAAGCGGAATCTGCGCCTCCAGACGACTGTTCAGTGCATCATGACTCTCTACGAGCGCGGAAACGGAACTGCGGATATCGTCCATGAGGTTGCCAAGAGGCCGTTTCTGCTGATCCCCCGCTCTGAGCGGCAGAAGCTGCAGCATCTTAAACACCGGCCGACTGCTCCGGTATGCGAGAAAACCCGCTACGAACAATCCTGCGATTAAGGCTAAAATAAAGACGGTGAGCGTAAGCTCCTTGATATAATTGGCTTTCTCAAGCACGACGGCTTCCGGTTGGGCAGATACATAAATCCAGCCGTTATAGCTTGAAGTCGTTTGCGTGATCAGCATTCTTTGTCCATTCCATTGAAATTGCGAAAACCCCTCACCAATAGGAAGCGCTTTCAAATCAGTGGAATTCGGTTCCATTCCAATTTGACTGATGAGATTCCCGTTCTGATCGGCAACATAGGCAAAACCTCCACGCTCCGAATCAATGTGCCGCAGCATCTCTTGGATTTGTTGATTATTGATGAGTACGGTGATCACGCCACCGCTGTCTTTTGTACCGAAAGACTGCATATAACTGACGACCGAGTACGGCTTACCTTCGTATTGAACCGGCATCCCGGGCTTATAAGTTTTGTAGTAATACTGATTAAACAGCTGGGCGTACCATTCTTCATACGACAGATCATCATACCTCAGCTGCAAACTATAGAATTGCCTGGCGTTGTACACCTTGCGCGGAGAAATAAACATGCCGCTGGTCTTATAGGCAATATAATAATCGACGATAAAATGGTTCGACATCCGGTAGTCAAACAAGCTTTTCTCCAGATCCCACAGCCGGTAAGGATTGGTCTGCTGAAAAGGATCCTTGACGAATTGAAAAGACTGGATTTTGGATTCGCTGGACATCTGCTCAGCAATAGTCTCCACTTCGGCAAATCTCCGGTCCAGCGCTTCCCGGATTTGACCTAGCGCCGCCTCGCTGCTTTTCATTGTTTCCGTTTCCACGAGAGCCGAGGTTTTATGATATGCAAACCATCCTACAAGCAGGGAGCCCAGTAATATGAGCGCATAAGGCACAAAAAAACGAAAAATCAGTCTACCAACGGAAGCCTTCCTCAAAACAAATCCCACCCTTTGGCAATGTATGCTGTATTAATCCCAATATAGCAGAGATGCGCAGCAGCGTCTTTACATCTGCGGTCACATCCGGTAAAAAAAAGAAGCCATCCGGATAAAGTTACCGGCACGGCTTCTCGAGATATTCCCTTGTGAACTGTGCCATCTGGCCATCTGCCCAACATCTCGTGACTTGCGTCATTTCCCTTTCTTCAAAGACCAGTTTGTAGACATCCGGCATGGATGTAGATCTCCAAAACTCAAAACCGTATGCCGGGTCAAAATAGTTCATGATCAGCGTCATGATATCTCCATGGGTGCCCACAACCATTTTTTTACCTTGATGAGCATCCAATAGTGTCAGGAAGGATTGCACGCCTCTGCGCTGGGCTTCAAAGCTTGATTCCCCGCCTGGATGAGCGAAGTCGAAATCATCGTAAAGCTGCTTTTTTAAAGTATGGAAGCCTTCCCCGGACAGTTGAACTTCCTCGTCCGCCAACTTTCTTTCCCTCAAATCCTCCACGAGAATGATGCGTTTCCCGGCTCCCGCGGCGACGGCCTCCACGGTTTGAATAGCTCTTTGGTAGGGACTCGATACGAAGACATCGATCTCCTCGGATTGGAGAATCTCCAACACTTTAAGTGCATCCTGAGCCCCCTTGCCGGATATGCCTCTTTCCCGTTCCAATCCGGGGATATATTGTGATTCCGCATGCCTCACCATAAACACAACGGTTAGCAGATTGTTCACCTCCGTAGCTACGCATTTTTTGACAGCCTCTGATCAAAGAACCCGTATCGGAAGAGCCAGTTGTTTCGTAATTCAATCACTCCACTTCAAAGATCGAATCAATAATAATCGGCAAGTTATCCCTCACCGAGACGGCTCCAAAAACGGAACGGGCATGGCTTCCACGCTCTCCGAATACCTCCATCATCAAGTCGGAGCAGCCGTTCAGCACCTTATGGTGCTCTTCGAAAAACGGCATGGCGTTTACGAACCCCTGTATTTTCACCACCCGTTTTACCTTATCCAGCGTACCCAGAGCTGATTTCACTACAGCCAAAATCTCTAGACCGGTGCTGCGGGCAAACTGATAGCCTTCCGCGGTGGAATAATCGCTTCCTAGCTTCCCATGCGGTTGGCCTGACGGACCTTTACCGGAAACGAACATCAGTCCGTTCACAGTGACACAATTCACGTATTTGGCTGCCGGTGAGCTTACCTCCGGAATAACAATACCAAGTGATTCCAGCTTGGATTCAATGCTATCTGATGCCATTATTCCACCCCTTATCGCTTGTGAGTAGCCCTAACCTTGTTTTCCACCCGTCCACATACTCCAATTCACAGGCACTATTTCGCAGCTCTCATCTTAATTGAATATCAAATAGATCTGGATATGATGTTCACTGAGCCAATAATCTGCTATATTCGATCCAATACCCTGATAATCCTTTCATGTGCGGTACTCTTTCTCAGCTTCACTGACTTGATGAGCCAAAAACGTTAAAAATCTTTGGTTCTTCCATTGAACACCCTTCGGTTAGATGATTATAATATGGTTACAATCCGACAGAAAAATGGTAATAGAGAGGGGATTTTCGGTGCTACGTGATCATGTCCAGAGTTATGATCCTATTTTTCAGCAGGCTGCTCTTGGAATGGCTCTCATCTCGCTCAGCGGGACCTTTATCAAAGTGAATTCCGCATTATACGATCTTTTGGGACACCCTCCACACGAACTCGTTTTCCCAGCACAGCTGGATATTACATATCAACATATGCTATCTGACCTGACAAAATACGGCGAATCGCTCCAGTCGGATTTGCTTACAAGCGGAACGATCGAACAAGAAATTCAACATAGCACAGGCCGCTGTCTAAAGATCACTATACATCTGGCCATTATTCAGGACGACGATCAAAAGCCGTCGCATTATTGGGCGCAATTCGAGGATCATACGCTTCTTTCAGACCTGGAATCCAAACTGCATTCCAACGAATTCGTATTGCACGATATTCAGAACTCTTACCATCAACTCCTGGAGAAAATGCAGCTTGCCGTTTTGATAACAAAAAAAGGCGTTATTCAATATGTAAATCCGGCAGCGCTCCGACTGGTGCACGCCAAAGATAAAAGTGAATTGCTCGGTACCACAACCGATACTGTAGTCGATGCCTCATACCATACCACTCTGTCGGAACGCAGAAAGAATTTTTATACACATCAGACCCTCAGTGGGGTATCCTACCTGATCAATTGCTTGGACGGCCAGCAAAAATTAGTGGATGGTTTTACTCTTATCATCCGTTATGAAGGGGAACCCGGTGCTGTGGGGGTATTCAAGGATATTACGGAACAGCGGCAAAAAGAGGAATACATGATGCAATCCGAAAAGCTGACCATGGCCGGGCAGCTGGCTGCCGGTATCGCCCACGAAATCCGTAATCCTCTCACATCCATTAACGGATTTATGAAGCTGATGAGATCGTCCAAACGGAGCACTGAAGCCTACTTCGATATTATCGAATCCGAACTGAAACGGATTGAGCTGATCGTGAATGAACTGCTCGTCTTGTCCAAACCGCAAGGCAAACATATCAGCAAGCCTTTAAATATCCTTCCCATTTTGGACCAGGTGATTACGTTAATGAAAGTACAGGCTGCATTAAAAAATATCGAGATTCGAAATGACAGTCCAGATTCTTCTCAATGGATTCTCGGGGAAATCAATCAGCTGAAGCAAGTATTTATCAACCTGCTCAAAAATGGCATGGATGCGATGGAATCTAGCGGAACGATATGGGTGACAGTCGTTTCTACCGACTACGAGGTACAGATCAGCGTTCAGGATGAGGGCATAGGGATGACTTCGGAACAAATTCAGAGGCTGGGCGAACCGTTTTTTACCACAAAGGATAGCGGAACCGGGCTTGGCATCATGATCACGCAAAATATTATTCATAATCACGGCGGTTCCATCCAGATTGAAAGCATTCCGGAACAAGGAACGACCTTTACTGTGAAGCTGCCCCGGATAAGCAAACCCGAGGACGCATGAACATAATCCTACGATTCGCAGCCTCAGTAGGCGCACACCTCCTGCCTTACCCACAAACATCACACCATTTGCTTTTTTAGATTTCTAAGTTATATAAAACTGCCAATCTCTCTTCAAATGTAATCCATTGTTTACATGGATATTCCGAGAAAACCCCTGGAAATCCAGAGGCTTTCTCGGATGATGCCCTTATCTATTGAGACAAAGCTACGATGCTCCTTTCATTCATGTCTTCAAAGCGTTGGGGACCACCAGTTGCCTGATACCACAATCATGCTTAATAGCCGGAGCGTATTGCCGAAGTATACATCTTCCTCAGTGGACACAGCCGCATTGTAATCCCATAAAGCGTTCAGCCAATTTTGATGGGAAGAATCCAGCATGGCACCTACCATCATGGGAGCTGTGAAGGAAAGATCGGGATAATCTTCTAGAGGTGCTGAGCCGTCTAGTTTGTAGCCCGCAAGAATGTTCGAAGGATCATTGTTCGTCGTCTTGCGAATCCACTTCGTCAGTGTATTCACTTGCTCCTTCGCCCGTACATCTCCGGTGATCAGAGCGTCCGTTCCTATACGCCAAGGAATACGGGAAGAATTGTAGCTGTAATCGCCATCCGTTTCCCCTTCCAAAAACTCCGGTTCGGCCGGAGCATAGCCACTGCCCTTTTTCACCACAAAATCGGGAAGCAGGCCTGCGTTCGGACTGTACTTGGTGAACAGTTCCCGGCTAACGGCATAGGTCTTGTCAACGACAAGCCCCCAGTTGCGATCTCCGGATACCTTTTCGAAATCCTTCAAGTGCTGCAGCATAAAATCAGACGGACGCGTTGCATGGCCATATTTGGCATCGCTGTCCGCCGCCCAATCCGCGAGTTTTAACGTCCACTCGGTGTGATTCACGTCATTTTTCATGATAGCCTGGATGACCTTTTTGGCTTCTGCCATATAATTGATTTTGCCGCTGCTTCCCCACTGACTGTCCGCAAGAAGAAGTGCGTAGGCAATATCCATATCCCCGTCAGTCGCTGAATCCACGCCATCAACATCCACAATGGCTTGACCTGTATCGCCCTGCTTCCAGGCCATTAGATCCGGGTTTATACTGCTGGGATGGGCTCTGAAATAGCGGTACAGCCCATCGAAATAAGCTTTAGCCTGCGAATCATGACCAGCCATTAATGCAGTAATCAGCATGCCATATCCATGTGCCTCGGATACCGTGATTGCATTGTAATCTACGTTAAGTGCTTCATCATGTTCCTTTTCGAACCAATCACCGTCCGCATACCACACATAATATTGGGATGCTTCAGATGCTTTAACATACGGGTTTGGTTTCACATATTTCTTCTTCCATTCGTCGTAGAGACGGCTTACCGTCGCATCGATTTGCATCTCACTCTGGTGATTCGGCTTAATCGAACCTGCCGCATATGCCGTGTGCTGCGGGAATGGTTTGAGAGCTGCGGTACCCAGGAAAGATGGTTTGGTCTTCACGGATATTTCAACCGAAGGGAGGGATTCCGCCCCATTCTTGTTGAAGGCTTTGATGGTATACTGATATTCCGTTTCCGGCTGCAGACCATTATCCTGGAAAGAGATTCCTTCCGTCGTTCCTGCAAGGATACCATCGCGGTACACATGATAACCTGACGGCGGTAAACCGCTCGAAGCATCCCAGGACAGGTTAACCCGGAACGGGGTCATCCCCTCGCCTGCTGGCTGCGAAGGCGCAACAGGCGGCTCATTGCCTAATGCAGTAGCGCTGTTGCTAACCTCTACCTTATCAGAGTTATCCCTGGCACCAACTGCCCGGATCACCAAATGATATTGAATTGCGGGATTCAAATGATCTATGGTGACACTATACTGCTCTTGGTTTGGCAGGGCCGGAATGTATTGGCTCCAGTACTTGCCGATCTTATCGTCTTTTTCATAGACACGGAATCCTCTTACCGGTTCTTGTCCGGCTGATGGAGACTTCCATGTCAGAACGGCCTTGCCATCCGTCATATCTACCTTGGCTTGTTCAACCGGCTCCGGCTTGACGTCTGTACGTTTAATGCCGTAATGATCGTATACGCCCAGCCCGTCTTTGGTGTAACCGGGTTTTCCTTCATCCTCGACGGCTGCCGTCATCGCATCGAATTCAAGGACCTGATCCGAGACGGAAACATCCGTGAACATTTTTTTCTCCGGCTGCTCGTCAATTGCGGCGAAATAATCATTATAAGGAACAGGCTTGCCATCCGCACCGATGATTTCTTCCGGTTCACCGTCAGCGCCAACCTTAAACTGATTGTTCTTATAATAGAACTTGTTACCGAGCGCATTGGACATGAGATAAACCGTTCCCTTCGGATTCATCACATGGCCCTCAGCGTCTTTTTGCAGATCCTGCGGGGCAATGACCTTGTCTCCAACCATCTGGAACGATCTCATGTACATATGGTCATGCGCTTCAAACACCATGTCAATCCCAAGCTCGTCGAAGAGAGGTATCAAATTCTTCTTATAAAACTGGACGCGCTCGTCTTCCCATTGGGCCGAATTGTCCCCGGCTGCGTACGGCGATTTGTGGAAGGTGACGAACTTCCATTTGGCATCGCTTTTGGCTACCGTATGGCGCATCCAATCGACCTGATTCCAGAACTGTTCATGTTTGTCATCATCCCAGTCCACCGAGCCGTCTTCCTTCAGTTTGCCGTCAAACTCCGAGTTGATGATCATATATAAGGCATTCCCGTATTCGAAAGAATACACGGAGCCGTCATGGGTAGCCTTCACCACATTGCGAGGCAGGTTGAAGTGGTTAAAAAAGTTATTGTTCGGCGTGGTTTCATCCCCATCCCAATCGTTTACCTCATGTCCGCCAAGCACCGGTACAAAAGGCACCTGCAGCAGCTGATCCTGGGCTACGCCCAGCAGCCATTGCCACTGCTCCTCCAGGTCGCCGTTATCTACGAGGTCTCCTGCATTGATAAGAAATTTGGGATTGCCGATATGATTGATTGCTTTCTTGAAGGTATCGGCCCAAGGTTCAAATTCCGCTTTATTGGAGGCCTGGGAATCCGATCCTACGATAAAATGAAATGGCTGCGACTTCACTGTATCGGTAGTAAAGGAGCCGATTTCGCTCCATTCCGTCCCGTTCCCAACGCGGAATTGATATGTCGTTCCCGGTGCCAAATGATCCGCTGTCACCTTGTGACTGTAAAATTTCGCTTTGCTGCCGGACGCTCTGTCTTCCTGGGTCATATACGTCGCAATTTCTTCAGCAGAGCCGCTGTATTCTTTTACGGCAGCATTCGAAAAATCATTCCCCTGCACCTTGGAAGCTTCAGCCAGCTGAATGCGTGTTGGCGTCATGATGTCCGTATACCATGCAAAAGAAAGACTGGTTTTGGCATCCCCGTTAAACGTCATATTGATCAGCTTCGGCATCGTAGGAGAATCCTGCACCGTAAAGCTCCATGATATGTTTCGGGCTAGCGGAACACCATCCTCTCCCTTGATGGCGGGCTTCCCGATGGATACTTTATACTTCGAGCCGTACGGGAAGGGTTCATGCCGGATTTCCAGCGTCTGGCCATCCACGATTTGAAATTGAAGTCCCGTGGCTGCTTTACCTTGATCATCCGTAACTTGAATGGATTGCTCGTCTGCTACGCTTATCTTTTTGCTAAATTTGATTTGCAGTGTTTCTGCGGCAGGTACCTTCTCTGCCAAATGAAGCGGGGAATGCATTAATTCCACAGTAGGTGTCACCGGTTGTTGTCCAGCTATGGGTTCGCCGGTCACTTGAATATTTCGGATTCGGCTGGAACCGCCTCCGCCGATGCCCGATGGATTCTCATCCGTATTCGTGGCCTTGTTGGTAGTTACCAGCCAGCGAATGTAAAGTATTTCTTTGTCGTCGGCATGGGGCAAGGAGAGATTTTTCAGTTTACAGGATTGTTTGGGACAGTCAAAATCCGAGACGGCATTCATCTTGACCATTCCATTTGGAACATCCGTCCACTGGACCGCATCCGTACTGGTCTGAATCTTGAATTCATTAGGCCCGGAACCCGAAGAGTTGTGCTCTGAGGAAAGCTTGATATGGCTATAACCTGACGTGGATACGGATGCGAGCCAATATTTCGGCCCCTCCTCAGGGTTCCATCCCTGATAGCTGATAGCCTTATCCTTTGCATCATAGCTCTCGAAAGTCCCGCCTACGTTCTGCAGAACGGACGAGGGTTGATATTGTCCTCCGGTTGCCAAGTGAACGCCCTGCTCACCCTTATCCTTAAAGGACCATTCAGCGAGAATAGAAGCCTTATTGTTGACCGGTCCACTCTCGAATTTCCCTGTATTGCTGGCGTAAGTATGACTCTGGAATGGCCAAACGAGAAGTGCAAAAGCGAGCATGCATAATACGGATCTGCTCCAAGCGGTTCTCCTTATGTTCCTTGTCCTCATTTTTCTTACCCCTTTCTCCTCTTATAATTAAAGCGCTTTAATTTTTAGAATAAAAAAACATACCTTCCCGATAAGCAGCACTCCCTTCCGAGATAACAGGACAAAGAATGTCCCGTTATCTTTTAATATAGCGCAGATGCTCTGTCCAAATCTCGATATTTTGGGTTTATTTGCCGTACTTTTCAACCATTATTGTGATTGTTTCTCTTCAGTCCAGGTCAATCCATTGCTTAAATTCATTCATCACGATCTCATCTCAGGTGTGCAGTTTATGGCCGGGGAATCGCATGCTCGAAACGGTGAATACCAAAATCTTTGACCGAGGATTGCAATATGGCTTCCTTTAACGGATATAGATCCGGCGTAAACCGGACGTCAATACCCAAGCTCAGCAAACGCTCCAACGCATTTCCGATCTCTGATCTTCCGACAGGTTTTACCATTTCCCTGGAAATGAAATATCCGGCGGTCTTATCGAACAGCTCGAAGGTCTCCGGCGGAAGCTCATACCTGTAAAGCGTTGTTTCCATGATTCTGCTGTACCAGCGATTTTCCATGGTCATGACGATCTGCGCCGATGTTTGCCCGAAAAAGCACATTTCGTCTTCCACCGTGATCCCCTCATGTCTTGTATACACAATGCGCGGACAATTTCTCGGGACAAAAAACGTGAACTCATGCGCTTCATCAATGGCCCACACCACAGGCGGCATATCCGTCCGGTTCGCCTTAACCCGCGGATGAAATACGTCGATATGTTTTTCTTCGCTAAAATGATATAACTTCATGTGACCTCCTGATCAAAATCCGATACTCCAGAATGACAATTATTGCCAATAGACCGGTACACTACCAAATCTCACCACCGTGCACCACGCCGAACATGCCGGTCATGCCTTCATGCCGGTTCAATCCGAACTGCTGATAAAAGCCCTCCTTGCCCTGCGAGGCAAACAGACCTACAAACGCTTTTTCCGGCGCATGTTCCCGTAAATAACCTGTAATCGATTCCATGATCACTTTGCCTAGTCCCTTATTTTGATGTTCCGGTACAACGACAACGTCCTGTATGTAAAAGTAAATCGCTCCGTCGCCGACGATCCGGCCCATGCCGACGACCTCATCTTCATTCATCACCATCACGCCAAAAAGGGAGTGTCTTAACGAGTGCTCCGCTGCGCTGAAATTCATGACTTTCTCCCACCCGACCTCGGTGCAAAGCTGCACATAGGTATCTAATCGAGGGACTTTTTCCAGTACGGTATAGCCTTCAGGAATCATAGGGATAACTCCTTGATCTTGGATTTTTTAAAAACTCGTTCTTCAAGTGGGGATGGATCTAAAATGTTTTCAATATCCGGTTCGGTCGGCATGAAGTCATGCTGAATCAATTCGCCATTTTGGTATACGCAGCAGTACTCATAGCACTCTTCATCGGACAACATCTTTTCGATGCTTTTCGGTATATTGGTGGCCAGAATCCGTTCTCCTTGTTTTACGAAGCAAATGTTAAATTGAATCATAGCAATACCTCTCGGCTTCATATATGTTGGCAACTGAACTCTTACACCAATAATCGCAGAACTAGAGGTCCAATGAATAGAAGCACGAGGATCATCGCCGGGATCGACTTATAAAGCTTCGGCAATCGGTGTTTTAACGTTACTCGAGCGACCAGCCATCCCGCTATTACAAAGCCTAGTCCATACAATATGGAATAATGAAACCCGGAACGTGCTGCCGGTCTCTCCCACGCGTTCAGTCCCGCTGCTTCAAGAATCCGATCACCCAGACATAATTCTGGCGTAATGTTGACGCTGAACACATAACCAATCAGGATCAAGACCAATGAAAGCACCGCATAGGATATTTTTCGTATATCAGCGCCTGCTCCTTGTTCACTACGTTTCATAGACCATCTGTTCAAATCATATCACCTCGCATGAGTCGTGAATCCCTAAGAACTCTACTGGCCTGTAGAGACAAATTGAATTGCGAAAAAACCGATGAACAGAATAACAACAACAGCAATGATGACAACCCCTGCTTTTCTCATTCGTTCCCCCCTATCCAAATACCAGACGATCCTCTGGTCCCACGTTCCCTTTTATGAACTGAAAGCGGCATGTCTTAGGGATTTCAAGCATTCTTATATGCGAGTTCATAGTGCTCGACCGTTGGAAAAGGATCATAGAAGTGGTGCAGCAGCGATTTCCATTCCAGGTACTCCGCGGATTCCCTGAATCCCACCGTATGGCTCTCCAGCGTATCCCACCGGACCAGCAGCAGATACTTCCCTGCTTCCTCCATGCAACGGTGAAGTTCATGCCCGATGTAGCCCTTCATGCTGGAAATGATCAAGGATGCTGCCGTAAAGTTCTTTTCAAAATCCTGTTCCTGGCCTGGTATGACTTGCAAAATAGCGACTTCGAGTATCATTGGACACCACCATCATGAATTATTTTTTGGTTGGATCTTGTGGAACTACTTTACTGGAATGAACCATGGGTTCTGTAGAAGTGTAGTCCGTATGGTACGCACCGTGCTCATCCTGCAGTTCATGTTCGAACATCAGATAACTGCCGATGATGTGGCCACCGCTTTCCAGGATGTAAGCAGTAATGCGATTGTAACCCGGCGTCGTTTCGTGAAGAAGATATCCGGTTTCAATAACCTCCTGATGAACATAAGGACTCAAATCCAATTGGCCTGCGGTCTTCACTTCCTTCATATGTTTGCCGTAGGAAATCAAGGTCTCTGGTGCATATTTCATTTCCGATGCAAAACGATCGATGTTCCAGCCATATCGTTCTAAATAACGGGTATGATCTTTGTTGTAGGTTATCACTTGCTCGCTAGTATCGTTATTACATCCCGTCACAACGACCAGAAGAATCAGGATTAGGAACGCCCATTTCGCTTTCATAGATCACCTCCGAATTACCCTTCGGGTGGTTTGCCACCTTGATTCATTCCAGCGATTTTATTCGTTCATCAGCCAATAATGAACTTTCCGGCCGTCCATCTGCTATCGCATAAGACCACCGAAGTCTCGATCTGACGTTCAGGAACGTTCCAAAATTGACGCAGCAGCTGCTCTTTTTCCGCCGTAGACACGCATCTAAAGCCGTTTTTTTCATAAAACCGGATGGCCCATTCAGCCGTTTTCCAGGTTCCGATGAGTACAGGCCGTTTCGTCTGAGCGATGAGATGATGCAGCAGCTTCGTTCCGATTCCGCCGTTACGCTGGGTTGTTCTGACGTATGCATGTCTGATTAAAGATACGTCACCCTTATCCTGAATTCCCATCACACCAATCATTTGCCCTTCCTCTTCAAATCCCCAGAATACAACGCCATCCTCAATCTCACGGCTTAATTCCTCCTCTGCCATATAAGGCTCGTGATAGCGGTCATCAGGAATAACGCCTTTGTACGCACGAGAAGCATCATTAATAATTTCGTATATCGCTTGTTGATCCTCACGATCGCATAATCGAATCATCGTTTTTCTCCTCTATATAAGTTTTCTGGGATCGGAACTCATAGACAAGTTCACAATCCTCGTGTTCCCGCAGGATAACTGGGATTGAGTTTGTTCATCCAATGATGCCAAAACATCATTCCCGTTCTCATGAGTCATCGATCCCAGCCCTTCATCTTTTTTCATAATTATACCTTTAATTCCAGATAGGAGGAACCATTTCGGCACATGTTAACCATCCTAAGCGGATGAAACGAACAAAAAAAGGAGCGGCTGCACCGCTCCAATAACATCAATGAGCACATCCTTTATGGGCTAATCTCTTGCTGCTTGCATATCAAAATAATAAAACGGTTGAGCACAGCCAGACCGGCAAAAACGAAAGCAAAGATTATCCATCCAGAAGCCATATTGCACATAAACGCCGCCGCGAACAAAGCTGCCTCAATGACAAGCACGGCAAACAGAGGAACGTTTACAGAAGCCTTAGGCGATACGAACAATCCCCATACGAAGGCTGCAAGAACAGGTACTCCGAGACCCGCTACCCATTGCAAGTAGATCCCTGTCTGAACATGAAAGCCCCAATACCCTAAGGAAAACAGCAGGACGAGTTCCAACACAAAGCGTAGCAAGAGGTTGAGCATTTTGAACGTACGAATCACCCTCACCTTCCATCTATGTTTTCTGAAAATAGAACCCTATCTTTTTTCGGCCCTAAAGAACAGAAATAAAGGAATCCTCATCCGCCGCTGGTAGGTCTCTGTACTTTGGAAATTAGCTTCATCAGGCTTCGACTCCCTGAGGTTTACAATCTGAAACCCGGCCTCTTGAAGCGCAGAATAGATACCCTCGACCGTTCTGTGATATTTCACCGCCTTGCCGCCAAGCCACTCCTGGTTTCGAACACCCGTATGAAAATAGTTGTCAACGATCCAGTCCTGCTTCATACCTTCCCCCCTCGGCAGCCCGTAAGAGGATGTCATCACGGGATGCTCAAGCGAAAAAACAAAGCTGCCGCCATCAATGAGAGCATGATACACCTTTTTGAAAACGGCTTCGATGTCTTCAAGGTAATGCAGCACCAGCCTGGAGACGACCATATCAAATTGCAAGTCCGGAAAATCCCATTCCTCAATTGTCGTATGTATAACATTTGCATTCTGTCTAAGCAAAGACTTCTTCGCGGCTTCCACCATATTTGCTGAGCCTTCGATCCCCGTATAAGAGCAAGCTCCCATATCAAGAAGATCATTGCCGAACGAAGCGTCTCCGCAGCCCAAATCCAGAACGTCATGACCGGATACGTCCCCAATTAACTGTATGATGATCGGCTTCTCGATGGTATCGTTGGCGTTCTCACTCCAGCCTCTCCGGTCCTGGTACCTCTTGAAAATCAACTTATCATCATAAAATTGGGAACCTCTATATTCCATACAGTTTCCTCCTAAAGGGCATTGCTTCCTCTTCAGAAATCCGTCTTCCCGTCTCTCGATCGTTTTGCAACACAAAACCGGTACAGAATGAACCCAGCCGAGGCACCTATATCATTTAAAATCACGTCATCAATATCACCCGTACCCACTCTTAGCACGGTCTGCATGAACTCCAGGATCAGGATCGAACCCGTAAAACAGGCTAAAAACAAGCTGTATCTTCTTAATTTCTCAAAAATAAACGGGAGAATCACCCCGAATGGCATAAATACGCCGATATTCCCCGCCAGATTAATGATCGTTGTCCCGATATTATGACGATTCATATTGAATATGTAACTGAAAATCGTTGTTAAGGGCATCAGGTTGTAGCTGAATCCTTCACGAGTGGTTCGTCCGAATCCCCGAAACATCCAATAGAATAAACAAGCGCTGTACCCTAAGAAAATTATCCATGCGAGCCATTTCAGGATTCTATAGTTATTTGGATTCAAAGCTGCCACCACTCCGGAGGCTCAATTGCATGTCCGATGGATAAACCATATTGTACCGGACCGGTATTTGCGTATCCTTCAGACAAAATTCCTCCTCCATGACACGTATACATCCGCTTATCTTCTCCGATTCTGAATAGGCTTCTCGAGCGTGTAGAACTCATCATCGATTTGCGCCATTTTCTCATTGATTAATGCTCTTGAATCTTCGATGGCTTGATTGTAAATGTAGGGTCCAAGCTCGGTAATCATAAAGTCGATGAGTTGCTCCGCTCCAAGCTGTCCGATGCTTTCGGAACGCTCCTCTTCAAAATAAGCCTGAACGCTTTGGGCAATTTCCGCTTTTTGTTCTTTGGGCAATTTAATAGACATCATTTGATGTGTACCTCCTCTGAGTAGGGCCATACGGCATAACGATGTATGCTTATTGATACAAAGATCTCATAAGGCCCGCTTTAATTTTATTGAATGAATGTTGCTTTTGTAATAAATGCTGAGCGAAGTCCATGATCTAATCCACGCAAGCCTTCAACACCGCATCATGCAAAATGGGACGCAAATCCTTCAGTACGTTATCCCTTCCCAAATGAACGGCATTCGTGAGAAAAACGACGCTCAACTCGTGGACGGGATCGATCCAGAGACTCGTGCCTGTGTAACCCGTATGCCCGAAGCTGCCGGATGGCCAATTCGGACCGCAGGACATCATCGATGCGGGGCCCTCATGCACCTGCCAACCTATCCCGCGTCCCATATAGACCGACTTCGTGCATGCATTCACCGATTCGCGGGTTAAGAAAGAATACTGCTCCGGATATAGCCAGGCTCTAGCATACTTGGATAGGTCCTCTGCGGTTGTGAACAGACCTGCGCTTCCAGCCACGCCTCCGAGTCGGTAGCATGTTTCGTCATGCACTTCGCCAAGCAGGTATTTCGAGCCGTCCCATTCCGTGGGAGCGATCCTCCCATGCAGATCTACTGACGGATTGAAGCAGCTATCGTTCATCCCGAGCGGTGCAAAAATAGCCTCCATGGCGTATTCATCTAGCGGTTGTTTCGTCATTCGGGAGATAATCCAGCCGACAAGAACCAATCCCAAGTCGCTGTACTCAACGCGCTCACCTGGATTGAACTCCAGGTCAAGCGTCAGAATTTGCTGGATATCGATACTTTTGTAACGTTCCCTGAAATCCGGGAGCACGGAAGGCAGGCCTGAAATATGCCTCATGCAATGTTCTATGGTTACTTCAGCATGACGGAACTCCGGAATATATTTTTGAACCGGATCCTGTAACGACAGCTTAGTCTCCTGCACGAGCTTCATAATTGCCGGGAGAGTCACCGCGACTTTCGTCAGCGAGGCTGCATCGAAAATCGTATTCAGCGACGCCGTTCCATATGCAGCCTGCCATTTCTGCTTATTGCCTATCTGAATATCGAGCACTGCACCGGGTATCTTCTTATCGGCAATCCACCCCTCGATTAATGGATGAATCGAATCTATTCCTTTCACAAACCGTCACCGCTTTCTCCTGGAATGTATATCTATGATGAAAAATAATGCAGATTAATCTTTCTTGACCAACCCAATCAGACTGACCAGCAATCCCAGAAGGATCGTCACGAAGCTCAGGCTGGGCATATATATTTTGAAATCCTGTATAAAGTTAAAAAGGAAACCGACCAGGATTAGCTCGGCGCCGAAAAACATGATCTTTTTACCGGATATCCGATGACGATAGACGAATATGGCTATGATACCGATTACAATTACAAGTATAATCAAAGCACTGATGATTTTGAACCCCAATTCCGTTAACGAAAATAGCTGATAAAAGGAATCTTTTTGTTCCAATCCCATTCCTCCTTTTCGAAAAAGTACCTGTCATCATACTGTCATTCTCCGAGTGTGAGTGGCAATTCGTGAACATGTTCCGAATGTTGCTGTGTTAATCATTACGTATTTTACAGCATATTTTTGGTAAGTGCACCACAGACTGCAAAAAAACGTCCCCTAGTGGAAACGTCTTGATACAAACTTTCGAATTGTACACGCCTTACGTCCTCACGATCTTCCCGCCGGTACGGCATTCAAGTTCAGAATCGACTTACGTTCAATCAACTTGGCTTCAACGAGTTCAGAAACCGGGGATTGCTTGGGATCCTTCATCATTTTCAGCAGCGTCAGAGCGCTTTTTCTTCCCATTTCCTCCCGGGGCTGTTCCATCGTGGTGAGTTGAATCCATTGAAATGAAGCGTATTCCAAATTATCGAATCCCATCACCGATATCTGGTCAGGAACGGCGATATGATGCATATGCAGCCATTCCATGGCACCGATGGCCAGCAGATCATTCGCTGCGAATACGGCCGTCAAGTTCGGGCATCTTTGGTTCAACTTCTCCATGGCGGCACGTCCATGGTCAATGGTGCGTCCGCCTTCGACGATACTGACCGGCTCCGGCATGAGTCCGTAGGCAGACATCGTATCCATATATCCGCGCAACCGTTCCGAACCTGTGATGGAGTTGACAGGCAGGGAGATAAAACCGATTCGCTGATGGCCGCGCGTGACGAGGTGGCGAATAGCTGCCGAAGCTGCATGATAATGATCAACATCTATATATGGGGCATTCAGGCCTTGCGGCGTTCTTCTCCGGAGAAAGACCACCGGCATCTGGAGACCTGAGATTAATGCAATCATTTCATCGTCCAAGACATCCGGCGTAATGATCAATCCGTCAAATTGACGGGAAATGGCATTCGCGATAAACTGCTTTTCTTTTTCCGATTCCCGATTCGTACTTCCGTACACCACCTGATAACCATGCACGGATAGCGTCTCTTCTACCGCATTTGCGAGAGCGGGGAAAAACGGATCCGTAATATCCGGAATCATGAAACCTATCGTAAAAGTTTTTTTCTGAATCAAGCCTTTGGCAACGGCATTCGGCCGATAGTTTAAATATTGGACCGCATCCATGACTTGAGTCTTCGTCGTCGGGCTGACATCCGGATAATGATTCAACGCCCGTGAAACGGTCGATACGGATATACCTAAGTACTTAGCAACATCTTTTATATTAGTCACTGGCCTCTCTCCTCTGCACCTTGTTCAAAAACGTTTCCGGCAATGCCTACCTTTATCTTAATGACCGATTGTTTTCGCTGAATCAATGGAAAGATAAGTTTGTGTTAACATAACCAAAAGACCCTCTGGATCAAAAACAACAACCTCTTCCTGTAACATGCTCCATTTACTAATTTCGTTATCCTGACCGTTAACGTAACGACGGCAGCCGATTATGTGGGTCGGCTGCCGTCATGTCATGATTGAGCTATTGTGTTCCGTTCATTTAGTGATTACTTCATTAAGAATTGAATCAATTTGTATCCCTCGTGATGCTTTTAACAAAATCACATCATTTTTCATAATTCCTTGGTTTAGAGCATTTGCTAATGAGGGCTGCTCTAATACGACCTTTCAAGCTCTATTTGTTCCAAGCATCTTTAATGGTACGACACGATTGAATACAAGACGTTTACAGGTTCCCGCTTGCTTACTCGTATATCTGAGCTATCGTATTTTCTTCAGAGCGGTTGTATCTCACGTACTCTCACGCCTTTTGAACAGTGGGCGAGTAAAATACGTCACTATGCATGTGCTGAATTTTGTCCCAATTGCCAGGATTGGTCGTGTCTGGAGAGCGCTGCTCCAGAATGGCTTGATATAAGGCGGTTTTTTCTTCCAAATGGGCCACGTGCCGTTTGGCTTCTTCGAGCTTAACGAGCGCCACTTCTTTATGCTCCATCATAAGTGTGTACCGCTGCGGAATGGTCGAATCCCCTTCCATACAGAGGTCGACGTACGTTTTAATGACTTCAATCGGCATCCCGGATTGCTTGAGGCATTTGACACCATGCAGCCAATTAATCGATTCCTCGTCGAACATCCTAATATTGTTTTGATTGCGCTGTACGCTGGGCACCAGGCCCTTGTCCGTGTAAAAGCGTATCGCGTGCTCGGTGAGTCCCGTGATCAGGGCGGCTTCTTTGACCGTATGCATGTGTAATCCTCCTTGGAAAATAAATTTTTGAAGACGGCTTGCCTTCGTGTAACACGAAGGTTGTAGGCTTATTGTAATGCAAGTCGACCATAAGCGAAATCCCTAATGAGGTGCCCGATTCACGGGATGCGCGGTCGCTTGCCGGTTAACATCTGAACAATGGGAGGAATTACAATGCAAACTGTAACATTGAACAACGGTGTGAAAATGCCGATCATCGGCTTCGGGGTCTACCAAGTTCCGGATGCTGAAGAATGCGAAAACACGGTATATGAAGCGCTGATGGCCGGTTACCGCCTGATTGACACCGCCGCTGGTTATCTGAATGAGGAAGCGGTCGGCCGGGCGATTAAGCGCAGCGGCGTACCGCGTGAGGAGCTGTTCATCACGACCAAGCTCTGGGTTCAGGATGCCGGCTACGAGAGTGCCAAGCTGGCGTTTGCCAAATCCTTGAAGAAGCTGCAGCTCGACTATCTCGACCTGTACCTTATTCACCAGCCGTTCGGCGATTACTACGGCGCTTGGCGTGCGATGGAAGACCTGTACCGCGAAGGCATGATCAAGGCGATCGGTGTCAGTAATTTCCTGCCCGACCGTCTGATGGACCTCATCGTGCATAACGAAATCTTGCCCGCAATCAATCAGGTCGAAACGCACCCGTTCTACCACCAAATCGAGAGCGCCGCTTTTATGAAAGAGCAAGGAGTGCAGCACCAGTCGTGGGCCCCCTTTGCCGAAGGACTCGGCAACATGTTCGGTAACGAAGTGCTGGCCTCCATCGCAGAAAAACACAACAAGTCCGTAGCCCAGGTCGTGCTTCGCTGGCTTATTCAGCGTGGAGTCGTTGTTATTCCAAAATCGGTGCGCAAAGAGCGAATTGTTGAAAACTTCAACATTTTCGATTTCGAGTTGAGTGCAGACGATTTTAAACAAATTTCCAATCTCGATACGAGGGAAAGTCTTTTCTTATCGTACCGCGATCCGGAAGTAGCCAAGATGATGGGTAACTGGAGAGTAGATTTGTAAACCTGGATCGAACCGTAAACTCGCCACGCGTTTATCCTCATCAATGAAGAAAGGACAAGGCGGGCTCCCCTTGTCCTTTTTCTGTACTTGATTGCAAATTCAACGAATAGTGAACTCCGAAATTTTAGACCACATGTGCACTAACTAAAAAAACTCAGGAGTTCAGATTGAAAACTTTTTGCAGTAAAACTAAGCTCACGATTTTTATGAACAATCAGACCATGTGAAAAACTCATTTTGGAATGAAACGGAAGGATCTTTAGTGTACCTGTCTTTAGTTCGTTATTGATAGCTATTTTAGGGACTAAGGCAAAACCTTTTCCACAGCTTACATATTGTTTTATCATTTCAAGACTTGATAGTTCTAACGCATCTTTAACCATAATCCCGGCATCTTTTAAAACATCTACAGCACTCGTATGATACAAACAAGACGTGCCGCTACTAATAAAAAGTTCGTCATTTAGAATCTGGACTCCCTCATTTCTCACTTTCCGTGATATATCCTCAGATGCAGCAAAAACGATCGTCTCTTCCAATACTGGATAAAAAAGAATGTCATGGCGATTCGGATTTTGAGGAACAATTCCAAAATCCAACTCATAATCTATGACACCTTTTAGGATATCTTGATGCGATCCTTGTTCAATGCGCAAATTTACGCTTGGAGAATTTCTCGTATATTCCTGAACAAAGGGAAGCATACGTGTAAGAAAAAATGATTCCTGTGTTCTTATCCGTATCGTTCCGCTTGGTTGATTCAGTTCATTCATACTTTCTTTAAGGGATTGACTTAAGTGAACATACTGATAAGCATATTTTGAAAATATCTTCCCAGCTTCCGTAAGTTCTATCCCTCGTGGATATCGATGAAACAATTTTTGTCCGCTAATTTTCTCCAACTGTTGGATATGAGTGGTTACTGTGGACTGAACATAGCCTAAGCGATCCGCTGCTCGACTGAAACTTTTTTCTTCAAGTAAGGCAATAAACGCCAGAAAATAGCGACCTTCTAATGATTCTATCACATCAATCCTCCTTCTCTATTTCAATTTGAAATAGTAGATATTCGATTTATTCGTTAGTCAAATATATTTTTTCATTATACGATAACCTTAGTTCAAAGCCAATTATTGAATAGATTCAGAAGGAGATGTAAAAATGAAGACCAGCTATCATCAGCAAAGAGTTGGAGATGTCGAAGTTTTTTATCGTGAAGCCGGCCCTAAGGACGATCAAGTTATTTTATTATTACACGGGTTTCCGTCTTCAAGTCATATGTTTCGCGACCTAATTCCCGAACTGGCAGAACAATACCGTGTCATTGCCCCTGACCTTGCTGGATTCGGTCATACAATAACTCCTCCGCGCAGTCAATTTAACTTTACATTTGACAGTCTGTTCCGAGTTATTAAAGATTTTACTGAAGCATTAGGTCTCGACCAGTATGTACTTTATGTGTTTGATTACGGTGCACCTGTTGGCTATCGTTTGGCAGTGGCTCATCCGCAAAGAGTTCAAGCCATTATTAGTCAGAATGGTAACGCTTATATTGAAGGATTTAGTGACGCTTGGGGATCCTGGAAGACGTATTGGCATTCTCCGACACCTGAAAATCGTGAAGCATGCCGCGATTCCTTGACACCTGAAACCATTCGCAACTTTCAGTATCTTCATGGAGCTGAGGCCAGCCTTGTTTCACCAGACGGGTATTCTTTGGATATTGCTTACATGTCGCGCCCGGAAGCGGAAGAAATTCAACTGGACTTGATTCTTGACTATCGAACAAATGTGGATCTATATCCTGACTTTCAGGCTTATTTCCGTAAGTATCAACCTAAACTTCTAGCCGTATGGGGTAAAAATGATCCTGCCTTCCTCCCTGCTGGAGCTGAAGCTTATAAGCGTGATATTCCATCTGCGGAAGTTCATTTACTTGATACTGGACATTTTGCTCTTGAAACACACGCTAAAGAGATCAGTGAGCTAATTCAACAATTCTTAAAAACAAACTAAAATTTCGATGAACCGATCGGTCCAACGTTCTGTGTATTTTTCATATAGAAACGAAGGGAGCTTTCAAAATGAATGTATTTATTATTGGGATTACGGGTAACATCGGCGGTCTGCTTGCACAGAGACTCGTTTCCAAGGGAGATAGCGTTCATGGGCTCGTTCGCCGGCATGAACAGCAGGCAGAACTAGCAGAGCGAGGTATTAATACGACACTCGGAGATCTCGCTAACATGTCTGTGGATACGCTAGCGGCCTCCTTCGGCAACGTTGACGCCATCGTGTTCAGCGCAGGGTCCAATGGAGGCAAGATGGAGGTCACAAAGTCGATCGATGGCGATGGACTCTCCAAAGCGATCGAGGCAGCTAACAGAGCACAAATCAACCGTTTCGCGCTTGTGTCGGTACTCCCAGAGTCTTGGCGGGAGCGCGACCTCGGCGACGAGGTTGAGTATTATTTTACGGTGAAGAAGAAAGCAGACATCGAACTTAGTCGCAGCAATCTAGATTGGCTGATTCTTCGTCCCTCACTGCTTGTTGACAATCCTGGAACGGGCATCGTTTCACTCGGGCCAGCCGAATTCCACGACCAGATTGCTTACGCCGATGTCGCTGAAACTCTCGCCGAGTTGCTCCACGAACCTCGTATCAGCCAACAGATTCTTGAACTCAATACTGGCTCCACTCCGATCCTAGACGCGATCAACGCTAACATCCGTTGGCATTAGACCGCTAACATGTACCCAGATCCCAAAGAAAGAACGAGGAAAAATGTGATGTCTGATTTTTCTCATATTAAGAGCACCATGAGGATTTGGTGTGGTATGCAACAATAAGGATGATCTTAAACTATTCTGCCCATTCGTATTGTGAGGTCACCAGGACTTACTGGTCGGCCTCTTTTTTTGGCTAGAATTGCTTAATAGGCAGCCAATGTCTCGGTTGCCTATTGTTATGATGCTATCGTCACCTGTTAACTCATTTTTTTCAAAAGGCCTATACGCCATATTAGTACTTAAGTAAAGAATTAGGAGTGGTAAAATGTCTCGTAACAAATCATCTTTTATTATCTTCATTCTGGCATTCGGTATTTTTGGGATTGTCAACACTGAGATGGGCTTTATTGGTATTCTCCCTCGGCTGGCCGAGCGTTTTGACATTTCATTATCACAAGCGGGTTTGCTTGTCAGCTTATTTGCTCTGGCGGTGGCGATTTCTGGACTGTTTATGCCCTTGCTTCTCTCGGGGATCAACAGCAAAAAACTCATGTTAATTGCTATGGGATTGTTTACAATATCTGGGTTTGTTTCTATTTATGCGCCAAGCTTCGAGGTGCTTCTTGTCGCGAGAATCATACCGGCCTTCTTACACCCCGTTTTTTTCTCGGTTGCTTTCGTTGCTGCAGCTAATTCAGTAAGTGAAGATTACGTTGCGCGAGCGATCTCCAGAATATTAATGGGTAGCAGTGCCGGGATGGTTATTGGATCCCCCATCGCAGCCTTGCTCGCAGATGTTCTATCTCTGCAGGCATCCCTCTATTTCTTTGCCATCGTTAATGTGATTGCGTTTATATCCATCATGATCTTTGTTCCATCCATGCCTGTCAAAGAAAAACTTACGTATGGATCGCAATTAGGCGTGTTACGCAAACCGGTCGTCTGGAATAGTATCATCACCATGATTTTACTGAATGCTGGTATGTATGCGACTTTCAGCTTCTTTGCAGAATTCCTAGATGGAATCACTGGAATGAACGGTAGCCAGATCAGCGTTATGCTATTTATTTTTGGGGCAACGGGATTAATTGGTAATTTAATATCGGGTTTTTTACTGCAAAAACGTGCGATGCGAACGGCATTGGTTTTTCCAATTATCTACGGGATCGTCTACCTGCTGGTCTTTGTGTTAGGAGACTACTCTATCCCAATGACCCTATTGATTGCCTTGTGGGGAACATTGTATACAATTGGGCTTAACATCTGCCAGAATTCGATTACTACCGCAGCATTCGAAGCCCCTACGTTTGCCAATGGTCTGTTCGTAGCGTTGGGAAATATGGGAATAGCCTTGGGAACCTTTGTTGGGGGTGCGGTTATCACTGATTTTGGGACGAGATCGATCATTTGGATAGGCATCCTGTTCATGATTCTGAGCTTTGTATTTATCGCGGTCCGCGCTTTTCGTTACAGTCCAAAGAAAGTGCAGGCCTAGGGTATATATAATAAATTGTAATTTTGCCATGGGGGTGTCAACGAATGACCGTATATCATGAGGGTGAGCGCTTAGTCCAGAAGAGAGTCGGCGCGGAGTCTATCGCCAATTTGAATGGTAGGGGTATCCAGAATTTTATTCCTCAAGGATTCGATTTGTTCTTGGAGGAGCAGTCCATGGTGGTTATCGCATCAACAGACGCGACAGGTTGTTTGTGGGCGTCTCTTATTACAGGGTCCCCTGAAATGATACAAGTAACGGATCAGAAGTCATTAGAGATAATCGCCCTATTTGTTCCTCAAGATCCGTTTATTTCGAATATCGAAAACAATCGGAATGTGGGCCTCATCGTTATCGACTTTGAACACCAAATTCGGGTTCGTATTAACGGGGCTGCGCAGTTTACAGACAAAAATACTCTGCGAGTGGAAGTCGAACAAGTATATGGAAACTGTCCGAAACATATTCAAATGAGAAGCATGACACCGATGGATCACAGGCCGGGGCTTATAAGAGCATCTGGAAGACAGAAGGAACTAACCCCGGAACAAATTCAATGGATTAGAGAAGCGGATACGTTTTTTATTGCAAGCAGCGGTCCCGGAGGAAAAACGGATGCTTCGCATCGAGGGGGGAATTCGGGTTTTATACAACCGTTAGGTGATAAAGCATTGGTTTTTCCCGACTACAGGGGGAATATGATGTTCAACACACTGGGCAATATTCAGATCAATCCCAATACGGGACTCTTGTTTCTTGATTTCAAAAGGGGACGAACGCTTCAACTTACGGGAAGTTCAAGTATCGTTTGGGATGTTAATAAGGAAGAAAAATCGAGGTTTCCCGGGGCACAGCGTTTGGTCAAATTTCAAATTGACGGAGTGATTCAACTAGATAACGTCATTCCTTTTGACTGGAACCTGTTAGGATACTCGCCTTACAATCCAAAGTAGCATCCTGCCTGTACATTATGAAATATAGTTACATCGAAACGGCTGCCTAACTCGAGGGCAGCCGTTTCCTGTCAAAGGTGAATTTATGATAAGGCGGTGGCTCTGGAAGCAGAATTAACTACGGGTATTTCCGGTGTGAAAAAGCTTTAGACCGCATTTGAAGATGCTGTTCGTTCGGAAATTGGATCTGCCACTCCGATAATACGCTTAACGAATTCCTTTTCCTCCATGTGGAACACTACGATGTCATCCCTCAGAAATTCAGCCAATCCTTCAAATGCTGTTCAATCTCTTCCAAATGATCCTCAATGCTTTTCGTTCCATCGACGGTTATTACTTTTAACCCCCGGTCCAATGCATCCTGGGTAATCTTGTGCGCAAACCCGATATCCCGGTTCATCCAATTTTGAAAAGCAAGGCCTGGATCATCGCATTCTTTTAAGACATCTTGAATCCAGCTTCTTTGCGAATAATGGAGTACCTGAAATTCTGGAGCTGGTACAATCCAAATGGCTTGACCGGGATGGGTTAACACTGGCGCAACGCTCTCAGGAATGGCAGCTGTCCCTTCGACGATAATCATTTGATGCTTGGGAAGAGATATCAGGTCATCCACAATCATGCTGAATTCATCCTGGTAGTACTCCATTTCCTCGTGGATCTGCTGAATTACCGGACGATTCCAAATTTCGTTAGAGCTCAAATCCTTTAACCGCTGCATGAAAGGATGTTCAGCAGGGTTACATCTTTGGATATGCTGCTCATGATGAAGATCACAAGAATAGTAATAAAAATCATATTTCCGTGAGAGCTTCTCAGCAATCGTGCTTTTGCCTGAACAGGGAGATCCTCCGATCCAAATCACATGAGAGAGCTCTTGTTTTAGGTTCAACATATTCACCTCCCGCCTCAAGGCTTATCTTCCGAATAAAATATCCATCAGGGTGCCGAATTGACCGGACTTGTAACCGCGGAGTATATCGGGATTATAAATTTCAACATAGCCGCAATGCGTGCAGGATACAAACAGGAAATGGTGATAATTGATATCCATGATTTTGCTGATGCCCGTACCGCTCATCGCCACTTCGTCGGTTATGCACTCGTCATGCCCGCATTTGGAGCATTTGAACTGATTCATGATCACGTCTTCGATTCCTACATCTACCTCCGTGTCTTCGGCGTTAAGTATCGTCGTTTCCCCCTGAGTCCCCTGCAGATGCTCCGGCAGGACTTCGGTTTTGCATTCCGGACATACTTGTTCCACGAGCTCCACTTCTTGCCCACACCATGGACATTGAATCATTGGATTCACTCCTTAAGAAGGATCATTTCAATAGATCATATGAGCGCTACAAATGCTTCCTGAAGCCTTCAACCTGTTCGTCCCTATATCCCAATTTCTCATAGAACTGATGAGCTTCTTTGCGCTGCTCCCCCGACACAAATATGATGTAAGCACAATCATGATCACGGGCAATTTTTTCGATTTCAACCATCAGTCTTTTTCCAATGCCTTGTCTGCGAATCCGGTCGGACACAATCACATTTTCAATGACCATGAACGGTCTGCAATCCCGGACGAAATCAAGACAGATAATACCCATTAACGATCCGGCTAACTCCCCTTCATAAAATGCACCTAATATGTGGTAGTTGCCACTAGCCTCAGCAGATTTGAATACCTCTGTTAAACGTTGCCCGTCCGTGGGATATCCCATCAATTCTTCGTACAACCCGCTCAGCGCCGGAAGATCCTCTTCCGCAATATGCTTAACCGTAACCATCATTTCCCTGCTTTCTTTTTTTTCTGGTACTTATAGTGTAAAGTCATCCAAGAATGTCTGCAAGAACGGCTGCACCTCTTCTTTGATCATAATATCCCGGACCCGGTTGCAGCTTCCTAGTACATCCTATCAGTTCAACTTTTCGATTGGGTTACGTTCAGGACGTTTTTTACTAACGGATCACCGATCGTCCTGCATATGTTTCGTGCATCCGTGTTCAATATTCAGTATGATAGTTTTATAGAAAGAGAGGTAAATCATGAAGAACCAGGCATTGCTGCTATGGCACAAGATTATTGAAAGAGGAAATTTCCGTACGCCGGAATATCAGGATGCCTTGAACCTGCTGCCCGGCGCAGCCGATGAGGAACTCACCCATCTTGAGGACAAGATCGGTACAAAGCTGCCCGAAGAAATGAAGCACTTCTACAAAGTACATAACGGCCAGAACTGGACCGCCGGTTCTCACACCTTCGTCCGCAATCTGACCCTGCTGCCCCTGAGCGCAATACGGGATAGTTGGAATTTTTTACAGGAGGAATTTGACCCGGACGGCTTGGAGATGGATATTGAACCCGGTATCAAGCCGATGCTGTGGAACTCCAAATGGATACCGATTGCGGAGAACGGTGCCGGAGACTATCTCTGCCTTGATACTGATCCTGCGGGCGAGGGTACTTATGGACAGGTACTGTATTTCTGGCATGATTGGGGCAACCGCTCCGTTGAAGCCGCAAATCTGTATGATTTTATTGAAAACTGTCTGCAGGAAGAAGCTGAGAACGAGGATTAGATGATACCGAACTTCTTCAAGGCGAAGGCGATTCCGTCTTCGCTTGCTTTTTTGGTTACGAAATCCGCCGTTTCTTTGAGTCTCTGCTCACCGTTACCCATGGCTATGCCAAGTCCCACATATTCCAGCATATCCACGTCATTTCCTCCATCTCCGAAGGCAATGGCTTCTGACCGGTTCAAACCGAAATGCTCCAGTACCTTGTGGATCGCAGAGGATTTGGTTACTACGGACTTTTCGAACACGCTCATCACGTAGTGATGCCAACGCTTGAATTGAAGGAACGGAAATTGGTTAACGAACTTCTGAGCCTCGCTGTCATCGGCATACAAACACATTCCGTAAATTTCTTCAGCAAGGGAACTCTTTTCCGGAAAATCGATGATCGACAATGTCTCTTCCAAAGCACTAACCACGCGCTGGTTGTCATGACCTATGCCGTTCATGAGGTATTTCTCCGTAAAATAGGATACGCTGTGTCCATTCAGCTCCGCGAAAGCCGAGACATTACGTACCGTTTCCGCCGTGAGCACGTGTTTATGGATGATTTCCTCATTGCATTTGACCAGTGCGCCGTTGGCGGAAATAAACGTATCCACCCCCAACGCTTTAAACTCGTGGCACAAACTATAGGGTCGGCCCGTAGCCACGACTACTTTGATGCCTTTATCCATCAGTTGGACGATCGCTTGCCGGGTGCTATGCGACATGCTTTTGTCCGTTTCGCTGAGTAAAGTTCCGTCGACGTCAAAAAAAACAATTTTGTACATTGCTATGATGGAAGCCACCTTTACTGTTCATTTTCGCATTTATCTGAAAAAAACCGAGATCGCTCTCACTTTTCCTCACTTGTTTCTTCCATCAACTGCCGGAGTCTCCATAAAATTTGCTTCATGTTCCCGTTGATGACTATAGTCAGGAACAGCCCTTCGTTAAAACGATCTCCACGGAGGTAACTGGTTACCAGCTTTCGCAAAGTTTCCAGGTCCGCATTCTTGATATATTCCCCTATATCCCGGTCAAGCTCTCTGAATACCTCATGTTCCCGAATCCATGCACCCCAATCGAAGACCATAAGGAACCCCGTATCGCCCAGTGCCTTGCGAAAAGCAAGAACCTGATCCGTTTCACACCTCCATCCATTCACTTCTTGATAAAAAGTGTCTGCTGGTCCCTCGAAAAACTCAAGGTATTGAAGCAATCTCTTGATTTCGGTTACGGTGATGTTTTGATCATAAGGCATGACGAATCCCCCTTCCCAACAATCCATGCTGGCGCGTAATCCGTTTTATCAACCATATTTGTCCATCAACTCCGACAATGTGCTTTGGATACAGGCGAGAAGTTCAGAAGGCTCTTTTATCGTGACTTCATGACCTAATCCAATAAAAAATGAAGCAAAATACGGTATATCGCTGGTTAAAATCTTTCCTTCCAGCCAGCCGCTCCCATCCTCCCGGGTTTGCATATTAAGGACAGGCCATGGCTCCGCCTCATACATCTTAACCCCTTTTCGCGTAAGCTCCGCATAAAGGGCAATATGCTCCTGATCGGTACGAGTGATGACTTCCCTGTTCTCAAGATGGATATGGCTTAAATCGAGCGCCTCCATGTCCGAAGGAGCTACCGAATGCATCCTGTCGCAGCGAAACGTACGGACTTCCTGATGGTGAAAAGAATACGCCGGGCAATACCATAAACCATTCCTCGAATAAATACCTATCGGCTGTATGTCGTGGATTGTTCGTTTATCCCGAGATTCATAATCAATCAACAGGACTTTTTGCTGAATAGCCGCATCGAGCAAAATCGATAAATATGGAGCGCTGATCTGCCTTTCAGGCGTCACAAAATCAACCCGGTTTTTCATTTGATCAATACGATCCCTCGTGTCGCCCGACATATAGTAGTAGAACTTGCTTAAAGCCGCAGAAGACTCCGATTCAAAGGGAAGCGAAGCATAATGCCGAAGTGCATGTACCGCAAAAAAGATGGAAACCGCTTCGTCCTCGGTGAAGGCAATGGGAGGTAAAATTCGCTCTCTTAACACTTGATAACCACCATGAGGACCCACTTCCGAATATAAAGGCACGCCTAGCTCGCTCAATTCCTGCAAATCCCGCAGGATCGTCCGGGACGAAACCCCAAATTCCTGCGCAAGCTCCTTTACCGTGAACTTCCGCTTTCGGTTTACAGCCATCATCAGTTCCATGAGTCTTTTGGATTTAGACATCGTTTGGCTCCATTTTAATAATTATGACAATCCTTGTCACTATTATCATTTAAAATGATGTACAAGTCCAGTCAAACCCTATTGATTAAAAATTAGGAGGAATTCCGTTATGTTCACAACAGATAACCAAACATTACCGACCCGAAGATATTTCACATCCGGCTCTCTACAGCTCTCTTATCTGGATTTTGGCGGAGTAAACCAGCCTATTCTGCTGTTGCTTCATGGCCATATGGGCAATGCGCGAACCTTCTCGGCTGTAGCGACCAGATTTCCGGATTGGCATGTTATCGCCTTGGATCAACGCGGCCATGGCTGGAGCAGTCATTCTCCCGAGAAGGATTACTCAAGAAATGGCTATATCTCGGATATTCACCATTTGATTAGCCATGAGCTGGATGGAAGACCTGTTACGCTGCTCGGACATTCTTTGGGCGGGGTCAATGCCTATCAGTTTGCCGCCCGTTATCCTGAACTTGTCCAAGCCGTGATTGTAGAAGACATTGGCGTGGAAATACAAAGTGACCTCAATTTCGCCGCCATGCTTCCTAAACGATCTAATTCTTTACTGGAACTGAGAGAAGCACTCGTCCAAGCAGGACTCAGAGCGGTGGACTATTTTTCGGAAAGCGTGTTTGAAGATGAAGACGGCTGGGGATTCCGTGCGGATCTTGAAGGGATGAACCAATCCCAAGCATGCATCAACGGATCCTGGTGGGAAGATTGGCTCACTTCCGTTTGTCCTATATTACTGATTCATGGTCAAAAGAGCTTCGCTCTGGATCTGGACCAGGCAAAGCGTATGGCAACGCGGAGACCCAACACCAAACTTGAGGTCTTCGCCGAATGCGGGCACGGTGTTCATTCCGATGACCCGGAGGGTTTTGTTCAGGTCGTCAAGAAATTTCTTGAGGAGCTGTAGCTTGCAGCGGGTGGATCATTGGATCCACCCTTTTCCAAAAAAACGCTTCAGATTCTGTCTAGCCATGCTCCCATCCGTCCAGTGACACATCTGACGAAAATCCGTATTATCCGTGATTTGGTCTATACCGCCGATGAGTCGGTGTTGGGATAACCACTGTATATCTTTATCTTTAATCTGTTTGGTGATGAGACTGGCGATGACCTCGCCGTGCATGACTTTAAAAGGGCGATCATAAAAAAGTGTGGCCTCTTCCGAAATTTCATCCGTGATCCCTAGTCCATTATGTAACTTTGCCATGTATTGAAAAGCCAAATTCAAGGAATGCTCCCGTTCTCTCCATGTTTGTACCGCCTGTACCTCTCTTAAATGCGGCATTAACGATTCACTGCAGCTTAAGCTTTTAAAGGCTGTACCGAACCATTTGGGATAGGGTGCATATTGACGTTCCATCAGAAAGCAAAGATTCATGATATCCCGAACGATCCGCGAAGCAATGATAGCAGAGCCAAGCTCGTCTTCCACAAAACCGGCACGGAGCATCAAATGCTCTTCTTGGCCGATACGCTGCCACGTGGATGCCATCAGATAAAGCCAAATATCTTCCGGGTAATAGTCCAATATCTCGCGTATTGCTCGCAGCTCTCCCTGTTCGTCGCGAAAAACCTCTCCACGGGTCAGCTCAAGCAACGTTTGCGAAGGAAAGGTCAACCAATCCGTATAGTCCAACGGTTCACGGATGTTCACGGCTAAACATTTCTCGATATATTTGTCCAGCGTCGTCATAACGGTCATCTGATGATAAACAGGAAATCCCTTGAAGCTATCGGGCAACTGCTGTTCGAGCAAGAATCTCGTATTCTGAATCTGTTCAGGTTCTGCATCCTTCAAGAAAAGATGGACACGCGGGCTCCAATCATGGTCTCTCGACATCTCCGTATCATATCCGAGTACCTCGCTGCCAGGACCCAAAATGGCTGCTGAATATTCCATGGGAGCGATTCTCTTCATCAACGGCTCGACAATTTCGAAATAATATTGCCGACATATTTCAATACCCTGCACAGATGTATCCTCCTCTGGATTTCAACCACTTCATTACGAGCATACCGAAGACGGATTGGCATTAAAAATCACGCCCTTTCCGCCAATAATTTCAGTTGCCGATTACGGTGCTCCAGAAAACTCTTCATATATTTTTTCAATATCACTCTTTCGGTCATCCATCCGATCACTCCAAAAGGAGCTTCAAAGATTAACTTATCCTTCATGCATGTCTTCCCCTGCACATCTTCAAACGTATGTTCATGCCGTAAACTCTTAAAGGCACCCTTAACCATCACATCCGTAAAAAGAAAGGGCCTCTGATATTCACTAATTTTTGAAGTCAACTTCTGCCTGATCAGAAAATGCGTAGCTTGAAAAGTTACAAACTCACCTGCTCCAATCATGCCGCTTGTCGTTCCTGCAATAGCTTTTTCCTTCGTATGTTTCCAAACCGTTTCCGTATGAAGCTGTATATTCCGTGCCAGATCAAAACAGACATCAGCCGGAACATCAATAAGCGTTTCCGTCATGACGGCGATCATCAAGTTCAGCCCCTAAGAATTGCTTAAAATCCGCAATATGTATTTGTCGTGAGTCATGGTCGTCTTAGCTCATTCCTAGCTCCTCCAACTTCAAATGGCTTCGTTATTGAGGCGAAGGATGAATCATGACGAGCTCTGGACGCTGTCCTATTCTCTGCTGATAATCAATGAAATACTGCTCATTCACATGAATTAATTGCGATATTCCTTTGGGAATGGTAACCGTTGTTCGTTCTCCACTCATATTCTGGACGACAATTCGATCATCATGGACTTCAGCCATAATTACGAAGGCGGCAGTGCTCGATTTAAGGTTATACTATAATAAAACACCCGCTATGAGGAGTGCCGATGTAAAAATCACGCGTTTTATTTTGACGTTAACACCTTCTACAAGCATAGTTCCTCCTGTAACTTCTCATCATTTTGCGTAACTGATACCCAAATGAGTTCCGGTTACTTTTTTACTTTTTCCAGGATAATTTGAAGAATACCAAGCAATAATGTACCGATCCCTATATATATCCCGATATAGATCTCCGTATACGCGTAGTCAGGAATGATTCCATCACCCACCGGCCCAACTTTCGGTTGATCGATTGCCCATAATCGATATGATGAAAATGCAGTAATGATCAAAGAACAAATTATAACCCATATTCCCTTTTTCATTGCCTTCTCCTCTTACTGATCTGTTATTGGTCTTTCAAAAATGATCTCGTAGTCTGTCGGTTTTCCTTGACCATTATAATGAGTAGGCAAAACCTGAACCAACCGCCAGCCTTTTTGAGCATATTCTGCAATCGTCTCATGATGTGTTGCCGAAGAGAAAATCCCACCTAAAAAGCACTCTACAAAAATGTATTCATACATTGTTTCATACCTCCAAGATTGAAATGATCTTCTCTTATATATAAACACACGGAGGATCAAAAATGTTGGATTCCAATGAAACTCTTGGCACTGACATGCCGGCGACCAGCAACATGGGCCGGTTACTGCAGACTGCAGCAAGGTCGGTGCATCGTCATTATAACCATAAAACCCACCTTCGGATATTCATCTTCGGGTGGGTTTCTGCGATGCATCGGTCTGCACACATTTTAACTTGCCTCATGTGTAACAAAATACTTTTACTGGGGATACTTCTCTTGCAAAAATGCTACGGATTGGCTTATCAATTCTTTCAATACATTAACGTCAATATCCGCTACCTTGTTAATGTACACGCATCCCTTTCCAGTGGTGTGCTTTCCAAAATCCTTTAATAGTTCTTCCCGTTTAACATCACCAGTTGCAAAATATAAACTAATCTTGGCTTTTCGAGGTGAATATCCCACCAACGGCGCAACTCCCTCATGGCCGGAATCATATTTGTAATGATACGATCCGAAACCAATAATGCTGGGTCCCCACATCTTCGCAACCAAGCCGGTCGTTTCGGTGAAAATATCTAATAATACGTATGCATCCTCACGTTTCTTAACGCTTTCCACGTTTTCGATAAACTCGAGGACACTATGGTCTGTCTCTTTTGTTTTTAGTTCATACATAGCAGAACATACTCCTTTTCTCAAACGTACTCGAACCCACTATAAATGTAAAGAATCTTCTCCCCCAACCTGTTCTCACTAAGGCCTTCATCGCTCCAACCAAGTGTGCCGCCAACATATCCGTATCTCCCACATCCCCGATCACAACGCATTTAGACAAATTCAAGCGATGTTCCTGTGCCGCCGCAAGCTGCATTCCAGGCTTGGGTTTCTTGCATTCGCAACCTTCCTCATTTCCATGTGGACAAAAAACTTCTTTTTGATGCACCGCAGCCGGAATCGAATTTTGCAAAATCCATATCTAAAAAAGTTCAGATTGGTACTTTAAAACTATTTCACTAAATGTAATATATATCTAAAATATGAATAAATACAAAAATATTACAAAATGGTTTGGGTTGCTAGGATTAAGAAAATTGTAACTGTTCAGCCTGTTACGATCTTATTGGATATACAGCACAAATAGAGACACTCCGTTACGGAACTACCTCTACGGAAACAGGAATGTACAGACATGTAATTTTAAAAAAGTAACTATCTATATGCGGAATAGTTACAAATAAATTTAATTAAGGGGCACTTATCGTGAATCTCAAGTCTGTTTTCAAAGGAATAGTATCATTTGCTCTGGTAGTTTGTCTAATTGCTGGAACTAGTATTATATCTGCTTTTGCGAAGTCGACTGAAAGTTCGTCGAAAGATTATGCAGATAAAAGTGGTAGTTATTCAGGAACTGAATTTCAGGCTACATACCCATTAAAAAAGAGTAATGGGGCAAAAGTAAACTTCTGGATTAAAAATACTGGGAATGTAAGTGTAAGAATCACAATTAATGGAGATCAGAAAAGAACTCTCGCACCAGGTAAGAATGGCCATATTAGTGCTCCAGTTGGTTTCTTAAGTAGCGAATATAAATTTAAAGTTGTACCAACTCCTAATGGTGGTAAAATTAGTATAGACTATCGTATTGCTCAAAGAGATTAAATTTGCCATTGCACGGCGTTTCTTAATAATATGGGCTCTACTTTTTCAATCCATGTATGTTCTTGATCCGCGAGCAAAGTGTTCCATCCGAGACTTTTAGCCTGCTTCAGATTCTTTTCTTGGTCGTCAATATAAAGAATTGTACCGTTGCAAACATCCTTATCAAAATATTGCTCGACATATTTAAAAATTTGAATATCCGGTTTACATAGTCCCACTTGATTCGAGATGGTAATGCTTCTTGTGTACGGTTCAAGTTCGGTCAAAACATGTTCCAGCCATTCCTTACAGTGATTACTCAATATATGAATATCTGCGATTCGACTCCATCTTTCCAAATGAATGAATCCGGGAAGCGGTTCCAATGAATGAATTAACGACTCTTGGGCTTCTTCTTTGCTCATCCGCTGTACTCTCTCACGTATCCAAGCCCAAAAATGCTCTTCTTTCATCTTTCCTGTCCAGAGATCTTTTCGAATTTCATTAAATTGTTCTTTCATATCTTGAAATGAAATATCAGAACCACCAGATACTTCAAGCCAGAAAGTCTTTGAGAAATTGCTTACTAATACACCAGCCAAATCTAACACGAGTTGCGGCTTAGCAATCAAATTTAAACCTCCTTATTTCAGCTTTCCAGCGGTTTTTGAGCAGCTTGCCTTACTTACATTCAGCTAAAATTTCATTGATTTGTTCAATATGTCTCCGTTCATGCAGGTACAGCGATCTGACCCATTCAATTAATAACATTTCTTTAAAAACGGGGTGTATAAAATGTCTTCTACTCAGCACGGAGGGATCTTCTATTGTGCTTAATGTTTCGTACAGCTTCTCTCTTGAAGAGTTAAGTTTTTCAATGATTTCTTGATATTCCAATGGTTCATCCGTGGGTTTAGCCATGTCTGGAGCTTCTAATTTTTGACTTCTATCAAGTAAGAAATCCAAGGGTTTATTCTCGATGATTGAATCTTCTTTGCTCTTTAATCCTCTCCTGATTGCTACAACATATAATTCTTCTGTCTTGCTTAAGTGTTGACATACCTGGCTAATACTCCACCGGTTTGAGTCTATCCGTTTATTTAATTGATCTCCGCTCAATCCATTCAGAATTCCTAATAATTCGTCTCTTGTTTCTTTTAAATTTTGATTGATTTCTGGAAGCTCCATGGACAACATCCTTTCGTTAATTGATTTCGGATATTCCCTTAAGCATGAATTCCATAATTCGCCTAATCCAAATGACTTAATACAATAAACTGTTCCCTAACTCGGGAATGTGATTGGATACGAACCTTGGCGATAACCTGGCTAGACCATTTAGTTGTTTCGATAAAAATCACTTAATATCCGAAGCATCATGGCCAGCGGGTTATCTCCTAATATATACCAACTGCGGATATTTCGCACCCCCTCGTTAATCCATAAAAAAAACAGCCCGTCAACCGAGCTGCCTTCCGCTTTCTGTATTTTCTAACCTTCTTTTAAGATTTATCGCTATGATCCTTTCTTGTAAAAAAGATTACTTCTTCACCATGCTTTTAGCGAGGCTGATTACATCCGTTTTCGCATTCTTAGCCAAAATCGAATAGTGCACCTTGTTAGCTGAATCCGTCCAATCCAAGTGATCCCTCCCTTGTAACTCTGTTGTGTACGTACATTCTATGCCATTGATTCCGAGGGTTTCCGTTTTTTGATCGGGATTGGAGCCTGGCACCGGTGTGCCGCCTATGGACTCCGAGGGCTTCACAAAAGTTGCGACCACTGACATTTCTGCTTTGTTTTTCACGAACGTAAGAACGGCACTGGATTCTTCGACGACTTCCAAAGGCTTGGTGAACAAGGTTTTCTTTCCTTGTGCTGCTTGTTCTTTCAATTCTTGATCCAATTTCTTGTATAATGCCGATGTTCGATCCGGATTTTGCGGATATAAGAATCCAGCTTTGAATGTATAACCTTTTGGCAAAGTGGCCGGTTTCGCAAGTAGAGGTGCGTTCACTTTCTTGGCTTTGGCCACATAATCGTTGTATTTTTGGAACACAAAACCTTTCCCTGCAAATGAGATCTGATCGGACGGGTTCAGCTTTGGATCCTTCACATAGTAAGCGATGACTTGACCTGGCTTAAGACCTGCGTACAGCTTATCAATCTGATCTTGTACCGTTGCAGGCTTTTGATCTGCCTTGATCAGAGTAACGGCGACTTTACTTTTCAAGTCTTTCGGCGATACTGACGGAGTCGAGGCGTACGCACTGACCGTTCCTGCTATGCTCATGACTGCCACGAGTGAAATAACAGTTTTCAATTTCGTTCCCAACATTAAATTCGTGCTCCTTTCGGCCGCAAGGCCTTACATATTTGAACTGATTCCATACCATATAACAACCGACTAACCAGAAAAGGGACACTTTTCAAAAATCACTTCATCATTTCCACTCGTTCATTTACTTATCATTCCTGCAGCAATTTTAGCAAACTCTTCATTCGACAAAGGGTCCTTCAAGTCATCCGTGATGGTGTACAATACATGTCCATTCGTGTCCAGCCACGTTAATTTGCGATTATAGGTTGCACCTGGACCCGATTCAGGTGATGACAGGAGCATCTCCATTCCGTCTACCATCAGCTTCTCGGCTTTTCCAGACATAACCTGAACCGTAGAATCCCCGGGCTTGGAAAAGGCAATGATTCTGATCTCATAATCTCCTTTGCGATAGCGAATCATCGACGATGCCCCTTTCGTCGGAGGAATCAATTTGTAGAATAACGCTTGCTTGTCTGTAGATTTCTCAGCCATTGCCTTCAGTTCTGCAAGCAGATGTTCATATTCAGGAGTTCCCGGAAAAGGTTCAGGTTTGGCCTGAATGCTGCCAGTGTCAAACAAATAGCCTTCTGGCATATAGGTTGGCTCTCGCAATTGGGGCGTATCCGTGGTTTGCATTTCTTTGGCAAATTCCTCATAACTGCGGTGCGTATTCGGGACATATAGGAAATGAACCGGGTTCAGCGTCTCAGCCGCCTGTATTTGTTTGTCCTTCACATAATAGGCAGCCATTTCGCCAGGTTTCATTTTCTTCTTCAGCTTATCTTCATACTTGCTTAATAAATTCGCGTAGTAATTCGCGTAAGGATTGGATTGCTGTGCAATCGAAGTGATGACGATCTTGCCTTCATGGTTTCTAATTTCAATGAACCTGGTGCCCGAATACACGGTAATGGATGAGAGCAGGATCACAACGCAAAATGAGGCGATAAGAGCCATCCTCCGCCGAGTACCTAAACGCAGTTCCGATTTCCTTCCCTCGTATTGATGGACTCTGCGCATCACAGCGGAAGTTACGTCGATTTGATCATGATTGTCTATGCGTTCCATGTTTCTCAGAGCTTCATCTTGACCAGACTCTCCTTTGTATTGCATCCTTTCTCACCTTCCTTCTCTGCGATCAGCCGGATTACTTTTTGTTTTAATCGCGTATACTTTTTCTTCACCGCATCCGTGCTTTTTCCAAGAATGTCGGCGATCTCGGCAAAGGGTTCTTCTTCAAAAACTCTTAGAATCAGAATACTTCTCTCTTCCACCGATAGCCTGGACAAGGCATATTCAAGCGGTGGACTGAACCATTGGCGGTCCAGATTCTGCTCAGCGCTTTCGGTGAACGTTGCGGGTTTAAAGAGTCGATATACTCGATCACGGATATGGCGCTTACGAAGCATATTAAGACAGTGATGATAAGCAATCTTATACAACCACGATGAGAACGTCGCCCTTGATTCATACAAATCAAGCTTCGTGTACGCTTTGAATAGAATATCTTGCACGGCGTCTTGCGCATCTTGTTTACATCCGAGCATACGGCAGCAGTATACATATATTTGTTGTTGGTATATTTCTACGATTGGTCGAAAAGATTCCCCATCGCCTGCTTTCACCCGACTGACGTATTCCTCTGTTGATTCCAACGCAGAGCTCACCCCCGATTCTCTATTTATCCGTTATAACCCTTCTGGTTGCCAAAAAGGGACATATGTATTTTGTGATTTGATGTTTTTTTGAATAATGGTTATAGGATACTTCTAGTAAGGTGGACTTTCGAGCAAAAATGGAACAAAACAAGCTGCCTTCAAGGGCAGCCGTTTTATGGTGAAAGTGCTTATGATGAGGAACTTAACCCTGCGAATACATTATCGACCAAAACTTGGTAGGCTGCAATCTTACGAATGCGAAAATAGCCCGGATTCAAAGCACTAGAAGACCACATCAACATATTCTGATTGTAAAACCATAGTATTAAGGAAATGATAGTCTACTAAACTATCGGCAGTGTTGGGCTCTTTATCGTCTAAGGCTGCCGAATGTATTGTACGCAACAAAGACCCAGGGTTGCATATTCACCGCCCTGAGTCTTTGTTTCAAAATGTCTAAGTTTTTTTAAAACGTTTACTTAAAAGGTTGCATTATCTGGATTGCGCGAGATCTAAGGAATAACCTTCCACACATTATTCCCGGTCGGAATCTCGCCCTGCGTCCACCACTTGGCTTCGTAGTTGACGCCGTTATAAGACACCTTGTTGCCTCCCACATAGACGGTGGTCGCGCTCCAGGCTGGATAGGTGGTGGTGGTGCCGCCGGTCGTCTTGACCGACAATGCGGCAGAGGCAGGCGATGAATGACCCGAAGAATCAATGGCTACCACGGTATAATTATAGGTGGTACCGCTTGACAATCCCGTCTGGGTATACGAGGTTGCGGTTGACGTGCCGACCGATACATTATTGCGGTAAATTTGATAGCTTACGGCTCCTGTCACAGAAGACCAGTTCAAGGAAACGCTGTTGTCGGTTACCGCTGAAGCGATCAGATTCAATGGAGCCGGAAGCGGGCTGCCGCCGCCAAAATCGACATCGGCTACGCTGATGTAAGCCGTAGGCGCTCCGGAGACTTCCCAGATTGCCAGGATGACTTGATAACCGGTTCTTTCGGGAACATTGCAATTTATCGTATGATAGTTCGTAGGGCTTGATCCATTAAGATCTTCTTGGCAAAACGGGGTCAGATCAAAGGAATCTCTCGTCAGAGGAGCATTCGGGTTCCAGTTTTGCTTGGTAATGAAATATTTGAATGTCGTCGTCGCGTGTGCGGCATTCAATTGCCAGCTGAAAGCCTGAGGACCTGCCTTCATAGGCACCTTGCTCCAGCGGGTCGAGCTTTGCTCATCGAGTTTGGGGAATGTATTGCTTGCACTTGCAATATGTCCATCGGCAGGTCCACCGTTAGGAAAGCCTTTGGGAGCTTCTGCGCTCTGCGGCTCGTAGGAAGCCCCTCCACAATCCGTATTCACTTGGTTTTTGCATAAGAGTGCCCGGCTGGCAGGGGAATCCAAATACCCGTGAGCCGAGCTTTTGCCAGGGAACAACACCATCACTAGAACGACCAGGATCAGCAAACCGCCTGCGAAAGCCAGCTTTCTTAACACTCCATGGTTCGGTAAGCTCAAAATCATCATTTCATTCCTCCTTGAATTTGGTCTTCAGTCACAATTGAACTTATCTTTACCTGTATGAAACAAACACCACCTCCCTTAAAATTCAAGCCGGCTAGAAACTCAAGCTTGCAAGTCACACAACTGAATTCTTAATTTATGGATGCATTTACATATTATGTTATTTGTTGTCATCTAACAATGATAAATATCAAATATAGAAGATACATTCTAACGATTTCATCCCGAATTGACGAGAAGGCTTATCCCCTTTTTGAACTGCAAGAGTCTCAAAAACCTGGATGCTGATATTTCAGGCTTATTGCCTCATTGGAGGTTGTTTGTTTGATTGCTAAAAAGCCCCCGTAGAACCCCCGGCCTCTGCATGCAACGCATTCACAGTTCCGATGATTCTTCCGGGGGCTTATTTTCAGCCTTCGAGAAGTGTAATCAGTTTTTGCATGAGAACGGGCTCTTCGTCACGGAATTGGTTGAAACGAAGCCGCAGCCGTTCAAACATTTCCGGATCTGCGCGGATTTGATGACGAATGTACTGATCCCGCAGCTTTAACGCCCTCTTGGTCAGATCTTTGTAGCCTTCCACAAGCTCTTCGTCGTACGGGATAATCCCTTCATCCACCAGATATTCGATCCGCTCGCCCATCATTTTTTTATGCTCCCACAGGACATGGAGATGCCTTACATCGTTGCGGGAGCCCAGCCGGGGGTCGTTATCCTGGACGGCATCATAGTACATTTGCAAATAGTCATATACCCTGACTCCGAAAGCCTCATTCTCATCGGGATTGTAATTGATCCGGTTTAAGCGGGTCTCCCCGTTCAGGTAATCGCGCAGCTGGTCAATTACGGCCCTTTTATCAAAAGGATAGGGCGAATGCGGTTCGTATTTGTAAAAATACGTATGGTGATCAGCCTCACGGTTTTCCTGTAAAAGCTGTCTCATGGACAGGATGGCATCCGTGAACTCCTGAAATGAGATCTCCAAATTACGGTATACACCTGTAGAGTCGAACATGGAAGCATAGAAAACACGTTCGTTCCAATCAAAACCGTACAGAAAAAGATGATGAGGGAACGGTTCTTTCTGATAGGAGGCCGCTGGCGATAGCCTGGACTCATCCAAAAAAACGATGCAATAATAGCTGCGGCGGATCTGATCCGCAAAAAATTGGGGCCAGGACTCCAGGGACAAACTCTCCAGAATCGTATAATTGACGGAGCAGGTAAGAAGAAACGGATTGTTGAAATTCAGTTCATTCGGTTTGCCGCGAAAAAAATCCACATAGCACTGTCTGCCGTCCTCCAGAAACTTTTTGGTGCATGACAATTGAATAAAATTACTGTAATACCAAGGTACCGTTTCCTTGTGAGCGCTGGTGATCGAGAGTGTGTAGGCCCAACGTAAAAAGCTTTTAAGTGGGGGATTCAACACCGGTAGCTGAACGGCATTCATCTGGTTTCCTCCCTTCTGACGAGTAATCCGGAAGTGTGACCGGCAGAGTTCCAGCAGGCTCTGTCATGCCCATGAGAGCACGGGATAGAGCCTGCAGAGTGTGCGGATGAGGCTCGTAACACGCCAGGAAGCCCCCGATCTCCGGAAATGGAGCTAGATCGACGGGATTCCGCAGAGAGACCGGAATGACCTTGCCTCCTCCCGCGAGCAACCTGCGAAGTAGAGCCGGCTGCCCAGGATTCGAGGCTGTATTGAAAATTCCTACCACAATCTGCTCATATGCTCCCGCTTCAGCCGCCAAGGCTGAAATCTCCTCCGGCATCGGACTCGATTCGTACACGATCTCCATTACCTCCGCCGAAACGAAAGGACTCAAATAGCTGCCGAGGGTACCCTCATATGCCGGCTCGTCCTCGGATTTACAGGCGGCCGTGATCCGCGGCCAGAGGACGAGCGTGCTGACATCCGCAGACAACCGGCAAAAATCCGTTTCACGGTTGACGACGGTTATGCTTTTCTCACGCAGAAGCTCAATCATCCGAAGCGTCTGCGGATTTTCAAGCAAGGTCCGCGCCTCTTCCCAATTCCCTTCCCGCATCTCTACGTTATAACGCGTCTTGAGACGAAGAATTCGCTCCACGGAAGCATCGATCCTCTCTTCCGACAAACGTCCGTCCGTCACGGCATGTTCCAGGGCAGCCACCGCTTCCAGCTGGCTTTCGTACGTATGGCTGACGAGGAGCAGGTCCGCTCCGGCCAGTACAGCCCGGACAACCGCTTCGCCCACGCCGATTCCCTGCGTCGCGGCGTCCATCTCCATGCAGTCAGTTACGATAAGCCCGTCGAAATCCAGCTCTTCCCGCAACAGACCCGTTAGTATTTCCCGGGAAAGCGTGGCCGGAACCGGCACGCCTCCGCTAATCAGCGGGATCCCGACGTGAGCCGTCATGACGGCTTCAGCCCCGACCCGCGCTGCTTGCCGGAACGGCACGAGCTCCACGGACCGCAGGCGTTCAAGGGAATGTCTCACAACCGGAAGCTCTGCGTGGGAATCCGTCTCCGTGTCGCCATGCCCGGGGAAATGCTTGATGACGGAGGCGATTCCTCCGTCCTGAAAGCCATGCATGGCGGCGATCCCAAGCTCAGCGACAAGCATGGCATCGTCCCCGAATGAACGGACGTCAATGATCGGATTTCGCGGATTGACGTTGATGTCTACCACAGGCGCGAAATTCATATTGATGCCAAGCAACTTCAGCTCCTCGGCCATTCCCTTGGCGGCTTCGTAGAGCAGCACGGGATCACGAGCCGCTCCCAGGGCCATCGCTGCCGGCAGCTGCGAAATCCCCTGTCTTACCCGAACGACCATACCTCCCTCCTGATCCGTTCCGATCCACAGCGGTATGCCAGTTGTTGCCGAAGCCATCCGCTGGAGTTCCTGCGTTAATTCCAGCGCCTGCCTGGGGTTGTCCAGATTTCGAGAAAAAAGCACAACACCCCCGATGTCATGGTTATGCAGAAGGTCATTGATGTTCTTATCCGGAATAAGCCCCTCGAAGCCGACCATCAGAAGCTGGCCTATTTTTTCCTTCAGCGTAAGCTCTCTACACATTCTCATTCGTTATCCCCCTCGGCCGTTACAATTTCGTCCAATCGAACATCACTCCCATATAATCGGATTTATGTCCGATGAGCCGGGAGTAAACAGATACCGCTTCGAGCGGGCTTGCTTCTTCGCTAATGAGACTCGTGACGTCCAGTTTTCCCCGGCCAATCGAATCGAAGATGAAATCGTTCATATCCGCTTCCGTCCAGCCTTTAAAACCTTCCATCATACGGCCGTGAATGCCCAGGATGCTGACTGAATTAAAAACGACCTTGGGCCCGATCGTCTGCTTGGAGGGCTCCGTAGAATCACCCAACAGAATGACTTTGCCCATGTCCCGGGTCAGTTGAGTACAGTAAGGCAAGACGTTGTAGGACCCCGTCACATCGTATATCGTGTCAAGCATTTTGCCTTCGGTAAGTGCTTCAATTGCTCCGAATGCTTCGGCCACCGGTAGATTCAGCAGATCAGTCGCCCCGTTTCGGCGGGATTCCTCCAAACGGAAGCTTTCCGGACCAATCGCGATAATCTGGCGCGTACCGCTCGCATTCAGGTACTGAATGACGAGCTGGCCGATAAGGCCCAACCCGACGACGCCAACTCTTTCTCCGAATGCGGGCTCAGCCCGCAGAACACCCAGCAGCGCAACCTTGGCAATTTGCGTAAATATTGCCTCTTCATCACGGATCGAATCAGGGATAAGCGCCGCTTCCCTTTCATCCACGAGGAAGTACTGACGGTGTCCGGCAGGACAGATGATCCTGTCTCCGGCCTTAATGCCCTCTACCCCGCTTCCGGTCGCGATCACTTGCGCCGCCATGGAATAGCCGGGGTAAAATGGGTACTGAACCCAAGATGACCAGACCGTTCCCTCGTCGAAACACCCCTTCAGACAAGCAAGCTCCGTTCCGGTACTTATCAGTGACTTTTGGGCTGCGCATAATAGTTGTCCCGGTCCAGGCTCGGGTACCGGCTCTTCAATGAGCTCGATCCGATCCGGTCCCTGAAAGACGCAATTTAACGAGATGCGGCCTTGGGTTGTCGCAATGTTTGGCATGCATTGGCACTTCCTTTTCTCAGAGTAGGATACAAACCTTAATATTCTTCATTGCCTTCTGCTTCTGCAAAAAAATCTTAGCTGCTCGCGCTGCTGTATCCCTTCACGGCATGTTTCCAGAGCAACCGTACTGCCGCAAACAGCAAAAGCGAACCGGCCAGAGCCAATCCCGCATAGAGCCAACTGAGATGCCCAAGCAGAAACATGGGGCCGAAGTTGGTTATCAGGAACAAAGGAATAACAAATGTACCGATCCGACGGACCCAGGCCGGGTAAATAGCCATGGGGAAATTATTGGCATCCCAGACGGAATTGGCAATCTCCGACACCGAGCTCGTCTGGACGAACCAAAATGATAGCAGCGCCGGAATAATCATCAGGCAGTACGTAATGACAACAGAGACGATCAGCAGCAGGACGAATCCCGCAAGTTGCAGGAACGTAAGCGGAATGTCCATAGCGTGCCATCCGATTCCAATCATGGCGAATCCGACCAGAATATCGGGGATCGGCAGAGCCAGATCGACATAACGCAAAGAAGCCATGAATTGGAGGGATACCGGCTTTGTCAGCATTAGATCAAGCGAGCCGTCTTTGATATACTCAGGAATCTTCGTGAAATTGGTAAAAAACAGGCCCACATATATTCCCGTTGCCACGGTATGCATGCCAATGAATAGAAGCAGCCCTTCGGGCGGAACGCCGTCGACGTGAAGGTCGGTGCGGAAAACGACGAGCACATACAAAAGCTTGGCAAACAGGTATACGGATTCGACAAGCAGACTCATCATAAAATTGCCTCGGAACTCCATCTGGGCGATAAGGCAGTTTTTGATGAAAATGCCGTACAGCCGCATGTATTTCCTCGCGATTTTAAACATACGGATCGTCCCTCACCCCCCAACCGCCGAATATTTCTTCATGGCGATACGCCATGTCAGACGGGAGAGCCAGAGGAACAGCAATATCCACCCGCACTGGATCAACAGGCCTTGATACATCGCTGCCGCCTGCGTTTTGCCGCTGAGGACATTGACCGGAAAATAAATCGTATACGGAAACGGAGTATACTGAAGCCCCTTCACAACCGTTTCCCCGAAAATTTCCAGAGGAAACATGCCACCACTCAAAATATTGATAAGCAGACTGGTAATCAGGAAGAAGTATGAGATCTCATGCAGATAGAATGCGCTCGCGCAAATGCAGTAAGCGATCAGGAAATTGAGCAGCAGCGCCCCCCACAGCGTGATAGCGAACAAGATCAAACGCACGGCCTGAAGCTCAAGCAAGTCGCCCGCGGACGCAAACCATATTATCCCGGCGAGCAGCAAGGCCGTAATCCCGTAATAAATCGCCTTTTGACCGAAAAAGGATATCAGGCGATAACTGAAATAGCTTACCGGCTTGATCAAATATTTGTTGAGACCGCCGTTTTTGATATCGTCCGCAATCTGGTGCTCGAACTGGGTAGCAATCAGCTTGGAGACCAGCCCGGCTAGAATCGTATACAAAATAATTTGACCGTACGAATACGAGAACAGCGCGGTCTGGCCGGAATTCCGGTACACCGCCGTCCAGATGAAATACTGCACAAGAATCGGAAACGCGGCCCCGAGAAGGCTCAGAAAGAAGTGAAACCGGTATTCCATCGAATGCTGGACGCCCATCGAAAAAACTGCCGAATACAATCTGCGTCTGTTCATACGGCCGATTCCTTACGATAGAGCATCGAAATGCCTTCCTCGATCGGCACGTCCTCAATCGTCCAGTCAACGATCGGAAATGAATCAAGCACGACGCGCGACACTTCCTTCAAACGATACTTAGGCAGCTCCAGAACAGCGTTATAGCCGTCTGTGCTGACAATTTTCCCGAATTTGGCCAACATCTGCTCGGCAACGGGTTCGGAGAACTGCAGCCTTATAATTTTCTGTTCGCCGAACAAATCATTAATTTTGTGAAGATCCCCGTCGTACAGAAGACTTCCTTGGTTAATAATAATCGTCCGCTTGCACAAGTCTTCCACATCCTTCATGTAGTGGCTCGTCAGCAGGATCGTCGCTCCAAACTGCTCATTATAATATTTCAGAAACTCCCTGACCTTCTTCTGAGAAGGAAAATCGAGGCCAATCGTCGGCTCATCGAGATATAGCAGCCGTGGCTGGTGAATCAGAGCGGCAATCAGCTCCATTTTCATTCGTTCACCCAAGGACAGCCGGCGCACCTGCACGTTCAGAAGATCCTGTACATCGAGCATTTCAGAAAGTTCGGCCAGATTTCGGCGGTAGAGATCATCATCCACGTCATAAATGCATTTATTCAAATAAATCGACTCGCTTGCGGGAAGATCCCACCAAAGCTGGTTTTTCTGACCCATTACAATTGAGAAAAGTCGCTTGAATTCATTCTTCCTCTCCCAAGGGACATACCCAAGCACATTGGCCTCCCCGCTGGTGGGATACAGAATGCCCGATAGCATTTTGAGCGTCGTAGTCTTCCCTGCCCCGTTAGGCCCGAGAAATCCGACGCACTCGCCGGGGCCGATGTCGAAGGAAACGGACTTAACCGCTTCCCTCAGCAACGACTTACGGGCGAACAAGTTTTTCAGCGAATTCCTCAGACCCGCTTCTTTCCGGTAATACACAAACGATTTGTGCAGCTCCCGCACACGGATAAAGTCCATTCCCGCTCCTCCTGAACGATTGCATGTTTTGCCTGATTGGGCGGCATAAAGCATAAAAGTTAAAACGCTTAAATTCCATTATTGTAAAGAAGCACGCATTTCGAGCAAATCGGCATCAGGCCGCAGGCCAGAACCTCACGCTGTTTCCGGAGGTCTTCGCCGTGAAAAACATCCGCCATGCTTTCTTCGTATAAATTACCGACGCTGAATTCCGGGAAAAATTTGCACGGATTCACTTTGCCGTCCGGCATCACATCCATCCGATTTGAGATCGAAAAGCACTTCGTCCGCTTCATGGCCGGCTTCTCGCTGCCGCGGATAAAATCTTCTACCTCATCGGGCTCCAGTGCAGGCTGATAACGGATGCGTACATTCCATACACGGGAATTGACGCGTTTAAGCTCCTCGATTAATGTGTCAAAATTATCTGGTGAGATGTGGAATGTGAAGGAATGCCAGCTGTTCTTGTGACCTTCCGCAAAGCGGGAGGCCAAGTGCGGGTAATGAGCATCGAAGTAGGTATCCATTTTCTCTGCCGTATCGTTCGGGATATACCAGGGGAAGCAGAAGTAGACGGAATCGACGCCCATCTCTTCGAAAAATTCCATAAAACTATAGAGTTTGCCGACCATTTGGTCGTTCACCGTCAAGGCCACGGACACCTTGCCTTTATACAGGCCCTGCTTTTGCAAATCCAGCAGAAGTTGAATGGCGTGGACCACTCTCTTAAACGTACCTTTGCCCCGAATGGCGTCGTTCTCCTCCTCGAAACCTTCCAGACTGACCAGCATGACCAGATTTTCCGACATCTTCAAGATGGAGTCCAGCTTCCGCTCGATCAGAATCGCATTGGTACAAATGGTCGTATATCGATCTTCTTTGGCCAGTAGCTCCGCAAGCTCATCGAACTTGGTGTAGAACAGCGGCTCCCCGCCCCACAAGAACACGCGCGATTTGCGTTCTCTCGTTTCGGCCAGAAGCTTCTCCACGACGGAGATTTCGATTTCGTCTTTCTTCTCTTGTTTGTCAAAACCATGATGAAATCCGTCAGCATTCCATTCGAAACAGTGCGTACAGCGCAAGTTGCAGCCGTTATTGAGCTTAATCCCGATTTCATAAGGTACCGGGGCTGCGTACGTCGGGTCTTCTTGGCGCTTTCTCCCCGTTTCCGATAGCTGAACCAAGGTTCTTTTCATATTGCTAAATGTCAGTTGATCAAATGTAACTGCTGTTTTCGGCTGCATAAGTTTTCCTCCCAAAATGGTTGATTTTAGATCGGTGCTCCACCAGACGCTTGCACATTTCCTCCAGCAGATCGTCCGAATAGTTCCCGGTTTTCCATTCCGTAAAACGAATCCCGAAACCGCAAGCTTCCCAATAATTTGAATTATGTAACTCATGATCGCCGAACGGCTCCAGCATGATAAATGGGATTCCAAATGACAGCGAGTCGTTCAACGTCGCTCCTCCCGGCTTGCTGATAATTGCTGCGCAGTTTCGCATCAGATACATGTAAGCGGAGTAATCCCCGAGCGGATACTCCCTGAGCACACCATCTGTACGGACATACCGGATCATCGGCGGGAACGTGTGCCTTCCCAGCGCGTCGCGGCTCCACGGATCCCAGCTTATTTGCGTTCCGAAGTAGCGCGTTATTCCGTCATCTTCATCTACCTCGGAGGGATCATATACGATGACATCAAGACCTCGGCCAAGCAGGCGCAGCTCCGAGATGGTTGCGGCATACGTACCGATCCCCCAGCCGCCGCCATGGATCAGAATGCGTCCGGTTCGCTCCCCGTAAGGCAGTGGCTCCACTTCGTCCGAAGCGATATAACTGCCAGGGGACAGCTGAGAGGGCTCGTAGAACCAGACATTGTTATAGCCGGGGTATAGCTCTTTGTGTACTTTGAATGACGGCGTATCCCATGCATCCAACCGGATGAGCCGAATGTCCAGTAGTCTGCCGGCAGCTGCCTTATAGCGCTCAAGGATCGGCAGCCAAAAGCCGGTAAACACGGCAAAGCGCGAAATACCGGCTTGTTTCCAGGCGTCCAGCAGCCTTTGTACCGATTCCTCGTCCAGGGCAGCGTCTATGGGCTTCGCCAGCTTGTGCCCCATACGGGCTACAGCAAAATTCGCATGGAATGCTTTTTTAGTGGAACGGATTTTATTGCGCACTTCTTCCTGATACACGTTCTCCAGAACTTGAACGTCCGTTTCAATACCCTTGGTTTGCAGGTACGTGTGCAGATGCATAGCTGGAATGTAAGCGCCGAGCGAATTCCCCGACGCAAGCAAGATAACCGAAGATGAATGCATGCGCAGCCCCCGTGTTCCAGATTTAGTTGTACACCTTAACCGACAAGTCAGCGAGCACCTGCCGCAGCCTTTCGACCAGTTCACTGCGATGCCCGTCGTCACGGCCGACTACCGATACGTACAGCCTTCCCTTCGGCATGCCCCGTTTGTTCAGTGTGCCCGCGGCAATCCGGCGACGGGTCAGTATCTCGTTTACCATGACGGTATTAGATGAGAGAGGAACGATTCCGCACCCGCCGGGGGCCGTCAACAGAATCCCTGATACGCGCAGAGCGTGCAACAGCCTCCCGAATGCGAAGCCTTCCGGAAGTCCGAGGGACAAGAACGTCAGCCAACCTGTGAGGCCGTACGTTTCCCAGCTTTTATCGAGATAAGCATTAATGAGTCCCATGGATTTCCGTGCATTAATCTCCACAATAGGGACGATGCTCCCATCCTTCAAGATCATGGAGTCGAAACAGACAAAACCGTGATATCCGTCTTCCGCCAGTAACCGGAGCGCTTTATCCATCACACTGAAGTAGCCGGCACCCTCGATCTGCTGGATAAAAGCTTCATCCGCCGTGACCGACCCGCCATAATTTTGTTGGTGGTTAATCATGCGCTGTACGGAAATGAAATCCGTCTCGCCGTTCTCTCGGATGAACCATTGTGAACTGAAGTCGGTCTCTTTCGGCAGCAATGGCTCCAACAGGAATTGCGAGCGCAGTCCGCTGCCCTCCTGCTTATGCAGGTGCTCCACTATTCTTCGCTGCAATCCTTCCGTCTCGATAAGCAGATTGCCCTTGCCTGAAACACCGAAGGGATCCTTCAGCAAATATGCCCCCCGCTTCAAAAGCACATTTCCGGCTGCCTCCACCTCCGCCGCACTGCTTGCCTCCGTGCCGTAGCACCTCTCTCCGATTTGAGCCAGGAGCCGGTTGGAATACAGCTTGGAGTTGACGCGTACAACCGTCTCAAGCTCAGGCAATGGGCTGAAAGGTCCTGCCGTGTGCAAGTAAGCTTCCGTATCCGCCGTAATCGCGTACGGAGATAGCGCGCCGGTAAACACCGATGATTCATCCTGAGATTGTTGTGATCCTGCGGTAGTATTCACCCCTGAGTCGGATTCACGCAGGTCTGGGCCATCAGGATATCCTGAGACCGCTGCCCGCATGACACTATTTTTTACAGGGACTTGAAGCCGGGCCTGCTGGGCTGCGAGTTTGAACATGCACTGCTTGAATTCATCCAGTCCGGGCAGAGGCTGATTATCATCGTTCAAATCATAGTGGTAGCGGGTCTCAAAAGAGAAGCCTAGCCCGTTTAGGTACTCGTGTATCTCCGGGTCCATCCTGCAGCGAGTATATAGAACATCGCCCGGCCCGCAGAACGGAAATAGCAACTCGTCCATACATAGGACAATGGATTCACGGTCCTTATCGGGCATTGCGGGCAGGCGCGCAAGATCAAGATCCCTCCAGCGCGTTTCCGGATCGAAGGAGCCCATTACGATTTTTGGAGTTACTCCGGCTTCATGACTTGACATCTTCGTATAGCAGCTGCTCCCGCGGCTGGCAGCTTTTCAGAAAATCCATAAACGTGTTGATCGACTGGAGATGCTCATAATCAAATTCGTCATAGTCAATGACTACGTTCAATTGTTCTTCAACTTTGAGCATAAACTGGATCATTTGCAGGGAATCGAGGCCGATATCGTTGTTCAGATGTGTTTCGGGGGACAGGGATTGGCGGAGTTCGGGTTGATCTTCATTGATCGCACATAAAATGTCTACGATTTTTTCGTACATAACTACACTCCTTTAAAGGGTTAATGTATGAGGGTAAAACCAAATCCTTACGTATAAAATCCATGAACTAACGGCTTAACTCTTCCCTCCTTTTACCATTGTTACAATTATTATCCTCAAACCGTTAAAATCTGTCAATTGTTATTAATTTAATAACTAATAGAAAAAATATGAAAATTTTGCGACAAGTACAATACATAAATCTCTCGATTCTATTTATCTAAACGCCGAGAGTCTTAATGCACACCACCAAGTTCTTGTATAGATTCTTCTAACGTTTTAACATTCTCTTGGTTTGATAAAGCTTGTTCTGTCCATTCCACAAAATGTAATTCTATAAAATAACTCGCTATTCGCTTCTAAGATAGCATCAGGTTTACTAGGGATGAATCCGTGCTGTGAAATTCAGTATCCGGCAAGAACCGTCATTGCTCCTCATTGAAAGCAAAAAGACGAGCCATCGTCTTCGGCTCGTCTTTCATTTCACATTGCCCCGTCAATTAATCCCGTTATAATAAGCATTCTGTGGATAAGCACAGCTGTTTCGGCGCGAGTCAGCGGCTGCTGCGGACGCAGCTTGTTACCGTAGCCTTCCATAAAGTTAGCCCCGATTGCGGCTTTAATGGCTTCACTGGCCCAACTTCCGATCTGATCACGGTCAGCGAAAACGGACAGATCTGCCGCGTGATTTCGCGATGACACTTCTTCCACGATTATACATCTGACAACAAAGAAGCGGAAGCCATTACATGTCATTGATTTGTCATGAATCATAGGCCATCTTGATCTGCTCATTCTATTGCTTTAAATATAATTTTGAGTGAGGACCGTGTTACAGCTCTAGGTTTAAATAAGACCAGAGACAGAGTCAATCAACCCGCAACAAAACTCTCTAAGAAATGATTCATTTTCCAACAACAACAAAAATATGATAAAATACAGTAATTATTTATTGTAAATCAATAAACCATGTAATAAATTCAAAATTGACAATTCATTTGTGAGGTGCTTTTTATGAAACGTGAAACACTCTTTTTAAAAATCGCTCTTTTTCTTATGGGTATTCCGATTCTGGCTTTGTGTATATTTGTGCTGCCCAGTATAGGTAAAGAAGCAGCAGAACTTTTTCCAAAGTTGGCTTATTTGCAATATCCATCATTAATAGCCGTGTATGTAACAGCGATCGCATATTTCGCAGCATTGTATCAGGCATTTAAACTTTTGAGCTATATTGACAAGAACCAGGCTTTTTCAGAATTATCTGTAAGAGCTTTAAAGAATATAAAATTCTGTGCAATCACAATCAGCATCTTTTACGTGGCATTCTTGCCTCTTTTATATCTCATGGCAGAGATCGACGATGCCCCAGGCATCATAGTACTCGGATTGGTCATTATTTTGGCTTCACTTGTAATCGCAGTCTTTGCTGCTGTCCTTCAAAAGCTATTAAAAAACGCCATAGAAATAAAATCAGAAAATGACTTAACGGTCTGAGGTGAAAAACAATGGCAATAATCATCAATATTGACGTGATGTTGGCTAAACGAAAAATGAGTGTAACCGAACTTTCGGAGAGGGTTGGAATAACGATGGCTAACCTTTCTATCTTGAAAAATGGAAAGGCAAAAGCAATTAGGCTGACTACGTTAGAGGCCATTTGCAAAGCCTTAGAATGTCAGCCCGGAGATATTTTAGAATATCAAATTGACGAAGATACTCTAGATTAAATGCAGAACTCGCAGTTTATTGAGAGCAATCTCTTTATACAACAAGACGCATTCAATATGAATGCGTCTTTGTACTTCTCTAATAAGAGGGTGTCCCTCTTAGGCTAATTCTCTAATTCTTTCGTTAAGTACAATGCCATATCATGATCTATTACAACCGTTTCTCCGCATTCAACATAATGCTCTCCCTTATATATACCTTGACCATCTGGGACATAGCCACGTTTGATATATAGAATTTGAGCATTGCCGTAATCAGAAAATACGCCCACTCCGATTCCGGCAACGGATGATCTTTCGCTAATGATTTCTTCGGCCCGATCCATCAATGCCGAGCCAATTCCCATTCTCCTATACTTCAATAACACGTTAAAGTCACTAACCTCCGGGATATTTTTCTCTCTAAAACCAGGATAATGCGACTTCCAAATTACATTGACATATCCGGCAAATTGTCCATTTACCTCGGCAATCAATGTGACTCTGTCTCCGTTAGTCTGCTCTATAATGTATCTCTCATAAAGAGTAATAGGTTTGTCCCAACCCTGTTCTTTAAAAGCATCCGAAATCATTTTCGGATCATGATCTGCTATGCGTCGAATGGATATGTTCATAATTAACCCCACTTTCTTTACTGTGTGAAAATGCCCTCATCCTCGCATTTCTACTCCTTGAATTTATCTCAAAAATCCCTATAGATGATCAGTTATATTCCTTTCAGTAATCACCCATTTATTTAATTTCCTCTCAACCGTATGTACACTTGTATTATCTATAGGAAAAAAAGGACTTTGGTTGGTCCATTCATGACCGTTTAACAGATAATACAAAAGGTTAATGACTCCTCCATGTGTTACTAACAATACATTCGACTGCATTTCTTGGATTTCAAGCTTAGAACATAAGTTATCAAAGGCATTCTTAATTCTATTGAAAAAATATCTTGGAGTTTCACCCCCCGGAAAAGGAGTATCCATCTGCAGTGTATTAAAGTATATCCCAGGATACTTTTCTTCAGCTTCTTTATTAGCCATGCCCGCTAGTATCCCGTTATTCATTTCTCTCCATTCTTCTGAGTATACGGTCTCTATTTTGAGAATTTGCTCAAGTTCCCTTGTCGTTTCAACAGCTCGTGCAAGATCGCTGCTCAGGATGGTATGAATACCATACTCCTCAGGATGATTATATAAATACTCTCCCAGTAGCCTCGATTGAAGGACGCCTCGATCAATTAATCCTCTCTGACTCCATCCTCCCCGAAAACCATCTTCATCCATACCGTGCCTTACTAAATAAATCTTCATAATAGTATCCCACCTAAAAAGTTGTCTCGAACTTGGAATCCAGATTATTTCCATGGCCACTCATATGTACCGACTCCTAATGCACCTGTAATGACCTCTTCAAATTCCATTCGATTAATTCAGATTTATTTACCATCTTTGATTCGACTTCAAACAATCTATTCCATCCATTGTCTAGGTCCTATGACCTTGAAGACTGTTTCGTTACTATTAAGCGAGTTCATAATTCTTTGGTAAGTAAAGTCGCTTATCGGTCTTGGTAAATCATCTATCGGAAAGAAACCGCATTCCAGAATTTCAGGGGAACTTGGTCTCGGTGTACGATTCGTATCTTCATTCTTCGCCAAGAAAACAAAATGATGCATATCATAATGAGGGTCATAATAGATTCCCATAAGTCTTCCAATTTCCACATTCAATCCGATCTCTTCATAGACTTCTCGCACTGCAGTTTCCTCTGCTGATTCCTTCTCTTCTGATTTACCTCCTGGCAATTCCCAATTACATTTTCCATAGCTATGCTTCACAAGTAATATCTTATTCTCATCATCTAGAATGATTGATGCTGCTCCTATTAATTTATTCATAGACTACATGCCTCCCAAAAGACAGTTTTCCCGACTCGTCTCAAATTCCCTGATTTGTCTGAAGAAACTAACTAGCACATCATCTTCCCAAGCCCCTACCGCAACATCTAGAATAAATCACTTTGGATATTTCATACATTCAGAAGGAGAAGGCGTTGCCCTCTTAGAAACAATTCCTAAGTTCTTGATCATTCCTAGCCTTGGACAAAATATCTTGAATAAATCCTGACTTTCCCTTGGTGTAGGCCGCTCTATCATGTTTGAATTCATTTTCCAGTTTCTTCTTTAGGTTGTAATATTGTACTTTACTATGTAAATCCTTTCTCATATATTCTCGAAATAATATGTTATTCACCCAGTTGGCAGACTTATACTTATATATGTGCAAATGATGGGTTCCCGCCCTCCATTCTCCTCTGCGGAAGAACTTCCTTTCTGGAAAGTCCGGTTTTTCTACATATGTATAGCCAATACTTCCAAGATCATTTATTTGTTTTTCAGTGATCTGATTTAAGTCAGAAACACCAACCATAATATCAATTATCGGTTTTGAACCCAGTCCAGGAACTGAAGTGCTTCCGATATGTTCAATGCCTTGAACTAGACTATTTAATGCCTCGAATATTTTAATTTTCTCCTGCTCATAATTCTGAGTCCATTCCGGATTGTATTCTGAAACGATGACAGTTTCCATGATTTATTCCTCCAACCCCATTGAGCATTCCTGCATTAATAACCGGCACTTCTATTCATAATTATTGAAAAATAAAGTTGTTTAAGCGAAGTAACTTGAATTACCCACAAAGCTTTTCCAAAATTATTGCCACACCATCATTATCATTGGTTTCTGTAATCTCTTTAGATATCTCCTTTAACTCTCCTATTGCATTCCCCATCGCCACTGACCATCCACAAGTTTTGAATAATCCGATATCATTAAAATCATCACCAAATACCATGACGTTCTCCAGTGGTATGTTCATCGCCTTACATAATACGGCTACTGCATTTTCCTTAGAAGCCTTAAGTGATGAAACTTGAACGAGATTTCCATTGTCTGTAATAAGAATATTCAATTGCGATTTAAATTTCTCCTGAAATGAAATTATATCCATATTTCCTGAAAAAAGAATTTTTGATGCATCAAGACGTTTCAGTTCTTCCAATGACTTTACCATAGGATTTCCTTTGACTCTCATGAGGGTTGAATAGTCATATTCTCTTAAGCTCATCCATTCATCTTTCACTTCTAAACTTAAATCGAGATCAGGGTTACCCTTTAGACAGTAATCTAAGACTTCACTTGTGACTTCAGATTTAATCGGTACATGATCATCAATCCCAGTATGCTTACAATTGATATAGGCGCCATTGTAATAAATAAATGAACCTAAATTGAGTAATTCATCTGTCAAAAATGTTTTCACTGCCCTAGGGGGGCGTGCAGTTGCAAAGATGAATTTCATTCCAAGAGCTGAGCATTCCATAATGGCCTTACAGTTCCGATTTGAGATTTGTTTATTTGAATTAAGAAGCGTTCCATCCAAATCCAGAACAATGATTGGAAACTTCATGTAAATCTCCTCTCTGAAAATAATGCTTCCATATTCACGACACGAGCCGACCCTTAGCTAGTCCCTATCTTAGGCTGGCTCGTGTATTGTCTGAGTTATCTTCCATATCGCTCTTTATAAAAGATCTATGGCAGTATAATCTTTGGGATTAATATATTTCCCTCTATAATTAAGAATTCTAAGTGTGATTTGTATTAATAGATCATAATATTCATTATAAATCTCAATCTTTTCATTAAGAGACAAAACCGAAATTTCACCAGTGTGAAATAAAGCATTTCTAACATCTTTTCTTAATGTATCTGCGAGCAGATGACTTGGAATAAACCTTAAGTATGTATTTACCCTACGTAATTTGTCCTGAATACTTAATTCTTTGATAGATTCAAAATCGCTACCTGATTTGACTAGGTACTTGGTGAGCAGTAATTCATAAGATAAGATTAGACCCGCAAGCTTGTTTTCCAGAAATTTCCCCTCATACATACCGAGTATGGAAGTAACTAAAGAACTTAATGCAAGATCATTGTCTAGTTCCACAAAAACTTGGTAGCATTCATTAAAATACTGAATCAATCCACCAAAACAAAGATGATTATCAATTATGACATTAGGATGGTAGCGAGACGATAATAATTGGTGGTATTCAATTTCTGCTATTTCATTGTTATTGTCGTAATACTCAATCAACGGGACCATTGTTGCCTTAACATTCACAAGACTTAGAAACCAAGAAATAAGTTCGATGTAATGGCTGGTTTGCTCCTTATTTTCTCCATCAAGAATAGGGAAAGTAATAGTGGATAATATAGCTTTGTCTATCCGGTTCGAATTAATCTGCTCTAATATTAATTTTTTGTGCTCTAATTCTTGAAAAACAACCTGTCTATCATGAACATTTACAGTAAATTTATCTCTAACACGCCTTTCCCCTCTTATAGTGAACTCCATTCCTAGAAAATCGAAATTCGTTATATAACCTCTTAAATATTTTTTATTAATTTCATTATTACTTACTTTGACGAGATTTAAAATACGAACTAAACAAGTTAAAACAATACTTGGTATATTAGTTTTGAAATTAATATTCGTAATGATGAGTTTAGTACTAATACTCCATTCTCGGTCATCTGTAATTCCGGTAAGCTCCCCGTTTCCAATATCAGTTGATTGTAAGAGTGAACCAAGCGAATCTTCACTAGATATAACAAAAATACATTCACCAGTTATAGGAATTACAGACTCCCATTTAACTTGAAATTCTTTATCCGATATACGAAATGTTCCGGTGCCACTTTTATAATTCATTAGCGAGTACTCATAAACATCAATAAATCTTTGTTTAAAATATTCTTCTTCTATCAACTTATTCACCTCTAGTTACTATTAACTGTATTATGGCGTAAGCCCGCAATAGTCTCTTCATGTTGATTCAGGTACTTCAATATATTCTGACACTCTTGTAATCAATATCTCTATCAGTTCTTCATCCATAAACTCATAGTCATCAGGTATATCTAATCTTATTAACTGTTTTCCCGTAAGCAGCCCTTGTCCAAACTTCTCCTTAATTCTCCTCTCATGTTTTTTCTCCATCACGAATATCGTATCTGCCCATCCAATATGTCCTTCAGTAACTTTAATTCGCGCATTCGCTTCTGTACCGGCAGATCTAACTTCGTATCCATTGTATCGTTCAAACACCTTCTCAGCTGTTAAACTTCTCCATTTATTTCTACTGCAGATAAACAACAATTTCATGGTGCATCACCTTCTGTATCTTAATATTTCTTTATCCGCTTGCCCCGATTGCATATACCGTTCTTTGTATTCACGACCCCCAGAACTTCCGCATTTACTAAATGTAAATTCAACTCCTGGTATCGTCCTTTCAGATCATCAGGAAAATGCTGAAGGTTGAACTCTAGCATTTTCTTTCTTACATAGTCTTTGTTTTGAGTATTCATTTCATTTGATATCATGAACGACTATTTTATTCACTCCAATAGTTATTTTAGCTTCTCATTTAGCTTATCTATTTTTTCTTCTAGTCTTTTCAGCGTTTCTTTCGTGTTTTTTGTGTGTTGAACTGATTTGTTTACAAATCGATATAATCCAACAAAAAACAATACAACCAATAATAAAAATAGTGTTTGAAATAATGCAAGTGACCAAGAAAAATTCAAAATAACATCTCCCTCACCCAACGAAAATGAATTATTCGTCTTTCATTAACACCTTTGATCAAATCCTTATATTATTTAAATCCGCATTTAGATGGTTATATGAAATATTAGTAAATATAATTTTATCTTCGTTGTAAAACCCAGATAACTCAGTAAGACTTCCACTTGCCCATGTTTTTTGTTCTCGGGTGTTCAACCAAGAAGTTTCTTCTAATCTGTATTCCGTCTCATGAATGAAGCCTAAGTAATATTGGCAATTAACATAATCATTTCTCTTCAAATAACTTTTTATCTTTTGAATGTCTCCAAAAAAAGGATCTATAGGTACGTGTCCGCTCTTATACTTTAATTCAATTACTGCCACATAATCTTTAATTTTTTCTCGTAAATGGACATCTTCCCTATCTTCGATTTCTACTACCGCAATATCAATTCGTTCACCATATCCAGTATGTAATTCAGTATAGATTCTTAAGTTATGATCTTTCAGAAAAGCATCAGAAAGTCTGTTTCTTAGATGGAAGTAAAATGCGTTCTTCAAACTATCCTCAAGTAAGATGAAATTAGATGAATAATCAGACTTTATATTGTATAGCCATGTTTCCTTTATCGCCCTATCGACTGTTGTGTGCACGAGTACCCCCTTCAATCATGCTTATTTCAGATAACGTCAGATCAAAAAAATCAAGAAAAAACATCCATGTTGCTCATCTGAACAATTCCTTTCTCTAAAATGATACGGTGTTATCTGATGTCTCTTGATGTACTGTTAGACCACATCTCTATTAACCCATTTCATGCCAGGGGCATCTTGTGGACGCTCTTCAAATCCAAACTTCTTATAGTAGTTGCATTTATCTACGGCAGCAAAAAGGTGAACCATCAAAACATCCTTTTCCTTGCATTTCAGCAACAGTTTTTTAAGAATGTGAGTTCCAACTCCAATATTCTGATATTCGGGCAAGACAATCAAATCACAAATAAATCCTTGATATACTCCATCTGAAATAATTCTGCCAGTCCCAATTACTTTATCATTGTGAAGTGCTGAAACAATATACCAGCTCTTCTCCAGTGCTTCTTCGAGTTGTTTGCTTCCCTTTTCAACTATTCCTTTCCATCCGGTGCTTTCAACAAGCTGAATATATTCTTCTCCTGAAGGAATAAATTCACGAATTTCAATATCAGCGTTTTGGGTCATTTTCGCTCTCTCCCTCTCCCTTGAATAGCTGAGTGAATTAGGTTTACTCAAAGCCAATCCCTCCTTCCGGATACTTCACTTTCAGTTACCGCCTTTTTGTTAAGGTTTTATTGGTTTTGATTTTCAACTTAGTTCTTAAAAAATATTATTGGCCCATCCCATTTAGGCAGTGATTCTTTCTTGGTATATCTTCCATTACAATATTGATTGATTACTGTTTCCCAAAATTTCTGAGCATTATAATTCTCCTTCTCCTGCTTTACCTCCCAGTTTCCCTTATGTCTATCAAAAATCCTTGTCGCTACTTCTCTTCCTATTCCTTGCTTCCTCCATTTTCGCATGATAAAGAATTCAGCAATTGACTTTGTCTCTTCATCTTGCTTCCCATCAGAAACACTGTTGTTATATATGTAATAAAGACCAAGTGCTGCGAACACTTGGTCAGTACAATTGGCTTGGATGAATTGTAGCTATATTTTACCTTGTATCATATTTACGTACAAGCGTTCATATAGAATGAGAAATTTCCCGCTCAGAAGTTTACCGGTAAAGTCATATCATTTAACGTTTATGTAAAAAGAGCCTCACATAAGTTGGATGAACTCATGTGAAGCCACTCTTCTATTTCATATTTCCTACTACCTTCACTCTCAGTCTCGTTGCATTTCCCGGATGATAAGCCAGCGGGGTTTCTTCCACTTCCACGAGCTCCACCGTAGCCGGATCAGCGCCAGCCAGCACGGCCTGCTTCACGGCCTTTTCTTGTGCATCTCTTAACGAATCTTCACGCGGCTCTTGAGAATAAATGTAGATTTGTTCATATTGCCCGCTGATTTGAGCAATACATGCGCCGATGGCGTTAGCTACGCCCCCGTTCTCATGCTTAATCATTTGGGATACCCCGCGAATCGTGTCCGGAATAACGACACTGCCTCCGCCTACCAACACAAGCTCAACGTCTCCCGACGAAGTCTTCATTTTATCAATAGCCTGCTCAATAATGGATGAAATTTCAGCTTCAACTTGTTTAGCGAAGCCTTCATCCAAATGCGCTACCAAGCTCTTATCCCCAACATCCGCGAGGCCCAGCCGAACGGCAATATCTGTTGTTGTGAGCGTATTCCCGCCAAAGACCAGCGCCTCTTGTCCAATCTTGTATCCTACGCTGTCAGGGCCAACCGTAATTTTTCCGTTCTCCGAGCGCACGATACTTCCGCCGCCCAGTCCAACAGAGATAATGTCCGGCATGCGGAAATTCGTACGGATATCACCAACCTCGACTGCAACCGAGGATTCTCTCGGAAAGCCTTCCTGCAAAACCCCGATGTCCGACGTCGTCCCGCCCACGTCGAGAACCATCGTATCTTTGATCTTCGCCAAATAAGAGGCACCGCGTATGCTGTTCGTCGGCCCGCATGCAATGGTTAGGATCGGAAACTGTTTAGCGTAATCAATCGACATTAAGGTACCGTCATTTTGGCATAAGAACACCGCTGCGTCAGTGATCCCTTCTTCTTCTAACGCCTGTACGAATCCTTGGGTTGTCGTTTCAATGACCTTGCACAATGCTGCATTGAGTATGGTTGCATTTTCGCGTTCAATTAAACCGACCGAACCAATCAAGGAAGAGCAGGAGACCGGGAACTCTTCGCCATACACTTCATGGATGAGATCGCGAACTTGGAATTCCTGGTCATTTTTAATAGAAGAAAACACGCCGATAACCGCAATGGATTCAATACTGCCACGCCATTCCTCCAGAAGAGCTGTAATTTCAGCTTCATCGACTTCTCCAAGCACTTGGCCGTCGTATTCATATCCGCCATGAACGAGAGCATATTTACCCGACAGCTTCTGAACCATATCCTCAGGCCAGGACGTGTACGGAAGTACGGAAGCCGTTGCCGGGTAACCCAGACGAATGACGCCGACTTGAGCCAGCTTTTTGCGTTCAACAATGGCATTCGTGCACTGTGTTGTACCTAACATGGCATGCGTAATTTGGCTTTTATCCATATTCGCACCCTGCAGCAAATTCCGGAGCGAAGTTTCAATCCCCGTTTTAATATCCAGGCTTGTCGGTGATTTTACCGCATGAACCAAATGATGATTCTCATCCAATATGATGGCATCTGTGTTGGTGCCGCCTACATCGATCCCGATTCTATACATTCTCAGCCACCGCCTTTTTCACCAGTTCCTCAATAGCAACATAATCGTAATCATATCCGAAGTATTTTGGTCCAGCAGTCTGGATCCCTTTTTCCGTTCTCCACTTTTCATGAGCGGGCAGTCCAATCACCCGTACGCGTTTCCCGTATTTCAGGCTTTCCGTGGTCACAGGCGATAAGGTCTCGTAATCAACGAGACAGATCAAATCCGGGGTTATTGCTGCCACTTGACCGTTCTTTTCGGCAACCAGGTTTTCATTTTGAAAATGAACCTTCATCTCCCCGCCTTTAAACGTCTCAATTCCTTCGAGATGCATGCGGCCAAGATTAAATCCGCCTTTCGTTTCGCGGATGACATCCACGATTTTACCTTGAAACAGCTCATAGCCCGACACAAGTTTCAGCAGGTCTTGAAGTTTATCCTTGGCGTCCCGGTTCTTCGATGTAATGATTTCTCCAATCTGCTGGGAGAGGGTCACAATATGATGAACTCCGCTTTGCTTCATTTGCGCACCTGTTGCCGGATACAGGCTTACCAAAGTACTGGCACCCATTTCAACCGTAGCCACTCTGGCGAGCCGTTCCGTCCATTTATTGTCAATCGTCTCGAAGATACCGATGTTCCCTTTTTCATCCGTAATCGCCATCGGTGTCGCCGGAATACCATCCAGGTTAAATGTCACCATTTGAAGCTCGGGGAACGCCCGGCCCATACCGTCGCAGTCGATCAGAGGCAATCCCAGCTGCGCCGCAACGACGATGGGAATCATGGAGTTGACGCCCCCCGCTTCCATAGGAAACGTGCCGGCGATCTTTTCTCTTCCTAAGTAATTCGCTAATTTTTGAAAAACCTTTACAAACTCATCCCCTTTAGGGAATTTCTCCACGAGTACGGAAGGCGCCCCCATCATCGCGGCCGGAATGAAAAAGTCCTCATCCTTAATCTCATCGACTGACAGTAATTTTACAGGTCCAAACTTCTCAATGGCCGAGAGGGCCATCAATTTTCCGACATATGGGTCCCCCCCTCCGCCAGTGCCCAGAAATGCTGCGCCGACGGCGATGTTTTCAACAGCTGCTTTATCTAAATATCTCATTTACGTTTCCTCCAATATGACTGTCTTCTGAGCCGATAAACGATAGCCTGCATAATACATTACAAAAGAAATGACAATTCCGATCAACGGCTGATTCGGTACCTGCGGCAAGCTTGGGAAGAAGGATAACACGACAGGGGTACAAGCTATAACCGCGCCTACAAGCCAGGAAACGACGCCAAGTTTATTCACGCCCTCAACCTCTTGCCAGCGGCTCTTACTCCCTTTGCCAAGCACCCAGTACGAAGCGATCATCACGCCTGCCACCGGTGGAATCATGGCCGACAAGATGGACATGATCGGTGTGAAATAGTTAAGTATGCCGATGACAGCCAATACAGTCCCGATGGTTCCCGCAATGCCGACGGCCCACTTTTCTTTTTCCTTCGATACGTTAAACACGTTAATTAAGGCAAAACCGCCTGAAATGGCATTCACGAGATTCGTCTTCCAAGTAGCCAGGATCAGAATCACACCGCCAATAAACGGAGTCGTGATGCTCAAAAAGGTTGCTGTAATATCACTGGCTTGGTATGCAATCGTCAGCACAGCTCCTGCACCGATCATCAGCAAGCCTGCCGGAATAATCCCAAAAAGAGCAGCTTTCAGGACATCGGACCTTTTTCTCGAAAATTGCGAGTAATCCCCCGCGACAACCGCACCTAAGGCAAATGAACCCAGGGTTACCGCCAGTCCGTCCGTAAAGCTCATCGCTCCCTTTGGCTTATAATTCTGAATGATCTGCAGAGAGTCACCAGTCAAAGCTTCGAAAAGACCGTATACGCTGATTCCGATCAATAAAGGAACGGCAATATAACTGATCACCCGCAGCACTTTAATACCATACATAGCTGAAACTACCATCACGAGACCGCTGATGAGAGAAGCCAGCGGCACCGGGATGTGAATTCCGGTCTCAGCTAGCAAGTTGGCCAAGGCTGCACCGCACACATTCGCCTGAATGCCGAACCATCCGAGGCACGCAATCGCGAGAATGATCGAAAGGATCGTCCGAGATCCTTTTTTGCCAAAGACCTGACCTGCAACCTGAACCGTCGGTTTTCCTAAATCCGTACTTTGAATACCCTGCAAAATCATGATCAATACAATAATCGAGTAACCGACCAACGTAACGAGCAACGCCTTCGATAATCCCATGCCTGTAATAAGCGCATTCCCTACCAACAAACTCGGGATGCTTATGACCGCCCCAGCCCAGATGATCCCGAGACTGAACCAGGATTGATGTTCTTTAACGGCTTTCATATGATCCCCACCACCCTTATTCGTTCGAATGTTTTTTCTTATTGTAAAAGATCAAGTAGGGCAGCGTCTTTTTCTGAAAATAAAAAAAAACCCGATGTTTTTGTCCAATTGAACAAAACATCGGTATTTTTCAGTTATGGATGAGACGGTAAACCATGCAGGCGGTATACACATCGTACGACTCCGAATTGACGGTTACGTCATATCCGATGAGTTCGCTAATTTTTTTAATACGATATTTCACGGTATTTTTGTGGACGAACAACAGCTTGCTGCAGTCATCCATGTTCCCCTTCGCATCCAGAAGAAAAGTCATCAGCGTTTCCAACGCATCCGGGTCGTCCAATAACGGCTCCATGATGGACAAACATTCTTCTGTAATCTCTTCCCCTTGTTTACTCAGGTCTATAGCCCGGTTCATGGAACGGATTTCAGCCGCGGTGTATAGTTTGCGATGATGATAGATGCGTCGAACCTCTTTAGAAACGCCGTTTACAAGCTGGTACATTCGGCGAACATCCTGTGTGTCCCGCATCCTCGGAGAATAAACGATGCTTGATATTTCAGCAATGAGACTCGTGGTTTCGATATATTCCGCTGCGATTTCAAACTCATTGTATTTATAGGAGCAATTCCCTAGCAAAACGACAATGCAGTGATCGATTGTTTGAATGACCGCGGTTTTATAATATTGGGAAAGATGTGCTTTTAAGTCTTCCCTGATCCTTTTTTCCTCCGACAAATCCTGAATGTAAACGAGCCACATCATTTGGATGGCGGAAACGTCGATATACAGCAAACTGGCCAACCTGCGCATTTTTTCACTTTCATCATTCACGATGGCTTTAACCAGAGCGTATTCGCTGACCTCGTTATGCTTATCTCCCCACAAATTGATGGCTACCTGTACCACTTCGCTGATTTGATCTACCGTTTTCGGCGGCAGCTTCGTATTTTCTTTAATGAGGAACAGGTAAAGAGCCTCTCCATTTTTTTGATGAACACGTTTGTATTCAACAAAGCAGGACGAATTCAGCTCATCTTCTCCCATTCTACCGTTCAAAATGGAAGGAGCCATGGACCGGATCAGATCCTCAACATGGAGCGATGAATTACGCGGCCACATGACACGATTGATAATATCCAGGTTGCTGTTTGTTAGAATGATGTTCGCTTTCATCCGGTCCGACAGCAGTTTAAGGGTAATTTCCACGCTCCGCAAATGTTCCGGCAATAGTGAGACCTTTTCCAGTGTTTCATTCACGAAATGCTCATTCATATTCTGATTGCTTACGATCATCTCCATGACTTCATAAATGACTTCATTGTACCTAAGAGAGTAATCGTTTCTCGGCATGCAAATGATAATAAAATTCAGAGATTCGGCCAGCTCGAGTACTTCATCGGCTATATCCGGCATCACAATGCCAACATAGTACAAAATCAAGCCCACTTCACCAAGATCATGCAAATATTGAACCGTTTTGCACTGTTGTTCCACACTGTCCTTAATGGAATAAAAAGAACTGATGACCAGCTCTTCGGCATACCATTCTTCTTGAACGGTTTGAATAATTCGCGAGAAAAAATTGACATCCGCCACCTCTAAAACAGATAAAGAGGAAATGGTCTGATGGAGCCTGCTTGTTCCAGTGACCACCTGAGCCCCTCTAAACGAAGGAAGTTGCAGTAAATCTTTTACGGTTACCCCAATTCAACCACCACTTTTTTGTTCGATTCAAGCTGTTTTCCAACAAGGAGATTCCTCGCAGAAACAGCCTGTTAAAACCAAGCGATGATGCTCGGCATAACGCAGCAAATAGGCTTCGTTACTATTAGTATAACCCTCGTATGATAAGTAACCAAGTAAGTTCCTTTGCCAACTATGAAATTATTTGCATACTCGGCCAGTTTCACGAAGATGCTGAGTTAGGGTAACCCATTATTTTCCTGATTTTATCGCAAGAAGCCGATGCCTCTTCAAATCCTCATCTACTTAAGAAAATCCAAATATATCCTTACAAGTTGACTTAGAATCTCAATATCTTCCTCAACATTATGGGTCTCAAAGGAATGATTTGCATTAGGAATTTCAATGACCTCTCTTACTTCATCTATGTTAATTTGGTTTGCAAGTTCATTATTAAACATCTCATCCTTTGTCCCATAAACCACGAGTCCATTAGACTTGTTGATATAACGAATTGTGTCTTTAATGGGTGTCAAAAATAAATGTCTTATGGGCATATCAAGTTTTCCATGAACTTCACCCGCAACGATTGTCCCTATGCTCTTACTAATAAAAATGACTTCATGATACTTGTTAATGATTCGCCGAACCGTTTCATGGCTATCTTCTATTACTCTCGGCAGGTCATTCATATCCAAATCCGTTCTCGCAGCTTGATATCCATATTCAAGTACCATTAAGTCAAAACCACTTTGAATTGCGGAAGTTCCCGCAAAGTGTAGAATTGGCTTATGACAAGGATAGTTTTTTCCGGGAAACAGAACAACCAACTTGCTGTTTTCTTCATGAAGTTGATAATATTTTTGGTTCATTTCAGTTTTCCAAAACGAGGGTACGGTTAGAATGTCTAATTTCATCGTCTTCTATCCTTTCCTAATTTCTTGAGATACTCTCAAATATTCATCTCGTCGTTAAACTCAATACAAAAAGGTTGTGTTTCAGTTTTTAAACAGTATTCTATTCTTTGTCTAAAGTTTTTCCATTTAACTTTTTCCAAGGCTTCTTCTATTGAAAAAAAACCAGAATCCAAGCTCTCTTCCGTTGTTATTAGTTCTCCACCAATCGGCTTTGCTAGAAATAAGGTATTACAAATTGAGTTTCCAGTATTCTGAAAAATCCCGCAAAATTTGATGATTTCTATGTCTATCCCCGATTCTTCTTTGGTTTCTCTTATTGCTGCCTGTGAAAGGGATTCCCCCAGTTCAACTTGTCCTCCTGGCATTTCCCAACCCCTACGTGGCCCCTTAATGAGTAATATCTCTTGATTATCGTTAACGACAATAGCAGCTGCAGAAACAATATGCTTTGGTGGATTCACGGACTTAACCTCCAATGAATTAAAAGGATTTAATATGCTCTTCGCAGGTAAGTGACTAACAGGGAGGGGGTCAGACTTAGGATCGCAGTGGTTGTCTGGCTGATCCCGCTTCATCGTATAACCCTCCAGTATTTTTGTTAATTTAATGTTCCTCGTTTCTTTACTCATAAAATATAATTCGGTTTCCAAATGGATCTATTACACAACATTCTTCACTTCCCCATGGGGTACTCTCTAATCCAGGTCGTGAATAGTTATTTTGTTTATCCATTAGATTCTTTTGGAATTCTTTGATTCCGATTACTTGTATTCTTATTGCAGCTCCTGGACAGCAATCTCCATAATGTTCACTTAAATGTATCTTTACATTATTCTTCGAAATCTGAATATATAAAGGCAAATCGGCTTCAAATCGATGTTCCCCATCCACATTGAATTCTAAGTAATCAATATAAAACTCCATTGCCTTCTTCACATCAAAAATTCGAAGTATAGGAACTATTTCTTGAAGCTTCATACGGTTGACCTCCATATAATAGATCTTATAAGACGATTACAACTTCTTGAGATACTCTCACATATTCGTTATTTCATTATTCTAAGAATCATTCTTTAACATCCTATTTATAAGCCCCAAGATAACAAAACATGGATATATCGAATCTTTGGGTTGCCTCAATTTCTAGACCAGTTTCTCTTCGGCTTTCTTGGGAATTGAACTAAAAATTATTTTGTTTCTTTCTTTTTATTTGATTAGAGTTTTCTACCCAAAAATCAAGATGAATATCAGATATTAGATCAAACCGAATGTCTTCACCTCCCTTATCATATTTCACCTAACGTTCCTGTATTCACGACATCCCACTGACTTAAGACTCTGTCAGGCACCGATGTGTGAACATATTGTTATAGGAAGTCAGTACCTCGGTGAATATACTTAACTCAAACTCTTCCAATCATCTGGTACAAGTAACCATAAACCAGGTATTACACATTTATTCTCTTTAATGTACTCCGAAGGAGTATACCTAAAAGGTTCTTTTAGTATTTGTTCAATCCTGTTCATTGTATCTTGATTTAATAAAGTTATATGTTGTTTGTCATAGAAGTGTATTATCGAGGATAATCTTTCTTCATCTACTTCGTAAGCTTCGTTTTGTAGTTCACTAAACCAACCTTCATAGTATTTCGATATAGGCCCGCCCATGCCATGAGGACAACCTGATAGATTGTTACTTGGATCTACATAACACCACCAAGTTACAACTGATATTAAAATCCCTATAGTAGAGACTTCATTGATAAACAACTTCATATTATCTTTCATTGTAATACAGTCAATATATCCGTTACCTACTGGCTGGACTTTATAACTCTTTAAAGAATATTCAAGCTGCTCAACAAACTGTTTCTTCCTTGTATTTAAATATTCAAAATACATCATTGAAATATCACCACTTCCAGTTAATTATTTGCGCTGATTTCCGATAACTTTTCGTGTTCACGGCGACACACCGACCGAGGGCGAATGCCCAATGCGTAAATATATTGTTATCAGAAATCAATGTAGTAATAGTTATGAATTAGCTAAATACTCTTTTCAAACACTTGTTTTTTGAGTAAATCATCTTGATTCATAAGGAATCTAAAACTAGTCGAATCTTTTAAGTATGAAGGCCTGCCTCACATAGACAAGCCAAATTTATATCAAAACAATGGTTAATCGAGATTTTCTCTATACCACTTTCTAAGTTGATTAATATGAGCTTGATGATAACGGCTATGGTCAGCCATATGCCATATTCCCCAACGAATAGTTGCTTGCTTTTCATTCTCATGTCCAAAAGTTACAACTTTATCTAAATCAGCATCTGTTAAGTTCGTACAAGCTTCCTTCAACATTTCTAATATACTTACATATTGAGACATAAGTGTGTTCAAAGACATTCCTTTAACCATGGGAAGCCTATTATTTTCATCTATCATGGGACCATATTGTTCCTTGAACGACTGAGGAAGTGATTCGCCTTTGATTCTAAAAATCCAATTCAAATCAACATACATGAGATGTTTTATTAACTGAGCGGTACTATTAAAATTATTATTTGGTCCCTTGTAATCTACTTCTGCTTGCGACATTCCAGCAGTTATGAATTGTAATCGTTGGTCATTCTCTTTTACGGCAGAGTACAACATGCCCACAATGGGTGACATATTGGCATCACCTTTTAAATCAAAAAGCATTCAAGTTCTGCCTCCTCGCTTTTAGAATTTCATTTCCGATAACGATTCCGTATTCACGGACCATTTTTTGTTCTCTTCTTTTTGTGAATTTTCGTTAATGGCTTGTGTTATCAGATATCCGTGCCTTTGATGAAGAATACACATGTTTTTCGATTCCTTTAATATTATTTATCTGCCAATATAGTAAACAAAGTGGTGTCTCCGTTATTTTAATCTGCCTTATATGTATTGTCTGATTATCGTATTCTTGCCAATGCTTTCTTTGCAGCTATTTTCCCGTTGTGCATTCCTGATTTTGAAATTTCTACAAGCTTATCTTTTGCAGGAGCATACTTGTGATATCCAATGATCTCACAGGCTCTTTCTTGTACATACTTATCTTCGTCATCTAAATACTTAACTATGGAATCAAGCTGAGTTTTCGGAGTTAAGACCATGATGGAATAAATATATTGACAACGCATTTCATCAGTAATTTGATTATTAGAGTTGATTAAGTTATTCAAATCAGAAATACAATTCAAATCTTCTTCCAACAAGTTAGGATCACTATCTATATCAGCTGGATATTCTTTTTTTAATTCATGCCAATCTAAATCAGGATGTGATTCAAGTTCAGAAACAAATGTACTTATACTCCTGAATCCAGGCGATAGATCGGTTTCCTCATGATTTAAATAACATACCTTGTTCTTACACGTGCCCTGGACATAGATGCCGATATAATTCGAATGATCATCAGCCCATAATGGAACAATATCTTGAAATACATCCATCTCAGACATAAAATCAGTTACTTCCATTATTTCTTCAATATCCATTAACCTTAGATAGAATGTTGTATTGTTCTGTTTCAGATGATGAGATTGCAATACTTCTGTTTCCGCATCTGGTAGAGTAATGTTAAGTCTACTTAATAGATCTTTAATCATATCTATGCCTCCATGAATTACATCGCAAACTGAGGAGCCGCTAGGTTCAGATGCATGAATATAAATGTTAGACGATGTTCATGCTCGCCATGGTTTGGACCATCGTAATACAACCCACAACCTTGTTTTCAAACAACGCGACGAATGTTCTGTAATTCTCATCTTTATTCAGTCTTTCAAATCGTCGGAAATATTTACAGCAGTGACAGTAGGACTCCCTAAGTCGTTATTCCATAACAATACTACGTCAGGATAATCAGTTTTTTGAATTTCACGAATTTCGATATCCATATGCCACCTCCGATCATTGATTCATCTTTGCTTCATTAAAATTCAACGAACTATTTAACAATCCCTCTTCGGCTGAACTGAATTACTTATGGTATCTGTCGCGAAACCGGCTTGGCGATTCCCCCGTCCAGCGCTTGAACTGCCGGCTGAAATGCGCGATATTTTTATAGCCGAGCCGGATCGATACCGCCTCAACCGACAATTCCGGATCCATCAGCAGCAGCTTCGATTTCTTCAGCATCAAGGTCGACATATACTGCCGCGGCGACATGCCGTATACTTCCGTAAAAATCCGGTTCATCGCCGACGTGCTGTAGCCGACCATGGCTGCAATCGACGCGATGGTCTCGGCATGAAACCGATCGCCGCTGCCATCCAGAGCCCCCTCGATCTCCCGTTCCAGCAGTGCCGCCACTTTCGAAGCCGTTTGCGCATTTCTCGTAGGGGTCATTTGGCTTTCCTGCTCGGATAACGTTCCGCTCAGGCCCGCAAACAGTTCAAACAAGGCCGAGAGAATTCTCATCCGCGAGTCCACGCGCGAAGCAGTTTCGTCCGAGGTCAGCTCCAGCAGCTTGTTCAATGCGGGACGAACCGCATCCGCAAGGATACTGCCCGCTTTATGAAAACAAATGCGATTGCGGCATAACAGTTCGCGAAACGACCGCTCATCGACGTCGAAATGAAGACAGTAATACGTCATCTCCTCCCTGCCTATGACACGGCTTTCATGCTGATCGACTGGATTCAGCAGCATGAGATCACCCGGTTTTTGGACATACTTTCGGCCGTTGACGCTCATTTCTTGTACGCCCGACAATACGAGATTCACTTCAAAGAGCGGATGGTGATGCAGCGGGTAGGTCCAATCGCCTGCCACCGTACGCCAATGGGCTGCAAATACGCGGAAGGTCGAGTCGATATCGGGCAGCATATATTCTTTGCGCATGCGATCAGGCGGAAATTCCATGGCGATCAGCTCCTTGGATTTATTTTTTTGAAGGGCATATGCAATTTGCTTGAAATGGGTAAATATAAGCCTGCAATGGATATGGGAACGGCTCCACATCATTGATAAGATGAAGCTATTATAGCTTGGACCTATATCCCATAACGCTTATGAATAATGGGTAAACTTTTTTATTGAGGAGTGTTACGATGGCTGTGATCCAAAATCCGATTTTGACGGGCTTTAACCCTGATCCCTGCATCTGCCGGGTTGGTGAAGATTATTATATTGCCGTATCGACCTTCGAGTGGTTCCCCGGTGTCGGGATCTACCATTCGAAAGACTTGAAGCATTGGAGACTTGCCGCAAGACCGCTGAACCGACTTAGCCAGCTCAATATGATGGGCAACCCTGACTCCGGCGGCGTTTGGGCACCTCAATTATCTTATGCGAATGAGCAATTTTGGCTGATCTATACCGACGTGAAGGTGACGGAAGGCCAATGGAAAGACTGTCATAACTATCTCGTTACTTGCGACTCGATCGACGGCGAATGGTCCGAACCGATCCATATGAACAGCTCGGGCTTCGATCCTTCCCTGTTCCATGATGAAGACGGGAAGAAATATTTCGTCAATATGATGTGGGACCCGCGCGTGGGCCATCATCCTTTCTACGGCATCGTGCTTCAAGAATACGATGCTGATCAGCAGAAGCTGGTCGGCAAAGCGGAAGTCATCTTCCAGGGTACCGACATCAAGCTGACCGAAGCTCCCCATCTCTACAATATCAATGGCTGGTATTACCTGCTGACCGCGGAAGGCGGAACCCGTTACGATCACCAATCGACCATCGCCCGCTCGAAAGACATACACGGACCTTACGAGGTGCATCCGGACAATCCGCTGATCTCTTCCTGGTCTGCGCCGCGGAACCCGCTGCAAAAAGCCGGACATGCTTCGATCGTACAAACCCATACCGACGAATGGTTTCTGGTTCACCTGACGGGAAGACCGCTGCCAAGGGAAGGCGAGCCGCTGCTCGATCCACGCGGATATTGTCCGCTGGGCAGGGAAACGGCTATCCAGCGTTTGGAATGGCGGGACGGCTGGCCTTATGTCGTCGGCGGCAACCAACCTTCGCTTGAGATCGAAGGGCCCCGGATCGCCGAAGCACCATGGGGACCCGATGTTCCTGAAAAAGACGACTTCGACGGATTCACTTTAAATCCGCATTTCCAAACGCTGCGCATTCCGCTGGGGCCGGAAACGCTATCGCTCAGCGCCCGCCCCGGTCATCTGCGTCTGTACGGCAGAGAGTCACTGACATCGAAATTTACGCAGGCCCATGTCGCCAGACGCTGGCAGCATTTCAAGTTTTCGGCCGAGACGAAAGTGGACTTCCATCCGGTATCGTTCCAGCAATCCGCAGGACTCGTCAACTATTACAATACGCAGAACTGGACCTCCTGCCAGATCACATGGAACGAGGACAAAGGGCGCATATTGGAGCTTGTCGTTTGCGACAACTTCGTTTTCTCGATGCCGTTGACAGGCCGGGAGATCGCGGTTCCGGATGCAGCGGAATATGTGTACCTGCGTGTCGATGTCGACTATAACGTATATCATTATTCGTATTCGTTTAACGGCGAGGAATGGTCCGCGATCCCGGTGACGTTCCATGCTTATAAGCTATCTGACGATTATATCCAAGGCGGCGGATTTTTTACGGGCGCATTCGTCGGCATGCAATGCCAGGATACATCCGGTCAACGGCTGCACGCGGACTTCGACTATTTCAGCTATATAAATTGAACTAAAGCACTTCGCCTGTATTCCAGCTTGAATCGACGCGAAAAACATGAAAATCCCTTCCTGTCATCGGAGGGGATTTTTGCGTATGTGCTGCGAAACGGCAACAGGGCCTGCCCGAAATCATGCACTGATTTTTCGGAGCAGACCCTTCTATTCCTCTTGTTATCCTTTTACCGATCCTGCGGCGATTCCTTCCACAATCCGGTTGCTTAAGAACAGAAACATGACCAGAATCGGCAAAATGCTGATCATGAGCGTCGCCCCGATCGAACCCCAGTCCGTCGTGTACTGGCCGATGAAGTTCTGAACGCCGACCGTCAGCGTTTTATGCGAGTCCGAGCTGATGAACGTATTGACGAAAATAAATTCATTCCAATTATAAATCATGTTAATGATACCGGTCGTTGCGATGACCGAACTCGTCATCGGCAACACGATCTGGAAAAACAGACGGTTGACGGAACAGCCGTCCATCACCGCAGCCTCCTCCACTTCTCGCGGCAGCGCGTAATAAAAGCCCAGCATGATCATGATCGTGATCGGCATATTAAACGCAACATAGGACAAAATCAACGACAACGGATTATCCGTCAGCCCGACTTTATTAAAGATGCTGAACAGCGGAATCAGCGTAGAGTGAACGGGGATCATCATCGCTACCATAAACAATCCGAGCGCGAGCGAGCTCCCTTTCCATTTCATGCGTGTCATCGCAAAGGTTGTCAAGCTGCCCAGGATGATCGTTAGGGCGGAAGCGGCGACCGTAATCCACACGCTGTTCAGAAAATAAACGCTTATATTGCCTGCACTCCAGACTTTTTCATAGTTCTCCCATCGGAAATGGGTAGGGAGCGATAACGGCGGTAGGTTGAATACCTCCTGATTGTTTTTGAGCGAGAACAAGAACAGCCATACCAGCGGCAGTAATTGCAAGGCGGCAACAATCGTTAGAACGGCATAAAGCACGCCATAGCCGATTTTCAGGCCCGCCTTCGACTTGAATACAGACGGCGACAAAGCTTCGGACCTCATGAAGCACTCCTCCTTATGAATATTGGATTGTTTCTTTTGCGGCCGTTATTTTACGGATAACCCAAGTTACAATAAGGCAAATGACGAGCAGGAAAAAACCGGTCGCGCTGCCGTATCCGAAATCATAAGCACGGAATGCCGTGTGATACATGTAGGATGCCATCACTTCGCTCGAACCGTTGGGTCCGCCGTCGGTCATGACGTAGATCAGGTCGAAATATTTCAAGGAGCCGACGACCGCCAGTACCACCGTTACCTTGATCACTTCCATCGCAAGCGGCAGTTTGATTTTCCATGCAATCTGCAGGGCACTCGCCCCGTCGATCTTGGCGGCCTCTTCCAGCGAGGCAGGGATGTTTTTGAGCGCCGCATAATAAATCAAAATATAGAAACCTGCATATTGCCACAATATCGGAATGAACAGGGCAAATAAAACAAGCTTCGGCTCGGAGAGCCATGCAGGAGGATTTGCAACGCCAATCGACTCAAGTACGCTGTTTACAATACCGTTTGTCGGATGGTAAATCCGAAGCCAGAGCTGCGCAATCGCAACGGAGGAGAGCAGCATTGGTATCAAATATATTTTTCGGAACAGGTTCGCTCCTTTGATTCGGGTCGCCAGCACCATGGCGACTGCGAGGTAAATGATCAAGCTGGCGCAAGAAAATACGGCGAGCAGCAGGGAGTGCCACGCGCTCTTCCAAAAGGTACCATCTGTCAGCAGTGCAGCGTAATTATCGAGCCCGATAAATTTCATCCTGCCAATCCCGTTCCACTGGTTTAACCCGTAGTAAGCGGTGAGCACGATAGGAATATAAACGATCGCCATAATGAGCAGCAGCGCAGGCAGGACGTACAGGGCAATGATTTTCTTGTTGGACATGACTTTGTCCATGTTCTCCGACTCCTTTCTTACCGTCAAGGGTTGCGGGAAAAACTTATCCGGCCTGACAGCCGGATAAGTTTTTCCCTTCCTTTTATTCTCTAGTTGCCTTTTGCAATGGCCTTATCATGCTCTTCCGAGAATTTTTCAGGGGAGACGGCTTTGCCAAACAGCGCTTGAATCATGTTCAGATGGGTTTCAGCCGCATTGGCCGGCATCTGTACGTCTGCAAACAGGGTGATGCTGCTCGCCTTATTCATTTCATTAAAAAGATCGATGTATAATGGAGGCAGATCCAGAGCGGACGTATCCACTTTCGTGGCCGGTATGACACCCGCGCCGGTGACCGACTGCTCGCCCCACTTGGTCACAAAATATTGAACGAACGCTTTGGCTTCTTCTTTCACTTCGGAATTTTGGGATACGAACAAACCGACGCCCGGTCCGCCTACCCAGCTGTTGATATCGCCTTTGCCGCCCTCCACCGTAGGAAATTTAAAGAAGCCGACATTGTCGCGGAATTCCTTCGGAATCTCCTCATTGGTCGTGTAGTTTGGCAGTTCCCATGTTCCCATCAAATACATGGCGGCTTTTTCGTTCAGGAATTCGGCTTTGCCTTCTTCATTGGACAAGCCGTTAAAGCCTTTGACAAAAGCGTTGCTGTCTACAAGCGACTGCACTTCCTTGGCTGCTTGGACCAGTCCGGCATCTTTAAAGGAACCCGAACCGCCGATGGCATCCGCCAACGTTTTTTGACCCGCAATGCGGTCCGCCAAATACATGTACCAGAGCGATCCGGTCCAGCGGTCTTTGTTGCCGAGCGCGATCGGGGCTACGCCGTTATCGGAAAGCGTTTTCAGTATCCCCTTGAATTGCTCGTAGGTTTGCGGAACCTCCAAATTGTATTTTTTGAAAATGGCTTTGTTGTAATAGATCGGCGCAATGTTGAACTCGAGCGGAAGGGCGTAGGTTTTGTCGTCAACCGCGTAAGCTTCCGTCGTGCCCGCCACGAATTTATCTTTCAGCTCACCACCTAACAGATCATCAATCGGGGCAAACAGATTGCCTTCCACGTAAGGCTTCAGGAATCCGGCAGCCCATGTTACGCCGACGTCGGGGAGCTCATTGGATGCGGATAACACCTTCAATTTATTTTTATACTGCTCGTTATCCAGCACTTCCTGTTTGATCGTGACATTCTCATGTTCTTTCTGGTAATCGTTGATAATCTGGTTGACGATCTTGTTTTGTCCGGCGGATACGCCTTCAGGCCATAAATGCATGAACTTGATCGTTACCTTCTCGCTTGCACTCGTGCCCTCTTTGGATGCCGAACCGCCCGTGCCGCTGTCGCTTTTGCCGCAGCCTGCCGCAAATAGCGCCAAGCACATCGTCAAAAGCAATACGTTCCATTTTTTACTGAACATCTTGTTCACAGCCCCTTTATCTCGTTATCTTGAACGGGTTGCAACCGCTTACTTAAAGTTTAGCAGTCTACCGTCCGGGCCGTAAGGTCAGAGGGATTGGGACTCATACCACTTTTATTGGATCTTCTGCTCATCATCCAGCCACTGCTGCCGGTACTGGCCGGGACTTACGTTTTCCATGGCGCGGAATACCTTCACAAAATATTTTGAGGTCTGGTAACCCGCCTGCTGCGCAATCTCCGCAACGGATAGTCGGGTGCTTGTCAGTAGCTGTTTCGCCCGCTGTATTCGGCTTCGGGTAATATAATCGCTGAACGTAAGCCCTGTCTGCTCCTTGAAGTGTACGCTAAAATAGCTGGCGTTCATATGCAAGTGTTCGGCGGTTTCCCGCAAAGACACCGATTCCTGCAGATGTTCGTCCACGTACTGCAGCGCTTTTTGCACTTGGGGGCTGTACACCTTTTCCTCTTGAACGGTTTCCAGCAGCTTGGGATCCACCAGCTTTTGCATCTTCTCCATCCGGTCATTCCACGCCTCGCGCTCCAATGCGGTCTCCACCGCTTGTACGAGCTTGGTCTTGTCCAGCGGTTTCAGCAAGTAATCCATGACACCGAACTTCAGCGCGCTGTGCGCATATTCAAAATCGGAATGCCCCGATATGATAATGACCACCGGAGGGTGAGGCAAGCCGCACAGCCGCCCGACCAGCTCAAGTCCGCTCATTTCAGGCATACGGATATCGGTTATGATCAGGCTTGCCTCATGAGCATCCAGCCATGCCAGGGCCTCCATCCCGCTTGAAGCCACTTCAATCCGATACCCTCCTGAAGACCACATCTCCAATGTTTTGCGGATGCCTTCGCGCGTCCGAGGCTCATCGTCTACGACAAGAATATGTTTCACTGGGCTTTCCCCTTTCCATTATCAGGTATTTCAAACGAAATGACGGTACCTTTTCCTTCCCGACTACGGATGACGAGCCCTTCCGTTTCTTCCCCATACGTTAATCGCAGCCTCCGCTCCACATTCGCGATGCCGACGCCTTTCCCTTTGGAGGAGCTCATGTACCCCTCCTTCATCGCCTCATAAAGGGAAGATAACTTTTGCGCAGACATGCCCGGTCCGTCATCCGTCACCGTAATGCGCGTATACCCCACACGCTCTGACGGCTCGGCTTGCACCATGACCATTCCTTTTCCGCTGCGCTGCTCGACGCCATGCAGGATGGCGTTTTCCACGAGCGGCTGAATGAGCAGCTTCGGCAGCGGTACGGCACGGCGTTCATCTTGCGTGTCAATGCTCCACGACAAGCGGTCAAGCATGCGCATCTTCATGATCGTTAGATACCGTCCCGCGTGATCAAGCTCATCCCCGATCGTCACCCATTCATCTTCTTCCGACCGGTTGATGACATATCGGAATAAACCCGACATGGACACGACGATTTGCGCCAGCTCCTCTTCCCCTTTATCCTCCAGCGCCCAATAGAACGCCTCCAGCGTATTGAACAGAAAATGCGGGTTGATCTGAGCCTGAAGCGCTTTCAATTCGGTTCTGCTTTGGATAATCTCTTTCTGGTATACCACCTCGATGAGTTCGTTCAGCGAATCGACCATCTGATTGTACGTATTGTTGAGTTCACGCAGCTCCATCGTGGTAGAACTGATGGCATTATGCTTCAGATTGCCGAACCGCGAACCGCGCATCGCTTTGATTAAGTTGAGGATCGGGCGCGTGATCATCGTGGACAACGCAAAACTCAAAATAAGAAACAAGAGCGCCCCGGCAAGTCCGGAAACGACGATGACCGTACGCAGCACCGATATGCCTTCGGTCGTGTAATCCACGGGCGTTAAAATGACCAAAGCCCAGCCGGTCGTCTTGGAGCGGCTCTCGACCGCAATATAGGCTTCGTCCCCGAGCTCGATCGTCTCCCCATCGTGATGAAGCACCTGCCTTGAATCGATCGACCTGTCAAAATTGGAAAAAATCCTTCTTCCCTCTTCGTCAAACAATCCCATTCTTTCTCGCGTCCCGCTTTTGGAAACCGAGTCGTTATCCGTAAGCGCGAAATAGCTTTTATCGATGCGGACCAATACGTATCCCCCGTGAGCGAAAGATTGATCCATCAGACGTACCTGCCGGATCGCCGTCACCGTGTCTGCATCGCGTGGATCAAGCCCCAGCCAGACCAGCTTTCCCTTGGCTTGATCGGCTTTCCGAATCGATGTATCGGACACCCGGTCGGTCAAATTCAGATCGGACAGAGGAACCAGACTCCGGTCATCCGTCATATAAAGCTCCAATGAACGGATCCCCGTCGTATAGGCCTCATACTTGCGGACTTCCTGCTGCAGCGACTGGCGCATGCCGAAGTTGACCCGCTCCCCTTGGACTTCCTTGCCCAGCAGTGTCTGGATCGTGGCATCCGTCGCCACCTGCGTCGACAGCATATCGATCTGCTTCAGCAATGCATCCAGCTGTCCCGCAGCTTGAACCGCCGTTTGCTGAACATGCTTTTCGGCATTGTTGCGCAGCAGCACCGACACCCGATCGAACATGATGATGCCGACCAGCGCCAATATAATGCACATGACCAGCATAAATCCCAATAAGATCTGATTGCGCAGGGTATTCCATTTCCCCATATGAACCAACGTTTTGCTCACCCCTCTAGAACCGTAAACATCCCGGTGCCGTGATGAAATCGTCTTTTAAGCTCCTCAATTCCTGCCTGAATTGTACACCAAGCCGCGCCGGATGACGAGTCCGTTATGCGGCTTTGTTCCCATCCAAGTTTTAACGAAAACAAAAAAAGCGCCTCTAAGAAGTTGGCGCTTCTTTGATCCACCTCGGTTTTCCGTAAAATGGAGCACTCGTCCGAAGGGCTTCGCTCGAAGGGTTGTTCGTTTTATCGCTTATAGTCGGGCTGTTCTAAAGTAAGAGGATTCGGATTGCTGAGCACCCAATGCACGGCCAGTTCGCACAGTCTCGCAGGTTCTTCACTACCGTTTCCATTGTTAAGTTCTTTCGCTAATGTTACTGCCTCCTGAAGTGAAGCGGGACGTAATGGTGTACCTAAGCTAAAATAATGTATCAAACTTTTGAGCATTTTACGATATTCATGATCCCTGTTAATTCCTCCATTATCTAAAATTTCGTATGAAACTTTACCAGTAATCCGGATCACCTCACCCTGTACGGTTTTCGCATGTCCTTTTGAAGGGATTAATAAATTCCAGAGTTCATGATGCTGCGCCTGCCATCCCTGTGTTGATACGGTTATGGAAGAGGCGCCGTCGTGCGTCTTTCGCTTCTCTACCGGAGTAACATCAAAAAGCTCATATAGACGTAAAAGTGCCTCATCGGTCTGCTTCAAATATTCTTTATTAAAACCTTCTCTGTGAAATTCAAAGTCGTTTCCGATTCGCTTAATCGAGTCTGTCATTTCCGGCGTTACCGTTGTTCCGGCGTTTAGCAAAATATCGGCAACTTCCGCCATATGGACAATATCCGCATTTCTGCACATGGCCAACGCTTTTTCTAATGGAGTCTGTCTCATTTCATTTTTTGCGCTGATATTTGCGCCTCTAGACACCAACGTGTAAACCGCTTTGGGTTTGAATGAACCTGCGGCGGCAAATAAAGGTGTCTCGTTTTTATCATCAACAGCTTCTGCATCTGCACCCAAATCAAGCAGCAATTCAGAATTACCGCACCAACTCATTGCATGTTTGTGCAAAGGCGTTGCTCCGTAATTGTCTCTAGCATTTATATCCGCACCCTGTTCCACGAGCCAGCGAACCAATTCATCCTGCACCTGGTAAAAGCTCAAGGCTGTTGATTTACTGTAACCGCCACGGGCATCCAATTCGCAACGGGTAAATACCTCTTTTAATGCAGATATGTCGCCTGCCTCAATAAGTTCATCAAAATTTTTAGGTAAGGTTTTTTTCTTCTTACCCATATGTGTTTTCTCCTTACGTTTGGTTATTAAATTTCTTCATCGCCATATAAACCCCACATTTTACCATACACGGGTCCGACGGACTTAGCCTTACAGGATTGTGAACTGATGAATAATCCTCTCTGCCCCACCTGGAAATCCCCATGCATCTTTATCTCTTCTACGTTGCAATAAAATTTGTCCTTTTTCATTAGTTATAATTGCTCCGGAAAAATTAAGAATTATCATTTCGCTACCGACCTTGCTTCTAATTCATTTTATATAATCCATTGTTTTCCCCTTTACTATGAAAAGACTTAATGAATTTCAAACTCAAATCTATGCTTCAAATAATACTTGGTTCCAGCTCGATCAACGTCTGAGAATTGCCTAGGATCTTTAATCATTAATCTATACACTTCATCCATGGTTACCCACCTAATGTCCTTCGTTTCATCTCCTACTGCTAATACATTGCCTTCTACCTTACATATAAAATACATCACCGTTCAGCAAGAATTTTTTTAGACTTATTTAGCATTTTATACACCAATCGTATATTAATTAGATTTCAGTAATTTCAGTTTTACTAGCACCCATTTACTTTCTTTAAATTTATATATCATTTCAAAGCGCGCAATAAATTCTTTCGAACCAGAATCTACTATGTATAAATCTCCTTTCAATCCATAGACTCCATCAGTCTCTATATACATAGGTTCAAAAATATAATTTTTATTAGGATTTAATTCGGTCCCACTCTTATATAACTCCAATAACTTTTCCGGAAGATTGACTTCATATTGAACATTCAATTTTTTAGAATGGAATTTTCCTTTATCGTTTTCTATCGAAAAACTTAAAGATTCATCGTCTAATAAACCTTCGTAGGGTAAGGATATTAAATTATGATTGACTAAACTGTAAAATTGATATTCTTTTTCATAATCGTGAATAGCACCACTATGAATGACAACCATAATTTCATCAAGTTTGTCTCCAGTAAAATCCGCAAGAAATAATTCGGGAATTCCAGTAGAATTATCGACTATTCTTCGATCAACGATTATTTCATTCGTGTCGGTATTGGTTACTCTTAAATTTGTGAAGAGCGTATGATTATGATCGGAACCTGAAACATATTCACCCAATAATTCAACGCGTTGTTTACCGGAATCCATTTTTAACATACCGTCCTTAGATTCAAAAACATCTAAATGATTTATCGATAAATTTTCATTCACATCTATTATTGGTTCAATAATCATAGAATGGTCAATTTTCTCAGACTTCTGATATGTACCGGAAGAATCAAAATTATTATTTGCACGATGGACTGGATATTCAGATTTGCATAAAATAAAAGTGAATATGAAAACCATTAATACGAGATAAATACTTCTTTTCATTTTAAACAACCTCATAATCTCATTTTATTATATTGGCTCCAATACTCTGTTTTTAATTCCATCCATTTTTCTTTTTTCTCAAGTATATTTTTATAATTGCTCGCTTCATTTCCCAAACTTAAAAATTCATCTAATTGTCTATAAAACAAATCGAAAGCTTCCGCTTCATCTGGTGAAAAGAAATTTATTATACTGCTCCAATGATGCGTACAATACACCATCCAAAAAAATTTTTAAGTTGATTATCGACTATGTACCAATATACATGCCTGGTCTATTCTTAATTTTTTGTAGAAGCTCATAGAGTTCTTCGCTTGTCATTCTTTTCATAAATATCACCTCTAGTGCTTATTTAATATATACTATGAAAAATCCAACAGCTTGATTTAGAACTTATCCTACATTATAAACTCAGCTTTCGCAGCTACAAATTAGCTTAAACTTGCTGCGGCTGTAAGGACAGAGCGCATTTTTTCAAAAAAACACTCTCTTAGTTTGTTATCATGGAAGTGTCGAGATACACTCTGCGACGCTTGGCTGGTCCGATCGGGCCTGCAGCGTGAATACGATGTTATGTGATGGTGCATTGAGTTACCCACAAAATTCATTCATCTATCCGACAAGTCTTAAATTGAATACTGTTTTTGAACTCTTGGTAATAAAGTTATTATTTGTATAATCAATCCAATTATTATTTAAATCATATGAATTATTGAAAACATATTCAGAATATACATTTGAATTGTAATCCAAATGATTAATTCAAATCCAGAATATAATGAAAGTGTCCATGACCAATGTTTATCCGGAAATATATTAAGTCTGTCGGCCATTTTCCATTTCCACTTTCTGAATAGGCAGCGGGACATCCCCATCAGTTCTCCACTTGGATCGATAATAAATGCTATTCCACCAAAAATTGCCCCTATCCCTAAAAGTATTTGAAGTACGATTAATATTATGGATCATGTATGAACCTTCTTTCACAAAATTCATTTCGAAGAATTTCGCACGTTCAGATAACATTGTATATTCACGACGCGAGCCGGCCTTAGATAGCTCTTATCTTAGGCCGGCTCGTGTGTCGTTCGTGTTATCTTGCATGATTATACATCGGACGATCAAGGGGCGTAAGCCCCGCAGCGTGAATACCAGTGTTATGCGCCGTTACTGTCCGAAGTATCACCTAAAAACCTTTGGTCAAAATTCCAACTCTATTTTTTACTTTGGTATACAAACTCAACTTCACCATCTAGCAAATATCGATATTCAAATAATTGCATTGTTCTTTCCCTAATTCTCTCCCGTGTAACCGTGCCTAGGCTTACCGATCCTTGTGATCCAAGGTAACCATTATTAATAAATGTCTTCTCTACAAATTTTGTTTCCCTTAAGTGATACTGTAACCATTCTTTCTGCGATTCAATTAGTGCTTCTCTTGGTTCTCCATCCAACTTAGAAAGAAGCTTTTTATATATTTGATTCAACTCTTTATCCCAAATCTCTGTATATTTGCTTTCCAACGCCCCCCATCCCAATGTTGTAATAATCTCTTTGGAATTTTGAAATTCATTAAATTCCACTTCATAATCATGATCTATAGGATTTCGAAGCATTTCATCATAAAATTCTCCTTTCAAATCATAGTTCCCAATGCTCATGGATAACACTTCATTGTTAGAAGGATCTGATCGACCTTCAGTTATTTCTTTGGATTCTGTTCCATTACCTGTATTCACTACATCAGGAGGCAGTTCAGAATTCATTATTGATTTAGTTTCGCTGTTCAGGGCAGTCGATTGACTAATATTTTGACAAGATGAAAACATTATTGTAATAAAAAATAATAAGAGAATCTTACCTTTCATAAATTATCTCCTTAAATATAATGGCGCATAACGTTGTTGTATCTACGAACCCGAGAGGCCTAAGGGAGCAATGCGACCGGGTCCGACGGATTTAGCTTCGCAGGGTTGTGTGCTGATTCAATTTCCCTGCCTACCTCATCTTGCGAACCAAGGGCGTAGCCCGCAGCTTAGATACTGTGTTATGTGATGCGGTGGCTTCATTGATTAACTTGCGTCATTCAATTGATTATCCATCTATTCCTCTTGATACCAAAGTTCCTGAGTCTTTCTATAAGTTGTCCTGTATGATGCTGGATATGTCTTATTGAATGTAGATGCAATTCCATTCTGCTGAATGGTAACCAATCAAAACCGGAATTCGCATCTAAATCATCTTGATTAATTCGAATGGGTACCTCTTGTCTTATTAATTCAAGGTATTCATTGAGGTCTTCTTTTGAATATTTCTCATCAATTTTCGGTGTATGATGCGGAGGCCAAGGAACAGGCCCCATAAACTGATATTCATTTCTTGCTTTTTTCCATTTTGGAAACTCATTTGCATTAGGACCTAGATAAAGATGAGTAAAAAATAATGCGTGATAAACGATATGCCAGTACTTGTTTTCATGCTCTTGATGGTCCCATAATTCATTGGGACAATTATGGATAGCGTCTTGTAACATATTCAAAGAAGATAGCATTTGAGAAATAATCGTTTTCTTCATTGAATTCCCTCTCTTTCATTGGTTTTCACCGGTTTCACGTAACGTTCTTGTATTCACGACGTCCCTCCACCTTAAGGTCACGAAGTGACCGGCCGCGATGCGGTTAGATGGAGGGATGTGTCCGGCTTAATATGCTTCCTCGTTACTGAAATGCCTCGTCTTCTACTTCATTATTTATTTTATGATATGTAGGAAATTTTCCTTTTGAAAGAATTTAGTTTTTACACCTTTACGCTGATTTCCTATAACGTTGTTGTGTTCACGACGTCCCACCGACTTAAGGCAGCGAAGGTGCCGGGCGCGATGCGCTTAGTCGGTGCGGATGTGTCCGGCCAATCTTCCCTGAAACCCCTATGCCGGATCGAGGGGGCTTGTCCACCGACGCTTGAACAATGTGTTAGACGAAGTTATCTCTCCTTGATCTACTTCCAAATCTCTGATCTTGAACCTCGTCATATTCTTGTTTTATTCTTCTAATCTCACAATAATAGTGTTTCCAAAGAAAGTTTATTTGTTCCCTCTCCTTATATTAGAATTATAATCCAAAGCGATCTGTCCCCGCACTTTAAATATTCGCAAAGAAAAAGTCGCGACTCCGAAGTGAGTTCATACCTCCGACTAACTCGCGACTACTTTGTTTATACTTTATTAAATAGGGTCTTGATTACTATCAATAGGAAGTCGCCTCATTCTATAGTCGGCATCCTTATTCTATCGTTTCTCGTTAGCTCAATGACCTTAGTCATTGAGAATTAATCTATTGGATCAATTTTTTACGGTATGAGAATTTTACATATTCTAACTCAGGAAGACAAGATAATCGGCAAGTTTATCGAAAGTCCCCTCAAGATCTTGTTGGAGCTTTGGAGCCATACCGTTGTATGATTCTTGTTCCTCAGCGGAAGCGTTCATAGGGTAACCTTTCAGTTTTAAAACAGTTTTACCTTTGCTATCTTCAAACGTTATGATATTTAAAATTTCAAGAGGCCAGCTCGTGCTAAATGGCGCTCGGATCGTATTGCCTTGCTCATCGGAAAAGGATTGAATATAAGTAACTTTCTCAGGATCGACAACCTCTTGGTACTCAAATTTTCTCCACATAACCAGATTTCCGTCAGGAGACGTCTGAAAACCTAACAATGCACCACCTGATTGAGCGTCCATTTTAACGACTTCGAGGGTGGACCCCTTTGGTCCCCACCATTTCGCGAAATGCTCAAGCTCTGTCCATGCTTTAAATACGAGTTCGCGAGGGGCATTGAATACACGCGTAATTTCAAACGATTGATTTAGATTATTACCCATGAAAATCCTCCTCCTTTTATTTCACAGTTCAAAGATACTAGTATCTGTTTAATATCTTTGCCTTTAGAACTTATAGATGCACTAACAGAGAATTTCGTCTAACGTTCCTGTATTCATGAACCCCACAGGGGTTGTCTGCTGAAATGCTTCTCCGAATTCCTGTGCTTACTCACAAATTAGCCTTTTATGTAATTCTTGTTATAGAGAGCTTTAACGATATGCATCTGATGATTATGGGAAATTCCATTTCCATTACTAGCTCTATTCCATAGTTCTTTGATATCTTCTAATAGTTTGGGTTGTTCAGTTATTAATTCAATTGCCCTAATTGCATAATTCTTATTGATAGAATTTTCCCTTGTGTTATATATTCCTTTTGGAATTCCTTCAATAAATCCATCTTCACATAGTCCTAAGAAAGCGTTCTTTGGACAACCTTTCTTTTGTCCCCATGATCCCTTACCAAAAAGTTTTGATGTAGCCATGTCCCAAGCCTTAACTGGTGAATCAGTAACCCCCTGATACACTAATTCAACCGCTTCTATAGCTGCCTGTGCATACTTACTCATATAATTGCCTCCTTGAGTTACCGCATATAATATTGCAACTGTTTCGCATAACGTTCTTGTATTCACGACGCCCCACCAGCTTAAGCCACGAAGTGGCGGCCGCGATGCGGTTAGGTGGTGCGGGTGTGTCCGGCTGATTCTGCTTCCTTGCTACTGAAAAACCACTTCGAATCCACATCTAACTTCTCCCGGACCGAGGGCGAATGCCCGATGCGTGAATATAGTGTTATCCGATGCTGCTACTTCATTGAAACATTCAAACATTGCCTGTGTCCTTAATATCTATTATTTCATTTTCAGATACTAAATAATCTTCTCCTTGTTCTAGCACATAAATATAAAAAAACTTCTCATTGCTGTCTTCGTCATACCAAAATATATCTTCCACAACCGAAACCATATTATTAAACGAAATTTCTGGATCTTTAAAAGTAAATTTATATTTTCTTCCCGTCAATAAATATGTACATTCCCCTTTAAGTTTTACAGTTATTATCCATTCTAAGGATAATATTCTCTTCGCTATTTCACAGTATTCCTCTAATGACTTTTTAAAGTCATCGTCAAACTGACTTGTAAAAATCTCTTGAATTCTAAGTCCAAGTTCTCGTTCATTATGTACTTGCAATAAAGAGTCCTCTATTAACTGTTCTTCTCCAGAATACTCATCATCAGGAGCATGACTCATTAAATATAACGGGTCCCAATTACTTAAAATCTTTAAAATAGATGTCATCAGTGTTCGGTCCCCCATAATATAAGTTCTCGGCAGTTTCACATAACGGTCTTGTGTTCATGACGTCCCACCACCTTAAAGGAGCGTATGCGACTGGCCGCGATGCGGTTAGGTGGTGCGGATGTGTCCGATGAATATGCTTCCATGTTGCTGAGATGCCTCTCCGATTCGACTTCTAACTTCTCTCGGACCGAGGGGCGCATGCCCCGACGCATGAACATGGTGTTATAAGACGTTCCCGCCATCTCTGAAATACCTTCACTACTTAATCCCTTTTAGTCCGCCGTATTTCAATGATATTTCGTTTAGTTCTTCAAGAGTTTTTACAATATAACTTTGATCTGCTTCAAAAAAGAACATTAAAACATTATCAATAGATGAGAATTCTTTATATCTTCCTTCAACTTCTACCCTTCCTCTATTATTGATTTTAATACTTAATTCAAAATTCGTTTCGTAATTTGCTAGCTTTGCTTCTCCATTGCAGTTATCATAAATTTCATTAAGTTGATTCTTAAATATAAATATTTCACCGGTAGAGACCCATAAGTTCCCGGAAGCAGTGTAACTTCCACTCTTGATAATTACTGAACCTTCTGCTTCATAGCCACCCCAATGGCAAGTATCTTCTGGAAATCCATGAACCTTCATTAATTGTATTATCAAGTACTGATTATTCTCACCATATATTTGAAATTGAATCATCATGCCCCTACCTCTCTTGAACTTGTACCTTTAGCGGGGATTTCTTTTAACGTCCCCGTATCCACGACGTCCCACCGACTTAAGCGACCAACGGAAGCGGCCGCGATGCGGTTAGTCGGTGCGGATGTGTCCGCCTGATTCCCGCTGCCTTGCCATTCCTCTTCGGGCGGACCGAGGAACCGCCAGGTTCCGAAGTGTGGATATGATGTTAGGTGATGTTGCAGCTTCTTAGAATTCACGTCTAAATTGTTCTTTAAATATAGCTCTAATCGGTTTTAAAAATTCTTCATTATTTTTGTAATAAATGTTGTTAATTTCATTTGGAATGAATCCCAGTGTTTTTTTCTCATTCTCAAATAAAGTAATCCCAAATATATATCCTACTCGTCCCTCTTGATTATCGTCAGGATCTAGTTCAATATTTTTGATTTTATTTAGCCATTGTTGAATTGTTTTCTGATCTACAATCGTTCTTCTCTCTCCTGTTGATCCATCCAGTAATTCAACTTTGTCTACTTTAGATATACTCCCTGGATAAGCTTTAGTTAGGCTAATTGGATTTAATTGGTCTGGTTTTGGATCTTCGGCATTCGATTGACATCCAATTGCAAAAATCAATATAAGTAGAATCAATACTTTCTTTATGGTATTCACCAACCTTTGCATTAATTTGAAGTTGATAAAATACAAACGAAAATTGTAACTTATATGTTTCAATGCTCTCGGCAATTTCACCTAACGTTCTCGTATTCACGACGTCCCACCGACTTAAGGCTCCGCCAGGAGTCGGCCGCGATGCGGTTAGTTGGTGCGGATGTGTCCGCCTGATTCCACATCTCGAAATGCTTCAGGCGGACCAAGGGACGACGTCAATCGTCACGCCGCGTGAATATAATGTTATGTGCAGTTCGGCGCTTCTTCGAAATTGCTCCCACTATTCGTACTTTTCTTTAATTCTCCAAGGAATATAACAACTGAATTCCAATTGAATAATAGGTTTTGGAAAGTCATTCGGTACACAGGCAATATCTTCACTGCTAAAACCAAGTCCATAATTATCTATCTTTATCAAATTTATACTACTCCATTTATCAATGATCTTTGTCGGCCCGGCAATGATATTGCCGACAAGATGATAAAAACCCATATAATGCACTTCACCCTTTTCATTCAATCCAAATTCCATAAACTCCCCTTCCTTACTTGGATCAACTCCGAGCTTACGAAAAAACTCAAAAAGTTCTGAACTCATGTACTCACAGTTAACTCGATAATTCTTGCATATATTACAACTACAATCACCATTTAGATCATGCATTGTGTAGTACTCGCGGGTCCTATCGAGATCTAGCTCAATGATCCAATCATTTATCTGAATTTCTTTAACCATCTATGAATGTCTCCCTCATATACTGGGTTTGACGAATTGCACATAACGTTCTTGTGTTCCTGAGCCCGAAAGGCTTAAAGGAGCGAATGCGACTGGGTGGCTTTGCCACTTAGCCTTGCAGGGTTGTCTGCCTGACTTCTCTACCTCGAAATGCCTCGGGCAGACCAAGGAGCGTACGCGACGCAGCAGGAAAACGCTGTTATACGACGGAACTTTGAGATACTCTCAAAAGCTTACTTTTCTGTATTATCAAATCGAAAAATCAGTTTATGTCCGTCAAAAGTATCTCCATACAATTCAGCATAATTCTCTTTACTATAATTAGAAACGGTCTTCCGCCAAAATCTTTGCCCTGTAATGTTTCTTTCAGATGAGTTGGTGAACAATTCCCATCTCCCTTTAAATTGTTCAAACACTTTAATAGCTGCCTGTTCTGCTATACCTTGACCTCTATAAGGGCGGAGTAAAAAGAAATCATTAACAAAATAATCAATCCCCTCTGAACAATGTGGAGGTGTAGCAATAAGGATAAATCCCGCCGGTTTATCTTCTACTAGAATTAAATAGGGGTATAAACAATCAGGCTTCTCCCACCAAATGTTCTGTACCTCATATTGGTCATTCAAAGTTTTATATTCATCACTATCTTCGTAAACACCATGGATATTCGGAAATCTAACATAATGTTCTGACAAATCGTATAGATAAAGCGGGTATAAGTTTTTTATTACATATGCTTCGTTTTTACTGGTTAATTGCACTTTAATCTTCATTGAGCTGCTCCTTAAAAAAAATCACTTCGTTCTGTCGTATAACGTTCTTGTATTCAAGACGTCCAACGAAGTCGGATGTGTCTGCTGAAACGCTTCCACTAAATTCATCCAGCAGACCAAGGCTCCAAAGGAGCCGCAGCTTGAATATTATGTTATACGACGGAATCACGTCTTCGAGTTAACCAACATCCTCTTATATTCTATTCTTTCATTGGTCTGTTAGATGTTCCAAAAGATCTCCAGGCTGGCATCCCAATGCCGTACATAATTTATCAATGACTTCTAACGATACATATTCATTCGTATTGAGCTTTGCCATCGTTGCCGAAGAAATCCCCGTCATTTTCAATAAATTCTGCTTCTTAATCTCCCTGTCAATCAATAATTTTTGAAATGGTTTATAGCTTATCATTTGGTACTCCTTCGTATCGGATTTGAATTTTTCTTTAATTATATGAAAATATATTTTCTTAATCAAAAATATCTTTGATATGTATTGACTATACTTTTTGTTATGATAAAATAATTTTTAACAAGTTAAACTTTTGTTCACAAAATAAAACATGGCGGACGGTGATCATTAATGTACAATTCCTTAGAAGTCTTACTTAATTCGTTGATACGTAATCGGATTGAAGCCTTATATAGCGATCTTCTCAAGAACAACACCATTTATAATCAATTCTCATCTGATCGAAATCTTTACTTCAAACAGTTACATGAACTTCTACCTCAGGATATGCATAAAACTCTGTTTCTTTACGATGATGCAGACCTCTCAGTTCAAACAATCCTAGAACGTGAAATATACTTGCAAGGTTTTAAAGATGCTCTTCAATTACATAATGAATTAAATATAACTTCTAATTGAGAGCCAAACGGCTCTCTTTTCATTAAGGTTTTACTACAAAATATCTAAATGATCTAACTCTTACTTGCATGTACTCGTTCCAATGCTTCGATCCCAATAAATTTTTTTAGAGATCTTGGAAATATCTCTTCTCCGAAATTCGACTTTTCTTGAAGTTTAGTCCATATACCTAAACTGCTTTTATCATTAGATTCATAACCAATAACAGATTCTAATTTAGGAATATTAAAATGTATCTTTTCGAGAGAAGCTTCTTTGATTAATCCCCAATTCGTAGTAATCATTCCTCGCTTTGTTGCTTCACTTAAAGGATCTCCTTTAGAATTAAACGCTTTGAGTTCTGCTATTTTTGTGGTATATAATTCGCTTTTATACAAATCTTCAAGGGAATCAAATGAAAGCTCCGAAGTGAAATTTTCCCTAAAGTCAAAATCATTGATACAAAAGAAGTCTACTCCAAGATGTTTGCATAACTTAATTAAAAATCTAGCCGTAATTTTTCCGTGATGAGGAATTATAGAGATATTTTTAAAGTTCAGGTATGTTTCTGAATACATAGCATCATTTGTTAGTGAAAAAACTAATTTCTTTATAATCTCTTTATAGGTCAACAAGTCATTTGGACCTTCTACTAGGATCACTTTTTGACTAAACACTATTTTATTCAGATTTGGTTCAATCATTTTAATATAATTATTAAAGTCAGCTATTTTGTGCAATGAGAAGCCTTCTAGGCCATCATCTGCGATACTTTCATTTGGATTGTTGTATTTCAAAATTGTTTCGCTGTCTTCTTCGTTATATTCAAAGCGAATAAGCCCTCTTGTGTCAAAAGCATCTATCATTTTATCAGAATGAGTGCTATATATAACTTGATGTCCTTTTTCTGCCAAGTTACAGAGAACAGTTTTATAAAAGTACTCTTGATGATTTTCATGCAAAAAGCTTTCAGGTTCTTCAAATAAAAAGAGGCATTGATCGCTCTTGTTACTTTCAGCAATTGCTTGAATGATAGCCATAACAAACATAGAAATATATCCATCACCGAAATGATCTATTGGGATAAGATTTTCAGTATCTCCATTCAAACCAATTTTGAATATCATATCTAAGAAAATATTCTCGTAATCAGGCAACCCAAAGTCTATGAAAAAGTTGCTGTCTCTCAAATTTTTCGAATAATTAGACCTTATATCCTCAAGAAAACTATGTAACTTTGAATCTGCAAGCACCTTATTGGTTGATTCCTTAACTTCTCCTTCGAAAACTTTTCTTTTCCCTTCCATATTTTTATCTTTTTCAACTATTTTCTTAATATGTTTCGCTAAAAATGAAGTAAGGTTACCCCAGTTCGTCTTTTTTGTTGACAATTCTTTTTTCACTTCATGAAAATTCACATAAAAAATCTTAAAATACTTTGCTGCACCTGAAGCGTATGAGTTTTTTGATTGTTGCTCCTTATCACAAAAGGAACGGATATTGACATCTTCAATTTCATTGTCAACTACGCTTATATGTAATGAATGAAATCCTTTAAGCTCTGCTTCGTGCCCGTCTCCTTTAACTTCTATGCTACTTGAAATTTCAGTTTCAATAGAAGGCTTATTATTGTAATCACGATTATGAAAATCATTAATGTTAAATGTATCTTTGTTAACACTCTTCTCTCTAATTCCATATAAAATCGCATTGAGAAAGTTTGTTTTCCCCGAATTGTTGTATCCTACGATAGCCACAGGTTTTTTATGAGTTTGATCAGGGAAAATGATTGTCTGTCTTTTTCCGAATGATCTATAGTTCTCGACGCTAATACTTTTGATTCTAATATAGCTCATAATCAAACGTCTCCTTTTAATTCGTTCTGTCGTATAACGTGTCTGTATTCACGAACCCGAGAACCTTAAGCCCCAACGGGGCGGCCGCGATGCGGTTAGGTTCGCAGGGTTGTCCGCCTGAATCCGCTTCTTTGCTATATCCTCGGGCGGACCGAGGGCCGAATGGCCAAAGCGTGAATATGGTGTTATCTGATGCCAGCGACACCATTGAATTACTTTCAATTTCTTTAGATCCATTTAAAAAATGTTTTATGATTCACCTCAATATTGTTATTCTTTGCCCATTCTATTAAGGTATTTATTTCTTTATTGAGGTTACTAAATTTAAAGCATAATCCTATTGGGACAATTCTATTTTTCTTTGGTTTAATTCCAATTATGCAATTGCCTTCAATATATATCCGCCTTATATCATTGGCTTCTAATTGATTATTTTTGATAATCAATACTTTACTATCGAGTAGTAGTAGCCTGGGTTTAAGAAGTCTCCTTATAACAGCTGCAGCAATGATCAATAGATAGATAATACTAAAAGCTAAATAAAGTAATTTATTGGACCTGTCACTCGTTATAATGATATTTAGAATACATAATAAAGTCAGTATCGACATGCCGATAATTAACCTAATATTTAAAGGATATCTTATATAAGTTTTCATTTATTCTCCTTTCGCTGGTTTCAGATAACGTTTCTGTATTCACGACGTCCGACAGAGTCGGATGTGTCCGGGTGCCTCTGCCTCCTCGAATACCTTCTGCCGGACCGAGGGCCGAATGGCCCGATGCATGAATATTATGTTATATGTAGTCGAGTCTTCTTGAGCTGCCATCAAAAGGTTAATAATATAATTCTAAATCATTGCTCTTTTTTATGTCTTACTTCATCTATTTATTGGATTATTGAGTTTCAGGGAGCTAAATTTGCGACGCTGATAGTTGAGAGACAACCCATTAACCAAGTTCAGAATCATCAAAATCATCTTCTTCCAATTCCTCATTCTCAAAAACATAGTTCGATAGAAATGATCTTCCATTTATAATATTTTCAAACCCATTTCCTATCGCTAGAACAGTACAATATATTATCAACTCGTTTCTTGATCTTGTAATGGATCTAGAAACACAATATGCAGTAACAACACTTCGACTAGAAAGATGGGACTTTGAACTAGAAGAATTGCAATACCAACTATCAAACTCAAATTCTATTCTTATACCATTAGCTCTTCTATACCCTTTAGTTTGCTGACCAATACCTTCGGCTCTTCCAGAAACATTTTTAAAATAGAACGCTCCTTGAATTATGAAAAAAGTACCCGGGGTAATTAACGCCTCAATTTTACTCTTATTCCAGATATCATTAAGAATCACCGGCTCTAATGTTTGCAATAAACGTTGAAATCCATCTTTAATAAACCTATTTATATATCCACCTTCAAAAAATCCAATCCAATAATATTTTATATCACTTGAAGAAACATTCCACTTTAGTATAGGTTTAAAGGATCCATCTTTGTTTATAAATCCAGCATCTAATAAATAATCATAGTACGAAAGTTCCCAAAGATTTATATCTTTTTGATCGAATAATTCAAAAAGTCTATTTATGTTGAAGTAATCAAAAAAAGAGAACATTGGTTTAGGCAAATCAATTACTACGTTCTTATTCATTTGTTTGACTTCATTATTCCACTGACTTTTAGCATGTATAATTCTTTGTTTTGTTAAATTTATACTTAGTTCATGTCTTGTATGAGCTTCCCCATGGTGTTCAAGACATAGAACCACTAAATTATCTTCATCATGTGATTTAGATTCTTCCCATGGTTCAATATGATGAACAATAATACCTTTACTTTTTTTGCATATGCAGCATGAGTATCTAGATTCATACAAAACTTTATTTAATGTTTTTGAAGGGATCGGAGGTCTTTTCTCCTTATTTATAATTTCAGCAGATTCTTGGCTAAACCCTAATTCTAATAGTTCCTCTACTTTCATTTGTTTTAGTTTTTCAAGTGAGTACCCATTAGAGACTATTTTTTTTGCAAAATCATCAGAAATTCCTCTTTGCATTAATGCTCTAACTGTTGAATTCAATCGTTTTCACCTCTCATAAATAAAGCAATAAAAAAATCTAAGAATTAGGCTCTTCGATAAGCAGAAAACAAAACTTGATCAGAAATTAATTAAATGTACTACTGACTATATTTGTGGTAGTATTAATTCCATTTAATCTGCTCGATTTCATATAACTCCCATTCTACGAATGTCGCAAAATCTCCTTTTGTATCAACTTTTACGAATTTCGTATAATTTCCCAATCCATACCGTTTTACGAATATCGTATCACATGCTCCTACTTTTATGTATCAAGGCTGTGCTATCGAAGCCTCAAAGCCCTCAAGAAGTGCAAGATGCTGCCTCTTTTCGAAAAACGCACAATCAAATCCGCATGTTTTTTTAATTCCTTGATGAACTCAGCCTTCAACCCTTTACTAAACCATACCTCATAGTAATCCTTATTTTACCATCCTTTTGTGCCATTCCCCCAGATATTTCTCTCCTTAACCCAAAACTCCCCTGGAAGCTTACGCTTTCCAAGGGAGTTTCTCACGATACATATGTAGGCTGCTGATCAATCAACGAAAAAATCGGGTTCGGGCCGGATCTTGCTTTTCAGCTGTCTAAGATTGTATTCCATTTTGAGTACGATTTCTTCGACTTGCTTCGGATCGATCGCGAAACGCTCAGGTTCGGGCCGGGAGGTTGACTTCATGTCGCGCAGCGCGAGCTGCTGCTCCTGCCATTTATCCATTAAATCAGAGATGGTCGCGTAAAATCGTTCATAATCGCTAATAACTTCATCCAGGTAGGAATCCACCTCTTCCGGATCGTACCCCCTAAGCTTGGTGTTGAACACTTTTTCGTGTATCGAAAGAGCATCCAATTGTATACCCAGCTGCTTAAACAGCTTTTTCTGTTTATCCAGTCGGCGCTGCATATGTTCATCCATTGCCAATACCTCCAAATCGGTTGCTACTCAAACGGGTCATCATTTAAAATATACTTCCCCTTTATTTTTTATATCACAACCAGAGATAATATGAAAATGGTTCAGCGGTTTTTTGGAGGATGTTCCAAAGAAATTGCACTCCGTCGCTTGATTTGCATGCATTGACTTATAAATGCAATGTGTTATTATCAATATATGAGTACATATTCATACGTTATAAAGTTACACTATACTTTCAATTGATCACAGGAAACAGGAGGTCTATATCATGTCAGCTTCACATTCCCATCACCATTCACACGAAGGTCATGGTCATCATCACGGTCCTGCCAACTATAACGGAGCATTTCTGATTGGCATCGTGCTGAATACGGTTTTTGTCATTGTAGAGGCCGCATACGGTTATCTCAGCCATTCCTTGTCTCTGGTCGCGGATGCCGGTCATAATTTGAGTGATGTTCTTGCGCTTGTTCTGGCCTGGGCAGCCAGCATCCTTTCCAAAAAGGTTCCTACGGAGCGCAGAACTTATGGTTACCGTCGTTCGTCCATTTTAGCCGCATTATTTAATGCCATTTTCCTGCTGGCTGCCATATTCATCATTGCCTGGGAGGCGATCCGCCGATTCGCTGATCCCGAGCCTGTTACCGGTTCGACGGTCATATGGGTGGCTGCTATAGGCATCGCCATTAATGCCGCGACTGCGCTGCTCTTTGTTTCCGGCCGAAAAGGCGACCTCAACGTCCGCGGTGCTTTCCTTCATATGGCGGCAGACGCAGGCGTCTCGCTTGGGGTGGTCATTGCAGGCATCCTGATTATGTTTACCGGCTGGCAGTGGCTGGACCCCGTGGTCAGTCTCCTGATCGTTCTCGTCATCTTCATCAGTACGTGGAACCTGCTGAAGGACTCCCTGAACATGGCTCTTGATAGCGTGCCGCCTGAGATCGATGCAGCAGCCATACGGGCCTATCTGGCATCTATTCCATCCGTGACGGATGTGCATGATCTCCATATATGGGGAATGAGCACCACGGAAACCGCACTGACTGCGCATCTGGTCGTTTCGGAACCGGAAAGCAATGATCGGATCATACAGCAGGCGACGCACGAGCTGCACGAACGATTCGGGATCGAACACCCCACGCTGCAAATTGAATACGGATCTTTCCCTTGCCGTTTGGCAGGAGAATCCACCATCTAAGCCTGATTGCCCCATACCGCTTTAGGGTAAGAAAACAGTACAGACACTTATCCTAAACAATGCTGAAGGGAGTTTTATCCATGAGTCATTTAAGCAGCGCTCAGCTTCAGGAGCTCAAACATACACTTCTTGAGGAAAAAAAAGAACTGGAACATCATTTTATAACGAACGGCGAAGAGGATGCCAGCCATGGCGAATCCTTGACCGATTCTACGGGCGACCTTTCCACGGTAGATAACCACCCGGCGGATCAAGGAACGGACGTATTCGAACGCGAGCGCGATCTTGCGGTGAATAACACGCTGAACGATGAACTGGATCAGATCAACGCAGCTTTGAAGCGGATGGAAAAAGGTAATTATGGTATCTGCGAAGTATGCGGACAGGACATTCCTTTCGAACGTCTCCAGGCCATCCCGTTTACGGCCTTCTGCGTTGATGATTCTCCGGAGCAATCTTTGCGAGATGACCGTCCCGTCGAGGAACAGGTAATGACTCCCCCGCCGTCCGGAGCTGGTGAAGGCAGGCAGGAGCATGATCGGCGTTTTGACGACGCGGATGCCTGGGAAGCCGTTGAAGATTATGGCACCTCCAATTCGCCGGCCATGGCAGCCAAACGTGATGTCGAAGATTACGATGATGGCATGTGAATCAATAAATCCCCGTTTCTCTTCGTGAGAGACGGGGATTTTACACATCGTTCAAGATTGCGCCGATCCGATAACAATTCGCATCTTTTCCCTGGCAGCCTGCATGCAGGCTTCTATGGCTTTCATGTTGCTAACCGCATCTTCGGGACCAAAAGGCATCATTTCGTCTCTTAGCACAGCATCCGCAAAAGCATCCGCCTCAAGCGCGAAAGAATTGAAGACGCCCAGGCGCTCTTCCCTCCGCGTGTCCCCTGCATACACGATCAGCTGGGGAGGCTCTTCGTCGTGCTCCCAGCCGAATGCGAGCGGCAATTCGATCCGTCCTTCGCTTCCCTGCACTTCGAGCATGCAGTGAGGAGAAGCGGACATTCCGCATTGGAACGTAAGTGCAACGTCAGCGGGAAATTCGAGCAACCCCGAGGCCATCAGATCAATCTCATGCTCGGGCGAAAAAAAGGCATGTACCGATGCCGCAACCGGTTCTTCGCCAAGAATCATCCGTGCCGCTGAAATGGGATAGCAACCCACATCATAAATCGAACCGCCGCCCATATGCTTTTGGTACCTGACATTCGTCGTATCCTTGATATCGTTATACGTAAAACATCCATGTATTCCCCGAATAAGGCCAATCTCTCCGCTCTCCACGATCTCACGGATCCGGCGGTGTTTAGGATGGTGACGGTACATGAAGGCTTCTGCGAAAATGATGCCTGCCTCGCGGCATGCCTTCACCATTTCCTCAGCCTCCGCCGCATTTAATGCCGCAGGTTTCTCGCATAACACATGCTTGCCCGCCTGAGCGGCTTTAAGGGTCCATTCCCTGTGGAGATGGTTCGGCAGCGGAATATACACCGCATCGACTTCAGGATCCCGCAGCAACTCCTCATAGCTGCCGTAGGAGGCCGGAATATCGAACTTCTCTGCTGTTTCTGCTGCTTTATGCGGCTGACGGCTTGCAATGGCTTGTACAATACAATGGCGCGAGCTCTGAACTCCGGGTATAAACGCGGTTTGCGCGATGCTGGCTGTACCCAATATTCCCCAGCGAAGCTTCTTTTCCATAACTCCTTCTCCTCCTTCGGTCTTATGAGATGCCTGCTCTATATTGCTAGTAGTTATCCGTGACCGCCTTATTTAACATTCCCAGACACCGGTCTAAATCAGTTTTGACCTGCTTCTTGTACAGTTTGGCCTTTTCCGGGCCATCGGCTGTAAAGTGATACAGCACGATCTCCTGGAAATCCACGCGCGGATCATTCCCTTTGAGCTGCTTGGTACGGTAGAATACGCCCTCCTGAACAAGCTCATGCAGTGCCCGGTAAATTTCGCTTTGCGGAGGAGCGTAGCCATAGCTTTTGAATTCCTGCCTCATCTCCTCCAGCATTTGATACCCGTAACCCCGGTGCTGTTCCACCATTGTAATGAGATACGTTTTAATAAAAGCACGCTGGGCAATCATAAAAGCCACACCGTCTCCCCCTTTGCCTCTTTTCCTTCATTAACCAATTCAAATCCATTATAAACGACTATTTTCCAAATTGCATAACATGAAATCTTCATCGAAAAAGCTTGATATAGGCCTTTGGGCACTTTTTCAACTTTACCGATGTAAAATGCAAGTACTACGCATGAAATCCTTGCATGCAGTAGAATAAAAGCGCTTGTTTTCTATTATGAATTTTTCATATGATGAAATAATAATATTACAACCAAAAAAGAACCTGCCGCTGCATTGCTGCCATCTTTCTTGTAGCTTCGGATGGCTTTATGCAGGACAGGTTCCTTCGTTTGTTTTCATCAAGATCAACGATCATCAGACTTCAGTCAACGGAATGTACGGTGGTCTTCCCCTGTACAGCTACAGGGCGACGACGCTTAACGCGCGAGGAAACGCCAACCGTCCATTTGCCAAAAGGCAAATAAGATAGCGCAATCGTCACGGCGTAAGATAAAACGATGCAGATCAGAAAGGACATCAGCATTCGCAGCGTGATATTCCAGCCAACGAATAGCCTGGCGTCCACCTTGTAGCTCATCTTCAGCATGAAGGCATGAGCAAGATAAGCCCCGTACGAATAACGTCCAAGCAGGTTCATCAGTTTCAGTCCGGCAGGGCCGGAAGCCTCTGTTCGTTTCTTCGACCACGCATAGAATACGAAAACGGAGCTGACAAGAAACAGTGTAATCAGCGGCCGCAAAAGATTAAGCTGGTTGAACGTGATATGAAATTCGGGCGGAACCCCGAAGCTTCGTACCGTCGAATACGTATAGTAACCGAACAGCAGGATGAAAACCGTCCAATAAACCTTTCTTCCTTTTTGCAGCCAGACATACCAGCGTTCCCGGTACATGCCGGCCGCTGCGCCGAGCAGGAAATAAACAAGAAAGTACAGAAAATTGCGATCAGCATACTTCGTGAAGAACGGCGTGAGAAAAGGAATATCGGCGGTCGTCATCCCATCTCCTATCCGGAACAATTCGTAGAGCAGCAGCAAACATACCGCACCCGCTCCGGATAATGCCCAGGCCCGCCAGCGAAATGGAATCTTCGCGGCACCTATGCGCATGACATATCTGAATAACGGAAACAACAGGTAAAACTGAAAAATCATGACGATGTACCACAAATGATAGCTGTTCTTACCCGTCACTAGCATGATGGCCCATTGCCCAAGATCCGAAAGACTCCAGGCGGGATTCATGTAGAAATAAAAGGCCGACCACAATATATAAGGAAGCAGTACATCCACAAACCTTTTCCGCATAAAAGTGCCGTATCGAATCGGACCGTCGTAGTTGTAGAAAAGAACCAGACCCGTAATAAATATAAACATCGGAACGGCAAACTTGGATGCCGTCAACAGCAGCGTCATCATGACGCTGTCTTCCATTTTGACTCCGTCCACAATGGAATAGTGCGCGATGGCATGTTGAAGGGCTACCGCCAGAAAGGCCAGCCCGCGAAGCAGTTCGATTTCGTGTATTCTGGCTTTTTTCGGCATAACTCGCCTCCGTTCTGAAGAGTCGCATCATAAAGTATAAACCGTCTGAGGTTCAAGCTAAACGAAAAAAGAGCGTCAGCCAGAATATATCATCCGGCGCGCTCTTTTGACAAATCATTTTAATATTTTTTGGGGATTAGTCCATAGTTTACACGTTCAGGCACTTCAATAAGAAATAACCGTAAGGCTTTGTCTCCCGCATGCAGCGTGAGGGTCTCATCCTGATCCGAATTCAGTAGCATAAAATCCCGCTCATGGAATCCTTCCTTGTGCTCTGCATGATCCTCCCAGCTTCCTTCACCACTTACTGCAAGGACAGCCAAGGTTTTCCCTTTAATCAACGGATGATGGAATTGGTGTTGAGGCTGAAGTTCGACGTCCCACATCTGCGCTTCGGCGGTCAATTGAATCGGCGAGCCTTCGCCAAGTAACTGCTTCACGCGGCTCCCTTCCTGAATCTTAACGGGAAACTCCGCATGATCATGTTGCTCGTAGGCTGGGTTCTTCTTGGCCTCCTGCTGCAGGTCAGGCTCAAACCAGATTTGGAAAGCCTCCATATCCGGCCCTAGAAACCGCTCCTCGTGGCTTACACCGCTGCCTGCTTTGATCAATTGAACACCGCCCTCCCCAACGATGCTGCGTGTTCCCAGGGAGTCCCCATGCTCTGCCGAACCCTTCAAAACATATGTCATGATCTCAAAACCGTAATGGGGGTGAAGCGGAATATAACCTTCCTGCGGCGTATGGGCCCATGCCCAATAGAACAAGGGTCCGACGCGGTTGATCACTGCTCCCTCTCCAGGGAAACCGATTGGTTTCTGTTCGGTAATTTTACCGCCGTCGAAAGCGCCCTTACCCTGCATCGACGGAGTATACAATCGCATTCTCATCGTAAACACTCCCCTTATTAGTCACTTTAAATTTCATTAAAACAAATGATACGCTCCAGGTCCTGTGAATGCGACGCCGACAACCACTGCGATCAGAATCAGGTTGTATTCAAAGCCGTTTGCTGTAGCCCAGAAGCCATTTTTGCCATGGACCGTTACAATCGCCCCAATCATCGTCAATGCGATCATTAAGGCAGCCACGGGAGTCCATACGCCTGCTGCGAAGAGCAGACCGCCCAGCAGTTCGAACAAGCCGGTTACGATGGCCGCCGGAAGCGCAGGCTTCACATTCATGGAACCTAACCAGCCAGCCGTTCCCTTGATACCGGGACCTCCAAACCAGCCAAACAATTTTTGAGCCCCATGTCCCGCAAATGTCAATCCAACAATCAATCGAATAATAAGCAAACCGAATCCTACCATTTTATATTCCTCCATTTATTATATTCTTAATTTATTTTAGCTTTAACTTAAGATTTATATTCAAAAAAAATGAGCTAATCCTTTGACAATCTGATCATCATTATTCCTCTCCTGTGCTTCGTTTTTATCTTGATTTAAAGATATATTATATTTAGAATTTAGTCAACCTTTTTTATCAATTTCTTTGAATAACGGATACTCAGCTTTGCTTTCGTATATACTATGCCGAAAAGAATGGAGTCCATTTATGAATACAATGCCTCCGAAAACCGCCCATACCCCTGAAGGCGCTGATCTTTTGGCATGGCAGGCACTTCTAAGGCATGAAACGCTGCAGCTGGTAAAGTCCGGGACGCTTCTGCAGCTGGTCTCCAGCCCCGAACTTACGGATCTGATCGCGCGCAGCATTGCCATGAATAAAGAAGTGTCAGAACTGATGCATCGGCAGTTTTAAACCGTTCTGCTAGTAAGAGGTGAAGACATGAATCCCGTCTTGGAGAGTTTGCTTGGCTTGAAAGCCCTGAATGATCAATGGATAACGGAAGATCTAAGGGACAACAACCTGCTTCGCATGAAGCTGCTGCTGGACTGTTTTCAGGCTTCTTCCGAGGAACAGGTCATGGTTGATCTCATGCTTCAGATCCGTTCAACGATTGAGCTGGAACAGCGTCTGCTGGAACTCAGCCTGGCCAAAGAATGGATTACTGGAGATCCCTCGGCACAATTCGACAGGGATATGAAACAAGCGTACAAAGCTGCGCACATGTTCAACAAACCATAAAAACCGGCCTCTGCACATGGCAGCTGCCGGTTTTTCAGATTGTATATCCATGAGTAGGATCAGGTTTATTCATCCTTCAGAATTTTCGTTGTATCATCGGTAATCAAACCAAGATCGTTATTATACCGCTCAGCGTTCAGAGAACGGTTATCCCTGAAAATATCAATGATTTCTTGTTCTCGTTCCCTGGCTTCCACGATAACCAGTATTTTACCCTTATCCACGTAGCTTTCGTAATCCTTGGCTTCATCCTCCGGGATACCGAGGCCGATCAAACCTCCCACCATACCGCCCGCTCCGGCGCCCACCGCCATGCCGGCCAGCGTCGCCGCGATTGGGCCAGCCGCAAGAATGGGTCCGATTCCCGGAATGGCAAGAGCACCGATGCCTGCCAAGAGGCCTGTAACGCCTCCAAGCATCCCGCCCGTGGCGACGCCTGCCGCGACGCCTTCTGGCGCTTTGGTACCCGTATCTGCCGTAATGGACTCCAGATCCTCGCGATCCTTCGTAATCACTGAAATATCTTTGGTAGGAAAGCCATAGCGTTGCAAGTCTTCAATGGCCCGGGAAGCCTCCTGCTCTGATTCGAACACGCCTACAATCTTCTTCTCATCCATGACCTTTTCCTCCATTTCATTGTTTGTTCTCATATTACCCGCTTCATTCAGAAAACAAACAATACGTAAAAAGGAGTCGGTGTGCACCTTATTGCGGGCGTGTCCGTCTTGTCGGAACGGCTTGCATCGGATCATCCGGCCAATAATGCTTCGGATAACGGCCTTTCAAATCTTTCTTCACTTCGAAATAGCCGTTATTCCAAAAGCTCTCCAGGTCAGAAGTAATCTGGACAGGCCGCTGCGCGGGGGATAATAGATGCAGCGTCAGAGGTATTTTCCCATGACCGATTCTTGGAGTTTCACGAAGGCCAAACATCTCCTGCAGCTTAACCGCCAAAAAAGGCTGTCCCGGATTGCCGTAATCCACGGGTATCCTAGACCCGCTGGGAACGGTTATATGCGTCGGGACCTCCTGATCAAGACGGCTTTTTTTATCCCAACCCAGCATTTGTTCCAAGATGCCTGTGAGCTGAAGCTTTTGCAGATCCGACCGGCTTTTCATGCCAAAAATATATGGAGAAAGCCAATCTTCCAGTCCCTCGAGAAGCGATCCGTCGGACATATCCGGCCACTCGGGGTCAGCCAGATGCATAAGCTGCAGACGCTGACGCAGCTGTTTGGCCTGTTTGTTCCAAGGCAACAAGCTCAGCCCCTCCGTACGAATGCCCTCCATCAGAGCTTTCGCTACCGTCTCCGGCGGGGGCTGCGAAGCGTTGGACTCTCGAAGTATCATCGCACCCAATCTTACTTGATTTCGTGCCTTTACGCCCCCTAGGGCAGAGTCCCATTCCACGACCATTTCTTCCCGGATGTCCCCTCTATGATAATCGAGCAGTTCCTCAAGCTCCAGCGGGGCCGCCAGCAATATCCTTCCCTCCGCCCCTTTCTGATCATCAACTTCCGCCACCGTAAGGTAGTCACAACGGCTCAGCAGTTGAGTCCTGGTAAGCTCCACTCCCCTACCCGAAGCCAGCAGAAACTTGCCGTCCCCGCGGCTTTGGCCTATGCGGTCCGGATATGCAAAAGATAAGAGGATTCCGATCTTGCTCGTGTCCATATCTTCACTTTCCGGAATGCCGATTTGTTTCCGCACATGCCGGCTCTCCTGGGCGATGCGCTTCAGGGCCGTTTCATCGACGTGTGGAGAAGCCATACCGCTGCGTTCCCACGCGATAACCGCTTCAAGTCTGCCGCGGATATCCGCATCTTTATCGATAGAACTGCCACGGAATATATCCCTCTCTTGAAGTAGAGCGGCAAGAATTGATGCAAGACGGCCTTGACCGATTTCGGCAGCCAGCAGCATCATCCCCGACAGCCGGGGGTGCATCCCTAGCTTAGCCATCCGTTTTCCTTGATCCGTTATCATGCCGCGCTCATTGACAGCCCCAAGTCGGTGCAGAAGCACCTTGCCGCGCTCATAGGCTGCTGCCGGCGGCGAATCGAGCCATAGCATGTCGTTTGGCTCCAGCACTCCCCATGCAGCGAGTTCTAGCGCCAGCGCCGTCAGATCCGTCTCCAGTATTTCCGGTGAGTTCCGCTGCGTCAAGCGATCCTGGACTTCCATACTCCATAGCCTGTACGCCACCCCCGGAGCCGTCCTACCTGCACGCCCTCTGCGTTGATCGGCTGAAGCACGCGATACTTGCCCTGTCGCCAAATAAGGCATGCCGGAACGGGCTGAGAACAGCTGCGTACGCGCTAGTCCGCTGTCCACGACTATTCGGACTCCATCAATGGTCAAGCTAGTCTCCGCAATGGAGGTGGACAAAATAATCTTCCTACGATTTTCCGGATCTCGCCTAACCGCTGCTTCCTGTTCCTTTTGCGTAAGCTGGCCAAACAGTGGCCTAATAACCACATCTGCCGAAAGTCCACCTCTCAGCAATTCGGACTGAACCCGGCGTATCTCTCCTGCTCCGGGCAGAAAAGCAAGCACATCTCCAGGATTCGCCGCGAGGGCCTCTCGAATGACCGCTGCCATATGCTGCTCGGGCTTTTGTCCGGCTGGCATGGGCTTATATATTGTCTCAACAGGAAACTGCCTGCCCGGACAATTAATGACGGGAGCCTTTCCCAGAAGCGCAGCAGCCGGTTCGGCTTCAAGCGTTGCCGACATGATCAAAATTCGAAGATCTTCTCTTAGAACAGCCCTGGATTCCAAAGCGAGCGCAAGTCCGAGGTCACCCTGCAAATTGCGTTCATGAAACTCATCGAAAATGATCATCCCCACATCTTCGAGCTCCGGGTCACTTTGAATCATCCGGGTCAAAATGCCTTCGGTTACCACTTCAATTCGTGTACTCCTGCCAGTCCGGCTATCCATTCTTACGCGGTAGCCGACCGTTTCCCCTACCTGCTCCCCTAACATCCGGGACATATATTCAGCAGCGGAGCGTGCCGCGAGGCGGCGAGGCTCCAGCATAATGATCTTGCGGCCCACAAGCCAAGCCTCCTTCATGAAGGCCAGCGGAACCTGCGTCGTTTTCCCTGCTCCCGGCTCGGCAATAAGGACTGCAGACGTACCCTGGTCAAGCCGCTCAAGCAATTCGGGCAGCACCCGCTGTATCGGCAATTCATTCATTTCTCATCTCTCCATGTCTTTCCCGCAAGTAATTGTTCATTCTCCCATTATAGAGCTTTGGCATGCTGGATATCCACGCCGGTTTGCTATAAAATGTACAAAGCTGTACTAAGGAGGGCGATTTCACATGAGCCATAACATCCGTCCGGTGCGAGGGAGATTCGCACCTACGCCTTCAGGCGAGCTGCATATCGGCAATGCCTGGGCAGCTCTGCTCTCGTGGCTTCAGATCCGCAGCATGCGTGGAACCTTTGTGCTCCGGATGGAAGATATCGATACCCAGCGCTCCAGAACGTATCTGGCAAGTCAGATTCTCCGAGATCTGTATTGGCTCGGACTGGATTGGGATGAAGGTCCCGATGTTGGCGGTCCCTATGGTCCCTATACGCAAAGCGAACGAACGGAATATTACGAGGAAGCCCTCAAGTTCCTCAAGAATCAGGGCTGCCTGTATCCGTGTTATTGCAGCCGGGCTGATCTTCTGGCGGCTGCCCGCGCTCCGCACGGCCTGTCATCGGAGGGCCCTGCCTATCCGGGAACCTGCCGTTATCTAACCCCAGAGGAAGCCGCCCGTAAATCTGTACTCAAGCAGCCTTCGCTGCGCTTCAGAGTTAGCCAAGAACGTATTTCGTTTCAAGATGGCATTGCCGGCCAGCAGGAGTTCGATGCAGGCAACGGAGGCGATTTTATCGTAAGGAGAGCCGATGGAATGATCTCCTATCAGCTGGCCGTCGTCGTTGACGATGACCGGATGCATATTACGCATGTACTCAGGGGAGCCGATCTTCTGGATTCCGTTCCAAGACAACTCCAGCTATACAAGGCATTGGGATTACAAGCTCCGGCTTTTGCCCATGCTCCGCTGTTTATGGGTCCGGACGGCAAGCGTCTTGCGAAACGGCATGGTGGAACCAGCCTGGCCGCCCTTCGTGAGATGGGAATGGCCCCTGAGCAGTTGATTGGCTGGCTGATGTGGATCGCAGGACTGGCAGAGACGCCGGAACCACTAACCGCCCAAGAGTGCATCCCGTTATTTGACATGGAAAAACTCTCATCAGAACCTGTCCTCATTACCGATGACAAGCTTTCTTATCTCCACCGAAACTGAACCCGCAAAAAAACCTCTATCTTTGCCTTAAACCTGAAGGTAAAGATAGAGGTTTTTCTATTCAATGCGCCTTACTTCACAGGAGCTTTGGGATCCTGCAGTCTGTCCCGTATCTTTTGCTCATATTCCAAAAATGCCGTACTGCCGCTTAAGCCTCGTTGTTCCATCAGCATCTGAAAGCGCAGCTTCTTTTCGGTCATCGTTTTTTTCAGCTTTTGCTTTTCGCCGGCGTTCTCGCATGCATGGATCAAGTCCTGCAGCTTCAGCAGTTCGCCCTGCAGCTGCAGCTCTTCCGGGATAAATCCCGCATTTTTCATTATTTTATATGACATCCGAAGATCCACGGGAATTTGCGACATATCCTCAAACTCAAGCGGTTTTCCTTTGCCGGCAAGATCCTTGAATTCTCCCCGTTCCATCGCTTGATTAATTCTTTGCTCTGCAAGCCAGGACATGATGCTCATGGAATAGTCCGCCTCCTTCATAGATGGTAAAGGTTTGCTTCACTCTATGTAATCATGTAACAGCCAATGTTGTCAAACCAGAGAAAAGCCGCTTCCGCTGCTGCGAAAACGGCTTGTAATCCAGATTCTTTACCTAACATAGAAGCGATTCCGCTCCATCAATGATGATCTGTGCCCCTGTGATATGGCAGGATTCATCTGAGCCCAAGAACGCCACGAGGTCGGCCACATTTTCCGGATCCCCGGGACCATCCGCCAGCGGCTGGCTGCCTTCAGGAAACTGCACCGGGATGACGATTTCCTTCAATTGTTCCGTCTTCTCCGTGCTTTGATCGATGTTCGTTGAGATGGAGCCCGGGCAGATGACATTGACGCGAATTTTGAACTTCGCAAGCTCCAGTGCCGCCATTTTGGCAAAGGCCACTTGTCCAGCCTTCGACGTACTGTAGGCGGACATCCCAAAGTTCGAGAACGTTCGGTTCCCGTTAATGGAGGAGGTAATGATGACGCTCCCTCCCTGCTTTTTCAGATGCGGAATAGCATACTTCACCGTTAAGAATGTACCATTCAAGTTCACGCTCAACGTATGCTGCCAATCCTCCAACTTCATGTCCTCAATCGGCGAAAGAACCCCGTTGATTCCCGCATTGGCAAATACCACATCGACCGCGCCGAACAGCTCTACCGTTTCGAGTACAGCCTTCTCCACCCGAGCAGCATCTGACGTATCTACATCAAACGCGCGTGCAGCGCCCGGACGAATGGCATTGATCTCCGCTTCCGTCTGTGACGTGCGATCATTCAAAAGATCGAATAAAGCCACATTGGCTCCTTCCGTTGCCATCTTGATGGCCGCCGCTTTTCCAATGCCGGAACCTGCTCCCGTTACAATCGCCGTCTTTCCTGTAAAACGCAGTTTATTGACCTGCCCCTGGCTCATTCGAATCTCTCCTTTGGTATCCTGATTCTATTATGATTCATCTGTCTCAAGATTACCCATAAAGAGGCTTTCATTAATCATATCGTCAAAAACATTTTTCATGCATGTGTTTCTACCACCGAAGTTCCAAAAAAGCGGCGTCATCCTCCAGCCCGCCCGTATGCGGAGCATCCAGCAGTATCTGAATTTGCTCATCAGGCAACACTTGACGTATCGGATCTAGATCATCCAGGCCGTCTGTATACAGCTGAAGGCGCATAGGAAGGCCGTATTCCAATCTGGTCTGGTAGACATGCGGCAACCCGCCGACAGGCCCGGTTAACGTCGACCAGCGTTCATTCGTCAACATCGTAGCGTGAAAATGCTCGCTGATTTCCGCGTCATTTTTCCAGAAACGCAATCTCGAGTCTCCCTGCCATGCCATCCATATTCTTCCTTGCCGTTTTTTCGCCGAAGGGAGCTCAATGCGACCGCAAATATACATTGTTTGACTGCCCAGCTTCTGCTTGTCTTCCAGCACTTCTCGCAGTAGGGCAGGCACTTCGCCAGGAGGTGTCAGATGTTTAAGCTGTTCCGAGGCTGCTCCGGTAATATCCTGCATAAAGCCGGCAAAAGCAGCGGAAGACCACTCGCGGGTCCTCCCCAGCCAGTCCATCAGCGTATTGCCAAGAAACCGGGCCGCAAAATCACCTTGATAGCTCTGCCCTACACCGTCGCAAACAACAAAATTACAAGTATCTCCATCAATATGAACGCCAACAAAATCCTGCCCTTTTTCTCCCTGGATCAAGCTTTCCATCGCGCGTCCATAAGCGTATCTGCAAGCAAATTGCCCCTGATATGTAGAAAGCCGATGCTCGGAGGACTGCGAACTGATAAACGTGAACTTATCGCTAGTTGCCGACGTATTGGTTTTCATAGATTACCCCTTCCTACGCTCTGACAGGCGTTGCCGCCGACATTTGGAATCCGATGGACACGAGCTCTGCGCAGCTTCCCGGAAGCATCATCAACGCTCCCGGAGCGAGTAGATAATCTGCCTCAGCCAGCATTTCCCGGTAGCTCTCCGGCAGTGGCGAGGACATATTTCGCAGCTTCGCCGCATGCTCGTCCTGCAGCTCGGTTTCGGGATGTATCCCTTTCCAGCGCCGCGGCTGCAAAATAGGTTGATCCAGCATATGATCGGAAATGAATATATTCTCGACAAGTACATTTCCATCCGGTACGCTCATGCTCATGATACGTTTGGCGATGGGTTCCGGATCGTCTCCAGTAGCTACGCCATCCGTCATATGACATACCAGCGGTGCGGGACAATCCTGCATATGGGGAAGCTCGGATTGCAAGATTCGTTCAGCTTGGAGAAATGCTTTTGCCGAATCCGAGAATCGTTTGGGGGTCAAATCCGGAAGTGATCCGACCGCCGCAACCTCATCGATCCCCTTGATGCCGTTCAACAAATCATACACATCGTCGCTGTATGCTAAAATGGCAATCCGGTACCGGGGGGTAAGCCGATTCCCCTTGGTTGAGCGGAACACCATCTGGCGGATAGCGAGCGCTAAGGCTTCATAGACGACGTCAATACGCCGCTTGTCATCCATCAGCATGTTCATAGAAGCACTGATATCTATCAAGTAAATAATAAGCGCGGGCGTTCGCTGGGAAGCCTGAATCGTATAATTCATCTTGTGATATAACTCCCCTTTTTGTGTTATTCGTCCAGATTAGACATTGGGTAACTGATAACCCGAATTTGCCAGGAATTTATATATTCCATTGGCGCGAGTGCTGATTTTCCCTACCGTTCTGAAATAGGCTGCGTCCTGTTCATACAGGTTGATGAAGCTCTTGGCATATGCCTTTGCCTTCGCCGGATTATCGCCCTTTTGCGCATTGTACGCCTGATTGTAGGAAGCAATCAGCTGAACCACCTGATTCGAGCGTTTTTGCTGAAGCGACTTCGCTTTTGCCGCAGCCTCCTTGCGTGCTGCTTCTTCCTTGGCCTGCTGAATCTTCTGTTGTTTCTGGTACGCTTCATATTGAGCCTGCTTATCGTACATATCCTGCAGCTTCTTTTTTTGAGCATCCTTTTTCTTTTGAGCAAGCTTTTGCTGGGCAAGATAAGCCTCATACTGGGACTGTTTAACATACTGCTCCTGCAGTTTCTGTTTTTCAGCCTTTTGCTGCGCGAGTTGCTGCGCGAGCTTTTGATTCTCTTCATTTTGCTTGCGATTTTGCTCCTCTGCATCCTTCTGGCGCTGTTCTTCCTGCTGCTGCCGAAGCGCTGCCAACCTGACTTCTTCCTGCTGTTTTGCAAGGGCTTCTGTCGCTTCTGCTTCCTTCTGACGGGTTTCTGCCCGGTCTGCCAAAATTTGATTCACGGTAAAACCGGAACCGCCGATGAGAATCAGTGCCGCAACAGCGATAGCGATCCATTTGCGGGAACGATAAAAGGGGAGCTTCTTCACATCTACTTCCTCCGGCTTCGGATGTAACGTCTCCTCAAGTCCCTGTATAGCAGCTTCCAGCTCGATCTGCATCGGAGAGCCTGCTTGCACGAAATGATGCGCCGACCGATAGACCTCAAGCGCGCCCTTGATATTTCCAGCCTGTTCCATTTCCCTCGCCTGAAGGAATAATCGGTTAACCACGCCGTTATCCTGGCCGTTTCGGCTAGGGCTTGGCGCTGCTGGCGGCAAGACCGGTTCCTTCCTATCCGCGACAGGCAATGCAGCTGCGACTTCAGGAGCGGCATCCTGAAACTGGACTCTTTCTCTTTCCTTCCGCTCGTCAGCCGCCGCCGCGATATTGATCTCATCCTGAAGAAGCTGCTCTTCGTTCAAGGACGACAAAATGACCAACCATTCACCGAATGTCGGACAGCTGCTGACATCCTGACTCTCCCACGCCCGAGTGAACAGCTCTGCAACTTTTGTACCCCAATTGCGTTCCAGAGATTTTCTCAGAATGAAGTATCGCTCACATGGATTCTGCATTTCATGCTGGTCGAAATAACTTTCTCCCCATGACTTATCCACAACCAGCGGATCGCACCAACCCAGCATTTCGGCAATGATAATTGCGCCGGCAAACCGGTCGGCATAGCCACTCCAGAGTCCACTTTGCACCGTACGATGCGCCGCATATCCTGGCGACCCTGTCAGCAACACATCGGGACGATCCATTTTGGGGCTGTACATTTGTTCGACATCAACCAATTCGACAGCCGATCTCTTGTCCGGTAAATCAACTTCAGAAAAAAACGGAAGCATCACATTCGGCGCAGACAAATCGCAGTGGGCCAAGCCACGCTGCTCCATTCCCGAACCAATGCCGGAAAGTGCTTTTGCAAGCGATAGGCTTTCCATTCGTTTCAGCTGCCGCTGGTCGGCAATGATGTCAAACCAGGTTAATCCGTAAACCCAAGGCATCAATACGGCATACAGCAGGTCCGGATGTTCGGCAATGATTTCTCCGTTTCTTTCGGGAGTGAGCACGTCTCGACTGCAGACCTGCAAGCCCGGGCTTTCACTGTAAATCTCCATCGTTTCAGACTGATAGACCATGGCGGGGATACGGAATTTCGGGAAGAACACTTTTAGGGCTTTTGCATCTTGCGGTCCGCCTTCGACTGGAATCAACTGATAGACGATCCCTTGTCTTCCAGCTTGAGCATAGGCCAAACCGGGTGCGGCTGGATGCTGACCCACCGTATAAGCTTTTCCATTGATGCGGATGAAATCTCCCGGATTAGGCTGAAAAGACATAGACATCCCCTCTCTTTATTCATAACAAAAATAGACTGCAAGAAAACCGGGAGTTCGCAAACACCCGGTTTCTGCACTAATATAAGGATTGGTTCCAACCCATATACTTTGAACTTATAAGCATACATTTTATCGGGATTCGTCGACGGTGCGGAATTTCTGGGCAATTGCCGTCAACTCTTGACTAATGCTATTTAGAATCTGTACGTAGGATTGCATTTGCTTGCCCGCTTCCTGGAATTCCTGGAAAAAGCGCTGTTTGGTCATCCCTTCCCATTGACCTTCCATGCCGTGAATGGCTTGCGTCAAGCCAGTAACGATTTGCTGACTTTGCTCGCCGCTTTGCTTGAACTGGTTCGCCACCGTATCAATCTGCTCAGGGGAAATTAAGATACGTCCTGCCATCATGTGCCTCCTTCAAAGTTCGATTGAATTCTTCAAACATCGATCTAGACTATACTATAAATTCCCAATTTTATCTAAAGTCGTTAGTCCTGATTCCTTATACCCGCTTGTTATCCTATTGAAACATCTTCCAGTAGCTTATGGAATCTTTCTTCCTCATCATTGGAGAATCCGGTAAATTCGATTTTGTCGATATCCTCATGATTGAACAAAAAAGTATAGTTGGGGTCGATGTATCCTTCCGGATAGACAACACCCAAATAATCATACAAGGTGTTGCTCTCCATTTGGATCTGCTTGCGTCCGTAAACCATTAACTTCTTCTGGGCGCCTTTCAGCAGAACTACCGATCCGAGCGGAAGCAATGATTTCGTGTGATCCCGTTCCTCCATCGTTTGTTCAACCATCCTCTCTATTGACAATATGTATATGTCTTTTTGAATCCCTAAATCGGAAAGCTAGTGTCCTCTCTTCAATAAGATATACTTATGAAGATTATTCGCGAACATCATGTAAGCCAATGCAAACAGCAACAGAAGCAGCATGATCAGCATGATCTTGATGTTATATCCTCCAAGTGCCTTGATCAGTATGCTTCCTACCAGAATCCCTCCACCGGAGCAGGCCAGAATAATCCCTTGTGACTTTCGAAGCCCTTTGCCTTCTCCGGATAACGTCTCATGTTCCTCCCGGGAGTAATACCCTCCGTACAATAATTTGATATGTATGCGGTACAGTAACCCGAATACGAGGAAATATCCGGCTCCCGTTGCAATTAGAAACCATGGCGAAGACATGCCAAGCGTGGCGTAAGCAAGCTTATTCGCAGCTGCCGTGAAAGCTGCCGAACCCAATATTCCGAGCATACCAAGAAAAAACAAATGGAATGTTTGCATTCTGCCTGGGGAAATCAATACAATCAGGCCGAAGATATCCAGTACGGCAAGTGGTGCCAGCAGCATCCATGCCCACAATGTTTCGTAAGGATCTGCAAAAGCCAGAATGAGCAGCAACACGTTCGGGAGCAAGAGCAGACTCACCGTTTGGGATCGTATGATGCGAAGTGGATACACCCCGGTAAAATCATCTATTGAACTTTGCTTTTGCTGAGAAATGCCGCTGTTCATTCAGGTCCTCACTCCTTTGCTTCAGGCGAATATCCTGCCGATCCTGCCCATTTTATTTTTCACCTGCTCCGCCAGTTCGCTGGCGCCTTGAGACACGGCCTTAACGGAATCCGAAACCACTTGAAGGGTTTCCTTAGCCGCGTGGCTTACACCTTCCGCTGCGGCCTTTGCCCCCTCGACAGTTCCGTCAATGGCTGCATCCACGCCATCAACCGCGTAGGTCTTCAGCGATTTGCCGTTGATTTCAATATCAGTAACAGCCGATATAACGACGCCCGAAGCCAAGCCTACTACCGCTCCCACAGCCGTTCCGGCTACGGGAACGGCTGAGCCGACCGCGGCGCCGATGGCTGCGCTGCTTGCCAACGTTCCAAGCCCCAAACTTCCGTTCACCAGTACGCTTGCCGCCGCCCGGCTTGCTCCTCCGCGCTTGTAATCCTGAAATCCGGAAACGCCAGTATCGAACAGCAGACCCGCATACCCCAGCTTTCCGCCGATTCCCTTGATGGAAAGCGACTCTTTCGCAGCAATTTTCGGATCTACGAATTTCCAGACCTGCGGATTTTTCGCAGCATTATTTAACGTATAGCGAGTCCCCTTGATTCCTTCATTTAACGCAAAAGCTGAGCGTGCTCCCTTGATCGTCGCGACTGAACCATTGTTTCTCATATTGACATTGAATCCGCTTTTGACCATCGTGCCCAGCATCAGCGCCCCATAGCCAAGAGTAGCCCAGCCTGCCGTCGTAGGACCCTCATATCCCCAGCCAACATCTACCCCATTCTCACCTTCGCCTTGTTCCTGCACGGCCGTAACGGCAGAAGACGGATTCGAGATCGGAATATTGCTTCCACCGTAACCGGGAAGAATAGAATTCTCCCCTTGGATACTTGTAGCCCGGAAACTGGCAACTGGAGAATGATAGAATGCCGAACTGCCCAATATAGAATGATGCTGCTGATCCGCAGTCTGGAACTGCCCTGCCTTTTTGAGCACATTTCTTCCCAATTCATTCAGCAGAGCATATAGCTGTTCTCCCTGCTGATTCGCGGCTTGCCACTGATTCAAGAGAGATTGCCGGATAGAAGTTTCCCATATTAACGATCCTAAAGCCTGATTTAATGAAGCAGTAATTTGGCGGATTTGCTCACTGCTCTGCTCCAATTGACGACTTAAAGCCCGGAGTGCTTCCGGTTCAACAGAAATACGCACGGATCATCACCTTCCATCTGATTCTGCGGACTGCTTCAGCCATAGAAGCAGCATCTCTTGAAATTGTTGTTTGCTGGCAGGACTGGCAGTTAACCAGTCTTGATCTCCGCTCATGCTCATGCGGACAAGCCAGTTCATTGAATCATTGACTACAAATGCAGCATTTTGCGTTTCCCAGCTGCTGCCAGTCCATGTGGATAAATGCATTTCGCCTTCTCCCGTCCGGAATTTCAGACAGCGGGCAAGCGCAATGGAACCCTCCATGTCATTCGTAGCATCCGCAAGCTCGTCACATAAATCATCCAACGTGAGCGAGGATGCATGGCTGTATATTTCTCCAAATTTCTTTTTCGACAGCAGCAAGGCAGGCGTCTCGGCTGTAGAGTAATCCTTCAGGTTCATTTCCTCTATCAGCCTCTCGCACGCTTCCTCGACGGTTCCCAGCTCATCTAACCTGTACTGGAAATCTTTTTCGGATTTGCATACTTGAATGACACGTTCATTCGTTGCATGCAGATATCCTTCAAATACTTCATCGTTCTGCTTATACCTTAACCAGCAGGATCGTTCCGCTAAACCTGCAATTGCCACTCTTGAGAATACCTTTGGAGGCATTGCCAGCTCGACGCCGTTTTCTTCCTCTAAAAGGTATCCTTTATCCAGGAGAGACGCTTTGACGACATCCCATTCTTCGGCAATTTCCTCTGCAAGATAACCCTGAAAAGGGTCTTCTACACCCAGCAGGCGGTCAGAACCCACTATCCCTGCCAGAAAAAAGAATTCTTTATTATCAAGTGTAATTGTATCCTGTTTGGAAGCATGAATCGTCAACATTATGAGCCACCTCCCCTCAAACAACAACATGCCATCGGTCACGAATTTCTGTGACCCAGTGATTGTTGTCCCTTTGGTCATCAAACGGAATCGCAGCTTTAATTCTGGTAAATTTCCGCTTAATGTAGTACCCCTGTCCTGGTGGAAGAATTTTCAAGCTCCCAGGGGCATTGCTGGACTCCGAAAAAGGAATCCGAAAGAACGATAAATCGTTAGGGTCTAAAGTCCCGAGTAGAAAACCGCTTTGGCAAGATTTCACATCATTGAACCAATCCACCCCAAAGGTTGGAAAATCAGCCGGAACGCCCGACAACAGCACATGGACATTGCGGTCGCGACCTAGTCTGACAATCGTGCTGAGCTGTTCTTTTATAGTAAAGTCATTCAACTGTTTAGCAAGAATATCCGCATCGTCTATCGCCAACAGAATGGCAGGAGCCTCATTACCCTCGCTGCCGCGGCGTTGTACTTGTTCATACACATTGCCGATTAACAGCGACAACTCTTCTTCCCGTGCGGCGCTCGCCTGCACATGCGGAAGATTCTTTATCTGAGACAAGCCGCGGCTTCCATAACGGGAATCTACCGTATACAAATGCAGCTGTTCCGGTGAGTAATGATATGCCAAAGACAGCATCCATGCAAGCATAAATGAAGTTTTCCCGCCCTCCATCGGGCTGGCGATAATGAAATGAGGTCCTTCCAGCAGATCCAGCTCGAAGGGTTCCAAATCATCGGTGTACAATCCGATGGGGACTTTAAATGATGTATTCCCTTGCATAGAAGGTTTGAAGCTTGCCAAATGCGGCATTAGCTCTTGGAGCTGAATCCGCTCCGGCAGTTTTTCAATCTTCGGTACGTCCACGTTCGGATAGTGCTGCGCGATGGTCCCTATCCGGTTACGGAGTGCAATGGATCGTCCCGCTTCATCATCGCCCGTCGATGGCAGCGCAGCCTGGAATTCGAGCGGAGGAACATGACCCTTCACGAGGCCTCTGCCCGGAGGCATGGTGCCAGGAGGTCTTGCCGGTCTGCCAACCGCATAATAATAATCCGCTGCGTCTGCCAACTCGAATGTCGCGGAATTCGCAATATTACTGCGTACTTTTTCAAAAATATCAGAAATGCGGTTCGAGGTAATCATAAACGTGATCCCGAGATTACCTCCTTCTCGCAAAATATACTCCAACATATCGTTCTCTTCAGGAAACGAATTCCGAAAATTCAGATACCCGTCGATAACAACAATCACCTGCGGCAGAAGAGACGTTTGGGAACGGCGATAAGCAGCAGCGGTCTTCACTCCGGCTTCGGCGAACATTTCCTTTCGCCGGGATACCGTCTTCACCAAAAAACGGAACAATCGTTTGATCCGGTCATCCTCTTCAGCCATCATCACGCCCCCGATATGAGGCAGACCTGTGAAATCACGCATCATGCGCCCCATATCCACAATATAGCCATGCCACGCCAGGGGAGAATAACTGCCGGCCAAGGACATTAGCAAGGTCTGGACAAAAGTCGTTTTGCCGAGTCCCGGCATTCCATATACAGCCCAATGCCCTTGTTGGATTGACATATGAAGCGGCCTTTGGCTTTGATTAGGCAGATCATCGATGATCCCGACAATCCCTTCCATCTCTTCAGTCTGTCGGACCTCGTTAAAGACAGGCAGATCCTCCAGTTCAAGTCTGTCCGGAAGCGGCGGCAGCCATGGTCCCTGAAGCCTCGTTATCCCTGCTTCTCTTGCCTCCGCGGCAAGCTTGTCTATAAAGACTTGCAGCTGCTTGGGAGGCTGTTCCATCTGCAGGTTGGCGGCGGACATGCTCGTTGAGAGCAGGTTTTCCCTTTTCCCGTTAAGCGCGATCTCGGTCGGAACGATCCGTCCCGGAGAATCCGTTTGTTCCACGTAAGGAGCCCCGCTCCATGCAAACTGCATTTCTTCAAAAATCTCATCGCTGCCCACCTGCAAAAATCCTCGCCCTGGTTTATTGATCCAGGCTGCATTCGGAATTTTGAGCATATCGCGGCTGTCACCTTCATCTTGCACGCGCAGGCAAATACGAAAACGTGCGTTACTCCATATTTTATCGTCAACAACGCCTGCAGGTTTCTGAGTCGCAAGAATCAAATGAACCCCCAGCGTACGTCCTATGGCGGCAATGCTGATCAGCTCATCCATGAACTCGGGCTGATCCTTTTTGAGCTGGGCGAATTCATCAATGATAATGACCAGATGAGGGAGTGGTACTCCGCCTTCCCGTCTCAGCAGCTTGTAATACTCATCAATATGCTGCAGATTTCCGGCATCATTCAGTATTTTTTGGCGTCTGACGAGCTCGGCTTTTAAAGATATTTTGGCCCTCTCCATCAAACTGCTGTTCAAATTGGTGATGGTCCCTACGACATGAGGCAAATCTATGAACGTATTAGACATGCCACCGCCTTTGTAGTCGATCAACATGAAAGACAGGTCATGCGGGTGGAACTCAGCGGACAGAGAAGCCACAATCGACTGGATAACCTCGCTCTTGCCTGAGCCGGTAGTCCCGGCAATCAGTCCGTGCGGGCCATGTCCTTGCCTCTCTATTTTATCATGAATGTTCAAATTGATTTTTTTGCCGCCTGCACGAACCCCGATAGGTACCGGCAGGCTCTCCGGGTAACGGTTGTTTCTCCAGCGCCGTTTCACGTCCAGATCCGATACGGTTTTCATATTCATCATTTCAAATAATGACAGAACTTCCGGTATGTCCGAAGCCAAAGAACGCTTCAAGCGGACTGGAGCCATGTAACGCGATAAAGCCTCTGCTCTATCAAGAACAAGGTTGTCCGGCACGAAATTCATTTGTTCAAATGTACCGTCTTCCCGTTTCAAGGAATAATGCCCTTGTTCCCGGCTCACATCCACGATCAAATGGCACTGCATCGGAAGGGCTTCCTTACGGTCGGACAAAATAATGGTACAGGCATCGATCTCCGCTGCATCCTCAAGCAGAAGCGGAAAAAGCGGTTCCTCTTCAATCAACTGTCCGCTGGATAACAGGACTACCTGCACGGGCAGTTCTACCGTCTTTTTTTTCTGCTCATGCCGCGAAGTTTTGCGGCGCATTAACCGCTGGAACAACTCGTCAGCAAGCTGATGGGCCGTGCTTCGGCGGTCCGACAGATATCGGTGGCTTCGATGCTCGTCCCAGACATGCGGGAACCAACGCATCCAGTCCCAATCCTCAGCATCCTTTTCTTCGTAAAAGGCGGCCAGCTTCACTTCATCCGGCGAATGCCGAACCGTCAGCTGGGCAATCATGACGCGGAGCGAATTCATGACCGACTCCCGATCGCCGACGATACCTATGACCTTTGCCTGAAACAGTGGAAGCGCGATCGGTGCATCCGGGACGGTCTCGAACTCTTTCGCCAACTCCTGCGCCGCTTCAATCAGAGGATCTTTGACATATCCGTCTGGCCGCGGCGCTTTCACTTTCATATAAAAAGGAAGATTTCCGGTCCCGATACGCGTATGCAGGAAATCGTCATCCTCGAAAGATCGTTCCCATAGGACGCTGCTGCGGTTTTTGACAACATGAAAACAGACATCCGGATCACCGTGAACTTCAAAAAGCACGTTCACCTGTTCCTTATGCCCTAAGGTTAATTCTTCCCTGTGTTTGCCTAGCTCCGCATGATAGAGACGGACACGTTCCTTCAATTGTTCCTTATATTTCTTTTTATTGCCGAGATAAACAAAGAAAGGAATGGTATAGGATGTCAGCATCATCATGACAGAAACCATCTGAAACATAATATAGTAGTTGTTGCCCATTTTCCCGGACAAATTCATATATATATAAAAACCAATACTGAATATCGTCATCACGGCCGGGAGCAGAATCGATACGAGAGAGAAAGAAGGTTTACTTGGTTCGTTCTGAGGCCTCAATATTTCGACGTTCTCTTCCCGAAGCGTTGGCTTAATTCTTGGCGAGCGTTGATACAACACATTCATGATGCGTCAGCTCCTCCTCTGTTTCCCATACTTATCTATGTATATATCGAACTATATTCCAGTTCATCATAAGTAATTGTACACGTTTTTTTCTTCAAAGTTCCTCCCTTAATCCCCACTTACCCCAAACGACTCATTTTGAAACAGGCTTCTTTTCCCAAAAACAGGCGCTTCCTCATCTGTCGTGGAAAATGCACGTTGAAGCCTTACCAGTGAGCCTTCCCGAAGCCCTGCTTCGGCGATATCCTGCGAATCGCGGATCGTAAACCAGAGCCCGTCCGGAAATTTTCCTTCCAATATATATTGCTGACCGGTACGGGGTGATTCGCCGTACACTCTCATACCGAGCATTTCCTTTAATTGAATGACGGGGTAGTCGTCCGGTACGTCTATATCGAACCATTCTCTCTCCCGGCGGCTTATCGTTACGGTCAGAATCACTATTTTACACCTCTTATTCTCTGTAAATCTATGATTCATTGGTTACAATAACTTCTATGATAATGTATCACTCGTTCATAAACATGTCAATTTGTGACAAATTAACTAGTTTAAATGATTAAAACCCAAATTAAAATAGGCTTATGGAATCATTTTCAAGTGTTTTTGATTCATATTTATGATAAAATATCCTTTTTCATGTAAAATGAACACATATTTTTGACGATATAAGGTGTGAACAAAATATATGAATCTCTGAAAATTTGTGCACAATTTAAGTATTTATAAGCTTTCTTTAAGGTTTTTTTAATAATCGAGGGTTAGAATACCAATATGGAATAACACGAATGAGGTGATTTTCTATGAAAATGTTAATTAGTTTCCAAAACAAGCTGGTCCCAGTCTACTTCACAACCGAAAACAAACAATCCGTCCAAAAAATATTAAAGCTGCTCAGCGGCACCTTAGAAAATAAGATTCAATATGGTAAAAGAGCATTAAAAAAATGTTTGGATTCCTTAATCAGTATTGAAATCGAAGGCTCTGAAGCCATTCTGCACAGCAAAAGTGAAAATGACACGCTGGCACTGTCCCTCTACTAAGAGGGACTTTTTTTGTATCGCAACAAAAAGGAGTCTGTATAACAGACCCCTTCAAATGCTATCGCTTGTATGCTGATGCGAGCGTTTACCATCTTATCGCCCTTTGCGCTTTTTGTATTCGGATCTTGAATAGCTGCAGCAAACTGGAACGCGTATGTTCTTCCGGGCAGGAGTCCAGTTTTCTCAAAATAAATCGATCAATGGACATGCTAATCCTCTCCCTTTAGATTCATTCAGGAACATTTTTCCTGTTTTACATATTTACCCACGCGATTATTTTTTAATCATCGGACCGAACTGAAGAAAACCGTTTCATCTACGGAAGCAGGCGATACTCATGACGGGAATCCCCTGCTTATTTCATTGATTCCGTTTAGCGGTGCAGCACATGTTCTGCTTCCCGGGTCAAGAGCATCATCAACACGTAGATCACAAGAGAAGCGATCAGCAGCACAATGCTCATTATCATGACTAGCATCGGTGCCAGGGGCGCAATAAGCATCATGATAAAAACTGCCGCAGCGACTGCTATAAACCATCTCCAGCGCTGGATCGCCTTGTTCTGGAATTCATGCAGACCCCTGCGACCGGCCAGGTCGCTGATTCCATAACAAAGATGAAATACAATGTACAACTTCAGGATGGTGAGCATGGTGATAAACAAAAAGTAAAATGCCCATGCTTGAGGAGAAGTCCACGATAGGACAAGTGACATCATTGATAAAACGATCATCCCTACCGACATATTCTTGGCCTTGTGAAAATGCTGCGATCTGAATCGGTTTTCCAGTTTCACGAAACCGAGAAAGAAGAGGACATACCCGATTACATCCGGCAATACGTCAAAACCGTTAATGCGGATATCAATCAGAAATAGAAACCCCCAAAACAAGTGTAAAAAACCCACTCTCTCCACCTCCCGCAGCTTTCTTCCTAATTATATATTGGTGAGGCAAGCCTAATTATTACTTCAAAAGAAAGCCTTTACATTCAATATGCATCATGATTGTCTCATCCCGCACCTTATGTTCTACTCCTCATCCATCCGGCTGTTCCAAAACGCAGATTTACGGCGAACCGGTTCCTTGGAAGAGCGGTCCTTCCGGTTCAATTTCCGCTGACTGCGCGCTTCTTTTTTCAATTGGAACTGAAGCTCACGTTGGGTTTTACGGTAATTCAGCAAACGTTTTTCATCGATCTCACCTGCATCCACAGCCGCGCGTACCGCGCAGCCTGCCTCATTCTCGTGCTGACAGTCTGCGAACCTGCAGCCTTCTCCGATGGCTTCAATTTCGGCGAATACCTGCTCCCATCCACCACCTTCATCATCGTACAGCTGCAGCTCCCGCATTCCCGGCGTATCTACCATGAGTCCGCCTTGAGGCAACAGGAATAATTCCCGATGGGTCGTCGTATGTCTTCCTCTGCTGTCGTCTTCGCGGATTCCTTGCGTCCGTTGCTCATCGGCCTCTGCAAGCCAGTTCACAATGGTCGATTTGCCGCAGCCGGAAGAGCCTGTCAGAGCAACGGTTACTCCCTCTTTCAAATAGCCGGTCACAGCCTCTTTACCCAAATCCTCCAGCGCACTAACCGCATGCACGGGAACACCCGGTGCGATCAACTCCATTTCCGCCGCCTTGACCTCCGCATCCTCGCACAGATCTGCTTTACTGAGCAAAATGACCGGACTGACGCCGCTGTTCCAAGCCATAATGAGATAACGCTCCATCCTTCTCGGATTATAGTCATCATTAAGTGAAGTCACCAGGAAAAGAATATCGACATTGGCCGCAATCAACTGTTCCTGTGCTGACTTCGCTCCTGCTTTTTGTCTCGAAATACTGGTTTTACGGTTCAAAATCCCGTGAATAATACCGCGATCCTCTCCCTCAAGCAGCTGCAGTTCAACCCAATCGCCTACAGCAGGATATGGACTGCCGGTCTGAAGGGCATGCTTCATTTTCCCGGACATTTCACCCCATATTTCTCCCTCACTGGTATAAACTCTGTACATCTGGCCAAAATCAGCGATTATTCTTCCTGGTTGGAGATGAGAGCGGTCTTCCTGGTTCCATTCATTTTCCCAGCTCTTATTCCAGCCGTATTGCATCAATTTGTTCAAATAAAATCCCCCTAATGGTGTTTGATTGATTTTTATATAGAAAAACGTCATTCGACGTATTTTCACATCGGTTCGACCGCTTGGCAGCGGAAGTATTCATCCTAAAAAACATATCCTGATTGACCAGAATCCCTGGATCAGGAAAACAAAAATAACCCCGAAGCAAGAGGCTCCGGGGTTACTGCGCCCAAAAAGCAGCAATAAAAAAGCCACGGAGACTCAAAGTCTCCGCGGCACGTGTAAACAAGAGATCCATCATGTTGGATTAGAACATGGGAACCCTCTTAGGCCGATAAAAGGAGACCGATATATCATGAGCATGAGCACGAACAACAACAGATCCAATTAATGTTTTGTTTTTCATGATTTATCGTCTCCTTTCCTGTCATATGCTGACATCATAACCAGTTTATCAAATCAATGTCAAGCCCTTTTTCACTTCACATTCTCCCAACGGGTCCACAACTCGCGCGGATTAAGCTCATAAATGCCATCTTCCCTGTACATAAACTGATGCATAATGAATTCTCTTCGTATCGTCGCAAAATCTTCATGGTAGTGCTTGATGAACTCATTCATTTCTTTTTCCGTATACTTTCGTCCCGGTTCCAGCTGCTCGACCATGTGCTCAAGCGCAATCAGCTTTTTCTTGTATTGGGCAGGAATTTGGCGCAGCCGGCCGTCCTTCGCGAAGAAGTTGCGGAGCACCGCAGCTTTGACATTTTCATTCGCAGGTTCAGACATCTGTTTCCCTCCTTCCTTGATAATGAATTGGAGCGAAGCTTGTGCATGCTGCTGGATAAAATAGCGGTTTTGGGCAAAATAAACCGTGTTCTTTTCCCGGCGTTCCGTAATCAGCGCCGCTTCTCTCAGCTTCGCAGCATGGTGGGTGACCGTTGGCTGGGATATATTCAGCTTCTCCGCCAATGCCTGGCCATTCATCTCCCCTTCGGACAGCAACAGCAGAATGCGAAGCCGGGTGGGATCGGCGAGTGCTTTGTGATAGTTCACGATTTTCTCGAGCTGCATTTCTTCACCCCTCTAAACTTGAATAGAATTGCATCGTAATTCATTTAGATAATAATCTAATTTTATATTTATCTAATTATATGTTTATCAAATCAAAAAATGTCAATTCACAATTTTGTCAACCTCGAATCCCGGGTATGCTGCTGGTTTTTGTCAGTAAATTACGATACGATGGTAAGTGAATTGTTTATAGTCAGAGGAGGAACGAAACCATGCAAGACGTCATTATTATCGGAGCAGGCCCTTGCGGACTATCGGCCGCCATTGAATGCCAGCGCAGAGGTTTGTCTACTCGAATTATCGAAAAGCACTGCCTTGTGCATTCCATATTTTTATATCCGACCCATATGCAATTTTTCAGTACGGCCGAGATGCTGGAAATTGGTGATATCCCGTTTACGACGTCCAATGATAAGCCCTTCCGCTATGAGGCTCTGGCCTACTATCGGAAGGTGGCGGAACATTACGGATTGGCCATTTCGCAGTATGAGGAGGCCCTAACTCTTGAACGGAAAGAAGATCAGACTTTTCTCGTCCAAACCGTAGACCGTTCGGGCACACGCCATCAATATGAAGCCCGCAACGTTGTCATTTCAACGGGTTATTTCGATCATCCGAACTATATCGGCATTCCCGGGGAGGATCTGGAAAAAGTCACGCACTACTTCCGTGAAGCTCATCCCTACAGCGGCATGAAGGTTGCCATTATCGGAGGAAGCAATTCGGCCGTTGACGCGGCCATGGAGCTGATCCGCGTCGGTGCCCGGATCGATATGATCTATCGCGGTGAAACGGTGTCTGAGAATATCAAACCATGGGTACGTCCCGTCTTCGAAGCGATGGTACAGAAGGGGAAAATCACCGTGCATGTCCAGTCTCACGTAACAGAAATCACCGAATCTTCCGTGAAAATCGAGAGCAAAGACGGCGAAATCAGCAGCATTGAAAATGATTTTGTTCTGGCTCTGACCGGCTTCCGTCCCGACCGCAAGCTGCTCTCCTCTTGTGGTGTCGAGCTCGATGGCGACATGGAGAAACCGCTATACAATCCGGAAACGATGGAAAGCAATGTACCCGGATTATATGTTGCCGGCGTCATTGCCTCCGGACGCAACGCGAACGAGGTATTTATCGAAACTGGGCGCAATCACGGTACGCTGATTGCGGAGCATATTAACGCATCCAATTCCTAACCGTCTCAATAGCTGGTCATGCATCAGATGATTCTTGACGCATCAGCCTTCCGCTTAGGGATATTTTCTTACTGGTTTTAGAATACTGCTGTATAGAGGGTATTTATTGTCAGTCAAGATCCAATTCAGCGGGAGGCGATTACCAATGGATATGACGTCACTGATTTTGCTGCTTCTGGCGGCTCTGGGCATTATAAGCAGCAACGCACCGATTACCGTTGCCATGATCGTGCTGCTTCTACTGCGGGTACTTCATCTCCAGCAGTTCTTTCCATGGCTTGAAAAGTACGGATTAACAATCGGGATCGTCATCTTGACCATTGGCGTGATGACGCCGGTGGCAAGCGGAAAAATGAGCCTTCAGACCATCGGTGAATCGTTCTTGAACTGGAAGTCGCTGCTCGCGATCGCCATTGGAATGCTGGTTGCTTATCTGGGAGGACGGGGAGCCTCACTGATGGCTGCCAACCCGACTATTGTCGCCGGGTTGCTGGTCGGAACTGTTTTGGGAGTAGCTTTTTTCAAAGGCGTACCGGTTGGACCGCTTATCGCGGCAGGACTTCTCTCCTTAATCATCGGCAGAAGCTGAAAAAACAGCTTGTCCCGGTTATCAGCTTCAAAGAACAACCGAATTCATATGTTGCATCCACCAACAAGCTGGCGTCGATGATCCAATCGGCGTCAGCTTTTTCGTTTCCGCTTCCTTTTTTACGGGCTACTGTTCTTTACGCTCATAGCCGGTCCGGGTTATTTCCGCCGCTATGATTTCCCCTTTCCCCGCATTCTCTGCTTGATGGTACGCCTCGGTACTTTCATTCAAGCTTGCAGCAAATAAAAACGGAAGCATTCCGACAGCAATGATCCCAAATCCCAGTCCTATTAAAAAAGCTTTTATATTCTTCATTTCCATACCTCCCACAATGAGCTTTTCCTACACTGTATTCGGCATTTTGAAATTGGTGATGCGAGCACGGCAATGTGTTGAGGAAATCTCAACAGCATATCTGAATGAAAAGTGGCCGTATGCAACCGCCCATCTGTATTACATCCCTTTCTGGCCTGAAGTTAAGAGCGTCAACTGCCCAGCGCCGGCGCTTAGGTTCATGTTGCATTTTTATCAACAGATGTCATTGGGATAAGCACTTTTTCTCAACGCCCCTATATACTGTCATGTAAACTGAATTTGCTACTCGAGAGGGGATTTTGAACATGGTTTGGCTTATGATCCTGGGCTTGGCGATTTCATCCAGCATCGACAATTTAGGCGTGGGAATTACTTATGGGATTCGGGGGATTCGGATACGTATATTGTCCAACGTACTGATATCCGTGATCTGTTTTCTATTCAGCGCAGCCGGAATCTATTTCGGACAATGGGTCTCCAAGGTTTTGCCGGGGATATTTCCGATATTGGTCGGGGCTTTCCTGTTAACCATCATCGGGATCCGCATCATTTTGCTCGCGATGCCTCGGCGTCCGAAGAACGTCACACCGACTGAGAAGAAGGGAGAAACAGCGAAAGGATTAAGCGGAATACTCAAAAACCCGGAGAAGGTAGATTGGGATCAATCGGGTGATATCGGCTGGGCTGAGACGATCGTTCTCGGGATTGCTCTCTCGGCGAATGCTCTGACCAGCGGATTAGGTGCGGGACTGCTCGGATTACCTCCCCTCCTCATCGCCATCACGGCCGCCATCGCTAGTTTTATTACTGTATGGTTAGGCGTCCTGCTTGGGAGCAAGGTTGCTCATATTCGAATTGGTTCGTTTTCGGTTGGGCAGTTCGGAACACTGATTAGTGGAATTTTGCTTCTCGTCATCGCTGCCAACTCCTTTTTCTAACCTTTTTAATTTTAAATCATCAAAAAAAGAGGCTAGCAGAGAACAAAACGCCGTTCTCTTCGCTAACCTCTTTTTTGACAAAATAATCCGTCTTATACTTCAAGATGCTGCACATTAAACAATCGTGCATAGCTCCCTTCAATCTCCATCAACTCGGCATGGGTTCCCTGCTCCGTAATAGTGCCATGCTCCATCACCACAATCTGATCAGCATGGGTAATCGTCGACAGCCGGTGGGCAACGATCAATGTCGTACGGTTCACAGACAGCGACTGCAGGGCCTGTTGGATCAAATGCTCGGATTCCAGGTCAAGCGCGGATGTCGCTTCATCAAGGACGAGAATATCCGGGTCTTTCAAAAATACGCGCGCAATCGCAATTCGCTGCTTTTGTCCTCCGGAAAGTTTCACGCCTCTCTCCCCGACTTCCGTATCGTATCCCTGAGGCAGATTCATGATGAACTCATGGGCATTGGCCGCCATTGCAGCCGCCTCAACCTTCGCGGGATCCGCATCCGGATTTCCCACTAGGATGTTATCCTTGACGGAGCCGCTAAAGAGAAAGTTGTCCTGCAGAACCATGCCGATGGAGCCCCGGACGCTTTCCATCGTTAACTTCCGTACATCCTCGCCGTTAATTCGCACGCTTCCCTGCTGAATATCGTAAAAGCGCGGAATGAGCGAGATCAGGCTCGATTTGCCTCCGCCGCTCATCCCCACGAAAGCCACTGTCTGACCATGTTTGATTTCGAGATTGACGTCTTTGAGAACCCAGTCTGCCTCGTCATTATATTTGAACCATACCCCATCGAAGGTAATATTGCGTGCCGGCGCATTCAGCTTTTGGGCTTCCGGCGCATCCACGATATCGTATGGCTCGTTCATCAGTTCCATTACCCGTTCCAAAGACGCGGATGCTTGGGTAAGCACAGTGGAAGAGTTGATCAGCCGCTTGAGCGGAGCGTACAGCCTGTCCAAGTAGCCGAAGAAGGCAACAAATGTCCCCAATGTAAGACTGTGATGAATAACGCGGTAGCCGCCGTAACCGATCACAAGCAGCGGCGCTATATCGGTCAATGTATTAATGATCGAGAACGTCAGCGCGTTCCATCGGGTCTGGGCTAGTGCCTTGTTCAGAAAGTTCTGGTTAATATTTTTAAACTGCTCGTGATCATGGCGCTCGAGTGTAAAGCTCCGAATGACGGAGATACCCTGTATACGCTCATGCAGATAAGCTTGAATGCCCGCCAGTGCCTGGGAGCGGTCCTTGGTCAGCTTCTTGAGCCTTTTGTACAGCATGTTGACCGCAATGCCGTAAAAAGGGAGAATCGCGATGGAGACCAGTGTCAGCACCGGATTAAGATAGAGCATAACCCCCAGGACGATCAGCAGCGTAAACATATCCAGCCAGATATTCATCATGCCGACTTCCACGATGTTTTTCGTCTGTTCGACGTCGTTGATAAAACGCGAAATGGCTTCCCCGACCTTCGTATTCTGATAATAACGCATCGATAGACGCTGAAGGTGAGCATACAGCTTGTTGCGCATATCAAACAGTATGCGGCTTGTAATGAGCTGGGCAAAATACTGTCTTAAATATTCGACCGGGCCACGAATGATGACGAATAGAATTAAAGCTCCTCCCAGAATGAGAAACAGCTGATTCGCTTGTTCCTGAACGGTCATTTTGGGATTCATGAGCAGATCATCGACGACGTATTTCAGAATCATCGGCAAGGTCAGCGGTATACCAAATTTCACGATCCCGATGAGCAGCGTCACAATAATCCATTTCGTATAGGGTTTAACAAATTGAAAATAAGCTTTCCAGTGACTCAATGACTTGCAACTCCCCTTTCAATATTGAACGCAATCTTTCGGCTTTTTTTATATTACCCGTCTATACAGGATGGTTCACCCGGTTGACATTTCCTCCTTACAGTGATTATATATTTCTAAGCTGCCACACTCGTTCTGTGGGACCAGAAGCACTGTAACCAAAGACCCTGCAACCAAGCAGGGAACTCAGGAGGCCCTAAATGTCAAGACAATTCGTTACGGAAGCGGTCATGCTGGCAATATACGGAGAACTGCTGCTGACACCCGTGCCGGTTGAATATATGGTACCGTATACCAGCCTGCTTGAGCTTTATGAATTTCTTTCAAGCGATGAACCATTGATGAGCAATGATGAAGATGACAAGCATGTCAAAGAAAAGGTCAGGGAACTCTTGGATTATCTCGATGAGCCGCTGAATAAGAAGAAAATCCAGAAAGCGCTGAATATGCCCTGGGCTAAAAGTCCTTACATACTCATCGGCGAGACCACCCGAGTTACGGTGGTAAATGCAATGGATACCGCACCATACGGCGAATTTTTCGATCCGGTCGAAACCGAGCTGCTCCTCGTTTCCCAGCGTGAACAGACACCTTTGCTTACGGATCAGCCTGAGCTGATTCACCGCATTATCGATGCTTCGGTACCCGTACAGGTATTCGACATTGACGACTTTCAGTTCGCTGTGGAGGGTGACCATTTTACCCATCCTATTTAAGCCTGTCCTTTCGGGCCTATAAGCAGTCAAAAACTCCTTTCCCTTACGGAAAGGAGTTTTTGCGTTATTTCACAGATTTGGAATCTAATCCTTCAGTGAGCGAAACTGCCCCAAGAGTGCCATAGATAGCAGATCCACCGAAGACCAGGGTTCGCCGAAAAAACGCAGTGCTTTGTTCACCTCTGCCTTAAAGTCCAGCTCACTTTGAAGCCCTTTGGCTTCGTATAGCGCAATGACCAAGAATTCTTCATCGCCGCCCTTGCTCACCTTCTTAAATTCAGGGCCTGAAAACATGCTGATCAAGGTCATGTCTTGTGCGGTAAGGGTTGTTTCCTCCCACAACTCCCTGCGGGCAGCATCTTCCAGCGATTCTCCCGGGGTCATCGAACCGAGGGGAAGCCCCCATTCCTCAGCCCCCGCCCTCTGCTGCAAAAGTACTTCCCCGTCCTTATTCTTCACGAGGATGGCTACCTGTACGGTAATTTTGGATGTTTTTTTAATATATTGACGGAAATCACGGTCCAAATGAGACAAGCTTCTCCCCCCTTCCATCACTCTGATTTTATATCTACCCGGCGTTCGAAGTCGTATTTTTCTGATCCTCTTCATAAATATATTCAATGTCGTCCTGGGATTCCAGATAACGAACAACCAGGTCATAGCCGCTCAAATACCAGCCGTCCTGCTCCTCCACAAAAAAGATAATGCCCTCCAGTTCCTCTTTCAGCAGCGGACGATCCGGTTCTTCAACGGATATTCCGAGCGAAAATCCGGGATGGAGTCCTCCGCCGGAGCTGTACCGGGGAAAGAAGCGCAGCGCATTGCCTTGTTGCAGCTCCAGTTCCTTGATGTACCATTTTGCCGCGTCGTTACTGATCCGAAGTTTCATCAGGCTTCAGTCCCTTCCATGAATTTTGTACTAGATCATACAATAGCCTATATACAATATATCATAACATTAATGCCCTAACTCCTAAAAATATAAATTGACAGAGCCCGGAGGAGGGTGATAAAATTCTCAGCATACGAGGTCTGAATTCAAATTATTACCAAAGAAAGGGTGAGCAACGTGTTCAATTTCAATCATGATCATTTTAACCAAACGACAATTGAATATGGGTGCAACCCTGCTGGTGGAACTGACTTTTGAAATCTGGAAACGGGTTTCAAGGAGCCATTGAACATTAACCATTCCTTCGGTCACGGTTGCCCTTCGCATCAACCGTGCGCATGATATATGTTAGGATTGCAAGGCATATCGTCCGGATACGGGCGGTATGCCTTTTTTAATTTCTTGGTTCTTATCCAGGCATTTACCGGCTTTGGCCCAACAAGAGAGGAAGTGAAAGTTTTGTTTTCCGTACTTAAAAACCTGGGTTGGTTCTTCCGCCAGGAAAAGAAACGTTATCTAATCGGCCTGTTCATGCTGATTATCTGCGGCATTGGTGAGCTGTTTCCACCTCGGCTGCTTGGAAACGCAATTGACGAAATCGTCCGCGGTTCTATTTCATGGGCTTCACTCACGAAATACATTGTCCTTATTCTCGTGACACTGATCCTGATTTATATTTTCACGTACATATGGATGCATAAACTGTTTGGCGGTGCGAATCTGGTAGAACGCATCCTGCGTTCGCGATATATGAATCAGCTGCTGCGAATGACTCCGCCGTTCTTTGAGCGAAACCGCACCGGTGATCTCATGGCGCGCGCGACCAATGACCTGCGCGCCGTTGCCAATACAGCCGGTTTCGGTATGCTGGTCATGACCGATTCGACGGCTTACCTGACAGTGATCCTGTTCGCCATGGGCTTTCTCATCAGCTGGAAACTGACGCTTGCAGCCATCCTGCCGCTCCCGTTCATTGCTCTGGCGATGAAAATCTACGGCAAAAAAGTTCATGAACGCTATACGGAAGCACAGGATGCATTCGGCGACATGAATGATCAGGTACTGGAGTCCGTTGCCGGCGTGCGCGTCATCCGCGCTTACGTTCAGGAAAGATCCGATGAGCGCAGATTTCAGGAGATCGCCGATGATGTATACCGCAAAAACATGCGCGTTGCCAAAATGGATGCGCTGTTCGAGCCGACGATCCGCTTATGCGTGGGACTCAGCTACGTGATTGGTCTTGCCTTTGGCGTCTATCTCGTGTTCAAAAACCAAATTACCCTTGGAGACCTCGTATCCTTCAATATGTACCTTGGGATGATGATTTGGCCGATGTTTGCCATCGGTGAGCTGATCAACGTCATGCAGCGCGGCAGTGCTTCCCTCGACCGCGTCGATGAAACATTATCCGTCGTACCGGATGTGCAGGATGTTCCGCACCCTACCCAAGTGAATGCACCGGATACGATTACTTTAAAAGACGTCACCTTCCGTTATCCAACCTCCACGGTAGATAACCTGAAGCATGTGAACCTGACCCTCCGCCGCGGGCAAACGCTCGGCATCGTCGGCAGAACGGGAAGCGGCAAATCCACGCTGCTCAAGCAGCTTCTGCATGAATACCCGACGGGTAACGGCGATATTCTCATTTCGGATACCCCGATCGAGCTGATCGCGAAGGATCAGCTTCACGGTTGGATCGGATACGTACCGCAAGAGCAGATTCTCTTCTCCAAGTCGGTTCGCGAAAACATCCAGTTCGGCAAGCATAAAGCTGATGACGATATTATTATGCAAGCCATTGCAACCGCAGCATTCGACAAGGATTTGCACACCCTCTCCGACGGACTGGAAACTCTCGTCGGCGAGAAAGGCGTATCCCTCTCAGGTGGTCAAAAACAGCGTGTGTCGCTTGCACGGGCATTCATTTCCGATCCGGAGATTCTTATCCTGGATGACGCCCTGTCCGCTGTCGATGCCCGTACGGAGGCACGCATTGTCGATAACATTCGCGAGCACCGTTCCGGTAAAACAACACTAATCTCGACCCACCGCCTCTCCGCGATCGAACATGCGGACTGGATCGTGGTGCTGGACGAAGGAAGTATCGTCGAGGAAGGTACCCACGCAGAACTCCTGGAACGGGGCGGCTGGTACCGGGAACAATTCGAACGACAACAGGTCGAAAACAATTTGAGCAGCGAGGAGGAATCATCCTATGACTCCTAAACCCAGGACGGGAAAACGTTTATTCCAATACGCCCTGACCGCCAAAGGCATATTCATTGCCGCCTTCATCGCCCTCGCCATCGGCGTAGGAGCAGAGCTGGCCGGACCCTTCATCGCCAAAAGCATGATCGACGATCACATGCTAGGCATCGAACGGCCATATTTTGAGACGACATCGGCTGAACAAGCCGCCGAATATCAGGGACATTACTACAAACGAGGCGACCGCTTTGATGCAGGCGAGAGCAAAGGCTCCCAGATTCAACTGCTGCAATCGGGACGCAGCTTTTACTTCATCAACCAGCCTGTGGAAGCTCCTCAAGGGGAGCGTACCTACGCGGATGGTCAAATCACGATCAAATACGGCGACAAGGTATCGCAATATCCAGCTGAGAAGCTGTCCGCCGCCGAACTTTATTCCTTTTACAAGCCGGAAGTTCCGGGAATTCTGAAGCTGGTCGGATTATACTGCATCTTCCTGCTTATCAGTATCTTCACGGAGTTCGGCAAAACTTACTGGCTTCAATCTTCCGCGAATAAGGTGATTCAAAAGCTTAGAAACGACGTTTATGCGCATATGCAGCGATTGCCGGTGTATTTCTTCGACTCGCTGCCTGCCGGCAAAGTCGTTTCGCGGATTACGAATGACACGGAAGCGGTCAAGGACCTGTTCGTGGCCGTGCTCGCTAACTTCAGCTCTGGTGTCATCTACATTACTGGCGTCTATATCGCCCTGTTCCTGCTGGATGTCCGCCTGGGCATGGTTTGCCTGTTTATCGTGCCGCTGCTGATCGTCTGGATTTTTCTTTACCGGAAATTCGCGACCAAATACAATACGATCATCCGCTCACGCCTTAGCGAAATCAACGCCATTATCAACGAGTCCATTCAAGGTATGTCCATCATCCGCGTGTTCCGCCGCCAGAAGCAGACCCGGGAAGAATTCGAAGCCTTGAACGATGACTATATGAAGCATCAGAATAAAATGCTGAATCTGAACGCTTTTACGACCCACAACCTGGTCAATGTGCTCCGCAGCTTTTCGTTCGCAGTGATCCTTGCCTATTTCGGCTTCGGTTCGCTATCCGGAGGAACGGCCGTTTCTCTCGGCGTGTTGTACGCATTCGTAGACGTTCTCAGCCGTTTGTTCCAGCCCATCACCGGGATGGTGAATCAACTGGCGGCGCTCGATTCCTCGATGGTGTCAGCCGGCCGGGTCTTCACGCTGATGGATGAGCCGGGCGAAGACGTGACGGATGGCACGATGCCGCGCTACAAAGGAAATGTCGAGTTCAAAAACGTATCGTTTGCTTATAAAAAAGAAAATTACGTGCTGAAAAACATCAATTTTGAAGCTCAGCAGGGACAGACCGTCGCGCTAGTCGGCCATACGGGATCAGGCAAAAGCTCGATCATCAATCTGTTGTTCCGGTTCTATGATCCGCAAAAGGGAAGCATCACGATCGACGGCAAAGAGGTCAAGGAACTGCCGAAGCAATGGATTCGCCATCACATGGGCATTGTGCTGCAGGACCCCTACTTATTTACAGGTACCATCGCTTCGAACGTAAGCCTCGGCGACGAGAAAATATCGCGCGACCAAATCGAAAAAGCCCTACGGGACGTGGGTGCTGAACGGATTCTTGCCCACTTGCCAAAAGGGTTTGACGAACCGGTAGTCGAGAAAGGAAGCACCTTGTCCGCAGGACAACGTCAGCTGATCTCCTTTGCTCGCGCGCTTGCCTATGACCCGGCGATCTTGATCCTGGACGAAGCAACGGCGAACATCGATACCGAAACGGAAAGCTTGATCCAAAGCGCCCTCGAAGTATTGAAAAAAGGCCGTACGACATTCATTATCGCCCATCGGCTCTCGACGATTCGCAGCGCCGATCAGATTCTCGTTCTGCATCGCGGTGAAATCGTTGAGCGCGGTACCCATGATCAGCTTATGCAGCAAGGCGGCCGGTACTATCAAATGTATCAACTGCAGCAGGGCACTTCATCAACGACCGACAACGTAATTGCACAGACTTCGGCGCCTTCGTTAGCTTAATCGGGAAACAGAACACATACGGCGTTAACGCGAGTTATGATTTTTTTCATCAAAATAATAAGACCCGCAAGAGAAGCACTTATGTAATAAGCGGCCTCTTACGGGTCTTTTATTTTCATTATAGCCTGTTATTTATACGATCCAACCCATACCACCATCTACTCTTCACCGCTCAAGGCATGCAGCAAGTCGAGTGCTTCCTCATGTTCCGGTTCTAGTACTAATGCCTTGCGGGTGTAGTCAAGTGCCAAATCAAGCATCTCCAGTTCATAGCTGCAAATGGCCAGGCAATACAGCACCGTTGGAACCGGCTCATCTTCATCCGCCTCCAGGGATGCTTCCAGATAATAGTTTGCATCCTCATACATCTCCATCTCGAACAGCAGCAGCCCTGCATCTAGCGCCAAATCATACCGCTGCTCCATCACATAATACGAAGACCACATGCGGTGAATGCCACGCCGTATATCCGCCATTTCCTCGTCGCCAGCCTCCGGCAGCAGACTTGAGAACCGCTTCGCGCCTTGGATGAAAAATTCCGCGTCATACCCGCCGAGCCGCCAAAAAGCCAAAAGCTGCTGCAGGCCCATCGTGTCCAGATGACGATCCACCCACTCCTTCAGCGAAAAAAACTCATCCGGTCCGAAGCGTTCGATCGAACGTCGGTAAGCCAATCGGGTGCCTGCATAACTAAGCGGCTCCTCCAACATGAGAATGCAGCCCACGTTCAAGTTTTTATAATAATGGGAAGTGAAAAGAGCATGCGCTCCCCGCTGCTCCATGACATGCGCAATAGCATGGTAATTCGCTGTCAACGAAAAGCTTCCGTGCAGGATTAATTCAGGGGGTTCTGCGAATTTCCAATTCTCCAGGCGATGGTCGCCTTTATCGGCTGTGAGAAGCAAAAATCCGGCCCGCGACAGCCGGTTCAGCCTTTCAAGGCATTCGAGTCCGACAGCCGGAAATAAAATATGGGAGTCCTCCAGCTCCTGTTGGTACAGGGCGATCACATCGTGATAAGCGAAACTTTCCTCTTCATAGGCAGGGGCTCGCCGATGCGAGTAGTCTAGATTCATGCTTTCCAGCGTCTGAGCCGGCGAAAGACGTTTTGGATTCTCGGGAAAATCGATAACGACGTCGCATTCGAAAATATGCCCATCCCCCACATAAATCAGCTCTTGCGGAATGCTGTCAAAGAAATAATTGGCGACAATGAGCAGCGGCTGTGCCAGATCCCCCGGCCGGATCGTCGTTCCGGATACAGTCAGGTTCAATTCATGGTCCGCAGCGGCATCGAATCTCGCAAAATCGAGAATTCCTTCGGAAACATATTTCTGAAGAGCGGGATGTCGTTCCCAGCTTTTCACGTTTTTCATCGGCAAATCGGTCATGACATACCGGAAAGGAGGCAGCGGAATGCCTGCGAAATCACGCAGCTCGCATAACTTTTGCAGCACGTGAAAAGCAAGCCGTCCCGCACCCGCTCCCAGCTCCAGGATCGTCACCGGTTCCACCGATTCCCCCTTCCTTGCGCGGTCCTGCAGAAAACCGAAGATCATTTCGGCATAAGCCTCCGCAATCATCGGATTGCTGGTAATATACTGAGGAACCTGATCATTGTTCCATGCACGAAGTCCCTGTTCTTCAAAATACTTCCGCTGCAGTTCCCAAATCGGGGCCTCACTGAAACGAAAACGTTGTTGTCTATGTTCTGTCATTCCATTCAAACCTGCTCTCCATCGTTCGTTAGCATTAATCGTACCATAGAAGCTGCCTCTACTAAAACTTTTTACATTCATTCTAAGCTAAACACTTTTCCAAGTGAAATCCCCTTATTAAGGGCTATACATAGAAATAAACCTCTCCCAGTGATTAGAACTGAAGAGAGGTATCTCCTTTTATCCGGTCCATTTCTCATTCGTAAGTGAGGATGCATGGTGCTTTGCACGTTGAAGCGGTATCCGAATCAATACGGTCGTGCCGATGCCGGGCCTGCTGTACAACTGGACACCATACTCTTTGCCGAAATAGAGCCTGATGCGTTCATTCACGTTACGAATTCCATAACCTCGTCCTCTGCCGGAGCTCTTAGTCGTCACCGGGTTATTCAACGCTGTGTCCACCTGCTGCAGCATCTCCTTGCTCATTCCGTTGCCGTCATCCATGATCTCGAACCGGATCGAATCCGTTTCTTCTTCATAAAATCCGCTGATGCGGATATAGATGCGGTCCCCGCACCATGCATGCTGCATCGCATTTTCGAGGAACGGCTGAAGGATCACTTTCACGGTGACAAAATTGACGATGCCCGGGTCAATATTAAACTCAACATCCATGCGATCGCCGTATTTCACCTTTTGAATGTCGATATAGGCCTGTGTCTGCTCAATCTCCTTGTGAATGGCAATGATCGTCTGCCCCTCATTCAGTGTGAGCCGATAAAACTTGGCAAGATTCATGACCATTTGATGCTGCTTGTCCACCTGACCAAACTTGGCAAGCCGACTGATCGAAGAAAGCGTATTGTACAGGAAATGCGGATTGATCTGTGCCTGGAGTGTCTCCAGCTCCGCCTCCTTTTTCTTTAGATTAGTCATGTATACCTCTTCAATCAGATGTTCGGTATGCTCGCCAAGCTTGTTTAATGACGCAGCAATCATGGTAAATTCATCATTACCTCTGTAATGCACCCGTTTATGAAAATCCCCCTGCTGAAATAAGTTCAGCACAGAGACTACCTTGGATACCCGCTTGGAAAAAAACCTGGAGACGCCTAGAGCCACCAGCAAAATGACAAAAAAACTAGCGATACATATGACGAGGGTAAGAATATTCACCTTGCGGGTTTCATGCTGGATAACCGTGTCGGGAATCAACGCGGTAAGCTTCCAGTTCAATTTCGGCAGCGCTTCGTCAAGCACAGTGAATCGGGATACATTCATCAGGTTGTAATCAGCCTGCAGATCAGGCACATTATCTCCGGAACCATACAAAATCCGATTGTTATCATCCAGAATCAGCAGCATGCTGCCGTCCCCAATCTTATCGATATCAACACTCTGAAAAATTTCGGAGAGATAGACACTGATTCGCACAAAGCCGATCGTCTCCAGCTTCGTTGGATTGCGCGTGTCCACCAGCCTGCGAAGAAGCGAGATTCTTCCGAATCTGCTGTCGTCCTCCACCTGCTGCCACACAACCGTTTTGCCATAGTTCTCTTCCGGAAAATCCTTGTACCACGGCTTGTCCTCGATCCGCTTCAAATGAAAGAGTCCCCAGTGTTTCCCCTTTGCCAAGGCATCCGAAAATGGGTCATCGCTATTGTAGATTTCCGGCAAAGTCTCGTTCTTCAGATACACGCTCATCCAAATTTTCCGGTTTGTTGAGTCCACCGTTTGCCTGAATTTAGGGATTAGCAGTTTGGTTGTCGTTTGATAACTGACCCACCCCTCTTCATATCGCACAATTTCAAGCGGCATGCTCTCATCAAAATATAGGATGTCGGACAGGCGCTGGGTATCTTCCAGCTTATAATTGATATTGTCGCGTATTTGCGCCAGTGTGCCGGTCAAGTTCGTGTTCATCTGCTTGCCATACAGGTCTACAAGAATCGTATTCGCCATATAACCAAAAATAAATATGGGAACAATGATCAAAATTAAATAGGAAATAAACAGCTTCATGCCAAAAGGCAAGAATAAACGCTTGTCGGAGTTTATGCGGTTCAATTTGTCCATGCCTACATCTTTCTCCTGAATTCACCCGGAGTCATGCCGAACACCTCTTTAAACTGGCGGCTGAAGTATGGCATATATCGATACCCCACCCGATCTGCAACCTCATAAATCTTAATACGCGGGTCCTTGAGCAGTTCTCCCGCTTTTTCCATCCGCAAGGTAATGACATATTCGCTAAAGTTGGTCCCTGTAACCTCTTTGAATAAGGAGCCTAGATAATTAGGGGAAAATGATAAGTAATCTGCCACTTCCTTAAGTGTTACATTGTCGTGCAGCTGCTGCTTCACATAGCGGATCATTTCCTCTACAAGCTTGGCACTTTTCTTCTGTCTCTTGTTCTGAATGATTTCAGCGGAGCTGAACAGGCGATATCTTAGCCATGAGCGAATATCATCGATGGTTTCATACTTCAGCATAATATCCGGCTTGCTGAGTCCATCATGCTGCAGCGCTTGGAACATATTCTCGCTGACGGTTTTCAGTTGGCCTTCCAGCCTCATCCAAATATTCATGACGTAAAATTGAATCTGAACCCTTGATCGCATCCCTGATGCTAAAGTAAAAAAGCGATCGACCTCGTCACTGATCTTAACCAAGTCATAATGGAGAACCGCATTCAGGAGCGGTTCAAGCGGTATATCCGTATTGGGCATTTCCTCAGGCTCTTCAAACTTAAGCTTATCATGATCTATAACTTTTCCTTTGCCTAAAATCAGCTTATAATCCAGTGCAGCCAATGCTTCACCGTAAGAATCACGTATTGCTATCAAATGCTCCGCCCGGCCACCGAGCCCAATGGTGACAGAAAAGGGATATTGCTCATGAAGCTGCTGAACCACGGACTCGAGATCCGGCTCTTTGTCTCCGCATTCGGTTAACAGAAAAATCCGCTGCTTTGAGGTGCGGCATATATGACGAATCCCCTCCGCTTCAAACAGCGGCAGAGCAGATTCATAAAACCGATTAAACCATTCCTGCTTCAAAGACTCCGGTTGCGGATCGAGTTTCCAGCTCATATCATCGATTTCCATTGCAGCGGCCCGGGCTGGCCAGCTCACATTTTTCAAATCATAATGCTCCAGGAGAATCGCAGAAGTCTCAGCGTTGATAACTCCTTCCAGAAGCTGGAGCAAGTATTCGTTTTTAGCAATCTGCCTATAAGCTTGTTCGGTCTTCTCCCGTTGTTTTTCACCATCCAGCTCTTTTACGATCTTCTTCAAAGCATCGATTAGTTCCTGATCATCCATGGGCTTCAATACATAGCTGTATGCATTCAGCGAGATGGCCTGTTTCACGTAATTAAAGTCCTGATAACCGCTTACAAAAATGACTTTAATCCGGCCGTACAGCTCTTTGGCCTTCTTGACGAGCTCGAGCCCCGACATGCTGGGCATATGTACATCCGTTACTAAGACATCTATCGTTTCTTTTTCTAATACGCTCATGGCCTCAAAACCATTATTGACGGCATCCACGACTTCCAGGCCCAGATCGGTCCAAGGAATGAAGGTCCTCATTCCTTCCAAATCGAGGATTTCATCATCTACAATTAAGGTTTTATACATGAAACCATCTCCTGACCGAATAATTAACTACTATCAATCCTGTACATGGATTTCGCCTCATAAACGCATGAGCCGCCCCTAGGGACGGCTTGCGCTCAGCTTGCTTTAACTATACCATTTTTCGGCTAAAATGAACCAAAGTTTTCCTTCACCCTACTCGATTCATATTTTCAAATCCCTGAGAGAGTTATCTAATCCTTTAGTACAATTTATTATCATTAATTTCCGTTGATCTTTTTCAGGTTTTCCTGCCATTTTTGAGTTTTGAATGCCAGCAGTTTATCATAGCCTACAGCCATGGCATCCTTCTCGGCTTTATCCAAAATGGACAGAACTTCTTCATCGCTTTTTGCATACAAAGCTTTCGCTCTGGATTCAGAGAAAATTTCATCTACGCTTTGCTGCACGATACCTTCTTCAGTGTCCGGCATTGGGTTCAAATTGACGAATGCCGTTGCATTATACTGCGTTTTCCAAGTAATGCTTGATTGGTAACGGCTTTCCCAATTCTGTTTTTCAGCCGGAAGCGTTGCTTCGAACTTCATTTTGGATTTGTCGATATACACGGTGTTGCCGTTCCACTGCAGGTTAACCGTAGCGTCCATAATTTTACTGCGTCTTTCAACGTCATTAATGTACGCATCGGTAAATTTCGGATAACCTTCTTCATCGGTACCTTGCCACAGAATGCCTTCAGGTCCCCACATGATTACACGGCTTCCTTCTTCGCCAGTCAGCCAATCAAGGAATGCAAAGATTTTCTCTGGATCTTTGGCGGACTTGGTGATCAGAGCCACGTTCCATCCAAGCTGGTTGTAGCTTCCTGTCCAGATCTTGTTCTTGTCGAGACCTTCCTTGTGAACCGGCCAAATCATTTCATAACCGGCAGTCGGGTCCTTCTTCTTGAGTTCAACGTCGCCTTTGCTGCCGTATTCCGTCGGGCTTGCGCCAGCTGCAATGGCAAAGCGCCCTGTATAAGCTTTTTCAAGAACTTGGTCTTTCGTTTGCGTCAAGGCATCCTGTGCCATCAGCTTTTCGCGGAACAACTTCGAAGCGAACTGCATGGATTCACGGTATACCGGATCCTGGAAGACGGAAGTCAACTGATCGCCATTAGGTATTGCTCTTTCTCTCAAATACACCGGTGAATGATCTTCGCCGAACGCGGAGTACAGAATATCCAGGCCTTGACCATCTTTGGCTAGATCCGGTTCAAAAGGTACGACATTCGGATACTTGGCTTTAACTGCTTTCAAGTAATTGTACAGATCATCCGTTGTTTCGAGCTTAGGCGAGCCAAGTTCTTTGTACATTTTGCTGTTCATCAGATAACCTGCATTACCCGCTGGCTGCGAAGTATACCAGTTCGGGAACTGATACAGCTTGCCATCGCTTGAGCGAAGCATGTTCAGAGTAGAATCCCCTGCCCATTTTTTCAAGTTAGGATATTTATCGAGATATTCGTCATACGAAACCAGCATTCCTGCTGCGCGCAGGCGCTCAACATCGGTACCGCGGTCTGTCCAGATCACATCCGGAAGTTCCTTGGAAGCAATCATGGTATTTAATTTTTGTGCCGCGTTGCCCCCCGAGTTGATTGCGGTGATATTGACTTTCTTATTGTCTTGAATCCATTTACTTGCTTCGTCAGCCCCCCATGAAGGCATCGTATACCAGTCATAATGTCCGTAGAAGGTAAAATCGAGCGGTGAGCTGCCAAGCTCGAATTTCTCGGAGCCAGCGCCTTCCTTATTTTCCGTCTTGTCCTCGACCTTCGCTGCATTATTGTTTGTTCCCTCGGCTGACTTGTTATCACTTCCGCCGCAGCCTGAGAGAGCGGTGGCTGTTGTGCACAAGAAAACAAGCGACACAATCAGCGATCTTCTCCAACTTTTCATTTAATAACCCCTTTTCCCCAAAAATTCAATTTATGTTTAAAGCATTTAAGCTCTAAACTCTACTCTTTGAGCGATCCTACTAATACGCCCTTGACAAAGTATCTTTGCACGAAAGGATAGACCGCGATAATCGGCAGTGTCGCAACCATCATCGTCGCCATGGACAAAGACTTTGTCGTAACACTCTTCATCGCCGACATTCGGCTCTGCGCGGCGGAATCCAGCTTGGACATCTGCTCAGTCATAATATTGGTGCTGAGGATCTGCTGCAGCATGGACTGAATCGGCAGCAGTTTCTCGTTGGTGATGTAGATACTTGGAAGGAACCATTCGTTCCAGTGCGCCACAGCTGTGAATAGACCCAGGGTAGCAATGACCGGTCCGGACAGCGGCATGATAATCCGAAAAAAGGTAGACCAGTTACCACAACCGTCAATCTTGGCCGATTCTTCCAACCCATCCGGCAGTCCCATGAAGAAAGTCCGGAAAATGATCATGTTCCACACGCTGATCAGACCCGGTATGATGAATACCCAGAAAGAGTTCATCAGACCCAATCCACGTACTACCAGGAACGTAGGGATCAAACCTCCGCCGAAATACATCGTAACGATACACATCACCATGTAATATTTGCGGCCGATCAGTTCTTTTTTCGTCATACCGTAAGCAAAAATTGCTGTACATAGTACGGACAGGATTGTGCCAACCACGGTTCTCATCACACTGATGGAGAAAGCGTTCAATATTCGTGTGTCTCTAAAGACGACGTAATAATTTTCGAGCGACCATTGCCGCGGCCAAAAAGTGATGCCGCCCAAAGCTGTATCCATTCCGTCATTAAGCGAAATGACCAGCCCGTTCCAGAATGGGTAGAAGGTACTGAAACCCAATAATGTCAGAAATCCGTATACCAAAAAACTGAATATCCTATCGCCATAGCTTTTACTATGCATTCGATTGCAGCCTCCCTGTCATCTCCCGTGTCAAATCATGCATTCTACCATAGACTGTTTCCGGATCTGCGAGCAAACATGTTGGCGAAAGTCAACAGCCCCACGCTAATCACGGCCTTGAATAATCCGACCGCCGTAGCATAAGAGAAGCGCTGATTCGTAATCCCCACCCTATACACATAGGTATCGATTACGTTAGACACATCCCTCAACACCGGATTGGAACCCAGCAGGAGAATGTCTTCAAAGCCCGCACTCAGAAGGTTGCCGATAGCCAGAATCATGAAGATGGCCACAACAGGAATAATGGAAGGAATCGTAATCATAAACATTTGTTTGATGCGTCCCGCTCCATCCATCGCCGCCGCTTCATAAAGACTCGGGTTAATACCCGCGATGGCAGCCAGATAGACGATAGAACCGAATCCGATTTCTTTCCACACGCTCGTGGATACTAGAATGCCCCAGAAGTATTCGGCTTTGCCCAAGAATCCGATCGGTTCCCGAATCAAATGCAGCTTTTGCAGCAAAATATTCAGGCTTCCGTTATCTGTGGACAGGATTGACATCGCAAAACCTGCGACGATAACCCAGGATAGAAAATGCGGCAAATAGCTTACGGTCTGGATGACCCTTTTGAATACCATATGCCTTACTTCATTCAGCATCAGCGCCAGGAATATCGGTGCCGGGAATCCGATGCAAAACTTCAGCAGGCTGATAACGATGGTGTTGCGGACAATGGGCCAAAATTCAGGCGAATGAAAAAACATGTTGAAATGTTTGAATCCCACCCAAGGACTTGCCCAAAAACCGTTAAAAATGCTGTAATCCTGAAAAGCCATGAGTACACCGTACATTGGTATGTAGGAAAAAATAAAAATTAATATCAGCGCCGGTATGACCATCAGCTGGATATCCCACTGTTTGATCATCCGGTAAGCGACTCCCCGCTTTTTCTTTACGTCCTCTACTTTTGTTATAGTTGCGAGCTGCGCCATAAGCTTCCCCCCTTAGCTATCATTGTAATCGCTTGCAAGTGGGGAATACTATTTGCCTGGTCAACGAAATCTGATACTTTTAACAGATGCTATTAGAAAATATGAAAGAGCCCCTTCCCCGGAAGCGGAGAAAAGGCTCTAATCGATAAGACTACTTTAGAGATTTTTTGTCGATCCCGGGAGCCGATATCGGCAATTCTACCTGCCCCGGACTCTGTATTACACTTACTTTGTACTTGCTATCCACATAAAATGAAGCTTTGGCGGTCGAGATGACTTGCGGATATATCTTTCCCGGCTCCGGTGTTGTGAAATGATAATATGCAACAGCTTTCTGTCCGGAAATAAACTCAATACGGTCCACTACGATTCCATAACCCGGATTTGGCATATCCGATTTCGAAAGAATGACTTGATTGACGTCATCATTAATCTTTTTTACTTGAACGGAAACATCATTCTCCGATTCCCCCGGATCCTGCGGGCCTTTGCTTTGGATGAACTGACGAGCATTGTAGATCATTTCTGCCGCCTCCATACGGGAGATATACTGCTTGGGATGGAAATTTTGCTGTTCATCAAGCTTAGCGATATGCGTAAGAAGCAGAAATTGCACCGCCCCTTTATTCTCGGAAAGTATCTCGTCATCGTCTGCCACAGCTAGGTACATTTCGACAATCGGGTACTCCCCCGTTGCTGTGACGGCTTTATGCAACATGCCGGCAAATTGTTCTTTGGTCAGTTTGGAGCTCCAGTCACGGATTTGGCTAATGGGAATCCCGTTATCCGCCGCAATGCCAGCAGCCTGCGCATACCAAGCATTTTCAGGTATATTCACCTTGGAACCTGAAGCAGTTCCTCCGTTCGCAGCCTTTAAGTTCATCGCATTAACCAGAAGCTGGACACCCTGGGCAGCCGATAATTTTTCCGATGGCGCGAAACGATCCGGTGCCACACCATGAATGATGCCTTGTGATTGCAGGTATGATGCTATGTTTTCCTGCCGGGGATCCTGGATATCCGAAAAAGCATATGCCGAGGTCGCAGTCGCCAGGCAGCAGACCGCAAGAAGAGCTGTGGCTATTTTGTTCTTGATTCGCATCAACGATCACCTCCACTCTCTCTGACGGAGACGGTCTCGTAAATGTTTCATATTATTGGCAATGCATCGACATCTCATTCGCGTTTTTTCATTATACTTGCGTTGGCGTTTCACCTTTTTCGGCTTCCTGATCCAAACCGAGCTTTACGTACAGTTCACTCGTATATTTTTGAAGCTTGCGTTCCAGATCCTGAGCCTGCTGCTTGAAGCTCGTAAGCTCCCGGATCATTCTCGACCGGCCTGCCGGACTAAAGGTCTCCTGGATACGCTCCTTAAAATAATCATGAACGATATAATTGCGCAACTTCCAAACTTCCTTCAATTGCTCTGTCTCCGCCTCAGAGAAGGGGAAATGGTGTTGAATTTCATTCACCAGCTGTCCGAGCGAATTGCTGAGCTTTTGGTGGTACAGATCGGCAAGATCTTCCTCCGTGGGGACCTTCCCCTGCGAGATCTTCATCAGCATTAACAAGTTGACAAGCTGCTGTTCCAGCGCCTGTGAATAGTATACCGCGAGTCCGAAATAAGCAAATAATTCCTTGGAATGTTCGCTATCCAAGAGCCGTGTCTGTTTCATCATACCCTCCTACCCATCAACCCGTGATGACATCGTATAGTTCCATGTTAAAGGATGTCCATCCAATCATCAACCAGTAATGTGAAACAGGCACTCATACCTAGATTTTCATACGCAGAAAGATTACGTTCTTGCATCTCTGCGAATGGAAATAGCCATGTATGCCACACCAAGTAAAAGAATATAAATGAGACTCCATCCTATCATTCCCCACACTTCGCCGGGAGCAGACTTACTGCTGTTTAGAAGCCCATCCATGATGGGCGACACCGGAGGCAAGAGCCAGTGAAGCCAGGCAAGCGATATTGGAAGTATAGCGATAATGGGTTTGGCTCCAATCGAGACAATGACCAGAATAAGAAGGAGTGCCGTAGCTTGAGTGCCGTTTGGCATCCATGCCCTCTGAAAAAAGAGAGATAACATGATACCGAGCATTCCCATCACAAGATGCCCACAGGTGGCCTGAAAAAGCTGCTGCAGCCGGACAGGCTCTCCGAACATATGCGTCAAAATCGGATAAACAATAAATAGTATGGCGAAAAGAACGATAGGAATAAGCATAGCCAAGAGTTGACTGAACATATACCTTCTCATACTGCCGATATGTATGATGTGCAGCTGCTCTTGCTGCGGGCTGCCGTGATTAAGAAAAGTTAAGCCCGTCCAGGATGCGCCGATAAATAAAAATACGGATGTGACCGCGTAGCTGTCCATCACCGGATTGGGTTTGTAGGAATAGAGCAGGAACATCGCGATCAGAGTCCCGGCAAGGGGTGCAAAGTATGCGTGCTTGCGAGTATAGCTTTTTAATAAAAAACGGGCTAATGCCACCAAGTCTATCGATCTCCCTTCGCAGCATTCAGGAGACCATTCAGTCCATCTTTCAAGAGAATGTCCATTCCCTCTTGCGGATTCACCATTACAATCGAACCCCCGCTGTCCAGGATTCGGCGTAACATGATATCGGTCGCGTCAGACCATACTTCAAGCTCATAAATGCCTTCCGCTGCCGCATAATCAGTAGCCTCTGAAAGCCTCGATAATCCTTGAGCCGTGCCGGGATCAATTCCTCGGAAAACAATCCTCGTTACGGATGATGCCGCTAGGGCTGTCTCAGATGTTTCCTTGATGATCCGTCCGTTTTTCATCAGCAAGACACGATCTGCAATCTGCTCAATCAGCGTGGATTCGTGAACCGACATGACAACGGCTGTTCCACTTCGTTTCAGCGCAGCCAATAAACGCAGCAGCGTTTCCTGCGCTTTGATATCGAGTCCAGACAATGGCTCGTCCAACAGCAGCAAGTCAGGGGCGCCCATCAAGGCTTGGATCAAATTAATCTTTTGCAGCATTCCCTTGGAGAACTGAGTCATCTTAACATGCATAAAATTCTCCATACCGAGTTGGTTCATGAAATCTGTCAATTCCTGTCCCGCAGCCCTTTTTTCCATCCCGCGAATCGCTGCCGCACTGAGCAAAAACTCCCATGGAGTGAAGGTAAAGGGCGGAAACCGTTCCGGAACATAACCGGTAACAAGCCTCCCTTCCCTTGCCTGCCGAATACCCGTCGTAGGACGGATCAGGCCTGCCAACATTCTCAGCAGAGTGCTTTTACCTGACCCGTTCTTGCCTACCAGGGCCGTACATTCTCCTTGCTTTATTATCAGTGAAATATCCTGCAAGACTTTATGCCTGCCGTATACTTTCACGGCATCCGTCACAGTTACCAGTTCAGCTGTAATCCCTTTCTCCAAACCCGCAATCGCCAAGCCTGAAATCTCCTCTCCAGCTTCAAGCCCTATTTACATCCGGTCAGGTGTCTGCACACCCAGCAGCTTCATCGTCCGTGATAAGGACGCGCCGGCCAAATGTGTCAGACGTAGTCTTGCGCTCCGTGTTGACTGCTCATCGGTTACAATTCTTTCCTTATTATAAAATTGATTGAAAGACTGCGCCACATCCAATGCATAACGAGCCAGAACCGAAGGCTCATTATGGCGGATGCCGCGCAGGAGTTGTTCCGGAAATATCGTCAGCAGCTTCAAGAGCTCCCAGCCCGAATCTCCAAGAATATTCATTTCCCCTATTGCATCTGGAGCTGCAACCTCATGCGTCGCCTCAACCGCAGCAGCTCCCTTTGTAAGGACACTTTGCGTTCTGGCATAGGTATACTGGACATAGGGTCCCGTTTCTCCGTCAAAGTTCAGCGCATCCTCCAATGAGAAATTCACTTCATTCACGCGGTTGTTTTTGAGGTCGCCAAAAATAATCGCGCCGATCCCGACAGCATTTGCCACCTCTTCCTTGCCTTCGAGATCCGGATTCTTTTCATTTATAATCGCCATGGCTCTAGCGACCGCCTCATCCAGCACCTTTTCAAGGACAACGATTTTGCCACGACGCGTGGACATTTTTTTGCCTTCGAATTTCATTAAGCCAAACGGTACATGAGTGCAGCTGTCGGCCCAATCCATCCCCATCCGCCGGAGTACGGTGAATACCTGCTGAAAATGCAGCCTTTGCTCGCTTCCCACCACATACAATAAACGGTCCGCCTTCATGACATCATGTCTGTAAATCGCTGTTGCCAAATCCCGAGTAGGATAGATCGTCGTTCCGTCTTTTTTTATGATCAGGCATGGAGGCATCCCCTCGTCGTCCAGTCGAACCACAAGCGCTCCGTCACTTTCTTCAAGCAAACCCTGTTCTTTCAAGCTCTCTACCACAGGCTGCATTTTATCATTATAAAAGCTCTCCCCAAGCGTATGGTCGAAAGAGACATTCAGCCGCTGATACATCCGGTTGAATTCCTTCATACTCACTTCCACGAAATATGCCCACAGCTTCCGCGCTTCCTCATCCCCCGCCTCGAGCTTACGGAACCAGTCCCGAGCCTCCTGTTCAAGTGTATCGTCGTTTGCCGCCTCTTCATGAAAACGCACATAGAGCTGAAGTGATTCTCCGATCGGGTCTAACGAAAGTGCGGTGTCATCCCCCCATCTTTTGTAAGCGGCAATTTGCTTGCCGAATTGGGTGCCCCAATCGCCAAGGTGATTCACACTGACCACATCGTAACCTGCCAATTTATACATATTGTATAAGGCCGCTCCAATCATGGTTGAACGCAAATGGCCGATGCCGAAAGGCTTCGCAATGTTGGGAGATGACATATCGATCACCACTTTGATTCCATTTCCGGCATCCGGCATGCTCCCTTGGTCCAGCTCCTCCATCATTAAGCGGCCATAATAATCCCTGTCGAATCTCAGATTCACATACGGCCCGGCAGCCTCTGCGTGGACATAGGGATGGGTAAACGCATCCGCAATATCCTTTGCCGCAGCCTGTGGCGCTTTTCTAAATTGCTTGGCCAGTATAAAACAGGGAAAAGCGATGTCACCCAAATTGGATGACGGAGGAACCTCCAACAGCTCCATCAATTGTTTTTCTTCCAGCGGCACATAAGCTTTCATAGCTTCCGCTGCCCATTGGTATAACATCATTCTCAACCTCTCCTTCATTATTAAGAACAAAAAAGCCCCCGTCTCCATAATAGAGACGAGAGCTGAATATCCCGCGGTACCACTCTAAGTAAACGAACACGGCATCATCCGTATATTCGTTTCCCTTAACACCTATAACGGGGTTAACCGGACGGATCTACTTGCTTTTCCCGAGGAAAAGCTTTGGATCAGCCATCTCACGGGTGCGCTTCACGAAGGAACATGTACCGGCTCTCACTCTCCCCGGTTCGCTGTCCATGCCAGACCTTCCTTACTCTCCCGATCCCTGACGTTCAATTTTCAATATTATACACATCCCGTGAACGGGAAGCAAGGGTTATTTCTTCACTTTGCTGCAGGACTGCCTTCCTCATTCTCTGTTGACGGAAGCCATGTAAGCAGCCCGTTCGCCTCCAGAACCTCCATGAATTTAGACAAGCGCGGAAGCAACGGCTCGGCACTCTCGCCAAAACGTTCACGGATTCCATCCGCTATTTCACCTACGGATTGCTCCCCGCAGCAGCGGATGACAACTGCGCTCCCCAGATCATCCAGATGGATCTGAATGGTGCTTGGCTGTTTAAGCCATTTGACGGATTGCCGCTCCAGCCAGCTTCTGCGGGGAAGCAGCAGCGTCACTTTCTCTTCGTTTGTTTGTACGGACGCAATTCGGTTCGTCAACACCGGGACCATATCAAGCAGATTCGGAGATTCGGCGGCAACTTTGTTTTTTTTGGATTTGAATCCAATCATTCGCTAATTACACCTCCCGCTTGGATACCACGGACTTCGTCTTGCGGCCCAGGGACATCCATGTGAGCATGATGACAACGAGCATGAAAATAATGAAAGGCAGCCAATTGTTTTTAATCAGTACTTGGCCTGGTATCGGAACATTCAGCCAAATAAGAATGGCAATGATGACGCCGATCAGCGACTCGCCTGCAATTAAGCCCGAAGCAAGCAAGGTTCCTGTTTCTACCCGTTTTTTCAGCAACGCCTCACTTTTGCGGGAACGCCATTCCACAAACCAGCGGACGATCCCGCCCACCATAATCGGCGTGCTGACATGAATCGGCAGGTAAATGCCTACCGCCACAGTCAGCGAATTAAGACCCAAAAATTCAAATACAACGGCGGCAGCAACGCCTATAAATATCAAATCCCAGGGCAAGTTGCCGGACATGATACCTTCGACAATCAGCCGCATTAGCACAGCTTTGGGAGCCGGCAGGTCTTCCGAACCCAATCCGTAACTTTCATTCAATACGGACAAGATGAATCCGATGACTAGACCGCTCACCAGCACTCCAATCATCATCGCCACCTGCTGCTTCCATGGCGTCCCGCCAACGAGATAACCTGTTTTCAAATCCTGGGAGATATCTCCCGCTACGGCCAGAGCCACGCACACGATAGCCCCGACTGTCAATGCAGCGATCATCCCGGTCATGCCTGTCATACCCGTCAGCTTAAAAATGATGGTTACGATCAGCAGCGTTGCAATCGTCATACCGGATACCGGAGAGGATGAACTTCCAACCAGACCAACGATTCGCGAAGCCACGGTTACGAACAGAAAACCAAAAATGGCAATCGCGATTGCGCCGACAATTCCCACATCCGTTAATGGCGCAAAAGCAATGATAATCACAAGCAGAGCTATCATCACCGTGACCCAAAAACCCGGAATATCAAAATGTGTACGGTCCAGGGTAACCTTCGCATGATCTTTTCTTTTCAGCCCGGTTAATGTAGCCGCAAGCGAACTGAACAGCATTGGAAGCGACTTGACCAGCGTGATAATCCCTCCGGCTGCAACAGCGCCTGCCCCAATGTACCGTATGTAACCCTCCCAAATGCCCCACGGATCAAGTCCGGGGATAGGCTTGTCGCCCGGGGGAAGCACCGATGCGTCCCCTGCCCCGAAAAATCCGATCATCGGGATCAAAACAAGCCAGGCCAGAATTCCACCGGCGAGCATTTGTCCCGAAATGCGGGGTCCAATGATATATCCCACGCCGAGCAGCGCCGGGTAAGTGTCCATACCGATCAGTGAATTTTTAAATTTATATATTCCCGTCTCGATTTCCGTTTTGAAAAACTTAAATCCGTCTCCAAGTGCCTTAACCAGGCCGCCAGCCAAGAAGCCGTATACGACCATCTTGGCGCTCTTGCCTCCGGTTTCGCCGGAAATCAGGACTTCTGCGCAAGCGGTTCCTTCCGGATATGGAAGCGTTTCGTGCTCATTTACGATCAGCAGCCGCCGAAGCGGAATCATCATGGCGACACCCAAGAAGCCGCCGACAAGGACAATAAAGCTGACCGTGCTCATATGCGGAACTTGATTCCACATGTACAGAGCCGGAATCGTGAAAATGGCTCCTGCCGCTACCGCTTCGCCAGCCGTTGTCATCGTCTGGACGATATTATTCTCCAATATGGATTTACGTTTGAATAACCCTCGTAGTACGCCTAGCGAAATAACCGCTGCCGGAATGGAGGCACTGACGGTAAGCCCGATTTTCAGCCCCAGATACGCGTTGGCCGCAGCGAACACGACCGCGAGCACGATCCCCAGGATAATGGACAGCAGCGTTAACTCCGGCAATGATTTTGATGCAGGTATGTACGGTACAAATGATTCCGATTCCTTATGTTCTTGTGCTTTCACGAATGTCTCTCCTTCCCGTTCTGTCTGAAGCTTCATGGTAAACAACCATATAGTACCCCATTCCTGAAGAGTTCAAACCGAAGGGTGAAAGTTCTGCCAAACATGAAAAAAGCCAGAACAGCTTTGGAAACAAGCAGCTCTGACTTTCTTTGTACGTACGATATATTCTTAAGCCGCTGTCAGCATATGACGGCAGGCATCCGCACAGCGGCGACACGCTTCCGCGCAATCCTTGCAGTGCTGATGCTCATGCTTCCCGCACTCGTCGGCACAGGCTTCGCAAGCCTTTACGCATAATTCGCAAATTTCTTGGACAAACGGACTCTGACGGATCATGGACTGCGCAGCAAAATCGCAAATATCCGCGCATTCCCGGTCCAGACGAATGCATTCACGCAGCATTGCCAGTTCATATTCCTTAAGGCTTGAAACGTAGCAGACATTACAAGCATTCATACATTGCAAACACGCTTCGATACAATCTTTATATTGCAAATCCTGGTTCATCATCATTTCTTACCCTCCAGTTTATTTATTGGCTCTGTTTCACTATTAACCATAATGTCTGAAGGAGAAACCAGGAAAAAACAGTATGCTGCCGGATCATCAGCCCTCTTCCAATGCTCTCATGCCCTGTTCAATGGCCGACTTCGAGAAATGCTCCCCGATAAAAACGACTACATCCGGCACTTCACCCTGCGGGTTGATTCGCAGAAAATCAGGTTCCCGGAAAGCATATTGGAACAAAAACCGGCTTGCCGTATCGCTGAAGGTCAAAACTCCTTTCGCCCGGTAAACCTCGCGTGGCAGATTGGCAATGAATTTCTCAAAGGCTCCGCTGTCTAACGGACCTTTCAAATAATGGGTATACACCATGACGTGGTCATGATGTGTATGGTGCTCAGATGCATTGTGTCCATGATGATGCCCTGTATGACCATCAGATTCCCGTTCTCGGGATGCTTCCCTCAGAGCAGCAGCAAGTCCGTTCTTATCCCCCAGCGATTCAAGAATATGCGGAATCTCAACCTCGCAGCGGACAGCAGGGAGCAGGGGAGCATAGGCATTCCAGCGCGAGATGACGTCAGTGAGCTCTTTCTGCTCCTCATCTCCGATGCGGTCTGTTTTATTCAGGATCAGACAAGAAGCTGCGCGGATTTGTTCCTGCATCAACCTGAATGTTTTTCCTTTCTGCTCCCTGTATAGTTCCAGTAAATGGGCCGAGTCCACAACCGTGATCACGCCCTTCAGATCGATTTTGATATATAAAGCAGCTTCGGTGACACCGTCTAGGATTTCCATTGGATTGGCAATCCCCGTCGCTTCGATAATGATGACATCCGGTGCTTCCCTCTGAATAAGTCCGGCGATCTCCATGCTCAAATCACCGCGAATCGAGCAGCAGATACAACCGCTGAGCATTTCGGTCATCGGCACTTGATTCTGGACAAGAAGACCATCGAGATTAACATCTCCGATCTCATTCATGATGACGGCAGGAACCAGTCCTTGCGCTTGCCAGTGGGTAACGAATTGTTGCAGAAAGGTTGTTTTCCCGCTTCCCAGAAAACCGGATAATATGTAAATGGGTGTTGTTGTTTGCGTCGGCATATCGTTCTCCCCTTCATTCCATGCACGAAAATCAGTTTTTTAGCAAAGTGTACTACACCCTCGGGCGCATCGCAACTGCTTGGAATTATCGTTAACTTGAGGTCCGTCCTTGATTTGCATGTTCTTTTCCAAAGGGCTATCCTATAAAGACACTCTAAAAGGGAGAGGAGAGAATGTAGAGATGAAATCAGCAGACCAACACCGCAGCGAGGCACCGGATACCGTATCTTGCATGATTGTGACTGTTTCCGATACGCGTACTCCGGAGACCGATATCGGGGGACAATTGATTAAATCCCTTTTGGAAGAGTCGGGTTACCGGATTGCAGGTTATGAAATTGTTAAAGACGATTATGAAGGCATTCGCGAACTGATCCACCAGGCGTCAAGCAATCCTGACGTGGAAGCCGTTATTTTGACCGGGGGCACAGGAATTTCCCCGCGCGATACAACCTATGAGGCAGTCTCCTCGTTGCTGGACAAGCAGCTTCCCGGATTCGGGGAAATATTCAGGTATCTCAGCTTCACCGAAGATATCGGAGCGGCAGCTATTTTGAGCAGGGCGATCGCCGGCACCTCCGGCAGTACCGCTGTCTTTTCCATCCCTGGGTCCAAGGGAGCCGTTAAATTGGCCATGGAACGCATTATTGTTCCGGAACTCGGTCATGTGATGCGTGAAATCTATAAAAAAGAATAGGTATCGGACAAAAAAATGCCGTAAGCTGATTTTCAGCTCCGGCATTTTTGGGTTATGTCACTTAAAATCCATACGATCCAACAAAGAATTAAATACCTCGTGAACCTGCTTGTCATATATGCCTTTGTCTTTACCCGATGACGTATAGATCAAAGAGGCTCGGTTATGGCTGTAGATCACAGTGTGCATGTTTTGTGTATCGACTTGCTTCTGGTCTCCGTACCAGTTGTGAATCCGTTTGATTCGCTCCTGTTCATCCGTGAACACATGCAAATTGATGTACTGCTGCGGATTCCCCCGGATGTAAAACATATAACTGATATTTCCGCGACCATCTTCGGCATACATCTCGTGCGTCAGCGGTATCTTCTTTGCACCGAAAGTCAGCTGAAGCTCGTTAAGAAGCTGACCGTTAAGTCCTTTTCCCTGCGATTGCGCCCTGATATTCCCCTCAGAATAAGAATCGAAATTATACAGTTTGGTTTCTTTTTTAATAACGGTATGCTTGTCGCAGCCAACCGCGGCAATTAGCAGCACACAGGCCAGCAGCAATGCTAACGGTTTGTTCATGTCGGTTCATCCCTTCCAGATTTCCCTGCTGCCGCCAAGGCGGAAGACAGCCTGTTATGGGCTTAGAATGCCAACATTTCAAACGCTTTATACAGTGCCACTAGCTCCTGCATCTTTATTCCAAACGAACAATCGTTCTCCCGACGGCATGACCCTGCAAAATAGACTGAAGCACCTGTGGGAGCTCCTGAAGCGTACATTCCTTGATACCTACGCCCAGCGCTCGTTCCGGCTTCCAATCCCCGCCCAGGTTGCTCCAAATCCGATTTCTCCATGCTTTAGGGCAATACACCGAATCGATCCCAAGCAGCTGAACTCCCCTTAGAATAAATGGATGAACCGTACTTTCGAAGGAAGTCCCTCCTGTGAGTCCTGACAACGCCACGGCCCCGCCGTAACGAATGCTTTTCAAAATGCTATTAAGATGCGGTCCTCCGACCGGATCGATAACACCTGCCCAAAGCTGCTTGGAAATGGGTCCCGGCGCTGTATCTGCAATCTCTTCCCTTCCAATGATCGAAGAGGCACCTAAACTCTCCAGCCATGCCTTCTGCTTATCGATTTTGCCTGTACTTGCGGTTACTTGGAATCCGGCCCGTGAAAGCATGTCCACGGCAAAGCTGCCGACGCCGCCCGTAGCGCCCGTCACAAGGATCGGCCCCATATCGGGGGTAACGCCGCAATGAAGCAGCCGGTCAACAGACATTGCCGCCGTGAAACCGGCCGTACCAATTCCCATTGCTTCACGAAGAGTCAAGCCTTCGGGAAGATGGACAAGCCAATCCCCCGAAAGCCGGGCATATCTGCTAAATCCGCCAAAATGTGAAGTTCCTAGACCATAGCCGGTGCACAGGACAAGGTCACCCACCTTAAAATCCGGATGTTCCGAATGCACAACCTCACCTGAGAGATCGATACCGGGAATCATGGGATACTGCGGCACTACCTTTCCCTGAGGCAAGCTCGCCAATCCATCCTTATAGTTGACTCCAGAGAAATGGACCTGAACCAAAACGTCCCCCTCAGGCAGATCGTTCAGCGTTAATCTTTCTACATTGCCCTTCAGTTCTTCACCTTCTTGGCGAATCATAAACGCTTGAAATGTATCCATCACATGTTTCCCTCCCTGGGTATGAATTCACATTTATTATACATTACCAATATCCTGCAGTTCACTTCCTCCTCAAATGTCGATTTCAGTCGACAAATCATCCTTTTTCGCATCGTTTGCCGGATCATGCGCTTTCCCGAGAAATAATCCTGCAATACCATGCCCTCCTTCAGTTCATCCATCTGAATAAACAAAAAAGAGGAACCGGCATTTGCCGTCCCTCTTTCGTTGCTGCTTAGTCTTCCACCTGCATATACTCGGCCATTAATTTCTGCTTCATTTCCCAGACATTCTCGCTGATGTTGATGCGGTAAATTTCCGGGTTTAGCTTACGAAGATATTCCGGCCAAAAGAGATCCATCTGTTCCCGATGATACCGGCGGATTTCCTCCAGCGTAGGCAGGGGATATACCTGCATCCCGTTTTTGAAAACCTGTTCCAGCATGGGAAAGGCATCATAATTTTTTACGAATTTCTGCAAATATGGGTGCTGGGGATTAAAGAGTTTCAGGCGCATGCCATCATGCGGTCTTTCCTCTTCCGGAAACATAATATAATCCGCTATTGCTTTGCCGCTGACACGATCCACAATACGGTATACATCCTTTTTACCCGGTGTGGACACTTTTTCCGGATTTCCCGAGATCTTGATGGTCGGCACCATTTCTCCCTCTACTTCGCGCTCTACGAGCTTATATACGCCTCCAAGCGCAGGTTGGTCTGCAGCCGTGATCAACTGGGTTCCTACGCCCCAAGTATCCACACGTGCGCCCTGAGCCTTCAGGTTAAAGATCGTGTTCTCGTCGAGGTCGTTGGAAGCTACAATTTTAACGTAAGGAAAACCTGCATCATCCAGCATCTTGCGGGCTTTGATGGACAAATACGCCAAATCGCCGCTGTCCAGACGGATGGCGGACATTTTCTTACCGGCTGCTTCGAGTTTCTTAGCGGTCTCGATCGCATGCGGAACCCCGCTTTTCAGCGTATCAAAAGTATCCACCAACAAAGTAACATCGTCAGGCATCACTCTGGCATAGGTGTCGAACGCTTCCTGCTCTGATGGAAAGCTTTGTACCCAGGAATGCGCATGCGTTCCCTTGGTAGGAATTCCGAACTTCTGGCCTGCCAGCATGTTGGAAGTCGCGTCGAACCCCGCTACATAGGCGGCACGTGCCCCCCATACTGCAGCATCGGCTTCCTGAGCACGGCGCGTACCGAACTCCAGCAGAATATCGTTTCCGGCCACCTGCTTCACACGCGATGCCTTGGTCGCGATCAGCGTCTGAAAATTCATGAAGTTAAGCAGTGCTGTTTCCACCAGTTGGGCTTCCATGATGGTTCCTTCCACACGAACCAAAGGCTCGTTAGGAAAAACAAGGGCTCCTTCCTTCATCGAATACAAGTTCCCGCAGAAACGAAACTGTTTCAATTCTTCCAGGAAAGCAGAATCATAATTCTCTTCCTGCTCGGACAGGTACCTGATATCCTCATCCGTAAACCGCAGGTTGGCGATATAATGAACGATCCGCTCCAATCCGGCAAAAACCGCATAGCCGTTTCCGAAAGGAAGCTTGCGGAAATAGGCTTCAAAAACGGCCTTTTGCTGATGTGAACGGTTTACCCAGTGCGCGTACATCATGTTAATTTGATATTTATCGGTATGTAATGCCAGTCCTGCTGTCTGCATGGCAGGCTTCCTCCTTTGTGCTTCAGCCTTGGTTCGTTGAACTAACGATAACCCATTGTGTTAGGCTATTAATCCCGTGACCAAGTGATATCTGTAAAATGCTGCAATGCTCAGCCATGGCTTTCAGAACAAAAGCTTGCCGGTAAGCAAGCTTCCATACGACGTATTCCTCTCCATGCAGTGATAATGCCTCTTACGTGTAGATCGATAAGAGAGGCGCATAAGCTGTGAACCTATACAATTGGGCAGGACGCTGGGAATATTGGTTAGAGCTGAGCGGCTTGCCTGTCTCATCCCTTACCTCCTCCAAAATCCCTTGTCTGCTGCGGGTGGATGTAATTTTACGTATAAAATTAGGTTCACTGAATTCTGGAACAACCGTCTGAATGACCTGGTAAAGCTCGCTTAACGTAAATTGTTCCGGCAAAAACTGGCGCGCGATCGTAGAATGGAGCATTTGCTGCTGAATGCGAAGATACGCATCACGGATAATCTCCCGATGGTCAAATGCCAGCTCCAGTCCGTTCAGAACCTCTTCGATACTGAACAGCCCTACTTCCCCTGCATCATCTGCCGCCTGTCTGCTTTCGAGCATCCATTCCTCGACGAGAGCAAAAAAAGCATGGCTGATAATCCAGCCGCGCGGGTCTCTTCCCGGTGTACTATATACGCCAAGGTATTCCAAATGCCCCCCGTCGACTCCCGTCTCCTCTTTGAGCTCTCGGGTAGCGGCATCGTAAATGGATTCACTTTCTTGGCAGAAGCCGCCAGGCAGCGCCCACATCCCTGCAAAAGGCCAGGACTTGCGCCGGATCAGCATGACCTTGAGTTCTCGGATCGGAAGAGTTTTGGTCACTGTCTTCCTTTCCCTTTTGGTCAATGTAAACATAACGATATCTGCCGGTACACCATCTGGTGTACGGTATTTTTTAGCCGAATAAGCTTGTGCTTCAGGTGAAGAATCACCTTGTTTCCCATGTTCGTTCATATCATCACCACATAACTTCTTTTTGATACTTTCATTATGATTTATTGATTGGAAAAGTCAAGTGTTTTTATTCATATGCAGGTTCGAATCTTTGAGCTATTTGCGATTAACAACCCGGAATGTAGCCGTTGCAAGACATCCGAGCGTCCCTTCACTATTGTGGATACGAGCTTCTGTTGTCATTGAGCGGCCCGCCATATGAATGATTCGCGCAGTAACGGTAAGTCTGCCGGTTGTCATCGGAGACATGAAGTGAACATTAATGTTGGTTGTTACGCAGCTGTCCTGATCCTTGGCTGCCGTCGCGGCCATTCCCATGGCCTGGTCCATCAATGACGTCAGTACGCCGCCGTGAATGATGCCCATCGAATTCGTGTGATGCTTCTTAGCGTCCAAAGCAATGACGATCTTCTCTTCATCTGCCGATACGAACTCGCAACCCAAATAAGACCAAAACGTGTTTTCCCCACGTGCAATCATTTCTTCCAATGCTTTCATTTTGCTACCCCCATTGCTGTCTCTCAATATTATGTTGTTTAATTCTCTTGGGTGTTCATTTCCAGAATGACCTGATCCCGGCACGGAATGCCATTTTCATAAATTGGCTCAGGATAGTTGTTCACAAAATAGTCCCGCTCTATCCGGATCATCCGGAATCCGCATTTTTGATACAGCGCCAGCTGATTCAGACTGGAGTTTCCCGTCCGGACGATTACCTTCGTGCAACGATTATTCCGTGCGTGTTCCAGGGCTTGCAGAATCAGCCTTTTACCATAACCTTTCCCTTGAAAAGCCGGATCGATCGCGACATTCATGATTTCTCCGGACGTGGAATCCAGCGGCATAAATCCAATCGCCCCAATGATCTTGTCGTCCTGTTCAGCAACTATCCAATTCGACCGATTCAGGTACTTCTCGACTTGCAGCCATTCCGGATCTGCCAGCATCAGCAAATCCCTGGGCAAAGTCTCCTCTACCCTTTTCACTCTGAATATCACTTGCTTGCTCATAAACTCGCCATCCTTTCCCGCGTCCACAAAAAAAGGCGCGGATACATGATCCACAGCCTTAATTCTTTATCTCTTAACCGCAATTGGAAGGAGGTGCATCGGTTCCCGCTTCAACATTGATCTTCTCGGAAACGGTATCTCGAATCACCGACATAACCAACTGCAGAAGGTAATTGATATCGCTTTGGCTCTGTTGGAATTCCACTACCACCGGTATTCCATCGATTTCATCCTGGAGCGTTTCCATTTCTTTCTCGATTTTCGCTACCATTTGCGGATTTTGAAAAGATTCAAAAGCCACCACTTCTTTTTGGCGTTTCTTGAGCGTTGAGATCAAGCCTTGCACATGCTCATGATTGCGGATTTTTTCTTCCGCCTTCTGGTACTGCTGAACCTCTTCGCTGCTTGAGATCAACCCTGCCAGTTCTTTGGCCTTGGCCATAATATCGTCGCGGATAATCAAATCCTTTGTATCGTAAGACATCATGCCCATACTGTTCAGGTGGCCTTTTTCTATCATCTTACATTACCCCTATTCCGTTTAATTGACTCTATAGTGTTAGTGCTGGAGCTGCATTTGTTTCTGGAACAATTTCACCCTTGATATACCAGGTCATTGCATCCGTGATTTTGACGTGGACGAAGCTGCCGATCAGCTCATGATCCCCTTCAAAATGGACCAGCTTATTCGTACGGGTACGTCCTGCCAGCACGGAAGCGTTATTTTTGCTCTCACCTTCAACCAGCACTTCGACGATCTCTCCACGAAGGTTTTCGTGGCTCTTACGGCTATGCAGCTCGATGGCACGATTCAGGCGCTGCAGGCGTTCCTTCTTGACCTCCAGCGGCACATTGTCTTCCATCACGGCGGCCGGCGTGCCTTCGCGCGGTGAGTAAATAAAAGTATACGCTGAGTCAAAGCCGACTTCATGCACAAGCGAAAGCGTGTCTTCGAATTGCTCATCCGTCTCGCCCGGGAAGCCGACGATAATATCCGTGGTCAGAACCGCACCCGGAATGGCGGCTTTTATTTTGCCAACCAGTTCCAAGTAAATTTCACGTGTGTATTTCCGTCCCATAATCTTAAGTACTTCGCTGCTTCCCGACTGTACAGGCAGATGAATATGCTCGACCAGATTACCGCCTTTGCCGAGAACTTCGACCAGACGGTCGTCGAAATCCCGTGGATGGGACGTGGTAAAGCGAATGCGCGGTATATCGATTTTCCGGATATCATCCATCAAATCGCCAAAGCTGTAGGTGATGTCGGTGAAATCCTTGCCGTATGCGTTCACATTTTGGCCAAGCAGCGTAACTTCCTTGAATCCTTGGCGGGCCAGGTCGCGCACTTCGGCAATAACATCCTCTGGGCGCCGGCTCCGTTCCTTACCGCGAGTCATCGGAACGATGCAATACGTACAGAACTTGTCGCAGCCGTACATGATATTAACCCAGGCACGCAGTCCTTCGCGTTTCTTCGGCAGGTTCTCGATGATGTCGCCTTCTTTGGACCACACCTCAACGACCATTTCTTTGCTGAGCAGAGCCTCTTTCATGAGATGCGGAAGTCGGTGCAGATTGTGGGTACCGAAGATCAAATCCACGAAGCCATGCTTTTGCATGATGCGGTTAACCACATTCTCCTCTTGGGACATACAGCCGCATACACCAAGCAGCATATCCGGTTTTTCACGCTTCAAGTGCATGAGATGTCCGAGCTCGCCAAACACTTTGTCCTCGGCATTCTCACGGATGGCACAGGTGTTCAGCAGAATAATATCCGCTTCCTTTCGCTCCTCCGTTGAGGTATATCCCATTTGCTCCAATATTCCTTTGATGGTCTCTGAATCATGTTCATTCATCTGGCAGCCGAATGTATATACGATATAATGCTTTCCTTTACCAATGTCCTGAAGGTCAGCAGGTATCGCTGTATCGTACAGCACCTGTACGTCTTCCCGTCGGCGCTTCTTGCTTTGTCTATGGTTAGGCTCCGAAATAATATGAATCTCCCGGCCTTTGATACGAATGGTCTTGCCGTGTTCATCCTCTGACAGGACCTTGGCATCGGAAAAATCAAAATATTTGGAGTAATCCTTTGTTTCCTTGGCCATGCTGATGATCACTCCTTCAATTCCCTTGGGGACAAAACACTCTGTCTAGATAAATTGAATTCTTATTCCATAGTCCAATTTATATAAAAAGGCATTCCAATGAATTATAACATGAACTGCCGGTGTTATCTAGTTTCCCGGCGCGGCAAAAACAGCAAGAAATGACAATTCCCTGTGTTTCGCAAAGGATGCCGCAAGTCTAACACTAAAAAGAAAAAGTCGCGAAAAAGGATGGGTAGAGCAAATGCATTTGCTTAACCCATCCTTATTTTGAACAAGAAGATAAAAACAAGAATTACTCGATAATTTCAGCGTTATCTCCGGTATTGACTCCGGCCGCGTTTCCTTCATCGGTATCGATATGCATGTCCAGTGCGAAGGAATCCGATACGCGAGCGATGACGTTTTCGAAAACGACGCCGCGATCGCCGCCAACTCGCACCTTCAGCATCTGTTGATCGGCAATGCCCCATTTCTCGGCATCAGAAGTATGAAAGTGAATATGACGCGCTGCAACGATTACGCCCTGCTCCAATTCAATTTCACCCTTCGGACCCTTTACCTTTACGCCAGGAGTTCCTTCGATATTGCCGGATTCACGAACCGGTGCTTTCACTCCGATCGCGAAGGAATCCGTACGGGAAATCTCCACTTGGCTTGCTTTGCGGGCTGGGCCCAAAATTCTCACCTTATCGAATTGACCCTTAGATCCAATGACCGCTACCGTTTCATTGGCGGCAAATTGGCCCGGCTGGGACAGAGGTTTAAACTCAGTCAATTGATAGCCTTCTCCAAACAAAGCCTCGATATGTTCTTGGGTAAGATGAATATGTCTTGCGGATACTCCAACAGGTACAGTTTTACTCACGTGGATCACTCCTTATTTTTTCTCTATGATCTGTACGCCAACTCATTATACATCCTTTTACCCCAAATTAAAAAGGCGCTACCGCACTTGCGGGCGCCTTTTCTGATTTTATTTGAATTCCGCTACAAGATTGTCAAATTGTTCCCGGGAGATAAGCGAATCCTGATGAGCCAGCGGTTCCTCTTTGAAACCGGATACCAGATTCTCATAACTCTTTTTGTTCTTATCCTGATAAATCAGTCCGGTAACCATGCCGTTGGTCTCCATCAATGTCGTCATGGCAGCAATCCGGCTCGTCTTATCATAGTCCGGAATCGAATCCAGCGAAACGATGTTGTCCTTGAACCATTCGTACGTATTGACCTTATTGAAGGTTACGCAAGGGCTGAACACGTTGATGAGGGAGAAGCCTTCATGTTTGATCGCTTCTTCCACGAGTGCCGTCAACTGCTTGATATCGCTTGAGAACGACTGAGCCACGAATGTCGCCCCTGCAGACAATGCCAGCTCCAAAGGGGACAGCGTGGTTTCTACAGAGCCCTGCGGTGTACTTTTGGTTACGAAGCCTTCCGCGCTTCTTGGCGAGGTTTGGCCTTTGGTCAATCCGTATATCTGATTATCCATAACGATATAGGTCATATTGATATTTCTGCGGATCGCATGGATGGTATGAGCCATACCGATGGCGAAGCCATCTCCGTCTCCTCCGGATGCGATGACCGTAAGATCGCGATTCGCCAGCTTTACGCCTTGCGCAATCGGAAGTGAACGACCATGAATACCATGAAATCCATAAGCGTGGATATAGCCTGAAATCCGCCCGGAACAGCCGATACCGGATATGACGGCCAGCTGCTCAGGTTCCAGGCCGGAATTCGCGGCTGCACGCTGAATGGCGGCTTGAATGGAAAAATCCCCGCAACCCGGGCACCAGTTGGGTTTAACATTATTGCGAAACTCTTTGAATGTGGCCATGACTATACCAGCTCCTTACTTACCTGACAGGCTTTTTTGCATTCCTCAGCCACAATGGAGGGCAGGAACGGATTCCCGTCGTATTTCAATACGCTTGTTATTTTCTCTCTGCTTCCGACATGCAGCTTGATCAAATCAGCCAACTGACCGGTTGCGTTATGTTCAAGAACGATCACCTGCTTCGCTTGCTCCACATAAGGCTTCACAGCCTCTGCCGGGAACGGGTGAAGCAATCGTATCATCATCTGATTCGTTGTGATCCCTTCATTTTCAAGCATTTCCCTAGCTTGCTTGATCGTTCCGCCGGTTGAACCCATACCGATGATCAACAGCTCGGGATTCTCATACGGTGCATCTGCATGGACGGGATGCTCTACCTCAATCCGGTCCATTTTGCCAAGGCGTTTATCCATCATTTGCTTACGATTCACAGCACTTTCCGAAGGTCTGCCGCTTTCATCATGCTCCACCCCCGTGACATGATGAATGCCGTGTTTCTGTCCTGGAATCACCCTCGGAGATACACCGTCCTCTGTCAGCTCGTAGCGCTTAAATAACGCGCCTGCTTCCAGCTCCGGCGCCTCCTGCACAAGCTTTCCTCGGTTGATGCTGATCCGGTCATAATCGAGCAGCTCACAGGACTGCTTGCCCAGAGACAACTGCAGATCCGTCACAACGATGACAGGCAGCTGGTACTTGTCCGCCAGATTAAACGCTTCGATCATATCGTAGAAGCATTCCTCTATGGAGCTTGGTGCCAGCACGATCTTAGGAATCTCACCGTGCGTCCCGTGAATGAGTGCGTTGATATCGCTCTGCTCCTGTTTAGTCGGCAGCCCTGTACTTGGGCCTCCGCGCTGCGTATCGATGATAACTACCGGCGTCTCGGTCATCCCCGACAGCCCGATAGCTTCCATCATGAGCGACAAGCCAGGACCCGCAGAAGCCGTCATCGAGCGGACTCCCGCATAATTCGCACCGATGGCCATCGTGATGGCAGCAATCTCGTCCTCCGTCTGTACAACGGTTCCGCCGAATTTCGGCAGCTTTTTAATAAGATATTCCATAATTTCGGAAGCTGGTGTAATCGGATATGCACTCATGATACGGCAGCCGGCAGCAAGCGCTCCGAGTCCAATCGCATCATTACCGATCATGAAGAGCTTTTGTTTGCCATCGGCTGGCTCAAGTCTGAAATCTTCCAGCGGACCGCCAGCCAATTCGAGCACAAAATCTGCACCGCGCTTGACAGCTTCAATGTTTTTCTCAACAACTGCGGCTCCCTTGCGGCCAAATTCCTCTTCCACCGCTTTGTTGAACACATCCATAGGCAATCCGAGCAGCGCCCAAGAAGCACCGGATGCAACCATGTTCTTCATCAAAGAGGTACCTAGATCCTCCGCAATCGAAGTAATAGGCACAGGAAAAAGACGCGCATCCGCTCCCTCAGGCAGCGCTGGTCCAAATTTGGCGTCTGCAATAACGACACCACCCGGACGCAGCTCATGCGCGTTCAAATCAATGCTTTCCTGGTCAAATGCAACCAGTATATCCAAATCATCCGCAATCGCGCGAATAGGCTGCGTACTGATGCGAATTTTATTATTGGTGTGACCACCTTTTATCCGAGACGAAAAATGTCGATAACCATACAGATAATAGCCAAGGCGATTCAGAGCCGTCGAAAAGATCCGGTCCGTGCTCTCCACGCCTTCCCCTTGCTGTCCACCTATTTTCCATGATAATTGACTAATCAAAAAGCCCACTCCTTCTTCCCGTTCATAGTGCTGGCGCCATGTCATTCATGTCCCTCGCACTACTTCGAAATACACTCCTAATAATTACGTAAAAGTTTATGAGTATCCTGGACAAATAGCAAGCGTTTTTTGTGTGACATTTTTCATCGCTTTTCACGCTAGCCTATCCTTTCATGGAAGGCATGATAGGCATGCTCGATCATGCCTTCCATAAGAGGAACTCATTTGACCGGCTTGCCATGCATACCTTCACTTTCCGGGAGATGGCGTTTTAGATAGGATAATGCATTTCCCGAAAACCACTTCCGTACCAGCTCCTCCGAATAATGCTTGCACAGCAGCTCGGCGAACTCAGGATAACGTCCCGGATGCTCCAAGCCTTGAATCCAGGCATCAATCCCATCGAAATCCGATCCTATCATCAGGCTGTTCTGTCCCCCCAGTGAACAGAAATGCTCAATATGAGGGAGCAGCTCCTCCGGTCGCACCGGCTTCTCACCGCCCTCCCTTACAAACCATGGCACAAAAGTCATTCCAATGCGGCCATCCATGGCAACGATAGCACGAATCTGCTCATCGGTCAGATTTCGCGGATGCGGACATATCGATTTGGCATTGGAGTGAGAAGCGATGAACGGCCGCTCCGTCCGCTCGGTCAATTCCCAAAATCCGGTCGGGGACAGATGCGATACATCCAGAAGAAGTCCGATCTCGTTGCAAAGCTCAATCAGTTTTTTTCCTTTTTCGGTGAATCCTCCATCTCGCTTCTCTAGCACTCCATCTGCCGCCCAGTTTGCGTAATTCCAGGTGATCCCGAGAAAACGCACGCCCATCTCATAACACATTCTTACATAGAACAAACTGCCTTCAAAGCCGTCTGCCCCCTCGACCGAGAGCAGGCCCCATGGAATTTGCCCGGCTTTACTCGCCGGATGGACTGATCCTATTTCTTGCTCCAGTTCTGCCGCTTCCTCCTTCCAGCGCATCCAGCGAACGCCACCGGCGGTTGTCATGACCCTGGATTTGAATACGTCAATCTGATCCAAAATATATTCATAACGCGGGATCCCCCAACGTTCAGACAAATATATCGCAAAACATTGCAGCGACACTGCTCCATGCTGCAGTCGCTCATAGGTTACATCAAGCTTCTTATCATTTTGGAAGGATATTCTCGTGTCCTCCCTCATTTTGCTCAGAACATCGCAGTGGAAATCAATGACGGGGATACTCACGGTTCATTTCTCCCTTCCGCTATTCTATGACCTTGCCCCTGATGGATGCAAAAAAACCTGTCTATCCCATATAAACTGAATGCAAGTCAGAGGAGTATGTCCCCGGTAACGCTCGACTTGATTCAGCTTATATCAATAAACAGGTTTCAACAACGACCAACACCTAACGACTCATCTAGGTTCCACAATCAACTTGATTGCGGTACGGTCTTCCCCATCAATCACAATATCCGTAAACGCTGGAATGCAAATCAGGTCGACTCCGCTTGGTGCGACAAATCCCCGGGCAATGGCAACCGCTTTAATGGCTTGGTTTAGCGCTCCCGCTCCGATTGCCTGCAGTTCAGCAGCACCACGTTCACGAAGCACGCCAGCTAGAGCACCGGCAACAGAATTTGGATTGGACTTTGCTGAAACTTTTAATACTTCCATGGTAAGTACCTCCCCTGGGAATGATGATGGTTAGCTTCCACATACTAGATGTTATTCGGGAGTGGCAAAATAATTCCTTCTTTTTGTCAATTTTACCTGGAAAAATACATCCATAGTCTTAGACTTCCACATCTCATTCCCTATACGGAAAGTTCCTTAGTCCATAATCCAATCGTCCTCAAGCAAGCGGATTTTCTCCATTTTTTTCGCTTTACCGGTGGCATCATCCAGCTGTACGTATACCCCGTGGAACTGCCATTTCCCTGTGTCCACCTGAAAACGGACCGGCAGCTGGGTCTTGAATTTCCGGAGTACAGCTTCCCGTTCCATGCCCAGAATCCCTTCTTTGGGACCTACCATGCCAGCATCCGTCAGATAGGCTGTTCCGCCTGGCAGAATCGTATCGTCATTGCTCTGAACATGAGTATGTGTACCTACAACGATCGAAGCGCGTCCGTCCATATGCCAGCCCATAGCGATTTTCTCGGATGTAGCTTCCGCATGAAAGTCTACTAAGATATGCTTATGCTTTTTGCGCAGTTGATCCACAATTTCATCGCTTTTGCGGAAAGGACAGTCAATGGCTGGCAAAAACGTCCGGCCCTGCAAATTGACGATGGCCAGTTCTTTACCGTTCGCCTTGATGATCGTGTGTCCCAATCCAGGCGTTCCCGGAGGAAAATTGGCAGGACGGATCATTCGAGGTTCATCATCGATAAAGTCGAAGATTTCTTTGTTATCCCATGTGTGGTTGCCCATCGTAATACCATGAACGCCCCATTCAAAAAAATCCTTGGCGATGGATTGCGTGATGCCCCGGCCAGAAGCTGCGTTTTCTCCGTTTACGATAATGATATGTGGATTATACTTTGATTTCAGAGAAGGCAGCGTATCCTTTAACGCTTTTCTGCCTACACTTCCTACGATGTCTCCAATAAATAAAACGTTAATAACGTTCCCCTCCAATGCAGATAAAATAATATTTCGAATATTCACACGAGACCAAGTTATGAGTTTACCCGATCTAAATATGAAAAGTGGCCCCTAATGCGGCCACTTTTCAAAGAGCATTATTTAGCGTATTCAACCGCCCGGGTTTCACGAATAACAGTAACTTTGATATGCCCCGGATAATCCAGTTCATTTTCGATCGTTTTCGTGATATCCCTTGCCAAGCGGAAGGCTTCCGCATCGTCAATCTTTTCAGGCTGCACCATGACGCGAACTTCGCGTCCGGCTTGAATCGCGAACGATTTTTCTACACCCTCGAAGGACTCAGATATTTCTTCCAGCTTTTCCAGTCGTTTGATATACGTTTCAAGCGTTTCACGACGTGCTCCTGGTCTTGCTGCGGAAAGTGCATCCGCCGCTCCAACCAGCATAGCGATAACTGAAGTTGCTTCAACATCACCGTGGTGCGATGCAATACTGTTGATAACGACCGGATGTTCCTTGTATTTCTTCGCTAGTTCCACGCCGATTTCAACGTGTGATCCTTCCACTTCATGATCCAGCGCTTTTCCGATGTCATGCAACAAACCGGCACGTTTGGCGAGAACGATGTCTTCTCCAAGCTCTCCGGCCATCAGACCCGTGAGATAAGCAACCTCCATGGAATGCTTCAAAACGTTCTGACCATAGCTGGTACGGAATTTCAAACGGCCCAGGATCTTGATGAGATCCGGATGCAATCCGTGTACTCCCACCTCGAAGGTCGCCTGTTCGCCGTATTCGCGAATACGTTCGTCGACCTCTTTGCGTGATTTTTCCACCATTTCTTCAATCCGAGCTGGATGAATTCGGCCATCTGATACCAGTTTTTCCAAAGCGGTACGGGCGATTTCCCGGCGGATCGGATCGAATCCTGACAGAATAACTGCTTCAGGAGTATCATCAATAATGAGATCAATACCCGTAAGGGTCTCCAGTGCACGGATATTACGGCCTTCACGACCGATAATCCGCCCTTTCATTTCCTCATTCGGCAATGTCACTACAGATACCGTAGTCTCAGCCACATGGTCGGCAGCGCAGCGCTGAATGGCAAGGGTCACGATTTCACGTGCCTTCTTGTCCGCTTCCTCCTTGGCCTGCTGCTCGATGTCCTTGATCATTTGAGCGGTTTCATGCCGTACTTCCTGTTCCACATTGCTCAGAATGATGCTTCTTGCATCCTCCATCGTCAAATTGGAGATGCGTTCCAATTCAGTGACCTGGCTTTTATAAATCAGATCAATCTGCTGTTGTGTCTCTTCAATACGCTTCTCTTTGTTAGCCACTTGTTCTTCTTTGCGTTCCAGCGATTCAATCTTTTTATCCAGCGACTCTTCTTTCTGCAACAATCGTCTTTCCTGCCGTTGAATTTCATTCCGACGCTCACGAGTGTCTTTTTCAGCTTCGGTACGGATTTTGTGGATTTCATCCTTGGCTTCCAGTACCGTTTCCTTTTTCTGTGCTTCAGCTTCTTTCTTCGCATTTTCGACAATATGCAATGCAGCTTGTTCAGCACTAGAAATTTTAGCTTCTGCAAGAGATTTGCGAATAAAATATCCAATCACGAACCCCAAGAACAATCCGGCAACAACGAGAACGATCGATAGCCATGTAGGCATAATTTCACCCCCCCGTTGGTTCCTCCAAGGTATTCCTTGGGATTTTTTACAGTTCTGCATTTCAACACGTTCATCATCATACACAAATCGTAAATCAACGATTCTTATCTCCCGTGAAAAATACGGGCATTATCCATATGAATTGGCGCAACCGAATCTTACAGAAACGAGCCTTTCTTGGAAGGAAAAAGGGTTTCTTTTCGGTACAAGATTCATATTCATTTTAGTATTTGTGAAAAGATATTGTCAAGAGAGTGCATTTCATAATATGTTAACTTCTGCCTCAATCAAAAGAAAAATGCTCCATATCTTCTTCCGCTTCGTCGTTTTCCTGGATTAACTGATTAATAACCTTTCTGGTCAGTTCTCCGGAAAACCCTCTTCTCATTAAAAAAGCACCCGTTTTACGCTTTTTGTCCAATAGCTCTCCGCGCGTCTGGTTCCACTTCTTTCTTCCCACAATCAGACCGCTTTCAAACTCTTGCTCCTGACTCACTTCTGCGAGCGCCTCGCTGATCAGCGACTTATCTACGCCTTTCTGGCGAAGTTCTTCCCTGACCCATGCTTTGCCCTTCCGCTGGTTTGAAACGCGCTGCTCAGCCCATTGCTTCGCATACAGCTCGTCATTAATCAATCCCTCGTTCTCTAACCGCTTAAGGGCATGCTCAATAACGTTAGATGTGATTTCTTTCTCACGGAGCCTGTCCGCAAGTTCCTTCCGCGTACGCTGCTTTCGTTCCAGGTACTTGAGAGCCTGTACATACGCCCTCTGCTTCTCATCGGCAAGAATGATTTCTTCAAGCTCCCTTTTGGTAAAGGTACTGCCTCTTAGCATCCGATATTTAATCATGACATCTTCATGGATCGACAGTATATACTCACCAAACGAAATTAAATAACGACCTTTCTGCTTCGGCTGCCGTTCCACAGCGGTAATCTCAAGATCCATGTCATCAGGGAAATGCGTCACATCCGTCATTTCCTGCTGCTTGTTCAAATCTGATTCCTGCATAGTCTCCCCCTGATATCCAAATAAAAATGAGAAAGGCGCCCTGGACAGGTTCACCAGGACGCCTTCTATTTAGGCTAACGTTTATTCAAGCTCCAGCAATTCCTGTTCTTCCTTCTCCTCTGCCTCCAGATCGGTGGATGAAGGAGCAGGGACTGTAGTGGTCAGATTGCTTGCTTCCCGAATTTTATTCTCAATCACATCGGAAATTTGCGTATTCTCTTTCAAAAACTGCTTGGCATTTTCACGACCCTGACCCAGGCGTTCTCCCTCATAGGAATACCAAGCTCCGCTTTTATTCACGATGTCGAGTTCCGTACCAATATCAATAATGCTACCTTGCTTGGAGATGCCTTCACCATACATAATATCAATTTCAGCCTGTTTGAACGGAGGTGCTACCTTGTTCTTCACGACCTTGATACGCGTACGGTTACCTACAACATCATTGCCCATCTTGATACTCTCTATACGGCGCACATCCAGGCGCACGGAAGAATAGAATTTCAAGGCGCGGCCGCCAGGCGTTGTTTCCGGGTTACCGAACATCACGCCCACCTTCTCGCGAAGCTGGTTAATGAAGATGGCAATCGTCTTCGATTTGGCAATGGCACCGGATAGCTTACGCAAGGCTTGGGACATCAGACGAGCCTGAAGACCCACGTGGGAATCCCCCATTTCGCCTTCGATCTCAGCTTTCGGTACGAGAGCCGCTACCGAGTCCACGACAATAATATCAACAGCTCCGCTGCGTACGAGCGCTTCAGCGATTTCCAGCGCTTGTTCACCTGTGTCCGGTTGGGAAAGAAGCAGCTCATCGATGTTAACGCCGAGCTTGCTTGCATAGAGAGGATCGAGCGCATGCTCCGCATCGATAAATGCAGCTTGTCCACCCGTCTTCTGAACTTCTGCAATGGCATGGAGAGCCACTGTTGTCTTACCGGATGACTCCGGTCCATATATTTCAACTACGCGGCCTCTTGGAAGACCACCAATACCTAATGCTATATCCAAAGCCAAGGAACCACTGGGAACGACTTCCACCTGCATGTGAGTTGACTCACCCAGCTTCATGATTGAACCTTTACCGAATTGTTTCTCTATCTGACGAAGCGCGACTTCCAGCGCAGCACGACGATCTGACAATAAACTCACATCCTTCACCGTTTATACTCATATCATACCTTGTTTTGGAACGTTTGCCAAGCATTTTTTCGAACATACATTCGTTTTTTTATCCCGCACATTCTCCTTCCGGCATTTAGCCGCAGTACCCGGGAACAGAAAAGAACCGCAGCAAAATTCAAATTTGCACGGTTCTTCCGTATACAATCATTATACCTCTTAGGCGAGTTATTGTACAACTTCGTCCGAAGCGGATTCAGGCTGATGCGTGATCAATCTCAGCCATAAATGGTGAAGGAGCGTCTTGACCGTTCGAATGCGGATGGTTTCACGGTTGCCGCTGAAGCGAAGCTCAAACACGTCCGTTTTCTTGCCGCGCTCCGCCAGGGCGACATAAACAAGGCCAACAGGTTTGCGTTCGGAATAGCCGGGTCCCGCAACCCCCGTCACCGAGAGGCCGAAGTCGCTGTCAGTGATCATTCTGACATGCTCGGCCAATACCTCAGCCACCTCATGGCTGACCGCTCCAGGGGCGTCTTCGCCTTCAAGCAGCGCATGGGGCACGTGAAGAAGCTTCTCCTTCATTTGATTGGAGTAGCACACGATTCCTCCCTGAAACATCGTTGCGCTTCCGGGAATCGAAGTGATGCTTTCCATGAGCAGCCCGCCTGTGCAGCTCTCGGCCGCACTGAGGGTAAGTCCGCGGTCGGCCATGATGTCCACGATCATTTTCTCGATGGGAACGTCCGTGCTCGCGTACATATGCTTGGGAAGACGCTTCTGAATTTGGGCTTCCATTGCTTCGAGCTTCTTCAATGCCTCAAGCTCGCTTTCCGCCTTCGTCGAGATACGGACGGAAACTTCCCCTTCTTTGGCATAAGGCGCAATGGTAGGATCGCTCTGGGCTTGAATCAAGTCGAGAAGCTTATCCTCAAGCAGCGATTCACCGATTCCGGCGAACTTCAGCATTTTAGAGTATATTGGCATTTCATCGGTCAAGGCATGCTGCAAAAGCCATGGTTTAGCCTGCCCGTCAAACATCGGCTTCATTTCCTTCGGCGGGCCTGGCAGCACAATGTAGAACTTCTCATCCTGTGCAATCGCAATCCCTACAGCCAAGCCGGTTTCATTGGGAAGCGGCGTGCTTCCGTGGATGACAAGTGCCTGACGGCGGTTGTTCTCGGTCATGTCGATTCCGCGGTTGACGAAAAACTTCTCCACCTGGTCCATAGCCAAACGGTCTATATGAAGTGAACGGCCCAGAACGGCCGCCAATGCATCCTTGGTCAGGTCATCCTGGGTAGGACCAATGCCGCCGGTAAGCAGAAGGATATCCGCCCGCTGGGCGGCATGCTCAATGGCGTGCTGCAGACGCTGCATATTATCGCCGACAACGGTTTGATAATAAACGTCGATCCCCATTCCCGCAAGCTCCTGAGACAGATACTGGGCATTTGTATTCAATATTTGTCCGAGCAGCAGTTCAGTTCCCACTGCAATGATTTCCGCTTTCATCTGTCATCCTCCTACATTATGCGCTTCTGTTGTCTACCTATCATTGACACATTTCAAGCCGGGTACAACTAAACAGTCGATCATGGAAAGAAAAAGCAATAGGGAAGCCCTATTGCCAATTATGCGTTGGTTAGCCGCAGCAAATGTTTGTTTTTCACAAAATAATCAATTCCTGAGTAAATCGTAATCAAAGCAGCCGCCCACGTTGCGATCACATCCAGCGGAACTCCAATCAGCTCAAATGGGAAGTTGTTGAGAAGCATCAATACAATGGCAATAATTTGAACCACCGTCTTGGCCTTGCCCCACTTGCTTGCCGCAACAACAGAACCGTCCAAAAGCGCAATCTGCCGGAGTCCGGTCACTGCAAATTCGCGGCTGATAATGACTACTGCTATCCAGGAATCGCACTTACCCATCTCAACGAGAGATATCAGCACCGCTGCCACAAGCAGCTTATCCGCCAAAGGATCCAGCAGCTTGCCTAGATTTGTAACCATGTTGTTCTTGCGTGCCAAATAACCGTCTATACCGTCCGTGCTGGCTGCCACAATAAAAATGAATGCCGCAATCAATTGATTCAAGGGCAGCTCATAAGAATTCCAGATCAGCGGGTCAGGGTAGAAGCTAAAATCCACCAGGAGAAAAACCATCATGACCGGAATCAGGCATATTCTTGCAATGGTAATACGGTTGGGTAAATTCAATGTAGACCCTCCCCGGATAAAACAAACTCGAAGTATAAATCAAGTACCAAAGTACCGGAAACAAACAAACTATGTAGAAAACGTCTCTCATTACACTTTTCTTCACAAGTATAATATAACGTTTTATCACCTGTCAAAAACATAAACGAATCAGTTAAGGAGTTAGTTTCCCTGCTGTATTCCGAGCGTCGGAAAGTGATTATTTAAAGTTCGTGAACTGCAGATCAAGGGTTAAATCCGCCTTCCGCAAAAGCTGCATAATCGCTTGCAAGTCATTCTTGCTCTTGCCTGTTACCCGGATTTGATCTCCTTGAATCTGGCTCTTGACCTTGAGTTTGGAATCGCGGATCAGCACATTGATCTTTTTGGCATTCTCCTGATCGATTCCCTGCTTGAGCGTAATGCGCTGGCGGACCGTTCCCATGGAAGCCGGCTCAATTTTGCTATAATCCACGTTTTTGAGCGACAGCCCTCTTTTAATCATTTTGGTCTGAAGGATATCAATGACCGATTTCAGCTTGTATTCATCGTCCGATGCGATGACCAGAGCTTCCTTTTCCAGCTTCAGGCTGCTTTTGCTGCCTTTAAAATCAAAGCGTGTCTCAATCTCCCTCTCTGCTTGATTGATGGCATTGTTCATTTCCTGCAAATCAAATTTGGAAACGATATCGAATGAACTTTCTGAACTCATGTAAACACGTCCTTTCTTAAAACATCATGTCATATTATATGAAAATGTTGCAGACAAGTCTAATCGAAACTTCTCAAAGCGGTGCACACCACACCAAAAAGACATTCCCTGGGGCCAGTACCCGCCTTTCAGGAATGCCTTTTATGGGCAATAAGCCTCATATCAGCGGCTTTGGTCGCGGTCGCGCACAGGTTGTCTGAACATGTCCAGTATACCGAGCACAATATGCGCAAGTCCAAAGCCCAATATGCCGTACCCCCATGCATTGGGAGTCAGATAATAACCGAGAAGACTGACAATAATACCAAGACCGGTCACAATCCAGCTAACTGTCATAATCCACGCACCTCATTTCATCTGGAGAATTATAAAACTGGATACCAAGTGGTACTAGTCCTATTGTCTCCGTGCATGTGCGGTCTTATTCGCTCCGGTTATGCATTATTAGCCCAATTTAGCCATTGTTGTCTGTTGAACCAGCGTTATCCGTACTGTTTGGATCTGTTCCGTCAGACTGATTTCCGGATGTGTTGGAGCTTTGCGGATCAGCCAGTTTAAGCAGTATACGGGATGTTGATTTTCCGTCGGTCACCGTCTGGCCACCTACGGTTATCGTTGTTGCAGGCGAATAACCGGATTTAATATACAGGCCGGCGGAGTCGACTTGAAAACTCAAGGTCTCGCCTTCCTTCGTATTACCGAAAGACAGCTTCTCTCCATGAATATTTTCACCCTTGTAGACCTCTACCCAACTCTTGCCGGTAGCTTTGATTTCAACAGGTACGGACATGCCTGCAGGAGCCGTGACTTTAAAAATGGTGTCCTTACCCTTCTTGCCGTCCTGTTCTACGGAAACGGTCTGATCTCCCGGAGGCGTGGTGGTGCCGTTATCCGGATTTGTTCCGTCTGTATTTGTCCCATTGTCAGGCGGTGTTGTCGTCTGATCGCCACCTGCCGTGCCGCCGTTAGGTGTCTGGCCCGGTGTCGTATTATCCGTACCTTCGGCCGTTTTGCCCGGGTCCGAGGTCACCGGAGGCGTCGTCTCAGCCGGAGTTTTGGACGGGTCCTGCTGATTGTTCGTCACCTTCGACTGATCCACCTTCACAGACTTCGTGTGGGTCGCATTGTTCGCATACAAATAAATAACGACGATAATCAAAATGGGGAATATCCACATTAATGTCGTGGACAGCCACTTCACATTTCGTTCCGATGAACGATTGCTGCTGCGCTTTTGTATAACCGGCTCCATCGTTGGCTCCGGCTCCGCAGGCGCCTCCTGTTTATGGCCTTCAAGCAGCAGATCGGGATCCAATCCAACCGTTTCAGCGTAAGTTTTAATAAAGGCCCTCACGTAAAAACTGCCTGGAAGCACCTTGTAATCCCCTGCTTCGATGGCTTCCAAATATCTTTTGCGGATTTTTGTCATTTCTTGAACATCATCCAGACTCATGCCTTTTTGCAGCCTGGCTTCTCTTAGCTGTTGTCCCAATTCGGACATACCATCACCTCCTAATCACAAGTTATATTTAAATGTCGTCATTGTAGGAACTGGTAAAAGTATCATAAATGATTTCTTCGTTCGGATTGTTTCGAAGCTCAACAATAATATCGAAATCATCGAATGTATATTCTGATTCTTGCACGAACACATCCGGATGCTCGATTACCTTCGTACAAGGCATTTCCATAATATCCTGCAACAAATTATAATGGCGCTCATTCGAACGGATCGTACTGACGATTCCATCGATAATGAATACGTTCCCCGGATTCATCTCATCTTCAGAGAGCTGACTTCTGACGGTCTGACGGAGCAATGTCGAGGAGACAAACGTCCAGCGCTTCATTGCGCATACGCTGCCTGCAATAATGGATTCCGTTTTACCTACACGCGGCATTCCGCGAAGGCCGATGACCTGATTTCCGCTCTTCTTAAATAATTCACCCAAAAAATCGACAAGTAATCCGAGCTCGTCCCGGGTAAACCGAAAAGTTTTACGGTCATCCGAATCTCGATCAATATAACGTCCGTGACGAACAGCAAGAATATCGACCAGCTTAGGTTCACGCAATGCGCAAACCGTAATGCTATCCACCTTTTTGAGCATGGCTCCCATCAGGCTGATCTTCTCGTCATCATCGGTTTCAAGAAGCATTCCCCGCGTCTTGCCTTCGACGCCGTTAATCGTTAATATATTAACCTCCAGCATACCGAGCAGAGATGCAATATCCCCCAGCAGGCCCGGACGGTTCTTATGTATCCTGTATTCCATGTACCATTGCTTCGTTTGCTTCGTTTGATTAAATTCCACCTTGACACCTCATCTGAACTTTTCCCACTTATTTCGACAAAATAAACCTGCAACCCTTGCGGGAGAGGCTCACTTTCACTGCCATAATATTGGGTCACGTTAATGATATATAAAATACTAGCGAAAAACAAGTTCAATACTGTAACCATTAGAGAAAAGCCCCCGATCGGGGGCTTTTCTCACAATATATTGACCTTTTTGAGCTTTGTTCCTGACCAGACGATCAGATGTTTTTCTTTGCCAGCTTGACCATCAGGCGGGCAATGGTATGGCGTTCTTCCTTGTTGCCGACTTCCCATAACTCTTTCAGTGCGCGGTTGGAGGAGTTTTGAGGGTCCACCTTCTCATCCAAAAAGTCACCGATTTCGTAAGCAAGGCTGGCGATGGTATCTTCGCTCATCCCCATTTTTTCTGCTTGCACGACGCGCTCTCCCAGAAACTTTTTCCAGGTATCGAAATTTTTGAGTACGGTCATTGATAAGTCCTCCCTTGGGCTGTGGCGCATGAGATTTAAAATCAACAATTGTAATATAACCTCAATGGCCTGTAACAATACAAGGCGGAATCATCCAACCGTTCTATAAAATGACATCAGGTAATCCAGCCCCCGTTGGGGCTGATCACCTGACCATTGATATAACCGGACTCCGGAAGTGCCAGGAAGTACACCAATGACGAAATCTCATCCGGCGTAGCAAGTCTTCCCGCAGGTATTTCCTCCTCCAGCATCCGCTTCTCCTCCGCATCAAGGTGTCCAAGCATTTCCGTATTCACGGCACCAGGAGCGACAGCATTCACCGTAACGCCTGACGGAGCAAGCTCCTTGGCCAATGCCTTGGTAAACGCGTTAATGCCGCCTTTCGTCGTTGAATACAGCACTTCACAGGAAGCGCCGGAGATTCCCCAGACGGAGGACATATTGATGATACGGCCATAGCGCTGGGATATCATGAAGGGCATGAATGCCTGTGTACACATAAACAGCCCTTTCAAGTTGACCGCCATCACTTCATCCCACTGCTCTTCCGTTACATCCGCAAGCATCCCGTAATGGGATATGCCGGCGTTATTAATCAGAATATCCGGCATAAGCCCGTGACTTTCAAGCTTATCCCGCATGCGCAGAATCTGCTGGTTGTCTTTCAGATCCGCCGATACAGTCAGAACTTTCGCTCCATGCTGCATGCAGCGGCGAGCCACGTCATTGGCTGCTTCATGCGAGGAGCCATAATGTATGACCACTTTCATCCCGACCTGTGCAAAGCGTTCAGCAATCGCTGCACCGATCCCCCTGCTTGCGCCTGTAACCAACACCGTCGTATCTCCTAGAGCTTTCGCTAAGCCTTCCTCTCCCAGGCCGGCCATTACGGATTCACCACGATCGAAACAGCCAACTGATTCCAATCCGTATGCTCTTGCAAACGGTCATTGACTTCTTTTAATGTAATCGATTCGTAAACCTGTACTACGGAGAAAAAATCGCTGTCGCGGAACTGATAGCGTGTAAACTCATGGGCGATATTCTCCGGCGAGTTCAGCATTCGCAAATATCCGCCGATTTTCTTTTTGCGTGCCCGTTCAAAATCCTCTTCCTTAAATCCGTTCTTCAGGATCTTGTCGACTTCCTCCTGCACTCTGGCGAGCAGTTTATCCGGATCCGGAGTGTCCCCACCCACAGCCGAGAAAGCATATTGCGGGGAACTGTTGTATTCGTGAGAAAATCCGTCCGAGATTAGATCTTCGTCATACAGCTTCTGATATAGCTCTGTACTTGAGCCAAAAAGCAGGTCGAGCATCAGCTTGCTGGTCAGATCGCGGCGGAGGAGTTCTTTGCCAGTGGCTCCTACGTGCTTTTCCTTGAAACCGAAAAGGCATTTAGGCATGGATACAGCCAGTTTGGCAATGCGGCGTTTCTCGGCCACTTCCTCCTTTTCCGGATCGAACAAGCGCTTGATATCGCCTTGCGGTTTGTAATCCTTCGCGGCCTGATTGGACCGAACGAGCTCAAAAATCTCCTCGGGTTTCACGCCACCCACAACAAAGAGCAGCATGTTGCTTGGATGGTAAAACGCATTATAGCAAGTATAAAGCGTTTCTTTGGTGATCGTGCTGATGGACTCCACCGTACCTGCGATATCGATATGGACCGGATGAATTTTGTACATCGCTTCGATCAGGCCGAAGTAAACCCGCCAGTCGGCGTTATCCAAATACATATTGATTTCCTGCCCGATGATCCCTTTTTCTTTTTCGACATTTTGGTCCGTAAAATAGGGATGCTGCACAAAGTTGACCAATGTCTCCAGGTTTTTCTCGATATTTTCCGTGGCCGAAAACAGGTAAACCGTCTGGTCAAAGCTTGTGAATGCATTGGCTGACGCCCCGTTGGAAGCAAAAGTCGCGAAGATATCGCCTTCGGGTTCCTCGAACATCTTATGCTCCAGAAAATGCGCGATTCCGTCCGGAACGGATATCTCTTCCTGTCCTTCCACGCGGAAATGGTTATCCACCGACCCGTATTTCGTGGCGAATGTTGCATACATTTTTTGGAACCCCGGTTTAGGAAGTACATACACATGAAGTCCATTGTCCATCACTTCCTTGTACAGGGTTTCCTGCAAGTTGTCGAACTGAAGTTTTTCCACCGGTTATTCCTCCTTCTGCCCCTTCAGGAAATAGATCGTATCCAGCTCAAATGTAGCCGCAGCTGCCTTTACATCCTCAATCTGAATTGCCTCCACCTGTTGCAGCAGCTCTGCGCGCGGGCGGTCCTTGCCGGAGAATTGGCGGTTGAAATCATACGCGATCATTTCAAAGGCGGAATCGTCGATTTCAAGCAGCAGATTCCGGATCATCGCTTTGGTTTGGGACATTTCGAGGTCGGTAATGTTACCTGCGCGCATCTCCTCAAGCTGCTTCTTGATAATTTCGAGCGCCTTCTCGTAGTTTTGAATTTCGATACCCGACTGAATCGTACCGATGCCTTTATGTCCGTCGTAGCGGGAAGAGGCGTAGTATGCCAGGCTTTCTTTTTCACGCACATTCATGAAAAGCTTTGAATGCGGATAGCCCCCCAATATTCCGTTATACATAAGCACGGCGGCATACTGCTCATCGGCATATGTAATGGAAGTGCGGAGTCCCAGATTCAGCTTGCCCTGGCTGACTTCCATCTTTTCAACCACGGTCCGTACCTCATCGGCCTTGCGGGTCGATACTTCCTGTTTGTAAGCACATTCCTTAGAATCGGAACCGAACGCAAAATACTTATCCACGAGCTGCTCCACTTCTTCAAGCGTTGTATCGCCGACTACATACAGGTCCATGCTCGCCGTATCCAGCCAATGCCGGTAAGCCTTGTATAGGCTTTCGGGCGTGATGCCTTCCAGATCCTTGCGTTGTCCAAGGGGATGCAATCGGTACGGCTCATTGCGGCACATCTCCTCGATGCAGCGTTCCGAAGCGTATCTAATTTTATCGTTCACGATGGCTTCCAGCTTTTTTCGCACATTTTCTTTTTCAGCCTGTACGTAGCTGCTGCGGAAGTAACCGTTTTCCAGCGCAGGGCGCGTAACCACCTCGCCTAGAAACGCAAAGGAATCTTCGAGCAGACTGCCCTCGTTTTTGACAAAGGAATCATTAATGGTATCCATACGGAACTGAACCATCTGATAATTGCCCCGCTTATATACATCAAAGCCAAAACCCGCTCCATACATTTGCTCCAATTGCTCGCGGAACTGTCTCGTTTCTGGATAGGATTCGGTTCCGCGTCTTAATACAAATGGAGTTAGGGCCGTTGCCGTTACCGTATCCTCTGCGAGAGGAATGCCTGTATAAAGCGAAACGGCAAACGTTTTGAAGCGTTTCGTAGGCAGAACGTGAATCCTCATGCGCCCCGTGTTACCATGTTGAAATGCTGTTTTATTCAAGGTCCAAAACTCCTTTAGCCGTGAATTTGTCTGTCGCTTTCACTTGTGAATATGTTCCATTCTATACCATTACAAAGTCAAGAAGCAACCGAAGACAAACCCTCCGGTTGCTGTTTTGGGGAATGAAAAACCCTACATGCAAAAGATATGCTGTCCGATGGTTTTAACTTGCGGTCTGGACCAAATCCACTTGGATGTAGCTGTTTTCGGGTTGAAGTAATACAGGCAGCCTCCTGACGGATCCCAGCCGTTTAATGCCTGCTGAACAGCCTTACGAGCCACGTCATTCGGATCGAGCCAGATTTGGCCATCCGCTACCGCCGTAAACGCACCGGGCTGGAAAATGACTCCGTGAACCGTATTCGGGAAACTAGGTGATTTAACTCGGTTCAGAATGACGGCAGCTACGGCTACTTGACCCTCGAAAGGCTCGCCGCGTGATTCGCCATATACCGCATTAGCCATGATCTTCAAATCATTTTCTGATAATCCCATCGTATTGGCTGAAGCCATCGATTCATTCTTATTTCCTTCGCCCCCACCTTTATTATTAGTAGCGGCTTGACCTTTACCTGCGGCGGACTCGGATGGCTTCCAATTCTTCGTTGCGTTGTACAGCTTCAATTTCGTCTTGGCTCCAACCGTGCCGTCCACCTTCATGCCGAATTCCGACTGAAACCATTTGACCGACTTTAATGTAGTCCAGCCGTATTGACCATCGATCTTGCCGTTATAGAATCCGAGAAACTTCAAGCGTCCCTGCAGCTCATAGATATCCTGCCCGGAAGAACCATACTTCAAGGTCGTTGTCCCGAATGTCGGAACGGCTTCCTCTTGGAGGTGATGTTTATCGGATAGGGCCTTATCCTCCGTTCGAAACTGAAAACCTGCAAATGCCGCAGCTGACAAAAGGACCACGAGTCCCAACATGATCCACAATTTTGCTTTTTTCATATGGCAGCTCTACCTTTCTCTTGTGAGTTTGACTAGGATGGCTACGGTTATTATGACAAGAGCCACCATGAACTATGCACATTGCAAAAGAAAGGTTGGAAATTTCTTGGTCCCTGCTGAAAGACGGCAATGTATGCAGTACGTTCAATTTAAAAACGGCCTAATGTACATTCATGTACAACAGGCCGTTTTCACATCTATGATGAATCCTTATTTGCTCATGACATTCCCTATGACTCAGTAACCGGTTCGTCCGATTTGTTCAAGACGTTATCTTCGAGCACCATGAATTTATCCCCGTACTCCCTGATAATATGCCGTTCCCCCCAAGCACACAGCGAATCCAAAATCGATTTCAAACTCCAGCCGTACTCACTGAGCTCATATTCGACTTTGGGCGGAACCTGATTGTACACGATCCGGGTTACGATCCCGTCATCCTCCAGTTCTCTAAGCTGCTGTGTCAGCATCTTTTGGGTGATGTTAGGCATAAGCCGGCGTAAATCGCTGGTTCGCTTTTTTCCATAAGTTAAATGACATAGGATGACACACTTCCATTTGCCCCCGATGACCTCAAGCGTTGCTTCTACGGAAATATTATATTTTTTCATTTCAATGGTCCTCCTGTCGGTCTATAGGAACTTTTTAGTACCTATGGTACTTTAAAGTGCGTACTGTTCATTTTGTATCTTGGCCCCCATAATAACACTCACCGGCCGGGATGACTAGACAGGAGTGAAGGGAATGCCTCAAGACAACAGAAAAAGCATGTTTGCGCTTCTGGCATTAGCCATCAGCGCATATGCAATCGGAACAACCGAGTTTATCAGTGTGGGACTGCTACCTCTCATTGCGAGGGATTTAAATATATCGGTAACGCTCACAGGATTGACAGTCACTTTGTATGCTTTGGGGGTTACCTTTGGGGCTCCGGTACTCACCTCATTAACCATGGGCATGTCCCGCAAGAAGCTGTTGATTGGAATTATGCTTGTGTTTATAGCGGGAAACGGAACGGCGGCATTGTCCGGTGGCATCACCATGCTGCTGGTGGGACGCATTATATCTGCGCTGGCTCACGGTGTATTCATGTCCGTGGGTACGACCATTGCTGCGGATATGGTATCTGAGAACCGCCGCGCCAGCGCGATTGCGATCCTATTCTCTGGCCTTACGATCGCCACAGTCACGGGTGTGCCGCTGGGTACTTTTATCGGCCAACAGCTCGGATGGCGCGCGGCCTTCTTCACGATTGCCGTTATAGGAGTTATCGCTCTGATTGCAAATATGATCCTGATTCCCGCCCATCTGCGGAGGGGAGCGAAAACGCCTGTGAGAGAGCAGGTCAAGCTGGTTACGAATAGTCGCCTGCTGCTTGCTTTTTTGATTACCGCTCTTGGTTACGGGGGAACTTTCGTCGTCTTTACTTATTTATCCCCTCTGCTGCACAATATAACAGGGTTCAAAGAATCGACTGTCGCATTTATACTCTTGCTTTATGGTATCGCCATCGCCATCGGCAACGTCATCGGAGGCAAGGCGGCGAACAGAAAGCCATTATCAGCACTATTTGTGATGTTTTTACTGCAAGCGATCATCCTGCTGGTTCTTACGTTTACGGCACCGTTTAAGACAGCAGCACTCATCACCATCTTCCTAATGGGGCTGCTGGCATTCATGAATGTTCCCGGACTGCAGGCTTACGTCGTTATGCTGGCGGAGCGCTATGCTCCAAAAGCGGTTGATGTAGCCTCGGCCGTAAATATCGCTGCATTCAATGCGGGGATAGCCCTTGGCGCTTATTTAGGGGGAATCGTAACCGACACTATAGGCATCGTTCATACCGGATGGGTGGGAGCCGTGATGGTAGCAGCCGCTGTCCTGTTAACCGGATGGAGCCAATTTTTGCAAAGAAAAGATGCAGTCTCGAATGTACAAAATAATGTGGAATGAATGAAGGAGGACAACAATATGAATATTCATCTTCAAAGCACTACAAAGCTTCACAATGGCGTGGACATGCCTTGGCTGGGCCTGGGCGTATTTAAAGTAGAAGAGGGCTCTGAACTTGTTGATGCTGTGAAGTCAGCGATTAAGCACGGATACCGCAGTATCGACACCGCAGCCATTTATGGCAATGAGAGCGGCGTTGGACAGGGAATCCGGGAGGCTGTGGCGGAGAACAATCTCTCCCGAAAAGATCTGTTTATAACGTCGAAGGTATGGAACAGTGACCAAGGCTATGAAGAGACGCTTGCGGCATTTGAAACCAGTTTATCCAAACTCGGTCTGGATTATCTTGATCTGTATCTTATCCATTGGCCTGTAGCCGGTAAGTACAAAAAAACTTGGAGAGCACTCGAAAAGCTATATACAGAGGGACGTGTTAAAGCAATCGGCGTAAGCAATTTTCATGTCCATCACTTGCAGGACATACTTGAGGATGCAAAAATTAAACCGATGGTCGATCAAGTCGAATTCCATCCCTACCTTGCGCAGAAGGAGCTTCTCTCGTTTACCAAAGAGCACGGCATCCAAATGGAAGCCTGGTCCCCACTGATGCAGGGAGAGTTGTTGAATCAACCGGTGCTGAAGGGAATCGCGGATAAGCATGGAAAATCGGTCGCTCAAGTGATCCTGCGTTGGGATCTCCAGAAGGGTGTGGTCACCATTCCAAAATCGACCAAAGAACACCGGATTATCGAAAATGCTTCTCTGTTCGACTTTGCGCTTACCGATGCGGAGATGGAACAAATCGATGCCCTGAACCAAGACAAGCGTGTCGGTCCGGATCCCGACAATTTTGATTTTTAATGGATTGAACCCATGCAGCATAATGATCAGGATGTGACACAACGAACGAAAAAACGGGCAGCCAAGGATAATATCCTGGGTTGCCCGTTTTCGGTTTAGCTGTTTATTGTTGAAAAATGTTCCTACGATTTACGGCTTACGAGCTAATCCGATTCTGCTGCTGGTACTGCTCGATCGTGACAAGTACTTCGCGAGGCTTGCTGCCCTCATACGGCCCGATAATGCCTCTGGCTTCCATTGAATCGATCAAGCGCGCTGCGCGCGTGTATCCGACCCTCATTCTCCGCTGCAACAATGAAACCGATGCCTGTTTCGCTTCCAGTACAATCTGCACGGCTTGATCATACAGCTCATCGAGCTCTTCGTCGCCGCCCGGCTGACTTTCATCGACTTCCGGAACGAGCGTCTCATCATATTTCGCCTCACCCTGCTCGCGAACGTAATGAATGATCGTCTCTACTTCCTGATCGGTCATAAATGCTCCCTGCACGCGGATCGGCTTCGAGGAACCCATCGGCATAAAGAGCATGTCGCCGCGGCCCAGCAGTTTTTCCGCACCCGCCATATCCAAAATGGTTCTTGAATCCACCTGCGATGAAACGCCAAAGGCGATCCGTGAAGGAATATTAGCCTTAATAACTCCCGTGATAACGTCTACCGACGGACGCTGCGTAGCAATAATCAAATGGATTCCAGCCGCCCGAGCCATTTGCGCAAGGCGTGTGATGGCTTCCTCTACATCATGTGCGGCAACCATCATCAAATCCGCAAGCTCGTCCACGATAACTACAATATATGGCAGTACTGCGGGCAGGTTGTCTTTCATCAAATTGTTATAGCCTTCAATGTTGCGCGTACCGGATTTGGAGAACAATTCGTATCTTTTCTCCATCTCAACAACGATTTTCTTTAGTGCCAGTGAAGCACGCTTCGGGTCAGTGACCACCGGTGCCATGAGATGCGGTATGCCGTTATATACATTAAGCTCTACCATTTTCGGATCGACCATCAGGAACCTGACTTCATCCGGCTTCGCTTTGTATAAGATGCTGGTAATAATCCCGTTGATACACACAGACTTCCCTGACCCCGTAGCTCCCGCCACAAGCAAATGGGGCATTTTCGCCAAATTACCGACGATAGTTTGTCCAGAAATATCTCTGCCAAAAGCAATGGACAGTTTGGACTGCGCATCCTGAAAAACAGGGGTCTCCATCACCTCGCGCATGGTTACAAGAGATACTTCGTTATTAGGAACTTCGATGCCAATCGCGGACTTGCCCGGAATCGGGGCTTCCATCCGAATATCCTTCGCAGCAAGCGCCAAAGCGATATCATCGGTCAAATTGACGATCCGACTTACCTTGACTCCGATATCCGGCTGTATTTCATACCTTGTTACGGCAGGTCCCCGAACAACCTCCAACACCTTCGCCCGGACGCCAAAACTCTCCAATGTCGCCTCTAGCTTGCGTGCCGTTTGCATATAATCGTTTTGATCTCCTGCTTTTCCGCCATTTTGCGGTTTCGCGAGCAGACGAAACGGTGGTAGCTTATAGGGTTTTGGAGGTGGAGCGGGCGGATTCATTGCAATGTCTTCTACCGCCTCTTCGCCTTCCGCAGTGCCTCCTGAAGGTTTGGAATCCATGGCGGCAGTAGCGGATGACGGACCCGTTTCAACATGCATGTCCGATCCTGATCCCGATTCCTCTAATGGCACCTCCGCTATAGGCTCATTCTCATCCCAATCCTCATCCTCGACATTCCCTTCCGATTTTACCTGTTCGAAGAAATCGCGAATGATCGGAGCAGGCGAATGGTCTGTCTCATCCTGGCCGTCCCATGGCTTCACCGGATGAATCGATGCTTCCTGCTCTACCTCTACCTCATGTTTATATGCCTGAGCATGAGGCCCCGCTTTACCTGAGTGTCTGCCTATCGGCTCCAGAATATCGCTGCCGTCCAGCTCATTCTCATCCTCAGGAGCCGTATCATGCGATTCCTTGGCAAATTTGCTTCCGAACAATTGGAAAAATACTGGCGTTGAACGCTTAGATTTGGGTGCCACAAAGTCATCCAGTTCATCCTCTTCGTCCTCATCAGGCAGCTGCAGTTGCTGCCTTTTGCGCGAAGCCGCCTTTGGAGCCGATGCCACAGCCTGCTGCTTTTGGGTCACCATTCTTTTCTGAACGTTGCTTCCCGCTTGCACCACGCGCTTACGAACAATTCTCATCAAATCAACGTAAGACAGGTTCGTAATCAACATAAAACTGATTATAAACATTACGATCATCAGCAGTTTGGTACCCAAGTTCCCAAACAACCAATATAATAATGCGTACTGTAACGCCCCAGCATAACCGCCGCTAATATCTTTATTCAACATGGAATGATCCTTGGTAGCTGCAGATGCGAGCAACGAACCTTCCAAATCATTATGTACTTGGGAAATAATTTGTCCGGCACTCAAGCCTGGTACATGCGCCAGCTTCTTTTCCAGTGATGAAACGCTGCTCATCAACGTTAAGGCCAGGATTAGCAGTACAATCCCGCTTTTTCGCGTACTCCAGCGACTGGGCCATTTCCTTTGAATCATGACGCCGAGTCCCAGATAAATACCTATCAATGGAATCACAAAATAGAACCGGCCAAGCAAAAGCCCGAACATTTTGGATAAAGACCACCCTACCGCCGCTTCACCGGATAAGGCGATGACAGAAAGGGTGATCAGAATAATACCGTATATTTCGTATTTTAGAACATTGGTCAACAGAGCCTTTTTCCTTTTTTTGCGTTTGGCCAAGAAATGTCACCCCCGGAACATCATTATACCATATAATACCGTGGGCACCTATGTTCTCTTTTTCAATTCAAGATGTTTTTAAGATGGGGGAACAAACTGAATAATTTGTCCAGGCGTATAAGCCGGATTCAGATAACTATCCAGCGGTCCATCCAGCAAACGCACAATCTGAACCCTGTGAAAATCCAACGGCCGAACTTCCATCAATACGCCCTGGATGCGTACTTCTGCCGAAGAATCTGCTTCCCGCTGTTTTTCCCAAACGGCTTCAAGAGGCATAATGGTATGCAAGGTCATTGTTTGATTCCCTCCGCATCCTGAGTTCTATTCCTGTCGTCAATCAATCGGTTCAGTTTGGCCAGTGCTTGACCGATTCCTCCGACTTCATCCATAAGACCATACTTAACCGCATCAATACCTCCAACGGGTGTCCCCACATCGCGATTCAATTCACCTGTACGGAACATAAGCTCCTTAAACTGCGCTTCTGTAATCCGGGAATGCGATGTCACAAAGCGCACAACCCGCTCCTGCATCTTCTCCATGTATTCAAAGGTTTGCGGTACACCTATGACCAAACCATTCAAACGAATCGGGTGTATGGTCATCGTCGCACTTTCCGCAATAATGGAATAGGTGGATGAGACCGCGATCGGCACACCGATGCTATGACCTCCACCCACAACCACGGTAACCGTCGGCTTCGTGAGCGAAGAAATCATTTCAGCAATGGCAAGCCCTGCCTCGACATCACCTCCGACCGTATTCAAAATAATCAGGATTCCGTCAATATTCTTATTTTGCTCCGTCGCGACTAAGGTAGGGATAATGTGCTCATACTTTGTCGTTTTGTTCTGCGGAGGCAAAACCATATGTCCCTCAATTTGTCCAACGATGGTCATGCAGAAAATGTTGGATTCATTCGTCGCCGGCACATTCATTTGTCCCAACTGCTGAATCGCATCAAGCGCAGCCTTCGTTTGATTCTCCGGCTGCTGCTCTGGTACTACAGGCTCTTCCATATGGGGCTGTCCTTGCTCTTGCGGCATGTTGGTTACCCACCCTTTCACTAAACAATATATATTCATTCTGTTTAGTATGGCGATTAGAAGAGCGGTATTATTCCTGCTGCAGTCTTTTTAAGACAATAAAAGCCCCCTTCCGCAAGAAACCGTCCAATATTGCTTGCGTGAAGGGGGCGACTGTGTGCTTTGTCGTCAAACCTTTATATTATTCAATTGATTTACACTTCCATAATTATTGGTAAAATCATTGGTCTGCGGCGGGTCTGTTCGTAAAGGAAACGTCCCAGCGCATCCTTGACTCCCGTCTTCAGGGAAGCCCACTCGTTGACATTTTCGCTCATCAGCTTTTGCAGTGTGCTCGAAACAATACGGTTCGCTTCATCCAGCAATCCCTCGGATTCGCGCACATACACGAAACCTCTGGAGATAATATCCGGACCTGACATAATCGTTCCGTCTTGTTTGCTCAACGTTACAACAACGACCAGAATACCATCTTGAGATAGCAGCTTACGGTCGCGAAGAACAATATTTCCTACGTCGCCTACGCCCAAACCGTCGATGAGTACGTTCCCGGCAGTGACTTTGCCGGCTTTGCGTGCTGCACCGTTTTGGATTTCGACCACTTCACCGATATCTGTAATGAAGATATTGTCCGAATCCACGCCTACCGATTCCGCCAATAGCGCGTGTCTGCGCTGCATACGGTATTCACCGTGGATCGGAAGGAAGAATTTCGGCTTCATCAGGTTGAGCATCAACTTAAGCTCTTCCTGGCTGCCGTGTCCGGATACGTGTACGCCGGAATTGGAACCGCTGTAAATGACATCTGCGCCCAAGCGGAACAATTCGTCAATAGTACGTCCAACGTACTTCTCATTGCCAGGTACAGGAGTAGCAGCAATGATAACGGTATCACCCGGTAAAATATCAACTTTGCGGTGTGTGGAGCGTGCCATGCGCGTCAAGGCTGACATTGGCTCCCCTTGACTGCCTGTACATAAAACGACGACACGGTCGGCAGCCATTTTGTTAACTTCTTCAGGTTCAATCAACATGCCGTCCGGTACATGCAAGTAACCCAGCTCGGAAGCGATGGAAACCACATTTACCATGCTTCGGCCGATAACCGTAATTTTACGGCCCGTCGATTCCGCAGCATTCACGACTTGTTGAATCCGATGAACGTTCGAAGCGAATGTCGCAATAACAACACGCTGCGATGCTTTACGGAAAATATCCTCCAGCACGACGCCGACATTTTTCTCCGATGGAGTGAATCCAGGCTTCTCGGCGTTTGTACTATCCGACAAGAGAGCGAGAACGCCTTCTTCACCGATCGCAGCCATACGCTGCAAATTCGCGTACTGTCCGTTTACCGGTGTATGATCAAACTTAAAATCGCCTGTATGAACAACATTGCCTTCCGGTGTTGCAATACAGATACCCACGGAATCAGGAATACTGTGATTCGTTCTGAAGAACGTAGCCTTCAGGGTCGAACCCAGTTCGATTTCAGAGTCTTCATTAATCAGAATTCGCTTGGTTTCACCAAGCAGGTTGGCTTCCTTCAGCTTGTTCTCAACAAGTCCAAGGGTAAGCTTTGTTCCGTATACGGGAACATTGAGATGTTTCAAAACGTAAGGCAATCCGCCAATATGATCTTCGTGTCCATGTGTTAACAAAATGCCTCTTACTTTGTCACGGTTTTCCGTTAAGTAGCTGATATCGGGAATGACAATATCGATACCAAGCATGTCCTCTTCTGGAAATTTCAAGCCGGAATCTACTACAACGATATCATTCGCGTATTGAATGACATACATATTTTTTCCGATTTCACCGACGCCGCCCAACGCAAATATCGTCAATTTATCGCTATTATTTTTTTTAGACAAATGAATCTAAACCTCCTATGGTTTTGGACGTCGTACCATTTTATAGTATTTATATTTCAAAAATATACCGCACCCAGTCACTTGACCTCATTATACATGATTAAAAACGCAAAACACAAGTCACCCTCCAAGTAAGAGTTATCGTACCCCAAAAAAGTAGGCGTTATTTGCGAAAAAAACAGCGCCCGCAAAGGCGCTGTTCAACAATTTTTGCGTTTTGTAAATTAAAGAGATGCTACGAGTTCACGGATAAATGCGGCTTCCGATTCGCTTGGATCAATGAGCGGCAAACGGACGCCGCCAACTGGATGACCGAGCAAATGAAGCGCGTATTTCAGCGCAGACGGGTTAGGCACCGGTGCCGGGCATTCAAATAATCCCTTGAATACCGGGAACAGCTTCTGATGCATCCGAGCCGCTTGTGCGACCTCGCCGTCCAAATATGCTTGAATCATTTCCTGCATGGAGGCTCCAATCAGATGGCTCGCTACACTGACAATCCCATAAGCACCAACAGCTAAAGCCGGCAGAGCTGAAGAATCGTCACCCGAATAAACCCTGAAGGATTCCGGAGATTCTGCAGCGATCAGTGTCACCTGTTCAAGCGAAGCACATTCCTTCGTTGCCACAATGTTAGGTATTTCCGCAAGCCGAAGCGTCGTGGCGGCACTGATGCTCGCTACCGTACGGCTAGGCACATTATAGAGCATGATCGGCAACTTGGTGCTGCTGGCAATCGCTTCAAAATGACGGTACATCCCTTCCTGGCTGGGCTTATTGTAATAAGGCACAACCAGCAAAGCTCCATCAACTCCCAGCTTTTCAGCTTCCTGCGTTAGATGGATCGAGTGCCCGGTGCTGTTGCTGCCGGTTCCCGCGATAATCTTGCAGCGTCCCCTCGCCTGCTCGACGGCAAACGCAAACAGCTCAAGCTTCTCTTCCTCACGAAGAGTTGGTGATTCACCCGTTGTACCGCAGATGACGAGAGAATCCGATTTTTGCTCCTCAATCAGGTAATTAATGATGTTAGCCGCTTCCGACCAGTTAATGTTTCCTTGCTCGTCAAAAGGCGTGATCATGGCAGTTATCAATCTTCCGAAATCCACTTGTATTCCCTCCTCAAACGATAGGACGTGCCCATTATTAAGCCACTAGTACTAATTAACGATGAAGTTCGAATTTGGTATGAAGAGCACGCAGAGCCTGCACCATATCTTCTTTCTTGACAAGCACCCAGATCGTTGTATTTGAATCCGCAGATTGCAGGATTTGTATATTTTGTTCACTGAGCGATTCTACAATTTTCGCCATGATACCGGGTACTCCGTTTATGCCTCCTCCGATGACCGACACTTTAGCGCAGCCTGAAAGAGCTCTCGGGCTGAGTCCCAAATCGCGGAGTACCGTTACTGCTCGGTCTGAATCAAAGTCGAATACCGTATAAACAGCACCCGATGGGGTCACGTTGATAAAATCGACGCTGATGGAATTCTCAGCCATTGATTTGAAAACCTGCAGTTGAAGATTATGTCCTTCGCCTTCGCAATCCACCGTGATCTGAGTCACATTGCTAACATAGGCGATTCCTGTAACGTAACGGTCCAGAATGCCCTGTTGAACGTCTTTAAAACCCTCCGGCTGGGTCACCAGCGTCCCTTCATCCTCGGAGAATGTGGAACGCACCCGAACCGGAATCTGGGCCTGCATGGCAATCTCAACCGCTCGTGGATGGATCACCTTTGCACCGTACTGTGCCATATTGCAGATTTCCGCATAGCTGACAATCGGAAGCGGTCTGGCGTCCTCCACGATTCTTGGATCCGCAGTCAGGATTCCGTTCACATCGGTGTAGATATCCACCATCTCGGCGCGAAGCGCAGCACCAAGTGCCGTAGCCGATGTATCGCTACCACCCCTTCCGAGAGTGGTGAAATCACCTGACTCTGACTGGCCTTGAAAACCCGTCACAATCACAACTTGATGTGTTTCCAGTTCAGTAATGACACGTTCCGGACACACATCCTTGATGCGGGCGTTGCCGTAGTGATCATCGGTGACGAAGCCCGCTTGAGCACCCGTCAGCACCGTTGATCTTACGCCTTCACGTTCCAGCAAACTGCACAGTGTCGCCGCAGAAATAATTTCACCGCAGCACAGCAGTAAATCCCTTTCGCGTGCTGGCAGAGCGTCGCCGTTCTGGGACGCCCAGTCCAGAAGCGTATCCGTTGCATATGGCTCGCCTTTGCGGCCCATAGCGGACACAACGACAACGATCTGATATCCGGTGGATAGTTCACGCTTAATATGTTTGATGACAAGTTCTCTTGCCTGCGGTGTTGAAAGTGAAGTACCACCGAATTTTTGAACTAAAATGCTCATTTCCATTCCTCCATACGACTAAGAACGCGCGGAACGCTTGGCTGCAATAATCTCGGCGATCTGTACAGCATTCCATGCTGCACCCTTCATCAGATTATCAGATACAATCCACATGTTAAGGGCCCTGTTCTCACCAAGGTCGCGGCGCAAACGCCCTACAAAAACGTCCGGCTTTCCTGCGGCATCGGTCGCAAGCGGATAGGTTTGGGAAGCAGGATCATCCATGATTGTAATCCCAGGCGCTTCCGTCAAAAGCTTTCTTACGTCTTCCAGTTCATAGTCTTTCTTAAGTTCGACATATACTGATTCAGAGTGACCGTAAACCACAGGAATGCGGACACAGGTAGCTGTAACATCAATGGTGTCATCCTGCATGATTTTTTTGGTTTCACGAACCATCTTCATTTCTTCAAGCGTGTATCCATTGTCCTGAAACTTATCAATTTGGGGAATCGCATTAAAAGCAATCTGATGTTTGACCGGCAGTGACGCTACCGGCAGAATATCAGGATTAACCTCCGTTCCCCCAAGAACCGCTTTACTTTGGCGGAGCAATTCGTCAATAGCACGAGTACCTGCGCCGGAAACGGCTTGATAAGTGGACACAATAATGCGTGAAATCCCGTAAACATCCTGTAGAGGTTTAAGGGCAGTCACCATTTGGATCGTCGAGCAGTTGGGATTGGCGATAATGCCGTTATGTTCATTAATTTGCTCCGCATTTACCTCCGGCACAACCAGTGGTGCATTCGGATCCATACGAAAAGCATTGGTATTGTCTATGCAAACCGCTCCATGCCGGACCGCATGGGGTGCAAGCTCTTTGCTGACATCCCCTCCGGCACTGAAAAGGGCAATATCTATTCCTTCAAAGCTTTCAGGGGTTGCTTCTTCCACTGTTATGTCTTGGCCTTTAAAGTTAATGTTCGTGCCTGCAGATCGCGCAGAAGATAGCAGCTTGAGCCTCGAAATCGGGAAATCCCGCTTATCCAAGAGACTTAATATTTGTTCTCCGACTGCTCCCGTCGCTCCAACAACCGCGACATTAAACTTCTGATCGTTCATTGCCGTATCTCCCCTTGTAAATGTGACTATTCTCTATAATAGTTCCTTTATGCCGAGAAAATCCGTTGAAGAATCATAGGTTGAAGCTGTCTTCCTTCCAATGCCGCATAGCAGGCCTCAGGAATCAAATCCATATGCGCTACAAGTGAATTCGGTTTTTGATGAGGACTATCCTGGCCGAAAGGAACAAAATAAATATTTTTCGTCACTAAAAGCTTGGCGATATTGGCTGCATTCAGACCGAGACCGTCATTTGTGGAAATAGCCAGCACCAGCGGACGCAGATTTCTCATTTGGGCCTTGGCGGCCATAAGAACCGGACTGTCGGTCATCGCGTTTGCTAGCTTGCTAGTTGTATTTCCGGTGCACGGGGCAATGACAAGGACATCCAGCAATTTAGAGGGGCCAAGCGGTTCAGCTTCAACAATGGTTGAAATAATATCACTACCGGTAATATCTTTCAACTGCTGCAGCCAATTTTGAGCCTTTCCAAAGCGCGTATCTGTCACCTGTACCGAATTGGATACGATGGGCACCACCTTGGCGCCTTCATCCACAAACCGCTTCACCTGCGGCATAATTTCTTCAAGTGTGCAGTGTGATCCTGTAATTGCGTAACCTACTGTCTTACCCTGCCAATTCATTCTCCATCCCCCCGAGTCTTGAACTCATCCGAAATCAACTGTACCAGCGAACCGGCAATGATCAGACCAGCCGTTTTGGGTGCTACGATTCCAGGCAGACCAGGGGCAAGCAGAGCCTTAATCCCCCGCTTCTCGGCGTACCGGAAATCGCATCCTCCGGGAGCGGAAGCAAGGTCAATAATGACAGTACTTAGGGGCATTTTTGACAGGATTTGCGCTGTGACTATCATAGTCGGAATCGTGTTAAAAATCAAGTCAATATTGCTCACATGATCCTCCAAATCCCTTGTCAGAAAAGGCTCCCAGCCCATGACCTCCGCCCGTGCGATGTCCTTTTCAGCACGTACTCCCACCTTGACTTTTGCTCCCAGGCCCTGCAAACTTTTGGCCATAGTAAAACCGGTTCTGCCCAGACCAAGCACCATGCAATCCGATCCATGTATCGTGAAATCCGTATTCTGAATAGCCATAACCAGCGCGCCCTCAGCGGTCGGAATGGAATTGCTGATCGCCACTTCATCCCGGTCCAGCAATTCAACCAGCTTGATTTCATGATGCGCGCAAAGACTTCGCAGATAAGGCTTTGCCATTCCGGTATATACCTTACAGCCCTTGCGCAGTGACGCCATGTGTTCATCCTGGAGCTTGAGCGGCTCATTCGAGAATTGCGTATGAATGACGCCATTGTCGTCACAACCCACGACAGGAAGGACCAGGACATCCGCAGCAGCCAACAGTTCAGCCGTCAAATGTTCTCTGGTCACTCCCTGGAGCTTCTGCTTCAAATTGTCAAAGCCGACGACGCTGACGGTGGCATCCATCTCCGAACATTTGCGGATCACCTCGATCTGACGCGCATCCCCGCCTAGGAATACAATTTGGACCCCTGTCAGCATAAGGATGTCACTCCTTTCAAAAAGCACTGTTATAGAGCATCTTATGCCGAAGCCTAGCATTCGGTGAAAACGCCTGAATAAAAGGAGGTGAGAAAAAAGCCTGCTGCAGAATATCAGAAGGTCTCAAAATAAAAAAGCCTGCCGGAGGCTCCATAAGCAGAGTCTGGCAGGCTTTCCATTTTATTTTCCGGTATGACCGAATCCTCCCGCACCGCGGACGGTATCGGAGAGCACTTCAACGCGTTCGAATTGAACCGCAGGCACCTCTTGGAACACCATTTGTGCGATTCGCTCATTACGCGCGATGGCAAAAGGCTCCTGGCCGAGATTAATGAGCAGCACTTTAATTTCACCGCGGTAATCCGCATCAATCGTGCCCGGAGTGTTCAAACAGGTAATGCCGTGCTTTAGAGCCAGCCCGCTACGCGGCCGAATCTGAGCTTCAAGCCCTTCGGGCATCGCAAGAGCAATTCCCGTCGGGATAAGTTTGCGTTCGCCGGGATGGAGCACGACTGCTTCCTCCACGGCCGCATACAGATCATATCCTGAAGCTGAAGAAGACATTTTTTCGGGAATGTTCACATCATCATGTCCCGGGAGTTTATGAATTTGAACGTAATGCAACAAAATCATCCCTTCTAAGTCCAGCAATTGCTTTGTCGGATGCTCCTACCATAGCCAGCGCAAATGGTTCCTTGAAAATGCGGTCCAGCACTTCGTCGACATCTTTCATGCTGACGTTTTCTATTTTTTCGATCATTTCATCCAATGAATTGTGTTTACCAAGCATCAACTCGTTTTTGCCAAGGCGGTTCATTCGGCTTCCGGTTCCTTCCAAACTAAGGATGAGACTTCCCTTCAGCTGTTCCTTGCCTTTTCTAAGCTCATCTTCTGTAATACCGTTCTGAGCAATGTCAGACAGAATTTCTTTGGTCAGGTCAAGGACGTCCTTCGTTTGCTTTGGTGCCGTACCCGCATAAACCGTGAATAATCCGCTGTCTTCATTCGAGCTGTGATAGGAATAAACGGAATACGCCAAACCTCTCTTCTCGCGGATTTCCTGGAACAGTCTGGAGCTCATGCCCCCGCCAATGGTATTGTTGAGCAAGATCATCGCATATTGCAGCGGGTCGTGAATCGAACAGCCAGGCAACGACAGACAGATATGATTCTGCTCCGTTTTCTTTTTATGATATAAGAGATTGCTGTGGAAACCAGGGGTTTCGACCTTTTTAGGTTCACTATGTTTGTTAAATTGGCCAAAATGGCTTTCCAGCAGTTCAACGACTTGATCGTCAATATTGCCTGCCACGCTGATAACTGTATTTTCAACGGTGTAATGTTCATCCATATATGCTCTTAGCTCCGCCGGACCCATCAGATCAAGCTGCTGCTTCGTTCCCAAAATCGGATAAGCAAGCGGATGATCGCCATAAACGGCTTTAGCCATCAAATCGTGAACCAGATCATCCGGTGTATCTTCGTACATGGAGATTTCCTCGAGAATGACGTTTTTCTCTTTGGCAAGCTCTCCTTCATCGAGGGTGGAACGGAAAAACATATCAGACAGCACATCCACGGCGATTGGCAGATGCTCATCCAGAACCTTCGCGTAATAGCATGTATACTCCTTCGACGTAAAAGCATTTACATTACCGCCGATGGCATCGAATTGCTCCGCTATGTCTTTGGCGTCAAAACGCTCCGTCCCTTTAAAAAGCATGTGCTCTATAAAATGCGAGACCCCGTTATTATCATGTGTTTCGTGCCGTGAACCTGTTTTTACCCAAATACCAAAAGAAACCGACCGGCAAGTCGGAATTTTTTCCATAACAACTCTTAGGCCGTTGGTAAGTTTAATTTTTTTCACGCGAAAGGCCCTCCTAAAATGATATCAATCAATGGCTTTAAACGCATTCCCTATGCTACCAAAAAACAGGGTCCGACTCAACCACTCGGCGGGATGACACGCGCAGGGGAAAGTGTCTGGCCAACTGTTCCCGGTATCAGCCCTTTTTTCTTAATGGCCCGGATCATGCCCGGCAGCGCCTTGGAAGAAGACGCCGTCGGATGCATTAAAATAAGGGTGCCTGCCTCGACCTTATTCGAAATTTTATTCACAACCGATTCTGGTGAAGGATTGCGCCAGTCCACAGTGTCGAGCGTCCACAGGACGGTCTTCAAGCCGAGACCATGAGCGATTCGAACCGTTTGCTGATTAAAATCACCCGACGGCGGCGCAAACCAGGTATTGTCCACCCCGAGGCTTTCCTTAAGAAGCTTCTGCGTTTTGCTGATTTCCATCGAGGCCCGGTACTCGCTAAGCTGACTCATGTTCGGATGGGTATACGCATGGTTTTCCAGCTCATGCCCTCGCTTTTGAATTTCCTTCGCCAGCTCCGGATTTTTTTTTAGCCAACTTCCATCAAAAAAGAAGGTAGCCTTTACCTTCTCCGCATCCAATATATCCAGCATCGGAACGATAAACTCATTGCCCCAGGCAACATTGATCATCAGCGCAACCATCGGCTTCTTCGGATTCCCCCGGTAAATCGGCTCTGCCCCCAGATCTTCAAGATTCACTTTTGGGGGGATTTGACGGTACACATATGTAATCGGAGTAGAGCTCCCGGCCGCCTTGGCCTGTTTGTAGGTCTCTTCCGCATCGATTTCCAATCCATTATAACCGGGAATCGCCTTCCACACACGGTCTAGTACCGCGTCAACCGGCTGAATCCGGGTCTGTTCCCTTTTTTCAAGAATCTGTTTATAGAGGGGGTCCTTCTGTAGATCATTCAGTTTGGGACCCCATGCGCTGACCGCCGCCGGCTGCTGTCTGGCCTCCTGAATATATTCGCCGACTACACCGGTTTGGCCAATCCCCACCACGGTTGCAAAACAGGCCAGCAATACCGCACCCTTTCTTCCATTCATAGCTCCGCTCATCTCCCTTACCCGCTTTGTCCCATCATATGAACAAGTCCACAGGAATATGAATAGGGAGGGGATCGAAAAGAATCATAGCGTAAATACCGAATGTTTGAAAAAAAAGAGCCAGAAGTGATTACATTCTGCCTCTTTCGCAAGACCGTCAGTCTTGCCCAACTGTCATGAAATTGAGTGTTGAACGTTACGCTTTGGTTTCTGCAGTCAGTACCGCTTTGCGAGACAGGTTAATCCGGCCCTGCTGGTCAATTTCGGTCACCTTCACGGTAATCGAATCACCGATCGCTACAACATCCTCAACCTTCGCCACGCGGTCGGTCGACAACTGAGAAATATGAACTAAACCTTCTTTATTCGGCAAGATTTCCACGAATGCTCCGAATTTCTCAACACGTTTAACCGTGCCGACATAAATCTCGCCAACCTGAACTTCGCGGACGATGCCTTCGATGATGGAACGTGCCTTTTTGTTCATTTCTTCATTAGAGGAAGCAATGAATACACGGCCATCCTGTTCAATATCGATTTTAACACCGGTTTCTTCAATGATCTTATTGATGATTTTACCGCCAGCACCAATAACATCACGGATTTTGTCCGGATTAATGTGCATGACATCAATCTTAGGCGCATACGGAGACAAGGATTCTCTTGGCTTTTGGATGGCTTCCATCATTTTGCCGAGAATGAACATCCGTCCTTCTTTGGCTTGTTTCAGCGCGTCTTGCAAAATTTGGCGGTCGATACCGTCAATTTTGATGTCCATTTGAATCGCGGTTACGCCTTCGGCGGTGCCCGCTACTTTAAAGTCCATATCGCCGAGATGGTCTTCCATACCTTGAATATCCGTCAAAATGGACACATGCTCCCCGTCCTTGATCAGACCCATGGCAACGCCGGCAACCGGTGCTTTGATTGGCACGCCTGCATCCATCATGGCCAGCGTACTTGCGCAAATACTTGCCTGGGAAGTCGAACCATTGGACTCCAGCACTTCAGAAACCAGACGAATGGTATAAGGGAATTCCGTTTCGGAAGGAATCACTTTCGACAACGCTCTTTCTCCGAGTGCGCCATGACCGATTTCACGGCGTCCTGGTGCACGGAGTGGACGGGCTTCGCCTACGCTGAACGGTGGGAAATTGTAATGGTGCATGAAACGTTTGGTTTCCTGCAGATCGATTCCATCGAGAATCTGCACGTCACCCAATGCACCCAAGGTACATACGCTAAGCGCCTGCGTTTGTCCACGCGTGAACAAGCCTGTACCATGAGTCCGCGGCAGAATGCTTGTATCACAATCGATTGGACGGATTTCATCCAGCTTACGGCCGTCAGGGCGGACTTTATCATGCGTAATTAAACGTCTGACTTCTTCTTTTACAATATCATGCAGTACTTCTTTGACATCACCCAAGAGCTCAGGCGTCTCTATGTATTGCTGTTCAAAGTAAGTTACCGTTTCATCGTTAATCGCATCAATCGCGTCCTGACGAGCATGCTTCTCGGCTATACGGACAGCTTCAACCAGACGAGCTTCCGCATAATCACGAACCTGCTTGTTTACGTCAGAATCAACCGCATGCAGCTTCACTTCCATTTTCGGCTTGCCCACTTTACCGACCAGCTCTTCAATGACTGCAACGATTTTCTTGATTTCATCATGACCGAACATGATAGCTTCCAGCATAATATCTTCAGGCACTTCGTTCGCTTCTGCCTCTACCATCATAATCGCATCTTTGGTACCGGATACGACCACGTATACGTCGCTGATTTCCTGCTGAGCGATCGTAGGATTGATGATGAATTGTCCGTCAATGCGGCCAACCACTACACCGCCAATCGGCCCGTTAAACGGTACATCGGAAATGCTCAGCGAAGCCGAAGTTCCGATCATGGCCGCAATTTCCGGAGAGCAGTCCTGGTCTACGCTCATGACAAGATTCAATACTTGTACATCATTACGGAAACCTTCAGGGAACAGCGGGCGGATCGGACGGTCCGTAAGACGGCTCGAAAGAATTGCCTTTTCACTAGGACGTCCTTCACGCTTAATAAATCCTCCAGGAATTTTCCCTACCGCATACAATCTTTCTTCGTAGTTAACGGTCAATGGGAAGAAATCCAAATCTTTAGGTTCACTGGAAGCAGTTACAGTACAAAGAACAGCGGTTTCCCCGTAACGCACCATCACAGCGCCATTGGCCTGTTTTGCAAGACGTCCCGTTTCAAGGATTAAGGGTCTTCCGCCCAACTGCATTTCTACACGACTTTCCATGAAATCCCTCCTTTTCATTACACATTATTCCCAGCTATGGGTGAATTCATATAAGGCCTGCATAAAAAGCAACCCGGTTGCCCCCGCTGTCACTCCTAAAAGGACAAACGGTGAACAACCAGGCTGCTTTAAGTAGACCATACGGATATTAACGACGCAATCCGAGTTTTTCAATCAGAGCGCTATAACGTCTAACATCTTTGTTTTTCAAGTATGCCAACAGCTTACGGCGTTGACCAACCATTTTCAACAATCCACGACGGGAATGATGATCCTTCTTGTGCGTACGCAAGTGATCAGTCAGGTTAACAATGTTCTCCGTAAGGATAGCAATTTGCACCTCTGGAGATCCTGTATCGGACTCATGAGTTTTGTGCTCTTCGATCAGTTGTTGTTTACGTTCTTGAGTTAATGCCATCCTATTCACCTCCTTAAAAATAGATAATCGCCGTTAGCCTCGTGACCGTCGGTGAGATCGTGTTACCAAGCTAAGGTTATTGTCGCTGCTTACCAGCAACGTTTATCAGTATAGCATACTTCACCGGAAAAAGTAAATGTTCGCCAAATGCGATTATTTGGACAAGTCCAAAATACGTCTTGCCGTTTCTGCATCCGCTTGAATTTGAGCAACCAGCTCCTGGATGGAAGGGAATTTCCGTTCCGCCCGGATGTAGGACACCAGATCCACGGTCAACTGCTCACCGTATATATCCCGGTCAAAATCCAGAAGATGAACCTCAAAGCTTGGTGCGGTTACACCTTCTTGAAAAGTCGGCTTAACACCGAGATTCATCACGCCGGGAAGCCACTCTCCCTGAACCAGCGAACGAACGGCATAGACGCCTTTCGCAGGAACCACATATTGATCATCCAGCCGCAAATTCGCCGTTGGAAAGCCAATGGTTCTGCCACGCTTGTCTCCATCGATCACTTCGCCCCGCAGTCGGTATGGATGCCCGAGCAGCCTGTTCGCTTCTTCCAGTTCACCGCTATGGAGCGCGCTGCGAATCGCCGAACTGCTGACCTTCTTGCCATCCTGTTCGAACGGCGGAATGATTTCCACGTTCATTCTTCCATTTCCAAGCTCACGCAGCATTTCTGCATGACCCGCTCCTTTGTGACCAAAACGGTAATCGAAACCGACGATCGCCGTCTTAACCTCCAAAGCCATGAGCATGCCGTCCACGAAAGCTTGCGGGCTTAACTGCGAGAAGGAATCGCTAAAATCCACCACGTAAAGGATATCTACGCCCATTCCCGCCAGCAGCTCCTGTTTTTCAGGCAGCGGAGTCAGGTTCCCTTCATAATTCCCCTTCTTCATCGCTTCCTTCGGATGTGGATGGAAGGTCATTACTGCAGAAGGGATGCCCTCTTGTTTGGCAAGCCGGACCGCTGAGCTAATGACGCTCGCATGTCCTTGATGCACGCCATCGAATTGTCCGAGGGCGGCGATTTGCGGCCCCGCATTCTCTTCAATAATGCCGGCGGACAGAGGATAGGATAAATGTACAGTCTTCACAGCGTTCTCACCTGCAATTCGATTTAGATAGCCAGACAGATCACATTTCCGGTAAAAAGACTTTGACCGGGGCAATGGCGCCTGTCTCTTCCTGCTTTTCAAAGATCCCCAGGAACAGTCCTGAACTGTCATAGAGCCGTATGCAGCCCGGAACATCAACCTCCGGAGTCACCGCTCTGCTTGAAAGTCTCTGCCCTTGTAATGCTGCAGATGTTTTATCATCCGATACGGTATGAGCCGGCAGATGCCTGATAGCGTGGTCCACTTTAATCAGATGCTCTTGAAGCTCACCAGCCTGCATCATCTGCTCTATTTCCTCAAGCGTCAGACATTCCGCAGCCGTAATCCCCGCAGACATGGTTCTTGTCAACTTAACCATCGTCGCCGGAAGATCCAAAGCCCGTCCGATATCCACGCAAAGCGTCCGGATGTATGTTCCTTTGGAACAGAGGGCTCGAAATGAGACGTCCAGATAAGGACCATTCCATTCAAAGCCCTTCATTTCAATTTCATATATGTTCACTTCACGGCTCTTGCGTTCCACGGTCTTACCTTCACGCGCCAGCTCGTAAAGACGCTTTCCATCGACCTTTACCGCCGAATACATCGGAGGAACCTGCGAAATCGTGCCCAAGAATGACTCCAGCACCTTCCCGACCTCTGCAGGCGTAACCGATACTTGATCAACCTGTTCTATGATATTCCCAGTTAAATCCTCCGTGTCCGTTGCCATTCCAAGGCGCAGCGTCGCCTCATACTCCTTAGGAAGCTCCTGCATGTACTCCACGACTCTCGTCGCTCTTCCAAGACAAAGCGGCAAAACGCCTGTCACTTCCGGATCTAATGTGCCGGTATGTCCAATGCGTTTCATCTTCAGGATACGGCGTGTTCTGGCAACGACATCGTGAGAAGTCATGCCTGCCGGTTTATGGACGGCCAAAATCCCTTCAAGACTCATAACTGTATTTTCACCTGCTCTACGACCTGTTGAATAATGGATTCAAGGGAACCTTCCACACGGCACCCAGCTGCACGGACATGTCCGCCACCGCCAAAGGTTTGGGCAAGTGCTGCCACATCGACCTTCCCCGCCGAACGAAGGCTTACCTTCACTGCGTTCTCATGAATGACTTTAAATAAGATGCCAACTTCCACGCCATGAATATTGCGAGGATAATTCACAATACCTTCCAAGTCTTCATTGGCCGCGCCCGTTTCGGCCATATGCTCAGGCGTGACATAAACCCAGCAGATCTTCCCGTCAGGCGTCATTTCCATCGTATTCAATGCTTTAACAAGCACTTTCATTTGCGGAAATGTCATCGCTTCGAGCAAATTTTCGGATAGCTCAGGGCCATCCACCCCATAGCCAAGCAGTTCGGAAGCGATCCGCATCACCTTAGGGGACGTGTTAGAGTAACGGAACCCTCCTGTATCTGTCAAAAGTCCGGTATAAATGGCCGATGCAATATCAGTCGTCCATTTAAATCCGAAGGTTTGGATCAAATCATACAGAATTTCGGCAGTCGCAGCAGCTTCCGCCTTGATCAGCGTTGCACTTCCATACCCGTTGTTGGTTGGGTGATGGTCGATGTTAAGAATAACAGCATCCTCTTCGAAGTACTGTGATGTCTGTCCCACTCTCCCAAAATCGGCACAATCCACGCATACGATATGTTTAAAGGTGCGGTCAAGGGGCTGTTTCTCCATATTCACGATCTGATCGGACATCAGCAAAAAGCGCATCCGTTCCGGAATGGGGCCTTCATTGATCAGAGTGAATTTCTTGCCCAGACATGAGAGAAGCCAGCCCACTGCAACGGTGGAACTGACTGCATCTCCATCTGGCTGAATATGCGACACTACTAGATAATCATCATGCTTAAGCAGGAACTCTTTTGCCTGCTCAAGCGACTGTTCATAGGTCTGCATTGCCTTCTCCTTTAAAACGTAATTAATTCGATTCGTTCTTGCCAATTTCACCAAGGAGCTTCTCGATGTGACTGCCATAGGCAATCGATTCATCGAATTTGAAGATCAGCTCCGGCGTGTGACGAAGACGGACCCGCTTGCCGAGCTCGGAACGAAGAAAACCATTCGCTTTCTCCAGAGCTTTCAGCGAGTTCGTTTTTTGTTCTTCATCACCAAGCACACTGAGATAAATCTTGGCCTGGGATAAATCATTTGTTACATCCACGCCGGTTACGGTCAAGAAACCGATGCGTGGATCTTTTAGTTCACTTTGAATGAGTTGGCTCAGTTCTTTTTTGATCTGTTCGCCAACGCGTCCAACACGTATTTTAGCCATACCTGTTCACCTCTTTACCTACTTGCGCTCAACGGCCTCCATGATGAATGCCTCGATGACGTCGCCTTCTTTAAGGTCATTATATCCCTGAAGGGTAATACCGCATTCATAGCCTTGGGCAACTTCTTTGGCATCATCCTTGAAGCGTTTGAGCGTGTCAATTTTGCCCTCATGAACAACGATGCCTTCGCGAATCAGGCGGAATTCGGCGTTACGCGTAATTTTGCCTTGAGTGACCATGCAGCCGGCAATGGTGCCCACTTTGCTGATTTTAAACAGGTTGCGGACTTCGGCGTGGCCGATAACCACTTCTTTATATTCAGGATCCAGCATGCCTTTCATCGCTTGCTCGATTTCTTCAATGACATTGTAAATGACGCGATGCAGACGAATATCAACTTTCTCTTGCTCAGCTGTAGCGCCTGCTTGAGGATCTGGACGGACGTTAAAGCCGATTACGATTGCGTTCGATGCAGCCGCCAGGATGATATCGGATTCCGTAATGGCACCGGCACCACTGTGAATGATCTTGACGCGCACGCCTTCCACTTCGATTTTAGCCAAAGAGCCTTTCAGCGCTTCAACCGAACCTTGAACGTCACCTTTAATAATCACATTCAGATCTTTGATTTCGCCGTCTTTAATATGCTGGAACAAATCATCCAGCGTCACGCGCACATTGCTGCCCAGATCGGATTGACGCTGGGTAATGGAACGCTTCTCGGCGATCGAACGTGCTTTACGCTCATCTTCAAATACCATGAACGGATCGCCCGCTTGAGGAACCTCTGTCAAACCGGTGATTTCCACAGGCGTAGACGGGCCTGCTTCTTTCAGACGGCGTCCTTTATCATTAACCATGGCACGAACGCGTCCGAAACAGTTGCCTGCTACAAAGGCGTCTCCGACTTTAAGAGTACCATGTTGAACCAGAATCCGGGCTACAGGACCGCGGCCTTTATCAAGTTCGGCCTCAATAACCGCACCACGTGCGCGTTTGTCCGGGTTGGCTTTGTAGTCGTTAACCTCGGATACGAGCAAAATCATTTCCAGCAGGTCTTCAAGTCCCATTTTCTGCTTCGCCGAAACGTTGACGAAAATGGTATCGCCGCCCCACTCTTCCGGAACCAATCCGTATTCTGTCAGTTCCTGCTTCACTTTATCCGGATTCGCATCCGGTTTATCGATTTTGTTCACCGCTACGATAATTGGCAGTTCTGCCGCCTTCGCATGGTTCACCGCTTCCACTGTCTGCGGCATGACACCGTCGTCAGCTGCAACAACGATAATGGTGATATCCGTAATCTGAGCACCACGAGCACGCATGGCCGTAAAAGCTTCGTGACCCGGTGTATCGAGGAAGGTAATCTTTTTGTTGTTGATTTCAACCTGATAAGCACCGATATGCTGCGTGATTCCGCCTGCTTCGCCGCCCGTTACGTTTGTGGAACGAATCGCATCCAGCAGCGTCGTTTTACCATGGTCAACGTGACCCATAATGGTAACAACTGGCGGACGGGTTTTCAAATTTTCTGGCTCATCATTCTCTTCCGTTGTTTCGAAGCGATCATCTTCTACGACGATTTTCACTTCAACTTCTACGCCAAATTCCCCGGCGAGAAGCAGGATCGTGTCAATATCAAGCTCTTGGTTAATGGTTGCCATAACGCCCATGAGAATGAGCTTTTTGATAACCTCGGAAGCATCCTTATGAAGAAGTTTGGCAGTTTCGCCAACCGTCATCGTGCCGCGAACGATAATCTTCTTCGGCGTGTTGTCGATTTTTTCGCGTGGAGGCTGATTTTGCTGTCTGCCTCTGTTGTTCTTGCCGCCGCGATTGTTATTACGGTTAAATGAACCGGACTTATTGTTGCCGTCTTCAAACCGTCTGGAGCCCCCGCCTTTGCCGCGGTTTTGGTTAGAGTTCTGATTACGGTTGCCACCGCGGTTATCGCTTGACGCGCCACCTTCAGGACGGCTTCCCGTTGGTTGAGGACGATTTCCGGATTGCTGAGGGCGTCCCTGATTGTTGCTAGGGCGCTGGCCTCCGAATTGTTGTCCGCTTGGACCACGGTTGGCACCGCCTTGGCCGGAACCTTGCGGACGTCCGCCCTGGGATGATCCCTGGCTGCGGTTGCCCGTATTTGAACCTGTTGACTGACTGCGGTTACCTGTTCCACTATGCTGGCCTTGCGGTCTGCTGCTTGACTGCCCGCCTTGAGCTCCGCCTTGACTTCTACGGGAATCCTGCCCGCCCTGGGTTCTTTGCGAACCATTTTGTGTGGTTTGATTAGATTTATTATTCATACTTACCTGCTTTTCCTGTTGTTTTTGGGGTTGGCTTTGTCCTGCTGGCCTGCTTCCCTGATTCTTATCTGCCCGATTGTCATTTTTTATAGAAGATGTATTAGCTGTCGTTTGAACTTCCCCGCTTTCTCTTTTCGCAGCGGCATTCGATTTGATATCTCGAAAAAATTGTTCCACTTTTGAAACCGAATCATTCTCCATCACGCTCATATGATTGTTCACGGGAATATTCAGTCTCTTCAAGATGGTAATAATTTCTTTGCTGCTCATATTTAGTGATTTGGCATATTCGTACACACGCAGTTTATCTTTACTGTCTTGTTTACTCAATATACTCCACCTCCGACATTATCTCCAAGCTTTTGGAGATCATTTCTGCGAATCCTTGATCCGTAATTGCGAGCACAACCCTTTCGGGTTTACCGATGCTTGTGCCCAGACTTTCGCGGTCAAATCCGATCACCAGAGGGATGTTGTATGTTCCACATTTGTCACGGAACTTTTTCTGTGTATTTGCTGAGGCGTCACCCGCAAGTATAACTAGCTTTGCTTCAGAGGACCGTATCGCTTTCAGCACAATTTCGTCACCGGTTTGAATCTTTCCCGCACGCATGGCAAGACCGAGGCGGGAGAAGAATTTATTCATCGCCTGAGCTTTCCTTGACCGCCAGGAATTCATCCTCCACCGAGATAAAATCCTCGGCGAGTTGTTCATAAATCTCCGGTTTCACGTGATGCTTCAGGGCACGGTCCAGTGACTTGTTTTTTTGTGCCAGCTTAAAGCATGAAACTTTACCGCACAGGTAGGCTCCGCGACCTGACTTCTTGCCAGTCAGGTCTATCAGCACTTCGTCTTCCGGTGTCTTCACAATGCGGATCAGTTCTTTCTTCGGCATCATCTCTTGGCACGCCACGCATTTGCGCAGCGGCACTTTTCTTTGCTTCATCATGGCGTAACCCCCGTCCTCTTAATATTAATCGACGGAGACGGAATCCTGATGCATTTCAGCCGAGGAAGTTTTCGGTCTGCCGAATTCCTGTTCCGCCTGACTCTCGCTTTTAATATCGATTTTCCAGCCCGTTAGCTTGGCCGCAAGGCGGGCATTTTGGCCCTTGATGCCGATAGCCAGAGACAGCTGGTAGTCGGGCACGATCACGCGTGCCATTTTTTCTTCTTCAAACACGATCACTTCCAGAACCTTGGATGGGCTCAGGGCATTCGCCACATATTCCTCCACCTGTTCCGAGAAACGAACAATGTCGATTTTTTCTCCGCGCAGCTCATTGACAATGGTCTGCACACGAAGTCCTTTCGGTCCAACGCAGGAACCTACTGGATCCACTTCCGGATTGCGGGAATACACCGCAATTTTGGATCGGAAGCCCGCTTCACGCGCAACCGAACGGATCTCAACAACGCCGTCGAAAATTTCAGGCACTTCAAGCTCGAACAGACGTTTCAGTAGGCCCGGATGCGTGCGGGACAGCATGATTTGCGGGCCCTTCGTGGTATTTTCAACCTTGGTGATGTAGGCCTTGATCCGGTCGCCATGCTTAAATTTCTCATTTGGCATCAGCTCGCCAAGGGGGAGAACAGCTTCAACTTTACCGAGATCGACATAGAAGTTACGCAGGTCCTGACGCTGTACAGTACCGGTTACGATATCTTCTTCTTTATCCACGAATTTATTGTAGATCAAGCCGCGTTCTGCCTCACGGATGCGCTGAGTAACGACCTGTTTTGCCGTTTGTGCAGCAATCCGGCCGAAGTCACGTGGTGTCACTTCGATTTCAGCGATGTCCTCCAATTGAAAATGGGGATTGATCTCTCTAGCGGCAGGCACGGAGATTTCAGTGCGCGGATCCAGCACTTCCTCCACAACCAATTTACGGGCATACACTTTAATTACCCCTGTGTTGCGGTTCATATCGACACGTACATTTTGCGCCGTGTTAAAATTGCGTTTGTAGCTTGAAATCAACGCAGCCTCGATGGCCTCAAACAGAATATCTTTGCTGATTCCCTTTTCTCTTTCAAGTTCATTCATTGCCTCAATAAAATCCATACTCATTGGAAATCAGTTCCCCCTTTCATCACCATGCACCTAAGCGTAAACGGCTTCGCCGTCATTGACAGGTGAAGCTTACGTTTCGCGACAGAAATCCAGGAATTTGCAATTGGTGCAAAGTCTTAATTCCTAGATTTAAAAAATAATGGCCAGTCTGGCACTGGCAACTTTTGCATACGGAATGGTGTATTGCTTCTTGCCCGCAGAAATCACAAGCTCTTCGTTCTCAAACGAAAGAAGCCGGCCTTCGAATTCCTTCAGACCGTCAACCGCCTCGTACACTGTAACAAATACATCTTTGCCTACAGCTTTGGCCACGTCTTCGCTTTTCTTCAGCGGACGTTCGGCGCCAGGGGAGGATACCTCCAGAAAATAAGCGGTTGGAATAGGATCATTCTCATCCAGCTTCTGGCTCAGGTATTCGCTGACCATGCCGCAGTCATCAATGTCAATGCCGCCTTCCTTGTCAACGTATACGCGCAGAAAGTAATTACTGCCTTCCTTAACATACTCCACGTCAACAAGTTCAAAGTTATGCTCATCCATAAATGGCTGGACCATTTCTTCTACAATTGCCTTGATCTTCGGTGTGCTCAAAGATTATTACCTCCAAGACTTTCAATATCCTATATACCAAAGAGTAAAGAGTGGGTCGCCCCACTCTTTAAACAACGGTTTTATCTCCATGATTGCCAAAAAAATTATAACATAGTCTGGCAACACTGACAAGTATCTCTCCTTGACTGCTTCCAGACACGGCAAGGGATACGAGTCCTTTTTGCCTTGTCAAGCCCCTCTGAAAAACGTCTATCTTTTCCTGTATTTCTAGAACAAGGAGAGCTGGTTGCTCTCAGGAAGACCGCGGAAGCAGCCCAATTGCGTAAGCAATTCAATAATGGACTTACTCGCCTTGGACTTTTGCTGAAAGTCTTCAATGGAGAGAAACTCTCCATGCTCACGTGCTGCTGCAATATTGCGGGCGGCGTTGTCTCCAATGCCCTGCATAGCCGAGAAAGGCGGAATCAGCGAATCTTCGTCCACAATAAAGCGAGTTGCTTCGGAGCGGTACAGGTCAATGCTCTTGAAGCTGAAGCCACGAGCTGTCATTTCGAGTGCCATTTCAAGAACGGAAAGCATGCTTTTCTCTTTGGTCGTTGCCTGGAAGCCCTTTTGCTCAATCTCGTTGATTTGACGATTGATCGCATCATAGCCCTGACAGCAGAGTTCAATATCAAAGTCCTCTGCGCGAACCGAGAAATATGTCGCGTAATAATAGATTGGATAGTACAGCTTGAAGTATGCTGTACGAACCGCTGAAATAACATATGCGGCAGCATGGGCTTTCGGGAACATATACTGGATCTTCAAGCAGGAGTCGATGTACCACTGCGGAACTTTGCATTTCTTCATCTCATCGATCCATTCCTGCGATAGACCCTTCCCCTTACGAACGCTTTCCGTAATCTTAAAGGCAAGACTGGCATCCATGCCCGCCTTATAGATCAGAAATAACATGATGTCATCCCGGCAACCAATAACCGTCTTGATGTTACAAGTGCCGTTCTTGATCAATTCCTGTGCATTGCCAAGCCATACGCCCGTTCCGTGTGACAGACCCGAGATCTGCAGCAAATCCGCGAAAGAAGATGGCTTTGATTCGATCAGCATCTGTCGCACAAACTTGGTACCCATCTCCGGCACGCCGTACGTAGCCACCGGCGTCCGAATTTGACCCGGCTCCACGCCGAGCGCTTCGGTGGAGTTGAACATACTCATTACCTTCGGATCGTTCATCGGGATGGTCGTCGGGTCTACACCCGTTAAATCCTGCAGCATCCGCATCATGGTCGGATCATCATGACCCAGAATATCAAGCTTCAACAGATTCGCATCGAAGGCATGATAATCAAAGTGTGTGGTCTTCCATTCCGCGTTGACATCATCTGCCGGGAATTGAACAGGAGTAATATCTTCGACTTCCATATAATCCGGAACAACGACGATACCGCCGGGATGCTGGCCGGTGCTTCGTTTCACGCCGGTGCAGCCTGCCGCAAGACGGCTTAATTCCGCGCCGCGCCATTTTTGATGATGATCTTCCTCATATTTCTTCGTGTATCCAAATGCCGTTTTTTCCGCTACCGTACCAATGGTACCGGCCCGGAAAACGCATTTTTCACCAAAAATTTCTTTGGTGTAATTATGAGCTTGCGGTTGATATTCCCCGGAGAAGTTAAGGTCAATATCGGGAACCTTATCGCCTTTAAATCCAAGGAAGGTTTCAAACGGAATATCCTGTCCTTCACCCTTCAGGTTGTTCCCACAATGCGGACAAGTCTTGTCCGGCAGGTCGAATCCACTTGGGACGCTGCCATCAAGGAACCATTCGCTGTATTTGCATTCTTCGTTCAGACATATATAATGCGCCGGCAGCGGATTAACCTCGGAAATACCAAGGAACGTTGCGACGACGGATGATCCGACAGACCCCCGGGAACCAACCAAATATCCGTCCCGGTTCGATTTTTTAACCAGACGTTCCGAGATCAGATAGTTGGCCGAAAAGCCGTATTTGATAATCGGTTCAAGCTCTTTTTCCAGACGGGCAATGACTACCTCAGGAAGCTCTTCCCCATAAATCGATCTTGCTGTTTCATAGCAGGTATTCCGGATTTCATCATCCGCACCTTCAATAATTGGCGTAAAGAGCTTGTCAGGGAACAATTCCAGCTCTTCGAACCGGTCAGCCAAATCGTTCGTATTCTTGACAACGACCTCCATAGCCTTGTCCTTGCCCAGAAATTCAAACTCTTCCAGCATCTCATCCGTTGTGCGCAGGTGCGCATCCGGCTTGCGGATATCCTTGAGCGGGCTGAACCCGGTAATGCCATGAATCGTAATATCCCGGAACAGCTTGTCCCCAGGGTTAAGGTAATGCACATTGCCGGTAGCAATGACCGGCTTGCTTAGCTTATCGCCGATATCACAGATCGTTTTGATGGCCGTCTTCAGCTCTGTCGGACTGCCCACCAGACCTTTGTCTACCAAATGCATATACATGGTCAGCGGCTGGATTTCAAGAATATCGTAGAACTGAGCCACTTCAATGGCTTCCTCCACGGTCTTGTTCAGCACGGTTTCAAAAAACTCGCCTTTTTCACAGCCGGATATAATCAAAAGCCCTTCCCGCATTGCCTCGAGCTTGGATTTCGGTATGCACGGTACCCGTTTGAAATATTCGGTATGGGACATCGAAATCAGCTTAAACAGGTTTTTCTTTCCCGTCATGTTCAAAGCGTAGATTCCGCAGTGGAATGGCCGGGTGTTCGACAAGTCCTTACCGACATAATCATTCAGACGGTCGAGCATCGTGAGCCCCTTGATTTTCTCGGCATCAGCCAAAAGTCCGTTCAAAATGCCGGCCAGTGCAATCGTATCGTCAATCGCCCGGTGATGGCTTTCCAGAAGTACCTTGTATTTATCAGCCAGAGTATTCAGCCGATGATTCTTCATGCTTGGATGAAGCAAACGAGCCAGTTCCAGCGTATCCAAGGCCGGATTGTCCAGTGTCGGCATACCGTACTCCTTCAAAGAAGCCTGGATAAAGCCCACGTCAAACCTTGCATTATGTGCCACCAGGATGCCATCGCCGATAAATTTCACGAATTCTTGCAGCACCGGTTCCAGATCAGGCGCATCCTTCACCATTTCATCCGTAATATTGGTCAGCTGCTGGATATGGTACGGGATCTTTTCATGAGGATTAACGAAAGTGGCATACCGATCGATCTCTTGACCCTCATACATTTTGACGGCAGCAAGCTCTGTAATCTTACTGTTCGTAATGGACAGGCCCGTGGTCTCGATATCAAACACGATATAGGTCGCAGATTTTAGCTCAATCGGCTGCGGCTGCATCACGACCGGAACGGAGTCATTCACCACATTGGCTTCTACACCATAGATCATTTTGATGCCGTTCTTTTTTGCTGCCTTGGCAGCGTCGGGATAACACTGAACGCCTCCATGATCAGTAATGGCAATCGCTTTATGTCCCCATTTGGCTGCTGTTTTGATATATTGGTCCACCGGCGTTACCGCATCCATCGTACTCATGGTCGAGTGCAAATGAAATTCCACACGTTTCTCCGGTGCGCTGTCTTTTCGGGCTGGCGGTGCTTGCACCTCTGCCAAGTCCGACGGAATCATCACAAGTTCAGGTATCTGCATAAACCGGTCATATTCAACGCGTCCGCGTGCTTTCACCCATTTGCCGTTTGCCAGAAGACTCATAATCTTCAGATCTTCCTTCGTCTTCGCAAACATTTTCATTTGCAGCGAATCGCTGAAGTCAGTGAGGTTGAACATAAACAGGGTGCTGCCGTTGCGGAGTTCCTTACTATCCAGTCCAAAAATGGTACCTTGGATCGTAATCTTCTTCTCTTCATCCTGAATCTCTTGAATCGGCACAGGCTGCTCCTTGATGTCATAGCCCACCTGCAGCCTAACCTCTTCACCGTCATCTTCTGCGCTGCGTGCTTCCGCTTCCATGTTGGTGATCATTTGCTGGATAACTTCCCGCTCTTCCTGCAGCTTCTTCTGCTGGAATTCTTCATATGCATCCCTGCTGACTTCACCAGCCTGGACTTTAACGCGTAGCGGGAGATCAAAATACTGCTGATAAAAACGGATAATGGCTTGATCAATCTGTTTCTTGCGTGCGAGCTCCAGCGAGGTATTATCTGTCATGGTAACGAGAAGCACGTCCCCGTCAAGCTCATGAGACGCTCTGGCCATCCATCCGTTGACCGAGGGAACCTCTCTGTGAATCCATTCAAGGAACAAGTTCCAGTAAGTATTAATAATTTCTTCGCGATCGACAGCAGCAATGTATTTAAAAACAAATGAAATCTTGGCAATATGCTGCATTTTTTCACGGAGCTTCAGGCAGAAATTACGATAGACTTCAGCAGGTACCAGCGTCTCCTTAATGATGGAAACCACCCATTCCTGATTACTGCGGCTCGTTTCAACCTGTTCGATGTATCCATCCAAAAAATAAGGATCAATTAGTCCGGGGGGGATTTCACCCTGTTTCATCAGAAGTTCAAATCGTTTTCTCTGCTCATCAGACTTGTCCATGTTCTCTTCCCCCTTGCTCGTTAAGCTAAAAATGAAAAGCTTCTGAACCCAGTCATAACTTCCGGGTTCACAACACACCGGGCCTACTTCTGGCAGAAGCTTTTCATTGTTTATTCCTCATTTCCGCTTCCGGCTGTTACAACGGGAGCAGTCATACAACATGCATCAATAAGCTCTGGCAAAAACGACCGTATGCTTGGCAGGCTGACCGCATACCAGGCAGGTGTGTTTTTCTTCCGCAGGGCTAAATGGAATGTTCCGGCTTGTTGCCCCTGTTTCTTCCTTAACTTTGCTTTCGCACTCAGAAGAACCGCACCAGCCGGCCAAAGAGAATCCGCGTTTTTCTTCCATGCTTGACTTCATTTCTTCCAGCGTATCTACCGAATAGAAGTTGTCTGTCATGAACTGCTTGGCACGGTCGAACATTTCGCGCTGTACCTGATCCAGCATTGCATTAACCTCTTCAACAAGGTTCGCCTGCTGCACCACTTTTTTCTCGCCGCTAATCCGCGAAACAAGCACGCAGACGCCGTTTTCCATGTCACGCGGTCCAATTTCCAGACGAACCGGAACGCCGCGCATTTCATACTCGTTAAATTTCCAGCCTGGACGCACATCGCTGCGGTCATCGACACGAACGCGTACGCCCGCTTTTTTCAACTCCGCGAACAACTCGTCCGTGCGGCCGACAACAGCCTCCCAGGTTTTTGGCGGTCCGATCGGAACCATGATGACTTGAGTCGGAGCCACTTTAGGTGGCAGAGCTAGACCGCGGTCATCTCCGTGCACCATAATGATCGAACCAATCAGACGTGTGCTTGTACCCCAGGACGTCGTATGCACATATTCCTGTTTATTTTCACGGCTCAAATATTGAATGTCGAAAGCTACCGCGAAATTGGTTCCGAGATAATGAGAGGTTCCCGCTTGAACCGCCCGTCCATCCTTCATCATCGCTTCGATGGAGAAGGTATCCACGGCACCCGCGAATTTCTCGGATGGTGTCTTCTGACCTGTAATGACCGGAATGGCCAAATATTCTTCAACAAAGTCGCGATAGACTTCGAGCATTTTCATCGTTTCTTCGCGTGCTTCTTCTTCTGTCTCGTGAGCGGTATGGCCCTCTTGCCACAAGAACTCGCTCGTACGGAGGAATGGCAGCGTACGTTTTTCCCATCTTACCACGTTAGCCCATTGATTGATCAGTACCGGCAGATCACGATAAGACTGGATCCATTTCGAATACATATGCCCAAACATCGTTTCTGAAGTCGGACGGATCGCCAGACGCTCTTCCAGCTTATCGCCGCCTGCTTCGGTTACCCAAGGCAGCTCAGGATTAAAGCCCTCAACATGCTCTTTTTCCTTCTGGAAGAAGCTTTCTGGAATGAAGAGCGGGAAATAGGCATTGCGGTGACCCGTTGCTTTGAAGCGACGGTCCATCTCTTGTTGGATATGTTCCCAAATTTCATAACCGTCCGGACGGAATACGATGCAGCCGCGGACGGGCGAGTAATCCATGAGTTCTGCTTTTTTAATAACATCGATATACCAGCGGGAAAAATCTTCTCCCTGCGGCGTAATCTCAGTCACAAATTGTTTATCGTTTGACATAAAAATGGATTTCCTCCCAAGTATCATCAATTATCCGTTGATTAATCGCAATATATCGTTGTAGGTTACTGCTATCATTAATAGGAAAAGCATCGCGAAGCCCACAAAGTGTACCATGCCTTCCCGGCTTGGATCAATCGGTTTCCCGCGAACAGCCTCTACTCCCAGGAAAACCAGTCGGCTTCCGTCCATTGCCGGAATTGGAAGCAGATTGAATATTCCCAGATATAAGCTCAAGATCGCAGCCCAGTACGTCAGCTGGACAATCCCCTGTTTGGCGATTTGCCCCGTCACTTCAAAGGTCCGAACCGGTCCGCCTATATCATCCATATTGAATTGCTTGATCAGTTGACCAAAGCCTTGGAAAATGATCTTGGTCGTATCAACCATCGCCGTTCCCGCTCCGGTAAAGGTTTCGCCGAATCCGGCTTTTCTAGTAGGGAGCTGGGGGGTAATCCCGACCTTGCCGCCTTCTTGACCTTCCATTGTCCGAGGTGTCAGTGTCACGTTGAAAACTTCTTCTCCGCGACGGATTGTCCACTGCATCGGTTTGCCTTTGGATTTCGAAGTCAAATCAATCATCTTCTCGTAGTCGGCCCCGATCTTCACACCGTCAATGGTATCGACGATGTCGCCCTTCTTCAGATTCGCTTCTGCTGCCGGCATTCCTTTTGAAACTTCACCGATCTGAACATAGGTCGGATTATCCAAAGGAATTCCCGCCATTTGCAAGTGAATGCCGAACAGAACAAACGCCAAGATGAAATTCATCAGCGGGCCTGCAAATATAGACATAGCCCGTTGCCCTACTGTTTTGCTGGCAAACTGGCGGTCCCGCGGAGCAATTTGTGTTTCCTGGGATTTGGATACGAGCATGGCCTGCGGATGAACGGGATACTGCTGAATCTCACCATCCACATCAAATCTAATTTTAAGACTTTCCGTAAGATCGATGAATTCGACTTCGCCTCGGATCACATTCTTCCGATTATCCAGCTGATCCAGGTAAATCTTTTTCACTTCACCATCTTTGACCCTGATGGCGACCGTCTGACCCGGGTGAATTTCCACCAGTTCGGGATCTTCGCCGGCCATGCGGGCATAACCGCCGAAAGGAAGCAGGCGAAGAGTGAATTGAGTTTCCCCGCGTTTATAAGAGAACAGTTTCGGACCGAAACCGATCGCAAACTCCCGAACCAATATACCGGCACGTTTGGCGAAATAATAATGTCCCCACTCATGCACGGTCACGATGACGAAAAACATGAGCACCGTTAAGAATACTACCTGCACCATTTCCAAATCGTCGCATCCCCCTTTATTGTCTAAGACCGAAGCTTCCTAATCCGTGAACCAATCACTTTGATTGATTCTCATAGAATGAATGATTATCCGGCAAAGGATTGTTTACTCCCTCACGCCTTCTGCTGCGATTTCGCTGTAAGGCTCGTCTCTCGATTCAGTCTATATAGATTATCATTATTCTCCGGCCCCGCACAAGAGAATCACTTTTGAGTCATTTTTTAGATAAGGGAGAAGAGTGGGTCACTTACGGTTAATCCATCCCCGCGCGCCTTTTTTACAGCTTAGCCGCGGCTTCCCGAGTGCGGTTGTCGCACTCCTCGATCTCCGAAAGTTCAGGTTCTGAAATGTTGTGATGCTGATCTAGCACTCTTTCGATAATATCCTCAATTTGCAAAAATGAAATCTCCTTGCGCAAAAACCGCGCAACAGCTACCTCGTTCGCAGCGTTAAATGCGGTTGTAGCTGTACCACCCATTTTACCACATTCATAAGCCAGTCTTAAACAAGGGAACCGTTCGAAGTCCATTTCGCGGAAATGAAGCTTGCCCACTTCGGCGAGCGACAACCGCTGCGAGGGGGATTCCCACCGCTCAGGATACGTAAGCGCGTACTGAATAGGTACACGCATATCCGGATTGCCAAGCTGTGCAATGATACTCGTATCTCTGAATTCCACAAAGGAGTGGATGATGCTCTCAGGGTGCAGAAGAACATGAATCTGCTCATAGGGTAGATCGAACAGCCAGTGAGCTTCAATGACTTCCAGTCCTTTATTCACCATGGTCGCCGAGTCGATCGTGATCTTGGCGCCCATGGACCAGTTTGGATGCTTCAGGGCATCCTCGACCGTAACCCGTGTTAATTCTTCACGCGTCCGATCACGGAAAGAGCCGCCGGAAGCGGTAAGCGTAATACTTGCCAGATCACCGCGGTTCTCGCCATTCAAACATTGAAAAATAGCCGAATGTTCGCTGTCAATCGGCAGCAGGTCAACGCCTTTTTTCTTCGCAAGTGCAGTGACAATATGTCCAGCCGTTACAAGCGTTTCCTTATTGGCAAGTCCAATCGTTTTCCCGGCTTCGATGGCAGCCAGCGTAGATGGCAGCCCCAGGCTGCCCATGACGGCCGTCACGACCATATTCGCATCTGTACCCGCTGCAATTTCGATCAAGCCTTGATCCCCGAAGTATACTTCGGTATCGGCCGGAACCTCTGTCTTAACTTGTTCGGCCAACTCTCGATTCGCAACCGAAATTTTCCGCGGTCTGAACTTGCGTACTTGTTCCAACAGCAACGAAATGTTGGTTCCTGCCGCAAGACCTTCGATTTGAAAATGGTCAGAATGCTTCGCCACTACGTCCAGTGTCTGCGTTCCGATCGAGCCCGTGGAGCCGAGCACGCTAATCTTCTTCATAACGAACCTTCTCTCGTGTTAATAAGGCATCAGCATGACGATATGTACAAAAGGAAAAACGATAATCCAGCTATCACAGCGGTCAAGAATCCCTCCATGCCCCGGCAGGAGCGTTCCGGAGTCTTTGATGCCATATACGCGTTTGTATGCTGACTGTATCAAATCACCCAACTGTCCGGCTACCGCACAAGCCAGTCCGATCGCAATGGCTCTCCCTAAGCTTAGAACTCCGCCGGACAAAACAGAGAAGAACACCGCAGCGATCATGGATATGACAATACCGCCAAGCGCGCCTTCGACGGTCTTATTCGGACTGATCGCAGGCCAAAGCTTGTTCTTACCGATCCACTTCCCTACGAAATAAGCTCCTGCGTCGCTGGCCCAAATCGATACGAGCAGCAGGAAGGTCCAGAACAATCCGTGACCATCCGGTGCGTTTCGGGAGTCGGCAATATAGAAAAAGCCGACTCCGACATAAACGGCACCCAAAAACAGCATAGCTGACTGCTGGATTCCGATTTTATTCTTGGTCAGGACCGTCACCAGCATGAACAGAAACATAAGAATCCAAATCGCATGATCCCATGACAGCGGAAACTCGACGTTTAGCAGCTTCCATGGAAACATGAACATCAGTATGCCAAGATATCCAAGCAGTGCCGTACCGCCAAATGGAGAAACCTTTGTCATCCGCACGAATTCATAATATCCAATCACTGCCATCGCCAGGACGATGAGATGGTACGGAAGACCTCCAAGCAGGCAAAATCCCAAAAAAACAACTCCAGCTATAATTCCGGTAATCAGTCGTTGTTTCAACGATTCTCTCCTCCATCAGGCTAAGTCAGGCCGCCGTATCTCCGCGTCCTGCGTTGGTATTCAGCGACCGCTTCATATAAATATTGTTCGTTGAAATCAGGCCAGTATATATCGGTAAACCACATTTCGCTGTATGCCATCTGCCACAGCATAAAGTTGCTGATTCGCATTTCACCGCTGGTACGTATGATCAAGTCCGGATCCGGAATTCCGCTGGAGAGCATATGTTGACCCAGCATTTCCGGTGTAATGTCGTCCGGGTTCAAATCGCCCGTTTTGATCTTTCGTCCCAACTCGCGCATGCAGTCAGTGATTTCCTTCCGACTGCCATAATTCAGCGCAAAATTGAGCACCAGTCCGTCATTGCCTTCCGTTTTGCGCACAGCCTCTTCCATCGCGTTAATCGTATAGGAAGGAAGACCTTCTCGGTCGCCCATCATTCGGACCTGAACATTTTTCTCGATCAATTCATCCAGCTCAATAGCCAAAAATTCCTGCGGCAATCGCATCAGAAAATCGACCTCGTCCTTAGGACGTTTCCAGTTTTCCGTCGAAAAGGCATACAGTGTCAAATATTTGATTCCCAGCTTATCTGCGGCAATCGTTGTCCGTTTTACAGCCTTCATTCCATTTTGATGCCCGATAAAGCGCGGCAGTCCATGGCTTTTCGCCCAGCGTCCGTTACCGTCCATAATAATGGCGACATGCTCAGGAACATTGTCCATTGATCGCTCTGGCGGTTGTATTTTGTCTTCCCGTGTCCACCACGATCGAACTCGTTTGATCATTCTAGTTCCTCCATGCGGGTTTCTGCAAAAAAAGACACAAACCCCACCATAATAGGAGGGGCCGCAAGTCTCTTATACTTCCATGATCTCTTTTTCTTTAGCTACGAGCACTTTGTCGACTTCCGCGATAAATTTATCCGTCGTTTTTTGGATGTCGTCCTGGTGACGACGGGATTCATCTTCAGATATATCGGTTTTTTCCATTTTTTTGATGTCATCGTTGGCATCGCGGCGAATGTTACGAATAGCTACTTTCGCTTCCTCACCGAACTTCTTGGTCAGTTTAACCAATTCTGTACGGCGTTCTTCAGTCAACGCTGGAATGACAAGGCGAATCGTATTCCCGTCATTGGCAGGCGTCAATCCGAGATCGGATTTCATGATTGCTCTTTCGATATCCGACAACGAAGATTTATCCCAAGGTTGGATCATAAGCGTACGCGAATCCGGCGTATTGATATTAGCCAACTGGTTCAGCGGAGTCATTGCTCCATAGTATTCCACCTGTATCCGGTCCAAAAGTGCAGGTGCAGCACGTCCGGCACGCAATGTCGCCAGATCTCTTTTCAAAGCGGAGATTGCTTTATCCATGCGCTCTTCCGCGTGTTTTTTCACCGTTTGAGGCATTAGTCTACACTCCCTTTAACGATCGTTCCGATTTTTTCTCCCTGAACGACCCGTTTAATGTTTCCTTGCTCGGTAATCGCAAATACGATAAGCGGAATATTGTTATCCATACACAAGGAGGATGCTGTGGAGTCCATCACACCCAGGTTTTTATTCAGTACGTCCAGATAAGTCAGCTGCTCATACTTTTCTGCCGTGCTGTCTTTGAAAGGATCAGCGGAATATACGCCATCCACTTTGTTTTTGGCCATTAAAATGACTTCGGCTTCAATTTCAGCTGCGCGCAGCGCCGCTGTTGTATCCGTCGAGAAGAACGGGTTGCCTGTACCTGCCGCAAAAATGACGACACGGCCCTTTTCCAGATGGCGGATGGCTCTGCGACGAATATAAGGCTCAGCAATCTGTTGCATGGCAATGGAAGTCTGTACGCGTGTCGGAACTTCAATTTGCTCCAGTGCATCCTGAAGTGCAAGCGAGTTCATGACCGTAGCAAGCATCCCCATGTAATCGGCCGTTGCGCGATCGATACCGCTTGAGCTGCCTGCGATACCACGCCAGATATTCCCGCCGCCGCAAACAATAGCGACTTGTACGCCCAGTTCCACAACTTCTTTCACTTGTTCAGCAATGGATGCGATGGTTACCGCATCAATGCCGTATCCGTTTTGGCCTGCGAGAGATTCACCGCTGACCTTTAAGACAACTCGTTTAAATATAGGCTCTTTCAAAATGTTTACCCTCCACTTTAAGACAGCACCTGTCTGGTGCCAGTTTAAGAAACCGTCTTTGCTTCCTGCTCTACAGGCAGAGCATACCAGAACTGATGTCATTCTCATACTCTAAAGAAAAACTTCCGATGCAGGCGTTAATAGCCTGAAAGCGGATGTTTTTCTTACGAGATCAGGGCGGTATTTTACGGAAAGCAATACGTTCTGATCTCTGAAAAAAGAGGGAACACTGGCGTGTTCCGCTCTTTAATGTTCACTGTGTATTCAAGCGTTATTGCCGCTTATTGCTTGCTTAGTTCTTAACTTGAGCCATAACTTCTTCAACGAAGTTATCCACTTTTTTCTCCATGCCTTCGCCCAGCTCGTAACGAACAAAGCGACGGATCGAGATGTTTTCGCCGATGGTGCTGATTTTTTCTTTCAGCAATGTAGCGATGGTTTTGTCCGGATCTTTGATGAAGGATTGCTCAAGCAAGCAGAATTCTTCATAGTATTTACCGATACGGCCTTCAACCATTTTTTCAACGATCTTTTCAGGCTTGCCTTCGTTCAGAGCTTGAGCCTTCAAGATTTCTTTTTCTTTTTCGATCTCTTCAGCAGGCACTTCTTCGCGTGCTACGTAACGAGGATTGGAAGCTGCGATATGCATTGCGATGTCGCGTGCGAATTCCTTGAACTGATCCGTTTTACCAACGAAGTCGGTTTCGCAGTTGATCTCAACCAGAACGCCGATACGTCCGCCGCCGTGAATGTAAGATTCAACAACGCCTTCAGTTGCTACGCGTCCAGCCTTATTTGCTGCTGCAGCAAGACCTTTTTCACGAAGAACTTCAATTGCTTTGGTGATGTCACCGTTTGCTTCTTCAAGCGCTTTTTTGCAATCCAACATACCTGCGCCTGTTTTTTCACGAAGCTCTTTTACCGCACTAGCACTAACTGCCATGGAATATTCCCTCCAAAAAGTTGTTCATTAATTTTTAGTTTGCCAGGGCCGCGTTCAGCGGCGCTTTGTTCTTAGATATATAGAAGCTGAGTCTACCGAAGCAGTTCTTCTTACATCTTAAAAAAAGGGCAGTGAGAGGTTATACACCTACCAACCACCCTTTTCATTTAATTCATATCTATACTGCTTATCTGCTTGACTTAGGCAGTTGTTTCTTCGCCTTGGTGAGCTTCCACCACTGCGTCAGCCATCTTGCCAGTCAACAGTTTTACGGCACGGATCGCATCGTCATTACCAGGAATAACGTAGTCGATTTCGTCCGGATCACAGTTTGTATCAACGATACCTACAATTGGGATACCCAATTTGCGGGCTTCGGCAACTGCGATACGCTCTTTGCGAGGATCAATGATGAAGAGGGCACTAGGAAGGCCTTTCATGTTCTTGATACCGCCCAAGAATTTTTCAAGACGATCTTTCTCTTTGCGGAGAAGGATAACTTCTTTTTTAGGCAGGACAGCAAAAGTGCCGTCTTCTTCCCACTTCTCAAGCTCTTTCAAACGATTGATACGTTTTTGGATGGTTTCGAAGTTAGTCAAAGTTCCGCCGAGCCAACGTTGGTTGATGTAGTACATTCCGCAACGTTCTGCTTCTTCTTTCACGGAGTCTTGAGCTTGTTTTTTCGTACCGACGAACAGGATTGTTCCATTCTCTTCGGCTACGCTTTTAACAAAGTTAAAAGCTTCTTCGACCTTTTTAACTGTTTTTTGCAGGTCGATAATGTAAATTCCGTTTCTTTCAGTGAAGATATATTTATCCATTTTCGGATTCCAACGACGAGTTTGGTGACCGAAGTGAACACCAGCTTCGAGAAGCTGTTTCATGGAGATTACTGCCATCTTCACACACCTCCTAAATTTGGTTTTATTGTGTCCTCCGCTGCTTTCATTTCCCGTCAAGACTTTCCATCAGGAAAGCACCCTTTACGAAATCCGACAGCGTGTGTTTTAACACCGTCATTTAATATACCATAAGTGAATGACTGATGCAACGCCTATTCCAAGGCTTTTTTCTCCAAGAATACGGAATAAAAAAACCGTCTGGCTGCATGTCCCATCAGCTAGGCGGTTTTGTCGTAATTTTGGCGATAATACTATTGAAATCCTCTCCCGGAGTAAATTCAAATGTGCCGGACTGGATCTTCGTACTCATTTTTTGACTTCTGCCTTTTTTAATAAAAGAAGCTGTATCCGAAATAATACCCGACTGTTTCAGTTTGTCGGCAACCGCAGTCAAATTGCTGCCGCTCGCGATTTTCACGTTTACGGAAGGAGATGCGGGTTTTTCAGGATTTTTGCTGACAACTGGCTTTTGCGCTTTCGGTGCTTGATCGTTGATCTTCGAAGTCGGAGAAACCGGTTGTTCGGGCGTCTTCGGCTCTTCCGTCTTATTCCCCGCATCCGGAGTCTTCGCATCGGTCCCCTGAGCCTTCGAGCTCTTATCGATCATTTGCCGCTTCCATTCCTCTTCAGTCATAAGCTTATCTTCAGCATCAATCACTTTCATATCCATAGCTTCCGCCTGTTCCTGCAATTGCTCTTTGGTCAGCTTGCCCGCTTCCGTTGTCTGGGAAAGAATCTCTTGATTCGCACCCGCATTCATCAGTTGGAGCAAAAGGACTCCCACCAGTAAACCGCTGCCCAGACCGATCATGAATGAACGATTTTTGATCACAGCGATCCCTCCTGTTTGGAAAGCTGAAGAATAAGCTGTACCTCGCCTCTCTGCATACCGATCAGTTTGGCGATACCATCCACCGACTTGCCTTGAGCATGCAGTTCAAAAAGATCGGGATAACGTTCCCTGATGGACGGCTCCAGCGTCTGTGCAACCGAGTCCGCCTCCGCTTGCATCAGAACTTCCTGTTCAACGCGGGGCTGCTGAGCTGCTGCACCTTCCTGAAACTGCGCAAGCAGGACAGAAGCAGCTTGTTGACTCCCCAGCTCTACCGAAGATAGGCGTCCCTCGTATTGAAGATTTTGCTGTTCGAGTTGTAACAGCCGCTGCCGCATTTCAGTGAGCTGTTCCTGCTGCGCAAGCTGCCTGGATGCAGTTTCCTGCTTCATTTGACCGATCAGCTCAACCAGTTCTTCGTTTTCTCTTTCGATATCATACATATACTGCTCAAGTGTCGCTTCTACTTCCTGAACCATCTTTTCTTTGTCTGAAGAAGACTTGTCGACTTGCCGTTTAGGCAGCATGAGAGCATATACAATGGCGGCAGCGCCCAGAATAACGACAATCATCCACGGTTCCAAACCTTTTGTTCCCCTTTAACTGCTTATTTTCAATAACATGAAGTGAATTTTGATCAACTACAGCGAAACATCAAGATGGTGGCCCTTAAAAGGATGTGCCGCATCATGATGCTCCTCCTGCTCCTGTTTGGAATGTTGCGACTGTTTTTCCCCGTCTTTGGAGGAATGTTGTTTTCCGTCATCCCTTACGGCCGCATTAGCCGTCTCATCGATACCCGAACTACGCATGCGGAGCTCCTGAGTTTCCTTCTGCTGCTGTCCTGCCAGAAACTGCTGCTCTTGCGAAGTTCTATGGTGAACATCGTTCTGTACCTTGCCAGCTTCTGTCGTACGGGGAATGGCGATTTGCATTTCTACCGATTTCATGCTCACGGGATTCACCTGCCTGCAAAGGATGGCCGAGCATCAAGAGCCCAGCATGTGCTGGTCGATTTAAATATAGGGTACCATTGAAATATCGCCCTCATGATAATACAAAGAAACGCGTTCCGCAGGATCCTTGATGAATCGCGTATATCTGCCTATAACGATCTTCGCACCTCCGTAGATCATTTTGATGATGTCTACTCTGGCCTTGACCGTATCTTCAAGAGTCTTCTCAATTTCAAGGATGCGTTCCTTAACTTCTGTCTGTTCACGCTGGTTCGACTTTTTGGTCGCATTAAGTTTAACACGGAGGGCTACCTTATCCGGTGTCAACTGGCCTGTAGAAGCCAACTGATTCAGGAGATGCAAAGCTTTATCCGTCTTATCAAGCGCTTCCAGTAATTGTTTGGTCCGTGCCCGAAGATCGGTCAGCTCATTTCGAAGCTCAGGCTGCACTCCCACTTCAATGGAGGTCATTGTCGACATACTATTTCCAACGGTACGGGCTGTCACCCTTTCACCAGCTTGAATGCTTCCTCCGACAATCAAGCCTTTGGTTCCATTGCAGATTATGTTTTTTCCTGCACGTATGTTGGAATGCATGATGCTCTGAGATACGATAACGTCTTCTCCCGCAATGACATTTCCGTCCTGAATAAACGAGCTTTTGACGTTTCTGCCGGCTTTAACGTATCCCTTGTTGTAACCGATAATTCCGCTCGTGATCTCAATGGACCCTTCGGCATCCAGTTCTGCACCTTCTACACCGCCGACAACGCGGATATCCCCTGCTGCCTTTACTCGGAATCCAGTCAGAACATTACCGCGGATAACGACAGTGCCCACAAAGTCGATATTACCAACGCTGTAATCAACGTCACCATTGACTTCATATACCGGAAACACGTTGACTTTTCCTTTATCAGTGGTCGCGATGAGTCCGTCTATGGCGGCATACATAGCTACTTGTTCAGGATCGAGAACAACGTTTTTGCCTACTTTAAAAAAAGCTTCTTTTCCCGGCTTGAAAGGAATCAAATCTCCGGTCACCGAGGTACCCGGCTTCCCCGGCTGGGGAGGTACCTTCTTGGCAATCAGCTGTCCCTTAATCACATTGTTCAAACTCAGCAGTTCTTTATAGTCGACCTTGCCGTCCGCGGTCTCCAACGGCTTCTGTTCCCGTTCATCTCGCAGCTTAAAAGCATATTCAACATATCCATCCTTGCCACTGACGGGTTGTTCCCCCATCGCGACCGGGGTGCGGCTGAACATATACTCCTCCGGATGACTGGCAATCCGGCTAATGATATCGCGTTCAATGCCAAACTGAATCTGGTGGCTGCGCAAAAACAACATCAATTCGTCTTCCGTACACTTAAAGCCCTCTTCACGCTTTGAAAATTGTATATATGCAACGCTCTTATCATCAGAAAACGTAACACTTAAAAAGGTATCCAACGCTAATTGGGCTGTCAATCCTTTTCCTCCCCTCTATTTCTACAGCATTTTAATCGTTTTGCATAAGCAAATCCCGATGTTTTTCCAGCGTTCCACGCAGTCGTAAAATCGCTTTGGAGTGCAGTTGAGAAATTCTCGAAGGCGAAAGCGACATAACTTCGGCAATCTCGCTAAGTGATAAATCTTCATAGTATAGCAATGATACAACGGTACGTTCTTTTTCGGTGAGCTTCTCCAGCCCTTTGATCAATGATTCCTTCAAATAAAACTCATTGACTTTGTAATCAGGATTTTTAGCCTTGTCATCCACCATGATGGAAAGGCGTGTTTCGGATTCTTCCTCCCGGATGGGATCCTCCAGTGAGCAAAGCGACATGACCGCCACTTCTTGCAACATATGGTGAAACTCTTTTTCCGAGACGTTCATATAGTCGCTCATTTCGGAATCCGAAACAGAACGAAGATGCTTTTGTTCCAGCTGCTGGTAGGCATCTTCGATTTTTTTAGCCTTTTCGCGGACGGAACGAGGAACCCAGTCTCCCTGACGCAGAGAGTCCAGTATCGCTCCACGGACCCGGAAAGATGCATAGGTCTCGAATTGGAGACCGCGTTTGTAATCAAACTTGTCTACCGCATCGATCAAGCCCATGACCCCATTGCTAGCCAAATCGTCCTTGGAGACATTTTTCGGCAGCCCAATCGCAAGACGGCTGGATACATAGTCCACGATATGCAAATAATTCTCGATCAATCTCTTCTTCGCTTCCAGACTACCATATTCCTTCCACTGTTCCCAAAGCTCGGCGTGATTCAGATGAGAAGTTGTTTTACGCTCGTTCACTTACCCTCACCCTCCTTATTTTTCTGTCAGGTGACGAACCGCTTTGGCCAATTCTTCAGGATCCTTTGTCGAGACCAGTTTCGGCGGTTGGAGTGGTGTAAAACCAGCACCGCGTTCATTGGAAAGGTCGGGTTTTTGCTTCAACAGTTCGTTCAGCTCGTCACTTTCATCGGGAGTCGTCAAGTCTAATTGGTTGCCCGTAGGCATGTCCTCATCTTTTCCGCTCACCGGCGCTTCTTCTGCCGGAGGGGCACTGACCGCAGTCCATGCCCACCGGAGCAGAAAAGCTAGAACAAACCATATAACAAACGACACAAGGCCACGTATAACACTTGTCATGAATAAATTATTCGTCAAAGAAAATAACAGGGTCAATATAAACCCAATAACGCCAAATACCAGATTAAACCGCAGATTTCCTTTCATGGCTACATTTCCTTTACACCCGTTTGTACACTGCGGATATACAATATTCCCGTACTTGCATCCAGTTCGATTGTACGCCCGTAGTTTCCGCCAGTGTCTTCTGCTATGAGCGGAATGTGAAGCTCTGCCAGCTTTAGCTTGCAGGACTCCACGTTCCGCGGTCCGATTCTCATGGTGTCCCCGGTGCCGGCAAATGCGAACATCTGCGAGCCTCCTGCCATTTTGGCGACGATGCGCGAGGGGGAAGCACCTAATTCCACAAGCTTGTCGAGAAGAGCAGGCAAGGCCGTGTCCGCGTATTTCGCAATATTTAGCTGTCCTTCTCGGGCAATATCCGAGGAAGGAAGCATCACATGCGCCATACCGGCCACTTTAAGCTGAGGATCATACATCGTAAGTCCGATGCAGGAGCCCAGGCCGACCGTACGGATGATTCCGGAACGCATGACCACATTCAGATCGGCCATACCTACTTTCACGATGCTTTGCTCTTCAATCATGATCTACAGGTACTCCCAGCGATTGAAAGATTTTGGCGAACGAATCCGGATCCGGAATCAAGAAAAACTGACCCTCGACCTCGTGATCGCCCTCAAGGAACGTTGTATCGATCAAAAGGGCATCGTCTCCCATTTGTCCGAACTGCAGCAGTCCATAGCTGAGAATCGCACCCGCCATGTCCATCGCCAGCGCCGGAACGGTAGGGGACATGGACAGTTTCGTAAAGTCAGCCAATGATGATAAGTAAGATCCTGCCAAAATATTACCGATTTCACTCAGTGCCGATAGTTCCATTTCATTAAATAAGCCGTCCGCCTCAGGATGAATGCCTACAAGTCTTTTAAGCAGGCTCTTGGCGGCTTCCGGACTTAAGATGAAGAAGAGATTGCCCGGCGCATCGCCTTCGACACGCAGGAAGATGGCAATCACGACCTGCTCGGCGCCTCCTACCTTTTCAGATATCTCTTCAAACGGCAGAAGCTGCACTTTAGGTACGGCCATGTCTACCGGTTTGTTCAGGAGCCGGGACAATGCTGTCGCAGCATTGCCGGCACCAATATTTCCGACTTCCTTCAGAACATCCATTTTGAATTCTTTAAAATGTTTAAAGACATCCACGGGCTACTCCTCTAAGCTTTCCAATTGGATAATTTCATTTTTGTTGAGAACTTCGGACAGATTCAGCATGATCAGCAAACGATCATCGCCGATTTTGGCGACTCCATCCAGATATTTCGCCTTAATGCCCCCAACCACTTCTGGAGGAGTCTCAATGCGGTCAGTATGAAGATCGATGACGTCATTGGCGGAATCCACGATAAATCCGACTTCCATGTCATTCACGGCAACGATAATAATTCGGGTCTGATCGGTGTATTCCCCTTCTGGCAGACCGAAACGTCCGCGCAGATCAATCACCGGAATGACCACACCGCGCAGATTGATGACCCCTCTTACAAAGGTGTATGTCTTGGGTACTCTTGTAATCGGAAGCATGCGCTCAATGGTCTGAACCTTATCCACTTCTATTCCGTATTCCTCGCTACCCAGTTTAAATACGATAACCTTGATTTCTTCTCCCATGAGAAAAACCTCCTTTTATGAATACAGGCTCGGGTAAGCACAACTCAGTACATTTTATATTTAGATGCCTTGTCTATTTTATAAACACATTTGGATCGAGAATCAGCGCTACCTGTCCGTCTCCAAGAATCGTGGCACCTGAAATGCCTTTGATCTGCGGCAGGTATTTGCCAAGGCTCTTCAGAACGATTTCGTTCTGTCCGATAAATTCGTCAATCGCTAGTGCAGCCAGGCGTTCACCTTTATGGATAACGATGATTTCAGTCTCTGCCTCTTCATGTTCATTAAAGTCCTTAATATTAAAGATTTTGCTGAGTGAAATCAGCGGGATATGCTGCCCTCTGAACTCAACCATCTTGTTGCCGTGAACCGTGCGTATTTGTTCTTTGCGTACAATTCCGGTTTCAACAATCGACGAGAGCGGAATAGCATATTTTTCGGATCCCATTTTCACCATCATCGCAGCGATAATCGACAATGTGAGCGGCAGCTGCACCGAGAAGTTCGTTCCCTTGCCCGGTGTAGAATAGATCGTGACTTGTCCGCCAAGCGAGGTGATTTTTGCATTGACGACATCAAGACCAACGCCGCGTCCCGAAACGTCAGAGATTTTTTCGGCGGTACTAAAACCCGGTGCGAACAGCAGTTGATTCACTTCCTCATCGGACATGGCCGATGCCTGTTCCTGAGTGACCACACCTTTTTTAATGGCTGTCTTCAGGATATTCTCACGGTAAATGCCGCGTCCGTCCTCTTCAATTTCGATGAAGACATGGTTTCCACTGTGAAAAGCGCGAAGATGAACGGTACCTGTTTCCGGTTTGCCGCTGCTGATCCGGTCCGCAATCGGTTCAATGCCATGATCCACTGCATTTCTCAGAAGATGGACAAGCGGGTCCCCGATTTCATCAATAACAGTCCGGTCAAGCTCTGTTTCTGCGCCGGTAATGATCAAATCCACTTTTTTATCCAGCGACTTGGCCAAATCACGGATCATGCGAGGGAAACGATTGAAGACCGTATCGACTGGAACCATCCGAAGTTTCATGACAATATCCTGCAAATCGGAGCTGACGCGGCTCATATGCTCAACCGTCTCCGTCAGTGCATGATTTTGAACCTCGCTGGCAAGCTGCTCCAGACGAACACGGTCAATCAATAATTCGCTGAATAAATTCATTAATACGTCAAGACGTTCAATATCCACGCGGATGGTACGGGACGGCGCAGCGCCCCCAGTTTTGGAAGGCGTTTTAGCTGCAGGAGCTTGCGGAGTTTGTTTCTGTCCTGTCTGCTCCTTGGCTTCCGCCTGTGTGGTTACCGCATTCGCAGCTTCTTCTTTCGCAGGCGCTTCTGCAACGGCGGCAGCTTCTTGCGATGCCGAACCAAGCTCGCTCATTTGCTGCAACGATTCCTGATCAAGCTCCATAACCGTGACTTTGTCGATCTCCGACACATTTAAAATTTGGCTTTCCAGTTCTGCAGGATCCTTTAGTGTTATGTAATAAAGAGAGAAGCTGTGTTCAAACTTTTCCTGTTCAATGTCCTGGACGGACGGAGAGGATTTTACGACTTCGCCTGATCTCTCCAGCAAATCAAACACCATATACGCACGTACAGCCTTGAGCTGACAGTTTTCACGTATATGCACATCTAGATACAAGACGCGGTGCCCGTCTGCGATGGATTGATTCAAAACAGAATACTGGAATTCATCCAATTGAATGGCAGCACCGACCTTAGGTGCGGATGCAGAAGCTTGAGCCGCGGCGCCAGTTCCTTTGCCCGACGGATCTTCTCCTCTGACAATCGCTTGTAGCGATGCAACGATCTCGGAAACATCCGCTTTGCCTTCGCCGCCTTCGGTGATATCTTGTACCATGGATTCTAATGCATCCAGACCTTTAAATAACGTATCGAATATGAAATCCTGCATCGCAAGTTTTTCATTTCTGACCAGGTCCAGTACATTTTCCATCTGGTGGGTAAGAGAAGCCATATCTTCAAAGCCCATCGTCGCAGCCATACCTTTCAAGGTATGCGCCGAACGGAAAATAACTTGTACAATCGAGAGATCATTGGGACTACCTTCAAGCAGGAGCATATTTTCGTTTAGTGATTGCAGATGATCGTTGGACTCATCAATAAACATGGATAGGTATTGGTTCATGTCCATTGTGAGACACCTCCTTTATGAGTTCGCTTTCCGTTACTTCACAGCACGGGTTACACCGACTGCGATTTCTTGAAGAGGTAAAACATGGCTTACACAATTCAGCTCAACCGCCGAACGGGGCATGCCGTACACAATACATGTTTCCTCGCTCTCGGCAAAAGTGCTGGATACGCCCGAGTCATACAATCGTTTCATCATGCGCGCTCCATCGCTGCCCATTCCAGTCATCAATACGGCATGACGCCGCAGGGATGTCAGCGGCAGCAGCGATTCAAACAGAACATCAACCGATGGCTTATGGCCATTTAACGGCTCATCGTCTGAAAGAATCAGCGAATATCTTCCGCCTGAGCCTTGAGAAACCCTCATGTGCTTACCCCCGGGAGCAATATAAGCAACTCCCGCTTTCAGAGCCATTCCATGCTCCGCCTCCAAGACCTCCAAAGGGCTGAAGGAATTGAGGCGTTGGGCTAATGACTTGGTGAAATTTGGTGGCATATGCTGCACGATGACTACAGGGGCGGGCAAATCTGCTGGAATCTTTTCGAGAACAGCCTTCAATGCCCTAGGCCCACCGGTGGAACACCCGATCGCCACGATATGCTGAAAGGCATCCCGTTCAATCCCAGCAGCGGGAATCCCCGTTGATGCAGGCGCCGCCGGTGCAATAAATTCCTCGGCGGCAGCAACTTCGCGCTTAGGATTGGGCAGGTGAAGAGCTGATTTTTCTTGCTTCGCCAGGAGTTGGCTCTCCTTCTTTTTCACTAACGGTTCCGATTTTTTCGGAAGAGGCGTTAGGCGTTTGGCCGGCTCCGCCTTGGTCCTGCCCGCTTTTGAGACATTGGCTTTCAAGACGGAAGAAGGACTTGGCAGAGGTTGTACCGATTCTTTCTTTTGCTGCTTCCGCTTCTCTTCCTCCGCACGGAATGCCGCTCTTCGTTCACGTGCATTCATTGCAGCTTTCAACTGTTCAAGCAGCGCGTCCCCGACTTGTTCGATATGCTGGGAATACGTTAAGGATGGCTTGCGGATAAAATCAAAAGCCCCGGATTCCAGAGCAATGATGGTTTCCTTCATCCCCTCCTCGTTAATCCCGGACAGCATGATCACCGGAAGCGGATCTTCAGCCATAATCAGCTTCAAAGCCTCCAGCCCGTTCATTTCCGGCATTTCTACATCCATTGTAACGACATCAGGCTTTAGCCTCGTTATTTTCTCAACGGCTTCCCTACCATTCACGGCTGTGTCTATGACCTGAAATGCGGGATCCTTCTCAATCAGATCCGAAAATATTTTGCGCATAAATGCCGAGTCATCTACCACTACGACTTTGTAAGGCGTCATGCCATTTCACACCCCTGTTCCCTATTACCGAAGAATCATTTTGTTCGACGAAGCCACTTTTGCATGAATCCTTTGATTCCTGTCAAGGCACCTGGTTCCGGGGAAGCCGGTACAGTCATGTAACGATAAGCTAATCGCTGTATATCCCGCGCCGCAGCACAATTCGGAAAAGCCGTTGAAAAAGGAACTTGTTTTTTCACTGCCTGTACAACATGGTGGTCTTCGCTAATGTATCCAAGCACAGAGATCTGGACATTTAAAAATCTCTGTGCCGCCATTATTATTTTATCCGCTGTCTGTATTGCTTCTTTCTCATCCGCTGCGCGGTTGACGATGAGCTTAAATGCAGTCTTTTCATCCTTCGCGCTCACGACTTTGATCAGAGCATAGGCATCGGTGATTGACGTTGGCTCAGGCGTTGTAACGACCAGACACTCGTCCGCCGAGTGAATAAAGTTGAAATTCTCCTTCGACAGCCCTGCTCCAGTATCAAAAATAATATAATCCATTTCCTCTGCGATACCTTCGATTTGCTCGGAGAAATAGTCCAAATCACTTTGCGACAAGGAAAACAGATCCGACATGCCGGATCCGCCTGCGATAAAAGACAGTAACCCTGGACCCCGTTCGATGATTTCATCGATGCGCTTCTCACGACGTAATAGATGGTAGAGGTTGTATTTAGCAGAAACTCCCATCAAAACGTCAATGTTAGCCATGCCGATATCAGCATCAAAGACCAGAACACGTTTCCCTAAAGATTGCAGTGCAAGTGCAAAATTCAACGTGAAGTTGGACTTACCTACGCCCCCTTTCCCGCTCGTCACCGTAATAAGTTTGGCGGTTTTCTGTGTGCTGATGCCTGCCGTTTCGCTGGAACGTTCGCGTTCGCGCTTCATGACCAAATCTCTTAATGTCTGTGCCTGATCTGTCATGTACTCTCTTCTCCCAGCAGTAAGCTGCCAAGGGTCTGATCTCCCGGTAAAATCAAATCATCAGGAACATTTTGACCATTGGTCATATATGAGAGGAGTAATGGATACTCATGAATCAGATTAATAATGGAGCCGTAACTGCCGGTCTCGTCCAGTTTCGTAAAAATAACCTTATCCAGACCGTACTTGCTGAAATGCTCTGTAATTTTCATCATATCCCGCGTTTTGGAGGTAAGACTGAGAACCAGATAGGTTTCACTCTTTTCTTCCGGAGAAAATAAACTCTGGAGCTCGGATACAAGAAGCTCGTTGCGGTAGTTGCGTCCCGCCGTATCCATCAGTATAAGATCACAGTAGTTGAGACGCTGAAGCGAGCGCTGCATATCACCTGGAGATTGGACCACCTCAAGCGGAACATTTAAAATGGAGGCATACGTTCTGAGCTGCTCCACTGCAGAAATCCGGTAGGTATCAGAAGTGATAAAACCTACTTTCCTGTGATACTTGAACAGCTGCTCCGCAGCCAGTTTGGCAATCGTGGTTGTCTTCCCGACCCCGGTAGGTCCCGCAACATAGACGATCTTCGTATCCTGTGCTATCCCTCCGCCAAAACGGTTAGAGAGAAATGACTTGATTTGGTCGCGCATGAATGTTTCGAGTTCAGCCTCATCCGATGTTTTCCCGTTTCGTTCCCAGAACTCATGTGCAGCTCCAATCCATTCTTGGATAATGTCTGCATCGATATCCTGCTGCAAAAGCTGATCCTGTAGTTTCTGCAGCACTTCGGGAAGCGTCTGCTGCATCGCGGATTGACGGGAGATTTTAGCCATCCAGGCCTTCATCTCACGCAATTCCTCCAAAAGTTTGTCTTCTGCTGTAGATCTCGAAAGATTTTCTAATCTCTCATTGTCTTTATTCGGAGGAAAAGATTCCTGGGATTTCACTAAGATTTGCTCGCTGAGCTTCACAGCTTGGCCTTCTTCAAATTCTTTCGTTGCCAATATATCTTCAAGGTTGTTGGAAAAGGAGACCTCTGAACGAGCAGCGACTTCCGGCGCATATTCTTTCTGGTCGGGAGCCGATGTCGTAGAAGCTGCAGCCATTTCGGAAGCTGCGCTTGCAGCATGCGCAGAAGAGGTCAATTCTGCTGTTTTTTTATACGCCTGCGGTACAGCTTTTTTCGGAACGGCCACGGAATTGCGGGCCGCAGCAGGCTGCGGCTTATTGTTCTTGACCTGCTCTTCATTCTCCACCGCCGCGACAACTTCGATTTTCTTTTGTCTGAACAAACCCAGGAAACCGCCGATCTTGGTCTCCTTCGTGCTGAGTATGACGGCATCGCTGCCAAGGTCTTTGCGGATCTGGAGCATAGCTTCAGGCATCGTATCGACCAGATAACGCTTTACTCTCATAAATTCACCACTCCGACGCTTTGAATTTCAACATTTGGTTCCAGTTCACTGTAAGAAAGCACCGGTATATCCTGCATCGTCCGCTCGATCACTTGACGCAAATACATGCGGATCGTGGGCGAAGTCAGCAATATCGGCTGCTGCCCGGATTGAAGCAATCGGTTCACCTGCTCACTGAGCTTTTGATAAACCGTTTGTGTGGACATCGGATCCATGGCCAGATAACTGCCCTGATCCGATTGCTGAACGCTTTCGGCGATTTTCTTCTCCAGCGTAGGACCCACGGTAATGACTTTCAGCGTTTCCCCTTCCTGGGAGAACTGTTGTGTAATCTGTCTGGAAAGTGCTTGTCTCACGTATTCCGTCAATACGTCGGGATCCTTCGTATATTGACCGTAGTCAGCCAAGGACTCGAAAATCGTTACGAGATCGCGAATCGATATTTTCTCACGGAGAAGTTTGGCAAGCACCTTCTGCACATCGCCGATACCCAGAACGCTTGGAATCAGCTCGTCGACAAGGACAGGATAATTTTCTCGCAAATTGTCGACCAGCGTTTTGGTCTCCTGACGCCCAATCAACTCGTGCGCATGCTTCTTAATGAGTTCGGTTAAATGGGTAGCCACAACAGATGGCGGATCCACAACAGTATAACCTGAGAGCTCTGCACGTTCTTTGGTCGTTTCATCAATCCACAATGCAGGGAGACCAAAGGCGGGTTCCAGTGTTTCAATCCCGGAAATGCTTTCGTCATCATACCCGGGACTCATGGCGAGGTAGTGATTTAGTAATAATTCACCGCCGCCCACGTTATTCCCTTTAATTTTTATGACATATTCATTCGGTTTTAGTTGAATATTGTCGCGAATTCGGATAACTGGCACGACAAGACCTAGTTCAAGTGCGCATTGTCTGCGTATCATGATAATCCGGTCCAGCAGATCACCGCCTTGCTGAACATCAGCCAGCGGAATCAGTCCATAACCAAATTCAAATTCGATCGGATCAACCTGCAGCAGATTGATGACACTTTCCGGACTCCGAACTTCTTCGATCTGCTGCTCTTCTTCCTGCTGCTCCACTTCGATCTGCTTTCGTGCCATGTTTTTCTGCATGTTATAAGCTGCATATAAGAGAATTAACGCAAGCGGCAACGTCGTAATGATATGAATCGGAGTAAAGAAACCTAACAGGGCAACGGTTCCGCCTACGATATACAGCAGCTTCGGATAAGACATCAGCTGCTCTGTAAGGTCGCTTGCCAGATTGCCTTCCGATGAAGAACGCGTCACGATCAAACCTGACGCCGTCGAGATCAGAAGTGCTGGAATTTGGCTCACCAGCCCGTCACCGATGGTCAGAACCGAATAAGTCGACAATGCATCGCTAAAGCTTAATCCAAGCATCGACATCCCGATGATAAAACCGCCAACTAAGTTGATGATCAGGATAATGATGCTGGCAATGGCATCGCCTTTGACAAATTTGGTTGCGCCATCCATGGCTCCATAATAATCTGCTTCGCGCTCCACTTTTCTACGGCGCTCACGAGCCTGCTGCTCATTGATCAAACCCGCATTCAAATCCGCGTCGATGCTCATTTGCTTACCTGGCATAGCGTCGAGGGTAAAGCGTGCGGCTACTTCCGCAACCCGTTCAGAACCTTTGGTAATAACGATAAACTGCACGACCACCAAAATCAGGAAGACGATAAAACCAACGGCGATCTGGCCTCGTGCTATCCAACTGCCGAAGGTGGATACCACGGTACCGGCAAAACCTTCGGACAAAATCAATTTAGTAGTGGAGATGTTTAGCGCTAGTCGAAACAGTGTAGTAATTAATAGTAATGAAGGGAAGATCGAGAACTGCAATGCTTCCTTCGTATTCATGGCCACTAGCAGTATCAGCAGAGCCAGTGAGATATTAATGACAAGCAATATGTCCAAAAGCCATGTCGGGATCGGAAGAATCATCATGAGAACGATGCCGATGACACCTAGTAATACCGTAATCTCTTTCATTTTCAATGGCTTCACTGCCTCCGATCCCTGGGTTATTTAACCTTGCCTTTTAATTTGTATACATATGCCAAAACTTCAGCCACGGCCTGGAACAAATCGGCGGGAATGGAATCCCCGATCTCCCCTCTTTGGTACAGGGCGCGGGCGAGAGGTCTGTTTTCCATTGTAATGACGCCGTTTTCTTTGGCGATTTCCTTGATGCGCAGAGCTACAAAATCCTGACCCTTCGCTACAATCTGCGGAGCTTCCATTTGCGAACCGTCATACTTCAAAGCCACTGCAAAGTGAGTTGGGTTAGTAATGACGACATCCGCCTTCGGCACTTCCTGCATCATGCGCTGCATAGCCATTCTGCGCTGGCGTTCCCTGATCTTGCCTTTGATCAGCGGATCACCTTCCATTTTTTTGTACTCATCCTTGATGTCCTGCTTGGACATTCTTATGCTCTTCTCGAATTCATAACGCTGATATAAAAAATCCAGTATAGCCATGGCAAACAGGGCAGCCCCAATCTTCAGTCCCAGATTCATCGTCAGGCCGGCCACGAAATGAAAGGTTTTCTCAATGTTCATTTCCGAGAGCTTGCCGATTTCCGGCAAAGCGCCTGATAAGGTCTGATAGACTAGCAGCCCGATTACTGTGATTTTGAAGATCGATTTCAAAAACTCCACTAAAGATCGTACCGAGAAGATATTTTTAAAGCCTTTAATCGGATTCAGCTTGCTGAATTTAGGCTTCAAAGTTTCTCCCGAAAGCATGAATCCCACCTGTGCCACATTGGCGACTAATGCGACAACGATCGTTGTCACGAATAGCGGGGCTAGCAGAATCAAAATCTGAACGACATATTGCATCGTCATGTTCATGACATTGCCGATGGATACATCTTCATTCAGACGATTTACAAATACATCCTTAAACAGTTCCACGATATGTTCTTTGATAAATCCGCCGAACATCAGCAAACTTAAAAAGGAGGCAAGCAGCACAACAGCGCCGGACAGCTCCTGGCTTTTGGCGACCTGACCTTTTTTGCGGGTATCCTGCCGCTTCTTGGGTGTCGCTTTTTCTGTTTTCTCACCGGCGAACAACTGCAAATCCAGTGGATACCTGTAGGACACTCCTGTCGCTCCTCCATCCCGCTTATGTCGGCCTGTGCCCCATGATCCCCAGCAGCTTCTGCATCGATTCGAACATAATGTTGAACAGATCGCCGAATATGTAAGAAAAACTGGGTACGAGCAGCACCAGCACAACCAAGCCTACGATCACTTTAAGCGGCATCCCAATGACAAACACGTTAAACTGCGGAGCCGTACGGGCCAGGAATCCGAGCCCTAAATCGGTCAGAAATAACGCGGTGACAATCGGCGCCGACATTTGAAAGGCCAGAACAAACGATTGGCCGAATGTTTTGACTAAAAACTCCGAAATACTTCCGTTATACAGCTTGAGAAAGAAATCATTCGACAGTGGCACCCAATCATAGCTGCGAATAATACCGTCCAGCAAAAAGTGGTGTCCATTCATCGTAAGGAACAAGAGTACGGCGAACATATACTTGAAATTCCCCAGTACGGGTGATGACTGACCGGTCATTGGATCAATGACATTCGCAATGCCAAAACCGATCTGGATGTCAATAAACGCACCTGCCGTTTGAATGACCATAAAGAGCATGTAGGCTACAAAACCTAACAAAAGACCTATCAGGACTTCTCTGATAATCAGCAATATATAAGTCATATCAGCAGGAATCTCCTGATGTACGCCATAAGTCAAAAAAACGAGTACGGACAGAAAAAAGCACATACCGATCTTGAAGACATTGGGTACTCCCTTGGAAGAAAGCACGGGAGCTACAACAAAAAAAGAGGTAATTCGACAAAAGATAAGCATGAAGACCGGCAGGCTTTCTAGCAGCATGTTCATAGACCGTACCGCCTACCCGATATATTTGTATAGATTGTTAAGAATATTAAAAGTGAAATCCACCAGAGTCGTCAAAATCCATGGACCAAACAGCAGGATCGCCAGCAGAACGGCCACGATCTTCGGAATGAACGCCAGCGTCTGCTCCTGAATCTGCGTTGTGGCCTGAAAAATACTTACAATCAGACCGACAATCAGACCTAGCAACAGCATGGGTGCGCTGACCTTCAGCACGGTATATACCGCCTGTCCTGCGAGTCCGATAATAAAATCCGAATTCATAACCGGCCTCCTTCGCATTTTTCACGCATCATGTATTAAAACTCATCAGCAGTGACTTGACGACCAGATACCATCCATCGACAAGCACAAACAGCAGAATTTTAAACGGCAACGAAATCATGACCGGAGGAAGCATCATCATCCCCATGGCCATCAGCGTACTGGCGACGACAATATCTATAATAAGAAACGGTATGAATATCATAAAGCCCATTTGAAACGCTGTTTTTAGTTCACTGATTGCAAAAGCAGGCACCATAACCGTAAGGGGAATGTCCTTATAGGTTTTGGGCTTTTCCGTCTTGGTGTATTTCATAAATAACAGCAGGTCTTTTTCCCTCGTTTGCGAGAACATGAACTTTTTCATCGGCTCAGCAGCTTTATCCAGAGCTTGCGTCTGGGTAATTTCACCTTTCAGATAAGGCTGTAGGGCAACATCATTGATCGATGAAAACGTTGGTGTCATCACAAACAGTGTCAGAAACAGGGCTAAGCCTATCAGCACCTGATTGGGTGGCATTTGCTGGGTTCCGAGAGATGTTCGCACAAATCCAAGTACGACCACAATCCGGGTGAAGCTTGTCATCAGCACGAGCAGCGCTGGCGCGATGCTGATGACAGTAACCAGGAGTAAAATGGATAATGAGCTGGTGCTCGGTTTGCCTCCTGAATCGCCCACCTTGATATCGATATTGGGAATGGGATCAGCAAAAGCCGCTGTTATTGCAAGCAAACTAATAACCGATAAAACGATGCAAGCTAGCAAAACCTTCTTTTTCATGGATCCCTCAACCGATCTGTAGTATTGTCTTCGCGAAGAAGCTCCTCCATCTTTTCCTTTCGGGTAGACATTTTACGCAGCTTCTCGTCAAAAACTTCGTGAAAAGATGATGTATCCTCCAGTTCAATTTCCTCCGACACCGGACCTTGCTTGCGAAATCTGGAAGCCAGTTTTTCAAGCAACGGGGCAAGCGGACCTGACTGAGAACTCGATTCTTGCTCAAAAGCCTCCATGATCAGTTTCACTTCCTCCGGTTCCGTGATCTTGTCCACAAGACGGATGTCCTCGCCAACGCCGACCAGATACAGACTGCTGCCGATTTCAATAATCTGAAGGGATTTGTTCGGACCGAGCCCAACAGCACTCAAGGTCCGAACTGCACGACTGGTAAACCAAGTCTTGTTCTTCTTGCCCAGAAAACGGATTAAAAGAATGATCAGTGCAACGATGACGGCCAGAACAACAATGACATACACCAGATATAAGGCATAATTTCCCGGGCTTTGGATCGTATCCTCCGCGGCGCTAATCATGGGAAACCTAAACGCCGAGCGTCTTGTTAATGGCTTCGATAACGCGGTCTGTCTGGAACGGCTTCACGATAAAGTCCTTGGCACCTGCCTGGATTGCGTCGATTACCATTGCCTGTTGGCCCATTGCGGAGCACATGATGACTTTGGCGCTCGGATCGAGCTTTTTGATTTCTTTCAGAGCGGCAATACCGTCCATTTCAGGCATCGTGATATCCATCGTAATCAGATCCGGGCGAAGCTCTTTGAATTTCTCGATTGCCTGTGCTCCATCCTGAGCCTCTCCTACTACTTCAAAACCATTTTTAGATAAAATATCACGGATCATCATTCTCATAAATGCAGCATCATCCACGATAAGAATACGGTTAGCCATTGATTAAAAATCCTCCCTAAATTTTGCTTATTGTAATTTTTGTATTCGGTCCCATTGGCTGAGAATGTCTGTGACACGTACACCAAAGTTCTCATCGATAACAACGACCTCGCCTTTGGCGATCAGCTTGTTGTTTACAAGAATATCCACCGGCTCTCCGGCAAGCTTGTCCAGTTCGATGATTGATCCTTGAGACATTTCCAAGATATCCTTAATTTGCTTTTGGGTCCTTCCTAATTCTACGGTGACTTTAAGAGGAATGTCCATCAATAAGTTTAAATTATTTTGATCGACTGACCCGAATGCACCGGATTGTAGGTTTGAGAACTGCACCGGTTGGACATTCACGTTGCGGTTATGCTGTGTTCCATAGTGTTGAGGCATTCCGTATTGAGGCATCTGCTGGTTCGGATCGTATCCGTAGCCTGGCGTTGTCGGCGGCATTCCCGGAGCAGAAGCTCCGTATCCTTCCTGATGTACAGGAGGCTGCTGCGCGGGCGTTGACGGCTGCTGCACTACCTGTGCAGACTGCACGTTCGCTGCAGGCTCTTCAGCCTGAACCGCTGTCGCCGTTTCCTGAATCACCTGTTCAGCCGGCTCCGTTCCGTGGATCAGCATGTTGACCATATCTTTGGAAAAATGGACCGGAAGGAGCTGCATAATGGTTGAATCGATCAGATCCCCGATCGTTAACCGGAACGAGATTTTAATCAGCGTCTGCTCGGCCGGGAGACTGCTGACTCCATCTCCGCTTGACACATCCAGAATATCGATCCCCGGAGGAGAGATATTCACGAACCGGTTGAAGATCGTGGACATGGAGGTTGCCGATGATCCCATCATTTGATTCATCGCTTCCTGCACGGCGCTGATATGTATTTCATTCAGCTCCTGATCCTCAGGATTGCCTTCTCCGCCAAGCATCAGGTCTGCGATAACCTGAGCATCACGCGTCTTGATCACGAGCGAATTGATGCCTTCAAACCCGTCTACATACGTGACATGAACGGCTACATGAGGTTTAGGAAATTCAGATTCAAACTCTTCACGCGTGATGATCGATACTTTCGGTGTCGTAATCTCCACCTTTTTGCCGAGCAGGGTGGATAGTGCCGTTGCCGCGCTGCCAAAGGTGATATTTCCAATCTCGCCCAGAGCATCCTGCTCCAGAGGAGTCAAATAATCATCAACAGTGCTTCCGCCTGCGCTTCCGGAATAATCCGATTCGGATTGCTTGAGCAAAGCGTCAATTTCTTCTTGTGACAAATATTCGTTACTCGTCAAATTCCTCAACTCCTTCGCTGACAATTTCGTCGATTTGAACGGCTACCCGGTCCTTAAGCGTTCCTGGACTTCCAATGAATTTAAGACGGTCTCCCACTTTGATGGACAGCCCGGTTTCTACCGTTTTGTTCAGGCTAATCACATCTCCTACGCTTAAACCCAAAAATTCGGAGATGGAAATTTGGGAATTTCCAAGCTCGGCAATGATATTTAATTTCGCCTGGCTGATCCGGTATTTCAAAGACTCAGCTTCTTCAGGTACACTGGATTTCTTTTCAGAAACAAACCATTGATGCGCCGACAGCTTAGACATAATCGGTTCAAGCACGACATGCGGTATGCACAGATTAATCATCCCTGTGGTATCCCCTATTTTGGTGCTTAGAGATATGAGTGCAATCGTCTCGTTCGGCGATACAATTTGCATAAACTGCGGGTTCGTTTCCATCGCTTCCATCCGAGGTGAGATGTCCATTACGGTCTTCCATGCCTCTGCCAGACTATCGAAGGCGCGGCTGAATATCCGTTCCATGATCGTAGTCTCAATTTCTGTCAGCGTGTTAATCTTCGTCGGAGCATTACCAACTCCACCCAGTAGACGATCCAGCATGGCATACGCGACGTTCGGATGAACTTCAAGCACCATTCTTCCTTTTAGCGGCTCGGCTTCGAAAATATTCAGAATCGTCATTTTGGGAATCGAGCGGATAAACTCGTCATACGGAAGCTGTTCGACCTGAACTACACTAATTTGGACAAAAGTCCTCAGCTGTGCGGAGAAGTATGTCGTCAAGTAGCGCGCAAAGTTTTCATGGATACGTGTCAAGCTGCGAATATGATCCTTGGAAAAACGAACCGCCCGTTTGAAGTCGTATGAGCGGACCTTTTTCTGGGTATCCTCTTTTTTCAATTCCTCCGCATCCATCTCACCGGACGAAAGCGCGGCCAGCAGGGCATCAATCTCATTCTGCGATAATACATCAACCAATCATCTCACCCCCTTGTAGGATTGTCTTGGGTTCTAGAGCGAAGTTAAAATATAATTCGTAATTTCGATTTGAGTCAGCTTTCCCTCAGTCAGGGTTTTATTGATCAGATTGATCAATTTTGCGCTTAATTGGTCCTTGCCGTTCGAGCCTCTCAGCTCATCAGGCTTGGTATCGGCAAGAGTTTTGATAATAATCGGCTTGATTCTGAACTCTTTGATCTTGTCGAATTCTTCTTTGGATTTCTTATCGTTCAATTGGAACGCAAAATTCATCAATACGATATAATCCTGATCTGCAAGATTGGTCTTGATATCTGTAATTTCAGATGTCATTTCCACAAGTTCATCCGCTGATAATTTTTTCACCTCGGTCGCCTGGGCCGCAGTGTTCGAATTGTTGTTGTCTTTTCCGAGCAACTGGGGCGTAAGCAGAACCACAGCAACCACGATCAGTGTAATAGCCAGAAGTATAGTAATCAGCCAAGGCAGCATTTTCTTCATGAGTTTTCCTCCATTTGTTGCACTTTTATTGTGGCATTATGAACGCCGATTTCCTGATTGTATTGTTTCACCAAGGAAATGACCTCCGCTGCTTTCTCCAAAACGATCATGCGTTTGCCCGTGACCAATGTAATATATGTGTCTGGCGTTTCTTCCACTGTTTCGATAAGCAGAGCGTTCAGCCATAATGGTGAGCCGTTTAACCGGGTAACAGAAATCATAGCAGGCCTCCTATGGAAATGTGGGAGAGGCGAGCCTCTCCCGCTAATTCAATCTACTAACGCTTCAGATTTACGATTTCCTGAAGCACTTCATCAGAAGTCGTGATGATACGCGAGTTAGCCTGGAATCCGCGCTGCGCTACGATCATTTCAGTAAATTCACCCGTCAGATCAACGTTCGACATTTCGAGTTGTCCGGCTACGATCGCTCCGGTTCCAGCTTCGGCATTGTTCGCAGTTGTCGGTTCAAGCTCTCCGTCCGGATTGGCATTGATCGTCATGCGGTACAGATTGCCGCCGATTTTTTCAAGTCCTTCCGGATTAATCACTTTGGCCACGCCGAGTTTGATATTCGTATCGTTCTCGCCATCTGCCAGCTTCTGCACAATGGTTCCATCCTGGGAGATGGAGAACGCTGTAGCATCGTCATTCAATGTAATAGGCTCTCCTTCAGAGTCGCACACATAAAGACCGTCCGAAGTTACGAGATGCTTTTGCGCATCCACATGAAAATCGCCGGCACGCGTCAGGAAAGGTACGTCTTGATCCCCATTCAGTTTGACCAGGAAAAATCCGTCCCCGTCAATCCGCACATCGGTAGGATTATTCGTCGTCATCGCACTGCCGCCCAAGTGAACGGTATCGATGGAGCCTACCGAAACCCCGAGGCCGATTTGCTTGGAGTTCACGCCGCCTTGCTCGGTATCATTCGGCGCAGTGACCCCCGAAACCGTCTGGCTCATCACATCTTTGAACATGACGCGGCCGGATTTGAAGCCGATCGTATTCACGTTTGCGATGTTGTTCCCGATAACATCAAGCTTGGTTTGAAAACCGCGCATGCCTGAAACGCCTGAATACATAGATCTCAACATTGAAAATTTCCTCCTCTAATAGGTCATGGACCGCATCTGGCGATCAGCAGTCCACTGGCTCTCCTGTCGGGCCAGCCAGGTCAAGATATGACAACCGCACTATCAATTTGAGTAAAAACATTGTCTTTCATCGAGTTTCCGTCCATCGCCGTCACAACGGTGCGGTTCGCTACATTTACAATGAGCGCCATGTCCTTCATCAGGATCAGCGATTCTTTACTTCCTTTGGCAGCCGCTTTATCGACAGCGCTCTGAATCTGGGCCAATTGTTCACCCTTCAGTTCAATGCCTCTTTGTTCCAGCCTCTTGGCCGCATGATTGCTGAATTTCAGCAGTTCGTCCTTGAATATCTGGTTAAACGAGGTTTGAGATGTTTCCTGTTGCGAACTCCGCTGGGCTGCATTCTGTGCTGCAGGATATATCTTGGATGGATATAGCTGCCCGATCGTCAAGCGTTCGCTCATATGGATTCACCGCTTCCGGGCGTACTCGTGTCAGTCGGTGTTGACTCGCCATCCGTTGAAGGATCCGCAGGATCGGCCGGATTCGCTGGATCTACAGGTGTTGATGTGTCTTCTTTTGGTGCATCTTTGATCTCAATCACCTTCGTGAGTGGTATTGCCGAAGAACCTACCGCCGCGTATTGCACGCCATCCTTAACCAATATGGAGTCGACAATGCCGGACTTCAGTTCGCCCGTTCCACCGTCGGTGCCATTTTCCGAACTTCCGGAGTCCAGCCATGTGATTTCTTTGCCTATCAAGCCTGATACATTCCCGAGAGACTGGTTCATTGCGGTCAATTGATTGGAAATGTTCATGAGCTGCTCTACCGAGGAGAACTGTGCCATTTGGGCGATGAATTCCTTGTCTTCCATCGGCTGCATTGGATCCTGATTCTGCAGCTGCGTAATCAGAATGCTGAGAAACTGGTCTTTACCCAGCGTTTGCGTTTTGGTACTGGCCCGTGCTACATTCGATGCCGAATAATTTGGCCAAATATTGGGTGTGGAAAAGTTTTCAGATGCCATCGTTTTTCACCTCCGTCTTTATGCCTTAGCCGTAAACGTGTTTCCGGCATCGGCTTGTTCCTGTTCCGCCAGCCATTCGTTCAGCTCATCGCCGAGTTCAGCAATTTTGAGAGCATCATCGGTCGGTGCTTCTTTTTCCTTGGAACGGCGATTGGATTGCTGCTGTCCCGGTCCCGATTGACGACCGTCCTGATACATTTGCGATTGAAGCGACTGATTATGGGTGACGACAAGCTTTTCAACCTGCACGCCTTGCGTTTGCAGCGAGGAACGCAGCTGACTCATCTGCTGTTCCAGCAAATCTTTTGTCGCCGCATGCTCGGCCGTAAACTGGGCTACCAGTTGGCCATTTTGCATGGTCAATTTGATATCCACCTGCCCCAGACGTTCCGGGTATAAGGTGATCCTTGCCTCCGAAATGCCCTGTGCCTTGACAAAGTCCAGCTTATTCACGACAAAACCGGTCATTTCTTCGGAAAACTTCTCAACAGGTACGGGAGCCGTACTCTTGACCGAAGAGTTAATCCCTTGTCTAAGCACCAGTTGGCCTGCCGTAATCGTGTTTTGAGTGCTGAATACATCGCTTGCAGGCTCTTGCTTCTCGGTCGTTGCCGCTTGTTTCACCGCTGCTTGTTCGCCCTTGAACAAAGAGCTCAGCGAGTGATCAGAAGATGCGTTTTTGGCGATCGGCGAAACCGTCTGCTGACTGTTGTTCAATCCGCTGCTATCTTGGCTTTGTTGAATGAAATCCAGCAGCGTACTCAAACGCTTTGCCTCTGTTCCAGTCAAGGAAGCACTTGGTTTCAAGGGATTCCCCTGCGGTAACACATTGGACTTTTCTGTTTGTTTCGGCTGCACCATAGCTACATCGCCCATAATGTCCTGAAAGGATTGCAGAAGCTGCATCGCCTGAAGGGGAGCATCTCCGTTCCCTTCAGTTTTTTGAAGCATGGAAACCAGCTGGGCCAGACCGTCCTGAAGCACAAAGCGGATTGTCGCAGGGTTCTCGGACAACGGTCCTGTCAAAGCACTTGCATTCTCTTCCACGGTTTCATTCCCGCCCGGATTTGCTTGACTTAACAGATTCTGAATTTGCTGAAGCCAACCTTGGAGCGCTGCGAGCAGCTCCGGATCCGCTGCCACTGCTTCATCCAGCTTGTCCGTATCGCCCAGCATACTTTGCAGGAGTTTCATCAGATCCTCACCATTGCCGTCCGCATCATCGCCGGATGAGCTCAGCCCTGCTAGTTTCATCAGACCCTCCAGCAGAGTGCCTGCACCAATCATGGCTCCAGCACTGTTTGGTGCTGCTTCCCCGGACATCATTTGCTCCAGTGACTGGTTAAACGCGCCGCCTGCAGCGCTTACTCCAGCTGTACCTGTCGTTCCAGCCGCTGGTTTGGTTCCTGCAGCTGTGGCTTTGCCGCTTCCTGTACTGCCGCTAGCAATATTCTGAAATACGAGACTCATATTTTTTCACCTCCTTTCCATAGAAGATCGGCTATAAATACTATTTGCTCATCAGTTTGTTCAAAATGACGGCCGTGGTTTTGGCATCCTGAGTGCTCATAGCATCCAATATGCCGGAACGGGTTGCATCATCCACGGAGTTCAGAATGGTCAATACTTTCTCCGGTGAAATTTTATAAGTCGACAAAAGCAGTCCCGCAGCACTCTTGGCTGGCATACTTGCAAAAGTCTGACTGATTTGGGATTTATCCAACCCGGAAGTCGAAGCCGACTTTTGAGTTGTCGTATCCTTATCTATCCGGGATTGCAAGGCTGCTATTGCCAGATCGCTTGAGGAAACTGCATCCTTGAGCTTCATGGACACGTCGGCTGCCATTTTGGGATCCATTTTTGCCAGGATCGCCATTCTGTTGTCATTCTTCATAGCGCTGAGCAGTTGAACCATTTCATCCATGGTCATATTCTGCATAATCGGCGCTGCTTTGCTTGGACTCATGTCAGAGTACATTTTGGCCAAATCTTTAATCTGCTTCTCGTAAGGATCCGCATTCGGATCAGTACCATCAGCCGAAGCATTTTCCGCGGGTTTCTGGGCCGAGTCAAGCTGTTCCTGTACGCTCTTCAGCTTCTGATCCTGCTGAGCTTTTTCCTCCTTGGATTTCTCCAAGTCGGCATCTTTGGAAGCCAGTTTGCTCTTCAGCTCATCAATTGTGGCATTGGCACTCTTGACCTGATCCTTCGCATCCTGAAGCTTGGTTTTTTCAGGATCCTTCACCGGATCGGGGACCCAGTTTCTCACAATCGGAATTTTGTCCGCAAACTCCAGCATATTGTTTCGAATATCTACATTAAACAAGGTAAGAAGGACGCCGATCAGGACAACCGTAAAAATGATAGGTATCATAAAAAACAGAAACCTCTCAAATCCTCCTGCAGATTCCTTTTCTACCTCAAAATCTTTCTCTGCCACAATCCATCCACCCCCGAGGCAACAGCTTGGTATCGATTAGGTTCCATTTATCTCGCCTTCATGGCGAACCTTACTGTTGCCATTTCATCCAGTTCACTCTGTTCCCTCAGGAGCATGCTTTGCTGAAAGGAACTTTTGGCCTTATCCCTTGCCTTGAGCCAGACCTTTTCGTCCAGCATCTTGTGGGACAACTGCTTTTTCTTCATTTGGACATTGACGTTTGCCTGCTGCACATCGGAATGCTTTCTTACGATGCACTGCTCCAGGTGCTCGACATACATTTGAAATTCCCGAATTTTCGATACCGGCGCTCTCTGCTCGGCAGCCTCCTGAAGCTCGTTTGCCATCCGCTCCCTGTTATGAAGCAGCTCGCCCAGGGACTTTTCTTCCGCCTGCAATTCCCCGATCGCACTTGAGAGCATCCATTCGGCCTGTGTTTTCTCGTTTCCCTTTAAATCAACGATTTTCTGGAACGCATACTGAAATCTCATCCCTTAAGGTCATCTCCTTGAAAATTCGGAAATCAAACGTTCTTGTACCTGGTCCAGCGTTACCTTTTCATTCACCTTCTGACGCGTGAAATCCCAAATGTCCTGGATATAATCCATCGACTCATCAATTTGCTCATTCGAACCTTTTTGATAGGCACCGATATTGATCAGGTCTTCAGAATCCTTGTAAACCGCCATCAGACGCTTCAAGTTCTCCGCAGCTTCAATCTGCTCTTCCGGAGCGATGTCTTTCATCACCCGACTGATGCTGGACAGAACGTCTATGGCCGGGAAATGTCCTTTATTGGCGATATTCCGGTCAAGAACGATATGTCCATCCAATATCCCGCGAACGGCATCGGCAATGGGTTCATTCATGTCATCACCGTCTACAAGCACCGTATAAAAGGCCGTAATCGAGCCCGTAGGTCCCGTTCCTGCTCGCTCCAGCAGTTTGGGCAAACTAGCGAACACCGAAGGAGTATACCCTCTCATCGCCGGCGGTTCACCGATAGCCAGACCTACTTCACGCTGAGCCATGGCATAGCGCGTCACGGAATCCATCATCAACATGACATTCATGCCTCTATCCCGGAAATACTCCGCGATGGTTGTTGCAATCACGGCCCCTTTGATTCTTACCAGCGCCGGCTGATCTGAAGTAGCAACGATGACGACGGAGCGTTGAAGACCTTCAGGCCCCAAATCTCTTTCAATAAAATCAAGAACCTCTCGGCCCCGTTCTCCGATGAGCGCAATTACATTGACATCAGCCGAAGTGTTGCGGGCAATCATGCCCATTAATGTACTCTTGCCGACCCCTGAGCCCGCAAAAATACCAACCCGTTGACCTTTGCCGATGGTAAGGAGACCGTCGATAGCTCTTACTCCGATGCTGATCGGTTCCTTGACTCTCGGCCGATTCAATGGATTGGAAGGTTCATTGTATGTCGAGCTGTATGGCATCCGCGTCGGAATAAGAGATCCGTCGAGCGGTTGTCCGAGACCATCAAGCACTTTACCCAAAAGTTCTGATCCCACCTGCACACTCAGCGGCTTCCCGGTACCTACGACATCACAGCCCGGACCAATCGAGTGGAGCTCGCCTAGCGGCATCAGCAGCACTTTATTATCCCGGAACCCGACTACTTCGGCTTGAAGGGGCTTTGCGCTTTTGGTCGGATAAATATAGCAAACATCGCCCACGCTGGCGTCCGGACCTTCCGATTCCACCATTAAGCCAATAACCTGGGTTACTTTACCGTTGACTCTCACCGGATCCAAATTCCGCAGATGCTCCATGTATCGTCCGCTGTTAAGCATCTTCATCCTGGTCTCTACGCTCCTCGTCATCCAGTGCGATCCGGATCAGCTCTTTCTTGATCTCGGTCAGCTGAGTATCAATTCTCGCATCCACGCTTCCGAAGGAAGAACGGATCACGCAGCCGCGGTCATGTACTGTCGAATCCGGTAATATCTGCAATTCCGCCTGCGAGTCTATTGCCGCACCAAGTTCTTCTCTTGCCGCTTGTACGAAAGCGAAATGCTTCGGTGCAACGCATAACGTGATAACGCCTTGCTCCCTTTTGCGGGATAAGTTGCTTTTGATCAGATCAATCACGTAATCGGATTCCACCGTCAATTGCTTATCGATCACTTTTTCAGCGATGGCGCAACTCAGATCCACCAAAAACGGCTCAGCTTCCTGAACAATTTGTTCTTTCATTAAATAAGCTTGCTTCAATACCGTTTGAGCCTCATCCATCATACGGGATATTTGCTCCTGCAAATCCGCGAGAGCCTTCTCAGACCCTTCACGATATCCCGTGTCATACCCTTCCGATTGAAGCGCTTCGACCAAATGTTCATCCTGAAGCCTGCGATCTTGCCACCAGCCGTCAATTTGCTCGTTTGCCTCCGCCAGTATACGTTCTGCTTCGTCGGAAGCCTCGCGAAGCTGGCGTTCAGCGAACTCGCGCGCATCCTCCAGCATTTCTTTGCTCAGTCGTTTGGATTCCTCGTCCGCCTGGATTTCTTTGGTCTCTTCCATTGTCCGGTCTTCAAAAAACACATTTTCATCTGAAGAAACATAGCGGTGTCCCAAATCCAGCTTTTTGAGTGCCTCCAGAGGCACATACTGGGAAGATTTAATCAAATTAGACAATGATGTCATCCCCTCCGCCACGAGCGATAATAATCTCACCGGCTTCTTCCAGTCTGCGGATCGTGCCTACGATGCGGGTTTGAGCTTCTTCCACGTCACGCAGCCGCACAGGCCCCATGAATTCCATTTCTTCCTTGAAGGTTTCGGACATGCGTTTGGACATATTGCGGAAAATGACATCCCGCACTTCCTCGCTTGCGACTTTGAGTGCAAGCTGCAGATCCGCACTTTCCACATCGCGGATAATCCGTTGAATGGAACGGTTGTCCACATTGACGATATCTTCGAAAACGAACATCCGTTTTTTGATTTCTTCGGCCAGTTCCGGATCCTGAATTTCCAGAGAATCGAGAATGGTTCTTTCCGTCCCGCGGTCGACGCCGTTCAAAATTTGCACGATCGATTCGATGCCGCCTGCGTTCGTGTAGTCTTGCGTTACCGTAGCAGAGAGTTTTTGTTCCAGAACTCTCTCCACCTGGGAAATGACCTCAGGAGATGTGCTGTCCATGACAGCTATTCTTCTTGCTACATCCGCTTGCTTGTCTTGAGGCAACGATGACAGAATGGCTGCCGCTTGCTCAAACTGCAGATAAGAAAGTACGAGTGCAATCGTCTGGGCATTTTCATTCTGGATAAAGTTCAAAATCTGATTCGGATCGGCTTTGCGAGCAAAATCGAAAGGTCTAACCTGCAATGTCGCGGTCAAGCGGCTAATAACTTCAATCGCTTTTTGCGAACCAAGCGCTTTCTCCAAGATTTCCTTCGCGTAATTAATGCCGCCTTGCGATATATATTCCTGAGCCAGACAGATTTGATGAAATTCTGCCAAGATCATTTCTTTTTCCATGCTGTCCACTTTACGGACATTGGCAATTTCTAATGTAAGTTGTTCGATTTCTTCATCCCTAAGATGCTTGAAAATTTGAGCCGAAACTTCCGGGCCCAGGGTAATGAGCAGGATCGCCGCTTTTTGCCGTCCGCTCAGCCCCTGGCTGTTTGGTTTTACCAATGGATTCACCTCTATTCGTCAGCGAGCCATGTACGCAGCAGATTGACAAACTCCTCCGGCTTTTTCTTTGCCAGCGTTTCGAGCTGTTTGCGCACCTGACTTTCATTCGTCACACTTTCCAAACTAATGGATGGAAATTCCGTTGGAGCCGGCAATGGAAAATCTTCTTCCATTTCCTCTCTCTGTTTGCGTCGGCGGAAAATCAGGAAGCCGCCTCCGGCTAGCAAAGCGAGCGCGGCGAGACCAATACCCCACAGAACTCCTTTGGAAAGCTGTAAACCTTTCGTTTGGGTTTCTTCTCCTCCAAAAGGTTGCGAGTAAACCGAAACTTTTTTAGCGAGTTCCGCGTCTGTATATGTAGCACCCGAATCCGAAAGAGACGCTCTGACGATATTCACCAAAATATTCTGAATGGCATCCTTTGTCGGTTGATCTACCGTTTTTTGTCCTGTAGGTGGTTCAACAGCCACATTAATGGTTAAATCTTTTACAGAATAAGGGCTGGACACAATGTCTTTGGTAATCCGGTTCACTTCATAATTGATCGTCTTCGACAGATCCTCGGAAGTTACGTCACCGGTCGATGAACCGCTAGGATAGGTTGGCACCTGAGTTTGGCCCGTGCCTGCCACGCCGCTGTCAGGATTCGCCTTGCCCGTATAATTCTTCGATATTTCCTGTACGCTGATTTCGATGCCTTTCATATTCTCTTCATCAACAGGTGTTACCAGGTTTTGTTTGCTTTGAACCTTATCGAAATTCAATTTGGAAACAACCAGAACGTCAACTTTGTTTGCTCCCATGAATCGGCTTAAGAATTGTCTGACATTTTGACGAACTTCATTTTCGAATTTCTTTTGCAGCGTGAAGTTTTCTTCCACGGAACTGCTTAACGTTCCCTGCCCGCCCCGTGCGGACGGCAACAGTTCTGCACCGCCTTCGCCTTCCATCATCGTGATGTTCTCGATCGGCAAATTCGGTACTGCCGTTTTGACGAGATTGAAATATCCATCGATGGTCTCTTGGTTTGGATTATATCCCGGCTTGAACGTCAGCACGACGGATGCATTCCCTTTTTCCTGGTCATCCGCACCTGCAAATACGCTCTCCTTAGGCAAAGTTACCAAAACCTTCGCTTGCGAAATACCGTTCATCCGTGTAAGAAGCTGTTCGACTTCACCATTCAGTGCATTATTGTATTTGACATTAAACTCGCTGTCCGTTGTCCCAATGGAGGACGAGTTGTCAAATGTGCGGAATCCGATCGAACCGTTCTGAACGATTCCTTGGGAACCAACATCCACTTTAATGCGGGCGGCTTGCGTACTCGGTACAGAGATCGTTTTACCATCGGAACCCAGCTTATACGGAATGTTGTTGGTATCCAGATAATTCATGATGCCTGCAGAGTCGCTGGAATTTAAATCCTTGAAGGCGACTTCATATTCCGTTTTGGAAAGCTGCATGGTCAGCACCACAATAGCGACGATGATTAGAGCCAGTGTTGAGATAAATATTGTTTTTTGTTTTTTGCTGAACTGATTCCAATATTGGACGATCTTGTCCTTATATTGGGCGATTCTTTCATTCACAACGTCACCCACCCTACCCGAATCTTAGCAATTTACGTTTATACTTGCGTACGCATGATTTCTTGATAGGCCTCGATGACCTTGTTTCGAACCTGAGACGTAAGTTGCAGACTCAGCAGCGCCTTTTGCGAGGAAATCATGACCTGGTCAACGTCCACCTGTCCGAGCATAAATTTATTGCTCATCTCCTCGGCCGCTTTTTCCTGATCAGCAATCTGGCTGATGGCATCTTCCAGGTATGAACCAAACTTGCTAAGGGATTCAGCCGGTGTTGCTCCGCTTTGACTCTCCTGAAGTTTCAGCGGTTGTAAAGCCTGAGTGGAAAACATGGTGTTTTGAATCATTAATGTCCCTCCTTACATTTTTATGGTTTTAATACAAGGAACTAACGTCCTATTTCCAGTGCTTTCATAACCATTGCTTTGGAAGCGTTTAAGGCTGTCACGTTTGCATTGTAAGAATGTGAGGCAGAGATCATATCTACCATTTCTTTGGTGAGGTCTACATTAGGCATATATACATAACCGTCCGCATCCGCATCCGGATGATTGGGATTGTACACTGGCTTAAAGGGAGTTGAATCTTCCTGAATCGCAGTAACCTTGACGCCCCGGGCGGTGCTGTCCTCTCCATTCATCTGCGCTTGCAGCATGTTCGCAAAATTCGACTCATTCGGCGAAAATACGACCATTTTACGGCGATACGGTACTGCTTTGCCGTTTACCATTGAAGCTCTTGTCGTTTCGGCATTCGCGATGTTAGAAGAAATGACATCCATTCTGAGGCGTTGCGCCGTCAAACCCGATGCGCTAATGCCAAAGCTGCTGTTCAAGTTCATTTATTCCTATCTCCCTTCGACCGCTACACGCATCATTTTGATTTGTTCATTGATTTGCTGGATGTAAGAATTGTACTGAATTTGATTCGCTGCGAGATTGGCCATTTCGCTGTCGACATCGACGTTGTTAAGGTTGTTGTTCATTGAAGTGGATTGATCCATGGTTACGACAGGCTCAGGTATCGAGCTTGTAGGACCTATGGCAAAGTGCCGGGGATCTGTGATCTTCCCGCGCAGTTGAGGCATGCTTCCATTCATTTCCTGCTGCAGCAGACTTTCAAATGACACTTCCGACCGTTTAAAGTAAGGTGTTTCTTCATTCGCGATGTTGTTGGAAATGACGTTCTGCCTGATGTTTGCCGCTTGCAGGCCAGCCTCCATGCGTTGAAAGCTGGTGCTGTTCAACAAATCCATTTTGCTGTCCCCCTTTTCCATATCTTGTATAAATACTTTTTCATATCCGTCGCTCCGAAACTTGTTTTTTTCGACAAAAGAAATCAAAATAAACAATATTTCTAGGACTTAAGTAGAAAAATTTACTAACTTGTCGTATATCCTAAGTTTCTTAAAGATTGGGTTATATTACAATAAGAAAAAAGCCCTATCTTTTAGTCAAAAGGAGGGCTTTTTTCTTATTTTATGTTAAGTTATTCCTAAAACTGCTCGGGATAAGGGATTAGAGGTTCATATCCCGCTTTCGCATCGTCACTTTTCGCCAAAACCAAAACTAAACAGTCCCGGTTTTTCCGATTTGCGAAAGCAAAACTTGTGAAACAATTACCATGTACATAATTTAATCCCATTTTACTGCTTTTATAGTCAAATAAACCCGATCAGAATATATGCCATTAAGGCTTCTGGTCGGGTTTATTGATGCTTTCAATAAATACTGCTGCCAAATATAGACGGTCAGTCAACTATGAATAGGCTTCGCGATTGACATTTCATAAGATATATTGGCTGAGATCACGGTCCTGGGCAATGCCAGCAAGCTTCTCGCGCACATATTCAGGTGTTATGGTCATTTGTTCCAGCGTCAGTTCAGGAGCCTCAAAGGACAAATCCTCAAGCAGCTTCTCCAGAATAGTGTGAAGTCTGCGGGCTCCGATGTTTTCCATACTGTCATTAACGGATGCGGCAATCTTGGCAATTTCCCTGATTGCTTCCGGCGAAAAGTCGATTTCGATGTTCTCTGTTTTCAAGAGATCCTTGTACTGCTTCGTGATCGCATTTTTCGGCTCCGTCAAAATCGACACAAAGTCGTCCAGCGACAGGCTGTTTAATTCGACACGAATCGGGAAACGACCCTGCAGCTCCGGAATGAGATCCGAAGGCTTGGCGATATGAAAAGCTCCAGCCGCAATAAACAGGATGAAATCCGTCTTCACAGGACCGTATTTGGTCATGACAGTCGATCCTTCGACAATTGGCAGGATATCCCTCTGCACGCCTTCTCTGGACACGTCAGGCCCTGATCCCTTGCCTTGGCTGGCAACCTTGTCGATTTCGTCAATGAAAATCATTCCGGACTGTTCGGCGCGATGAATGGACTCGGCAATGACATCATCCATATCAATCAGCTTGGTGGCTTCTTCCTGTGTTAATACTTTACGTGCTTCTTTAATGGCCAGCTTACGTTTTTTAGTCCGTTTCGGAAGCAGACTCCCGAACATTTCCTGCATATTCATGCCCATCTGGTCATTACCCTGACCGGCAAGCATATCCATCATGTTCGGCGTAGTATCTTCTACGTCAATTTCAATCAGATCGTCCTCCATGCCGCCGGAAAGCAGCTTGAATTTTACCTGACGGCGTTTTTCCGCAACGTTGCTGTCCTGCTCTTTGTCTTCTTCCGGTTCCTGCTGGTTATTGTTGCCGCCTCCGAAGATCATTTCGAAAGGATTGCGCTGACTTTTGTTCTTGCCGCTCTGGGGAACAAGAATCTGAACAATGCGCTCATTGGCAAGCTCTTCCGCCCGGTCTTTGACCTTTTCCGTGCGTTCCGATTTCACCATGCGAATCGAGGTCTCGATCAGATCGCGAACCATGGATTCGACGTCTCGGCCGACATAACCGACTTCCGTGAATTTGGTAGCCTCGATTTTGACAAAAGGCGCATTAACCAGTTTAGCCAAACGTCTGGCAATTTCGGTCTTGCCTACGCCGGTTGGCCCAATCATAAGAATGTTTTTAGGTACGATTTCATCGCGGTCTTCATCTGGAAGCAGATTACGGCGATACCGGTTGCGTAGAGCAACGGCTACGGATTTCTTCGCCTCTTTTTGACCGACGATATATTTATCCAATTCGGCAACAACCTGTCTCGGAGTCAAGTTCTGGTTATCCATATGCATCCCCCTACCTTTTACAACTCTTCCACGATGATATTTCCGTTGGTGTACACACAAATTTCGGAAGCGATTTTCAGGGCCTCCCGCGCAATATCCTTCGCTTCGAGATCCTGGGCATGACGCTTGAGAGCACGGCCTGCCGACAATGCAAAATTGCCTCCTGAACCAATCGCAAGAACATCATCATCAGGTTCGATAATTTCTCCGCCCCCGGAGATCAGCAGCATACCGCTCTTGTCCATGACGATCATCAGAGCTTCGAGCTTGCGCAAAACGCGGTCCGATCTCCAGTCTTTAGCCAGTTCTACCGCAGCACGCTGAAGATTGCCATGATGCTCCTCCAGCTTACCCTCAAACTTTTCGAACAATGTAATGGCATCCGCTACAGATCCGGCAAAGCCGGCTACGACCTGGCCCCGGTATAACCGGCGCACCTTTTTAGCCGTTTGCTTCATAATCATATTTTCTCCGAACGTCACTTGGCCATCACCGGCGATGGCCGCTTTTCCATTGTGGCGCACGGCGCAGATCGTTGTTGCATGAAATGACATCTCCATACCCGTCAAGCCTCCTAGTCTAGACTTCCTTCGTGTGCTGTAGATACGCCATAAGCTTCAACAAATTCAGCAACGCTAGCCAATGCTCGGTTAGCGAGTGCCTCGTTTTTCTCTTTTTTGTTGCGGATCTTTTTCTCGAGTCCAGGCAACAGACCGAAGTTAGCATTCATTGGTTGAAAATGTGCAGGATCTGCATGAGTAACATAGTGTGCCATGCTGCCGATCGTACTGGTCTCGGGCAAAACGACAAGCTCCTCGCCTTTTGCCTTCCTAGCGGCGTTAATTCCGGCTATAAGCCCTGAAGCAGCGGATTCCACATAACCTTCCACCCCGGTCATTTGACCGGCAAAAAACAGGTTCTCATTCGTTTTAAGCTGATATGTAGGTTTCAGCAGTCGTGGCGAATTAATGAATGTATTGCGATGCATGACGCCATATCGGACATATTCGGCATTTTCAAGACCCGGGATCATGGAGAAGACGCGTTTTTGCTCTCCCCATTTCAAATGAGTCTGGAAACCGACAAGGTTATACAACGTCCCGGCAGCATTGTCCTGACGAAGCTGAACAACGGCATAAGGAAGTGTGCCTGTATGCGGATTCACCAGACCAACCGGTTTCATCGGGCCGAATAAAGCGGTTTGCTTACCACGTTTCATCATAACTTCAATCGGCATGCAGCCCTCGAAGTAAACTTCTTTTTCAAATTCCTTCAGCTGAGCGACTTCAGCTGTTACGAGCGCATCATAAAATGCATTAAACTCTTCTTCGTTCATCGGACAGTTCAGGTAAGCCGCCTCGCCTTTGTCATACCGGGAAGCGAGATAAACCTTACTCATATCGATCGAATCTTTTTCCACGATCGGCGCAGCTGCATCATAAAAATAGAAATATTCCTCGCCCATCAGCGCTTTAATCTCCGCGGAGAGCGAAGGCGAAGTCAGCGGGCCGGTTGCGATGACAACAATCCCATCTTCAGGTATATGCTGAAGTTCCTCATTTACGACCTCTATCAGCGGATGGTTATGAAGAATATCCGTGATGTCTCCGGAAAATCCATCGCGGTCTACGGCCAATGCGCCACCGGCGGGCACCGCATTTTTATCCGCAGATCCCAAAATAATGGAATCAAGCATGCGCATCTCTTCTTTAAGCACGCCTACAGCATTGGTTAAACCATTTGCTCTAAGTGAGTTCGTGCACACCAGCTCGGCAAACTTGTCCGTGTGATGCGCAGGTGTTTTCACGACGGGGCGCATTTCATATAATTTCACGGGAACGCCGCGGCTAGCGATCTGCCAGGCAGCTTCGCTGCCCGCCAGACCGGCGCCGATAACGGTTACCTGTTTTACTTCAGTCAAATTGATTACCTCCTACGTTTAACGCAACATGCTGTTATATAATCTCATCATTGTCGTCGTTTTCTTCGATTTCCTCTACGTGGTCACAGGATGTGCATTGGAGTCTGGCTCCCTGCTTATTCCGTTTCTCAATCATCCACGAGCCGCATTTCGGACATGGCTTGCTTGAAGGACGATCCCAAGAAACAAAATCACATTCCGGATACCGGTCGCAGCCATAAAAAATTCGTCCTTTTTTGCTGCGGCGTTCCACGACATGACCCTCTTTGCATTTTGGACACGTGACACCGATATCCTTGACGATCGGCTTCGTATTCCGGCAGTCCGGAAAACCTGAGCAAGCCAGGAATTTGCCAAAACGTCCAAGCTTATACACCATCGGTTTGCCGCATTTTTCGCAGATTTCATCAGAAACCTCGTCTTCGATTTCAATTTCTTTCATTTCTTCCTCGGCGACCTCGAGGCGCTTCTCAAAGGATTCATAGAATTCGCTCAGAACCTTAACCCAGTCCTCAGAACCTTCCTCTACATGGTCAAGATCTTCCTCCATGTGTGCGGTAAACTCCGCATCCAGAATTTCAGGGAAGAATTGCTCCATCTGCTCGATCACAAGCTCACCCAGCTCTGTTGGCATAAACTTCTTCTCTTCGATCGCTACATATCCACGTTTTTGGATGGTCTCGAGTGTCGGAGCATACGTACTTGGCCGTCCAATCCCAAGTTCCTCCATGGTACGGACGAGGCGTGCTTCGGTGTAACGCGGAGGAGGTTGAGTGAAATGCTGCTTCGGATCAATTTCTTCTTTTTTCAGCTTGTCTCCAGGCGTCAGGGCAGGCAAAAACTTCTCTTCCTCTGTCGTGCCGTCATCATTTCCTTCGACGTAAACCTTCATAAAGCCGGGAAAACGCACTTTAGAGCCTGTTGCGCGGAATACCGCACTTCCTGCCGCGATATCCACCGATAATGTATCGAGAAGAGCGGAAGCCATCTGGCTCGCTACAAAGCGCTCCCATACGAGCTTATATAATCTGAACTGATCACGACTCATAAACGATTTAACGGACTCGGGGTCACGCAACACTGACGTTGGACGAATGGCCTCATGCGCATCCTGCGCATTCGCTGCCTTTTTCGAATATTCGCGCGGGCTTTCCGGCACAAACGTGCTGCCGTATTTTCCATCAATGTATTCCTTCGCCTCTTCTTGAGCCGAAGCAGCAATTCTCGTGGAGTCGGTACGCATGTAAGTGATCAGACCGACGGTCCCTTCCTTGCCCAGTTCAACGCCTTCATACAGTTGCTGTGCAACGGACATCGTTTTGGCAGCCCGGAAGTTCAGCTTGCGCGCAGCTTCCTGCTGCAGGGAACTGGTCGTAAACGGCGGCGACGGGTGCCGCTGGCGTTCCTTTTCTTTCACTTCTGCAACCTTGAAGGTCGCTCCTTTAATGGCTTTTAGAACTTCATCTACATCCGCTTCCTTGGACAGATCTTTCTTTTGTCCGTCGAGCTGATGGAACTTCGCCTCAAACACGGAACTGCCCTTGGCAAGCTTGGCTGTGATGGACCAGTATTCTTCAGGGACGAAAGCGTCGATTTCATTTTCACGATCGAGAATAATCTTAACGGCAACGGATTGAACACGACCCGCCGATAGTCCCTTTTTGACTTTCTTCCATAATAGAGGACTGATTTTGTAACCTACCAGTCTGTCTAATATCCGTCTAGCCTGCTGGGCATTAACCAGATCCATATTGATTTTGCGCGGTGTTTTGAATGCATCCTTCACCGCTTGTTTCGTAATTTCGTTGAACACAACCCTGCAGCTTTCAGTATTATCCAGCTCCAGAGCGTGCGCCAAATGCCAGGCAATCGCCTCCCCTTCACGATCGGGGTCAGCTGCGAGATAAACCTTTTTAACTTTTTTGCTGGCATCTTTAAGTTCCTTTAATATGGAACCTTTTCCGCGAATCGTAATATACTTCGGATTGAATTCATTTTCTACTTCAACCCCGATTTGGCTCTTTGGCAAATCGCGAACATGGCCCATGGAAGCCTTTACGATAAATTTGCTGCCTAAATACTTGCCGATCGTCTTCGCCTTGGCGGGCGATTCCACGATCACCAGTGAATCAGCCATCGGTATATCCTCCTCTCCATTCATCAAAAGCTTCATTAAGATTAAAAAATCTATCAGTTTTCATCGAAGCTGAACGATTCTTTAATCTCAAGAGCTTTCTCCGCTCAATGCGGTTTGGCTATTTTTGAAATTCATTTCCTTCATGTTTTACTTATATAGTCTTATATATAGCACCAGGTAATTGGGTGATCTGCTTTTTTATGATTAAAGATAACAGAACTGAATGCAAATGTCCAAAATCCCACCGGCTGTGCTGCAGCAGTTCATCCAGTGTGAACGGTCCCTGCTCCAGTATATGGTATAGTCGCAGCTCATCCGTTGTCAAATGACCTTCCTTGCAAGGGGAGGCCTCTTGTACCTGACGCTCCCTATTGTATGTATTCTTAAGCCCCTTTGGCAACCATGAATCATATTCCTCAAGGATGTCGGCTGCTTCGCATACCATCTTGGCACCCTGACGTATTAAATGAAGTGCTCCCCGGCTCTTCGGCGACGTTACCTGACCAGGAACCGCAAAAACATCCCTTCCTGCATCCAGTGCCGCGTCCGCAGTAATTAATGATCCGCTGCGCTCATCAGCTTCCACAACCAACGTACCGAGCGACAAGCCCGCAATAATACGGTTCCGCTGTGGAAACAAACCTGGATGAGGCTTGGTTCCCGGCGGATATTCCGTTATGACCAGACCGTCCTTCGCCATCCTGATAAACAAGGATCTATTCTCGGGTGGATACACGATATCCATGCCGGTAGCCATTACGGCAATTGTCCCTCCTCCGCATAATAACGCGGCTTCATGGCAAATGCTGTCGATCCCTCTGGCCAGTCCGCTGATAACGGTTAATCCTTCTTCGCATAACCCTCGCGCAAGCATTTCGCCCATTTTCTTGCCGTATGCCGTCGGGACTCTAGTCCCTACCATTGCTATAGCCGGCGAGGAGAATAATCCGATATTCCCTCTTGCATACAGGACATGCGGAGGATCAGGGCTTTCTTTCAGCATTGCAGGATAATCTTGGTCTAATAAGGTTAACGTTTGAACAGCTGGATCACATTCTTTTTCTTTTTGCTTCATTAAAAGAGCCGTTTCGGACAAATTTTGCACGAGGCGCTTTGATATTTCGACTTGGAATCCCTGTGCTTCCCACTCCCTATTTCCCCACTCCATCATCTCCTCCGTCAACAGCCCATCCGATATCATCCGGGAAATGCTTTTTCTGCCGACGCCTTTGGTTTCATGCAATGCAATGAGCAGCCACCGTATATCCATCTTATCACCTCTTGCAACCTGTTTTGAGAAACACAAAAAAACAACCCCTTATTCCCTACAGGAGGAAATAAAAGGTTGCTTACCTTTGAATCTATCATAACCCTAATACGGATTAATGTGTCAAGCATTTGTCCAGCATGCCGCGTTCTTCAAGAACGCTGACCAGCGTGGAGCCCATATCGGAAGGCGTTGGAGCGACTTTGATGCCGCATTCTTCCATTTTGGCGATTTTCTCTTTGGCAGTACCTTTGCCGCCGGAGATAATAGCGCCCGCATGGCCCATACGTTTTCCTGGAGGTGCAGTTACGCCGCCGATAAAGCCGACAACCGGCTTGGTCATGTTACCACGGATCCATTCAGCAGCTTCTTCTTCCGCTGTACCGCCGATTTCACCGATCATGATCACTGCATAGGTGTTAGGATCTTCGTTGAAGCGTTTCAGAACATCAATGAATTCCGTACCTTTTACAGGATCTCCGCCGATACCTACCGCAGTGGATTGTCCAATACCGCGTGTAGTCAGCTGATGAACAGCTTCATAAGTCAGCGTTCCGCTTCGGGATACAACGCCAACATGTCCTGGAGTATGTATATATCCAGGCATAATTCCGATTTTGCATTCGCCCGGTGTGATGACACCTGGACAGTTTGGTCCGATCAGAACGGTTTTCTTGCCTTCCATATAACGGGCTACTTTGACCATATCCAGCACCGGAATGCCTTCAGTGATACAGATGACAAGTTCCATTTCGGCCTCAACGGCTTCCAGAATCGAGTCTGCTGCAAAAGCAGGCGGAACGTAAATAACGCTCGCCGTAGCGCCTGTAGCATTTTTGGCTTCTACCACGGTGTTGAAAACAGGCAAGCTCACAGAACTGCCATTTTCAAGCTCAATATCCACGGTTGTACCGCCTTTGCCCGGGGAAGTACCTCCCACCATTTGCGTTCCGTAATCAAGGGCGCCTTTTGCATGGAAAAGGGCGGTTTTCCCGGTGATGCCCTGGGTAATCACTTTTGTATTTTTATCAACCAAAATACTCACGATTCGTTCACATCCCCTGTTCGATTTTAAAGGTACCTATTTTACGAGCGAGACAATTTTTTGTGCTCCGTCGGCCATGGAATCGGCTGGAACAATATTCAGGCCGGATTCAGCCAAAATTTTCTTCCCAAGATCCACGTTCGTTCCTTCCAGACGCACAACCAGCGGCCGGGTAAGGCCAAGCTGTTTCGCTGCTTCAACAACACCCTCGGCGATAACGTCGCAACGCATAATGCCGCCAAAAATATTGACGAAAATGCCTTTAACATGCTTGTCGGAGAGAATGATTTTGAACGCTTCGGTTACCTTCTCTGTCGTCGCACCGCCCCCTACATCTAGGAAGTTGGCCGGGTCGCCGCCATAGTGTTTGATGATATCCATCGTTGCCATCGCAAGGCCTGCGCCGTTAACCATGCAGCCGATGTTGCCGTCCAGAGCTACATAGCTCAGGTCGTACTTGGATGCTTCGATTTCCTTCTCGTCCTCTTCGTCCAGATCGCGCAGCTCCTGAATGTCCTTATGGCGGAACAATGCATTGGAGTCAAAGTTAAGCTTGGCATCCAGCGCCATGACGTTGCCGTCACCCGTTACAACCAGAGGGTTAATTTCAGCGATCGAACAGTCTTTGTCCACAAAAGCTGTATAAAGGGCCATCATAAACTGACCAGCCTTATTTACCAGTTCTTTAGGAATGTTGATGGCATAAGCAAGTCTGCGGGCTTGGAAAACCTGCAATCCTACAGCCGGATCAACAATTTCTTTGAAAATTTTCTCAGGAGTAGCCGCAGCCACTTCTTCAATTTCCGTGCCGCCTTCTTCCGAAGCCATCATAACGACGCGGCCGGTAGCGCGGTCAACAACAACACCCACATAATATTCTTTGCGGATATCGCAGCCTTCTTCGATCAGGAGACGCTTAACTTCTTTGCCTTCCGGACCGGTTTGATGCGTAACGAGAACCTTACCGAGAATTTCCTCGGCATATGCGCGGACTTCGTCAAGATTTTTGGCAACCTTAACGCCGCCTGCTTTACCGCGTCCACCTGCATGAATTTGCGCTTTAACAACCGTTACTTGGCTGCCCAGCGATTTTGCGGCTTCCACAGCTTCCTCCACCGTATAAGCAACCTTTCCGTTCGGAACGGCAACTCCATACTGTTTCAATACTTGTTTTCCTTGATATTCATGGATATTCATCTACGGAATCCTCCTATCAACATGACTGCTACAAGGCGGGTCTTTCTCTTGGAAAATAATATAAACCCAAGCTATTGTACCATGATTTTAAAACGCTTACCTCATTAAACTGCGCTTCCATCGACAGCTTTTTGATATCGGTTTAATCCCTTTGAGAGAATGCTTGGAATTTTATGGTAATTATTCGCCGTTTTCCTACCCTGTTTTCCCGTCTCGTTGCGAATTAATTTGATGTACACGTTCGAGAAGGCCCTTGAATTCCCCCAATAAACGGTTAAACTCATCCCCGTTCAAGCACACCTCATTTTGCATGGATCCGGGGACATCTACCGCCTTATCTTTCAACAGTATTCCTTCTTCGGTAAGCGAAATGATCACCTTTCGCTCATCTTGGGAAGAACGCTCCCTGTTGATTAGCCCGGCGGCCTGAAGTCGTTTCAACAAAGGAGTCAGCGTGCCCGAGTCCAAAAACAGCGCTTCCCCCAGCTCCTTCACGGTACATTGTTCTTTTTCCCACAGCACGATCAACACCAGATATTGTGAATACGTCACGCCCAGCTTCTCCAGATACGGCTGGTACAGTTTCGTAATTTCGCGTGAGCAAGCATAAACGGCAAAACATAATTGGTTCTCCAACTGAAGTTGGGGAACAATACCTTTGGATTCCATGTTACTTCCATCACCTGCCTTCATTGCTAATATTATCACAAGGATTGAAAAATATTAAATATACCCAAACTTTATGTTTGCAATTGAATTGTATGCTTTTCTTTACTTTACAACTTTTTTTGCCTTTTCAAACAAATAAAAGTCCATTCCGTATTTTATTTATCGGAGCAAAGATCCCGCCTTGACATTTAACTTCTCCAATCTTACAATGTGGTCAAAATACTTGAAAATAAGGAAGCACCTTTTTTTCAACCGGACAGCAAGCCCCGTAGCGATGCAGCGGCTGGCTCGATCCTGTGAAAAAGGGGGCTTTTTTTTGTATGTACGGAAAAATGTATAGTGCGTGTTTATATGGAATTGACGGTGTCCTGATTGAAGTTGAGGTGGATATATCCAATGGGCTGCCCTTAACCTCGATCATCGGTCTTCCGGATTCGGCGATCCGCGAGGCGGTCGAACGGGTCCGGGCGGGAATCAAAAACTGCGGGTTTGCCTTCCCTTTGCAGCGGACGACCATTAATTTGGCACCGGCCGATTTAAGAAAAGAGGGCTCTGCTTTTGACCTGGCGATCGCCCTTGGTATTTTGTGTACAAGCGGACAGCTTATCCTACCTCAGGAGGAGAAGCTGCTTCTGATCGGAGAAATGGCGCTGGATGGCAGTCTGCGACCGGTTACCGGCGTTCTGTCGATGGTCGACCGCGCCAAACGCGAAGGATTCACCGCGGTCCTGCTGCCGAAGGAAAACGCACCAGAAGCCGTCTTGGTAGAAAACATGAATATTTATGCAATTGGACATTTGAACGAGCTGTTGGCTCTGGGTGAACAGGAGGCGGGACTCGCCTCCAACGAAAAAAACAGCCCGATACGTATTTCCTCCTTCGCCGGGCTGCAGTTGCCTCCTTCATCTCCAACAATACAGGATATCGCTCCCCTCGAGGACTATGCCGATGTTCTGGGGCAACAGCATGTGAAACGCGCTCTTACGATCGCAGCTGCAGGAATGCATAATATCATGCTCATGGGACCGCCGGGAACCGGTAAAACCATGCTGATCAAGCGGCTCCCTACCATCCTTCCGCCCATGACGGAGCAAGAAGCACTGGAAACAACCAAAATCTTCAGCGCAGCCGGGAAGCTTAAGGAGCCCGCAGCGGGACTGTTGCGAACCAGACCTTTCCGTTCACCCCATCACACGATTTCAGCGGGAGGATTGATTGGCGGCGGAACGATCCCGAAACCGGGAGAGGTCAGCCTGGCTCACCGGGGAATCCTATTTCTGGATGAACTGCCCGAGTTCAACCGCCAGGTGCTTGAAGTGCTCCGGCAGCCGCTTGAGGATAAGGCCGTTACCATTAGCAGGGCGAGAGCCGTGCATACCTTCCCGGCCAGGTTCATGCTCGCCGCATCGCTAAATCCTTGTCCGTGCGGATATCTCGGAAGCGACCACCCGGGTCATCAATGCACGTGCAGCCCTTCGCGAATCGCGCAATATCGCTCCAAAATTTCCGGCCCGCTGCTCGACCGGATCGACCTGCAGGTGGATGTCCCCCGGCCGAAAGAGTGGACGCGAGAGAAGTTCAGCTCTTCGTCCGAAGATATGCGTTCCCAAGTACTTGAGGCTCATGAAAAACAGTTGAAGCGATATAGTCAACTCCAACATATTTGCTGGAACAGCGAGCTGTCAGGCAGCGCGCTTCGGCGTTTTGCCAAGCTGGATGCCGACACCTCCCACATGCTCCACCAGACGATCGAAGCATTGGGTCTCAGCATGCGTGCGTATGACCGGATTTTAAAACTCGCTCGCACCATCGCCGATCTGGACGGATATGAAGAGATTAAATCCGTTCATGTCGCCGAGGCGATACAATACCGGAATCTGGACAGGCCACAGGTCGAGACATTCGCTTAATGTTCAGAAAAATGCCGAATGCAAATAAAACCTACGCTTATATAATAAGCGAAGGTTTTATTTTTGTATCCATATTTTGCAACTATTTTGTGTTCCAAATTCCTTAAAGCCACCATCATCCGCAAGTTTATAGATTAAGATTTCGATTGTTGCTCCTCTGTAAATGAAGGCGATAATCGCTCCATTACCTTATAAAGTAAATGAATGAGATGCCTGTTAAACTTCTCCGGCTCCTCAAAATTCGGGCAATGGGCTGAATTTCCGAACCATTCCCAGGTCTTTATAGGGGCCTCCAGTTTATTGAAAAACAATTCCGCCAATTCAAACGGCGTATTGTAATCATGTTTGCCCATGCATAAAAATACCGGAATTTGCAGTTTAGTAATTCCTTCCAAATTGATATCACATACCTCGGTCCACATGTGCCTGATCGAAAATCGGGCCCCTCTGATGAATCGCAGGATGTCCAATACATGATATTCCGACGAACGGAGCATCTTGGGAACAATCACGTTCATCATCGACTGTCGGTACATGACTCCCTTAAATGCGCTCAGCCATTTGCGCTGGATTGCCAGCTTCCTATAATCCAAATACGAATTCTCTTCAAGTGCTGCAAGTTCTCTCAGTGCTTTCTTATGGCCTGCTTCCTGCGATTTTCGCATGACGTATTGAAGTGATAGCCGCTCCCCCTTCGCCATGTTGACCACCTGCCCGATACCTATATAGGCGTGGTAGTATTCAGGAAAGCGTTCTGCCAGTAGAACACCCATAATACTGCCCCACGAGTGACCGACGATAAAAATCTTGTTCTGGCGGAACCTATTCTGAAGATAGTTCGTAACCTCACAGGCATCAGCAATAAACTGTTCGATGTTCATCGTTTCTGGATTGAGATCACTACGGTAGGACAACCCCGCTCCTCTCTGGTCCCAGTTCACAACAACAAAATGCCGCTCGAGCTCACGCTGGAAATAGGGGGCAAATCCGATTTGTGCCGAGCCAGGTCCACCGTGAAGGAACAGGAGAACAGGCAGTAAGTCGCTTTTGCCTCTCATCAGGAGCCACTGCTCCGTACCCCCGATAAAAAGCTTTTCCAGACATGCTATAGACCTGAAGCCGTCGTTTATTTTAGGCGTCTTTCTCCTAAGAAACATATTTTAATCCCCCTTTGTGGACAATTATTCATCCTATTGCCGGGGTTCTTGAAGACTGCAATGAGAGCTCCCTCTGCGCGAACATAAAACTTATGTATTTAAAGTAAAACAAGGAACTGCTGTATTCCGCATATCAAAATATGAGAGGAAAGGATCGCAGGACAAACTTTAAGAGATCAATATATGCAGAAAAACGATTAAACATAAAAGACCTCCTGTGATCGCTCCGGAAGTCTTCTCTAAATCGCTCTAACGCTCATGTAGCATTATATTTAGCATTATATTTAGCATTATATAACATTATTCTTGATACTATTGCTTTCAGAATGCCCTATCTAAAAAGCGCCTTCGATATGTTGAAGTGACGCGGCACGCCGCTCGCTATCCAGTTCAATCGCCACAACATCGAAACGAATCTCCCTCTCCACCTGTTGTTTATAATGCAGGTAAGCGAGGGCCGTGTTTCGAATCTGTTTGATTTTACGGATATCGACAGACTCCGCCGCAGTACCAAAGCGGGTACTAATGCTCCGGCTGCGTACCTCGACAATAACTAACAGTTGACCCATCTCGGCTACGATATCGAGTTCACCGCTCCTGCAACGCCAATTGCGGTCTTTAATGGCATATCCGCGGGAAGCCAGATAGCTGCAAGCAGCTTGTTCTGCTGCAGCACCTTTCTCACGGCGGTTATCCTTTGGCCTGTTCGTCCGTTCTACCATTCGTTCTCCCTTTCCCGCGCCGTCCGGTCCGCCCTGTATATAAAGCTCAGCACCTCAGCCACAAGCTGGTACAGCTCAGGCGGAATCTGCTGATCCAGATCCAGCTTCGACAATACCTCAACCAATGCTGCATCTTCCTGGACGGGAACCCCATGTTCCTTGGCTTTATCGAGAATGGCCTCGGCAATTCTGCCTCGCCCTTTGGCGGCCACCACCGGTGCTTCGGCTTCCCCCGGGGCATATTTGAGAGCAACCGCCTTCTTCATTGAAATTGGATGCTCCTGAGATTTATCGCTCATACCCGGAAATCCACCCCTTTGTAGCTCTGGGGCACATAATCATGGACTGCTGCGGCCGTCGTCGTACCTTGCGTCGATTCCGCCGCTTTCACGGGCATTGGCTCTGCTCTCAGCGTCAGCAGCTGATAGCCAAGGGACTCCATGGCTGCGGATATTTCATCCTTGTGGTTAATCAGCAGCTCTCCGGCCCAATCCGCATCGTTATGAACTTTCAGACTCACAATCCGGTCTACGACCTGCACGTCTACCAGTGTCTGCCCCAAATGCTTCATTTGCAGATCGAACCACAAGCGGCAGTTCGAGGCATCCAATTCACCCTTAGGGCCCCGGCGGGATTGGATCTGAACCGAGGCTGTTTCTTGGCCGTCCGGTCCGTTCAGCGGCAAAAACAAGGTGACTTGGGCAAACGGCGCCGTCCGGTCCGTGTTCAACAGCAGCTGCTGGCCCGTCAAGTGGGATACCAGCTGCTGAGCTGCTTCCTTCAATGCCGGCGGCACTTCATCATGGTTTACCAACTGCAGCAGAATGCCTTTGAGCGTGTCCTGAGCGCCTGAGCCATGCAAGGCATGCTCTGTACGTATTCCGGCTGTTTCCCCAGCCGGAATGGATGTGGCAGCCGTATGTAATCCGGCTGCCTGCAAAGTGCGGGCCTGCTGCTCTTGCCCGGCCGCGATTTCTCCGGCCGGCTGCTGCGGGACCGCCCCGCTCCCCGGCGCCGTCGCCGGGGCGGGCTGCCGCGCAGCGGCTGCGGCGGCGCTTGCCGTGCCGCCGGCCGGGTTAACGGGCCCCGGCTCCGCCTGGCCCGTTGCCTGCGGCGCCGCACCCTGGCCTGCGGCCGGTGCAGCCACGACAGGCCGCGCGTTCCCCGCCGCGGCCCCTGGTTCTTGCGCGGGCATCCCGGCCCCGCGCAGGCCCTGCTGCTCGTGCTCCGCACCGAGCAGCTTCAATAGCCGCCCCACCCACGGCTCCGCTCCGGGGGCTTGGGGCGGCATCGGCTCTGGCCCTCCGGCGGGGCCAGAGCCTGTCAGCGCCGCCTGCTGCGTGGGCGGCGCCATTCCGGTGGCCGGCAATGCTGCTGCACGGCCGGCGGTCTCGGCATTGCCCTGCTGCGCAGCCAGGGCGCTGCCTGCAAGCGGCGCGGTGCGAAGCTGCTGCAGCACCTGCTGGAGCTTCGCCAAGAGCGGCTGCAGCCCTTCAGCAGGTGCTGCGTGCCCATCACTGGCAGTCAACACTTGTCCGCCAGTCTGGGCCGCCTGACCCTTTGCTGATGCCCCTTCTATATTCTCCTGCTGGTTCACGCCTAAACCAACCTGCGTAACACTCGAATTGTGACTGATTTGGCCAAGCCGGTTTGCTGCTCCAGCATCTCCAGATGCTGCGGGTTTGACAGGACCATGCATCGTCTGCGCAGCCTCCAGCTGCTCATCAAGTACAGCTAACAATTCATGTAACGGTTGCCCGAACACTGCCTGCTGCAGTCCGCGGACACTCTCCGCGGTCACCGGCAATCCTCGCTGCAAGGCTATCGCAGCGGACTGGATCCATTGCTCGGTCGGAACAGACGCCGGTTTCTGCTGCATGATCCGGCTGAACAGCTCCGCATTTTCCTTGTTCAGCGGCACGCCACTGGACTGCATGGCTTGGATCATCGTACGGTTCTCATCCGTGTCAGCAAGTCCTAATGTACCCAGCACATCTGCCATCGATTGGGAGGGTATCGCAGAGTATGGTGACTCCGCCAGCGGCTTCAACACCATCATGCCGTTCGATGCAGGCGGCTGCACCTGCAGTAGCGTCGCTTGACCGGCCTGCATCGGCGTCTCAAGAGCCGCTTTCACCTTAACCCCTTGGATCTGTACTACGGCCTCTTGACCGTCTTCCGAGACGCTAAGCACCACACCCCTGACCACTTGGCCGGTCTTCATATCCAGCTGCTTCGCATCACCCGCTTTGGTTTCACCCAGCAGACCGCGAATCAACGAACCGATATTCACGTCTCTCGTCCTCCTTCGTTCGTGCGAACCCTTTTTTCTTTATATCGGCACCTGCCTCACGGCAGTGAAGAAGTGCCCTAGAACAAGGTTTCCTGAACGACCTCCAGATTCTTCAGGAAGCTTTTGCGGTGCATCGGGGTGGGTCCCAGTGCCAGGATCTGCTCCCGATGAAGCTTGGTTGCATAACCTTTATGTATCGCAATACCATATTCGGGATAACGTGCCTCCCATTCCCCCTTACAAAGCCTGTCCCTCGTTACCTTGGCGATTATCGAAGCAGCCGCAATGCTTTGGCTGGTGGCGTCCCCTTTGATGATGGACAGCTGCGGAATCTCTACGTCAACTTTCTCCGCATCGACGAGAAGATAATCGGCGGCCACCGGCAGTCCTAGAACCGCTTTTTGCATCGCAAGCCTTGCTGCCTGCTTAATATTAATTCTGTCAATCGTCTCGGCATCGACATAACCGACGGAGATGGCAACCGCCTGCTCGGTAATCAGTTCATACAGCGCTTCACGTTTCTTTTCGCTCAGCTTTTTGGAATCGTCTACGCCTTCCAGCACCAAGCCAACAGGCAGAATAACGGCGGCAGCGACCACATCCCCGAATAAGCAACCCCGCCCAACTTCGTCTATTCCTGCAATCCATTGATAAGATTGTGACCAGCATTCTTTTTCGTGCATTAACAAGTCTGTCATGTTGTTCCTCCTAGCTCTCCCCGGACTTCATTCCCTGTCCGCGCAGCTTACTGCTCAGAACATTATACTTGATCCGGGGACATGCTGCATGGCTTTTCCAGGAGTTTCTGCTAGTGAACCATGATCTGCGACTTGTCTTTTTCCGGTGGTCACGAGTTAATTATCGAAAGGCTCGTAACTGTATCAAACGTCATCGGTACCGCGTTTAAAGGTATGGACCGCCGCATGCCGGACTAGATCGACGGATTGTTTCATTGAAACCCCCGACGTTATTAGCCATTTCTGCTTCTTGATTCCCCCCCATTCTTCCATTTGTTTTTATTTACCAATGTCATGGATTGATATGTTCCTTCACCTCCTGCTCCAATATATAGAAGCATGATCAACCATAATATTTTCAATTTTGATAGGTCACCCTATATGCACATTGACTATATCTTGTCCTTTCCCATGAATAAACATATTCCCGGCATAGCAAAAAAGCCGCCTGTCGGCGGCTTTCTTATACATATCATCTATGCGATTCCATAGGATGAACCTTTAGATAGAACTTTTAATTGCATGCCGATTAATATGGGGACTCCATGGAGAAACGTCCCATTTTTCCGGCGCGCAGTTCCCTCAGCAGCGTACGGGAGGCCTTTTCAAGATCTACCCTTCCTCCGCTGATCAGGCAACCGCGTTTGCGGCCTACCGCTTCCATAATAGCCACGATCTCATCGCTTTCGTCCGGATTATGCGGAGTGCTGTCTTCCAGCTCAAACCGATCCCTGAAGGCATCCCAGTAGTAGCTCACCAGATATTTCACGGCGAAAAAGGCGATATCTTCAGCATTCAGTATCTCTTCCTTGATCGCACCGGTCACAGCCAGCTTGTAGCCCACATTCTGATCTTCGAACTTGGGCCACAGAATACCCGGTGTATCCAGAAGTTCGATCTCGCCGCCCACCTTAATCCACTGCTGCCCTTTGGTCACGCCCGGACGATCGCCTGTAGCAGCGATGCTCCTGCCGGCCAAACGGTTAATCAACGTGGATTTGCCGACATTCGGAATTCCTACAATCAGCGCGCGGATGGCTCTCGGATTGATGCCCTTTGCAATCTGCCGATCAATCTTCTCTTTTAGGAGCAGCTTAAGCTGTCCCGGAATATCCTTTACGCCGGTTCCGGTGGAAGCATCTACCGGGAAAGCCGTTTGTCCCAGCTCCTTGAAATACTCCTGCCACTCTTTTGTGACCGAAGGATCCGCAAGATCCGCCTTATTCATAATGATGAGCCGCGGTTTGCCCTGCAATATTTCGTCAATCATCGGATTGCGGCTGGACAGCGGAAGGCGGGCATCGATTAACTCGATGACCACATCTATCAGCTTCAGCTTTTCCTGTATTTGGCGGCGCGCTCTGGTCATATGACCAGGAAACCATTGAATCGTCACCGTCATCACCTCATTTTTGCCTACAACCAGCCGCTGCATCGGTGGATTGTTTAATGTTTAATCAAATGTACGTCCTTAACCGGCCAAAAAATCAAATCCGCACGTCCGACGATGTCGCCTAGCGGAACATATCCAATCATCCGGCTGTCCGTACTGTCGGAGCGGTTATCCCCCATCACGAACACATGTCCCTCAGGAACCTTTCCGTCAGGAAAAGCGCTATTAGGGAAATCTTTGTCGTTATACAACTGGCCTTCTTTATGTTTCTGATCCATGGCGCCCTGTATGTAGGTTTCGTTGACAGGCTTACCGTTAACCGTTACCGTGTCGCCTTCCACCTTCACCGTATCGCCTGCAACGGCGATAACCCGCTTAATGAAGTCCTTGCCTTCGGATGGAACATGGAATACAATGACTTCCCCGCGTTGCGGTGACCGTATATCATACAAAATTTCATTGACGATCAGCCGCTCTCCCGTATGGAAATTAGGCTGCATCGACGGCCCGTCCACGATGAACGGTTTAAAGAGAAGCCAGCGAATGAGAGCCACCAGAATTAGAGCTATCACAATCGCCTTAAGCCATTCTACTACTTCATTTTTTGCTTTTTTGGGTGGTTTACGATCCTGCTCCCCAAGTTCCACCCCATCATTCTGAATGTCCTGCTGCATACTTCACCGCCCTCTCCTCGTATCATCTGCGTGTGCACGTATTTTTTTCATTTTTTGCCGAAAAGAAAAGCTCCTAAACGGAGCCGATAACAATTCTTATCCTAAAACGAAAAGGGCTTGAAATCAAGCCCTCCCACGTTGTCCGTTTATTAACGGCGAATTTCTTTAATTCTCGCTGCTTTACCGCGAAGTTCACGAAGATAATAAAGCTTCGCACGACGCACTTTACCACGGCGAGCCACTTCGATTTTCTCGATTTTTGGCGAGTTGATTGGGAAAGTTCTTTCCACACCAACACCGTAAGAAATTTTACGAACCGTAAAAGTCTCACTGATTCCGCCACCGCGACGTTTAATTACTACACCTTCGAACAACTGAATACGTTCGCGAGATCCCTCGATTACCTTAACGTGCACTTTTAAAGTGTCGCCAGGACGAAAACTTGGGATATCTTTACGAAGCTGTTCTTGAGTGATCGCTTGTAGGATATTCATCTAGGACTCCCTCCTTCCGTACAGGTGTTCTTGCCTCTTCCGGAAAACCCTCTGTTCTCCTTCATCATCCGCAGCGGACCACCGTATTCCACACAACAGCGTTAATTGTAGCACATATGCGTAATGCTTTGCAACATCTAACTGAACAAGCCATGGATATGGAAATTCCTTCAGAAATTTCGATTTGCCCTATCGTTAAAGCTCGCAATCTCTCCAAGTTATTAAAAACAGTTTTCATCGTCAAAAAAATTTTGACGTTTACCGAAAAACCTATTGCAATTCAATCAAATATAAATAAAATAAATTTATCGTTAAATTATTTTTAACGTTAATAAATATTGAACGGAGTTGTCTTGAATGAGTGAAACGGTTCTGGTTCAAGCCCAGCCACGGCAAGGTATTCGTGAATTAAGCGCACACAGGTCTTATCTGATTATGATGGCCGCTAAGATCATCTCCCGCTTCGGGGATTCCATCGATTCCATTGCCTACAGCTGGATGGTTTATGTCCTTACGGGCTCTGAGGTGCTAATGGGCACATTGTTCGCTCTTAACTTTATTCCCGGAATTGCATTCAGCCTGTTCACTGGCGTCTTGGTTGATCGTTGGTCCAAGAAGAAGATCGTCATTCTCGCCAATGCCGGCCGCGGCATCATGGTCATGCTAACTGCGCTGTTATATTTTACGGGTTCTCTGCAGCCATGGCATTTATTCGTTTTCACTTTTATCAACTCATCTTTTGAATGCTTCTCAACGCCTGCCGAAATGTCTCTCGTGCCTCGCCTCCTCCCCAAAGAACTGCTTCTGACAGGAAATTCGATCACTTCCTCTGTCGCCCGGACCGCAGAGCTTGGCGGAATGGCCGCTGCCGGCGGAATAATCGCGCTGGTCGGTATTTCCGGTTCCATGATTATTGATGCGGCTACCTTTTTCATCGCTGCTTTTTTGTTTCTGTGGATTCGTTTGAAACCGGAAGATCAGCCTGCCGTTATACACACCGATATGCCTCCAGCCCATAAGAGAACCTCTTACTGGAAAGAGTTTTTATCCGGTCTGCAATTCGTCAAAAAAGAACGTCTCATTCTGCTGACCATGTTCGCGGCCGCATTCGTCAACTTGTGCCTTGCTCCATGGAACGTTCTGCAGCCCGTTTATGTAAAAGAAATACTTCACTCCGGCCCTTTTGGACTTAGCCTGCTCGGGATCAGTCTCGTCATTGGCATGATTCTCAGCGGAATCTGGATCAGTCAGAAGGGGGCACGCTATAAAAAAAGCTCATTGATTGTATTCGGATTCCTGCTGCTTGGCGTCACCTATAGCCTGTTGTATGTCCCATCCCTGTTCACTCTTTATCCCCTGTACGTGGCAACGCTATTCTGCTTCGGGATGGGGTTCGCCGTATCGTTCGTAAGCACGCCGATTTCGACATACATGATGGAAGTAACGCCACGCGAGATGCTTGGCCGCATCGGAGCATTGTCGAACATGCTCAGTACCTGTACCGTTCCGCTTGGCGGCGTTATCGCCGGCTTCGCAGGCACCTTTATGAGCGCTAATTTCATATTCCTGATCTTTGGACTTTTCATGATCATCCCGGGGCTTGTGCTTCTGACACAAAAGAGCTTCATGAGCTTATAAATGGCGAATTCAAGAAACATTCTTTTGTGCTTTATCTCTTCGGGCCTTATAATAGGCTTATTAACTGGATATTTCCAAATCGAAATTTAGCCTTCCGGGAATGGTCCATAAACCTATTCTCTTTGTTTGCTGATGGAAGTGATGGAAGCCGTGATTTGATATTGGCAACGTCCGGTGATCGTAAATGCAAGAAATGACGAGGTGCGTTTGTATTGGAGACGAAGGAACTTAGTACGATTGAAGAAATACGAATATATTCTGATCCTTACCGGATGAAAATATTAAGCCATTTCCAACGAATGGACCACCCGGCGACCATCAAAGAAATCGCCGACGCAATGGGTGAGGTCCCGGCAAAGGTATACTACCATGCCAAAAAACTTGAAAGCATCGGCCTGATCCATATCGTCAGTACGAAAGAAATCAATGGTATTAACGCCAAATATTACGAATCGTTCAAGGGCGCAGTTCGCATTAAACGCGATGATGGCGCAGACGAGGCTGCGAAGAAGATATTCATTTCGGAAACTCAAAAACTTCTTTCCGATCTGTATGATGATAACAAAAAGAAATTCCTTACGGCCCAGAGCAATGATAAGCCTTACGGCAACCTGACAAACTCCGAGGTCTATTTGACGGAAGAGGAAGCCAAGAAATTCATTGAGTGGATTAATCAGTTTGTGGATGAGCATCACTCTCGTAAAAATCCCGATCAGTTCAAATACGATATTTTTACGACGATTGCCAAAACGACCGATCAGTAAGTCCAGCACGACACAAAAAAAAGAATCCCGCTAAAGGGATTCTTTTTTTGTGTTATTTGGCATCCGCAGTGCCGACTGCGTTATTCTCATCTTCACTGGCTACGTAAATGTCATATTGCATACGCCTGGGTTGAAGGCCACCACCGTGGTCATTAGCCCAGTTCGTGATTTTGGACCGATGCGGAATCCCGCTTTGAATCAGCTTGTTCTTCATTCTTACAAATTCATCTGAATTGAAAGATGTGAAAATGAGCGTTCGTTCTCTAGGTACAAAAAATCTCCATATGGATTTAAGTATTCCCATCGGCTTTTCCTCCCCAGTCGCTGCATATATTGTACACTGTAGATTTCCTTATGCAAGTATACATGCAATCTCTGGATAAAACCCTGAGACCCTATTTCAATGTCTTTTTGGCGAGGTCATAGCCTTTCCACACGGTAAAGCCCATTTTGGCATAGAAATCAACCAATTCTGTCCAGTCAATGACCAGGTTTTTTACCCCCCGGCTGGCCAGCTCAGCCACGCCATCCTTAACAATTGCCAATCCGTAGCCCTTGCCGCGAAAGCGGTTATCTACGCCCAGCGGTCCGATACCTCCAAGCGGGCCATCAAATAAAGGTGCCCAGTAGGTATTTTGAGCGATCAGCGGGGACTCTCCATCATTCACTCGGCAAAATCCAATCATTTCTTCCCCCAAAAACAATCCCAGGAACTCACGACCTTTGCCGCCGCGCTCCCAATAGCATTGCGCTTCGTAATACCAACGTCCAGGGAAACAGCGTTTGAAGAAACGCAGCATTTCTTCCCGGTCTTTCTCTTCCAATAAACGGGAATGAGCGCCTTCAACGTATTCCTGGCGCGCAGCATCTCCGGCTCCGGTTTGGTTAACGAGGTCAAACACCTCGTAGAGCACCTCATAACCCCTGCGCTCCAGCCATGCCTTTGCTTCTGGGAACGCTTTCGGAATCCCCGGAATGTAGTGCCATGGATCTCTTCCGATGTAAGCCAGTTCCGCACCTGCATCCTTGAGAGCCTGTTCGGCCTGCTCCAGCAAACGGCTGCCTATCCCTTTCCCTCTAGCATCACTCCGCACCAGAATAGCCTGAATCCATCCTCCGCCGTCACCAAGGTGCATTTCCCGCTGCTGTTCCTGCCATTTTTTCGCGATCACAAACCCCAGAAGACTTCCGTCCTCGACAGCTAGTTTCGAACCCTCGAGGTAAACGTTCTCATCCTGAAATGTATTTTGCCGCATCAACTGCTCGCGCATCGGAAAATCGTCTCCGAGCTCCTGGTTCCACAGCTCGCACATGGGTGCCAGCCAATCCTCGTTCAATGGAATAATATTCACGATAAGCCCTCCCGGAAGTTAGAATAAATATTTCAGATAATATTAATCACAATAAAATTTTATTTCATCTAAGGAAATTATATTTTAAATCCTGGGCGGCATCAACCTTTTGCGAGAAATTAACAAAAAAAACAAACTGCCGGCTGCGAGGGAAATCCCCATGCAAGCCGGCAGTTCTATTGGCAAAGGATATTAAACTCTTCGAAGGAAATCCACGATCGTCAGCAGGCCTTGATCGAAGTTCTCCAGGTTGAAATGTTCATTTGGAGCATGGAGATTCTCATCCGGAAGTCCAAAGCCCATGCAAACTACAGGAGCCTCAAGGACGCGCGAGAAGGTCTCCACGATCGGAATCGAACCGCCGTCGCGGGTAAATACCGGGCGCGTGCCGTATACATGCTCATAGGCATCAGCAGCCTTTTGCAGAATCGGCGTAGATGGATCGATCGTAAACGGATTCCCTTTTTCCATCTGCACGACGGTTACCTTCGCACCGGTTGGTACATGGCTGTTGATGTGCTTTTCGATCTTGTCGAGAATATCCTGCGGATCCTGATGTCCAACCAGGCGGCAGGTAATTTTCGCGTGAGCTTCCTTCGGAATGACCGTTTTGCTGCCTTCCCCTTGGAAACCGCCGTACACGCCATTAAGCTCGAGGGTTGGACGTGCCCCGGTTCTTTCGACAAACGTGAATCCTTCTTCGCCGAACAGCGCGTCCAGTCCCAGATCTTGCTTCAGCTTGTTTTCATCAATGGACTGCTTTTTGAATTCTTCCCGGTCTTCCGGAGTCAATTCAAGCACGCCTTTATAGAAGCCTTCCACGCTGACGCGTCCATTCTCATCATGAAGGGAATTCAGCAGGCTGACCATTGCATGCAAGGCGTTCGGAACGCCTCCGCCGTAAGATCCCGAGTGCAGGTCAGTATTAGCCGTGTGCAGTGCAACTTCCAGCGAGCAAAGACCACGGAGACCGGTACAAATCGCAGGTCTTCCTTTTTCCAGCAGCGAGGTGTCGGAGATGAGGACCACATCAGACTTCAACATATCCTGATTGGCTTCAAGGAAGCCCGGCAGGTTCGGACTCGATACTTCTTCTTCACCCTCGATGCAGAACTTGATATTCACAGGCAGTTCCTTTTCCTGGGAAAGGATTGCTTCCACCGCTTTGATATGTAAGAACAGCTGGCCTTTGTCATCCGTTGCGCCTCTGGCAAACAATTTACCATCACGAATATCCGGCTCAAACGGAGGTGTCTTCCACAAATTGAGCGGATCGACAGGCTGTACGTCATAATGGCCATATACAAGAACTGTCGGCTTGCCTTCAGCATGCAGATAATCGGCATATACGATTGGATGTCCTTTGGTTTCGTGGATCTTGATATTTTCAAGCCCGGCGCGGGTCATCGTATCTGCAAGCCACTCGGCGGCCTTTTTCACATCCGGTTTGTGCTCGGATAGAGCCGATATGCTTGGAATCGATAACCATTCCTTCAATTCATTCAAATGCTTGTCTCGATTGTCTTGAAAATAAACTTTGTAATCCATAGGTATCCTCCTTAGTTGGTCATCATAGTTTGCAGCAGAAAATTCGGTTTAACTGCCGTCTTCCTGCTGCTCTTGTTTGAGTCGTTGAATAATCTTGAAGTCCTGATCCGTCAACACAGCCTTATCCAGCATATCCGGGCGACGCTGAAGCGTACGTTTTAAAGCCTGTTCCCGCCGCCACACCTCAATATTGGCATGATGTCCGCTCAGCAGAATATCAGGTACCTTAAAGCCTCTGAATTCGGCTGGCCGGGTATAATGCGGATACTCGAGCAGACCTGTGCTGAAGGAATCCGTAATGGCAGAGGATTCATTTCCTAGTACGCCAGGCAGCAGCCTTACTACAGAATCAATGGCAACCATTGCAGGCAGTTCGCCGCCCGTGAGCACATAGTCGCCGATCGACAGTTCATCCGTGACCAAATGTTCCCGAATCCGTTCATCGTACCCCTCATAATGCCCGCAGATGAAGATCAGATGCTCCTCCGACGAAAGCTCCTCCGCTTTCTGCTGTGTGAACGTCTCCCCTTGCGGACACATTAAAATGACTCTGGGCGCTGCGGAGCTCTGGGACAGCAAATCCTCCACGGCAGCAAAAATCGGATCCGGCTTCAGCACCATTCCGCCTCCGCCGCCGTAAGGGGTATCATCCACCGTACCATGTTTGTTACCCGAATAATCCCGGAAATTAACGGCATTCAGGCTTACAATGCCTTTTTCTTGAGCTTTTCCGAGTATACTCGAACGGAATACGCCATCCATCATTTCCGGGAACAGCGTCAGCACATCTACTTTCATCATGTTACAGCAGTCCTTCCATCAGATGCACCCGTACCTTCTTATCCTTCACGTTGACATCCAGCACGACATCATCAATATATGGAATAAGAATGCTTTTTCCATCGGACGACTTAACGACCCATACATCGTTTGCACCTGGTGTAAGAATTTCGGTAATCACGCCAAGGTCCTTATCTTCATCAGTCACGACATGGCAGCCGACAATCTGATGGAAATAATACTCGTCATCGGGCAATTCCACCAAGTCATCCTGAGTGACCTTCAACATACTTCCCTTAAACTTCTCCACCTCATTAATATGCTCATAACCTTCCAGCTTCACAATGTACATGTTCTTATGAAATCTGGATGATTGTACGGTTACAGGCAGCGGTGCCTTGCCATCTGCGGGCACAATCAGGAGCTCGCTATCCTTGGCGAAGCGGATCTCCGGAAAGTCCGTATGGGGCAACACCTTGATTTCCCCTTTAATTCCATGCGTATTTACAATCTTGCCTACGTTCATTAGTTGTTGCGGCATAGTTTCCTCCTGGCTCTTCATCGCTACTTGCGCAGCCCCTGCGGACTAGACAACAAAAACGCACACCCCATCATTGGCAGCGGCATTTATAAGATGCTCATCTATGAGACAGTATGATTCCTGTCTCTTCCTTTATATATAAAAAAAACGTCTGTCGACGTATAATCAGAGGTGATGGACCGCTGTTGACGGTAGTTTTTTTTGCGATTATAGAACGTCCTGCCTAAAGCGGAACATTCTATAATCTTCAAAAAAGGGCTAGGAAATACATCCTAACCCCCTCCGTATACCTTTAAGATATAATATCCACGGTTACGCGTTTATCCATTTTGACTGCTGCAGAAGTCACGACCGTGCGAAGCGCTTTGGCGATCCGTCCCTGCTTCCCGATAACCTTACCCACATCATCAGGATGTACGGTAAGCTCATAGACAACCAGGTGGTCTTTCTCCACCTTCTTCACGATCACATCTTCGGGATGATCCACTAAAGCCTTAGCAATAACTCCAACTAATTCTTCCATAGATAACCCTCACAATCAGTCATTATTTCTGTTGCTTAGACTCATGGAACTTCTTCATTACGCCCGCTTTGCTAAGCAAGTTGCGAACAGTGTCGGAAGCTTGTGCACCATTTTGGAGCCATGCAAGAGCTTTATCTTCATCGATTTTAACTTCAGCCGGTTGTTGAACCGGGTTGTAGTAACCGATTTCTTCGATAAAACGGCCGTCACGCGGGGAACGGGAATCCGATACCACGATACGGTAGAAAGGAGCTTTATGAGCACCCATGCGTTTCAGACGAATACGTACTGCCACGAAATTCACCTCCTTCAATAAAATAAGATTAATGATGGCTTACATGATATATTCCCAGGCTTTTAACGGAACGGGAATTTCATTCCGCCTTTGCCGGCTAATCCTTTAAGCTGCTTCAAGGCTTTGCCCTTGGGACCTTTCGGACCCATCATATCGGAAAATTGCTTCATCATCCGGCGCATTTCATCAAATTGCTTGATCAGTCGGTTAACCTCGGCCAACGAGGTACCGCTGCCTGTCGCAATCCGCTTGCGGCGGTTATGGTTGATGATGTCCGGGCTCTGTTTTTCCGTCTTGGTCATGGATTGAACAATGGCTTCAATCCGTCCCATTTGCTTCTCGTCAACCTTCAGGTCCTTCGTTTGCTTCAGCTTGCCCATGCCGGGAATCATATCCATAATCTGATCGATTGGCCCCAGCTTCTTAACCTGCTCCATTTGTTCCAGGAAATCATCGAACGTAAATTCCGCATTGCGCATTTTCCGTTCCATTTCCTTGGCTTTCTCGGTGTCGATATTAGACTGAGCCTTTTCAATCAAGGACAGCATATCGCCCATGCCGAGAATCCGCGAAGCCATCCGTTCCGGATGGAAAGGCTCAAGCGCATCGATCTTCTCGCCCAGAGCGGCGAATTTGATCGGGCAACCTGTTACAGCTTTGACGGACAATGCAGCACCGCCGCGGGTATCGCCATCGAGCTTGGTGAGCACGACGCCTGTCAGCTCAAGCTGTTTGTTAAAGGTATCCGCCACATTGACGGCATCCTGACCTGTCATCGCATCTACAACGAGGAGAACTTCATCGGGCTTAATCTCGCTGTGGATTTGCCGCAACTCTTCCATGAGCTCTTCATCGACATGAAGACGGCCTGCGGTATCGACAATCAGATAGTCATTTCCGTTCTCTTTCGCATGCTGCAAGCTCTGCTTGGCAATCTCAACCGGGCTTGTCTTGTCACCCAGCGAGAAGACGGGAACATTGATCTGCTCCCCCAGCACCTGCAGCTGCTTGATAGCTGCCGGACGGTAAATATCGCCTGCAACGAGCAGCGGACGGTGGTTTTGCTTCTGCAGCATCTTCGCCAGCTTACCGGAAGTTGTGGTCTTACCAGCGCCTTGCAGACCGACCATCATAATGACAGTTGGCGGCTTGTTCGCCTTAGACAGCTTCGCTTGGCTTCCGCCCATGAGCTCCGTGAGCTCCTTGTTAACGATATCGATGATCACCATGCCAGGCGTGAAGCTCTCCATCACATCCGTACCGATGGCTTTCTCCTTCACCTTGGCAACGAAATCCTTGACGACTTTAAAGTTAACGTCAGCTTCCAGGAGGGCAAGACGCACCTCGCGCATCGCCTCATTTACATCATCCTCGGATACCTTGCCTTTGCCGCGCAGCTTGCTGAACACATTCTGCAGCCTGCTAGTCAATCCTTCAAATGCCATGGATCGCCACCTCCTTCATTTGCTTTATTCCCATGCATCCAATTGATCCATAATTTCGTTTATATGAGACTTCTTATCGTGCTCCATTGCGCTGGAATTCACCAGCTCACGCAGCTTTTCCAGTCTCCGCGTACGCTGATCATGCTTTTTTAAAAGTCCGAGCTTCTCTTCATACTGCTCAAGCACCTGCTCGGCTCGTTTGATATGTTCGTATACCGCCTGTCGGCTGATCTCAAACTCGGCCGCGATCTCCCCAAGGGAAAAATCATCATGAAAGTAATATTTAAGGAACGTCTGCTGTTTCTCAGTGAGCAGTAGTTCATAAAAGTCGAATAACAAATTGATTCGATTCGTTTTCTCGAGTCTATTCTCCTGACTCATTCAGGGGCACTCCCTTCGTCAAGGAAAAACACTTTACACTTCTTTAACGTTCATTATCATACATAAAACAAAGAAAGATGTCAAGCATTTATCCTTGTCATCTTTCCATTGACTCTTCAAGTGTCGCATCCGGTTGTTTCGTCTTTGTGGAATCTAGTCTTTATGACCATGGAAGCAGATAAACCAGTACGGCGAAAAAGTGAACGACACTGCCTCCGAGGACGAACAGATGCCAGATCGCGTGATGATAAGGAAATCCCCGCCATACATAAAAAACGGTTCCCAGTGTGTATAGCAGTCCACCTACCGCGAGCAGTACGATCCCGCCCGTCGCGATGGAGGCCGTAAGCGGTCCCCAGGCAATAACAACCATCCAGCCCATCAGAAGATAGAAAATCGTGGACATGAATAGAAAGCGTTTTGTAAAAAAGGCTTTGAACACACATCCGAGAATAGCGATCCCCCATACGGTACCGAACAAGGACCAGCCCAGCGGACCGCGGATAGCAACCAGCATAAACGGTGTGTAGGTACCGGCAATATACAAGTAAATAGAGGAGTGGTCGAATATTTCAAACAAATCCTTAACCTTGCCCTCTTTAAAACTGTGAACCAGCGTGGAATTGAGGTATAGAATCAGCATCGTCGTTCCATATACCGAAAAGCTGACGATATGCCAGGCCGTCCCTTTCATTGTCGAGAAAACAATCAGAAGCACCAGCGCGGCTATGCTGAGCAATGCTCCAATTCCATGCGTAATGGCATTTGCCACTTCTTCTCTCCGGCTATAGGTATGCGTATTGGCCATGAATAATCCTCTCATTGTTTCTTTTCTTATCATTATACTCTTTCCTCCCCTTCCTTTTCCACTTCCGTAAATCCGGCTGCTCTGGGCTGTCTTGTGAAAGATCGAGGTCAGAATCTTTTATATAGGCTAATCACCAAATCTAGTAAAAGTGGTAACTATATCCAATCTAATCGAGCAGCAGAACATATATTGTTCATTGACTCACAAAATCCCCCCACAAAGTGACGCCTAACTTTGAAGTCTATCCGGATGCTTTGCGGGAACCCCTGAATTTATACTTTCTGATATGAGAAGGAGGTATGTACACGGTGGCAATCATAATCTACCCCAAAACGATGAACTGGACCTATATGAGGCAGCGACCGCAACAGCTTCTCACCCAACTGGGAGCTCAAGGGCATCAGGTTTTCTTCGAAAATCTGGCTCCGCTGGACCGTGAACTCGTGGAAGTCGAGCCTAATGTGTTCTTGTTCACCGATCATCATGCCTTCGTCAGACAAAAGCTTCGCCATCTGAGAAAATCGCAGCCCGTGATCGGTTGGACGACATGGGCCAAACAACGGACAAGGCTCTCTTCCTTGTATCGTCCGGATGCAGTGATTTATGACTGCTGCGATGAATTCCCCCAATGGGCGAAATATGAGCCGAAAATGGTGGATGCCGCAGACCATTTGGTATGCACAGCTGAAAATATCCGTACCCGGCTCTCGCTGGCCTATCCGGATAAACCGCTGACATTGATCCCAAACGGAGCTGACGAAGGATTCTTTAACATCCCTGCCGCAGAACGGCCGCGCGACCTGCCTCCTGGCAAGATCGTTGCTTATATCGGCGCATGGGCCTACTGGCTGGATCATGAACTGATGGCCAAAGCAGCCAAGGCTTATCCGGATGTTCAATTTGTATCCATTGGCGCAGCCTACGGCGACATTCCCGACTATACTCGTCTGTCCAACGTTCATATTCTAGGCGAAAAACCCCATCAGGAGCTGAAAAGCTATCTTAAGCACATTGATGTGGCTGTCATCCCTTTCCAATATCATCCCATTACTCTCGCTACAAATCCTGTTAAAGCTTATGAATATCTGGCAGCAGGTGTGCCTGTTTTATCGACCGCTTTGCCAGAATGTATCCGCATGGAGCCTCATCTCACGACTGCAACCTCTCACACCGACTTTATCCAAAAACTTGGCTACACGCTGTCCCGTCCGGATGATCCGGAAATGCGCGAAGCAAGAGTTGCCTTTGCCCGGCTCAATCGCTGGCAGGATCGCGGCGAGGCAGCACACAACGTCATTATGGAAGTTTTGAAACAAAAAGGTCTCTAATGCTCAGTAACAAAGGAGGAATGAATCCGTGAAAATCGCAGTATGCGGATATTACGGCATGGGCAACTTCGGAGATGATCTGTTCTTGCGGACATTACAGCAAATATTCGATGGCCATACCGTTTTTCCATGGAACGGATATATGAATCCTTCAGAAGTAGATAGAGTGATCGTGGGTGGCGGCGATTTAATCACTCCTTATTCCTTTAACTCCTACTACTTCCCGAAGGCACTTATCCATCATCCGCTCTGGGTTTATGGCGTCGGCATCGTCGATCAATATCCGGAAGAAACATGGCCGAAAGACCAGGTGGAGCTTTATAGGGAGTATATCGGCAAGGCCCAAAAAGCTATATTTCGAGACAAAAGATCGGCCGATATCGCAGCTAAAGCAAAGTTCCATCCACATGTCCAGCATGCCCAGGATATTGCTTTCGCTTATGAAGAACAGGATTATCCGGTACGCTCCTATTCAAATCGCCCTACGATTGGAATATGCGTCTTCTCCTATCCTTCCTTTCCGTTTGAAAATATGGTCAGACTTTCGCAGCATCTTCTGAAAAAGGGGTATCACCTGCTCTTTATCCCTGTCATTAATCACCCGACCAACATGTATTCCGATCTTTCCACATGCCAGAAGCTTATGGCACGAATCAAAGAAACCGATCGAAAGGCCTCGGCAGAGACGCTACCGATGCTGATGGAACTCGACCTCACCTATAACTATATCCAGCATGTGGACTATCTGATCACCTATAAGCTGCATCCCGCAATTGCCGCGCTTCGGGCAGGCAAACCGGTATTTGCCCTGAGCCGAATGAACAAAGTATGGAGCCTGCTTGAGTCCTTTGGCATGGAGAAATACTTTTGCGATTATCAGCTGCCTTACGAAACGATCAAAACGAAGGTTGATGAATTTTTACTACGTAGTGCTGCCGAAGTCAAACTGCAGGTTGCCTCGATCCGCTCAGCAGAGCTTGAGAGCTTGCGGCAGCTTACAGCACTAAAAAAAGAAATTGAGTCCTTTTAGAAAACAAACCATTGAGCAACAAAGGAGGCGATATGACGATGTGGTTTTTTTGGAAGAACAGTCATGTCTTTAAATTAATCCGAAACCTTGAACACCAGCTTCACCATCTGGAACACGAGATCCACCATCTGAAAAAACAGGTGAATCATGTTCAGGAAGAACTTCAGCAAGTGCATTTTCTTAAGGAACAGATCCACCAGCTTTCGAAAAAAGTCAAACAATTAGAGTCTCTCTATGATCTTGTGGAAAAACTCGAGGATCAGTTACTCACCGGATTGACGGAGAATCCCGAACTTGAGGCCTTCCTCAAGCTGAAAATCGGAATGAAGGTTCGGATTGAAACGGCGGGAACTTCATTGCAAGGAATCATTTTGGTTGTAGGCACGGATGCCGTGGAACTCCGTGAAGCAAACGGCGATCTGTTGATCATCCCGTTCAGCCATATCAACGCAGTCCAGTGACGCGAAAGTGTTCTGTTGTTATTACTTGTTGAAGAAGGAGGAGATACGATCATGAATTTCAAAGAACTGGTTCAAGGTTTTACCGGAGAAGAAGTTGAAGTCATGACATCCGGGGATCTGATCGTCGGGACGCTCATATCCGTTAATAAAGCTTCCCTGCTGATGAAAATCCCTCCGATCATGTACGGTCCGCCGGGAGATGTCGCCCTCATTCCGCTCCGTTCCATCGAATTCATCCGAATATTAACGGATTGATCCGGCATCGCAACAAAAAAAGCACTGCCGATAAGGCAGTGCTTTCTTTTTACATACACCGTTGGTTAGCGGGTATTCCCTGATCAGCAAGCGGTTCTAGTGAAATATGCGTACAAGTGACCGCATTCCGCCTTGGTTCAAAGCGCCTGCCCAACTCCCATAATGGCAACGATATATTAATTGGTTTCGGGTTCTTGTTCTTCTTCTTGAATCAGCCCGGCGAATAGCGCATGCACGAACTGCTGGGAATCAAACGGCTGCAGATCCTCCATTTTTTCACCAAGTCCCACAAATTTCACCGGTAGATTGAGCTCCTGACGGATCGCTACTACAATGCCGCCTTTAGCAGTACCGTCAAGCTTGGTAAGTACAAGACCGGTAACGCCGCTCTTCTCGCCGAATAGCTTGGCCTGATTAAGCGCATTTTGGCCCGTAGTCGCATCCAACACCATCAGCACTTCATGCGGCGCACCTGGAATTTCCCGCTGGATGACTCGGAAAATCTTATTCAGCTCTTCCATCAGGTTAGACTTATTCTGCAACCGTCCTGCCGTATCGCAAATCAGCACATCGGCCTGACGCTGCTTTGCGGCCTGAACGGCATCAAACATGACAGCGGCGGGATCGGATCCAGCATGCTGCTTAATCACCTCTACGCCTGCACGTTCACCCCATACCTCCAGCTGTTCGATGGCTCCCGCACGGAAGGTATCGCCTGCGGCGAGCAGAACCTTTTTCCCCTCCTGCTTGAAGCGGTGGGCCATTTTACCGATCGTCGTCGTTTTGCCGACGCCGTTAACCCCGACGAACAGAATCACGGTAATACCATCCGGGTTCATGCGAATGGCATTGTTATCATCACCGCGCAGAAGCTCCATCAGCTTTTGCGAGAGGATCGGCTGCAGCTCGGCTGCATCTTCGATCCGCTGCTTTTTCACCTCAGAACGCAGGTCATCAATCAGGTTCATGACTGTGTTGACACCCACATCGGCACCGATCAAAATTTCCTCAAGTTCCTCATAGAATTCCTCGTCGATTTTCTTGCGGCGGACCATCAGATCCGTTACTTTCTCGACAAATCCCTTGCGGGTTTTCTCCAGTCCGTCGCGGAACTTGCTCGTAACCGATTCCGTCTTGCTGGAAATGCTCTCTTTCAGCTTTTTAAAAAAGCTCATATGTCTCCTCCATCTCTATCGCGTTGATCATGATCATGCTATTTCGGCTTCATCATTTTCCAATCGGACGGATACCAGCTTGGATACCCCTCCCTCTTCCATGGTTACGCCGTACAGAACATCCGCTTCTTCCATCGTACCTTTACGGTGCGTAACGACGATAAACTGCGTTTGCTCGGAAAACTCTCGTAAATATTGGGCGAATCGCACGACATTCGCTTCATCCAGCGCCGCTTCAACTTCATCGAGCACGCAGAATGGTACTGGCTTGACCTGAAGAATGGCAAACAGCAGAGCCATCGCTGTCAGCGCACGTTCACCACCGGAGAGCAGCTGCAGGTTTTGCAGCTTTTTCCCTGGGGGCTGAGCTACGATATCGATCCCCGTCTCAAGCAGATGCTCCGGATCAAGCAGCACCAGATCCGCTCGCCCGCCTCCAAACAGTTTGACGAACACGGTGCCGAATTCATGCCGGATAGCATCGAAAGTTACCTTGAAGCGTTTGGACATTTCATCATCCATTTCCCGGATGACTTCGTAGAGCGTGGTTTTGGCCTCCACCAGATCTTCCTTCTGTTCGCTGAGGAACTGGTACCGCTCATTGACACGCTGATACTCCTCGATGGCTCCCAGATTCACGTCACCCAGCGCCGTAATGCTGCGTTTCAGCTCACGGACTTCGCTCTGCACAGCAGGTACGTCATCCGGAATCGGGTATCTCATTTTAGCCAGCTCATAGCTCAGTTCGTAATCTTCGCTCAGCTTCTTGAGTATATTCTCCAGCTCCACGTCAAGCCGGTTCACGCCTATCTCGGTTTGACGCAGCTGATCCTCCACTGCTTTAAGCCGTGTACGCTGCTCTTTTGTTTCGCTTTCATCCTGCTCCAGCTTCTTCGAAAGCTGCATCCGGGCTGCCCGTTTAAACTCCAGCTGCTCGGATGACTGCTCCTTCTTCAGCTTGTAGCGGTTCAAATCCTCAATTTGCTGAATGGATTCTTTCGTATTCGTCTCGAGATCCGCTTCAATAGACGCCAGCAGCGTCTTCGACTGCCGCAGCTCCTTATCCTGAGAATTGAAATCGCTCTGCATCCGGCGCAGCTGCTCTTCCAGAGAGAAACACTCCTGATCGAGCTTGCCTTCTCTTACTTTGAGCTGGGTCAGCTGGGTTTGGAGCTCCTCCTTGGCCGACTCGCTGGCCTTGCGGGCAAACTCGGCAGCATGGATCGCCTGGTGCGTCGACTTCTCTTCCTCTTCCAGCTGCGCGAGTCTTTTCACAGCCTCATCCCGGGTCTTCTGGAGATCCTGACTTTCCTCATGGAAACTCTTCTTCTCTTGTCCTGCCATTTCAGCCTGCTCCAGAACATGCCGGAGCTCATGCTCCAGCTGCTTCAAATCACTGGAGAGCGATTGCTCTTCGATGCGCTTTTCATCGCCGGTTTGTCTCAGCTCATCCAATTTATCCTGCGTTTGGGTCAACTGTCCCTTCACATCGTGGATGCTTTGAGTCAGCTTATGCAGCTGCAATTCCGTGTCCTTAATCTCCTGATCGAGCTGATCCAGCTGGCGTTTGCGACCAAGCAGACTGCTGTTTTTCTTATGCTGGCTTCCCCCGGTCATGGAACCGCCCGCATTCACCACGTCGCCTTCCAGCGTAACGACTCTGTAGCGATACTGGCAGCGGGCAGCGATTTTGTTCGCCACCTCCAGACTCTCTGCCAGAATGACATTTCCGAGCAAACTTCCGACGACCGGAGAATAGAGCGCGTCGTATTGGACCAGATCAGCCGCGATACCGACAAAACCCTCTACGCCTTCGACCATGGACCGGTCGCCCGATGAAATATTACGGGCCCGGATGACATCCAGCGGAAGGAAGGTCGCTCTGCCGAGCTGGCGCTGCTTCAGGAACGCAATCGCCTGACGGGATACCGCCTCATTGTCCATAACGACATGCTGAAGGGAAGCGCCTAAAGCAGTTTCTACGGCGAGCTCCAGCCGCTCGGGCACGCGAACCAAATCCGCGACCGCGCCATGCACACCGTTCAAGACAGATTTACGAGCAGCCTTCAGCACTTCTTTGACGCCCAGCATAAAGCCGTCAAAATCGTCAGCCATTTCTTTCATGGTATCACGACGGGAAATTTGAGCTTCCCGTTTTTGTTCCCACTTGCGGAGCATGCCTTGGCTTTCATCCAGCAGGCGCTGCAAGGACTGATAGCGTTCGCTTTCAGTTATGTAACTGCTGCGGAGATCGCGGATCTCCTGACCGAGCTTCTCGATGGCCGCATCCAACTGCTGCTTGCTGCCTATCAGCTCTTCCTTTTTGCCTTCCCACTTGCCGGTTTCCTCATCGGCTCGGCTCATCCGGCGGGCCAGCGCTTCCTGCTGCTGATCCGTGTACCGGATTTCATTGCGTGCTTGGGCCATCTGGTTCATCAGCTCCAGAAGGTTGCCTTTCAGGCTCTCTTCCTGCTGCTGGCTGATGCCGCCTGTAATTCCGATCAGCTTCGATTCCTCAGCAGACAAATGATCCTTCAGCTGCTTCAGTTCCTCCTGCGAAGCCTCCAGCTTCGTTTTCAGCAGTTCAATTTCTGCCTTCCGGTCTTCAAAACGCTCATCACCCGCACTGAGCGTACCCGCAAGTTGCTCCCGGTTGGTCTCCAGGTTACGTTTCCGTTCGCGCAGTACTTCCGCATAGCCTTCACTTTTTTCATAGGCCTCGCTATACTGCAGAAGTTCGCCCTGCAAGGTCTCGACTTCCGTCTCCAGCTTGCGCAGAGCCGCGCGGTCGCTTTCAAGCTTGGCGTCATGTGCAGATACGACCGTAGAGAGCTGCAGCTGTTCTTCCTGCAGAACCGCCAGCTTCGCGTTCGCCTCGCTCCATGCCGCATGAATTTGCTCGATCTGATAGACATACAGCGAAATTTCTTTATTCTTGAGCTGCTCTCGCAGCTGTTTGTAGTGACTGGCCTTCTCGGACTGCTCTTTCAATGGACCAATCTGATCCTCAAGCTCAGTCACCAAGTCATGGATGCGAAGCAAATTCTGCTCGGTCTCGTCGAGCTTGCGAACCGCATCTTTTTTCCGGGATTTATATTTAACGATTCCAGATGCTTCTTCGAAAATACCCCTGCGATCCTCCGACCGCGTACTTAAAATTTCCTCAATCCGGCCTTGTCCAATAATCGAATACGCTTCCTTGCCAATGCCGGTATCCATAAACAGCTCGGTAATATCCTTGAGCCTGCAGGATTGTCTGTTAATGAAATATTCGCTGTCTCCGCTCCGATGCACCCGGCGCGTGACCGTCACCTCATTGAAATCCAGAGACAAGGCGTGGTCTTCATTATCCAGCGTCAGCGACACTTCACCGAAATTGACGGCTTTGCGCGCATCGCTCCCTGCAAAAATAATGTCTTCCATCTTCCCGCCACGCAGCGATTTGGCGCTTTGTTCTCCCAGAACCCAGCGGATGCCGTCGGAAATGTTGCTTTTGCCGCTGCCATTCGGACCTACGACCGCTGTAATGCCGCGGACAAACTCCATTTCGGTTTTGTCGGCAAACGATTTAAAACCCGCTAATTCAATCCGCTTCAAAAACATATTTCCCAAATCACCTCTAAACCTTATAATACCATAACCCTGCGTCTTATAGGAGTCTAGCCGCTACCGAACGAAGAAAGAGCAAAAAGCAGTCTGAAGGCTACTGCCATTCATCATTCGCGACTGCTCTTTGCTCTTTGTTTGTCCTTGACTATTTACACAGGAGCCGTCAAATTTCAGCCAGCTTCAGCTGCTTTAATGCGACTGCAGCAGCCTGCTGCTCAGCTTCTTTTTTGGAGCGGCCCGATCCTCTTCCCACACGCTCATTCCCCATATAAACCTCGGAGACAAACTCGCGCTCATGCGCCGGACCCCGTTCTTCCACAATCCGGTATTCCAGAGCGCCCATATTGTGATGCTGCGTTAGTTCCTGCAGCTCAGTTTTGAAATCGCTCATCTGCAAATTGCCACCCGCTTCGACCAACGGAAACACGTATGTCTCTAGAAACGAACGGGCCGCTTCCAGACCTTGGTCCAGATACAAAGCGCCGACGAATGATTCAAACACATCCGCAAGCAGAGCAGGGCGCGTACGCCCGCCAGTAAGCTCTTCCCCTTTGCCAAGCAATACGTACTGCCCGAATTCCAGGCTCTCCGCAAATTTCACGAGTGACGGCTCGCAGACAATCGCCGCGCGCAGCTTCGTCAGCTCACCTTCAGGACGGTTCGGAAAAAGTTGATATAAATATTCGGATACCGTCAGCTCCAGCACCGCATCGCCCAAAAATTCCAGGCGTTCATTATCCTGCTGCTGGCTAAATCGGTGTTCGTTGACATAAGAAGCGTGGGTAAAGGCCTGTTTCAGCAGCAGTCGATTGTGAAATTGGATATGAAGTTTCTGCTGTAACTGCTTCAGATCTCCACTCAACAAATCGTCCCCTTACTCATCGAATTTTTTAAGAATAATCGTCGCGTTATGTCCGCCAAAGCCAAAAGAGTTGGACATAACAACGTCAAGCTTCGCGTCACGAGCTTTATTCGGTACATAGTCCAGATCGCATTCGGGATCCTGATTGTCCAAATTGATCGTTGGCGCGATTTTTTGATTCTGCAGAGACAATCCGCAAATGACTGCTTCTACGCCGCCTGCGGCACCAAGAAGATGGCCTGTCATGGACTTCGTCGAACTGACGGCTACCTTGTAAGCATGATCTCCCAGAGCCTTCTTGATCGCTATGGTTTCGGAGCGGTCTCCTACAGGCGTCGAAGTGCCGTGAGCATTGATGTAGTCCACGTCCTCCGGCTGAAGTCCCGCGTCGCGCAGCGCCATCGCCATGCATCGTGCCGGTCCGTCCGGATCGGGTTCAGTCATGTGATGAGCGTCGCCGCTTAGGCCGTAGCCGAGCACTTCCGCAATAATGTGAGCCCCGCGTTTTTGGGCGTGTTCCAGAGATTCGATAACCAGAATCCCGGCACCTTCACCCATAACAAATCCATCACGGCCCGTATCAAATGGACGGCTTGCCTTTTCAGGTTCATCATTGCGTGTGGACATAGCCCGCATTGCACAAAAACCAGCCATGCCGGTCGGTCGGATCGTCGCTTCCGCGCCACCGCAGATCATGACATCGGCATCGCCTCGCTGGATCATTTTATAAGAGTCCCCTATAGCGTGCGAGCCTGTCGCGCATGCCGTTACCGGCGTCGTATTCGGACCTTTCGCTCCAAGCATGATGGACAATTGGCCAGAGGCCATATTGGCAATCATCATCGGGATAAAGAAAGGGCTTACGCGCTTGGGTCCCTTTTCAAGCAAAATGTTATGCTGGTCTTCCCATGTTCCCAGTCCGCCAATACCCGAACCAATGGATACGCCCACGCGGTTGGGATCGGAATCCTTTTGGATGTCGAGGCCGCTGTTCTCAAGAGCAGCTTTACCTGCAGTCACCGCCAACTGGACGAACCGGTCCATTTTACGTGCATCCTTGCGGTCCATATAGTCTTCTGGATTGAAGTCTTTGATCGAAGCCGCAATTTGTGTAGGGTATTCGCTGACATCGAAGGATTCGATCCGGGAAACGCCGGATTTGCCAGCCATTAAGTTGTTCCAAAACGTGTCTAGGTCATGGCCGAGTGACGTCACAACGCCCATTCCGGTTACAACCACTCTATGATTCAAATACACTCACCTCTATATCGACTGCATGTACCAATGTGATATTGTTCCAATGCAAATATATATTCATGTTATTGCCATTTAAAAATGAGGAGAAGTCCCGCCTGTAGAGCAGTACGGGACTTATCAAAATGACTTAGGTATGAGATTGTATGTAGTTTACAACTTCACCTACGGTCGTAATTTTCTCTGCGTCTTCATCAGAGATTTCCAGATCAAATTCGTCTTCCAATTCCATGACTAGTTCAACAACGTCGAGAGAATCAGCACCAAGATCATCTTTAAAAGATGCTTCCAGTGTTACCTCAGCTTCGTCAGCACCCAAACGATCCACGACGATGCGCTTTACACGCTCCAATACATCGGACATCCGGTTCACCTCCTCTTTGGTATTATACGAGAAAAGTTTTCAAAATGCCAGAGGCGATGAAAACGGTTCTCTTTCAGGCTTTACGCCTGTTTTGGGCCTTACATATACATGCCGCCGTCTACGTGAAGAGTCTGTCCTGTCATATAGGATGCCCCTTCAGAAGCCAGGAAAACCACAACCTTGGCAATTTCCTCCGGCTGTCCAAGGCGGGCAAGCGGAATATCCTGAATCATTTTACCTCTGAGGTCTTCCGAGAGCTCGCGGGTCATGTCGGTGTCTATGAAGCCAGGAGCCACACAGTTCACCGTGATGCCACGGGAGGCAAGCTCGCGCGCAGAGGATTTTGTTAGGCCAATCACTCCCGCTTTCGCGGCGACGTAATTGGCCTGGCCCGCATTACCGAGCACGCCGACAACAGACGATATATTGATGATGCGGCCATAACGCTGTTTCATCATCGGACGGCTGACGGATTTGAGACAGTTGAATACGCCTTTAAGATTGGTCTCGATAACTTGATCGAACTCTTCCTCTTTCATACGCATAATCAGGTTGTCTCTGGTAATTCCGGCGTTATTTACTAGAATATCAATGCGGCCGAACACAGAGCCCACTTCTTTAATAAGATGCTCCGCCTGCTCCGTTTGACCTACATTGGCCTGAATGGCAAATGCTTCGACGCCGAGCTGCTTGATCTCTTCAACCACAGACTGCGCAGCAGCCTCGCTACCCGAGTAGTTGACGGCTATATTCGCTCCCGCTTCAGCCAGCGCCAGCGCGATGCTGCGCCCGATTCCGCGAGATGCTCCTGTGACAAGCGCAGCTTGTCCCTGCAATGGTTTGGACATGTTACATTCTCCTTTCTTCTTGGTATACGGTGATTGACTGTCATTGATACTTAAAAGTCAGCAGAAAGACTGTCCAACGAGTTCACATTGATGAGTTTTACCGTCTTGTCCATTTTCTTGATCAGTCCGGTTAATACGTTCCCCGGTCCGATCTCCACAAAGGTATCGACCCCTTCGGAGATCAGGTAAGCCACCGTGTCCTCCCAAAGTACAGGAGAATAAACCTGCTCCACAAGAAGTTTACGGATGCTCTCCGCGTTCTCAGCCGGACGGGCTGTCACATTAGCCACGACCGGAATGGAAGGTTCCCGGAAAGTTACACTTTCGAGCTTGTCCGCCAGACGTTGTGCCGCTTCCTTCATCAGGGATGAATGGAAAGGACCACTGACTTCAAGCGGAATCGCTCTTCTGCCGCCGGCTTCCTTCACACGCTCGCCGCAAGCGGCAACGCCTTCCTTCGATCCAGACACTACAATCTGCCCCGGGCAGTTGATGTTCGCCATTTCCACGAGCTGTCCGCCCTCCGAGATACTTCTGCAGAGCTCCTCAAGCGCCGTACGTTCAGCACCTATCACGGCCGCCATCGCGCCTTGTCCATCCGGAACCGCCGCCTCCATGTATTCGCCGCGGGCGCGCACGATGGTTACCGCATCCTCAAAGCTGAGAACTCCGGATGCAACCAAGGCGCTGTATTCACCAAGGCTGTGTCCAGCCACATAATCAGCGGTTATGCCCTTTTCGCGCAAAGCCTCAAGAGTGGCGATACTGGCTGTCAGCAGGGCCGGTTGTGTATTAAATGTCTTCTTCAGTTCGTTGTCCGGTCCTTCGAACATGAGCGCGGATAACGGGAATCCCAACGCGCGATCTGCGCTGTCGATAATCTCGTGCGAAGCCGTAACCGCCTCGTATAAATCCTTGCCCATTCCGACGGATTGGGATCCTTGTCCTGGAAATACAAATGCTGTTTTACCCATTTTCCGTCTCCTCTCGCTTTCGATGTCTAATATATATAAATGATTACCAGATCAGTACAGATGCTCCCCAGGTCAAACCGCCTCCGAAGCCGACCATCAGAACGCAGTCGCCTTCCTTCATGCGTCCCTGCTCGGCCGCTTCCACCAAGGCCAGCGGAATTGAGGCTGCCGAAGTGTTTGCGTATTTGTCCACATTGACGACGCATTTATCCGGAGAAAGGTTCAAACGCTCCATCGCGGATTGAATGATCCGAATATTCGCTTGGTGAGGCACGAACAGATCAATGTCCTCTTTGGTCTTGCCCGCTTTTTTCAGGACATCCTCAGTCGCCGTGTTCATCACGCGAACCGCGAATTTAAATACTTCGCGACCATTCATATAGATGTAATGCTTCTTGTCCTCTACGGTTTGCGTGGAGGATGGCATTCTGGAGCCGCCGGCTTCCAATTTCAGCAGGTTGCCGCCAGCGCCTTCCGCTCCAAGATCAAAGGATTGGAAACCGCGGCCTTCAGGCACTTCACCGAGGATCACGGCACCCGCTCCATCGCCGAACAGAACGCAAGTGTTCCGGTCCGTGTAGTCCGTAATCCGGGAAAGACAGTCGGCTCCGATAACGAGAGCATTGTTGTACATGCCTGTACTGATGAAGTTCCGCGCGGTTGCGAGCCCGTATACAAATCCGGAGCAAGCGGCGGACAAGTCAAATGCAGCTGCCTGCTTCGCGCCCAGCTTATCCTGCAAAATACAAGCGGTCGACGGAAAGAATGTATCCGGCGTTACGGTTGCGATGATAATCAGATCCAGCTGGTCTGCGGTCATGCCTGCAGATGCCAGCGCCTTCACCGCCGCTTCATAGCACAGATCGGATGTCGCCTGGTCCGGAGCCGCAATATGCCGTTCGCGGATGCCCGTACGGGATACAATCCACTCGTCGTTGGTCTCTACCATCTTTTCAAGATCGGCATTGGTCAAAATTTTCTCCGGTACATACTTTCCTGTGCCAATGATGCCTACAGGCCGTAAATTGTTCATATCGTCACTCTCTTCCCGCTAATTTCGTTTGAGATACTCTCAACCAATTGGTTCTCGATTGCAATTCTCGCTTGGCGCACTGCATTTTTGATCGCATTTCCATCAGCCGAACCATGACTTTTAACAACAAGGCCGCTAAGACCGAGAAGCGGTGCTCCTCCGTGTTCCTTGTAGTCCAGCTTATCTTTGAGTCCGCGCAGCTGCGGCATCAGCATGGCAGCTCCCAGCTTACTTTTGAGATTCTGACTGAACTGCTCCTTCAAAAGTTTAAACATCGATCCGGCGGTGCCCTCGATCGCTTTTAGCAGAATATTGCCCGCAAAGCCATCGCATACCAGCACATCGCAGGTACCGTTCATAATATCACGCGCTTCCACGTTGCCAACAAAATGGATCGGCATCTGCTCGAGCAGCGGAAAAGTATGTTTCGTCAGCTCGTTCCCCTTGCCGGGTTCCGTGCCCACATTAAGAAGACCCACGCGTGGACGTTCCACGCCCATTACCTTTTGACGATATAGGCTGCCCATCAGCGCATACTGCGCAAGATGTTCGGGTTTTGCATCCATATTGGCTCCAAGATCCAGCGCAAGAACGCCCGCGCCATCAAGGGTCGGAATCATAGGAGCAAGGGCCGGCCGTTCAATGCCTTCCATCCGTCCGACAACAAGAAGCCCCGTTGTCATCAAGGCACCGGTATTGCCGGCTGAAATCATCGCATCGGCCTCTTTCTCTTTCAGCATGCGTCCGGCCACGACCATGGAGGCATCCTTCTTGCGACGCACCGCTTTGACAGGCTCATCCTCCGGACCGATAACCTCTGCAGCATGATGAACCGTGAGGTTGGAAGGAACCTGGCCCCCATTTTTGCTGAGCAGCGGTTTGATCCTTGATTCATCCCCCACCAGTACGATCTGTATGTCCTTCCATTCGGCAGCTGCGGCCAGAGCCCCCTCGACATTGCATTCAGGAGCATTGTCGCCGCCCATGGCGTCAATGGCGATCCGCATACTACATTCCTCCTTCAATGATATCTTCCGCTGTTGACCTGTAGATGACGAAGTTGCCTTGGAACACCATTTCTTCGCCCACGTAGGTGAATACTTCCACCTTTGCTTTGCCTTTATGCCCGTTCATCGATCGCACATAAGCCTTCGCGATACATTTTTCCCCCAAGTGAACCTGGCGGAGGAAACGAATGTCCGCCGAGGCCGTAAGCGCAATCTCATCATTGATCAGAGCCACCGCCAAAGAATTGGCTTGGGCAAAAACGTAATGTCCGCGTGCAATATGCGTCCGCGAGAAGACATGATCTTCCCGGATTTCAAATATGGAGATGCCGCTCTTGTCCAACTGCAGGTCGACAACCTCGCCGACTACCTCATCAAGAGGAAGCGAGCGCACTTGATCGTACGAATGCTCGGCCATTTGCTTCATGCGTTCCCGCAGCTCCGGTATGCCTAGCTCCATACGGTCCAAACGGATGGTCTGAATGCTGACCTTCAGCTCGCGGGTCAATTCGCGGTCCGTCACAAACGGGTTTTCTTCAATGAGTTTCAATAGATGCTGATGTCGCTGTTTCTTGGGCAACCGTTCGATCAGAGGCACCTCCTATTACTTCGCTTTTTTATAATCAGGCTATTGAAGCCGTCATGGATATCAAGAAATACATCAATTGTTCCGTATCATTTTAGAACCTGGTACTAAAACAGTATAAAGCATGACAAGCCAAAAAGGAAGAGCAGACAAAAAAAATAGCACCTCACCATAGATGAAGTACTACTTGATCTTTCGCATTATTGCGAAATAATTTCTCTTGATTTATACGTTCCGCACACTTTGCATACGTGGTGAGCAAGCTTCAATTCTCCGCATTGTTCACATTTCACCATGCCCGGCACTGCCAGTTTAAAGTGAGTACGACGTTTGTCACGACGTGTTTTGGACGTTCTCCGTTGAGGTACTGCCATGTTCCCACCTCCTTATTTCAATAAACCGAGTACATGATTGCCCCGGTAGAATGCTTGCAAGCTCATTTGAAAAAGTCTTTTAGCGCCGCAAGCCGTGGATCGACGACTTCCGTGTCGCAGTCGCAGGTACCTTCATTCAAGTCTGTACCGCAGTTCGGGCACAGGCCCTTGCAAGTTTCCTTACATACGACGGTCATCGGAATATGAAGCACGAATGATTCCTCTACATACGGAACGAGATCCACATTTTCATCGTTCACGTAATTCGTGTCGTCATCCTCATCTTCACTTTCTTCTGATGGTTTCACAAACTTGAACTGCTCATGGAATGGAATGTTCAGATGCTGATGCACTGGCTTCAGACAGCGGGAGCATGACATGTCCAGCTCTACAGAGAGCTTTCCTTGCACATCTACCGTATCTTGACCGACATAGGTAGCCTTCAGCTCTGCCAGGAGCGGCTGCGGAACCTTGATGTCGCCAAGGCCTTCAACGAAACGACTTACATCCACTTGCTGACGCACCTGCAGCGGCTCGCTGCTGGCTGCCATTTTTCTAAATTGAAAGTGCATATATATCACTCCAAACAAACAAAAATTATTATACCGATTTCCGGGAAGCTTTGTCAATAGTTTGACCTTTACTTTGACCTTCACTTTGATGATTGGAGATGCGTAAAACGGTTCATCAAAGCGCGATCTGCTCTAAAAAGAGCTCAAATATTTATTGTTGTAGGGATGCATCCATTTCATACATGGATGAAATATACGATAACGAAACGATATATAGTCAAGCCAAAACGTTAGTTATATCGTCTTCATCGAAATAGCTAATGGTATTATGAAATGAATTCGGGAAGACGAGCTTTTATGATATATTTTATAAGAATCAACAAACGGATGGAGTTGAACATTCTGTGTCTGCTGTCGGATTAATCGTCGAATACAACCCTTTACATAACGGTCACGTCCATCATTATACCAGAGCCAAAGAAATTTCGGGCGCCGAGTATTCGGTAGCTATACTTAGCGGTCCATTCCTTCAACGCGGCGAACCGGGAATCGTCAGCAAGTTCGCACGGGCTGAAATGGCCCTTGCCATGGGTGCCGATCTCGTGATCGAGCTCCCGGCAGCCTACGCGGTGCAGCCTGCTGAGTGGTTTGCGTACGGCGGCGTCGCTCTTCTGCACGCCACAGGCGTTGTGGACAGCCTATGCTTTGGAACAGAGAGCGGAACGCTCGATCTGCTGCTCCCGCTCTCCCGCATCCTCGCGGAGGAAAGTCAGGAGCTGCAGGAGGAGATCAGCTTTTATTTGCGCGCGGGAATGAACTATCCCGCCGCTTACAGCCGGGCCGCAGCGGCCGCGGCTGGATATCCAGGCGAGGAGAGCGAAGTTCTTCAGATCCTACAGAAGCCTAATCATACACTGGGGCTTCATTATCTGATTGCCCTGCACCGCCTGAAAAGCCCGATCCGGCCTTTTACCATTCCAAGAATTCACGCGGGATATCACGATGAAATGCCGGCACATTCGGCCATTGCGAGTGCTACGGCTGTCCGGCGCATGCTGCTGGAGCAGGATTTGAGCGCAGCTGCACCTTATCTCCCGGAATCCACACTTCAAATCCTCAGCCGTGAATTCCGTGAGGGCCGGGGTCCGGTAACCTGGGATTCCTTTCGCGGGACATTGATGCATATCCTCCTCACCAGTTCGCCGCAAGAGCTGGAAAGCCTGCATGAGGTCACAGAAGGGCTAGAACACCGTCTGCGGCGTCTCATCTACAGCCTGAAGCAGCCGCAGGTGGACGAGTTGCTGAAGGCCCTCAAGACCAAACGTTACACGCATACGAAGCTGCAGCGGATGTTAACCCATATTTTGCTGAGGCATACCAAAGAACAAATGTCGCCCTCAGCACTTTCCCAAGGCCCCGGCTATCTGCGCGTTCTAGGATTCAGCCGCGGAGGACAAAAACTTCTGAAGACAATGAAGAAGACCGCATCCTTACCCGTCATCGTCAAACCGTCTTCATTCGAGCATCCTCAGCTCACGCTTGATCTCAGGGCGTCAGCTGCTTACGCCAACGCCTTCCCCGGTCCGGAAGTACATCACATTTTCCGGGATTATATGGAGGCGCCGATCCGGACGTTCGATTAAGATCTGGCCTTCATGGCTTCCATATATTTGATGGCATCCTCAAGGGTATCGACCGGCACGAGCTTCATGCCGGTTTTTATTTTATCCGCCTTTGCTTTTGCTTCTGCGTAATTATCTTTGGGAACAAAAAAGATTTCCGCGTGCTTCCTGTCGGCGGCCACGATTTTATGCTGTACTCCACCTATAGGGCCTACTTTTCCTTCTTTATCAATCGTTCCTGTACCGGCAACCTGATAACCTTTGGTCAGATCCCCCTCCGTCAGCTGGTTGAAAATTTCCATCGTAAACATGAGTCCCGCCGAGGGTCCGCCCACGCGCGTATTGGCAAAATCCACCTGGAGGCCCGGATCTTTGGATTCCACCTTTTGCATCGTGGCTATGGTCACGCCGAGACCCGGACGCGTCTGATTCGTATCCTTGTCCTTCAGCGCAATCAGATTCACTTTTTCTTCTAGCGTCTTGCCGCCGCGGATCAGCTTTACGGTAACCTGATCTCCCACCTTCTTGCTTTTAAGAAATTGGCTCAAGCTCTCATTATTCGTAATTTTTTTACCATCCACTTCAGACAAACGGTCGCCTGGTTTGAAATTTTTCCGTGCCTCGTCTCCCTCAGGCGTGGAAAATATAAACAAATACTGAGGTACGATGCTGTACGGGACATTCGCTTCGTGATATGCCGCCTCCATAGCGGAGGACTGGGAATCACTCATAAGGTACACCTGCTCAGCGGCATATTCATCCTCGCTTTTGTCGCCGAGCCTGGACTGTTTCTGATCAATCTCAGCGTTCGGATTAAAAGCAGAAACCACCAGCATCACAAGATTCGCGTAGCTGGCTGACACGGTTGTCATCATAAATGCGCCCTTCTCGTCGTGATCCCCATGTTTAACCGAAAGCATAGGCTTGACTTCATCCGCGCTTCCCGGCTGGTAAATGATATACGGTGTCGGCATATATACCGTTACGTACACCAGCAGGGCTACCATGAAAAGGTAGAGGATCAGTCGCAGCCCTTCCCGTTTTTTCGTTATCTGCATTCTTTTCCCTTCTCTCATTCCCATCCTGCTCCCTGGTCTTATGGTTGTCTTACCCGCATAGATTGGGTACTAGCTATGTTTACTCAAAAGAGGTGAAAATCATGAAAAAAAAAGCCCCTCTCCGCTTTACGCCCGCTACCTCGACTTTTCTGCTTGGTGCAGGTGCGCTTGCGCTGGTGGCTGCCGTTGTCAGTTCTCCAGCCCCCGCCTTCCAGGCTTCGCTGCAGGGACTTCAATTGTGGTGGCAGATTGTTTTCCCGGCGCTGCTTCCTTTTCTTGTGCTATCTGAAATACTGATCGCTTATGGCTGGGTGCATGCCCTTGGAGCATGGCTTGAACCTCTGATGAATCGGCTTTTCAAGATTCCCGGAATCGGTGGCTGGGTGCTTGCGATGGGTATGACAACCGGGTTTCCCGGTGGAGCCCAGGCAGCCAAGCAGCTGTACGATCAGGGGGATTTGAGCGCCACGGATGCGAATAAACTCGCCGCACTCTCCCATTTCTGCAATCCGATGCTTATTTTGATCGTGATTGCTACAGGACTGATGCATGAACCGACGGCAGGATATATCATCCTTGCGGTGCACTGGCTTTCCGGACTTCTGGCATTCCTGCTTGCCGGCAGGAACGGACCATTTTCAAAGGAAGCCTCTATCCCGCATGCATCCGCGAAGGACGCGAAAGAATCGAAAGGCAATGTAAAGCGTTCGCTGTTGTACCGCTCCATACAGTCAGCCAAACGGGCGCGAGCCAAGGACGGACGCGGCTTCGGCAGACTGCTGGGAGATTCGGTAACCAATGCCGTTCAAACCTTGATGATGGTCGGCGGGTATATCATCATTTTTGCGGTCGTCGTTCAAATCACCGGACGGTTCATGCCGGGTCAACTCCCGCCATATGCAGTATCAGGGCTTTTTGAAGTGCATCTCGGAGCGAGAGAGGCCAGTACAGCGATGTTATCAGACAGGCTGCAATGGTCCATCATCTCCGCCCTGCTTGGATTTAGCGGCATCAGCGCGATTTTGCAATCCATGTCGGTTCTCAGAAAAGCCGGGATTCATTGGCTCCGGTTCACTCTCATCCGTCTTCTCCATGGCTTGGTCGCATTCGGTGCCACCTGGGTTTTATGGCCTTTCATCAGTTATCTTCCGAAAAACACCAACTCTGTATTCAACAACCGGGGAGATATCCCCGCAGATATGGGCGAAATCTTCAACCTGTGGAAGACTCTGCCCCAATTGCTCCAATGGCAGGGCACTCTGCTGGCCATTATGCTGGGCTGTTCTATGCTGTTCATGATACTGCAGCTCTACCGGAAGAAATCCCGTTAACTAGGATATTTCAACCTTAATGCTTGCTCTACTTCCCGTGGAACAAGGTCCTTTACATCGCCATGAAATGCCGCTATCTCTTTGACTATACTGGAACTGACATAGGAATATTTAAGATTGGTCATCATAAATACCGTTTCGGCTTCGGGATTCAGCTTGTGATTCGTGGAAGCCATCTGGAATTCATATTCAAAATCCGTCACGGACCGCACACCGCGAACGATCGCCTGCGCATTTCGCTGCCGGACATAATTTGCGGTTAAATCGCGAAAGCTGTCCACTTCTACGTTAGGAAGATGTGCGGTTACTTGACGGATCAGATCCATCCGTTCCTCAATCGAAAAAAGCGGCTGCTTGCTGCGATTGTTGAGCACCGCTACTATGAGGACGTCAAACTGCCTTGCAGCCCGCTGAATGATATCCAGATGTCCCATCGTAACCGGATCGAAACTGCCCGGATATACCGCCACACGTTTATTCGTTGACATGATCATCGATCTCCTCTGCGGCTTCGTCACCCGGACAAATCCGCTTTGTTTTCGTTATATTTATAAATGGATACGGCCGTTTCTCCGTACACCGCATGGCGAATACATGAAAAGAAACCGAATTCTTCAGGATATTCATAACCGGATTCATGCTCAAGAACGATGGTTGCACCGCTTTTCAGCATGTCTCTTTCATGCATCATCTCCATCAGCTTGTCCCCGGTCTTCATACGATACGGCGGATCCAAAAATACAACATCGAGCGATATATCCCGTTTCGCCAGTACCTTAAGCGCTCGTTCCGCTTCGTTGCGGTAGATTTCGGCCCGTTCTTCCAGCCTTGTCGCTTTCAAATTGGCCCGGACGGTTTCAATGCTTTTGGGATCCATATCAATAAAAATGGCCCTATCCATGCCTCTGCTTAAAGCTTCAATAGCCAATCCGCCTGTTCCGGCAAATAAATCAAGAGCCGTTCCCCCGTCAAAAAAAGGGCCGATCATGCTGAAAATCGCTTCCTTGACTTTGTCCGTCGTCGGCCGCGTCCCCATACCCGGAACGGCTTTCAGCGGTCTTCCTTTGGCACTGCCCGCTACCACTCTCACTTATGCTCACCCATTCTACGTATAAAAATCGATTGTTCATGTATTTACATGAATATGGTCTATTTCTGACGATATCGTACCACAACCACCCTGAATTTGAAAAATGAAACCTCGGTCCTCTAATTTTGGCAAGGATGTATAAAACGGCTTATCCGGGGAATGCTTTAACTATCGACATCAAACGAATGTCGTAGACAACCGCGGAAAGCTTACGTTTCCCCATAAGCTCTTCGTCCGGTTTCTCCTCTCCCATGAAAGGGCGTCCCGAAAGGGGCGCCCGATTTTATTTCCCCCTACCTTCAGGATGCCGGGCTTCTCTTTTCCTTCGCACAGGAGTACAATCACATTCATCCAAGCAATTATTCCGGATAACAAACGCAAAAAGGCTGATGATAAACATGATGATTCATATGACCTACCGTTCCGGCGAATATAAAGTAAAGGGCTATCTTTCCCTCCCCTATGGTTACAAAATCAACCCGAATGAGCTGAAAACGCATGTTCAACGATTCTATGGAACAACCGGATTACCCATGACGGTGATCGCTAATAATATTGTAGAAGAACGTCAGGATATTAACGAACAGCAGTGGCCTGTACTCATTTATTGCCGAGGAGGCATCGGCCGGGTGGGCCAAGTGAAGACCGAATGGCTGGAACGTTTTTCTCGCAGCGGATTCATCGTCTTTGCCCCGGTGTACCGCGGAACGCAAGGCGGCGAAGGACGGGATGAATTCGGCGGCGGGGATATGGAGGATGTGCCTGCAGCCTGCCGGTTGCTCGCCAGCCTTCCGTTTGTCGATACCACGCGCATTTCCGCTATGGGTTTCTCCCGCGGCTCTGTCAATGCGACCTACGCTGCAGCCGATACGGGATACCTTTCGCATCTAGTCCTCTGGGGCGGCGTGTCGGATCTTGCCCAAACCTATGAAGAACGTGTAGATCTTCGGCGCATGCTGAAGCGGGTCATCGGGAATCCGTCAAAAGCGCCAGAAGCATATCAAGAACGCTCACCGCTTCTTATGGCTGAACGCATTGCTTGTCCGGTATTGATTATCCACGGAAGCGAGGATGCTCAGGTGGATTCCAGCCATGGTATGCGGATGTACGACAGACTGAAGGAACTCGGAAAGGATGTCCAGCTGCATTGGTATGAGGGTTACGGACACCATATGCCTTACGAAACGCATATGACGGCTATTCAGAGAATGTTCGAGTGGATTCGAGAGCATTGAGTCTGAAGGCATGCAGAAATGGCAGATCCGGCGGATTACCGCTGCGATCTGCCATTTTCACATAATGCCTCGGTGCGCTTCTATACGTTGATTAACGTCTAGGATCCCGATTCCGGTTCATCAAACCGGCAAGTCCGAGCAGGCCGAACAATCCGAGAAATCCCCAATTCGTTCTATGGACTCCGGTATCATCGAAGGAATTTGTACGGATCGTATCCCGTTTCAGATCATGTCTCAAATCCCTGACATCTTCGGTTACCGTATTGTTTTGACCGACATTATTCATCTGTTGGTGCATGTTGTAATCTCCTTCGGCCCACGCTGGAACAGCCAGGATCATGCAGATGGTTGCGGACAGAAGAAAGGCTGCGGCTTTTTTTCTCATGGTCATTTCACCTCCGGCAAAATTCATTTCCATGATAAGGTTCCCCGCAGGATCTTTTCCTATGCAGCGGCTTTTCCAATGCAGCGTTGTGAGAATTAGCCGCTTCGCTTGCGATCCCTCCTAACTGCCTGGATGATTTATATCCCACAAAAAAGCAGCCTGTTCCGGTGTATACGGAAGGCTGCCTTATCCGCCTCTTCCCAATGAAATATCCAATTCTCTATCAGGCTATCACGCCGCTCTTTTATCGCAGCTCGTAAAATTCCTCAGGCCACTCCAACTCTACCCCGGCATCGCGAAGGACCTGCTGGAAGTCGCTTAACGTTTCCATGTCTTCCCGAACTTCTGCAGGTGTCATGTGATGCCGGATACAGTAAAACGCCAGTTCCCCGCATACCTCTCCTATATTCCATTCCGTTGGATGCAACCGATAGCAGCCGTTGGTAATATGCGTCGTCCCGATATTCTTGTTCCCGGCCAGTACATTGTCCATATCCCGCGGAATCAGCGCTCCAAGCGGAATATGGTACGGCAGGGCCGGAATATCCACATAGGTAATGCCGGTGAAGCTCGGGTGAAGATCGATGCTGTATGAGCCTACGCCGATCCGGTCCTCGTATTTTTTGGCGGATTTAGCAGGCTGGCTTGCGGGCGAAACATCCTGTTCCGTTATGGTATAGAGCCCCTTGATGCGTCTGGATTCGCGAATGTAAGGAGCCTTGGCAAAGCCGGTTGACGTTCCGAGTACGTCTCCCCTAAGCCGCAGCCCAGGGTAACCTGTGCCTCCATCCGGTCTCGGAGCTTCGGTCTGCAGCCAGTACAACAGGGAAAGACTGAGCTGCTGCGCACCATGCAGATGACTCTTCTTATCTTCCTCAGGCACATCGTAAATGTTGCCGATAAAGTAATCGTTTTGCGGCCAGTTGAGCAAAGTCACCTCACGCGCATCCTTCATATCATATTGGTCTTTGGAATATACTCTGCGGTACTTCCAGAGGGGGAACTTCTCTCCGTCCGCGAACAGGGCATATTCTCTGCGTTCCAGCGTAACGGGATGCGGACCGACCAAGCTGAGCATTTTATCGGGCCAATGGTCAGGCTGGTATTCTCTCCAGAAATCGTACATCTCCGGTTTGGGAATCACATGGCTGCCGTTATCGTCGTACTCGAAGGCCAGCACATAGGTAAAGCCCTGGATATTGTCCGGATCAGCTTGCTCCGTGGCATGCAGTTCGCCCGTTTCCGCTCGGCTTTCCGAGCCCGTGACATATTCCATGGAAGCCAAAGGCAGAATGTCGCCCATCTCCGTCGCATCAATGAAATACCGCCCTTCCACCGTCATCCGTTCATCGGTTCGCAAGGATACCAGCTCAACACTTTGCAGCAACCTTTCTTTCCTTGCCACTGAAATGGCTTGGGTTTCCATCTGCAGCGTAAGCCTGCCGGTCAGCAAATACGGACTTAACATCTCATGTAATACATGTACGGAAATCCGGGGATCATGGGAAATATTGCTGACGATGGCTGCCCCAGGATTAAATCCTTCTCTACGGACTGCATCGGCAACCGGCATATTTTTCATATAGAATGTACGGATATTCTCACGATACAGGCGATATTTCGCCGTGCAGCCAAACTCCTCAATCCATGGATGCTCATCCGGAGGCACAGCTTGAGAGGTGCTCTGTCCGCCGATCCAGTCCGTTTCTTCGGTCATCAATACTTTTAATCCCTTCGAACATGCCGCCAAAGCAGCCGCGCAGCCGCCTAGTCCTCCGCCGATAATAATTAAATCAAACACCCTTCACCACTCCTGTCCGTATTTAGTCCATTAATGAAATATCTAAAAGAGTTAAGAATAATTCCGGTAGCGCTTACATAAAAATGTTCCTTCCCTGCAAGGTGAAAACCCACCTTCCACCCGACATCCCAAACTTTCTAAATCTTTCCTTTTGTTATTGGTATTATAAAATCAATAGGAGAATATGTACACTTTTTTTTGTGAAAAAGAATAAATTATCCACATAATAATAGCGCTGGTAATCCAGCGCCAGGTTGCATGAGTTATGGCAAGACGTTTTAGTGGCGGCAGCGGACAATGAGTTGCTGCCCGGGCAAAAGATGAATCCGGATCCTGCGATTAAAATCTTGGCAGCCGACGACGATCACTCTTGGACTGGCATCACAAGTAGCGACCACGAATTCACCGGGATGGAGTGTGATACGACGGGTAATTAACGGGAAACCACACACCAATCTGATGGATTGTCCTCTGCGAAGACGGATCACACGGTCACGCGCAAACGAATGACTTTTCATATGAATCTCTCCTTTCTAGCATTAGTAGATGAGAGAGATTAAAGATTTGTAACGGCATTTTGTCTAATTTGTCATAAATGGTTTATGTATTCCATTCTGGTTCCGCTTCTGATAGACTTCATTTGTATCATGCTTAGAGAAAGGGGGATGAAGTTGAAGCCCAGATCGCCTTTTAAGGTTATTTACATGATGCTTGCCGCGTGCTTCCTGCTGGCTTCCTGTTCGCGGAATACAGAGCCGGCCAAAGTCAACGTCGCGCAAAAAAAGGATATCTGGTCCAAAGCTGAAGTCACCCGCGAGAACGTCAAGCTTGTTCTTGCTCGCGCATCCGGCGAGGGAGTCATCGAAGTCGCACAAGCCAGGGATATCCAGCTTCAGGGGGCAAACAATAAAACGGTCACCGTGGCCCTGAGGCATGAAGCAGCTAATCCGGAACAATGGATGATGGACGCGTCGGAAACGCTTTTGGCCTACAGCAAAATCCTGCTTGAGAATAACGGTATAGGTACGGTTGAAGTTTGCCTATATGGTAATCCTGACCCGTCAAACGGGAAGAACATCAACAAAGAAATGGTCAGAATTGCGATGAATCGCGTGGATTTACAGAAGGGAACAGACGCAATGAAGCCTCCACTTGAAAATTACGTCGTCATCTTCAAGCATGCAAGCTGGTACAAAATCCACCCTCATCTATATAAGTCGCTACAACACAGAGACCAATTAAAAATGAGAGCTTACCAAAAATAACAACCAAAACGGATGTGCCTTTTCAAGGCATATCCGTTTTCCGTTTTATCATAATGATGTTTCCCTGATTCACGCATATGTAGCAATACAAGCGGTAGAAGGAATAAAAAAAGAACCCTGCCGGTTTCAATATCGACAAGGTCAAATCCGTACTATATATCAAAGGGGGTTATACCTATTAATATACAGAAACCCGTCGATTGAAACATGAAGAATTCCTTATACATTCATTAAAATCAGTTAAATTTAGAGAAATGCCTGGCATACGCCCATTTTTAACGGGCTAAGATCACGATTCCGGGCTCCTGCATACCCTGTGATATAAATCGTAATTACAGGAGGAATGCGAATGTCTTACAATCCTTACACCCCATCCTCTAGCTTCTATCCATCCCCTTATCCATATCCTTACTATCCTTATCCATATCCTTACCCGTACCCTTGGTGGTATTTTAATTTTCCTGGAGGTTACCCGGGCGGAGGCTATCATGGCCCTGGTGGGCCTGGCGGTCCGGGAGGACCCGGAGGAGGCCATCACGGCGGCGGACCTGGGGGACCGGGAGGTCCTGGAGGCGGTGGAGGTCATCACAGCGGTGGAGGTCATCACGGCGGTGGACCCAGAGGCGTAAACCGGCGATCCAGATCATAAAGAACTTGAGGCGGCTCCGTTCCGCCTCTTCTTTTTTGCCTGCGATCCGTGCAGATCCTCTACGCCAGGCTCTGCTTCTTCACTTTCAAAGTCACCGGCTACCAACGGTTAAGCTGATCACTTGTATTCTACAAACTGAACATTAAAGTCGCTTATTGCCGGTTGTAATGTCCCTGTTTACATATTCTTGTAATGATCCACATTTTATTGCATATGATTTTTACGTACCCTCGTGTTGGCATTGATCTTAAACGGAGGTGTGTGGATGAAGTTAAGAAGTGTCGATAATACCATTGTCGCCCTGATCGGTATCTGGTTCGTTATGGCTCCTTGGATTGCGGGCTATTCCGACGATAAGGGTGCCCTCTGGACGAGTGTCATTGTCGGAGCCGTACAGTTGATTGTATCCTTGTGGGCTTTCTCCAGTTCGGGATGGGGATCCTGGCAAAACTGGATCTCACTGCTGGCCGGCGCATGGTTTATCGTGTTCCCGTTTGTCTATACCGTTGAATCCAATGTGATGTGGAGCAGCATCATTCTGGGAGCGGTAACCGTTCTTCTCAATTTAATCACCTTGTCAGCCAAGGATTAGCGAACAGGTTCGTTTTACAGACTGATGCACGACTGCTGTTAGCCAACAGGGGCGTCCATTCACCTGGGTTCCGCGTAAGTTTCACAGCAAAAAAAGAGGAGATCCCGTCCTATAGGACGGGATCTCCTCTTTTTCTCAATCATAGTCCACGCCGTATTTTTTCTCCGTCGAAGACATGTCCTTGCTGTGTTCCTTATTGCGTTCATCCTTAACCTTCTCGTTCAACTCTTCAACCGGAATCGGATCCACATTTCGTTCGCTTTCGAATCGGTCAAAGAGGCTTTCTTTGTCTGTTAAGTATTGCTCTGGGTGATCCATATGTTTCCTTTCGTGCTCTTCATCCAAGTTTACCGGCTCTTTAGCGGGTTTATTCTTGTCCATGTCATTCACCTCTTGAATGTGAATACCCGGCCTCGCTGAATTGAATCAAAGTGAAACGCAAAACCGCCTGAAGCGGTTTCTAAAGCCGCAATCAGGCGATCCCGAAAAAAGCCACGATCTATAGGAGAATCAAATCGACTAACACCAGAAAGAACGCGTGATAATAACCAGCAATATAAAGAGAACCAAAATGGCACCTGTAGAAGCGAAAGGATTGCAACAACCAACTCCGCCAACAACTCCGCTCATTCCATTCCCTCCTTCCCTGTAACATATACTAAAGTATGTGATTACAGGGACACTTGGCATAGACACCTCCCCATTTGATAAGAGAAGTAGTGCCTATTTTAGAGGTCAGCTGCCTGTCTTACTCATTCTTTTTTGCCGACGACTGACTCGGTATATTTAGACAAAATGGCACCCAGGGTACCTATATCCAGCGGGTCGTCCGCCTTCCAATCCGTACTGATCCCAGCCTGATCAATCAGCCATTGTCTTCCCGCTTCCTTCCAGGCAGGTATTTTCGATCCCGACTCAGATTTTGGTGAATTGTATGCCGCCATCAGGTCCGCCTCGCTTCCTTTATATTCGTCCAAATCTACGTTTCCGTTGATTCCAGGAACTTTGCCCTTATTGGTGTACTGAATAAACTCCCATGCATTCCAGCCGCCCTTATTGGCCGGAGTACCGCTGCTGTAGTAGGCGTACCATAGTGGAATGCTTCCGAACGTACTATCGAGCGATGAGTCAATAAAGCTTGGAAAGGTATATACCATAAGACTCCGGCCTGTCCGCAGCTTGAATTGCCGTACCCATTCATGCACGATCGCCGAGATATTCGTCCTTGTCCCGCCTTCCTTCGTTTCGATATCCAGCACGAACGGCAGCTTGAAGGAATCGATTCCTCCTGCGGTCGCAATGACCTGTACAAAATGCTCCAGTTCAACCTTGACATCCGCCGGCTGTGTTGCCCTCGTTAAGTGATATGCTCCAGTCAGCAAACCTGCCGATCGGGCACCTTGAGCGTTAACCCTGAAACGGTCATCAACCAATTTCGTTCCTTCCGTCGCTTTCATAAATACAAAGGAATAGCCTGCATTCTTCACCTGCTTCCAGTCGATTATCCCCTGCCAGTGTGATACATCGATACCTTTGGCATGATTGCCGCTTCGGCTTTGCATAACAGACACCTCCATCTTGTATCTTTGAAATTCGGATATCCATATCCTCACAAATATACATATGTACGCGGATAACCTTCCTGTATGGACGATCCTCCATGAATCTTTAAAAATACACGATTGCCACGACATTTTTTCGCAATTGAAAAAGAAGCCCCGTCATCAGGCTTCTCTCCCTTGGTTGTATTCAGGTACATTATCATTGCATTCCTTGAATATGAAGCGTTTCTTTGGAGCGTCCCCGCTGGTCTACTAAACCGGAGTCCCCTTGCTCCCGGTATTTTCTCATCCATACCTTCAGTCGGCCGATATCGGCTATCCCCAACGCTTCGGCCACTTCTTTTTTGGTCATTCCTTGAAGACGCATGTCCACAGCCTTCTTCTTGGTATCCAAACTGTAAGAGCAGAAAGTCTGTCCTTTTTTGGCCATCCGTATCACCTCAAGCTATTTATCGGCGAATGGTCTGCTTCTTTTCATCCCTAAAAAAAATTTAGTTCCAAAGACCCTTGTTTATCTTGGTAAATAAATACATTTTCCTTACAATATGAAACAATACCTAGTTACATAGACTTGCTTTCGCTCCATTAGGGAAGCAGATAGCCTTTATCGACGGCATCGTGGATCAACTGGCACACCAGTGAATGGACATCTGGTAATTCCGTCTCAAGAAAGCCGATACGTGCAAGAACCCTGCCGGAAGTCACCTCATGCTCCTGCCATGCTTTACCTTGTGTATAGTAATTATGAAAGAGCGGCTGGATCCGGTCCATTGCTGCAGCATAAAGCGAGTCCGTTGTTTTTCGCTGTTCAAATTCCAGCCACAGCTCCATCATTTCCTCGGACTGATCCGGCGGCAAAAGCCCGAAAATCCTCTCTGCTGCCATTCTCTCCCGCTCAAACTTGCCCTCCTGTCCTTGCTCATCATAAGCAAACGTATCTCCGGCATCGATCTCGACCACATCGTGAACAAGCAGCATTTTCATGACCCGCAGGATGTTTACCTGTTTGTTGGTCGAATGTTCCTCCAGCAGCCATGCCATCAGCGTGATATGCCAGGAATGTTCTGCATCATTCTCGTTCCGTGTCGAATCCATCAGGTATGTCTGCCGGAATATCGTCTTCAGCTTGTCTACCTCGCGGATAAATTCGATCTGGCAGCTCAATCGCTCGTTCATCATTTTTCCTCCTCGCGGATATTTTTGAGTGGTAACCTTTATCATCAGTATAGCCAAGCCATTCTCCCCGGTGCAAAAAAATGCCGCATTCCATTGAGGAATACGGCGGTGAGCGTCACAACCTTACTTTGTATTCAAGTGGTATCCTCTTGCTTCGTACGGACGAGACGATGACCATCCATCCTCCGGATACATCCCCTTCGAGCGAAATCAGATATGGCATAATTTAACAAAATAAACTATAGTTCTATATGGATTCAATCCTCGGATATGAAATCGTCTCCGGACCTAACCAGCATGACTAAGCTAAGCTCTCTTGCACGGGACAAAAATCCGGAAATCTCAGTTCCCGTCCTCCATTCCGGCTTGATTATGCATGCTATAATAATAAAAACAAATCCGGAACCCATGAATCTTGGAGAAAACGAGATGGAGTGTTACATAAACCCATGACAGCAAAATCCCTTAGAAATATTGGCATCTTCGCACATGTGGATGCTGGCAAGACGACAACGACGGAACATATGCTGTACGAAAGCGGTACGATACGGGCCATAGGAAGCGTGGATCATGGAACCGCCCAGACGGATTCGCTGGAGGTAGAACGTGAACGCGGGATTTCCGTCCGCTCTGCGGCCACCTCACTAATCTGGAAGGATGTTCATATCAATCTGGTCGACACGCCCGGTCACGTCGATTTCCTATCGGAAGTCGAACGTTCGATGCGGGTTATGGACGGTGCCATCTTGATCATATCCGCGGCGGAAGGCGTGCAAGCCCAGACCGAAATGTTATGGCATGCCCTGCGGTCCATGAGAATACCCACGTTAATTTACATCAACAAAATGGACCGTATAGGCGTGTCTGTCACTCATATCATGCAGGATATCAAACGCCTATTATCCACTCATATCGCCCCACTGCAATCCCCCGATGGTGAAGGTGAGGAATTCACAGGAATGAAGCCTGTCTGGGCCATTGAATCGGATATAGAGGGCTTTGGCCTAACCCGCCGTTCCATCATGGAGACTATCGCCGATTTGGACGATGAAATGTTGAACCGGGTCATCGAAGGCGAAGACGTTTCAATTCAGGAGCTGCAAGAAAAGCTGCAGAACCTCAGCCATGAAGCCCTGGCATTCCCCGTATGCTTCGGCTCCTCTCAGCGGGGAGTTGGTATCCGAGAGCTTCTGGATGCAGCAGTGGACTATTTGCCTGGCCCTGCTGGAGACGATACGGAAGACCTGGCAGGCATCGTATTCAAGATCGAGCGAGACAAGCTGATGGGGCGGACGGCATTCGTTCGATTGTACCGTGGATCGCTCAAAAACAGGGATGCTGTTGTGAATCAGACCCGGGATGTACAGGAAAAAGTAACCCAAATTCGCAAAATGAACGGCCAAAAGCATGCCGATCTCGGCCAGCTGCATGCTGGAGACATCGCAGCCGTATATGGACTCAGCCAGTCTCAGATCGGGGATATTCTCGGCAGCTCGGCTGGCATTCCTTCTTCCCCCTCTCTCGCCATACCACTCCTGACCGTTCAGGTGCTCGCAAAAGAGGAATCCCGGTATCAGGATCTGGTGGAGGCCCTTCAAGAGCTTACCGAGGAAGATCCGCTGCTCGATCTGCAGTGGCTGCAATCCGAACGTGAGCTGCATCTCAAGGTCATGGGGGCTATCCAGCTCGAAATTCTCTCCAGTCTGTTGCTTACCCGTTACGGCTTGCAGGCAGAGTTCAGTCAGCCTGCCGTCATATATAAGGAAACGCCTGCGCGAGCAGGAGAAGGCTTCATTGCTTATACCATGCCGAAGCCCTGCTGGGCGATATTGCGTTTTGCCATCGAGCCGCTGCCCCGCGGCAGCGGTCTGATCTATAGTTCAATCGTGCGCAACGAGGATCTGCTGTCCAGTTATCAGAATGAAGTACAGCGGCGTGTACCTGATGCATTGACGCAGGGGCTGCATGGATGGGAAGTCACCGATCTGAAGGTGACTCTGATCGAAGGCCAGCATCATGTTTGGCACACCCATCCGCTGGACTTTGTTGTTGCCACGCCGATGGGCATCATGAACGGGCTCGCAAGCACGGGAACTTCCCTGCTTGAACCGGTGCTCCGTTTCCGGATCACCGTCCCAGAGGAATATGGAGGCAAAGTCATGAGTGAGCTAGTACAGATGAGAGCGGAATTCGATGCTCCTTCCATCCTTCAGGGAAGATGCATGATTGAAGGGATCATACCTGCGGCCACTTCTCTCGAATATCCGATCAGGCTCCGGTCGATGACAAGCGGCAGGGGGGTCATGGCTTCTTCATTCTACGGATATCAGGAGTGCCCTCGCGAGGTTCATGCCGAGCGGAAGCGTCACGGGGTCAATCCGCTGGACCAATCGAAATATATCTTGAGTGTCCGCAGCGCATTATCGACATAAGTCGAACTGGAGTAAAGATCTCTAATTTGATTTTTAGCATTTTCAATGAAAAGAATCAGGAGGACAATAGATGGGGAAAATTTTCGGATTCATTCTCTTATGGAGGCTGCTGGGAAACCCGTTCCTGGCCATACTCGTTATATTGGTAATCGTTTATTTGCTGGATCGGCGCTTCGTCGGCGTACTGCCTAGTTTGACCAAGCCCTTTAAACGGATGGGACAAATCTCCAAACTCCGCACCCAAATTAGCATGAATCCAAATGATGTCTCATCGAAGCACGAGCTGGCAAGATTGCTGATTGACCGTAAAAGAGATGCTGAAGCGCAAAAGCTACTCGAGTCGATCGAGTACCAGTCCGAGGATTCCGCCGAGTTCTGGGATGATCTTGGGACCGTCTATTTACGGCAAGGCAACATCCAACAAGGTGAGGCTTACATTCTAAAGGCACTGGAGATCAATCCCCGCGTCAAGTACGGCCGGCCGTACCTGCGTCTGGCGGATGTGTACAAAAACAGCGACCGTGATAAAGCCGTGGATTATGTACATCGATTTCAGGAGATACAATCCTCCTCCTGCGAAGGCTTCTATCTGCTAGGGATGATGTACAAGGCGCTCGACCGCAAGAATGAGGCCAAGGAAGCATTTCAGGAATCCATCCATATTTATCGCTCGCTTCCCAAATACAAAAAACGTCAGGAACGGAAATGGGCCGTTCTCAGCCTAATGAAAAAATAATGACTTCACCTTTTTATTGCACGAAAAAACAGACCCCAGCAGGTCTGTTTTTTCGTGCATACGTCTTTTACGCTAGTGGATAATATCCAAGGCGGTGTAAGTGCTCTGCTATCACCTTATAACCTCTTCCGTTGGGGTGAAGATGATCGAAGGACAACAGTTCATGTTCTCTCCCTTGAAAAGAAGAAAAAATATTCGCCACCGCATAATTCCCGCCCCAGTAGCCGTTAATATAACGGTTAAATTGTTGAACCCACAGCGTCGCAGCCTCCACTTGCGGATAAGGGTTATAGAGTCCAACAGCCCGCACGATATATGAAGATCTGCTTCCTGACTTAAGCTGGCCCAGTGTCTGCATGATACCGGAGAAATTGGATTGGCACTCCGTTAGGGCTTTGTTAAAGTTCTGCGTAATATTTTGGGGAGACGCGCTTTTCGCAGCCCGGATCAAGTCGTTGCCCCCTATGGAAATGGTTATGATGTGCGCTTCTTTCAATGAATTTCGAAACCGCGGGCTGCGCTTCATATTTGCATACAATTCCGATGAAGTCAGCCCATTTATTCCTAAGTTCTCGTAAGATACGAATTCTCCTATTCTGCGCTCAGCCATCCCCCGATAAACCGGTACAAAGCCATTGCCAGGCATGGCGCCAAAACCGACTGTCAGTGAATCGCCGACTGCCGTATAAGGAACCGCCATCATCTTCGCCTCCTCTCCATTTCCTTGTACTCATCCATAGCAGTGTATGAACGTATATTGAAAGTGGGAAGGGACAAAGCTCTGGGACTACATAAGTTCTGTGAAAATCAATGTCTGCCTAAGTCAGCTGACATGCGCGAGCGCTGTCATGAAATTTTTCAAGGCAGTCAGACCCGATTCCGAAGCAGGCTGCCAGCGTTTCAACTCTTCGTCTTTGCCGTGATTGTATTGTGCAATCTTATCCTTCAGCACAGCCTTGTAGCCGGGGTTTATCGCCGATTCCCGCTTCATCGCAATCAGCAACTCCTCCCAATCCACCGGAGTGTTATAACCCATCCGATCCGGATACTTGACGGCCAGCTGTATTCCTTCATCCAATGAGCCGCCCGAATATAAGAATAATGCAAGGTAAGCACCAATAAACCGGTGGCTTTTGTCGTTTTCGATGGATTTCTTCAGGTACACTTTCGCCTCATCGGTTTTTCCCTGTTTCATAAGGGCCATCGCATGGTTACCATCGCTGTAGCTGTTATCTTTGAATGGTCTCATCGACTCCGCAATGGCATAGTAACGGTTATATCGATTCCAATCCGCCTGTTTAAAATAATAGTCAGCAAGCCATTCATAATAATTCTCCGTGGGATGCAGTTCCACCAACTTTTTCAGGATATCGATCTGCTGAGCATCCATAGACTTCTTCTCTTCGGCATCCGCCGTTCCAGCTCCTCGCAGCAGCGAGGTTTTCCCCTTGAGGATCATTAGCATCATATGCAGAGAATGCGCATCCGAAGGGTCACGGTCTGCATCGGCTTCATACATGGCTTCCGCATCATCCAGCTTTCCGGCAAGCAGCATCTCGTCGGCCTCCGTTAACGTCCGTTCCTTCAAATAAAAGAAGGGCAGATTTCCGGTCAAATCATTGCTGAGACGATATCCGTTGCTTCGGGTCAGCAGCTTGCCATCGGCACTGTAGGCTTCGACGCTCCACGAAAACTGATTCTTCGCGTTCGCATATCCAAGCAGGGACAGAGGATCGAGTTGTTCTTGCTCCTTGCCGTGCGAATATGAGGAAATACCCGATATTTCATAATAAAGGTCTTCAGCCTGAACCTGTACCCGGGGCGTGGTAATCCCTTGTCTGACCGCTCTGCTTGTGGAACCCGAATGCAGCTTCATGCCTATATTCAAATTGTAGTACGCTGCACCCGCCACAGGCTCCCACTCAAAAGTCATGGTTTTATCCCTTACAACGTCTTCGTTCACAGGCGATTTCAGTTCCATCAGTGGCTGGAAGACCACATCCTCCTGCACCTTGGACTGCCCTCTCAGATCGATCCAGCCGTCATCTGGCAATACGGGCCATGTCCAGCCGCTGATTTGGCTTAGATTCACCCCGAGGAATAGCTTATAGGAGTTTGGTACAACCCCTTTGAACGTATACTCTCCTTTGCCATTGGTCATCGTCTGATACGGCTCCATATCGAAAATACTGCGGTTGATGTCTTCCTCCCTCCGCAGAAAGACCCCGGCATAAGCTAGAGGCTCCCCATTGGATTTGGTAATCGTGCCGGAGACCTCCGCTCCAGTCTTGATCTTGTTGGAGGAGAGCTTATTCTGCCGGTCCAGGATCCCCTGAAGCTGTTCCGATTGCAGTTTGACGACGTCCCCATCCTTCATTTGGTTCTTTTGCCGCTCCATCTCATCCTGAATCTGTTTCAGCATTTCAGCTGCTTTTCCGTCGGACATGGCATACTCCACGAGTAAATCGGAAATGCGCACATAGGTATCTGAATTGATTGAGTTTTTGTTTTCCAGCAGCATGTCTGCACACAGCCGAAGGAGCTCATCATACTGCTCATGCTCTGCGGCCAGTTTGGCCTGCAACATGAACAATTCATCTCTTGCATAGATATACCGGGTGATATGCAGTCGTTTTCGGGCTTCAGTCAGCAGCTGAGCAGCCTTTTCCCACTGTCCCGAGCCGTCGTAGTAATATGTCAGCAGCTTGGCTGCTGTGCTGATGGCCGGATCCGAGGTTCCACTTTGCACATACAGCTCCAGATATGGAACCTGCTCCTTCAGGTTGAATTCCGGCTGGGTATCTACCTCCGAAGAACCTCCCCCATACATAGATCCATCTGGACCAATGTAGACATCATAGATATGGGTCAAGTCACCGCTGTCGTCTTTTAGCATATATTCTTCAATCAGTTTCAGCTGCTCATCCGGCTTAGCCGAATCGATCATATGCAGGATTTGCTCGCTCTTCTCTGCCTGCATGACGCCCCGGTCTGCCTCTGCCAACTTCTGAGAAGAAGATGTCCCGTAATTAAAAGCAAAAACGAACACCATCAACAGCCCCAGAAAATAGACAAGCTGTTTAACCTTGATCCGGATCTTCATAGCGGGCCAGCCTCCTTTCAAATTCATCCTTCCAATAGATGCTGCCACCCGTTTCAATCAATTCACGCTGCTGCGGCGCTTCGCTGGAAACGGCTGGTTCCGATTTGGGCTGACGTGCCGCATGATACAGAAAAGCCGCTGTTAACAGAAGCGCAAACACCGTTCCGAGCAGAATGATCGGCAGCTCCAGTTCTTTGTTCCAAAAGGCTCGTAAACGTCCGCGCACCGTTGTTGGATGGGTTCTCCGAACGACTTCTTCCTGTTGGCTGAATTGAAGACCGGAGAGCTCCCGTTCCAGCTGTTGTTTCAGATGTGACTGTTCTTGTTCCATTCGACATCCCCCTCCTTCTCCAGCGCCTGCCTCAAAGCATTCCGGCCTCTGGCCAGCCTGGCCTTGACTGTATTGCTGTTCAGATCCAAGTGCTCCGCAATTTCATTCACGCTGAATTCCTGAAAATAATGAAGTGTAATCACTTCACGGTAAATGTAGCTCAAATGATGTATCGCCGTTGTAAGTCTTCCGTTCTTTAATTCCTGCATCAACTGCTCTTCAGGACCCGGCTCTTGATCCTCTGCCAGCCATTTCTCCATTTGGGCCGAGGGAAACAGGTTTCTGAAGCTCCAGGTTCTCTGTTTCATGCGGCAGCGATTCACGACAATGCGGATGAGCCAGCTTTTCAGCTTGGTGTCGTCCTTCAGCTGCACAATTCTTTCATAAGCCATGATAAAGCTGTCCTGCACGGCTTCCTCTGCCTCATGCCGATCCCGGAGCAGCAAATAAGCGGTGCGCAGCAGATCATCTCCGTATAATTGCATCAGCATCCGAAGTGCTTCCTCATCCTTTCGTTTCAATCCAGGTATAATATCCAGTCCGCTTTCCTCCCCCCTGCTATAATGATGCATCCAAACGAGGTTTGGTTGCATCATGTTGTAAGAAAACCGTCTATCGGTGCAATATTAAGCAGACAGACCGAATCCAGTGGGAGTTTTTCTTGCCGGATTTGAATGCGAATGTTCTGCGTTTTAACTGCCTGATCTCCAAAAAAAGACGGCTTCCTTAGGAAACCGTCTCAAGCTGCCACTCATGGAATGTAGCGTTAAACTTAATTCTCATCCTCTTCCTCAACCTCATAAACGCATCGGTATCGCTCCACCCCTGGATACAGCTCACCCAGACTGTTGACGACAAAGCCGAGATTCCGGTAAAAATCCACAGCCTCCTCATCGGTTTCCGCGATCACTCTTTCCGGCTTCTCCTTGGTCATGATCTCCAGAATCATTCCTCTGCCATACCCTAGCCCGCGATTTTCCGGGATGACCGCAATATGATGGAGGATCACTTCATTCCCCGTCTTCTCATATCCGGCCAAGCCTACCAGAAGCTCTCCATCCTCATAGCCATACAGCTGCCACGCCTCATTGCTTTCATATTCGCTGACGGTTTTCTCGACCGACTGATCATCCGGGAATACTGCATAGGAGAACAGCTCGGCCACCTCCGGTTTGCGTATGTACGATTTGATATTCAACAGCATAACAATGACCTCCACTTTATCTTGCTCATGCAAGTTTTCGTTCCGTTACTTTACCCTTTCGGACGAAAAAATTCAACTCTTCATCTCACCCATAGGCTCCGGGCATGAATGATATGCCATACTGATATTGAAAAAAGTTTATCCGAAGGCGTACACTTGGTTAAGAAAGTAATTGATCTGTTTTCAAATTCTTTTCAAAGAAAGAGGCAGCGCATCATGAGTTATATACAACACGGAACTTCCGCCTTCCGCAAAACGAGTCTGGCTCTATTCGCAGGAGGCTTTAACACGTTTGCTATCCTTTACTATACTCAGCCGCTGATGCCCGAGTTCTCTAAGGAGTTCGGCATATCACCAGTTACGGCCAGCCTCTCGCTGTCGCTGACAACGCTGATTCTGGCTTTCAGTATGATCATCGTAGGCTCGCTGAGCGAATCCTGGGGACGCAAACCGATCATGACGGTTGCCATGATCACCGCTTCAGTACTGACGCTGATCACTGCCTTCGCACCGAATTTTCATGTTCTTCTCATTTTCCGTATCATACTCGGCATTGTATTGGCCGGACTCCCGGCCATCGCCATGGCTTATCTCGGCGAAGAAATCGCCCCTGCAAGCCTAGGAGCTGTGATGGGTCTCTATATCAGCGGCAATTCCATAGGGGGCATGGGCGGAAGAGTGATAACCGGCGTGCTGACCGACCTGTGGAATTGGCGCATTGCCATAGCCGCGATCGGATTCCTCGGTCTGGTGTTTAGCATCGTCTTCATGTTCCTGCTGCCTCCTTCCCGTCATTTCGAGGCTCGTCCGCTCCGGTTCAAGTCGCTGCTACGCTCACTCGGCAATCAGTTCAAAGACCCCGGGCTGCTCATTCTGTATGCGCTGGGATTTCTGCTCATGGGAAGCTTCGTTTCACTATATAACTACATCGGTTACCAGTTGATTGCTCCGCCGTATTCTCTCAGCCAGACGATTGTCGGCTTTATCTTTATCGTCTACATTGCCGGAACTTTCAGCTCCACCTGGATGGGAAAGATGGCTGATACCCATGGGAGACCTCTCATGCTCAGAATCGGGCTGCTCATCTTCCTTTGCGGTGCGCTGTTGACACTCAGTCCGCTGCTGGTGATTAAAATCGCCGGTATTATTATTTTCACGTTTGGTTTCTTCGGTTCCCACTCCATAGCCAGCTCCTGGATCGGCATCCGGGCAACGCATGAAAAAGCACAAGCCTCTTCGCTGTACTTATTCTTCTATTATGCGGGCTCCAGTGTCGGCGGAACACTCGGCGGCACCTTCTGGAGTTCGTACGGATGGCACGGTGTGGTCGGCATGATAGCCAGCTTCCTGGTTATCGCATTGCTGCTGTCCATGCTGCTGGCCCGGCTCCATCAAAAAAATGCCGCGAAAGCTTGATTGGAATCAAGAAACAGACTTATACAGGAATATCGCCAACTCCTATGATCTACGAATACAAGCAGCCCATGTGGGCTGCTTGTTCTGATGTTTATTGAATTTTTTGAGCGACATAGGTGACGAGGTTACATCTGAAATCAATATGGCGACCGTCCTTCTCTTCTTCGATGCTTTGCGGAACAGCCTGCTTGATGAGCACATTCCATTCTTCGTAGGTATGATCAAGCAAATCTAAAGCCTCCTGTTGCGGGATGTTCAGCTCAATCAGGCCCTTCGTGTTCTCACCCGTAGTACGGTCTACTTCTTCCACTTCGGTGCTCATTGTAATGCAGTGGATTCCGCCGAGCTTGGTGCCTTTTTGCATCGCATCCAACGTCCGCTGCAACGCATCCATCGACGAGGTGTGCTCCAGGCAAGAGCAAGCTAGAATATAATCATACGCATCTTCGGCGATTGGGTAATGCTCCACGTCTGCCGCTTCCGCTTCGATCAAATGACCGACACCGAATTCGTCTGCGTTGCTTCTCAGCTTCGCAGCCGCATCTTCCAGCAGATCCACTCCCTTTATTTTGCTCAAAGAGCCTTTCAACCGCTCGGCGACCGGAATCGTGTTGCGGCCGACGCCGCAACCTAAATCCAGCACGGTCAAATCATCCTTATGCAGGAGCAATCGCTCCAGCATATCCATGACGACAGGTCCCGGCTCTGACATCCAGGTTCCGTCCTGAAAAATGTCGTTCTCCTCATAAAAACGCTGATGATAGTCCGCTTCAGACTGTCTTGCCGCCTCAAATTGTTCGCTGTTCATGTCTATACCTCCCGGCTTCTTTTCATAAGCTACTAGAGATATACCCATTTCTCAGGACCATTCAATCGTACAGAAATACCCAAGACTTCCCTAAAACAATATTAATTAAACAACCATCGCTGTAAGACCATACGGATCGCCCAAATGATCAAACTGATCAGCAGCAAAAATGCACCGTTCTCCCGCTTGTCCCTGTCATCACGCAGCGCCGTGACACCGCCAACGATCATGCCGACAAACGGATATATGATCGTTGCGATCACCAGCATCACCATAAGCCAGCCTGAACCGGATAAAACCGCAGAACTGCTGCCTGGGGGAGCATGCCGAGTATGAAGAGTATGAGATGTATCCGTCCTATCTCCATTGGTCACCTCTTGGCGAGGAGCTGTTTTCAAAGACCTGACCGCCTTGGCCTTTTCCAAGGAAGCTCCGCACATCCTACAACTACCGGCAGCTACCGGATTGGATTCACCGCATGCCGGACATATTTTGACAGGCACTGTTTCCCCTCCCATTTTCACGCTTTTCCTAATTATAACAAAAACGTCTTATCGACGTACCTTCAATGAAGACAGACCGCGTTTAGATGTAGTTTTTCTTGCGATATCAGGTTGCGCTTTCCCCGGAGTTAACCTTTCTGATATCTTAACAAAAACGTCTTATCGACGTACCTTCAATGAAGACAGACCGCGTTTAGATGTAGTTTTTCTTGCGATATCTGGTTGCACTTTCCCCGGAGTTAACCTTTCTGAGATTATGGCTCAAACTTCTGAAAAACGATCACGGCGTTATGTCCTCCAAAACCAAAGGAATTAGAAATACCGATGTTGACATTCTTTTCTCTGGCTTCATTGGGTACTACGTCCAGATCACATCCGGGGTCAAGCACATGCTGATTAATCGTCGGAGGGATTTTGCCTTCCTGAATCATCTGCAGCATGGCGATGGCTTGCGCCCCGCCGGCAGCTCCAAACATATGACCCAGCATCGATTTGTTCGCCGTCACCGGAACCCGGTAAGCTTCTTCTCCAAAAAGCCGTTTGATCGCTTCCATTTCGGACCGGTCACCTACCTGCGTGCTCGTGGCATGGGCACTGATGACATCCACCTGCGCAGGCTCCACGCCTGCTTCCTTGAGTGCCAGTTTCATCGCCAGATAGGCTCCCCTTCCTTCCGGATGAGAAGCTACTACGTGATAAGCATCCGATGTCGCGCCGTAGCCAGTGACCTCGGCATAAATTCGGGCACCGCGTCCCAGCGCGTGCGACAAGCTTTCCAATACCAAAATCCCGGCTCCTTCGGCCATCACAAAACCGTCGCGGCCGGCATCGAAAGGCCGGCTGGCTAGTGCAGGATCCCCGTCCCACGTGGAGAGGGCAGTCGCATTCCCAAAGCTGGCCATCGAAATTTCCGTAATGGCGGCTTCTGCCCCGCCGGCGATGATAACATCCGCCCCGCCGGATCGGATCAGCCGGAACGCTTCCCCGATCGCCGTATTGCCGATTGAGCACGCCGTCACCGGTGACAGGGTCGGCCCCTGTGCGCCCGTATGAATGCTGATCATGGCTGCTGCCATATTCGAGATCATCATCGGCACGAGCAGCGGACTAACCCGCGAAGCCCCCCGGGAGCGGAGAAGCTCTTCTTGTTCCATCAAGGTCGAAATCCCTCCGATCCCGGAACCGACATACACGCCCATCCGCTCCATGTCCACTTGCTCAAGGGAAAGACCTGCGTCCGAAATGGCATCCTCAGCCGCAGCCAGCGCAAATTGGCAGAATCGGTCCATACGCCGGGCCTCCTTTTTGCCAAAGCGTCCCTCCGCATCAAAATCACGAACCACGCCCGCAATATGCGTCTTCATTTGCGATGTATCCCAAGAATCAATCCGCGAGATTCCCGATTTCCCTTGCAGCATCGCGTTCCAAAACGTTGATACTTTATTTCCTATCGGCGAAACCAGACCTGCGCCTGTAATCACGACTCTTTCCATACCTCTGTTACCTCCCAGTACTCGTCTGTTATGGCATTATCTTTTCATAGCTGTTATCCTATTACAAGTTGTTGTTTATCCTAGTATAATGAATACTATGTTGAAGTTTAACGTTTAATATGGAATAGGAAAGGGAGCGCTTCTCATGAATCGCGATACCCGTTTACAGGCACTTTCGGCGTTCCTGACATCCCAGCGCGCCAAGATCCAGCCGGAATCGGTTGGCCTGCCACCCGGAGGACGCAGACGGACGCCAGGCTTGCGCAGAGAAGAAGTAGCCCAGCTCGCAGGCGTCAGCAGCACTTGGTATACATGGCTGGAACAAGGGCGAGATATCAACGTCTCCTCCTCCGTGCTTGACTGCATCGCCTCCGCGCTGCAGCTGACCGCCGATGAACGGAAATACTTATTCTCGCTTGCCATGGAGACGCCTTCTAGCGCTGGCCTTATTCAGCAGGAAGAGCCCAAGATCAGCGCGTCGCTGCAAAAAATGGTGGACGAGCTTCACTTCTGTCCAACAATCATTTCCGACCGCCACTGTCAGATCGTAGGCTGGAACCAAGCAGCATCCCATGTATTTCTTGAATTCGACCGGATTCCCGTTGAACAGCGGAATATGATCCAGCTCCTTTTTACCCGCAAGGAATTCCGTCGATTGGCTGTCAATTGGGAACATTTCGTCATGGGTTTCCTGTCCATCTTCCGTTCCTATTACGGTCAGTATGTGGAGGATGCGTGGTATGAACAATTTTTACGGGAGATGGAACAAGTGGACCCCGAATTTCTGCCCTTATGGAAGCATAGCCAGGTCAGCAGCGCCCCCGAGGTCGTGATCGAATTCCGCCATGCTAAAATGGGCAAAATGCTCTTTGATCTCACTTCATTGCAGGTTCAGGGCAGCGCCGATCTCCGCTGCAGTGTCTATACGCCGGCCGCCGGCTCATCGACGGAAGCGAAACTCAGAAGGCTGATGAATAAAACGGCTGATTTCTTAAACTGATGGGGGATGATATACCATGGCTTTCGGCATAAACCGTGAAGAGCTTAACCAGTGGAAAAAGGCGGTCAGCCGGGGAGAGATATCCTTTTTGACCCATTACTGGCTGGATCCGCGTTTTCCCGGCATAACGACCGTAACCAAGGTTGGATGCTCGGATCTGGACCGCCTCAGGATATGGTGCGAGCAGCATGATCTGCCCGCCCGTTATATTCACAACCGCAATCCTTTTCCCCATTTCGATCTTATTGGACCACGTCAGAAGGAGATTTTGGCAGGAGAGGGGCATTGGGATCAGATCCATCGCTTCAAGCTCTAACCTCAAACCGATATACAAAAAACAGCCCGTTCATCCGCGTGCAGCGGGTGACAGGGCTGTTCTTCGTACATTAACATATTCAGAAATATAAAGCTTTACACGATGGGACCGGTCTTGAAGCTTTCTTCGGCAGAAAGGCCCAGCTTCTTCAGCAGTTCTACAGCTTGACGCTTTTCCTCCATATCGAGGCCTTCAACGGCATGAGCCAGCACCTGCTGATGATGCGGAAAAATCCCCTCGAAAAAGGCCTTTCCTTCATCAGTCAAATCCGCAAAAATCACGCGGCGGTCATCGGGCGACGCCTTGCGGACAAGCAGATTCTTTTTCTGAAGCTTATCGGCTACATAAGTGATGTTTCCACTGGAGATCAGTACTTTTTCCCCAATCTTTTGCAAAGGCTGGGGGCCTTTATGGTACAGCAGATCCAGAACGCCGAACTCGGTGGTATTCAGGCCATGACTCTGAATATCGCGGGTGGAGTGGGCCACTACCGAGTTATACGCACGTGCGAGCACAATAAATAATTCCAGGGACATTTCGTCATTGTTTGATTTGTCTGCCATACAAGAAACCTCCAAACGTACTATCTTAATGCAAAGATAATCGAAACCTGCCGGATTGTCAATCATCTCTTATGTTATAAACACCTGAAAAAGGTTTTTGTATCGCATGCGCCCTAATATTCTTACGGCTCTATAACGGTCACCGTGCCATCGCTGTGCCCAATGACGGCTCTTGCGGCAAGCCCGAGAAAAAGACCGTTGTCCACAACGCCCGGCAAGGCCAATAGCGTTTGGTGAAGCTCCTTCGGGTTCTCAATGACGCCGAAACGGCAGTCGGCGATGTAGTTGCCGTTGTCCGTTACGTAGATATGCTCATCTTCCGTTCTCAGCATGGGTTTTGCGCCCATCTCCTGCAACGAGGCCATCGTCCATTCATTCGCAAAAGGAACAATCTCAACCGGAAGCGGAAAGCTGCCAAGCTTGTCCACCAGCTTGCTTTCATCCGCAATGATGATCAGTTCCTTGCTGTGATAGGCAACAATCTTCTCTCGCAGCAATGCGCCACCGCCGCCTTTGATCAGGTGCAGCCCGCGGTCCAGTTCATCAGCGCCATCGATGGTAAGATCAAGACCGTCGATCCGATCAAAAGGAATCAGGGGAATCCCCTGCTCAAGCGCCAACTTTTCCGACGCCTTCGAGGTTGCCACAGCCTGTACGGACAGCCCCTCCTTGACCCGTTCACCTAATTTCTTGATTGCCCAATAGGCCGTCGAACCTGTTCCAAGACCGATACGCATGCCGTCTTTGACATATTCCACCGCTTTTTCTGCGGCTAATTGTTTCAAGTTCATCCTCTTCCACGCTCCTCAAATGAGATTAGATTCAACCATATGTGACAATTATGGATCTTGCCTGCAACCTGCTATAATCAGACATAAGATGACAACACCTGGAGGAATTAAACATGAGAACCGAAAATCAGATCAAATCCAAAATCAATGAACTTGCCTTGCAGAAAAAATCACTGGTCAGCCGCCTGGAAGTTGCCCGTCCGGAGAGTATGGTGCATGATTCTCTGACGGCCCAGCTGCTTCGGCTTGAAGACATGATCAGCATGCTCGAATGGGTAATGAATGATCCAAGCGGCAGCTATCATCTGTAATGGACAATTAATCGCGTGTTTCTTAGGAGTCACGTTGGACTAAACCGTTACTGTCCGATTCGGCAACGGCAGACATCATGAACGGGTTCCCTCTTTAGCTTTGTGACCGTTGCAATCTCTGTCCAAGTCGATCCAGCGCTTTGCCTTCTTCTTCATTTCTGACAGCTTCGGAGTAGGTCAAAACCTCGATAACCGATCCCTGATCTGCATACTCGGAACAGGTATGCTCCATAATTTGTACTGCATGCTCCAGCTTCAGCTCGCTCATCGTTCCGTTCATCCGGCACAAGCTGACGCGCACCGTCCCCTGCAGCTCCTGATAAGCCGCTTCGATCAGAGGAGTCACGTTAACGCTCGTCTCTGTTTCAGACTGGCGTGTAACCTGAACGGTATAAGAGGACACGGCGGGAATCGCGCCTTTGGTTTTCCGCTGTTCCGCGATAATTCTCGAATTTCTCCAGGCAAGTATACCGGCGGCTGCTAGAATCAATACCCCCAAAACATATCCGATATAAACAATCAACTCTTCACCCTCATCCTATTCATTGGTATATCTCAAATGATATGAGCGTCATTACAGCTTTTTAAGCATATGAATGTCTTCCGGTTCCAACCGGAACAGCTCTTCGTCGACCTGGTCCGTGATTTCCCCACCGCCGGCCATATAGAAGTTAACCGCTGATTCCGTTTCAGTGGAAGATATGTACAAGTAAGATGCTCCTCGCTCTTTAGCTTCCCTGCTGAGCTCTTCCATGATACGGGACCCAATGCCTTGTCTGCGGTAAGAACGGCTCACATACATTAAATCCACTTGCAGCCGATCGAGGTTTTCGCCCCGAAACTGGTGCCCCAGAACGCCAAAGCCGGCAAGCGTATCTCCGTCAAAGGCACCGTAAGCAATACCGCCGCCACGAAGCATTTTCGAAAAACGCTCCATCATTTCTGCCGTTTGCGCTTCATTCCATGTCGGGCATTCATGTCCGGAGGCAATATCCTGAAGCCTGCCGTCCTGCATTGCATAGATTTTGCCGATGGTTTCCGATCTGTCGATTTGCCGGATCAGCTCCGTCTCATGAATCTGCATCTGTCTTATTACCATTGAATGCTTTCCTCCGTTATTTATTTGCTAATTAGTCCCCTCAGATTACCTCATATTGGAAATATAGTCATCCCTTTTTTAAATGCGACACGACTCCTTTTCTTTTTTTCCATTATACAAAAAAAACAGCCTCCGGCTAAAGCAGCCGAGGCTAATCATATAAAGAGAAGTCTACATGTGTTCATTACCCCGTGCCGTAAGGCTCAATCTGTATTCCTGAACAAACTAGAGATTCACACCCGTTTCCGAGGGTTCGTAGGCCGGGGTTCGTTTTTTTCGGGAAATCCGAATTTGAGGCACGGCTATGCCAATGAATATAAGCAGGATTCCAAGCCACTGCAGCGTACTCACATGCTCATGGACCAGAAGTACGGATGCTACAACGGCAGCAGGGAGTTCAGCGGCCCCGAGTATAGCTCCCGTACCCGATCCTACCTTCGGCATGCCGATTGCAAAGAATAAGACCGGGATCAGAATTCCGAGAAGGCCAAGGATAAGACCGTACTTCCACAGCCCTTCACCAATTGCGCCATTCCACAGGAAGGAGGGTGAGAACACGGACAGTACGATGATGCCTGAAGCCGTCGTCATAAAAAAACTCTTATTCAGTACAGGCACGCTCGTTCCGACACGCCCGCTGACAAACATGTAGAGCGCAAAGGTAAATGCGGACAAAAGGCCGTAGACTACGCCCTTCATATCCAGCGGTCCCGCGCTTTCGCCAACAACGCCTCCGGCAAGCAAAGTTCCTAAAATCAGGATCACAATGGAGATGATTTTGCTGCGGCTCGGAACGCGCCGGTCCGCGGCCGCTTCCATGAGAACCCCGATCCAGGTGAATTGGAACAGCAGAACCACGGCGATCGAAGCGGGCAGACGTTCAACGGCCTTTCCGTAAAACACGGATGTACCGCTCATGGTAATTCCCACGGCCATCAGTGCCAGCCACTGCTTGGCCGATACTTTTTTCCGCGAAAACAGCAGCATCAACACAAGCAGCATGAGCCAACCGAATACGTACTGGCCTCCGAGCATTTGGTTTACCGTAAAGCCTTCCTTCATGCCAACCTTCATGATCGAGGACAGCACGCCATAACTGCATGCGCCCAGCAATATAAGCAGAGAGTATTTCAATTTGTTCATGTAATTTCCTCCTGGTGCCCATGTTACGCAACAACCAAAAGCCCCCTGTCTATTAGGACAGGGGGCGAACGAAACCGATGGCTTTAGCCTTCGTTAAAATTTCGCCACTCACGAACGAATCGGAGTTTAAACACAGGTGCTGCAATTCGTGATGTTAGTTTGAGCCTTTCGAAATGAAATTCTAAATCATTCTTCGGCAAGCGTCAATGAGCTACGTTAACAGAATAAAGCAGCGTCCGGCTTAACGTTAGGGCTGCCATTGTCTGCCGCTTCTTGCCAATCTCCGGTCCTATGAGTCCAGATGCGCTGATTGCGGCTGCCGCGGAAAGGTAGCGACAAATCCCGATGCTGCAGTTCATACCTTCCGTCCACGAGTACATCACAGCAGGAAAGAAGCTCTCTTTTATGCCGGTCAGGGCTGGTTATAAGCTCTTGCAGCGTGTAGCCTGTGTATGCCCAAATATGTTTCCCTTGCCGTCGCAGCTCCTTGGCAACCCTGCTCATGCCCTGAGCCTGAAGAAAAGGGTCGCCACCTGACAACGTGATGTCGGTCAACGGGTTGCTTCCGGCTTCGCGCACAATCTCACCAATGCTTCGCTTGGTGCCGCTGCGCATGCTCCACGACTGCGGATTATGGCAGCCCGGACATTGATGAGGACACCCCGCGCAGAAAATAACGGTTCGCAATCCTTCGCCGTCAACCACGCTGTCATGGATAATATCCATGATCCACACCCCATCCTCCCCGTCATTCCCGGCATGAGTTATGGCTTCGTCCGTCCCATTCATCGAATTCACGCTCCTTATTTTCCATGCTTGACGCGATCAGCTTCTTCCGCACGTTTGGCCGGGTTCCACTTCTCCATATCTCCGACGAGATAACCGGTAATACGCCGGATTCGTTCGATCTGCCGATCCGGGCTGCCGCAAACCGGGCAATCCAAGTCGATGATTCCGCTGTATCCGCATGATTTGCAGCGGTCCACCGGGTGATTGATTGAACCATAGCCGATCTGGTTCGCAGCCATGCAGCGTACGATCCGGTCAAGTGCCGCCGTGTTGTGAATGACTGATCCGTCAACTTCAACGTAGGTGATATGACCTGCATTACACAGCTCATGATAAGGGGCCTCAAGCTCGATTTTTTGCGCCGCAGTTATCGGAAAATGCACCGGAATATGAAAGGAATTCGTGTAATATTCTCGATCCGTAATGCCGGGGATGGTTCCGAATTGTTCCCGGTCCTTTTTCACGAATTTGCCTGACAATCCCTCCGCAGGCGTAGCAATTAGGGAGAAATTCAATCCACTCGCCTGCATTTCCCGGTCCATTCGACTACGCATGGCCCGGATGATCTCCAATCCCCGCTGCTGCAGCTCTGAATTCTGTCCATGATGCTTTCCGTACAAAGCGGTCAGTGATTCCGCGAGACCGATAAAACCGACGCTGAGCGTGCCCTGTTGGAGGACGGAACCCAAATGATCATGGGGCTGCAAGTATTCGCCTCCTCTCCAAACCCCTTGGGAGTATAAGAAGCGAAAGTTTCCAGCCTTCCGGCCTGATTGATAACGGAATCGGTCAAGCAGCTGTTTAACGGCCAAATCCATGGCCTCCTCCAGCAATCGATCGAACTCTCCGGAAGACGAGGACAGCAGTGCCAGTCTGACGAGGTTAATCGTTGTAAAAGAGAGGTTGCCCCTTCCGATCGCATTCTCCTCCCCGTTCACGTTCCCCATGACGCGGGTTCGGCAGCCCATATAACAGACCTCGCTTTCCCGTGTCCCCTGATCGTAAATCTGGTTGAACGCAGTATCCAGAAAGGCAAAATTCGGAAACATCCGGCGCGCCGTAGTCTCCAGTGCCAGCTTGTACAAATCATAATTCGGATCCTCTGGCTCAAAATTAACGCCTGATTTCACTTTGAAGATCTGAATGGGAAAAATCGGCGTTTCTCCATGTCCCAGTCCCCGCTGTGTAGCAAGCAGCAGCTGCTTGGTTAGCATCCGGCCGCATACCGATGTGTCTGTCCCGTAATTGATCGAAATAAAGGGGACCTGCCCGCCTCCGCGCGAATGCATGGAATTCGCATTATGTATAAAAGCCTCACATGCCTGATATACGTCCCGCTCGGTCATTTTCCAGGCCTGTGGTTCAGAATTGAAATCCGCGCTCAGCGGCAACTGCTTCAGCATTTGCAGCGTTTTTTCGTACGTTTTCCGTACATAAGGCGCAAGATCCGCATCAAACATCGGGAATGCCTGCCCGCCATGCTGCTGGTTCTGATTAGCCTGCAAAATAATGGACGCCAGCGCCAGCGCACTTTTAATGTCCTGAGGCTCGCGCATATGGCCATGGCCGGTATTGAATCCTCCTTTCAGCAGCTTGCCAAGCGGGATTTGACAGCAGGTCGTCGTCCCAGCGGCATAGAAATCGAGATCATGGGGATAGAGTATGTTTTGCTCCATCGCCTCCTTGGTTTCGGGTGACAGCAAATGTTCGTAAGCATACAATTTTGCGCTCTCGCTTCCGAATTTGCCCATGAGCCCCATGGGCGATTTACCGTCCACATTAGCGTTTTCCTGCAACAAATCCATGTTGCCGGCGTGAATCATATCATGAAAGGAATGCCATAGTTGACGTGTCCCGTTTAGCATTAAATTGTCCATCCATTTTCCTCCTTCGGTGTGATCATGCCGGTATTCCACCACCAGGCACTATATATAGTATATTCATTAAATCAAAAGCACTATATATATTGTCACAGCCAAAAAAGTGAAGCTTCACCTACCGGCTTAAACCTCTTGCCCGTACTGCGTCATGGAAGGGAGAAATAAGGGACCTGGCATGAAACCGAGCTGGAAACACACCGATTCGATCGGATGACCATGCATGACCCTGATCCGCAGCAAAGGCTGCCCTCGTTGTTCCAATATGGTGAGCGCCCGCTGCACCATCCTTGTTGCAAGCCCCCGCCCCCTGAAGGATGGCATGACGGCAAGTTCATCAATAGACGGACAACCTTCCTGCATGCCGATCAGACACACGCCGATTAGAGCGCGAGTCGCCGTATCATATATTAGGCTGGAAGCCAGCAAAACATCCTCCGGGTTCCGGGCAGCGTTACTCCGAAGCTTGACCAACACTTCTGCAAATGAGATTGCCGGCATTCGCGTACACGCTCTATCATAAGCATGCTTAAAGAGAAACAGACCGATCTCCCGTTCCAGAAGAAGCCTATGCTCTCCCGCTTCATTATTGATCTCGGGATGAGCCAACTTGATACCGCTGTTCAACGGCTGAATAAATTCGGCCGAGGGCCGCTGCATCCAGCGGTACCCATAGGGTTCGGGACAAAAGCCAGCCCTGATGTATATGTCCTCTTGATCCGTCGGAACGTCACGGGCATGAATTGCTTGCATTTCTCCAAGCTGCCGAATCGCCTTGGATAGGAGTCTGACTAGTCCGGCGTCTGCCTGGTGAGGCGGAATAGTAAACAGGCAGCGAATGGCGTCTATGGATATGGCCGCTCCCCCGATGATTACGCCATCATTTTTCAGCCAGTAAGGCATGCTTCCCTCTAGAGGAAGATGGGCTAAGCCCGCCTGCAGTTGAAAGCCCACCACCGCCTGATGATAATAAATGGAGCAGTATCTCTTCCACTCCGCAAATTCAGCCTTGTATAAGTGCATTGAGGCCGTGAGTTCTATCACCTGCAAATTTTTTAGCCGGTCCTCGGTCCTCATGGCGGACCTCCCTTGATTGGTTAATTGAACATGCTAATAACAGTTTACGATCAGGCTGTCCGGTTTCATGCCAAGAAGCTCCGCAAAAATGGAAGGATTCAAAATGCAGCGTCCCATAACGCGGCGGATATCCCTTTTGATCCGGATACGCTTTTCACTTGAATATCAGAGGATAACCGTTATACTGTGGAAATACGTTTATTTTCATAAAAGAATTGAGACGGCATCTCATATGAGAACAGCCCACGATCCTTTGTACATTCTAGAATTAAGGAGCTGACCTGATGATACAGATTTCACTTCGGGAATCCAAACATTCCGATACGGAAAACATCGCTAATTTGCGTGCTATGGTATTGCGCGAGGATTTAACACGATTAGGCAGGTATGATGAAGAGAAGGTTCGTCAACGGTTCCGCGATTCGTTCGACCCCGATCATACTTGGATTATCGAAGCCGAGCCGGCTTTTGTCGGTTGTGTTGCTTTTAAACCCGCCACCGAGGGTTATCTGCTCGAACATTTTTATATTCATCCCCATTACCAAGGACAAGGAATCGGTGGACATGTGTTGAACACACTGCTTGGACAAGCCGATCTCCAAGGGTCAAAGGTACGATTGAATGTCCTGCAGGGCAGTTCTGCCAGACGCCTTTATGAGCGGTTTGGTTTTGAAGTGGACAGCGAGGATTCCGTGGATATCTTTATGTCTCGGAAGGCCAACGGGACGATTGCCCATGATGACAATAACGCAAGATAACAGCCCTTAAAAAAAGAGCTATTCCCTCTAGGCCTCTTATACAGACCCATGGGAATAGCCCTTTATTTATCAGCGGCAGCTTCGGGTTCAGCCAGTTCGATCAGCCAACAGTCCCGATAGGCGCCTTCATGCCATTCATGCTGCTGCAGCAGCTTTTTCTTCACAAAACCGCATTTCTCGTAAACATGGATTGCCCGCTTGTTCCACGCTTGCGGGTCCATGACGATCCGGTCCGCTTGCATGCTGCTGAATAAGTATGCCGTCATAGCACGAATCAGCTGCGTCCCTATCCCTTGATTCCAGCAGCCTGGTTCGCCAATAAATTGGTCCATGCCAAAGATTCGGTCATCGGTATCCGCATATCCATAGTGTTCCCGCTCCTCATCATCAATCTCGTAATACTGGATATAACCGATCGGTTTATCGCGATATAGAATGATGTTGCGAACGGAATCGCTATCTTCTCGGTAAAATTGCTCTGTTACCAGCTTCAGATCAAGAGGACGGTCACGTCCTTCGTAAAATTCCAGTACCTTCGGATCGCTGAGCCACTTCGACAGAAGCGGTGCATCCTCAGCCAATAGTGGCCGGACCGCCAAATCACCCTTTGTTAATATGTTCATGCCAAAGCTGCCCTATAGGTATCAATTTGTCCCATATGATGCCGGTCATGCTCGTAAAAATCAATAAGGTATTCATCTACGGACATGATGTCACCGTGTTTATATCCAAATTCGGATTCGGGAATGTCCTGCATGACTTCCAGCAGACGGCTCCGCGCCTCCACCGCCTGTTGAATCAAATCCTGTCGGCTTTGGGTCAGCCCATAGGCAGACGCATCACGGTTAAAGGCATTAAAATCAAGATCCTTCAGCGTCAAGGGGCGATGCTCAGCCATCGGGAGCACGGCGTGCTCCAGAAAATATCTGTCCCACAGCATGATGTGGCTGATAATATCGCGCGGCGACCATTTCCCCTCAGCTATCGGACCCGTCCACTGTGATTCCGTTAAACTCTCCAGCGATTCGGTGAATCCGATTAGCTCTGCGAAGGCCTCAAGTTTTTCCTGCTTCGTATTCATGAAAATCCGCTCCTTTGCTGATTCAGATAGAATGTGTTTTCATTCCAGATCATACCATTTCGGGAACTTCAAAACAAGAACATTTGTTTGGTTGTATTTACAGGTTTTTCATAAGCTCCTGAAGCTTCCGGTAAGCTTCATGCGTACCCATATCATAGCTGACGCCCTCGGCAAAATAAGCACTCAGCTCCTTCATACCTGACAGCCATTCCGGAAAATAACCAGGAGCGTCCTTCTGATGTCCTGACAGCAAATAATCCTTGAATAGAGGCAACGTTTCTTTCCGGTATAAGTAGACCGCGAAAACTCCGATATCCGTTTTGGGATGTTCCGGCTTCTCCTCGAAAGACAGTACCCGGCTCGAATCGTCCAGCTCTACCACGCCGACTCTTCTCAGTTCATCCGAATCCTGAAGACGCTGGACAAGAATACAGTCCGTTTGCTGCCTCAGAAAATAATCCACATAGGAGCCTAAGTCGAATGTAAACACATTGTCACCGGCGCAGACCAGCAAATCCTCGTCTATTCCCTCTTTTTCGATCGCAAATTGAATATCACCGATGGCTCCAAGCCGGTTATCTTCGGACGTGGAGCCATCATGGATAATGTTGACTTTCTTTTGGAAAGAGCGGGAGTCAGCCCAATTGATAAAATGCTCATGGAATTTGGCATTGGAGACAATGATGATGTCAGTAATGGAAGCGACTTCCTCCATTTTGCGAATTATCAGGTCCAGAATCGTTATGTCACCTAAAGGGAGCAGGGATTTCGGCATGTTCCGGGTCAGCGGGTACAATCTTGTCGCGTAACCGGCAGCCAGAATGAGTGCTTTCATAAAGGCCTCCTGTTCAACGTTCATCTCCCCCTAGTATAACTTATTTACAGCAGCAGGCTTCTTTTTCTGAATACGATGATACCGGCAGCAAATCCGGCCAAACCCACGGCCAGTAAAATGACGACGACCGGAATCCAGTCCACGGTTCCTTTGACGATGCCTGCCGGATTAAACAACGAGAACAGGGAAATATGCTGCATCCATGAGAGCTGATCGCTGATTTTGCCGACAAGGTTCAGGCTGAAAAAGCCGAATACGACAACTCCGGAAGCGCCAAGGGCCCTCTTCTCATCATTGCAAAGTGCAGAAATGAAAAAGCTGATGCCGCATACGGCGAAAAAGAGCAGGAAAGCCCCCACATTCAGCAGCAAAAAGCGACTGGAATCAAATTCATTCAAATCCCCGATAAACCAGGCATATCCGCCATAACCGGCCAAGGTCGTTATCGCTGTTATCAGCAGCAGTCCAGTAAGCAGTACGAGCGCCTGTGTGAGAGCCACTTTGATCCGGGTCGTCGGTGCTGACAACAGGTATGCCATCGAGCCTTGATCTACGAGGCGCGCCATCAGCTGCGTGGAGGTCATGATGCTGAAGATGGACAGAATCAGCACAAACAGAAGTCCGTAATATTCTCCCGAAATGAATCCGTCAACACTGCCGAATCCATTTTCCAGTCCAAACGCTTTGCTCAGACCTTCAGGCATGGAGCCAAGAAGTGCGTTTAAGCTTTCCGATTGGGTCTTCATGCTTGGAAATATCCAGAACATGAGCAAAATATAAAAAGCCGATCCGAATGCATAACTCGACATCGTGCGCAAATGGTTCTTCAGCATTTGTCCATATAACGGCATGTTCATGTCAGTCTCTTCCTTCCCGGTCGTAGTAGTCCATGAATATATCTTCCAGGTTCTGCGTGAACAGGTCGATGCTGCGAATCCGGTATTTGGAAGCCTCCTGCGTAAAACGATTGTAATCGCCTTGAACCGATACGCGCACCTGATTGTCTTGATACGAATCAATCGTCAGTCCGCTGCCGAGAAAAGCATCCCGGTCCGCTCTATTTTCAAAGGTAACCTCAAACAGCTTTCGCTGGACTGCCTGCAGTTCATGGATATTTTTGACTGCAATGATTTTTCCGTCTTTGATGATGGCCGCACGGTCGCAGGTACGCTCAATTTCCGAAAAACTGTGCGATGACATAAGAAACGTTGTTCCCTTCGCTTTTTCCTCCAAAACCAGCTCAATAAACACCTTCTGCATGAGCGGGTCCAAACCCGATGTCGGTTCATCCAAAATGATCACTTCGGGTTCATGCATAAACGCGGCTACGATCCCGACCTTCTGCTTCATTCCTTTGGACATTTTCCGGATGGGAGTCCGTTCATCGAACTGCAATCTCTTGATGAGCTCGGCCCTGCGCTCCTGGCTCACGCCACCCCTGAGGCTGGACATGAAATCAAGAAAGGATTTTCCCGTCATTCCTTCCATAAAAGCAATTTCTCCAGGCAAGTAGCCGACCAGCTTTTGAAACCGCCCCTGATCCTTCCAAGTATCATAACCATTGATTTGAACGTATCCCTTCGCCGGTTTCATAAAGCCCATGATGTGGCGGATCGTAGTCGACTTGCCCGCCCCGTTCGGTCCAAGAAAACCAAATACTTCCCCTTTCTCAACGGTAAAAGAAACATCAAAAATCCCTTTACTGCCCGGAAACACCTTCGTTACCTGCGAAACTGTCAGCATGACCTGCGCCTCCCATTCGGGAACATAATTATGAAATAATGACATTTGAATATTTCATATCCAGATCATACGCCGGGCTATTTACCTCGTCAATAGAATGATGAAATATTATTATGATATAATTTCATCATTAATCGGCAAGCGCCGGAAGATGGAGCTGACATGTGAATGAATGGTTTTGAACGCAGGGCCCAGCAAATTAAAGATAAAATCAAGGAGACCACGCTTCGTATGCTGTCGGCAGGCAGCTCAAAGCAGATCCGTGTTGCGGATATCGCCAAACATGCCGGTGTCTCCCAGGTAACCATATATAATTATTTCGGCAGCAAGGAGGCGTTGATCCGGGAGGTGTTCAAGAATTACATGCTTGCGACCATGCAGGATTTTGAAACCTTTGTCCGCGGAGAGCATTCCTTGAAGGAAAAAATCGAGTATATCATTTTCCAGAAGAAACAGACCTCCCATTCCTTCCACCCCTCGGTCATCGCGGAACTCATGCAGGAGGACCCGGAGATTCAGAATTTCGTGAAAAGGAACTACGAGGAACGCAGCGTCCCCATGGTGGTCGAACTGATTACCAAATGCAAAGAGAACGGAGAAATATCGGAAAACGTTTCGATCGAAACCGTCATTTTGTACCTGAATATGCTGAACGATTCTTCCCATCGGCTGCTGGAGTCAACCCGGTATAGAGACAATCAGGAAAAACTCATCGAAGAGATGGTCCAGGTATTTTTTTATGGAATTTGTGGTCCGGAGCCCCAAAAATGATTAACAGATTGTGAAATCTGTGTTAATTTAGTATTTTCATTGTGTTATAGATATTATAGGAGATTGGCATATCAGGAATTTATCTGTGCAAATATGAACCCTATTGATTGAGAGGAGTTATAATGAGAGACTTATCTACATTTTCGCTGCGTCCATCCAAACCTAAAACTCCCGTCATCGGGATCTTCATTCTGTTGCTGCTGAAGCTTCTGCTTCTGCGCTACTTTTTCTTCCACGAGATCATGTGGAGTCGCCTAGCCGCAGATGCTGCGTCGCTACTCGTGCTGCTTTCACTGATTGAACTCGTGACGCCTTCGAAGGCGAAGGGAGTCGTCTACTGGATTTTTAATTTGCTCTGCTCATTGATCTTTTTTGCATCTGCGGTGTACTTTCAGCATTTCAACACCGTTCCGACCTATACCGCCCTATCCGAGCTGAAGCAGGTCGCGGGGATCAAAGACAGCGTACAGTCGACCATCCAAACGGCGAACTACCTCTTTTTTGCCGACATAATCATCATGGCATTGATATGGATCATCGGCAAATTGCTGAAGCGCAAACCAAGCATGTCGACCCCGCTCCGAAAAAGATGGCCCGCTGTCATTGGCATCATTGCCCTGGCGGCTTCCGTTTTCTTTATCCGTCAGGACCGTTCCATTGCCAATGAGGTGCTTCAGGCAGAACATCTGGGCTTCTTCAACTATCAGGTCGCCGCAGGAATCAAAGCTAAAGAGGAAGCTGTGATGGTGGCTTCAGGCAATATTGACGAGACCATAGACAAGATCAATTCGACAGAAGAAACCTTTAAATATCAGGAGAACCCCAAAGGTCAGCCCAAGTTTTTCGGCGCAGCCAAAGGGAAAAACGTCATCGTGATCCAGATGGAGGCATTCCAGAACTTCCCGATTCACCTGTCCGTCGACAACCAGGAACTCACGCCGGTATTGAACAACTTGGCCAAGGACAGCTTTTATTTTCCGAAGGTATTCCAGCAGATCGGTCAAGGCAATACCTCCGATGCGGAGTTCATGAGCAATACTTCGATCTATCCGACGGCGGCTATCGCCATGTCGACCGGATATGGTGACCGGGAGCTCCCAAGCATGCCGCGGCTGCTCGAGAAGCGAAATTACGAGGCGGACACGTTCCACGTGAACGACGTCAAATTCTGGGACCGCAATAAGCTGTACCCGGCTTTAAACTTCACGCATTACTACGACAAGCCGAATTATAAAAACGACCATTTCAATGAATTCGGCGCTTCCGATGAAGAACTGTACAAATTTGGAATCCAAACCTTATCGAAGCTTCATCAGGAAAACAAACCGTTTTACGCTCAGTTTATTACCGTTTCCAGCCATTTTCCTTTTAACATTCCGGAAGACCGCATGAAAATGACGATCCCGTCCGATCTGAAAGACACGCAGCTCGGAAATTATCTGGCAGCCGTGAATTACACGGATTATGCCATCGGAACCCTGATTGACCAGTTGAAACAAAACGGCATGTGGGACGATACCGTGCTTGTCATTTACGGAGACCACTTTGGACTGCAGCCACAGGACAACGATCCGGACATGGTTAGCAAAGCGCTCGGCATCACCTATGATCCCCGCGTTACGCGCTTTAACATTCCGCTGCTGATCCATGTTCCCGGGATCCAAGGGCAAGAAGTTAAGCAGGTTGGCGGACAGGTGGACATTATGCCGACCCTAGCCAATCTGCTCGGCGTATCGCTGAAAGAAGAGAATTTCACGGCTTTTGGCCACGATCTTCTTAACATCGACAACAATATCGTAGGCAGCCGTTATTACCTGCCAACCGGGTCTTTCTTCAACAACGAAATTATGTACGTTCCAGGCAAAACGTTCGAGGATGGCAGCGCGGTTAATTTGGACACGCTGAAGCCTGTCACGGATTTCGCGAAATACAAGAAAGACTACGACTATAACCTGGCACAAATGAAACTTTCGGATGAATACGTCAAGCTGCTTCCGAAACGTTAATTGTAGCCATGCGGGACACCAGGCTGCGAATATATAAATACTATTTTGCTTTAAAGCCTATTCCAATGTGATTTTTTGTCTGCTAATTCCCAAATACTTTCTATAATATGTAACTTTTTGATATTTCCAACGGTTATAAAAATGTAATAACAATTTTTTTACAAAGGAAGGGCCTCAGCTTGCTCAAACTGGATATGCAGTAGACAAACTCAAACAGGATACCGTCTATTATTTTATGGGCCTAATTGATTCAAATGGTAATTATCAAGAATTTACAACAGGATATGGACCGGCTATAAGATCAACCCATGAATATAGAATACAAGCTGATTCATCTGGTAATGTATCCGGTTTAATCGATGGTACTCGTTCGTGGGCAAAGACTATAAACTGGGTACCAAACAGTGCTCAATTCCAAGGTGAAATATACAATACAGATGCTCAATTTATAGGAAAAGCCTCATTACATGAAAGATTTAATAATGTTAGAATTCTTCAGCCTAGCGGGACATGGGTGAAGCCCGCCATGACAAGTTGGTTAAAGGATCTTTACGCGGGATTGGATAATGCTAGCTACACGGCGTCAGGTTACTTTGATGTTTGGGACACAAGATAATGATTTAAGGAGGAATAAATATGAACAGCAAGAGGCTAAATTTTTTTGGTTTGGGTGCTGCTGCGATAATTTTTGCAGCGGGAGCAGTTATTTGGAGTAATAACAGCAATGCGTTTGCTGAATCTAACCCAGTAACCCTCAACGGAAATGTACCTGCTTATTCTAACAAAATAAGTGATCAACCGATTCAAAGTGCAGAGGATCTAAAAAGAGTTGCTGGAATTGAATTCAGTGAAACTCAGTCTACTCAGACTGAAGAGGAACCGCAAATAGATAAAATTTCTGCTATTGAAGCTGCCAATAAAATTACAGGATACGCAGATGTTGCTTCAAGCATTCATGCGGAATATCATGTTATTTCAAGTGATTCATTTTACACGGAAGGATTCAGTAAAGAAGCTAAAACCGCAAATCCAAAGTTGGTAACCAGTGAACTCATAAAAGATACTCCTGTTTGGATTGTTTCCTTTGAAGGTTTGAACATTCATAGAAGCGGAAAGAAAGGAAACAAAGATTATGTGATGACCGAAGATAATATTGTAGTCGATGCAACTACGGGACAAGTATTATTCGGATTTAAATACAGATAATTTGAATAACAGACCTGTAAACTGATGACGAATCCCCTGTGACTACTGTGAACTGACTCCAGAAATTTAGACACCTGGAGACTAAGACTAGCTATAGAGGACTGAGGTGGTATTCTACCGGCGGTAGCTTTTGTTTAGTCCCTCGGTGGTTGTTTCTTGAATAAACTCTTGACCCAGTTAGACATATATCCAAAATCCCAACTTTTGTGCATATGTCTGCGCCCGGTACTCAGGTCGGGGCGCAATCTCGAGTAATTCCAAGAAAAATGAAAACCGGCCTCTTCGCCATCGATGCGAACAGAGGCCGTTTTTTTGCTTTTCAGGACATTTTAAAAAATCGCCGCTCACGGCGAAATTCGGGCAAAAACTAGAGTTGCATTCGGTAATATAGAAACAGATCTGCAGGAGTTGAAATTTCTCCTACGATCTGGCAGGTGATGCCTATGATGCTTTCTTATCTTGGCTTTAATCTATCATGCTTTGAACACCCATTCAAGTCTTAAAATGGCCTTTGAAACCAGCCATCATGTAAGACAACGGTCTTACGGCAATTTAGCATCCCCTAAGTTTAGGTCATAGGCACTCCGGATCCGTTCCTCATAATGCTCATCTACATAGTTCCGGACGAACCGTTCGCGCGCAGCCATGTCTTCTTCCTTACGAAAAATCCCCATCTTTCGTATCCGTTCACTCTCCGGTTTAGCTCCCCAAGCTTCAAGTGCCTCCCGTAGGTGATCTCTATCTGTATGCGGCTTTGACGCGTATACGTGTCAACGACGATGGACATACGTACATCGTCCCTTATCCTGCCTTACTCATTTCACTCATTCGTCCTCCGGAAATTCAGGAACCACAAACATTCCTCATCCAAACCAAAATCGTACCCCACAGCTTATAATAAGCCTTCAGCGCTTCCGAGTGGGATTCCTCATCCTCCAAACTGCCACCATGTTCCCTCACATAATCCTCTACAAGTTTATTTTGTTTTCTTACTTCTTCAGCAGCTCGATCATGCATATTAAAAACGAAAAGAGGCTGTCTCCCTTCCACTGGTCTACCAGTCATGGGGACAGCCTCTTTCTTCGTGTATGTGTTGCAAACCGTATGTCATATTGCCTCAAGCTTCTTCGGCGACAATAAGCTCAAGCTCTTTTTCCCTCAGCAGCTTGGCATCTCCGTCACCGATATGACTGTCGGTGATCACGGCATCAATCTCTTCCCATCCGGCTACATGCGTGAAAGCTTGGACGCCGATTTTGCTTGCATCTGCCAAGATATAAACGCTCGCGGCCTGCTTGATCAGCTTATGCTTGACCATCGCCTGCAGCTCATTCGACTCGCTGATGCCCCGCTCCGGATGAACGCCTTTGCATGATACAAAAGCTTTATCCACATAATAGGCTTCCAGGCTGCGCTCAGCCATCGGCCCAACATAAGAAAGGGATCTGGACGCCAAAAGGCCACCGGTCGAGATCACCTCGATCTTTTCTTTGGATGACAGCTCCAGGGCTACCTTAATGGAATTCGTCAATACCGTAAGCGGTACATCCGGAAGAATGGACGCCATATACCACGCTGTCGAGCTGGCATCCAGCGCAATCCGGTCATAGGGCTCAATCAAGGCTACGGCCGCCCGGGCAATCCGCTTCTTCTCCTCCTGATGCATCACTTCACGTTCGAAGTAAGGAGTTTCCGCCTGCGCCTCCTTGACGCTAACGGCTCCGCCATGGCTGCGGCGAACCTTGCCCTGCTGCTCCAGACGGTCCAGATCGCGGCGGATCGTTTCCTCCGTCACCCCGCACAGCTCGCTGAGCTCGGACACGCGTATGCTCCCGCGTTCATTGACAAGCCCCACGATTTTATCGTATCTCTCCGCAACTAACATAGCTACCCTCTTTCATCGCCGGTGTGTGACGTGCCGGCCGGTATGTTCCCATTATATCAAAATTGTTATCGACGTAAATTATAGTTTCCAGACCGCTCATTTCAACCTTATCCGACGATCAGGGCAAACGCTACGCCGGGGCCATGGACGCCAATGGTCAAATCGTTCTCGATATCCGACGACCGGCTTGGACCGGAAATGAAATGCACCCCTGCCGGAAACTGCTCACCCGGAACCGCAGCGACGCGGCTCATTACTTCCCCAAGACGGGTATGCATCCGTTCTGCAGAAATAATGGCGATCAGGATATTGGGCAGCAGCGAAACGGAGCGTCCCTTCTCCGTTGAAGATGTGACGATCATCGAACCTGTATAAGCTACGGCAAAATCAGCAAGAACAATCCCGGCATCCGCTTGTTCAGCGGTACGTAAGGAGCCTTCTGCATCCAGACCATCCCAGGCGTAGTGCCGAAGCTCGGGCAGCTTCTCATCCAGCCCCAGCTGCTCCAACTCGGGCAGGTTTTGCCGGATCGTTGACGTAGCATTCATCTCTTCAAGAATGCGGACAATGATAGCCGGAATATCGGACATGGAAGCCGTTCTTTCGGTAAACCCTCCCGCTGCCTCCCAGTTGCTCATGAAACGGGCGATCTGTTCTTCCCGCCCAAGCTCATAGGAGGTCCAGAATTCCGGTGCACCGCGGAAGGGATGTTCAGGAGCCGAACTGATGGCCGAGCGGCCCAGCCTGCTTGCGATATTACCGATAAACTGCTTCTCAGCTGCCTGCGATTCTTTGCTCATTTTCGACAGAAATTCCGGATCGGATTTACTCATCCGTGATGACCTCCCTTGCCTCGCGCCTTCACAATCTCTTCCATTCTAGATTTCATTTCACCCGTCATAGGCTTCATTGATTTGTCGACCTCACTGGACATACCGGCCCATTGTTCACGGAATGAACGTTTCGGCAGCGCAGGTATGTAGCGGTTTGCTGTCCAGCCCCCCAGCGGACCGATTTGCGAACGGATATAACCATCTCTTACAAGCAGCTTTTGACCCAGTTGACCAGCCTTCACTGCTTGGCGGAAGCGTTTATGATTTCCCATCAGGAGCTTAAACCCCTTCATGGCCATTTTCTCGCCAGTAGCCGTAAATCCCCGTTCCACTTTCCGGTTGCGCAAATATACGAGCATATCATGCAGAGGTATTTTCACAGGACAGGCCTCATAGCAAGCTCCGCACAAACTTGAGGCATTGGCGATGTCATGCCATTCCTGCGTATTCTTATTCAGTGCCGGCGTGAGCACCGCACCAATCGGGCCACTGTAGGTTCCCGGATAAGAGTGTCCCCCGATATGCCGGTATACCGGACACGCGTTCAGACAAGCACCGCAGCGGATGCAGTTCAGCAACTCCTGAAAGTCCGGATCTCCAAGCTGCAGTGAACGACCGTTATCCACGATGATAATATGCATTTCCTCCGGACCGTCTCCGTCCTGCTCGCGTCTTGGTCCCGTAATGCCGGACATATACACCGTCAGTTTCTGACCCGTAGCCGATCTTGGCAGAAGTGTAGCCATGACCTCCAGATCATCCCAGGAAGGAATCAGCCGTTCCATCCCCATCAGCGTTATCTGCGTTTTGGGTACCGTACTGACCATGCGTGCATTACCTTCATTTTCAAAAATAACGACGCTGCCGGTTTCGGCGATGCCGAAGTTGCAGCCTGTAAGTCCGATATCCGCTTCAAGGAACTTGTCGCGAAGCTTTCTTCTGGCAAACCCCGCCAATATTTTCGTCTCTGGAGGCAGTGTCTCCCCTGCTTCCTTGGACAACAGCTCCGCAATCTGGTAGCGGTTCTTGTGAATGGCGGGAATAATGATATGAGACGGCGGTTCATTGGCCAGCTGGATAATATATTCGCCGAGATCGCTTTCAATCGACTCGATCCCAAGCTCCTCAAAAGCCTCGTTGATATGAACCTCTTCCGACACCATCGATTTCGATTTCACGACCGACTTCGCACCCTTGTGCTTGGCGATCTCCATGGCGATTCGGGCAGCGTCCTTCGCTTCCGGAGCGAAATGGACATGAACGCCCTGCGCCCGAGCATTTTCGATGAATTGACTCAAATAATAATCAAGATGCGCGATCGTGTGGAGGCGGATCTGCCGGCCGCGTTCCCGCCATTCCTCCCAGTTGCCATGCTCCGCCGTGGCCGCTTTTTTGCCGTTCTTCAGCTTTTCGGTCGTGAATTTGACGGCATCGATCAAGAACTCATCTTTCAGTGCCGACTTGGCACGCTCCTTGACGTTAGATCCCTGCGGTTTGCTCACGGTTCTTCACCCCCTCGTACAGCAGCTCCGCCAGGTGCATTACGCGAACCGGCTTGCCCTGGAATTTCAGATTGCCGCCGATGTTCAGCAGGCAGCCCATATCCAGACCTACGAGAACCTCAGCCTCGGTTTCCAGCACATGCTGGCTTTTCTCTTCTACCATTGCTCCCGAAATTTCGCTCATTTTGATGGCGAAGGTGCCTCCAAAGCCGCAGCAGTCCTCGGCATACGGAAGCGGTATAAACTCCATTCCCTCCACATGGTCCATCAGCTGCATCGGCTCTTCCTTGATGCCGAGCAGCCGCGAACCGTGACAGGACGGATGATAGGTCACCTTGTGCGGAAAATAGGCTCCGACATCCGTGACTCCCAGCACCTGAACCAGAAACTGGGTGAATTCATACGTTTTTTCTTTTAACCGTTGGCTCTTTTCCAGAAGAAGCGCATCGTTTGCAAACAATTTAGGATAATAGTGATGAACCATGCCCGTACAGGAACCCGAAGGGACGATGACAAAATCACTGTCGTCAAACGCTTCCAAAATGGTTTTGGCCGAAGCCCGTGCCTCATCCCAATAGCCGCTGTTAAAGGCGGGCTGACCGCAGCAGGTCTGTATCTCGGGGAAATGAAGACGGACGCCGTATCGGGCAAGCAGTTTAGCCATGGCCTCTCCAATGGGCGGAAACAGCGCATCACTGATGCATGTAATAAAAAGCGACACTTTCATCTCAAGCTTCTCCTCCTTTTACCCCAAATGATATGAATTCATTTTCTCATAACCGTTGGGATCTGTTCCAAAGAAGAAATCAATCCCCAATCATGAAAGATGACGGGGATTGTTTCTTATTGCAAAATCGGATGATTGCGGATTCGAAAAGGTTTAGCGCGTAAATGCTGCCGGCACGCCGCCATCAATTGTGAGCATACAGCCGGTTGTTTTCTCGGCTTTGGAAGAAGCGAAGAAGGCGATGCCTTCGGCCACATCTTTTGGATAGATGTTCACGAGCAGCGTCGTTCTCTTGCGGTAGTGATCTTCCAGCTGGTCCGGCTCAATTCCATAAGCAGCGGCACGCTCATTGCGCCAGCCCGAATTCCAGATCGCGGAACCTTGAAGGATCGCATCCGGCAAAATGGTATTCACGCGAATGCCATGCTCTCCGCCTTCAGCGGCAATACAACGGGCAAGATGTGCCTCAAGCGCTTTGACAGAGCTGTAGGCTGTTACGTTCTTGCCGGCGTATACCGAGTTTTTGGAAGCTACGAAAATCATGCTGCCGCCAAGGCCCTGCTCTTTCATTTGTTTGAATGCTTCGCGGGCCACGAGGAAGTATCCGGTCCCGAGCACGTTCATGTTCAAATTCCATTCCTTCAGCGAAGTTTCGTCAAACGGACTGGAAGTCGCAAGACCCGCGTTATTGACGATAATATCCACGCCGCCATAAGCTAATGCCGTTTCGCCCAATGCCGCGATAACCATCTCTTCGCTGGTTACGTCCATTTTAACAGCCTTGGCGCGGCCTTCACCATACTGCGCGTTGATTTCGGCTGCTACCTTCTCCGCGCCCTCAAGATTCAGGTCGGCAAGGACCACATGTGCACCCTCGGATACGAAACGACGTGCCGTTTCACTGCCAATTCCGCCTGCGCCGCCAGTAATAAAGGCAATTTTACGTGAAAATTCCGCTTCCGCAGGAGCCAGCGTCAGCTTATACAGCTCAAGCGGCCAATATTCCACATTGTAGGATTCATTTTCATTCAGGGAAACAAACTCGCCAAGTGCAGTCGAGCCTTTCATCACGGCAATCGCCCGGTGGTACAACGCACCGCTGACCCCTGCCATTGCGATACTTTTACCGGTATTCACCATACCGATACCCGGAATCAGGATGACGCGCGGAGCCGCTTCGAACATCACGTCGCCTTCATGCTTGTTGCGCTCGAAATAGGCTTTATATTCCTCTTTATATGCTTCAATACCTTCCCGTACGGCTTCTTTCAGCGTAGCAGTTCCGTCCGCGGAAGGTGTCCAATCGATAAATAATGGCGTGCGCTTCGTATGAACCAGGTGATCCGGGCATGCTGCCCCTACTTGGGATAGGTCCTTGGCATTTTTGCTGTTCACAAACTGAAGCACATCGTCACCGGCATCATACGTACAAATCATTTTTTTGCCGTCGCTGACTGCACCGCGGATGACTGGCATCACTTCTGCAAGGATGGCTTTACGCTGCTCTTCAGCCAGCGTCTCCACTTGGCTGCCGCCAAAAATGCGGGATTCCTGAATGTGATCATTGATGTATGCTTCAGCCTTCTGGATCATGGCAATCGTCTGGTTGTAGCAGGCCTCCGAAGTTTCACCCCATGTGACCAGACCATGTTTCTCCATCAGCACGAGCTGGGCATTCGGGTTATTTCTCACGCCTTCAGCAATCATTTTGGATAAGGTAAAGCCCGGACGAATATAAGGCACCCATACAAAGGTATCGCCATAAATCTCTTTAGCGATCTCTTGGCCGTTATCCGCGCAGCAGAGACTGATAATTGCATCCGGATGTGTATGATCCACGTGCGGATAAGGAAGAAAAGCATGCAGCAGCGTTTCAATGGATGCGCGCGGATGCTTGCTGTCCATCATGCAGTGCGACAGATAAGCAACCATCTCCTCATCCGGCATTTCGCTGCGCTCAATCAGCGGTTTGATATCTTCCAGACGAAGCCCGGTAAAATGCTGCGCTTTCATGGTGGCAAGGTCGGAGCCGCTGCCTTTAACCCACATCACTTCCACGTCGCGACCGCGGAAATCTTTCTCGACGGTTTTGAGTGAAGTATTGCCTCCGCCCCAGTTGCATACGCTCCGGTCACTGCCGATCAGATTGGAGCGGTAGACCAGTTTGTCTACTCCCGCATGTTGTTTGGATGCTTCTTCTTGATTCCACTGGCTTTGTACCATGAATGAGTTGCCTCCCACATTGTTTGTTTTAATTTGTTTTTATTTGTTTTTATTTGAATTGACTTGAGTATAGCAGAAATATATTTGTTTTTATACTTATTTTTAAAAATTTTAAAAGAGAACAAAAATTAAACCAGACATAAACAGCAAAAAAAGCCCCAATATGAATTGGGACTTGGTTTTTCATCGCAGATGTCCCTCCCCTTGGAACAGCGGGAGCCGCATCGTCATCCTTTTCACCAGTTATGGTCGGCAGCATTTGTTTTTTTGGCGTAAAGTGAATATTCCTACAATGGTTTGCAGTCATGCACGGGAATAATTCTGGCACCGGTAAAGGGAAAGGATGAAATCAGACGACTCCCGGCCAAGGAGCTTCGGGCGGCGTTCCGCGCCTTCATCGTGCAGTCCGCGGAACAATGGCGCAAGGGACAGGGACATCACTATATTGTATAAGGGAAAGCCGTCAGACATGACACACTTTTATTATGGGGATCAGCGGGCTTTGGCCCGGTTCATCAGGATGCCAGCAGGAGGCTTGGATTTACGCTCCGTCGGTTTATCCGTTTTGTTATCCTCGGGCTTGACTGCGAACAACGTCAGCAGACCACCTATTGCCCCCACAACAGCCATAGCTCCAAACAGGACCCAGTGGTTCGACTTCATCAGAAGGGATACTGCCGGCGGCCCGAGCGATACTCCGATAAAGCGCATACTGCTGTATAAAGAGGTAATGGTTCCTCTTTGTTTTTGCTCAATCCCTTCCGTAATCAGGGCGTCCATGCAAGGCAAGGCCGTACCGATGCCGGCTCCGCACAGCGAAAAAAACGTCACCACAAAATATATCTGGCTGCTGAACCCGGTAATGACAAGACCTATGGTCAAAAGCGCCATCCCCGCGAATCCGGTCCATTTCATTCTCTTCTTATTCTTTCCGATGATTTTACCGGCCACAAAAGATGCCAGACAAAGCACGGCGAGCGGAATCGCGAGTACCAGGCCTTTCACAACCCCATGCATGCCGTATTTGCTTTCAAGCGTTTCGGACAAATAAAAAAGAACACCGAACAATATGAACATGCTGATCCCGCCAACCGCAAAAATGGCATACAGCCACCTTCCCTTTTCACGCAAGATACTTTTGGTGTCGGAAAGGAACTGTTTGATGGTATTATCGTTTTGATTTTTCTTCTTCGGCGTTTTAACAAAAAACAGGACAAGCAGCAGCGAAATGACACACAGTACCGGGATGCTGAGAAACGGCAGATACCATAGCACACTGGCTAACGCTGCCCCAAGGATGGGACTCAGTACCTTGCCGAATGTATTGGAGGTCTCGATAATGCCAAGACTTTTGCTCACATCATCCTCTTCCTTGAACATATCCCCGACAAGCGGCAGCACGATGGGGAAAGCTCCAGCAGCGCCAATTCCCTGTAGAAACCGTCCGCCCAGGATAATCCAATATGCAGCAAGTCCCCCGGTCATCCATGCGCCTACGCCGGACAAAGCTCCACCGGCTGCAGCGATAATGAGGCTTGGAATGATTACGGTTTTTCGCCCGAAGCGGTCAGATAAATAGCCTGCAATGGGTATCAAAAGAATGGCTACCACGGCGTAAACGGTAATGAGCATACTGACCTGAAATGGGCTGACATGAAGCTGCTGCGATATTTGCGGCAAAATGGGAATCAGCATGGAATTGCCAAGCGTCATGATCAAAGGAATCGATGCAAGCGCCGCTAAATCCCACTTCTTGTCTTCCATGACAAAACCACCTTTACGTTCGATAATAACTCGTTATATTGTGGTTTGTTTCGCACGCAACTATACAGACATTCATCAGTCAGGAGCATTTTCGTGCCATATTTCCTGAAAAGCCATTAATTGCTTTAGGGCATCCTGCTTGCACGAGATGGCGTTTTCAGGCATAGCAATTTGGATTTCATATACAAAGGCACATAAAAAAGACAACATCATCTGATAAGCCGTACGCCGGGCGCGCGGGGAAAGGTCCATCGACAGCTCAGTACCGTATCCCTTCATAAAGCTCGGATGATTCTCATAAACGATAAATTCGTACTCACGGTCAGCAAAAACGGCCCGGTCCGCATCAATGAGTGCCGCTAGATGCAGCTCTCCATGTTCATCCCGGCGGACGAGCACATTCGGATCCCAGAGATCATTATGTACAAGCGAAGGAACGGCAATTTCATCGAAAAGCGCCCGGTTCCGGCTAAAGACGGCCTCGAATTCATCTAAGACATGGTCTTCAAATACATGATGTTCCCTGCATCTCTCGGCCACCTCTACACCAAGTTCAATCAGCATCCCGCTCCAAGTCTCATGCCCGCGTATCGTTCCATCCGGCTGCGGCCACCCGAAACGTTCAGAAGTGATGGCATGCATTTGCCGTGTATATCGGCCCAGTTCTTCCTTCAAGCGGCTGTATTCCTCTGGTGAAATGGCTGGATCATTTAACTGCATGCTGTCGATAAATTCGATCAATAAGTAGGGTCTCTGGGTTAAACGGCCCGATTCATCGTATCGGATCACGCGCGAGCTTGGAATTCCTTCTTCCTGAAGCCGTCCGTAGATATAAGGCTCCACAGCCATCATCTGTTTTTCAAACGAATATAAATGCTCAAGCTCCTGCGGCGCAAGGCGCAATACCCATTTCCCCTCCGGGGCTTCCGTTTCAAAAAGATAGGTCGTATTGAACTGCCCTCCCTTGAGCAGGGAGATGTGCCTCACTTCGCAATCTGTTCCGAAGGTATCCTGCGCGATCATCCTGATTTCTTCATCGGTTACCGGTGCAAATAAACTGGAAATGCTGCCGTTTGCATTGGACATTATTACTCACCCCATTGATTAAATAAAAGTACGTCCGTGCTCAAATGATATAAAAACCGGACCGCATCTTCAACACTGCTGAAGGGATGGCCCGGTTTCTATGAAAAGTCTATACTAAAACTTCATCTTATTTCAACGTTACGCATACGGAGGACATACCTTTTTCCGGTGTGACCCTGATCCCCCATTCGCAGGTTTCAACCCTACCGCCTTCCACTGAAGCCACTTCAGATACTCCTCTGAGCACCAGCGACCAGGTGCTGCCCCCCTTCGTAACGACTTCAATCCGATCTCCGGCGCGCGAGGCCGCTGCATCCATTACCTTCTCACCTTGCAAATTGACAATCTCCGTCGAAGCTGACGCGCCATCGGCGAGCTCGAACACATGAAGCGACACGCCTTCGGCAAAAACATAATCGGTTCGGCTGTCTTCTTGACCGACGGCAATGATGCTGCCCGGCTTGATCATGATCGGCAGGGTCATATAACCATGCTGTTCCTGATGCCAGCTTCCCCCTTCTTTGACCTCATTGGTGAGATAATTCGTCCACCGCCCCTGCGGCAAATAATACTCCACCCGGCCTTCCGGGTTGAAGATCGGTGCAACCAGGATCGAATCCCCGAGCATGTACTGCGTATCAAGTACCGCACACGTTCGGTCTTCAGGAAACTCAAGCATCATGGCACGCATCATGGGCAAGCCCAGCACGGTGGACTCGGCCGCGGAATTGAAAAGATAAGGCATGAGGCTGCATTTGAGCTTGGTGAACGCCCGAACCACATCGACCGCTTCTTCGTCAAACAGCCACGGCACGCGGTACGATGTGCTTCCATGCAAGCGGCTATGGGATGACAGCAATCCGAACTGCACCCAGCGCTTATAAATATCCGGCGGAGCCGTGTTCTCAAATCCGCTGATATCATGGCTCCAGAAGCCGAAGCCGGAAAGTCCGAGCGACAGTCCGCCGCGGAGCGTTTCAGCCATCGATTCATAGGTGGCCGAGCAATCGCCGCCCCAGTGAACCGGAAACTGCTGCCCGCCGACGGTCGCCGAACGCGCGAACAAGGCTGCCTCGCCTTTTCCGAGCTTCTCTTCAAGCACATCGAACACGGCTTTGTTGTACAAAAACGTGTAGTAATTATGCATTTTTTGCGGATCCGAACCATCGTAATAGACCACATCGGTCGGTATTCTTTCGCCGAAATCGGTCTTGAAGCAGTCTACGCCTTGATCAATTAAGGTTGCCAGCTTGCTCTTGTACCAAGCTGCCGCTTCCGGATTGGTGAAATCCACAAGCGCCATGCCAGCCTGCCACATATCCCACTGCCATACGCTGCCGTCTGTCGTTTTCACGAGATATCCATGTTCCATGCCTTCATCAAACAGGTAGGATTTTTCCGCGATATACGGATTGATCCATGCGCATATTTTCAGCCCTTTATCCTTCAGCCGCCGCAGCATGCCTTCCGGATCAGGAAACATATCCTTATCCCATTCAAAGTCACACCATTGATATTCCTTCATCCAGAAGCAATCGAAATGGAATACCGCCAGAGGCAGGTCGCGTTCAGCCATTCCGTCCACAAAGTGGTTCACGGTGGCTTCATCATAATCGGTGGTAAACGAGGTCGTCAGCCAGAGACCGAAGGTCCATGCGGGTGGAAGCGCAGGCTTGCCTGTCAGCTTCGTGTAGTTATCGAGCACGGCCTTCGGACTACCGCCGCCGATAATAAAGTACTCAAGGCTCTCCCCTTCCACGCTGAACTGGACACGGGAGACATTTTCAGAGGCAACTTCGTAGGATACCCTTTCCGGGTGGTTCACGAATACGCCGTAGCCCTTATTGGACAGATAGAACGGGATGTTTTTATACGATTGCTCACTGCTCGTTCCGCCGTCTTCGTTCCAGATCTCCACCACTTGTCCGTTTTTCAGGAACGGGGTGAATCGTTCACCCAATCCGTAAATATATTCGCCTACTCCAAGATCCAGCTGTTCACGGTAATATGCCTTCTTTTTCGGATCTTTGATATATGCCGGCGCTCTCCATCCGCTGCCCGTGATCCGCTTGCCAGCATACCGGAAATCCACATTCCAGCCCTGCTTGCGGTCAACAACAACACTCAAACTGCCACTAGTAAGTTCTGCTTGATCTTCGCTGATCTCAACTCTTACATCCGTTTCCTGTTCATGGATATCGAAGGCGGGGCCAAGATTCATTTTTCCTTTATGATGATTCAGCGTTACCTTGATCACGTCCGGCATCGGTGAACTGTAAGAAGCTTTTAATAACGTGCCGTTCAGCGTATCGCCTTTTGTAGCAATGACTTTGGTTGCCGCATAGACCGTCATGGTATCGCCGACTTGTGTGATATCCCGGATATCCGCCGGATTTTGCACTTCGTATCCTTCCCGGGTTTGCCAATAACCGTCAGTGAATTTCATATCGATCCCTCCTGAATTTTTGTATATTATAATAATATTGATAATTAGATTATTTTTCTCATACTATTTTGATCATATATATCATTATCTTGATATTCCGAAATACAAAAGCTGTAATTTCAGCAGGAAGGTGCCGTTCATGAATCGTGAAATGCTCCGGGAAAACCGCATACATGGCCAACCCATGTATCCCGTCAGTATATATCCCAATATCAAGCAGCTCAGCGGCAACAGCATTCTGGACTGCCATTGGCATGATGAAATGGAGTTTATCGTGATCCGCCAAGGCTGCGCCGTATTTCAAATCGATATGACGGATATTGAAATGCAGGCGGGGCAGGCTTTGTTCATCAACAGCGGCAGGCTGCATGCAGGGATTTTAAAAGGGACTCGTCCTTGCGTGTTCTCTGCGGTAGTCTTCAGCCCCGAGTTGCTTGCAAGCCCGGATTTCGATGTGATTCAGGAAAAATACATCGGACCGCTGCTGCATCAAAGCTTTCAGCCCGCCCCCCTGATTAAAGGTGATACCGCCTGGGAAAAAGAGGTGCTGACAGCGCTGGACCGTATTCTGGAAGACAACGAAAAACGCCCGCCGGCATACGAAATATCTACCAAAGGTCTTCTCTATATGATATTCGCAAGCATGTATGCCCATACTGAACCCCCTGTCCCGCATCGGCAGCTGCCCTCCGGAAGCCCGGACAAGATCGAACGGCTCAAAACCGTTCTCAACTTCATTCACGAGCATTACGGGGAATCGTTGAAGCTCCGGGATTTGGCCGGATTGATCCGCATGAGTGAAGGTCATTTCTGCCGTTTTTTCAAACAACTTACCCAAAAAAGCCCGGTGGAATACATCAACCATTACCGGGTTTCAAAATCCTGCAAGCTTCTTAAGAACAGCAGCATGAAAATCGTCGACATCGCGATGGAAACGGGTTTTGATCATTTGAGCTATTTTATTACGGTATTTAAACAGATCATGGGCTGCACGCCTTCCCAATACCGCAAGTCTATTCATGATAAAAATTCCATCATTCTGACCGAACCGGCCACGCTTGCTGCCAGGGATTCATGACAAAACAAAAAACCAGGGACGGAAGACATCCCTGGTTTTTGATATTTGCCCGCTTATAACTACTAAGATTGAAGAACATACTTATCTTCGCTAACATCCCCGATAAATCTGCAGGGTGCTCCCAGGCTGTATATATGAAGCTGATGCATTGCACGCGTGCAGGCCGTATAAAACAGCTTCCGTTCGGATTCTCTGCTGTAAGTCTTCTGGGAGGCATCATATATGACAACCGCATCAAACTCAACGCCCTTAGCCAAGTAAGAAGGAATGACAAGCGTTCCGGTCACGAACGACGGCGTCGTTTTGGCAATTCTTTTGAGCGGAAGTTCATCCTTTAAAGCCTGGTAAACCTGCTCGCATTCCTCCGCGGTCTTGCATATGATCGCGGTGTGCTCGTATCCCTGATCATTGAGCTGACGGATATCCTCCACGATGCTGCGGTGCAGCTCTTCCCGCTCTTCCGTCAAGCGCACGAGCGGCTTTTCCCCGTAGCGGTTGAATGGAACGATCGATTCTCCTCCCGGCATCATGCTGCGTGTGAAATCTACGATTTCCAGCGTCGAACGGTAGCTTCGGGTCAGTGAAATGACCTCCGTATCCTCCGCCCCATACAGCTGTTTCAAGGACTCCAAACTTCCTCCTAACACATCCGTATGAGCATAAATCCCCTGGTTCAAATCCCCAAGAGCCGTCATCCGTGCACGAGGGAATATTCTTTTGACGTATTCCAGCTGGAAAGGAGAATAATCCTGCACTTCATCAATGAAGACATGACGGATGACGCTGTTGATCTGAAATCCGTTCAGGAGATCCTGCAGATACAAGTAAGGCGTCACGTCTTCGTATGCCAACTTTCCTTCTTTCATCAGCTGTACGGATTGAGCGCCCATCTCCTTCCATTCTTCAGGAAGTCCACTTCCGCCGCTGACGCCGAGGAACAGTTCCTGATCGGTCAGCAGTTTTTCGTACATCGTCCTCACATCCACAAACCGCATGCGTTTGATCCACTTCCGTACAGGCTTTAACCACTCATTCACAACCATTTTGGCAAGTAGGCTCCGCTCGCGGTCAAAGTCGTCAAAGCCCTCCCTTTTCTTCGCTGCCTGCTTGCGCCGGATGCGCGTGTACGCTTTTTGATATTCATCGGGATCCAAGAGTTCGATCTGTTCATCCACCCATGGTGCCTGACGCTCATTTTTGGAAAATTGGGCGAGCTCCTTCAGCAGCCAATCCCGCATGAGTTCCACCCGGTTAGCAAGCCTTACAGACGGATCATAGCTATAAAACTTCTCCTCCATGACTTGCTCCGAGACGATTAACCGTCCTTTGAAGCGGATCGGCTTGAATTTCATGCCGTTATGCTCCAAATGATCCTTGTATTGCCGGATGACCTTCAAGAAATCCGGCGAGGATTTATAGGCAATGGAAGCCCGTTTGACTTTCAACCACGGACCTTCCTCCGCTTTCAGAATCGACTCCATTTGCGAAAATACATCCTCCAGGTCGTAATCCCTGCCCAGCCTATGCTCCAGATAAGCCTGGAACGTGGTCTGGAGCATATTTTCTTCCCCCAGCTCTGGTAGAACGGTCGATACATAGCTGTTAAACATCGGATTCGGTGAGAACAAGATCACTTGATCCGCTTTTAACGTCTCCCTGTATTTATACAATAAATAAGCTACCCGCTGGAGTGCCGCAGACGTTTTCCCGCTGCCCGCAGCTCCCTGAACGACCAGCATCCGGCTTTTATCATTGCGAATTACCGCGTTTTGTTCCTTTTGGATCGTGGCAACAATGCTCTTCATCTGGTTATCCGAGGAGTGGCTGAGCACCTGCTGCAGCAGCTCATCGCCTATCGTGACGCCTGTATCGAACATGACCTTAATGGAGCCGTCTCTGATCACGAACTGGCGCTTCAGATCCATCATGCCGCTGATTTCACCGCTTGGCGTTTGATAAGATGCCTGCCCCGGAGCTCCGTCGTAATAAAGGCTGGATACCGGAGCGCGCCAGTCATACACCAGAAAGGTCTCTTGATCGTCATCGAGAAAAGAAGCAATGCCGAGATAGATCGTTTCGCTCTTCTGATCTCCCTCTTCCGTAAAGTCGATGCGTCCGAAATAGGGTGATTTGACCAGCAGCTTCAGTTTTTTCAGCGTTTCCGAAGCTTGTAAATGGGCACGTTCCCGCTCGGATAATACTTGGGACTGCTGACGCAAGCTGGTGGACGTTTCTCCCAGATCATCGGAGCTGCTGAAATTGACTCTGACTTCATCCCAGAAATCTTTACGCAGCTCAACTACATCGCCCCGAACCAGGCCCACTTCCGCTTCAAGCGTTCCTTTGCGGGCGGCAATTTTACCGGTTACCTTGTCCACCCGCTGCTGTTCGTACTGCCAATCCTGATCTTTCAAGTCCATGCCTGTCTTCATCCCCTTTTTATATTTGACATTCTCTTTTCCCGGTGTTATAATGAGGAAGGAATATTCATGTCCATTACCCTTTCAAAGGGCCGTATGATCTATTTTACCAAGATTCAATCCGAAAATCAACATTTTAAGGGGAGCCATGAGGCTCCCCTTTTTGGTTGGTATTCCAATACCTGCTGCTTACTTTGCCCGGTTTAATTGCCGGTAAACAACGGTACGATATCTATGCCGTCTGCAGATATTCTTACCAATCCCTTGTCGGACAATCGGACTTCGGGAATCACGACCAGCGCCAGCAGCGACAAGGTCATGAATGCATTATTCAGCGGACAACCCGCCTCAATCAACGCCTGGCTGATGCCTTCGGACTGCCGCGCTACCGTTTCAAACGGTTCGTTCGACATAATGCCGCCCACCGTAAGCGGAAACTCGGAAATCCCGTCCTCCGTCAGCATCACAACTCCGCCCTGCATATCGGCTACGATATTGCCTGCACGTGCCATCAGCTCATCGTTATTGCCGATCACCGTCAGATTATGGCTGTCATGAGCGACTGTCATCGCAATGGCTGCAGGCTTATGGAAGCCGATTCCTTTCACGATGCCGAGCGCCTGGCCTCCTCCTTTGCCATGGCGCTCGAACACCGCCATTTTGCAGAGGTCAACAGCAGGATTAAGCTGCACCAAGTGGTTAGTGACGTCCACCTGTACTCGTTTTTCGATGGTCTCCACATGATTTTCAACTACCTCAATAGCCCGCAGTTCCGCTTTCCCTTCGGCAACCGGAGCCGTAATAGCGAAGTCCCCAGGACTCAGCTTCCGGCCCAGCTTCACCGTATTAAACGCCAGATCCGGAAGCTCATATCGTTCCCAATCAGCAGTCATTTGCCCGTTCTGCGCGACAACCTTGCCCGCGGCAATCGTCATAACCACATTTACATCCGCTAGATTGCCGTCAAGAAGAATGATATCTGCATAGGAACCTGGAATGATCGAACCTATATCCCTGGAAACGCCAAATCGCTCCGCAGTATTAATGGTCGCCATTTGGAAGGCCGTCACCGGTTTAACCCCCTGAGCTATCGCGTGACGTACAACGAAATTCATATGGCCTTCGTTCATCAGCGATTCCGAGCTGCGGTCATCGGTAACCAGAATCATCCGCCGGGTGTCGATGCCTCCCTCGGTATGCGCCTTAATGGTTGCCGCAACATCATGCCATGCCGATCCTTGACGCATTTTAGCGTACATACCCAGCCGGACGCGTTCTATGACATCCTCCGCGGTCACACATTCATGGTCACCGTTAACGCCGCTTGCAGCGTATACCGGCAGACGCCAATCATCCGATTTCCAGGTAAAATGGCCGTCTGCATGCTTTCCTGCCCGTATCGTTGCCTGAATCTCACCTATCATCTTCTCGTCGCCATACACCACGCCCGGAAAGTTCATCACTTCCCCGAGGCCGATCATGTCATCCCCCCAGCTCAAAGCTTCGGCAACCTCATCCGGGCCGATAAAGGCGCCGGTCGTTTCGAGGCCCGGATGCGTTGACGGGACACAGGAAGCCACCTGCATATACGCTGCAAGCGGAGTCGATCTGGCCTCCTCCAGCATGAACCGGAGTCCATCAAGACCCAGCACGTTGGAAATTTCATGCGCATCGAAGAAACCGCCCGTCGTTCCGAGCGGAAGCACCGCTCTGGCAAATTCCGTTGCCGTCATCTGCGTGCTTTCGATATGACAGTGACCATCCAGTAAACCTGGAGCCGCATATTTTCCACCTGCATCAATAATTTGAGTTTGCTCGCCCACGGTATGACTGACATCCTGCCCTACATACACAATGCGCGCGTTCTTTACCGCGATGGACATTCCAGGTAAAATCTCGCCGGATACCACATTGACCAACTTTACGTTTCGAATAATCAGGGTTGCCTTTAGGTCTCCGCGTGCGGCTGCTACCAGTTCAGGTATGCATTCCGCGAAGGGACGTCTTTCCCGTGCTGTTGTTTTCATGTAAACCCTCCATCTCTCTCGTACCCTATCATGCCTTGCCACGTCTTGCTTGATTCTTCCCATCATACAACCGGTCAGGAATGAAAATCAAATCTTTAAATTTCTTAAGATTTTCTTAGTAGGCACTTTATGAGTGCTGGTTAAGATGTTAATAATGATTAAACGAAAATACAACGAACGGGGTATGCTTTATGAGAGTAATCAAGAAGAAGAACAAGAAGAAACCTGTCATGTTATTGCTGGTGTTATTTGTCGTGGTCCTTGCTGCGTCTGCGACACTGGTTCGCTTTCCGCTATTTAAAATTGATGCTACCGCAGCCGTTCTTATGGATGTCAAAACGGGAAAAGTATATTATGAACATAATGCTTCCGCAGCTCTGCCGCCAGCCAGCATGTCGAAGATGATGACGGAGCTGCTGGTGCTGAAGAACGTCAATGAAGGGCATAACTCTTGGGACGAGCCTGTAACGGCAAGCCGTTATGCCGCCAATGTGACAGGGGCCGAGATCGGCCTTCGTTCAGGCGACACGCTCCCCCTTCGGACGATGTTCGAAGCCATGGTCATCCATTCCGCCAATGATGCGGCAATCTCTCTGGCAGAACATATTGCGGGCAACGAGAGCGCCTTTGTGGAACAAATGAATGCGATGGCGCATGATATCGGGCTTTCTGCGCATTCCGTCTTTGCGAATTCGACCGGTTTGTCTTCCGCAGACCTTCAAGCCTTCAAATCGGCCTCATCGGAAGGCGAAACGCAGGTAAGCGCAAAGGATTTGGCCAAGATGGCCCGTTATCTGATCCGCACCTATCCGGAGATACTCCAAGTAACCGAAAAAACGGAATTGTACATACCGGAAATGAAGTTGACGCTGCGCACGACCAATTCGATGCTGCCCGGAGAAGCTTTCTCTTACGACGGTAACGACGGATTCAAGACAGGATATACGGAAAGAGCAGGTTATTGTTTTACCGGCACGTCCGAACGGGACGGCAAACGTTTCGTTGCTGTTGTTATGGGCGCATCGGATACCAATAAACGATTCGAGGATGCTGCCAAAATGTTCAACTATGGCTTTGAGGGCCAGAGCGGTTCAGGCCTTGGACGATGGCTGAACAGATCAGCTCAGATCATCCGCTAAAATTCACAACTTCTTCTGGAGGATATGGAATGAGAAATATATTAGTCGTTGACGACGACAAGGAAATTGCTAATTTGATCTCGATTTACCTGAAAAACGAGGGCTTCAATATCATCTGCGCCCATGACGGTGAAGAGGCATTAGAGATGCTCGGCACCCCCGGACAGCAGTTTGATCTGATCGTCCTGGACATCATGATGCCGAAGGTGGATGGGCTTGAGGTGTGCCGGCAAGTACGGGATACGGCGTCCGTCATTCCGATTCTGATGCTCAGTGCCAAAACGGAGGATATGGATAAGATTCTGGGACTCATGACCGGCGCGGATGATTACATGATCAAGCCCTTCAATCCGCTGGAGCTGACCGTCCGGGTCAAAACGCTCCTGCGCCGCACTTTCCAGTATAATACGGAGCCACGGGGCACGGATGATTCGGTACTTCGCATTCAAAGCGTGGAGATCAACCGCAGCACCCATCGGGTAACCGCCGACGGCAAGGACGTGCAGCTGACAGGCAGGGAATTCGATATTTTGGGCCTGCTCGCCTCGCATCCAGGCCGCGTCTTTAGCGCAGAGGAAATATTTCAAAGGGTATGGAAGGAAAAGTATTATGTATCCAACAATACGGTCATGGTTCATATCAGCAATCTGCGCGACAAACTGGAGAAAGAGCTTGGCTACAAGCTGATACAAACCGTGTGGGGAGTAGGTTATAAAATCGATGCGTAGTTTCTTTAACAAACTGCAGTGGAAGATCATTTGGCTGTTCTTTTTCAGCGTTGCGCTAACCTATGGGACGCTCTTTGTGCTGCGACCGATCCTTAATAACATCTATTATCAAAATTTCAACTCGCTTTACCCTCTGGTTGAAAGAATCCTGAAATTAAATCAAATCGTCGGCTTTTCTTTTTGGCAGTCGGTCGTGGTCATTTTTCTGTTCATTTTCTACGTGCTCCTTCTCAGCTGGGGAACGACAAGGAAGCTGACTCGCATCATTACCGGCGTGAAACGAATGGCGGAGGGAAACATGGATGAACGGATTCAGGTTCGGTCCAATGACGAAATCGGAATGCTCGCGGATCAGATCAATGCCATGGCGAAGCAGCTGCAAATCTCCTTGCAGGAAGAACGGATGGCCACGCAAGCGAAAAATGAACTCATTACCAACGTGTCCCATGACCTGCGCACACCGCTGACTTCCATCATCGGATACCTGAGGCTAATTGAAGAGGATAAATACAAAGACGAGGTAGAACTGCGGTATTACGTCAATATTGCCTATGAAAAATCCAAGCGCATGAACCGCCTGGTGACAGACTTATTCGATTATACCCGCATGGGCTTCGGACAGATTCCCCTAAACCGCACCTCAATTGATCTGGTGCAGCTGATCGGACAGCTCACGGCGGAATTCACTCTGCAGCTGCATCATCATAAAATGGAAATCAAGTTCATTGCTCCCCAGGAGAAGCTTCTCATCGACGGGGATGGGGATAAGATCATGCAGGCCTTCGAGAATCTGATCACCAATGCCATGCGTTATGGCAAAGAAGGGAAACGAATTGAAGTTCGCATCGCCAGGGAAGGCAAACAAGCCGTTGTGAAAATCATCAACTTCGGCTCCCCGATTCCTTCCATGGATCTGCCCTATATTTTCGACCGGTTCTACCGTGTTGAAAAATCAAGATCGGTCGACACCGGCGGCGCCGGTCTTGGCCTTGCCATCGTCAAAAGCATCATCGAGCTCCATGACGGCAGCATCATCGCAGACAGCAGCCCGCAGCAAACCGAGTTTATCGTGCATCTGCCGCTGGAATAATATAAAAAAAGAGGCTTGTCCGAGATCATGACAGATCTTTACGGAAAAGCCTCTTTTTCGTTTGCCATCATCCCGTTCACTTTCTTTATCGCTTCAACCAGGACAACCACAAAGCCTCATCATCGGATTTATGGTAATGCTCCACCAAACGGTTCAAGCGCTCCATTTGATAACCGTAATCATACATGGTTGAAGCGACTATGGTCAGACGCAATCTGCTCTCTGGCTGCTGCGCCGCATATTCCAGCACCTGCTTGATAAAAGCCTCGCTCTCCTCCAGCAGAAGGCTGGCCTCGACGACATTCGGCTTCAAGTTATCCTCGAACTTCAGCAGCACATGCTCATGCAGCTTAATCAGTTTTTCCAGCTGATGATCGAAGAAGCGGTCCATTTCCTCCGAACGCTCAGACTGGAAGTAATGCTCCTCAACCGCATCAAGTACTTCACGTCCCTTGCGCAGCGTATTCAGCATCTGCTTATATACTACGAGGTGCCTCGTTTGGCTGAAACTCGCCCGCTTCAGCTTCTTCTGCTCTTCTTCCAGCAACTTGTATTTATCGGATAATGACTTGATCGAATCTTCGAGCGCCCTTTTCTTATCGCGGAAAATATTCTCTTTGATTTCATCGGATATCGCAGTCCGCATCAATAAGGACATCTGGTCAAAGGTCGTCTGAATCTGGCTTGTAAACTGCATCTTCGGCTTTGGCGGAAAGAGCAGGATATTAATCAGGAACGCGGACACGATCCCGATCAAGCTCAGTGAAAAACGCGTCAGTGCGAATTGCCATTGACCGGAAGCTTCCATTACGACGATAACCGTGACAAGCGTCAAACCAATGGTATCTCCCATTTTCAGCTTCAAACAAATCATGATAACGATAATGCATACAAGACCCACGGCAATAGGTTCATTGGAGAAAACCAACCCTGCAATCAAAGCCAACACGGCGCCCAGTGTATTGGTCTGAATTTGATCCAGAAAATAACGCCAGGAACGGTAAATCGACGGCTGCATCGCAAATATGGCCGCGACAGCCGATATCACCGGCGAGGTTAAATGTAGCCACATGCTGATATATAGTGCGAGCGTGACGGCGATCCCCGTCTTCAGCATTCGCGCCCCGAAAGTCACGGCTGCATCTCCTCCAGTCTCTATGAATAAAAGTTTAGTGTATCAGGCCGCTGCAGTTTCTGTCCCACATACGGAATATTACCCGTTGTCCCTCGTATTGATACAAAATGCCATAACAGAGACGGCCAGTTTTAAAAAATAAGTATGATTTATCCAATTAAGCCCATAATAAAAACAGAATATGAAAGATTAACCATAACATCAATGAGGTGAACAGATGAACCATTTCAGAAAAGCATTAATGGCGGGAGCCCTTTCCTGCATTCTGACTGCAGGCGGATTCTCCTTTGCGCATACAGCCGGCGCGGCTGCCGAAACCAGCGTGAGCACGCCTGCCGAGGTAACCCCTCCAGCGGAAAAGGATCAACAGGACGAAAGCCGGCACAAACGCCACGGACATCATGGAAGAAAATTTGTGCTCTTCAAGGATGCAGCCACGTTGCTTGACATGACCGAGCAGGATCTGAAAAAAGAATGGAAAACAGGAAAATCACTCCAGCAGATCGCCAAAGAGAAAAAGAATTGGGATGCTGATGTCTTCGTCCAGAAGCTTACCACCGTCCAAAGCGCCAAGATAGATAACGCCGTCAAAGCCGGTAAAATGACGCAGCAGCAAGCGGATCAGTTGAAGAAAAAACTTCCTGAATCGCTGAAACGCTTTACGCAGCATACCTATCATCCACGCCAGGACCGCAGATTGCCTGCTGCCCATTCCGAAATTTAAATCAGCATATCACTGCAAAATAAAATCCTAACGGCTGCGTTAGGATTTTTATTTTGCGGATTTATGCCTATCATCCGGATTGTAAAAACCGTTTAAACTTTTTTAGTCCCCGTTTTCTTCTGCTTCACGGGCGGCGGGTCCTTGGGCGGGTTGTTAACCGGCACATCCAGTAAATCGAGCAAGAACATAAACACCGGTACCCCCAGGATCAATCCCCATACCCCGAAGAAATGTTCCGAGACAATCAACACCGCAAAGGTATAGAAAATTGGCAAATGAGTCTTGTCGGACATAAACTTCGGATTCATGACATATGCCTCAAACGCATGCAGAACGGCCACCATAATCAGAATATAGACGACCTTGGGAATTCCTCCGATGCCAAAAGCAATGGCGCAAAGCGGAACCAGCGAGACGATGACGCCCATGACCGGAATAAGACCCAGCAGGAAAATCATCAAACCCAAGGCAAACAGATTCGGAAAACCCATAATCCATAAAAACAATGTGGAGAAGCAAGCGTTGATGACCGAAATCAGAAATTGAACTTCAATCACCTTTCCGAAAGAAAAAGTGAATTTCTTTCCGAAATAGGCCAGCTCGTCATAGACATAGGATAACTTGCTCGTTCTGAATTTTTCCGTGAAATTCGTCACTTTCTCCTTCTCCAGCATGAAGAACAAGCTCATAATGATCGCAAGTGCCAAATTCAAACTGAATTTGCCAACGTTCGAAATGGTATTCGACACGAGACCATAGCCTTGCTTGAGATAGGAGGCAAAATCAATTTTGTGTATGTAATCCAGAATATAATTCATGATCTTATTGTCGGTAAGCACCAATGGATTACTGTAAAAGTAAATAACCTGCTTGATCAGTACGTTCAGCTCCGAAATAAGCTTGGGTGCATATTGATAGGTTCCAATCGATAAGGCAGCCACGAACAAGGCATAAATCAGAATGAGTGCAATCTTCTTGCTGACACCCAGCCGGTTCGTGAAGCGCCGCGTTAGCGACGAATGGAGACGGTTTACCAGATATGTCAGGATGAAAGTGATCAGAATCAAATTCATAATGCTTCTAAACAAGTACAAAACCAGAACAAGCAGGATGAGCACCACGCCTTTTTTTACGGCGGAAAGTTGAAAAAAATCCTTCATAGACGTCATTGTTTCGCAACCAGACTCCTTTTATTTTTAAAGTTTCTCTCTCCGGGATGCAGCAAAGTTCTCTATGACATCATATTACGCGAGCATACCATTTTCATGCAAGTTTTGGGACTCTCAAAGCGAATTATTTGATGTTCCGGGGCTGTCTCCAATATTTTTCAAACAGGACAATAGAAATCATCAGCCAAGTACCGCTCGCGAGATATCCTCCCAGTACATCACTCGGATAATGAACACCCAGATAAATCCTGCTGATGCCGATCAGAAGCGTGAGGGCTACCCCGATAATGATCATGGCTATTCTTCCCGCAAACGAGGGAATATGTCTCCACAGCAGGAAGGTAATCGCCCCGTATAACGAAAATGCCGCCATGGAATGTCCGCTTGGAAAGCTAAAACCCGATATTTCGATTAAGCGATGCGTATTGGGTCTGGCACGCTGAATTATATTTTTCAGAATCAGATTCCAGATTTCAGAGCCGCCCACTGCCACCACGAACATGATCAATTCGCGTCGGTGCTTCATGACGATCATTAGAAAGAAGAAGGCGAGCGCGGACAAGACCACGGCCATGAGGGAAGATCCAATAAAGGTAAAGACTTTCATAAACGAGGTCAGCCAGCCTGTCTCCATCCCCTGAACCGCGGATATAACGGCGTTATCAAACCACGCAATATGGTTCGTTACGATTAATATCGTCATGATAATAAAAAACACGCCCAGAATCAGGCTTGTCATGGTCAGCTTTCGAAGCCGATTTTGATGCAAATTCATGCTCTAACGTATCCTCCCAACTTTTGGATGAACCATTCATTCTTACCTATTATCCATAAAGCCCGGACTTTTGTCACGTTTCGCATACAAACGACCCGAAATCCGTTGAAATAGCAGTCATGATCTGCTTATCCCTTCAGATATCAGACGCATGGAACTTGGTTTGAATTCCAAAAGAAAGAGCACCGGCGGACCGCCGATGCTTTTCTTGAGCCATGTCTTGTATGTAACAAGACCTTTCAAAGAATGGATTAGAATCCTTTATACTGTGGCTCTTCGTTTTCCAGCTGCTGTACTCTGCTCTCCACTTGCTGCACGATTTGCTGTGTTTGCTGTGCTGCGTTGGTAAACAGGTTCTTGGCATCCTGGTTTTGCGTGCTGAGCGCAAAAGTTTCCAAGCTCGCTTGGGCACTCTTCAAAGAAGCGAGAGTCGTTTTAACCTGGGATGATACTGTCATATCGGATCTCACCTCCTTTGCAGAATAAGTACGAAAATTAATCTAACCTGCATGGATTGAAAAAATTCATAAAATTCATAGGATAAGTAAACAATTTGGTTAATCAGACTGAAATGGAGGTTATGCAAAATGCCGGAATGGGTCGAGGTCATTACCCGTACATTGGCAGCCGTCGTCGTGTTGTTCGCGCTAACCCGATTGCTCGGTAAGAGGCAGATATCCCAATTGTCCTTCTTCGAATATATAACCGGCATCACCATTGGCGACTTAGCCGCGACCATATCGCTGGATGTGAAGGGGACATGGTATTTGGGAATTATCTCCTTGTCCGTATGGGTGCTTGTATCGCTCGGCATTGAGTTTTTGCAGCTCAAAAGCAAAAAGGCACGCGATTTCATCGATAGCAAAAGCACCGTTCTCATTAAGGACGGAAAAATTCTCGAGGATAACCTCAAAAAGGAACGGCTTACGAATGAGGAGCTTCTGGAGCAGCTTAGAGGCAAAGATGTATTCAAAGCAGCCGAAGTGGAATTTGCCATCATGGAGCCAAACGGTGAAATCAATGTGCTGCTGAAAAAGCAAAATCAGCCATTAACGCCTACCCATCTCGGCATCCAGGTTGCTCCTGAGACGGAATCGCAAACGGTCATCCTCGATGGAAAAGTGATGGATGAACCGCTGGCAACCCGGGGTCTGAACCGACGCTGGATCCATACCGAACTTGAAAAGATTGGCGTATCGCTGGATAACGTATATATCGGCCAGGTGGATGCCTACGGGCAGCTGTATGTGGATTTATTCGACGACAAAATCAAAGTGCCGGAGCCTCAGCAGAAAGCGACGCTATATGCCGATTTGAAAAAATGTCAGGCGGATCTTGAAATGTTCGGACTGTCCACAGACCGGCTGGAAGCCAAAACCATGTATGGGCAATGCTCCATGCAGCTCGAACAGGTTATCTCTGACGTCAAGCCATTATTAACACGTTAGGAGGGAATGTGATCTCATGGCCAGCAAAACGAAAAAAAAGCTCACTCCCGTGCAGCAGGAATATCAAGCACTCGCCAAAAAACGGGAACCCAGTAAATTCACCTTCAAAAATCTGTACAGGTCTTTTCTGGTCGGCGGGCTGATTTGCCTGGTGGGGCAAACCGTCCAGCAACTGTTCGTCCATTACGGGGGCTACAGCGTCAAGGAAGCCTCCAATCCGACCGTAGGTGTCATGATTCTCCTTTCGGTTATTCTAACCTGCCTGGGAGTTTACGATAAAATCGCTCAATGGGCTGGAGCGGGCACCGCCGTGCCGGTAACCGGGTTTGCCAATGCGATGGCCTCCGCGGCCATCGAATACCGCCGCGACGGCATCGTGCTGGGCATGGGCGGAAGCATCTTCAAGGTAGCCGGTCCGGTCATTGTATTCGGCACGATTGCGGCGTTTGCCGTCGGCATCGCCTACGTTATCTTTGATCCCAATATTGTAGGAGGTTGAACCGAAAATGCTGAAAGGCCATCAAAGCTGGTTGTTTGAAAACAAGCCTTCCATCCTCGCTGCCGCGACTTCGGTGGGGCCATTTGAGGGACAGGGCCCGCTGGCCGAAGATTTCGACATTGTGCACGGGGAGCTGTATCTGGGGCAGGACAGCTGGGAAAAAGCCGAAAAGGCTTTTCTTGAGGAAGCGGCCAAAATGGCAATCCAGCATGCGGGATTGACCGAAGGCCAGATTCAATTCCATTTCGGCGGCGACCTGATGAATCAGATCATCTCCAGCAGCTTTGCCGCACGCACGCTGACCATTCCTTACCTTGGCTTGTTCGGAGCATGCTCCACATCCATGGAAAGTCTTGCCTTAGCCGCTTACATCGTCAATTCAGGCGGCGCAAAACACACGCTGGCTGCAACATGCAGCCATAACGGCAGCGTGGAGAAGCAGTTCCGGTATCCTACCGAATACGGATCCCAAAAGCCGCCTACGGCACAGTTTACCGTTACCGGTGCGGGTGCAGCAGTCATCGGACAGGAAGGTAAGGGGCCTTACGTTACTTCTGCCACCATCGGACGGGTCGTGGATATGGGCATCCAAGATCCCTTCAATATGGGTGCGGCCATGGCGCCGGCGGCCGTCGATACCATCGAAGCCCACTTTCGGGATCTCCAGATCGAACCCGGATATTACGACCTGATCGTAACGGGCGATCTGTCGAAGGTCGGATATGAAATCGCCTGCGATCTGCTGAAGAAGCATCATATTCCGATGGAGCAAACCACGTATTCCGACTGCGGGATGATGATCTATAACTATGAAACCCAGAACGTACAGGCCGGTGCCAGCGGCTGCGCCTGCTCTGCGGTGGTGACCTACGGGCACCTGCTGAACCGCATGCGCAGAGGCGAACTGAACCGGATTCTGGTCGTTGCAACCGGTGCCTTGCTCTCTCCCCTTTCTTTTCAGCAAAACGAGACCATCCCTTGCATCGCCCATGCGGTCTCGATCGAACGCGAAAAATAAAGCCGATCATTCAGCATGAAATATCACGGCTGTCCCCATCTACAAATCGGGGGACAGCTTGTTTTTTGGCGATTCTTAAAAATGCATTAAAAATTTTTCTCCACAATTTATTTCTTCTTAAGGATTATTTCTGCTGAATCTGGTAAAGTGAAACGCATAAGTGTTATTGTTCAATATCAAAGGAGGAGTTAGATTTAATGTCAGACAAAGAAAAAGACACATTGAATAATGAAAATGGCCTCACACCGGAAGAACAAACGGGGGACATCAAGGAAACAAACGAACAGCCTATAGACCAAGTAGAATCTGACAAGCCCTCTCCACCTGTTATGCTTGCGAAAAATGCAGCAGCACCGGCTGGAGCCAAAACAGCTGCCGTGCCGCCAACACCATCCCCTTCAACGGGAATGGGTAGCAAAGTATGGATGATCGTTTCCCTAGTGCTGGCAGTCGTGCTGGTTGTTGTATTGATTAAACCGCCATTCGCGTCAGGCGGAGACAATGAAGCAGTGGCTACGGTTAACGGTGATAAAATTACCAAGGACAAGCTCTATGGCGAACTCGTTGCTGCAGGCGGTTCCCAAACGCTGGACGGCATGATTTCTGAAACATTGGTAAACCAGGAAGCTGCTAAGAAGGGCATCAAGGTAACTCAAGCGGATATTGACAAAGAAACGGCATTCATCAAGAAGAGCTACGGCTCTGAAGAAGAGTTCAAGGCGGCACTTCAACAGAACAACCTGACCGACGAAGAATTCAACAAGCAAATGGACATGCAGGTAAAACTGCGCAAGCTGATTGAGCCTGACGTAAAAGTTTCCGACGATGACGTGAAGAAATATTTTGAAGATAACAAAGCATCTTTCGACACGCCTGAGCAAGTGAAGGCTTCCCACATCCTGGTCGCTACCAAGGAAGAAGCTGACGCGATCCTGAAACAACTGAAAGATGGCGCGGATTTCGCAACATTGGCCAAGGAAAAATCTACTGATCCAGGCTCCAAAGCGAACGGCGGCGATCTCGGCTATTTCGGACGCAATCAAATGTACAAAGAATTCGAAGATGCAGCATTCGGTTTGAAGGATGGCGAGCTGAGCGGCGTGATCAAAACGGACGCAGGTTACCATATCATCAAGAGAACGGGCTATAAAGCAGCCCACACAGCAACGCTGGACGAGAAGAAAGCGGACATTAAGGAGCAGCTGATCTATCAAGCCATCATGACCAAAGCTCCAACATGGCTTTCTGATATCAAAGCAAAAGCCAAGATCACAAATCACCTGGAAGAAGAGCAAAGCAAAAAAGCAGATGATACGAGCAAAACAGACACCACCAAATAAGATACGGTCTTAAAAAAACGGATGCTTCCCTATAAGGGCGCATCCGTTTTTTCGTCTTCTTTGCAATGTTAATACTCAGCCTTTATACCAGCGGTAGCCTACTCCCCACACCGTCTGAATCGGATTATAGGAGAGCCCTGCACGCTGAACCTTTTCACGGATATTTTTGACATGAGTATCCACGACCCGGTAATCTCCGTCATATTCCGTTCCCCATATCTTATCCACAAGCACATCCCGCGTATATACCCGATGCTCATGTTCAGCCAGCAGCAGTAGAATGTCGTACTCTTTTTGCGTCAGTTCCACAGCCATCTGCTGAACAAGCACTTCCCTGCCCTCAGGATAAATGGTCAGCTCGGGCATCGCAATCTTGCGAACCTGTCCTGCTTGAAACCGTGCCTGGCGGGATCTCCGGATCAAAGCATGAATACGTTCTATGAGTTCCTCCGGTTGGAAAGGCTTCGGCATATAATCATCCGCCCCGATCTTCAGCCCCTTGACGATATCCTTGGTTTCGGAGCGCGCGCTTAGCATCATTACAGGAGCAATGGAAAAGCTGCGAAGCTTCTCGCATACCTGCCATCCGTCCATATCGGGCATCATAATATCAAGGACAACGGCATCAAAGGCGTTGATACGCATCAAATCCACGGCCTCCCTGCCGCTTGCCGCTTCCTTAACGCCGAAACCTGCCTGCGTCAAATAAATGCGCAGCAGGTTTCGCATATTCCATTCATCGTCAACCACCAGAATTTGATCCTTATTCATTCACGGCGTTCCTTTCTCTCTATCTTCAAGAGCGTCTGCTGAGGGGAAAACGATACGGAAGGTGGTCCCATCGCCGACCCGGCTGTTGACTTCTACGGTTCCTCCTTGAAGCTCTACCAGTTTCTTCACGATGGAAAGACCAAGGCCGCTGCCGCCGTGCTGGCGCGAACGAGACTTCTCCACTCTGTAAAAGCGCTCAAATATATACGGCAGTTCGTCTGCTGGAATACCTGGTCCGGTATCCGTCACTTCCAGCTTAACCTGTTCCCGCCCATGCGTTAAAGTCAGCATTACCCGCCCCTGATGGGTAAAAGAGATCGCGTTATCAAGCAGGTTCATTAAAATCTGCTCCATACGGTTGCTGTCTGCCCAAATATACTGCTCTTTTTCCGGATGCCTGACCTCCAGTTCAACCTCCTTGCTATCAGCGCGGAGCTTTACCTTCGCAGCACTCTTTTCCAAGAGTGCATTCATGGCGACCCACTCCGGATAAAAGTCGATCCGGCCCTCTTCCATCTTGGCCAAGTCAAACAGCTCACGGATCATCACCATCAGGCGCCTAGATTCCTCTGCGATGATATCCAGCGTTTTCCGCTGCTCGTCCTCGTCCTCAATCAAGCCTTTGGAGAGCACGTCCGCATAGCCTTCCAGATAGGTGATCGGAGTCCGCAGCTCATGGGAGATGTTCGCGAAAAATTCGTTTCTCGTATCCCGGTAACGCTGCAGCTCGCCGGCCAGATCATTGATTGCCCCGATGAGGGAGCCAATCTCATCCCCTCGCTTCACGGGCATGCGGGTTTCAAACTCGCCTTTTGCAATTCTTCTCGCCGCTTTTTCAATCTGCAGCAAGGGATAGGACAACTTTCTGGATAGCATGAGCACAAGCCCCAGCGTGACGATAAACGCCCCGACTCCCGTGAGCAAAATCATCAACCGTATCGTCCGAATCGACTCCTTCATCTCTTCCAGCGAGCTGACGACATAGACACCGCCGTTCATATGGCCTGCGCTGTCCAATATCGGCTTGCCATGCAGAAGAAACCACTTGCCCTGCGAAACGAATTCCTTTACCACTTGATGCGAGGCAAGAAGGCTTGCTTGATCCCAGATCCCTTGCGGATAATGGCGCTGCGCGAGAATTACCTGATCCCTTGGTGAAAATTGGCCGTCGGCTTGAATCAGAAAAATATCCACGCTCGAGAACTCAGCCATCGTTCCGATGATATCGACGGAGGTTTGCTCCTGTTCCTGCAGCATTTTGACCACATGGGAAGCAAGCTCCTCCGCTTCATCATGGCTCTGCTGGGTATGAAACTTGGTAAACAGCTCGTTAATGACTACTCCGAGCAGAAGCAGCACAACGAAGAACATGCCAAGCATAACCGCGCCCAGCTTGATATCAATCCGGTTCCATCTCTTCATCGAAATGCCGCACTCCTCCTGCGGTGCTGACAGCAGCATGAAGCTGCCCGTTCAAAACAAAAGTGTTATCCCAAGTATAAACCTGAAATTTGTAGATTTCATGAAGCTTGGAACGTATGACGATGCCAATCTTATAATCCGAGCGAAATATATTTGATCTCCAGATACTCCTCTATGCCGAAATGACCGCCTTCGCGTCCGAGCCCGCTTTGCTTGAAGCCGCCGAACGGAGCCTGCGCTGTGGAAGGAAGCGGATCATTAACGCCGACAATACCGTATTCCAGAGTTTCCGCAACATACAGGGCTTCTTTGATTTGTTCCGTAAATACATAGGCCGCAAGACCGTAAGGACTATGGTTTGCCCGCTCCACCGCCTCCTCCAGTGTTCGGAAGGTGGTAATTGGAGCCAAAGGACCGAAGGTTTCCTCGATCATGCATTCCATTTCATCGGTAGCATTCATAATGACAGCAGGTTTTATAAAATATCCCTTCGCTTCATGCAGGACTTCACCGCCTGTAAGAACCTGTCCACCTTTGGCTTTCGCATCCTCGATTTGGCGCTGCACTTTTTCCACGGCTTTGGCGTTGATCAGCGGTCCGATATCCACGCCTTCATCCATGCCGTTACCGACCTTGAGATCTGAAGTCCGCTGCGCAACCCGCTGCGAAAATGCATCTGCAATGGACTCTTCTACATATACACGGTTCGTACAAACGCAGGTTTGGCCGCCGTTACGGAACTTCGACGCGATTAAACCATCTACGGCTTTATCCAGATCGGCATTCGCAGTAACAATAAACGGTGCATGACCTCCCAGTTCCAGAGAGATCTTTTTGACCGTTTCCGCAGCACCCTGCATCAGCTTTTTGCCCACTGCCGTCGATCCTGTGAAGGAGATCTTCCTTACGCGTTCATCCCTTTGCCAAGCCTCGGCAATCGGAGCCGCGTCTCCGGTAACGACATTGATTACGCCTGCCGGAATTCCGGCTTTACCCGCCAGATCGGCCAGCTTTAATGCAGTAAACGGCGTCTCCTCCGAAGGCTTCAATACGACCGTACATCCCGCAGCAAGCGCAGGTGCCACTTTACGCGTGATCATTGAAGCGGGGAAATTCCAAGGCGTAATCGCTGCGATCACGCCGACAGGCTGCTTTTGCACCCAAATTCTTTTATTCGGTGAAGAGGCAGGTATGGTTTGCCCGTACACCCGTTTGCCTTCCTCCGCGTACCACGAGATGAAGCTGTTTGCATAAGCGATTTCCCCTGCCGCTTCCTTCAGCGGTTTTCCTTGTTCCGTGGTCATGATCTTGGCGAGCTCCTGCGTATGTTCATCGATTAAAGTATGCCACTTCATCATCAGGGCTCCCCGTTCGTTCGCCGTCATGGCAGACCAAGCTTTCAGAGCCTGATAGGCAGCATCCACGGCTGCAGATGCCTCCTCGGCGCCGCCCTTGGGAATCGATCCGATCACTTCCAGGGTTGCCGGATTTCGTACTTCCAGCACCTCGCCGCTTTCTTTCCATTCACCATTAATATACATTTTCTGGATATACATCCGTTAGTCTCCCCTTCCTGTTGTAACGTCCTATATTTAAAATATACCCTTAATTCGACTCATCGCATAAAAAACTAAAAAACTCCCTGGCCCGGCCAGAGAGTCGTGAATGTGAAGTCGGTTCTTTTATTATAACGCTATGTTAGGTATCCCTCAAAATCCGCCGTCCTAATGTCGCCGTTAACGCAAGCATGGCTGTACCTACTATCAGTTGCATGCCGTAGATCTGCGTCCACACCGGCCAGCCCTGGATCAGCTCATGCACATGTCCGCCGATCAGCGGCCCGAAAAATGCCGCGACGCCTGTAATAGCAGCATACATAGCCATGTACATCGGACGTTCGCCTTTGGGCGTATCCCCGATCATAAAGTTGAAGGCCAGCTGGTTAAAGCCCCCTACTCCGATACCGAAAATAATATGCGCAGCTGCAAGTACCGGCAGCATCGGCAGCACGGATAACAGCCCCCACAACAGACAAGAAAGCGCGATGATCGGCAGCGTCCAGAACAAAAGACGGCGGTTGCTATATCGGGCATTGAGGTTGCCCCAGATATAGAAGCTTCCCATCATGAATACGGTTTGTGCCACATTCAAGAGCGACAGCGTCTGGTAATTGATATGCAGCAGCTGCAGCATGACATAGGAATACAAAGGGACCACCAAATTTTGAAAGAACAAAAATCCTCCCAAAAACAGGGTCGCCTTCAGAAATGCGCGGTCCTTCAGCGGCTTTTTCAGCATTGGGATGAACTTGCTTTCGGAAGAGCGCTCGAACGGCATATCCGGATAAAAGAAAAACATCGTTATATTTGCGGCAATGCATATCCAAACAATCACGTACAGAATCAAAAAGCCTTTGCCGCCGGGTTCATGGTCCAAAATCATTCCGCCAGCATACATCACGAGCGTTCCAAGCGCGTTCAGCATCGTATTGCGGATACCGAAATATCGGCCCCTGACGCGTGCCGGCACAATATCACTGATCAGCGAGTTCCACAGAATGCCCCCGACGGTATTGAACATAAAGGCAATCGTATACAAAATGATGAACGCGATAACCCAATACGGCTTTGGGAAAACAAACGGAACCAGACCCGTACCGGCCCACAATATCCGGTGCAGCGCCACAAATAATACCAAAGTCCACTTGCGGCTCTTCAGCCTCTGAATGAGAAAAGCGGCGAAAAGCTGGGCGATGTTCACAAACGTGGTAATCGCCAATACGAAGCCTAGCTCGCTGGAGTTCGCACCGAGATACAGCATGAATCCGGTGAGAAATTGACCCCCGAGCAGGGTCATGAACATGACAGCAGGAATACCTTCCATGGTAGCGATTCTAAGGTTCTTCCTCTGCACCGATCTTTTACGATACTGCTTCCTCGATCTTAATGAAATCATGATGTGCACTCCTTCTAAAAGCTACCATGAGATGGTGGTAAACCATGCTTTTTATGCCATCTTCTTCTTCTCTTTGCTCATCATTCTACTCGCAAAGGTATCCAAGTCAATACAATGGAGAGACCTTGATATCATAAAAAAATTTGTGGAATATCACATAGAAATAGCAGGTCGAAAACGTTATATTTTAGAGTCATGTATGAGTCCGTTCATTGGTCTGCAGATAGAACAACAGAGCATGCGCAAGTAACGCGACGCTCTGTTCTGCATGCCTTTTTTCTAATTCGGAAGAGAATCCATTGCCACATTGTTGTTCATGTCTAAGCTTCAAGAATACCGCTTGCAGGAATGACGCCAAATGCCTTGGCGAGGTCCGACAGTTCCTGGTCGCTGATCGTCTGTTTGATGCTATGACCCGCCGTCAGCATGAATACTTGAGCTGCCTTTTCGACCGTCTCGATCAACCCGAACGTTTCGTCCATCGTGGAGCCCGTGCCGAAGATGCCATGATGGGGCCAGATCACAACCCGTCCATCCTTCATTTTATCTGCGGTTTTACGCCCGATCTCGGCGCTTCCCGGCACCATCCACGGCAGAACGCCTACCCCTTCGGGAAATACGACGATACACTCGGTACACATTTGCCAAAGTGTTTTTGTGAATTTTTTCTCATCCAATTCATGCACAAACGTCATGGCGATCACATTGGTGGCATGTGTATGCATGACAATCCGGTGAGCCGGATCTACCTTTAACCGTTCAATATGGCTCATAAAATGCGATGCCAGCTCGCTCGTGGGGAACGTGTTTCCGCTAAAGCCCCACAATACATCGACATGCTCTCCATCTGCTGTAACCCGGATAACGCCCAGGTTCATTCCCGGATCGGCGATCACATTTCTGAAATATTTGCCCGATCCTGTCACGACAAACATTTTGCCGGCCAGCTCGGGTACCGGAAAGGACAGCGAAATCACGCGGCCCGTTCCATTCAGATCTATATAAGGGCTGACCTCTGCTTCTTCCAATATGCGGCTGATGTTCCCGCCGTTGCGTTCATCCCAGCCGAACTTCCACATATGATACGTAATTTCCGCCATCTCACGGATAAACGGAATTTCTAGCGCTGGCACGTCACGGTTCACTTCCATCATCGAAGTGCTCACAGCAAGCCTCTCCTTTTTATTCATCTGTATTTTACACTTTCATCGTACTGCGATCCTTTTATGTAGTCAACAAAAACAAACATTATAATATTGTTTTATTTTTGTTTATGTATTTTATATGTCTGTTTATGTTTGTTATTTAGATTTTATTATAAATATTAAACGAATATATGTTTTCTATTGACATATTAAGGCAATCCATATATGTTATTCTCAAATCATTCGATGAACAGCTTACGTAGAAGCACTCGTAAGAGAAGGCGGATTTCGCCTCTCTTTTACGGGTGCTTTTTTATGTTTAGGCAAGCTTCATATGTTCATCCCAATTTTCGTGTAAAGGGGAATATTCATGAAACCAATCAAGAGATTTTTTCCAGCCTTATTTTGCATCGTGTTCGCAATGTCATTAGCTTTCTCCGCTTCTGCTGAAGCAGCCGCCTCCATGCAGTGGTCCGCCTCACAGCAAGCCGCCGTAGATCGCGCCACTGCCGCGGATGCCGCTCTTCGCAGCAAGCTGGGGACGATGTACAGCACCTTTACGGGTGTTCAGTCGCAGCTACAGCAGATCGATCAGAACATCAGCACGCTGCATTACAAAAACGAAGAAACGCAATCCGCATTAACCAAACAAATCAAGGTCATCGACGCGGATAACATTGCAAAGCTCGAACAATCGGTTAAACAGCTCAAAGACAAATACAAACCGCTGCTTTCGATGTATACCGCACTGAACCAGCAGATAGCGACTGCCAATAAACTCAAGAACAAACAGCTCAGCTCTGCATTGAAGGCACAGGCGGAAACAATGAAAATAGCAGTTCAGATCGCGAAGACAGATATTAAAAACAAGGAACAGGCGCTCGCTTCCGCCAAAGCCAAAAAAACCGCTTCCCAGAAAAAGATCCGGGGGATCCTTGCCGGAGCCGATCCATTGCGCATTAAAATCAAGTCCGAGAAAAGTACAGCGACCATCCTGAATAAAAATGTCAGCCCGATGTGGAAGGGCGTCAGCCAAGCAGTAAAAGTCGGGGATGCCAAAAAGATATACACGGATCTGAATAACCTGGTCAACCAGCTGCGTCAAATTCAGGCACAGAAACAAAAAATACTCTCTCTGGAAAACCAGGTCAGCAGCATTCTGCAAAACGCCAAATCTCAGCTCGCTTCCATCTAAAACATGCCTAAATAGAGAATGCACACCTATTAAAAGTTTTGATTGCGTCCAAAACCAGATTTTGGTATGATGAAATCCTTCTCACTCGTTCGCCTTGACTGAAGTTGACGGATCTCGTCGCTACAAAACTTATCGGAGGTGTGCAATGCTCTATTTCACTTTGGCTTCAAAAGCGTACGCCCGCAATTTGCAATACCGCGGCGCGCACATGCTGCACAATCTCGCAAGCGCTCTCTTTGGCTACCTCTACGCCTGTATCTGGATCGGCATTGGGGCGGACCGCCCGCTAGGCGAGTATGGCGTGCAGGGAATGATCGGCTACATCGCTTTTACCCAAGCTTCACTATGGATTACAGGCTTTATCACGAACGGGCTCGGCATTCCGCAAGCCGTGAGGACAGGCCAAATCTCACTGGATTTGATGCGTCCGGTCCATTTGTTTGTGTTGTGCATGTGCAGGGAATGGGGGCAGATTGCCTATCAGTTTGTATATAAATCCCTTCCCATCTATCTTCTGTACATGATCCTGTTCCGGCTATCCCTGCCGACGCACTGGACTACGCTCCTGTATACCTTCGTCGCTCTGGCTGCCTCATCCTACATGTCCATCTGCATGAATTACCTCATCGGCGCAACTTCCCTGTGGACTACGGAATCCAACTGGCTTTTCTGGGTCAATCATGCCCTCGTTAACCTGCTGGCGGGTTTCTTTATTCCGGTGGAATGGCTGCCGTCCTGGCTTCAGACCGTTAGTTGGATGTCTCCTTATCCCTATCTGTTGTACGTTCCGACCCGTATTTATTTGGGCTATGAGCAAGCGGGCAGTTTACTCGGATCGATGGCGTGGTGCATCGTTTTCACTTTGCTTTGTCTGCTTGTGACCGTTGTAGTACGGCGTAAGGTGGAGGTGCAGGGCGGATGAACATCAAATATTGGCTGGATTTGTATGTTGTGCTCATTAAGTCAAGCATACGTAGCAGGATGCAGTACAAGCTGAACTTTATTCTGGGCACGGTCCTCGCGGCGATCGTCCAAATTGCCGAATTTCTGATGATCGCCATCGTCTTGAATAAGTTCGGCGCGGTCAAAGGCTGGTCATTGTATGAAGTCGGATACCTCTTTGCCGTAATGACCTTGTCCAAAACGCTGTATCGAACCTTTGCCAGCGATGTCCATCATCTGGAGAACTACCTGACGACAGGTGAGCTCGATCAGCTCCTGACCCGTCCGGTCCCGATACTGCTGGCGCTGATGTCCCAAAACATCCGCCTGATGCCGGGGGAGCTGCTTCAGGGAGGCACGATTCTCTACTGGTCCATGCATGGACTGATAACCAGCGGCCAGATTACCTGGGCGGCCCTGCCTTATACGCTCTTCATCATCGTGACCGGAGGCGTGATCCTGTTCTCGATTGGACTGGCCACCGCCACGATAGGTTTTTGGATTACAAGAATCGATGAACTTCAAACGCTGACGGAGGATGCCGCACAAACGGCTGTCCGCTACCCCCTTGTCCTCTACCCTGTCTGGCTCCGTTCCCTTCTGCTCATCGTCATTCCGGTCGGCTTTGTAGGTTATGTCCCTTCCCTGTTCATTCTGCGCGGAGAATATGGAGCATGGCTAGTTTACGGCATCGCCTTCCTTGCAGTCATCTGTCTCATTGTGAGCTTGAAGTTTTGGAAATTCGGGTTAACCCGCTATCAAAGTACAGGAAGCTAGTAGGAAAGGGGATATCAACCAAATGAAACCATCACAACCGATGATTGAGGTCTGCGGACTACACAAACAGTTCAAGACACCGGTGGTCAAAGAAGGGCGTTTCGCCGGCCTCCGCACATTATTTACAAGGGAATACCGGATGAAAGAGGCCGTTAAGGATATTAGCTTCACCATCTCGCAAGGAGATTTCGTCGGGTATATCGGTCCGAACGGGGCCGGCAAATCCACCACCATCAAGATGCTGACAGGGATACTTCATCCCTCTTCGGGTGAGGTGAAAATTGGCGGAATCAATCCGCATCATAACAGACGGCACGTCGCCAAGCGGCTCGGAGTGGTCTTCGGGCAGCGAAGCCAGCTGTGGTGGGATCTGCCGGTGAAGGACTCATACGATATTTTGGCACATATGTATAAGGTTGCTTCTTCCGAGAAGGAGAAGCGCCTTGACGAGCTCGGAGAACTGCTGGATCTGAAGGAGTTTTGGCTTACACCCGTACGCAAGCTTTCCTTAGGCCAGCGAATGCGTGCCGATATTGCCGCTTCCATGCTGCATGATCCGGATGTTCTATTCCTGGATGAACCCACAATCGGTCTTGACGTGACCGCCAAGCGGAGCATTCGCGGCTTCTTGAAAAAGCTCAACAGCGAATATGGAAAAACGATTCTTCTCACCACCCATGATATGGATGATATCGAGCAGCTATGTCAGCGGGTCATGGTGATCAATCACGGAAAGCTCAGTTATGAGGGAACCATCGGGAACCTGAGAGATAAAATCGGATTGCCTACACGCATACACGTGACATTCCATGGAACCTACCAGATGCCTATTCCCAAGGATCTTAGCCTTCCGGTAGAACTCGGACTTGATGCTGAGCACACCTTTCAGATCGTTGAGGCAAGCAGCCATGAGATACATATTGAAGCGAACAGGCAGCAGGTCAAAGCCATGGACATTCTGCGGATGGTCAGTGGCTGGGGCGAGGTCGCGGATATTCATATGGAGGAGCCTGATTTCGAGGATATCATTCACCGGATTTATTAAGGAAAAGACGTTAGTATCTTCTTCGAATTTTCGGGGATTTGACGGAACCAAAAATACTCGTAACCTAGAAGAGGATATTCATGGGGACGCGGCGGTCTTGTCTTTCTGGCGACATCGCGAATCACATCAATCGACGCATTCATATGAATAAAGCAGGGAGCGTGCCAAAGATCCTCGGGATCTTACGGTTCGCTCCCTGCTTTTTTCCTGAGTTACATCTCAAACATGCAGCAGCGTCGGAATCGACGGTTGCTGCACCGCCTCGAAGTGGTTGCTCAGCTCATTCAGGAACACGATTTTACCGCAGGCACCACTCTTCATCAGCTCGAAGGCTTCCTCAAAGCGGTCCAGCGAGCAGGTATGCGTCACGAGCCTGTCCAAACCCAGATTCCCGCTGCGTAGAAGCCCCTTCATCTGGTACCAAGTGTCATACATCCGGCGGCCGGTAATCCCCTCCACCCGGATACCCTTGAAGATAATCTGCCCAAGGTCCATTGCCACATCACTTGTTGGTATACCAAGCAGAGAGACGCGTGCCGCGCGTGCTGCCGCTTCAAAGCCATTCCGGATGCCGTCCGGATGCCCGGACATTTCGAGCACAACCTCCGCCCCCTCACCTCTCGTCATATCACGGACTACCTGGGGCAGGTGTACTTTTGAACTGTTGATCACGATATCCGCACCCATCTGATGGGCCATGTTCAGACGATATGGATGGATATCAGTCGCCATGACGAGCCCGGCTCCACAGGCTTTCGCAACGGAAATAGCCATGAGTCCGATCAATCCCGCTCCCACGATCAGTACGGATTTGCCTACGATATCGCCGGAGAGAACCGTATGTACGGCATTGCCCAGCGGATCTTGAAGACACGCAAGCTCATAAGGCATGGACGAGTCATTCTGAATAATACTGCTCGCCTTCGCGACTGCATACTCCGCAAAACATCCCGGTGCCGTAATACCGAAGCTGCGCGTATGATGGCAAACATGAGCGTTCCCGGTGCGGCATGCCTTGCAGGTGCCGCAAACCATATGACCCTCGGCTGACACATGGTCACCGGTCTTCACGCTGCTGACCTGCTCCCCGGTCTCCATCACGATCCCGGCAAATTCATGGCCGAATACGTTTCCTGTCACAACCGACTTTTCGGCCCATTCGTCCCAGTTATAGATATGGACATCCGTGCCGCAGATGGAGCTTGCCTTGATTTTGACGAGAACCTCGTCCGGACCGATGGTAGGGATGGGAACTTCCTTAAATACGGCTCCGGGAGCACGGTGTTCTTTGACGAGTCCGATCATGGATTTTTGCATGGATATTCCACCTTTTCAATAGGTTTGATAGATTCATGGTCCAAGCTTGGGCAAAAAAAAAAGAACTGACATCAGGGCAAGCTTCATGCGCTCTCTGAATCAATTCAAGCCCGTACTATTATGGATTTACGCTGACGATATTCCCTGCATAGTCTCTCCAATTCGTTCCGTCGAAATAGACCGGTTTTTTCTTTGTTGGATCGTAATACGTGTCGCCTTCTACCGGTTTTTTGGTCACTTCCGTACTTCTTTTTAAGTTGATGAATTTATCTCTCAGCACAATTTCCGTGTACTTTCCATTGGAGTTTCCCGTTTTGCCCCGGAAAAAGAGGCGCCCTGTCTGAAGTTGGTATTGCATATAGCCCGGTGCGTAGTCCGCGGAGGGATATCCCGAAAGACTGTTTTCATCAATGACCATAGGAGTCAACATAGCCTTTTCATAGCCTTTGAAGAAAAGCGCGAATTTGTTCGCGTTATACCATACGGTACCTGAATCAATGCCTGGTATGCTGCCGTTATTGATATCTCCCTGGAGCTGCGACATTCTCAGCATCGGAAGTCGCTCCGCTATCTGTCGACCCGCCCAAGTCATGTCCACCTCGACATGATCGTCTATCGGTAGGTTGCCTGGATTGACATTGCCTTGAATATGATGGTGCCCTTGGACGACGGAAATGGCTTTTATGCCATATTTTCTGCCACCGCGAGTATCCATGAACAGATTGCCCTGAACGACGGTGAAGTCCGCTCCGAACAAATTAATGCCGCAGATCTGGTCATGATTGGTTGCCGGATTCATGTCCTGGTAGTTCCAGTTCTGAATGCGGTTGCTCGTAATGATAATGTTCGAGCATTTGGATTCCGGATAGTTCGAGCCATTCACGGTTGCGATTCCCGAGGTTGGCACATTGTCGATCGCATTCCCGCTGACGATGATATCTTTGGATGCATAAATATTAATGGCACCAAAACTGTAATCCGAAATTGCAGGAGCGCTGATACTGTTGCTCTCCACGATACACTGCCGCACACCCCAAATCTCAATGCCGTCATATCGGTTGTTAATGCAGATGTTGCCCGAGATCGTGATATCGTACGTCTCGAATTGGGTTGAAGCGAAGGCGGTAATTCCTTCCTGACCGTTACCGATGACAATATTCCCCGCTGCCAGATTGCTGAAGCATTTCCGGTCGGCTGCCGCCGTAATTCCGATATTCGTATCAAACGTAATGCCTTGTCCTCCGCAGTTTTCGATATGGTTATTCACGATTTTGCAGTATTTTGAAGATGACGCGTTGATGCCGGTATTTAAATTCCCTTCCACGTTGTTGAACAGCGTCTTGTTCTTGATCCGGTTCCCTTGAACCAGCATGTCGGTGCAGACGCTTAAATACATAATCCGGTTATTCACGTTCTTCGTGTTCAGGATTTGATTGTTCAAGATCATTCCGTTCGAGCAGTATGAAAAGGCCCAGTTACCGGCGTTCTCGAACACGCGAAGCTGCTCAATGATAAAATCGGAACTTGAGCTGATATCAAAACTGATTTTGCCTTCAAGGTTTTCAATTTCAAAAGATGAGATACCGCTTCCAGCAAACAGCGTGTCCGTAGACTGGGACGCTGCATTATTTTGCAGGACAGCCCCTTTTTCACCCGTAATCTTGACTCCGGATTTCACATAAATGGTCCCTGCACTGTATGCTGCCGGAGGAAAAACGACCGTCCCTCCGACTGAAGCCGCCGTATCAATTGCGCTTTGAATGCCCTTGGAATCATCATTTTTTCCGTTGCCCACTGCGCCGAACCACTGCGGATAAAACTCCTTCACCTGCGGATGCCCTGAAATCTGACCATCACCGGCAAAAATCTGTGTGATTCCAGCTTCAATTTTACCGTTCAAAACCAACGTTCTCCCACTAGCGATATTCAGCTTGGCTCCGTTCATGAAATTCAGCGTGATACTTGAATCTACGGTGAGATTAGAATTTACCGGATAATTTCCGCTTGGAAGGATCAGCACTCCACCACCGCTTGCTTTCAATCTCGCGATCTCATCTCCCAATTTGGAGGGGTCTGTCAGTGTAACCCACGGTATACCATCAGCCATTCCTTCAACCTCCTGTCCATTCATACCAGCTTGTAAAGAGTCTTATAGCATTACTACACTATTCAGATCACTTCTTCTTTGCTGTAGACATTGTGATTAATTTTATGAATAGGGCGGTTGAAACTCCGTGGTTGAATGCGCTCCTTTTCCGAGTGAAAAATCAATAGATTTGCAATCAGACCATAAATAATCCAGTTGACGGGATTGGTAAAGTAACCGCCGGCAATCTGGTAGGTGAGAATGAAGACCAGAAGTCCAACCTTAAATACGCACTCATGCCTCTGAATCCTCATCAACAGCATGAGATGGAACACGAGCAGCAGCGTAATAGCGCCTAGACCTCCCTCAGCAATGACATACATGAAGGAATTGGCAATGACTCCGACCAAACCTTGGCTGTAATAAGCATTTTGAACCGTATCTGTATTTAAATTTCCAAGTCCGGTTCCGATGAAATCCGAATGAACCAGAATTTGGTTCATGATTCGAGCGCTGACATTGAGACGGTAAAATACGGAACCATCCGTTCCATTGACGATATCAATCAAGCGCAAATAAAGACGGTTGCCGCTTGCCACGAACCATACGGCTGCCAAAGACCCGGCGATGAAGAGCAGGATCGTCAGCAGAAGCTTTCGGATGCTGATCCGTTCGCGTAAATAAAACAGATATGCTATTCCAAGGGATAAACCCAGGCACATCATTCCTCCCATGCCGGCAGATAAGACCATAATGGCTGTATTGATCAGCATGAAAAATAAGTTCATCATCTGATGCTTTAAACTGGATTCATGCAGCATGAACGATCCCAAAATGATGATTAAAATACAAACATGAAAGGAGGCTTCGCTCGGCTCCGCATAAAAAAGCGCTAGTCTGACCTTTTGGTATAAATTCACGTCATCATCCAATCGCCATAGCAGCTTGGTTTTATGTACCATGGCGATGCACAGCAGAACCAGATTGATCGCGGACGTAACATAAATCATTTTTTTGAAAGAACTCATGCTCATCTTCATCTCTCTTACCTGCAGAAACAAAACAATGTTCAGAAACAGCTTGGCGAGATTGACGACGGTTCGGCCGATTTCGAGCTGGTCGTTCACCAAAACCTGCAAAAGGGCATACAAAACCGCGAAATAAATATATCCGGCAGCTTTTAAGGTCACCGATTTGCGCTGCACGATATCTCTTAAAATAAGAGCAATCGACAAAAAATAGAACAAATCCAGGTTAGCAGTAATTCCCTGATGCAGCACATAAATCATAGCGAATATGATTTCCATATGATCTCGGATACCTCGTATCTAATAGTTCTAAGCTTTGCCCGCTGCTGCATCTCATCATTGGCTTTGCTTCAGTTTCTCCTTGGAATAACTAAGTCCGTGGCGTGCATGCTGCGGGTTTCTATGGAGCACTTCAAAAGAATGAAATAGATGCTCGTAAGATTTGACGATTCGCTCCCATGTATATTCCTTTGAAATTCTCGCTTTGGCTCTCGATTCAAGCATCTTGATACGAAAATCGTCATATTGTTCCACCTCATGGATGCGAGCGGTCAACGTACCGGGCTCTGCCGAAAAGTACAATGCGCCATCCCCCCCAACCTCGCGGTTGAATACAACATCGTACAGCAGGTTCAGCCTCGTGGAAGCCAACGCTTCGAGCAAAGAAGGATTGGTCCCCCCAACTTCATGTCCATGGCAATATCCAAATGCGAGCTCGCGGATTTTCTTCAGCATTTGCTCATGATATACGGTCCCTACGAATTTGATGCGCGGGTCCTGATCGAAGCGGCATTTATGAAGCAGTTCATCGAAATATGAATTGTGCTCGGCACCGGTAATGATTACCAGATCCTTCGCAGTCTTCGATTTCATGAATTCCCTGATGATCAGTTCATAATTGTTTTCAGGAACGAATCTGCCGATGATCAAATAATATTCCCTCGGCTTGATCTCATGTTTTTCCATCCATATCAGCAATTCAAGTTCGCGCGAATCCATTGTAGATGGAACCAAATCTGCCCCATATGCAATAAATGTGGTTCTCGGACAATACTTCGCATAATCCTGCCGTATATACTTCTCGATACCTTTGGAATCGCATACCAGCAGATCCGCATGCTTGACCATCAGCCGTTCTGAGAGCTTCCAGTACCGTTTGATGAAGCTGTTCCATTTGCCACGCTTCCATTCATGCCCGTCCGGATTGACAAGCACGGTAACTCCCAGCTGTTCCAGCTTGCGTTTATAGGCATAAAAAAAAGGCCCGATCCTGCAGGCCAAAATATAGACGATGCAATCGGTAAGCCGACGCTGTTTTATGTAACGGACACATTCTCCCAGACTCAACAGATCATACAAGACGGCACGGGCACTGCCGACTTGGGGCACCCGAACCTGAAAACAGCGGGCACCGTTATGCTCGAACTCTCCCTTTCGATCCGATAAGCAGGCCACATGATAACTGGTTTCCCGGCTCATCCTTCTCGCCGTCAATTGTTCAACGAAGGTTTCAAAGCCGCCGTACTTGGCAGGAATCCCTTTGGAACCAATAATAAATACGTGCTTGGTCATCTTTTCAACCTCTTCCATTCTTTTATGACTCTTAATAGCGTGCGTATAATTATAGAAGCATTAACAAAAAAGACCCTTTTTCCGGGTCCCATTCATCCTATTTGCCGTTTTTTCGTCTCTACACCGGGAAATTCCTCGAGAGTTCGATAATCTGCGAGCCGTATACCAAGAGCGTCATACTCGAATCGGCCGGAAAGGTCACGTAAGACCCGCTCCCCTTCAATTTAACGTTTAGAATTTGCCTGGATATTTTCAGATTGCCTGTGTAGGAATAGATCACGACGATCCGAGGTAGCGATTTGGACAGGTTTTCCTTGGTCAATTGCGTGACGATCGTTGAACGTGTGTAAGCGAATACGGCAAGGGTAAGGTTCGAAATGTCAACCGCAGCCCCGTTATTGGTGAACGCCATATATTCTTCCGATAGAACGCCCTTGATCGGAACCGCTGGTACCCCCTCGGTATTCCCGCTGAGATAATTCGTACTGACCGGATTGACAGAATAATAATCGGCATTTAAGGAACTGGCAGGATAATTGGTGAATTGATTTGAAGTCACGCTGACAGAAGCGCATGTGGCTGGAGAATCGATTTTTAACGGTTGGTTCTTACCATACTGGCTTCGGGCGTTATTCCCGGTGATGTTAATCATGGAACTATCCTTGATTTGGATCGCATAGACTCCCGGAAAGAATATATTATTATTTGACACATTGCCGATAAAGTAAGGGCTGTTCTCGATATATACGCCGGTGGATTGAATATCCTCACCAGATTTCCAGGTCAGGTTATTGCCGTTTACGATGCCTCCAACGACTGTGGATAAGAAAATGCCGTATTTTTTAGCCCAAGCGACATTATTGTTGGCTATAATAAGATTGAATCCCTCTTTTGCTATGACGGCGCTTTCGGCTGCTTCGAATAAATGATTCCCTTCAATGACGACCCAGTTAAAATCCTCAATGTAAATATTCGATTTCTCAGCGCCCGTATGACCAAAAAAGAACGTGTTTCCTTTGCAGATGAGACCGTCAATCCCCTTGGCCCAAATATGGTATATGTTGCTGAATGCGCCTGGCACATTGGTTCTGGACTCATACATATTATTGGAAAAGTTCACATCTCCAACGACGTGGCTTCCGCCATCGTCTGGCGCGATATAGTCTACATAGAGTCCGTAGTTGCAGTCAATGAGCTGGTTGCCCGTTATGGTGTAGCGTGAACAATGCTGCGTTTTGTTCACTTTTTCAAAATAAATGGCTTTAAGACAGTTCATGAACCGAACTTCCGTAATGAGAACGCCATAATACCATCGGCAATTGATGCCGTTTCTCGTCTTTCCTCCCTGAATGGTGATGCCGTCAATCTTTACGTTGCCTGTACCGCTAAACCTGTCCGTGTTGCCCGTGGGCGTGCCGTATAGGTTAATGGAACCATTCAGCGTTCCCGTTCCGGTAATATACACATTGGACGTGGTAATCGTAATGTTGGCATTATATACGCCGTCCGGAATTACAATGGTCCCGCCCGTCTGCGAAATACTGTTCAGCGCTTTCTGAATGGCCTGTGTATCATCTGTTAAACCGTCGCCTTTGGCTCCATAGAGCCTGACGTTAACTCCCGTCGCATCCGCCATCAAAGGCACCTCCTTTGTTCCGAATTGCATGCCCCCTCATTCATTTGCATTATATTGACGATCTGATTTTTTGGTTTCGGGCACTTCGACCCTTCCATTGGTCCATTTTCATCAGCGGTATGATGCACAGCATCCTCTCTCCAACCGAAAACCAATCCGTAGGCAATGATAAAGAAAGTATAGATGCAAAGGCTGTAGTATTGATTGGGATTGAAATTAACGACGATCAAATTCCCCAGAAACAAGGTAACAGGGAACCAGCCGTCCCCTTTGTATTTTTTCAGGGTCCATACGAACAAGGACACATAAACGAGCAGAAAAAAAGCAAACCCGAATAATCCCTGCTCTACGAGCATGTTCAAGAACTGGGAGTGCAGCGCAATGTCGTCAATACCATGATACGCCTGCATATAAGGAACATATTGCCCTGCTCCGAGTCCAAACCACATATGTTCTTTCAAGATTTGAAAGGCTCCGCTGAATTGAATAAACCGATGGGATTCCGTATTGCCCCGGTCCACGAACAGCATCTGGTATAACTCATCATAAAAGATCTGATAGACCAGAATGGCCGCAAATGCAGCTGCCATGATCGCTCCCAATCTCTTCAACAGCTGATGCCCGGTCCCCATTCTGGCATACAGAAGAAAGATGAGGAACTGCACGCAGACGGATAAATAGCCGATGCGGGTAAAGGTGAGGAACAGAAAAAGCCCGTTCAACAGCGCAGCCGCGATGCTGAATAGGCTTCTTTTCTTCATAAAGTAATAAAGCAGCACCGGAAAAAAAATTGCAGCAAGATTGCCCGCGCCGTTGCTTGCACCGACAAAACCAATCGCACGCTTGGCCACCCTGGCGCCCTCATAATAATTGATGGAACTCTGTGCCGAAAAAAGAAGCAGCGACTTATTCGTTATATATTGAAGTACCCCAAGCAATGAGTTCAGGACCGAGAAACCGACAATGCAGCGAAGGATCGTTGAGGTACTTATCTGCAGCACCCCCAGCAAATAAAACATGAATGCCAGCAGCAATACATTCAGTTCGAGATTCAGATGGTAAATATAGAGGCTGGAATCAAAGATGTTCAGCGCAAATCCCTGAAACACCATTATGATCAGTAGCATGGCAAGCGATACTCCAACCAGCCCAAGCCTGTACCTGTCACCTTGATGTTTGGGCAATGATTGGAGCTTGCTCTTCAGAACCAGATGCACCAGCAGGGATAAATCAGTAGTAAATAAGATAAATACGGTTAAGTCCACATGAACGTCCCGATAACCGGTATTCAATTGAATACTACTAACCATAGCCAGAAGCAGAAAACTCAGCAGCACCGTTCCCGCCCCTTTCCGGGGCAGAATGTTCACCGCTGCAAGCAGTCCAGCCATCAGCACAGGTATGAAAAACAACACCATCGCCAGCATATTTAGACCTCTCTAGTCATAATAGTCTTTCCGATGTCCAATGTGATATGATCCAAAAAATCCAAGATGCGCCGAGCTTGTAATTTTCGCGAATACTTGTGCCTGTCGGAAAAATCATATTCCGAGCCGACAAGCCTTTCTAATGCATGTGATATATCCTGCGGATCATGTTTGGCGCATTCCCCGTAACGTCCCTGAACGAGCGAGATTAGTTCACGGTCCTCGGTTACGGCCATCACCGGCTTACAAGCGCCTATGTATTCAAAGGTTTTACCTGGAATCGCAAAATCACTGCCTTGGGTATGGGTTAGAATGACGGCAGCGTCTGATTGCTTCAGCAATCGAACAGCGAGCTCATGCTTCATACTTCCATGGACATGAATCTCAACCCCGTCTGCCGAATATTCGGCGCTGTCCATATCGCGGATAGCTTGCCGGTCAAGCAGCCCTGCAATGTGCAATGTAACCTTCATCCCCGTTCGCCGGCAAAATAAATCCAATCCTTCAATCATGGCCTTCACGTTTCTCCCCTTATAAATCGATCCCAAGTGCACAAGCGTCATCATTCCGGCGTCTCTTGAGACCGGCTGAAATACGCTGTCTTCAAACCACTGTTCATCGTATCCGTTAGTAATCAGTTGCATAACCGCAGCAGGATTTCGGATTCGGTAATGCTGGTATATCCCCTCCGAGACGGCGATCATGCCGTCTGCCAACCCGCTGATCATCTGTTCCGCCTGCCTGTACACGAAATGTGGATTACCTTCGCCAATATGATGGTTAATGATGTCGCGGATTTCAATGACGGACTGCAGATGTGGGGATTTGTTTTTGATGTAATCAAGAACATAAAGAGCGTACACATCGGGAACAGTCACGAAAACCGCCGCGATTTCCTTTTCGGCAAGCAGTTGGTCAAGCTGTCCATAGAGAGCTGCGTTCATCCGGTCAAATTTGAACTTGCTGTATTTGTAATTCCGCCAGGCGGTTAATGTCCATTTATTCCTCAGCAGATTCTCCGCAAACCGCCGCAAGCCGCCTGCCCTTTTACCTGCTTTCCTTGTCATCGATTGGGTAAGAATGCTGTCAGCCGTCTCGTATTTGTAATTCGTTGTTGAGAAGCGGCTTGCTCCGGCACCGTATTTCGCATCATTGATGACAATCAACTCGTATCTTTCACAGAGATGTTTCATGATTCCTGCATACCTGACAGAAGCGACCACAGGCTCACCTTCCATATAGTCGGAGATGACGATCAGGGTCTCCTTCATCCCGCACTCACCTCTGGTTCCTGTCGTCCGAGCAGCCGTGCATAACCTTCAACCGTCCGGTCGGCTGTCTGCTCCCACGTGTATTCCGCGGAGATTCGCGCCTGCAGGCGCGAATTATGAGGCTGTTGGTATGCTTCGGTCACAGCTCTCCTGATACTTTCGATATCCCCGGGTTCGCAATAAAAAGCGTCGTCTCCAAAATACTCCCGCGTCGTTCCTCTCGTCGTAGCCACGATATTGCAGCCGCTGACAGCCGCCTCCAGCGATACCAGTCCCGGCGTGTCATACCAGCTTGGCAGGACATGAACCTTGGCTCGGCCATATAACTTTCTAAGCTCACCGTGGCCAAGTTCATCCACGATCTCGATGTTGTCTTTTTGGATGGCCTTTTTCATGGCCTTGAAATACTTCCGCTGCGTTTCATGCGCCGTCCCTGCGAGAACCAGCTTATAGGGCAAACCATTAAAAGCTTTGATCAGGTTCAGCTGATTTTTTCGAGGTTCGAATCTTCCCGCGCATAGGACGATATCCCTTTCCGTCCGCGTATCATATCCGAAAATCCCGGTGTCGATTGCGTTAGGGACCACCAAATAGTTCAAAGGTTTACTCGGCTTAAAAATATGACGGATCAGCTCCATCTCACCCTCTCCATTGGGAAGAAGCAAATCCGCCTGATCCAGAATCTCCCGCTGCAGCTTGGTATACCCCTGCTTAATCAGCATTAACGTTCCTTCGTGTTTTTCCCCGTCAATGTAGTAGCGATAAAGTCCCCTCAATTTCTCCATCCCGTCATAGCCAATCATCCGGTTAATCATTCTGCGTAAGCCCATCTGCCCCTGCCTCTCAAACTCCGTGCTTCGCCAAAAAATGGTGGACAATGCAATTCTTTTGTTCTGCGCCTTGGCGTTGTTCATAAACAGGATGGTCTCTTGCGGACGCAGCATATTAAAAATATGTATGAGGTCATAGGAAGTTAAATCGGCTTTGGGATCGCTGTTGATGTCGATCTGGATGTCCGAGAATCTATTTTCAATAAATTCTTTTGTTTTCATTATTTGAACGGTATCCCCACCCTTCCGGGTGAAGATATTATATCTTGTTTGGTAGAGTACCTTCATCAAGTATCCTCCTCTATGGTTACGCCTGCTTCGAATCCATGATGATCGTGTACCGCCCTTCCATCACTTCGATATTCACTTCGCCTTTATCCACATTCACCATGTCGCCTCCGGGAAGCATGATCTTGAAAGGACGCCATTCACTGCATGTTAAAGAGATCCGCTTCCCCCGACACTCGGCGTCATGTTGCAATACAAACTGGCTGTCCCCAATCGGTGTCACGCTCACATGATCCCGCAGATTCACATAATCGGCCAGTTCTGTGCATGTGCAGTACCACACTTTCTTCCCGTTGAGATGCTTGAAAATCTGAAGCAAACTCTCCCTGTCATCAAAAATATTCGGACTCTGCCTTTTCCCGTCATCACGAGAGGGCGCGATATGCTCCTGAATACTAATGACAAGACGTTTTTCCAACAGTTCGTCAATCTCCCTCAACTTCCACCGTATAAAAGACCTTTTGAACAAACGCTTTACGATAGCCTTCATTCCGATCCCCCCGTGATACAGCCCGTTTAAGAGGGCTCCATTCACGGTAGACGGAATATCCAGAACGCCGTTTTTCCCAAAACGCTTGACATCGTAATTGGTGACGGGATCCGAATCATATCCGCATGACGGATCATCAGAACCATCCGCACGGCCACGGTTCCAGAATCTGCACCACCACCGGAAGCCTGCTTCATCAATGCTTGCATCCGAGAATTCATTGCTCGCATAGCCGCAATATTTGCCGCCAGCGGGCCGCTCCCCGATCACATCCGAATAAATCTGTGTCCCTTCCTCAATGCGGGCAAGCGCCTCATCCAGACTCAAGAAAGACGCCCATTCTTGCACGAAATCCCTAGCTTCCTCTCCAACAATTCCATGCGTCGTCCCGTGATAAGCAAGCTCGAACCTCGAATCCTGATGGATCGAACGGAAAAAGGCTTTGCTATCCTCGTCCGCATTGATAGGATATGAGACCATGCGGCACACCGGCTTCCTGATCATCCCGACCCTGGCCCCGACGGGAACAAAGAATGTAACCTTCACCTCGGGATGGGCATGAAGGATATGTTCCTTTAAAAAGCGAAACGAGGACTGCTCCTCATCCTTGAAGAAGCCCCAGTCCTCGCCAGCATCCACAGCTCCGTTATGATTCGTATCCACCCATGCATTCGCCAAATCATCAATCATGAACAGAACAGGCGAAACTGCATTGTTGTACCATTTGCTCCGCTCTATCAGCATCAGCGATTCTCCTTGAAATAATCTGTCTCCCTTTAACCGGTGCCGCTTGTTTTCGATAGCAGCGATTTAATATGGTTTTTGTTCATCTGCAGCAAGGTATAGGCCTTTATCCATTTCCTTCCTTTTCCGTGGTTAATCAGACGGATATGGTTGTTAAGACGGACCGTATCTGACCAGAAAAACTTGTATTCCTGCGCACCGCTCATCAAGTCGATTTCCAGTGCCCCGCTCTGTAAATAATGCTCCATGACCCTGTTCAAGAGAATGAGCCCGACACCGTATTCTTTGTATTGCTGGGAAAAAGAGGTGATATACAGATATACTTTGCCGCTATGACAAAAGGTCAGCATCGCGGATGCGATGCTCCCGTTAATTTCGACGTAAGAAAAATGTGCGTTATCTGTTTCATGAAACTTCGAGATCACGTCACGGTAAAAGGACATCGTGTTCTCGTCTCCGAACAAGCTGTGTGTCCATCTCAATTTATGCATATCAGTAAAACGGCTCCAGGTTCTTTGATCGATGGGAGTATGAATTTCCAGCTTCATATCATGTTCCTTTTTCAATTTTCGTTCTTTGCGCTCAATGGCTTTGATTCGGCTTCGGGCCAATTTATCATCATGAAATCGTTCCAGATTCACGTAAGGGGTCATGGACTTGGTAGTAGAATATACATCGAAGAAGCTTCCGCAGGCCTGCAGGATCAGTGCTGTCACGGGGTGCTGAGATTGAACATTGTGCAGATCAATCCAGTCCCATTCGTTCTTGTGATCCTGCAGCGCCTTGAATATCTCCATGAATACCTTGATGTAGTGGACATTTTTATGTATATAAAAACTGTTGGTCTCGCCGGTTCCTGAGACAATGAACTGCAAAGATCTGACTTTTAACCATTTGATTTTTTGCTCCGTAATGCATAAAGGAGCAATAGCGATACATTGCTGCTCATCCGTTACGACGACAACAAATAGCTGCTGCTCCTTGCTGAACAGATGGGACAGATATGCCACCACCCATTCCCAGGTATGAAAAATTTCCGGATACTCCAGGTTGTCCATCAATTCCTTCCAGGCCGCTTCCCAATGCAACAGCTCCTCGACATTCCGAACGATCACCGTTTTCATTTCTTTATTCTCACTCCATCACTTCGCTAATATCAAAGCGCGTTTTTCAATCCCTTTACAGCACGGAGAATTTCTCTTGATTGAGTCAATAGCCGCAAAAGTTTGGATTGTTGGCTGGTCTCGTTCCACATCATAAAAGAATAGCTGACCGAAAATTGATTCGTCCATCTAAATTTCCAAGAATAGGTTCCTGCGCCGAAATCGATCTCCTTGGTGCAGCTGCTTTGGAACAAGCTCTCGATCATTTCCATCAGCAGCACATCCGAAATACCGTGATACTGCGAATATTTCGGAGAATAGCCGGTGTTCCATCCGTACAGTACATTTCGGTACAGGTAGCAGCATTTATATATAATGATATCCCCGTCATCGGACTCCAGATAAAAGAACAAAATCCGCTCATTCCCCTTAAACAAGCGTTTCAAAAAATATTCGTTATTTTTATCCTCGAACACACTTCCCCGGTCGCGCCTTCCTTTCACTTCTTGGAGGTACTTTTTTTCAAGCTGGTGAATATGCGAGATTTTGTCGTACATCTCCTCGCTTTGCCTGCCGGTCACGATCCTGAAACGGTAACCTGTGTCATCCTGCAGCTTGGTACGCTTGCGCCGGAGCTTGGTGTTCAGCATTTCCTTTTCAAAATCCGCAAAAGACTCGTAATCCTTGCTGTTGATTCTCGCGCATGAGGTCAGATACTGGGTATGTTTGCTGTATTCGTCATGCCGAAGCAAATATCTCAGCAGCGGGGTGTCCATCTGCAGATGGGTCAGTTCGATTTTATCCCATTTGGCAGAGTGCTCCTCGATCGTGTTCAGCATCTCCCTAATGATGGAGGAAGCTTTGAATTTGCTGGAGTCGATGATGAAGTTGAAATAATCCCCCTTCCCCAGAAAACTAAGCACCCTGCATTTAACGATCTTTTTGTTAATCACGCGAATCATCAAGGGAGCGATCGCCACCATGACGTTGTCCCGGTAATGGCAGAGAATGAATAGTTCCTTGCTGCCATCCTTGCCGAAAGCCTGCCACCAGGCGTAATTGAATTCAAAGGTACTGTAATAAGTAGCATGCGCGTCCTTCTCGGTCAGTCTTTCCCAATCCTCCCGGACTGCCAAAAACCCGTCCGCATCGGTGATGATTTTCGTATTCATGATTCGGAACGAACCCCTTCCATGATAATCTTTTTAGATTTGCGGCTGAGCATCGGCAGCAGGTCCCCCAAAAGCTCCTTGGTTGAAATGAACTTAAAGATCAAGCTGCAGGCGACGAATCCTCCTACCAGCAGTAGATTCAGCGCAATCTCTATCAGCAGGGAATGAATGAAGTGCATATACGCCGCATGCAGGGCATACAACGGCAAATAAATAACAAGATACTTGTACGGGAACAAGATCCCTAGTCCTAAAGGGTAATATTTAGAGCCGTAATGATAAAAAACGACACTCGTTACCGCATAGGAGATCACCGTCGCCAGGGCCGAGCCATAAATGCCGAGCCATGGAATCAGAACGATATTACAGCCAACGTTGATCAGGGCAGCAAGCAGAGAGATCAGATAATTGGTACGCATCTTATTCGCGATATGAAGACCCAATGAATAAAATGCCAGACTGCCTGACAGAAAATATGAGAACGAAATAAGCGGAACCAAGGTGCCTGCGCTGCTATATTCCTCTGTAGCTACCAAACGTACCGCTACATTGGCGAAGACCGTTAACCCCAGGACGCATAACCAGCCCATGAAATTATAGATTCGGAACATCTTCCGTATTTTCTCGGGTCCGTCCTCGTCTTTGTAGGCCTTGAATTTAAAAGCCGTAAATACCGACATGAACGGGGTGATGAAAGCCGGATTAATCAGCATGCCAATCTTATAACCGATCGAATACACGGCAACGGAAGACAGATTCAGGTAACCTTTAATCAGAAACCGGTCGCTCAGGCTGAGAACCCATGCGGAAACATCCCCCAGAAGCAGGCCTGTTCCATAGCCGAGCATTTTGCGGATGGGATCCTGCCTCAGCGTAAATTTGTATCTCTTTAGGTTCAGCACAAACAAAACCGCAAAAACGAATGCATTGCTCCATAGCTGAGCCTTTAATATGCCGATAACGCCCAGTTGCAAATGGAGAAAGAAATAAACGGCCAAAATCAGCGTCGTCAACACCACTGAGAACTGGATGCTGCTTGATTTCAGCGCTTTAAAGTGCATGGCATAGTAGCTGGAATAGATTAGATTCAGGCACGAGATCACCGAAATCATAACCACATACGGAATGAATAAACTTGCATCAGGATTCGAATCGAAAACAAAAGGTGAAATCCATGGGCTGATAGCCCATGCTCCTCCAATGCATACCGTCCCCCAGATCAAGGCAAACGTCAGCGCCGTATTTCGAAGCTCCTGTTTATTGTCGAATTCATTGAAAAACCGGACCATCCCGGAATGAACGCCTAAGGTGATCATCAAAGAAAGCAGCATTTGCACGCTAAGGATGAGATCATACTGACCGAACTGCTCCTGCGACAAATGGCGGGTATACAGCGGTATCAATAACAAATTAATCAGCTGTGTCAAGATCGAAGCGCAGAAATATACGGCCCCGCTCGACAGCATTTTTCGGTTATCGGTTGGCACGGTTTATCACTTTTCTTTCTACAGGCCTTCGGCCTGATATCCGGTAATAAATATCCATCAGATCCGCTGCATAGTCCTGGGTCATCGCACCCGTTATATCCTGCTTGCAGCTTTGGTAATTGATCAACGTCTGCCGCACCACACGAATCAAGTCTGTATTCTTGTGGTCGCCTTGCCGGAACAAAATAGTGCCCTCGGGTCTGCGGCACACGTCGCTGGCAATCGCCGGCACCTTATAATAAAGCGCTTCGGCCACCGATACCCCGTATCCATCCATTCGGGTTGGACGGATGAACAAGTGGCTTTTTTTCAAAATCGGGTAAAATTCGGAATCTTCAACTTCATAAAAAAGAAACCGTTGCGATAGGCCGTAATCTGCAATTCTCTTCTTCAACAACTCGTAATATCTCCGCTCTTCGGCACTTTGATCTTTCGCGCCCAGCATAGCGAATAACAGGCGGGCCTGTACGCCGCTGTCGGTTAATTCACTCATTAATTCAACCAGAAGATCGATACCGTATAGATCCCCCTCCTGTAAAGGCCTGACAAACCCATTGGCGCTAATCAGAAATTCAGCTTGATCCATAAACCGGTGAACCTCTGCCGGAATCGCGAGTTCGTCGTCGTTTCGTTCCACGGGGTGGATATACGCCGGAACCGTACATACCCGATCATCGCGAAAGCCGAGTCTCGTCAGCATCTGAGTTGTTGACTCGCTGACGCATACGATACAATCGATCCGTTTCAGGCTTGCGAGCAGCAGTTTTCTCGATAAAGGGCTGGCTTCCTGCAACTGCATGGACAGACTCTCGCCATGAACCGTCAGCATGATTTTTTTGCCTAACGCTTTGTATATCCCTAGCAACATCCTCATCCGCGGATCAATGGAATGGAAATGAAACAGATCCCCTTGGATAAAGGGAATTTTCAGCAAAAACCTCTTATAGCTGCCGATCGGCAGGATATGCCGCTCTGCATCCGCGATATTGAATTCATTATAAATGACGTAATCCACATGATGAGTACGTATGACGGCGCTCAGCCTATGAATATGAACGGAAATGCCCCCAAGCGGAGGCGGAACCGGTCCCACCATGATCAGCTTCATACGATAACCGGTTCCTTCCCGACCAGAACCTCCACATTTTTGAACTTTCCGGTTTCCGTCCGGGTAATATGGGGCACAATCGAAATTTTGAAATTCATACCGATCGTAAACAGCTTTTCCAGCTTTTCCACCACCATCTTGATTTCTTCTCGTACCATCACTTCCGGCTGCGTGGATTCGACCATAATTTCGATCAGATCATAGCGGTGTTGAATTAGCTTGCATGCACTGAAGGTAGTGGTACCCCGAAGCGCAATCGCAATCAGCGGTGAAGGAAGCATATCCCCATTCGGCTTGTACATGATCTCTCCCATCCGGCCGTCGATGGATCGAATCACAGGAAACAAGTGCTCCATTCCCGGCATCGGCTGCTGGTCGAATCGCGCGGCAGCATCGGTTAACTCATAACGAATCAGAGGCATCACATCGTTCAACAAGGAAGTACCCATAATAGCGCTAGTATCTGGGTTCTGCTCTACGTAGCTGTATAAAGGCAGGAAATAATAGGAGCGGGAATCATCCATCCAGCCGCCCAGAGCCACCTTTTCCGTCTGGCCATAGTGGGCGAATATTTTGGATTTTGAAAACACGCTGCTGATGAGGTATATTTGATAGTCATGCACCATTTCACAGGCGAGCAATATGCCTTTCGGCTGATATAACGCCGTGAGCTGATGATCCACCAGAAATTTGGTGAACATCGCAAGAGCTGAAGGAAATCCGTATAAATACTCGTAACCCGAAGATAATATAACGTTCACGATTTCCCTTATATTGCGTTCCGTGATGCCGGTCGTATTGATTTTTAAGGTCCTTGAGTATTTATCCAAAATATACGTCTTACCGCTCGGCAAAGCCCCCCGGAATTCCACTCGCCCTTCGCCCGGCTTATAACCGACATTCGCCCACTGGAAACAGATTGCAGCCCACTCCCGCTGTTCCACGGCGCGGTTGGAGTACAACGTGAGCGAGGTGCCGGTCGTTCCGCTTGTTCCTAATTTTTTAAGCTTATCCGGCGAGTATTTGGAGACTACCATCTCCTTGCCATGCGCTCTTACATCCTCCTTGTGTATGACGGGGATGCGCTCCACATCGCTGAAGTCCTTGAGCATGCTCGGATGAAAGCCGTACTCGTTATACAGGCGATTGTAAAAAACGGTGTGCTCGTATGCAAGCATAACGATATCCTTCAAGGACTGCAGCTGCGCTTCCCGGATTTGCTCATAGCTCATGCTCTGCATCTGCTCGAATTTGTGCAGCCACTGATGAAATTCTCTGCCGACATTAACGTACCGGAACGGGAAATACGATAATATCTGTTTGGCAGCTGTTCTGGTTATACTCATAAATTCATCATTCCTTTGGTTAATGATCGTTCTACTTCGAGTGCAATCTCTGTCGCCTGAACCTGCTGCCATAACGGAATCGGCCATTCACTGCGTCCCTGAACCGCTTCGGCAAACCGTTCGAGCGCCTCTAGCTGTCCTTTGCTGCTGGTTTTCGTTTCCAGGCCCTTGGCTTTGACGCCTGTCATCGTTAATTTGCGGTAATCGTCCAGAAAAATATTTTTCCCGTCCACGTAAATATCCATCTGTTCCTTGGGATAATCTTTCGATCCCAACGCCGTGTAGGTTACCGTTGCAACCGATCCGTCCGCGAACTCCATCGTGGCTACAAAGTTATCCGAACGCGAGTAGAACTTCGTAGCCGGCTCGAGATGCGACACCCGAACCCGCTGTACCTTGCTGCCCGTTAAATAGGTGAATATGTCATAAATATGACAGCACTCCCCGCGGTTGCGCCCTCCTCCTTCTTCGGTCTGCGTCCAGTGATCCAGCGGAAGATAACCGGCATTCATCCGGTAGTTCAGTATCATGGGATTGCTGCGCTGCGCAACCCATTCCTTGATTTTCGCCGCATAAGGCGAAAACCTCCGATTAAATCCTGTCATCAGTACCGGTGAGCTACCACCTTCCGGAATGTCATCATAAAATCGCTGAATCTCATCAAGCTCTTCACGGGTAAGCGCCAGCGGCTTTTCGACGTACACATGTTTACCTGCCCGGAGCGCATCCAGAATAATCGCTGCATGCGTATCATGCCGCGTAGCGATCAAAACCGCATCAATATCCGGGTCCTGAAGTAATAGCGGATAACTTGTTGCCGCATATCGTGCTCCAAATTGCTTTGCCGTCTCAGCGGCGTTATGTCCCGTTTGGCTCATCACGGCCTGCAGCTCATAGTTCCCGGATAAAGCTCTAATATTGGGGAGATGCATATGTTTCGCAAAATCGCCGGCTCCAATGAGTCCGATACGGATTTGCTGCCCGTTTCTGCGAAGCGGCAACGGCCGTGGATTCACAATAACTTTATGAGAAGGTCCTGTGATTTCAGACTGTTTCGGATAAGATAACAGAACCATCATTGGTCTGGCCTCTTCATGCTGGATGAATTTATATGCCTCGGATGCTTTCTCAACCGGAAAAACTTGCGAAATCATCGGCACAAGCCGGACTTTCTCTTCAGAGACAAGTCTCAGATACTCTCCCATATTGCGGTTTTCCGTCCAGCGCACATAACCTAAAGGATAATCCTGCCCCTTCTCTTCATAGCTGCGGTCATATCTTCCAGGTCCATAGGATGTAGAGATATAAAAATCAAGCTCCTTCTCATAGATATCGGAGCGGTTAATTTCCAGTCCCACATCGCCGACGACAACGACACGGCCCTTTTTTCGAGTCATTCGGAACGCTTCAGAGAGGATTAAGCTTGACTTGGTCGCCGCGGTGATAATGACGCCATCTGCACCCACGCCATCCGTCAGCCTTCGAACCGCTTCAATCCCGTTATCCTCTCGAGGGTATATCCCGAGTTCCATCCCCAGTTCCTTGGCTGTGGCAATTCGACCGGCATCCAAGTCCGTTCCAATAACCCTGCAGCCGTTTGCCTTCAGCAGCTGCGCAGTCAACTGACCCAAGATACCGAGCCCGATCACAACAAACGTCTCCCCGAGCGTTGGCGCAGCACGGCGGATGCCTTGCATGGCAATCGCGCCGAGCGTTACTGTGCTCGCTTCACTCATGCTCAAACCTTCCGGCACCGGAGTCACCAAGTTCCTCGGAACACGTATAATGTCTGCGTGGTGGGCAAACTGCGCTCCAGCACAGGCAACGCGGTCGCCTACTCTCAGATCGGCAATGCCCTCGCCAACTTCGATGACAGTTCCAGCTGCAGAATATCCCGAAGGCTGTCCCGCTCCCGTCTTGACCTTGATCATGTTGCGTGTGTGAGACAAACCTTGCTTGGCGGCGATCCTTATCAGCTTCCTGACTTTGTCCGGCTGCTGTACCGCCCGCTTCCACAGCGGAACGCCGCTGGTCCGAAGGCCGCTGATTTCAGTTCCGATGGAAATACATGAATAGTCAACTTGGACCAATACCGTCCCTTTTTGAATCTCGGGTGCCGGAATCTGTTCGACCACAGCAGTTCCTTGCCTAATAATTACTTGATTCATGGCTATGTTCCTTTCGTTTTTATACCCAACGAATATTCGTTTTCAGACATCGATTTCGGATATATGCCCGCAGCAAGCGGGTTCGTACACGAGTGCCGTAGCTTGCCGATATCCATGCATACTGAAGCTGCACTTCCCCGGCACCGTCAAAATCAATGGATAACTTGCAATCGCCGGATTCGAGGAGCCAGTTCATCATATGTCCGGTTATGCGGACGTCCGGTGCCAACAGAAATGTTACGAAGGCCGAAGTGACCGGATCGGAATTCGGAACGGCTTGCTCCAATGTATCGAAAATAACAAGCCCGGTTTGCTCCAACTCAAGCTGGCGTCTATGGATGAATCCGACTTTTTCCAGATAACCTTGATGACTCCCAGAAAAACGATGTTCTGTAAAAGAATCGCTTGCCGCAAAAGTCTGTTCCCTCAGCAAAAACAAATTTCGTTCTTCTATATCATTCTGTTCCAGCTCTCCGATTTGCAGCGTATTATGCATAGCTGTGCTGCGGAAGAGATTCCTGGCCCGAAAATCTGCCGAATATACATATGATCCGGGATCGACCAAGATATCCTTGCCCTTCACATGCAGCTCAAAACTCAGTTGGTCATTATGGCTGTGAGCCCCATGACCATGGAAAGAATTCTCTCCGCATCGGATCAGGCAATATGCCTGCGCGCTGCGAAGGATATAATAACCCCCGTCCGGAAAAGCAGCCGACTTCATGCCTATCATCCGCGACTTTGTATGCGGCTTTATGCCGCCGATAATCCACAGCGCATCCTCTGCGCTGCCTCGGCCGGCAGACCGGAAATCATCCCGGTTAAAGAATTCGCCGGCAACGGCTAGCAGATGGCGAAAGTCGCTGCGTACCCAATTGCCATAGCGGGAAACAATTAAATATCTTCCATCATCCGCGTCGCCGACTAATGGGCTTCGTCCATCCGGTTTCATGATGTTGAGAAGAAATTCATGCATGCTTTCCAGGCGCTTCATATAACGTTCTGAAAAAGATATCCCATTATTACTGCACCAAACCGTTGTTATTAGAAATATTTCGGCGACGAGTCGATGATAGGAGGTCGATGCTTCGTAGTTTGTTCCATCCTCATTGACCTGAACGAACAGCTCCTTCTCCAGCTCCGCCATCCCGAAATGGAGCCACTCCCGAGGGGTTTCGCCGAAACGGCCCACCTGCACGTCATTGCCACCAAAATATAAGCCGAGCGCGATCAACCCGGCCAAGTCCGCCGCATAGTGGTTCCCGGTGTGTTCCCCGGTTCTTTCCAAGTTGCTCCGGATGAAAGCTCCGTGCAAATAAAGACATGCATGGAATCTATCCCAGAAGAAGTCCGGTATACACAGGCTTTTAAGAAAAAAAGGTACTACTGCGATCCAGTTGGCGGCACGGATGGCCACATCCATGGCACAAGTCCAGTTGACCGACATTTCGACCGGGTTTTTCAGCATCCAGTCCTCCAGTTGCGTCTGGAACTCGCGGGCGTATTTCTCGTTCCCCGTCAAGGCGTATGCTTTCCCCAATGTAAAAAAATGCTGGAACCGGGAAAGCTCCCAAGGAACTTTAACGTCCGCAGCATCGTCAAGATTCACGATTGCAATTCTTTGATAATATTTGTTCTCCCACCGGTACCCTGTTTTGAAATCTTCGCTCCAAGGCAGAAACGGCCCCAGGTTCTTGTCTCCGGAACCAAGCAAATTAAATATATGTGCACAAATCCGGTCCGCATCGCGAATGATCTCCCCATCAAGCCCTTCCTCCCGCAGGTAATCCGCAGCATGTTCACGGATGGGCGACTCGTAAGAAAAAACCATATGCGATTCGAACGAATGAAACAGCTCCGGCTGCAACATGATCGGCGAGCGGCTTATCCGGTACTGCCTGTAAGCGAACCTGGCCTCTTGTATCGCTTTGCCGGCAATTTTCTTCACTGCGGCACGAAGCGGCATGGCCATCAAACGTTTGATTTGAACTTGACCCGTCGCCATTCTTCACACGCCTACTTCCATGCGTGGCGATTGCAGGAAAAAGCCCCGGGTATCGACGACAATCTTCTCCTGCAGCAGATTGGGACTAATGAAGCGGAATGCTTCGTGGTTAACGAGCAATAGGACGATATCCGCTTGCTGCACTGCCTCTTCCGCATCAGCAAAAAATACATTTTCATAATTCAACCGGTCCGGCAGCTTCTCGATATGAGGCTCAGCCACATACAAAGTGGCTCCCCCCATCTTGGCCAAGTGTTCAACAATCGCCATGGATGGGCTTTCGCGCAAATCATCAATGTTTGCTTTGAAAGACAATCCCAGGCACGCAATGACCGGTGATCGAAGCTTTGCGGCCTGCTGCAGTACCTTTTCCACCACGTACCAGGGTTTCTGGTCATTTACGATTCTTGCGGTATGTATAAGCTTGGCCTGTTCCGGGGCCGCATCGACCAGGAACCACGGGTCGACCGCTATACAGTGACCTCCCACCCCCGGACCCGGCTGAAGGATATTAACTCTTGGGTGATGATTGGCAAGACGAATGAGTTCCCACACATTAATATCCAGTTGGTCGCAAATTAGCGATAATTCATTGGCAAAAGCAATATTCACATCCCGGAATGAGTTTTCGGTTAGTTTGGCCATTTCAGCCGTTCGGGCGTTGCTTTCAAGAATGGCTCCCTTGACGAAATGCTTATAAAATTCAGCCGTAAAGTGCGTGGAGGCATCATCAATGCCGCCAATGATGCGATCATTCTCAACCAGTTCACGCATAATTTGGCCTGGAAGCACACGCTCGGGGCAGTATGATATAAAAATGCGATTGTATTCGGCAGCGTCCGAGATACTCAAATCATCCCTCGCTTCAACGATCCAGTCCGCAATCCGCTCCGTCGTTCCCACTGGACTTGTCGATTCAAGAATAACCAGGTTTCCGGCTCTCAAAAACGGAATAATGGACTTCGCCGCCTGCTCGACATAGGTTAAATCGGGTCTGTTGTTCTCTCGAAACGGGGTCGGCACCGCCAAAATAAAAATATCCGCTTCCGACGGCAATGTGGATGCCTTCAGCAGCCCTCCCCCAACAGCACGCTGTACAGCATGCTCAAGCTCCGGCTCCGCGATATGGACCTTCCCTTGGTTGATCCCTTCTACGGTATGTATGTTAATCTCAACGCCATGCACCTGAAATCCGTTTAATGCCAGCAAACTGGCTGTAGGCAGTCCGATATAGCCAAGCCCCACTACACACACTTTCTTCACCATTAGAGTCCCTGCCTTATCATTAAATATAAATCAGCGAGATCACACGTTAAGAAAATCTAATACAATACTTTTCCCTGCTTTTCCACCTGTAAGATACGGTCCATTTCAGTCAGAAGAGACAGCCTCAGATCCTCTTGATGCAGTGCAAAGTCAATCGTTGTCAGGATGTAGCCGAGTTTTTCTCCAACATCAAACCGTTCTCCCTCAAAGGCGTAGCCGAGGCATCCCTTCTCAACGATGAGCTGCTGAATGGCGTCCGTAAGCTGAATTTCACCACCGTATCCCGCTTCCAACCGCTCTAAATAACCGAATATTTCAGGTGTGAGCACATAACGACCGATAATCGCAAGGTTGGACGGAGCTTCGCCAGAATCGGGCTTCTCCACGACTCTACGCAGTTCATAGGTCATGCCGGAATGATCAAGCGCATGCAGCGGATCAATGATCCCATAGCGGTGTGTCTGATCTATGGGAACTGCACCTACTCCGATCACCGAGATGCCATATTTTTCGAATTGTCCGACAAGCTGCCCGATGCAAGGAACCTCCGATCGAACAATGTCATCCCCCAACAGCACAGCAAAGGGTTCGTTGCCGATAAAATTCCGTGCGCACCATATGGCATGCCCAAGTCCTTTAGCTTCCTTTTGCCGAATATAATGAATCTCGACCTCCGAAGAACGGCGTACAGATTCGAGGACTTCCAGTTTGCCTTTTTGCATTAAATTATGCTCTAGCTCAAATGAGTGATCGAAGTGATCTTCAATGGAACGTTTGCCTTTTCCCGTGACGATAATGATATCCTCAATACCCGCAGCAATGGCCTCCTCCACGATATACTGGATGGTCGGCTTATCTACGATGGGAAGCATTTCTTTCGGCATCGCCTTGGTTGCCGGCAGAAAACGCGTCCCAAGACCGGCTGCCGGAATAATTGCTTTTCTGACTTTGTTCATTGCTTTCATCCCCCTTTTGATCTTGCATTCTCTTTGTTGTACATGGATCAAAGTATGAGGTATATCTCCGGCAGTCATATAGCTCATACTTCGACCAAAACAAGAAACGGGCATTTAACCCGACCTCACATCACACTCTTGACGATTTACGTCTAAGGTATTCGCATACCCACAGCATGATCGAGTGCCTACCATGATAAAGGTACAGTAGACATAACCTTTAGTTCTTCAATCTATAACCCCGTTATTCAGGAAGACCGTAATAATAGTACTGATTCGCTTCAGACTTGCTGTACTTCTTATTGTTCAGAACCACGCCTAGAATGTTAGCCTTGGCGAGCTCCAGCTTTTCCTTCGTTTTTTTGATATATTCACGCTTCACCTTACCCGCATAAACGACCAAAACGACTCCATCGCTGATAGAGGCCACGATCAGACCGTCCGCTACCGCCATCACCGGCGAGGTATCGAGCAGAATGACATCGTATTCCTCTCTCCAAAAATCGATGATTTCCCTTAATTTATCTGAGGACAGCAGCTCTGTCGGATTAGGCGGAATGGGACCGGCTGTGACCAGAGACAAGTTATCAATGGTCGTCTGATGCAGGATTTCTCCATAAGTGCACTGATTCGCCAAAATATTAGATAAGCCCATTCGGTTTGAGCAACTGAATATGCTATGCAAAGAAGGATGTCGTAAATCAGCATCAATCAGCAGCACTTTTTTTCCTTCATGAGCGTAGGCTACCGCCAAATTACTGATCGTCGTGGTTTTGCCTTCACCCGCTTGAGTCGAAGTAACTGCCAGTACCTGCAGCTTGTGGTTCCAACCGGAAAACTGAATATTCGTTCGAAGAGTGCGGTAACCTTCGGAAATGGTAGATCTGCGGTTAGTATTCATGATGAGCTTGCTTTTATTGGCTGAGCGGCGCATATTTTTCACCTGCCTGTTTTTTGGTTCGGGCGGAGGAACGTGTTTTAAGATCACTCTTCTTCATTTTCCGAATCGCGCCAAGCGTAGTAAGCTCCAGATATCGCTCAACGTCGTATTCGTTTTTAACGGTATCATCCAGGTATTCAAGCAGGAGTACGATGCCAACGACAATCAGAAACGAAATGGCAAATGCAAGAGCCATATTCATTTTAAGCTTCGGACTAACCGGTACCGGATTACTCTGTGGTTTGGCGTTGTCCAAAATGGTAATGTTATCGACCTTCATGATCCTCGGGATCTCATCCTGAAACACCTGTGAGACGGCATTGACGACTTTCATAGCGCGTTGATAGGACTCATCCCTGACTTTAAGCGTAATAACTTGTGAATTCTGCACCGTGATAACCTGCAACTTATCCATCAATTCCGTGGAAGTTACCTGCAGATCCGGATTCTGTTTTACGACCTTGTCCATAATGGATGCTGACGTAATAATGACTTTGTAGGAATTGATCAGCATGATATTGGAGTTGATCTCATTCAGATCCAGTCCCCTACCCCCTCCCTGATCCACATTCATCTTATTCACGATCAGCGTGCTGGTGGCTTCATACTCCGGCGTCATCATATACTTGCTGTACAATCCGGCTCCCGCGCTGCATAGGACGACAAATGCCACAATCATCCACAGCCTTTTTCTCAGCATTTGAATCATTAACTTCAGTTCCATTAGGACTCCCCCAACTCTTGTACGATTTGAACCCGCATTTTTTCTAGCTATGCAGCTTGTCGATCATTCCCCCAAGAATTAATTTGGTTGCGTGTTCCTGTAGCGATTGCAAATAAGATGGCCCGCACAACCGGTTCAGCATCTCGTATCCTTCCTTCGTATAGAAGTTCCTTCGCAAGGTGTTATGCGCATCGCTTCCTATCAAATGAATCCAGCGCTTTTCGCATAAATAGGCAGCCGTTTTCTGCACCTCGCCGCCAAACAAACCAATGAGCGACTGTGTTGTCACCTGAAGTCTTACGTCGTACTGTTCAATCCATTCCAACACCTGATCCGGGTTGGCCATAATGCCAAGATTCCGTTCGGGATGGGCAATGACTGGACGAAGCCCTTGTTTCCTGGCAAAAGACAGAAATTCATGAAAGAAATCCGGGATTCCCCGCGACGGCAATTCTACCAGCAGATAAGAGCTTCCGGCCATTGTCTGAATCCGCCCCGCCCGGTGTTCCGACCGGAACGATTCCGTGAGCCTGAATTCCTGTCCCGGTAAAATCTTCAGCGGGATGCTGCTTTTCTTCAGCCTGCTGTTGAGTGCATCAATCCGCCGCCGTATTTTTCGGGCTGTGTTGGTATACCTCTTGGTGGCATGATGGGGTGTGGCGATAATGGTATCAATGCCTTCCTTCACCGCTCCGGCAGCCATGCGGAGTGCTCCCTCCATGGTTCTCGGGCCGTCATCCACTCCCGGAATGATATGGCAATGGGTATCAATCATCTGATATGCACCTGTTTCTTTCACAACTTTTTTGTAACAATATGTATCATCTGTAAAGATGTCGACAGCGTTTGTTGTTGAGAAAGCACGAAATCTGAAAAGACATGATGAGAAGTGAAGCAGACACCAAAACTTGCGCCAATAGGCAATTTTCCAAGGATTACAAGAGGGATAGGAACCTGTTTTATTAGGAAAATGGTTTCAAAATGAATATTAACTATTGACGACACTGTTAATTTACGATACATTTTGTATCATGTCAAGCGTTATTTAAAAGAGCTTGGAATCACACTTGGAGGGTGGGAAAGAATGAAGTACGGACACCGGATTGCGGAGCTTAGGGAACAGAAAGGCTGGACGCAGGAGGAATTGTCCGCTTCAATCGGAATCAGCAGGGCCGCGTTATCTCACTACGAGAAAAACCGAAGGAAGCCGGATTACGAGACTCTAAACCGACTGGCGGATCTGTTTCAGGTCTCCATTGATTACTTGCTTGGAAGGAGAGACATTCCCAGGGCTTCTGTAGACACGGAGCCAACGTTTTCAGAACCATAAAGCTGCAGCTGTGTATCATACATACGGAAAAATGAAAATTTTCATATGAAGCTTTGCACAAATGCAGGTTCAGCATGTATAATATGGTAGCAAACATATGTTTGCATACAATTCATCTAGTCAGTCAGAGGAGGAACAATGAAAGGTTCAACACATTTGGCCATCGGCGTAGCCATTGGAGCGGCAGCAGCCGCCCATTATCCCTTCACGCTGAAGCATGCTGCACTCTATATTGCGGTTTCCGCGCTGTCCGCGCTCAGTGCCGATCTGGATGGTCGGAGCATGCTCAGTTCCAGGATCGGCCAGTTTTCCAAATGGCTGCGGGAAATGCTCTATTGGTCCGGCCTGCTTCTCATCGTGATTCTTGCCTGGTTATATTTTACGGAGAAGTTTTTTGTCGTGGAATATTCACTGGCAGCGCTAAGCCTATTCCTGCTCGGCCTGATTATTAAGGACGGTCTTCTACGTAACATCCTTGTCAGTGCCATCGGATGCCTTCTGCTCTATTACGGCTGGCAGCATCATATGATGTGGCTTGAAGGATTCGGCATTTTCGTCGCTGCCGCCCCTTGGTTGAAGCACCGCGGCATGACGCATACGATCTGGGCGCTGGGACTTTGGGCTGCCATGGGCTGGGGTCTTCAGAATCAGCTGCAAATGGAAGGCATCATGCTCGTCGCAACCGCGGGATATATGTCGCATCTGGTTGCGGATTCTCTTACGCCAGCAGGCGTCAAGTGGCTGTATCCGATATTCAAGAAGTCATTCAAGCTGCCAATTGCCTAGCAGGGTTAGTTCCATTCTACCGGTACGTTAGGTCGAGAATCCTTAGAGAAGACTAGACTAAATACGCTTGAAGGCGGTTTGGCCGGGGTCCATAATAGAATGTGCCCGGGCAAAACTGACATGAAACGAGTGATCCAAGATGTATCATTTAAAGATAACTAGGATAGGAACACGAACGGGGAAACTACTGCTCACCGCATTATCCGCCGTCCTGCTCCTCCCTCTTTCGGCCCATGTTCAGGCAGAGCCATCCGTGCAAGTTCCACCTGAAATGCTATCCTATTCAGCCATTGATATACCCGATGGTGCCGTCTATGAGCATAATGATAACCAGATAACCTATGCAGCCATTCAGGATGGTCTAGTTCGTGTAACTGCCATTGGCGCCTATGGACAGATCAAGCCTGTCGCGTCGTTTTCAGGCCAAAAGCTCAATTATATTTCATCATTTCACGGGACAGATGATCACGGTTTCTTGATTGCCGGCGGAAATGCCATCATGAAGCTTAATGATTCCGGCAAACCGGAATGGGAATATACCACATCTTCGAGCGATCCTGCCGGTCTCATTCGTTCCGCCGTTCAACTGAAGGATCACAGTTATATGGCTGCCGTCACTTCACCAGCCGAACAGCCTAATACGAGTATGCTGCGGTTGATCCATTTTACTGCAAGCGGAAAGGTCTTCCGTTCACAAGAGCTTCCCGGCGCTGTCTTTGATAACGTCGATACGTTGACCCCTTTATCGGATGGGGGCTTTGCCGTTTCGGCGGAATCGGTAACGGAGACCGGTACAGAGCAGATTTTCATCGCCAAATGGGATGCTGCGTTGAATCTGATTTGGCAAAACAAATATGATCCGGCAGAGGATACCGAGAATCTGTGGATTACAGCCCTGTCAGAAGGAAGTTCCGGTAATCTAGCACTTGCCGGTTACTATAATCATCCGAATCCGGATGGCAGCTACCGTTATCTGACCTCGGGTTACGTTATGGGTATTTCTCAAGAGGGTTCTCTGCAATGGATTCATCAACCCGATCCTTCACTGGACCGTAGCATGCTGAACGATATCCAGCCCGCTCCGGACGGCGGCTTCATGGCTACCGGCACGGTGAATCAGGATTGGCATGGAACGGTGTCGAAGCAGCTTGTATGGAAGCTTAGCAGCGATGGGAACACCGAATGGAATAAGGTCATTAACCGGACAACCTTTAACAGCGGCCTACTCGTTCAGCCCCTGCGCATTTCGGGTCAAAAGGACACTGCCCTGCTAATCGGTACGGCGGATGGATCTCCGGTTCTAATCAAGATAGGCTACTTGAAGAATCCTTAATAATCGTTCATTTTATGTCAAGGCAGATTAAAAAGCGCATGGTAATGCGGGATATCTTAAAAAAGCGTTCTGAATTGAAGCGAGATTACTTCTTCAATTTAGAGCGCTTTTTTTGCCTTTGTTTCAAACATCATGGAGTACATCCGTACAACGTTAGCTGTTCAGAACAAACGAAGGCAGGCGTTAGATGTTATAATTAGGAAAATATTAGAAGCCGAGAGGGGATGCACTTATGGATTTCCGCAATCCGCCAGGACAATACGACCCGGATGTACACCAAAAACGCCATGAAGAAGAACTGGAAAAGAGATTATCCGGCTCTTTTAGGGGTTTACTCTGGAATACAGTTAATTTGCTTATTGCTGTTGGAGCGATCGTCTTGATCATCTTCCTGATTAAGCTCTTTTGATTCAGACATGTACTTTTTTGCCGGCCTACTTCTTCCTTCAGCCATTTCCTTTTCGATGGTTTGAAATAAGTCATAACCTGCTTGTCCTTCCAACTTTGATGCATATAATTTATTCATATGTTGAATACTTTGTACTTGAGGATTCAATCCATCTTTTGTTAAATCAATCTCGAAAATACATATAAACCATCGAATCAAGGAGATTATCGAAGTGGCGAATAAATCCATTTTTGCAGTATGGATCAGTCTGATCAGCAATGTCCTGTTGACGATATTAAAAATTGTTACCGGTCTTATTTTCAATAGTAAGGTTCTCGTGGCAGACGGTATACATAATGCCGGCGACGTTGTTGCGACCATCGCAGCTCTGACCTCTGCCCTGGTTGCCCGAAAACCGGCGGATGAAGACCATCCGTACGGACACGGAAAGGCCGAAGCCATTGCCTCCGGACTTGTCGCCATTATTCTGATCATGGCTGCGCTTCTCATGGTATATAAATCCGTGGAATCCTTCTTTGAGCCGCCAGCCGCAGCCAGCTGGATATCATTGATTGCAGCACTCATCTCGCTGATATGGAAGCAAGCGTTATATTTGTATTGTATTCGCATCGGAAGAGCTGAGAACAGCCGCAGTCTGATCGCGACCGCTTATGACCATATTGCCGATGTGTATGCATCTGCAGCCGCTTTTGTCGGGATCGGCATTTCCCTGATTGGAGACCGATTCCATATCGCATATACGGAATATGGTGATTCCGCTGCAGGTATTATCGTTTCATACCTCGTAATCCGTCTGGGCTTTAAAATGGGCCGGGAAGCAATCGACATTCTGATGGACAAAAACATTACGAATGAACAGCTCGCCGAGCTGAGTTCCATCATCTATTCCGTTCCGAATGTCAAACGGGTGGACAGCATACGGGCGCGTGAGCTTGGGAATGCCATTATTGTCGATGTAAAAGTGAGCGTCCCCAATCAATTGACCGTCAAAGAGGGGCATGATGTGAGCAGAGATGTCAAGAAAACGATCATGCAGCGGATGAAGCTGGTCGCAGACGTCATGGTGCATTTGAACCCTTGGTACGAAGATGGGGAGCAGGAAAACTGAAATGAGAGCCGATGCACGGTTGTTTAAATGATGCGGAACGGGTTAAGTTTTACTGTACAGAGAGGAGGATATCCATGATTAAGAATGTACGCTCCAGAAGTCTTCCCGTTATAGCTTCAACGGTAGCGCTTTGTTTAAGCATCGCCCTATCCGCGTGCGGCACCGGTGATCAAGTTACGGACGCCTCCGGACAAGATGCAAGCAAAGAAACCAACGAACCGGTGACCACGCCCCATGTGGATACGCCGGAACATTCCCAGACTCCGTCGAATGGTGGAAATCCATATGAAGTCGCAGGCATAGACAATCCGGACAAGTTCAAAGAGACCTTCGAGTCTGTACAGAAGGCAGTGTCAGCTGGCAACAAAGAGCAGGTTGCCGGTTATATTCTTTATCCGCTCCGCGTGAACGAAAACGGTAAAAGCAAGAGTTACAAGGATAAATCAGAATTTATCGCGGATTACGATCACATTATGACTGACTCTGTCAAGAAGGCGCTCGCGGATCAGAAGCTGAATACGCTGTTCGTCAATTATCAAGGCGTTATGGTGGGCAATGGAGAAATCTGGTTTGGCGCATCGACGGAAGCAAAGGATACGTACGGAATCATCGCAATAAACAAGGATAATCCCGGGACATCGAAATAAATAAAGGGGCGGTTTCTTAAGGATTGACCATAAGAAACCGCCCTATTTGTATTATCCTAAATCCGGAGCATCCACCAGGCTGATCATCGCCGTGCTTGTCCCGTGAAGCTCAAAGATGACAAGCTCGTTGCTGCCTTCTTGCAGAAGCGGTGCCGGAAGATATAATGTTTGTTGCGGTCCCACTTCCCAATAGCGCCCCAGATTGAACCCGTTCACATACACTACGCCCTTTTTCCAGCCGTCAAGGCGGATAAAGGTATCTGCTTTTTCATTTACCTCAAACGTACCTTTATAGAAAGCCGGAGTCTCTTCTTGTGCAGAAGCTTCGTCTTCACGAAGCGGCGCAAACGAAAGATCAGACAGATCGTTGAGCGGCAACGGACGGATCGTCCAGTCGTACAAGAACTGGTTGCCGAGGCGGATCCCCTCCGTAATTCCCTTCGGATCTCTCATCAGAGGCCCATAATTGACGCGGCCCATATTCTCGACCAGCACGTCCAGCTGCAGCCCTTCGGCCGGAATCTCGAGCGGAATTCCCGCCGGGTTCCATCGTTCCACGGTCCCCACATATTTACCGTCCACAAAGATAAGCGCCCGGTCACGCACGTCCTGCAGCACCAGTTCAAAACCTTTTCTCGGCCCGCTGATGCGAGTGGAGTACAGGATGAAGCCGTAGCTTTGCCCAACCCGCTCCATCGGTTCAGGACATGCGCGGCGGATCGGCTCCGACAGTTTCTCCAAACTGGCGAACAATTCGACCTGTTCAGTCATTTTCACGTCGCCATATGCCTTCTTGCGGATCGGCTCAGGCAAGTCTAGCTCCGGCAGGCCCGTATAGCGCGACAAGATTTCGCGCACGGCATAAAACTTCGGTGTCGGGTCCCCCGCCTCGCTGAGCAGCGTGTCATAATCATAGCTCGTCACGGTCGGCTCATATCGCTGGATATGGTTGGCCCCGTTATAGAAACCGAAGTTGGTTCCTCCATGGAACATGTAGAAGTTAACCGAAGCGCCTTCGCGTAGCATTTCATCCAGCGCTTCCGCCACGTCATCTGCCGGACGCGACTGATGTTCTTCCATCCAGTGATCAAACCAACCATTCCAGAACTCCATGCAAATGAGAGGACCTTCCGGTTGATATTCACGCAGCTTCTCGAAGGCTTCCTTGGCCCGGGAACCGAAATTTACGGTCTCCAGCACGCCATCAACCATACCACCCTGAAGCATATGATCCTCAGGACCGTCTGAGGTGAACAACAGCACATCCATGCCGCGGCTGATCATACCTTCCTTCAGATAGTTCAGATACTGTTTGTCATTGCCGTAGCTTCCGTATTCGTTTTCGATTTGCATGGCGATAATCGGACCGCCGTTTGTGCACAGCAGTGGTTTCAGCCGCGGCAGCAACTCATCGAAATAACGGTCAACCTTTTTCAGGTAATCCTGGTCAAAGCAGCGCAGCCGCATCGAGGAATCTGCAAGCAGCCAAGCAGGAAGACCACCGAATTCCCACTCAGCGCAGATATAAGGACTTGGGCGTACAATGACATGCAGCCCGAGCTCTCCGGCCGTTTCGATAAATCTCTCGATATCGCCGAGTCCTTCGAATACGAACTTCCCTTCCTCCGGTTCGTGAACATTCCAAGCCACATACGTCTCTACCGTATTGAAACCGCAAGCCTTCAATTTCAACAGGCGATCGCGCCAATATTCCGGAACTACGCGGAAGTAATGAATGGAACCGGATAAAATGCGGAGGGGACTCCCTTCGTACACAAAATCGTTTCCTTGAACCTTAAGCTCTGCCATAACGCTTGATCTCTCCCTTTGGGTGTCTTGTTTTGGCCCTTTTCTTGCCATTAGCCCTGTCCGGGCTATTATAAGCCAGAATCAGGGCCAATGGGATAGATTATTTTGACTATTTTGCCTACCAATGCCTAGCCTTTGACACCGCCAAGCATCATGCCTTCGGTAAGCTTCTTCTGCAACAGTACGTAAATAATGACGGTAGGAATCAGGACGATGACTAGTCCAGCGAACAAAGAGCCCCAATCGGTCGCAAATTGCTGCACCTGCATCAGGTTGCTCAGACCGATGGGAATGGTCTTTTTCGCATCGCTGGTCACGAGCGTCATGGCGAGCACGTATTCATTCCAGAAATCGAAGAAACTGAACACGACCATGGTGATAATGCCTGGACGCACCATCGGCATGATAATCCGGAACAATGTCGAGAAGTAACCGCAGCCGTCAATCATGGCCGCTTCTTCGAAATCGGGCGGAATCGACTTCATGAATCCGGTCAGCAGATATACGGAGAAAGACAAGGTTCCCGTCGCATACACGGCGCTCAGCCAAAAACGGTTATCCAGCATATGAAAATCGTTCATCAGAATGAACAACGGGACGATGATGTACACTGCTCCGATAAACAGTCCCGCCATATAGATGTTCGATATCAGCTTTTGCCCGCGGAAACGCATCCGTCCCAGTACATATGCGGTGGGAACGGCCATCAGAATCAGCATAACCATGGATAAAATGACAACCATAACCGAATTCAACATGTAATCGCCGATTTTGGCGGAAGTAAATGCCCTGACATAATTGTCCCAATGGAGCGATTGGGGCAGGCTCCATGGACTTTCCATGACTTCCGCATTGGTTTTGAAGGATGCGAGCACATTCCACAGCAGCGGATATACAACCGCCAACGCCTGGATAATGAGAACAATACGGAGCAGCCAATTTCGGATGATAATCATGGGTTTGACGGATTTATGATCTTTACGGGAAGGAATCGCCGCATTTGCCTGAATCTGTGCCATATCAGTTCGATCCCCTTTCCGTAAGTTTGTTGCTGATCAGCGACAGGATCACGGAGAATGCGAATACGAATACACCGATCGCCATCGCATAACCGAAATTCGAATTCGTGAACGCCTGCTGGTACAAGTAGGTCATGACCACTTCCGAGTGACGGTCCGGTCCGCCGGCCGTCATGATCGTTACTATAACGAAACTGATCGTCAGTACGCCGTTGATGCTGAAAATAATCGTGATCCGAATAATCTCCCACAGCATCGGAATCGTAATATGAATGAACTGCTTGAACGAAGTCGCTCCGTCAATGCTTGCCGCTTCATACAGATCCGGCGAAATGCTGTCGATTCCCGCCATGTATATGACCATGTAATAACCGGCTGCCTGCCAGATCAGCGTGACGGCCAGCGCCCACAGTACGGTCCGGGAATCCCCGAGCCAGGCCATCGCGTAATCCCCAAGGCCAAGCAGTTCCATGCCAGAATTCAAAAAACCGATGGTGGGATGGTAAATGAACGACCAGAGAATCGCGATGACAACAAAGGACAAAATGCTCGGAAAGAAAAACAGTGTGCGGTACAGCCCTTTTTCCTTCAGCTTCGTCCGCGTCAGAATCGAAGCGTTGACGAGGGCAATAAGCAGCGTAAAGATCGGAACAATTATGATCAAAAAGCCGGTATTCCGGAGTGCCAGAAGAAATACGTCGTCATGGAACATGTCCACGAAGTTTTTGAGACCGATGAATTTGGGCTTATCCCCGATCCCCGTCCATAGGAAAAAGGATCTGTAAAATACCTGCATTGCCGGGTACAGCTTAAACAGTATGAACATAACCAGGCCGGGAATAAGACAGGCGGCCATAAAAAAGCGCCGCCGTGCTTTTAAAGTCATTCTCTCCACTTCCTTCACTTTGGTTCTTAAGGCTGTGCAAAACCCGAATCGGCATTAATGCCGAAGGGTTTTGCCAACCTCTTTTTGTCTGCCTTCGAAGTATCCAGTAGGTTAGGGTGTGAGAATTACTCTGCCGAGTCCTTCAATTCCTTGCTGACTTCCGTGTACATTTTGTACATCTTGTCACTGTATTCGTCCAGCGTCATTTGCTTGTTCATCAAGGAGGAGATCGTTTTGTAAACTTCGTCCTTCGGACTGTATCGGCTGCCTTTGGCTACCGTTTTGAAGGCTCCGTTTACAAGCTCCATGCCGTTGTCTACGGCTTTATATACGTTATACGTCGTTTCGGAAATGTAAGGTTTCGCCAGATCCGCTGCATCTTTGACCGCCATTACGGCTTTGGATTTTTCTGCGTTCAGCTTGATGCTCTTGTCGCTGTAGATGTACTTCAGGAATTCTGCGGCAAGCTCGGGATTTTTCGCCTTAGCCGGAATGACAATTTGCTCGATCTGACTCATCGCCTTCACACTGCTGCCCGACTTAAACGAAGGAATGCCTAGGAAGCCGAACTGGAAGCCGTCTTCACGAGGGGCATCCTTCATTTCATCCTCAAACCAGGTTCCGTTAGGAATAAACATCGCCTTGCCTTGCATAAATGAGGTTTGCGCCTGGGTATGGTTCAGAGCGACCGTACCTTTCATCAGGCCGTTATCTTCATTCGCGAACTTCTGGATATTGCCCCATACCTGTTTGAAAACATCGCCCTTCCAGAACTCGGGATCGTAGTCGAAGAATTGATCCAATGCCTTTTGCCCGCCCAAATCGTAAATGGAAGGAATAATGACTTCATCCAAGTATCCTGGATAGAGGCCTTGATATGTAAAGAGCGCTCTGCCGTTGTCCTTGGCGGTGGCGTTCATCGCAAACAGCTCATCCCAGGTTTTTGGCGTCTGGATGTTCTTTTGGTCGAAGAGCGTTTTGTTGTACCACAGGCCAAGCACGCCGAAATTGAAAGGTGCCAGATAGATTTTCCCGTCGCCGTAAGGCGCCATGGAACGGGATTCGAGTACACCCGGAAGCATTTTATCCTTGAGTGCGCCGCTGCCGTCATCGGTATTGAAAATGTCGCTGAGATCCGTTAGCGCTTTATCTTTAATCAGTCCGTCCAGGATCGGAAGGTTATCACCGCCTGCAATGTACATCAAATCCGGCGGGTTGCCCGCTACGATTTTCGGACGAACCAGCTCGGCAATCTTGGGACTGGCGGTAATATTGATTTTGGTGCCAGGATGTTCCTTCATGAATTCGTCCGAAACCTGATCCCAATACTCGCGCCCATATCCGCCCTGGAATACCGCGATATTCAGTTCTCCGTTCGCTACCTTTTTGGAGCCGCCATCGCTTGTGCCTACAGCATCCGTGCCGCCTGAATCTGAGTCGCTGCTGCTGCCGCATCCTGCAAGCAGGGATGCAGTCAATGCGCAAACGCTTACAGCGGATAGAATCTTATTCCATTTCATTTCATGACCTCCTTTATATATGTTGTCATTATACTTCCGCTGAAGGCGCTGCCAAATGGAGAAACCCGATGATTGTCATGGACGATTTTAGGTAATTCCCGAAAGCGTTTACACTCTTAATGGACAATTTTATGATTGTTGCTTAGGATTGTTCAGTTTCGCGTTATTCCTCCTTAGAACCTGTAATTTCTTTCGACTTGACTTGTTTTGGAGGGATCCCGTAATGCTTTTTAAACAACCTGTTAAAGTAAAAAGGATCATGAATACCGACCTCGGCCGCAACCTCTTTGACGAGCATTTGTCCGGAAGACAGCATCTCGTAGGCTTTAACCATCCGAAGCTCGTTCAGAAAAGTCATCATGCTCTTGCCGGTATCCGTCTTGAAAATTTGACATAAGTAAGTCTCTGACAAGCTCACGTGCACAGCCACATCATGTATGGTTACTGCCCGCGGATAGTTCTCCTCCAGATACACCAGCGCCTTGCGAACTTCGGGCCGATTCGCGCGCACGCCGGCTCCGCTTCCAGCAAGCTCTAGGACGTCATGGGCCAGTTCCTCCACGATGATCATCATCTCCGTATCCGTGCCGGCCCCTGTGATGCGTTCGAGCCATAGTGATGGATCAAAGCCGCGCTGCTGTTCCAGCCCCAGCTTGCGGCTCAAAGTCCACATTCCCTCGCAGATCACCCGTTTGACAATACGCGGATAGATCCGTCGCTTTGCCCCTTCCAGGATCATCTGCTGCGCCCGATTCTCCCAGTTCGCAATAAACTCGGACTGCCCCTTAGTGATCCCCTCCAGCCATTCCGTCTCCAAGCGTTGGTATCCGGGATCTTCATCACTTGCGCTCCGGCATGATTCGCAAATAGAGCCCGCTGCCTTGTAGAAGAGCAGGGGCTGGGCCTCCCGGCATAACCGGATTTCCGTCAGCAGCTCCTCTGCTTGAGAAGCCGCATTGCCATAAATGATATTCACCTTCATGCTGTAGTACATCGAAGCCAGGCTGATGATTCGTTCGGCCATTTCCGCCGGTTCGGCAGCCTCAGCCGCTGCCGGGTAGGCTGCCGCGAACAGGAACCTCTGGTCCTCGTCAGCTACAGTACACTGCCAAGTACTTCCCGGGTAGACGTCGCTCCAGAGCTGGCTGAGTGAATGCTCCAGAGAACCCGCCTCTCTCTTTGCTCCTACGGTCTCCGCCTGAATGACGAAGGTGTATACGAAATGATCCTTGGGCCATAGTTCTTCGGCAGCCTCGATACTGAACGCGTCTGCTCCTCCAGCGGGCAAATAAATGGAAGATAATACATCATGAAGACGGTTTGTGGTTCCCGGCTGCTCTGCGGAGACAGGAACTCCGGGACTCCGCTTCTTCGCATCCAGCTTCGTGGCAATTTCCCCCAGTGTCTGCATGAAATTATCGCTCTTCAGCGTCAGTTTCAGCATATAATCATGGGCACCGCATTTCAGCGCCTCACGTACCAGTTCAAAATCATTAAAGTTGCTGAGAACGAGAATCTCCCCGTCAAAGCCGGAATCCAGCAGCTGCTTGATCAACTCAATGCCGTCCATTTCAGGCATTTTGATATCGGTAATGACAATGTCCGCAGGCTGTTCCTGCATTATTCTAAGCGCTGATTTGCCGCTTGCGGCTGAACCGGCGTAGACGAATTGGCTGCCTTCCCAATGAATCAGGGTTTTCACGGCATGACGAACAATCATTTCATCATCGACGATCAATACTTTATACATATCGCTCCATATCCCCCTCGTGTGTATAGACCGGAAGTGTAATCACGGTTTCGGTACCCTCTCCGATAACGCTGGTTGTAACCAGACCGAATGCTGCGCCAAAATGCAGCTTGATCCGCTCATCCACATTGGCAATGCCAAGTCCTGACAGCTTGGAATGGGATTTAGGGTTTGTCTTGACATCATTCATGTCAAAGCCTTTTCCGTTATCGGTAATACGGATGGTGAGCACATGATTCTCGCGGCTGGCTTTTACCCATATGCCAACCCGTTTCTCATCGTCCCCTACACCGTGCAAAATGGAATTCTCCACAATCGGCTGCAAAATAAACTTCGGCACCAGATCGACAGACAGATCCTCGTCCACGTCAGTATGCAGCACGAAGGAATCACCATAGCGGATTTTCTGGATTGTCGCGTAATGGAGCAAATTTTCAATCTCCGTTTGCAGCGGAATAAACTCATCCTTCACCATAATCGTGCTGCGCAGCAGCTCGGACAGGGACTCAATACCGCTGGTGACCGATTCGTTTCCGCCCAGCATGGCACTCCATTTTAGGGAATTTAAAGTATTAAACAAAAAATGCGGATTAATCTGTGCCTGCAGCATCTTCAGCTCCGCGTCGCGTTTGGCCTGCTGCTCTGATTGTACTTGTCCGATCAGCTGCTTCAACTGCTCCACCATTCCGTCGATGGTTTCCGTCAATTTATCCATTTCATCCGGATATGCGTTCCTGGTGCTTGTCGTCGCCTCCAGCCTGCCCATGCGGATCTGCTTGGCATACAGCAGCAGCGAGCGCATCGGGTTGCTGATCGTAAAATAAATCCACATCGAAATCATGCCGGATAAGAGAAGCACAACGAGACAGATGAATACAATGTTCCGCCTCATTTCAGAGAGCTCGGATACGATGAATTTTTGCGGAATCATTCCAACAAAGAACCAATTCGCCGAACGGATATAGGAACTCCCCACGAGGAACTGATGCTTGCCCACATCGGTATGAAAAGCACTGAGCTTCTCTTCCTGGTTAAATTGCTTGTCTATGGTGTCAAACACTTCCTTTTCCGCAAAATGACTCCCCTTCGGGATGTCATCCGAAAGGGATGATATCACCATTCCGCTTGCATCGGAAATATAAATGCTGCTTCCGGCTCCGAGATTGACGAATTTATAAATATTGCGCGAAAACACTTTTTCATCGATGAATATAATCAGATAGCCAAGCTGCTTATTCAGCTTATCCTCCGCATAGATCCTGCGGCTGAGGGCAATCGTATTGGTTCCGCGGCTTGAACGCAAATAAGTCCAGTAAGCGTTTCCAAAGGACTGCTTCGTCTCTTCCAGCATCGATTGGATTGGTTTCGCCGGATACAGTTCGAAGCCGAGATCGAAAAACGACTCTCCGCTGTTGGTCAGGATCATGACGTTACTGATATTGCCGAGCTGGAAAATCTGCTGCCCCATTTCGTCACCAATCTGAGTCTGGAGCTGATTTTTTTCGTAATCGCTCATCTGATTAAATCGGGGAATTCCATTTTGAATTAAATGGTTGATGATAATGTTCTCGCTCAAGGTTTCGTACTGCTCAAGCTCGCGTGTCGCATTCTGGGACAGCTCGTCCAGAATCTGCATGGAGTAAGCACTCATCTTATTCGTAACCGAGGTCTCATATTTCATATTGGAATATACGCTCACGAATACGACCGGCAATAGCGAGGTAATCACGAAGGCAGCCAGCAGCCTGTTTTTGATCGACAACCGCCGGAGAACGAAAGACTTTCTCTTGATCAGGGAATACCATGAATTCTTATGCATCTTAATCACCTTATGCGTTGTGTCGTCTCCCCGGGCCTCAGTGGCCCCGAGTTGTAACTATACAATAACCGCGCTTTACGAAAACAGTCAACGGGGATCGGCGCCTCATCCCTTTGCCCTAAGAAGCGATATGTAAATCCGGAGGCCGTCATTTTTCTTCCGGAAACAGCGAATAACCGCAGCGGAAGCCAGGCTTCCTGCGGCGGTTATTCGGCTGGATATGCAACTTGTAAAAAACTATTCCGGCAAACTCAAGCTGATCGTTTTAATTTCTGCCGGGCGTATCTCCATGGCCTCGAGGCCCGTTATCTCCAGCGGTTCCTCCAAAATGTGACTCTCCCTTGCTTCCTGGAACCTGAAATCCGGATTCACCGTCAAATAACGCGGGCTTGAGGCCGTATTGTACCACCTTGCAATGATGCTGCCGGTCTCACGGGACATTTTCAGCGCAGAGAACATCAGATCTTCCCCTTTCCAGGCCAGGAAGGAATGAACCGCAGGAAGGCTTCCGTCATGAAGGCCCGTCTGCTGTACCGACCAAGGTACCTGAAACTGCATGGCCATGATCATTGAATCTGATTCACTTGTCCGGGTTTGATCCTCCCTTGGTACGGATGGGCCGAATGGGATAATCTCAAGCCGGGTCGTGTGCTTCCCGGGACACTGTGCTCCGGGCGTCGGGAAGTAACCCCAATCCCCCATTTCCCCAACTGATCTGAGAAGGGTGACGGCAATGACAGCCGTATCCTGGTGTAGGATTTCGTACTCCGGCAGGCCCTGGTTGGCAATGGTCAGGCCCTGTTCCCCGTTACCGATCGAGACAAACGCCTGCTGATGATGGCAGTTGCTCGGATTCCGCCATTCCGCAGCCGGTGCATTGTTTCGCTCCGCCGCTTCAAAAATGGAGTCCGCCTTGTGAGTATCGGAGTTTATTCCCGTCTCGAAGAGCATTCGCAGCCGATGATCCTCCGCTTCGTTGAAGAAGGTCGACTCCACCCGCAGCCCCCTTCCGCCACGGTCCAGCGTAATCCGGGTATGAATCTGAAAATCCATGAGCGACGTAGAACGGCTTGTGGTTCTGCCCGTAAACCAAACCAGCTCTTTCTGTTCCTGAACAAGCCTATGATCCGCGGATTTCGGAATGCGCAGGGTATGTATCATCTCAAATGAAGCCTGAAACGGCTCATCCTCTACCAGACGAATCAAAGCCGTGCTATTTCTTGTCGTTATGGGCACATCGCCTTCCGGCTGCCTGTACATATACTCGTTGCCGATGTCGCCGGTATCCTCGTAGATGCACAAATCTCCATAGATGTTCCCCGTCGCTTTATCCTTCAGAGTCAGGGAGCCGTTCGGCTCAATCGTGACCGCCAAATACTCATTTTCCATGCTGCGTTCGCTGGTAACCAGCGAATTCCGACACGTCAACTGCGCAGCCGAATGGCCGGTCCGATCCTTGATCTTCATTCGGCTTTTCTGCTGTTTTCCGAGCATAAGCGCATACGTTTTATGCCCTAATGCAGGCACGCGTTCAGCTTCGAACCGTATCTGAATGCGCCTCGCAAAATACGGTTGGCGGAAGCGGTCATCCGGAAGCTCGTATCCGAATGCGATGCCCTGATCCTCCCAGCTAAAAGGAATTTCCTGTCCCTCCGGGCCCACGAGATGCAGATCTTCCAGCGGCAGCGATTTCAGTGTTTGCTTCATCTCCGAGAAACCCAACCCGCTGCCAAAATGAATCCTCTTCAGCTCCAACTCGGTAGTCACTACGCCTGATCGCAGCCAACCGGTGGTATTAAATACGATAAACGGAACAACACTCGCCGAATCCTGGAATTCATCTCCGTACAGGCTGGTGTCGATCTCTCCGGCGATCACCGTCAAACTCTCTCCTGCTACTGCTTCGGCCACATGCCTGCTTTTCGCAAACCTCGTCACCATTTCTTCATGCACCTCATCTACGCTGCAGCCGCAAATGCTGTCATGCGGATGGTTTTGCATCAGCGTTTTCCAGGCGTATTCCAGCAGATGATGAGGATATGGCGCTTTGCCGGTTAGATGGGCGAATGCGGCAAGCGGCTCGGCTACCTTCTCCAGCATCGTCTGGCCTTGGCTGTTCATCTGCTTCAAATAGATCCGGGAGGAAGCCGTGTTCACCAGCGTAGACCAGCCGTCCGTATGCTGGCTGCGGAGCTCGCCGCGTACCACGGACAGAAAATCCGGTGCGGCGGAAGATACCGCTTCGATATAATCCGTAAAATTGGAATGGATAAACCGATGCTCCGGATACAGGCGCTGTGCCGTCTTGATGGCTTCTGCCACATCCAGCTGCACCGGCTGGTGATCACAGCCGTTCATCATCAGCAAGTGCGGCGTGGATGCATACGCCGCCGCATCCTTCAGCTTCTGTTCCCAGTAGCTCAGCGCTGCCTCCGGTTCCACCGGAATTTCGTTGCCGTTGCTGTACCAGTTCGCAAACAGGATTCCCAGAACACGCGAACCATCGGGCGCTTCCCAGATCATTTCGGAATAAGGAGACTCATAGGCGGCCGTTTCGCTGACTTCATTGTTGAAGCCGGTCGGCTTCACGCCGCGTCCGAACACCGCATTGCCGATGCCTGCCTGCTGCAGCAGCTGCGGTGCCTGCCCCATATTGCCGAAGGAATCGGGGAAATACCCCGTTTGACTCACGCCGCCGTACCGGGCAGCATCCTGATGCCCATACAACAGATTCCGTACATTGGCTTCGCTGCTGGTCAGAAATTCATCCTGCAATATATACCAGGGTCCGATATGTATTCGGCCTTCCCGGACGTACTGCTCAAGCAGCGCCCTGTTTTCCGGACGAATTTGCAAATAGTCCTCCAACATGATCGTTTGCCCGTCCAGATGAAAGCTTTTGAAATCCGGATCTTCCTGCAGCACTTCGAGCAAATGATCCATCAGCTTGATCAGCCGCACATGATGCTTTTCGTAAGGCAGATACCATTCCCGGTCCCAATGCGTATGTGAAATGATATGTACGGTCTTTGATTGTGTCAATATTCTGCACTCCAATCTTACCGGGTATTTTGTCCTGCGCTGCCGGAAGACCCTTCATAGCCTCTTCGATCTCTGCAATCAGGGTCTCTTGCAGCATGGGTAATCGTCCAGAAACTCAGACATTATCCGACGATTCCCGTTCTTTCCACGCTCTCCACAAAGTATCGCTGCACGAACAAGTACAGAATGATTAAAGGTGCCGTCAGCAGCAGCACACCCGTGTTTAGAAGCATGGACTGGTAGACGAGATCCGGTTCCTTGCCGAGCGCCGAGCCCATATCCATCAGCTGCGTGGACAATACTTTGACCTTGCTCAGGAACAACGATACGTAGTAACTGTCATTCCATTGCCACACGAACGAGAATAGCAGCACCGTAACGATGGCCGGGACTGCATTGGGCAGCATGATCCGATAAAAGGTTTTCAACACGCCCGCACCGTCCACGAATGCCGACTCCTCGATCTCTTTCGGTATGCCGCGAAAAAACTGCCTGAAGATATAGATATACAAACCGTTTTTCAGTCCCATTGCGGTAGCCGAAGAGATCAGGAACGGCCAGAAAGTGTCGATGAGGTTCAGACTCGATTTGCCGGTCAGCAGCTTGATGGCGCCGAACAAATCGAAATACCGGTACGTGAGATACAGCGGAATCATAATCGTCTGCGGCGGCACCACAATCGTGAAGATGACTAATCCGAACAGCAGGCCGCTGCCCTTAAACTTCAGCCTCGCAAATGCATAAGCGGCAAGGGCGCACGAGGCGAGCTGGATGATCGTCGTTCCGGCCGAGATCAGAAAGGTATTTAGGAGCGCCGAAAAATAATGAGTGGCTTCCATCGCGATTTTGATGTTGTCCAGCGTGAAGTGCCGGGGAATCCACAGCACCGTCGGATCATAAATATCGACCTTGCTGCGGAATGCTACGGACAGGCGCAGAAACAGCGGGAATAATATGATGAAGCAGAATCCCGCGATCAGGACGGTGCGCACGAGAATCCACAGCCATAGTTTGGATTTTTCCAGCGGGTTGAAGCGGTACTGGATGATATCCGCGTATGCGGCAGGCGATTTCATAGCCTTTTCCTCCTCTATCAGTCGTAGTAGAATACCTTCCTGGAAATGATGGCCGTTGAAATGCCCAAGATCGCGGTCACGACTGCAAAATATACCCAGGACATCGCCGCGCTTTGGCCAAACTCGAACGATTTGAATGCTGTCTCGGAAATCAGGGAGTTGATCGAATTACGGCTGAAGGAATCGATGATCGAATAAACTACATTCGTTAAGATCAGCGGCGTCATCATCGGAAAGGTGACTTTCCAGAAGATCTCGTAGCCCGTCGCTCCTTCAATCCGGGAAGCCTCATACAGAGCAGGCGATATCGACTGCAGACCGGCCAGGAAAATCAGGATCTGCACGCCCGAGGAGCTGATGATCTCATAAATCCGGTCAACCGCTCCCGTAATGTAGTCGACGAATACCGGCGCTAGGCCCGACTCGGTCAGCATTTTCTTCAGCTCGAAGCTTTGCAGCAGCCCGCCGCTGCCTTCGCTACCGCCGGACATGGTCGAACCGCCGACAAAGCTGCTGATATCCAAATTCGCGATCGCGGCTGATGCCAGAATCACCGGCAGGAAAAAGATGGCCCTCGCGAGCGCCCGGCCCCGGAATTTCTGGTTCAGCAGTACCGCCGCAAACAAACTGAATATAATAATGATCGGCACGTTCACTACCATGCCCGTAACCGACTCCGTCAGCTTACGCGGATAATCCGGATTGGTCGTAAACAGATTGCTGTAGTTGGACCAGCCTTTATAATCGACGGCAAAACCGCCTTCAACCAGGTGAATCGAACTTAAGCTGAAACGAAACGACTGGATGAGCGGCAGCAGGAACAGGATGACGAGTCCCAAAATCAGCGGCGTGACGAACAGAACGCCGTACCATTGCTTTTTCTGGGACAAAGTGAGTGGTTTTCTGAACATGTTATTCACCGCCTACGTGATAGCTCTGCGGCTGAAGCTGCAGGCCGTCCACGGCTACCGCCGTTTGATTGTAATTAATCGTGATGCTTAGTCCGTTTTGATACGTTGTTCGGACCACGCCTGGAGCAAGCTCCTTATGGGCCGTGATGACTTGATTCCGGACTTGGGTCAAAATCGGATTGGCCTCCCGGTACAACTTCACGGCTTCATCCAACCCATCCCGGTAATTTAACGCGTACAACCCGTTATAATCCGTATCCTTCACTTTGGATGCATCGCTGGCGAACCATTGATAGTACACGGCAGAACCTGTTTCCAGCGATTTCAGCATGGACGCGCGCGGACTCTGCAGCTCGTTCATATTGTAGGGGGCCCCGGCAATATCCGCGTAACCGTGAAGAACAATCTGGTAAAAGGGTATTTCTTCATCAATAATATTCAGCCGGCTGCTGCGTTCCGGAGCATTCACAACCAGACCCGCATAGGGCAGGCTGTATGCATTGCCTCCGTCAATCATCAGCGGACCGGTTTTGTCCTTCAGAAGCATCAGTTCTTGGACCGAAGCCGCAAGGGAATCCTGCCTGCTCACCGGATGGCCCGGATCGAAATCGGAATTGACTTCCTTGCCGAGATCGCGCAGGGAAAGGCCGGCAACACCGAGCTTCGTGTAATCCTTCAGAAAGCCGTCGACCTGCTTCGGCAGCTGGCGCGGCGACAGAACGTAATGCGAGAATTTAGCCGTATCCTTCGCATACGTCACGGGATTGTATTGGTATACTTCCGCTTTGCTGCGGTCGAGCAGAGTCGCAGCCCCCGCGGAGTTTTTATATTTCTCCAGAAAAGCGGCATCGGGGTAGAACCCGTATCCGTTCTGCTTCAAGTAGTCGGCCAAATGAAGAAATCCTTTTTGGCCTCCGAGAACACCGGCAATCGCCACATCATCAGGGGAGGAATGGCGAATGCCGCCGTTAAACCAACCCGTCAACCTCAGATCGATAGCTTGGATTCCGGCATCCTTCAGCTTGCCCACGATCATTTCCGCTTCACCGAAGGTCGTCAAAGCCTCCGCCCTTTGATAAGGAATGCCGAGTAGCGATTTCTGCTTGCGGAAGGCACCTGCGAGCTCCAGTATGAACGGGGCGTCCTTTGACGCCGTCAGCGGTTTCAGCTTGTATTTGTCCGCCAGATAACTCCGGTAGGCGGCGGCCATCCCGCTATAATCCGCGGCATCGCCTGACAGAAACGCGTAGCGGACCTGCAAATCGCCCTGATATTTTCCCGTTTGGAACATGGGCACGGCGCTGCTCTTCGTTCCCGACGACAAGGTGTAGTAATCCATCGCCGTCACCTGGAATTTGCTGCTGACCGTATTGTAGGAATCGTTGCGACCGCTCACATCAGCTGAAATGCTTGCCCCCGCATCCCCGTCTTCGATGATGCCGATCATGGCGTGGTCGCCCTGCTTCAGTCCGAATACCGGCAGGCGGGTGGTCTCGTTCGTTTGGATTCTCTCTTTCACGTCGAAGGTGCCGTCATTGCCGTAAACCGGAAGATTGTAGCCTTCCGCGTCCAGCTTTTTATTGTTCAGATGTATCAGCGCCCCGGAACCGTCGGGAACAAATAGGTATCCCTTCTTGCCCGCATCTGCCGCCCCGAAAAACTTCAGCACCTGCAGGGATGCGATGGGATAAGCTTTGGTCGCTTTCAGTTCTTTGGCCGGAACGGAAACGACAAGATTGCCGCCATCAAGGGCGTACACGATTGGGATTGTGAATTCCGCTTCTTCCGAAGCCACGGTTTCTCCCGCCCCGTTCTCCTTATTGTCCTGCGCAGCGTCCGCTGCCGTATAACCTGCAGTCTCGAGCACGGCCGAGAGCTCCTCCGCTACATAATCCTGCAGTTTCCGAACCTCGTACACCTGCTTTTGCTCATCCAGGCGGAATTTGTACTTCACGTCATCGCGCTGATCCGCATCCTTGAGATGTTCAAGGATTTCTTTTTCAAAACGTTCTTTGCTGATCGCCTTGGGGATGTTGGCAAAGGACTGCGCCACGTTGCCCATCCGGTAATCCACTCGGATTCCATGATCCGCGGAAGAGATTTCAAACTGCTTTTTGGCCACGCTGTCGTCGTAGCTGTTAAAGGCATTGACCTGCCCTTTGTCGTTATAGTAGGTAAGCAGCACCTGCGCGGACAACTCCGATTGGTAAAGGGGAGATGCCAGCGGATCATCACCGCGCCCCGCCGGATTGGAAAACCAAATATATCCGTTTTGTTTCTCCTGCACGGCAATTTCCGCGGTTTCCTTGTTCACGTACAACCTGAGCTGATCATTCTCCGCAGCCATGTCCATTGCTTCCAGCGCGGCGAGCTCTTGCGGGGCATTCGCGGTCACCTGATTCCGATTTGCCTCTGATACTGCCGTCACCGTGTGTACCGGAGTTTGATCTGTCCCTGCCTCCTGGCTTACTGGCGCCGTTTCCATGGCTGGAGCTTCGGATGCTGCCGCCTCCCTGCCCTGTAATCCGCCAAGGCCTGATTCCAGAATCGCTGCTGTCAGGAGCAGTGCGCACAGGATGCCTGCGGCTTGTTTTTTGCGTATGCCCACGTCCCATCCCTCCTTTTGGCGTCTACATCCGGAATGAAATTTCTTTATAGATGGAGCTGACGAAATTGATCATTTGCTGAAGCATGCTGAAGAACAATACACCCAAGAAAATGATGATGCCCATCACGACCAGCGTCAGCAGCATCGTCACGATGGTTTTTCCGGCCGAATATTGATGAACGGTCATCGTCCCGGTAAACAGAAGCCAGACGAACCATATCAGCGCGACCGTGTTCAGAAGGTAGTAAAACGAGCTCTCATCCGCCGTGATCACGTTGCTGTACAGCACCTGAGGAAAATAGATCAGCACCAGCGGCAGCAGGGAATATGCCGTTGCAATGATAATTTCGGTAAACTTACCTTCTCCGTCCATCAAGGTTGTGAGCGACCAGTTGGCGATGCACCACAAGAGGAAAGGAAGCACGATGAATTTGAGTTCATCCAGGCTGTTCAGCTGCTCCGGATCGTTGAAATTAATGACAAATCCGTTGAACTGGCGTTTGACGATCATGGCGATCACAAGCAGCGCCACGATGATGAATGCCACGCTCAGCCTTCCCTTGCGTTCGTACTTCATTTCCCAGAAGCCGTTAAAAGGATGGAGTATCGTATACAACGGATTTCGGACAATGCCGAACTCCTGGTAGAATTGCCCTTTGGTCTTGCGGCCCGCGAGCTTGACGCCTGCCACGATGACGGCAACCGCCAGGACGATGACCAGCACGATCAAGCCGAAGTGGTCGAATACCACTTCCTTCCGGTAGCGCTTGAAGGCTTCCGAGTAATACTCGCGGCTGTTGCCCAACTTGAAGTACGTCATAGCTTCCCGGTTATCCCCCTGCTTCAGAAGGGATTTGCCAATGCCGATATAAGCAACGTCAAAATTGGCATTGAGCTGAAGTACCTTTTCCCAGTCGGCCGTTGAACGCTCTGTCTGTCCTTCGTTAAGCGCGGCCACCGCACTGCGTATCAGGCTGCCGTAGGTTGTCGGCGCAAACACCGAAAGGCGGTTGTTATCCTTGTCGAGCACAAGCATCCGGTCGCCCAGCATCTCGATCGCCGACGGCGTGCGGAAATTCTCCTGCTGGCTCCCCAGGCCGCCGAACTCATATAACAGGTTCCCGTCCTTGTCATAGGTGAAGATGCGCCCGCGCTTCGAATCCAGGCCGCTGTACATCCCGCCTTGATCCGGAATAACGTCGATAAATATGGAGCTGCCCGTCACGCTCCCGCCTTCCAGATTGCCCACATCCCCTTTGGGCGGAAAATATCCCTTGCTGCGAAGAATATCCGTACCGGATGGATTGAGATGTTTCAAGGGCTGATCGGAATCTTCCTCCGAGGTGGAGGTATAAATAAAGCCGTTCTCATCCACATCCAGATTGTTGAACTCGATCGGGATGAACTGCTGCATCTGGTCACGCTGGGCTTTGGTCGATATCCGCTTCCAGAACAAATCCACTGGACTGAACTTGACGCGGTTCGTGCCGATGAAACCATTGAAGACGCCATCCGAATCAAACTCCATGATGCCTTCATAGCTCCCTTGGCTGATGACATACAGCCTTTTGGCTTTATCCACCGCCAGCTTGACCGGAGAATACTGAAAGCCTTCCCGCAGCAGCGTTGATTTCGGTTCGTTCATGATCCGGATCAGCTTTCCGTTTGCATCCAGCTCGACGATCCGCCGGTTACCGGTATCCGCGACGTATATATGGCGCTCGGAATCCACGAAAATGCCCTGCGGCTGATTCAGACTGTCCTCTTTCCCGTCATGCTCGAAACCTGCAATGACCTTCTCCACCTGCATATCCCCGCTGAGGATGACAATCCGGCTGTTGCCAGTGTCGGCAACGTACAACCGGCCGTCAGGACCGGCGTACATATCCTGGGGAGAAGATAAAGGCCCTGCGCTCCAGTCGTTTCCGTATACCACCTGCTCGAGCGCATAAGGAGCCGGTGCCGGAACCGGAGTTCCCCAGTAAGAGTAGTTGTAAGAGGTATCGTCCGCCGATACCTGCGCCGCGCCGGTTCCGGAAGCCAGAAGCAGCACGATCATGAACAATGCGAACCTTCTCTTCATCTGCATGCCCCCCTGTTATTCCTTCAAGCCCGACGTGGACATCGTTTGGATGATGCTGCTCTGCGTCACGATGAATACGGTAATCGGAACGATCATCATGAGGAGCGTGACGGCAGCTACCGGTCCGGTACGGACCAGGCCGCCGCTTGCGATCTGCCCGAACACGTAATCCACGGTCTTCAGCTGCTCGCTGTAAATGTATTTGTGGCTCGTGACAGAGCCGTTGGTCCAAAGATTTTGGAGCGAGAAAATGATCAGCGTCAGCCAGGCGGGCCTTACGATCGGCATGACGATTTGCCAGTAGATACGGTACTCGCTGGCCCCGTCGATTTTCCCCGCCTCAAGCAGCGCATCCGGAATCTGTTCCATGAACTGCTTCATCAGGTACAGTCCGAGCGTCATACCGAATGCTGGCAGCAGAATGGCCCAATAAGTATTGATCAGACCCAGATATGAAATGATCATATAGTTCGGAACCTGGGTCACGTATACCGTGAACATGAGCGAAAGCACCACGATGTTGAATAATATCCTTTTGCCTGGAAAACGGAGCTTGGCAAGCGGATATGCCGCGGCCGAAGCCAGGATGACATGCCACACCGTTCCGATGATGGCAATGAAAAACGTATTGAACACGTATCTCGAAAACGGAACCCAGGAATCGCTGAAAATGTTGACCAAATCCGTAAAGTTTTTGAACGTGGGATTGCGCACGAACAGTTTAGGCGGAAAAGTAAAGATCTCATCGATCGGCTTAAACGCGTTGCTGATCGTGAATACCAGCGGCAGTGCCATGAAACAGGCCACTCCGCCCAGCAGCACGAACAGAAGCAGGTCTACGCCCCAGGAACGGTTCAATCTTTTCGGCATCTTTAGTACGAGCTTCATGCTTTACTCACCTACTTTTCCTAGGAGCTTCTGGGTTAACAGGTTCACCGACAGCATGATGGTGAACAGCACGGTCGCGATCGCCGAGGCATAACCCATTTCAAAACGGATCGTCCCGTAATCGACCAGGTGGGTTACGATCGTGTGTGCAGCATAATCCACGCTTGGAAATCCGATCAGGTAGATCGAAATTTCCGCGACGGAAAAAGCGGAGGCGATCTGGATGACCGCGCCGAACATCAGCTGCGGCCGCATGGCCGGCAGCGTAATGAACCACAGCTCCTGCCAGCGGTTGCGGATGCCGTCAATGCTGCCCGCTTCGTACATCGTCCGGTCCACGTTCTGCAGACCGGCGATAAATGCCAGAAAGGATGTGCCAAGGCTAAGCCACAACTGCACCAGAATGAGAATCATCAGCACATATCTGGAATCCTGAAGCCACTGGATCGGCTCCATGATGAAGCCCCATTTCATCAGAAACGAGTTGGCGTATCCATAAGAATCGCCGGCGAAAAGCAGCGTCCAGATCAAATACGTGTTGCCCGAAATCGAAGGAGCATACAGCACCAGCGTCAGCAGCGCCCGCAGCTTCGGCGGCAGCTCGTTGATCAGCCATGCGAACATGAAGCAGGCAATATAGCTGATCGGACCGGTAATGGCCGCAAACAGCAGCGTATTTTTCAAAGCGATCAAAAAGATATCATCCTGAACGAACAATCTCGCATAGTTCTGCCAGCCGATCCATTTCGGCGACTGCAGCAGATTGAAATTCGTAAAGCTTAATACAAAGGATAAAAGCACCGGAATAACGGTAAACGTGCAGAAAATAATGAAATAAGGCGCCATCAAAACATAAGCATGCTTATTCATCTTCATTTCCGTCCATATCCGCGCGGCCTTGTTCCGTATCATGCGCCCCGGCGCGCCCCCGCCTGGCATTTTCGCTCCCGTCACAACGGGACGATCGGCAATCTGCTGCTTCATATGAAGGTCCCTCATTTCTCTGTCGGGAGATTGAATTCTTTGCGTTTGATCGTAATTTCCTCATTCATGGCCCGCACATAATTGTCCATCGTTTCCCTCGGGTCATCGCCATGCACGACGACACGGCGGAACGCATTGTCGATGTTGCGTCCTGTCAGGTAGCCTCCCGGCACCTCCGGAATGCCTCTGACCCACTGCATTTGCTCCTGCAGCTTGCGAAGATCGAGCGTCGGCCAAGGAAGCTGCGTCAGGGCATCCTTGTTGGCGGTTGGATAACGGGCGGAAGCGCCCATCCGGATTTCCATCTGGCGTCCATAAGCAACTTGCGTGTCCTTCCCGGTCCACCATTTCATGAACTCCCATGCCGCGTCTTTATGTTCCGTATGCTTGAACATCACCGTTGCCGAGCCGCTGCTGCCGACCTCGCGGTGAAGCTTGCCGTCGCTGCCAAGCGTGCCGGGCACCGGCGCGAACGACCACAGCCCTTTGATTTCCGGCGCAAACACGCTTAGCTTGTTGTACATCGTATAATCCACGATTCCGATCGGCATCTCGCCGGTCCGGAAGCGGTTGGCGAAGTCGACGGAGATCGGGATTTTATAATTCACGTAGAAGTCCGTCCACTGCTTGAACTCTTTGATGCCCGTTTCCGAATCGAGATCCACGGCCGCCCCGCCGTCCTTGTAGAACTGTCCCTGGTTTTGGTACAGGAACATGGCGTAGGCCGGACTCGGCGGCATTGTGACGATGTTGGTATTGGCCACGTCATTGCCCAAGGAATCGAGCGACTTTTGCGGTAAACCGAACTGCAGGTTATGTTTTTGCAGTACCGGCAGAATGTCATGGACATCATCCCAGGTCTGCGGCACTTTCAGATGCAGTTCATCCTCGAGGATATCCCTCCGGTAGAAAAGCATCGGGAACGTCTGCTGCTCCGGTAGCGCGTAGTAAGAACCGCCGTACTCATATGGCACAAGCGCACTTGCATTAAATTGGTCTTTCACCGTGCCAAAATCCGGGAACGCCGACAAATCCTGCAGCGCACTGCGGCTCGCATAATTCACGGGCAGATCGTTGCCGATCTGAAGCGCGATATCCGGCCCCTTGCCGGCCACGGTCGAAGGCAGAATGACGTCCGATGCCACCAGCTTCAGATTGACATGGATGCCTGTCTTCGGCGTGAATTGGTCGTCAATGAGCCTTTTGATCACCTGCGCCTGATCGCGCGCGGAAGTAACCCATACCGAAATGCTGTCCTTGTTGTCGTCTGCAGAAAAGTCATCGTAATTCTCGTAGAACGATGCCAGGAAAGACTCTGTGCCGGATACCAGCTTGGTCCAAGCCCCAGCCTCAGCCTGCGGCAGCTTGCTGCCCGGAGAACTGACGATCAGGTAATCCAGCGACAAGGGCTGCTCGTTCACCGTCAGCATCCATGAGCTGAGCGCACCGACGTTGGTTTTGAACGTCTCAATGCGTGAAGGCACGGATTCGGGTTTGTCTGCCATGTCCTTCAGCTGGTAAGCTACCGTATTGATAATGGACGTCCGCTCATCGCTCTGGCCGGATGGTCCCTCGATCGCCTTCGCGATGCTGTACAGCTGTTCGCTGGACTCCCGGAACACTTGGGTCATCTCCGGTATGCGCTGCTCCAGGTTATAATCGCGGAACGTATCCGGCACCGTGCCGGTGTAACTGATGATTTGACGATACATGGCGTTTAGCTCCAGGATACTGGACTCCACCGAACGGAGAATCGGTGCAATGTCCCCGAGCGTAACCTCCATCCGAATCCGGTGCTTTCCTTCGGTGAGATGAAAAAGATAAGGCTCCCCTCCCCCCGGTCCGATCACCTTCATCTGCCAAGAGCTGCTGTACGGGAATGTAACGGTCTGCATTTCCTTAAACGGCAGCTTGCCGTCTATGTAAATCGAACGAAGCACGGATAAGCCCCGCAGATAGTTTTGCCGATTTTTAAAAGCGATCTGATATAACCCGTCCTTCGGCACTTCGATTTCCCATTCGATCCACTGCCCAGGAAGCCTCCAGGCATAGCCGCCCATGGCGTTATTGCGAAGTTTGGATACATGGTAAGGTTCCACCGCCGGATTGGAGCGGTCGTTATAGGGAAGAAGGCTCGGTGAAGATTTATACATGGCCTGCTCAGCCTGAACTTTCATGGAAACGTCCGCCGCAGGCTTCAGTCCTTCCGATGCGTATTTCGCCGCGATGTCGCTGTATGATGGCATGGCAGCCGGTGCAGACAGAATAATCTGCCGGATCACCAGCGGTTCCTTGACCGAGTTCAAAGACAGGCTGTGCTTCCCTGCGGAAAAATAAAACAAAAACGGATCTTCGTACGCGCCGCTGCTGTCCTTCAAGGCAATGTCCTGCCACAAATGCTCTTCCACCTGTCCCGGCGTCAAATCATTCCCGCGCCCGTCCTGGTCGAATTGGTTCTTCTCATTTTTCCATACCCGGTTCAAAACCAAGTTTTTTGCTTCTGCAAATGGAACGGCACCATCAATAGCCAGCTCCCGCTCGATGTCGGAATCCTTGCCCGGTTCCGTGTATAATTCGAGGCGTATGTTATACAGGCCCGCCTTCTTCACGTCAAAATCCCATGTCACACTGCCGGAATCCTGTGTAAGAATCGAATTCCCCTGAACGCCCTGATAGTTGGGAAGAACGGAGACGTTCATGCCTTCAGCTTGGTTGTAGGCGTCTCCTTCAATAACCATGTCCCCGGCTGATGTGGCCGACGCTTTATGATTGTTCAGGTACTCTTCATAGCCGCCTGGTTTCGCCGATTGTTTGATGCCGCGAAGGTCCAGTTGTACCGGCGATTGCACGGCCGAGGCTGAAGCCTCGCGGGAAGATGGTCCCTGCGCAGCTGTGATTAAGCCGGCGGCAACGGACACCGCAAGCAGAGTGGATGCTGCCTTGAATATCGATCTGTGCATGGGCTCCCCCTTCCTCTTCAGCAGTACCCCTCTCCCTTGGCCAAGGACAGGGGTACACATCAGAGTTACTATGCTGCCGGTCGGTTATTTACTGTCCTGAAGCAGCTTGTTGATGTTGGCTTCGAACTGCGGCTTAACCTTATCGACCGCGGTGGAAGGCGAGATTTTGCCTGTCGTGATATCCTTGACGACACCTTCAAACAGCTTGCCGCCATCCGGAATCGCGTAATAGGAAATGTAGTCGATGCTTTCAGACATTTGCTTGCGCGTATCCAGCGATTCCTTGTTCGGATAAGAGCTTTCCCAAGATTGCTGCGACAATTTTCTGCCGGCATCATGCAGGCTGATCTCATCCAGAATCTTTGCTGCCACATCCGCATGTTTTGAGTACTTCGCTACCATGAACATGTTGCCGAACGGAGTGTAGGAGACGTACTTATCCGATTTCGGACCTTTCGGGAAGAACACGTACCCGAGTTCCTGGTTCTTCATATTGTCGAGCAATCCGCCCAGCTCCCAGCTGAAACCGGCGTACATGACGCCTTTGCCTGCAACAAATTCCTTGTTCGCATCCTCCGGAATTGGCTGCATGATGGATTTGTCTTTGTTGTAGAGATCCGCTATGAACTGCAGCGCCTCCATCGAATTTTCGCCGTTCAGTGAGAATTTGATGTTGCCTTCGGCATCCTTGTCAACCGTGCCTTTGTTGGAGTAGATCATTTGCTCCGTGAAGGAATTGATTTTTCCGTAAGCGCCGGCGATTCCGAAGATGTCTGTTTTACCGTCGCCGTTCGTGTCTTTGGTTGCTTTTTTGGCGAAGTCGCGGAATTTTTCCCACGTCCATTCGCCTTTTTGCTGAAGTTCATACGGATCTTCAAGACCCAGCTTCTTCACGAGTGTTTTGTTGTAAAAAATGCCGTAAGGCGATGGAGAGGAATCGGTCATGCCGTACTGCTTGCCTTTGAAGTTTCCGCCCTTTTTCATCCAGTCGATGTATTTCGGATCGTTCAAATCAAGTTTGTCGTCTACCGGTTGTATAAAATCTTTGTTGACGAGCGTCGGGAAGGCCCAGAACAGCTCGAGGAGGACAATGTCGGCAAAAGGTGTGCCGGAGAGGGATGTCGTGGTGAAGTTTTCTACGTATTTGCCGTAATCGCCAAATTTCACGAATTCGATTTTGCAGTTGTATTTCTTTTCAACTTGGTCAATCAGCTTGATCTGCTCTTCTTCCGCAGGACCTTTTTCCTTCACCAGTCTCGGATCGGCATCGTCATACCATACGCCAATCTTGATGGTGTCTCCGCCCAAATCGGTCTTATTCTCTTCCGGCGCAGCAGCCTGCTCTTTCTCAGGCTCTGGGGCAGGCTCTTGATCCGCCTCTTTCGCTGGCTCCTGCTCAGCGGCTTTATTGCTTTCATTGGAACTGCCTTCTTGAGCGCCGCCGCCCGAGCAGCCTGCAATGGTAAATACAAATAACAAGACTACGAGCAGCATGGAGAGTACTTTCATTTTCTTCACGCGTTCATCCCCCATTTTCCGTTTCGGATTAGTGTTGTGGACCTGAATACAGAAAAGACCAATGAAACCTTAAGCAATAAAACCGATCACCCCTTTGTCATTTGCGTTTAACCACAAAAAAGAATGCGCTTACATAATAGCTTTTTACAAATAAGCGATACGCCCATCATCCTGAATGAGTAAAAAGATCAGAATTTGTCGCTTTATATATCATATTAGATATATCATTTATACCGCTTACACGAGTTATTATAATCGGGTGCCTATATTTTGTAAATAGTGAATATATCTTATTATACAACTAGTCCCTATTCATTATATCTAACACAAACAATCTTCCGGTAACCACCGTTTTGATCACCGGATGTGCACGCTTCTCCATTTAAGGACAACAAAAAGACCGGCCCCGCTGGGCCGGCCATGGTGAGACTATTTCTATATTTGTTCCTGGGCGGTGTATTCATCGGTTAATGCCGCAGTCGAAGCTCTTTCAATTAGGCGGACCGGTATCTCGGCTTGCACGGGGTTCTTCCCGCTCCCTTCGATCTGGCTCACGATCAGCTCTGCCGCTTTGCGGCCGATTTCGCTGTAATCCTGGGCAATCGTCGTCAGCGGCACTTCCACCAGGCTGGAAATCATATGATCGTCGAATCCGGCAATGGACAACTGTCCAGGTACTTGGATTCCCATGTCCAACGCGCTGCGCAGAAGATCAACAGCCAGATGGTCATGCTCCGCTTGAATGGCGGTCACGCCGAGATCCATGATCCTGCTGATCATGTTCTTGTAAAAGGTATTGCTCTTGTCTTCGTCGGCGTCGCGGTAAAAGTCCGCGATTACCAGCTCCGGATCGACGGCAAGTCCGTGATCCCGCAGCGCTTTGCAGTAACCTTGATAGCGGTCGCGCACCGAGCTGCGGAACTCAATGGCAATGCTCGAAACAAACGCTATCCGTTCATGACCCAGCTCAATCAGCTGCTTGGCAATCAAGTATCCGCCCTGCGTGTTGTCCGACACGACGCTGGTTACCGGAAGGCTCTCCACGTACTGATCAATCATGACCAGAGGATAGTCGTTCCAGTACAGTGCATGCAGCACATCGATATTGCTGATGGTGCTGATGGGGTACAGAATGATCCCGCTCGAACCGTTTTTCGGAATCCGGAGCAGGAATTCCCGCTCCCTGTCCTTGCTCCAATTGCTGTTATGAATGCTCAAATAATATCCCTTGGTATCCAGGTAATCGGTGGCTCCCTTAATGAAATCCAGCTCGCTCGTAGCCATATACGGCAATACCATCGAAATAATCGGAGCTGCGGACACGGTGCCGGGTTCCCCTGCTCCGCTTCTCGGCTCTTGTTTCTTCACATAACTGCCGCTGCCCCGCTTACGGTAGATCAATCCTTCCCGTTCGAGTTCGATCAGCGCTCTCTTGGATGTAATCCGGCTGACGCCCGACCGTTCGGCAAGCTCCATTTCGGTTGGCAGCTGCTGGTCTTCTTTATATTCACCGGAAAGTATCTTTTCCTTCAGATCCTCGATAATCACCATGTACAACGGCTTTTGGTTTGACTGCATATACTCACTTCCAGTCTGTCCCTTTATTCACATAATCGAATTGATTATATCAAATTTATGTTCAATTATGCAATCAAACATACCAACTATATCAAAATGGGCTATCCTACATATCCGTAGATATGTAGGATAGCCTCCTAGGCAATGCGAATTCGATAGATTCGCTTCAGTTTCAATAACGATGAATGAGCGTATGCGTCATGTTCAACATACTACCGGCAGCGGTTCAGGAACTCCACCATCCGGGCATAAGCGATTTTCTCATTGGCTTTCTTCGTGATACCGTGACCTTCATCGTCAAAAACGATATATTCCACGTCACGGCCTTTTGCGCGCAGCGCCTCGACGATCTGATCGGACTCTGCCTTGACGACACGCGGGTCATTAGCACCCTGGATAATAAGCATCGGATTCACCATATTGTCGAGATAGGTGATCGGAGTGTCTTTGATAAACCGCTCACGGTCCTGCTCCGGATCGCCGAGCCACTGCTTCATGATCGGCTTCCAGTGCTCCGGCACCGAGTTATAGAAGGTGAAGAGGTTGCTGACCCCGACGATATCAATCGCGGCCTTGAAATATTCCGGATTCCTCCCGGCAAGCAGCAGCGTCATGTAGCCGCCATAGCTGCCCCCCAGGACAAACAGGCGGTCTCGGCTCGAAATCCCTTGCTCGAACAACCAGTCCATGCCGGCCAGGCAGTCTTTGCGTGGGCCCTCGCCCCAATCCTGCTCCACCAACTTCACGAATGAGCTGCCGTAGCCTGTGCTTCCGCGAAAATTCGGACAGAAAATATTATAGCCTTGGGCAATTATGTATTGGAACATGGCGCGGAATTGCTTACGCTCTGCAGCCTGCGGTCCGCCATGCGGCCAGAATACCGTACAGCCGTTTGCAGTATGCTCTTTGGCACGGAAAAGAAGCGCCTCAATCTCCATGCCGTCAAAGGACTTGTAAGTCACGACATCCGGAGCCACGAGGTCCTCCTCCGTCAGGCCCGTCATGACATTCTTGGTCAGCATCGTCCAGCCGCTGCCGTCATAACGGTAAATATTAAACGGCTTCACCGCCCCGCGTCCCAATATATACAGGTTACCGGACCGGGTAACTGCAAGCTGCTCAAGAATATCGACCGGCAGTGGTATTGAGGTGAGCTCACCGCTGTCTAGAGAGTAAGCATATAGATGATCCTCCACCCCTTTTTCGGTGACGATATAAACCGTCCCCGTTTCCTTATGCAGGCGGAGCTGCGCGATGGTCTCCTTGTCGATTTCGCAGAGTCGTTTAAAGGCCCCTGTTGGAATATGATAATGCGCCATATATGTAAATTCCGACTCGTAATCCGTTGCGAAAATCACGTTGTCATTGTCCAGGAACTGAACGCTCCCCGCTGTATGAACCTGTTCCGGATCTGGCGTCAGACACGCTTCTTCCCCATTTTCCCGGATGATATAGCTTACATAATACGTATTCGCGTAGATTTTGGTAAAAGCGAACGTTTTCTCATCCGGACTGACCGCACACAGCTCCGTCGTCGTGTCCTTGCCTTCGATCAACAGATGATTTTCCTTCGTGTCCAGATGATATACCCTCGAATTAAGGAAATTAGGGTTTCCTTTAGAATCCGTGTAATAGATTCGCTTACCGTCTTCCGACAAATGCACGAATTCATGCTTGTCATCCGGCGACAATCCATCCAATAGCGGCATCGGTTCGCCGCCGTTCCATCGGAGCGCGCTTAACTGGTAATTTTCGTTACCGTCATGATCAAACGCCGTCAGAATATGTCTACCCTGCGGGTCCAGCTTGATGAAGCTGCACATCTGATCGTTGTATGTCAGTGGAAAAGGATAGGATGTCTCCCCCTTCAAATCCATGGCCCATAAGTTGAATTTACCGCTGAGCGTGCTGCTGAATATGAGGCGAGACTCATCGCTGCTGACGCCAAAAGAACGAATCAAATAAGTTTGAAAGAATTGCTCCACATCTGGCTTAGGAAATTGAATCATGAATCTGAACATCTCCTGTCTCCCGGAAATTGAAGTCCCTGGTTTACCGGGGCTTCACCTTCATTATAGAGTAACTTTCACGTTTATTTCCATATGCGGGATGAAAAATAAACCTTAGGTCAATATGCATCACGTGTCCCTGTTAACTGTATTCGATCAAAAAAAGACTGCCTGCCATCGCCCTGACTTCGGACCAAGCAGACAGTCTATGATTTATTCTTCATTCATGCTTCATTCATGATTATGCCTTCCGGGCAAGCATCTCTTTCGAACTAAGCTGGCTTAGCATATCCTGCGTCATCGCATCGAGATCATACTTCGCCTGGAAGCCCCATTCACTGGCTGCTGCAGATGCATCGATGAAATTCGGCCAACTCTCGGCGATAGCCTGTCTTTTCGGATCCACCTGGTATCCAAGGGCAAATGACGGCATCATTTTGCGGATCGAGGCCGCGATAGCCTCCGGATCTACGCTCATCGCAGTGATGTTAAACGCATTCCGGTGAACCAGCTTTGCGGGGTCGGCTTCCATCAGCTGAACGACCGCATCCAAGGCATCAGGCATATACATCATATCCATATAAGTGCCTTTGTCGATAAACGAGACGTAACGCCCTTGGCTTACCGCTTCATAGTAAATTTCCACGGCGTAATCCGTCGTGCCTCCGCCGGGAGGTGTCACATAGGAGATGAGACCAGGGAACCGGATCCCCCGGGTATCGAGTCCGTATTTATGAAAATAATAATCGCACAGAAGCTCTCCGGATACCTTGTTCACGCCATACATCGTCGTGGGACGCTGAATCGTGTCCTGCGGAGTATGATCCTTCGGTGTGGACGGACCAAAGGCCCCGATCGAGCTTGGCGTAAAGAATTGGCAGCCGAGTTCTCTTGCAACTTCCAGCGCATTCACGAGTCCGCCCATGTTGAGGTTCCATGCCAGCAACGGCTTCTCTTCAGCCGTAGCGGACAGCAGCGCCGCCAGATGGATCACCGTATCCACCCGATGACGTTTGGCAACCTCAAACATTGCTTTGTCATCCGTTACGTCCAGTGTTTCAAAAGGTCCCGATCTCGTGATTTCATGCCCCGTATTCCGTACATCGGTGGCAATGATCTGATCGTTTCCATACATATGTCTGAGCTTGGCGACCAGCTCCGATCCAATTTGGCCTAATGCACCCGTCACCAAAATGTTCTTCATCGTTATTCCTCCCCGTTTGGCTTCCCGGCAGACCGATTAAATGATCCCCAATTCCTTGCCTACCTTTTCGTAGACGGAAACGACCTGTTCCAGCATTTCCCTGCTGTGTGCAGCCGTAGGCATATTGCGGATTCGTCCGGTTCCTTTAGGGACCGTCGGGAAGACGATCGCTTTGGCATATACGCCCTCTTCGTACAAGCGTTTGCTGAACTCCTGCGTCTTCACTTCGTCCCCGATGATGCAAGGCGTAATAGGCGTTTCACTGTGACCTACATCAAAACCAAGCTTTTTCAGCTCGCTTTTCAGGAAATCGCCGTTCTCCCATAACTTTTTGATCAGCGTCTGATCATTCATGAGAATATCCACCGAAGCGATGATGGCTGCGACGGAAGCAGGCGGCATGGCGGTCGAAAACAGGAACGGACGGCTTCTCAGCTTAAGCCATTCAATCAGCTTCGTACTGCCCGCCACATATCCGCCAACCACGCCGATAGCCTTGGAAAGGGTACCGATTTGGAAGTCAATGCGGTCCGATAAGCCAAAATGCTTGACGGTACCGGCTCCCTGACCCAAAACACCTGAGCCATGGGCATCGTCCACATACGTAATAAGATCGAATTCTTCGGCGATCTGCACGATTTCGGGCAGCTTGGCGATATCGCCATCCATGGAGAACACGCCATCGGTAATCACCATGATTTTATTGTAAAGACCGGATTCTTTGGCTGCTTTGGCCTGCGCTCTCAAATCCTCCATGTCCGAATGCTTGAAACGGATCGTTTTGGCTCTCGACAACCGGCAGCCGTCAATGATGGAGGCATGATTAAGCTCATCCGATAAAATGGCGTCGTTTTTGTCCATGACCGCGGAAATGGCCGCCATATTGCAGTTAAAGCCGGACTGGTAAGTAATGACCGCTTCCGTATGTTTGAATTCGGCCAGCTTGTGTTCCAGTTCCAAATGCAGATCCATGGTGCCGTTGATCGTTCGGACCGCACCGGCGCCTGCGCCGTATTTTTTCGCCGCCTCAATGGATGCATCAACCAGACGATTATCTGTCGCGAGTCCCAAATAATTGTTGGAAGACAGATTAATCAGTGACTTCCCTTCAATGTCAATAGTCGGCCCGTTTGGACCCTGCAGCGGATCAATAACATTGTATAGGCCCTTGCTTTTTAGATCCTCGATGTTCTCCGTTAAAAATTGCTCAAGCGAATGACTGGACATAGCGAATCCCTCCTAAATATACAGGCGTCCTCATACAGAGGACATTAATATCATTAAAAAACCTTACCACACAAGAGATTATCTAGTAATCAATGTAGCATCTTTTTATTCATTTGTACATCCACCAAGGACACTAAAACATAAAATTTTTAATATTTTCAAAAATAACGTCTATCAGTAAGATGAACACTTCTATTTTTTTATATTCAAAAAAAGCCTGCAAGCCATGTTCTTCACGGTTTAATTGCAAGCGTTTTATCCTTTTCGTTTATAAGACCAGCGCGATTCTCCCCTTTTGCTTGGTCTTCATCCAATCCTCATCCGCCATTTTATGCAAAAGCTATTGCCATAAACCTAAAAAAGGGTTAATGTGAACCTATATGAACGATATGAACATAAATGAACCCTAAAGGAGTGTTTGTTTTGGAAAGAAGATATGCCTCGCACCCACGTGAAGTCAAACAATTTGACACGGCTCGATTGCGTGAAGAATTTCATATTCCCAAGTTGTTTATCCCGAATCACCTGGAGCTCGTACTGACTCATGAAGACCGGCTCATCATTGGCGGCGCTTTTCCGATTGCCGAAGAGATTAAGCTGGATATGGATTTAAAAGAGCTTGGCGTTAGCTATTTCCTGGAACGCCGTGAAATCGGCATCATCAACGTCGGCGGAAAAGGAATCGTCGTGGTGGAAGGCAAGGAGCATGCGCTGGATCACAAGGAATGCCTTTTCGTCGGCATGGGCAACAAGGAAGTTTTCTTCAAAAGCGTCGATTCTGAAAAGCCAGCCAAATTCTATTTGAATTCCGCTCCGGCTCACCAGACCTACCCGACACAAAAAGCTACACTTGCGGATGCAGAGTCTGCGGATCTTGGTGCCATCGAGAATTCCAATGACCGGACCATCTATCGTTTCATTCATCAAAATGGCATTCAGAGCTCGCAGCTTGTCATGGGTATGACTCTGCTCAAAACGGGAAATATGTGGAATACGATGCCGGCCCACGTCCACCCACGCCGAATGGAAGCTTATATGTACTTTGATCTTCCGGATGATTCCGTTGTCATTCATTTAATGGGTGAACCGAGTGAAACGCGCCATATCGTCATGAGAAACGAGCAAGCCGTCATCTCGCCAAGCTGGTCGATTCACAGCGGTGTAGGCACGAGCAATTATACATTTATCTGGGGCATGGCAGGCGACAACAAAATCTATTCCGATATGGACCCGGTGGATATGAAGGATTTAAAATAAACGCGATAGAATCTTATTTACCCTGATTTGAAATGAGGCATGTGACAAATGAACCCGATACTAAGGCACGAGAAGATTATGGAGGCTCTGCTGACGAGCAAGGAAGTGACCGTGACGGAATTAAGCGAAATTCTGAATGTTACGGGCAAAACCATTCGCGAAGACCTGACCCGACTGGAGGAACAGGGGCTAATCCGTCGCATTCACGGCGGCGCCGTCCTTGCCCAAGCGGATCAATTCGGCATATTGCCGTCCAAGGAGCCGATCTCAAGACACTTGGATATGAAGCGGAGCATTGCGGCGGCAGCGCTCAAGCGCGTCCAACCCGGCGACATTATCGCACTTGACGGCGGGAGCACCACGCTGGAAATCGCCCGCCTTTTGCCCAACCAGCAGCTCACCGTCATTACGAATGATGTATATGTCATCAGCGAGCTTTCCAAAAAAGACAAAATCAATCTCGTTGTTCCTGGAGGCTACAGGGTCCGCAACATTCTGACCGGTCCCGAAGCGGTGGCCTACGTGAAGGAGCTGAACATTCAGAAAGCCTTCATTTCGGCTACCGGCATACATCTGGAGCATGGACTTACCATCTATACCGGGGAATTGATCGCATTCAAGCGTGCTCTCATCGATACCGCCAGGGAAATCATCGCGGTGGTCGACCATCATAAATTTGGACAGACTGCGCTGCGTACGTTCGCACAACTGCGTGAATTGCACAGTCTAATTACTGACAATGAGCTGTCCGGCGAAAGTCTGGAACAGTTCCGGGCAGCGGGTATTCCGATTGAGCTGAGCGGGGATTATTGATCCCCATTTAATATCAAGGAGCGGATGAGCACATGAATCTGTTTAATCTGAAAGGTAAGACGGCACTGATTACCGGTACATCCGGTGGTCTCGGCCAAGGAATTGCCATCGGGCTGGCAGAGGCTGGAGCCGATGTGGTATGCGTTGCCCGCAGTTCATCCCAGGAGGCCGTCGAGAGAGCGAAAGCCTTGGGCCGCAAGGGTGCTGCGATCGAAGCTGATCTAAGCGACGCAGCGGGACTTCAAAAAGTATTCGAAGAAGCGCTGACTTTAACGGGACAAATTGACATTCTCGTCAACAATGCCGGCACCATCCGGCGGACGCCTGCCAAAGACCACAGCGAAAAAGACTGGTTCGATGTCATCGACCTGAACCTGAACACGGTCTTCCTGCTGTCGCAGCTTGCCGGCAGGCACATGATCGAACGGGGCAGCGGCAAGATTATTAATATCTGTTCCATGCTGTCCTATCAAGGCGGCATTAATGTGCCAGGCTATACCGCAAGCAAGCACGGCGTAGCCGGGCTGACCAAGGCCTTTGCCAATGAATGGGCTGCAAGCGGCATTCAGGTCAACGGCATTGCCCCGGGATACATGATTACGGATAATACGGCTCAAATCCAGGCCGACGAGAAGCGTAAAGCCTCCATTACGGAGCGCATCCCCGCTGCACGCTGGGGTACGCCGGAAGACATTCAGGGCGCGGCCATCTTCCTCGCCTCCTCCGCATCGGATTATGTAAATGGGCATGTTCTGTGCGTTGACGGCGGATGGATGGCAAGATAACATCGTTTTCGCTACGATAATTCAAGGATTCGGAAATGACAAAAAGACCGTTATTCTCAGCATGAGAATTCGGTCTTTTATCATATAATGAGCCTTTCCAGTTATATCAAGACCGCAAATGCTTCGTAAGGGCGCAGCTTCATTTGCTTTGCCATCACGGTCTCCGGGTATACGGATACCTGCACGTCGCCGCCTAAACAATCTTTGCTTAATGAAAAATCAAGGAACTCCTTGCTCCAGTTGGATACGATCAGGAACCGGCGGCCCTTGAGACTCCGTTCAAAGGCGAAAACATGCGCATCCTCCTGCGCTGCAAGCTTGAAATCCCCATGGGTGAGCAGATCGTTAATTAGGGCGTCATTTCTCAGCACGGCCAACTTCTCATAAAAATCCAGCAGCGAGTTGCGGCCAATGCTGTCTTCGATTCCGCTGCCATGAGTGTTTTCCTGCCAAAAAGTTGCTTCCGCCCGGTATTCATTCACCAGCCGGTAGTCCAACAAAGATTCTTCCACAGGGCCGGTTGCCGCGCTGCCCTGCATGAGCTGAAGCGTTAAGGCCATGCATTTGGCCGATTCAAAAAGATATCCTCCACTCATATCAGCGCCGCTGCGGTCTTCCGCAGCAGCATTCCCTCCTCACACGTCACTGTACATGATGAGCCGCCGAAGCGGTATCCGAAGTGTTCATGCCTGTCTTCCGTTTGATGGACATCCACGCAGAACCCAGCGCAAGAATAACGAATACGACTCCAACCCATGCGTTGTAATAAACAGATGAGCTTTCGATGACAATGCCACCGATTGCCGATCCCAGCGCAATGCCGATATGAGTTGCCGAAGTGTTCAGGCTTTGCTGAATATGAGCCGACTCCGGAGCGGATCGGATAAGGTAGCTCTGTAACGAAGGCGAGATCGACCAGCTTAAGGCGCTCCATACGATCATAACAATCAAGCATACATACACCGAAACCGTCGAAAGCGGCATCAGGAACATCACCACGGCGAACACGCTCACGATTGCCAGAATACTTTTTTCTGCACCGAACTTATCCGTTACCCAGCCTCCGAATCCGCCGCCCATCACGGCCGCAATCCCGAAGATCAGATAAAACAAACTGAGCGTGGACGCTCCAAGATGCAGTGTCTCCTGCAGGAAAGGCGTCAAATAAGCATACAGCGTCAAATGACCTGTCAGCATCAGGACCGAAATGAGTTGGCCGAAAATAATTTTCCCATTCTTCAGGGAAGCCAGTTGCTGACGCAGCGGAATGGGTGCTTCGGGCTGTGTCTTGGGTATGAATAGCTGGATCGCAATCAGCGATACGATCGACAGCATCGTAATCATGATAAACGGAGCTCGCCAGCCAAAAGCATTTCCCAGCATCATGCCTAACGGAACACCAAGCACAAGCGAACCGCTCACACCCATGAAAATAATGCCGATTGCTCTCGCTTTATACCGCTCCTCCGCCATTTGCGAAGCCATCGTAATCGACAACACCGTAATCAGCGCACTGCTCGCCGCCGATAAGACGCGTGCAATCACCATCGTGATAAAATTGGGGCTCAACGAAGAAATCACATTGCCGATAATGAACACCAGCAACGCATATTGGTATAATCTTTTCCGTTCCATGCGGGCCGTGACCGTAAGCAGCAGCGGGCCTGATATGGCAAACACGATGGAGTACAGCGTGATAAGCTGCCCGGCAGCGCTGAGTGATATATGAAGATCTCCCGAGATGAGATCCAGAATGCCTCCGACGATCAGCTCTACCATCCCCGTTACAAAGCAGGCAATCGCCAGAATGTAAATTTTATAATTCATAAGCAATTTCTCCCCTTCTCTAAGTTGTCGCATATTGCATCTCTCCAAGGTTACTACCGTAATAGTAACTTATATGCATTTTATCATCAAGAAGAAATTTAAGCATGAAAAAGCGGATAGAGTTACTCTATCCGCCAGTCAGCCCATGCCCCAGAATCTTAGTACCTCAACTGCAGAAGCTGGTTCATGATTTCGGTATCATTCATTAAGACGTCATTATATTTGGTTGTAATCTTGCTCAAGAGCACATCATGGTAGAAGTAATCCGTAAAGACGCGCACAAAAGGCTGGGATCGGGTCTTGATAGCCTGCCAGGCCTCATTTTCCACGCCGGCAAAGATTACTTCCGCATCGTCGACGATCAGCAGCCTGAACCGCTCCAGCGATACATGCTCCTCATTCGGCTCCATAATCACCAGATTCTTTAGACCGCTATGGATCTCCCCGACAGCCAGCGCTTCTACGCGAACTCCCGCCCGTTCCTTTTCTTCAAGAATAGGCAAATACTTCTGGAAATCCTCTTTCCAAGAGGAATACCGGATAGATCGATCTGCATCTACCAGCATCTGCTTGATTTGCGATTCGATGGACGTATCAGCCTTCAGGCTCCACACGCGGTCATCCACGATCTCTTTCTGCAGTTTCTGCTGCTCCAGTTCCTTGATGTCCGACTTGAACTCGGCCGTCAGTTTCTCGATCACCAGCGGCAAGGCAAGTGCCGTGTAGAGTTTTTTCTTTTCCGAAATCGACTCCAGCACCATCCCCTTCTCCACCATCCGGGAGATGACCTCATAAATTTTCGCTTTCGGCACGCCGGAATGCTTGACGATCATCGTCGCGTCCATTGGCTGCATCGTCGCAGCCAGCGTTTCATACACTTTGCTCTCATACTGTGAAAATCCGAATTTATGCAGCAACCTGTTCCAACCCCGATCTATCGAACTTGGTATAAATGTATCATAAATCCGGGTTCTGAGGAATATTCAGCTCGTCCACCCTCGTTTTAGCAATTCATGATTAAAATTTGCTGTTCGAATCAGGCTTCGCTTGAGGGCAGACGGACTTCGAAAAGCGTTTCTATCGGGCCGCTCTGTACCGAGACCGTCCCTCCATGCTGCTCCACGATATTTTTGGTTATATACAAACCTATACCCGTGCTTCCGGATGGTTGCGTTCTGGCCTTATCCCCCGTATACAGCATATCGAAAATATGCGGCAGATCCTCCGGATCAATACAATCTCCGTAATTGATGACCTGGACAACCGTTTCTTCCTCGTCGATAAAGCCTCGAACATCGATAAAACGGCCATCGCTTCCATAGCGGACCGAATTCGTCAGCAGATTCTCGAACACGCGCGCCAGCAGCTCACCATCCGCCGTGATGTTCAGCGGCCGGGCCACGGCCAGGCGGGCTGTCATGTCGTTTTTCTCGAAAACGGGATACAGCTCCTCGCATAACTGCATTAACAGCTCACTGAGATCAAACCGCCTTTTATCCAGCGTCATTCTGCCATAATTCATCCGGGTAATTTCGAACAACTCATCGATTAGCTTTTGCAGCCGTTGCGATTTGGTATAGGCGATCGTCGTATAATGCTTCGCCTGGTCCGGACTCAGCTCAGGGTCCTGAAGAATAAGATCCAGATACCCGATGACCGAAGTCAGCGGCGTGCGAAGATCATGAGCCAGGTTCAACACCAGCTGATCCTTGCTGCTTTCCGCGTAGTCTCCCCTTTCGACCGCTTCCTGAAGCATTCTCATCGCGATATTGACGTCTTTACCGATCGTTCCAAACTCGTCCTTCGAAGAAATCCGGACCTCATGAGAAAAGTCCCCTTCCGCCAAGTGATGAATTCCCTGGGATATTTTCTTGAAATAGGTGGCATAGGGCTTCGTAAACAGAAAGAAAAACAAGATGGCAAGGGGAACAAAAATAATCAAAAAGGCGTTCACATCGCCTACATCCCTCATAAAATACCGGATCTGCGTCAGCGGATTCTCATACAGCACCTCGGAACGATAATAAAGCTGCAGCACCTTATAGATAGCAAACGTGATCCCCCCGGACGAAAGCATGCTAAGCATCAACAGCAGAATCATTCGGGTTCGAAAGCTGTGTATAATTCTACGCATGGAGCGTATAACCTACCCCCCATACCGTTTTGATGAATTTGTTCTTATCCTCGTCCAGCTTTTTGCGCAGCGTTCGGATATGAACCATGACCGTATTGCCCCCTTCGAAATAATCCTCGCCCCACACCTGCTCAAAAATATTTTCGGCGCTGAATACCTTCTTCGGGTGTCTGGCCATCAAGTATAAAATATCAAATTCTTTTGGCGTGAGCTCGATCGTTTTACCGTACAGGTCCACGGTGCGCTGCTCCGGATAAATGATCAAGCCCCCAACTTCAATTATCGGTTTGCTCGCCGTGGCCATTTGCGTAAGCTGCATAGTCCGCCGCAAGTGGGCATTCACGCGGGCCACCAGCTCCATCGGGTTAAATGGCTTCGTCATATAATCATCCGCCCCGCGGACCAATCCTTCGATTTTATCCAGATCGGACGCTTTGGCGCTCAAAAAAATGATGGGGAAATAATACTTTTCCCGGATCTGCCTGGTCACTTCATAGCCATTGAACTTGGGCATCATGATGTCCAAAATGGCCAAATCAACGGGCTGTGTATGTACGGTCTGAATTGCGTCCTGCCCATTATGTACAGTGATGCAGTGGTAACCCTCTTTCTGTAAATGTAATGCTATCAGGTCAGCAATTTCATGCTCGTCGTCTGCGATCAATATTGTGGTACGGTTCATGCTATCCCCTCCTCTATTCAATATACATAAGATGCCGGCCAATGACAAAAGCCAACCCGTAAACGGATTGGCTATGTCTATTGAACAAATAAGAAAATCACGGAATCAATAAAATTTTGCCCGTACTCTTGCGCCCTTCCAAAAACCGGTGAGCTTCCGCCCCTTCATGCAGCCGATAACGGGCCGGTTCACCCAACCTTAACCGGCCTCCCCTGATCTCTTCAAACAGCGAATCGCCGCGGCAAATCCGATCTTCCCTTGTCGTGACATGATTCCACAGGTCCCCGCCAGTCAAGGTTTTGGAGGTATCCATCAGCATGCGGGGATCGACAGGCTCCGGATCGCCACCCGACATTCCGTAGAATACGACCGCTCCTCTCTTCCGTACGGCGGCAAAGCTGTCCATCAGCGTAGAGCCTACGGAGTCATAAGCCACATGAACGCCTTCGAAGCCAGCCGACCATGCAGGCACAGCCTTCACCCAGTCTTCCTGATACAGCATCACTTCGTCCGCCCCGGCTTCAAGCGCCACCTTTTTCTTGGCGTCGCTCGAGGTAAGACCGAATACCCGTGCACCTTTTGCCTTGCACAATTGGATGAGAAGCTGTCCCACGCCCCCAGCGGCGGCATGGATGAGAACCTCTTCCCCGGCTTGTACCGGGTAGCTGTCGTGAACGAGATAATGCGCGGTGAGTCCTTGCAGCAGTACGGCAGAGGCCTGTTCGAACGATATATCATCAGGCAGCGGAATGGCCTTGTCGGAAGGAACTGACACAAGCTCCGCATTGGCAAACGGCACATCGGCAAAAGCAACGCGGTCACCCACGTTCAGGCCGCTCACGCCGGCACCCACCTGTTCAATGACGCCTGCTCCCTCATAACCAAGAATATAGGGAGGCGTTCCTGTTAAATGATAATTTCCTTTTCTGCGGTAAATGTCGGCGAAGTTCAGGCCGATTGCCTTCATCCTCACGATGACATGACCATCCGAAATGACGGGTTCCGGGATGTCTCTGTATTCCAGCACCTCCGGTCCTCCAAAACGGTCAAACACTAGAGCTTTCATGGGCTAACCTCCCTTTCCTCTATTCATGCCCGCTTATTGTATCATAATGAATATCGCTATAACGAGGGCGAAAAAAGAGAAGCCGGACGGCGGCTTCCCCAGCTTCTCTTGGCCCGGAAATTCCGAGCGCGGTGTCATCATGAAAATGGATACCAAAAATGCTTAAGCACGGCAACCTTGAGCCAGATCCCTGCTGCAAGCAATGCAACTCCCAGAACTGCGATGGTCCAATCCACCGGCTCCATGTTTTTCCCGCTGTACCAGGTGCGGCACTTCTGCGTACCGAAACCCCGCAGCTCCATCGCATTCGTAACCGAATCGATGCGGTGCAGGGCAGACTGCAGCACCGGCACAACCACGGCAGCCAGGTTGCGCAAACGCTGCTTGATGCTGCCGTCCTCCTTCGAGATGCCCATGCCGCGGGCCTGCATCGAATTCAAAGTGCTGCGGAACTCCTCCGTCAGGTCCGGGATATAACGCAGCGCAATGCTGACCGCATAGGCGATCTTGTAGGGAATGCCGATGCGGTTGAGGCTGCTTGCAAATGCACTGGGCTGTGTCGTGAAAATGCACAGGATCGTGATCGGCAGCAGCGTCAAATATTTGGCTGACAACGTTAATACGTAAAACAATGTTTCCGTATTAATCGTATTATAGCCAAGCGGAATAACCGGTGTATCCGTTCCGGTAAGCCGGGTTCCGAAGGTCGGCGTAATCAGCAGGATGAAAATCCCGTTCAGTACGGTGAAGATAATCATCAGCCAGAACAAAAAAGCCATCCGCTTAAAAGGAATCCCTGCGGTAATGAGCAGCGCAATGCCTACAATCAACATCGGAACAAACACCCGCAGATCCAAAAACATGTAAGTCATGACCGTCCAGGCCATAAACAACACCAGCTTAACAGCTCCGTCCAGCCGGTGAAACAGCGAGTTCCCCGTTACATAGAGGCTTCCCGTTCTATTCATGGCCTTTCCCCTTTTTCTCTTCGTTGATAAACGCCTGCACGAACCGCTCCGGCGAAGCCAGCCCGTTCGCTTTCGCGAACAAGGACAGCGAGGTTTCCTTCAAGTGTGCGGCTTCCGTAATATCCGGACTGCTCAGCACAGTCGCAACCGAAGCCTCGGCAATAACACGTCCGCCACTGAGAACGATAGCCCGCGCTGCATATTCCAGCGCTAAATACATGTCGTGAGTGATCAGAAGAAATCCCATGCCGAGGCCTGATAAGGATTCGATGAAATCCATGAATTCCTTGTAATGATGATAATCCTGTCCTGCGGTCGGCTCGTCCAGAATGATCAGTTTCGGCTCCAGTACCAAAATGGAAGCAATGCTGAGCCGCTTTTTCTGCCCGTAACTAAGCGCCGAGACCGGCCAGTTGCGGAACGGATATAAGCCGCAGATCCGCAGTACCTCTTCGACACGCTCCTTGATTTCTGCCGCAGGGACTCCCCTGACCTTAAGTCCAAGTCCCACCTCTTCGGCAATCATATGCTGCGTAATCATCCGGTTCGGGTTCTGCATAACGTAACCGATGGCCTCGCCGCGACGGCGGATGGACCAGGAGTTCATATCTTGTCCGTCATACAGCAGTCCGCCGGCCTGCGGCTTCAGAATGCCCGTGATCAGCTGCGAAATGGTCGACTTTCCGGCTCCATTATTGCCTAGCAAGGCAACAATCTCACCTGAGCCGATCTTCAAGGAAACATCCTGAATAACCGGCTTCTGTGGATCATAACCAAACGTAAGGCCGTTAACCTCGAGCAAATTCTTCGTTTGCCCATGCTCTTGTTCCAGCCCCGCTTGCTCGCTCCATAGATCCAGCTTGGACTTTAACTCCGGCATATTCAGCGCCTGCGGACGGCTCAGGCCGCTCACGCCGGCAACCGAGAGCCCGGCATATTCGAGCGCATCGACATAAAGCGGCGGTCTCAGACCGTAACTGCGCAGAACGCCGGCAGACAAAATCTCATCTGGCGTGCCGATCGCGGCAATCCGTCCTTCATTCATCAGCACGATCCGGTCGACCGCCTGCTGCAGCACATCCTCGACGCGGTGCTCGATAATGATAACCGTCTTTCCGCTCTGGCGGTGAATATCGTCGATGAGCTGCATCGCCTTGCGCCCGCTTGCCGGATCGAGGTTTGCCAAAGGCTCATCAAAAAGAAGCACATCTGCATCGGTGGACAGGACGCCAGCCAAGGATACATTCTGTTTTTGGCCTCCAGACAGTTCATACGGACTGTGCTCGATATACTCCAGCATATCAACCATGTTTAAAGCAGCCGCCACATCCTGTTTCATCTGCGGGCGGGGCATCGCTTTATTTTCCATGACGAAAGCCGTATCTTCAGCGACGGTAAGCCCCACGAACTGGGAATCCTGGTCCTGCAGGATGGTCCCGACCGTGCGGCTCAATTTGAAAATGCTTAAATCGGAAGGATTCTGGCCATCGATTTTCAGACTGCCAGTGGCTTCTCCCCCGTATGTAAAAGGAATAAGCCCATTGATGCAATGGGCCAATGTCGATTTGCCGGAGCCGCTGGGTCCCGCGATCCAGATCTTCTCCCCCGGATAGATATCCAGCGTAATCTCTTTCAGCGTAGGCTCCGACTGATTTTTATATTTAAATCCGTAGTGTTGAAACAAGATGATTGGCTGCATAACAATTAAAAACTCCTATCTCTTCGGTGCTGTAGGCACCTACTCGTTGACGCTCAGGTTGCTGACTTTGGCGTTTCTTCTCGCAAAGCCGATCACGGCCGGCACGCCCAGCACCAGGAATACGATAATATTGGAAATCGAAGCGGCAGTCACCTGTACGACCAGCTTGTCGGACGGCTCGCCCATGAAGGCAATATCGAACCAGCCGGAGAACAGAAGCGACAAAATGATTCCTACGATCCCGTATACGATAAACAAACTGATATGTTTTCCTTTATAAGCACCGTTTTGCGGGTCAAATCCCTTGGAGAGAAAAATAAGTCCCATAAATGCGGCGGTGATGCCCGAACCAAGAGCCCAGCCCCACCATACCGTACCGCTGGTCAGCAGGTCATTCAGCACGTGGCCGATGAGTCCCGCTATAAACCCGACCACCGGGCCGAACAGGGCTCCAAAAATCGCCAGCAGCGCAATCGCCGGACGTAACGAGGTATCGGGTCCCACGGGAATACCAATAAAGCTGGTGGCTCCATACAGGGCCGCACCGATGCCTATCGTCACCACAGTTCTTGTGTTCAACTGAAAAATAGATTTCTTCAATGCAGAGTCACCTTTCCCAACATGAATATTCAACAGCGCTCATGTCCAAAGACGAACATTGAACGTTGATTGTACTTTTAATATAAGGGCACTTGGTCAGGAAGGCAAAACTTTTTTTGGAAAATGGGATATAGATTTTATTCGGCAAATCGTGGTTTTACGCGAAAATCGCGTCAGCGCAGCGAAAAATACCAATTTAATCTATCGGAAATGTATAATTTTGTTGAATGTTTGCTTTTACCGCCTCTCTAAGAAGGCCTGCCTCTCGAATTCTTGAGTTGTCCCGGGAAGCATGGTATCCTTTTGTGAATCCGAATGTAACGAAATACCGATGACCTCTGATCCGTTCAGCGGTTATTCAAGCAAGCCCTCCTACCACTAAACGAAAAGGCGGTTCTCATATGATGATTTATGGCCGTATTGCTGTCATGATGCCCCCGTTTCCCTAGCTAGGCTCCTATTTCCCTGATTCTGAATCTGAAATAACGAGCCTGTAGGAGGGCATAAACGGAATGAAAAAATATACAGTACCTTCTTTGCTGTTAATGATCGTACTTGTGGCTTTTCCGCAAATCAGCGAGACGATCTACACACCTTCTTTACCTGATATTTCAATCGCGCTGGGTGCCACCAATAATGCGGTGCAGCTCACCCTAAGCATCTATTTTATCGGCTTCGCATTCGGCGTCTTCGGCTGGGGCTGGCTGTCCGATAGGATCGGGCGGAGGCCTGCCATGCTCGGAGGTCTCATCGTATACGGACTGGGCAGTCTGATGTGTTTCTTTTCCGGATCCATCGGCCTGCTGCTCGTTAGCCGTTTCATTCAGGCTTTTGGAGCCGCGACAGGATCGATCATCACCCAAACGATTCTTCGCGAAAGCGTTTCGGGGCATCAGCGGCATGCCATGTTTGCGCAAATCTCTGCCGTCATCGCCTTTACGCCCGCGGCAGGGCCGCTAATCGGCGGTTGGGTTGACCAGGCCTTGGGCTTCAGGGCCGTTTTCCTCACCCTTGTGGTGATGAGCGTCCTGTTGTTCATTTATGCCTCTGCCAGGCTGCCCGAAACAACCGATGTTTCCACTAGAAAAAGGATTTCGATGCTGCCTGTCTTGAAAAGAATGGTAGCATCCCCGAGAGTGCCTGTTTTCGGGCTCTTGATCGGAGGCATCAACGGAGTATTGTTCAGCTACTACGCAGAAGCTCCCTTTATTTTCATGGAGCATTTTCATCTATCGCCGGGAATTTACGGTTTTCTTGGCATTCTGGTGGCGTTGGCATCGATTGTGGGTGCCCTGATCTCCAAGAGACTATTGAACGTTTTAGTTCCCGAAAAGATCATCCATTGGGGTTGTCTCGTGATGACCGCCGGAGCCTTGTTGTTAACCGTCATGAGCAGCGTTACAGCAATGCCTGATCCGGTCGCCATCGGATGCATCTTAATGAGTGTATTTGTTTTGTTAATGGGGGCCGGGATCGCCCTGCCGAATTGTTTGAGTCTGGCTCTTGCCCGTTTTCACGATGTGGCGGGAACGGCAGGCGCAATGTTCAGTTTGGGATATTATCTGCTAGTCAGCTTGACGACATGGGGCATGAGTTCTCTCCATAATGAATCCTTGATGACGATGCCCGTCTATTTCTTGATTCTAAGCATCGCCATGCTGCTGCTCGGCAGAAAGTATATTACGAAAGAATAGTTCGTTCACGGAATAGTTAGCTTGAATGCATGATCCTACATTTCTAAGGAGAATCGTAACGGGGCTTTTTCTATATGATGATATACAGACCTAAATTTTTTTAGCAACGCAATTTTGAAGAAGATAGTCTAGATCTAAGGAAAAACTAAAACCAGCCGAAATAGGGATGATGTCCCTTCCGGCTGGTTTTTCGGTTTGCGAGCTTTATATGCATGTTTATGAACTGACAAAACAATAAGCTTCGGGTATCCGCTTCGCCGTCTCTCCATTCTCCCACGGCAGCAGCAAATCGCTCATATAGCTTTGCCAGGCGGCGTTGGCAGTATGCTCTACCAGCTTGCTCATGGCTGCGTATTCCAACACTACATCCCGCCAAGTCCGCAAAACCGGTCATAAGCCTCCTGCCACTGCGGTCCTTGTGCGGGTTCATATTCCCTGACCGCAAACGAATTCCTGATGATGGTCCGCGCTTCCTCCAGATCCCGGATCTCACCCGTGCCGATCCACTGCACGGCTAAGTTTCCTATGGCACTTCCTTCGATCGGACCGGCCCAGACCGGCCTTCCTATAGCATTCGCGGTCCACTGGCACAGCAGCTCGTTCCGGATGCCTCCCCCGACCATGTAAAGTCCAGGAAAGCTTCGTTCTGACAGCAGCTCCGTCTGCTCAAGGACATGCCTGTATTGCAGCGCCAAGCTTTCCAAAATGCAGCGAGCGAACTCTCCTGGCTGCTCAGGCGCCTGCTGCTTTGTCTTCAGGCAGAATTCACGAATGCGGACGCTCATGTCACCAGCGGGGAGAAAGGCGGGATCATCCGGATTGATCCATGATGCAAATGCAGGAGCTTGCCGGGAAAGGGCTACCCATTCTTCAAAAGAATAGATTTGCCCTTTCCTGTCCCATTCACGCTTTAGTTCCTGCAAGATCCATAGGCCCATAATGTTTTTCAGCAGCCTGTATTTGCCGCCGACGCCCCCTTCATTCGTGAAATTCAGATCCAGTGCCTTCCTGCCCGTAACCGGCTGATCCACTTCCGTTCCCAGGAGGGACCAGGTTCCGCAGCTCAAATATGCGAAGGAGGATTCCATGGCTGGCACCGAGGCTACTGCCGATGCCGTATCATGCTCTCCCACGGCCATCACGGGAATGGTGCCCAATCCGAGTTCGGCGCTAACGGAAGATAACAGCCGTCCGGCAGGGGTTCCAGGTTGAACCAAAGACCCGAACAACGACCTCTTCAGACCCAATCGGGATATTAATTCAACATCCCAGGTACGCGTAGCTTCATGAACCAGTTGAGTCGTCGTGGCATTGGTGAATTCGCTGATCATCTCTCCCGTCAGCCAATATCTGAGCAGCTCCGGTATCATCAGGAAGCGCTCCGCCTTGATCAGCACCTCCGGCTCCTGCTCACCCATAGCCGCAAGCTGATAGATCGTATTGAATGGCAGGAACTGAATGCCTGTTCTACTGAAAATCTCGCTTCTGCCGATCTTTTCCCCAACTCTATCCATCACCCCATCCGTACGATGATCCCGGTAATGATATGGAGCCTGCAACAGCCGTCCCTGGGCAATCAACCCGTAATCGACAGCCCAGGAGTCAATTCCGAGACTGTCAGGCTCTTTGCCCATCGATTTCGCTTTTGCCAGACCTTGCTTGATCTGAGCGAACAAATGGTCAATGTCCCAGTACAGATGACCGCCGCGTTGGATCGGCCCATTCGAAAAACGGTGAATTTCTTTAATTTGGATTCTATTCCCTTTTAAATCTCCGGCCAGAGCCCTGCCGCTGCTTGCACCCAAATCAAAAGCGATGATGCTCATAAGCCCGCCCCCTATTCAACCGCAGGAGAGACCTGCGCACCACGCTGCAAAAGCACGTTCCGCTCGTAATCCTTTGCCTGCTCCAGCCATGCTTCCCTCACCGGCACCCCTGTCTTCAGGCAGTAGTAGTCCCATACCGCGCCGAAAGGATAGCTTTTGAATTCTTCGGTTAACGCAAGGCGCGTCGTAAAGTCGCCCGCCAGTTCAGCTTGCTTCAGCACATCGATAGGCTCAAGCATGGCGCGGAGCAGCGCTTTAATCGTGCTGCGCGTTCCGATCACCCAAGCCGCCACCCGGTTGATGCTCGCATCGAAAAAGTCCAGTCCGATATGCGTGCTGCCGAGCAGTTGATGCCGTACCAGTTCCCGAGCGATCTCCAGCAATTCATCGTCCATGACGACGACATGGTCGCTGTCCCATCTCATGGGACGGCTCACGTGAAGAAGAAGCCCGCTGGTGAACAGCGCAAGCGAGGACAGCTTGCCCGATAGGGTCTCGGTCGGGTGAAAATGTCCGGCATCCAGGCAGATCAGCTTCTGGTTCTTCATCCCGTATCCCATATAAAATTCATGCGAACCCACAACGTAAGCTTCCGAACCCAGGCCAAACAGTTTACTTTCGACCGCGTCCAGGTTGAATGCGGGATCGATAGGCTCCGCAAATACTTCGTCCAGCGATTCCATCAGCCGCTTTCTTGGAGACATACGATCCACAGGGGTATCCTTGTACCCGTCCGGAATCCAGATATTCGTCACGCAGGTCTGTCCGAGCTCCTCTCCGAAGTAGGCACCAATTCTGCGGGACGCTTTGCAGTGGTCGATCCAGAACTGGCGAATTCCATCATCCGGATGGCTTAACGTAAAACCGTCCCCCGACTTCTCATGCGAGAAACAGGTAGGATTGAAATCCAGCCCCAGTCCCTGCTGCTTGGCCCACGCCACCCAAGGTTCATAGTGATGCGGCAAGATCTCGTCCAGATCCGGCCCTTCATCCGTATCCGCATAAATGGCATGCAAATTCACTTTATGTTTGCCTGGTATCATGCTGAAAGCCTGTTCCAGATCCTGTCGTAATTCACCCGGGTTTCTGGCCGCTCCGGGATGGCTGCCTGTTACGGAGATACCGCCGCTCAAGTCCTGATCCTGAAAAAGAAACCCACGGACATCGTCTCCTTGCCAGCAGTGAACCGAAACTTTGATCTTTGCCAACTGTTCGAGAACGTGATCTGTATCTATGCCGTGTTTGGCATACTGCTCCCTTGCGAGTTCGTAAGCCTTTTCAATTTCGTTCGACAACGTGAACCCTCCCTGATTGTGTGTAATAACATGACACCTCTCCCGCCCCTCGTCCCATACTTTCTTCGTTCACGAACCCAAAATAGTGGATTCGGCCGCGGATTGACATCTTCTTCTCAATGAATCGTCCGTATTCCTGCGAGCGTTCACAAATTTCGGAAAATGGCTTCCAATACGCTTGCAGGCCCGTGGAATTCAAACCGATCTGCGGTTTGGCAATGGATTTAATCGGCGTAAGCAGTAACCTTTCGCCCTCAATTCATACTGTATGATCCAAAAATCAACTTTTTGCCCGACCGCAGCCCCAGCAAGCCCATCATCCCATAATCTCGAAACGGCATGTCGAAGGAAAAACGGATAAAAGGCCTGAATCCAAATAGGATTCAGACCCTTCTAATGATCATAGCGGCATGGAATGATCATTAAATATTTAAAATCGACGCATGCAATTCCACTAGCGTTGTCTAACACTCTTGAAGTTAAACCCCAAAGTACGGGTTCTGATACACATAAGGATTGTCCGGCAGCTCGTCCGCAACTTCAGTAATGGATTTAATGACGATGGTTGGCACGGATTTCCCGCCAAATGATCGTAATTCGATTTCACCCACCGCATCGACATACATATCGTCTTTCCACTCCTTGGCGTCACCCAGTTCGGCCATCATCGCAAGAGGCACCGTGTCCGCGACACAGCAGCGCATCGAGAATCTGCCGATGGCGAACTGATTCTCGGCCATCCCCTTCATGCGATACACATATCCTTTCAACTCCACCTTTTTGCCTGCAAAACGATCCCTGTATAAATCCAGCGAAGTAAGCGATTCAATATACATATCCTCTGGGATCGGAATCACTGGTTTATGGATCATTTCTGCGGCTAAATTGGCGTAAGGCCGTGTGGATTCATTCGACGGGAACTCGGCATTCATTCCTGATTGTGGCTCAATTCCCTTGCCAGCGGTATTGAGCAATATGCTAGAAGGCGTTAAATTAAGTCCTTTTTGAGCTGCCATTTGGCTTCCAAGCACTTGATTCGGAAAAATAAGGGTAAGCATCACCGGAACGGCCAAAGCTCCATATGCAATCAGCGCACTCTTGGAGTGATGATGGTGATGTGAAGCGCAAGCGCAGCTTGCTTGCTCCTGCTTCCGGCCTGGAAGCACATTCTTTACGGCAAGATACCATTGATGCACCGCCAGGACACACATGCCGATCACAAGAAAATTTACCCAAACCATCATTCTTGGCGCAATAAAATAAACCAGTGCATCGGTCCGTTGCGCGTGCATGATAAATAAAGCGAATGCTGACAAGATCAGAGCGCGAATGATTCGGTGCGCAAACTCAGACCAATTTTTCATCGAAATCCTCCTATTCCCGACTTATCCATAATACAGCCGATCGATCAGGATCGACCCGGCCAGAACGGAAATGGCCGAAAGAGCTAACACGGTGAATACGGTTTTGGCGCGAAAAACTTTGAGCAGCATCAGCGTGCTCTTGATGTCGAACATCGCCCCGAACACCAGAAAAGCAAGCAGTGATCCAAAGCTGAAATCCGGACTAAACGTCACGGCAACGAAAGCATCCGCTGTCGAACAAACGGATAGGACATACGACAATCCCATCATAAATAATTGCGGCACTCCGTCCCCCTCGCCAAGCGACAGCAGCCATGTGCGGCTAACCACGGTCTGCAGCAGCGCAGCGATCGTGGCACCCAACACGAGGAATTTTCCTACATCGAACATTTCAATCGCTGCATGCTCTAGCGTTTCATGAAATTTGGCCATCCCGGCGTTTTTGGACCGCGAAGTAGTTAGGCCGTGTTGACGCTTGTTTTTTCGGCGGTGCCCGCTCTTTTGAACAGATACAAGCTCAGGATCTACTGGGTTTCTTAGCATGGAATCCCCTCTCACCCGGGCGGCCCACAAACCAATGATAACCGCTGCTGCAAATGCGAGCAGTGTACGGAAGACCGGTATCTCCGGATGCGATGGAAAGGCTACGTACGTGGACGCAAAGACTACCGGATTAATAACGGGGCCTGCCATCATGAACACGATTCCGATGTACGGAGGCATCCCTTTGCGAATCAACCGATGCACGACGGGAATCAATCCGCATTCGCATACCGGAAAGACAATACCTAGCAGACAGCCGAATAGAATGCCCGTGATCGTTCTTCTGGGAATCCAGCGCTGCAAGGTCTGATCGCTGACTAAGGTCTGCAGCAAAGCTGACAAAATAACTCCGATCAATATAAACGGCAGGGACTCCAGCAAAATTCCGATTACCATCGTGCGAAAATCATTTAGAAAACCAAACACCCTCGTGACTCCCTCCAAGAAGAAAATAACACCGTGATATGAAAGCCATGTAAAGTGCCTTTCTCGTGTTTGTCCTCTACTCTAATCCTGAATTGTTAGGGGAATGTGATCGCAGTATGAAATGATGACAATCGGTTCACTAGAGCTATCTTTACATAATAACTGGATTCAATTAACAATCATCGAACAAAGTTGCTGTAAAGTTTATATCAAAAACAACATAAACAATATAAACACAAATTAAAATATTGTTTTTAGTTGTTTTTTGTAACAGAAGGGAGTTGTGACATATGATCCATCATCTGCCCCATTTTGAATGATCAGGCACGCAGCTATAGTCTCGTTACGTCCTTATCCACAAATGACATCATGAAGGAGGATTTAAAATTTTGAAGGCCAAAAAATTGTTATCCGTGTGCATGGCTGGAATGATTGCTTTTTCCGCTATGTATTCTACGGGAGCCTTGCATACGCAAGCTGCACTCGCTGCAGCCGCGGTCGATAAGCCGGTGGCTTCCAAACCTGGCGGACGCTATGAGCAGTCCGTGACAATCACGCTGAACAGTGCTACCCCTGGTGCAACCATTTTTTACACACTCGATGGGACGCTTCCCGATGACACGAGCCTTAAGTACGACGGAACACCGATTGTTCTGACGGATTCGACGAACGTATCGGTTAGGGCGTTAAAAGACGGCGTCTGGAGCACAGCGGGTACTTACGGCTACATCATTAAGACAACCGAGAAACCCCTGCTTGAATTTGTAGCGATGTCCGACGTGCACGTCGGTTCCTCTAGCGGAGACCCACAAGGCAATTCGGAAGAGGCTCTGGCAAAAGTTCGTGCCCGTTATACCAGCAATTTTGACGTTATTTCTTCGATCTTCAATAAGCCGGACGCCATTGTCATTGCAGGCGACGCAATCAATGATAACGGCGACGGGCTCGGTGCGAATCACGCAATTGTGCGGGACATTTTTCAGGAACAATTGGCGCGCACGAACATGACGAATACGCGCGTTCAATTCTCAATGGGAAATCATGACGACAAGGTCGCAACGGCCACCAATAACTATCCGACGGAATGGTTCACGACACAGCCCAACGGCTACTACGAGCAGACGATCGGCGGTTATTCGTTTTTCTTCCTGAATGGCAACAACTATAACAGCGATACCGCGCAGCGGAACTGGCTGAAAAGCAGGCTCTCGGAAATTACGAGTGATCCGGCCAATATGAACAAGCCGATTTTCATTACGCTGCATCATCCCGTTACGGGCACGGTCATGGATGGCCAACAGACGTCCAACCCGAACCTCTATACGGACCTGAAGGATTATCCGGAGGCCATCGTCTTAAGCGGGCACTCCCATTTGAATATCAATGACGATCGGGCCATACATCAGAAGGATTTTACATCCATCAACCTGGGATCGATGTCTTATATCGAGGTAGACCACGGCTATTCTGCCGTCACGGATGAAGGTCTTGCAGACGGACGATTCGAATTCCCTGTGAACCAAGCCCAATTCATCGAGGTATACGCCGATCGCATCGAGATTGAGCGCGTCGAATTCAATGGCGATCCTGGTTCAATCTATAAAGACGGCAAATGGCAAGGACCTTCCAATGCACCATTTAACAGTGCCGGCGCGCTTGCGGGCAAGAAGTGGGTCGTGAAGCTGCAAGGCAACACCAAGGAAGAAATCAAAAGCAATTTCACTTATACGTCGAACAGCCGGAATCAAATCGCGCCGCAATTCCCGTCGAATCCCGAGCTTCAAATAACGACCGGCGCGGACGACACGCCTGTGCTCTCATTCAGGCAAGCAAAAGATGACCAATCCATGCACCACTACGAAATCAAAATATTGAACAAACGCACGGGGGCCATCTCCAAGTCCTACAACGTGCTATCGGATTACTATTTCTCGCCGATTCCAAACAAAATGAATATTCCGATGACCGGACTGGATGCGGCAACCTCTTATTCCATTACAGTCACTGCTGTCGATGCCTATGGCAACAAGAGCGCCCCGCTGCAAACCTCCTTCACGACCGGGGGTACGCCGCCTGAATTAACACCGATCGATCCGGCAACGATGTGGAAACAGCTCGTATCCGATATGAAATTCGATGATGATTTAAGTGACGACGCTGCAGGCGTAACAGGACTCGCGACCAAAGCTGGATCTGTCTCCTTCGTCGAAGGAAAATCCGGCAAAGCCATCAGCATTCCTGCCGGCAATGGCAATTATGTTGATCTGGGCGACCGCGCCGATCTGAAATTCGGAAGCGGCAGCTATACCGTATCGTTCTGGCATATGGGCAATTTGGCAGGAGACCAGACCGTTCTGTCTAATAAAGACTGGAATTCTGGAGGCAATGCGGGTTGGTATATCGGTCCTGCCACCACCAATAACATGACACTCAACATGGCTTCGGGTGGCAAACGCATCGACTCCTCCGCGAACGGGGTAGGAACCGAGTGGCACCACATTACCATATCGGTGGACCGGGAGAACAATACCGCGACAAGCTACGTCGACGGCATTGCCAAGGCAACCAAGGATATTTCCGCATTAGGGACCGAAAGTATGGACACGCCATATAACATCATTCTTGGCGCGGACGGCAAAAAAGCTAACGGCGGAGCGAACGTGACGCTCGACGACCTGAGAATATGGAAACGCGCGCTCTCTGCTACTGAAGCCAAAGCGTTATCCGATTCCTACATGACACAAACGAAGTACTCTTTTGAACAATTAAAGGCTAAAATCGCCGAGACCGAGAAATTCATAACGTATGTCTCTGCAACGCCAGGAGTTTCTCTTCCAGCGCAAGCGAAGGAAGCACTGATTCGGCAGCTAACTGCCGCGAAGTCTTTGAGCGCAGGAGATGATGCAGTCACAATCGACCAGTCTTATATCGATTTAATGTGGGAATTACAAACGGCGAAAGAAGTCGTGGTGTACAACTTCCTTCCAAAATCGGACTTTACCATCGATTCCTTTAGCTCCTATGCAGACAATGAAGATGCCTTTGCAGCTAACATTTTGGACGGCGATCAGACCACCATCTGGCATTCCAAATGGCAAGATCCTGTAGCTGATTTCCCGCATTGGGTCATCATCGACATGGAAGACTCCTATCGACTTAGCGGCATTCAACGTACGAGCCGGCCGAATCAATCGGCGATGGAATTCCCCAAGGAATTTGAACTGTATGCTTCAGACAAGCTAACCGATCTGAGTGATCCAGGCTTTCTGAGCGACGCAGCGAATAAAGTATCCGGTGAGTTCGGCAAAACCTGGACGGGTTCCGTATACAAAGATTTTGTCGCTCTCGACAGAAACGTACAGGGTCGATACGTTAAATTTTTAGTTACAGGCACTTATAATACCGATACAACCAAGAAGTTCACCAGCATGAGCGAAATTGATTTTACCGGCGAGAAGATCGCGGGCCGGGGCGCGCAGTTGCTTGATTTGCAGGTGAACGGGACGACCGTAGCTGACTTTGCACCGGATAAGCTTGAATATGCGATAAACGTATCTCACTCTACCACTTCAGTCGATGTCACGTACACAGCAGAGAATGCTGATGCGACCGTCAACGTGACCGGCGGAATGGATCTGCAGGTTGGCGATAACCTGGTGTCAGTTGTCGTAACCGCACTGGATGGCAGCAGCAAAACTTACGTTATCCATGTACAACGGGCAGACGCCCCTCTTCCATCCGATGCGTCACTGCTGCAGCTGAACGTAAATGGAAAAGCGATAGCAGATTTTGCGCCGGACAAGCTCGATTATGCGCTAACGGTTCCTTACGAGACATCGGTAACCAAGGTGACGTATGAGGCAGCGGACCCTGCTGCAGCCGTAGAAATTCTTGGCGGCGACCCATTAGTCATCGGTGAGAATCCAATCACTGTGACCGTCACAGCGCAAGATGGCATTACAAAACTTGCATATCACATCCTAATCACAAGGCTGCCTGAGGCGGTATCGTCAAATGCAAACCTAACGGATCTGCGTATCAACGGGACGACCGTAGCGGACTTTGCACCGGATAAGCTTGAATACACCCTAAACGTATCCAACGGAGTGTCCGTAGCCCAAGTCACTTACGCGGCAGAGGATCCCGCCGCAACGGTTCGCATTACCGGAGGACCTGAATTGAATGTAGGGAACAACCGCATCTCCGTCCTTGTCACAGCACACGACCATAGCACAACCAAGGAATATGTAGTGAACGTCGATCGGGATAAAGCATCGACCGAGACGTCGCCTGGGGAATCGACTGGATCTTCATCCGGAGGCTCATCTGAACTCCCATCTAAACCTCAGGTTAACCCAGAGCTTCCTTCGGATGCCGTCGCCATTCAAGATAAGGATCTGAACGCCGATAGCCCATCCGTATCCGTTCAACTGACCGAAGGTAAAAACCGCGTCATGATTCCCGTGTCGCAAACGGATAAACTGAATGGCCGTACCCTAACCGTCCAAGCCGAGAACGTTAAACTGATCGTCCCCGCCGATCTCTTGCAAGCATTAAGACATTTGCTGCCAACGGCTGATGAATCCGCAATGATTACGGTGAAAATCGAACCGCTTGCAGCAGTATACGCAAATGAGACGCTCCGGAAGGCAAGCCTGGCAGGCAGCGGCAGCTATAAGCTCGGCGGCAACATGTTCGATCTATCGATCTTCATAACGGATGCATCCAGGAAAACGTACAACCTGAGTGCATTTCCGAAACCTGTAACGGTGTCGTTCCCGATTCCTGGAGGGATGAATCCTAAGCTCGCCGGTATTTATTGGATTCAGAAGAACGAGAGCCCGCTATACTTGGGAGGAACACTCGTTCAGGGGAACACGGCGATCGAAATCGAACTTGATCATTTCAGCCCCTACGCGGTATTGTTCTTTGAAAAAACATTTGACGACGTAAATGCCCAGCACTGGGCATACGATGCGATCCGGGAACTGACAGCGAAGCATATCGTTACAGGTGTGACGAACTCAAGCTTTGCGCCATCCCAATACGTGACCCGCGCAGAATTCACGGCACTCATTGCCAGAGCGCTTGGTCTGACTACATCTTCGGCTGCATCTCCATTTAGCGATGTAACCGAAAACGCATGGTATGCAGATGAAGTGAATGCGGCATATGCTGCAAAAATCGTCACTGGCGCATCAACTCAATCATTCGGGCCGAATCGCAACATCACCCGTGAAGAGATGGCAATAATGCTTGTGCGAGCTTACGAACATCAAACGGAACAAAATCTCGAGCGCACCCCTGCGAACCTCCTTGACGAAGCCAAAATTAGCCAACAGGCGCTTCCTTACGTCAATGCAGCATTACATGCGAATCTATTGAAGGGACGTCAAGCAGGACGCTTCGAACCAACCGCTCTTACCTCTCGTGCAGAAGCAACGCAAGCGATCTACAACTTAATTCAATCATTTGAATAAGGTAGATTAAACCGGCGACGGGAAATGCTATGCAACGCAAAAAGCCCCGCCTCCGCTGAATAAGCGAGGGTGGGGCTTTTTAGCTATTTTCAAATCGATATCATTATTCCGCCTTGATCCAGGTGACGTCGTTGTCGTTCAGCGTGCTTTCCCATCCCTTGGGCAGAGCCGCATTACTAATGACGACGTCGATGTCCCGCCAGTCCGCCATCCGATACAGCTGCGTCAAGCCGATCTTGGTGTCATCGGTCATGATAATCGTCTGCTTCGAATTCTCGATGACCCGGTTCGCCAATTGCCCCCGATCGGGATCGAAGGCCGTTACTCCCTTGTTCAAGGTGATGCCGTCGATGGAAATGAAGGCTTTGTTCGGATTAAACAACGATACCATCTTCTCCGCGATCGAGCCGGTCACCCGGGAATGCGTCGCGTTCACCTTGCCCCCGATCAAGTAGATCTCGCCGGAGAACAGCTCCTTGTTCTTGTACTCGATGAGCAAGTGAAGAGCGGGCATGGACATGGTGAGGACGGTCAGATTGGAGCGGTTCATGAGAAAATGAATCATCTGCAGAGGGGTGGTGCCATCGTCGATGAAAATCACGTCGTTATCTTCAACCAGTGAAACGGCTGCCTTGCCGATAAGCTTCTTCACCTCCGCATTGAGCACCTCGCGCTTCAGATAGGAAGGCTCTCCCCCGTTCAGATTGATCTTGACGGCTCCCCCGTAAACACGCTTCAGACGATTTTCGTTCTCCAGTTCTTCGAGATATCGCCTGATCGTTTCGGAGGAAACGTCCAGTCGATGGACTAGATCGAAGGTCTTGACCTGACCCTCCAGGTTCAGTAGATCCATTATGAAGGTCTTGCGTTCCTCACCTACTAGCGACAAAGCCTGAATTCCCCCTTTCGTGCCCGGTCCTAGCTGCCGGGCGGCTATAGAATTCATTATAAATGTCGAGGAATGGATATGCCATGCTATTATTGCCCCGAATATCTTATGATTACGCGATTAGACATGCGTAGAGAAACATGCATGAAAAAGAAACGGCTGCCGGTTAAAGGCCACCGTTTCTTTTTTTGGAAATCTCTCCGAAAAAAAGGCGAAGGTCTCTACTCACCCGTTCTTTCGGTTGTTTTTACCCCGGTTCGTCGATTTGTTGCCTTGATCTTCTGTCAGCTTCTCGCCGAATTGATCGAGCCGTCCAGGAGAAGAGGCAGGTCCGTCGTTCTTCGGCTTGTTGTTTCTTCCAGACATGACGTTCACCTCCACTCATAAGATGAGCGCTTGACCTCAATTTCATACGCCGATGCTTACTCCAGAAAGAGGATAGAACCCTGAATTCATAGGTGGTTTGTCCAGTTAACAATATGGATGAATCCCTGATTATTACAAGCGCAACATAATGACTTCAATTTAATATAGTCCCTTATTATTGATCATAAAAAATTGTTTTGCCAGAAAAGTCGGCGTGTATGGCATATCGTTCCGCAGCCAGGACACGATGGTACCGATTAGAGCCGAGGAACCGTGCCAAATGGCAATGTCTTTTTGAATGCCCAATTTATAAACCAATGATTCGGGTCCCCTCATTTCGATTCTTGATGTAATTACCCCGGTTAGCATGTTTAACAACCGTTCGGTAAAGACGGAGGCTCGTTTCGTACCCAAGACCACCTTATAGAATTTCGCATGTTCGGCGATATATTCAAGAAGCCTTACCAGCATCAACCAATCCTCTTCATCGGCGACATCTTGGTTTAATACCAGCTGAAGATCTTCAATCATCTCATCCGCCATCTTTTCCAACATATCCGGAATATCGCGATAATGAAGATAAAACGTAACCCGATTAATCGTTGCGCGGTCGGCGATTCGGCTGATCGTCATTTTTTCGATGTCCATTTCTTGGACCAAATCGATAAAAGCTTCCTTGATTAACTGCCTTGTACGGATAATTCGAGGGTCTATGGGATGCTTAGAATGGCCCGGCATCATTTTCATTCCTTTCTTTTCATATTTAAATATACAATTTTTAAAATAATGCAGTAGATCTCCAATTTAATGAACACTTTGAGGTGATGCGTAAATTACTTTACATTTCAACAAAAATCGTAGTTTGTATTCGTTAAATCATTCTGACTATAATCTAATTTATACAATGTTGATTATCCTACACATTGTAAATTATATCTAGAGAGAAAAGAAAGGAGTAAGTTGAGTAACCGTATGGAAACAACCTTCAGTTCCGTAAAGAAAGGCCCCATTTTAATCATCATGATATTGGGGGCTTTTCTGGCAACACTGAATCAGACCGTCATGAGCGTGGCGACGCCAAAATTGATGGTTGACTTTAATATTTCGGCTACCACAGCTCAATGGCTGACTACCGGTTATATGCTGGTCAACGGAATTCTGATTCCTATTACTGCTTATCTAATGCAGAGATTTACCACTCGCCAGCTTTTTCAGGCATCGATGCTGATCTTTCTCGCGGGTTCGATCGTGTCCGCCATTGCGACCAATTTCCCCGTTCTCCTTACAGGACGGATGATCCAGGCTGCAGGTGCCGGCATTATTATGCCGCTTCTAACCAATGTGATCTTGGTGTTGTTCCCTCCGGAAAAAAGGGGCGCCGCCATGGGGATGATGGGACTTGCCATCATTTTCGCCCCGGCGATCGGACCTACGCTAGCAGGATATATTTTGGAAAACTACAAATGGCAAACGATGTTCTATGGAATGATTCCGCTCGCCGTCCTGGTCATCGTCTGCGGTTTTGTTTATCTGAAAAATGTTTCGGAGCCTGTTCGCTCCAAAATGGATATTCTCAGTGTCCTCCTGTCAACCATTGCTTTCGGCACGCTGCTCTACGGATTCAGCCTAGCAGGTAGCCAAGGATGGTCCAGCAGCGAAGTTCTTCTGTCCATTGCCGTCGGCATCGTAGCTCTCGGGCTTTTTGTTTGGAAACAGCTGACTTCCAAGAAACCCCTGCTGGATCTCCGGGCATTCAAGTATAATATGTTCTCACTCACCACGGTCATTAACATCATGGTAACGATGGTGATGTATGCGGACATGATGCTGCTTCCGCTCTACCTCCAGAATGCGCGAGGCTATTCCGCACTGGAATCCGGTCTGCTGATGCTTCCCGGCGCGCTCGTGATGGGTTTACTCATGCCCGTCACTGGTCGGCTGTTCGATCGGTTCGGCGCCAAATGGCTCGCCATCGCCGGTTTGATCATCACGATCGCAACCACGGCCGGCTTCATCCATTTGACAGACTCGACCAGCTATGTCTATCTGCTGCTCATGTCGACCGGTCGCCGAATCGGCATGGCCCTGCTGATGATGCCTATCCAGACCGCCGGTCTGAACCAGTTGCCTTCACGATTGAATGCGCACGGCACGGCGATTTCCAATACCGTAAGACAGGTGGCAGGTGCGGTAGGAACCTCTCTGCTGGTCACGGTCATGACGGACCGGACGAAGACGCATCTGACCGATATGATGGCCGCAGGCACAACAGGCGGTACCCAGGAACATATGATTCTAGAAGCCACCATCCAAGGAATTAACGATGCTTACGTTGTCATTATTGGAATTGGGGTCGTCGGCCTGCTGCTGTCGTTTTTTATCAAGCGTACATCACGAACCACTGAGGATTCTTCCGAAGTCCCGCTAAAAAAAGCAGTGATCAAAGAAGCTTAAAGCAAACCCAAGTCTGGCGTCTTAAGCCGCCGAAGAAATACTAAGGTTCAATGGAACGGCAACCATCGATCCTTGAATTTGAAGAGGCTCCCCTTAGGGGAGCCTCTTCTTATAACCGCCTCACGCTCATCGGCCTCCTCGAAATGATCCATGCCGAGGCCAGTAAGGCAAGAGCCACTAAAATCCCTGACTCCCCCGTCCATAGCAGCACATTCTCACCTTTGGAAAAGGAATCGAAGACGTCTTGGATCACGGCATTCCAGGATGCATGCAGAAGGAACGCGGGCCATATGCTGCCGGTTGTTAGCCGCAGACGTCCAATAATGTAGCCGAAGGAAGTCACCGAAACCATAAACAAAATAACGGAGAGGACTGGATAGGGACCGGAATAATAAAGACCGGCAATCATCACAGGAAGATGCCATAATCCCCAGATCATCCCGCTGGTCAGCATCGGGTAAGGAACGCGGGCGTCGATCAATCGAGTGAGCATGTAACCGCGCCAGCCAAGTTCCTCTCCGACACTCCCGATTAGGCCCACTGCTGTGCCGCCGACCATTTGCATGAGCAAAAGTCCTAAGAAGATAATCGCGGGCGGAGCTTTAATGAACGTGTCCGGCGTGACGAATTGTACCAGCCCCGTCGTCCAGGCCATTCCGTAAGCAATCAGGCCAATGAACGCAGGAAACAGCAGTATAAAAGGTAACGTCTTCAGCGTTCGCCGTCCCCCGACACGAAGGGAGATATCCGCGATGCCTTCACGCAGCAGCCAACGGGCGAAGATGGAGGACAGGCCCGGTGCCTGGCTAAATGCCATAAAAAAAGACCAGCTCAGTGGCTGGTCTTTATGAAGACTGTGTGTTGTCAAAATTGATGAGAAAATCCGACGGAAAAGTGTTGTTTCATCAAGGCGTGTTTTCATATTTAATGAGAGGAGTTCCTTTAGTAAACGCCGGATATCATGCTTATTTTCAGTATTAGTGAGAATTCCCGCAAAACTGGTTTTGCATATTTATTCACCTATATACATCGATTATGGAATCAAGTCTCGACTCGCCTAAAGCGATCTTCCCCTTCCTTAAAACGCTCCGTATCCAGATCTAGATAAGGTCATCGCAGTACCAATTTTCTTGAATACGAAGGAGTTCATCCGTGTCGGACTTCGTAGATAAAGTATACCGGATATCCCCTGGGGTTTCGCATGCTTCTGCCCCATCATTTTCGATTTCGATCCTCGCTACTTCCGTAAAAGGCATATACCAATAAGTATACATTTCATGTTTATTCATCTCCAAATCTCGTCATCTTCTGTATAGATAAGACGACGAATGGTTATTCAAAAATTCCTGAAGAATAATTTCGACAGATAAAAAGCTCCGGCAAACCAAACTTTGTTTCATGTCTAAGTTTGGACATTATTACGAAGAACCTAACTAATAATACATTTCAATTACAGTTAACGATGGTAAAACAAAAAGCCGCCCAATAGGACGGCCGGGAAGAGGAGAAAGCAGAGCAGCTTATCTGAGTTTACCCTTTATACTTTGGGTAATCCTGGTTCATTCTATACCTCAAATTAGGGGAATCATCACGTCCAGAAATCAAGTTTTGACACGTTTTTACCAGTCAATACCCTTACATCCATGAGTAGCAGTGTTACAATGCTCTTACGATGCTTAATGTAACTTCCCAACTTTATTAACCATTTATCGCCACACAACAATCTCATCGAGATTTTGTCTTGCTTTTGGATGCTTGGGATCCTCTTGCCGATACCCGAAAGCGACCATACAGTTTACACCGAAATCGTTAGTGTTTATGATACCCTCATTTTGTAAAATAGAGGTCACCTGCTTATTATCGAAACCTTCGATCGGGCAGGAATCAATGCCTATTAGTGCTGCGGTTGTCATCATGTTGCCCATTGCTATATATGTTTGTTTGCTTGCCCATTCAAACAGGAGACGATCATTATTTTCGAGTTCGGTTTCAACGAATAATTTATAGAAACCGCAAACACGCTGTACAACTTCTTCAGGCAAATGATGAATGTCTTTGAACATCTTGATTACGTGAGCCGAATCATGCCTTAAGCCTTGTCTCGCCAATATAACCACAAAATGGCTTGCAGTAGGCAGTTGTCCCTGGGCACCACCAGTTACAGGTTTTAATTTTTCACGAAGCGCTGCATCCTGGATCACGACAAACTTCCAAGGCTCGAGTCCATATGAGCTTGGAGACAATCTTCCCGTCTCCAAAATAAAGTCGAAATCTTCATCCGATATCTTTTTGTTGGGGTCAAAAACCTTGCAAGCATGTCTGAACAGGTAAGCTTTTAAAATTTCTTGTTTCTTACTTTCCGTTCCAATCATGTGGAATCAACCTTCCAATGCTGTTTTTTTAAGGGTGGCCAACTGCCGCTTGTCGAACAGGAACAAACCGAATTCGCCGTCCATTCGCCATGTCAAGCGATCATCACCAACTGTTTTGTATGGGTGTTGATTTGTTTGATTTACAACGAAACCACACTTGCCAAGTAATCTTCAAGCCGGTCAAAGAGTACAGCAAATGCCTTTTGAGCCGACTCCAATCCCCCCTCAAAGGTTTTGAGCTCCTCCTCTGTAGCGGACCAAGGACCTACACGCATGGTGATTGTAGTCTTACCTTCCTGCTCCCTAAACTTTAAGGTATTCAGAATTTCTAATGGATAGGTGGGATGAAATGGAGCACGGATCGTATTGCCCTCTTCATCGGAAAAAGAGTTGATGAACACAAGATCTTCTGGCTCGACCACTTCACGATACACAAACTTCCCCCACAATTCTTTGCCATCAGGAGATTTTTGGTTGAAATGAAAGCGACCTCCAGGACGAAGATGATCTAAATTAGTCACATTCATCTCAAAACCCTTATTACCCCACCATTTTTTCAAATGCTCAGGTTTCGTAAAAACTTTGAACACAAGCTCACTAGGTGCATTTACGGTACGCGTGATAACGAATTCTACTTGGTTGGACATTGTGGTTCCTCCTAATCATTCATCAAGATTTTTTTTGAAAGTGCGCTTCCGGATGATCAAGTGTTGTTCTTCATCATTCCGACCATCCTTGCTGTTTTGTCTTTCATAAACTAAGATGCGGAAGGGTGTAGTTTTGTGACATCTTTTCTGAAAATCTAATATCATAGCGAGCACCATGTTAAAAAACGATAGGCCTCTAGAATCTGCAAACAGCAACTGAGGGGCAAGTTGATCCAGATGAAAATAACAAGAAGACAGGAAACGAATTACTTAGTAGGAAGGGAACAGCTGATATACATCGATCTAAACAACTTATCAAATGTGTATAACCTAAAACACATGTGTCAACTTATCTGGATTTATAACAAAGTAAAGATTAACGATGTGGCCATTTAGAATCTTGAATGAAAGGACAGTCAACGTTTTTCCATCCAAATATACAACGATTCCAGGCAGTCCATTTACCATGGTGAGACGGTAAGTTAAGTTTCCAGGCAATTTTTTCAAGAAATTCGATGTCAAATGGGAAATTGGTATATGCCCATTAAGAGGTTGCAGTTGTGCCTTTACTTTACCACCCCCATCTGTGATGAGTACTGCATCAGTCGATAGGAATTCTACGATTCGGGCTGCGTCAGCGGAAGCAAGAGCTTGCATAAATTGCTCCACCAAGTTGGTGGTTTGCTCCTGATCGAAGTGATCCAAAAGATCCGAATCATCTTTTACATGAAGACTGCGTTTCGCTCGATGAAATATTTGCCGACAGTTCGCACTACTCTTGCCAACAATGTCGGCAATTTCTTTATAATCGTACTGCAGCACCTCGTGCAGCAAGAAGACAGCCCGCTCCACATAAGATAATTGCTGCAACAACAGCAAGTAAGCGGTAGATATCGATTCCTTCTGTAAGTAGGACTGCATCGGATCTGTTTCCTCACTCGCTGTTGTCACAAGTGGTTCAGGCAGCCATGTCCCGATGTATTTTTCCCGTTGCTTCCTCGTAGAACGAAGCAGACCGAGACAGCCATTAGTTACGATTTTACACAGATATGCTTTCATGTTTTGAATGTGATCTGACCCCGATTTATATAAGGTTAAAAAGGCTTCTTGGACAATATCTTCCGCATCTGTGACACTGCCCAACATACGGTAGGCAAGAGAGAACAATAGTGGTTTGTATTCGGTATAGAATTGTTCTGTTTTTATGTTTTCCAACATGTTAACCACCTGCTTTCTTCGTGTTATTCACACTACAATGGTTTCCCGACCACCCTTACAGCCTGCCTCCATATCTTTTAACACGCACCGCGCCGCACGTCTCCCGCTTGCCGCCGCAGCATCTGCCAGCTGTTCCCCATGGCTGACCCACTCTCCCGCCACATACAGCCCTGCAATTTCGGGTACGGCTGGACCCGGAAATCGATCTTCCCTGCCTAAGTGCATATAGTCATAGGCTACCACCATATTGGGGAGGTACTGTTTGGCGACGACTTCCTCCTGCCAGCCCGGTTGGATCAGGTCCAACATTTGTTTGAGAAATCGTTCGTCAGTTTTTGGATCTGTTCCACCAGTGCCATTATATTTAACAATGTTCACCACGGGAGTGTCATCCTCACTTAATCGAGTAAATTTCGATTGATTCACGAAGTATATGGGTTGATCCACACCCAAAACCGCAAAATGATCTGGTGCGGAAAGCCGCTTCAAAGAAAGAGTCAAACTTGCCGCCTTAATGACACGAGCTTGTTCTTTCCAACGTAAAACCGACTTACTTCCCTCATCTTCCAAGAGTCGGGAGGTTACTGCAGGTGGGGTGGCGGAAATCACATGCGTGATGTCCATCTCCTGTCCGTCAGCAAACCTTATCTTGCGAACGGCCCCATCATGCTTGATTTGCGTTACGTTTTTTCTTATCATCATCGATACGCCTGACTGAACTGCTTTTTCGTAAAGTTGATCAATTAGAGTTTGCCAGCCATCCTGTACATAGATAATGCTATTCTTTTTCGTCGTGCGTGCTATCGAACGTAAGGCAGGGCCCGCCAATTGGTGATCAGGAGCATGTAAATACGAACTTACCCGGAACATGGCGTAAGCGATATGACGAGTCATCGGATCGCGAATTTCTTGTTCCAGCCAACTCCGCAGGCTGATAGCCGGCACGGAATCAGCATCGATTTTTGTCAACTTATTATAAAATTTAAAAAACTCTATCTTTCCTAACCATCTCAAGTTTTGAGAGAAAAAAAATCGAAATATATGAGATACTTGATTGTTCCAGAGAAATGATATGTTAGCCGAGGGGGATCCCCCTTCCATTCTTATGCCTAAATCTTGAAAGATTTCATCTACTGCCCCTCCCCTGATTATTGCATGAGCACCTTGATCGAAGGTAGCCCCGTTTTTCTTGACGGATATAGCCCGACCACCAAATTGGCTGGACTTCTCCAACAGGACAACAGACTTACCTGCCTGAGCCAAGTCAATAGCAGCAACCAATCCTGCAATACCTCCACCGATGATTGCCACATCAAACTGTTTCATCGTTGATACCTCCCTTCCCCCTTTTTGTCTTTCATAAACTAAGATAGTGAAGCGGGTGGATTTGTGACAATTTTTAATAATTTTTTTTGATATCTGCTTCTTTGAGAAAGAAGGCGATAATACTCCATGTTTCCGTTTTCGTCGCTCTCTTTATTTCTTCACACGATGAGTTTACTGGTTCAAGAACAATCCCATCTGACCACCAAAATGTTCTTGTCGTCTTACAAAAATTTGGACCTAAAGAAAACGATCATCGATTTCCTTCCGGGGTCTACCAAACGTAACTCCTTCCATACGTGCAACTTCAATACCTTCCGCCTGCCGCTGCCGGTTCTTCTTACGCTCCTGTTCAGCCACGTATGCCAGGAGGCTTAAATACTGATCCTCCATCACCTTTCCAAAGTCACCCATTGTTTTAAACTTTCGACTATCGAACAAGGTTTCATTATCCAGGCAGACAATGTCAGCACCAACTTCGCGTGTAATGTGCTTCCATTCCCGAATGATCCCATCATAATCTCGATCTAACCGGTCAAGTCTCGAAATTTAACGAGCTGCCGTTTGGTGTTGGACTCTATCCATGACCAACTCTATCCATGACCATTCGCCATCTAAGGCTGCTAATCTTTTCAGATAATCGTCTTTGTAGTGATGGACGTATTCAAGAAACGCATCCTTTTCAAGCGAATCCTCAAACAACAGAACGACCTCGAAGAAACGCCTTCGAGCATACCCCTGCTCATGATTATCTTTGTTGAAAAGAAACTCATTCAACTTGTAGGCAGGACTGCCCTTCGTAAAATACTTTAGAGAATAATCTGCATGAACTCTGTGTTCTCCAAAAAAGAGCCCCCCCCATTCTGGCACAGGTGTGTAGTACCTTCCTCCATCTAGAATAACGATAAGATCACCGTATCACGAATCCCATCCACGTAACGCAAATGGGACATATTTGGTGAAGAAAAAAGAATTGGCTATAACCCAAAAGAGACACACCAGTAAAAATGATGTCTTTGTATTGAAGATAGAGTGCCTTAAGAAATCAGAATAAAAGAGAGGCATCCATTTTAGTGGATGCCTCTCTTTTATTCTGATTATGTTGCATATATTTTTTTCAATAATTCCTTTTGCATAGGCTTAATATCGTTAATATTTCTGATGCTTGCCTTTGATTCAGCATCATCGACCGAATTCGGGAGTCCTAGCTCTAACAGTACGCCAGCAGCAACGGTCCCAGTCCGACCTTTGCCTCCGCCACAGTGAAAGACAACTTTCTTACCATCATTATACGCAACAAAATCTTCATTAATCGGCTTTTCAAAGAGATCTGCTTCATTTTCTTTCGTGTTGTCGTCAAGCGGAACTTTCACCCAGCGAACATGATCTGTCGGATTTGCACACTCCGTTGCTTCCTCTCGCAGATCCACAACAACTTCAACGCCTTCGTTTATAACCATTGCTTCTACATCGGCAGCTCCGCCCATAAAGCAACAGAACAAGTCAATGTATATAGATGCATGATTATACATTTATCATTAATTATGAAATTTTATTCTCAATAATTTAAAAAGTTTTCTCAATAATTATGACGCCACACATTCTCTATATTACGAACACTTGCTGTATCCGCAATTTCCGCAGGTTTTGCAGCCTTCGATATTAATCAGCGTCGCGGAACCGCAGGACGGGCAAAGATCGCGAGATGCCTTCGGATCGTCATAGCGGTGGTCCTGACCGCCGCCGTGATCGGCCGTTTCAGGGGCCAGCGTCGCCGCAACCGGTGCCGGATCATGATCCTCGTCGTAGCCTGCCTGCACATGCGTTTCGAGCGCTTTGGCCACGGCATCCGCAATGGACTCGACGCGGTTCGCGCCGAAACCAATGGCTCCGGAACCGCCAATGCCCTTCAGATGTTTGATGAGCAGCTCGACCTTGTGACCGTGATCCCCGTAACGCAGGAACAGCGAGCAGACGCGTCCAAGGGCTTCCGCCATCGCAAAGACGTCCGAACCGGCTTTGCCTACATTGAGGAAAATCTCGCTTGGAATGCCGTCCAAATCATTAATGGTGATGTATGCCATGCCGAATGGCGTGTTAATTTTGTAGGTTGCTCCGCGCAGCACCTGCGGGCGGCGCTTGTACTGCTTGTCGACGACTTTCGCTCCGGACTCGCCCATAGCCGGTTGCAGTTTGGCCGCAGGCTCCTGCACTTCTGTTTCTTTCGTACTGGCCGCTTCGTTCACTGCGGTATCTTGCTTTTTGTCTTCCTTCTTCTCGGTCTGCAAGACCTGCACATCGCGACTACCGTCACGGTAGATCGTCACGCCTTTGCAGCCCAGATCGAAAGCCAGCTCATACAGGCGCCCTGTCTCTTCCACCGTAAAGTCCGCAGGGCAATTCGCCGTCTTCGAGATGGAGCTGTCAACCCAGCGCTGGATTGCCGCTTGGGCGCGGATATGATCCTCTGCGGACAAATCCATGGCGGTTACGAAGTAATCCGGCAGCTCTTCTCCAGGATGGGCGTCGAGCCAATCCTGCGCGATCGGCACGAATTGTTCGTCAAAGCCGAGACGGCTTTGGCGGAAATACTTGAATGCGAAGTACGGCTCAATGCCTGTCGAAGTGCCTACCATCGTACCCGTGCTTCCCGTAGGAGCCTGCGTGATGACGGTGACGTTCCGCATGCCGCTTTCACGGACAGCATCGCCGACCTCAGGATATGCCTCGGTCATATTTTTCATAAAGCCGCTTTGCAGATACAATTCCGCGTCGAATGCCGGGAAGGAACCCTTCTCCCCTGCAATCTCGGAAGACGCCAAATAGGCTTCGCGGGCAATAAATCCGTAGAGCTTATCCAGAAATTCCATGGATTCCGGGCTGCCATATCGGATGTTTAATTTGATCATCAGCTCGGCCAAACCCATGGTGCCAAGACCTACGCGGCGTTCTTTCTTCTGGTTCCGCTCGTTTTCCTCGAAATGATAAGGCGTCTTGCTGATGACGTTATCCAGGAAACGCACGGAATAACGAGTGGTTAGCGCCAGATCATCCCATGCCACGTCATGTTTCTCTTCATCATAGAACTTAGAGAGATTCACGGCGGACAGGTTGCAGACGCCCCAAGCCGGCAATCCCTGCTCACCGCAAGGATTCGTGCAGATGATCGGGTTGAAATACCAGCTGTTGGACATTTGGTTGTAGTATTCCATGAATACCACACCGGGCTCCGCGGATTTCCAGGCCGATTCGATGATCGTATGCCAGATTTCGCGCGCTTTGACGGTGCGGTAATGAATGACGCTGCGTCCTTCCTTTTTCCACTTGTCGAGATCGCCGTCCCAGATTTCGTTATAATCCGGCTCATTCGTATCCGGAAATACGAGATCCCAGTCGCGATCCTCTTTAACGGCCTTCATGAAGTCGTTGCTCACGCATACGGACAAGTTCGCATTCGTAACCTGTCCCATCGTTTGCTTGACGGTGATGAAATCCAGGATATCCGGATGCCAGTCGTTCATCATCAGCATGAGGGCGCCTCTGCGGCTGCCGCCCTGCTCGATTAACCCGGTCGTGTAGCTGAACAGTCCACCCCAGGAAACAGCGCCGCTGGAAGATCCGTTAACGCCCTTGACGACGGCTCTGCGCGGACGTAAAGAAGATAAGTTGATCCCAACCCCGCCGCCGCGGGCCATAATTTCCGTCATTTCGGACAGCGTAGCCATAATGCCGCCGCGGCTGTCTTTAGGCGATGGAATGACATAGCAGTTGAACAGGGTCAGCTCATCGCTGGCGCCTGCGCCGGCAGCAATGCGCCCGCCGGGAACCAGTTTCCAGTCATCCAGAATATAGCGGAACTTCTTCTGCCACTCTTCCTGCAGCTCCGGGGTCTCTTCCACGGAAGACATGGCTTCCGCCAAACGGTTCCACATTTCTTCCGGTGTCTTCTCTATATTTAAAGTCAATTTATCCACATGAGATTCAACGAGCTCACCGCGGCGGGTTTTGACCGTCACGATGCTGCCTTCACGGCTCACGATCTCTCCGACTTCCTTGGTAGGAAACTTCGGATCGTCTTTGGTCAACACCAGAACGACGTCCCCGACCTTCGCATGGCTCGTATCCGGGTCCTTCCAGGCATAACGGTCCAAAAAGATTTTTTCGCTCAATCCTTCAAGCTTTTGCTTCTGCTGAATCATACCCAAATGAAACAACCTCCCATGATATTGGTATTATTCACATACACACCGCGAAATGAACTCAAGCGCTAAATTCCGGCCCTATCTCTCGCTCATTCCATACCTAAAATCGAACTATAAAAGAGAAAAACTTTAGTTCATTTTATTTCATAAGATGAAGGCACAAAAACACGTTTTCGTTCTTCACGCACAATATATAGTGTTCATTACTCATTATACTATACCACATATTGTAACTCTACAAAGACACCCTGAAATTTAAGGCATGTAAGCTCTTCAATAGGGGACAAACTCTTCTTTTCTCCATCTATCTCACTTTTTTGATTTACGCACTTTGAAAATATTCATGAAAATCATCCCTTACTTATGAACGAAGCCCGATTCGGCCCTGTTATGAACTCTTCCTTTTACGTGCATACTACACATTACTTGGATCAAGCAAATCCTTATACGCATGATACGAAAACGAAGGAGGTACGGGGCATGAATACTTCCCAACCCAGTGCAAACGGACAGCCGCAGGAACTCCCGGTTCCTCTCCATATCGATCGCAGCTGGCTCGAGCAGCTGAATAACCGTCTCGAAAAAGGCGGGCCCTGGGGCGATTGGCGGCTAGCACAGCTGGCTATCCAGGGAGAAGAAGCGCGCCTGGTCACAAGCTTTGATGAGCTGCAGTGCCTGAAGCATTTGCAAGGCCTTTCCCCGCTCCCCCACCAACTCGACACGGCGCACAAGGTGCTGTTCGAAATGTCCGGAAGAGCTATATTGGCTGATGAGGTCGGACTCGGCAAAACGATAGAAGCCGGCATGATTTTAAAAGAATATATGATACGCGGTCTCGTCTCCAAAGTCCTGATTCTCGTACCGGCCTCGCTCGTACTGCAATGGGTGCGAGAGCTGAACAGCAAATTCGGCATTTCCGCCGTTGCCCAGAAAAAAGCCTACACCTGGCATTCCGATGTCGTGGTTGCCTCCATGGATACAGCCAAGCGTGATCCGCATAAAGATTTCCTGCTCGAACAGGAATACGACATGCTAATTATCGATGAGGCCCACAAACTGAAAAACAAGAAAACGACGAACTATCAGTTCATTCAGAAGCTTCGCAAGAAATATTGTCTCCTGCTGACTGCCACGCCGGTGCAAAACGACATGAGTGAGCTCTTCAATCTCATCACGCTGTTGAAGCCGGGACAGCTAGGCCGCCAGGGAGACTTTTCCACGAATTTCGTCGTCGGCAAGCGCCAGCCCAAGAATCAGGAACAACTGAAGGATGAACTCGCCAAGGTCATGATCCGCAATCGACGCGGCGAAGGCCCGGTATATTTTACGAAGCGGAATGTGAGCAATATCAGCCTTCAATTATCTGCCGAAGAACAAGCCTTATATGACGGTGTGACAGCCTTTGTCAAAGACCAGTATAAGGCCTCAGAGGGGAATTTAAGCAGTATGCTGTCGCTCGTTACCTTGCAACGGGAAGTGTGCAGCAGCCGTGATGCCGTATTCCTCACCTTGGTAAATCTATCGAAAAAAATTCCGGACGAGTCCCCCCTCACCGCCAAGGTCTGGGAGCTGGTCAATGCCATCAAAGCCATCAAGGCGAACACAAAGGCCGAAAAAACAATCGAACTGATCAAGCAAATGAATGAAAAGGTCATCGTGTTCACCGAATACCGTGCTACCCAGGAATATCTGCTCCAATATTTTCAGAAGCACGGATTGATCTGCGTTCCCTACCGCGGCGGCATGAATCGGGGCAAAAAAGATTGGATGATGGATTTGTTCCGGGGACGCGCCCAGGTCATGATCGCGACCGAGGCAGGCGGCGAAGGCATTAACCTGCAATTCTGCCACCATATGATCAACTTTGACCTGCCGTGGAACCCCATGCGGGTAGAACAGCGAATTGGCCGGGTTCACCGGCTGGGACAGCAAAAGGACGTGCAAATATACAACTTGTCCACTTCCGGAACGATCGAGGAACATATCCTGCATCTGCTTCACGAAAAGATCAATATGTTCGAAATGGTCATTGGCGGTTTGGACGTGATTCTCGAACGGTTTGAAAAACAGGAGTCCTTGGAGAAAAGCTTATATAAGTTGTTCCTGGAGTCTGATTCCAATGAGGAAATCCGGCAAAAGGTCAGCTCACTCGGCCAAACGCTGGATCAAATTAAACAGCAGGTTGATTACGAATCGGAAACCATGAGGGAGGAGGAAGCATAACGTGAGCATGTCATCGCAGCAGGTTCAAGACCACATGATGACCTATCTGGAAAGCACGGAATGTCAGATCATCGAAAAATCGCCATACCATGTGACAGTCAAGCTGTCTCCCCAGGCTGACAAACAGCTGACCAACAGGCCCTATTACTGGGGATTCGTCGAGAGAACGGGCGCAGAACCGGAAACCCTTTCCTTCACTTTCGTTTTTGATCCTGAACAATATGACAATAATCAAATGGACGACAGCATTCCGCAAACGAAACCACAGCAGGACAGCATCCTCTCCCGCTACTTCGGTACCGCCCCCATGGTGCCGCGCATTGGACCGGGAAGGATACAGCGCGAGGATGTGACTTATGGCAGCAACAGGCTTCAGCAGATTTGGAATGCTGCGCGGCAGGAAGGCTCCTGCCTTTACCTATTCGAGCAGCCCGCGGCGCTCCAGCGCGAGACGCTTTTCTCTGCGGCCTACGAACCATGGCTTGGCGTTTGCTTCAAAGCGGAAATGTCCTGCGACGTGAAGAAGGAAGAACTTCATTTTGTCGGAATATCGCTCGTCACTGGAAGGATCATCTCTCCCTTTCCCGAACGATTGCACGGCGTGACCTTGAGTCCCCGCCTGCCGGAAAATATTCATATTCAGCCTGCCACTGTATCGCTTCCGCAAGCTGCCATCTCTCTTGAGGCTTATATGACCCGTATGCTGGCGGAAATGGATTATGGATGGGCTGAGCAGGCCAGAGAACGACTGAGTGAGGAGCTTGCCGTAATCGACATTTACTACGAGGATCTGCTCAAGGAAGAGGATGAGGAAAAGCTGGCTGCCATCCGTGAGCAATATGCCAGCAGACGCAGTGAAACGACATGGCAATACGAACCCAAAGTACAACTGTCCGCCATAACCTGCGGTCTGTTTCACCTGCGTTCCTCCGGTAGATGACATTAGACAAAAGAAGGCAAAAATAGAACCCGGTCCCAGGATTGCCGCGCGACAGCTTGCAACAGTCTTTTCAGGGCTTGTCCGCTACACTGAAGGTAATTTTGAAACACAAGAAAGGGTAACCCAATGAATATGATCTCTTTCACCGCAAAAGCAGCTGTCGTCTTTCTCCTCACGGGGTGCTTCATGTCAGCGGGAACAAACGCTGCGGAAGCGGCAGCCAAAACCTCATCCGTCAAGCAAAGCGTTTCTATAAATACAGCGGACGCCCTTAAAAATATGGTGTTCAGTCAAAAGCTCGCCGCCACGCCTTCTTCATTACAAAGCTTTACACAGGACGTGGCCGACGAGTTGTCACATCAGGATTCCTTTGAAAAATGGAAGAATGCCAGCATCTCCTATGATCCGCTAGGACCCGGTACACACAGCTGGCTGGCCACGGTTAGCCAAAACGGCAAGCCGATCGGCTATATGATTCTCACTTCAACCGATGATGGGAGTTATATGCTCAGTGAATACGGACGGGATGAAGCCATGCCGTACAATTCGCAAGCTCTATACAACCGCCTGAAGCAGCAGGGTATTCTGAACGCGAGCTTTAAGCTCTCTGCAGGCGTAAGTATAGAGGCGCAGTATTCCGCGTTGCTGCCGGTCTGGAAGGTGATGCAACCAGGGAAGAGGGCGATTTATATCCATGGGATCTCTGCGGAGGAGCTGCCCTTCGATGCCACTGAGAAAGATTCGGCCAGCGGTGCACTCACTGCGCAGCGGGGAATTCAACTTACGGCGGCGACAGTCCCTGAGCCTCAGCGGGCAAGCGACCCCTACGACAATCTGTTGTGGTTAACTTCGCCCAAGCTTTCATTCAAAGGAACGGGTGACTTAATCCAAGCCGTTAAGGCTGAGCATATGAGCCTAGTATTCACTTCACCGGGCCATAATGCCAACTATGGAGCCCCTTTTGCCATTACAGGGCTCCACACCTGGTCTGCGGCCGATAAGGAAGGTAACGTGCTATACGCTGCATCTGGAAAGAATGGCAGTCGTTACTTACCCGCTTCGTCACTTCTTTCGCACGGAGAATTCCGCAATATGAACTTATCTCATCTCTAATGGGATTAAAAAAGACGACCTGCCGGAATGTTCGGCTTGGGCGTCTTTTTTTCACTCATGATTTTGACTTTCTCTTCGGAGATTGCTTCTTCATCAGCGATAATCCAAGCGGGATCATGCCGAACCATTTTGCGGTCCAAGGCTCCTTCGGCTTGGTATGCCGCCTCCGTTCCTCCTTAGGCGTCTCCATAAACGTTACGACACGTTCTGTAATATATTTTACGAGTTCATCTCCACTGGCCATCCGCGTATCCCCTTCCGCAGCTGTAATGATTATAGCTTGCGCAAATCCGCAGCTTTTTAAACGAACCGAAAACAACGAGTCACTTCAAATAATTCAGAACCCGTTAAATGCATTTTTTTCCGAATTTTGCACATTCTAATGCTGTGGTATGGATGGTTGGATATTTTCCAGAATAGAAAACTGGACTTTACTTACATGAAAGGATGGCCTTTACGTATGAACAAGCTCTTACAGCTGACCGTTCCCGTCCTTATTGCAGCATCTCTTGCCATGGCCCTTCCTGTGCAGGCTATGTCTTCATCCGGACCGGCCGAAGAGGTCAAAGAGCATCCTGCCTTTCCAAGGGATTTGATTATCGTGGATGCGGGTCATGGCGGTATCGACGGAGGAACTTCATTTCAGCATTACCTGGAAAAGGATATCAATCTGGCGATCGCGCAAAAGGTATTCATGCTGCTGCGCAGCCAAGGCTATCACGCTGTTCTGAACCGGACGGGCGATTACGCGCTCAGCGATGATAATCACTGGTTAGGCAGCAGATCAAGACATCTCCGCGATCTGGCCCAACGAAAAGAACTCAGCCAACAAATCCCTACGCTGATCGTCGTCAGCCTTCATGTGAACTGGGGACGCAATACTTCAAAACGCGGCGGATTGGTCCTCTTTCAGGATGAAGGACGCAGCGTGCTGCTTGCTTCCGCCATTCAGCAGCAGCTCGACCAGCTTTACGGCAATAAAGGGTTCATCAAGCATGGGCGGCCGTTCTACCTGCTCAATCAGATAGCCGATCCTGCGGTTATCGTCGAAACCGGCTTTCTGAGCAACGCCGAAGACCGTGCCATGTTGACGGATCGCAGAGGCCAGCTCAAAATCGCCAAGGCCATCGCCGATGGAATCAGTTATTATTTGACGGTAATATAGGCGAAGGCTGCCAGCCCCAGATATCACGCACCAAATCACTGATGCCGACGAAAGTGACTCGTCCCTGCATATCGGCGGCGCTGCTTCTCAGCACTTCAGCCGTCTTCTTGCCTTGGGTTCCTACATGGCCAATAGTCACGCAGTTGTCATGTTCTCTGGCAAAGTCTTCAACTAATTTCATTTGTTTGCTGATATGACTGGTGGTGTGGAGGTCATCCAGGAAAATATGATTGGCGACCGGCGGCATGCCCATATTAACCGCGAGTTTGCCAACGACGGAGTGGTAGTTGGTTTTGCTGTCGACGAAAAACAGCCCCCGCTCCCGGCAGACCTTAAGCACGATGGCCATGATCCGTTCGTCGCCGGTTATTTTGGATCCCATATGATTATTCATACCGATCGCGTAAGGAACGTTATCAATGGCTTCTTCCACTTTCCTGCGGACCTCTTCATCGCTCATATTGGCCGTTATAGCCCCGGGTCCCAGCCATTTGGGATTTCCCTGCTTGGGTTCCATTGGCATATGAACAATGACATCGTAGCCCTTCTTATGCGCCAATTCGGCGTCACTGCGGGTCGTCGGCAAAAAAGGCATGATGGCTACGGTCAGTTTAATGGGCATGGACAACATCTCTTCCGTTCCGCCCTGACCGTTTCCGAAGTCATCAATAATCACAGCAACCCTTTTTTCTTTCTTCATGGGATTTTGCTGAATAGGCCGATTCTGTTCATCCCCTGCCGGCGCAATTGAGCTGTGCAGCCCCGCTCCCGCAAATTCGGCAAATGCCGGAGATACCGATGCGGTTGTGAGGAGGAGCGCCAGTCCCGCCGTTTTTATGCATGCGCGCCATTCGAATATATTCCGTGATTTCAAGAGCCTTCTTCCTCCTTCTCATTGCAGCGTTTATCGTTTATCTCATTGTTTGAGAAAGCAGGTGGAAATATGTATTCCCATGAAAAAAGACGCTCTCAGATTTCCTCTCCTGAACAATAAGAGCCTATTTATTTGATTGCCGTCAGCGTTTGCACAACATCGTCGATCTTCAACCCGTCGGCGGTCGGACCGTTTAAGGCCCAATGTCGGGCCGATACCTTGAACGCATGCCCTTGCGCAACGGCAGGAATCGATTTCCACACTTTTAATTTTTCCACTTCGGAAGCTTTGGCGACATCCTGCTGAAACTCGGATTCGGAAGACATCGATGCCCCGTAATCCATAAAAAATTCCTTCATCGACGGGCGAATGAATGCGACTGTTTTCTCTTCGCCAACAGCTTGTACGATCTTTCCTTTGCTTCTTTTACTTTTTCCTGATATGCCTGGAGCACAGCCTTGGCCTGTTCTTCCTTGCCCAGCGCTTTGCCAATATCCAGAATCCCTGACTGCCAGTTAAAAGTGATCGTGGAAGCGATTTTGCTAAGCTGCCGTATCCCGCCTGTTCTGTCGAGCGGTACAACGAGCGAAAGCAGCATATCTTCCATCCCGATCGAGACGATACGCTTGGGATGGGGCGGTATCTCCGTTTCGCCGTATCTTTCCCCCATATCGGCACCTCCGCTATCGCTTTATAAATAATCACTGGGATGTCTTGCGGTTTATTCGCTTCCGCTGCCAGAAGTAGAGTATAGTAGGAGTTGTTGCGAATATATTCCAGGAGGCTACAGCCATGTCACAGGAGATTTGGATTAACCTGCCGGTCAAAGATGTTGAGAGGTCAACAGCCTTTTTCAATGAGATTGGATTCCATGCGGTGAGCGTCGGTAAGGAGAGAGCCAAGCTTGCCATAGGCCAAACAACGATTCTGCTGTTCCCGGATGAGGCGTTTGAGAAATTTACAGGTTCAAAAACCGCAGATACTTCCGAGAGCGCAGAAGTCATATTTTCCATTGGCGCTGCAAGCAGAGAAGAAATAGACGCCCTTATTCAAAAAGTAGAGTTTGCCGGAGGAAGCATCTTTGGCAAGCCGAGTGAAACTGGCGGCTGGATGTACGGCGCAGGATTTGCCGACCTAGACGGTCACCGCTGGAACCTGCTGTACATGGATGAGAGCAAAATGCCGAAAAGCTAATACGTAAACGCCGGACTCCTGCTTAAGGGGCACCGGCGTTTTTTTATCCCGAATGATCTCATATTTGCCTTACCAGTCAAATCGTTGCTTAGAAGGAAATAACTCGCGGGTTAAACTAATCATTGCATCCATAAGAAATTGAGGAATTCAATACCAAGGGAAAAATAGAAGAGCCAATAAGTCTGACCCTTGACCGGTTTACCTAATTGGCGCTTCCTTGTTGCTTCTTTATCAGTTCTTTCTCCATTATTTTGCATACTCTTCTTTTAATATAGAATAATGTGCGCTATCTGCTAGGACACCTTTTACCATATGGTTTCTGCGACGGGTACCTTCATATGTCATACCTAAGCGATCCAATACTCTTCCCATACTACAACTAAGGTAGAACATACCAATCGTGCACTCCCTGTTCAGGTTGAGCTCAATGAGCTTAATGAAAGGCTACCTGCAAAAAAAGCGACTAGTGAGTACTACCTTAAACACGGCAATCAGCCATTTCCACTGTTATAAAAAGCCCTCCCAAGGGAACTTACGACCTGCTCTACTGCTTTTCTTCCTAGTTCATAGACCATTGGCCTCGCTGATGAGCAACAGCCTGAATTTGTTAAACATAACAAAAAAGGTTTCTGACTTGCCCGAATGAGCAATCAGAAACCTATTGTAGATAAGGTGATGCGGTCGAGAGGACTCGAACCTCCACGGGGGTTAGCCCACACGGACCTGAACCGTGCGCGTCTGCCAATTCCGCCACGACCGCATATGTATTTGTCGCATCCGCGTTTCAAACTCTTTCGCGGCGACAAGATAGATCATACCATGCTGATAAAATATAGTCAACACTTTTCCCTAAAAAAAGTTTTCACGCGACATTTCGGGATTAAATTCCATATCAAAAAGTGTTGATTAGAATCCATGGCTCAGGGTAAAATAAGAACACAAGTTCGCAAATGAAGGTGGTGTTCTTAATGACAGCCCCAGGCATAACCCAAGATGAATTATCGTTGATCAAAAGCTATTTGCTGCTTCAATTTATCCATAAAGTGTTTGACCGCGATCTGCGGATCATGAAAGAAAGCGGCGTGTTCAAAACCCCCGAGCTCTACATGGAAGTTCTTGCGGGAGGGGACCGGCAAGCTTTAATGCTGCTGTCGGAAGTCAAGCGTGAGTTCAAAAGCCGCAGAATTCGGGTGTACCAAGTCGGCCAGGATGAACGCGGGATCGAAGCGGAATATGTATGCAGAGGATACACGGGAGAAATGAATATTTTATGGCCCGCATTCCGCAGCGAGATGCTAGCCAGAATGAAAGCTTATTTGGGACTTCAATCTGCAGCTTCTCCCGGAGGTTTCGCCCCTGAACCGCATCCTTCCGCCACGGCTTTCCAGAATTCTTAACCATGTTCAAAAAACCGCTTCAACCACCAAGCAGAGCTTGATCGGTCGAAACGGCTGCACATTCCAATTATTTTATTGTACTCGTACCGGATAATCAAAGTATGCCTCTGACTTGACCCCTTAAGCCTCCGGATTCGCGCGCGGTTCATCAAACGGCTGGTAAATGTACTTGCGGTCAAGCTTGACCACCTTGCGATTGCGGCGACGGATCATGACCTGCTCGTCATTCCATGCAACCACGATGCCTTTAACATCATTATCTTCAATGCCATCGCGAACCACTCTGACCATTTCTCCGGAAAGGCGGTAGCTGTTTAACTGCTCATCAGTAATCATCATTATGGCTCCCTTCTTTTATCTTCACAAAAAAAGACCTAAATGGGCTCATTTAGGTCATATCTTTGCAGCAGACTCCTGCCTGAATTGTTATCTAAACGGCAAATTAACGTTGTGCATGTTCTTTGCTGTCGTTTTTCTCAAACCAAAAATCGAGCACGGTCGAAGACATCACCCGTTTTTCAACATACTCCACCTGATGAGGGGTAAACAATTCCTTCCAGGAAAAGTCAAGCTCATCACACATGCGCACGATGGTCAGCAGCTCTGACCAGGCGACATAGCGTTTGTACCAGAAAAACTGAGGATGCTCCATAATATAGGGATAAAGATCATCAAACTCCGTATGTTTGCAATCCAGTGCGCGTTCGAAGTGATCCTTCGCTGCAGCCAGTTTATCGACGAAATATTGCTCCGTTACCGGTTCTTTCCCCATTTGTGCTGCCTCCCCTCTTCGTGTTCTCAACTATATTATAAGCGAAAAGAATGTTACATGAAAGGAATTGTTTATATTTGGACGATTACTCGCCAAAGGTAATGGTGCCGTTATCAAGCGACTCAATGCGCACCAGCGATTCCAGTCGAATCCCTTGTTCACGAATGGCGCGGGCACCTGCCTGGAAGGATTTTTCCACGACGACGCCAAGTCCGACCAACTCGGCTCCTGAACGGCTGATAATCTTCACCAGTCCCCTTGCCGCATCACCATTGGCAATAATATCGTCAATAAACAATACTTTATCCTGTTCATGAATATATTTACGCGAAAGCATAATATCGGTGACGATTCCTTTGGTGAAGGACGGCACACGCTCGCATAGAGCATCAGGATCGGCCAGAAGCGTTTTTTTCCGGCGGGCGAACACCAGCGGAACACCCAACTCGAGCGCCGTCGCAAAGGCAACGGCAATACCGGAGGATTCAACTGTAATGACACGGGTCACGCCTGCATCCGCAAAACGCGCGGCAAATTCACGGCCCATCTCCATCGTAAGCTCCGGATCGACCTGATGATTAAGCAGCCCGTCCAGATTCAGGACTTGCTCCGACATGACCGAGCTTTCTTCAATAATTCTTTGCTTTAATTTATCCATTCCATCAACCCCCAAGACGGCACTTCTTTTGACGTAAAAATAACATAATCCTTGTCCACTATTCAAGAATTAATAACACAATCCGGTCCGATGTTAATCAGCGCTTTCTCCACCAGACGATGACGGCGCTCGCAATTGCGATCAGAGCAATGACAATCACACCGATGCGGAGCGTCGAACGTTCCATCGCAGCAGCCACCTCATTCCAGTGATAACCTACAGCATGACCGATCAGCAAAAACGTTGTACAGAACAGCAATGCACCTGCTGCCGCATAGAGCAGATAACGGCTCACGGGAACTTTGGAAATCCCCGCCATGTAGGAGGACAGATGCCGAAGACCCGGAACGAAATAGCCCAGTAAAATGCTCCAGGAGCCGTAGCGCTTAAACCAGGCTTCCGTGGACGCCAAGCGGCTTGGCGTTATCCGTATCCACTTGCCGTAACGTTCCAGCAGCGGCTTGCCCACCTTCCGTCCCAGCGTATAACTAATCATCATACCTGTCATACTTCCTAAAAACGTAACTACAAGTGCCCCGGCAAAATGAAAATGTCCTTGCGCAATCATTCCTCCGAAAGTCGCGATTAGTGTCTCATCCGGAACCGGAATTCCCAAAATGCCTAGAGCAAGCAGTATAAACAACGCGATGTAACCGTATTGCGTCAGGAAAACCATAATTTCTGCCAAACGTGTTACCTCTCTTTTCTCATGCGGATCTTCTAGAGTTTGTCATAAACCTGAGGTCTAACCGATTTTTGGACATGTTAAGTCATGTCCTTCATGTCCTCATCATAACCTGTACTAAGCGAAGTGCACAATAGCGCCGCTTTAAAGCAGGGAGGAACATGATGAAAACCGGGATACGCATTTTTCAAATCGCATTTACATACATCGGAACCATCGTCGGAGCCGGGTTCGCAACCGGGCAGGAAATCATTCAGTTTTTTACCCAGTACGGCAAATGGGGGGCTCTGACCATCATGGTTGCCACGGCCCTGTTCGTCTGGCTTGGAACGAAGATGATGCTCATGTCACGACGGATCTCTGCCAGATCCTATGAAGATTTGAACAAGCATCTATTCGGACCTCGGGCAGGAGCTGTCATCAGCATCATCATGCTGATTATACTGATCGGCGTTAACAGCGTCATGTTGGCCGGTGCGGGTTCAGTATTTATGGAGCATCTCAATATGCATTATCAGACAGGCCTGCTGCTAACGATTATTGGAACCTATTTGCTTCTGAAGCGCGGCATTCAAGCCATCTTGCAGATTAACAGTATCGTCGTTCCTATGATGTTGACTTTATCTGTGCTTATCGTGCTTAATACGCTCAAGATGCCCACAGCTGACCGCTTCCTTAGCTTATCAACCGACCAGCATATGGTGGCCGTCTGGTTCTCCCCCATTATCTACACGGCCTTTAACCTCGTCATGGCCCAAGCCGTGCTTGTGCCCCTGGGAAGCAAGACAGAAAGCGCAACCGCGGTAAAATGGGGCGGGATCGCCGGAGGCATCGGTGTCGGACTGATGCTGCTCTCTGCTCATATAGCGATCTCTGCACACATGCCGGGCATCCGTCAGTATGAAATCCCTATGGGCAGTATCGCAACGCATCTCGGTGCGGTTGTCCAAATCATTTATGTGCTGCTCATTTTCATGGAAATATTCAGCACGTTTGTTGCCGATATTTATGGAATTACGCTCCAAATTCAACAGCACACCACGCTGTCTCCGAAGCTCATATCCGTAGGTGTCATGTTCATCTGCTTCATGCTCAGCCAGTTTGGCTTCAGTTCGCTATTGTCCGTGTTATACCCGCTGTTCGGCTGTCTGAGCATCCTGTGGGTCGTGAAGCTCATGCTCAAATCGGGATAATTTCGGCCTCGGACAGCCTTTTCCGTACCTGATCCGACATATACCTGTGGCAGGTGAGCAGAACGATCTGCCTGTCCGAAGCCAGCCTGCCGACCAAATCAAGTGCGGAGCACATCCGTTCTTCATCGAAATTAACGAATAAGTCATCCAGGATCAAGGGGATCGAGAGTGAGCTGTTCATACTGCCTGCAAGCGCGAAGCGCATTGCCAAATACAGCTGCTCTGCCGTCCCCCGGCTCAGCTGCGAGCTGTCGATCAGACTACCGTCATGATGCTCCGCAAGCAGCTTTTTCTCACCCAATTTCATCACAATCCGTCTGTAATTCCCTCGGGTAAGTTCATGGAAATAAGTTGAGGCCAACTTCAGTACCTGAGGCTGTTTTTCCTGTTCGTAAATCCCCCGGGTCCTCGTGATCAATTCCGAACAGATGGAAAGCACCGCATACTCTGCAGCAATGTCTTTCAACATGGACTTCTGCTCCTCCAGCTGCTGCAAAGCGGTATCATGCGAGCAAAGACCCACCAGTTGATCCTTTTCCTGCAAAAGCCTTCCCCGCTGCTGCTGCAGTTCGTTCCATCGCTTCTCAGCCTGCGCCAAATCTTCTTCCGCTCTGTAGCATGCGTCATCAAGTGCGGTATTATCATGCCGTTCCAGCATATCCTCCAAAACCCGCCTCTGCTCATCCGGCCACCCGCTGAACATCGCGACTTCCAGCTGCCTAATCATGCGGTCCAACTCAGTACGGCGTCCCGCCAGCGTGCCCATTCTTAAAAAAGTCTCCTCATCCGCTGCCTGTGCCTCATCAAGAAGCGACTGCATCATCTTGGAAGACCGGTTCCGTTCCCCGTTCAATCTTAGAATCTCCTCTTGAATCGGCTCAAGCTTTGAGCTGACGGCCTCCTTCTTGCGAAGAAGAACCTGCTGTTCCTCCCACGCCTGCCTTCTCAATTCCAGCCGGGAGATCACATGGATGCCCTGCGTCTCCTGCTCTGCCAATAACAAAAGGCATTCGTTCTCATAGGCTTCAATTTCCTGCCTCAGAGATTCCTGTTTGCGTTCCAGCGCGTCAAGCCGCCGTACCAGCTCCATTCCCTGTTCAGCGAATCCAAACATATCCATTACCGTTTCAGGCGAGCATCCTTCCGCAAGGCCTCGCTCCGCAAGCCAGAACTGCCACTGAGAGTCCAGCTCCGCAAACGTGCTTTCTTCTCCATCCATTTTACGAATGAGATCGGATAATTCCCGCCGCAATAATTCAGCCCGCTGCCTCGCCTCAGCTGCTTCCGATTTCGAGCGTTCCAGTTCCTCTTGCCACAGCAGATAAGCGTCGACCAGCTTCCGAAGCCCACGCAGGGCAGACTCCATATCCTCCTCGGGGATGGGGAATTCTCGCAGACGATGGCCTGCCGAAGCCGCAGCCGTCAGAGGATCGGAAATCAGAGAAGTCATCAAGCGTGACAAGCGTTCTTCTCCCGTCTCAGAAATCTCCTGCGTTAACCGTCCCCTAGTTCTTCGGGAATGACGGTTCTTATCTGTCAGAGCCTGACTTCCCCGCCACAGCAAAACATCGGCTATGACAAAAACCAGAAGAGCAGCCACAGCCCCCCATGGAGTGTTCATAAACCATAAAGCGGCCGGAAAGATCACCGTCAGCACAGCGCAGGCCCATAGCAGCTTACCGTACAATGCCTTCATCCGCCCGTTGATCAGGGCATCCCTTTGTTCCTGCTCCATCGCCGAGCTCCGTTTTAGCCTGAATTCGCGCCATCGTTCCGCTTCCGATTGCAACTCCTGCCAGATCGGCAGCAGTTCTGCCTTGGTTTGCGGAATAAATATGTGAAAGCGCTCTTTGCCAGCTTCCTTTCGTTCGCGAAGAGCGTTTTCTGCGTGGCTCAGCTCATATTCTGCCGTTTCCAGCTGCCTATGTCTCTGCTCACGTTCAAGCGCAAGCCCTTCCATCCTACGGTCATATTCGGCAAAACCAGCCGAATATCGCCGGACGGTTTCTCTCTCGGAGACCGCTCCGGAGAAGGCTCTTAAGTGGGATATTCCCCATCCGGGATGAATCTGCAGAAGCAGTCTCTGGAGCTGCTGCGTCAACGCTGCCTCCTCGCCGGACAACTCTTGTAGCTCCTTCATCCGCATTTCCATATACTCGCGGCGGCTCGAAAGCCTCTCAATAATCGGGCCTTGACTTATCAACTGTTCGTCTGTCCGGAGCTCCTTCAGCCGGTTATTCCAATCCTCCGAGGCTCGTTCGAGCTCCTCCAGCCTGAGATCTATCCGATTAAGTTCTTCGCGCAAACGTTCCCAGCGCGGGAGACCTTCTGCAGGAAACGGAATTTCGCCTGAAATCGCCCCCCGTTCCATAGACGCTTCCTTCCATTCCAACCACTGCGTGCGAATTTCCTGCGCTTTGTGAACCACGACAAGTTGTCTGTTTACGTCTGTCTTGCATTTTTCCGCTTCCGCAATTTTTTGCTGGGTATCCTCCAGATTAGATTCGGCGGTCATATATTTGGACAGATAGGAACGACTTTCGGCAATTTCACGCTGCAGCTGCTCCATTCTCAGCAGGATCTTGGCGCTCTCCTGCACACGCCCCCGCGGCTTGTACAGCTTCTCCATATGCTGGGTAAGCTTTCTTTCGGCCCGGACGATTTCTCCGCCTCCGCCGAAGCCGGCATGGAACAGATAACTGCTCATTTCGTCGGATTGCAAGGTTCGGATTTCCTGAAGCTCCGTCAGGGTAACGGCAAACAGCTGATTGAACATATCCCTTGTCATCCCGCCCAAAAGCTCTTGCTCCAGCTCATTCTGTGTCCTCTCTATAGCAACTCCTTGGGCTTCTGTTTTCACGATGGACAGCCGTTCTCCGCGTCCGCTTCCCGAGCGCTGCTCCGAGGAAGCATATCTGGTGACGGTCCACTTCGAACCGTCTGCCGCCTCCGCAACCAGCACGCCCCCATGGCTGCCGCCTCCGGGAGGCTCATATCGTTCAGTAGGGTACATGCGGCCGGGTATGCCATAAAGCATCGCTCGCACGAACATGAGAATGGTGCTTTTCCCCGCTTCATTCGGGCCTGCGAGCATAGATATGGGAGCATTAAAATGGATCTCCCGCTCTTTGATTCTGCCGAAGCCATGAATGTACAAGCGCTCAAGCCTCATCGATTTCCTTGTCCCCCTTTCCTTCTTGATGGCCGGAAAGAAGGTGAATGGCCATTTCTTCAGCCCGGTTCAGCCACAGCGTCTTCTCTTCTTCATCGATACCGCTCAGCAGCCTGCTCAGCTCCCGATTGGACGTCAGAGGATTCAAGGCACTCCGTAGCAGCTCGCTACGGCTGTTCCCTTCTTCACGTGTCTGCTGCGCGAAGCGGAGCAGTTCTCCAAGAAAGCTGTCCTCCTTCAACAAGGCATGACGATCGACCCACGGCCCCGATCGGACTTGAAAGCTTTCCACCCAGACGAGGCCTTCGAACCCGCTAGTTTCCACAGCCGATCGTACTGCTCTGCGCTGCAGCTCATGCAGCAACTCGTCCGCGATGCGCCCGTCTTCCAGCTTCTCATGCAGGCTTCCCCGACCCGTAAGAATAAACCGGACGATGCTCATTTTGCCGGGACATTCGTTTCGGATGTACTGCATCCTGTCTTCCACCAGCAATTGAAACGCTTCTTCGTCTTCAACGCCGTCTATCGGGATCGTCTCTTGAAACCAGCGAACCGTATCCAACTCATGAAATTCCATGTTTGGCTCCCCGATATCGTTCACCTGTACTACATAACAACCCTTTTTTCCGGTTTCGCGGACGCTTCGTCCCTGAATGTTGCCCGGATAAACAATATGGGGACGCTCATGCAGTACCTGTCTCTTATGAATATGTCCAAGAGCCCAGTAATCATAACCCGAACCAATCAAATCCTGCCGGGTACACGGTGAATAAGTTTCATGGGCCGGGTCTCCATCCACATTGGCATGCAGAAGCGCAATATGGAACAGGGATTCTTCCCTGTTCCTGCGAAAGTGAAGCGATGTATTTTCCGTAACTTTGGAAGTCGGATAGGATATGCCGCCGATAACTGCTGCTGGTCTCTTATCCTGTCTCCGAATTGCTACTACCTGTTCAAATTCAGGACCAAATACATGCACATGCTCTTTTTTTCCGGATTTCATGCGCGGGCTGTCGAGAGGATCATGATTCCCGTGAATGATATATGCCCTGATCCCCTGCCCACCCAGCCGATCCAGCGCTTCGTGAAACCGCAGCTGGGCCTGAAGCGACGAGTCTTGGGCATCGTAAACATCTCCGCTGATCACCAGAAAATCAACCTGTTCTGAGATCGCCAGCTGCACCAAGCGATCAAGCGAAGCAAACGTGGACTCGCGTAAAAAGGAGCGGATCCCCTCCGACAATTCGCTAATGCCCTTAAACTGGCTGTCGAGATGAAGATCCGCGGCATGAATGAACTTGAAAGAAACCATTCAATCACTCTTTCATGAAGAATATTGTAAGTATAATTTTTTAAGTTCGTTCACGGCATGAGTCAAGGAATAATGGCTCTTCGCCTTATCCCAGGCCGTGCGAGCCAAATCATAGCGATAGAGCGGATCGGCAATGACCTTCTCCAGCGCTTCGCTGAGCGCCATATAATCTTCTGGAGGCACGAGGAGGCCGTTGACGCCATCTTCGATCTGCTCGGATATGCCGCCGACATCCGTTCCGACTAATGCCAGGCAGCTCAGGGCAGCCTCCGCAAAAACGGAGCCGAAAGCTTCCGCTCTGGATGGCAAAACGAATATATCAAAGAAAGGCATGAATTCCTCCGGATGGAGCGTATATCCGTAAAAAATGGTTTCATTATATATGCCAAGCTGCTTGGCCAGCGTTTCAAGCTCCGTGCGGAAAGGACCGTCCCCAATAATATGAAGCACATAATCCAGGCCGTTTTTCTTAAGCTCAGCACAGGCTTTAAGTAAGATGTCAAGCCCTTTGGCAGGCACCAGGCGGCACACGGTGATCAGCTGAGGCACTTCATTTTCATGCGGAACGGGCTTAAAACGTTTTTCATCAAAACCGTTTGGCGTTACGCCTATTCTTTCCGGCTGATCGACGTAGGCACCCAGATAATCCGCGAAAGACCGTGACACGGTCAGCATTCGTTCGCTCCGCAGCTCCAGTTCGCGATAAAGGGAAACGAGGAACCGGTGCTCCGGGCCGTCAGCTTCGATTCTCCCATTCAGAATCAACTCTTTTTCATAACTAGAGTGGATGCTTTGTATGAGCGGAATATCGGGAAACACCTGTTTCATCGCCAGGCCCGCGATCGGATGATGGGCATGAATCAGATCATATGGCTTTTGAATGCGAAGTTTCGTCCACCACAGGTAATCCCTGTAGGTCTGAATATATTTTTGAACCGTGGGGCTGTCACCGTATTCCGTCCAGTCGAAGGTTTCGAAACGGATCTCCTCATGGCCTTTGTTGCGGATGCGCTTGGGCAGCCAGAACATCTCCATATCCCACCTTGACGATTGAAACCGCTCCTGCATATAAGGAATCATCGAGGAAACGCCACCCGGTTGCTCCGGTGGAAAGAAGAGTGCTTGCAGTAATCTCATGGGGAATGCCCCTTTCCGTAATCTCTTATTCTCCGGGAATCTGCAGAATCACCCAGCTTTGCGGACTTTGGCTGCCATTTATGATCGAACGATAAATTTCCGATCAATATAATAGGCCTCTACTGCAGATCCCCCTCGTTTCAGGATCTTTGAAATTATGATATATTAGAACATATGTTTCAGTAAAGGAAAACCATTTTCGGGAGCCGATATATGATTATGCCTTACACATCTGGATCATCATCCGCCATTCAGGCGGGTATAGCTTCAGCTTGCAGTCTGTACATCATACTCATCATGACGCTAATGTGCCTCATTATGTACAGCAAGCAGCGAAAAAAAGCCTATTTGTCGATGGTGACTGCCTTTCTTTTCATTATGACATACGAAAGTCTGAACATCCATTTCGCTTTTTCACCGGATCGGAATCATGGAAGCGGTATTTGGGCAGCCGATCTGCAAATTTTTTCGTTCCTGCTCCTGAATCTCTCGGTTTATCAGTTGTACAGGCGAATGAACCGAGCTTCTTATACGGTATTTGCTGTTCTAACGCTGCTGTTTTTAGTGCCTGTCAGTTCAGCATTCATTCCTTTTGGAGGAACCGGCTGGCAAAAGCTTTACTTGGATGTCTATCAGCTGGGCATTCTATGTGCGGGAGTTTCCTTTATTTCGCCGCGGATCGGTCAGCGCGGGAAATATTTCGCGGGAATCGCCGTGTATTTTGTGTATATAGCGATCGGAATGCTCTCCCGTTATGCAAACGAACAGGGAGCATGGATCGATGGAGCGTTATTGTGGCTGCCGCTTGCGTACTACACCATCCTATTCTTGATTCTGTTTGAACGCATTGTCGAGCTAATGCAGTCGATTTACCGTTCCTCCATAACGGATGGTCTGACGAATCTCTATAACCGCCGCTATTTCACAAAACAACTGAACCGTTATGTCGAGCAGGGCGTCAAGGTATCCATGATCTTTTGCGATATCGACAATTTCAAAAAGCTGAACGATACCCAAGGGCATCATCGTGCAGATTTGGTATTAAAGCAGGTTGCAGCTATTATTGATGAAGAAGTATCCGAGTTCGGTCTTAGCGGCCGGTTTGGCGGTGAAGAGTTGGTGGGGCTGGTCGTGGACAAGCGGGCCAAGGTCGCCCAGATCGCAGAACGCATTCGTGCCCGAGTAGCCGAGGAATCCATTGTGACACTAAGCGTAGGATACAGTTCACTGCGTAAAAATGTCTCTGCCGAAGAACTGGTGCAACAAGCCGACCAGGCGATGTACCGCTCCAAAACGACAGGCAAGAACAAGGTATCCCCTTACCGGGTACCTTCACCGAAGAAGGACGCGGAAGAAACCGTATCCTAATGCAGGAAAACATACATAACCATCATTATCAAACAAAACAATCATGAGGATTTCCGAATCCGGACAACCATGTTGAACAAAGGAGTTTGAACCATGGGCAAAGAAAATCTGCCTTCCGTATACATTGAACAAATGAAACCCATACTTGGCGGGGATCTTCCCGCTTTTTTGCACAGCTATGATCATCCGCGAACACAAGGTCTGCGCTTTAACGAACTGAAAACCTCTCCCCAGCTTAAGCAGGCAGTCATCTCCAAGTTTGACCTGACGCCGGTTCCCTGGTGCCCAAGCGGGTACTACTATACGGAAACATCCAGACCCGGCAAGCATCCGTACCATCAGGCAGGGCTGTATTATATTCAAGAGCCGTCAGCGATGTCGGCGGTTGAATTGCTGAATCCGCAACCGGGTGAGACCATCCTGGACTTGGCGGCCGCACCCGGAGGCAAAAGCACTCATATCGCCTCCAAAATGCAGGGCAAGGGAGTCCTTGTCTCCAATGAAATACATCCGGAACGCGCTAAAATTCTTGCAGAGAACGTGGAACGGATGGGTGTCGCTAACGCCCTTGTTACCTGCGCCGCACCGGATGAGCTCTCCCGCCGGTTTCCGGAGGCTTTTGACCGAATCATGCTGGACGCTCCTTGTTCGGGTGAGGGCATGTTCCGGAAGGATCCCAAGGCATTGGAAGAATGGTCCCCCTCGCTGGTAGAGATGTGTGCGGTCCGCCAGCGCGACATTCTGGACCACGCCTATCTGATGCTCAAGCCTGGAGGAACGATGGCTTATTCGACATGCACCTTCAACCGTAGTGAAAACGAAGACATGATGGAGCAATTCACAACCCATTATCCCGACATGGAGATCGTTGAAATGAAACGGTTATGGCCTCATCAAGAGGCCGGAGAAGGGCATTTCGTAGCCTTGCTCCGAAAGCAGGAGAATCCGGAACAGACCGGAGCAGAGAAGAAAAAATCCCGTAAAGCACAAAATAAAGGTAAAAATAACAAAGCTGAGCAAACCGCTTTGAGCGAGTTTGCCGCTTGGTCCGCCGAAGAACTCCCCGGATACCGGCTCCCACCAGGCAGTCCTGTGTTATTCGGAGAAGCCCTGTACCTGCTCCCGGCAGAAGAACCACTTTCTGTTAGCGGCCTCAAAATTCCAAGAGCAGGCCTTCATCTGGCTCATTTGAAGAAAAACCGGATCGAACCCGCCCATGCGCTGGCCATGGTCCTAACGCCGGAGCAAGCCAAACGGCATATACAACTCGCTGCGAGCGATCCACAGGTGGATGCGTACCTGCGCGGGGAAACGCTGCCTGTTGATCCGATGCTTCGCGGATGGACGCTCGTAACCGTAGATGGTCTACCATTAGGCTGGGGCAAAGCAAGCGGAGGCCAGCTGAAGAATCATTATCCCAAAGGTCTTCGCCAATTTTAAACCATCCAAAAAAAGGTACTCTGAGGTCTTATGAAGACCTCGGAGTACCTTTTATCATTTCCGGATTAGGATAAGCAGTATTTGAGCAGGGCTGCATGTACGCCGTCCTCATTATTTGACGCAGTTACTTCATTTGCAGCTGCTTTCACCTCTAACGGAGAATTGTCCATGGCAATGCCGAGACCCGCGAAGGTAAGCATGGTAATATCATTAAAATAATTGCCGATCGCAAGCACTTCCTCCTGCCGGACTCCGCGGCGATCTGCCAGCTGCTTAAGCGCGTTGCCTTTGGAAGCGTCCGGATGCATCAAGTCCAGGAAATACTCGCCGCTGCGCAAAATATTGAATTCGGGTTTCCATAAAACAAGTTCCTCGTAAACCTTGTCCAGCACATCGGCATGATCAAACGCGGTTACTTTAACGATCGGTTCGCTGAATTCCGTCAAAGGCGGGAGTGCCGCAGGCAGCATCAGAAAATTCTCATACATGCTGCGCACCTCAACAGCCATCCCCTCCACACTGTCGACATACATATGAAACGCGGTATTGACATCAAAATGGACGCGCTTATCGCGGAAAAAATCCATATAAGCCAAAATCGCTTTCGAATCCATGGCAAACTGGTGCACGACTTCCTTCGACTCTACATCCACCGTTGCCGCTCCATTATGACTGATGACATAACCAGTCAATCCGATCTGTTCCATGAATGGAATAGAATTTTGCGGTCCTCGCCCCGTGCAAAGCACGATTTCAGCCCCGCTGCGGGATACTTCCCGGATCGTGCTTATGGTTTGTTCACTCAGTTCATGGTTGTCATTCAGCAGGGTTCCGTCAACATCCAGAGCAATCAGCTTATAATTCACGTCTCCATCCATCCTTTTAAGTCATTTTATCTATAACGATGAATCATTCTTCTTATTGTAATACAGGAATGTTATCGAAGTGTAACCTGTATTTTTCTGCCAGCACTTATTCGTTCATTTTAAGCAGGCCAAGCTCTGCATCCGTGAGTTCCCGGTATTCGCCCAGTTTCAGTTCTGCATCCAAATTCAGGTTGCCCATCCGGATGCGTTTCAAATAAAGAACCTTTTTGCCAACCGCCTCAAACATCCGCTTGACCTGATGGAATTTCCCTTCGTGGATCGTCAGCTCAATTCGGGAAATAACCTCATCCTCCCGCCGCTCTTGCTGCAGGATAACCAGTTCTCCCGGCAAGGTTACATAACCGTCATCCAGCGTGACTCCCTTGCCAAACTGCTCCACGTCTTTTTCGTTAACGTCGCCGGACACGAGCGCCGTATAAGTCTTGGGCACATGCCGCTTGGGGGATAATAACTCATGGGCCAGCTTGCCGTCATTCGTAAGCACCAGCAGCCCTTCGGTATCCTTGTCCAAACGTCCCACCGGAAACGGCTCGAAAGCCAGAATCGCCGGCTCAAGCAGATCCAATACGGTACGATCACGGTTATCCTCCGTGGCGGACACCACTCCTGGAGGCTTGTGCAGCATGACATATATGAACTCTTTGTATACAATCCGTTCCCCGTCCAGCAGGATGACATCCTCTTCAGGATGAACATGCATGCCGCTGTCTTTCGCGCGGACTCCATTCACTGTGATGAATCCCTGTTTTACGTATTTCTTGATTTCGCTCCGGCTGCCATACCCCATATGTGTCAGCACTTTATCGAGTCTTAGGGTTACTCTCCCTTTTCCGCTCATACGGAAGTCCACCTCCACCCTGCTGGGTATTCATTTTTCAAAAAACCGTCCTGCCATTTGCCGAAGCCTGCAGAAAAGCCGTCGATACATACCAGTACGTATCCTTTGATGTTTGTACCTTCGGAACAACGAATGCGGCCGGATTCCACATTAAGCGTCTCGCCCTTTAAGTAACGAACGGCCTCGCCTGTTTCCACCCGCAACTCCAGAATACGCAGGAATTCATGTGGTTGCAGAGCTGTGGCCAGCGGATGAGCAGGGACAAAGCGGCCGTTCTTCGTATCTCCCATATACCAGCCCGGACGCACAACCTTAAGCCCGTCCAATGCCTCGGAAGGAAGCGGAGATTGATAGATATGCTGCCCGTAGACAATGGCATAACCATCAGGTTCAAAGGTAAGATGGCTATTCAGAAATTCGTTGTACGCCTCGAGTGGGCCGGACGTTTGATCAGCCGCAGAAACCTTAGAGGAATCTTTTCCTTTTTTTCCGCCGCTTCGATTCCGATCAGACCGGGCATGATCCTTGCCGCGCAGACGTCCTCCTTCTGCTGTATGGGAAGGTTCAGCAACGTCCAGATGCCCGTGTTCCGCTTCTTCTGTTCCATCATGCTGCAGCACGGCGAGGAAATGTCCCTCTCCTTCGATCAGATGCGGCCACAAGCGCGCAGTATGCTCTGCTTGTTTCCATATCTCATCCAAAATGAAAGACGTTTCCTCCATATTCTCCCGGATCCAGCCCGTTTCTCCCTTGGCGAACAGCTCGCTTCGCGCAGGCGCCTGTACATGAAAATGCTCGTGATCTGCAAGGAAACCGGCAATAATGGCTTCATTTTCCTCCGGCGAGAATGTGCAGGTAGAATAAACCATACGCCCGCCGGGCTTCAGCATTTTTGCTGCCGACTTCAATATATCCCGCTGCATGGCTGCGTATTTTGCCGGAGATTCGGCTGTCCATTGGCGGATCATATCCTCGTCCTTACGGAACATGCCTTCACCCGAGCATGGGGCATCGACAAGGATCTTATCGAAAAAGGCCGGGAATTTGCTTGCGATCCGGTCCGGATGCTCCTGCAGTACGACGCCGTTACGCACACCGTACAGCTCAAGATTTTTGGCCAGCGCTTTCGTCCGCTCCGCATTCAGATCATTGCTGACAAGAAGGCCCTGGCCCTTTAGCTTGGCTGCGATCTGAGTGGACTTTCCTCCTGGAGCGGCGCATAAATCAAGCACTTTTTCGCCCGGCTGAACGTCCAGAAGCTCCACTGGAGCCATGGCGCTGGGCTCTTGTATATAATAGAGACCGGCATGGTAATAAGGATGCCTTCCTGGCCTTTCGCCTGTTTCCGTATAGAATCCCGTTGGGCACCATGGAATCGGCTTCAGCTGCCAAGGGCTTAGCGCAAGCATTTCCTCCACGGAGATTTTCAGCGTATTGACTCTGAGTCCGCTGAACGGATTATGGTCGTATGAAGCGATAAAACGATCGTAATTCTGTTGCAAAAGCGACTTCATCCGCTCTTCAAAAGCGGCAGGCAGCTGCTGTGCCATGTCATTCATCATCCTGTTCTGTCTTGATTAAAGTGAACCCGTCCCATTTTATCATATTTCGTGAAGAAGCTCTCTATCCGCAAAAGAAGCGAAAGATATTAAACGCTTCATTCCTGCTTGTTGAACCGTCATTATATTGTATCGGACTATAGGTCCGGCTGTCCAAGGTTCATGCATGCGAAATAAACGGCCTGCTGTCCATTAGGACAGCAGGCCGTTCTACGCGATATGCTATTCCATTTCGCCCGCCAATCATCTAATCCTCGTTCGAATCTTCCTTGCGGTAAGCCTTCATCAGCTTCAGCACATCCTCCAGCAGCTCCTTCATCTCCTCCATGTCTCGCTCTGCGCCCTGGTTGGCCCAAATCCGGTTAAACCGTTCTTGGAACTCCATTGCTTCATTGACAAGATGATAGAAGTACAGCTGGTGAATCAACGTCAGAACCCGGGAGGTCACATTTGAATCATCTTCAAATTGTTTCTGAGCTACCAGAATTTCTTCACGGATGCTGGACATCTCGTTATCGAGTACCGCAGCCGCTTCGGCTGCCTTCGACAGTCTCCGTCTCATTTCATCCGGCAGGCTTTCGCGATATTTGTAGCTTAAGGAATGCTCGATCGTCGCCCAGAAGTTCATAGCCAAAGTCCGGATCTGAATCTCGGCAAGAACCTGCTTCTGCCCCAGAGCCGTTTGCACCGGGTACTCGACGATCATATGGAAGCTGCGGTAGCCGCTCTCCTTGTAATTCGTAATATAGTCTTTTTCGTATAAGAGTTTCAGGTCTTTCCGTTTGCGGATATATTCGGCCACACGCCGGATATCCTCTACAAACTGGCACATAATGCGAATGCCGGCGATATCCTCGATTCCGGTTTCCAGCTGGTCCATCGGCACGTTTAACCTCTTCGCCTTCTCCAAAATGCTGGAAATCCGTTTCACGCGGCCTGTCACAAACTCGATCGGCGCGTATTCTTCGCGTTTTTTCAATTCCGCCCGCATGGTTTTGAATTTGACTTTAAGTTCTTCAACGGTTTGCTCATACGGTAGTAAAAACAATCCCCAATCCCTGCCGTCCATTCACATGCCTCCTGTCTGTCTCCTTCAGCGATGGTCAGCTCCTACGGCTTCGGAAACATGTGAGAATCCATCCCGACGCAGAAGCTCCCTGAGGCCGGCATGAAGCCGGCGGTTCACTTCGGGACCTTCATATATAAGAGCTGTATAAATTTCGACCAGACTTGCTCCAGCCCGGATTTTTTCGTAAGCATCCTCAGCGGTAAAAATGCCTCCCGACCCGATGATCGGCAGTTTTCCTTCAGTCTGTCTGTATACCCGGGAAACAACCTCCGTGGAGCGCGCCCGCAGCGGTCTGCCGCTGATTCCGCCTGTTTCCTGCTTGTTCGGATGAGTTAAACCATCCCGGCCAATCGTTGTATTGGTGGCAATAATTCCGGAAATCCCGCTCACCGCGAGGGCATCCACCATCATCTCCAGCTCCTCATTACTTACATCCGGAGCGATTTTCACCAGGATATGCTTGGATTCACCGTATTTTTGCGCCTGCAAGCGCATCTCTTCCATAATATGCATGATCAGCGAGGAAAGCTCGCTGCCATACTGCAAATTCCGCAAATCCGGCGTATTCGGCGAGCTGATATTCACAACAAAGAAGTCACCGTACGGATACAGCTTACGGATGCATTCCTGATAATCTTTATAAGCTTCCTCGTTGGGAGTCACTTTGTTTTTGCCGATATTGACTGCGACGGGAACGGGTCTTGTTTTCAGCCCGGACAGCCTTCGCGCCATGGCTTCCGCGCCTTCATTGTTAAAGCCCATCCGGTTTAACAACGCCTCGTCCGGCGGCAAGCGGAATAAACGGGGCTGATCATTGCCCGGTTGTCCCTTCGGCGTGACGGTTCCCACTTCCATGAATCCGAAACCGATGGAGGAAAAGCCTTCAACGGCTGCCGCGTTTTTATCCAATCCAGCCGCCAATCCGACCGGAGTAGGGAAATGAAGTCCGAATAAATCAACTGCCAGATCCGGCGTTTCGCTAACGCCGTACATGCCTTTCAGAAGACCGGAGCCTCCCGGTAAAGATCCGGCTGTATGTAAACCTCCGATCACCAAATGATGCGCTTTTTCAGGGTCCATCTTGAAAAAAAACGGTTTTGCTACATTTCGGTACAGCACCTGTTACTCTTCCTCTCCATCCACTGATATGTTCTCTACCTTTAAGTTTATCCTTTTCCGCAATAAAAGAAAAGTTTTTTACCTTGTCCTTCAGCTAGATATTGCCCTTGTCTTGCTGGCATTTTAGGGATAAACACATTACAATTGAAGTGTCCACTGAATATGATAGAAAGAGGGTTGAACTCTATGGCAACCAAGCGCAAGCCTCCGACACTTCAGCAAAAAAAGGAAGAAGTGAACAGAAAGGCTATTTTTTGGTCCGGCCTCAGTTTATTGCTTCTCATTCTGCTGATCGTTGTGCTCATTATCTTTAACACCTGATTACAGCCAGTGGTACGTTTTCCGTGGGTTCGCCTGATCCTGTTCCCGTTTCGTTTGGAATCTTTCCTTAGGGACGAGCAGTTCATCAGGCAAAACCCCTTTACTTATCAGTACCGGCGTTCCCATTGGAACCATATCAAACAGCTCCTCTACATCCGCCTTGCTCATCCGGACACATCCCTGCGATTCGTCCGCTCCGACGCTGTCAGGCTCATTCGTGCCATGAATGGCGTAATTCGTTCCGGAAAGCTGCATCCCCCTGCTCCCGAATTCCCCGTCCGAGCGGCCATTTGGATTCATCACTTTATCCGTCACGACGTAATTTCCTTCCGGGGTTCGTATGCCTCCTAGCCCAACCTTGTAATTACGCAGGATCATGCGCCCGCTGACTACGGCCAGACGGTGATTGCCCTTATCCACAATGATTTTCAGCGGCTCCTCAAAAAAAGGCTTGTCGCCCCATGTCTTAGAGAATGCTCCCGCCTCTTTCGAGCCTCCTGCTGTCTGCTTTGAATCCGGCGGTTCCTGTCCTGCCGCTTCCGCCTTCACTCGCTGCAATAATGGCTGGAAAGCTTCTTTCATTCCATCCGTCGTGCCGGATACCCAGTTGCCCGGGAATGGGCGCAGAAGATCACCCAACTTCTCAGGAAAACCGCCTGTGTTGTTCTTATACGCTTTGATTGCGCTGTATAACAGCGCCTGTTCTTCTTGTTCTCCTGTCCAAGCAAATGCTTCTTCTGACAAATCGCTTGCGTTCGAAGGTTGGCAGTTGCAAGTTTTGGAATTGTACGACTGGTAGCTGAGTGCACCGGCTCCCTTGTTTTCCAGCGTATAGCCAAGAGGAAGATGCCTGCCCCATAACAGCCAGTTCCCTTCTTTTTTCATTTCGAGTACCGCCAGTTTCCCCCTTAATAACTGAGTATGGGTGAATGGACCCGGTTCGATTTGCAATCCCCCGGCTCCGAAGCCGCCTTCCTGCGCTGCCGTAAACATTACCCGGTCCGGATCAGACGTATTCTCTGCCGGAGCGCTTTGGCCTTCGGAATCGTTCGGAAGATCCTTCAAACCGTCAGTTTGTTTTTCAAGTAAAGCCTCCTCTACCTTCTTGCCCTGTCCCGGCGCATCCACCGACGGAACCACCGCAAGCAGGAGGAGCATCAGAATAACGAGCGTACGCCGCATTCGGACGGATCGGCGGTGCTTCTCATGTGCTTGCTGCAGCAGCTTCGATTCGTATTCTTGCCATATATCTGAAGGCATTTTGCTCGTTTCGAATGCCTCGTATATTCCACCGGACTGATTAAAACAATAATTGGCTTTTCCGTATTGCCCTTCTTTTTCATATTCCTTGCCAAGCAGATACCAACCCATTTTGTTATCCGGGTGCATCTGTACATATTTTTTAAGGTAAAGTGAATTCACCACGGGTTCCTCCATCATTACAATTGTGTTGTTATATATATATCGGCTGACGGAGCATAAAAAAACATCCTCCATCGGGCCTAAACCCGAGAAGGATGTTTCAGGTATTTCTCTATTTTTCAACAGCGATCCGAAAGGGACTGTCTGCTATTTTGATGGAATCCGTCGGGCAGCCGTCCGTCGCATCCTGAAGATCGTCGAACAACCCCTCCGGAATTTCCGTCACTCCCTGATTGGCATCTCCGTCAAATACCACTTCCGCAAGCCCTTCATCATCATAATCGTAGATGTCCGGCGCCGTGGCTCCGCACGCCCCGCAGGATATGCACGTATCCTTATCAACCCAACAGTATTTTGCCATGATATTCCCTCTGCCTCCTATTGCAAAAACAGCATTTCGTACGGCCTAATCCGGTCGCAAATCTTATCCTATAGCATCTTTCCAGGGGAAGCCTATGATAAATATCACTTACTTCTTGGCTTCATGCTGTATATATTGAATGATTAAGGAAGATCCAGTCCCTCTTTATTAACATAATCCATCTGCAGCGAAGTTCCCCTCAACTTATGATTGCGGAGCAGAACTGAAGGATCATCGCCCAGCATGCCAGCAGTGACGACCGCATTCTCCCCGAACTTGTTGCGGAGCATATCCATTGCTTGCGTTAACGATTCTTTCTTCGGCTGCTTCTCGTATTCAAATAGATCCAGTTGAATGGCCGATTCGCACTTCGGCGTTAACTGCTGAAGTGTAATTCCAAGCAGTCTCACCGGTTTATCCCAGTTCCAGTGTTCAGCATAGAGGCGGCGTGCTTCATCGTATATGTCATTTGCATTTTCAGTAGGCGTAGCCAACGCCCGGCTGCGCGTGATGGTTTTCATATCCGGCGTGCGTATCGTGATCTGTATGCCGCCTGCAACAAGCTCCTGGCGCCGCAGCCTGCGCGCAACCTGATCACTGATGTTCAGCAGTACCCGGTTAACATCCTCGCGTGCCTGGATATCGGTTGGCAGCGTCGTGGTATGGCCGATCGATTTATTCTGTTCCCGCTCTTCCAGAACGGGCGAGTGATCGATACCGTTAGCAGCCTGCTTCATCCAGACGCCGACAACTCCAAAAGCCCGGGTGAGCGTTTCCTCTTCCGTTTTTGCCAGCTGTCCAATGGTGTATATCCCGATTTTCCTCAGCTTCTCAGCCGTTTTGCCGCCGATTCCGAATAGTTCTCCGCAAGGTTTATCCCATAGAATACGGGCTACGTCGCGGATCCGAAGTACCGATATCCCTCTCGGCTTTTTCATGTCAGAGGCCATCTTGGCAAGCAGTTTATTCGGGGCGATTCCTACCGAACACGGCAGCGCGAGCTCTTCGTCTATTCTCCGCTGAATTTCCTCCGCGATTTGCTGCGGCGTGCCGAACTGCCTTGAACCGGTAATGTCCAGATAACATTCGTCAATGGAAGTCGCCTGCATCAGCGGCGTATAGGAATAGGCTATTTTCATGAATGCATTCGAGTACTTGCGATATAAATGGAAATTGGGCTGGATGACGATGAGATCAGGACACAGCTTCAGCGCCCGATTCACGTGCATGCCGGTAGATATCCCCCGCTGTCTTGCGGCATAGGAGCAGGTGACGATGATTCCTTTGCGCAGCTCAATGCTTCCGGCCACTGCCGTCGCCTTGCCGCGGTATTTTTCCGGTTCCTCCGCTTCATGGACAGAGCAATAAAAAGCGTTCATATCGACATGTAAAATGACCCTTCCGTTTGATGGATAATAGGCGTCAACATCACTCTTCATGAGTCCTTATCACCTTCGCAAATTTCATTACTTCCAGCATAACGTTCCTCGAAAAGGAGGTCAAGAAACCACATGCGGGAAAACACGGAATTCTTTGTTACATTCCCGCGTAAAAATGTTATAATATTAAACTATAAATAAAAATCGAATTTATAAGACTTCCAAAGGAGGACGCTTCATGTCAAAGTCCATATCCATCTTCGACACAACCCTGCGCGACGGCACCCAAGGAGAAGGAGTCAGCTTGTCGGCCGACGATAAACTCAAAATTGCCAAAAAGCTCGATGATCTTGGTGTTCAATATATTGAAGGTGGGATTCCGGGAAGCAACAGCAAAGACATCGAATTTTTCAAAAGAGTGCAGCAGCTCGGACTCAGCGCCAAAATCACGGCATTCGGCAGCACGAGACGCAAAGATAGCCACGCAGATCAGGACGCGAACCTGAAACGCATTATCGAGTCCGGTGCCCAGGCTGCGACGCTCGTCGGAAAATCATGGGACTTCCACGTGCATACCGCACTTCAAACGACGCTTGAAGAAAACCTGGCCATGATTTACGATTCCATCGCCTATCTGAAGCAGCAGGGTCTTGAGGTGATTTTCGACGCGGAGCATTTCTTCGACGGTTACAAAAACAACCCCGAATATGCTGTCTCCGTATTGAAAAAAGCCCAGGAAGCCGGAGCGGATTGGCTTGTCATGTGCGACACCAACGGCGGAACGCTTCCACATGAAATCAGCAGCATCGTCACGACGCTTCACACCGGATTGCCGCAGGCAAACCTCGGCATCCACACCCATAACGATTGCGAACTCGCGGTTGCCAATACGCTCAGTGCCGTCCAGGCCGGCGCCCGTCAGGTGCAAGGGACCATTAACGGCTATGGCGAGCGCTGCGGCAACGCCAACCTCTGCTCCATCATCCCGAACCTGCAGCTTAAGCTCGGTTATGAGTGTATCGGCGAGGATCGTCTGAAGCAGTTGACCAACACCGCGCGTTATGTGAGCGAAATCGCAAACGTCAATATGCCGGTAAATCAGCCCTATGTCGGAAATGCGGCCTTCGCCCACAAGGGCGGCATTCACGTGTCCGCGATCCTGCGGGACTCCAGAACCTACGAACATATCGTTCCGGAATGGGTTGGCAATAAACAGAGGGTGCTGGTGTCCGATCTAGCCGGACAAAGCAACATCGTCTCCAAAGCCCATGATATGGGTATTGATTTCGATTCAACGAATGAACAATCCCGTAAGGTTATCGACAAAATCAAAGATCTCGAGCATCAAGGTTATACATTCGAAGCCGCGGATGCATCCCTTGAGCTCCTGCTGCGCGAAGCCGGCGAGGACATGAAGGAACTTTTCACGTTTGAATCGTTTAAGATGCTGGTTGAAAAAACAGCCGGACGGCCGGTTGTCTCCGAAGCGTTCGTGAAACTGAACGTTGCCGGCAACAACGTGTATACGGCTGCCGAGGGCAACGGTCCCGTCAACGCGCTCGACAATGCGCTGCGGAAAGCGCTGGTTCAATACTTCCCGGCCATTAAGGAAATGCACCTGTCCGACTATAAGGTTCGTGTTCTGGATGAGAAGGACGCAACCGCTGCCAAGGTCCGCGTACTGATCGAGTCCCGGGATATCAACAATTCCTGGAATACCGTCGGGGTATCGGGCAACGTCATCGAAGCGAGCTGGGAGGCACTGGTGGACAGTATGCGGTACGCTTTGCTCGGGCAAAACCTGCTTAACGAGCGTGATCAGGAGGGAGATTCCGCAGAGCAGCGGGGTCTTGTCAACCATTAATCCTTAATCCTTCCCGTGAAGAGCGAGAAAAAAACCCCGCTGTCCTTGTTGGACACCGGGGTTTTTCTCTTAACATCAGGATTTCACAAGATGCTTTATTTTCTTTTCCAAGTCCTTCGGAGGCAAAATGCCCAGCACCACTTCCTGGACGACCCCGCGTTTGTCGATGAGCACATTCGTCGGGAAAGCAAGCCCTTTATACTGCGTTTCGTAAATATCGGCTTTCAAATCAAGCATCACCGGGAAATTCACGCTATATTTTTCAATGAATTTCTGGGCATTCTTCTTATTATCGTATTTGGTCACGTTGACCCCATAGATGTTCAGGCTATCTTTGTATTTCTCGGCCAAGGCGTTCAGCTCCGGAGCTTCCTGCTGGCAAGGGCTGCACCAGGAGGCCCAGAAATTCACTAAAATTGCCTTGTCCTGCTGTCCTCCGACGTGATACTCTTTTCCGTCTAAACCTTCGGCAGTAAACGCAGGGGCAAGCAGCCCCGCCTTGGGCCCCGTCTCGGTTGGCATCACCTTTTCATGCGAGAAAACCGACTGAATGCCAGGTCCCGCATTCTGATAAATTGCGATGCCGATCAATACGATGACGCCAAGAAGAATATATAGGTTACGCTTCATGGATGTCTTCGTTCCTTTTCATAGAGATTCTATCTTGTATTGTACCCTCTTTTCACCGTAACTTACAAATGGTTTGAAAGAAATTTGCAAAAATCAGAAATTACAACTTGCACAAGAACCGTTCAGGCGAAAACGGCAAACAAGTACGATATTTAATTCGTAGGCGGGACCATGTATAACATGACAAAAAAATGCCCCTGCTTCATAGCAGGGGCCATACGAGAGGGGAGAACTACGGTTGACAGAACTTCATGAAACCAGGCAAGAAATTTGGCTCAGCGCCTCGTGCGGAAGGCAAATAGCCGAGCACCTGTTTCTCAGGTTACCTTATGAAGCCTGCGGTGTATTGCGGGGTAAAGCTACAGCGGGCGGCATGCGGATCGATACCTTCGTTCCGATGCGCAACGTAGCGCCTGACCCGCTGCACCGTTTTATTCTTCATCCCGAGGATTGGACGAGAGAATGCTTGCGGGGGAAAGACCTGGTTGGCCTCTTTCATTCGCACCCTCATTCGCTTCCGGTTCCCTCTGAAGAAGATTTGCGGCAACTGCCGCTCTTTGGCGGTATGCTCACAGCATATCTGATCGGCAGCCCCGGTAAGACAGAGGGAATCATCCAGTTAAACGGGTATTCCATCCTTAAAGGAACAGATGGTGGTTTCAGTCTTCAAGCATGCAATGTCAGGCATGACTGAGACAGGCATATAGATCTCCAAGCGTATCCGCTCGGCTATTCTCTGCAATATCCCTCAGGTAAGAAGCCCAGAGTTTCGCGGTCATTCTCGCATCCTCCAGCGCATGATGCCTTCCTTCTATAGGAATTCCCCGTCCCATGAGTAAGGAGTCCAGTGCGTAGCTTTGGCGATAAGGTTCCAGCCAGCGTGCAATCATCATCGTATCAATGACGCGATGGCTGAGATTCACCTTGGATGTCTTCCAGAGAGCGGCATTCAAAAAAGACTTGTCATGTGCACTCGCATGCGCTACCAATACGCGATCACCCACGAAATTCATAAAATCATGCAACCCGTCGATCAGCGGCGGCGCCTGGTCAATCATGGGCTGGGTAATACCTGTGAGCTCAGTGATTTGACGGGGAACCGGCCGTTTGGCTTGAACCAGTGTGTAGAAGGGCTCTCCTTCCATAATATCTTCGCCTTCAGCCTTGAGCGCTCCGATGGACAATATTTCATCCCCCTGCTGAACGCGGAACCCGGTGGTTTCAAGATCAAAAATGACGGTTTTAAGCTTGTGTAATGGTGTATGCAGCATTTCCGGCCGACGCTGTTCTCTCATCAGAGAGCGGATAAAAGCCATCTGTTGTGCCGAATTTCCTCCCATCACGGATGCAATTGCCGACGGCACCCCGCCTTGGCGCAACATGCTCCAGAATCCGCCGTTACCGCGCTCCGGAGTTTTCATGGTCTTCCCCTCTCCGCAAATCGCAATCTTCTTTGCAGCGCTCGGTGAGTGCGTCTCACTGTCGTAAGACTGTCACGAAGTTTATATAGCAGCGGTTTTTTCTTCAGCTCCGACTGCGGCAGGAATCCGCTGCTGGAGTACACGCCGTCTTTTACCGTAAAGGATGCAGCAGCGCGGAGCGTCAGCGCCGTCAGAAAAGCACGCTGGCAGTTCTCGAACAGCATGTTGCCACCGTCTAGCAGCGTCAGTCTTTCCAGCCGTTTCAGCGTCGACGTTTCACTGATACCTTCTTGCAAAGCCATGTACCGAATGCTATTGACCAGTGGAATGTAAACCCCGTATTTTACATCGAAATCTCCAGCATGCTCACCAAAGCGTTCCGTAACCACCTGACCTAGAATGTTCAAGGTCGCCTTATGCCTGACCGTATTACGCAAAATGGCTGTGTTCATCTCCGGCGATTCGTGCAAGCTTTGTTCAAAAAAATGCCTCCATGCCGATGCAAGTGTTCGGTCTCCAGCAATAAAACGCATATCCGAAGCAATCATCAAACTGCGGACAGGCTCCCAGCTAAAATCTTGATGCCAGCAGGTCATCTGCCGCTGCCAATCTTCAAGGGTCTTTCGCCACAGCGGCTCGGAACACATGACTTTTCCTTTGCACTTTTCATATCCCAAATACTCCAGCAAATTGGACAAGTGGCGCCCAAATGCGTGAAAATACATTTCTTTGTCTTCATGAGCTTCATTACTGAGGATCAGCCCGTTATCCTGATCGCTCCAGAGCGTAGACTCACGGCGTCCCGAACTTCCGAATACGACAAATGCATAAGGAACCGGAGGCGGGCCGTAACCCGCCGCGTCCAGCTCATATTCGCATATCATAGCCGCCCTGGCTGCAACATCGTCATGCATATCGTTCACTAATGATGTCCATTCTGCAATCGGCAAAACGGTATATAAGCGTTCAAGCTGTCCTTGGTATTCCTGTCTCTTGTTCCTCAACTGTTCCCTTGAAGCTGCGTATCTTATGCCTTCCAAGTCCGGTTCAATATCCGCGTATTTCATGGGCTCCACCGCTGCACCTCCTGTCAAACCGCCGCCGGTAGCTATGATTTCCGCAAACTTTGTAAGCTCTACGTTTCTTAATTAAAAGCTTCTCCGGCTCCTGCCGGTTTAACTGCTGACAGCTCAGGAGAAGGCTTTACAGCAGCCGCATCGGCAATCAGCTTCATTTGCTCAGGATAACCGTAAGTTCCGTGTTCGCTGATATCCAGCCCTAACATTTCTTCTTCTTCAGAAACGCGGATACCCATCGTCACTTTCATCAATCCAATAATAATGAACGAAATCGCGAACACGAATACGAATGCTCCGAGAACCCCCAGTAGCTGAACACCAAGCTGTTCCAGACCACCGCCATAGAAAAGACCCGGTTTTCCGACGCCTGTGGTTTCAACCAGCTTCGGAGTCGCGAACAGCCCTGTGGAGATGGCGCCCCAAATCCCTGCGATGCCGTGAACGGAGAACGCATATATCGGATCATCAATACCTGCCCGCTCAAACCATTGTGCCGTAAAGAAAGTTACGATACCCGCCACAGCACCGATGACTACCGCTGCCCATGCATCCACGAAGGCACAAGAGCCCGTGATCGCTACAAGGGCAGCCAGCACGCCGTTCAACATGCTTGGTATATCCGCCTTGCCAAAGACTGCCCACGAAATCAACAATGCTGCAATGGCTCCGGCTGCAACCGCGATATTCGTCGTTAATGCCACATAGCCGAAGAAACCGTCCATCATTGCCGACAAGGTGCTGCCGGGATTGAAGCCAAACCACCCGATCCAGAGGATGAAGACGCCCAGCACGGACAGGACTTGATTATGGCCGGGTATGCTGTTCGGCTTGCCATCCTTATTGTATTTGCCAAGACGCGGTTTCAGCATATAGGTAATGACCAAGGCTGCAGTCGCGCCTGTTAAATGAACGACCGTCGAACCCGCAAAATCCTGCATGCCCAGTTGTCCGAGCCAGCCGCCGCCCCACACCCAATGAGCTACAACCGGATAAATGACGATCATGAACAATGCTCCGAAAACAATATATACACTCAGTTTGGCACGTTCGGCCATACCGCCACAAGCTATGGCGAGAGACACCGCCGCGAAGGAGAGCTGGAATAAGAATTTCACAGAAAGGGATACATCGGATGCGGATAGCGCATCAAAGGCTTTGGCCATGGAATCGCCAGTCATGAAAAACCCGGTGGTTCCGAAAAGGCTGTTCCCGTTACCGAATCCAAGTCCAAAACCGAAGGCCCAGAATACGATGATGGAGATACCGAGCGTCAACACGGTTTTGCCTGCAATATGACCGGCATTCTTCATCCGCACCGATCCGGCTTCCAGTAATGCAAATCCTGCCTGCATGAAAAACACGAGCATGGCTGCCATGAATACAAAGAAGGTATTGAGTCCCGCTTGGAGCTGCACGTTCGTTGGCCCGTCATCCGCAAACACCGTTGCCGGAAAAGCCATTAATGCAAGAAATGCCAAAGCACCGCCAAACCACTTTCTCTTCATACTCCCCACTCCTCTTTAATGTTAGGTTATATTACATATAACGAAATTATTAATCACATTATAAGCAGGAAGAAGTGTAATTGACAAGATATTTTTCATAATTTTACAAAATGTAATATTACATAACGTGAGTTGTAATATGTTTAAAGTGTAACGTTTGACTGTATGGTTAACTTTCATGTATCATATTTTCATAAATCTTTTATTACAATGAGTACATGGATGGAATTAAAGTTGTACTAATTCTCAATCATGGATTATTTTCCGGCGAGGTGATTTTAGATGGGGATATAAAGCTATACCGTATCGGCGAATTGGCTAAAGCTGGGGCTGTAAGCGAGCGTACGATTGATTATTACACCAAACTGGGGCTCATTTCTCCCGAAAAACGCACTCTTAAAAATTATCGTTTGTACAGCCATGAAACCTTACTCCGTCTCAAACGTATTAATGATTTGAAACAAGAGAAATATACTCTGGAAGAGATCAGGCAAACGCTTGATAAGTGGGATGCCGGGCCTGAGATCCATCAGGTTTCCGACAAACTTACCTATCTGGAACTGCATATGCAGCAGCTTGAACGCGAGGTGAAGGAGCTTAGCCCCCTTCTCAAAAGCATGAAACCAGGGCAAGCCCGCCATCTGCTGCTGAATTTGCTCCCGCAAGGAGCGGCTTGCATCGAAGCAATTAGACTCTTCCTTGAGCAGGGACCTACGCTGTAGCAGGTCTCATCATAAGAAGTACCTTTTTAAGAGATAAGAAAAAATCTTCAAAGGCTAACATCCTTATCTCTGCAGGGAAAACAACTGCTTAACGCGGTCTGTCTTCTTAGAAAGTGCTTCGATAGATTTTTCTTATGACAAGCAGGAGGGTGTAACATGGGAATGTTCATACTAATTATTATTGCGTTCGGATTTTCACTTTGGGCTCAGTTCAGGGTCCAGGGAACCTTCAAAAAATGGTCTGATGTACCAGCAACCAGCGGCATGACCGGTTACGATGCCGCGCGGCACATGCTGGACAGCAACGGTCTGCATGATATCCCGATCGAGCCTGTACGCGGTGCATTGTCCGATCACTACGATCCGATCAACCGCGTTGTCCGATTGTCTGAGCCGGTCTATTATGAGAGCTCCATCTCAGCGATCTCAGTAGCCTGCCACGAAATCGGACACGCAATCCAGCATAAGCAGCATTATCCTATGCTGGTTTTGAGACACCGGATCTTCCCGGTTGTCAATTTCGCGTCGGGGATTGCACCATTGCTGATTATCGCAGGCTTCCTGTTCCAGTGGATGGGGCTGCTCGGCATCGGTATCATCTTCTTCTCCGTTGCCGTTGCATTCCAGCTGATTACGCTGCCTGTCGAGTTCAATGCGAGCAACCGGGCACGTGACATCATGGTATCCGAGGGTTATATATCGAATGATGAGGAGAGAGGCGTCGCCAAGGTTCTGAATGCTGCCGCTCTTACCTATGTAGCTGCCGCGCTCATTTCCGTTCTGGAGCTGCTCCGCTACATCATGATCTTTACGAACAATAATCGCGATTAAGATATGAATCAAAAAAACACCCTGGTCGGTTACGAACCGACCGGGGTGTTTTTTTGATTTCCATTTTGTTGTTGCAGTCCGAAATAGCTGAGCAGAAAGGATCGGAACGCTTGCGCAACCCGCGGCAGCTTGTCATCGGAACGGTGAATCAGCCCAATCGTACGCGTCACCTTCGGTTCCGAAATTCTCACTCTCGCCGGCTGCAGCGGATTCGTTTGGAACAATGCCATCTCCGGCAAAATGCTCACGCCCATGCCCGCAGCTACCAGCCCGCGGATCGTATCCGTTTCTTCACCTTCAAAAGCAATCTTTGGAGTAAAGCCAGCTTCAAGACAGGCATGCCAAACAATCGGCCGCAGGGAGTAACCTTTGCTGAACAAGACGAATTTGTCCTCTTTCAACTGATTCAAGGCAATGCTCTCTTCCTTGGCCAACGGATGGTTCGGAGGTAGAATCGCATACAGCTCTTCCGTCAGCATGATCTCACCCTCCACCTGCTCATGTTTCTCCGGGAAAGGTGATATGAAAGCCAGGTCAACTTCAGCCGAGATTACGTCCCGAATCAATGAAGGAAACATCCCCTGCTTGAATCTGAATTTCACATTCGGATACCGCCGCTTGAATTCAGCAACGACAGAAGGGATCAGATGGATGCCCAGACTGTGTGGAAAACCAATCCGGATTTCGCCTTGCTCCGGGTCGAGAAATTCATGAACTTCTACGACAGCCTTATCCAAATCCTTCAGAATGCTGTCCACCCGTTTGCAAAACAACTGGCCTACAGGCGTTAACTGCAGGTTTCTGCCCTTCTGCATGAACAATTGGACTCCCAGTTCCTCCTCCAGCTGATGAATCTGACGGCTAACCGCAGACTGGGCCACATGCAGCTCTTCCGCCGCCTGGGTGACATGCTCTTTCTGCGCTACCTTCAAAAAATACTGCAACTGTCTTAATTCCACCTGTTACTCGCTCCATTCTGCTTTTACGTGAGTCCGCTATATAAAATGAACGAAAGTTAGAAGAAGAATGCACTCATTCTTTAGTTCAATTTATGTCGTTATGACCGTTTAACTCTCTTCCTCAACATTCTTGCCATTAATCCGTAAATAAAAAATCCGCCGACCAATCCACCCAGATGAGCCATCCAGTTAATGTTCATTCCCGGTGATACCATGGAAAAGATAACGCCAACAATCAGCAGCGCATACACCGTCTTTCGCGACGAGTCGTCCATCCCGTTTCTCTGCAGCAGGGCAATGTACAGAAACGCCCCGTAGACGCCGTAGATGGCTCCTGAAGCTCCGATCGTCAGCAGCGTCTCTCCAATCCGATTATAGTGGGCAACAGACAAAATATTGCCGATCACGCCGCTCAGAAGATACAGCAACGCGTATCTCCAGGCTCCAAGGAGCCGTTCCAGGGGAGGCGCGAATACAAGGATCGCAAAATCATTAAACAACAGATGAGAGAAGCCTCCGTGAAGGAACATCGACGTTACGTATCTCCACCACTCATTGTAGCCATCCACATTGGTCAAAGCGCCAAACCTGACGAGCGTATCATTATTTGAGGAGCCTCCGTTGAAAGACACTACAATAAACATAATGATATTGGCCACAAATAATATCGTCGTAATGGGGTAGTACCTTAAATAACTTTTCCAGTTTTCATAGCGAACAAATAACATGTTACACTTCCTTTGCTAGAACCACCGGGACCTGGGTCGCCCGAATGATCCGCTCGCTTTATTTTCGCTCAATCATCAGCATACCCTAGCAAACTGATTGGACAATGCCTTTTTAAAAAGATTATAATGATCCTTGGCACGATTCGCCAATTTCCAGATCCGAAAGGAGAATCATCATGACACAAGAACGTACAGGTGTTGCCACTTTCAAAGGCAATCCGCTCACATTGGTAGGTCCAGAACTCAAAGCAGGAGATCAGGCACCAGATTTTACTGTCAGTAAAAATTTGCTTGAACAAGCTACACTTCAGGATTATGCAGGCAAAATCAAACTGATCAGCGTTGTACCTTCCCTCGATACGGGAGTATGCGATGCTCAAACCCGCCGTTTCAACGAAGAAGCCGGGGCTCTGGGAGACGAAGTCATCGTCCTGACTATCAGCGCCGATCTCCCGTTTGCACAGGCACGCTGGTGCGGTGCAGCCGGTGTGGACCGCGTGGTCACACTTTCCGATCACAAAGATATGTCCTTCGGACAAGCCTACGGTGTTCACATCAAGGAATTCCGTCTGGATATGCGCTCCATCTTCGTTGTCGACAAAAACGATAAACTTACGTACGTGGAATATCTGCCCGAAATGACCGAGCATCCGAATTATGAAAAAGCGGTAGCCGCTGTTAAAGAATTGCTCTAAGGCCGAAGTTTTCCACAGATGACAGACCGCATTAAGAGTAGTTTTTCTGCGATTATAGAATGGTTCAGCTACGCTGAAAGTTATAGAATCTATAATCTTAAAAAAAGCGGGAGAAAGAGCCTTGTCCTTTCTCTCGCTTTTTCAGTCTTATGATTGGGTTGTTTTGTATTTAGCCAATTTTTTGTCGAGTGCTGAAAACAGATTCAAAATAATGCGGTAATTCGCTCCGAGGTCACCCATGGAGCCTCTGGAAGCCGAGTACATATCCACTGCACTGCGAACGGGACCAACCGATAATACGGAAACCGTAATATCTATTGTGCGTCCGAGAGATGTTCTTTTCTCCAGCGTAATTTCACCGACAGAAGGAACTTCATGAAGCACTTTGTAACCCGGAATTTTTTTCAGTGTCGAGGATATTTCCTCCCATGCCTTGTCTCTCGATAAATTGTAATAGCGCGTCTTCATCTTAGGATCTTTTGCCCGGTCGCTTGTACCCTCCTGGCTTCGAACGATCCCCACTAGAACTCTCTTTAACGACAAGACCTTTCCCCCTTTGTAGTAAGCATCATCAATACTTAACAGTGTATCATTGTTAGGGACAGAACAAAAGAGAAACTCGGGTAAAATGTGCCTTTACAGGCAAAAAACACCCCTGAATTCCGGAAATGATCCGCAAACGGAGTGTCTGGTAATTGTTCAAATAAAAACCCGCCTATGCCGTCCGGTTAAATTGTCTTCTGAACCTGCTTTGGCAGGTGGGTGACCTCGGATGCGCTTTTGAAGTCCCCATGTCATATAGACAGGGCTTTTCAGCTACGCTTCGTAATGATCTCCCTAGACATTATCATTGGTTCAAAACAACGATTAACCGTGGCGAACATCGCAGGATGTAGTCTTATTATAGACCTATTTCAACAGAATGTAAACGTTGATGGAGAACATTCGATAAAAGCTCGAATTTCCTGCTAATCTTTTTTAACCGATTCCTTTTCCCGATAATCTTCGTCTTCCGGGTCGTTATCGTATGCATTCGAGTTCCCTTCAAGCTCAGCTGCTTCCTGCTCCTCAAGTTCCTTTAGTTTAATACGTTCGGCCTGTTCCTGCATCTTCGTAAACGTCGCGTAGAAGTTGAAGAATGCCCAGTAAGCGATCAAGCTACCCCCGAAGAAAAAGATGAGCGCCGGATACTTCGATCCGATAAACAGCACCACAGCACTTCCCAGAACGGTGGTAATGACCCGAAGCGGCCGAATGATCGTGATAAGCACCGCATTTTTGAGAATTTGTAAAATGCCCATATGGTAGTGAACAATCATCGAGAAGAAATTAAACAACGAAACGAACAGCACAATCAGCAATATCAGCATCACAATACCGATGATCTGCAGATTGCTGAACTGCGTCATATAAACGGTATAATCGACCAGCATGATAACCAGCAATAGAACGTAGAACACGCCGCCGATCATGCTTTGCTTATAATTTTCCTTGTAGGATCTGAAAAACATGCTGAAGATTTTCACATCCGGATCACCCATCACCCATTTACGGACAACCGCAAACAGCGCGGCTGTTGCAGGAAATAATGTAAACGGTGCCACAATACCCATAGCCCAATTCATTTGAAGCGACTCATTCGCACCTGTTACCAGCATTTTGGTCACCAGGAAAAAGAAAAACGGCGACGAACATAACATCCACAGGATGTTACTGTAAGCAAAGCGGGTAATCCATTCTGTTATTCTGTAAATACCGCCCATTGCACCCTTAAATTCCAAGAAAAAGCCTCCTCCTCCACTATCTATGCCTGTACATAATAATATACCGCATTTTAGCCTTACATTGCCAGAGCCTAATTTTCCGGGATATGGGTATAGGTCTATACCTCAAGACATGAACCCTCATAATATACACAGTAACCCAAGGGAATCAAACACTTAAGGAGGTAATTATAAATGTCTAATGTTGCTGGATACGGTTATGGTATGGGTATGTGGGGTTCCACTGGAGCAATTCTGGTGCTCTTCATCCTGCTGGTTATCATCACACGCGCATTCATTTTCTAACTTAGGGTTCATACAAAGTAAACAGGAATTAACCTTCCGTGAGTGCGATATGATACGAATCCAAAAAGCTTATACTTTCTGATATCTAAAAAAAGAGCCGAAGTGCAATTCTGCACTTCGGCTCTTCTTCATTTCGTTCTATTAGCTGTTGTAGGAATCGTCACGTTTGGAAGGTCTTCTTCCTTCTCCGCTGTTCGTGCGCGGTTTGCGATCTCCGCTGTCACGATAAGAGGAATCGCTGCGACCACCGCCGCTGCTGTTGCTGCGGTTGTATCCGCCGCGTCCGCCGTTATTATCGCGGTCACGGTTATATCCGCCTCTTCCTCCACCGCCGCTATTGCCTCCACGGAATCCGCCATAGTTACCGGATGGTTTGCGGCCGTTGCGAAGATCTGGCTTACCGTTATTGTAACGGCGCTTCACGCGAATCGGATCCTCAGGTGTCAATTGGATTTCGGAATCGCGTTTCTCCCCTGTCAACATCTTCATAGCGCCAGAGAGGAGCTGTACGGAATCGTACTGTTCAAGAAGCTGAATGGCAAGGCCTTTGTATTCGTTCAATTCGCCGGATTCGATGGTTTCGAGCAGGCGTTCTGCGATGATACGTTGTTTGCCTTCAATCGCCTCAGCGAGCGTAGGAAGCGGCTTACGGGTGATACGGTGACGTGTAACGCGCTCGATCAAGTGCAGATGATCGATTTCACGAGGTGTAACGAAAGACCATGCTGTTCCTTCTTTACCCGCGCGGCCTGTACGTCCGATACGGTGTACATAGCTTTCCGGATCTTGCGGAAGGTCGAAATTGACAACATGAGTTACGCCGGATACGTCGAGTCCGCGAGCTGCGACGTCTGTTGCAACAAGAACATCGATGCTTCCGTCACGGAATTTACGCATAACGGTATCACGTTGGTTTTGGGACAAGTCGCCATGAAGGCCGTCTGCAGAATATCCGCGTTTTTGAAGAGCTTCGGACAGTTCGTCGACACGACGTTTTGTACGTCCGAATACGATGGCAAGCTCTGGCGATTCCATATCAATCAAACGGCAAAGCGCTTCGAATTTTTGACGTTCAGGTACTTCGATATATGCTTGGTCAATCAGTGGTGCGCTGACTTGTTTAGGTACAACCGATACATGTTCAGGGTTTTTCAAAAATTGCTGAGCCAGTTTTTGAATATTTGGCGGCATTGTTGCGGAGAATAGCATGGTTTGGCGCTCATCCGGTACCAGCTTCAGGATGGATTGGATATCTTCCATAAAGCCCATATCCAGCATTTCATCGGCTTCGTCGAGGATGACGGTTTCGACATCATCAAGACGAATGGTTTTGCGGTTGATGTGATCGAGCAAACGTCCTGGTGTACCGATGATAATTTGCGGTTTCTTTTTCAATGCGCGAATCTGGCGTCCGATATCCTGACCGCCGTAGATTGGAAGCGAGCCGATGCCTTTAAAACGTGTCAGCTTTCCGATCTCTTCAGCAACTTGGATAGCAAGCTCACGGGTCGGGGTCATAACCAGCGCTACGATTTTATCCGTGTCTTTGGAAATTTTATTAATCAGAGGAATGCCGAAAGCTGCGGTTTTACCTGTACCCGTTTGCGCTTGGCCGATCATATCGCGCCCGGACATAGCAATCGGAATCGACTGCGCCTGGATCGGTGTTGCTTCCTCGAATCCAAGCTCTGTGATGGCCTGAAGAACCTTTGGTTCAAGGCCTAAATCTGCGAAATTTTTCAAAATATTCATACTCCTTCTATATAGTGGACATTCCACAATCTTGTCTGTATTCTTAAGTAGCGGTAAACATTATATAGGTTAGCCATTCTTCAAAATTTATTGCATGGCTTATATTCTCTATAGCGTTTATCCAGGGCAAAAACAGCCTACAGAATTTAAGTAAACGGTAATTTTTCTCCTGAAACAATGTCAGAATAATACTATTGTACAAGCCTACTCAAGAACATCTAATACATTATATCACAAAATAAATTACAAACACCAGCGGCTTGAAAACAAAGGTTTATTTTCTTTTCACTTTACAATATTAAATATGAAATAGAGGTGGAGCACTTTGCGGCTCGGCAATATCTGGAAATATCTCGTCGTCATCTTGGGTGCCGCCTTCATCGCGTGCGGATTCAATCTCTTTCTGGTCCCGCACCAGCTGCTCAGCGGCGGCGTATCAGGCCTATCCATGCTGGTGAATTATTTTACCCCCGTGGATCTCAGTATCCTATACTTCGTGTTTAACGTACCGATCCTGGTTGCGGGCTGGTTCATGCTGGGCAAGCGGTTCATCATCCTCAGCATTGTGTCGGTAGTCGCTACCACCTGGTTTATCGCCATCGTGCCGGTCAATCCCCTCGCCTCAGATACGCTGCTGGCAGCCGTGTTCGGAGGTGTACTGGTCGGAATCGGCGCAGGCATTTCGTTTCGTGCGGGCGGTTCGTCAGGCGGATTCGATATCGCCGGTTCCATCGTAACGCGCTATCGTGATTTCCCCGTCGGCAACGTGCTTGTTGCAATGAACGGACTCGTCATCCTGGCCGCCGGCTATCTGCAAAAAGACTGGAACCTGGCCTTGGCTTCCATGGTATCGATTTTTGTGACAGGCAAAATCGTGGATATGATTCATGTCAGCCATTTCAAGGTTACGGTATACATCATCACCAACGAAACCGAAGAGCTCTTGAAACAACTGTTAGTGAGACCGCGCGGCATCACCAAAATTAAAACCGAAGGCGCCTATTCGCATGAATCCAAAGATATGCTCATGACCGTCACTACCCGCTATGAGCTTCAGGAACTGAAACGGATCATCAAGCAAACGGATCCCAAGGCATTCGTCAACATCGTCGAAACGGTCGGCGTCATGGGTTCCTTCCGCAGAAGCTGATTTTTAGGTCCGCTGTGTAAAAAAGAGGTGTTTTGTGGTATATTAATGGTGCGCGGTTCCTGCAATAGTTCCATGAGATTAGGATTGACCCGAATTTTTCCAAGCACTTAAACGCTTTTCCGATTCTCCTTGGCTTTAGAGTATTTAGGGCTCAAAGAATCTCGAGAGGAAAGGGTGATTTTTGTGGAAATGGAAACGGTAAAGTTGTCCCAAATCGTCATGAAGTGGTTCCCCGATATGATGCCTTTCTTGAAGCACAATGAACTGAATTCACTCATCGTGCTGCGGGACGGATTGGGTATCCTGGAACAAGATGATGCTATGGAGATTATCCAGTACAGTATCTGTGAACATCAAAGCTCTGCGCCTCTCCAATAATTAAGATTGCTTTGGGAAGTAGTATGAAGATTGATCATGCCGTCCGTTTTTCAGTCCCTGTTTCATACTGAAAAGCAGGCGGCATTTTTGTTTTTCCGATATTCGCAAAATTGTAAAAATGTTGCCAATCCCTTGCTGCATACGTATTTCAGGCACACCTAGGCAAAGCTAGAAAGTATAAAATGGTTTAACACAGAACCGTTCGGTTTATTAAAACTAGGAGGGGTGCCTCCATTCGAATTATTCCGCCAAATTGTTACAAACCTGTTGTTTTTAAGCTCATTTGTTCTTATATAATCATAATGTGAACGCTAACAAGGGAGAGAATTTTTATGAACATCATCTGGGCTCTGCTGATGATTTTGGGCAGCAGCGCGGCTCATCATCCGCAGAACGACAATCATCAAGTTGCAAAAATCATCGAATCATCCATTAATTCAGCCATCATTGCTTCGCAGCAAAAAGACGTGGCCGTAAGTGCGGACAACCCGCCAGCCAAGGTAGACCCCCAGGTGACAGCTCCCAAGGTCAAAGGTGTATACGTAACAGCTTACAGCGCCGGCGGCTCCCGGATGACCCAGCTTCTTGATCTGTTGGACAAGACGGAACTGAATGCAATGGTCATCGACATCAAGGATGACGCAGGATACATAACGTACAAGACGGATAATCCGGACCTGATCAAAAAGGGCAATCCCCAACCATTTATTCGTGACGTTCACGGACTGATGGACCGTCTGAAAAAACATAATGTTTATCCGATTGCGCGCGTCGTCGTGTTTAAAGATACGGTTCTTGCCAAAAAACGTCCTGATCTTTCCTTTGTTAACAGTGATGGAACCGTATGGAAAAACGGCAAAGGCGACAGCTTCGTTAATCCCTTCAGTAAGGAAGTTTGGGATTACAACGTCGAAATCGCCAAAGAAGCGGCCAAGCTCGGATTCAAGGAAATCCAATTCGACTATGTTCGCTTTCCCGAAGGATTCGAGAAGCGTGCCGATTCATTGAAGTACATCAAGAACGGCAAGTCTCGCGTGGATGCCGTCGCCGAATTCGTTCAATACGCACGTAAACAGCTCGCTCCATTGGGCGTCCGTGTATCGGTTGATATTTTCGGATATGCAGCATCCGTTCCTGCAGCAGAAGGGATTGGACAGGACTTCAACAAGATCTCCGAAAACGTCGATGTTATCAGTCCCATGGTATATCCAAGCCATTACACGACAGGCTGGTTCGGAGCGAAGGATCCGGATAAAGAACCCTACAAAACGATTAAGGGTTCAATGACGGATACGTTCAAAAAACTGACTCCGCTTGAAGATCAAAAACCAATCGTGCGCCCATGGATTCAGGATTTCACGGCCAGCTGGCTTGGCAGCGGACATTACATCAAGTACGGCAAGGCTCAAGTCGAGGAGCAAATACGTGCCCTGAAGGACATGAAAATCGACGAATACCTGCTGTGGAATGCGACCAACCGTTATTCCCAGGGTGTGGATTACAAATAAAAGCTTCGACATAACTTCAAATTAAAACCCGGCTGCTCAGGCCGGGTTTTTCTCATGCGGACAAATAAAGCTGGACAGCTTCCGTTTCAGGCGCGCTGCCGGCTTTTCGGATTTCCCCTGTTCAAACACGGCCTTCTGCTCTACAATAGACTACTGTCACCATGATGTCAGAATTCAAAAACTGTGAGGCATACATGCTATGAAACCAACGGTTACGCTGCAACAAAAATCAAAACAATTTCTGGTTATATTACTGCCCATTCTTATTACGCAAATCGCTCTTTCCGCCATCACCTTCTTTGATACCAACATGTCGGGCAAAGCAAGTTCTACCGATCTGGCAGGCGTAGCCATCGGATCGAGTCTATGGATACCGCTCCAGACCGGTCTGAGCGGAATCCTGATGGGCATAACACCGATCGTATCCCATTTAATGGGCGGCGGACATGCTAAAAAGGTAGCTTATCATGTCATGCAGGGGTTATGGCTTGCCCTTTTGCTTGCGGTCGCCATTTTAGCCATAGGAAGTCTTCTGCTTCCCACGATTCTTGGCTTTATGAATCTGGAAGACGATGTCCGGAATATCGCGTTTCGTTTTCTGAGCTACCTGTCGATTGGCATTATTCCGATGTTCGGATATACCGTTATCCGAAGCTATATCGATGCGCTTGGCCAAACCCGCGTTTCGATGACCATCACATTGATATCTCTGCCGATCAACATCTTCTTGAACTACCTGCTCATCTTCGGTAACTGGGGATTCCCGCGACTTGGAGGCGCAGGGGCCGGCATCGCATCCGCTATTACGTATTGGTGCGTGTTCATCATTGCGGTCCTTTTCGTTACCCGGCTTCAGCCCTTCGCTTCATTCGGCATCTTCCGCACTTTCCATGGAGTATCCCTGAAAGCATGGAAGGAGCTTCTGAAAATCGGCGTGCCGATCGGGTTTTCCATTTTCTTCGAGACTGCGGTTTTCGCAGCCGTTACTCTTCTCATGAGCCGCTTCGACACACTGACGATCGCAGCCCATCAGGCAGCCATGAACTTCGCTACAACGCTGTATATGATACCGCTTAGCATCAGCATGGCGCTCACGATCCTCGTCGGCTTTGAAAAGGGCTCCGACAGGCTCAAGGATGCGCGCCAGTACAGCATCCTAGGCATTCTATCGGCGGTAGCCCTCTCGCTCGTGACGGCCGTTGTGCTGCTCGTGGCAGGCAAATATGTTGCAGGGCTTTATTCCGATGAAAGCAATGTCATCGCGTTGACGCAGCATTTCCTGATATACGCTATATTCTTTCAGATTTCCGATGCCATCGCGACTCCGGTTCAAGGGGCCCTGCGGGGCTATAAGGATGTCAATCCTGCGTTTATCATTACATTCATCTCGTATTGGGTCATCGGTCTGCCGGTTGGATACGTCCTTGCCACCTTCACGCAGCTTGGCGCTTACGGATTCTGGATCGGACTCATCACCGGACTCGCCGTTGGCGCCACCCTTCTACTGGGACGTCTGGTTAAAGTTCAGCGCGCCAACCAGCGGATTTCTCCATCCGCATAATGTAGCGTCTATAGGTTCATACTTTGTTGTATCTTTATGCCAAAAAGCCTTGCAGAGAATGATCTCTGCAAGGCTTTTTCTTTAGCATATACAGCTCCGGATTACTGAGACAGCCGGGAAGCCAACTCATAGATTTCCATGTTGAAATCCTTCTTGCTGTTAACCACCTTGTCGATATCTGTAAGCACGAGCTCTCCCTTGATAATACCGCAGGCTTTATCGGATTCTCCCTCAATAAGCTTCCGTACCGCAAAATCACCAAGACGGCTTGCGAGATTCCGGTCGGCAGGAGTTGGCGTACCTCCGCGCTGAATGTGTCCGAGCACCGTTACGCGAGGCTCAAGCGTTGGGCAGCGGTCCGTGAGCGCTTTGGCTACGTCTTCCCCGCTTCCTACGCCTTCAGCGACAATAACGATACTATGACGTTTACCCAGGGCAAAGTTCTGCTTCATCCGCTCGGTAATTTCGTCCATGTCATGTGGAACCTCAGGTACGAGAATCGTCTCCGCTCCGGAAGCCAGTCCCGCATGCAGGGCGATATCGCCGCAATGTCTGCCCATAACCTCAACGATCGAGGAACGTTCGTGGGAGGACATCGTATCGCGTAGCTTGTTAACCGCATCCACGACGATGCTTACAGCGGTATCGAAGCCGATGGTGAAATCCGTATATGAAATATCATTATCAATGGTGCCCGGCAGTGCCATCGTTTTGATGCCAAGCTTGCTCAGCTTGTTGGCACCATGGTAAGATCCGTCGCCGCCGATCACAACCAGCCCGTCAATCCCGTGCTTGCGCAAAATTTCAGCACCTTTTTGCTGTCCTTCTGCGGTCATGAATTCCTTGCAGCGTGCAGATTGCAAAATCGTGCCTCCGCGCTGGATGATATCTCCTACGCTTCGAAGATCCATGGAAAAAATATCATCATTCAACAGTCCCTGGTAACCGCGCTGAATGCCGTACACTTCAAGTCCGTGATAAAGTCCGCTGCGAACCACCGCGCGAACTGCCGCGTTCATCCCTTGGGAGTCCCCGCCGCTGGTTAGTACTGCAATCTTTTTCACTGTCATGAAAAATTCCTCCTCGTAATCACTCATACAAATGTTTGCGGATCCAGCGGCTGTTAACGAAAAAGAAAAGCCGAGTCAGCGGACTTCCCTTCATCAAGCGTCTGGATACGGAGCGAACTTCCTGCTGCTCGCTGACTTTCGGATCGGACAAATAGATTGCCAGTAGTCCCTCAATGATCATCCGGTGAAACGGCGGCACAGGTATGGATAGTACATCCTTGCGCGCCGATTCCACAATCAAGGCAATCCGGTCCAGCATACTATCGGGAGAATCATAATAATTGCAAAAATTAAGATCTCCGCCAAGCCGATCCTCTTCCTGATCAATCAGGTAATCCAGCATAATGTGCAGACAGCAAACATGTGGAAAGTATGACGCATGAATGGAGGCCGCAGCCGTATCGTTCAAGTGCTTGTCGCTCGCGGCAAGAAACAGCATAAATACGCCCAGTGTCGAGCCCGTAGCTGCAGCAAATTCATTCCACTGGAGATGAGGTGTCCGTTCACGGTGAAGCTCCCACCAATCCAGCAGCGCCTGTTCTCTTAGTTCGGGCTTGATATGCTTGTAGACCTGCAGGTCGGTATACAGCCCCGCCAAATCCCGGATGTAAGGCATGGCAGCTGAGTAGCCGGGGAGCTGTCGGATGCAGCTCTGGCATGTCGTTACCAGGCTGCGCAGATATCCCCCGTCATTTTGCTCCTGACGCAGCGCGTAATAATTTACCGTCTCCGCCTCCGGATCGGTGGCATCGAGCATGGATTGATGAAGAAGCCTGAAATCAGCCGGATCCATGGAAGTACTGCGGTCGCATAAATTATCCAGATAATCGCTGATCGTCTGATAAGCGACAATCAGCTTGGTCAGAACCAATCTGTCCGGCAACGGGACGGCAGCATATATGCCTCCGCCCTCGCAATGAAACTGCTTGGTCTCAATGCTGGCAAGGGCCTGCTTGCGAAGCTCGGGATCCGGAATTTGGTCGGCAGCCACGCGCCATCCGTTCAATTCCTTCCTCACTTCTGGCAAAACATGCTTATACACTCGTCCCATTAAGCTTATAGGGTTTCGTGGAACTTGATATTGACTTTGCCCATTTTCATTCAAGACGGTGCCTCCACATTGTTGTCTACTTGTATCTATCCTAATGTTCTTTATTATAATATGGACCTGAAAATAGCACAAATAAACTAGATCACGTCATGGGTCGTCAAAGCTTGAAATACAATATAAAGAAAAGGCTTCCATTCGCTTGACCACTGCATGTAAGCGTTCTATCAAATAATAAAGGAATCTTTTCCTTACTTCTCGAAATATATTTAAAATTCGACAGATTCCCGTTCCTAGGAGGTTCAACGTATGTTAAAACGGTTGCTGCCCGCCGCTATCCTGATCATGGGACTGCTGTATATTTTCCTGCTTCACAGCCTTTTGTTCAAACTGATCCCCATGGGTTTGATCCTGATTTACGCTTATTTGCGGGTACCTGCGGCCAAAAAAAGATATGCTCTGCTAACATTATCGGGCCTTTTCTTTTGTATGCTGGGTGACGGACTTTTGCACTGGTTCCTCATCGGCTTGTCCGCGTTTCTCATCGGGCATCTTTTTTACCTGTCTGCCTTTGCCGCCCGCTGGAGGTTCTCGCGCATTCGCTTCCTATCCATCGTACCGATTACCGTTTTTGCGGGGTTTATGGGATGGAGACTGCTTCAAGGTCTGCAAAACGGCGGCAATGAAGGAATGGCTTTTCCCGTCATCCTATACCTGATTGTCATTTCATTGATGGGATTCTTCGCAATCATGTCGGGCAGCCTGCCGGCTATTTGCGGTGCACTTTTGTTCATTGCCTCCGACTCGATCCTTTCGTGGAACATGTTCATCTCAGGTATCGAATACTCCGGGGTTTGGATCATGACCACCTATTATGCCGCCCAGTTTCTAATCGCAAGTAGCATCGGATATCAGAGCGCGCTGCTGCCAGGTGTGAAAAGCGGCAATAGCTGAGGAATACAAGCTTAAGTTCCACTCCTCAGAATACATACAAAAAAGCACAGTTCCCTTGACGAGAACTGTGCTTTTATAGGCTTTTATTTAACCAAAGCTATAAGAAATCCGTTATCGGAGTCGATCTTATAATTTAGTTACGTTTGCAGCTTGAGGGCCACGGTTGCCTTCAGTGATTTCGAATTCAACTTCTTGACCTTCGTCCAAAGTTTTGAAGCCGTCTCCTTGGATTGCGGAGAAATGTACGAATACGTCCTCGCCGCCTTCAACTTGAATAAAGCCATAGCCTTTTTCTGCGTTAAACCATTTAACTGTACCTTTCAAATGAACAACCTCCTAAAAATACCGCCATATGTGGCGAATAAGTACATTATACTGCATGCAACTTGACAATGCAATCGCTCTTTTGACGAAAATCCATCATTTCATTTGCTTTTGGAGCTTCCTCTGCGGTATCATTTTACCAAAAGAGCAAACGGAGAATGCATATGATCAAAAAACATGAAATATACAAAAAAGACAAATGGAACATGATGACCGTCGAGGTTCAGGGACGGTATATCGTCCTTCGGGAAATCTCGGATCAATGGGGTGAGGAAACCCATACTTTCATGAGCCGCCCGGCTCTCATGCAGTGGGCCGATACCCGCTTTCCCAAGGAAGAGTACGAAGATAATATGGATGAATGGCGCCGAGTCATGGCCGCCTTTAAAGGAGTCTAGTCCTTCAAAATGGAATATAATAGCACTCTTATCTTCATTATTTCCGCCTTCTGTCTTGGTGCCGTTCTCATCATGATGAGAAACTCGGTTCCGCAGAAGCTGAAACGGGGTCTGGCGAGCATTGCCGCCGTCATGATCCTGTTTGCCTTTTTTCTTATTGTATACAGTCTCTTCACCATGGGTTCCAGCCCTTGAAGGAAAAAATAAATATTTTTGAGGGGAAAAGTTCATACTAAGGAGCATATTTCCTGTAAAGGAGGCTCCCTGCTTGTGGACTTCAACAAGACGTTTAGGCTTGCCATCGCATTCACGTTCACTGTGGGTGCGGTTCCCCTCTTTCCTCCTGCGGTTTCGTCAAGTGGAACCCATAACATTTCATCCCAACATTTAAGGAGGATTCCCATGGAACAATTATTGAAGCGCTCTGAAGTAGCTGAAGAGAACAAATGGAATGTTGAAGACTTGGTCGGCGGTCAGAAAGCCTGGGACCAAACTTATGCCGAGCTTCAACAGGAAGTGAAGAAAATGGCTGAATTCGAAGGCAAGCTGGATAACGCCAAATCCGTGAAAGAATGCTTTGCACTGGAAGACGACATTTCCCTTAAAACCGAACGTCTTTATGTTTACGCTCACTTGCATCATGACGAAGATACAGCAAATCCTACATACCAAGCTCTTTCCCAAAAAGCGAAAAAAATGAGCGTGCAGATCGGCGAGGCTCTTTCTTTTGTAACTCCGGAAATCCTTTCGCTGCCTGATGACAAACTGGATGCGTTCATTGCAGATCCGGAACTTGCCGCCTATAAGTTCACTCTCACCGAAATGAAGCGTGAAAAAGCGCATATTCTTACCAAAAACGAAGAGGCTCTGCTTGCGCAAGTCGGCAACCTTTCCCAGGCGCCGCAAACGATTTTCGGCATGCTGAACAATGCGGATATCAAATTTCCGAAGATCAAGAACGAAGAAGGCAAGGAAGTCGAGCTGACCCACGGCAACTACATCCAGTTCCTGGAGAGTTCGAACCGCGAAGTGCGCGAGCGTGCTTTTAAAGCGGTATATGCCACCTATGCCAAGCAAAAGAACACGATTGCCGCAACGCTGAACGCGAACGTCAACAAAAACATGTTCTATTCGAACGTGCGCAAATATCCTTCCGTACTGGAAATGTCCCTCTACGGCGACAACATCCCGAAAGAAGTGTACTCCAATCTGATCGACACCATCCATGAAAGCCTGCCGCTCCTCCACAGATACATGAATCTGCGGAAAAAGCTGCTCGGCGTCGATGAGCTTCATATGTACGATCTGTTTGCTCCCCTTGTGGATGAGTACAAAATGGACATTACGTATGACGAGGCTAAAAAAACCGTGTCCGAAGGACTTAAGCCGCTTGGCCAGGATTATCTGAAGTCCCTGCAGGAAGGCTACGACAATAAATGGATCGACGTGTACGAGAATGAAAATAAACGTACCGGCGCGTACAGCTGGGGAGCCTACGGCACGCATCCGTTCGTACTGCTGAACCACAAGGACAACCTGAACAGCATGTTCACGCTCGCGCATGAAATGGGCCATGCCTTGCATTCCTACTACTCGGACAATACGCTTCCATACCGTGACGCACAATACACCATTTTCCTGGCTGAAGTAGCTTCCACAACCAATGAAGCCTTGCTCATGGATTACCTTCTGAAAAAATCGACGGATCCGAAGGAAAAAATGTACCTGCTGACGTATTATGCAGATCAGTTCCGCACCACCGTATTCCGTCAAACAATGTTTGCGGAATTCGAAAAGCTCATCCATGAGCGCGCCGAACAAGGCGAGGCTTTGACGCCTCAGGCTCTGTCGGAAATCTATTATGATTTGAACGTGAAATATCATGGAAAAGGAATGGCCGTCGATAAAGATATCGAAATGGAATGGGCCCGTATCCCTCACTTCTACAACAGCTTTTATGTGTATAAGTACGCAACGGGATTCTCTGCGGCTACCAGCTTCTCCAAGCAGATACTTGAAGAAGGCCAGCCTGCCGTTGACCGTTATCTCGGCTTCCTGAAGAGCGGCGGCAGCGACTACTCCATCAACATCCTGAAAAAAGCCGGCGTTGACATGTCTTCGCCGCAGCCGATTCGCGAAGCGATGAGCGTCTTTGAAAATGTCATCGAACAATTGGAGCAATTGACGAAATAATGCAGTTTAGAGGTATAAAATCCCTTGTCCGCTGTGGTCAAGGGATTTTATACTGTCTATTAGAGGAGGTGTCCGTATGAAAATCCAGTGGTCACTTATTGCCGGACTGGTATTTGCGCTGTTAACCGCTATTTTTGCAGTCATCAACGTGGACCCTGTGCGGGTTAATTTTATGTTCAGTGAAGTCAATATCCCGCTGATCCTGCTAATTGTCGGCTGTACGCTTATCGGCGGAATTATCGTTGGGTCTTACGGTATCTTCAGACAGTATAAGCTGCAGAAGGAAATCAAGCTTCTGTCCGCCCAGCTCACGCACATTCAGAACGAAACCGGCTACACGGCTCCGCTCCCGGAAGATGAAGGCACGAGTACTTCCAAGGAAAATGATCAGCTTCCAACCTAATTCGAACGAATGACATAAAAGGAGGACATCACCATGTCGATACAACCAAACGAAGAATACATATTAACCTTTTTGAAAAAACTTCTTGATACCCCAAGCCCAAGCGGTTTTACGGCTCAAGCGATGAAGCTCGTCGAACAAGAGGCCTCTTCCCTTGGCGTCACGTTGTCCTGGAACCAAAAAGGAGGCGCCATCCTCGAAGTTGAAGGCGAAGACACCTCCCGTACCCTTGGCCTCAGCGCGCATGTGGATACGCTGGGAGCCATGGTTCGCGCGGTGAGATCCGATGGGACGCTGCGGCTTACATCCGTTGGCGGATTCATGATGAACAGCATCGAAAATGAATATTGCGTCATTCATACCCGCAGCGGCAAAACGTATACAGGTACCATCCTGAGCACCCATCCTTCCGTGCATGTGTACAGCGATGCGCGTGATTTCAAACGGTCAGAGGATCATATGGAAGTCCGCATCGACGAGCTTGTGGACTCCAAGGATGACGTGCTGAAGCTGGGTATTTCCGTCGGGGACTTCGTTTCGTTTGATTCCCGTGCGGTGATTACGGAGAGCGGCTTTGTGAAGTCCCGTCATATCGATGACAAAGCCAGCGTTTCCGCGCTCTTCGGCCTGCTTGAATCGATGAAGCGCGAAGGCTGGAAACCCAAATACAACCTGAAGTTCCTCATCTCCAACTATGAGGAAGTGGGTCATGGTGCTGCCTACATTCCTTCCGACATCGATGAAATGATTGCTGTCGATATGGGCTGTATCGGCGATGATCTCAGCTGCAAGGAGACCGACGTGTCCATCTGTGCCAAGGACTCCTCCGGTCCTTATGATTATGACATGACCAGCAAATTGATTGAGCTTGCGCAAGCAGAAGGCATTCCATACGCGGTGGATATTTATCCTCACTACGGTTCCGACGCTTCCGCTGCCTTATCCGCCGGAAACAATATCCGTGCTGCTCTGATCGGTCCCGGCGTTCATGCATCCCATGCCATGGAACGCACCCATAAGCAGGCGATTTTCAATACGACCAAACTGCTCGCTGCTTATGTAAAAGCTTAATGGTTTGACCTAGATCGATAACAAAACGGCTATCCTTGGTCCATGAGACTAAGGATAGCCGTTTTTTCGAGCAGAAGACGTCTTCTATGAGTAACTCTGTAAATCTTGCTTATATTATTTTGTCGAGCCGCCCATTGGAGCCGCTGCTTTCGGAGAATATACGGAAATATGGTCCAGACGTGCTGTCTTATGCGGTCCTACAAATTTCAACTCGTATGCCCCCAGCTCATAAGTCAGGATATCGTCACCGCTGTTGGTCTTCATGGAGCTTGGTTTGCCAAACGTGTTTTGGATCTCGGCGAAGCTGATCTGATTGAAGGCCACGCTTTTGTCCGCCTGGGAACCGAAATACCGGATGTCGTATACTACTTCCCCGCGGCCGATGCCAAAGGCATATGTGCCCCTGCCCGCTCCGGGAGAATAGGAATCATAGGCATACCGGTCGTTTGGCTGCCATGGACGGTCCGGATCACCCCAAGCTGCGTGGATTTCGTCGATTAGCGTCTTGCCTGCAACGAAATCGGCGCCTTGTACTTTCCCTTTTTTGGCCAACGCGTAAATATCTTTAAGCTGCCGTTCATGTCCACTCGTGACGGACCCGCCGGATGAAGTTTGCTTGGCACCGGAGGAACCGGTACTGCCTTGATTGCTGTCGGTGTGATTGGATGAAGGGGTGCCGCTCTTGGAAGACGTATCTGCCGCCGAACCGTTCTGGGCATCTTTCGTTCCTTGTGCATCGCCTTCGCCAGCATCTTTGCCTTGTGCATCGGATTGCGTTTCCGTCGGCGCCTCTTTCGCTGGTGTGGTCGCAGGCGGCGGGGACGCGTCGCCGTTACTTGCTGTTTTTCCGTTGGTGAGCGCGCATCCGCTCAATGCCACCACCAAGGCTAAGCCGACTACGGTCCAGCCGACCGATCTTCTTCTGAAGTTTTTAATCATGATAATCCTCCTCTTCAGCTGCTGCTTAGAGCCTGACAAGCCTGCTGCTCCGGGAATATGCGCACGCTGCTTCGTTCTTTCCAGCAACGTGATAACTGTATGTCCATACTCCGCTACACGCTCCGGTTCGATCTTTCGAAGAGCAAGCGCATCCGCAGCAAGCTCCTGATCCTCTCTCATTCGGAATAGAGCGTACCAGAGCAAGGGATTGAACCAATGTAGCACGAGCACCAGATGCATGAGCCAATTCACAACAATATCGCCACGCTTCATATGAGCCAGCTCATGCAGATAAATGTGCTGCCGCTGTTCTACCCCGAGGCTCTTGCTGTTCATGGGCATTACAAGATGTGGACGAATCCAGCCGAACAATGTCGGTGTAGGCACGACAGAGGAGTAGGTTAGGCGTACTCTCCGTCTGATACCCATCGCTTTCTTTGCCTCTTCCAGAACCATCACTTCATCCTCTGATGCCGGTTGCGCCTTTCGGTGAAGCTTCATAGAAAACAATAGATTTACTGCAAGCAGGTGGATCAATAGCAATACGGCAATCGCTAACCATATGCTTATCATTACCCGTTTTAGGGACCATCTATTGCTTGATCCTATCATCGAATCGACCGTGTGCGGTCCGCTGCTTTCCGGATGAATAGCAGGCAAAAACGCTTGTGGGGAAGAAGGAGATTTCCCTTCGTCGCCTGGGCTGATTGCCGGTGGAATTGCCGCACTTTGCGTTGCAGCTCCCGTCCAGGGAAATAAATTATAAATGCTGAATTCCGTTTGCGGTCCGGACGGGATCAGCAGCCTCAGCATCAATAGCAGCCATAGGACGTAATGCCAGCCCGGCTTCAGACGGTTTTTCATGACGGCTTTAATCAATAGGATGAGAACGGTCATGATACTTGCCAATACGGTCGTTTGAATGACCCAGTCAAAAAAGTGGTTTACTGAGGGGTTCGTGAGCACTTCCATGTTCAGTCCCTCCTCGTTGAATCCGACTTTTCATCCAGCAGCCTTCTAAGCTCCTCAATATCGGCAGAAGAGAGCTCTTCATCCTTCAGGAAGTTCACCATCAGCGGCTTGAAAGAACCGCTGTAGATCCGCTTCAAAAAGCTTTTGGTCTCCGCCTTCTGGCATTCTTCCTCGGTAATGAGCGGATAATAGGAGTAAGGTTTGCTGTCTGGATGATAGGTGATGGCTTCCTTAGCCACCAAACGATTCAATAGCGTCCGTACGGTCTTTGGACTCCAGTCCATCCGGGAAGCGAGATTCGCAATGACTTCATTTGCGGTCATCGGGGAGCTCTGCCACAATACTTTCATGACTTCCCACTCCGCCTCGGAGATGATGGGCAGTTTATTCAAACCATATTCCCCCTTGTGTGATTACACGTGTAATCCTTGTTGATAATATTACATATGTAATCCTGAATGTCAACCAAGTGTTCGCCTGTATTTTCACCCCATCATCTGGACAATAAATAAAAAGACACGCTAAATCAGCTGATTTAGCATGTCTTTCCCCGTACATTTTCAATTTTTGCTTGCTTCAATTTTTTCAGCCAGCTCATTCAAATAGGTCCAGCGTTCCATCAGATGCTCAAGTTCCTGCTCTGTTTCCTGCTGCTTTTGCATCAGCTCCTGCAACAGAGCCGAATCGCTAAAGGATTCCTCCATTTTTTTCTGAATGTCCACCAACTTAGTTTCACAGGCTTCGATCGATTCATCGATTTGTTCGTACTCCCGCTGCTCCTTGTAGCTGAATTTCAGCTTTTCGCGGGGAGTCCCTTCAGGTGCTGCAGCCTGCGCAGTCGTCTTACCTTTATCAACAGGGCGCTCAGCTGCGGCAGGCTCGCTATTCTTCGCCAACCATTCGCTGTATTCGGTATAGTTGCCGACATGGACGCGAATACGTCCCTCACCTTCAAAAGCCATGATTTTATCCACGGTCCGGTCCAGGAAATAACGGTCATGGGATACAACGAAGACGACGCCCGGAAAATCATCCAGATAATCCTCCAGAACAGCCAACGTCTGGATATCCAGGTCATTGGTCGGTTCGTCCAAGAGAAGAACATTAGGTGCAGACATGAGCACCCTCAGCAAATAAAGCCGGCGCTTTTCTCCTCCAGACAGTCTGGAAATCGGCGTCCACTGCATGGCTGGCGAGAACAGAAACCGCTCCAGCATCTGGGAGGCGGTAATGCTGCTGCCGTCATCTGTGCGGATAACCTCTGCTTCTTCCTTGATGTATTCGATCACCCTCATGTTGCCGTCCATGTCTTGATGTTCTTGCGTGAAATAGCCGATCTTCACGGTCGTGCCTGTGATGACCTCTCCTTCATCCGGCTGCAATCTTCCGGAAATCATATTCAGCAGCGTCGATTTCCCGCTTCCGTTCGGTCCCGCGATACCCACGCGGTCTCCAGGCACGCTGATATAGTTGAGATCCCGTATCAGAACCTTTTCGCCGGCATTTTTGCCGAGGTGCTCCAGCTCAATAATTTTACGTCCCAGACGCGTTGAAGCTGCAGCCATATCAACAGAACCGCCGCGTGTCGGGCCCTGCTGGTCCTTCAACGCTTCGAAACGGTCGATCCGTGCCTTTTGTTTGGTCGATCTGGCTTTAGCTCCGCGGCGAATCCAGGCCAGCTCATTCCGCAGCAGATTTTGTCTTTTTTGTTCGGATGCTTCTTCGCGCTCTTCTCTCTCGGCCTTCAGCTCAAGAAATCTGGAATAATTGGCTTCGTACCGGAACAATCTCCCGTGGTCCAGTTCCAGCATGACATTGGCTACCCGATCCAGGAAATAGCGGTCATGCGTAATCATGAGCAGAGCGCCGCGGCGCTTTTGAAGATACTGTTCCAGCCAAATGACCGAATCATTGTCAATATGGTTCGTAGGTTCGTCCAATATCAGCAATTCACAAGGCTCAATCAGGGCCTGCGCCAAAGCGACGCGCTTGCGTTGGCCGCCGGACAGCGTCCCCATGGTTGCCTCAAAGTTCTCAATGCCAAGCTTGGATAAAATGATTTTCGCTTCGCTCTCCATTTGCCAGGCCTGAAGTGACTCCATTTGCTGATTCAGCTTCATCAGCTTTTCCTGCAGTCCGGTATCCGCGGAATTCAATTCAAGCAGCTCCATGGTTTCCGTATAGTCCCTTACCACCTTCAGTTTGGGATCATTCCCCTCAAAAACCTGCTGAAGCACGGTATTCTCCGGATTAAAATCCGGATTTTGCGCCAGAAAACGAACTCTGACCTGATTTCCGATCGAGATCCCGCCTTCATCCGGCTGTTCCAATCCTGCGATGACGCGCAAAAACGTGGACTTCCCCGTTCCGTTTACGCCAACGATACCGATTTTGTCCTGATCTTCCATGCCGAAAGATGCATCTTCAAACAGGATCTTCTCGCCATAGCTTTTGGATATATGTTCAACGGTCATAATGTTCATCTTTATTTTCCCTACTTCTCTCTCTGAATTGGAATTCGTAATACTATTTTAGCATATGCTCCATGCCGATATAAACAACTCCGGTAGGCAAGATCCGCAATCAGCCCTGTTCATAACAGAAAAAACCGTCTTCGAATATAAAATGAACTAAAGCATCTCTAAGCGTTCCCGATCTATACCACTGTAATAGAAATGGCTCGCCTGTTCTTTAGTTCATGTTATACGGACGGTCTATTCTTAAAGATAAGCCTTTTTTTCCTAGGACTTTGCCGGCATGAAACCATGAATGAATAAGCCTGAGGCAAAACGGATTCTTTTGCTTAAATCATCTTCATCAAAATCCGGATGATACAGTATATCCATCTTCAGCCGGTCCAGCATCCCGATATAGGTTTGCGCGTATAGCACGGCGTCTTCACGGCAAACCGTCTCCAGGATTCCTACAACGATTCGGGTGTACTTCTCCATAAAATGCTTGAGATAGACCTTTGGCGATGCCGGCTAGCTCCGCAATATCGGACATTTTGGTTTCGTAAAAGCCATGGGTTCCAAAAAGATCATAACCCGCATTCAAGATGGCTTCATGCTTGTCCTTGTGTAAACTGCCCATTGGTACCGCCTCCTACTGTCTACTGCACGTTCAGGATATTCGATCAACGTCAGATTCACACCAAAAGGGACAAAGCCCACGCCGCTAGGCCGCCGATGCAGGATGACAGAAAATTCACCGCATCATTGTTCATCCAGCGAAGTCCCCGGATCTGACGGGTCGGCTGTCCGCAGTGCGTCAGCACTTCGACTTCCTTGCCGCATACTTGGCATCCGTTCATGACTTGCAGCGTTGCCCCGATAATAGAATCGGTAAAAGCACCCGCTAGCCCGCCAAAAATGCCTGCGATCAGGAAATGCAATAGCATATGATCCATTCCAGCGCCATAAGCAAACAGCCAGCCAAACAAAGCGATCATCAGTCCGCCAAGAGCTGCTGCCGTGCTTCCCAGCAAGCTTACACCGCCTGAAGTGCCCGGAGGTACCACCTTTCCCGTAAGCACGGAGCGCGGAGGCCTGCGGCTAAGTCCTCCCCATTCCGTTGCCCAGGTATCCGCAGTTGCGGCAGCCATAACGCCTATGAAGGCATACACCCAACCCGTATGAGGCCATATAGCATTCAGAATGCACAGAAGCATGCCAGCGCCGCCGTTGGCCAGCACCTGACCGGCGTCACGCGTCCCCGTTTTGGCGTAAGTTTGCTCAAGCTCCGCCTTGTTGGCTTGTTTGAACTTCGAAAGCAGCGAAGAGCTGATGAAAAACACCAGCAAAATGCCAAACCATAGCAAACTCCCCGCGCCAAAATAGATCGTCCCCATGACAAAGGCGGCTGCCGCTCCCGACAGGGTAAGCGAACGTTTTAAGTAAGCCCCTCCAGCGACGATAAGAGCGCACAGTCCTCCGATCAGCCATGCCATAATCAGCCGATCACGCAGCTTCCCAGAAGCTGGTCTCCAAAACGGAGTTCAAACGTATCTCCCGTAGCGCATGGTCCAACACCGGCTGGTGTGCCCGTAAAGATAATGTCTCCCTCGCCGAGACCGTAATGGATGCCGATATAATCCACAATCTCCTGAAGAGAAAAGATCATGTCCTTAATATTCCCCCGCTGTACCTCCGAGCCGTTTTTATGTACCGTAAAATCCTGGGCTCCTGTCGCTTCTACGCCAGGGAAATCCATAAATCCGGAAATCGGAGCAGAATTACGGAAGCCTTTGGCAGCCGTCCATGGATGGCCCTTTTTCTTGATCACCGATTGAACATCGCGCAAGGTAAAGTCGATCCCGAGCGCCATTTTATCCACCAGATCATCCACCTTAATCCCCGGCTCATAGGAACGGCTCACGCGGAGAACCAGTTCTCCTTCATAGTGGACCTCTCCCTTGTCTTGAGGAAGCGCTAAGATCTTACCTTCCAATTCAACAGCCGCATGAGACGGCTTCATAAAAATCATAGGTTCTTCAGGTACGTCGTTTCCGAGTTCAGCAGCATGAAGTTTGTAATTACGGCCAACACAATATACGTTATGAATCATCGTCACATCATCCTTTTGTCGTTTAGTAGAGGTTTTCAGTACCCAAAGGTCTTTTTCCACACATCAGGTCGATTGGTGCAAATCAAAATTTCCGGGGAAATATTCGCCAGCCGCTTCATGCGTTTGGCATCATCCACCGTCCAGCCCATCACCGTTATTCCTGCTGCTTGCAGTTGTTCTAAAAGTTCATGATCCAGGTTAGGATGCCCGATCGACAGAAATGAGCATTGAAGGGACTGCAGCCGCTCCACCAAATCCTTTGGCCTGGCATCGATGATCAGACCGGTCTTGATATCCGGATTTATTTGCTTAGCCTTGAGCAGTGCACCCGCATCAAATGAAGTCAGGACGACATCCTGCTCCATGTGAAAAGATGAAACCCGGTTAATGACCGCTTGTTCAAGCCCCGGATACATATTCCCCGAGGTTTTGAGCTCTATGTTCAGGCGAACACAGCCGCAGCTAAGGTGAAGCACCTCTTCCAAGGAGGGAATACGCTCCCCATGAAACTCTCTGCCTTTCCAGCTTCCCGCATCCAAGCGGTGAATCTGCTGCCAGGTATGATCCTTCACTTTTCCGCTGCCGTTTGTCGTTCGATCCAGACTAAAATCATGTATGACCACCGGAATCCCGTCTGCCGTAAGCTGGGTATCAATTTCCATCCACTGTACATAAGGTTCCGCTATCGCCATACGAAAGGCAGCCATCGTATTCTCCGGTGCCTTACCGGAAAAACCGCGATGAGCCACACACAGATTATTCATCCTTCTCCCCCCAAACTCTGCTTCTTACATTCTTGGCTCAGCCCGGCGTTACTACACCATCTTCGGAGATTTTCACGCCGCCGATGGACAGTTTCTGCAGTTCTTTCATCAGCTGGCTGCCTTCCTGAGCATTCATCGGCACCGGCTGCCCAAGCTCCGCATGGTATGGTACAAGCTTCATGCTGCAGCCGGATTTTGGCTTGCAGGTAGCCTGGAACACCGCTGTTTTCCATGTCGAAGGAGTACTCGATTTTGTAAAAATAAAGTTCCCTGTACTATATGCGATCCATTTGCCTTTATACTGCTCAAGCCCCTGCAGCACATGGGGATGCCCGCCGATGATCAGATCTGCTCCCGCATCGACGAAATCATGTGCGAGCTTTTTTTGGATGTCATTAGGCGTTAAGGAACGTTCAATGCCCCAATGCGCCATGACAATAACCAAGTCTGCCTGTTTACGGGCTTCTGCAATCGAAGCAAGGACACGGGAAGCCTTATCATAGGCGCTCGCCACACCTGGCTTATTGGCCCCGGCGGCCCAATTCGGTTCAGGATACACCCGGCTGCAGCCGACGACGGCAATGGTCATGCCGCCCCGCTTGAAAAATAACGGTTCATAAGCGCGTGCCGCATTTTTGCCCGCACCCACGTATTGGATGCCGCTTTGGTCCAAATACTTGATCGTATCCAGTAAACCAACCTCTCCCTGATCGAGAATATGGTTATTGCCCAGATTGACAACGTCCATGCCAGCCGCATGCAGGGCATTCAGCGCTTTCGGTGAGGATTTGAATACAAACTGCTTGTTTTGGGCGCTCACGCCGCCTGTTGTTACCGGCGTTTCGAGATTGCCTAACGTGAGGTCATCCTTTTTGAAGGTATCTCCCAAATAAGTAAAAGGGTATGAATAGCCTTGTTTCTCCAGCAAACCTTCCACCTTGCCAGAGAAGATCATGTCACCCACAAAATGAATGGTGACGGCCTTGCCGTTATCATAAACCGTGCTTTGGGCTTCCGGAGTACCTGAATCTTTCTTCGAGGTATCCTCTGCTCCGCTTACCTTGTTAGGCAAAGATGTCGGAGGCACGTCTTTCTTCTCCTCTGGCACCTGTTCTTTATCCGTATTCTGTGTACCCTGATCCTTTGGCGGCTGGACCGGATTCTCAGGCTCCTTAGCCTTCTCCTGTGTAGTCTCCTCTTTAGGGACATCGCTTGGGGAAGCACTCGAATCCGGAGGGGAGTTCTTGTCTTCGGGCAGTCTTTCTTTATTCTCTGTATCAGCAGGAGCCGAATTCGGAGGCTGAACCCCCGCTGCAGTCTGTCGGTCGTTGATAAAATAATAGGATAATAAAATGACGATCATCAATAGCAATGCGGCATTCATGGTCAACCATAAACGCCTTTGCCTCAATTTCCGGTTTTTTTGACCGGAACGTTTCTTCTGCGATCTCGGCGGATACATCGTTCCTCCTTAAAAATGTTCATATTTTAATAGATTCTCCTCGGAATCCATACTATTATATCAGGTTCACGGAAGCAAATAGAACCCCCCGCTGCTGCGGGAGGCTCCATAGATAGAACGGCTCTGTTCTAGGCCATATTTGATTGTCCGAGCTGATCAATAACAGAATCGCAAAGGGTCTGCATGTAGAGCGGATCACTGTTCAGCATGTCGATACGCATGAGGCGCATATCCAGCTCCTTGGCGACGTCCTGCGCTTCGATATCCAGATCGTAAAGCACTTCCAGATGATCGGATACAAAACCGATCGGAGCCACCAGCACATGCTTGACCTGTTCCTTGCTGAGATTGCGAAGTGTGTCCAGAATGTCCGGACCCAGCCAAGGCACCGACGTACGGCCGGCGCTCTGCCATGCAAACTGCCAAGTCGTGATTCCCGTCTTCTCGGCAACGGCGCGGGAGGTTTCCAGCAGTTGTTCCGGGTACGGATCGCCAAGCTCCAGAATTTTCTCCGGCAGGCTGTGCGCACTGAACAATACACGCACCTCGTCGCGTTCTGCGCCCGCCTCTTTGAAGAGATCAAGCTTCGCATTCACACGATCGCTGAGCGCTTCGATCAGCTGCGGATGCAGGTGGTAACTCTTCACGAAGGTGAATTCAACGCCCTGCTCATCCGCTTTCGCCTGAGCGCGCTTTACATAGCTTTCCACGCTCATGGTCGAATAGTGGGGAGCCAGCACGATGCCGACTGCTTTTTTGATACCGTCTTTGGCCATTTGCTCCACGCCATCTTCAATGAAGGGACTGGCATGTTTCAGACCCTGATAGCAGACAAATTCAACCTCAGGAAGACGTGTGTCGGCGTTAAGGGCTTTCTGCAGGCTGTCCACCTGATGATTCGTATTTTCGCGGAGCGGGAACACGCCGCCCACGATCGCTTTATAGCGGTCAGCCAGCTCTTCCAGCTGCTCGGGAGAAGGAGCGTTTCCACGGCGGATATGCGTATAATACGCTTCAATGCCTTCAATGCTTTCAGGAGTTCCATAGGACATCACGAGCACGCCTACTTTTGTTTTCACGAAACATTCACCTCTTCATTTATGTTGGTATTTCTATTTTCCGTTCTTCAAAGCAGTTGCCGAGTACTCATGGATAAACTCCGTAAGCTCCTTCAGCTTATCGAGTGATGCTTCAGGGAACAAGCCATGTCCCAGATTGAAAATATAACCCGGCTCCTTAATGCCTTCATCAATGATTTCCTTGGCATACTGCTTGATGATGTCCATTGGTGCCGTCAAAATATATGGATCGAGATTGCCCTGCATCGCGAATTTGCCTCCGGTACGTTTGCGGCCCTCCGCAATGGATACTCTCCAGTCCAGTCCGACGACGTCCGCCTGAAGCTGTGTAAGAGTCGGAAGCAGCTCGCCGGAGCTTACGCCCGGAAAATATATTTTAGGTACATTCAAATCTGAAAGTTCGGCAAAGATACGGGTAATGGTTGGCAGCACATACTTTTGGAAATCTTTTGGCGCAAGAGCTCCAACCCAGCTGTCAAAAATCTGGAAGGCTTTGCCGCCGTTTTGAATATGGGAACGCACATATGTAATCACCATATCGCCAAGCTTGTTCATCAGCAGATTCCATACCTCGGGTTCGCTGTACATCAAGGTCTTCGTCAAAATATAGTTTTTGGAAGGACGGCCTTCGATCAGATAGCTCGCAATCGTGAACGGAGCACCGGCAAACGTAATCAGCGGAACCTCCAACTCGCGGTCAAGAATGCGGATCGTCTCCATAATATGGGAAAGATCCTTGTCAACGTCGATCGGGCGGAGTTTCTCCACGTCGGCTTTGCTGCGAATCGGATTATCAATCACCGGTCCGATATTCTTCACGATATCAAAATCCACGCCCAGTGACGCTACCGGATTCATGATATCCGAATACAAAATAGCAGCGTCCACGCCCAGTTTGCGGACTGGCATCATCGTGATCTCCGCTGCAAGCTCCGGCTGCCGGCAAATTTCCAGAAGCGTATATTTTTCTTTGATTTTACGGTATTCAGGGTCGTACCTGCCCGCTTGTCTCATATACCAGACAGGAACATGATCCACTTTCTTTTTATAGCTGGCTTGTATAAGTGTATCGTTGTAGGTCATGAAGAGGCCTCCAATGTTTTTTAGAATTTCTCTAATCTATATTATGCCCTTTTTAAAAGTAAGTAACAACCGGGTGCACCTAACATCCCATGACAATAGTATGACATCTGCTTTTCGGGGTGTTTGGGTAAATATGTTATACTGATTTAATCTGTGTTTTTCATCATGCAATCAGTCACAAGTGAAAGGAAGTGAAAAGCACATTGAAATCGTGGAAAGTCAATTTAATTGTGCTTTGGATTGGCCAGTTCCTGGTCAACTCCGGTATGACGATGATCACTCCGTTCCTGTCCCTGTATCTGGCGAAGGATCTGGGAGTTCAGGGTGATCATCGAATCGGGATGTGGGCAGGATTGATTTTTGCCGCCAACTTCCTGACCTCATTTATTTTTCAACCCCTATGGGGAAAGCTGTCCGACCGTTATGGACGCAAAATTATGCTGCTGCGCTCCGGATTTGGGATGGCCATAGTTATTACATTGATGGGCTTTGCCCGCAGTCCGTGGGAGCTCCTGCTGCTCCGTCTGCTGAACGGTACGATTTCCGGATTTAATCCTGCTTCGATTTCGCTGGTATCCAGCACAACCCCGAAAGACCGGATGGGTTTTGCGATGGGCATCATGCAGTCCGGCTCCGTGGCAGGAACCATTCTCGGACCACTCATTGGCGGAGGTCTCGCGGATGTATTCGGTTTCCGGCCTATTTTTTACATCATCGGCATTTTGATCTTTTCCGCTTCGCTGCTCGCGCTGTTCATGGTTAAAGAGAACTTTAACCGCGAAGAAGCCGCAAAGGCGCCGCAGGTTTCCGTTCTTGCCGGTTTCAAAGAGCTTGCCCAAATTCCGCAGCTACCGGCTCTGTTCGCGGTAACGTTTCTGCTGCAGTTCGCCATGATGAGTCCGATGTCACTTCTTCCGTTATATGTGCAAAAACTGCATAACTCCGCTGTGGACATCGCATTCTGGGCGGGCATGGTCAGTGCCGTGACCGGATTGTCGAATATGATTACCTCGCCGATTCTCGGCAAGGTCAGCGATAAGGTGGGGGCGCATCGGATACTCACCTTTGCCTTGATTGGAGCAGGGCTATGCCTGATCCCTCAGGCATTCGTTCAAAATGTGTGGCAATTGATCATCGTCCGGTTCCTCATGGGCATCTTCATGGGCGGTCTGCTCCCAAGCGTTAATGCTCTGATCCGTTCTTATACGCCAAATGGCATGGAGAGCCGTGCATTCGGCTTCAACACAAGTACGCTTGCGCTAGGCAATATGCTGGGAGCGCTGGTCGGCGGATTTTTATCGGGCTTCATTGGCATTGAAGGATTGTTTATCATCTCCGGCTGCCTGCTCCTGTTGAATATGGTATGGGTGCGGCTGAAGCTATTTAAAAATCGTAAAGCGCCTCAATACCGTTAAAATGGAGCGGTTCACACCCCTGATATTTTAAACATTCCATAACCGTCAAAAAAAGGTGGGCAGGATGACATCCTGCACCACCTTTTTTTGATTCATCCCGTTGTATAGCCTATCGCTAATCGCAAACTTCTATTTCCCTTGCGTCTTCACCATCGCGACGGCCAATCCGTCGTATGCCGGCAAAATCGTGCCGATCAGGCGTTCATCGGTCGCCATCTGTTCGTTAAAACGGCGGATCGCCTGCACCGATGGTCCGTTTTTGTCCGTATTCAAAGTTCTGCCGCGCAAAAATGTATTGTCGCCTGCGATGATGGCACCCGGATTCGCAAGCTCGATGGCATATTCCAGATACACCGGGTAGTTCTCCTTATCGGCATCGATAAAGAAGAAATCGAATTTCCGGCCTTCCAGTTTTAGCTTCTCGAGATTATCGACAGCCTGGCCGATCATGTATTCGACCTGATCACCATACCCCGCTTCGGTCAGATGCTCCAACGCAACATCCGCGAATTCCTGTTTAAGCTCCAAGGACGTAAGCAATCCTCCGGTTGCCAGGCCTCTGGCCAGACAGATGCCGCTGTAACCGCCCAAGGCACCGATCTCCAGCACCTGCGAGGCTTTGGTTGCTGCCACAAGCATAGTCAGCAGCCGGCCATAGCCGGGAGCGATGGAGATTTCCGGCATGCCTTTATCGGCAATGTTTTGTTTTACGCGTGCAAGCTGACGATCATTCTCAAGAAAATGGTCCGCATATTCTTCAGGACTCATCATTTGACTCCCCTTTTCATTCATCATTCACTTATCAATGGTGTTCACTAAAGGTTTGTTTATAACCTCACATTACCCTATACTATTATAGAATGAATTGATGACTTATTCGAGCTTCAATCCCATTCTATCTCTATAGAATGAATTGATGACTTATTCGAGCTTCAATTCATTATTTATGATAGGCTAAACATTCAGATTAGTATTTGACAAAGAAGCGATGGTAGCGGAAGGAACGGAATCGATCTGAAGAAGCGGAGCGTTCGCCTTTGTCTCCGAATTTTAACCTTTTAGAGTATATTCGGAAAATTCGGAGACAACAGCGATCGGAAGATCGATCCGTAACTGCAGCGGCTGCACGCATTTAGTCAAGAACGAATTCTATGTTGAACCATATGAAATAAAGGCTGAAAATGGAGTTGAATTGATTTATGCCCCGCTTGCAACTGATTGCAACCGCACCGATGGGCCTCGAGGCCATCGTGGCGCGCGAACTTAAAGATTTGGGATATACCGACATGGAGGTCGAGAACGGCAGAGTGACTTTTGCTGGAGATCTCCAAGATATTTGCCGCTGTAATTTGTGGCTTCGCACTTCGGACCGCATTCTCGTGAAAATGGGAGAATTTCCGGCCAAAACCTTCGATGAGCTTTTTGAAGGTACCAAGGCGCTTCCGTGGGAAGATTGGATTCCGTCCGACGGAGAATTCCCGGTGGAAGGGCGCTCACATCATTCCCAACTGAGCAGCGTACCTGCCTGCCAGGGAATCGTGAAAAAAGCCATCGTAGAAAAACTGAAGCAAAGCTACCACACCGATTGGTTTCAGGAAAATGGAGCGCGTTATGTCATTGAAGTAAACCTGCATAAAGACATGGCCCTTCTTACCCTCGATACGACAGGACCAGCCCTGCATAAGCGCGGCTACCGCAAGCTCGTGACGGAAGCGCCGATCAAGGAAACAATGGCCGCTGCCATGCTGCAGCTCAGCCGCTGGAATGCCTCGCGCCCGCTATACGATCCATGCTGCGGTTCGGGCACTTTTCTGATCGAAGCTGCCTTGATGGGCTGGAATATCGCGCCGGGACTCCGCCGATCCTTTCCATCCGAGCACTGGCGGATTATTCCCGAAAAGCTGTGGACGGAGGCACGCGAAGAGGCATTCGACTCAGTTCGCGATGACGAGCCATTGCAGCTGACAGGGAGCGACATCGATCCGCAAGCCATTGAAGTGGCCAAGGCCGCCGCCAAAAGCGCAGGCTTTGGGCGGGAGATTACCTTCAACGTGATTCCTGCGGCCAAGGCAAAGCCCGAAGGGGAATATGGCTGCTTAATTACGAACCCTCCTTACGGGGAACGCCTAAGCGAGAAGAATGAAGTTGAGAAGCTGATCCGCCAGTTAGGTCATACGGCTGCCCAGCTGCCAACCTGGTCCTTCTTTGCGATCAGCCCGACCAAACAGTTCGAACATTACTTCGGACGCAAAGCCGACAAAAGACGCAAGCTGTATAACGGACGGATCGAGTGCCAGTATTATCAGTTCCTCGGACCTCTTCCTCCCCGCAAACATTAATTGCTGAAGCTATGAACAGAAAAACCCGGTTCGCCTCCAACAGGCAAACCGGGTTTTGTCATTGTTTTAAAAAAAGAGTTTATCCGGATCCGTGCCGATCCGCTTATTTCCGTTCAGCGCATCGATTTGCTTCAGCTCTTCCTGCGACAGTTCGAAATCGAAAATGTTCGCGTTCTCGCGGATGCGCGAAGGCGTAACCGATTTGGGAATCGTGACGATCTTATTTTGAATGTCCCAACGCAAAATGACTTGCGCCGGTGTTTTGCCGTATTTTTGGGCGATGCCGAGCAGCGTTGTATTGTCACTGAGCTTGCCTTTCATTAATGGCGCCCATGCTTCGATCTGAATTCCGTGTGCGCCGCAATAGTCCTGCAGTTCCTGCTGAACCAGTCCCGGATGCAGTTCCACCTGATCGACGGCAGGCACAACATTGCTATCCTTCATCAGCTCTTCCAAATGATGAACGTGGAAATTACTCACGCCGATAGCGCGAATGCTTCCTTCATCATGAAGGCGCTCCAGCGCTTTCCAGGTGTCCTTGAATTTATCTTTGCCCGGCCAGTGAATCAAATACAGATCAATCACATTTAGTCCAAGCCGTTTCTGGCTTTCTTCAAACGCGCGCAGCGTGGAATCATAACCCTGGTCATCATTCCATACCTTGGACGTGACGAAAATTTCATTTCTAGCAATTCCGCTTTCGGCAATTGCCTTGCCTACTTCCTGTTCATTACCGTATACGGCAGCCGTATCAATGCTGCGGTATCCCGTCTTCAGTGCAACCTTGACCGCTTCATACACTTCATTGCCTTTCGCTTGGTATGTACCGAACCCAAGCCATGGCATGGTAACGCCGTTGTTCAGAATGGTGCAGTCCGTAATGTGTTTCATGTTCTTCACAACCTTCCATATATAATGAGATGCATGATTAAGAAAGCATGTCCATTATAGCATAGCGAGGAATGATTCCCAAAAAGCCCCTCCCCAAAAACGAAAAAAATCCCGCAAAGCTTGGCGCTTTGCAGGATCAGACAGGTAACTTATTTCGTTTGTTCTCCGCGCTCGTCAGAAGCAAGGGAAGCCAATCGGCTTTTTTCCTCTGTCAGCATTTCCTCCGCCAATTCAACGGCTTGTCCATTCAGGCTGTCACCAGCCTGGTCCACCGCACGCTCGGTATGGGCAAGCCTGCTTTGGGCTTGTTTAACCATCTGCTCATTCGGATGGGACAAAGCTTGGGAAACCGCGTAATGCAGCTTTTCCACTGAATTTTGTGCTTGGGAAATCGGATTTTGCGATTGCAGACTGGAATCATATCTGGATGCCATGGGCTGCTCTCTCCTTCACTCGAAAGTTCCTATCCACCTTGTAGGATGGAGCTTCCTTCAGAGAACTATGCACGGCAATCCCGTAAGCATTTTCCAGTAAGCTGCTAAGACTTGATGAAAGGCTCCACTTTGGCGAGCGCTTCCGCTTCAGTCTGCGCGCTGATATAACGCCCGTTCACATAAATAAATGCCCGTTTGCCGCAGGGACCGCAATACGACTTGCATCCAATTTTGATCTCGGTGTCCGGAGCCATTTTCTTCAGCTTCGGAACAATGCTTTTCAGCTGTATATGATTGCATTTATCACATATACGGATATCGTTGGCCATGATTCGCACCCTTTTCTTCCATGATCAAATAACCATTAGTGGTCGCCGTGATTTCCTTTGGATGGGTTGGTAATGACGAAACCTTCCTTCGGGAAATACAAATAATCCACTTTCACTCCGTCGAGCAGCGGCTCATTGCGGTCCAGAAGAACTTCGATTTCCTTGTCCGTGCTTACCACTTCGTCATTTTCGCCAGGCTTGTCCAGATCAAGCCCATAATGAGCATGATCGCCATGTGCATGGGTCACCAGCACGCGCAGCGAAAGTCCGCTGTTTTCCTCTTTTTCCAGTTCCTTTTGTAGCACTTTGGCAGCATTACGCGTAATTTTGCATTTCATTGTGGCTGCATCTCCTGTTTTTAAAAGATTGGATTTTCATGCGAATCCTTCAGACACGATACATGAAACTAAAGCTCTTCTCATTGTAAAGAAACGTTTCTCGCTTCGCAAGACGGCATTATCGTTTTCTCCCCTTTGGGGGGCCATGTATGACTGTTGAAGTCAAAGAAGGATACTTCTTCTCCATGCGGGATACGAACCATCCCATTACGATTAGGGTGACGCCTATATCATCAATCGGGACAAAGGGCATGACATCCGGCAAAACCCAGTACAGCAGTACCGGAACCAGAAATAGAAGCTTGTCCAAGATGGATACCTGTGAGGAGCTTAGATAACGCCACAATTGGCCTGTCATCTGGGACCAACGCCGGATGGAGAGCAGTCGTCTCCATTTCATACAGATGCACTCCTTCCTTTGATCCAAATATGCATTTTTCATAAGAAGAGGAAACGAACGTTTCAATGCAACCGACGCCCGCTCCCTCACATGTATTATACGTAATTTTACAGAAAATGTTTCAAAATGTTTTCATATCGATAACAGTTCCGCTACGATCATGCCGGTCTCCAAAGCAGCATTACCGAAATCCTCAAGCGGAAGCGGGTTTTTGCCCATTCCGATTTCAACCGTAAATCCCGGACGCCGGAACTCCTGAATAAACCAATCCTTGTATCCGGCATCGCTGCCTTCCAGCTTGACGGGACGGTAGCCGCTTGCCTGACCAAGTCTTCGCGACATTTCCCTGCTTTCCTTCGGCTCATAGTTACGATAATTCCAATAGATCTCCTGGCCCTGGCTATGCAGGGAGACGGCCGCATCCGGGGATGTTTTCACGGTAAAAGCCGCAAGCGCAGCAGCTTCTGGCTCGCTGAGCGGTGCGACCCCCGCATAATCCCTCGGACCAGGCGATTTTTTTCCGCGGCGCTGCACTTCTTCCTCCCAATGGGCTGGAAACTGATCCCCCAGGTCTACCCCGTTGATATTGGCTTTCCAGTGACGGTAATCAATTCTTCCCCCGTTCCAATCGGTCAGCTGCCCGTAATAAGGATTATTCGGCTGAACGCCTTCCTGGACAAGCTCCACGCCATCCGGATTAACCATAGGCACTACCCATAAGGTACACTGGGCAAACCAAAGTCTTGGGTCATATCCGTTCCAGCGCTTACCCTCCTTGTGCGCGCAGGCATACTCCTCAACAAAACGCATAATGCAGGGCGTCGTAAGCCATTCATTCGCATGGATGGAAGCGTTCACATGAATGGTTCTAGGTCCTTCACCGATCTTCAAATAGGGAATTGGCTTGCCAAGCACGCTTTCACCAATGGTCCCTGCAGAAATTCGCGGATGGGTTTTCGTAAGCCGGCTGATATCATGATTAAGGTGCTGGTATCCGTATTCCCCCTCGGGGTGTATAATCCATTTCTTCTCGGCATGGGGCAGCACCAGGATACGCCCTTCCGGAAAGTAACTCCGGGATAAGCCCGGATTCATTTCCAACAGCATCGCTTCCTTGACTTGGAAAGCCTCTGCTACATGATCGAGGCTATCGCCAGGCTGAATAACATATCTTCTTCTCGGGGAGGATGGCAAAAAAATAATCTGTCCAGGCAGCAAATACGGCTGCTCTCCTGCCCAAGGATTGGCATTGATGATGTGGGCTCTAGACAATCCCCGGCTTGCGGCGATTCGATCCAGGGTATCCCCTTTACGTACGGTGTACTGCTGCATAGGCGTCTTCCTTTCCCGCGGCTTGATTCAAACCGCACTTAAGCATTGCTCTTGTGAAGATTGTATGACGCCGATGACTTGGCCCATGCGAAAAAGAACTCCGTTCTTATAACGGAGTTCTCTCATGAATCCTGTTTGAACTTACGTATCGCTGAACCTGGATACCTGCCAAACCACCGGAGTACGTCGGATGTGCTCTCCAAGCCAGTTTTTGGCTATTTTTTGAAATATATCCGCGTCTCCGCTGCAGAAAAATTGATGCACCGGGCTCTCATTGCTGTTGGCCAGCTGTCCCTTATCGTACAGGATGGTGCTGACTTCCCTCGCGGTTTCGTCCGCTGAACTGATCAGCCTCACCTTCTCACCCATGACCTCCTGAATGGTCTCTTTCAAAAAAGGATAGTGCGTGCACCCCAGGATCAGGCAGTCTATCGAAGAGCTTTTCATGCCGCGAAGCGAATCATCGACAACTGCCGTCGTTTCATCTGACCGGAATTGCCCTTTCTCCACCAATGGAACCAGCGCGGGACATGCCTCACTCAACACATGTATATAAGGCGAAAGCTGCTGAAGTGCTGCTGTGTATGCGCCGCTTCCAATGGTGCCGAGCGTTCCGATAACGCCGATGTTCCCGGTCTTGGTGGCGCTGATCGCCGCCCGTGCCCCAGGATGGATGACACCTATGACAGGAATGGACACCTTCTCCGAAATATAATCCAATGCCGCAGCCGTTGCTGTATTGCAGGCAATGACAATCGCTTTCGGATTGAATTGAATGAGAAAATCCACAATTTGCTCTGTAAAATGTCTTACTTCTTCGGACGAACGGGGTCCGTAAGGTGTGCGGGCAGTGTCTCCAAAATAGATGATTTTTTCCCGTGGGAGCTGTCTCATGACTTCCTTGACGACGGTTAAGCCCCCCACACCCGAGTCTAATATTGCGATTGCTTGCTGCACGAACACACCGCTTCCTTTTGTCGATTTATGCTCTCTCTTTTGCTAACATATGAAAAATAATGATCAAACGTACCTCACATCATAAATCAATTCTGCAGCGCTATCAAATAGCCGGAGGCTCAATCCTGACGCGCAAAAGCAGGCCCCTTCCTTCCTGCTGACAGGAATTCGGGCCCGCTCTGTTTAATGCTGCAATTTATAAATCTCCTGCATCCTGCTTCGATTCCTCGGCAAAATCCGGTTCCTGTTCGCCGCCATCGGCAAAAGATGATATTTGGGCCAGTTCGCAGCTTTCGTCCGAATCTTCCGGATCACTCTCCGACTTGCGCCAGCCACGAATATCCGAAATGACGTTTCCCGCTGTATCTTTGACCTTTACGATCAGATTAGCTCCCTGTTCACCGACCTTGCCTGCCAGCTCCTGAGTCTTGCTTCCAACCGTTCTGGCGCCTTCAGCGATATCCTGACGAAGCTCCTTGCCTGATTTCGGCGCAAGCAGCAGTGCCGTTACCGAGCCTACTACACTTCCGATCAAAGCGCCCCACAACAAGCTTTTGTTCTTTTCCTTCATCACTATCATCTCTCCTTCGGCTCAGGCATGATCGTCCGCAGGGGGTTGCGACTGCCGCTTAAAGGAATGCCAGACCGATAAGCCGGCATCCAGCCACCGGAATGCTTCCGCTAAACGGAGCTCATTCTCCCGGTGGGCCCTTTCCAAGCGTTCCATGGCAGAGTCTGTGATCTGCTTCGTGACGGAGTCGGCCCGCTGCAGCGTATTCGACAGGCTGGCACCGGCCAGCCTCAGCGATTCACAGAACGGCTCCACTTCCTCCACCCGGTCCTGAAGCAGCGATAGTGTTGCCGAAGCCTGCACGAGCAGCTCTTTGGATTCGGAAGCCAGCTGCGAGATCTCAAGCCCGGCTTTGCCAAGAACGTCTTCTGTCCGCAGCAGCACTCTTCTTAAGGTATGTAGAAGAATTATCGCTACAGCGGCGAACAATATGAATCCGCAAGCAAGTAGTACAGCTCCCCATTCCGCCATGGTGTGTCACTCCCTTCACCCTTACGGGCTAATGCCTATTTGTAGGATATTATAAGCAGGGAGGGCTTGTCGTGACACAAAGGACAGCATTTTATTTTTTTAAAAAAATTACGCCATAAAACAACAAGCCCAATCTGGATATCAGAATGGGCTTACAGGCTTGATTGTTCAAAAATTCAAATTCCATTACTACATTACGAGCTCCTGCTGGATATAATCGCGTACCTGAGCAGCAAACTTATTCAGGATTTCCGGCAGCACCGGCGTCAGCGGATGAAGCTCGCTCCGGCTCCATGAGTAATAATCCTGCACCAAAGGCTTGCGCAAACTTACCAGCTTTAGAAGAACATCGAAGATTTCCTGGTCGAACACCTTTTCTTCGTGGTTGATTTCCATGATATCTTCATAACTGCTGGCATCGCGCATGATAAAGCCGTCAATTAAATAACTTCCTACATCCGTAACGACCTCAATCGCCAAATGCAGCGCCCGCTCCTGAACCATCCCGAGCACGACGCCTCCGTCCCAGGACTCGGCTGCTGTTGTCAATCCTTGGGCAATTTGCGGAATCGCGTCCAGACGATGCTGGATTTGTTCCTTGTTTACATAATACACGGCCTGTACCTCCATGCTGCAGATATTATTTTCTTTTTTTCCCCCGGCGCTTCAACCAGAAAAACGTGACAAAAATGGCCACGATAAACACCACAAGCAAAAACAATGTTTCCATCGGGTATTCCAAATCGCTCATAATCAGTCTTCCTATCTGCTAGATTTCGTAATCAACACTAACGGATACCTCTTTTACTTCATTCAAATGGCGAACAACTTCCTGGTGAACGGGATGCACTTGATAAGCCTGTAAATCTTCCAGGGAAGATACCTCGGTGACGAGGGCAATATCAAATGAACGCTCCGAATGGATGACATCCACACCAACCTCGATGGCAAGCAATTGCGGGATTTGTCCCTTCATGGCACGCAGAATCTCGGCCGTTTTGTCAACGCTTTCGGAACTTCTGTCTTTTAATTTTATGAAGACAATATGTTTAATCATGGCATGCATTCTCCTTGTCCAACGCGTAAGGTTACAAAAAAAATATACCATATCCACCCGTGCAGGAAAAGAGAAGTTATATGCCTTCAACTCTTCGGCTTGTCATCCTGCTTATCTTTATCCTGAAGGACAGCGATCACCCGGCGGAGCTTCCCCGGCATTGGAAGTCCTAACCGACCGTAATTTTCCGTGATCGAGATCAGCTCATTGGACATATAAAAAAATATGGCGCCGGTTTTAATCACGTCCGTTCCTCCGCTCAGCAGCAGATCCATTTGATGGGCCAATACAATGACGACAAGCATCAACGCTTTCCGCGTCAGCCCCCAAAATCCAATGTCGCTTTTCAACCCGGTCCCTTCCTTGATCGATGCCAAAACTCCCGTTACATAATCGATGACAATAGTGAACAGAAAAATCCATAACAGTTGATCCCATCCTCCGAGTGCCAGCGTTAAAAAACTACCGGCCAAAGCACTTATACTGTTAACTGCAAGCGAATTCATCGTCAGCGTCCCCCTTTCTGCCTTCTGCTATATCGTATGAAAGGAGTCGACATTCTGCGAGGTCTGACGTCACCCGTTTGGTAGCCTATTTCATAGATTGAAAGAAAAATGCACATAAAAAAGCCCCGGAAGACCGGGGCCTTAAAAATACTTTAACGCTCGTCATGCCAGAAATTCACCGGCTTCATGTCATTCGTAATCGGCTTGAACGTGTACCCTTCTGCCTGAATCGCTTTGATCAGCTTCGGCAAGATGGTCACCGTGGCATGCTGGTCGTGAAACAGAACAATCGGCGTAACGCCCTTTTTCTCCATTGTTTTAATATCTCTCATGACATTGTTATAAATGATTTGAGGATTGCTCTGATATCTCCAGTCGTTGGAATCGATGTTCCAATCCCAAAGATGATACCCGGAAGCTGCCGTTTGATCGCGGTAAGCTTTTGTAAAATAAGGCTTGCTGCCATACGGCACGCGAATCAGCTTGGTGTACACCTTGGCTGCGTCATGCAGCTTTTTGTTGTCCATGTTCATCTCGTTCAGTGCCGAGTATGGCGAGGCATAGAACTTATTCTTCTGGTGGGTCATTCCGTGCAGCCCGAGACCATGCCCATCCTTGGCGATGCGGGCCGTGGATGCAGGATGACTCGCGATCTGGTTCCCAAGCATAAAGAATGTAGCCTTGACTTTATACTGGTCCAGCACATTCAGCAGCTGCGGAGTATATGGAGACGGACCATCATCAAAAGTAATATAAATCGTTTTGGAACCGGAACCGCTTGGCTTGGACGGCACAGCCGTTTGAGCCAGATGCTGTTTGATGTAGCTGCCGTACTTTTCGGCGAATTGGGCATCCGTCAGCGAAGCGCCGCTGTTCAAAGCACGGTATACTTTCTGATTGGGAAGATAAGAAAGCCCGAAACCGAACTTTTCACTTATCACGCGGAATGAGATAAACGTTCTGCCGTTTTGAACAAACGTGTTTTTGCCGTCTGCCGGCAAGGTTACGGACTTCCCTACGCTATGCGTCAGCGTGACATTGCCCTTGGCGTATTGCACGCTCACATTCATCGCCGCTGCTGTTTGGACAATCGGAACATATAAAGTGCCTTTATGTATGACCGGGGACATCGGATAAGTAACAAGGGTGTCATTCACGGCTGCAAAAACAGAATATTTAACCGAATTTGCCGAGCTTCCTTCTGCGGTTGCATTGTTTTTTCCTGCGTAAAGAACGCAGCTGAAGATAAGCATGAACGATAAAACCCATTTGGTGCACTGTAACAGCTTTTTCAATTCTCTCTACCAACCTTTTTCTGCGTATTTTGATAGATTTGCAGGACAAAAAAGCGCTCATCCCGAATGCAAACCTATGCAATCGAATCTCGTAATCCAGTATAAAATGAAATAAAACACATTCGATCATCACCATGAGTTTTCTATGAGATGATGAATCTTTCATTATTTCTATTTATCTAGTTCCATTGCATTGTACCTTGAATCCCGAAACCGTTCAATTTCAATTCAGTAACCATTTTTGTAATCTTTTCGGTAATTTAAGGATTTAATGGGGAATGATAGGAGGCGGCATATGCCAAATATCCTGTTTCTATTAGCGCAAGCCGCATTTTACTAGGAAAAAGGGCGTAGAAATGGGCGTTAGTTACTATTGAAATAAGAGCTATAAAAATGTAGAATTCTAAGAAAAACTTCGGAGGAAATATGCCTACACAACAAGAACAGCATTCAATTCAGGCGTGGTCTCTGATCAACCGCAAATATTTGGGAAAAGGTATACGCGTCAAGCGCTTTCGCAAGCCTTCCCGCTGCCAGATCCGCAACCGTGTTCTGCTGGCGGTATTGATGGCGAACGATATCAAGCTGTCGCAGCTGGCCGAAGAACTCGGCGTTTCTTCGCGAAGCGTGAGCGCATGGGTCTATGAAGGACGGATTCCAGGTAAAAAGAATCTCGATAAAGTCTGCCAGTTTCTCGGATATCCGCATCATATTCTATTCAACCGCACCGTTACGGCCAACAGTCCCATTATATGCCAGCCATCATCATCACGGTTTATGCGCAGAACGCTCACACGCTCGCCGGTAGACAACAAGATTCTCACGGGTTTGTGCATGGTGCATGATCTGTCCGTCAGCGACGTCAGCGAATGGATGCATATTCATCCCGGAACGTTCCGGAAATGGCTTCATCAGGGAACCCTGCCGTCACCAAGCTTCCAGGATCGGGCCGAACTCTTTTTCCGCATTCCGAAATTCATTCTGTTCGCGGATTGCATTCTGCACGATTCATAATCTACATTAGCGTATTGACTATCCAGCCATACCATGGCAAACAGCTCTATGATCCGGTACTGATCCGGCTTATAGAGCTGTTTTATTTTGGGCATAGTAAGATTCGATCCGAATGAAGAACAATGCTCATTAAAGGCAGGTGCGCGGTGATGGGGATCGGAAAAGATAGCGGAGTCGCAATCGGCGTGCTGGCGGGAACAACGATGGCGAGCGGCTGTGCCTTTCTGATGGGACTTGGGTCTTTCCCTCTGATGTGGACGGTCAGTATCGGCGGCGGTGCCGGTGCAATAATCGGAACAGCTGTCCCTGTTCTGCTCAAGCACCGAAGGAAGCTTCGTGAAAAATAGCCGAAACATTTTTCCATAAAAAAATCTATTCATCCAACAAAGTTAACGTTGACGTTAACGTTAAAGAGGATTAAAATGATGAATGTCTAGTAGAACATATCGCAAGGGAGGAAAGACATGGATGAATACAAAATCGATGACGTAGCCCGGGAATGCGGCTTAACCAAGCGAACGATAAGGTATTATGAAGAGCTGGGCGTCTTTCCTGCCCCTGATCGGAGTGAAGGCGGTATCCGGATCTACACACGGGAGCATATCGATTATCTGAAGAAAATCGTAAACGCCAAGGACATTCTCGGCTTCGGCCTGCAGGAGCTCGTACAGTATCTGTCCGTGTCAGATGCGTATAAGAACCACCATAGAACCTATCACGATGTAAAAAGCCGGGAAGAACAAAAAAGCAAGCTTACGCATATGCAGCAGATGCTGGATGAGCAAATCGAAATGCTTCGTACCAAGATCGAAAAAATGAAAAACATGCAAAGTGAGCTTGAACAAACCCAGGTTCGCTTGAATGCCTTCGTTCAAAGATTCGATGAAGAATCCGCCCCGAAGGACTAAAGATCAAAGGCACCCAAGCAACTGTTCATAATGCTGCAAAGCAGATATGACAGTGTTTTTTTGTGATGGGTACTCTTGAAAAATGAAAATAATCTTACAAAAGCGGAGGTAATTAATTTTATGAAATCCCCAGCTTCACAACCCCTAGAACTTGAACAAAGGAAAGCCGGGCTGTTATCCCAGCCTAAAGCGGTATGGGCGATCGCCTTTGCCTGCGTCATTTCCTTCATGGGTCTCGGACTCGTTGACCCGATTCTGCCGGCCATTGCCCAGCAGCTGCATGCCAGCAAAAGCCAGGTATCTCTTCTCTTCACAAGCTATAACTTGGTAACAGGCATAGCCATGCTGATTACAGGCGTCATCTCGAGCCGCATCGGTATTAAGAAGACGCTGCTTACCGGTATTTTTCTGATTATCGTTTTCTCCGCGCTTGGCGGATTTTCCGATACGATCGGCCAAATTGTAGGCTTCCGCGGCGGCTGGGGCTTGGGTAACGCCCTGTTCATCGCAACCGCATTGTCTGCCATCGTTGGTCTGTCCACTTCCGGCACTGCCAAAGCCATTATCCTGTACGAAGCCGCACTCGGCCTTGGTATTTCCGTCGGACCTCTTTTGGGCGGCGAGCTCGGGTCCATCAGCTGGCGCGGTCCTTTCTTCGGTGTTGCCGGACTGATGCTCGTCGGCTTTATCTTCGTTATCTTCATGCTGCCGAATGTCCCGAAACCCAAGAAAGCCAGTACGCTCGCCGATCCGTTCAAAGCCTTGTCTTACCCGGCACTGCTAACGCTCGGCATCACAGCTTTCCTCTACAACTTCGGCTTCTTCACCCTGATGGCTTATTCCCCATACGTCATGGATTTGGATGAACATGGATTAGGGTATGTCTTCTTCGGCTGGGGCATTCTGCTTGCCTTTACGTCCGTCTTCGTCGCTCCAAGACTGCAGAAGCGCTTCAGTGTCGTAAAATCGATCTGTACCGTGCTTACGCTGTTTACCATTGTACTGATTATCATGGGTATCGGAACTTATAACCATTCTCCGAAAACTGTTATCATCAGCGTTATCGTGGCCGGTATCTTCCTTGGCATCAATAACACGCTGATCACCACGGCCGTTATGCAGGCTGCACCTGTCGAACGTTCCGTCGCTTCAGCATCATACAGCTTTGTCCGTTTCCTTGGCGGTGCCGTATCCCCATGGCTCGCAGGCAAGCTGTCTGAATGGTATCATCCTGAAACACCGTTTTATTTTGGCGCCGTGATGGTATTTCTAGGTGTAGTCACATTACTTGTCCGCCGCCGCCATCTGACTCATGTAGACAGAGCGGAAGGCCACTAAGGAGGAAACATTATGTATAACCGTATTCTTGTACCCGTTGATGGCTCGAGCCACGCTGATCGTGCTCTGGAAGCCGCTGTATCATTGATCCAATGCCTGAAGAATCAACCGGAGCTTGCGGTGCTGCATGTTAACCCCTCTATCACGATTAACGAGCCTCCTGTCGGAGTAGACCTCGAAGAACGTATCCGTGAAGAGGGCGAGAAGATCCTGGCTCCAGCCACGGCATCTCTCACCAAGCTCGGTGTCTCCTATGAGACCTTCAGCAAGACCGGAGATCCTTCGACAGTCATCTGCAATACCGCTGAAGAACAGCATGCCGATCTCATCATCATGGGCAGCCGCGGCATCGGACTCATGTCCGAGCTGCTCATCGGCAGCGTCAGCCACAGCGTCGTTCAGCATGCGCACTGTCCTGTCATGATTGTTCGTTAAAAACTTATCAAGAACGTCAAAAAGGGTATCCTATAGGTTGAATAAACCTTGAGGATACCCTTTTTTCTTGTCCGCCGCATGAAAAAACATTGGTGAGATCCCATGTTCGAATCATGATTCAACCAAACCGTCCGGAAATGTACTCCTGCGTCATGGCGTTCTCTGGGTTGGTGAAAATAATTTCCGTTTCATTATGTTCCATCAAGGTGCCCAAATAGAAGTAAGCAGTGTAATCGGAAATCCGCGCCGCCTGCTGCATATTATGGGTTACGATGACGATGCTCAGTTCCTTTTTCAGCTCGACGATCAGTTCCTCTACCTTCGACGTCGATACCGGGTCCAGCGCCGATGCAGGCTCATCCAGGAGCAGAATGCGCGGCTGTACGGACAATGCCCGCGCAATACATAGCCGCTGCTGCTGACCGCCGGAGAGTGACAGTGCAGACTGTTTCAGCCGGTCTTTGACTTCATCCCAAAGCGCCGCTTTGCGAAGGCTGGACTCTACGATTTCATCGAGCTGCTTCTTGTCCTTAATGCCATGGTATTTGGGACCGAAAGCAATATTTTCGTAAATGGATTTGTAGAACGGATTTGGCTTCTGCCATACCATGCCGATTTTTTGGCGGAGCTGAATCACGTCCGTGGCCGGATCATTGATGTCCTCCCCTTCGATCCAGATGCGTCCCTTGATTTTGGCTTGGGAGATTTCGTCATTCATCCGGTTCAACGAGCGCAGAAACGTCGATTTGCCGCATCCGGACGGTCCGATCAGGGCCGTTACGCTCTGTTCGGGAAAGTTCAGGCTGATATTTTTAACCGCTTCATATTGACCGTAAAATACGCTGAGATGCTCGGTACGAAACGATGTGGTTTGCATATTGATGTCCCCCTTATCCCATACGTTTGGAAGCTGTCATGGCTTTGTACAACACGCCGCCGATCCATCTGGCAAACAGGTTGAACAGCAGCACCAGAATCACGAGCACCGCTGAAGCGCCTGCGGCGATTTGAGCGGCATCCGGTGCCAGACCTTCGCTGTTGATTTTCCAAATATGCACTGCCAGCGTTTCTGCCGGACGGAATGGATTGATCGGCGATGTCGGACTGAGCGGATTCCAGTTGGTAAAGTCCAGCCTTGGCGTGGACATCCCTGCCGTAAAGAGCAACGCAGCCGCTTCCCCGAACACTCTGCCCGCTGCCAGAACCGTACCTGTAACAATGCTTGGCAGCGCCACCGGGAACAGGACGGAGGAAATGATCTTCCATTTGGACAGGCCAAGCGCAAGCCCTGCTTCCTTCTGCTCTTTTGGCACGCTGCGGAACGCCTGCTCCGTAATCCGTACCATCAGAGGCAGGTTGAAAATCGTCAGAACGAGTGCACCGGAGAATAGTGAGAAGCCAAAGCCGAATGTGTTAACGATAAGAAGAAGGCCGAACAAACCGACGACGATCGACGGAAATGAAGACAGCACTTCGACCACAAGCCGGATCGTGCCGGTGATTTTCCCGGGCTTCGCGTATTCAGCCATATAGATACCGGCGCCAAGGCCCAGCGGAATGGTAATGATCAGCGTCAGAACCAGCAAGAACAAGGAGTTGAACAGCTGCGGTCCAATACCGCCTCCCGCACGGATGGTCTGAGGAACCGAGGTCAGGAAATGCCAGTTGATATGGCTTAGCCCACGCACCAGAATAAATGCGATCAACCCTACAAGCACGGCTACGATGAGTAAAGAAAACACCACGATGAAGAAGGTTGCAATTTTGTCGGTCAGTTTCGCTTTCAAATCCGATGTCTCCTTTCCAAGAGCCTAACGATGAGTACGAAGATAAAGGTCATGAACATCAGTGCGAGCGCCATGCTCCACAATGCATTACTGTGTGTGGAGCCCATGACGGTGTTACCCATGTCAAGAGTGATCACACTGGTCAAAGTGGATGCGGATTCGAACAATGACCGCGGAATATGCGGCGCATTCCCGATGACCATTTGCACGGCCAATGCCTCGCCAAACGCACGAGCCATCCCCAGTACCACGCCGGTAAGTATAGAAGGCAGCACGGTTGGGAGAATAACTCTGGAGATCGTCTGCCAGCGTGTTGCCCCAAGAGCGAACGAGGATTCCTTAAGTCCGCGTGGCAGCGATGAGAGCGCGTCAGAGGCCACGCTTGTGATCGTCGGCAGAATCATCACCGACAGCACCAGCGCGCCTGCGGCAATCCCGATCCCCTGTCCGGGAAATACATTCCGCATAAACGGCACAACGACCGTCAATCCGATAAAGCCGTATACAACCGACGGAATGCCTGCAAGCAGTTCAATTACGGGTTGCAGCAACTTTTTGCCCCAACCGGGAACGATTTCGGTCATAAACAGAGAAGCACAAATGCTGAGCGGACTTGCGATCAAAGCAGCAAGCAGCGATGTCGCAAATGAACCGAAGATAAACGGAAGCACGCCGTACATCGGTTCTCCCTGATTGCCTTCCGGGTCCCATGTGGTGCCAAACAGAAAGTCGCCAAGACTGACGCCATCGCGAAAGAATGTCGCAAGTCCTTTTGATGCGACAAAATATATGATAGAAATGATGATGACAATGAGCAAAGCCACACAAATAAACGTATAGCTTCGGCCCGCAAGATCTTCAGCGTGATGTTTTTTAAAGCGGGCAGAACGTGCTGATCCTACCTGAACAGGCCTTTCATCCATAGCTTTCATCGTTGTCCTTCTTTCTAAAGTGAAAATAGAGGCAGAATGCTCCTTCCGCCTCTTTCAAGCTTGTAAAAGTCCAATCCGTGCTGGTGATTATTTCGAGATGTTGCCGTCTACGTCACGTTTAACTTCCATTTTGGAAACCGGGATGTATCCGAGCTCTACCACGTCGCCGTTTTGTACTGCGTCGGATGCGATGTAGTCGAGGAATGCTTTAACTTCAGGTTTTGGTTCACCTTTGGTGTACATGTGCTCGTAAGCCCATACCGGATATGTGCCGGATGCCACGTTCTCAACAGTCGCTTCTACACCTTCGTATTTAACAACTTTGACTTTGTCATCGAGGTAAGAAAGAGCCAGGTATCCGATCGCGCCAGGACTTTCAGAAACGATTTTCTTAACCGTACCTGAAGATTCTTCTTGAATAGATCCCTTCAGGTCTTCCGTCGAAGTGCCCAGTGCATATTTTTCAAAAGTTTTGCGGGTACCGGAGCTGGATGGACGGTTTACGATCACGATCGCTTCGTCTTTGCCGCCAACTTCTTTCCAGTTCGTTACTTTGCCTGTGAAAATATCCACCAGCTGTTGTTTGGTCAGGTTGTCTAAGCCTACATCCGGATTGGTTACTGCAGCCATAGCTACAACAGCCACTTGATGGTCAACCAGATCTTTGGCTTCGTCTTTCAGCTTTTCTTCTGCAAATACGTCAGAGTTACCGATATCTGCTTGACCGCCGGATACTTGCGTCAAGCCGGTGCCGCTGCCGCCGCCTTGCACTTGCACCTGAATTTTGGAATACTGGGATTCAGCCATGAATTTTTGAGCTGCTTGCTCAACCAATGGTTGAAGCGCCGTGGATCCGACTGCCAATACGGAACCGCTCAGTTCAGTAGAAGAAGATTTATCATTATTCGCCGTTCCCGAAGCGCTGCTGTCTCCTTGGGTATCCTTGCTACCACAGGCTGCCAGCATAACGACCAGTGCCAACGTACAAATCATAAGTAATGGTTTCTTGAGTTTCATAATCTTTTGTTTCCCCCTGTTCTGTGTTTGTCATGGCAACTCTATGACGCTGCCGACAAATTCATTGTAGTTCTCTATCATTTTGTAAAATGACGTGTTTTGTAAAAAGAAAAATAAAAATCTATATAAATTATTTATTATTCCATAGATTAATTCTATAATCAGATGTGGAGAAGTGTTTTCTGGAGGGATGATCCATGAATTTGTTAAAATTGCAAATTCTTGTGCTGATAGAGAAGTTAAAGAAAGTTACGGATGTGGCAAGGGAAATGGACATGAAGCAGCCTACAGTCACTTTCCATATGAAGAGCCTGGAAGAAGATCTGGGCGTTGCTCTTTTCGAGTCCAGGAGAGGCAGGATTTTGTTGACGGAGGCCGGTAAGGCGCTGTTTCCTTATGCGGTGAAAATGACGGGCATGGCCCAGGAAGCCAGAAAAGCAGTTCAGGATTACGCGAATTTGAACAAAGGACATCTGCAGATCGGAGCCGACACCATGATGGGTACGTATATTCTTCCTCCCCTGATCAGCGGCTTCTGCAGCCGTTTTCCGGGAATCCAAATCGAACTGGACATCAAGCCCACGAAGGTGATCCGGGAGCAGCTGCTGAACCAGGAGATTGATCTGGCGTTCTATTATACGGGACAAACCTCATCGGAAATGATGAAGACTGTAAAAGAAGAAAAAATGCTCAAAGAGGATGTCGCCTTCATTTTTTCAGGATCGCATGCTTTTGCCGGCTTGAAGTCGCTGACTCATCAGCTCATCACCCAGCAGTTTTTCGTCCAGCACGGCGAAGGCTCGTACATGATGGATTACTCACGCTCTTATGCTGCGGCTTGCAACATTCATCTATGGGAGCGAACCGTGACGAATTCCCCGGAGATGATCAAAAGCATGGTGCAGGCCGGAGATTTCATCAGCATCTTCCCGCTGTCGGGTATCCAAAAGGAGCTGGCTTCCGGCGAATTGAAGTCCCTGCCGCTGCCGGGACAAATAGATACGGCTGTGTATGGCGTGCTTGCTTATGCCGCGGACCAGCCGCTGACCCCGCTACGGGATCAGTTCAAGGATTATGTGAGGGGATTTGTAACCGTTGAGTAAAAAGCAGAAAGGGCATCCCCTATAGATCGTGGAGATCCCCTTGTTTTGTTTTTTCCGCCCTTATGACCTCGCCCCTTCCATTTTTTTCAATCCTATTTTGGTAGACATACAAAAACAGGTTCCTGATGGCATCATTGCCATACAAGAACCTGTTTTGTTAACATATAATGCGGTCGAGAGGACTCGAACCTCCACGGGGGTTAGCCCACACGGACCTGAACCGTGCGCGTCTGCCAATTCCGCCACGACCGCATATTGGTCAATGTCTTTCGCGATTGTTTCTTTCGCGGCGACAAGATAGATCTTACCATGGCAAGCCAGTTAGCGTCAAGCATTTTCCCAAAAAAAATTCAGAGATTTAAAATCCTCTCTACTTTAACCAAAAAAAGAACGGCCCAGGCAAAGTCATGACTGCGTTTTAAGGCAAGCTATTACCGTACTGTCCGTTCTCTCTCTATCATTTTGGAAGCTATTTTACATGACTACCGTTTCACCCGCCGTTAACGAGATATCTTTGCCCTGATGCTTAAAGGATACCCTATCCCCTGCGAGCAGCGTATAGCTTGTTTCCCGGCGGCTCATACGGACTTTCAGCAGCTGTCCCTGATACGTCACACGGAAGCTGCAGCTCTCCCACTGCGCCGGAAGCGCGGGATTAAAACTAAGAGAGCCGTTCGTCAGACGCATACCGGCAAAACCATTGACGATAGACATCCACGAGCCTGCCATCGCTGCGGTGTGCAGACCATCTTTGGCGTTGCGGTTAATATCATCCAGATCCATGCGCACCGTCCGGTCGAAATAGGCGTATGCCCCCTCCAGATCCCCGATCTCTGCAGACACGATGCTGTGAATGCATGGTGACAGCGACGAATCATGAGTGGTTAACGGCTCATAATACTGGTAATTGCGGACTTTCTCTTCAATGGTAAACTTCTCGCCGAGAAGGAACAGTGCCATCACGGTATCCGCCTGCTTCAGCACCTGATGCCGGTATATGACCAGCGGGTGGAAGTGAAGCAGCAGCGGATACTTGTCTTCCGGCGTATTTTCGAAATCCCATTTTTTCTTGGATAAAAAAGTATCATCCTGCGCGTAAATGCCAAGTTTCTCATCATAAGGCACATACATCCGGATGGCCGCTTCTTTCCAGCCTTCCGTTTCCGCTTCAGTCAGACCAATTGCCTGCGCAATCCGGTCATACTCTGCCGGATAATCCCGGCGCAGCAGGTGCGCCGTTTCGTAGGCGTAGCTGAGCTGGCTTTGCACCATGAGATTCGTATACGTATTGTTGTTGACGATCGCTGTATATTCGTCCGGGCCGGTGACAGCATCGATGCAGAAGGCGCCGTCCCTTGCTGCATTAAAATAACCAAGATCCGTCCAGAATCGGGAGGTTTCAAACAGGATTTCGGCCCCCTTCCGAACCAGAAACTCCTCGTCTCCCGTGGCCTGTACATATTGTCTGACCGCATAGGCGATATCCGCGTTGATATGCATCTGCGCCGTTCCCGCAGGGAAGTAAGCCGAATTCTCTTCGCCGTCGATCGTACGCCACGGATACAGTGCCCCTTTTTGAGACATGACTTCTGCACGGCTGCGCGCCTTATCCAGAGTCGCATATCGGAAGTCCATAAGCGCCCGGGCGATGTCCGGCTGAGTATAGGTGAAGAACGGCATCATATACATTTCCGTATCCCAGAAATAATGCCCCTCGTACCCTTCCCCGGTTAAGCCTTTGGCTCCAATATTCGTTTTGCCATCCCGCCCTACCGACTGCAGCAGCTGGTAAGCGTTAAAGCGTATCCCCTGCTGAAGCGCAGGGTCACCCTCGATCTCCACATCCGCATGCTGCCAGAAGGACTCCAAATAAGCTTCCTGTTCTCCTAGCAGCTTCTCAAAACTCAGGCCGGATGCCGCATGATGCGTCTCGGTGGCCTGTATTTCCAGTTCTTGACCGGCTTCATCCTTGGAGGAATGGTACGAGATATATTTGGTCAAGGACACTTTCTCGCCCGGAGCCAGTCGAACGGTAAAGGCCGTTCCGATATGCTCGTCATCCTGAATATCCTCCGATTCCCATACCAACGGACCCGTTACTTGGTGACTGATAGCGGTAACCAGTTCAAAATCGGTATGCCGGGTACGCTGCTTCAGCAGCAATTCTTCACCGCTGCGTTTCATATATTCATGCATCAGGCTCGGTTCGCCGCCTCCGGAACCCAGGCGGGGATCATCCGTCACCTCGGCCTCCTCGATCTTCCCGTCCATGAACGAGTGAAGCCGAATGGCACCTGAATATTGGACAGATTCGATCTCGACTTGAATCGCTGCGAGATGCTGGCGTGATAAGGAGACAAGCCTGCGGAAGCTTAACCGCACATGTCCTCCGGAAGGAGACTCCCATTCCACGTGCCGCTGCAGGAAGCCCCGCTTCATATCCAACTCCCGCTTATACGAGATCACTTTGCCAGCATTCAGATGGAAGGGGTCGTCTCCTACGGAGATATGGACGCACTGGGCGTTCGTTACATTCAGCATGGATTGATTTCGGGAAGGGTAACCGTAAGCTCCTTCGGGATACACGATCGGTTTGGCATCGTAGAATCCGTTCACATAGTTGCCTGTGACGGATTTGCCTTTTACGCCGTGATAACCCTCCTCAAAATTGCCTCGCATTCCGATGTATCCATTGCCCAGCGCAAATACGCTCTCGCTTCTTTGATTGTTTTCATCATCATAGGCTTCCTCTGCCAGGCTCCACGCCCGGTAAGGATATAGTGCCTCTGGACGCACGTAAGTTTTCATTTTCATCTGTTGATGTCCTCCTATCCACTTAGGGCACTTTATATATTGAGTATGGTGTCTAACCTTTGACCGAACCGCCCATCAAACCTCTGACAAAATACTTTTGCAGCAGGAAGAATATCGCGAGCGGCATCAGCATGGAAATAAATGCGGCCGATGTCAGCAGATGCCAGTCGTTTCCGCGTGAACCGACAAGATCGGCAATCTTCATGGACATCACCTGTACGTTCGGCTGGTTGCCGATGAAAATGAGCGATACCAGGTAATCGTTCCACACCCACAGGAACTGGAAGATCCCGATCGATGCCAGCGCCGGAACGGACAACGGCAGAATCAGTTTGCTGAAAATCGTGAAATGGCTGGCCCCGTCCATAAAGGCCGATTCGAACAAATCCTTCGGCAGCTGGCTGATAAAGTTATACATGAAATACGTAACCAGCGGCAGGCCAAAAGCTGCGTGTGCCAGCCAAATGCCAAGATAGCTGCCGTTCAGGCCGAGTGTCGTATAATGCTTGAGCACCGGAATCAGCGCCACCTGAATCGGGACGACCAGCATGGCAATAATGACGACGAACATCGTTTTTCTTCCCGGAAAACGCAGCCATGCAAACGCATAAGCGGCGAATGAAGCAATCAGGATCGGAATAACGGTCGCCGGAATGGCAATGGTCAACGTGTTCCAGTAGGCCTGCGAAAGACCGGTGCCCTTCTCCTTCGTTTCGCTGCCGTCTGCTCCCTTCAGCGTGTATTCCTTACCGGAAATGACGTTCTTGTAGTTGTCCAGCGTCAGCGTGGAGCTTGCGACCCAGCCTTCCTTTTGCACGCTGATTTCGCGGGTTCTGCGGTTCTCCCATATCAACCGATCCTCACCTGCCTTTACGCCGGCCTTGAGCTGATCGTCGGTATAGGTTTTGCCGTTCACCTCGATCGGTTCGCGCAAATCCACGTCCTTGGAGAGCTTAATGGTATCCGCTGATTTCCATTCCTGGTGCGGGAATACCTTCCACCAGCCCGTTTCCAGAATATCCGCAGCCGGTCTGAACGATGAAATCAGCAGCCCGATCGTCGGAATCAGCCAGATAAAGCAAATGACGCCAAGTACCAGATTAACGATCCACTTTTTGCCCTTTTTTCTTTTTCTTCCGGCCATTTTAGAATCCCCCCTGCTTGCGCATTTGACGAAGATTGAAATAGATGACAGGCAGGACCGCGATCAGCAGTACAATAGCCAGCGTAGAGCCGTATCCGAAGTTCCGGTACATGAAGAACTGGCGGTAAAACTGCGTCGCAACAACCTCGGTGTCGTACTGGCCTCCGGTCATGACCATCACGACGTCGAATATTTTCAGCGTGAAAACAATAATGGTCGTCGTAACGGTCAGCAGCGTCGTTGAGATGAAGGGAATGATGATCCGGAAAAAGATGCGGATTTCCCCCGCACCATCCACGCGCGCTGCCTCCAGAATATCCTCCGGAACACCCTTGATGGCTGCGGAGAATATCACCATGGCAAATCCTGTCTGCATCCAAATCAGGATTAATATGAGGAAGAAGTTATTCCAAGGCTGCAGCATCGTCACCCAAGCCTGCGGTTCGCCGCCGAGCGCGATCACGATCGCATTCAGCAGGCCGATCTGCTCGGTACCGGGCTGATAGTAATACACGAACTTCCAGATGACCCCGGCGGCTACAAACGAGATGGCCATCGGCATGAAGATGATGGACTTTGCGATCCGCTCATAACTGCTCCGGTCTGCAAGAATGGCAATCAGCAGCCCGAAAGCCACGCAAGCCAGTGTACCGACGAACACCCACAGCAGGTTGTTACGCAGAGCGGTCGCGAGCAGCCGGTCGCTGAAAATTGCCAGATAGTTGCCCAGACCGACGAACTTATCAGAAGATGCATTAAAAAAGCTCAGGTACAGCGTCCGCAGCGCCGGCAGCACCAGCAGCCAGCCCAGCAAAAGAACCGCCGGCCCGATAAACACATACGGCAGAATTTTCCGGCTGATCTGTTCCGGAAACTGTTCCACGGCCCAGGAGAATGAAAGATACAGAAAATACACGCCCGCTACTCCCCACAGGACCGCAGCCAGCGCCGTCAACAGCGGATTAAGAGTGGAATCCCGGAAGAACATGAAGATTACTCCATGAAGGAGAACGTTAACCAGCAGCACAACGAGAAAAATCAGTACCGCTTTCAAGCTGAATTTGTTTTTGGCTTGAGTATCCATAGGTAATCCTATCCTCCTATATCTGAAAAAAAGGGCAGCTCATTCTGCTGAAACTGCCCCTTTTTTGCAGCCTATAAATCATTCATCAATCGATGCTTCCGGTTAGTTATCCCAGCCTTTTTGAATCTGCTTCAGCGCTTCATCCAAATTCACCGTTCCGCTGACATAGTCGGTCATGCCTTTCCAGAAGGAGCCTGCGCCGACTTTGCCCGGCATCAGGTCGGAACCGTCGAAACGGAGCGTTGTTGCATCCTGTACCAGCTTCGCCATCCGTTTGTCGGATTCGGAGTTGTACCAGTCGAGGGATGCATCATTCATAGGAGCGATGACGCCGCCGGATTGTACCCATTTCTTAATGGATTCACCCGTAGTGAAGAATTCCATAACTGCGCGAACTTCGGGACGGTCGTTGAACATGGCATAAATGTCGCCGGCTACCAGTACAGGCTTGCCATACTGCTCGTCGATCGGCGGCAGATAGAACCAGTCGTAGTCCTGATCCACTTTCGCGGTTTCAGGGAAGAAGCTGGTGATGAAGTTGCCCGTCAGGTTAAACCATGCCTTCGGAGGATTCGTAAACATCGGCTTCGGCGCATCGCCAAAGGCAGTCGTTACGATCGATTTCGTACCGCCATATACATAATCTTTGTTCAACCAGATTTTGGACATGACTTCAAAAGCATTTTTCACTTCAGGCGATGTGAAAGGAAGCTCGCCTTTAACCCATTTGTCATAGTTCTCAGGCGTCGTGGTACGCAGCATGATGTTTTCGATCCAGTCCGTTGCAGGCCAGCCTGTAGCCGCGCCGCTCTCAATGCCGATGGCCCATGCAGGGTCTCCGTCCTTGGCGATTTGATCGGTCAGAGCCATCATTTCATCCCAGGTCTGAGGCACTTTATAACCGGCTTCGTCAAACTGCTTCTTCGGATACCACACCATACTTTTCACGTTGCTGCGGTTCCAGATCCCGGCCATGATTTTACCGTCCTTGCCGTCCATGGTGCCCATGTCGAGCCAGCTTTGGTTGTAGTTTTTCTTCAGCTTATCCTGGTCGAGGATGTTGTTCAGATCCACCACTTTGCCGGTTTTCGCGATGGAAGCGAGCAGGCCCGGCTGCGGGAAGTCGGCAATATCCGGCGCACTGCCGCCGTCTACGCGCACGTTGATCGTAGCTTCAAATTCTTTGGAGCCCTCATACTGAATGTCGATTCCCGTTTTGTCTTCAAATTCCTTAATGCTGTCCTCGAATTTCTTCTGGTCGGCATCCACGAACGGTCCGAACATGGTGACTTTCGTGCCTTTATACTTACCCTGCATAGCCAGTTCCAGCGGTGATCCGGAGGCGTTATCGGAAGGCGTGGTCGCAGGCGTGGTGGTTTCCTTATTATCGCCGCCGGAGGGAGCCGGATCTGTCGTTGGACCTGCATCCCCCGATCCGCCGCAGGCGCTGAGCATCATGGTAAAGGATAGGCACAACGAGAGCAGTATAGATGTTCTGGCTTTCCGTGCTTTGGTCATACAACATACATCCCCTTTTTATATAATGATTAAGAAATCGGTGCACTCTCATAGAAGACAAACCGCTTGTAGCGGAGGTTTTTCTTGCGGTACCTGATGCCGAGCCTAATTGCAGTTCCAATCAACCGTTTCTGCAGCCTGCGGATCACCTCCTTACCGGAATCAACTTCCGATCTAAATATAGCGCTTTCATCTTATTGCGAAACCTCAACATAATTCACATTCAGGTTGTTATATGAATTATTCTCATTACCCGTTTTCGACTTTTCGAAAACGGCCGAACACTTCTGAAAAGCTTTTCAAAATGCCGGGGATTGGACCCCTCATCTTTGCCGTGAGGACTCCCTGACAATCAATTTATGCTCCATTTTCTCCCTTAGAACCTCTACAGAACCCGTCGTCACCAATTCATGCAGCTTCTCAGCGGCGCGGCAACCCATCTCATACATCGGCTGGGCAATCGTCGTCAGCTTCGGAATGAACATGTTGGCGATCCGAAGGTTATCGAATCCGACGACCGATACCTGACCGGGTACCAAAATGTTGCGGTCCTTCAGGTAGGAGATCACCCCCATCGCAAACTCGTCTGCAACACAAAATACAGCGGTAGTGTCGGGATAATCCGTAAACAATTCATGTGCAGCATGGTATGCATGTTCAAATCGGTGGGTGGCATACCTGATTTTCTCCCTGTTGTGTTCAAGCCCGGCTTCTTCCAATGCCCGGATGAATCCTTGATAGCGCGGCGGTCCGGAGATGGAATTCTCATGATTGAAACCGATCATGCCAATGTCCCGGTGGCCCAGATCAATCAAGAACTTCACGGCATCGTAAGCCGCTTCCTCATCATCGATCTCGACGCATGGAACCTCAAATTCATCGGAATGCGTCGATAGCAGAACGAATGGAATTTTGCAGCGGACCAGCTTCTCGTAATATTCCGGAAACATGACATCGCTTGCGAACACAATGCCGTCCACCTGCTTCTCATGAAAAGCGTCGATGTACGCGAGAAGCCTGTTCTTGTCCCTGTCCGTATTGCAAATCATCAGGCTGTAGCCCAGCTTGATGCAGGCATCTTGCATGCCGCGGATGATGCCGGTGTAATAAAAGTTCTCAATATCCGGAATCAACAGACCCAGCGTAAAGGATTTCTTGTAGATCAGCCCCCGCGCAAACGAGTTGGGCTGGTATTGAAGCTTCTCAATCGCCTCCAAAACGCGTGCTCTCTTGCTCTCGATGACTGATTCGGGGGAGTTCATCACCCGGGAAACGGTGCTGATGGATACCTCCGCCATTTTGGCAACATCTCTAATTGTTGGCTTCATAGTTAAAACTTCCTTTTCGAAGAAAACCTTTTCAAAGCGATTATAACAAGGCGATATTCAATTAGCAAGAACTTTTTATAAAGCGCTTTCATAAATGGCATATGCCCCAGATTCCATCGTTTTTCAATAACCGTTTTATCGGTTTTGGTCGTCTCTTAAGCTCTGCAGCTCTGCATATGAGGGTTCAAAAAAGGACCCCTCTCGGGGTCCTTGCAGGTATTTTATTGCGTTTTAAGATACCGTCGCTCTGCGAAGCAGGATATAAGATAGCACCGCATACAGGATGCTGACGGGTACCATCCAAACGAACAGATCCATGTAGTGATGTGCAATCCAATGGAACAGATCAAGCCAACGGCTATAGTAAGTTAATGCAAATGACGTGAGGCTGAATATTAAGAATAGAGCGAGAAAAAATACCATCAATCCCGGCTTCTTGTACCGGAGGTAAATGCTTGAGATAATGAATCCCAGGAAAAACATGTGTATCATCACGATAAAGTAGATTCCAAAACGGGCCAACAGGGAAGTATGGTTCATAAACGGAATGTTAAAATAAAACAAGTGAACGCCCCAGCCATCCGACAGCTTCTCCAGGATCGAAAGTAGAAATAATACAATCGAGGAAGCAGCACTGACAAACATCCCCATGATGCTCGTGCCCACAAAGAAATCCGTTCTCCTCACGTTCATCCCAAGCGCAAATGGAAAGGTCTGCCTCTGCACGATCAGAATGACTATGAGCATAAACACATAAATGGAGGCAATTCCTCCTGAATTGATATTCTCCTGGCCGCCCGTCAACACGCCGATGATCAGGTTAACCGCAAAGCTGAACAGTAAAATGATCCATGGAGTGTAGATCCAGATCCACTTGTCACGCCAATGCATTTTCAATACGCCTGCTGTCCGGTTCATCAGATATTCGCCACCTCTCGATTCATTTGGTCATTGGTTAAATGAACAATCAGCTGCTGCAACGATACCGGCGAGATCTCGATCCCCTGCGTTTCCGCCTGTCTTCTCTCCGAACCGTCCAATGGCCCTAACACCGTTACGGACATGAACCCTCCAACCGACTCCCGCTGAACGATATTTTTGCCTGCCGTAAAGGCGTTCACATTCGCAGCCGGACCAACAGCCCTGTAGGCTTTCCCCCTAAGGTCATCCGCCTCTTCGTCGACCAGGATCTTTCCGTTATCGATCACAAATACATGTTCCAGCATATTGCTTACCTCGTCGATCAAATGCGTAGATAAAATAACGGTCCGCGGATGCTCCGCATAATCTTCGATCAATCTTTCATAAAACAGGTTTCTTGCCACCGCGTCCAGACCGAGATAAGGCTCGTCAAAAATCGTAAGTGGTGCCCGGCTGGCCAACCCGACGATGATGCCCACGGACGAAAGCATGCCTCTGGACAGCTTTTTCATTCTTCTTTTCACTGGAAGCCGAAAATCCTGGATGAGCTGCCCCGCAAAATCCGAATCCCAGTTCGGGTAGATGGCTGATGCCACATCCATCACGTCTACAATTCTAAAGCTCTCCGGATATTTCTGACTCTCTTTGATAAAACACAGCCGACTCAGCACGCGGTTATTTTCGTATGGATTCTCTCCGAACACTTTCAGCTCGCCGCTGGTAGGAAACAACTGTGCCGTAATCAAATGCATGATGGTCGTTTTACCGGCACCGTTTCTTCCAAGCAGGCCATAAATTTTATCCTGCTCCACCACAAAGCTGACATCTTTCAGAACCGAATCCTTGCCATATGTTTTATTCAGCCGATTCACTTCGATAATAGCGGTCATTACACATCATCCCCTCTCTTAACCATGTCGGTTAATTGATCAATCGTAATGCCAAGCTTCTTCGCCTCGTGGATCATCGTGATGACATATTGCTCGTAAAATTGTTCCTTCCGTTTCTCGATCAGTTTCTCTCTTGCCCCCGATGTCACAAACATGCCGATTCCCCTCTTCTTGTACAGGATGCCTTGATCCACCAAAAGGTTAACTCCCTTCGCAGCGGTCGCAGGGTTAATTTGATAAAAGGATGCAAACTGGTTCGTCGAAGGGACCTGCGACTCCTCAGGCAGCCCTTCGCCTATGATGTCATCTTCAATCTTCTCCGCAATCTGTATAAATATTGGACGGCCGTCATCCATAATAGGCCCCATATCTTCACCACCCAACTGGTTAATTACTCAAGTAACTAACCACACTATATTCTATATTTATTTTGTTGTCAATTCCTATTCGCCTGTTTGTAAGAACCCAAAATAAAAAAAGGCTAGTCCCCCGTCTCATTACGCAGGTCATAGCCTTTTCCCATTAAAATTTCGTTGTTTGATGCAGCTAACTTCATTCCGACTGTAAATTCCATTTGCTTTTTGCTCCAATAAAAAAGCAAAGATACATTCACGGAATGTATCTTTGCTCGGTTATGTCTGATGCCTATAATCAAGCTGCGAGGAGCTCTGCCGACCGTTTAGGATCTAGGTTTGACAGCATCCTCATCCGAAGTAACGATCACGACTTCGGCATTGGTCATGCCTGGCAGGGATCTTGTCATGATTGGCGAATGGAAAGCAATAATTTTAGTACCTGCTCTTAGAGCTGTTTCTCCGCCCATCAATGGAATGACAGTCGTATCCTTGGAGATGTTCAAGATCACATCATTGTCCTTGGATTGGTCGGAACCCACGTTCACATACACCTGATCTTTCGATGTCAATTCAGATGGGGCAACGGTTCCTTCGATTTTAACGCTCTCAGCCGCTTTAACAACCAGTTTGTCGGCATGGGTTTGCGCAGGGTAGATCATGGTCATGACTTCAGGATAATAAGCATCCACGTGAGCGGCTTCCTTCAGTGCTTCTTTCGTCAGCTCTTTGCCGTTTTCGTCCACGATTTGCGTTTTATCATCGACGGACAGAATCACGTAATTGATGCCGCCTTTTTCCATAGGCTGACCGATGACCGTGATTTTATTGTCAGCTGCATTCGTGATCACTCCAGTTGTACCGGGAGCTTGCTCTTGAGGCTGCTCTGCATCCTCTGTATTCACTACGACATAATTGGTAGAGGATTGAGGAGGCATGCTCATCGCAACGGCAGGGCCGTAAAACGCTTTGACGCTCATGCCTTTCTGAATGGCTCCAGCTTCGATCGCTTTACCGTTTTGGTCCAGAATTTGGGCCTTTTCGGCAAAATGTAGAACAATGGTATCCTCATATCCAGTATAGATGTTCTTACCTGTAACAAGGATTCCGTTATCGCGTACTTCGCTAACGGTGCCGTTCACGCCAGTAAAGCTTTGATCCTGAACGACCAGCGTCAACGCTGTACCGTGCGCAGGAAGGCTTTTCGTGATGTTCGCACCATAGAAAGCTTTGACAACCTTATGCTCATCCATGATGGTTTTCAGAGCTACCGTTTTGCCTTTGGCGTCCACGATCTTGGTGTTCTTGGTAATTTCCAGAATGATTTCGCTCTGATCTGTCGGAGCAAGACCGCGTCCGGTTACTGTAATGAATTTACCTGTTTTATCGTTCACGAAATCCGTAATTTGCCCCATGGTAGCGGGAACAACTTTAGCTTGATTCAAAATGATAGCATCGGGATGCGGTGTTGTAGCCGGTGGAATATCTTGCGCGCTGGCTGCTGCCGGAACGGCTGCCATGGCCAGAAGGGATGCTGTTGCCAGAACTTTGTACATTTTTTTCATGTGTACTACCTCCAAATTGTATATGTGTGTGTTCTTTCCAGCATTTCTATTGAAATGCTGCATGATGCTGCATCATGCCCTATCAGGTGCTGGATTCATCTTGCTTACATAGTTCTTGACGGGACGAGGATATGGAATGTTGCACCATTTGCGAAACTTATGGGCAAGAAACATGCATAATTATCCTCATCGCAACCAGAAAACGCTGAAAAAGCTTGATCTGACTGCATATCTCACGAATAAAAGAAGCTTTAAAAAAAAGAAATTTGTCTGCAAAAGGTCATATGAAGTTTCTGAAACACTTACCATTTCAATCTAAAAAATCCGACTTCTAGGATTTCCAGAAGTCGGATTTTGGACATTCGGCCAGCTTAAGATTTTATTCATTTACGATCCCAATCATAAAACCGTCATATCCCTTGCTTCCGACCGTTTGAATCGCCGTAGCGGAAATTCTCGGGTTCCCCGCGATCATGTCATAGAACTTTCTTACTCCCTGTATGCGTGGGTCTGTACTATGTTTGTTCGTGATCTCGCCTTCGCGGATGACATTGTCTCCGATGATGACCGTACCGGGGCGTGAAAAACGTAATGCCCAGTTCAGATATTCAGGGTTATTGGGTTTGTCGGCATCGATAAATATCAAATCGAAGGGCTCCATTCCTTCCTTCTCCATTTTCGCCAGCAGCTCCAAGGCATTGCCGGTCCGAACCTCGATTTGATGCTCCAGCCCGGCATTTGTAATGTTGACTTTAGCCACTTCCGCATGCAGCGGCTCAAGTTCCAGTGTAACGACTTTCCCGTCTGCAGGCAGCCCTCTTGCCATCCAGATCGTACTGTATGCACCAAGCGTTCCGATTTCCAGAATACGCTTGGCTCCTTTCATTTGAACCAACAGCTGCAGCAGCTTGCCCTGATTCGCCGTGACATCGATCTCCGGCAAATCGGCCTTCCGGTTTGCTGTCAGCACGTTATCCAGTACATGGTCGTTCGGGCAAAGAAGATCCGTAATATACTCATCGACGATTTCCCAAGTTTGTTGCATTGTGATCACTCCTTTTTCATATGGAACAGCTTCTGGTTCTATTATATTTGGTTTATAATGATATGAATAATATATCTTTAACCAAAATTCATATATAAAATATATAATTCATTCAATAAAGGAGAATCATCATGAATTTGCATGCCCTGCGTTTATTCCATGTCATCGCTACCTGCGGCAGTGTAACCCGCGCTTCAGAGCTGCTAAATATCAGCCAGCCGGCAATCACCGCGCAAATCAAGAAATTCGAAAAAGAGATTGCGATGCCGCTGTTCATGCCGCAAGGCCGGGGAATCGCATTGACCGATGCAGGTCAGCAAATCGCCGTAATGGCCAAGCGTTTGTTTGCGGTCGAGCAGCAAATTGAACAGTTTGCAGAACATTATGGCCTCGGAACCTATGGACATATCCGGCTCGCCGCAACCTATCTGCCTTCCCATTTTCTGCTTCCGTCCTGGCTCGCCAAATTCAAACAACAGTATGAACAGGTCGAAATGTCGATCACAACGACCAACTCGAGCGGCGCTTTGAAGCAGCTTCTGAATGTGGATGTGGATTTGGCCATTTATGGCGGACTGCCGGAGGAACATCCGGATACAGTCCATACCGAGGAGTTGTTTCAAGATGAGCTGTGGTTTGTGGTTGCACCGAATCACAAATTTGCAAATCAGCGCGTTTCGCTGGAAGAAATGATGAGGGAGCCATTTGTCATGCGTGAGGAAGGCAGCTCCACCAGGGAACGTCTGCTGGCGCTTTGCCGAACCTTCAGCACGCCCGCTCCGAAGATTGCCCTGCAGTTCAACGGGCTTCATGAAGCTATCACAGCCGTCATTGCGGGGTATGGAGCTAACTTCGTATCTTCGCTGGTCGTACGTGATTATGTTGCCCGCGGCGAGCTATGCCGCGTTCAGGTTGAGGACATCGAGCTGCGGAATGTGATTGCCGTCTGCACTCGAAAAGAGGAGCCGCTGAGCGCAGCCGCCTGGAATTTAATAGAGTTGATTCGAAAGAATCCTTATTAATAAGCAACCACATCTAAGACTTCGTCCCGGTAGCCCGCCGTCTTTAACATATTTCGAAATTCAGTCGGCGATACGCCTGCGTATTTCTTGAACTGCCTGTAAAAACACCCCGGCTCCATGCAGGCCATTTCCGCCAAGTCCAAATATCCGGACAAAGCCTTGGAATTCCTGAACCCACTGAATACCGACTCCTATCTGCGCAATCTGTGCGGAGAGCGCAGAATAACAAATAGCCTAACAAATGAAAAAATATGGCCCGGAGTGCAGCGTAGACGTTTTTCAGAGCGATCGTGGCCGTCGGAGGGGCGACGTGTTTGAGCTGCAGTTTGTGCTGGATTATGAGAGCAACAAAAATAAGCTCTCGGCTCAGACCATCACAGCCATTGCGAAAGCATTTATGGAAGAACTCCAACGCTACACTGACCGCGTGCCGATGCTATACACGTATCCGGCATTTATAGGTAATTTTTCCGGGCTAAATCAGTACCATTATGGATCGCGCGGTATGGCAATGAGGCGCCAGCGGACGCCTCTGGATGGAGGCCATGGCAATTTTGGCACTACAGTGATGGCAGCTTGGGCGGAACGCTTCCTGAAGGTAACCGTAAAGTGGCAGGTATACCCGGGCCTGTTGATCTTAATGAATTTGACGGTAGCGTGGTACAACTAAGAACCCAATTTGGAAAAAGGCAGCAGATAGGAGTGGATACGATGGAATTGAAAAAAAATCGTAGATTTAGAGAATAGAATTGAAGGCATAGAAAAAAACTGAATATAACCGAAAAAAAACCCTTACCTAAATGGGCTGAGCCAGCTATAAAAGCTGGCATGCTCTCAAGAGTTATTACGACTTCGACAGACAAATGTTTGCCTGAGCTTGTAACTTTACAAATGCTTTATAATTTAGGACTTTTGAATAGTAATGTTGTTGCATTTATTCGCAATATAAGTGAGCAAAAATAACATGAAGTAAATTGATTTTTATTTATGTTGTTACGATCTATTAACTGCTAAAGTAAAATAAGGTAAATTGAATAACTGAAATTAATATCACTAAAATAACTATGCTAACTATACCTATTATAACTTTTGATTTTTTCTTTCTTTTTTTTGGGGGGGAAATCTTATTGTTATTATAGTTTGCCAAAGTAATCCCTCCGAATTTTGAAATTTATAATTCCTAAATATAACAAATATTCTATCAAATAAATTAACAATAATAAAGGTCTCTTCTACATTTTACCTAATTTAAACAAAGAATGGTTAACCTAATTGTGGTTAACCATTCTTTGTTTTTAGTTAGAACGACATGTAATACTCTTGGTCTTTGTCCACGATTGTTCCAATACCCTCCCAAATAATATTCATTGCTAAATTGCCTACAATATTGGTATAACCGCCTTTTTTATTCGCATAAAGAGTAACAGTTGTTCTCGTTAGGCTATGTGTCCAAGAAATACCTATATGATACCCGTGTATAGAGCTTTCAACTGCGGGAGTGTTATCAATAACATCAGCTGCAGTGTAATGAGAGGTTACATAACCTTTAATCCACATTAGTCCATCAGAATATAAGGTCTTTTCTGCTGTATACCAATAAGGAGTAGTAGCCATAGGGGAAATAATATTATTTTGATTAGATAAAACTAGATTGTTATTGTTTCCAAGATCATTAAAATAATTTAACAATGCAGCATATTCGTCAATATTATTTACTTTTATGTAGCCACTTTGTTCAGCAGTAGAGGTCAATTTCTTTGAGGTTGCACTCGATTTAAACCCTGTGTCATTTAGCAGCTTTTCAACAGTTGAGTACTTTCCTGCAAACTTATCAAGGTATTCTTTTGGAACAATATCTGCTACAGATACTGTTTCAGAAGTAGCAACCGACGAAATAGCATCCGTGGATTCGGCAGAGTCTGCTGAAGCAAAAGCAGGCAATGAGAAAGCTCCGAACAATAGAGCGCTTGCCAATAACAATTTAGAAGATTTAGAAACAACTTTTTTTTCCATAAATGAGCACGTTCCCTTCTAATTTTAATGTGTAAGCATTTGTATATAGTTTGTAATGTACCATTAATAATCCAATATTGTAAATATATTCAAAGTAAATATTTGTAATTTTATTTTTGTTCTTTTTATAACATTTTAATGTGATAAACGTTGTATGTATATTTTTTCATATTGGATTATCCGTAGTTCAGAGGCTGTTACTAAGGATGTAGCAGAGAAGTTTTCTTTCTTATGTTTATTAAAGTTATACGGACGTAATAGTTCTATCCGAAAATCTTCAATTTTCCGGAACTGATCCTTAAAATTGATAATGTAAAATATCCGACGTGCAATACGAAGCGGCGAGTAACCCACAGTAGTGATTAATGAGTCACTACCTTGGTTCTGTTTAGTTAATGTATGCATTAATACTGCATTTGCATGGTTAATAATACGTCAGCCGCCGATCTGATGCCTGGCGAAAGGTCATTAACTGGTCTTATGCGGATGTTTTTATTACTGGGTACCGTAAGCTGGCTTACTGCTGTTGTGGATGTTCCGGCAGAATGTGGCCGACAGGCATCATTGAGCATGGACCAGAGCCAAAGGAAAAGAGAGACTTTTACGAAGTGAGCAAGGGGATTGTATCTGGAGAGGATAAGAATTTTGTCTATTTAGAGCCGAGAATAAAGGCACAAGTTAAAATGAGAAACTGGACCAAATCGGGCTTTTCCGTAGTCCAGTTTTCAAAAACTTCATTATCAGCTAATTTAAAACAGCCCTCAATAAGTGATTGTTGAGGGCATTTATTTTACTTATAGAATTATGTAGGTAGAATTACGATGCTTGATTCATTGGTGCCGTTTGAAAAGAGCGCTCTTACCTTTTTTACACCGTTAATATTCATTTCTGTATGTGTAATTCCTTCAGTTCCTACAAATATAGATTTTATTTCTTCTCGAGTATCTTCATTTCTAAAAGTAACTTTTCCCTCTTTATCAATTGCCTTTAAATCTATGCTTAAAGTTTGGTACTTCCCATCTGGTTTTAAAAAGAGTTCACTTGTAGTGTGGTGCCCGTTGAAAGTATAACCTCTTTAAACTATTACCCGTCAATATTAGTGTATCTTGATTTGGTAGTTAAGGCCGCAAGATAACCCGCCTCTGTTTTTTCATTCCAAATTGGTATCTTGTTTAGTTTTTCACCAAATTAAAATTCCCCCGTTTTATCAACCGTTATGTTTCCCCCTCTTGCTTCATATCAAACGAAAATCCTAATCCAAGTTGATAGAGCACCCAAGATATAAGCAGGACTGTCAACGCTGAAAGGAGTTGTAGTGATAGCCGTTCCAGTCTGATGATTGAGCTTCATGAACTGTCCCAAACAGGAATTTGACGTATACCGTTTGGATTAGTGCAAAGAATACATATTCAGTGATTGTACATATTGCTGACCAGATGACTGGGATTTCAAGTACAGTAGAGAACAGAAAAATAAAGATCAAGATAGTGATCAATGGTGCATGGTGCCATATACGGTAATGAGAATTCATTCCTTAGAAAAAAGCTCTGAACATTTGCAGTAGACTTAAAAAGAACAGCATCTATACCATTAGGTACTGTACAGCAGCAGCGGCTTTTATCTTACAGGGTGAGGAAAGTGAGTATGGAGCAGCAGGTGCAGGAGACGTAAGAAGTATCAAAAAAACTGGTACAGATAACGGGCTTGTACAAGGGACGCTCATTACGCAGGCTACGACAGCGCAGACAGTCACACCGGGTCCGTCAGATATTATCAAATGGGTGCTTGACGAAATCAGTTATATGATTGGTAAGGTTTGTCTGTGCAGTTTCTGCCGCTGTCTTTACCGCCTTTTCCGTCGTAGCTACATTCGCGCGTGTTCCGTCCGTAGCATTTGATAGTTGCACAATATCCTTTTTGGTAAGTGAAGCATCCGGCACCTCGATCTTAACCCCATTAATAGCTTCTTGTAATTCGGGATGTGTTACATAAACCAGCGATTGATCAATATTTGCTGCCTCTGTTGTCGCGTCAGATACAGAGATAACATCCGGGACATCGTACATTGCCACGATAGCCAATTTCCCGACCACTTATAAAAACGGGGTCGAATTAGTGACTCTGTCAGTACTGATTATATAAATCCACTTCAAAATGTCTTCTGGAAGCATGGAGAAAAGGAAGTATGCTGCCATTGTTATTCTCTTGGTAAGTTCTCCAAGTGTTCGACTACCTTCTCTTCCCATTCATCTTCTATTGTTCCAAACGAGATGATCTCATCAATTTGATTTTCTATAAAATCATAATTCACACTCGCTACTCTTGTATGCTTTTTCTTTATCACTCGTTCAAAGTGTTTTAGATAAATCGCGAAATAATTGCTGGTAAGAAAATGCCACGAGTCCTCGGTAACAAGCAGACGCCCTCGGAATTGACCCAAGAACATGCACCATGCCCGAAAGACTCGATTTTTTTCAGAACCTGATTTTCATGTTGGTAATAGACCATTTTGGTTCGACCCTTTCGGAACTTGCGAATGCAATTTGCAGCGCCGGATATCCGTCGGGTGCTTTTATCGTATAACGTCCGCTTAGCCGTTTCGCATTTTTAGGATGGAATACATATGCGTATGGTGCGATATACCGGCTTGCATCATATAATTTCTCAGGATGCCTTCCCTCTGAAAGCCAAGCTTGGTAAGCATCTCATTTGAGGCATCATTTTCCGTAAATACAATTGCACCGATCCGGGCCAGATTCATGAACTCAAAACCATAGGTCAGAATGCTCGCCGCTGCTTCAGAGGCATATCCCTTCCGCCAATGATCCGGATGGATCTCATATCCGATTTCCGCGCGTTGATGCTTGGGCGACCAGGCATTGAAGCCTATCGTGCCAATCAATCCAGGCTCCCCTTTCCGCTCGATTCCCCACCGGATTCCGCGGTTCTCACGATAGCAGTCCGTAAAAAAGGCAACCAGTTTCTCGGCCTGCTCCAAATTCTCGAACGCCTCCTGGCCGTAATAACGCATCGCCTCATGATTCGAGAAACAAGCAAAAATGCTATCCGTATCTTCCTGCGTAATCTCTCTTAACACTAATCTTTCGGTCTCGATCTTCGGGAACATTCGGCAGCACTTCCTTTACATGGTTTTGTGGTTCAGCCTGGCGTGAAGCCGGCAAGTACAAATGCGATTACCGTAATGATGCCATTGAATGCCGGATTTTGCAAAGGAAACCGAAGAAATAAACGAAATCTTCCTCAAATGAACCACAAGTCCACGCTTTGTTCATAATAGCCAGGCCTGAATTCATACACATCTTTTAGATGCACACCGTTGATTTCCATCATAGATCTGGAGGAATGTGTCCATGAAGAATAAACCACGCGATGCCAACAGCACACCGTTAGACATCCCTCAGCCCATCAGAAGCGATGGCGCAGGAGGTCCGGACTGGGGGCCGCGCGATGTATTAAGAGACTTGGAAAATCCGGATATGTTCGTGCCGCCCGCCACCGATTCGGGACTGCTGCCGAATCTCAAATTTTCCTTCTCCGATACCCATATGAAGCTTAATCAAGGCGGGTGGTCCAGAGAAGTCACTGAGCTGGAACTGCCGATTGCAAAGACACTCGCCGGCGTCAATATGTACCTTTCACCGGGAGGAGTCCGCGAAATGCATTGGCATCAGCAGTCGGAGTGGTCTTATATGATCCGCGGCGAGGCCCGGATCACTTCTGTGGATCAAAACGGCCGCAATTTCATCGCTGATATCGGTCCGGGAGATCTGTGGTATTTTCCTGCCGGGCTGCCGCATTCCATTCAAGGGCTAGCGGAAGGCTGTGAATTCCTGCTCGTTTTCGATGACGGAAGCTTTTCTGAAATGAATACACTTTCCATCTCCGACTGGTTTGCCCACACGCCTAAAGAAGTGCTCTCCGCAAATTTTGGCATTCCGGCGGAGGAGATGGGGAGCCTCCCGGATGAGCAGGTGTACATGTTTCAAGCCTCCGTCCCCGGTTCTTTGGACAGCCAGCGCGTTGAGTCCCCGTATGGCTCCGTGCCACTGAACTTCAAACATCGGCTACTGGCGCAGACGCCTATCGTAACGCCTGGCGGGAGCGTGCGGATCGTCGATTCCTCGAACTTTCCGATTTCAAGGACCATCGCTGCCGCTTTGGTGGAGATCAAACCCGGCGGCATGCGGGAAATGCACTGGCATCCTAATCAGGACGAATGGCAATATTATTTGACCGGTCAGGGCCGCATGACTGTTTTCGCCGGCAATGGAACGGCGCGTACCTTCAATTACAGAGCCGGAGATGTCGGTTATGTCCCTTTTGCCATGGGTCATTACATTCAGAATACTGGTACGGAGACTTTATGGTTTCTGGAAATGTTTAAAAGCGATCGCTTTGCCGATGTATCGTTGAACCAATGGATGGCACTCACTCCGCGCGAACTGGTACGCGATAATCTGCATGCGAGTCCAACTCTGCTGAATGCGTTGCGCAAAGAAAAATGGCCTGTCGTGAAGTATCCCGATACACAATCATGATCTGCAGCATGAACCTTTTATTACAGAATAAGGGCTGTCCCTTCAGGTTTGAATCAACCTGCAAGGACAGCCCTGTTCCGTATTATTCTACTTGTTAGTGACCTTTACCGTTGTCGTGGCTGCATTCCAGTCCACCTTCATGTTAAAGGCTTCCGCGATCAAGCGTACAGGAATCATCGTGCGGTTCCCTACACTTATGACCGGAGACTGTAGTTGAACGCTTTGGCCGTTTACGGAAGCGGATTTGCTTCCTAGCTTCAGCTTCACGGTAACATTGTCTTTCACAGCCGTAAAAGTCCCAGAAGCTTGATCCCAGGTCATGTCGGCTCCCAATGCGTCCATGATAACGGAAGCCGGCACCATGACCAAGCCACCCTTGTTGACGGGCTGTTGATCTGCGAACACCAGTGACGTACCGTTAAGCGTTACTTGAATGCCGCCTGCTGCAGGTACAGATGCAGACGCATCGGCTGTCGGCAGCGTTATCGGCTCCATTCCCAACTGCTTCTGAAGATTAGCGAGTCTGTTAAGCGCAAAAGTCTTCAATGAGCCCGACGCCATCATGCCCATGCCAGGACCCATGCCCATACCCTGACCTTTGCCTTGATTAGCATTTTGTCCTGGTCCTTTGCCTTGTTCTCCATTTTGTCCGGGTGCCGCAGCATCCCCTCCCGGACGCTGCGGAGGCTCACCCGTCGGCGGCAGCGCGCCATCTGGAAGCTGCATGCCTTCAGGGAACTGTCCATCCGGCGGTGTCATTCCGCCAAACCCGCCTTGTCCTTTGTCCTGCTCTGTCGCTGAATACGCAACGTTAGCTTCGAATTGCTCCATCGTGTAGAATTTGGTAGGATCCGCCTTCACATAAGGCCGGATGAGAGAGGCGAGAGTATCAATCCGTTGATCGATCCCCTCCATATATTTGACGAGCTGATTCACATATTCCATGTATTTGGCCTTATATTCCGGTACCTTTAACAAGTTGTTAATCATGGGCACGCTGTCCATGCTGATCCCGAGAACCGGAATATCAACTGAGGCGGTCGTTGCATTGGTGTTCACGGCAGCCGATGTCCCGCTCGAAGCGTTCCTCCCGCCGCCTGAATATCCGTTGAATGACATATTCAGATCCCAAGGAACGACCGTAAATTTACCGTTGGCATTGCCGTATAACATATAATTGTGGCCCTTATCACCGTTATAGCTGTCGTAGTTTCCAAATACGGCATTGGCTGCTATATATTGAAGAGCGGAATCCACATCCAGAACACTTTCAATGTTCCCCTTTTGGCCCTCAGGCATCTCGTTCAGGACACGGATGAAATTTTTCAGCATTGTTTTATCCTTATCCGAACCTGAATCTTTCGTAATCGTTGGGTAATCGCTGCCTTCCTCATACTTTAAGTAACTCTTTTCATCCGTATCATAGAGTACGCCATCTTTGGCCTCATCGCCATAATTGCGTTCAAGATAACTGTCATCCACAGATTCGACGCCTGTGTAGAAACCGGATAATTTTCCGTTAATGTACAGATTGACGAATACCGTAAGCGGCGCATCCTCGCCGATCGCTCTCAGTGCCTCATAATGCAAATATTCTCTTAAATAGGACGGATCGGTGTAATTATTGTTGAGCACCATTTTATCCAGCCCGAGCAGGGTTTGTTCCTTATCATACTTGTCGAACTTCAATCGGAAGCTGTATCGGTCGGAATCCGTCATCCCGGCAACGGATTTGAGCGTCATATTGCCTTTCGTTGAAAAGCCTACGTTGTCCATCTTATTTCCGTCGACTTCGACGGATACTTTTTTATACTCCTTGTCCAATGGACTCTTCAGTATGCTCTGCCAATCCTCATCCGCAATCGTTACCTTCACGTCGATGATACGATCTCCAGCGAAAAGAGACTCATACGGCTGCGCAGTCCCTTTTTCCGCTGCGTAAACGCTCGTCCCCGTTCCGGCGACCCCAGTTAAGGATACGGCCAGCGTCAGTGACAACGCCGCAACTTTCACTTTTTGAAGTGACATCCTCCATTTCATGTATGTATACCTCCTGTAAAGAAATTCGATTGTCCGATCCGCCTAAGAGCGGTTAACCGGCAATCATTGAATTTCCAAGTTACACCACCAAGCTTAATCGAACCTTAACGAAGTCTAATCCAAGCAGCAAAAAACGCAGCCCTAAGACTGCGTTTTTATATGTGGCTCTGTAAGAAACAACTGAGGTTAACCTACATGAATTCTTCGCCTGCACTAGGAAATCACTTCAATTTCACTCCGGCCAAACTTCCGTCCTTACTAAATAACCGCTCGATATTCTTTTCCACTGTCGGATCGGGAATCAGAGGCGGAGCTTGGTGAGGCTTGATCCGGGCATCGATGATCATGTTGTCGCAAGCCCAATGCTTGTTCTCGTAACCGCTGTTTACGCCATAAATATCATGTGACGGATTGCTCCGCGTAAATGTTGCCCACAGGAAATTATGGATCGTTTCGCTAAGGAATGAGCTGTCATCGCACAGGATGATCATCGGGCAAGTCTCGAGCATACCTTTTTTTGCAATGGCTTCACTTAAGTCCTTTAACTCCTGCTGCGCTGCTCCGTAATCTGTAAATGCAGAACCTTGAATCGCTACGATTCCCGGCATCACCAGGCGGGCATTTTCAATTCCGTGCAATTCCTTCAGCACTTCCGGCACCTCGAGGCATAATTCCCGCTTCTTGTCCCCGTAAGCCGCAAAGACGACTTTACTGCCGCTGTTTAATCCCGTGCCTGAATAATCCAGGGTGTCGATTGTCGTATTCGTATAAAAATGAATATCCCGGCGCAAATCCATCCGCTCCAGAATATAGGTCATAAATCCGATGATATCATGAGAATCCAGCTTCCGGTCTTCTTCGGCCGTGATGAACAGGTATTTGGCAAGGCTCAGCTGTCCCGTCCCCAAGATGCGGTTCGCAAGCGTCAGAATCTCCGTCGGCTGCTTCACCCGCTGATAAGGCGTGTAGCGTTCACTTCCGATGGCAAACAGCAAGGGATGCACTCCCGCGGCATCCACCGCATGGACTTCCTTGACGCCTGGAATCTCCTGCTTGATGGCATCTCCGGTCAGCTCGTGGATGAGCTCCCCAAACGAGGTATCCTCTTGCGGCGGTCGACCAACAACGGTAAACGGCCAAATCGCATGATCCTTTGCATACACTTTATGAACCTTCATGACCGGAAAAGGATGCGTCAGGCTATAATAGCCCAAATGATCCCCGAAAGGTCCTTCGGGCTTGGTGTCCTCAGGATGGATTTCCCCCGTAATCACGAAGTCCGCATCATGGCTGATACAGTATCCATCCACGTAGCTGTAACGGAAGCGGCGGCCGGACAGCAAACCGGCAAACAGCATTTCGCTTAGTCCCTCCGGCAGCGGCATAATGGCTGAGAGCGTATGGGCCGGAGGACCGCCGATAAAGATACTGACTTTTAACGGCTCCCCTTTTTTGCTGGCCTTCGCCTGATGCACGCCAATACCGCGGTGGATCTGGTAATGCAGGCCGATTTCTTTGTTCATCTCATACTCATTGCCGCTGAGTTGAATGCGATACATTCCCAGATTGGAATTCATCAGTCCCGGCTTATCCGGATCTTCGGAATAGACCTGCGGCAAGGTAATAAAAGCGCCCCCGTCCATCGGCCAGTGCTGAATTTGAGGAAGATCCGAAATCTGAATCTCGTGAAAGGCGCCGGGCACGCCCCCCGATTTTTTCATAGGCAGGGCTTTAATGGCCCCAAACCCGTTTCCGATATTCTGAAAAGGATGCTTGACCGCACTCATCGGATCGTCGCGCAGGGCTATAATGCTTTGTGTGCGGTCCCAGGTATCCCTGAAAATAAACTTGCTGCGCTCGATATCTCCAAAAAGGTTGGAGACCGCCTTGAACTTCGAGCCTTTCACATTTTCAAACAATAGGGCAGGGCCGCCTGCTTCATAAACTTTCAGATGAATGGCTGCCATCTCCAGATAGGGATCGACTTCTTCTTTTATGCGAATCAAATGTCCATGCTTTTCAAGGTCTGTTATGCATTCTTCTAAGTTCCGATACAATGGTTTGACTCCAATCTCCCATGAGAGTTTGCTCAGCTGATCGCTGCTATAATAAGAGGCTATTTAAGGCTCAATGCTGAAATTAGTTGTTGACATTGTAGGGGCAACCGCTCTGCGGTTACGGATCGTTCTTCCGGTCGGTGCCGCTTCTTTAGATCGATTCCGTTCCATCCGCTGCATTCGCTTTTTATCAAGCACTAATTATGATGTTGAAACCTATTTAATATAGTTAAAACAAAACTCGTGATAGATGTCAAACGATTATCGCATATCTAATTTTGACGAATGACAGGAGGTACCTGGTATCGCTTGTCTTGCTTGTCCGGTTTTGTATATCCAGCGATTCGCCGGCAAAGAATTAAATGCAAATTCAGGTTTCGCTATGCATCAAACAGAATATCGTTTATTATTAAAGTTAAGCGCTTAACTATCTAAAGGTGGTGATTGCATTGCAGCATCCAAATTTGCAGGAATTCGTGCTTGATCAGCCCCTGCATACGCAGGCTTTTTTCTCTTTGGTTGAAACCACGGCCAAACTGGTTGACGTATCGGAAAAATATTGGCAATCCAAGGGTCTAAACGGGGCCAGAATTCGGGTCTTGGTTGAACTCATGAAAGAAGGAGGATCTCTGCTCCCTTCCATACTGGCCAAGAGAATTGGCGTGACAAAAGCGAATATCAGTCTGCTTCTTATCCCCTTGGAGCAAGATGGATTTATTCGCCGGGAAAGCCATCCCGTGGACGGCCGTAAATCCGTCATATCGGTGACAAGCGAAGGGCAGCAGCTTCTTTTCACTCATTTGCCTGCAAATCGCGAGGGTATCGCTGAAAAAATGAAGTCGCTGGATGAACAGGAATTACATCAGCTCTTATTTTTGCTTCATAAATTAAGAAGGGATTAGCAGGTTTTTTGACGTTTATTTAGCTAAGTAGTTAAGCGCTTAACCATAATTTGATGAGAAGGGTGATTTTTGATGACCATCGTCATAACGGGAGCAAGCGGGAAACTTGGCTCTCTAATCATCAAGCAGCTGCTTCAAAAGGGTTCCCCGGGTCCGATCGCTGCTTGCGTACGCCATCCGGAAATAGCAAAGCCATATCATGATCTGGGTATCGAAGTAAGGATCTGCGATTATGATCAAGTGGAATCCCTAGAGACCGCATTCGCGGGTGCCTCCAAGCTGTTATTCATATCAAGCTCTCATCCGGATGATACGACGCGATTGCGTCAGCACGCTCATGTCATTGAGGCGGCAAAACGTGCCAAAGTCGAACATCTTCTCTATACCAGCTTCGCTTTTCCTGAAGCCGGTTCAACTTCGCTTACCCATTTGCATTTGGCTACGGAGCATGCTATTCATACAACCGGGATTCCTTTTACGTTTCTACGGAACGCCTTATACACCGATTTTGTAGGAGCTTTGGGACTGGATGCGGCTGTATCCGCAGGCGAACTGCTCATTCCTCCAGGGGATTGGCTGTTTAATTCCGTTGCGCGTGACGACCTGGCCTTGGGAATCGCAACGGTTCTTTTGGAAGAAGGCCATCAGAACACAATATACGAATTGACTTCGCCTCACGCCTGGTCCTTCCATGAATTAACTCATGCTCTGTCCGCTATTGCAGGCAAACCCATTTCCTTAAGACAGGACATTCAGGTGCAGCATTGGCTCTATGGGTTTCTCAGAAAAATAGATACTTCTTCAACGTCACCTGATCTGGAAAAACTGATCGGGGGGCCAATGACACCACTGAAAGATAGCCTTCAGTCCTGGATCATTTCGAATAATCACTAAAACGCTCCTTGTCATTCCACATGTTATTAAACGCATTCTCGAACTGTCGGCCGACCGCTGCATCATGAATAATCAGTGCCACATCGTCATTTTCTTCTACAGAGGATTTCAAATAATTAAAGGAACCCGCCTCCACACTGCTGCCGTCGGCAACCAGCATTTTCAGATGCATTTTACCGCTGTGGCTGTTTACTTTGACCGGAATTCCTGCTGTCATCATCCGCTGGATAGCATCTTTCTGTTTGCTCTTCTCTGCCGCATGCTCCTGATCGGTGATTAACCGAACACTGACTCCTCTACCGGCAGCATCCACGATAGCATCAATGATCGGCTTGTAATCCAGGCTGTAAATCGCAATATCCAATGTACTTTTCGTGTCGTTCATCAGTTGAATGACGGCCTGTTCCGGATGATCCCCTTCCTGGGTGAACTTCGCCTGAACGTCGGATGCTGCCGCGGAAGCATGCTGAGTAGATGAATTGGAAGGCTCTTGAACAGCTGAAGTTTGGTCATTGGATGACGGATTAGCCGGTTTGATTTCTTGCTTATCCGCCGTGCAGCCGGTAACAACCATACTCAGCAAGGCGATGCTAAAGATCTGTTTCATTATAGACAAAGGTTGTCCCTCCTTAGAAATACGGCCGTAACGTTATTATGTAATATCGTAGCAAAAATAGTGTGAGTTCTCCAATTGGGGGCTGATGCTATGATTTGCCGCCGGATCTGGTGCATGAAAAAAGAGCTGCCCGAAATCGGGCAGCTCTTCTAGCAGAACTTAGTTGATGAATTGAATGGATTGCAAAGCTTCTTTCAGCATTTTCACCGCTTGCGCACGGGTTGCCACACCCTTAGGAACGAACAGATTAGCGCTCATTCCGCTGATGATATGACTTGCCGTCAATTCCGCAACAGCGCTTCTTGCCCAGCTGCTGATCGTGCCGTTATCCTTGAAGCTAGCCAAGATGGATTCCGGATCCACCGGGCTTGAATGTCCGGTATAAGCCAATGCCCGCTGGATCATGACCGCCATTTCTTCGCGGCTGATCGGAGCCGAAGGACGGAAGCTCTGATCCTCGAATCCGTTAATCATCTTCGCATCGGCTGCCGTAGCAACAGCACCATAGAACCAATCGGATGCCTTCACGTCCTTGAAATGAATATCCGTTCCAGCTGCCTGGCTTAATCCGAGTGAACGAACCAGCATCGCAGCAAACTCGGCGCGTGTGACCTGCGCGTTTGGAGCAAAAGCATTCGCGTTCTGGCCCTTCACGATCAGCTTCGAAGCCAGAAGTTGAATATCCTGTTGTGCCCAATGACCCTTGATATCACCAAAGCTTGCATCAGAATGGACAACCGCGTAAATGCTGTTGCCATTGCGTTTCATGGCTGCGGTCGTTTCATTCCCGGCCGCATTAAAATATGTCGGTACAAACACAAGCTCTCCGCTGCCTTCATCATACCGGACACCGGTGCTTGTTTTCGGATCAAGTACAGAGGATACAACGATTCCTCTTGAAACGAAATTCGTTCCGAACGTATCGATCTCTTTTTTCTTCCCATTACCTACTGCCGCTAAACTGAACTGCCATCCAGAGGACACGAGCTGAACGTTTTGGCGTTTCGCCGCTTCGTTCAACTTAACTGACAGTTCTTCGTCTGCTTTGGTAATGACCAGCTCCAGCTTCAGATCTTTAAGATCAAGTCCTAATTCTGCAGCCAGCGCCTTCGCGGCAATGATCTTGGCCGGCAAATCATAGAAGAAATCATGATTTTGAATTTTCAGGCTGGCATCGCTTCTCGAACCGTCAGCCGGAGCGAATGCTTCAAGCGGCAGCTCGATTTTCACAGGCAATGCGATGTTTTGAACGTCCAATGTCGCCTGCGTATGATTCAGGAATGCTTTGTTCAAGGAGTCCGCATCAACGGTTACCTTGTTGTAAATCAACCCGTCGATTCCATGCTCCGATTTCACTTGAATCTTCATGTTGTCCAGATTGGCATAACGATTCTGATCCGAGCTTGATCCGGTTTGACCCTGATTTCCCGAACTCGTCGATCCCGATCCATCCGGCGTGGATGGTGTGGTCGGTGTCGTTGGGTCCGTCGGGTCCGTTGGGTCCGTGCTGCTTTCCGTTTTAATCAGCTCTTTCGTATTACGTACACGGATTCTTGTTCCTTCCGTATTTTTACCGATAAGTCCAACGGCCTCCAAAGTATCTCCGGTTGCCATGCTTGGAACCGGACCGCTTTGTTTGGCAATATATCCGTCGGTAAAGATTAGAATCGGTCCTGTTCCGTCATCGATAACGTATGAATTCTCATCGAATTGGGAAACAACCTTGCCTTTCACTTGAACCAGCAGTCCCTGGTTTTGATCAAGCTTGGCTGCTCCGGTTGTCATGATGCGCGGTTGCACCGGATCGGTATGCCCTGTTTTGATGACATCCATGGCGAATGAGCCGAACTCCAGCTCCTGATTGTTTTCGAATGTCTTGGTTTCGCCGTACACCCGCACGGTGTCACCCTCAATCAGACTATTTTCAGGAACCTCTTTAAAGGCCATGATTCCGCCTGTGGCATCCTGAACATAGAATGCATCGAAGAATATGTTAGAGCCTGTCACGACCGTCCCTTCGATGACCGCAGGAGTTCCTTCCGGCTCGGTTCTGACCTTTTCGATCGTGTCAATTTGGGTATCGCGATGGGCAAGCCAGTTCACCGCATTGATTCCCAGTTCATTGTTGCCTTTTGCATTATAGGATTCGTCCATTTGCTTGTCGTTGACGAAGTTCATCCCTGAAACGATAATGCGTCCTTTCCCCAATTCTTCCGAAGCGATAGCCGGTATAGCAGAGCCTCCAACGCCGTCGTTCGAGTTATCATATACATATCCGCCACCGGCAACTTTATCCTGGAACGTGGTTTCATTGCCGTGAACCAGAACGGTCACATGATCAGTATCCACGAGAGGAAGATGCCCCGCTTTTTCAAGGCTTGCGCCGCTGTAATACTCAAGCGTCAGTGACCGGTCCGTTATATAATTGCGAACGGGTGCCGGGTGCAGCCTTACCGTATACGTGTTATTACCGATGGGTTGAGACCAGAAATTGCCGTCAGGGCTGGTATCAAAAATGCCGTCGTTACTGACCCTGATCTCGGATCCGATTTTTTCGAGCAGGTTGTTGCTGATTGCAGGGTTCGTGCTGTTATTGCTCTTTTCCGTTAACAATAATGAACCGCCATTGCGCACGAAATCCGCGATCGCTCCTGCTTCCTCGTCGGTTACGGCGATCGATGGATGAGTGAACATCAGCACTTTCACATCTGCCAAGGTTGATTCCGTAATGGCATTGTTATTCTCCGCAACCGTGTACCCTTCCTGACGCAGCTGCTCGGTAATGCTCTTCAAATTGTCCTTGTAGCTGCTGGTATCCAAGGTTGTATTCTCATTTTTATGCGATGCGTCAATCATTACTTTCATGCCTAAGGATGCTTTAATATGAACATCCAGACGGAACTGATTATCGTCAGGAGAATCGCCCGGCGGCGCATCCAGTACGGCTATGATCGTATGATTGCCCTGCAGTGGATTCGCCCACGTCACTCTCGCCGTTGCCGTTCCTTTCGATTGAATGGATGGAACCGTTACACTTTGAATGAGGTGAGAATCGTTAACCTCATCGACATAAAAATGAACGTTCAGGTTCGTCAGGTCTTTCGAACCCAGATTCGTCAGTCCCGCTTCCAGCGTGGATGGGCTCCCGGAAACAAGGCTGTTTCCTACGACATTAATGCCGCTGACCTTGACGTCCGTCGTGACATCCTGAGACCAAATCGGCGCCGAATAGACGCGTTCCCCGTCCATTTGCGTGACTTTGACCACGTACCATTGTTGTCCGCCGGTCACTTGTACCGTAGGATTCCACGTGAAATCCTTGGTCATTGGCGAGTAAGAATCAAGCACCTTGCCGCCATTGGAGAGGATTTCTACTTTAGCCACCCGGTCATCCGATTTATAAGAATTGCTCAAATAGCTGAATTCCGGCATACTTTTGCTTTCAGCCACGTCGTCCTTACCGGTGACGGAAAAGTTAAGCGTGCTGCCCTTCACAGTTGCCCCCATGTAGCTGCCGTTAGCCAAGAAGTCCAGAGTGAAATTCGGATCTTCGCTCATGTAAACACGCATATTGCGCATGGATTGCAACAGTGATTCCTGGGAGAGATCATCTGCTACGATAACCGTTCTTGCGTTGGTCTGTCCCCATGTGCCGTCATGGTTGTCTTCCCCGTACGTAGGTGCTACATGCCATCCGAGATCCAGTGCTTTGAAGAATTTGGCCTCAGAGTTCGCATAGCCGTAATGGCCGGAACCGTTACCCACTTCGAACATTGTGAACAGCTTGTCTACCTTGCTGTCGTAAGGCGTGAAATTGTTAAAAGCGTTCGCCGACATATCGGGATGATTAAACTGGGCCACAATATCGTCGTAGGTCAGAACCCATGCATAATATTTGCTCAAATCCTGATATTGTCCCGAATTTTGCTTGCGGTCGATAAAATTATCTGTCCCGAACACGTTGGAGTGTCCCCAAGTGGTTGAAGTCATTTCAAAAGCCGGGAAAACCACAAAATCGTCGTTCTTCGTATACTTCTTCGCCAAATCCTTGGTCAGCTGCCAGTCTGCACCACCTGTGCGCTCCGGGGATCCTTTATGATCCACGGTATCTTGACCGGACAAAGCCGCATCGATGTCATGCGAATGATCCGAGAAGGCAAAGAAATCATAATGATGCGCTTCCGCTGCTTTCAGTGCATCTTCTGGCGTACCTGCGGCATCATGCGAAATATTCGTATGGTTATGGGTCGTACCGCGGTAATGATTCCCTCCGGAAAAGACCGGCGTAACGGTAAAGGTCCAAGTATAGGTCCCTTCGTTATGTTTCGTATCACTCACGCGCAGATTGACGGCGTGATCCGCGATAGACAATTCCGCATCGTTGTTGATCAGAATCGTGTCCCCGCTGATCGTGGCACTAATGGCTTTCCCGTCCAAAGTCACCGCCAGCGTCGAAGCATCCAGACCGCTCGGCTCGTCGTATTTCACGGAAATAACAGGCTGACGGTCTTCGATTTTGGCCCCTGCCATCGGAGTTTCCTCATAGAACGTCGGTGCGAAGGTATCGTCCACCACGGTTACTTTATAAGGTTTATCCGCGGAACCGGATTGCTTCGTCACGCTTCCCATTTTCGCTTCAATATAATATTCGAAGCTTCCCGCTGCCGCGAAACTGGAGTTCAGTACTGCCGAATAATTGCTTCCATCCGCTTTAGTCATTGGCAATGCCTGGTAGGCACCTTCTACAGTCCGGTAATACACAACTACCGAATCAGCGTTATCCGCTTTAGCCGTAAAGGTGATATCGGTATGGGTGTAGGCCTGCGTAATAGGCTGATGCGTAACGGAAAGCTCTTTGATCTCCACCATGTCCGCATTGTATCTCGGGAACACTTGGTAGCCGCTCTTATAGGTCGTACCAGACACATATTGGCTAAAAATTCCCGTTATCGTATAGGTGGCATCCTTTTTGAGCGTTGAAATATCGATTCCGCTTCCGGTAGTCACGCGCACCGTAATGGATTTATTGGTCACTGGCTCCGATACCGTGAGATTGTAACCATTGCCTGCCATAGCCGGAATATTCGTGATCTTGCCTGTGAATTGCACTAATGAACCTTCAAGCGGCTCAGCTTTTGTATAATTGATGAGATCAAGCAAGGTCGATTGAGCCGGAGCCGGGATCGGTGCCGTCCCGTTCTTCACGACTTTTGCAGGTGTAATCTCAGTCAAGCCATTGTAAAACTGAATGGCTCCAGTAATGGTGACCAGATCACCTTCCGCGACGGTAATTCCTGCTGGAACAGTGCCAAATACGGCGATTCCCCCAGTCGCATCCTGTACGTAAAAAGTATTGGCTGCAGTCAGTCCACCACTTCCAAGCACAACACCCTGGATCGTGAAGATCTGATCGATCTTATCCGATTTGCCGCTGCTGTCATTCGTATGAATCGAGCCGATTGGCGTAATGATTTCCGTATTTCCCTTGGTTACGCGCGAGCGCGGCCCTTCCAATTGGATGCCCCGGACCGTGGATGTTAACTGGGATATGTAAACATCGTCTGCCCCTCCGTCAAAATTAAACGTGAACGAGCCGTTGATATCGGCTGTCACATAATCCTTACCATCAGCTGTACTGGTAAAGCGGCTTCCTCCCGAAAGACCATTGTAGGCGTATATCTTCGAATTCGGAGCAGCCGCACCGGCGCCGCCAATAATTCTGCCCCCTCCGTTCGTATCCAGGTAATAGTTCAATTTGCCATCATTCAGCGGCGCGCTCGGCACGGCCAAATCAATGATGACAGGGCTGCTCTCGGTCTTGTCTGCATCCTTTGCCGTGATGTAGACTTTGTTCGCCTGAAGGCTGTTATCGAAGGACAGATTGCCGATCTCCCCATTTGCATCCGCATATACAGCGGTTGTCACTGGCACGGAGCCGTTACTAGGATCATTTAAGTATACAGACACATAGGTAGCGGCCGTAACGGAAGAAGGTTCACCGGTAACTATCCCCAAAGAGCCTTCATTCGTAAACTGGATGAGCTGTCCCAGCGGCTGGGCGCTCTTCGTTACCGCTACCGCCGGAGTCTCCGAATTTCTCGGCTCCAAGACGGACGCAGACACAAAATCCATGCTGTTGTTGTCTGTATCAAGCCCCGCTCCTTTTCCGGGTCCGGATTGGCTTCCGTCTTCTGCTTTGCGCTGAGCGCTTTTGGAGTTGCTCAAGACTGACAACGGCGCGCCTTCAAAATCATTAGCTCCGCCATAACCTAAAAAATCCACAACAGCCGGATCCGAACTTCCGCTTATTGCAGTTTGCGTTCGTGTCAGTGCGACTTTACCATCGGTTGCACTAAGATTGATTACACCTGTAACATCCGCCTCGACTGGCAAATCGGGAGCCGAGGTTTTACCGTTTGCCTCCTGTATCAACAGAAAGCCATGCGCCTTGATGACCTTCCCGTCCAGTGGGGTCAGCGATGCGCTTGTCCCGGTCTGGAGCGCAGTAAATGAGCTCGCTTTGGATGCGTATTGAATCGCGTAACCATCCAAATTCACTTCCGAATCCGTCGGATTATAGAGCTCTACAAAATCATATAAATACGTTGAACCCGAATTCCCGCCACCGCCATATACCTGGCTGATCACCAGATGCGCAGCAGCTGCAGATGCTTTAGACGTGAACCCTCCCTGCGGAAACATGGACGCAAGCAGCAGGACCATTAATCCTATGCTCGTCCTTTTTTTCATTTTGTTGAAGCTTAAACTTCTCAACCGTATTCCTCCTCGTGTCTACAAGCATAAATGCAATCACGGCATAACATGCATTCCTATTAAATAATAAGAAACTTTTGTAAGCGGAATGTTTTCCGAGCGTTAATATTATGTAATTTTTGACTTAACATTTACATTCCTTTAATACTCTGTTAACAGTCCTTTTTTAAGATATAAAAGAGTCATATCATGTTCAGATACATAAACTCGAACTACAGTTATACAACATCAAGGAGGAACTCCGTTGTTCATTCACCGCGCTTATTTTCATGCTTCGAAAGTTTTGACCTGCTTGGCCATTTTTTTGCTTTGTCTGAATTTTCCCGGGTACAAGGCCTCAGCCCACGCGCTCAGTGCCAGCTATACCAACGTTGTCTTTGAAAAGGACAAGACCGATTTCGCTTTTTCGCTCGATGTGATTTCCGTATTGGAAAATATGGACGTCGATACAAATAAAAACGGGATCATTGAACCTGATGAGCTAACAACCAACCAGCACAAGCTTGAAGAGTGGATCAGCGATAGTGTCGTGCTGGAGATGAATGACCGGGAGCAATCCGGAGAACTGTTGTCTCTCGAGTTAGGCAAAAAAGGGGACAAGGAAGTCGTCACATGGCATTTTGTCTATCCTGCCTTTGAGACCGGACAAACCATCAGCATAAATGACGGCCTGTATTCCGGCCCGTCAGATTCAGCTTATGTGAATTTGATTACCTCCCATAACGGGGATCAGGTCAGCGAAACGGTGCTGCAAGGTAATGACCGGACTTGGTCCATGCTGCTCACCGAGCAGCAGCAAGAGCAGCAGCTTCCGAATACTGCAACTGTTCCTCCGGATCAGGCACCGCCAAGCCAACCTTCCGTAACACATCAGACAACGGGCAATGCATCCTCGGGCTGGTTTTCCTTCTTCAAGCTGGGGATGAACCATATTCTGACGGGTTATGATCATCTGCTATTTTTATTTGCCCTTCTTCTCAGAAAACAAAGCTTCAAACAATACGCTTCGATTATTACGGCCTTTACTTTGGCCCACAGCATTACATTGACGCTTGCGGTGTTAGGCTGGATTTCCCTGCCGTCACGGATTGTGGAATCCGTTATCGCCCTCAGCATTTGCTATGTTGCTCTGGAGAACATTTTCCGAAAAGAAATTCGTTACCGCGCGGTCATCACATTTTTATTCGGGCTGATTCACGGGATTGGATTCTCGGATATACTGAGGGAAATGGGACTGCCTAAGAGCCACTTGGTCGTGGATCTGATCAGCTTCAATGTCGGGATTGAATGCATACAGCTATGTATCGTCCTGATTCTGCTGCCTGTACTGATGTTTATTCAAAAGAAAAACTTCTTCAGGCCGGCGGTGATGTACGGGTCCTTTGCCATTACAGCTATGGGAGCCTTTTGGCTTGTCGAACGCATGTTTTTCTAAACCTGATCAGAATCGGTCTCCGATTATGCGATTCATATAGAAATGCAAAAAAGCGCCCGCAACGGGCGCTCTTTTATTTTATCCGCTCAAGCTGTTTTGGCGAAACCATCAAGCTTAGAAGCTGTTAAAAGTCACAAACTCTCCCACTGGCTTCCGATAGCCGCGCGGTCTCTTCTTGCCTGTGTCTTCTTTCCCAAGGGTGATCAGCATGGCGGGAACATATCGATCTGGGATGTTCAACTCCCGCCGCAATTGTTCCGGATCAAAACCGATCATCGGACAGGTATCCCAGCCTTTGTCCTTGGCGATCAACATGAACAGCATGGCGGACAGGCTGGCGTTACGGATGGCTTCATCTCTCTTGAACCGGTCACCGCCATCCTCATACATGCCGATGACGCTGCTGACGGTTTCATCAAATTCCCGCTGATCAATGACGCCCAGGTTGAGCAGTCCTTCATTGATCGGTCCGACATTGTGATAAGCTTCGAGATCCCCAAGTACCACGATGGCGGCAGAGCTCGTCAACACTTTGTACTGCTTGAATGCTGCCTCGTATACTTTATCCTTGAGTTCTTTATCCGTCACCGCCAAATAGTGGGTGTGCTGCAAATTAAATGCGGACGGGGCGAATTTCACAAGATTGAACATCTCTTGAAGCTCCTGCTCGCTGATGGGTACATCTATCATAAACTTGTTCGCTGATCTTCTCGTTTGGACAAGCTCCTTAAACTCGCTCATGGTATCTCTTCTTCCTATGTATAATATTCCAAAATGATCGGTACACAGGTTATTTTATCACACTCACTTTATAAAAGTAAGTAAAATTTTCATGGATTTCTAGACCTCTTGTTAAGGGGACTTGGAAACATACCAACTTGGCACATCTGTACGAAAAGAATCATACCATTCCAGCACGTTCGCAGCCCGTTCCAGCATAATATCCACTTCTGCCTGTCCGAACGGAATGGCTCAATGAATCGTAGACAGCTGATTGCTCGCGATATACTTTATGAATGGGATTTGCTCATCTGATATCGTATTGCTGTGCTTAATGCATCTGCTTCCTTACTCAAGAATATCTCGATTTGGATTTATCAAACACTTTCAGCACATCTAAAAAAGAAAAGACCACACAAGTACTACCCGTTTCCTTGTTTACAACCCTCAAAAAATCCCTTTTACCATTCTAAGTGTTGACCTCAAGAAAAAGCCGCCGGCTCCATGCCGACGGCTCTCCTTGTATGCAAAAACTTATGAATCCAATCCATCTCCCGAGCCCGCATCGCGAATCGCGCGCTGGGCCAACATCGCAGTCACCGTGTCTTCCATCGGCGGGTTATGCAGTCCCGCGCGGACGTCGCGGTACATCCGCTCCAGAGGCAGGCTCCGCGAGAGGCTCGATCCACCGACGATCCGCATCGCCAGATCGACGATCCGCAGCGCGGCGTTCGTCGCCACCGTTTTGGCAAGCCCAAGCTCCGGCTTCATGGATGGGCGCTCCGAGGGAAGCCGATCCCACCGGTCGGCAACACTGTATAACAGCGTGCGCGCAGTTATAAGCTCCGATTCCATCTCACCGATTTTCTGCTGGATATGCGGCAGTTCCGCGATCGGCCCCGGTAAGCTGCTTGGCCGGTATTCGGCAGCGAACTTCACCGCGAAGTCGCGCGCCGCCCAGGCAATGCCGAGGTAGCACGCCGGAATGTGCAGCAAAGCTCCGCCATGATCGGACATGCCGGGTACTGCCGTACCTCCCCCACCTTCGCAGCTATCGATCCTTTCATCATGCGGCACGAACACATCGTCCAGCAGCAGATCATGGCTGCCGGTTCCCCGCATGCCTAAGGTATCCCAGGTCTCGTCGATGCTTACGCCGGGACCTTTGCGCACGAAGAATGTACCGATCCGGTCCTCGTCCTCTACGAAGGCGGTGACCGTAAACTGATCCAGCACGGGAATCAGTGAGCTAAACGTTTTACGCCCGGTCAGCCGATAGCCGCCATCGGCCCTAACCGCCGCCGTCAGAGGCCGGCCGCCGCGGCTTGGGCTACCTGTAGAAGGCTCGCTTGCGAACTGATTGATCATCGCGCCTTCCTCGGCGACTCTCCTGCAAAAGTCTTCGTACAGCTTCCGCGGCCACGACTGTTTGATGCGCATCTGCAGCATCTGGCTGACATGCCAGCCTACAGCGAGCGCCGTCGAGCCGTCACCTTTTGCCAGTCGTTCCTGCCCAAGCAGCATTTCATAGAGCGAGGCTTCCTCGCCTCCGAAGGCTGCCGGGACGGTCAGCTTCAGGTAACCGGCTTCCCGCAGATCGTCAAAGCTCTCAAAAGGAAACGATCCATCGCGGTCATGCACGGGAGCACGTTTGGCGATCATCGCGGCAAGCCGGTCAGACCTCGAAGCGATGTTCCTTTCACGCTCATTTCTTACAAACGGATCCGATTGGATGGAATTCATGCGGCATTCTCCCCTCTGCTGCTTTCATTCCTTTTATTGTATACCTTATCGGTCGGAATTGTCCAAGGCAGCGCATCTTAGCCCTTCGAAGCAGCTTGTTTATGTTTCGTGGTATACGCATGGTACATTCTCCATCCTGTCAGCAGTGCTGCAACCAGGCAAATGGAGGAGGATACTCTGAAGACGGTATGCATGCCGCTAAGGAAAATGTCCGGACGATCCGGAATAAGTCCGGTGACCCGGTGTCCCGCTTTGCTGCTCATGACGTGGAATAACGTCGTTGTCGCGATCGTGATCCCCACAACCATCCCCACATTGCGGACCAGAGAATTGACGCTCCCCGCCGAACCCAGCTGGGTTCGCGGAACCTGCGACATTACCAGAGAATTATTCGGTGATTGGAACAGTCCGCTGCCGATGCCCAGCATCGCGATCCAGGTACCTACGATAGCCAAAAAGCTGCCATCATGAAGCGAAGCCAGACCAAACTGCGCGATGACCATGACGATCAGTCCGGCAAAGGTTAGAGGTTCCGATCCTATTTTATCGGAAAGAGCACCGCTGAGCGGAGCAACAACGACCATGCAGATCGGGAAGAGCATCAGCAGGAAACCTGCCGAAAACGGAGACAGATTCAGCATGTTTTGGGCGTAAAACGGCGCGATGATATTGAAGCAAAAATTCGCTGAAAAGACGAGAAATCCGCACAGGATACTGACCGAAAACAGCGGATTCTTGAACAGCGACAGCTCCAGCAGAGGCTCCCGGCGAACAAGCTCCACCCGCAAAAATACGATCAGCACCGCCGCTGCCAGAATCAGCGAGAGAACAATCCAGATGTTGCCGTATCCGGCCTGTTGTCCAAGCAGAAGACCCACGAATAAAGCGAGAATAAATACGGCAAACAATAAACTGCCCGGGACATCGATCTTAGACTTGACTCTGACCAGATCCGCAGGCAGCACCTTCCATCCAATGAAGATGGCGATGAGGCCGATCGGAACGTTCACCCAGAAAATATATTCCCAGCCCAGAGAGGAAATGATCACTCCTCCCAGACTTGGTCCGGCTATACTGCCGAGAGAAACGAAGGTACCAATCAGCCCCAGCGCTTTCCCCCGTTCTTTGGCCGGAAAAATATCGGTAACGATCCCTTGGCTGTTGGCCATCAGCATCGATGCTCCCAAAGCCTGAACGACACGCGAAACGATCAGGAACGGCAAAGATCCGCTAAAACCGCATAATAGCGAGCCAAGAATAAAAATATAAGTTCCAAGCTTATAAATACGGATTTTGCCGACCATATCCCCAAGCTTTCCGAAAAACAGAATTACCGTGCAAATCGCCATCAGGTATGCCGTGGTCACCCATTCGATCTGAGCAATCGGCAATCCCAGCGTTTTGGACAACATGGGCAAGGCAATATTCACGATACTTCCATCCAGCGTGGACATGAATGTGAATAGATTAAGAACGACAAGAATCAGCCAGCGCTTCTTCTGAATGGCGGCGTCTTCCTGGTATGATTGAAAGGCTGAACTCATCATAACCTCCTGATTATCCTTATTTAGTTGCAAGCGCAACTAATTGATCGTAACCAGTGTAACTCATATTAGTTGCATGCGCAACAACATTGGGATAAAATATTTTATTGAAGAACGCTGCAAAAATAGCGAAATAGAGGGATCTAGACTACAATGGATGCATCTATCGTTAATCTCCCTGTTTCCGTTATTACTTATCCAAAAGAGGTGCCCCTCGTGAAAAAGGAACCGATCGGCAAACTGATTTCATACATTCACCGTTCCAACCAAAAAATACTTTTCAAGCGTCTGGCTCCCTATGGCATAGGCAGCGGCGGGCAGCACAGCTTCCTGAAGCTGGTTCTGCGGAGCCCTGGAATCACCCAGGATCGACTGACACAGGAGCTTAAATTCGATAAAGCCACCACGGCAAGAGCCGTAAAGCATCTGGAGCAGGCCGGTTATGTCGAGCGGATCACGGATCCGGAAGACCGCCGCTCACTCCTTCTGTATCCGACCGAGAAAGCGAAGACATTCAGGCCGAAACTGCAATCGATTCTGGATGAGAACAACCGGAGGCTGGTTCAACACTTAGGTCCGGGGGAAGAAGATCAGCTAATCGAGCTCCTCGACAAAATCGGTCTCAGTCTCTCCAAACTGGAGGACTGATCTCAAACATCAAAAGGCCGCAAACACGGTATGTGTTTTGCGGCCTTTTGGAATTTGCTCAAGATTAATTATACTTCCACCGTATTCAGCGAACCTGCGACAACGTTTCCTTTATACAGCGTTGCGGTTCTCTTCGCTCTTCTTGCAACCGCTTCGGCGGAGCAGGATGCTTCAACCAGGACCAAGCTTGCTTCATCCCCAGCTTTGGGCCAAGCTTGTTTACCTGTCTGATCCAGCGGCGTAATTCCATCTGTAATATACCCCAGCGTTTGTCCCAGCGACAATTCGTCCACCCAATGCGAAATTTCGGCAAGACGTCCTGCCCGTTCCATGATATCCCCGTTCCCGAACGGCGACCAAATATCAAACACATTGTCACAGCCCACCGCAACGGATACGCCATGGTCATGCAGCAGTCGTACAGGCGGAAATTTCCGTCCCATAGGAACGCTCGTGATAATAGTCATATCAGCGGCAGCCAACAACTCTGCCATTTCCGCCGCTTGCTGTGCTGGGATATCGCCCAGGCTAAATGCATGGCTGACGGCCACTCTGCCCTGAAGCCCCGCTTCTATGGTCAATTCGGCGAGCCTCTTGATCGTAAATATTCCCAGACGGTCCGGGTCATGCAGATGCAGATCGATGCCTGCGTTTTCTTCGGAGGCGATCTTCACCATCGTCTGCAGCGATTTCTCCACATCGCCGTCCACGGTTGCCGGATCGACGCCGCCGACCAGACCGGCTCCCTTCCGTATGGCTTCTCTCACGAGTTGTTCCGAACCGGAACGAAGCAGTCCCTGCTGCGGAAAAGCCACGATTTCGTAGGACAGCTTATCTTCGTACTTGCGCAGTGCTTCCTGTACCTCTTCCAAATGGGTTAACCCCACCTCAGGAAAAATATCCACATGGGTGCGGATGTGTGTAGCCCCTGATTTCAAGGAAGCTTCCAGGTAATTCTCAGCACTCTCCCTGATGGATAAGGAACGCTTGGAATCAAATTCCCGTTCCTCATCCAGTCTGCCGAAAATAGATTTCGCCGGCGTAACTGCTCTCCAGCGTCCGCCTAACAGCGCTTTATCGAGATGACAGTGCTTCTCCACAAAAGAAGGCAGCACGAGACGGAATCCCGCATCCATTTGTGGTAGCTGGTCAGCAATCGGCTGATCTGCCGGAATGATTTTCGTGATGTTTCCATCTTCAATAAGCAGATGCCGTATTTCCGTTTCCGTCCCGGTGATCACATTCTGTTGAACCTGGTAACTACTTTCCAGACGGGCGTTTACAAGCCAAAACCGATGTTCCATCATGCATCATCCTTTCTAATTATTGCTCACGCCCCAGATTGCCTGAAACGAGATTTCCTTTATATAAAACTGCCTGACGTTTAGATCTTCTGGCAACGGCTTCCGCGGAACAGCTCGCTTCCACCACAACCACGCTTGCTTCGTCTCCGATTCGTGGCCACATCTGTTCACCATCATGGTTCAGCGGCGTGATTCCTCCGGTAATATAACCAAGAGCTTGTCCGAGCGCCCGTTCATTCGCGAGCCCGAAGCGCTCCGCTAATATGCCCGCCTTTTCCAGCATGTCTCCTTTTCCGAAGGGGGACCAGTGATCCATAATACTGTCATCTCCCAGGGATATCTGCACCCCGTGCGATTGCAGCAGCGGAATAGGAATAGTCCGGCCCAGCGGTACGGAGGAAGCGATCGCAATGCTCAGGCTGGATAGCCTTTCAGCCATGGCGGTTGCCTTTTCCGGTGTGCAGTCGGCAAGTGCCAGCGCATGGCTTAAGGTGACTCTGCCCTGCCAACCGGCTGCTTCCGTCAAATCCGCCAACCGTTCAAATGTGAACATGCCGAGTTGTCCTCCGTCATGGATATGCAGATCAATATCCGCATCGGCTTCAACCGCAAGCTCCATGATCGTGTGCAGCGATTTCTCGATATCGCCGTCGACCGTAGCCGGATCGACGCCCCCAACCAATGAAGAGCCGTTTCTCAACGCATCCCTCACCAGGGAAACGGACTGGCTGCGAAGCAATCCATGCTGCGGGAAGGCAACAATCTCGATCGAAGCTTTCCCTTGATAGTCTTCCACCGCTTTCAGCGTTTCCTCCAGATTCCGAAGTCCGATGACGGGGTCAATATTGACGTGGCTGCGGATGCGCGTCGTACCTGCCTGGAGCAATAAATCAATCAGCTTGCCCGCTCTTTCCCTTGCGACAGGCAGCTGCCTAGGAAGCAGCTCCCGTTCTTCTTCCAGCCTCGTGAAAATGCCGTTTGAGGGAATTGACGGAGCCTTCCATGGTCCTCCGTAATAGGTTTTATCCAAATGGATGTGCATGTCGCGGAAAGAGGGCAGCAGCAGCCCGCCGTTCATATTCCATTTGGGCAGCGCATCCTCAAGCATGACGGAGGCAGATTTGAGTTCGGCAATCCTTCCATTTTCGATTCTGACATGAAAGATGCCGGTTTCCGTTCCGGTTACGGCCCCGTTTTCATATTTATAGCCGGTTTCCAGTCTGACATCGGTTAACCAGTAATGGGCTTCCTGCATGGCTTATCTTCGTCTCCTCTCGAATTCGGATACTGGTACGCTGAGTCTTTGAGACTCCGTATGGATATGCTAACATGGGTATGACTATATGAATAATATTAATATTGTTTCTTTTAATAAGTTTTATCATATATAAGGAGGAAATTGAGACCATGGATATCCGCCAGCTGCGATATTTCATTGCCATAGCGGAAGAACGGAAAATCTCCGCCGCCGCTCAGCGGCTACATATGTCCCAGCCCCCGTTAAGCCAGCAGCTCAAAGCGATGGAAGAAGAGCTCGGGACCCTGTTGCTCGAGAGAACGGGCAAGCTTCTGGAATTAACCGAATCGGGAAAAGCACTATACCGTTATGCTTTGCAAGTAACGCAGCTGATGGAAGAAGCAGTTACCGAGGTCAAAGAGGTCGGAGATGGCGTGAAGGGAAGTCTGAATCTCGGGATCAACACCTTGTCCTCCGTCGAGCTGCCGGGACTGCTCCATCAGTTTAGGTCACGATACCCCCACGTCACGTATAAAATTCAGCAAAACGAATCCTCCCGCCTGTGTGAACTGGTCAAAAATCGGGTACTGGAACTTGCCATCATCCGCCTGCCTTTGGAGCTGGACGACTTTTCGGTACTCCATCTGCAGGCAGAGCCGTTTTATTTCATTACTTCGCAGCAGATGCCTGCATTGGGATCTGCTGTGGCTTTATCCGATCTGCAAGAAATTCCGCTGATGCTTCCGAGCACTGAGGGATTAGGGGTATACTATACCATTCAGATGGCTTTTTCGGCGCAGCATCTCAAACCGAACATCATTGCCGAATGCTCCGACATCCCTCTGCTGCTGCAATTGGTATCCTCCGGTTTCGGCTCGGCCATTGTGCCTGAAACGGTCATCGCGCAACTACCGGGCAGAGGCATCCGCGCTTTTCCAATCACGGATGACCATTTATCGGGATCTATGGGGCTAATATCGCTCAAGGGCCATCATTTGTCCGCAGCCGCGCAGCATTTTATGGAATTGATCCAGATCAGGACGACGGAGAAATAGCATAGAACCTCCATAAGAAAAACATCGATCTACATGCCCTGCCAGGAAGACGGTTGCTTGAAAAAGACCTGATCCAGCATGACTATGCTATGATTAGGTGACTCGTCATCGGGGTTATTGGCGAAGTGCTTTCCCATTCTTTAGTTTGTTTTATATAGTTAAAGATCCACATATGAGAGGGTATGATCATTTTGGAAACGAGCGAAATTCTAGCGGTCATTGCCATTGTCATTTCTCTTTTTCTTTTCATCAGAGTCATCAGCCTGCAAAGCCAGATGAATAATATCAAAGCCGATTTGGAGTGGATGCGGAACCGGGCGGGTTCACAGTCCGTTCCCGTCCCGGCAGCAACCTCCCCTACACCTTCCGGAGGGCAGGAAACAGCCGACTCTGCTCTTGATGAAAGGCTCCTCTTCCTGCTTCAATCCGGACAAAAGATCAAAGCGATCAAGGAGATTCGGGAAGTCCGTTCATTGGGCCTAAAGGAAGCGAAAGAATATGTGGAGGCTTTGGAACGGAACGTATAGGCTCAGACTGCAGTCGGTTTAGATCACAGTTATCCACATGGCATGCATGATAAAAAAGCCGTCGACACATCCTCTGTGTCAACGGCTTTATCATTATTCCAGTCCGATTCGACCCCTCGGAAGCTCCAATTACTTGACTGACTTCGAAAGTTAACCTTATTTCTGCGCGGCCTGTACGAATCTGGCCGTAATTTCCTTCGGTCTTGTAATGGCGCCGCCGACCACCGCAGAAACGGCTCCCAGTTCCAAGCACCGGTTATACATTTCGGGCGTCATAACATTGCCCTCCGCAATGACGGGAAGGTCTACCTCACGCAAAACGGACTTCAAAAATTCAAAATCATTATCATACAGCTTCGTGGTTGATGTATACGGCGTGTATCCGTGAAGCGTGGTGGACACGCAGTCAAATCCCAGCTCCTGCGCGAGGATGGCCTCGTCTAGCGTTGAAATATCCGCCATTAGTTGCACTGACGGGTTATGCTCCCGGCAGTAGGCGACCAGCTCAGCCAATGTCTCCCCGTTCGGACGGCTGCGCTTCGTGCAGTCCATCGCGATCATTTCGCAGCCGCTTTCCAGCAGCTCACCGATCTCCTTTTTCGTGGCTGTAATGAACACTTCGCTATCCTGGTAATCGCGCTTCACAATGCCAATCACAGGCAAGGATACCTCCTGCTTGATCGCGATAATATCTTCCTTGCTGTTGGCCCGAATGCCAACAGCGCCGCCTTCCATGGCCGCCAAAGCCAGCTTGGACATGATAAACGAGCTGTGAAGAGGCTCATAATCAAGCGCCTGGCAAGAAACCACAAGTCCGCCTTTAATCTGTTCGATCATCGCTGCATGCCTCCTTTACGCACCCGTATGCCGGGTAACCGTTTCTTCAATCTCCCGGTTCAGCTCAGCCAGTGAAGCATGATGCTCCGGCAGGACCGGAAGCATTGGAAGACGCGGAGCGCCCGTCTCAATACCGCGGAGACTCAGGATGTATTTGCAAGCTCCATACATGGACGGGTAGCTCAGTAATTTCTTAATGATGCGGTTGATTTGCGTTTGAAGTTCCTGGGCTTCTTCGATGTTATTCTCTATGAACAAACGGTTCAGTTTGACGAAAAGCTCCGGCATCACGCCGTACGTTCCGCCGATCCCGCCGTCGGCACCCATAATGCGGCCCGCAAGAAACTGCTCATCTGGTCCGTTGAACACGAGGAACTCATTGCCGCCGGTTTCCTTGTACTGCTGCAGCTCAAAGGTGCTTTCCCCGGACATTTTCACGCCGATGACCTTGTCTTGTTTCGCCAGCTTGGCTAAAAGGCTTGTGCTCAGCGTAAACCCCGTCGTCTGGGGAATATTGTAGATGATGAACGGCAGGTCCGTGCTGTCGATCATATGCTGCCAGTGGTTTTCCACCGCCGCTTCCGGCAGACGGTAATAGATCGAAGGAACCGCCGAAATGATATCCGCGCCGCACTTCTCGGCATGCTTCGAAAGCTCCACGGCTTCCCGTGTCGAGTTCGCTCCGACATGCACGATGATGGTCAGCTCGCCTTTCACTTCTTCCATGACCGCTTCCAGCACCTGCTTGCGCTCTTCTGCGTTCTGCAAAATACCTTCACCGGAGCTGCCTCCGACATATAGTCCTTTGACACCTTTGCCTACATAATATCTAGCCAGTTTTTTCACCCGGTCCTGGTCCACGTTGCCTGCTTCGTCATAAGCCGAATACATGGCGATATAAATGCCTTTATATTGAGAAACGATGTCTGAATTCATGGTTTGACGCATCTCCATCTCTGTCTTATTTATAGTAAGGATACACCGCACCGTACAATGCGGCTTTATTGCCTAGTTCCGCAGTCACAAGTACGGTCTTGGAGAATCCCTCCGGTAAGTAGTCCGTCACATGGGCGTTGATCTTGTCCAGCAAAAATCCCTTCTGCTCCGAGACTCCCCCGCCGATGACGATGATGGACGGGTCCGCATACAGGATCATTTCCGCGATGCCTCTCGCGATCTCCTCTGTCCAGCTGTCAATCAGCCGCAAGTATGCCGGTTCGCCCTGACGGGCACGCCCGAACAGCTCGAAGCCGTCTCCGTGAAAGCCTTCAATTTCCCTGGGGGCCCGTGCCATTAAAGCCGACATGGAAGCCCGCTGCTCATACGTCGTGCCGCTAGCCTTGTCGAACAAGGTGTGGCCAATTTCCCCGGCCCGGTAATGGGCACCAAGCACCGTCTCGCCACGGCTGAACATGCACCCGCCAATGCCCGTGCCGAGCGTCATGCAGAAGAAGTGATCGCTGCCCTGGGCAGCTCCCTTCCACCATTCTCCGCGGGCTGCGGCGTTAACGTCATTCGCGATCGAAACGGGAATCCCGTAACGTTCTTCGATCATCTTTTTCAGGTTCGTACCCTTATATGAAGGAATCGTGCCGCCGGCAAACAGAATCTCGCCGCTCTCCGTATCCACGACCCCCGCCGTACTGATGCCAACGCCTGTAATGCTGTTTCCATAAGCTTCAATTAGAGCTCTCATGATGCCGAAAACGGCCTCTGGAATTCGAATGTTGGCTTCCCCTGCAGGCGTGGGAACCTTCTGATGAAAAACGATTTGCGCATCCGGGCCGAATACGGCTGCCTTGATCTCCGTACCGCCCACATCAATGCCTATGATATGCTCCATTCTTTTAACCCCGCTTGTGTCCTTATTCCTTCACGGCACCGCCGGCAATCCCTCTTGTAAAGTATCTTTGGAACAAAAGGAAGATCAACAGCATCGGCACAGCCGCTACGGTTGCACCCGCCATTTTGTATGCAAAGTTCGGATTCAAATCCTGCATCAGCGTGGCAATGCCGACCATCAGCGTTTTCACGTTTTTGTCCTGCCCGATGACGAGCTGCCACAGATAATCGTTCCATACTTGAACGAAGTTCAAAATAAACAGGGCGCCGATGCCCGGTTTGACGATCGGCAGCAGGATTTGCAGGAATGTCCTCGTTTCGCCGGCACCGTCGATACGGGCCGCTTCCCGGAGCGCATCGGGCACGCTGTCGAAGAAGCCTTTGAGCAGGAACACGCCGAAGGCCGTGGCGACGTTGGGCCAAATCATGCCCCAAAGCGAGTTCACCATGCCAAGGTCCTGCGTAATCCGGAACAAAGGAACGATCATGACTTCTTTAGGGACCATCAGGCTTGAGATAAAGACGACGAACAGCACGTTTTTCCCGAAGAAATTCAGCTTGGAAAATGCATATGCAGCCATCGAGCTGGCAATAACGACCAGAATGGTGCTGACTCCGGCCACATACAAGCTGTTGAACGTCCAGCGCAAGGCAGGCTGATTATTGAAAACATCGGTATAATTGCTGAACGTGAATGTTCTCGGCCACCAGTCCGGCGGCATTTTGATGACATCGGAGCTGTTTTTGAGCGAGCTTGTAAACAGCCAGTAGAGCGGAAACAAATTCAACACGGCGAAGACGATAATGATGATATTCGAGACAATATCGTACTTCTCTCGCTTTTTCTTCTCTTTCGTTTGAAGCATGATTTATCCCTCACTTCTCCTTGAACATTGCTCTGAGCTGCGGAATGGAGAGCAACATCGTAATCAGGAACATGATGACGCCCACCGCCGAAGCAACGCCCAGCTGGTTATACTTGAACGCGTTGTTGTAGAGATAATACATCATGGTGACGGAAGCGTTGTTCGGACCGCCGCCCGTCAGCAGCTGGATGACGACGAAGATTTTCAATACGGCAATGATGTTGATGATCGTGATGTATATCGTGGTCGGCTTGACCAGCGGAATCAGGATCTGGAAAATGATCCGAACCCGGCTCGCCCCGTCCACCTCGGCCGCTTCGAACAAATCCTTCGGCACGCCGATCATCGCCGCAATGTATAGAATGATCGCCTGACCGACGTTGGTTGCGAATGTAACAAATATGATCACCGGCAGAACCGTGTGTTTATTGCCAAGCAAATTGACGATCGAAAAATCCATTTCCCTTGCCGCATACGAAATGAGACCGTTGGCCGGATTCAGCAGGAATCCCCAAACCATACTCATGACGACCATGGAAACCATGACAGGGATGTAATAGCTCCCCCGGATAAACGATACGTATTTCGCGTTTTTATCAAATACGGAGGAAGCGACGAATATCGAGAAAGCGACTGTTAGAAGAACTATGAATACGACAAAAATAACCGTGTTGTAAATCGACTTGAAAAAAACGGGATCATGGAACAGCGTCACGTAGTTGTCGAAACCGACGAACGTTTCCTGATTGAATTGTACCTTGTACAGACTGAGCCTGATGCCTTCAATGATTGGATAGACGATAAAAATCAGGAACATCAAGAATTGTGGCAAAATGAACAGATAGCCGGTCACATTTTCTTTCCAGTGATAGTTTCTCAGTTTCATGGTTATCCGTTACCTTTCCAATCCGATTCCACTGCCGCCGCGGGCCGGGCCGTAAGCGGCAGGGAACGAATCTTGTTTATATGTCTGGATTATGCTGCCTCTAGATCACTGCCGATGTTACTTTTTGAAAATAACCGAGCTTTCCTTGGCTTTCTGAATGACCGCATTGCCCTTCGTCTGGTAATCCTTGATCGCTTGGGCAGGCGACTTCTCGCCGATGTACATCGCTTGCAGCTCCGGATACAGCACTTGTCTCAGCTCGCTGTAGCCCGGTACGTTGCCCGTGAAGTTGAACAGGTTCGATGCATTCGCGTCGTAAGCGGCGAACAAAGGATATTTGTCTTTGAACTCGGCTGCTACTGAACTTCTTACCGGAATGCTGTTCTTGGACGCTTTCACAAGCTCCGGATCGGTGGAGAAGTATTTCACGAAATCTTTTGCCACCTGAGTTTTCACGGCATCGCCCGTTTTGAATACAGATGCGCCGACCACATAAGTGAAGGAAAGCGGCGATCCGCTTGCGGATGGGATGTTGGCCAAACGGATATCGAATTTCGGTGCTTTGCCTGCTTCCATGTCTGCTTTCGAGTTATTGAACAGCACCGGATTCGTGAAGCTGATCGCGAGCTGCTGGTTTTGGAACATCGCGTTGGCATCGTTCGAAGATACGGATTCGGCACCCGGGTTCGTGTAGCCTTCGCTGTAGATTTTCTTCAGCCATTCAGCCGCTTTGACGCCGTTCGCGTCGTCCACGGTAATGTTGCCTTGATCATCAAAGAATTTGTTGCCGAACATCCGAAGATAAGCCAGGTTCCAGGTATCGCCCTGATTATTCAGCGCGTACAGCCCCATTGGGTAAGAGCCTTTCGGAAGCTTTTCTTTCAGAGTCTTCAGGATCTTGTCGTAATCGTCCATCGTCCACGTCTTGATCGCATTCTCGTCGCCTACGTAGCTTTCGAGGCCGGCAGCCTTGAACATATCGGCATTGTAAGCCAGCGTGCCCGGGTTATGGGCGAACGGATAGAAATACACTTTGTCGCCGAAGGTTACGTTGTCCCAGTACTTCTGGTCAATATCTTTCTTCGCTGCGTCGTCGACGATATCATCAAGCGGCTCCAGCGCTCCACGATGCACGTAATCGCCCATGGCGAATACGCTTTCAAAGAAAATATCCGGAGGCGTGCCGCCATTCAGATTCACGTTCAGCATTTCGTCGCGCTGATCGCCCGCGATCACCTGCACGTTCACTTTCACGTCATGCTTGTCGTACTGCTTCGAAAATTTATCCGCGGCATATTTGAAAAAGCTGTCATAATCCGCATTTTGCTCCGAAGCATCCATAACGCCCTTCCACTGCGGAGTCAGCCACAGGTTCAGCTCCACCTTATCTTTTTTGCCGGATGCTGTATCCCCGCCGCTGCTTACGTCCGCATCCTTTTGACTTCCGCCAGAGCATCCTGCCAGAAGCGACATCAGGAGAACAAGCGCGGTAGTAGCCGAAAACACACGTTTTTTAAACATCGAATAATGCCCCCTTTAAATCTTGTTGTGTGTAAAAGATGTTAAAACAGGTTCCGATTGATCTTGATGACGACCTTTCTCACTTCGGATGGCTCCGTCTCGGTCAAGCCCGGCCGGTGAATATCCTCAGGGAGCAGAACCGTGTACATTCCCTGCGTAAGCCGGATCATGGACTCCTGTTCAAGCTCCGTGTACAAGGAATAATCCTCTTCCGGATTGCTCTCAGACGGTGCCGTCTGTTCATTCTGCAGCTGCCAGCCGATCAGCTCCTCTCCCTCAATCACGTAGTGAATATCGAGAAAGCATTCATGTTTCTCTGCGGACTGCATCGAAGCCGGTTTGGTTTGGATCCTCGAAATGATGGCAAACATATCTTGTCCCCAAATGGAATATTTCCCTTCTTCGAGAAGCCCAAAATCTGTGTCTTGCAGAAAATCTACCGCCTTGCGCAGCACCGGATGTACACACTCCCGCTGCGCTGCCCAATGCTTCAAAGATCCGATGATCATGCTGTGGAATTCCTCCTTACGGCTGTATTCAAGAGCCTTTCAGGACTTGCCTCTGTGTGAAAGGCTTATAGGAAAAGTATAGCTGCGAAGAAAACGATCCAACAGGAACAAAATTATCAGCTTTATATTCAAGATTTTTAAAACGCTTACATGAAAGTGACGCGCGCATTCACTTTTTTAGGATGGAATGTTCACTATTTTTGGATAGGTGATAAAAAACAAATCCTCCTGCGGATGCAGGAGGGTCGGATAAGTACGCTATGCTTTCGTTTTCTGGAACTGGGAGCGGTATTTTTGCGGGCTCACGCCTTTCATCTTTTTGAAGATGCGCCCGAAATAATTGATGTTTTCATAGCCCACCTGCTCGGCAATCAGGTAGCTCGGCAGGCTCGTTTCCATCAGCAGGCTCGTCGCCTGATCGATGCGCATCGTGTTGATCCAGTCGGTAAAGCCCATGCCCGTCTCTTTCTTGAAAATCGTGCTCAGGTAGGTTTCGCTGATATTGATCCGTTCGGCTGCTTCCTTCAGCGAAATATCCCTGGTCAGATTGTCCTTGAGGTAAGTCAGCAGCGAATTGATATCTTCCCGGGATGTCAGCTGCATTCCCTGCTCCATAATGGCGGACTTTGCTTTGCTGTAAGCGGCGGGAAGCTCCTCCCATGCCGTAAGCGGTCCCTCCGTTTCGGCCCGAAGGGTAACCCCGAGCAGCATCTGCGCGGAGCTCACCAACCCGCTAATCTGCCTTCCCAAATCCGGCAGCTGTTCTTCAGGCACCGCCAGCAGCGCAGCGATGTTGCGGTTGTCGAGTGCAAGGGGATGGCTGTCCAGCAGCGCTTCCAGCTCGGTTTGGACCAGATGCCCCAGCAGCTTCATGGCGGAAGTTTCCGGACCGCCGTCGCGCGTATGAAGCACGTGCAGCATCAACAACATGCCGTGCGGCCGCAACTGCAGACCCGCAGGCACGGCGGCATCCGCCGGGTTCCCTGCCAGAAAGCTGCGGACACATTCCGTTACTGCATCCGAGCGCGTATCCCGACTCTCGGCGCCCTGAACTTCTTCCGGCTGTACCGTCTTGCTGCCGCGCCCGATTTTGCCCGCGGATTCCACCAAGATGTTCAGCAGCTCATCCGGCTTCATAGATGTTTTCAGCATGTAGTCCTCGACGCCGAGCTTCATCGCGCTGCGTACGTAATCGAACTCGTTATGGCTGCTCAGCACGATGATCAGCATGCTCGGGTATTTGGCCCTCACCTGTTCGATCAGCTGCAATCCGTTCATCCGCGGCATCACGATATCCGTGAGCAGAATGTCGGGAACGTTCTGCTCCATCAGCTCCAGCGCCTTTTCCCCGTCCGGAGCGTCCCCGATAAATTCGAATTCATGCTTATCCCAATCGATCAACGATTTGATTCCTAAACGTACCAGCAGTTCATCATCAACCAGCATCACTTTTAGTGTCATCGCCAATCCCCTTCTGAACTTTTCTTATTGGAAGCCTGTACTCTACGGTCGTTCCTTCGTCCGGTTCGCTATCTAAACTCAGGCCATAGGCATCTCCGTATTGGAGCCTGATCCGGTCATGAACATTTTGGACGCCGATCCGCTCCGGCAGAGGATCCATCGAGCCGGCTCCGAGCCTGCCGCGGATCTCCTCCAGCTTCTCCGGCCGAATTCCGGTGCCGTTATCCGCGACCCGGAGCACGAAATCGTCCTCGTCATGCCATGCCTGGATCGTGATCAAGCCCATACCCGTCATGTTCTGCAATCCGTGGACCAGGCAGTTCTCAATAATCGGCTGCAGCATGATATTGATGACCTCCTGATCCATCAGGTCGTCCGGGACGTCGATATTAAGGGATATTGTATCAGGATGGCTCATTTTCATCAAAGCCATATAATTCTCGATATAATCGAGCTCCTGCCGCAGCATGATCAGGCTTCCTCCCCTGCCGATGCTTCCTTCCAGGATGCCGCCCAGGTTCGAGAGCATGTCTCCCACATCCTTGTCGTTCCGTATATACGCCATCCATTTGATATTGTTTAGCGTATTCAGCAGAAAATGGGGATTGATTTGGGCCTGGAGCGCGCGAAAGCGCATGTCTTCCTTCTGCTCGTATTCTTCCTTGACCCGTCCCAGCAGTCCGCGTATTTTTCTGACCATTTTATTGTAGGTCTCAATCAAGGAGGCAATTTCCTGCGGACCGGTCACGGCAATGTTGGAATAGAACTCCTTGTCCTCCAGCTCCCTCATTTTTTTCCGAAGCAGCTTCAAAGGCTTGGAAATGCCGTACGCGATTGAAATCGTGATAACGGAAAAGACGATAAAAATCGCAAAGAAGATCAATATGTTCGCTTTGCGGATATCGAAAATCTCTTTAAATACCGTGTCGTAAGGCACGATCTGAATGATCTTCCAGCCGTTGATGCGTACCGTATCGTAGTTGACGATCCACTTCTGTCCTTTTTTCTCGATGATTTGCTGCCCTCGGTCGGACTTCCATACCTTCGGCATATAAGTCTCGTTCAGCAGGCTCTGCCCGATCTCGTTCTTGTCGGGACTGGAGACGATCGTTCCACCGGCGTCTACCAGGTAGGTGTTTCCTTCAAGGCCGGTCAGGTATTTGCGGATATCCTCCTCACGCACGCTGAACACGATCATGCCCGTATTTTTGTTGGTCTGCAGCTCCGTAATCGTCTTCACCAGCGTGATGATCGGCTTCCGGTCGGCGTACATTAGCTCTTTATTGTTGAACATCCACTTGAGTTGATAAGGCTTGTCCATCATATCCTGGTACCATTTCGAATCCAGATAACCGTGGAGAAGCGGATCGAACATGTAGCTCGTGCTGATCCAGTTGCCTTCCCGGTCGAACAGCGTAACGTACGAGTTGGAAAAATAGGAGCTGAACAGCCGGTTCAGCACGGTATCGTTCAACCGGAGCTTCTCGTACTTGCTGTAGGCATCCGGGTCCTTGAGCAGCTTCGTAATGCTTGGATTGATCGTAATATTGACGGAGGATTGCAGCATCTCTTCCAGAAACAATTGAACGTTGAAATTCACCAGGTACAGCGCATCCTGCGCGGAACGGCCGATCTTTTGCTCGATCACCTTTTCCAGAGGCTTGTCCATAAAATAGAAGGTCAAAAGAAAGGGGATAATCAAAAATACCAAAATGGAGAAAAATATTTTATTTCGGATCGAATTGAATCGGCTCCATGTTTTTTTCAGGCTTCCCATCGTTCTCGCTCCCTTAAGCTGACTGCTGACTGACCTGGGTGAGTGTAAGCGATATCATACCAGATTTCAATTATAGGGTCAGTATATAAAATTATGCAAGTGGGCCGAAGCTTCGCCATCAGCCTCAATAACGCCCGGCAAGCGCACGGACGAAAAAGGACCGGAGCTCCCTCCGGTCCTTTGTTCCTGCTTTTTTATGCTGTTCTATTTCAGGACGCTGCCTCCATACATGAAGCGGTACTTCCAGGAATTCGTAAAGTCGGTCACGACGACGCCTCCGGCTTTCTGGGAATACGTATGCAGGAGCTTGCCGTCTCCCAAATACAAAGCCACGTGGGTAATACGCTGTTTCGACTTGTCGATTCCTTGGTAAGCAGAGCTGCTTGAACCTTTATAGCTCATGAAAAAGACGAGATCGCCGCGCTTTAGCTTGTCCACGCTATAGACCGGGCTGCTGTTCGACTGAATCCACGAGCCCTGCTGGCGGGAATCGGCAGGAAGCACAAGGCTTGCGCCTTCTTTGAAGATTTGGCGAATGAAATCGGAGCAGTCGAAGGTCGTTGTCGTATTGCGGTTGGATCCGAATTCATACGGTGTGCCCAAATATTTCATACCTGTCTTGATCACTTTCTCAATGGCTGCCGAAGCCGATTGCGCTGGTTTGGACGCCGACGAAGAGCCGTTATTCGACGAATTCGAGGACGACGAACCCGAGGATGCTTGTCCAACGCGGATATATTTATCGGCCGTGCTGATGTATCCGGTTTTGCCGGCCGAGGTTTTGATTTTATAAAAATAAGAGGTGCTCTTCTCCAGAATTTTCACCTGCTCGCCGGCTTTCACATAGCCGAGTACATTGCTGCTCAAGGAAGGCTTGTCTCTTAATCTTACCGATGCTTGAATGACGCCCGTTTGCGAAGCCGAAGCCGATTGTACGACAGCTTTGGAGGCTGCTGCGTGCGAGGGGGATGGAAGAATGACGGCTGCCGACACCGCTGCGGTAATCGCTAGACAGCCGAGCAGGCTTTTATTGATGTTAATCATGTAGTTCCTCCTTAAAAAATTACAATTTTGTAACCAAATAGATATGCCTCTGCCAAAAGCAGGATAGCTACCGTTCTATGTCCCTCATTATCTCAAAGCTGAAACATGTTTGCATAGGGCTTTTTTCGCGTAATAACACTCCAAATTATGGGTAAATGTAGGTCCTTAGTCCTTTTTCTTCCTGAAATATGGATTTGCAGGAAAAATTACTATTTTGTCATTTTTGTGTTCAATCACGCAAATGCCAAAACAAGCACATCCGGTTCGATGTGCTTGTTGGTTGAATTGTCCTTTGCATGCTATTACTCCGTGCCCTCATAACGGAAATAGGAGAAATCAGCATGGCTTCCCTGGTATTGATTCATGTCATGGGCGGCGATCCCCACGAAGTTTCCCGTAAAACCCCCGCATAAAAAACTGATATTTTGCGTTTTATGCAGTGGCCTCCACGTCTCTTCAGCGGAACTGCGGTAATGAAATTGTGCCTTCGTTCCGTCGACGTCGACCGCCAAATGCACCGGCGCATCGTCTTCAAGCGGAATCACTTCAGGCAGCAGAACGAATTCATCCGCCGCGCAGCGCATCATTCGCAGTACCTTACCCTGCCCGTCTTCATGGCTGGTATAGGCATATACATAATTGTCTTCGTTCAAATACAGTATCAAGCCAGCCATCTGCAAATAGCTTGCGGGCGCATATTCCAGCGCCGTCTCTGCCCGGAATTGAATGTCCGTCTGCCGGATGGCTACGAGATGATGACGGAACAGGCTTTGCACGGACTCCCCGGCCATGATTCGCAGATGCCCCGGCCGTGCGCGGAGCGAGCACCAGTTATCGTCCGCCAGGATCCGTAGGGTATTCCAGGTCTTCTTAAGCTGTAGTCCATCGAATCTGTCCTCAAAGACGGTTACCGGGTCCGCATTCTGCACCTCCTGAATCCCTAGTGGTGCGGGCACCTCCAGCTGCGGCTCATGGCCGCCCGTAGTTAAGCGCAGCCAGCCTTCCTCATTCCAGTACACCTGCTGCAGGGCGGTTTCCCTCCCCATTATCGCGTATAACCCTTCGATGGGACGCGTGCATAAATGTGCCATATACCATTCGCCGCCGGGCGTCTCCACCAGACTGCCGTGACCCGCGCACTGCAGCGGCAGCCCCGGATCATTCCGCGAAGTCAACATCGGATTGTGCGGGTCGACTTCATAGTCTCCCAGCAGCTCTTCCGAACGTGCGACGGTTACGGCATGGCCTGCGCCGGTTCCGCCCTCCGCCGTGATCAAATAGTAATATCCACCGCGTTTGTAAATATGGGGCGCCTCCGTCTTTTTCAGCCAGGTGCAGTCAAACAGCTTATGCGGTTTGCCGACCAGGCGCCGAAGATCCGGGTCGTATTCCTGGATGACGATGCCGCTGGATTTGTTGCCTTCCGTAATCCGGTAATCCCACAAGGCGTTCAGCAGCCATTTGCGCCCGTCGTCATCGTGAAACAGAGAAGGGTCGAAGCCGCTGCTGTTCAAATAGACCGGTTCAGACCAAGGTCCTTCTATCGCGGGTGCCGTCATCAGGTAGTTATGATCATCCTTGAAAGGACGCTTCGTGCTTTTCACATCCGTATAGACCAGATAAAAAAGACCATCGCGGTAGCTGAGCTGCGGTGCCCAAATGCTGCAGTTTTTCGGATTTCCGCGCAAATCGACCTGGTCTGTCAGCAGATCGGTCGAGTGCTCCCAGCGGACCAAATCGCGTGACTCGTATACCCGCAGGCCCGGAAGCCATTCGAAGGAAGATACCACGATGTAATACACGTCCTCTACACGCAGAATGCAGGGGTCCGGATTGAATCCCTTCAGTATGGGATTGCGGATGATGCCTCTTGCCGTTTCCGTCGTCGCTGCCGCCACTTTTCATCCTCTCCTCGCCGTTTCGTTATTCCCTCTCGTTAATCCATGAATGCCATCCAAAAATCCGTGCCGGCGAATACGCTGCGCACATCCAGATCCTCCTTGCCCTTCTCCGCGCAAACCGCCCATGGAACGCGCTGTTCACGCACGGCCGCAGCGGTCCTGCCGTCGTATTCGCGATAGCGCACCGTGCGCCGGTTGGCTTCGTTATCCCAGTCATGCCAGCCCGCTGGATGAATATGAGCCCCCATGCGGCAGTTCACGAAATCCGTTTTGGCATGGCTGCGCCACGGACGCCCCAGGTACACGGCGGTAGCGCCAGGTTCCGCCGTTAAATAGCACTCGTTAAACACGTATCCATACGCTTCGCCGGATGGTGTCGAAGCCGCGGTGATATATCCCGGACCCTGACCTTGACGGCAAAGGCTGCGGATTTCACAGCGGTCGAAGTAAGCCGTCGCGCCGCCGAATATATAGTCCACCGTGCCTTCGATGCGGCAGTGCTGGTACAACTGGCGATACCGGTCATGATGCCTGCGGATCGGAAGACCGCCGAAAGACGTTCCCTGCTTGGGCGCGGGAGGCAGCGGGCCGGTAAACAACGTATCCTGATAGCCTTTGAACGTGCAATAGCGGAACACGGCTTCGTCGCAGTGCGCAGACACCGCCACGGCCTGCCCGATGTCCTCGCCCTGCCCGGCTGTGTTGGAGATCACAAGATTCTCCAGTATCAACCGGCTCCCGCCAAGGAACAGGGTCGACGTAGCGAACGTTCCGATGTCCTCGCCTCTCCCATTCTTTTCCTTGGCATACCGGTTCATGGTGATTTCTACCTGACCGATGCCGACGATGCGCAGGTTCGAACGATCGATTCGTATCGCCTCTTCATAGACGCCGGATAATATATATAGCGATGCCGTCACATCGGAAGACTCCCGATCCAGCGCAGCCACCGCTTCCTGGATCGTTTGATAATCACAGTAAGCTTCCTTTCCCACAAGCATAGCCCGGTTCCTTTCCATTGCCCGTTCACTTCTTCCATTCGGAATTTACAGGTATTCTGCCATAAATCGCTGCCATTTGACCCGCATTTCCAAGGTCTCCATATGCCCCCCGCTCGCGATGACGGGTTGCCAATGCTCCGGGTTCCCTGCCGCATGATAGACTTCCAGCAGTCCTTTTGCCAGATGCTCCACCCCCTCCAAGGGACACATGCGGTCGCTTCGGCCAACCAGACTCATCCGCGGCCGCGGAGCAATTCTCGACTGAATATCCAGCGTCGTGTAACGCTTGAGCAGACCGGGAACGTAGGAATAGAAGCCATGGTGATCCAGACCGCGCTTGGCGATCAGGGTATGTGCGTCGACTTGTCCGCAAATATCGATCGTGACCTGAATTCGCTGGTCTAATGCTGCGAGCCACCATGCCATCAATCCGCCCATGGACATCCCTATCGTCCCGATCCGCGCAGCATCGATGTCCTCACGTGAACACATATAATCGATCAAGCGGCGGTTGTCATGCAGCATCATGCCCCACATAACCCGGCCTTGCCACAGCATTTCCTTCACCAGTTCACTCTCGGTTTTCCCGCCGCGTTCATTAAAACCCCACATGTCGATACTGCAAACCGCATACCCCATATCGGTTAATGTCTTGGCAAAAGAGGGCTGTTGCAGATAGCTGCTGCCATGGATTAATTCCTTCCGCCCGTTCGTGTAATTTCCTCCGTGGGAATGGTTAAAGACGACCAGAGGAAGCGGTCCCTCTTCCGCGAGCGGCTTTGCCACATAGGCCGGTACCCGTTCGATTCCGTTCAGGTCCAGCAGCAGTGATTCCAGACGATATCCGTCATATACCTCCTGCCTCAACAACTCAGCGGAGACCGGAACTTTTGCTGGCAATTCACCCAATAAAAATTCTAGCTGATCCTGTTCCATCGTTTTAAGCTTCCTGTCCGGTCAAATCTTCGTCCGAAGGAGACACCTCGACTTGCTCTACCAAAGCCTCCGGCTTGCGAGTGTTTCTGGAGCGGCACTGCAGGACTTCAACATTCTCACCATTTTCAATATAGAAAGCCGGTCCCTCATGGTTCTCAATCGTCACCTGCCGAAACTGTACATCCCGTACATTGCCCAAATAGAAGCCCCGGTTGTTCATATCCGGGAGTCCCGACATCATCGCAGGACGGCCGGGGATCGCATTCTCTGCCATCGATATTTCGATATCCGAAAACGTCACTTCCGATATGTATTGCTCCGCCAAACCATATAAAAATCCTGCTGCCGCATGAACCTTCCGGGCCGTAATATTCGCAAAGTGAATGCGTCTAAATTGAGGAGTCTCGCGTGTCACCGGGTAAGGATGCTTATCCCAGACATATTTGTCTTTCCCGCGCGGTCCACAGAAATAATACAAATTCATGATAAACGGGCAAATCACGTCCTCCATGACGATATTGCTAATGCGGACATCCTCCACGATACCTCCGCGGCCGCGCCTGGACTTCAATCTTATCCCGCGGTCGGTCTGTTTAAAGATGCAGTTGCTGATCGTCACATGGCGGATATCCCCGCTCATTTCGCTGCCGATCACAACCCCGCCGTGCCCATGAATCATGGTGCAGTTGGTAATCGTAATGTTCTCGCAAGGAATGCGCTCCTGCGTATCTTCCGTCCCTGACTTAATGGCGATGCAGTCGTCTCCTACATCGATATGGCAATTGCTGATGCGAACATTACGGCAGGATTCCGGGTCTATGCCGTCGGTATTCGGGGAATCAGCCGGATTCAGAATGGATATGTTGTCGATCGTGACATTATCGCAGCGGATCGGATTCACCGTCCAGCTAGGGGAGTTCTTTAACGTCACGTCTTTGATCGTAACCCGGATGCAGCCGTCCAGGCTGATCAATTTTGGTCTAGGATAAGGCAACTCCTCAGGACGGTTCCGTTTCTTATCCCACCATGGCTGACCGTTTCCGTCCAGGGTTCCGCTTCCGGTAACCGAAACATTCTCCAGGCCCATGCCGAAGATGCAGGAAGCGTGCACCTGCTGCAGAACGCCTTCCCACCGGGATTGCACAACGGGATAATCCTCCGGATTCGTGCTAAAGGATAGCACCGCCCCGGGGCTTAAGCGCAGTTCAATATGGTCTTTCAAAAATATGGCACCCGTATGGTAGTTTCCAGCCGGTACAAATACGGTTCCACCGCCTGCACTGTTTGCCGCTGCAATGGCCGCCGCAATCGCCTCTGTCGAAAGCTCAGGACTGTTCCGGTGAGCACCGTAGTCCATAATGTTGTAAAAATGCATGCCCGTTCCTCCTCTTCTCGCGTCTTGTTGCCGCCAAGGCTTGCCGATGCGATGAGTTCTACTGCTACAAAGTATGCCTGAATCTACCGATTATCAGTTCTTTTCCGCTACACGCCTAGCTTTTCAAGGCCTCGTACTCGCCGCAGGCCTGCAAGAATGCTCCAAGACCCTTTTGATCATTGGTCACGATCGGCTCGCTGATATAATAAGCATAGGTTCCATCCCGCTGATCGGCTCCGCCTAAACCGGCAACCTGACAATTTTTATTGAGGTTCACCCAGCCTTCTTTCGTTTCGAGCACAAACTCCGCAATCAGCCCCTGATATGCACGGTCCAGCGTTTCGGACCAACTGTCTTCCAGCAATCCAAGCCGAATTCCCTTCGCAATGGCATAGACGAACATGCTGGAAGCGGAGGCCTCCAGATAGTTGCCCTTTCGACCGCCATAATTCAGCACCTGATACCAAACGCCGCTGTCAGCGTCCTGATATTTGCGGATAGCGGCCAGCGTATCATTCAATATACGGGATAGCTCCTTAGCATCCGCGCGGCCCTCCGGCAGCAGCGCCAATACGTCTACAAGTGCCATAACGAACCAGCCCAAGGAGCGTCCCCAGAAATTCCCGGATAGCCCCGTTTCCGGATGACACCACGGCTGAACCCTTTTCTCGTCCCATGCATGAAACAGCAGCCCCGTCACGGAATCCTTTGTATGCTTTTCGCAAAGCTTAAACTGTTTCGTGACATCCTCCACATTTTCGCCCGAACCAAACATGAACTGGTATTCCAAGTAAAACGGAGCGCCCATATACAGACCATCCAGCCAAATTTGATAAGGATAGATTTCCTTATGCCAGAATGCCCCTTCGGATGTTCGGGGATGGGATTGCAGCTGTGACATCAGCAGCTCTGCCGCTTGCTTGTATTTCTCCAGCTTCGTTTCGTTGTACAGGACAAACAACATCTTCCCGTTATTGATATGATCGATGTTATATTCTTCCGGACTGTATCCGCGGATCATGCCGCTTTCCTGAATGAAGTAATCCATATTATCCTGAATAAACCGGAAGTATTTGCGGTCGCCCGTCTGCTTCCACAACCATTCAAAACCCTTCAGCACCACGCCGTAATCATAAGACCATTTGCCATGATAACCTTTATCCTCATACAACTTAGGCGTACGTTCCATAATCGAATCCGCCGTTCTGACGGCCCAGCTTGTTTTATCCATGATGACCTCCTGCCAGGAATAAATAGGTCCTAACCCCAGACCAGGCGGATAGGACCGTGATATTGAATCTACTTCTTCACCGCTTGGTAAGCCGCTTCGTATTCTGAAATGATCTTACTGCCCCCGGATTTCTTCCAGTTCTCTACGGCTGCCTTGAAATCATCCAGTTTGATTTTGCCGAGAATGTATTTATAGGTTGCATCCGTAATAATCTTTTGCAGCTCCGACCCTTGGGTCGTATAGGTTTCCGATTCCAGGGAATAGGCCGGGTTCAGCACCGCGTGCTCCGCATTTTCTTTGATGAGCTTATCGGACTCGGCTTTGAGCGGATCGGAATCGTGAATCTTATAGCCAGTTTCGTTCGGACGCGAGGAAGCAAACGGCTGCACCTCCTGCTGCCACAGATCCTGATTGGTTATCGTTGCGGCGTCGTCCGCATCCTTGGTGTAATGCACGCCTTCGATGCCGTATGTCATCAACGCATACATATCGTCATCCATCAGATCATTCACAAATTTCAGTACCCGTTTCAGCTCCGCTTCGTCCTTCACCTCGGATTTCGGGAATGCCAGCAGGCCTCCGATTCCGTTATTGGCTGCCCAAATGGCGCGATCCGCCTCGTTGCCGGTGGAGGTAATGTTGTTGTCTAGCACCAGCTCCATGTTATCCTGAACACCTTTGGCCATGTTCTTCAGATTTTTGCTGTCAAACAGGGCTCCGACATAAATCCCGGCTTTGCCCTGAGCGAATTTTTGCTGCTGATCCGTCTTCGCCGTTACGGCAAAATCCTGGTTGATATAGCCGTTGTCGTACAGCTCTTTCATGTAGTCCATCGTTTTTACGTATTCCTCGGTATCGAACTCCGGCGTCATTTTCCCGTCATCGCCGACTTTCCAATTGTTAGGCGTTCCGAAGTATGAGCTCAGGGTTTTGAACGCGCCATAGATCAAATCGCTGCGGTCCATGAATCCCGTCGTATCCTTTTTGCCGTTACCGTCCGGGTCCTGCTCGGTAAACGCCTTGGCTACCGCCATCAGTTCATCCGTCGTTTTCGGCACGGCGAGTCCAAGCTTATCCAGCCAATCCTTCCGGATGACAACGCCGTTGCGGGCCAAGTCTTTTTGGAACGGGACGCCGTACAATTTGCCGCCAATGGAAGCGGATGTCCGAGTATCCTGCGAGATTTTTGCCAGGTTAGGAAACTCATCGAGATAAGATTCCACTTCCCAGAACATGCCTGACTTCAAGGCGTTTCTAACGGAGGAATTATCCAGTATGGTCAAGGTCACGATATCTGCAAGAGAATCCGATGCAAGCGACGTATTGATGCGCTCCTCCTTGGATGCATCCGGAATCCATGAGAATTTGACTTCGGCATTCGTCTTCTCTTCGATTTTTTTGATAATCGTGTCTGTCGGAGGCGATGCCGTATGCAGAATATTCAACCAGCTGATGCTCGCTTTTGCATTGGGATCTGCCGCCGCACCTCCCGAACCCTCGCCTGTCTTGCTCTTCTCTCCGCATGCGGTGAGCAGCAGACCGCAGCAGAGGGTGAGCGCCGCCATTTTTTTGACTATGAGTTTCATGTACATTTCCCCTTTTTCTGGATTTTACACAACGCTTATATGAAAGATTTGAAGTGTTACCTGTGTTAGTACACGCCGTCTTCCCCGAATTTCTTCGCCAGCCTGTTGGAAGCCATAACCAGAATCAAGCCCACCAAGCCTTTGAACAGACCTACGGTCGTGCTGAAACTTAATTGCCCGTTCTTCAGACCCGCTGTGTAAATATAGGTATCAAAAATTTCAGCAACCTCGCGGTTCAAAGAATTGAGCAGCAGATACATATGTTCAAAGCCCAGATCGAGCGTACTGCCGATTTTCAAAATTAAGAGTGTAATGATGACCGGCCGGATCGCCGGCAATGTCACGTGCCAGGTTTTGCGCAGGCGTCCTGCGCCATCCATTCCCGCGGCTTCATACAGCTGCGTATCTACGACCGTAATGGCTGCCAAATAGATGATGGTAGACCATCCGAGTTCCTTCCATATCACTTGTCCGATATAAACGGTCCGGAGCCATTCGGGTGAGGTCAGAAAGCTGATCTTGTGAAAGCCGAGAGCCGCAATCATCTCGTTTAGGACCCCGCCGTCCACGTTCATGAATACATAGGTAATCGAAACAATGATAACCCATGACATAAAATGCGGAATGTAAATGATGGTTTGAATCGCGTTCTTAAACAGCTTGTGCCTGACTTCATTCAGCATCAGGGCCAAAATAATCGGAAGCGGAAAAAAGATGACAATATTCAGCGCGAATAAAATCAAAGTATTGCTCAGCAGCATAAAAAAGGTTGGCTCCGTAAATAAACGGATAAAATGCTTGAATCCCACCCATGGGCTGCCTGTAATGCCTTGATAAGGCTGATAGTCCTGAAAAGCGATCACGAGCCCGCCCATCGGCAAATATTTGAAAATAATGAAATACAGCACGCCGGGCAAAATCATAAGGTAGAGCAGCTTGTTTCTTTTTAAAGCTTCCAGATGCGTTGATCGTTGTTTCTTCACGGTTTTGATGTTCATGTTCACTGCGGCAGTACTTGAATCCTTCACCAAGTCGACCTCCTTGTAAGCGTTACTGTTTACGTTTCCTAGCTTAGGCGGTTGCCGTCATTCCGTACATAATCATTTCATGATAGCGGTTGCAAAGATGCGCAGCCACGCGGTTTTCCGCTTACTCATCTCATGTAATGATCATGATGCAAGATAATGATTATCTGGCGGTGGCAAGAATTCCATCCCGGGATTGGGGTCTTCATCGGTACCTTAGGATTTGATTATATACGTAACTCTTCCCCCTTGATAAAGTGTCCCTGTAACCCGACTACAAGGAGGACAAACATATGGCACAATCCTTACGAAAAAAACAATCCGTAGGCAATATTGTATTTACTGTTGTAAACAGCACGTTATTGATCCTGGTTGCTCTCGCCTGTCTCCTGCCCTTTATTAATGTGCTTGCCAGCTCATTTGCTTCGACCCAGGAAGTCGTTGCCAAGAAGTTTATTTTGTTCCCCACCACGTTCTCTTTGGATGCATACCGTTACATTCTCTCGACACCTACGATTTTTAAAGGACTGGGCGTTTCCATCGGGGTCACTGCCATAGGTACACTCGTGAGTATGGCTCTGACTGCTTTAATGGCTTACGGCTTATCGCGTAGGTACCTATATGGAAGGAATGCCATCAACTTTCTCGTCGTGTTCTCGATGCTGTTCAGCGGCGGCATGATCCCGACGTTCCTGGTCGTGAAAAGCCTTGGCTTGATCGACTCCTACTGGTCCCTGATTTTCCCCGTCGCGATTAATGCCTTCAACCTGATTATCATGCGAAACTTCTTTCAAGCTCTTCCCGACAGTCTCGAGGAATCGGCCAAAATCGACGGCTGCAATGACTTTGGCGTCTTCTTCAAAATCATGCTGCCGCTGGCGCTGCCCTCCATCGCCACGATCTCCCTCTTCTATGGGGTCGCTTATTGGAACACGTACATGAACGCCATTCTCTATATCACGGATTCGAACAAATGGCCGATTCAAGTGCTGCTCCGCCAGATCGTTATCGTCTCCAGCGGCATGCAGGCAGAGAGCACGTCCGTAGACGTGGTTCCTCCTGCCCAGACCATCAAAATGGCCGTCATCATGGTCGCGACGCTTCCGATGCTCATCGCTTATCCTTTTGTGCAAAAACACTTCGTCAAGGGAGCCCTGCTTGGCTCGGTCAAGGGTTAACATTCCTTAAAAACAAAGAGGTCTTGCTTTTTGCAGTCTTTTCTGCAGAAAACAAGACTTCTTCGCTTATTGGCGGGAATATGGAACGGATCAACGCGACCGGGATATCATGGGTCCTAAAAAATCGAAAAGGTTATCGGTTTATCGCTTGATCCCCGTATTTCCTTACTGCGCTTGCTTCACTTTTCGGTATGAGCCTGGGGTTACCTGCTCTTTTTTGCGGAACGAGCGAATGAAGTTTTGAGAGTTATGGTACTGCAGGCGCTCGGCAATATCTTTGATGGTCATATCCGTTTCTACCAACCACTTTTTGGCCATTTCGATGCGGTAGTTCATCACATATTCGCTGAACGTCATGCCGTACTCCTTTTTGAATATGCTGCTCAAATAGTTGGGGTTGTAATGGAGACGGTCGGCGATCCACTCCAGCGACAATTCCTGATCATATTCCGCGCGGACGATGGCGGCAATCTTTTCAGACAAAGAACGGAACTGCTGGTTCGTCTTCTCCTTCATGCTCTTGACCATCGGCAAAATGACTTCCTGCACCAGGATTCTTTCGATTTCCTCCGGATTACGGATATCCAGCAGACGGTGATATAAAGCATGGTTGTCCTGCGTCATCAGTACCTCAACGCCCAGAAGCTGCTCCAGCTGGATTAGATTGTTCACGAAACGTACCAGCGCCACTTCAAAGTTCATGGAGTTTTTGTTCTTCTTCATCATTTCGGCGAGCAGCGGGTAGAGAAAACGCGGAACCTGCTCTTCATCCCCTAACCGGATCGCATCAAACAACTGGGATTCCAGCTCGGCAGGATAATGGAGCAATACCGGGCCGGATACGACCATGGAGATGTCTTCATAGAAGATAATCGATTCCTTGCCCAGATTTAAACGGTGATGCAGCGCTTGCTTGCTCATTTCGCAGGCTTCCTTGCTTTCCCATAAATGCTCGTACGTTTGGCTGATGCCGAAGCTGACGGATACCTTCAAATATTCCCGCACTGCCTTCATGATGGCCTTGGCGTAATCCAGAACCTGTTTCCGTATCTCCTGCTCGTGGCTTCCGCTAAATATCAGGATCGTCGCCTGGGTCTTGTCATTTAAAATAATCGGCAGCAGCCGCGATGCTTTCGGTACGATTTCTTCTACTAACCTGTTAATGGCCAAAAGCAGCAGATCCTTATCCGAAGCCTCGCGGTCGCCATAGCTGTCCATTTGAACCAGAACCGTTAGATAACGGGGGTCCTTGATTTTTTCATATCCGAACCGCGGCATGATCCGCTCCAGCTCTTCGCGTGAAATCCGGTTCCGGAACAAATTCAGGATCAGTTGGGTTTCCAGCTGCGGCAGTTCAGCCTCGATCAGGCTTTCCAGATTTTCTTTTTCGGTGACGATCGTATCAATGGAGTGGAGAATCCACTCGACTTCATTTTTTAAAGATGAATGCGGATTTTTGGGCAGGCTGCGACGGATTTGCTCAATCGGTTTATTAAAATACACGGCGATCAAATATGCAATGATGATGATAAACATCGTAATGACAAGTCCCATCATGATCAAGCCGAATTTGGTCGTATTCAGCGCTCCGGATATTTCCTTTTGATCCAGCAGCGTGATATAAACCCAGTTGTTATAGGCGGATCGGGCATAAATCGCTTTGACAGACGGAGACTTGGCGTTATCCAGCGTCACCATACCCGTGCGGCGCTCTGTGCCAATCGATTTCAGGATTCCCTGAAGCTGGTCTTCGGATAGACGTTTATCGTCCCGCCCGGTCTCATACATCAGTTCGCCCTGCTTATTCAGGATGAACACCGGCGTGTTCTCTTCGGTTTTGAGCGTATGATCCAGCGTTTGCAGCGAAATATCCGATAATGCGATGGCCTGTTTCTTTTTGGAGAATACGGGCAGGGTGTTCACGAAACGGATGCCGTTATCCGTTTTCATCCAAAACAATCCGCGGTCCTGACCATTAATATAGGTTTCATATAGGTTTGTCCGGTCATTTTCCGTCAAATAGGATAGTTTGCCATTGGATATTTGCCAGTTCTGCTCCAAACTGATCAGCGAATATTCCGTTCCTTCCAGCCCCATCGTGGCAATGTAATTCAGCTGTGTATTCACATTACGGTACGCTTCAAAATCCTGTTCAGTTATGGGGTTCTTCACTACCGATTCGAATGAGCTGGTCGTGCTGTATGTATTGAAGGCGTACTCAATGGTTTGGATCTTCTGTTCCAGCGAATTCTTCGTTTGAGAAATAAAGCTCTGCTTGCCGTTTGCGACCCTGTCTATGACGGAATGCGCGGTATTCAGATAGATGTATATCCCAAAGCTGACGACAAGTCCGATTCCCAAAACCAGAATGGGAATGAAGGTGTTGTAAAACATGCGCCCTTTTTTCATCGAAATACTCCTTTGGATGTAATCAAACCCAATTATAGCGCTTACATAATCAAGTTGACAAACATTTTTCACGTGTGCATTTTTATTCAAATTCCTTGACTTCCCAAAAACCAGAACTTACACTGAAACTGAAATCGCAAACCAAACCATATATATCCTATGAGGTCAAAATGATTACAATTAAAGACATTGCCCGTGTCGCCGGCGTTTCGCACACCACCGTGTCCCGGGCGCTGAACGGCAATCCGCTGATCAAAAAGGAAACCCGTGACAGAATCGAAAAAATCGCTGCAGAGATGAACTACATTCCCAACTACAGCGCCAAAAGCCTCGTCATGAAAAAGTCGTATACGATCGGGTTGTTCTTCTCCAGTATCGATCAGGGAACATCCGCCAGCTTTTTGGTGGATGCAATCAAAGGAATCCATTCGGTACTTGATGAAAACTACAGCCTGACGGTTCATGGCATTGACGGCATTCAGCATTTTGATGCCATTTTGCCGCAGCGTTTTGACGGTATCCTGGTCATGAGCCAAAGCGACGCCGATAACGCCTTTATCTATCATGTCAAGAAAATGGGCATCCCGCTCGTGGTGTTGAACCGTCATCTGGAGGATCCCGGCATTATGAATGTCGTGGCCAATGACCGGGAAGGCGTGAAGGAAGCGATCGATTATGCCGTTTCCCAGGGTCATAGCCAATGTGCCATTATCGAAGGCAAAGCAGGCTTCAAGTCGTCGACGGAACGCAAGCAAGGGTTCATGGACAGCCTCATCGTTCATCGCCTGCCGCTCATACCGGAATATTTTGCTGCCGGGGATTATGGCGTAGAAAGCGGTTATGAGGCGATGTGTTCCTTGCTCGCTCTTCCCGAACCGCCCTCTATCGTATTTTGCGCGAATGACGACATGGCGATCGGTGCCATGAATGCTTGTTATGCCAAGGGCATCCACATTCCCGGGCAGCTATCGCTCATTGGATTCGATGACATTTTATTTGCGAGGTACACCAATCCGGCACTCACTACGATTCACAAACCCGTAGCCGATATCAGCAAGCTGGGCACGACCAAACTGATCGATTTGATGAAAGATCCGGATACCGCTCCCGAGCAATTATTCGTCAAAACCGCTTTAATGGTACGCCAAAGCGTAGCTGCCGTATGATGGATTCCCTATTTCACAGAAAAAGAGGCATCCTCTTTTTTCGTTTTAAAATGTTAACGTGTGCAAACAAGCATAACTTCACGAATAAAGGAGACGCCTGTCATGTCACATCCACTTTCCAGAACCACTCATCCTCACCTGCCCTCTTATCCAGAACGCGTCATTCAATTCGGCGGAGGCAATTTCATGCGCGCGTTCGTGAATTGGCAGCTGCAGCAAATGAATCGGCAAGGTCTTTTCCAAGGCAGCGCCGTTGTCGTACAGCCTACGGAACGCGGACTCGGCGATTTGATGACCCGGCAGGATTGCTTATACACCGTGCTGTTAAATGGCATTTTTCAGAACCGGACCGTGAACTCCCAAGAAATCATAACCACTGTCAGCCGAGTGATCAATCCCTACACTCATTATGAAGACTACCTGGCCTTGGCGGAAGATGACGGGCTGGAATTCATCACATCCAATACGACGGAAGCAGGAATCGCCTATCATGCCGGGGATTGCCGGGGAGATCAACCGCCTGCCAGCTTTCCTGCCAAACTTACGGCGCTGTTGTTCAGACGATTCGAGCTGCGGAAAAAGGGATTCGTCATCATTCCTTGCGAGCTGATTGACCGAAATGGGGAGAAATTGCATCAGCTTATCGAGCAGTACGCCCGGGAATGGCAGCTCGGAGAAGCTTTCGTCACATGGCTTCGCGAGGAAAACACCTTCTGCTGCAGTTTGGTGGACCGGATTGTTCCAGGTTATCCGCGCGGCAGAGACCAGGAACTTGAGCATGAACTGGGCTACACCGACGAGTTAATGGTCACCGCTGAGCCCTACCTCTTGTGGGTGATTGAAGGACCCGAGTGGCTCTCCGAGCGGCTTCCGTTAGACCAAACGGGACTAAACGTCATTTTCACCGATGATATGACCCCATATCGCGAACGCAAAGTTCATCTGCTTAACGGTCCCCATACCGCGATGGTTCCGCTTGGTTTGCTGGCCGGGCTCGAAACCGTAGAAGAAGTCATGCAGGATGAGTGTTTTTCGCGGTTTGTGAAGGAGATCATGGAAAAGGAGCTTGCTCCCATGCTGAATTTCCCTCTTGAAGATGTGCTTGCGTATGCATCCGACATTCAGGAACGGTTCAGGAATCCATATATCCGGCATGAGCTCCGGTCGATATCGCTCAACAGCATCTCCAAGTTTAAAGCACGCCTGCTGCCGATATTGCTTCGCTATCAGCAAGAGAAAGGGATTCTTCCCCCTCTCATCTGTCTCTCCTTCGCTGCATTGTTGCTCAGCTATCGCGGGGATCGAATCCCTAGGCAGGACCTTCCGGAGGTTAACGACGTATTTGATGAAGCCTGGAGCCGTCCCTCATCCTTCGTTACCACGATTCTAAGGAAAGAAAGCTTGTGGGGCGCTGATTTGACAAAGATTCCAGGACTTATCCAAACCATCGAAGCTGATATCCGTCAGCTGGATCAGTCGGGCAGTCGTGCAGCTTTACAGATCATGAAATAACAAATGATGGTAAAGGAGGAGCTCGAATGAAACAAGTATTGAAAATGAATCTCCGAGATACCGTTGCTGTAGCCCTGACCCCGATCGTGGCGGGTGAATCGGTAATGGCCGGAGAACAAGCGCTCACCGCTGCTTCAGATATCCCGCAAGGCCATAAAATCGCGCTGACCCGTCTGGAAGCCGGTGACAGAATCATGAAGTACGGTTACCCGATCGGGCATGCAACGACCGCCATCGCGCCCGGCGACTGGGTTCATACGCACAATATCGCTACGAACCTTGCTGGTGAGGAAGAATACGAATACCTTCCGGACCTGCATCCAGTAACTTATCCCGTTCGCGGACTCACCTTTCAGGGGTATCGGCGCAAGAGCGGAAAAGTCGGCATCCGTAATGACCTGTATATTGTTCCGACGGTCGGCTGCGTAAACGGGATCGCCGAACAGATGCTGCAGGAATTCAAGATGCTCCATCCGGATCTCGGGACGTTCGACAATATCACCATTCTGAAGCATCCTTACGGCTGTTCTCAACTGGGAGATGATCACCGTCAAACCCGCAGCATTCTGCTGGATGCGGTGAAGCATCCGAACGCCGGCGGCGTATTGGTCTTCGGGCTTGGCTGCGAAAATAATATTGTAGCGGAGTTTCGCAGCCTGCTGGGTGATTATGATGAAAGCCGTGTGAAGTTTCTGGTTGCGCAGGAAGTCGGCGATGAAATCGAGGAGGGCCTTCGGCTGCTCGAAGAGCTGTATGAAGCCGCGGAAACGGACAGCCGTGAACCCGTTCCGCTCAGCGAATTGAACGTGGGCCTGAAATGCGGGGGCTCTGACGGTTTTTCGGGCATTACGGCCAATCCGCTTCTGGGCGCGTTCTCCGACTTTCTCATCTCCCAGGGCGGTTCAACCATCCTGACGGAAGTACCCGAAATGTTCGGCGCCGAAAAGATGCTGATGGCGCGTGCTTCGAATCGCGACGTTTTCAACGATATCGTATCCTTAATCAATGACTTCAAGCAGTATTTCCTGTCCTATGGCGAACCGGTTTATGAGAACCCTTCACCAGGTAACAAAGCAGGCGGGATCAGCACGCTCGAGGATAAATCGCTGGGCTGCACGCAAAAGGGCGGAACCGCGCCCGTCGTGGATGTCCTGCAGTACGGAGAGAAGCTCCGCAAAAAGGGACTGAGCCTGCTTCAGGCCCCCGGCAATGACCTGGTTGCCTCCTCCGCCCTGGCTGCGTCCGACTGCCAGCTTGTGTTGTTCACAACCGGACGTGGAACGCCTTTCGGCAGTTTTGTGCCCACGGTCAAGATCGCGACCAACAACGACATTTTCGCCAAAAAAGGTCATTGGATGGATTTCAACGCAGGTATGTTGCTCGAAACCCCGATGGCTGAAGTGCTGGAACAATTCATTGCATACGTCATCGCTGTCGCCAGCGGCCGCCAAACCCGGAATGAACAAAATGAAGTCCGTGAGCTGGCCATTTTTAAAACCGGAGTGACTCTGTAATCTGGTTGTCCCGTTCTGCCATCATTCGTTCATACATCCCCTGACGAGAAGGAGACTTTCATATGTTCCTGAACAACGATTTCTTATTATCGACCGATACCGCACGCACCCTATTTCACCAGCATGCCAAGGATATGCCGATTATCGATTACCACTGTCATTTGGATCCCAAGGAAATCTACGACAACAAGCCTTTCCGGAATCTGACCGAAGCCTGGCTATCGGGCGATCATTACAAATGGCGCCTGATGCGTGCCAATGGTATTCCCGAATCCCATATTACGGGAGATGCTTCCGATTACGATAAGTTCATGGCGTGGGCCGTAACCGTTCCCAAGACGATAGGCAATCCGTTGTACAGTTGGACGCATTTGGAACTGAGAAGATTTTTCGGCATTGAAGAGCTGCTGAATGAAGAATCCGCTGCCCGGATTTGGGAAGAAGTCAACACGAAGCTGGCCACTCCGGCATTCCAGCGCCGCAATATCATCAAGAATTCCAATGTCAGAGTCGTATGTACCACCGATGATCCCGCTGATTCGCTCGAATACCATCAACTGCTGCGGGCTGAAGAGCATGATTTCCAGGTACTTCCGACTTTCCGTCCCGATAAAGCGCTGAATATTGATGCTCCCGGGTTTACCGATTGGCTTCAGCGTCTGGAGCAGTCCGCAGGCAAACCGGTTCCTTCCTATGCTGCCTTGATAGATGCTCTGAAACAGCGTGTGGATTTTTTCCACCAGGAAGGCTGCAGGCTTTCCGACCATGCCCTGGATACGCTGCGCTACCAGGCAGGCGATTCTACCGCCGTGGAGAAGATTTTTGCCAAAAGAGTTGCAGGTGAAGGATTGACTGTCGAAGAAATCACCTTGTATCGGACCGAGCTCTTATCGGCTTTGATCGGTTTCTATGCCGAAAAAAAATGGACGATGCAGCTTCATATCCATGCCTACCGCAATAACAACGCACGGATGTTCAAACAGCTCGGACCGGATACGGGTTACGATGCTTTGAACGATCTGCCGCTGACCGGAGCCTTGTCGAAGCTGCTGGACCGGGCTGAAAGCACGCAAGGCCTGCCAAAGACCATTCTTTATTCGTTGAATCCGAATGATTATCCATCCCTGCTCGCGCTCATGGGCTGCTATCAAAAGGATACGCCGGGAAAAATGCAGCTTGGGTCGGGCTGGTGGTACAACGATACACGCAATGGCATGCGCCAGCAGTTAACCTTATTCGCAGACAACAGTTTGCTCGCTCATTTCGTCGGCATGCTGACGGATTCACGAAGCTTCCTGTCGTATACGCGCCACGAATATTTCCGCAGGGTTCTATGCGAGCTGATTGGCGAATGGGTTCAGCGCGGCGAAGCTCCCGATGACATGACACTCCTTGGACAACTGGTCGAGGATATTTCATACCATAACGCTGCCGGGTATTTCGGCTTTCAGTCCGCAAATTAGGAGGAATTCGGCCATGATGCACATTACTCATTACACAGAAAAGATTTCGGCAGATTTGGCTTCACCGGGCTCCTCTCTTCTGAAGTTGTATCCGGTTGAAGGCCGGGATCAGGAAACGCTTCCCTTCATATTGGTTCTGCCCGGCGGCGGATATTCCCATCTGGCTCCGCATGAAGGCGAACCTGTTGCGCGTTGGTTCAATCAGCTGGGCATTCATGCGGGTGTTCTTCATTATCAGCTCGATCCCGTTGTCCCATCTAACCTGATTCAGGATGTGGAAGATGCGATCTCATGGGTTCGCGAGGCTCCTCATCCGTGGAACGTTAACCCGAAGCAGGTCGGCATGATCGGATTCTCGGCCGGTGGACACCTTGCATCTATCGCAGCCGTCAAAGGTACCGCTAAACCGGATCTGCTGCTGCTCGGCTATCCTGTAATTACTTTCGCCGAGTCTTATACGCATGAAGGAAGCCGGCAGCGATTTCTTGGCGATCACCCTCATCCGGAACACATACAGGATTTCTCTTCCGACCGCCAAGTTTCCATGAACACGCCGCCGACCTTTATGTGGACTACATCCGATGATGCTGCCGTTCCGGTAGAGAACAGCCTGCTGTTTGCCGGCGCCTTGTCGAAGGCGGGAATTCCATTTGAGCTGCATGTGTTCGAAGAAGGCCGTCATGGTCTCGGTTTGTCCGAAGAGAATCTCCACTGCCGGCAGTGGCTCGGATGCTGCGCCAGTTGGCTGCAACATCATCATTTTACAAAGAGGGACTCATAGATGATGCATCGACTGTTTATCGTCGGCGATTCGACTGCTGCCCGGAAGGAAGCATGCAAAAAGCCGATGGCCGGATGGGGCGAATACCTTGCCGACTATTTGGATGCCCCCGTTTCTATCATCAACAAAGCCATCAACGGACGAAGCACCAAATCCTTCCTCGCTGAGGGCCATTGGGCTGCGATTGAGCAAGAGCTTCGTGCAGGCGATTATGTGTTCATTCAATTTGGCCATAATGACGAAAAAAAGGAAGATCCATTGCGTTATACCGATCCTGCCCATGAATATCGCCGTAACCTCTTGCATTACATCGGCACGGCGCGCAGACTCGGCGGCATACCTGTTCTGCTGACTCCCGTGAGCAGACGCCGTTTCATGAATGCGGATGTTCCGGATCCGCTGGCCGTCGGGCTGTATCCCGCAGCCATGAGGGAAACTGCGGCGGAGACCGGGACACCCTTACTGGATATATTCGCAGCTTCTCAGCAATTATTGCAGATGATGGGGCATGAACATTCGGAACAATTATTCATGCATTTGCCGCAAGGCAATCACCCGAACTATCCGGAAGGGATCGCAGACGATACCCACTTTTCGGAGGAAGGCGCTCAGCACATCGCCAGACTCGTGGCGGAAACGATCGCGCAATCCGCTGCATTATCCGGGTTACATCCCTATCTGCGAGCGACATGAAAGGAGTGCGGCAATGAATATCCCACTGCAATTAGGCGTCCGTGCACATGATTTTGGACAGATCCCTTTACCCGAACTGATCCTGAAGATACAACAATATGGCTTCAAACACATTCAATTTGCCCTCGCCAAGTCATTTCCCGAGAGCGCTCCCAGCTTGTCTTCCTTAAGCCCTGGAACTGCGGATTATTTCGGCGAAGCGTTCCGGCAAGCGGGTATTCGGATTGCCGTGCTTGGATGTTACGTCAACATCGTGGATACCGATCTGTCTAAACGTGCCGAAGCGCTCTCCGGCTTCGGCACCCATCTTCGCCTGGCAAGAGATTTCGGCGCCAGCATGGTAGGAACGGAAACCGGCAGTATCGGGCAGGGATACACGACGGACAACTTTACAGACGAGGCCTTTGAGCAGGTTGTAGCCTCCGTGAGAATGATGGTCGCGGAAGCAGAGCGCTTTGGCGTGACGGTGGGGATCGAGGCAGGGCTAAACCATCCTTTGTATACGGCTCGGCTGACGCGAAGACTACTTGACCTGGTACCCTCCTCAAACCTGCAGATCATACTCGATTGCGCCAATCTGATGCGTCCCGATAATTACAAAGAGCAAGAAGCCGTGATTGACGAAGCCCTAACGCTGCTGGGCGATCGAGTTGCGGTGATCCACCTTAAGGACTTTGTGTTCAAGGACGGACAGATCCGAATCGTGCCCGCCGGCCAGGGCTGCCTCTCCTTTGCCCCGATACTCCGGTACATGAAATATCAGCGCCCGCATATTCAAGGCATTCTGGAGAGCACGCCCGAGGAGCATTTGGAAGGCAGCATGGCATATTTGAAACGGTTGTACGATGAGGTATAAAACAAAACGCCTTTTCCTGAAATGGTAGCCTGAAGCTGCCATTTTTGCGAAAGGGTGTTTATTTCACATAGGGGAAAGTACAGAAACATGATGGCCGATGCATGATCATCCGAACGGAATTTATATCTGCGAAGGAACGACATTTGAATTGGAATCCCCCCAGGTTTCGATGGTTTTGCCGAAGAAAATACGTTCCTGCTCTGCGTAAACCGTGAAATATTTCCAGGGAAATTGTCGTTTTATTGACTGGCGCCGGCAGGATTCCGGATAGCAGGATAGAAAGAAAAATCATACGCTCTATATTCGTCGCTTGTTTGAAACATTTTGTGGTAAAGGAGTTGTGCCTCATGAACGATCAAATTGGCGTTACCATTACTCAGGGTCCCAAACCTTGGACCGTACTTCAGCATAAGAAAGGCTTCGCGTCGCTTGAGCTTCAGGGAAACTGGACCCCACCCGGTGATGGCAGCATCGTCGGAAAAGTATACGTAAGGTTGGTCAGCGAGGACACCTCTGCTCCCGTCCTGGGCTGGATACCCGCAGATACGGATCAGAATTCTCGTACCTGGTCACTACGTTTGAAAAACATTCCCGCCGGAGGATTATACAGACTCGAAACTTCCCTTCAGATGGATGACAAAGCTGCTATGGAATGGTTTACGCGCGGGGACATGGTTCACCACCTCGGGGTGGGTGATCTCTGGGTCATTGCCGGACAAAGCAATGCCGCGGGTTATGGCAAAGGGCCGGTCAACGATCCGCCCGAGCTTGGCATTCACCTGCTGCGCCACAATGGACAATGGGACTTGGCTTCACATCCTTTTGGCGATTCGACTCATTCGATTCACATGGAGAACAGAGAGAACGCCAATCCGGGACACTCCCCGTTCCTCTCTTTCGCCCGCATCGTCAAGAGGGAGACGGGCTTTCCGGTCGGCCTTATTCCGCTGGCTCACGGGGGGTCTCCTCTCAGTAAATGGAATCCGGAAGAAGACGGCACACTGTACCGGCTGATGCTCCGGACGATTCAATCGATCGGGGGCAACGTTCGCGGCATTCTCTGGTATCAGGGCTGCACCGACTGTACGCCTAAAGAGTCTCCGACCTACTTGAACCGCTTCCGTCGAATGGTCCACTCCATCCGCAAAGATCTGAACCATGACACGCTGCCCATGCTTACCGTACAATTGAATCGTCATACGTCATCCAATCCGGAACCGGAAAGTGATATCTCTTGGGGAACGCTGCGCGAGCATCAGCGCAAAGCCGCTCATGAGATTGCTCATGTAACGGTCATCCCGGCACTGGATTGTCCACTCTCGGATGAAATCCACAACAGCCCTGCCGGCAACCTGCTTATCGGCGAACGAATGGCTCGCGCCGCTCTGGCTACCGTCTATGGCAAGCCGGTACATTACCAGGCTCCTGAAATCCAATCGGCCCGGCAATTGCCGGGAGACGGTCCCGCCGTTATTGAACTTACCTTTGATCATGTCAAAGGCCATTTTCTGACCACAGGTCCGCTTGAGCCTGTATTTACGATAGAAGATGATCAAGGCACCATCCAGGCAGCCAAATGTTCATTAGCCGGCTCCCATATCATTTGGCTTCATCTTCCCCGTCGAATTGCTGGACGAGCTGTAGTACACGGAGCCTATGAACAGAATCCAGCGGCCCATCTTCCGCTCGATCAAGCATCTTATCTGCCGATGCTTGCATTCTATCAGTTCCCGATCGAGTGAGCCCATTATGCACTTTCAATACAAAGAGCCGGCTTCCAAGTTCATTGGAAACCAGCTCTTTTCTTTTTCCGCGCTACCACGGGTACGTTATCCGCAGCAATTGCCGCCTTCCAATGTGCAGCTTGTTCCCGCAAGCTGCACATTGGACGTTTCCGCTTCCCTGTAACTGATCTTGATATGGGGTCCTACCGTTTTCAATACCTTGCAATTGTTCTTAACATGTTCCAGCATATCCGCTTTTTGCTCCGCTGCCAGACTTCCCGAGAAAGTGACTCTAAAATCAATGGCTGCTATATCACCCTGCTCATCCACTGAATCCTCGGCCGTAACCGTAACGTCCACAAGTTGAAGCTCCTGCTGTTCCGCATACCGCAGCAGCGTCATCACCGAACAGGAAGACAATCCGACGAGCCATAGCTCAGTCGGCCGAAAACCCATGTTTCCGCCTCCCCGCTCCACGCTTTGATCAATCGTAACCGTCCGGTTTTGGGCATGGGCCAGCTGTAAAAAGCCGCTCACGCGCTCCACAAAAACCTGCATAACCATCCTCCTCTGTATGTATGCGTTACGCCTTCGGCGCCCAAGATGCAAACCGCTTCTTGAGCGGATAGATGAGAACAAATTCGAAGAACATGGCCAGAATCCCGATCGTGATAATGCCGACCATGACCAGCGGTGAGTTCCCGATCTGCCCGCTGGAGGAGATCAACCAGCCGATGCCGGCGCTTCCTCCGATCATCTCTGCTGCTACCAGCGAACGCCATGCAATACCGAAGCCAACGACAATTCCCGTAAACGCTGACGGCATCACTTCCGGCAAATATACGTGCCAAGCCAGCTGTAACCGGTTAGCACCGAGGGTCTGCGCGGCACGTATATGGGATATCTTGATGCGCTCCATACCCTGAATAACATTGACCACAATCGGAAAAAAGGCGGCGATAACGATGACGGCAATCATCGGTGCATTGCCGAGGTCCAGCATCAGGATCAACAGCGGTGCCCAGGCCATCGGCGGCGTGGCTTGAAACAGCGTCACCATCGGCGTCAGAAACTGCCTGAACGCTTTGCTGACTCCCGCAAGCAATCCCAGCACGAAGGCCGACACGGCCGCTATGGCAAAACCGAAGAACAACCGGTACAAACTGATTCCAATATGATGATAATAGTCCGGCGAAGCAAGCTGCTTCTTCAGCTCTAGTAAAGTTCTCCACGGCCCCGGAAAAATAATGGGCGGATAATGACGTGCAGCCAGCATCCACACGACGATAATAAAAGGGACGGCCAGAATGCCAAAATGAAATCTTTTCATAACTTTCCCCCTGCCTTCGTAGGCTCGGTTATTTGATCCAGGTCGTATCGATGATGGTGCTCACTTCCAGCGGTTTTTCCAATGACTTGATCTTATAGCTGTTATCTGCGATCTCCTGGTAATATTTCAGATCTTCATCGCTCAATTGATAAGAGAATTGATTGCGCTTTAGAGCCTGAGCCATGACTTCGGCCGGCGTATAGGTTTTATCCGTTCCTTTGATTTCCGGCACGTTAAAGGCTTTGGCCAGTACCTCGGCATCCGCTTCCGTGTTCTGATTCAGATCCTCAATGGAGGCTATGTGTCCCTGAATGAATTTTTTCGCGGTATCCGCATGATCTTTTAAGAATGAGTTCGACCCCAATACCACAAACGCCGGATCCGGAAGCTCCTTCACGACCTTCAGACCACGCAGCTCCGCGAACGTAAGGAACGGCTCACCGGCAACCGCCGCGTCAATCGTCCCGTTCGTGATTGCGGATTCCATGTTGGATGTCTCCATCTGCACCAGGGTCACGTCCTGATCGCTAAGCTGACCTTCAGGTAACAGTACCGCACGGATCAGATAATCCACGCCGCTGCCCTTCACCAAATTTCCGATCTTTTTCCCCTTCAAATCAGCCGGCTGCTGAATGCCAGAGGATGGCTTCGTCAACACTCCGTTTTTCCCGTCATCCACTTTGGCAATGATCTTGAACTCAGCTCCGCGCGAGCCCCAATTTACTGCAGCGGGCATTCCTGCATAAGCCACATCCAGTTTGCCGGAGGAGAGGGCTTTGTACAGATCCGGTCCGTTGGCAAATGAAAAAAATTCTGCCTTTAGTCCCTGTTTGCCAAGCAAATCCTTTTCTTTTGCAATAATGGCAGGTGCCGCGGCAAGCAGGTTCACGTACCCAACCTTGATCTCCTGCACCTGTTCTTTTTGTCCTGCTCCTGATGCGGCTTCCCCTGATTTGTCCTTGCCTCCGCAGCCTGCGGTCAGCGCCGCAGCCAGTACAAGACTGCCTGCCATACCGAATATTTTGCCGTATACCGATCTCTTTTTCATTGTGACATTCCCCTTTTTAGATCCCTGAGCCTTCTGACTCGTCGTATTGGATTTGAAAATCATATCGCAGATCCTTCATCAACTGTTTCTTATATTCATTAAAATAAGAGGAGACCCGGATTTCCGGTTTTCTTGGTTTGCCAAGGCCAATATGGATCAGATTATGAATGCTTCCCTGTTCGTCAAAGACCGCTACCCTGTCCGAAAGATAAATCGCCTCGTCAATGCTGTGGGTAACCAGAATGACGGTCATGCCCGTCTCCTTCTGAATCCGCAGCAGTTCTTCCTGCAGCGATTCCCTCGTTTGCTCATCTAAAGCACTAAAGGGTTCATCCATGAGCAGGATATTGGGCTTGGTCACGAGCGTCCGGGCAATCGCCACCCGCTGCTTCATCCCTCCGGAAAGATCACTGATGCTTTTGTGCTCTGAGCCTGAAAGCCCGACCATCCGAATGGCCTCCCTGCTGCGTTCCAGCCTTTCCTGCTTGCCAACCCCTGCCATTCGCAGCCCGAAAGAGACGTTATCCAGGACGCTCAGCCAAGGAAACAACGCCAGATCCTGAAATACAAATCCGCGGTCCGGACCAGGCTTTGTAACCTCACGACCCTGTACCATGATCTTTCCGCTCTTCGGCTGAATGTATCCCGCGATGACGTTTAACAGCGTGCTCTTTCCGCAGCCGCTTTTGCCGATAATGCTTATGAATTCGCCTTGATCTATTGTTAGATGAATATCGTTAAGAATGCTTCGCTTATCCTGATATGCCACAGTAATATGATCCATTTCCAATAAGGAAGTCCTCTTTTGCATTGTCAAACCGATCTCCCCCCTTTTATCTCTAGTAATCCGGTATGAATTATCATATAAATTAGCATTAAAGCATGAAAGCGTCAAGATAAAAATGAACATCTCATATCACAGATGAAAAAAAGCAGCCCTTGCGGGCTGCTGGCCTTTCACTTGATCATTCCGGAATCAGCTTCAATTCATTTCCGGCGCTCCGATAAATCGCGGGTACGATGCTCGTCATATGATAATGTCCCGTTGTCCAATCACTCACCTGGTCATGGTACCACTTGCTCAGCACATGTCCGGATTGACCCGGTCCAACCACATTATACGAGCGTGCGGGATCAATCATGTCAATGACGGTTCGCCATGGTGCCCCGTGGTTCACTTCACCTGTGGCCGAATCCCATCCTGCAGCGCCAACGGTGACCCTGCCTCCGCCCATCGGAACGGATTTGGCGTTAAAGATCAGATTCAACGGCTTCACCGATCCCAGCGGATGAGGAAAATCGACTTCATGGAATTGGCCCCAGCGCCATTTGTCCGGATGCTTGCCCTGGAGTGAAACGGCACGATCAACGGCCGCTTGAAACGCCTGCAGCGCTGCCTTTTCCAAACCGCCCTTTTCATCGATCCAAGCTTCCTTCTCGCCTTGTAGAGCTTTGCGTAGCATTTCATCCTTCACGATGGATTTATTGTTGAACAGCTTCATCATGTCATCGTTAATATCGGGCTTGAACAGCACATCGTCAAAGCTTTGCATCCACAACTCATACGCAAGCGGTGCAGCCTGATCCGGATCATTGACTTTATTCCAGCTCTGCAGTAAGGCAAGTGCCTCCTGATCAACAGGACGCAGATCCGGTGAGTCCTTGATCCTCGCCACAAGTCCATCCAAAAATTCTTCGGCCTGAAGATTATTACGGTCAAACTGCAGCTTCTGCATATCCTCCACCGTCAGCTTATCTTTGCTTGACAATACCTGCTGAATGCGTTCTTCGCGGTATGGCTCGGCCCAGCTGTCGGTCAAATGGTAGGGGTAGCTGTCATCGATCACTTTGTTGTTCGCCGTGGCAATGAATTCTTCCTTCGGATTGACCGTCGTTGGCAGCTCATCCCAAGGAATATATCCCGTCCATTCATATTCATCGGTCCATCCCGGTACGGGAACCGAACCGTCGCCATTCTTGCGAATAGGTATCCGCCCGTTTCCGCGATAAGCAATCGTGCCGTCTTGTGAAGCAAACACGAAGTTTTGGGCAGGCGCATCAAAATACTCCAGGCTTTTCTTGAAATCCTCCCAGTTCCTTGCTTTGGCGAACATCTGGATCGCCTCAAGCTCGGTCGTTGCATCCAGCGCAGTCCATCTCATCGATAGCGCCGTATCCTGCTGCTGGTCCTTGGCGAATTCCGATATGATCGGCCCGTGACGGGTCACGACGACATCATAGGGTACCGGAGCCTCGCCCTTGACCTTGATTTCCTCTTTGTATATCTTGGCGTCTTCCCATTTGCCCATATATTCGAATTGGTTTGGGTTCTCCGGATTTCTTTTTTCAATATACAGATCCTGCACATCCGGCCCCAGATTCGTCACTCCCCAAGCGATGGTGTCATTGTGTCCGAGAATGATCCCCGGAACGCCCGCAAAAATGACCCCGCTCACGTTTAAACCAGGCGCCGTTAGATGTGTCTCATACCAGATGGAGGGCGTATCCAGTCCCAGATGCGGATCATTCGCCAGCATCGGCTTTCCTGAAGCCGACTTTGCGCCCGAAACCACCCAGTTGTTGCTTCCATTAAACGGATCAGGCGTCACTGCCGTGGCTGCTAGCTCCGTCAGATCAACCGGATGTTCCTTCAGCGCCTGTATGATCGTAGCTCCGTCCTTTGGATAGGTCGGCATCAACGACTGAAGCTTCTCCGGTGACAACTTCTGCGCCATCGCATACCGGAACGCCTGCCCCTCCCAGTTGCCTGCCAGGTCATAGGCCATGTATTTGCCAATCGTTAAAGAATCAATCGGCTGCCAGTCCGCCGGATGATATCCCAGAATCGTAAATTCAATCGGCAATGATTTGGTGCCTTCGGCTTGATGTATGTAATTGTTAACGCCCTGCGCGTACCATTCCAGCACTTGCTTCGATTCCTCGGAATAGGCACCCAGCGAGGCCTCTGCCGCCCGCCTCAGGCCGAAGCTGCGGAAGAACTTATCGCGATCTATCGCCTTGGCTCCCACCACTTCGCTTAATTGTCCGGAAGCTTGCCTTCTGCTTAAATCCATTTGGAAAATGCGGTCCTGCGCCGTAACGTAACCTTGGGCGATGTAAAGATCATGCTCGCTTTGCGCTTCGATATGCGGCACGCCCGCGTCATCCCGCCACACCGTTACTTCCTTTTCCAGTCCGGAAATTTTGAGTTCCCCCTTGATGACCGGCAAACTTTTGTTCACGAGCCAATATGCGTACCCTCCTGCGCAGGCAATCAATAGCACAATAATCAGAACAATGATTCCGATGACGCGCGGCCAACGTTTTTTGCGTGGTTTGACGCGCGGAACGGTCACCGCAGCCAATAGCTTCATGCAGGACTCCCCCAGACAATTTGGTTATTTATGGATTCTCATCCATTATAGGTCGTGAAGCGCTTACAAACAAGATGAATGATCATTCATTTTTTCCGTATATAAAAAAAGCCGCAAGCTCACGGATATCTCGTAGCTTACGGCTTGAATCAGATGGATGCCTCGTTCATTCCGTCCATCATCCAGCATGCAAAAATGGCGTGATTTCGTCCGAATACGTGCTTCAAATATATGAGCGGGAAGACATCTGCATACTCGATCATATTTTTATCTTTCATCTTAAACATGTGGGGCTTGCCCGTATTATTGTAGAATTCCTTATACAGGCTGAGCACGCTTGGGTACCTGTACATATTTTTGATGGCCGTCTTGATTTTTTTTGGCTGCCGCAGGTGGAATACTCTCCCCATCATGGCTTCGGGCTTGCCTGCATATTAAGGAAGCAATTTTCTCAAGCCGTGGTTTGACGGGCGTTCCCTCCAACGAATGATACTTCTTTAACATATCTTCCTTAGCAATAAAAACGTTCTCCAGCACAATATCCCGAGCCTCAAAAAAATGCATTTCCGCATATTCAGCAAACGAATCCAGCTCCTGGATCAATTCCAAACGCGCTTTATAGCGAATCCGCTCCGCGCTCTCCGTATGCTGTCCTTCTAGCAGCTCAGCCACCTGCTCGTAAAAGGTCTGGAATCGGCATATTCCTGCCAGTTCTTTTGCAGCAAGAACCTCCATGCCTGCCTCCATGATCTTTTTCTCCCCGAGCTCGGGCAGGACGTTCGATATATAATCGGAAAAGACTTTATTCGGCGATAGGATGAGCACGTTGCTGGAGGTCAAGGTATCTTTGTAGCGGTACAACAGAAAGGCGATCCTGTGCAAGTTGCCGGAACCTGCGACGCCCTGAATGATCAGCTCCTTGGAGGTTTCATCGCGGATGATTTGGTTTGTCATTGATCTCTTGCAGAGCGATCTGCAGTCTTCGGTGAATATCCTCCAAATGCTTACGTTCCGTGGGTCCAAAATCAGGGATACGATTCATGCCGAATTTTAGCGTAATAACATCATAAAAACCAGGCTGCTGTTCATCAGCTAACCTGGTTTTTTTTGCGTTCTGTTCCTCACTTTAACCATGCGGAAGAATTTATTAAAATACGATCCCGATGATCGTTGCCGACAAAAAGCTGACCAACGCCGCTCCATACAACAGCTTCAAACCGAAACCCGCAACCACATTGCCTTGCTTCTCGTGCAGGCCTTTGACGGCGCCCACGATCGTTCCGATGGAACCGAAATTCGCGAAGGAAATCAGGAAGACCGAAACGATCGCTTTGGTGCGCTCGCTGAACTCCCCTTGAATTTTCACGAAGTCGAGCATAGCCACGAACTCATTCGCCACGATTTTGGTGGCCATGATACTTCCCGCTTGGATCGCTTCATGCCAGGGAACTCCCATTAGAAAAGCGAACGGCGCCAGCGCATAGCCAAGAATATTCTGGAACGAAATCCCGAAGATGCCGCTGAAGATACCGTTGATCATGGAGATCAGGGCGACAAAGCCGACCAGCATGACTCCGACGATGACAACCACTTTAAATCCGTCCATGATGTATTCGCCGAGCATTTCGAAAAAGGTCTGCTTGGTCTCTTCCCGTACTTCCAGAATATCCTCATCAGGCTGCACTCGATAGGGATTGACGATGGAAGAAATGATGAAGCCCCCGAACAGGTTCAATACGAGCGCAGCCACGACGTATTCCGGTTTCAGCATCGTCATGTACGAGCCGACTATAGACATCGACACCGTGGACATGGCCGACGCGCATAAGGTATAGAGACGTTCGCGCGGCAGCAGCCCGATCTGCTTTTTGATGGAGATGAAGACCTCGTTTTGCCCCAAGATCGCGGAGGCAACGGCGTTATAAGATTCCAGCTTACCCATGCCGTTGACCTTGCTCAGCGCAAGCCCGATATATTTGATGATGAACGGCAGAATCTTGTAATGCTGCAAAATTCCGATGAGCACCGACATGAATACGATCGGCATCAGCACGTGGAAGAAAAACGAGTGTATGCCTTCATTCACGATGCCGCCAAACACGAACTCGGTGCCGTCATTGGCAAAATTCAGGATTTTGGCAAAGCCGTCCGCAAAACCCCTGACCAGGAATTCGCCGATGCTTGTCTTCAGGAGGATTAGCCCCAGCACGATTTGCAAGGCGATCATGACGATAATCGGGCGGATTTTAATATTTTTCTTATCGGAGCTGGCGATCCATGCAAACGCCAAAACGACGACCAGTCCAAGCAAAGCGATCACATATTTCATATTTGGTCCCCCTCGACACATGTGAATACAATCACAAATTATTGGGATTCGGTGCCTTAATCCTCCGCAATAATGGTTTCCAGCGCAATTTCGGCCATTTGATTGAACGACTGTTCGCTGTCTTTATGCGCGGACCGTTCATTCGTTAACAGCTGGCTCCCTACGGTCAAGATCGACAGCGCCTTAACGCCGTATTTGGCAGCCAGGGTATATAGCGCCGTACTTTCCATTTCCACGGACAGGACGCCGAACTCCATGAATTTATGCAACCTTGCCATGGTCTCCCTGTAAAACTCGTCGGAATTGTAGACGTTGCCTACGAATACGTTGGCGTTTCGATCCTTCGCCTGCAAATAGGCCTTCATCAGCATGTCAAAGTCGGCTGACGGCGCATAGTTGCAGCCCAGAAAAATTTTCTCTGTCATATTGCTATCCGAGGAAACCGCTTGAGCTAGAACAATGTCACGGATTTGCAGTTCTTTCTGCATGGCACCGCATGTGCCGATCCGAATGAGCTTCTTCGCGCCGTAATCCCGGATCAGCTCCGTAACGTAGATGCTCATCGAGGGATTGCCCATCCCCGTGCCCTGCACCGAGACGGGAATTCCTTTATATAAGCCCGTATACCCGTACATCCCTCTGACCTCGTTGTAACAACGAGCGTTCTCGAGAAAGTGTTCGGCAACGAATTTGGCCCGTAGCGGATCACCCGGCAGCAGAACGCGTTCCGCAACCTCTCCGGCTTTAGCTTCCATATGAATACTCATGTTGATGTTTCTCCCTTCAAAATAACTGTTTGCGAATTCGTAATCGCTTACAATATTCATCTTAAAAGGAGTCCGGCAGAGAAACTAGTCCAATTGGGGCCGTTGGATAAGGGAGAAAAAGGACCACAACCACTCAAATAAGCAGCTCCTGCCGGATATTTTCCAAATCTCTTTTCGTTGGAATCGTCGAAATAATGACTGTCGGGATGCTGGTCAAGGAAACGGGGATGGTGCTGATGATGAAATCAATCTGATGCTGCGCAACGATTTCATCGGTTAGACCATGCAAAATCGAGGTCTCGATCGTCAGATCGTCGCCAATCTCTCTTTTGATCAACTTCGCGACGTAATGCCGGACCGAGAATTCTTCCCCGACAATGAGGAATGCCTTCTTGCTCCTATACCTGAGGCTGGAACTGATCATGAACGTAAGCTTGGTTAAATGGTAATCATTATAAGATATGGCAGGGTAACTCTTTTCCCAGCTGCTCATGCACTCCGAAACGGTCTTGAAAATAGGCTGTTCCGCCTGTTCGATGTAAGAAGTCAGATGGCTGCGAGAGACGGCCATAAGCTCGGGTATGGCATGATCAATCCGCAGCTTATCGATGAATTCGGCAACTTCAGAGCGAAACCTGTCACCTGCATTTAACGCAGGAAATGCACGGGTTAACAGGGTGATGAGCAGGTCAACCATAAGGCATTCCTCTTCATTCCCCTTGTCTGCTGTCCACTCTTGCCCTTCGTTCCTAAGATTACCATCCGGCACATGATACTGGCTAAGACTGAACATGGACTGCAAAAAATAAACCTCATCGCAGGTCAGATGAATCTGGTAGCGGTGCATCAATTTTTCAGAAAGCCGGGTTACCGGTCCGTAAAACAGGTTGTGCTCCCAAGCGTAGCTTCCGCCTTTCAAAGAAATGCCGTGTCCGCGCCGAACCCTTTCCACCACGATCGCCATCAGAAAAGATAAATTACGTTTGGAATTCAGAAAGTAAATCATGCCGCTCTCCCGCTCGATCTCCGTCACCCAGCCGTCCAACTGCTGATCGTCGATACCGGAAAACGGCCATCCCGTCGTCGGGAAAGCTTCAGTGAATAATTTCCATAAAAAATACCGGATATGAATCTCATTCCCCTTGAGCGTGGGCGAGGAATACGTCATACGTAGATGGAAAGGACGCAATTCCTCTTGGTTGAGATGTATGATCCATTTTTTAAAAGAGGAAAAACTCATAAAAAGGGCCTCTGCCATTTCTTCGGCGGAAGCCTCTCCGTCTTTCGTCAGTACAAGCTGCATTAGCCGGAAATAGGAAGTCTCCCTGAAAAGGGACGCGAGGACTTCCCGGACAGTCGTTCCGTGCCGGTCCCGGTAAAAGATGATACCTTTCCCCCTGGATACCTCAATCTGCATGGAAGCGGGAAGCAGCGTTACGGCCTCCTCCACGATTCTCTTGACGGATTTGCCGGATATGCCCAGTTCTTTCTCGATCTCCGCGAATGTAAACCAGCGCTCTTCACGATCCAGCAAATGCAGCAGCGACTTCAATTGTCTGTATTCCTTGTTCATCCCATCACCTTTTCCTGTGCTTTTCCGCTACTGCCTTTTCCTCCTGCAGCCCCCGTTCACCCCCATTGCTTCTCCACGCGAAAAATGCGCTGGTCGATCATAAAATTCAGCAGGATGCGGTTGAATTCCTGAGGTTGGCATAAATGGCTCGGATAAATGGCGTCGTCGATGACGGCCTTTTGAGCGCATGCGAACGTTTCTGCAGCTCGGTTCATTTGCTTGACGAACCATTCACTCTGCTTGCCGGCCACGCATAATATAGGCATTCTCAGGCGCGAAGAGTTAGAGTCCACATCGATTTTCAGTAACGCCATCCGCTGTTTGATGGATTCCGTCGGCCGTTTGTGGAACAATTCATCCCTTAGTATGCTGTAAGCAGGCACCCACCGGTTATAAGTCACCCGAAGCGACCTGAGGAAAAATTCTGCCGGAAGATAATAGGATATCCAACTGCATGCCTCAAAAAACTTCCAGAGGCTGCTTTTTGTCCCGTACGGGCCGAAAAAATAGCTGTCCACCAGCACCAGCGCATTCACCTTATCCGGACTATATGCCGCGAATTTTTGCGCAAGCAAGCTTCCGCTCGAACAACCAACCAGCGTTACTTTGGCAAGATTCAGCTTATCCAGCAGCTCATTCAAATCCTTGCACTGCGTATCTATAATATCCTCAACTTCGACGTTTAATTTTCCGGAATTGCCGTAACCTCTTAAATCGAGCACAATTACTTGTGCCCGCTGGCTGAAATATTCGATCTGCGGCTCGAACATATGGTGGGTTGAAAGATGTCCATGAATGAAGACAATCGGCGCGCCGCTGCCATGCGTCTCATAATATAATGTGGTTCCGTTCACTTGTATGTTGGGCAACTTCCTTCTCCTCTCTACCTTAACGTGATGCCATGGATGCCTTTCTTCAGGCAGATGAAAAACAAACGCAAAAAAAGAAGCATCGAAAAGAGGACCTCTTCTCAATGCTTCTTTGCGCAAGGCGAAAAAAGCCTTGTTCAAAACCGCATATATACAGGTTGCCTCTCTTGTTACGCTTGCGAGGTTAGCTGACGGATTCGGACTTAAGAGTAGCCCTACTCATTGGCATGAGATTCACCCCATGTGACGATCATCAACATATCGTCACGGCCGGTTCCCCCGCTTTCCGCGATCCGCGGAAATTCAGCGATATAGACAAATGATTAAATTAGCGCACAGAAAAACACAGAGCGGGTACCCTGTGCTTACGTTTCATAGCTCACAGTTTCACTCCTCTCTCATAGCGACGCTTACGAGGTTAGCTGACGGATTCGGGCAGTGAGAGTTGCCCTACGGATGCAGACGGCCTATGACCATCTGATCCGATTCACCCCTTGCATTGACATCACCCGCTCCGATAGCAGAAATGAAAGTCTATGCCAATATGGTTCCCCCGCTTTTCACAATGAAAATTCAGCGTAAATTCAATGGCCTGCAAAAAGACTAACAATGAACTGAATATACGCCTGAGCAAGCAAACTGTAAAGCATGGGGAACACAGAATTCGGGGCTTTTTCGATACCTTTAATGGATTACCTATCATTTATACAACTTTGTCATTCAATATCTTCGTTTATCTCAATTTCTCTTGGCTTTATGTTCCCCACAATCCGATTTCAGATCGATTTGGCAAAAGGGAGCCTATTAATGAGGCAGAATATCTTCGATTGCCATGCTTTCACAGCGGGCAGAAGGTGATTCGCTGTTGAATTGCTCGCAAAAAAAACCGCCAGCCGGAATATTTTCCAGTGACGGTTTATGAACTTATTTCCAAATCTCATCGGCGATCTCTTTGATAAAAGCCAGCTTATTCCACTGCTGCTCTTCCGTCAGGATATTTCCTTCTTCGGTCGAGGCAAATCCGCATTGCGGGCTGAGGCAGATATGATTGATGTCCACATATTTCGCTGCTTCCTTGATCCGATTGATGATTTCCTGCTTATCTTCCAGCTCTCCTGTCTTGGAGGAGTGAAGTCCCAGCACGACCTGCTGGTCCTTCAGGAATCTCAGCGGTGCAAAGTCTCCTGCGCGATCCGTATCGAATTCCAGATAGTACGCATCGATATGATCCACACCGAAGAGTGTTTCCGCCACAGGCTCATAGCCTCCGGCAGATGCCCAAGTCGAATGATAGTTACCGCGGCAGACATGCGTTGTTATGATCAGATCCTCGGGCAGACCGGTGATCGCCTCCTGATTCAAGGTGGCGTACAGCTTCGTAATATCCGAAACATTGACGCCCTCCTGCTGTCTGGCTTCCCAGTAGTTTTTGTCGCAGAGCATTCCCCACGTGCAATCGTCCAACTGCACGCTTCGGCACCCTGCCTCGTAAAGGTCCAGAATTGCTGCTTTATAAGCCTTGGCGATATCCTCCACCAGATCTCCCGTGCTGCTATAGAAAGCATCCGTGCTCTCTTTATTGTCCGCGCGCTGCAGTTCGGCAAGAAACTGGGCTGGGGCCGGTATCGTTTGGCGAGCAATCGCATCGTCCCCTGCCGCTTGCTTCAAAAATTTGAAATGCTCGACAAAAGGATGTCCGGTATAGCCGATTTTGCCGTACAGGCGCGCCGTTTCAGCTCTGGTTTCTTCGCCCTGGAACAGGTAGCCCTGATCCACGGTTTGCTTTTCAACGCCGTCCAACCCCCACATGAAATCCAGGTGCCACCAGGAACGTCTGAACTCGCCATCTGTCACGGCTTTTAAGCCAACCGATTTTTGTTTCTCGACAAGCTTGATAATCTCCTGGTCTTCAATGCTTTTCAGCTCGGCAGCTGAAATCTCGTTATTTTGAAAGCGGGCTCTCGCTTCTTTTAATACTTCCGGGCGCAGAAAGCTTCCCACGTGATCATGTCTAAAAGGCGTTGCTGTTCTTTGCTGTGCATTTTCCGTTATTGTGCTCATCCTTCATTCTCCTCCAGCCGTCTATATCGTTAAGAGAAAGATATCACACCTTTACGGTTATAGCGTAACTTCTAATAACTATAGCCGGTTATAGCCAAAAGCTATATCTAACGAAGTTTGTTCTCATTTCCCGTCACGAACGCCCGATTCTCAATTCGCAATCGCTTCATGCAGCGCTTCGATATAAGCAGACGCCAGCTTGGACAAGGCCGCATTCTGATGGCAGATCCAACCAACCTTAATGGTTTCTTCAATATCCAGAGGCACCGGGATAATCTCGTTCCCATTCAAATCCGCACTCAGTACGCCCGTTGAAATCGTATAGCCGTTAAGACCGATCAACAAGTTGAACAGTGTCGCCCGGTCATTGACACGAATGCTTTTCGGATGCGACAGCGTGCTCAGAATTTCCTCGGAAAAATGAAATGAATTAAATTCTCCCTGTTCAAAAGACAGGTATGGATAGTCCTGCAGCTGATCAACGGTTACGATCGACTGCTTCGCAAGGGGATTCTGAACGCTGATAAAAATATGCGGCTTTGCCGTAAACAGACTTGTGAATTTCAAATTCGCATCCTTCAGGAGCCTATTGATCACCTTGCTGTTGAACTCGTTCAGATATAGAATGCCGATTTCACTGCGCTGACTTTTGACATCCTGGATAATCTCATGGGTTTTGGTCTCGCGCAGCGCTAGCTCATACTCATCATGACCATACTCCCGCACCAGATTCACGAATGCGTTAACTGCAAAAGCATAATGCTGGGTCGACACCGAAAAGTGCTGCGGCGAGGGCTTCGCGTTCAAATACCGGCCTTCCAGCAGCTCCGCCTGCTCAATCACCTGCCGTGCATAACCCAGGAACTCCGCTCCCTCCTTGGACAGAGATATGCCTTTGTTCGTACGCTCAAAAATCGTAATCCTGATTTCTTCCTCCAAATCCTTGATCGCATTGGACAGGCTGGGCTGGGATATAAACAACCGCTTGGCGGCTTCATTCATGGAGCCCCGGTTGGCGACCTCGATTACGTATTTCAGCTGCTGTAATGTCACGGTTTTTGATCCTTTCTGTGCTTCGATTCTATTTTATTTCATTATAGACGATCAGATTATGCAAAGGTAATACATTCACTGACGAACGCCAAAACACTTCGCCTAACCAACATCCGGATCGCTCCAATAGCCCCGGCGAGCACAGGACACATGCGTTTTATGTTATATTCTTTGTACATTCCAAATCCATTTACGCATAAAGGAGTTACAATCAACGATGGCGACAACCTATTTGCGTGATATTTATGATCATTACTTTCTGGGCATGAACCCCTATCTAGGTGCCTTTGGAGAAAATACCGACATGGTTTTCACTCCCTATGATGGTGAAGGATCGATCCAGCGGATGTCTACAACCAGCGGGATCGAAATCGTCATTTCAGACTATCATTTATCGGATCACCGATCCATTACCCTTGCATCCAAATCGGCGATGGTTGAGCTCAGCTTCTGCCTGGAAGGCGCAGGCGGATTCAGTATTTCGGGACGATCACATGAACTATCTCCGGGCACTTGCTCACTTCAGTTTATGAACCATTTTCAAGCGGTATTTGAATATGCCAAAAGCCAGCCTGTCCGCTCCCTGGCTCTTGGAATTCCCGTCTCCTTGTATGCCCGTTTCATGCACGGTTGCAGCGCAGGCGAAAAAATGGATTTCTCCAGCATTCTCGGCGAGACTCCTTTCCGTATCTATCAAAAGCCCATTGATTCTGCAGTATCGGACATCCTGCTCCAAATGCTCGCATGTCCTTACAGCCACGCAACCCGCAGCCTTTACTTGGAGGCCAAGTCCCTGGAACTGTTGTCCATATATTTTGAACGCTTTTTCTTTGAAAAAGGGCAGCCTTCGGGCACATCGCATCTGTCAAGGTCGGACCGGGATAAAATTCAACAGGCGGCCCTGTTGTTGATCACCTCCATGGAGAGTCCCCCGTCTTTGCTTGGACTCTCGCGACTCGTCGGGCTGAACGACTTCAAGTTAAAGCATGGATTCAAGGAAATCTTCGGAACCACCGTGTTCGGTTATTTACGGGAGCAGCGCATGCTTAAAGCGATGTCGCTTCTGGAGAAAGGGAACGTTACCATAAGCAGCGTAGCCGCGCAGGTAGGCTATGCCAATGCAAGCCATTTTACCGAGGCATTCCGCCTCAGATTTGGCGTTAATCCTTCCGAATGGCTGCGCATGAGGAGCTAACCAAACAATCATCCGTCCAACCTCCTTCTTATCCGTCATCCGGTAGTCGTATGGGACCCCGTCTCCTATAATGACAAGTAGTTTGACTACGAAGGAGGCTTTCGAAGATGGAATCAACCACAACATCCGCCGCTGTCCGCAGCCGTTCTTTCTGGCCCCTGGTCCTGACCGGCATGTTTCTGATTATTGCTACCACGGGTTTATCTCGCGTTGCTTTCGGCGCCGTACTCCCTTATATGAAGACGGGCCTTGGCCTGTCCAATTCAGAGGCGGGGCTGCTTGGAACAATGATGTTCCTGGGTTATCTGATTACGGTCGGATTATCAGGCCCCCTAACCATGAAATGGGGAGCGAAGAAGGTCCTTTTCATCGGCGGCTGGGGTGTTGTCATTAGCTTGTTTGCTTTGGCAACCGCTCCTTCCTTTAGCCTTGCCTGCATCTCTATTCTCATCATGGGCGGGGGAAGTGCCCTGGTATTCACTCCGCTGGTATCCATCATGATCGCTTCATTCCCTGATCGAAGAGGTATCGTGCTCGGACTGCTCCTCAGCGGAGCCGGCATCGGGATGTTCTTGAGCGGCATCGTTGTGCCTCTCATTGTGCTTCATGCTCCTCAGCCGGGATATCGGAGGGTCTGGCTTATTTTCGCCATCTTTTCATTACTGGTTCTCATTGCATCCTCCGTTGTACTGAGAAGGGTATCACCCGCCAACTCTGCGCAAGCGGGAGCACCGCAAAAGACAAACTGGTTTCGGAACAAGAACATCCTGCTAACGGCCTGCCTGTATTTCGCAGTTGGAATGGCATATCTTGTCCCTCTCCTGTATCAGACGAGTTATATGATCAAGCTGGATTTTTCGGATACGATTGCCGGCTTATGTTTTTCCGTGTCAGGCATCTTCGGAGTCATCGGAGGACCTGGATGGGGCGCCCTCTCCGATCGGATCGGCCTGCGGAAAGCGCTGATTCTCTCGATCTTAGCCGCTATAGCGGGCAACGTTCTGCCGGTGCTGTTTGAGAATTTGATCAGCTTTCTGATTTCCGGCGCTCTCCTTGGCTCGACCATCGGCGGAATAGCCACCCTTATCCAGGCCAAAGCCTCACATCAGGTGCCTCAGCGCTATGTTTCGGTTGTCATTGGCTTCATTTCCGTCTTTTATGCGGTGGGGCAAATGCTTGGCCCGATCCTGGCAGGCGTGTTCATTGAATTCGGCGGAGGCTTTGCGTCGGCATACCTCTTCGGTGCAGCGGTGTATCTCCTCGGATTGCTGCTGGAAGTATGCTTCAAACCCAAGAAGTCGGAAGCAGCACGGAAATCGGCAGAAGCAAATGCTGCCCGGTAACATCACCATTAATTTTGGCAATATCAAAAAAGGGCCCCGAGCGGGACCCCTTTTTGTATTACGAATACTTGTATCCGTTATTCTTTTCAAGATATGCTGCTAGCGCTCCGATCTTCATTACATCAGTCCGGAGCTTTTCACTGCATGATAAAAGTCATGGAACTGCGGAATGTTCAGCTGCTGCGCAGCATCAGACAACGCCGTGGCCGGATCCGGATGAACCTCAACCATCACGCCGTCTGCTCCTGCAGCCAAGGCTGCTTTGGCGCACGGTGCCAATATATCCTTGCGTCCTGTGGAGTGCGTAACATCAACCAATACAGGCAGATGCGTCTCTTGTTTCAGAATCGGTACGGCCGAGATATCCAGCGTGTTGCGCGTTGCTTTTTCATAGGTTCGGATGCCGCGTTCAATCAGCATGACCTGCGTGTTTCCGCGGGAAACAATGTACTCCGCCGCATGAACGAATTCATCGAGCGTGGCGGCCAGGCCGCGTTTCAGCAGGATCGGCGTCTTCACATCCCCTGCCGCCTTCAGCAGCTCGAAATTCTGCATGTTTCTTGCACCGATTTGGATGACATCTATATAGTCGCAAGCCAGCTCGATATGGGCCGGATCCACAATTTCGCTAATCGTCTTCAGACCGAATTCCGATGCCACTTCCTTCAGGATCTTCAGCCCTTCAATGCCAAGGCCCTGGAAATCATAAGGCGAAGTTCTTGGCTTAAACGCGCCTCCGCGCATGACGGTGATGCCAGCTTCCTTCAGAGCCGCGGCAACGGTACGCACCTGCTCGTAACTTTCAACCGAGCAAGGACCTGCGATCATGATTGGCTTGCTGCCGCCAACCGACACATCGCCCAGCTGGATAATCGTATCTTCTTGCTTCTTTTTGCGGCTGACCAGCAAATGCTTCTTATGGTCGACCTGCTGCAGCGAAAGCGTGGCTTGAAAAATTTGCTTGAATAAATGACGCACTGTTTCGTGATCAAAAGGACCTTCGTTGCTGGCTACCAAGGCCTCCAGCATCTCTTTCTCGCGCACCGGATCAAATTTCGGAACGCCCTGCTTTTCTTTCTCAACTCCGAGCTCCTGCGCAATTTTGGCGCGTTCCGACAGCAGCCCCAGCAGCTGAAGGTTCACCTCATCCAATTTCGTGCGCAGCTCTTCTAATCTTCCCTGACTCATCTCGAATCTCTCCTTTTATGATCTAAATTATAAACTGAACTAAAGAATGGATCATCCATCTTGATGGTAACACCATGGAATTCGGAAGATGGGAGAATAAACTATAGTTCAAATTTATTAAAAAAAAACAAAAAGACTCCCGTCGCCAAGGGACGAGGAGTCGTGGTACCACCCTTATTAGACATGCCCGTTCATAGAGGCATATCTCACTTCAGACCTTTTAACGCAAGGGTACGGGCATTCCTACGGCCAGCATAATCCATGCAGGCTGTCAGATACCAGCTCCAGAATGAACTTCGGCGGACAGTGTTCCTCGGATGCTCTCAGTCTATCGGCATGCCGTCCCTGTTAAGACCTTTCTCCGCTTACTCTTTCCTTCATCGCTTATTTCAAAATAGGTTTGAGGAATTAAATTAAAAGCATTGTATTACAATCGGTTAAGTGGTGCAAGCGTATGATTTAACGCTTTATTACTTTATTCTGATAAACAATCGTAAAAATACAAATCCGAAACTACAGCACCTTAGATGACCAGACGGCAGGCCGATCGGATCTTCCTCCCTCACTGAATCCAGAAAAGCCGCTTAAACATGAAGATTGTTCAGCGGCTTCACTTTATTCATATGATGACTGTATGCGGTTCGTGAGAATTATGTCTAACCCTTGACCGCGCCTTCGGTTAAGCCTTTTTCAATAAATTTGGAGATGAACAGGTAGATCACCAAAATCGGTAAAACCGTCAGTGTCACCGCTGTCGCCATCAATCCAAAGTCGGTTCCGTACTGCGAGCTGATTTCATTCAACAAGGCAACAATCGGACGAACCTTCTCTTTATTCACAAAAATGAGCGCAGAGAACAGATCGTTATACGACCATAAAAATACAAAGATACTTACGGAAGCAAATGCCGGTCTGGATACGGGCATAAAAATCTTCAAGAACATTTGCCAACGATTACATCCGTCCATGAATGCGGCTTCTTCAAGTTCCTTGGCGATGGTCGTCATGTAGCCTGCGATAACCAGTGTGGCGAACGTCAAGTTCCCGGCGGTTTGCGGCAAAATAAGTCCCCAGTACGTATTGACCAGTTTGGTTTTGATCAAAAGCTCATATACCGGCACTACCGTCGCGAATGCAGGTACGAGAAGCGTGGCGTACAATACGGAATAAATAAACCGTTTTCCCGCAAAGGTGAATCTGGATAATACGTATGCTGCTAATCCGCCCAGCAGCAGCACGAACAACACGGTACCGCCGGACATTATCAAACTATTAATATAGCTTTTTCCAATGTTTATTCTTTCAAAGGCTGTTGTATAGTTAATCCATACAGGGTCTAAAGCTAATGAAAATGATTTATTCATGACATCCCGGGATACCTTGAATGAGTTATTAATGATCCAAAACATCGGATAAATCGTGGTTAAAGCCCAGGCTGACAATATGATATACATGAAGGCCGTACCAAAACGAAAATGTCGTTTCGATTTTGTGTGCTGGATCTGTTGTCCATTACTAATAGCTGGCTGCATAACAATAACACCCCTAATAAACAGCTTAGTATGTGATTTCTTCGCTCTTTAACAAACGATTCGCAAGCAATGCGATAACAACCCCGAGTACGACCATATAGATCGCAACCGTAGAGCCGTAACCGAAGTTTTGATCGACCATTGCCTTTTTGTACATATAGGTTCCCAGCACATCCGTACCGTTTTGTGCTCTGGAAATAACCCAGACAAAGTCAAACACTTTGAGTGTACCGGTAATGGCAAGCGTGATAACAACCTTGATATCGCTAAGAATCAGCGGGATGGTAAGCTTCACCATTTTCTTAACGCCCGTAATTCCCTCAAGCTTGGCCGCATCGTAATAATCTTCAGGAATCTTAGACATGGCCGTCACGAACAACACGAAATAAAATCCGACATAATGCCAAACGGTCGGAACCGCGATGGCTTTAAGCGCGTTGTTCTCACTCAGCCACAGCACTTTCTCAAGTCCAAAGTTCGCCAAGATACTATTGAGCAACCCAAAGTTATAGTTATAGAATAAAACGAACAGCAAGGAAATAGCTGTACCGGAAATGACGACAGGAAAGAAAAACACGGATCTGAAAAAACCTTTGAACTTATTGATATTATCCACCATAACCGCAAGCACCAAAGCGATGCCCACCTGGAAGACTAGGACATACACCAGAATTTCCAGCGTATGCAGCGTTGCTGCGCCCAGCAGTTTATCTGAGAACAACCGATCATAGTTGTCCCATCCGATAAACTTTTTATCGAAGAATCCTTTGGTTCTGTAGAAACTGAAATACACGCTTTTGAAAAACGGATAGTATAAAAAAACGGTCAAAAACGCAGCCATAGGGAACAAAAAGATCCAGATATACTTTCGATCGCCCTTCATATTTATCACCACTTGAGTTTTATTTTCTCTAGCATTCGGGTATTTAAAAGATGACGCCGCCTCAAAAGAGGACGGCGTTTTGTTAACTAATTCAGAATCTCTCAAAAGATAAGATTACTTTTTATTAGCGTCCTCGATATCTTTTGCCTCTTTAACCGCGTCAGCTGGTGACTTCTTACCTGTTACGACCGCTTGAACACCTGCACGCAACGTGGAGAAGGTTTCAGGAGCTACCATCGAGTCGATAGGGTTGTTGACAGAAGTAGCACTTGCTGCCATCGCGAATCCGTCCGTTGCCGTTTGATTTACGCCTTTGATTTCAACGTTAGCTGCAGCTGGAGTACCACCGTTAGCAATTGCGATTTTCTCGATAACCGCAGGAGAAGTCATGTGTTTCAACAATGCGACTGCAGCATCTTTTTTGTCTGCATTGTCATAAGTTGCTTTGGTAAGGTAGAAGCCTGTTCCGAAACCACCGATAGCGTCTTTACCTGTGCCAACGCCGCCTGGGATCGCAGGGAACGGAAGAACCGTTGTGTTGTCGATCACGTTCGGTTCTTTCCAGTTGTTCATAGCCCAAGAACCTTCAATGATCATAGCTGCTTTACCTTCGGCATAGTAGTTGGAAGCCATGCCAAGGTCGATGGTTGCCGCATCTTTAGGGAATGCTCCCAGGTCATACAGTTCCTTCATAGCAGCGTAGCCTTTTTCCCAGTTTGGATCGATGCCGTCTGCCAGACCTGCGTTATGGCCTTTAGCACCAGCAGCGGACAGGATAAAGTGCTCGATGACGTAGTGAGATTGGTCAAATGGTGCCGCGAGCGGAATAATTCCTTTTTTGGACAGGGTCGAAACGGCTGTTTTCATTTTTTCCCAGTCTGTAGGAAGCTCGAGGTTGTTGTCCGCGAAAATTTTCTTATTTACGAACAATCCTTCATAGAAACCTGTAAGTGGAGCAGCATAGATATTGCCGTCTTTTTGTCTTGTATTTTCCAGAGCTGCTGGGGAGAAGCCTGCTTTCCATTCAGCGTCTGCATCCAAGATATCGTTCAACGGAACCACTTTGCCTGCATCTACGAAGCCTTGCGCGTCAGTGCCGACGAAGTAGAAGAGCAGGTCAGGCTCGTTGCCGGAGTTCATGTCGGTATTGACTTTCGTTCTGAAACCGTCATCATTTGCAGACATGGTATCGTTTTCAATTTTTACATTAGGATTTTTCGATGTAAACTCATCCAGCGCAGCTTGGAAAGCTTCGCGAGCGGTATCTGTTCCGCCGAAGGTCGAGAACACACGCAGGGATACGTCTTTTTTCGGAGCTTCCGTTTCTTTCGGAGTTTCCGTTTCCGTTTTTGGCGTTTCGCTTGCCGTATTTTTTTCCTCAGTTTTGTTACCGCAAGCCGCCAGGAACATAGTGAATACCATGAGCATGCTTAGTAGAGCTAAAGATGACCTTTTCACTTGCAAATCCCCCTTAAAATGTTTTTTTGTGTTTTGTTTCGACTTCTGCTGTCTGTTCTTATCATACAATAGTTGGAATTAATGTAAGGGGATACATTCCTCTAAATGACGGGGAAATATCCACAATAGAGGCATAGAAATACGAATAAAAGCAAAAAACCACCTTCGGATGAAGGTGGTTTAAAATAAGTATTTATGAGAAATGTTGCATAATCATCAATTCATAAATCCGATTTGCTGCAACAGCTGCTTGATCATGACCGCGGCCTCAGCCCTAGTGACCGGAGCTGCCGGGGAGAAGCTTCCATCCGGGTTCCCACGAATGATTCCGGCCTCGCGGCACAGGTTCACGGCTGTTTGCGCGTACCCGCTGATGCGGTCGGCGTCCTTGAACGGGACTGCTGCGCCTGCACCCGACAATCTCTGGAGCGGCTTGCCGGCCAGCTCGGCGGCTTTCACCATCATCACGGCCATCTGTTCGCGGGTGAGTGCTTCGGAAGGCTTGAATTCTCCCCCCGGGAAACCCGTGACGATGCCTGCTTTGGAAGCAGCGCCGATTGCGCCTGCGTACCAGGCTGCAGCAGCAACATCGCTGAATCCGGCCGATGCTTGATCTTCCTGAAGCGCGAACGCCTTGGTAAAGAGCGACGTCAATTCCGCCCGGCTCATCACTTTATCGGGAGAAAAGGCTTCTGCCGAAGTTCCCTGCACGATCCGTTTGCCTGCAAGCAGTTCGATTTCGCTTTTTGCCCAGTGCTTGGTTATATCCGCGAAGGTCCGCGGCATTGCATGCGCCACCGCGTAGATGCCCGTATCCGGGCTGTAGAACGCCGCTTTTCCATCCGCGAAAACAGCCGGTACGACCGTTGTCGTTCCATCCGCATTGATTCTCACGACCACCAGCTCGTTCGCAGGATTCTTCGTTGTGTAAGGAATGACCATGGATGAATAGTGTTTGCCCAAATGAGAGATGTCCGACTGCTTTCCGTTCAATTCCGCAAATAATGCAAATTCAACGGTAGCGCTCACGGGTTCCAGGTTCGCTGCCTTCAGCTTCGCCTGCGCATCCGCTAGATTCGGTCCGGCAATCGGTGCGATTCGAATGTTGAAGGTTCCTGCTCCCCCCTGTACTCCCAAACCTTTGACAAGGCTCTCGAAATCAATCGTCTGGACCAGCAGGCTATAGCTGCCCGCTTCGGTATTCACCGTGAGCTTCAAGTCCGGCAGCAGCTTTGAAGCTTCCTGCAGTTTCTCAAGCGGGAGCTGGATAACCAGCCCGTTGGTCGCATGCTCTGTCACATTAAAAATCAGTTGATGATCCTTGGAAGGACCCGACTGCGCGTCGGACAATGCTTTTCCGAATTTATCGGCATCGATGACGATCGGTTCCGGAGCCAAACCGCCCGTATTCCCTTGTCCCGGTGATGTGGTCGTTCCTGAGCCGGATCCATTACCGGTATTGCCGTTGTTGCTTCCCGTATTTCCACCTGCATTCCCGCCATCGCCGCCGTTGCCACCGGTATTTCCTCCAGTGTTCCCGCCGTTTCCGTCATTTCCACCGCCAGTAGACCCCTGCCGCTGAATCTCAACGGTATAGGTTTGGGTCGTGCCTCCATCCTGCGCCGTCACGATCACGTCGATTCGGTTCGCTCCCGGACGAAGCTCGATCACTTTCGGCGTTCCGGTTGTATAAGCCGCACCGTTGACTGTCATCGACGCTTTGCCGTCTAGCGAAGAAACCGTCATCTCGATGGACGATACGTCGCTGCCAACCGAAGCGGTATAGTTCAGCTTATCCGTAGCGAATGCAGGCGACAATGAAGCGCCGTTCAAACCAAGTGCGCTCAAACCGGCCACATCGATTAATTTGCCGCCGATCAGATCCGCCTTCATCAGCTCATAATCCGACGCAACCTGTCTGTAATAATCTTCGCCCAAGTTCAGCAGAGTCGTTTCGAACGATTTCCACTGCTCGCCGCTATCGTAGACCTGGGAGATGACGCTTTTTTCAAATGCATCATCCGGGCCTGAAGAACGCGCATGCCCATAAGCATAAGCTTTGGCGATATAACCGACGTAGTCGGCAAGATTTTCCTTCGTCTTGAACGTTCCTCCAGACGCATCCTCGTAATCCCCTTTATACAGGGAAATTTTATGGACGAAGAAAGAACGGGTGCTGCTGTTGAAATAGCCAAGGAATGGTTCGGCATCCAGCGATAATTTTTCATAGGCTGTTTTCACTCTCGCACCGTCTCCGCCAGGAAAAGAATCGTATGGCGTCGTTTCTGCGCCGTCCGCATTTTCGAACATATCCGGCTTGAAGGCTTGCTTCACATCCAAAATGATATCATCGTCATGGCTTGCCGTCGGCCCTTCGATCAGCACATTATACCGTTGCGACCCGATGCTTCCCAGTCCCTGGTAGATGCGTACGGCAACGTCCTTGATCTTGAAATAATCCGGGTTTTCCGCCAGCTTCGCCTGCACAAAGTCCGGAGCCAGCGTATCCACGTACTTCTGCCAGTTCAGCTCCACTTCCGCTCTCTCGGCGCTGCTCGGCTGACGGTATTTATCCGTTTTGCCTGCCACGTTAAACACGCCGGTAGAATGCTTGCCGTCCGCAGTCGGCACAGTCCACTTGATCAAATGATCGAGCTGGGTCTTCTTGGCCAGCTTGGTCATGATCGTTTTCGTGAATCCGTCGTTAACATGGTTCATGTCCAGCTTCGTTGCTGCCGTATTCTTGTTATCGTTGCCGATCAGGGTTTGCAGCGTCAACATATATTCATTCAACATATCCGTGGCCATGTCTCTGATCTCCGCATCCGAGAGGCCCAGTTTCTCAGAGTCGCGGGTCAGATACAGGCTCGATGTCATCCGGAGCAAATCCAGGTAGAAAGGGGCGATATACGATCCGTCAAAGTCGTTCAGATCAAAAATGATCTGTCCCGGCTTATCATCGTAAAAGCCGACGTTGGCGATGTGCGCATCCCCTTCGATCCATGTTTTCACGTTCACGAGCTTCTTCCAGCTGTCCGGGATCGGAATGGCGGCACCGAGATCCTGATACATCAAGTATGGGGCTCCGCGGTAAAAAGCCGCAGCCGTGGCTGCCATGCCGGAGGTTCCGTACTTATAGCTCTTGGCATCCGGATCGTTATAATACGCGTTGCCCTCTCGAATCCGCTGCGTCAACTCCGCCCTCCGCTTCTCATCCGCTTGAACCGGTGTCTTGTATCGGTCCAGCATGATCCCTGTCATCGGCTCGGAGTCGAGCGACCCTTCTGTGACAACGGCAGAAGCTTTGAGCACGACCGTCAGCGGCACCGCCTCGATGATTGGCGTAACGGCGGTCCCGCTAACCGTGAAGATGACTTGATTGGACACCGCATCGCCAATAGCCTGAACCTTCAATCCCTCAGGCAGGCCGGTTACGGTAAATTCACCATCCGTAAGCTCGCCTTCTTTGACGGTTCCCGTCTTGACCCGGATGGCGAACGATCCGGAAGCAGTAGTCGGCCCCCTCATGGCTAACGTGTTCGATACCAGTTCGCCGCTAATTTTCGGCGTGTTGTTCTCCAGCGTGATCCCTCTAACCGTGCGGGAATCGTCATAAGCCCCGGACGACACGGCCGATTTGCGGATCACGATCCCAAGCTCCACGCTGGACGTTACATCCGCAGTAGTCGTGCCGCCAATCGTGAACGTCACTTGATGAAGCTGCGGATCGGCTTCCGCCCGGGTCACGGACAAGCCTGCAGGCAAGCCGCCGACTTCGTAATCCTGCGGATTCAGCTCTCCCTGCTTCAGGGAGCCGGTAGTCATGGTTACGACAAACTGTGCGTCGGAAGCGCTGATTTCCCGCAGATTAGCCATTTTGACCGTATGTAAATTCGCATCGGCTTTGGCCGATAGAGGCGTTAAAGACATCGCATTATGAGGTGCGAAAGTTCCGAGCGTAGCGATATCGAAATCTGCTTTGTTATCATGCGTGTTCCAGCCGTTCCCGTACAGCTCCGCGTCGCTGCCGATAATGCTTGGTACTCCGGTACCCAGAACAGGGTCCTCCGCTTTGCGGACCAGCGTCTTTTGCGCGGATGGCGTCGGCGCAGCGCCAGAGCCGTCATAGCTTGGTGCCGCACCGTATCCGACGAAATCGACCAGCGAAGAAGCCGCAGGTTTGGCCGGATTGGCGGTCGTTAATGCGACCGTACCGGCTACCAATGCGACTTTGCCGTCTTTATTGTCCATGTCGATGCTCCCCGTATCATCCGGGGTGGGCAGATCCGGACCATTAAGCGTGCTTTTACTGGCTGCCTCTTGAATTAAATAGTAACCCTTGGCGGGAATTGTCCCGTGAAGCGGAGTCACCTGCCACGAGGTGCTATCCGTTTTGGCCGTGCTTACGGCATATTGAACGGACCAGCCCGATAAACTTACCTCGGTATCTGCCGGATTATACAGCTCAACGAAATCATATTTGTAGAGCGCATCTTCGTTCTGGCTGCCTCCACCGAAAACTTTGCTGATGACGACCGGCTTGTCCGACTCCGGCACCGCATAGCTCTCCAACGAAGCAAAAGGAACATCCGGATCTTCCGCTGACTGGGCGTCCCCCGGGTTTTCCGGAATTTCGGAACTGACTTCGTTCTCTTCATTTTCGGTTGCGTCATTGCTGTCGTTTGGTTGTTCCTCCGCAGAAGGCGGATTGGCATTAACGTCGTCTGAAGCGGTATCGCTTTCTTCCGCATGAGCCGTATGGCCGCCCCAACCCAGGCTGGATGCGGCTGGATCAAGCAGCAGCGCAGCCATGATCGCAATCGTTATTTTCTTGACCCAAAGGTCCTTGCGGTTAAAGTGTGGCATTCAAATCCTCCATGTAAATGTAGTTATATTAATTTTATGTTCATTATGTAATCGGAGGATTTGCGCAATGTAAATTCTATGAATATAGCACAAAGAGCATGGTTCACAGATTTTGTGAACCATGCTTTCTGTCGAGAATTGATTTCAAGCCGAATGCTCAGTCCAAGGAAGCGATACTCCCCATCTTAAGCCGCTCTGCGCAAAGGCAGTCTTCCCCATACGTCTTCCATTGATTTATAAGTAGAGATTCGTGTCATTCATTGGCTCTGAAGACCTGTCCGTTAGATCCATTTTCGGGCAAGGATGCCAAATCCGCGATCGTATCGACAACGCTCGCAGGATCTCCCTCTCCATATGGATTTTGTTCTGTTTTCAAATTGCCAGGATCGAACATGTTCACCAGTATGCCGCTATCTTTTTCCTCGTCCGCCACCGTTCTCATTAATCCTTCCAATCCCGCTTTCGCTGCGGAATATGCCCCTAGCCCCGCGTACACAAAATTCGCCATCGCTGAAGTAATCGATACGATGCGGCCATATTGCTGTTTCCTCATGACAGGGAGGAATGCATGAGTTACGATGAAGGAACTGTATAAATTGAGACGGATCACCTGATCCCAAACCTCAAAATCCATGTCATGAATGGTGCTGTATGTACCCGTACCTCCGGCATTGTTAATTAACACGTCAACACGTCCCGCCTGTGCCAACACATGATCGCGCAGCCGCTCAACCTCGTCTGGATTGGTGACATCTGCTGCATATACAATGGCTCGGCCGTTAGTCTGCTCAATGATCTGAGCGACTTCCTCCAGCTTTTCTTGACGGCGTCCAACGAGGACAACCTCCGCTCCTTCGGCCGCAAGCCGGATTGCGGCCGCTCTCCCCAAACCGGTACCTGCACCTGTAACGATCGCAACTCGATTCGTCAATAAACTCATTTCCAACACTCCTTATCGATTGTTTTTTTCCATAATTTCATTGGCTTCGTGAAGCAAACGGATCAGTTCTTGACTGTGACTGCTATTCAGTATTTCTAAATGACGCATGTATATTTTATTGAAGCATTCGTAAATTTCGTTGCACATCGCTCTACCTTCATCCGTCAAAAATAACAAGATGTGTTTTCCCTCCTGCTTTCGTTTCGCAAGCGATTGGTTCACGAGTTTATCGATGAATCTTGTACTCGTAGAGGGAGCTATCGTAAGTTTATGGCATAGTTCTTTTTGGGTTATGCCTGGGTGATCATTGATCGTGATGATCATATACCCGTATGAGGGCGGAATATCTAACGATGCGAATGCCTCGACGGCCAGTTTTTCCATATGTCTTCCGAATCGCGCAGCAGTAAAATACAAGCAGTGACTTAGCAAATAATCGGAATCGGGACTCTCCATCAAACCACCCCCTTTGAGCCAAAATTCATTTGTATATACAAATGAATTATATTGCGTGATCTCCCGTTTGTAAATCCATCGTTCATAGTCCTCTTTGATGTCCTCCTCCCAGACAAAGAAAAACCCGCCTCTTCAGGCGGGGATTAAGGGCATTGCGGCATCCCAAGCTACGCTTTATTTTATTATTCGAGCTCTAAATGAAAACCTTCGATTTCTTTCTCCGCGTCCCGGAAAAGCGCTAACAGCTGCCGGCTGTATTCCCCGAGTTTCTCTTCGCTTTCTTGAAAATGAATCCACCGGATCGTAAGCGGCATGTCGGCCCACCCCGTCAGAATATCCCATAAGGCGTCTAAATTGCCGCCATAGTAGCCCGGAAGCTCCATGGCTTCTTTTAAAACGGCATGAAGCTGGCTCTTGTTATCGAACATATTGCCATCCAATATGATATTGCGCAATCTCCGAACCCCCAATGACTCACTTGATTTGTTCAAACGTCTCGTAATGGTTCTCTGTCTTGTATATTAAACCGTCGTTGGAAAAGAGGATACGGTCTTTCCCCCGATGTCCGGATGTGTAATTGATATCGGCTTCGTACCATATCCTTCCCTTTTTATAAGGCAATTTTTTTTCGCGGTTTTGGAAAACGTCCCCGCCAATGCTTTTCCCAGGCGCGACTTCTTGCAAGTTTCCTCCCTGAGGATCCCAGCCGAGCTTTTTCGCTTCATTTTTGGTTATAAAATTTTCCGGCAATTCGTGATGTGCTTTGATGTAGTTAGCCACGCCTTCAAACGAGGTCAAACTTTCCGATTGCGGCTGGATCTCGTTAATCCCGCAGCCAGCCAAAAGCAATATGCAACTTAACCATACAAACAATACAGACTTTAAGGCCTTCAAACGCTTCATCCTCACTTCTTTATTAATGGGTCCATGATATTGTACGACTTTCATAACGCGAAGTTTCGCTGCATGTCACTCTTGTCCGCCAAAGGTCGGATTTGACTCGATCATAGTCTTTTTTACTATGGATATGTTACAATCGAGCACATAGCGGCTTCATGCCGTCTATCTTTCATATTTGAAAGGGTTGGGTGAGGGGCTATTATGGAAAGCAGGTATTCAATTGGTCCACCAAGAAAGTCGGACGCCATCGCAAGCAAAGGAAACAACTTCACCTAATCCGGCTTCCCGTCTCGCTCCTAGCGATTGGCGGCGGGAGCTGTTAGCGGGAGCCGTGTCTTTTTTCGCGATTGTCTATATTATTATTGTCAATTCATCGATATTGGCGGATGCCGGCATTCCTCAAGAAGCCGGTATTGTCGCCACGATCCTCACATCCGCGGTCGGCTGCTTCATTATGGGCTTATGGGGCAAAGCTCCCTTGATTATCGCACCCGGGATGGGGATTAACGCCATGTTTACCTACACGCTCGTTCAAGGCATGGGTCTGACGTGGCAGCAGGCGCTGGCCGTCGGCATGATGTCAGGCCTTTGTTTTTTGGTCATCAGCATGACCTCTCTGATCGAGAAGTTGCGTACGGCCATCCCCGCTTCGCTTCAGGAAGCCATCTCGGTCGGCATCGGTCTCATGCTGGTCCTCATAGGCTTGCATAAGGGCGGCGTGATCGTTTCGGACCCGTCCTCGGTGATTGCCGTGCAGTCGTTCGCCGACCCGGGCGTGATCGTAACGCTCGCAACGCTGGCGCTAACGTGCATCCTGTATATGCGCAAAGTTCCGGGCAACCTGCTGCTAGCCATAATTGGGGGAACGGTGCTTGCCTATCTATTCGGAGCCGCGCCCTCAAAGGCAGCAAGCGTCGGAAGCTCCTCCTGGTCCGCCTATGGAGACGTGTTCGGCCATCTCTCGTTTAAAGGCGTCTCGATGACGACTGTGATCGTCGCCGTCTTTTCGCTTACGCTCGTCATCGTGTTCGAGAACGTGGGTCTCATTAACGCGCAATTGAACATGAGCGGAAGATCGGAACGCTTCAAGCGTGTCATTCAAGCCACTTCGTTTACCGTCTTCCTAAGCGGCATCTTCGGCACAAGCCCGACGGTTTCCACCGTGGAAGCGGCCGCCGGCATTTCGGCCGGGGGAAAAACAGGCTGGACCCCGATCGTTACGGGGATGCTGTTCTTGTTCTCGCTCATCGCGATGCCGGTCATTACGCTCGTACCGGATCAGGCTGTAGCGCCGATCCTCATCTTCATTGGCGGCTTGATGATGCCCGCCGTTCGCAATATTTCTTTCGAACGGATGGAAGAAGGCCTTCCCGCGTTCTTCATCATCGCGTTCATTCCGCTCATGCACAGCATCGTGGACGGTATCGCAATCGGTTTCATCAGCTATGCGCTGTTCCATATTGCAGTAGGCAAATGGCGCAAAGTGAAGCCGCTCTTCTATATCGTTTCGCTGCTATTCGTTATCTATTTTGTGCTTCAGGCATTTTAACCCAGACTAACCAACAAACCCGCTCCGTACGCATTGGCGTTCGGGCGGGTTTGTTAGTTAATCAGCCACTATGGCTAAATCTTCAAAGCGCTTGCTGGTGTCTCTTCTATTACTTGGCTTCCTTCTCATTGATGATTTTGGTGGCTTCATCCACCATCCATTTTTGCACCACTTCAATCGGTTCGTTGCTCAGCATAAATTTGCTGAACCCGTCATCGATGACCTTGGACAGATCGGAAGAACTTACTGTAACGATCGGGGAGGCATCCAAATATTTAATGTCCGGACCGAACAGCGTGCTTTTGAGTGAATCCACATCGTATTTGTCTGTATTTTTGCCGATCAAACGGTCCACCAGTTTATTCTGGTCGGATTTCTTCGCACCGGCGAACTCCGATCTCGATTCCGAATCCGTTGTCGTCATAAACCGCATCAGCTTATAAGCTTCCTCTTTATGCTTGGATGTCGCGCCCATGACGAGCTGTCCGCCGCCCACGAAATATTTGCCGCCTTCATAGTCTTTAGGCAGAGCATTTTGCGGAGGAAGCGGAACCGGCGCGAATGCCGTCTTGAAATCATGCGGGTACTGTTCTATATTCCCCGGATCCGGGATCATAAAGCTTCCCGAGAGAAGCATCGCTGCGTCGCCGCTAAAGAATTCGCTGCGGTAGTTCAGCTTGGCCGCAAGCGTATCGGCGTAAGGTTTAGCGGACTTATCGACGGTCTCCATGTCCTTCCGAAGCTGGAAGAAATATTTGTATGTCGGGTCCGCAAGGATGGTCGTACCGTCATCGTAACGGAACGGATCTTTCATCACCGTCTGGGCAGGCGCGTTCATGTACAGCTCCCATGTGTGGAAATACGTTCCGTAACGTTTATCCACGCCTTCGCCCTTGGTGAGCTTTTTCGCGTAATCGCGGAAATCGTCCCATGTCCAGCCGTATTTAGGCACTGGCAATCCCGCTTCGTCCAAAGCGTCCTTATTCAGCAGCACGAACTGATAACCCGCAGTCATCTGCATTCCGTAATACTTGTCGCCTACCTTGGGATTGACGTAATACTCATCTTCCGGTTTAACCCCTTCGCTTTGGAACAAATCATTCAGTGGAGCTAACGCCCCTCTGGCTGCTCTTTCAATAACAGCCCCTGAACTCGGAACATTGACGACATCGACCGCTTCACCGGACGAAATCAGAAAATCAAGTTTTTTCAGCATTTCAACGGAGTTACCTGGAACGAGCACGACATGTTCTACCTTGATATCCGGATTTTGCGCCTCGAATTCTTTGAGCATCGCGTCGGTTGCGCCTTCTTGATCCGCATTGTCCCAGTTATAATACTTGAGCGTTACCTGCCCGTCCGATTTTCCGGTACCGCCGGCAGAGTCCGGTTTGCTGCCACATCCGCTCAGCGCGGTAAACACGGCTAACATTAGACAAAGTGAAGCGACAAGATTTCGTTTACTTTTCCTTCTCATTTTTCTGCCCCCTATAGATGGAAGATCCTCTCATTCTTGCAACCTCAGTATAATAATTGGACGCGGTGTGCAAGTGCATAATTTTGAGGTATATGGATTACTTTTTTGACCTTTTTGAGCGCCCGAAACACTCAGCCTTTCACCCCGCCCAATGCGATGCCGTTAATTACTTGCTTTTGCAGCACGATGAAAATCACCAACAGAGGAATAATGGCAGACAGCGAGGCCATCATCATGATCGCGTCATTGGTCGTGTAGTCATCCCGAAACAAGGTCATTCCAAGCGGAATGGTGTACAGATCCTTCGTTTGCAAGAAGATGAGCGGATTCTGATAATCGTTCCAAGACCAAATGAATTTAATGATGGCGACAGTAGCCAGAACAGGGCGGCAGAGCGGAATGATGATCGAGGCAAAGGTTCTCAAATGTCCCGCCCCATCAATTTTTGCGGCTTCAATATATTCATCGCTGATCCCCACCATGAATTGGCGGAGCAAAAACGTGAAATAAATCGAAAACATGCTCATGAGAATCAGCGCAATATGCGTATCATACAGCCCCATCCAGCGTACAAGCATGAACCGAGGAATGAGCGTCGCCTGATCCGGAATGATCATGAAGGCGAGCAGCGCCGTAAATACGAGATTTCTCCCCCGGAATTTCAGCTTGGTGAATGAATATGCCGCCATGGTGGATACCAGCAACGTAATGAAGGTGACGATGACGGCGACTTTGATCGAGTTGAAATAAATATGTAAAAAGGGTACTTTCCCCATCCAAACTGCTTTGAAATTGTACACTACATTAATAGATTTAGGAATCCAGTCAATGGGAAACCGCATGACGTCCTTTTCAAATTTAAACGCCGAGGAAATCATCCATACGAATGGAATCAAAAAGAAGATGGACAACGCTCCCATTAAAATTGTCGTAATCAGCTTCGAAATATTTTTGCGAAACAATGGCATGTCCTTCTCGCCTCCTATTCTTCTTTTCTCATTTTCCAGGTTGCCGCCGTAATAATCGCGATAATGGCGAATAATAGCCAAGAGATCGCGGAGGCATAGCCCATGTTGTAATTCACGAACCCTTCTTCGTAAATTCGGAACACGATCACTGTTGAGGAATTATCAGGACCGCCTTCTGTCAGGTAGGAGATAATATCGAACACTTTGAAGGAGCCGATGAGCATCGTAATGATCAGGAAAAAGGTTGTTGAACGAAGCAAAGGAACCGTGATTTTAAAAAACTTCGTCAGGGATGTTGCCCCATCGATTTCGGCAGCTTCATATAGCTCACTCGATATACTGGTGAGTCCGGCCAGATAAATGATAATCGTATAACCCAGACCAGCCCAGGAGCTGATGATGGCAATCGAGATGAGCGACGTTTTCGGATCCACAAGCCATTTCGGAGGATTGGAGATGCCCAGATCCATCAGTAACTGGTTAATCGGTCCGAGCGAAGGATGGAATAATGCGCTCCATACGGCGGCGATCGCAATGATGGACGAGATATAAGGAATGAAGAATACAACCTTGAAGTAGTCCTTCCAGAACACCTTGTTATGAATCAGGACGGCCAGAACGAGCGCAATCGCGATCGGAACCGGAACCGTCAGCACGGTATAAATCAGATTGTTTTTCAGCGCCTTTAGAATGGTCGGATCATGCAGCATATGAATGTAATTTTCCAGCCCCGCGAATTTAATGCCTGATACCCCGGACAGCAGATTCCAGGACGTAAAGCTTAAATACAGGGAGAACCCGAGCGCAAAAACGTTCAGCAGCAGCATCCCCACAATCTCCGGAGCGAGGAATAACCAGCCGACGAGGGCCTCCTTCCGTTTCGGGGTCCAAAATTTGCGGGAATCCTGAAGCTTCTCGTTCGTAAAGGTTGGTTTGGCAGCTTCCACTTCGCATCACCTCAACATGATTAGTTGGCCTGTAAGGCCTTATTGCTAGCGTGTTATTTTCTTTTATCATAATAAAAACCCATCCTTTTCGAAGGATGGATTCTGACTTGGTACGGGTAAGATTTTGACTTTTCGCTTCACCCGAACCGGTTTATTTATCGAATGTATTTGCTGACGGCATACTTCATTTTATAATCGCTGGGCGTCATGCCTATGTATTTCTTGAAGACTTTGGAGAAGTAGGTACGGTCCGAATATCCCAGTCCCATTGCAAGAGATTCCAGGGTTTGCCCGGAGCTTTTCATCATCTTCGCCGCGATGTCCATTTTATATTGATGGACGTAATCCGTAAAATTAACGCCGGTCAAGCGCTTGAAATAGCGGGAGAAATAACTTGAATTCAAATATAAAAAGCGGGCCATATCGATCGAGGTAATATTGTCGGCCAAATGCTGCTCGATAAATTGCTGAATCAGCTGCAGTTTGGGTTCTTGAATCCCCGAAGCAGCGCCTTTCTGCTTATTTTGCGCAATATAGACCAGCTGCCGTTCTACAAGTTCCATGACATCCCCGAAGGTTCTCGCCGAGGCGAGATAAGCATACCTGGTCTCATCCGACTTCCTTCCGGAAAACATCATATCGATGCCGCGCAGCAGTATAATAACCTCCTGGACGAATTCCCCTGGCTCAAACCGCTTCTCTCTTGCCGCATTCCCGATGGATGAAGCCAATTCCTGAATGCTGCGGGCATCATTCTTCAGCACCGCGCGCTCCATATCCGATTTATACCTGTCCAAAGAACCTTGCGGAAAAGGTAAAAACAGATGCTGCCGTAAGAGCGGCATGTCCGAAATCACGAAGTCCCCGTTCTCATAAAACTCATGTCTGTGCTGGATCATTTGGTGATGGCAGGAACCGACGGCGGCGAGTCCTATCTTATCCGTTACGGCGGCGATATTTAACCGCAATTTTAAAAATTGTCCGGTTCTGGACCGCAGCTCCCGTAAATACGCCTGAAAATGGGAATAAGCGTTGCCCGCCAAATTCAGCCTGTAATTATACAAAACGATCAGGTGGTTCTGCTCCATAAACGGCGTGATCCCCTCGTACGTAGCGGCGAGTTCAACGGCAATATTGTAAATGCCGTACGATATCAACGAAATGTTGTCTTGAGCGTACAGCTGTTCATACGTTGCGTAATGCAAATGCACGATCCCCATCATAAACCAGGGATATTCCCATGAAATGCCCAGCCCCGCTGCATATTCCCGCGTCTCTTCCGGATGCACGCCGTCCAAAACCCGCTGAATCAGCCCTTGCTTGAACAGATCGCTGTTATAATTCGAAGCTTTTTGATCCATTGGAGCCCCTTTGGATTGTAGGTGGCGGATCGACTTTTGCAAACTCTGCTCAAGCTGTTCCGCCGTAAGTTGATCCTTCAGTAAATAATCGTCGGCATTCAGCTTTACCGCCTGCTGAGCATAATGAAAATCTTCATGGCAGGTTAAAAAGATGACCCTGGTGTCGGGCTTCATGTGGCGGAATGCCTCTGCAAGCTCGATTCCGTTTTTTTGCGGGAGTCCGATATCCGTAATGACAATGTCCGGCAAGGTCTCTTGAAACAGATGCAGCGCTTTGGCGCTGGAATAAGTCGATCCCACAATATGCAGTTGAAGCGAATCCCACTCGATCATTTGCTGCAGCACCTTCAGCATCGGCACGTCATCATCAATCAACATCACTTTATGCATCAGATTGCATTCCTCCCTGGAAGTATAGCCTGGACGTCGTGAACCGGTATTCGAAGTACGGCAGTCATTCCGCGCCTCTCATTCGGAACAAGGGCGATCGCGGCATCGGAGCCAAAATAAAGCCGCAGACGCTGGGCCACATTGAGCAATCCCACCCTGTCATACGGGGTATCCGGGCCTGAATCGCGGATTTGCAGCTGTTCGTTCAGCAGTAATCGCCGCGCTTCTTCGATCCCATCGCCGTTATCCTCGATTTCAATCGTAAAGTAGCCTTGCTTCCTGCTTGCGCGGATCCATATTTTCGCATCCGGATGATCCACGAGCCCGTGTACAATGGCATTTTCGATGATGGGCTGCAGCATCAGCTTGGGAATAATCCAAGACGTTAATTCCGGCTCCAGATCGACCACCAGCTGCACCGGAATTTCATTCCTTATTTTCATAATATCGATGTAATGCCGCATCAGTTCGCACTCTTCTTGTAAAGTCGTCGGCTCGTTAAATTTCATGTACGCGCGAAGCAGGCTCATTAAGGAATCGATAATGCCGCTGTGCAGCCGATCCTTCTGCAGAATCAGGCTGCATTTGATCGAATTAAGCGTATTGATCAGAAAATGGGGCCGGATCTGCATAAACAAGGCTTCCAGCTCCATCACCCGCTTCTGCTCCTGTTCATGCTCGATGTCATGAATCAATCCCTTGAGCTGATCCAGCATCGTATTGAGCGTGTGGCTCAGTTCGGCGATGTCATCTCTTCCTTTCACTTCAAGCCTGACGTCCAGATTGCCCATGCCGAATTGCCGGACGACGCGCTGCAGTTTTTGTATCGGTCTATGCAGCCTTTTCGCTATGTACATCGACGAGATCGAGAAAATGATGAAGAACAGGATGACGCCCCCGATCCCCGCATAGAACGTCCGCGATATTTTGCCGGTAAACGCCTCTTTATTGGCCTCATAGACCAGAGTCCAGTCCGTTTTGTCGAGCGTCACTTCTGAGCGAAGGGTCGAAGGAGAACCCCCCGGTCCCGGCGCGGACAACTCCGTACTCCCGGCAATGCGGCTTCCTTTGGCATCGAAGAGAACAACCTTGCCGAACTCCACCGGCTTCAGCAGCTTGTCAAAATAAGATTCGGAGATACCGATGATGAGAACCGATAAATACTGCTTATCGTGGCCATCATAGATGACTCTGGCAATATAATAGGTCCCGTTCTGCTCAGAGCCCTCTCTATCCATGCCGAGCCACTGCAAGGTTTCCGGTTGGTTGAAATCGATTTTGGCGTACAGATCATCCAGGTTTCTGTTCACGACCGTCATGTCGTCCTCGCTCGACGGAATCATGAAGCGCTTTCGGTTCACCAGATACATCCGGATGTTATTGTTCAACGGCTTGGACGTGATGAGGGAAAACACGCCTTTGATCTGGGTGAAGTTGGTATAATCATCGTAACTTCGGAGCCGGTCCGTGTCGGCAAAGTTTCTCAAGTACGTCCTGAAGCTCGTGTCATTGACAATAAAATGGGAAGCGAACGTCACGTCATCGATCGTCTTGCCGATTTCATCGACCATGACCTTCAAAAAGTTCTCATTGGTCAATTGCAGCTTCTCTACCATCGTTTCTTTGATCAGCGCAAAAGAAATCACCGATACGGTGATGATCGGTACGATAATAAACAAAAGGAATGAAAGTTGTATTCTCCGGTAATAGTTCAACTTGAACACGCCTGACTTTCGCCTCTTTCATGCTTCAATAGAAGTTAAACCAATGATTGGCAAGGAATCAGAATCATTTCTCCCTCTTGCCTAATTCCTTATCTTTTCACTGGTCCACTTATATTGGATAATCATGCTAGTCTTATCGTATCTTGTCCCCCGACCTTTTGTCATTCACTTAATCGGCGTCGTTGCTGCCGCAGGCGATTAAACACGTTCATGCCAGTAGCCGGTGATCCCCTTCTCCATGCGCATAAGCGCCTCTAAGTAGAAGTAATCGCCCCAGATCATGTAATCATCGGGGGACACTCCTCCATGAACGTAATACGAACCGTGCTTCAGCAGCCCCTCGGCATCTTCCTCCCCGATGGTGGCATACCGCTCTACCAGACTCGTCATGGATTTCAGGAGCATTTCCTGAAAATAGGCGCGGTCGGAGTCCTGATCTTCCAGATGGGAGAGGAGTTCCAGCAGCCCCGCCGCCACGATGGCCGATGCCGAGCTGTCCCGGTAAGTCCCTTCCTGTACAGGTGCGTTGAAATCCCAGTAGGCTACGTGATCCTCCGGCAAATGCTCAAGGAAATACCGGGCAAGGCGTTTCGCGGATTCCAGAAACAACGGGTTCTTCGTATACCGGTAGGACAGCGCGAATCCGTACACGCCCCAAGCCTGTCCCCGGGTCCAGGTCGAACCGTTCGAATATCCCTGATGCGTCGCTCCGCCGATGGGCTCGCCCGTCTCGGGATTAAAAAAGAACGTATGATAGGAGCTGTCATCGCCTCTGACCAAAAAACGCCTGGACTTCTCTGCCTGCAAGACCGCCGCCTCCCGGTAGGCGGGGTCGCCTGTCTGCTCGCTTGCCCAGTACAGCAGCGGAAGGTTCAGCAGGCAGTCGATAATGATCCGGCCCGCTTCCTTGGCATCTTCCTTCCGTCCCCAAGCCTGAATGTAACCGCCGGGTTCGCGCCACCGCTTCATCAGCACATCGGCCGCCTGCAACGTTAGCTGCCGGGCGGATTCATCCCGGGTTACGATCCACTGCGCTTTCGAGGATAAAGAATACAGGAATCCGATATCATGATGGTCCAGCACCACATGGTCCCGCAGACGCTTATGAAAGCTCGCGACCGTGGCTTCAGCCGCCTGGCGGAAGCGTTCATCCCCGGAATACTCATAACTGAGCCATAACATCCCGGACCAGAATCCATCGGTCCAGTCATTGTTATCGTTCAGCTCATACGTTCCGTTCCGGCTGACGTGAGGAAATTTCTCTCCGAATCTATCGATATTTTGTAATGTCTTGGCAATCGCGTCTTCAATCGCATCGGTCCACATGATGACCTTCTCCCCCTTTGGTTTTCGTTCACGAATTTAGAACCATCATAACGAATAAAAGCTGCCGTCACGCGCGTGAATTTTAGCAGTGATGTGCACTATTTTGACTTTTTGATCCATCATTTTAAGAAGTGACGAGTCCATTCATCATTTCAATCGAACCCGCCAGGCGGTTCCGGCCGGAATGCACAAAGAATAAGCATGATGGGTCGGATGAACCGCAATTGGTTCATCTAGGGAACCGAATATTTGAAGCGGCGCTTCACTGTAAAGGAGACACTCATTGCCCAGCTTGGACTCGATCCTCGCCTCTGCCAATTGCCCCGCCGACCATTCGATATCAACAATGAACCCGCCTCTTGCGCATAATCCTGTGACGCGGCCGGAAGGCCATTCGGACGGCAGCGCAGGCAGCAGGCGGACTTCGCCTGCATGCGATTGCAGGAGCATCTCTTGCATGGCAGCCGCTCCTCCAAAATTGGCGTCAATCTGAAACGGCGGATGATCTCCGAAGAGATTGGGATGAACAGCTTTGCTTAATAAATTCCGCAAGCTGCCGTATGACTGCTCGCCATCGTCTAATCGGGCCCAAAAATTCGCAATCCAGGCTTGGCTCCATCCGGTATGCCCTCCGCCATGGGTTAATCTTCGTTCGAGTGTCAGCCTCGCAGCAGCTCCCAGTTCCGGCATCCGATGGGGCAATATTTGCTCGCCCGGATGCAGCGCAAACAGATGGGAAATATGGCGATGACCCGGCTCGGCCTCATCGTAATCGACGGACCATTCCATGATCTGGCCGTACTGCCCGATCTGCGGCTGCGGAAGCCTGCTGCGGGCGTTCTTCCATTCTATCTGCAGCGGACCATCCAGATCGAGGCGCTCCGCAGCTTGAAGGCATGCACTGAATAAAGCGTACACGATTTGGGAATCCATGGAGGGCCCGTAGCATAATGCCCCAGTTTCCCCCGCTTCCGTGACATAACGATTCTCCGGAGACAATGATGGCGAAGTGACGAGATGCCCGGCCGGGTCTTCTGTCAAAAAATCCAGGAAAAACACAGCGGCCTCCTTCAGCACAGGATAAGCCCGTTCACGTAAAAACTCTTCTGAGCCGCTATACAAGTAATGCTCCCATAAGTGGAGGGCAATCCATGCACCACCCGTCGGCCAGATGTTAGCCGTCGTGTATACTCCGAATATGCCGGTGTCCGCCCATAAATTCGTCATCGTATGGGCCGTGAATCCCCGAGCACCGTATAAAGAAGCGGCCGTGCGGCGGCCGTTTACGGCCAATCTGTCGATCAGATCAAACAAAGGCTCATGGCATTCCGCTAAATTCCCCGTCTCGGCAATCCAGTAATTCATCTGCAAGTTAATGTTCAAATGAAGATCCGATTCCCATGGCGGAGTAAAGCTGTCATTCCATATTCCTTGCAAATTGGCGGGAAGACTTCCCGGCCGTGAACTGGCCATCAGCAAATAACGTCCGTATTGGTAAAATAAAGCTTCAAGCCCCGGATCTATTCCGCCCTGGCGATAATGGTGAAGACGTTCTGAAGTCGGCAGCTGCCGGGCGTTCTCGTTCTCTGCACGATCTCCCCTCAGTTCCAGCACGACTCTATCAAATAAGGAACGATGATCGAGTATATGTCTTTGCCGCAGCTCTTCATATGACATGGCGGATGCGCGGACAACCTGCTCCAACGCTTCTCTGTAAGGGTCGCTGCACCGGAACGATGTCTGGGCGGCAAGGATCAGCGTGACCGAATCGGCATGGCGGATATCCAGGTAATTCCAGGCAACCTGAAGCTCTCCTCCCTGTGTAACGGCCTGAATCACAGCCGCATAATGCACGCCGTCAGGCCCGGCTTGTCCTTGCATCGCAAGGATTCCGCCCTCCTCCCTACGGATTTCTCCTTCGTAAGGCCTCCGGCTCATCCTGATCCTCAAGGAAAGAGATCCCGGACGGGAAGCCGTCAAATGCATGACCAACACTTGATCGGCTGCACTGGAGAAGATGTGCCGGTCATACCGCGTTGATCCGACTTGATAGGAGATCGATGCCACTCCCTCCTGAATATCGAGCACACGTTCATAATCCGAAGCAGCCTCATGACCTTCCATCTCGATCAACAAATCTCCTAAAGGCTGGTAAGGGCCAAAATAGTTGGGCGCATTGGTCATATGCAATAGAGCCAACCTTTCCGCTTCCTCGGGCTTCCCCTCCAACAACAGCCTTCTGATTTCCTCCAGTTTGCCAACGGCAGCCGGGTTATCATTTCCTTTGGGGCCACCGTACCACAAAGAATCTTCGTTCAGCTGAATCCGTTCATTCCCAATCCCCCCGAAAATCATGCCACCCAAGCGGCCGTTCCCGACGGGAAAGGCTTCCGTCCATATTCGTGCCGGCTGCTTCTCAAACAATGCATCATTGCTGCCCATGCACAATTCATCTCCCAACCACGAGTTAATAAATCTATTATAGGATGTCATCTTTGTTTTTCGACATAAAATCCTTTTACATCAAGGAGAAATATTTTGACTATATTGTGATACGGTTAAGCCTATTAGCGCATTGCTTATTCAAGACTGCAACATGCAAACAAGCCCGATTTCTCGGGCGTGTTTAAGCTTATTGTGTTTTGTTACGGCGCGCTCTTTCGAAAGGTAACGACATGCGTTTTACCCAAGGAACCCCCGACATTGACTTGGATCGTTGCCTTATCGCCCGCCTGCAAAACTTGGATCGTATCGTCTTTGCTGACCAAAGACAGTCCCGCTTCATGCAGCTCGACGATCAATTGGCTTTGCTTGCGGGTCGGATCGGAAATCGATACCGAGATTTCGCCGTTATCTTCCCTGACCATAACCGAAGCAGGATTTTGCGATGACATGACTCCGACCGTGCCGGAGTTCCAGAAATTCGCAGCTGTGATTCCCAGCGTTTTTTGCTGCACCGCTTGGATATCCGCCGTGTTGCTCAGCACTTCTACCTGCGGATTGCTGCTGTAATCCAGGGTTTCCGCCGCATTTTTGTTCGGTAAGAGGACATACGAATATGAAGCATTCTCCGGCTGAACTCCATGTTCAAAGGCGAGGCTCACATAGTTGCGGGAAACCGGGCCGGCAGAACCGCCATCATTGATCTCTTTCCATGAACCCGTTCTCGCTTCGCGAAGGGCCTTAATAGAAGCCGGCTGCGGAAAATAATATCCGATATCCGAGTCTGGAAGGTTTCCCTGCAGATGAGCCCAATGAACATTGTCTAGCTGCCCGGACCATCCGAGCTGCCCCGGCTGGACGTTACCATCGATTGTTAACGTATTATCGCCGTTACTATTCAGCTTCCGGTTCTCAATAATGGTCTCTACAGAGCGGGAACCTGCCGTTTTTTTCGTAATCCCCGCCCCTAGCGCAACGATTTCATGGTCAAACATAAACCAGGATTTTTTTCCTTCCAGATTACTGCCGGTTACGCCGGTGAGAGAGAAATTCATGCCAGCCGCCCCGTAAAGTCCATCCGAGACGCCTCCAACCCAGTTTTTGCTATTGAGGTATGAGCCCCAATCCTTCAACGTTCCCGTCGTTCCGTCCGTCGTCGTTCCGGGCAATCGCATCATGTCGACGGTCGGCCAGTAATGATCGATAAATTGCGAGTAATCGTTGTTATACAGGCTGAGCATTCCAATACCTGTGTACCAGCCTTTTTTGTTCTCGCCATTGCCGTATTCAAAAGCGGATATTCGGTCTGAGAACATGCCGAGTCCCAGCGCATAGTCGGGCCGAAGATGTACCCCTCGGTCCATGGCGGCAAACATGAAGTTTTGCGTCAAATCGCCTCTTGGCTCAATATCGGAGTTGTTTAATAAAGCCTTTACCAACGTAAGATCAAACGTATTGGTCACCTGGGAAGCGCTCCACGTGGGGTCCGTCTCGTACCAATCCTTGACCATAGCCTTCAAACGTTCCTTGTATTCGGGAGGCGCTGTCTGCGATATGAGCAAAACCAAATTTGCGGGTCCACGGTATGGCGTGCTCCGCTCCCTGGAAATCGCCCGGCCAAAAGTCATATCCATCATCGCGCCATGATAGACCAGAGGCTCGTAAGAATCCGTAATCCAATGGTATACGTTGCTAACGTTCGGGTCGGTTACCGCCCACGAAGAATCACCGAGCAAATACAGCATATTCGCCATCCCCGTAAGGAGCACTCCGCCGTAACTCCCCGTATAAGCGATGTTCGAATGCTGGATGAACGATCCGTCCTCGTAAAACCCGTCCCCGGATGTAACGTAAGGGAAAACCTTGCTCAAAGCATCCCTTCCCTGCGCGAGTTTCGCCCCGTTATCGCCGATGATGCCGCGTATGGCGACGCCGATGGCTTTGTCCGTCCGGTTCGCTCCCGTGGCTTCGGAAGGATATGCCAGATTAAAGACCGTTGGGTCACCATCGAATTTATCGACAGGCTTCATGTAATCGTCGATCTGCGTTGCGGATAGTTGATCATACATCAGAATGACGATATCATTCAGCGTTTGGACGATCCCGATTTCAAAGTCCCATCCGCAGCCCGTGTTGTAGACCGTATTTTCGTTGTATTTATGAAGGTATAACCAATCGAGCGCAGCCGTGATATCCGCCTTCAGCCCGGGATTCTGGTATAAGGCTGAGCCTTGGCTGGCAAAAGCCAGTGCCATTGTTTTAAGTCTCGAATAGCTGGTGCTCGGCGAACAAGCGCTTGCCTGATCCGCCCAGAGCGCGGTCCGATTATCTGAAGTTAACATCGTATCCCAGAAACCGGTATGATCCGGATTGGTCACTTTATCCACAATCGAATTCGCGGCGGACGCCATATCCGGATCATTGGCATCATAACCTTCATTGCCGGTCAACCGGTTAAACCATTTGGCACGCATCTGATTATACTCTGCCATATTCGAAGCCGAATCGACGGTCAGCAGCGTCTCGGCCGAAACGCCACTGCTCAGGACCGCCTTGATGACCGTCTGTCCATAGGAATGTCCTGTCACCGCACCCGCTGCATCTACAGTCGCAACCGTTGGATCGGAAGATGACCAATCGATGGTTGTATCTCCCGTATCCGGCGGCGTCAGAACAGGCTCCATCGCTTTCGTCTGATCCTTCTCGATCGTGAGCAGCGCCGGCAAACGGATTGAACCCACATCAAGTTCCTCCATACCTACTTGATCGTACCAAGCCGTCCCCTTCCCTTCTTCCAAAAAAATCTCGATGAAGAATTGGCTCGTGTTCGCTGGCACCGTAACTTGGAACTGTTGACGGGTCCAGTTATTGGTGCCTAGTAATTTGGGCGTGGAAGGACCCCATCCCAGGTTTTTCCCCGAGGGATCGAGAAACGAAGTCCGCACGTATGCCCCGCCGTAGGAGGTCGTCGTCGTAAGGTTCTCTGTTTTCACCGCCAGGCTGAACAAATAGGTTTTTCCCGCAACGACAGGGACCTTTTGGTTGACATCGGCCCGGCTTTGAGTCGATGCCGCAATCTTGACGGATCGTTTTCCCTCGTAATACACGGCCGCATCCGAAGAAAGAATCGGCGTTCCTTTGGGAACCCAAATATCCCAGTTGGCGGGTCCAAAGGAATTCGCCCAGCCCGCGCTAGTTTTGGTTGATTCAAAACCGCCATTGACAACCAGATTCGTTGAAGCAGATTCTGCAGCCTCGGCTGATGCGTAAATGCGTCCGGAATCCCCATAGCCCAGTAAACTGAAAACCATACAGCAAACCACAATCAAGCTGAATCTTCTCATCGGATCACCTCTTCATATCATACTCAATGCAATTCAAAGCCCTATTTGCCAAAAGCTGAACTAAACTGAACTATACTGTCGGAAACCAAAAAAGAAAGCCCTTACACAAATTCACCTCCATCATGAACGGATGGATTTTCAGCAATATTATAAATAGTCCCCATGCGGATCACGAGTCGGATTTTTACCGGCAACGGGCATTATTTTGACTTGGTCCCCTGATAATGAATAAAATAAGCATCCACATAATCAAATAAGCCGCCCCTATGGGCGGCTTATTGGGGTTGTTATTGCAAAGCTATTGCTGCTATGCCTTTTCGCGGTGTTAAAGAACAGTTGAAAGATGAATCCACGAACTCCAATGACCTCAGAGGTATATCATTGTGAAACGGATTTAAACCATTCGTTAACTTCCTTCGTTACCTGATCGCCGCCGTTCGCTTTCCAGCTTGCGACGAAATCGTCAAATGCGTTTACAGGCAGCTTGCCGTAAATGATCTTGTTGAAGGTCTCCAGCTCCGACTGACGAAGCAGATTCCACTTGGAAATCATGGTTGGTGTCGCTGCACCTGTGAAGTAGTTTTGCTTGCGGATATCGATTTGCGACATCACGACTTTAGCGGCGTACCAGTTTTCCGGTTTGCGGAACTGAGCTTGCTGCTTCTCGTATGGCGTTTCCGGCTTCGCGCCGTCAGCCAGTTTCACGAGCGTATTCATGTACAGATCCGGAATACGTGCGGGACCCGTAATGTACGGGAACTTATCGAAGAAATCCTTGATTTTGTCTTTGTCGCTGGTCGGTTGTCCGTCAACCTCATCCCAGTCGTAGCCTTTGGCGAAGCCGTATTCATAAGGGCTGCCCGCAGTCGGGTTCGCCAGGTTGTCGAGCAGATAGTTATAGTACAGAATAATCGCTTCCGGATGCTTGGCATCCTTATTGATCATAAAGCTGCTGTTCACGCCGGAATTTTGCCATTTCGTGCCCATCTTGCCATCTGGACCGGCAACGACGGGATATGCCTTATACTTCGAACCAGGCACGTTCTTCAGCAGATCCGGGGCAGGCCAGTCCGGTACCCAGTTGGCGCCTGGCAGCACACCGGCATTGCCTTTGGTCCAGATTTCAGCCGATTTCCCTTCATCCCACAGGGCTGAGTCCGGATGAATATAACCTTTTTCCATCCATTCCTGCAGCTTCGCCAGCGTCTGCTTGGCGCCCGGGTTAACGGAGCCATATTCCAAATTGCCGCTGTCATCCTTATTCCACTGTTCTTCAACGGAACCATAAGCTCCGAACAGCCAATCCAGTCCGCCCATCCAGGTATTGGTATTGTTCTTCAAGGAAATAGCGAGCGGGTACACATATTTCGGAGCCAATCCATCCGGGTTCTGGTTTTTGAATTTATCCATGATATTTTCCAGGTCCGCAATCGTTTTGGGAGCCTCAAGTTTCAGCTTCTCCATCCAATCCTCGCGCAGCCACAATACCGTATCATCATTGTCGGTGTATTCCATGATCGGAAGATTCCACTTCTTGCCTTCCTTCGTGAACGGATACCACAGTTCAGGATGCTGAGCTGCATGATCCTTCCACGCTTTGTTCGCATACTTCTCGAACAAATCATCGATCGGCATAAACTGCCCGGAATCGATCAATTGATTCGTCAGTACCGCATCGGTAGGCACCATGACGAAATCAGGCAGCTTCTCGCCGGACGTCAAGGCAAGCTGAAGCTGCTGCTTATATTGGTCGCTGCCCGCAGGGTACCATGTATCCTTGTGCTTGATCCCAAGCGTCTCAAGCATCCAGCGGTCATGCACGTTGTTTTCTTTCGTCTCGCCTTTGGTATAATCCCTTGGCATAATGACTGTGCTGATTTCAATCGGCGGATCATATTTTCCGTTTTTAAATGCGAGATCCGCCTCGGATACCGTCTCTGTCTTCGTTTCCGAAGTCTTATTGGAATCGGCATCGGTTGCCGTACTGCTGCCGCCGGAATTGCTGTTGCAGGCTGACATGAATAGCATCATGGCAACAAGCGGCATCCATAGCTTCCTCATTTTCCCCATATTGATTAACCCCCTACGTTGTTAGATTGTTACATGAGTTACTTTACCAACGGGCCTGGGAGGTCATCTATATGAATTTGTTAGTTTCCATAGGACTCTGTCATGTTGTTATTTTCCTTCCCGGTATTCCTGCGGCGTCACCCCGAACTGCCGCTTGAATACCTTGATGAAATAAGCCGGATCCAAATAACCGATATCGGAACTGATCTCGTAAACCTTCTTTTCTGTCTTCTTCAGCATGTCGCAGGCCGTTTCCATGCGAAGACGGAATACATAATCGCTGACCCCTTCACCCGTCTCAATCTTGTACAGCTTCGACAAGTGGGTCGGATGGAGGTTGACGTGATCAGCGAGAGCACGAAGTGAAACATCAAGATGCAGATGCTCCTCGATGTAAGCTTGTATTTTCTTTACATAAACCGAACGCATATCCTTGACCTCGCTCGACGTACCGTCTCGCAGCTTGTGCAGACAACCGAGCGACCAGTTCCGCAACTTGCCGATCGATGCGAAAGCTTCGGAGCTTTGAAGCAAAGCGATGTCCTCTCCCAGTAAACCGGCAAGCGTATGTCCATTGCGATGGGCGAAATGGGTGAAGGATGCAGCGATCACATAACCGGCTTCCAAACAATGCTCCCAAGAGTCGTCCCATTTCTCATCCAGCTCGGCGAATACGGCATTCAGCTTCTGCTCAGCCGCGTCCCAACGCCCCGCCTCAAGCAGGTTTTTGAGTCCGGGCGGAGCATGAATTACGTCCAGAGGCCCCTGCGATACTTGTTGTTCCAGTTCTCCCGCACGGATCACGAATTCACGTTCGTCCCCGACAATCTGCCGAAAAAAAGCCAGCGCATGGCTGTACCGGTCAGGCAGCGAATCGGGAAATGGGAAGAACTCCGTCATAACGACCGATAATGATCCGTCCAGAAACTGCTTCACTTTGGCTTGAAGCTGTGTCGCAGACCTTTCGAGCAGGGATTCTTTGCCGTTATCCCCGTGTTCCGTTCTGAACTGAAGCAACAACGCCAAGTATCCATGCTCCTCCTTTACACCCCAGACGTTAGCGAACTCCCCGAGTATTTCCTCTGCCATATTGATAATGGCGTACTCCATCAGGTGCAATCCGTTGTTACGGTACCGTCCGAACTCATCCTCCATGCGGACAAGCAGCAGCGAACATTCTCCGAAAAGAAACGGCAAATGATAGTTCTCAAGCTTCCGTCTCCATTCCTCGCTTGAGATCCGCTCCCCCCGCAGTCCGTCAAGGAGCAGCTGGCCCCGCAGGAGAGGAAGGTTTTCCCGCAGAGTAAACTCCGTCCGTTCGTAAGAACTGATGCTTTCCCATTCCGTTTTGATCTGATCGATGGCTGTCTTGACCGCGCCCATCAATTCATGATCGGCCGGCGGTTTCAGCAGATAATCCACGGCATGATGCCGGAGCGCCTCCTTGGTATATTCAAAATCGGAATGCCCGGACAGAATGATGCATTTAATTCTATTGTCCCGTTCTCGTATTTTCCCGATCAGCTCAATCCCCGTCATTTCCGGCATGATCACGTCGGAGATGATCAGATCAATCGGATGCGTCTCCAGAATTCGAAGCGCTTCCTGAGCGGAGTATGCCTTATGCACCTGCTCGATCCCAAGCGTATGCCACGGCTTCGTTGCAGATAAGTTATCCACCCAATGGGCTTCGTCGTCAACAATGATCATTTGCATATATGTCGATCCCCTTTTTAAATAACAGATTGATGAATCTCTTCTTCTGAAGTCGGCCTCCATACGATTTCGGTCCGGAATCCTCCGAGTTCCGATTTTCGGAAGCTCATGGATGACCCCTCTCCAAATTGCTGAACGATGCGCTGGTTCGTATTCCAAAAGCCGTAGCCCATATCTTCCCGCATCGGTCCTTGTAATTTAAGATTGAGCTCCTCCAGCTTCTCTTCCGTCATCCCCGGTCCGTCATCATCCACGTACAGCTTGCAGAAACCATCCGACATCTCGCCTTTGATCCGAATTTCTCCCGAGCTATACGTTTTTCCAACTCCGTGTATGACGGCATTCTCAACTATAGGCTGAAGCATCAAACGCGGTACCTCCTGCCTCATCATTTCCTCCGGAATATCGATTTGATAGTGAATTCTTCCATTGCGAAGCTTCTGGATGTCCAAGTAATTGACAATAAGCTGAACTTCATCCCGGAGGGAAGCCAGAGGCTTTTCCATGCGGGTAATATACCGGTAATATGCACTCAGGTTATGCCCCATGGAGACGACAGCTTCTTCATCTTTCAACTCCGCCATATTCATCATGTAACCGATGCAGTTGTATAGAAAATGCGGGTTTATCTGCGCCTGCAGCTGTTTTAACGTTGCCTCCCGTGCCCGCAGCTTCTCATACAGCACATTTTCGATTAAATGTTGTATCTGACTGGACATATCATTAAATCTATAGAACAAGAACGAAAACTCATTGTTAACATTGGAATCAATCCTTACGGGAAAATCCCCTTTCTGAACGCTTTGCAGACCCCTGATCAGCTTGCGTATCGGACGCTGCACATTCCGGTACAGCAGGACAGACGCCGAAATGCCTACGACGAACAGCAAGACCATAGTCAAGTAAAACATATTCCGGCTGAACGAGATCGGACCCAGAATCTGATCGAGCGGCACGATGTCCACCAAGTACCAGTCCAGATAAAGGGATTTCACCGCACTAACCAAATAGCTCTTGTGGTCGAGGGTAATCACTTGTTGCGAGGTATCCTTCAGCTCCTTCCCCTGCAAGTACCGCACCAGCTCATCCGTCAGCTGCACGCTTGCCGTACGATTCAGAATCGGGGCTTCTCCCTCGCGGTAAAAGATCGGGTTTCCCTGCCCGCCAGCCTTATATGTATCCAGCATATTCTGGATATTCTCATGCTCGAACGTAGCCTGGACGACCAGATTGCTTCCCTTCAGCGAGACCTGTTGTCCAATCGAATCCGTGTAAAACCAGTGAAATGCCGGGGTCTCTCCGTCCGTCAGCGTTTTGCCGTCACCATAGTTCCATTTTCCCGTGATGTTTTTTTCCAGGTATTCCTCATCATACTTCGCCATTTTATCCGCATTCGTGATGGCTTCCTGATTCAGCTGGGAGTATACCGTGAATTTCACCGGCCAGATGTTCGTAATCCCCGACTGCAGCATCATTTTTTCCTGTATGACATATCTCGTCTGCATCTTGTCATATCGGTCATCCCATATGTTCAGCCCATTGAATTTGCGGACATTCGGATCTTTGGAGAACGTAAGCACGAAATCCATGGTTTGATTGATCCGGGAGTCGATTTGGCTGGACAAAAAAGAAAGCTGCTTGATGTTCGACGCTTTCAGTTCCTTATCGATGACATTAAAAGAAATGCTGTTCGAGTATGTAAACATGGCCATCATCGGGATGAACAGCATCAGAATCAAAATATTCATTTTCTTGGACAGGCTGAACTTCGCCCCCATCCTTTTTCTAAAAATGCGAAGGCTTTCCCGCAGATTCATTCGTCTTCCCCCTTGGAATATGCCTAACAAAACCCTATCGATCCTAACAATGTCTTATAGTTCAATGACGATCCGCGTTGCTATGATATTAAGCAGAACTTCACCACAACCAATCGAGACTTTTATGGAACGGGAGAGAGCTATGGAACCAATCATGAATCCGGACGTCAATCTGAGCGCTAACCGGACAGCGAAAAAGAAAAAAAGAACCCGTGTGCCATGGATCTTGCATCTGATGGTGCTGCCTGCCGCGCTGCTCGTATTCGTATTTTCCTATGTCCCCATGTCGGGCATTATTATGGCTTTTCAGGATTATAAAGCGCCGCTAGGGATCACCGGTTCCCCGTTTGTCGGCTTGAAGCATTTTCAGTACATGTTCGAGAATGACTACTTTATGAAAATCACTTGGAATACCGTCCTGTTCGCCTGCTCCAAAATCGTGCTGAATTTAATTATTCCGTTCACGTTCGCGCTGCTTCTGAACGAGGTCAGGCACATGGGATATAAGCGCTCCATCCAGACTCTCGTGTACCTGCCCCACTTTCTTTCCTGGGTTACGCTCGGAGGCATTCTGATCGACCTGCTTGCCCAAACCGGGATTGTAAACCAATTCCTGACGTACTTGTTTGGCATCAAGCCTGTGTTCTTCCTGGGAGACGGTACCTGGTTCCGGCTTACGATCATTTTCAGTGATGTATGGAAGGAATTCGGATTTAACACGATCATCTTCCTCGCTGCGCTTGCCGGCATCAATCCTGCACTATACGAAGCAGCTGAAGTCGACGGCGCAAGCCGTATCAAGCAAACCCTGTACATTACGATCCCATCGCTGATTCCGATACTGATCGTGGTCGCCACCTTGGCGCTCGGAAACGTCCTGAACGCGAACTTCGACCAGATCTTTAATCTGTACAGCCCGATGATCTATCAGCAAGGCGATATTATCGATACGTTCGTGTACCGGGAAGGTCTTCTGAGCGGGCAATTCAGCTTCGCGACGGCCGTCAGCCTGTTTAAATCGATCATCAGCTTAATCCTGATCGTCATCTCTTACCGCTTGGCATACCGGTTCGCCGGATACCGGATTTTCTAAGAGGGCACCTGACGAAATGTTTGCTTGCGGATGCGGCCATTCTCCGGAATGGCGCAGCCGGTTTACTTCCGGATTTTGCAGAACCCTTCTTGCCGCTGCGCACTCGACCGGCTGCAAAGTCCCAACTTGAAAGGATGACTGGATCATGTATCACAAAACGCTGCCTTACCGTATATTCAGCATATTTAATACCATCCTGCTCGGGGTCATCGCCGTTGCCTGCCTGCTGCCCCTGTTTCATTTGCTGATGGTGTCCCTAAGCTCAACAGCCGCCGCCAATGCCGGATTGGTTACATTTTGGCCCATTGGGTTCACGGTCGAGGCATACACTAAAACGTTCAACAACATCAACTTTCTGACCTCACTCTGGGTATCCGTCAAACGGACGCTCATCGGAACCGGCCTTGGCCTGCTCGTGAACGCTATTGCTGCCTATGCCCTTTCAAAAGACACGCATGTGTTCCGGGGAAGGAATGCTTATCTTTGGTATTTCGTCATCACCATGCTATTCAGTGGCGGCCTCATCCCAAGCTATATTCTGATCTTGAAGCTCGGCCTGATGAATCACCTGCTTGCGTTGATCCTTCCGGGTTTGGTTGCGGTATACAACATGATTTTGCTCTTGAATTTCTTTCGTACCGTACCCAAGGAGCTGGAGGAGGCCGCATTCATCGATGGCGCAGGATATCTGCGGAGCTTCGTATCCATCTTTCTGCCGGTATCCATGCCCGTCATTGCGACGATCGCCTTGTTCACCATGGTAGGGCACTGGAACGCTTACTTTGACGGATTGATCTATATTAAAAATGCCGAGAATCTCCCGCTTGCAAGCCTGATGCAAACCATCATCGTGCAAGGAAACACAACCAGCTTCGATCCGTCCGTAATCGCCAATCTGTCACAGCGCACGCTTCGCGCTTCCCAAATCTTCATCGGCGCGCTGCCGATCCTCATTGCTTACCCGTTCCTGCAGCGCTTCTTCGTCAAAGGCATTGTCATCGGAGCGGTCAAAGAGTAATTTGGATCGTTGGAATGTACATTTACAAATTATCGAAACGTTTCAATTTATTTTCAACCTCGATTATAGTTATTGAATGTAACCGCTGTCAAACGTATTTTTTGTTACATATGATCCTTATCAAAATCGGGAATCTATCGAATCGAAACGTTCCACTAATTAACAAATCAAACAAAAATAAAGAGGTTGTCCCCTCGTTGGTCACAAAAGACCTCCGAAGGAATAACCTCTTTGACTGAAGACGTTATCGGGATTGTGTTCACGGTCCGGTATTGGTACTTAGAAGTGCCGGTGCCTCTTTTGTAAAATCGGACTCTTTAACTGCTTTCCGCTGCTTATTTCGTCTTGATCCCACCGTCCATCGTGATCCAGGCATATGCGACAGCGTGTAGCTTATTCCTAGTGCAGCTATCACCGTCATGACAAAGGTAAGCAGCGTGAACGCGACATGACTGCCCTCAAGCGCCATGGGCCGGGTAAAATATGCGATGACATAAATAATCAAGGCATGTATGAGATAGCCCCCGAATGAATATTTGCCAATCCAGGCAAGCAGGCGCAAAAACATCCTGCTGCGTCCTTGCATCATGATCAGTAGACCATATAACAGCAGCATCTGCGCCACAATAATAATGAAAGTCGAGGGTTTCAGATACGTGGAAATATTCAGGTTGACGACCTCTCCCGAACCACGGAGGACATCACTTCCGAGCTTGATATACATTCCCAAAAAGACAAGTCCGCTCCATGGGAGCAACCTCGTACACCACATTCTCCACTTCTCTACACCTGCTGCGCATACCGCCCCGATCACAATGTAAAATCCATACATCAGGAATGAGTAACTCCGATACTGGATCAGGTCCGACCATGGACTGCCGAGCTTTACCGCCCATGATCCCATGACATGATAGGACAGATACAGCAAAATTATATAAACCAAACCTGATCCGGCCATGATGGAAAAGACACTCAGGCCTCGATTACGATCATTCAGCAGTTCAAGCCTGCTGCGGATAAACCTATAGATGACGGCCATGACCGGAAAGAAAATATAGAACTGAACGATCATGATAATAAACCACAACTGATATCCGGTCTGCGGGACAAGCAACTCCTTAAAGAAAGAGCTCCAGTCCTGACCGCCCTTTTGCCAAAATGCCGGTGTAAACACGCGTACGTATAACCAGTAGATCAGTGTCCAGAGCAGGAAAGGAACATAGACATCCCCAAGTCTTTTACGAATAAATTGGAAATAATGAAGCCCTCTGGAATGATTGTAGAACATCAGAACGGCGGACAAAAAAACAAATGTCGGGGTGCCAAAGCGGGTCAGATGATAAATCATCGTCAGCATAATGGAGTCGGCTGGTTCAATATCGGCTCTGTAAATGTATTCAGCGATAGAGTGCTGCATCACGATAGCCAGAAAAGCGAGCCCCCTGAGCTGCGTCCATTCTTCGATGCGCGGTTTGCCCATGAATTAAATCCTCCTTCATTTGCAGTTACGCGCAAGTATACCTGTTGAATATTAAATGAACCTTAAAGACGGATTAGATAACGGAAAAAGACCGCCCTTATGGACGGTCTGATAAACCGCGTTCAACCAACTAAAGTTGGATTAACGAACGATTCCGCAGATGCTACAATAGATTTAATTCCATGGCCTTCGAGATCGCCTGCACGCGATTTTTCACGCCTAGCTTCTGGTATAAGTTATAGGTGTAACCTTTGATTGTTCCCACTGATAAATACAAGCTGCGGGCAATGTCATCATTCGAATGCCCGGCTGCGATGTAGTTCAGAATTTCCTTTTCCCGATTGGTAAGCGAGACCGCGAACTCACTTCCTTCATGAAGAGGCATGCCTGCGTAATCTCCTTGGAGTCCGGTAAACATGGGCAGCAGTTTCCGGGCGTAATCCGCAGCCTCCTCATCATGATTGGCATATTGTTTCAAATATTGGGATAACAGCTCATACAGCGATGACCCTTCATCCAGAAAGATTCGAATATACCCTTGTTGTGACGCTAATTGAAGCGCCTTTTCCATTGATTCCGATGCGCTGATATGCTTGCCTTCTGCTTGATAGGCTAATGCCAGCAGCAGCAGAATCTCGATTTGACTGCCCAGTCGATCTGTCCGCTTGGCATCTTTCTCCAGCTTCCGCAGCAGCTTGACAGCTTCCTCGGTTGATTTACGGTGGATCCATAAGCGTACCAGCGTAAGATTCTCATACTCCCGTGCAACGCTCGTCTTATCCGGCGTTTGGATATGGCGGTGCTCCACCCATTTTTCCACCGCATCGATGTTTCCCCGTGTCAGCTGAAACCGAGCAAAACATGCTTCCAATAACAACTGCCAATGGGGTGAGCGCAGCTTTTCGATGTGCTTCGTCGCCTGTTGAAGGATCTCTTCGGCAGCTTCGAAGTCTCCCATAGCCTGTTTTATTTTCGTATGCAGAATAATCCCAGGGATTGCAACTCCCAGATGATGCGAAGATTCAGGATCGTACATCTGGAGTGCCTGCTCCAATATGCTCTCCGCCTCCTCCAGTCGGTTCCACTCGTAGTACAAATCAGCCAAGAACACGAACCCGTGCCCTTGCAGTGCACCATGAATGGACGCCCTTCTCGTTTCCGACTCGGATGCCCTGGCAGATAAATAAGCCATCTTTTTCAGCCTGCCCCCGAAACCAATCGGCCCTCGGTACAACAAGGCTTCCCCCAGATTCACAACGTTCACGATCGAAGGAAACTTCACCAGGCCTTCCCTGTTGCTGTCGAGCAGGTCGATAAAAGTGTCCACATCGCCCTGATAGTAAGCAACAGAAGCCCGGTACATCCCGACCCTTAATGTCAGTTCCCGCCGTTCCTCTTCTGAGAATAAGTCTTTCTGCTGATCCAGTAAGTGCAGGGTCCGTTCCAGTAAGCTTTTGGCCTCCGGAATGTTCCCGGAAGCAGCGAGCCTCCCAGCCTGGTAATAAAACAAATCCGGACGGCTTACGATGCTTTCGAGGGGTAATTGCTTAAGCCAGCGTTGCAGTGAAGTTTCATCGCCATTTTGAATGATGAGGGGAAAATTCTGTTCAATACAGATTGCGGCATGCTCCTTCTCATCGGCTTCGAACATGTGGTTCACGGCTTCCGTAATAAATCCATGCTGTTCATACCACTGATATGCCCGCCGGTGAAGTTCATTCACCTCGGTGAGTCCATATCGATTCAGCAGCCGGTTTTGGAGCATTTCAGAAAAAAGATGGTGATAGCGGTACCATGTGCGGGTATCGTCAAGAGGAATGAAGAACATGTGGGAACGTTCCAGGGCATGGAATAAATGCTTGGAATCGCTGCGGCCGGTGACAGCATCTGTGAGGGATGCATTCATGTAATTCAATATGGACGTTTGCAGCAGGAAGACCTGAAACTCTTCCGTTTGCCGGAGCAGCACTTCATCCATCAAATAGTCGAATATGTATCGGTGATTCCCCGAAAAGGATTGAATAAAAGGTGTAACGTCGCTTCGACCTTCCATGGATAAGAAGGCAAGGATTAGGCCGGCGGCCCAGCCTTCCGTTTTTTGCTCGAGCAGGGCAATATGTTCCGGTAAAAGCACGTTGCTTAAGGATTTCTCCTGAAGGGCCGTAATCTCATCGATCGTAAACCGTAGATCGGCTGCACCCACTTCGCTCAGCTGTTTTCGTACCCTTAAACGGGATAGCGGCAGCGAAGGATGCGCGCGGCTGATGATCATAAGTCGGATATGCTCAGGAAGATATTCCAGGAAGAACGCCAGGCTTTCAAGAACGGAAGCATCGCGGATCAGATGGTAATCATCGAGCACGAGCACGAATGGTTCCGTGATGGTGCAGATTTCATTCAAGTAAAAAGACATCATCGCTTCCATGGATGAACTGCGATACGCCTGTAGTCCGCGCATTATATTTTCCGAGAAACCGGGAACGCACCGCTCAATCGCCTCCGTGATACAGCTCCAAAAGCGAATCCACTCATTGTCTCCGTCGTCCAGCGATACCCAGGCAGCCTTAAGGGAACGGACATGTATCCAGCTGCTGACAAGCGTCGTTTTCCCGAAGCCTGCCGGGGCTGTGATCAGCGTGAGCTTACATCGGATGCTTTCATCCAGATGATTCATTAGTCGTTGTCGAATAATATCCTTCTCTGCCATAAGCGGGATGGAGGCTTTTGCAGACAGCACATAACTGCTCAGATTACCCGACTGGACCTGCGTGTTTGATGGATAGCCAGTGTTCATCATCTTCACTCTCTTTATTTTTCGACTTATATTCCCATGACCATTTCGTATAGAAAAGTTTTCCTCTCCTATATTTTATTCCTTTATAGTATTTAATGATTGAATTCATTGTCAATCCCGCTCTGAACAATAGGAATAAGGGACGCGGCATTCAAGATTTCCGCCGTGTCCCTTGGGTTTAAAAATCAGCTGTTTTCTTTTTTGCATAATTTCGAGGCTGATTTCTCGATCTGCGTTTATCGCTGGCGGCATAGCTTGACTTGATCCTTTCGTCTTAACACTATGCTTCTCTTTGACACTATTCTATAATACGTACCGAATATGAGGCCTATGAATCTAACACAAAAAATCCGATCTTCTTCAGATCGGATTTTTCTCTTTTCGCTCGGTATTGAGCTTATTATAGTTATTGATGATCTCATCCAATACCATAGACTGACGGATCACGTTTGGATTCCACATGCCACCGTATTGATGGACCATCTGATATAGCCTTTGTCTTTCCATCTCGAGGCAGAATTGAATCATGTTTGATTTCCCTAATAGATCCATAAACTCTTGTTTCGCTTCCCATCCTGCTTGATGTTTGAATCGTTCAAATACATTCACGCATTCCATGATGTTTATTTCGCTATTGATGCGGATTGAAAAATCGAGACATTGCAGAATCAGGTGAATACCTTCACAGCGATGTTGGCGCAGTTGATAAATGGCCAGTTCAGTCAAAAACGTGACGTATGTTTCAGACATTGCTTGTTGATTGATCGCAACCCTAAAACCATGCTTCTGCTCTGGAAAATACGAAGCAAACCGGTCCAAAAGATCGTCGATGTTGATTCGATGCCGATTCGCCGTTTGCAGCATTTTGAAAAGTACTGTGTACACATCTTCTTCCTGTGCAGAGATGAAGTCGATATACTCGGGAATGCTCTGCGTTTCACTCGACACGATAAGATCCAAATATGTATTCGCTGCCGCCCATTTCTCGATTTGCTCCAATGTCGATCTTGCTTCTTCCAACTGCTCCGAATGCCTCTGCTTGTCAAGCCAACCTTCTATTAAGTCCATTCCTGCTGTGATCTGTTCTAACTGCTCCATCAAATCCGAAGGGTTCCCATTCAAAATCCGGCCAAGCATGTCCTCGTTGATGCCCGATATCCGTGAAAATTGCTGAATGGTTAAGCCTTCATTTTGCAAATAAAATTTCAATGCTGACTGAATAGTGGCCGTCTCTTCCAATGAAACACCTCCACCATGATACATACATATTTTAGGTAATCACCTTATACAAGTTATATTATGTCAGTATTTAACAACGGTCAATAACAAAAATACTTGCATTTGGCAGCTCGGCCCCTAGTAGGAACATGAATTATAACAGAAGCTTCCCTTGATGGATTCAAGGGAAGCTTCTGTCTAACGGAGTCTGTTATGACATTTTCACCAGGCTGTAGTTTTTCTTGCCTTTGCGGATAATGATGAATCGGCCGCCGATTGCTTGTTCGGCCGTCACTTCAAACCCAACGTCGCTGACTTTCTCGCCGTTCATCGAGATCGCGCCTTTCGTGACATCCTCGCGTGCCTGACGCTTGGACGGCTCGATGCCGAGATCGACCAGCCAGTCGACGATATTCTTCGATTCCTGCGTCGCTTCGAACGTCGGCATTTCTTTGAATCCCTGCTCAATTTCATCGGCGGTAAGCGATTTGATATCCCCGGTGAACAATGCGGCGGTAATGCGCTTGGCTTGCTCGAGCAGCTCCTCGCCATGCACGAATTTCGTCATTTCCTCGGCCAACGTTTTTTGCGCTTCACGTTTATGCGGCTCGGTCTCTACCTTCTCGGCCAGCTCTTCGATGCGCTCTTTGGACAGGAACGTAAAGTATTTCAGGTATTTCACCACATCCCGGTCGTCGGTGTTGGCCCAGAACTGGTAGAACTCGAACGGTGTCGTTTTGTTCGGATCAAGCCAAATGGCTCCGCCGGCCGTTTTGCCGAACTTGGTGCCGTCGGCTTTCAGCATCAGCGGAATCGTCAGACCGAATGCTTTGGCTTCCGCGCCTTCCTTTTTCCGAATCAGGTCCAAGCCGCTTGTAATGTTGCCCCATTGGTCGGAGCCGCCGATCTGCAGCTGCACGTCTTCGTTCTGGAACAAATGCAGGTAGTCCAGCGACTGCAAAATCTGGTACGAAAACTCCGTGAAGGAAATACCGCTGTCGAGTCTGCTTGCCACCACGTCTTTCGCCAGCATGGAGTTGATGCTGAAGTTTTTGCCGTAGTCGCGCAAGAACTCGATCACGTTGATTTTATGGGTCCAGTCGTAGTTGTTAACCATGCGGATTTGATTGTCGCCATCGGTGACAAACAGCTTTCTCATCTGCTCGGTCAGCGCGTCCACGTTCGCCTGCACCTGCTCCAGCGTCTGCAGCGAACGCTCGGTTTGACGGCCGCTCGGGTCGCCGATCGTTCCGGTCGCACCGCCGATCAGAATGACCGGACGATGTCCGGCAAGCTGGAATCGTTTCAGCACCATGAACGGAATCAGGTGGCCGATATGCATGCTGTCACCGGTCGGGTCGACTCCGCAGTACAGCGAGATCGCCTTTTGGTTCGTCAGCTCGCGCAGTCCTTCGGCATCCGTTTGTTGATTGATGGCGTCGCGCCATTCAAGTTCATCGATAATATTCACCGTCATAACACCCCTTTAGTTAGTTATCCTTATAACGAATTCCCATTTCCGCGTTGAAAAACAAAAAAATCGCCCCTTGTCAAATGACAAAAGGGACGATTGAATAACCGTGTTACCACCCAGATTGCACCAATGGAGATTTGCGCTGTTCGCGCGCCATTCATGCCGCTCTTCGGCGAGATATCGTTCGCCAATTCCGCTCGGCATTACCCGAGATACTCCAAAGTGTAATTCGCAGGCTTCGTGTGTACCGGGTTTCATCACCCCCCGGCTTTCTGGAACAGGGACGACATCTGCTACTGGGCTCTTTCAACGTATATCGCATATAAGATTACAGACAGTATAGTGAATTCAACATTTAATGTCAACCACGATGGGCTGGAAGGAAGAGGAATCCGCAACCTACTGCACCCAAAGCTTGAAAAGCCCTTCGTTAATCCCGAGGTTGTACATGTAATAGATGCCGAACAGAAAGCTGACTGTGCCTGCCACCTGCGCAAGCGAGCGGTTGATCAGGACGTTTTTCTTGCTGTATACGAACGGAATGCCGATGATGGTGGTGAATGTCAGCATGCCGACGATAAAGAGTGTGCTGGTATGTCCGATGCCCCAAAATACGCCAGTTAACGTGGAGCGCGACAGTTTTTTGCTCTTGCCGAAATAAAACTGATTACCACTGCGTTTCCTCCTCATGTCCCGCTCTAGTCCTGTTGCGGATTACCGGACTCTTCTCCCGCTGATTTCCACACCTGCTCGTAGACTTTTTTGAGCGGAATGCCATGCGTCTGAGCGATCTGCTTGCACTCCTCGAACTCCGGCGCCCACTGAACGGTATGTCCGCCCTGCATTCCCTTTTTTACGGTTACGGGGCCCCATTCCGTGAGGACCTGCTCGAACGTTCTCTCCAAACGATGCACGGTCAGCGGATAATATCGTACGCCTAAGGTGGTGGTCTCCCGGAAAATGATCTCCTTCATCCGATCGATATGTTCATTGGAACAGAGCAGCTGCAGCAGGGTTCCCGGCCTGTTTTTTTTCATGTAAATCGGTGTATAGTATACATCGTTTGCCCCGCTTTCAAACAGCAAATCCATAACGTACCCGAGCCATTCACCCGGGATGTCGTCAAAATTCACTTCCATCTTGATCATGTCATGGTCGATATGCTCATGGTTCGGAGGCCGTTTGGCGTTCATATGCGTTTCCCTCCCTCAAAGGAATATCGGGCGAATGCCAATGTATTACTGTTTCGCCATGGCTATTCGCCAATCATCACCCGCAGCACGTTTGGATGCTCGGCGAAGGTCTTCGTTCCCGCTCCGTATCCGATCGCATTCACCTTGATGGAAGGAATCGGGCCATATTCTTCCGCAAGCACGGAGACAATAGCCGCTCCCGTTGGCGTGGTCAGCTCTCCGCGAATATCCGATTGCTCCAGGGGAGTTCCTTTGAGAATCTCTAGCGTTGCGGGAGCCGGCACCGGATAAATGCCATGATCGATACGGATCTTCCCTTTTCCGACCGGCACGGGAGAAGATTGGATGACATCGACATCCAGCTCATGAATCAGGATCGCCGCACCTACGATATCGATAATCGAGTCTACGGCACCAACCTCATGGAAATGGACCTTCTCTAAAGGCATGCCATGGATCTTCCCTTCCGCTTCCCCGATTTTCTTAAAAATCCGAATAGCGAGTTCTTCTACGGACTGTTCGAACCCAGCATCTTCAATGAGCTTGACGATATCCTTGTATGATCGATGATCATGGTGATGATGGGGATGCGAGTGCCCGTGATCATGACTGTGGCTGTGATCATGGCTGTGACTGTGGCTATTGGTGTGATCATGTGCATGCTCGTGGCTGTGCGGATGCACGTGGTTATGCTCGTGATCATGGTCGTGTTCATGATGCTCATGCTCGTGGTGTTCATGCGTATGTTCGTGCTCATGACTGTGGCTATGTTCATGGTCATGCGCGTGCTCGTGGCTGTGATCGTGATCATGGCTGTGATTGTGATCATGCTCGTGAGCATGTCCATGATCGTTGGCATGATGATGTTCATGCGAATGCGCGCCGCTTCCTTTCAGCAGCACGTCGAATTTCGTGGAAGTGATGCCGTTTTTAACGACTTTCCCCCATTTCAGCTCGTATTCTTGTTCAATGCGAAGCTTTTTCAGCTCTTCCGCAAGCTTGCCTGGATCGGCGCCGGCATCAATCAGCGCTCCGATGAACATGTCCCCGCTAATGCCGGAGAAGCAGTCAAGGTATAATGTTTTCATTCCGGTTTCCCCCTTTGTGTACAAGCTGATGAATCAATGCCGCATTATATCCCCCGCCGAACCCGTTATCGATATTGACCACGCTGATTCCCGACGCGCAGGAATTCAGCATCGTCAATAACGCCGAAAGGCCGTTGAAACTGGCCCCGTATCCGATGCTTGTCGGAACGGCAATGACAGGATGGGAGACCAGTCCGCCGACGACGCTCGGCAGCGCGCCTTCCATGCCCGCCACCACCACGGAGACGGTCGCGTTTTGAATTTCCTCCGCATGGCTCAGCAGACGGTGTATCCCCGCTACCCCTACGTCATAGATTCGGTGCACCTTGCTTCCCAGTACCTCTGCCGTGACCGCCGCTTCTTCCGCGACCCTGAGATCAGAGGTCCCCGCGGCAATCACGGCGACATATCCGTGCGAATGCTCCTCGGAGCCAGCGTCCTTTTTCCAGAATAAAATTCGGGCCGTATCGTCGTACATATACGCAGGACAAGCCTTCTGAACGACCGCGGCCTTTTCCTTCGAAATTCTCGTGACCAGGACGCTCTGGTTCCGGGCCTGAAGCGACTGCGCAATCGAAATGATCTGGTCGACCGTTTTTCCTTCCCCATATACGATTTCGGGAAATCCCTGGCGTTTGCTCCGATGATGATCTACTTTGGCAAACCCTAGGTCTTCGAAGGTAGCCAGTTTTTCTTTCGCGTCCGCGATGCTAAGGGTCCCGTTTTGAACCTGCTCCAAAATTTGATCAAGCACTCGCCCTCATCCCCTTCCATTCCGCCCAGATCTAAAATAGTCCGGTGATTGCCTTCACGGCCTTTTCGTATTGTTCATAGACTTGTTTGTAGCGTCTGCTGTTTTCCGCATCCGGTTTGATGGCTTCCCCCATCGGGATATTCCGTTTGATTTCTTCGAACGAGCTTGCCTTCCCTGTCGCCACCAGTGCCGTCCAAGCCGCGCCCCATGCGGCGCTGTGATGATTCTCCGAAACGTAGATTTCCGCGTCGAACACATCTGCCATCATCTGCAGCCAACATGCCGATCTGGACAAGCCGCCATTCACATAAATTTTCTTCGGTTCGCCCGCGATAGCCTCCAGCGCTTTGCCGATTTGGTAGAGATTGAAGGTGATGCCTTCGAGGACGGCACGAACAAAATGCTCCTTCTTATGCGTGATCGCGATGCCGTGAAAGTTACCCCTTGCTCGCTGATTCCAAATGGGTGCACGCTCGCCGTTGATATAGGGGAGGAAAAAAAGTCCCTCCGAGCCCGGCTCCACCTGCTCCGCCGCCTTCAGAAATTCCGTGAAGCCGCCCTGATCCTGGAACAGATCCTTGAGCCACTGCAGGGCAATGCCGCCGTTATTCGTCGGTCCGCCGATAATCACCGTGTCTTGGGTAAAGGAATAGCAGAAGGTTTCCTGATTTTCGCTTACCTTAATGTGGCTTGTTAATTGTCTGATGGCGCCGCTTGTGCCCACGGACACGGCCACCTCTCCCGGCAAAATCGCACCGATTCCCAGGTTGGCCAGCTGGCCGTCCGCCGCCCCGATCACAAATGGAATTTCCCCTTGAATTCCCATCTCGGCCGCGATCTCCGAACTCATGCCGCGGAGAATCGTGGTCGGAGGAACAAGCTTCGAAAGCTGCACTTCGGAGATCCCCGTCATGTCCAGCAGCTCCCGGTCCCATGTCAGCGATGACGGATTAAACAGGCCCGTGGCCGATGCCATTGAATAGTCGATCATCCGCTCACCGAACCAGCGGTAGATGAGATACTCCTTGACTGACATGAAATAAGCGGCCTCCCGGTACGGTTCATACCCCGTTTCCTTCATCCACAGCAGCTTCATGAACGGCGTCATCGGATGGATCGGCGTCCCGGTTCTTGCGTATATATCGCTTTTGGCTTTATTCGTCATCCGATCTGCCTGTTCGGCGCTTCTTCCATCGGCCCAGATCAGGGCTGGCGACAAGGGCTTCACCTGTTCATCCACGGCGACCAGCGAGTGCATCGCAGACGAGAATCCGAGTGAAATCAGCTCATCCTTGCCGATATCCGCTTTGCGGACCGCTTCCCTGATGGCCGTCACGGCGGATCTTTCAATGGCAGCCGTGTCCTGTTCGACCCAGCCCTGCTGCGGATAATGAAAGGCATTCATCTCCTCGGCCTCCGCGATCAGCTTGCCGTGAATGTTAAATACACACGCTTTCACGCTTGTCGTTCCGATATCCAGTCCTATGACAAGCTCTCTTGGCATCTTCATCTTCCTTTTCATTTTTCATGGTGAACCTTTATAAGGAAAGAACCTTATTCATGCTGCCGCTCTGGTATCCGACCAGATCGAGCGTCACGTATTTGTATCCGTATTCCTGCAGCTTGCCTACGATCGATGCGTGATGGGCAAGCACGGTCTGCATATCCTTCGGCTCCACTTCGATTCGTGCCGTTTCCTGATGCGTGCGCACCCGGACCTGACGGATCTGAAGGGATTTCAGATACGCTTCCGCTTTTTCGACCTTGCTCAGCTTCTCCTTGGTGATATATTCGCCGTAAGCGATCCTCGAGGAAAGGCATGCAAAGGACGGCTTCTCCCAGGTGGGAAGTCCAAAGGTTTTGGACAACTCCCGGATTTCCTCTTTGAACAGCCCGGCCTCCAGCAGAGGACCGCGAATGCCCCGTTCTTTGGCCGCCTGCATGCCGGGACGAAATTCATTCATGTCGTCAGCGATGACCCCGTACACGATATTTTCGAAGGAATGTTCGCTGAGCACCGGCTCCAAATGGTCAAACAAGCTGCTTTTGCAAAAATAGCAGCGGTTTTTCGTGTTTTCCGCGTATCCCGGGATGGCAAGCTCAGAGGTTTCGATCACCTGATGCTTGGCACCGATCAATGCAGCGAGTTCCTTGGCCTCTTCCAGCTCCGTGGTGGGATATGTTTCCGAATCTGCGGTGACCGCAAGCACCTGATCGGGTCCCAGGGTAACGACGGCAGCCTTCAGCAAAAAGGTGCTGTCTACCCCTCCAGAAAACGCAACGACGACCGTGTTCATTTCACGAAGGATAGACTGTAATTTTTCATATTTTTCGGCTATCACTGCGTACCCTCCTTCCGATTCCGCGTTAAATTGTCATGCTTCCGAAACCGCCGTCCACACGCAGCAGCGTGCCTGTAACAAAGCTCGAAGCTTGGTCTGAAGCCAGAAAAATGGCGGCGCCCTTCAGCTCCTCCGGCGTCCCGAACCGGTTCATCGGGGTATGTTTCATAATGGACTCGATCCGGTCCGGGCTCAGTATTTTCCGATTTTGCTCCGCCGGGAAGAATCCCGGAATGATGGCATTCACGCGAATGCCTTCAGGCGCGAACTCCCGCGCCAAGAACTGGGTCGCGCTGTTCAGTCCTGCTTTGGATACGGAGTACGTAAATACCTTTGACAGCGGCGTGGTGGAAGAAACCGAAGAGATATTGATGATGCTTCCGCTTCGCTTTTGCTCGATCATACGCTTGGCGAAAATTTGGCAGGTGATAACGATCCCCTTTAAATTGACGTCCATGATGTCATCCCACTCTTCCAAGCCAAGCTCAAAAAAAGGAGTGGAACTGTTTTTGCCCGGCGCGTTCAACAGGATATCCCAACCGCCGGACCACGCTTCGATCTCAGACGCAACTTGAATCAGCGAATCTTTCGAGCTCACATCGGCCTGAAAAGCTTTCGCCTCCCCGCCGCTGCCTTGAATCGAGTTCACAACCTCCTGCGCTTTCTCAAGATTGCGCCCCACAATGGCTACTCTGGCACCATGCTCGGCAAAGCCCGTAGCGATGGACGATCCGAGCACGCTGTTTCCTCCGATCGCAACCGCCGTTTTCCCCGTTAAATCAAATAAATTCGTCATCGTTTACGCTCCCTTGTGTGGTATCAAATTCCCCTGCTCGTTAAAGGCAAAATCATATGGATTGGAGCACAGCTCCATCTGGGGGTGACTCTTTACGTATTCGAATAATGCCTCCGATACTTCAATTTCGCTGAGTACCAGCGTATTTTGAATGCGAACTACCTTGGCCTTGTTAAAATCGAGAATGTTGCTCGTCTTGATCGCTGCCTGAATCGCTTCGCGATCATTAGGCAGCGTGGTTGCGATCTTGGTCGGAGCCACGACAGTAGACGTTAATCCATTGGCGTAGGTGACTTCCCGGTCCATTTTGTCCACCAGCCGCTGCGTCGTAAAATCAGCCGTTCCCACGCCGTTCGCGTTGCCTTCGGTTTGCGGAGTTAAATCCAGGACCACCATTTTATTCACGTCCGGACCTCCATGCGCGTATGGCGTCGGATAACGCCCTGTGATATTGGGATCCATGCCGTCGCCGCTAATATTTTTGCCGATCTGATCGATGATGAGCACTTCAAGCTGTTCGAAGAACAGCTTAGGCAGCAGTTCCTTGGCTTTCATCTGCAGCTGCGGTTCTTTCTCGATGATCTCATCCGGTGTCAGCACTTCGACCACGGCGACTTTATCAAAAGCGTTCTCCACGGTAGCGACGCCGAACAACACCGGTTTCCGGTCCATGATCATTCTGGCCATGGCAGGAACATTCTCGGCCATATATTTAAAGCCCAGTTGATGGCATGCCTCCGCCCCTCTTTGCTTGCCAAGGCCGATGCTGATCATCTTCATAATGCCGCTTTCAACTGGACCTCTGAAGGCCGTATGCGGCTTTATGCGGTTAATGACGACGATGCCGTCCGCTTCCGAAGCGTATTTGTCCAAGTAAACCGGTAGTCCGTTGGACAGTTCACCCAGCTTCACGACTTCCATCGAGGAACGAATCTCGCAGCCGGCGGTCTCCTCCGTGACGCCAAGATGCGCCAGCACTTCACGCTGCCCTTCCGCTGTGGCGCCGCCATGGCTTCCCATGCTGGGAACGATGAACGGTTCCGCTCCCGCATCCTTCAGAGCCTTCACGGTTACGGCCGTGAGCTCCACGATCCGGTCCAGCCCTCTGCTGCCGACCGCAATTGCGATTTTCATGCCGGGCTTGATTGTTTGCTGAATCCGTTTCTGCCGCAGTTTTGCCCAAAGCTCACTTCCCAGATCATCAATCTGATGATTGTCGAAATTCACTTTCACTTTGGCCATCTTCGGTATCGGAATATCCTTTAACAGCTCCTGCAAAATTCCCATAACTTGTTCTCCCTTCCTTAAGACCGATGCAAGAAAAATTTCTCCGCATTGTCGTATCCGATATTTCGAACCATCCGCTCCAGGGACTTCATGTCATTTGGTACGAGCCCTTGCTCCGCCCAATCGCCGAGCAGATTGCACAAAATACGGCGGAAATACTCATGGCGGGCATAGGATAAGAAGCTGCGCGAGTCTGTCAGCATCCCGATAAAGTGGCTCAGCAAGCCGACGTTCGCCAGATCCTTCATTTGCTTCTCCATGCCGTCGATATGATCGTTGAACCACCAGCCGGAACCGAACTGGATTTTGCCAGGGACACCTTCCTCGTAAAAATTCCCCATCATGCCGGCCAGAACGGCGTTGTCTTTCGGATTCAGGTTAAACAGGACCGTTCTTGGCAGCGCATCCTCCTGGTCCAGTGCATCGAGAAAACGGGCAAGTCCTTGGGCCAGATTCGTTTCTCCAACGGAATCAAAGCCGGTGTCAGGGCCGATCAGCTCTTTCATTTTCGTATTGGTACTGCGAAGCGCGCCCATATGGAGCTGCATGACCCAGCCTTTGCCGGCGTACATTTTACCCAGCTCTTTGAGCATGAATGACCGGTAGGCCGCTATTTCGTCGTTGGTTAGCTGTTGTCCACTCAGGCGAATGTTGAAAATCTCCGCGACTTCTTCTTTGGAAGCTTCGATGTACTCCAGATGCGGAATATCATGGTCTGAAGCCCGACCACCATGCTCGGCAAAATAATCCACGCGGCTTTGCAGCGCCTGCAAAAACGCATCCAGCGAATGAATGGTCTGCCCGCTGACTACTCCCAATTTTCCGATCCAATCGGTGTACGTAGGACGTTCAATGAAAAGGGCGCCGTCCGGCCGGAATGTTGGCGCAATGATCGATTTGAAGGATTCTTCCTTGCCCAGCTTCTCATGATATTCCAGCGTGGACAGCGGGTCGTCCGTCGTGCCGATGAAATGGACCCTGGCTCTCTCAATCAGTGATCTTGGCAGGAATTCCGGCTGCTGCAGCTTCCGGTTGCACTCCTCCCAAATCTCGCTCGCCGTGTCCGGGCTTAATATTTTCTCGATCCCGAAGACGTTCTTCAGTTCCAGATGCGTCCAGTGATACAGCGGATTGCCAATCAGATGAGGCATTGTTTCCGCCCAAGCCTTGAACTTATCCCAGTCATCTGCATCGCCCGTAATATACTGCTCGCCGATGCCATGCATGCGCATCACGCGCCATTTATAGTGGTCCCCGCCCAGCCACAGTTGCGTAATGTTCCGGTAAGGCTGGTTCTCCCAGACCTCTTTCGGATCCAGGTGGCAGTGAAAATCGAAGATCGGCAGCTGTGACGCCGCGTTCTCATACAGTTGAACAGCCGTATCGGTGTTCAGCAAAAAGTTTTCATCCATGAAACGTTTCATCATCCATACTCTCCTCTCAAAAGAGCCGATTTCGTTCTGTAACCCTTTACATTATTTAATTTGTTTATTAAACTAACTAATTATAAGGGTAATTTACCAACTGCTATCGCATTTGTCAATCGATAATATTCGGCCGTATATCGGCTCTCTTATCCGCGTTAAAATGATATAATATTCGAATACGATATTCGTTCGCATGGGAGGATATGAATGATTACGGGTGATGCCTCATATATAAAAAAAATCAACCGGGCTTTGATTATTCGGGAGATTCTGAAGGAAGGAATGATCTCAAGAGCGGATCTTTCGAAGATCACGGCTCTGACGAAAGCAACCATTTCGGCCCAGGTGGCCGATCTGCTGGAGGAAGAGCTGATCGTCGAAACCCAGCTTGAGCACAGCGCCGTCGGTCGCAAGCCCATCATGCTCTCCTTGAACGGCGAGGCGGGATACGCACTCGGAATCGATCTGGATTATGGACAAGTCTCGTTCACGCTCTCGAATCTGTCCGGCGTCCCGGTGTCCTCGCAAACCGTCCAGCTCGAGACGGAAGAGTATGCGGACATTTTGAAGCTGCTCACTCAACAAATAACGGCTTATCAACAGAGATGCTCGGACAGCCGTTACGGCATGGTCGGCATCGTGATCGCCATTCACGGCCTCGTATCGACGGACGAGACCATTCAATACGTGCCCCGCTTCCAATGGGTGAACGTGGATTTGAAGGCCGATCTGGAAAAAGCCGTCGGCGCCGCCATCCATCTGGAGAACAACGCGAACCTCAGCGCTTTTGCCGAAAGAGCGTTCATACACCATCAAACCGATAATCTGCTGTGTGCTACGCTCTATTCCGGCATCGGACTCGGCATGATGATGGACAACAAATTTTTCCGCGGCCATGACGGATTCGCCGGCGAGATCGGCCATATGATTGTCGTTCCCGGAGGTAAGCCCTGCGCTTGCGGCAATCATGGTTGCTGGGAGAAATACGCCTCGGAGACCAGCGTGTTCGAGCAGTTGGCTGACAAAAAACAGCTGAACTTTGTCACCTATGAACAAGTGAAGCATTGGCTGGATGAGCAGGATGCGGATACGCTGGAAATTATGGAGGAGTTCATTTATTACCTGGCCATCGGTTTGAATAACATCATCAATATGTATAATCCGGAAGTCGTCGTGATCGAGAGCGAGCTGCTGCTCATGTACCCGGATTCCTTGCCAAAAATACACGATAGCCTCCATTCACGGATCAGCCATTACCGCGAATTGACCCTGTCGAGCATGGGACATACATCCTGTATCATGGGTGCCTGTGCGCTGGCCATATCCCGCTTCCTGGATGTGCCGGTGCTGAATTTGCAGTACGGAGATGAAGCTTAATCCTTCCGGTTATCGGATACGCCTTTGGGGTGAAGCCGGAGTGGCGGATCACGTTCCATGGAAAAACCGCATGAGACATGAAGACGACTGCCCCGTGTCTCACAAACAGAGGTCAGTCCCATGTGTTAAGCGGTTTTTTGGCGTTGCCCGTGAATAGGTCAATCCGCTGCTACTCTGCTACCTCCTCCGTCTCCCATACCGGGTTCCAGACGATTTCCCACAGGTGGCCGTCCGGGTCCATGAAGTGGCCGGAGTATCCTCCCCAGAACGTGTCGTGGGCGGGATATTTCTGGTAGCTCCCTCTTTTCTTTCTCGTGATGCCTATGACCTGTGGTATATCCACTCTTAGCAGAAGCCTCGGTTATATATCTGGAAAAAATGGTGATATAATAAAAGGGTTCAAGATGTCATTTCAGTCCATGTCAAGGAAGGAGAAACATTCATGAATACAACACAGCTCAATCGAATCCGTACGGGAAAAGGTTTTATCGCAGCTTTGGATCAAAGCGGCGGCAGTACGCCTAAAGCTCTGCTACAATACGGCGTTCAAGAGGACAGCTATTCCAGTGAAGAAGAAATGTACGGCGTGGTTCACGAAATGAGAACGCGCATTATCAAAAGCCCGGCATTCAGCTCCGAGCACATTTTGGGCGCGATTCTGTTCGAAAACACGATGGACCGCACCATTGACGGGGAATTCACCGCCGATTACCTATGGGAAAAGAAAGGCGTCGTGCCATTTCTAAAAGTCGATAAAGGTCTTGCCGAGCCGGAAGACGGCGTTCAGCTCATGAAGCCCATGCCGGATTTGGACGATCTCCTGAAGCGAGCGAACGAAAGACATATTTTCGGAACGAAAATGCGCTCGGTCATTAAGGAAGCCAATCCTGTCGGTATCAAAAAAGTCGTGGAGCAGCAGTTTGCCGTTGGCAAACAAATCGCTGCCATGGGTCTGGTACCCATCATCGAGCCTGAAGTCGATATTCACAGCGCGGACAAAGAGGCATCGGAAAAGCTTCTAAAAGAGGAAATAGTCTCCCAGCTATCAGCGCTCGCTCCAGACTTGCTCATCATGCTGAAGCTCTCCATTCCAACCGTCAACGATTTCTACAGCGATCTGATGAAGGATCCGCATGTGGTACGGATCGTGGCTTTATCCGGCGGATACTCGCAAGCGGAAGCGAACGACAAGCTTGCTAAGAACCATGGACTAATCGCCAGCTTCTCGCGGGCTTTATCGCAAGGGCTGAATGCCTCGCAAACAGAGGAAGAATTCAATGCCATGCTGTCGGAATCGGTTCAAGCCATCTATGAAGCATCCATTGAGTAGAATGTTACGGGGCAATAGCTCCATCATCATAAAAGCGGCCTCTCTCGCCTACATTAAAGCATAAAGACGAAAAGCTCGGCAAAGTAACGTCCAATGGATCCAATCATGACCTGGGAAAATAATACGCACCTAAAAGATCAGAAACCCTGCCTTTGTGAAGGCAGGGTTTCTGATGCTATTGATTGCTATTTGCGAATCTTCGCGTAAGAAGCCCGGGGAAATGGAGTCCGAATACGTGCTCAGGCTTTGCCTAAAGAAGCCTCGGCAGGAAGATGAGATGCTGCTACCCGATAGATCGACACTTTGTTGCCGATAATAGGTCCGGACTCCTCCCCATGGGCGGCATGCGTTCCATGGGAAGAGCCCCCGCTGTGCGGGGAACCATGACCATGAGCGAAATGGCCTCCGCCCGACTGCGAGTCCGTCGTCCGCCAAGCATGCGCGGAGCGGAAGTTATCGCTCGATGCCCAATCTTCAAAGTCCTCCTTGCGCTCCCACATCGTACATACGCGAATCTCCTCTTCTCCATCGGAAGTCCGTCCATGCAGCACATCCATGTGGATGAACCACTTGAACGTGTGCACCTGCTTCGACTCCCGCTCCCCCCATCAGGGCATACTGCAGCAAACAGATCCAGACGCGCTCCTTTTTCCAACAGCCATTTCAATCCTGGTATCTGCTTGTTAAATTCACTATAATACGAATAAGTAGCATGCATGAAATTAATATGTTTCCAAGGAGATATAGACAGTATCTATGACTAACAATTACGAACTATATAAAGTTTTCTATTGGGCTGCCAAAATGGGAAGCCTGACGCAAGCCGCCAAGGAACTCTATTTGACCCAGCCGAGCGTCAGCCATGCGATCAAGCAATTGGAAGAAAGGCTAATCTGCAGCAGGCGTTTCTATCTCGTACTGAGCAAAGCTATCCTTTCGATTGGGCCGAGTGGATGGCTTTTTAATGGTTATCTATTAGATTCGCGACAGTTAGGCTTCGGGTGAAACACTGCTGCTTAAAGGCAGCATGATCTCAAAGGTGGTTCCCACCTGCACCGCGCTATTGATGTTAATTTCACCTTTATGATCTCCAATGATTTTGTAGCACATCATGAGCCCAAGCCCCGTGCCCTTTTCTTTCGTCGTAAAAAACGGCTCTCCGAGCCGGGCAAACTGATTCTCGCCGATTCCGACGCCTTGGTCAACAAACCGGATTCTGGCCATTTCCTTTTTCACGCAAGCACAGATGGTAACGATTCCACCACCCGGCATCGCCTCGATCGCGTTTTTTAAAATGTTGACGAACACCTGCTTGATCTCCATGTCCGAGCACTCCACCAATGGAAAGGCATCCTCGATTTCTGTGACGATCTTAATGTTGTTCAGCGCGGCCTGGGTCTCCAATAAAGTGACGACGCCGTGCAGGATGCGAACCAGATCGTTTTTTTGAAACTTGGACTGTGACGGCTTGGCGATCAATAAAAACTCATTGACAATGCTGTTAATACGGTCGATCTCGGAAAGCATGATGTCATAATATTCGCCCTTGTCGACCCGCCCGGACTGCATGATTTGCAAAAAACCACGCAGCGATGTAAGCGGATTCCGAATCTCGTGCGCAAGCCCCGCAGCCAATTGGCCCACAGCGTTCAGCTTATCCGCTTTTCGGTAAAAATCCTCCATCTTCTTACGTTCGGAAATGTCTCGGGTAATGCCGGTTAAGGCGATGATATGGTCATCCGCGTCTCTGATGGGGGCTAACGTCATGAACACATGAATGGTTTCGCCGTCTTTTCGCGATCTAACGGTCTCCAAATGGATGCCTTTTTTCACGCTTTGCAGATGCCAGCAAATCTCCTCCATACGTTTTTCCAGGTGCGCAGGAAACATGGGGGCCTTTTTGCCAATCAGCTCAGCCTCGGACCATCCGTATATTTTCTCGAAAGCGTGGTTGATCCGGATGACTTTGCCTTCCGTATCCATAATGCAGATGCCGTCGACGGAGCTCTCGTACAAGGACTCCAGCAATTCCTTCGTTTCCCGCAGCTCTCGCTCGCTTTTCCTTCGTTCCGTAATGTCTACGCAGGAAGCGATCACTTCCACGACCTCTCCCTCTCGCCTGATCGGCCGCAGGGAAGCCACATAAGTCACACCCAGCAGCTCGCCTTCATAGCTCACGTCTTCCTTCCCTTGCCATGCTTCATTATAATAAGCTTCCTTTTCCGCCGCGTAATCTTCGTGAAGGAAATCCTTCAACTGGCTGCCCACCACTTCCTGGGGTGTTAATCCGATTTTTGCTAACAATTGACCCGCACAAAATGTATGTATGAAACGACCTTCGATTTTTTTGAATTTAAACGTCATACCTTGCTGCTCCAATAACATTCCCATTAATTCCTCATGAGAATATTCCACGAAGTCAATTAGCGGTCTCCCCATCTGCACACACTCCCACGGCGAATATAAATACATCCCACTTCATTCGACGAGCGAATGCAGGGCTCCTTCCGGAGAAAGAGTATGTCCATCAAAAACATGATGAATCGTAGATTTGAAGCACTTATCAAAGATAAGCATACACGGGAGAAGACAACAGTATTTCCGTTAGGGATTGTTCATCTAAATCAGCAGCAGAACGATATTATAAAATGGTTTATGTTCGTTGCGATGGTTATGTAGTCAGCCTTTTATAACATGGTAGCTAAGCTTCCTGAACAATTTTTTCTGTATCTTCACTTTCCTCCAATTGCGTATAGTACAGCGAATGATATCGACCACGGGCTAGAAGTAACGCATCATGCGTGCCTTGTTCAACAAGATTCCCGTTTTCCATAACTAAAATGAGATCTGCATTTTGAACCGTAGTAAGACGATGTGCAATGATCAGCGTTGTTTTTCCTACCATCAGCTTTGTTAAAGCATCCTGTACGATCTTCTCCGATTCATTATCTAAAGCTGCCGTCGCCTCATCTAATAGCAATATGGGTGCATCTCGTAAAATTGCTCTTGCTATGGCAATCCTTTGTTTTTGTCCACCCGACAACCGACTGCCACGCTCCCCGATCGCTGTATCAAAGCCTTCACTTAATTTCATAATAAAATCATAAGCATTTGCTTTCTTTGCTGCTGCAATAACGCTTGCCTCATCTGCCTCCAAGTTACCATCCAAAATATTATCTCTAATCGTTCCTGTGAAAAGAATTGTCTCTTGAGGAACAAGGGAGAAATAGTCTCGGTATTCCCTTAGGCCCATGGAGTCCCCGCTTCTATTATCAATTTCAATCCATCCACTTGTCGGAGAATACAACCCAAGCAATAATTTAAATAATGTAGACTTTCCTCCCCCACTACCACCTACTATGGCTATCGTCTGACCTGCCTTTACATGGAAGTGAACGTTTCTAAGAACCAAGTCTTCCTTAGAATTTGAATAAGAGAATCCAACATTAGATATCGTTAAAGACCTAAAAGATTTTGCACGCCCTTGTTCTGGAAGTGTTTCGTATTCCTTAGGTGCATCAATGATCTGAAAGATCCGCTCGGCACCCGCTAATGCTTGCTGCATATTTGACCAAAGCGCGGGTAGTATTGAAAACGGCTGAACAAGATAGTTCATAAGTTGAATGAATGCGAGCATAGCACCTACTTCCTGATATCGCATTTGCACTCCCTTGAACTTTCCCCTGACTCCGCTCGATTTCAGATATCGTTGTACTGTACTGCTGATATTGCTTTGAGATTTTCTTCTCTAGACCAAAAATTTTATATAAAACACTGGCGCTCAATACATCTTGCAAGAATGAGGTCGCCGAACCCATCGTTTCTTGCAGAATAATGCTCTTCTTACGCATCGCTTCACCGAATAGTTTCCCTACCAATATCATCAGCGGTCCTATTGAAATTGAAATCAAGGCGAGTGGCCAGTTAATGTTTAATAAATAAACGCACAAAGTGCTAGTAACGGATTTTTAAGAAGACCCATGATAATATTACCACTTGCTTCGCCCACAGCTTGATTATCACTTGTGAAACGGGCTAGCAATTCACCTGAATAATTCTTATCATAATACGATTGAGGTAATCTTAAGGCGTGATCTAATGTATCCAGCCGAATGTCGTTTCTTACCTTTAAAGATGCTTTTTGTTTGAAATATGTATCAGCATATGAGTTCAGGACCAAAAAAAATAAAATTCCAACAGCGATCAAAATCAAATTGGACCAAGCCTCAACTTCTCCTTTTACAGCAGCATTTGTTATCAGAGACAAAAACCAAGCGATAGAGAGTTCTAGAAAAGTACCTACCACCATTGTGATGATTAAACCAACATATAAAAGCTTATATCTGCTCATATACCTTAACAGCCGAATAAAAGAACTTTGTCTGCTCATGTCACACCTCTTTTATATAATCATTGCTTCCCGCCTTATAAGAAAGCGCAATCATTTTTATATTCCCCCCTCTCCATTAACTATAAGAGTAGTATAGTTAGCACATTTGTAATTAGTAAATATGTCATTTTTGATCATTTAACGGAGATTTATCCTCCAAAGTGATAAACTCCTTCCTTCTTTATATGACTTAATGTCATGGGAATTCATTCAAGCCCCTATGGTATAGCGATTACTATACGCTATGTAATTTTTGACTACTAGCACAAATAATAAAATTAAATATAGCTCCGGATCTTTCCCCACTGAAAGTACTGAACAGAATCCGGCCCATGGGCCACCGTATGAAGAGACGATCGTAAGTGCATGCCAGGACGCGGCAACGCAAAGAGGCGTTTTCGGTAATTCTTCTCCCGAAAACGCCTCTGGCATTACTGCTGTGCCCCGAATCCGCTGATGGAAAATGCAAATTCGTATACTCGGTTAGCATACAGCCTATGCTCCGAGTGCGGCTTAGACCCCCAGCTGTCGTCTCCGCCTACGCCCATTTGTTTGGACATGATCCGGATGACGGTTTTGTCCGGAGACGGCAGCTTATATGCATGATCGCTGGCTTCGATTTCAAGCGGCGTATACGGCAGCGCATTACATTCGAATGTGGATTGTCCCTCGAATCGCAGCCCCGTGCCGCGGCCATTCTCTACCGCCGCCCAACGGACCCCCGTTTTGTTTCCGCATTCCTGTGGACGGAGGTAAGGCACCCACTGATCCTTCACAAGCCCGGCGTACTTGCCGATCTTCGCCCCGGTGCCGCGGTCGGAGTACGTTTCGACCGGTCCTTTGCCATACCACCGGATACGTTCGAAGGTGCTCTCCATCGTGAACAGCATACCTACTTCCGGAATTTCCGGCAATCCTTCTCCCGGTGTCAGACTCATGCGCACATCGAGCGTTCCATCGCCATGAACCATGTACTCCAGGGCACAATAAGATTCAGGCACGGTCGGAAGAGCGTAGCGTACCGAGATGATGGCATGCAGCTCGGTCGACGTCGAAGCAAAGCTGAGAAGCCTGCGCTCTTGGCTTGCCTTGCGCCATATCCCACTGCGCTTCTCCAGGTTGTTTCCACGATCATTGTCAACCATGGCCCGCCAGAAGTTGGGACGCGGCGCTTCCGCGAACAGCTCGGCATCAGCGATGGCATAGGAGACCAGCTCGCCCGTGCTGGAATCGAAGGCTGCCTTGAATGCCTCGCCCGTAACGGTCAATACATTCCCTTCTGTTTCCACCGTGACCGTCTTGTCAGGGACGCAATGGCTCACCTTTGCAGTATGCTTGACTGGAAGGAGGAACTGCCCGAAGGCTACCTCATGTCCCTTTTCCGCCCAGACAGTGCTTTCCTTCAACAGAAAACGAACCGTTGCGATAAACTCATCTCCGGCAGAGCCGGCAGCTGCCGTTTCGAGAAGCCGAGCGGCGTCGATCGCGGCCGTTTCGCCCGGCGCAGCATCGAGATCTTCGCGGCCTTCGGCGACCACATCGCCGTTTTTCATAACGTTCCATATGCATTCGAATTCGGAAAGATTCGTAAACAAATAGCGATTCGTTACTCTTATGACTCCCTCCGCAAGCCCGCTTCCGTCAAAGCGGATGTTTTCGTAGCATTTTTTGACTTCAACGATTTTCGGAGAGAGCGAGCGGTCCGCGAAAATCAGACCATTCCCGCAGAAGGTGCCGTCATGCGGCGACTCGCCGAAATCGCCGCCATAAGCGAGATATTCTACGCCATCCTGGTTCTTCGTCCATATCGCCTGGTCGATCCAGTCCCAGATAAACCCGCCCTGTAGAACAGGATAACGGTCGAACAGCTCCCAATACGCGCTCAGCCCGCCGCAGGAATTGCCCATAGCATGGCTGTATTCGCATAAAATAAACGGTTTGGGCGGATGGTTGCTCGCGTATTTCTCGATCACATCGATGCTTGTGTACATATGGCTCTCGATATCGGATGCCGCATCGCTCTTCCGATGATGGAATACTCCCTCATAGTGGACAAGACGAGACGGGTCCGTCTCTTTGAAATACCGGTACATATGAAGGAAGTTATCGCCGCCGAACGATTCGTTGCCAAGCGACCAAATGACGATCGACGGATGGTTTTTGTCCCGTTCGTACATGGACTTGGCCCGGTCGAGCACATTTTCAAGCCATTCCGGTTTGCTGCCCGGAATCGTCTCCTCTTCCTCTTGCTGGCCGTAGCGCCACGTGCCATGCGTTTCCAGGTTTACCTCGTCGATGACGTACAAACCGTATTCGTCGCATAATTCGTACCATTGCGGGTGATTCGGATAATGAGAGGTCCGAACCGCATTAATGTTGTGCTCCTTCATGAACACGATATCCTGCACCATCTCTTCCAAACCGATCGCGCGGCCCTTGGACGGAGAAAACTCATGCCGGTTTACGCCCCTGAACTCTATCGTTTTCCCGTTGATTTTCATGAGGCCGTCTTTGATTTCGAAACGGCGGAAGCCTACCTTGCAGCTGACATACTGGATAGGCTGCCCGTGCTGATTTTTCAGCGAGACGACCAACGTATACAGATTCGGCTTTTCCGCGCTCCACAGCTCGGGTGATACGATATTGCCGGATAGCGCAGCCGTTTGCCCCGGCTCGAAGCCCATACTTAAGCTTTGCGATTTCGACTTCTCCCACACCGGCTCGCGGCGGTCATTGTACAACTGCATTTCAAGGGCGAATGCAACCTGCTGCCGTTCGCTGTAATGGTTGATCCGCGCGGTCACGGACAAGGCCCCGTTCCGGAAATCGTCTTCCAGTTCAGGCAATGCCTTAAAGTCATAGATATGGACATCGGGTGCCGTATATAGATAAACATCCCGGAAAATCCCGCTCAGCCGCCAAAAGTCCTGGTCCTCCAGCCAGCTCGCATCGCTCCAGCGGTAGACCTCAACGGCCAGCTTGTTCTCTCCCTTCACCATATAAGGCGTCAGATCGAAATCAGCGGGGGTAAAAGAATCCTCGCTGTATCCGACCAGTTCTCCGTTAAGCCACACATAAAATGCCGACTCGACGCCTTGGAAGCTGATATAGACCGGCTGTCCATCCCAATGCTCGGGGATCGTAAACGTACGCACATAAGAACCCACCGGATTGTATTTTGTTGGTGCAAAAGGAGGCTTCAATTCTTCCTGCTCCATCCAGGGATAGCGCACATTGGTGTATTGAGGATAATCATAGCCATGAAGCTGCCAATGCGCTGGCACGGGAATGTCCTCCCAATCGCTGGTATCGTAATCCTCTTCATAAAAGCCGGCGATCCGCTTGTCCGGATTCTCCGCCCATGCAAATTTCCAAAGTCCGTTTAAGCTGTGATAGCTGCCGGATTCCTCGAATTTCCCGTCCAACGCTTCCTCCAAACTGTCATACGATATGAATGTCGCATGCGCTTCCATTCGGTTCAGTTGAAAAATGTCAGGATTGTTATTCCATTCAGGATACCCGTTAGCCGGAGAGGTATAAATCCATTTTGTCTTACCCACAGACAGGTCACTCCAATCCGCAATATAGTATAATTATATTCACATTATAGAATTGTCGTTTCTCTCTTTTCCATAAAACAATTTTCATCATATTTAAAAATATGAAAGTGTGGTTTCGTTCAATATGGATATTATTCGCTTTTGTCATCTCAGCGATATGGATAAACGGCTCCCCGTTTACGTCACGATGACGGGACAATGGGACCATCAGGAACCCGTGCATCGTCCGGACGGTTTCGCTTATTATCAATGGCTATTGATTCTATCGGGTGAAGGCATTCTTGATGTGGACGGCTGTGTGTATAACGTTAAAGCAGGGCAGGCCATATGCCTCTTCCCCGGCGTCCCCCACCGCTATCATGCCGTCGACAAGCCTTGGAAACTCATGTTCATTTCTATGGATGGAAGCCTGTGCGCCCCGCTGCTGAAGCAAGCGGGAATTACCCTTTCCCATGTCTATACGGTCCTGAACGTTGAAAAAATGAAAACGGACATTTCACGGTTGATTACATCGGCAGGCTCCTCCGACAGCTTTACCGGTGCGGAATGCTCGAAATGGCTATATTCCTTTCTTCTCGATCTGCCGAGGCACATATATCCAAACCAACATACGCAGCATTTCGAGCGGCTTCAGCCGGTGGTGCGATATATCAGGCAGCATTGCCATCTACCGCTGACCATCCAGCTTTTAGCCGAACAAGCGCATGTGACGCCCCAGTACCTATGCATGCTGTTCCAAAAGGCATTTCACATGAGACCCATGGAATACGTCAACCGGGAGCGCATTTATATCAGCAAGGAATTGATCGCCCTGGAGCCCCATTTACAAATTCAGGAGATCGCAAGAAGATCCGGATTCGAGCATACCAGCTACTTTTGCACGGTGTTCAAGCGCCTCGAAGGACTCACGCCCCAGCAATTCAAACAATCCTATTTTCTATAGCGCCGACGATTCCGCCTGGCTCCTGCCTTGCGACCGTAATGCGGTCGGATCCCTAGAACTAAAACGCCCTATCCCAGCTCAGAAAAACCCGGACGTGCCGAAGCCCGCCGGGTTTTTCTTTTACATATGAATGATTCATGGCATAAACCTGTTTACTCAACCTACCCGCGGATACTCAAACATCGGTTCATCCATCCACTGAAATGATTGAAAAGCGTAAAATGCTCAGGTCCGGCCTCCTGTCTACGGATTTTTAACGAGCTCGATATCGTCTCCGTATGCCGCGGCGCTGCCTGAAGGTTTATAGACATAGATCGTGGCCGTCATATTGCTTGAGCCTGTCGTAAACGTAACCTCGCCTTGCGAATAGCTCGTGGTGCTGATCGCCGCGTATTTCTCCGCTCCCCCGTAATTCTTGACGCCGATGCGTATAGGCTGGCTGCCATCCGCAGTTTTGGCATAGCCCTTCAGCGTATACGTCGTATTCGGGGCCAGCTGAACGATTTGCTCTGCTGATCCCGGTCCTCCTGCAAGCTGAACGGCATAGGTTCCGCTCCTTGCGTTTCCGCTCGTGACGCTTGCGGTATTCCAGTTATACCACGGGGTCAGGCTGCCCTGTTCGAAGCCGCCGTTAACGACCAGATTGGCCGGCGCTGGAACCCCTGTTCCGTTATAAGCTCCGCGGTTAGGAGCAGCTGCGGACGGGACAGCGTTGCCCCAATAATCTTTCCCGCCGTTGTCTGGAATAATCACACCCGATCCGATGGCAGGCGATCCTTGAACGAGCGCGTATCCATCCACCGAATTTCGTCCGGTTCCTCCGCCGCCCGCTGCCGCGAGGCTCGGATTTTGCGTTGATTTGTTGGCATCCGCAGGCTCGCCGGCGGTGTGGGCTCCATAAATCGTATTGGTGTTGAAATCGAGACTGGCGATATTGGACATGCCCTGCCAGCTTCCAGCTCCTTGCAGCATCCAGATATTATTGCGGAACGAAATCGACTGGGTGTACCCGCCCCAGCTGTTAGCGTATATCGGGCTGGTTGAGCTTCCGGCAGGAAGGTAAACCGTATTGTTGTAGACTTGTGTATTCGTCGTCGGCCCGGCCAATTGGAATATCCGGGCGTGATCATTCTGGCTGATATTGTACCTTACGATGCCTCCGTCGTTTTTCGCACCCGCAGGCTGGCAGATCAGAATAAAACCGCCGTCATTGTCATGGCTGTAATTGTACTGGACGATCGTCCCCGTCTGACCGTAATCAATATCAAAGCCTTGGCCGTCCTGGCTGGTATGTCCGTTGAACGCTTCGTTGTATTGAATGACCGTATGATCAGCGTTCCATGCCCAGATACCTGCGTTCACCGTACCCGACCTTATATTGAAGCCGTTGACCGTATTATACTGAACCACGGCGCCTTCCGTTGCCATCGGCACGATGCCGTCGCCGCCCACGTCCGTGACGTAATTGTTGGATATCATGACGTTCGTGCTGGGATACCAGTTATAAGTTCCCGAACAGCCACTGTCCTGACGGCACCAATAATCCGAATTGATATCAATGCCGGTCCGGTCCACCCGCGGCCCCACGGTATTCCCGTCGATCAGGATGTTCTGATAATTAGACTTCACGGAACCGGCGATGGTGCGAATCTTAATACCGGAGCTGCCGTTTCCGTCCTTCACATTGTTACCGTATACGTCATGTACGTTATTTCCGATCAAGTGAATATGATTCAGAGTACCGCCGTCCTGATTGACGACGTAAATTCCGTTTCTCCGGGAGCTTGCGCCGTTACTATTGGTAATCTCCAATTGACGGATCTCCCAATATTGCTGGTTGGAAAGATAGACGGCCGCTTCATTGCCGTTGCCGTTGATGAGCGGCATGCCGCCCGATCCATAGCTGTCGATCACGATTGGCAAGCCGTCTGCACCGCTGCCCTTAGGCCATAATGTCCCCGTCCAGGAGCCGCCCTTCTTGAACAGAATCTGGTCTCCCGGCTGGAAAGTTACCCCGTTTACTTTGGTCAAGGTTTTCCAGGCTGCCGTCTCCCCCGTGCCGGAGTTCGCATCATTGCCACTCACCGAGTCCACATAGTACGTTGCGGCGGACGCGGATACCGCGAACAAGGCACCTCCGCACAAAAACATCAATACCGTCATGCAAAAGCTTCTAAACAATCCCCATTTCATCAATGATCACTCCTACTCTGGTTTCATCGGTTCATGCGCTTATCCTGAATTTTTTCCGGTTATTACGACCTCCGCCTCTTCCGCCATCCGCTTCAGGTACGACTCGAAAGAGCGATCGGCATATTGCCGGACCACCTCCTCTCGCATGTCGCCAAAGGACCGGTAACCGCCCGGCTGCCTCTCCACGGCCATCAGCAAGTAGTAACTCTCCCGGTTCTCCAGCACGCCGCTGACCTCTCCCTCGGCAAGTTCAATGGCGGCTTGATAATCGCCGCTGCGATATTTGGATATTTCCTTATAATTGTCCTCCGTTATGGTCAGAACCCCGGTTAAGCCAGGTTTAGCGCTGCGTAGCCGAAACATCAGGGAAAAATCGCTGCCAGCCTCCAACTGGCGGCGCAGAGCCTCAACTTCCTTCTTGGCCTGCTGCAGCTTTTCCGCATCGTAAGGCTCCGGCTTTGGCTGAATCCATTCATACATCTGGATCATGTCATGCTTTTTGGCCAGCGTTTCACGGTTCCGCTGATAATACTCCTTGAGAACAGGCTCGCTGGCTTGCAGCTCTTTAACCGACCAGGCTGCCTTGAGTGCAGTCATCATGACGGCATAGCGGTAGTCGTAGTAGGTCTTCTCCGTATACTGCTGCGGTCCGTAAAGGGGCTCATTGTTGTTTAGCGCCGCCGTCCTTCGCTCGTTCTCCACCTTCAATTCCTTTAAAAAGGCTGAAAATGAGCTGTCCTGAATGATTCCGAATTGCACTGCTGCCTCCTGCGCGACCTTGGCCTCTACCGCCTGCTCAAGCGCTCGCGGGTCATTCAGGCCGCCTTGATCCTCGTTCGCGCGGGGAAGCCCGGATCTTTCCGCGATCAAGTTCATCTCTCTCCGCTCCACCGCATCCCCGTTTACGTATGCGACGATATCGGAGGAATCCTGTTTCCCCGGAGCCTTCGCAGGCCCAAGGTAAGCCATGAACGCAAGCATGCAGCCGATGAACAACAGGATCGGTATCGCCAGCAGCATCGTTTTCCTCATCTCGAATCACCTCGCCATTCTAATATGAAGCGCTTACATTATGATTCAAAAAAATAACGTATGGCTGTTTTCCGGAGCTAGGAATGTGCACGGATCGTATGATCCGTGCCCCTATGTTAACGTATTGAAAGCCTTTGACCGTCTGATAAAAGACTCAACACAATTCCCTTCTCCCTACCCGTGAAGCTAAAAAATGCAACTTCCGCTTCAATTTACCCCTTGATTCCCGACATCGCGATGCCCTGCACGAAATACTTCTGCAACACAGCAAATATCGTAATCGGAATAACGACAATCAGGCATGCTCCCGCCATTTGCAGCGCATAGTTTTTACCTGCTTCCAGCTGGAAGTATTCCAGGCCTACCGTAACCAATTGCTTATTAATGTCATTAATGAAAATAAACGGGCTGATAAAGTCGTTCCAGGTCCATATGAAGGTGAAGAGCCCCATCGTAATCAGCGCAGGCACCGCGAGCGGCAGAATAATTCTGAAGTAGATTCCGAAATGTGAAGCGCCGTCAATGAGCGCGGATTCCGTTAAATCCTTCGGAATGCCCATGAAAAATTGACGCAGCAGGAAAATGAAGAACACGTCAAAGGCTGCGGGAAGAATGATGACCCAATGGGTATTAATCAGGCCCATGTATTTGTACAGCATGAATTTGGCCACGATCGTCGTGTCGTGCGGAATCATCATGGCGCTCAGCAGGAACAGGAAGATGGCGTTTTTGCCCGGAAACGAAAGCCTGGCAAAGGCATACGCGGCCATGGTTACGAGCAGGCCCCGCAACAGAACCGTCATGACGACCGTACTAAACGAATTCCAATACCAATGGAAATAATATTTGTGATGAAAAATCGTCTCGTAATTGAGTGTGTAGATTTTATCCGGAATGATCTGCATCGGGTTGACGAACACTTCCCCCGGTGCTTTTAACGAGGCTGAAATCATGAACACAAAGGGAACGACCATGATAACGCCGAGAATCAGCATGAATAGGTTGAACAAGCCTTTTCTTAGTAATGTACCCATCGTTTTTGTCCTTTCCACTGAATAATCGTGATGACCAGAACAATTGCGAACAAGATAATCGCTTGTGCCGACGCGTAACTGTAATGATTCAAGGTGAAGGCTTCTTCATAAATATTCAGCGAGATCACGCGCGAAGACGTACCCGGTCCACCATTGGTCAACATCCGAACAGAGGCGTAGTTTTGGAACGATCCGATGATGCTCGTAATGACCAGAAAGAAGGTCGTAGGCGATATCACCGGCAGCGTAATGGACCAGAGCCTTCTCCAGCGGCTGGCTCCGTCGATATCGGCGGCCTCGTACAGCTCTTTGTTCACGCCCTGCAGGGCGGCCAGAAATACGATCGTCTGGAAGGCCAGACTCTGCCATACATTAATGCCCGCAATCGTCGGAAGCGCCGTCTTTACGCCGCTTAACCATAGCGGTGGATCCATGCCCAGCTTCGTGAGCAATTGATTCACAGGCCCGCCGAACGGATCGAGCAGAATCGACCAGACGATCGACACCGCCACCACGTTGGCGACATATGGCATCAGGATCAATGTCCGGGTCAGGGCCCGCAGCGCGAACGCCCGATTGAGCAGCGTGGCCACCAGAAAGGAAAGCAGGATCAAGCCCGGCACATAGAACACGGTATAAATGAAGCTCTTAACGAACGCGTTCAGCGCGATCGGATCATGGAAAAGCCGGACATAGTTATCGAATCCGATAAACTTGATGCTGTTCAGCGCTTTGAAGGAGTTGTAATCCATGAAGCTGATATAGACTGAATACGCCATCGGGATGATATTAAAAATGAGAAAACCGATCACAAAGGGAAGCACGAACACCCAGGCGGCTCCTCTCTCACGGTATCCCCATTGGATAATGGCGGCGAAAAAACCACGTCTCGATGCCTTTGCATGACTTTTCATTGTTTTGGCTCCTTAAGCTGAGAAGGATTCCGGCGGTGCTTGCCGCTCGGAATCCTTCGAAATAGGGTTGGTTTATTGGGCGGCGTCCTTAATCGCGCGGTCAGCGCGCTCTTTTATCGATTTGATCGTGTCGTCCAGCGATTTTTGTCCGACCAGATACAGCTCCGCTTCCTGCAGAATGATATTGCTGTACTCGGTCGATCCCGGTCCGGTAATTTTCTCGTCCACGAATCCGAGATTGTTGGAGATCAAAGCTTTATCCAGTTCTTCCACCGTAATTTCTCCGCTTAAGTCATCCGAGGTTTTCTGGAAGAGAGCCTTGATGTCTTCATCGCTCAAATCCACGCGGGCCGGCAGGTTCCCATTATATTTGTAGCTGTTCTCGGCCATCCATTTGACGTAGGTGTACGCATCATCCAGATGCGCAGCATTTTTGTTGATGCCGTATCCGGCCACGATGCCGAAGTTATTATTTCCTTTGCCATCCGCAGGGACTGGAATCTGCGTAATGCCGACCTTCCAGTCTCTCGGATACGTCGTCTTGTCCTTGAACTGGTTCGTGTACCACGTGCCGATAAAATGCATACCGTAATCCCCGGACATGAAGCCGTCCCAGGAAAGCTTCTTGGATTTGAACTCCAGCCAGCTTGGCTGAATCTTTTGAACAGTCCCGAGGTCCCCGAAAAATTGCAGCGCCTTCTTGAAGGCAGGGTCGTCATAATTGGACGTGCCATCTTCTTTATAGCCGCTGACGTCATATTGTCTGGCCAGCATGTACATGTAGTTGTCATAGTCCAGCATGTAGGATCCGTAAATGCCTTTAGCCGGGTTCGTCAGTTTTTTAGCCGTTTCGATGTAATCATCCCACGTCCACTCGCCCGAAGGGTAAGGCACGCCAGCATCATCGAAAATTTTCTTGTTGTAATAGACGGCCCATTTACCAGCCTGGTCTGGGAGAACGTAGGTCTTGCCGTCCTGGAATTTCGGCAGATACTTTCCGTATATTTTCGTGGCGTCATAGTTTTCCTTCGCCATCAGCTCATCCAGCGGGTATAACCAGCCGTTCGAACCGTATTTATCGATCAGGATCGGATTGGTCAAACGAATGATATCCGTTTTTTCGTTGGAAATCATGTCGACGTCGATTTTTTTGTAAATTTCGACGCCATCGCCAGGAACGATATTCAATTCGACTTTGATGCCGGTCTCCTTCGTGAAGTCCGCGATCTTCTTTTTCATCTCTTCGCTCTCTGCACGCTTGGCATCCTCATATACCGTAACGACTCTTTCTTTGGACGCGCTGCCGTTATTTTGAGCTTCATCCGTTTTCCCATCGCCGGAATCAGACTTGCTTCCGCATGCGCTAAGGAGCATCATCATCATCAATAGAACGATGGTGTACTTTTTTGTTTGTATTGTCACCTTAACCCCTCCGCTATCAAAATCACTTTGCATTTCCATTATAGAGTCTGACTCCGCCTGTTTTACATGCACATCTTAAAGATCTAATATCTTAATTTGAGAGTGATCATTTTTTTCTGTCGCTGGACAGACGAACGCCTTGCACGATTTAAAGAAATGATGCACAATTTCCGGATTATAGGTTCTCCTGGCTCTTTTGGGCAAAAAAATACGCAACCGGTTTTTCCGGTTACGTCTGTCTGCCAAGCTGGCAGGATAGTTACGACTGGCATACATGTCTGTGAATACATGCTATAACGTGTTATCCGATTTATAATGAAGCGGTGAGCACCCGACGACCTTTTTAAATACCCGGCTGAAATAGTGCTCATTTTCGTACCCGACAGTACGACCAATCTCGTAAACTTTCATTTCCGTCGTGCGCAGCAGAATTTTGGATTGCTCGATCCGGAGATTCGTTGCATAATCGATGAAATTCTGTCCCGTTTCTTTCTTGAACAAATTGCTGAAATAGGAAGGCGACAGCTGCAAGTATTCCGCCACCGCTTCCAGGGTCAGGCTGCTCGCATAGTTTTTCCGGATATACCGCTTGGCCGAAAGAATGAGCCGCGAGGAATCCGTATCCTCGCTCATGCCGTCCATCCATTCCTCCTGTACCTGTTCCAGCCACTGAATCACGTCGCTCTTCACGGTCCACTTGTCCATCTGCTTCAGCTGCTGGTCCATCCACCCGGAATCATCGCCTCCCCGGCTGGAGGATAGCAGATAGGCAACCGGCGCGCTGTACATTTTGAACGTATCGAGCGAATGGCCGTGCAGGTTCATCAGCAATTGCCGGATGCTGCCCAGCGTCCTGTACACTTGATTGTCCTCGTATCTATTCAGAAAATGCTCCAGCTTTCTCATTTCCTTGGCGATATCAGCAGCTTCGGTGCTGCCGCCAAGTGTTTTGATTTCCCTGTAATAGATCGTGCTTCCTCCGGGAAAAGCGTAGCTGAGTCCAAGCGCCTCCATCGCCTGCCGGTAGCTTTGCTTCGCTTCCAGCAAAGAGGGCACCGGCTCGCTGATCGCCATGGAAACCGTAAAGTTCAGATATTGCTTAAGAGCCGCCTTGATAGAATCCGCCAGGTGTCCGGCTTGTTCCAGAGACATGGCGTAATCGAGCCCCGGACGGCAATAAGACAGGATCACGAATTCCTTCGGATGAACCGATACCGGGTAAGCCTGCTGGTCATGGGTCATTTCATTCAAAATGTTAACAATGGCATAATTCAGCAGATGGATTTCATCATCGCGGTATCGTTCATAAATCTCCATCCCGCCCGTTTGAAACACGATGGAAACGACCTGCCCGTCAGGAAACTCAAGTTCCGCCTCTTTCATGCGCCGGCGGTATTCCGATTCCGAGTGAATCCATCCGTAGATCAAATCTTTTAACAGCTTTTCCCTGACAAGCGCAAGCTCCTGGCTCCGGACCGTTCCGGTTTGGGATGTCTGCTGCTTTTGCTCCCGCTCGCTCTCCAGCTTTTCGGCCACTTTGGCGAGCTGTCCAAGCAGCTGCTCGGGATTCATCTGCAGCTTGATAAAATAATCCTCCGCCCCGCTTTTTAACGCCTCACGCACATATTCGAAATCGTCGAAGGAGCTTAGAACAAGAAACTTAACGTCCGGCTTTCGCTCCCCCACTTGGCTGATCAGCTCGATGCCGTTCATGACTGGCATTTTAATGTCCGTAATTACGATATCCACGGAATTTTCCATAATCCATTCGTAGGCCTTTTTTCCGTTCTCCGCTTCTTTCACGACGACGAACCCGTTCTCCTCCCAGGGAATCAACGATTTGATCCCGACTCTGGCCAGCATTTCGTCATCCACGATCATGACTTTATACATCACTTATCTCCTCGCTTGTTTCTCCGATTCTCTGTCCTTCCGCGGCTGTGGGAAACATCATTTCGATTTCGGTAAACTTGTTTTCCTCGCTGCGGATTCGAAACGAGCTTGCCTTGCCGTAAGTCAGCCTCAGCCTTTCCATCACATTGAACATGCCGATGCCGCCATCCCTCCCGGATATGGCCATGCGCCGGTCAAGCTCGTTCAAGGTATCCTTAGATATGCCTACTCCGTTGTCCAGCACCTTGATGACGATATGGTCTACAGCGCGCCGGATCGACACGGTAATGATTCCGCCGCCTTCCTCCTTCGGCTCAATTCCATGGAAAATGGCATTTTCGATGAGAGGCTGCAGGATAAACTTCACGCATGGCAGCGGAAGAACTTCCGGATGGACTTCATACCTGACATCGAATTTATGGCTATAGCGCAGCTTCTGGATATAGACGTAGTCCTTTAGGTTGGCCAGCTCTTCTTCCACGCTGACGAAAGGACCCTCGTGCTTCATCGTGTTTTTTAACAGACGGCCCAGCACCTCCACGACTTCACGGATGTTGTCGGATTTCTGGATGATGGCCATCCATCGGATCGTATTTAGGGTATTGTACAGGAAATGCGGATTAATTTGCGACTGAAGCGCTCTGATCTCGGCATTTTTCTTCTTTTCCTGCTCCTCCAGATTCGAACGGAACAATTCCTGAATCCGCATAATCATGAAATTAAAGTGCTTGTTCATCATCCCGACTTCATCCGGACGTTCGATGTCCACCCGTACCGACAGGTCGCCTTCCTGCACTTGTTTCATCGAGTTGGTCAGCTTCCGAATAGGGCGCACGATATGGGAGGATACGAAATACCAGATGACGGACGTCATGACGAACGAAATCAAAAAGATCGCCACGGTATTGCGGAAGATTTCATTCGTTCCGTTGGTCAGCGATGCATAAGGAACCGATTCGACCACCTTCCAGTCATACTTCGATATCGGCACATGGGCCATCAGCATCTGCTTTCCGTCCGGACCTTTCGTCAGAAAATATCCCTTGCCCCGGTCATCCTTTATCGGATTCATCCCCGGAAAGGTCTCGTTCAGCAGCTTCATTTCCGAATCGAAGACGACATGATCCCTGTTATCGACGATATACAATCTGCCACCCTCGGATAGCTCGATGTTTTTAAGCAAGCCGGTAAAATACGATTCCCGGAAGGTTAAATACAGTGTGCCGATGATTTGGTTGTTCTTCTCCCCTTTAATGGCCCGGCCCAGAGCGACAACGCTTTCGTTTTGCACCCGGTAGTTGGCAATGTTTTTGTGAATTCCCAGCCACATGACCCTCCCGTCCATGCGATTCACTTCGCTGAACCACTCCTGCTGCTTGATCCGCTCGATGTCCAGGCTGTTGGCATCCTCGCCGTACAACAGATTCCTTCCGTTGTTCCCGACGATGACCATGGAAGAGACATAGGCAAAAATGTTCGTGTTGATCGAGTAGGTTTCGAGCTGCTCATCTACCTTTTTCATGTCGTAATAGAAATCCAAGTCGTTACTGTATGAGCGCATCAGCACGTTCCGAATGACGGGATTGGCATTGATATATTTGGATATTTGCTCCCATTGCTCCAGCTCTTTTTCGATATTGTCGCCGATAAACGTCAAATTGGCCAAAAAGGAATCGCTTACTTTTTCTTCAAGCAGTTGGACTGATATCCGGTATGACATGAGGCTGATCAGCGTCGTAGGCAAACATAGTACCAATAAAAAGGATAGAATCATTTTATGTTTAATGCTTTTCTTCATCATATGTAACTTGACCTTCCTTCCGGATCTCCCACAAGGCTCTGTTTGTTGCTAAGGCTTCCCGTATTTCTATTAAGAATAGAATGATCTCATGTCCGGTTGCAATAACAATCGGATCAAGCACAAAAAAACCGCATATTCTGCAGCCCTTTTGTGCTTATGCAAGAGCAGATGCCCAGGCAGTACTATCAACCAGCCGAAGCCTTCCGTGTCACTTTGGCTTCCCATGCGCGGAACGGAACTCGGTTGCGCTCACGCCGGTATATTCCTTGAATTTCCGGTAAAACCAATCCAAATGGCGATAACCGACATCATTGGCAATCTGGTATATTTTTTTATCCGAATACATTAATTGCTGCTTCGCCTCCTCCAGCCGTATCTTCAGTAAATAATCGTTGAAGGAGACGCCTTCCATCGTTTTGAATAAATGGCCGAGGTAGACCGGATTCATGAAGATTTGCTCCGCAATATTTTTGAGGCTGATGTTACTCGCGTAATTCGTCTTGGCGATTCGCTTAACTTGCTCAATCGCATTCGAGGAGGGCGGCTCCTCGCTTTGTTCTATTCGTTTAATGATGTCCAGGCATTTCTCCTTGGCATATTGGAACAGTTCCTGGATCGTTGAGGCGCGAAAGATCCGGGCATACTCATCCGGTGGCAATCGCAAAGCCTCGTCTAATGTTCGCGCTCGTTCGCGCTCCAAACGGTATATGCTGGAGAACAGGTCGAGAATCATGACCTGGACGACCGATTTGGGAGTTGATTGGGAAATAAAATACTCCATTTGGTAGTCCAGCAGCGAAACGATTTGCGGCAGCTCCCCCTGCCTGATCATGTCCTCGAATTGCCGCTTCGTATTGCGGATATTCATGATTTCGCGCGTATTCAAATCGGCAGGCGCTACGGTGCCGCAAATAATCGAAGGAGTACCCAGCAAAAACTTGCGATCCAGCGCCAATTGTGCCGAATAAAAAGAACTTTCCACTTCCATGATGGCTAGCACCACCGGCCCGATTCCAATCGTGATCGAAATTTTCGCAAACCGCAGGACGCATTCCTGGATCTCGGTCGCTATCCGTACGCATCGTTTGGAGTCCAAAAGCACGGGATCGCGGTACATCAGAATTCCGTATCGCTCTCTCGATATTTCAAAGAGAACGCCGTGACAATCCAGTATTTCCTCAATGATATTCCGCACGGCAAATCGGGTGGTCTCGATATCCTGATCGACCATCTGGGCATCGGCGTGTTCATGGAAGTCCATCTCGACAAGCATGCAGCAGTAAGAATCATGCTCTCCCAGTTCGATATTCAGCATGCGAAGATGCTCTACGACCTGTTCGTCCTGCAGCCGGCCTTGCACCCAAAAATTAAAGGTTTGATCTTTGAGCGCCGATATGCCCAATTGCATCCTTCTCTCTAATTTATCGCGAAATTGAAGTTCTTCGGCAATGTTGGACAATAAACGGATGACATCCTCCTCGTTCACGGGTTTCAGCAAATAATCCTTCACCCCGTACTTCAAACATTGCTTCACGTAAGCAAATTCATCGAATCCGCTTACGGCGATGATCGGAATATCCGAACGCGATCTCACGGCAGAAATCAGATCCAGGCCGCTGATTCCCGGCATGCGGATATCCGTGAACATCACGTCGTAATGATGATGATCCAGCATGCTTAGCGCCTCATGCCCGTTCGCCGCTTCGCCTGCCACTTGAAAACCGTATTCGTTCCAGTCGAGCAAGTATTTGAATGTCTTGATTGCGCCCGGCTCATCGTCTACCAGCAAAACTTTCAACATGGCGTTTGTCCCCCTTTCGGTAAATATGCAGGCAGTAGGATGGAGACAAGCGTACCCTGGCCTTCGATGCTTACGAACTGCAGACCGTAAGGTTCGCCGTACATTTTTTGCAGCCGCTGGTGGATATTGCGGAGTCCAACATGCTTCTCTCTGGCCAAATCGGAATCCTCATGGAATTGAACCACAATGTCACGGACCTGATCAGGAGACAGCCCGGGACCATTGTCCATGACGGTAATCTGAATATCATGTTGGGATTGGTTGGTCGTAATGGATACCTCCGTCGTTCCAAGGGATTGCTCCAGCACATGCACGATCGTGTTCTCCACCAGTGTTTGCAGGCATAACCGCGGGACCTCCATTTGCAATAAGCTTTCGGGTATGTCGATGCGGTATCGGAGCCGTCTTTCAAAGCGAAATACCTGTATCTTCAGAAACGTCTCGACAATCTCCAATTCCTCCGCCAATGCATGCGATTTGGCCGGCTTATTCAGTACTTTGCGGAACGATAACGCCAGCAGCTTAATAATCTCCGCGTTTTCCCGGTCTCCCTTTTCCAGGAGGCTGCCCCTGATCGCATTTAACGTGTTGAATAAATAATGCGGATTGATTTGGGTCTGAAGCGCATACAGCTCGATCTCTTTTCTCAAAATATCCGCTTGGTACACCTCTTTGACCAATTGATTGATCCGATGCATCATCTGCTGAAAGTGGTGGCTCAGCTGGCCGATTTCGTCATTTCCGCGGATTTCCACCGTTGTTGCCAGCTTCTCGATATCGATCGTTTTGATCTGCCGGGCGAATTGCATCAATCGTTTTGTCATCCGGCGCGAAATGAAATAACTCGCCAGAATCGAGACGGAACCGGATACCAGCAGCAAAATCAGCGCAACATTCTTCATCTGATTGACCTTGATGAGCAGCTCGTCGATCGGCATCATCTGAATGACCTTCAATCCGCGCACGCTGCTTCTGGAATTTAAGGTCTTAACGGTCAGCAAGTATTTCTTGCCGTCCTCTACATAGACATCGGAATACTCGTCATGCCCGGACACGATGTTATAAAAAGAAAGCTCATCCGTACGTGTGATCCCGCGCTGCTTCCCTTCAACGATCGAATGATCCGGCAAAGCAATGATATACCGCTGGGACTCGTTTTCCCTTGAGATCAGGTTATGGATGAGCCGGTCCTCGATGTCAATAATCGTATACATGTCCCGATCGGTTGCCGGGTTGTGGACTTTTTGCGACAGCCGGATCGTCCCTTTGCGCAGCACCGCGTATTCCTCGGATACGGTCCATGTTTTCACCAAGGTCTTGTCATGGCCCTGCAAACTCCGGTACCAGACCGACTGCTTGACTTCATCGTCGATATAATGAACCTGGGCGTATTGAAAGGTAGGGTTTTCGGTATATAGCGAAAATTGCAGCAATTCTCTTGATGTCGTAATCCATTGTTCATAAGGTTTAATATAATTCAGATACACGCTTTGCACGTCATCAAAAGAATGATAATTAGTCAGAAGCATGCGCTGCATTTCGGTGCTGACATACAAAGAATCCACGATCTGCTCATAGCTTTGAAGCAAACTATCGACGTTCTGAGATAGCTGCGAAATCGAATATCCCGCATCTTCTTTGGCTTTGTCCAGAATGATGTTGCTGCTGTACTCGCTCATGTACCAAGTAAGCAGCGACAGAAGCACAACGGATACGGCCGCCATGGCAATAAATATTTTCATTCGAAAGTTCACGTTAATCCACCTCAACTCGGGCTAAGCCGGCAGAAGCGACAACACCGGACACTCCGCTTGGAATGTCCGGTATGGTCATTATTTCACGGCATCATTATAACGTTTGAGGAAGTCATTCCAGGTTTTGGTCCATGCTGCCTCATACTTTTCACGGCCTGCCTTATTAATCTGATCCACGAAATTGCCCCATGCAGTTTCAAATTCGGCATCTGATTTCGCTAGAATTATCTTTGGAACTTCTTTATTGAGCGCCTCTTCAAGCTTTCTGAAGACGGCCTTGCTTTCCTCCGGCTCTGACAATTGCCACAGCATTGAAGGGACGTGGGTCGGCTTCGGCAGGAAATCGGCCCATGTTTCCTTGCCGTATTTGGATAACACTTCTTTCGTCGCATCGTCATAATTCTTGATGACCGATTCCTTGGTGTTCGGCGTGGCGTAATCGCCATCGTCCAACAAGGCTCCGTCCCCGATGGTAAGATTCGTAATCGGACCTGACGGACCGTCGCTGTATACGATATCAGGATTCTTTTTGAGCTGATCGGTATAATCCTGTTTTTGAACCCGTTTTCCGTCCTTCACCTCATATTGAAGGCCTTCTACGCCCCAGTTGATCAGAACCTGGCCCTCATCTGAAAACAGGTAGTCGATCATCTTGATGATTCGTTCCGGATGCTTCGCGTTACTCGTAATCACCCAGTTGGAACTGGAGTTTGTGATCGGCACGACGAAGGATTGATCCACCGTGTTTTCATCAACGAAGAGCGGTATTTTGGCGTATTGGCGTTCTGTGAGTCCCGAAGCGACAAGAGATTTCTCAGGGGTACTCAGCAGCCAGCCCGGCATGAACTCCGCCAGCACCCTGCCTTGGGCGATTTTCGCCAGGTTTTCTTCCCCTTTGCCGAAGATATTCTTATCCAGCATGCCTGCATTTTGAAGTTTGTTCAAGAACTTATAATATTCTTTGGCAAAAGGTTCCGTCAAACCAAATCGCACATTGTTGTTCTCATCGAGAATGCTAAAGCCTTGATCCGGCAAGCCTGCGGCTGCAATGACCGGGTTAGTGAACGTTAGGCCTCCCCAATAACCAGAGAAAGGAATCATCGGCTGACCGTCGATGGTCGGATGCTTCGCGTAATACGATTTCAGAATATCGAATAGTTGATCCAGCGTCTTAATCTCCGGATAATCTGCTTCTTTCAGCACGTCGTATTGGATAATGAACGATGCCGCTGCATTCGCAGGCGCCTCCTGCGCCAGATTAATGCCGTAAATGGAATAAATATGGCCATCCGGATCTTTCAGCAGATCAAGGTATTTGCCGAATCTCTTTTTAATATTGGGTCCGTACTTGTCGATAAGATCCTCCAGCGGAACGATCGCATCGGCATCCCGATACTTACCCGTCATATTCGGGGACAGCGTCATCATGTCGGGATAGTCTCCGGACGCCAGCCACAGGTCGTTCTTCTGTCCCTCATCGCCCACAATCGGAGTATAATCTATGGAAACGCCCGTTTTTTCCGTAATCGCCTTGTCGACCGCCGTCCCCCACTTTAACTTCGTGTCCGTCGTGCTCATCGTGTACGTAACCGGAGCATTGGAATCTCCACTTGATGTATCTCCTGACTTGCCACAGGCCGCTAATATGGCTGTCATAAGCACCAAACAACTAACGATTAACCCTGCCTTCTTCATGTCAATCCCCCTTGTGTTTTGTATATCAACGGAGCTTATGCATCCGAGATAACTATTCCTTGACCGCGCCGATCAAGGCGCCTTTGATAAAGTATTTTTGCAGAAACGGATATACGAGAAGAATCGGAAATGTCACGATAACCGTCATGGTAGCGCGGATGGCTTCCGGCGTGACATTCTTCACCGCATCGCTGTCGACATAGCCGGTAGAAGATGCATTGTTCACCATCTGGCTTGTCGATTGCAGCAATATTTTCATAAGCTCGTATTGTAACAGATTAAGATTATCCCGGGTATTGTACAAATAGTTGTCAAACCATGAGTTCCAGTGGCCGACGGAATTAAACAACGTGACCGTAGCCAGCACGGGTAAACTGATCGGCAGGATTATCCGGAATAAAACCTGAAAATCATTCGCTCCTTCGATCCTTGCGGATTCGATCAATCCCTCCGGCAAGCCTTCCATCGCCGTCCGCATGATGATGACGTTAAATACGCCGATCAATCCCGGCAAAATATACACCCAGAAGGAATTCGTGAGTCCCAATCCCTTAATCAGCAGATAGGAAGGGATGATACCGCCGGTAACATACATGCTGACAATCATGATGAGGTTGATCGATTTACGCAAGATGAAATCTTTTCTGGTCAATGTGTAAGCCAGCATCATCGTACAGATGACCGACAGGAATGTTCCCACGACGGTTCGCAGGATCGACCGCAGGCCAGCCATGTACAAGGCGCTGTCATCAAAGACGATTTTAAAATTGTCGAGCGTGAATTTATTAGGAAAAAAGTACACCTGACCCCGAACCGTATCCAGCGGATCGTTCAAGGATACAGCCAGCAGATTAATAAAAGGATACAAGGTAATAAAGCCCAGTAACGCGAGTAAGACGTAGTTGACGATATCAAAGCTAATATCCCGAAACCGAAGTCGAATCTTCAATGCAGCCTCCCCCTTCATGACATTAGAATAAGCGAATACCGCTCGATTTCTTGGCGATGAAATTGACCGTGATCACTATCAGCAAACTGACGATTGATTTGAAAATGCCTAGCGCAACCCCAACCGAATATTCACCGGAACCGAACGACAGATTCAAGGCGTACAAATCCAGGACTTCCGAATAATCCAAGTTAAGCGGATTTCCCAGGAGGAACTGCGACTCGTAACCGATATTGATGATATTGCCCATCGACAAAATCAATAGAATAATCGCCGTTGGCATCAGACTCGGAATGGAGATGTTCCACATTTTCTGGAATCGTCCGGCTCCATCCACGTCGGCAGCTTCATAGAGATCCGGGTTAATTCCTGCCAAGACAGCCAGATAGATAATGGTGCTCCATCCAAGCTCTTTCCACAGGCCAACCAACGTATTGATGAACCAGAACAGTTCGCCTTTCCCCATGATGAAGACGGATTCGTTCAAAATGCCCAGCTTGAGGAGCAGCGCATTGATAATGCCTTCCGGCGCCAGAAACGTTAGCACGATATTCGCGATGACAACCATCGAAACAAAGTGTGGAATATACGTGACTGTCTGAATGGTGCGCTTGAAGAAGGAATGCCGTACCTCATTCAGCAGCAAGGCAAGCAGGATCGCTCCGACAAACCCCGTGACCAGGCTTAATCCGCTCATGACAAGCGTATTTCGTAATACGAGGAAAAACCGCTCATCGTGAAACAAGGTGACAAAGTTATCGAAACCGACCCAGGGGCTCTTCCAGATCCCTTTGCCGGGAGAATATTTCTGAAAAGCCATCAGCCAACCCCATAACGGGATATAAGAAAAAATAATTAGCAAGACCACAAAAGGCACAGACATGATCAGGAGTTGATATTGCGACCTTAGCTTGGTGAAAAGCTTGGTACTCGTTCGCGGCGAAGTTGATAAACTCATGAAGTTTGCTCACACCTTTCTCTTCGATATATCCATTGTAAAAATGAGTGAAAGCGTATACAACCACAGCGTCTTTAGGTCTTTGTCGAATTTAGCCATCGTAACTAAAGAAAGTTAGAATAACTTATCAGGATTGTCAGTGCCTCTGCCGTAGGCTTTAAAAACCGGCATGCATCCGAACTGGATTTTCCCGGGTGATATTCGCATGCTAAAAAACAAAAAAACAGCTCTTCAAAGAGCTGTTAAGAGGTGGCTAATGTCTTAAATAACATAGCAGAAATGTAAACAAATCGTGAAGCATCTCCTCACGATGTTTTGGGAAGTCCATAAGCAATTTCCGCATAAAAACCCGTCTAATACTCGGAAATCCTTAGGTTAGGCGGGTCTCTTACATTATGAAGCCTAGGGGGATCGATGTTCTCATAATTATTTTCTCCCTCTTGCTAAATATTTTATATCCCTCGCTTTATAATGAAAGATTTATTGAACTCGCTACTCCGCCATCATCATCTTGACTGAAAGGATGCTTTAGATTCTACCTTGAACGGCAACCGGGTTAATTCAACATGCAGAGTCTCGCCCAAATAAATCATGTCATAATCGCCAGGTGGTAGATCCATATCCTTGAACACTATTTTCCCATTGGGCTGTTGAACCTCATTGGTAAGCATGAACACCTTCGGATCAACCTTCTGAACCTCATTCGGCACGGCACCTCTCTGGAATATTCCTACAGCATCATGATTCAGAGCTCCCGTATACGTGACTTGAATCGACTCTCCTGTGATATAGCTTTGCTTATCTAATTGCATCGACGGATTGCTAAGCGTCATGTCAGGGTCCATAACGGGATCCACAACAGGAATATAGGCAGGTAATGAAACAATGTACTGCGCGTCGCAAACCCATGAGCCTTCCGCAAAATCTCTGCCCCGGACGAATACTTTGTCGTCATAGACTTCCACAAAATATCCCTGTGATCCTTTCTTCAGCTCATCCTCATCCGTCCACAAATAAGCAGTTGAAGGCACGTTGAACAAAGTCGCATATTTGGCGTTGTACATTGTATCCAGGGCACCAAGCTCCCAATGGGTGTGTCCCGAGAACACGACCGATTGCGGATACTTCGATAGAATCATCTTCAATTCCCGATCTTGTCTAATCCCATGCCATCCAAATCGAGTCTGCGACCCCGCAACCGTATTCTTCATCGGCTCATGCACGAAGATAAATATCGGCTTGACTGCTTCTGCATTTTCCGCCATCTTACGCTCGAACCATGCAAGCTGCTCTTCCGACAGATATGCGCAATCCTTTAACGGCTTCTCGGTTCCGAGGAAAATAAAATGATAGCCTTTAATCCAAATATCGTAGTACAGCCGATCAATTCCCGTCGCTGCCCTAAAGCTCGCCATGCGTTCCTCGAAATCGGCCCAACGAACGTCATGATTCCCCGTCGTAAAATACATCGGTGCAAGGCCCGTCTTGTTCCGGTTCCAAATCTCCGTCATCGTCTGGAACTGTCCCGGATAACCGCTATCGGTCACGTCACCAACATGCATTATGCCGTCACAGTCCGGTGCTGTCTTCTTCATATCCTTGAGCGCTTGATCGAAATTCAGAGAATAGGCGTGTTTTGGATCTTCATCAACATGTGTGTCAGAGATAACATGAAAACTAATATTTGGCTTCATTCGTCCCGCTCCCCCCGGAAAGTTCTGATTCTCCATTATCATTCTCCTTTCGACGACGATTGATATTTGCTGCCTATGTTTCTTATCATTGCGTTTATCGTAAAATAGAGCAACAGAACCTCGCCTTCAGAGGCAAGGTTCTGTTATCACATTATCAATAAAGAAACGGGCTGCATATGTCTCTACGCCAGCTTCCGCTTCTATTGGAGCCTGGATCGAATGATGATCTAGCAGAACCATACACAGCTCTCTCAAGAACCGGTCCTCAGGATCGCTGGTTTCCTCCACCCAGATCCCAAGCAATTTTCTTATTTCCCCGGGATATCCCCCTAACGTGACCAGATCATTTTCGTCCACGATGCCGCTAAAGAACGTCGTAACGAATGAACCACCCTGCTCGACAAAGCGCTCGATTCGATGAGCCACACCAGGCTTCAGCATGTACATGACAGGAGCGACGATGATATCACAATGTGAAAAATCACTCAATGGACTAATAACGTCCATCCCGATATTCAGGTCATAGACTGCTCCTTTTTTATATAAGTCAAGTTATAACGATTATCCTTTTACTGCGCCGTTTGTGAGTCCTCCGATGATTTGCTTTTGCGCTAACACGAAAAATATAAGAATCGGGATCATTGTTAATACCGCAGAAGCGAAAGCAAGATTCAAGTTCGTCGTATACTGCCCGAAAAAGAAATATTGCATCATCGGAATCGTTCGGACAGCCGTCTTCTGCAGCACGATTAACGCGATATTGAATTCATTCCAGAGCCACATGACGTGTAGTATCGCTACTGTCGCTGTAATCGGTTTCAGCAATGGGAATACAATTTGCCAGAACATGCGGTAAGGTCCGCATCCATCGATAACGGAGGCTTCCTCCAATTCACGAGGAACGCTTTTGATAAATCCTATATATAGAAAGGTTGAATACGGGATACTCGTTCCAACGAGCATAATGACATAGCCATAAAGCGTATTGATCATATCCATCGATTTCAACAACTTATATACGGGAATGATGATTACCTGAAATGGAACCATCAGCGCTGCCAAAATGAGCAGTTCAGCAAATTGAAATACACGCTTTTTGGAGTTGCGTGAAATCGCAAACGCTGCCATGGATGAGCAAAAAACAATTAGCGCTACCCCCGAAACCGTACTAATCGCGCTGTTCATGAACGAATTCGTAAAATGAGTAATTTCCCATGCCGAGCTAAAGTTGCCCCATGCAATATGCGAAGGGATTTTCAATAGTGAATCCGTCGTCTCCGCTGGGGTCTTAATCGCCATTAAAATACTAATTAGAAATGGAAAAAGAAACACGAGTGCCAACATGTAGGTTAGGATGTTCAAAATACCATTAGAGATTTTCTTTTTCGTCTCTGGCATCTTTACATTTCCACCTCCTTACTGCGTAACACCCGTGACACGAACCAGCCGATCAAAACAAGAAGAATCAAGAATATCATGGATACCGCTTGACCATAACCGGCCTTTTTGAAGTCAAACAAATTTCGATATATATAGATGGCAATTGTTTCTGATGCCCGAACCGGACCGCCATTCGTCGCAATGAGGGGGGTCGTAAACACACGAAGACCATAAGTGATCGCTAACGTTACATTTACAGTAATTGCAGGCATAATCATCGGAACAGTTACGTTCTTGAATTTTTGCCATGCCTTAGCGCCGTCTACTTCCGCAGCCTCGTACAAATCTTTGGGAACGCCTGTCAAAGCAGATAAAAAGATAATCATGCTGATCCCAACGCTATTCCATACATCGATACCGACTATTGCCGGCATGACGGTGTCCGGACTGCCGAGCAAGCTGTTAATGCCGAACAATAAACGGAAAACTTCACGATATATAAAGCCCCAAATAAATGAAACGAGAACCGCGCTCAGTACTGTGGGCAAGAAGAATATCGTCCTCGACAAGTTTCTGCCCACAAAGGATCGATTAACAGCCATTGCAAGCAACAACGCGAGCACATTGGAGAAAATGACGGACATAACCATGTAGTAGATCGTATTTTTCAACGGTTTTAGAATATCAGCATTCGTAAAAATTTTCTTGAAGTTATCTAATCCCACAAAATTATAGCTAGGCGAAATCCCATTCCAATCGGTAAATGAAACATGAATCCCCATGAAAAAAGGAATGATCATCGCAAAAGAAAAAAAAGCGAAAGCAGGAATCAAAAAACTGAATCGAACCATTCCATCACGAAATCGATTAGACATGTGAATACCTCCAAGTAATGATTCTCCCGGCATCAGCCGGGAGAATCACGTCTTCAACGAGTGTCATTATATAAAATGAACTAAAGCTTCTTCTAGATTCCATCTGGAATACAGGCGAAGTGCTTTCCCTTTCTTTAGTTCAATTCATATAGGTATACAACTTTATTTTTGCAGTTCGCGAATATTGTTAAAGCTATCATCAAGCGTTTTAATGGTTAGGTCCACATCGTGATTCTTATCAAGAATCAAGGATGTGATGGCATCTGTAAACGCATTTGATAATTCTACACTTACAAAGTTGGGGGAGAACTGCGACCAGTCGAACGTTTTGCCCGTTTTCAAGTAGCTTGCATCCAATTCAACATATGTTGGATCGAAATCCGGTTTTAAGCCTTTGATTACAGAGATCCCTTTTTTGTTATCTTGAAATATTTTACCTACTTCCGGCGTTGAGAAAGTTTCGAGCAATTTCATTGCAGCTTCTTTGTTTTGCGATTTCGGGTTGACCACAATACCGCCGGTGGATTTCATGGCGAATTTGGCATCATCCGGATTTTCTGTGGAAGGGAAAGCGAATAAGCCGATGTTAGCATTTGGATTTTTGGACTTTGCTCCGTCTACTGTCCATGTTCCATTAATGACCATCGCGGCTTTGCCACTGCCGAGAAGCTCTTGCACTTTATCCCAGCTCGTGCCCATTGGATCGTCGTTCACATATGGAAGGCGCTGCACGAAGCGCTCTAATACTTCTTTAAAATGACCTTTATTATCCGCGAATGTTGCTTTACCCGCTTCAACATCTGCAATCCAGTTCGTGTCGGAATTCACGCCGGTTACGAGAAGATCCGGATTAATGTCCCAGTTAATCGTCCAGCTGTCTTTGAATCCTGCTGCAATCGGGATAATCCCTGCTTCCTTCAGCTTCTGACAATCAGCAAGAAACTCGCTGTACGTTGTGGGTACTTGTGTGATGCCCGCTTTGGCAAATGCGTCTTTGTTATAGGTAACACCGCCGCCATTCGTGTCGATAGGGAGCGCCCAAATTTTACCGTCAGTGGATTTAACGCCATTCAAATATTGCTCGCTAATATTGTTCAAGAAGGGTTGACCCGTCAAATCCGTCGCATAACCTGCGTCGATGATTTCTTGAAATCCAGGAATTTCATCGATCATATAAATGTCAGGTACATCATTGGCGGCTACTTTGGTGTTCAAGAAGGTCTTGTAATTGCCGCCATCTGTTGCTGTAACTTCGACGTTGACATTCGGATTGTTCTTTTTGAATTCTTGAATTCCAAGGTCAATCCATTTTCTTGCTCCCTCTTCGCCAAAATGATGTACCCAAGTCAGCGTAATGGGTTTGTCTGATGTTTTGTTTGATGCTGGAGTCGTTGAGCCCTCCGAATTTTTATTATCACCGGCAGACCCGCACCCTGTCATCACGCTTGCCAAAAGTGCAACTGCAGCAGTCAAGGTTAAAACTTTCTTCATACAAATACTCCCCCTTTTCTACTCTAGATTTCGATAGCGCTTTCATGCTCTATCTTCTCTTAGTCTATAGGGCCCTGCCGTTGAGATCATTGCATAAAAAAAACATTTATTATAAATAACTTCGTTTGGTTTCGAAATGAGATCCTTGCATGATAAAAAACTACGAGAAATTGGATTATTCCATGATCGTTTAGCTCTTCCTGTACTCGGAGACGGTAATTCCGGTCATTTCTTTAAATACTTTGCAGAAGTAGGATGTCTCTTGAAACCCTGTTTTTTCCCCTACTTCATACACTTTGAGATTGGTCTCCCTGAGGAGCTTCTTTGCTGCTTCGATCCGATATTGATTGATATATTCAACGATTCGTTTTCCGGTCTCGCTTCTAAACAACTTGGAGAGATAGTTCGGGCTTAAATTCAATACAATCGAAAGATCTGCGACCGAAATATCTTCGTTGTAATGCGCATGAATATAATCCCTAGCCATTTGGATATCTTTGCGATAGGATTGTCTAACATCCTTTTGCCCAAATATTTGACGACAACAGGATAAGAAGTATTCTCTAATTTCGCGAATCGGCTCTAAATTCTCCATCGAATCAAGCAATACATCATGCCAATGATTCATACTGTTCAACATCATTTTCCTCTCAGCCGCAATGACAGGCAGAAGTGCAAATATATCGAACAAAAGTCTCTTTACGTGCTTCATCTCCAATCGACTCGAATTGATCATGTCAAAAATATGTGTGACTTCTTCTTCAATCACGCTCATATCCTCGCTTTTAAACGCTAAGGAAAGTTGTACCATAAAGGACTGATGGATACCGGTCTCTTCCGAAGAATTCCCCCGATACTCCTGCGAGCTGAAAATCCTCTCTTGATCGTCATAGATTTTTTGAAATAAATTAGCTCCCGCCTGCTGATATAAGGAGGAAATATCGGATATATTCATGCTCATCTGACTCATACCTACCGATACGGAAAGCTGCAGACGCTTGGCGCTCAGAATGAAACTGCCTGCCAGTTCATGCGCAGCTTGAGCGACTCGGGATTCACTTTTTTCATTCGGAAAGCTTTGAATGACAACGACTTTTTGATCCGATAATGCAATCGGGTACGTGAATTCATTTTCTGAGGAGATATCGTCCAAAAATAGTATTCTCGCCTTACTTAACATTGAATCCGCTTCAACTTCTTCATACTTAATTGCGGTTATATGAAGAAGATGTACGATATAAGGGGGACGGCCCAATTTATCTTGGATATTAGACAGTGCTTGATTTGCCTTATGAGCTGGAATGCTCTCACCAAGAACAAGCTTTCGAAGGGAAAAGTTCGATAGGTATAAATCAGATGCTTGTGAGTTCGCTTTTGCAAGCTTTTCCCGGTCTTTTAAGATCTTGCTTTTTACTTGCTCCAGAGTATTGATCAAACCTTCGGTCTCAAGATCATGCTTTAATAGATAATCCTCCGCGCCTAATTTCATCGCTTCCTTAACAAACTGGAAATCATCAAAAGAACTCAGCGCGATAAACTTGATCTCCGGGTATAATTGCTTCGTCTGTTGAATCAAATCGAGACCGTTCATCTCCGGCATGCTGATATCTGTAATAACTAAATCATAATGACGCTCTTGAATATAATTGAATGCCTGCATACCATTGATTGCTTCGGTGGTCAGTTCAAATCCATAATCTTCCCACTGAATGATCGATTTGACAGCATATCGGTATATTGCGTTATCTTCAACGATCATGACCTGCAGCATAACTCTCCGCCTCCTCCAGTTTCGTAAGATAAGGGAGTTTAATGATTGCTTTCGTCCCTTGACCCAGTTCGCTCTCATAAAATAAACCATATCCCTTGCCAAAATAGAGTTGGATTCGATCGTTAACAGCACGCACTCCAATACTGCTCATTCCCGGGAACATCTTCTGATGACCGTCACGATTCAAAATATGTTCGATTTTTTGAGCATCCATCCCAATCCCGTTATCTTCCACGATCAAGTGGACGACTTCTTTTTCATGCCGGGCCCTGATTATGATCAATGCGTTACCTTTAGATAATTCAATTCCATGCAAAATCGCATTTTCCAAGAGTGGTTGTAAACTGAAATGAGGCACAAAACTGTCAAGTAATTCTTCATCAATATCGAATGTAACTCGCAGTTCATCACCATAGCCTGACTTTTGAATAAAAATGTAGTTGTTTAGCTCCATCATTTCATCAGACAACGTATGAAATTCACTCGTTCTTCGGACAGACGATTTTAATAGCTCGATCAGAGCACTCGTCATTTTTTCGATATCAGACTGATCTTTCATGCGGGCAAACCACTTGATTGTACCGAGCGTGTTGTAGAGAAAATGCGGATTGATCTGTGCGAGTAATACTTGAAATTGTGCCTGCTGTTTGGCAATGCGTTCTTTATATACCGAGTTGACCAGTTCGTTAATCCTGCCGACCATGAAATTAAATCGAACAGACAACATACCGACTTCGTCCCGGCCCATGATATCTGTTCTGACATTAAAATCCCCCTCCTCGACTTTGCGCATATTTCTTTCAAGGAGTTTAATGTTCTTGGTCGTCCTAGCGGAAAGGAACCAGGAGATTGCTACGGAAATGAGTATCGCAAGAGCACTTATAACAATTACGATCCACTGCAATAGCCGTGAATGATCCTTTAGAATCGTTAATGGAATGACACATATGACTCTCCAGCCAGAAGGATTCGTTTTTTCTTGCGTTATTAAGTAACTTTGACCGTTGATTTTACGGATGAATCCGTTAAGACTGCCGGATTGCGTTTGAATTTGATCAAAAAGCTCCTTCTGCTCAAGCAATTGAAGGCTGCTTTTGACCAGGACTTGCTGGTTCTGATTCAAGATCATCAAATTATCCGGACTAATAAACGAAATATCCGATTTTAAATTTCTGAAAAAATTCGGGTCCATATTAATCACCACTGTACCCAGATGTTCATTGACATGGCCCAGATTTATGAAGTACCTTGTCAAAGATACTTCTTCTTCTCCCCTGAATGAGGATGTCCACGCATATTCCCTTCCGCTCTGCTTGAGTCCGGTTTCTGCTTGATTTATGATTTTTGAAGCACTCCGTATATTAAGGTCATTTTTTACATAATGTTGATCTTCCCACCAATAGACTGTGCCTTTGTTGCTCTTAATCACAATGGAACGAATGTAACGGTTGTTACTTGCAAATTGGGAAAGCACGATATTTACGCGGCTCCAATACGCGGGAAAGTTGTCCTCGGTGACAAGCTCATCCTTTCCGGTCAAGAAGCTGCGCAATAACTGATCTGAGATCAAGTACACCGTTGAATTCATGAATTCTCTTGCACGGTATTCAATATTATCGGAGACCTGATGAACAATCTGTTCGGAAAGATCCTTCGTATTCGACTCAAGAAAATAGTTAGCCGTATACACGGAAGCGCTACCAATTACAGTTGAAATCAAAAATATGATGATCAAATTCGATATCAATATTTTTGATCTCAACCTTAAACCACCGATTTTTTGCATGATTCGCTTGGATACATTACTTCCCTCTATTTGGCTCAATAGATATCAACTCCTGCGTTGATAATTTTTAAAAAAAGACTGCCTCGCGGGCAGTCCGTCATTAAATCCGCCCTTATCCAAGCAATTTGGAAGCGCTTTCTACAACGACCAAATCCGACTCAATGACCGTCAGTTCGTTGACATCTTCTTTCCGGTTCAGTCTGTGTAGCATCTCAACCGACGCTTGACCTAATTCGCTGCATTTTAACGAAATCGCCGTTAGCTCAGGAATGCTGTTGGATGCAAATGGTATATCACCGTATGATTGAAATATCGCTAGAAGCCGGCTGATTTCTGGAACTTTCATTTTTTGAGTGTGGAAGCCAGGATAAGCAGGGCACGGCGAACCTGGACTGAATCAGCAGCTTCGCGCGTAATTCGTTCAAATGAAGAAATCAGAATAAGCTGCCGACATATAAGATCATAGACAGCCTATTACGCTTGCTCATCTTTCTTGACCCCTCTGCAGCTTTTCCTGACCACCAGTTCTGTCGGGATCGTTACTTGAAGGGATGCTTCTCTACCGCTTTTCAACCGATCTAACATCAGTTTAACTGCGGTCTTTCCCATTTCTTCAGAGAACACTCTTACCGTAGTCAATGGAGGATTAACGTATTGCGATAATTCAATGTCGTCGATGCTCACGATCGAAATCTCTTCCGGTACTTGAAGCCCTGATTCATCTATCGCCCGAAGCGCGCCGATAGCCATAGGATCGCACGCGATCAGAAACGCCGAAGGAATATCTCCCTGTTCAATGGCTCGTTTCATCAACCGGTATCCGGATTCCGTTCCCCAGCCTCCGATATGGAGATCCCGTTCCCGAAGCAAACCTTTTTCAGCCATCAAACGGCAAAATGCCCGCTGTCTTTCGTCTACGTATTGTTCTTTGGTGTCTTTTGAAAAAACATAGGTTGTACCGCCGATGTAACCGATTCTTTGGTGTCCCAATTCAAAAAGGTAATCCAATGCCTGTGTTGCTGCCTTCTCCAAATCAAACACGACCGCGTCACATCGTTCTGAGCTAATGCAATCTACGGTAACTACTTGCAGATTCGTGTCCTTGGAATTCAGAATAAACGATGGATTGACTTTGCCAATCGAAATCAAGCCATGCAAATCCGATAAATTCATATCTTGGCTTGTGCCTTCAACCCATCGGAACACTCTATGTATATCAATTCCACGCCGCAAGCACTCCCGTTCCACCCCAACCCGAATAGACAAATAATAAGGATCGGAATATTCAAGCTGCTCCGAACACCATATGAGAAGCCCCAGCTTATATTCAGTCGCTTCATCGGTTTTGCGTTTGCGTTCAGCTTTTTTCTTATAATTCAGTCTTTTGGCAACTTCAATGACTTTATTCTTCGTCTCTTCAGGTACATTAAAAGAAAGATCGTTATTGAGCACCCGGGATACGGTTGCACTTGATACTTCCGCTAATTCCGCAATATCCTTAATCGTTGCTATTTCGACCACACACTTTCTAAAGGTATACTCAGGTCGGTTCCCCTGCTACTTTAGTCCAGGACAAATCCTCCTAATACTCCATTATACCTCTTTCATTTCCATGTTGCGAATATAAATCACCAGTGAATATATCAAAAACCTGTTTAATCTAATATTACTAGATCAACAGGTTTTTATTCATATTGGATGAAAGATAAGGCTTCCGCAGCTCTCACGAATCATCAATTCGGTTTCCACCATAACATGCAGTGCATAGTTTCTACCCAGCAGCCGGTCGACCATCAACTTTACGCCGGTACTTCCCATCTCTTCCGTATAGACCTTCACTGTCGTGAGCGGAGGATTGACATATTTGGACACGTCTATTCCATCAATGCTTGCTATTGCTACTTGTTCCGGTACTTTAATCTCAGACTCATGCAGAGCCCGCAACGCACCGATCGCCAATAAGTCACTGGCTACGAAGAACGCTCTTGGCAGATTTCCATTTTTGATGGCCACACTCATTAGCTTGTAACCATCCTCCACTCCCCAGCTTCCGACGAACATGTCTTCTAGCTTGAACTTTCCCTGTTCTTCCAACATCCTTTTATACATTTGCTGTCGTTCGTCTTCGTAATAATTTATCCCTTCCAACGTCCTGATATAACTATTCCCTCCGATGTACCCAATACGATCATACCCGAAGTGCAGCAGGTGCTCCATCGTCTTTCGTGCTGCGACGGCGGCATCAAACTGGACGGAATCATGTTCAACAGAGGAACAGTGGTCTACAAAAACAATGGGCATATCCGGTCGTTTGGAATGGAAGATGCACTCCACCTTTCCGACAACGATCAGCCCATCTATTTCAGAATCTTCAATTGTAGAGCTGTCTTCATCGCTCCAACGGTATATCCGCTTTATAGTCAAACCTTGATTGTCGCATTCCTTTTCAATTCCTTGCCGAATGGACATATAAAAAGGATCGGTAAGCTCAAACTGCTCGGAGCACCAAAACAACACCCCGACATTCCATTTTCTTCCCTCGTCAAGCTCGTTTTTCTTTTTACCTGGTTTATGACGGTAATTCAATGATCTAGCAACCTCAATAACGGTTCTTCTCGTTTCTTCCGATACGCTAAAGGAGTAATCACTGCTTAATACCCGGGAAACCGTGGAACTCGATACCTTAGCTATTTTTGCGATTTCTTTCAGGGTGGCGATAGGAATCACACGCTTTCCTTAGGGATATTCACAATCCCCACAACTATTTTTTGTCCAGGCTCCACATGCAGGCGAATTGAGCTTATGCTACCGTAATGGCGATCCTGCGTTGTCGTCGCCTCACGTTCTACACCGTCAACGAACAGCGTACTCCTTTCGCCCGGAAAACGGGCTTCCCAAACGAATGCATCACCAGAAACGTTCTCCAAAGCGCTTTGCCGGTTATTTAGATGCGATAGATTGATCTCGTTATTCCATACGGGGATGTTCATCCCGCTGCACCACTGGATGGGATCTAATCGCGGTAAAGTCGCCAATACTCTGTTCGCTGCATCGGGCACAATTCCCATCATTCCTGTAAATAACGAAGAAATGATGCTGTATGACACCTCAGGATATGACCGTCTGGAGGTACGCGGGGATGAGAGTTCCAGCAGCGCCGAGTATGCCGTTTCTTCCAAACCGTGATTGTAGTAGATTTCCGCTAAATAGGAACGTTCTTCTACGTTGTTGCCTCCATGCTTGACGACATCCCGCAAGGCAGCATCCATGTGCAGATCCTTCTCGACCAGCCCGAAATAGAGCGGCAAAAAATGGGCGGTGGCATAATAATCCGAATATGGCGAATGATCCTGCATGATTGCTCCATAAAAACGCCCTGCCTGCTCATTCCACCAGGTATCATTATAGAGGCGGCTGATGTTCGAGGCTTTGGCTGCAAATTCTGCTGCAAGTTCTTTGTGGCCGCGAAGGAGCTGTATCGTTGAATAAGCGCGATACCCCGCGTACAGAGCAGCTACAAGATCCCCACCTACTAACGGATGGAGCCCGTCCTCCACATACGAAGCGATGCCACGACGCCCGTAAGAGGCGTAATGTTCCGGCACACCATCGCCGTCTTTATCCCAACGTTCCACGTAGTCGTTGACCGAACGATCATAGAACTGATTCATTTCAGGATGTTCAATGTAATCCGTTTCTCCCGACCACTGATATTGTCGCAGACAGCAATCGATTAAATCAAAATTGGCAGGCAAATTATACCAAAAATCTTTGTCGTTATCATAATCAACAGAGGCAGGCAGCCCCTCCTTCGTGATTTCCCAATAAGTGCACCAATCTTTGCCTTGACTAATATGTCTTGCAAATTGCCGCAGCATGTTCTTGTTATGTTCCTGCAGCCCCAGCAGATGCGCTCCCGTGCTCTGATGCGCAACATCACGCATGCAGAATGCATCCCTGCCGGGCAAAGCAGCTTCATACCACGGTCCCGCAGGACCGTCGATATGGGCATAGGACAATGCCTGACGCTTAGCCCAATTGAAGGCCTGATTCAGTTCGGAGCTTGACGATTCGAAAGCGATACGGCCGATTCGCTGCGTATTCAATCAATTCACTCCCTTTTGGATCATGGCCAAACCAGCACCTGGAATCCGAATGCTGTGTATTCCTGAATGAAGGCTCATCTCGAACCGGTCGATCCGGCGGCCTTGGACATCGAAAACTTCCACTTGGGTCGTTCCCAAATCTTCGCAAATCTCCAGTACCAACCGCTCATGGTAGGTACCGTTCACAACATACAGCCTTTCAGGAACATGATTTCCGACCTGTATAACCATGTCATCGTATGCGCATAAAATCCGTTTCTCCATCGTTTCTGCACAGACCATGGCATAGAGCGAGTCCGGTTTGCCGGGTTTCAAGTCGCCGTCAATCAAGGCATCGCGGTGCTCCTGCCAAAAAGACAGCCAGAAGGATGCCATGTCCAAATGTCCTGCCGGAAGCTGATCCAGCTTGACTGAGATTTGCGGCACCGAGAACAACACGTTAATCAGCTGCAGCGCGGCGCTTTCCACGGGCTCATTGGGATTCCACATGATCATATCCGAATGGACCGCCGTTTTGCCGCTAAGCAGTCTGACATCGATCGTACGGATTCGATTCTCGACCGCGTCGTTCGGGCAGTCGGTAGCCCGGAGCATGTTCCCGTATTTTTTCATTAACGGTCCGATATAGTTCTGCCGAAATTCAATCATGATATCCGGTTTCATAGACCTTAGTCTTGTCATGACATCGCTCATCAACCGGTCAACGGCTTCCGGCACAGAAGCAAAGTCCATTTCCGGGTCGACTTTGTTCCGTGTCTCTTCCGTCGCGGAAAAGCTGTCTATGAAATCCAGCTTAAACCCGTCCAAATCCCATTCTTGCACAGCCTTTTCGTAGAGCCCGATGGTGTATTCGCGGACATCTGGGTATCTGGGATCAAGCACGCCGGTCCCAAGTTGTTCAAATACAGCCAGGAGCTTATCCTTAAATCGATGCCACACCTCGCTTTTCATTCCAACAAACGGCACCGAGTACCATAACATGTATTTCAAGCCAAGTTCGTGCACACGTTCGACATGCGCCCGCATATCCGGAATTTTATCTTCACACACAGACCAATCCCCGCAATAAGCGTATCCCCTTGAATTATCGGCCGTCTGCCATCCATCGTCGACAATGACCATTCCGCATCCGAGCTCTTGAGCAAGCCGGCACTGCCGTTCAATCTCCTCCGGATTTAGCTGTTGATGGAAGCTGTACCATGTAGAGTAAACCGGAAGCTTGGCGGCTTCAGGCACATATGATGGTTCATACCCCGGAAGGGATGCCCACCACTGCTGTACTTCATTAAGACTCTCATAATAAGGAAGCTCCCTTGCATCCAAGCGTAAAACTGCTTCGTATGTCTGAAAAGGAGCCGTCGGCTCAGTGAACAGCTTCACCGAGCATCGGAAAACCGATGTCTCCTCATGTATGCCCGCGAGCATTCCGACCGCATTCATAGCATCCGAATAAGCGAACGTCAACCGATTCAGCCCCATCGTATTGAACAGGCATCCCACGGGAGCGGAGTAGGTCGCCTTGGCAACCAGTGCCCGCTCCCAATCCACATGAAGACGACGATTCCGGTAAGCCGCCGGATGCCAATAGCCATGAACGTCAACGGCAGGAATATGCCAAACGATTTCTACGGGCGAAGGCCGCTTCCCGGCATCCGCCTCTATTCGGATATGCAGCAGTTCGACGCCCTCGGCAGCTGCCTGAGAAGACAATATCACGCGAAACGAATCGTCTTCGGAATAAACCGTAAAAAGATATTTTCCAATCGATAAACTATGTTCTTTCATTATGTTGTTGTTCACCCTGGCATCCTCCATATTCCTGTTGATCTTTCTCTTACCTTATCTCAGCCTTTTACCGCACCCAGCGTAATACCGCCCACAAAGTACTTTTGCATGAACGGATATACGCAAGCGATCGGCAGCGTAACGACCATCGTCACGGCCGCCCGTAGGGTATTGCTTGATATATTGCGATATTTCGAATACGCCGCCTGTGCATCCTGAATTTGCTGGAGCGCCTCGACCTCTAGCAGCAGTTTGCGAAGATACGTTTGCAGCGTATCCCATTTCCCGTTTGAGTTGTACAATATGACGTCAAACCACGAATTCCAGTGGCCCACCGAGCTGAATACGGCAATCGCAGCGAATACCGGCATCGAAATGGGAATCACGACGCTGACGTAAATACGCAGTTCCGATGCCCCGTCGATTCTCGCGGATTCGAACAGCGAATCAGGGAGACCTTGCATATATGACGCCATAAGAAGCATGTAGTAAGCGTTAAGAAGTCCAGGAATCCAGTAGACATTAAATGTGTTGGTGAGACCGAGTTGGACCATCAGCAAATAGGTAGGGATTAAACCTCCTCCGAAATACATCGTAATAAGAAACAGAATACGGAGAAACTTCCTTCCCGAGAAGTTGCGGATCGTGACGACATAGGCAAGGAGCCCTGTCATGAAGACGCAAGTAACTGTTCCGACGACAACCCGCAGGATCGATACCCATAGCCCGGAGAAAAGCCGGTCATTTTTCAGCAGAAACGTATAGGAATCGAGTGAGAAAACGCGCGGAAAGAAATAGATTCCGCCTCTTGCCGCATCCACGCCGTCATTCAAGGAAATTGCCAGTAAATTGATAAACGGATACAGCATCACAAACATGAACACAATCATAAATACAATGTTGATCGCATCAAAAATACGACTGCCTATACTAGGCTTAATTCCTGTTGTCTCCAATGTTGATCGCCCCCTATAGAATCGAGGTATCCAACGCTTTTTTGCTGATGCGGTTTGCGGCCAGCACAAGCAGCAGCGAGATGATACCCTTCAAAAATCCGATTGCCGCACCGTACGAATAGTTACCAAGCTGTATACCGTATTTATAGGCATACGTATCGATAACTTCATAGTACTCTCTTGTTTGCGAGTTGCCGATCAGCAGCTGCTGCTCGAAGCCCGCATTTAGAATCCCGCCAATGCCGAGAATAAACAGCAAGACAATCGTTGGGCGAATGCTAGGCAGGATAATATGCCATACCATACCGAACCGTCCCAGTCCATCCACTTTTCCGGCATCGTAAAGTTCGGAATCCACCCCCGCTATCGCGGATAAATATATAATGGTGGCCCAACCTACATCCTTCCACACGTTGGTGGTCGTAAGCACGCCCCAAAAGTATTTTCCTTCGCCAAGGAATGAAATCGGTTTATCGATAAAACCCAACCGCAGCAGTATATCATTCATAAAGCCTTCATTGCCGAGCGTCGCAAACAAAATACTAGCCACGACAACCCATGAAATGAAATGCGGCAAATAGGAAACCGTCTGAACAAACCGTTTAAAGATTCTTCCCCGCAATTCGTTGAGCAGGAGCGCCAAGATAATGGGGGCCGTAAAGCCAAACACAATGCCGAGTCCGCTAATCGCCAGCGTATTACGGATTACATGCCAAAAATCCGGTGAATGGAAAAATGTTTTAAAATGCAAAAAACCGACCCAGTCGCTACTGAACATTGGCTTTCCGGGAATGTAATTCATGAAGGCGATGATGATCCCGTACATGGGTATGTAACAAAAAACAAGCACCCATAGAATCATCGGGATACTAATCAGCCACAATTGCCGCTCCTTGTAAACGGTCCGCTTGATATGATCGAATCGTGATTTCGGTTGAGTCGATGTGCTGCTCACGATTTCAGTGTTCACCCTTCCACCCGCTTTCCCAATCGGAGTAAAATTCATTAACGGGAGGAAGATGAATCTTTCCTCCCGCTCCTTCCGCGTTGCTACTTCCAATTCTTCATACGATCTTTGTACACGTCGGATCTGTATTTCTCGATGTCATGCAGCCCTGCGCGATTCAGCTTATCCTTCAGTACATTAAAGTTGTTTGTCATCTCATCTTCGGTCTTGCTCATGACGGTCTTGGCCCACAACGTCTCTAACTGGTCGTCGATTTGCTGCTGCGTAATCAACAGCGGATCGTTTGCAGGAATCGTAATTGAGCCTAACGAGTTATCGTAGATCGTGTCCTTCAGGTTGTCGTTCATTACTTTTTTCCACTTGGCTTCATTGTTGAAATTTTGGTCAAACCAGAGAGTGCTTTTGCCATCATCTTTCATCGTTCCTTGACCTTCTACCAGCATCAGGTATGTCTGTCCCAAAGTATCGGATTTATCGTAGTTCCACGTTGCATTGATGATGGCCTGCTTAGCTTCCTCTACCCAGCTCCACTTGCCGTTTTCGAACTTCCAAACGGAATCAGGCTGGTTCGGGGCACCCCATCCCATTAGACGAGTTCCCATATCCGTAATCGAGAAATTCATCCATTTCACGATATCCTCCGGATGTTTAGCCTTATCCGTAATAATCGTGAACGTACCGCCGCGCGCATTTTTAGGAGACAAATACGATTTTTCCACTCCGGCTGCCTTTAAAGCCACTTGCACGTAGCGCTGGTCTTCCTTCCAATCTTTGTTTGTCTTCTGCCAGACTTCATGACCAGCATTCCAAGACTGCCACCACGGCCCAATGTGACCCATAATACGTTCTGACGAAAATTTGGCTTTCCACTCATCGAATTTGTTCACGAACGTGTCCGGATCAAGCAAACCATCACGATATATTTGATTCATGAATTTGGTAAGCTCGAGTCCTTCCTCTGTATTGACCCAATGCGTCATATCGCCTTCCGGACTGACCTTATAGCCATTTTGGAGTCCCCACATGCCGGCAAGCGTCGGCACCATATTGGTCGTAACGGGTGCTATCCCTGAAAGCGCATACGTTTTTTCGCCTTTTGCGTTCTTCGGATGCGCAGCCTGCATTTGCTTCAAAATGTCGTAATATTGCTCCGGCGTCTCAAAACTTGGTGATCCCATGGCAACATACCAATCGTTACGGATATGAGCCGAGTTATCTGGAATCGGCAGAAGTCCCCAATACTTCGGCAGCATATAGAGCTTGCCATCTTGACTTGGATACGATTTGTACCATGTCTCCAGCTGAGACTTGATGTTTGCTCCAGATTGATCCACATATTGCCCGATCTCAACTGCCTTGCCCTGGTTAACCCACTGCTGCGCCTGGGACTCATTTAGACCCGTAATGACTTCGGGATAATCGCCGCTTGCGAGCATGAGATTCAATTTTTCTTTTTGATCCACATCGTAGACGATATTGTGCAGTTTTACGTTGAATTTTTCGAGAATGTACTTCTGAAGCTCCGCCTGATATTTGTTGACCTTATCTGGATTGTCTTGTCCGGAATAGAAGTTGATCTCGATCGTTTTATCAGGCATTTCCCAACCGAACTCATTCACTTTCTTTTCGGATATCTGGCTCGAATCACTTTGCGTTTTGTCTCCGCCCGCTTCCTGCTCCGGTTTTGATCCGCCGCCGCATCCGGCAAGCGCTGTGAATGAGAAAACAACGGTAACTAACAACATCAAGGATTTTTTCACAAATTGACCTCCCTCAATTTGAATCCGCTTACAAATCAGTGCTCAAAACAAGAATCATTGCGTATCTTATGCGCTGTGCAGCCATCCCCCCTGCTTGGGATATTGTTAAATTTCAATAAATTTACTAAATTAACAATAGATAACCTCAATATATTTAGTAAATATATTGAGGTTATCTTATCATCCTTATGTTGGATAATCAAGATCATTTATGAATAAATTCAAAAGAAATCATCATGGCGCTGACCAATGGATTGAACCCCGATCGCAGCAGTTCATAAATGCGCCTCCACATGTTCATGTCTAAGGATCCTACCGCGCCGATGCTCCAAGAAGCTGGCAGCTATCCAATAATTACATACCGTCAATAAGCAAAGCGCTGAGGACAATGTAAATACCCAGTGTCCTGGCATTCGTTCATATACCACTCCCCCGGCTAGTGGTCCCAGCATGCGTCCGAATGTGGAAGCGGCAGCACATATCCCTAGCATTTTACCTTTAAGGCCATCGCCCGACTCGTCAACCAGCCACACGGGAACGGCCGGAAAAACCAGTACCTCTCCGCAGGTTAACACGACCATGGCAGCAGCAAAATGTGAGAAGTCTTCAGCAAAACCTACCATCCCCAAACCTGCCGACAAAAAAATGGTGCCAATAATGATTTGCGTAACAGGTCTAAGCCGGTATCGTCCAACAAGCCATATTTTAAGCGGGTGTGAGGCCAAAATAAGCGCACCGTTCAATGTCCATAACAAGCTGTAATGCGAAAAGGAGACTCCCTTTGCCAATGAGTGAACAGGCACAATTGCCGCCCATTGAGAGTAGCACAACCATGAAACGGAAAACCCCATGCAAATGGCCGTAATGGCAAAAAACCACCTCAGGCTGCCCTTTCTCACAGGTAAAACATTCGGTAAATTGCTCCCGTCATCCCGAACCGTATACGCTCGTCGTTCTCGGATCAGAACCATAAATAACAGCAAGAAAACGACGTATAATAACGCATTGAAAAAAAACACGCCTTTCATCGATAGACTGGCAATAGCTCCGCCGAGAGCTGCGCCGAACGCCATTCCAACATTTTGCGAAACAAACATGCCATTTACCGCCTGCTGCTCCTTCCCTGGACTCCCCGCTACGGCAATGGCATTTAGCATAGGCTGAATGATCCCGTTTAAAAGCCCAAGCATCGTGAGCAACACAGAGTAGCTGAGCACATCATGAACAATACCGATTGCCGCTACAACGCCGGCCGAACTTAATGCAGACACTATAATGAAAACCCTGCCTCCCCAGCGATCGAAGAGGATACCTCCAACAACATTCCCAACAAAAGCAGCCCCGTTGTTCAACAGCAGCACAAGCCCCACAGCAGTCAAACTTTGCCCGAGCTCCTGCTGCATATAGATCGTATTGATCGGCCAAACCAACGTTAAACCAGTCGATAAGACGATGGAACAAAGGGACAATCTTCCTAACAAGCCCAGCTTTCGCATATAAACTTCAACATCTCCACTTTTTTACTAAATCATTTATTTTATTTTACTAAATAATATCATATTGTTTTTTTGATTAAAAGGAATTTTATCGGTCCAAACAAACAACCGCTTCCCGGTAGGACACCGGGAAACGGCTATTCCTTCATGATATCTTTTATACAACAGCAATCAATATTGCAGCTGATCTTGTTTATTGCAGCCTTGCATCGGACCAATCTGCATGGTCACTGTTGATGCCGTCGCCAGCGTCAGTTACCGTCAGCACCAGTTCGTTAACGCCGGCAACGCTGACGTCAATCGCTTGGGCTGCGCTGGCATTGTTCATGACGCCGCTGTCGAATATTTTGCTGCCGTCCGCCCACACCTGGAACACAACGGTTGAATTCGCACCAACCTCATCATCCACCCCTACTTCCGAGCGGAATCTAGTATAATGCCCATTCAGATCGTATGCTATGCTGCTTGACGCATGCGTTCCGATGCCTTTGTCGTAAGTTTTTCCTTGTAGCGTTAGCGTATTTCCGTTCACGCTTTTATCCTTGTGCACCGTTCCCCACCCCGTTGTCGCCGACTTCCAGGCCATATCGCTCAAATAGGCGGGAATCTGCTGAGCCTCGTGGGTGGTGACATTCACGATGTTACTGGACGTGGATACGTTGCCGACTGCATCTTTCGCTTTGACGGAAAAGGTATAGGCCGTACCGGCGGAGAGCCCTCCAGCATGAAAGCTTGTTGTCGTTGCAGTACCTGCTAAAGTCGTTCCATTGTATATCCAATACTCCACGACACCTACATTGTCGCTCGACGCTGTCCAGCTTAGATCTACACCGTTTTCCGTGATATTGCTGGCAGCAAGATTTGCAGGTGCCGTTGGCGCCTGTGTATCGGGTTCGCTTCGCAATAACTGGGCGTCAGCCCAATCCGCATGGTCGCTGTTGATTCCGTCGCCAGCGTCGGTTACTCTCAGCACCAGCTCATTGACTCCGGATACGCTAACGTCAATCGCTTGGGCTGCACTGGCATTGTTCATGACGCCGCTGTCGAATAGTTTGCTGCCGTCCGCCCATACCTGGAACACGACGGTAGAACTCGTTCCAACCTCTTGATCCACTCCGACGTCCGAACGAAATCTAGCGTATTGTCCGTTCAGATTGTATATAATACTGCTTGCCGCATGCGTTCCGATGCCTTTGGCATAGCTTTTCCCCTTAAGAGTCAGTGTATTTCCGCCCACGCTTTTATCCTTTTGCACCGTTCCCCAGCCTGCATCGGCTGATACCCATTTCAGGTCGCTTACATAAACCTCAGGCGTAATCGGCGTCGATACGTTCACCTCATTGCTGGCGGCGGATACATTGCCGGCGGCATCCTTGGCTTTGACCGTAAAGGTGTAAGACTCCCCTCCTGCAGCAAGACCCGTTACCGTATAGGAGGTGGACTTGGTGCTCCCGATCACCGTTGAGCCGCTATAAATATCATACCCAGCGACTCCCACATTATCTTCTGATGCGGTCCAGCTCAGCTGAACGGTCGTTGGGGATACTTGGCTTGCCGTCAAATTCGTTGGGGCCGTTGGAGCGATGTAATCGATGGTTTCAGCACCAACATGGCAAGACTCCCCGCTGTTGACCACGACATCAACGTAAGAAATTTCTTGACCATACAGCGTTTTGGTTTTCGCAGCGATTGGACTGCCATTCACATTCAGCAATGAGTATTTACCGTAGAATTGTGCCTCCCATGTGATAGCTTCCCCTGAATTGTTGGTGAGCGTAGAATTTGTTAATCCGTTATGTTTAATCTTCAGGTCGTTTGATCCTATCTTTACATGGTTAACCTCCGCCCACGGCACCTCATCGGTCAGGCGGGATATCGTGGACACCTTACTGGCAGGGGCATTCGGCTGTAAGCCCATCATGCCGACAATCGCATTGCTTAACGCGGTAAAGGAAACCTCGGGATAAGTATTCTTCTCTTTTAATATTTTGCTCAACCAGTACCAGCCTTCCGCAGACCGGTTATAGTTGTAATACATTTCAGGCAAATATGTCGTCGCTTCAACATTCAAGTCGTCGTCGTTCGCACGGATGTAATCCAGAAAGGCATGGGTTCTTGGTCCAAAATCGCCCAGCCCTTTCAGAGGAATGAACATGCTGGCCTCATGGCCCCAGTCGCTTTTAAAGCCACCGTTCGCATCAAAACCGCGGATATAATGTCCCGTGGAAGGATCATACCAATGTGCCTCATAATAGTCTTTCAAACGCTGCGCCCTGTTTTTCCAGAGTGTGCTGCCTGCCGAATCACCCTTGGCTTTTAAAATTTCCGCATAAGCCAGCAACGATTGGTATTCCAAGGCAAGCGAATCTCCGGCAGAGACAAAATGGTCCGTAATGAATTCATAATATGTTGGCGTATATTCCCCCGGTTTCATTTTGACTACAGGCTGTTCTATCGACGGATTGGCGTCGTTCCAGACAACGCCATGATCGGCAAGGAACGGTCCAACCGTTGAATCGTAATATGCAGATAAAGTCGGATCGTTAATCCAACGGGAATCCCCCGTCCAAAGGTACTGCTGGTAAGATTTGTGCATGATGTCAAAGGGTGACGGCAATTCCCTGAATCCCGTTCCATCCATGTAGTACATAAGCCCATAGGAGCTGTGAGCCCAAAGCGGCCAGCCGTTCTGGCCCGGCAGCGTCGACGAACCGGCGAAGGTTTTCATCATACTAAAGGTTTCATCATCCAGCCCCAAGAGATGTCCCCCGTCGGATTGATGGGAAATATCGCGGTTGTAAAAACTTTCACGATTCTCATAGGCGCCCCAATAACCGGGAACGGTCGAGGTGTGCGTGGAGTCAGAAAGCCGCCACCATTCCGACTCATGACCTATCATCGGATTGCCTGGATAGAACGTGAGTCCAAGCGCCCGATTTTTAGCCCAGTCAAAACCATCGTTAAGCGCTGCATTGGGAGAGTCGATCGTCAGCGAGCTCGCAGGAGGACCTTGGTAGGTTTGAACGGTCAGACGGTCAACACGCGCAGCTTCGTTGGTGGAGACAGCCGTTAACTTCAGAACGTCTCCGGGCTTCAGCGTCACCTTGCTGGTCGTATGATTATCGATGTCTCTCGGATCCATATAATCCGTACCGTATCTTTGCGACGAGCCCCACTGGTCAACCGTGATGCCATTAACGGCGATGGTATAACTGACTCCATTTTGAACCTGGCCGACGTAACGTGTAATGATATCATAAATACCGGACGTACCGTTGAAGACCGAGCTGGCGGTACTTGTATTCCCCAAAGTTCCTTGAACAAACTTCATAGTTTCGATCGGCTGATGATTGACATAGTTCATATAGGTCCAGGTATCCGTCGTGAAGTTTGTTAATGCCATATCTTCAGCTTCATAAACATACGTTCCCGTTGCTCCAGACACAGCAGCATGCGTTCCTGAGGCTTCTGATACTGCCGTATTAAAAGCATAGTTTCCGGCGATTAATGTCACGATGAACAAAATGAACGAAATCCGACGCATAAGCTTCAGCTCCTTTTTCAGATGAACCGCTTTTTAGTATCAACCCGTTTGCCGTTTCTCGGTTTGCCTCCATTCTTTAAGCTCATAACGCTGACCTGACGAAAAACCCTTATTCTCCTCCTATCCTCGTTTATTCATCGCAAATAAAACATTAAACCAATATTTTAAAGCGCTTTCAACGGTTATTCTAATGGATGCTATTTTCCAATTAAATACACAAAATTGACTTTCGAAGGTGGATATTTCTGACAATGGATTCCTGCCAATATACGCCGAATAACGCTGTCCATGAGAACAACGTTTTTCGGGCTGTAAGGTCAGTTCCGTCCTGTTTATAGATCTAGCGACAATGATGCTATGATGCTATACTTGCAGGCAATGAGATTCTGGGTTTCACGGCGGTTCTAAAGTAGCTTTCAGCCTCTACGTTGCTTCCGAAAACGCACTCAGATTGCCGATCTCATGTGGCAGCAGGAATTCCAGATGGAATCTAGAAGAAGCAAGGTTAAACTTTAGTTCATTTTATACAGCCTGATTAATGCACTGTCATAGTCTCCCGTTAGCTCCAATAGAATACCACGTGACATCCAGGCTTGCCCACTGCGCACCTCACCGGTTTCAACGTTCCGATACCTTGTGAATGGTTCCAATCCGCGCGGTCTGACTGGGAGAGCGGGATGTCCGAAATGCTGCGCATGCCTGAACACGAACACAGCCGCTTCCTGCCCATCCCTCCCCACATACTGCATCGATGTCAGATCTGATTGCTCAGGTGGGGACAACCGGTAGCAAAGTCCTTCCTGAACTATAGGACGTATTTGCTTATATTGAGCGACGTAACCTGCGGCTTCCTCCATTTCCTGAGGGCTCAGCTGATTCAAATCCATGCCAATTCCCAGCGTTCCCATCATCGCAGAGTGGAAACGGAACTTTAATGGGATACGGCGGCCATTCATGTAATTGACCGTTTCGGTTACCCAACATACCATCGATTTGCTGTTATAGGCATGCGAATAGCCCCATTGTATGCGCAGGCGATCCAACGCATCGGTATTGTCGCTAGTCCAGAATTGGTCCGCAAATCGCATGATCCCCATATCCACTCGGCCCCCGCCTCCGGCGCATGACTCAAACTGTACATGAGGATGCTTGTCCTGAAGCCGCTGCCAAATGTCATATAGCGCATGGACATGCCGAACCCATATTTCGCGATCGCGGCCGGCTTCGGCGGACGGCCAACCCGGTTCGCTAAAGTAGCGGTTCATATCCCACTTGATAAACGAAATTTCATGGGTAGACAGCAATTCTTCGACGGCCTGATAAACAAAGGTCCGAACGTCATCCCTTGCTAAGTTCAGGACAAGTTGATTTCTGCCCTCCGTGCGCGGGCGATCCGGAAAATGGTAGACCCAGTCCGGATGAAGCCTGTACAGATCGCTATCCGGATTTACCATCTCAGGCTCAATCCAGATACCGAAATCCATGCCAAGGGATTTGACATAATCGATGAGCGGCGTAAGTCCATTAGGAAATTTGGTCTTGTTCACATACCAATCGCCAAGTCCTGCGTTATCATCGTTCCGTTTACCGAACCAGCCGTCATCCACGACGAAACGCTCCACGCCCAGCTTCGCGGCTTTTTCCGCAAGCTGCTTCTGGTTTTCTTCGTTGACGTCGAAATACGTCGCCTCCCAGGAGTTGTACAGAATCTTGCGCAGCTCACCGCCATTGCGCAGAACATATTTTTGCTGATATCCATGCAGCTTCCGGCTTGCATCACCAAACCCTCCTGCAGTATACCCGCCTACACACACAGGGGTGTTGAACGCTTCGCCTGGTTGAAGCAGCCAGCGAAAATCAAAATCGTGGATGCCCGCCGCCAGCTGCAGTGTTTGATAGGGAGTTCGTTCGGCGACCATTTTCCAGTGACCGCTAAACGCAAGCCCTCCGAAATACACAAGACCGGATTCTTCCGCAGCTTCACCGAAATCCACGGCAAAAAACGGATTGTTATTATGGCCCGTAATGCCTCTGCGGGCTTCGATGACTTTTTTGCCCTCGTGAAGCACTTCCCTCCGAAGCTGTGTTTCTGCTCCCCAATGCCCGGTCAGATAAGTAAGGCGATAAGAAGGATATACGGGAAAATGCCAGATGGCGCTCATTACTTGTTCAATACAGACGGGGCCATCCCCTTTGTTGTTCACTGCCAGAGAACGCTCAATCAAATCAAACTCGTCAAATAGACGGTAACTGGCCGTAACTTGCAAAGATTTCAAACCATCCAATAAATCGATTTGAAGCATATTATTTTCAATATGGGCTCCCGTAAATTGAAGGACAAGATCCCGCGTTCGGTCCGCGAATTCCACCTTCAAGCCCGGTTCCGCGAAGTTTCGTCTGCCCCACGGCATGGTTTCTTCCCTACTGTTACCATCATCCGTCTCCCAAATCCAGGTTTGCCGGCTGTCTGCTTCAGGATAATCCTCAGACAGGGCCAGCTTCTCGCCCCAGTACAAATGCTGAAGCGCTCCATTTTTGTCAACACCGATGACGTAATCCACATGATGGGTACGCAAAACCCAGGCTTTTCGTTCAGGTATGCTGATAATCGGCATATTCCTTTCCTCCTTATAACATTGAATCAGCCTTTCACTGCTCCTGCCGTCATGCCCGAGATGATATATTTCTGTCCCAGCACATATACCACTAGAATCGGAACCAGGTTAATCAGCATCGCGGCTGACACAAGATTCCATGAGCTGATATATTGGCTGAAGTAATTGTACATGGTCATGATCATTCCCCATTTGCCGGAAGAATTCAAAAAGTAAAGGGGAAGCACAAAATCATTCCAACAATTTAAGAAGTTAATGATAAGCGCCGTAACCGAAACAGGCTTCATCAGCGGGAAAATGATTCTGAAAAACAAGCCTCCACCGCCGCTGCCGTCAATAACTGCCGATTCATCAAGTTCTTTGGGGATTCCGCTTACAAAACCATAAAAGAGGAATACCGTAAAAGGAATAAACGTTGCTGAATACAGAAGAATGATGCCGGTAAACGTATTGATGATATGAAGCATTTGGAGCACTTTCATCGTTGTAATATAGTTCATCGGCACAATCAGACCGATCAGGAACAAAATATAAATATACCGGTTTAATCTCGTTCGATTTCTGGTCATCACGAAAGCAGCCATCGACGAAGTGATGATTGTAATCACGGATGTCAAGGAGGAGATCAGCAGGCTATTCCAGAAAGAACGCAGTATGTTTCCATCCTTGAACACGGTCACAAAATTATCAAAGTGAAATGAAGTCGGCAGCTTTAAGCTCATTGAGGCCGATTCGGTCACATTTTTCACAGAATTAAGAAGCAGCATGGCAACCGGAATTAATATAATCAGACTTAGTATCCACATGCAGATTTCCTTGGTGACGTTGATCATCGTATGTTTTCTTGTCATCCTTCTTTCACCTCAGATCTCGTGAATATCTTCACCATACCGATTGAAATGATGATGAGGAATACAAACAATATGACGCTCAGCGCCGTGGCATATCCATAGGTTCCAAGTCCGAATTGGTTAAACACCGTTAAATTGACAACTTCGGACGCCCTGCCTGGGCCGCCATTCGTTAATGCAAAAATGACATCAAACACTTTCAGTCCTGAGATAACATTCAAAAGCATATTGATGGTAATCGAAGGGAGAAGGAACGGAATCGTGATTTTTATTAATTTGTTCCAATAGTTCGCTCCGTCAATCCCGGCCGCTTCGTGCATTTCCTTAGGGACCATCTGCAATCCCGCGAGAAAAATGACCATATTAAAGCCGGCCGCTTTCCAAATCTCCACCCCCATGCCAGACCATATGGCAAGCTTCGGATCAGCGATCCATGCTTGGCTAAATGCTCCCAAACCAACCACATCCAAGAAACCATTTAATATGCCGGTATCCGGGTTATAAATTTGCTGGAAGATAAGTCCAACGATCAAATTCGATATAATCACAGGCATGAAAAAAATAGTTCTTAAGAAGTTCTTCGATTTAATGCCTTCGTTCAGCATCAGAGCAAGTCCCAAACCGATGACCGCCTTAAATATCGACGTGACGAGCGCAAACATCAGCGTGTTGTATATTGACGTGAAATTGGATTTATCCGCAAATACATCCCTAAAATTGTCGAGCCCAATAAACTTTACCTGATCACTCATCGCATTCCAGTTTGTAAGCGAATAGTAAAAGCCCATCAGATTAGGGACAAGAAATAAGGCGAAAAACAATAAAAAGGCAGGTAACACAAATTTCCATGAGTAGAGTTTTGAAGTATACATGTTGGAACCCTCCAGTACAATTGCCTACCAACTGTAATACTAGATGATGCCCGGTTATAAAAGCCGGGCATCGTCATTTTTTTCTTTATCGATTATTTCCCTGTAGCACTAAACAATTTTGCTCTGTCTCTATCGATCGATTCCAGAACCTGCTTAGGCGACAAGCCTCCGAGCATCATATCCTGGATGTACTTTCCTACGACCGTATTATCCCAGTAGAGAACCCCGTATTCCATATCCATACCATCTCCGCCAGGTGCGTTTTCAACCAGTGATTTACCTGATTCGGTAGGTTTTGCCTCCACATCTGTAAAAGAAGGCGCTGTTTGGATGTCAGGACGGGCTTCATAATATTTTTTCAGATTCTCAGGACGAGCCAAGAAATCGAAAAATGCCTTTACGCTATCCAGATTTTTGGAATCCTTATAAGCGACGCGCATATTGCCGCCTGCAGAATGCGAGAATACATTATTGTCTGCAAGAGGAATAGGGTACATTTTCCAATCATTTGCATTTGAATCCGGAAATTTACCGGCTATTTCATTTTGATACGAAGTATACCCCAGGAATGTAGCCGCTTGCTCTTTCCCCATCGCTTCGTATCCCGAATCCCATGTATTGGAAATCGGATTTTTGCCAAAGTACCCTTTGTCATACATTTCTTTGAACTGAGTTAAGGAAGTTTCAAATTCCTTGACATCCGTGAACTTGATCTGATTCGAATTCAGTTTATCGTATAATCCCGGGTTGTTTTTTTCGGCAACCGCGCCCATTTGTGAGAGCCAGATTCCCCAATGCCAAGCTTCCTTACCCACTTCATAAATTGGCGTGATATTGTTAGCCTTCAAAGTATCCATTGATTGTGTAAATTCATCGAATGTTTTAGGTACTGTCAAATGATATTTGTCGAATATTTTTGTATTATAAAGCATTCCCCAGCCATCGACTGACCATGTCATGAAACCCATGACCTTACCGTCTATGGTGCTTCCTGCTTTGGCATAAGGAACATAACGAGACACCCATTTTTCATTTGACAAATCGGCGAAATATTTCTCCGGCAGAAACTTTTGCGCGCCCACACCTGCACTAACCATGAATATATCCGGAGCTTCCCCCGATGCAAGCTTTGTTTTTAATACATTGGCATACTGGTCATCCGGGATCACCTGCATGTCAACTTTAATCCCGGTTTCTTTCGTAAATGCTTCGTTCAGTTCCGAGTCAATTTTGGAACCCTTGTTCAACCAGTTTTGCGAACCTACAAAAGTAATGGTAACATCTTTCTTCGTAGTTCCTTGTTCTTTGATATCTCCTCCGGTTGACTGATCCTTTGCCCCGGAGCATCCCACCAATCCTGAAATGCCAAACAGCGCAACGAGAGCTACTGTTAATGATTTAAGCGGTTTCATATGATGCATTTACAAACCTCCCTTTTTTCATTATTGTGTTTGTGTACGGTACGTTCTTATTATTAATCATGGATGGAACCCATGGGAATGAAGGATAGTGACTTAATCATGTGGATTATATTGACCACGCAAAGATCCATTGGAGGATTGGAAGAATGAACCGGTTCAGAACGGTACAAGCCAAGCTGTTTATGGCATATGCTAGTCTCATTACTCTTCTTATCATTATCTTCGTAACATCTTATTACTTGTATGTTTCTCGAGTACTTGAGCAAAAGGCTTCCGAATCCATTCATCAATTATCACTCAATATCTCGGATAAATTTGATGCAGAGCTCAAAAACATGGATGCGATCGCAGAGCGGATCATAACTTCGGACAGTCTGCGAACCTATTTTTTTGAAAATGCGGATAATCCGGCTAAAGAGCTGTATAACCGAAGGAATATCTCTAACACCCTGTTTTCCATTACAGGCTATCCGTTTCAGTTCTATCAGATTCACATTTATGGCTTGAACGGGAAGTTTATTGAATTCGGCAAAAATTTTGACGTGTCCCGCTTATCTCCCGAAACCATTCAGGGCCAGGCTTGGATCCACGCTACTTTAAATCAAGACGGACGGCGAACAATTATCCCTCCTCGCAAGGACGATTGGGATCCCAAGACGACAATCCTTTCCGTCAGCCGTGCGTTTACAGAGGTGCTCGGTGAGCCGATGGACAACATCGTCGAAATTCAGCAGGATTACGGTATCTTCGAAAACATTGTCAACCGGTCGATTGCAATTCCTGGAGAAAAAAATCCTCATTCGATCAAGGTGCACGTATATGATAAGAATGGCAGTCTGATCTACCCCTATTCCAGAGAACTGCAACCAAGCATCACACAATGGAATGAGGTCAGCAAACTTAAGGATTCTAGCGGAATTCTGACGCCTGCTTCTCTGCCGGTGATTGATGGTGGATCTGAAAATCCGGCTCAAATGGTTGCCTATTCTCGTTCCGACTTCAGTGGACTAACGGTTTTGCTCATGGAATCTGAGACCGCTTTATTGCAGCCGGTAAAAGTGTTTCGCAATCAAATCATTCTGGTCGGCATTGCCGCGCTTCTTGTGACGATGATTTTAACTTACTATGTATCCAGAGGCCTGACGACGCCAATAAAAGCGATTCGTAAATCAATTAACAGTTTAAGTTTGCAAGCGCTTCATCCCAAGAAAATAATGGATACTCCTTCTCATTTGAACGAGCTTGAAGAGCTTAAATCAGCTTTCATACAAATGTGCGAAAGACTTGAAGAGTCTTTACATGAAACCGTGGAAGCGAGGTCCCAAGAAATCAAGGCGCGCATGCTCGCCCTTCAAGCTCAGATGAATCCTCATTTTCTTTATAATACGCTGACCGTAATCAGCATCAAGGCAGACAACAATAATCAACGGGAAATCGTCAAAATGTGCACGGATCTTTCTGGCATGTTAAGATATATCGCTGTTGAAGATTCCGCTCCTGTCACCATTGAGCGGGAAATGGATTACACATCCAAATACCTGGATTTGATGAAGTCGCGCCATTCCGATCAATTCATTTGCAGTATTGATATTCCGCCAAACATGGATCAAATACGCGTTCCAAGGCTGATTATTCAACCTATTGTGGAAAACTGTTTTAAACATGCTTTTAATAAACGGCCACCGTGGCATATTCGAATTGAGGGTAAGATCAGCGATTACGGCTGGGAAATAACGATAACGGATAACGGTATCGGTTTTAGTCACGCAGTATTAACAGAAATTTCCCATAGACTTCATGATTCCGAACAACCCAATTCAGAGCATGAGCCCCATATCGGTTTGCTAAACATTTTCAACCGATTGCAGCTGCTGTATAGTAACCGCGCCGTCTTTCATTTATTGAATACGGAGGAGGGTGCAGTAGTGAGAATTGGAGGACCTTGGCCAGAGGAGATTGTACATGCTTAAAGACCATTCATTCAAAATACTGATCGCAGAAGACGAAAAAATCATTCTGGAGCACATCGTCGAAAAGATAGACCAAGCCCGTCTCGGATTCGAGGTCGTTGCCACAGCGATGAATGGAGAAGACGCTCTGGAACTGGTAAAGCACCATAAGCCTGATGTCCTGTTTACGGATGTAAAAATGCCGTTGATGGATGGCATTCAATTAACGCATCAAGTCAAAAAGCTGTATCCCGATCTCCACATCGTCATTCTAAGCGGATATGACAATTTCGAATACGCGCAGCAGGCGCTAAGGCTCGGTGTCTCCGATTATCTTCTTAAGCCAATGACCCCGGAAGGTCTGCTGGGTACGCTTAGCGAAATCAAGATCGAATTGGAGCAACGGAACACCCAATCTGAAAGAAGCATCATATCGCAATTTTTGAATGGACATCAACCGATTAATTCAAACTCTCTAGTCTTGCAAAATAGCAAGTTTATGCTCTATCTCATTTGTATCGGGAATTTATATCGTCACATTATGGATGACATCGATGTTCGAAACATAAACAAAATGTGGGACATGGTTCATTGGAATCAACTGATGAATTCTCTGGAGCCTGTGGCAAAGTGGTGGGTACTGGATGATAAAAACTGTAATGTCAAAATTCTTGTCACGGCAACCAATAATAACGATTACGATTCACTCGCAAACGCTGCAAATGAGATCCAAAATATCTTAGGCTGTTATATACACACGTCTCCCATCACTTTGAGTACGCATCTCACCCCCGTCCATTTAGGGGATTTATGGAAAATATCTCAAAAGCTCAGCACATCACTAGAAAAAGGGTTGGTTCCCGGCAAATCAACGATCATCCGGCTCGAAGACCCTAAACAGCAGGAACCCATGAGTCCGTTGGACCCGGTGGCGGCCAGTACCATTGAGAAGTTCGCCAGACAAGGAAAATTCGGTCCACTAACTTTGGAGCTTTCTCGCCTTTTTGAAGAATGGAAGTCCCCGACTTATACACAGCTTGCATTGGAGAAAAGATATGTCCAACTGGCGCGGCTCCTATCGGATCACCTGGATAATCCCCGCCTAGATGCGGCTGTCATGGAATCCGAAATTCATCGAATCTTGGCAACCGCCAGTCATCTTGCTGATATAAGCCAGAACATGTTAAAGCTGTTCACGGATTACTTACCTGTGTCGAAGAAGCTTGATTCGGCCGGAGAACTGTACGTTAAGCTCGAAGAATACATCCGTCTTCATTTCACCCAAGCCATAAACGTAGATCATTTAGCCCATACGTTTCAATTTAACGCTTCCTATATAATCCGGGTGTTCAAAAAATATCATGGTATTCCGCCGCTTCAATACCTTATTTCACTGAGGATTAATGAAGCAAAACGATTGATTAAAGAAAAGCCCGAGATGGACATCAAAGACATTTCCGAAATCATAGGATATACCGACCAGCATTATTTCAGCCGCGTATTTCGGAGCTGGACAGGAATGAATCCTTCGGAATACAGAGACTCAGTGAAAAAAAATCTTCAGATGTAGCGGTGAAGCTATAGTTTATAAGCGGCGACCTGATCCCGGTAATTCATCGGTGACAGGTCGCCCATTTTGTGTGAGATTCATCTTATAAAGAAAAATTTGTTAGCGGCAACATAATCTCAAAGGTAGTACCTTCATTTATGACGCTGTTGATATTAATTTCGCCCTTATGATCTCTGATCTTAAGATAAATTGTCGCGCTCGTATCGGTTGAACCAGCCTTAAGCAGCGGAACGATATTATGAAATGGTGTTGTCCCCAAAACCACCAAACAAAAAAGCAGCAATTATAGATACTATCCCTAAACACAAAAAAACCACTTCAAAAGTGGTTTTCGTGAAAAATGATGGATTGTCAGGGACTCGAACCCTGGACCGCCTGATTAAGAGTCAGATGCTCTACCAACTGAGCTAACAATCCACAATGTGATGAAATTTTGGTGGAGCCTAGGGGGATCGAACCCCTGACCTCATCGCTGCCAGCGATGCGCTCTCCCAGCTGAGCTAAGGCCCCTTAAACGATAATCGCATCAAAAAGAGTACTTTAATAATATAGCACAGCAGACAGGCCTATGCAACACTTTTTTTTAAAAAAATCTTTGCTTCAACATATGAAAAGGACGAAAAAGCTTGTTAAGCATTCACATGCTTGCTCTTTTCGTCCTTTTTTGCCTTGGCGGATCAGTCAACGGAGTCCGGCATGGTGTTTTTCGAAAGCAGCCCTTTAAGCTCCTTCATAAACATATTGATATCCTTAAACTGCCGGTACACGGATGCGAAGCGCACGTAGGCAACCTCATCGACAGGATATAGCTGCTCCATAACCAGTTCGCCGATCTGGCGGCTTTCCACTTCAGCGACAGCCGTATTGCGCAGGGACTTCTCTACCTCCGAGACGATGGCTTCCAGCTGTTCTACGGACACAGGGCGCTTCTCGCAGGCACGGATTAAGCCGCGCAGAATTTTATCGCGACTGAATTCTTCGCGGCTGCCGCCTTTTTTAATGACGATCAGCGGTGTCTCCTCCACCATTTCAAATGTCGTGAACCGCCGGCTGCATTTCTCACATTCACGTCTGCGGCGAATCGACTTATTGTCATTGGCCGGACGGGAATCCAGCACCTTGGTGCCTGCGTAATCACAGTACGGGCATTTCATGCAAACTCACTTCCTTTATCCTTCACATTAGGTTTTAAATACACGAAAAATCAATTAAAAAAAGCTGTGAGGCCTCTCCCTGCAAGGGCTGGCGGGAAATAGCTTATATTTCCAGTTAAAATGTTCTCAAAAAAGTTATGAAGATTCGATTTTCGAGACATAATACTTTTACCAACAGCGAGGAGGTGAACATCAATGGCACAAAACAGTTCGAACAACCTGGTAGTAACAAAAGCTACTGCTGCCCTCAACCAAATGAAATATGAAGTTGCTCAAGAACTGGGTATCTCCATCCCACAAGACGGATACCAAGGCAACATGACTTCCTATGAGAACGGTTCGATCGGGGGATACATCACAAAACGTCTTGTAACCCTGGCTGAACAACAATTGGCTGGTCAATTCAAATAATACATGCTTACTCCGAGGAAGTATTGAGGCAGCCCGTAAGCTGCTTCAATGCTTCTTTGTTTACCTACAAGTAAACGTCTACAGACGTGCATTCACAGTTCATAACTTCCTTATATCTTCAAAAATCGCTGTAAATACGCGTATATTGATTATAATAATAAACCACTCGTTGAATATAATGCCTTGTTTCACCGATTGGAATGTCCTTTGCAGACTCCAGTGTCCCGTCCCAAACGCCTTTTTTAAGCCAACCGTCCACCTTACCTGGCCCTGCGTTATAAGCGGCAATGACCGCAATCCTGTTGCCTTTGAACTGATTGTTCAGATTTTTCAAATACCAGGTGCCGATCTCGATGCTGGCTTCAGGCTTGTGTTTAATATGGTCCATCGTAACCTCAGGAAGCTTGGCCTGTTCCATCGCCCATTGGGCCGTATCCGGCATCAGCTGCATAAGACCAAGTGCACCCTTTTTGGATTCCTTGCCCAGCTTGAAATTCGACTCCACCCGAATGATGGAAGCAATCAAAAACGGGTCCACATCGTAGCGTTCGGATTGCTCTCTGATATTGTCTTTATAATATATGGGATAGAACCAAGACATCCAGTTGGTGCTGAAAAAGAGAACGACGACGAAGCCGAGAAACAACAAGAGAAGAAATCTCTTTTTGCGCAAAAAACGGAGGAGCTTCATGCGTACCCTGACTGAAGCCAGAATTCGTCGACTTGGCGTTTGGTTTGTTCAGCATCTCCGCTGTTATCGATCACGATATCCGCCCTCTGCTTCTTCTCTTCAATGTCCATTTGCGACCGGATTCTGGCTGATGCCTCATCTCGGCTTAATCGGTTGCGCTTCATCAAGCGTTCCAGTTGAGTGGCCTTCGGCGCATACACCATCATGACCCGCTCAAACATGGCCTCCAGACCCGACTCAAACAGCAGAGGAATGTCCACGACAACGAGCTTGTCCGGATATTCTCTTTCCAATGACTCCATCTGCATGCGAATTTCTCTGCGAATAGCCGGATGCGTAATATCATTCAATGCTTGCCTCTGTGTAGGATCGTGGAAAACGATCTCCCCCAGTTTTTTTCTGTCCAAAGTGCCGTCCGCAAGAAGCACAGCTTGTCCGAAATGATCGGTAACGGCCGACAAAACGGGATGACCCGGGAGCATAACCTCCCGGGCAATCACATCGGCATCAACAAGCAAGGCTCCCTTGTTTACCAAGAGAGCGGACACGGTACTTTTTCCAGTTGCTATACCTCCGGTTAACCCGATATTCATGTGCTTAACTCACCTCATAACAGCTTTATTATTCCCATGGCTATTAATAATAACGCCGGAAGCGCGGTAAAATGCCGCATCCACGACCTGGATGCAAACCGGAAACCGGTCTTCATGCCAATAACCAGAAAAGTACCACTGAATAGCGCAATCACAAGGGCCGTCCAGACCGGTGAAAATCCAAGCAATGCCGCACCAAGTCCGGCTCCGAAGGCATCAAGGGATAGCGCTATCCCGAGCCACATCGCTTCAATGCCCGAAATACTTCCCGATTTATCGATATCGGCAGATGACGGCGTCCGTAAAATGCGGATGACCAGCCCCAGCTTGCGGATTTCCAAAGAGAACACCGTCTGTTCAGGCTTTGGAGCTGCAGAAGCTGCTGTTTCCATGGAATGCGCATTTTCGACCGACTTGATCGTTGCGGATTCTTTTTCCTCACGATTTCTTTCTTTCTGAATCAGGAGCTGGATCAAAGACCAGGAACCCATAATAATCAATATGACAGCTCCGACAATGGACGCGGCCTCAGGAGATACTACCTTAGCCAACAGTACACCCACTTGCATCGATATATAAATAATGACACCGGAGCATAACGAAATGATCACTACGGACAGCGGTGAGATCTTCATCTGCCTGAGTCCATATGTAATCCCGACACCAAAACTATCCAAACTTAATGCAAATGCGAGCAGGAGCAGTGAAAAGACATGACTGAGCACCCCTGGTTTCCCTCCCCTTGATGAAACGGACATCCGGAGCCTGTAATAAAGAGAGGCCTCCGGCGTTCCGTTTCCCCTGAAGTCAATTCCATATCAGTATATGGAGGGGACGAACAAGGGGTGCACGCCCATGCTTTTATTTACTTATGGCTTGATCGACTGGCATACCGGACAAAAATGAGTGCCACGGCCGCCGACAACAGATTTTTCGATGAGTGTCCCGCAGCTCTGGCACGGCTGGTTCTGGCGTCCGTAAATCTTGAGCTGATGCTGGAACATCCCCATCTCGCCCTGTCCATTGACATACGATTTGATGGAAGATCCCCCCACTTCAACCGATTCCGACAGGGTAGCTACCACGGCCTGATGCAATGCCTGGAACTGCTCGTCCGTCAGCGTATTCGTCAGCTGTTCGGGATGGATGCCAGCCCTGAAAAGAGACTCATCCACATAAATATTACCGATCCCGACGACATATGCCTGGTTTAACAAAACTGCCTTGATTTTCGTCGTTTTGCCTGCCAGGGCAGCCTGGAATTTCTCGACTGTAAAATCGGCGTCTAGCGGCTCAAGTCCCAGTTTGGACAAGGGCGGCATGTTCAATTCCTCGCCAGGCTGGAACAAATGCATCGTCCCGAACTGGCGGACGTCCTTATAGCGTAGCTCGGTTCCGTCTTTGAAATGGAAAATAACATGCGTATGCTTTTCCACCGGCTCGGAGCTGTCATATACGCCGTATCGTCCTTCCATCCGCAGATGGGATACCAGAACCAGATCATCCAGCAAAATGCGCAAAAATTTCCCGCGGCGTTCCACACCTTGAATGGTCTGTCCTGCCAGCATAAAAGCAAACTGATCTATATCGTCAGGGCGCTGAATAATCCGCGCCAAATTTACGGTAACATGGTCAATCTCCTTGCCTTTGACCAATTGATTTAATGTTCTTTTGACTGTCTCGACTTCCGGTAATTCCGGCATGATGACTTCACCTCATCCCCATTATAACGGAAGTTCCCCTTCTATGGGGCATTATTTCGCTTCGTACCAATTCATCCCATAGCTGACTTCCGCTTTCAGCGGTACGGACAATGCCAGGGCCTTTTCCATCGTCTCTGGCACCAGTTTTTTCATGAGTTCCAGCTCGTCTGCCGGTACCTCGAATACAAGTTCGTCATGAACCTGAAGCAGCATGCGGCTCTTCAGTTTCTTTTCTGCCAATGCAGCATCCATGTGGACCATCGCTAGCTTAATGATATCTGCCGCCGTGCCTTGAATCGGCGTGTTCATCGCCGTACGCTCCGCGAAGGAACGCAAGTTGAAATTGCTGGCGTTAATTTCCGGCAAATAACGTCTTCTTTCCAGCAGCGTCGTCACATACCCGTCCCGCTTCGCGTCCTTTACGATGTCGTCCATGTAACGGCGAACCCCGCTGAACGCGTCGAAATATTGATCGATAAATCGCGCGGCTTCTTTCCGGGTGATATTCAGGTTCTGCGACAATCCGTAATCGCTGATGCCGTATACGATGCCGAAGTTGACGGCCTTCGCCGACCGGCGCATGTTCGAGTCTACTTCCTCTGCTTGAACGCCAAACACATCCATCGCCGTCTTCGTGTGAATATCCATGTCATGCAGGAAGGCTTCCTTCAGACCCTTGTCATCGGAAATATGCGCAAGCACGCGCAGCTCGATCTGCGAGTAGTCCGCCGCAAGAATATGCCAGTCCGGCTCAGACGGCACGAACACCTTACGGATCTTGCGTCCTTCCTCCAGACGGATCGGAATGTTCTGCAGGTTCGGATACTGGCTGCTCAGACGTCCCGTAGCTGCAATGGTCTGACGATAATAGGTATGCACCTTTCCTGTCTCTGGCGAAATTTCCTTGAGCAGGCCTTCCACGTAAGTCGACTGCAGCTTGGCAATGGTCCGATATTGCAGGATCAGACGCACGACATCATGATAAGGAGCCAGCTTCTCCAGCACCTCGGCATCCGTAGAGTAACCGGTCTTCGTCTTCTTGACAACTGGCAGTCCCAGCTTCACGAACAGGATCTCGCCCAGCTGTTTCGGCGAATTCAGATTAAACTCCGTGCCGGCGATCTCGTATATTTCTTTGACAAGCTCACTGATTTGGCCTTCGAATTCCTTGCCCAGCTCAGTCAGGTCATTCTTATTCACCGAGATTCCCTGCTTCTCCATATCTGCAAGAATTCGGGACAACGGCATTTCGAGATCATGGAAGAGAGACGCCATTTCATTGCCTTCCAGTTCTCTTTCCTGCTGCGGAATCAGATCCAGAATCGCTGCACTCTTGGCAGCCATATGTTTGCTCAGTACCTCGTCTTCCGGCACTTTGTATTTGGCACCCTTGCCGTATACCTCTTCATCGGAAGCGAGGAACTGCAGGCCGTACTTGGCGGCAAGCGCATGGACGTTCTGGTTCGATTCGGTCGGGTCCAGGAGGTACGCGGCCAATTGGACATCAAACGATGCGCCGGCAAACGCGATGCCTTTCCAATGTAGCGCCAAATCTGTGCGGTGCAGATCATAACCACGCTTAGGAATATCCTGATCCGCAAGCCACTTCCGCACCGGTTCCGCTTCTTCCGTCTTGAGCAGTTCATACGAAACATAGTAATGCTGTTCGGGAGATGAGAACACGGCTCCAATCACATCCGCATGGTGAGGATTATCCCCGTTCGTCTCCACATGCAGCGCCTCGATCGTAGACAACGCTTCAACCAACACATGGATATGTTCTTCATCCAGAATTTCGACCTTAATCTCCTTGGCTGGTGCTTGCTCCTGGGCAGGATGATCCGGGTTGCTGCCGTCCGCCTTAAAGGACAAGCGTTCCAGCAGTGACTTGAATTCCAGTTTGGCAAGGGCCGGACCGGCCGTTTCTTCCTTAAGACCGTTAAAGTTCATGTCGTCAAAGGACTTGTCCAGTGGTACCTCACGGTAGATCGTAGCCAGTTTCTTGCTCATGACCGCATCGTCCGCATGGGTCTCGATCTTCTCTTTCATTTTCCCTTTCAGCTCGCTGGTATTTGCCAATACCTCTTCAACCGAACCAAATTGATGCAGGAGCTTGAGCGCCGTTTTCTCGCCTACCCCCGGAATGCCCGGAATATTATCGGAAGCATCGCCCATGAGCCCTTTAAGATCTATGATCTGCAGCGGCGTCAGGCCATATCTTTCCTGGATCTGTTCCGGTGCATAAGTCTCGATTTCTGTTACGCCTTTACGCGTCAGTCCAACCTGTACATGATCGGAAGCCAACTGAAGCATGTCCTTGTCACCGGTGACGACGAGTATCTGATGACCCGCTTCCTCTGCGATCCGGGATACCGTCCCGATGATATCATCCGCTTCGTATCCGCTCAGCTCAAACTGCGATATGCCGAAGCCCTGGAGCAACTCTTTCAGGAGCGGAAACTGTTCGGACAGTTCCGGTGGCGTTTTTTCGCGGCCGCCCTTGTACTCCTGGTATCCCTCATGGCGAAAGGTTATCTTCCCGGCATCAAAAGCAACCATCATATGCGTGGGTTTATGATCTTCAATCAATCGCAAAAGCATATTCGTAAATCCATACACGGCATTCGTGTGGAGTCCCTTGTTGTTCGTTAATGGAGGCATCGCAAAAAATGCCCGGTAAATGATACTGTTTCCATCAATCAGAATCAGTTTGCTACTCATACAGCACCTTCCCTTTTTTAACTTCCTTTTATTCATGAAAAGAAAACCATTGATCGATGTACTTTAAAGAGGGCAGACCACGATTAGCGGAAATTCCCCTAGTGATGTTCTGCATATTTGTTCCTTGAAGTGATACCTTTTCATATCTTAACACATGACCCCTCATTCGAGAAAAAAATCGGCATTCTAAAACACAAAAACACCGGAATTTCTCCGATGTTTTCATGATCCACAAGTCATATGGGAAAACCGGCTTTACCGGTTTAAGTCGGGGCGCTTGCCCGTTACGAGATAAACGGCGCTTTCCCCAATATTGGTCGCATGGTCTGCGATCCGTTCGATATAACGTCCGACCAGCGTCAGCAATAGAGCTTGCGGCAGCGAGTCGGGATTTGATCTCATATGACCATATAATTCCGTCAAGATTTGGCTGTACAGATGGTCAACCTGATCGTCGTCCTGAGCCATTTTGTATGCAAGGTCCGTATTTTCGTCCAAATAAGAGGTAATGGCCTCTTCGATCATCACTTTCACGATGTTGGCCATTTGCGGAATATCAATCAGCGGTTTGATGAGCTGTTCCCCTTGCAGGCGCAAAGTCACTTTAGCCACATCCAGCGCAAGATCGCCCATGCGTTCCAGGTCACTGGAAATCTTGAATGCAACGAGTATTCTTCGAAGATCCTTGGCAACGGGCTGCTGAGTAACGATGAGTCTGGAGCCGATGTCCATAATTTCTTCTTCCATCAGATTGAGCTTGGCATCTGCCTGCACGATTTCCTGTGCCTTTACGCAGTCCTGGGTTTTGAGGCTGATCACTGCTTCATCAAGCGCCCTCACCACATGCTCCCCCATCTTAACCAGCAGCGAGCGAAGCTGCTCCAGATCCTGATCCAATTCTTTTCTCCGAATCATGGCCGATGTTTCCCCCTATATCAAGTATTGTTTCTCCATATCAGCCGAAACGACCGGAGATATAATCTTCTGTTCTGGAATCGCGCGGATTACTGAACAGTGTATTGGTTTCATCCGCTTCGACAACCTCCCCGTTCAGGAAGAACACCGTACGGCCAGACACGCGGGCAGCCTGGTGCATGTTATGCGTAACCATGACAATCGTGTATTTTTCTTTCAGCTCTTGCACCAACTCTTCGATTTTCAGCGTGGAGATCGGATCGAGCGCAGATGTCGCTTCATCCATCAGAAGAATATCCGGCTCAACAGCCAACGCGCGAGCGATGCAAAGGCGCTGCTGCTGCCCGCCGGACAGACTAAGCGCCGAACGTTTCTGGTAGTCCTTCACTTCTTCCCATAGCGCAGCTTGACGCAAGCTTTCTTCTACAATGCCATCCAGCGTTTTTTTGTTCGTGACGCCATGAAGGCGCGGGCCATAGGCAATATTGTCATAGATCGATTTCGGAAAAGGATTCGGCTGTTGAAATACCATGCCGACACGTTTGCGCAGTTCCTCCACAAATACATCCTTGCCGTAGATCCCGGTGCCGCTGATTTTGACGGAGCCCTCGATCCGCGTACCCGTAATCATGTCATTCATCCGGTTCAGTGTGCGGAGCAGCGTGGATTTACCGCAGCCCGACGGACCGATAAAAGCGGTGATAGTCTTTTCCGGAATATCCAAATGTATATTTTTCAAGGCATGGAACTGGTCATAATATAAGTTCAAGTCTTCGATTTCAATGATATTTTCCATTCCTAATCAGGTCTCCTTATCGTTCATTGGGACATCCTGTATTCACTCGTCATCGCAAGTGCTGGACCTGTGACTCTATTGATTGTATATCCTTTATGTAAAGGCTGTGTGCCACAATTGTAAACGCAGTGTAAAATGTGAATCCGGGTCTATCTATGGAATTCCTTCAAGTGAGAGTCCGTTCCAGTTCCTTTTTCACGCCAAGCGCCTGCTTGGCTGTATCTCTTGCCAGCTGGTGTACGGATCTGCCGGTCTTTTCCACATGTCCAACAGCCTGCTCCAGCTCGCCGAACATCCGGCTTCCTTGGGTCAATTGTTCAGCCCCTGCCTGAATTTGCCGCACTCCAGAAGCGGTTAACGTCCCGGTTTCGGCGGCTAATTGGCTGATACGCTCCAGAAGCCCGGAAATATCTGCTGCGAGGCTCCGGGTCTGCGCTGCCAATGATCTTACTTCCGCCGCAACAATTTGAAACCCTCTGCCTTGGCTTCCCGCATGAGCTGCTTCAATAGAGGCGTTGATAGCCAGGAGGCCGCTTTGATCCGCAAGCTTCGCGATTCCCTGCGTAAGCGAGGAGATTTGGCCTGCATCCTCGATGAGACGGGATACCTGCTTCTGATTCCGGTTCATGTGAGCGACGGCTTCCGTATATGATTGTCCTGCTTCATCTAGCTTCAGCCTTCCTTCTGACGTCCATTCTTTCATGCGGAGGCATTCTTCAAGCGTAAGGCTCGCAGCCTCCGCAACTTCTCCCAGCGAATGCTCCATGCCGCTCACATGTCCGTAATTCTCTGATATCGTACGTCTTCTCTGCTCCTCTGCTTCGGTCTGAAGCAGCCCCGACATCTTCATCAGATCCTGAACCGTCAGGACTCCAGCCAGCCGGTCCTTCTCCGTCACGATCACGCAGTCATAGAACCGGTTCTCCGGTCTTTCCAGTGCCCGCCGAATCATCAGAGCCGGGTCCTCTTCCATTTCCACAATCAAAATATCTTCTTCGGCGAATTTTTTTACTGAGCGGTCAAAATATAAATCAGCTGCAAACCGGCCTGTCAATCTCCGAAAAAAGGCGTCCTTCATCAGAAGTCCTTCCGGGCGATGGTTCTCTCCACAGATGACCAGACATGGAAAATGCGGGTGTTCTTTCAACATTCCAAGTGCTTCCCTGCAGGTGACAGACGAATTCAATGCAGGGACCGTGCGGCAGCATTCAGCGGCAGATATTTTGCTTACCTGTTGTCCGGGAACATTTGATACTGCTGTGTCCATCAGCATAGGGTCTGCGTTCTGGTTCTTTTCAGATATAGGCTCTTGAAGATTGTTACTCGTGCTTCTCTCCATTTGCAGTGTGCTCAAGACCAAACTCCCCCTCAGAACTTCTCTTTAGCCGCATCATAACGCTGAATGATTAACAGAAGATTCGACACGGATCAAGTGAGTGTAAAAACAAACCGTTATCGATGTTAATTGCATTCGCCGAACCGGCATACACAAACATCCACACACAAAAAAAAGCCCCCATCATGATTCCTGATGATGAGCGCTTCTTTTTTTATTGATAACCAGTTTATATCCCACTCCGCGGATGGAGTCGATATGCACAGATTCAGGATCAAGCTCAAGCTTTTTGCGGAGCGAACTGACATGGACGTCCACCGTCCGCTGGCCTCCGATGTAATCGAAACCCCAAACGGCATTCATTAAATCATCTCTCGTCAGCACTACGCCCGGCTTGCGGGCCAGGTACAGCAATACTTCGAATTCCTTTGGTCTTAGGCTGATACTTGTGCTGCCAAGCAGCACCTCATACTTTTCCGGGAAAATCTCCAGCTGTCCCAGCCGGATCGCAGAATCCGCGGTTTCCGGGACCATCTCCTCCTTCGCTCCCGAGACACGCCGTAACACCGTACCCACGCGGGCCAAAAGTTCAGAGACACCAAACGGCTTCGTGATGTAATCATCCGCGCCCAGCTTAAGGCCCTGCACCACTTCTTCTTCCGCGTTTTTGGCAGTTAAAATAATTACCGGAGTCGTGATGGCCTTCCCTCTCAGTTTGCCAAGAATATCGAATCCATTCATTCCCGGCAGCATCAAATCCAGTATGATCAAGTCAAAAGGCTCTTGAACCGCACGCTCAAATCCGGAAGTTCCGTGATCTTCTATGGTGACTTCATAGCCTTCTTGCGTCAGATTGTAAGAGAGCAATCTGGCCAAAGTCGGCTCATCTTCAATAACCAGCAAGCGCTGCGTCATTTATTAATTCCCCCGTTCTAAAAACAATGGTTTCGAATGCTGACAAGCCCATCGTAACACTCAAATGTTAACTCTGTGTAAACAAGAAGCATCAACATCGCACCTTTTTTAAGATTACAGAAATGAAAAGCGTAACGAAAGGATTCTTTTCGCTTAATCCTGCAGCATAGGCAGTTCAACCGTAAATGTAGTTCCGATGCCGAGTTCGCTTTCCACGGAGATTTCTCCATGATGCAGGTCGACCAGGTGTTTTACGATGGAAAGTCCGAGGCCGGTCCCGCCTGAGTTGCGCGACCTGCCCTTATCCACCCGGTAAAAGCGTTCAAATATTCGCGGTTGGTCCTTTTTAGGTATGCCAATTCCCGTATCGGAAACCTTCATGATCACCTTATCGGATTCCTCGTCATCCCCGCGTTCCTGAATGATAAGCTCCACTTTGCCGCCGTCCTGCGTGTAGCTTACGGCATTGGACAAGAGATTAATCAAAATTTGCCGGAGCTTATCCTCATCCGCCTCCACGAACAACTCTTCCGGGATTTCGGTATGCAGCGTGATCCTTTTTTTCTTGGCCACGGTTCCGATCGTATCCATAATGGACGCGCAGAAAGAGGCTAAATGAACCGGTGCGTAATCCATCGGAGAACGCTTGGATTCGATTTTCGACAAATCAAGTATATCACTTATCAAGCGGTTCAGCCGCTCACTTTCATCGTATATGATTTGCAGGAAGGATCTCGCTGTCTCTTCATCTTTGACGCCGCCTCCGAGCAGCGTCTCGGAGAATCCCTTCACGGCTGCCACCGGCGTTTTCAGCTCATGCGATACATTCGCCACAAATTCGCTTCGCATATTCTCCAGTCGGCGGATCGCCGTCACGTCCTGAAGCAGAAACAGCATGCCTTTAAAAGAATGTTCCTCTCCGAACATAGGCACTCCATCCAGATGCAGAATGGTTTCTTCCGGCTGGTACACGCTTCGTTCCTCATGGATAATCACCCGTTCCGTTATTCCGTCCTTGATCAGCCGGGTCAGCTCATAATACTGCTTTAGTTCATTGAAAGAACGCCCGTTCAGTTGGCCGGGACCGACATGCAACATTCTTTCTGCGGCCGGGTTGATGAGGGCAATGCTGCCTGTCGCGTCCACCAGAAGTATTCCGCTGGTCATGTTATCGAGTACACTTTGGAGAAGGTCCTCATTATCACGTATCGTTTGCAGCTGATTTTGAAGACTATCCGCCATGCCGTTAATCGCCTTGGCCAGCTCTCCGATCTCATCCTTCCGGTACATATTGACTCTCGCATCATAATCGAGACCGGATATCCTCCCCGCAACCCTGGTAATTTTCTCCAGAGGAGATGTCAGTCCAGCCGCAACACGGTAGCTGACAAGTGTAGCCACGACGAACAAAATAGCCAACCCGCCCGCCATCAGCGTCCAGCCCTTGCGAACTCCCTCGTCAACGGATTCCAGACTCACAGACAAGCGGATAAAACCATCGTAATTACCACCGGAAACGACTGGCACCGCTACATATAGCATGTCCTCCCGAAGAGTAGAACTGTACCTAATCGCATGCCCGGCGCCTTTTTGCGCCGCGTTAACGATCTCTTCGCGCGTGCTGTGATTATCCATAAGGAGCGGATCGCTTTCCGAATCTCCGATGACCGTTCCGTCTTTCGTAATAAACGTAACCCTCGAGTCGATAAGTCCGGCCAGATATCTGGATTCACGTGTATAGTAAGTCACCGCACTTTCTCCCGAAGCGGGACGAAAATCAAACGTTCGGCTCAGTAGGTTGATCTCCCTGATCATATTGTCTTCTAATGCGGAAATATGGGATTTTTTAAACACCTGGGCCATCGTAATGCCCGCACCCACCATGGAGATGCCAATCATGATCATTAAGATCAAGGTGAGTCTGATACGAAAGGGTCTCATTGCCGTCTTCCTTTTCATGAGTTTTCATTTCATTTTTCTTATTCTTATCCTATCTTGAAAATCCAAGGATGAACAGTCTATTTTCCGTTCATGGGATGGCCACGCCAAGCAATCTTTAACAGGTAGATGTCTTGCAGGGGTTAAGAGTATAATAATAGCGAATTGTTAACGCTGGATTAAATATGATCATTTTAAAAGGAGCGTAAAATCCTTGAACTTTCCATTAGCTGCTTATATGTACCGACTTCAATACATCCGGCGCTGGAGCCTGATGCGGAGTACAACAACTGAAAATGTGGCGGATCATTCCTTCCACGTGTCGCTCTTAACCCATATGCTTTGCTTAATCGGCAATACCTATTATGACCGTAAGCTGAACGCAGACCGCGCTGCCACGCTCGCATTGTACCATGATGCAGCCGAGGTTTTTACCGGAGACATCGCCACGCCGGTGAAGCATAACAATCCGCAGCTTCTCGCGAGCTTCCGCGAAATGGAGAACATCGCAGCCAAACGTCTGGCTGGTATGGCCCCGCCCGAGCTGCAGTCAATCTATGCCAAACTGTTCCGGCCCGACTCCGAGGATGCGGAGCAGCGTGAGCTCCTTCGCTACGTCAAAGCTGCCGACAGTTTGGACGCTTATCTAAAATGCGCTTTTGAAGTCGCATCCGGCAACAGGGAATTTGCCGCTGCCAAGGAACAGACGCTTTCCAAGGTAAAGCAAATGCAGCTTCCGGAAGCGGACTATTTTCTGACTCATATGGCTCCAAGCTTTGAGATGTCCCTGGATGAGCTGTCTCAGATCTCAAATAACCCAGAATAACATAGAAAGGCTGAGCAGATTCTCATCTGCTCAGCCTTTTATGATAGATAACCTGTTTAGCGTTCATTAGCCATTCACGATTTCTCCGCCATTCACATGGATGACCTGTCCGCTCACATAGGAAGAATCATTGGATGCCAGATATACGTAAGCCGGAGCTAGCTCCTCCGGTTGGCCCGGTCGCTTCATCGGCTGGGTCGATCCAAATTCGCTTACCTTCTTGGCATCAAAAGTTGACGGGATGAGTGGCGTCCAGATCGGCCCTGGCGCCACTGCATTCACGCGAATGCCTTTTTCCACAATATTCATCGATAAGGAGCGTGTAAAGCTGACAATCGCTCCTTTGGTTGCCGAATAATCAATTAACGTCGGATTGCCTTTATAGGCGGTTATGGAAGCCGTATTTACGATGGAGCTGCCACCCTTCATATGCGGCATCGCCATCTTCGTCATATAGAACATGCCGAAGATGTTGGTCCGAAAAGTCCGTTCCAGCTGTTCTGCCGTAATATCCTCGATCTTCTGCTGCGGATGCTGCTCGGCTGCATTGTTGATCAAGATATCCAATCCCCCAAGCTCCTGCACCGATTGGTTCACGGCTTTTTTGCAGAAATGCTCGTCGCCGATGTCACCGGCGATCAGCAGGCATTTGCGTCCTTCCTGTTCGACCTGACGCTTCGTTTCCTTCGCATCCTCATGTTCATTCAAATATATGATCGACAAATCCGCACCTTCCTTGGCAAATGCCACCGCAACTGCGCGTCCGATGCCGCTATCCCCGCCTGTAATAATTGCTTTCTTGCCTTTGAGCTTGCCTGCGGCGACATAATCGCTCGGCTCGTATTTAGGGAGCGGATTCATCTCCGATTCGATCCCCGGCTGCTGGTTCTGATGCTGCGGAGGCAGCGTCTGCTTAGTTTGTGAATTTCCTGACACGATTCATTTCTCCCTTCCATGCTGCATTTATTGTTCTCAACATCCAATCATACGAGGGTTACTTATCCATATTAGGATGGCGCAAATCATTTCCTTTATTCTTCTGACGATGGTTACTTACCACATGAACCATAAAATCAAACACAAAAACGCCGTCCCCCTAAAGGAATGGGGACGGCGTTACTTCATATCCGTTGATTAGATAATATCTCTGTATACCATAAAGAACAGCATAACGAGAACGCAAATGGCGATCAAAGCGCTCAGCGTACGGATTTTTCCGGTTTGGACCGAAATGTCGCGGCTGTTCTTAATGCCATCCAGCGCAAGGCGAAGCGGTTTGCCCATCATGCCGCTGATGGCACCAATAGCCAGGAACAAGATAATGACCACGATCATCCAAGGTACCGAATAATCGCCTTGACTCATCAAATATCCACCCGTCAGCAATTGAATGACAAGCGCGATTTGAGCATACGTATTAAGGCCGCGGATGGCTGCCGCACTGCCTTCCTGTGCCGGCAGAGACAGTTTGGCTACTTTACCCACAACGAAAGGCAGAATCAGATAGAAGCCTAGAGCCGCAGCGCCCAAGATATGTATAAATAACATTACCATTCCCATGAACAGGATCCCTCCATAAATTCTATGATTTAGATTACATGTATTATCATTTTACACCAATCAAAAGAAAAGAAAACCTCTAAATATGAACAAACTTAGAGGTTTTCCCTTTTGAACTATGGTGCAATCGAACGTTAATTACACGTTCACAACGGAAATGACGTTGCGTACGGAGTCAGCGGATTTGTCCAAGGCCGCTTTTTCCTCAGGCGTAAGCTCCAGCTCGAAAATTTTCTCGATGCCATTGCCGCCAAGAATGGTAGGCACGCCCAGGAACAAATCGTGGTATCCATATTCGCCTTCAAGAAGCGCAATGACAGGAATAATGCGTTTCTTGTCCTTCATAATCGCTTCAGCCATCTGTACGAGGGAAGCTGCAGGAGCAAAGTAAGCACTGCCGTTGCCCAGCAGGTTGACGATTTCACCGCCGCCTACGCGGGTACGCTGCACGATTTCTTGAATGCGGTCCGCAGGAATCAGTGTATCGATTGGAATCCCTCCAACATTCGAGTAACGAACGAGAGGAACCATGTCGTCACCGTGTCCGCCGAGCACGAAGCCGCGGACATCTTCCACGGATACGTTAAGCTCCTGCGCGATGAATGTGCAGTAACGAGCCGTATCCAGTACGCCGGATTGACCGATCACGCGGTTTTTAGGGAAGCCGAGCGTTTTGTTCGCTACATAAGTCATAGCGTCTACAGGGTTGCTCAAAATGATTACAATGGATTCTGGAGCGACTCTTTTTACATTTTCGCAAACCGCTTTCATGATGCCTGCATTGGTGTTCACGAGGTCATCACGGCTCATGCCTGGTTTACGGGCTACACCTGCAGTAATGATAACGATGTCCGAGTCAGCGGCATCATCATAGTTGGAAGTACCGGTAATTTGGCTATCGAAGCCTTGTACCGGACTTGCTTCCAGCATGTCGAGCGCTTTACCTTTGGTCGGGTTCTCGAGCTGTGGAATATCCAGCAGCACTACGTTGCCAAGTTCCTTTTGAGCCAACATCAAAGCAGTAGTTGCACCGGTAAAGCCGGCACCTACGACAGTAATTTTTTTACGAGTCAAAGCCATTGTTTTTCCTTCTTCCTTACATGTTATTGATGACTTGGTCAGCGAACTCGGAGCATTTTACTTGCGTTGCGCCGTCCATCAGGCGGGCAAAGTCATAAGTAACGGTTTTATTGTTAATGGATGTTTCCATGCCTTTATAGATCAGGTCAGCCGCTTCCTGCCATCCCAGATGCTCAAGCAGCATAACGCCGGACAGGATAACGGAACCAGGGTTTACCACGTCTTTGTCCGCGTATTTAGGAGCCGTACCATGAGTAGCCTCGAAAATAGCATGTCCAGTTACGTAGTTGATGTTAGCACCTGGAGCGATACCGATACCGCCGATTTGGGCAGCCAGTGCGTCAGACAGGTAGTCACCGTTCAAGTTAAGTGTAGCAATCACATCAAAGTCGGTAGGGCGAGTCAATACTTGCTGCAGGGCGATGTCCGCAATCGCGTCCTTCACAATGATTTTACCTTCAGCTTCTGCTGCGCTTTGTGCTGCGTTAGCTGCATCCGTGCCGTCTTTTTCTTTGATGGCATCGTATTGTGCCCATGTGAATACTTTGTCGCCGAACTCTTGCTCAGCCACTTCATAGCCCCAGTTTTTGAAGGCACCTTCAGTAAATTTCATGATGTTGCCTTTGTGTACCAGCGTAACGCTCTTACGGCCATGCTGGATTGCGTACTCAACAGCTGCGCGAACCAGACGCTTGGAGCCTTCGGAGGATACAGGCTTGATGCCGATACCGGAAGTTTCTGGGAAACGGATTTTGTTAACGCCCATTTCGTCTTGAAGGAATTTAATAACCTTCTTCACGGCTTCGGAACCTTCTTGATACTCGATACCAGCGTAGATGTCCTCGGTATTTTCACGGAAAATAACCATGTCCACCAGCTCAGGATGCTTCACCGGAGAAGGAACGCCGTTGAAGTAGCGTACAGGACGCAGACATACATACAGATCCAGCTCTTGGCGAAGGGCTACGTTCAGGGAACGGATACCGCCGCCGATTGGCGTAGTCAATGGTCCTTTGATAGCTACGATGTACTCACGGATAGCTTCAAGCGTGTCGTTTGGCAGCCATTCTCCGTATGTATTGAACGCTTTTTCACCGGCAAATACTTCGTACCAAGCGATCTTTTTAGATCCGCCGTAAGCTTTTTCAACAGCAGCATCCAGAACGCGTTTGGAAGCTTTCCAGATGTCGCGGCCTGTTCCGTCACCTTCGATAAAAGGAATGATCGGGTTGTTCGGCACCTGAAGCTTGCCTTCTGTTATTTCAATTTTTTCACCTTCGGTAGGAAGTGCAAATTTGTCCAATTTCATGATAATGTCCTCCTTCATTTTCATCAATATTCTTTTCATTTCAAACATGGACAGTCACATAGGGGCTCCGGAGCCCTGCACGAAAAGTGCGCCGCTACCGGTCCCCCTATTCTTTATTGTCCACTAAGAGCGCTGTTCAACCGGTACGTACTTTTGATCGGTGAGACCCACATATTCGGCACGTGGACGGATAATGCGGTTGTTTTCATACTGCTCGAGAATATGTGCGGTCCATCCGGATACGCGGCTGATCGCGAAAATCGGGGTAAACAACTCGTGATTGAACCCTAGCTGAGTATACACAGAAGCGGAGTAGAAATCCACATTCGGTCTCAGACCTTTTTGAGTCGTTACCAGATCATCGATCTTGACGGACATTTCATACAGCGTTGTGTCGCCTTTCATTTCGCCAAGCTCACGAGACATTTTTTGCAAATGCTTCGCGCGCGGATCTCCGTTTTTGTACACGCGATGGCCAAAGCCCATAATTTTGTCGCGATTATCCAATTTTTGCTGGATGAACGGCTCGACGTTTTCCAAGCTTTCGATTTCGTTCAGCATTTTCATCACCGCTTCATTGGCTCCTCCATGCAGAGGACCTTTCAGTGCGCCGATCGCCGAAGTCACGCCGGAATAGATATCTGAAAGCGTAGCCACGGTTACGCGAGCAGCAAAAGTCGAAGCGTTCAGCTCATGGTCCGCATGAAGCACAAGCGCTTGATCCAATGCTTTGATCGAAACCTCTTCCGGTTTTTCGCCTCTGAGCATATACAGAAAGTTCTCGGAAACGGATAGTCCGGCTTGCGGAGCCACAGGTTCTTTGCCTTCGCGGATGCGCGCCAGGGCAGCGATGACGGTAGGCAGTTTAGCCTGAAGGCGGATCGCCTTGCGCTGGTTTGCTTCACGGCTCATGTCATCAGCTTCACCGTCGTAGAGGGCAAGTGCCGATACCGCCGAACGGAGAGCAGCCATGGTATTTGTATCTTTAGGGTATAATTTCATTTGCTCGATAACTTCATTGGGAATCGGAGCTTCGTTGCTCAAATCCTCATGGAGCTGTTTTAGTTCTGCTTCATTCGGCAGCTTTCCGAACCATAGCAGATAGGCTACTTCTTCAAAACTTGCATTGACTGCAAGATCATCGATGTCATAACCGCGATATGTGAGCACACCGTCCACGATGGAACTGATGGAAGAAGCTGCGGCAACAATGCCCTCAAGGCCTTTAGTAGCTGTCATCGTACATCTCTCCTTTGAAAAACGGATTTTAAAACAGGATAAACAAGCCGTGAAAACATTTACATTTTGCCCGAAACAAGAAAAACGTCTTTAGACGCACTTTACCGGAAGACAGGCCGTAACGTCGTCTCATGACGTATTTTTACGGAAGAAAAACCGCACAACCAGCCTAGGCCTATTCCTTCTTACCCGTTCAGCATGCGATGTCTTCTGAATGTGTTCCTTTTCTCATCTCTTCAAAAACGGCCGTCCGCCATTCTACCTGACATGAAGACGCCAAGTAATGGAATCACTATTATCATAAAGGATTTTGACGGATATGTGAACATAAGTGCCCCTTACAAAAGCATCAAATTGTTTTATCAGTCACATAAAGATTTTTTTATCACACTGCAAAACCACTTCTTTTACCGGCGATGAATCGTGATATTCCCCTTTTTCATCTTCCGCTCCAGCCACTTTAGGATCAGAAAGCGGTACAATGGGCGCGTAAGAGGAAAGACCATGGTAAACCCGATGATGTCGGTCACAAAGCCGGGAATGACCAGGAGAATGCCGCCGATAAAAACGCATAGTCCATCGACCAGGCTTCTTCCCGGAACCTGGCCGGAATTCATCCGCGCCCGCGAATCCTCCAGCACCTTGCGTCCTTCAAAGCGCATCATCAGCATCCCGATCGCGGAAGTCAAGATGGCAAGCAGGAACGTGTTCCCACCGCCAACCCTGCTAGCCACCCAATCAAAACCGTAAATTTCAACTGCGGGCACAATAATAATTACGGCAAGCAGCCACTTCCACATTCATTGCTCCCCTCCCCCGGCGAGCGACAGTTCCAGAGCCTCGTAGAGGTCCGGAGCGCTCTTGTCCAGCCTTACAGGCTGCCATTGACGATTCACCCACACATGCCTGGTCGAACCTGATACGAGCAGCTCTCCGGGCAGCTCAGGCCCTTCTAAGAGCCTCTTCTGGCCCAGTTGCCGTCTCTCTTCTTCGGAAAGTCTTCTGACTTCATACGCATATCCGATTCTCAATTTCGAAAATGATGTCATCCGTGTAAAAATCGTGATTTCATCATCATATCGGGCGGGTTGGCTGAATTTCATGTCCAAATCTATAACGGGAAGCAGAACACCCTGATCCTCCATGCTTCGGTATGTAATGCCAAGCTCACGGATCATTTCGGTCCGTCCAATCTCAAACCAGTTCAGGTAGTTGGCGTGATACACGACTCCCATCTGGTCGCTCTCCTGATAGCGGACCCGGACGGAAGCCTCATACCATCGGCCGAGCTTGTCTTCCATGTCTTTTTCCATGTACGCCAAAGTCCCTTCTTTGAAAATATAAAGCGTTAATGCAAGTATAACATAGGGCTTCACAACTCTCGAATCTAGCGCCTGGCTATCGGGAAATAAGCATAATATAGATATTTTGCGCTATGTCCGCCCTGTTCATTCAGAAAAAATTTCCTCGTCCGGTTTCGGATAAAGAAAAAAAGGCTGTACAGGATTTCACCTGCACAGCCTTATATTTAAAAGAATTTATAACGTTATCGGTCATTCCATGATTTCGCGCTTCTTATGCGTTAGGAACCTGAGAAACTTTCACAAGGTTCGTGGAACCGGATTGTCCAAGCGGAACGCCTGCCGTAATTACAACCAGATCTCCTGGCTTCACGAGCCCGGATTCCAGGCCGCCTTTAAGGGAGTTCTCGAACATTTCGTCCGTAGAAGTTGCTGTCTTGCCTTGGATCGGCGTTACACCCCAAGTCAAAGCCAAGCGACGGAGCGTACGCTCTTGAGTCGTTACGGCGATGATCGGAGCCTGTGGACGGTATTTGGATACCATGCGCGCCGTATGACCGGATTCCGTAGAGGAAATGATCGCTTTGGCATTCAAATCCAGAGCGGAAATCGCGACGGATTGGCTGATTGCTTCGGTTACAGTGGTTTCCTGGGCGATTCTTTGCTTCAGGAAGATATCGCGGTAGTTCAGTGCGGATTCCGCTTTTTCAGCGATACGGGACATGGTCAGAACGGATTCCACCGGATATTTACCGGCAGCTGTTTCACCCGAAAGCATAATCGCATCGGTTCCGTCAAAGATTGCATTCGCCACGTCACTTGCTTCAGCGCGGGTTGGACGCGGGTTGCGCTGCATGGAATCGAGCATTTGAGTAGCGGTGATAACCGGTTTACCGGCAACGTTACATTTCTCGATCATGCGTTTTTGTACCAATGGTACTTCTTCAGCAGGAATTTCAACGCCAAGGTCGCCACGGGCTACCATAAGGCCGTCGGAAGCTTCAAGGATTTCGTCCAGGTTGTCCACGCCCTGCTGATTCTCGATTTTGGAGATAATTTGAATGTGTCCTGCATCATGCTTCTCGAGCAGCTCACGGATTTCTTGAACGTCACTTGCTTTGCGGACGAAGGAAGCTGCGATAAAATCGATGCCTTGCTCGATACCAAACACGATATCGTTCGCGTCTTTCTCCGTAATGCCTGGCAGAGAAATCGCGACACCCGGTACGTTAACGCCCTTCTTGCTTTTGATTGTACCTCCGTTGACAATGCGGCATTTGATCTCAGTGCCTTCTACACCAACAACCGTCAAACCAATCAGACCGTCATCGATCAAAATGGTGGAGCCGACTTCCACATCACTTGGAAGATCCTGATAAGTAATCGAGATGCGGTCCTTGTCTCCCAAAATTTCTTCGGTTGTCAATGTGATATATTCGTCTTGAACCAGTTCAATAGGCTCAACAGCCAGCTTGCCCGTACGGATTTCCGGTCCTTTGGTATCAAGCAGAATGGCTACTGTTTTGTTCAGTTCCTTGGAAGCCTGGCGGATATTGTTGATCCGGTTGCCATGCTCCTCGAAATCGCCGTGTGAAAAGTTCAGACGGGCTACGTTCATGCCAGCAAGAATCAATTTTTTGGTGTTTTCCAACGATTCACTGGAAGGTCCGATAGTACATACGATTTTTGTTTTACGCATTTGGGTTTCCTCCGTTTTTCTTAAAATCTCTCTATCCAACATCTTTATCCAAAGATTAAATCTACTACAAATTAAAGATTTTGTATAGGAACTTTGTCATATCCATCATTGACAAGATCAATCTATTCTATCACTCCGGCGGACGATGATTGCTCATACGCGAACTTTCCTATTTTGCGGAATTTCTGATATCTGTCTTCTTTTAAAGCCGCGCTGTCCATGGTAGAGAGCTCATGCAGATGGCGTACCAATACCTCTTTAATCGAGGATGCCGTTAATTCATAGTCTTTGTGTGCGCCTCCAACCGGCTCCGGAATGATCTCTTCGATAACCTCAAACCCAAGCAGGTCCTTAGCCGTAATCTTCATGGCTTCAGCCGCCTGGTCCGCCTTGGACGCATCCTTCCAAAGAATTGATGCCGCCCCGTTTGGCGAAATAGCCGAATAAATGGCATGCTCCAGCATCAGCACACGGTTACCTACAGCCATCGCAAGAGCACCGCCGCTTCCACCTTCGCCGATGATCACACAAATGACAGGAACCCCGAGTGCCGACATTTCCCGCAAGTTGCGGGCAATGGCTTCGGATTGTCCTCTTTCTTCTGCTGTATTACCCGGATAAGCACCTTTTGTATCGATAAAAGTGATAATCGGGCGTTTAAATTTCTCTGCCTGCTGCATTAATCGAAGCGCTTTACGGAAACCTTCAGGATGGGCACTGCCGAAGAAACGGGCAATGTTGTCCTTGGTATCCTTACCCCGCTGTTGGCCGATGACCGTTACTGGTCTTCCTTCCAACTTCGCAAGTCCGCCGATCACGGCAAGATCGTCGCCAAAGAGGCGGTCGCCGTGTAATTCGATAAAGTCGCTGAAGATCAGCTGGATCAGATCAAGCGAGGTCGGGCGCTGCTGATGTCTTGCGACATGCATTTTCTGGTGAGGAGAAATATTCGTATAAATATCATTCTCCAGTTCCGCGTAGCGCTCCTCAAGTCTTGAAATCTCGTCGGTAAAATCAATACCCTTGTCTTGTCCAAACTGCTTCAGTTCATTGATTTTTTGCCGCATTTCAACAAGGGGCTTTTCAAAAGGCAATTCTCCCGCCACTTAATAACCCCCTTTCACGCTATGAAGCTCAATAAGCTTGTACAGCATTCCACGCAGCTCTTTGCGATGAACTACGAGATCCAGCTGGCCATGAGCCAGATTAAACTCTGCGGTCTGGAAATCGTCAGGCAGCTTCTGACGAATTGTCTGTTCAATGACGATTCTGCCGGCAAAACCAAACACCGCTCCAGGCTCGGCAATGTTGATATCACCAAGCGTGGCAAAACTGGCAGAAACACCGCCAGTCGTAGGATCCGTGATTACGGAAATATATAGGCCGCCTTTTTCGTTGAAACGCGCCAGGGCAGCGCTTGTTTTCGCCATTTGCATCAGGCTGAGAATGCTTTCCTGCATCCGTGCACCGCCTGATGTGGAGAAAATGATCAGAGGCAAATCCTTTTCCGTCGCTACTTCAATCGCGCGCGTGATTTTTTCACCTACAACCGAGCCCATACTGCCCGTGAAGAAATCAAAGCTCATGACCGCTACCACCACAGGCAATCCTTCGATGGTTCCTTGTCCGGTAATGACAGCCTCACGCAGACCCGATTTCATCTTCTGCTGTTCCAGCTTTGTTCCGTATCCCGGGAACTGTAGCGGATCGACGGATACCATGCCGCTGTCAAATTCCTCAAAGCCTTCTTCATCCAGCACCATGTGAATCCGTTCCACGGCGTTCAGACGCATATGATATCCGCAGTTCTGGCAGACCTTCAGATTTTTCTCCAGCTCTTTGCTGTATTGAATGGTGCCGCATTTGCCGCATTTATTCATGAGCCCTTCCGGAATTTCCCGCTTGGGTCTCTCGCTTTCGCCAGGCTCGCTGCCTCTTCCTACTCGATCTGAAGGAATGGTCGCGTACTTTCTTTTTTTCTGAAATAAGTCTTTAAACACAACTACACCTCTCCAGCCGTTAATTTACTCAGCCGCATCTTCATTCTACCAAATATAACGCCACTGTCTCGTTTTCCGAAAGATTAAGGATGCAGAATGGAATTCAGCACTTCTTGGACTTCCTCCAGCTCACCGGAGGGCACCAGTATTTCGAATTGCTGCTTGGATAAGTTGATCGGACGGCTTTTCACCAAAAATCCTTCTTCCGTTAGTTTGGTCTGGATCATTTCGGCTACCTTGGCGGTAGGCGCAATATAGATGACCGTCCACATTCCTTTCGAAAGCCCCCTAATCTCATGTTCTGAGCCCGTATAATGAAACAATGATAACATAACTATCTTTTTTCCCGCAACAAAGGGCTTTGAAACTATTCGTGAGATCAAGGGGCTTCCAAAGGGATGAAAAACCGTTTACGACCCGGAATGTTCAGGACCATGCGGATACATTTTGGCGCCTTTATGCCGATGCGCAATGCGGGCTGAAGCCGCTGCGGCAAGTCCGGCCACAAGATCATCCAGAAATACGTGTATTTCATTTTTTTTATCATTCAGCTCTGCTATAATTCCAGTTTTCTCCTTATCGAGATAACCAAAACTTGTCAATCCGATCATACCATAAACATTGGTAATTCCAAGTGCTAATGTCTCGTCCACGCCATATAAAGGCTCATCTGCTTCCATGATAGCCTGTAACGGATGCGGCAGCAGGCGCCGCTCCGCGAGCTCATCAAGAGCCATTCCCGTGAACAACGTATACTGCACTTCCCGTTTCCCGAGAACCGCTTTGACGCTATCTATGCAATCCTGCCTTGTTAAAAGAGGGTGATACACCAGCTGCAGCTGGTACACGATATCGGCAATATCTTCAACCTTGACTCCCCGGTGGTTCAACATAGCCACCACTGCTTCATACGACATCCGCAAATCCCCCCGCATACGCGCCCGGCAAGCCTGAAATTCAAAACCGAGGCGCATTAAATGTTGTCCTTTGGATAGGTGTTCATAAGTGTATGCGGGAGCAAGCGGAAACGTTCGTAAAATCTCGGTTAAACCTTCGGGCGAAAGATTTCGTATGAATGCGAAGCCCTTCAGCCTTAAAGAACGCCGGGCTATCAATCCGTTTATTTGATTCGTACCGTATCTTTCCCCAGAATTCCTTCCATCTTGTCAAACAGCTCCGGCGAAGGCTTAATGCGGTAGCTGTCACTAAGTGCTAACAGTTTCTGGCTATCTTCGTAGAACAATACCGTCTGAACCGGACCCGAATGCTCCTGCAGCAGCACTTTAAGCCGGGTCAGAAGATCCGGACTGCGCTCAGCCTGCGGCGTAATCTTGACGAATACGCGCTGCTCTGCCGCCCTGCCCTTCCTGGACGGATTCGTTTCTTCCGAAGAACTCAATTCCGCAGAAGCAACTGCCGCACCGAAGGTTTTAGCCTCCGTTCCGGCTGTCACCGATACCGGTTTCTGGGCTGGCTGCGGCTGTTTGGCGTAACTTCTGCCCGAAGCTGGTTTGGTCCGCGATCGCTTGACCAGCTGCCCGAGCGCAGCATCGTCCAGCGGCAGCACGTCCTCAGCCAGCAGCTTGAAGCCTTCATCCTGCTGCTGTACCTTGGCGCGGAGTGCGAGCAGAGCCCCCTTTTCAATATTCGGGGAGCTGCGCCGCCACACCTCCGGAAAGAGCACCACCTCGCAGCGCTCGATCTGGTCCTCGACTTCCATGAAGGCCATCGCTTTTCCCTGCTTGGTCGTGATGGTTTTAACGGAGATGACCATGGCTGCTACGACCGCGTAAGATTCATCCGCAGCTTCCGCAAGATCCATCAGCCTGTCTACTCCCGGCATATTGACGGACTGATTATAATCATCCAGCGGATGGCCGGAGAGGTACAGTCCCAGCAGTTCCCGCTCAAGCTCCAGCTGCTGTCCTGCGGAGAAAGCAGGAATCTCGGGATACTCGATATCCCAGTTTGGCGTTTCGACAAAATCAAACAGCTGAATCTGCAAATCTTCGCGTTCTTTTCGCCACTTCACGGCAGCTTCAACGGTCTCGTCAAGCATGGCCAGCAGCTGTGACCGGTGACCCGGGAGTGAATCGAACGCCCCCGCCTGAATCAGCGACTCAATCACCCGCTTGTTGCAGACTCTCAAATCGATCCTGCGGCAGAAATCCAGCAGGCTTTCAAAGGGCTTTTCCTCCCGGACCAGCATCATATTCTCCACAGCCTGCGTGCCTACGTTCTTGATGGCTCCGAGACCGAACCGTATATGTCCCGGACCGGCTCCCGTATGATTTGAACTCCCCGGAATGACCGGAGTAAACAGCACGCCGCTTTCATTCACATCCGGAGGCAGCACGTGAATATCCATCCGCCTGCATTCCACGACATATTCGGCAACCTTGCGGTGACTGCCCATGACCGCGGTCAGCATGGAGGCCATGAACTGCACCGGATAATGAGCTTTCAGATAGGCGGTCTGAAAAGCAAGCACCCCGTAAGCCGCAGCATGAGCCCGCGGAAAGCCATAATCAGCAAACCGGACGATCATATCATAGACCCGGTTGGCTTCATCCTCGGTGTATCCCTGCTTTAAGCTGCCCGCAACGAAATGGCTCCGTTCCTGATCCAGAACCTCACGCTTTTTCTTCGAGACGGCGCGGCGGAGCAAATCTGCTTCCCCGAGCGAAAATCCGGCCATCAGTGACGCGATTTTCATAATCTGTTCTTGATAGACGATAATGCCATAGGTATCGCCGAGAATCGGTTTGAGATCCTCCTGTGGATAATCAATTTCAATCAGGCCGTGCTTGGCCTGAATAAACTTCGGTATGAATTCCATGGGACCCGGCCGGTACAGGGCCAGGACCGAAATAATATCCTCGAATACGGAAGGCTTAAGATCCTTCAGCACCCTCCTCATACCTGCGGATTCCAGCTGGAAAACGCCCGTGGTTTCCCCGCTTCCCAGCATTTCGTAAGTCTGCGGGTCGTCGTCGGGGATGCGTTCGAAATCCGGCGGGCTTCCCGCTGCTTCTCCAATCCAATTCATGCAGCGTTCGATGATCGATAATGTTCTCAGACCGAGAAAATCCATCTTGAGCAGGCCGATGCTTTCCACGTTCTCCATTGAGTACTGGGTCAACGCGGTCTGTTCGCTGCCTTCCTGCAGCGGTACGGCGTCAGTCAGCGGATCACGGGAAATGACAACGCCCGCAGCATGTGTCGAAGCGTGTCGCGGCATTCCTTCCACCTTCATAGCCATGTCCAGCAATTCGCGGATTTTCGAGTTTTGTTGATAAATTTTCTGCAGCTCATCACTTAGCTCCAGAGCTTTCTTTATGTTGATGCCATGTGCGCCCGGTATCAGCTTGGCAGCCTTGTCCACATCCCCGTAAGGCACGTTCAGGGCTCGTCCGACATCCCGTACAGCGGCCCTCGCCGCCATCGTACCAAACGTGATGATTTGAGCCACTCGCTCCTGGCCGTATTTCTCAGCGACGTAGCGGATCACCTCATCCCGCCGTTCATCGCTGAAATCAATATCGATATCCGGCATCGTTACCCGCTCCGGATTGAGAAACCTCTCGAAGAGAAGATGATATTTAATCGGATCGACATTGGTTATCTCTAGCACGTACGCTACCAGGCTGCCTGCGGACGAGCCTCTTCCGGGACCTGTGGCAATGCCCTGTTTATGCGCGTAAGCGATAAAATCCCATACGATAAGAAAATAATCGCTGAAGCCCATGCTCCCGATGACGCCAAGCTCATAATCGAGGCGCTTGTTCAGTTCCTCCTGACCTTCAGGTGATGCCCACAGCGCGGTCTTTTCATAACGTTTGATAAGCCCCTCCCGGCACAGTGAACGCAAATATTGCGCGGAATCCATACTTTCAGGCAGGGGACTGAATTCCGGCAGAATGTATCTTCCGAATTCCAGCTCCAGATTACACTTGTCCGCAATTGCAGCCGTATTGACCAGCGCCTGCTTCACATGCGGGAACAAGCGGGCCATTTCTTCACCGCTTTTGAAATACAGCTGATCTGTCGGGATCTGCAGCCTTCCCTCATCTTCAACCGTTTTGCCCGTTCCGATGCAGATGAGCACGTCTTGCATCGCGGCATCCTCACGCTTTAAATAGTGGACGTCATTGGTAACGGTTAACGAAATATTCAGTTCTTCGGCAAGCTCGATCAGCTGCGGATTCACGCGTTTTTGTTCGGGCAGTCCATGATCCTGAAGCTCAAGATAAAAGTCTTCTCCGAAAATATCCCGGTAACGGATTGCAGCCCTGCGTGCTTCCTCCGCTCTTCCGTTCAGAAGATGCTGCGGCACTTCACCGCCGAGACAGGCGCTCAGGCAGATAATTCCTTCATGATGAGCTCTCAGGGCATCCATATCGATCCGTGGTTTATAATGATGACCCTCCAAATGGCCGATAGAGCACAGCTTCATCAAATTACGATAGCCGGTCTCATTTTTGGCCAGGAGAATCAAATGGTATATAGGCTGATCTTTACGGCTCCCGCGTTCTTTGCGTGAACCGGCAGTCAGATAAGCCTCGCAGCCGATGATCGGCTTGATGCCTGCTGACTTGCATGCTTTGTAAAAAGGCACGGCACCATACATGACCCCATGGTCCGTAAGCGCCAGCGCCTTCATCCCGTATTCTGCAGCTTGGCGGACAAGGTCCGAGATCCGTGCCGCTCCATCCAGGAGGCTGTATTCGCTATGCACATGAAGATGCACAAATGAACTCATATCTCTTCTCCTTTGGGTCCGCTTTAAAATCGGATCGTAGTCTTCAACTCTTTATATTATTTTATCATATTACGCAAGGCACCGCCCATAGAATGAAGTAGGGAGATCATCGGACAGGCGGTACGCTAGTGCCCCTTGCGAAAGGACTGGATTTTGATGAGCACTTTTTTATCCAAAGCAATTCTGGATTTCTTCATTGCCTTCGGTATTGTGATCGGAGGTGCCATGGTCGGAGGCGTGGGTGCCGTCATTTCGCTGCAGCCGCCAACCCAAACCATGCTTGACGTTGCAGACCGGATCAAGATTTGGGCACTGGCCGCAGCAGTTGGCGGGACGATCGATCCCATGAGGGTCATCGAAAGCAATTTTCTGGGAGGAAATATGTCTCCGGCAATCAAGCAGATTTTATTCCTGGTATCGGCCTTTCTTGGGGCGCATATGGGCAGTGAGCTGGTCAAATGGGTATGCGGCGGTAAGGAGTAGCCATGAGGATTCCGCCGTTTAAACGCTACCGCCACATTTCGCAGATCGCAGCTGTATTCGTGCTGGGTGTCGTCGTCGGCAGCGTTGCCTATAACGTTGTCTTCCATACAAGTTACAATTTATTATGGGTGTCCAATCAGGATCTGGAAACACAAATCAAGCAGTACGAAGAAGATAACAAAACATTAAAGAAATACAGGAATCAGCAGACCGTTATTCGGGAGATTAAAATCCGTAATGAGCAGCAAGATCCTCCGCTCGATCCGGTTGTCGTAAAAGCTATTATCGCTCAGCTGGGCAAGGATTTAAGCGTCCTTCGGGGACAAAACGTATTTGAAATCGATACTTACAGCAAGGTTGTACGCACCCTACTTGAGCAGAAAATCTATAAGGTGCGCGACAAGGAATATTCCGTTGAAATCAAGACGATGCTGCTGATGGAGGGCATGCTCCAGATCTGGGTTGATGTCCATACCGTTCAAGTGCGGAATCCATAATTTCATGTTACAATAATGCTACTTAATAAAATGAACTAAAGAAAAAACGTCTCATTGTCCGCCGTATTGATCGAGATGTGGACAAGCAGACTTTGGTTCACTTTATGTAACTGCCCGAATTTATGGATATATAGAGAAGGAGCTGCAGCATCACATGGTTGTCATCCGCTATTTGCTATTTGCGCTGCTGGTCATCGCCTGCATTTGCGCCGCTTTATACAGCAACCGTTCCCGTCGTGCGAAGGATGCGCGCGAAAGAGGCTTGTACGGGGCTGTGACGAATATTTTTATGGGGATCATGCTTGTCGTGCTTGCGTTGATCTTCATGTTTATTTTTAGAGGCTCGACGGTCGCCGTCGTTATTGAAGCGGTTTTCCTGGTGCTTGGCGCGTTCAATATTTTTGCCGGGATACGAAATCGCGGCTACTACCGCCGTATGAAATCGAACAGCATGTAATTCTTTGCCTAACCAATAAAGCCGGATACTCCTATATGGAGCGTCCGGCTTTTATCATTCGTAGCCTATTTCATTCTTTATCTAGAGCGATCGGGCATGGCATTATCCATGTTCAATCGATTGCAGCGTTAGCACGGCCTTCGCGACCAGACTGTCCATATGCATGATCTCGATCTCCAATTTGCATGTTCGCCGGCTAGCTTCCAGCAACCTCGGCATCACGGCAACCGGGTCCTCAATCTGAACCGGACGCACGAAATAGGTGGACATATTATCCAGCACAAAATCATTACCCGTCATGTCCTTCGCAGCACGAAGCGCAGACTGCGTCATGACCGTCGTCAGAATCCCTTCGGAAATCGTTCCAAGGTCCGTCGCCATCTGCGGCGTAATGAACCCATGGAAAAAGAGGCGTCCCTCCTCATCCCGTTCATCCGCAAAACCGTTCCAGATCAAATGGTCAAACGTTTCTCCAAGCTGAGGCTGTTTACGCGCATCGCGCATCGCCTGCAGCACTTCCTTGCGTGAAACGGTCGCCACCAGCTTGCGGTTGCGGTCAACAATCGGCAAAAAGTCGATGCCTTCCCACATCATCAGCTGCGCGGCGGAAGCCAGCGAAGTCTGGAGCGTAGCCGTCACCGGATTGCGGATCAGCACCTTCTCGATGCTCTGTTCATCCGGCAGGTTTCTCATATCGCTGCGGTTTACAATACCGAGAACCCGGTTCCACTCGTCAACAACGGGAAGCCTCGGATCCCCCTTTTGCTCGGAGAGCGCCATGCTTTCGCCTACGGTGCTGGACATTTTCAGCGCATGGATTTTCGGTTTGCTGCCCACGATATCTTCCACGATCATGATTTTCTTCTTGATCAGCCGGTCAAAGATCGCGCGGTTAATCAATGACGCAACGGTAAACGTATCATGGCGTGATGAGAAAATCGGCAGGTTCAACTGATCGGCCAATGCCTTGACTTCTTTACTGGTGCCGAATCCGCCGGTAATCAGCACGCCTGCGCCCTGTTCCAAAGCGAGCGTATGCGCATTATCGCGGTTACCGACGATCAGCAGGCTGCCGGCATCAATATACCGGACCATGGCGTCGACTTTCATCGCACCAATCACGTATTTATGCAAATTTTTATGAAGCCCGTCAGCCCCGCCGAGCACATGTCCTTCGACGATATCCACGACATCGGCAAAGGTAAGCTGCTCGGATATGTTGCGCGGCTTCTTCTCCACCCGCACGGTTCCGATCCGTTCTTTTGTAATGACAATTCCCAGATTCTCCGCATCCTTGAGTGCACGGTAGGCCGTACCTTCGCTAACTGACATTTCCCTCGCCAGCTTGCGGACCGAAATTTTGCTCCCTACCTTTAGTCCTTCAATATGCAGCAAAAGCTGTTCGTGCTTTGTAATCGCATCATCGCGGCCTTCCAACTGTTACACCCCCATAGATCTAACTGTACCACTCTGTATCTATATAATAGCATTCTCTTCCATACAAAAAAAGCTGAAGCAGCAGCTGCCCAGCTTTTTTTCCGTTACATATTTTCTTGTCTGCGCTGAGGTTCTTCCGGCCATTTCATTTGCCATTGACGCAGTTTGGCTGCCTTGATGCGGTCGAGCGCCTTTTGCTTCTCTTCATCCACACCAAGCAAGTAATGCAAATGGGCTCCAATGACCAGAAAAGCGAATAAGGCCCACACCACACCGAAAGCCGATGCCCATGACCAACCTCCACTGAACGAAATCAAAGGCAGAGCATACACCAGCATGGCCAACGCCAGAATCAGATACATGGAATGCTTGAATTTGTTTCTTTTTTTCATCACGGCAGCTCCTTCTCAAGTGAATCTATATTTCTACTCTATGAAGGGCTAACCGAAAATATGAGACAAGTTACAAGAAAAATCCTTCAGAACTATAAATTACAGGCTTTGGCCGCCATATAGTCCTTGAAGGCTGTCGGAGATCATTTTATTAATATCCTCAATAATCGTGCTGAGGCGTCGTTCGGCATCAAACAAGCGGCGAATGTTCAGGTTCAGGCTAAGCACATCGAAGAGCTTCTCCATCTTTTCCATCTCTTCCTGGGAAGGCATATCGCCGGACATCATCCGCTGCTGAATCTCCATCTGACGGTTTCTGAAATCATCCAGCATATTTTTGCTTTCGATATCCTTCTCAATCAGGCTCATGGCCGATGTGATATCCTGAACCTCCTCGCTTTCTTTAAGGGCTTTCGCCAATTCATTCGCTTTGTCGTAAATATTCATGTGTCCTTCCTCCTTTAAAAAATGAAAGCTGCAAATCCCTTTTTTTAAAAAATGGGTCAATCACCAAGGGATATATGTCCTCATATGATGCATTACATGCAAAATGCAGATGCTCCTTATCTGCCCTGTAGACATCAAGTTGCTGTTGGAAGGAGATCCACGATGTCCAAAAAAATGCTACCGGTCCAAATGTTCGCTCCGGGCGCTTTTAAGGAAAACGCCATTGTACTCGGAGAGAAGCTGGTCAAACAGTGGAAAATTCCTACCGACCGTCCTCTGCAGTTGGCATTTGGTTCCTTCAGACAAGAGATCACCGTTATTACCGCAGCCAAATACAGCGGTCTGCGAATCAGTGAGCCTCTGGCCCGCCGAATGGGGCTTTATGCTCGTCCGGTACTGAGGGCGACCTACAATTCATCGAGCCGTACACTCAGGATCGGGCCGCTGATCAGCGTGCTCATCAGCCGGGATCATCCCGATCAGCCCGATAAACCGTTCGGCTCCATATCCATGTTTTGCCGGGAGCTTGTAAACGCCTGCCGGAAGCAGGGGGCATATGTATACTTCTTTACACCGGATCAAATCCAGGAAGAGTCAAACAGTATACATGGCTGGGTATATGACGACGGATGGCGCCAAACGGCGATGCCCATCGCGGATGTCGTCAATAACCGTCTCACGACCCGCAAAATGGAGAATAAACCTAGCGTACAGCATTTTATGAAAGAAGTAAAATCCAGGTATGGCGCCCATGTCTTCAATGAAAGGTTTCTGGACAAAAACGAGGTTTTTGACACGCTTAAGGTCGATTCCTCCCTTGCCAGATTTATGCCTGAATCCCATTTGCTGAATGGTTTTACCATTCTCAAAAAAATGTGCTCCCACTATCCGGTCGTGTTTCTGAAGCCGGTACGCGGCAGTTTGGGTAAAGGTATCATCCGCATCGCTAAACAGCAGGACGGAACTTTCCAGACACTGGCCACTTCCACGGGCGGTGCCCGCAGGCAGTCATATCCAAACTTAACCAAGTTGTTTGCAGGCATATCCGGCAAAATGAAAACGACACGATTTCAGATCCAGCAGGGCCTCACACTGATCGATCACGGCAAGAGGCCGATCGACTTCCGGGCACTGGTTCAGAAAAACGGTCTTGGCACCTGGAATGTGACCTCGATTGTAGCCCGCACCGCGGGCGGGAACCATTTTGTTTCAAATCTGGCCCGTGGCGGTACACTCAGTACCGTCAAAGACGCGGTAAGCAAATGCATGCTCCCCGCTGAAGTCAAAAATACAGCTTATATCAAGCTTCAACGGGCATCTCTGGAAGTTGCCAAGGGAATCGATAATTTGATCCCAGCGCATTTCGGAGAACTCGGCATCGACTTGGCGATGGATGTCTCCGGTAAGATTTGGCTGCTGGAGGTCAACTCCAAGCCATCCAAAAACGACAACACCCCGCTGAACGAAACCAAGATCAGGCCCTCGGTCAAAAGGCTGCTGGAATACTGCTGCTATTTGTCAGGCTTCTAAGGAGGGATGCCATGAAAAGCATAGAGATAGGCACGCTTGGCATCATGTGCTGCAGCCGAACCGGCAATCCGCCATTCTCCGATGAAGGATACTGCAGGAGACTAACCGTGCTAGGAAAAAAATACGGAATTCGGGTTATCGTCTTTTGTCCGGAGGATGCAGCGATAGACCGCAGCTTCGTTGATGGCTTCATGTACATCCGGGGCGATTGGCATCATGAGCGGTTTCCTTTTCCTGATATCGTCTATGATCGGTGCCTATTCCACAGCGGAAAGGAGTTCACGGCAGCTCTCAGCCTGCTGGCTGAAGCCCGTGACTCCAAACGGTGGGTACTCTGGTCCAGGGGGCTTCCAGGTAAATGGCGGGTGCATCAGGTTCTCAAAAGGGAATCCTGCCTGAAACCCTATCTGCCTCCGACTTCTTTTTATCGCGGGAAGGAAACCTTGATGAGCAGCCTGAGAGCGTATGGAGGAGAAGTGTTTCTGAAGCCCAAAGGCGGCTCCCAGGGCAAAAACACGATTTTTGTTCGGTTCCACCCTAACTCGGGATCCATTCTCATCAAGGCTAGGGATTCTGCGAATCGGCATGTGGAGAGTACCTTCGCCGGAGAAGACGAGGCCTTCAACTGGATTCGGCAGTTTACTGCAAGACGAGATTATATCATCCAGCCGTTTCTGCATTTGTACGGCAGAAACGACAAACCATTTGATGTCAGGGTATTAATGCAGAAAAATGAGAAAGGGTTGTGGATGCGTACCGGCATGGCCGTCCGGGAAGGCGCCGCGGGAAGCATGACCTCCAACCTTCACGGCGGCGGAAAAGCCCTTCCCGTCCTGCCGTATCTAAGCGAACAATTCGGAGCTAAGCAGGCAGAACATATGACGGAAACGCTCCGGCAGTTGTCAGAGACCATTCCGCCGATTCTGGAAAGTCATTATGGCAGGCTCGGAGAACTGGGCATCGATTTCGGGATCGATACGAAAGGGAACATATGGCTGCTGGAGGTCAACTCCAAGCCTGGACGCACTTCGATCCGGCAAGCCGGGGATGACCCGGGCAGCGCCGTTCTCGCTTCGGAAAATCCGCTCCGTTATGCCCGCTATCTATTGCTTCGACAACTTAGGAGGGTAAATTAATGAGTTTGACTTTTTGTAATGTTCATTTTTCGCAGCAGCCCGAGAAAGTCGTCTATATTTCTGATACTCTGATGAAAAGTTTAAAGCTGTCCGGCAAAAAGAACATCCAGCTCCGTCTCGGCAAAGATACGATTCATGCAGCCGTAAAACCCATCAAAAAGCAGGGTAAGCATCTTTTTCTCGGATCGGCCGTTAGAAGCGGTATTCATGTTCCTTCGTCAGGCGGAATCTATATACGAAACCAGGACAATGAATTTCAGCTTGGACCACTGATCGGCGTGCTTTCGGATGGACCGACGACGAATTCCTCGCAGCCGTTTTCGTCCCGCACGGGATTCATTAAGCAGTTGCTGAGAGAAGGAAAAAGAAAATGCTATATTTTCGCCTTCACACCGCGGGATATCAATTGGCAGCAGGAAACGGTCAATGGTTATTTCCTCAATGATAACGGATCCTTTTATCGCAAGACGGTTCCCCTGCCCGATGTTGTCTATAACCGCCTCCCTAGTCGCAAAGCCGAAACCTCTTCCTCCATCAATCAATTAAGGGAGCGCCTTGGACGCCGAAAAATTCCTTATTTCAACTGGAGCTTCTTTAATAAATCCGATATATACCGCCTTCTGGAAAACGACAACACAGTCAATCTGTACGTGCCGGAATCCCACATGAATCCCACGCCCGAAAAAATCAAGGATATGCTGGAGAGGCATCAGTTTCTCTACTACAAGCCTTCCGGAGGCAGTCTCGGCAAGGGCATCTACCGACTGATCTATTTGCCCAAAAAAGGATACTTCGCACGCTATCGCAAAGGTAATGGCAACGTGTTGCTACGTTTCAGCAGTTTTAACAGCATGATGCGGATGCTTCAATCCAGACATGGGCGCTCGCTCGATTCCTACGTCATTCAACAGGGAATTCGTCTGGTCGAGATCGACAATTGTCCAATCGACTTCCGCTTTCACATGCATAAGAACGGAAACAACAAATGGGTCGTCGTCGGCATCGGCGCCAAAAAAGCCGGAAGAGGCAGCGTCACGACGCATCTGAAAAACGGCGGATCGCTGCTGACGCCTCAACAGGCGCTGGGGCGCACCTTCGGCTCCAGATCGGATGAAGTTCTGCAGAACGCCAAAAAAATCGCCATTACGCTTGCTGAAGCCATTGAGTTCCACCACCAGCATTTGCTTGGCGAAATCGGATTTGACCTTGGAATTGACCAGGATGAAAAGGTATGGATGTTTGAAGCCAATGCCAAACCCGGCCGCTCCATATTCAGCCATCCTTCTCTGCGGTCGGAAGGGAAAGCCTCTGTGGAGCATATCCTCGAACACTGCCTTTATCTGAGTAAATTCCGCAGGAGGGATTCTGAGTGACGAATGTAAATGCGGATGATAGCAAGCCCGTCGTCGCCATTTTGACCATGTCGGGCGGTCCCCGTTATTTCCGGGGAAATTTGTCCAACTTTGGTGATATCGTCAGGACAGGACAGGAAATGGGATTTCCTGTCTATGTCGTGACGATCAAAGACCTTAAACTCACTGCCGAGAAAGTTAAAGGCTATACACTGAATGCGGATAATCAATGGGAACAGCAGCATTTCCCCCTTCCCCAAGTCATCTATAACCGTATTCCGCAGCGTGAGGATGAGCTCAAACCTGCCGTACGCCGTAAAATCAAGGAATGCCTGGTACACCCGCTAATCAATTTCTATAACCCATACTTTTTCAACAAATGGCATCTGTTCGAATGGCTGAAAAAGTCGAAATCGACCGTACATCTCGTGCCCCAAACGAGACGCCTGCGGGGGGAGGCAGGTCTTCAAAAAATGCTGGAACGCTACTCCTGCCTTTATCTGAAGCCGGAAAGCGGAAAAGCAGGCAAAGGTATTATGATGCTAAGATACCAAAAGGACAAACTGCTCCCATACCGTCTGAAGGTCCAGAATACTAAAAACAGCACCACTTATAAGGGGGCAAACATCCAGCGTCTCTGGGCCCGTATCAGAACCGAAACCGGCTTAAGTCCTTATATTGTGCAGCAAGGTATTGAGCTTGCTGTTGTGGATAATCGTCCTTTCGACCTGCGGGTTCTGCTTCAGAAGACAGAAAAGGGCCAGTGGAGCGTCACCGGAGTCGGCGCGCGCATGGCTGGATCTAAAAGTATTACAACCCATGTCCCTCGTGGAGGCAGCATCGAGGATCCCCATAAAATGCTCGCCATCGTCTTTGGCGCAGACATGGCCCCGGGCATCATGAACCGGGTAAAAACGACTGCCATCGTTATCGCCAGACAAATCGAGAAGGCATCCGGGCATGCCCATGGAGAGATGTCCATGGATCTGGGTGTGGATGCTGCCGGCAGCATATGGTTCTTCGAAGCTAACGCCAAGCCGATGAAATTCGATGAACCCCATATCCGCCAAAAATCGCTGGAGCGTATTTTCCAATACAGCCAATATCTTGCGAATCGCTAAAGGCTGCCATATAAAAGGAAGTGAGTCAAACATGAAAGTGACGTCACTGCTCTCCCTTCCCCGCGAAGATTGGAACCGTCAGCACTCACGAGTGCTCCGTTTTCTGTTTGAACATGGCGGTAAGCAAACCGTCCGCAAGGATTATGTCAGGCTCGCCCAAGCAAACGAACACTTCTTGCGGCAGCCTGGCACTTCCCTGCTGACGGCAACGGTTCGCGGAGAGACCGGTCCTGTTTTGATCGGAGCAAGTTTCATCGAAAATTATGGCGAGGATGCCTTTTTGATTGCCGTCCATCCGCTGTACCGGCGGAAAAGAGTTGGTTATTCACTTTTAACGGAACAACTTGAGCGACTCGGAAGAATACAATGTCAAGCAGGACTCAACCAGATCTCCTTCTTGAATCTTTGCTTTCGGGCGGGACTAACCGCCTCCTCTTTGACAAAAGCAGCATCAGGCAGAATCCTCCTCCAGCTCGAAGGGAATTCCAAGAATACGGCTCGCTATCAGGCGGCCCTGACTAAAGAAGGTGAAACGATGTGTCGGTTCCCGTCTTAGGCATTTTGACGCTTTACTTGAATAATCAGAAACATTTAGAGGAGAAGCCTATTTACCAGAAAATGATTCTGGAAGGCAGCAAGATGGGATTAGATGTTTTTGTGTTTACCCCCATGGATCTCAGTGAGAACAAACAAAGAATCTACGCGCTAGAGTATGATATCAAGCGGGGAGCCTGGGGACGAAGATGGCGCGCTTTTCCCGACATGATCTATGACCGCTGTCGCATCCAAAAAGGCTCCCGTTTCACGCAGCTCCTTGAGTTCCGCCGTCGTTACAGCCACCTGCTGTTTTTGAACCGCCCGCTTCGGAATAAATGGACGATATATGAAGTGCTCTCGGAAAGGCCCGAATTCAAGAAATATCTCCCGGAGACGCATCTTTATCATGGGCTGCCGGATGTGCATCACATGCTCAAAAAAAAATACGTCGTCTTTTTAAAACCGATCAACGGAACAGGCGGCCGCGGAATTTTGCGGATTGAACGGCTGAAGGAACACACTCATTACTACTATATCCAAGGAAGAAATCAACAACGGAAAATCATTACGCCGCAGAAAGTTCATGCCTCCCGTCTCGGATCTGTTTTACAGAGCTGGAATATGAAGGACCGATATCTGGTGCAGGAGGGAATCCAGGTTGACCTTCCAAATGGACGCGTTCACGACTACCGCATGCTGGTACAGAAAAACAAAGAAGGCGTCTGGCAGCTTACCGGTATTGCCGGCAGGGTAGGCGCGCCGCGCAGCATCACGTCCAATCTGCACGGTGGAGGGCATGCCGTATCACTAAATTCCATGCTCAGTCAATGGATTGATGAAGAGGAGAGTCGTCACCAGATCGAGAAACGGGCCGAAAGACTCGGAGTTGAGGTGGCCGCTTTCCTGGAAAACAAATACGGTGCCTTATGCGAGCTTGCTCTAGATCTGGCCATTAACAAGAAGGGCCAGATCTACCTTTTGGAAGTCAATCCTAAACCGGCGAGAGAAGTTTTCTATCAGATCGGCGATGCCGAGATGTACCGACAGTCTATCGTCAGGCCGCTTGAATACTCCGTTTGGTTGTACAAACAAAAGACAGAATCCAAAAAGGCCAGCAAACCGCAGTAAATTCTGCGGCCAGCTGGCCTTTTCGTTATCAGCTCTTCTTTATGTATTCGGTATCGCTTTCTTGTAGAGCTCAAGCAGCTCAGGAAAAGAGGAAATAAGTACATCCGAACCTTTCAGCTCATCATGATTGCCAAAACCGGCATACGCACAACCGATCACGCCAAGTCCGTTTTTCTTCCCGGCTTCCACATCTGAGGAACGGTCTCCCACCATCCAAGCAGATTGCAGCTTCTCCTGTTCGAGCAGCATCTTCACCAAATCCACTTTGGAGAGCGTGCCTTGTTTCCCCGCACTGTACAGGCCATCAAAAAGCTCGACCAACTCATGCGTTTCCACAATTCCGTCAATATAATGCTCCAGTCCGTTACTCGCAACGAACAGTTTAACACCTTGCTGATGCAGCGACTCCAGAGTCGTCTTAACTTCCGGATACAATAATGTCCCGCCGCCCGCAAGTCCTTCCAGCTCCAGCTGCAGCAGCAGCTCATTGGCGCGGTTATGGGCCTCTTGACTTCCATCCGGCATGACGACCTTCCAGATATCTTCCAGCAGCATGCCAAGACTACCCAGCATCCGCTCTTCAGGAGGCGTTGGCGACGTATATAAGCCCTCACTGCGCAGCGTATCAAACAGCTTATGGTATGCAGGCAGCAGCACTGATTCGGTTTGGAACAACGTTCCATCCATATCAAATATCATGGCCTCCGGCCTGGTCAGTTTACTTTGAGAATTCATTGTTAGCATCGTCCCCTCTGTTCATCGATGTGCGCGCCATGTGAGACGCTTTGCTTATAGCCTATCATAAGGGAAGCCTCCAAGGATGTAAACCAAACAAAACAGGCGCTCCGGGGCTGGAACGCCTTGATTCACCACCGTATTTCTTCCATCAGAAAAATCTTTTCTGCGTCCGGTCGTCCTTAATAATTTCCACCGCTTCCCTGAAACGGGTCGCATGAACGATTTCACGCTCGCGCAGAAACTTCAGGCTATCCTGCAGATCCACATCATCCGTCATGTCAATCAGCCATTGATATGTAGCCCGAGCCTTCTCCTCGGCGGCGATATCCTCATACAGATCCGCAAGCGGATCACCTTTAGCCTGAATATACGCGGCTGTAAATGGCACTCCGGAGGCATTATTGTAGAAAAGAGCCTTGTCGTGAGCAGCATAATGGTCGCCAAGGCCAGCACATTCAAGCTGCTCGACGGTGGCATCCTTCGTCAATTTATAGACAATATCTAAATTGCAACAAAAAAAGCCCTATTTGACTAGAGCTTTCGAGGATAATAATCGCTGTATGAATTTATCAAGATCAAGTTTTCCGAATACCTGTACTGTTCCCTTACCGTCAATCGTCTTCTCGAAGGTCAATGGTTGCCCCATCATCGTTTCAGTCTTCGGCATTGGCATCACCTCTGCCTTATTTCTATGAATGTCAAGGTTTGTCCGATTCATCTAGTGCTCTTAAGCCATGCTTGCCCTACGTTATTGGCTTGCTCCTTCGCACTCACGTATCGGGATTACCCTCCGATTGCTCGCGACCCGCTCGAAAACACCTCGTTATCATCAAATAGATAGCTTTGAAAGATTAGCCCTGTATTTGTAATAAATCGCCCTTGTGCGTCCTTCGGTATCTGTTCAGCAGCTTCCGTGCTATCAAGAATAATTTGTGACAAGATATTATCTGCCCTACCACAAATACGGCAGTCAATATTTGAGCGAATTTGTCCGCTTAAAATGTCAGCCGAGGGGCGTTGAGTTGCAATAATAAGGTGCATTCCAAAGGCTCGACCTTGCCGAGCAATGACAGATAAATGGCTTTCAATCTGAGAAATTAGCTCTTTTCGTTCTTTGGAAAATCCGGTTTTATCGAGGATTTCCGCAATTTCATCACAGGCGAAGATAATACGCTTTAGATGGCTGTATGTGGCGGCGTTATACTCGTCATTATTGACACACTCCTCTTCACGTAACGCAGCTTTGCGGCGTTGCAATTCGTTTGTTAGGCTTGTTAACAGGTCGAGCAGATCGTTTTCATCAAAGCATATACGACATTTTTGGTGCCATACACGGGAAAAATCCACTCCACCTTTAAAATCCGCAATATAGACCTCTGCACCTTTTTTCATAGCCTGCATAAGTAACAGCTTTAGCAGAAGGCTTTTACCCGAACCACTAGAGCCGCCCAAGAGAATATGGGGGATTTTTGCAAGGTTGACCGTTTCTCGCCCGATTAGACTTTCGCCCAAAATAAGCTCAAAACTTTCTTTGCTTAGGTAGTTGTCCTGCCAGCGTAGAATTGGCGGCAACATGGACCGTGGGGAAACGGTTGTAAGAATAACACGCCTCCCGTTTCTGCTCTGCTTTACATGGAGAATCGTATCAATTAAAGCGCCTTTAATATTGTCTTTCTTGTTCTCCCAAGTTGAAAGCGAGGTTTCGTTTTCATCAAACTCCCAGATTGTGAGTTTGGGGTTTTTTGGGTGTTTGTACTTTGCAAGAAGCAAAGGCGGTTCGTGACTGTGATTTGTAAAACCCGAGCTAATAAGTCGATCTTGATACAATTTGGCTTTTAGTGGTGTTCCGATTACGGATATGAGGCACAGCAAGCCGAGCAGTAATAACAGGACAACAAGCCAGTCAAACGCTATTTTGAGTACAGGAAACAGTGAGAAAGCACTATCAAGCCCAAATAGCAGCTTGCCACGATAAACCCACGCACACGACGCAACTAGCATGTAGGCAGCCACAAAGACATTTTTCCACTTGTGAATAGTGATAAGCTGTCTAATCCCTGTTATGAAGTGTAAGTAAGCGGCTTTTCTTAATCTATTCCGTTCTCGTCTGGCTTTATCATTCTGATTAATGTTATTCATTGAAAGTGTCCTTTCCACAATTTAATGTGATTTGTTCAAACCACTTCGCGTTGGTTGAAGCTCCACAATTTTGTGTATACGCCTTAATAAGGCTTTCCACGTTTCAGGTTGCTCTTGCTGAATAATGGGATATTGAGCTTGTAGGGCAAGATTGCTGATGATCCAAACCTTTGTGAAACAAGCTGTTTTGTTGGCATATCGACATCGAAGTTCTAAAGGGTATCCGTCAAGCAGATTTAATAGCTCGCTAATCTTTAGTTGAGAACGGTATTCATCAAGCACGAGCGTTTCTTGCCCTGTATAGCTGTCGAATGGATGTTCGTACTCTGAGACTCTGTAAACTGCAGAATATCCTTCCTTCTCCATTACATAGCGTGTCTTTCCAGTGCCAGTACGCCCCCACAGATATGTCACTTCCATATTGCGGAAAGTTGTGCGAAATTCTTCCGCTTTTACCGTTTGGCGTACACGTTCAATATCTGTAAGTCGCAGAAGATAATCAGAATTTTCCTCTAGTATTTCAAAATTGCTTTTTCCGTCTTTCACAAGCTGATAAAGTAAATCAAGGTCAGAGCGAGCGCCTTGGCGCTCCACAGGCATTTCTCCCCATTCCTCAAATGTTCCTTTAATCGAAGTATCAGCCTTAGGATCGTCTTCCCATTTCCCTGACTTCTGAACATATCTTTTGTTCTCCTCACAACTCCCTCGTGCCTGTTCGATATGCCCTTCAGGGAAATGTCGCTTTATCGTTGAAAACCGTACAGGGGAAGAACAAGCGATAAAGATATGAATATGCGGTGTGTGTTCTTTTAACCCAATCTCTTGCGCGTAGCAGTAGTACTGCACTGCCTTTATCTCTGACAGCTCTTTTTTGATTAGTGCAAGGTCTATCTGCTTTTTGCTCTTAAGGTTCAGAGTAATCTGCCATTTTCGTGACTGTGTATCCTTCAATTTGTCACCGTCCCTTATCATGGTACTGTTGCGACAATGCGACAGAAGTTGCCTAAGGGTAATACTAGCCTTAGGCAACCCTGCCACCGGATGGATTTTCCATGGGGGAAAATCCATCCGGTGTGGTGTCCTGCTTGCTATTGGCTGGCTTGCTTGGCGGCGGGCTTGACGCTCTCCACCTTGCCACGGTTGTTAAACGCAACTTCGATGACTTCCCCCACTTTGAATTGGGGCAGGTCAACACCGTCACGAATAAAGAGTTTATCGCTCATTTCGCCTACGACATTCTCGGCTGTGTAAGCTACAAAAAGCTGCATACCCTTTACCTGTGAACCGTCATTTGCCTTGAAGTCAAGCTCTCTAGCACCTAGTAAACGCTTATGTGTTCATCACCTTGTAAATAAATTCAACATAGCCATGTCGTAACCTTATTGTAAAGCAGCCATATTCCGATAACGAGAACATACACGACTAGTTGAGGGCATCATTTCCCGTGATTGTCTCTATACGACTTTGTATAGTATATTAATAATGCGGACTGCGAGAGGAGCGACAAAATGAACGACAAAATAGGCGCTTATATGCTTAAAAAAGATATTGTACTTTGGCGAGTTAAGGAATTAAGAGAAGAAAAGAATCTTTCACAACTCGAATTTGCAGAAAGTATTGATGTTTCATCCAACACAATTAGTCGCATTGAACGTGGAGAAATGAGCCTTTCATCTGACATAGCCTTGAAAATTGCAGATACATACGGAATTAGCCTTGATTGGCTTTTTAATCGAGGCGATGACCAGTTAAGTCCTAAGCTTCGAGCAAATTTGCAAGAAGCTATTAATTGTATACAGGAGAATATCTCAATTCCTCCACGCTTAAAAATCAACAAAAAAACGCCCTCGGATTAAGATCCAAAGGCGCATTGATATCTTTTTGATATGATAATATCAATCAATATTGAGGGACAGTTGAAAGAATGTTACGCATCTGCTCAAAGAAACGGCAACCAACATTCAGCTATCGATCAGTAATTAATTCGAAATTGAGCGAATTGAATAATTCGGATCATATTGAGCCATCTTTCCGGTAAGAGAGAGCCTCGTCTCCGGCATTATTGAAACAGCCCTCCAGCAAAAAGAGCCACCCATTATTAAACTGTACCCTATCGAGAAAAAAAGTCTATCGGTAGGGTACTTTTGTTTATATCAGAATAGATGGGAATGGAAAAACGAAGTGAGCAAGAATATATTTACAGATAAAGAAATCAAGCTGCTATCTAGTAATCCCTATGTGAAGTCTGTATCTTCAAGGGCAATTACGTATACGGATGCGTTTAAGCAATTGTTTATCTCAGAGAATAACAAAGGCAAACTGCCGAGACAAATATTTGAGGAATGTGGTTTTGACGTAACTGTTATTGGGATCCAAAGAGTCAGATCCTCGGGGAAGAGATGGCGTACGAGTTTCAAAGAGAACGGTATTTTAGGTCTACAGGATACAAGAAGCCAAGGATCAGGAAGATCTCTCAGGAGAGAACTGACGCTGGAAGAGAAGTATGCCAGGTTGGAGGCTCAGAACAATTTGTTAAAAGCGGAGAACGAGTTGTTAAAAAAGATTCGTTTTGCGGAAAGGGGGCAGAGCAAGAAATAAAGCTGTCACCTCACCAAAAATATATTCTAATCCATACCACTGTCAAGAAATATCAACTCTGTCGTATGATCAACTATTTATGTAAGATAGCCGAGGTTTCCAGGAGCGGTTATTACAGGTACTGGTCTTCTGAGGCAAAGCAAAAGAGAAGCCAACGTGAGCAGCAAGATGAACGGGTAAAAGAGATCATCTTAAAAGTATATCATTTCAAAAAACGCAAGAAAGGTGCCCGTTCTATTAAGATGACACTAGAGGGGCAGTTTAAGGTTGTCTACAATCTGAAACGCATCAGGAGGATTATGAAGAAGTACGACATTGTGTGTCCTTTCAGGAAGGCTAATCCCTATAAAAAGATGATGAAGGCTACCCAAGAACACAGGGTCGTTCCCAACCTGCTAAATCGTGAGTTTAAGCAGAAGATCCCCAGTAAGATATTACTGACGGACATCACCTATTTATTTTACGGTTCAGGCAAGAAAGCCTATTTATCAACTATCAAGGACAGTTCAACCAATGAAATCTTGGCATATCATGTGTCAGACCGAATTACGATGGATCTTGCGACAGATACCCTCCTGAAGCTTAAGAGAAACCGAAGGTATAAGAAAGCAGAGGGTGCCTTCATTCATTCTGACCAAGGATCCCATTATACACATCCAGATTTTCAAAAAATGGTGAGGAAGATGAATTTAAAGCAGTCTATGTCCAGGCGGGGAAACTGCTGGGACAATGCACCTCAGGAATCATTTTTCGGTCATTTTAAAGATCAGGCTTCCATTAAACCCTGTTTGACTTTGAACGAGTTAAAACGGGAGATTAAGGACTATATGACTTATTACAATCACTACAGATACCAATGGAATTTAAAAAAGATGACCCCTGTTCAATACAGAGATCATCTTCTTCAATCTGCCTAGACTTTTTTAGAATGTCCTTTACAAGGGGTACAGTTTATATTTGAGTGGCTCTCCTATCTTACTTGTTTATCTAACGTTTTCCGTTAGTGGAATCGCGCGCCAGATTACTTCAACTCCGGCAACCCAAGCTCTCTTAAAAACCGATTATGTTTTTCCTTGGCTTCATTTATATCATATTCAATGCGGTCTAAATCCATTTTTACCTCCGCAAGGTCAATAATTTCTTCTTCCGGAGCCGTGCTGACATACCTTGATATATTCAGGTTGTAGCTGTTCTTTTCAATTTCTTCCATAGGGACACGGCGAGAATACTTTTTGTCACTTTCTTTTCGATATTGATATGTTTCAACTATATTGTCAATGTGCTCTGGTAATAAGATATTTTGACGCTTCCCCTTTTCGTAGTACTCACTTGCGTTAATAAACAGCACATCATCAAATTTCTTGCACTTTTTTAGCACAAGGATACAGACCGGAATACCGGTAGAGAAAAAGAGGTTTGTTGGTAATCCTATTATTGTGTCAATATTATTGTCCTTAAGCAATTTTGTTCTTATTTTTTCTTCTGCACCACCGCGGAATAAAACACCATGTGGCAAAATGATTGCCATTGTGCCATTATCGCTTAAAAAGTGGAAACCATGAAGCAGAAAAGCAAAATCTGCTGCTGATTTGGGTGCCAGTCCATAGTTTTTAAAGCGAAAATCTTCAGCAAGTGTATCATTAGGATCCCAACGGTAACTGAAAGGCGGGTTTGCTACAACTGCGTCACACTCTAATTTCTTGGCCGGGTTCATCTCATTGAATATATCCCAATCATTCAATAATGAATCTCCGTGAGATATTTGAAAATCGGAATCTTTGAATCCATGAAGGAGCATATTCATACGCGCAAGATTATAAGTCGTGATATTCTTTTCTTGTCCATATATCTGCCCAATGCTGTTTGGCTCAAGTTGCTTTTTAACGTTGATTAGAAGAGAACCAGATCCGCAAGCAAAGTCCAGCAGGTTATTAATATACTTTTTTTCCCCTTTACTTGGATCTTGACTATCAAGTATAACGATACGAGAAAGAATCGTAGAAATCTGTTGGGGAGTATAAAACTCTCCGGCTTTTTTCCCGGACCCCGCAGCAAATTGACTTATTAAGTACTCGTAGGCATTGCCCAGCAGATCACTTTCGTTAGAGAATTCATCTAGCCCCTCAGAGATTTCGGTTATAATCGAACACAACATTGCATTGCGAGAGTTGTAAGTTCTTCCAAGCTTATCAGAGTCAAGATTTACCTCTGAGAACAAACCACGAAACGTGCTGTCGAATGACTCATTTTCTATAAATTTAAAACCTGCTTGTAATGTCTTTAAAAGATGTCCATTCTGCGTGCGAGCTAATTCGTATATATTACTCCAAAGAAACTGCGGCTTGATTACATAATGAAGCTTACGTCGCATTTGCTTTTCAAACATTGCTACTTGATCCAAATTGTTATTATACCACATAATAAGCGGAGTCAATTTTTTACTTTCAAACAATGTTAAATGCTCATCGAGTACAATCTCTTTTTCATTTTCATCTAATTTTTGTTTGCTAAAATAATCTGCTGCCTGCTCTTTCAACACACTAATAGTCTCATCCTGCTTACTCGCAGCATAGATATTATTAATTTCATTCTCGCAATAAAGATAATCGCTACCAAGCTCTTTTTTTGCAGCCTGTTCATAATTATCTGAAAGATATCGCAAAAAGAGAAAAGACAACATGTAATCACGAAAGTCGTCGGCATTCATCGCTCCGCGAAGTTTATCTGCTATAGCCCACAGGGTTGCACCTAATTGTTTTTGTTTTGAATCAGACATATTATCATCCTTTACTTCTCAATAAATAACTCGGTATTAAACTTATAAGTATCCATAAAACCGTTTAGAATTTCTTTGAAAATCCTTTTATTGTCTTCCACCATTTCAACGGGTTCAAATATTGAATATCCCCCATGATTTAGTAGCTGTGTCATTCGCAAATGAATGGTACCATCTAAATCTGTTTCATCTTGTTTAATGCAGGAAGAAAAGTTATCAAAACCATGAAAAGAAGATGTTTTTTCAAGAATATTCCTAAGAATATTAAAATGATACGTATATAGTTTTCCAGAGTCTGCAACTCTTTTCAATTGTTTCAGTAGTTCGATATGGTGGAAAAAAGGGGTATCTCCTGTATCACGGACAAGGTATTTACCAGTATCATCTTTTTTACTAAGAAATCGCTTCGCAGTACTATCTCGTTTTAATTCGTTATACATTACATTGAAAAATAATGCATGGTGTGTAGAAACAACCATTTTCATATCATTCGTCTTAATTAGTTGTGCAAGGTGACAAGCTACAGCGACAGCGTTGTTATCGTCCAATGAAGAAATTGGGTCATCAATATAAATATATTTTACCCAGTCATATGCAGGATCTTTATCGATTGCCAATTGGGCAATGGCAAGAAAAAAGCTCCAAATGAAGATATTTTCTTCCCCGCGGGAAATTTTTATATATTCTTCTCGTCTTGTAGTATTACGTATTTGAACATCACGTAAAAAAACTACGTACCAATCATCATAATCTATTCTAAAATCAAAATCAGCATAAATTCTTAAAAAATCACGAATACGGGTATCCATCTCGAGCTCTTTTATGCCATTAAAAAAACGAGATTCTTTGTTTAACATCAATACACGCTGTGTATCACTCTCCAAATCATTATTCCATGTAAAAAGGTCTTCGGTGAAAGCATTATAATAAAGAGTATCTACTGTTTTTTCCTCAGTGTTGCGAATAGTTTTTTTACCTAAATCTTTAAACATGCAGGAGAGTCTTGTTTTTCCGGTTCCATTGTGAGCAAAGATTAAATAACACTTTTTATCACCAAGTGTATCGCGCATATTTTGTGCTATTTTTTTTAAATTAGGAAAAGTTTTGCTGGTCATTTCCCCACCTCCTCAATGGAAGGGAATAGTCCTTGAATTAATCCTTTTTTATGAGTCTTCAAAGCTTCGATTTTTTCTGCCTGTGCAGCAATAAGTTCGTCTACACTCGAAAGGCAATCTGCAATTTTTTGTTGCTCTTGTTTCTCTTTTGGAAGAGTCACCAGGCATGACAGAACATCGTCCTTTTTTAGATTGGTTTGTTTTACGCCATCATCAAAAGCTAAAAAATAGCTATTTCTATTGATTGCATAGTACAAAAGAGATCCATTAACATTTCGTGGTGTCAATCTGCAAATACGTTGATTAACAGTATAAGTATCATTTTTATCAACAAGATAACACTTTGCAATGGCTCTACCGTTTGGCACGTCACTTAATACCATAAGTATATCACCCTTCTGGGCAAGTAAATTAGCCGTGTCAGTGTATTTTTTTACCTCGCCATCGGTAGAGATAAATTTCGAATTTACCACAATATACTTTCCGCGTTCCAAAATATCATTTTCATGAGCCTTTCCGTTTTCATAGTCAGCAACTCTTTCAAGAGTTGTTTCTTCCCATTCCCTGCAATCCCTAAACTCAGGAAATCTCCATTCGGGCAGAGTTTTGCCTTCGGCGGGGAATAACTTCTGCATTAACCCCTCTTTGTGTGCCCTAAGAGCTGACAGCTTTTTATCCTCGGCGGTGATTAGGTCGTAAAGGGAAGACAGGCAGTCGGCAATTTTTTGTTGTTCCTTAATATCAGGTATATATACTGGAAAACCCAAAAAAGTATCAACTTGAATGCGTTTAGCAATTCGTCCACCGTCTGCCATTTCACCGTACTTCTTATAAAAGATTGTGCGTTTCACATATTCGAGTAAAAATCTTGCATCAAGTCCTTCATCTACATCAAAACAAGGTAAATCAACTGTAGATTCATAACCATTCAAATAATCAGGTACTATTCCAAACGCTTGATTTAGGAAGTCAAGTTTACTATATATAAATTGCCCTGCTTGACGTTGGAAATACTGAGTATTTTCACTGCCTTTTTGGATTTCATTTTTTTCACGAACTCCTTGACCCCATAATTTCACAGTTAGTTTCTTTGCTGTATTACCTTTGCTCCCTTTTATCCTACTTTCTTTTAAATACTTACCAATTTTTACTTTGCTCCATTCTGATGCATTCTTATACTCTTGAAATCTAAGTTTTGGTACCAAAGTTACTTTTTCTTTTTTACTCATATGCCTTTAACCCCACAATCTCACGTCCGTTTGCTAACTTTTTCAGTAGCGGAATTAATTCTTCCATCAGTTCCAATTCTTTTTTTGTTCTGTCTCTCCAGCCAAGGCCAAGAGGCTCTAACAGGTCGCTTAACTTCTCACCATCAAAAATCATACGCTCCATTATTTTATCAACAAATGCTTGCAATGAAACCGACTCTATATCATGTTTATTTGCAACAGCATCCAATTCTTTAGCTGATTTTTCTGCCTTGAATTTTTGATAGCCTTCCCTTATGGATTTTTCATCCAATCCCTTGCCTACTTCCAAAGTGTTGATATATTCTTCGATATCTTCTCGTTCATCCATCAAATTGGAGGTTGATGATATAAGATCAATCAACTCTTTTTTTGACATTTTATCTTTTTTAGGAACGTCAGGTTGTGTGTACTTTGAAATTAGCGACATGATGTAATCATAATCAATAATGGCAGAGGAGAACAAAACAAACTCAAAGTCGATTTGTTCAATTTCTGGCGCTTTACCCACAATATCTTTACCTTGCTGCGCTTTTAACCTTTGAGCAGTTTCAATATATGCCCCGCGGAATGCGCGCAAGGTGTCCTCAGGTAGCAATTTCTCAATAATTGCTGTCTGATCTACTTTTATATCTGTATATTGGTCTAGTTGCGTTTTAAGGCGTTGTATCTCTTTAAATTTATCAATAAAGTTTGCGCGTGCTGTATCACCCTTCAGGTTGCTTACTTCTTCCGGTTTACACTCCAACCCATGTGATAGCATGAATTTTTCCAGTTCGGCAACAGCCTTATCCAACTTTTTAACCACGGCAGGAGCTGGTTCAACAATCCAAATCTCTTTAACTTTCTCGCTCCGTTCTGTACCAGAAAAGAGTTTGATCGCATCATCGACCTCATTTTCCAACCCTCTAAAGTCAATGATGTTACCATATGGTTTTGTGGGATTTAGAACACGATTTGTTCTTGAGAAGGCCTGAATTAAGCCGTGCTGCTTTAAATTTTTATCAACATACAGAGTATTTAAATACTTAGAGTCAAAGCCAGTTAACAGCATATCCACAACTATAGTTATATCAATTTTGTTTTTGTGCGGATAATCTGCATTTGTATATTGTTGGTCTTTAATACGTTTTTGAACATCCTGATAATACAAGTCAAATTCGTTTATGCTGTGGATCGTGCCATATTGGGCGTTGTAATCATCAATAATAGCTTTAAGGGCTGCTTTTTTCTTATCGGGTTCCTGCTCATTGTCGGCTTTTTCTTGTACAAGATCTTCCTGAAGTTGTTTCACATCTTTATTGCCCTCAGCTGGTGGAGAAAAGACGCAAGCAATATTTAGTGGATTAAATTTCTCATCTCCACTATTTTTGAGTTCTTCTTGCAGAGTTTTAAACAGTTCAAAATACTCGACTGCGTCATTAATCGAAGATGTTGCAAAGAGTGCATTATACCGTTTGTTATATGTGGCTGCATCATGCTTAGATAAGATTGCTTCTACAACTGCACGCTTATATTCCTTAGAGGATACTTTGGCAGCCTTCTTATCATCTTCTGGTTTGAAATAATCGATATGAAAACGCAATACATTACCATCGTCAATTGCATTTGTTATGGTGTAGGCATGAAGCTGCTGTTGAAATACATCTTCTGTTGTTCTGTAAGAGCCTACGGTGCCATCAATTTTCTTATATGTAGAGTTCTTTTCAAAAATTGGTGTTCCAGTAAAGCCGAAAAGCTGTGATTTCGGAAAAAAAGTCTTTATGGCATCATGGTTATCTCCGAACTGGGAACGATGGCATTCATCAAAAATAATTGCCATTCGTTTATCCCTGAGTTTTTCTAATCTTTGTTTAAAGGTGAGCTCACCTTTTTTCTTTTTCTCTTGATTACGTCTGCTGTCATCATCAAGGGCTAATCCAAGCTTTTGGATGGTGGTAACAATCACCTTGTCTTTATAGTCGTCAGAAGTAAGGCGCCTAACCAAACTTTCGGTATTTGTGTTTTCCTCGACGCAGCCTTCTTGGAACTTATTAAATTCTAAGCGTGTTTGTCTGTCGAGGTCTTTTCTGTCCACGACAAATAGACACTTTTCAATTTCAGGATTGTCCTTCAAAAGTGTAGATGCTTTGAAAGAAGTCAGCGTTTTTCCGCTTCCAGTAGTATGCCAAATGTATCCGTTGCCACGATTTTGTTCAATGCAATCCATAATCGCCTTAACAGCATAAATTTGGTAAGGACGCATAATCATCAGTTTTTGTTCACTTACAACAAGAACCATATATCGGCTAATTAATTGCCCAAGGGTGCATTTGGGTAAAAATCTATCCGCGAAGTCATACAGATTCGTTATCTTTTTATTCTTCTCATCTGCAAACTCATAAATTGGCAAAAATCGTTCATCTGCATCAAAGCAAAAGTGTTCTATATGATTATTGGCAAAATAGTATGTCTTTGTTTCATTGCTTACGATAAAAAGCTGCATAAAACAAAGAAGTGAGTTGGTATACCCATTGCCTTGATCATTTTTATAATCTACAATCTGCTCCATTGCTTTTTTGGGTGTAATTTGTAGAGCTTTTAATTCAATTTGAACAACAGGAACTCCGTTAATGAGAATAATAACATCATAACGGTGGTTACTGTTGTCTGTATTGATACGCAATTGATTTATCACTTCAAATTCATTTTTGCACCAATCTTTGATGTTTACAAGAGTATATTGTAGTGGTGTGTCATCATCACGTTTGAAAGTGTTGATTTCTCGTAATGCCTTAGCCGCAACAAATACATCCTCAGTGATAATGCTGTTCCTGAGGCGTGCAAATTCAGATTCGCTTAATTTAACACGATTCAATCTCTCAAAATGTTCTCTGAAATTAGCTTCAAGAGACACTTTATCCCGAATGTCTTCTCGATATGTGTACTTTAAATCTTGTAGTTTTTGAATAAAGTCTATTTCAATTTGCTTTTCAGATTTCATATTTAATCTCCTCATATTTTCCAATACTGCATATCTATTTTGTTCCATAAACAATTCAATCTGTTCAGAGCTAACATTTCTACTTTTTCAAAATTCAATTAAAGTATGAAGAATAATCTGATTTGGTCAGGTTAGACTGGCATAAATCCAACATGAAGTTCGCGAGTCTCTCTTGAGAAAAACCTAAATCCAAACGCGCAGTCTTAATTATTCCGTAAAGCACCATTTAAAAAACATTTTATCATATCCTATGAACTACAGTAAGAGCACATTTTAGGCTTGTAAAGCTTGTAAACCAAAGGGGTATTCATTTTGTTTTCTCGAATTGCCCTTATGGTACCATCTAGGTGACGATTTCGAAGCCGAGTTAATAGGGTGGCTTCCATCGCCGGAAGTGTGGCCATTTTTTTCGGTGGGCTGGTTCAATAATCACCTTAATGGTGGCCGTAATATTCAGCGAATAGAGCAAATGATAAAAGCCTGTGGTTGAGAGCAGCCCCAGGCTTCTAACTGTTATTATTGCAGAGCAATGGTCACTGGTAATTTTCCAGAAAGCTTCTTATTCCTTCATTATGATTTTCAAGTTAATCTCATTTCCTTCCTTAGTGTAGATGATCGTATCAATAAATTCACGCAGAATATCATTTGCTTCATTTTCTGGAATGTTGTCGCCATGAATTAGAAAACGTCTCATGTTTTCAAGTCGTGCAGAAACCCTATCGTGTTCTGACATATTGTTCTCCGCTGTCATGGTTTCGATCTGTTCTTCAAGTGATGCGATCTGCTCCTTAAAGGATGCAATTTGCTTTTGAGCCTCATCTGGTGTGAAGATTTCCATTACGAATCCTTGCTGCACTCGTTTAATATCCTTGTTTAGTTTCTCGATCTGCTTTTCTCTACGTTTGATCTCTTCATCAAAATTCTGTACCTCATCATCAGTCATGAGATGGATGTATTGTTCAAGCTGATCGACATATTGAGCAAAGTATTCATGGAAGAGGGTTCTAAAGTCATCAACGTATGCCCCACCATTCGTGCATGTGGTGTATGTTCCATCATCTTTGTATGTCCGTGTCCTACAGCTTGTAATTCTCTTCTTACCGTGCGCATTTTGAAATGAGTGGATATTACCACAGACTCCACAACGTACCAAACCAGAAAATGTATGTTTCCCAACTTTCAAAGCAGCTGGTCGGGAGTTACGTTCGTTTCTAATTCTCTGTGCCATATCAAACAATTCTTGAGAAATGATGGGTTCGTGAGCGTTCTTAATCAAAATTTGATCTTCCGCAGATGTCTTCTCTGTTACACGCTTTCCATCTTGTTTGTACTGCTTGGTGCGTCCATAGGATGAATGTCCAGCATAAGCAACATTGGCAATCATTCGTGCCACAGAGGATGAACTCCATTGCATATTAGTAAGCCCTGCATTGGTGAAGTCGTATGCTATAGTTGTAGTAGACTTTCCTGACACATACTCTTTGAACATACGGACAATGATCTCGGCTTCCTCCGGGACAATCTCAAGGTTCTTTGTATCACGATTGTATCGATAACCGAAAGGAACTTTCTTGCCCATCCAATTGCCCTTCTTAGCAGATTCCCTAGAACCCCTCATAAGACGCTTTCGAGTGGTTTGCCATTCTCGCTTTTCAATTAATGCAATAATGTCACCGCTGAACATTTGATCTTCATTGGTATAGTCCGTCATAGATGTTGGTGTTACAAGGACACAACCTGCCTTAATCATGATCTCTTTGACTTCCTCGTAATGTTTCGTGTTCCGAGTCAAGCGAGATTGTTCGGTGCAAACGATGGCATCGTATTCATAGTGCTTGATCTTGGACAGCAACTTCTGGAACTCTGGACGATCCCATTCTTGGGACGATCCTGTCTCACTGTACAAATCATACACATACCCGCGCTTTTCACATAGTTCTATCAGAGAATTAGCTTGTCCATCTATAGATGCAGTTGTCTTATCATCGGCTTCGCGGCTTTTTCTGCAATAAATTGCAACCTTCTTAATCGCCATGATATTTCATCCCCTCATGGTATATTATTCCTTGAGAAGAGTATATCACATTCGTTGTAATTAAGCTTCTGTTTGTTTATAGACCATCGTAGCGATCATCTCGAGATGGGCGAATTCTTCCGTGCCGATATCGTTCAATAACCCGATGACTTTGTCCGGAATAGTATAACGCTGGTTCAAATACCGCAGGGCTGCAGCCAGCTCCCCGTCGGCGCCCCCATACTGCTCCAGCAAATACTTTGCCATCTTCGGATCACATTTACTGACGCGTACCGGGTACTGCAGCTTCTTTTCATATACCCACATGCGTTTGGACCGCCTCCTCTTGAGATAATGAATTCACGCTCGTCATACCTGCCAAGGCCATGGCGTCTGCGGCCATTCAAACGGAAATTTGGAATACGCATGGCCAAAGTTCATCAGAGGACCGTAAAGCTCCTGAAAACGTCGGACCAGCGGAATTCTTTCCTGGGCCAGCCGGTTGTACTGCTCAATGCTTTTCAAATCATCCGGATGCGTATCCAAATACAAGTTCAGCTCAACCAATGCGAAATCGACGACCTGGATTTGTTCCAAAAGCTCATAATACTTGTGATCGATCGCTGCACCCTTCTGCATTTCAGGCTTCACATTGGCAGCTCCAACATGCTCAGGCTTCTGATTTGCTGGTCCTACATTGCTTGGCATCATGTTTGCCGGACCAACATTGCTTGGCATCACGTTTGCCGGACTCACATTACTTGGCATCACGTTTGCCGGACCGACATTGCTCGGCATGATATTGGCCGGCCCCATATTTTCGGGCTTCTGATTCTCAGACATCAGGCTCCCCCTCCCTGCTGACTCCGGTTGGGACTATAAGGACTAAACAAATTAGGCCAGAGCGTTCCACGCGTCAAGGCTTCCTGCAGGCTAAACTGCGGCCAATCGAGCGGCTGGAAGGTAATATATTGGTTTGGCGGCACGACGTACGTTCTGTACAGCATCGGCGGACATGGATCAAACGGCCCGATAAAGGGCTTATAGACTCTCACCTGGTTGTTGTTCACATTCACCAAAGGCTCCTCCTTCTGCATCATGTACAAGGCCGATGACAAGGTATCCCATCAGTCTCTTCGTAACTAACATATGAGACATTCGTGGAATCTGAACAAAAAATCGTAAAGAAAGCGAAAGAACTCCCTCGAAACAAGCCGAAACTTGTCCAGGGAGTCCTTGAGAAGACTACTTAGAATTTGATCTTGATCTGAAATAATCCCGCCTTGCGGACAGCAGAATAGATGATCACCACCAGCGGCCCGATAAAAACGCCAATCACACCTACCAGCTTAAACCCGATGTACATGCTGACGAGCGCTGAAAGCGCCCCAATGCCGACCGAATCACCGATCACCTTCGGTTCAAGTACGCGCCTTGCCACCGTAATAATAACAAACAATAGCGATAATCCGAAGCCCGTGTAGGAATCGCCAGCGATAAACATATACAATGCCCATGGAATCAGGACAGATCCTACACCCAGGATCGGCAAAATATCCACGAACATAATCAGCATGGCAATCGCGAGCGGATAGTGAATGTTCAGAATTAGCAGCCCGGTTAAGGTGACAACATACGTAAAAGCACTGAGTATCATCTGAGCCTGAATAAAACCGAATATCGACATTTTCAGACTGTGCAGCACCTGCTGGATCTGGCCTTGCATTTCATCTTCAAAAAGGGACAGCAGACCCGAACGCAATGCAGGCAGGCCGTAGCTGAACAGATATACCGCGACGAAGAAAACAACAAAAAAGATGAACATTCCCGGAATCCCTTTGGCAAAATCCAAGAACGTCGAAGACAATGAATTGGCAAAGGATTCCGCATATTGCGTTACGTTGGACAAAAGTACGCGTAAGCTTTCAGCCAAATCCGGCTGGATGCGGTCGAGCCACCCCCGGGCTTGTATCATCGTGTTTTGCGCAAAATCATTGGCAGCCGCAAAATAGGAGGGCGCATTCTTCCAATATTCCACCAGCTGGCCGAATACCTGCAGCCCCAGCATGTACACCAGAAGCAGAACCAGAAGCAGAAACAAGGTACATGTGAGGGAAGCGGCCGCAACCCGGTTCCATTTGAACTTCGCCATCATCATGCCGTGGACAGGCTCAAGCGAAATGGCAACCAGGGCAGCCAGCAGAAACGGTGCTCCCGCCGTAAACAAAATATACAGAAGCAAAAGTCCGAATCCGATGAGAAGCAGCTGTTTCCCTGACATTACTCCCCCCTTAATCCCCGTTGGCCGCCCCTTCCTCTTCGCTGCTAGTCTCGGCTGCGGCAACGCGATGGATGTTGACCCGGGTTATCCGGAGTCTGGTCGATTCCTCAACCTCGAATATAAAATTATTCATCTGAATCATTCTGCCCTTGACCGGATTGCCTTCCAGTTCCTTGAACAACCAGCCGCCGATGGAGTCCACCTCATCGTCCTCAATGATGACGCCGGTCAGATCATTCACGTCTTCGATCAGCATACGGCCATCCACGGAGATGAAATCCTCTTGAATCTCCACATCCGGACGTTCATCCTCAAATTCATCGTACAGCTCGCCGACAATTTCCTCCAGAATTTCTTCGGCAGTAAGCATCCCGGCCGTCCCGCCATACTCGTCCACGACCAGCGTAAGCTGGGCATGTTTCTTCTGCATCAGGCGGAGTACATGGCTGATTTCCATCGACTCCGGAACATTCAGGATCGGACGCACCAATGAGGTAAGTTCCTTCTGATGCTCCTCATCCGCAAGCAGGAAATCCGTGATATGTACGAACCCGAGAATTTGATCCTTGTCCTCTACAGCGACAGGATAACGGGAATGCTTGGTGTCGTTGATGATTTGGAGATTTTCCTCCAGCGTGTTATTCGTGTACAGGCAGTCCATGTCTGTACGAGGCAGCATAATTTCGCGTGCCAGCAGATCGGAGAATTCGAAGATGTTGTCCATCAGCTTCATCTCATCTTTGTCGATCACTCCGCTTTTGGCGCTCTGATTCATTAATATGCGGATTTCCTCTTCAGAATGCGCAGCTTCTGATTCCGTTGCAGGCTGTACGCCAAATAACCGTAAAATCACGTTGGCAGATGCGTTCAACAGCCAGATAAACGGAAAGAATGTTTTATAAAAAAGCATCAGCGGAGCGGACAGCAGCAGCGCCGCCCCTTCCGTTTTCTGAATCGCCAGGGACTTTGGCGCAAGCTCTCCAAGAACGATGTGCAAAAAAGTAATGATACAGAAACCGATAATGACGGACACTGTCGCAATCAGCGTACTGTCCGTAATTCCGGCTTTATACATGAGCGGCTGTACCAGGAGATGCGAGATGGCAGGCTCGCCAATCCACCCGAGTCCCAGGGATGCTAGCGTGATGCCGAACTGCGTGGCAGACAGATACGCATCCAGCTTATTGTTTACTTTCAGAGCATAATTCGCCATGCGGTTGCCCTCGCTCACCAGCTGTGTCAGCCGGGATTGGCGCATTTTAACAAGCGAGAACTCTGCCGCGACAAACACCCCGTTAAAGAATACAAGCAGCAAAACCAGGAAAAGGTTGAATAATAGCTTGCCTATTTCTAACTCCCCGTCCAATTGAAACGCCCCATTTCTTAAAATATGTTAGCTTGCCTTATGCTAAAATCCGTATCCTTATAATACATATCTTTCACCAGCAGATTCGGTCCGCAGCATCCTGCTGCATCGCAGTGGCAGTTTATCGTTTTATTCAGCGGATGATCGGTTTGCCATTTCGTAAAAATATCATCAAGCCGGCTGCTCTGAATATTCCCGAATGGTGGAACATCCGAAAAGTCGGTCACGTAGACATCGCCGGAAAACAGATTGACGTTCACCCGGTTGCGGCCATCGGGATCATTGCGTACCGTTACGTTCGGTTCCGACGCCAAACGTCGGATCAGCTTCATATCCTCAGGACTTTCGCTGCACGCATAGAAAGGCAGCGTTCCGAACAGCATCCACATCTCAGGATCACGTACATCAAGCAAAGAATCAATAGCCATGCGTGTTTCTTCTAGCGAAAGGACTGGCAGCGCACTGGCAAAATTAGAGGCATACATCGGATGGACTTCATGACGCTTGCAGCCCATTTCTTGTATTAGTTTGTGAATTCCGGCCAGCTTTGTATGCGTCCGATAATTAATCATGGATTCGGCTGAAATAAACATGCCGGCTTCGCTGAGCTTGACGGCATTTTCCATCATTTTATCGTACATGCGGTAAGCCGTTTCTTTGGGTACCGGGTGATTGCTGTTCGCAAAACCCACCTCGTGGAAATCGTCACCGTTTAAATAGTTGAACGAAATATGCATGACATCCAGATACGGGAGCATTTTCTCGTACCGGCCGATATCCAGCGTCAGGTTGGAGTTGATTTGCGTCCGGATGCCGCGTTCCTTGGCATAACGAAGCAAAGGTACAATAACTTCATTCACCGTTTTTTCCCGGAAAGACGGCTCGCCTCCGGTCAAGCTGATCGTTTGCAGATGTTCGACCTCATCCAGTCTTCTGAGCATCAGATCCAGCGGTAAAAAATCGGCTTCTTTCATCACGAGCATATCTCCTACGGCGCAATGCTCGCAGCGCATGTTGCATAAATGAGTGACTGTCATTTCCACGCTCGTCAGCACATGACGGCCATAAGTACGGAGCGAACCAATGGGATCCCATGGATCATTGATGGGTGACAGTTGTACAGTATTCATTCTTTTCCTCACCTTATTTCTTTATTTAAACCTAGCATTATCGCAGACGGGATCATGGGCAATCCATCTTCCGGAAGCATCAGTCCTGTAGCGATACTTCTTTTTATCATACCATGAAGTGAACAAAAACTCTCCCGCTGTCTTCATGAGCGATGAGAGTCTCCTTGTACGATATCCGGTTCAGTCCTCTTAAAAAAAGATAACCAAGCTGGTAGCCACCAGTTAGCCCTACCCATCAGCTTCATTAAAGCGGGGACGAGCAGGATCCTGACAATGGTCACATCAATCAGCACAGAGGCGGTCAGACCAAGTCCGAGCGCTTTCATCAGCTCGTTGTCCGTGAACATGAAGGCGCCCGCTACCACAGCCAGAATCAATGCCGCCCCGGTGATCATTCCACCGGTTCTCTGCAATCCTATGGCAGTGCTTCGTTCATTATTCCTGTCGTTTCGGTAAGCCTCCGCAATACGTGACAGCATCATGACTTCATAATCCATCGAGATGCCGAATACGACGCAGAATACAAGAACCGGCAGGACCGCAAACACACTCCCGGTATAGCTGACTTGAATCCAAGACGCCCCGTACCCATGCTGAAAAACAAGGGTGATCAGACCGAAGCTGGCACCGAGGCTCAGTAAATTCATGACTACTGCCTTCAAAGGTAGCAGCACGGAGCGGAAGGCAGCGAACAAAATCGTATAGGTCAGCAGCAGAACCGTGACCAGCACGTACGGAACTCCGCTTTGAATCCTGTCCATGATATCCAGCTTGTATGCGGGGGGACCGGTAACAAAGAAGCCGTTCACTCCTTCCGGCGGGTGCTCCCTTAATTCTTGCACCAGCTTGACGGTAGCCGGATCGGTTTCCCCGTTCTCCGGCACGACGGCAATGACCGCTGCGTTCCCTTTAGCCGCATGCCGCTTCTCCACTTCTTTTTGAAGCTCCGGACTTATCGTATTGGAATCATCCTTAAGAAAGCTGGCATAGCTCTCCACCCGGTGCACGCCGGGCAAATTCCTGATCGTGGACGCGTATGATTTCATCAGCCGGATAGAAGCCTGATCCTGATAAGGCTGATCAAGTCCGACGGCAATCATAATGGCGTTGGCTTCTTTAATGTCGTATGCCTTTTTCATCAGATCCGCCCCGTATCTGGAGGTATAGGACGGCGGAAGCACCTCGGCGGAAGGAATCCCGAGCTTCATGTTCAGCGTAGGCAGTGCGGTTGCCAGCAGCGCTGCCGTAACCATGACGGCAATCAACGCAGGTCGTGACATGATAAACTGCGATATCCGGATCCATGCTTGGCCGCCTCTTCCGTTAAACTCCTTCTGATGCCGCAGCCCAATGGGCCAGGCGAAAATACGGTGTCCCATGATTCCAAGAAGCGCGGGAAGAAGCGTGGCCGCGGCTACCACCGATGTAAGCACAACCAGCATCCCACCCAAAGCCAGCGAACGAAAAACTGGGAGCTGGATGAAACACAATGCCAGCAGGCCCGCTATAACGGCTCCGCCAGAATAGAGCACGGATCTGCCTGCTGTCCCGCATGTGACATTCAACGCATCCTCTACCGTTCCACTCTTCAGCTCTTCCCTGAAACGGCTCACCATGAAAAGCGCATAGTCTATACCCACGGCAAGACCAAGCATGGTGACCATGTTCGGCAGGAAGTTGCTTAACGCCACGCCCTGAACCGCCACAAAATAAAGGCTGCCCATGGTAACGGCAACACTTCCAAGTCCGACCGCAATCGGCAATACCGCGGCGGGAAGCGTGCCGAACAGGAGCAGCAGAATGAAAAGCGCCGCCGGGATTCCGAAGGATTCGGCCCGGACGATATCATGCCTGACTGCGCTGCTCATATCGTGATAAACGGCCAAATTGCCCGTTATATAGGTATGGGTTCCGTTCACCTGCGGTACGGCTGCCTTAATGGCCTCGAAATGTCCGAGAGCCTCACTTGATGTCTCCTTCAGGAGTACCGTAAACGCCATTATATCATCTTCACCGGTACGCCGAGTCACGATGCTTGAGTACATGTCCTGGACGAACGGCTCATTTCGTAGCGGGGCAAGCTCTTTCCAGATTCGATTCTGCGCCACGGAAGTCGTCAGGTTCTCGCCTGAAGTGCTCTCAAGAACGATATCCATTGATGCCGCGGACATGCCCAGCTTTTCCTCCAGAAAGACGATTCCCTCTTCGGATGAGCTTCCGTTTGGCACAAAGCCGCTGTCCTGAAGCAAGGAAGGCGTACGAACAGCAAAAAAACCAAGAAAACAAATCAAAAAGACCCATGCCGTGACGACAGCCCAGCGGTAGCGGAAAATAACGCTGCCCCACTGCTGGATCGGTGCTTTGACCTGTCGCTTCATGGATCTGCCTCCTTAGTGCTCAAAAGAAGTGGGCTGCGTATCCGTTCCATCCACATCCGTAATGATTACGGAAAGTTTGCTGGCAAGGTCCACTTCATAAGGCGTCTGCAGAGTTTGGCCCTCAGCGTCTCCCAGAATGCGTATGACTGGACGATGCGGCATGTTCGAATGAATTCTGGATACTACGCCTGTCTCGCCGGTGCTTAATTTAACGGACAGTCCCGGCGGATAGATCGCTACCCTGTCCCGAAAGAGCTCCAGCTTTTTTTGTTCATATAATGTTCCCGAGCCTGCGTACAGAACCTCAACGGCTTGATGCGGCAGCATGGCCGGTCTGTATACGCGGTGCGATGTCATCGCATCGTAGGAATCTGCAAGGGCTACCCACTGGGCGTACTCATGAATAGCATTGCCTTCGATTCCGCGCGGGTACCCGCTGCCGTTCATCCGTTCATGATGCTGAAAGGCACAATGCGCAGCCAAAAGAGGAATATTGGGCTCTTCTTTCAATATTTTGTATCCGATCTCCGTATGGGCCTGCATCATCCGAAACTCTTCATCCGTTAATTTCTGCGGTTTGGACAGGACACGCTGCGGAATTTGTGTCTTGCCGATATCATGCAGCAGAGCCCCCAGACCAAGCATCATTAGCTGCTCCTGTGAATATCCATTGGCGATGCCGAGAACAAGCGAATAGACACATACATTGAGGGAATGCTTATACAAATATTGGTCTGCGGTGTTCATGTCCATGAGCAGAATCATGGAGTCCTCCTGAGAGCTGACGTCACACAAGATAGACTCCATAACTTTTCCAAAATCTTTCCCCAGATGAAAGTACCCTTTTGCCATTTTGGAGGTTTCGGACAGACGCTGAAAATTTTTGCGGATATTCTGCAGCGCGTTGCGCCGCGTCTCCTCTTGAAGCATTTCAGGAATATCGATTCCCTCTGTCAAACCGTCTTCTATGTAAATATAGCCGATGTCCAGCTCAACGAGCCGACGAATCAGCGGAGCTGTCAATACGACGCCATCGGCCAAAAGGATGATGCCTTCATCACTGTAGATCTTTTTACCGATCCGCATTCCTTCCTGCAGCTTTCGAACGGGTACTAAACGCAAAGCTATCCTCTCCTGCCCTGAATAACGGACTTAGGCGGCCAAGGCGCCGTTATTCGATTAATCTGTAAATGAATGTTCAGGTACCGATACCGTTTTTCCGGGCACACCTTCCTTGGCCAGGCAAAAGACGGGATCAGCGCATGATGAACAACCAAAAAACGATGGCCAAAATAAACCGGTATACCGCAAAATGCGTGAGCCGGATTTTTTGAATCAGCTTCATAAATGCGAGAACGACGATATAAGCTACCACAAATGCCAATATGAATCCAATCGCAAACAGTCCAAGCGTATCCTTAGTCAGGTTTTGATAGGAATCCAGCATCTCATATCCCGAAGCCGCAACCATAATCGGAATCGCCATCAGGAATGAAAAATCAGCCGAAGCCTTGTAGCTTGCGCCTGCCAGCATCCCCCCGGAAATCGTGGAGCCCGAACGTGAAAATCCCGGCCATAGTACGGAAAGAATCTGATAAATACCAATCAGGAACACTTGCTTGTAAGACAAATCATCCATGGTTTCGGCTGTAATTCTGGCTTTAGACTTATTAAACCATTCCGCGAAGATCATAAACACGCCCCCGGCGATTAAGGCCCAAATGACGGTGCTTGCACTGAACAGGCTTTTAATAAAGTCCCTTGCAAAAAAAGCAACGATAAGAGCAGGTGCGATACCGATAATGACATGCAGCAAATTCAGGCGTTTTCGCGGGATAAGACTGCCCCGATCTGCATTCATTCTTTTGATGCCGAATAGATCGAGGATACGCCGCCAATAAACCAAAGCGATTGCGAGAATCGCACCTAGCTGAATGACCACCTCAAATGTTTTCATGACCGGATCCTGATCGTTGTAGCCCAGCAGCTTCGATGTCAAAATCATATGTCCGGTTGAAGAGACGGGAATAAATTCCGTAATTCCTTCCACAATCCCTAAAATGATCGCCGTAATTGTATCCATTGCTTCCTCCCCCAGGAAATCTTAGTGGACCTTAGCCCATCTGCATTGCTCGCTTTCATCCAGACTTCCCGGACGCTGCAGCTCAAGGCGCAGCAGATCGCGAAGAAAGTCGGGCAGTAAAAACTCGGGACTTTGTCCCAACGCGATACGTTCATATCCGATTCCGAAAGTGAACATGTCAAGCGTTCCAACCTCATACACCTGTTCGTCCTGTAGCTGCTCTCCCATAAATGTAATTTGGACAATCCTATCATAAGGGATAGCCCCTGCATCATACAAGACTTCCAAACCATCAATCGCTATATTCCCCAAAATTTCCCCACGGAAGCCGAAGCCCTTGATTTCACGGCTCCAAAATTCGGAAAGAAGGCTTTGTTCAAGGGTAAGGCGGATATCCCTCCCTTTGAGTTTAATCACGCAGGCGTTTATCGGCGATGGACACAGCGTATGGAGCAGACCGGCCGATATTTCCCCTTCAGGGAGCGGACCAAGCAGTTGCCCGGTGTTCACAAGGGCGATTTCCGTTTGGGTATATCTGCGAACAGCCTGTGCAAGCAAATTTCCAAACGGGGACTCCACCGTATAATCCAGGGACAGAATCCGATCCGTAACCGCCACCGTCTCTTTCAGGGCCTCTTCAGCATGAAGACGGTGGGTGACCAGCGCATTGCTGACGTTTTCGTCGAATCTCTCCGTATCGACCGGTATGCAGCCCCCCTCCGCAACTTGATATGTTCCGCCCGGCTGCTGCACCATGCGGACTCTGCCCACATAATCTCCGAACTTTCCTGCCCCGCAGACTGTCGTATTTTCGATCTGAAGCGGTTTTTCGAGAAGATGATGGGTATGTCCGCCCAGAATCAAATCAAGCCCCTGCAGCCGCTCTGCAAGCCGCTGATCCGTTGCCAACCCTAAGTGGGAGAGCAGGACCACAATATCCACTTGCGGACGGAGCAGGCTGATTTCCTGCTCAATCGCTGCCTCAGGCTCCAATGCATCCAGACCCAGCAGTTCATAGAAAGCCGCGAACGGTGCAGTCGCTCCCGTGATCCCTATCCTGATGTCCCCTTTTTCAATAATGGTATGCTTCTTCATCCAGGCCGGGGGAGCGCCTGTTGCCTTTTCAATAATATTGCAGCATACAACTTCGGCCAGAAGCCCTGAATAGGCACTCGCCAGGTCCTCAGGCGTCAACGTTAATCCCTCGTTATTTCCTATAGTAATAACGTCGTACCCGGTGAGATTCAGAATATCAACGTTAGCTCCGCCCATCGTGCCTTCCGTTTCCATAGCCGTCCGGTCCATATGGTCACCGATATCCACCAGCAGCAGAGGACTTCCGCTTTCCGTTTCGCGCGCTTCTGCAATATATGCTGCAATGGAGCTTACCTTTTCAAAATGGCTGTGTATATCATTCGTGTGCAGTATGGTAATGGATTTAGGCTGGTTCCCTTGCATAGCAAAAGTCCTCCCTTTCTTTACGAGTGCAGTAAGGCCCTTATACAAGCTACCCTTTAGGGCATAAGCATAACATTTTCAAAACGGATATGGTATATTGGATACACTAACATCCATGTTTGAGGTGAAAAAATGCTACTTCGCATTCAACTATTTGCAGGTCTTGCAGAACGATTGCAAACCTCAGTTCTTACCTATTCTGTACAAAAGTCCGAAATTACCGCCGATGAGCTAAAAATAGAACTGTCCCAGTCCTACCCGGAGGCTGCCTCGCAGATCTCCGTTTCTTTTGTCGCCGTAAATCAGGAATATGCTCCAGGGGACTACCTTATTACGGAAGGTGCAGAAATCGCCCTGATTCCTCCCGTTTCCGGAGGAGACGGACAGGCTCCTGTCCATGTCGAGTCCAAAGATGGCCGCTACTGCATTACCGACCAGCCTTTATCTGTCGATGAAGTGACCTCCAAGGTATTGAACCCGAATCACGGGGCAACTCTCTCATTTGTGGGCACCACGCGCGAAATGACCGGTGAACAGCGTACCGTGCATCTGGAGTATGAGGCTTATATTCCCATGGCTCTATCCCAGCTTGAAGCGATCGGCAAAGATATGGATACCCGCTGGCCCGGAACCTTATGCGCCATCTCGCACCGAATCGGGAAGGTGGATATTATGGAAACCAGCGTAATCATCGCCGTCTCCACAGGACATCGAGATGACTGCTATGAAGCCAGCCGATACGCCATTGAGAAACTCAAGCAATCTGTCCCGATTTGGAAAAAGGAAATCTGGGACGATGGTTCTGAGTGGAAAGGCCACCAAAAGGGTCCTTGGGACCCAACCGTAAGCCTGTAGCTCTGGGAACATTGGCATTGTCAATCCATTTTTTTCTTGATATGATAGTTGATAACAGATGTCGAATTTTGAAGAAATGGAGTGACGTATTGCTTGAAAGTGCATGTCACAGACTTAAAACCAGGCGACCGGCTGCTTGCGGATACATTTAGTGAAATCGGTCTTCACGTTTTGCAAAAAGGGACTGAACTGGACGAGGAAGAGATTAGAAAGCTGATGCAGCATGGCGTTGATTATGCGGATATTGAGCCTGCTGTCCTTCAGCCGGAAATCACGATGTTACACACACAGCAGCATGAGCTACTACAGAAAACGAAACCCTTTTTAGAGAATGCTGTAGACGGATTCGAGTCCTTGTACATGGAAGCGTTAGCAACCGGCCGCTTTAATGAAACCGTGGTAGATGATATCATGGAGCCCCTGGTTGATCAATTAAAGGAACATAAAGACATCGTGTCTCTTATGCTTTGCATTGATCAGAATGACGACTATACATACAACCACTCGATGCAGGTGGGAATTCTATCCTATTATATCGCATCCTGGCTCGGTTTCTCCAAAGAGGAAGCCTACGAAGCAGGCAGAGCCGGTTATCTTCACGACATCGGAAAGTGCCGAATTCCAGGAAGCCTGCTGAACAAACCGGGCAAGCTTACATCAGAAGAGTTTGAAGAAATGAAGATGCATACGATTTATGGACACGACATCATCCGCAGCTCCTCAACCGACACCATTCCGGCTTTGGTTGCCCTGCAGCATCATGAACGTGATGACAGCAGCGGTTATCCCCATGCCATCGACAAAAAAGAAATACATCCATTCTCTCGCATTACAGCCGTGGCCGATGTCTTCAGTGCCATGAGCATGAATCGCGTTTACCAGTCCAAACAGGAACTGCTTACTGTCATGCGCGAGCTGCACAGCATGAGCTTTGGTAAACTCAGCGCCAACGCCACCCAAGCATTTATTCGCCATATGCTTCCTAACTTCATCGGTAAACATGTAGTTCTTTCAACCGGAGAAACCGGCACCATTGTAATGACCAATCCGGCTGATTTCTTCCGTCCGCTCGTCAACACCGGGGACCGGTTTGTGGACCTCTCCTCTGAGCGCGACATCGGTATCGATCAGATCTTTTTATAATACCGCTTCACAGTAAAGCGTGTCTTGGCATTACGCCAAGACACGCTTTTTGTGCTCTTCATATTTTTCTTCTCCTGAATAGGCCCTCCCCTACTGGGAGCCGATTAAAATGCAACTCGAAAGGGAGCGGATATTGGAAATATCCGTTCTGTCATGATAGAACGGATTAAAATGTCGTTTTTTCTTGCGATTACAAAAAAACGTGTCCGGGTGACCTTAACACCGAAGTGTAAAAGTCACGTCAGACACGTTTTGATTAAAGGATATCGGAGACCTTATGCGTAAAGGTTAACCGATACTTCCTTCCATTTCGAACTTGATCAGGCGGTTCATTTCTACCGCATATTCCATCGGCAGTTCCTTCGTGAACGGCTCGATGAAGCCCATAACGATCATTTGCGTCGCTTCCGCTTCGGTCAGACCGCGGCTCATGAGGTAGAACAGTTGATCTTCGGATACTTTGGATACCGTTGCTTCATGCTCCAGAACGATGTTGTCGGTTTTGATCTCGTTGTACGGAATCGTATCCGAAGTGGACTCGTTATCCAGAATCAGCGTATCGCATTTAATGTTGGATTTTGCTCCGTCCGCGTTGCGTCCGAAGGAAGCCAGACCGCGGTAAGTGACTTTACCGCCATGCTTACTGATGGATTTCGACACGATCGTGGATGTCGTATCCGGTGCCAGGTGAATCATTTTAGCGCCGGCATCCTGATGCTGGCCTTTACCTGCAACCGCGATCGACAATACCATGCCTTTCGCGCCGCGTCCTTTCAAAAGAACCGCAGGATACTTCATGGTCAGCTTGGAGCCGATGTTGCCGTCAACCCATTCCATGGTTGCATTTTCTTCGGCAACGGCACGTTTGGTCACAAGGTTATAGATGTTTGGTGCCCAGTTTTGAATCGTTGTATAACGGACGCGGGCATCCTTTTTACAAATGATCTCAACAACTGCGCTGTGCAGCGAGTTCGTGCTGTAAATCGGAGCGGTACAACCCTCAACATAGTGAACGAAGCTGCCTTCGTCAGCAATAATGAGTGTACGTTCGAATTGTCCCATGTTCTCGGAGTTAATCCGGAAATAGGCTTGCAGCGGAATTTCGCATTTTACGCCTTTTGGAACGTAGATGAAGCTGCCTCCGGACCAAACTGCGCTGTTCAGAGCCGCGAATTTGTTATCGGATGGCGGAACCACCGTTGCAAAATATTCTCTCAAAATTTCAGGATGCTCTCTGAGCGCCGTGTCGGTATCCGTAAAGATAACGCCTTGGTCCTCAAGATCCTTTTGCATATTATGATATACAACTTCGGACTCGTACTGAGCCGATACGCCGGCCAAGAACTTCTGCTCCGCTTCCGGAATACCCAGCTTGTCGAAGGTTTCCTTGATTTCGGAAGGAACCTCTTCCCAAGTCTTGCCTTGCTTTTCGGAAGGTCTTACATAGTACTGGATATCGTTAAAGTCCAGTTCATCGAGGTCGCCGCCCCATTTAGGCATCGGCATTTTCTCGAACTGCTCCAGGGACTTCAAACGGAATTCCAGCATCCATTCCGGTTCGTTTTTAATTTTGGAAATTTCGGTGACAATTTCACGGGTCAAACCTTTGCCCGTTTGGAAAACCGCTTTGTGTTCGTCGCGGAACCCATATTTGTACTCTTCAATATCAGGGGCCTTTTTAGCCATGGGTTTGAACCTCCCTATCATTTATGGTTATGCTGATCCTCGTCAATCCCTTTCCGCAGTGCATTCCACGCAAGAGTGGCACACTTGATGCGGGCAGGGAACTTGTTAACTCCGGACAAAGCTTCAATATCCTCGTAATCGTCAAAATGAACGTCTTCCCCCTGCATCAACGAGGAGAAACGGGAAGCCAGGTCCTGTGCTTCCTCGACCGTTTTGCCTTTGACAGCTTCGGTCATCATAGATGCGGAAGACATGCTGATGGAGCAGCCTTCACCTGTATATTTAGCATCTTGCACGATTCCGTTATCCACCTTGAGCTGTAGCGAAATCTTGTCGCCGCAGGTCGGATTATTCAGATCCACCGTAACGGTTCCGTCTTCGAATTTACCCCGGTTGCGCTGATTCTTGTAATGATCCATAATCACGCGCCGGTACAAGTCATCAAGTTGCATTAGCCAAAATACTCCTTTGTCTGGATTAATGCGCTGATCAGACGGTCCACATCTTCTTTGGTATTATACAAATAAAAGCTTGCACGGGCCGTGGAGCTTGCCTCCAGCCAGCGCATCAGCGGCTGGCAGCAGTGATGCCCCGCGCGGATGGCAATACCGCTGGCATCCAGAACCGTCGCCACATCATGCGGATGAACATCCCCCAGATTAAACGTGACCAAGCCCACTTTCCGCTCACGCGGACCGTAAAGCTTAAGTCCTTCAATCTCGGACAAACGGCTTACTGCATAAGTAGCCAGTTCATGTTCATGCGCCTCGATGGCATCCATTCCGATGCTTTCGAGAAAATCAATGGCTGCTCCAAGCCCGACGGCTCCCGCAATAATCGGAGTGCCGCCCTCGAACTTCCAAGGCAGTTCCTTCCACGTAGAATCGTACAGGCCGACATCATCGATCATTTCGCCGCCGAATTCCACAGGTTCCATGGATTCGAGCAATTCTTTTTTGCCGTACAGCACGCCAATGCCGGTAGGTCCGCACATTTTATGACCTGATAATGCATAGAAATCGCAATCCAGATCCTGCATGTCTACCTTCATATGGGGAGTGCTTTGAGCTCCGTCAACCACCATAATGGCACCATGCCGGTGCGCGAGAGCCGCGACTTCCTTCACCGGATTAATGACGCCCATTACGTTAGAGACGTACGCCATGGAAATAATCTTCGTTTTGTCCGATACCACTTTCTCGACTTCAGATAAGGTCACCGAACCGTCTTCTTGTAGTTTAACATATTTGAGCACGGCACCGGTGGCTTTTGCCACCTGTTGCCATGGAATGAGATTGCTGTGATGCTCCATCGGGGTCAGGACGATTTCATCGCCTTCCTTGAGAACGGAGCGCGCGTAGGACGAAGCGACCATATTCAATGCCGTCGTCGTTCCGCGTGTAAAAATAATTTCCTTGGTGCTCTTCGCATGAATGAACTTCGCCACTTTTTCGCGTGCGCCTTCATAAGCATCGGTAGCACGGCTGCCGAGCGTATGCACACCACGGTGCACGTTCGCATTATCATATTCATAATAATGGCGCAGCGCTTCAATCACGGCCAGCGGCTTCTGCGAAGTCGCCGCGCTGTCAAGATACACCAGAGGATGACCGTTGATCTCCTGCTTCAGAATCGGAAACTGCTCGCGAATGGCGTTGTTCATTGTCCCAACTTCCCTTCAATGACAGCCTGCAGTTGTTTCTGAAGGCCCTCGAGCGGAATTTGGGAAACGACCGGTGCCAAGAAACCGTAGATGATCAGCGACTCGGCGACTTCACGGGAAATACCGCGGGACATCAGGTAGTAGATTTGCTCCTGATTCACCTGGCCGACGGATGCCGCGTGACCTGCCTTAACGTCATCCTCGTCAATAAGCAGAATCGGGTTCGCGTCACCACGGGCTTTAGGGCTCAGCATGAGCACTTTTTCCGTTTGTTGTCCGTCGGATTTCGTTGCGCCATGTTCGATCTTCGTGATGCCGTTGATGATCGCCTGAGCTTCTTCACGCATGACAGCACGGGTGATCATTTGGCTCTCGGAAGATTTGCCGAAATGGTTCGCACGGGTCGTATAGTTCAGTTTCTGCGAGCCGGAGCCGACCGCGATGATTTTGGAATCGGAAGTCGATCCGTTTCCTTTCAGAATCGTATGCGTGTCACTCATCGTGTCGCCGCTGTTCATTTCGCCGACGATCCATTCCATGGACGCATCGTTGTCGATGATAGCACGACGGTAGCTGAGATCCGTTACGTTCGTTCCCATTTGGTGAATGGTTGCGTAGCGCACCTTCGCGCCCGATTTGGCAAAAATCTCAACCGCACCGTTGTGGGTAACGGCTTTCGAGCTGTCGCCAGACACGTAGTTGTCTACATAAGTCACCGTACTATTGGTATCCGCGATGATCAGAATATGCGGCGCAAATGTCGCTTCTTCATCATCAGTCAGCAATACTGCCTGCAGAGGTACCTTAACTTCGACGTTTTTCGGAACATAGAGGAAGATGCCTCCGTTCCAGAGAGCAGCATGCAAAGCAGCTACAGAATGCTCATCGGCCTTAACTGCCGTATGAAGATATGTTTTGACAAGCTCTTCATGCTCCTTAACCGCTGTTTGCAGATCTGTGAAGATTACGCCCTGCTCAGACAGTTCCGCTGCCAATTTCGTATATACCACGCCAGAGTTGCGCTGGATAATCAAGCTTCCGGATTCCTGATCTTTCACCAGCTCTTGAATGGAGGCTGGAACCTCCGTCAGGGACGCAATACTACCGCTCTCCTTGGAACTTCCGTAGTTTTGGATGTCCCAACGTTCAATTCTCATTTTTTCGAGCACTGGCAATTTGAGGCTTGCCGCAAGCTCCAATGCTTTGAGACGATTTTCCGTAAGCCAGGTTGGTTCTTGTCTCTGTTTCGACAATTGACTCAAGCCTTCAGCGTTAACCGGAAGAATGGTTTGTGTTGTCATTTCGATTTCCTCCTTCCGTTTTTTTACGCTTCTTGACCTACAGTCTCGTCTTCGATTCCAAGCTCTTCCTTAACCCAATCATAACCTTCTGCTTCCAGACGCTCTGCAAGCTCAGGTCCGCCGGATTTCACGATACGTCCTTGCATCATGACATGGACAAAGTCCGGTTTAACGTAGTTAAGCAGACGTTGGTAGTGGGTAATAATGAGGAAACCACGATCTTCGCTGCGCATAGCGTTCACGCCGCTGGCAACAATTTTCAGTGCATCGATATCCAGACCGGAGTCGATTTCGTCCAGTACGACGATGTTCGGCTCGATCATCATCATTTGCAAAATTTCATTCCGTTTTTTCTCACCGCCGGAGAAGCCTTCGTTCAGGTAACGGTGTGCAAATTCAGGATTCATGTCGAGTTCCTTCATTTTGGTTTCCAATTGACGGATAAAACGAATCAAGGAGATTTCTTGACCTTCTTCGCGGCGGGCGTTAATGGCACTGCGCAAAAAGTCAGAGTTTGTCACACCCGTAATCTCACTTGGGTACTGCATTGCCAGGAACAGACCTGCGCGTGCGCGCTCGTCAACTGCCATATCCAACACGTCTTCTCCGTTCAACGTTACGCTGCCTTCCGTTACTTCATATTTAGGATGACCCATAAGCGCGGAAGCGAGAGTACTTTTACCGGTACCGTTAGGTCCCATGATGGCGTGAATTTCTCCGCCTTTCATCTCCAAGTTAATTCCTTTGAGAATTTCTTTGCCTTCAATTTCCGCTTTAAGTCCTTCGATGGTAAAGTGAGTAGCCATATTCGTTATTCCCTCCGTTATTTGGTTTTACCGAAATCAGAAAGTCTATTTAAACAGGGATGACCTACCCTGATTTCAAGCAATCATAATTATCAATTTAAAATAAATCTAAATTGATTCTCATTGATTATCACTAATTCTATAATAAAGTCATGTTCATATCAACCGCCCGCACCCGCAAGGAATGAAATAATTGCAGAAAGCAGGCTCAGCTAACGAAAAGCCAAGCCTGCTTCTTTATTTGTACACTCCTATTCCCGTAACTGCCGCGCTTGCTGAAACCCGCACTAATTTGCGTATATTTGCGCATCATCCGGCACCGGCATTTAGTCTGCTCGTCACCAGCTGGCTTGTTTCCTATTCCTTAGTTCCTAAATATTGGTTATATTCATCGTTCAAACAAAGGAATCAACGATTCGTTTATTGGATTCAGCAACCACGCAGCGGACCCTTTTATCTCCGGTGAAGGCGCTCAGCACGAAAGAATGAACTTATTTCAGAGGTTCAAACCCTATGTAACAGGATGTAAATGAGGAATGGATCCGTATCCCTGCTTCCGGTACATGATGCCGATTCTTGCCTCAGTCTTCTTTAAACAGAAGCACCAGTGTGGACGGACAGCTCATATGCTTGACGCCAAAAAGGTGCCGACGAAAAGATCGGGCACCTTGTAAGGCGTTCCTTTTCAGCTTTCCGGTAAGTAAGGAGTGCTTCTTATCCCAGGTAAGAACGCAGCATCCACATATGTTTTTCAAGATCGTTTTTGATTTTAATGAACAAGTCGCCTGTCGGATGGTCCCCTGCTTCCTCAGCAAGATGGATGCCCTCATGCATTTCCTCCGAAACGGTTGCGAAATCCTCGATCAGGGTCTGCACCATTTTACGCGCATCTTCCTTGCCGGTAGCTTCCTGGATGGTAGCCAGCTCCAAGTACTCTTTCATTGTAGCCGCAGGGCTTCCTTTAATTGTGAGAAGACGTTCCGCTACTTCATCCATTTTCAATGTGATGTCGTCATAAAGTTCTTCGAACTTAACGTGCAGGGTGAAGAAATGCTCCCCTTTAACATACCAGTGGAAATTATGGATCTTCACGTACAATACGTTCAGATTAGCCACTTCCTGGTTTAAAATTTGCTCGAGTGTAGTCGTTTTGGATTTTGCAGTTGTTTTAGCCATGGTTTAATCCCTTCCTTTTCTCTAGTTATAAATCGGCCATGTCGACCGCTCTGAAGTTTTACTTGAACGTGCCTCACTCAGCGGCATATGCCATCTCAGCGGCTCTGTTACTATTTTACCCTACACACCTAGCCGCGAATCAAAATCAACGCCTCATTTTCAAGAAAATCCAAACATGTGACGCCATTTTGAATATTCTCATATCTGGTGTTTATCATTCCGGTAAATCACGGATCATGATGCGAATCGAGTTCCAGAATCAGAAACCGCGTTGCTTAGTATTTCCGGTCATTACTCATAAGATTCCTTGCTCGAGTGCCTGACGATGGCAGCCGATTCTTATGCCCATTATCCCGAAATCCAGTCTAAGAAGCAGTGATAAAAGTATCATGATTAGCCATCTTCCTTAAAGTGACGGTTTCGGCAATAAATATAGAAAACCAGTCCCGGGACGGGACTGGTTTGGCGGTTTTGTTCAAAAGCAGGTTCAGCAGGGATAGATCGGATTCCAGAACCTACAACATGATAAGAAGCGCTTCATAACCGGGCATACCCGGAGTAATCCCAAGGGCTGCTGCTTCCGAAGTCACAGATTCGAGCGGCGCTTCCAGCAATTCCTTCAGCGTCTTTACCCCTACCGCCCGGCCTGCAATAATTTTGCGGTCGCCCAGGCGGTCGTTCAAAAGTCCTACATCGAGTGCCCCGCACATGATATAGCCGCGCGAGGTGCTGATTGTCAGTAATGTCGTCTTAGGCAGCTTCACCTCTACTCCGACCAGCATGTGTTCTCCGACCGAAATGGGCTCCATAGTCACCATGGGCTCACACCTCCCTCTTTGGATAGAGTGTTCAGATTATGTGTATTCCTGCAGTCTGCTCGGTGTGTATGGTTTTCCCGGATAAATACACAATTTCATCTAGGAATAAAGTTATGCCATTCTCCGACATTAGGACTATTCATGTTTACATGTTCATGATATGATTTATACAGTTTAAAGACTTATTTTTGCACATGGTATAGGCTGGGGGATTTATGGAAAACAAACAAAGTTATGAGGAAACAGGATATTTGTTCAATGTGGATATTCTGATTAAAAGCCGCTCCAACGCACTAGCTCTGCAGGCTATGATTGAAATGTTAAATAACAGTGAAAACATCGCGGATTTCCGGATTAAATCAGGAATGGAGCTTGGGAACCTGATTGAGTCCATGCTGCAAGACAAACGGAAATCTCTTATTAAGTCCGGTGCTTCCACGGTAAGACCTTTACCTGACATCCGAACCAGACTGAAGACAAAGATCGAACCACCGGAAACATGCCCCAGCTCCCCCGCTGAGAAAAAGATAGGCACCACAGAATACAGCTCCCAGCTGCATGAATGGATTACGAACTGCATCCGCGACAATCGGCTGACCCGACTGACAACAAACCGCAGTGGACAACCAACCAGCATGCCTTGCCGCATATTGAATTTTGACGAATCCACTCAGCTGTTAAACGTCTATCATGTGGACGAGAAGCAGGTATATTCTTTTAAGCTTAGTGAGGTCATTGAGGTCATTTAATACGAATAAAGCCCTTGCAGCCGTGAACACGGCATAGCAAGGGCTTTTTTAACGTTTATTTCTTCTTCTTGGATATCGCCTCGGCCATCAAGCAAATCCAACCGACGATGAAGGCTACCCCGCCAAACGGGGTAATAATGCCTAGTGGCTTGATTCCTGTAATAGCTAACAGATACAAGCTTCCGGAGAAAAGGATGATGCCGGCGAACAAGAGCCAGCCCGCCCAAGCCAACTTACGAGAATCTCCCCAAAATCCGGCTGCGACCGCGATTAGAATGATACCAAGTGCATGCACCATATGGTACTGAACCCCTGTTTCGTACACCTTCATCGACGATTCGCCGACAATGGGCTCCAGCATATGAGCCCCAAAAGCACCGATCGCTACGGAAAGCATAGCCATCAATGCACCGATAAACATAAATTTACGTTGCAACTTGTCCCCACTCCTTTAGTCCAGCAAACATAATTTGATGATTCTGTCATTCATATTACCCTATCCGGTATATTCTTTTCCACTGTGAAGCCTTCGGTGACGGTCCATCCGGCTTGATTTTTGCTTCATTATGTGGAAGAGTAAGAATCATACATATCTCATTTTGGTAAGGAGAGAATTAACATGGAATCACACCAGCCTCCAAAGCAGCCGACGCAGTATAAAAGACACGCCGGTCCAGGCATTGCTTCATTTATTATCAGTCTCGTATCCATGCTGGCGTATATCGTAAGCGTCGGAGCAATGGGAGCCATCTTCTCAAAGGGCTTGGAGGGTGACAATACCTGGACCCAGAGCTCCACGACGGGTGTAACTATCGTGACTATCATTCTGATCGGACTGTTCGCAGCTAATATCATAGGCGTTATTCTTGGCATCATCGGTCTAGTGCTCCGCAACCGCAAGAAAATCTTCGCGATTCTCGGATTGTCTCTCAATACGATTATTATTTTCAGCTTTGGTCTGATGTTCGTCATTCTGATGCTGCGAGCCGGAAGGGGATAGAAATGTCGAAGGTCAAAATATTTGCCGACAGCACCTGCGATCTGCCTCGGGCGTGGCTATCGGAGAATGATATCGGCCTTATTCCTTTATATGTAACGTTTGGAGACCAAACCTACAAAGACGGTGTGGATATTACCACTCCGCAGCTCTATGCGAAAGTGAACGAAACAGGGCGTCTGCCAAAAACGGCTGCGCCATCTCCGGCGGATTTCATTCAGGCTTTTGCCCCTTCTATAGAAGAAGGCCGAAATATCGTCTATATCAGTCTGTCGTCGGAACTTTCCTCTACTCATCAGAATGCGCTGATTGCCGCGGAGGAATTTCCGGAAGGTAAAGTCACGGTGATCGACTCCTTGAATTTATCTACGGGCATCGGTCTTCAGGTTATGAAAGCGGTCAAAGCAGCGGATGAAGGAAAGAGCCCCCGTGAGATCGCCGATCTGATCGAAAAGGTCAAGCCCCTTGTCGAGACGGAGTTCGTCATTGACTCACTGGACTATCTATACAAGGGTGGACGATGCTCCGGCATGCAAAATCTCGTCGGCAGCCTGCTGAAAATCCGTCCGGTCATTAAGGTCGTCGGCGGGAAAATGACGCCGGCTTACAAGGTACGCGGCAAAAGGGAAAAAGCGCTGGAACAGATGCTTCATAACGCTTTGGACAAAAGGGATCAAATGGATAACGATCTGATTTTCGTTACGCATTCCCTGGCGGAAGAGGATGCCAAGGAACTGAAACGCGTGCTTGAAGAAAAAACCGGAGCCCGTGAGGTGGCTATTTCCGATGCCGGTTGCGTGATCTCATCCCATTGTGGGGCCAAAACAATCGGTATTTTGTACGTAAAGAAACAATAATCATCCCCACTTGTGAATGATTATAATGAGCAAGCCCAATAAGCAAAAAGCAGCCCCTATCTGCGGCTGCTTTTTGCTTATTACCGCTTGTCAGATGTTCGAATATCCATTAAAGTAATATCCAATCAGATGATATATTCCTGATTTTGACCAAAGCAACATATGTGTAAGGGAGATGTTCATGCCAAATCTTAAAGTTTTCACGGACAGCACCAGCGACCTGCCTAAGGTGTGGGTTGACCAGTATGATATCGGGATTATTCCGCTGTATGTCGTGTTTGGGGACGAGCAATTGAGAGACGGTGTAGATATTACGCCGGCCGAACTGTATGAGCGAGTCTCCCAAAACGGAAGCCTCCCGAAAACGGCTGCCCCTTCCCCTGCGGATTTCATGGCTGCATTTGAGCCTCATGTCCTGCAAGGAGATTCCATTCTTTACATCAGCTTGTCTTCCGAGCTTTCCGCAACGTACCAGAACGCCTTGATCGCTGCGGCCGAATTTCCGGATGCATCGATCCGTGTCGTGGATTCACGCAATCTGTCCAGCGCCATCGGCCTGCTTGTTATGAAGGCGGTACACGCGGCCAGAGACGGCAAAAGTCTGGATGCGATCGTCAGCATGCTGGAGACCGTGCGCCCGGAGATTGAAACCGAGTTCGTTATCGACACTCTTGAATATCTCTATAAAGGCGGACGATGCTCCGGTGTCCAGAACCTGCTCGGCAGCCTTTTGAATATCCGCCCGGTCATTAAAGTGATTGACGGCAAAATGACACCGGCCTATAAAGTGCGAGGCAAAAAAGAAAAAGCAATGAATCAGATGCTTCAAAATGCCCTGGAAAAAAGCGATCAGATGGATAATGACCTGATGATTGTTGTCCATTCCTTTGCCGAAGACGAAGCAAAATATTTGCAGAAGGCGCTTCAGGAAAAGACCCATGCACGCGAAGTCGTCATCTCCACTGCAGGTTGTGTCATATCCAGCCACTGCGGTCCAAAAACCATCGGCATTATGTACAGCAAAAAGGCATAACGCTATTCATTTCATATCATTCAAACATTTCAAGCAGCAACCGTTTCCGGGTTTCAATTGGGGGACGGTTGTTTATTTTTTTGTACAACATGAGCCAAGTCATTCCGGTAGAGAAAGATGACTCTTGAATCAATGCTTATGCAAAGGTAATGTGAATACATTTAGATGTCGCCCCTTTAGCAATGAACAACTGAAATTTGGGGACGGATCAATCACGGAGGAGGTATGAAATGAAAATTCACAATGCGATTCAATGGAGAGATAATTTATATTTATTTCATTACCGGAGTGTGCGTACAGAACCCGTGGAATATTTTCATGCCCATGAAGGATTGGAAATCTTATATATTCACGAAGGAACAGGAAAGTATATCATCAACAATCAAACGTACCCGCTTCAGCCATGCACCTTGATTCTCGTCAAACCTTTTCAAATTCACGAGATTAAAGTCAGGGTTCCGCCCGATTATGTCCGCACCTTGCTCAAAATTAAAGCCTCCGTCATCGAAAGCTTCCTTGGTGTGTTACCGCAGCTGACTTCCGCCTTAACTCAGTTTTTGGAACAAAAATTGTCCTATCAGGTTTTTTATTTGTCACATAAGGATGCTTCGTATTTCGAAGATCAATTCCTACATCTGCACGAGACGTTGGCAATCGTTCCCTCAAAGTTCCAAAAGGAGATCGTCCCCTTGTTTTTATTCCAGTTTTTCACTCATTTCAACAGCCATATTTATTCGCCAGGTGCAAACAAGGTAATGCTGCATCTGGCGAGTAGCGGTTCGACAGAGCTCATTGGCGCTATTGTGAAATGGATTGACAAACACTACAACCTCTCATTCACGATCAAAGACATGGCGGAAGAATTTCACTTCTCCCCAAATTATTTATCCAAGCTGTTCAAGGAACAAATGGGCTTGACGATCATCGAATACACGAATGAAAGACGTTTGGAGGAGGCAAAGATGCTTCTTTCCGAAGAGACTCTAACCGTAGAAGAAATCAGTAAGGAGGCCGGGTTCAATTACCCGTCGTATTTTATCGCCATGTTCAAAAAAAGATATGGCATGACCCCTCACCGGTATCGAATGCGGATGGAATAATGATATTTTCAAACCACAATCTGTTATATGTTGTGTTTTATAATTAAAGCGCTTTAATATGGATCTTCAACATGGAATGACGAGGTGATGCCCCTTTTTCAAGGAAATACGGGTGTGCACGCAAACGGTAAAAAGCACGGTTAAAGTCTGGAGTTTGGAGTATCAAGAAAACGGGAGGTTTGAGGATAATGAAACAATCGTTCAAACTGGGCATGATAACTCTTTTTTGCTTCGTTCTTGTTTTCGCGTTGTATCCGATCCATTCGGCAAAAGCAGCCACCCGCTCGGTTCCCGCTGGTGATGTCGCGACGCTGCGCAGCTACTTATCCAGCGCGAGTCCCGGCGACATCATTGAGGTATCGGGGACCTACACGGTATCGGATGGCACCCTTGCAACATCCAAAAGCGGATCGGCTGGCAATTACATCACCATTCGGGGCACCGGAAGCGGAGCCACTTTTAACTTTTCCGCCTCGGCAGGCAATGCGGCATTTCATATCAAGAACAATTATTACAAGCTGGAAAACGTGACGATTAACTCCAATTCCCAATCGAACAAAGGGCTGCTCATTGAAGCTTCGCATGGTTATGTAAGCAACGTTACCGTTAAAAATACAAAGGGGGAAGGATTCAAGATCCGTAAAAACAGCCAATATTGGCTGATCTCGGACAGTACGGCACAGGGCACAGGGACCGGCGGGAAGTTCGGTGAGGGCTTTTATGTCGGAGATGCCGACCAGAATTGGACGACCAGCCCGAATCCGGATCAAAGCGGGTATATCACATTTTTACATTGTAATGCCATACGCACCGTCAATGACGGTTTTGACTTTAAAGAAGGCACGCACCACATTAAAGTGGTCGGCGGCAATGTCGACTTTGAGAACACCATACCCGAATCGAGTGTGGGCAACAATGGAGTCTATACACGCGCCGATCATGTACAAATCATCAATACCACCATTCAAAACAATTCATCTTCGGGCCAGGCTTTTAAAGCGAATAAAACCACAGCTTCGGACGGAGTATCTTACGGAAGCGATCTTGAGCTAAAAGGCGTAACGGCGTCCAATATCTCAGGCGCCATGATTCATACAAACTACGTTTCCAATAAGCTGTACACCGACTATACGATGTCCGGCGTTTCCGGCGGGCTCTACGCTTCCGGATCCAAGACGGCAACATCTTCCAGTCCAGCTTCCTTCGCCGAGATGACTTGGAGCGGTGAAGGCGGAGATACTTACATGTAGCGAGTGCAGCATCAGACCAGAAAAGCATGGAATAGCCTCCTGCCGGACCATACCTGAAATGACCGGTGTATCATAGAAAGAAGCCTGAGGCACTCCGCCTCAGGCTTCTTCGATTTAACTGCGCTAACATCAAGTCTCTTCGTCCAAGACATATTGATGCAAGCCTTTCAGGCGGCTAGTTATTTCTTCTTGCCCGGATCAATGTCCTTCGGATTCAATCCGGCCCAAATATTCGGGATGTTCGCTTCTTCCGGATGCTCGAAAACCAGAAACGCCGTCGGCAGGTAGCGTTCCCCGTATTCAGAGGATGGCTTGTTGACGATTTCGTTATCTTTCACCAGAACCGTTGAGGATCCCCCATCCAGGTTGGCAGCAATCACCGCGCCATGCTTTAGCATGATTTGCTGAACATCGTATAGATTTGCCCCGATGCTGTATGTCGGCTGTCGGCCATCAATGATGACGAATAAAATAGCGCCGTCAGCACGCTGCCCCATGGCGGTACGAGGTGCGATTCCCCATCCTTCGCTGGCATTCTTGATCAACCCTTTGCCGTTAACGATTATACGCGGTTGGAACGTAACGGCTTCCTGAATCCCCATATTGCTCAATTCCTTTAGGGAATAATGGCCGGCGACCATTTTACCGGTCTTATCAATTCCGACAACCTGAGTCGACGAATCCTTGCCCAGACCATTGTAATACAACTTGCCTTGGGAAATGACGATACCGATCGGCTTAAAACCGTTGCCCTTCCAGTTGGGGTCTGCAAAACCACCCGCATTGACACCGGCGATCGCTCCCGTCCGCTGCACCATACTGGAGACTTTCTCCCCTTTGCCCTTAGCTTTCGGCACGCCGAGCCGTATTTTCGTGGGATCATTAACGGTCATGACATACCCGTGATAGCCTTTGCCCGATATCTCCTCGACTTCAACCAGCGGCTTCTTCTCCTGTGTGGTTTCGGAAGCTGTCTGCTGGGGAGCGGGAAGCTGAATCTGATGGGTATCCTTTTCCTCCCCCATGGATTCAAAACGCTTGTTGTACTCCGCGACTCTGCGGTCCAGCTCGGCTTGCCCGATAATATATTTGGCCAGATAACGGTGCTGCGTGGTAATCAATGTGTCAGCAGCAAGAAAACGGTACTCATTACCTGACGGTGTCAGGAAGAACCAGCCTGCACCCAGCATTCCAACAATCAATACGGTCCAGATCAATCGGGTAAAGAACCAGCCGAAGCCCTTTTTGCGTTTTTTCCGCTTTTTATTTTTAACGACTTGAGTCTTTTTTTGCTGCCTTGCCGTGGATCTCTTTGGCAGTGATGCTTGCTCCATCGTCTGCTATCCCCCATACTTGCATAATCCTAATACGCACAGCTTTTGTAGAATAGACGTTTCCCAGGAAATAAATGTTTCATATTTTGTTGAAAAAAGCCAAAAAAAGGATCATTCCAGTCTATGATTTCCGCCAAATCCGGAATTCTACGCTTTCATAGATATTAATAAATCCGGACAGCACTTTCCGGGTCCAGGACAGCTTCGCAAAGAGCATATAGACGATGACAGATGAAAGAATCCCAATCAGCGCGCCGCTTAGAACATCAGTTGGATAATGGACTCCGTTCCAGATCCGAGAAAAGGCGATCAGGGCTGCGAGAACCATCCAGACGATCCCGTCCTTTTTGCGGAACAAAAGAATAGAGAATGCGATCACAAAAGAACCGATGGAATGATCGCTTGGAAACGAGGCATTGGCCGCATGCTCAATCATCTGGTGAACATGGTGAGCCACAAACGGGCGATCCCGATAAAACAGATGGCTGAGAATAGTTCCAATCACAAAAGCAAGACAGGCGGAGGCCAGAGCCTGCACAACCATCTTCCGGTTCTCCCGCTTCCGGGTAAACCAATATACAATCACGGCCAGATAAAATAGATATTCGGCGTCTTCGGACAAAAAACGCATGATCGCGTCAATCGCCGGATGACTCCCCGCTGCATTATTGATCCAGCTGAACAGCGAATAATCCCATGTTGTTAAAAAAATAGCAATCTTCCCCTTCCCTGCTGCAAAGGCTCATACGTTGTCATGGTTTCTATTAAATGGACGAATGGACGATGGTACGAAGTCCAGTATAATAGATTTCAACTGCTCCATACAAATCCGGCTTCTTACAGAACCATAAAAAAGCCCGCCCCATAAGGGCGGACGCCTATTCCGAAATTACCAGCTTGCACGGTTGTTGATCTTCTTCATTTCATTATCCGTCCATTTGCCGTAAACGAAAAATGCGAGATTCGCGATCTCCGGAAAATTCGTACGGATTCCCTGCTGGACGTTATGATACTGTGCATCGGTCCAATCCGTATCCAGCGCCGCAATAATCTCGGCATTGCCGATTTTCTGACGGGTCTGGCTCAGGATACCCGTACTATCATAAACCCAGCTTTGCGGGAATTCCCAATCATCGAAGTACGCCATCGGCGAGATAAAGTCCATGTATGGCATGAATTTCGCGACATCCTGACCGCATTCCACGAACTCCGGCGGCAGAATATAGGCTCCGAAAAAGAGTCCTGGCGTAATTCCGTTCAAATCGCCCCTCACATCGCGGACATATTCCCCGAGCCTTGTCGTTCTCCACTCGTTCCATTCCCTGCGTTTCGCGTTGTCCGTATTAAAATTGATGGTTATCGGATCATAGCCATATTGATTTTTATACTGCGTCCTCGTGTAATCCCCCATGTCCATGTTGTAATCATCAAAACGGATCCAGTCAAGGACAACTCCATCCACATCATAGTTCGCGGCTACCTCTTTGATAATGGAGCGCTCATAAGATTGCACATCCGGGTGAAGCGGATTGACGAAATATTCGCTGCCGTTGGAACCCGTGAAGGGCTTGACCTTGCCGTTCACAAGGGAGCGCATCTGCCAGTCGCTGTTCTTATCGAAGGCCGCCCGGTCATGAAACTGTGGAATCCATGCACGTACTTGAATGTTCTTTTTATGTGCTTCGGTAATCACATCCTTCACAGCGTCAAAATTGCTGTATCCCGAAGCGATGGGTGCGATCTTGCTCTTATAAAACACATAGCCCGATGGAACCTCATCATCCTCATCCTGCTTCACGCTCAGATTAATGACGGAGATGCTGCGCTTCGAGGCATTGTTCACGAAGCTGACGACGTCATTGTGATTCTTGAAATTGGCTACCGTCCGCACGATAATTTCTGAAACGAAAGGGCCAGTCTGCGCAGACGTGGTTTGGGCAGGCACAGCCAGCATGAAGCCCATCAGCAGTGCGGGCAGAGCCAGCAGAAGCGCCCGTTTTCTTTTACCTTTGATCAATTGATTCATCCGCCTTTCAATGAATAGATTGGGTGTTTGCATATGAAGCCTGACCAAGGTGCCTGAGTCATCATCCTCCTCTCGCAGCCGCGCTGGAAACCCCAATAGCTTTCCACCTATCCCTGTGACGGGCCGCTATCGTTTGATTCTGTATGATGAAAATAAGGGATGGTCAATTGAACGGTTGTCCCGATGCCTAGCCGGCTGTACAGCAAGACACCATAAGAATCGCCAAATTGCAGTTTGATTCTCTGATCGACGTTACGGATCCCGTAGCCCATTTTAATTCCGCTTGGAGAAAAAATCTGCCGGATGGTTTCCGCATTCATACCGATGCCGTCATCAATCACTTTGAACACGATGGCCTGCTCCGCAGCCTCTGCCGTAATGCGGATATGGATGCTATCCCCGTAAAAGGCATGCTCCAGAATGTTCTCCACAAAGGGCTGCAATATCAGCTTTACAGTATCGTAGCCCAGCACCTTTTCGTCAACATCGACATTGAAGGTGAGGCGATCCTCATATTTGATTTTCTGGATTTCTATGTAGGTCTGTACCTGCTGCAGCTCCTTCTCGACCGAAATCATCATTCTGCCCTCGTTCAGCGACAGGCGGTAGAATTTCGCGAGTCCGCTGACCATGGCGCGGATTTTAGCGATTTCGCCGAATTGCGCCAGCCTGTTAATGGACGAGAAAGAGTTATATAGAAAATGCGGATTGATCTGGGCCTGAAGAATTTCCAGCTCCGCCTCTTTCTTTTGTAAATTAGACAGGTACACTTCCTGAATCAGTCGGTTCATGTTCTCACCCATGTCATTTAGAGCCAGGGCGATCTGATTAAACTCGTCTTGGCCTCGGTAGCGCAGCCTTTTATGCAAATCACCTTCCTGAAAGGAACGCAGAACCGACACGATTTTGACAACCCGTCTGGAAAAATATCTGGATAGCAGCCATCCAGCCGCGGAAAATAGCACGATCATGATCAGACATACAATAAACGTGACGCTTTTGACCTTCTGAATATCCTTCTCCATCACCTGATTGGGAATATTGGCTGCGAGCGTCCAGTTCAGTCCCTCGATGGGAGCCTTGATTTGCAGATAGTCCTTGCCCTCCAGCATGGGAATTTGCTCTTCCTTGATGCTTTGATCCGCCGAAGAAAAATAGATGATTTCCTTCTTTTCGTTCTCTATGTACAGGGTACTGCCGTTACGGAATTTATCCTCGTTCACGCTTTCCAGCAGATCTGCAATCTTGACGGTGATGCGTACAAATCCGAAGGGCTTCGGTGCGGTTGGCTCATACGTATCCATTAATCTGCGCAGCAGGGATATATTCCCGAACCTGTCATCCTCCTCAACTTGGCGCCACTGCATCGTCACTCCATATTGTTCTTTCGGAAAATCCTTAAACCAAGGTTTGTCCAGAATCCGCTTCTGATGAAAAAGCTCGTAGAACCTCCCCTTGCTGATCGGGTCCATGCCTTCGTATGAGTAATAAACCTCCGGAATGGTGTCATTCTGAATGTATACGGACAGCGCAATATTGCGGTTAGTCGCATGAATCGTATTTTGCAGCGTCGGTATCAGGTAGCTCTGCAGGGTATCGAAGCTGTACCAGCCGTCATCGTAACGCCGCAGGGAATCTGACAACGTCCGGTCATAATACAGCAAATCCGTCAGCCTCTGAATGTCCTCCACCTTGTAATGAATATTGTCCTGGATTTGCTGAAGCGTGCCGCGGATATTCGCCTTGGTTTGTTTGCGAATCGAATCCACGGATGTGTTGTAGGCAAACGTGCCGACAAATACTACCGGCACAATAAGCAGTACAATATATGAAATCATCAGCTTGTAGCCGAATGACAGAAATCGTTCCTTCCGCCTCATGCAAATTCTGCTCTCCTTCGCTTAGCACTGCTTGCGGTAATCACCTGGCGTCATGCCGTATTTGTCCTTGAACTGCCTGCTGAAATATGTAAGATTCTTATACCCCACACGGCCGGCCACCTCAAAGATCTTATAGTGGGGATCCTTCAGCAGAAGGCAGGCTTTCTCCATTCGCCGATCTACCACGTAGTCGCTGAAATTGACGCCTGTTCCCTGTTTGAACAGTACCCCAAGATGATTCGGGGAAAAGGAAAACATATTACTTACATCCCGGAGAGCGATATTCTGATCGAGATGCTCTTCCACGTACGCACAGACCGACTCCAATAGCTTATTGTTCTTCTTTTGTTTTTTGATGTGAAGCATTTCGGAGATTTCGAATACCCGCCGACGTAACCAGGATTGGATATCATCCATCGTTTCAAATTTAAACAGGATGTCCAGGTTCTCCATTCTCATGCCGAGCAGCTGGAACAGATTCTCATTCAGCCCCGCCAGATAGGCATCCAATCTGGAAATAATCTGAATGGCAACGTTGTATACCGTAGATTTGGACTTCATCCGGCGGATCAGGGCGAATACATGCCCCAGCTCGTCATGAAGCTGGACAAGCCTGTAGTTGGACATTTCCGCGAATAGGGCATCCAGCCGCATTTCCAAGCTTTGCACGTCCTCCACATTGCCCGATTCCATTTCAGAGAAGAGGATCAATCTGCTCTTGCCCGCCAGCATTTTATAATCCAAAGCCTGCCTGGCCTCCTGGTAAGACGTCTGAATCCATGCGAGCGATGCCGCCGTACTGCTGAGACCAATGGTAATCGTAACAGGAAAACCGATTTCTATCCGGTCAATGAGTTCCCTAAGAAAGGTCTCGCTTCTGCCCAAATGCTCCCCCTGGAGCACTAAGGCGAATTGTCGGCTTGAAAGCCTGCACAGCGACAGGATCTGCAGCTCCTCGCAGCACTCCATTAGAGTTTGGTACAGCTGATATACGATCTGTTTCGCTTCCGACTCACTGTACGCGTTCAGCTTCCAGGCTACATCGTCTATTTCGATGACGGCCGTTCGGTGCGGCTTATTAGGATCTATCCCGCAATGTACCTGCAGCTTCTCATGGAACAGGGCATCTTCTCCTTCATGCTGGCCATCGAGCAGTTCGTGCAGCATATCATTCCTTAGCATAGGCAGGGTTTTATCGTAATCCGATTGAAGCCTGGACTGCTGTGCCTCATGATCAAGCTGACGCTTCACCTTATGCAGAACCTCAATCATTTCCTCATCCTCCACTGGCTTCAGCACGTAGCTTTGCGCATTCAGCTCCATCGCCTGCTTCGCATAGTGGAAATCCTCATAGCCGCTTACGAAAATGATTTTGAGCTGTGGAAGCAGCTGCAAAGCCTCCCTTGACAGCTCCAGGCCCGACATGATCGGCATTCGGATATCGGTGATCAGAATATCAACCGGATACTGTCTGATATAATCCAGTGCGGCAAAACCGCTGCTCACGACAGCAGCCACCTTCATCCGGAGTTCACTCCAGGGAATAAATCGCTCCATCCCCCTCAAATCCAGTACTTCATCATCGGCAAGCAATACGTTGTACATCTCATTCCTCCCGGGCAACTTGCGGAATAAAGCCATCAATGGCCGATCTGATCCCATCATATAACATTTCATTTTTAACATGTTGAAAACGCTGCAACTTCATTGCAGAAGTCTATAAATCGTTGTTTGCATCAGTTTTTTTGCTTGGATGCCTCCTTTACCATAAATCCCAGGAGAGAAATTTCACAAAGGAAGTGTTGTCATGAAAAAAAGCACCGTACTCTCTACGCTTGCGGGACCCGGCCGCAAATCCTTCTGGTTCCGATTCTCCAGGCAGCTGGATTTGCAGCTCATGGTCATCCCGGCGATGATTCTAATCCTGATCTTTTCCTACCTGCCGATGTATGGGGTGCTAATGGCTTTCCAGGATTACGATATTTTTCAGGGCTTTCTGCACAGTCCCTGGGTAGGCTTCAAGCACTTCAGGATGTTTTTCGAAGCACCCGAATTCTGGAATGTGATGCGCAATACGTTTGTGATCAGCGCCCTGAGGCTGCTCATCGGGTTCCCGGCACCCATTCTGCTGGCGCTGATCCTGAATGAAGTCATGCATCTTCGCTTCAAACGGATCATTCAGACCGTCAGCTATTTGCCCCACTTCCTGTCATGGGTTATCGTCTCGGGCTTTGTGGCCTCCATGCTCGCAACGGACAACGGAAGTCTGAACATGCTCCTGCAAAAGCTCCAGCTGGTTAGCGAGCCGATCAATTTCCTGTCCATCCCCGGGTATTTCTGGGCCATCCTGATCGGAACAGGCATCTGGAAAGAGATTGGCTTCTCCGCCATCGTCTATCTGGCTGCCATTGCCGGCATCAACCCGGAAATTTACGAGGCCGCATCCATCGACGGTGCCAGCCGCTTCAAGAAAATGTGGTACATCACCATGCCAGGTATATCCGGCGTCATCACCATTTTCATGATTCTGGCAGTAGGTGATATCTTGAGCGCGGGCTTTGAAGACATCCTGCTTCTGGCTAAAAATCCTGTACTTCAGGATGTTTCGGATGTCATCGATACGTATGTCTACCGCGTCGGGATCCGCAACTCGCTCTTTTCCTACGCTGCCGCCGTCGGATTATTCAAATCGGCAATCAGCGTCATTCTGCTGACAGCCGCCAACATGATGGCCCGTAAACTGGGACGCAGCCTGTGGTAGACATCCCCGGGCACTGCAACTACATTTATGAAGCGCAGGTGATAACGACATGAAGAACTCTTTTACCGACCGCATTTTTCTGGGTCTGATCTATGCTTTACTGATCATCATGGCTTTTGCCATGCTATATCCGTTCTGGAATTCCATTGTCATCTCATTTAACGTGGGCTCAGACACCACCCGGGGCGGCATTACCTTTTGGCCGAGGCAGTTCACGCTGGAGAATTATAATGTCGTTTTTCAGGATAAACGCCTGATGACAGGCTTCCTCATCTCCGTACTTCGGACGGTGATCGGTACCATCCTGTCCATCGTTTGCACGGCAGTCTTCGCTTACGGGATGTCCAAAAGGCAGCTCATGGGACGCAAATGGTATATGATCCTGTGCATTATCACGATGTATTTCAGCGGCGGACTGATTCCTTCCTTTCTGATCAACCGCGAACTGGGACTCATGGATAATTTCTGGGTCATGATCGTGCCCAATATCATCAGCGTTTGGAATATGATCATTTTCCGTACGTTTTTTCTGGAGCTTCCCGAAGGACTGGAGGAATCTGCCAAAATCGACGGATGCGGCCACTGGGGCATTTTTTTCAAAATCGTCGTCCCGATTTCGGGTCCTGTTATCGCCACGCTCTCTCTGTTTTCGGCGGTATGGCACTGGAATGATTGGTTTACGGCCAGCATCTACATCACAACCGAGCATCTGCTTCCGATTCAAACGCTGCTCCAGCAAATCTTAAGCTCCAACATCATGTCCGAGCAGATGATGCAGACTAACGCCGCCGCGCGCAGCCACATGTCCCAGCTTCAAAACGTCACGACCAAGTCGCTGACTATGTCAACCATGCTGGTGGCAACCATCCCGATTCTGCTGGTCTATCCATTTTTGCAAAAATATTTTACCAAGGGCGTCATGATCGGTTCCATTAAAGAATGAAGCCGGATATGATCGATGTAAAAGCTTTCTTGAGGCTTGTACATATCACAACATTCATATGGGGGTATGAAAATGTCATTCAAAAAAACATCTTTGCTGCTTCTGGTCTGCATGCTGGGCATGAGCATCATGCTCGCGGCATGCGGCGGAGGCGGCGGAAATGACGCGGCAAAAACGGAATCCAAAGACAAAGCCGAAGCGGATTCTACCAAGCCTTTCGTGCTGGGAGAAACGCCGCTTACCTTTTCCTTTTACGGTAACTATGACTGGTATACCATGAATCCATGGGGACAGGACCCGGCAACGAAGTGGATTCAGGAGAACCAAAAGGTGACGGTCCAAGCCATTCAATCAGGCGGAGCTGCCCTGCAGAAATTCAATACGATGATCGCCTCCGGCCAGCTGCCGGATGTCATCTGGGGAGATCGCGGAACGGACATCGAAAAGCTCAGGAAGGCGGGCAAACTCGTTGCTCTGGATCCCTATCTTGAAAAATACCCGAATCTGAAAAAATGGGCAGGCGAAAAAACACTGAATATGCTCCGTTCCGAGGATGGCAAGCTGTACCAGTTCCCGAACTGGTACACGAAAAGGCCCATGGGCAACGGCGGATACGCCGTCAATAACAAAATCTACAAGGAGCTTGGATCGCCGAAGCTCGAAACCTTTGATGACTTATATGCTTATCTGAAGCTGGTGAAGGAAAAGTATCCCGATATCGTTCCGTTCGAGGTCGGATTACTGGGCCAAGGCATCGACTTTCTCTATGCAGGCATGGCAGAAGACCGGAACGTCGGGCAGGTTTCCCTCCGCGCAGTTCCTCAGGGCAATGAGCTGAAGTCCCTGTTCAGCGATCCGGTCTACCGCGAGTCGATGGTGTTCGCCAATCAATTATTCCGCGAAAAACTCATCACCCAGGATGCCATCACCCAAACCCGTGATCAGGTCAAAGAAAAAGTGAATAATGGCCGGGTAGCCATCTACGGAGATTTCGATACCACTGTGCTCGGTACAGAAGCCAACAGCATGCTTCGTGCCAAAGATCCCGGTAGCGGATATACCATGATCTGGCCGCTCCACAAGACGGGTGTCGATCCGAATAAAGTATGGGTCAACGAATATGATTCGCTTGGCTGGAATGTCAGTGCCATCACCACTTCTGCGAAGAACCCCGAAGGCATCTTTGCTTATCTCGATTGGCTGACGGGAGAAGAAGGAGAGCGTATTATTTTCTGGGGTCCTGAAGGAATGTATTGGCAGGGCACCAATGATAAAGGGGCTCCGATTTACACGGATAAGTATAAAAATGAGGTTGAAGAACGTTCCAAGCTCATGGCAATCTGGGATACCTTCCAATGGGCCGGAAACACGGCGTTCATAGACGGGTCCAAAGCCGAGAATGAAATGAATCTCCCTGAAGATAAGCGGGATTGGGCTACCGTTTCCCAAACGGCGGTCGCCTGGAAGACCTCCTTCGATGCCACAGAGTTCGGAAACATCCAGCCCCTCCCGGATTCGGACGAGGGCATGATCCTTCAGCGCGTATCCGATATCGCCGACAAGGTGCGGGCAAAGGCATTGTTCGCCAAGGATGAGCAGGAAGTCATCGCCCTCCTCGACAAGGCAGAGCAGGATGCCCAAAAAGCTGGCTATGAGAAACTGTTGAAATTCGAGACGCAGAAATGGCAAGAAAATCTCAAAAAAATCAACGGGAATTAATCCGTTTTCCGATCTAGACAACAAGAGGCAGCCCTTTATGGGCTGCCTCTTGTGCTATGCCGGCGTAACCGCCGGTCAGTAAGTCTTCACCTTTAATGCATCCAGGCTCTTAAACTCGTAGCCCTGCTGCCTTGCCCCATCAATAATCCGTCCGAGCGCTTCCGTATTGTCTCTGGAGATGGAATGCAGCAGAATCACGGCTCCCGGATGAAGCTGAGCCATTACCTGGTTATACGCATAGTCTGCGCCTCTTTGATCGTTAACGTCCCAATCCTTATATGCAACCGACCAGAATACGCTGACATAACCCTCAGAACGGCTCAAGGCGAGCGTACGATCATTGAAAATACCGCGCGGCGGACGGACAAAGTCCATCGCCTGCTGACGGGTTGTACCCGACACGGCCTGTTTGACCTTCGTTAGTTCATCCTTTAGCTGCTCATTCGACACCTGCGTCATATCGGGATGCGACCAGGAATGGTTGCCTACGAGATGGCCTTCCGTCACCATCCGCGTGACGAGCTCGGGCTTATCCTTGACGTAATGCCCGGTGAGAAAGAAAATAGCCGGAACCTTCTTCTCCTTCAGCACATCGAGAATCTTGGGAGTAAAACCGTTCTCATAGCCGTTATCAAACGTCAGGTACAGCTCCTTGCGGGTGGTATCTCCCAAAAAGATAGCGTCATTTTTCTGCAAAACGTCCTTGAACCCTTCCTCGTTAATGGAGGGAAGCTGGCCGTTTTTGCTTTTTTTGAAGCCAAAATGGTAAGGACCGTCCGCAGACGCCGTTTGCTGAAAGCCGCAGAGCAAGAATATTGCCGCAGCCAATGCGATCACAAAGCGCTTCATGTGGATATCACCTCTCCATCAATGAATTGTCTGAATTCACAAACTAGAGGTAATATGCCACAGTCCAGGTAAAGTTATGTGCCCTCCATCCTTCTATCCGGATTAATTCCGGCGCATATGCTTGTACACCCGGTAAGTCAGGAATATGCACAGACCCGCCGTAAACAAACTCATCGCATAGAATACGCCGTTAGTAATCCAGGCACCGCTGCCGCTAAGCGGAGGAAAGGCTGTTTTGGTGCCTCCGGACAGCTTCTTATAAATGCCGATAGCCGCAAGCACACCCCATATGATTCCAAACACCAGCAGATCCTTTTGCGAGGAAAGCTTGCTTTTTTGTTCGAACATCGCCTTGCATTCCGGTGACATGACATCGCGTTTCTCAGGATTGATCAAGCTCACACCGATATACAGCACTAATGCCAGCGCGATGCTCCAGAAAATGACCGGGATGCCGAAGTACCCTGCGCCGCCGCTTGCTGCATAAGGCCCTCCCACATTGATCATCATGAACAGGGTAGCAGCCGATGTAATAATACATCCCCAGAATGCTGCAGCTTCCGTTGTTTTTTTCCAGTAGAGAGCAAGCAGCACCAGCGGTGTCAGCGCCGAGATCATAATGATCTGCATGGCCACAGCCGCCATCACGATGCCGTTGTTGGAGATAAATGGCGTAAATCCAAGAGCCAAGAGTCCGATGGCAACCGTAATGATGCGCGTGAGTCTAAGCTCCATTTTCGTGCCGATATTCGGTTTCACGCGAAGAATGATATTTTTAACGATGATGCCGCTGCCCGCGTTCAAATATACGGATATGGTCGACATCGCCGCCGATACGACAGCAGTTACAACCAGTGCCGCTCCGACGAGAGGAAGGATTTCGCGAGCAAGACGAATCACGACCTCGTCCGTATTGATGAGTCCTGGAAGCAAAATGGCGCCAAAGCCGCCGAGCAGAACGAGAATCCATGCGTTAAACCAGTCCACCATTGCATAGAAATATACGCTTTTCCGGCCGTCCTTCAAGGTTTTCGCCGCCAGGGAGCGCTGAATGAAGCCCAGATCGATCGGAATCCAGAAGGAAGTTGCCATGATAAAAGCAATCAGCCCCATGATCGTTTGTCCCGGAGGCAGCGTGAACAGGTCTGTGAAACCAGGGAACAGAGTCAGCCCTTTGCTGGCATCGGTCAGATTAAAACCAGTATCACCCACATATTTGGATAAAAAGTCGGTAAACAATCCGTATTTGGATGTAATCATAAAGAACAGTGTACCGACGCCCAACACGATGATCAGCATTTGGGCCGCATCGGTAATGACCACGGCCCGCAGACCGCCTGACATGGTATACAGAATCGTAATGATCGCAATCGGTGCAATCGTATACTGCCAAGGCACACCGATGATAACCTCAAGTACGAGGGATACGCCGAACAAAGACATGCCGACGATAAAAATCCCCCATACGACTTGCCACAATGAGAGAACGATTTCAAGTCTGCGGCTGTTGCCGAAGCGGGCATTCGCGAGATCGCTGATGGTCGTCAGATTCATCGAACGCAGCCGCACCCCGATCCGGGAGAGCAGCAGCACGGATATCGTCTCGGATGATAAGCTGGACCAGAATACATACGTAAAACCGATAGAATAGGCAAAGCCCGGCTGCCCCATAACGGTGGCTGTATTGGCTACCGCCGCCGCAAAGGTAAGCGATAATACGTACCATGGCAAATTGCGGCCCGCAAGGATATAATCATCCAGCGTTTTGATCTGCTTGGACATTCGAAAGCCGATCAGCAGCAGTCCCGCAATATAAATAGCCATGACAATCAATATTACAAGCGTTTCGTTGCTCAAGAAACCTCTCCCTCACTTGTCAGAAAATGTGCAGTCGTCTTAATAAAATCATCTTGTTCTTCAATAAACGGCATATGGCCGCTGTGTTCAAAAATACGCAGTTGGCTGTTCGGCAGCAAACGCTTCATCTCTTCCGCCTGGGAAAGAGGCGTCACCCAATCATAACGGGCACCGATAATCAGTGTGGGCACATTACAGGAAGGTAGCTCCGGGCGCACATCGTATTCCGGCATAAAATGTTTGAAGGTATAGTTCGCCACTTCCAGTGCACCAATCGGACGGTTACCGGTTTCTCTCATAATCTGCTCATCCTTGTGATGGAAATAGAGCGGGAAGCAGAGATCCCACCATTCGATCAAATGTTGCTCATCGCGGATACGTCCTTCGAATAATTCGGGAATGACCTTCAGCTGCTCCTCGGTAGCGGTCTTGGAAGCAAACTCCATGGCGGCCGGGTAGAATTCCTTACTTGGAGCCGTGCACAGAAGCACCAGCTTGTTCAATGAAGCGGGATAACGGGTAGCATATACTTGCGCGACCATCCCTCCGAAAGAGTGGCCCATTAAATGGATTTTCCCAAGGCCTAAATACTTGCGGAGTGCTTCAATGTCATCGGCAAGCTGCTCCAGCGTACATGTATCCGGGTCAACACGCTCGGACTGACCGTTTGCACGCTGATCCAGATATACCAGCTGCACCACATCTGAAAGCGGTGTCAACCATGGTTTGAAATCAGAGTGATCGCTTCCCGGTCCCCCATGAACGACAAAGCATACCGGTTTGGCAACCATCCGCTCCCCATCCGGTACATAACCCGATCCTTCCACGTCGAAGTAAATCTTCACCCCGTTAATTTGTGCAAACATTTCTTCACTTCGCTTTCACATAAAATTCGTTTTATTACGACTTAATTCGACAGTATTCTCATAGGAATAAAGTAAATGTTATGCGTGTACCCGGTTATTGTCAACTAAATAATATGAATTAAAGACGAATCTTGCTTCTTCTTGATTCCAAGATCCGTGCAGGAAAGTGTTCCTCTTCTTCAGTTCAATTCAGTAATAAGCCACGTTTAATTCTAAAAGGGCATATCCCCGCCGATCAGCGGAAGGACATGCCCTTTATCTCAAGTGCTCTTTTCTATTGTTATATGAATGCTGCGGAATTATTCTTCCCTGCTTACGGCTGCTTGCTTGATCAGTTCCTTAACCCTCTCCAGAAAAAATTTAAGATTGATCGGCTTCGTAATGTATTCTGCGAATCCAGCTTGAAGGCCGCGGGCCACATCAGAGTCCATGGCGTAGGAGCTGACGGCCACGATTGGAATATCCCGGGTATCCTCTCTGCTTTTCAAATAGTCTAATGCTTCATAGCCATCCATCCCTGGAAGCTGTATGTCCATGATAATTAAATCCGGCCGATCCTGTCCCAACAGTTCGATCGCTTGTTCAGCCGAATCAGCTTTTAATAGTCGAATTTGGGGGTATTTTTTGAAAATATGATGCATAAGAGCCATATTAATCGGATTATCCTCGACGCATAATATGATGTATTGATCTCTTCTCATCATTCCCCTCCTTCCTGTAAGAAAAACTCTATCGATGCAAACGATCACATTAGAAAGACTGCGCGAAGCAGAAGTTTTTCTTGCAATGATAAACACTGTACTGGCCTTGAATAAATCTTTTTCCCCATAAAAAAAGCCAAAGAAAGAGCAGTCCGCTCTCTCTTTGGCTTATGTTCAGCTCATGTAATCACATGTCTGACTCATTCCTGCCAATTAAAAAACTAATCCTGAAACAGGCATACAATCACGCTTTTATCGCGTTCAAAATCCCAATCCACGTATAACTCCGTCAGCTTTCGTCCCACCGCTGCACTGATTGCCGTTTCCTCCTCAAAATATCTTTTCTCCAGCTTCCGTTTCGTGGTGCGCAGCACCTCGTCGTATCCAAGCTGGATCATTTCCTTTTCGATGAGAATCAGCAGGCCTTCCCGAATCACAACCAACGTCTTCGGGTTAACCCACCAGGAGTATACCTTGTCGGGCCTCTTCTGTACAATGCTGGTCACCCGATGAATTTGATTATGTATTTCGTCTCTTCCATTATATATTTCCGATATATGCGAGTGATCTGCGAAGAGTCCAACGATGATTCCGGACGCGTCATGCAGTCCCCAGTCGTAATAAAGATCATCCAGCCTTATATCCATCTCCCGCTCGAGATATGCCGTCAATTCAGGGAGCAATGATTGCATCATCAGTTCCCGCGTATAACGGAATACCTGCTCTTCCTTCTGATTCAGAAGAAATTGTTCCACGGGACCGATAAAATTCCGTAGATGCAGCGTGATGCATTGGTCGTTCACCGACACGTATATCGATTCAGGACCTTTTCCGAATCGATCTCGGAGAAGCTTGGCGGTATAAGAAGCAATCTGATTGGTATGATCTGTTGTGTACATATGAATCTCTCCTTATAATAATAGTCCAATAAAGTGGCTAAAGCAATTCATTTTCGAAGGATCATCCGCTTTCGTAGCATGCTCCGTCTCTAGACGTATATACCCAAAAAATAACCGCACACAATCAGATTGTGTACGGTTATTCCTTATATCCATATAATAGCCGTGAATTTATTGCTCATCCTCCGGCTTATCGTCTATAGCTTTTTCACCAATTGGGTCAGGCTTTGAACCAGCGTTCAGCCGTTTGCGTTTTTCTGCCGCTTCCTCCTGATGACGTCTTCTCGATTTTCTGACCAGCCAAATGACCAGCAGCACGATAGCCGCAACGATCAGAATAGGCAGAGAGCCGGATAAGATGACAACGATCCATTGAAGTACGAGCGTGACGACATCGATACTGCCTTGAAAAGCGCTCGAAGCACGCTTGCCCAGAGGCGTCTGAATGCTCTTCTCCTTCTCTTTGGCCGGCTCTTTAATCTCTTCATAGATCCGGATTTCTACGGTTGAATACGACACATTCTGGTTGATATACCGCATTCGTCCCTTGATTTGTTCGATTTCAGTTTGAATACGCTCAAGCTCATTGGCGAAGGAGACCAGATCATTCGTCTTGGTTGCTTTTTTCATAAACGCCACATACTGCTCCTCCATAACCTGCTTCGCCTTCAATCTGGATTCCAGGTCAACGTATTCCTCCGTTACATCCTGGCCTTCAATGCTCCGCTGCAAATTAACATGTTTGATTTTCTCAAGGCTGCTCAGAAATGGGGAAAATCCGGTCGCCGGAACTTTAATAACGAATGTGCCGCCTTTTTCGCTGATGGACTGGGTTTCGCTGAAATTAACGATATATCCACCGGCCAACGCGACCATGTTACGGACTTCTGACTGTGACTGATTGTAATCCGAAATCTCCATCACAATATTAGCTTTGTACATGAGTTTCTTGTTCAGACCGCTGGACAGGTCCTGGGAATTGAAACCTGATGAAGTCCCTGAAGAGGTTTGTGAGGAAGAATCGGGAAGCTTGGGTTCTGTACTTGCAGGTGACTCTTGTTTACTTTCGCTCTCTTTCGGAACCGCCTCATTTGTACTGAGAGAAGCCCCGTCCTCCGCCGTGCTTGCCTGATCCGCTACGGATGTCTCGACGGCCCTCGATTCCGTCCCTGATGCCTTATCCTCCGACCCTGATGAGCAGCCGCTGACCAGCATCACAATCAGCAATAGAACAGCAAACCATGACCCCCATTTTTTCATAAACAGCCCCCCTGAATTATGGTTATTTTCTCTTATAATTACTAACGAATCCATCATTTGGAAGGTTGCAGGTACACAAAAAAGCTCCCCGGGAAAATCCCGAAGAGCTTTGCTTCTTATTAAAAGAAATTATCTTGCAGACACGCCGCCGTCGATGGCAAGCTCAGCGCCAGTGATAAAGGAAGATTCATCGGAAGCCAGGAACAATACGCCTTGCGCGATGTTTTCCGGTTTACCCAAACGAGGGAGCGGAGTGTTGGACAGGAACCATTTGGTCATGTTGTCATCGGAGAGCAAGTCTTTGGTCATTGGAGTTTCAATATAACCAGGATGGATCGAGTTACAACGGATGTTGTCTTGACCGTAATCGATGGCTACGGCTTTGGTCAACATACGAACCGCACCTTTACTAGCGGTGTAAGGACCCGCGCCGTTGCTGCCTGTCAGGCCAGCGATCGAAGAAATGTTGATGATGGAACCGCCGCCGTTCTTTTGCATGACAGGGATGACATGCTTCAGTCCGAAGAATCCGCCTGTCAGGTTAATCGACATAACCTTGTCCCAATCCTGGGCAGTCGTATCCACGAGCTTCTTAGCCAGAGAAATACCGGCATTATTGACGAGAACGTCGACTTTGCCCCATTTTTTTACGGTTTCATCCACGATATGTTGCCACTCTTCTTCAGAAGTCACGTTATGGCGGAACCCAATAGCTTCGCCGCCGTTTTTGTTGATTTCTTCAACGACCTCATTGACTTTATCTTCCTGAATGTCGGTCACAACGACCTTTGCTCCTTCTTGAGCCAAAAGCATAGCATCCGCTTTACCCATGCCGCCTGCTGCGCCTGTTACGATTGCAACCTTGCCAGATACTCTACCCATGATCAAAAACTCCCTTCAATTATAAATACTGTGTGTTATATAAAATGAAATAAAGCTTGCTCTGCCTACATTTCTTTATTCCAATTTATATAGAATGACCTCTTTATTCCGAAATATTTGTACAAATTTTAAGGATCCGGGTACAATATTCCGGAGTCGTGATATAATGACTATCATTACGATATTGATTATATCACCACTTCAAAACAATAGCAATGCCATAACATACAGCGAAACAGGATAACATTTACAATTCATTGACTTTCCGGATTTCGTCTGATAGCATTCTAAAAAATCAAGCGGTACACCAAGCACTGTATTATAATAAGTAAGAATTCTTTTCAGAAGGTCGTGAACGTACTATGGATCCAAAAAGCAGATGGGAACAGGAGCGCCAGGAAGCCAAGCAGCAGCGGGAAATCAGCATTGTCGAAGCTGCCGAGCGTGTCTTTGTTAAAAAAGGATTGGATAAAGCCACCATGCGCGACATTGCCGCCGAAGAAAATGTAGGCATCGCGACGGTGTTTCGATATTTTCCTAAAAAAGACCGGATCGTCGTTGCCGTGGCATCGAGAATTATCGAAATGGAGGTCGAGGCATTCAAGTCGATTTCAGAACGAGCCGAAACAGGGATTCGGAAAATAGAACTGCTATTCGACCACTTTATCGAGGACACTTCCTCTGCCTATATTAACCGCAACAAGCTAATTGAAGCTTTTGAAAGCTATGCAGCACAGCAGACCGAGCCCCTGGATGGAATTGAGGAATATCATCAGGTGACCCGCAAGGTATACGGCATCTTTAAAAATATTATTCAGGAATGCATCAATGACGGTTCCATCCGTTCCGATATTCCTGTTCACGAGACGCTGGCTACGCTGGTGAATGCATTGGGCATGTTCTCCAAAAAGCTGTCGCTTCAGAGCAATATCGTTATGTTTGAGGCTGACCCGGACATGCTCATCCAGCTTACGATCGTAAAAAATATTTTTTTGGACTATCTGAAGCCACAGTAAATCGAAATACAAGAGAAACGTCTATCGACGTAATCTCATAAAATACAGACCGCTTTTGAATGTAGTCTATCATCTTCAAAAAAGCCTGCCTCGCCCTGATCTGAAATCAGGAGGAGACAGGCTTTCATTATGCTATCGTACGTATTCTGCTGATTAACGGAAGTCGCTTGCGCGTCCGACACAGCCGCAAAGATGCATTTTTTCCATGGCTGCCTTTTTCAACGCTTGCTTTGCAGGCACCATGTATTTACGCGGATCGTTTTCTTCCGGATTTTCGGCGAAAACCGCTTTGATCGCGTCGGAGAAAATAATGCGCAGTTCCGTGGCTACGTTCATCTTGGCCATGCCAAGCGATACGGCACGTTTCACCTGCTCCTCAGGAATGCCGGAGCCGCCATGGAGTACGAGAGGTACGCTTACCACATCGGCTATGCGTTTAATACGGTCAAAATCGATGTTCGGCGTTCCCTTGTAAATGCCATGTGCCGTTCCGATCGCCGGAGCGAGCGTATGAACGCCTGTGCGTTCCACAAACTCGGCACATTCGGCCGGATCAGCCAGCAGCGCGTCTCTTTCATCCACGACGATGTCATCCTCAACGCCGCCCACTTTGCCAAGTTCCGCCTCGACGTTAATGCCGATGGCATTGGCCGCTTCCACGACCTTCTGTGTCGCTGCCACATTTTCCTCAAAAGGTGAATGGGAAGCATCGATCATGACAGACGTGTAGCCTGCGCGGATGCAGCTCATGATCACGTTAAAATCGGAGCAGTGGTCCAAATGCAGTGCGATCGGCACGCTAGAGCGGTTGGCCGCAACCGTTGCCGCTGCAGCGATGTAATCCGCACCCAGATGCTTCACCGTACCTACCGTGGACTGAATGATCAGAGGAGATTGCGCTTCCTCTGCCGCCTCAACCACTGCCTGAAGCATTTCTAGCGTATGCACGTTAAATGCGCCGATGGCATATTTATTTTGTCTTGCAGTTTGCAATAAAGAAGTAGAAGAAACGAGTGCCATGTGAATTTCCCCTTCATGTTTGGATTTACGATAAATGTTAGAAGTGCTTGTTTATAAAATGAACTAAAGTTTCACCTTGCTTCCCTTGATTCCACACGGAATACAGGCGAATTGCCTTCCCTTTCTTTAGTTCAATTTATTTCGTTGCGGCGATATGCTTTTGTTTGGCATACATTGCGCTTCCCGTTACACCGGCATCGTCGTTGTTCAAAGCCGTGACCACCTTCAGTTGGTCCCGGTAATCCGGCAAGATCCGGCTGAATAATTCTTTCTTCAGCGGTGCCAGCAGGCGATCACCAGCCAAAGCGCCGCCGCCGCCCACAATAATCAGTTCCGGACTGACCATTGACACGGCGTAAGACAAGGCGCGCCCGAGCAAAGTTCCCGCCTTTTCCATAATCAATTTGGCAAATGGATCGTCCAGGTCGTAGGCACGTGATAAATCCGCTGCGGACAGCTCCTCCAGCTTTTCTCCCGGAAACCAGCTATGAAGAATCGAGGGCTCTCCCGCGCGAAGCGCCTTCTTCGCCTGACGCACCATCCCTGAAGCCGAAGCGAAGGTTTCAAGGCATCCCTCCAAACCGCATGGGCATGGATCGGTAAGACCTTCCATCACAATATGCCCGAGCTCTCCCGACATGTTGCGAAAGCCGTAAAAGAGTGCGCCGTCGTTCACCATGGCGGAGGCAATGCCGGTGCCTACCGTAATGCCAAGTACGTCTTTGTAGCCCTTGCCCGCTCCATACATGGCTTCCCCGAATACGTATGTGCGTACATCGTTGTCGATATAAACGGGGAGATTCAACCTCGCTTGGAGCCTTTGTACCGCCGGCAGATTCCGCCAGCCGAGATTGCCCGCGAATCGGGCAATTCCTTCTTCCGGATCAACAAAACCAGGCAGTCCGATGCCTGCTGCGGTGACAGAGATGCCTGTGCCTGATTGCTCGGCATAGGCAACCGCCGCCTCCTCAATCATGGCCGCGATTTTTTCCAGGACCGAATCCGGCCCCTTCGAGACTTCCGTCGCGCGCTTGATTTGATACACGACCTCGCCGGAGGAGGTGACCAAACCGCATACAATGTTGGTCCCGCCAACATCCACGCCAGCATATACTTCCATCCTTACACCCGCCCTGCATTCATCAATTTTATTGCAATCAAGAAGATGAATAATGATAACTTACTTCATATTATTTAGCGGTCCCGGTCACGAAGACGTTCACTTGCTCCGACGTCAGACGTGCACGGAGCTCATCTCCAGGCTCTTCATCGGTTATGATTCCGTATAGGGCCGTGACTGGAGCTACCTGGAACAAAGAATTGCGCCCGGCCTTGGTATGGTCAAATACGGCGATCGTCCGTTCCGTCCGTTTCATCATCAATTTGGCCGTATTTGCCTCCAGTTCCGAGTACGTGCTGACTCCTTGCTCCACTGAAAAGCCGTCAATACCCATGAACATCGTGTGGATGTTCAGTGCTTCCAGCGTCCGCTCGGCAAGCGGCCCGCACAGCTCGAAGTTCTTGCTGCGAAGCATGCCGCCGGTAAGCACCACTTGTACATCCTCATTTTCAGACAATTCCATCGCTATGTTGACCGCGTTGGTCACGACGGTGATATTGCGGCGGTTTTTAAGCGCTCTGGCGATCAAATAGGTCGTCGTACCGCCCGTTAAACCAATCACATCCCCTTCTTGCACAAGGGATGCCGCAAGCTGCGCAATGCTCTCTTTTTCCCGGTAGAACTTGTTTTGCTTTTCGTGAAATGGAATCTCCCTTCCGGAGACCAGCCCTGCAGGCTTCGCTCCACCGCCCATCGTCCGGATCACCCGACCTGCCTTTTCCAAAGCTTCCAGGTCCCGTCTGGCAGTAGCCTCCGAACATTCAAAATGCTGGATGACCTCCTGAAGAGAAATAGAACCGTACTGTAGGATATATTCATATATTTGTTCCTGACGTTCTTCTTTCGACCCATTTCGTTCACGCAAAACTGTCTCGCTCCTTTGAAATTAGATTTTGACCACTTGGGTCAAATTCCGCGGGCTGTCCGGATTTCTACCTTCCCGCAAGGCTGTGTAATAACCGATATATTGAACCAGCGGCATATTGAGGGCCGCTCTGGCTTCATCGCTGAGATTTTTTCCACCCGTGGCAAAGACCAGATCCGCAAAGGAAGTATCTTCTCCCGCTTCAGCCGTCACAATCACCACATATGCGCCGTATTCCTTCATTTCCTGCGCCACTTTCACTTCATAGGCTCTGGCATTCTCGGACAGGAACAGGCATACCATCGTGCCAGGCTCCACAACCGATTTAGGACCATGCCGGAATTCCATTGTACCAAAGCTTTCCGTCCAGACACAGGACATTTCTTTTAATTTCAGGCAAGCTTCTTGAGCCAGACCGTTATATGCGCCCATGCCAAGATAGATGAACTTGTTCAGCTCGGGATGCCCGTCAATAACCGATTTGGCTTCCGCATCGCCCTTGGCCACAATATTCTTGCTGAGCTCAAGCACTTCCTTCAGCTCGGTAAGATAGGCATCGCTTCCCGCCGCTTTCGCCATGGCTGCCTGCACCATGAAGGTCATGCTGCTGAAAGATTTCGTCATGACGGTGCTTTTTTCCTTGCCCAGCGGTGATACGAGACACGGCACATTCTTCGCCATGGTGCTGTCTTCATCGCAAGTCACGCCGCAAGTCGTCCAGCCGGCAAGATCCTTCACGGAATCCAGGGCCAGGATCACTTCGGATGATTCTCCGGAACGGGAAATGCCGACGAGCAGCACTTCTTTCTTCGCTGCAACCGCCTGCTCTCTAAACAGATAGATTTCGGAAGAAGGATGCGCGCTTGCGCTCTTTCCTGTCCATTTGCGGAAAGTGCTTGCCGCTGTCAACGCTAGATAGTAAGAGGTCCCTGATCCGATAAAAAGCACCTCATCATATTTATCGCTCTTAAAAAATTGATCTACCCAATCCTGTTGCTGCTCAAGCTGCTTCCAAGCGGCCGCAAGTGCTTCGCTTTGGCCTCCAATTTCCGGATACGTCAATACGCCATACTGTTCTGACACTAAATATCCACCCCAGTCGTTAATAATGTATTGATGACGCGTTATAATGACATTATATTTCACTGATGTGAAATATTCAATCATATATATGAAAAATAATTGCAAAATATTTAGAGCTATCTTGTCATATTCAAAAAAAAGAGATGCTGGCAAGTTATGATAACTTACCGCATCCCTTTGGATTATTCGATTTCTCTCCTGTAGTATTGCTTTATTGATGATCAACAAATAACGCCGCAGCCCCGATGATACCCACATCGTCTTTGAGTTCTGCCGGTTTGATCTTACATGTTCCCCGGTAGGGTTCCATGACCAATTCCTCGGTCTTCTTAAGCAGCGGTTCAAAGAAGGCCGCTCCCGCTCTGCTGACGCCGCCGCCGATCACGATGCAATCCGGATTAAAGCTATGAATGATATTCGCAAGCCCCAGTCCGGTATAGTGAATGACCTGCTCCAATGTTGCGTTGGCCAGTTCATCCCCCATGCCTGCAGCCTGGAACACGTGCTTGGCACTCACGGGAACGCCTTCTGCAGCTGCCAGAGTGGTCATTTGCGAGGCTGCTGCCGACTCGGCAATCGCCTCATTCGCGATACGGGCAATTGCCGTTCCGGAAGCATAGGTTTCCCAGCAGCCCCGCTGACCGCAACCGCATAATGCTCCCCCGGGATCAATAACGGTATGCCCGAGTTCACCTGCAAAGGAGCTTGTTCCAAGGAACAGCCTTCCGTCCAGTACAAGACCAGAACCAATTCCCGTGCTCAGAGTCACGTAAACCATACTTTGCGATCCTCGTCCCGCTCCATATACATATTCGCCCCAAGCGGCGGCATTCGCATCGTTAATCAAACGTACCGAAATACCTAACCTTTTCTCTAGCTCCGATTGCAAGGAGATACCATCCCAGTCCGGCAAATTGACTCCATTCAGAATAACGCCGTTTTTGCTGTCCACCATGCCCGGCGAAGCCACACCAACGCCGGCGATCTCATGCTGTCCGCGGACTTCTTCAATGGTATCCACGATGGTTGAGATGACTTCCTTCGAGCTTTGGAGTCCCGCAGTCGCCTTCTGGCTTCGAGCCAGAAGGCCGCCGTCCTGATCCAGCATCCCCGTTGCAATCTTGGTTCCACCCAAGTCCACACCGATAACCGCTCTGTTCTCTTTTTTCATTGTTGTATTCACCACAATAGTCATCATTATTTATCTATCCCGTCATTCCTTGATGTAGATCATGAATAATCTGTTTGGCAGCACGAACCCGACCAGGATCCACAGGCTGTAGGTTATCCCCGTTCATGCGCAAAGCCGATCCAAAGTGGACCTCCTCCACGCCTGTCGCTTCTGCAAAATCCTGAAGTACAGGCACGGAAAGGCCATATCCCGCTAAAATGCAAATTCCCGTGCTTTGAGCGGCTTCTGTCAGTCTTTTGATCTGTGGTACAGATTTCGGGGCCGGCAAAGGACCGCCCGAAGTCAAAATCCGGTTAATTTGCGGATAGCGAGCAAGCAGCTGCAGTGCAGCAAGCTGGTCCTCGATCTCGTCAAATGCCCGGTGGAAGGTCACGTTAATGCCTGCCACATCCTGAAGGAGCAGATCCAGCGCCGCTGTATCGACCTTTCCCTCGGAAGTGAGCGCACCAACCACGATCCCTGCCGCTCCGCTCTCCTTGATAAAAGCGATATCCTGCTGCATCGTTTGCAGGTCATTCTCATCGTATACAAAAGACTGACTATGAGGACGGACCATCACATGAACCGGAATATGTAAATGACGCACCGCTTCCTTGATTAGCCCGGGTCCCGGGGTGAGCCCCCCCTCCAAAATCCCTGTCACAAGCTCAATCCGGTCTGCTCCGCCCTGTTCAGCCAAAAGCGCGTCCGTCAAATTCGTTGCGATGACTTCCAGCTTCATGATTTCCCTCCTTTACTGCTTGCCGTTATCTGTTCGCGCACAAAGTCGGCAAGCAGTCTAACGCCATATCCGGTTGCTCCCGTCACTTTATAGCCGCGGCTCGCCGGAACCTGTACGGTATTAGCCATGTCAATGTGGCACCAACGCGCTTTAGAATCCACGAAACGTCGCAAAAACAGTGCCGCCATGTTGGCTCCTCCATATGGGCTGGACGCGAGATTGGCCAAGTCCGCATATGGACTGCTAAGCAGCTCCTCATCTTCATCCACTAACGGTAACTGCCAGATCCGGTCGCCGTTACGTTCCCCGATCCGCATAAATTGCCCCGCATACTCATCATCGCCCCATATGCCTGCAACCTTCAGACCTAGTGCATGTCCTACTGCACCTGTAAGGGTGGCCACGTCAATGATCTGCCGTGCTCCGCTGCGAATAGCATGAAGGATTGCATCTGCCAGAATCAGACGGCCTTCGGCATCCGTGTTCACCACTTGGACGCTGAGCCCGTTCGGATAGCGGACCACATCTGAAGGCAGGAAGGCCCCGCCATCCGGTACATTATCGGCAATCGGTATAAGTACGCTGATCCTTGCCTTGACCTCCAGGCGTTCAAGCATATCCATCGCACCGATGACGGCGGCTGCTCCGCCCATATCAAAGCGGGCATCGCTTAAATCGCGGGCGTTTTTCAGGTTCATGCCGCCCATATCAAACGTAATGCCCTTGCCGATCAGAGCCAGATGTTCGGCATCCGGATCTCCCGTATAGCTGATTTCAACCATGGCAGGCGGATACTTGCTGCCCGCACCCACAGCCAAAAGACCGTTCATTTGACGCTGCTTCAGCTCTTCGCCTTCATAGACATGGATCTTCACATTCCGTCCGTCAAAAACTTGACGGATGCGTGCGACAAAGGACGACGGATTCAGATCGCTTGCCGCTTCATTGCATAGATCACGCGCCAAAGACGTAGCCGCAGCACGAATCCGCCCAAGCTCTGCAGCAGAGGCATATTCCCCTTGCTGATCCGGACTCAGACGGACCCATTCGACCGGCGGCTGTTTTTCAACCATTTTATATTTATGAAAAGTATACGTTCCGAGCTCCCAGCCTTCGGTCCATGCCGCGACGGCTTCATGAGGCCATACGGTGGAACCGAACAGGTCTTGAAGTGAAGACGGATCGATTTCAGCCGTTGTCTTCCCGATCTCCTGAATCGCGCGTCCGGCGCTGCCGGCAGCTTCACGCAAAACTTCGAGGCTGAACTTGCCGCGAGCACCCAGACCGATGATTAAGATATCTTGTTCTCCGGAATTACGGCCGTAAAACCAGGCCTGAGCTCCACGTTCTTTCATGTTTGCGGAGATCGGAAGTCCGGGCACGTATCCTCCGTCACTGAATACCAGTTCAATCAGCACTTTAGCATGTTGCTCTGTTCCCGTTTTGATTTCCATCATCCATGCATCCCTTTGCAAAAGATTTTATATAAAATGAAATAAAGGATCATCTTTCTTTACAGATCCAGATTGCCCAGCTCGCTTACGGCCCTCGCGTATATCGCGGTGGATTTCAGCAGAAGCTCAACCTCCATATGTTCATTCGGTTGATGCGCCGTAGATTCCATCCCCGGGAACAGCGGCCCGAATGCGACACCCATTGGAAAATGAGCCGCGTACGTACCGCCTCCAGTGGACAGGAGCTTCGCTGGTTGGCCGGTTTCGGCTACGTATGTCTCCTGCAGGGCCCGGATCATCGGGTGATCCTCGGGTACATGATGCGGCTTCTTCAAACTCGGCGGCTCCGTCTCAAGTTGATAATCGGATATCTTGGATGAGATTTTCGCAAGCAGCTCATCATAGTTTCCGCAGATCGGAAATCTCAAGTTGATATGGAAGTACGTTTCTCCCTGCGGCTCGTATTGAAGAAGTCCGCTGTTGACCGTCAAAGGCCCGCTGATGTCATCTTCCATCGCAATCCCAAGAGCCCGACCGTGAACATCGTTGTACAGTAGCGTATCCACCGTTGACAGAAAGTGCCCCGCGCCGCCATTCCAGGCATAACCCTTCAGGAAATGGATCAAAGCTAGTCCCGCATTCATCCCCAGCTCAGGTTCCATGCCGTGAGCAGCTTTTCCTGCCATATGCAGAATGAGGCTATGCTCCTTCCATTCCGCTGTGCCGTGAAGCTTCATCTCGCTGCAATAAACGTCATACGCCTGAGCTAGATCCTTCAAGCGGTTCGGTTCGCCTGCAACCATAGCCTCGGCCGCTTCGGGAACCATATTGGCAACAACGCCCGAATGAAAAGAAACGAGCTCGAATTCACCCTTCATGTCTGCTCCAGGGCTTCCGGATGGAAACAGGATACGCGTGTTGATTTGTCCCTTTTCCGCGCAAACAATCGGAAACTCTGCATCGGGCGTAAAGCCGCAGGCCGGCATCGGTTCAAGCTCCTTGTACTTCTCCATGCATTGATGGGTCCGTTCTTCATCCGTCCCGAAAATCAGGCGGATCCGGTGTTTCAGCGGCAAGCCAAGCTCCTTGACGATTTTCAAAGCATAAAAGGAAGCCATGGCGGGTCCCTTGTCGTCGATGGCTCCCCGGGCATAAATTTTCCCGTCACGGATCGACGGCTCAAACGGTGGCGTGACCCAATCGCCCGATACAGGCACCACATCCAGATGACTCAGTACCGCGATGTAATGCTCGGCATCCTCCGGCCCGTATTCTGCATACCCTACTAGACCGTCATGATTGCAGACCCGGAAGCCCTCCGCCTCGCACAGCTGAAGCATATAGCGGAGCGCTTCGGCGACACCGGCGCCCATCGGCTGCCCTGGGGCAGCCGTTTCGGGATCATAGATGCTCGGGATGCTGAGCAGCCCTTTCAGATCATGGATTATGGCAGCTTTCCGGCTCAGTGCCTGCTCATACCAATTCATGATGATCAACTCCTTGGGAATCCGGTTTGGCAGCCGTTCCGGCCTGTTCGCCGTTGTAGAGATGGCAGGCCACATAATGTCCTTTGGATGCTTCTTGCCACTTCGGCGTTTCGGAGGCACATACCTCCATCGCAAACGGACAGCGGGTACGGAAACGGCAGCCACTCGGAGGGTTAATCGGGCTCGGCAGATCTCCCTGCAGCACCATGCGTTCCCGGCTGCGTTCCAGCTTCGGATCCGGCAGCGGAATGGCCGACAGCAGCGTTTTCGTGTAAGGGTGAAGCGGGTTATCGAACAGTTCGTCGCTTTCGCACAGTTCCACCATGCCACCCAAATACATAACAGCGATACGGTCGCTGATATGTTTGACCATCGACAAGTCATGCGCAATGAACAAATAGGTTAAGCCACGCTCACGCTGAAGCTTTTTCATCAGATTGACGACCTGAGCCTGAATGGAAACATCCAGCGCCGATATCGGCTCATCCGCAATAATAAAGCTTGGATTCACGGCAAGCGCCCGGGCAATTCCGATCCGCTGACGTTGACCGCCGGAAAATTCATGCGGAAAACGCTCGGCATGGCTGCGGTTGAGCCCTACTGTATCCAGCAATGCATGCACCATTTCAAGGCGCTCCTTGCGGTTTTTGGCTAACCCGTGGGCATCAATGCCCTCGGCAATAATGTCCGTCACGGTCATTCTTTGGTTCAGCGAAGCATACGGATCCTGGAAAATCATCTGGATATCCCGTCTGAGCTGTTTCATTTCGGACTTCGATTTGCTCCCGTGTATGGGACTACCCTTAAATGTTGCCGTGCCCGAGGTCGCATCATACAACCGGATCAGCGTACGTCCGAGCGTAGACTTGCCGCAGCCGGACTCTCCCACAAGGCCAAAGGTTTCTCCCGGGTAGATCTCGAAGCTGACATCGTCGACGGCTTTCAGAATCTGGCCTCTTCCGACATCGAAGTAACGTTTCAAATGGCTGACTTCCACCAGCGGCTTCTTCTCCGTATTCATTACCGTTCACCTCCTGCTGCAAGCGGACGTTCCACCTTGGGTGCTCTGCTGTCCTGCAGCCAGCATGCAGCCCGGTGGGTTCCTGTATGTTCCGTATATGACGGCATCTGTTCGTAACATATTTCCATCGCGTAAGGACAGCGAGCCGCAAACGGGCAGCCCTTCGGCGGATCGCTGAGGTCCGGCGGCGTGCCCGGGATGGCTTGAAGTTCATCGGATTTCTCATGCAACTTCGGCATGGAAGCCAGCAGCCCCCAGGTATACGGATGCCTCGATTCGTAAAATATTTCGTCGACCGTACCGGTCTCCACGATTTTCCCTGCATACATGACAGCGACTCGAGAAGCCATATTGGCCACGACGCCCAAATCATGGGTGATCAGAATAATGGAAGTTCCCATTTGATCCTGCAGCCGGTTCATCAGTTCTAAAATTTGAGCCTGGATCGTAACGTCCAGCGCGGTTGTCGGCTCATCCGCGATAATCACTTTGGGATTGCACGCCAGCGCAATCGCAATCACGACGCGCTGCCGCATTCCGCCGGACAACTGATGAGGATATTGCTTCAGCCTTTTTTCCGGATTCGGAATGCCTACCTGGTTCAGCAGTTCTACCGCTCTTTTCGCGGCCGCGTCTCTCCCCATATTCTGGTGTTTGCGCAGTACCTCGGTAATCTGTTTTCCGATGGTCATGGTTGGATTCAGCGAGGTCATCGGATCCTGAAAAATCATGGAGATGTCTTTTCCCCGAATATTCTGCATTTGTTTCTCGGGCAGAGATGCGAGTTCTTTCCCTTCAAACCGGATCGAACCGTTTTTGATTTTCGCGGACTTGGCGAGCAGTCTCATGATGCTTTTCGAGGTTACCGATTTCCCGGAACCGGATTCGCCCACAATGGCCAGCGTTTCTCCTTTGCCGAGGGAAAAGCTGACATCACGCACCGCCTGAACCTCGCCGGCATATGTGTAAAAGCTCACCTGCAAATCTGTCACTTCCAGCAAGCTGTTCATGGTCATTCCCTCCTATTTCCGCATTCTCGGATCCAGCGCGTCCCGTAACCCGTCACCCAAAATATTGAACGTCACCATAATCAGCACGATGACGATGGATGGATACAGCAGCAAGTAAGCCTGGGTATTGAGTGAAGCGAAACCGTCATTAATCAGTACGCCCAGAGATGACATCGGAGACTGAAGTCCAAGACCGATGAAGCTCAGGAACGCCTCGGTGAAAATCGCCGACGGAATCGTAAACATCGTATTGATGACAATAATGCCGATCGTGTTCGGAATCAAATGCTTCCATATAATGCGTGAAGTGGATGTCCCCAGCGTACGGGCGGCAAGCACGAACTCCTGCGATTTCAGCTTCATGATATGTGCCCGCACCAAGCGGGCCATATTCACCCAGCCCGTAATCGACATGGCGATCATAATCGTGATAATTCCGGGCTTCATAACCATCATGAGGAGGATGATAATGATCAAGCTCGGAATACCGGTCAAAATCTCGATGATGCGCTGCATCACGTTGTCCGTCCGGCCTCCAAGCAGCGCGGATACCGCGCCATAGGCCACGCCGATCACCAAATCCAGCGCAGCGGCGAGCACCGCGATGAGAAGAGAGATGCGCGTGCCTTCCCAAATTCTCGCCCATTGGTCGCGGCCGAATTTATCGGTTCCGAACCAGTGGTCCGCATTCGGCTTTTGATACACCGCACCGTAATCCGTATCGTAATAATTGTGATGGCCGATCCATGGTCCGATGATGGCTAGCAGAAGCATGATCACCAGAATCACGAGGCTGATGATGGCAGCCTTATTTTGTCTGAGGCGTCTCCAGCTGTCCTGAAATGCCGTGACCGATTCCCGGGAGATCTTTTCCTTATCATCAGGCCGGGCTGCAGCCGGTTTAAATAGAGCATCGATGTTTTGTGTGTCCTGCGGCATAAGCTCACCCCTTTCCTGAAGCCAGACGGATCCGCGGATCGACAAGGCCGTATAACAAATCTACTACAAGCATGACGAGCACATAGAAGGCACTATAAAAAATCGTAATCCCCATAATGGTCGAGTAATCGTTCATCTTAATGGAATCTACGAAAAGACTGCCGATTCCGGGAATCCCGAAAATGTTTTCAATGACGAGCGAGCCTGTCAGCAAATTGACGACAATCGGCCCAAGTATCGTAATGACGGAAATCAGGGAGTTGCGGATAACGTGCTGAAACATGATTCGCATCGTTCCCAGGCCTTTGGCCTTGGCAGTCGTTACATAATCCTGATCGAGCACTTCCAGCATTTCTGTCCGCACGAAACGTGCAATCAACGCGATAACCCCAACACACAGGGCAATGGACGGAAGAATCGAGCTCGGGTAGCTTTCCCAGAATGCCACTGGCAGAAGTCCCCATTTCAGCCCGACAAAATACTGCAGCAGTGCCGCCAGCACGAAGTTCGGAATCGAGACGCCGAGAACTGCGATAATCATCGTTGCATAATCCCAGCCGGTGTTATGCCGATAAGCGGCTACAATTCCCAGAATCATGCCGATGGCCAGTCCCAGCAGTACGGCTTGCAGGCCAATCAATGCAGACGGGAACAGACGGCTCGAGATAATGTCCTTTACCTTTTGCCCCGTGTAGAAAAACGAAGTACCCAGATCGCCTTTGGCCACATTTTTAATGTAATTTACATACTGCGTGAAAACCGGTTTATCCAGGCCATAGCTGGCATAGATCATCTGCTTTTGTTCCTGGGGAAGCTGGGCCAGCTTTTCTTCATCAAATGGTGTACCGGGTAGTGCCTTCATCAGGAAAAAGGTTACGGTGGAGATAATGAACAAGGTAAGAATCAGGTAAATAATTCGGATACCGATATAACGTTTCAATGTTGCACCTCCCGGAAGCGTGGGGAATCAATCTTGGTAAGGGGCGGGAAAGGAAAGAGAGAAGCAGCGCTTCTCTCCTCTCCCGGAACAAACCTGCATTATTTTACATCCGCATATTTAAAGTCGACAGGGTTGCCGTACGGATGGTATTCCAAGTTTTGCACCTTGTTGTTCAGCAGGAAGGAATAGCCGCCGAAATAAATTGGAACAACGACAACATCATCATTCAGAAGCGTCTTCTCCGCCGCAAGCATCATGTCCAGACGTTTCTTCTCGTCGGTTTCTTTCTTCGCATCGGCGATCAGCTTGTCATAGTTCGTACTTTCATAGTTGCCGCGGTATGGCGTATGATTCGCCCACAGATCAAGGTAAGTCATTGCATCATCGTAGTCAGCGCCCCAAGCGGTAATGGCCATTTGGTAGTTGCTGTTGTCCATCAATTGGCCGCGCGCTTTGCTGGTTTTGGTATCAATGACGAGATCAATGCCAAGATTTTTCTTGTATTCGCTTTGCATGAACGTAGCAACGTCTTTCACTTCAGAGGTATCGGCTACCAGCATTGTGATCTTAGGAGCTTTACCCAGTTCTTTCACGCCTTGTTCCCAGTATTCTTTAGCTTTGGCTGCATCGACGCCAACCAGACCGCCCTGCGTTTCACGGAAGGACTTGCCGTCTATGCCGCTCATTTCGTCAGGAATCATACCTGTAGCCGCTTTGGAGCCATTATTGAGAACTTGGTCAGCCAGCAGCTTGGAATCGAATCCGAATTCAAGCGCTTTACGGATGTTCAGGTTACTTACGCCGTCTGCCTTCAGGTTGAACTGCAGATAAGTCGTTTTGAAATTGATGCCTGTGCCGAAGCCTGGATCCGTTTTTGATGCATTCACATCAGAGGAGGCCAAGAGTACACGGTCCAACTGGCCGGCTTTGTAAGCATTCAATGCTGTGCTTTTCTCTTTGATGACCTTCAGATCCACTTTGTCTACAGCTACGTTGGCCGCATCCCAGTACCCCGCGTTTTTGGTCAATACAGCACCGCTCGCAGCGTCAACCGAAGTCAGGGTATACGGGCCGTTATACAGCATGCTGTCCGCACCAATTGCATATCCTTCCCCTTTGGACTTCACGAATTCCTCTTTCATCGGGAAGTATGGAGCCAGCGAAGTCAAGCGCAAGAAGTAAGGAGTCGGTTGAGTCAGCTTAACGACCAGCGTTTTGTCATCCTTCGCTTCAATGCCCACTTTATCCGCCGATCCGCCGGCTGCATAGTCGGCAGCACCCACGATATAATCGGTCATAATAAAGGAATAGCCGTTGGTTCCGGTCTTCGGATCGATTTCACGAAGCCAAGCGTATTTGAAATCTTGTGCCGTCACAGGCGTTCCGTCACTCCATTTGGCATTGTCGCGAAGCGTGAAGGTATAGGTCAGCTTGTCCTCGGTCAGGTCAACCTTTTCTGCCATCGCTGGCTGTGGCTCATTTTTCAAATCCAGACGGTACAAACCTTCATTAACATTGTTCAGGACTGTAAATGACACATCATCAGATGCTTTCCATTGGTCCAGATCCTTAATTTCGTTCTCTACGTACAGCTTCAATTCTTTGGCTGATCCTGCAGAGGATGTTGTTTGACCGGAAGCGCTGTCCGCAGGTTTGCTGTCACTGCCCGAAAACGAGCAGCCCGTAAACATGGCCGATACGACCAGCAGCGATGCCAGTAAGCCCAACTTTTTCTTTTTCATAACATGTCCCACTCCTTTTGTTCCCCTTTGATGTATGATTGCACCGTCACTTCCTTATGCGGAAACAACGAACGAACCCATGTACAAGAAAGCAAATTAGAATATAAATGATGAATGAATGTTAAAAAGTAAAAGCAGCTTTCCGCTCGCCGACAACGATGTGATTGTCATTTTGGATTTCCTTCGGCACGACGGAATAGAGTCTGTCGATCGTTTCCTGATTGCTGTAACCGATCTGTTCCAGAATCGAAGCGACGATAATCGGCCAAGGGACTTCCGAACCATCGATGACTTTAAGCGCAAAGGCAACGCGTTCCCGAATTAAAGAGAAACAATACACGCCTTTGGCTCCGCCCTTAGCGACGATGTTGTCGTCACGCAGCAGCTCGGAACAAATGAAGTTGTGGCTGGCAATGCTGTCCGGTGCGGCATGCATATACGCTGTCATTCTTTGAACGGCTTCTCGCGTCTCTTGGTCCTGGATCAGATCCGGGCAGGCAAGCTTCAGGTATGCCTTTGCAATATTTTGAAGTGGAAGCGCAAAGATCGGGAACCCGCAGCCGTCAACGCCAATTTGGATCTGCTCGGACGGATATTCGGCCATATCAGCTAACGTATGCAGAATGTCCTGCTGAATCGGATGGGACAGCTGCCAGTAGGTTTCGGTGTCATAACCCATCTCTTTAGCCGTGGCGATAATGCCCAGATGCTTGCCGGAGCAATTGTGATATAGCCTTCTCGGTGCTTTGCCCTCACGCATGCAGGCGAACTTCGGCTCGTCATTCAGCGGATAAGTAGGACAGCAGAGCAGCTGATCCTCCGTCAGTCCGGTTTTGCTCATGATCGATTCCAATGCTTCAATATGGTAGGACTCACCCCGATGCGATGCAGCGAACATGGCAGCTTCGGTATCCGTCAGTCCATACTTCCCGGCAATATCCTGCTTCATGACCGGAATGGCTTGAAATGGCTTGGCAGCCGAACGAAGGAACGTCACATGCTCCGCGCTGCCTACCTCATGAATCACTTCGCCTTTGTCATTCACTCCGCACAAAACGCCCAAATGGACATTTTCAAGCACGCCTGCGCGAAATTCTTCCACTAATGGTTTGAAATACATTTGTATCCCCCGCTTTTGATATTGTTCATGCTGTTAGACTTGTTCCACTTGTTCCATTTGACTTCCGATATCGAGGAAGCGGCTCTGCGCTAGCAGGCCTGACCCAATGACAACGCCATCATTTTCGAATGCGGAATATACGATTTGGAAAGTACCCCGCAGCGGTTCCCACACGAATTGCCCCATGCATTTCTCAGCGATAAACTCCCGAACTTCAGGAAATCTCTCGACGAGCTTGCCTGTTAGAATCACGGTATCCGGATTGTACATGCACGCGATATTGCTGATCGTTACCGCAACGAAGGTCATCGCCCGGTCGATAATGCTCGATGCCCAGAATTCACCTTCACGTCTGGCCTCGAACAGCTCATCCAAACTGGCGATCGGTTTGATCTTATTGGATTGCTCAATCAGCGAAGCTTCCGCAATATAGGTCTGCAAACATCCTACTTTGCCGCATTCGCAAAGAATTCCGTTCGGGTCTACGACCGTATGGCCGATCTCCCCCGCGCTATTGGATTCTCCCCGGTAAATCTCTCCATCAATGATGAGTGATGAGCCAACGCCGCTGCCGAAACCGATCAGTACCGAACGACTCGATCCCTTGGCAGATCCGTACATATGCTCCGCCAGTGACTTCACCTTCAGTTCGTTGTCTACCGCCACCTCGAGCCCTGTATGTTTCTTCAGAACTCCTGCGATATCCGTCTGCTTCCAGCCAAGCTGCGCAGATAACACGGCTTTGCCGCCTGAATGGTCGATAATGCCTGGTAGTCCGACTCCAATGCCCACGATTCTGCGTCGGTCGAAGTCTTTCTCCTCAATCAACCCGTTGATTCCACTCGCGATATGCTCAAGCGTAACATCAGAGGCCTCATTCTTTTGTCTTTCGATCATTCTGCTCCCGATGACTCGGCCATCCAGATCAATGACCCCGATCCGGATGCTTAACTTATCAATTTCCACGCCGACGGATAAAACAGATTTGGGATTAACCTGCAGGAAAACCGCCTTGCGTCCTACGCCTATCGTCTCTTGCTCAATTTCATGCATGTAATCAAGGTTATATAATTCGGAAACGATTCTGCTTACCGTGGTGGGGCTCATACCGGTCAATCTGGCAATGTCTGCACGTGACAGGGGTGAATTGTTCTTGATCATCTCAAAAACAGTCGTTCTATTCTTTTTCTTAATAAACTCCTGATCGTGCTTTTGCATTTCGCGGATTGCTCCTCCACTATTAATTAATTTCACCTATGGAGAAATACACCTGACATTTAATGATATGTTTGTTTGAAAACTAGTTTTTTATGTCTTAAGTAGCGTTTCTATTACTATTATCTATTTAATTTCTCCAGTGATGTTATTAAAGAACTTTAAATGTTTTTCCTAGGCCTGTCAATAACTTTGCGGAAATATTGGTTCTTGTAAATTTTCATGAAAAATACAATAATTACAGAAAGAAATGTAAGCTATCAGAAAGGTTGAACTCACAGCATGAATCAATCACGAACCTTACGTGGAGGGGCGGGAACCAAGGACCCCTTCCCCGTCTCCATTCTATCGCTGACGGTCGGAGCCTTCGCCATCGGGATGACGGAATTTGTTATTATGGGCATTCTTCCGAATGTCGCCGATGACCTCCAAGTTAGCATCTCCACCGCCGGTCAGCTGATCACCAGCTATGCCCTTGGCGTGGCAATCGGTGCCCCCATCATGACGATTCTGACCCACCGTCTGCCGCAAAAGCTTCTGCTCTGCCTGCTCATGGCGCTGTTCATACTCGGAAATGGTATTGCCGTTGTCGCTCCGAATTATGATGTACTCATGGGAGCCCGGTTGCTGACCGCCCTGTGCCACGGCACCTTTTTCGGTGTTGGAGCCGTCATCGCCTCCAATCTCGTCAAGCCCCATAAGAGGGCAGGGGCTGTCTCCATCATGATGGCGGGACTCACGATTGCCAATATCATCGGCGTGCCGATTGGCACCTTCGTTGGCCAGCATCTCGGCTGGAGGGCTTCCTTTGCCGCGATTATGCTGATGGGGATCATTGCGCTCATCGGCATTATGATCTTCATCCCGAAGATCCGTCAGGATCAGTCCGCAAGTCTTATGAAACAGTTCAAGGCTCTCGCCCAGCCGAAGCTGCTCATCATTCTGCTGGCTTGCGCCATCGGCAACTCCAGCCTGTTCGCGGTGTTTACGTACATTGCCCCACTCTTAGAGCAGGTGACGGGATTCCATGAAAAAAGCGTTACCTGGATTCTTGTCTTGTTCGGCATCGGCGTCACGTTCGGCAATATTGCCGGTGGAAAGCTGGCTGACTGGAAGCTCATGCCAGCCGTCCTTGGCATTTTCGCCTCCATTTGCGTGCTGCTCACCATTTTCACGTTTACCGTGCACAGTCCTGTCGCGGCTGTCATCACCATTTTCCTGTGGGGAGCCGCCTCGTTTGCGGTCATGCCAGGCATTCAGGTCAAAATCATGAATATGGCCCAGGAAGCTCCGGCTTTAGCCTCCACCTCTAATCATTCGGCAGGCAACCTGGGCAATGCATTTGGCGCCTTCTGCGGCGGTTGGGTCATCAACAACATGGGGCTTACCTCCCTGCCTTGGGTGGGCGCAGTTCTGGTCGGAGTCGCCTTTTTGATCGGTCTAGCGGTTTATTTGTCGGAACGCAAACGGCAGATTCCAATGGCGCTACAGGAAGCGCATGGAGAGCAAGCCTAGACGTTGCTCCCAGGGATATGTCAAGCATCAAAAGGCAGCGGCCTGCAAAATTGCAGACTGCTGCCTTTTTCGTATGCGAATAGATGGTCGGTCCGGCGGGAAGGCCATGACATCGGGAAGGCCAACTCTCCCTCATCTATATGAGTTGTGCTGTGTAACCTTTTAGCTTCGTTTCATATAGAGCTAAAGCTTTATTTTATTTCCCGTTTCCCGGCTCTCGTTCGCCGCTTCGATAAAACGGATGATCTCCAGCGTGATCCTCATATCCGGAGTCTCGGCCTTGCGATGGAATACCTCCATCACCCGCTCCAGCAGGCTGGCGTAAAACGGCTTCACGCTGGCATCCATATTGACGAAAATTTGACCTTTTTCCCGATGGATAACTGCGCCGAACGGAGTCCCCGACAGGCGGCTGCCACGGGCCGTTCCGATTCGCCCATCGCTCCACTCGCCAATGATGAGTTCTTCACTGCCCGGATCATCAGCGCTGACCGCAGTCACGTACTCACAGCCGGTTCCGAGGATCGCATACATCATCTCGATGGAATGTATGCCATACCAGAAGTATCCCGGCTGCGTAGGCTCCATGGCCATCGGTCCGTAGCAATCCGTGCCTGTGATCTTGCCTGATTCGGTGCTGCTTCGTTCACTCGTCAATGCCTCCGCATAACGAAGAGAAGAACTGCTCATGAGAGGAATTCCATTTTTCTGGGCGATCTCGCAGATTTCTTCCGCATCCTTCAAGCTCAGCGCAAGCGGCTTATCGATAAAAACCGGCTTGCCGTAAGCCGCAACGCTCTCGAAAAGCTCTGTATGCCTGCGCCCATCCGCCGTCAGAATCATTACTGCATCACTATGCTCGGCGACCTCTTCAGGGGTATCGTAAAAATGCACCTGATGCTTCCCGGCCAGCTCAGCGGCAAATATCCCCACCCTGGATATACTTAATTCAAAATCAGGGGATCCTCCAGCGTAAGCCGAAACGATTCTCCCGCCTGGAACATGATAGGGATGCTCTGCATGATTCAGCAATGCCGCAAAAGCCGTGGAATGCGACGAATCCGTACCGATAACGCCGATATTCAGCTGCTGTGTCAAATACGTTCCTCCTGTTCTGCAAGTCATGATTCCGTAACAATATGATTTGTTCACTATTGTATAGGAAGGCAGGGAAAAAATCTGTATATCTTCGCAAATAATTCGTTTCATAGCACGCTGACATAGACTTATCAGAAAAAAACTACGTTCCAGGGTTGTAACAGTGATCGAATTATCCGGCAGCCAACAAAACAAGCCTGCGGAATGTCCGCAGACTTGTTTTTTCGTTGCTACATCGCTTAATGCGGCACCTGCGAGCTAAAGTCATCCCGGCTGGATTGATCCGCATTGTAAAATACGACGTCGCCGTCTTTTAATGTAAATCGATTGCCGTATGCATCCTGAATATCGCGCTTAAAGCCTTCCATCGTCCACTGATTCATCAATGGTCCGTTGATATACTGCAAATGGGGATTCTTCAGATCGCCCTGTTGGATCGACTCGATGTTGAAATTGACGACGATGTAGCCGTTTTTCAGAAAAATCGGAGACTTGCTGTCCAGCCCGCCATGCGTTCGTCCGTATTCAGCGACATTCGTTCCCGCAGCGACCACGAAAGGTTCTGCCGGCAAGCTGTACTCACCGTACCATTTTTGATTCGATACATTCGCACGTTCGGGATCCACGGATGCCGGAATGCTCTCCTGCAGCCTCAAGAAGGTTCGCAGCTGTTCCGGTAATATGAGCAGGCTGTAGCTGCCCACCGGCGTTTTTTGCTTCGTGAAGACATTGATATAGTTTTGCACGTATTGGTTCTTGCTCGTGCCTCCCGCTTGACCGCCATGCCCGAACTTGTAGCTTGCCGTATCGCTCAGTTCCACGGTCGGTACATTGCGCAGCCGGTCATTGAGAATCACGTAACGCTCGACCTGATCTTGCGCGGAACCCACTTTAACGAAATTGTTTTTACTGGTGTTGTAATACAGATCGACCGGAATGCGGGTCTCGCCTTTTGTTGTAACGGTCTTACCGTTCTGACTTACATAGTAAAAGGTTGGCGTGATCCGGATACCGTCCAGCGAACCGAATAGATATAGGTAAGGCTTTGACTACGTCGCTACCTTTTCCCCACCTCCACACCGTGCATGCGACTTTCACCGCACACGGCGTTCCATCTTGATAATAGTTTAATCGATCATTCCCAAGTTACTCATTTTACGGTATTGGTTAACCTTGATAAGCATGCTTTTGGTTAAGTCCAGCACGCTTTTGAGTTCAATAATCGTCTCATGGTTCACAGCATGAATTAGTTTATGGACATCTCGATGGATAATACGTAAGTTGTTATACTTATCGTTACCACCAGAATTTGACGGAACATAATGATGACAGTGCACGTCATCGGCGTATAGGAATGCACCTGTGATCTCGCATTTGCCCATAGCCATACTATACCGGCTAATTCGATTATCCAGATACTCAGCACTGCGCTGGGGATTATTGGAATTCATTAACTTAATGATTTCCTTTTGGACATCTCCACTCAGTTTTTTGCTGATACGATTCCGCCCTTCTAACGTATATGGTGTTAATTCTTGGCTGAAATTTAGGTTGTTAGAAGTGCTTACATCCACTATCGGGTAGAGATAAACACCATCGATAAGGAACGTTCGATAAGTGAATGAATAAAAGTTCCTGTATGTTGGTGGTGGATTACTTGGATGATCGTATATGCCACATCGTTTCAGACGATTATAGGTGAACTTTTTCAGGTCATAGGCAAGTCGTGAGAACTCTTTGAATACATGTGTCGCTTTTCTAAAGTAATTATGAACACCGAGAACAAAACTATTGAATTTGTGCGCGTTACCAGCCGTTGGTGATTGTTTGATGTTTTGAATAAGTTTTTTGTACTGCAACCTTATCTGTTGTTTCTTTTTATCAATCACACCAGTATGCGCAACTTGCTTCTTTCCTTTTAAAGTCGCTTTAATTGTGAATCCTAGAAATTCAGATTTCTGCTTCCGTAGATTCAAAATTTTCGACTTTTCAGGGGAGATATCCAAGTTTAGACGGTCTTTCAAATATAGTCTTACGGCATGAAACCACTTTTGGGCTGTTTCCCAATCTCGGCAAAGAATTTTAAAATCGTCAGCGTATCGTACGATAAACCCTTCTTTAAGCTTGGACTTTTTCAGAGCATAATATTTATTCCTCTGTGTATATGCGTGCTTGGTCTGGAAATTTTCCCATTGCCCGGCTACCCATACATCCAAGTCATGTAGTGCGATATTGGAAAGCAGAGGGGAAAGAATCCCTCCCTGTGGTGTTCCTTTTTCAGGAACACCTTCACCTTCGATTTCAGCTTTTAGCATCTTGTTGATGATGCTTAGGACTTTGCGATCCTGAATCCCTAGATTCCATATTTGCTTTAATAAGGTGGCGTGATTAATGTTGTCGAAGAATCCTTTTATATCAATGTCAACGATATAATGAAGTTGTCCATTATTAATCAGAAATTGCACCCTGGCCAATGCGTTGTGGGCAGATCTTAGCGGTCTAAATCCATAGCTGTGTTTAAAGAACTGCGCCTCAGCGATTGGTTCAAGTACTTGTTTAAAGCATTGTTGTATCAATCGATCAATGATGCATGGAATCCCCAATGGTCTCTTTTTACCATTGGCTTTCGGGATGAAGACTCGTCTGACTTTCTTTGGCTGGTATTTATCTAGTTTTGTTTTTACAAGATCTACTAGCTCGTTGTCCGTCATTACTCTGAGGTTCTCAATTGTCTTACCGTCTGTACCAACTGTCTTTGATCCCTTATTTGATTTGATTGTTCGATAAGCAAGGAGAATATTTTCTCTAGATGTGATTAGTTCATAAAGGCGATTGAAAGTATTTCCTTGTTTGGCTCGTTCATATAAATCAGAAAAGGTATCTGTTAAGTTGTAGTAATCCCAATAACGTAGAGCCTGTATTGTGGCAACCCCCTGTCAGAGATTGTCCCCACATTCATACCGGACCGATACAGTTCACTTTTGGAAAATAAATAAACTATTATAAAGACTCAGGGCTGTTCCTCCACTTCGATTACAGAAGCTTCATCAGTCGTGCCCTTACTCTCACAAGGATGAATGCATTTCGGTCAATACCTTATAGCAACCGTCTTGGATGACAGTCCTAATTGCGACGTTCCTTGTTTTCCTTGTTCCTTCTACCCTAGCTATACATATTATCCTTAGGTGACCCCTTTGAACCTGCAAGCTTGATACCGCCATTGTTCGGTATAGCGTATTTCCTAACATGTAATTGTACTCAACGCCACTTGCCCCAACATCTGTTGGTCAACATGTTTCCATGAGTTAGGCATCTAGATTCGTAAATTCGGAGTTTAGTCAGTTCCCGATTGAACATTCTCACCATAGACAATTTTTCAGCCATCCGGCATATCAGTTGGCATACCTTCCTTGGTAGGCGGCTTCAGCCTTCCTTCTGCCGACTTCACCTAGCTTCATACCTTTTGTTCCTGCCGAACAAAACGCATGTAGGAGTCTCAACGGGACAGTTTCAGAAAACTTGGCTTCATCATTCCTGTCCTCGGATAGAAAGTTAGACTTAATTAAATTAGGTCCTTGCTTTTCCTGGTATTAACCAGTTATAGCAAAACAAGTCGCACACATGTTGCCCTTCGTTTTAAAATCGAATTTGAAGTGGTACCCCGTTTTCACCGATACGTTCTTGTAGCCCTGCAGCGGATGACTGCCTGGGCGAATCGGCAGCGTAAAGATCTCCTTGTTCCCCCGGGAATCGCCGTCGATCGTTTTTTGTCCTACCCAGTAAGAGATACCAGTCGGGTTGGCGCTTCCAGACTGCGTCCGGAACACTTTTTCCCAGTTATAATCGGCAATGTCGGTGACGTGAAAATCATAGAGCCGCCCGATAACGTCTACAGGCACGACATCAGTCGCCACGTGATGGGCCAGATTCAGGTTGGCCTGCGATTCGGTCGCATAATTGGCGGGTGCGTTCTCTGCGATCGTGCGAAACTGAACATCATAGAACCCCTCATCTACCCATACAGGTAAAAAAAACGTGGTGGACGTTTGCATCACCGGAATCGACACCCAGGTATTCTTAGGAATGAATCTGCTCTTATCTGCCGTGTAGACATCAAACGGAAACTGGACCTGTTTTTCACGCACATATTTGGCATAGTCCCGGTTTCCATAACCAGGAATGTTACGGTGCTGTCCGCTCGTTGGCATGTAGATCGTAAAGGGACGATCCAGAATGGTTGCGTTGCGGCTGACCGCCGGCATGGTTTTTTGGTTATGCTCCTTGTCGTCCGAAGTGGATGCATAAATAACAACAGGCGTGTGAACCGTGACCGGGTTGATACCTCCGATGGTAAAGCTCTTGTTGGCTCCCCCGTTGATATTACCGCTCATGAGATTATAGTAAATATCCCCCGTACTCGGCTGGCTGCTCTTATTCGTCTTGCTTGTGCTGATGACATGTCCCGGGCTGTAAAGCACGTTGTCATGGATCATCTGCGGCTGAGGGATCTGCAACGGAGTCGGACCGTTTTCCTGCGTACGCTGGTTGTTCATGATGGTTTGGCTATTAAACATAAGTGAGTCGTTTTCGACCTCTACTTTGGCAACGGCCTGCTCAGCCAGTCCCTGAAACGCGCCTTGCTCATTAGGTACAACGGGCTTTGTTTTCCCGCCTGTCTTCTTCTCGGAAGGTGCGGTCTGATCGCCAGGCTGATCCGGAGGATAGAAGTTTCCATCCTGCGCCGTGCTATATACCGGAGAGGTGTAGCCAGCTGGGTTAATCGTGACGGTATCCCAAGCATAGTTATTCAGCGTTGCATTCTTGATGTCATAGACTTCGAGATTGTCGATCTTCCAATAGGAGTACGGTCGTTGAACCGTGTACAAGTACTCCTTCTCCTCAGTGTCATGCTGAATATCGGATTCTTCATGCGTTCCCTCCCCATTCGCATTCGGCACATCTTTCTTCGGATCCCACTCCAGTTCGTATTTCTTCTTCACCTTGACCTCGTATGTACAAACGCCTTTCATCTGGGTGAATGTATTCTGGTAGAGATATTCCTTCGCTTTGACGTTGCCGTATAAGCTTTCCGAGGTTGGGATCCCTTGCAACACATCGAATTTCTCGCTGCCTCTGCTGTCAGCCTTAATGACTGCGGAGACGCTAGGATCGTCCACCTTACCAATGATGGTTTGTGCGGGTGCCGGATCGGTACATGTTGGGTCTTGGGGTGTTGTCGTTGGCTCACAGGTCTCTCCGGGAGGGCACTCTTCGCCGTCCTTTTTCTTGTAATACATAAACAATGTGTATTTCTCGAATGAACCGTCGTAGTTCAAGGAAGGGGGAGGTCTCTGCTGGATTTCCCCGCTCGGCGGTTCATCTGTCGTTGATTTTTTAAAACCGACATATTCGTATTCATCGTGGGTAGGCGGTGTAAACGAATAGTCTCTCCCCACAACCATTTCTTCGTTTGTCCGTGGTGTAAAGATGTCATTTAGCGACCTGCCGTCGGTGGTGTAGTATTTGACGTTGAGTTGGGAGGCTAGTTCGATTTTGAATAGGACAGGAGCATAAATTCTAACACCCTTTACTCCCGCTGCGCAGTTAGGGCAAGATTCTTGAGTAATATCCTCTGGACTTAAAGCATTAAGTAGCATTTTAATTGTAATTGGAATAGTTGTAGTATCTGTTCCAATTCCCTGAGGATTAAAAGGTTTAATACTGTTTTCTACCCCACCTTCACTAACAGCAGCTGCGAATCTTTCCCAACTTTGATTACGAGATTCAGTGAAGTATATGTCGTTCTGCGAGTTATGATCATAAATTGTAGCCCGAACACTTTTTATTTTACGATTTTGAAATTGAAATCTGTAAGTAAAAGTCGCTTCACCATTTTTATGCATACCAGGTCCAATACCATCAGGAACCCAATATCCTGCAGTATTTAACCACATTTCATAATACATCATTCCTACAAAATAACGATAATTGCTCTCTTTATAGTACCCTAAAGGTGTAATCGGTGTATCAGCACTTACAATAGTTGATTGAGATAGGCTGAAGGATTGGAATAATAAAATAAAAATCAAATAAAAACTAATGTAACGTTTAGAACTTATTCTCATATGCTATTTATCCGCCCAAGGGTTTTTTAGCAATGGAATATAATTCTTATTTGCATAACTAAATCCAATATAAACTGCATCCTTTATCTTGAAGGTCTTATAATTTTTTATCCCATCCAGTTCATCTAAAAACGATAAAATCGGATAATAGAAAATTTTTGTTCCATCGTTATTATTTATCGTTTTTTTAAATACAGGATTTCTATATCTCGGTTTACCATCATTGGAAAGGAAAAAGATATTACCAGGACTGTCCATGTTAGTTTTCGCACGTACCTTAATAAAACTGCTTCCATCCTTTTCTACATAGTAATCCATACTATAGATATCACCAATAAATGCAGTAGGGAGATCACTGGTTTTAAAGATTACAGCTTTGCTGTATTCAGCATCGCGATCTACAGTCATCAGCAACGCCGGCTTCCCCGCAAAATACTTCTTATACGGCTCAATACTCACCGGCTTTAGCCCCGCCTCTTCAAGCGTTAACGCCTCTTTCTTCCCGATCCAAACCCATCTTCCCACCTTGTCCCATTCCACCGTCTGACCGAGGCCCTCACTAACCAATCGCAGCGGAACGAACGTCCGGTTTTGCTTCAGTTCGATTTTGGTTCCGTAGGATTTGTCCTTGCCGTCTACCTTCGCCACTTCCTGACCAACCGTCATATCTACGATGTGGTCTCCATTCTTCACTGATACGGACATGTGCCCGTTTACCTTTTCCCAGCCCACTTCTGCTCCCAAGGCTTCGGATACGAAGCGGATCGGAACCATCACGCTGCCCTGTGCATCTTGATAGGGTTGTGCATCCGGAAACTGAATTTTTTTCGCATCCAGAAGAACTTCAATTTTCCCTGTAGATGAAGCTGCTGTAGCTGAAGAACCCTTCACAAACAAACCACTAGTGAACAACAAAGAACCTGCTAACAAAATAGGCAATACTTTTTTCATGAAACGACACTCCCTATCAATCACATTTTTTGCTTTCCCAAAAACCGTCGCCGCTGCATAATCCACTTTCTTTTGTTTTATCCTACGGGACTGCTTGCCCACGTGAATGATCTGGAGCACACCTCCCTCAAACCTATGTATTGGTGACGCTAAAATAAAACATAATCTCTCATCCTAAATAACTAGGACAACTGCAGTATACAACAAGTTTTTTGCAATATTTGTCATAAACAGTCGAATGATTACTCAAACATCCTAAATATGGTTTATCTTACAATCGATTGAACTCGTTATTTTACTCCCGTCCCATCACATATCGTCCCTCCACGTGAATATACTTGATTAATAATGACTCATTCTTCTAAAGCCGAGTATGCGTATATGGGAGGTGCTGAACATGCATTCTAACGATCATTCGCTGTTTGTCGTGTCCAAGGAGGACTGGTCACTGCACCGCAAAGGATACCAGGATCAAGTCCGCCATCAGGAAAAAGTAAAAGAAATGATTAAGCAGAACCTGCCCGATCTCATAACTGAAGAAAGCATTGTCATGTCGGACGGTAAACAGATCATCAAGGTGCCCATCCGGAGTCTGGACGAATACCGTTTTATCTATAACTTCCAGAAGCAAAAGCACGTAGGGCAAGGAGACGGAGACAGCCAGGTTGGGGATGTGCTCGGACGCGATCCGGTGCAAAAGCCCGGTCAGGGCGAAAAGGCTGGTGATCAGCCGGGATACGATATTATGGAAGCCGAAGTCAGTATGGAAGACCTGGAAAACATGCTTTTTGAGGAATTGGAACTGCCATTCATGAAACCCAAAGAGCAGCAGGATGTCGAGACCGAATCCATCACCTTTAACGATATCCGCAAAAAAGGAATGCAGTCCAACATCGACAAAAAGCGCACCATTCTTGAAAACATGCGCCGCAATGCAACAACCGGGTCCCCCGGCATCCACCACATCAGTCCGGATGATCTCCGCTACAAAACATGGGAGGAAATCGTAGTACCCCACTCCAGCGCGGTGATCATCGCCATGATGGATACGTCCGGCTCCATGGGATCTTTTGAAAAATACTGTGCACGCAGCTTCTTTTTCTGGATGACCCGTTTTCTGCGGCGGCAGTATGAAAAGGTGGATATCGTGTTTCTTGCGCATCATACCGAAGCAAAAGAGGTTTCCGAGGAGGACTTTTTTACGCGAGGAGAAAGCGGAGGCACCATCTGTTCGTCGGCCTACCAAAAGGCGCTTGAGATCATCGACCGGCGTTATCCGCCATCCAAGTACAATATTTATCCGTTCCACTTCTCGGACGGCGACAATCTGACTTCGGATAATGAACGCTGTGTCCGCCTCATCGGAGAACTTCTCAAGGTCAGCAATATGTTCGGATACGGAGAGGTCAATCAATACAACCGCAGCAGTACACTCATGTCGGCCTACCGCAATATTAAAATGGATCAGTTCATGTACTATGTCATTAAGGAAAAAGCAGAAGTGTACCAGGCTCTGCGCACATTCTTCCAAAAGCAGGAGGGAGCGCTTACCTAAGTGCTATGGACATAAGGGCATATTTTTAAAAAACAAGAATCCAAAAAGACGTTGCGTGGATGCATCTAAAGCACCCAAACAACGTCTTTTTGACCGACAATGGATTCCTCTGATGAAATCACACCCATGCCGCTTTAGACTATACAATGTCTGATTCATTCATCTTAAGTTGATCCCTGACCTGCATTAAAGCAAATCCCAGTAAATTGGTTCCCTTCCACAACAGCGGATTTTCGATTCGTTCATCGTCGGCCGCAAGACCGATTCCCCAAATGCTGTCGACGGGGCTTGCTTCTACAAGCACCCTCTGGCGGGTACCCAGCAGATACTGCTCCAAATCCGGATTTTGCGAGAATTTCGCCATGTTCCCGCGGACGACAATGTCATATCCCTTTTCCGCCCACACGTCGGGGTCGAATCCGCGTACTTTGCGTCCGAGATCTTTCGCCTGTTTCGGATGTCTCGACATCATAATCTGTTCGACGATTTCTTCATCCCTGAAGAGTCTTGCCTTTTCAGCCATCATATACTGCTCTGCGCTGCTGTATCTCTCGCCGTCCACGGTGAAATTGCATTTCCACCATTGACTGAAGCAGCTCTTGGTGAGGCTGCCGTCGGCTGCAGGCTGATGCCCCCAGAAAAATAAATATTTCAGCTTCCTTCCTTTTCGAAATTCCTGTCGCAATTCATCTAACGTATACAAGGGTATGCCTCCGATTCATCGATGCCCGTCAACGGCTTCTTCATTTGTACTCCATCTATCCACCGCAATCCTCATTGCCCGTCTCCCTTCATTGGCAGCGTGTAAGTATATACTTTTTTGTCCTGGCTGAGCATCGAATTATTTTTAAAATAAAGAGTCTTTCCCTCTCTCTTCACATACTCCAGCCAATCGCCTTTATACGGAACATCATTCATCTGGGCATATTCGATCTCTTCCTTACTTAGCAGCTTGTCGTATAGTTTAACGCTTTCACCCGATTTCCGGTCTACGAGCGTAAGGAGTCCGGAATCATTGGGGCGAATCAGCAGAAAATCATCCCCTGCCCCTTCGATGAAATACTCGCTGTCTTCGCCGCCAAGCTTCACGAGATCAAGCGTTTCTTTGACTTTTCCGGTTCCATCTTCAATGATGCGCAGCTTTTTTCCGTCGGTAAGCAGCAACTCATTGCCATTCAATACGACATTCTCCTTGTATCTCTTCCAATAATGCACATCGTTTTGTCGAATCACACTATCGCCCTTTAGAACAAGCGTGAAGATGTGATTATTGATATGAGGCTCCCCATAATTGTCATGGATGGTCAAAAGCAGCAGGCCCGCGGGTGTTTTTTGAAAACTCATATCAGCCGTTTCATACAGCTTGGAACCGAGATTCGCCAGCTTCAACCGAGCTCCGCTTTTGTCCGTCACATACAGGTCTCCCGTGCTATTGGCCACGCTGTAAGTACGGCCTTCGTAGGTCTGGCTGGAACCCGCGTAGGTATGCAATCCGCTTGCACTCACAAGATGCTGAGCCGGGTCCCACGCCAGTGCACCGCCCTCCAGCATTTGAACGACGAATCCAGTAGGAAGATAGAGTTCATTCTTATACAGAAAAGGAGCCGCGTTCATCCGGACCAACTTGCCTTCGATTATGCCTACTTTATTTCCGATTCTCACGGCTGCTTTTCTCCCATAGCCCTTCATTTCGGCACGCTGATGTGCCTGATCCCAGCTCAGACTCATTCCCGCCGACTCCGCGATGGTTGCCGCGACAAAAGTCGTGCCATCTTTGAAAAAGGCTCCTCCTGTACTCTGACCTTCATTATCCCAAGTGAATTTATAATAAGCCGTGCCTGCCGCATCCACCACCGATGGAAGAATGAGCGATGCCGCAAGCAGCGCCGTAGTCATCCACTTTATTTTCAATGTAATCACCCTCTCACCACATTTTCAAAAACCTTCCAATGGTTTAGACGCATGATGAGGACGAAAAGTTACCATTCGCATGGTTTGCTGCTCCCGCAATGGTCATGTCAGTTCATACTTCCGCCTTTTATGAATATGTATAAATAAATCCCTGCGTACACTCTTCCGCAAACAGGAAGGAGCCATCCAATCATGAGCAATCAAGACGAAATCAAGCAGCTCGAATATGCCATCAGCGAAATTATGGAAATAGCCGACGGTTTCGGCTTGGATTATTATCCGATGCGTTACGAAATTTGCCCGGCTGACATCATTTACACCTTTGGCGCCTACGGTATGCCGACCCGCTTCTCGCACTGGAGCTTCGGAAAAACGTTTAACAAAATGAAAATGCAATACGACTTCGGTCTCAGTAAAATTTACGAGCTGGTCATTAACTCCAATCCCTGCTACGCTTTTCTGCTCGACGGCAACTCGCTGATTCAGAACAAATTGATCGTCGCTCACGTCCTCGCCCACTGCGATTTCTTCAAGAATAATTTCCGTTTCTCCGCTTCCAACCGTAATATGGTGGAGAGCATGTCCGCTACAGCAGAGCGAATCAGCCATTATGAAATGGAATATGGAACCGAAGCGGTGGAGAGCTTCATCGATGCCGTTCTGAGCATACAGGAGCATGTGGATCCTCAGCTCATCAAGTCGAAGCATCCCGACAAGCAGCGTTATATGGAATACAAAATGAAGGAGCAAAAGGAATCCCGTAAACAAGAGCCGCGTGCCGGTGACTACGATGATTTATGGGGCCTGGATGAACCGAAGAATAAAGGCAAGGACATCGCTGCTTCACGTCATTTTCCGCCCGAGCCGGAGAAGGATATCATGTGGTTCATCCAGGAATTCTCCGAGGTGCTGGAGGACTGGCAGCGTGATATCATGAGCATGCTTCGCGAGGAGATGCTGTATTTCTGGCCGCAGATGGAAACGAAAATCATGAACGAAGGCTGGGCTTCCTACTGGCACCAACGCATTATTCGAGAGCTGGACTTGACCAGCGAGGAGACCATCGAATTCGCCAAGCTGAATTCCTCCGTCGTGCAGCCTTCCCGCAACAGCCTGAATCCTTACTATTTGGGGCTAAAGATTTTCGAGGATATAGAACGCCGCTGGGACCATCCGACGAAAGAAGAACAGGAATTCGGCGGCAGAAAGCCTGGACGGGGCCGGGAGAAAATATTCGAGGTACGCGAATACGACTCGGATACTTCATTCATTCGCAATTACTTAACGAAGGAATTGACCAATGATTTGGATCTGTACGTATTTGAGAAAAAAGGACCCGAGTGGAAAATTACCGACAAAGGCTGGGAACGCGTCCGGGATCAGCTGGTCGTCTCCAGAGTCAATGGCGGCAACCCGTATCTGGTTGTGTCCGATGGCGATTATCTGCGCAACGGAGAACTGATCATCCGGCATGAATACGAAGGCACCGAGCTTGATCTGAAATACATGGAGCGGACGATGCCTTATGTCTATCAGCTCTGGGGCCGTACCGTCCATATGGAAACTATTATTGAGGATAAAAAAGTGATGTTCACCCACGATGGCAAAAAGCTGCATCGCAAGTTTGTTTAACATCCATAACAAAACAAAAAAGACCCGGGAACCCACCGGGTCTTTTTGCCGCCGTTTTACTGTACGAACGGCCTCGTTGATAGCTAATTCTAACCTGCTTTATCTATCTCTTACCTGTTGAAAGCGGAGTATATCTCCCCTAGCGCAGTTCTAATCATAACCCGCAAATATATCCTGGATATTTCAAAGTGTTTCCAACTTGTAAACTATTTCTCCATCGCTTTATAGCCGATGCCGTACACGGTTTGCAGAAGATACTGGGCATCTCCAAGCTTCTTGCGCAGCCGCTGGATATGAATATCCACGGTACGCGTTCCGCCAAAATACTCCATCCCCCACACCAGCTCAAGCAGATCCTCGCGGGTATATACGCGTCCGGCATGGGATACCAGCAGCGCTAGCAAATCGAATTCCTTGGGCGTCAGTTCCAAGGATTCCCCCGCGATATCTGCGGTACGGCGCACTGTATCGACTTTAAGCTCTTCCAGCCGGTACACCTCCGAATCGGATGACGGAGCCGCCTCGCTTCCTTTATCCAAACGGCGCACCACCGATTTCACCCTGGCCACGAGCTCGCGGATATCAAACGGTTTGCTCATAAAATCATCCGCACCTAGCTCTAAACCCAGTACCTTGTCCACGATATCGTTTTTGACAGTCAGGAGAAGGATTCCCAGTCCCTTGACGTTTTCCAAACGGCGGCAGACCTCATATCCGTTCAGCTTGGGCATCATGACATCCAGGACAAGCATATCCGGCCGGAAAGAAGATACCTTCTGCAATGCCTCTTCCCCGTCTGCGGCGGTTGCAACCTCAAAGCCTTCCCGTTTCAAAGCGTACGTAATGGCGCTGCGGATGCTTTCTTCATCATCGACCACCAGCACTCGTTTTAGTTCCATCGTCAACACATCCCGTTCACCCTGAAAGTTTAATCATTTCATTCATTATAATGAATATTGAAGTCAGATGAAACTTCGCAGAAAAAAAGAACATGCCTTTACGGCATGCTCTTCCACTTCCTATTTATCCAACGGAGTCCGCACATGTTGCCGTCGATTCCCGCACAATCAGACTGGACGGCTCCGTGACAACCGGGGGCGGATAATCCGAGCTCTTAATCATCGAGATCAGTTCTTGGATGGACTTCACCCCAATAGCATGAATATTCTGGTTAATGGTCGTCAGCGCCGGTTTGAACAGCTCTGCTTCATAAATATTATCGAATCCTACGACCGATATATCTCCCGGAACGGTAAGGCCATGGGCTTCAATCGAATGGATCACGCCAAAGGCTGACATATCCGATGAACAAACTACCGCCGTCGGCCGCCGCTCCAACTGCAGCAGCTTGGTCATACCCTGAATGCCGCTGTCATAGGAAAAGTCCCCGTTCACGACGTAATCCTCGCAGTATGGAATGGAGGAGGCTTCAAGTCCATCACGGTACCCGGCCCGGCGGCTTTCACCCACATTGTGTCCCGGAGTCCCCGCCAAATAGGCTATTCGGCGGTGTCCCAGCTCGAATAGATGTCGAACTGCCATATGTACGCCGTTCCGATTGTCCGTTGTAATATTTCCTGCCCGAAGGCCGGTAGCATCCGTGTCCACGAACATCGTCGGAATGCCGGACTCGATCAGTTCCTGGATGCTGCGATGATCCTTCTCGACTCCGAACACCACCACTCCGTCTAAATTGCGGCTATGACAGTGATCGATGAATGAGTAAGCCGGATCGTTCAGCCGGGCGGATAATCTCATCAGATCATACCCGCTATCCTCCAGCGCCGTCTTGATCCCTTCCAGCAGCATTGCCACGTATGGATTGGTAAACGGTATATTAATCAGAACCCCAACGGTCCAGGACCTCCCTGTCACCAGCCCTCTCGCAATGACATTGGGTCTATAACGGAGAAGTTCAATTGCATTTTTGACTTTTTTTCTCGTTTTATCGCTTACGTCCGGATAGTGATTAATCACTTTGGACACTGTAGCTACTGAAACTCCTGCTTCTTTTGCCACATCATGAATTGAAGCCAAATCAGATCACCTCGGAATACGGATTGCCGAAACATGTTCAACCAGATCACTTCTTCTATCCCTGAAACTCATGATGTTGTAGTCTATTATACTTGAAATGAGTAGACAGAGATACAGAAATTTCTGCATGAAAATGGAAAATTGTGCAATCCTTGCAAAGAGGCTTAGCTTTTACTTTGAATTTCCGCTAGATCTTGAGTCAGCTTCTCGATCATGGTTACAAAGGAAGCCAGCTCCTGGGAACTGCTCGCCTGTTCTCTGGCATGCACGGTCGTTTTTTCCGTTTCATTCCGGACACTGCTCAAACGCTGCATAATCCCGGAGACCTTGTCCTGAATTTGTTCCAGAGCCTCGCGGGAATGCATGGCCAGCTTGCGCACTTCCCCGGCAACCACGGCAAACCCTCTCCCCATATCCCCGGCATGAGCCGCTTCAATCGCTGCATTCAAACCAAGCAGATGCGTCTGATCCGCGATCGCTTTGATGAGCACGCCCATACTCTCGATTTGTTTCACATCTTCATTCAGCTCGTCCATCAAAGCATGGGCCGTCTCTTGCGAATCCGCGGTCACTTGAGCCGAGGTAGCGATCTGCCCTGCACTCTCGTTTAATTCGGATATCATGCCCGTCAGCTGCTGCACGACCTCTGTAACCGCTTGCAGCACATGTTCTTTCTCATCGGCGAGATCTTTTAATTTTTCCTTTTCTTTCAATTCATAGGCCTCAAGCACAAGTTGGGAATCCAGATTGAACATTTTGCTGAGTGAATGAATGATAGAAATCCATTGATCCGGCACCACCTGACGCATTAAATCCGTTGCGATATCGAGATATGTCATATAGCTTCCTAGATAGTACTCAACGCTAAGCCCTATCCGGGAGTGCACCAGTCCGATCGCAATTCTTTTTTCCAAGTAAGCATCATCAATTTTGCCGTCTGCCAGCGACATCCAGTATTCTCTTTGGGTATCCTTCAATCTCTCAATGGTCGTGGTTCTCCCGATAATTTCCATCAGTTCTGGTTCAGTGGCAATATGCTTGTAAAAATGGTTTACGACTTCTTCTACCACTTTCGCGAATACAGGACGGAATTGCAGAAGATTTTCCATATCTTGCTCCGTCAACCTGATATAATCTATCTGTTTCTTTCTCTTTGGCGATACATTAATCATATAAAAAAGCTCCTTCTTTATACCTAAATTTTCCGTTGATACAGCAACTTCGTATATTATAGACTATATCGACAGCTTATCCACTAGATTTAAATGGTTTTTGTGAACTTTTTTATTGCAGACAGCAAAAAACCGCCCTCAAGCGAGGACGGTTCGACCGATTATCGGTTCAACAAGCTTCCTACGTACTTCAGTAATTCATTGGCACATACCGGGCAGTATCCATGTTCATCCATCAAGCGTTTGCTGACTTCATTGATCCGTTTCAGCTGATTCGCGTCCGGCGTTTTCGTGGAGGTGGTGATCTTAACGATGTCCTTCAGGTCCGAAAACAGCTTCTTCTCAATGGCTTCACGCAGCCGGTCGTGGTTATTGTATTCGAACTTTTTCCCTTTGCGCGAATAGGAGGAAATGCGGATCATGATTTCTTCACGGAACGCTTTTTTGGCGTTTTCCGATATGCCGATTTGTTCTTCGATCGAGCGCATCAACCGCTCATCCGGATTCATTTCCTCGTCCGTGAGCGGATCGCGGATTTTGGACATGTTGCAGAAGGCTTCGATATTATCCAGATAATTCTCGAACAGCGTCTTGGCCGATTCGTCAAAGGAATACACAAACGCCTTCTGCACTTCTTTTTTGGCCAGCTCGTCATATTCTTTGCGCGCAACGGCGATGAAGTTCAGGTAGCGTTCCCGCTCCTCCTTGGATATAGAAGCATGCTGATCCAATCCATCCTTGATCCCCCGCAGTATATCCAATGCGTTAATGCACTGAAGGTCCTGCTTAATCAAAGCACTGGAAATCCGGTTGATGACATAGCGCGGATCCACGCCCGACATTCCTTCTTCCAGATATTCGGTTTGCATCTCCTTGAGATCCGCTTCCTTGAAGCCTTCAATCTCCTCACCATCGTACATTCGCATTTTTTTGACTAGATCCATGCCATGCTTCTTCGTCTCTTTAAGCCGAGTCAGTATGGAGAAAATAGCGGCGGAACGCAGCGCATGCGGAGCAATATGCACATGCTTCATATCGCTTTGCAGAATCAGCTTGTTGTAAATCTTCTCTTCCTCGGAAACCTTGAGGTTGTATGGAATCGGCATGACAATCATCCGCGATTGCAGTGCCTCGTTTTTCTTATTGGATATGAATGCCTTGTATTCCGCTTCGTTCGTATGGGCCACAATGAGCTCATCTGCCGAGATCAACGCAAACCGCCCTGCCTTGAAATTCCCTTCCTGCGTCAAGGACAACAGATTCCATAGAAACTTCTCATCGCATTTGAGCATTTCCTGGAATTCCATCAAGCCCCGGTTGGCCTTGTTCAGTTCCCCGTCAAAACGGTATGCGCGCGGATCGGATTCCGACCCGAACTCCGTAATAGTCGAGAAATCGATACTGCCGGTCAAGTCCGCAATATCCTGCGATTTCGGATCCGAAGGACTGAATGTCCCGACCCCCACTCTCGCATCCTCGGATATGGTCACCCGGGTTACAGGCACCTTCTCGATGTCCCCGTCATATTCCAATTTCAGGCGCATCTGGCAGGACGGGCATAGGTTCCCTTCGATTCGCACCCCAAGCTCCTTCTCCACCTCGGATCTTAGCTCAAGCGGAATCAAGTGCAGCGGCTCCTCATGCATCGGGCATCCATCAATCGCGTAGAACGCCCCCTGCTCGGTACGCGAATACTTTTCCAGGCCGCGCTTCAGGAGTGTAACCAGCGTAGATTTACCGCCGCTCACCGGCCCCATCAGCAGCAAAATCCGTTTGCGGACATCGAGCCTGCGCGCCGAAGAGTGGAAATACTCCTCAACCAGCTTCTCCACGGAGCGGTCCAGCCCAAAGATCTCCTGCTCGAAAAATTTATAGCGCTTATGGCCGCCCACCTCCTCAACGCCGTACGACTTGATCATGTCATACACGCGCGCATGTGCGGTAATGGCCGCTGAGGGATTCTGACGGAGCAGTGCAATGTAATCTTTAAAGGTCCCATTCCATGCAAGTTGATCACTTTCTGCCCTATAGGCCGCTACGCGTTCGAAAATATCCATGCTAGTACCTCCTATGACTACGTTTTGAGTTGTCAAAAATTCCATCAAAGCGTCAAGGGTCAACTTCATCCCATTAGATCTTGATATTCACATAATCCTGAATCAAAAAGTGTATTACATACCTATGCTGAAATTGGGGATTAGTTGACCTATTTTTTCGCGAAAGGAGGATTGTCTTTTATCAAATGTTATAATATAGGAAACGTAAAATAACCCCACAAAGTGGGGACTTTGCTTCGGAGCTAATTCAAGTACTTTGTGGGGGCCCCGGAAATTATAGATCTAGATTAAAAAAGACGAGGCTTAACGCCTTTTTGGGCAAAGGGGAATTTGAATGACCGTACAGCATGAAACCGAGCTGTATGAGCCGCTGAAGGCTTTTTTTGAACAGCATGGATATGAAATCAAGGGAGAAGTGCGCAACTGTGATCTGGTTGGAGTCCATCCGGAGAAACGCGAACCGCTGATCATCGAAATGAAAAAAACGTTCAATCTCGCGCTGCTGCTGCAAGGGATGGAACGTCTGCACATGAGTTCGCAGGTCTATTTGGCGGTGGAACGCAGCCGCACCAAACGCGGTGCCGTTAACCAGCGATGGGGCGAAATTACGGGACTGTGCCGCAAGCTGGGGTTCGGACTGATTACGATCACCTTTTTCAAGACAAAAAAACCCTTTGTCGAGATACTGTGTGAGCCGGAAAAGCAGGAAACGCCCCATAAAATCAAAAAAAGACGCACGGAGCGCCTTTTATATGAATTCCATGAACGCAGCGGCGATTACAACATTGGAGGCAGCAATCGCGCGAAGCTCATGACCGCATACCGTGAAAAGGCACTGCGGGTGGCATTCGCGCTGGCCGGCGCTCCGGCGGAAGGGGCTTCACCGGCCTCGCTCCGGGACCTGACAGGAATCGGAAATGTGGCTGCCATTCTAAGAAACAACTATTATGGATGGTTTGACCGGATCGGACGCGGGCGGTACATCCTTACTTCAGCCGGAAAAGAAGGACTTGAGCTATATGGTGGGGTACTGGAGACGGCACCGTCCTCTGCTGGAAAGGGGACTACGCCCAAGAACTAACTCCTTGCCGTAAATTCGGTAATCGCCTCGCCGATCAGATTCATGCCAAGGAGCAGTTCATCCCGTCCCGGATGAGTAAAATTCAGGCGGATATATTCTCTGCCTTCCCCGTTCGTATAGCACAGTGTACCGGGCAAGAACGCAGCCCCCTTATCCAGCGAGCACTTAAGCAATGCCACGCTGTCCAGCGCCTCCGGGAGCTTAACCCATAGAAACATGCCGCCTGCCGGAATTTCAAACCGGGAACCTTTCCATGCGGGACGCTTCAGAAGTTCCGTCATCAGCTTCAGGCGGATTTCATATTCACGATTCAGCATCTGAACATGCTCGAGAATATCGAAGGTCGAGGATTCAAGCAGATAATGAAGGAGGCATTGGTTGAAATGACTGGATTGCCAGTCCGCCAGCTGCTTGGCCATAACCATCGTTTCAATCATGGCCTTGCTGCCTGCAGCCCAGCCCGTACGCAGTGCCGGGACCACCGTTTTGCTGAAGGATCCGATGTATAGCACCTGCCCCCCCTTACCCGCTTCATCGAGCGAGAACAAGGAAGGATATTTGCTGTAAAATTCCTTCTCGCTTATGCCTCCAAAATGCAAGTCCCCGTAAGAATTATCTTCCACGATCAGAACCTTGCGTGATCTGCAGATCTCCAGCACTTCCTTGCGCCGTTCCAGACTCCATAATACTCCGGTAGGATTCGTAAAGTTTGGAGATACCAGCAGCAATTTGGGACGTATGCTCTCCATTTGCTGGAGCAAATGCTCCGGATGAATCCCGTCTGCATTGCCTTCTACCGGAACGATGACTGCTCCCTGCATTTTCAGAATCTGCAAAAAACCCGGTGAAGTCGGATGTTCGACCAGAACGGGATCACCGGGTTCAACGTATACGCGGGCCAGCAAATCAAATGCTTGCTGGCTGCCTGTGGTAAGTAAAATCTGGCCTGCCACTACCTCAGTATGCTTCATCTGCTTAAAGTTATTGCATAGCCACTCCCTGAGCGGCAAATAGCCCTGAGGCTCGCCGTATTGCAGCGCCGCAGGGCTTTTCGAGATGACGGCTGCCGCAGCAGCCTCAAGTGATGACAACGGGAACAGCTCCTCAGCTGGAAGCTCTTCGGCAAAAGAGATGAACGACTCGCGTGTAGACAGTGATCTCATGAAATGAAGCGGTGACGCCAGCATGGATTTCGTGCGCTCCGCGAACGAATACTGCATGATATCTCCTCCTTCTTCCAGTTCCAATCCACCATTCTTCTCATTTGTATCTGAAGCAATACATCAGGATTCGTAACATCCTTACATGTATATATATCGTGGTTTAACTGAAAACAGGACTTTTTTGACGCGAAGTCAAGGCAAACTTTTCGATCGCCTGCGCCCGGGTGGATACACCTAGCTTCACATATATTTTCCGCAGATAATTGTCGATAGAACGCCGGCTGACCGCAATTTCCGTCGCGATCTTGTCATAGGTAATTCCCTGGACAATCCGTTCCATGATAAAGATTTCCGTATCCGTCAGATGATACAATCCGCCGTCGACGACCGGAGTTTGCACTTGCCAGATCCCGTTCTTCAGCCAATCCATCGGCAGCGTTGCAAGCCCCTCGCGCAGAGCGTCGATCATCAGCATGAGCTGCGCCGCAGACGCCTGCTTGGATAGGATGCCGCTTCCTCCCAGGTTCACGACCGAATGCAAAAGCTTAATCCCATCGGTATCCGTCAAGATAATAATGTGACTTGAAGGCGAGGAATGTGTCAGTTTTTCGAGCAGCGTTTCCGCCGTTCCTTCCGGCATTTGGTAGTCCAAGAGCACCAGTTCCGGTTGCTGTTCCACGACAAGCATCAGACCTTCATCCCAATTTGAAGCCATGCCTGTCACCCTCAGATCTTCCCTTTCTTCCAATATTAACTTGGTTCCCAGCATACTTGTGGGGTGACTATCTATAATCACAACCCGCCAAACCTTCCTCATTTCAATTGAAACCCCCTGCTAAATAGAGTGGAATGATTACATGAACGTATAATTCAGCTATGGTGTATAACGCGTCAAATGCTTGTTTTAAGACGTATTGAGCACATAAAGTAGAGTCGGAGGTGTTCCAGTTAAATTTTGTTAAAATCAAGCCTCTTAAGGCATTACTGCAAATAAATCTAACAAGATTGTATCGCAACGCTTCCATATGGCGCAATCTCTTTTTAGGCTTTTCTGTGACTTTAGATTCATTTTTGCGAAAAGAGCAGGGGAATGTTAGAATGGGGACTGGCAAGAAAAGCCTCTTCATGGTCGCTCTGAAAAAGACAGGCCATGCTCCAGATCGTTTTTCTTGCATGATCAGCACAGGTGTCCAGGAAGTCTGCAATTCTATTAACTAAAAAAATCCAGTTGTAAACCGGGGTGATGATATGCAATCTTCGACAGAACCTTCCGCACCTTATCAGAACCGGACAAGACGGGAAAAATCCCCTTCAGTTAAAATCATTCTGCTCGTTTGGATCTTGCTCATAGCAGCAGGAATTACGGCTGCTTATTTATACAGTAATCATGTGAAGCAGCAAATGCTTCAGCAGCTCCAGGCGGATTCCCAGAAACAGATGAACGAGCTGAAGTTAAGCTACGAGGCGAAATTTGAAGCTTTATCCGGAGAAGTGAAGGAGCTGGAAAGCAAGGTACAATCGTTTAACGAGCTGCTGACGTTTACCAAAGACAACGCCACCAGCAAAACCGATAACAGCAACAAGCTGTATACGCAGTTGAATGAAGTCAAGAAACAGCTGAATGCGCTGCAGCAGAAAATGGATCTCCTCAAATGATCATCGAGAAGAAACAGATCAACCGCTTTTTTCTGCTCGCGACGGCTCCCTTTTTAGGACTTTTACTATTTTTATTATTCAGTTCGGGCCCCATCCATCTCGAAATGGAGACGGCCTCTTATGTGCCTGAGCCCACATTAAAACAGCAAACCGAAACACTGAAACAGCATTTGGATAAGGCTGACCAGTCCGTAAAAGTAACCATCAATTCCATCCGTAAGACCGCGGCTCTTTACAAGCAGACGACTACGGCCATGAATTCGATCGTTTCCACTGCGCAGACCCAGGCGCTCCGACCGGAGTACATATATAACCGCAGGATTACCGCCAAGCTTGGCTCTGCTTTTGAGCGGGTGGACAGCGATCGCATACGGATCGAGCTGTATAGGGTGAATCCGGGCACATACCAGGGTTACGCCATGAAGGTTAAGCTGAAAGATCCTTCCGCCATGCAGATGAGTCTCGGCCGGGATCATATCGGAGGGGCGGAGACCACGATGCAGGCTGTCAGTAGGCATGGCGCCGTAGCCGGCATTAATGCCGGAGGATTCGCTGACAATGGCGGCAAACGCTATCCGCTCAGCACGACGGTGATGAACGGCAAATACCTGACCGGGTTTCAATCCAGCTTCAAGGATTTGTTCTTCGTGGGTATGGACGGTTCCGGTAAGCTGATCGGGGGGAAATTCAGTAATCAGAGTGAACTGGATAACATGAAGCCCAGGTTCGGAGCTACCTTCGTACCGGTGCTTTTGAAAAATGGACAACCCATGCCCATCCCTGAAAAATGGAAAGTTTCGCCTAAGCGCGCGCCTCGTACCGTTATCGGGAACTATAAAGACGACCAACTGCTCATTATCGTGGTCGACGGTTATAACGAAAACGGAAGTTCGGGCGCCACGCTGCAGGAGCTGCAGAGCAAAATGTACGGACTTGGCGTGATGGATGCTTATAATTTGGATGGCGGAGGCTCTTCTTCCCTTATTGTGAACGGAAGAGTCGTGAATAATCCTTCCGATGGAAACCTTAGACCAGTCCCAACCCACTTTTTATTCTACAAATAAAGAAAAAATTGATCAATGTACATGAATCTTGAACAATACTCATTTATTTTTTATGAAACTCTGGGTATAATATTCTTAATGAGCATGGTAGATTAGCGGGAGGTGGCCTTCATGTCGTTCTCATTAACGTTTTGGATTATTGCACTGGTGCTTGTTATGTTCTTGACAGGCATCTTAACCGCAGCTTATAACGAAGATAAAACCAAAGGCCTGTAATCCACGGCCAAAAGGGCTTCCTGAATAAGGAAGCCTTTTTTCTTGCGCTTTATTCCTCCGTGAGAGGCATAAAAAAGAAACATCACGAATCCTCGTGATGCCTGAAATGATGGTTAAGCGTGTTTTTGCAGCTGTACCATATCCGATTGGCACTGGCCGCAAATGTAACGTTCTTTAAACTCGCTTACATCATCCATGGAGCCGCAGAATACACATTTGGGACGATAACGTTCCAGGATGATATGATCTCCCTGCACCAAAATTTCCACAGGGTCCCCCTCATTCATCTGATACCGTTTTCTGAGCGATTTGGGCAAGACAATTCTTCCCAGCTGATCGACTTTGCGAACTACACCAGCAGGTTTCATAGACCAACTACACCTCTCCTATTAACTAGTCAACTTCTTTTATGATTAGAAAGTACTCCAAAGTATGGTAAAACGCCTTTCCAATCAAAAAAAATGGGTCTTTCTTAATAGTTCGATATGAGGATGTCGAATCCTGCTAACAAATCGAATTTTTATTTCTTTCTTTTAGAAACTTACTTCATGCCCGGAAAATCCAACTGCCGCAGAGCTTCAAATACGATGATCGCAGCCGAATTGGACAAATTCAACGAACGGACATTATCGGTCATTGGCATACGGATGCAGGTCTCGGGATTTGCGGCCAGCAGCTCTTCGGGCAGACCCTTGGTTTCTTTTCCGAACACGAGAAAGTCCCCGTCCCGGAACTCGATGTCGTTGTATCTTTTGACGGCCTTTGTCGAAGCATAAAAGAAACGGCCTTCGGGATATTTCTCCTGTACCTCCGCGAATGAATCATGGTACTCCAAATGAACGGAATGCCAATAGTCCAATCCCGCCCTCTTCAGCTTCGAATCATCCGTACTAAAACCAAGCGGCCGAACCAAGTGCAAATGGGTTCCCGTTGCCGCGCAGGTTCTTGAGATGTTGCCGGTGTTTGCCGGAATTTCAGGTTCTACAAGCACGATATGCAGTGCCATCAATGAATCACTCCATCCTATTCTTCTTCAAAATGCAGCAACGAAAAAGCCTTCCGCCAAAGTAAGGCGAAAGGCTGTGCGTTCAACAGGCTGAATCCGTATCAGCTTCCATTATCCATGACTCTTTTGGAAATCGGTCATGAAATCGACCAGAGCTTTGCAGGTGTCGTAAGGTACCGCATTATAAATGGAAGCGCGTAATCCGCCCACGCTGCGGTGACCCTTCAGACCGATGAATCCTGCCTGCTCCGATTCCTTGATGAACTGCTTCTCGAGTTCTTCGGATGCCAGCCGGAATGTAATGTTCATCATGGAACGGCTGCCGGCATCGACAGGACCGCGATAGAAGCCTTCGCTGCTATCGATTATATCATAAATCAGGCCTGCTTTCTTGCGGTTGGCCTGCTCCACTCCAGCCAAGCCACCCTTTTCATCAATCCATTTCAATACTTCGTTTACCATATATACAGAGAAAGAAGGAGGCGTATTGTACAGAGAGTCATTCTTCAAGTGCGTGCTGTAGCGCAGCATCGTCGGAATATGCTTTGGAGATTCGGCAATCATCTCTTCTTTAGCGATCACAACCGTCACGCCAGAAGGTCCGAGATTCTTCTGAGCTCCGGCGTAGATGAAGTCGAACTGAGTGGCATCGAACTGCCGACAGAGAATATCGCTCGACATATCAGCGATCAGCGGAACGTTGCCTGTCTTTGGATACTGCTGATATTGAGTGCCTTCGATGGTTTCATTGGAGGTTACATGCAGATAAGCCGCGTTATCCGGAATTTCGATGCTGCTAAGATCTGGGATGGACATATACTTATCCGCTTCAGAAGAGGCGGCAATATGCGTTTCGCCAATCAGTTTCGCTTCCTTGATCGCTTTATCAGCCCAGCTGCCGGACAGAACATAACTCGCCGTTTTGCCTTCGGTCAGGAAATTCATCGGAATCATGGCGAACTGTGTGCTTGCGCCGCCTTGCAAGAAAAGGACCTTGTACCCTTCAGGATTGCCGAGCAGAGACAACAGGCGGCTTTCCGCTTCATGATGGACTTCCTCATACACTTTGCCGCGATGAGACATTTCCATAATGGACATGCCTGTTCCCCGAAAATCAACAAATTCAGCCTGTGCGCGTTCCAGAACCTCGAGCGGCAATGCTGCCGGCCCCGCATTGAAATTGTAAGCTCTCTTGCTCACGATAACTCCCCATCCTCTCTCTGTAACTAATTTTATAAAATGATAGCAGGTATCCCCGGATGCATCAAGTACCAAAAAGCACAAGCGCTTGTTCCAGTGATCTTTTCCCTTTCCATATCACTTTAGCACATTTCTTTTACTCTTATAAAGCTTTACAGAAATAAAATCTTTTGCACTCTTCAAGTGACCTAAGAAGCCAGAGCGAACTGTTCGCATGAAGTAACGATAACCGGCTGATATATGAAAAAGAGCCCACCCGCCAAGGCGGACAGGCATCGTTATGTTTAATAGGGTTCCGCTTCATGACCCATTCGCTCAGCGTCACGAACCGCTTTCTTTCGCTGATCCGAACCTTTTGCTTCCTTATTGCGGGCTTTTGCCAACCCTTCGGCTACTCTCCGGCCATATTCTTCATCGGCTTGAGTAAAGTTTCGTACCATCTGCTGCTGTATGGATTCATCGCACAGAATCAGCGCGTTCACGAGATTACGGATGAGATCCTCCCTTTCCCAGTCCTCGAAGGCGCGGAATGTATGACCCGCTTGCTTGAAATCATTCGTCCGCTCGATTCTCTCACGCTGCAGCTTCGCATGATACTCGGGTTCGTGTGGCTTCGCTTGTTGCTCCGCTTCAACGAGACCATCCGTCATCGATGGCTCATAGTCCACGTGCGGGCTCTGTTCAGGTGCCATGTCGACAAAATACTGCATCTGTCCGGCTCGCTGATTCGTCGCTACACGCTTTTTGGGCGCGTTGATCGGCAGCTGTAGATAGTTGGTTCCTACACGGTAACGTTGGGTATCGGAATAAGAAAATGTACGTCCTTGAAGCAGCTTATCATCAGAGAAATCAAGTCCATCCACAAGCACTCCAGTGCCGAATGCCGCCTGCTCTACCTCGTTGTAATAATTCTCCGGGTTCCGATCGAGTACCATTTTACCTACTTTAAGAAAAGGGAACTGCTCTTCCGGCCACAGTTTGGTCGGATCCAGCGGATCGAAATCGAGCTCGGGATGGTCATCATCACTCATGATCTGCACGCATAGCTCCCATTCAGGGTAGTCCCCCCGCTTGATTGCCTCATACAGATCCTGGGTCGCGTGGCTGTCATTCATGCCTTGAATCTCGTTGGCTTCGCCCTGCGTCAGATTTTTAATGCCCTGATGAATCGGCTCCCAGTGGTACTTCACAAGCACCGCTTGCCCTTCCGCATTCACCCACTTATACGTGTTAACGCCCGAACCCTGCATCTGCCGATAGTTTGCGGGTATTCCCCAAGGGGAGAAAAGGAAAGTAATCATATGGGTCGCTTCAGGAGATTTGGATACAAAATCAAACATCCCCACGGAACCTGGCACATTGGATACCGGATCCGGCTTAAAGGCATGCACCATGTCCGGGAATTTCAGGGGATCGCGGATAAAAAAGATCTTGAGGTTGTTTCCTACGAGGTCCCAGTTTCCTTCCTCGGTATAAAACTTCACCGCAAATCCGCGCGGATCCCGCAGTGTCTCCGGTGAACCCGTTCCATGTATCACGGTCGAGAAACGCACGAACACAGGCGTACGGTTTCCTTTGACCTGAAACAGTTTCGCGCGGGTGTATTGGGACACCGGCTCCTCGCCTACCTTGCCATAGCTTTCAAAATAACCATGCGCTCCTGCCCCGCGGGCATGAACGACTCGCTCCGGCGGACGCTCCCGATCGAAGTGGGTGATCTTCTCGAGAAAGTGATAGTTCTCCAGCGTCATCGGTCCACGGCTGCCTACTGTCCGCACATTCTGATTATCGGATATCGGGTGGCCTTGACGGTCCGTCAGTGTTTTGGCCTTTTCCACCTCACCCGATGTGCCGCCAGCATGCGTTCTCTCCTGTTCAAGGGCACCGCTGCCATGCTTCTTATGATCATGCTTCATCCTCGTTCACATCTCCTGTTTATGTATTATTCATTTGGTTAATATGTCCAACCAGATAGCGAGGCATGCAGGTTGATAGGTCATCGGATTATGATGAATTAAGAGGTACGGGCGTGTGAGCTAAGAGCAAACAAAAGACTGCCCCAAGATGGGACAGCCTTTTGGTAAGACACGCTGATATCAGCTACCGGAAAACCTTCTATATAAAATAAACTTCAATTTATATAGTTGTCTTTATCTCTTCGGGATCATGCAAACATCGCCCTCGCACTGGCCAATCGGAATGATTTTCCTGCTGCTTGCAATCCAGTCGTATACGTATGCACCGATCCCGAGGATACGGGCCGCATATAAAAACGGAACGAGCACCCATAGTATAGGAATTTGACGGCTCATATGATAGATGGTGTCGATGCCCTCAAACTGCTGTGTTTCCAAGTGCTTCGCCGCGTTCGCGGTCATTCGGTACTTTTTTTTCTTGGTGTACTTTACCGCAACCATGCGTTTCAGCGCCTGCTCCTGATCCACTTGAAATTGCTCGAGGATTTGCTCTTCCCTGGCTGGCATAAAGGTTATGCGCTTGAACCAATCCCACTTCCGGTAGAAACGCATCGTTCGAGTACACATCGGACACCAATTGTCGTAAAAAACAAAAAGCCCTTTGCCATGTTCTTGATCAGCTGCATTTGGCTCGTATGGCATCGAAATTCCCCTCCACCCCTGTTAGGATACTTCTCTGTTAACGGTCTGTTTTTTATCTGTAGATAAGACAAAACGCCTTTTAAGGCCACTCCATCTGGAACGGAACATTCCGGCAACCTTGTAATAGAAGCCATCGGACAGCAGCGGCAGCTCAAAGGCAATCATTACAAGCGAGAACGAAGGCAGATTCATGAACACCCAGATTCCCAAGTGGAACATGATCGACACGGCAATGACAAACGGTTTTACGCGCCGGTAGAGGATCAGAAACGGAAACGCAATTTGGAAAAAGATCGTTACGTACGAGCCGGCAACCGAGGTCCATGGATGATTGACGATGAGCGACGAAAATAACGGATTTCGGAACTCGTCGACCTGAAGGATATAATACAGCGCGGTGCCATCCTGCCACATGCCTCCCTGGATTTTCATCAGCCCGGCCGTGAAATAGACGTAACAGATCTGCAAAATGACGGCCATCCACCCGAAATTATGCAAAATGCCCAGAGCTTTCTTCCACAGCGTCGTCGGCTTGGAATCCAGTTTGCCGAACAGATCCGTAAGGATCAGATAAGGGAACATGACGCGAAGCAGATTATCTCCCCCGTCGCCGATCAAGAGCGAAACAGAAGTCCACGACCAGAAGAACAGAAAATTTATGAATACAATGATTCTTCCGCCCCATCCGATCGTAAAGCACAATGCCGCAAGAATGGCAACATGATAGAGAATGTTAAAAACCAAAGGACTGTCTACATGAAAAAGGCTGAATAAATTCGAATCGGAAAAAACACCATCCGGTCCAAACAAGAAAAATCGCTGTCCGTAGTTGACCGAATAAATATACAGCAAAATGACCCCGATAATGATTCTGACCAGCTTCATACCAACCTGATGCCGCGGGACCGAAATCACGTCAATGGCTTTATCAATCCATGCACCGATCTTCATGTCGCAGGTCCCCCCGATGCCAGTTTAAAAGGCAGCGGAGCCACCTCTTCATACTTCAGCCATTCAGTTTCGAATCCGGCAATCTCCGGCTTCCATTGCTGATTCATCCGTTCTGAATAGGGCTTTACCGGAGCGAACAGGACTCTAAGCTTCACATCCTGTATCTTATTGCTCCGGGTTAATTGGGTACAAGCTACAGATCCAAGGCGTTTTAGCATTTTCGTGCCCATTTCCTTGGTCGTCTTGGAACTGTCGTCTTCTCTTTTGCAGACGGGGTTATCAGGGTCGGTGCCGCATATTTTTTGTCGGTACAGCTCCGAGGTTGGATCCGAAAAGCCCTGGTAATAGCGGATCGCCGTCAAATGCATGCGCGATAATCTTACAAATGGCCCTAAGGGCTCATTATGCAGCGAATTCAGCATGCCGACATTAATGTTGTACCATTCGGATTCCTGGTCCGCGTCTTCATCCTTGCATTTAACCAATAAGCCTGTGTTGTTATGTAAAGGTTCCGGGGCAAACAGTGACCAGTTTTGCGCCCATAGATCTTGCGTGTATTGATGAATATACGGATTCATAGCAGATTTGATTGGATTGGCGGGAGAAAGATACAGAAAGATCAGAAAAAAATGACTGATGAAAATATAAGCAGAAACAGCCACTAAGGAGCAAAGTACAAGTCTGGACAAAATTTTACGTTTCATGGTCCCTTAATTAGAAACGCTCCTTCTGGAAAAATCCTCAGCGTTTCTCCTCCTCCCTCGCAGGTTAAGTCGATAAACAACCATCAGCATCCCTGATCTGGTTGTCCAAAACGGGATGCTGATGACGTTTTTAGAAACTTATGGATTTTAATGATCAAATACTATGTCAGTTACCTGTGTATAGGATGGTTCCATCGATGCACCGAACAGAGAGGAGACGGCATAGCCAGCAAAGCCGGCTACTGCGCCTACGGCTGCGCCCGTAGCTGCGCCTGCGCCTGCTCCGGCAAGCGTGCCAGGCAGCGACCAGGACAATCCGCCAGCTCCAGCTGCGGCTCCCGTGACAGCGCCTGATGCTGCGCCTCCAGCTGCAGCGGCACCTGCCGCTGCCCACCAGCTGGCCTGTATCATTTCTTCCTTGTCCGGCTCAATCTGTGACGGCGAAACAGCCAATGCCTGCTGGTTCGTCGATACAAAAATAAGCGAAGCAACGAAAGCTGTACCTACCAAAGCCTTCGTAATACGATTCCACTTCAACAAAATATCACCTCCTTTCATACATGAATCAGAAAGGGCGGCCTTGATGATGGATATCGGACCGTCTGTTGCCCTACATAAATTATACAAGACTTTTAAATAATTTCAATATTTTTACTATTTTTCTAAATATTTAATAAATAACCTATAAAACCCACAAATCCGATGAAGCCTAAATAAGATGCACGATGCAGCCATACTTGATTATGGTTCCATAAGATGAAAAATACGAAAAAAGGAAAAAACGGTTGAAAAGGATTAGGATGTCCTGATAGATTCACCATTGTCAAAAGCGACAAAACGGCTAAAAATTTGATCCATGAATTCGACTGATTTTTAGGCATAACTCTTCCCCCTTGAAATGAAATACATTCGTTAGGCTCGTCTTAACAAACGCAGCCCCGTCAATATGGAATAACTATAGATGGCAAGAACGCATAACAGTAACAGCGCAATCGCAACGATGTTCATTTTCCCCATAAAATAGCTGGTAATGACCAAAATGGCGGAGCCGACAAGACTCGGCGTGGAGATCGACATCATTTTGGGAAATCCGAAGCCGAGCAGATGAATAATCGTTTCCATCGCACCAGTCCATACCGAAACCATGCCTACGCATATACCAGCACCGATAATGAGATAGAGCTGAATCGGATCTTTTTGACTGATTCTTAAAATGAGGCAGCCGGCAATCAAAGAGACAGGGCCCAGAATGGAGTAGACAGCAATGGTTTTCGCCATGATGACCTTTCTGATGGAAGTCGGACTGGTCCGCAATATCTTGACGGTTTGTTCCTCGCAAGCGCAAAGCATATTGCTGGGACCTGCTATGTACACCGCAAAAATAAACATCATGAGGCTTACATAAAAGTACAGCTCATTGGGATGAGCCACACGGAAGAGCACCCAGACGATGCCGAAGGAGAGCGCATAATTAAACAGCGTGAACATGGCAATCTTGCGCAAAAGCCGGAGCAATAACCGGTATTCTTTCATCAGCAATGCGGAAAAGCCCATGATCTTCATTCCGGCAGCTCCGCCGCCGTTAGCTGTCTGCCTGGCATTTCTTTTGGTCAACAGACCGCTCGCAGTCCATACCGCGATCAGGAAAACAACGCCTGCACCCAGGAAAAAACCTAAGCTCGGCAGCAGTGTTTGCAGTTCTGTCATCCATGATTGGTAGGTTCGCTCGAACTCATGAGGATAGAAGACAATCTCTGCTGTAGCGCCAATGGAGAGGACGAAGGACAGGACTTTTAGGAAAAAGCGTGCCACGTCCGCACCCCATTGATACACAATCAGGGACATTAGAATCCACGCCAGGCTTGTAACCCAGAGAGCGACAAACCCCAAGAGGACATAAGAAAACACGATTCGCGGATGACCGCCGAAAATCATATTAAGCAGCGACGGAGACACCAATAGCAAAAGCAAAGAACTGTGATACAACCAATGGGCACAGATTTTCAATAGCAGGTGCAGATATTTGGAGTAGGGTGCCATCGAAATAATAAAGACATTCGAATGCTTCTCATTGAAGGATATGGATTTAAAAGATGTCCATAAAAATAACGTGGTGATGAATCCCAAAGACAATACGGCGCGGGCATCCGGAACATGCGTTGAAGTTAGCAGGCGGTAAGAGGATACGGCTAAGATGACGGCAATATATACGGCATATATCCATTTCCTCCACCGGCTCCACCCAGGGCTCCCCAGCTCGCTCCTCCACAGCAACCTCCACTCCAGCAGGAACGGCAACAAGAAGTGCTTAATTCTGGACTGAGGCATCTTCCAGCTGAAACCTCCTTTTGGCGTTCTCGTACTGCTCTTTAAGATTACTGCATGACGGAAATTCGGCTATAATTTGGCCTTTATCCAGGACAATCGCCCTGTCGGCAACCTGCTCAAGCAGATCCAAATCATGGCTCACGATCATGGCGGCGTGAACAAACGACCGATCTTGCAGGTATTGAATTGTCGTATCCACGGCATCGGTATCCAGTGCGGTGAACGGCTCATCCAGAAGCAGCAGTGGAGAGCCGCGGAACAGGACCGATATCAGCCCCAGCTTTTGTCTCATCCCCTTGGAATAGTTCTTAATCCACAGGGTGGAGACATCCGTCATCTGATACCGCTTCATCAATTCCTTTATTTTCGGTTCTGCGGATTCGATCGGAATTTTCCAAAGAGCTGCCGTATATTCCAAATATTCATTGGCATTCAATAAATCGTAGAGAGGAGGTTCATCAGGAAGATAGGCTACTTTTGATTTGGCAAGGTCGTTATTCTTCAGAACCTGCTGGCCTTCAAGCCGCAGTTCGCCGGAGTCCTTGGAAATAATTCCAGCGATGATTTTCAGCAGTGTGCTTTTCCCAGCTCCGTTGGGCCCGATAAGCCCTATCCTTTCGCCAGGCATAACCGCCGTGTTCAATTCGGATATGGCGGAATAATCCCCAAAGGCTTTCGTAATCTTATCAAGTTCCAGAAGGTTTAGTGCATTCGTTGCAATCATCTCCCCCGCTTGCTGTGATTTCTATAGATTCATAACAATAACAGAAATCAATTTTTACATAATTTGGATTTAAAAGAATATTATTTTATTTCAATGTATATTTTACCAAAAAGTATAGATATAATCTTTTTTTCTGTCAATAAGTTATCCATATTCGTTGGCGGCTTCAGGCTCTTATTGGTGAAGTTGAACAAAGAAAAAGACTGCCCCGGGAGGGCAGTCTTGAGGAATGCGAGCTGATTAGCAGTCAAAATACAGGCCGTATTCATGCGGATGAATGCGGATGGCAACGGCTTTCGCTTCGCCGCGCTTCAGTTCGATGAAATTATCGATGAATTCTTTGGTGAATACGTCGCCTTCGAGCAAGAACTCGTAATCGGCTTTCAGAGCGTCAAGCGCTTCATCCAGTGTACCAGGCACGCTGCGGATTTGCGCTTTTTGGTCATCGCTCAGCTCGTAAATGTTTTTGTCCATTGGGCCATAACCAAGCTCAACCGGATTGATTTTACGTTTGATGCCATCAAGACCGGCCATCAGCATAGCCGAGAATGCCAGATAAGGGTTCGCCGTAGAGTCCGGCGTACGGAACTCGATCCGGCAGCCTTTCGGCGTGACGGCAGCAACCGGAATACGGATTGCCGCAGAACGGTTCCCTTTGGAGAATACCAGGTTCACCGGGGCTTCATAGCCTGGAACCAGTCGTTTGAAAGAGTTCGTCGACGGATTGGTCAGCGCCAGCAGGGCTGGAGCATGGTACAGAATGCCGCCGATGTAATGCAAGGCCATCTCACTCAGGTTGGCATAAGCACCTTTTTCGTAGAACAAAGGCGTGTCGCCATTGAAAATGGATTGGTGAACGTGCATGCCGCTTCCGTTGTCCCCGAAAAGAGGCTTCGGCATAAAGGTTGCCACTTTACCATACTGACGAGCCGTATTGTGAACGATATATTTGTATACAAGCAGATTGTCTGCTGTTTTCTTCAACGTGTCAAAACGGAAGTTGATCTCCGCTTGGCCTGCAGTCGCCACTTCATGATGATGGCGTTCCACGCGCAAGCCTACCTCTTCAAGCAAGCGGCACATTTCACTGCGGATGTCCTGCTGCGTATCTACTGGAGCTACTGGAACATATCCACCTTTAACCCCTACTTTAAAGCCCAGGTTACCGCCTTCTTCCTTGCGGTTGGTATTCCATGCTGCTTCTTCGGAATCCACATAGAAGGAAGAACTGTTCATAGTGCTCTCGTAACGAACATCGTCGAAAATAAAGAATTCGGACTCCGGTGCAAAGAAAGCTGTTGTTCCTACACCGCTAGCTTGCAGAAACTCTTCGGCCTTCGCCGCAATGCTGCGCGGATCGCGCTCGTAACGCTCGCCGTCCGGCGTATAAATGTTGCACATGATATTTAATGTTGGATGTGCGGTAAAAGGATCGACATATGCCGCATCAGGATCAGGCATCATAACCATGTCGGATTCTTCGATGCCTCGGAAACCTGGGATGGAAGAACCATCAAACGCTACTCCGTTCACAAACGTTTCTTCATCTACTTCTTTAGCAGGCAAAGAAATGTGATGGGCACGGCCAGACAAATCTACAAAGCGAAAATCCACCCACTCAATTGCATTATCCTTGATTGTTTTCAACACGTTTTCAACCGACATGATCTCTTCCTCCCAATATCCGAACATTAACCCATATATCCAGCGTGAACGTTCAGTATCTAATATTTATGTCGTCATTATAAAACGAAAAACCTGACATCGTCAATATCCATGTCAGGTATTTTTTTGATTAGTGTTAGGTAACCTCACACCTTTAGGCCTTTGCCCATTTAAAGCACAACAAACAGCCTGCCTGTCGGTTTGCACCGTCAAGGCAGGCCCATATATGATTAGGTTATGAATAAACGGGTTTAGACGACAAAGGCCTCCGCAGGAGCTTTTTCTGTGTTAAACGTGCGGCCGACAATCGGAGCAAGCTTCTCCAGATCTTTCAAAAGCGCTGCAAATTGATCCGGGAACAGAGATTGAACACCGTCACCCGTCATCGAGTTATCAGGGTCGGTATGCATTTCGATAATGAGACCATTTGCTCCGGCTGCGACGGATGCCTTGGACATCGGCTCCACCAGCTCGCGGCGTCCGGTGCCGTGACTAGGGTCGGAGATGACAGGCAAATGGCTCAGCGATTGCAGCACAGGAATCGCTGACAGATCCAGCGTATTGCGGGTATAGCTTTCAAAAGTCCGGATTCCACGCTCGCAGAGCATTACATTCGGATTTCCTCCGGCAAGGATGTACTCAGCCGCGTTCAGCAATTCATCGTAAGTAGCGCTGAAGCCTCTCTTAAGGAGAACCGGTTTGCCGCAGGTCCCCAGCTTACGGAGCAGATCAAAGTTCTGCATGTTTCGTGTACCGACCTGAAGTATATCCGCGTACTCCGCACAGATATCAACATACTCGGGTGTCATGACTTCGGTAATCGTCAACAGTCCATGCTTCTGACCCGCTTCGGCCATCATGATTAATCCTTCAACGCCGACGCCTTGGAAACTGTAAGGACCCGTACGAGGTTTGAACGCGCCGCCGCGGAGCACCTGCCCGCCTGCCGCTTTCACCAGCGCTGCGATTTCGTCGATTTGAGCCGGGGATTCCACTGCACAAGGACCACCCATTACAACCAGCTCTTCGCCGCCGATTTTCACGCCTTTGATATCAATAACCGTGTTTTCCGGATGAAAATCCCGGCTTGCCAACTTGTATGATTTTGTAATCTTCACTACATTTTCAACGCCTTTCATCTGCCGCAGATGCTCTGCTATCGTTGGATCCACTTTACCGACAAGCCCGATAACCGTGCGGTCCGAACCTCTAGAGATAGATGCCTGCAAACCGTTCTTTTCAATAACGCGGACGATATCCTGAATTTGTTCCTCCGGCGTCGTGTTGGATGTAATAACGATCATGATTACCATTCCCTTCTTATGAAAGCGCAGAGTCTGCTGCGCAGCTTAGATATTTTAATAAATTCCGGCTAATACTTATTTGCTTAGACGCGTTTTAGCTTTTATGCTTTTAATCACTAAAGTAACTATATAACATTTGCCTCTATCCGTCAATACCAAGTCCTTACCTTTATCTAAAATATGAGAAAAGAGCCCTATCATTAATCCACAATCTTCTATACAACAAAAAAACAGGCCATCCATTAAAGGAAAGCCTGTTCTTGATTTACCTTTTAGCTTTAACCGGTGGCAGAAGTTTCTGCATATTCACCGTCCGCCGGATCTCCCAGGTTTCCGGGTCATTCGGATCGTACTGCTCCAGATAGTTAATGACCTCTTTAGTAATCGGTGTAGGAGTAGATGCTCCGGAAGTAACGGCCACTTTCGCAATGCCTTCCAGCCAGTCGCGGTTGAGCTCGGTGATGTCGGCAATCCGGTACGCTTTGACATGGGCAATCTCTTCAGATACCTGTGCCAGCCGGTTCGAGTTGTTGCTTCTTGGATCTCCGACGACAATGACCAGATCGGCCTGTCCCGCCTGCTCGGCTACAGCTTCCTGACGCACCTGGGTCGCCAGGCAGATTTCATTATGCACCTCAGCCGCAGGATACAACTCCAGCAGGCGTTTCACGATGTGTTTGATATCCCACTGGCTCATGGTTGTCTGATTCGTAATGATGATTTTGGAGGACGTTACCTTAAGCTCGGCTATCTCCTCTTCCTTCTCGATCAGATGTACGTGATCGGGTGCGATGCCAATGGCGCCTTCCGGCTCCGGATGGCCCTTTTTCCCGATATAGATCACTTCATAACCATCCGCAACCTTCTCACGGATCAAATCATGCGTCTTCGTCACATCAGGACAGGTCGCATCGACGGTTGTCAAACCTTTATCACGGGCAATCTTGCGTACCTCGGGAGAAACGCCGTGTGCTGTAAAAATAACCGTGCCTTTCTCCACTTGATCCAGGATATCCAGACGGTTCGCTCCATCCAGCGTAATAATCCCTTCATCCTCAAAAGAATTCGTGACATGGCTGTTATGAACAATCATGCCGAGTATATATATAGGCCGCGGGAGATCCAGATTCTGTGCAGCCTGACGCGCAAGCACCATGGCATCCACAACGCCGTAACAATATCCGCGCGGTGATATTTTAATGACTTCCATACGCTGACTTCACCTGCTTTCCTCATGCTAAGCTATCAATTATTTATTATAACCTATTCGAGAGGCGTCGGAAAGACAATCGGCAGCCAGATGACGAAGGTGGTTCCTTCACCCTGACGTGTTACCACTTCTACGGAGCCTTGAAGCTCATCAATAATCCATTTGGCGATGGATAGACCAAGTCCGATCCCTTCTGTTACGCCACGTGACTTGTCTGCGCGGTAAAAGCGATCAAAGATGTAGGGTACTTCCTCCTTATCCATGCCGATGCCGGTATCACTAATCCGTATTCCTACCTGATTCTGATAGATAAAGGCATCAAAGACGACCTGACCTTCAGGCGTGTATTTGAACGCATTCTCGATAAAGATGAACAGCATCTGCTGCATATAATCCTTGTTGCCGTTTACGTAAATGCCGTTCAATACGGAAAAGTCTCCCGTTACCCACTCAGCCTGATGCGGCAGCATTTGCGCCCGGCGTGCCACTTCCTCGACCAAGATCTCGAGCGGAACCGGCTGCTTCTCAAAAGTCCGTCCGGTATCCGCCCGGGCCAGCGACAACATGTCGCTAACCAGCCGGCTCATCCGTTTGGATTCGTCCGCGATGTCGCTAACTGCTTCCAAGGACATGGCATGCATGGTTGCTTCGTCCAGGTTCGGACGTTCCGTATCATCCTCGGACCACATTTTTTGAAGCAGATCCACATTCCCGCGGATCGTGGTTAACGGCGTCCGAAGTTCATGCGATGCATCGGATACGAACCGGCGCTGCGCGGCGTAGGATTCTTCCAGGTTTTTATAAAAGCCTTCCATACGCCCCAGCATACTGTTTACCGTATTAATCAGTTGCCCGATTTCGTCCTGCGGGCCGTCGTAAGCAATCCGCACGCTAAGGTCCGATCCGTTCTGAATCTGGCCCGCAGCTTCAATGACCTTGCCGATCGGTGCCATCGATTTGCGGGCGAGGAAAAGGCCGAAGGTTGTGGCCATAATCAGCATGATGGTTGCACTCATGATCAGTATGCTCCGCAGGAGTTTTAGAAGTTCTACCTCATGTCCCGTAAACACCCCAAGCTGCAGAAATCCGAGCAACTGATTTTGTATAATAACGGGTTCTTGATAAACCAAAAACGGATTTCCATTTATATAAATGGTTTCAAACTGTTTTGCATGAATTGCGTTTTTCGCGGTGGGTACCGGGAAAACAGTGCCCAATTGCTTGAGATTGGGCGACACCGAGTTCTTGTTGCTTTGATAATTGTGCAGCTGCCCGAAAATCTGCGCGGACTGAAAATCCGCTTTCCCCTCAAGACCAAGATCAATCGTTCCCCACTGTCCTATATCCAAAATAAAACTCGTGATTTGATTTCGCTGCTGCAAAATCTTCTTTTTAATATCGGAATACGTATTATAGTGAACCACTCCATACACGGCAGACCCAAACAAGATTAGCGTTACTGCCAAAATACATGTATACCAGGCTGTCAGCCGAAGTCTTATGGACATGTTTATGAGTCACCTCTCAGAATGTAACCGGCTCCCCGAATCGTTTGAATAAGTCTTCTGCCTCCATGTTCCTCGGTTTTTTGACGCAGCATCGCGATATAAACTTCCAGCACGTTGGATTCGCCGCTGTAATCATAACCCCAAATCTTGTCCATAATGAGATCCCGCGACAAAACCCGCTTCGGATTTTGCATGAACAAATGCAACAGCTCAAATTCCTTCGCCGTCAGTTCGAGCCTTTTACCTTCTCGCAGCACCTCTCTGGAATCAACATCCAGGATGATATCCTCAAACGTCAAACGATGATCCTCCGAGTCTTCTTGTCCAGGCTTCCGGCGTAAGAGCGCACGCACACGTGCCAGCAGTTCCTCCAGAGCGAACGGCTTAACGAGGTAATCATCCGCTCCGAGATCCAGACCTTTGACGCGATGCTCAATTTCATCCTTCGCCGTCAGCATCAGAATCGGTACGCGAATGCCTCCCTCACGCAAACGACGGCATACTTCAAAGCCATCGACCTGCGGCATCATGACATCCAGAATGACCAGATCCGGTTCACTGTTCAGAACGCTCTTCAAGCCTTCAGCTCCGTTATTGGCTGTAATAATGTCGTAACCTTCGAATGCGAGCCCTCTGCGGAGCATGGAGATAATTTTTTCGTCATCATCAATAATTAGTACTTTCGATCGCATATACGGATAGCCCCTTCATTCCTGTTCTCTATACTTTCACAATAAGATATTACTTCTATTGTAGCAGTGAATATTTGCCTTTGCATCTTTGTACAGCAACAGCGGAAGGGACCGTCCCTTCCGCTGTTAAAGTGATTACTACCTTCTGTTTATTCCTGATCCATACTTTCAGAAGGAATGTTGTATTTGTTTTTATCGCCGACGGTAACTTCAAGATCCATTTTCTTGCCGTTACGAACTACGTTCAAGGTTACCTTGGAGCCAACCTTTTGTTTTTGAATAAAGGCAACCAGATCGGAATTCGTCTTGTAGCTGGTACCATTCACGCCGGTGATGATGTCATACGGACGCAGATCCGCTTCATATGCCGGAGATTTGAACGTAACATCCGACACAACACACCCTTCCGTAATGTTGGTACCCATTTGTTTGGCAACTTCATCGGTCAAAGTCATCAGTGTTGCGCCGATGAATGGTACCGGATCTTTAGGTATCTCCTCATTGTTTTCGAGCTTGCTGACAACGTTCTGAATGGTGCTCGTGGGAATCGCGAAGCCGATACCTTGGGAATCAGCACTTACGGCCACATTCATGCCTATGACCTCGCCATTCATGTTCAGCAACGGACCACCGGAGTTACCTGGGTTGATGGACGCGTCAGTTTGCAGCAAATGCTGATATTTACGAGTACCGGAGCCTGTTTCCTCCTTGATGTCAATGGAACGTTCGCGTGCGCTCAGTACGCCGCTGGTTACCGTATGGTCAAATCCTTGAGGGTTACCGATGGCAACTACGGGCTGGCCTACCTTCAAACCATTGGAATCACCAAGTGGCACAACCGGGAAATTGTTATTGCCTTCAATTTTAAGTACGGCAAGGTCAAGATCCTTGGATTTGCCAAGAAGCTTGGCTTCATAGATCTTCTTGTCATTCTCAATCGTTACTTGAATAACGTCCGCATTCTCAACGACGTGCTCGTTGGTCAGAATGTATCCGTCTTTATTGTAGATGAATCCCGAGCCAATGCCGTAGGGTACCAGTTGCGTTTGCCCTTTGGATTGCGATTGGGAGTCTCCATTGGATTGGGAATCCCCACCGTAGCTATCACTGCCGTCTCCGGACTGGCCGCCAAAGAAGTAAGAGAACGGATCGTTCAGGAACGGATTCGACTGTGATTGGCTGTTGCGGCTGCTTTGCTTCACGAGCGTTTCAATTTTTACGACAGCAGGTCCTGCTTCCTGTACAACACCCGATACGTCCGTAGGTTTACTCAAAGGAAGCGAGGTTGTGGAGGTATTGCCACCGCTACCGCCTTCAGGCGCTGCAGATACGGTCGTGCTAGGCTGTTCAGCCGATGACATTGCCGCATTCGGCGTAAATAAGTTCATTCGGTCCGATGTAAACATCAACGCCCCGACGACCACAACGCCCGCCAAGAAGGAGATCAAGATAGCTTTGACGGAAGTCTTGGGCGGCTGCTTTTGGTTGAACTGCCAATTGCCGTTGCTGCCGCTACCTCCTGTTCCGCCGCCGTTTCTGCCAACATTGCCGGAGTCAGTCGAAGAGTAATATGGATTCGCTGACGGAAGCGGCCGAACCGGATTTGGAGGCGTTATCTCGACATCCTCCTGCTTGGGGCTTTCTGCTCCACGCTGTTCATTGTTATCTTTACCGAGAGATTGGAACGGACCGTAGGAATAGTAATATGATGAACCCGACTCAGAAGATTCCTGGCGTTTAAATGTGCCATTTTCAAATTCATCTTCAGGTTGACCGGATCTGTTTCTTTCGTCCATGTTTTATGCCTCCTGTACCCTTATTTATATCGATTTCCATATGGGAATTGTTTAACTGTTTATATCATGTACTATAAACCTTAATAGCAGATTAAAAACAATTAAAAAGGAGATAAGAAAAACGCCTATTGACGAAATTTCACAGATGCCAGACCACCTTTTAGCGGTAGTTTTTCTTGCGAAATCAGGCTGCTGTTCCGTTCGTTGATTCCTCTCTGATTTCTAAAAGAAAACGCCTATTGACGAAATTTCACAGATACCAGACCACCTTTAGCGGTAGTTTTTCTTGCGAAATCAGACGCATACCTCACGGCAGCCTTTCACCTGATTTCTAAAAGAATACACCTATTGACGAAATTTTAAAAAGAGCCAGACCGCTTCCCTGCTTAATCGACCTGCACCCATCCCTTGCGATGCGCATAGATCGCCAGCTGCGTTCGGTCCTCCAGCTCGCATTTCATCAGCAGGTTGCTGACATGGGTCTTGACTGTTTTGATGCTAATATGTAATTCTTCGGCAATGTCCTTGTTGCTCTTTCCTTCGGCAATCAGCAGCAGTACTTCCTTTTCACGCTCGGTCATACCTGAGGAATCGCCCTGTACGGTGCGCTGGCGTATGCCGCGCGTAAGCGCCTGGGAGACATCACCGGTCATCACAGGCATGCCTCGGTTTGCTCCTTGCAGCGCATATATGAGCTCATCCGCCGACACGGTTTTGAGCACATAGCTCACGGCCCCGGCCTCGACGGCATCCACGACAAGGTCATCCTCCAGAAAGCTTGTCAAAATGACGATTTTCATGGAAGGATATTCCGCAAGAACCGCTCTTGTGGTTTCAACTCCATTCATGACGGGCATCATCAGATCCATCAGAATCAGGTCAGGGAACTGCTCGGGCGCCGTATTTTTAAGCCAGTCGACCACTTTCGAACCGTTATCCGCTTCACCGACGACCTCAATAGATGGTTCCAGCATCAGATATGTTTTGAGCCCCATTCGTACCATTTCATGATCGTCCACGATCATTACTTTAATGATATCTGTCATTATTCCTCTTCCTCTCCCATCTTATGTCCCTTGCCGCTTGTTTCATCCACAAACTTAGGTATATGTACGCGAATCGTTGTTCCCGAACCCTGGCGGCTGATAACCTCAACTTTACCGCCTAATTTTTCTGCACGTTCCCGCATGGTCGACAAACCATACGATCCTGTCTTATGCGGCATTTCATCAAATCCCTGACCGTCATCGCTGATGCTGAGAACGACCTGCCTTTGTTCCTCACGCAGCGACATGCTGACCAGACGCGCACGGGCATGCTTGACGATATTAGCCATAGCCTCCTGAATAATCAAAAACAATTGATGCTCGATCGCTTCGGACAAATCTCCTTGCAATTCGACTTCCTTCATGCCTTTGAGTCCATTTTGGCGGCAGTAATCCGGGAACCATACTTCAAGCGCTTCTTCAAGGTTTTTCCCTTCCAGCTCCACAGGACGAAGCTGGGCGATCAAGGCCCTCATCTGCTTCTGTGCCATTTGCGACATGGAAATCAGCTGGGTCATGACCACTTGTCCTTGCTCCGCATTACGCTCCAGCACTTTGGGCAGCGAAGAGGCCGACATATGAATGGCAAACAGCTGCTGGCTCACCGTATCATGCAAGTCGCGCGCCATGCGTCGACGTTCTTCCAGCACTGCACGCTCCGCTGCCTGTTCTTTCTCCACAACCTCCTGCTCGCCCATCCGCTGCAGCAGCATCATCTTCTTCTCCATGGCCTCCATCAAATTGTTGAATTCATGGTAGAGCCGCGTAAAGGTAGGGTCATCGGACTCCTCGATCCGTACGGACAGATTTCCCTTTGCAACCTGCAGCATATTGTATTCCAAGATATCGATTTTGCGCTGAATCCGCTGACCCGCCATATAGCCGATTACAATGGATAACAGCAGGAAGCCCAGGCTTGTGTAGACCCAAACCCAGGTTCCTTTGACGACCAGATATCCACTGTCCGCCCCGATATATAGAACTGCACTCATCAAGAGACCGCTCAGGAGAAAATAAAACAACAGCACCCATTTGGTATTCTTCATGATATTCCGCATGCGCTCAACCTACTTTGTTCACTTTGATGTCGCCAATAAATGCGCTGACATTAATGCGTATTTTCTTCCTTGCATCCTTGTAAAAGGGGGTCTTCGATTGGACGCTGCTCATAAATCCGCTGCGGGATTCGTTCAGGATGGACATATCACCGATAAATGAGCTTGAATTGACTGAAACGCCGAGATCGGTATCGTCAGGCACATACACCTTAATATCGCCGATAAACGCCGAGATGTTGATTTTCGTTTCCCCAAAAGGGATATGAGCGTTAGTAAGATCCAAGACCGTATCTCCAATAAACTGCGACAGATTGGTCGGCTTCAGCTCAAAATAATCGCGTCCCAAATGAATATCACCGATAAAGGCCGATTTGTTGATTTTACCCCCACTGTGTCGTCCTCCATCAAAACCTTCCTGTTCCCCATTCCAATCGGAATGCCCATGTCTTCTTTCATGACGTATTTGGTGCCTCATTTGCTGGTGGTGTCTCTTTTGCTGTTTATATTTCTTTTTGTAATGCTTGTATCTGTCTTTAACATCATCATCCATATCGTCCATGTCAAAATCATCATCGTCGTCAACATCTTCATGATCCTCGATACGAATGTGCTTGCGCTCCGCTTGCTTTCGTTCGGTATAAGGAATGCCGAATTTTTCTTCAAACTGCTGGTCCAGCGTCGATTTTGCCGTCAAATCCTCGGGCTCCGGCGGTTCCGGAATAAACTCCGACTGATCATCGATGTCATGGGGGCGTGTAGGCTGCGAGCGGTTATTATGTGGCTTGAATATCACGTACACCCCCGCCAGAATCAGTAACGAAGGGATAATGATTTTGAAGAAACTGCCTGGCGTGAGCCAAACCCAGCCTTCATTTCTCCCCAGAAAATACGTCCCGATCAACAGAAGAAAAATCGCTCCCACAAACGATTTTCTGCCTTTGAGCAGCTCCTTGATTCCCAGAATAATCAGGATTACCGGCCAATATTGGCCTAGTACATAACCCAGACTGACATGGATAATCTCCAGCTGGTTGAGAAGGAAAATAACGCCGATTCCGATCAGCACTGCCCCTCCAAACAAACGGTCCAACCATCGCTTTTTCATGTGTGTATCTCCTTTTTAAAAAATAACTTTTCAGTTTGGAATCTCCACCTCCGTGGATTTGATATTATTGTACAACATCCTGCCGTTTTATCGATAGCGGCGCGGGAATGATGTTGTACTCGGTCTCGAGACCGAGTCACCTGGATATGATTTACAAAAAAATAAAAACACCCGCTTTTTCAAGCGGATGTTTTCCTGTAGAACCTTATGCTGCGGGCGATTAGTTCTTTTCGTTGAATTCGGCGTCGAACTTTTCATCCGGAGTTTTAGAGTTGCTGTTTTTTGCGGCTTTGGAGCTCTTTTGGGAAGAGTTTTCTTCAGCGAATTCAGCATTGAATTTTTCGTTAGGTGTTTGATAGTTATCTTGATTTTTCTGCTTTTTCATCTGGTTTCACCTCCCTGCAAGCTTCTCATCACTTGGCAAGCTACACTTGCCCGGGGCAGTAATTCATTTCCCCAGTCCGTAGTATGTGAAACGCCATCAATTTTATGCAGAAAGCCAGCGTTCATCCTAGGCACAAAAAAAGCCTTTTTATCTCAGCTCGTCAGCGTAGATAAAAAGGCTGTAACCATCATTAGATCACTTCTTCAAGCAATGAGGCAGGCACAGATTTGTATGTCTGAATTGCATTCCCCAGCGCATTCACCAATTTCTCATTGCATTTTCCATTACCTCGCTTGATAACCTGAACTTCAACCTCTTTCTTTCCCCACTCCTTGTAGACTTGTTTGGTCGTGGCGAAATAAAGATCGATCTTCTTCCCCTTTATCGCGGAACCGACATCGGCAACGACAGCATATCCATACTCGGGAATATATAGAATGGTACCTAGCGGGAATACACGCGGATCAGCGGCAATGGTCGAGATCGTATTCTTATCCCTGCGCACCTTGACTCCCGAATATGTTATGCCATACTGCGGATGAGTTGGACGTTTCCCGGTTGATTCGTATCCGGCTGTATATCCTGTAGCCATCACTTTTACCGTATGGATAATCTGATCCTGTTTGGGAGCCGTTACGGTAATCGCCCCTTGCTTCTTGACCGTCGTGCCGACCTTTGCCCCAGGACTGACCTTGGTTTCTGGCTTGACTAACGTCGGCAATGATTTTGAATTGAACTTGGGCAAATACTCATTTGGACTTGCTCCTGCAACCTGCTCGGCTTTCTTTTTGTTGATATCGACAATTTTGAACATTTCCGGCTGCGATGCATATTTTAACGGTTTGAGATAGTAGTCGTTGGTTGAATACAATACTGAATTGGCGCTTGTGCTATTCGATTCAGAAATTGGCGTCATCGAAAATGCCGCGGCATACAAATTTGGCGCATCCCCAAGCAGCCCAAACAAAAGCATACATAATAAAATCCTCTGCCATGTTTTTACCTTCATCATTTGAAATCCTCCCCCTTACTAGCGAGGATGTCCAGATGAAAAGGCATTTATACATGTTTTTTGAACATAAGGTTCATGGCAGAGGATTAAATATGGCTCAAAACAATAATTTTACACTATCCCGACGGGTGGCCGCTGCGGTTACGGATCGTTCTTCAGATCGATTCCGTCCGCCTTCGCTGCTTCGTCTTTTCTCAAAAAGAAAGAATGAAATTTCAACCTTTTTGAGCCTAATTTAGTTCTTAGAAAATCACACGGTTTACGATCTGATCCTTCAGCATGGAAACCGCTTCGGAAAGCGGCATAGCGCCCAAATCTCCCTCTCCGCGCTTACGGATGGAAACGGAGCCCGCATTCATTTCATTTTCACCGACGATGAACATATACGGAATTTTCTCCAGTTGTCCTTCACGGATCTTGTAGCCCAGTTTTTCATTGCGAAGATCGGCATCCACGGCTACGCCGCTAAGCTGCAGCTGTTCGGCCACCTGTTTCGCATAGCTTTCGAATGCAGTCGATACCGGAATGACTTTGACCTGTACTGGTGACAGCCATACCGGCAATGCACCTGCGAAGTTCTCAAGCAGGAAGGCCGTGAAGCGTTCCATCGTACCCAAAATACCGCGGTGAATAACGACCGGACGATGCTTCTGACCGTCATCGCCGACATATTCCAGTTCAAAGCGTTCTGGCAGCAGGAAGTCCAGCTGTACGGTAGACAGCGTTTCTTCTTTGCCCAGCGCTGTGCGGATCTGCACGTCCAGTTTCGGACCATAGAATGCGGCTTCCCCTTCCGCTTCGAAGAACGGAATGCCGGTTTCTTCCACAACTTCACGCAGCATGCGTTGGGACATTTCCCACATTTCGTCGTTCGGGAAGTACTTCTCGGTATCCTCCGGATCGCGATAAGACAGACGGAAGCGGAAATCATGAATGCCGAAGTCTTCATAGACTTTCGTAATCAACTGGATCACGCGCAGAAACTCTTCCTTGATCTGGTCCGGACGACAGAAGATATGGGAGTCATTCAGGGTCATCGCGCGCACGCGGTGCAGGCCGGTCAATGCGCCGGACATTTCATAACGGTGCTGCATGCCAAGCTCGGCGATACGAATCGGCAGATCGCGATAGCTGTGCATCGAGCTCTTGTACACCATCATGTGATGCGGGCAGTTCATTGGACGAAGAACAAGCTCCTCGTTGTCGAGCTCCATTTTAGGGAACATGTCCTCTTGGTAGTGCTCCCAGTGTCCTGATGTTTTGTATAGTTCCACGTTACCCAGTACCGGAGTGTACACGTGCTGATAGCCGAGGCTCTCTTCCAAATCCACGATATAACGTTCCAGCGTGCGGCGCAGCTTCGCGCCTTTTGGCAGCCACATAGGCAGGCCTTGTCCCACAAGCTGGGAGAAGGTGAAGATTTCGAGCTCTTTGCCAAGTTTGCGGTGATCGCGCTTCTTGGCTTCTTCGAGCATATGCAGATGCTCATCAAGCTGAGCTTTTTTCGCGAATGCAGTTCCATAAATCCGCTGCAGCATTTTGTTCTTGCTGTCTCCGCGCCAGTATGCGCCGGCTACGTTCATCAGCTTGAATACTTTGATTTTGCCTGTGGAAGGTAAATGCGGGCCGCGGCAAAGGTCAAAGAACTCACCTTGTTCATAAATCGTAATAATGCTGTCCTCAGGCAGTGCATTGATCAGTTCCAGCTTGTACGGATCGCCGAGCTCCCCAAATACATTCAGCGCTTCCTGGCGGCTGACCTCTTTGCGCACGATCGGCAAGTTTTCGCCTACGATGCGTTCCATTTCTTTCTCGATCTTTTGCAGATCTTCCGGATTGAGCGGATGCTCCAGATCCATGTCATAATAAAATCCGCCTTCAATGACCGGGCCAACGCCGAGCTTCACTTCTTTGGCGCCAAAGAGCCGTTTTACCGCTTGAGCCATCAAGTGAGCCGTACTGTGCCGCATGACTTCCAGTCCGTCCTCGGAATCAAGAGTTACAATTTCAATCAGCGCACCGTCTTTGAGCGGAGTGGACAAGTCCACGACAATACCGTCCATTTTGCCGGCTGCTGCATTTTTCTTCAAACCGCTGCTGATCGATGCGGCTACATCTTCAATGGTGCTACCTTCTGCGTATTCACGGACGGATCCGTCCGGAAGCTTGATACTTACTGACACGTAAATTCCTCCTTATTGTTTAACCTCAGAAACATCATTTTCCAAAAAAAGCATACAAAAAAACACTCATCCCTATACAAGGGACGAGTGTTTGCACCCGTGGTTCCACCCAAATTTGATAACGCCATGGAAAAAATGTCGTTATCCTTCATCAGCATTCATAACGGAATGACCCGGCGGCTCTTAATGGCTGATTCCCGAATGGGAAAGGCGTTCATAACCGCAGCTACAAAGGGGTAGACCAAAGCCGGAATAACGTGAGGAAATTTCAGCCAAGCGTTCCCTCTCTCTGCACCGTCCGTTTCTTGGGTCCATATCTTTGTCGAAGCTTTTATCGAATTATGAGTTATTATAAGTCCCTTGTTTATCCGCCGTCAAGTTATATCTTCCCCGTTTCCCGGAAGTAGGCGTGACAATCGGGGCAGTATCTGCATATCTCGATCCTTTGCTCAAAAATCTGCGTCAACGTCCGAATCACCGCCATTTGCGGCTCCCTGGTGTGTATAACGATTTTGGCTGGAGATACGGAGATCAACGTCGTGACAACCGCATCCTCCATTTGCAGATCCTGTTGATCCAGGCGTTCGACGACCACTCCTTCATCATAGCGGTACTCCAGGGGATTCAAATCCTCATCAAGCAGTTGCAAATCCTGCCCGCCCTTATGAATCACATGGACCAGCGGAACCTGGGGCTGTTGAAAATACACAAAATACTTCAGCATTCCGACAAATTCCTCATACTGACGGTCCATTAAGAATTCGTCCACCGCATACTCCACAATTTCCCTCAGCTCTTTGATATATGTTCTGGAACGGAAGGTCAGAAATCCATCCACATGCAGCAGCGGCCTTTCAGACAAACATTGTTTGATACTCTGAACCAGCATATCCGAGCGGCGATTCCAGGACTCGCTTAATTCAGGATTATTCTCCAGAATCATCCTGCAGTGCTTCAGTATTTGTTCATGCTCTTCTGGATCCGGAAAGTCAAAGTCATCCTCCAGGATCTTTTCAACCAGCTGCTGTTCTTTTTCCTGTAAAATATACTCCGCTAATGTCTTCGCGGCTGTGTCGTATACTTGCTGCAGTTGATTTCCCTTGAAAAAACGCGGGTCATCCTCACGGCAGCGCCAGAGCATCATGTCTTCATGGATTGTACAGCTGATGTCCAAAGATTTGTATTTTGTATGTAAAACCTGATTCGCTTCCGAAACCAAGCGTTTATAGTGCTCCGCTTCCTGCGGAGTAGAGGTTTGGGCTGCAATGCTGAACAGTTCCATGGAGTTCACTCCTTTCAATAATCCTTCTTACAAAGTATATGTCTATGCAGGGGGGATATACGGGAGTGATCAATGGAAAACAGGCTAACATTTCTCAGGCAAAGTCGACATGTAATGAATGGAATAATTGGGCTTGTTGCGTTTTCATAGTGCATATAACGGGAATCTAATAAATAGGCTTCTCCCCGTCAATCGACACAGGAAGAAGCCCATCTCTACAGAACCTACAATCGACCAGCCGCTTTCACTTTCACGAGCAAGGCATTGCCCGGCAAGTAAGCGATCGGGATATCCTCCGTCAGCACGATCTGTACCGTAGCACGGTCTGCTCCGGCAAGAACGGCCTGCTCAACCGCATGATCGCGTGCATTAGCCATGGCTTCATCGTAGGTCATATCATCCAGCGAATAAATACGCTCTGTCTCTCCACTGACTTCACCAAGCGCCGCGCCAATGGCATTGGCTGCATCATAATAATCAGGTCTTACGATACGTGCGACACCTTCAAGCTTATCCGCCACGAGAATGCTCCCGCCGCCTACGAGAATGACATCAACGGCATCTGCGCTTGTCTTCATACGATCAATCGCATCTTCAATGTCACGCGTAATTACCTCGTCTGCCCTGCGGCAAACGGCTTCGTCCAGCTCCTCCGTCAGCGCACCATCCCACTCAAATCTCCCGAGCTTCACTGCCACGTCCGTTGCGGTAAGCGTATCGCCGCCGAAGATCCGCCCGCGCTTCAACAGTTCGTAGCCTACGCTATCCGGGCCGACCGTTACGACATCTTGAGCGGCATCTGCCCGAACGATCGTGCCGCCGCCGATTCCGATAGACAGAATATCCGGCATACGGAAGTTCGTGCGTACGCCACCGATTTCGACCGCCGCCGAAGACTGCCGCGGGAATCCTTGAGCCAGTACGCCTATATCCGTCGTCGTTCCTCCGATATCAACAACGAGGGCATGGCTAAGTCCCGATAAATGCGCAGCTCCCCGGATTGAGTTCGTAGGTCCGCAAGCAATCGTCAGAATCGGATAGCGAAGCGCATATTCGCTGCGCATCAGCGTACCATCGTTCTGGCAAATATAAACGCCGGCGTCAATACCGAATCCATGCAGCGCCTGCTCGAAGCCTTTGACGACACCCGCAATGACATTAAGCAGTGCGCCGTTCAATAGCGATGCGTTCTCTCGCTCCAGCAGCCCGATGCTGCCGATCTCATGGGATAACGTGACCGGCATGCCTTCTCCAAGCACTTGCTTGGCAAGCTGCTCAACACGTTTTTCTTGCGATGTATTCACGGGAGAAAATACGCCGCAGACTGCAACTGCATCGACTTCTCCCTTCATGCGTTGGAAATAGTCCGTAATCTCCGTCTCATCAAGCTCCACGATCGTGCGTCCATCATATTCATAACCGCCTTTAGCCACATAGACATGGGATCCGATAGCGGCTTTAAGCGTGTCGTCCCAATCCGCGAGCGGAGGGATAGATGTCGTCGCAGGCGCCCCGATACGGATCAAGCCTACTTTACCGAGATGCTTGCGTTCAACAATCGCGTTAGTGCAGTGGGTTGTCCCGAGCATCGCGTAACGAACCTGCGCCGGGTTCACCCCGCTCTCCGCGAGCAATCTTTGGATCGATTCCACGATCCCTTCATTCACATCACGGGTCGTATGGACTTTTACCGTATGAATCGTATTCAACCTTGAATCGAGTAAGGCAGCGTCTGTATTCGTCCCTCCGACATCAATCCCAATGCGGTACATTTCTTCTTGCTGTGTAATCGTCTGAGACATTACAGATCTCCCCCTTTCCCTGCCGCAAGCTCTTCGATGGGCACATATGGCGTATCATAGCCAAAATATTGCGGTCCTACCGTCTCCAGCCCTTTTGGTGTCCGCCATTTCGGATCACAAGGGAAGCCGACCGCAGTCACCCTGGCACCGTATTTCAAGTTTTCCGTCGTAATCGGCATTCCTGTATCCTGATCAAGGAGCGCGATCAAGTCCGGTGTGACGGCTAGAGAACGTCCATCCTCTGTCGCCAGAAGGAATTCGTTTTGGAAAAACAAGCGCATGGTACGTCCTTTTTGCGCATCCGTCCCTTCGAATACGGCTTCTCCCCTCGTAAATCCGCCTTCGGTACGCCGGCGAATATCGACGGCTTTGCCATGGAACAACGCATAACCATGAAGCTGCATCAGCAGTGCTTCGATCGGGTTCTGTCTCAGCTCTTTGGATTCAAATAAAGTTTTACCGATTTCATAAGCCAGCGATAAGGTATGCGGAATGGCACTTTGCTTCACCTGCGCGCCCGACACCGGATAATCGCAGATGGAGGCTGAACCACCCATTTGAATTGTGATCGCACGAGCCATCCGCTCCTCCCAAATACCATCGATCGCGTGCATGAGGACGCCGTTTCCGCGTTCATCCGCCATGGTGATCGGACTGCAATCGATGCCGTCGAGATGGAACGTCACCATCTGGGATTCGGGGAACGCCCGTCCCATTGCATCGGCGTCCAATATCGGAATTCCGCGTTCAGCAGCCGCAAGGACGGGGACAAGCGAATTCCCGCCGCCGACTTCGATCGGCATGATCGCGTTCACTTTGCGGCCGAGCTCTTTCTCGATCAAATCCAGCGGCTTCGTCATTTGCTCCGTGGACGGGATTTTCTCGTTCATGACGGTTGGCGCTCCGATCATCGATAGCGGAACGACCAAATCATCGTCCCCCAAATCTTCCGGTCGAACCACGCGAACCGGGCCGTATTTGCGAATGGCTTCCATGGCCATTAATTTACCGATATGAGGATCGCCGCCCCCGCCGGTTCCAAGAACTGCTGCTCCAACGGCGATATACTTGATAGCTTGTTCATTTAATTCTGTCAGCTTGTTGTTATTCATGTTGTGATCCTTTCTTACTCATCATTTTTCCGACGATCCATTGCACGATAAAGGCAAAGATAAATGCGTCGAGAGCCGGAACGCGCGTCAACTGGAACAACCCGAACCCGTCTGGAGATGCGGTTGTCATATAAGCAAACAGCGTTGCTGCAACCCATACGATCAAGGAACGAATGACCCAATTCTTATTACGGTCGATCCCTTCAAACGTAAATTTCTTGCGATCCACGAGTAAATATTCAGAAGTGTAGATCCCGCCGATAGGAGACACGAACATCGTAATCACATTCAGGAAAGAGAGAAACTTGTCATAGATGCCAAATACAGCTAATGATGTAGCGAAAAGGCCGGCAATAATGGTAATCCATTTTTTCGGAAACCGTTGAAACACAACGGAAAATCCAAGCGATGCGGAATACAAATTGTTCGTATTCGTCGTCCATTGTGCCAACGTTAAGACGATAATGGCCGGAAGCCCAAGTCCCAGCGTAATGAAAATATTCGTAAGGTCATCCGTATCCATCAAACGGGACAAGAAAATGGCAATGACCGTCATGAAGCTATTCCCAACAAAAAAACCGATAAATGCGGCGGTTACTGCATGCATAGGCGTACGTGCCCAACGCGCAATATCAGGCGACAAAACCGTACCGACGATAAAAATACCGATAACCAGAGAAACTGCAGTTCCCATCGGAATCGCAGGTCCGCTGATCGGTTCCCAGATAGCTGAAGTACCTTGACTGTTGAACGCCATAAACAGAGCCACGCCGATAAAAATAACCAACAGAGGTACTGACCATACGCTTAGTCGCTCGATTGAACGGTATCCCCATATTGCCGTTGACATCATGAGCATTCCGCCGATAAACGAAAGAAGGCCTAACGATAGATCAATCCCCCATAATTTATGAAATGCCGTCTGCATGTTCGAAGCGAAAAAACCGGCTTGTACACCGAACCACCCCAGCGAGAATATGCCGAGTACGATGGATACAATACGTGCCCCAATGTTACCGAACAAGAACCGGCTGATCATGGCTGTCGATAAACCTGTTTTAGCTCCGACAAAAGCACATAATGCGCCGATCAGACCGAGGATAATCGAACCGACCATCGTCGCAGTCAGCGAGTCCGCCAAGTTCATTCCATTACCGAGCTCAGCCCCGAGGAACATAGCCGATAAATCGATACCGATCGCAATCCAGACGAGAGACATAGACAACCATTTTTTGCGCATATGCGCGGGAACGGGTTCCCTTTCAAAATCCTGTGCACCTGAATCATTGCTGCTTACTTGACTAACTTCACTCATTTTCCCCATCCCCTTATTGTGAGCTCCTCTAGTTGTAGTTTGAACGAACGCCGTTCCAATACGTTTCAAAGGCGTTATTCAGCTTGCGCTCATAGATTTCTCTGGAAGTGTAGTAGAAATATTGCATGCTTAATCCATCCATAACGTTGAGGAAAGAGTCTACGAGCGGCTGTACTGGCTGATCCCGAATGGCCTCCGTTTCCATGCCATGCACAATTAATTCTTCAATCGCCTTCGTGAGCAGCTCATCGGATTGAAGAAAAGCCTCTTCGATCGTTTCTTTCAAAAAAGCAGGCGGAAATACCATATACCGCAGCACGAATACGCTCTCTTCGGGACATTTTTGATAGAACTCATATTGTCTCGACAAGACTCGATATAGGCTATCGCGAGCACTCGTCATATTTTGCTCTTCCGAAAGCTCCTGAATGTACGTATTATAGGACTCCATCGCCTCGCGAAATACCGTCATGAACAAATCTTCTTTATTCTCATAAAAGGCATAGATCGCCGGTGTCTTGACGCCCACTTCCTTCGCAATTTCGGAGAGCGCCGTACCGTCGTACCCTTTCTCTCCGAACAGCCGCATGGCAGCTGCTCTCAACTTATTTCTGGTCATGAATAATCTCACGCTCCACTTTTAATTAACGTTAATTAAGTAAACTATACAAAGAAACGCATATTAATACAATACTTTCATCAGAAAAATTTGGAGCCATCATTTCCCATGCCGCAGTAAACATGCTGATTTTTCGCAGTGAAGGCAGGCTTCAATTTCATTGGGACTCGGATCGGATCCTCACGTAACCAACTCAAAAATCCTGCCTCGTAAACGAAGCAGGATTGGAAATGATATATCATGGATTAGTTCTGCATTACAAAATCGCGTTCAATCTGCGAACCTTCTTCAAACACCTTCAGAATATCATAGCGGGTATTACGCTGTGCAGGAATTTTGCCAGCTTCTCGGATCAATTGCAGGATCGAAGCGATATTGACTTTATGTACCGCCCCTGCCGAAGAAACCACATTCTCCTCCATCATGGTGCTGCCAAAGTCATTGCAGCCGTAGCTAAGCGACAATTTGCCGACTTCAGGTCCCATCGTTACCCAAGAGGATTGAAGATTTGGAACATTATCGAGCACTAGGCGGCCGATCGCTACCGTCTTCAGGTAAGCTTCCGGTGTTTCGCGTTCACGCTTCAGGCTCGTATTATCCGGCTGGAAGGTAAACGGAATGAAGGCAAGGAACCCTTTGGAATCATATCCATTGGCTACGCACTCATCTTGAGCATCACGGATACGCAGCATATGAAGCGCGCGCTCCTCCATCGATTCGCCGAAGCCGATGACCATCGTCGCGGTGGTGTTCATGCCGACTTTATGCGCCGTTTGCATGACGTCCATCCAATCGCGCCAAGTCCCTTTGTGACGGCTGATTTTTTTGCGGATGCGATCATCCAGAATTTCTGCACCGCCACCTGGAAGCGAATCCAGTCCTGCAGCATGCAATTCACGCACGACCTCTTCAAGCGGAAGTCCCGATACCTCCTGCATTTTGCGGATTTCCGCCGGTGAGAACGAGTGCATCGTAATATTCGGGAACCGCTGTTTGATGCCCCGAAGCAGATCCGTATAATAACTGAACGGCAAATCCGGATGCGTACCGCCTTGCATCAAAATTTCGGTACCGTTCACATCCTGTGTTTCCTTGATCTTCTGGAAAATGACCTCGTCCGAAAGCACGTAGCCCTCGTTATGGCCCGGCCGACGGTAAAATGCGCAGAACGTGCAAAACGTATCGCAAATATTCGTATAGTTGACATTCCGTCCAATGACAAACGTCGTAATCGGGTCGGGATGTTGTCTCTTCATCATGATATCGGCGGCATGGCCCATTTTTTCAATTTCGTCGCTTTCGAACAGGGTCACGCTGTCTTCCAAATTCAGACGTTCACCCCGCAGCGCTTTGTCCAAGATCTGGTTTACTGTGCTCATCTCCGGCAGCCTCCTTATCATATGGCAAAATTTAAACTTCATTGGAATTGTATGCTGACATCATTAGAACTTATTTCCTTGAACCATCCCCACCATCTTATCATATTTTTAGCTTGAGAAAAACTTCACTTTCTATGGGTCAAGGCTTCGTTCTGCGAAAATACAGTCAATTCAAGCATTAATTGGATGAGATTTCACAAAATAGACACAAAAAGAAAACACCGCAAACCGCGGTGCTTTCTTAGAAACTCTAGCCCTGCAATGCCTGATCCAAATCGGCAATCAGATCGTCAATGTCTTCAAGACCCACGGAGAAACGGAGCAGCCCGTCCGTGATGCCGCGTTCGTGACGCACTTCCGCTGGCATCGCCGCATGCGACATCATCGCCGGATAGGAGAGGATGCTCTCCACCGCGCCCAGGCTTACCGCAACCAGCGGGATTTTCACCTTGTTCAGGACTTGCTTGGCACGCTCGCCTGATCCTACGTCAAAAGAAACGACCGCTCCGTATCCGGTGGACTGCTTCTCATGAATTTCTCTTCCCGGATGATCCAGGAGGCCAGGATAGAACACCTGATCGATGTCCGGACGGCCTTTGAGCCATGCAGCCAGAACCGCCGAGCTTTGCTCGCTATGGTTCATCCGTGCCTGCAAGGTTTTCATCCCCCGCATCAGCAACCAAGAATCCTGAACGCCGAGCACCGTTCCGAGTCCATTCTGAAGTTGCTTGAGCTGTCTGCCGATGGAGTCCGTACGTGCTACGGCCAGACCAGCCAGCACATCGCTGTGTCCGCCCAAAAATTTGGTGGCGCTGTGCAGGACAATATCCACGCCTAATTCAATCGGACGTTGATAGTATGGCGTCATGAACGTATTATCCAGCATCGTCAGGAGATCATGCTCCTTCGCCCAGGACGTCACCGCTTCGATGTCCGTAATTTTAAGCGTCGGATTCGATGGCGTTTCCATATATACAGCTTTGGTATTCGGTTTCAGTGCCGCTTTTACCTGTTCCAGATCCGTCATGTCCACAAAGGTGCTTTCAATGCCAAGACGGTTCAGGATACTGGTAAGCAGTCGGTATGTACCCCCGTACACATCCTCCGTCACAATCATATGGTCACCTGCAGACAGCATCATAAAGGTGCTGGAAATGGCGGCCATGCCGGAGGAATAGGCAAATCCGCGTACGCCCCCTTCAAGCAGGGCAATATAATCCTCTAGCGCTTGTCGCGTCGGGTTGCCGGAACGGCTGTAATCGTGAACCGGAGGATTGAATACATCCTCATGGTGAAAGGTTGAAGCCTGATAAATCGGAACGCTGGACGCCCCTGTCGTGCTGTCAATCTCGGAACCGAAATGCAAAAGCTTGGTGGCAAACTTCAATTTAGCTTCCTGTCCGCTTTGTTCTTTGTTCTGATCACTCATGATGCTTTCCCCCTTCTATTTCCTCTACCGCTGCATCCAATGCTCCTCCAAGATCGGCAATCAGATCATCGATATGTTCAATGCCGACCGAGAAACGCAGCAGTCTGTCATCCACGCCTACCGCCTTCCGGATCTCTTCCGGAATATCCGCATGCGTCTGAACCGCCGGATATGTCATCAATGATTCCACGCCCCCCAGGCTTTCGGCAAAAGCAATCAGCCGGATATGGCGAAGGATCGGCTCAACATAACGGGCATCCTTAACCTTGAAGGAGAAAATCCCCGTATTCCCGCTGGACTGTTTATTCTGAATGTCATGACCCGGATGATCCGGAAACGCAGGATGAAATACTTCGTCAATCGCAGGATGCGTCTTCAGAAATTCAGCGACCGCTTTGGCATTGCTTTCATGCCGCTCCATCCGCAGCGCGAGAGTCTTCATGCCTCTCATCAGCTGATAAGAATCGCTTGCTCCAAGCACGGCGCCAATGGAATTGTGCAGGAAAAACATTTCTTCCGACAGCTCCTTGCCTTTCGTTACGATCAGACCTGCCAGCACGTCATTATGTCCGCCCAGGTACTTGGTTGCGCTATGGATGACGATATCGGCACCCAGCTCGATGGGACGCTGGAAGAATGGCGTTAGCAGCGTGTTGTCAACAATCGTCAGCAGTTGATGACGCTTCGCCCAAGTTGCCACCTTTTCTATATCCGTAATCATCATGAGCGGGTTTGTCGGCGTTTCAATAAAGACAGCCTTCGTCTCCGGACGTCTCGATTTTTCAAGTTCATCCAGGTCATTGGTATCGATGTAAGTCGCGCTCACGCCGAATTTCGAAAAGATCCTTTCGAGCATGCGGTATGTTCCCCCGTACAAATCCAAAGAAACGATGAGATGATCGCCTTGTCCGAACAGTGAGAAAATCGTTTGAAGCGCGGCCATGCCGGAGCTACAGGCAAAGCCTGCGTCACCAGATTCCAACTGAGCCGATGCCTCTTCCAGCACTTTGCGGGTCGGGCTCTTCGTACGTGCATAATCAAACCCCGTACTCTGTCCAAGCTTCGGATGGCGGAACGCTGTTGCCTGATAAATCGGAAAATTCACCGCTCCAGTCACGGGTTCCTCGATCGAGCCAATCTGTGCCAGCCTGCTTTCAATGCTTAATGGTTTTTTCTCCATAACTATCTCCCTCACACTCTCTTTTAGATGGATGCTTCGATCAGATCTGCGGCCAGACTTCCAGAGCCTCTTCGATGTCATAAGGCGTTTCCTGATATACATAGTAATTCAGCCAATTAGAGAATAATAAGTTGGCATGGGCGCGCCATACCGTAGGAGGAATCCGGCTCGGATCATCATTCGGGTAATAATGCTTTGGAATCTCCATGTCCATCCCTTTGGCAATATCGCGTTCATACTCCCACTTCAGGGAATACGGATCATATTCCGAATGGCCCGTCACGAAAATCTGTTTGCCATCCTTCGTGGCCACCAAATAGATTCCGGCTTCTTCGGATTCGGACAAAATCTCCAATTCGCCAATGTCTTCAATGTCCTCGCGCCGGACCTCTGTATGACGAGACTGGGGAACATAAAAGACTTCATCGAAGCCACGCAAAAGCTTGACGTTCTGCTGATTAATCGTATGCGGAAATACGCCGAAGCATTTTTTCGCCAAATCCCACTTCGGTACGCCGAAATGATGATACAGTCCTGCCTGCGAGGCCCAACAAATATGAAGCGTAGAGGTGACATTGGTTTTGGACCAATCCATGATTTCCTGAAGCTCATCCCAGTAGTTCACGTCTTCAAAATCCATCTGCTCCACGGGGGCTCCCGTTATGATCATGCCGTCAAAACGGCGGTGGCGCACTTCGTCAAATGTCTTATAGAACGCTTCTAGATGCTCTTGCGAAGTATTCTTGGATGTATGCGAGCGCGGGTGCAGCAGCGTGATCTCGACCTGCAGCGGGGAGTTGCCGAGCAAACGCAGCAGCTGCGTTTCGGTGGTTTCTTTGGTCGGCATAATATTCAGAATGGCGATGCGAAGCGGACGGATGTCCTGGTGATACGCCTTGCTGTCATCCATCACGAAAATATTCTCTCCGTTCAGAATCTCTTTAGCCGGCAAGGCATCCGGAATTTTAATCGGCATGATTCAACACTCCTTTTTTCAGGTGGCGAAAATCATTTGGGGAGCAAGGTGTATAGGTGCATATAACAAAAAATGACCTCCTCATGCATAGAGAAAGGTCATCACGTTAATTCATACGCCTCTCTCATCTGTCAGGAAATGGCGCAAACCGCAACATTTTCCTGCAAGAATTAGCACCGTGCGTATGGTACGCCGGTTGCCGGGTTTCATCGGGCTAGTCCCTCCACCTGCTCTTGATAAGATTTCGCTGTATTCAATTTTGGATTAAACAAATAGTATCTTGTTCATTACTTTAAATCATAAACCTATCCTTCGTCAAGAAGCTCCAGGGCAGGTTATCAACATAATTTTCCTTCACGCATTTCCAGCCTTTGTCATACGCTGTAAGCGGGTCATGCAAGCAGCCATTTTCTTCTTGAAAGGTGCATGACCCGGCGTTATACTAGACAAGTGTTTAATACCTATATGACAGAGGTGACATGTAAGATGGAAGGCGACCCGAGCCCGAAGCTGAGTGCAAATGAACACAACTGCATAGAACTGATATCAGCTTGCCGGCACAGGGAAGTTCTCGTTGCTTTTGTCTTCTGAATCTCCCCTTTATTCTCCAAATTCCACCGGCAATGCTGATCTCTTTCCTATGCTCTTAATAAAGCATTTCCCTGAACATGCTTAGCATGTGGGGATGGAGGAGTGAAATCATATGAAAATCCGGTTGGTGAGCGACGGCGTTTTTAACCCGATCGACGACATTCAAACCACACTGACTGCCCCGCCCGCAGGATTCTATTGGATCGATGCGGATGTTGACGACCTTGCGCTTTTGCAGCCCTTGTTCTCCCTGCACGATTTGGCGGTAGAAGACTGCCTGAGCGAGGAAGAACAGCGTCCCAAGATCGAAATTTACGAAAGCCACTATTTTATCGTTGTGAACTCTATCCGTTTTGATGACGAGGAGATTTTTCTGCGTTCGCTCAACGTCTTTTTAGGCCGCCATTATATCATTACGGTGACCAAGCAAAAAATCCATGAGCTGCGCTCCTTGAAGCCGATTCTGTGGGAACAGGAAGTTAATACGCCCGACCGCTTTTTGTATCTGTTGATCGACCTTGTCGTAGACAACTACTTTACCGTAAGCGACCGGATCGAAGCTAAAATCGAAAAACTCGAAGAAGATATCCTGATGCATACGAAAAAATCCCATCTGAACGAAATCATCGGTCTGCGCAGTGAGATTTTGTGGCTGAAAAAAGTTCTGGGACCGCAAAAGGAGCTTATCAATACACTCAATAAAAGGGATCTCCGGCTGATCGACGACCAGCTGCAAAAATACTTCAGCGACATTTATGAGAATGCCGTTAAAATCTCTGAAACCTTTGACACGTTCCGCGATCTGATGGGCAACCTTCGAGAAGCTTACCAATCCAGTATCGCGAACCGCGCCAACGAAATCATGCGTGTTTTTACCGCCATTACCACAATATTCATGCCCCTGACCGTGATTACCGGTATTTACGGGATGAACTTTGACAATATACCCGAGCTGCACTGGAAATACAGCTACTTCACCGTGATTGGCGTGATGGTTGTGCTTGCCATCAGCATGGTGCTGATCTTCCGGAAAAAGGACTGGATCTGAAGGGAACATGCTCTTGAACATAAAGGACGAAGGTGCGAGGTTGCTATGACAGCAGGCAGCGCACTTCGTCCTTTTCGTGTTCTCTGTCGCATTTGCATCCGGTTCCCGAAATGGGTCCGGCCCGCTATCCCGCGTTTCTTCGGCTCTCGGCTTCCCTACGGAAACGCATACGGATCAGCCGCAGCCGCTCATATCGCAGTTCCATGACTGGTCCAGCGGCTCCTTCCTGTCCGTACACCCGCTGAAGGACCGGCTTCAACAATGCGTCGCCCAGCTCCTCAAAAGCATTCCACACATCCTCTTGTTCTGCCTTCGGCATCTCCTGCAGTTCGCCTGCAATCAATAGCTCCACGTCATAACCTTCCTTCTCCAGCTGTTCCAGCGACTCCACCAATTCACGTCTGCCAAGGCCGCTCTCCTGCTCCATCTGCTCCAGCCGTTTGCCCTCAACGATCCCTCTCAGCAGCATTTGCTTGATCCGGTATTTGTCCAAATCCTGCTTATACTTCAGCTCCTTCTGTTTGTAAACCCAAGACTCATAGGTTTGCTCATCCAGAAGCTCCTGAACCCAGTCCAGTGGAAAGCCGCGGTCCCGCTCGCGATTTGCCGTTAATTCGAGCAACTCCGTGCCGTATTCCGCCGCTTTATTCTCCCCGACACCGGGAAGCTGCAGCAGCTCGTCCACTGTCAGCGGGACGAACGCGCTGATGAGACGCAAAAGCCTATTGGTTGCGATAAAATAAGGTGCCTTCCGTTCAACTGCCGCTTTTTTTCTTCTCCAAGCACACAGCTCGTTGTACAGCTCCTCGTTGTAGTTCAATTCGCTGTAGCAGTAGAGCTTTTGGACGGGCTGGCTTCTCGCCTTATGTTCCTCTTCATCATGAAATATGCCGTCAATTAGCGGCCTGTAACCTTCTCCGAGCTTAACGGCCAGACCATGACGGTAAATATACAGCATTTCGTTCCAGGAGCCGCCCTCATACCAGATGCTATCTTCCGCCCTGCTGCTGTCATTTACATCCCTCCAGCCCAGCTGCCAAGTTCCTGCGGCTTCACAGATCCATACTTCGGCGATGCTGCTCCCGCCGTTTACATTTTCTTTGACCAGACGATTCATAAATACATTCTGCATCCTGTAGCCTCCACCCTAAAAATCAGCACAACAAAAAGCACCTCCCTTGATATGCAAGAGAGGTGCTTCCCCGAAATTGGATTATGCTGTTAATCAAGATCATACCATATCATCCTAATTGGTCAATGATAATCTGTGCCGTATGCTTTATAATAGCAGAATGATGAAACAAGAGATTCGAGGAGTGATGGGACAGCATGCCACAGCATGGAGAATTGGATTTTTTAGCGGACAGCACGGAGCAAACCTCCACCCGGTTTGTTACTTTTATAGGTCCTTCCCTTAAGCGCTTTGATCTGGCCGTAACCAGCACCGGGTTATTTTACGGTAAAAGCCTTGTAGCTGATCTACAGCAGGGAATCAGCGCGGTCATCGGTGCAGATGATGTGGAAGAGCCGGGATATCTGGAATCTGCCTTTAAGATAGGTGAAACCGAGGCAGAGGAACTTCGGGGATTTCTGCGCATGGTCGTCGGCATGCCGTATTTTACAGATTGAGCCTGAATGCAGCCGCATTCAAGCCAAAAAAAGACCCATCCGAGCATACATGCCGGACCGGTCTTTTTTTGATTTCTGAGCTTATTTGTAGTAAGAAGTTGTTAGCGGAACAAACATGGCACCCGAGCTCTTCAGGTCGGCATTCACGAATAACTCGTTCACGCCGGTGATGTCCACTTCAATCGTTTTCAACCCATCCTTGACTGCGATCGTATCCGTTTTCAACTTCACATCTTTCTCGCTGTCGTTGACAAAGAAGTTGTCGATGTCTTCTCCCACGGCTGCGACCTGGAGATAGAGCTTTTGGTATTTCCCTTTCGGGTAGAGCATAAAGCTGCTGGAGCGCTTGCTGCCGGCGTTATCGAAAAAGGCTTCTTTGTAATCCTTGCCCAGGTATGTCGTCTGAGCCGGATCTTTCGTATAGTACATGTCTTTGAAGTCTTTGGCGATCGCTACGCCCTCGGCTTTTTCGCCCAATTCCACTGTCGACGTCTTGGCATCGTAAGATACGGCTACCCCCATCACGTCAGCTACGGCGCGTACAGGAAGATAGGTGGTTCCATTGTATGTAATCGGCAGCACCGCATTTCCTTTTTCGTCTCTCGCCTGTATTGGCGTTCCATTATACTTCAATTGGATATTTCCGTTGAGATACGCCTTGATTTCCTGCAGCTGAGTACCGGCATATACCCCTGTTCCTGCTGTCAGCATGAGCGCCGCCGTCGCGCCGGCAATGATCCATTTCTTCTTCAATCGATTCTCTCCTCTCAGTTTCAAATTCTTGGATTTCGATCATATCAAGAAATATATAGATTTACAGCTATTTCCACAAGCGACTTTATGACTAAAAAGCGAAAACTATGCCAGCACGATTATGAATGCACAAAAAAGCAAGGGGGGCGATCCCCCCTTGCCTAGTCCCCCTGTCAGGGACATGATTTTAGACAGCCGCCAGCGCCTTTTTCGCGAGGGCCAAGGCTCCGCATAGTCCTGCATTATCTCCAAGCTGTGGAGATACGATGTAGTCGGCGATATGCTCGCTGATCGCAGGAAGCTGCACATAACCGTTCAACAGCTCTTGAAGCTTGGTATGAATCAGCGGGAACAGCTGCTGCTGCTTCATCACGCCTCCGCCCATCACGATTTTTTGCGGGGACAAAATCAAAATATAGTTCATCAATGCCTGCGCAAGATAATAAGCTTCCATCTCCCAAGCGGGATGATCCGGCGTCAGTTCCACGCCTTGAACTCCCCATCGCTTGGAGAGCGATGGACCTGCGGCTACGCCTTCAAGGCAATCGCCATGATACGGGCAGAAGCCTTCGAACTTGTCCTCCGGGTGGCGGCGGACAAGAATGTGTCCCATTTCAGGATGGGATAGCCCATGAATTAATTCGCCGCCTACGACAGCACCGGCTCCAATGCCTGTCCCTACCGTAATATAAAGACAGCTGTCATAACCTTGGGCTGCGCCCCAAGTATATTCGCCAAGCGCCGCTCCATTGACGTCTGTATCGAATTCAATAGGCACCTGAAAATGTGAACTCAAGTGCCCGACAACATCATAATTGCTCCAGTAAGGCTTAGGCGTTGTTGTAATGCGACCATATGTAGGGCTTCCTTTAACGGGATCTATGGGCCCAAATGAACCTACACCAATTGCTTCCACGCCTTTATTTTGAAAGAAAGCGACTACTTGTGCCATCGTTTCTTCCGGTGTCGTGGTCGGAAAACTGACCCGCTCCAGAACAGTCCCGTCTTCCTTGCCGATTCCGCATACAAATTTTGTTCCTCCGGCTTCGATTGCTCCCAGAATACTCATCGTTTGTAAACCCTCCTACACCATTCTCATTGTCTTTGTCTTCATGAGGTATCAAGTATGATTTCCTATCCATAACCACGGGCATTATAGCCCAGTTCATCAAAAAAAGTCAATTCTCATCCGCACATCCCTCAGGCTGTAACACTCTTAACCTGGCGGACGCTTGCGATAGAAGGATGTGATCTCTACGAAGTTTATGGCTCAAAACTGAAATAAGTTTGATGACGTTGAGCTAAGTCTTTATACTTTCTATCTTAAAAAGGGATGCCGGCGTGATGCCGACATCCCCAGCGCTTGTTTTTCATATTCGATGTTTCCGACTTAGACTACAACGCCAAGCAAATGACAGAGGCTCTTCATTTCGAGCTCTTCGAATTTATCGACCACCATCTGCTCATCAAGCGACAATTCACAGATATCCAGCTCGCATGCCACGGGCACGCAGCAATGGATTTCCGCCAGCTTGCGGGACAGATGCAGCATCTCCAAATCTGTTTCGATTTTGACCCGGACGCTCTTCGACAGCTGCTCCAGATTGTCCAAAATCCCTTCAACCGATCCATATTCCTGAATCAACTTGTGGGCCGTCTTCTCGCCGATCCCGCGGACTCCCGGATAGTTGTCGCTGGCATCCCCCATCAAGGCTTTCACATCGATGATCTGACGAGGCTGAAGCTGCTTCTCTTCATAGAGCGACTCCGGTGTGTAAACTTTATAATTGCCGTGGCCCTTCTTCATAATGATCACCGTTGTGCGGTCACTGACCAGCTGCAGCAGATCATGATCGCCGGATAGAACCATGACATCCATGTCCTTGCTGAACTTCGTTGCCAGCGTGCCGATGCAATCATCAGCCTCATAGCCTTCGGCACTGATATTCGGTACGCCCATGCTATCCATCACATCACGGATGATGGAAAACTGAGGCACCAGATCATTCGGTGCTTCCGGACGGTTTCCTTTATATGCGGAGAACTGCTGTCCACGGAAAGTAGAGCCACCAAGATCCCAGCAGCAGATGACATGACTTGGATCAAAATTTTGCACGGCATCCCAAAAGTAACGTATAAATCCGTATATCGCATTGGTCGGGATTCCTGATTTCGTACGGCGGATATATCCGCTTGTGGCGGTTGCGTAATAAGCTCTGAACAATAATGCCATCCCGTCCACCAACATGACGGATTGACGTTTATCATTAGGTATCAATCTTCGTTTCTCCCCTTGTCTGCCTTATTCCCTTTTGCAGAGTCGGCAATCTGCCTATAGTATAACACAACTCCAGGGAGCTTTTGGCTCTTTCCTGTTATCCCCAAACGGATTCGTATTGGTCTTCTTTGTACCCGACCGTGACTTTACTCCCGTCCGTCACAATCGGGCGTTTGATCAGCATGCCATTCGACGACAGCAGCTCGATCTGCTCCTTTTCGTCCATACCGGCGAGCTTGTCCTTCAGACCAAGCTGCTTGTATACTTCGCCGCTCGTATTAAAAAACTTCTTGAGCGGCAGGCCGCTCAGCTTAACCAGTTCAGAGAGCACTTCCGGGGTCGGCGGCTCTTCCGCAATATGATGAAGCTCAACCTCATGTCCGTGAGCCTGTAGCCATTTGACAGCGCTGCGGCAAGTCCCGCATTTTGGGTATTGATACACTTCCAGTTTACTCATTGCAGTCAACTCTCTTTGTCTTATTTCGGTTCAAGGTTTCCCGATTCCAGACGCTGCCGGAGTTCTTGCATATCTCCGGGCAGCGGTGCTTGGAAGGTCATCTTTTCATGCGTCACCGGATGCTCAAAAGTCAGCTCGAATGCATGCAGTGCCTGACGCGGAATAGATTCGTCCAGCTGCATGATCCGCCATGCGGTTTCCGGCAAGTGAGCCTGCAGCTCTTCCTGGGTCGGAACCGAATCCACCGCCTCCATCATTTCCTTGTAGACCGGATGACGATACATCTTGTCGCCGATCAGCGGACAGCCAATGCTTGTCATATGTACGCGGATTTGATGCGTTCTCCCCGTCTCCAGCTTAAGCTCGACAAGCGAGCCCTGATCCCAGCTGTCCAGCAGCTTATACTTCGTTAGCGAGGGATATCCGTCCGGCGTAACGATCCGGCGATGCGGCTCTTCGGGATCCCTGTCAATCGGGCCGTTAATCTCTCCCTGCCGCGGTTCGGGTGTTCCATGCACCAAAGCCAAATATCTCTTGTCCACGCGATTTTCGATCATCTGCTCAGAAATATGCTGGTGTACGTAGGGGTTTTTGGCTATAGCAAGCACGCCCGTCGTTTCCTGATCTAAGCGGTGCACGGCGCGGAAACGGTATGCTACCCCTTTTTGAAGCCAATAATCCACGACTCCATTCGCGAGAGTGCCCGTATAGTGGCCATGCGTCGGATGAACGATCATTCCGGCTTCTTTATTCACTATTAACATATGCTCATCTTCATATAGAATCTCAAAAGGAATCGGCTGCGGCAGAATATCGTCGGAGGTTTCCTGTTCCATCCGGATTTCCACCACATCGCCGGTCCGGACATGAACGCTGATATAGACTCTCTCCCCGTTTAGGGTGATGCCCTGTTCGGTCAGCTTCAGGCGGGACTGCAGTTTACGTGATACGTGCATGCGCCGAGCCAGGATGGTCTTGAGCAGCCAGCCATCCTCAGCTTCGGGTATGATATAAGTAATAGGCGGATAATAGGATGTCATTTCTTGTTGCCGAACACCTTTTTGCTGCGGACATATTCAATATCCTGTACATTGCTTCGGGCATTAGCCGTGCGGGCAACCACAAAGAAATAATCGGACAGCCGGTTCAGATAATGACGCACCTCCGAATTAATTTCCTTGTCGTGACCCAGGGTTACCACCCTACGTTCCGCGCGGCGGCATACGGTTCTGCATACATGCAGGGTTGCCGACAGCAGCGTTCCCCCCGGCAAAATAAAGCGCTCAAGCTCCGGATTTTCCTCCTCGTAAGCATCCATCCACTGCTCCAGCCGTTCCACCATTTCGGCATTTACTTTATATCTGCTCTCGCTTAATTTAACAAAGGCCAGGTCCGATCCGCAGTCAAACAGTTCATGCTGAATTTCCAGCAGGTTCTGCCGCAGATCCTCGAATGCTTCTCCTTCCATCAGGCTGACAGCCTGTCCGACGTAACTGTTCAGCTCATCGATGGTGCCGTAAGCCTCTACTTGGAGATCATCCTTGGATACCCGTCCGCCGATAACGGATGTTTGGCCTTCGTCGCCAGTCCTTGTGTACACTTTCATTGTTTAAACCTCCCTCTGCAGGATGAAATCTAATATTATTCCGTCATCGCCTTCAGTGCTTTCAGTGCGTCATCGATATGCTTCGAAGAAATCGGTATCGTGGCATACAGTTTATCAGGCGTGTATTTCAAATCCTTAAAGAGCTTCATTTGTTTAACCGGAATACCGTACAAATGCTCTGTATTATCAATGGTTTTGTCATCTTTCTCTTCCTTGCTCGCAAAGACGCCCTCCGGATACTTTTTGGCATCGAAATGGTCATCCAACGCAACATGTCCGCCAAGCTTGCCGTAATTTTTCATATCCTCTTCAGGTATAATCATAATATCATGCCCGCCAGCGGCGTATTCCACCATCAGCTTCTGCGGATTATACAGCGGGCTGGCAATCACTTCGACCTTGATGTCCGGACCCAACTTTTCCTGTACTGTTTTTTCCAACTGCTCAGAAACCTGTGTCGGATCGGAATTCTCGTCGATCATAAATACCGAAACTCCCGGTTTGTCATCTTTCCCGCAACCTGCCAGCATAAAAACAGCAAGTATGACCAGCATCAGTTTACCGTATGCCTTCAATCTCTGCTCCCCCTCTTTTCCCCAATAGGTTCAATATATCACACATGGAACAGACAAAAAAGAAGAGCCCGTGCAGAGGATGCACGGACTCTATTTCACCAGCAATAGAAGCCCGAAAAACGCAGTAAAAAGCATCCCATCGGGGGAAGTCAAGCAGAATATTGCTTATCGGTCGTTCTTTCTATGAAATTCCGATTATGGTGCTTCCGTAAAAGAATCTCGCTTATCGGTTCGCCTCGCGAATGCGCTGCAGCTGATGGATATGAGTCGACTCATGAATCGCAATAAAATGTGCCCATTGTGCCGCATTCAATTCGAACCCGAACGGGTGAGGATATACAAGCTCGTTCGTATTTCGTTTAGCAAGCTCTGGAATAAGGGCTTTGGTTGCAGATCGTACTTCGTTCAGCTTCTCCACTGCCTGCTCATAAGTATTCGTGCCTGTTGGACGGGTTGGCGCAGGCGCCTCAATTTTCACTCCGATAATGCCGCTGCTTTTTAGGATATCCATGACATCCGTCTTTTTCTCGTCTAGCGGTTCCGACGGCAGGACGGGCTCCTTGCCCAACATTTGCTTGATTTGATATTGAATGACGCCCTCCAGCTTACCCAGATGCTCTACCACTTCAGTGACGCTCCACCCCTCCGGCTTTTCGCGCAATTCCTTTTCATCCGGTCCAAAGGAATTCAATACGTTCATTAACTGTGTGCGAACTTGATCCATGTACGGAATAATATCTTGAAATTTAACCATGGTCGATCCCTCCGGATTGATATATTCGTCTTACCTTAGATAGAATGAAAGAAATTTAATCTCAACAGACTTGACTCATCGTGTCATGCAGGAGATGATTGTATCATGAAACATACCCCAACCCAAATGGAGCTAAACAAAAAAATCCCCTGCGCTTAGCGGCAGAGGATTCGACCATTACATACTATTTGCTCCCACAACTGAGGGAATCGAACTTGTTTATGTAACTTAGGCTTTATTCTTCTTGGGACACAGCTTCATATATTCGTTAATCTTCAGGTCAAGCAAACTGCTGATTTCGATAACGACTTCCGAAGTAAAGGACTGTTCCTGCAAAAATATCTGTTCCATCTTATTGCGGAGCATCAAAATTTCATCTTCCAAGGATACATTCTTAATAGAATCCGTCGTTTTGGTTGTCCAATCACCGCGCTGATTGCCTTCTGCAGTGTAGTCACCGCGATACGATGGCAAATCATATTCAGCACAAAACAAAGGTAATCCCTCCCTGGTAAGTCTTTTCTTGCTCCTAAAGCAAAATTATAACATACAAATTCATAAAAGAAAGTGAATTTTTTGTTAATTTATTCAAAAAACAGAATAAAACCCTAAAACAATGAACTGGAGCTCCATGAGCCCCAGTTCATTTGGGTAGTTATGATTCCTGCTTAAGCTTGTGAAGAAACGTACCCATACGGTCCAGTGCCTCAGTTAATTGTGCTACCGAAGTAGCATAGGAGCAGCGCAGAAAACCTTCACCGGTCGCACCAAAAGCCGTACCCGGAACAGCGGCTACCTTGGCTTCAAGCAGCAGCCTTTGAGCAAAGGCTTCGGAACTGAGTCCTGTGGACGCAATGCTAGGGAAAGCATAAAACGCACCTTGAGGCTCATGACACTCCAGCCCGATATCATGGAAACCCTGGACGATCAAACGCCGGCGCTGGTTATAAGATTCAACCATGCGGTTTTTTTCCTCCATGCCGTTCTTTAGGGCCTCCAGCGCAGCGACTTGCCCCATGACCGGTGCACACATCACGGTATATTGATGAATTTTAAGCATGGCAGCAATAATATCCGGATGAGCACATACATAACCCATCCGCCAGCCGGTCATGGCGAAAGCCTTGGAAAAACCGCTGACAAGAATGGTACGGTCCATCATACCCGGAATCGATGCAAAGCTGACATGTGTATCGTTGTACGTCAGTTCGGCATAGATTTCATCGGAAATCACAATCAGATCATGCTTTTCCACGACTTTCGCGATCGGAAGCCAATCCTCATAAGTCATGGTAGCCCCGGTCGGATTACTCGGATAGCAGAGAATCAGAATCTTGGATTTCGGCGTGATTTGCGCTTCCAACGCTTCTGCCGTCAGCTTGAAATCATCCTTGGCATAGGTTTCGATTCCTACGGGGACCCCTCCGCCAATGGACGTAATCGGGGAATAGGATACATAGCAAGGTTCCGGAATCAGAATTTCATCGCCAGGAGCGACAAGCGCGCGCAGCGCAAGATCAATAGCTTCACTGCCGCCAACCGTTACGATAATCTGGTTCTGCGGGTCATATCCAACCTCAAAGCTGTCATGCAAGTATTGCGAGATGGCTTCCCGAAGCTCAATCATCCCTGCGTTGGAGGTATAGGCGGTCACTCCCCGTTCAAGGGAATATACGCAGGCCTCCCTGACATGCCACGGCGTCGTGAAGTCGGGTTCGCCCACCCCAAGCGTGATGATATCCTTGCTTCCGTTTGCCAGATCAAAAAATTTGCGGATGCCGGATGGCGGGATATCCCTGACCAGTGGAGCGAGATAAGAATTCATCGATTTGACTTGCTGTTGTTTGGTATCTTCATTCACGATCATGACACATCTTCCTTTACGGTGAGACCATGAGACGGTTATCTTCTTCACGGTCTTCAAAAATAATTCCGTCTTGTTTATATTTTTTCAAAATAAAGTTGGTTTTCGTAGACAGTACAGAATCGATTGGAGAAAGCTTTTCGGATACAAAGTTCGCGACTTCCCGCAAATTGCGGCCCTCCACTTCCACCAGCAAATCATAGGCTCCGGACATCAAATACACGGATTTGACCTGCGGGTACAAGTAAATGCGTTCGGCGATTCCTTCGAATCCGCGACCGCGTTCAGGGGTAATTTGCACTTCAATCAGCGCTGTAACCGTTTCTTCCTCAATTTTGCTCCAGTTTACCACGGCCGCGTACTTAACAATCACATGGTCCGCTTCAAGCTCGGCAATCGCCTCTTTCACCGCTTCCTCATCCACGCCGATGAGCGTTGACAGAAGTAGGGGAGACCGTCTCGCGTCCTCATTTAACAGATCGAGAACCTTTAGTTTCAGTTCAGTCAGTTCTTTCATACAGTATCCTCCAGCATTCGTTTCACGGGTTGCTTACAGAACATGTCATACCCGGGAAAGAGATTAATACTTATATTACAATACTTTAGGATGCATGCAAAGAAAAACCGTCTCTGCGGCGTGGGCCGAATTAGAGACGGTAAAAATGTGCCATGCTTCACCGCAGCATCCCGCGGGTTACATATATTATAGTCCGCTCCCTCCGGTTAACGGGAAGGAAAGCAGGTTACATGTAATACGGATTATGAATATTCGGCTGATGCAGCGGGACATTCGGAGACTGTGCATACTGCCCCATGCCGCCTGTTTTTTGCTGAACGAACTGGCGCGTCTTTTGCTGCGTATTGCGCGAATCCTGAATCTGTTTGTCCACGTCCTGACGGAGCGCTTTGGAGGAAGTAGAGTACATATTCATCTGCTTCATCAGATTATACAGCTCTCCTTGCATACGAAGGGTGTCGTTGGTCAGCTGCGTAAACATCTGGCGTACCGTCGGACAAGAAGATTCGGTCGTCGCCGTCGTGTATTCTCTTACCGTTCTTTTCAAATCCGCGAGGATGGTATAGAGCAGGTCCTCATCCTGCATGAATGCAGAGTTGTTTTGACTTTGGTTTTGATAATACATGATTCGGTTTACCTCCCGTAATGGAATTATTGTTGAGGCTGGTTAGGAGCTAATGACTGGTGCTGCTGTAAAGCCTGGATCAACATCTCCAAATGATGGTCCATGGAACGGATATACTGCTGGCATGCCTGTTGGATCGTTGCATTTTGGCTCGTTGCGGCCGTTGCGGCACACTGTTTGATCAATAAATCTTCATTGGAAATCGAATCGACAATATACTCGAGCTCTTTGCCCGTAATGGCCTGCATTTGACCAGATTGCATATGTTGTTGCCTCCTCTGGGGATGTTTTACTCATGCATATTATATCCCGGGCTTTTTTTTCTATGTGCTGATCGATAAACGGCTTATATTTAGCAAATACTGAAATCGTATTAATGAAAAGGAGCGAACACGATGATCTTGAACAGTGGAAATCTGGCTTGGCCTCATACGCTTCAACACATTCCCGAATATCCCTCGCTGGATCAAGATCTGGACTGCGATGTTCTTGTCGTTGGCGGCGGCATGAGCGGCGCGATCTTGACCTATGAGCTGACAAAACGGAAATTGAATACCATCACGATCGATAAGAGAAGGATTGGCGGCGGAAGCTCCTCGGCCAACACCGGTCTGCTGCAATTTTCGAATGACAAGACACTCACATCGATCATCAACACTTTTGGTGAAGATACCGGTGTTGCTTTTTATAAACTCTGTGAACGCGCCATGCAAAAGCTGATCGATACAGGTGGTCGTTTATATACAGACCCTCACCTGGTTCCCCGGAGCAGCCTGTACTATGCCAGCCATGAAGATGATGTCGCGATGCTGCAGGAGGAATACGAGAATTTTCGAAAATACGGATTTAACGTTGAATACTGGGATCAGGCCAAAATCGAGCAGCGGTTGCCATTTTCCAAGCCTGCCGCGCTCTATACCCATGGAGATGCCGAGGTTAATCCGTTCCGCATGGTGCATGCATTGGTCGAAGCAGCTTCCCGGCACGGCGCACATATATTCGAGCACACGGAAGCCATTCACTTTGATTATGATGAAAATGGTGTGACATGCCATACCAAGAACTCTAAGATCCGAGCTAAAAAGGTCATATTCACCATGGGCTATGAAACTCAGGAAGTGAAAAGAGACAGGAATGCCGTGCTCAAGGTATCCTATGCCGTGCTTACCAACCCTGTAGAAGATCTCTCGGATTGGCACGAGCGCTGCATGATCTGGGAAACCGCCAGACCGTATCTGTATATGCGCACAACTCCGGATAACCGGATCGTTGTGGGTGGACTTGACGAGCATCCGCCGAAGCCCGAGGAACGGGATGGTCGCGCGATGCATAAAAGCGAAGTGCTGCTGGACGAGGTGAGGAAACTGTTCCCGAACTATACCGGACTGAAAGCCGATTACGCCTGGGCCTCCATTTTCGGTTCGACGCATGACGGGCTGCCCATGATCGGCACGCACCCGGATTATCCGAACAGTTATTTTATCGAAGCCTATGGCGGAAATGGTACGGTGTACTGCATGATCGCGGCGGATCTGCTAGGCGATGTGCTGACAGGAAAAGAACGTCCGGAGCTAGAGATGTTCTCCTTGCAACGAACCAGCAAGCCCTCGCCTCCCGAGCCGATGGCCTTGATATAAGCACCCAAAAAAGCAATGTCATTCGCTGACATTGCTTTTTTTAGTGATTGGCAACCGAATTTCAAAGGTCGTTCCTTGATGAAGCTTGCTCGATACGTTTATCTCTCCGCCATGCGCTTTCACGATGTCATGAGTGATAGCCATCCCAAGGCCTGATCCCTTATGAAGTTCACCCGTATTCGTACCGCGGTAGTAACGGTCGAAAATCCGCTCAAGCTCTTCCTTCCGAATCCCTTTTCCATTGTCTTCAACGCAAATGGAGGCCGTTGCCCCTTTTTTCTCCACATAGACCTGAATGACCACCGCTTCATCATTGTGGACGATCGCGTTATACAGCAAATTGCTGATCGCTCGGCGAAGCAAGATCTCATCCACATCCATTTTGATGGTCTCCTCATGACATTGGAATTCAATGTTCCGTTTGGCGTATCTGGCATCATTCAACGTGTCGATGACCGCGTTCCGGACCAGACTCACGATATTTACGTTTTTTGCATTAAGCGTCAATTCTTTATTTTTCAGACGGGTAGACAGGTTCAAGTCCTCAATCACGGCTTTGAGATACAACGATTTGCGTTCGATAATTTCCGCGTAGTCTCTCATTTCATCCACGGAAAACTGATAATCCTTGTCCTTCATCATTTCCGCATACCCCTGGATCGAAGCAAGCGGCGTTTTGATGTCATGCGAAATATTGCCGATCCACTCTTCTTTCATTCGATCGAGCTTTTTTCTTTCAGACTCGCTTGCTTTCAGCTCCTGGGACAATACATTGACGTTATAAAACACTTCCTTGTAGATCCCTTTAGGCTCGTACCGTACCTGATAGTTTTTATGAGCCAGCCGCTTGATCCCGTCAATCAGCACATGCAGCGGGCGGGTCAGCTTTCTGCTGAACAAGTAGGCGATGCACAGCGCAATGAATCCGTCGACGATGATCAGGACCAGACTTCCGATCTTGAGAATCTGTGCGAGAACCCGCAGATCAAAGGTAAACACCTGCCGCTCCAAATACCTGCTTTCAAATCCTACCAAATAACTGTAACGGTGATCCCTTCCCAGCTTTTCTCCGAAAAAAACCGTCGAAAATACATCCTTATCCTTGTACTTATAACTTTGGACGATATCCACGGGCGTATATTTGGTCTTTGCTCCTTTCGGAACCCGGTAACCATATACCTCGTTGCCGTCTTCATCGAGCACTTGAACCCAAGCCTGATTCCGCTGGAGTTCGTTCTTCCCCTGATCGTTAACCGATATGCCTGCAGGAGATACGACGATGTTTTGGCCCAAGGAGCGGGCGATGGACTCCGCTGATGTTTTTTCGCTGGGCAGCGGGAAGTCCTTGTATACCATTTGCATGGTATACAGGCCGATCACGACGAAAATATTCATGATGATGACGATCACGACGATAAGGACAACGGATATCAAATAACTGCCGGTCAGTCTCCATTTCATGGATTAATCATCCTCTACAACAAGCTTATATCCCAGTCCTTTCACCGTAACCAGATATCTTGGACTCGATGGATCTGCTTCGATCTTTTCCCGAAGCCTCCGGATATGAACCATCACCGTATTATCAAACCCGAAGAATTCCTCGCCCCATACATGATCATACAGGCTCTCTTTGCTGATGATCTGATTGGGATGCCTCATAAAATGCGTGAGTAGGCCAAGTTCCTTCGGTTTAAGTTCAATGCTGCTGCCGTTCTTCTTTAATTCAACTTTTTGCTCGTCCAGCTCGAAAGGGCCTGCTCTTAAAATATGCAGCTCTTGTTTCTCACCTTCCCGGGGATTATCGGCTCTTCTGAAGCGAGCTTTGATCCGGTAAGCCACTTCCTTCGGACTGAATGGTTTCGTGATATAATCATCCCCGCCGATGGCGAAACCCAGGATTTTATCGATCTCTTCCGCCTTAGCGGACAAAAAGAAAATCGGAACGTTAGAGACACTTCGTATCTTCTTGCAGACATCATATCCCTCACCATCCGGTAGCATGATATCGAGAATGACAATATCGGGCTGCCGCTGCTGGAATTCGGTCCATGCTTGCTCCGCCGTGCCAGCCGTATATACCCCCTCGATGCCTTCCTTGATCAGCACGGTCTGAAGAAGCCTCACGATATCAGCTTCATCATCCACGATGAGAACCTTTTGATTGAACGACAAGATCTTTTCAACCTCCTTACCATGGGTGGGCTCGTGTTCAGCCGTCTAAACCCAAGCAGGCTAAACTGTACTCAGCTTCCCCACCCTCGAAATTACTATGCAAACTATTATCGTATCACGAGCCCTGATTGTTTACTAATCCACGAAAAATTTGGACATTGGGTTAGCCGTCTTCTGGTCAACAATCACTTTTCCAGTCTTGTCCATTACATAATATTGATAAAAATCAGTGGTAAAGCTGAGCGCATTCAGTACTTGCTTCCCAAACGGTTCAACCGTTCCATCTGCAAGCGTATCCCCGTTCCAGTAGAAATGGAGCAATAATCGGTTATGATTAAATGGATGCTTGATGATATAAGCGCCCGCTGTGTTTTTGGTATTCATCATACTCTTCCAATCGAAACCTATATCCTTGGATCTTTGAATGATGCCAGGTTTCAGCGCTTGGATCAGTCCATTCGTTTGAGCGCTGCCGATCACGATCAGATTGCTGCCTCCGATTTCCTTTTCCATTTTCTGCTTCAATACCTGACGCTCCGTAATGATGACAGGCTTAATGCCCGCAATCTCAAACGTTCTTTTCAGCTGATTCAGGATTAATTCCTGCTGCTTTTTCGCCTTAGTCCCTGCCTGATCGCTCAGTACTACAGTAAGCGGTTCGCCCTGGAGAGCTTTTTCCTCGATCCGGCTCATCGTCTCGAACGGAAGTTCCGGGATCTGTGCGAGGGAAGAACGGTATGTCTCTTTGAATAGTTCATGAAAATAAGCGGCTGTTTCCTGCTCGCTCAGGCGGTATTCCGGCTTCAGGACAAAATTCGGCTGATGCAGCGAGTTGTCCATTTCATTGCGTGCCTCTTTCCCCAGCGTATCTTCAATGGTCTGCAGCAGTCCGTCGATTGTAGCATTTTTAAACGCATATCTGTTGAAATATTCTCTCATGAACGCATCGAATTTCTCCTCACCAACCTGACGGTACAGTTGGTAAATGGCTTGGCGGCCCTTTTCATAGAAGACCGGACTGGCATCGTCTCCTACCTCTTGATTATTTGAAGCAATGGGTGAATCATAGGAAGAATCATCGAATTGAAGCGCTTTGAATCCGTTCAGCATATCGCCTTGTTTCTCAGAGAAATAGATTTTGGAGAAATCGGCAAAGCCTTCGTCCAGAAACGATTCCTGTTCCGAGTTGTTGCCGATCAGGGCATGGAACCATTGGTGCGCGATCTCGTGCACGAATACGGAATCATGCACCGGATCTGCGTTATTACCAATCATCCCCATTTGAATCACGCGTGCAAATTCGACCGCTACTCCCTCCACGTACGACTCGGCGATGCGAAATTCGGGATATGGATATTTCCCATATTTTTCATTAAAGAACTGGATCGCCTTAAAGGCTTGGTCCACGTATTCGCCCACAATCTTTTTCTTGTTCGGCATGTTGTCAAAATAATAGTATTCGACGGTCAAGCCATCTCGGGTCACGCTGTCGACTTTGTAGTTCGGACTCGCGAAAAAGACGAATTCCCGCGTGTTGTTCGCCACGGCAGATACGATTTTGCGGCCGTTTTCCTTGGCTTCCTGAGTCGTGATGCTTCCAGGCATCAACATCTGGTACGTGTCAGGTACATTGAATTGAACCTCGAAGTCCGAAGAGGTGTAATAGTCGGTCTCAAAGGTGGTGCTGTACGGCGTTTTGTCCCATTCATGCTTGATTTCGTCATACACGGACATGACCGGAAACCAGTGAGCGCCATTGATGATGTCTTTATAATAAGACAAGCGTTCGGAGCCATACGGGATCTTCACATCGAAATCCACTTGGAGCGTGACTGCTTCGCCAGGCTTCAGTTCTTGCGTAAGCTGAACGGTCAAAGCTTGATTGGTATTGTCAAAAGTCAGGGCTTTCCCATCCGTCTTGACGTCCTTAATGTCAATGCCACCCAGAAAAACATCCGGTTTGAGGCTTGGGTTGTTCTTCAGGATTTCTGCGTTGGTACTCTGGAACATGCTGGCCTGCGTTGACTTCGAACGGTTGGCATCGGCAAAGGTGTGGAACACCAATTCCTTCAGCGTATCACTAGAAGTGTTACGATAAGTAACCGTTTCGCTGCCCCTGATATGCATGTTTTTCTCATCAAGCCGCGCATTGATTTTATACTGTATAGCTGTATGTGCCTCTGCAACATCGATTGACTGCTCAGCAACGGCCGCAGGCGCTGCGAAGGCATGGCCTGCGCTGACGATCGGGCATGCAGCCAGCGTGAAGGCCAGCGAGTACGTCATAGCTTTTTTGGATATAGAGGTGAAGGTATGTTTGTTCATTGGATTCTCTCCCTTTGATCTAATGAATGTGCTGCTTATGTCCGTTACCATTTCGAAATATACGATTGAATGAACCGAGCTGTGTCCGCTCCAATTCCGGCCTTTCCGTTGAGTATTACAGGTAGGGACGATGGCGTCACCCCTGTGTTTCATCTTTAATTCCTGTATCGCTCCAATTCCGGATTATTCTTACGATCGCTGTTGTCACCAGATTTCCTGATCCTGCCCCTTTAGGGGAGAAATCCGGTGACAAAGGCGAACGCTTCGCTTCTGCAGAATAATTCCGGCCTTTCCGCTGAGTATTTCAGGTAGGGATGATGGCGTGATAATTCCGTTCAATCCTCTGAGTATTACATAAAGTCGATGGCAATTTGGCTTAAGCCCGGGCTCTCTCTTTACTTCTTCCCTAATCTCTCCAGCTTTTGCTTCGCCGGGCCCGGCAGCTCGTTTTCCTGCACCTCTTGGTACGAGCCCGCTTTATCCCCCTTCATATAAACGCTCAGATACGCTTCCTTGCGCAGTTCCTTGCTTGCTGTGAAGGTCACACTCTTTTCCTGCCCATTTTTATCGAAGCCATCCAGGGTGTACTCGTAGTAGACAAACTTCTTGCCATCGTTCGATTTTTCTTCCATTCTCTTTCCGTCCTGGATTTGCACGTAATATTGATCCGTGCCTAGCCGATTCAGGTTCACGTTTTGAATGAACACGACGAATCCGATGAGCACAACCAAGATGACTGATCCTATGACAAGTCCTTTTTTCATCGTTTTTCTCCTTTGCTGATGATTTACTTCACATTCGTTACGATCTTGTAGTACGCGTTCACGGTCACGAAATAGTAGATCAGGTAAATGCAAGTGTAGATCCCCATACAAATGACCACCGGAATAACGAGGCTCGTTTGCATCAATCTCGATAATGCCGACAGAGCGACCGCACAATGGGCGATGCCGGCAATCAGCGGCAGTGCAAAGATGAACATGACTTGCTTGGCTACCGTCTTGCGGATTTCTCTTTTTTTCACGCCGATTTTATACAAAATCAGATACCGCGCTTTATCCGAATTTGCTTCAGTTAGCTGTTTGAAGTATATGATGCTGCCTGTCGCCGCCAGGAAGACCAGTCCAAGGAATCCTCCCATGAAGATCAACAAACCGGATGATTCCATGCCGCTGGCATAGTCCCGGTAAAAGCTCGAAAACCCGGCCTTTTCGGGTAAAATACCTTCCAGTTCCTTCGTCAATGATTGGGCTTTGTCCTGATGCGTGATGCCGTAAGCCTCCAGGGTCATTGTTTTGGCTTTGCTCTCCAGCTTCGCAAACAGGTCATCGCTGACCACAATGGTGGAATACACCGTTCCTTGGTTCAAAACGCTGTATTTCTTCAAATCCTTAAAAGTAATTTTTTCTTGATCTCCATTTCCGCTGAGCGTAATTGAAGAGCCAACGTACTCCGGAGACATCCCCTTGATGTATATGGGGTCCAGTGCAGCGGCTTCATCCGCATGAAGGCTCAAAGCCTCGCCCCGCCCCTGCTGCTTCGCCAAACGATTGAAATCCCGATTAGACAGCAACGTGAAGGTTTGCTCATCTGACTGACTGATTTGATCCAGCCCGGATGTGTCCGCATCCATCTCAAGCAGCTCTAGAGTGGTATGATACAGAACGTCGTGCTCCTTGGAATGCTGTATGATTGTATCTGCCTGGCTGGTGATTTTGCTGTTTGTACTGATGAACATCAGACTGTTCGGGTTAACCAGAGAGACCGAGCTGCGGTTGCTATAATACAAGCTGTAGGCCGTCCCGACAGCCGTTAACGTCGTAGCGCTCAGTACAGCAATGATCGTCAACGTACGTGCGTTTCCTTTGATCCGGTACAATAGCTGGGAGGTCCCGATGATGTTCAGGCCTTTCCAATAACGTTTCTTGTTTCTTCTGGATAACTTCAGCATCGTGACCGTTAAAGTATTGAACAATAGATACGTTCCCAGAATGACCGTTACCAGAATCACAAGCGGAGTTACCATTAAACCAAGCGTCGCCCAAGCCTTCGAATTCGCAAGATTTTGCAATGCAAGCCAGTAACCGATACCTACCAGGACCAAGGACAGCAGCGCTATCAGCCAGGATGCCTTCGGCTCCTTCTCACGCAGTTGATCCGCATGAAACAGCTCGATTAATTTGAACCTGTAAATCAGCCGGTAGCCTTGAAACGAAGTAATGAGCGTAATGATCATAAATACGATAAAAGTGTTCACGATTGCTGCCAAGGAAATAGAGAAGTTGGTTATGGCATCATAGCCCATTGCCTTCATCAGAATCATGACGAAAAAGCGGCTTAGCACGGAACCAAGCGCAATCCCCACGATTAGCGCCAAAACTCCCATCAGGAAGTTTTCGTAAAACAACATGCGCCCGATCTGTTTTTTGCGTACACCGAGCAGAGAGTAAAGTCCAACCTCCTTCTTACGCTTGCGCGTAAAGAACGAATTGGAGTACCAGATGAATATCGCGACGAAAATGATAAGCACCACAGCCGCACCGCTAAAAGCAGAACTGATTTTGGGTGAGCTATCCGATGCCGACTGAATGGAGTTGTCGTATTTCAACGACACAAAGGTAAAATAGATGACGATACTAAAAATCATCGATGCAAAATACAGAAAGTAGTTGGTGAAATTCTTGCGGATATTTTTCCCCGCGATGCTAAACAGCGTCATGATGCCCACCTCCGAGTGAAGACAGCACCTCAAGGATTTGCTGGAAAAATTCCTTGCGCGTCAAATCCTGTTTATGCAATTCTTTGAACAGCTGGCCGTCATTGATAAAAATCACGCGTTTGCAGTAGCTTGCGGCATAGGCGTCATGTGTCACCATCATGATCGTGGAACGATTCGACTCATTCAGCGTGCTTAAGCTCTCCAGCAGGCTGGTTGCCGATTTCGAATCCAGCGCACCTGTAGGCTCGTCCGCCAGAATCAGGCTGGGGTTCGCCACAATCGCTCTTGAAGCAGCAGCACGCTGCTTTTGTCCTCCCGAAATATGGTACGGGTATTTATCCAGGATCGGACGAATGCCGAACATATCGGCAATTTCATTAACCCGAACTTCTATTTCCGCAGCCGGCACTTTGGATAGAGCAAGCGGAAGCAGAATATTTTCCTTAACCGTCAATGTATCCAGCAGATTATAATCCTGAAAAATAAACCCGAGCTTATTCCGGCGGAAATCGGACAGCTTCTCTTCATTCATCGTTACGATGTTCTGTCCGTCAATGGTGATTTCGCCGGAGGTCGGCGTATCGATGGTCGAAAAAATGTTCAGCAGCGTGGACTTTCCCGCTCCGGACGGACCCATGATCCCGACGAACTCGCCCTCCTCGATACTGAGGTTGATATGCTGCAATGCCGTATATATGTTTCCTTTCGTGCCAAAGGTCTTGTTCACATTGATTGCTTGCAGAATGGTTTTCATTGGAAATCTCCTTAAATATCTTGTAGTTTTACGAACACAAAAGTAATCATAACCTCCGTACCTTACAGCATTTTAATGCGAACCTTACATCATCCTTAAATCTCACCGGTGAACAGCCACTTGCCACGGCAGCGTCATCCATTAGAAACACAAAAAGCCCCCAAGGGACGCTGTTCTCAGCGTCACCTCAAGGGCTCGAAAATTTTCTTGTTTATGATGCAGTTCCAAGGGCAAGTTATGCCGATTTGCCTCCATGAAGCAGCTTTCGTACGAAAACCCAGCTTGCAATCGGCGATGCGCCAAGAATCAGCATAAGTACCGTAATGGTTAAAGACGTCTTGCTCAGCATCAGAACAACAATGAAAATAAAGGTTCCCACCAGTCGGCCGACCATCAGGCTCAGCTCACGCAGCACGACCAGCTCAACCCTCTTTTCCACCGTTTCATTGCTGGTTCCCATCAAGTCAAAGCCTGATGAGATCATCGGCAATATATACAGCGGCATGAATACCGCAGATCCGATGCCAAGAATCAATAGCGTTCCATAACTCGTTTTCCAGAGCAACGGAACGATTACAATCCACAGAAGCAGCGCTCCGACAAGCATGCCCGGGCTTCTGAATTTAGGCTTGTACCATTTTCCTGCCAGCCAGTAAGTCAGCAGCGATATTGCGGACGTAATCAACGAGAATTGCCCAAGTCTTGCTTCCTGCTTGGTCGCAACGAATACCAGCAAACCAACCAGAAAAGCGAACACCCCTTCACGTATCCCCTGCGCAGCCAATCCCGGTGCCATCAGCCGCCATGGACTGCCTTTGGTCCGAAGCTGCGTGACTGGTTCCGCCCAGTGGTATCCGCTGCCGTTCTCCCTCTTTTTGAGGAAAAAACTGAGCACGACCCCCAGTGCGTATATCCCCAAGGAGATCGTGAATATGATCCGATATCCCTTGTCACCCTTCAACCAACTGATCAGGAGCCCCGAAAACCACGGGCCTACAATGCCGGTAATCGAACCTAGCAGCCCAACCCAGCCATTGAACAAATCCCGGTTCTCGCGGTCTGTTACTTCGAAATAAACGACATTAAATGCGAGCCAGAATAGCCCGATCGATATCCCGAGCAGCAGACCCAACGGCCATATCCAGCGTATGACGTCCGATCCGATCCATAGCACGAGAAGATAAAACACCCCCGACAGGACAATGCCTGCCCGCAGGGCGTTCATTTTGTTATATTCTTTTACCCATTTGCCAGTCAGCCAAAAGGTGAGTCCTACAGCTACCTGCTGGGCTACAGTAAACCAGCCGATCATGACGTAATCCTGCTTACTTTTCCATAAATATACATTCAAGAAGGTGCCGGACAAGGCTCCCGCCAGAACGATCAACCCATTAACGGCCAGCAAAAGCCGGGATTGCCGATCCAATTTTGCCGTCGTTTTCATAAGTCCCCCCTTGGATAGCCGGACATGCTCGATCTTAACATGCCCCAAAGAAAGGGATATCATTTGAAAAGCAATGGCATACATCCATCAGAGGTTCTACTTCTCGCGGCTCAGATGATCGACCATCCGCAAGCGGTCTTCCTCCGTCAAATTGGTTTCCACATGGAAACAGCCCGTACAAATATACATGTTCACACGGAAAGGAGGTTTAATAACCGGAGCCTTAAGGGCGCTGAAAGGCGTTGGAACGAAGCCTTCTCCCGAGATTTCCTGGGTTCCCGCAAGAATCATGTAATCCCGGCATTTAGGACATTCAGGAACCTCTTCCTGTTCATCCAGGATCTTTTCCACGCTTTCCTCATAATTCATCAAGTCATGGCTTTCTTCGAACTTGTCCAGGGTGCGGATAGATGGAGGAAGCTGATGCTGCATATCTTCCTGCGCCCAGAACGATGTGTCGTCCTCTCCTTCGCCATCTTCTTCCCAATCCGCATTCTCTTCGACGTCCTCTTCTTCCTCATCGCCGATTTGAACATTCAAGGTCCGATAACCTTTCAGCTCATTCTGGCAATAAGGGCAATTCTCCTCAGGTCCAATTTCCTCATCCCAGACAATCTCGGTCTGGCACCATGGGCAAACGGTCGTATCCATTGCCTTTCATCTCCTCAATGTTTCATTAAATAAATGATGCCGACTGCAAAAAAGATCACAGCCGCAACAAACAAAATTCTCGACAGATTTTTCATGTCTTCCTCCCAGAAAAAACCTTATCCGCTGCAATTAAAAAATGCAGGCACCGATCACATAGGACAGCGATACGGAAATGAGCAGGGAAATGATCCCCACCGCCCGGTTATCCTTGCGGATCTCCTCATCAACCGAAAAAACCGGAGTTAAGAACTCAAATAACAGATATGCGGCGAACAGCAGAACAAACCCGAAAAAAGCCCATTTCATCGTGTCGTAAATGGAGGTTTTTCCCTCAATACTGTATCTCAGCACATTGCAAATGGCAAAAATTTTCCCGCCGGTGGCGAGAGAAGCCGCAACATTGCCACGGCTGATCTCGTTCCAGCAGTTATACCTGGCGACCAGCTCAAACAGATACAAAAACACGATCAAACCCAAAATGGCCACCGAGAAATAACCAATTAATGTTCCCAGCGGATGGGCGAGCAGATGATCTACCCCATTCTTCACATTCCCGCCTCCTTCGCTCTAAACCTGGAGCATGCTGGTATAAACTTATTTCAGCTCTGCAACGGTTACGCCTGTGCCGCCTTCGCCATAGTTGCCCAGACGGAAGCTTTTAATATGTTTATGCCTGCGCAGATACTCTGTAATACCATTGCGAAGTATGCCTGTGCCCTTGCCATGGATTAGATAAACCTGACCCAAATTGCCAAGGAACGCTTCGTCAATGAACCGATCCACTTCAATCAGGGCTTCCTCCAGATTGGCACCACGGAGGTCCAGCTCGCTCCGAATGTTGTCATCGCGGGTTCGTTTCACGATCGTCGCATGGCGCTGGGCTTGTTTCGCTGCCGCTTCATGCGTTTGCACAAGCTCAAGATCATCCAGGCTGACCTTCATCTTCATGATGCCAAGCTGCACAACCGCTTCCTTCGAGCCTGCGAGCTCGACCACGCTTCCTTTTTGGTTCAGGCTGTAAACCATGACCTCGTCCCCCGCTTCAATCTTGCGAGGCGTCTTGGTCTTGCTTTTTGCCGGTGACTTCTTCCGCTGCTGCGGCTCAGCTTCATCCAGCATTCTGCGGGCGGCAATCAGTTTATGCTCCTTGACGGAAGCCCCTTCTTCTTTAGCCAGCTGCCTCAGGTCGCTGATGATTTCCTCTGCTTCTCGTCTGGCTTTGGCAATAACCTCTTTCGCATCTGCCTGTGCCTTTTCGATTAGGCGGTCACGCTGCTGTTCGAGCTTCTCCAGTTCCTGCTGATGCTTGCTGCGCAGCCCCTCCATTTCCTGACGAAGCTTTTCTGCCTGCTCGCGTTCCACTTCGGCACCCAAGCGATTTTCTTCGAGCGAGGCAATCATATGCTCAACGCGCTGATCCTCCTCGTTCACTTCCCCGCGGGCAAAATCCAAAATTTTATTCGGCAGGCCCAAACGCTCCGCAATGGCAAACGCATTGCTTCGCCCCGGAACTCCCACGAGCAGTCGGTAGGTTGGACTCAATGTGTTGACATCAAACTCCATGCTGGCATTAATGACTGCTTTTCGTTCATAAGCATAGGCCTTCAATTCACTGTAGTGAGTCGTGGCAACCATGCGGCAGCCCGTCTGATGAATATGTTCCAATATGGAAATGGCCAGCGCCGATCCCTCGGCCGGATCCGTACCCGCTCCAACCTCATCCAGAAGAACAAGGCTTTTAGGCGTCATGTTTTTCAGAATCCGGATGATGTTCGTCATGTGGCTGGAGAATGTACTGAGGCTCTGCTCAATGCTTTGCTCGTCGCCGATATCCGCATAAATGGCATCAAACACACACAACTGGCTTCCTTCTTCCGCCGGTACAAACAATCCTGACATCGCCATAAGACTAAGAAGACCAATTGTCTTCAGCGTTACCGTTTTACCTCCGGTATTCGGACCCGTCACGATGATCGAAGTATATGAGTTGCCAAGCTCCACGTCGATCGGAACAACCTTGTCCAATTCAATGAGAGGATGGCGCCCCTTGCGCAGTTTTAAGTACCCGCGGTCATTCATTTTTGGCATTGTCGCTTTCATGACGTGTGCCAAGCGGGCTTTGGCAAAAATAAAATCAAGCTGGCCTACCAAATCCAGATCGAACAGTAAGAGGTCAGCCTGATCTCCGACCAATGCCGTCAGCTTTTGCAAAATAATTTCAATTTCGCGTTCTTCCTTCATCCGGGTTTCGCGCAGCTTGTTATTCATGGCCACAATGGATTCGGGCTCGATGAACAGGGTTGCGCCGGAGCCGGATTGGTCGTGCACAATGCCGCCGAAATAGGAACGATACTCTGCCTTTACCGGAATGACGAACCGGTCCCCCCGAATGGTCACAAGTTGATCCTGCAGCATCTTGGCTACCGAGGAGGACCGGATCATGTTATCCAGCTTCTCACGAATCCGCACTTCGCCGCCGCGCAGTTCACGACGGATTTGGGCAAGACCCGGGCTCGCCGAATCCAGCACATCAGCCTCATCCGATATGCAAGCTTTGATGGCATCCTCGAGTGTTTTTTGCTCCGATATATTCTCGCTAATGTCCGACAGCAGCTTTAGCGGTTCATCTTCATTCATCTGCGTGATAAAACGTTTGATTCGTCTCGAACCATACGTTGTATTGCTAACCGCAAGCAGCTCATGAGGGCTTAGCGTGCCGCCAATCTTTGCCCGTTTCAGTGCTCCTGATATGTCGGTAATACCGCCGAAGGAAGGAGTTCCCTTAAGGCGGTCCACCGTATACGCTTCATCTGTCGCCTGAAGCCGCCGTTTGACGGATTCGAGATCCGTATCCGGTTTCAAGTTTTCCGATACTTGTTTTCCCATGGAAGTCTGGGCATAGCTGGTACATTTATTTAAAATCTTGCGGTATTCCAGTGTGTGCAAAATTTTATCGTCCAAAGAATTTCACTACTCCTCTCATACATTGCCTTTATTATATACGAAACCGCCGCGCCTTCGCCATTTGCGAAACAATTCCGCTAAATACCTTCAAACCCGATACATAAGATTTCACGATCTGAATACAATAAACCTTGCATATAGAATCATTTCATAAATGATAAAAGCCGACGCATTATGACATAATATTAGAAATTGCATAATGAATGAAGCGACGCATTGTGGAATGATTTCAACGTATCTTTACGTAAAAGGAGGCCAATTGCATGCATTTTCTAGGGCATGTTGTACGATTTATCGTTTCCGCGATCGTGCTTATGATTGTCGGCTGGATCGTTCCGCAATTCTCCGTGGGCGGATTCTGGAGCGCTTTACTGTTGGCTCTGGTCATTGCTTTGCTCGGTTGGGTTGTGGAGGGAATCTTCGGCAAAAGAGTATCTCCATTCGGTCGAGGCATTGTCGGCTTTATCGTGAGTGCGCTGGTTATATACATCGCCCAGTTTATCGTTGGAGGCGTTAGCGTCACCATCTTAGGTGCCGTCCTCGCTGCCCTCGTCATCGGGATCATCGACCTGTTCATTCCGGTAACTCCGTTCAATGCAGCCAAAGACCATAAATAATCCTTACAGCAGCAAACACCCCTGTTCCCACGGAACAGGGGTGTTTCCATTAAGCCCGTTATGGATCAGATCGAAGCAACCTTACTTTCAAGCGAGTCTGCAAACATCGCGTCAGAAGCCGTCACCACTTTATTTTTTCCTGTACGTTTTGCATGATACAGAGCACTGTCCGCCTTTCGGAATAAAGACTCTTTATCATCCCCGGGATGGTAATCGCATAACCCGATGCTTACGGTCACCGCCCGGCCTTTCATATTCGAGTGTTCCACAATAGAGATCCCTTTTCGAAGCTCTTCCGTGATGGCCTGTGCCTCCGCCAGTGTTTTGTCCGCAAAAATAACCGCGAACTCCTCACCGCCATAACGCGCTGCAAAGTCATTTGGCATCATAATGGAAGTAATGGTCGAGGCTACCTGCTTTAGCACAAGATCGCCAACCCAATGCCCGTAAGTATCATTGACCTTCTTGAAACCATCAATATCAATAATAGCGAGCTGCAGCGGGAGATGATATTTTTCAGAATGCTCCAGCAATGCATCCAAATATTCATGAAAAGTTTTATGATTATAAAGACTCGTCAGAGCATCCATTTTCAAAAGCTTGTCCGAAATGGTTTTCTCCACGAGCAGCTGCTGCTCGGATTTCATAACCGAGTTCAGGTAACTGATGAATTCCTTAACGCGAACCAAAATAGTGCTTCCGATGATCAGACTAACGATAAATACACTTTCAACTTGGATAAACTCTGGGACGGGCTTTTGATACCAAGGCTGTTCCATCATGAAATAGATCAATCCATACGCCAGAATCGTAAATATGCCGAAGCCGTAGAGCATCTTGCGGTCAAAATACACAATGGAGATCAGAACAGGAAGCAGCAGAGCCATCTGAGCTCCATCCGCTGTCGGTTCGATAATAAAGTAAAACATGTAAGACACTAAAAAACCGCAGCCCGCAATGGCTTTCTTCTGATGTTTCGGACCATATCTCAGCCATACCTCGGTGCTAAGCAAAATCAACATGGTAAGTCCGTTTAAGCCTGCCAGTCTGAGCCAGGAGTCCTTATCCATTCCTACTGTATTGGGAAGGACTCCGCCCGACAGTAAAAAGACGGCTTGAGCCGCGAGGAACATCAGCATGACGATCCAGTAGGCATTCAAAATTTTGCGATGCCACCGGTCCTCCAACATCATATTTTTCCTGTCCATTGAAAAGTCAATCCCCTACTCTAGGAAAGAATAAATTTATCAATCTTAATATGAACTGTGTGATTATAATTATATCTTAATAAAAAGACAAATACATCCTTTAATCTGTAAAGATTTTGAAAAATGCGCCTGTTTATGGTTGGATTGGGTTAACGTTGTGCGTTTAGTTCACTAAGTATTCAAAACAGGAATGTTCCAGAATTCCAATTTTGGGGTATGATGACTACTAGTATTGTCAAACAATGAATGTTTTGAGGAGGATCACGATTTGAAAACGACCTTCGCTTTTGTTCTTTCCTGCATGCTTCTCCTGGTGCTTTCCGCTTGTGGGGGAGAAAAGGAAGACTCTTCGACCGCAAGCAGCGGCGTCAGCGACACAGGTGTTGCCCCCAGCGAGGAGCTGGTCATCAAAGCGACTAACTATGCGTTCGATAAACAAGAATATCATCTTAAAAAGGGTGTTCCCGTCAAAATCACGTTTGAAAACGAACAAGGTACCCATGGCGTATTGATTCCCGCTCTGGAACTGCAGTTGGACGGCAAGCATAAATCCAAAGTCGTGACTCCTGAGAAAGCCGGAACCTTCGACATGACCTGCTCCATTTTTTGCGGTGCCGGTCATACGGCCATGATCGCCAAAGTAGTCGTGGACGAATAGTTCTATTCGCACCAGCACAGCAAATCCCCTCCAGCTCCGGTAAAAAGGAATGATCGATGATGTTCCTTTTTAAAGGTCTGTGAGGGGATTTTTATAATCTGTACTGCAGGCAGCAATCAGCTTTGATCCTGCTCAATCAGTTCAATCCATTCGTTATATTCTGTTTGAAGCTTGGAGTATTCGTCCTGCAGCTGACTGTGCTCTTCCTGGAGCCTATCGGTCTTTTCCTGCTGTATCTCAAGCTCCGCCTGAAGCAGGCGGTATTGATTCGCCATCAGCTCAAAGTTTTCGCCTACCTCACGCAGCTCCGCAGACGTTTTTTCCTTCTCGCTTTGCAGCTGGCCCAGCTGATCTTCTCCTGCAGCAATTTGGCGTCTCCATTCCTCAAGCTCCTCCTGAAGCTCTAGTTCCCTGCTGCTCCAGTCCTGTTGACGGCCCATCATTTCCTCCAGCTTTTCCTGGTAGGACTGCATCGACAACTCACTGCTTCGCAGCAGTTCACGTTGCTCATTTTCTCTGCTCGCAGCTTCGTCTAGCATCCGTGCAAGTTCTGTAAGCTTCCGGAGTGCCTGATCCTTCTCTTCCAGCACCATCAGATACTCGAGTTCCGCGTCCTCCTGCTGGCGCTTCATATCGCTTCCCTTCTGCAAAAGCTCCTCATGCTGCTTCTGCAGACCGTGGTACTGCTCTTTCAAATGCTCGTATTGTCTGACTTGTTCCTGATAGAGCCGGTCCATATTCGCATGATTCTGTTCGGTTTCCTTGAGCTGACGTTTAGCCTCCTGATATGCCGATTCACGTTCCTCAAGCTCTTCGCCCAGCTGTTCGTATTTGCGGTTGCTATTCACGATGACTTCCTGAAGCTCTTGATGCTCCAGCATATGGAGGTCATATTGGTCCTTCATTACCTCATGCTGCTGCAGAACTTCGCCATGCTGACGCTGCAGCTTCCGGTACTGATCTTCTTTTTCTTCCATGGACTGCTTCAGTTTCAGGAGCTGGGTTTCTTTCTGTTCGGCTAACTGCAGTGTCTCCAGATACTGTGTTTCTGCAGCATCCAGATCCTGCTCCAGTTCTTGAGATCGCGCTTCCCTTGCTTCCAGTGTCTGCTTCAGCTCCAGTAACTGCGCTTCGCTTGCTTCCAGCGCCTGCTTCAGCTCCACTAACTGCGCTTCGCTTGCTTCCAGCGCCTGCTTCAGCTCCAGTGACTGCGTTTCGCTTGCTTCCAGCGCCTGCTTCAGCCCCAATGACTGCGTTTCGCTTGCTTCCAGCGCCTGCTTCAGCTCCAATGACTGCTGTTCGCTTGTTTTCAGCGCCTGCTTCAGCTCCAATGACTGCGTTTCGCTTGCTTCCAGCGTCTGAATCAGCTCCAATGATTGCGCTTCGCCCGTTTCCAATGTCTGCTTCAGCTCCAGAGTTTGCGCTTCGCTTGCTTCCAGCGTCTGCTTCAGCTCCAATGACTGTGCTTCGCTTGCTTCCAGCGTCTGCTTCAGCTCCAATGACTGCGCTTCGCTTACTTCCAGTGTCTGCAGAAGTTCGAGATATTCCGCTTCCTTCTCCCCCAGCGCCTGCTCCAACTGCTGTTGACGATTCCCTTTTTCCTGCAAGGAATCCTTCAGCTGCTGTATCGTCGACTCCTTCGACTCGAGTGCGGCCACATGCTCTCTTAGCAGCTTTTCCTTCTCGACGAGAAGCTCCCTCTGCTCTTCAATCGAAAGCTCCTGAAGCTGAAGCGTTTCATCGAGGTCCTCAAGCTTCTTGCTTTGCGATTCGATCAGCTGCTGCTGTTCCTCAAGCCTTTGCTGCAGCTCTGCGGATTTTTCGTCGGCAGTTGCAGCCTTCAGCGACTCTGTTTCCGCCTGATCCTTCAGGGCACTCAGCTCGTCATGAAGGGACTTCATGCCAGCTTCAAGCGTATCGTTCTGTTCTCCTGCTTCCAGGACGCGAAGCTCCAGCTCGCCGATCTCTTCCTTCTGCTTATCCACCTGACTGCGCCAGTCAGCCGCTTCAGCCGTCAGCTTCTCGACCTCTTCCTTCTGCTTGCTGGAGGATGTGCTATATTCCTCAAGCAGCTTCTGCATCCGGCGCTGTTCCTCTTCCGAAAGGGCAGCCTCTTCCTTCAAGCGGTTCACTTGTCCGTTCAGCCGCACCTGCTGTTCTCTCAGGGTTTTCAACTCGGTCTGAGAGACCTCCTCTTTCTTCAGCGCGGCCTGATGTTGCTCCTGGAGCTTCGCATATGCATTCTTCGCCTGCTGCAGCTCCTCTTGCAAACTCCGGAGCTTGCCTTGCAGCTGAGAGCTTCCTCCGCGGAGCTCATCCAACTGTTTGCTCAATCCTTCAACAGCTGCCTGATGCTTCTTCTCCGATTCCTGCAAGGAAGTCTCATACTTCTGTTGCGATTCTTTGAGTACGCTCTGATGTTTCGCTTCCGTGCTCTTCAAGAGCTCCTGATGCTTCTGCTGCGCCGACTGAAGCGCAGCTGCATGACTTCGTTCAAGCTCCTGCACGGTTGATTTTTGCTGCGCCTCTAGCGATTGCTTGTCCCGTTGAAGCTGCTCGGCAGCCTGTTTCTCCTTACGCTGCAGCGAATCCTTCATTTCCGTTTCTTTTTTCAATGCAGCGCGGGTATCCTCGAGTTCTTTCCCCAAAGACGTCCGGGTTTTCTGCAGTTCGGCTGTGAGCGAAGTCTTCGTATCTTCAAACTGTTTCAAAAGACCCGCCTTCTCCGTTTCCCACTGCTTGCGGAGCTCTTCCTTCTCCTTCATCCCCGCCCGATGTTCTTCCTGAAGCTTCACATGCAGCTCCTGCTGCTCTGTACGTGCAGCCTGAAGCAGAGCCAGCTCACTACGCAGCTCGCTTCTCTCGCCGGTCAACATTTTGACCTCATTGCGAATATCCTGCATCTGAATGGCTTCCTCGGCCATATGTACGGCAGCCAATACAGCCAGCTTTGGCGTATCCAGCCGTGAATGGCTCTTGGAAATGAGATTCATCCGCTCATCGACATAAGTGGCAACCTTTTTCATATAGTCGGCACTGCTGCCTACCAGCTTATAAGAAGTCCCGTAGATTTCCACGGTGACGCGTGTACGATCAGGTGTAGTCACAGTTGTGCCCTCCTTCATATGTGTGTTGACTCTGAGATGTCTGTTATTCTGCAAAAAAAGCCACATCGAATCTTTATGTACATGGATTCGATGTGACTTCATTCAATTCCTGCTATTTTCTCAATTCCGCATGAAAAGTTTGCTCAAGCTGGCTGACAACGGCTGCATGCGCGGATGAAACCTCTTCATCCGTGAGCGTACGCTCGTTATGGCGATACAATGTAGATATAGCAACGCTCTTTTTGCCTTCACCCAGTTTGCTGCCTGTGAATACATCGAATACCTGTACGGACTGCAGCAATTCGCCAGCAGCCTCGCGAATGACGGAGAGCATTGCTCCCGCTTCAACACTTTCATCAACGACCACGGCGATGTCACGCTCGGAAGCCGGGAAGCGAGGAAGCTCACGGTAGCGGATATTACCATCCGCATAGTCGTACAGCGGTTGAAGCAGGATTTCCGCCGTATACATATCTCCTAGACCACGGTCCTGCTGAAGCTGCGGATGCACTTGACCCAGTGTACCGATCAGCAGTTGTTCGCCGCCGTCATTCGTCAGATATACAGATGCGGATCGGCCCGGATGATAGCCCTGCGGCTGATTGGCCACATAGGTGATCGAGTCCTGAAGTCCGAGATATTCAAACACGGTTTCCAGCGCGCCCTTCAGATCGAAGAAATCTACTTTTTCCGGCGTTTGATTCCATTGCTTCTGTCCACGGCTTCCACAGAGCAAGAGTGACAATACAGGGAGTTCTTTAGGTTGAGCTGTCAGTCGCTCCTCTTGACTGTAGAAGACGTTCCCCATCTCGAACATGGCGAGATCATTTTGCTTGCGGTTTGCGTTATAAGCGGCAACATCCAATAGCTGAGGGATAATGCTGGTACGCAGCACGCTGCGCTCCTCGCTCATCGGCATGGCCAGCTTAATCGCATGACTGCCTTCTGTCAAAGCCGGGAACATTGCCGTAAGGTCCGGATGCGTGAAGGAGTAGCTGATCACTTCCTGCCATCCGCCATGCGTGAATAGTTTGCGCACATCGCGGCGCAGCGCCTGCGGCTTCGTGTAGGCCCCCGGTGTCGTTGGTCCCTCGATCGCTGTTGTCGGAATGTTGTCATACCCGTACAAGCGGGCAATTTCTTCGATGAGATCCACGTCGCTCGTAATATCGCCGCGGCGTGTAGGCACTTTAACCTCCAGAATGCCCTGCGCGGTATCTGCACAACTGAAATGCAGACGGCTGAAGATGGTTTTCACTTCAAGCATAGAGAGATCGGTTCCGAGGAAACGGTTCAGCTTATCGAAGGATAGCACGATCACTTTGTCTTCCACAGACGCAGATTCGGATTCCACGATGCCTTTATGGACGGTTCCGGCAGCATAACGGGATATCAGCGCAGCCGCACGATCCAATGCCGGAATAACGGCACCCGGATCCACTTCCTTCTCAAAACGCAGGCTTGCTTCGGAGCGAAGTCCGAGCTGTCTCGACGTCTTGCGTACGGTACCGCCATCGAATTTGGCGGATTCCAGCAAGATATTCACCGTGCTGTCCGTCACTTCGGAATTGAGCCCCCCCATCACGCCTGCCAGAGCGACAGGCTTAACGCCGTCGGTAATAAGCAGCATATGCGGCTCCAGTTTCCGTTCCTGGCCATCCAGCGTGACCATCGTTTCACCTTCCTTGGCAAGACGGACGTCGATTGCCCCGTTCGTCAGCTGGTCGGCATCAAACGCATGCAGCGGCTGACCGTATTCCAGCATGACATAGTTGGTAATATCGACGATGTTATTGATCGGGCGCACGCCTGCAGCCATCAAGCGATTCTGCATCCACAGCGGCGACGAACCGATGTGTACACCGGTAATATAACGGGCTGCATAATGACTGCAATGCTCGGGAGAGCTGATTTTCACAGAAATATGGTCGGCTGCGGTATCGCTGACTTCAACCAGTTCCTTCGCGGGGTCCGGAAGCTTAACGTCGCGGCCAAGAATGGCTCCGACCTCATATGCAGCACCGATCATGCTCAGGCAATCGGAACGGTTAGGCGTCAGATCAAACTCCAGCACCTCATCATCCAGTCCCAGGACCTGGCCGATCGGGGTTCCGATCTGTGTCGATTCGGGCAGAACCAGAATGCCTTCCTGCTGCTCCTTTGGAAGGAGCTTATCATTCATTCCCAACTCTTTTGCTGAACAAATCATGCCCTGCGACAGTGCGCCGCGCAGCTTGGCTTTTTTAATTTCCAGACCTCCTGGAAGCTTGGCTCCTACGAGTGCCACAGGCACCTTTTGACCGGCATCCACATTTTTGGCGCCGCAAACGATTTGAAGCTCTTCCTCCTGGCCGGCATCAACGATACAAATATTAAGCTTATCCGCATCCGGATGCTTCTCTTTGCTCTTCACATAGCCGACGACGACTTTCGTAATCCCTTTGTTGCGGTTCTCGATTTCGTCGATTTCAATCCCCGCACGTGTAATCTTCTCAGCCAGATCCGCGGCTGCCACATTTTCAAGCGAAACATAGTCCGCTAACCATTCTGTTGACACTTTCATTCCGGGTCCCTTCCTTCTTTACCTTATTCGCTTTACTGACGGGCAAATTGCTTCAAAAATGCCAAGTCGCTGCTATAGAAATGACGAATATCGTCAATGCCGTATTTCAAAATCGCGATCCGCTCCACGCCCATGCCGAATGCAAAACCGCTGTATTTCTCCGGATCGTAGCCGCCCATCTCGAGCACTTTCGGATGGACCATGCCGCAGCCTAAGATTTCCAGCCAGCCGGTGTGCTTGCACATCCGGCAGCCGCTGCCGCCGCATTTTACGCAGGTTACGTCGACTTCCGCACTTGGCTCCGTGAACGGGAAAAAGCTTGGACGTAGACGGATCTGGGTGTTCGGACCGAACATTTCCTGAACGAATTGAAGCAGCGTGCCTTTCAAATCGCTCATGCGGATATTTTCGCCGATGACCAGACCTTCGATCTGGTTGAACTGGAAGGAGTGCGTTGCATCATCATCATCGCGGCGGTACACCTTGCCCGGGCAGATGACTTTGACAGGCACTTCACCCTGCATTTTTTCCATGGTGCGGATTTGTACGGGAGAGGTCTGCGTACGCATCAAGAGTTCTTCCGTGATGTAGAAGGTATCCTGCATATCGCGTGCCGGGTGGTTCTTCGGCAGATTCAGGGCTTCGAAGTTGTAATAATCCGTTTCTACTTCGGGACCTTCGGCAATGTGATATCCCATTCCGATGAAAATTTCTTCAATTTCCTCAATGACCTTGTTCAGCGGATGGATGCCGCCCTGCGCCATTTTGCGGCCAGGCAGGGTAACGTCGATCTTTTCCGCCTGCAGACGCTGTTCGGTTTCTGCCTTTTGGAAAGCTTCCTGCTTGGATTCGATCACGGCTTCAATCGCCCCGCGCACATCATTGGCAACCTGGCCGATGACCGGACGCTCTTCCGCGCTCAGGGCTCCCATGCCCCGCAAAATTTCAGTAAGTGCACCCTTTTTACCCAAATACTTGACGCGCAGGTCATTCAGCTTCTGCACATCTTCTACTCCTTGCAGCTGATCCAGGGCCTCCTGCCGCAGCGCTTCGAGTTTTTCCTTCATCTCTTCCTGCCTCCTTCTCAAAATAAAACGTACCGCATATTCCATAGAAAACAAAAAAGGCCTTTTCTCCCGGAAAGGGACGAAAAGACCGTGGTACCACCCTTGTTAGAACAGCCTTCCACCCGATGCCGGGACACCGAAAAGCTTGCTCTCACTTTGATCGTTGTAACGGAACGAGACCGGTATCCCCTACTGTCATACGTCCACACATGCGGACAAAAGGTTCAGGGAACAGCTCCGGAGGGAATTTCGGCAGCCTGTTACTGTAGAAACGCTCTCAATCTGCGGCGTCTCCTCCCTGTAAAGTGGCACTGCTTACTTGTCTCCATCATGGCATTTAGAACTGTTGTTGAATTGCATCTTATGACGTTATATTCATGTTGTACACTATAGTCAACTATTATAAGTAAAAAAGGCGGCTCTGGCAAGTCTGCCAAGAATCGCCTCGAATGATTACAGACTCTCTAATTCCTTTCTCAGCACTCGGATTTGCTGTATGCGTTCCTGACTTCCTTCCGATTCCTCACTGCCCAGCAGTCTTGCAATTTCCCATTCGAGCTCGAGTCTGCGGTTCTCCCGGTCCGTTTCCTCTCTGCCCACTCCACCATGCCTTGCCAAACGTTCTTCTTCTTCCTCTACCGTTCCTTCAAACAGCTCCGGCTCCTTTTCAGGGGAAAGGTTCAATAGACGGTTGGCTAGCTTCCGGACGAGCATGCGGTCATGCGAAACCACCATCAGCGCTCCCGGATACGCACTGAGCGCTTCCTCTACGACCTCCCGGGTCGAGATGTCAAGATAGTTCGTCGGCTCATCGAGCACCAGCAGATTGGCTCCACTGAAATAGAGCTGCACGAAGGCTGCCCGGCATTTCTCGCCCATACTCAGGTCGCCGATGCGCTTAAATACATCTTCTCTGGAAAACAGGAAGCAGCCCAAGATTGTACGGGCTTGTGTCTCCGTCATATCAGGAAGCCGAAGCAAACTATCTAGCAGCGTCTCTTCCTCCCTTAAGCCCTCAAGCTCCTGCGAAAAATACCCCGTGCTTACGCCCGGATGAACCCAAACCCTGCCGCGGTCCGGCTCGAGTTCACCGAGAACAAGCTTCAGCAGCGTCGATTTGCCGCTTCCGTTAGGCCCCCTCAGCGCCAGCCGGTCTCCACGGGATAATATGAGATCAAGGCCGTTGAACAGGTCCTTCTCTCCATATCCAAAAGACAGCCGCTCGAGCCTAAGAAGGACGCGGGCAGCAAAGCCTCCGTCGCCCAGCTGCATGTTCACTTTTGAAGCATCCCTCGGCTTCTGCACGCTGTTGCTCTCCAACCGCTCCAGTTCCTTCTGCTTGGCGTGGTATCTGGAAATATTCTTTTTCGCCTTCGCTTTGTAATAAGGAGTGGCCGCTTTGGTCTCCGTATTTTTGTCGGCGGATTTTTCGGCTTGTTTGAACCATTCCTGATATCGGCGTATGGATTCCTCCAGTGCTTCCCTCGCCTGTTTTTGCTTTTTGTAGAGCGTCTCCTGCTCCCGAAGTTCCCGCTCCTTCTCCCGTTTATAATCCGTATAGCCGCCCTTGTATTTTTTGACGCCAGATGCTGATAATTCGCAAATGCCGGTCGCGACATGGTCCAGGAAGGTCCGGTCATGGGAGACGAACAAGACGGTACCGTCGTAACGGTTCAGCCATTGTTCAAGCCAGGTCATGCTATCGCTGTCCAGATGGTTGGTCGGCTCATCCAGCAGCAGAAATGCGGGGCGCTTGACGAGCAGGGCGGCTAACCTGACTCTTGTCTTCTGCCCACCGCTTAAGTCGGCAAAAGGAACCTGCCATAATTCCTCCCCGATGTTCAGCATGGTAAGTACCTTCTCCACTTCAATCTCCCATTGGAATCCATCCATCTGTTCATAACGTTCCATCGTTTGTCCATATGTCTCGAGCAGCCGACTCTCTGCGGACGATTCAGGAATCGCGAGCTCTTTTTCCAACCTCACGATTCTTTGCTTCAATTCCCATAGCTCCCCGCTGTCGAAGCCGGCAGCCGCAAGCGTAGTAAGGGCCATCAAAGAGTCCGAGCTCTGCTCCATCATTCCCCACTGCTCCAGCGGCAAACCGCGTTCGATGGTGCCATGATCCGGCGCCAGTTGCCCGGTAAGCACCTTCAACAGCGTCGTTTTGCCTGCACCATTCACACCAAACAGAGCGAGTCTTTCTCCTGCAAATATTTCAAAATCCACCTGTTCGAAGATGGTTTTCCCTTTAAATTCTTTGGTTATATTTTTCGTTTTTACGATATTCATCATATATGCATCACCCTTTGGTATGAAATTAGAAAAACATCTGTCGACGTACATTCACAGAAGACAGACCGCGTTGAGCGGAAGTTTTTCTTGCGATATAAGGATGTGTTCTCTTCGGAGTTGATACTTCCTTATATCTAAAAAACCGCAGGCAGACGGCCTACGGTAGGGTTTCGAAATGAGATGATGCCTATGCTGAATAAGCGGACATACGGAGTCTACGCCATGAACGTTAAAGCTCAAAGCAACCCACGCATTTGAACACTTGAAAACGCAGAAAAATAAGCATTTCCGCTTTCATGAATCAAGGTCCACGTGTCCCCTAAAATAGACATAGCACTCCTATTCCTCTTCCCTACGCCGGGCGCAGAGACTGCCTGTGTGCAACATTTTGATGTTGGCATGCAGATTAGAGAGAACAGTCATGTGTATCCATCGGATGTGTGGTTACCTCTTTTCATTAGAATGAGATGCTTGATGCCATTTTAACAAATTTTACTGAAGATGGAAAGCCCGGAAAACGGCAGTCGTACATCTCCAGATGTATGCGGCCGTGTGAAAATCAGTATCCGGAAGGACTCGCGTTAATACCACTACTGATATTCTGTACGTATCACATAAAAATCATGAGGTGGTAAACGATGAACAACTATACTAGTTATATTATTATAATCGTACTGGTCTTGTGGATGTCGGGTCGGGAACGAACCGTCAAGCCGGCAACCATGTGGATTATGCCGGTTCTGTGGGCCTCGATGGTATTCCCTGCCGTCCAATGGCATACAATTGATCCAGCGTCAATAGGCTTGTATGCTGTATGTGCCGTGGTGGGATTGGCGCTTGGCGTAGTAAGAGGTAAACTGGAAAAAATGCGGATTCGTCAGGATGGAAGTGTCTCCGTCCAAGGATCGATGGTTAGCATTCTTATTTTCATCGCCGTACTGGTCCTTCGGATGATTGCCGAGCATTGGGGACAGACGCATTCCCTCGTCAGCTTGGCAAACGCCCTGCTGTTCATCCCGCTAGGCTCGATCTGTGCCCGCCGCTTTATCATTTATCAGCGCTACCAAGCATTGATGACCCGTCGCAGCATGTGACGATGTACCATGGGCGGTCCCCACGGCTGCAAGCCGGATTTGCATTGAATTTTTAGCAATAAGCGAAAATATACAATAACTGATTTCCCAAACGTCAGGGTGACAAAGGAGCTCGCCATGAATGATGGTCACGACAAAAAACATATCATACGATCCGCATCCCGCGTGCGAAACTTGCTGCTGAGTCTGCTGCTGGGATACTCCATCATTCAAAGCCTGATTCACGCGCCGCTTCATGCCACTCTTCCCGGTGCGCTGTTAATCATCGTCTGCATGTGCCTGCAGTGGTGGCCCAGGGCCGTTCAAGGAATAGGAATCTCACTTACCGCTGCATTGGTTGTCGGCATCGGCGCCTTGTCGGTCCTGCTGGCCTTCGGTCTAAACGGGATGATTTATACGGTGATCATCTTCCTGACCGGATGGGCGACATATAGGCTGCCTTCCGCATATTCCGCCATATATACCGCGGCAATCGCAGTTATTGCAGCGGCGATCCTCTATTATGCCGAAGGGCTGAATCCGGAGTCGGTACTCGCGCACTGCATCGGGCTTGCGGCAATTTATCTGATGTTTTGGGGCGGAAAATCCCGAAAAGAAACGCGGCTCATGAAAGAACGGCATCTCGAGGAGCTGACGCTAGCCCATCGGCAGCTGGAGAATGCGTATGCCCAGCTTCACCAAGCGCATCAGGAACTGGAAGAAGCATCAGAACGCTCACTCCGTTATGCAGTCCTGGAAGAAAGAAGCCGGATCGCCGCGGATATCCATGACAGCATCGGGCACGGATTAACCTCTGTGATCGTGCAGCTGCAGGCGCTGCCTTATATGATTCAAACTTCACCAGAGGAGACGATGTCCACGCTCAGGAACGTAACTGACATTGCCCGAAGGTGCTTGCAGGACGTCAGATCGGTCGTTCATGAGATGGGACTTGCGCATCAAGGTATCGGCCTTCATGAACTGCGGAAGTTGACCGAAAGCTTCAGCGAACAAAACAGACTTCCGGTTTCTTTTACGGCGGAAGGCTATCAAGCAATACCCCCTGAACACGTTCATGTCCTGTACCGGGTTCTGCAGGAAGCGCTGACCAATATTTTACGTCATGCCAAAGCCACCGATGCCAGCGTCCACCTGACCGGACAAAAAGACAATGTCATCATGACCATCCGGGATGACGGCCTGGCTGGAGCCGATATGAAACCCGGCTTTGGACTTACCGCCATGAAAGGGAGATGCGAAACAGCCGGAGGTTCCCTGTCCGTTCTGCCTGCTCATCCCCATGGACTGGAGCTTACGGTACGGCTTCCAAGAAAGGCAGTCACAGTAAAAGGAGATGATTAACCTGCCATCTGAAAGGATTCGCATCATAATCGCGGACGATCAGCCCCTGATCCGGCACGGACTCGGGTTTATCATTAAGGCTCAAAAAGATATGGAATGGTGCGGAGACGCCGGCAACGGCCATGAAGCGGTTTCCCTTGCCCTCAAAGAGCACCCCCATATCGTTCTTATGGATGTACAAATGCCTGAATTCGACGGCATTGAAGCTACGCGCGAACTGAAGCAACTGCTGCCTTCCTGCAAGGTAATCATCCTGACTACCTTCGATTTGGAGGAATACGTGTACGAAGGCATCCGCGCCGGGGCCGTAGGATATCTTCTGAAGGATGCCGAGCCGGAAGAGCTGCTTAGTTCCATCCGGGCTGCCAGCCGCGGGGAAGCGATTTACCGAACTTCTGCCGCGGCCAAGATCATTTCAGAAGCCCTTCACAGATCCGTATCCCCGTCGGTTCAGCAAAACGAAGCTTCCAAGCTGCCTGACCCTCTGACCGACCGGGAACTCGAAGTACTGCAAGAAATGGCCTATGGTCTCAAAAATGAGGACATTGCCGGAAAGCTGCATATCAGCGAAAGTACCGTCAAAACCCATGTTCACCGCATTTTGCAAAAAATAGGCGCAGAAGACCGAACGCAGGCCGTAGTCCTTGCCATTCGCAGCGGCTGGGTCCAATAACACCGGAATTCCAAATGTCTTCACAGTCAGGAGAAAAGACGCTCGCTGAAAAGATATTCCCGTGAAAAGGCAAAAGACCATCCCTGATCCAACAGGAATGGTCTTTATTGGTTTGACCAACGGTCACCAGGTTCATGCCTTTTCCAGAATCATGACGCCGCGGCCCGAAAGTTCAACTGTCCCCTGAACAATGGAACCTGTTAAAAGATCCCGATGCTTGCCGTCGCCAAGGATCACGGCAGCATTCTCCGCGTTATGGTTCAGAAGGAACAAGAATGAGCGTCCTCCCTTTACCCGTTTGGTGGCTTCAATCCCCGGTGGAACCTCTTGGATCAAAGGCTCGACTCCGCGATCCTCGCATAGTTTTTTCAAGAACGGCTGCAGGAATTCAGCGGATGCGCTCGTAGCCACGTAATAGGCTTCGCCTTTGCCGAAGGCATTGACCGTCAAAACCGGCATGCCCTTGTAGAAGTCCGATCCATATTCAGCCAGCACGTCTGCGCTCTCCGCATGGATCAGATCAAAGAGAAGTTCGCAGTTGTAGGAGCCTTCCAGCTTCCCGAACGGTTTCTTCATTACGATCTGATTGTACTGGCCAGCGGGCAGCGCATCGATCTCCTCTGCCCAGATTCCCAGTAGATTGCGGAGCTCTCCCGGATAACCCCCGACGGTCACAAGATCATTCTCGTTGACGATGCCGCTGAAGAAGGTCGTAACGAAGGTTCCTCCAGCAGCCGTGAATTTCTCCGCTTTTTGGGCAACTCCGGCTTTAACCATGTACATTACCGGCGCGATTACGATGTCGTACTGGTTGTAATCGGCTTCCACGCTGACCAAGTCCGCCTGAATGCCCTGCTTGAAGAGAGCGTCGTAATATTTATGGACCTCTGACGCATACTGCAATTCGACGGTAGGACCGCTCGACAGCTCAATCGCCCAGCGATTCTCCCAATCGTATAGAATCGCGACTCTAGCATCGGAGCGCGCATCAAGCAGCATATCTCCAAGCTGCATCAGTTCTTGGCCGAGTTCGGCAACCTCGCGAAATACGCGCGTATGCTCGTGCCCCGCATGCTCGATGACCGCGCCGTGATACTTCTCACAGGCTCCGATTGAGCGGCGCATCTGGAAGAACATGACCGTATCCGCTCCGCGCGCTACCGCCTGATAGCTCCACAACCGCATGACGCCTGGACGCTTCAGGGAGTTGTAAGCCTGCCAGTTCTGCTGGCTGGGCGTCTGCTCCATCAGCATGAACGGTGCCCCATCCTTAAGTCCGCGCATGAGATCATGCACCATCGCCGTTTCGCTCACAGGCGTCGTCAGCGAAGGATAATTGTCCCACGAAATGATGTCCATTTCTTTGGCCCAGTCGAAATAGTTCAGTTGCGGGAAGGTGCCCATCAGGTTGGTCGTGATCGGGACATCCTTGCTGTGCTCGCGGATCGCATCCCGCTCGATCTTGTAGCAATCCAGCAGGCTGTCCGACATGAACCGGCGGAAGTCCAAGGAAATGCCCTGAAACGCGCTGACATTGCCTTCCCCTTCCTCGCTCATCCCGTTCGGAAGAACGATTTCGTCCCAATCGTAAAAAGTGTGTCCCCAAAAGCGTGTATTCCACGCTTTGTTGACCGCGTCCAGCGTACCGTATCGGTCCTGAAGCCAAACGCGGAATGCGGTGGCGCAGTTGTCGCAGTAGCAATATCCTCCGTATTCGTTCGATACATGCCACAGCAGCAGAGCCGGATGGTCTTGGTACCGCTCCGCCAGCTTGCCGGCGATTCGGCCGGAATATTTACGGTACGTCTTGCTGTTCGGGCAGGAATTATGACGTCCGCCAAAGGTACGTTTTCGCCCATAGAAATCAACCCTTGTTACATCCGGATGTCTTTTGGCCATCCAAGCGGGATGGGCAGCCGTACTGGTGGCAAGCACCACGCCAAGCCCCTCCGCATGCAGCCGGTCCATCGTTTCGTCCAGCCAAGCAAAATCGTACGTATTTTCCCCTGGTTGATTGAGTGCCCAGGAGAACACGTTGATGGTCACCACGTCAATCCCGGCCAGCTTGAACATGCGGTGATCCTCTTTCCAATCTTCCGGACCCCACTGCTCCGGATTATAGTCTCCCCCGTACCACATTTTCGGCAGTTTTTGATTGATCAATTCCGCACTTCCTTTCCCCTATTCCTCGGAATCTCCATCACCCAAGGATATCCGTTGATCTGTTTATGTGCTGTTTCAGGTCCCTCTAGTAATGAGCGGGAAGCCCCGGCGCCAAGCGCCAAAACTTCCCGCCACATGTCTTTTATCTCGTTCGAAATCTCAAAGTCTCAAATCTTATTCGTTCCACAGCTTCACGCGCTGCTTCACCAGCTCCTCACGCATGGTTTCCACTTTGTCTACGCCGGCTTTATCCAGCTCATTCATGTAGGAATCCCATACTTTATCGAAATCGGCAGGTTTCGCAAGAATAGCCTCAGGAATTCTCTTCCATGTGATGTCTTTCAGCTTGTTATCCAGAACGACGATTTCGCTGTCGCCAGGAATATTGATGTTCCATGCTGCGCCCCAAGGTCTGACTTTGAACTCGTCTTCTTTAGGGAACAATTCTCTCCATGTTTTTACGTTATAAGCTGCCAGCGTTTTCTTCTCGACATCGTTGAATTCTGTCACGATTTGTTCAGGGAAATTCGTGGTGTAGTAGTTTCCGGTCGAATCCTTCACGCCGTCGCCATAGTGGACACCAAGCGTTTGGTACAAGCCGATGCCCGTTTCTTTCGTGAAGTTCGTCGCATCATTCACTTTACGGTCAAGAACCTCTTGCGGAATGACGCGTTTGCCGTTTTCAACGTTGTAGTCTTTTCCTTCCACGCCCCAGTTCATCAGCACTTGAGCTTCATCGGAGGCAAGGTAATCCAGGAACTTGATCGCACGGACAGGGTCTTTGCAATCTTTACTGATGCCGATGCCGTATCCGGCCATGAAGCCCGTAGGCCAGAATGAAGTTTCTTGGTATTCTTTGGACATTGTAACCGGATAATGGCCGTAACCTTGATCGAATTTCTTCGCTGTTTTCAGTGCTTTCTCGGCGTCCCCGTATGCCCAGTCTTGGTCGATCAGACCGACGACGCGGCCGGTGGCGATTTTCGCTTTGTACTGGTCATACTTCTGCACGAAGCTTTCCGGATCAAGAAGCCCGATATCGTTCATATGGTTCAACCAGCGGAAGTATTCCTTTTCCACAGGGCGTTTAAAGTGATAAGTTACCTTTTGCGTATCCACGTCGATGGCGTATTCGCCGTCATCCGGGGATCCGGTCGTATAGAAAGCCGGATTGGTAACCGTGATGTACATATACCAGTCATCAGCGTTCAAGGTCAAACCGATGTTTTTATTGCCGTTTTCATCTGTTGGATGCTTTTCGATGTAGGATTTGATAACGTTCTCATAATCCTGCACGGTTCTGATTTCCGGATATCCCGCTTCGGCAACCGCACGATGCTGAAGCTCAAATCCACCACTGACCTTAAAGTTCTGCATATCCACGCCAGCATAAGTAGGAATGGCATAAATCGCATGGTCGTCGTCACTGTAGCGGGCACGTTTCATCGAATCGCCCAGCACTTTTTTAATATTCGGCGCATACTTGTCGATCAGGTCCGTCAGATCCAGCATGGCACCTGCGTCAACGAGCTTGTTGAGATCGTTTTTGGCGCTGATGAGATCAGGATATTGACCGCTGGAAGCAATCAGGGCAACTTTTTGCTGCGGATCGCCGACAGCGAATTCGGCATCGAGCGCAACCCCTGTTTTTTCGGTTATGATCTTGCCGATTTGATCCTTCATACCGGTCCAGTTCGGACTCGGGTCGGAACTGAAAAAGGATAATGTCATCGGTGAATTATCGTCTTTTGCCGTTTGTGCCGTGCCGGTTGTTCCGTTGCCTTTTTCCGCCGTTTCATTGCCGCTTCCCCCGCAGCCGGCAAGCATGCCGACAAACAGTGCGGAAATGAGCAGTAAAGCGGAAGCTTTCGTTTTTCTTTTTCTTGCGCTTTCCATACTTACACCCCTCCTGATGGTTTTTAGTTCTCGTTATTCCCTCGGACAACAATCTATTCGTATAACAGGGGCCTTGCGGAGCACCCCCGATGATACCGTTAGCTTCCCAGCAGCGATCAGCTTTTCACCGCACCCAGCGTCATGCCTTTGACAAAATACTTCTGGAGGAAAGGATATACCAGCAGAATCGGAACGGTCACGATAATCGTGATGGCCATCTTAATCGATTCCGGCGAGACCTGATTTACGGTTGACGTGACGAGATTGGTACGATAATCTCCGCCGCTGCCGGCCGTCGTACTCTGTAGTACTTTCATGAGTTCATACTGAAGCGTCGTAAGCGATTCGCTTGATCCATTATACAAGTACGTATCGAACCAAGCGTTCCACTGTCCTACCGCCAGAAAAAGTGATATGGTCGCCAGTGCCGGTTTGGCAAGCGGCAGAATCACTCGCCAGTAAATCGTAAAATCATTGGCCCCGTCAAGCTTGGCCGATTCCTGAAGCGCATAAGGAATGCCATCGATAAAGGAACGAATTACAAATACGTTAAATGCGCTTACGATGCCAGGCAGAATATAAACCGCAAATGTGTTCATAAGCCCTAAGTCTTTCATCAGTATATAGGTCGGGATCAATCCCCCGGAAACATACATGGTCAGGGCAAGAAAAGTGGATACAAACTTGCGTCCCTGGAAATCTTCCCGGCTGATCGTAAAAGCCAGCATGGAAGCGCTGAACAGTCCTAGCAGCGTACCCGCGATCGTGCGAAGCGCCGAAATTTTGAAGCCTGTTATCAAACCGCTGAATGTAAAAATCTTAATATAATTATCCCAGGTAAAATGCCGGGGAAATATGGTGATTCCTCCGCGCACGCTGTCTATGGAATCGTTTAACGAGATGGCGAGCACGTTCAGGAACGGATAGATAGTGATCACGACAACGAGAAGTACGATAATGAACACCAGCGCATCGAAGATCCGGTCAGACCAGGACTTGCCGTGCGCTAACGCTGTTTTGCCCACACTCACGTTCCCCCTTTCCATGGATGTTAGTTCGTAGTAGCTGCTATGTTCATGTTCGTAAAATGCTTTTACAGCAGGCTTTCCTTGGTTGTGCGCTTGAATATGCCGTTAATGGTGAACAACAGCGCGACGCTGATCACCGAGTTGAAGATGTTAATGGCCGTACCGAAGGAATACCGTGCCATGCCGAGACCGTATTTCAGAGAGTACAGATCCAGCACTTGCGAATAATCCGTGACAAGATTGTTGCCGAGCAGGAACTGCTTCTCGAAGCCGATGTTCAGCAGGTTGCCGACAGACATGATGAGCAGGACGATAATGGTCGGCCGGATTCCAGGAAGCGTGATATGCCAAATTTGGCGCAGGCGGCTTGCACCGTCCACCCGGGCTGCTTCATAGAGTTCGGGGCCAATACCTGCAATTGCCGCGAGATAAATAATGGCGTTCCAACCGGTTTCCTTCCACACATCCGACAAGGTAACGATTCCCCAGAACAGATGGCCTTGAGCCATAAATTGGATCGGTTGATGAATGAAGCCGAGTCCCATCAGCACATCATTGACCAGACCATTATCGGTCGACAGCATCTTGGTCACAATGCCTGCGGCCACAACCCATGATACAAAGTGAGGCAGATACGAAATCGTTTGTGCAAAACGTTTAAAGAAACTGAGGCGAATCTCATTCAGCAGTATGGCGAACAGAATCGGGAAAACAAATCCTGCAATCAGTCCCATGGAGCTCATCGCCAGCGTATTGCGCAGCGACAGTAAAAACTGGTCATCATGGAAGAGGGTTTTGAAATGCTCGAAACCCACCCATTCCTGCTCAAAGAAGCTGCGCGCCGGCTTATATTTTTGAAATGCCATGGTCCATCCCCACAAAGGGAGGTAACTGAACACGAACACCCAAATGACGAATGGTAGTGACATCAAATACAGATATTTCTGGTTTTTAAAAGTTCTCCAAAAACGTTTTCGTGATTGAGGTGTTTTTTGGGGCTTTTCTCTGTTGCCCGGAGTGCTGTCTGGTATGATTGTTGCCGCTTTCAATGGTAATGCCCTCCTCTCTATGCCCTTATTTTAAACCTATGTAAGCGATTGCAGTACCCTCATAATTAGATATAAAATCATATACAAATTAGACATTTTACCAAGTAAATCACACATTCCCCCAAACAAAAAAAACCTCCTACCGTCATTTTCCCTTACGGTAAGAGGTTGGAGATACTCCGACATATTTTCTGAACTTCATATTGAAATAATCCGGGTTCATGTAGCCTATTTTCTCGGCCACCTCATAGACTTTCATGCCTTGTTCCAGAAATTCCTTTGCCTTTTGCATCCGCACCTTATCCAGATAAGTGTTGAAATATTCGCCCGTCGTATTCTTGAACATTTTCCCCAGATAAGCACTATTGTAATTAAATAAATCGGAAAGGGCTTCGAGCTTCAGATTTTCCTGATAACGCCGGTGAATCAGGTCGATCATCCGCTGTATGTCGTTGCCCCGGTTTTCCCGATTGATCTGTTCGGACACATTACGAAAAAAAGAAACCGTCAACTCGATCAGATCGCTGATATGGCCGCTCTGATAGAATGCTCCTACGGGTGTCGCATGCTCTGCCAAAAAAGAACGCATGTCAGGGTGTGCGGACTCCAGCCTGGCAAGGATACTTCCCACGAGCCGGATCAGATGCTCCTTCAGTTTAAGTTCATCCATTCCCTCCGCCGACATGCTGCGGCACATCGCCGTCACAAGTTGCTCCAGTTTGTTCGTATTGCCCGTTTCAACGATCAGCAGCAGCTTGTTTTCCGCTTCGGAATGATCCATATCCGGCGATTCCCCGGCAGCTTCGCAGCTTTCGGCTCCATGATCGCGTATAAATGATTCCTTCGGACTGAAAAAACTCTGCTTCATCGCTTCGCAGGCTTTAGATAACGAGAGGTAAGCCGCCTCCGCTCCCCCAACGCTTCCGCCGGCAGCCACACTGAATTCAAGTTGCTCCTGATGGATGATATCAGCAATACGTTGGTACAATGCATGTTCATCCTCATGGCTAAGCAAAGGATGTGTGAGCAGGATACCTATATAAGGCGGGTATGGAAAGACCATACCAAGTCCATGTCTGGCAAGCATTTGCTCCAATGCCTGACGGATATCGCCCCCTAATGCATCACCCGGGGCATCCATTCGTTTCAACTTTATCAGCGCTACCTCACATGGTCCTTTAGGAATCCCCAATGCTTCAGCATGGCTTCGCAGATTATCGCCATTAATCAAAGTAAGATCCGGCTGCAGCAATTCCTTCAGAATGGCTTCTCTGTTGCGGAACGGCTCCTCTTCCTGCCATTGACTGAAACGATGCTCCTTCATAATCATGTCCCTCAGTTGATCGAGATAGGAGATCAGTTCATCCTCATCCACCGGTTTGAGCAGATATCCATCGATATGATACGTAATGGCCCGTTTCGCATACTCAAAGTCGGCATAGCCGCTTAGGATAAGCACATGGCTGTCCGCCCCCCGGCCGCGCAGCTCCCGGATAAGCTCAAGACCGTCCATCCCGGGCATTCGTATATCCGCTATGATCAGTTCCGGCTTGTACATATCATACTTTTCCAGAGCCTCGAGTCCGTTAGCGGCTGTATCCACGATCTTGTACCCCTTCTCATTCCAAGGGATCAATGTTCTTAAGCCTTCGCGAAGCTTCGGTTCATCGTCAACAATCAGCACTTTAATCATCTGCATTATCCCTCCATAGGAATGGTAAAGGAGATCTCGGTCCCTTCGCCGGGACTACTGTGAATGGATAAGCCGTACGGTTCTCCATAGGTGAGCTTTAACCTGACATGCACGTTGCGCAGTCCGATCCGTTCTCCTTCGCGTTCCTCTGAATCTTCCAGCGTACGCATGACCTTGTTTAGTCTATCCGACGTGATCCCCATGCCATTGTCCGTTATGGTAAACTTAGCTCCGTCCTCTGTCCGGACGATCTCCACCTTGACGAGGGCCCCCTCCGTGTTGTTATCCAGACCGTGAACGACCGCATTCTCCACAAGCGGCTGGATGATGAGCGGCGGAACATGCAGGGATTCCGTATCCGGATCGACATGGAATTCGTATCGTAGCCGGTCCTCGTAGCGGAACTGCTGGATCTCCAGATAACAACGCACCATCTCCAGCTCCTGCCGGAGCGGGATTTTGTTATTGCCGACCTCCAGATTATTGCGCATCATTTTCCCTAGCAGCCTGACAATCCTCGCAATCTCCGTCTGCCCTTTCATATGGGCCTCCATGCGAATCGATTCCAGCGCGTTAAACAAGAAATGCGGATTGATCTGGCTGGCCAGCATTTTAAAGCGGATCTCACTTTGCTTTTGCTCCAGCAGCCTGTTCTGTTCATTGGATTGTGTGACTTCCTCCATGAGATCATGAATGCTTCGGACCATGGAGTTAAACTGCCGCGAAAGCAGGCCGATTTCGTCCTTGCCGTCAATCTGCAGCGTTGTATCGAAGTCGCCGAGTCCTACCCGGTTGATATGCTTGCTCAGCCTTAACATCCGTCGCGAGAAAAGAGACGAGACGCCATAGATGAGCAGAAACGCCAAAATGATGCTGATCACGATCACCGTCAGTGCCAGCCCAATGATTTTGTTCGGCTCTTTGACGATGCTTCCAATCGAAAACACGGAGATGATGCGCACCCCGTTCTCACTTGAGGCGGGCTTAAGCTCATCTATCAATACCTTGGAAGGAATACCGTTGAGTGTTGCCTCGAAGGTACCGCTTCTTTGGGTCATAATATTGTTGTCCAGCGAGATATCCGTCAGCTTCTTATCGTTCCAGTCACTCCGGTTCGCCGCGATAATGTAATCCCGGTCGTCCACGATCATCGTGTCGAAGGTCTCCTGGCTCAGGATCGAATTCAGCATGTTGATATTCACGTTCAGCACCAGTACGCCGTATTTCTTCAGGCTTTCCAACTCGATGGTCCGTACCAGGCTCAAATACTTTTTGTGATCGCGTTCATCCTCGATATACCACCAGCTGACCATGCCTTCATGCTGAAGGGCATTTTGATACCAATCGCTTGCTTTGATTTCATCCGATGCATTGATCAGCTCCCAGTTATTCAGCAAGGTCGCATTATCGGTGTACAAGCGAATGTTTGAAATTTCTTTATAGAGCCGCAAATATTCCCGCATATCCGGGTAATCCCGGTAAGCCTCGACCACATCGTATACGCTTTCAAATTGCCGGTTGGCCAGCTTTTTGAGCCTGGCATCATTGGATAAACGGTACGAAATATCGAGAGAAACGCGAATGACCTCTTCCGTTCTTTTTTTAATTCGATCGACGTTCGTGGAGGCTTGCTCCATCGCATTATGAAAGGCCATCTTCTTCATTTCGATGGTGAGGTACCCTCCGACCAGCAGAACCGGCAGCAGAGCCGCCAGCAGGAAGGATAGCAGCAGCTTGTTCCGTATTTTAATATCATTCAGCAGCATGACGATCCGATGCCACATGTCTATCTTCCCCCATGGCCTGTATTCAGCCGGAAAAGCGCAACCTCACAGGAATTGTCACTTCAGCTCTCTCAACTTTATATCTTATTTGCGGTAAGCCGCAAGTCTTTCGTTCAAACCGCGGGTTTGCGCATACACATCTTGGTAAACCGAAAATAGCTCGGAGTATACCTCTACCTGCTCCTTGTTAGGAGCATAGGTTTTGGCGGGACGGATGAACTGCTCCGCGCATTCGGCGAGTGAAGAGAACCATCCGCAGCCGTAGGCGGCCAGCATCGCAGCTCCCATCGCGGGTCCTTGTTCACTCTCGAGCTTAACAATTGCGGCATTAAAAATATCAGCCTGCATTTGCAGCCAGGTTTCGTTCTGGGCGCCGCCGCCGATCGCCGTCACCTCCGTAATCTCCTTGCCGGACTGACGAATGATATCAATGGATTCACGCAGCGAAAAGGTAATCCCCTCCATCACCGACCGAGCAAAATGCTTCAGGGTATGACCCGAGTCCATCCCAATGAAGCTTCCTCGGATATCTGCATCGGGATGCGGTGTCCGTTCTCCTGAGATATATGGCGTAAACAGCAAGCCTCCGCTTCCGGCGGTAACCTCTTCAATGCCTTCAAGCAGACCATCAAAGCTTAAATTCTTAGCGAAGGTGTCTTTAAACCAGGAAAGACTGTGTCCCGCTGCGAGCGTTACGCCCATGACGTAAAAGGCATTCTCTTCGCCATGGTTGAAGAAGTGCATCTTCCCTTGCGGATTGATATCCTTGCGGCTTTCATAAGAGAGCACGACGCCTGATGTCCCGATGCTGCACATCGTTTTGCCTTCTCCGAGAATTCCGGCTCCGATCGCACCGCATGCATTGTCCGCTCCGCCCGCGAATACCTTCGTCGATGGCAGCAATCCTGCGGCCTCCGCCACATCCGGCAGCATCGTGCCTGTCTGTTCGGAGGATTCCACCAGCTTCGGACAGAGAGACATTGGCAGATCAAAAGCCTGCAATATCTCTGGACTCCAGGTTTTACCCGCCACATTCAGCATCAGCGTTCCGGCCGCGTCCGAGTAATCCATCGCGAAACTGCCCGTCAAGCGGTATCTTACATAATCCTTCGGCAGCAGGAAATGCTCCGCCTGTGAGAGAATTTCGGGCTCATGTTCTTGAACCCACAGAATTTTCGGCAGCGTGAACCCTTCCAGCGCACGGTTCCGTGCAATATCCAGCAGCTTGCTTCCAAGCGTTTGTTCAATTTTACGGCACTGAGATGCCGTTCGTGTGTCATTCCACAGGATCGCCGGGCGCAGAACCTTTCCCGCCCCGTCTACCAGGACAAGCCCATGCATCTGACCGGAAAAGCTCAAGCCTTCTACTTCAGATGGCTTCGCGCCGGATTTATCCATCAGCCTGCGCAAGCTCACAATGGTACGTTCTGCCCAATCATCCGGATTCTGTTCGCTCCAGCCTGGCTTAGGATTGTAAAGCGGGTAACCTTCCGAATGTTCACAAACAACCTTGCCCTCTCCGGAAACCAGCACCGATTTAACCGCGCTCGTCCCGATATCGATTCCGATTACATATTTCATGGTTCGCCTCCTCAGGTATTTTCTTGTCTAAGAGTCTGACAAATTTATTCTCATTAAACAAGCAAAAGGTTGCCGAAGAACGCTGTCTTCTGGCAACCTCCGCTGCATGTCTAGAATGATCCTGGTTGTTTTATTCAGCCAAAATATATTGATTCAAAAGCGCCTTCAGCATTTCCTGGCGTCCGGATTCGTTTTTGCGCGGTGATTCATTATCCAGTGCATAAGCAGCCAGCGAAGCCAGCGTAGCTCGGCCGGATACTACATCAGCGCCGATACCTTCATTAAAACTGCTGTAGCGCTTTTCAACAAAATCGTCGAACACCCGGTCTTCGATCAGCTTCGCCGCTACCTTCAGGCCTTTGGCGTACGTATCCATACCGGCGATGTGGGCATGGAACAGATCTTCAGGCTCGAAGGATTGACGGCGTACTTTCGCATCGAAGTTGATGCCGCCTTTGCCGAGACCGTCGTTTTTGAGCACTTCGTATAAAGTCAGGGTCGCGTCATAAATATCGAGCGGGAATTCATCTGTATCCCATCCGAGCAGCATGTCGCCTTGGTTCGCATCCAGGGAGCCCAGCATTTCGTTAATCCGCGCTACGCGCAGCTCGTGATTGAACGTGTGGCCAGCCAATGTCGCATGGTTGGCTTCCAGGTTCAGCTTGAAGTGCTGGTCCAGATTGTATTTTTGCAGGAACGAGATCGTTGTAGCCGCATCAAAATCATATTGATGTTTGGTTGGCTCTTTCGGCTTCGGCTCGATCAGGAACTGCGCATCAAAGCCGATTTCCTTCGCGTAGTCCACCGCCATGGTGAACAGACGCGCCATATTGTCCATTTCCAGCTTCATATCGGTATTCAAAAGGGTTTCATACCCTTCACGTCCGCCCCAGAATACATAGTTTTCCGCTCCGAGCCGTTTGCCGACTTCAAGGCCTTTCTTGATCTGAGCCGCGGCATGCGCATACACATCAGCGTTGCAGGTCGAACCGGCACCATGCATATAACGCGGATTCGTGAACATGTTCGCCGTGTTCCACAGCAACTTTTTGCCCGAGGACTTCATGCCCTGTTCAATCAAATCCACAATCGTATCGATATTGCCGTAAAATTCTTTCAGACTGCTGCCTTCAGGCGCAATATCCACGTCATGGAAGCAGAAATACTGCAGATTCATTTTATCCATGAATTCAAATGCAGCTTCCACGCGTGCCTTCGCCTTATCCATTCCGCTGAGATGGTCCCAGCCGCGAACCGCCGTGTCCGTGCCAAAGGGATCGCTGCCGCCTGCAGTCAATGTATGCCAGTAAGCCATGGCAAAACGCAAATGCTCCTCCATCGTTTTGCCGGCTATTTTTTCCTCAGGATTATAGTGTTTGAATGCAAATGGGTTGGTTGAACGACTGCCCTCGTAATTGATTTTTCCGACGTTTTCAAAATATGCCATGTGTATGCTCCTCCTTAAAATTTCCTTGAACGCAAACGTTTACAACAACATCCTAACATAACATTTCCACTTTGTATATTGGTTAAACTAAGTTTTTTTATTTCCATTTTTTATTCATCCTCCTTCTGTGAGGAGAAACCCGCTCCCCGTTGCCAACCATCCGTTTTCTATATTGCAATTTACGGTTGAAGACACTAGACTAGGGGTCATATGAAAAAAACGAAACGTTTCTGAAGGATGTGTTGGACGTGAAAGTTACCGGTGACCAGGCACTCGTCAAAAAAATAAACAAGTCTTTAATCCTGCATACCATTCGCAAGCATCCCGAGCTGTCCCGCGCCAGAATATCGGAAATGACAGGGTTAAATAAAGCCACCGTCTCCAATCTGGTTGCCGAACTGCTGGAGGAACAGCTTGTACTGGAGGCCGGACCCGGTGAATCCAGCGGCGGCCGCAAGCCTCTGATCCTGCACTTTAACGCCATGGCTGGCTGTGTCGTTGGCATGGAGCTTCGCGTTAAGCACCTTACCGCCGTATTATGCAATTTGAACGGAGCCGTCCTTTATGAAACTGAACTGCCGCTTGATCAGCATGATTTCCCTTCTGTGCTGGAGAACATGAAGACGATGCTAACCGGTTTGATTGCCATGGCTCCCACGACGCATTACGGCGTTGTCGGCATCGGAGTCGGCGTTCCTGGCATGGTTGATGAGGATGGCGTTGTACTGTTTGCACCCAACCTTTCCTGGGAGAAGGTTCATTTGCGAGAACTGCTGGAAGAGAGCTTTTCGATCCCCGTCATTATCGACAATGAAGCCAACAGTGGCGCTCTCGGCGAGCTGAATTTCGGGCGTGGCGAAGATGTCCGCCATCTTTTGTATGTCAGTGCTGGGTCAGGGATTGGCTCTGGCATCATTATCGGCGGAGAGCTTTATAAGGGTTCGCGGGGATACGCCGGTGAAACCGGTCATATGTGTATCGAAGCGGAAGGAACGCCTTGCAGCTGCGGCAGCCGGGGCTGCTGGGAGCTGTACGCTTCGGAGAAGGCCTACGATCTGGCTGCGATGGAGCTGCCTGCCTATCATACGCCGGAGCTGATCCGCCTTGCCGCTGATGGCAATGCGGCTGCACGTCAGCAATTTGAGGTAATGGGCTCCTATCTTGGCATCGGACTCACGAATCTGATCAACGGGTTCAACCCGGAGCTGATCGTGATCGGAGGCGCGCTTTCCGATGCCAGGAAGTGGCTTGAAGGACCGATGCAGCAAGTCGTCGCAGAGCGGACGCTGCCTTATCACAAGCAGCAGCTCGAAATCGCCTTTTCCACGCTGGGCAGTCGTGCAACCATGATTGGCGCCGGCTTCTCGGCGGCCATGCATTTCCTGGGGCATACACGCGTTATGGTATAGTTCATTTTCATAGAACACAAAAGAAGGCCGATGGATAAATAAATCCATCGACCTTCTTTTAATAGCTCGGACGGTCGTACCCTCGCGCGTGGGTTCTCTTCCCACACTTCCGCCCAACAAAAAAACGCCTCATCGGCGTTATGGTTTATGTATGGAGCGGGTGATGGGAATACTCAACATCTGGATTGAAGTACGAGCCTCCGGCTCGCGATTAGAGGTAGATGTTGACGCGCGTCCTGGGTGGGAACTTTCATTGCAGCCTGCACGGACGGTCGTACCCTCGCGCGTGGGTTCTCTTCCCACACTTCCGCCCAACAAAAAAACGCCTCTTCGGCGTTATATTTTATGTATGGAGCGGGTGATGGGAATCGAACCCACGCTATCAGCTTGGAAGGCTGAAGTTCTACCATTGAACTACACCCGCAATATGAAAATCGGGATGACACGATTTGAACATGCGACCCCCTGGTCCCAAACCAGGTGCTCTACCAAGCTGAGCTACATCCCGTAATTACTCACGACTTCATGGTAGTGAAGACAAGAAATAATATATCATGAATAAACGGGATATGCAACTCTTTTTTCAGAACATCCATGTCAAGTCATCTTCTAATGAAGTAAGAACATCTTTTCGAAGTCCTCAGGCAAGATCGGCTTACTGAAGTAGTACCCCTGCCCTTCGTGACAGCGCTGCTCCCTGAGAAAACGAAGCTGCTCCTCATTCTCTACTCCTTCGGCTGTCACTTTCAGATGCAGGTGATGGGCCATGGAGGTGATCGTCGATACAATGGCAGCATCGTTATGATCACTCATGACCTCATGTACGAAGGATCGATCAATTTTAAGCCTGTCAATCGGCATATTTTTGAGATAATGAAGAGAACTATAGCCTGTACCAAAATCATCGATGCTAATGAAAACCCCAAGCTCTTTAAGCCTGTGCAGCTGATCGAAGGCCGTCTCCTTGTCAAATGTCATGCTTTCCGTAATTTCAAGCTCGACATACTTCGGATCAAGACCGATTTCATTTAGAATATGGCCAATCTGATCCGCCAGCTGCGGTTGAAGAAATTGACGCATGGATAGGTTGATGGATACGCAAATCGGCTTATACCCCGCCTCCTGCCATTGCTTATTCTGCTGGCACGCCGTACGAAGCACCCATTCGCCAAGCGGAACGATCAAGCCGCTCTCCTCCGCCAGAGGAATGAATTCCTGCGGAGAAACGTTACCGCGTTTCGGATGCTTCCACCTTAATAACGCCTCCATTCCAACGATTTCCGTCGATTCCAGATGAACCAGGGGCTGATACTCCAAATAAAACTCACCGCGTTCCAGTGCCTTTCGCAGATCATTCTCCAGCTTGAGCCTTTCCTTCGCCTTCCGCTGCATCGAAGGCACGAAATGACGCACGTCGATCCCATAATCCTTTGCATGATGAACCGCAGTATCCGCGTGCTGTATCAGCTGTTCTGCCGTATCTCCATCTTCCGGATAGACAGCCATGCCGGCGCACAGCGAAATATGGTAATCATAATCATCAATGGTGACGGGTTTCTCGAACATCGCAAGCAGATCCCTAATTCGGCTCATAGCCGCATCCACACTGACAAGAGCAGGAAGGATAAGTGCAAATTCATCGCCGCCCATGCTAAAAATCTCTTCCTTCGGAAGCGAATTCCGTTTCAAGCGATCTCCCACCAGCTGCAGCAGCCGGTCACCTGCCTGATGGCCAAGTGAATCATTGATATTCTTGAAACGGTTCACATTGAATACCACGATTCCTGACTTCTCTGTATCTTTTCCCCGCATTAGTTTGTCAAGACGCTGGGTCAATCTGCGCTTGTTCGGCAATCCCGTCAAATCATCATGAAAAGCCAAATAGTTCATCTTGGCCTCGATGCGCTGCTGTTCACGGAATGGATCCTCAATGGTCAACCGGTAAACACCTTTTAGCATCAAGTAATATGACACACTTCCGCAAAGGGCACCTAGCAAATAATTGATGTCGTATGTATTATCAGAGCTTATAATCAATCCCTGGCCTATAGCGATGTAAATCAAGGCACGAATAATGATGAGCAGAGACGGGGCCCTTTCCTTTCGCCCGCGGTATACAATGGAAGCAATACCGCTTAAACAAACGGCAACGATTCCCAGTCCAACCACCTTCATGAGAACATTCATGCTTCCTTCGTTGGTCAGTACCGGCATTGTTGGATTCAAAATCGCAAACGGTACAATGGATAGAACCAACAGCAGGCTTGTCACCGTAAAAACAATGGTTTTATGTGTCCGTGAGACCATCGAATCCTTCATACTGTAAATGCATAAAATTCCCGCTGCAAAGAGCATCCTCGATAAAATAAGCAGCCACAAGGCATCATTCTGAGTCAGCGCATACCCGAAAAAGGAGACTCCCATCAAACTCATGGTCTGCAACAGATCAAATACCGCCACGCATAAAAACAATGCGGCCGTGTACAGTCTGTACCGCGAAAGTTTGTGTGAGAATAATAACCACCCTTGCGAAAAAATAGCAAAGCTCGCTGCTACGCAACAACTGCTGAGAAGAATAAATACTGTCCTAAATGCATCTTTATCCATGACTTGAAACTGAAAAACGGACTCTGCCAATTGTACAGCTGCAAATAACACTACTCCCCATAGGGCTGCTTTGATCGTTCGTTTCTCCTCAACTCTTGTACGCATAAAGCCATCTGACCCCCGGGTTATCCTAAAATATTGAAGATGGTTTCATGCTAAATAATTCCACATTTCTACGCCTTTTCCTGCTAGGATCAGACAATAATTTTGCGGCCCCGTCACCCTTCGACAGAAGGCAGGGATGAATAAATATTTGAATCCTTTTTCGCACTTATCCGTAAAATAAGGTATCACACTGAAGGAGTGAATGTGGATGATCGTTACAACGACGGAGCACATACATAATCATGAGGTAGTTGAGGTACTGGGGACGACATTTGGCGTCGTTGTCCGGGCGCGGGGAATCGGTGGAGACATCATGGCTTCCTTAAAAGGACTGGTTGGCGGTGAGGTCAAGCAGTACACACAGATGATTGAGGATGCCCGCCGGCAAGCGATGGATCGGATGGTGCAAAACGCGCACGCCATGGGCGGAGACGCCATTGTGATGATGCGCTTCGACAGCGGGGATATCGGCAACAATATGAGCGAGATCGTTGCATACGGAACCGTCGTAAAAACTCGACCTGTCGGTTAACGGGGTCGTTCATATGGGAGCCATCGTGACTGTCGTTTTGGTGTATGGATTACAGCTTGTCGTGTTTTTGCTTCTACTATGGCTCAGCTGGCGCTTCTTCGACCGCCGCTACCGTCGGAAGGATGAGGATGCCAGCCGCAGGGATCTCATGAGCGGAAGATTCACGCCGACACCCGAAATATTCGTGGATCCGCGCGACGGCCTCAAATACCAGGTGTACTATAATAAGGATACAGGGGAACGGGAATACGTCCGTATTAAATAGTAAAAAGAAAAGCTTGACCGCCATTTACGCGGTCAAGCTTTTTTTATGATTTGAATTCCGGTTATTTCGTGTCGAAATTCACTTCCGGTGTGGTCAGTTTATCGTAAAACTCCACATAGTTATCTTTATCTTTCGATGCACGCTGTGCCATCGCCGAGCGCGGATGCTCATCCAGCGTGCCCGTAATCATGTAAGGAATGAGGTAGCCCCACTCTTCCTTTTCACGAAGCGGGATCATGTAACGCTCAATGATATCCAGCACCGGGCGCAGGCTATAATGCGTATTTTTCAGATGCGTTACCAAAAGCTCCGTCGGGCAGTTTCCTGCAGCGCGTCCCATACCGTATACGGAAGCATCCAGCAGTTCCACGCCAAGCTCTGCCGCAGTCAGCGTATTAGAGAACGCCAGCTGCATATTGTTGTGCGTATGTACGCCCAGACGTTTATTCGGCAGATGCTTCTTAAACTTCTCTACCAGATATTCCACGTCCTTGTGATCCAGGCTGCCGTAGGAATCAACGATATATACGACGTCAACGACGCTATCCTTAATCATTTCAAAAGCTTCAATCAGCTCATTTTCCATGACATTGGACAAAGCCATAATGTTCAGGGTTGTCTCATAACCACGGTCATGGAACGTTTGGATCAAATCAAGTGCCTTGTCCACATCTTTGATATAGCAGGCAACGCGAATCAGGTCGAGCATGCTTTCCGTGCGAGGCAGAATATCATCGACGTCCACGCGTCCGATATCCACCAAAGCAGATAACTTGGTTTTGCCCTTCTGAGGAATGACCTCACGCAGGAAATCATCGTTCAAAAAGCGCCATGGCCCGGCCTGATCGGCACCCTTGAGCAGCTTCGGAGAATTTTTGTAGCCGATTTCCATATAATCAACGCCAGCCTCATTCAGTCCGGCATATAAGCTCTGTACAAATTCAACGCTGAAATCCCAATTGTTCACCAGTCCACCGTCTCGAATTGTACAATCCACAATCTTGCAGGGATTTGTCTTCAAAAAAACCTGCTCCTTCCGTATTAAAATTTATTATCTCATCATACTTGATTCACAGTGCTAAAGTAAAGATGATTATGCATTTATTCACGCTCCGTGCACATTTCGAAATATATACATATTGAAACCAGGACTCTCAGGCGCCGTGCGCTCCACTTTGGAGGCAACGATGCAGGATGCAAAAACGGCAAGCAGAGGTTTCCCAAACAAACGATAATTCGTATGAAAGTACGCATTCTAACAAAGGGCAGCTCCAAGGTTCGAACGAACCAGGGATCTGCCCTTTGCGTGCTGTTATTGATCAGGTGCTTCCTGCGCAAGAATCCACTCCGTCAGGGTACGAACCATAACCCCGGTTGCCCCTTTCGGGTTGACGCCCCGCTCTTTGTTTAGAAAAGCCGTTCCGGCAATGTCCAAATGAATCCAGGGCAGCCCTTCCGCAAAGGTTCCGATAAACAGCCCGGCTGTAATCGCAGCGCCTCTGGAACCGGTGCTATTGCTGAGATCGGCTACATCGCTTTTCAGCATATCCCAGAACTCTTTGTATGCAGGCAGCGGCCATACCTTTTCCCCTGTGCGCTTGGAGGCCAGAATGAACTCCTCAAGCATCGTATCGTCATTCGTAACCACTCCTGTGGCGACATCTCCCAAAGCCGAGAGCACGGCTCCCGTGAGCGTTGCGACATCAATGAGCTTAGCGGCCCCCTGTTCCCTCGCATAGGCCATCCCGTCCGCAAGCACCACCCGGCCTTCTGCATCGGTATTGAGTACCTCGATCGTTCTCCCGCTGTAGCTTTGGATGATATCCCCCGGCTTAAAGGCATTTCCAGCCGGCATATTTTCCGCTGCCGGGATGACCATCACGACATTCACCGCAGGACGGAGCCTTCCCAGCGCATTCATGACCCCGAGAACGGCGGCGGCTCCGCCCATATCGCTAATCATCTCCTCCATGCCAACCCGCCTCTTGAGCGAAATACCTCCCGTATCAAAGGTAATTCCTTTACCTATAAGCCCGATGACGTCTTCCCAGTCGTCTTTGCCTTGGTACTTGATCATGATTAGCCGTGGCGGGTGCACGCTCCCCTGTCCGACGGCGATCAATCCGCCCATTCCCATGGCTGCGAGCTGTTTCTCATCCAGAACCGTCGACTCCAATCCGTGTTTCTCTGCCACCTCCACCGCAGCCCTGGCCAAATCCTCAGGCACGAGAAAATTGCCCGGCAGATTGGTTAAATCCCTGGCTATACAAGTGGATTCAGCAAAAGCGCGTCCGCGAGCGATACCTTCCTCCCAATCCGCCATCTCTACACCCGAAACCTTGCCTTTTCGCAAAAATGTCAGCTGCTCCAAGCCCTTGTATTCGGAATTGCTCTTTTTGTATTGCTTATGACGGTAAGAACCCAAAATCATTCCCTCCGTCATCGCCTGGGCAGCAATTCTCGCATGCTGTTCGGCCGTGAAAGTGACCAGCGGAGAACTAAGCTCCCAGGCCAGCTTTTTTGCCCTCATTTTCAGCGCCATTCTGGCAGCCTGCGCAGAGGCGATCCTCAGTTCCTCGGATGTCAGGGGACGCTCTCCAGCACCTACGAAGATCACGGTCCGGTACTCCCCCCGGCCTGGCAGCGGAACGGCATATGTCTGAAAGGGCGCAGCCTGAAACAGGTGGCTTTCCATCAGCGGCAGAAGCAGTGAAGTCCAGACCTGACGCATGCTCCCATCCTGTATGCCCTGAGGTGATACCAATACAATAAACGCGTCCACATCATACTGCGCCGCGTCGAGATTTTCCTTCCAATCGATTGAAACCTGTATAGATCCGGAATCGGAATGTCCTTTCATGGGCCATCTTCCTTTTTGTCTTGAGTTTTCGGACGTTTAATCATATATATTATTCCACGTTTGTCCAAAGCAACTCCAAAGACCGTATCTTTAGCCCAAAAAAACGGGTTGTTGGCGAATGCTCGTCAAGCATACCAAGCGTCGTGCGCTTGTCCGAAATCAAACGCCAACCATATTCATCCGGACCGACTCTTCCGCACCTTTATCCTCCGTTAGTTTTATCAAATTTTAGAACTTCGTAGTGGAATGTGGGTCCAGCTATTATGTAAGAATCCCGATACAATTAATATCTTCTCGCCTGACCCTCTTTCATCATTACAAAAAAAGCCTGCTCCCCCTAACCTTGAGGAACAGGCTTTTTCTTCATCACCCTATACGATTTCCACGATTGGCAAAGAAATAACAAACTCCGTCCCTTTTCCGACCGTGCTATTAACGGCAATGTACCCCTTATGATTCTTAATAATCCGGTAGCTGACAGACAGCCCAAGGCCTGTCCCGCTCTCCTTCGTCGTAAAGAACGGATCAAACAGGTGGGAAAGCGTATTATGGTCCATCCCCTTACCGTTGTCCGATATGCAAATATGTACATTCTTGTTGTCGCGATGCGCCCGGATCTCGATTAATCCCCCGTTTTCCCCTGTCAAAAGGTCAAACGCATCCATCGCATTTTTAACCATGTTCAATATCACCTGCTTGATTTGCTTCACGTCCACAGAGATATGCAGCGGTAGAATATCATCATGCAGGAGCACCTGACAGCCTTTCATCAGCGCCTCGCTCTCGGTCAGCAGCACGACTTCCTTCAGTAAAGAGGAGACCGGAATCACGGTCGTCTGAGGCGCGGAAGGCTTCGATGAATTCAAAAACTCATATATGATATCATTGGCCCTGTCGATTTCCATAAGAATAATACGGGCATATTCATCTTTTCCCAGTTTAATCAGATGGGGACGCAGCAGTTGAATGAACCCCCGGATTGCAGTCAGCGGATTTCGGATTTCATGTGCAATGGAGGCGGATATTTTACCGAGCATGGCCAGCTTATCGTTCCGATAAGCGGTTTGTTCGATTTGCTTAAAATCAGATACATCCTTCACGCTAAACAAGTAATCTCCGTCCATCTGATCACCGTAAGTTACGGTAAGCAGCCACTGCCGCCCGGATTCATCCGTGAGCTCGTGGTACTTCTTGCAGTGAAAAATCGTTTCGCGATAAATCCGCAGAATCTTCTTCTTCTTGAAACGGCTGAGCTGCGGATGACGCAAAATCTGCAATAACGTACAGCCCGTAAGGGATTTCCGGGACACTTCGAGCAGCCTGGCCATCTGCACGTTAATAAACGTGAGTACACCTTCGCTGTCAAATAGCATAACTCCGCTATCCAAATGCTCCAGGATGTTTTCGTACTTGTTCTTCACCAACTGCGTGGATTGAAAAGCCTCAAGGGACTGTAACAATGTCTCTTGGATATCGCTCAACACGATACTCCCCCTTTTCAAGAGAATGAAAGATTCACTCCATCCCCCATCTCCTATTCTTTCATCTATACAAATGAACTAAAGTCAATCCTGCATCATCAGGGCTCCGCTCTTATTCAGGAGAAGGGCTTATCCTTTCATTAGTTCAATTTGTCCTCATAGACAGACATGCAATAGAAAAGATAGTTTTATCATAGACAAGGTAGCTGGAAAACTCAATCAGAGAAACTGTCGAAAAAAGAAATTTATGGTTATTTTCCCAAATAAGTACGCAAAGATGCTTTCATGTATGGAAAAACTTCGAACCCCGACTTGGAAACGCTCTCAAAAATGTTAAAACAAAAGCATCAAATACATGAATACACATGTACTGATGCTTTTATATCATCTGTTATGTTAGGTAAATCGTTCCTATAAGCATAACAGGTGCCATTTTCATGATTATGCCTTATGCTGCAAGCGCAGCCGCCGCTGGCTCATCACGGCCAATCTTTTCTTTAATTCGCCCTCCCATTTCTCGTCCTGCATTTGCTTGGCTACTGTCAACAAGTCCAGCGCCATGTCAATTTGGCTTTGTACGATGTCCTTGGGATCCTCCTTTTCGCAATTGACGACATTTTCGAAAATAGTCTCGTCATCTTCCACAACATAGTCCTGGAAATCAATTTCCCCGGCTCCGTCACCATGCGCATATTCAGCTAAAATTTCATATTCGTTCTCAACCTTGTAATGAACTTCAACCCGGTGGCACACGGGACAGAACAGCAGGGGAACATTGTGGACCTGAGTGCGATAATGTTTTAATGTTCCCTTCGTTCCAACCATACTCGCTCCGCAGCAATAACTCATGCCAGTTCACCCTCCTCTTGATTCCACCGTATTATTCATAAATGTATTCGCTTTATTCTATGGCAATTCCTTTTTCGGATGTATAGTTCCATATAAATTTCTGCAGGTTCTTCTTGATATATATCAACGTATATCCCTCCGTCTAAACCTTCGAAATTTCCACCTTCTATTAGCTTAAAAAGCCCCCGTTGCAGGTAAGGAGGGCATCCTCACACCCGGCAAAGGGGGCTTGTCCATATGAAATCTTACGCAAACAGGTTTTTGTCGCCTGGTTTCCAGTTCATTGCGCACAGTCCGCCGGATTGCAGAGCTTGCAATACGCGAAGCGTCTCTTCAACGCTGCGGCCGATATCATTGTGGTTAACCACTTGATATTTCAGTTCGCCTTCTGGGTTGATGATGAAGAGTCCGCGCAGTGCTACGCCTTCTTCTTCGATGTATACGCCATAGTCCTTAGCAACGGATCTAGTGATATCCGAAGCCAGCGGGAAACTGATTTGTCCCAGACCATTAGCATCTGTTGGAGTGTTGATCCATGCTTTGTGGCTGTGGATCGAGTCTGTGCTTACGCCCAGGATTTCGGCATCAAGAGCTTTAAACTGGGAAGCAGCTTCACTCAATGCTGTAATTTCAGTCGGGCATACGAATGTGAAGTCCAAAGGATAAAAGAAGAATACGAGCCATTTACCGCGGTAGTCGGTCAGGCTTGCTTTACTAAAGTCGGAACCGTCACCCAATACGGTTTCCATTGTAAAATCAGGAGCTGGTTTACCTACTAAACGTTCTGCCATGTTATAAATCCTCCTTTGAGATATATATAGAATGAGCTCATTCGTCCATTCTATATGAAAGAAAAACATAAGTTTTTCTTATTTCATATGATCATTGATTCCGTCTGGAACCTACATTTAAAATGGTATCATTCGTCCATTTCAAAGTCAAGATTATATCGGTTATTTATTTATAATAATTATAAATAAAATAAAATCGTGAACAAAAGCTTCCTATTATATATGTATATATAAACAACATGCTTTTCCTGAGCGATACATGCAACAAGCGGGCATCACTTCGGAAAGTGACACCCGCTTGCTATTGGTAAGGGCAACAATCTATATTACTTCTTGATGGCCGCTACGATCAGATCGCCCATCTCACGGGTGCCGATCGCCTTGCTCTTATCTACAGCAATATCGCTGGTGCGGTGTCCATCGTTCAGGACCTGAGACACAGCCGCTTCAATTGCATCCGCTGCATCAGAATAACCGAACGTCAGGCGAAGCATCATGGCAAGCGACAGGACCGTTGCAATCGGATTCGCCAGATTCTGTCCGGCAATATCCGGTGCGGAGCCGTGTACCGGCTCAAACAATCCAAATGCTCCTTCACCCATGGAGGCCGATGCCAGCATACCGATGGAACCGGTCAGCATCGCTGCCTCGTCAGAGAGGATGTCTCCGAACATATTTTCCGTGACGATAACGTCAAAGCTTGCCGGGCGGCGAAGGAGCTGCATTGCGCAGTTATCCACGAGCACATGTTCCAGCTCAACATCCGGGTAATCCGCCGATACGCGAATGACGACTTCACGCCACAAGCGGGAAGTTTCAAGCACGTTGGCTTTGTCAACGGAAGCCAGCTTCTTGCTTCGCTTCTGGGCGATTTCGAAAGCCTGGCGCACAATGCGTTCCACTTCAACCACGTTATATGCGCAAGTATCCACCGCTTCTTCTCCATGCTCGCCTTGGCGTCTGAACTTTTCACCAAAGTAAATGCCGCCGGTCAATTCGCGAACAACCATCAAATCCGTTCCTTCAAGCACTTCCGGTTTCAGTGTAGAAGCATCCTTCAGGCAATCGAACACAACTGCCGGACGCAGATTGGAGAACAAACCGAGTGCTTTGCGAATGCCCAGGAGACCGGTTTCCGGACGAAGCTCCTTAGGATTGCTGTCCCATTTCGGGCCGCCTACAGCGCCCAGAAGTACAGCGTCGGCATTTTTACACACGGACAGTGTTTCTTCCGGAAGCGGGGTACCCTTCTCGTCAATAGCAATGCCGCCGAAGAGAGCATGTTCTGTCTCGAACGAATATCCAAACAACTCTTCCGTCCGCTTAAGCACTTTCTCGGCTTCCGCAACGACCTCCGGTCCTATTCCGTCTCCGCTGATTACGGCAATTTTCTTCACTTCTGGCATGTTTTCCGTCACTCCTTATGGTTACTTCACTCACTGATCTAATTATCTATCTATTGTTGTATCATATTCGCAGGGCAGTTGACCAAGATATAGAATCTATCACCTTTATAGTATTTTCCTATAAGAAGCCTCCGAATGTAACCTTCCCGCCCCAGAATCGTAACTTCCCACATTCCTATTTGAGACTCCTCCGGGTAAAATGGTATCGTATAGACCCAAATCTGCGTTGAAGGAGTTGAACGATTTTGCAATACACCTATCTCGGTAAATCAGGTCTGAAGGTTAGCCGTTTGTGCCTGGGAACCATGAATTTTGGACCCGCAACGGATGAAAAAGAAGCATTCCGCATTATGGATGCTGCCTTGGATGCAGGAATTCAGTTTTTTGATACCGCTAATATTTACGGCTGGGGCCAAAATTCCGGTCTTACGGAAACCATTATCGGCCGTTGGTTCGCTCAAGGCGGCGGCCGACGCGAGAAAGTGGTCTTGGCGACCAAGGTCCATGGAAATATGCATGATCCTGCCGATGGCCCTAACAGCACGGAAGGCTTGTCCTCCTACAAGATCCGCCGTCACCTGGAAGGCTCGCTAAAACGTCTGCAAACCGATCATATTGAGCTGTATCAGATGCATCATGTAGACCGCAATGTATCCTGGGACGAGCTTTGGGGAGCCTTTGAACTCGCAGTGTCCCAAGGAAAGATCGGGTATGTCGGTTCCAGCAACTTTGCGGGCTGGCAAATTGCCCAGGCTCAAGGTAAAGCACAAAATCGCCACTTTCTCGGCCTTGTCGCAGAACAGCATAAATACAATCTAAACTGCCGCTTGCCTGAACTTGAAGTGCTGCCTGCCGCCAAAGAAATGGGGCTCGGCGTCATTCCTTGGAGCCCGCTTGATGGCGGCATGCTGGGACGCAATGCGCTGAAGAAACTCGAAGGCACCCGCAGCGGCAATAACTCGAAAAAAATTGAAAAGCATCGCGCACAGCTGGAAGCCTTCGCGGAATTATGCAACGAGCTCGGCGAACCTCAGGACAATGTAGCGCTTGCGTGGCTGCTGACGCACCCGTCCGTTACGGCACCGATTATCGGTCCACGCACGCTGGAACAGCTGGAAAGCTCACTCCACGTGATCGACGTCAAGCTTGACGAGGCCGTACTGAAGCGGCTGGATGAAATCTTCCCTGGTCCGGGCGGTGAAGCACCGGAAGCTTATGCTTGGTAATCATACTTAACCCAGTTTAGTGACAAGACGGTTAAATCCGTTGGTTCACAAGAAAAGGCAGACCGCAAGTCATAGCGGTCTGCCTTTTCTGTGCTATCAGCAAGGAGGGATATGGCGCGCTCTTACAAGCTCGCACGTTCTCTCTTGCTGAATGTTTTACGCTTCTCGATTAACTGGTTCAAAGCATCCACGTAAGCGCGGGCACTCGCTTCCAGTATATCCGTGCTGAGTCCGCGGCCTTGCGCCGAGACATCGTTCTGAGTGAGGACGACATGCACCTCACCTTGCGCATCCTTACCGCGGGAGACCGATTTGATCGAGTAGTCAGATAGGGTGACTTCTTCTCCTGTCGCTTTATCGACAGCGTTATAGATGGCATCTACCGAACCATTACCCTCTGCTTCCTCTTCCAATCCCTGCTCCTGACCCTTGATAATGCGCACTTTGGCCGTAGGTACCGAGCGGTTACCGTAAGTGACATAGATCGTTTCCAGTTTGTAGACCTCCGGCGTATCGACCAGCTTCTCTTCTACGAGAGCCATAATGTCGTCATCCGAAACTTCCTTCTTCTTGTCCGCAAGCTCCTTGAATCGGGCAAAGGCCTGGTTCAGCTCCTGCTCATCCAGTTCATAGCCCATGTCCAGCAGCTTCTCACGGAAAGCGTGACGTCCGGAATGCTTGCCCAGTACCAGCTTGCTTTCCTTCAGTCCAATGGTCTCAGGGGTCATGATTTCATACGTCGTTTTTTCTTTCAACATGCCATCCTGGTGAATACCGGATTCATGTGCAAACGCATTCGCTCCGACAATCGCCTTGTTGCCAGGCACCACCATGCCCGTCAGCTTGCTGACCAAGCGGCTCGTACGGGAGATTTCAGACAGATTGAGCGAAGTCTTGGCACCGAAGAACTCCTGACGTGTCTCCAGAGCCATGGCAATCTCCTCAATTGCCGTGTTGCCCGCACGCTCACCGATGCCGTTAATCGTGCCTTCGATTTGATCGGCACCGTTTTGAATCGCGGCAAGGGTGTTGGCTGTCGCCATTCCGAGGTCATTGTGGCAATGCGCGCTGAGCTGTACCTTTTCGATATCAGGCACGTTTTCCTTCAGATGTCTGAAGATGGCACCGTATTCGGACGGGTTCAAGTAGCCCACCGTATCCGGAATGTTCACTACCTTCACGCCTTCGCCTACGGCCATAGACACCATTTCGACCATGAAGTCCAGTTCCGTGCGTCCGGCATCCTCAAGGGAAAATTCGATCTTGGAAAAATACTTCTTCGCATAACGCAGAGCCGATTGCGCCGTTTCCAGCACCTCATGCTTTTCCATTTTCAGCTTATGCTTTCGGTGGATCGGCGATGTCGCCAGGAAAATATGGATACATGGATCCTGCGCTCCGATCAATGCTTCACGGACAGCGTCGATATCATGTTCTTTGGAACGGGATAAACCGATCACCGTCACATTTTTCACCGCTTTGGCTACTGCGTTTACTGCCGCCAAATCTCCGGGAGATGCTGCAGGAAAACCTGCCTCCATCCGATCAATGCCCAGTTTTTCCAGTTGATATGCGATTTCGAGCTTCTCACGGGTATTCAGGTTTACGCCAGGAGACTGCTCCCCGTCGCGCAATGTTGTGTCAAATACATAAATTTTTCGCAAGTCCAAGGCACCTCCTTATCATCCAAAAACCTATAAAAACTACCAATGCGGCTCACGCTAGGTGCACGGCCGCATTGGAAAGGTTCACTTTTCCCAGCGGGAAAAGGATCATTATCGTATAAATATGATTATTTCTTGATCCAATGCATCATTTCACGCAGCTGAGCACCTACAACCTCGATCGGGTGGTTTGCTTCATTGCGGCGAGTCGCATTCAGGAATGCGCGGTTGGATTGATTTTCAAGGATAAAGTCGCGTGCGAATTTACCTTGTTGGATATCATTAAGTACTTCTTTCATTGCTTTCTTCGTTTCATCAGTTACAACGCGAGGTCCAGTTACATAGTCACCATACTCCGCTGTGTTGGAGATGGAATCACGCATGTTAGCCATACCGCCTTCATAGATCATGTCAACGATCAGCTTCATTTCATGCAAGCACTCGAAGTAAGCCATTTCCGGAGCATATCCAGCTTCTACCAAAGTTTCGAAACCAGCTTTGATCAGGGCAGTTACACCGCCGCAAAGTACAGCCTGCTCGCCGAACAAGTCGGTTTCGGTTTCTTCGCGGAAGGAAGTTTCGATAACCCCTGCACGGGTACAGCCGATGCCTTTTGCATAAGCAAGGCCGATTTGTTTGGCTTGTCCGGTTGCATCCTGCTCGATTGCGATCAGACCCGGTACGCCGAAGCCTTCAACGTAAGTACGACGAACCATGTGACCTGGGGATTTTGGAGCTACCAGAAGCACGTCCGCATCCTTAGGAGCCACGATTTGTCCGAAATGGATGTTGAAACCATGGGAGAACATCAGAGCCGCGCCTTTTTTCAGGTTTGGTTCGATGTCGTTTTTGTACACCGATGCTTGAGTTTCGTCAGGCATCAGGATTTGTACGATGTCAGCTTTGCTTGTTGCTTCAGCTACGGAGAGAACTTCAAAGCCGTCGTTTTTGGCTTTATCAAAAGATTTGCCTTCACGAAGACCGATAATGACTTTCACGCCGCTATCGCGCAAGTTTTGTGCTTGAGCATGCCCTTGACTTCCGTAACCGATTACCGCAACGGTTTTACCTTTCAATACGCTAAGTTCTGCATCTTGTTCATAATAAGTTGTAACTGCCATGTTATAAATCCTCCTTTATTTTTAAAAAGAACCCTCATGAAGAGCGGGTGTTTCAGGAGACCTCCCGGATGTTTAGCTATGAATTCGGTGATCTCTTCAAACCCCCGCTCTTCGGCGGGCATTTTATCCGATATCATTAATTTGCATGTTTATACATTTCCGCGAATCATAGCGGTAACACCTGTGCGGGATAGCTCACGAATACCGTAAGGCTTCAGAAGCTCAATCATCGCATCAATCTTTGTAGAGTCGCCTACCACCTGCACCATAAGGCTGTGGCTGCCAATGTCTACCACCGATGCGCGGAAGGTTTCTACCACACCCATAATTTCAGGACGATTCGCCGGTTCAGCGATCACTTTAATGAGCGCTAGCTCCCTGGCTACCATAGGATTTGAGCTGAGGTTGATGACCTTAATGACATCAATCAGCTTATACAGCTGCTTCTCGATTTGCTCCAGCGTCTGCTCATCACCGAGGGTCACAATGACCATCCGTGATAGACCCGTTTCTTCGGACTGTCCTACTGTGATGCTCTCAATATTGAATCCGCGTCTTCCGAACAGTCCGGAGACTCTCTGCAGAACGCCAGGTTGGTCATTTACTAGAACGGCAATGGTATGTCTCATACTCATATTTATGCATCTCCCAACAACATTTGATCAATGGTCGAGCCCTGAGTTACCATCGGATACACGTTTTCACCCTTGCTGACCACAAACTCGACAACGACAGGTCCAGGCGTTTCAAGAGCTTCCGCCCATGCTTTGCGCGCTTCTTCCTTGTTGGTCGCCCGAAGTCCTTTGACACCGTAGGCTTCTGCCAATTTCACAAAATCAGGGCTGCCTTCCAGATCTATGTGGCTGTAGCGATTATCGTATATCAGCTCCTGCCACTGGCGTACCATGCCAAGCACCTGATTATTGATAATCACAACCTTGACCGGGATGTTGTTAATGGCGCAAATAGCCAGTTCCTGCGAACACATCTGCATACCGCCGTCTCCGTTGATCGAAATGACGAGTCTCTCTGGATGAGCCATCTGGGCACCGATTGCGGAAGGCAATCCGAAGCCCATCGTTCCAAGGCCGCCGGATGTGATCCACGAACGCGGCTGGTTAAATTTATAATATTGTGCCGACCACATTTGATGTTGTCCTACGTCCGTCGTAACGATCGCTTCGCCTCTGGTCGTCTCGTTCAGCATTTCGATAACCCACTGCGGTTTGAGTACGGTATCGGAATCCTGGTAACGGAAAGGCTGTTCCATTTTCAACTGCTGAATCCGTGTTCTCCATGCATCCGCTTTGGCTGCACGTTTCACTTCCGGATTAAGCATTTCCAGAACCGTCTTCACATCACCGACGATCGGGATGTCCGTTGGAACGTTCTTGCCGATTTCCGCGGGATCAATATCAATGTGCACGATCTTAGCATGAGGAGCAAACCCGTCAAGCTTGCCTGTCACCCGGTCATCGAAGCGGGCCCCGATATTAATCAGGAGGTCCGATTCCTGGATCGCAATGTTCGACGTGTACGTTCCATGCATCCCTGGCATTCCTGTCCATAGCTCATGGCCACTTGGAAAGGCGCCAAGTCCAAGAAGTGTAGTCGTGATTGGAATCTCGGTCCGCTTCACGAATTCGAACAATGCCTCATGGCCTCCGGAGTAGATTACCCCGCCGCCTGCAAGAATCATCGGACGTTCCGCTTCTTCAATAGCCTGAGCCAATTTGTCGAGCTGCAGTTTGTTCGGCACCATTCGAGGGTTATATCCGCGGAGGTTTACCGCGTTACTGCTGGGCTCAAACAAAGTCAGTGCTGCTGAAACATCCTTCGGAATATCGATCAGTACCGGACCTTTCCGGCCTGTCGAAGCAATGTGGAAAGCTTCGTGAATCACACGCGGCAATTCCTTTACGTCTCTCACCAAGTAGCTGTGCTTCGTAATCGGCATCGTAATACCGGTGATGTCCGCTTCCTGGAACGCATCGGTTCCGATCAAAGTTGTGGCAACGTTGCCGGTAATGACTACCAGAGGAACGGAATCCATGTAAGCTGTGGCAATTCCTGTGACCAGGTTTGTCGCCCCCGGTCCCGACGTTGCAATACATACGCCGACTTTGCCGCTGGCTCTTGCATAGCCGTCCGCCGCATGGATTGCTCCCTGCTCATGACGAGTTAGCACATGTTTGAAATCCTCAAATCCATACATCGCATCGTAAATATAAAGCACTGCCCCGCCTGGATATCCGAAAACACACTCAACGCCTTCAAGCAAAAGGCTCCGAAGCAGTATTTCCGAACCGGTAATGACTTCCGGCTTCATCCATTTCTCACGTAGTTGTTCTGTAGACCGCACTTCAGGAATTTGCGCGCTCATCAGTCATCCTCCTCCTCATAATTTACATACATGTTACATCTGTAGAAAACAAAAAACCTTCCGTCCGCCACGCAGAAGTATTCTGCGTGAGGGACGAAAGGTTGTGCTTCCGTGGTACCACCCATATTTGCCATGCATCTCGCAATGCTAGGCCTCATCAGGTATAGAAATAAGGAACGACACTCATTAGAGAGCCTGCCGTCTCATATACCTAAAGTCCGTAACGTGGACTTGACGATTTTCCCTAATAAGCTTTAGCGCTTTTCAGGAAAACAGCTCCGAGGTGAGCTCGTATAAAAGGGATTCTGGTGGAGGTTGCAGCAATTCCTCACACTCTCTGAGCAAAAGGGCCCTTTAAACTTCGTCCTCTTCATTGCCGATCACGATATGTTCGTTAAAATGTTTAGACACATTATATGATTCATCGAACTTAAAAGTCAATACCCATATTTTCAAAAGGATAAAATCATGCTCTGAATCAACTAAACACAGACTTCCACCTTCCCTCATATGATGACATGTATTCACCTTTGAAGAAGCCCAGCTTGAAGGGAGGAAAGGCATGATGATCAGGTATCGGAGACCCAAACAAGACGACGCGTTCATTATGCGATTCATCGATTCCCAGCTTGTCCCGCTGTCGCATTTAAACCCGGTTCAATTGGAGGCCGTGCGTAAAGATATTCCTAAAAGACTGGCCCGCGGCATTACTCTTGTCGCGTGCCAGCGTTACGAGGATAATCCGCTTGGCTTTGTGCATTTTTTTTTACATGGCGAACTGCTATATATCGATATGTTGGCCGTCACACCCGAATCACAACGCAAAAGATGGGGCAATACGCTCATGGTTCACGCTGAAAAATTTGCGGTGTCACGCGGGTGCAAACGGTCCAAAGTAATGGTTGATGCCGGCAATGCCAACGGTTTATCTTTTTACAAAAAGCTGGGTTATGTTACAGTGCGGTTCCACACTCAAAACCAGTGCCATGAACTGGAAAAAACATTATAACCCGGCTACAGAAAAAAAAGTCTGTCAACGCAGTTCCACGAAAGACAGACCGCTTTTAGCGGGAAATTTCATTGCGGGCTCTGTATGCGCCATCTTAAGAGTTTATCCCATCCATGTCTTAGAAAAATCCGAATCCTCCTGGATATCCCCCCGGATAACCACCAGGGCCGTATCCCGGAACACCGCCGTATGGACCTGGACCAGGACCAGGGCCGTAGCCAAACCCGCCGCCGTAGAAACCGCCGGCAAACGGAGCCGTTCCGATGGCCAAAAGATCGAACAAGACGAGAGGAATTATCGCCTTTGTTTGTACTTTTTTCCCTTTGCTGCGCTGAAGAATCAGGCGGTTGCCGGATATGCGAACCAGCTTGCCAGTAACGAGATTACCGTCTTTTTTGACAGCTACTATATGTTGACCTATCAGCTTTTGCGCTTGTTTACGGGTAACAGACTGTTGCATGAAATCCCTCCTCCAAATATGTTCAATGTCAGTCTATTCCGCTAGTTGCCAAAGCGCTTGTTCCATAGCCCGGTGTACCTGCAAGTTGGATGCCCTGTCTTCACCGCCCAGATACTGCATTCACGAAAAAAAGGCCGCATCCCAATTGATGGAATGCAGCCTCTTTGACATGGTAGATCTTGCTTCTTGATTATCGCTTGCCCGGATCGTACGGTTCCCCGAGAGCGGCAGGTGCGGAAGACTTCCCGACTGCGGCCACGAGTACAACGACCGTGAGAACATACGGCAGCATGTAGATAAATTCCTGAGGAATATCTTTGGACCAAGCAAACAATTGGAAGTAGTTCCCAATCGCCTGGGAAAAACCGAAGAATACAGCCGCACCAAAGGCTCCAAGCGGATTCCACTTACCGAAAATCATTGCAGCGATCGCAATAAAACCTTGGCCGGAAATCGTATTATGCGAGAACGTATTCGTTGTCGTCAACGTGATGGTGGCACCGCCGAGAGCAGCCAGCGCGCCACTCAAAATAACGCCGATATAACGCATACGCAGCACTTTTATGCCTACCGTGTCCGCAGCACTCGGATGTTCACCGACAGCGCGCAGACGAAGGCCGAACGAAGTTTTGTACAACACGTAGAAAGCTACGAGTACCAAAATAATGGCCAAGTAGGTTGTCGGGTAGTTGTTAAAAATGCCTTCCCCGATAATCGGGATTTTCGACAGCAATGGGACTGGCCATTTTGTCAGACCTTCCTTCAGCAGCGTGGTTTCACCTGCACCGTCAAACAGTAGTTTAACCATGTACAGCGTGCTTCCCGCCGCCAAAAAGTTAATAACGACACCACTGATAACCTGGTCCGCTTTAAACGTGATGGATGCCACGGCATGAATCAGCGAAGCAATGATGCCCATGACCAAAGCGGCCAGCAAACCGATATACGGAGATGCAGCTCCCATACCTGCGTCTTCGGCATAAAAAGATGCCACGCCCGCAGCAAATGCACCGAAGGTCATCAGACCTTCAATACCGATATTGGTAACCCCGGAACGTTCAGAGAAGATGCCGCCTATGGCAGCAAAGATAAGCGCCGTAGAAAAGACGAGCGTCGTATTAATCAGCTGGCCGATTGTTGTCATCCAATCCATTTACAACACCTTCTCTTTCTTGCGCTTAAGATACAAGGGCTTGAGAACCCAGCGCACAATGCCTTGTGCAGCAATGAAGAATATGATGGAACCGATAACGATACGAATGATTTCAGGAGGAACATCGGCACCAAAGCTCATGCCGGCGGAACCGTAAGTCAATATGCCGAATAGAGATGCCGACAGCAAAATACCGAACGGATGGTTCATGCCGATCAACGCCACCGCGATTCCGTCGAAGCCAATACCAGGCGACCCGGTAAAGACTGCTTGATAATGGAATACGCCGAGAACCTGGAAAGCTCCGCCCAAGCCGGCAAAGACACCACTGATGAACATCGCTTTAACGATATTCTTTTTCACGTTCATACCCGCATATTTGGCCGCATCGCCATTATGCCCCACCGCTCTAAGCTCGTAGCCTTGCTTACTCTTCCACATGTAGATAAAGAAGAAGACCGCAGCCAAAATCGCAATAACCGTACCCCAGTGCATCCGCGCATTATCGAATGCTTCGGATAGCCACCCGATGGAAATGGACGCAGTATCTTTGATTTCTTCAGATTTTTGTTGGCCCTTCTGAAGCAGGAAGTTGTTTACGATATAGTTACCCAAATATAAAGCCGTCCAGTTCAACATAATCGAAATGATAACTTCGTTAACGCCGCGTTTGGCTTTCAGGTAACCGGTAATGCCAGCCCAAATACCGCCCGCCAAACCTCCGGCAATAATCGCGACAAGCGCATGCACCACGATCGGAAGGCCTGTCAGCTTAATGCCGACTGCCGTAGCGGCAGTCATACCCATAATGTACTGACCTTCGGCACCGATGTTGAACAGCCCGGCACGGAACGCAAACGCAACCGCGAGACCTGTCATAATCAGTGGCGTAATTTCGCGGATCGCTTCCCCGAAATCATATACATTCCCGAATACAGTCGAGAACAAGGAGCTGTATGCAAGCAGCGGGTCATAACCGCCGATCAGCATGATGATCGCACCCACGATAAGACCAAGTACAATGGCTACCAGCGGTACCAGGAGGCTGTTAACAGAAAAGATCTTGAATACTTTGCTCATTATGCTGTACCTCCCGCAATCTTGCTGCCCGCCATCATGAGGCCTAGCTCCTGATCATTGGTTTCTTCCGGCAATACTTCGCCGACGATTTGCCCTTCGTAAATAACGGCAATCCGGTCAGAAACGTTAATGATCTCGTCCAGCTCAAAAGAAATCAGGAGTACGGCTTTGCCTTGGTCGCGCTGGGCAACAAGCTGTTTCTGCACGAACTCAATCGCGCCAACATCCAGACCACGCGTCGGCTGAGCCGCGATCAGCAGATCAGGGTTTTTATCTATTTCCCGGGCTATAATGGCTTTCTGCTGATTACCACCAGACAGGGAACGAGCTTTCGTCTCAATGCTCGGCGTTCTGACGTCAAATTGCTCGATTAATCTCGTTGCCTGTTTGTCAATCGCACTCTTGTTCAGAAATCCGCCTCGATTGTACGGCGCCTGATAATAGGTTTCGAGCACCATATTTTCGCTCATGGAAAAATCAAGCACGAGTCCATGCTTATGACGATCCTCCGGAATATGAGATACTCCGCTTTCCGTAATGTGGCGGGGACTTTTGTTCGTGATGTCCTTGCCGTTCAGTTCGATGATACCGTTCTCCACATGGCTTAGTCCAGTCAAAGCCTCGATCAATTCACTTTGACCGTTGCCGTCTACGCCGGCGATTCCTAAGATTTCTCCTGCCCGGACTTTGAGATTGAGACTATTCAGTACGGCAATGCCGTCTTTGTTCTTCGAAGTCAACCCTTTAACTTCAAGAACAGTCTCTTTCGGCGTCGCAGGTTTCTTGTCCACTTTGAAGGACACACTGCGTCCGACCATTTTCTCCGCCAGTTCGTTCGGGTTGGTCTCTTCGGTCTTCAAAGTATCGATAACCTTACCGCGGCGAATGATAGTCACCGTATCGGAAATCTGCATGATTTCCTTCAGCTTATGCGTAATCAGGATAATGGACTTGCCTTCTTCAACCAGCCGCTTCATGATGCCCATCAATTCGCTGATTTCCTGCGGTGTAAGCACAGCCGTCGGTTCGTCAAAAATAAGAATGTCTGCTCCGCGATAAAGCGTCTTCAAAATTTCGACACGCTGCTGCATGCCGACGGAAATATCCTGTATTTTAGCGTTTGGATTGACCTTGAGGCCGTATTGGTCGGATAACTTCTTGATCTTGGCAACCGAAGTTTTGTAGTCCAGATGGACTCCCATTTTTTTCGGCTCCATGCCAAGTACAATATTTTCGGTTACGGTGAAAGGTTGTACCAGCTTGAAATGCTGATGCACCATGCCAATGCCAAGCTCGATCGCCTTATTCGGGCTATCGATGGTGACAGGAGTACCGTTAACCTCAATGCTTCCTTCATCCGGCTGGTATAATCCGAAAACGATATTCATCAAGGTTGATTTCCCCGCACCGTTCTCACCAAGCAGTGCATGAATCTCGCCCTTGTGCAGCTTTAAGCTGATAGAGTCGTTGGCAACGATGCCGGGAAAGCGTTTGGTTATTTGCTTCAACTCAACGACAGGGGTCGCTGCATCCATGAGATCACCCTTATATCATTATTTTTGCTAAAGAACGTAAGACAAGGCCAGTTATATCAACCAGCCTTGCCGTTTAATAAACACACTTATATCTCTGATGATCAGTGCATTGAAGTCTTATTCTTCAGGAACTTTGATTTCGCCGCTGATAATTTTTTGTTTGTAGTCCTCAACTTCTTTGAGTACATCTGCAGGAACGTTTTTGCTCGAAGTATCAGCAAGGCCAACGCCGTTTTCTTTCAGACCCAGCGTTTCGGATCCGCCTTTGAACGTTCCGTCGATTACTTCTTTAGTTACTTTGTCAACAGCCGTCGTTACACCCTTAACCATCGAAGTCAGTGTTACATCATCGCCGAATTCCAGGGATTGGTCTTTGTCAACGCCGATAACCCAGACTTTGCTGCCGCCTGCTTTGTTACGGGAAATAGCTTCGTTAAATACGCCAGTACCGGTAGCGCCGGAAGCGTGGAAGATAATGTCTACGCCGTCGTTGTACATGGTAGCCGCAGCTGCTTTACCTTGGTCAGGCTTGTCAAATGCGCCAGTGTAGTTAATTTTGATTTCAGCGTTAGGGTTAGCCGCTTTCACGCCAGCCTTGAAGCCTGCTTCAAAACGAACGATAACCGGAATTTTGGAACCGCCGACAAAGCCGACTTTGCCTGTTTTCGTCATTTTACCCGCAACGACGCCTACCAAGAATGCGCCTTCGTTTTCAGCAAACGTTACGGAACGAACGTTAGGAGAGTCCACGACAGCATCAATAATTGCAAGATGTGCATCCGGATTTTGGTCTGCAACGGTTTTCATGTCTTCGCCAAGGTCAAAACCGATCCCCCAAGTGAGGTCGTATTTACCTTTTACATATTTGTTCAAGTTGGTAACGTAGTCTTCTTTGGACTTACTTTGTAGATATTGAGCATCAATGCCTTTGTCTTTCTTCAAACCTTCGAGAGCTTCCCAAGCGGATTGGTTAAAGGATTTATCATTTACCCCGCCCACGTCAGTTACCAAACCTACTTTAACAGCCGACTTTGCAGTTCCTGCGGAATCGCCGCCAGTTGCGCCTGTTTCTTCTTTCTTTTTACCGCAGCCAGCGAGTACCACTGAAAACGCGAGCAGCATAATCAGCGACAACTTGAACATCTTTTTCATTGAATTTTGTCCCCCTACAATGAATTCTTTCCTCTCATTCGTTCCGCCCTGACCAGCAATTGATCTATGGTCAATTAATTGCAAGAATGGGCTTGTACAAATGTCGGTCTTTTTACATTTCAGATTATACCTTCTCGAATCGTCAAAATCCAGCACATTTATATCACATTTGAAAACTTTTTTTGAAGTAAACCGGATGTAAGCGCTTCATTAATGAAATATTTTACAGTTAGAGTAAACTCTTTGTCATATATTATAACAACACGCGTTAATGCGTTAAAAGATTACCACAGCATCTCATTGGAAATCCATTTTATGCGCAGAGTAATCAGGTAATCTGTGTTAGCTTTCCTGACTCTTAGCAATCACCTTTTTTACTCCATAAAAAAACCGCCGGTTAAGGCGGTTTTTTCTATAAAATAACGCAGATTTATGCGTTGATTTTTTCTTTAGCTACAGTAGCGATAGAGTTGAATGCAGTGATGTCATTCACGGCAAGATCAGCCAGCATTTTGCGGTTGATGTCCACTCCAGCCAGTTTCAAACCATGCATCAGTTTGTTGTAAGACAATCCGTTCATGCGAGCAGCCGCATTGATACGAACGATCCACAATCTGCGCATGTTACGTTTTGTAGTGCGACGGTCACGGTATGCATATACCAAAGACTTCATCACTTGTTCGTTAGCTGTTTTAAAAATGCGGTGTTTAGAACCGAAATAACCTTTTGCGAGTTTCAATACTTTCTTATGTCTACGACGAACAACGAATCCGCCCTTTACTCTTGCCATAATAATAAACCTCCCAAAAATGTGTTGTTAACTATTTCAAGTTAGCCAAGCCTTGTTTCAAGCGTCTTACATCCCCCGGAGCCATTTCTGGGTTACCAGCGAGCACGCGTTTAGCGCGTTTGGATTTGTGGGAAAGCAAATGGTTTCTGTAAGCTTTGTAACGAGTTACTTTACCGGAACCAGTTACTTTGAAGCGGCCTTTCAGGCTGCTATGTGTTTTCATTTTAGGCATTGTACTTCCTCCTCAGGACTATTGGGCTTTTGGAGCCAAAATCATAATCATACTGCGGCCTTCCAATTTCGGTTGGCGTTCAACCGCGGAAATTTCAGCAACCTCCGTTTTGACGCGTTCCAAAATCTTTTGGCCAATGTTGGCGTGAGTGATCTCACGTCCGCGGAAACGGACAGAGCATTTCACTTTGTCGCCGTCTTTCAAAAACTTGACGACATTGCGAAGCTTGGTTTGAAAATCATGCTCCTCAATGTTAGCTCGGAACCATACTTCTTTGATATCAACGATTTTCTGATTCTTACGGGCTTCTTTTTCTTTTTTCTGCTGCTCATAACGGAACTTGCCGTAATCCATGATGCGGCATACAGGTGGTTTCGCCTGAGGCGCCACATTCACCAAGTCAAGATTCAGGTCCACTGCCATTTGAAGTGCTTCCCGAATCGGTTTGATACCGATCTGTTCGCCTTCCGCGCCGACCAAACGAACTTCCTTCGCCCGAATTTCGTCATTAATCATATGATCCTTACTGATAACCGTCCACCTCCATGTTCATATGGGTAATTCTCAAGAAAAAACAAAATTAAAAAGGGATACCGGTGTCATCTACCAGCATCCCTATGATCAACGTTTCATGAAAGTTCACATTCATAAATCATCGGATCACGAACCCGTCAACCGAAGTCGATCAGGTGAGAAGCTGGTGCTTCTTCTTGAAAATCCTTTTTTCTTTTTAACGTACTCAAATAATTTAACATATATGCAAACGTGTTGTCAACCATGGATTCGAAAACTTAGCCCTGCTTGCTCTGCACTTCCTCCAGCCGAACCACACGAGTATGCTCGGTATGGCTCCACTGCTTGTTGTTTTGCGTAAAGAAAGCGTAGAACGTAATCGGGTACCAGGAAATCAGGTAGATCGGGAAGAGTATCAGGTATAGATACACCTTCTTGTAAGTAACCTTCTCCAGGAACATGGCTGCCAAGAACGTAAACACGTTTGCGGCAATGGCCGTGAAGCTAAGCCAAACCGGCAGGTATCCGTACAGATTAGCGATATGCGGACCTTGGAAGAACGTGCTGTCCACCCACATCACCGCTGTCATCAGGAAAGTCAGGAGTACGATGTATACGTTGGCTCCATACAAAGCAAGATCCAGTTTGACCAGACTACGTTCCTTGATGCTCTGCCATAGCAGCGGGAAGAAGTAGCGGCGTGCTACCGTAAAATGTCCCTGCATCCAGCGCAGACGCTGTCTTGCCGAAGCTTTGAATGTCAGCGGCTTTTCGTCAAATACTTTCGCATCGTAATTGAACTTCGGATACACACCGCGCTTGACGCTGCGCATCGTAAACTCAAGGTCTTCGACCAGACTGGTTGCTCCCCAGCCGATTTCCTTCAGCAGATTCGTTTCAAAGCACATCCCCGTACCTCCGAGGAAGTTGGCCATATTCATGTTATGGCGCGAAAGCTGCCACAAACGGTTGATATACCAGTAGGAAATACCATATGCGGCTGTGATCCAGGAATCTTCCGGATTCTTGGTATCAATGTACCCTTGGATAACGCGTGCGCCGGAGCACAAATCATCGTTCATTTCCTTCAGGAAGTTCACATCCGCCAAGTTGTCGGCGTCGAACATGACGACTGCATCATACTGGCGAGGCATAGCCCAGAGTTCTTTGAGCATCCATTCGATGGCATAACCCTTACCGCGAAGATTGTTGTTCGTGCGAACGCAAGCGTTCATGCCATGCTCACGTACGATCTTCGCGGTATTGTCCGTGCAGTTGTCGCAAATGACGAAAACATCGTACATTTCCTTCGGATAGTCGAGCTCCTTCAGGTTCTCCATGAGCGCCCCTACGACCTGCTCTTCATTGTGGGCGGCTACTAGCACCGCGAAGGATTTTGTTGCCGGATAATGTTGTTTTTTCTTTTTCCTGTACAGACCCAAAATCGAGAACACAAACTGGTATACACCGATCGCGGCCAGAAGAATCTGGAGCGCGATAAAAATGGCGTCTAACATGTTTCTCAGAACCCCCCTTTTTTACCCCTCATAATCGATTTTTCTCTCTGTAGATTACGGATTGATTTACGGTTCTTTTTTTTCTATGACCCTTATGACCTTTGGCATTCGAAATTCATATTTCGGTATGTCTTCGAGCGACATATCGATTTTCCACGGTTTTAAGCTTTTTGTCAAAAGCTTAATAACTGCTCTGGTACCTAAAAAGCCGAAGAGAAGTGTTATCTTAGCCATCTGAGGCACTTCAAGCTTATATTCATGACCGTTAGTTCTTATTTTCAGCTATTTACCGGGTTTTTATTTCTTTAGTCCCCCCTTTTTTTAATCATCTTTTTCCTTATCAATTCACATCATAACCGTATTCCATATTTATAAACGAAATAAGTCCACGAAAAGTTGATACTAATCTGCGATCCTAAAAAAGAAAAACGTAGGTTAAGGTATAATCTCAAGTATTAATCACTTAACTCTTAAACGGATTCCCGCTGTTTGAATCATTGTAAAGGTTCTGTAAAGTGAAGTCAAAATTACCCCTCATTCACTCGGAATACAGGAGTTTCGCCTTGAAAAAGAAACGAATAGAAAATATGATTAATGAAAAGTGGAAGCAATCCGGGTCCGCCGCCAGTCCAAATACAGCCTGACCAAGGCGTTAAACGGGGGAATGGAATGAGACGTTTGCTCATGAGATTCATACTGATCGACAGGAAGCTGTTTCAATATATAAATGGACGTCTCCATAACCGTTTCCTCAATTTTTGGCTTTATCACCTTACTCACCTGGGAGGAGCCACTTTTACGATTGCCTCATCCTTACTGATCTGGTACATCGGCTCTTCCTCCTGGAGCAAGTCCGGCGCGCAGGCTGCCGTATCCCTGGCTGTCAGCCATATCCCTGTCGCAGCGGCCAAGAAACTGTATCCGAGGCTGCGGCCCCATCTGGCATTGCCGGGAACGCGCACCTTTCGCAATCCGCTAAAAGATCATTCTTTTCCGTCCGGGCATACAACGGCCGCCTTTTCGCTGGCCACACCACTGATACTGGGTCATCCGGAATGGATATATCTGTTTCTGCCACTGAGCCTTTTGGTAGGGGTATCTCGAATCTATCTAGGACTGCATTATCCCTCCGACGTGCTCGCAGGAGCTGTCATTGGTACTTCTGTAGCTGCAGTAACAGTTGCATTGTGGCCCTAAAGTCGATAATCTGGGATATAAGGAAATACAAGCAGGAACAGGTGAACTGAGAGTGATCAAAAAAAGAGTATTGTTATTATCTGAAGGCTTTGGTGCTGGACATACTCGAGCTGCGTACGCACTCTCAAGCAGTCTACGCAAACTATCACCGAATGTTCAGACGAAAGTCCTTGAGCTTGGAAGTTTTTTGAACCCAAAGGTTGCTCCTTTAATCATTACAGCATATAAAAAAACCGTGCTTTCCCAGCCAAGGCTGGTCGGTATGATGTACCGCCATCAATATAACAAATCGCTGAACCGGTTCACGACGCTCGCACTGCACCGCATTTTTTATACCCATACGAAAAATGTCGTCAATCAGCTGAGACCGGATATTGTCGTTTGTACGCATCCGATCCCGAGTGCTGTCATATCTCGTCTGAAGCGTCTCGGGGAAAAGATATTGCTCTGCACCGTCATCACGGACTACGATGCCCATGGTACCTGGATCAGTCCGGAAGTGGATCGTTATCTCGTTTCCACCCAGGAAGTGCGAGGCAAGATGATTCAGCAGGGAGTGCCCCCCGGCAGAATTAAGGTAACCGGCATCCCGGTGCACCCTAATTTTTGGGAGCATCCCGAAAAAGAAGATATTCGCGATACATTCCAATTAAAGGATATGCCTACCGTGATGGTGATGGGCGGCGGTTGGGGCATTATGAGCGATGAGATCATCAACGACTTTCTGACCCGCTGGCGTGATGATGTTCAGATTCTTTTTTGTCTTGGAAACAACGAAAAGGTATTGAAGAAGCTGGAGCAGGATTCGCGTTATAATCACCCCAATATTCGGCTGATCGGCTTTACTCAGGAAGTGGACAAGCTCATGGAGGTGTCCGACCTGCTCGTCACGAAGCCGGGCGGAATGACTTGCACGGAGGGTCTTGCGAAGGGGATTCCCATGCTCTTCCACCATCCCCTGCCGGGCCAGGAGGAAGAAAATTGCCATTATTTCACGGCCCAGGGTTTGGGTGAGCCCATTTCTTCCCTGGAGGTTATCGTCAAATGGATGAACAAACTGATGACAGAGCTCGAAACCATTCGCGAGCGCAGGGAAGAGCAGCTCCAGAGCATTGCCCTTTACCGCCCGATGGAGAGCGCGCAGAGCATTATCGATATGCTGGACTCAAAGAAGGTGCCTTCGTAGGAAGGCACCTTCTTTGCTGTAGATATATTGTTTATCACTTGGCTCAATGCATGAAATGAGTTCTGACATGGTGCAAGAGGGTCGCTGCTTTGTTCATGGATTAAATCTTATCATTACTCGTCTTCCTGCAAAGAATCCCCCGAATGAGGCTTCTCCTGCATGCGGTAATTGTCGAGACGGTGCTCCTGATAGCGCTTCAGCGCCTCATCGCCCACGATCGCCTCGCAGCGGTGGATATGAACGCCCTGTCCATAAAATTTCGTCTCGTATTCGGTCATGACATGCGCTTCGTTCGCTCCTTCTCGGTGAAGATTCAACGAAATGTTCGTCATTTGCAGACCATAATCGGCAAAAGAATTGAGCGAAAATTCAAACAAAGTCTGCGAGTCTGTCTTCAGATGGATTTCACCGTTTGCATTCAGCAGGGACCGGTATTTCTCCAAAAAACGCGGATGAGTCAAACGACGCCGTGCATGCTTGGCTTTAGGCCAAGGATCGCTAAAGTTCAGAAAAATCCGTTCGATTTCCCCTTCTTCAAAAACTTCCTCCAAAAATTCGACATTCGCCAAAGCCAGGCGCAAATTCGGCGGAACTTCGACATCGCGTTCGGACCAAGCTATGCGCGCCTTTTCACTGGCCCGGCGAAGCAGTTCATCATACATATCAATACCTATAAAATTGATATCCGGATTGCGGAAGCTCATCTGGCTGATAAACTGCCCTTTGCCCATGCCAAGCTCCACATAAACGGGATGATCGTTCCCGAACAATGTATGCCATTTCCCTTTATTCGACCGGGGATCGAGAATCACGAAGCCTTCCTGCTCCTCCAGACTCTCCCGGATTCCTTTTCTGCCGCGTAAACGCATGATATACCTCCGCTTTCATTACTGTCTGATATCCGCGCAAGGGAAGCCCATGCGGACGGTTACTGAAATATTGTGCCGAAGATGCAGCCAAATGTAAAGAGCTAGTACAGAACAAATTGCATAGAAGCCTCTTTTTTCTCCGACAAAAAGAAAAAGAATTCCGGCTCTCTGCATAACAGAGGGCACAGAATTCCTTTTCCAAATCTATTTGGAATTGGGGTCCAACGAATTCATTGTTGTTAGTCTAACCTATCTTGATACTGAAAATCAAATGTCTTTTCGAAGGCTTTGCGAATTTTGCGGCGCGCTTCCGCCTTCACCTCCGGATTCCCATTAAATGTAACGCCTGTCAAGGCAAGCGCCTCCTCCGGAGTCAATTCCACAGCGATTTTACCCTTCTCTGAAGCTTCCCTGGTTAACGAATTCATCATTATCACCTCACGGATCATATGGTAGCCGAGACGCCATGCTTTTATGAATTCTGTAATGTAATTACCCAAGATGAGAACTGTTGACGCTAAAATAAATATAACATTTCATGTAAGTTTTTTCAATAAAGCATATGCCCGATTTACGCTTAAAATGACTGCTTCTTCGCGGGCTCATACCCTTCACTTCATTTTTTTGCTACAATAGAGCAAGCGTAAAAGAACATTTCTGGTTGTAGCCTTGCCGATATGCCAAAAAGGAGTACCGAAATGAACTCACCAACCATAGACTCTCCGCTTTTGTGGGGAGATAAAAGATTTCATACCTGGAATACAGAAATGCGCCGCGAGTTTGACGGAAAGGTCTTTAAAGTCATGCTCGATGCGGGCTTCACCTGTCCGAACCGCGACGGCACCATCGCCAGAGGCGGATGCACCTTCTGCAGCGCGAGAGGATCGGGAGATTTTGCCGGCAAGCGGCGGGACGATCTGGTGACCCAGTTCAACGATATTCGGGACAAACAGCATTTGAAGTGGCCGCATGCCAAATACATCGGATATTTCCAGGCATATACCAATACGTATGCTCCGGTTGAAGAGCTGAGGGAATACTACGAAGTTATTTTGCAACAGCCGGGCGTGGTGGGATTATCAATCGCGACTCGTCCTGATTGTCTTCCGGACGACGTCATCGAATATTTGGCCGAGCTGAACCAGCGGACATACTTGTGGGTGGAAATGGGACTGCAGACGGTGCATGACTCGACCTCCGAGCTTATCAACCGGGCCCATGATACCCAATGTTTCATCGATGCTGTTGAAAAGCTCCGCAAGCATAACATCCGGGTATGTGCCCATATCATCTACGGTCTGCCTCAAGAAACGCACGAGATGATGCTTGAAACCGGCCGCGCCGTATCCAAAATGGATGTACAAGGGATCAAAATTCACCTGCTGCATCTCATGAAGGGAACGCCCATGGTACGGCAGTACGAAGCCGGTCTCCTGCGCTTCCTGGAGCAGGACGAATACATCAAGCTGATCGTCGACACGCTGGAAATGCTCCCTCCGGAAATGATCGTACACCGGCTCACCGGCGATGCACCGCGCAAACTGCTCATCGGACCGGTGTGGAGCATGAAGAAATGGGAAGTGCTAAACGGCATCGACGCCGAGCTCAAAGCACGCGATTCGTGGCAGGGTAAATATTGGAGGAATGCATAACCATGGGCTTTTTATCAGTGCTCAGCTTTGCGCACAAGCAGATCGGAGAACGCCTCCAGCCTGGTGACGCAGCAATTGATGCCACGGTAGGTACAGGCGCCGATACGGCGTTTCTCGCGAAGGCAATAGGCCCAAAAGGCTGTGTCTACGGCTTCGACATTCAGGAACAGGCGCTTGCGCTTGCCAAAGAGCGAATCTCCCGGGAGCCGGCTGACAGCCTGGCTTCCATTTCCCTGTTTCTTGCGAGCCATGACCTTATGGAGCAATGGATCCCCGCCAAGATACAAGGCAGCATAGGCGCCATTATGTTTAATCTGGGTTATCTGCCTTCGCAGGATTCCGACAAAACCATTATCACGGAGGGCGACAGCACACTCCGCGCTTTGGAGTCGGCCTTATCGATGCTTCGTCCAAAGGGTATCATCACCGTCGTGCTCTATCCAGGCCATGCCGGAGGAGACGCGGAAGCTGAGGCTGTCACGGCATGGGCTTCCGAACTGCCGCAGGATCGCTGCCAAACGGTGGTGTACAGGCAGCTCCAGCGCAGCGATTCTCCCTATGTCATCGCCATTGAAAAAAAGCGCTAAACCGCAGTGACACATCCTATCATGTGCACCTCAACATAGATATAAGCGGTTTGATTCATCCATCAGATGATTGACCACGAAAGGAAGATGCAACTATGACACAACCGTATCCATTACAATTTCAACCCGAGTTCAAAGAACGCGTCTGGGGCGGTCGCGCCCTGGAGCAATTTGGCCTCACCCCACCCGAAGGACATATCGGCGAAGGTTGGATGATCGCCGACCATCCGAACGGCACGACCACCGTCGTCAACGGCGAGCTTGCCGGACAGGGACTTGATCAAATCCGTGAGCAACTGGGTAAAGAATGGTTTGGCAGTAAAGGTTTTTCCGAAAAAAACGGACGCTTCCCTCTGCTCATCAAGCTACTGGACTGCAATGACAACCTGTCCGTTCAGGTGCACCCTACCGATGACTACGAAGGTCTTCCCAAGGGCGAGCTTGGCAAAACGGAAATGTGGTATGTTCTCGATGCCAAACCGGACGCCAAAATCATCTACGGCCTGAAAGACGGAGTTACCCGCGAAAGCATGAAAGAAGCACTGGAAAATGGAACCGTCATGGATACGCTCCGTGAAGTACCCGTTGCCGCAGGAGACACGTTTTATATTCCGGCCGGTACCGTGCATGCGCTATGCGCCGGAGTGGTCGTTGCGGAAATCCAGCAGAACTCGGATACGACATACCGGATCTACGATTACGATCGCCCAGGACTCGACGGCAAACCCCGTGAGCTTCATATCGAGGATTCCTTGAATGTTACTGCGTTTGAAGGCTCCGGCGCCACGACTATGAAAACAGACGGCCTTGCTGCCGGCGAGTGGCTGCAGTTGGCCAAATCCCCTTACTTCATCGTCGAAAAAGGGATTGTAGAAAGCGCTTGGAGTCTTCAGACCACGCCTGCAAGCTTTACCATTCTGGTCATCTGTGACGGAAACGGCACCTTGGGCTGGAACGGCGGATCTCTGGAATACAAAGCGGGACAATGCTTCCTTCTTCCGGCCAATCTGGGTTCTTATACATTGGAAGGAAACGCAACGGTGCTTCGTTCATATTTGCCGGAATAATCCTTAGCTGTCTTAAAGAAGCATAGATTAAACTATTCAAGTCCCGAATGAACGATGGGGGAGTGATGAGCTTGCATGAGCAAATCTTTACGCTGTCCGGACCGCATGGAGCGGAAATACAGGTTTACGAGTGGCTCCCTTCTGAAGGCACCGCCGTCAAGGCTGTACTTCAGATCTCCCACGGCATGTGTGAAACAGCCGAACGCTACAGGCGCTTTGCGGAAGCACTGGCTCAGGCCGGTTATGCCGTCTATGCTCCGGACCAGCGTGGACACGGGCTCACTGCCGGTTCGGCCGAGCAGCTTGGGCATGTCGGAGAAAACGGTTTTCAGCTTATGGTTCAGGATCTGGTCCAGTTGGGCATCCAAGTGAGAAGCAATCATCCCGGCGTGCCCCTATTTCTGATGGGGCACAGCATGGGATCATTCCTTGTCCAAAAGGTGATCATGACAAAGTCCGAGGGCTTTGACGGTTTTATATTATCCGGTACGAATGGCCCGCGCGGAATGCTGCGTGCCGGCAAAACCCTCGCTTCCCTGCAGAGCAAGCTCCTTGGAGAATCCCACCGCAGCATGATGATGAATGCGGTTGTCTTCGGCGGGTTCAACCGTTCCTTCTCCAAGCCCCGCACTCCTTTTGACTGGTTGTCACGGGACCCGAATGAAGTCGACCGATACATTGAGGATCCGTTCTGCGGGGCAATCTGTACGGCTTCCTTCTTCCGCGATTTCTTCGGATTGCTGCAGGATATCCAGCAGCCTGAAGGCTACGCAGGCATTCCGAGGCATAAGCCTATCTACCTGTTCAGCGGCGCGAATGATCCGGTAGGAATGAACGGTGACGGCGTTCGCCGCCTGGAAGCCGTTTATCGGAAACTCGGCATTTCCGATGTGGAATGCCGCCTGTACCCGGATGGCCGCCATGAAATGCTGAACGAGATTAACCGTGATGAAGTGACAAGCGACGTGCAGGATTGGTTAGACCGTCATATTTCGGCTGAAGTCCCCTTCCAGTCATCAACGACTTAGTCGGCTTATCTGTGCTTCTTTGGCAAAAAAACGCTCCTGGTTTCGTGGAAGTCCATTCCTCCACGAGCCAAGAGCGTTTTTTTATTATTCAAAAGTGGATTTCACTGTGACTTACACGGCAGCCGAATCGGCCGATGCCAAATCCATCGTATAGTAGACCGCCTGCTCGCTGTCATCCTGCTGATACAGTACCATCAGCAGCTGCTGAACGGTGTCCTCTCCCTCTGCCGAATCGCCCGTGCCGCCTGCAAGCACGCTCTCTAGTGAGAATGGCAGCACTTCCAGCACCGCATGCTTTTGCAGCTCGCGTTCACTGAGCTGAAGCTCCGCGAAGCTGCCGGATACCGTCTCAGGATGTTCCAGGACCGCCCGCATGAACGAGCTCCATTCATCCTTGTTGATCGGCGATTCCCACCAGATTTTGCGTGGTTTGTATTTATGATTCAGGAAGTAATCAAGCTTCATCAGCCCCAGCACCACATCCATCCGCTTGACTCCGCGATGTGTGAGGAAAGCTGAAAGCCGCATGAACAGATCCTCCAGCTGATGGCCGATTTTTTGCCAGCCCTGCCCTTCCCAGTAATCCCCGAACTCTTGGAAGAAGTCAAACGGCGACTCGAATTCATGCTTCATCAAATAATTCAGCGTATGATCCAAGCGATGGGCATTCCAATATTTCTCCAGAACGTCTTCCAGCCGCTTCAAACGTACGATATCTCCAAAAGGAAGCTTATGGCTTCCAAGAATCTCATATGGAGCCTGGTCCATATAGGAATAATCATATTTTTCCGCATTCAACCTAAGTCCGGTTCCTCGCAGCATTTTCAAGAATCCCAGCTGAAGCTCTTCAGGTCTGAGCGCGAATACGTCATTAAAGGTTTTGCGGAACGTATCGTAATCTTCCTCCGGAAGGCCGGCAATCAAGTCCAGATGCTGCGCGATTCGGCCACTGTTCTTGATGATATTGACGGTCCGCGATAGCTTCTCGAAGTTCTGGCGGCGTTTGACCAGCACATTCGTCGGATCGTTCGTGGATTGCACCCCGATTTCAAAGCGGAAAATCCCCTCCGGGGCGTTATCCGCCAAAAATTGAAGCACCTCCGGCCGCATGATATCCGCCGTGATTTCGAACTGGAATATGCAGCCCCGATTATGTTCGATCAGGAACTTGAACATTTCCATCGCGTATGTGTGATTGATGTTAAACGTGCGGTCCAGAAATTTAATGACTTTGGCGCCGTTGTCGATCAAATACGTAATATCCGCCTTCACCCGTTCGATATCGTAATAGCGTACACCGTTTTCGATGCTCGACAGACAGAACTGGCATTGGAACGGGCAGCCCCGGCTGGTTTCGAAATAAACGATTCGTTTGCCGAGATTCGGAATATCTTCTTGGAAGCGATGCGGCGACGGAAGTAAATCCAGCTCGCTTTTCGGACGGGGAGGATTGATAATCACCTCTTCCCCTTTCCGATACGCTATCCCGTAAACAAAATGATATTTTCGGTCGCCCTCGATCACTTGCAGCAGATGATGAAACGTCTCTTCGCCTTCGCCCATTACGATAAAATCGACGCCCTGCGCGCGTTCCATCCAGTAGCCTGTATCATAGGAAACTTCTGGACCGCCGAGAATAATCTTTACTTCAGGCATGACCTTTCTGACAATGTCTATCACCCGGAGAGTTTCTTCGATATTCCAGATATAACAAGAGAATCCGATCACATCGGGCTTTCTCTGAAACAGATCCGAGACGATATTCATCACCGGATCCTTGATGGTATATTCGGTCAACTCGATATCAAATTCGTGCTCGCTATATGCCTTAAGCAGGCGGATTGCCAGCGAGGTATGAATGAATTTGGCGTTTAACGTCGTTAAAATGACTTTCATGGATTCACGTTCCTTCTGTTATTCATAATCGCTATCGTACCGGTCATCACCCTGCTCCCTGAAAAAATCAAGGAACGGTTTGCCGTATTTGCGGAATTTCACTTCACCAACGCCTTTAACGTTCAGCATTTCATCTTCTGTCTGCGGACATACCACGCTCATCTCCCGCAGCGTCGCATCATTGAAAATAATATAGGACGGCACATGCTCACGGCCAGCAAGCTCGCGCCGGATCAGGCGCAGCTGCTCGAATACCGTCTCGTTGACAGCCGATTGCGAATGATCATGCCTGCGCGAGCCTCCGGAACGGCCGTTTGCAACTTCGGCAGCACCTTTGGCCGGCATGCGCTGCATTACCTTGCGTTGACCCTTCAGTACATCCGCTGCCAGCGGCTGCAATTTGAGTACCGGATACTGACCTTCGGATAACATAAGGTAACCTTCCGAAGCCATAACGTTAATGATCTCCGAAATCTCTTTTTCCGTCCGGCTGGACATCGCCCCGTAAGTCGACAGATCATCGAATCCGTACTGGAGCACCTTTTTATTGCGCGAGCCTTTAAGCACAGACGCCACCATGGATACCCCGAAGCGTTCACGCATGCGATGGATGCAGGAAAAGATTTTTTGCGCGTCGATCGTCATATCTACAAGCTCACGTTCGTCCGTACAGGAGCTGCATATGCCGCATGGCTTATCCGGATGCTCCTCTCCAAAATAATCCAGCATCGCATTGCGAAGGCATCTTGTCGTGTAGCAGTAATCAACCATCTGCTGGAGCTTACGATATTCATTATGCTTGCGGTCCGAATCCTGCGGGTTCTGCTCAATCAGGAACTTTTGCGTTATGATGTCCTGAGCGCTGAACAAGAGAATGCATTGGCTCGGTTCACCATCACGTCCCGCACGTCCGGCTTCCTGTATATATGCCTCCATGTTCTTCGGCATACTGAAATGAATGACATATCTCACATTGGACTTGTCGATCCCCATGCCGAAGGCATTGGTCGCCACAATTACCCGGATATCATCGTACAGAAATGCCTCCTGGCTTGCAGCCCGCTCATCATCGGTCATGCCCGCATGATATCTTCCCGCAGCAATCCCCGCGCTTCTCAGACGTTCGTATAAATCATCCACGTCCTTGCGGGTTGCGGCATAGATAATTCCGGACTGATGCGAATGCGCCTCGGCATACTTCATCACAAATTCGCGTTTGTTCTCACCGCGCAGGACCGACATCGCCAGATTATCGCGGCTTAGTCCTGTCACGAATACTTCGGGCTGCTCCAGATGCAGCAGCCTCACCATATCCTCCGTTACTTCCGGCGTCGCAGTTGCCGTAAATGCGGCCACAATCGGACGTTCCGGGAGGCTATGCACGAATGGAGCCACCGACAGATAGCTAGTCCGGAAATCATGCCCCCACTGCGACACGCAGTGCGCTTCGTCGACTGCCACGCAGGATATGGACAAAGCGCTCATTTCGTCCCGGAACCAGTCCACTTCCAGCCGCTCGGGAGCGACATACAGCAGCTTTAGGTCCCCGCGCTTCGCTGCACGAATCCGTTCATTCACTTCTTTACCGCTCAGCGTGCTGTTGATATACGCGGCCGAAATGCCCATTGCCGTCAGCGCGTCCACCTGATCCTTCATTAGCGAGATCAAAGGCGACACGACCAGCGTCAGCCCGGGCAGCATAAGGGCAGGAATTTGGTAACAGATCGATTTCCCCCCGCCTGTCGGCATAATCCCCAGCGTATCGCTTCCATCCAGCAGGCTGTGGACGATTCTTTTCTGGCCCTCCCGAAAATCCGGATAGCCATAATAGGTTTGCAGCAGCTGCTGCGCCCGTTCCAGCTTCATCGTTTCTACACTCATGAATTATTGAACTCCTAACGAAATCTATTGAAATTAAAAAACGTCTATCGACGTTCCTTCAAAGAAGACAGACCGCTATAGATGTAGTTTCATGTAGATATAAGGATACGACCACTTCGAAGTTCATATTTTCTTATATCTTCTTAAAAGCAATATATCTACTCCAAAAATAAAATACTCTCCTTAAGTTTAACGGGCTTTACAGGAATGAGCAACCGCATGTACATTTTTTGGGAATGAGCACGAGAACTGCAAAAAAAGCCGGCATTCCAGCTGCCGGCTTCTATTCCGGAAATACGCTTCTACGCGTCTTTCTTCTCTTCTCCCGCCACATCCCACCGGCTCCGGTGCTTTTCCAGCAGCGGGTGCAGGCGGTCTGGCTTGTCCGCCAGGATGAGTCGCAGTTTGACGATCCACTCGGCAAAGGATGAATAAGACGCAAATAAATTGGCCATATCCGCGGTCAGATACAGTAAATGCGGAGCAGGAAATTTGTCCGTCAAATGACGCAGGGCCGTATCCATGGGAGTGTATTTTTTTCGCTTCGCCTCAAAGCTCTCAATGATGGCGGCAGAGCCGCGATCCTGCTTCCAGCTTTCGAGCTGTTGCTCACGTTTGTAATAGGAACGGACCGGATGCTTCTGCATGCGTCTTACCGTTTCTTCATGCAACGGGTACAGCACGAATTTGGAAAAATTCCGTTCCTCCGCCGTTTTCTCCGCATTATCCAACGCTTCGTCAGCTATATCCTCAAATGTATCGTAATAGATCAGCGTGCCCCTGTACTCTTCTTTAGGAGGCTCGTATCCATAAGGGACGGACGTAACGGTATGCTTCATTCCTCTGCATCTCCCAGATGCTCCCGGCAGAATGTCTCAATGGCCTGTACTTCTTCATCTTCAAGATCAAAATCAAGATAGAGGTCGGTCGACTTCTCGTACAAGTCGTATTTGACGAGACCCCCGCCCTCTTCCTGTTCGTTATATATTGCCCGGACATACAGTCCGTTCTCTGAATAGAGCTCATCATCATCAGGGACTTCAATGTCCAATTTGTATTCATAACGCTTTCCCGCCAAAATGCGGAACGGGTCCTTAATATGCTCCACTTGAAATTCCGTGATCGTCAGCATGTTGTCATCCTTTCCAACTCGTTTATCATCTATGTCGTTTATCGATTCTCCAGGCCATATTCTGCCATTACCCTTATTCTAACAGACATCGGGCAGAACATTCACGTTTCTGGGCTACCGCTGCATATATTACCCCAAATAGACCAGACGGGGGAACTTTAGATGATATACGCAATCATGCAGCTCATTGGCGGACTCATTCTGGCGGTTGGCTGGATTCCGCAGATCATTCAAATTTTGCGTACCAAATCCGTAAAAGATCTGAATATTAAAACATTCCTGTTCCTTGTAACCGGCATCGCCCTGATGGAGGTATATGCCGTCCATATTGCGCTGGGCGGCGTCGGTTTTGCATTTCTGATTACGAACTCCATCTCGCTTCTCATTATGCTCACGATCCTCGGCTGCATTCTCAGATATCGAAAAGAAAGTTAACCGCACCGTTGCAGTTCCCAACTGAAGCAAGACTGCATTAGCCGATCTTTTGTTAAGGATGAAAATTTAAATTTAATGCTTGGAATGAGGAATGGCACAGCGGTCCCCCCTGCCCCCAAGTAAGATGTTATTAGGAATAATCATTCCTTCAGCAGAATTTAGGGGGGAACGAAGATGAAAAGAAAATGGCTTGCAGGAATGTTTGTCTTGGTGCTCATCGCAGCTGGCGGTGCTGCCGTCTTTGCCCGGGACAGCCTGCCCTTTTTATCCGGGAAAGAACAACACGCCAAAGCCGAAGCGAAGCCAGCAGAAGCCATATCAGAGACTTATATTATTTTCGATACCGTTGTGAATGTGAAGCTGTACGGAGAACATGCCAAGCCTCAGCAGCTGGAAGATATTAAACATCTGCTCGAAAACATGGATCATGCGCTCAGCCGAACGCTTGAGGGCAGCGAAGTCTACCGTATCAATCAAGCTGCTGGCAACGAAGCCGTACAGGTATCGCAGGATACCTTTGACGTGGTGAAAAAGGCTCTGGAGTATGCCGCCGCATCCGGCGGCTTATACGATCCGACGATCGGACCTCTGGTCAGCCTCTGGAATATCGGCAATGAAGGAGCCCATGTCCCGTCCAAGCCTGAGCTCGACGAGGCGATTAGCCTGATCGGGTATAAGGATGTGCTCATGAATCCGCAAGAACGGTCGATCAAGCTGACCCGTCCGGGAATGGCGCTGGATCTGGGGGGAATCGGCAAGGGGTATGCAGCCGACCGGGTCGCTGATTATCTAAGGGCGCAGCAGGTAGACAGCGCGATAGTCAATCTTGGAGGAAGCAGCATTATCGCTATGGGAAGCAAGCCCGGCGGCCATAGCTGGAACATCGGCCTGCAGGACCCCGACCAAAGCCGGGGCACTTCGCTTGGCAATGTCCAAATCATCAACAAAACGATCGACTCTTCCGGCGTATATGAACGCTTTTTCGTGGAAAACGGCGTCAAATATCATCATATCCTGGACCCGCGGACAGGCTATCCAAGCCATAGCGGGCTCAAAAGCGTAACCATCATCTCCGATACAGCAACAGATGCTGATGCGCTTTCTACCGCCGTCTTTATGATGGGCCTGGATGGAGGACTGAAGTATATAGAAGAGCAGCCGGGCGTCGAGGCCTTTTTCATCACGGAAGACAACCGAATCTATCAAACCTCGGGCTTGGAAAATACCATTCATTTCACGAATCCCGAGTATACGCTAAGCCAGCGGTAACGTACTCAGGAAAGCCACCCAATCATGAGCGGCAGGAGAATGAAGGAAGCCAGCGTCGTCCAGAGAATGCAGCGGGTCACAATCTTCGGAGCGGCGTCAAACTGTTCGGCAAGAATGACCGCATTCACGGCCGCCGGCATGGAGCTGAGAATCAGGATAACGTTGAAAAGAGTCCCCTCCACGCCCAGGATAAAGAGCAACAGCAGCGATGCCAGCGGGGAAAGAATGAGCCGGAGCGACATGCCTGCATAGAAAGCCTTTTGCGATGTAGCAGTATAAATCGCCTTGGCTCCTCCCCCAACATTCACGCTCACCATCTGTGCACCCAAAATGAACAAAGCGACAGAGGAATAGGCTCCCGACACCATCGATACTCCCTGCTCCAAGCCCTCCGGCAGGGTTATCCCGCCCGAGCGGAGAATGACAGCCAGCACGGCCGCATAAACCGAAGGCAGTTTGAAAATGGACAAGGCAGCCTGTCTCATGGAAAAATGCGAGCGTGCAGCAAAGTATACCCCTATGGTATTCACAATGATAATCTGCAAGATGACATACACGGATGCCTTATCCATTCCGGCCTGACCGAAGGCCAGCAGGACAAGCGGCAAACCGTAATTCACGCAGTTGGTGAAGAGGGCGACCAGGGTCAGACCGGAGCGCTCCGCCGCGGGGAGGGACAGCATTTTGCCAAGACCGGCCGCAAGCCCCCATAGCAGGAGCATATTCAACACGGTGAACAATACCGTTTGAGTCACATCGCCGGATGAAATGTCCGCGTGCATCAGCGTCTCAAAAATAAGAGCCGGACTGAGCAAATACAGAGACAACGTGGAAAGCGGCTTGGTTTCGATTTTTTTAAAACGTTTAATGAGTGCTCCGCCGATCACAGGCAAAGATATAGGGAGAAACACTTGATATATGGTATGGACAAACGTAGACAACATGGTGACACACCTCCGGTACAATGCTCAGCAGTAAAATAATGAACAGCAGCTACAATACTACAAAACCTGCCATCATCCGTCCAACATTTAATTTCTATCAACTTATAGGCGAGGAGTCGGCATATCCCAGTTACATAAGAAAAACTGCCGCATTCGCAGCAGTTTGTCCATGTACAAGGTTTCAATCCATAACCGGAATACGCTCCGGATTCCTCAGCAGGGCAAACATGAGTTTAATCTGCTCCTCCGTATTTCGGTCTCGGGATAATTGGGGCAATTCATCTTCTCCGAAAAACTCTACCCCGCTGGTTTCGACTCCCTCCTGCGCCGCTCCTCCGGTAATTTCACAGTGAATAAACATTTTGTAAGCATGGTAAGGGGCAGGCGGATTATGCTTGTGGTTGTCCATCACGGCCAGCAGACGCAGCGCCTTCACCTCAAACCCCGACTCCTCCAAGACCTCCTTTACCGCGATATCAGATGGCGACAGCAGCAGATCTGCCCAGCCTCCAGGCAATGACCATTCCCCTTCCTCTTTCTCTCGTACCAATAAAATACGGCCATCCGACACGACTACGCCGCGGATATCCACTTTAGGTGTGGCATAACCGTATTCGCCCGCAAAAAGCTCGACCAGCTTGCCGGTCTCCACATCCGTGTATTGCCGCATAATCTCCACACTGAGCGCGCGAAGCTGCTCGTATCGTTCCTTGTCATAAACATCCTTGGTATAAGCCAGCCCTGTTTGAGAGATTCCCTGGATCTGTTTGGCCCAGTTCAGCCATTTCAGCGTCGTTTCCATCGTATACATGTTCCTCTCCAAAAAAATTTGTTATTTTATTGAGAAAGATTATCATTGAGAATGAGTTTATGATACAATGATTCTCATAAAAGCAATTTACACCAACGGTTAAGGAGTCGACGAGCATGGTGAACACATCAGCGCAATGCGCAGAAATGCGGATTGACGATTATTTGGATCTATTGAATCTCGCGAAGCAGCTTAAGGATATTCGATGGCAAAAGGAAATTATCCGTAAGCTGGAACGGTTGAACGAGCGCCAGAAAACCCCTGTCTGATACGAAATCAACAACTATACTTATTATATAATCCATTTCAACCCCATTTGAAAAGGCGGCCCTGTAGTCGTCTTTTTTTGCTGTGTTGATGTTGAAACATCACGATTGCTGACGAAATACGTGACTCTATGTGTTGATTTTATTTAAGAGAATACTATAAAATGGTTTAATAAATTGAACTGTAAAAAAGGAAAATGATTACAGTCACAAGTAGGATGAACCGCGAATAGCTTGACCACGACGAACCTGACAGGAGATCTAGATGGAAAATCAAGAGCCGCAAAGGCTTACCCGCCCCCGCAAAAAGAAGAAAAAGAAACGCAAAGGTACCTGGCTGCTTATTACACTTGTATGCCTCCTTCTCATCGCAGGCACCGGATACATATTCCGGAAGCAAGCTGCGCTGCTCGCTTTTGACACCTTAATGAAGGATAGCGTAACCGAAACTTTGGATCAATCGTACGAGAAAATCGATGAGGAGGTCAAGCCTGAGAAGATTCAAGACCCGTTCTCCATCCTCCTGCTAGGAACCGATGAGCGAAAAAATGAGCCCGGACGTTCCGATACCATCATCTACTCTGTCGTACGCCCGGAGGACGGGAAGATTCTGCTCATCTCCATCCCGCGAGATACATACACCGAGATTGCCGAAGAAAATAAAAAAAGCAAGATTAACGCCGCCTATGCCCGTGGTGGAATCAAACGAAGCGTCGATACGGTAGAGAATCTGGTAGGCAACAACGTCGATTTTTACGCCACCATTAACTTTCAAGGTTTGAAGGATGTAGTCGATAAGCTTGGCGGAGTGCATCTACCGATTACCAATGTTATTGAAAACAAGCAGAAGATTCACGAAAAACTGCGGATCGAGCCCAACAAGCCGATATACAACGGTGAAGATGCACTGAGTTATGCCAGATACCGCGAGGATTCCGATTTTAACCGGACGATGAGACACCGGGTTCTGATCGATGCCGTTATGGCCAGAGCACTAGAAATCAAGAACTTAACGAAAATTCCGGATCTGATCAAAGTCGCCGGGAGCAATTTTAAAACGAACATGAACTCCACGTTTATGATTGATCTGGCGAAATCCTTCTACGAAGGCAGCATGCCGACCTTCAGCAATTATATGCTCAAAGGCAAAGGAGCCATGCGCGATTCCATTTGGTATTACGATCCGGATCAAGAAGATGTCGAATATATTCATAAGCTCATTGCCAATTGGCATGACCCGAATATCCCGGCTGACCAGCTAATGCAGCCTGACATGGATACGAATAGCAACGGACAGTAATGCAAGAATAACACAACTTATTTTGCTATCAAAAAAAGACATCCCGTAACCCTCTGGAGGGCTTACGGAATGTCTCTTTTAATTTCATGGACTGAGGTACAACAGGCAGTCGATTGATATCACAGCAAATTTTAACGTATCCGCTTCCCTGTCCAGGAAGATATCCCGCCCATCAAGTTGTTCACTTCAGGATAACCGCTTTTGAGTAGGATTTTAGCTGCCTGCTTACTGCGCATGCCGCTCTGGCAGTACAAAAACACGTCGTCGCCCTTGGATATTTCAGAAGCACGACTTCCGATCTGGGAAAGAGGGATATTTATCGCACCCGGGATGTGCCCGGATTTGAATTCGTGAGCCTCGCGCACATCAATCAATCGCTTATGCCTGGACTCGTCCAACTTCTTGCGGAACGGCTCGTCCCGCAGCTGCACAAGCCCTTTCACAGGCGCGAACATACGATATAGCATCCATATGACAAAGAGAGCCAGTACAATATAAATAATGGTTGAAGAATTCATCGTGCAGCAATCCCCTTTTCCTATTCGATTCATCGTATTTAATCACTTATAACATACCCCATAGGGTATATGATAAGCATAAGACAGAATCTAGGAAAAGTCAACGAATCCATGGTTTCACGAAAAAATATCCGGACCGCAGCATGCGGTCCGGATATTTCGATTAGAATCTATGGTCAAGTATTAACCTTCAAGCAACAACGATTCCGGATCTTCCAAGAGTTCCTTAACCGTCACAAGGAAGCGAACGGCTTCGCTGCCATCCACGATTCGGTGGTCATAAGACAAGGCGATATACATCATCGGACGGTTCTCCGAACGTTCTGCGTCAATCGCAACCGGACGAAGCTGGATTTTATGCATGCCGAGAATACCTACTTGAGGCGCGTTCAGGATTGGCGTGGACATCAGCGAACCGAATGTACCCCCGTTTGTAATCGTGAAAGTGCCTCCTTGAAGCTCAGACAGTGCCAGGGAATTGTTGCGTGCTTTCGAAGCCAGCGAAGCAATTTCCTTCTCAATCTCCGCAAAGCCCAGACGGTCCGCATCACGAACGACCGGAACGACAAGACCTTCCTTCGCGGATACGGCGATACCGATATCATAGTATTTCTTCACGATGATATCTTCACCGTCGATCTCAGCATTCAGATGAGGGAATTTCTTCAAGGCGCCAACTACAGCCTTCGTAAAGAAGGACATGAAGCCCAGTCCGATCTCATGCTTTTCTTTGAATGCATCCTTACGGCGTTTACGAACATCCATGATCGCGGTCATATCCACTTCATTGAACGTGGTCAGCATCGCAGCGGTGTGCTGTGCTTCAACCAGACGTTTGGCAATCGTAGCCCGGCGGCGGGACATGCGAGTGCGCTCAGCAGGTTTTCCTGGCTGGCTCACTTCTGCAGGTGCCGCTGCTGGAGCAGGCGCCGAAGGACGCGGAGCTGGTGCTTCCGTGTGGTTCTTCACGTTGTCTTGGAAAATGCGGCCCTTAGGATCGCGGTTTACTTGTTCCAGATCAATGCCTTGTTCACGTGCAAGCTTGCGTGCTGCCGGCGATGCTGCCAGGTAAGAGTCCCCTGCTTCAGCCGGTGCAGGTGCACTTGGAGCCGCTGGTGCCGGAGCTGCTTTTTCCTGTGCCTTCGGTTCTTCTTTTGCCGGTGCACTTGGAGCAGCCGCAGCCGCTTCGCCGCCAGCCGAAAGTCTTCCGATCACTTCACCAATTTGTACGGTGTCGCCTTCGTTTCTCAAAATCTTTTCAACTACACCCGATTCTTCGGCACTGATTTCAAGGTTGACTTTGTCCGTTTCCAGCTCCAGGAGGACATCCCCCTGGTTCACTGCTTCCCCTTCTTTAACATGCCATTTAAAAATCGTTCCTTCTGTGATGGATTCACCCATTGCCGGTACTGTAATTTCGCTCACTGCTTGCTACCTCCCCAGTGCGATATTATGCTTAATAGATTTTTGGTTCAATGCTGTAGATACGATTTGTTGTTGTTCAAAGCTGTGTACTTGTTGGAAGCCGCTTGCAGTACTCGAACGTTCAGGACGGCCGTTGTAATTAACAGGCGTTCCTTGCGGCGCAACTTTCCGGAGATGAGGCTCGATGTAACGCCAAGCACCCATATTTTCCGGTTCTTCCTGCACCCAGAGAATTTCTTTCAGATTCGTATAGCGAGCGATAATCTCGCTGATTTCTTGTTCAGGGAACGGATACAGCTGCTCCACGCGAATGATATGCAGCCAATCTTTCCCTCCTTCTTCTTTATCGAGTGCTTCTTCAATCTCCACTGCAATTTTGCCGCTGCAGAGAACCAGACGTTCCACTTGTTCAGGATGCTCGCCGAGTCCCGGTTGTTCCAGGACACGCTTGAAGTATCCTTCGCTGAGCTCTTGACCGTTCGACGCAACGCGTGTGTTGCGGATGAGGCTCTTCGGCGACATCACGATCAGCGGACGGGCATCTTCGCTCTCGGTCAATGCGGCCTGACGGCGGAGCAAATGGAAGTACTGGGCTGCGCTCGTCAGATTGACAACGGTAAAGTTCTCTTCGCCGCCAAGCTGCAGGAAACGTTCCAGACGAGCGCTGGAGTGCTCAGGTCCCTGTCCTTCGTAACCATGCGGCAGGAGCATAACCAGACTCGATTTTTGTCCCCATTTCGAGCGTCCTGCCGAAATGAATTGGTCGGTGATGACCTGCGCGCAGTTGGCAAAATCACCAAATTGTGCTTCCCAGATGACAAGCGTTTCCGGGGAATATACATTATAGCCGTATTCGAATCCGAGTACGGAAGCCTCGGACAACGGACTGTTATAGATTGCAAAGGACGCCTTCGCCTGCGGCAGCTCATGAATCGGGCAGAACGTCGAACCGTTCTTCGTATCATGCAATACCAGGTTACGATGTGCAAACGTCGCGCGCTCGGCATCCTGGCCTGTGATCCGAATCGGCTTACCGTCAGCAACGATGCTGGCGAATGCCAATGTTTCCGCAAGACTCCAGTCTACCTTCTCGCCTTCGTTCAGTGCAGATTCGCGGCGTTCCAGAATGCGCTGCAGCTTCGGATAGACATTGAAATCAGCCGGACGCTTCAGCAGATCCGCATTGATCTCGCGGAGCGTATTCATCGGTACGGCAGTCTTAAGTGCCTTGATCCGGTCTTCGGCAGGCGTTTGCTGATGCGAATTCGCAGGCTCCTGCTCCAGATCCTTGATGTTGTCGTATGCATCTTTCATGCGGTTCTGAACCTGCTGGATCATTTGATCCGCCTGTTCTTTATTAACCACGCCTTTTTGGTTCAGCACATCCGAATAGATGCGGACAACGCGAGGATGGCTCTTCACTTTGTCGTAAATGAGCGGCTGGGTTGTATCCGGATCATCCGTTTCATTATGCCCGTAACGGCGGTAACCAACGAGATCGATCAGGAAGTCCTTCTTGAATTTGTTGCGGTATTCGCTCGCAAGACGGATAGCCGAGATACATGCCTCAGGGTCATCTGCGTTCACATGGACGATCGGAATTTCGTAGCCCTTCGCCAAGTCACTGGCATAATGAGTCGAACGGGAATCCCGGCTCTCAGTCGTGAAACCGATGTTGTTGTTGGCAATGATATGGATTGTGCCTCCGTTTTGGAAACCTGGAAGCTTATTGAAGTTCAGCGTTTCCGCTACAATGCCTTCGCCAGGGAACGCAGAGTCACCGTGGATCAGAACCGTTGCGGCCTTATTCACATCCTGCTCTGGGTAGCCAGGCTGGTTGCGGTTTTCCTGAGCCGCGCGGGCAAAGCCTTCAACAACCGGATTGACAAATTCAAGGTGACTCGGGTTATTCGCAAGCGTAATCCGTGTCTGTACCACACTGCCATCCTTAAGAACGCGTTTTGCGCCCAAATGGTATTTAACGTCGCCGGTCCAGCCGAAATTAATGCCCATAGAACCTTCGGAAGGGAACAGTTTCTTGTTCGGCGAATGATGGAATTCAGAGAAAATCTTATCGTAAGGTTTGCCCAGTACATGTGCCAGAACGTTCAAACGGCCACGGTGAGCCATACCCATCAAGATATGCTCCGCGCCTTCGTCGGACATGATGCGCACCATTTCGTCGAGCATTGGTACCAGCACATCGTTGCCTTCAATAGAGAAACGTTTTTGCCCTACGAAGGTACGGTGCAGGAATTCCTCGAACTGTTCAACTTCGATCAATCTTTCAAGCAGGTTTACTCTCTCCGTCTCGCTCAAAGGAGTAGGGAAAATGCCGCTTTCGACATGACGGTTCAGCCATACGCGCTCTTCAGTGTCATGCACGTGGCTGAATTCAAAGGCAATCGTTCCTGTATATGTTTGACGCAGCTTCTGGATCGCTTCCCAACCGGTTCTAACATTCTCAGGCGCCCCATCCCAGATCAGGGATGCAGGGAAAGCCGTCAGATCGGACTGACTCAGTCCGTATTGTTCAGGCTCAAGCACGCGTGTGTCCGGCTTAGGAATGATGCCGAGCGGATCGATGTCTGCTGCCAGATGTCCGTAAGCACGGATGTTCCATACCAGCTTGCCGGCGTCTACGCCTTTTTTCAGCATGTTGCTGTCCAAAGACATGCTGCCGGACGCTGTGCTTACCGGCGCGAGCGCTGTCGGTGCGATTGGAGGAGCCCCCCACATCTGAAACACCTTGCGGAACGTTTCATCTACAGACTCAGGATCCTTTACATACCGTTCATATTGTTCCTGAACATATCCCAGGTTGGGGCCGTAGTAAGATTCCCAGGCTCCCTGCGTTTGTGTGTCATTCTTATTGGTTATCATCGCTAAAGTGATACCTCCGCCTTGATTTTTTAATAGTCATATAGAATGAGTTAATCATCGAACCATTCTTCTATGCGTTGGACGGAAATCTGAAAACATGATTCTTATAAGCCATTACGGAAAAATGTAAGCGGCTCAATTTCTATTATAAACAAAACCTCTCCATACCTGAAATAACCATTTAATATAGTTATGATCTAAAAAACAGATCAATCAGGACAATAACGCAATTTACGCTCCATTTACATATGGCAATCCTTACAAGCTCCGTTCTATTCTTCAAAAAGGGACAATTGGTCCGGCGGCTCCTCCATCTCCGGAAGTTCCAAACCAAGCGATTCCATCAGCTCCATGGCATTGGCAGCTGCATCTCCCCCGGAATTGTTATTAAATACCACCCAGCAGTTTTGCGTCGATTTGAGTAATTTGTTTATATTTTCTTTCCATTCCAAAAGTTCTCGCTCATTGTAGCGATACAAGTATCGAACTTCCCGCCAATTGGGTTGTCCGCTTGAATGCCAACCTGCAGCATTTCGTCCATGCAGACGCACGAGCGTAACATCATCACGGGTCGGCTCAAGAATCGTCGGAATGGATCCTTCACCAGCCTGCGGTTCATCACAAATGGAATGAATCCAGCCTTCTTCCCTCATAAATCCCAGCGTCTTGTCCTTCATCTCCCCCTCGAACCAGCTTTGATGTCGAAATTCAAGCGCCAGCGGGAATCCGTCCATCCATTCCCGTGTACGGCGCAGCATCTCAACATGCTTCCGGTTGCAATCAAACCACGGCGGGTACTGAAACAGAGCGGCTCTGAGCTTGCCTGCCTTCTCCATTTCCTCTACAGACTCCCGAAATGCTCGAAACATGGACTTCGTATCCGGATAAGGAATCTTGCCGCGGGCATGACCCGTCATGCCTTGATACGCTTTCACGATGAATCCAAAGGAATCTGGCGTTTGATCGCACCATTTGTGCATCCTTTCCGGTGAAGGAACCGCATAAAAGGAGCTGTCGAGCTCCACGATCGGAAAACGGTTGCTGTAAACCTTCAGCTTGTCCCCTGTTTTGGTTCCTTTAGGATATATATCGTCATGATCTCCCCAGCCCGTAAGGCCGACTAATACATGTTTCTCATCCACAATTGCAGACTTCAATGGCAATCGTCCCCATCATCTCATAGTATGACCAACTATTTTCTACCAATAACTTTATTCCTTATAATACCCTTTAACCCTCCACAGCCCAAATCGATCAGAAAACCCGAAATTCGCGGAAGAAATCCCTGGTTTTGAAGCGGCTAACGGATAATCTAATTCTGACATCATAAAAAAAGCCCGCTGTCTTCACATCCGACTCTTCCTACGTTATGTTGACCATCCATATTTCAATGGCGGTGGAATCTTGTGCCTTAACACCAAAATCACAGCCCATCACCGCTTTCCACTTATCTTTGACGTAAGTTTTGATTGATTGCGAGGCTCAAAATCCCCGCTTGCGTTCAACCATGATATGGATATCATGGTAATATAAACTTTTTAGGGAGAGTTATGTTCATGAGTGAACCGTTTGTCCTGTTCTCTTCTTCGCATCTTCTCGCGCTCCTGCTGCTCGTCATTACTTCACTCCTTCTCTATGCATTCAAGGGCTTTCTTCAACATAACCCGCGTGGCAAGTCGATCGTCCGCTACGCCTTAGCCGGCCTGCTGGCAGGTTCCGAAGCCATTCTCGATATCTGGAATATCTCGAAAGGGGCTTGTAGCCCCCGTTACACGCTGCCTTTGGAGCTTTGCAGTCTGACGCTGCTGCTATCGATCGCAATGCTGTTGACCAAAAGCCGCCTGCTGTATGGCATTCTGTTCTTCGCGGGAATTGGCGGTGCTTTGCAGGCTCTGATCACGCCCAATCTCGCATATGCCTTTCCGCACATCCGATTCTATCAATTTTTTGCGGCACATATTCTGATCATTCTTGCCTCTCTGTACATGACCTGGATCGAAAATTACAGACCGACGTGGAAATCCATCGGACTGACGATGATATTCTTGAATATTGCCGCCTTGCTTGTCGGAATCGCGGATTATGAATTGGGTGCCAATTATATGTTTCTGATGCATAAGCCTTCCACCGCCTCCATCCTGGACTTTCTCGGTCCCTACCCAGTATATCTGCTGGCTGAAGAAGGCATCGCCCTGTTCATCTTCACCATCATGTATCTATTGTTCTTCGTCCTCCCGGGTAAAAGGTCTAATGCGGGTAAAACACGCGGCCATTCGGCAATATAAAGTGTCCGAATTGTGCATTCTGCCGGGAGGAACTATAATAAACGGATAAGTCTATCGTTTTAGTATGATATAACATCATAAAGGAGCGTTTATATAGCCATGACACAACCCAAAGTGGTACAAAATATAACTGAGCTTATTGGTCAAACGCCAGCCGTACGGCTCCACCGCCTAACGAGTGCGGAAGATGCCGAGGTATACGTGAAGCTGGAATACTATAATCCTAGCGGAAGTGTGAAGGACCGCGCGGCCTTCAATCTGATCGCACAAGCTGAAAAGGATGGGCTGCTGAAGCCCGGTTCCACGATCATCGAACCTACCAGCGGCAACACCGGCATTGGTCTGGCCATGAACGCGGCAGCCAAAGGTTACCGGGCCATCATGATTATGCCGGACAATATGACCAAGGAACGAATCAATATTCTCAAAGCCTATGGAGCAGAGGTCGTCCTGACGCCAGCGGCTGAACGTATGCCTGGAGCCATCCGCAAGGCCGAGGAGCTGAGCCAAGAGATTCCGAACAGCTTCATTCCGCAGCAATTCGAAAATAAGGCCAATCCTGACATCCATCGGCGCACGACGGCGCTGGAAATTATCGAGCAAATGGAAGGCCGGCTGGATGCTTTCGTGGCGACGGCAGGAACGGGCGGCACCATCACCGGTACTGGTGAGGTATTGAAGGAGAACATTCCGGGCATCGGCATCTATGTGGCCGAACCCAAAGGCTCTCCGGTTTTGTCCGGGGGACAGCCAGGGCCTCATAAGCTTGTCGGTACGAGCCCAGGGTTTATCCCGCCGATCCTCAACACGAACGTATATGATGAAATTTTTCAGGTGAGCGACGAGGATGCGATTGAGACCACGCGCAGTCTTGCAAGAGAAGAAGGCATTTTGGTCGGACCTTCCTCCGGCGCAGCCGTGTGGACCGCACTGCAGGTAGCCCGGCGCCTCGGTCCGGGCAAACGGGTGCTCTGCATCGCCCCGGACACGGGCGAACGCTATCTCAGTATGGGGATTTTTTAAAATAAGGGGATCTTAAAAAAGCTCCGGCCGAAACGATGATCGTTTCGGCCGGAGCGGCAGGCAGCAGCAGCGAATGAATCCGGCTGTTCCTCTATTGCATATTCCATTGATCCTGTTAGCCGTCCCATTGGGCGGCTATTTGCTATTTGACGTTATTGTAACGGTCATACGCATCCGTACGGATTTTCACCAGCTTATCGAGTCCCATTTCATTTAGCTTTTTCACATAGGCATCCCACTGCTCGTCAATACCGCCTTTGGTAATCCACTGCGCGCGGTTGGTTCTTACGTAAGTATCGATATCGGTCGTAAGCGTCGGCAGCTCCTGGAATTCTTCTGCGGTGTACATCACGTTCGGGAAAGGCGTCGTTACATAATCTTTGCCCAGTTTATCGATTTCAAGTTTCAATCCGTCGCCATTGGCCGGATCCAGGACAATGTTTTTCTCAAAACTTGGGCTTACATACTTCGGACCGAAGTCGCGAAGGGAGCTGTCCCAGTACCAGGCATCCGCGCTGGTGCCTGCTGGCGGATTCATCAGGGTATACGTGCCGTCATCATTTTTCTTGATAACCGTGTCGATCGCGCCCCAGAAATTCTGGATGCTGGCTTCATTGGTATAGAACTGGTCTGCCCACCGGGCTACGACTTCAGGATTTTTGCAGGACGTCGTGATCAGGAGCTCGTTGCGTCTGTAACTAAGTCCGTTCGGATCGCCTACCTGATAACGTTTGCCGTCAGGTCCGGAAATCGTAGGAATCGTCTCATACTGATCCTTCCACTTGCCGAACACGGCATCCGGCGTCCACTGATGGGTGAACCCTACCAGGGCGACATCCGGATTCTGCTGCTTGGCGGTCAGCATCGTATTATCCTGCGTGAACAGCTCCTGGTCGATCAGACCTTCCGAGAATAATTTATGAGCCCATTTGATCGCTTCTTTGTATTCGTTCGAGGTTGGATAATAAACCGGCTTGCCGTCCTTAATCATCATGCTCGTGGCATTCAGATCCGTGATTCCGAAAGGATTGAGCAAATCCATACTGATATCGCCGGAACCGCTGTAAGGAATCTCATCCTTTTTGCCGTTGCCGTTCGGGTCGTTTTCCTTGAAGGCCTTCAGCACATTGTAGAGATCGTCGAGCGTTTCAGGTACCTTGAGTCCCAGCTTATCAAGCCACGCCTTGTTGATGACCGGCTCATTCTGGGTTACCGGCCGGGAAGGAAGCCGTGCCGGTAGCGAATACATTTTTCCGTCCGGGAACGTGCTCAGCTTCTTCAGCTCAGGCGATTCTTTCATCGCGGCCTTCAAATTCGGCATGTACTGATCGATATAATCGTCGAGCGGACGGAACGAGCTGATGTTATTGACGATATCCGAGTCAGAAAAGGCGATATCGCCAAGTACGACATCCGGCAGCGTGCCGCTGGCCAGCATGATCGATTTTTGCTCGGCCCAATCATTGGAGGACATGACCTGCCAATTGATTTTGATGTTCGTGTCTTTTTCCAGATTTTGCAGCCATGTATTTTTCGTGAAGGTATCGCCCATATTGCCCCAGCGGACGGTGAGTACGTTCAGCGTAATCGGCTCTTTCACGATGGGAAGGCCCGTCTTGTTGAATGACCCATCGGTATCGGTGGCTGCTTTGCCTTCTTCTTTACTGCCGCTGCATGCCGTCATCCCTACCAGAAGCGTAGAGATTACGCCGAGCGTGACCAACAATCTGCCAACTCTTCTTTTACTCATTCCCAGATTCCCCCTATTATTGATTCTCGTCCTAACCGGCTCACTCCTTGACCGCTCCGATCATCACCCCCTGGTTAAAATACTTTTGCAAGAATGGATAAACGCACATGATCGGGATCGTGGACACGATGATAACGGAGTAACGCATCATATTGGCAAGCCGCAAAGCGATATTGGCTGCTTCGCCGCTGCCGAGGCTGGACTGCATTTGATTCGTGATCAGAATATTCCTCAGAATCAGCTGCAGCGGATACAGATTCGGATTTTTCAAATAAATCAAGGCGTTAAAATAGGAATTCCAATAGCCGACGGCGATCCATAACCCAAGTACGGCGATGATGGCCTTGGAGAGCGGCAGAACGACGAGGGCGTAATACCGGAGGTTGCCGCATCCATCAATCTGGGCCGCCTCCCACAAATCGCTCGGAATGCTCGTCTGGAAAAAGGTTCTCGCCACGATGATGTCGTACACCACGACCGAGAACGGCAGCACCATTACCAAAAACGTGTTGTACATATGAAAATCGCGGATGGTCAGGAAGATGGGAATCAGTCCCCCGCTGAAGAACATCGTAAAGATGAAAAACAGCGATATGAACCGGCGGCCGACCAAATCCTTTCTCGACAGCGCGTAAGCTGCCGACACGTTGACGACCAAACCGATCAGGGTTCCAACGACCGTATACAAAATCGTATTTCGGTACCCGATCCAAATATTTTCATGCTTTAGCAGCTCTTTATATCCGTCTATCGTGAAGCCTTTCGGGAACAGCCACACCTGTCCGTTGCCAACGGCGGAAGGATCGCTGAAGGAGGCAATCACGATAAAATACAGCGGATACACGAGAATGAGGAGCAGCAGCACGGCAGCGATATACATCACGACTTCGAGAACACGGTCGGATGCCCTGTTATTGATCTTACCTGCCGCGGTATTCGTCACAGCTTCCATCACTTGTTTTCAGGCCTCCTTCCCGCTACCATAAACTGTTGTCGCTGAGTTTTTTCGAAATTTGATTCACCAGGATAAGCAATACAAAGTTAATCAGGGTGTTGAAAAGATTAATGGCCGAGGAAAAGCTGTACTGGCTGCTCAGCAGGCCGATTTTGTACACGTAGGTTGAAATGACTTCGCTGGAGGATATGTTCAGATTGTTTTGCATCAGATACACTTTTTCAAACCCGACGCCAAGCAATCCGCCCATCCGGAGAATGAACAAGGTAACCGCCGTCGGCACCAGCATCGGAATATCGATGTATCGGATTTTTTGCCACCGGCTCGCTCCATCCACCGTCGCCGCTTCATAGAGGCTCGGATCGACCGCAGACAAGGCCGCAATGAAAATGATGCTGTCCCATCCGGCATGCTGCCACACATCCGACCACACATACACGCTGCTGAACCAACCGGCCGAGCCCATCAGATTCGGAGCCTCCGCACCGAACAAACGATAGATATTCCCGATCAGGCCGCTGCCCGGCGAAAACAGGATCAGCATCAACCCCACCATGACGACCGTGGAAATAAAGTGAGGCATGTAGGTTATGGTCTGGAATACGCGTTTGAACCGATTGACCCGCATCTGATTCACCATAAGCGCCAGCATGATCGGAATCGGAAAAGTGACGATACTGTACAGACTGATAATCAGCGTATTTTTGATTGTTATCGTAAATTGATAGGAATGAAAAAACTTTTCGAAGTACTTGAATCCCGCCCAAGGGCTCCCCGTAATGCCTAAAGCCGGACTGTAATCCTTGAATGCGATCACGACGCCGTACATCGGCTTATAGGCGAACAGCACGAGCAGCACGAAAGCCGGCAGCAGCAGCACATAAAGTCCCCAATTCCGGCTGATCCGCCCAAGCGTCCGCTGCATCGAACCACCCGTTTGACTTGCTCTCAAACAGACTCCCCCTTTCTCTTTTTCATCTGCCGCTCTAAACAATTCTCATTATATCTGCTCGTGCAGGGCATATTCGGACTTCGTCACGGCATTATCCGGACTCTCTCATCCGAAAGCTTGGTATCTCCCGAAGAAAACTGCCATAATCCGGACTTTTGATTGTCACTATCCGGACTTTCGGGAAAATACATAGATTCACACATGTTGTTATGGATGCAGGTTCTATATAATAACAATTAAAGCGCATACATTATTTTCTATAGGAAGAGATGAGAGAGGATTCTTATGAGGCTGCTGCCCAAAAAGACGGGGAAACCCTATCCCGTAAAACACTACGTCAACATTATGCTCTTCATTTTGTTCACGGCACTGATATTGGATTTTATCATTAGCTATGCATCCATATCCATCGTCAAACAGCAGTCTACAAGATATTTGAGGGATACTGCCGACCTGTACATCAACCGGATCAACCATGATTTTGCGTATATCAACCATTACATGGGCTGGACCTTGGCCAACGATGAGATTATGAAAACCATGGATAAATCCCAAACCGCTTCCACTGAATTCCTCAAGTCGAATACTCAACTGCACCAGCGTTTTACGGAGCTCCAGAAAAATTACGGTCAGGGGTACAATTTTTTCTTCTACATTAAGAATAAGGACTTCTTTTTGAACTGTGCTCCATTAAGCATCCAATATCCCGATTACCTCGAACTCAAAAAGCAGGTGATCTCTTACACTCAAGATAAAAATATCTATGAGAGGTTTTATTCCGAGTGGACTCCCATCCACGTAAAGAATAAATATTTCATCATTAACATCGTCCCTTATAACGACAGTTATCTGATCTGCTTAATCTCGGCGGATGAGTTAATCCGGCCGCTGAGGGCCATTAATTTGGGAGAAAACGGCTCCGTATCGCTGATCAATGAAAAACGGGAAAGCATCTCCACCCCCATCGGAGCCCGGGAAAAACAGCTTCAACAAAACACCTTCAAACCTGCCCTCCCCAGCCTCGTCCAATCGCAAACAACGGTGAGCAGGCAATTTTCCAATGCATCATTCCGCGTACAGATGATTATCCGGTTCGGTACATTCGAGAAGATCATGGTGGCCCAGCTGCTCATTATACTGCTCGCGCTGATCATTGCCCTAACGTTGTGCGTCGTGATGCTCTACTTTAATAAACGCGTGCTGAAACCCATCCAGTCATTCTCCGATAATCTGGCCCAACTGAGCGAGGGCGGCAGGGATCCGGATTTCGAAAGCAGCAAACTCATAGAGCTCGAAGACGCCAACCTTCAGTTCAAAATTTTGATCGAGCAGATTAAAAGGTTCAAAATCGACATCTACGAAAAGGAACTGGATAAGCAGCGGATTCAGCTTGACTACATGAAGCTCCAAATCAAGCCCCACTTCTTTTTGAACTGCCTCACAAACATCTACAGTATGGCTCAAATGCAGATGTACAAGGAGATTGAACATATGACCTTGTCTACGTCCAAGTACTTCAGGTACATCTTTCAGAACGGCCAGAATTTTGTCCGGTTGAAGGATGAAATCGACCATGTCCGGGTATTTCTGGACATTCAACAGCACCGGTACCGGAATGCATTTAGATATCAGATCGAAGAGCTGATAGACACGCAGGATATCCATATTCCTCCGCTGGTATTGCAGACTTTTATCGAAAATGCAGTCAAATACGCCGTTTCCCGGGTAAGCGAAGTTCAGATATCCCTCTCGGTCAGCCGGTTGATCGAACATCATGAAGACATGGCCGTCATCCGGATATCCGATAGTGGACCCGGTTTTGCTCCTTCCATCCTGGAGAAGCTGGTTAGTGGACACCCGCTCGATCAAAGCGATGGCAACCATATCGGCATCATGAACACCCTGCAGCGGCTGGAACTCCTTTACCGCCGGAAGGCGGAAATCCGTTTCGGCAACCGCGAGGAAGGCGGCGCTTGCGTGACTCTCATTTTCCCATTTCATCCGCCGGAATCATTGTGAAAGGAGACCTCATAATGAATGTTTTGCTGGTCGATGACGACTATTTTGTCGTGACAGCGCTTGAAAAGAAAATTGATTGGAAGGCGCTCTCTATTGAAAATATATTTACCGCTTATAATGTTTCCCAGGCACGGGACATTTTGCAGCAGCATCCCGTGCATATTCTCATTTGCGATATCGAAATGCCCCAAGGAAACGGACTCGAGCTGCTGGCCTGGATACGGGAGGAGGAATACAGCGTTCAGACCATCTTCCTGACCAATTATGCGGATTTCAATTATGCCCAGAAGGCCATCGAGCTGCAGAGCTTTGATTATTTTCTTAAGCCGATCGAGTTCGATAAACTGACCTTGATTATCCGTAAGGCGGTGTCCAAGGCGAGTGCGGAGCAGCACATCGAGAAGGCTATCGCGGAAGGCTATCTGTGGAAAAAGAACCAAGATAAAATCGTCGAGCATTTTTGGCGCAAGCTGATGACCGGCAAAACCTTCCCATCGGATCCAGCCGTCATCGCTCATGCCATTGCCGATCAGAATCTGTCTTACCAGATCTCGGATTCATTCCAACCGGTGTTGATCAAGGTATTCCCGTATGACACCAGTCTGGGTAAGGAAGATAAGGATTTGTTTGATTACGCGCTTTTGAATGTACTCTACGAGCTGTTCCAGAGCCCCCGCTATTCCATTGAAACGATCCTGGAGTACAAGGATTACAACTGGATCGCCATGCTGAAGTGGGATGCTTCCCCGGAATCGCACCGAATGGAAGAGTTATGCTCTTCATTTATTGAAAAAGCCAATCGGTTCCTCAGATGCGATGCGTGCTGCAACATTGCGACGGCTTCTGCCTTGCCGGCCGTTCACCCGGTCATTCGCCAGTTGATCCATATGAATGAGGAGATGATCAACAGCCGCAATCAGATCTTTTGGCTCGAAAAGACCCAGTATCAAGAAGCCGATTATACTCCTCCCAACCTGACCCTTCTGGAGGAGCTGCTGAACCAAGCCAATTCTTCGGCTTTTTTGGATGAAACCCATCGCTATCTGCACAGTCTGTTGAACCATCAGTCCATGAATGCATCGCTGCTCCGTTTGTTCCGGCTTGATTTGGTTCAGCTTGTCTATTCTTTTCTCAAAAACAAAGAAATTCAGGTGCACAAGCTATATACAGGAAAAATGAATGATCAATTGTTTATGCAATCGCTGAATTCCATGGAGGATATGGAGAAATACCTGACTTATCTGGTGAATACGGCGACAAGATACCGGGATTTTGCCGAGCAGCCAAGGTCCGTCGTGGAGGAAATCCAGCAATATATCGGTCGGCATTACGGGAACGATCTCACGAGAACCAGTTTGGCGGAAATCGTCTATTTGAACCCGGATTACCTTGCGCGTCTCTTCAAAAAGGAAACCGGCATCTCCCTGGGAACTTATATCATAGAGGCACGCATCGGCATTGCGAAGCAGCTGTTAAAAACGACGAATATGTCGGTTAACGCCATTTCCAGCAAAACCGGTTATTCTAATTATTCCTATTTCTCCAAGCTGTTCAAGCAGGAAACCGGCTGCACCCCCTATGAATACCGGAATCAACAGCAAGCAGAGAGTCTGCTGTAGCGCGTTCATTTCCCTATTCCAAAAAAACAACCCAGTACCGATAAGGTACTGGGTTGTTTCAATCTATTTGAACTGCTGCTTCACTCCGGCATTCGCATCCTCCGTCTGCTCCGTTTCCTTCACTTTTTTCAGCTGCGCCACGATAATGATGCTAATGACCACGAGCAGGAACCAGGAGCTGATCTTGCTGATATGCACGATTCTCCAAGCATGCTCCTGGTCCGGATACTGCCAAGCGCCAAAGAAGGTCGATATGTTCTCTGCCACCCAGATGAAGAATCCGATCAAAAAAAAGGACAGCACGAGCGGCATCCGATAGGTTTTGCCCCCGACGTCGAAGTACACGAACGTTTTGAAAAAGATAATGAACAGCAGTAGCGTTAGCCACCAGCGCAAATCCCACAGATAATGATGGGTAAAGAAATTCAGATAGATCAAAATACTAATGCTGACCGTCCACACGGCATGCGGCCAGTTCCGGATACGCAAGTTCATATTCCGCCAAGCCTGGCAGATATAGCTGGCTACGCTCGCATACATAAAACCACTGTATAAAGGTACACCGCCAATTTTGCTCCAACCATCCTCCGGATACGCCCATGAACCCATATGTACTTTATATAACTCCAGCACCAGTCCGATGACGTGGAACATGCAGATGACCTTAAACTCATCCCACGTTTCCAATTTGAACACCAGCATCAGCACCTGAGCCAGAACGCATATCAATAGAATGAAATCATACCTTGGCAGTCCAGAAATATGGAACAGCTTCGATGCAGCCAGCGTCAAGAAGATGACGGCCGGAAAGATACAAGAGCGTGCTTCTAGCAAGCCGAATAGGACAAATCTGCGGATCGAATTCATAGTTTCCCCCGTCGCTCGTTCATTTTCAAATCATAGCTTCATTATCGCATATGACCCTTTACATTTCCTCCCCTGCAGCCTAGGACCTCTATAACCGCTGGAATTAGAAAGCAACATTTCGATATTCCACCTATGATATAACTGTCTCAAACAGGTGCGCAACTGTTAAAACCAAAGGGAGTTGAAGGTATGGGCAAGTTAACCGGTAAAACAGCATTCGTAACCGGCGGAAGCCGTGGAATAGGACGTTCCATCTCGCTGCGCTTGGCAGAAGAAGGGGCTCTCGTAGCCGTTCATTATGGAAGAAACCGTGCCGCGGGCGAAGCGGTCGTGCAGGAGATCAAGCAGCGCGGCGGAGCTGCGTTCGCCGTAGGAGCGGAGCTTGGTTCGACAAGTCATATCGAGCAGCTGTTCGACTCACTGGATACGCTGCTGCAAGAACGGACAGGAAATCGCCATTTTGATATTTTGGTCAATAATGCGGGGATGGCTCTCTCCGCTACCATCGAGGAGACGACAGAACAGGCCTTTGATGAAATCATGGCCGTCAACGTCAAAGCCCCATTTTTTCTAATCCAGCAAGCTCTGCCCCGTCTTCGGGACGAAGGGCGCATCGTTAATCTGTCATCCGCTACTACCAGAATATCGCTCCCCGCTCTTCCTGCTTACAGCATGACGAAAGGCGCAATCAATGTCCTGACGCTGGCCCTGGCCAATCAACTGGCACCGCGAGGCATAACCATCAACGCGATTCTCCCCGGGTTTGTTGAAACGGACATGAATGCCGCTACCCTGCAAAGCCCGGAAGGAAGGCAGTTCGGTGCCGAATTCTCGATCTTTGGACGATGGGGTCAGCCGCAGGATATCGCGGATATCGCTGCTTTTCTTGCCTCACCCGACAGCCGCTGGGTCACCGGCCAGCTCATCGATGCAAGCGGCGGATCACATCTGTAATGCCGCTGCTGCTTGTAATTATCCAACCCTGGGATTTCATCCATAAACAATCCGATCCAGCCCTCATGGGTTGGATCTTTTCTATGGAAAGCCGCCCAAACCGAAAAAACCCAGTACCTGAGAAGTACTGGATTTTACATTTTACGTGCTTGCCTTAAGGGATATACTGCTGCACGATTTTAACTACTTTGCCGTCCTGAATGATTAAATGATACGGGAAGGTCTTCATGTCCATCAGCTTGTCGTTATGCATGATAGCCAGATATTTATCCAGCGATACGGCTTCGTTCCACTGGATGTCCATGCCTTCGTAGGTTCCGTCATGATCATAGATCTGCATCAGCACTTGGGCGTTTGGCGCAACTTCATACGTTTGCAGCGTATTGTCATCATTCACAATGTAATAACCGTCAGGTGCTCCGCCCAATTCCTCAGCGGCATCCTTTTCGCGTTCCAGGAATTTCTGGTCGGCTGCGGCGCCTTCATACCATTCAATCGGGTCGGCCTGAATGCTCAGTTGCCCGTTTTCATTCTGTATTGTAGAAATCAAGACTGTCACTGTGTCCTCGCTCGGAGGAACCGGTGTATATTCCTTATCCGTTCCGACTGCACTCGCCGATGTGATAAAGCTCAGCAGGGCGACGATCATGAGGGTAGCAAGCAGCGTGATTTTTTTCATTGAAAATATCTCCTTTGATGGACAATGTATTTCATTTCCATATCATCCATTACCCTGCTGAGTTATTTTCAAACGAGATGGTGCAAAAAACATCCCTAGAAAATCTCCCTTTGGGCGCGGTGATCTTATAGATTTACTATAAAACATCGCCAGCGCCAAATCGTCACAATAAGGTTACATAAGCGTCAAATTGTTGTCATGATCGATGCGCTTTCACATCTTCTCAAGCCCGGCTTCGCTCCAGAATCCCTTTCAGCTCTGCCAAGTCATGAATTTCATATGTCGGAACGATTCCGGTATGATTCGGAACGCGGTTCGGATTATACCAGCAGGTATCGATCCCTACATTGTTGCCTCCCTGAATATCCGAGGTCAGTGAATCGCCAACCATCAGCATTTTTTCTTTTTCTGCGCTTCCAATTTTGGAAAATGCATGCTCAAAAATGCCCGGTTGCGGCTTCTGGAAGCCCGTATCCTCGGATACGATCACCTGCTCGAAAAAATCCTTCAGCTCCGAACGGTTGATCCGCCCGAATTGCACCTGCTTGATTCCGTTCGTGATGATGGCCATGCGGTATCCGTGGTCCTTCAAATACAGGCAGAGATCAAGCGCGCCCGCCAAAATAAAAGCTTGCTCCGAGAGCGATTCAATGTACCGGTCACTGATGACCCCGGCATCTTCGTTCAGCCCTTGTTCGAGGCAAAACCGCCGGAATCTTTCTACCTTCAGCTCGGTTGAATTAATCAGCCCCTGCTCTAGCTCCTGCCATAACCCGCGATTAATACGGTTGTAGCAGTCCGTGATCGTGAGGTCTTCCGGGTCCAGCTGCATACTCGCCAGCACCGCGGACAACGCGCGCGATTCAGACATTTTAAAATCAAACAAGGTTTCGTCAGCGTCCAATAAAATCCATTCGTAAGACATTCACAGGCCTTCCTTCTATGTAAATATCCAGGCTGTCATATGCCTGATTATCCTATTAGTGTAAGGGAAACACGGCATTTTATCCACTGTCAGCACGATCCTTCCTTTGATGGCTGAGGGTCTCTCAACGATATTTCTGGCAGGGCTGGCGTGATGATCCCTTGATTCAATGCGGGGGAAAGTATATCTATCCAGTATTAAGAGAAAATAACATTCATCTTGCGTCGCATATTTCATTGAAAAAGCGTCTTTTTGAACCGCATTTGATTTTCTGAATTTGTTAGTGATATAATACTTCACGATTTTAGTTATTAGATATCTAATCTTTAAGTTATTAAACTATAGAGCGAAAGGCGGCATAAAAATGAAACGAGTAGAAGGAAAAGTAGCCATCGTCACTGGAGGAGCATCCGGCATTGGATTGGCATCCGCGCAGCTGATGGCCAAAGAAGGCGCAAAAGTGGTCATTGCAGACTTTAATGTTGAGGGAGCGGAAGTAGCTGCACAGGAACTCGTCAGCCAAGGCTTTGAAGCCAAAGCCATGTTCCTCGATGCATCCAAGGAAGAATCCATTAAAGAAGTTGTAGACAAAACGGTTGAAGCCTACGGCACCGTGAATGTGATGTATAACAATGTCGGCGTCACCAATTTGAAAAAGGATCTCGACATCGTCAACATGGATATGGATGAGTGGGATCGTCAGATGAACGTGAATGTAAAAAGCGTCGTATTCGGATGCAGATATGCCATTCCGCATATGATCAAAGCCGGCGGAGGATCAATCATCAATACCGCATCCATGTCCGCATTCGCCAGCGACTCCGTCCGTACCGCTTACGGCTCCTCCAAGGCTGCCGTGGTGCAATTGACGAAATACGTGGCAACGCAATACGGCAAGCAAGGCATCCGCTGCAATGCCGTTGCTCCCGGACTCATTCTGACTCCAGCTGCGAAGAACAATCTGCCTGAAGCAATGCTGCACATGTTCGAGAAGCATAACGCCCTTGCTTATCATGGCGAGCCGGAAGATATCGGTTACACCGTGCTGTTCCTCGCATCGGATGAATCCAAGTTCCTGACCGGTCAAACCATCGAGGTGGAAGGCGGTCATTACCTGGCCAATCCTACCGTGCCGGAAATGCGGGAATTTGCCGCAAAGCAGCAACAATAAAATATGGAGATGAAACGTATTACAAAGGGACAGCCTACGCTGTCCCTTTTCATGTATCTCTTACACCTTACGCTTGAAAATCGCAATGACGTCCCGGGATTGGCCTTGACTGGCGCTGGTATCAAAACAGGAAACCAGTTCCCAGCCATCAAATCCGTAGCTGTTCAGCAGGTTCTCGAAATCCTCCTCATCGACCTTGCCGCCCAGAAAGCCGCCGGTTTTATACTTTACCGTCTTGTATGCCCATTGATCCACGATTCAACCGCATCCTTTCTCTAGTTATGATCCGTGAGTAAGTCCGAAACCCAGCAGTAGCAACGCTCCAGTTCTACTTCGCTGACCAAATCCGAACGGTGCTCGAACTGAATTTTGACGTCCGGGTTCTCTTCCCTGATGATGTGCAGGTATTCGGCGATGGGCGCCCAACCCTCTTGGGGCAGCTGCTCAGGCAGTACCGGGTAGCGCAGCTTAACAAAGCCGTCATTGTACTGCAAATTCCATAGATGAATCACTTCAGCGTACTTGGCGTATCTCCGCATGAGCGGAATGGACTTGAAGAAGGGGTCCCTACGCTCCTGCAGATACAATCTTCCGGTATCCAAACAAAGCCGGACCGCAGGATACTTCTGCAGCAGTTTCTCTAAAAATTCCGAATCATACACATATCGGTTCAATGCATCGAACTCGAGCACAGGTACGAAGCCGTATATTTTACTTTGATCTGTCAGCCACTGAAAAAGCTCCTCGGTCCGCAGCTCAAACACTTCGAACGAGTAGTCGCGCTCATAAGCATATTCCCGACGGTCGCTGAAATGCCACGTGCTCCAGTTGACGCGATCATCCAAAATGACCGGTTTCGGGTAATGGAACAGAATATAAGCCGGATTCAGCTTCAGCATCTTGATTGAATCCAGTTCTTCTTGAATGCGCCGGTAAGCATCGCTGCGTTCCTCAGAATCTTGGGAGAGAAAAAGCGCATCACGGATCACAACTCCCCGGTCACGAAGCGGAAAATGAATGCCTACCTGAAAAGAATGCTCGATCGCAGCCTGACGCAACGCTGCAATATCCTCATCCGTTTGCAGCAGGCAGGCCTCGATCCCGAAGAATCCCTTCCTGTAGTCCCGCCCGAATTTAAGCGGGTCAAATGCACCGTATTGTCCAATCAAAAATCGTCCCATGCTCATTTTTTATCCCATACCACGATAAACAGGGTTGCCAAGGGACCGATCAAAAGCGAAATCAGAAACCAGTTCAGACCGCTCCTGTTTTTTCCTTGCGCAAGTCCGGCATTGATTAATGCCAACGTGCCCCAGCCAACGACATAGCCGCCTGATCCATGATCCATAATTAGTGCCTCCTTAAATAAAAGCCGCTGTCATGTCCCAACATGACAGCGGCGGGAACCTCTGATTCTTAATTTCTCTTGCCTGATCCAAAGCCGATCGAGTAATGGTCCGGATCTGCGACGGCAAATTCCTTCCACGCTCCCCACTCTGCCTCCGTGAGGACGGGCTCTTGAATAAAATGAGCTCCTCCAGCTTTCAATTCTTCATACAATCGGTCCAAATCCCCGTGCGTATCCATGTATGCGTATGTATCCCAAGCCGTTGCCTGGTCTTTCCCCTTCTGATTCGGCTGTACATCTCCCGGTTCTGCGGCCTGAAGCAGCTTGAAGCCAAGCGCGAATTCATCGCGGACCGCCCAGAAGTCATTCACCTCGCAGCCGAGCACTTTCTCATAGAATTCCTTGGATGCAGCGAGATCCGAAACCAAGCGAACCTGAACGGAATATTGAATTTTACTCATAATATCATCCTCCAACAAATTGTCAAGCCAGGCCATTCAGGGAATGTACAGCTTATCCCAGTTCCATTTTTAACAAAATTATACACTCGCCCCTGCTCATAATCTATCGTACCTGCGTCCCTTTTTCTCATCGAGATAGATATCCAGCGCTTTGATCGCCCTAACGGCAAAACGGATAAAAAAGATCATGCAGGCAATGCCCAATCCCCAAAAACCTATAATAAGAATCAACGGAAATAAAGCCACAACCGATCCCCCAGCCCCTACTGACATCATGCATCTTCCTTTCCTAATTTTTAATGTGTACGTATGCTGAATGGCTATACTCCATGCTCGCGTACTGTTCTGTAACGGACCTGAATCAACAATCCAAGCGTCGTGATCACAACGATGCACCATTACTGATCGCTCATGAACTCCTCCCAGCCCTTTTTTTGGGAAAGCCAAAAAACCCGGCAATATACTCAGCCAGGTTTGTCTGAACATGGATGTAAAAGTCTGCAGGCCCAGCAATCAGCCACTATTTTACACCAAATTCCATTTTAGGGATATATAACACTGTAAATTTGTTCCGGCGTACGGACAATAACGGTTTTCCGGTCAAAGCGGCTGAAGTCCTGTGCGAGAAATGCCTCAAACGTCTGCTTCGGCAAATCCAGCTTTACTGCAATATCATGCAGCAAATTCATACGCTGAACATACGCACCATACACTTCCATGATCTCTTCAGAAAAAAGGCTCTGCAAGTATGCATCCTTATCTTCAAAATAGCTGAGCGTACCCGTTCCTTCGTCGCTGCTGACACATCTGCCCGCGAGAGAATGGAATCCAGCCGGTCACGCTGCACCAACACCCGTAAGGGGGCTCCCTCATTTTCCGTTTCCAGCAGATGGACGATCTCCTCTGCAGTGCTGCCTTCATTTACCTGGCTGCATACCCGGACATGGCCCGTATAACTTCCCTCAAAATAAGCCGATACGATTTCTTTTCCGCAGTATGGACATGCAAGCTCTGTATTCTCCTGGATCATGCTGGTCTGTACCTCTCTTCATTAGAATAGATCTGTGCTCCATGGTATCGTTTCCCAAATAAAAAGCCCGAATCCCCATCGAACCGGAACTCGGGCATGCCCTCCCATATAAGCGGTAATCAGAAGGTTTCTTTCAAATAAAATGGTTTGCAGTTGCTTTCAAAATAACCCTCCAGCCCTGAGCTGCCGTTCAGCTCGATGAACTCGATGGGCGGAAATTGTACCACCGCATTCTCAGCCACCTTGCCCGCCTCGGCTATGATATGGTCTCCCTTACCGATGTAGCTGACCGCGATCAAGGTGCGCGGTGCATTGTCGGTACGTGGATTAAATACCTGGGCTATATAGGCGCAAATGACGTTTTTCAACCGTTCTTCAAAAACGGTGCGAAGTTCATTCAGCAGCTCCGTTGGCATCTCGGAAGGCGGACCGATCATGGTTTGGGTGTTTTTTTCCACTACATAAGCTTCCTGAGCATTAAAGACCGAACCGTCGAGAATGGATTCAATTTCCCTTGCACTGAATTCTTTGCCAAAAGCAGAACCCGGGTTGAGCAGCACATCCGCCCCTTTGGTCAGCTCGAAAAAGTGAAGGGCATTGATCGCCAGGTATTGAACAGGCTCTTTAATAAAGTCCTGCATGCGGGTGAGCGAGGAGAATATAGGAAGGTATCTTTTCCCATTGGTTTCAACACTCAGAAGCTGCACGGACTGGCCGGCGGTCAGCTCGGTTCTCTCTTGGACGGGGGTTTGCCCGCCTTGGATCGCATAAATTTCCGAATTGCGGAGTTCATTATAAAAGTCAGGTCTGGCAGAGGGCTCGTTAACGGCTTTCGCCAGCTTCTCTTCCAGCGTGTTTGTAGCTTCAAAAGACATGGATGATGCTCCCTTCAGGAAAGTATCGGATAAAGGCCCAATAACATTAGTGTACCTCTCTTTGGCGATTAACTAAAGCCCTAACCCCAATATTTATCAGGGTAGAATTTCGTGGAGCGCCTCGCTCAGTGTCTTGTATTTAAAAGAATATCCCGCCTGTTCGAGTCTCTCCGGAATGACCCATCGGCTTTTGAGAATCAGCTCGGTTTCGGTCTGTATCACCCGGGCTCCCAGCTCAAGCATCCAAGCCGGCGCCGGCAGCCCAAAGCGCATCTTCATGGCTTCGCGGAGCTGCTGCATCAGCTCTCGATTGGTTACGGGATTCGGAGCCGACACATTGAACACGCCGCTAAGCTCCGGATGCTCCATCAGAAAAAGAATAATCCCGAGGATATCCTCCAGATGAATCCAGCTGAATCTTTGGTTGCCAGGCCCTTGAATGCCGCCAAGACCAAACCGGACCAGATTTTGATACGGAATCATGACCCCGCCGCCACGCCCCAGAGCAATAGCGATTCTTAGAGCAATCTGCCGGGTATGCGGGAGAGAAAAAGAGAAGAAAGATTGCTCCCACGCCTTGGCTACATCCACGGAAAAGCCAGAGCCTATATCCCCGGCGGCTTCGGTCATCGGACGATCTTCGGCATGCCTATAGATGGTGGCCGTGCTAGAGTTGATCCAAAGATCCGGGGGATGCTCGCATTCCTGCACGGCTTGTCCAAGAATGCCGGTCGTTTCCGTTCTGGAGTCCATAATTTCGGCTTTATTCTTCGCATGATAACGGCAGTTCACGGATTTACCCGCCAGATTGATCAGCATCTCCGCATGATCCAGCGCTTTGCGAATCCCGTCCTTATCGCTCCATGCGATATGGCCTGCCCTTCTGGAGATGATGAGTACCTCGAAGCCAAGCTTCTGGAATTGCTTTTCCAAATAGGTCCCGATAAAACCCGTTCCACCGGCGATGACAATCTTTCGTTTCATTCTGATTCTCCCCTTCCTCCTGACGCGAATAGACTCATGTTGCTCGATTACGGCGGTATAACACGAAAACGACAATCGCCGCTGCTGCCACTCCCGCCATACCAATCCATACGAACATGTTGTTCGCAGGTCCAGATGCCGCGTATTCTCCTTGGTATAAGGCTTTTAGATACAATGCTTTCTCCGCTTGAACAGCAATTTGCTGCTTGGGACTGATACCGTTGATCGCGTAATAAGCGGTACCCTTCGGGTAGCTGTTCGAAAAATGACCACGGTATGTCCCTTCGCGGTCGGAGAAGCGGGTTACTTTACCAATACGCTCCCCAAGGAGATCCGAACTCACCTGCTCCATTGTTACTGCATATATACTGTTGTCATAGACGACAAATGGATAAGCCCAGCTGGCTGATGCCTCTGAATGCATGAGCATAAAGAAGATGCAAATGAAAACCGCTAACTTTTTCATACATATCCCCCACCCCTAAGCTGCTGCCAGATGTGGCATTGAACATTCTTCTATTTCTTGAAATCGTCCTTGATTTCATCCTGCGGATCCCACTTCGACCAGGTAGCCTCCAGCAGGTTGCCCTCCGGATCCCTGAAATAGAAATATTTCGCTTCGCCCCCGCCAAGCGTATGAATCTCTTCCGCCTCAGCGCCCGCGCGCTTCAACTTATCGTATGTATACTCGATGTCCGCACAGTTTAGGGCCATAATTGGAAACGGCTTGCCGTTTCTCGAGATTTCAAGCGGCTGCCGGTCACGGGTTTCGATCAACAGGAGGGCAATGGAATTCAAGTGCGGATGATGAAGCACGCTGAGCAGCGAACCGCGGTCTTCGAATTTGTCCATCAGCTTGAAATCCAGATGCTCCGTGTACCATGCAATGGAGTCCTCCATCCGGGTTGTGGGCACATAAACGTAACCGATACGCAAAAAGGAATAGGACTGGATCATGACAACTGAAACCTCCCAAATACATTTTTTCGGTATGGAAGCTACATATCATTCAGATTGAGCATCTTGAAGTTTTGAATAAGATAGTGAAGTCCGGAAAACAGCGTCATCATGACCGCAAGCAGCATCAGTACACTGTCCACACGTACGGAGGTAAACCACTGAAAAGGGACGTTTCCGAGCAGAACGGCGATGATGGCTGCGACCTGCAGGACCATTTTCCATTTGCCTAATCTGTCCGCAGCCAGAGCGATGCCTTGAGCGGAAGCGATCATGCGGAGCCCGGTAATCACGAATTCACGGCCAATTATCACAACCGCCGCCCATGATGCAACCATGTCCGCCTGTACCATCATGATGAGCGCCACGGAAATCAGCAATTTGTCGGCAAGCGGGTCGAGCAATTTCCCCAAATTGGTGACCTGGTTGTATTTTCTAGCTACATAGCCGTCCAGTTTATCGGTTCCTGATGCAAGCGCGAAAATTCCAACAGCGATGTATAGTCCGTAATTGTTCAGGAACCGGATGAATTCGTTGTTGTCAGCGAGCCATGCAGGCCATTGCGTGAAAGACAACATGAATAATGGGATTAACGCGATCCGGGCCAAGGTAATCCGGTTGGCAGTATTCAAGGGTAGACCACTTCCTCTCATTTCGCGGTTTTAGCAGCATCGTTTGACCGTTGATCATACAAAACTTCAACCTCTCTGATCTTATTCCGCGGTATCCGGAACCTCGCGAATCTTCCATTCACTATAAAACTGCTGTAAATACAGCTCCATAAATGCATGCCGCTGCTCGGCCAACTCCCTGGCATACGAGGTATTCATCAAGTCTTTCAGTTTCAACAGTTTCTCATAGAAATGATAGATGGCCGTTTTGCTGCTGGACCGGTAATCCTCCTGTGCTAGCACCTCATGACTTAGCCCCGGATCGTGAATGATGCGTCCCTTGGCCCCTGAATACGCGAACGTTCTGGCAATACCGATGGCACCAAGCGCATCCAATCGGTCCGCATCCTGCACAACCTCGCCTTCCAGGGTCTTCATCGGCGGGTTCTGGCCGCCGTTATAGGACATGGTCGATATAATCTCCATCACCTGCTCGATCAGGCCCGTGTTAGCCGTATGCCCGTTCAACCAACTTCGAACCTTATCCAGGCCGGCTTCTTTGCTCTCATTGAGCTTCTCATCCGCGATATCATGCAGAAGTGCCGCCAGCTCGCACACGAGCGTATCCGCATGCTCCTTCTCGGCAATGTCCAGTGCCGTATTCCGCACCCGTTCGATATGCCACCAGTCATGGCCGCTGGCCTCACCGAATAGTTCCTCTTGTACAAATTGCTCTGCCTGCCTAATGATATCCAATGCTTCTCCCGTTGCCATGCTGTCCCTCTTTTTCTCCGCTAAGCGGGTGTATTCGTATGTTTCAGGCACTATGCCGTTCCAAGCCTTACAGCTGCTTCCTGAAGAAGACCTCGCCAATACCGCCTTCATTCATACCCGCAATGATTCCCGTTTCATTGAATCCGGCATGCCTGTGCCAACTTTGAGGTTCTGCTTCATTCGCCTGGGACGAACTGTATAGAAATGGGTGACTCCGTTCCCTTAAATACTCCTCCACAAACGAAACCATTCCTTTGCCAGCCCCCTTCTTCCGATAGGGTTCCGAAACAAGGATCAGACCAATATAGGGAACCGTGGACCAAATGTATTCCAGACGCAGATAACCGATCATTTGGCCGTCCGCCTCAGCCACGACGACTTCTTGCCGGGTCAATTTCCACTGCAACAATTCCCGATCAAAATGCTTGTCCCAGCTCAGCACGGCCGGAAGGTCCGCCGCTTCCCCGAATCTTATCTCAAGCTGCATGATGAGTGTCGTCCCTCCATATCGAGTAAATCGTTAGATCCCATGAAAGACAATAAAACCCGGCAAGATCATGTATATCTTAAGCCGGGTCAGAAAGCTGTCTTTTGATAGGTTTGTTTCTATGATTATACAACAATAGCACCTCAAGGAAAAAGCCCTCAAACCCGCAAAATACCACCTGCAATGAAGGCAGATGGCAGCCCATGCATAAAAAGCCGGATGTTATCGGCTGGATAACATTCGGCTTTTTGCAGAAATTCCATTATTCCTTTATTCCTTCACAGCCCCCGCGCTAAGACCTTTCTCCACCCGCTCCTGGAACAATAAATAGACGACAATGGTCGGCACAATCGTCAGCATGATGCCTGCGAAGGTCGGCCCCAGCTGGGAAGAACCCTGCTGGCCGACAAAGGACATCAGCGCCATGGAGATATTGTTCATGTTCTGGTCGGATACGAGAATGACGTTCCACACCAGATCATTATAGATATCGAAGAAGCTAAGTATCCCTGCAGTCGATACCGCCGGCATCGTGAGCGGAGCGATGATGCGGAACAGCATGCGGATCGGTCCGCAGCCATCGATGATCGCGGATTCATCCAGCTCCTTGCTGATGCCTTTCATGTAGCCGGTAATAAGGAAAATCGCCAGCGGCATCTCGAACACGCCGTAGAGCACGATCATGAGCGGATAGCTGTTGAACAAATGCAGTGCTCCGACCACTTTCGAAATCGGAATCATCAGAGAGAATACGGGAATCATGAGTCCGATCGCAAAGTAATTGTACAAAAATCCGTTCATCCGCAGCTTGTACCGGGACAGGACGAACGCAACCATGAGCGACAGTACCAGACACAGGAAGGTCCCCGGAATCGCATAGATAAATGAATTTAGTATAGCCCGGCTGATATTGGCATCGACCAGTGCCATTTTATAGTTATTCCATCGCCAAATATCCGGCAGTGAAAAAACCGAGTTGTTATAAATCTCCACATTGTCTTTCAAAGAAGCGAAGAAGGAATACAGCAGCGGATACAGGAATATGACGGCTGCAAGGATCGAAAAAACATATAACGGCGTTCTTTTCAGCTTGATCATGCCTGCACCCCCTTCTTCTTGGTGCGGCTTCTGGAGCTTGTCAAGAAGTTCATGACCACCGTTACCACTAAAGCGGCGACGATCATAAAGGTACCGATACTGTTCCCTACTCCGAAGTTATTGAACTTAAAGGCTTCGTTGTACAAGAGAGTCGTCGGCACATCCGTCGCGCCGTTCGGTCCACCGCCCGTGATGACGTAGATCTGTCCGAATACGCGGATCGACTGGGTCACGGCAAGAACGGCAAATACCTTGAAGATTTCCTTCATTAAAGGAAGCGTAATATGCATGAGCTTATGGTAACCGTTCGCCCCGTCCAGAGAAGCAGCTTCATAGATGTCGTCCGGTATGGCAACCAGTCCGCTCGCAAAGATGATCATGTTCTGCCCGCAGTAGATCCATGCATTGACGATCACGACCGTATAAATGGCAAGTGCAGGCTCACCCAGCCAGTCATGCGTCAATCCGCCGAGCCCGAACATTTCCAGCAGTTTATTCACGAGGCCGTCGCTTTTCAGAAGAAACTGCCACATCAGGCCTACCGAGGTGAGAGGCAGAATCGATGGAATAAAAAACGCGACTTTAAAGAACCGTTTGCCTCTCATCCGGCTTGTGACGATCAGCGCCAGCGAGAGCGCAATCGGCAGGATCAGGACAAAGGAGGCGACGATGAACAAGCCGACGTTTTTCAGCGACCTGTAGAAGTTCGGATTATCCAGCATCTCTTTGTAGTTGTTCATACCATCGAAAGTAAGAGGAACATTAAAGATGCCGTTCCAATCAAAAAAGGATTGGTAGACTGTTTGAATAGCCGGATAAATAAAAGCTATCGTATAGAGCAAAAGTCCAGGCAAGAGCAAAATCGCAATCGCCCCGTATGTTTTCTGCTTGTTCACGCGATTCCCTCCGCTTCGTTCTCAGGCTGTGAATGATAGAACCGCCGGGTCTCTCTCCATAAAGGCTGTGAGCATCCGGCGGCTTTGTTCATCATTATCGTAAGTTACGATCAGTGATTCGAGTCAACGACCTTCTGTACGTTGTCGGCAGTCTGCTGCGGACTTGCGCCTGCAAACATCCCTTGAATCTCACTGCGCAGCTTGTCCTGAAGGGAAGGAATATTATCATAGGTTTCGATTTCGGCCAAGAAGCTTTTAGCTGTCTTTTGCGCTTCCATATATTCCTTCGTCACCGGATCGATCTGGGAAGGATCCAGCTCCACGTTCACCGGATAAGTGCCGCCTTTCGTCGCTTGTGCAAAATATTTAAATGCATCTTCGTTCGTCAAATATTTCAGCAGTTTAATCGTGGCATCCTTTTCTGCCCCCGAAATGGACTTGGATACGGAGTATCCGCCCGCGGTTCCGAACCAGACATCCTTATTCTCCGGATGGTCTGCAAAATACGGGAATGGGATCACACCGATCTTGTCAGCCATGTCCGAGGAGGATAGCTGGGAGATTGCCCAGTTGCCTTCGAACAGCATGGCGCTTTTGCCTGCGAGGAACTGCGCCGTTGTGCCATTCGAATCCAGCGTGACGATGTTGTCCCCAAGCACGCCTGCCGATTGCCAGTCCTTCATGAGCTGGAACAGCTGAACCATATCGGGATCATTCCACTTGGCCTTGCGGCTGACCAAATCTTCGGTCTTCTGTATGCCAAAGCGCTTGAAGGACAGATTGTTGATCAAATGTCCGCCGCGGAAGTTTTCCTTATCGCCCATCAACATCGGTACGACGCCTATATTTTTGAAAGGCTCCACGAGCGCCATCATCTCTTCAATCGTTTTTGGCGGCTCTACGCCTGCCTTCTGGAATAGCTCTTTGTTGTAATAGATCGCCACGCTGCTGTCTTCCATAGGAATCGCAAAGGTTCCCTTAATATCGCTATACTGCCATCCGCTGAACAGAGGTTTGAATGCACCGCTCCATGCCTTGTCCTCCTCGAGGATCGGCTGAAGGTCCATCGCGATGTTTTCGGCATATACCTTAAAGGATTGTCCGCCGTAATTCATCCAGATGTTCGGAACGTTCCCCGTCGCAACGGCCGTTTTAAATTTGTTGTTGTACGAGGTTTCGTCGTTAACCGATTCATTGATGACGTCAATGTCCGGGTTCTCCGTTTTGAATTTATCCAACAGCTCATTAAACGCTTTGGATTTCAGATCCGAGCCGGAGAGGCGGGTCATGATCCGTACCTGCGTCTCTTTGCCTCCTTTGCCGCCAGTCGAGCTGCCGTCCGATCCGTCCGAGCTTCCGCAGGCGGAAAGTACCAAGGAGCATATAAGCAATAACGTGAGTGTCCAGTGGGCTTTATTCATTACCTTCATAAGATCACCGCTGCCTCCTTTGATGTATTCTGGGTTAACTTTCTATTAGGAATTATAGTTGGCAGCGGTTTCAAAACGAATGTAATATCCCCACCTGACCGGGAATATTATGACTTTTCATCATAAAAGCAATCCATACCGCCTACACGGAAAATTTAGAAGGAGGAACACTGTAAAACTTTTTAAAGCATTTGCTGAAGTAGTGAGGGTCAGAATATCCGGTGTGTTCTGCAATGTATTCCACATTTCTGTACCCCGCCATCAGCAGCTCCTTGGCTTTGTTCATCCGGCGCAGGGTCACATATTCGGTAATGGAAAGGCCGCACTCGGTTTTGAAAATACGGCTCAAATAGTTCGCGTTGATATGAAGGCTCTGCGAAATAGCCGTTAGATCCAGCTCAGCATCGGTATAGTTGGCATCGATATATGCTTTCGCCGTCTCGACAAGCCTGGCCGAAGCAGACCTCTTCTGCGATTCCGAACGGGCATAAAGGCTTTGCATCCTGCCGTTGATCCAGGCTTCGATGCGTTCGGGCATCTCCAGACGATCTACGGCCGACGCCGCATTCAGGGCCGCTGCCTCATCCTCCGTCATTTCGATCTGCTGCTCTTCCGCGTACACGTTAAGCACAGCGATAAGCTCATACACGATATAATACAACTGATCGATATGCGTAGGGTTGGCCTTGAATCGGTTGAACAATTCCCGGATACGAACTTCGGCATCTTCCGGGTTCCCAAGCCGCAGATCGATCAGCAGCTGCTCACGGAGTCCTCCGAGCTGAAATGGCTTCCATCCGGTTGGCAGCTCATCATACCTTATGATCTTTCCAATGCCGTACACCGCCTTGTGGCGCATCGCCAGCACGGCCTCCTGATAGCCTCTTCCCGCCTCAGCAAAATTGCAATAGCCGCTGACGCCTAACGTCATCAGCAAACCTGCGGTATCACGGATTCTCTCCACAGCTTTGCGGCAAGCTTGCTCCAATTGATGTTCATCTGCGGATAACATGACCAGACGTCCGCTCGTGTCATAGCAGATTTCCGTACCTTCGAGCGGCTGCATTGCCTCTGCCAGCAGGCTGAGTCCGAGCTCAGCTTGTTCATGACGTCGTTCCGCATGCCTTCCGGCAAAGAGATCGGCAGCCACGCTCTCTTCATCCAGCGGGTCGGCACCCGCTACAGCAAGTACCAGCGTCCCTTCCGCAAGCTTCGGACAATACCGCTTCAGCCCTGCCTTTCGCTCCTGCTCCTCCATTGAAGCGGAAGCATCCAACAGACGCATCATAAAGCGGGCTCGCGTGCTTTCATAGGCATCGTTCACCTCTACTGCGACCGCAGCGGAATGGGCACGGCTGACTTCTTCTTCCAGAATTGCCGTCCTTACCTTCACAAGCGTCTCTGCCAGCTCATCCCGATCAATCGGCTTGAGGATATAGTTGGCTGCCCCCAGCCGCAGTGCCATTTTCACATAATCGAAATCGCTGTATCCCGTTAGGAAAATAATATGCAGGCCTGGTTGGCTCTCTTTTGCTCTTCTCGCAAACTCAAGTCCGTCTATCATCGGCATATTGATATCCACCAGCGCCAGCTGTACCGGAACTTCTGCCCCTTCCAACAGTTCGAGTGCCTCTTCGCCGTCTTCGGCCTCTGCCGCAAGCTCAAACCCAAGTTGCTCCCATTCGACTAATCGCTTCAGCCTCTCCCGGATCAGGTATTCGTCATCTATGATCATCGTCTGTATCATCGTGTTCCCCCTCCATTCTTAGCAGCGGTAAAATCGCCGTTATGGTCGTTCCTTCCCCGTATACACTGCTGATCCGCAGGCCGTAAGAAGCTCCGAAATGCAGTTTGATCCGTTCATCCGTGCTCTTCACGCCAAAGCCGCTTCCATGAGCGGAATGTTCCCGCATGATGGCGTTCAGCTTCTCCGGCTGCATGCCCACTCCATTATCCGTAACCACCAACATAAGCTGATGATTTTCGCTGTAAACCCGTACTCCGATGATTCCCTTCCCGCGCTTAAAGCGCAGGCCATGATATACCGCATTCTCCACCAGCGGCTGCAGCAGCAGCTTAATCGACCTGTAACGGAGTACAGCGGGATCCACATCGAAATGGCTGCTGATCCGGTCCCCATAACGCACCTTCAGAATATCCAGATAATTGCGGGTAATATTGAGCTCGTCCTCCACCCGTATAATGGGGCTTCCCTTACTGAGTACACCACGATAAAATGCCGCCAGCTGCTTGACGAGGCTTACGATATCTTCCCCGCGTCCAAGATCGGCCAGTGCGCTGATGCTCTCGAGCGTGTTATATAAAAAATGGGGATTGATCTGCGACTGGAGCGCCGCGAGCTCGATTTCCTTGCGTTTTTTCTCATCCTCCACAATTTTCTCCATCAGCTGCCTTGTCCGGTTCACCATTTTATTGAATTCAGCCCCAAGCGCACCAATCTCATCCCTGGATTGGATATCGAAAACGACGTCCATGTTGCCTTCCTTCATTTTCTTTACCGTTTTCTTCATCGCAAGCAAAGGTCGTGTGATCGATTTCGCGGTCACATGGGTCAATACTGCCGCGATCACAATGAACACCAGGGAAAGCACCGTGAATTGGCGAATCAGCACCTGATTGTCCTTGGTCACCTCGCCGACCGGAACGACTCCGAGAATAATCCAGTCCAGCTTGGGGAAATAGCGGGATACGACAATTTGCTTTTTACCGTTGATCTTGAAGATATCCCCATCTTGATGTTTCAGAGCCCAGTTAAAATAAGGCTCCGTCTCTACCGAAGTGTATAACCGGTTCTTGTTGTCGTCCGAGACGATTCTGCCTTTTCGATTAATGATGAAAATACTTCCGCCCTTACCGATGGAAATGTTCCCGTATTGCTGGCTGATGCTCTTCTCGTTAATGGAGAGCTGAATCAACCCGATCGGCAGGCCTGTCCTGGCAGAATAGAATTTCTGGTAGAGAGAGATCACGTTCCTTGGGCCGTCCTCTCGCTGATAGTTGGCCAGAGTAGTGTCCACCCACTGCGAGGATGCCGTGGATGAAGAGAACTTCTTCATATATGTCCCGCTCGTATCCGTAATGTCCTTCTCCACGCCAGATCCATAGATCCCTCCGATCTGGTCGTAGATGATCACAGAATCGATCATCGTCTTCTCCGTCATTCCGAAGAGGGCATTCTGTATGGCAATCTGATCATTATAGTGGGCCAGATATTCTGACCTGGGGCTGCTGATAATATCCTGCACATATTCATCTGTAATGGCCATCTGCGCGAAGGTCTCCGCTTGACTGAGCACCATGTCCAGCTTCTCGGAAGCCAGACGCAGATTCTGCTGCATGTTCACGATCGATTTGTTAATGAGGATGTTGGATGAAATAAAATACGTGGTGAGCGCGAGCAGAACTATCAGCAAGGCAAACAGCCAAATGTAAGCGAAGGTAATTTTGGTGCTGATGGAACCGGGCAGCAGCTTGTTCGAAAGTTTGCGCAGCATGGCAACCCCCTTTCCCATGGTTGGCTTTTTGGCATGGAGTTTTGCGATTCGGTTAAACCCATGGTTTATGAATTCACTTCAATCCCCGTTTGTAATCGGTTACAAATTTAGTTTACATGTATCACGGGTATTTTTCGACATTCTTCTACAATGTCCTAAGTTTACCATTCGTCTCCCAGCTCCTTTGATATAAAACAGACTGCTTTCGCGCGGACGGGTTCATCCGATCAAAAACAGCCTGTTTTAGGATGTAGCAGCTTTAACGGCAATGCTTTATTTTTACTTCAGATCAAGTACGACCATTTGATGGCTTTCCAGTACAGGAACGGTATATTTCACATGACTGCCGCTTTGTTCAAAGGCCAAAGGCGTTTTCTGCGGAGCCAGATACACCCCTTGAATCTCCTTGCCCGGCAGATGCAGATCAACCTTCACATCATGTACCGGAATGATATCTTCGATAATCTCCACATTTGTGCCGCGCTTCACCGGGGAAGCATACAGCAAGTGATTCACAAGGCGGCTTTCGCCTGTCTGATGCTGAAGGGTCACGACGCCTTGAGCCGGCAGGTTGGTTGAGAGCGTCGGTTCAGTCAGCAGTCTGCGAAGCGACTGATGAATCAGCTCCTTCACCGGAAGACTGCCGTTAATCGCGTAATCCTCGCACATGTTCCAGGCAATATAAATACCTGAATCACTCTCTACGACGCCCGGACTTTCATCCTTGGCCTCAAAAGTAAACGGTGTATGCTGATGTCCGCTGAATTTGAACGCGTCCCGGTTGAAATAAGGATCCACCCGTTTCGCGATCACTTTGCCTCCTTCAGCTAGCTCAATACGCTGACCGCTGGCTTGAATCAGGAAGTTGGCTTGACCTAAGTTCGGCATGTCGAAATCCGGACGGAAATAATCCGGCTTGTAAGGATTATCCCCTGTACGGCGCACGCCAAGATCAATCACAAATTGTTCCCCGGCCGGGTCCATACCGGACTTGCCGGTAGCCAGGATTTTGCCTCCTTGGGCTATAAATGCTTCGAGTTTAGCCTTCAGCTTGTCATTCACAAGCACATGGTCCGGCATCAAAATCACTTTATAAGCACTAAAGTCAGAATCCATATCGATCACGTTAAACAAGAATTTGCCTTCCAGCAGCAGCCGGACCGCACCAGCGTCAAACTGGTTGGTGAACATCGCGGAAGCATGGTCTTCATATCCCGTGCTCTCGACCGACAGCAGCGCGATATCCGCGATATTCGTCGTCCCCTCACACCAAGGCTCTTTCGCTTCAACCTCGCTGTAAGCCTTTCCGATCAGATCATAGGTTGCAGGATCCATAAGTCCTTCCGGATGGAGATGATCGCCGATGGAGCAATGCGCCCCGTGAGCCAGACTGAGCGCGGTTTCGTAGCGCAGGGCATTCGGATGCTTGTATCCGCCGAACTCTCCCCAGAACTTATGGAATTTCCCTGTCATCCCGAGGAAGTCCACGCCCAGCGGCTGCACATAACGGGCAGACAGCGGGAAGTGGTCATATCCCCAGCCTGCCGTCGGAAGCGATTCCAGTTCCAGATGCGTATTCACGTCAATCAGATCGCGGCGTCCATGAGGGAAATGCCCCGAGTTCTGAGTAACAGGAAGGCCTGGCTTAATCGCATGGATCGCCTCACGGATGCGGTTGGCATAGTTCGCATAGACTCTTTCACCCAGCTCGACCACGTTTTTCGTATCGCGGGGGTCTTTTCCTTCAGCCAGAAGTTGATTGAGGCATGTCGGACAGTAGCATTTGCGTACGCCGACGATATCCAGGAAGATCCCGTCCGCATCATATTTGCGCACGACTTCTTCCGTCTGGCGAATGATATGATCCAGATATGGCGTGTTGAGGCAGAATTGATGCCAGCCCGGCACCATGAACCCGTCCACCCAATTGGTGCGGTCCTTCTCATCGCGCATCAGCCATTCCGGATGAATGCGGGCGATCTTTTCTTCGAAACCGACGGACAAATATACCGGAGTCTTGACTCCGATCTCATGCGCCGCCTCGATCTGGGCTCCAAGAAGGTCAAAATCCAAGTTCGGGTGCTGCTCATTCACTTCCGATGGAAAGTACGCCCAGCCATGATGGCATTTCGCAAAAATAGTAATGGAATCGACATGTCCACGCTTCAGCATTTCCTGGAACTGTTCCTTGGAGAACTGCTTGCCGATGCCCGGTATATGTTCGGATGTATGGAAATCAAGATGAATCTGTCTGAATCTCATTCGGTTCACTCCTTGTGTCACTATGTCTGAATTTGTCCTTTAGTGTATCATGGAACTATCCAAGTGTATTTGAACGGCATTCCGCTGTTTATACGCCATTCCACCAACATGCTAAAAGGATGATCGATTGATGAGCAGCTTACTTGAGCTTACGCCGCACGTGCGCTCGGCCCACCGCTGGGTTTACGACGGAGGCATACATGAACATACAAGAACCGGCTACGCTTTTGCCATCCATTACTTCACTGCCGGAATGGGCAGCGTTCATATTGAAGGAACCGAACATAAAGCGGAAAAAGGATCGATGATATTCGTCCGGCCCGGGCAGGTGCATTCCTTCCATCCCTTGCCCAAACAACCGCTTGAAGCCTACAATGTCTACTTCGATCTGTGGTCCGTCCCCCGCCCCCATCAGCCGCGGTTTGCTTTTGCTCCGGACGAGTCGGATCCAAAGTACATGACGCCTGTGGAGGAATGCCCGGAACTTGACCATATTCCTGCCTGCACCGTCATGGGGGCTTCATCTTTGCCTGCAGACTGTCTGCATCAACTGTGCCAGATGGAATATATCGTCTACGGCGAAGAAATTGCTTCGAGCCTGCTGCGGGCCGTCCTGCTTCACGCTGCGGGCAGCCCCTTCAATCGCAAGGTACGCGATTACCGGATTACCCGGCTTATGCAGCAGATCGAGCTGTATCCAGATGCCGAATTTCAGGTGGAGCTTTGGTGCAAGCAAACCGGACTTCAGAAATCGCAGCTGTACAAGCTGTTCCGGGAAGAAGCAGGCATGTCGCCGATGGCTTATCAGTCCAAAATGAGACTTAAAAAAGCAGCGCTGCTGCTGCTTGAGTCGACCCAAACGGTCACCGCAATCGCCGAGCTGCTCGGGTACAGCTCCATTCATCATTTCTCCAAGCAGTTTTCCTTCGAATACGGGAAAAGTCCCACCGAATACCGGCAAATGAATCGGATGGATACGGGGCAAGGGGAATCGAAGTTTACGTCCAAATCGGAGCAGGATACTGTACCTCGCCTAGAGTAGGCAGCCATTGACTGTAATAACTTACTTTCCGCCAAAAAAAGAGGCCTCCACTATGGAGTGCCTCTTTATATATACTGTGTGCTTGCTTCACATGTCCTGACTCTTAACGTCCATCCTTTCAGGACAATTCCTTTTCATATACGATAATGGTCTTGTTGTCTTGATTGACAACAGATTTGATCGGCAGCAGCCCTTGTCTCTTCCAAAACCGGTGTCCCGGCTCGTTCTCGGCGATGACGCCCAAACGGAAGCGTCCCACTTCACGCTGCTGCATGATGTCATAAAATAACTCCAAGACCTTGCGTCCGTACCCGCTTGACTGAGCATCTTTACGAATCTGCAGCAGCCCGAGCCATGTGTAGCCGTCGTTTGGATTTTTCATCAAATACTCCAGTACGCCTACATATTCGCCATCATCCTGAATGAGAAAACGCTCGGCGCCCATGCTTTTGCCATCCTCAATCTCTGCGACGATCTCCTCTTGGGTAAAGTTGTCTTTGTCTTTGGATATCCGGTTAAAGAATGAATCCGAGTTCAAAATAGTCATTTCTTCATCCAGAAGATGCGGTGACGATTCGATCAGCTTCATCATGCTCCCTCCTTTTTTTGTTCATTGGGATTGACTTTTCCCGTTAATGAAAGCTATCGATGCGATCGATAGACTTCCATCATGCCTCTTTGCGTTTATACAGCTTGTAATGATTGTACTCCTCATCATCGATTCGAATCGTTCCCTCAGTTTCGAACCCGCATTTTTGAATGACCTTGTTGGAAGAGTGATTATGCGTCAGGGCTACCGCGTTAAGCACGGCAACATCCGTGTATGCGAACAAATACTGCGCCAGTGCCTGGACCGCCTGCGTCGTGTAGCCTTTATTGGTGTGCCGGTTAGACAGCGCGTACATAATTTCCCGGTTCGGTTCCGGGAGCTCATCCTTGATTCCGGTGTTGCACCAGCCAATGAACTCTCCCGTTGCTTTCTCGATGATTCCAAGCCGGAGAATCATGCCGCCAATGTGGCCATCCGCCGCGGCAGCTTGGAGAAATCGCCGGTTCTCTACTGTTTCGTAATTTTTGATCCAATCCACTCTCTGGGCAAGCGGCACATCCCAATCGGGAAGAAACTGTTTGATCTCAGGTTGCTGCGTTAATGCATATATCGCCTCGACGTCCGATGACAGATATTCACGCAGTATAATATCCCGGCATTCCATGGTAAACACTTGGTGCTCATTTCCTTGCTGTTCATTCATAACGTATCCTCTTTCATTGGTAAATTAAGGAGCTCTGCCTCTTATTTATATCATACAATTTTGCGCAACAACGATATACCGTCAATGCCGGCAGCTCTATTCTTGATTGTTGCTATATAAACAGTTGCAAAAGGTTCATTTGTATTGAAGGCCATCTTGTCGCGTGACTCGACCTTAACAAAAAAAGGCCAGCCAGATCGATCAATCGCCCCGGCTGGCTCACTTCATATTCAACAGATCAGGATTCCAAATAGGTAAGAACTCTGCCCGATTCTATTCGGGCATCGATGATTCTCATGATGTGCCGAGCGGTTTCATCCGGCGTTTGCAGCAGCCCGGCCTGATAGGCCTGTTTGAAATGAGCGGCCATGGCAAAATTCTCGATATCCTTGTTCCTGGCAATCGCCTGCATCGGCGTATCAATCATTCCGGGGTCTACTGCGATCACTTCGACTTCATCCATTAGCTCCGTCCCTGCGCACGCCGTGAACATGTTCAGGCCGGCTTTGGCCGTCGAGTAGACGCTCATGGCCGGATTGGCGGCAGTGCCCGAGCCCGAACTGATCTGGATCACTTTTCTACGAAGCTTCCAACCTCTCGTTTCCCGGATAAACACCGAGGTCAAAATCATTGGCGCCAGCAGGCTGATGTGAATATTCGCCGTCATTTCCTCCGTCCTCAGGTCCTCCACCCGCTTTAGCGGCTCCAGCATGGCGGCATTGTTAATCAGGCATACCATTTCGAACTCTTCCGGTTTGATCTGCTCCAGTATCGTCTGCAGCATCGACTCGATTTGGGACGTTTGCAAGAGATCAAAGTTGGTGTGGATGTATCCCATTCGTTCAGAGAGCGGTTCCGCTGCGCTTCGGGCAATCCCATACACGGCATCTCCGCGTTCGAGCAAACCTCGGGCGATCGCCTCTCCCATTCCCTTAGACGTCCCTGTGATGATAAAACAGCGTTTTGGCATAAATATTCCCCCTTGTATCCATCAAAATGCTAGCTCGCTTCTTTCGAATCAGCATTTACGATTCACTAGCATTTGCAAATCATCAGCATGTTGCCGTCAGGGTCCTTGAAATTAAACCACTGATCATATTCGATTCCGGACGCAAGCTCGACGTTTCTTGCTTTCAGATATGCATAAGAACCTTCAATATCATCGGTACGCAGCTGCACGGCCGGAAAGCGGAATACCTTCTCGGGCGCATAAATGCGGCTGTCCAGTACGATTCCCGCGGTGCCGCGCATCGGCAATATGTACAGATGACCGTGAAGAATCTCGCCATCCGCCGGTACACCCAAAATGCCGCAGTACCAACCCCGCGCCTTTTCGATATCGCTGACCGGAATGAATACGGTTTGAATGTGATTTTGAATCGGGGTGCTCATCTGGTTTATCGCTCCTTTACGAATCCTTTATTTAGACGATTAGGACATCGTTATGGTTATTTGATTCTCTTGGCGTATTGGGTATGCCCGGCCTTCCATTCGACCAGGATCTGATCCGGAATGACGTTGATGTCCCGCTCAAGTGCATACTCATATTCCGTATGGTTTACCGGTTCAAAAAATTCGGCGCGGTCACCTGTAATCATCAGGATCTGAACGCCGGTTTCCCGCTTCAGTCCGTCGATATCGAAATGAAATATGAATCGGTTCTGTGTTCCTCCGTAAGATTCCGTCATCTCATATCTTCCGAAATAGGATTGATGGGTTTCCACCAAGTACTGAACAAGCAAAGCCAGGCCTACAAATACCGCGAAAATAATGTAGTACAGTGTAGTCTTTTTCATCCCTCGCCACCAGCATTACGTATGTATTTTATAATCTCCTGATTGCTCTTCACGATGATTCTCTTGCGTTTATAAGGCTCCGTAAGCTGGGTAATCTCCTTCATGGCCACCCGGTCAAAGCCCCTATTCCATTCAAACGTCATGACGAACAAATTCTTGATGGACTGCTTGTAGTTGGCCCGCTCCATTCCAAGCCGTGTCCGCACGAATCTCCGAAGAATCCGGAAATCCCGGACAAGCCTATTCGGGGAAATGATGAAAATGATGTCGGCATGCTCAAAGCTTTCTTTTCCCCATTTGTGGTGAACGCCTTCAATAATCCAAGCTTCCGATTGGACTGCTTCCCGTAAAAGCCTGTCTCTTGTCTCGGGCGGAAACTTGCGCTGAACCTCCCCGCGTTCCCACACGAAATTATCCGTTTCGTAGTGAGGTATCCCGAGCATCCGCGAGCATTCCCGGGCGATAAAGGATTTGCCGCTGCCGCAAGAACCTATAATGCGAATTCTGATCGGTATCTCCCCTTCCGGTGAAACAAAGATTCGAGCAAATACGTAATTCCAAATTCAATCTGACTTGGTTGTAATTGTATACGATTTTGTGGAAAATGAAGATACAACTTAAGCCCTAAAAAGGAGCCATTCCTGTAATGAATTAATTTGAGCTTAGAAAGAAAAAAGTGCCAACTGTATACTGGGAAACGTTCCGACCAAAGAACAAATCTCAGCGCAGGAGGCACTCTACAATGAAGTATAAACATTCGAAAAAGCAGAATCAACGAATTCAGCAAATTACAGATCATACCCTCGTAATCGGTGCAGACATTGCCAAGTAGACACATGTCACCCGGGCCGTCGATTTCAGCGGAATCGAACTTGGCAAGGACTGCGTGTTTGACAATGATCTTCATGGACTAACGAAACTTGTAACGTGGATGAAGGATCTTCAGCGGCAGCACATCAATATATGAAAGTAGAGTTCATGTATTCGAACCATGTGGTAAGTAAGTTCTACTCTCTTATTTCTAAAACCAGTAGTGTTCCCAATCCATTCCCTGGAATCTGGGGCGATTGGAAAGATAATAAATTTGAATTTTTTAAATAATTTTTGATAGTTACTAGAGTTTTCGTTTATGGTTGTAAAACTTTTATACCCCTTTATTACATCAAGGTGGTGGAATATGGTAAAAAACATACGCAATCTTATTGGCATATTTTCAGTAATGATCATCGCTTTTTGTGGAACAGAGTATCTTACTTATATTTTCCTTAGCAAAAAAAGCAAATTGTTCATTCCTTGCTTTCTCTTATTTTTACTAATGGTATCAATGTCTATTGAAATAATGAAAAAATTTATCATTCTACCAAACAAAATAATAATTGTACCTATTATAGTGCTATTTGCCGTCTTTATCAGCCTAGTCATATTGAAAGTTATACTTCCTTACTTATAAAATTGTTACTTGGCAAGGACTGCGTGTTTGACAATGATCATCATGGACTAACGAAACTTGTAACGTGGATGAAGGATCTTCAGCGACAGCACCACAAGACGGACATCATCTTTGTTGGAAGGAATATGTACAGCGCGCTGTCGGTCCCAGACGAGCGACGCAGTTGCTGGAAGCAGCAAAAACCTCTATTGGGCTTACGCAAGGTTTAGCATCTGCGAGAATCGAGTTGAAGACGCTTCTGGAGCAGTACGAGATGTTCTCCAAGCAGCTTGAGGAGATCATGACGGAAGTGGAGCAAATAATGCTGGCTCAAATTCCAGGAACGATATTCGCCCATAGATTGGGAACTACAATCCGATCTCTATTCCCGCAACTGGCACATCCAGAAAATTATCCATGGTTACATGACTTTTCCATCTCTCGAGGTGGTCGAAGATTCAGAATCTAAGAATGAGTGAGAAAACGCGAGAAAACATTAAATTATAGTGGGAGTGTTACCATGAGCAAATATGGAGCCTATGTAAAGTTCACGGCCAAATCCGGAGAGCGTCAGGCGCTTGCTGACATCCTGCTGGAGGCCGCAGCCGCTGCACAGACGATAGCGGATTGCGAAATCTATATCATTAATGTTTCGGACGATGAACCTGATGCCATCTGGGTAACCGAAGTGTGGAGCAGCGCTGAAGCCCATCAAGCATCACTCAGCCAACCGGAGACTAAGGAGTCGATTAGCCGGGCCATGCCGCTGATTGCCGGAGTGGAATCGATACCTGTCATGCCGCTTGGAGGAAAAGGATTATAAAAACCGGGCATTCGAGTCGTTATCCGTTGTCATTACTCTGCCATATGACAAATTCTATTTTTGCAAATCGTGCATTTCATTTTATAAGATCATTTATAATAAGATGAAAGACTATACCATCAAAATGATGTAGGAGATGTTCATTTTGGAACAGCAGCAATGGATTGCACCCGAATACTATAATATGACTTCCGAAATGGAACAGCATCCTTCGGAGAAGGTTGCACTGAAATGGTTAAATGATCATGGGGATTGCAAGGAAATTACATATGGAGAGCTTCGCAAGCAGGCCAATAAACTGGCCGGAGGATTAGCAGGCTTGGGTCTTCGTCCAGGAGATCGTGTCCTGGTTATGGTTCCACGGAGCATCTTCGCATACGTGATCTACCTGGCTTGTCTAAAACAGGGGCTTGCCATTATTCCTTCTTCCGAAATGCTTCGGGCCAAGGATTTGTCTTACCGGCTTCGACATTCCGAAGCTAGGGCTGTTATCACCTGGTCTCAAGGAACCACTGAAGTCGACAAGATTACGGAAGAACTTCCCGAGCTGGATTATCGTCTGTTCGTTTCCGAAGACGCAGGGGAGACCCATCCGGACTGGATCGATCTTGAAAAATTAATGATGGACCAGCCTGATACCTTTACTACGGTAAACAGTCACAGAGATGATATTGCCATTCTGGCCTATACATCCGGAACCACAGGCAATCCAAAAGCTGTCGTGCATAGCCATGGCTGGGGTTATGCGCATTTGCGGATTGTTTCGTCCCTATGGTTCGATATTCGCGAATCGGATATTGTCTGGGCCACGGCGGCACCAGGCTGGCAAAAATGGATCTGGAGCCCGTTCTTGACTGTGCTTGGAACCGGAGCGACAGGATTCGTATACAATGGAACCTTCAAACCCGGACAGTACTTGCAGCTGCTGCAGGACCACGGAATTCAGGTCTTATGCTGTACGCCAACCGAATACCGGTTAATGGCCAAGACCGAAGGACTATCTCAATACGATTTGTCCAAGTTACGCTGTGCGGTGTCTGCCGGAGAACCCTTGAATCAGGAAGTCATCGAGATCTTCAAACGCCATTTCGATATTACGATCCGGGATGGCTACGGACAGACGGAAAGCACACTGATCATCGCCACGCTCAAGGACATGCCGGCACGGCCAGGCTCCATGGGTAAATCGATTGCTCCAGGCATCGTGGAAGTCATCGACGAGGATGGACAACCTCTCCCTGCGGGTGTTGTTGGAGATATCGCCGTGCATTTGAGCATGCCAGCGTTGTTCAAGACCTATTACAAGGACCCTGAGCGCAAAGAGAACTGCTCCCATGGTGAATACTTCGTAACGGGCGACCGGGCGCGCAAGGATGAAGACGGATACTTCTGGTTCGAGGGTCGGGGAGACGACATCATCATCAGCTCCGGCTATACGATCGGTCCTTTTGAAGTCGAAGATGCGCTCATGAAGCATGCCGCGGTCAAAGAATGTGCCGTCGTGGCAAGCCCCGATGAGGTTCGCGGTCATGTCGTTAAAGCGTTTATCGTACTTAAGGATGAAGCGGCGGGTTCACCCGAGCTTGTGAAAGAGCTGCAGGCGCATGTCAAAGAATGGACGGCCCCTTATAAGTACCCGCGCAAAATAGCATTTGTTCACGATTTGCCGAAGACATCCTCCGGTAAAATCAGAAGAATAGATCTGCGGGAACAGGAAAACGCAGCGGCGCAAGATTCATCGGATAAGTAAACATAAAGGTGGCTGTCCCCAGGGTAGAATATCTACCTAAGAGGCAGCCACTTTTTTTTTGAATTAGCGATTTTCTGGGGAATTTCAACTTTTCTTCCTGCCGATATAAAGCAAGTGTGACGCTGAACCTAGCATGTAAGGATTCTCGGATTCTTTTAAGATCATTTGCATGATTTCACGGTATGCTTCATCGCCCTGCTGCTGCCAGTAATCCCACTGTTCCGGTTTCATAGCCCCTGCAATGCTGCTCGATCCCACCAGTTTCACGGTTTCGAATCGTTGCGACTCCATGAACGGAATAATCTCAGCGATGTCAAAATAATATGCTCCCGTGAATCTCCCTTCATCGGCGTGATCAAACGTTCCCGTCTCCAGAAAATCCGCGATGCCATGAACCGTATGGTTGGGCTTCCACATCTCCGGGTACATGAGCGATGTCGTCAAAAACTTGGTTCTGGACATCATCGCCACAAACACGAGCCCTCCAGGCTTCGTCACCCTGTTCAGTTCCTGAACAGCCCGTACACGGCCCTCTTGCGTTTGCAGATGATACAGCGGCCCCAGCATTAGGGAGGCATCAAACTGGTGATCGGCGAACCGCCCCAAGTCTCTGGCATTCGCTGCGTAAAACCCGTCGAACCGATCCTCAACCTGATACTCTTCAGCCTTTTTCTTTGCTATCTCCACCAATTTCGGCGTTAAATCCGTCAGCGTCATCCGGTATCCGAGCTTGGCAAGCTCCATCGCATATTTTCCAGGACCGGCACCGTTATCCAGAATACGTCCCTCTGGCGGAAGCAGGCTTTGAATATGATGCATATTAATGATGAATTCTATCGGCTCCCGGTCGAGCCGTCCCCATTCGTCGAATGCATTGTAGTATGTAATGACTTTGTTGCTCATAGGTACGTCCCCCTCCAACCTAAACCATTATTTCACCCGTGCCACGACTCTCGTAATGGATGAATCAGCCCGAATGTAAAGCGGCAGCGCGATGATCTCGAAATTCTGTATGCCTTCCAGTGAAGACAGATTGGTCAGGTTCTCGATCAGCAATATATCATGCTCAAACAAATAGCGGTGCACTTCAAATGGAAAAGTATCCGGCGAAGGCGTGTCCATGCCTACCAGCTTCACTTTTTTTCGAACGAACAGCTCGGCAAGTTCCAAGCTCAGCACCGGATATTCAGTAAAATAGCCGCTTTGCCCGTACTTCTCACCGTGGCCCGTGTGGAGCAATACGATCTGGTTCTCTTGGACCCGTTCTTCATAAATTTCCTTGTAGCGGATGGTTTGTTCACCCTGCACCTGCAACAAGCAGCCGTCTCCTATAAATGTATCGATCGGATAATCGCTTATATGCCTTGGACTGTCGGTCAAATGCATCGGCCCATCCACATGCGTACCGGCATGCATATTAATGTGAAGCTCATGGTTGTTGTATTTGTGCTCTTTAAGGGTCTTATGCTGATCCAACCGCGTCAGCGAATCCCCCGGATAAGCCGGCAGTGAGTCCTGAATCAGATGGGAAAGTTCGATAAACATAACTTCTTGAATCTCCTTTTTACCCCTAAAGGTTTATAATCCGAATTTCTCCTTAATCATCTGCGCGACTTCCTCCGGACTTAGGCGGGAATTGTTCATTCGCAAATACTGCGGGTGCTTGATTTCCCCCTCCAGGGAATTCAGACGGTGATGCTTCATCGTCTCCCGCAGATTCTTTTCGGAAGACTCCAGATTTCGCTTGATCGGTTTGTGGCTGAGCCGGTTCGCAAGTCAAATGCCCACACATATGTAAAAATCAAACCAGCCAAATCGCTCTTGGCCACTTCTTCAAAAATCTCCTGCCGAAACAAACCGACAAGGCGTTGGCCTGCTAAAATATGCTGATCACCGTCCACGCGCCGGACAGAATGATCACCCACAACGCTAGTCTTCTGAACCATTGATCGTTCAGCTTTCGGATTGCTTTAATGCCGATCCATACGCCGATCAGCATGCTGGGAACGAGCCATAATGAATACGTAAACACTTGCCTCGTCAGCATACCGCTGTATGCATACGTACAAATCGTGATCACATTTAAAATAATGCCGTATGCCGTGATATTGGCCCGGAACGTTTCTTTGCCCGTCCGTTGATTGGATAGAAAAAGCGCTACCGGCGGGCCGCTCATGGAAATGCTTCCGTTCAACAACCCGCTGATGATGCCGACCGGCACAAAGGCGAGCTTTTCGTTCTTCACGGGAAACGACTTGCCGAGCAGAAGCAGAATGGCGATCAGGATGATGAATATTCCGGTAAAAGATTTCAGAAGCCGCTCATCCAGCAGCAGAAGCAGGTAGGTTCCGATTGGCGCCGCCACCAGACTGGACAGGATGAGAATCCATATTTTCTTCAAATCCACATGCCGCCTGGCATCGATAATAACGATCAGGTTCGTGCACAGACTCAGCATGACGACAATGGGAACCGCCTGCTGAAGCGGAATGAGCCTCGCCAGAAAGGGCATGGCGATCAGGGCAAATCCGAAGCTCGTCAACCCCTGGATAAACCCGGCCGCCACCACCACGATAATGCATATGACTAGAAACATTGACGATTCCATAAAGTCCTCTTTTCCTTTGTCTGAAAAAAACAGATGTGCTACAGCAGGTTTTTGCTGCGATACCAATAGGAATAGATATGTCGGTACCCCAGCTTGTCGTACAATCGGTTCGCAGGCTTGTTATCTTGAACAACCTGAAGATATCCCTGCTCTGCCCCGTTTTCTTTTGCCCATTTCAATATGTTCAGGATCAGCTGTTCGCCATATCCCCGATTGCGTTGCTCCACAGACGTGATGATATCAAACAAACCAACGAAATTATCTTCGATCACTCCAAGACCGCAGGCAACCGGAACGGATCCCTGGTAAAGCGTAAAGTATCCCGTTTTCAGCACCGTTTGCGACAGCATCTTCTGCATGGCCACTTGATGACGATCCGATAGTCCCCCGTTCAAGGCAGCGAAGATGTCCGTCCACTGAGGAGTTAATGATGCCGAGAATTCCACATTCGTCAGCTTCGGCTCTGCCGCAGCATTCAGATCCTCCAATATCATGACCGAAGATGGATCGCAAACCTTGTATCCTCTTGCCTCCAGCGTACGATCGAGCGAACCGGGAACGAAGGGCGTAATCTTGAACACGGCGTCCAGACCGGCCTTGTGGTACAAGGCCTCGCATTGGGATATTTTCTGCATCAGCTGGTCTTCTTCCATATTGTAGATGGCATTTACAGAATTAGAACGTTTGGTATACCCGTCCGCAAAACGCAGCAGCCATCCGTCATGAACAAGCGTCTGGAGCGCCGGCCAGGCATTTAAGGCATATTCCTCGATTTTCTTGTACAAAGCTACCAACCCCTTTTATGCAAAATGATTGGTATTAATATAAATTGTAATGAATATTTATGCAATTATTAATTTCATTCGATCCTCATGATTTCATCACTCGCAAGCCTTTTATTGAAAAAAACGGATATGCCTGATTTGCGTCACGACTTTATCGTATGTTTTGCGCAGTTTCCCTCGATGATCGGGCATAAGCGTGATACCAAGCGTCACCGCAATGGCCTCCACCACTTCGGAGATCGTCATCCCGTCCGTCTGCAGCTGCTGCCCAAACACGGGAAGCGAAAGCCCCTCCATACATCTGTCGATTTGCTGCGCGGCCCACGAACGGTCATTTTCGCCGCGGCTCCGCAGTCTTTTCAGAAGCGTCTCCCTTGTGGCGCACAGCGCGAAATGATGAATATCCACCCCGTCCCGTCTCAGCCTGCCGACAATATCGTCGAAATACCCCGGATCGACGATTGTCATCGGTATGATCAGCGTTCCGTCATATTCGTCATGAATGTACTTGATCATGCCGTAATTCGTTTCGCGCCACACCAGGTGATCCTGAAAATCGTTTTTGGCCATGCCAGCGGGAATGTTTTTGCGGATAAAATAACCGGCATTCTCCGGATCGTAAATATAGGAATTCGGAATCCGCCGCTGGAGCTCATGCGCCGTTTGCGTTTTCCCCGCTCCGAACGCGCCGTTCACCCAAATGATCAATAGGTTACACCTCTCCTTAACACCAGAAGATAAGCCGCCTTCAGGATCTTAAAATCCCTGTTTTCTCAGCCTTTAAATCCGCGAAGACAGGTCTTTGCACCGAACTGATGCGCAGGTCGTCCGTATCTTCCAACGCATGAAATGCAAGATCCACCGATTCTCCGCTGCGATCCCTGTATCGAAGATGCTTGCCGTCGTCCGCCATATGTCCGCGCAAATCCGCTTCCACATGAAAAATAAACATCACGAACACCACTTCATTTCCATCCGGATATGTATACTGCATCCTTGGCCCGCTGTAAACGCCATAAAGCTCGAAACCCGTGACTTCAAGTCCGGTCTCTTCAAAGACCTCCCGCATCATCGTGTCCTCGATCAGTTCCCCCGGCTCCATGCCGCCGCCAGGCAATCCCCAGTCTCCGTAGTCCTAACGGCGCTGCAGCAAAATACGTCCCTCTGCATCCTGAATAATGGCTCCGCCTGTAACGATAATCCGCATCGCAGTCTCCTTTGCCAAGCAAGCATGCTGTTCTTTTGATTCCATGTACATGTGCACCGAAATGCCTTCGTGATTATAACTCTGCTGTTCCCGTCTGGCACACATCGGCAACCATCGTAATGGACGTGCCGACCACGCCTACTTCTTCAAAACCAAAACGCTGGTACAGTTTAACTGCAGCCGCATTATTCGGATCAACGCTCAGCGACACCCGGGCATATCCGTTATGAGACAGCTCTTCGAACAAGGCCTTCATGAGAGACGTTCCAATCCCCTGCCCCCGATATGAACGTGATAGCGCCATGCACAGTTCGGGTACATCAACGCCGACAAATCCATAGCCTTGATTGTCTTCCTGAAAAATTCGTGCCGTAATGGTGCCAAGCGGCTCTCCCGCCTCCGTCACCGCAATCAGCCCGGTATCTCCCGCCCGGCCCCAATCCTCGGCATACTTGGCGATCGACGGGTCCCTCAGGATATCCCTGCTGAATGGCTGCTGCCCTTCGGGAACATACATGGATTCGTATAACATGTCCCACATAAAAGGCTCATCTTGTTCCAAAATCGGCCGAATCCTATAGTTCATTGTCATTCCTCCTTGGACGGTTACAGAAGCTCCTGCCGCATGATTCTCACATTATCCTGATGGCATTCCATCGTCGTTTCGGATAAGAAGCCATGCTCAAGCTTCAGCTGCTCCAGCGCCTGTTCGTCATCTGCAAGAATCGCTTGTTCCATCCGCTTCAGATGATCCAGCGCCATGTTCACTCTCCGGTCCATTTCGGCGCGGCTTTCGGTATGCTGTCCATGACCTGGAATGAGCAGGCGTACCGGGTGATTTTGCAATATCGAAGCGGCCTTGCGGATCGTTTCCTCATACGCCCGGGCACTATCGTAAATGAAGGGCAGCTCGAAGTCCGATAAATAATCGCCGGCGATCAACACCCCCTCCGCATCAACTACCGTGAACAAGCCGTCCTCCGTATGACCCGGAGCCAGGTAAAAGCTCAACATGGTTGAACCGACCATCACCTGCTGCCCGTCCCGGTCAATGACGATATCCAGTTCCGGAAATTCCACCGGATAGTCTCGCGTCACATAATAGGTGGCATCAAAATCCCGGATCAGCTTCAGCTTATGCTCTTTTTGCGGATGATTCGCCAGAGCAACGCTCCCAATGGTTATAGCACCCGGAAAAGCCTTGTATCCGATGATATGGTCATAGTCCGCATGCGTGAACAGCAAATAGCATGCTTTGTCCCCCTGGACCGCATCCACATGAGCCTTGATTTCCTGAACCTCGCCGGGGAGCCAGTTCGGGTCCACGATCAGGATGGCATCATCCAGCTCTATGACAGTTGAAGTGGTCTGAAACAAAACGCTCTGGAATACCGTAATCTTCTTATTTGAAAATTGAATCATGATGATGTCCCCTCATTTCTTGGTACAAGAATGTGCCTTCTCCTCCAGCGCCTGCCGGATGATCTTCAAAGCGTTCGGACCGGTACCGTTCAGCTGATTATGCTGCCTCCCTTTTACCGGTTCCGGTCTACAGCTTTTTGATCAAATACAGCAGCAGATCATCATCGACCATAACGGGCTGGCCCGGGACGACCTTTTGATTATTGTAGGTCATTCCTTGTCCATCCAGGACGTACCCGCGCGACGTATACATCCGCTGAGCGTTCCCGTAGTCTTCGTACAATCCGACGCCCAGGCCTATACATGCATAGCTTTGAGCCGCGATGCGCTCGAATTCATCAAATATTGTACTGGCAATGTGATTGCGGCGAAACTCCGGAAACACGTTCAGATCATTGATCTCCGGAATGTTATGTTCCTGAAAATAGGGGTATTTGGAACGGTGAAGCAGATGACAGCATCCCGCCAATTCATCCCCGCAAAAGGCCATCAAAGTGATCCGAGTTCCTTCCCGGTTTTCCGCAAGGCATCTCTCGTAATAATCTCCCTGCCTGTACCATCCAAAATGGCTTGAGAATGCCTCATCCAGCATCACTGCTTCGGACGGTTCGGACAGCCGTTTTAACACGATGTTATTTTCCATTTCAGCACCTCGATTCATGATCTTTATAGTCCATACCTACTTCTGATCTTCCGTAAACAGCTCGAATTCAACGATACATCATTCAAAAAAATATTATTCGAAGTGTATCACAGGCTACGCATGTTGAGAACCGAATCGCTAAAGTATGGCATGAAGCTGCACAGCAAAGGCTTGTTGAAGCGAATTGTTACATTTTCTATTCCGTACGAATGTTCAAATCCATGCCGTATGGATGCAGTCCCAGCTTCCGCGCTACCGTCTGCGAGCTCAGGTTATCCCATGACGTGCTATACAGCGGGATGAGTCCCTGTCTGGCCACTTCACTGCACCATGCCTGAACGACACGCGGGGCAAGCCCTTGTCCCCTGTACGCTTCCATCGTTTTCAAGCTGGCTTCGGCGGCTTTCCCGGAAATCCGCGCACTGCAGCATACGGAGACCACTTCCCCCTCTACCATATATCCTGCTGCAGGCAAGTGATCGAACAACTCTTCATGCAGGGAGGGGAAGTTCGGCTTCAGCAGATGCCGGTTCGATCCATCGATCATAACGATATTCGGCTCCGTTTCGGGCAGGGCAGAATCCGATAGGAATGCATACGCCGGTCCCATCCAGATATCCGTCACTTTCCGATAAGTTGCGATCACTTGGCAGAGACGGACCACATCTAGCGTTTCCGCCGTACAGGCCAGTATGTCATCCCTCACCGATTGTGGCAGATCCTGCCTGAAGCGGATGAACCGCCCCTCCTTGGATATTCCGATAAAAACGGCCGGTGGCTGCATGTCCATAGGTTCATTTATGGCAGCAATCTGCTCACGGTCATCCAGTACATATAACGTTCTCGCCTGTATTCCCATCAGTTCATGATCCGAAAGAGTGATCGTGTTCACGCCCTTTTGTAAAATATATCAAAATATGAAATCTATCATACTGCCAGGTTATTCGCCAATCAACACATATATGTAAGCAAACGTTTATCAACATCTGATATCAAAAAAAAGAAAGCCGAAGACTGCGTGCTTCCATGAGGAATGATGGTCCAGGTTACCCACCGGAATCATCGCACTGTGCTAGTCTTCAGCCTTCTTGGATTTAGTTCATTCTCTGATGTAAGTTCAATATTCTATGATTTATCCTTTAAGTCCGCGGTACATTGCATCCAGCAGTTGATGCGTATCATCGCAGCTGTATTCCCAGAACATGATACCTGCCAGGCTCTCATTCTTGATATACTCGCATTTATGAACGATCGATTCTGCATCGTCATAGGAAATCAGGCTCGATCCGTTAAACAGGTACGGCGCGCAAGCTTCCGCATCCCAGTAACGCGTATAGCCATTTTTGTTGATGTAGTCCGCGGCAAGCGTCGTATAATTCGGTCCATATCCGCCGGTAGTGCCAGCCATCTGGTGAAGCCCACGGTTCCGGTCCGGCACCTGATGCCATACGCGGGAGTAGAAGGCCGCGCCGATGACGATTTTCTCCTTCGGAACGCCGGCACGAACGAATATGTTCACGGAGGCGTCCGTGCTGATACGGAACAGGTCTCCTTGAGGCGTATACAAATTCGTATGATGCCCCGTCAGCACCTGAAATCCGCCGCGCATGTCATAGGTCATCAGCTGGACGAAATCCAGATACTTCTGCGCCTGATCCATTTCGGTGCCGTCCACGTAATACTGGTCTGCGCCCGCAGCGATCGTCAGCAGATAATGGCGTCCGTCCTGCTCCCCTTTGCGGTCCAGCGCTTCCCGGATAGTCTTCAGCAGGAGCGTGAAATTCGTTTTGTCATCCGGACTGGATGCAATTTCAGCCTCTCCGTAGCTTGGATATTCCCAATCAAGATCAATGCCGTCAAACGGATGCTCAGCCAGTACACGGACTGCAGATTCCGCCATGCTGCGTCTTCCCGTTTCCGTAGAGGCGGCTTCTGAGAATCCGCCAGCTCCCCAGCCGCCGACGGACAGCAGGATGCACAGCTCCGGATGCTCGCGCTTGATGTCCTGCAGCCGTCCCAGATGCTGAAGATGCTCCGTCGAGATTTGGTCGTTCAGCACATGGCCGAAAGCCACATTCAGATGGGTCAGTTTCGCCAGGTCTTCGCTCGTCATCGCGGGAAGCTTGGCATCGACGGCGTAACCGGCGACAACGTAGTTCGTCTTCGTCATTTATCCTTCACTCCGATCCGTAGTTTGCTGCCACACCCCGGACAGCACCTGCAAAGCTTCCTTGCCGGTTCCGATTTTGTATCCCGAGGCCGTATAGCGGATTTGGTCCTGGCCGTCCAGCACGAAGAGATGCGGGAAGCCCGCCTCATGAGCCGGCGATTTCGCAATCAAGTCCGGTAATCCAGCATATGTCGCATCCCGGACGAAAATGGTACGCGGCGGCAGTTTCGGATAATTGGCCGGTTCGAACGATGCCGTCCACTGCTCATCGCCGATAATAAGAACGACGGGCGCACCGAGCTCCGCATACGGTTCGGCCAGCTCGCCGAGTTCGCGGAAGAGATGCTTCGTCGGCTCACGCTCCGGCTCAATCCAGGCGACAATCGCGCCATTCTCGCCTGCAAGTTCTCCAATCGTTATGCTTGTTCCGTCCAGCGACGTCAAGACGATGCTGCGATCCACGGTTCCTAGGACAGGAATCTCCTGCTCCGCCGGTCTGAATGTCAGTACAACATCGGTTTGTTCACCGGCACGCACCTCGAAGTACGAGAATCTCACTTTCACCGTGCCATCTTTGAGCCGTACGCCCGACGTCATCCGGTAAGAACCCGGTTCCACCTCGAACGGCTCGTCGTACACGTCTTTTTTGCCAGAAGGATAGACCAGCGTCTTATAGATCCCGTTCTCGATGCGCGCGAACGTAAAGTTCTCTTCATAGGAAGCGGCCGGTGTCTCCGGCGCAGGGTCGGGATCCTGGAGCAAGCGGAGAGCCCCCCATTCCTTCGTCTCCTCTACCTTCGGCGACGTTTGCGGGAATAACGCATCCGCCCAGCTGCCGCCATCCAAATATTGCGGCTTCTGCTCGCTTGGATGCAGCCTGGCCGGAATGCCCAAGCTGCGGCAGATGGCCACAAAGAGAATATCCAGCGAGACGCGGTCCCCTCTCATCAGGTTGTACGTGCCGACCGGATTGCCTCTCCCCTTCAGGTTCTGAAGGTCTTCCCATAGGCCGTAACTTTCATCCAGCGTACGGGCAAGCTCCAACGGATTGGCTATGAAAGCTTCGACTTCCTCACTTGTAAACGCCTGTTGGAAAAACTGCTTGTACGGCACGATCATCTCATACTGCACGCGCGGGCAAAGCACGTACTGCGTGAAAATATCCTCCGGCAAGTCCCGGCGATGCGTCAATGAACCGTTCAGATGGTCATCCAGCGTTCCTCGGAACGTATCCACCAGATCCTTTTCGTTCAGGCTCTCCAGCAGGCGCAGCGGCCATTCTCCGTGCTTGGCAGAACGCTCCCGTAAGAAGGCGGCGATTTCGCGGCTGTTTCCGCGCGCTTTGTGCAGAACGTCCCACACGCGTTCTGACGGAAGAGAGGCTTCATCCGCAAGCTCGGCGGCCTGCGCCTCGGTCAGGAACGTCTCCTCATAGCCCGTCCGGATCTTCGTGCCTTCTTCGATTCGCTTGTTATGCTGCTGAATCTTATCTTCGGAGAGCGGTTCGGCAGCGTCACCCTCGCGTTCCGGAGGAGGCACCATGTCCAAATCCACCGTTCCTGCCGGCTGACCCGTTTGATCAAGAACGATCTCGTAATGATCCTGGTCCGCTACCGTAATCTTCCGTTCTCCCCACTTGCCTTCATGGACCACGCGGATAAGCAGATCGCCAAAGCCGGTTTTAAACGAAGCTTTGCCCTCCGCATTCGTCGGGATGGCCGCAATGGGATAGAATTCAGCCATGTTATACAGTTCAAACCGAACTTCGGCTCCGCTGATCGGATTTCCCGCTTCATCCTTCGCTGTCACGGTAATCGTCCGTGTCGGCGCATAGTTCTCCAGCAAGTTGATTTCCGTGAACCATTCGTCGGCAAGCGTAATGTCCTCCGGTCCCGGGTAACCCGCGTAAATCCGCGTGTTGATCAGCATTGCCCGGCGCGCGGGCGGACTGAACCATCCCTGATTGAGTCTGGCCTCAGGCTCGCAGGCGCCGATGTAATACCAGGTGCCGTCGGCCCAGGCTTCGACCCATGCGTGGTTATCGTCGCAATGCGCCCAGCGCGGCGTGTAGACCTGCCGGGCCGGAATGCCGATGCTGCGCAGAGCAGCCACGGCAAGGGTAGACTCTTCGCCGCAGCGCCCGCGTGCATTCCGGATCATCGTCAGCGGGGAGATCGTTCTCAGATCGCTGCCGATGTAGGTCGCTTTTTCATGGCACCAGTAGTTCGTCTCCAGGATGGCATCCGCCATCGATAGCGACTTGGTGCGTTCCGCCAACGCTTCATGCAATATCCCGCGGGAATCCTCGATATTCTCGGTGTTGACCCGGTAAGGCAGCACGAAATGCAGGAACAGATGATCCGGCACCCGCTTCCCCCAAGGCATACGGTTGCGGATTTCGAGCGTCCGCCGCACATGGCTGAGGAATAACATTCCGTCGTAATCGGCCATATCATTCACCGGCATGTAGGCGAACAGATATTTCAAGGCCCAAGTCTCTTCTTCCGTCAGCTCCTGTTGAAAAACGTCAAACAGCTCATGCGCTCTGGCCTGTGCCAGCTCACGTTTTTCCTGAAGCTTGCGCTCGATTTGATCCATGGTCTTTGAGTCTAGTGAAAATGCAGAGGTCTGCATGGTCATGTCCGTTCACTCCTTCCATAGCTTTCCGTCTTCGCGGATGCAGTACATTCCGCTTCCATCCGATGCAGGGGCCGTAATCTGGAACAAGCTCCGCGTCGTCTCGATCTCCGGAACGATGCTCCATGAATCGTCGCCCATCAGGAGCTTCGCGTCCTTGGTGAACTCCCCTTCAGCCTCGCCATGATTACGCTGGCGGTAGTAAAGCTTCCGCAGCTCCCACTTGATGCGTTCATCCTGGGATAGCTCGAACGTATCCGGGCCGTTACCGTCCGCGAATACGACATAACCCCACAGCTCCGGATAATGCATATTGATGATTCCCATCGGCGACCATACCCAATTGTCTTCGGGATAAGGCTTGCCCGTTTGCGGATTCACGACTTTGCGGTATTCTCCGTCCTGCACCTCGGTCTGCCATTCCACGCGAGAGAAATTGACCCGCCAGAATTCGCCTGTTACCGGCGGACGCGCGTCTGCCGCGCATTCCCGCAGGATCTTCCACGGCATCGCCACTTCCACGCTCCACATCCGGTTGGCCGCATCCGGACGATTCAGCTCGCCGTCGATATGTACCGCCGTCTTCATCCCGCTGATGTCCCAGCCGTTCACCGGCGGTCCCCCGTCCCGGTAAGGCTTGACGAGCAGGAGGTCCCAGACCGTATTCAGCGCATTGATCTCGAATTCGTAATACTGGTGGGTATCTCCGTCCGGATCAATGAAGATCTCAAAATCATTATCGTAAAAGATAACCGATTCCCGCTCCGTGAGCGTGGCCCAAATCTGATCCTCGATGAGTTCCGCCCCAAAGTAGAAATATTCATCGTCCCACAGCATTTTGACGCGGGTCTGCTTGGCCGGTCTAGGACGAAGATCGCCTTCGATATCCACGAAATCATCCGTCCAGTCCGCAGCCTGCCAGAACGGTTTGTCCAGCCGCCCGTCCAGCGACAGGGGCTCCGAGGCTCGGCGGCATATGTAATGCTTGGGAGCGTATTCAATCTTAGGCTCTGGTACTCCACTTCGGTTCATGTTGTTCCCTCCGGACATCCTTGAAATTGAATAGGGGGGGAAATCCCCCCTTAATACTTCAGCGCTTGGATCGTAAGCCTTACAGAATGCCATCCTTCATCGCATGGTAGACCAGCTGAGAGAACAGACTGTTGGACCAGGCGAACCAGGATCTCGTAAAGTTAGCCGGGTCATCCGAATGGAAACCTTCATGCATGTAGCCGGTATCCGCATCCGTCGCCTCCAGCATCGCGATCATCTCAAGCTTCTCTTCTTTCGTCGTTGCCGTGATGCCCTGCATCGACAAAGCCATATGCCAGATGAATCCGTCCGGCGTATGCGGACTGCCGATGCCCTTCGCGGCCGTTCCTTCGAAATAGAACGGATTCTCCTTCGACAGCGCGAATCTTCTCGTGTTTTGATATACCTCGTCATCCGCCGTCACATATCCCAGATAAGGAATCGACATTAGACCCGGCGTGCCCGCGTCATCCATCAGGCAGAAGTTGCCGTATCCGTCGGTTTCGTAGGCATAGATCGGACCGAATTCCGGATGGCGGTAAATGCCGTAAAGACGGATGCCATGATCGATATCGCCCTCAAGCTTTTTAAGCTCCTTGAGGAAATCCGTATCACGGAAAATCCATTCCGCAAACTCCTGCATATGTCGGAGCACGACAACCGCAAACATGTTCCCCGGGATATTGTAATGGAAATCGCAAGCATCATCGCTGGAACGGAAGCCGGACCAGACCATACCCGTGTAATTGACCGGCATGCCGAGGCCATCGTTCTCAAGCGAATCCGTCCGAATGCCGTTATCTCTCTCGAAGCGATACGGAGACTTCTCGAAGTGGCGCTGCTCCGTCTTGAATACGTCGAATATCAGGCGCATCGCCGATTTGAAGCCAGCGTCGAAGATATCCGTCAGACCGGTTTCCTTCCAGTATGCATAGGCCAGGCGCATCGGGAAGCACAGTGAATCGATCTCGAATTTGCGCTCCCACACCCATGGAGACATGTCGGTCAAATCCGCCTTGTTCCAATGCCAATCATTCGCTGATTCGTTAAACGCGTTGGCATAAGGGTCAATATGGATGTATTGGATATGACGTTTGATCAGACCAGAAATGATGCGCTGCAAATCCTCGTCATTCTTTGCCAACGGCACGTAGTGCATAACTTGCTCGACTGAATCGCGAAGCCAGGAAGCCGGGATATCCCCCGTAATGATGAAGGTCGTTCCGTCTTCCATCAGCTTGGTTGTCGTCTCCAGCGTGTTCGGGAAGCAGTTCTTGAACAGCTGCAGCAGCTTTGGACGGTGCGCCAGCTTCTCTTCCGCTTCCTTCAACACGTCCACGACCGCTTTGGGAAGCTCTATTTCGGACATCTTTATTTTGGGTAATCTGAATTGTTCCATGATTTCAATCTCCTTTAACATGCAAAATGCATTTTTCTTTTCCTATCCATCATGCCAGCACGGCATGCAGGTTGTCCACCCGAGATTGGAAGGTCCGGTTCATGGGTGCCGGTCTATCGTCATGGAATCCCTTTTAATTATGCGTTACGACCGCGCCGGAGCCGCCGTACATTTCCAATTCCTCGTCGAATTCGAGCTTCAGCACCGTCACCTGATCATGCGTATCCTCAGCGGTCATATGGATCCACGTCGTGCCCGGGATGTTGAACCACGGCACGCCGCCGTGAATTTCATGCGTAAGTTCTTTGCCGGAGTGGAGCACCGTAATTTTTCGAATCGGATTGCATAGTCCCTTAAGGCATACGTTCTCCTTCGGATCATCGTAGACAAACAGGTACAGCGTCTTCCGGTCTTTGGAAATCGTGCTGCCTCCCAAATAATAACGGGTCATGATCCCTTCCTCTGTCCCGTACACCGCTTCTTCATGCGTGCGTATCCAATCGCCAAGCCCCAGCAAAATATCCTCTTGCCGCTGATCGATCGTTCCGTCCTCCCGGGGTCCGATATCCAGCAGCATGTTCCCTCCCATGGAGATGCAGTCGCAGAACATGCGGATGATCTGATTCAGCGATTTGTACCGGTCGTCCGTCGGCACGTAGCCCCAAGAGGTATTGATGGTCGTGCAGAACTCCCACGGTCCTTCCGGTCTCGTGATCGGGATTCCCTGCTCCGGCGTTTTGTAGTCTCCGTGTCCTTGAAGCCTCGAGTTGATGATGATGTCCGGGTTGAAGGACTGCAGGTAATGCTTAAATTCCGGCAAATTCCATTGCTCGGCGCTCCGCTCCCAATCGCCGTCGAACCATAACATATCCACCTTGCCGTAATTCGTTAAGATCTCCTTCAACTGGTCATTGTTAAACTGCAAAAATTTCTTCCACTTCTCTTCGTCCTGCACGCCGTCTACGGGACTGGAGTATGTATTGACCTGAGTCAAATCCTCCGGCACCTTGCCACCTTCATAAACGCTCGGATAATCCGGATGCGACCAGTCGATCAGCGAGTAATACATGCCAAGGCGGATGCCTCTCTTGGTGACAGCTTCGGCATACTCCTTAATCAAATCCCGTTTGGCAGGCGTTTTCTTCACGACGTTCAGGTCGCTGTACTGCGTGTCCCACAGTGCCACCCCGTCGTGATGCTTGGTCGTCAGGACGGCATATTTCGCGCCCGATTTCTCGATCAGATCAGCCCAGTAGTCCGCATCATATTTAGACGCAGTGAAGCCGTCCAGTTGTTTCATATATTGCTCGTACGGAATTCGCCCGTTATAAAAAGACCATGATTCCGCAACTCCGTCGACGGCATATATTCCGTAATGAATGAATATGCCCAGCTTCGCTTCCTCAAACCATTTTTGCATACCTGGTCAGCACCTTCCCGTAAAATATCATTTGTTGTCGGCTCGCCCTAACTTTTAACGGATCCGGAATACATGCGCGATCGGGGCTCCCGCCTGAATCTCCGCATCCGGCAGACGGACTGTAATGCCGTTTTCCGTGCGGCGATAATCGAGATTGTCCTGCCCGCCAATCAGATCGATCCGGCTGAAATCGGCTGTCAGCGGCAAATGTATTTCCTCCTGCACCGTCTCATGCTCATCCTTATACAAGTGGAAGGCATAGATCGTATCTCCCTTGCGGGTGAATTGAACCGATCCGACCGAGCAAGGCTCGCAAATCCGCGTTCCGTAGATCGCCTCGCCATGTACCTTCAACCATGCGCCCATGCCCTGAATGCGGGAGATGGCAGTATTGGATATTCTTCCGTCAGGCTGCGGTCCGACATTGAGAGCCAGGTTGCCGCCCTTGGCCACGATTTCCACCAGCAGATGAATCAGCTGGCGCACCGACTTATAGTTATCCTCGTAACGGAAGGAGAACGCCGAGCCCATTGTGATGCAGCTCTCCCACGGCACATGCAGCGCGCGTTCAGGCAGCGTCTGTTCCGGGGTAATCAAATTCTCATAAGGTCCGCCCACCGTACGGTCTGCCGACAGCAGCCAAGGCTGAATTTGGCGGGCCTTCTCCACCACTTCCCCGAGTCTGATGTTCTGATCGCGGTAATCATTGACCCAGCCGGCATCCAGCCATAGCACGTCGATGCGTCCGTAATTCGTCATCAACTCCATGATCTGCTCATGGGTAAACTGGACGAACTGCTCCCAGAGCCAAGGATATTCCTTCGGATCATAGGTCGGCCCGCGCGACGTCGTGGTTCCCGGCTTCATTCCCGGTGCCCAGTAATAAGGCGTATGCCAATCGGCTTTGGAGAAATAAGCGGAGATGCCGAGGCCTTTTGCACGGAAAGCATTGAAGAGCTGCTTCGTAATATCGGCATATTTATGCGTATGGAACGGACAGTCCGGACCCGTGATCCGGTAGTCGGTTGTATGAGTATCCCACATGCAGAAGCCGTCGTGATGCTTCGTCGTGAAATTCAAATATTTGAAGCCGTTGTCCGCAGCTAGATCCGCCCATAAGTCTGGCTGAAAGCGCAGCGGATTAAAGGTCTTGTTCAAATCGAAATACTCCCGCTTGAGTTCTTCCGCATCGATATCCCAGTCGATCTCATTGCGGGACCACTCCTCGTCCGTATCGCTGAGAGCCCATGATTCCACGAGTCCGAGCTGCGAATACGGTCCCCAGTGCATCATGAGACCGAGCTTCTGATCCTTGAACCATTCCAGCCGTTCCAAGAGAAGCGGATCTTCCGGCTTTACCCACTGTTCCTCGCTGCTGTAATTGTGGACCCCCTGTTCAACGATCATGTCTTCTTCTAAACGTTTATCCTCGCTCATGTTATCCCCTCCAATAGAATCTATCGTTTCTGCTTCTTAAAAATAGAATTGTTCTATACTTTATGGTTGCTCAGCGACTTTAGTCCTCAATTTTCGACAAATTCCATCATGCTGTCTATGTCCAAACGAAGGTTTTGTTGTTATCATTGAATTGATCTTGAGCTAACAGGAGGCAGAATCATTGAGAATGAACTACTTTAAATCCAAGCTTTTCTTAAAATACATATGGTCCTATTTGTTCATCCTGCTCATCCCATTAGTATTAATGACTCTATTTATCTATCAAAATGCGGTCACGAATTTGCGGTCTGAAATCGAACAATCCCGGCTTGCCCAATTAAACCAAACCAAGGTCATCATCGACGGGCGGATGAAAGAATTAAGCGAGATTGCTTCCCGCATTTCTTATGACAAAAGACTGACTCCTTATCGCGTTCATGACCCCATTTACGCCGGTGACGCCATTCAGGCGCTTGATCAGTACAAATCAACCAGTTCCATTATCGGTGAGTTGTATCTGTATCTTCATAAGGATGACAAGATCTATTCCAGCAAAGGCCTCAACAATTTTGACGTATTCACTCGCAACGTCCAATTTCAAAATTGGAAGAGCGAAATCCTGCTGCAGGACCTGAACTCCGTCCAATTTCCGACGATGCGTCCTGCGGATACCGTCAGCACCCCATCCGGTATGAAAGAAACGATGCTGGCCTATCTGATACCCATTACGCCGAACAGTCCCAATCCTCACGGAACGGTCATGTATCTGATCAAGGAGTCCGAGCTTACCAGTCTTATCGACTCGATTCTCGGAAAATACCAGGGTCTGACTTACATTCTGGATAATGATGGACATATTCTGGTGGATAATCGTCAAGGTGAAGCGTTATCCAGTACCGAGGCAAAATCATTGTTCGCTAACCTGTCTCCGGGAATTCAGGACCGGACACTGAACGGTAAGGCGCATTCCATTGTATCCGTGAAGTCGGAAAATAACGGCTGGACTTACGTGACGATCATGCCAAGCGCTCAGTTCTTCAGCAGCGTCCTGCATGTTCGCAGCTTCATCATTATGCTGTTCATCATCGTCATGCTTGTCGGTGCCGCGATCGCGCTCGTACTGGCACGGATGCAGTACCAACCGATCTCCATGCTGGTCGAATTCGCCGATTCTAAGGCCGGCGCGAAGCCGTCCGAAAACGACGCTGCGCTATCCCGGAATGAACTTGACCGAATTCGGTTTGCCCTACAGGAATACAGTTCGAGAATCGACCTTCAAGAACCTTTCGCCCGCAATCATTTCCTGTCCATGGTTCTGAAATATGGCAGCGCGCAGAGCCTTACGCCTGAGCTTCAGGAAGCTTTTGATCTCCAGTTCGACCGTTCCCATCATTTCGTGATGGTGATTGGCTGGAACGAAGACGAACAAAATGGCCACCAAGAGCGTCAGGATCTGATGGAACTGCTCGCGCAGATCGAATTTCCTGAGCTAGACGCTCAAGGATATGGCGTGGAACTGTCGCAGCTGGATCAGCTTGGCCTCATCATCAGCTTTAATCTTGGAGACAAAATGGACGAGTTCTTGCGTATACAGCAGATTGTTGAAGCCGTGCGCAGCCATATGCTCGAAACGTTCGACATGATCCCGATGATCGGAGTCGGCACCTGCTATCCAAGTCCGGATCAGTTGAATCAATCCTTTATTGAAGCCTGCTCGGCATTTGAGATGCGCGTATCCTCCAGCCATGGAACCGTAACCTATTTCGAGAAGCTGTCATACACGCCGGATCATGCATTCTGGATTCCGAACAATACGCTGCTCAAGCTCTCGCAGAGCCTCAAGCAGGGCAGCTACGATGTAGCGGCACAAATGATCCACTCTGCCATCCATAACTTGAAGACTTCCGAGCTCTCTGCTCTTCTTACCCGCTGTATCTGCTTTGATCTGCTGAATACCATTCTCAAGGCCGCATCCGAGCTTGGAAATCACAGCATGATGCAGCAGGTCGCTCCGAGCATGATTTACAGCAACTCCCTGGACGAACTGGAAAACAGCCTGCTGGTACTCGCCTCCGAGATCTGCAACCAGGTCGAGCAGGACAGCCAGAAGGAAGAGGAGTCCGCCATTGATCAAATCGTCACTTACATCGACGGTCATTATACGGACAATACCTTAAGCCTGGAGACGGTAGCCTTTGAGTTCGGCATATCGCCTTCCCATGTCAGCCGCTCGTTCAAGGAGAAAATGGGCCTCAATTTCATTCAATATATCTGGCAAAAAAGAATGGAAGAAGTCATGCATCAGTTGAAGACGACGAACGACCCGCTGAAAGACATCATCTTGAAGGTCGGTTATCTGGATACACCTAACTTCATCCGTAAATTCAAGAAGGAAACCGGTTATACGCCCGGTCAATACCGTAAAATGCATACAGAAGGCGACATCTCCGGAAACGATTTGGATGACCAATAACTACGAAAGCCAACATCCGGCCCTTATGGACCGGGATATGTTGGCTTCTTTTTTTACTTGATCAGAATTGTTTATTTCTCCGAGTTCCAGCGGTCGTATGCGCCTTGGTATAGCTCAGCGATGCGATCTCCGCCCATTTTTTTGAGTTGTGCGACATAGTTGTCCCAATTAGAAAGCGGCTCTTGTCCGGTTACGAACTTCGCTTCCATCTGCTGCACGTACGTATCCAAGTCAGAGAAAAGGGATGTCGCTTCGCTTTGCTCCTCATTCGTCAAATACACGTTAGGGAAAGGAGCCTTGCCGATCGGCGTCAGCTTCTCCGCGTTTTCTTTATCGAGCCAAGTATCGAAATCGGTCTTGAGTCCTTTGGTCAATTCGCTTGAACTCATGCCCGGCGTCAGGATGCCATAGTTCGGCGTAAGCGTGCCGCGGTATTCGTCACGTTCTTTTCCGCCCGGGACAGGCAGCCATTCTTTCTCGTGGGTTTCTTTGTTTGTGTATTTCCACAGCAGATTTTCAGGTCCTTGCGCAAACAGTGTCGCGCCATCATAGCCGTACTGGTAATCAATCCAGCGCATGGTTGCTTCCGGAGCCGGGTCTTTGCTCGTAATGGCAAAAGTTCCGTTCGCGGAAATGCCCGGATGCTTGCCGTATACCGGAGAACCGGCAACCTCGCTCTTCACCGGCGTCATGAGCGGATTGTCCCCGCTTGGCTCTCCGCCCAGCGTAAAGTAAGGATAGTAGTCATTAAACAACGCAATTTGGTTCTTTTGCCCTTTGGCTTTCTTTTGTTCAGGCGTCTGAGAGAAGGTTTCATGGTCCAGGAGGTTATCCTTCCACAGACGGTTCAAGAAGGTCAAATATCCTTTATAGCCTTCTTCCTGCGGCGTATAGTGAACCTTGCCATCCTTGTCCGAATAGACCTTCTCGTCATAAATGCCCCAGAAGCCCAGGAAATACATCCGCAAATCATCCAGCTTCACTGAAGTCAACGGAATTTCGTCCGCTTTGCCGTTGCCGTTCGGATCCTCGTCCTTCACACGTTTCAGGAAGGTATACAGCTCGTCCGTCGTCTTCGGCAGCTCCGTCACGTTCAAGGCTTTCAGGAATTTGCCGTTATACCACATTGGACTGCGGTACCATACGGCCGACAAGTCGATATTCGGAAGCGCGTAGATATGTCCGTCAGGCGTCGTAAACGATTTGCGGATGTCCGGATGCTCATCGAATATTTTTTTAATGTTCGGGGCGTAGCCTTCATCGATGTATTTCTCCAAGGGTATCAATACGCCCTGCGAGCCGTAGGTTACTTGGTCCGCCGGCTTCAGATCTGCACCGTAAAACACATCCGGCAGGTCTCCGCTGGCAAACACCAGATTCTTCTTGGTCGCGAAGCTGTCAATCGGCGCCAGCTGATAGGTGAACTTGATCCCGGTCAACTTCTCCATTTCCTGAAGGACAGGCATCTGGTTCCAATCCGCTACACCCGCATCCTGCGACATCATCTTCAGCGTGATCGGCTTGTCTACGATCGGAAAGCCTTCTTTTTTTACGCCTTCCGCACTGGCGGAACCGGACGAGGAAGAACCGCTATCGTCTTTGGAGCCGCATGCCGCCAGCATAGTCGCGGACAGCGTCAGGCAGAGTATAATGGATGATGCCTTGCGTAGATTTTTCATATGAACAACTCCCCTTATTGTTGTTTATGGCAAAGATCAGCCCTTCACGGAACCAATCATAACACCCTGAACGAAATAACGCTGAAGGAACGGATAAATCACAATAACTGGAATCGTAGCTACAATAATGACTGCGTATTTCACGAGGGCTGCAATTTCCGCCTTGCTGTTCATTGCTGCTGCGGTTGAAGCGTCGATGCCCCCGCCTCCTTGTGCGGCCATTTCTTGCAGGACCAGGATCTGACGCAGCACCAGCTGCAGCGGATATTTGGCCGAATCGTTCAAATAGATCAGTGCCGAGAAGTAGCTGTTCCAGTTGCCTACTCCATAAAACAAAGCCATCACCGCGACGATCGGCATCGAGAGCGGCAGGATAATGCGGATGAACAATCTCATATTCGTACAACCGTCTATTTGGGCGGCCTCCTGAAGCTCTTTTGGAATGGCGCTCTGGAAAAACGTACGGGATACGATGATATTCCAGATCGATGCGGCTGAAGGAATAACGATGGCCCACATCGTATTGATCATGCCCAGCTGTTTAATAAGCAAATAGGTTGGCACCAGGCCGCCCCCGAAAAACATCGTGACCATGAACATGCCCATAAAAAAGTTGCGCCCTACAAAATCCTTGCGGCTCAGTGCATAGGCTGCCGGCAGCGTAACGACCAGATTGATGGCCGTCCCCACCACCGTATACAGAATGGTGTTTCCGTAACCGGTCCAAATGCTTGAATTCTGGAATACTCTCTTGTACCCGTCAAAAGTAATTCCTTTCGGCCACAGCCACATTTCCCCGGAGCCGACATACTTCGGATCGCTGATCGACGCGCTGATCATATAGACCAGCGGATAGAACACGATCAGAAAAGCCAATAAGACGTAGATGTAATTGCAAATCAAAAACAATTTATCCCGTTTGGTTTCTTTCACACCTGACAGCATCCGTTGTCCCTCCTCTCTACCACAAACTATTCTCGCTCGTCCGGCGGACTATCTGATTCACAACCACTAACAGCACGGCGTTGATTACGGAGTTAAAGAGACCAATTGCTGTCGAGAAGCTGTACTGGGCATCCACGAGACCGGAGCGGTACACGAACGTCGAAATGACGTCTGAAGATCCCATATTCAGCGGGTTCTGCAGCAGCAGGAGTTTCTCGAAGCCGACTCCCAGCAGACTACCCATATTCAAAATGAGCAGAATGGTCATCGTCGGAATCAACGTTGGAATGTTGATATGACGTATACGCTGGAAACGCGATGCTCCGTCGATGATTGCCGCCTCATGCAGTCCAGGATCCACGCCCGACAACGCGGCCAAGTAGATGATCGTTCCCCAGCCTGCGCTCTGCCATACCCCGGAGAAAACGTACATGGTCTTGAACCATCTCGGGTCGGTGAGGAAGTCAGGAGCGTTAAAGCCAAGCCCTTCAATGATATGCACGACGATTCCCGTCGACGGGGATAGAAACGTGATGATCATCCCGGCCATGACCACAACCGAAATAAAGTGCGGCGCGTATGTGACGGTCTGGGCCAGTTTTTTGAAGAAGCCCGTCCTCACTTCATTGAAGGCAAGTGCCAGAATAATCGGAATCGGAAAACCAATCGCCAGCTCGTATAAGCTGATGCTCAGCGTGTTCCACAGCAAGTCCCAGAAATAGTAGGAATGAAAGAAACGATCAAAGTGGTCGAATCCGACCCATGGACTTCCCGTAATCCCTTTCGTTGGAATGAAGTTTTTAAATGCGATTTGGATGCCGTACATCGGTCCGTAGGAAAAAATAAGAAAGTAGAAAAAGGCGGGTGCAATGAAGATGTACAATTCCCAGTTTTGGGCAACTCTCTTCCATACCCCTTTGTCTGTCCTTCCCGGCTTCAGCCTCGCATGGCCCGACATGGCTACCTTAGTATCCTGCATAGGATCACCCCTTCCTGATATTAGATTGTCTCTGATTAGCGCTCGTTTTCACCGGATGTGAAATTTGCTAGCGCTTACATATCTAACGATAGAGGACGTCCCGAATCCGGTAAATATGTCATTTTCGTTATCTGTGAAAGCGCTGTATATCAAGGCTGGCAGGCGTTTGACAATGCCGAATGACAACGTGACAATGTGTCATTTTTGCTCTGAAGTAAGGGCTTTCATAACAATATCAATTTTGACCTATCTGCTTCATTGGAGGACATTACAAGTGTGGAGGGCTTTTTTTGCGCAACGAAAAAGACCAAAGGCATCGCCCCTGGCCGCATCATTTTTGGTAATATATATAATCCGATCTAGTATTTTTTTCAGGTAAAATTGAACAATTCATTCTGCATTATTGCTATCAGCTGCCCAATATAAGTCCGGTTAGAATCCTATATCGCGGTTTGATGTATTTGGCCGGAGCGATATATAAAGGATGCGCGAAAGTAACCGGCATTGTTTCTCCTTACCTTAAACTCAGACCTTCCCTTACCAGCTGCAACAGCTGATGAAGATGATCCGGGTGACAAGCAATGATATAAGGTTCCGTGCTCATGCCGTTAAACGGGTTACCGTCAAAATCAACGACCACGCCGCCCGCTTCCTTGACCATCAAGATACCGGAGTACAAATCGTCGCCTTCCGAATTATACAAGACAATGCCATCCAAATCCCCTTTGGCAAGCATGCACCACTGCAGCGTTGGCGCCCACAGCCGCATCATTCTTTTACAACGGATGTCCATGAACTGCCGCAGTTGAACTGCCCGCGGATCATTCTGAACCTTATGGCCTTGAATCCAGCCTATATTCCCTCTCGGGAAATGGGGACTGCTCTTCACGTGCACCGGCTTATCGTTGCAATACGTTCCCTCACCCTTCATCGAGACAAACATTCGGTCTGTCAGCGGCTCGTAGACGACGCCAAGCACAGGCTCCTGTTGGTACATCAGCGTGATGGACACCGAAAAAACCGGAAGTCCGATCGCAAAATTATTCGTTCCGTCCAGCGGATCAATCAACCACAGCCAATCACTGTCTGCTCCAATCACGCCTGCCTCTTCACTATGTATTTGATGTTCGGGAAAAACGTCTTGAATCTCCGCAATGATGACCCCTTCGGCGAGATGATCCACCTCTGTGACGACATCGCCAAATTCGTCCTTGATCTGCACGTCGGCGATGTCATCAAACTTATCTTTGGCGATCTGCCCAGCTTGACGTATGATTCGGACGGATAATTCTTTTGCGGTTTGGAGAACTTGTTGATCCATGATGCACCTCTTTTATGTTTAATGGTAGAAAATAGCTTTTGAAAGTTTACTCAAATTCGGCTATTGTTCAATATGCTTCGTTCCGTTATATCCGTATTGGATCATATTGCCGTCATTGTCTTCCCCGTAATCGTAGTGATGTCCCGGTTCATCAGTAAATTGAACGTCAACATGGTAGTCCTTCATCCCGTCAAATTTTACACCTTTTAACGTTTTCATCGTATATTGCTCTGGAGGATACCCTTGTTTTTTTAAATATTCCATGGTTCTTCGTTCCAACGATTCTTTGACCGCCGCATTCACTTTTACGTAATCGCTGTAAAGAGTCCCGGCTCCAAAACCTAACATGAGCAATATAAGTAAGGCCACGGGCATCCAAATCTTCTTCACAGGATCATATCCCCTCTCTCACTTCAAAAAATAAGCCATCAGTTCCTCGTCGTATACCTGGCCCTGATAGATCAATGCATCCTTTTCGATTCCATAGGTGACAAAGCCCAATCTTTTATACAGCTCCGCCGCCGCATGGTTGACAGTCACTACCGTGAGCTGGATTTGCTGCAGTCCTTCGATTTCGCTTCCCCGGCGCAGGATTTCCTGCATGAGCATTCTCGCAATGCCCAACCCCCGGTGTTCAGGAGACACGTATACGCCCCAGATCATTCCTTTATGGCGGACCTTCACGCCCTGCTCCCTCCGGAATCCGGCCATCCCCATCAACTCGTTATTCTCTGAAAAAGCCCCTAAAATATAATTATCCAGTTCATTATTTATCTTCCATTCGACTTCATTCATCGGTGTGTTCACCTGGTCTTCATAGGAAGCCCCAAAGGCCTCGGGGTGGGACTGAAGTGCCTCCAGTCTCAACCTCCAAAAATCGCCTGCCTGTGCGCGTTGAATATTTCTGATGTGAATCATGGTTGTAAACTCCTCTCGCTGTCTATTTTCCATCCATCGAATAACGCTATGAACTCATTGGAAGTCTGTTCGATAAAACGATTCACTCGGTCTTCCTGAAAATACCTGGTGACGATGCCCGGCTCATCGGACGGATTCAGCAGCCAGTTGATTTTGGTATCCCTATACCTGCTGACTTCCTCATGGGTTACGAAGGGATCCATGGCAAAAGAATGGGCCAGCCGTAATTTTGCGATGACCTGATCCGCCCAATCTGCAGATCTTAGCAAATCAAACTCGACTTGGCTTACTTCTGCATTGTACGTATCCCTGATCTCGCTCGAATCTCCGGCGTACGCTTTTTCAAAATCGGCATAAAGCGTCTCTGTCCACCGGATATCCGTATAGACATGGGCAAAATAGCCCCTTACAAACTCTTTCCATTCCGCATTCCCGTGCTTGTTCCAATAGGCGATACAGTTCATTTTAAGAGCCTCGAAACTCGGAAACCGTCCATCCACCACCCAATGGGTAAGTCCCTTTTCCGCTCTCGTGACAGGGTCTCGAGCATGGATCGCATCCGGCGAAATGCTGCCCAATAACAGCTCGGGTGAAGGATTCGAAAGCGATATTTTTTCTGCTACCGCAAAATGCACCATGGGCCAAGGCATCGTTAACCTCCGTTCATTCCCCTCATAGGAATCATAAAAATTCAACTGTTGTCTTTTGAGATAATCATAGTTTACTATAATTACATAATATAGGAAGTGGTGATTTAAGATGTTAAAGAAGGCTCTGCTCATGGGATTGTGCGTCGTATGTATCGGAGGGGGACTCGCAGCTTCAACGGCAACCGCGGAATCCGGCGTTAAGACCTTTAAAAATTGCACCGAGCTCAACAAAGTCTATAAAGGCGGCGTCGCGCAATCTGCGTCCGTTAAGAATAAAGGCGGCAAAACGAAGTTTAAACCTTTTGTATCCAGTGCTTTATACAACGCCAATAAGAAACTGGACCGCGACAAAGATTTGATTGCGTGCGAGAAATAATGCAGTTTCATGTTCTGGCCGTAACCATCGGCTGATAGTATCCTGACTCCGCAGGCATATGCCACTGGATATCTTGAAAACCCGCGCGCCTTAATGCTTCGCTTAATTCCTCTCTCAGCAATGCTCGGTATGCGGTCTTATTCACTTCCGTCTGCCAAATACCGTCTTGCTCCTGCATGATAAAGTGATTGATCATATATAAGCTGCTGCCTTCGACCCAATCCCACACCTGAAAAACAATCCGCTTTCCGCCATCCATGACCCGGGGGATTGTCGCTCGCTGTTTATCTAGAATTTCACGGTCATAATCCCTTATGGAGATGATCAGCAAGCCATTGTCTTCCAGCTTGTCATAGAAATTGCGGCATGCTTTCTCCAGATCCGCGTCGGTTAGCAAATGGGGAATCGCGTTATCCGCGGAAAGGACCACCTTGAACTTCCCGGGAACATCTGCGTCCAATGTCCGGAAATCCGCCGTTCCAAAGGTAATCTGCACCCCTAATTTCTGAGCCTCGCGTTTGGCACGTTCAACCGACTTGGGGCTTAGATCCGTGGCAGTTATGGTAAACCCATGTTGGGCCAAGCCCAAGGCTTGCGTTCCGATCCCGCATGAAGCATCCAGAAGCTTGATCTCTCCTTCATCCTTAGGCAGAACATGCAAGCGAATGAAGCCATTAAAAAAGTCTCCTTGCCATTGAACGGCCTGATACCAGTCGTTAAAAATCAGATGGTACGTTTCTGAAAGCTCATTATAAAATTCCAGGCTGGAGTTCTTCTCCATTCGCCATCCCTCACTTTTTCAAAAAAGATATATACCGCCTGGCTCCATCCCCAAAAAGATCCTCCCGGATTAATATTTATTTTTTCCCGATCAATTCATCCACGGATACCGGATACAATGGCTTGCTAAGTTCAAGGATCGCTTTGGCGTAATCTTGTATTTCCTTCTGGGCATCATGTTCAAGCCTTTGATTCAAAAAATGGCAAACCGACTGCAGCGATGCCGTCCAGTACCATCTGACGTACATGCCGTATGCAGGTAAGAATAGCCGTGCTTGTTCGGCACAGACACCGTTTTGTATTGCCTCTTCATACTTCTGTACGCCTAAATCTATGTATTGCAATAATTCACTTGATAACTTCTCGCCTAATTCGTTTCCTAATACTTCCCCGCTGCCCTGCTTGGAATTCTCCGGTTTGCTTCTCCATTCTTCCGAACCAGGGATGTAAAACGCGGGTTCCTCCGTAATATATCTGCGGCTGGATTCGTTCCATGCCTCCATGCTGTCGCCAGTTCCCTCCGCGTGTGAAGAACCGATCACGTATTTCCACCACTGCCTTGCGACCATGAGCGGAGCATAGATTTCATACTGTAATACTACATGCCTGAATGGCGATGTATGACCTTCCCTGGCAAGAAACTGGATCAGCTTCATATCCTTTTCGGAAAGCTCATGAGATTCCTTCGCGTAGGATACCCGCGCAGCGTTAACAATCGATAAATCCGAGCCCATATGGTTGACAAGTCTGACGTAGCCTTGATCCAATACCTTGATGAATGACAAATGAATGTCCTCCCTTGTGTTAGATTGCGTTCATAATCATGTGATGATGAAGAGCAGCAATGACGGTACTTCGCCGAAAGGGTCTATCCACTTTCTCTTATTCAGATCATATATTCTTTCCGCCCCAGCTTCAATTATCTTCTTCAAATGTAAATAAAAGAGATACCTGTGCCTCTACCGAACCCGATTCATCCATTTTATTTTCCAATATTTGCACCCACATGGGCCTTGAATCGTATACAATAGTGGTATATTTGTACCTATTTCTATTTCTTTTGATGGAAGAATTGCGTAAAAAGGAGTGCAGCTTATGGCTATTATTGATGTTGTAAAATATGATGGGCCCCCGGGTGTCTTTGCTTGGCGTTATCCGAATCAGGAATTGGGTACATGGACCCAATTAATCGTTCACGAAACACAGGAAGCGATCCTATTCAAAGGCGGACAGGCGCTAGATTCCTTTTCCGCTGGGCGCCATACCCTAAGCACGGCGAATATTCCGATCCTTTCCAACTTGATCAACCTCCCATTTGGCGGAAAATCACCTTTTACCGCAGAAGTCTGGTTCATTAATAAACTCAGTTCACTCGACGTTAAATGGGGTACCAGTACACCGCTGCAGCTGCAAGATCCGAAGTTCAACATCATCGTATCCGTGAGAGCTTTCGGGCAATTCGGCATTCAAATCGAAGATCCCCGCAAGTTTCTGTTGAAGCTGGTGGGCACGCTCCACACCTTTGATCAGGACACACTGGTTAAGTACTACCGCGGCGTACTCATGTCCAACATTAATGAAATCATTTCATCCTATATCGTTCACAAGAAAATCAGCGTGGTCGAAATTAACGCATATGCCGCTGAAATATCGAAGCATATTCAGGACGCCATCGCTCCTGCTTTTCAGGATATGGGCATCTCGCTTCTGAATTTCTATGTCGATTCCATTAATACTCCGGCCGATGATCCGGCAGCACTCCGGATTAAGGAAGCTCTGGCCAAAAAGGCCGAAATGGATATTATCGGGTATACGTACCAGCAGGAAAGATCCTTCGACACACTGGAAGGGGCAGCCAAGAATCCAGGCAGCAGTGCTGCCGTTATCGGTACCGATCTGGGGATGGGATTGGGAATGGCGGGCAGCATGTATAACGCAGTCCAACAAATGTCCGGCAACGTACGAATTCAGACCGCAACGGATGCGCAAGTTCAGCAGAAAGCGTGCGTGAAATGCGGAAGTTTAAATGCCGAGGATGCCAGATTTTGTTCGGGATGCGGCCAGTCATTACTGACAGGACAGGAGCATCAGCCTTATACAGAAGTGCTCTGTAGCGATTGCGGCCACCCGATCCCGCCGAATGCGAAGTTTTGTCAGCATTGCGGAGATCCGTATCTTCCCTGCCCGACATGCGGCCATGATTGCTCCGCACTTGCCACGGCATGCCCGAAATGCGGTACTTCGATTCCCCAGCCTTGCAAGAATTGCGGTGAAATGCTTGATCCCAAGGCCAAATTTTGCCCAAGCTGCGGTGCCAGCAGCGTGCTGAAATGCACGAACTGTCAGTATGAGATCACGCCAGGTCAAAAATTTTGCATGGAATGCGGCACTACTCTTTCATAAAGCGGGGGAAGAACATTGAATATAAGAACCAATCATGGTCGTTGGATAAAAATAACCGCGACTTTGCTGCCAGCTGCCACTGTGATTTTATTCGGTCTGAGCGGCGGATGGTTTCACATGAATTCCTGGATCTCCGGAGCCGCTATCGGATGGGTAGAGGCTGCGCTGCTGCTATTCCTGTACCGGATCCCTTTTAACCGAAAGGCTTCCATCTCATTGCCGTTTCGAATCGCCTTGGGATTCGTCACCGGAATGTATGCCATGATTGCCATCATTGAAGTGATATGCTTTGGCTATCTGTTTAAGGTATCCGGATGGACTTATCTGTCCATTCACATCATAACCTTTATTGTATTTTCAATGACGCTAGGAATCGTCTCACGCGCCGGAAAATATGCCGGAGATCAAGAACGCACAGAAAACCGCCTTCTCAGCGCCAAAAGAGAAACGACTGCCTGGATCACTTCCATTCGCAAACAGATACTGGCCATCCCCGATGTGCCTGAACAAGAACATCTGTTGGCTGAGACGAAGGAGTTAGAGGAATCCCTCCGATACAGCGATCCGGTATTCATAGCGTCCCTCTCCGAAATGAATCATTTGATTCAACAAAAAATTTCCATACTTGAGGATCAAGTGAAGCTGATCGCTGCGGTGCCGGACCACCAAAGGAAAGAACTGGCCCAAGAGGCCGTGCTGCTGGTCAAGGATACACTCAAAACAGTAAACGAACGTCGTACCGCATGGTCCCAAGGCAACACAGGAACGACTTAAGAACATGAATTGAAGGAGATATTATCATGCAAGATCAAGTACCCTACAAATCCAAATTACTCGTTTTTGATCGCATCATTCTTTCGGCAACATATTGCCTTTATCCCGTGGGTGTCATCATGGCCTTGATTCGTGTGCTGTCCACCCACTTCCATCACAGCTGCAGAGGAAGAAATCACAAATTGCTCGGTTGGGTTTTTGTATGTACGTATCTTCTTCTCATGGGCCTGTTCTACATAACGTATGATGAATTCGGACCGGCAGAGGCACAGCAAATGTGGGATCTTGCCCTGATCTTTGGCGTTCTGCTGATCGTTCCGGCTATCGTCTTTGCATTTCTTGCCAGCAGGGCGGATCATAAGTTTAACATTCTGCTGAGGCAGTATTACGAACTCGTAATGGAAAGGGGTATAACAGAAATTGACCATCTGGCGGTCGCGGTAAAGCAATCCCCTTATCATGTAATGAGAGACCTGGATTTTATGATAACGACGCACAGGCTGCCTTTCGGCAGAATTGAGCAAGGAGTTCTGGAGATTGAACCCGAAGGGTTTCATGAAGGGCCACGAGAAGAACCGCATGATCCCCCCCCTTCCCCGGAAGTCCGTCATGAACCAGCAGCTGGCCCCCGTCCTCCACAAGGACCGCGATCGATGGAATGCCCCGGATGTGGTGCAAGGATCGTCGTGAATGCGAATGAAAGGAAGGAATGCGAGTACTGCGGTAATGTGATCGTCGCTTAATTCATCACTACGAATGACGAACGCGAATCGTTCTATCCAAAAAAGGCTCCCCAGTTCTACGCTGGAGAAGCCTTTTTTTCTCAATCGATGCTTTTGTAAATCTTATTGCTACAATAGGATCTCACGAGTTGCACATACGTAAGGAGCATGCATTGATTCTAACCGTTCTTCTTTTCGCCCATGATAAATGACAGCAAAGTGATGATTTGAAAGAAGCCCAATATGATCATCACAATCCCCCATAGACCCCAGTCCCACTCGAATTTAATTAATCCCCCGGTACTTTCATGAAAACGGCTATATAAAATAAAGGCTATTTCAGGAACAATCGATATGAAGATCCACATGTAATAGGTTTTCAGGTCAAATTTGTTTACAAGATATGCATTGAGAAGCAATAGAACACAGATCCCGCACGTCATCCAGTCAAAATCGATATTTGGCCGGAGACTCACGCTGCAAATGATATAACTGGATAAAATCAAGATGAAACCGATGCATCCCCTCAATTTTTCCGTTTCCCTTCTATCCCTTTTGAAAAAACGTCATTCACGTTTCAGTCTACTTCTTACATTAAATTCTTCTTGAAATAGTAGTGTCTATATCCCATAGGAGCATCTTCGATCATTGCCATCTCCTCATATCCGTACTTCTTGTAGAATTCAGGAGCTTGAAAGCTGAAGGTGTTTAGCTTAATGAACGTACAATGCTTTGCTCTTGCCATTTGTTCCGCTTCTTCCAGTAGCCTTTTTCCAAGTCCTTGCCCACGGTGGTTATCATCTACCCACAAAATATCAATCTCCATCCAGTTCCAACAGATTGTGCTGTTGAGACCAGCCATCATTTCGCCTTCATCATCTTTCACACACAAATGAATTTCCTCATAATATCCGTTCGGGACATGCCTCGAATTGAATTCAATCAGTTTATTTCTAACAGCGTTTGCTTCTTCATTCGTACCTATCAATATCTTTCGGTTACCAGACATAAATATAAATTCCTCCTATAGCCTAGTTGGCGATGCCGAATGTAACTTTTGCTCAAATTCATCATTCATCGGAAGATTCTCGCCATTTCATTTCATTTTGCTTACATATTCTGTTCTGTATTCCCCATTTTCAAAAATAAGTGCATTTAATTGCAACCCGTATGCGCAACCTCCGTCGATTGCTATTTTATCTTGATCGAACCAGATATGGGCCTGGTCATGGATATCTACCGTTTTGGTATGTCCAAACACTACTTTTTTCCCTAGATCGAATGGGGAGTAAATAAACTCATCCTTAATGTACATAAAATCATACTCCGTTTGCTCCTTCCAATGAACATACGCAGGGTTGATCCCAGCATGTACGTAAATGTGGTGTTCATCTTCATGGTATAACGGCAATGTACTTAAAAATTCCACGTGATCCTCATAATTTTCTTGCATATGCGCAATAAATTTATGGATATCTTGCTCTAAAATCCCCTTATCTTCCTCGCTATTGTAGCTTAGTATGGTCTGCAGTCCGCCATGTTCTAAGAATTTCGATTTTATCTTCTCGTCAGGAGTTCTTACCAAATCAACCAATCGTTGATCGTGATTCCCCTTTAGCGCGATGACATGATGATTCCGGACCAGTTCGATGACACGCTCCACAACTTCTTTACAACGGGGGCCTCTATCCACATAATCGCCTAGCAATATCAACTGATCCAGGTTTGAGTCATAATGAACCGTTTTCAACATGAGATTAAACTCATCGATGCAACCATGTATGTCGCTTATCAGGATAATTCTTTTCATGTGCCCTCCCAGGTTATTGAAGCATGATTTAAGGAGCAGTAAAAACTTCTCGTCTGGCGATTAGCATGGCTGGCTCTTGTGTTGTCTTTGACGGCTCAATTTCAACGCGAGTTCTCGCATCCGTTTTTGAACGATAATCCTTCTTCCTGCAATGCCGACCTAAGTTTTGGCAATGATGCCGGTCCCATACCGTGCCATTGAAGAATTTCTTTTTCCGTATAATCTGAAAGTTTTGGCAGAGTGGTCACTCCATGATTTTCCAGCGCTCTTCTTGCTGGTGCCGAGAGCAGTGAAAGAAAACCATTGGCTGGTTTGCGTTCTTGTTCACAGATAGGGCAAGTTGGACAGTCGCTGCTTTTTTGGTATCGGTGTCCTTTGTTGCATGTTCTATAGCTTTGATTCGAGGCTGCCATTATGAAGAGCCCCCTTCCTTATGAATGAATTGAACCGCCTAATCTAACCTTGTCATCTGCGATAAATAACCAAGATCACCGCTATATTTCGTGTGTTCAGCATCTCTAAACTCTTACAGGCTACTGATATTATCGAATAACTATTGCTCTATTATTTTTTTATCTTATCTATGTCCTTTAATTTTAAAGTTTCTGGTATTTTTAGCTTTGTTTTAGTTTCATCAAAATCCGTAAGGTTCATTGGACCCCTAATTTGATTTTGCCCTATATCTATAATCCAATAATTCATTTTTGATGTATCCGGAATTTCATATCCATTCGAACTTGTAGGGTCTTTCATCATACTATATTGCATTGCAAGTATAAAATCATCATTCCAGCCAACACTAGCTACTTCTGTTGGAATAACAGCGGATCCCCATGAATCATCGGTAAGCTTAGGAGCAATGATTATTTGATGAGCTGATAATCTGACAATTGAATAGTTTCCTGGTAAGTCGATATCATAATCCGCTAAACCAGCACAGCCAATTAGTAAAGTGAACAATGATATTGAAAATATCGCTTTATACATACGCATCTTCGGGTCACCTCCATTCTTCAAGCGTTCCAGCTAATGTTTGTGTACACGACAGCGTCCGGCTGAATCAATCTACTTTTTGCTGAAAAATGACTTTTCGATTCTAACTCCCACCAGGCTCTGTGAATGGGTTATCGATTTTGATTGAAATTACTTCTTTTTTGGAACCTTGCATCATATCCTAGGGCAAAAACACAGGATGTGTATGCCTTGAGTACCCGACTCTCATCATCCCATAGTGAAAAACCTAATTTTCTTGTGATTCTTGTTGATGAGGAACGTTATCCCCCCGTTTATGAGCAAGCGGAAATCACGGAATGGCGCAGACATAATCTGACGACTCATGAACTTTTGCAATCCAATGGCATGGCATTCCACCGGCATTACATTGGAAGTGCTGCTTGCTGTCCAAGTCGGGCTACATTGTTGACAGGACAGTATCCCTCTCTCCACGGCGTGAGTCAAACCGATGGGATTGCCAAGGAAACCTTTGACTCCGATATGTTCTGGTTAGGAAGAAACACGGTACCGACAATGGGAAATTACTTTCGTGAGGCAGGCTATCAGACCTATTATAAAGGGAAGTGGCATGTTTCTTATGAAGATATTGTGATACCCGGTACGCATAAAGGCGTCCCCAGTTATCATCCCATGACTGGCGTGCCTGACAGCGAACAAGAAGAATTGTACCTGCATGCCAACCGTCTGAACGACTTTGGGTTCTCCGGCTGGATTGGTCCAGAGCCTCACGGTAAAAATCCGCGTAACTCTGCTTCTTCCGCAGCGTTCGGTGTTAGCGGCCGAGACGTGGTCTATGCCTCAGAGGTAGTTGAACTGATCGAATCACTCGACCGGGAAAAAGAAATTAACATCGAGGCAAAGCCTTGGCTTGTTGTTGCTTCGTTCGTGAATCCTCATGATATTGTGCTATATGGTGCGCTCACCGCACATCTTCCTATGTTTCATTTCCATGTTGATCCCATGCCTTGGGTAGCTCCCCCTCCAACAATCAACGAAAGTTTGGATACCAAGCCGCGCTGTCAGGCAAGCTATCAACAGCTCTATCCCAGAGCCTTGCAACCTATCATCAACTCGTCGCATTACCGCAATCTTTACTATCAGCTGCAAAAAAATGCCGACTTGCAGATGCGCAAGGTATTTGAAGCCTTAACCCGCTCTTCCTTCTACGACAACACGATTGTTATTTTCACATCCGATCATGGGGAACTACTGGGCGCTCACGGCGATCTCCATCAAAAATGGTACTGTGCTTATGAAGAAATGTTACATGTACCCTTCGTCATTCATAATCGCAAACTTTTCCCCCGCCAAAAGAACTTCAATTCGCTTACCAGTCATGTTGATTTGCTGCCTACGATGTTGGGGTTGGCCAATGCCAACGTGATAGAGATTCAAAACCGCTTGCGTCAACAATTCAGTGAAGTTCATCCTTTGGTTGGCCGGGACCTCTCCCCCTCTATAGTAGGGCAGAACGAGTTTGAATTCGCCGAAAGCCCGGTTTATTTTATGATCGATGACGATGTTACGCGTGGCCAGCACCAAATCAATCCATTGGGAAGACCCTATCCTTCCGTTGTTCAACCCAATCATATCGAAACGGTTATCGCCAGCATACATCGGAACCATGCGAAAGAGTTATGGAAGTATTCCCGCTACTTTGATAACGATCAATTTTGGAGCCATCCCGGCAGCAAAGATATGACGACCCAAACTGCGGCAGATTCCACTTCTGGACAGTCAACCACGCATACTTTTTGTGTCACATCCGTTAAAACCAAACCTGTGCCAGACGAATATGAGCTATATAATTTGACTGCAGATCCGCTGGAAACCCGTAACCTTGCCCATCCTTCTTTGGCCACGTCGCAGACGAAACCGATTCAAGAATTCATGGCCAAACTATTAGAAGAACAACGAAAACAAAAGCGCCTGGAACCAAGCTCGCAATGAACTCAAATCTGATATCCCAGAAGCGCGGATAGGCATTGGAGAAACCGTAGCAATCACTCATTTCGGCATTTCCTGATTTCCAACCTTCTGGTACGGTTTTAGTGGAATAAAAATGGTCGTTGTCCATTTGAAACACATAGTCAGGTTTTAGAATATATGTTGTTTATCTGAATGGGAGGCCTTCCTCGATACGCTCCATAATATTCGTTAATTCCATTAGATCTGTTATCTCCGCAATAGGAATAACGTTCATCTGCTGCATCTTATCTATATCCGATCGATATGCAATAAATTTTATTCCTGCGTTTATGGATGCCTTTCCGTCAGTCCAAGAATCCCCTACCGAAACCCATTCATCCGCCGAATATTTATATTCATTCAAAATACGCAAATAACCATCTGGGGATGGCTTCAATGAATCCATCATTTCCCTGCCAACAATTCGGTCAAAATACTCCATGACATTATTTTCTCTGAGTGCTATCTCAGCAGCCCGAACTGAATTGTTCGTTACGATTGTAATATGATATTTGCCTTTCAGTTTATTAAGAATTTCCACTGTTCCCGGCTCTAAGTCAGCTCCTTGCATTCCCCACATTTCGTGTTTCTTGGGAATATCCCAGACTTCTTGAATTAGCCGATCCGTCATCCGATTGGTGCGAATTGCCTCTTCAATAACGGTTGCAGTTGTGTGTCGACTAAGATCCATATCGCTTGGAAGTATTTCTCTCAATACGAGAAATCGGTACGTTTCTTTCTTCATGGTTGAAAAATCGATTTTTGATCTTAATATGGTATTATCCATATCAAAAATGATTCCCTTTAGCTTATGCTTCATAACATCCCTCTCTCAAATCATGGGGTTGTCCCGCTTTCAAAAACGTTGTTGTATTCAGGAATCCTCAATACTCCAGTTTATAAACGACTTCCCCATCTATCACCCGGCCATCTTCTTCAAATCCCAATTTTTCATATAAATGTTTCGCCCAAGCATTCTCTGGTTCAAAGCTTATGTATATGACTCGATGCTGTATATCTTCTTTGATCCTTTCAATGAGCATTTCCATAGCAACCTTTCCATAACCTTTCGACTGATGCTTGGAATCTATCATTAACCGATAAATCCAATATTCATGATCTTCTTTATCTATACAATACATCGTAAATCCAACTAGAATATCATCGTGATAAATAGCCAAGCAAACACACTCTGGGAATGCCTTAGCCTGTGCGAGCGAAAACAAATTTGTCGCTACAAACTCATTTTGTTCATCAGCTACTTTCAACTTAATGACATCAAAAAAATTGCTTCGATCTATTTCCTTAAGTGCTATCATAAATACTCCCCTATCTTCATTAGTTAGTTAATTTTGGAGAATATACTTCGGTCCGTCCGATGTGCACCTGTACAACCACTAACTACTTGGATATGCCTACAAGTATATCTCTTATTTCTATTAAGTTCTTTATGGATCTATACGCATTTTTTGGCCTTTCATAATAGTCATCTTCTTTCCATATTCCTATCATTCCAGCGTTTATACTCGCTTCAACATCATTGATTGGATGATCTCCTACAAATATAGATTCATGTGGTTCTATCCCTAAACGATTTAATGCTCTCTGAAATATCTCCATATTGGGCTTTCTTAATCCTTCAATTTCTGATATTAAAATCTCGTCAAAATAATGATTCATCTGAAGCCCTAATATATTATTCATCTGAAATCGGCCAAATCCGTTTGAAATGATGCCGAGCTTATAATTCATTCCCTTTAAGTAATCGAGCATGTCAAACAACCCTGGAAAACCAATACAATGATTTTTAAATGACTCCACATAATCATCTAATAATTCTTGCCAACTTACATTCAAATCCATCTCTTCAAGAAGCTTTTGATAGACTTTGTCTTTCCATACGTACCCTTTTTGATCCAATTGAATAAATCTTTGAATGAAAGCATGCTTCTCAATATCATGAAAAGCATGAATACGATCATATTGATTTTCAAGAAAACGAACCAATGACTGATCGCGATCCAGTAATGTCCCATCTAAATCAAATAAAATTCCTTTGATCATTACTATCATCCTTTGATGTATGTCGTACAGCGTTCTTGGATTTACATCTATACAAAGTAAATTAAAACCTCTCACTTACTAACCAATCTTTCGCTTGGTCCATACTTGAAAAATATTTTATACCTAAACTACGTCTGGAAGTTTCATTCTCTAAACATTTATTAAAATTATTCTTTCCACTTCTTGTTACTCCAACTATTGCAATCTTAAATATATGATGTCTAGTCCTTCGTAGGCTTTCCATTATATATTCTGCAGTTTCATCTATGACATCTGTCCCATCTAAATGGTATAGTACACGAGCTTGTTTATTAGCCGTTCTCATTAAGTCTTCATTATTATTTACCTTTTCTTTAATTAATTGCATATCCGAGCCCAGATTATCTAAACACGAAATCCATATCTCTCCTCCATGATGATAGAGGGAAAATGATGGTCTTAAATCTGGTACGCTTTTGATTTGTTTATTAAATATACTCCCAAGCCATTTCCGGATTCCCATACATTCATTCTCCAATCCCTAATAATATGAATCAACGCATGTTAAAAAGCTGGCTGCTTGGCCAGCTTTTGTTATAACCCCTCATGTTTGAATAGTCTCTTTTAATTACGCTCATACCAATAACCAGAAACACCGTGTGCAAGACGCATTAACGCTTCCAGGTAATAATAATCGCCCCAAATCATATAATCATCAGGGGATAAACCACCATGGATATGGTACGAGCCATGCTTAAGAAAGCCTTCCGCATCATCATCACCGATCGTAGCATAGTTGTTAATCAGCGATTGCATGCTTATGGCCAGCATCTGTTCGAAATAAAGACGATCCGGATCGGCAGCATCCAAATGTGAGATAAGCTCCGCCAGTCCGGCAGCTACGATCGCTGAAGCTGAACTATCGCGGTAGGTATCAGCCGCTACTGGAGCATTGAAATCCCAATAAGCAACGCTGTCCTCAGGTAAATGCTCAAGGAAGTAGCGTGCCATACGCTTGGAAGTCTCCAGAAACACCTCATTTCCAGTATAACGATAGGATAGTGCAAACCCATATACACCCCAAGCTTGCCCCCGGGTCCACGTCGAACCGTTGCTATAACCTTGATGTGTGGCGCCGCCGATAGGAACACCCGTCTTGGTATCAAAGAAAAACGTATGATACGAACTATCATCACCTCTAACGATATATCGCCGTGTTCTCTCTGCTTGGATCTCTGCTATTTCACGGTACTTCGGATCACCGGTCTGCTCGCTTGCCCAATACAATAATGGCAAATTAAGCAGGCAATCAATAATAATTCTACCCGCTTCTTGCTCGTTCTCTTGTGCTCCCCAAGCTTGAATATAACCGCTGCCGTCGCTCGTATTCCGCCAACGTCTCATTAATACATCAGCTGCAGCAAGAGCCAACTCACGAGCACGCTCATCACCGGTTATGATCCACTGCGCTTTGGCCGATAAACTATACAAGAATCCAATATCATGATGATCCAGTACGACTTGTTGCTCAAGCCGCTGACGAAAACTAGCTACTGCCCCTTCTGCTGCCTTAAGGTAGCGTTCATCTTGTGAATATTCATAGCACAACCACAAGATTCCCGACCAGAAGCCATCTGTCCAATCGTCGTTATCATTCAAAAGATATTTTCCATTCAGACTCACATGAGGAAACCGAGTTCCAAACTTGTCAATATTCATTAGCGTTTTCGACAGAATGTCCTCAATCGCTTGTATGTAAAGTGTTTTCGCTTTCACTTCCGTTGTTTGCATTCCCTCTGTAGACATCGCATTTCAGTCCTCTCTTCTTCTATATTAAACTTCTTCACGAACAGCAAGAACACCTGCCAAAAGCACCCAGTTGTTGCTCAATTATAAAGACTAACAGTTAAACTGTTAGTCTTTATTTTCATCTTATTATTCAGAAATGAAGGCTAATCATGAGCCGAGTACGGTCAATTGGCCTGGCGCCAACTCAACGACGTCCGCTTCCACGCTTACCCATACACTTTGTGCAGATGGATTATGAACGATCCGGTAATCGGCTGAGAAACGGAGCTGCCTCAATGCATGCATATAAGAAACGATCTCAGCGTTGGTAGCAAACCAAATGTTTTCATTTCCGGCAACGAGTTCTCCAAACCGATCGAGCAGATCCCAATTGTTGTCATTCTCAAACTCATAGCTATGACCCCAAACATAAAGCAAAGCCATCTTGGTATGCCTCTGTTTTAGATCCAGTAACTGATTGCCATAGTCCACCATTTGCCTATAATGGCAGGTCGGATGCCATCTTAGAAAGTCTGACGTCATATTAAACCCGATCTCCTGTCCTGTTGTCCGGGCATACTCGATCCCGAGCGAAGGTAATAGCGAGACAAGTTGATCGTTATATGTACCAAAAGGATAGCTCATTCCACGCACGGGATAACCAACTAGGGCTTCCAGCTCCTTCCGGTCCTCCGTGATTTCCTGAACCATTTGTTCGATCGGGGACTGTTCGAGAAAAGGATGGTTGACGGTATGTGCAGATACTTCATGACCCGTGAACAGGGGGCGTACCTCCTCCCGCGTAAGAAATCCCTCTTTTCCGAGCGTACCGCTGTTTAAATGAAACGAACCTTTGAGACCGTACTCATTAAACTTTTCGACCACTCTCCTGTCATAAATCTGTCCATCATCAAAACTCAGGGTGATCGCCTTATGAACTCCACCCGGAAATCGATCATATCGAATTCTCATATAGGTTCCTCCTAAACTATGCTACAAGCAAGTGTAAACCAGATTTCTCAAACGAGGATGCACATAGGGCTCTTGATTGTTTAACATATGCTGCGCATACATGACGGTCAGCCGAGATGACGGATCTATGATAGCCAGAGCACCGGCCGCGCCGCTCCAGCCGAATTCACCGAGCGGGCTAAGCGATCCGCTAGTCTCCTTAGAACAATGAGTGCGAACACCGAGCCCATAGCCATACCCCGCAAGCTGTGACCAGGAGAAATGACTGCGTGTAGCCTCAGTCAAGTGATTGGTTCTCATGAGATCCACCGTCTCGGCTGCCAGTATCCGAACGCCTTCAGGGCTTGTTCCTTGATTGGTAAGCGTATTTAAAAAGACAGCGTACTCACTCACGGTGGAGAATAATCCGGCACCGCCGCTCTCGTATTCCGAACCGATCCGGTAATCGTTCCCATCCTTGCGAATAGGTTTGCCTGACGACTCGCTATATTCATACTGTGGAGCCAAACGGCTTCGACCTCCATCCGATACATCGAAGCCGGTATCACGCATACCGAGCGGGCCGGTGATTTCATCCCGAACGTAAGCGCTGAAACGTCTTCCGTCCACCACTTCGACTAAAGCGGCAAGAACGTCATGGCTCAAACTGTAGCTCCACCTCGTACCTGGTTCGAACAACAGCGGCTCTTCAGCAATCGCCGCCGCCACTTCGCGGGTCGGAGCTCTGCCGCTTGTGCGTCTTACGACTTCCTGGATCGAAGGCGAATGGATATCATAAGATAATCCTGCCGACATGGTAAAGAGATCACGTACCCTGATCGGTCTCTCGGCTTTCTCTAATGTAATTTCACCGCTCGGTAAGGTCACCTTGACGTTCATCTCTCCATATTCGGGAAGATAGTCCGACAGCGGATCATTTAACAGTAGTTCTCCCTTCTCTACAAGCTGAAGTGCTGCTGTGCAGGTCAGAATTTTTGTCAGTGAATACAGCTGGATGATTTGCCTGTCGTGGATGGGAATACATCCTTCCAAGTCAGCATAGCCACTGCGGTACCGGAATACCTCTTGATTCTGGTACAGAACTAGAACCTCTGCCCAAGGAATACGCCAATCCGTAATGCGGTCGATAAACTTTGATAGCGGTTTGAAGTCCATCGTTTTGCTTCCTTTCGATCTGATTTCACTCATAATCGATAACCACCATCTGATGGCATTCAAGCTTTGGAACGGTGTAGAAAACCGAACCATTCTCGCACTTAAAGGAAATGGACTGGACTTGCGGCGCCAAATACACATTTTTGACATGATGGGGAGTCCGAATGGACACTTCCACATCATATAGAGGTAGAATATCCTCAATCACTTCGATATGTTTTCCGCGACGAACCGGTGACGCATACAGCAGGTGATGGACTAGCCTTTTTTCTTCCTTATGTTCCTGTAGGGTGGTCACGCCCTGAGCAGGCAGATCGGTGTTCAGCGTCTTATTAGGCAACAGGCGGTTCAGCGCGTACAGGATCGTCTCCTTCAATATCAGACTTCCTTGGTTCGCATAATCCTCAAACACATTCCAGGCCAGATAAATTCCGCTGCTGCTCTCTACCATGCCTGGTCCTCCATAGACATCGCTGCATGGCGTATGCTGGTGCGAGCAGAAGGTAAAGACATCGCGGTTAAAATACGGGTCTACCCTGCTTCCAAGCTCCGTTCCTCCGGCAAGTGCGAGCTTCTGGCCTTCCGTATACATAATAAAGGAAGCTTCCCTTAAGCTCTCAGGCTTAAACAAAGGACGGAAATAATCAGGACGGTAAGGATTAACCCCCAGATATTGAACGCCAAAGTCAATGGCGAAGCGAGTGCCTTCTTGATTAAGACCTGACCAGCCTGTGGCGAGAATCTTGCCTCCCTGCTTCAAAAACATATCCAACTTATCTTTCAGCTCGTCATTCACCGCCACATAATCCGGCAGAATCAATACCTGATAAGCCGAAAAATCATGCTCCATATCAATGACATCAAACAGGATGTTACCCTCCAGCAACATTCGTACAGCGCCTGCATCTGAATTGGACCGACTTACGTCTTCCTTGACTTCCGGGTGCACACCTGTTGATTCCAATGACAAAAGTGCTACATCCGCGACGTTCGTGGTATTCACGCACCATGTTTCCTTGCGCTCGACCTCTTGATAAGCCTTACCGATTAATTCATAGGTTGCCGGATCCATACGACCGTCAGGATGAAGCTGATCTCCAATCGAACATTTTGCACCATGAGCAAGGCTGAGAGCGGTTTCATAACGAAGTGCGTTCGGATGCTTATACCCTCCGAATTCACCCCAAGCGGTATGAAATTTCCCGGTCATGCCAAGAAAATCGAATCCGAGCGTTTGTACGTACCTGGCCGAAAGCGGGAAATGGTCGTAACCCCAACCGCCGGTAGGCAGTGACTCCAGTTCCAAATGGGTATTCATTGAAGCCAAGTCGCGACGCCCCCGCTTGATATGTCCGCCGTTATGGAAGATTGGCAAGCCCGGCTTTAACGATTCTACGGTTTCCTTTACCCTAGCTGTGTAATTAGCGTATGTGTTCTCCCAAAGGGTCTTCATCGCTTCCTCGTCGCGAGGGTCATACCCCTTACGCCGTATGGAATCAACGCAGTTATGACAGTAACATTTGCGTATACCCACAATATCTAGAAACAATCCGTCTGCATCATACCGGAGCATAACTTCCCGAATCTGTTCGATCAGGATATCGAGATAAGGTGAGTTCATACAAAACTGATGATAGCCTGGTTGCATGAAGCCTTCGGCCCAATTCGTTCGATCATTCTGGTCACGGATGAGCCACTCAGGATGCTTCCGGGCTAGTTTTTCATCCAATCCGGCCGATAGGTATACCGGTGTTTTTACATTGATTTCATGGGCTGCCTCGATCTGTGCCGCAAGCAAATCGAAACTTAAACCCGGATGAATCTCATTAGCCTCCGAAGGATGATACGCCCAGCCATGATGGCATTTGGAGAACACCGTTATGGAATCGACATGCCCTAGCTTCAGCATTTCTTGAAACTGCCTTTTGTCAAAACGGTCCCCGATCGGGACAATGGCTTCCGAGGTGTGGAAATCCAGATGTACTTGACGGAATCGCATGATTTCTCTTCCTTTCCCATTCATATATCCCTAATATATTCCTTCCAGCATTGAACGAACAGGTGCAAAGACGACTTTTAATAGCACAATTTCTACCATTCATTCTCCAGTCCATGATACAATAGGAACACCATGAAGTAATGGAAAGGGCTGCCTGTTATGAATTGTCTTGAGCTAACCATCCCTCCACTTCCGCAATTAGTGACGATCGGTCACTCCATCTGGAACCCGGGGGAACAACACCTGAGCCGTTCCTTTAATGTGTATGACATGCTGTTCGTGATGAAGGGCACCTTGTACATGTTGGAAGATGACGTTCCCTTTGAAATCACAGAAGGCTCCTTGCTTGTGCTTGAGCCGAACCGTCTGCATGTAGGACATCGTCCTTGTGAGGAAGAAACCGAAATTTATTGGCTCCATTTGGCCCACTCTGCGCCTGTCCGAACGATGGATAGCGGACAAATTCCATGGTCGACTCCTTTCACGAAAGGTTCCAACCTGGATGTCACACCACACCGGCAGGTCATGTATATTCCTAAATTTACAAGCCTGCATACCCCAAGCATTCTTCCATTCCTGCTGCGGATGATGGAGCTTCATCAAAGCTTGTCACCCGCCACGTCCTTACCGCTGCAGTTGCAGCTGATTGGTTTGTTGACAGAATTGCAGACGGCGATGCGCTTGAAATATACTCCCCGCGCGAGAATACTGTGCGATCAAACGATAGCCTATCTCGAGCAGCATGTAACCCGTCCCTTCGATGCGAAGCATATGGAAGAAACGCTTCATTTCCATTTTGACTATCTCTCCCGTTGCCTGAAGAAATATACGGGTCTGAGTCCACTTCAATACCTGCACGAGCTGCAGATCAATAAAGCTAAATCTCTTTTGGAAAAGACAGGTCTCCCCATATCCGAAATCGGTGTGCATGTCGGTATAGAGAATACCAATTATTTTATTCGCTTATTTCGAAAAAAGATGGGAATGACGCCCGGTCAATATCGAATCGTCCGATTGGGGCGGACATAAGAAAAACGTCTATCGACGTACTCTCGAAGGAGACAGACCGCATTAAGATGTTGTTTTTCTTGCGATATCAGGGAGGGCTTGCTTCGAATTTTATACTTTCTGATATCTTAAGAAAAACGTCTATCGACGTACTCTTTTTCTTGCGATATCAGGAAGGGCTTGCTTCGAAATTTATACTTTCTGATATCTTGACAAAAACAGCAGGAACGATGAATTCGTTCCTGCTGTTTTTGTATGAAGAAGTTTAGATATATTTTTCCCGGTATTCCGTAGGTGTACACAGGTAACTCTTCTTGAACTGGCGAGCGTAATAATTCTGATCCCGGAATCCGCTCTCTTGAGCAACTTGCAAAATGGACAAGTCGGGATTACGCAGCAGCGTACAGGAATAATCCAGCCTCCGCCGGATCACATAGTCCATGGGCGTCGTTTGGAAGTTCCTTGCAAATTCGCGAAGAAACTGCCTTTTGGACAAATAGGCCCTTTCCGCGAGCATATCCAGACTGAGGGGCTGTTGAAAGTGTTCCTCCAAGTACGTAATGGACTCGGCAATTCGCAGCGCTTTATTCTCTGCCCACCCGTTGTTAGCCACATAATAACGGGAGAGCAGACCGATAAGTGCCGTAAAATATGAGCGGATCAGCAAGCGGTAACCTTCCGGCCTCTGATCATGCTCATCCAGAATGACATCAAGCAAACCTGTTACTTGCTGCAGCTGCTCATCATTCAGGGTAAGCATCCCTTTAAAGTTCATTTCCTTCCGATAGAACGGCTCAAAATAAAATAAGGCTTGAAAGCCGGGCATCAGCTTCAGTTCTTGCAGTTGAGCGATCTGATCGGGATGAAACATGACGTTGACATACTGGATATGGTCCACGTTCTTATACCCATGGGAAACATTTCCATGGATGAAAAAGACCTGTCCGGCGGAGATCGGGTACTCCCTTCCTTCAATAATGTGAGTTGCGGTACCTCCAAGAATGACGACCAGCTCGGAATAGTCATGGTGATGGACACTAAAATCATGAGTTAGAGGACACTTTTCGATGCGAAAAATAAAGTCCGGTTCCAGCCCTAGGTCCAGGTAATGGCTTTTTCTATTCATGTCGCTATTATGCTAAAAAAGGTCACTATCGTCAAGGAATCATGAAGCAGATTACAGTAACATGGGGATCAAAGACATGAAACCGAGGTGGCTTATGTATCGCTATCATTTCCGTGCGCAGTGCCGCGAAAATATCGACCTGGAACGATTGTTCCGCGAAGCATTACCTGTACTCCAGATCCGGATGAAAGAATTCGGGGCCTGTCATCTTAGTCTGTTCCATTTCGGGACACAGCTGTTTCTTTATTATGAAAGTCCGGCTCAGACGGCTGATCCTCATGAACTCTTCGCCCACTGCGAAGACGCTTTGGAAACCTGGCCCGGAACGGATAAACCTAGAAGGTGGGTGCCGATGATGGATATTTTTCATTATCAGCAGCCGATCAACGAGAATCATTGGTTAAGAAAAAATGCTTCAGCCAGGCCTTATGCTAGGATCGCCCATCTCAAACCGGACAAAGTCGCCAGTTATGTGTTTTACCATTATCAGTATCAGGAGGAGAAGCCGGGCGATGGTGATAAATACGGTATGATTGCTCTTCATGAGAATCTGATGTTTTTCTACTCGGAAGATCCGGCTACCGTCGACAAGCCGTCCTATTCAGGCAAGCTCTCCACTTCCAATACGCCGTCTGACTGGGCGGGAACGATGGAGCCTCACTTCATCCCCTGGGATCAGCCTGCAGAACACTCCCGGATCTGGCTGGAAATCCCGCTCATTATCCGGGCATAACGGATGCCAAACGAAAGGAGTATTCCTACGATGCGAAATGAACATTGCTTAAACGGAGAATGGAATTTCATGCCCTTGTATGGACAAAGAACAGGATTCGGGCTTCCATCTGAGCTGGTTTATGAAGAGCAAAAAGTTCAGGTTCCCTCCAGCTGGAGAAGTGCCTACGAAAAGCAACCGGGGAAAAATTTTGGGGAGATTCCTCAGTATGAATACGCTCCATATGATTTGTTCGATTACCCGAAAGAGTGGGCGAATGCGGAAGCCGGTGTTCTTCATCGAACCTTTTGTCTGCCTCCATCCATGAATGAACCAAGAACACGTATCTTCCTCCGTATGGACGGAATCATGCAAAAGGCTGCCGTTTATCTGGATCATCATCAGATTGCCATATGGGAGGATGGTTACCTGCCTCTTCTCGTGGAAATCACCGAATTTGTCAAAAATGATACCGAACACGAACTTCATGTGGTCTGCGGCAGTTTTGACAAGGTGGAGATCCCTTCAGGTCAGCAGAAAATCACGGGTCTTGCAGGCTCTTGGTTCGGTTCTATTGCCCGAGGTATTTGGCAGGATGTATATCTGGAAAGCCGACCGGATGTCTGGCTTGAGGATGTGTCGATCCGCACATCGGTACGGGAGAACCGGCTGGATGTAGATGCTGCGGTGATCCATCCCTTGGCGCTGTCCTTGAAGACATCCTATAAAGCTATTCTTTATGTGCGGGAGAATGGTGATTCGAATTCCTCCCCCATTCTTCAAGCCGAAACTGACGTGTTACTCGTGAGCGGCCAGGGATCTTCGAGCCGACTCACGTTCCTCCTGGATTGGGAGAACGCTAAGTGCTGGAATCCGGAACAACCTTTCTTGTATAGATTAGAATTGGTGCTTCTGGATGGTGAACGAGCTATCGACCGGATGGAGCAACCGTTCGGCTTCCGTGAGATCTGGACCGAGGGTTCTCAGTTTATCCTTAATGGCACTCCCTTCCACCTGCGCGGAGACTCCTGGCATTTCCAGGGCGCGATTCAACAAACGCAGGAGTATGTACGTACCTGGTACGGTATGTGCAAGGAGGCCGGGGTTAACTGTGTCCGGCTCCATGCCGCACCTCATCCGACATATTATCTTGATATAGCCGATGAGATGGGCATGCTGATTGTGGATGAAACGGCCATTTACGGTTCAAGCAAATCCATGCCTGCAGATCATCCCGATTATATCGCCAACTGCAAAGCACATGTGAGCAGATTGGTAGAAAGGGACCGAAACCACCCTTCTGTCATCCTGTGGAGCTTGCAGAACGAGATGCGCTGGGTGGACGGCCGCGATACATTTAAACAGCATATGCCTTTCCTGATGAACCTCATTCGCGAGTTAGATCCTACCCGCCCTATCATCGCTGAAGGTGATAACCGGCTTCTCTCCAAAGCACACACCGAGATTGAGAGCCGGCATTATAACATTGACGGGACGATAGACGGGTGGGATCGGAAGGTACCTCTTGTGTTCGGCGAACACGGTGGCTGGTGGTATGTCTGCCCCCAGAACAGCAGTATGTACGTAGGTTTGGCCGCCTATCGCAACACGGATGATTGTATAAAAGGCCTCGCCGAGAAGGAGCGGCTGTTCGTGGAATATGCGAGGCGGCATGGAGTTTCCGGAATCTCCACCTTCAACTTCGCCCATTATTTCATGCGGGCCATGCCGGAGCGCGATATTTTGCTTCCTCCATCCGCTTTAAACACGGCGGGGCCGAAACCGAAAGTAATTCCGAAATACTCTTTAACGCTGAATAACGGCCTTCTTCCGAAGGAATATCCGCTTTATATGAAGAACCCATCTTTCCCGATCATGGAAGCCTCATTCAAGCCAGCCACCATGATACCGGCAGAATACAATCGTTCTTTCTTCGATGATGAGCCGATTACCAGAAGCTTCGATGTCTACAACGACACGTTCCATGGATGCAAGACCCGGATTGAATGTGAAGTACGCCAGGAAGGCAGACTCCTTCATCAGGAGTTCTTCGCGTTCAATCAAGAGCCGGCGAATCACGAAATCGTGACAGTAACTTGGAGACCTGAACCTGTTAAGGATGTAACTTTATTACACTTTTATGCCGTGATGTTTCACGATGACAAGCCCGTTCATGAGCTGGATTTGCAGTACAAACTGTATCCCTCACATGATAAGACCACCCCTGTCTCTATCGGTCGACCCGTGGCCTACATCGGCCGGGACGAGGATTTCGATTTGATTAACACCCTTGTACCGGGATGCAAACGGATCTCGCTTGAACAGATTGGTGAGCTTTCCCCCAATCATTTGGTTGTTACGGGCAGCGGACTGGAGGATGAGGACGGTCAACTGGAGATGGCGCTCCAGGATTATGTAAGGAGGGGTGGACGTCTACTACTGTTGGAACAGTTCCATCTGTCTCTGGGTAATCTGACGATTTCGCGGCAAGATTTCATCAGAGCCCATTCGGGCAGCTATGATCATCCTGTCCTTCAAGGTTTGAATAATCATGATCTCATGTATTGGGACGAAAAGGTACGCGAGGATGGCCCTCCTCCCATCATCCGTGCCGCTTTCGAGAAACCGATCAAGGGCAACTTCAATATGATCTTGGAATGCAGCGCAGGTGATTTCGGAGATGGCGGGGATCTATGGTCACCTCTTCTGGAATACCGGAGCGGCAATGGTCTCTTCATCGCTAATCAGTTGCAGCTCATGGACCATTTCCACACCGTCCCAGCGGCTTGCTGCTTGCTTCGCAATATGCTTGCTTATGCAGGAAACGTTGAAACGATCTCGATCCGTACCGGAGCATGGGTAGAACCGGGAGGAGCAGCAGAGCATTTCATGCGGTCACTTTGCCTGTCCTTCGATGTGCTTGGAAGCATCACGAGCGCCCTTCTCGAGACTTATCATCTTATTATCGTTGAGCCGCACCTCCTGTCGGATTCGGAATCCGAAGCCGTTTTAAGTGAATATGTTCGACATGGCGGTAAACTCGTGGTCCTACCCGCTGTTCCGGGTCATGAAGCCGCCCTATCCGCTCTATTAAAGCGTCCTGTCTCTATCCTGAAGCATGAGACCTACCACCTGGAGGCAATTTACGATATGCCTGGGGTTCAAGGATTAAGTCCCGTAGACCTGTTCGGTTATGACAAAGTTTTTCTTTCGCCCAGAGAGGTTGTGAATCGTCCCTTAGCCTCTTACAGTCTGGATGCGTCCGATACAGCGGTCCTGTGCACCAGCGTAGAAGGTACAGCCTGGAAGGATTATTTTGTGAACGAGCACACCTCCGAATACAGCAGACTGGCATTGGTGGAGCTAAACCGGGAAAACCAGCTTCCTGCCGGAAGCTTCGTACTGCAGGCGAAACGGGAACAAGGGTGTATCGTGTTATCTCAACTGCTCCTTGAAACAGACTGCGACAAGTCCATACGCTTATATAGTCGGCTCTTGGCCAATCTTGGGGCAACCTTCGACGACGGGCTTCTCTTTAGCTCCAAAGAAGACGCGCACTGGTCCGTTGAAAAGGTGATGGCGCTGCCATGCAAGCCTTGGGTAAATTACGAGGCAATGAAGGCCTATTATACGGATCCGGAATTCTCGCTGAACAATCTGGGTGAGGGGCTCTACGGCTGGATGCTCAAGAAAGAACGGAGACCTTCGGACGGAGCCTTTCTTATACAGGATCCCGGGAATGAGCGCTGGTTCCTGAGCTGTTTCGTTCATGTATTAGACCCTGCATGCGATCCGATCGTTGGAGCCCTTAGCGGAAAGCTTCAAGTGAACACGAACTGCGAGTATGAGATTTATCTGAACGGGAGCCCTGTTCCCGACCCGGATAAGCATATCGAGCTGCGTGCCGGTATTAATCGTCTGATCGCCATCGTTCAAGGATATGGCGAGGACATCCGTTTCGGTTTGGTATTTAAGAATGCTGGCGGTTCTTACATGAGGCATCTTCAATACCGTCTGACCTTGGATGATGTAGAACCCAAATGAGTAAGTTTACTCTTCCGTATCTGTTGCTGCTGTAATGGTGATTATGAATCATTTCATTCTAAAAAAGGTAGGTTGCATGCATATGAAACAACCAACTGCACTTGAAATTCTTCTGGATGAAGCAAACAAGAGTCTATCCGTGGCCGGTCATGCTGTCCCAACGTGGAATATACCCGGCTTCTATCAGGATACTGAGGGGCATAGGTTCGCGAAGCGACGGATGGAGAAGGACGCCCAGGCGGCCTTTACGACTGCACTGGCTTACCGGCTTACAGGAACAGCTGCTTATGCAGGCAAAGCGAAGGAACTCATCATGGGCTGGGCAGTTGTCAATCGGGAGATCACGGGTCCAGATGGGCCCCTGGTATCCGCCTATCTGGGCGTCGGACTCGTTCTGGCGGCGAATTGGATCAAAGAATTCGAGGACTGGAGCGAGGAGGAGCGGAATACTTTCACCCAATGGATGACCCGGGTGTGCCTGCCGGAGTGGGATCGAATCCCCCTCCGCAACAACTGGTGGAGCTGGAGCCTTCATGCCCAATTAGCTCTGTATCGTTTTATGGATGATAAGCTCCGTTTTGCAGAAGAGGTAACGGCTCTTAAAGAACATCTCGACCACTCCCTCTCCATCGAAGGATTCATTCCGGAAGAAGCATCCAGGGGGAAGCATTCCATATGGTATCATTATTTCGCTCTCTCTCCGGTTACGGCCGCCGCTAAGCTAGTCCTGGACACGACAGGAGAGGATTTATTCCACTGGATCTCTCCAGGCGGTAAAAGCCTCCAGTATGCCGTCGAACACTTCTTTCATTTTGCCAATGGTCATCTTAAGGAATGGCCGTATGACGATGATCCGATTTTCCCGGCGGAGCTCTCTGCCGGCACTTGGCCCCTCGATTTGTATGAGGCGATGTCTATCGTATATCAGAATCCGGACTTTGAACGTTTTGTCGCCCCTTACCGTCCGATCACGGGCAATATGAATATTAACAGTGGACTTTATCATTCTTATGCCTGGGTCTATCCGGAGCTGCAATTTCAAGATTATATAGAAAGAACTTAAGAAAGTAACATTCGGAGACAAAGCTTATGCTTCCGATGCCGTATTAAGATGTTGTTTTTCTTTCGATATCAGGAAGGTCTTGCTCCGAATTTTATACTTTCTGATATCTACAGAAAAGCCTTTCCGAATTCGATCGGAAAGGCTTTTTTTCTGTCGTCTATTCTTTCGCTACAGCCTGCCCATCTCGAAGCAGGTAGGCTGCCGCTTCCGTCGCAATATGTTTCCCACTCTGGGCTTGAATCTCATGGAGAAAGGCTTCGGTATTACCATTACTCAGCTTCTTGAGCAGGCTGTTTGCGATTCCGCCATTGTCAATCCAGGACTTTTCCCGAAATAGTGTTACTAACGCTTTCAGCGAGCTGATGTCTGCATAAGTTGAGAAAGTAACCGTAGATTCCTGTTCATTCCCTGCCTCGTCCATGGCGGTTACCGTGAAGGTGTGGGCTCCCAAGGGCAGCGTATAGAGAGGCACCACCGCTCCCTGCTCAATCTGCAGATCATTGAGTCTTGCGGTACTTTTCAATCGATCATCCCCGGACATCTCATCGACAGCAGACCATGACAGATTCAGCGTCTCCGCTCCTGTATAATCTCTGAAGATCGGCTCTGTCACCGATATGGTGGGGGCCGAAGCATCAAGCTTGAACTCCAGAGATTTTGCTTCCTCCGCATTTCCGGATTGATCCAGTGAGCGGTATAGAATGGAATAGCGGCCATCCTGACTGAAGGTCAGGGCGTCTTGATATGTAAGCCAGGTATCCCCTCCATCCAGACTATATTCCGTATATGCGGCTTCAGAGCCTACAGATGAATTCAACGTGATTGTTACTGGCTGTTTATACCATCCATTCAATCCGTCCGGTTCTGCCGGGCTCATGACGGCCGTGGTTTCAGGAGCGATTGGATCGGTATCGATCAGAGAGAACTTGATGTCATCGAAATATATCTCACTGAACCCGCCTACATAGAAACCTACCGTTCCAGATGCATTGTGTGTAGCATCCGTTCCTTCAAGCCTAAGTTCCCCATTCACGTATACTTTGATGTCCGCACCTTGGGCCCGAATGCGGATGTTATACTCCGTGCCTGCCTTCAGGTCCTCATCAGGCAGGTTCGTCGTTTTCAAAACTGCCCACGCCCCGTTGTAAAGAATCCATTGTGAGGTGCCGTCAGCCAGCTTCTTGTAAGCAATTTTACCTGATGTGCTTGAGATAGAACGATCATACACATAGAGTGTTCCCGTATCCGGTATGACAGCTGGCATCTTCATCGTGAAGGTAAGGTCATAGTCTGTAAATGTCTTCGGATGAAGTGCCGAGGCACCTTTTAAAATTTTATACTTTTTGTTACCATCTACAGTTATGATACTTCGGTTCGGATCCACCGGCCATCCGTTCGCTCCCGAATCGAAATCCGTAAAGTGCATCACATTGGATACCTGAATACGTACGGATGCAGTGGCTTCCGGGTTGGCGACTGATGTTACGGTGATGTCAGCCTCGCCTTCCCTCAAAGCGGTTACCAGTCCACTTTCGTCCACGGAGACAATCTTCGGTTGGGAGGAGTGATAGACAACCTCTTTGTTCTCGGCATCAGTCGGATCAAACTGGACTTGCAGCTGCTTTTGCTCCCCCATGACCATGTTCATATTACTCTCACTAAGTATCAAACCGGACACATCCATACTTGGAACCATGAATTTGATATCATCAAATAGGAGTTCACTAAAGCCGCCGGCATAAAATCCAACCTTGCCGGATGCGTTGAATGTCGAATCGCTGGCTTTTAGCTTAAGCTTGTTATCCACATAAACGCTAATCTCCGGGCCCTTGACGATAATCTTCATATTATAGATGGTATCCGGCTGTAGATCTGGGGCAGCCAGCATATTTTGCTTCACAGTAGCCCAGGCCGAATTATACAAGAGCCAGGAAGATGTTCCGTTCGCATACTTCCGATAGCCGATCCTGCCGCCGCTTCCACTTGGATTCAACCGGTCAAACACATAGAACGTAGCATCTTCCGCAATGACTTTAGGAGTCTTCAGCTTGAAGGTCAGCTCATAATTGTTATAATCATTGTCGTTTAGCGTCGTTGCTCCTTTAAGCAGCTTATACATATGGTTGCCGCCTTCAACCTCTACAATGCTCCGGTTCGGGTCACTCGGCCAACTGTTTCTTCCATTCTCAAAATCGGTGTAGTCGATCATCCCATCCCCGACTTCAACTGTCACTTGAACCTCAGCCTTTAAACTCGGATGATCAGCAGATACTGCAGTAACCGTAGCTTCCCCGATATTAACCCCCTTCAGCTTGCCGTCTTGATCCACCTTTACAACTGAAGGATCGCTCGACGTATACTGAATCTTAGGGTTCGTTGCGTTCCAAGGAAGTATTGCTGAATACAAAGAGTACGACTTCCCAATTCCGAGAGTTACGTTCTCGTCATACAATCGGATACCTTCAACATCAATTCGATCCGGAGCCAAGTATGGACCGACTTTACCCACAGTTCCCATCTCACTGAAAGGAATCGATTGGAATCCAGGGATCTTCTGGAACACTTCCGCATCCGCCTTCATATTCAAGTCCCCATTAGCCAGATCAACGAAACCAGGATCATGATCTGTAATCCAGTTGTTCGCATACTGAAGCAAGCTGCGCTTGTCGTTTGCTCCCTGATCATTCGTTGTGCTGTTTAATTTCCTCGTTGGGTTATAGATCACATTGTTCTGGAAGGTATTGGTATCGGGGAAATAACGGTTTTCCGTGAAGAAATCCGCCAGCTCCGGGTATTTCTCCATGTGGGGCGTCCCTTCGAAATTGTTGTTCTTTTCGAACAAAGCTTTCCATTTTGGCATATAGTTTTTGGATATCTGCTGGTCCGGTTTATCACCTAAGTACATGTCTGAATATTCATACGGCACTTTCGCATCAATAAAAAGGTTGTTCTTGGTCTTGATGTGAGCGCCTCCGTTATTTAAAATGGCATCGTTACCCATTCCGTTAAATATGTTCTCTTCAATGGTAAGCCCCATTGTAAAGTTATCAGGGTATATGCCTTGAACCCCTTCCTTGCCTTCCCCTATATGATGAAAATAATTCCGGCGGATCACCGATCCTCGTTCCTGAGGCGACTCACCCAGATTCATATAGATGGCACCGAGATCTGAGAAGGTTTGGCATACGTCATAAATATTGTTGTATTCCACGAGATGATCATTACCAAAGATTAGCATTCCCGGATGGGGAGCGTCATGAATTTCGTTGTGGGAAACCTTGTTCCCTGCGCCGGTCAGGAAGATGCCTGGATTATACGCTTTATGGTAATAGGCAAAATCATGGATATGGTTGTTCTCCAATACATTGTTGCCTGGCTCGAGCGTCTGTTTATCTCCCCCATTCAGAATGACCCCCGTGCCTCCGATGTGATGAATATGGGAGTTCGTCACCGAATGATTCACTCCGTCCACTTTTGCGAAGTCGTCATACAACCAGCGGCTCTGGGTATTAATCAATACGCCTCCATTGGAAAAGTTGCGTATTTCGCAGTGATCCAATTTGACGCCCTCACCGCCCATAATGACTGCCGCCGAGTCACGGCCATTCTCCAAAGTCAGATCCTCAAAGGTCACATGCGAAACATGGACAGCATTGATCATCGGGGTTTTAAGCATCGTAACCGTGATCTCAGGTTGATCCCCTTCAAAGGCAGCCGTAGGCATGAAGTAAAGTACGCCCTGCTTCCGGTCAATGTAATACTCACCTGGCATATCGATCTCCTCAAGCAAGTTCTGTGCAAAATGGAAGTCCGGGTACCAGTTGGTAAACAGACCGCTCATCTCCCCGTATGCCAAGGTGATCGTCTTTTTACTTGTATCGATTGCAGCTACTTTGTTGTATGACCATTCCCAGCTGTAGCCGAAAATACCATCCAGCCAAATATCATCTGCTTCTTTCCAGAGATCTGGTCGTTCGTATGTGTAGGTAAAAGTACCGCCGCGTGTCTGCAGGTCCGGATCATTGCGGGTAGGTCCGGGATCCGTGATGGTGCCCATCTGAACCGTTCCGTTATTTGGCCAGCGGGCAAGAGTCATACCTTGACCCTCGACATACAGCTCCATCGGGGGAACCTGACTGACATCATTGGCTTTATAATAACCGTGCCGGCTCATTACACCGTAATCAGTGATACCATGAGCCTTTAAGTCTGCCTGCAGAACCTTCGTTCTGGCATCCGGGCTGATGATTCGATCCAGGACCTTCGTGTCAGTTACCGGAGAAAACCAGCTTTTTTGCAGCTCCAGACCACCGCTTAAACGTACGCTTTCTCCTGGATAAGCCTTGTAGGTTATCCGCTTATCCTCCGTGCCGGAATCCTGTTCCTCCAGAAGAAAACTTTCGCTTCGGTTATAGATACCGCCTCTCAAATAGACCGTAACACCCCCTTCAGGCAGCCCGGAACCCTTCTTCAATTGCCGGATTGCGTCCCTGGCCTTTTCAAGGGTACGGAATGGGGCTGCTTCCGTTCCAGAATTAGAATCATCACCATTATTCGAAATATAAAAGACCGTACCAGGGTTCCCCGTATCTTCCGCATTCGCTCCCGTAACTGGCAGACAACCCACCAACCAAACGATGATCAATGAAATGATGATCCTTCTTTTCATCATCTTTAATAATCCCTCCCTATTAAGATCAATTGAATAAAATGCAAAATGATCACTACCCTTTCACAGACCCAATCATGGTTCCTTTTTCAAAATATTTAAGCAAGAACGGATACAATACGATTACCGGCAAGGAGCTGACAATGACAGCCGCCATTTTCAAACTCTCCGGAGCAGGCGGTATAGTAAGCGTCGCCGTAGTAAACGGATCGAGTTTACTCTCAATGAGGATCTGGCGGACAACCTGCTGCAACACGAATTTGGATGAATCAGTGACATATAGCAAGTTATCCATAAACGAATTAATGTGATAAACCAGATTCCAGAGCCCAATCGTCACAAGAGACGGAATCGATAGCGGGAGCAAAATACGGAACAGAATTCTCAAGTCTCTTGCTCCGTCGATGCGAGCTGCTTCGATCAATGCATCCGGAATCGAACGAAAAAACGAGATCATCACAAGCACATTGAAAGCATTGGCAGCTGACGGCAGCACATAGACCCAGCGTGTGTTAAGGAGATGCAGTTCCTTGATTAATAGATATTGAGGCACAATTCCGCCATCAAAGATCATCGTGAACAACAGCAGCATGACAAGCACACGCTTCATCGGTAGATCAGGACGGGAGAGCGGATAAGCCGCGCAGACGGTAACCAGAAGTGTTAACGTCGTCCCTACGACCATCCGGAACAACGTATTTGCATAACCTGACCAGATTAAAGGATAATCCAAGAGCTCGCGGTATGCTTGCCATTCAAAATCCCGGGGATAAAAATGAAATCCGCTTCGTAGAGCTTCTCCCCTTCCACTGAAAGAGACGGATAGGACATGAATGAACGGGTACACGACGATGAGTGCCAGGATCGACAACGTAAGGTAGATAATGGACGGTGCAATTCGATCTTGCCATCTTTTTATTTTCATGACTGTCTTCCCCCTGCCTTTACCATAGACCGCTCTCACCACGGCTCAATTTCCGCACGGTAAAATTAGCTCCCAGAATCAGCACAAGCCCAACCAGCGATTTAAACAAGCCTATGGCCGCCGTATAACTGTACTGGAACTGCTGCAGACCGACCCGATAGACATAAGTATCGATGACATCTCCGGTTTCATAATTGACCGGGTTGAGCAGATTGATGATTTGTTCGAAATTTGCACTTAAAAACCCACCCAGACTCAGGATGAACATAATAGCGATGGTTGGCATAATCGATGGAATATTAATTCGAATAATTCGCTGCCACCGATTGGCTCCATCGATGACGGCCGATTCATTCAGCTCTGGGTTGATCGCCGCTAAGGCGGCAAAGTAGATAATCGAGCCCCAGCCGATATCCTTCAGGATGGAGGAAATGACCACAATCGGACGGAAATATTCCTTCTTTCCCATAAAAAAGACGGGTTCTCCACCAAACCATTTCACAATTTCTCCTACAACGCCGGACGTTGGAGAGAGAAAATAAATAATCAGTCCGGACATAATGACCCACGATACGAAATGGGGCAAATACATGGTCGTCTGGATAAACCTCTGGAAATACCTTGAGCGGACCTCGTTTAGCAAGATCGCTAGAATGATCGGTGCGGGAAAAGAAAAGATCAGCTGATACAGATTCAGCAGCAAAGTATTTTTGAGCAATCGATAAAAATCGCCATTTTGAAATAATTCCTGGAAATGGTGGAATCCCACCCACGGACTTCCCCATATTCCGTCGATTACCCGAAAATCCTTGAAGGCAATGACGACTCCATATAAAGGGCCGTATTTAAATACGAAGAAGAACGCGAAGGCGAATAGAAATAGTAAGAGCAGCTCTCCGTTTTTTTTTATCGTTTTCATGTCGCACTTCCTTGTAAACCGAACCATTAGACCTCCCGCAAGGGCTGATTCAGCCCTTACGGGTGCTTAGGTCGGGTTCGGGTTATTTTTTGAACTGAGCTTGGTACATTTCATTGGCTTCCTTCGTTAATTCTTCGCCGCCTTTTGCCTTCCATTCCGTTACGAATTTATCGAAATCACTCAGAGGAATTTCGCCACTGATGATCTGGGCGAAATATTTTTGCATGAGTGACGTCAGGTCTTGTTTGTATTTTCCGTCCGAAGGCAGCACCGAGAACAGCAGCGCATCGGTCCATCTTGGAGCAGATGAATACGTTTTGATCGCCTCATTCAGCTTCGGATCAGAATATTTGTCCCGATAAGCTTGGGTTGTAATGTTACCGAAAGAGAACAAACGGATTCCAAGTTGATCACGCTGCTCCTGCTTCTCGAAACCAGGCAGGAATTTAGTAGCTCCTGATGTGGCACCACTCTCGACAAAATCCCATTGGGTTCCCTTAACGCCTAGGCTGGTCATATTTATCGTCTCTTCATCATTGCTCTGTGCCTGTAAAATTTCGAACAACTTTGCAAGCTTCTCAGGTTGATCCTTCACTTTATTGCCGATGACAATAAAGTTGCTCTTAATTCCCCAATCCCATGAGCCGTCACCGCCAGGTCCTTTCGGATTTTTGGAAAATGCCAGCTCGGCATCCGGATTCAATGACTTCATTTCCGCAATTACGGGAGATTCCGGCAGCGCACCTTTGGCGATCTGCTCCTCAATGACGCCAATCCGGTTATTATAGAGTTTCTTACGATATGAATCTTGTGTATCCGTGATAAATTCCGGATCAATGACACCGTCCGCATACCACTGCCGTAGCTTCGCCAAAGCTTCCTTTGTCTCAGGCATGATCGATCCATTTACAATTTGACCATCCCTCTCCATCCACATGGTCGGCTCCACGCCGAATGCCCCGAAGATGGAATAGAAACCTGAAGACCACGTAGAAGTAGCCGTTCCTGTCAAACCGTAAGTATCCTTAACGCCATTACCGTCCGGATCCTTTTGTGCAAAGGCATAAATAGCCTTCTCGTATTCATCCAAGGTCTCCGGCACTTTATTGATGCCGACCTTATCCAGCCAGTCCTTACGCCACAACGTAGCCAGATCATATGGCTTCAAATCGATAAACATCGGGATTGCCCACAGCTCGTTATTTACGGTAACGGTTTGGAACAGCTCTTTCTTTTTCTCAATATCCGTGTAATATTCGGGCATTTTCTCCTTCAACATGTTCTGATCTATGCTCATTAACACGCCTTGATTTTGGTAAGCGATTACATTTGCAGGATCACCGAGCATAAATATGTCTGGTACTTCCCCGGATGCGATACTTGCATCCGTTACCTTCACCGGTTTGATCTTTACATTAAACTTCTGCTCCAGCCACTTCTGAACCTCGGAGTCATTTACGACTCCTTCAGCCGCGAAATGAATGCCCCAGGAGATTTCGATCGGCTTGGACTTCGTTTCCTGCGTTTTTCCTGTATTTGGACTCGGGTTTGAAGTGTCCGACTTGGAAGTGCAGCCGGTAAGCAAGCTTGCCGCTAAACTTACTGTCAGTAAGATGGCGCTTACAAATTTGATTCTTTTACTCAAATGAACCTACCCCCTGGTATTGGATTGTTATTGGATTCGAGAATCCGCCCCCCGCATGACGACCCGGCCGGGTTTTGGGAACGGTTTTTATATACCTAAAACTTTAAGCTTATACCGTGCCGGTGCACAATCCTCTCATTCCATTTTTTTTATGTTTTTGGCTACAGAAGCCGTTTGGGGCCTCTGACGTTATTCCGTTTTTTGTATGTTTTTCAATTTCTGTCTGTTCTAATTCCGTTTATGTGATATATAATTGACTGCACACGTCTTATTAAGATCATCGGACTTCACAATTGGAAGCGCTACCACATTTGAAAGGAGGGATTGCCATGAGAGGACTTTTGGCTATTAAAAATAACTCCATGTTCGTTAAACTGCTTCTGTCTATGACCGCCATTGCTTTAATCACTGTTGTTCTCATTTCTTCGGTCACGTACATGATTTCGGCCGATAACAGTGTTCGTAACTCCATCGGTTACAATGAATCCGTCTTGACTCAGCAGCAGGAGCTGATTCAGAAGGAGCTGACAACCATTAGAAATGCAGCCAACAGTCTGCTAATGGCTCAATCCTACTTGTACCAGACCATCGGGGGCAAGCTCTCCGTAAGCTCATTAATCGATTTATCTACGCTTGTGGAAGAGCAAAAAAAGCTCAGTCCCTACATCGATTCCATTTATTTGTACTATGCTCCGCTCGAGCTTGTCCTGACATCTCGTCCGGAGATAAAGACATCTCCTATATTGAGCTTTGCCGACCGGTCCTGGCTGGATACCTTAAATCAGGACTCGGGATCTCGTACGGTGTGGTTGACCGGGAGGCCGAATGGTTTTTCTCCGGATCATCCTGCAACCTCCCTGCTTCAGAAGATGCCACTGATTGGCCATGTGGAGGGCGCCATCGTCATTAATCTGAATCTGAATCGACTCTTCGCCGACTACTTAAGTCATTACAAGAGCAAAAAAGGCACGATCATGGTGATCGGTCCGCAAGGGGAGCTTCTCTATTCCGATGCTCCTGACGGCGAAACGCTCCTTCAGCAAATGGACACAGAACAGGTAACAACGGACAGCGGCTACTATATCGGCGACTCCGACCAGATCGTAACCTACACGACATCGAATATGACAGGCTGGCGATTCGTCGATATCACCGAACGATCCGTCCTTCTGCAAGGCATGAACCGTATTAAAATCATCGTCTGGACCGTCGCCATCCTATACATAACGGCTGCTGTTGCGATTTCCTATTATGTATCGAGAAGATTATATCGCCCGCTTCAAAGTGTGATTTCCTATATTGTGAATTCGGAAGAATCCGAACGGCGCGATAAATCCGGCGCCCCAAGCAGCACTGACGAAGCTGGTTTTATCCGCCACTCATTTGAGCAGATGACACGTAACCGCGATATCTTAATGAAAGAGAAGCGAAAAGTGGATGAACTCCTCACCGGCAACCGTACGGCCATTAAGGAAAAGTATTTGAACGATTTAATTCAGGGCAACGGTCGGGAAGAACCTGCCAGCGGGCCAGACCATGCGGCAGAGCTGCTTGGATTAAAGCTTGATTTCAGTCGTTTTGCCATCCTGACCCTCGAACTGGAAGAGCATGATCCGAAGAAGGGATCGGAGGATATATTCCATTCCCATCTGCTGCAGTATGGTCTGATGGAAGAGCTGGGAGAAGATATCGACGGAGAAATCTTTGTCAAAGACAGCAGGCATACGGTCATCCTCCTCTCCTTACACCCGGATGCCGATGATACCTTTCCGATAGAACAAGCCAGGAGCCTCAAGCTATATTTCCTCAGTCGTTATGGTATTTCTGTGACCATCGCTGTCAGCCGCGTTCACTCCGGAGAGCCATCCGTTCGTGCGGCTTACAACGAGACTCAGGAAGCACTAAATATGAAAATATACATTGGTAAGGGCGAAATTCTCCCCTTTTCTATCCTTGATGAATGGAAATCGGAAGAAGGTTCCTACTATTATCCTTACGAACTGGAGATGAAGCTGCAGCAATCCCTGTTGCAGACGGATAAAGAGGAATGTACTGCCGTTATCCGGGCCATCACGCGGGAGGTTTTGGAGCAAAGGCTGGGTAGAGCTAATATTCACCAGCTGTATGTGCAATTAAGTGGTGAGCTGGTTAAAACACTCGTTCAGACCGGCGGTGAGGTGACCGTTGTTTTCGGTGAAAGCTCATCCTATACAGATGCTCTGGCGCGCGCGGAAACCGTGCAAGATATGGAGGAATGCGTCTTAACGATGTGCAGTACAATCATTGACTACCACCGAGAGAAGCGCTCCAAAATGACGGATGTGACGCTTCAGCTGGCAACGGAATACATGGACGACCATTTCAACAAGAATATATCCGTGGATAGTGTGGCGGAACATGTGAAGCGCAGCACGTCCTATTTGGGGCGCATCTTTAAAGAATCCAAGGGTATGACCGTCAATGATTATCTCATTCAGCTTCGCATCAAACGCGCCATAGAGCTGTTAAAGCAGACCGATACCTCAGTGGAGGAGATTTGCCGGGAGATCGGGTACGCGAATGTCAGCTACTTCAACAAAATCTTTAAAGCCAGAACGGGACTTACCCCGGGACAATTCCGACAGCAACAAGCGGCGGAACAACGCTTAGCCCAAGGAAAAGGCCCAAAGACATCCTAATTCGGTCAATACCTGATGTACATTCTCACTCCGCTGTTTATAGCATAAGAAGTGTGTCTTGTATCATGCTCTTTGATGAGAATGATACATTTAGCCCAAAGAGACATTGTTATCCGACTCTTTGGGCTGACTTCGTTCCAGACCAAGGGCGAATGCCCTATGCGTGAAACCATTGGGATGTCAGCGTCTTCATTGAAAAACTGCAACTTCATTATTATTAGCTAAACGCCAAACTGTTTTAAATGATGGTCTAGGTGCTTGTATATGCATTTTCCCCACTCTTCAGAATTGAGTTTACCGAAAAAAGGATGGGGGTGTGTTGTGCATTTTTCAGGACCACTACTTTGAAACATTATTATTTTTTGTTTCAGTATTTCTTTTTCTTTTTCAAATTCTCTGTTATCTACAATGATTAATGTTGGAATCGTGGACATATTCTTAGGAATTGGCTTATCGTTATAAACTATGGGTTTCACAAACTTTCCTATTAATATCCCTATCCAACTTCTTGAGGAAGTGGAGTTTCCCATTGCTATATCCTGAAAAGATGAGCAATGAGCTAGCATTTGTGCAATATTCATTTTACCCCATTGCGGATGTGAATCTGGGCGTAATTGATCGATACGGTCTAAAATTTCATTTGTATTTAATTGATTATAAATGTTTTTCATTAAAACAACGCCTCCGTAATATTATATGAGTTATTACTAGTACTTTTTTGAGTTATGCAAATCTCTTATCTTCTGCTTTTCTTCAATACTTCAATTCCTTCATGTACTTTAACAATATATACTCGTTTCCGTCCACTTCAATCGTCATGGCTCCTGATAATATAAAGAGAAATTGCTTCGATTTATTATGTAGATATCTTACTTCACTTGTACCTGACGGCATTCTCTCATGTATAATACTTCTGTCATCATTAATAAGCCGCCAGACTTAACCTTTTGGATGTGTCGCCTGATTAACTTCTTTGAAAAATCCCCCCTTGGCGATCAAGGGCGAATGCCCGCAGTAGGAATGCTGTGTTAACTGATGCTCCTTCTTATTCGATTAACCTATCACATCACTCATTTAGTTTGTATCTGTATCCCTTATGGTTTTAATTCCCGATCCTATTTAATCCTTTTCTTGTTCAATTATAAATTCCAATAACTAATCTAATTTTGCTAAAAAAAACGCAGTGTAATATATATCATTAATTTTGATGGCAACTACAGTATCTTGGTCTAGATCTTGAATGGTAAAAATTTTTATTCTATCTAAAAGGTCTATTTTTGAGTTGAATACTTTAGCTTGACCGTTTTCTTTAATATCGTCTACAATTTCTTTTATTTCCCCGATCTCTTTTTTTATTTTTTCGGCAGGGGTTATATTACCTTCGATGGAGTAAATTCTATCTTTGAAGGAAAATTGTAATAATGAATCGTAATTAGGGATACTTTCTCCTGCCTCTGATTTTGTCGTTGTTGTAGAGCAAGAAACTACAAATGTTAATACAATAATTCCAATTACAGTGCTCAATGCCCTTAAATAATATTTCCTGTTGTTAATCATTTTCACTTATCAACCTCCCTCTATATAAAAACTCAATTAAGAGTGTCTACTTGATTTCACTTATTTCTCTCAAGGAGTTTCAGTTAACGTTGTAGTGTTCACGACGTCCCACTCGACCTAAGGCTGCGCCAAGAGCCGACCGCGATGCGGTTAGTCGGTGCAGATGTGTCCCGGCAACAGCTTCCTCGCCGTATCTTCCGAGACCGAGGCGGCTTGTCCAACGATGCGTGAAGGCATAGTTATACGTTATTCGGCATCCTTGAGATACTTTCTAACCTCTCTGAAATCCACCTTCTGAGTGGATGATTTGTCCGGTTACCCACTCAGCATCGTCACTTGCAAGAAAAGTAATTAACCGTGCTGCATCTTGAGGCACTCCAATTCTACCCATTGGTGATTTAGTCAATATATAATCTTTTACGCCATCTTTCATCCATCCTGTATCAGTTGGTCCTGGATTCACTGCATTTACGGTAATTCCTTTCGAGGCTACTTCAGCCGACAAGGTTAAAGTGAATGTATCAATGGCTCCTTTAGTAGTAGCGTACGCTATATTACCAGCCATCGGTCCTAGCGATTGACCAGAAGTTAAATTAATAATTCTCCCGCCTTTTGCATAGCTAAATCGACTAGAAAATTCTGCACTTAATAACATGGTTCCACGAATATTTACTTGGTAATGTTTATCAAGTACTTCAGCTGTTAGTGTGTCGTAACCTACATCAACGGAATAGGTCGCATTGTTTATTAAAATGGATGGCTTACCTAATTTTTCTTCCACTGTATCTAATAACTTAGCAGGTGCAAGTGTGTTAGAAAGATCTAATTCCAGTTTCTCACACCGCACACCATATTCTATGATTTTATCTTGCAACACTTGAGGTTCATTTGAATGAATTCCCCAAGGCATCTCTTCATCATACGTAGTCCAATATGTAAAGAATACATCAATTCCCTTACTCGCCAGCGCTGTACATATTGCTGCCCCTATGCCGCTAAGGCGGGAAGCACCTGTCACTATGGCTATTTTTCTTTCTAATGATAACTCTCTCTCCTGCATGATTTATTTCTCCTTTTTATAGGTTCGAGTAATTGCGTATAACGTTCTAGTTTTCACGACGTCCCACCACCTTAAGACTCCGCAAGAGTCGGCAGTGATCCGGTTAGGTGGTGCGGATGTGTCCCGGCAACTGCTTCATCGACTTTGCTATGGGAACCGAGATGGCTTCTCCCCCGATGAGTGAACACATTGTTATAGGATGTCAGAGTCTTCCTCGAAAAGACTACAGTTCACAATTATAATTATAACTACTCTCAGACATTAATTAGTAACGATCGGTGTGTATTCCCCATTAAAACAGTAACGATAGCCGTTGTCTATTCGAATATATCCAAGAATACAATTTCCTCTGTCTCTGTAAAAAACACTGGAGTAGTTTTCATTGTCTTTATTACCTTCTGCAACAAATAATTTGTTTCCCTCACAAACCAAAACAATTCCAATATGATCGCTGAATTCACTTCCTTGAAGTTCCTCGGGCAGACCAACGGAGCGGAGCGAATGCAACGTGAACGGTGTTATCAGATGTTCATACCTTCTCTGAAATCGGGTTACAAAGTTCTTCTAAATACTCCTGCTTCTCCTAAAAAATCTTTTCTAGTTAACTCTTGTTCTCCTAATAAAATGCGGTAATTTGTAATAGTACCATCATGAGAAATAATAAAAATCCGGTTACCTTTTTCTTTAATCCAAGCTAACAATCGATGGGCATAATCTTCAAAAGTATTTGGATCTATTCTATTAATTCCTTCTCCCCAGCAGTCTAATTCAAAATCTAAGATTTCAATTCCTAGGTAATATTTAATAATATCTTCTTTACAATAAATCTGATCACATATTAAAAATGGTAAATTTGGATTCTGCGGAAACATTCGCGGACCAACAAAAGGAGTAATAATGAAGTTATTATCTTTTCGAAGGATTTGTGCAGTTTCAATTGTTCGTTTAGTTGGGCTTACGAGAAATAAGTCATTCGTTGTAAATGCAGATTCTTCAGCGAGTTGATTAATTTGCATCTTCCCGTATGGAGTTAATCCAGGATGTAGTGTATTTAATTGGTTTGGATAATCTATTAAATGTTCCCCATGACCGTGACGTATAAAAATCAACTCCACTAAATTGACCCCCGCTTCTAAAATTATGGTTGCATGAATTTCCGATAACTTTGGGTATTCACAAATTCGAGAACCTTAAGGCTCCGGAGGAGCCGGCCGCGACTGCGGTTAGGTTCAGAGAGTTGTCATCTGATCCAATTTCATCGAAATCCTTCGGGCGGACCGAGCCGCAAAGCAGAAATGCGTGAGTACAGTGTTATATAACATACCCGGAAATCCATTTCACATCTTCCTATACTATGACTTCTTATTATTGTAAATAATTGTTACAAAGCATTATTATTAAAATAATATCGAAGATGATCAGGTAGTAAATTTGTACACGAGGAGATAAAACTATGGAAAAAAACAAATTACTAAGAATGGACAATGTCGGCATCGTTGTAGAATCCCTTGAAGACGCAATCTCTTTCTTCGAGGAGATTGGCTTGATCCTCGAAGGGCGAGCCAATGTTGAAGGTGAATGGGCTGGTCGTGTAACCGGACTAGGTTCTCAGTGCGTAGAGATTGCTATGATGGTTACCCCAGATGGCCACAGCCGACTTGAACTTTCGAGATTTCTCACCCCACCTACGATATCAGATCATCGGACTGCTCCTGTAAACTCCCTCGGTTATCTACGAGTCATGTTTACAGTTCAAAACATTGATGAAATGGTATCCAGACTCAGTAAGTATGGTGTTCAGCTCGTTGGCGAAGTGGTTCAGTACGAGGACTCGTATCGGCTCTGCTACATTCGTGGAATCGAAGGACTTCTAATCGGTTTGGCGGAACAACTCGGTAACAAATAAGTAAGTGACGGTTATAGTAAGACTTCACTGAAATATACATTATTAGAGTAAAAATAGAAACAGTAAGGCAGTGTGAAAAAGTAACTCGAAGAAGCCGGGTACGTCATATAACGTTATTGTATTTACAAACTCGAGAGGCTTAAGGGAGCTCCAGCGACCGGGTCCAACAGACTTAGCCTCGCAGGTTGTGAACTGAATGAGCTTCTCTGCATACCTCATGTTGCCAACTAAGGGCGCAGCCCGCAGCGTAGATATGGTGTTATGTGATGGTCCGGCCATCTTTGAATCAATATCAAAAAGCTAAAACCAAATTATCTATATACTCCCGTTCTCTTATTAACAAAATCATTAAATGCATCATTATGTTGTTGATTAAATAATTCTGGCACTTCATCTTTATTAAAAAATTTAAGTTCTGTACTTTCTTCATTCTCCTTAATTATTTCTCCACCAGAAATATTGCCTTTATAGACAAATGCAATTGATTGCGCTTGATCTCCATTGGGATATTCATCAAAATACTTACTATAAATCCCGATTAGTTCTTCGATATTAATTCTTAATCCTGTTTCTTCTACTTCCCTTTTTGCCGTTTCATCTGCGGATTCACCAATTTCCATAGCCCCACCTGGAAATCCCCATGCATCTTTATCTCTTCTTCGCTGCAATAAAATTTGTCCTTCTTCATTAGTTATTATTGCTCCAGCAAAATTAAGAATTATCATTTCGCTATCAACCTTGCTTCTAATTCACTTTATATAATCCATCGTTTTCCCCCTCTCTTATGAAAAGACTTGATGAATTTCAAATATCTTTTGCCGCTCTTCACATAACGTTCTTGCATTTCCGAACCATTCGTTAGCCTTCTTGAATAAACTGACCAAGCTTTTAATCATTTAATATATAATTCTGAAAATATTGTTTTGGACTTGAACTATCATCTGTGAAATTACTTGTAAACACTGTGACTAGTCCCTTCTCTTGATTAATAAAAATATATTGTCCTCCCCTGCCTGCAGCATAATATGTCTTACCTGTCTCATAGTCTACAGAATTATGATTCATTATCCACCAATGATATCCATAAGACGATTTATCTGTTGTTGAAATAAGATTTGTTGATTTTTCAATCCATTCAGCAGGGATTAGTTGCTTTGAATTCCATTCCCCTTTTTGTAAATATAATCTCCCAAATTTCAACATATCTTCCACCTTCAATATCAAACCAAAACCACCTATTGAAACTCCTTGAGCATCATGATACCAATTAAAATTTTGAATACCTAACGGAAGAAATAAGTTCTTTTTCGCAATATTCGTAGTGCTCGTTTGGGTTGCCTTCTGCAATATTGCGCTTAGTAAATGTGAATTGCCACAACTATATTTCATTTGCGTTCCAGGTTCTGATTCAACAGGTTGTTCAAGTATGAACTTTACCCAATTCTTTGTTGGAATCATCGCTGCATTACCAGACCACCTCAAACCCGAGGACATCATTAATAGGTGTCTTATAGTAATTCCTTTCTTTGTATCTTCAATTCCGCTAAAATAATTCGAAATTGGAACATCCTCATTCTCGATATCCCCTTGCTGAATTGCAATTCCATATAATGCAGATATAATGCTCTTTGTTATTGAATATACTTTGTATTGTTTGTCTTTAATTTTCCAATTTTTATAGTACTCAAATACAACCGAGTTCTCTTTATATATAACACAGCTTTCAATTTTTTCTTTCTTTATCGCTCTTGTTAGTTCATTCAAGTTAATAATGATACCTATCTTTCAGTTTAATGATTATTGCGTGCCTTTCAGATAACGTTTCCGTGTTCACGATTTCCCACCGACTTAAGTGAACGAGCGGCCGCGATGCGGTTGGTCGGTGTGGATGTGTCCCGGCAACAGCTTCCTCGCCTTATCTTCCGGGACCGAGACGGCTTGTCCACCGATGCGTGAATATGGTGTTATACAATGGATTTAGCCCTCTTTGAGTAACTGCCAAGATTTCTTTGTCTCTGAATATTCTATAAATATCTTGTAATCTTTGATTTCTTCACGAAAATTATATACCCTATCCATATCTGTATGATGACCTATTCCTGTTAATGGGACCTTTACTTTAACTCTAGTCTTCACTATTCTACTCAGATCAATAAATAAGCCTTCACGAGTTGATTCTAAAAGTACTGAAGTTATTTCATCAGGCAACTCGGTAAAGGTTCTGCGTGTTATTACTTCTAATTTCGATATAATCACATTCGATAATAGGGATTTATAGTCTCTTAAATCTTCTACAAAGAGTTTATTAAACCATCCATCATCATGTGAATGATAAGCAAATCTATTCATAGGTATTCTATTCAATGGTTTCGCCATATGAGAAAAAAATAACAATTCCGATATCTCTTTATTACTTAACTTATTAATATAGTCCACATTCTCGATGTCGACCCAACAAAAGTTCCCGTAACCATATACATCATCATTGATTAGTTCATCAATTTCGTTGGTTGTTACATATTTAAAGTTGGAGTGCTGATTCCACAGCGCATGATTGAATTGATAGGCGAACGAAGTGAGCGGCCGCGATGCGATTAGTCGGTGCGGATGTGCGGAATACCAATAATGTCTTGCCCTGCAAACCTTTCTGCAAAATCAGCCAACTGATGGCGTCTATCTTCAGTGATTCTGTTTATCGTTCCCGTATTAACGTTGGACTCCGTTTCTACATGCTCCCCCGGAATCCTCAATTCAATAAATACATGTTGCAGTCTATTATCTCAATATTGGATAATTTGTTACCTGAACTCTGATAGTACATCTGCATCAGAATAGCATCTTTAATAATTTCATCGTATGGGTCATGAAATCGATATTTATCTTCTTGATAAAAGATCGATCGAGTATGACAGACAGCTCTTCGTCGTTAAAGAGTTGGGTGCTACGTAATATCGGTCTTACAGTATTTGCACTGTTTGGACCAGGGAAGTCTTTGATTCCGGTTTTATAGAAATAAAAACCGTGGAGAAACCCCGTGATCGCAGTAATTTCTGAATCTTGTCCTCTTCTCATAGCAAGAAAAGAAGCAAAATAAGAAACTTCGAAAAGATGAACCCAAGCTTCCCGTTTCTTGGAGCTAATCTCTCTAGCAGAAAGCATTTCATGAACAAGACCACGAACAGTGTCAAGCCGCTTAAACTTCTTCCCAGAAATCAAACTTTCGCCTCTCCCTAGGTTCGTTATCTTAAACCGACAAATAATAAATTTGCTTTTATTTTATGTTTTTACGCTGATTTCCTATAACGTTCTTGTATTCACGACGTCCCACTGACTTAAGGCGACGAAGTCGCCGGGCGCGATGCGCTTGGCTTTGCCACCATTCCTTCAATCGCTGTACTTCCTATATGTTCAAATTCAACTGATGGATCAAATATTGTTCTAAGAATCTGTTCTTCTATCAGATAAATATCTTTCCATCTTTCTTTAAATGGAGAAAGGTGGATACTTTCGTCAATAACCATGAGTCCACGTCCTTTAGCACTTAAGAGATTTCGTCTAACGTTCCAGCATTCACGATATCCCAGCGCCTTAAGGTCCGTATGGACGGCTGCCGCTTGCGGCAGTTAGGCGGTGAGATGTGTACGGTGAATCCGCTTCCTTGAAATGCCTCTCCCGCACCCAGGGCTGTGCTTGTCTCGGACCGCAGCGTTGAATGCGATGTTATGTGTTGTCCCCGCCTTCTACGAATTATCATTCACAATGTCTTAAGAAAAAGCCCCATACCTATTAAATCAATATATTCATTATCATTGAGCTTGACCTGATTCTTTAATAGACTCTCTTCGACAAATCCGATCTTCTTATATAATTCAATAGCACGATGGTTATTCGAAAACACTTCTAAATTAATCTTCTCGATCTTCTCATTTCTTAATGCCCATTCAATTAATGAATGAAGTAAAGCCCTGCCGATTCCACTTCCTCGATATTCTCTCCGAACACTCATACCAAAACTACCTATATGCTCTAATCGACGTTTATGACCACAGTGAAAATCTAATGTTCCGACCACCTCTCCTTTATGCATCGCTATTAAGATTAAGTTATTTAATTTCTGTTGAATATTCTCAATCCATTCTTGTTCTTGCTCAATTGTTAATTTGAATTCATCAGGTGTTGTAAGTAAATATGGCTCTGTGTTAATGATTTCCTGATTGAAATTCAAAACCTCTTTGGCATCTTCTCCATTTGCTGATCGTATGATAATGTCTCGGTTAACTGTATCAACAAATTTTGCTTCTTTGAAAAAAACCATTATTCTTCATTCCTTTGAATTTATATAATATGTTTTACGGGAATTGTATATAACGTTCTTGTGTTCCTGACGTCGATTCCCCTTAGATAACTCTTATCTTAGGGGAATCAATGTGTCTGCCTGAATCTTCTTCATGGAAATCCTTCGCGCAGACCGAGCGGCGACAGCCGCGAAGCAGGAACACGTTGTTAGACGATGACTTCCTCTTCTTTGATTTACAATAACAAGTCTTTTAATAAATTTACTTTTTCAAATAACTCATCATATGTTATTATCTCAATCGATCTTAATTCTGATCTAAATAATTCAAAGTTTTGTTTCTCAGAATCGTTAAGACTGTCCAATGCTCCAATAAGCAAAATACATTTTGGATTCAAAGCATGAAATACAGTTTTTGAATTGTACCGATTCACAAAAAACTCCTTTTGCAACCGATCTTTATAGTGTAATAATTGATTAAGAGAACCTGACAAATCAGCAGACATTGAAAAAACACCACTTCTATACTCTTGACCGATTAGCTTTGTTAAAGGAGTTTTGATTTCTATTATAGCTACATTCTCAAATAAGTTGTTTTTGTAAATAAAATCAAGAAGACTGCCGCCCCTATTGCTGAGATCTTTACCTCCAGCATATGCTTTATCTTTGAATAAGATAAATGGTAAAGAAAAGCATTGAGAAAGTACCCAATTATGTTGAATAAAAAATTCATGCCATGTACTTTCCATATTATTCTCTTTGTTCTTATACCAGAAATCCATCACTGTTATGAACTTATCAATACCTTGAAGAGCGTGATGAGTTTTTAAAAATAAACTATTTAGTTTGGGCAATGACTCAATGAAAGCTTCGCCGATTGTATTAGAATTGTTCTCACAAAATTTAATATAGAAGGAAGATCCGTATTCAGATGATATTTCAATAAATTGAGCACTGTCCATAAGACTAACCTGTTTTCTTAATTCATCAATGTAGTATTCATATATCCACTTTATTTGAGTTCGCCATTCATCATCATTATCATCAAAAGAAATCTGAAACTGAACAAAAAAAGCATCAACTTCTTTAGAAAAAATTATACAAAATGCAGGATAAGGTAATTTATCAATTGGTTCTTCTGTATGGTCTCTAAGACAACCCATTAATTCAAAATGAAAATTATTTGGGATGTCTTGATGTCTTATATTGATGATGTCTTTATACTTAAATCCTGGAATATCTCGAAAAACACAATTTTGAAATAGAACACCGTTTAATGAATTATCCCAATCACCAACAATTGTCTTATCATTGATATTCACGAAAGTCCTTTCGCCTTCGATTCTATAGTTCAACATGAAATCTCTCCGATTCATTAATGTTATTAAGTATGTTTTGGAAATTTTCGTCTAACGTTGTTGAATTCTCGACGCCCGACGGAGTCGGGTGTGTCCGGCTGAATCCACTTCCAGGCTTCTCAACTTCGGTCCGGACCGAGCGCGTATGCCCGATGCGTGAATGCGTTGTTAGCCGATGCTTTCTCTTCTTTGAGCTACCCACCACATATGTTCTTGATCTTCATGTGCTCTTACCGATCTTGACCTTCAAATGCTCTTATCCGATCTTGGCCTTCATATGCCCTTATCCGATCTTGACCTTCATATTCCTTTATCCGGTTTTGACCTTCATATGTCCTTATCCGATATTGACCTTAATGCTTATGGCTTTGAGGGTTTAACCATACGTACTTGACCTAGAAAGTTTCGGCTAACGTCTTGTATTGACGAGGTCCTGGCCCCTTAGAGCCGCTGCTTATAGTTACCTAATGCAGTGACGTCCCGACGGGCTTAGGGGGCTGGATGTGGTCACTCACTTCTCAGAGTGACCCCGAGCGTCAATTTGTTGTTAGCCGAAGGAAGTTCTGGAATCAGCCATTGTATTTAAGGCGTTCTCAAAATAGCTATATACTTCATCTGCAATTCCCAGAAACTCTTCAACAAGTACATGACTATCCAAGTAACAAGCATACAGATAATCAACTAAAGCGGAGTCAATCTCGCAATAGTCTAATATGGCATTCTTCATCTTAATAATGTCATCTTGCCATACACCTGTATCTTCTAAAACCAATGAGTATAATGCACGAATTAATCTCTTAGAATAACCTTTAATATATCTAGTTTTCATTGTGTTATCACTAGCATTAGAAAGTAAACTATGTATACGATCTATTTCCTCCTTGGTCTCTGTATTTAAGTCTAAAATGAACTCTGGAGAAGTAATTATCGGTGGCACTTTTTCACCAACGTCATGACCATATATGCAAACACAAATTATCTTAATCCAAAAACCCCACTCATTCGGTTTACTTAATACATCGTCAATCGAGCAAATTATCGTATCAATCTTAGTTAGTATTGGATATTCTTCCAAAAGCCTGTCTTTAATATTTGACAATCTTTCGTAATCAATATCTTTGGGATTTAAACATACAATAGTAAAGTCTGCATCTGACTTAAAAGGTTTAGCAGTTCCTTTTGGAATCGAGCCACACATATAAATGCTATGAATCTTACCTTTAAATTCAGTAAGTATACTATCTTTATACTTTTCAACAAAATCCTTATATTCACTTTGTATTACAATTCTATTTATAACTTTTTCTAATATCATATAGACTCCTCCTAAACATGTAAGAACTTCTTTCGGCTAACGTTGTTGAATTCTCGACGCCCGACGGAGTCGGGTGTGTCCGGCTGAGTCCACTTCCAGGCTTCTCAACTTCGGTCCGGACCAAGGGCGTATGTCCGAAGCGTTAACGCGGTGTTAGCCGATACTTCTTCTTCTTTGAGCTACCCACCCAATATGTTCTTGATCTTCATATGCCCTTATCCGATCTGACCTTCATATGCTCTTATCCGCCCTTGACCTTAGATGCTTCTGGCTTTGAGGGTTTAACCATACGTTCTTGACCTAGGAAGTTTCGGCTAACGTTCAGGTATTCACGACGCTTGGCGTATGCCAAGTGTGTCCGGCAGCCTTCCCTGGAATGCTTCTGCCGGACCGAGGGCGTATGCCCGATGCGTGAATATTATGTTAGACGCCGTACCGACTTCCTTGGTTAATCAAGTTACTCCTTTATTTACTTTTAGTCTTCTGAAAAAAACTCTTCTTCAAAGATATCATCTTCATCATAATCAAAGTCATTCTCGGCAACATGCAATTCGAATTTATCCATAATTGCCTCTATGTCTACACCTAATGAAGATAAGTAATTAACCTCTTTCCGATCTATTCCTGTCCAAGATTTTCTCCAGGCTTTCTCAAAGTACAAGTTTATGTCGTTAATAATCATAATGTACCTTAATAAACCCAAGTAGTTTGTTGGCTTATCTACATATTTATTTATGTCGTCTCCTATTATTCTATCTATATCCGCTAACGTATATATTCCATATAATTTCAATTCATTAACTATCCTTTTACTTCCTTTATTGAAGGTGCGTTCTAATATATTTTTGTCAATAAGTGGTCTGAATTTATTATTCAGATAATTTCTTAAAGAAGTAGTATTGATTGATACATTCAAATCATCATTTTCTACTTTATTCTTAACTTCTTTATCATAAATATTTATTTCCTTTGCTAAGTTATCAAATTCTCTATCAACTAATTCTAAAGTAGCCGCTGCTAAAGAGAACCTTCTCTGAATATCATTTTCCGTAGGTAAATTACCAATAAACTTATAATTTCTATCGTGCGAGATATCTGCCCAAGCATGCTCAAGTATAGTTCTAACTTGTATTTCAAAAGTTAATTCTTTAAACACGCTATATTCTGGCAATCCAAGTCTTTCGTCTGTTAGCTTGGCTACATAGTGGATAGATCTATATCCTACCTTATCATTTCCAAGTTCCTTTGTTTTATCTACACTATGATCAGGATCAATATCAAACAATGGTTTAATTATATCGCAACATTGTAAGACCTCACTTTTAACAAATGTAATAATTCTTATTCCAGCCATATCTTTAATTTCATTTTTGGGATTTTTATATTTTTCTTTACTGGCCTTTTTTGAAAAACTCTCAATGTCTTTTGCTCGGCTTGAAACTGTATAATATGAAATTCCTGAGCTATTTAAAACTTCTCTTATGATTGACTCAACTTTGCTTGCAAGGTTTTTGTATGTAGGTCTTACATTCACATACCATTTAATAATCTCGTCTATATTTTTCTCGCTATTCTCCATTAATGAACCTCCCATTTAATATGAACTTTCTACGGTATTTCGTCTAACGTTTCTGTGTTCCTGACGTTGATTCCCCTTAGATAGCTTTTATCTTAGGGGAATCAATGTGTCTTTCTGAGTTCTCTACATGATAATTCTACAGACAGACCAAGAGGCAACAGCCGCGAAGCAAGAACATATTGTTATATGATGTATCAGCCCCTCAATTATTACTTTCAAGATCTCTGTCATATTTCCAGAATTCAATAAACTTGCTCTTTATTAATTTATCTTGATCTTTCTTTACTCTTTCAATAAGTTTAGTCCTCTGTTGGTCTGACATTGAAACCTGCTTACATTCAAGCATATAATCAAATAAGTCATTAATTATTGGGCTTGCAATATTCTGCGGCATATTGATACTACCTTGAGATAACCCAACCTGTGTCCCTTCCCAATTGTCATTAACAGACGGTTTTAATATTGTACATATTAGTATTCCAGCTAGATTAGAATAAACGTATATTCCACCTGGATTATGATTAATTAATGTATAGCCAAAAACACTTCTTCTAAAAAATACATGAGGTCCATTTTCTACAACTTCTTTATTGTTTGTTTTCTTGATCCTATTAAAGAAAAATATATGATTATCTATGTATCCTAAATCTTCTTTGTTTCCTAATAGGAAATCTTTCATTATTTTTTCAGAACTAATTAAGCACTCTAACTCATCTGGTGAAACTGATTTATTCGAGCTAAATGATCCAATATCAGCTTGTAGATTTCTCCAATTAACAGAAGTGATAAAATAATTCAGCCAGGCATCGTAATTAAACTCTTGAATATTATCTTTCTGAAACCTATGAAAAATATTAGTTGCAAAGTGTGTTTCATTCTTTGAAAATAGATCTTCGCACTTCCCACATAACAATTTCATCTTATCCCCATCTTGCTTCGGGATATTTGGATTATCCAATGGCATCCTAAACCGTCCAGTTGCAGATGTTTTTTTTATATAATCAAATACAAATTTAGGTATTATATGACTTACTTCTAAAGTAGCTTTCTCTCCACATAATTTACATACTTCCATGATTCAACCCCCATTAATAGTTGCTAATATTTCGTATAACATCCATTCTGCGAATGTCGCATTCTCCCCTCTCAGTGGGAGAATTGCGACATTCGCTTTTGTATCTTATAAAGTATGTTATGCGAATCTTCCATTTTATTCAATCTCTTTCATCTCTCATATCCGGTCCAGCGGGCTTTGAATGCGGCGGATACCTCTGATGCTCACGTGGGTATAAATCTCGGTTGTCTTGGAACTTGCATGACCGAGCAGCTCTTGGATATATCGGATATCTGTACCCGCTTCCAAGAGATGAGTCGCAAAAGAATGCCTAAGTGTATGTACCGTCGCGGGTTTTTGAATTCCTGCCTTTTGCACAGCCTTCTCGAATACATGCTGAATGGTTCTCGCCGTAATGGGCCTGCCCTCTGTACCTCCTGGAAATAGCCAGTTTTCTGGTTTTTCGATTCGGATATACTGCTCAAGGAGCTTATATGCTGTTTGCGATAGCAAGGTGTAACGGTCCTTTCTTCCCTTCGCTTGTCGCACATGAATGGTACCGCGCTCTACATCCAGATCATATACCTTCAGGTGAATGGCTTCGCTGATGCGCAGGCCAGCCGAATAAATTAGCGTAAGCACCGCGCGATGCTTGATGTAGAATTCGAATCGTTCTCCCGTTCATCAAACTCCCTCCTTTTATCCAGACCATACACCTCCAGACATAAGAAAAGAGACGGTTTCTCAACCGTCCCCGATTCTTTCCGAACAATTCGCTTTGCTCTATTAGTTTCTAACGATCGTTACGGTTTGTTCGTTGCGATCCCAGTTTCCTTGCGCTCCAAGCGCTTTGGTGATAAAACGCATCGGTACGTAAGCATAACCGTCCATATTTTGAACGGGCTGGGCGAGCGTTTCGTTCACGCCATCGATGGAGGCCAGCTTCGAACCCATTTTCAGGACGATTTTCGATCCCGTCAGGTCATCGGTCAACGTGATTTGCTTGGTGGCATTATCCCATACCAGCTTCGCGTCGAGCTCATCCGCCACATATTTTAGCGGCACCATCATGGTATTGTTGACAACCACAGGTTCAAATCCGGCGTCATACAGCTCGCTGGCATCTTCCTCCGTATACATCGAGAAGGACTTGCTGGTAATGTTCATATCATCCTTCAGCAAACGGTACAGCTCCGATTGGCGATCCAAATGGCGCAGTACCTCGCCTGGCGTGGCTTCGCCCGGATTGACTTCCCAGATTCCTTTGGAGCTGTCCACCGCATGAACCGTTACCGGCTCATTGACTTTCCAAGTTTCGGCTTCGGAATGAACCTTCACTTGTTTGATTGGCAAATCTTCGGATGCAGGCAGCTGCACTGTCAAATCCATGTTTTGCTTACGGATATTGAGCTTGCTGTCGAGCATGAAATCGAGAGAAAGCACGGTGTTTTTGCCCAAAATCTCGCTAAGCTCCGGCGCTTCCTGGAACAGACCATCTACATTCTTATCATAGTCAGGGAGCAGCTCATCCAGTGCGCCCATCAGTTCATTCACGGCTTCATTGATATTCTTTTCTTTCTCTGCATTATCCGGTGCCGCCGTTTCTTCCGGCGCTCCCGCATAGGCTGCAAAGATCGGATAATAGGTATCATACAAGTTGCTGATTAGCTGCTTCACGCCTTCTTTATCCTTAGACACACTTGTCAGGAACCCTTTCGCCAAGCCGACAAGCTCATCCCCGCGAATATCGATATGCAGTTTTTGCAGGGACAACGACTCTCCATTTACTTTCTCGGTCACTGGCGTTACAGAAATGGATGACGGATTCGGCGTGTGCTTCAGCAGGAATCCAAGTACATCCTTATACATTTGAATCAAGCTTTCATTGGTCATGTTCTGACCTACGAATCCAAGATCCAAATCTTCGAGCTCCAGTGGAACGGATATAGGCTGCGTCATGCCTTCAACCGACAGGGTCAGCGCTTTTTTGTCCATAGCCAAATGGAAAGGAAGCTTCTTGCCTTGAAGTTGAACCGACCCTTCCATCGAGGCATTGTTCATGTCCTTCACCGCTGCCTGATCGATGGTCACGGAAAAAGAATTCAGCAAATCGATGGCCTTCTGGTCTTCTTCCGTTAACTTGCCGTCCGTTGGCACCAGCTGCAATGAAAGGGTTTGCTTCGACATGGACGATTTGACATCCAATGTGCTAAGCGCTGCCTTACTGACATCCACGCCGCCAACAGCCTGACAGCCCGCGAGCAACACGAGCAGCAGGGACAACATCACGGCCAGTCCCAATTTTAAACGCTTCATCATTATATTCCTCCTTATGTACCCATGAATAATTTCATTTTACCAGAATATCCCGGAGTTCGCCCGATTGAATATAGTATGCCAGCGCTTGTCTGTTCATGTAAATACAATTTTTCACGAATTTACTCTCAAATTCTCCATGACAGCATTTCCCATAAAAAAAACCAACTCTACGGTCGCCTGCCAACAGGGACACTTCGAGTTGATTTTCTTATGATGGATCATTTACTTTACTGTGGAATCGTCACTAAGAGCGGGCCCTAATCCTCACGCCTCAACCTTTTTACCGATGATCACCAGATCCCGTTCGATGCCATCCAGCTCAGCCACGCCGGGCAGCATCCCCCAATCCTCAAAACCGTACTTGCGCAGGAGCTTGAGGCTTGCGTCATTATGACCGAACACGAAGCCAACTAACCGCTTAATGCCTAGGCCCGGACATGCTGCAAATGCCTTTTCCAGCAAAATGCCGCCTACTCCCTTGCCGCGGCAGGTCTCGGATACGTAGATGCTGATCTCTGCCGTCGCATTGTACGCAGCTCGTCCATAAAAGGATTGGAAACTTAGCCAAGCCAGCGTCTCTCCCTCGGACTTCATCACCCAGAGCGGGCGATGATGGCTGTTATGCTCATCGAACCAGCGCTGCCGGCTCGCCACAGTCACGGGCTCCAGATCCGCCGTCACTTTTCTTCCCTCAATGGTTGAGTTATAAATGTCAACAATAGCCTGCAGATCCTCTGCCTGTGCATCTTCGATCGTATAGTGGTCCAGTTTCATGATGTATGCATTCCTCCTGCGGTGATCCGAGTGGTTTTGTTTTTTATTTTAGTAGAAGAACGCCCGCTGCGCTATCTATAAAAATGGAAACAGGGAGAATTTCAGCCAATCAATCATTACCGAGCACATACTAGAGTGATATGAGCATCAACACATTGCAATAGTTACAGCTTCATGATAGGATCGCGGGCTTCTATTCCGCTTGGCATCCATTTTCTTATGACACTGCATCGACTCATTGAATGAATGTATTTTTTACCCGTTTGGACCGGATCAGATAAGCTACCCAGGCCGAACAGAACAGAAACCGCTTGATCAGCAATCCGGTGTCCATATATTGTTCCTTGTCAGCTCCGGACAAATCTTCATACGTCAAAAAACGCTGAAACATCATATTCGTTCCAATATCGAACAGAACGGTGAGCACAAAATAACAAATCATGATGGGTGGAAACGCCGCTTTCTTCCGGTACATCAGCACCAAAGCGACGACGATCAATCCCATTAGTACAACCGTTGACAGGGATTCCAGTATAAAAACCCCTTTGGCATACGGGTTGTAATAATCGCCTTCCGGCGAAGTTAAGTCACCCCAGTTCTCCTGAGCATAGATTGGAAGCAAACTCCGAAAAAAATAATTCGAAAAATAAGCGAGCGAAAAGTACATATTAATCTGCATAAATCCCAGCCATCCGCCCAGCCCCTTAGGTTGCAGCGGGGGAATAAAGGTCTGTGGTTCTACTTTTACCCCCTCTCGGTTCGTTTCAAGGTTTTCATTTGGATTCACTTGATTGTTCTCTCCATTTGTTTATCGCCTTCATAAGGCATGTGTAGAAGCGTCCTTCTGGTCAAAATAGCATCAACTCTCCGCGATCCCCACCTGCTCGCAGCTCCACTCCCACAGCCGCTTGGCATCCTCTGTGCTATCGGCTTTGGTTGACAGCTTCTGCGGGTTTTTTTTGTAAAAATACTGACCGCTCACCTTCTCCAGCTCGGGTGCAGTGGCGAGATACACGGCAGTCTCCGCGCCCTTTTCCGGAGTCAGGAAGAACGGCTTTAGCATCGCCAGCACCGTTTTGCCAAATCCGGTATCCCGGTTGACGCCGATTTGGGTGCCTACGGCTCCGGGATGAACGCAGTTGGCCGTAACATGCGTACCCTCCAGACGCGAAGCCAGCTCCTTCGTAAACAGGATGTTCGCCAGCTTGGACTGTGCATAGGCTTTGGCCGGGTTGAATCCGCGCTTCAGAAACGGGTCGTCAAAATGAATTTTCCCGGCCTTATAAGCCCCGGAGGCTACCGATACCACTCGCCCTTGCGGTGAAGCAAGCAGTACATCCAGAAGCAAATGGGTCAGCAGAAAATGCCCCAGGTGATTGACCCCAAGATCCATTTCGAAGCCATCCGACGTCTCCTGACGTTTAATCATCACCACACCGGCATTATTAAGGAGCACATCGAGCCTGTCATAGCGCTCCGTAAAAGCCTTGGCAAACTCCCTTATGCTGGTTAAGCTGCCCAAGTCGCAAAGCATCAGCTGAATTTTGTCCGAGCCGCTTTGCCGGATGGCCTCCACCAGAGCCGCCTGACCGCGCTGTTCATTACGGCATACCATCACAACTTCTGCTCCGGTCTTGGCCAGCGCAACAGTAGAAGCCAGCCCCATGCCGGAGTTGGCTCCGGTCACGATCATCATCTTTTCCATATATTGTTCCTCCCGTTCCGCATCCCAGATTGGTATGACGTAACCCCATGATCCTACAAAACATTGCGTTCATTCATCATTCCTATTTGTAATTAAACATTTCGAGAGAAGGAAATCAATTAATTTTTTCCATTTCCATCCTCCATATCCTCTCAGTGAAGTTAATTCTTCTCCAATGATGATTGTAATCATGGAAGCAGCCTATTGATTACGCAGCAGGTGATTTTTATTTTTAAAGCCCGCAGCATTATAATGAAGAAGAAACAAGATACCAAAGGAGGTGTACCGGATATTCATCCGGAAAATCATATGAAACTTGGACAACACATCGCTTCAATTGAACTCTATACGCATCAAGACTCTGCGGAGCCAGCCTACCAGCCTGTACTGTTGTGGGATGACAGCGGGGCCACGCTGGTGGATACCGGTAATATCGGACAGATGGATCAAGTGACGCAGGCGGTCGAGGATGCCGGTCTTCAGCTTTCCGATATCAAACGAATCATTGTCACGCATCAGGATATAGACCATATCAGCAATCTGGCCGAGCTCACTGCGGAGTATCCGGATATCGAGGTCTGGGCGCATGCCGATGAAGTTCCTTATATCACAGGCGTAAAACCTTTGATTAAAATGACGGACGAGCGACTGGCCAAAATGCCGGAAGCTGCCCAATCTGCGATCCGTTCCCTTTTTGACAGACTCCCGTCCATTCGCATTGCCCGCGAAATCAAGGACGGCGAGCTGCTGGATATCCATGGGGGCATGAGGGTGATTCATACGCCAGGGCATACGCCGGGACATATCTGTCTGTATATGCCGAAGGAGAAGATGCTGCTGGCTGCGGATGAACTGCGGGTCGTTAACGGTGAATTGGCGGGTCCCGCCGAAGCCTTTACTCCGGATATGGAGGAAGCCGTGCGGAGCATGCATAAACTAAAGGACCTGCCGCTGGACAACATATTCTGCTACCACGGCGGCTTGTACGATCAAGCTCCATCCGTGCGCCTTGCCGAATTATTGAAGAGTCTGGAGCAATCCTAAAAAATAGCCTTTACGCATTCATGCGAATTGAGATTGAGTGTTATAATTAGAAAACCTTTGTCTTAGAAAGGAAGACCTGTATATGAGCAGCCGACTGAATCAATTGGAACTATCCATGAATGAAAAGGGACTGGACAGCCTTCTGGTTACCGATCCCAAGCATGTATATTACCTGACCGGATTTGCAAGCGATCCGCATGAGCGTTTTCTCGGTCTCCTGCTGATCCGTGGAGAAGAACCACTGCTGATCGTGCCCGCACTGGACGCCGAAGCTGCAAGTGCAGCCTCCAGCGTGAAGAACATCATCACCCACAGCGATACGGATAATCCGTACCAGTTGCTGCAGCAGCAGTTCAAGGGAAGCATCGGAACCCTCGGCATCGAGAAGGAACAGCTGACCGTGGCTCGTTATGAGGAGCTGAGCGCATCGGTACCTGCAAAACAATACGCCGATATCGGCCCGCTGCTCCGCAGCATGCGCGTCAACAAGTCGCCTGAAGAAATCAAGCGCATGAAGCATGCGATGCAGCTCATCGAGGAAGTGCTGCGCCAAGGACTGAAAAGCGTTAAGACTGGCGTGACTGAAATCGAAATCGTCGCCGAGCTGGAGTATTTGATGAAGAAACTCGGTGCGCAGGGTCCATCCTTCGAAACGATGGTACTGTCCGGTCCGAAAACGGCCCTTCCCCATGGAACGCCGGGTGACCGCAAAATCCAGCACGGAGACCTGCTCATGTTCGACATGGGCGTATACGCGGACGGATATGCCTCCGACATCACTCGTACCTTTGCGGTCGGAGAAATCTCCCCTGAATTGAAGAAAATCTACAACGCCGTTCTGGAAGGCAATCTGCAGGGCATTCAAGCGATCAAGCCGGGCGTCACCCTCGCTTCGGTGGACAAAGCTGCACGGGATGCCATCGAAAAGGCGGGCTATGGCCCATATTTCCTGCATCGGCTAGGACATGGCCTGGGTATGGATGTGCATGAATATCCTTCAGTACATGGCAAAAACACGGATCTGGTGCAGCCTGGCATGGTATTCACCGTGGAACCGGGCATTTATGTGGCTGGCCTGGGCGGCGTGCGGATCGAGGACGATATTTTCGTAACGGAAAACGGCGTCGAGGTGCTGACCTCCTATCCTAAGGAACTGATCACGCTCGAAGGATAAATTTTCCGTTGAAACAATAAAAACCGGATGCCTCATCCTGCTAAAGGATGGTGCTTCCGGTTTTTTCTTTTATTGCAACCATATGATTCGATGAATATAGACTCTATTTATCATCGGCGAACTTGAAGTCGCGGGCAATATACAGGAACGGCGTACCCACGGCGGTCAGCACGAATTTGATAATGTACGTCGTCAGGAACACTTCCAGCCAGATCGTCCAGGTAAAGCCTTCTCTCCCCGCAAAAGCAATGACGCAGAAGATGAGCGTATCCACCAACGAGCTGATCATCGTGCTGCCGTTATTGCGGATCCAGAACTGATTGCGCTTGCCGTAAAACTTGCGAATCCAGGTATAGAGCTTGACGTCCAGGAACTGGCTTACGAAATAAGCGGTCAGACTTCCGAGCGCAAGTCGCGGCATCAGGCCGAATATACTTTGAAGTGCCTTTTGAATCTCGTCATCTCCTCCGCCTAGCGGCGAGAAGTACAAGGCCATCTGCATCAGGATCGTGGTCATAATCAGCGTGAAGAAACCGAACCAGACCGCCTTCTGCGCTTCCTTCCTGCCGTATTTTTCGTTCAGCAGGTCGCTTGTCATATACAGACTGACATACATCGTATTGCCGAGCGTCATCGCGATGCCGAAAATATCGATGGTTTTGGTCACCTGAATGTTGGCCACAACGGTCGCAACACCGATCCAGGCATATAAGCCCTTCTTGCCGAACAAACGGTAACACAGTAAGTACAGTGAAAAATTCACGAGTACGTAAACAATACCCCATAGTAAATTGAACATGGTGATTCCTCCTAGTTTTGATTACGCGGGATGGTTGCGAACCGCGGTTCTCCGGACCGGCTTTGCCGACCAAAAAACATGTTCTAATGTAACATAATCTATTCCCTGTGGCTACGATTTTTTTCGGAGCTGCATATATTGCCATTTACGCCTGGACACGAACAGAGCCCCGGCATCCTGCCGAGGCTCTGTTCAATACTTTCTTCTATAATAGACAGCTTCCTGTCTTGATGCCAGTCTAGGATTACGCCTGAACAGTGTTATCCAAGTCCACATCATTATTAAAGACGTCATGGTCATTCTCTTTGAGCACTTTACTGGATACGAGCCCGGCCACCATGGAGTCGTTGACGTTCAGCGCCGTACGGCCCATATCGATCAGAGGCTCAACCGAGATCAGAAGACCTGCGAGTGCTACCGGAAGGTTCATCGTAGACAATACGATCAGGGAAGCGAAGGTCGCCCCGCCGCCTACGCCGGCTACGCCGAAGGAGCTGATAACCACGATCAGGATCAGCTTCACGATGAAGCTCCAGCTTAGTGGATCAATTCCAACCGTAGGAGCGATCATGCAAGCCAGCATGGCCGGATAAATACCGGCGCAGCCATTCTGTCCAATCGTTGCGCCAAAGGTGGCGGACAGATTCGCGATCCCCTCGGATACGCCCAGCTTCTTCGTTTGCGTCTCCACGTTCAATGGAATGGTTGCCGCACTGGAACGGGAAGTAAAGGCAAAGGTCAGTGTCGGGAATACCTTTCTTACATACTGGATCGGATTGAATCCGAAAAGAGCAATGATAATCAGATGAATGATGAACATCACGATCAGCGCGACATACGATGCGCCGACGAATTTGATCAGCTTCAGGATTTCTTCGACATTCGTTGTTGCTACTGTTTTCGTAATCAAGGCCAAGATGCCGTAAGGAGTCAGCCTCAGTACGAGTGTAACAATCCTCAATACGACGGCGTAGACAGCTTCAACCATTTTCCGGAAGGTTGCAGCCTGCTCCGGCTTTTTCCGGTCGATACCCAGCGCAGCTACTCCGATGAATGCGGAGAAAATGACAACCGCCAATGTCGATGAACGACGTGCCCCCGTCATATCAGCGAATGGATTGGTTGGTACGAATTCCAGAATTTGCTGCGGAATCGTTTTATCCTGGATATCACCGAGCTTCTGCTCCAGCTTTTGTCCTTGCTGCGTTTCACGGTCGCCCGCTTTGATATCTATCGCTTTCAGGTTAAAGCTGACGCTGGTCGCGATACTGACTGCGGCAGCGATGGCTACGGTAATCAACAGCACAGCGATAATCGATGCACTCATTTTGCCGAGATTCTGTCTGCCTTTCAAGTTCATGATCGCGGAAATGATCGAAACCATAATCAGTGGAATGACCACCATTTGCAGCAGGCCGACATAACCGTAGCCTGCGAGGTTGAACCAGTCCGTTGACTTCGTAATGACGGCGGAATCAACGCCGAAGATTAATTGCAAAACAACGCCGAACACGATCCCGAGACCAAGGCCGGTAAAAACTCGTTTGGTGAACGAAACATGCTTCTTCTGCATCCAGAGCAGCAAGCCGATGAGAGCCAGCATGACGATCACGTTGATAATAACCCATAATGTATTCATCTTCTTTATGCACCCCTTTATCGTTAAGACCTATGCGGATGTACGCATGATCTGATTTAAATGATGTTGCCGATGGTAAGTTTAATCCTTGGAAAAAAGTCATGCTTCACGTACCCGGTCCCCAAATCCAAAACTTCGGATAATAACGTATATTTTCCATGTAAGTAAACTCATCGGAATAAGCATTTTTTATATTAGCATAATCCATAGTAATTGGATAGGATTAATTTTAGAAAATTTTTTGAAGATCGTTTAAGCCATGAAATCCTCGAACTGAAGAATCTACGGCCGGATAATGAATTTCCTTTATACTCCATCTCATTGTGAGCAAAAGAAACCCGAGTATCCGATATGCAGTCCTCTCCGCATCTAAAAAAAGAAGCCATCCATGAAAACTCTTCAAGGATGACTTCTACTCAATTTTTACCTTTTTTTTCGAATTTATAACTTGCGAAATATTCTGTGAACATACACTTTGGAAACGATGTTGCTCCGCACCAGGCTAAGCGCTCCACAGCGTAGAGCGAAATGGTTTCTTTCGCCTTACGTGCCGATGCCCATCAATTGATATATCTTATCTAAGCGGACATGTTCCCGTACCGATTCGGCAATCCGGTCGAACTCCCGCTCCTTCAGTTCTTTAACCGAGAACGTGCTGTCTTCCAGAAGAATTCCTTTCTTTTCCCGAATCGCATTAAGCCAGCTTCTGCGGAATTCGTCATTATGGAATACCCCGTGCAGATAGGTTCCCCAAATTCTTCCGTTTTGCGTGCCGCAGCCTTCCGCTTTGAAGACGCCTTCCGCTTCAATCATTTGAAACAGCGGATGTACGCCCACTTCCGAATCGAGCAGGAGCTCCGTGCTGCCCATATGTATTTCATAACCTTCCAATGCAACGGACATGACCTGCTCCAAGCGGCTAAGCTGCACCGGACATTCCGGATCCAACAAACCGCTGACGCGAACCGTTCTTTTCTCTTCGGCGAAAATCGTAGCGAGCGGCAGGTAACCCAGACCCTTCACTTCCTGGGCCTTCGATCCCTCCACTCCGTGCGGATCACGAAGCTGGCGGCCAAGCATCTGGTAACCGCCGCAAATGCCGACCAGCTGGGTGCCGCCGGACTCCATCTCTTTTGCAATCGCAGCCTCGAAGCCCCGCTCCCTAAGGTATGCCAGATCGCCGATCGTATTTTTCGTTCCCGGCAGAACGATGACGTCCGGATTTCCGAGCTCGTCCGATCTGCTGACGAACCGCACCGATACACCGGGCTCCTCCATCAATGGATCAACATCTGTGAAATTGGATATGCGCGGGCTGCGGATGACGGCAATATCAATATCAGCTGATCCTGCCCCTGACCCGGACAATTTCTCCAGAACAACAGAGTCCTCCGCTTCCAGCCGGATATCGTGAATATAAGGCAGTACGCCAAGAACAGGTATGCCTGTCCGCTCTTCCAGCCAGTCCAGGCCCGGCTGCAGCAGTGACAAATCCCCGCGGAATTTATTGATGATAAATCCCTTCACGCGTTCACGTTCATGCGGTTCCAGCAGCTCCAGGGTTCCGACCAGAAAAGCAAATACGCCGCCTCGGTCGATATCCGCCACCAGCACCACCGGCGCATCCGCCCAGCCGGCCAGATTCATATTGACGATATCCCTGTCCTTGAGGTTAATCTCGGCGGGACTTCCCGCGCCTTCCATCACGACAATGTCATATTCGGAGCGCAGTCGCCCCAGCGCATCCATCACCGTGTCTTTGGCTGTCGGGAGATAATTGCTGCGGTAATCCGCAGCACTCATATTCGCAAGAGGACGTCCGTGGACCACGATCTGGGAATGCATATCATGCGTCGGTTTAATCAGGATCGGATTCATATCGGTTGTCGCTTCGATGCCGCAGGCTTCCGCCTGCATGCCCTGGGCACGTCCGATCTCTTTGCCGTCTTCGGTGACATAGGAATTCAGCGCCATATTCTGCGATTTGAAGGGTGCCGTCCGGAAGCCGTCCTGCATGAAAATACGGCAAAGCGCGGCAGTAATGACGCTCTTGCCTACATCCGAGGCTGTTCCCTGCAGCATCAGTATAGCCGCGCTTCCCGCGGTCCCCTGTTCTGTTGGGTTCATCATGTTGTTCCTCCTCTACTTACAGGCGATATTGAATGATCACAAGAACGAGCAGCAGCACTGTTTCGATTCCCTCATTCAGTGCACCATAGGTATCGCCCGTTAAGCCGCCAAGCTTCGAGGTCATCCGCCGTGCTGACCAGGATCCGGCCGCCCAGGCTGCGAGCGGCAGCAGTATCCATGACAGAGTGGCCTGCGCCCATGTGAAGTCACCCTTTCCAAGCAGCGGTAACAAGATAGCGGCCACTGCGGTCAAGATAACCGCTCCAGGCACAGCCACCAGACTATCCCGCTTTTCCATGCCGTTGAAGTTCTTCCCGGCCAGCCCCTCTTTGCCCCTTGCCATAGGCCAGGATGCCATCGCATGAACCATGAACCAACGGCTCCATATCGGCGGCAGTAGCAGCATGAGAGGCGGCCAGCCGCCAGTGAGCAGAGAATAGATCAACGTTGCCTTTAGCAGAAGGAGCAGTACGCAGGCTAACACGCCCATCGCGCCTACGCGGCTGTCTTTCATAATCTCCAGCATTTGCTCACGTGGTCTATAGCTCAGCAGCCCATCAGCGGTGTCCATCCATCCGTCCAGATGCAGCCCGCCGGTCAGAGCTGCCCATAGAGCAAGAATCAGCACCGCTGCAGGCAGCGGAGGCAGAAGATAGGTGGCCGCCGCCGCACCGCACCAGACTACCGCGCCAATGGCAGCTCCAACCAGCGGATAATAACGCGTGCTCTTCCGGAACAGTTCCGGCGTATAATCGAGCTCCGCTTTTACAGGAAACCGGGACAGAAATTGAAAAGCCGCTGCTAGTGCCTGCATTCCTTTGTTCATAACCGATACTCCCTGCTCTTCAGCTCAATCGGTATGCCGACAGTGACCAAAAATACCTGCGTGCATACACGAGCCGCAGATTGATTCAGAATCCCCGCATAATCACGGAACAGCCTACCAAGAGCGTACTCCGGTACAATACCGTCCCCGACCTCGTTCGTCACGAGTGCAAGCGGGGCTGGATACTGCCGGATCTGCTCCACCAGCATATGGATCGCCTCACGAATGTGAAGCTCCATATTCTCCTGCCCTTCGACTGCCAATATCACGTTGGTCAGCCATAAGGTCAAGCAGTCAACCAGCACTGCCGGCGCTCGTTCTTCCGATTGCCAGGACTGAAGCAGCTCTGCCAGGCGCAGCGGTTCCTCGACCGTTTGCCAGGAAAATCCCCCTTGGTCCCGCTGCTCCTGATGCAGAGCGATCCTTTCCTTCATCTCCTGGTCAAATGCCTGTGCAGTCGCCACATAGACTGCCTGATCCGCATTCTCCATGATCCATCGCTCCGCAAAGGAGCTCTTTCCGCTTCTAGCGCCGCCTGTCACCAGAATGCTCATGGCTGCTCCGGAGCTCCGCTACCTGAGATGCCCGCGCTCTCAAAGGTAGCCATCTCGCCAACAATCCGGCATGCCGCATCAATCAGCGTCAGTCCGAGCACGCCGCCGGTTCCCTCGCCGATCCGCATATCCAGATCCAATCCCGGGCGCAGATCCAACGCTTGCAGCAGCAGCCGGTGTCCTTGCTCATGGGAAGCGTGGGATGCCACCATGAACGCGGCCGCTTCAGGAGAAATCGCCCGTGCCAGAAGCGCCGCCGCACTCGAAATAAATCCGTCGATAATGACAGGGCAGCGGTTCGCAGCCGCGCCGAGGATAACGCCCGTCAGACCACCGATTTCAAGCCCTCCGACCTTGGCAAGCACATCGATAGGATCTGTCGCATCGGGCGCATTCAAATTCAGCGCCTTTTCAATGATCCCTATTTTATGTTTCAGGCGTTCATCATCGAGGCCTGTGCCGCGTCCGGCTGCTTCCCTGGGCTCCGTGTTCGTCAGAGCGCACATGACAGCCGCGCTTGCGGTTGTGTTGCCAATGCCCATCTCCCCGGTTACAAAAATACTCACGCCGCGCTGCACCGCTTCCTCCACGATCCGAATCCCGGTTTCAATGGAACGCTCGGCTTCTTCGCGGATCATCGCTGGCCCCTTAGCCATATTGGCCGTGCCGTAACGAACTTTGCGCGAGACCAGGCTTGGATGCGAAATATCGTTGTTGACGCCGATGTCTACACACACCACCTCGGCTCCGGCCTGTCTGGCCAGCACGTTCACCGCCGCGCCGCCCGCGAGGAAGTTAAAGATCATTTGCGATGTGACTTCCTGCGGAAATGCACTGACGCCTTCCTCGCAAACGCCGTGGTCTGCGGCCATCACAATCACTTCTCTTTTTTCAAAAGAAGGCTTGATCTGTCCCGTTATGCCAGCCAGTTGCACAGCGAGTGATTCCAGCTTTCCAAGAGCACCGGGAGGAACCGTCAGATTGCCGATATACACGGCTTCCGCACGTGAAGCTTCCATATCGAGGCCCGTTATCCGTTCGACGTATTGTTCTAAAAATGAGTTCATGTTCTTTCCTCCCAAGTTCTATCATTTCACATCATTACCTGCACACAGTTTAAAAACACACCATCAAACCTGCCTTGTTAATAGTATCTGCGGTACGCCATTGGACGGATGAGCCACCACGACCGGATCCACCTCGTACACGTATCCGATACGCTCTGCCGTCAGCATTTCCGCCGGCGTCCCTGAACCAACAGCCCTGCCGTCTCGAAGCACAAGCAGCTTGTCGCAGTACAAGGCAGCCAGATTGAGATCATGCAGGACTGCAATGACGGTGATTCCTGCCTCTTTCCTCCACTTCGCCACCAGCTCCATAAACTGCTGCTGATAATGGATATCCAGAAAGGTTGTCGGTTCATCCAGCAACAAAATTTGCGGCTCCTGAGCCATCACCTGTCCTAAAGCCACCCGCTGTCGTTGTCCGCCGCTTAGTTCGTCAAGGGGGCGTTCTGCTAAGTCATGCAGTTCCAGCTTATCCATGATTCCCTCAATCAGCGTATCCACGTCATCCTTGGAGTCGCGGCCGAGCCAGTCCAGATAAGGATAGCGCCCCATCTCAAGGACTTCCCTCACAGGATAATGGACTGGGGCAATGCCTTCCTGCTGCAGGACAGCCATCATACGTGAGAGCTGCTTGCGGCTATAATCGGCAATATTGACTCCGCGAATCGTGATGGCACCCTCGCTCAGCTGTTCCACTCCTGAAAGCAGGCGCATCAGCGTCGACTTGCCGCTTCCGTTCGGACCAATGATTCCCCACCATTCGCCTTCCCCGATGGCCCAGTCCAGGCGGTTCAAGGCCGTGATGTCACCATACTGCTTCCCGACGCCCGAAACTTCAATCAAGAGCTTATCCCCCTTCGCTGCTTCTTGTTGCGGTACAACAGATAGCCAAAGAACGGCGCGCCCACGAACGCTGTCACCACGCCAAGCGGAATCTCCGTTGGAGCAAGAACCGAGCGTGCAAGGGTATCTGCCCACACCATAAATATACCACCGCCAATCGCGGAAAGCGGAACGATATAACGATAGTCAGGCCCGGCTATCAGCCGAATCACATGCGGGATCACCAAACCGACGAACCCGATCACTCCGGCCATAGATACGGCAGCCGCCGTCAGCAGCGTGCTGACCAGAAGCACCATCATTTTAAGTCCTTCCACATTGACACCCAAGTGCGCGGCTTGCCGCTCCCCGAGAGACAAGAGGTTCAGAGAACGCGCCCGGCTCCAGATAAACAGGAATCCAACCAGAAAATACGGCAAAAGGATGGCCGTATACGACCATCCACGCAGGCTCAAACTGCCCATTGTCCAATATAAAATTTCATTGACCGTCTGCTTGGACATCGCGGTCAGGAAAGATACGATTGCCCCGAGAAAGGACTGCATCACCACGCCGGACAGAATCAGACTGTTCGTCGGAATTTTGCCTCCCTCACGGGCCAGGGCCATGACGCCCCATAGCGTCACGGATCCGGTAACAAAGGCGAGCGCAGGCAGCGTCCATGCCCCGATCAAAGAATACTGCATCCCAAAATAGATCAGGATCGAAGCGCCAACGGCCGAGCCGGAGGATACGCCGAGCGTAAACGGATCGGCCAGCGGGTTCCGTAGCACGCCTTGAAATCCGGATCCGGCCACCGCAAGCGCAGCACCAACCAGCATGCCCAGCAGCACGCGGGGCAGCCGGACCTTGATAATGATTTGCTCAAAGGACGGATTCCATGTCGGATGAATGGCATCGCCGATCCATGGCAGCCTATGAAGCACAATCAGTGCAATATCCTTGACGGGCAGTGCGACCGAGCCGATCCCCAGACAGATCAGCAGAGTCAGCACCAGCAGTACGATGCCAATCCCTCCGTAACCTGCCAGTTTTTTGCTCATTATTTAAACAGATCCGGATAGATGGCTTTCGCTACTTCCTGAAGACCTTGCGTGACGCGCGGACCTGGACGGCTCAAGAGATTGTCGTCCAAACCGATGACGGCCCCGTTCTTCACGGCTGTAATCTGGTCCCAGCCGCTGCGGCCTTTGATGATATCCCCTAGGCCTTTTTTGGTTTTGTCGTCAATGACGCTCTTCGCATACAAAATCACGTCAGGGTTGTCCTTGATGATCTTCTCTTCGCTGATTTCGCTCCACCCTTGCGTATCGGAAGCCACATTAATGCCGCCGGCAAGGCCGATAAGCTCATCCATGAACTCTCCCTTGCCTACCGTCCAGCCGGGGGAAAACTCGATATACACTTTTTTCTTCTGCTCGTCACTAAGGGATTTTACGGCCTCTACGACCTTACTCTCTTCCTCTTTCATCTGCTCAACGACCTTTTTCGCTTCAGCCTGATGATCCGTGATCTGTCCGTAGGTCTCAATGTTTTTGATCACGTCATCCACTGTTTTGGGATCGGTTTTGAAGATCGGAATACTCAGCTCGCGCAGCTTCTTCACCGCTTCTTCGCTCATCGAGATACCCGTGAACACAACATCGGGCTGTGCCGCAATAATGGCCTCTTCGTTTGGCTTCATAATGCCGCCCATTTTCGGCTTGGACTTCGCGGTTTCCGGGTAGTCGTCATAGTCGGATACGCCCACGATCTCATCATTCAGTCCAATCGCGAACAGCGCTTCCGTCTCTGCCGGTGATACCGACACGATATGCTTCGGCGCTTCTTTAAACGTAAAGGATTGTCCGGTTGCATCCTGCAGCGTTAACGGATATGTCGTTTTCAGGCTGTCTGCGGCCGGCTGTGCAGCCTCCTGTTTCGCAGGCTCTTGCTGCGGCGCCGCCGCATTGTCTTTCGTTTCACTGCTATTGCCGCAAGCCGCAAGGGATAATGCAAGCAGCAGCGCTGCGACTCCGGTTGACCATCTTTTTACTGATGATTTCAAGTTCATTTTCTCGTTCTCTCCTCTTTTTGTTTCGTTTTCTTAGACACAAAAGAGGCCTGGCGAATTTACTTTCCATGAATATTGCTTGACGGAAGACATCACAGGAATAACAAACCCAAGGCAGCAAAACTCCATAGGACATCATATGTTTTCCCAATAAAAAACCCCGATTCTTGGATCAAGAACCAGGGATTACGTCTGCCCGGACATGGGCGGCACGGTAGCCGCGGTCAGGTCGGGCGCCATGCGTCTGCGGTGTAGAAGACCGTGTTCACATGGCGTTAGATCGTAATCCTTTCCTCGAAGGACCGTCATTATTCTCATGAGGCAGGTCTCCTGACTTACAGGCTTGGTAGAATCAACCCGGCCTTCCCATCCCCTTCGGAGGAACAGTGGCATATCGGGCCATACCTGTTTTACAGTGGCGGGACCGTGCCGGATTTGCACCGGCTTCCCTTTTCACCCGGAAAGAAACATGCGGCTGTTGCCGTTTTCCAGGACCCCATCAGTTATCATTATTCACTTGATTTCCAGGCAATGCATCTCTAGCTTCTGATTATAGGTGAAATAAATCATCGGTACAATGACAATATTCTCATAGAAATTGAAAACGTCGAATCCTGGGTCGGACAGCTTTTTCCAGGGTCCAAATGGGTACCCGTTACTCAAACCACGCGAATCTCCAAGCTGCTCCATTCTTCATCCCTGCGCTCCAGCGTCAGCACGAGTAATTGACCCGGCTCTATTCGGGTATCCCAAAATGCCCGGCCAGGCATAAGGCAAGAGATCATTTGCCGGATTACGCCGCCATGGGCCACTAACAGCACCGATTCTGAAAAAGCGGATGTTTCCGTCTGTCTTTGCTCGCCTGATTGCAGCATGGATTTCAGAAACCCGGCAATTCTTCGCTCAAACGAATCCCATGTCTCTCCCTGCGGAGGCGTCACATGCTGCGGGTCGTCCAGCCACTGCCGGTATAAGGGCCAATCCTTGAGCTGGTCATAGGTTTGCCCTTCCCACTTCCCAAAGTCCATTTCACGCAGGGCACTATCGTATACGGCATTAGCCATAAGATCCGGTCGTACGACTTCCAGACTTTCGCGGCAGCGCGCAAGATCGCTGCAGTAGACCGCGTCAAACATCATTTCCTTTAATTTATCTCGGGCGGAAGACAGCTCCTTCTGTCCATGTAAACTAAGGCTAAGATCCGAGTGTCCCAGGTATCGTTTCTGTTCATTCCACACCGTGGAGCCATGTCTCATACATACGAGTTCTATACGTTTCAGGTCCATAGGGTGCCTCCCACTGCCCATATCGCGAGCAAAGCAATGATGACGAACAGCGCCGAAACCGTATACAGCATTCGATTCGTGAGCCGGATATCTTGGGCTTCCATAGGTCTGAGCGCATCGCCCATGTATGCCCTGAACGAGGAGACGCCATGATACACATTCGTTCCGCCAAGACGGATCCCCAGCGCGCCGGCCACCGCCGATTCCGGGAAACCGCTGTTCGGGCTCGGATGCCTTCTTGCATCGCGCCTTACCATACGGAGGGCCCTCTTAGAATCCAGTCTCAGAATCACCGCGGTGATGGTAAGCAGCAGCGCCGTCAGCCTTGCCGGAATCCAGTTGGCGATATCATCCAGCCGGGCTGATGCCCAGCCCAGATGAATGTATTTATCGTTTTTATAGCCAACCATCGAGTCCAACGTATTCACGGCGCGGTAAGCCATAGCCAGAGGAGCTCCTCCGATTAGCGCATACAGGAGCGGAGAGATCACTGCATCCACGATGTTCTCTGCCACGGTTTCCACCGTTCCCCGGACAATCTCCGGCTCGTCCAAATGCGAGGTCTCGCGTCCGACAATCATGCCGAGACTGTTCCGCGCAGCGGGCAGATCTCCCTTTTTCAAATGTCGATATACCTCCATACCTGCATCCTTCAGCCCCTTGACGGCAATCGTCGTTGCGATCAGGACGATTTCGGCGGCCCAGGCTAGCCAGGGATGAATCCAGCCAAGAAGCTGCAACAGCGCCCAGGTGATCACCAATGATCCCCCCGCCACCACAATCGGAAGAAGGATCCCCGCTTTTTTCAAATGCTCCGGCTGAAAGCGGCGACGAATCCATGCCTCCAGTTTTTTGATCGCCTTTCCCATACCTATGACCGGATGCGGAATCCAACGCGGATCGCCAATCAACAGATCCAGAATAAATGCCGCAGCCATAATCATCATGGGTGTTAACTGCGCTCCGCCCATGCCGTAAGTAACCCCTCTTTCACTGCACCGTATACCGTGCGCCCGATCATGCCGCCAAGATCCGTTGCCGTTCCCGCGTATTGATGTTCCACTTGACGCGCAGCACTTTGACTTACTCCCAGAATCATCGCATCCGAAGTTGTGCCTGTTGCTACCAGACCATTCTCCGCATCGCGCACATTCAAATCGGCAAGAGCGGCCGCTTTGGCCTCTACGGCCGTCATAATGGCATTAAGCATCGCCGCTTGGGTCAGCTTGGCATCAATCAACAGCATGATGTTGACTGTTCCCGGTGTATATGCCGGAAAGGTCGTCCGTTCCGAGCCCGCGCGGGCGGCATTCGACGTTCCGGCGGTTACGCAGCAGAATACGGCCGCCTCCTCGTTCTTCTCCTCCATGACCGACGCGTGCCGCAGCTGCACAGCCGTCAGCAGTCCTGCCGTCGTATCGATGGGATATCTCCACTCCCGCAGCCACTCGATCACATCGCGTACCGGATCGGAACAATCGTAAAAACGGTCCACATAGATGTTGGTCATCCTCCGTAGCCGTGTCACTCCGCCGCCGTGAACCGCGCTCCCCATCGCTTCAACCATTGAAGGCAGCTGCAGCAACAGATGACGTTCCCCTTGCTTCAATACAAGACCGGGCCATACTTCAGATGCATATTCTGCCGTTTGTCCGTTCAAAAATGGTGTTGCCACTTTATTTTCCCCCTTTTATATCGAGACTATCTACGTTTCAGTTTCATCATACTTCCTTTTAGAAGGCATCCCGGCTACCCAAAACCTCGGCCATAACCTTCAGCAACTGTTCATTCGCTTCCCCCGCCTTAACGGCGACACGAATGTACTCTTCCCCAAGTCCGGGATACATGGCACAGCTGCGGATCAGCACCCCCCTGCGGCCCATCTCGGTCTGCATGCGTTCTGCCGTCCACGGAGACGGAAGTCCCGATAGCAAGAAATTGGCTTCTCCCTCGCTGACATCACAACCCAGATTTCGCAGTCCCCCAGTAAGCAGGCTCCTCTGCTCCGTGATCAATCCAATCGTGTCCTTCTCGTAGCTTTCGCCGCTGTTCAAACATGCTTCCCCGGCCAGGAGGGCCAGTCCGTTGACGCTCCACGTCACCTGCTTGCCCGTCATGGCCTTCACCAGATCCGGATGGGCAGCGGCATAGCCAAGACGCAGTCCCGGAATCGCGTAGAATTTGGTCATGGAACGAACCAGAATCGTATGCGGAAATTGGTCCAGCTCCTGAATCAGCGACTGCCTCCTGCCTTCAGGAATAAAATCAATAAAAGCCTCATCTATCACCAAATATGTACCGCTGCGCTCGGCTTCGCCAGCCAGATGACGCAACATGCGCAGATCATACTGGATTCCGTTTGGATTGTTGGGCTGTCCGATGAATAGAAGATCCACGGACTTAAGGAGCCCCTCAATCTCTGCTGCATCTGCCCGCCAGCCATGTGCCCGGGTGCCAAACACGGACTGGACCTGTGCGCCGAACTGCTCCGACAGCTGCCTATACTCCGAAAAGCAAGGCTCCACGATGCCGACCTTCCGGGGATGCAGCCCAAGTAATATCAAAGCCATACATTCCGCCGCCCCATTGCCTATGCACAGCTGACCAGGATCCAATCCTAATCGGGCACCAAGCTTTTCCTTCAAAGCGCGATGTCCCGGATCCGGATAACGGATAATGGACGGCAGCGCTTGCTCCAGCTGCTCCATCACACCGGGAGGCGGCCCGAGCGGATTGATGTTGGCGCTGAAATCCAAAAAGCCGCTCCGGCCGTATGCCTCGGCAGCACTCTCCAAATCCCCGCCATGACCGTATCTTTCCAGCATCAGTGCTATTCCTCCTGTCTAACGTAACAAAAGTCATGATTGAATCCATTATTGCGCCAATTTTTCGGCTCCGTCAATGCAAATTCTATTTTGTTTCTTGCAATCGATTGGTTTACAATAGGATAGAATGAACGAATGAAACAAGTCTCCATTCCTTCGAAACAGCCGCATGGCTTAGGATGGAAACTAGGCCTTTGTTCAATCAAAACAGAGCAACAACACTATTAAACAGGCCCTTAAACGGAGGAATCAAGCCATGCTGTTTATTGATAATCAAGGCATTACGGATCCGGCCATCAACCTGGCCATCGAGGAATTCACGCTGAAGCACCTGCCGATGGAAGAGGATAGCTACCTGCTGTTTTATATCAACCGTCCTTCCATTATTATTGGCAAGCATCAGAACACCATTGAAGAGATTAACCAGGAGTACGTCAAAGATAACAATATTCAAATCGTGCGCCGTCTTTCCGGCGGCGGAGCGGTTTATCACGACCTTGGCAACCTGAACTTCAGCTTTATTACGAAGGATGACGGCCAGTCGTTCCATAATTTCCTGAAGTTTACCCAGCCGGTAATCGATGCGCTGCGCAGCATGGGCGTGAATGCCGAACTGAGCGGACGCAATGATCTTCAGGTTGGCGAGCAAAAAATTTCCGGTAACGCCCAGTTCGCGACCCGGGGACGCATGTTCAGCCACGGTACGCTGATGTTCAACCTGAATCTGGATGATGTACAAGCTTCCCTGAACGCCAATCCGGAGAAATTCAAATCCAAGAGCACCAAGTCCGTGCGCAGCCGCGTTGCGAATATCAGCGATTTGATGGATGGCAGCATGACGATTGAGGAATTCCGCTCCGAGCTGCTCCGCGCGATTTTCAACATGAATCCCCAGGACGTGCCGCAATATCATCTGACCGAAACCGATTGGGAGAAAATTCATGAAATTTCCAAGGAGCGCTACCAAAACTGGGAGTGGAACTATGGGCAATCGCCCGAATCCAACGTCAAGCATACCAAGCGTTTCCCCGTGGGCATTATCGATATTCGCATGGACATCAAGGATGCGCGCATTCAGGATATTAAAATCTACGGCGACTTCTTCGGCGTGGGCGATGTAGCAGATATCGAAGACAAGCTGCGAGGCAAGCGCTACGAGGAGTCTGAGGTTCGCGAGGCTTTGCCGGACGTGGACATCAAGCATTACTTCGGCAACATCGAGATGGATGATTTCATCGGGCTGGTATTTTTGGAGGAATAGCATTCTTCTGAAGGGTCCGAATCGCACTAGAGAGGCCATAACAAACATGGGCCTCTCTTTTTCTTGTATTAACAATCCATTTTCAGGAAAAAATGTTCAATTCACCGAAACCTATCCTTCTCCCCTGCCGTCTAATCATTATATAAAAACAGAGGAGCCATATAATGAAACGTATGCTTAGCATTTCGGTCCTGTTTGCGTTAATGCTCTCGTTAACTGCTTGCGGAGGTGAAAATAAATCAACCTCTGTCCAGCCGCCTGAAATGCCGTCCAAGTCGGAAACTTTGGCAAACGGTGATGATTCGGATAACAATAACACAGAGGCCGTTAAGAACACTGAAGGCCATGAAAGTCAAAAGTTCACGAACCCCATGGAGCTTTCCCAATACTACCTGAACGACAAACCGATAACTACAAAATTGGATAAAGACCATATTGTATGGCAGCAGGGCAGCGTAAAGCTAACAGCCAGTCTGGGCACATCAAAGGGATCACCGACCGTTCGTACTGCAACGATTGAAAAAAAAGATCAACGCTTCGATCTGAAGCTAGATCCTCAGCCGAGCGGAATGACTTCCGCTGCTCTTTCCGCTGATGAATCCTATCTCGCCATTGAAGCCTCTTATCACCTGGGGATTCCCCAAACTTTTATCATCAACCTTAATGACGGAACATGGGTATCCCTTGTAGATGAATTGAAAAAGAACCAAGCTCAGCAAGCTGACATCACGACAACTTTTGCCTGGTCGCCGGAAGAACGCAAGCTTGCGTTCAGCTGTGGCGAAGATGCCAGCTTATGGCTGTGCACCTATGATATAGACCAAAAGAAGCTTACTAAAGTTCCTACAGAAAAAGATTTCACCGGCTATATCAGCATGGCCTGCATCATGTGGAGCAAAGACGGCCAAAGCATCAGCTTTATCGGTGAACAAGGGTCGGATCAGATGAAAATTTTCCGGTATACCCCTGCTGATTCCGCAGTTACCAAAATGAAAGATCTGACACGCCAGGAATTGGATACGTTCCAGAAATTCAGCCCTTATTTTCTCGGCAGCTAACAGAATTTCGCAACATCTAACTCGGCATTTACTGACGCTTGCGCCGTCATGACGGCATTGAGCAAATGCCATATAAAAAAGCTGCCTTCAAGGCAGCTTTTTGGCTTGCAACATATTTTACAAGTTATGCGGGTTCGTCAAACCCCCATGTTATTTGAATTTTTTCCAGTCCATGCCGCTGTTCTCCAGCAGATATTCGAAGTCGTTGTCGCGCCGTTTTTGCTCGGCTTTGCGCTCTTCCTCCGCTTTTTTGAGCTGGGCTTCCTTCTTCTGCTGCTCCTCAGCCTTTAGTTCCTCCGATTGCTGCTTCAGCTTGTTCAGAACATCGCTGCTAAGAAGATCCTTCAGGGTTGCCGGCTTATCCGCCGCCTGCGGCTTTACGGCCGCTTCCTGTCTTTTTTTCTTGGCCATATGATCAACTCCGTTTCACCCACATTATAGCAGGTTTGCTCATTCACGTCAGGTGTCAGCTAAGCATATTTCCTTGTCCACTTTCCCGATTTGCGATACAATTTGGTCACTTGCTTGTGGGATGTTGTCGAATTTTTTCTCACCATTGAAAGGAATGACCTCATTGAACCGCTCACGTATTGCCGATCTCAGCCTGCTCATCGTTGCCATGATGTGGGGATGCACTTTTCTCATCGTGCAGCATGCGGTCAAAGTGCTGCCTCCGCTTGCCTTTAACGGCATCCGCTTCATAGGCGCAGCGATTTTGCTGGCTTTGATCATCACCGTTTTTTACCGCGGCCAGTGGCGGGCCATCAACCGCCGGATGCTGCTGCATTCCTGCCTGCTGGGCCTTTTTTTATTTTTGGGTTATGCTTTTCAAACGGTAGGCCTGCTGTATACCACGACTTCCAACACAGGCTTTATTACTGGATTATCGGTGGTCTTGGTCCCATTTCTCGCTCTAATCCTGCTCAAGCATCCGATTTCGCGTTTCACCTGGCTGAGTGCGCTGCTGGCGGCTGGCGGATTATATCTGCTGACCTTTGCAGGCTCGACGCTTGTATTTAACAAAGGGGACTTTCTTGTATTCCTGTGTGCGATCGCATTTGCCCTTCATATCGCTTATACCGGCATTTTCGCACCACAGTACGCCGCATTGCCGCTGGCTGCGCTGCAAATGGCCGTCGTCGGCGTTCTCAGTTGCATCGGCTCCTTGCTGTTCGAAGACTTGGGTCCCATTGCGCAAACTATGGATCGGCTTGTGCAACCGGAGGTACTGTGGGCACTTCTCGTTTCCATCGGTCCTACAAGCGCATTTGCGTTCTGGATTCAGACCGTATGCCAAAAGTACACCAGCCCTTCCCGGGTAGCCGTCATTTTTGCGATGGAACCGGTCTTCGCCGCACTTACCGGCCTGTGGTTTGGTGGAGAAAAGTTAGGAATCATGGCGAGTATCGGCTGCTTATGTATTTTTACGGGCATGATTCTGGCCGAATTGAAATCTGCGCCCCGTACGGTACAATAGAATGACCATACATTAGAGAAACAAGGGAGAGAGACAACCATGTACAAACTGATTGCCATCGACATCGATGATACGCTGATCAACGACGACAAGGAAGTTACCCCTGCGACGCAGCAGGCTCTGGAGCAAGCCGTAGCCAAGGACGTCGTGGTAACACTGGCCACCGGCCGTGCTTACGCTTCCGCCCAGAAGATAGCCCGCCAGACCGGATTGAACGTTCCGATCATTACATACCAGGGTGCACTGATCAAGAATCTCATGGATGAAAAAGTGCTTTATGAACGTTATGTGCCTAAAGACGCAGCACACAAGCTGTTCGAATACTGTATTGAGCATGACCTTCATCTGCAGGTGTATATCGATGATAAGCTGTATGCACGAGAAGAGAATCAAAAACTCAAGGACTATAGCGAACTGAACCGTACGCCTTATTATATTGAGCCTAACTTCGAAAAGTTGATTGCTCAAAAAACGCCGAAAATGCTCATCATTGATGATCCTGATTATTTGGACGAGATTGCTCCGGTACTGCGCGAGCTGCTTGGCAGTGAAGTGCACATCACCAAGTCCAAACCTCATTTCCTGGAGTTCATGCACAATGAAGGTACCAAGGGACATGCCCTGACCTTCCTGGCGAATCATTTTGGCGTCGATATGGCTGAGACCATGGCCCTTGGCGACTCTTGGAATGACCATGAAATGCTCGAAGCCGCAGGTCTCGGCGTAGCCATGGGCAACGCCATTCAAGCGCTGAAGGATATTGCGGGCTATGTCACCCTCAGCAATAACGAGGACGGCGTGAAGGTCGCCATTGAAAAGTTTGTTTTGAACGCCTAGACGCTTAGATTACTCCGATAAAAAAAGGTTCTATTCATTTCTTCACAAAAAAGAAAGCCGGAGAGCAGGTTTCCATGCCTGTACCTCTTCGGCTGTCTTTCATATAACCCGTCCTCGATTCTACGATCATCCCAATTGAACCTTCATCCCGGTTCGTGCCAGCACTACGTTCGGCGGCAGCGGATAATCCGCATTCACGTCGACGTTATGAGACATATGCGTATAGACGGTTTTTGCCGGCCTCACCTCGTTAAGCAGCAGGGCTGCTTCCTGCATGTCATATACCGAGCGCGCCGAGTATTCGGCCGTTTCGTGATAAAAGCTTGTACCCAGCACCAGCAGATCCAAATCATGCAGCGGCTTCTTCTCTTCCTCGTTCAAGCCGATCGAATCGGAACAGTATACCCATCGGTACCCATTCTTCTCCAGGCGGTAGGCGTAAGAATATCCGTTGTAACCATGACAAACCTTCCAGCCGGAGACCACCCAACCTCCAAGCATGATTCCATCATCCACGGCCGTTATTTTCATATGCCTCGCCAACCACGGGAACTGCTTCAAGATGGTATCGATGACTTCCTGCGGAGCGTACAGCTCCCCTTTTCGTCCAAGCCACCGGCAGGCATCCGCCCACTCGGGAAGTCCGCCAATGTGATCGAAATGGTCATGCGTGACCAAAATCTTTTCCGCAAAACGAAGTCCCCTGGCTTCCATCTGGCTGCGCCAATCCGGGCCGCAATCGATCAGAAAATCGCCTTCCTTTGCCTGGACCATCACCAACGAGCGCAGACGGCGATTGCTTCCTGTGGTCCTTGCTTCCGTGCATACATCACATTCACAGTAGACGCGAGGCACCCCCATCGCATCGCCGGTCCCCAAGAAAACAAGTGAATCCATAACGATCTTCCCTCCTCAGCATCCTATTGGCGTTATATATTCAGTGTTTTTATCATCACGTAGTTGGTCAACGGGATTCCCTTGCGCAATACACGCTGCTCTTCCGTGACGCAGTAACCCTTCCGTTCGAAAAAAGCTTTGGCGGTCACACTTGCCTCGGTCCAAAGCCTTCCGATCTGGAGGTTCCGGGCTTCCCTCTCCACCTTGCCAAGGAGAGCGGAAGCAACCCCTCTTCTCTGATACGCTTGATGCACATAAAGCCGGTCGACGTATCCCTCAGATGTCATATCCACAAAGCCCGCGATGATTCCATCATCCTCGGCCACATACGCGATCCGGCCTCGAAACGACAAGAGCCACGCTATTTTTCGTTCACCCTTCTCGGCCAGGTCCGCCCATGCATTCAGCTGCTCCAGAGAATAGTCGCGGCTGTTCACCATATGAACCGTATGATAAAATAACTCGACCATCTCGTCCGTGTCCCGCTCTTCCCATTCTCGAATATTCATGGATAGGAATGTACCTCCTTTACCAATAACCCGAATCTTCCGTGATTTATTGTATCACGCAGCGATGACAAGTGCTCGCCCCCTTCAGTCCAGCAAAAGCCGCGCAACAAAAACAGGACCTGCCACATTGGACAAATCCTTGTGCTAAAGCTTATTCGGCCCCTATCGCGCCCTGATTAGTCACTTTCCGTCCGTTCAGTTCCTTTGCCCTCTGACTTAAACGATGTTTAGCTGAGCTTACAATCCGGCGAGAACCTGATACCATATCCCTTTTTTGGAGTACAGGGTTTTACGGACTTGATCCCAGCCGCCCAAATAGGAAATATCGAATTGCCCAACAGGAACTTTGAAGCGGCTTTCATTGGCCTGAAGCACCTCTTCATTCACCGGGCGGAACCCGTAATCGGCAAACACCGTCTGCGCTTCTTTTTCCCGGAGATATTCAACAAAGGCCTCGGCTACCTTGCGAGTTCCATGCTGATCAGCATACTGATCGACGACTGCAGCGGGGTTCTCGATCTTGATCGTGTATTCGGGAATGACTACGTCATACTTCTTGCCCTGCTTGATGCGCGCCAGCAGTTCGTTCTCATATGTCACCACGACGTCACCGACGCCGTACTCAAAAGCCGCCATAGACGCTCTCCCGCTCTTGTCCAGCGACTCGACGTTCCGGTGCACCTTTTCCAGAAAAGCTTTGGCGTAAGCCGGATTCTTCTCTCCTTGTTTCTCGGACAGCTTGAGTCCAGCACCATAGATTGCATTGATATCCCACTGAGCGCCGCCCGATGTTTGCGGATTCGGGTAGAGCACCTTGACGCCCGGTTTGGTTAAATCTTCAAAGTCGCGTATGCCAAGCGGATTCCCCTCACGGGTCCCCAGCACGACAATGGAGCGCGTGATCATGCCTTGATCCGCCGTATCCCGCCACTGTTTCTTAACGAGTCCTGCCTTGACCAGCTTATCCACATCGCCTTCCATCGCGAGCAGCGTCACATCCGCTTCAAATCCCCCAATGATTGCCCGTGCCTGCGTTCCGGATGCTTCATAGGATTCCTGGAATTTGACCGTTTGTCCGGTCTTCGCCTTCCATTCCTGCTGGAACTTCGGCAAAATGTCTGCGAGCGCGTCCTTGGCGATGCTGTATGCTCCGATGACCAACGTAACCTCCTTGCCATTGGCAGCGGCAGCGCTAGCTTCATTGCCAGACTCCCGGCTGCACCCTGACAGGATGCCCGCAAACAGCAGAAGGAAGCAGGCCATACTCACCATATACATTCTTAATCGGCTAAAGGATCGTTTCATATGCGCTTCCTCCTTATTTAAACAATGAACCTTTCTCACGGACCGCTCCGTGTACGGATTGTTCTTCCGATTCATTTAAATAATCACTGGCATCGGATCGACCTTCAGCCGATTCTCCTCCATCCAGCTCCGCTCATGATTGAACAGGTATGCCCGGTGCACCAGCACCCTTACCTTCTGACCCGGCGTCAACGCAGGCTTCTCCAGTGAACGGTAAGTCATCAACTTATGGCTGCCGACTTCCACTTCCACCATCCACTCGCTTCCACGAAAATGCAGACGGTGCACGATTCCTTCCTCCGTCACCGACAGCATTTTGAATTCATGGGCATCTCCCACTTCAATATACTCCGGACGGATTAACGCACGCGTCTTTGTCTCGGTTCCCGCTTCCTCAAAGCCCTTCAATTCGGAGACGTCATCGATCATCGTCGATTCTCCGATAAACGAAGCGACAAACGGCGTCGTCGGCTCCTTATAGATATCCCAAGGCGTTCCCTTCTGCTCCAGACGCCCCTGGTTCATAATCATAATCTCATCGGCGACCTCAATGGCCTCATCCTGATCATGGGTCACGAAAATCGAGGTAATACCCACGCGCTCAATCAACTCACGCAGCCAAGAGCGCAGCTCCTGCCTGATCTTAGCGTCAATGGCGGCGAATGGCTCATCCAGCAGCAAGAGCTGAGGTTCAGGGGCGAGCGCCCGGGCAAAAGCAACCCGCTGGCGCTGCCCGCCGGACAACTGATGGGGATATCGTTTCTCAAAACCCGAGAGACCGGTCAGCTCCACCAGCTCCATAACACGTTCTTTCAGCGCCGGCTTCGAGACCTTTTTCACCTTCAGGCCAAAAGCAATATTATCGAATACCGTCATATGCTTGAACAACGCATAGTTCTGAAAAACAAAACCGATTCCCCGCTCCTGAGGCAGCAAATGGTTGACCAGTTCGCCATGGAAACGGATTTCTCCGGCATTCGGCTGCTCAAGACCCGCAAGCATCCGCAGGACGGAGGTTTTCCCACCGCCGCTCGGCCCCAGAAGCCCGATCAGATGGCCTTTTGCAATATCAAAGCTGACATCCTTGACGGCGTGAAAATCGCCAAAATGCTTGTTTAAACCGCGAACCTCAATATGCATATCAGTGCACTCCCCTTCTTTTTTTCGCCCATTCCATCATCAGCATAAGTCCTATGGAGAACGCCGCGAGTACCAGGGCTGCCCCATTCGCCGAAGTTACGTTAAAATTCTCGACATCCTGGTAAATTAACGTCGTCGCGGTTTGGGTACGGTTAATGATATTGCCGGAGACCACCAAGACCGCGCCAAACTCGCCAAGCGCGCGGGCAATGGTTAAGACCACACCATAGATGACCGCCCAGCGGATCGAAGGCCAGGTGACCTTCCAGAATGTCGTCCAACTGTACGCTCCGAGCGTGGAGGCTGCTTCTTCCTGCTGAGTGCCTATCTCCTGCAGCACAGGCATCACTTCACGGACCATCAGCGGAAAGGTCACGAACAGCGTCGCAATCACCATCCCAGGGAACGCATAGACGATTTTAAATCCGATATGCTCGAAAAATGTTCCGGCGGCACTTCCCGGACCAAGCAACAGCACAATCATGAGACCGCCAATGACAGGTGATACGGCATATGGCAGATCAACAATGCTATTTAAGAGTCGCCGAAGCCCCCGGCTCATCCATGTGCCCCGCACCAGATAGACCGCCGTCATCATCCCTAGCAGCGTATTCAGAAGGGTGACGGTCACGACGACTAAAGCCGTCATCATAAAAGCATGCAGAGCCTCCGGCCGGGATAACGCCGCCCCCAGCTCGCCGAGCCCTCCGCTGAACGCAGCCAACGTCATTTTACAGAGCGGGATAATCAGAAGTACGGTAAATACAGCATAGGTTAGTGCGATCCAGAGCTTGTTCATTGGTTTTTCCCCCGTGTTTGTACCCAGTTCACGACCCATAGAATGCCAAAGGAGAGCGTTAACAGAATCACGGACACCGCCGCTGCTCCCGCCGTATTATCACTTTCAACCTCGCCATATATATACACCGAAGCGACCAGCGTCCGGCCCGGAATATTCCCGGCAACCAGCACTACCGCTCCAAACTCGGCCAGCGCCCTAGAGAAGGCGAGCATCCCTCCGCTTAGAATACCTGGCAGCATCGAAGGAAGAACCACTTGGAAGAAGACCTTAGGACCAGACGCACCCAGCGTTCTTGCCGCTTCTTCCTCGGACGGATCAATCTCCTCCAGCAGCGGCTGTACCGCGCGAATGACAAACGGAAAAGTCACGAACACCATCGCGATAATAATCGCTGGGGAATGGAATACAATTTCAAACCCGAAGGCACTTGCAACTTTACCGACCCAGCTCACGGGTCCGAGCAGCAGCAGGATCATCAGTCCGCCTACAGCTGTCGGCAATGCGAAGGGCAAATCTACCAGACTATTTAGCAGCGACCTTCCCGGAAAACGACATCGTACCAGTACCCACCCGATCATCGTGCCGATCAGCATATTCACAATCGCCGCGGTAAGCGCCAATCGGACGGTCAACAGTACCGCCTTCCAAGCGATGGGATCCGTCACGCTGTCCACAAACAAGCGCCAGCCTTCCGAGAAGGAATGATAGTAGACGCCTAGCAACGGAAGAATGACAAGCAGCACAAAATATAGCAGAAGGGTGCTCCGAAACCCCCATGTCCAGCCCTTATGACGCAGCAGTGTATTCATACGGCTTCTCCCCGCCTTCCTGAACTCCGATCATACATCATTTCAACATTGCTAAAATAGGCATTTAATCTTACAATCAAATTAATTCCTATTTGTATACTTGGTTTTTCACTTAAGTGATACTTTACCAAAAACTGTATTCAATCGTCAATATATAAGTTAAAATGAATCACTCTGTTCTTTGCGGAAAATTCCGTATAAATGGGGTATACATATATTAGCGTTTTTATTTAGAAAATAACTCCACCAGATGTAATTTCAGAAACAGGATGAATGTTATCAAAAAGCGAAAAGCAAAGAGAGGAGATTGAGCATGCTGCACACACTGGATTTGGCCACAACCGGCCGGGATGAAATGAGGGATGTTACCCGTGACATCATATCACTCGTACATAAAAGCGGTGTCAGGGAAGGAACTGTACTTATTTACTGCCCGCATACGACAGCGGGGATCGCAATTAACGAAAACGCTGATCCGGACGTCAAAAGGGATGTATTGATGCGTTTGGATGAGGTCTATCCTTGGAAGCACCCCAAATACCGGCATGCCGAGGGCAACACCGCTTCCCACTTGAAGTCAATCACCTGCGGTCCGTCTCAAACGGTCATCATCAGCGAAGGCGAGCTCCTGCTTGGGCGCTGGCAGGGCATTTATTTTTGCGAGTTCGACGGTCCCCGCCGCAGACAATTTCATGTGAAGATCATGCAGGGCTAATCTTATGCAACGGAGAGGCTTCAACAAAACAAAACAGGCGTCGGGGTTCAGGCAAGTTTGCCTAACCCCTTCACCTTCCAAACAGCAGCACGCTTTTACGCAATACCAATTCAACGCTATAAAGTGCATGTCTAGCGTGAGACCAGCATCTATCCTCTACCCCCACGTTGTACAATATGTTTTTCGTTGCATTATCCTCGCGAAATCGGGAATAGACAGCTTGAAGTTTGCTTTTCGATATCCACATGGCTACCGTAAGCCTTCACAACATATTTTCACATGCTTTAGTGCTGCAGGTTTGACCTCCTCAAAAGTAACCCGATCCTGTATGTAGTAAGAGATAAATCCGTGCATAGACAAAAATAGCGTGAGCGGAAGATTCCGGCAGAATTCCTGACCGTGCGTTTCTTCGTTCATATAACGGCGCACGATGGAAGCAAACAAATCCAAACAGCGCCCCTGTTCCGTCCGGCAGTAGGACAACAGCTCCTCGTCCCGGATCATGAACATAATTTCATACTGGTACGGATGATCCAGTCCGAAGCGGATAAATTCAATCATCAACTGCTCTACTTTACTTAAATCCTGAACAGGAGATGCCTTGATGACCTTATTCAGCTGGACCGCAAGATTATTGAAATCCTCTACGACTATGGCGTAAAACAGCTCCGCCTTTTCCTTAAAATGATAATACAAGGAACCATGACTATAACCTAAATGCTGACCGATACTGCGCATGGAGATGGCCCTGTAGCCTTTTGTGACGAACAAATGCCTGGCTGCTTCCAGAATCCTCTCCCTGGATAACTCCTGTTCCACTGCTCTTCTTGCCATAGACTTTATTCCCCTTCAATAAAATAAAGCTGCTCACCCTCCGTAATCAGGGACTGCCCCTGAGTCAGATCCACCATCCACGACATGAACTCCTGTACCTCCGCATCGAGCGGCAGGCATTCCAGCATTACCTTGTCAGTAAAGCTCGTTTCCCCCATGCGTACCTCACGGCTGCGTAGCTCATTTTCAACCTTGCCTAACCATGTATATTCTAATTCTACAAAAATTTGACGGTGAAGTACACGTGTAATCGCTTCACCCGACTCAATTGCTGCTACGGCCCCATCCGCATAGGCGCGAATCAGACCACCGGCACCCAGCATAATCCCGCCAAAATAACGGGTGACCACGATCGCCACATTCTTCAGACCCTGATTCCGGATCACCTCAAGAATCGGCTTTCCCGCCGTTCCGCTAGGTTCACCATCATCCGACTGTTTCTGGATCTCGTCACGTTCGCCAATCATATAGGCAAAGCAATTATGCGTGGCATTCCAGTGCTTTTTCCGGATGTCCTCAATAAAAGCGTTTGCATCGTCCTCGCTTTCGACCGGCTTGATATGTCCGATAAAACGCGATTTTTTAATCACGATTTCTTTTTCTCCACTTTTTCGAACCGTACGGTAACGTTCTATCATTCCTATAACCCTTTCCCTGATTGGAAAGAAAGCAGTCCCCCGTGTGATCATCCAACCGGTGAACTGCTTCCTTCTGTCTTATGTTAATACGTAAGATGTTTAGTTATTCAGAAAGTCTGGCTTCCAAATCCGCTTTTTCCTTCTCGTAGCCTGGCTTGCCCAGCAATGCGAACATATTTTTCTTGTACGCTTCAACGCCCGGCTGATCGAATGGATTCACGCCCGACAGATAACCGCTGATGCCGCAAGCTTTTTCAAAGAAATAAACCAGGTATCCGAATGAATATGGTGTCATATCCGGCACCGTGACAATCAGGTTTGGAACCTGTCCGTCGGTGTGGGCCAGCATCGTTCCTTGGAACGCTTTTTTATTCACGAAATCCATCGTCTTGCCAGCCAAGAAATTTAGGCCGTCCAGATCATCCGGATCGCTTTCGATGGTGATTTCATGAGAAGCCTTGTCGACTTGAATGATAGTCTCGAAAATGTTCCGGCTGCCTTCCTGGATAAATTGCCCCATGGAGTGCAAGTCCGTGGAGAAATCAACGGAAGCCGGATAAATGCCTTTGTAATCCTTGCCTTCGCTTTCGCCGAAAAGCTGCTTCCACCATTCAGACACATAGTGCAGAGATGGCTCATAGTTAACGAGGATTTCAATGGCTTTGCCTTTGCGGTACAGCGCATTACGAACGGCAGCATACTGATATGCCTGGTTTTCGGCAACGTTCGGGTTGCTGAATTCCTTAGCGGCGTCTGCCGCACCCTTCATCATGTCGTCAATGCTGATTCCTGCTGTAGCGATTGGCAGAAGACCTACTGCTGTCAATACGGAATAACGCCCGCCTACATCATCCGGAATGATAAAGGACTCATAACCTTCTTCGGTCGCGAGCTTTTTGAGGGCTCCTTTTTCCTTGTCCGTTGTGGCGTAGATGCGTTTTTTCGCTTCTTCCTTACCGTACTTCTTCTCCAGTGCTGCGCGGAAAATACGGAATGCGATCGCTGGCTCTGTCGTTGTACCCGATTTGGATATGACGTTCACGGAGAAATCCTTGCCTTCCACCAGATCAAGCAAATGTGTTACGTAAGTTGAGCTGATGTTGTTGCCGGCGAAGTAAATTTCAGGCGTTTTACGCTTGTCCTTCGGCAGGTAGTTATAGAAGGAATGCGACAGGGCTTCGATGGCTGCACGAGCGCCAAGGTAAGAACCGCCGATTCCGATGACGATTAGAACATCCGAGTCGCTTTGGATTTTGGCTGCTGCCTTTTGAATCCGCGCAAACTCTTCTTTATCATATGCGCTAGGCAGATCGATCCATCCGAGATAGTCGGAACCTGCACCGGTTTGGTTATGCAGCTGCTCATGAGCAAGCTTGATCGGTTCTGCGAAATAATCCACTTCATGCTGGTTGATGAATTCAAGGGCTTTACTGTAATCAAATTTCAATGGGTTAGACATCTGTCTGTACCTCCTGGTTTCATCTCTACTCTACACTCCGAAAAAATAGCTTTAGAATAGGATACTGTAATTTCATGCGACTAGCAAGCACGGAAAAGGCGTTTCTTGGAAGCGACTCTTCGTATTGTGCGGGCTGGCCTCATGGTAGGAAAAACGTCTGTCGCTGTACTTTCACAGAAGACATAACGCTTTTAGCAGAAGTTTTTCTTCCAATAGCAGAATGCATTTCCCAAAAGGTTATACTTTCTGATATCTTAAAATAGACGAAGCTTCTAATTTTCGGGATTCACACAAACCCATATTTAAGGGTGCAGTGCGTATCCTCACAACTCATAGAAAAGGTGATCACATGAAAAAAATATCTTTTATCGGACTTGGAACCATGGGAGCGCCAATGGCTTCCAAACTGCTAGAAAAGGGCTACGAAGTCACCGTATACAACCGCACAGCATCCAAATGCGAACCCCTGGTTGCCGAAGGTGCAGCATCAGCCGCAACTCCGCGTGAAGCTGCCGCCGGCCGCGACGTTATCATCACGATGATCAGCAATGACGACTCCATCCGCGAAGTGTACTACGGAGCAGACGGCATCTTGAATTCGCTCGAAAAAGGGATGACGGTCATTGATTCCAGCACCATTTCTCCGGGACTTGTCAAAGAACTCGCTGCATCCATTCAGGAGAAGGGCGCCGATTTCCTTGACGCGCCGGTAACCGGCAGTAAACCTGCGGCTATAGACGGAACACTTGTGTTTATGGTCGGTGGTGATGCCTCTGTTGTCGAAAGCTCGGCCGAGATTTTTGACACCATGGGTAAAAAGGTTATCCATATGGGCCCCAACGGCAGCGGTTCGGTAGCCAAGCTGGCGCATAACACGATGGTCGGCATCAATAACGTGGCTCTGGCCGAAGGCTTTGCGATTGCCACCAAGTCCGGTATTCCTGCAGACAGCTTCCTTGAGCTGGTTCAGCTCGGTTCCGCAGGCAGTAAGGCTGCCGATCTCAAAGGACGCAAAATTATTGAAGCAGACTTCAGCAACCAGTTTTCACTGGCTCTGATGCTGAAGGACCTCAAGCTTGCTTCCTCCATGACCGATGGCGCCGGGATTCCAAGTCCGCTGCTCGATCTGACCAAAAACCTGTTCCAGGCCGGCCAAACCCAAGGGCTCGGAGATGAAGATCTCTCTGCCGTCGTTAAATGCTATGAAGGCTGGATCGGTCAAACGATCGGCGGCAAGCCGCTCAAATAAGTGTAACGTATAGACGCCTAAACTATGCATGCCTTCGCGCATGAATGATAAGAAGGGTAAGATTGCCGAGCAGGCAATCTTACCCTTTTTCATGTATCCATTTTTCAGGGGAATCCAGCAAAGCAAGCCGGGAGCCGAAGCTCAAGGCGTCTTTGCGGATGATCATCATTCCGCCGGATAGGAGCAGCAGTAATCCGTTACGCTGAACACTTCCAGAGCAAATTTGGAACGGGCAGGCACATGGAATGTGGCTGATCCGTTTATTTCTTGCCAGGTATCTTCTCCAGGCAAAAGAACTTTAAGTTGACCAGAGAGAATTTCCATGATTTCCGGACCATCTGTACCGAATTCATAAGTGCCGGGGAGCATAATGCCAAGCGTGACCTTGCTTCCATCTTCCTGGATGACGGTCCGGCTGGTAACCTGACCGTCATAATAAATATTTGCTGCTTTGACAATGGTTGCATTCTTCAATTGCGACATGAATACTCACTGCTCCTCATCTTCTGGAACTTGATCTATGCAGGGGTTAACGTCCTAGAGCAGCGCTTTGACGCGGCTAACGACGTTTTCCACCGTAAATCCGTATTCTTTAATGACGGTGTCGCCAGGGGCGGAAGCACCGAAAGTCGTGATGCCAAGAATGTCGCCTTGATCGCCGACATAACGTTCCCAACCGAAGGTTTGTGCCATTTCAATGGCAAGACGGGCTTTCACGTCTGGCAGGATGACGGAATCCTTGTAAGCTTTGTCTTGTTTCTCGAACAAATCCCAGCTCGGCATGCTGATAACGCGAACTTCAACGCCTTCTTTGGCGAGTTCTTCCTGAGCTTTGACAGCCAGTTGAACCTCGGAGCCTGTAGCGATAATTTGGGCAACCGGTTTGCCGTTCTTCGCATCGGATACCACATATGCACCGCGTTTAATGCCTTCTCTAGCGCCGTCAACCGTTCCGGCCAGGATTGGCAGGTTTTGACGTGTAAGAACCAGGGCTACCGGGTTCGCTTTGTTCTCTACAGCATAAGCCCATGCTGCGGAGGTTTCATTGCCGTCTGCCGGACGAATCACGGTCAGGCCTGGAATGATGCGCAGGGAAGCGAGCTGTTCAATCGGTTCATGGGTTGGACCGTCTTCGCCAACGGCGATACTGTCATGTGTCAGTACATAAGTCACAGGCAGTTTCATGATGGAAGCCAGGCGTACGGCCGGACGCAGGTAGTCGGTGAATACGAAGAATGTACCGCCGAATACTTTCACGCCGCCATGAAGCATCATGCCGTTCATCGCTGCTGCCATGCCAAACTCACGTACGCCGAAGTAAATGTTGCGGCCTTCGCGGCTTTGCGGTGTAAAGTTGGACAATCCTTTCAAATGAGTCATTGTAGAGCTTTCAAGGTCGGCAGAACCGCCCATCAACTGCGGCACATTGTGAATAAGACCGTTCAGAGCGTTACCGGAAGCCACGCGCGTGGATACCGCTTTGTCTTCGGTGCTGTATTTCGGAAGATCAGCATCCCAGCCTTCAGCAAGATCGCCGGCAACGGCTTTATCGAATTGAGCTGCAAGCTCAGGGTAAGCTTTCTTGTAAGCTGCGTATTGTTCGTCCCATTCTTTGTTCACTTGGACGCCATGCTCTTTCACTTTCGCGAAATGCGCACGCACTTCATCCGGAACGTAGAAATCTTCTTCGTATACCCAGTTGTAGTTTTCTTTGGTCAGTTTGGCTTCGTCTGAACCCAGCGGAGAGCCGTGCGTACCGCCATGGCCGCCTTTGCCTTGTTTGTTTGGGCTGCCGTAGCCAATGATGGTTTTAACTTCGATCAGGGTTGGTTTTTCGGTTTCTGCTTGCGCTTCAGCGATCGCTTTTTCGATGGCAGGAAGATCGTTTCCGTCTTCTACGCGCAGCACTTGCCAGCCATAAGCTTCAAAGCGCTTTTGAACATTTTCAGAGAATGAGAGGTTCAACTCGCCATCCAGGGAAATGTCATTGGAATCATATAGTGTAATCAATTTGCCAAGCTTCAGGTGGCCTGCAAGGGAAGCTGCTTCAGAAGAGATGCCTTCCATCAGGTCGCCGTCGCCGCAAATCGCGTATGTGTAGTGATCAACGACTTGGAATTGATCTTTGTTATATGTTGCACCCAGCTGAGTTTCAGCCATAGCCATACCCACAGCCATCGCAATCCCTTGACCCAGAGGTCCGGTCGTTGCGTCGACGCCAGCGGTATGTCCGAATTCAGGGTGACCTGGAGTCAAGCTTCCCCACTGACGGAACTGTTTCAGCTCTTCCATTGGCAGATCATAACCGCTCAGGTGCAGCAAGCTGTACAACAGCATGGAGCCATGTCCTGCGGACAATACGAAACGGTCACGGTTGATCCATGTCGGATTTTCCGGATTGTGGTTCATCGTTTTGGCGAACAATTGATAACCCATTGGGGCTGAACCCATTGGCATGCCGGGATGTCCGGAATTCGCCTTTTCGATGGCATCAATAGCCAAAGTACGGATGGTGGTGATCGAAAGATTGTCGATGGTCGAATTTTCTTTCTTGTCGATCGCTTGATTCTTGTCAGTCATGTTTATCCTCCTAAAGTATTCTGGGAAATTTAAATGCGGCAGCGATGCTGCTTCATAATCCTGGTGAAATCAACTACAATGAAACCAAAAGAAAGCACGAAAAGCCTTCTCCTGCTTGCGGATTATGAAGAAGCTCCGCTTGAATGTTTCATTTTGACTTATTGTAACACTTGGCTCTCTTCTTTTCCATATCCTTTATCACCATTCCCTCCCGGGAAGGTCATTATGCGGCAAGATTTGGCAGGATTCAAATTGACAGAAAAACGTAATCTGCCGCTATTTAAAGCGGTCCCATTCTGGAAGTATTTTCAGGCGCACTCTACATAATTTGTCACAATTTTTTTGTGGCGCACCAAATACGCATCGGAGGTGTCCTCTTGGGTATTCGTCTCAAACATCTCGCCTCATCACCCGCCTTTTGGCTCCAGGGGCTTCTCTGCGGACTGGTCGGCGGTATCATGCTCGGCCTCTTTCTGTTGCTAGTTGAGCGGAGCACCGGATATCTGGTCTACCGGCTGCTGCTGAATGTTGACTTTGTGAGCTTCCTGCCTTCAGTCATGCCTGAATGGATCGAATTTGCCTTGCATCTGATCGTGTCGCTCGTGATCGGACTGCTATATGCCGGTTGGATCATGATCAGCCGTAGGCCACGCCCGTTCAGAAGCGCAATTGTTTTGGGAATCTTGTCCGCGCTGCTGTTTTTTCCGCTGGCATTCTTATCAGACCGTGTGCCTTCGCCCGGAGATATGCCGGCTTTTGCCTGGTGGCTCGCCGGACACCTCCTGTATGGCCTCGCGCTGTTCGGAGTAGACCGGCTGCTGAATCCGTTCCTTAGAATAGCCAAGTCCCCCTCGTCATAGTCCTTATCCATTAACCGCAATGCACGCAAAACATGCAGCTTATTTGAAAATAACCGCTAATTGTCGAAAGTTAAGGTAATCGATAGTATCCAATAAAAATGGCTTGGCGCAAATCCTGCCTAGAAATAAATTCGCAATATCGAAAAGAGCCCCGTGATGGCAAACCATCGCGGGGTCTCTTGGAGTTTGATTATGGCATACATGCACTTGCGAAGCTGCGGATGGATTGCTATCCGCCTTAGCGCGAGTTGCGCTTGCGGGCGGCCAGCAGGCGGTCCATCGAAGCGGACCGCTGCTCTTCCTGCGGCGGCTTGGCTACAGCCGCCGCTTTCTTGCCCGGCTCCGCCTTAGGCGGCCGGGCTGCCTGCGCCCCGCGCGACGCCTCGGCGCGCGGCGGCGGGCTTGAAGCCGGACGCTTCGCTCCGGCTTCTTCCTTGGTACCGGCGCGTGCCTGCGGCTGCGCCGGTGCTGGCGGCGGCGCAGCGGAGCCGCCGCCGTAGAAGGCCGCCGCGCGTTCCTTGCGCGCGGCGAGCCTGCCGAGGCCGGCGTCCGGGGCCTGTGCCCCGCCGGCCGGCTGCGGCCGCCTGCGGAGCAGGGCGGCCAGGCGTGCGCCGATCAGGCCCCATGGAAGGGCCAGCCGGCGCACCGCAATATCTGCGACCCAGAGGATCAGGGCCGCAACCAGCAGCGCATAGCTGAGGTCATGCAGCTCGCGGCTTGGACGCGGAGCCGCAGCGAACAGCTGCTCCGGCTTATCCCATGACAGAACACGTCCGCCGGTCATGGCGGCGAGACGTTCCAGCTCCTGCTTCGCATCGCCCGTTTCAATCCGGTATTCCGGTGAATAAGGCACGATCAACCCGCTCGGCATGGCTACGCTTTTACCCGTGGTATCCTGCAGTGACATCAGGAACGACCCGGGTTGATCCACCGTGATCTCGCCGCTGTAGCTGCCGGGAGAATCCTGCACCAAGTCCACCGTGCTTGGCTGTAGTTGATCCCCTGTCACCACCGCCTGCAGCTGCTCAGGTCCACTTCCGTCAGCCGCGCTCACCTCAAATCGGACCTTGTTGCCTTCCACCTGCGTTTTCACTTCATAAGGCGAAGCGGTAAATTGCGGAAAGGTCCATTTCACCATTTGCGTCAGCACGTTCGAAAAGGCGGGCCAGGATACCCAATCCTTGGACCATTTGCCCATCATATCGCTCGTCCAAGCTACCGTGCGGCCCGAACCGTATTGCCATCGGGCCAGCAGCGGGTCCGGCTCAGGACTCGAGAGCACCGTTTGGGCAGCCGGCTTGGCCATGGCCGCGACGTAGCCATAGATTCGCGGCACGCCATTTTCGAATAATTTCCCCCAGTCGCCAGCGTCCTGCAGAGCAGGAACAAACGGCTTGTCCACGATATAGGATTTCGATATCATGGCAGCTTCACGGCTGAAGATGGCAGGAATGGTCGACTCGTCCTCCGCCATGTAAAAGCGGCCCTTGGCCCCTTCAGCAAGGTTTTGCAGCAAATTCACGTCCGAATCCGTGCCTACGGCTACTGTTGACATGGTAATCTTCTCGTTCACCATCTGTTCAAGCAGCATTCCGTATGCGTCATTCCCTCCCGATTGGCCGTCCGTCATCAGAATAATATGTTTGCGCTGCGCCTGGACTTTCAGCATCTCTTCCACGGCTGAGGCTGCCGCAGGAAAAATATCCGTTCCGCCATCGCTTTGAATCGATTGAATTTGGCCGATAACCTCTTCCTTTTTATTATCGAGCTTCATCGGCGGCACAACCCACCAATTGCTCGAATCGAAAGCCAGGACACCTACGGTATCCTTTGGCCTCAGCATCTCTACCGTACGGATGGCGGCTTCCTTCGCCATCTCCATCTTGTCTCCGGACATGCTGCCGGAACGGTCGATGACAAGGATCAGTCCAAGCGAAGGAATCTGGCGTTTGCCCTCCAGTTCCATGGAGACCGGCAAGGCTCGTTCGATCGGCGTCTTGAAATACCCGCCCATGCCATAGCTCTCCTCGCCTCCCACCATCATAAAGCCAATGCCATAGCTTTTCACGGCCTGCTCAATCATTTCCATTCGGCGTTCGCCGACCTGATCGCCGGAGACATTATTGAAAATGATAGAATCATAAGCAGCATACTTAGCCATTTCATTGGGCAGCAGCGCGGGACTTGGCATCACTTCATACTGAACCAGGCCTGACGATAATGCGGAGGTGATATTCGCGGAAGTTCCCTTTTTGCCTTCTACGATTAGCACTTTCGGTGGACCGTCAACACGCGTGAATGCATATCCGGCATTGTTAGCAGACTGCTGATCGCCCTCCATGAATACTTCTGCCCGGTAACGGTGCAGGCCGGTCGTTTTAGCCAGTGCTTTGACCGCATACCGGTTTTCGCCTGCTGCAATATCCACCGCCTGCCTGCCGATTTCGCGGCTGTCCTCGTAAAGGCGGAGTTCCCCCTGCCCTTTATATGTACTCTGCACGAGCACCTCGATCGAAAATGCCTCCGCCTGATAGAGCTGTTGAGGCACGCTTACTTCTTCTACAGACACATCCTGCTGCTGCCGTGACGGCGACGCCAGCACGTCGACCGGGATGCCCTGATCCTTCAGCATTCTCCCCGCCGCCAGCATACTGCCCACGTTTTCCTTGCCGTCGCTAATCAGCACAATTCTAGAATCCGAGCGGCCGTCTAACAGGTTTCCAGCCAACATCAGTCCGGATTCCAGGTTGGAAAAGTCCGGGTTCTGCGATGCATTCATACGCAGGCTCTGCGGCAATCGGTCCAACAATTTCTGTTCATAGGCAGCCTGCAGCGAAGAGGATACGATCCCGACGGAGTCCTTTTCCTTTTTGGTGCCTGCCGATGCTTGCATCCAGGCCTCCGCTTGTCCCTCCTCCGGCATACTTGAGGATCGATCCAACACATAGACGACTTTTTTCTGCTGGAGAACGATATACGATTGCAGACCGGAAATGGCAAGTATCAGCATCAGCAGTACGGCGGAGCGGAGCATAACCGCTCCCTTTTTCCGTGCGCCGGATAACCGAAAATCTGACCGGTATGCGTAATACATCAGCACTGCCAGTGGGATGATCAGAAGCAGCAGCCAAGGGTGGTTAAATTGAACGCCCACGCTGGTACACCCCCCATTCCACCAAAATAATAAGCAGTACTAACCCGGCGAGCAGCGTTGTCAGGGGTACCTTGCTCTGTTCCCCGCGACTTTTATCTGAAGGGGCTTGGGATGCCTTGCTGGCCGTTGTTTCTGCACCGCCTGCATGTTCACTGATCGCAGCCAGACCTTCGTTCTTGTTGTCCCGCTGCGCTTCATACGGATCAGCCGCCGATTCGGCAAGATATTCGAGCTTCTCGCCCGCATTGTTGGTCTGCTCAAAAGCATAAAGACCCGGAATAGGCGGAATCTGCTGCAATGCGCTGAGCCCTTTTTCCCCCGTATCCGCTTCCTGACTTTCTACTTTCATGTCCTTGGCCATACCGTCTTTTGCCACCCATCGGGCTGAAACGGTATCAGCGGCAATCGGAACTTCAATTCGGGATCCCGCCGTAAATCTGCCCAGGCTCTTGCCGCCGCTCTCCGTCAGCCAGGATACAGCTTCATGAACCACAATCGGAAATTCCGACGACAACGGAAAATCCGTTTCCTGTAAATTGAACAAAAAGGACAACCGCGGCTCACCGTTTTCGGACCCTGCAATGATCGCCGGGTGGTTTTCGATGCTGGCTATCGCCACAGCCCAATCCGGAAGCTTTTGGTCCAGTACGCTGCCGATATAAACGCCGCTATAGCTTGCATAGCGGTTTACCGGATGGCTGACAAGTTTTGGCTGGGCGCCGTTTACGGCAACCTTGCTTCCCCCGCCTCCCAGTGTCCAGACCGGAGTACGCTCAAGAAGCTTTTTCCACTTCCCTTGGGACGTAAAGGACGGAGCCTTCCCATCTATAACGACCAGATCCGGCTTCTTTTCCGGCATGGCTGTCTCTCCCGGCTGATCAGAAAGCGTATCTTCACCCGCTTCAGGCACGGTCATTTTAACCACCTCCGCACCCGTCAGCTGAAGTCCCTTTTCCAGGAACAGATTGCCTGGGGTCAGCAGCAGAATCCTTGGAGTGTCGGCGGACTGCGAGAATGCGTACGCCTCATTATCAGCAGCATAATCGTCTTGGCCATCCACTTCTGCTTTGTATACCTCAGCTCCCGTCAAAGCCCGAAACGTTAACGTCGCCGATGTTCCCGGCTTGATCTCGGCAGATGCTGTCTTCAGCAGCTTGCCGTCCCCGTATACGTTAACCTCCGCAGACTTTGGGGCTTCGCTGTTATTTTTCACGACTGCCACGGCCGTCGTTCCTCCCGCCTCTTCCTTCACGCCGAATTGCTGCAAGGTAAGGTTAAAGCCGACCGGGGACTCCAGGGTCACGACTCTCACAGGGACTTGAAACGGAATGGAAGAAGGATTGCCTCTCCACTGTCCATCGGTAAAAACGACAACCTCCGCATCCGTTTCATCCCGGGTCAAAGCCGAGGCCAGCGACAGCGTTTCATCATAAGAAGCCTTGCCAAAATAGGGCTGCAGGGAATCAACGGCGTCAACAGCGCGGCTGTGGTCCTTTTCCCTGGAAATAACGACGCTCGGTTCTGCACTCATGCTCAGCAGGGTGATTTCACTGTTTTTTGCATCCCGTTTTATATAGTCTTTCATCTCCCGCTTCAGCTGCTCCAAACGCTTCTCAGAGGACTGCCCGGTCCCCGCGGTAGTTACCGCACTCATGCTTCCGGACGTATCCGCGACAAGCACGACATGCTCCTTCCCGCCGCCCGAAGTCCATATGAAGGGCTTCATTAGAGCAAAGATAAGCAGAGCGGCGGCAAGCAGCTGAAGCCAAAGAAGGAGCCTGTTTTGCAGCTTCTGCCACGGACGGTTCGCCTCCAGATTCTTCAATACTCGCTGCCATAGCAGATGGCTCGGCACTCTGGTGTCGAGAAATTTGCGTTTAAGCAAATACATCGCCAAAATCGCTGGTATGCTAAGTCCGAACCAAAGCCCGAGCCATGAACCGATTCCCACTCGAAAGCCTCCTTTCCCTTAGGTAATTCGCTTCCGTCATACGCGTACGAGCCCCGATCCCGCCAAAACGCCGAATACGGCTTCCTGCAGCGTCATGTCACTCGAGATCGCAACATACGATATCCCGCGCTCTGATGTTATTTTCCGAAGCTTGTTCTGATAATGCTCCAATTCCTCGCGGTAACGCTGTAGAACGCGTCCCGTAATAGCAACCTCCTTGCCTGTGTTACTTTCGCTATCTACAAGGCGCAGATCTCCGCTGAGCTCCGGATGAATTTCCTCCGGCGACAATACCTGTACCAGGACAACCTCCTGCCCGGCTCCCGCCAAACGAGAGAGCATGCTTCCGATCGACGATTCGTCTTCATCCATCCAGAAATCGGAGAAAATCCAGGTCATTCCGGATAGTCGCGGCACGGCACCCGGATCTCCAAGGGCAGATGACAAGCTCCCTTCAGCTCCGGGCGGCATCTCCTGCAGAAATTGAAACAATCTCATTGCGGAAGCCCGTCCGCGGAGTATCGGCAATCGGCCTTCCAGCCGATCGCTGTAGCAGTACGCTCCCACTCGCTCATACGAACAAAGCGCGATATAGCCTATGCTCGCCGCAAGCCTCTTGGCAAACAGCAGCTTATTCTCACCATGGTTACGGTCCGGCTTGCCATCAAGCAGCGGCGCTCCCCCAAAGTCCATCGAGGCCGAGCAGTCCACATACAAGCTGACCATCAGTTCCTGTTCATCCATAAATTGGCGCACGAAAGGCTTTCCCGTACGGGAATAGACGCCCCAGTCGAAGCGGCGAACATCATCGCCGGGTGCATAGGAACGGTAGTCGGCAAACTCGAGCGAGGAGCCTAGCCTGCTTGAGCGGCGCTTTCCTTGCAGCGTGCCCGCGACCCTTTTGCCCGAGCCAAGCGACAGCCTATCCAGCAGTGCCATCCATTCAGGAGGCAGCAGATGGGCAGGGCTCATAATCTTCCTCCAAGCGCATGCAGCATTTCGTTAATGACTTGATCGGTAGTCACGCCCATGGCCTGTCCTTCGAAATTCAAAAATATCCGGTGGCGCAGCGCCGGAACGGCCACGGCGTTGATATCGCTTTGCGACAGATGCATTCTTCCCTGGCAAATCGCCCGGACCTTACCCGTGGAAATTATCGATTGAATGCCGCGCGGACCAGAGCCGAAACGCACATATTTCTTCACGCCATCAGGCGCGGATGACTCTTCAGGATGGGACATCATCAGCAGTTTCGCGGCGTAGTCCAGCACCTCGTCAGCAACCAGAACTTCTCTTGCCCCGTGCTGAATCTCCAATAATTCCTCCGGACCAGCCTGCTTCACGATCGTCGGTGCATCATTGGATGTCGTTCTTCTCACGATCTCTTTGAGTTCATCCGCATTCGGATAAGGCACGAGAATTTTAAGGAGAAAACGGTCCAGCTGCGCTTCCGGAAGTGGATAGGTTCCTTCGTTTTCGAGCGGATTTTGCGTCGCCAGCACGAAGAACGGACTTGGCAAACGATGTGTTTCATTCCCAACCGTCACCGTTTTCTCCTGCATGGCTTCCAGCAGCGCGCTTTGCGTCTTCGGCGTGGCGCGGTTGATCTCATCCGCGAGTACGATGCTGCTGAATAGAGGCCCGCTTTGGAACGTCATTCCGGTCTCGCCTTGTCTTCCGAACGACAGGATTTGTGTTCCTGTAATATCGCTCGGCATGAGGTCCGGCGTAAACTGAATGCGTGAGAAGGACAGGTCGAGCGTGTCGGCAATCGTGCGGACCAGCATCGTCTTCCCGAGTCCCGGAATGCCTTCCAGCAGCGCATGTCCCCCGGCAAAAATGCACCAGAGCATCTGCTCCACAACTTCCTGCTGCCCAACAATGATCTCACCGATCTGACTGCGCACATGCGATATCGTTTCTTTCCAGGCTTCAGGCTGGATTTGGATTTCCTGCATCGTTCATGCTCCTCCTGGTTCCCTTAAATAATGATGTTTTATAAACTTCTCTTAAAACGCGGTCTGGCTTCTGTGAAGGTACACCGATAAAACATTTTATTTAGATATCAGATGGACCTACTTCCAGAAATCCGCTTCCTGATATCGCAATAAAAATTTCCGCTATACGCGGTCTGGCTTCTGTGGAGGTACACCGATAAAAATTTTATTTAGATATCAGATGGACCTACTTCCAGAAATCCGCTTCCTGATATCGCAATAAAAATTTCCGCTATACGCGGTCTGGCTTCTGTGGAGGTACACCGATAAAAATTTTTATTATGGATTCGGATTAATCCCGGTAAAATAGCTCTCCACCAAACTTTGCATTTGCTGAGGTAGCTCCTGACGTCCAAGCGATTTCTTCGCCTCGGCCTCGTACTCCTTGTACACTTCCTCATACGGGCGGCTGGCACCGTCCACGGCCGGAGAAACTCCGCCTTTTTGGATCGTACCGCCCTGCCCCTTTAACGGTCCTTTATCGTTTTGCTTATTGCCGCTGCCCTTAAATTGACGCGGAGTCATCACCAGATCACGCCCGCCTGCACCTAAACCGGCTCCTGCTCCTTGACCAGCTCCCCGTCCATTGCCGCCTGACCCGCTTCCGCTGCCATTACCGGAGCCGTTGCCATTGCCGGAGCCGCTGCCGGAACCGCTGCCCTGCGTACCACTGCTTCCCGGTGAAGTGGAGCCACTATCCTCCGGCTCTCCTTCACCCGCCTCCTCAGCCAAAGCAAGCTCCTCTGCGCTCCCTCCGCTGCTCCAGGTGTCCGGCACTTGCATGCCGGCAGCGGTCATTTGCGAAGCCAGCCCAAGTCCCTGTGAAGCGAGTTTGGAGCTCATGCTCGAAGCAGCCGCGGACTGGCTGGATGCGGCTGCCCGGGCTGCAAGCGCTTTGGCAAGCGCTGCTTCCAGGTCATTCAGCGCTTCATCCGCTTCTTTGTCCTCTGTCCCTTTAGCCAGCGCCTTTTCCGTCTTCTTCAGCGCCTCCTTTAGCGCCTGGGTCTCCGGATTTTTAGCTGCTTCATCGGCCAGCTTGTTCAAAGCCTCCCTCAACTGCTCCTTTTGTTCTTGTGAAAGCTGCTTCACCTGTTGTTTGAAGTTCTCCATTGCTTTTTTCAGATCTTCCGATTTTCCCTGGGCAAGACTCTTCCCAAGCGATGACATATTCGGAGCGTTCTGCATTTTCTGTCCCAACTCGGACAACTTCTGAACGGCAGCTTCTTGCTTCGCAGCCGTTTTTTCCATGGCTTTCATCGTTTTCTCCAGCTCAGCTAACGCTTTCTCCGGATCCTTCTGGCCTTCCAGCTTTTTTTGCAGCGCTTGAAGCGAGTCCTCCAGCGGTTTCTGCACCGCCTGATCCAGCTTTTGAGTCTGCAACTGCTGTACGAGCTGTTCTGTTTTTTGCTTCTGATCCTGCACCCATTCTTTCTGGCGGGCAGCCTCGGCGAGCTTTGTATCCATCGGGCTTGGCAGGATCGTAAGCCCCGCTCCTACAACGAATAGAACGCTGCAGACAATAGCTATCTTTTTATAGCTCGGATGAGGAAGCCGGCTCTTCATCTGAGCTATAAAACTGCTCCCATATGCTGCCGCCTGCTTCCGTTGCCACTGGGCTGCGGAGGAATCTTGTTCGGCAAAGGAGAGCGCCGTCACCATCATATCGCTCCGCTCGTCCCCGCCTGTCGCCGCATCCATGACCTTGGCAGCTTCACGATCCTTCACGCGATGCATCAGGCCCCAAGCAGCGCCGATCGCGACACCGGCCGCTACAGCTGCCATCGCCAGAAACCGGTAATACGGAATCGGCCACAACCGTGCCGCAAACAGCAGCAAAATGGAAAGGCCCAGTCCACCGGCACATCCGTACAAGGCATAACGGACCAGACGAAACTGCTGCAGCCGGGCTTTCGCTTTGCTGATCGATTTTCGTATGGCGTCCATTAGCTGTCCTCCTTTGTTTGGTTACATGCTTCCTTATGAATGATCGCTGACACTGGTTTCTACGGATGAATTCTTGCTCTTCGAATGGTTGTTTTTGCGTCTTGCTACCGGACGAATGCGGCGAATGCTAATCCACAAAGCACCGATAATCACCACGCTGTATACCAGCACAAACTCCTGCCACAGCTGAATCGGAGCATCCGAATTCAGGTTGCCGTTCCGAAGCAAAAACGCCGATTTGGAGAAGCTTGGCTCGAACAGGCTGATCAAGGCTCCCGCAGGATTCAATCCAAGAATATAGCCTACGAAAGAATACGTCGTACCCGTCGTGCTCGGCATGGAGTAATAATTCCGTTGAACGATGCTCATGACGAATAAATACAGCAGGCCCGTCAGAAGAAAGATGCACAAACCGACACCATAGGTCACAATAACGGACACCATGGTCCGTTTAAAGATAGTCGAGAATAGGACCCCTAGCGATCCCAACAGCAGCATCACGAACAGGTAAAACAAAAAAATAAAGATCAACTGTTTGAGAGAAATGCCCCCGTATAAGAACACGATGCTGTAGATCGGAAGCGTCGCCACGATAATGAGCGTCATAAAACTTAAGGATGAAAACAGCTTACTTAAAATAATCGTTGATGAGCTTTGCTGGGTTGTCAGCAGCATGCTAAGCGTCTGCTTTTCCCGTTCGCCGCTAATCACGCCTGCCGTCAAAGCCGGTGCCATAAATGCAATTAACACCAGTTGGGCGAAGCTGAGCACGTAGAACATCATGCGCCCTGCTCCTGAATTAAAGGATTGGTTCCCCTGGTTGTCCAGATAAAGCGTGATGTATATGAATCCCAGTGCAATCAGACCCAGGACCAGAATATAGGCCAGCAGGGAAATCGCCGAGCGCGGCGTGCGCATTCGCAACCGGAATTCTTTGTCCAACACCGGATTGATCCATTTGCGGCTCAAGTTCATACGGCAGGCCCTCCTTTGGTGATTTCGAGGAATACATCCTCCAGATTGGTTTGTGCTTCATGAAAGGAAATCACGGCATATCCCCACGCCATAATGTTTTGCAGCAGCTGCACCTGCTCGGGGTCTCCCCCGCTAAAATGCACGTGGATGCCTGTGTTATCGCATAACACGGCGGACACCATGGCTTCATCCCGCAAGCGTGCGGCAAGCTCCTCATCCCGCTCCATCAGGCGGATATGCAGCACTTTTTTAACGCGAAGCCGGGCTTGAATGTCGGATACCCTTCCCTGAGCCACCATCTCTCCATGCTCGATTACGCCGATTTCATCGACCATCTCTGCGAGCTCAGGCAAAATATGAGAGGAAATTATGATCGTCTTGCCCATTTGCTTCAGTTCTTTCAAGATTTCGCGCATTTCAATTCTTGCCCTTGGGTCAAGCCCGGAAGCCGGTTCATCGAGAATCAGCACTTTCGGGTCATGAATGAGACACCGCGCCAAGCAAAGACGCTGCTTCATCCCTCTGGAGAGGCCATCCACATACACATCGCTTTTATCGCTCAAATTCACAAGCTCCAGCAGCTGCGGAATCAGCTGATCGCGTTCGCTGCGCGGGATATTATAACTGGCTCCGTAGAAATGCAAATATTCCGTCGTTTTCAGCTGATCATACACGCCGAAGAAATCCGGCATATACCCGATTCTTTTCCGCACTTCTTTCGGATGCTGCGTCACGTCGAAGCCGTCTACTTTGGCAATGCCCGAGGTTGGCAGCATCAAGGTTGCCAATATCGACATCGTCGTCGATTTGCCGGCACCGTTCGGTCCGACAAACCCGAAGACAGTCCCTTCGGGAATGTACAGACTAATATCTTTCAACGCGTCAAAATTGCCGTACCGCTTGCTTAGATGCTGAATATCGATCATGGCTTCGCTGCCCCCTCTACTGCGATCTCAGGCAGCATCAACTCCGTAGCTTCCTTGGCTACCAGCTTGAAGCGGATACGGCCTTGTGAAGCATACTGACCATTCGGATTGGCTGCGCTCCATTGCTTGGACGCATCCCATTTCAGAAGCTCCCAGTCCTGCTTTTTATAATCGAAAATATAATATTCCGTTTGTTTGCCCGGATTTTTGCTTTGAAGTTTCAGCGTCCCGCTGGTCATTCTCTTCAGATCAGGCACGTCATAATCAAAAGTAATATACCCCGGCTCTAAATGGCTGGGCCCGTTCGGATTATCGTACCAACCCGAAGATGCAATTTGATTAACGATTGGATTGACAAATCCGAAAGGAATGTTCACTTTTCCATTTTGTGCCCAGCTGATATCCACCGGCTGAATCCACAGGTTCAATTGATCACTCTCGATCTCTTTGCCGTCATTGCGATAGTTAAAAAGCTTATCCTTGCTGAAAGCTACAATAAAGGCATCCTGTGAAGACCAGGAAGAAGCTTGAATATAATTGTCCAGCATGCCCCTCTCCCGGTTATAGGGGTCTTTCCCGCCTGTTGAATATCCTTGGAACATGGCATAACTCAGACCACCGGTACGTACCGCTTGCGCATTGTTAACCGAGGCAAGAGAAATGGACTTTCCTTTCTCCAGATCTCCCAGCGGATACAGCTTGCCGCCTACGACGAGTCCTGCATGGGCTACGTTCTTCGAAGTATTGTTCACGACTTTCCCGTCAATCGCACCCTTATTATTAATGAAAAGGCTGACCCCAAACTCGCCTAACCCCTCATTTTTGGCGCGCTGCTCCACCCATAGCTTGGCTAAAGACCACTGCGGCATGTCCAACAGCTCGACGCCCGTATCTTTGGAGCTGACCTCGATCAGGTTTCGGCTGTCTTGTGAATCTGAAAATGAACTGCCGTCCCGCTGAATGGTCACATATGAATTGACAGGAAGCTCCAGATGGTAGTTTCCGCTGCCGGGCGAGAAAAACGCTGTTGCGCTTTTGACTTTCCCTTGTCCGCTGCCATCGAGCTCAACGACGTTCAACGTATGGGCCAGCTCCTTCGTTTTATCCGAAGCCCCGATCATGTATACCGTTCCGCTCGCGATGACCGCGATCAAAGGAATTATCCACCAAGCCCATTCCCGCTTGTCTACTTTCTTTAAGAGCAAATATAGCAGCGGCGCGACGACGATGGCATAGATGACGATCAGCCACGCAAGCACTTGGAACGAAGGCATTTTCAGGGACGGGAAGAAGTTAAGAATATAATTCAAATTCATCAGCGGATTAATATTTCCCCGCATGACATTCATATTGTTCGTCTGTAAATTGCTGCCAAGCAACGCGGACCACACCGACGGATTTCCGGCCCAAGAAGCAACTGGCTCCATGGCAACGTCATACGCGACGTAGAGCACCTTACCGCTCTCGACCTGCCGGCTCGCAAACAGCGGCTTGCCGCCGGTCGTATAGAGCAGCTTTGCATCTTTTACAGGTACGGCATCGGATAAGGTAACCTCACCGCCCAAATTCAGCTTTGCAGCGCCTTTAGCACTCCCTTGCTTATAGGCTCCCAGCTTTTCCAGCTCAGGCAGCGAGGTTACGCTGAAGGTCCCTTTGTACTCGACGGGCGATATCTCGGCGAATGGTGCCGCTGTCTTCGGGTATGCTGCGCCCCCTCCAAGAATCAGCTCTCCCCCGGTTTTGACCCACTGCTCGATAGCCTTGACCTGATCGGACGATAGCGTGTCGGTAGCAAAGCGATTGAACACTAATATATCCAGCCCATCCAGCAGCATCGGATCCGTAGGAATATCGTTCTGCTTCATATGAAGGACATTCATATTCGAACCTCCGCTTTGCAGGATGGCAAGAAAGTTCATCGCATCCGGATCATCCGACAAGATACCGACATTCGTGGATATGTAGGTAGAAGCATTGATATAACTTGTGCCGGATGAAAGATTGACCAATTTTCCTTTTTCAACCGAGCCTTCGTAAAACAGGACCGCATTATTGTTTTTGTTATACTGCTGCCCCGGTACCGCCATGATAATTTCTTTTGCCGTACCTTTTGGCAGCTCTACATGCTGAACATATGAGGCCGGACTGTTACCAAATTGGCTCTGAAGCACTTGAAATACAATATCGCCTGATAGATCCTGATTACTGGTCAAGGTAAATTTCAGCGGATTCCACGTGCCATTCTTCATTTTCCCCCCATACCCGACTTCGCTTTTCATCTCAATGGAGGGTTTGGCGTCGGCATGGGCAATCGACACGCCTCCAATCCCAATCGGAAGCAGCAGTAACATCGCCATGGCCCATAACATTAGGCTCGTCCGCTTCATATCACGTTTGTTCAAAGACAACATTTCTACCCCTCTCTGATCGTTGCTTGATTTCATCTTACGATAATAAAGACGCTTCGTTTCTTAAGTTCACTTCAATATTCTTAAAATTTCCTAAAGAAAATTTTGTATAAACCTCTTTACAAATGGTAGAAATTAGGTTTGTCAGGTCGATTTGGGCGATTAAAATAAAAAGAAAGCTTTATCATTTCCCTCCTTTTATTGACATCAGGAGCATCTGCTGCTTACTTCCCATGAGAATGAACCTTGTTAGCAGCGGTTTATATTGCTGGTACAAGAAAAGCCTGCTTCACACGGAAGCAGGCTTTTAGATCTAGTAGAAATCAGCTATAAGATTCATAACGGATTGAAATGCTGCAATTCTTAGAAAAAGAACACGTACTAGCCGTTAAACACGACGGTTTTGTTTTCATGAACCAGAATCCGGTCCTCGATATGCCATTTGACGGCTCTTGCCAGAACGACGCGTTCAATGGTACGGCCGATCCGCTTCAGCTCGCTGACATCGTCGCGGTGGCTGACGCGCTGCACATCCTGCTCAATGATCGGGCCTCCGTCCAGTACTTCCGTAACGTAGTGGGCGGTAGCTCCGATAATTTTCACGCCGCGTTCGTAGGCCTGCGCATAAGGCTTGCCGCCGACGAAGGCCGGAAGGAACGAATGGTGAATATTGATAATCCGGTTGCGGTAATGCTCGATAAAGGTCGGAGAGATAATCTGCATGTACCGTGCCAAAATAATGACATCGATGTCGCTGCCCACCACATCAAGCTGGCGCTGCTCTGCTTCTTTTTTCGTATCGGCCGTCACCGGAATATGATGATACGGTATGCCAAACGACTCCACATACTCCTTCATGTCCGGGTGATTGCTGACCACCATTCCGATTTCGGCATCCAAATCGCCTGCCTGCCACTGCCACAACAGCTCCACCAGGCAATGGTCCTCTTTGGAAACGAAAATAGCGAGTCTTTTCTTGCGGCTGACGTTAAAGATCTGCCACTGCATATTGAACTTCGAGCCTACCGCCTCAAACTGCTCTTCCAGAGCCGGCAATCGCTGCTCCAAATCCGCCAGATCAAACTCCACGCGCATGAAGAACATGCCGCCCTCTGGGTCCATGGTGTATTGATCGGATTGAACGATATTGGCTCCATGCTGGTGCAGAAAATGCGATACGGCAGCGACGATTCCCGGTCCATCCGGACAAGAAATAAGCATGCGTGCGCGGTTTAGATGTGCTTGTGAAGCAGATGAGGCATTTTTTTTGACATGTAGTTCCATGAGATTCCTGCTCCTCCCTCATACTCTCTATCTAAATCAATTGAACGAAAGTGCAACCCTTCATTTTTGATCATGTTGTTCATGAAAAAAATGATGGTCTATCTTAGTTCTGTTTATATACATGTAAAATCGTTGGCTCAAAACCTGAAATAATCTCTAGACATCGCGCAAGGTGACCGCTGCGGTGACGGATCGTTCTTCCGATCACTGCCCGCCTGCTTTCGCTTTTTGTCAAACTATTTCCCGATGTTGAGCCAATATGATTATTTCAAAGCTTCTTTGCCTGCCAGGCAAGCGATCAGACGCTCGTTGATTTGCTCCTCGCTCAGATCAGGGAACAGTTTGGCTTCCGTAATCTGATCGTACAAGCGCTCCAGCGGTTCACGCGAATCCGCTTTTTTCGCTTTGGCGTCATTTTTAAGCAGTGACCACACATCCAAAACATATTGGCGGGGATTCAGATCCTGCTTGGCAAAATACGTATGCAGGTCTTCCACTTGATTGATAAAATCCGCGCCGAAACGTTCTGATACATTGCCGCGAAGAAGCGCGATTTCAATCTCGTACATCGGGCGCTGCGTTTTGGCATCCTTGCCGATCCATGGCGTCTCCAGGATAAAAGGTCTGCCTGCAAGTTTTTCGTGATGTACGACGCTATTGATCGTATCAAAGCCAATCCATCCGGAACCTATAGGTGCGTGACGGTCTTTGCCGGCTCCGCGCGGGTTTTTGCTGTCATTGATATGAACGACGCCAATGCGGTCCAGTCCGATGATGCGGTCAAATTCTTCAAGCACGCCGTCCAGATCGCTCACGATGTCGTAACCGGCATCATGAATATGGCATGTATCCATGCAAATCGTCAGTCGTTCATTGTGCTTCACTTTCTCAATCATACGCGCAATTTCCTCAAAGGTACGACCCATTTCCGTTCCTTTGCCGGCCATGGTTTCGAGCGCGATATGAACTTCGGTTTCGTTCGTTCCGTCCAGCACTTCGTTAAGCCCTTCGGCAATCCGCTCGATACCGTAATCCGGGTCCTTATCGGTATACGCACCCGGATGGAGCACGATATTCTTCACGCCTATGGCATGCGTGCGGCGAATCTCCTCCTGCAGGAAGCTGACCGCCAGCTCGAACGTATTCGGCTTGTACGATCCAAGGTTGATAATGTAAGGCGCGTGGACGACAATTTCCTCAAACCCGCTTTCCTTCATTAATGCCTTGCCTTCTTCCAGATACATCGATTCAATCGGCTTGCGGCGCGTATTCTGCGGAGCGCCGGTATATATCATAAACGAGCTCGATCCATAGCTGTTGGCTTCGTTGGTTGCACTTAATAGGCCCTTGTCCGAAAAGGACACATGAGAACCGATTTTCAGCATAATCCATCCTCCTCATTCGAATTATCCCTTATTTTAGCGTGAATACTGAAATAAATCTAGAAATGCGTTATAATTCAGAAAAAGGTTTAATGAATAGAAGATTATCCTAGAGGTGAACCACATGCATAGTTCATTGGGCACGAGGCTTCTGTCCTCATCGATGCCCTCGAATATCTTTATGGATTCCGTCATGGTTTGGGCGGTTATCCTGCTGACCTGTATGGTCATCGGCGGATATTTCATGATCCGTAAGTTTCTGAAGGTACTGCCAAAGACAGACGGCAGATCCAAGCTGGATTGGCAGAATCACTGGGTGGAAGCAAGCCGCCATCTGTGGACGGATGAATCCAAAGCATTTTTGGACAAATTGGTTAAGCCAGTACCTGGACCATTTCGTGATATCGCCAAGCATTCGATTGCGGCCGAGATCGGTAAAATCGCTTTGGAAGCCAGAGCGCCAGAGGTAACCCGTGATCACTGTATTAAAGGTTACATTTCTGCCACGCCAAAAAGAGACAATAAGTTCCTCATTGCTTTCCTGAACAAAAATCAGATCGACTACAAGCCGTATGAGCACCTGATGCAAAAGTAGATCCATCATCTGTAGAAAACAAGCCCCCTGACAGGAGCATCAAATTGAAGAAATGAACCATTTCATCAGTCTGATCCCGTGTCCCAGGGGGCTTTTGCATACGAAAAATCACATATGAGATCGATCATACCCGTACCTTAGAACTTTTATGTAAGGCAGACAGGTATTGGTTCAACATCATCATGAATGCTTTACAAATGTTAAGCAGCAAAGATCTCCTCATACCTGTCGCTCATTATTCAGTATGGGATTTCATTTGAAGCTCAATCTCTTGAGGATATGATACATAAAAAAAGGAGCGTACTGGCTATGAAAATCACGATTTGCGGTGGAACCGGTTTTATCGGGAAGGCACTCTCCGATCATCTTCTGCAACAAAGACATGAAGTATTCATCATTACCCGTAAAAAGCCGGAAACCGAAGAAACGGAAGTGAAGTACCTGACTTGGGAGCAAATCGATGTAAATCCTGCCCTGCTGGAGGGAACTGAGGCCATCGTCAATCTGGCCGGCTCCTCCCTGAACCAGCGCTGGACACCCAAAGCCAAAAAAAGCATCATAGAGTCCAGGTTATCAACCGTAATGGCCGTAGCCAAATTGGTTCAAGCCCTGCATCAGAAGCCGGAAGTGGTAGTTCAATCTTCCGCTATAGCCATATACGGCACTTCGCGCAGCGATACATTTAGTGAAGACAGCCCGGAACATGTCGTTGACTTCCCTTCATCAGTCGTCAAAGAATGGGAAGATGCCGCTGAGCTGATTCAAGGTGTTCGTCTAGTCAAGCTTCGGACTGGTGTCGTGCTAGGGACAAACGGCGGTGCTTTTCCGCTCATGAAGTTGCCATATACGCTCGGATTCGGAGGAAGGATCGGCAGCGGGATGCAGTGGGTATCCTGGATTCATCTGCAGGATATGGTCCGGTTAATTGAATTTTGTATCACCGATCGCGATATCGACGGACCTGTGAATGCATCCGCGCCGGAGCCTGTGACCAACAATCAGTTTGGTCAAACAATTGGTCGTGCTTATCACCGCCCTCACTGGTTCCCGGTTCCTTCCTTTCTGATGAAAACCGTTCTTGGCGAGCTTTCTCTTATCCTATTGGAAGGGCAGCGAGTCATCCCGGATAAGGCCGTGAAATACGGCTTCCGCTTTGACTTCCCGACATTGCGGCAGGCTCTTGAGAACTTAAAAGGTCACTAAGCGGAACGAAACGTGTATGTTCCTTTAACGATAATAAATTCGTCTCCGTCATGTAGTGGGTATTCCTTGTAAGGAATCATCGTCTCCCCTTTCAGACGAGTACCATTCTTGGAGCCGAGATCCTTGATCAGGTATCCTCCGTCTTTGGTCCGGCTCAGCTCCACATGCGCACGCGAGGCCCCCATGGAGATTTCCACATACTGCGACACTTCTTCGGATCGTCCAATGACGAAATGCTGTTGTCTGAGCTCAATCCGCTCTCCCCGCGCCCCCTCATCCCCCTCTCTCAACAGATAACCTGCGGGCATTGTTGTCTGTACAGCTGCGTTCTTTTTTGCAGGAATCGATCCATTCAGCAGTACCGTCGCGCCGCCTTGTCCTGAATTCAATAACTCGGTTCTTTGGCCAAGCTGACCATAATAATCCTGTTCTTCGAAATCCGTATTACCTTCTGTTCTAATGTCGGCGTGATTCCATACTCTTTGGTTCAGTGACGAAATACGCATTTCTCCGTCAGTCATCTCTTTGCCTGTCCTGCCACTCATTCTACCGCTCTCCATGCTGTCAGCCAATCTTTGAACTGGTGGGTCTTGGGGGAATGTCCATTTCCAGTCGGGCTCCGGATCAGAAATGTTCATATCAGGCTTCTCTTTTTCTTTCTTTACGCTCCCTCTAAAAAAACCCGTTAATTGTTCAACCTCAAAACGGGAGCGCCCTTTGCCCTGCTTGGCTTCCCCAGTGAGCTCAGCCGAACCAAAATCAGGTAGACCTCCAAAGGTATCGGGAGCCGAAACTGCATTCTTAGACGCGAAAAGTCGGCCCGTCCAGCACAGCAGCGCGATTACAACCAAAATAAGGGTCAGGATCACGCACACTATCAATGTTCCATTGCTTGGTGCTGGCATGTATATCAGTCTCCATACGATCGCCGCCGCCAATAAACAGCAGAGAGCTATGTACGTTTTTCGTGACGAGGCAGATTTCGGATCGCTCTCTTCATCGGCTGCTACCTCTTCGTCAGTCTTGGATCCATAGCCGTTCCAATTCTTAAAAAAGTCTGGAGTTTCCGTTTCTGCATTCTGATGTTGCTTATGGTTCCGGTTTGTTCCGGGCGAAGGAGACGCTTTGCCCGGTAATGCGCTTCTACCGCGTTTTAATCCGGATTCCGGCGCACTCCCTCCCAAGGTCTTCACAACCGTTTGTTCCGCATTCCCTATTGAAGAATAAGGAATATGGTCTGCACGCTTTGAAGCGGAAGCTGTTTCATTCGTGTCACTGGATCTCTCACTCTTGGAGCCTATTGATATTCGTTCGCGGAGTGGTTCAGGAACCCGATTCTGCCTGACTTCAGCTGCTGAGGATTTGTCCGGCTCGCCTTCGCGGGATAGCAAACCAAGAAGCAGCTTTTTAAATCCGCCCACCGTAAACTCCTCGAAAGTCGTATACTGCAACAGCTGTTGGACGCCCCCACCGCTCAGCTCCGTTACTGAGGCCATGAACCGGGTAACAAGTTCCTTCAAGCTGACGTTGACCGCTTTCAAACCCTCTGTTCCTTCAAGCGGGATATAAGTTAAGTATATCGTTCCTTCCTGAAGCGATCCGTCCATAAAGATATAGTCTTCATCCAAAACATACTTTCCAGGGTGAAGCATGTACATGGCGCTTTCTTCCAGCGTTTCCGCTACCTGAAGCAGCAGACTGTAGTATTCAGTCATGTTCATTCTTTCACCCTTTAACATATGCGATAGCATTTTCTTCTCCGTAATGTCATAACGGAAGGACACCAGCAAATCGACCTCTTTTACATAAAGCGGCAAGAAATGCGGGATACGGGAAGCAGATATCATGGATACTTCTACCTTGCTCAGTTTCTCCGAACGGATTCCCTCTTTTCCGGACAGGATCATGAAGGTTCCGCCTTGTTGAATGAAATCTCTCGTTAAATCAACCATTTGGATTCCCCCTAACCGAATGCGGAAATACATGCAAAAATATAACCGGGAACCACGGCGACCATAAATGGAAAACGAAGCTGCTGCTCCTTCCCCGTCTTCAGAAACTGAAAGCTTTTTAAAATGAAAACTCCTGCCAGACTTCCCACGACCTTTCGAAGCCTTTGCACAGTCTCACGTCTCCGCAGCAGAATCAGGATTCCTATCACTCCGGCGCAAAGCACAGAATACACCAGGCATTGGACGGTAAGCAGCGTGCCCAGCCAAGCGCCGATACCGCCGAATAGTTTGACGTCACCAGCCCCAACCGCACCAATCATGTGCATAATGAGCACTAAAGCGAATCCTGCGGCCAAGCCTTTGGCGGAAAAAGCCAACCCATGCATTCCATTCGTTATTACATGAAATAGAACTCCACTGAGCATCGCCGTTAATGTTAACCAATTAGGAATTTTCATGGTTCGAATATCCGTAACAAAAGCCATGATTACGATGAATGCACAGCCCCAGATTGAAGCATCCATGTCTTTAAACTTCCTCCTTCATTTCCATCAGTTATGGATGTCGTGTATGCACCCGCATCTATCCCTTTACAACAGTGAACATGACCTCGGTCCTCTTACCGTCTCCCGTGGTGATGACAAACGGCCAAGTTCCTGGCGTCGTATTGGGCCCCACAGACCATTCCCATTCAATGTAGCCTTCAGCGTCCGCTTGCTTCTCCCCCAGATATTTGGCTGTACTTTGACCGCTTTTATAAAAAACGGACAGATTGGCCGTAGCTCCCGGCGTCATCTTCACTCGTACCTTGGCTTTTTTGCCTACATAAGCCGGATCAGGCTTTTCTAATACCTGCACGTCCTCAGTGCCTTGTTCTGACTCCCCTTCATTACCATCCGCGCTTTTTGGTTCTGTCTCCCCGATCCACAGACGTTCCTGTGCCTTGGCCTGAAGTACGATTTTTTTATTCAGAAACGGCACCTTCATCGGCAGCTCATAGCTTACCTCGATACCGAAATAAGGATCTGTGCGTGTCTTTAGATTAGGAATCTGTATATTTGACACATGAATTCTGTCGTAATTCAGCAGGTTGCTTTCCATGTAGGGCTTTAAAAATGGCTTCACCACAGGATCAAGGGCTGCCTCGGCAACCTGGTTCTTCAAATCCTGAAGGGGCTCATCCACCTTGTCCACCGCACCAGCCATCCACTCGTTCAAAGGCGCAGGCAAAGTATCTGTGTATTGCGCAGCCCAGTCGCTGAGCGAAAGCTTCGGAATGTTCCAGCTCCCAGCAGGCTCCTTGCCGTTCGTATCAGGCGTCTTTTGCTCTATTGCCAGCGCCACGGGGTATATATGGGTCGACACCATTTTCACTGTATCGGAGACAGTGCTTTGCAAAGCGGTTGAGATCAGGGTCATTTGCACCATGTATATAAGAAAAATAACGAATAGTACGAACATCGGCATTACGATCGATGCCTCTACCACCATGCTTCCCTGCCGGCCGTTTCGAAATATCCTGATTTTCAGACATCTCCTCAGGCCTCTGCTAATAAGAGTAATCCGCTTGTTTGACCGCATAATATCGGTTTCCTTCCACTTCGTCCGGGCTGCCACCGGCATATCCGATCATTTTCATCACACCCGGCAGGAACCACAGCCTCATACCCACCTTTACTTCTCCCGAAGCATACGTTGGTCGTTCCGCCGGATTAATTCCGGTGTTGAACCGGATGAGCGCTAGCATGCGAGACATTTTTTTCTGATTATTGCTGTGGATCAACAGGAAGAGCCGCAGGTAATCCCGGTAAGTGATTTTCACTTTAATATAGCTGGACAGCTCTACCGATCCTGTCTCGCAAAGCGTGATCATGTCGACAATAGCCATTTCGATGCCATAGAGCAGCGCAGCAGCCAACACCAGCAGCGGATGACCTAGGCCGCTGTTCTTGACCAATCCTTCCATCGTGCGTATGGCAAGTCTGGAGGCGAATATTTCTGCATAGGCTGCCGAGATGTTTCCGACCGGATTATGAAACCCATAAAGTATGTACTCCAGTTGCTGATTTTTAACGCTTAATTGGTCAACGACTGCATCTCCCAGATCTTCTTGCGGGTTCTTAGCCGCGTCCTTCAGGCTGCTGATGTCAAAATGTTTAAAATATTGTGCAGCATACTCATTTTGGAGCAATTCATCCTTCAGTCCCGACATCATTCCCGCCATGGCACCATACAATCCATCCATGTCTTTCATTGCGGATTTCCCAGCATCATAGGGATCATTGTCCAGATCAGCCCCCTGATAGTCTCCGTCGGATAGCTGCTTGTTGAACTCCATGCTCTCGTCATAATAGGTCTGAAGTGTTCTATACTCTTCCATATATCCCTTCGCCTTTTTATCAAGCTCGTTGATCCGCTCCAGTATATTGGCTGCATCCTTGAGCTTGGCCTTGCCCTGCTTCTCTTTTTCTTTTCGTTCCTTGTCGGATGCTCGATGCTGTTCGAGCTGAGCTGCTTCCTGATCCAGCTTATTGGACGAGCCCGATTCAGCGTAAGCTCGTAAATAAGAATCTATTGATCCACGAGCCGATATGATCGTACTTTTCATGTAGCCGGAGCTGCTGCTTAAGCCCGAGGCACTTCCAAGTGCGGACATGGCTGTCGATAGGCTGCGATCTGCCGTGCTGAATTCATCCTTCTGTCTGTCAATCTCATTCTTCAATTTGCTTAGCAGGTCTTCAGACAGCAGCAGTTTTTCCGTTTGTCCCCGCAATCCGCGGATCGTATCGGAATCATCCCCGCTTGTTTCCGGCGAGGTTCCCGGGATACTGCCACCGGAAACCTCGTCATAGCCCGCACTTTCCGTCCGGCTTTCGGAAGCAGCAATGACCTCTTTCATTCTCTCGTTTTGCTCATAAGCTTCCTGCCATGCCTGATGCGCTTCCTGCAGCAGTTTCGAATGACTTTCCCCAGCCGAATCTTGTTTACTTCCAAGCCGGGCCATAACGTCTGCCGAGCTTGATAAATAATCTTCGATCTCATCACTATATTGCGGATCTTCATCTTCGTCCCTGTTCGCATCCTCATTCGCTTTGCTGACGTAATCATCGTACTGGGCTGCGATTCCTGCCGCAGCGGTTACTCGTGAAGAACCTAGTGACTCATTGGATATAGAGGTTGAGTACAGCCCCATTAGAATACCTGGTATCCCACTTCCGCTTTGCGCAGCCTTCTTCTGCTTGGATAGCATTTGATCCAGCGCTGCTTCCCGTTTGTCATACAGCTTTTGCAGCTTACGGAGCACATCAACCGTATCAGATGCCTCTTTCATCGAAGAAGACAAAGGCTTGAACTTTCCCAGAATTTCTAATGTGAAATCAATCGGCGCCTTGTATTTCATTTCTTCACCGATTTCGTGATTGAAAATATCATATTCCCCCAACATCCTGTCCATTTTCAGGCCCGAGGTGTCCAGCTCCATCGGCAGGATATCAAACCGATCGGTCCGTACTCCTTTTTCCATGCTGTTGTTCAGAACGCTCGCCATGATCTGGTCGCCGCTCTGCTCCCCATATGCAAATAACCCATACCGTTCCTGAAGTTCGGGGTCGTAGGAGGACATCACGGAACGAACCGCCGCATGCACCAGACGCTCGCTCTGAACCTTCATGGCTGCGATGCGGGCATAGTCAATAAATAGGGCCACAAAAGCAAATATAAAGGCCAAAATCATAATCAAGAACACGGAAACCGATCCACTTTCCGATCGCCTTTTAGCGAACACCCTCGTCCCCCCTCTTCAGATTCTCGCTTCTTTCCTCAGTGCTTGAATTTATTCAGTACCTCCTTGGCACTGCCCGGATCTGTTTTTTCATTTCCCCCTGACCCTTTAAACTTCGATCCGTAATATCTCATCAGATCTACGGTCCTGATAAATTCCATTGGCTCTACCACTGCGGAATTGGCATTGGTGATAACATTCGAGCCATCCTTCAGCATGCCATTCAGCGGTGGCAGAGATAGCACGCGGTTTAAACCTACTGAGATCTTCCGCTGCAGGATCGAGTTCTGATAACTGATTTCCCCCTTCATTTCTGAAGAGACCATAGTACCGGAATGATTCAGTTTAAGAATGGGAAGTGCCCCGGTCGTCTCCTCAGTTCCCGGAAGAGCAACCGTTTGCTTTTTATCCGTCAATCCGCTCCAACCGAACAGTACACCTAGCATTCCGTCATCGCTCAGTCGCCAGTACAGCGAATCGTATTGCCCCTTCGCTACTGCCCCGGTTGCTGCCTCTTTATGGCTGTTGTCCCAGCTGTATGCCGAACGCTCCGCCACAGCGGAAGCCGTTTGATGAAGAAAGCTTTGCTGGTAAACGTATAGGCAGAAGAACAATAGAATCATCGTGACAAACAAAACGATGGGAAGTACGAGGGAAGCTTCGACCGTGAAGCTTCCCTCGGTTTTTCTTATGAAAGGCTTAATCAAAGACTTCATCGCTTTTTTTATCCACTTTATTCAGTAATCTTTCCACGATCCGAAGTAGTTCCTTTCTAAACAACAACGCAATGATAATAATAACCGCAATAATCAAGATCATTTCCAGCATTCCCAATCCGTCTTCCTGCTTCCAAAACGCCTTCGTCTTAGCCCATGCCAATGTCAACATATCCTTTATCCTCCTACATATTCATCATCATAAAAGCAGGTGTTCCTACAAGCACAATGACAATGACGAAGATGACCACCATCGGAAAGATCAGCTTGGAAGATGCCTGTTCTCCCCGTGTGCGCGTCACTGCCTTTCGTTTCTCCCACAAAACCCGGGACAGATCCGTGAGTGCCATCACAAAGTCGTTGCCGCCTCGCCTGAAGTTGAGCAGCACGGTTGTCGTAAAGATCGACACCTCCTGCACCGCGCAGCGCTTGCTGAAGTTCTCGAAGGCTTGCTGGAAGGAGTATCCACCCTCCAGATCATCCGTCATCTTGATCAGCTCGCGATACAGCGGATGCAGTTTCTCTTGTTTCTTTTGTTCTACGCAATGGGCGATCGCTTTTTGGACCGTCTCTCCGGCTCCAACCAACAGGACGATCTTATTCAACATCTCGGGCAGCTCCAATAGAATATCTTGATCCCGCTTCTGCACCTTGCTGTGCAAATCCTTGATCATCGCTGCAGGCAGCAGTAAGCCTAACACCGCGCCGATCACCAGTCCCGTAATCTCTCCCATAGCCAACGTCAGCAAACAGCCCATCATGAGCAGAAGCCAGCTGTAGCACATCATTTCGCCGACATATAAAAGCGTTTTTTCAGCGCTATGACGCTGCCCATTCAGCTTCTGCAGCGATCGCTGAATCTTGAAAAAAAACAGCGGAAACCGGGATGTTACCTTCAGTCGGTCAAGTATGAGCAGCATAGGGGATACCAACGCCCTAAGCCGTAGTCCTTCCATCTGGAGCTTGGCAATACTCCGATACTTCGCGCCGCCAATCTGGTTCAGCACCACCCAACCTCCCGCCAGCAGAACCAGTACCACGACAGCCAACACATTCATAGGTTCACCCCGTCAAATTTTGATGTTCATGATCTTGATGATCCATACCAAGCAGCCCGTAAGCCCAAGCAGAGCAAAAGTAGAAATGACCATCCCCATGCCGCTGAACATCGGCTTCATATAATCGGCTGAAGTCAGGTTCATGAACACCAGCATCAGGATGGGAGCTGCGAGCAGCGCCTTCGATTCGAATTTCTTCTGAGCAACGAGAACGGCTATCTCCTGCTGGATATCCAGTTTCTCGCCTATAATCGAAGAAGTTCTACGTATAACCTCTACCAGATCTCCTCCAGTCCTCTTACAGGTGGAGAACACATCCGCAAAGTTCGTTATATCCTCCATATCCGCCCGCCGGCTGAAATCATTCAGCGCATCTTCAATGGGTTCCCCATACTCCATGCGCGCGCAAATGATAGACAGTTCCGTGATCAGATCATTTTCCGCATCCGGATCGAGCATACGCAAATCCTGAATCGCTTCCCGAAATCCGTTTTCCACCGAACGGCCAGCAGATAACGAGGAGGATAGCGAATAAAGCGCCTGTTTAAAATGAAGATTCAGCGCCATACGTCTTCGCTGCAGCATATGTTTTCTCCAAAAACGGGGAATCAGCATGCCAGCGAAGGATAGGACAAACGCAATGATCCATTGATGATAGAACAGATAACCGATTCCAAAGAAGAGAGCAGCTCCGCAACCAATGCACATCCACCGCTGAAATCCGCTTAACGCATACACGCTATAGTCGGGAAGCAGCCTCTTCCCATCCGACTTTTCCTTATTCCCCTGACGATTTCGCTGCGATAATCTGCGTTCCCCGGCCGCTATTTCCTGAGTGCGGGAACGGGGATCTTTCTGTTCCGATAATGATGCTCCTATCCTCATAAAGCCACCTCCCCAATGGGAGGAGACACCGCATCATTCAGTCCCGCCATTCGCAGCTTATCCTGTTTCTTCAGCGCTCCTTGCGGCTTCAGCTGTCCGACGACCTTTCCGTCCTTTTCCCCCGTTTCCATGAACTTATAGAGTGGATTTAAAATCACTTCTCCGTTCTCCATACCAACCACCTCGCTAATCTCGACCACCCTCCGCGATCTGTCCCGAAGTCTGGTTAGATGAACGAAAATATCGATCGCAGAACTGATTTGCTGTCGGACCACGGCGATTGGCAAATCCGCTCCGCTGAGTACCATTGTCTCCAGTCGGCTGATCATATCCCTGGTGCTGTTTGCATGTCCGGTGGATAATGATCCGTCATGGCCCGTGTTCATCGCCTGCAGCATGTCAAGCGCTTCACTTCCGCGTACTTCCCCGACCACAATTCGGTTCGGACGCATCCGCAGCGAAGAGCGAATCAGATCCCGGATCGCGATCTCCCCCTTTCCCTCCGTGTTCGCATTGCGCGTCTCCATGGAAACCAGGTTCGGTACGGTCTGAATCTGCAGCTCCGCCGAATCCTCAATGGTTATGATTCGCTCATCCGCAGGAATAAACTGGGACAAAGCATTCAGGAAGGTGGTTTTGCCGGAGCCCGTCCCTCCGCTGATAAAGATGTTGTATTTGCCTGCGACCAGCTTTTGCAGAAAGCGTGACGCTTCCTCCCCGAGGGCCCCCCGCCGAACCAAATCATCCATGGTCATCGGCTTTTCAGGAAACTTCCGGATAGTCATCGTCGGTCCTTTCAATGCAATCGGCGGAAGAACAATGTTGACGCGGGAGCCATCCTTCAGGCGTGCATCCACGATAGGCGAAGATTCGTTTACGACACGGTTTACGCCGGAGACGATCGTCTGAATGATATCCTCCAGCCTGGTTTGGGATTCAAACGCCATCGGAAGCTTTGACACTTCGCCATTTTGCTCTATGAAAATATCTTGATGGCTGTTGATCATAATTTCCGTAATGGCCGGATCATCGACAAGAGGCTGCAAAATATCAAGCCCCCGAAACGAATCATAGATGCGCCGAACAAGCTTTCTTTTCTCTGATGCCGTCAGATCAAGCAGTTCACGCTTGCTAAAGACGGTGCGTTCGATATAGTCCATCAGCTCATGATTGTCCAGAACCGAAGTTACATCCAATCCGGATCTCACTTCTCCACGCAGCTGCCTGAACAGTTCTTCATCCATATGCCCTCACCCCGCTTCCCCCTGGCAGATCATCGCCCAGCAATTCCCGGCAGAGCTTCAGAATATCGCGCTGAAAAATCGGCGAGCTCAACAGCAGTTCCTCGTTGCTGCTCTGCTTCCAGGAGGGGATGTATGGTAGAACTCCGTCAATGTTCGGTATCGCTTCGGGCAGCGGATTGGCGAGCTCGCCTACAAAACGGTTGACGATAAACCGGCTCTTCGCACACCATTCGGCGAAATTTCCGGGATTGCCACGTTCCAAATAAGACAGCTGCTGACCGCTCTTGAACATATGAATCAGGTCATCCAGGAGAATCCATACGAGGTGCCTGCATCCTTCCATGACCGCAGCCGTCCGCTCGTTCAATCCGGAATCCGTATCGACGATAACGACATCGTAACTGCCGCTTCGCGACAGCATATCCATGAGTCTGAGCACATCGGCTTTGCCTAATTGAAGGATCTCATTCCGGTTATGGACCGGTTCAAACCAATCGCATTTCATCGCCGGATGACTGACGACAAAGGATTCCAAAGGGATCGCTTCAGAACTTTTCATTTCGGCCGCCGCCTTCATTTCATACAGCAGCTGGGGAAGCCTCTGGGCATCCTCGGCCTTCCGGTTCTGTCTTGAAAAGACCGCGCTGCTGTTCAATGCCTCCAGATTCAGATAAAATACGGAAAGTCCCATCCCGCCGAGCTGCTTGGCCATATTGACTGCAGCCGTCGTTTTCCCGCTTCCGCCTACCGCAGATACAAAACCTATGGTTAGTGCGCCTTCTCCCCTCTGCTCAGCGATTCTGGCACGGCTCCCGTCTTTTTGACAGGCTTGAAGCACGGCGCCGAGCAATTCCGGAAGCGGCTGATATTTTGCCAGCTCGGCAGCTGGATCACCGCCAGAACCGAGCCGCTTCCAGGGGCATGCCGCTTCTTCATTCCGGAGCCAGGGCTCCAGCAGTTCGCCGTCCCCAACGACCAGATCCGGCCGTTCGTCACCGCTCATATACTCCAAAAAAGATTCCGTCCGCGTAAATCCGATGATTCTCAATCTATCGCCAAATTCGCTTGCATGAACGTAGTGAAGCAGCGCCTCCAAATATTGCGGCTCTTTGACGGCCAGAACTACCTTGTACGTCAACATGAGGCTCTTCATCCCCCATTTCTCTGCATGAAAAAAAGCACCGTTCAACAGCCGCATGATGCGGCTGAAGAAACGGTGCTTCCGTTATCAGCTTGATTTACTTAATTAGGAATTTATCATATCCCGTAATGAAAAACAATACAAATTGTGTAAAATATCGACAAATAATACATGACATGCTTTGGAGCATACCGTTCACCCAATATTTAAGACAAGAAACGTTTCCGAAGCTCAGGGGTCGGGAGCATGCACTGCTCTTCCTTGCCGAACCAGCGGTAACGGTTGCGGGCGACGTAGCGATATAACCTGTCGCGCAGCGGCCGGGGAACAAAAGCAAAGGCATAAAGCAGCGGCCAAGGCATCTTCATTTGACGAAAAATACGCAGCACTGCCGCCGAGCGGACATAATAATGACCGTTTTCGATCAGCACAACGGTATCCACCTCATCCACGGGCAGTCCACCCTTTTCCAATAGTTCGATGCCAATATCGGATTGCAGGGAAGCGAATTGGAACCTCGCACGAGGATCTCGCTCAATGATAAAACGCGTAAGTCCCTGGCATAAATGGCATACCCCATCGATTAGTACGATTCCTTCATAGCCGTTTTCCCCACGTCTGTGCTTATCCTTGGTCATAGAGCGCACCTCCTGACTCAAGTATCCGATTCCCTGCTCAGAAAAGCAAGCCATCCATTAACGAAAAGGGCTTCCGTAATTCATCCCGAACATAAAGAAAAAAGCCCGGGTAACTTCCCGCGCCTGTATCTTTGGTTCGACAGATTACTTGGCAGCAGCCAAAGCTTTGTCGATCCATTGGTTCTCTTCGATTTGCTGAGTCAGCTCGCCTTTGTAGCTCTCGATGCATTTGCAAATGAAATCTTTGCGGCATACTGGGCAAGGTGTCTTTTGCAATCGGCTGATGTTTGTCATTTTCCATTCCGGATAACGGCTATAGAACACGCGGCAAACGGTTCCGTCAGCCAGATCAAGAATGAATTCATACAATCCGCTTTGTTCGTTGCTGCTGGCTTCCTTCATGTTCGAAATCACTGGTCTGTAAGACATATGCATCACCCGTCTATATAAATTTCTTGTCTTGAAACAAAAATCATGTATCAAGTACCTAGACATATTAAAGAATTTTAAACTTCATGTCAATAAAAGGTTATGTCAATTTGTCTTCCGCTATACAGTTTGGACCCAAAAAAGCCGGCCGGATGGCCTCCATCCGGTACCGGCTTTCATTTTGGAATTATTTTAATTCATATGGATTGCATCCATTACACCACGTTCAGCTCCACATCAATGTTGCCGCGTGTTGCCTTGGAATACGGACAGAATTCATGGGCCTTCTTGGCAAGATCCTCCGCCTTGGAACGTTCAATGCCCGGCAATTTAATGTCCATTCGAACCGCCAATCGGAATCCGCCGTCGCTCTCGTCTTTTCCAATCATTACATTAGAGTTAATCTCCACGTCATGAAGAGATACGCCTTCCTTACGCGCAATGTTAGCGAGAGCACTTTCATAGCAGGCTCCATAACCGGCAGCAAAAAGCTGCTCGGGGTTCGTGCCGCTGCCGCCTGAGCCTCCAAGCTCTTTGGGCATGCTGAGATCATGCTTCAGGACACCGTCGGATGATGTGACCGAACCTTCACGTCCACCACGTACTGTTGTTGTAGCTGTGTATAGTGCTTCCATCTTCACCGTCTCCTTTTTCCTGAAAATAACCTACCCCTTTCATTAAAGCTAACAGCCTCATTTGAAACGGTAAAAAGGATTTCGTCCGAAATACGCGGCACCTTGAGAAATATAACAGCATGAAAAACAGTCATTTTCAACGAAGTTTCATATCTACATAAAAGTTTCCCCATACAAACATATTTGAGTGAGTACAATGAATAGTAAGCTGTTTAATATAAAAGAATAACCGTAACAAGGTGCGTGATATAGATGAAAGACACCGGAAATATGGATCCCAAGAAAACAGAAACATGGGCCAAACCCGAGGAACGGTCATCGCTCTCTGAGCTGAACCATTCCATGAAGGTTCCGCTACAGGGGTCTACGTTCCGGAAATTTCTCGCGTTCGTGGGCCCTGGTTACCTTGTCGCCGTCGGCTATATGGATCCGGGCAATTGGGCGACCGATATTGCCGGCGGTGCCCAATTCGGATACTCCCTGCTGGCTGTCATCCTGCTGTCCAATCTGATGGCCGTGCTGCTCCAATCGCTTGCGAGCAAGCTCGGCATCGTCACTGGGCATGATCTGGCTCAGGCCTGCCGCAACCAGTACAACAGACCTGTTACGATAGGTTTATGGATATTGTGCGAGCTTGCGATCGCAGCCTGTGACCTGGCCGAAGTCATTGGCTCAGCCATCGCGCTGAAGCTTCTATTCGGTATACCGCTGCTGTACGGCGTGTTGATTACGGCACTGGACGTCCTGTTGATACTGCTCTTGCAGCACAAAGGGTTCCGTGCTATCGAAACCCTCGTCATCGTGCTCGTTTTGACGATCGGCGCATGTTTTGCAGTTGACTTGTATCTGGCAAAACCCGACGCAGGAAGCATCTTCGCCGGTTTTATTCCGACAGCCGACCTGATCACTGATCATCAGAAGCTGTACATTGCCATTGCGATCCTCGGCGCTACCGTCATGCCGCATAATCTGTACCTGCACTCATCGATCGTGCAAACCAGGCAATATGAAAATACCGAGAAGGGCAAACGTCAAGCCATCCGTTTTTCCGCTTGGGATTCCACCATCGCCCTGACCCTGGCGCTGTTCATTAATGCAGCCATCCTGATCGTCTCGGCAGCCACGTTTCACAAGGCAGGCATGACCCAAGTCGCCGAAATCAGCGATGCTTACCACATGCTGACGCCGCTTGTGGGTACGACGCTTGCGAGTATATTGTTTGCCGTCGCGCTGCTTGCCTCCGGACAGAATTCAACGCTGACAGGCACCCTGGCAGGACAGATCGTCATGGAAGGCTTCCTGGACATCAAGCTCCCTCCTTGGCTGCGCCGGCTGATTACCAGACTGATTGCAATCATCCCAGCGGTCATTGTGACCATCATTGCCGGGGAAAAGGGTACGGAGGAGCTGCTGATACTCAGCCAGGTTATCCTGTCTCTTCAGCTCCCGTTTGCGGTCATCCCTTTAGTCAAATTTACTGGGGACAAACAGCTGATGGGTAAATTCGTCAACGCAGCCTGGGTGAAAATTCTCGCCTGGAGCGTTTCTGCCATCATCGTTGTGCTGAACCTGTTTCTTATTTATCAAACATTTACAGGCTGACTTCAGCCCCTATGCCAAAATCCGCATGCGTCCAAAGACGTCATGCGGATTTTTATCATTTCAAACCATTTTCTCGTGGCGCACTACTTGCTCCCAAGCTCCTGGAGAGCCAGATTCAACTTGAGCACATTCACTCTTTTCTCGCCGAACACGCCAAGATCGCGTCCTTCAACGTTCTGATCCACCAGCTGCTTCAGCTGGTCCTCCGGAATATGGCGCAGCGCGCTGATCCGAGGAATTTGGACCTCAGCAGAGGCAGGCGTAATATGCGGATCCAGCCCGGAACCCGAGTTCGTGATCAGATCGACAGGCAGCTCGCTGACAGGCACTTTCGGGTTCTCTTTCTCCCACTGCGCGATCGAGTCCTTGACCCGCTTCAGCAGCTCAGGATTCGACGGGGCATAGTTGTTCGAGCCCGAACCTGCGCCATCGTTGTCGATGCTTGAGACCCGTCCTTGGAAAAACGCGGGATCGGTAAAGGTCTGCCCGATGAGCTCCGAGCCCACCGGCTGTCCCGAGGCATCCTTGACCATGCTTCCGTTCGCTTGATGGGGAAAAATCAGCTGAGCCAGCCCCGTGCTTGCCAGCGGATAGGCAATACCGCAAATCACGATAAACAACAAGCTCGAGCGCAGTGCTATCAGCCAAATGGAACCATGCGACACATCTTCGAATTTCGCCGTCGTCTTCATTGTATATCATCCTTTTTCATAATCTTGTTTTTGGGGACTCGCCCCTTCTCTCTATGGGTCATAATCCTAAATCCACAAATGCACGACCAGATCAATCAGCTTGATGCCTGCAAACGGAGCGATAACCCCGCCAAGTCCAAAAATCATCAGGTTCCGGCTCAGCAGCCGCGCCGAGCTCATCGGCTTATACTTAACACCCTTCATCGCCAGTGGAATGAGCAGCGGAATGATGATAGCATTGAAGATCAATGCGCTAAGAATCGCAGACAATGGCGATCCGAGGTGCATAATGTTCAGTGCCTGCATCTGCGGGATCGCCACCATGAACATGGCCGGAATGATCGCAAAATATTTGGCCACGTCATTCGCGATGCTAAATGTAGTCAGCGCTCCCCGCGTCATCAGCAATTGTTTCCCGATCGCAACCACTTCAATGATTTTGGAAGGGTCGGAATCCAGATCGACCATGTTCGCCGCCTCTTTGGCGGCAACCGTGCCGCTGTTCATCGCAATCCCGACATCCGCCTGAGCGAGCGCAGGAGCATCATTCGTCCCGTCACCCGTCATGGCCACAAGCTTCCCTTCCGCCTGTTCGCGGCGGATAACAGCTATCTTATCCTCAGGTTTGCTCTCTGCGATAAAATCATCGACGCCGGCTTCCCGGGCGATCGTTGCCGCCGTCAGCGGATTATCCCCCGTACACATGATCGTCTTGATCCCCATCTGCCGAAGCTGTTCAAATCGTTCCTTCATGCCTGGCTTCACGGTATCTTTCAAATGGATCAAGCCATAGATTTGATTGTCCACAGCAACCGCAAGGGGAGTTCCGCCTTCCGATGCAATCGCATCGGATTTGGCAGCCAGATCGGATGGAATGCTGCCGCCTTGGGCCAGCACCCACTGGCGAACCGCATCAACGGCCCCCTTGCGGACATGGCGCCCATCCTGCAGGTCAATGCCGCTCATTCGGGTCTCTGCCTTAAACTCGATAAATTCGCCGCCCGCCGCATGCGTTTCATCATAATGCAGCGTCTGTTTCTTCATCAGCTCGAGCACGGAGCGTCCTTCCGGCGTTTCGTCCTTCAGCGAGCTTACCGCCGCCCAATAGGCGGTTTCGGGCAAAGAAGCTGCGCCCGTTGGAATGAACTGGCTTGCCATCCGGTTGCCGTATGTGATTGTCCCCGTTTTATCCAGAATCATGGTATTGATATCACCGGAGGCTTCCACGGCTTTCCCTGACATGGCAAGCACATTGAACTGGGTGACGCGGTCCATCCCGGCAATCCCGATCGCGGACAAGAGACCGCCGATAGTGGTAGGAATCAAACATACGAGCAGTGAAATCAACACCGGAATATCAAGCGATACGCCCAAATATTTAGCAATGGGCGCAAGCGTGACAACCACGATCAAAAAGATCAGCGTCAATGTCGTGAGCAGCGTGTTCAGCGCAATTTCATTCGGCGTCTTCTGACGTGATGCGCCTTCAACGAGTGAAATCATCCGGTCGATGAACGATTCGCCTGGATCGCTGGTGATGACCACTTTAATCCGGTCACTGACCACCCGCGTGCCTCCGGTCACTGAACTAAAGTCACCGCCTGCTTCCTTGATGACCGGAGCAGATTCCCCGGTAATGGCCGATTCGTCTACCGAAGCAAGTCCTTCAATGACTTCTCCATCCCCCGGAATCATCTCGCCCTGCGATACGATGACGATGTCTCCCTTGCGCAGTTCCGTAGAATTGACGACTTTGACGTCCGGACCGACCACTTTATTGGCGGTCGTCTCCTTTTTACTCTTTTTCAGGGAGTCGGCTTGAGCTTTGCCCCGGCCTTCGGCCAGTGCCTCGGCAAAATTGGCGAACAGGACCGTGAACAATAGAATCAGAAATACGGTCAGGTTAAAACCCAGCCGCCCGCCGGTATTGAAATAGGCCGGAAACAGGACCATCAGCAATACAACCAATGTGCCGATTTCCACGACGAACATGACCGGATTTTTCATCATCACTACCGGATTCAGTTTAATAAAGCTATCTTTCATGGCATGCTTGATGATACTGCCTGTAAGCATGCTCTTGCGTTGTCCGCTCATGTCTCTTTCCACCTCATTTATACTAGAATTGAAGCTATTCCGTATTTCAGGTTTTTGCACAATTCTTATTTAATTGTCAGGAATTCCGCCACAGGGCCCAGAACCAGTACCGGCAGGAAGGTCAGTGCGCCAATCAGGAGCACGGTTCCGACCAGAATTCCCGCAAACAGCTTGGTATCCGTATGGAAGGTGCCGATGGTTTCAGGAACCGTTCTTTTCCGCGACAACGAGCCGGCTACACCCAAGAGAGCGATAATCGAAACATACCGTCCCAGGAGCATGACAAGCCCTGTGCTTACATTCCAGAACACCGTATTATCTCCCAGGCCCTCAAAGCCCGAGCCGTTGTTCGCCGCGGAAGAGGTATACTCGTAAAGCGATTGGCTCAGCCCGTGATACATCGGATTGGATATCGCGTCTGTCCCCAGATGCGTCATAAATGAAATGGCTGTCGGAGCCAATATAATGAGCGGATGCGCCAGAATCGCGATCGCGATCAGCTTCATTTCCCTGCTCTCGATTTTGCGTCCCAGAAACTCCGGCGTCCGTCCGACCATCAGACCACAGATAAACACGCCCAAGATGGCATACATAATCATATTGACGAAACCGACGCCCTTGCCGCCAAATACAACGTTCAGCATCATTTCCGCAAGGGGAGCAAGCCCGCCGAGCGGTGTCAAGGTATCATGCATGTTGTTAACGGAACCTGTGGTCGCCGCCGTGGTAACGGTCGTAAAGAGTGCGGACTGAGCCACTCCGAAGCGAACCTCCTTGCCCTCCATGCTGCCCTGAGAGCTGTTAATGCCTAATTGGTTAATAAGCGGATTGCCGCTTTTCTCCGAGAAATACGTCAGACTAAGGAAAGCCACGAACAATACCATCATGGCCGAGAAAATAATCCAGCCCTGCTTGCGATTCTTCGCGAATCGTCCAAACGTATAAGGCAATGCTGCGGAAATGGTCCACATGCTCAAGATTTCGATCACGTTGGTCAGCGGACTTGGATTTTCAAATGGATGCGAAGAGTTCGCCCCGAAAAATCCGCCCCCGTTCGTCCCCAAATGCTTGATTGACTCCAGCGAAGCTACAGGTCCCATGGAAATGTGCTGCACTGTACCGCCCAGCGTATTGACGGTTACGGTCGGATCCAGCGTCTGCGGCACTTTCAGCCCCACCAGAACCAATGTCACAATGAGCGCAAGGGGCAGGAAGATACGAATATGGGCTTTGACAAAGTCCTCAAAAAAGTTCCCCATGCCGCCTCTTCTTGTAATGCCTCTCATAAAAGCAATGGCTATGACGAGACCCGAAGCCGCCGACGTAAACATCATCATCGTGATGACGATCATCTGTCCGAAATAGGACATGCCGCTTTCGCCGCTGTAATGCTGAAGGTTCGTGTTGGTCATAAAACTGATGACCGTATTAAAGGACAAGCTGGCCTCCATATTCCCGGTTTCGTTCGGGTTGACCGGCAGCCCGCCCATCAGTCTTAGAATCAGATAGCTGACGGCTACCAAAATCATATTGGTCGCAATCATACTGAGCGCATATTTTTTCCAGCTCATGCCGGAACGGTTTTTCAGACCGATGATTTTATAAAAAAGCTTTTCTACGGGTCCAAAAATCTTGTCCGTACGGTTCGCCTCATTGGAAAACACATGATATATATAGCTGCCTACCGGTTTGACCAGCAGAAGCAGCACTGCGATGACAATACAAATCTGCAGGATATCCAAAATCGCTTCCTCCTCTTAACCTACTAAAATCGTTCCGGATGGATCAGGGCATAGACCAAATAAACAAATACGAGCAGCGCCAGTACCAAAACGACGATCATTTGTCTTCCCCTCCCCCGTCCACGACATGGCCGCACCACGTCAGGAACAGCAGAAAGACACCAAATACGCCTGCCAGTGTCAATATCATCAGAAAGTCCATCATGGCTTCATATCTCCCCTTTTTATTCCCGAAATAAGCACTACTTCAGCAAGAATCCGACCTCGCCATTCAAGGTATGAATGATGTGATTCGCTCCGAGTCCCCGATAGATCCCCGGAGAATTATCCGCCCGGGTAATAATGTAGATGGGGCGCGACGTCCAGGGTCTGCAGATTTGCAAATACCTGCAAGTTAGATTCAGGCTGTTCTCAAAAATAAAAATCCGTCCGATTCTATGATCAGGAACGACCCATTCATCCGTGTTATTGGTATGAATGCGAATGATTTGCGTAGCACCGAGCTTTCTAAGCTCCCGTTCTTCCTTCAGATTATTGGTAAGCACGGCGAAGGGCCGCTTAAGATAAATTAAAAGCTTGATAAATTTGCGTCCGGCCTCGTTCGGCGCTGTGACGATGATGAGTTCCTCATCCACGACTTCGTGCTCCTCCTTCTGGCAGCTTCATCTGCATCAAAAATAGGCCGCAGGAAAGAGGACCTTTCCCGCGGCCTACAAATTCATGACGAAAGAAAGCCATGAAAATATGCTCACGACAAATGCTGCCTCTCCCTATACGCTTACGAGGTTAGCTGACGGATTAGGGCGTGAGAGTCGCCCATCCCTCCATTGTCCCTTTGCAGGACAGAAGGATTCACCCCGGCGCCATGCTCATCAATAAGCATGCTGCTGTTGGTTCCCCCGCTTCCGGTCCAGGACCGGAATTAAGCGTTAAAGACGTTCAAATGTTATAAATTTTGTTGTATTTCCGCTGTATATCAGCATTTTTGGCAATAAAAAACCACAGAGGTCAATTGATCCCCTGTGGTCGATGGATATCGATCACAAGTTTCATCATTCCTCTCTCAAACGACGCTTACGAGGTTAGCTGACGGATTCGAGCGGTGAGAGTCGCTCTACCCGTGTCCGGATCCATGGCATCCGTTCACAGGATTCACCCCTGCGGTATCACCTGCCTCCGACTCTCACACCGGATGACTGGGATACACGCGATTGGTTCCCCCGATTTCCACCCCTATGAATGGAAATTCAGCGATTCAAAAATGGAAACGTCTTGAATTACGATTTGAATCATACACCCGCTTGGAGTTAGTGTAAAGGCATTGCGAAATCGCTTATCGCTTAAAATGACGGCATTTGGAGCAAGGTTATCGCTTACAAGAGTTTATATCTCCTCTAACCTCTCCTATGCTCTCTATTTCATCCATTCTCACAAAACGGGATATTGTCCTTAATTCTTCTTTTCGTAAAAGAATGTGGCATTTTCATAAACCGCCGTGAAGCTGCGCGAGAGCGAGCAAACGGAACAGAAACAGGTGTTACCGCAGGCAGCACGTCAAGTATCCCCCGAAACCGGAGGTCATCTGCGCTAACATGCTCCACCTCTTGATTTACAAACCTTCATTTGTCCTATATCATAAATCCAGTTTACCTAAAACCATGTAAATGCTGAATTCCCGAGCAGGGAAACGGGGGAACCAACCGGTCCATTAGACCGCGGGGTGAATCTCTAACCGGCCATTCCGATTAGCGTAGGGCTTCTCCTGGCCCGAATCCGCCAGCTAACCTCGTAAGCTAGAAGGAGAGAACCATATGCTTCAAGCGGACACCAGCACCCGGGTGCAGGCCGTCATACGCCTCCATGCCATCGAGCTGTTCATTCTGCATTTGCCTTCAAGCAAATCCGAACCCTTGCATTCATTGGGCGATCATTACAGAGTATTAATGAGAATTCATTCAAGTTGCGGCAAAGGCTGGGGTGAGATTTACTTGAACGAGGGGAACCGTCCGGTTGATTGGGTGACATGGGCTTCCTGGTATGAACGGTTTCTGCATAGAAACTTCGCCGATGAAGCCTCCCTGCAAAACGACATCCTCCACTCCATTCAACCGTTTCATCTGCCGAGAGTGCAGCTGCTTTGCGATGCTATTCACGAGACGGCTGCCGGCCGGACTACAAGGGGCAGCGTAACCGAGGATCGGCAGGACTCCGGCCATTTGCTCCGATTCGCCGAGGCATACGTTTCTTTGTTCTGAACAATAAGCAGGATTGAAACCAAATGATTCATTGTATAAAATTAAGTTGTATATGATATAAGAAGCAAGATGATCAGAGTATCGTTAGATTATATCCAGAATGGAAGGGAGGCGGGAACATGTCGGTATACGACTATCACGCCCGCACGCTGCAAGGCAAGGAGATCCCTTTATCCGACTATCAGGATCAGGTACTGCTCATCGTGAATACGGCAAGCAAATGCGGATTTACGCCTCAGTACCGGGGACTTCAAGAGCTGTACGAAAAGTTTCATGACCGCCATTTCGAGATTCTCGGATTTCCCAGCAACCAGTTTGCGCACCAGGAGCCGGGAGACAATGAGGATATTGCGGAGTTTTGCCAGGTCAATTACGGCGTGAACTTTCCCATGTTTGAGAAAACGGATGTCAAAGGCGATCATGCCCATCCCCTGTTCAAACATCTCACCGAAGAGGCACCTGGCGTACTCGGTTCCAAGGCGATCAAATGGAATTTCACTAAGTTTCTGGTCGATAAGCAGGGACGCGTCATCAAGCGATATGCGCCGCAGACGACACCGGACAAAATCGAAGAGGATATTAAAAAGCTGCTCGGAGACTCTTCCTCCCGTTAACCTTGCATGCAAAAAAGAGGCCCGGCGGCCTCTTTTTCATGGTTCGTTAAACATAAAAAGGACCCTTGCCAAAAGCAAGAGCCCTTCATACGTTGTTTTCCTATAAATGCGGTAGAGAGGACTCGAACCTCCACGAGCGTACGCCCACTACCCCCTCAAGATAGCGTGTCTGCCATTCCACCACTACCGCATAGTTATAACTTTTTCAGCAACTTTTTTATTATATACCGATTATACGTAAATGTAAATAGCCAATGAACAGATTCTAATGATATAGCGGCAGGACCCGCTCCTTTTTCAAGAACATAGCAGGCCCGCCTTTCCTCGTCCGCATTAGAAACATACATTAATGATCACAAGACTGTTGTTTTTTATAAAGGGTAAAATTGATGTACTCCCTGATAAATTCTTTTTCCTTTTCGGATAATAATGCGTTGGCTTGTTCACACTCTTCCCACAAATATGTACTTCTGTTTTCCTTTATAAGGAATGATCCCTGCTCTTTGCCCAGAATGAGCCAGTCCAGACTGACACCGAAAAAGGAAGAGATTTCAACGAGTTTATTGGTGCTCGGCGTCGATTTCCCCCTTTTCCAATCCCCGAGGTTGCCTGTGCTGATCCCCAGTTCTTCACAGAATAATTTCTTCGTCATCCCCCGCAGTTTAATTAACGATTCAATTCGATCGTAAATGGATTGCATATCAAACCGCCTTCCAAATCGCCTTTCGACGACGCATATAAGTAATTACACTCTTGCAATGTTACGTAAATACGTATATACTTTTTTTCATGCTATAATCATTATATCATACTGGCAATTGTATCATTAATCGTATTCTTTGTACCATCGGCACCATGTGAATCGCCATTCATAACAACTCCCTCTGTCAGTCTGGACGAGCATTTCATTCCAACCATATAAGGACTTCCATTTCATATTGAGGGAGCGACTTTATTTGTTTAATTCAGACATTACTTCTCTTGATGTTATACACTCACTAAGGCAAGCCATCGCGGTTGTCGACTCCAAAGGCCGTATCCTTTCCGTCAATCATGTCTGGATTCAGAATTCGATTGAAGGTGGCGTTCCTGAGTCCTTTAATTGGATCGGAGTCAATTTCTTGCAGATCTTTGCAGCCCTGTCCGAAGCGGACGGACATTCTCCGAATCAGCTGGATCCCGTGCTGAGTGGAACTGTGCCTCATTTCCGCTCCGAGTTTCAATCTCCTTTTGAGCGAAGCCTGAAGTGGTTCTTATTTGAAGCATCCACCATTTTTCATCACGATAGCCATCCCCCCAAAGGTATGAGCATTTGCCTCACAGATATCACGAAAAGCAAGATGCTGGAGCTCGATTTAATGGAGGCTCTTACGCAAATTCGCACTCTGCGCGGACTCCTTCCGATCTGTGCGGTATGCAAAAGAATCCGGGATGAACATGACATCTGGAATTCGGTGGAAAGCTTCCTTGAAAAACATACCCATGCCGAGTTTACCCACGACATTTGCCCGGATTGTATTCGACGTTTGTATCCGAAATATTCTTCCGTTCTGGACGACCCTCCTGTACATCCTAAAAGCTCGCCCTCTAAATAATCCTTCTACTTCACGAACATGACATCGTCTTGCTTTCTTTCCTTCCATTGGAAAAAATAATTGACGTTTTTCATTGATATGAATATAATTGTTTTTACAATTATTTTTGAAGGAGTGTTTCTTTCTGACCAGATTCGCAGCAACTCACCAATCGATCGGATTCCGATTTGGCAATATGTCACGTAAAATGTCCGCGCTGTTCGCATGCAGGCTAAAACCTTATGGCATTACACCTGAACAATGGACTGTGTTATACCAAGTATACCTTCAGGAGGGAATCAACCAAAAGGAGCTTGCGATGAGATCCGGCAAGGACCAGCCTTCCATTACCCGCATTTTGGATGTGCTTGACAAGAAAGGCTTCATTCAGCGCAAACCCGATCCCGGCGATCGCAGAGCCTATCTGATCTATGCCACCGAGACTGTCCAAGAGCTGATGAATGACACCCTGCCGCTAGAGCTCAGCCTGAACGACGAGTTGATTGCCGGTATTTCGGATGAACAGCTGGAAACGCTGGATCAAATCATGAAACAGATTAACAAGAATATCGACCGAATTTTCGTAGATTAGAGGTTACAGCATTGAAAGACATCAAAGAAAACTTATGGACACGGGAATTCATTATGCTCACCGTATGCAATCTGCTGTTGTTCTTGAACCTGCAGATGATATTATCCCCGCTGCCCGGTTACGTTAAAGAGCATTTTCATGCGGGGGCATTGACGGTCAGCCTGTTTACGACCGTTTTTGCTTTATCCGCTATCATCTCCCGACTATTCTCGGCCAAGGCTTTGGAGAAGGGTAAACGCAATACGATCTTGTTCCTCGGACTCATTCTCGCCTTTCTTGCCACCCTGGGATACTTATGGAGCGGAACGTTAGCCTTGTTGCTGTTGATGCGGATCATATTCGGCATTGGCTTCGGCATGGGCAGCACGACACTACCAACTATGGCATCAGGCGTCATCCCCGTTCGCCGTCTCGGTGAAGGAATGGGCTATTTCGGCCTTTCTACCAGCATCGCGTTATCGCTGGGTCCCGTGGTCGGCAGCATGTTGCTGGATAAACAAGGATTCCCGTCGCTGGTTTATGCCACATTGATCGTCATCGCCTTAATTTTCCCGTTGGTATATCCACTGGCCAAAAAAGTGAAGCCGCCTGCCCCGGCATCTCTTCCAGAGGAGTTTTCTTCCATGCCGCGCAAGAAGGGATTCCCCAAAGCGCTGCTCCTGCCAAGCTTGCTTAACTTGCTGATGTCCGTCACTTACGGCGGCCTTCTAAGCTTCATTAATCTGTTCGGCAAGGAGGCCAGTCTGGCGAATGCCTCATTATTTTTCTTGTTTAATGCAATCGCGGTCATTCTCATCCGGCCTATTTCCGGTAAGATATATGATAAAAAAGGGCATAAGGCCCTGCTGATCCCTGCTGCCGTATTCCTGATTGGGGGACTTTGGCTATTGTCCTATTCGGCTTCTACCGGATTTCTGGCACTCGCTGCCCTTTGTTACGGCCTGGGTTTCGGTACGGCCCAGCCCACTCTCCAATCCTGGATGATCCAATTGGTTCCGCCGCAGAAGCAAGGAATGGCCAACAGCATGTATTTTAACTCGTTGGACCTCGGAATTGCCGTTGGCGCCCTGGTACTCGGTCAAATTGCAGCCTTCAGCAGCTATGGATCGATGTATCGTTATTCCTCCTTATTCTTAGGCGTTTTTATCGTCGTATACGCCCTGTATCTGCTGATGCGGACCAAGAGTGGGAACGATATGATCTCTTCTGCTTCCACCAAATAAGCTACTATTGAAACCAGGACTTGTGAGCCCCTTCTGCCTAAAGGCAGAAGGTTTTTTTATCTCCACATCGATATTCATCCTTCATGTTGCCGTTTCTTCAGTGAAATATCATCATATAAAAGATTCTTTGGACTCTGGCATTCTATCAACTATGAATTCAAATTTTTGGTGATTCTTGGGTATGTTATCCCATATAATGTTGACAGAGGACCTGCTTCAGACAAGTTCTCAATGATATCGGGGAGCCGTGAAGGCATGAATAACAGCATTTCAAAGAGAAATTGGGTATTGGACTTGTCTCCGCCGTTTGCCTCACCCTTCCTGCCGCCAAGCTCATCGATTCCGGTAGACCCGTACGTGTCATTTGCATGGCCATTGCCGCCAACTTTGCCGGGTTGCTCGTCATTTTCTTTTCTACCCATATTGCTTTGCTCTTGTTGGGCATTTTTGGAGCAGGTATCGGTTACGTATTAATTTTGCAAACGCTTACAGCGTGGATTAAGAACCTATACCCCGAGGATCAACGCGGGCAATTCGAAGGAATCAAACAAATTTTCGGCGTCTGCATTCCGATGGTGATCGGGCCGATGATTTCCTACTACATCATTCAATATCACGGCATCCGGATGGAGATCGACGGGGTCATGGGTACTGTTCCTAGCAATACGCTCTTCCTGTTCTCGGCCCTGATCACGTTATTGACCTTCTTCCCTTTGATGCCGGCGAGCAGATTGCATCGCAGCCGCACTCATCTTGCTCCCATACAACCATTACATAAGGAGGATCTGAAGCTATGACCAATCACCGAATTACCACATTCTCGGATTTGCTGTATCCCAACGGAACCTTGATGCAAAAGGGTTATTCAACCAAAGGGGTCATGAACTATAATCGAAAAGCAATTAAAGCCGCACCTTGGCGGATCAAGGAATGGGACTTTTACCAGGTTTCCAACGATGATTACTGCCTGCAGCTGACCATAGGCCATGTCTCGTATGCCGGGAATGTATCGGCCATGTTGATCGATTTCAACAATAAAAAAACCTATACCGTTACCGATATGCTGGTGCTTCCCTTCAATAGGCTCAAAATGCCCGAGTCCGCGGAACATGGCGATCTTGCCGTACATCGCAAAAACATCGACATGCAATTTGAGGTTTACAGGGGTGGGCGCAGACTCCGCTGCAAAACCCGCGATCCCAAAGTGCAGCATAACATGGAGATCGACATCGAGCTTTCCCAGCCCGACATGGAAGCGTTAGTCATCGCAACGCCGTTTGATGATAACCCCCATCATTTTTACTACAATCATAAAATAAACTGCATGCCTGCCAGCGGCACGGTAAAAATGGGTGAGCGGATCATCACCTTCGAGCCTGAGACTTCATTTGGACTCATCGACTGGGGACGCGGCGTATGGCCGTTCAGCCATGAGTGGTTCTGGGGCAACGGAAGCACCTGGATTGACGGCAAACGTTTCGGATTCAATATCGGTTTTGGATTCGGCAATACGGAAGCTGCCACTGAAAACATGCTTTTTTATAACGGGACCTCCCACAAGCTGAACCATGTGTATGTGGATCTCCCCGCAGGCGGTTATATGTCTCCCAAAAAATTCACCAGTGACGACGGCCGGTTTGAGATGGATTTCGAACCGGTGTATGACCGTTATACCGAAACGAAAATGCTGTTCGTGGACAACGGCTGCCACCAGATATTCGGACGTTTCACCGGCAAGGTTGTTCTGGACGACGGTACAGTGCTGGAAGTGAAGGATATGATGGCTTTTATGGAACATGCCGTGAATAACTGGTAATATCGAGGAATGAAGCAAAGCCCTTCTGCATTGGCAGAAGGGCTTTGTGCTGGTTTATACGACAACGTTCCTTACGCTTACCGAAGCTATTTTTGATTCATTCGTCCAACTCTATATCGAGGAGCCAAAGTCATATTTCGGCCATTTTTCAGGAAGCATTTCAGGAACTGGCTCTGCGAAGCATGGGGCTCATCAGCGCCGGCAACAGCGAAACATGTCCTTCGTCCGGAAACTCGACCATTGTGAGATGAACCGGGCCTCGTCCGCTTGCCGACAAAGTCCGGTACAGCCCATTTGCATCGCCAACCATGTGAGGCTTCTCCTGGCTTCCCACACTAAGATGCAGCTCAACGTCTGTCTTCTCAAGCCCCAATTCTTCTTGGCGGTTCTCCCACAGCTGAAGCAGCATGTGTTTTTTCCACCATATGGACGGACTGGCTGCAAAATAACGCCGATATACACCAGGCCGCGTAAACAGCGTATACAAGGTCAAAAAACCACCCAATGAATGACCAAAAAGGGACTGCTTGGATCGATCAACCGGAAAAACTTCTTCCACGGCAGGCTTCAGCTCATCCTCAATAAAATCGAGAAACGCCTCGGCTCCTCCTGTGCGCGGCCAATCCGAACCATCCGGTCTTGCAGGCAGCTCGCTGTCCTCCGCGTGCACGGTATAATCGTAGAAGCGTTCCTGCGTTACGATGGGATCATTTGAATCATAGCCGATTCCCACGATGACAGCCGGCGGAATGCCATGCGGCTTCCTTGACTGCAGTCTCATTGCCTCCGCAAGCGAACCGAACGTGGCATTGGCATCCAGCACATAGAGGATCGGGTATCCCGCTTCCGGAGGAGGACCCATGGGCTCAGCAATGAAAATACGGTAATCCCGCCCCGTTAGCGTGCTGCGCATGCTCCATGCCAAGGTTCCTGGAATATGGACGGCTCCCAAGCGGCTCATAACAGATTTGTGTGTGTCCCCCTCCTCGCCAAACAGCCACTTCAGGGCTTTTGGAAACTGCTTCACCATGAAGAGAGGGTCATGCGTGCCTTCCGAATCGACCGTCAGTTTCAGCCGGCTTGCGGGCGCCCCGTTCTCCGACCACAACCGGTGAGCCTCCATCGTATATTCGACCATGTGTCGCTGCAGATTCCTCTTGTAAATTCCTTCATTACGGCCGACAGACATGTACATGCGCTGATGGTCATCCATCCCTTGACTCTCCCGGATGAAATCCATGACTCCCTCGTACCAGAAGGAGGCAGATATGAGTCCGATTCGTCCAAAAACCTCCGGACGCCAGCAGCCCGCAAATAATGAAATTAATCCGCCGAATGATCCGCCGATCATGGCCGTTGCTTCAGCATGGCTCTTTGTACGGTAATGACGATCGATAAACGGCTTCAGCACATCAGCGACCTCATCCACATAGGCTCGTCCCTGCCCGCCAAAATCCGGATAACCGTCCAGCAGTGCAGTGGCGGGCCACGGTGTATATTCATCGTTTCGCGCACGCGTCACGACGCCGACCAAAATCATTTCTTCCAGTTGTCCGGATGCATATAAATGTTCCATGTAATTATGGCATTCGGTAAACAGATCTCCGCCGTCCTGTACATAAGCGACGGGAAAACGGCGATCGGACTTTTCATAAGAGGGCGGCAGATAAACAATCAATGTCCGCTCCCCAATGGTCAGCTCTTTATAAAAAATGATTCTCTCCCCCAGTCTCTTACGATCTTGAACGGATCAACAGAAAAATAAAGTATGGAACCCCAATGATTGAAACCACAATGCCAACAGCCAGCTCCGCCGGAGCAAATACGGTTTTCCCGATAAAATCACCAACGAGAACTATAATCATGCCTACAACGCCGCTGACCGGAATGATATGGACGTGCCGCAATCCAACCAGCTGTCTGGCTAAATGAGGCGCAATTAATCCGATAAAAGCAATGCTGCCGGATACGGCGACACTGGCACTGACCAGACCGACACTGCACAGCAGGAATATATTCTGTTCGCGTTGTACTGACACTCCCAGGCTTTTCTGGCTTTCACCGCTCAACTGAAAGAGATCCAGCACGTGAGCACGCATACAGATCACGGGCAGGAGCAGCAGCCACGGCAGCATCGTAACGACAAATTTCCAGTTGGCGCTCTGCAAGCTCCCTGCTAGCCATACGACGGCCATTTCGTAATCGCTCGGATTCATTTTAAGAGAAATATATACTGTGAGTGCTCCAAAGCCCGAGGCGATGGCAATGCCGACCAATATCAGGCGCTGCGGATCAAGCTTGCCCTTCTCTTTGGCAAATAGATATATGGCCGTCGTGGCCGCCACCCCTCCAGCCAAGCCAAACATCGGCATCATCATGACTCCCAGCCAGCCGGAGGCGGATATACTCCCTTGGAATATGAACATGAACAGCACCACAGAAAGTCCGGCTCCAGCATTGACACCCAATATTCCCGGATCGGCAAGCCCGTTTCTCGTCACCCCTTGGATGATGGAACCGGCCATTCCCAGCGCAAAACCCACAAGGCCTCCGAGCACGATCCGGGGCAACCGGAATTCGAACACCACCAAATCATGTTCCGGCTGGGGGTGAAACCTCAGCAGTGTCTTGATGACATCCAGTACGGATAAGTCGAACGCTCCGTTCGTCAAGCTGAGATAAGCCGCAGCAGCCGCAAGCAGGAGTCCAGATACGATGACGGTCCAAAACCGTCTGTGGGAACCTTTATTCACGCTGCGCACCTCCCCTTGTCCGGATCAAATACAAGAAGAAAGGTACACCGATCAAAGCTGTAACCACGCCGACCGGCGTTTCAAACGGATAATTGATAAAGCGCGCCACGATATCACAGAGCGCAAGAAAAATCCCGCCCAATACGCCGGAGACCGGAATGATCCAGCGGTAATCGGAGCCTGAACAAAACCGGGCAATGTGGGGAATAATCAGGCCCACAAAGGCTACCTTGCCCGCAAGAGCCACGGAAACTCCGGTCAGCAAGACGACGGCCAAGATGGCCAATGCCTTGGTCAACCAGGTACGAATCCCCAACCCTTTGGCGACTTCTTCCCCCAATGACAACGCCGAGATGGACTTCGATATGATCAGAGCCAATGTCAGACCGACAATCGCAAACGGGATACTCAAGCGGATCAGCTCCGGGTCCATTTGGTGCAGCCGGGCGTTATACCAAAAACTGATATTTTGCGAAACCTGATAGTAGGTAGCTATCGCATGTGCCGTTCCGCTGAGAAACGTACCGATGATTGAACCGATGATGGCCAGCTTCACGGGGCTAAGCCCATGCGGTATGCACCAGGCCAATCCGAAGACGATTCCCGCCCCGAGGGCTGAACCGATCAGCGAACTTGTGATATACAAATGCGGGCTCGTGTTCGGCAAAAAGACCATACAGATCGTTACCGCGAAAACCGATCCGTCCGACACGCCCATAATGGATGGAGAAGCCAAATAATTTCGGGTCATTCCCTGCATTAAAGCACCTGATACCGCAAGAAATGCGCCTATCAGCAATGCGCCAACAACACGCGGGAGCCGTGAGGAGATAATAATCTGATGATCCACATTATCCGCGTTAAAAGCAAAAATGGAGTTCCAAATCTCGCTTGCAGTGATGTTTTTAGCGCCATATAAAATGGAAGCCAGAATCAATAACACAATGGCTGCCGGGGCTATTCCGAGTATAACCACCGGCAGCGTACGCTTAAGCTGCATAATCAACACGCCTTATATTGAACAAATTGAACTCACAATCGATCTACTCAGTAAGTTTGACTGAGGCTGCCTTCAGAAACTCTATTTTGCTGTACGCCGTTCCGCCTTGCAAAAGAGGGTCAACGACATTCACAAAAGCTTTGCCGTTTTTGAATGCGTTCAGGCTCTTGATAATCGGGTCGTTTTGAAAATCCTCAAGCGCATTAGGCGTATCCTTGTTTTCATCCGGCAAGGATTGGATAAACAGAATGTCCGGATTCATTTCGGCGATTTTTTCCTTGGATATCAGCTCCTGGGCTTTGGCCGCTTTCACTTCAGCAGGTGCCGAAAGTCCGAGATCCTGATATAGGACCGGATTGAAGAAGACGCCTTCCGGATAGATATAGAGCTCTCCTCCGCGAATACGTATCGCAAGAACCTTCTTATCTTTCAAACGATCCCCGATTTGCGCTTTGGTTGCCTCAAGGTCCGACTTATACTTCGCAATTTCCTGCTCCGCCTGCTCCTGCTTTCCGCTGAGCTCTCCAAGCAGCTTCAAGTTCGCTTCCCAATTGGTTGATACATGGGAGTACGGAATGGTAGGCGCGATTTTTTTCATCTTCTCTATGACTTCAGGTTTAAACTTGCTTGAACTCAGAATGACATCCGGTTTAAGAGACAATATAGTCTCATAATTCGGTTCCATTTTTTCACCGACAGAAGTGGCATTTTTGGTGATGGATTCAAACAGCGGCGGGAATTTGCCGGAGAAAGTGATCGCTCCGACCGGATTCACATCAAGGACAATCGAATCCTCCATGGCTTCAACCGCACCGCTAATGACGATCCGTTCCACTTGGGAAGGAAGTGTATATTCCTGATCCAGGTATTTCACGACTTTAGTATCTGATGATGCAGCAGCCTCCGGTGCTTTTTCGGCAGACGGATCTGCGGTAGTTTGACTTGAGTTCTGGGCCGCAGCATCCGATGTTTGGTTTTCTTTTCCACAAGCCGACAAGACCATGGCAAGCATCAGGAATACTCCTAGTAAAAGCTTCATTCTTTTCATCTCTATCTGATTTCTCCCTTCGACGTTCCCTCTATGATTGATAATGATTATCATTATTGATAGTAAAGGAGGAATGCCTATTCCACCATGGACAAATTCCCGATTTCTCATGGATTTTTCCCGGTTAAGAACCTTGCAGCCGATTCTGCCATCTGCTCGATGGCAACGGGCGAAAACTCACGCCACGGATAGGAAGGGATCATATGCAGCTTCCCCTCCTTCACGGCGCGCAAAGACAACCACTCCGGTGAAGAGGATAACCTCCGCCAATAAGCCAAAGTCTCCGAATCCTGCCTCACCAAAATCAGAATATGGTCAGCTTCAGTCCTTCGCAGGTCCCCCACTGTTAAAGGCGCGAAATCCGATAATCCCGGGGAAAGCGTTGATATCCGGCAGCCAAGCTGCTCGCCTAGCACCTCTTTGATGGCGCGGCTGTTATTTAATCTGAGCTGGTTCTGGCAGACACGTGCGCATACCAATGCGGACTGCTGGAGATATGGTGCGATATGGCGCTGGAGCAATTTCATTTTCCGGGAAAAGGATTGCAGCCACTGTTCCGCTTCCTCCGTTCGATTCAGCCACTTGGCCAGATCCCGGAGTTCTTCTTCCCAACTCCCCGTTTCCAGCGGCATCTCGTAAATCGGAGCAATTCGCGCCAACCTCTCCTTCTCCCACGGCTCCAACTCCTGCGTACAAATAATCCGTTCGGGCTGCGCAGTCTCAAGCTTGTCCAGATTGGCTTCTTTGTTGTGATTCTGCCGATAAGCGTCCAGATGCACGGGGATTTCAGGCCCGAGAGTGTGGTACTGTTCTGCAGACCATTTCGGATGGAGAGGTGCAGCATATGGAATAATGTGAAGCGGAATCAGATAACCGAGCAGCGAGGTGGAGCCGTAGAGAGCAATTTTGTTTTTCTCCTTCTTCATATAAGCCGAGGGAGACAGTCCGAATTCCTTCTTAAATTTTCTGCTGAAATAAAACTCGTCTTTATATCCAACCAGATGCGCTATTTCTTTCAAAAGTACATCCGATCCAAGCATCAGCTGTTTAGCCTTGTTCATCCGTATCTGTGCCAGATAATCGACTACACTGCATCCGTAGGTTCTTTTGAAGATCTCGGCAAAATAGCTGGAGCTGAAGTCAGCAATCCCAGCCAGCTGTTCCACGGTCAGATCCTCGCTATAATGCTCTTCCATGAATGTTTTGGCACGCTCAAGCGCTTGGCTTTTATCATTTTTGCTATCCAAACCGCTTTCCTGGATCAACTCGTACAAGAATTCCTGGAAATCCAGTTGAGCTCGCCACCGGATCATTTCCTGCGCATGGTGAAAATGTTTGTAGATCGTGCGGCAGATCGACTGTGTCTTCTCAACCGAACTTAACGCCGCTCCTTCTTCCAGGAATATCGATGGATCCTCGATGGCAAGAAGTCTGCCCTTGTGTAACGAATGCGCTTGATAAACGCTGAAGTTAAAGACGGCAATGGATGCCGGTTCCGTTCCATAGCCAGTTAACCCGAATGTTTTTCCGCCAGGACAGATATACGCGGAGCCTTCTCCCATCCGAATGGCCCGATCCTCCAGTTCCAGAACCGCCTCTCCTTTCAGCAAAATAATCATGACGCTCTGCATGACCAACTGCTGCGCTAGGCGCAGTCCTTTTTCCTGCAATAATTCCGTGTCCCACAGTCTGAAGGTCAGGTCATGCAGCTTCACCCTACTTTTACTTCCATATATCATGAATCAAAATACCGCCTTTTATTGAGAATGGTTATCATTATCATAACATAACCATCGATTTCTGGAACGCAAAAGTTCGCGCGCTTCCTCCACATGAAATGTTTCTTGCATATAAAAATAAACAGCCTCAGTCCGAAAAGGACTGAAGCTGTTTAAAAGGCAGGAAGGCCGCTCCCGCTGCTATGGCTACAAATGAAAAGAAGTCCACGCTTATCGCGTGGACTTCCTGTTGTATGCGGTAGAGAGGACTCGAACCTCCACGGGCATACGCCCACTACCCCCTCAAGATAGCGTGTCTGCCATTCCACCACTACCGCATGTATAAGGGAAACTTGCTTAATAAAAACTGGTGAGCCATGAAGGACTCGAACCTTCGACACCCTGATTAAAAGTCAGGTGCTCTACCAACTGAGCTAATGGCTCTCGCTGACTCACTAGGATGTGTGCCAATAACTGTAGGGGATACTCTCTCTTCGTTCGAGACTGCGATGCAGCGCTGACGAAGTTTATGCTCCGACGAACCCTATAGGTTCTCATCCCCCATCGAAACTTGTATTAAAGTGACCCGTAGGGGATTCGAACCCCTGTTACCTCCGTGAAAGGGAGGTGTCTTAACCCCTTGACCAACGGGCCGTATCAACAAAGCGTGACAACAAAAATTATCTTACCAGAATTTTTAGGACATGACAAGTGTTTTTTTGATATTTTTTTATCGGCCGCTCACAGCGCTGTTTTTGCCGAAAAGAAATGAATAAATTTAATGCTGTCATGGCATCTTATGATTGGCATTTCACATAAGAGGATTGCACAAATCCAAAACTACACACATAAAGGAGATTCCTAACTATGGCTAAGCCTGATGACCGTTCCGACAACGCAGAGAAGATTCAAAACTCGATCCATAACACCCGTGAGAACATCCAAGAAACCAACGACTATCTCGATGAGCATGCCGATGAAATTTCAGGTCAGGAGCAAAGTAGCCTTGAGCACAAAAATGCCAAGCGTGAAAGAGCGATTGAAGGATTCGAAGAAGAATACCAGGACGAAAAATAATGTATGCTGGATGAGGCTTCTCATCCCTACGCAAAAAGCTCCCAACCGCTATTGCGGTGGGAGCTTTCTGTTGTTATTTCGGAACGGAGAGAGAGGGATACCCTCCCTCCGGTCGGGACTGCGATACGGTTCCTACCGATGCTTATGCTCCGACGCCCCCTCTGCGAGGGTTCTCATCCCTATGCACAAAGCTCCCATCCGCTATTGCGGTGGGAGCCTTGTGTTGTTATTTCGGAACGGAGAGAGAGGGATACCCTCCCTCCGGTCGGGACTGCGATGCGGTTCCTATCGATGCTTATGCTCCGACGCCCCCTCTGCGAGGGTTCTCATCCCTATGCAAAAAGCTCCCATCCGCTATTGCGGTGGGAGCTTTCTGTTGTTATTTCAGAACGGAGAGAGAGGGATTCGAACCCTCGCACCGCTTACGCAGTCTAACCCCTTAGCAGAGGGTCCCCTTATAGCCACTTGGGTATCTCTCCAAGAAAATGGCTCCCCGAACAGGACTCGAACCTGTGACAACTCGATTAACAGTCGAGTGCTCTACCAACTGAGCTATCAGGGAACGTTTACAAATGGTAACAATCAATAATTTATCATGATTTCTGAGGCGAGTCAAGCGTCTGCTGAAGAAGCTTCCCCTTACATTTTCCGCACCGGAAACGCCGGGTATCCACCTTCCGCTTCCGCATATATTTCATGCCGCAGTCCTTGCACACCAATACATAACGGTACGGCAGCACCTTCCGGCCGCCGCGGTTTGGTAGCGAGCTGCAGAAGCGGCTTCCTCCCACATGCCGGAGAAGCTGCTTGAAGTCCTGGTCACGGTGCTTGTACCCCCTGCCAGCCAGATGCAGATGGTAATGGCAGAGCTCATGCTTGATGATTTTCTCTACCTCTTCCCTCCCGTTTTCATCCAGCTGATGGGGATTGATCTCGATATCATGACTCTTCGTAAAATAACGTCCCCCGGTGGAGGACAATCTCTTATTAAAGGTTGCCTGGTGCCGGAAAGGCACGCCAAAGCTGTCGATCGACACTTTTTCCACCCAGACCTGCAGCTCTTCATTACTCATGATTGACATAGCGTTTGCCTACTCCCTTTCCGCACAGCTTCTTCCTGCATGCTATTCAAGCTCAAGGAATGCTACTTGAATTTTAACTTCTTACTAAGCTACACTGTCAAGTAAAGGATTACTTCGCATCGAAAAGCACGCAGCAACTATAGAGGGGGAACTCATATTATGCCAAACATGCGTTATGTCATTTTGCAACTGGGAGACAAGCTCCAGTATGTGGAGATGCCTGCGGATTACGCTTATCAGCTCAGCGCGCTCAACTTAAGACTCCATAAGGAAGTCAGCAAACTTACCGCCCAAGGAACACCGGAACTGCCGCTCGCCGTGGCTGAATGTGATCAGCTCGAGCTGCTTCAGGAAACAGCTTCCATCGTCGGCGGTCTCGATTACATTAATGAACTGGAGCGTTCCTTCGCTTCCCTTAATGAAACGAACTACCCGCTGATCTCTCTGCTCACGGAAATTCGTGCCTTGCAGGCGCAGCTCGAACAATGGTACGAGGAAGAAGCGATCTAACTCACTTCGAGGCATGATATCATCATTAATACCATGTAGACCTGCACCCATTAGGCTTCTTCCCCATATGCTATCCATACAGAAGGTTTAGCAAGAGGAGGAGATACCCTTGCCGCAATGGCTCTGCAATCAACTGACACGCGCCTTTCGCAAAAAAGACAGACGCCAAATCAAGCTGCTGAATGATTGCTGGTTCTTTTACCGGAATTCAGCAGGCGAAGTCTCGGATCATTCATAAGTTGGCTGTTCAATCCATAACGTTACGCACAAGCAAGCCGGACTAATCGTCCGGCTTCTTTTTTTTGCCGCTATAAATGCTTTCTATAAGTAGCTTCGATTCGCCGGCCAGGAGCCTTGCAGTTTCGCTAGTAGAATAATTTGTCCGGTATGGTATGCATCATGCGTAATCAAGCTCATGAAGCGTTGGGGTTTGGTCTCGATTTCCTCTTCAGACATCTGTTCAAGCGCATGACGTAAAGAAGAGTGCACCTCCAACATCCTGGACTTGACGTTTTCCCAGGCCTCCTTGCTTGCTTCCGGAATGAGAAAAGTCTCGTCGTTTCCAGCATGCTGCTCATCCGGCACACCTGAAAGCCGCTTCAGCAGGCGCTCTTTGAAATAGAGTAAATGCTGAACGTTCTCCCATATGCTGTTGGCTGCGCCTATCTCGGGTTTCCACAAGGCCTGTTCAAATGTAACATCCTTCAGCGCATGCATCAGCGGAGGATACCAATCCTCTTGATCCAGACAAAAATCCCAGTATTGCAACAAAAGATTCCGGACACTCATTCCAATCGCCTCCCGCTTTATGTAACTACCTTAAGTATGATATGGTAGTTACAACGACAATAGCACATCTTTTTGCCTTGTACAAGCAGCATTCAGAATCCTAAGATCATCCCTCCTCCCACCCTTAAACATCCTGCAGGATAGCAAAAGCGAGCCGAGGTTGTTAAAATGTTGCTATAGAAAGGATGAATCGAATGCTCTGGGATGATTTTGTAAACAGCGAATGGCATGATTGGCGGGGCAGCGGACGCTCTGAGGACCGGCTGGGTCAGGAAAAATGGCTCCATTGGTTCATGCAGCAGGAGCAAGTAACCGCGCCTGATCTTCCAAGCCAAAAGGAATTAGATGAACTAAGGGAGCTCCGATCCTTTTTGCTTGACCTGATCAGACACATTGCTTCAGGAGAAGCCGTTACTTCGTACCAAGTTGATATTCTAAACGAATGGATGGCAAAAGCGCCGGTTTACCGCAAGCTGTCCCAATCCGCAGATCAAGCCATCCATCTATCCTATTTCCCGGAAAACGCCAATTGGACGCAAGTGATGGCTGAAATTTCAGCCTCCTTTGCGTCTACATTGGAGAAAGGCGATCTGTCCCGAATTCGTATCTGCGACAATCCAGACTGCCTATGGGTCTACTATGATGACACGCGCAACCGTTCGAAGCGGTACTGCGACGATAAAATGTGCGGCAATTTGATGAAGGTCCGACGTTTCCGGGCTAAAAAGAAGCTCTCATCCTCCCCTTCTAACAGCTCCATGCCGAAAGCGGAGGAAGAGTTATAGGAATGACCGCACATAGTTGAACAAGCCCCCTTCTTTAGACTTTTAAAAAGGGGCTTGTTCTTTTATATCCCGATACCGGAGGTTACTACTGCTTCTACTGCTGGTCTTTAGGCTGGCGCATCGTAAGGCCGACACGCCCCTTTTTCAAATCCACGTTCAGCACCCATACGGTCACATTATCCCCGACGGATACGACATCCATCGGATGCTTCACATAACCTTCGCTGAGCTGCGAAATATGGACAAGGCCGTCGCTTTTGATGCCAATATCCACAAATGCTCCGAAATCGATGACGTTTCGCACCGTTCCTTGAAGCTCCATACCAGGCATCAGATCCTCGATCTTCAGCACGTCCGTCCGGAAAATAGGCAGCGGAAGCTCTTCACGCGGATCACGGCCCGGACGCTGCAGGCTCTCCAGAATGTCGCGCAGCGTCGGCACACCGACGTCAAGCGCCTCAGCAAGCTGCTCCACATGCTGCTGTGCCAGAAGATTGGACAGTTCATGCGTCCCCAGCTTCTCCATGCCGATCCCTAGTTCCTTGAACAAACGGTCTACGACCGCGTAGGATTCCGGGTGAATCGGTGTACGATCCAGCGGATTGTCACCTTCCGAAATGCGCAGGAAGCCGATGCACTGCTCATAGGTTTTGGCGCCGAGACGCGGCACGCTTTGCAGCTGCTTGCGGCTGCTGAATTTTCCGTTGGAATCGCGATATTTCACGATATTTTTGGCAAGTGTCGCATTAACCCCAGCCACATAAGACAGGAGGGATGGCGATGCCGTATTCACGTCCACGCCGACATGGTTCACAGCAGATTCTACGACGGCCTTCAGGCTCTCATCCAGATGTTTTTGCGATACGTCATGCTGATATTGACCGACACCGATCGCTTTTGGTTCGATCTTAACCAGCTCTGCCAGCGGGTCCTGTACCCGGCGGGCAATGGAAACCGCGCTCCGCTCCGCAACATCAAGGTCCGGGAACTCCTCCTGAGCCAGCTTGGAAGCCGAGTACACGCTCGCTCCGGCTTCATTGACGATCAGATAAGCAAGGCTCAAATCGCTCAGTTCGCCGATGACTTCTGCCACGAACTGTTCGGTCTCCCGGGAAGCCGTCCCGTTACCAATTACGATCAGCTGGATGCTGTACTTGTTAATCAGCTCTCTAAACTTCTCAGCTGCCTCTCTACGCTTGTTGTTCGGCGGAGTTGGATAGGTGACAGCCACCTCCAGCAGCTTGCCCGTATCATCCACAACAGCCAGCTTACAGCCTGTCCGGTAAGCCGGGTCAACGCCCAGGACGCATCTTCCTTTCACCGGCGGCTGCAGCAGCAGGCTTCGCAGGTTGCCGGAGAAGATGGAAATAGCCTGATTTTCGCCTTTTTCCGTGAGTTCCGCGCGGATCTCCCGTTCGATCGAAGGAGCAATCAGGCGCTTGTATGCATCTTCAATCACAGCGGTCAATATTGCCTGTACCGTGGAAGTGCCCTTAACCACCTGACGTGCCATGAAGCTGTGGATCGGATCTGCCGATACCTCAAGGCCTACCTTCAGGATATTTTCACGCTCGCCGCGATTGATGGCCAAAATCCGGTGAGGCGGCATTTTTTTGGCCAGCTCCCTGTAGCTGTAGTAGTTTTCATAGACAGATTCCTGCTCCGCGTCCTTCGCTTCGGATGTCAGCATGGCATGATCCATCGTGTAGCGTCGTACCCAGGAACGAATTGTTGCATCATCCGCCATATTTTCAGCTAAAATATCCATGGCTCCGGCGATAGCGTCATCCGTGCTTTCAACGCCTTTTTCGGCATCAACATATGTAGCGGCTTCCTGCTGAAGATCTCCCTGCTTCGGTTGTTCCATAATCCAATTCGCAAGCGGTTCAAGCCCTTTTTCCTTCGCCACACTGGCGCGGGTTTTGCGTTTTTGCCGGTAAGGACGGTATAAATCCTCCACTTCCTGCAGCTTAACTGCCTTTTCAATGGACGATTTCAGCTCTCCTGTCAGCTTCCCCTGCTCGTCAATAATCCGGATAACCTCACGTTTGCGTTCTTCCAGATTGCGGAGATAGTTCACCCGTTCCTCAATATCACGCAGCTGGTTTTCATCTAATTCCCCCGTCATTTCCTTACGGTAACGAGCAATAAACGGAATTGTGTTCCCTTCGTCCAATAGGCCCACCGTCGTGCGGATCTGCTTGAGCGAAATCTGCAATTCCTTTGCGGTTTGTTGTATGATCCGTTCCTGTTCCTTCGCCTTCTGCTCTTCCGTACTCATTTCCATAACTACCTTATCTGTCATAAAAAAATCCCTCTTTTCCCCGTATCAGTCGATTGTTATGCGTAAATAGTTCAAAATCCGGTATATTTCGTTCGTTTATTAGCGCAGTCCATTCATTTCATTTTCGTCATGTTAAATTTCTATCTCCGTTGTGTTTACTCAATTCCGGAGTTCAGGTTTAATAATAAAATAAATTTTAGATTTTATTCTAAAAAGTGAAGCATGGTTCTTGTATATTATCACAAACTTTTGGCTACATTTCCAGCGGACATCTTTGGAAGAGGCAAACAATGATGGCAGAAGCTTCTTCCATGAGCGATTTTCCCCTTCTAATGTCCCGTCATTGCAAAAAGCCCTGCCCCGGAATATCCGGAGCAAGGCTTGTATTTTACAATCTTTTTACATGATCAATCAAGGCTTTTAATGCGACGCTCTTGTCAAACGGATCAGTTCGCCGTGGAAATCTCCCCGCTTCTCTCCTACTGAAATGCCGGCATACATCAGGGCATCGCCGCTATAAATCCCTTCGCTGCCGAGGATGGAGTAATCCGCTGCCGGGTCCAGGCCCTTCAGCTTGAGACGGCTGAGCGGCGCATTCGATTCAGACAATACACGGAAATAGAATACGGCCGCTTCGCTTCCGTCCTCTGCCACGAACATCCACGCCGTCTCGTTCCCTTCAAATGGGCTCAGCAGCCGGTAATGCAGTCCAAACTGCACCAATCCGCGGATCTCCTTGTATAAAGTGACCTGCTTCTTGACGGCCTCGTTCTCTTCCTCCGAAAACCGCGTCAGATCCAGCTCATATCCGAAGTTCCCCGACATCGCTACCAGTCCGCGCGTGTCCAGCGACGTTGTGCGATTGAGCTGATGGTTGGGCACCGCGGAAACATGGGAGCCCATGGAGCTGACCGGATACACGAGGCTGGTGCCATATTGGATTCGCAGGCGGGCAATCGCATCCGTATTATCGCTTGTCCAGGTTTGAGGCATGTAATGCAGCATACCCGGATCAAAGCGTCCCCCTCCGCCAGAGCAGCTTTCAAATAAAATATGAGGAAATGAGGATGTGATCCGCTCCATGACCTCATAAAGTCCGAGCATATAGCGGTGGGCCGTTTCCCGTTGCCGCTGCGGCGGCAGCAGAGCCGATCCGATCTCGGTCATATTGCGGTTCATGTCCCATTTCACATACGTAATCGGTGCGCTGCTCAGAACATCGCTGAGCATCCGGACGATCTCATCCCTGACGTCCTGGCGCGAGAAATCCAGGATCAACTGCTGTCTGCCCTCCGTACGTCGGCGTTCCGGCACATGGAGACACCAGTCGGGATGCTTGCGGTATAGATCGCTGTCCGGCGAAACCATCTCCGGCTCGAACCATAGACCAAATTGCATACCAAGCTGATTTACTCTGTGAACCAGATCGTTCAGACCTTCCGGCATTTTGTTCAAATCGACAACCCAATCGCCAAGCGATGAATTATCGCTGTCGCGATGTCCGAACCAGCCATCGTCCAGCACGAACAGCTCGATCCCAAGCTCTTGGCCGGCTTTCGCAATGCTTTCGATTTTTTCGGCATTGAAGTTAAAATACGTTGCTTCCCAGTTGTTGACGAGCACCGGACGCTCCTTGTCGCGGAACTGCCCCCGGGCCAGCCGTTCCCGGTACAGCTTATGGTAAATACGGGACATCCCGCCAAGGCCATCCGCAGAGTATACCATCACGGTTTCCGGTGTCTGGAAGGATTCACCCGGTTCAAGCAGCCAAGTAAAATCAAAAGGGTTGATTCCGATCGAAAGCCTTGTTGTCCGGAACTGATCCACCTCTGCTTGGGCGATAAAGCTGCCGCTGTATACCAAACTAAAGCCGTAGACTTCGCCGTGGTCTTCATCCGTTCCCGGTGACAACAGCGCGGCAAAAGGATTCTGTTGGTGGCTGCTTGATCCGCGGCGGCTTTCCACAGCCTGCATGCCGTATGCAAGCGGCCTGCGCACGATATCCCGCTCACGCGTCCATGCACCGGACAACTGAAGCCATTCATAGTCCATATGAGGGAAATCGATACTGGCACTGAGTGCCTGCAAAAGTTCCACGTTCGTGTCGCTGTCATTGTTGATGCGCAGAGAACGTGTGATGGCATCATATTCTTCCAACACCGTGTAGATCAGCTCCACATGGAGCCCGGAAACCTTATCCTGCATATGCAGCACGAGGGTTTCCGCCTCACTCTCACGCTCAACGTACACAGAAGGAAGGCCATCCAGTCTCGGTTTCCCCTGCTCCATCCGGTAAGAGACATATTTAAATTCCGTTATTGTCGTGCCATTATCAAGTTTCGCCTGCAGCAGCGGATGACGATAATCGCTTGTTCCGTATACCGGCAGCTCCTGCGGAAGGGTATCCAGCGAAATGCTGCGGTCTTCGGGTACCGGATTCGGGCTGAAAGAGCAGCGTTCCTGCGTAACCAAAAGCCAGCTGAGATCTCCTGCCCGCAGCCGTTTGCCATAGTACAAATGAGCCGCGTAACCGGAAGGAAGGATTTGAAAAACGTAACTTGCACCTTTCGTTTGCAGGTGGAAAAGCTGCAGTTTAGCATCGATATGAATTCCCATATATCCCTCCGTATGCTTAAGCGGAAGTAGCCTTTCATGTTGTTATCCGGCCTTTTCCGCTCTTTATTGAATACTCTAAAGGTACATGGTTCAGTCAACGGATACAATGGACTTATGTGACATTTTTACGGAAACGAAGAGACCCGGGATGCTTCACTCAAAAAGAAAAAAGGCGTACCCGTAGGCACGCCTTTACTTCTGCACGTTCATGGTTAAAAGTCGATCAAGCTCAAACTGATTTGCAGGGAATCATCCACCTTTTTCATCGTTTCCTCGTCCAGATGGGTGATTTTGTCCGTCAGTCTTTGCTTATCAATGGTTCGGATTTGCTCCAGCAATATCACAGAGTCCCTGTCAAAACCATGCGAAGCCGCATCGATTTCCACATGCGTCGGCAGTTTGGCTTTTTGAATCTGGGCCGTAATGGCTGCCACGATTACCGTAGGACTAAAGCGATTGCCGATATCATTCTGAATAATCAGCACCGGTCTCACTCCACCTTGTTCAGAACCGACAACGGGTGAAAGATCCGCAAAAAAAACGTCGCCGCGTTTTACGATCAATGTTTACACCCCGCTCACTAAGCGGCCTAGAGTGCTGTCTGCATCTTCCTCCGCATGAAACGCTTCAGAGGCCATGGTCAAGTTGATTTTGGCCATTTCCATATAGCCGCGCTGCATAGACTCCCGGATATAACGCTTCTTCCGTTCAACCAAATACAACTTCATGGCCTGCCTGATAAGTTCACTGCGGTTGGAATTCTCCATAGCAACGATGCCATCCACTTCCTGCAAAAGATGATCCGGCAAGCTGATCATAATTCTTTTGGTATTCTGCATATTAGCCACCTTTTCTTCCACCCCCACAACCTTCACACCCTTGTGCACCAGTATAACTTTATTCAAGGAAATTTATACAAAGGAATATATATGCCGAAGGTATATCAGGTATGCTGCATTCCATTATAAACTACAGTCGGCATTTCCGTACAGACAATCTCGTCACAATTCTATATTCGAGATGCATGCAAGTTATTCCTTCTGCTCCCACGTAAAACGTCTATCGATATACTTTCACGGAAGACAGACGCGTTTACTGGCAGTTTTCCTTGCGTTATAAGGATGTGATCACATTAGCGGATCAATGGGTTGACTAAGGTAACGGGAGCCCCGTTTCTTAGATAGGAACGAGGAATCCGGGCAGCAATCATACAGATGACCTCATAGTGAATGGTACCCAGCCAGGAAGCCAGCTCATCTGCGGATATGCATGCCCCAGACTGCTGGCCGATGAGTACAACCTCTTCGCCGGCTTGAATTTCTTTTGCTTCATCAGCAAAAGATTGCAGCGATACCATACACTGGTCCATGCAAATCGTTCCGACTACGGGAACGCGGCGGCCGCGGATCAGTACCTCCGCTTTGCCGCTAAGCATTCGGGAATATCCGTCCGCATAGCCGATCGGAAGCGTGGCAATGATCTCCTCGGCATCTGTCACGTACCTTGCGCCGTAACTGACGCCCCAATGAGGCGGAAGCATTTTGACAAACGCAACCTTTGTCTTCAGCGTCAATACCGGGGTCAGCGCCACCTTTTGCCGGTTGACCTCATCCGAAGGATATAGCCCATACATGCTGATTCCAATGCGGACCATGTTGAAAGACAACTCCGGAGTGTCAATCGCGGCGGCACTGTTTCCCGTATGTATAATCGGTAGGCTTATGCCTCTTTCTTTCAGTGCGACCACTACGCTTGCAAAGCGCCGGTATTGCTCCAGTGTATAGCTCTTATCTTCTTCATCCGCCTTGGAAAAATGGGTAAACATGCCTTCTACCTCAGCCTGCGGCAATGCCATAGCCTCTTCGATAAAAGAAATGGCAGTTTCGCCGGAAAGAAGTCCCAATCTGCCCATGCCGCTGTCGATCTTGATGTGTACCTTTAATGGACGCACCAGACTCTCTGCCGGCAGAGCCTTAATGGCTTCCAGTACCTCCGGGCTGAACAATGTAACGGTTACCTGATGCTCCCAGGCTGCCTGAATGCCCTCCGGCGGTGTATACCCGAGGACCAGCACCGGCGCCTGAATGCCTGCCTGGCGAAGCTGGATCGCTTCATCCAGAAAGGCAACGCTTAAGTAGTCCGCTCCCGCCTGCTCCAGCTCCCGCGACACTTCAATAGCCCCATGTCCGTAAGCATCCGCTTTAACACAGGCCAGAAGCAGCATCTCTTCAGGGAGCGCCCGTCGGAAAGTTGTATAATTAGCACGCAAATGATCCAGATTTATTTCCGCTTGTGTAGCTCTATATTGAACTTGCATTTTTGCAGTCACCTTCTCTTACGTTTTAACACCTATATAGATTGAACTAAAGTTTGATATGGCTTATCACCTGATCACGGTCCGTTCTGTGCTCCGCAATCGTGACTTGCTTTAGTTCATTCTATATAACTCGCTCATTAATCGTAATGTTCGAGAAGGCCACTGTCAATGAACCACGGCTGGCCGGATTAAGGCTGGTTTACCGTACCACACGGCGTCAGAAGAAAAAATAGGCGGAGGCCAGCATTGTAGAGGAATCAGCTCTAACAATCCGGAAATCCGCCTACTTTGTATTATTTACCCGTTTGTTCCTGTAAAGACACGGCAATTTTCGTCATTTCGTCAACCGGAAGATTTGCGCTGGTAATGCGGAATTCGATGCCTTCATCATTCATCCAGGTCAGCGTTTTTTGCTCATCTCCCGTGAGGAGTCCCGAAGTAAATCCAAGATCAACGACCGTCCCCGATGCCAGTGATGAAACGGCCATGTCCTGTGAACGGGATTCCATGATCGTATACTGGTAAGTTCCGTCGTAACGGAGAAGGACCGTATGGGAAGCGCTGTTCTCCATTTTATTGGTATCCTTGCTATCGACGCCTTCAGGCATGTAGACCGGAACAATCATGCCGAAATCACCAAGCTCTTTCGGGGCAGCAGCCGTGCTGCCGTCCGTTTGTTGATCATCCGCAGAAATCGGGTTCCCGTTCTCATCTACCTGCATGACTGTACCCAGGGTAGGATCGCCATCGCCCTGAACCGTCATGTTGCGTTTCATATCAAAGGAATCCTTGTCGAATTTGGCATCGAACTTGAATTCGCTGAATTTCACTTCCACCATGACATGTGCTTCGCCATCTGATACCTGTACCTGTTTAGGCGCATAATTGTCCTTGCTGAGCCAAATTTTTTGGCGGACCAGAGACTGGCTGTGATAGTTGGCCGCTACGTCAAATACATAACTGTCTTTGTCAGAGGCAAACTGGCGGGTGTTGTCGCTGAGAATGCCTTGTACCAGCGTTTGATACAGATAGACCTGTCCTTGATTTTCCGGCCAATCGCTCTTGAAGCGGAAGCTTTTGTTCAAGCTTGGCGTCAAGACGAACACGCCGTCATCATTGCGGAGTACGATCTGTGTTACATCCTTTTGGGCATTGGTAAGGCTGATGCGGTAATAGGAGGGGTTTTGATACCACACCTCAATGTTATACTCCTGCGGTTTTTCTCCCGTGTAGAGAGTCATTTTCCCCGTTCCCTTATAAGATCCCTCCTTGCTTTGCAGTGTATCGGCAACATTATTCAAACCTTTGACTACGGAAGCAGCGTCTTTTTTGCCGCACCCGGCAAATACGACGGTGACGCACAAGATCATGGCGAGTACCCATGACATCCGGCGCATGACATCATCCCCTTTAGCACATGTTTTACTTGATTGATACATGTCTATGAGGGACTTGTTCACATTATGCAGACTAGCCTGACAAGCCGGGGAACGGTTGTACATTTTCCCTTCCATCATGCGTGCATTCACAATAAAAACAACTGCAATCCCCGAGACAGGGAGCAGTTGTTTCGATGACTATACGGAAGAAGAGGCGGGAACAGTATCCGGACTTACTACAGGTGAAGCAAACAAATTCTCATCTGCATCATGGGGAGTAGGGAGCTTCTTCGTTACCGGATCGAAGATCCAATAGATCCCCACCCCAAATACTACGATGCCACAGCCTGCGATTACGAGCGAGCTTGCCGCGATAACGCCCAAACTTCCGCCGATAAGGCTACCAAGGGGCATTGCGATACCGCTGAGTCCGGAGGCTGCCGCAAATACGGTGCCCAAGCTTTTTTCCGGCACGGCTTTTTGAATCACGGTATTGATAATGACATTGGTTACTCCGCCCGGAAACCAAGCCAGACCATAGACCAGAATGATGAGCCAGGTCCAATGGCTGAATATGCTGAGGCACCAAGCTGCTCCAGACAAACAAAAAGCAGCGGCAAAGAGGTGTCCGAGACGTACGCGTTCCAACTTCATATAGGGTGTAAGCATCGCGCCAAGCAAACTTCCGCAGGCCTGCGCCATGAGGAGAATACCGTATACTCCCGCCCCGCCGAGGCTTTTAGCGAAGGCCGGCATGACGGTAAAGGTGGCTCCGCCTGCCGCATTAATCAAGATGATGCCGAATAGTATCCGTGACAGCGGCGTGGCAAGAATCAGCCTTAGCCCCTCCTTCATATCGGAAAGATAGCTTTTCATAGGATTCTGGCGCGGCTTCGGTTTACTTTGTTCTTTTTCGGGTGTTGATAATATGTTGTTATCAGCATTTTGTGATGTAGTCTTCATTCGCAACTGCATGAACAAAAGCGCCCCGATGAAAAACCCCAGCGAGTTCCACAAATAGAGCGAAACCGCCCCCAACACAACAATTAATGCGCCGGAAATCGCGTTGCAGGCAACGTCGATGCCTTGGTAGGCGATCGAGAACAAGGAATTCCCCTGCGTCAGCTGATGTTTGCCCAGGATTTTGGGAAGGGCCGACATCTGGGCCGGATAGAACCACATATTAATGGTTGTCAGGATCGGCGTGATGGTAAGCACGAGTCCTACCGTCAGAAAATCAAAATAGGAGGCTACAGGTACGATCAGCAGCAGCAGAGCCTGAAACAGCTGGGTATATACCAGCAGGCCCCGCAGTGGAACACGGTCTATAAAGGGGCCGGAAAAAAGTTGAATAATTCGGGGAAGGATCGATAAAAAACCGGCAATCCCCGTATATAATGTAGATCCGCCCAGGCTGTACACCAGCCACATGGCCGCTACCGCGTACAAACTGTCACCTATATTGGTCAGAATGCGGCCGATAAACAGCAGCGTGAAATTACGGTTTTTAAAGATCTCCACGAATTAGCCCACCTATTCATTATGAATTACCAGCAATTCAACTACTGACCTAAGACACGTTTATTTGGACGCCTCAGCCGAAATCACTTTAATGCCGACCGCAAATTCCTGGGTGTTCTCTCCCTTGGATGCAATGGTAATTCCCACCCATTTCTCCAGCAACGCCTTGAAGTCAGCCTCCATTTCTTCCCGCTGCTCCGGGGATAGCTGCATTCTCAGACTCATACTCGTTCTGGTTGCTGCATCATAATCATCGGCCAGAATCGGATCCATCAGCTGCTTTCCCTTCGAGTTAAACCACTTCGCCTTCGACTTGTAGTATTTCTCCACGATGCCGCCAACCGTTCTTGTTTCCACAAGATCGATCAGACCGCCTTCATACAGCTTTTGAATGTGATAATGGGTGCTGCCCGGGGATTCCCCCAATTCATTCGCCACCTGCTTGGAGGTTCTCGCTGTGTCGATCAGTGTTTTGATGATTTTCACCCGCTGTGCGCTTCCTAACAATTTGGCCTGCTCCACTGAAATCTCAATCGATTGGGATTGATCGTTTTTCATATCCGCTACACTCCGATCCAAATTATAATTCGATCTGTTTTAATTGTTCGTACTATATTTTTTGACCGATCTAATTTTTTAGATCGTTTCTATGGCTTATCATAATCCACCATTTTCCATTTGTAAATAGGCAAAATAAAAGGTACAACCTCACAATTCTTGAGGCTGTACCCTTAAGATAATCATCCCTTTATCGTCAAACTCATGCACTTGGCTCGCAGGTCTACATGTTTCATCCTACCCGAAGGCCATCCGAAAGCTCATTGCGCGCGCCATGCGCTTGCCGCAGCAGTTCATCGGTACGTACGAAAACATAACCCTGAATGCGGGCATCCCCAAGCGCTTCCTCAAGGTCCGCGATCATTCGGCCCGGCGCATCAGGTACAGCTCCGAAAGTATCGCCGCTGTCATGCAGCACGATGATGGACCCGGGTTCAAGCCGGCTTAGAATCCTCTCTTTCAGAGGCTTCTTCTTACGTTCCTTACCCCAGTCCCGCGCCATTATCGACCAGAGCACGATATGGTATGTTTTCCGCAAGGTGAATAAATCGCCTATATTCAGAATCCCCCAGGGAGGACGGTAAAACGTTGGCCGCTCGCCGGTGATTCGTTCGATGACATCGGCGGTCCGGCCCACATGCTTCTCCCGGATATGTCTCGGACTCATGAGCCAATTGGGAAGATGGGTGTAATTGTGGATACCGATCTGATGCCCTTCAAGGTAGATGCGCTTGATCAGCTCCGGATAACGCTCTGCCTTGCTGCCGAGCACGAAGAAGGTTGCCTTGATCCCTTTTTTCTGGAGTAAATCCAGCAGTCTTGGTGTGTACAGCGGATCGGGACCATCATCAAAAGTCAAAGCGATTTGCCTGCCGGCCCGGCCGCGAACCGCAACGCCCATCCCCCAGACCCGCGTGATGACAAAGGGAATGAGCATATATATTAGAATGAATAGCACAATGAGCTTGAACAAGATACTCATGCCGCTTCGTCCTTGCTATAGCGTGCAAGCAAATTCTCTCTGCTCATCAGCAGCATTTTAGGGACCAGCTTAGGAGCATTTTGCTTCGTGCGTTCCCGGCCTACCGGATGCAGCACCCGGAGCAGAAGCCGCAAATAATAAGTGGTAAAAATCCGAAAACCCTTGGATTCCAGCGGATGTTGTTCAAAGCCAAGCCCGTGAATAATCCCCCTGTGTAACAGGGTTATTCCCGTTAGTGCCTTCACATGGGCAAGCTCAGGTTCGGTTTCCATGGCGGCGCTGATCTGCTTCATCGATCTCCGCAGCATTCTGGCGGTTAGCAGCGCGGCCCGGTCGGCCCCTACTTCCCTGGAGAGCTGCAGCACCTGGCGGTTATCCAAATGAAGCTCCCCTACCCAATCTCCGGCATGAATCCAATGCCCATCATGACACTCCAGGCCTTTTCCATGATGGCGCCGGACCACGAGCTTGCAAATGCCATATTTTTTCACGGATGCGCTCCGCAGTTTGGTAATCTGGTCGAATACCGTTTCCCAGGCCATCCATACCGACTGTGCACTTGCTTTAGAAATGGAAGCTAACATATTCAATGTTGGTCACGTCTTTCTTTCCATATTTGGTCTTCTGCAGTAGACCAGCCTTTTTACCTGCAAGATTTTGGCTTCTATTCCGTTAGACGTCAGAAAACCAGAAATCCATGCCAACATTGTAAAAAATGAACCTATCTTTTCTCTTTCTACTTTCTTACGATTTTCTTAATTCAAAAGAATTGAAATAGCCGCCCTCCTGCAAGCAGGCTTGGCGGCACAGATGAATAAGGTTATGCATGGGACATGCGCGGCATCGGCATCGGTTCCTTGCCCAGCTCCGCCCAAATGTATTTCATGAGCAGCTCCATTTTCAGAGATTGAAATTCTTCCCGGTCCCATAGATTATGAATCTCCTGCGGATCTTCTTCCAGATCGAAGAATTCGCCGTAATCTTGATTGTAATAGACCGTGATTTTATAGCGCTGGCCCACATAGGTTTTCTGATGGATCGTGGTCGGCTCATGCCGGAATTCGCATATCGCGTGATCGCGTGCAGCCGTTTCCGGTTTCAGCCATACCGCCGATTGATCTACACCGGTCATCGCATGCGGAGGCCTGATCCCTGCGAAATGCAGAAAAGTCGGTGCCAAATCTACCAGAGACTGAATGGAATCAGACACCGCACCTGCGGGCGCATGCCCAGGGTATCGCACGATAAAAGGCAGCCGCAGCAAATCTTCGTAATGAAAACCACCCTTGTACATCATGCCGTGCTGGCCGAATAAATGCCCATGATCGGTCGTAAAGACGACAATCGTATTGTCCGCAATCCCCAGCTCGTCGAGCTTGTTCAGAATCCGGCCGATGGCTTCATCCATGTAGCTGACCATTCCATAATAGGTGGCCACCGCTTTGCGGTGCTCCTCTTCCGACATCCCCACATGAGAGTGATAGCCATGAATGCCGTAACCTGTTTCCTTATACTCCGAAAAGTCCGGGCTTACCTGTTGAGTCATTTGAAAATGCGGCGGATTATGGTCATGCTCACCTGGAATCACCTGCGGCACCGTCAATTGATCAGGATCATACATGCTTGACCATGGCTCAGGCACCAGGTAAGGCGGATGCGGATCGGGAAAGCTGGCCCAAAGCATAAACGGCTCTTCGTTCTCGCTGTACGCCTCCATCAGCTGGTTGGAACGTTCCGCAATCCACGTGTTGTAGTGAAATGCTTCCGGGATCGGCCAGGAAAACCGGATCGATTCATCCATCGTGCCCGTTGGAGCCGAATAATAATCACGCCAGTTAGAGCAGCCCTTCTCCTCCATCCACAGCGCATAATGCTGGCCTACCAAATATTCGTTGGCATGATTGCGCAGCAGTTCAATATGTTCGAAGCCGTAAAAGGGACCGTTAAACCCTCGCCAAAATTCAAAATCATGAAGCTTATCGCGTCCTTCTAGCGATGTATAAGGATCTTCCGTTAATATAGGCTGAAAATGCGCCTTACCCACGAGTGCCGTCCGGTATCCTTCCTCCTGCAGCAAAGCTCCGACGGTAGTCTCCTCTTCCGGAAGTTTAGTCCCCAAGGTCCATGCTCCATGCTGGCTCGGATATTTGCCGGTAATGATGGAGGAACGCGAAGGCGTGCAGGTCGGATTCGGGCAGTATGCTCTCGTATAGGTCGTACCTTCCCTCACCAAGCGGTCGAGATGAGGTGTAGATATTTCCGGATTAAAGGCACCGATGGTGTTCCAGTGCTGCTGATCGCTTGTAATCAGTAAAATATTCGGCTTTGGCATGTCATTTCATCCTTTGCTGAGGTTGTTTCTACCATCTTAGCTGCCGTCTGGCTGAATCAACAATGACCGGGAGTTGCATATCTTTAACATTTTGTCAGGATGTATGGTACAATTCAGGCAAATTCATGTACAATGAAAGGGGATACATCCCTTGCTGGAACGGGCTGTAGAATACTACCACGTTACCCATTTCAACCCTGATGAATATGATAAGAACGGTGGTCTTTGGACCATCCATGCAGGCATGAATGAAGCCAAGCCCGACTATCATGCAGGCCCCCGCATGGTGCCGTACTACAGTTTGCATTTTGTAAAGTCTGGAGCGGTAGAGCTGAGTGACGGACAACAGACCGTTATTCTCAATAAGGGTGATGTCTTCTGTCTCTTCCCGGAACGTACTTATACCTACCGTATATACAAGCATCCGGACGAATTGCGCATGGGCTGGGTCGCTTTTCAAGGCATGCAGGCCGATTCCATTCTAAGCTCCATCCCGCTAAGCCCATCCTTGCCTTATGTACGCCAAAAGGTTACGCGAGAGTTCCTGCTCGCCTACGAGCAGCTATTGCACGCCGGAACCGGCAGCTCCATGCATGATCGGCTGAACCGGTCCATCATGCTCTATCGGCTGTTAAGCCAGCTGCTTCCTGCCGAACTGGAGATCGGCATCCCGACCAGACCCGACCAATGGATCGAAGACAGCAAAAACTACATGGATACCCATTATACCGAGGATATTACCGTCCAACACGCGGCTGAATACGTGGGCGTGCACCGCTCCTATTTTTCCAAAATGTTCACGGAACGCGTCGGCACAACGCCGACCCAGTATCTGAAGCGGCTGAAAATGGACAAAGCGCTGCTCATGCTGAAGCAGGGCCACTCCGTGCTAGAAACGGCGCTAAGCCTGGGGTACTCGGATACCGCCTCATTTTCGCGGGCGTTTCACCGCTATTTCGGTTCTGCGCCGACCCGATACTATAAATCGGAACCTCACTAGACCCATCGAAGGAGCTTTGCAGAAATGACGATTCTACTGATCCTCCTGATGTCGGCCATGATTATCATGTTTATCGCCAAGGCCCGCAACCCGTCCGTATACTGGATGTCCATCATATTGCTCGGATGGTTTCTCAGCATGTCCGGACTTGTCCTGTTCATCGCTAAATATGGCGGATTCTACTACCGGGTCAATATCGTGCTTTTCTTCAATGATACGATCCGCAACATGCTGCTTCATTCCCCGATCAGCATCGATGGCGTCAGCCGTATGATTACGATCGGAAGATCGCTCTTCATCTTCGGCTTTATCGGCCTGTCTTTGTCTCTCTTCTACAATAATCAGATGAAGCACCGGGTTCTCGTGCTGTCGCTTCATGCGATTTTACCTCTGCTTAATATCATTTTTTACGATCCGGTCATCTATAAGCCCATGCTGAGCCTGCTCAGTCCCAAAAGTACTTACGTCATCAGCTTTATTACCCGCGGATGGCTTGTCGTCTCTGCGCTCTACGCTACGTCGCTCATCGTCTACTATTATTCCCATGTCACGATCCCCTGGCTGAAAAGGCAGATCAAACATATTCTGTACGGCGTGTTTGCCCTTGTGCTGTTTTATTTTTACCTCGGATTCATGGGCCCGATGCAGGTGACGGATGTCCGCACCTACTATGTTCTGTATTCCGATTTCTCCAACTTCAACCCGCCGCTGACGTTGTTCGAATGGTACCTCGGCATAGGGATTACGGGAATTCTGTCCAGCATCAGCCTTTTTTCCATCTGGCGTTATACGGATATCGAGAAAAAAATGGGCCAGGAAACCCTGCTGCTCGAGCGCAAGCTGAAAACAGCCGATATGGGCATTAAAGTATTTACCCATGGGATCAAAAATCAGCTGCTTATCATACAGGTGCTCCTGAACCAGGCCAAGCAAAATCGTCCCGCCGATGATCCGGACCATGGCAAGGAGCCGCTGGACAAGGCTAATATCGTCGTCCATGAAACGCTTGAACGGCTGGATCAGCTGTACCGTTCGATTAAAACGACCCATCTGCAGCTCCGCTCAGTATCCGTCAGCGAGCTTATCGAGAACGTGCTGGGCAGGTTTAATACCTCTTCAAGGACGCTTGATGTCCGTACCCGGTTGGAGGAGGTCGATGGCATTACCGTTCTCGCCGATCAAGCCCATTTGTCCGAGGCTATATACAATATCCTGACGAATGCGGCGGAAGCCATCCCCGAGGAAAAGCGCGGCACGATCCAAATTACGTCGTATCCCGAAGGCAATTTCAATATTATCAGCATCACAGATAACGGTTGCGGCATGGAGAAGGAACAACTGCAAGCGATATTCGATCCGTTTGTCACCAGCAAAAATACAACCCGCAACTGGGGTGTCGGTCTATCTTATGCCAAGCAAATCGTGCACGGCCACGACGGGCGCATCCATGTGGAGAGCAAGCCGGGCCTCGGAAGCACCTTTCAAATCGTTCTGCCAATCTATCGGAAACATACAGCGTAAGGGAGGAACTTACATGATGAGCAAAGCGCCCATTCGGGTCATCGTTGCCGAGGACTTAGACGTACTGCGTGAACATTTCTGCTCCATTCTAAGCAAACACGAGGACATCTTCGTCGCCGGAGCCGCCTCTAGCGGTAAGATGGCCCTGCAGCTGATGCGAACCACCGGCGGGGATGTCGTGCTGATGGATATCGAGATGGACGCCAAGCATGACGGCATCATTCACGCGCAGCATATTTTGGAAGAGTTCCCGGAGACCCGGATCGTATTTCTGACCGTGCACGAGGATGACGAAACGATCTTCAGCGCCTTCGAGACCGGTGCCGTGGATTACGTACTCAAAACCCGTCCCGAACAAGAAATCGTCCAGCGGGTGCGCAGCGCTTACGAAGGCATGTCTCAGATGCATCCGGAAATCGCGAATAAAATCAAAAGCGAATTCACCCGTATCCGCAAAAACCAGGAGAATTTGTTCCAGGCGACCATGATCCTGTCCCAGCTGACGCCAAGCGAGCTCGAAATCATCCATTTGCTCTACAACGACTATAAAATCTCCGAGATTGCCAAGCAGCGCCAGGTGGAGATCTCAACCATCAAATCGCAAATCAATGTCATTCTGAAAAAATTCAATAAAAAACGGAGCAAGGAGGTCATCTCCCTGCTCCGCGAGCTCAACATCATTCATTTGATCCATAAAGTGCGGGGTGGCCTTTAGTTACCACCGGCTGCCTCTTGCGCTTTCACAAACGGCTCCGTTGCGATAAATTTGTCTCCGGGCACCACCTCAGCCATTTTGCCGTTCGTCACGAACATTTTCTCCAAATTCTCGAACCATTTCACGCTTGTGCCATCTTTCATGTAGCCTGCAATTTTGGAGGATTCAATCCACTCCATCGTTTCGTATTGCTCTTTCAGGGAATCCTCCGGAACCTGCGTATACTTAGAAGTCAAGGAGATGGTTTCATCCACGTTCTTGATTTTGTAGTCATTGGCTTTAACCCACGCCTCCAGGAACTGCTGCACAACCTCCGGCTTCTCCTCCAGGAACTTCGGGTTCACAACCCAGCTCGCCGGGAACACATAATCCGGATAGAACGTACGGTTGTCTCCAAGCTTCACGATGTTTTCCGTACCCAGCTGCTTCTCGATTTCCTTGGTATATGGCGACCAGATCGCCACCGCATCCACTTTGTTGGCTACGAAAGCGGACACTGCGCCTGCTACATCAATGTTAACGATATTTACGTCCGATGGCTTCAATCCGCCCTTTTCCAAGCCAAGATTCAATATCATTTCACCGGAGGTTCCTTTCGGTACGCCGATCGTTTTGCCTTTCAGATCCTTCCATTCCTGAATGCCGGACTTCTTCGTTGCATACACCATATCTCCAAAGCCCAAGCTGGCCAGTGCGATGATTTTCCCTTGGCCTTGAGCGGCCAGGAAGGTTGCCCCCGGTCCAATATAGGCAATATCCAGATCTCCTGAAGCCATGGCCTGGAACTCCGGCGGGCCGCTTAAGAATTTGACGGCATTGACGTTCAGCCCTGCATCTTTGAAGAAGCCTTTTTCATCCGCGACCACAATCGGTGCCGCGCCGTTCAAATCGGGAATGTAGCCGACGTTAATTTTCACGGGCGACTTCGAAGCATCGGCTTTGGTTTCTTTCGCAGCATCCTGCCCGGTTGAACCTTCGGGTTCCGCAGTTTGGCCGCCGGATCCGCAGGCGCTCACCATGAGCGTCAAGCACATGAGTGCAGATAAGAGAAGCGAAGCACGAAAGCTTTTTTTGGTATTTGTTTTCATAAATAACCATTTCCCCCTTAATTGTTCTGCCATCCTGCTTCGGCCGTGCTTGCCATGAGATGAACTCGAGGTGGCCCGGCTTCAGAACATGCACGGCAAACGACGTTTTTTATCTTTGCACTTCCAGATACTCCTTATAGACCTTCGCCCAAATCTCATTTTTAATCTCAATGAACCTCGGGTCCATCTTTGTCGTTTGATCCCTTGGATACGGAATATCCACATCGATGATTTCCTTGATTCTCCCCGGTCTTGCGCTCATGATCACGACGCGCTGCCCCAGAATAACAGCCTCCTCCACATCGTGGGTGATAAAGAAGCAGGTCTTTTTCTCCGTTTGCCAGGTTTTCAGCAGATCTTCCTGCAGCTGTGCCCGCGTCTGGGCATCGAGCGCTCCGAATGGTTCATCCATCAGCAGCACCTCCGGCTGGACCGCATAGGCACGTGCAATCGCGACCCGCTGCTTCATCCCGCCCGACAACTCCTTGGGATACGCATGGGCAAAGTCCTTCAAGTTTACGTACTCCAGATACTGTTCTGCCTTTTCACGCCGTTCGGCTTTGCTGTATCCGCGCAGCTTCAGGCCGAACTCGATGTTTTTAATAACTGTTTTCCAAGGGAACAAGGCATACTGCTGAAACACGACCCCGCGTTCTTTTCCCGGTCCGGTTACGACTTTCCCATCCAATTCCACCTTGCCGGAGGTCGCCTGCTCCAGCCCTGCAATGATATTCAGCAGCGTTGTTTTGCCGCAACCGCTTGGGCCAACCACACTGATGAATTCGTTGGGCATAATATCGAGATTCGCGTCGTTCAAAGCGATGACCTCGCCGCCGCGAACCTGATACGTCTTGCGGAGATTCTCGATTCTGATCTTGGGCTGCTCCAATGTTGGCGCTGCCGGGGTTAAGAGTTGCGCAGTTCCTGCCATCCTGTCAGTCTCCTTTCGAGATAGAGTACGCCCTTGTCCATTGCAAGTCCGATGACACCGATGACGAAAATCCCCATAATGACAAGGTCCATCCGGAAGTATAGACTGGCTTCCATAACCATGTTGCCGAGCCCCTTGTTGGCACCGGTCATCTCAGCGGCGACAAGCGTCGTCCATGCGCTGGCAAGGCCTAGACGTACACCGACCAGAATGTAAGGGAAAGATGCCGGAACAACGACTTCGAAGAAGATATGCCGATCATTTGCTCCGAGCACTCGCGCGGCTTTGATGAGTGTCGGGTCCACGTTCCGCACGCCCTGGAAGATCGAAATGACCATGACCAGGAAGGTCGCGATGAAAATGACGGAGATCTTCGCCGACTCCCCGATTCCTTGGGATACGATGACAAGCGGAATCAATGCGATCGGCGGAATAGTGCGAAAAAACTGGATCCAAGGCTCAATAACCGCCCGAATATTCGCATACCAGCCCATCACGAACGCGACGGGAATGGCTACGACCAGTCCTAATGCGAAGCCCCCAAGGACGCGCAGCATACTGGCGGATATATTCGACCAGAGACTTCCTGCTTTCGCCTCAGCGAAAAGCGTCTTCGCGATACGGATTGGATCGGTAACGATAGCGCCAACGCTCGGTATTTTCGATACAGCATACCATATCAATATCCCGCAAATGACCGAGAGCGGCGTAATGAGTCGTGCAGATACGCGGCTTGCATTCATGTTGATACCCCTCCTCTTGTTCATGCTGCTTTAGAATTCATACGCGGGTTTCATACCCTCATCCGCCCTGCGGCTGAGGAGCTTCCCTGCGGCTTCCTCATACCCTTTGCTGCGCAGCCGGTTTACCCAATCGTCTTCCGTCAGGTACTTATAAGGACCTGTCTCAATGACCTTTTGCATCGGGTCGGCCTTGTATCCAGGCTTGTTCATTTGCTCCTGCAGCCATGCCGCGATCCTCTGCTCCATCAGATTTACAACCTCCGGATGCTCTCCGGCTACATTCCGTGTCTGATGCGGGTCCTGCTCCATATCGTACAAGATCACTTCCTCGAAATCGTAAAGTCCCTGGTGGTACGTCCTTAAAAAGAACCATTTGTGGTCCCTGACCGAACGCTGACAAGTATAAAGGGCATGCTCCATGACCAGATAATCGCGCCCGCTCATATCCTCGCCTTTCAATGCCTGCAAATAAGATTTTCCATCCCAGCCGCTTGGAACGGGCAAGCCGGCCATATCGGTGATCGTTGCAATGGCATCGACATTATAGAGAAAGCCGTCATACGTTCCGCCTGCCTTCGCCATCCCCGGCGCTTTGATGATCAGCGGAATGTGATGCACCGCTTCGGTCGCGCACGGATGCTCCACGTAGATGCCCTGTTCGCCCATGGATTCCGCATGATCTGCACTCACGACGATGCAAACTTCATCTTCAATGCCAAGTTCTCTTAGCGTGTCGAGCAATTCTCCGACAAACGAATCCATATAGGATACCGCTCCGTCGTAGCCGTCGATCAAATGCTTGAAATCGGCACGGCTTCGGATCGCTCCCGGCATCGTTTCCGGATAGTTGTCTCCCCAATGCAAGAAGGATGCCGAGCGGGGGAATGTATTTGGCTGCTGCGCGGCAATTTGCGATTCATCCGGGAAAACTGCTACCGGTGAATCCTGCCACTGTTCCATATAACGCTTTGGATACGTATAGAAGCTGTGCGGGTCCCAGTACTGGATGTGCAGGAAATAATTATCCTCTTTGCCGTGGGCTTTGAGCCAAGGAATTACGGCAGCATTCACTTCGTCCGCATTCTCATTGCCTTCCTTAAGCGTATGGGTATGTACCTCGCTCCAACCGGCGAAATACCACCAGGCATGATGGCGGTCTCCGAACGTGGAGAAGGTAACCGTCTTCATCCCTGCCTTACGCAGGTAACGCGTGAAGAAAGGAATACGCTCGCTGTGTCCGTCGCCTTCCGGATATTGAAAATCACAGCCCGGTCCCCAGTGGGTGAGTGCCCCGTGATTGACGCCAAATCGTCCGGACATAAAACTTGCTCGCGAAGGTACGCACGGGGAGGATACGGTATAGCAGCTGTCGAAGCGCATGCCTTCGGCTGCAATTCGGTCCAGGTTCGGTGTCGTCTGGCGGTGATAACCATAGCAACTCATATGGTCCGGGCGCAGCGAGTCGATGTCCAGATAGATCATTCTCATGCATATCAAGTCCTTTGCTTCAGTTTGTATAACATGTCGTGTAAGTTGTTGTATCCGCTTTCATGAATTAAGTATAATTTTGATTTCTTAAATGCATAAGGTTGAACTTTTTTACAACTTTTTTGCGCGTTTTCCGCATTCCCCAGTTCATTTCACTTTGTCTTGACAAAATAAATTAACAGAAGTAAATTTATTTACATAAGTTAATGATTGGAGATTTAGTGGATGAACATCAATGAAATTCCTCTGCGTGAATTGAAAAAAGCCAAAACGAAAATCGCCTTGTACGAAGCGGGCCTATCCTTCACCGCGGACCGCATGTTCAAGGACGTGCTGCTGGACGACATTTGCCGGACGGCCGGCATATCCCGCGTGACTTTTTTCAAATTTTTCGGCAAGAAAGAAGATTTGCTCGTCTATTACATGCGGGTATGGCTGACCCGGCGGATTATCGAGATCGGAGAAAACGGTCTGCGCGGGTTCGATGCAATGCGGCTTATTCTGCGGCAAATTGCTGACGACACGCGTACGAACGAAGGCATCATGCCCAGCCTCATCGCTTTTTTGTCCGAAATGAACATGCACTGCAGCATGCCGGTGCTAAGCGAAGCCGAGGTGATGCTCTTGTTTCCCGGCCAAGAGAGGGACGGTTCTAAGAGCCCCGACATGTTCGCCTTGTTCAGCCAGTGTATGGAGGAAGCGCAGGAGGATGGTCGGTTAAAGGACGGCATTCCGGTCGACGCCGCTGTTCCGTTCCTGATCAGCACGTTTTACGGCGGTTTCCTCACCTCTCGTCTGTACGGATCGAAAGACGTCATGGCTTTTTACGAAACCCATCTGAAACTGATTGAAAAATAACTCTATTAAAGGAGCTGTTTTTATGGAAAAGGTGGTACCCGGCCGCTATACGGCACATACGGAGGAATCGTTCGTGGTATTCGTCATCGGCATGCGGATCAACCGATTCTGGGCGGTCCACCGCTGGCTGCCCGTCTTCCTGTCCATGCCCGGCATGATCCGGGAGCTGTACATGAACCGCGAGCTGGGATTTAAAGAAGGCCACATGCATTTTTCCTTGCGGAGAACCTGCATTATTCAGTACTGGGATTCATTTGAGCAGCTGGAGCACTATGCGCGGAAAGGCCAGAAGCATCTCAAAGCGTGGAGGGATTTCAACCGAAAAATCGGTACCGATGGAACGGTCGGCATCTTTCACGAAACCTACATCATCCCCAAAGGCAATTACGAGTCCGTATACAATAATATGCCGGTATTCGGTCTCGCCAAAGCTACGAGCCATGTTCCGGCAACGGGACGACGGGAAACGGCAAGCCGCAGGCTTGGACAAGGCGGAGATCCAGCCGTGCCGACGCCCGCCAATCCGGTACAGTAAGCCAAACAAGAATCCGGCAACGGTCTCATGGGACCCCGCCGGATTCCTTTTGTATTCTGCACGGCACGATCAGCGAACCTAATGACGATTCTAGGCCAAAAAAGCACCCTTTTCCGGCATCCATGCCATGAAAGGGTGCTTTTCGAATGGAATTAGACCATATCGGTTTTATCAATATTGCGAAATGATAGATAAGCAATCACAAAGCCGATCGCTCCAAGAATCAAAGGAATCGCCACGTTCGAGCTGAGCGAGAATCCCTGAGCGTTGCCGCTGAGCAGCAGCATGATGAAGACGGAGGAGACGATGGTGCTCGCCACGGATTTTTTGCGCATCCCGAAATATATGGGAATCAAGCTGACGCCTGTAGCGCACAGCGTTTGAATGAAGAGCTGAATGCCCGTGTGCAGGAAAAGCGCTCCGTCCGGTTTTCCCTCAATGAAATGAAATTGACTGTTCACAACCAAAAATACCAAGATGACAATGAATGTACTGATGATCATTGTGACGAAGGTCAGGGAAAGAATTAGCAGCATTTTCGCAATGATCAGTTTTTTGCGCTGTACCGGATACGTAAACATGACGCTGACGGTCTTGTTCTTATATTCATCGATGATGAATCTGCTGATCAGTACCGAGGCAAACACGATAAATACCGCGCGGACGATAAGGCCCGCTGCCGATAGGGCTTCCACATAGTCGTTAAAGCCGGCTTCCCCGTAATCCTCCGTATAAGGCATGAGCCACATGAAGAAGGAGATGATGACCACCGCGATAGCGGCGCCTCTGGCATACCATCCGAGCTTATGTTTTTTGATCTCCAGCTGCATCAGCTTAAGCATGCTTCTCACCTCCGCCAATCTGCTGCATGAAAAATTCCTCCAACGACGTGTGCTTATGGTTTAGCGCTTCGATCTCGATGTCATTGAGCACAAGCGCCTTCGTCAACTCCTGCTGCGTCCAGCGCGACTCATATACCCGAAGCATGGAGTCGCCAATGATTTTGAAATTGCTTACGCCAAGCTGGTTCTCAAGGATAAAAGCAGCCTGTTTGCAGTGCGGCGTCACGATCTCGATATAATCGGTATGTTCGCTGCGCAAGTCATTCATCGACACCTCACGGATGAACTTTCCTCCCTGAAGAATGCCGATCGTATCCGCCACTTGCTCGATTTCGCTCAGCAGATGGCTTGAGACTAGCAGTGTCATCCGGTATTCCGTGCAGAGCATCCGCAGCAAATTCCTGAATTCCTTAATCCCTACCGGATCAAGTCCGTTAATCGGCTCATCCAAGATCAGCAGCTCGGGCTTGGTCATGATCGCGCGGGCCATGCCGAGCCGCTGCTTCATACCAAGCGAAAACTCGCCGACTGCCTTGTTGTCGATGGAAGTCAGCTGTACCAGCTCCAGCGCCTCACGTATCGCATGTTTATTATAAAAGCCCATATATTCGCCGTGCAGCTCCAGATTTTCCTTGGCAGTCATTTTCTCGTAAAAAATCGGGTATTCGATGATGCTGCCGATGCGTTTAAACATTTCCACCGATCCGGGCATCAGCTTTTCCCCGAACAATTCGATCTCGCCGCTAGTCGGTTTCAGGAGGTTCAGCATCATTTTCATCAAGGTCGTTTTGCCGGCGCCGTTCGGGCCCAATAGTCCGTAAATTTGCCCCCGCTCGATATTCATGCTGACACCAGAAACGACTTCTTTGCCTTTATATATTTTGCTTACATGGCGGGTACTGACGATATAGCTCATACGTTTCTTGCCCCTCTCGTTCTTGCTTTATACACAGTATAGCCGCCAACCATTTCGCGTTTCTTGCGCAATTCTTACGAATATCTTAAGAGACTGAGATTTTGAGAAATACGAATTACAATATGTCGTTCATGCTAACCGAAGTTGTTCCGTTAAAATTAAGACAGCCGTTTCAGCGCAATCGTGAACACGGTGCGTTCATTCGGCTTGCTCTCCACCCGGATTTCCCCATCCATAAGCTCGACCAGCCGTTTCGTGATCGTCAGACCGAGTCCGCTCCCCTGAAAGCTCTTGTTCCTCGAGTCCTCCAGCGTGTACATCCGTTCGAAAATAAGCGCCTGCTCCCGTTCATCGATGCCTTTGCCCTTGTCCCAGATGTCGATCAGAATCCGGTCTTTGGCTTCATACAGCTTCATGCCGATCACCCGTCCTCCTGCTCCATAACGGATCGCATTGCTCAGCACGTTGTTCAGGACCCGGTCGATAGCTTCCACGTTCCCCCAGGCATACAGCGGCGCATCCGGGATATCAATATTTGCGGACAATCCTTCCGATTCGATCAAATCATAATATGCCAGTATGTTTTTCCGGCAAATTTCGTTCATATGTATACGGGTAAGCGGCAGCTCTTTATCCCCTGACTCCAGCTTGGAGAGGTCGAAGAAGCGGTTGATCAGCTCTACGATCTCGATGGCTTTGGCATGCACGTTGCTCACGAGGCGTTCTCTCTCCTGTTTCGGCAGGTCCGGCTGTCGGTTCATCGTTTCGATGGTTCCAAGCACCACGGTCAGCGGCGTCTTCAAATCATGCGATATGTTCGCCAGCATCTTGCGCATCGCGAGCTCCGTGCGCGCAAAGTCCGCTTCGGACTGCCGGTTCTGCTCCAGCAGTCGGTTGATCGCGATCAGCAGCTTGCGGTATTCCGCATCCTCTGTAAACAGCAGAAGCTGCTCCTGCGAGGAAGCGTCCATGATCGCATGCAGCTTGTCGATGATATAGCTCAGCTGCTCCGTCCTTTTACGGCGGGTGACCCACTGCAGAACGTTCAGCAGTGCCAGCAGGACAAGGATCACGTACAGGACGAACAGCACGTTAAAATTCCCCCAGTCGGTAGCCGATGCCCCATAATGTCTTAATGTACCGCGGTTCAGACGGGTTATCTTCGATCTTTTCCCGCAATCGGCTCATATGCACGTTAATGACGTTTTCGTCGCCGTAATACTCATCGTTCCACACGGAATTGAAAATATGCTGCTTCGTGAACACCTTTTTCGGGTTTGTCATAAGCAGCTTCAAAATTTGCAGTTCTTTGGCCGTCAGCTTGATCTCCTCGCCGTTCTTGTCCACGGTCAAATGGTCCAGATTCAGCGTCAGCTCATGCACCTGGACGATCCCGTTCGGCTGCGCGGGCTGCTGTCCCACGTAGGCCGTGGCACGGCGGATGGCCGCCTTAACCCTTGCCGTCAGCTCAATCATGGAAAACGGCTTCGTGATATAGTCGTCAGCCCCGAAGCCCAGCCCCAGCGCCTTGTCCACTTCCCCGTCCTTGGCCGACACGATCAGCACCGGTACATGGCTCTTCTCCCTGATTTCCTTCAAAAAATCCATGCCGCTCAGCTTCGGCAGCATCAGATCCAGCAGCACCAGATCGTATTGGCACTGCGCGAAGCGCTCCAGCGCCTCCTCGCCATCCTTCACGTGCACCACGTCAAAGCCTTCCATCGTCAAATAACTCTCTATCATTTCGCCGATCGCGGCGTCATCTTCCACCAGCAGTATGCTTGAAGCCATGTGAATCCCCGCCTATCCTGTTAGGTTTATAGTTTTACTATACTGGAAAGGCGGTCATTCGCATATCGCTGACGAAAAATATGAATACCCTAATATGCCCGGCCTAAGAGGGTAGCCTACCTGTGCTGCTCTGCTTCCGTCTTAGGTAAGGATTGATAAATCGAGCCGGCCTGAACGATCCCGATGATCTTTTTTACAGCAGCAGTCATCTGTTTGCCATCGGCACCCGTATCGCAAGATCTCCACTGAAAATGGCGCTCCCCGCCGTTAATAAACACCTTCAAATCGTAACTGTCCCCGTTCTCAAGCTTGCATGCAGAAGACAGCTTTTTTTCATTTAAGTAACCGGCAAGCACAAGTTCGCGGTAAACTTTCTGACGGTCCTGCTCCGTGATGCTGAAATCGCTGACCTCTACCATCTGGTCGTTCCCGAGGTCTTTCAGCAGCTTGTAATCCACAGTGTTGATTTCATTCGTCAGACTTGGCCCGTACTTGAGCACGAATTCAAAACGGTCCTGCTGGCTCACATCGAAAGGAATTCGAAGCAGCTCCATGTCCTCGGAATCCCCTTCGCAGCCCGTAAGCGCATACCGGAGAAATGTCTTCGTTTCTTCTCGTACCAACGAAACGCACGGGTAGGTCCTGACTTCCCCTTTTCCGAATTTGTCCTCGGTCGTGTCCACGCGCAGTTCAACCTTACCGTCAGCACGTGTCAAATCATAGTAAATCGGATCGCCCTCGATCGTGTAACGGATCAGCCGTTGCGAGCCGGTTTGATCATGCGTAAAAGCGTCAAGCAGTTCCAGATGCTCCACCATACCGTGAGTATCAACCACATCAGCACCTTTAGCTGTCAGGACGGTATTCGCTGGCTTTGCTATCTTGTCCGGTCCCCCATCATTCACACTTGCTTCCTGTGGAACGGAACAGCCGAAGATCATTGCCAGCAGCCCAAGTAATATCGTCACTCTAATCGGTTTCATCTGAATCCCCCTCATTTCCATTCAATCTTCTTGACGAAATTTAAAAGATAAAGGTTTCAGGCGATCCGATAGGCAGCAGCCACACCTCAGATAACAAAAAAAAGACCAAGATGCGGGTTGCATCCAGGTCTTCTTGAACTCATATTTCATCTGGCAGCTCCTTGGGCACGAGCTTGTAAATGTCGCCATTTTCAAAGGTGTCGATCAGTCGGTCAAGCCATTGGTAATACGCATAGGCATCCCGAAGCTTGGCCTTGTCCTTGTGGAGCAGGTCCACCATTTCAGGGTCTTCCGCATACTCTTTTTCCAATTTATTAATCTCTTCCATGGATTTGCGTAATATCAGGATGTTCGTTTCCACGGATTTGCGCCATTTGATGTCAAAAAAGTCCGTGAAGGTCTGGTACCAGTCGTATTCCACCTCGTACAAATCCTTGCGTGAGCCCTTTTCCCATACCTTGTTCACCATTTTAAGATCCAGCAGCGTGCGTACGCCCGTGCTCATGCTGGTTTTGCTCATCTTCATTTCGCTTCCCATCTCGTCCAGCGTCATCGGCTTGTCCGCAAAATACAGCAAGCCGTAGAGATGTCCCGTGGATAAGGAAATGCCGTATAAGTCCATGTTTCGTCCAATCGTTTCTATAACACGCTTACGCATTTTTTGAAGCGCAGCGTTCTGTTCTTCTTTGCCCGGGTCCAAGCCCATGCTTGCAACCTCCTTATGTTCAGCCATTCTCTCGCATGTCTTCCGCATTCAACGTTATCGTACAGAAGATTTCAGAGGCAACAACCTTCTTGGTCTATTGTAAAAAAACCACTTTTAAAAGTAAAGAAGCCTCAGAAGCCGCAATTGGGAGCATCGGGCAGGAAACTAAAGAATTACTTTGTACAGTTTTTACTGTACGTTCTTTACATACGGTTAAAACGTTTGATACGATATTATTAGTTTGTTACACTGTTACACGTTGCTTATACGCCGGTTCATGATTCAACCAGAGCACACAGAACATAAGGGGTATGTTGGTAAGATTCATATTTAAATGGCTTTTAAGGGGGGATTGATCTTGTCCATCTTACAGCTTCAAAAGGTAAGCAAATTGTTCGGGCCTCATGCGGAAGAATGCGTGAAGCTGCTCGATCAAGGTTGGACCAAAGAAAAAGTAGCAAAGGAAAAATCCGTTACGGTCGGCGTTAACCGGGTCAGCCTCTCCATCGAGGAAGGCGAAATATTCGTCATCATGGGGCTATCAGGCAGCGGCAAATCAACGCTTGTGCGGATGCTGAACCGACTGATCGAGCCTACGTCCGGGGAAATCCTGGTTCATGGCAAAGATCTGATGAAAATGAACAAGGAACAGCTGCGCACCGTGCGCCGCCAGACCATCAGCATGGTATTTCAGAAATTCGCGCTGTTTCCGCACCGCACCGTGCTTGAAAACGTGGAATACGGCCTCGAAATACAGAAAAAAGAGAAACAGATGCGCCGCGAGAAGGCGAGACAATCGCTGGAACTGGTCGGGCTGAAGGGCTGGGAAGATAAACGCCCGGATGAGCTGAGCGGCGGGATGCAGCAGCGCGTCGGCCTTGCCAGGGCGCTCGCGAACGATCCCGAAATTCTGCTCATGGACGAAGCGTTCAGCGCGCTGGATCCCCTGATTCGGCGGGATATGCAGGATGAGCTGCTCGATCTGCAGGAGAAGATGAAGAAAACGATCATCTTCATTACGCATGATCTGGACGAAGCGCTTCGGATCGGCGACCGCATCGCTTTAATGAAAGACGGCGCGGTGGTCCAAGTCGGCACACCGGAGGAAATCCTGACGCAGCCGGCCAACGCGTACGTGGAGCGTTTCGTCGAAGATGTCGACTTGTCCAAGGTTCTGACCGCTTCGCACGTCATGCGACGTCCGGAAACGATCATGGCCGACCGCGGACCACGCGTCGCGCTCGAACTCATGCGTGAGCGCGGCATCTCGAACCTGTTCGTCGTGGACCGTACCAAACGTCTGCTCGGCGTCATTACGGCCGAGGATGCTTCGGCTGCCATGCGCAGCGGACAGTCTCTTGCAGACATTCTGATCACGGACGGTCCTCGGGTGCTTCCCGATGTCGTGATCAACGAGCTTTTCGAAATCACCAGCCTGGCCAAAGTGCCGCTGGCGGTCGTGGATGACGACAACCGTCTGCTCGGCGTCATCGTCCGCGGAGCCCTGCTTGGCGCCCTGGCGGGAGAAAACAACTCGAAGGAGGTGATTCCGGATGCCGAAAATACCGCTGGATGAATGGATTGAAACGCTCGTCAGCTGGATGGAAGATCATCTGACCTTATTGTTTGACTGGATCGCTGCTGCCATCGAGGGCATCGTCAAGGGCTTTACCTGGATCTTCATGCTGCCTCATCCGTTCTTATTTATTGTCATTCTCGGCGTTCTGGCTTTCCTGGTCGGGCGCTGGTCGCTCACCTTATTCTCTGTCATCGGCTTCCTGGTGATTTATAACCTGGGCTACTGGTCCCAAACGATGGATACGCTCAGTCTTGTCATCACCTCAGCCTTGATTTCGGTCGTGCTCGGGATCCCGCTGGGCATCTGGTGCGCTTACAGCAAGGGCGCATCACGGATCATCACGCCGCTGCTTGACTTCATGCAGACGATGCCGGCGTTCGTCTACCTGCTTCCAGCCGTCACCTTCTTCAGTCTCGGCGTCGTGCCGGGTGTCATTGCGTCCGTGATCTTTGCGATTCCGCCGACGATCCGACTGACGCTGCTCGGTATTCAGCAGGTGTCCGGCGAGCTGACGGAAGCGGCTGATGCTTTCGGCTCTACATCAGGACAGAAGCTCTTTAAAGTTCAGCTGCCGTTGGCGCTGCCGACCCTGATGGCCGGCGTGAACCAGACGATCATGCTCTCGCTGTCTATGGTCGTCATCGCGTCCATGATCGGCGCGCAAGGTATCGGCGCAGAAGTATATCGCGCGGTGACCCAGCTCCAAATCGGCAAAGGCTTCGAAGCCGGACTGGTTGTTGTTATTTTGGCCATCGTACTTGACCGTTTTACGCAAGCATTTTTCAAATCCGACAAAAAAAGGGGAAGATAAAATGAAAAAGCAAGCTAAATGGATGTCTCTATTAGGACTCGCAGGCGTATTGATGCTCTCTGCCTGTAACTCAAGCAGCAGCGCGGATGACACAACGCAGGATGGAAATAGCGCCGAATCCTTCGGCAAACAGGTAAACCACGAAATCATCGGGATTGACCCGGGTGCCGGCATCATGAAAGCAACGAACAAAGCCATTGAAGAATACGGCCTGTCCGACTGGAAGCTGATCGAGGGCTCCGGTGCGGCCATGACCGCTACGCTGGCTAAAGACATCAAGAACAAGAAGCCGATCATCATCACGGGCTGGACACCTCACTGGATGTTCTCCAAATATGATCTGAAGTATCTCGATGATCCGAAGAAGGTATACGGCGAAGCGGAGGAAATTCACACCATCGCGCGCAAAGGCCTGAAGGAAGATGAGCCAACTGCTTATGCGTTCCTCGACCGTTTCGAGTGGACCTCTGATGAGATGGGCGAAATCATGACTGCGATCGAAGAAGGCGCGAAGCCTGAAGAAGCGGCCAAGAAGTGGGCCGACGAACATGCTGATCGCGTGAACGAATGGATCAAGGATCTGAAGCCGGTGGACGGCAAATCGCTGAAGCTGAGCTATGTGGCTTGGGATTCGGAAATCGCCAGCACGAACCTTCTCCAATATGTCCTTCAGGATAAGTTCGGCTACAAAGTAACCGCCCTGCAGGTCGAAGCCGGCCCAATGTGGACGGGTGTAGCAAACGGCGATGTCGATGCTACTGCTGCGGCATGGTTGCCGCTGACGCATGCGGACTACATGGACAAATTCAAGGACAAGGTCGATGATCTCGGCGCGAACATGACCGGCGTGAAAACCGGACTGGTTGTGCCTTCGTATGTGGATGTCAGCTCGATCGAGGATTTGAAGAAGTAAAAATGAATTCTTTTCATGCGGTTTGACCGCTGCGGGTACGGATCGTTCTTCCGATCGCTGTTGCCTCCAAATTTTTTCTGAATATATTAAAAAGGGTTAAAATTAGGAGGCAAAGGCGACCGCTTCGCTTCTTCAGAACGATTCCGTCCCCTCCGCTACTTTTGCTTCTTTCGATATACAAATTACAATGTACAAAAAAAGAAACTCCAGGCACCGTTCATCCGGTCCTGGAGTTCTTTTTATATTTCTAGATCAATCCACACAAGCTATGGCTCCTTATTCTTTGTCCTTCGTAGCCTTCTTGCCTTCCGCGCGATCGTTGATCGTTACCGTTACCGGCGAGTACTCCGCGATCACGGTTTGTCCATGGATCGACACGCTGCCTTCCGGCGAGATGTCCTTCTCGGTCATGATGCCGAGCGCGATCGTGAACTCGTTGAATTTGATCGGAATGTTTTTTTCGTGGCGGATTTCCACCCCGTTCAGGTAAAATACCGCTTCATCATTACCGCGATCATACGTGATTTTGTATGTGTTGAACTCGCGCGCTTTGAAGTTGGTGTCTTCCTTGAAAATGCAGAAATAACGCGTTTTGTCGGACGGAGGCACTTCCACTCCCGGGAAAGGAAGCACGGCGTACACGCTGGCGTACTTATCGTTGCCCGCAAAAAAATCGAGCGCCGCGCCGGTCGTGAAGTCCAGCAGGTTCAGCGATACGTAGCCGTCATACAGATCGTTCGGAGCGGTATTTTCGCTGCGGGCACGGATCTGCAGCTCGAAGCTGACCTCACCCGACTCGGGTACCTTGATCGTTTCCACGGAATAATACATATGCTTGGCGTTGTCCAGGATTTGAATCTGATGATTCTCGCGGCTCAGTGGAGCCCGTACATACAGGATGCCGTTGCGCACGATGACGACCGCGTTCGGTTCGCGGTATTCCCAGAAGGAACCGTCAGGAAGCGGAAAACCGCCTACCTTCCAAACTTCGCCTTCCGATAGAATCGTATGAAAATCACCGATGACTTTTTGTTGTTCCATGTTGCTTCGACTTCCTTTCTGTGATGGATCAGTCCCTGTCCAAATGATGTGTTATCAGATGAGTCCTTGAATGAATAAGCATACCATCATGATCACGCCGCTCAGTTGCGCCGATTTGACGGACGCGCCCATAAGCGGCAGATACGCGTGAGACGTGTTTTGCGGCTTCAGCTTGCCGTATACCTGATACAGCGGCAGCATGGCCGGAAGTGCAATGAGTCCATACACCGGAAGCGCTCCGGCGATCACGCTGACGATCAGCGTCAAAGCGGCGAGCAGAAGAAGAAAACGCGAGAAATTAAGTGCTCTGCGTTCGCCCCATACGACGACAAGCGTGCGTTTGCCTGCCTGGCGGTCAGCCTGCCAATGCAGAAAGTGATGGTTGAACAGAATCAGCGTCGTGAGAAGTCCGATCGGCAGCGAGAGCAGCAGCGCTCTTAGATCGAGATGCGAGGTTTGGACGTAATATGCGCCCATCACCGGCAGCACCCCGAAGGACAGCAAAATGGCGATCTCGCTGTATCCTTTCCCCCTGTATCCGAATTTCAGCGGAGGAGCCACATAGAAGTATGCGATCAATCCGCCCAGAGCTCCGAATACAAAAGCCCAGATACCTGAGAAAATCGCCAGCACAATGCCGCAAACGGCAGCGAGTGCGAACAATCCCCAGGTCACGGCCGCAAACTTCCGAACGCTCCAGATCTGGTTGGTCAAAAATCCGGAGTTGGTGGATACCGCATCGACGGTTTCTTTGGCCGCCGTATCCGTTCCGCTCTTGAAGTCCCACAGATCGTTGATCATGTTGGAGAACAAATGGGCAGCCGCGGCACCCACGAGCGTTACCAGGAACAGCCAGACGTTGAACATCCCGTTCCACACAAAAGCCCCGAGTGCGCCCAGCGCAACCGGAATGAGCATCACGGGCACCACACCGAACCTCGATGCCTTTCTAAATTGTTTGAGCATGTCCACACAATGCCCCTTTCTTGTTTAAAATACCCGTGCCATGCCGGGAATATCACATTCGCACGGAATATGAATGAGAACAGCCAACAAAGCAAATGATAAATTTCACAAACCTTCCCATTTGGTATATAAATGGAACTAAAAAGGAGAAAACTTCTCCTCTGGAACGAAATCAAGGAGAAGCACAAATTAGTTTATTTGTATGGCAGCAAAATGACATCGGAGCTGCATTAGTAATAGGAAGAAAGTTGTGTTTCGTACTCTTCAAGGATAGCATACTTTATCGGATTTTGTCATGAAGTTGTAGAATTTACATCGGAAAAGAATGTCAAAAGTCATGGCGTTCCATTGTTCTCTTTCCCGAATGCTCTAACCTCCTTATTGATTCAAAGAACAATATATATTTTTCGTATACTCCGTGATGGCCGCATCATAGTCCGGATACTCATAATTCAGTATTTTTGCCACGTCCTGGGCGTATTTTCTGAACAGCGCATAACAGTCAAACAGTGATTTCCACATGTTGGGGTAGCTATTCTCGGTGTATGTAGAAAGCAATACATCCCAATCCTTTTCGGGGAGGTAACGGTCAATAAATTTATAGTTTTTGCCCACGCTGAAGTCACACCCTCTTTCGCATCCGATATGCCAAGACATCATTCTCAGCAGGTTCGGGCGGGCAATTTCGTTCAAATGATCGATGGCAAACAGGATCTCCTGTCTTGCCAAGCCCTTCACGACATACGTTGAAACCATCCAAAATTCATTGCAGCAGTCATCGAATTCCCTGGCCGTCGGCTTTTTGATCCAATATTGCTTGTCGTCCGCCGCCACTTCATGCGGGATGCGACCGTCTTTATCAACCAAAATTTCGACCAGTCCGTCGCTGTCTGCAAAGTAAGCTTCCGTTTCTTCGACGGGGATGAGCGTCAGATCCAATTTATGACCGTCGGCAAAAAGAATGATATACGAAAACCAATTGCCGAGCTCGGGCGGAAACAGCTCCATGTCTTCCGGTTTTTGCATCATGAGACGATGTCCGAAACCATCCAGCCATGCATCATTCTCCTTGAAAGAATCCATCTCTGTGACAAAGTACGAAATATCGAAGTCCTGAAATGCATCCCGCGGAATGTTGCTGTTCGTGCGCGATCCTTCCAGGGTGACCATCCGGATTCGACCGTCATGCACGGCAAAATCCGTAAACTGCTTCATCATCTCTTCATCGCTTCTCATTGAACTTTAACCTCCATCCCATCTGATGCCTTTCAGGCATTACAATTATGCAATACGATTGTACACATCAAGGCGAAATAAAGCTATGAACACCGCTTAGCGGCATTCATAGCTTGTGAAAGTCCCCCCGCTGATCGAATTCAGCCGGATATTTGTATTCGAATTATCGCTTAATATTGTCTAGCGCCTTCTTGCCCAGCCGCTCCAGCAGCTGCTGTTTGTACAGGCTTTCGACCTTCACGTGCTTGCCAAGGCTTTCCCAGTAGCCATCGTTGCGCGGACGCGGATCATAATCGCTCGGAACGAGTCCTGGCACCTTCGGACCGACATGCCCGATGGCATAGTTTTGCGCGGTAGGCGGCTGCTGCGAGGTCAGCTCATCCTCGGTGTTCCAGGAGACGTAGTTCGCCCCGGCCCAACCGTGGCCGCTGCCCAGCCAGCCGCGGTCGCGGATGGAGATCGGCGCGTCAATGTTGTCGAACAATCCGCCCACGGACCAGCGGTGATGCGGCTCGCTCGTGTTGAAGTTATTGACGGCCTTGCCGTCCAGGAACACGTTTGGCCCCTGCACGCGGCTGTCGACGACGAACGCATGCCGCGCCGTCTCAGTGTAAATCCGCTGCGCCAGGTTCAACTGGCCCATTTGGTGAATGACGTAGCGGCGTCCGCCGGTAATGATGCTGACCATGTCGTACATTTTGCTGTCCTGCACCGTGATCCACTTGGAGTTACGGCTCATTTGCACCAACGAGTAAGACAGGTGGTACCCGGTCACGTCTCGCACCCAGCCGTTTTTCACGCTGTTAAACACGACGAAGCGTTCGGCATGATTTTCATCCGCATAATACGGATCGGTCTGGCCATTGTCCATGGTCGTGTCCATGATGCTTGGATCGAATTCGGAATCCGCGCGCATATTTTCCACGCCAACCTTCTCGATCCGGGCGCTATCGGTGTATTTAAATATCTGACCGCCGCCCCATTTTTGCTCAATAGCGTTCGAGATCGGTGCGTCTACGGTAATCGTATTTCCGTTTACAGCGGTGATGACGCGATCGAAGTCCAGGTTAAACGGCCCCCACTGGGTTACTGTGCCGCCCGGACGGTTGTAAATATAATCCATGCCGATTTCGTGAATCCAGTTTTTATCGCCTATTCGGCGTACGACAATGGTATCTCCAACCTGGTAACTGCTTGCATCATCCACATGGAACGTACGGGAACCGGAAGGTACGTACAGATCCGTGATCGTTTTCATGGAGGCGTTGTCGATGCTAAGACCCGTATTCTCCCCGATTTCAACCAGATTGCGCGGATTCGCTCCCGTGCCATAGATCAGGGTACCCTTTTCATCCTGTCCTTCGCCCCGCAGCACGATGCCACTGGCATTGATTTTCACGGTTCCGCCAACCTCGTATTTGCCTTTTTTCAGCAAAACCGCACCGCGGAAGCCGTCTTTGCCGACTGGAAGCTGCGAGACCTCATCGATGGCCGCTTGAATGCGTGCCGTGTCGTCACCATCCCCCGGTTTCACCGTCGCTTTGACTTTGACATCCGGAATTTTCACGCCACCGCCCATATACCCGACGTTCGAGAAGTCCAGAATCTGATTGCCTCTGAAGTCGCTGATATAGACCATTTTGCCGTCTTTTCCAAGGAACGCGATCTGGCTCTGGTCCTTCGGAATTTTATTTTTGGCCCACGCGGTAAAATAGAATGAATCGTAGACCGGCTGTTTGCCTTCCTGTTCCATTTTCAGGCGAATTTCATAGCGGCCTTCCTTTTCAGCTTTGCCTGAAGGCGTCCATTGCTTCGACTCACCCTTGCTTACAGCCACAGGATCGAGCTTGGCAATGGTCTTTCCGCCGAAAATCAGCTCGCTGCTAAGCATGCCGTTTACGTTCGACACGGTGGACACGGAAGGGTATGTATCCTTCGGTTCGATCATGGCCGGCTGCCCGATTTCCGACATCATATGCGGATGGTTCAGCGTGGAATTCATCACGTAGCTCTCATCCAAGAATGCATTGGGATCGTCAACGACAATCCAGAAATCAGCCGTTTTGAGCTCCTGGGACGACTGTACCACGCCGTGTACCAATGCAGCACCGACCTGATTCGCTGTAAATGCTCCCGATGGATCGATACTCACGTCTTGGGTGGTTGCGATAAAAGTCTTCGCGTAAGTCGTCAAATCCACTTCCTGTCCGGAATCCAGTTCTCCTTTCAGGACGAGTGTTCCGGTTTCCCCCTTATTAAGCCGGATTTCGGCGTTGTTAGGGTATTCCTTCCCGCTAGCGTCCGTAAAATAGATCCGCTTGAGCCCAGCCGGGGCTGACGTTTCCGTACTGTTGTACACGGCCAGCTCTGACAACTGCACGTTCAAATCCTTGCTCAAGTTCAAATTCAGTTTGATATATCTTGCCGAAGTACTTTCGAACATCGCTGCCTCCGTCGCTGTGAGATCTTTATTTTTGCTGTATGCTTGATTCCAACTGCTGCCGTCATCCGAGTACAGGATTTGATAATCCTTCAGGTTATCCGCGCGATTGAGATGAATCATGACTTTGTTGAAGGTTTCCTGCGCTCCCAAATCCACCGAGATCCAGACGTTCATGTCATCCTGCCGGTCGATCGCCAGCGGCTGCCACACCGTCGACGCATCGCCATCTACGGCGTTGCCCGGTTTGCCGGAGCTTGCCTTTGCGGTTTTGCCAAGTGCCAGGTTGGCGCTTGAATCCCCGGCCGCCGATGCTTTGCTGCTTCCGCCTGATAAAACAGGCAACATCAGAAGCAATGCCATAAATCCAAGGCCCAGCCTTTTCATCGAACCTGTCAATAAAATCCCACCTCTCTAAAATTGAAATCGCTTACATTTTAACTTGCGCAGAAGCTCAATGAACATGTCATTTTTAGTGATGGGATTGTGTTTTGTTAAGAAAATGAACTTCTAGTGATGTTAGTGACTCTCTTTCAGAAGAATGGTCGAGAGGACATTTACGGAAAAAGAGTTTATTTTGCGCATAATGCGGGGTGCATACCCTGCGGAACTACTAACGAGTTATTTTCACAAAAAAATAAAAGAGCAAGGCCCACTTCCTTTATTTCATCGATCGCGCCATCTCCACCATTTGTTCCTTGGTCAATTCTCCGCTGTCCATTTCCACGTAAGTGTCACCCTGTATCCAATGCAAAATGCCCCCGGGCATGGGCTCACGGCTACCCCATGCTTCGAAGTATCCTTTGGCTTTACCAATGTGGATGACTTCTCCCCTTTCTTCTTGTTGAAAATGCTCGGTCACGATCCTTGTCTGGCTTGTGCGATTTCGAAGATCAATTTTGGTCATTTCCTTCTTATATGTATAGCCGCTTGCTTTATGCTGCTCTATACCGATCATGAAGTTTCCATTCCGATCAAAATAATGCAGCCTTACATTCGAAATGGACTGATCATACCTCAGAGGATAGGGCCACTTCACCTCGAACTTCCAATCACGGGTAATCTTTTCGCCGGGCAGGAGAAGTTTAAAGTCAGAAGCAGATATGAGTTTTTGTATATTTACGGTTTTTTCGCCATCAGTTAACCCACCAACTGAGATCGCTATCGCAAGCAGTACGTTGAATATCAAGTTATTCTCGCCCCTTCGTAAACATAGATCATTCAATGATTCGAACTGAACTGCCTGATTGGCTTATTCTACCCGTAAACCTTTTCCCCACTTCCGGATGCCAAGCGGCTGATTCTTAACCATGTCCGCATAATTGGGAGGGAAATCGCTCAAGACCGGATCCTTTAAATGTTTATAATGGACGAGCTTTACACCCCCAGGTGAAATTTTAAAAATAAACCGATCCTTTCCGGCCGTAATATGCGGGCCAACCGTAGGCGTCGCCTCTAAAGTCATGAAGAAGCTGAATGTCCGAAAACCGCTGATCCGGTCGATGTCTTTGACCTCGATCAAATACGGATATAACATGGGCGGAACCGTCAGTAGGCTTGCGTATGTTTTCTCCAACTGCGACTCCATGTATGGCAAAAGGACAAGGAGCAGCATGTCCTGCAACTGAAGCTCTTTTGAATCCGGATCATATTTTCCCTCAGCGAAACTCGCACTGCCGCACGATAATAAAAGAAACAGAAACAAGGAGTAAATAACTAGCCGTTTTCTCATATTCATACCTCCTAAACGATAGGGTTTTAAGTTACACGGCGATTTATGCATCACATGCTACTCTACCCTAGCGCAAAGAGAGTGCCGCAGAAGCCAAGTACTGAAGGGGCACGCTCTCCGCATTTGTAATGTTTTGTTCATTCTCCGTTCATATAACTTCACTACAATGGCCTTGAACCTAAGAACAGGAGGCTTCAGGCCATGTTGAAACCGTTTGTGTTTGCGAAAACATTCACTCAATTCGTCAGCAGCCGCAAAGGCGCCTCTATCGTGCTGATCAGCTGGATTGTCATCATACTTGCACTTAGTCTGGCCGCTCCTAGCTCCAAACCTTATGCCGTGAACAGCGGCGAAGGCAGCGTGCATAACGACACGCCGTCTGCAGTCGCGCAGCAAATCGTGGATGAACAATTCCCATCCAAGGATGGGCTGACCGCACTCTTGGTCTTCCATGATCCCGGCAAAATTTCGGAGACCGACCGAAATGCCATTACCGAAGTCAGCAAGTGGCTCTCTTCTTCGGAGAAACCGCCGTATGTGTCGGCATCGCTGCCCTTTCATCAGCTACCGAAAAACGTTCAGGATCAGATGTTCTCCAAGGATCAAACAACGATGCTGCTGAACGTCAGTCTGCAAAAGGATCTTGAATCCGATCAGACGTATGATACGCTGCAGCAAATCCGTGACCATGTGAAGAACATGCAAAACGGCAGCCTGCAGGTCGAAATCACCGGCCCGGCCGGCATTGCTTCGGACACGACCACGCTGTTCAAAAATGCAGACTTTGTTCTGATGTTGGCTACCGTCGTGCTGATTTTGATCATTTTGATCGTGATTTACCGCTCGCCACTGCTGGCTATTATGCCTCTTCTCATCTCCGGCATAGTCTATCTGGTCGTTGACCGTATTCTCGGTCTTGGCGGGAAGCTTGGCTGGTTCGTGGTCGAAAAGCAGTCGCTTTCGATCATGATGATTCTGCTCTTCGCCGTATTGACCGACTACTGCCTGTTCGTCATCGCCCGCTTCCGCGAGGAGCTTCGCAAGACCGAATCGAAGCATGAAGCGATGCGGCAGGCGCTGATACATGTCGCAGAGCCGATTCTATTCAGCGGAGGCACTGTGCTGATGGCGATGGTAATCTTGTTCACGGCGATCTTTAAACCTTACAACCATTTCGCGCCCGTCTTTTCCATCGCGATGGTGGTCATTCTGATCGGTGGGGTCACGCTCATTCCGGCCTTGTTCACACTGGTCGGCCGCAAAGCGTTCTGGCCTTTTGTTCCGAAGGCAGGTACCGAACAGACCAAGGCCAAGAAGGAAGGCGTATGGAGCCGGATCGGCACTTTCGTCACCCGGAAGCCGGCCATAACCGCGGGTGTTCTGCTGGTCTTGCTGCTGGCCTCATCCGCCAACCTGTTTGGCATGAAGTATTCCTTCAACATCATGAAGTCGTTTCCGGCTGATATTTCATCCAGACAGGGCTTCGATATTCTGGAGGAACGCTTCCCGCCAGGACAACTTGCGCCGGTTACCGCTGTGCTGAAATCCGATCACAAGATGGACGTGAACGCCGACCTTATCAAGCAGATCTCAGCGCTCAGCGACAAACTCAAGTCCGAAGGCCGAATCAGCGCTGTTACGCCTGTGCTGACATCGCAGCAGGTAAATAGCGGTAAACTGCCTGACAAGATGCTGGCCGAGTCCGGGCAAGCGATCAAGCTTCAGCTCACGCTGGAGGATAATCCGTATGATCCTGCGGCACTGGACAAACTCGCCCAGCTTCGCAAGGACAGCAGCCGCCTGCTGAAGGAAAGCGGATTTTCATCGGAACAGGTTTCCCTGCATTTTGCCGGGCAAACGGCTGAGCAGCTCGACGTGCGGATCATGAACCAGCGAGACACGACCGTTCTTTTCACGCTGATTACGATGTCCATCGCCGTGATGCTGGCCTTCCAGGCCCGCTCCGTTAAGATGGCAGCCACCATGATTCTCACGATGCTCCTGTCTTACGCAGGCACCATGGGGCTCGGCTGGCTCATCTTCCATGAGTTCCTGGGTTATGATTCCGTCAGCTACCGTCTGCCGGTATACACCTTCGTCTTCCTGATCGCGCTCGGCGTGGATTACAACATCATGCTCGTGTCCCGCATCCGGGAGGAAGTGAAAAAATATGAATGGATGGAAGCTGTCAAACGGGGCGTCTCGCTGACGGGCGGCGTCATCTCTTCCGCCGGCATTATTCTGGCAGCCACCTTCTGCGTACTCATCACGCAGCCGCTGCAGGAGCTGTTCCTGTTCGGCATTCTGATGGCGATGGGGATTCTGATCGATACCTTCCTGGTACGCGGCATGCTGCTTCCAGCCATATTGACACTCATTGGGGGCAGCAAGCGAAAAGCCATTCATAAAAATAATCTTCCGGTTCATCCGGAATAAACGATAATAAGGAGGAACTACCATGTTTGGATTTATGCTATTTCTGCATTTGGGAGGCTTGCTCGCCTGGGTTGGAGGATTGATCGTGGTCATTGCGATGATCGGCCTGCTCAGCAAACAACTCGGCGCGTCTGCCGACTCCAATCTGCTCGCACGCAAAAGCCTCAGCATCTTCAGTTACCTGGCACATCCAGGTGCCGTGCTTGTCCTCGGCAGCGGCTTGTATCTGATCCTGAAAATGGGCTCCGGCAGCAAGCCGCTCTGGCTGGACATTATGGAAATGGGCGGCGGTACCATCGCCATTCTCTCCTTGATCGTCACCGGCATTCTCGGCAGTAAGGTCAAGAAAAAACTAAAGGCCGCCGGAGGGCAGCCCGTAAAAGTTACCGGATACCTAACGACGATGACTGCTCTGATGGTGCTTATCCTCGGCGTCGTGCTGGTGGTGAGTTTGAAAATATAAAACGTAACCAATGATGAAAAGGCCGCCTGTCAGCTGTTGAAGCTGAAGACGGCCTTTTCATGCCTATTGCGTGCTGATGCCTCACTTAATAACGGATTAAGCCGATATTATATGAACAAATCCCGGACGATCCGACCGTCCATACCTACCCAGCAAGCTTCCTGTACATACGCACGGACCGACCTGGACTCATCATGAATCTGAACATTCGCTTCGCCGATATTGCAATGAATCAGCTCCACCTGCGGCTCTGTCACATCAATTTGAAGCGCTCCTTCCGTTTCCGTAACGCGGCAATTCCATGTCAACCAGCGTCCTTCTGCGTCTTTTGCTACGTACGCTTTTCCCAGACATACTTCTTCAAGACATTTAAAATGCTCATGCACGTCGTTATCCTGCAGGTTTTTCTCGTGCCAATCCGAGATCATCCCAATATACTGCTCTCCGATGACAAATTCGCGGGAAGGATGCTTCAGCGTATGATGATGCCCCTGCTGCGCCTGCCCAGGATCTGCCTGAATCATCGGCTCGCTGATCTGCCTGGCGCGGATATACGGGTCGGGAACGAAGGCCCATCTTAACTGGCCTGTATTCATATCCACCATTTGCACGCTGCTGCCCAGCGCGTTCATTGTTTGCTCAAGATAAGACACTTGTCCGGTTAGCAAATATGCATACCAAGTGGCGTAAGTCCGCCATGAGGTCCAGCCATGCGGTGAATTCAGCATATTCGGTTGAATCGCCACATCATATTGCGATTCCCAGAAACGCCGCGTCGCTCCTCTTTGGCGGCCGTCCGGGATCAGCAAATTCGTCAGGGAGTCATGCCCCTTCAACAGCTTAAGCGCAGCCTCGCGATAGGTATCCCGCAACCTTCCGTCCGGCTGCATCAAGGCAAATAATCCAAGCTGAAGCGCGCTGCAGCTGATCATCCCATCCTCATAGGTGAGCTCTCCTTCGGTATCGATATCACCGTCCGCCGCCACCAATTCATCCATCGCTCTGCGTACAGAATCCATATGACGTTCACGCCGTTCACGCCATGCGAAGTCCCGATCAGCTAGTGCCATTTCAGCCTGAATCAACTCCATGATGCTTTTGGCCGGATAAATGACCGATGTGTAATGCGTCCGTCCAGCCCGATATGAACCATCCGGAGCCTGAGCGTGGGCGATCAGCCAGTCCGCCAAGTCGGAGGCCCTTTGTAAGGCGGATTCATCGCCTGTCGCTTCGTATCTGTCAACCAAAACGCCGACCATGGAGCTCACATTCTGAATCCGGTGTTTTACAAGCAGCGGTTCATGCCGCTCCTCATCGAACATCAAGGGATAGATGGCATCCAAGATTTTATCCGTTCGCTCAAGCATGTCGCGGTCAGGGAGATACCGTTCTGCCGTATAGAGGGTGTATAACCCGTACCAGCTTTCACAGTGCGACGTTGCCCGCGGAGGGTACACAAGCGCAGCCGTTCTCGCCTTCTCCATGAACCATAGCCAAGGCGGCCTTACAGAAATCATCGCCTCGCTTTGTTTACCGGAGCCATTTTCCACGTAAATATGTATTTGCCCCCATGTTTCTCCTGCTTGAAGCAACAATTCATACTGATCCGTACCGACAGCATCTGGCTTTACGATCATCCGTCGCCCATCCGGCAACTGCATCCGGGCAGTGACGCTCTCTGCCGAATGAATCGTCAATCGAGTACACTCCCCCTGCGCTAATGTAGTCCGTTCAAGCTCCAGCATCGGTGCAGCGGAGACCGGGGCCAATGCCGGAAGCAGTCTGTCCAGCTGCTTAAGCGGGATCAAACGAAGAGTCCACTCCTGGGTCTCACCTGGAAGTAGCTGGAATAACCCTTGAGGATGGCGTTCCGGCAGAGGGCCCGCATGCAGGAAATCGAGCGTAAACGTCTCGACGCGGTGGCCTCCCCATTCCAGTTCCCCTTCCATGTAGCCGACGTTGTACTGCAAACTCCAGGACGCAATGGGCCGCTGACACGAAAGTCCGAGTACAGCCCCTTCGGGCCTCATGCAATACCCCCAGAAATGAGTCCGTTCACAACGCAGCATGGTCGGAAAAAACGTATCGTTCCATTCCGGAAATTTCTCCATATAGGTGTCTATGCCGGTCATCAAACCGAGCGAAGCCGGCTGTACCACAATTTTCCCCGTATTCGCAACAGCCGCAGTAACGGCAAGTTCACCGTCCACGCTGTGATAGCGGAGAGAGAAGCTGAGCGGCCCAGCATGGCCAGTAAAGGAGGCTCCATCCTCTCCGTTTTCATCCAGCGCCAAATCAATGACATGCTGCTCTCCGTCCCACTCTCCTTGCCAGGTAAAACCGGAATATTTTCCATCCCTAAAACCGACGTCAATCCAGCCGTCATCCTCCTTCAGCTTCAGGTTTTTCACTTTTCCGTTTCTGCTAAGCGCTGCTTGCCAGCGAGAACCGCCGATTTGTATCAAAGCATCCTGCACAGGTAATGTCACCGCTATTCCCTCCCTTGTTCGTTTGCATCCATGATGATTGATTATTACTCCTTAACCGAACCGAGCATAATGCCGTGAATAAAGAACCGCTGCAGAAACGGATACACGATGAGGATCGGCAGCATGGAAATGACGATCTTTGCGGCATTAAGCGTCTTGTTGGACAATTGCGCCGCCTGGCGCAGTTCCTCCGTTGTCATGTTGTCCGTATTGATCTGCACGACCAATTGCTGAATGTACGTCTGCAGCGGATAATGCTCCTGCTTATTCATTAAGATCAGTCCATCGAAAAAGGAATTCCAATGCCCTACGATGCTAAACAACGTGATCGTAGCAAGCACCGGAACAGACAGCGGTAAATACACTTTAAGCAGCATGTACCAAGGCCCTGCACCGTCCATCATTCCCGCTTCGTCCATATCCTTCGGAATGCTCCTGAAGAAGTTCACAAGCAAAATGACGTTAAATACAGGCACGGCGGTCGGCAGTACCAAGGCCCAAATCGTGTCGAGCAGTCCATACGATTTAATCGTCACGAACCAAGGAATCAAGCCGCCTCCAAACAGCATCGTGAACACGATGAACCACATATAGACGTTTCGGAAACGGAATTGCTGCGGGCTGCGCGACAAAGGGTAGGCCATCAGGGCGCATACGATAAAATTGATAATGCCCCCCAGAAAAACACGCTCGAGCGAAACGCCGAATGCGGTGAAAAAAGCCCGTTCCTGCAATATCTTTTTGTAGGAAGAAAGCGTGAAATCCACCGGCAGCCAGGATACCATTCCCCCGGCAACCGCGGATTTGTCGCTAAGGGATACCGCTACCGTATACCAGATCGGAAAAATGCAAAGCAACGATGAAATGATTAAAATAGCGACGATCACGACATCAGCCGTTCTTGACAGCAATGTGATATTTCGAACCATGCGTTTTTCCCCCTCTTAAAAAATACGATAGTTGGCGAATTTGGACGCCAGTACGTAAGAAATGATGATGAGCACAAAGCTGATTACCGACTTCAGCAGGCCAACGGCCGTCGCCAAACCATATTGGACCTGAAGCAGACCGGCACGGTAGACATACGTATCGATAATATCGCCAGAATCGTAGACAAGGGGATTGTATAAATTGAATATTTGGTCAAAACCGGCATTCAGTACATTGCCAAGGCTTAGCGTAGCAAGCAAAATAATGGTTGGCTTGAGGCTTGGCAGCGTAATATATCTCAGCTGCTGGAGCCTGCTTGCGCCGTCGATGGATGCCGCCTCGTAAAGAGACGGATTAATCCCCGTCAGCGCCGCCAAATAGACGATCGTACCGAATCCAAATTCCTTCCACACGTCACTGGTCACGACAATGCCCGGAAACCAGTGGTTGCTGCCAAGGAACATAATCGGCTCCATGCCGATTCCGCTCAGGATCTGGTTAACCAAGCCGTCCATGGACAGCAGGTCAGAAATGATTCCGGCCAGAATAACCCACGACAGAAAATGGGGCAAGTAGACGATCGTTTGCACACTGCGCTTGATCAGCACGGTTCTGACCTCGTTCAGCAGAAGCGCGAAAATGACGGGAACGATCATGTTAGCCACAATTTTGAGCACGGCAATATAAATCGTGTTAAAAAAAATGTTTCGGCTGTCAGGCAGCTCGAACAAATAACGGAAGTTGTCCAGGCCCACCCATTCCGAATGCCAGAAACCAAGGCCTGGTTTAAAATTTTGGAATGCGATTGTGGTGCCGAACATCGGCACGATACTGAATAATATGAGCAGCAAAATGCCGGGCAGCAGCATCAGGTGGTAATGAAGCGCAAACGATCTTTTCATGATTACCTCTCACCTCTCATGCAGTCAGGAGAAAACTTCAATTTACGTCATATCAATGAAGTTAAATCGTTGTTATGCGAATCTAATTAAAAGATTAAATAAAAAGGCTTAGGGCGTGACAAGACGCCTGCAAGTCTCTCATGCTCAAGAGAAGCGGGGGACAAAACATCCATTGTCTTGTCCCACCCACTTTGCATTTACTCTCCGAGCGCCTCGCGTACTTCCTTCGTAATTTGATCACCGCCAAGCTTCTTCCACTGCTCTACAAACGTATCGAACGATTCCAGCGGCTCTTTGCCCATAATGATTTTCAGAAACGTTTCCTTCTCCATCTTATCGAGGGTCGCATTTTTCAGCTCCATCGTTTTCGTAATGGAAGTGAACAGATTTTCGGCTGGCTTAAGCTGTGCGTGAAGCGGATCGCTTCCGACCGTGTAGGAATAATACGGCTGCCAGGCTCCCAAATCCTTGATAGGATCGAAGTTCGAAGCCTTTGCCTTCGCATAAATGTCCTGCATCTCAGGAATCATGTCCTCCGGTTTGGATTTACCGCTCAGGACGTCTCTCAGCATATCGTGCTTGCGGGTCACGGTATCCGCATTTTCAATGACCAACCGCATCGGCCAATACCCCGGATTCACCCGATTATCCAGCTGTTTGGCGTCCGGATCCGTTCCTCTTTCACCAGCAACCGTCGTATTTAAGGCGATCATGGCTGCTTCCGGATGCGCGATTCCCTTCTTGACGACGACAAACGAGTTACTCACCGGAACCGTGTGCGTATTGAAGTTCCCTTCGGCATCCAAAGGCGCGGCTAGAGCCACCCAGTCGGATTTCGGATTGTTTTTCACCGCATCTCCCAGGGCTCCCCAAGGCAACCACCAAGGCCCGAAGAACATGCCTGCTTTGCCGCCGCTCATCAATTCGTAAGCTTCTTTGCGGAGCGCAAATTCCTTGTCGATAATCCCTGCCGCGTACCAATCTCTTAACTTGGCCAGGCCATCCTTGACCTGAGGCTGGATCGATCCGTAAGAAACCTGTCCTTCTTTATCTTTCATCCAATAATCCGGGTATGCTCCATAATAGCTGAAAATCGAAGCGAAACCATTATCGCCGTAGACGAGATCGATCGGCGAACCCGGCAATCCGATCGTGTCCGCTTTTCCGTTGCCGTCAGGGTCCTTCTCCATGAAAGCTTTGGCAACGGCCTCGATGTCATCTATCGTCTTGGGCTCCTCCAGTCCGAGCTTATCCAGCCAATCCTTCCGCACCCAGAGGAAATAAGGGGCATCCCCTTGCGGTACGATATTCGGAATAGCCATCAACTTATCGTCAAAAGTCGCCTTTTCCAGCGCCTTTCCATTCGTTGTCGCATAAAAGTCTTTAACTTGCTTTGAAGCATACTTTTCATAAACTTGCGACAGATCCTCCAACTGCCCTGCTTCAACCATCTGACGCAGTTCCTTCTCCCCAACGACCATGACGTCCGGAATGTCGTTGCTGGCAATGGCAACTTGAACCTTTTGGGTGAACGGGTCACCGCTTTTGGCCGTTAGCGTGTAATCGAACTTAATGTTCGTCTTGTCGAAGATATAGCGCGTGAACTGGTTATTGTCCACCGTATCTCCTGCTGGAAGGGATTTATCCTCCGGATTGAGCGGCTTCGCAACTGTGAGGGTTACGGGCTCGGGATATTTATAGAATGGTTCTGCCGGTGTCGCTGCCTCATTCGTCTTGGAAGTACCCTGATCGTTGGCTCCACAACCATTAACGATGAACACGGTACTTGCAAGTATTGCGAACATCCATTTTTTCATGAAAGCTCCCCCAGTCATCTTTTTGTTTACGCTTACACAAATCATTTCAAAGGCTCGTGAATGGCCTATCACCTTATGTCTATTGTATAACTGGCTTTGCTTCCCGGAGTTTTCATTCTTTCTTCGGAATAGGACTCATTTCATTCGTTATCATGTTCCTTGCCTCCGTCGACCATGAATCTTTCAATCGTTTGTGCCCCTGCCTGTGCATCGTTTGCAGCCCCTACGTCGATCCATATCTGTTATGCGCAGACGGGCCCGGCAGAACCGCTGTCCTGCCAGGCCCGTCACCGCGAAGTCCGTTATTTTCTTTCATGGCATTGATTTCGAAACGCGCTGGGAAGCATGCCCGTTCGATCCTTGAATACTCGGCTGAAATATTTTTCGTTCGGATATCCTGTTTGCGTGGCAATCCAATAAATCGGCTTGTCGGTATCCGCCAGAAGCTTTTTGGCCCAGTCCATTCTCGCCTGCCTGACATATTCATTGAAAGATCCCCCCACAATATCCCGGAAGCACTGACTCAGATAGCTTTGGCTAAGGTTTACTTTCTTGGCGATTTCTCTGAGCGTAATCTCTCTGCTTAAATCCTGGTTGATGATCTGTACGGCTTTCCAGACGCAAGAATGAACTTCACGCGAATAAGACGGCTTGAACAAATACGCTTCGAGATCTTGCCGCAGACGGCTGAGCCAGTTTTTCCAGTCCTTCCAGGTCAAGAGTTCACCTTGGGGGACTTTCCAGACCCCAGCGGGTACGACACGTTCCCAGCGTGTGGAGGCGATAACGAACAGCGTATCAAGCTGCTGCGGAGTTGGCATCTTCTTCTCGAGAACGGCGATGTTCTCTTCGAATTGCAGATCATGAATGACCCATTGCAAACTGGACCACGTTTCTTTTAGCAGCTGCTCCTCTTCATGAGTTACCCGCATGTGATTCATGGTTTCTCTCAGCTGGCTCCAGTTCTTCTTCCACACGCCCGCACGGTCGCGGTCCCATTCATAGAACATCAACCGATCTTTGTACTCCTGGAGCGTGCTTATCACCTGCTTACCGCTCTCGCATCCGATGCCTTCTAGGAGCATGATGATCCCGCTCCGCAAAAAAGGATCTGCATGAAGGCAATCCATTTCCTCATCGGTAAGCCCCTTTTCTTCACACGTGTAAAGCCAAATCCCAGGAGCGCATTCCTCAACCGGATTCCCTCGATGTATCGGATTGGACAAATTCAGGGCTCCTCCGCCAGGTGCCGACACCCAAACGATGGCCTGGTCAGGGTTCTCCTTGTCCGCCTCCTCCCAAGTCCGCGCCTGCTGACTCATCTCATACCGGATCCGCTGCTCAATTCTGCCGAGCACATCTTCCATTTTGTCCTGCTGAAGCTCCGTCTTGGCAATATAATCGATCGCTCCAAGCCGTAGTGCCTCCTGTATGTATTCAAAATCCTGGTGAAACGTCAAAATCACCGTCCAAATCCGCGGATAGAGCTGCCTCACGGTCCGGATCAACTCGATCCCGCTCATTCTCGGCATGGCCAAATCGGTGATCAGCAGATCCACTTCCTGATGATTCAGAAAGGAGAGCGCTTCTTCTCCATTCCCTGCCTCCCCGATCACTTCCATTCCGAAATGTTCCCAAGGCATCAGGGAGATGAACCCTTTCCGTACAAGCCTGTCATCCTCAACAATCAATACGCGCACGCAGTCATTCTCCTTTCGTGGGTAGAGGCAGCGGAATGATAATGATGATGCTTGTCCCTTCCCCGTGTTGGCTCCGAATTTGAATTTCAGCGGAATCACCATATTGGTACTTCAGCGTTCTGATCACATAGGGCATGCCAATGCCCATTCCGCGCCGGGTATGTGCTGAAGTGTCTCCCTGCAGGAGCCGATCCGCTTCTTCCGGCGTCATGCCTGCCCCGTTATCGCTGACCTCAATCCGTATGCCACCCTCCTGCTGGGTAATGTCGACCACAATAAAGCCATCGTCCGCGATCCCATGATATAAAGCATTCTCCACTAATGGCTGCAGCATAAAGCGAGGGATGCGAAGCTCCAGCTGCTCGGGTTCCACGGCAATCCGGATATCAAAATGAAACTGGTACCTTACTTCCTGTAACGCAATATAATCCTTAAGCGCCTCAAGTTCCTCTGAGATGGAGGCCGTTTCGCCTTTGCCGAGATTATAATGAAGCACGCGGTTCAAGGTCGAAATGAGATGATCGATATCCTCCTGCCCGTTGATCCGCGCCTGCCACCGAATCGTATCCAGCGTATTATGGACAAAATGCGGATTGATTTGGGCGATCATCTTCTCCACTTCAAGGCGCGACTTGTTCCGTTCATTTTCCTTGATATCTTCAATCAGCTGGATGACGGTTCCCTTCATTTCATGGAAGCGCCGCAAAGAATAGTCGAATTCATCCGTTCCAGTTAACTGAATTTCCCTCGCCGACTGCTGATATGCCATGGATCGTATCTCACGGTTCAACCGGGTTAAAGGCCGGGTTACCGTTCTCCAGATCAACAAGGCGAAGCCTAGACTGACAAACAAAGATAACACGGCAATAGCCGCGAATTGTAAAAACCAATTGAGGATTTCTTGCTTATAAGACTTCATCGGAATGACGGCTACAACCCGCCATCCCTGATTGCTCGATTCATCAAACATATACTGGTTGCCAAACGCCGATCTGCTATCGCTCCCGCCTTGCTCAGCCAGCTTCATGCCGACCGGAAAAGATGCGGGTTGCTCGCTGTAAGCAACGCGGTTATCCGTATCAATAATAAGGTGGGATACTTCCATTCCGTACTGCAGCTTATTGAAAATGGTATCAACTAGCCGATTATCGGTTTCCATATAGATATACAACTGATCCAGGTCGGGAACATCGATTTTTCGTGTAATGGACATGACGGTCCTGTCAAATTGCGCGTTTAGCGTCTGATGCGGGCCGTAATACGTCATGCCTGTAAGCTTCGTAAAAATAGGCAGCTGATCGGGATCAAAATTCTCTCTGACCTGTAAATTCGGAAACAGAGTCTGATTCGTACTCTTGTCATAGTAAAGCATGAGTCCAATGTTCGGGTTGGTGGAGGTGAGAAGGTTCATTTCCGTTTCAATCTCGCCCGCAAGAATCTTCCGGTCGTATGGATGGTCATTGGTCATATAAGCGTATAGATCCTTGCCCACCCGCCCATCAAAAGCCAGCTGTTGCGATGCATAATTCAAATTGCCGAGCACGTTTTCCAGCGATACTCTGACCTGCTTCAGGTTACTGTGTATTCCGCTTGTGATTTTCGTCTCCAAAATCGTATGCATCGATATATACGAAATGATGCCGATTAAAAGCAGCGGTATAAAGGTGCTTAACAGAAGCACGTGAACCAGCTTTCTTTTGAAAGAAGTGGGAATTATGAACTGTCGGACCTTTTGAGTAAATGGGGACAGCCTGTCCATCTCGCACTCCCCCTTCCGCTAAATGATGTAAAGGTTTTCATCGCAAATTATAAAGCAAATTGGTTGGGTAGCCTAGTCATTTATCGCCTTTTGAATGGCATCGGGAGAAAGCCGGCAGGGATTGGGCAACTGTCATGCAGCCAAGGCTTTTTCCCAAGAACACGGCCGCCCCTCATTCCGGAAAAATATTACGATGATTATATAACCCTTTAGGATTACTATCGCAAAAGAAAAAGGACCGGCTGCACCGGTCCTCTCGTATGTTTGTTTGTCTACTTTTCCGATGCTTCTCCGCTAAGCTGCCACGTGATGCCGAACTGGTCGCGTACCATGCCGAAGGATGGACTCCAGAACGTTTCCTGCAGCTCCATTTGGACTTGTCCGCCGTCGGAAAGTGCATGGAAAATCGATTTCAGACGCTCCAGATCTTTCGTCATCAAAGCAATGCTGAGCTGATCTCCCAGTTGAAACGGATTACCCGGGTAGTTATCGGAGAACAACAGCATCTGGCCGTCGAATTCCAGTGCAGCATGCAGCACGCGGTTTTTCGCTTCCTCGGGCATCGGATGGCCGCCTTCTCCCGGCATATCGCCAAACCGTTGGACTCCCAAATTGTTTGCTCCAAGCACCTTCTCGTAAAATGCTACCGCCTCAGTGCAGTTTCCGTCGAGTACAATATACGGCGCGATCTTCAGACTCATGCCTGTGTCCTCCCTTATCATCGTTCATTTTGGTACAAGCTTTTCCTTTCCATTATAGCCTGCAATGCGGATGAAGATAAGGCGAACAGCCTGAAAATCCGGTAAAATTTTCAATGCTCCAAGCAACCCATTAGCCTGAAAGTTTGTTATTCGATTCCGGCCAGTTGAAGCGTCTTTCGAAGCGTGCCGATATCTATCCGTATATCCTCCAGTCCCGCAAAGTCAATGCCTTCCGCCGGTTGCTCATGGCCGTGCATCAAATAGTAATCCAGTTCATTATGATTGCTGATCATCCAGTACACCGGCATGATATGACCGGGATGGAAAACCTCGATGACTTTCGTTCCCGGCTGACAAAAGGCCAGATTGGACAGCCCCGCGCCATGCGCCGCCACGATCACCCGCGCGGAAGCAAACAGGGCGATTTGCTCGGCTACACTCATCTCTTCGAGCAGCAGCCCGCAGAAGCCAAGATCGGATAAAAAGTCGGTGACTTCCGATTCATTAACGACACGCCGGACCGATGCCTTTTTGCGGCTAACATAAAGCCGTTCATGTACTCGCATGTTAGTGGCTTGATGCGGCAAAAACAGCTTGCGCAGCATGCTCGTGGCCCATTTCGGATAATGGGCGGACATCAGCATAGAAGGCACAATTAGCCGCTCGGACTGCAAATACAGGCTGGGATGCGTACGAATGACCTTCTCATCGGACAAACCAAGCATTGCCAGCGTTTCCTGGACAAACGCCCCGTACGGGTTCGCATTCACGATGATCCGATCATAAGTGATGCCGCTCTCGATCAGCATCCCCCATCTTGCCATGACGTCGTACATCCAGTGAAAATAATTATGGCCGCCACAGAAAGCCAGTGCAGCCGTCGTTCCGCCGATCTGCTCCAGTCTGGGATGATTCCACCGCTTGAAAATAGGATGATGCTCCGGTGTCACCATAGCATTTAAATGTTCATCATATTCCGCGGATACATCCCCAAGCAGCCTGCCTCCCGGTGTCAGCACGGCTCCGGATTGGCCCCATATTCTTCCCTCCGGAATGCTCACCACAAAGCCGTCATCCGGCTTCATGCGATATGCGGTTAGATAGGGATGAATTTCGAGCTCCACGCTGCGGGGAGCTCGAAATTCAACTTCTCCGCCATAGTCAAAGGATTGGAAAGAGATTCCGGAGTTGTCCCGATGTTGTTCTTCACGTACCCAATCCTTCGTATGTTCAAAATAACCGCAAGGTATCGTCTTAAATGCATCCATGTCGGTGTGCTCACCTTTTTCCTGAGTCTACGCGCGAAGCAGGCGTTAAGGTATAGTATGTCGCGAGCAGCTGCCGGAACACCCATATAGGAGGAAAAGGGCTTATTGCGGCCGCTCTAGGGAAAACGTCTCGCCAAGCTTGGCATAACTGCTTCCCGCCAAACGGCTGACAGGCTGCAGAACATCAGCCAGCACGCGTCCATGATCCAGCACAGCATCTTCCACATGAAATCGCACGACACGCCCGATAAGTAAATCCGTCCCAGGCAGCCCCTGCGATCCGCCTAACGGAATGGAGCGTTCCAGCGTACATTCCAAGCGTATTTTGGCTTCCGCAATGCCTGGTACGTGAACTACTTCGCTTGCTATCGCCGTCAGACCGGCCAGCTCCACCTCGCTTTGATCCGGCGGCAGACTGGCCGCGGTTCGATTTAATTTCTCAATTGAAGACTCATCTCCGATATGAACGACAAAGGCACCTTCCCGCATCGCATTTCTTGCCGTATCTTTCGGGACCCCCTCTTTTCTTTGCACGGACACCGAGATCATGGGCGGATCTGCGGTCACAATATTGAAATAACTGAAGGGAGCAGCATTCACTTTTCCATTCTCGGCGAGCGTGCTTACCCAGGCGACGGGTCTAGGGATAATGCTCCCGGTAAGCAGCTTGTAATTGTCACGTTCTGATTGCTTCTGTGGATCGATTGAAACCATCACTTCGTAGGCACCTCCAATACGCGCACCTCAAACGGTGTAAGCTTCGCTTCGATTTCTGCCCTTCGCTCCTCGTACCATGCCGGCAGCATCAGCTTTTCGCCGAGACGGTCCGGCTGCTCATCCCGTGCGAAGCCCGGAGGGTCGGTCGCGATTTCGAACTGGATGCCGCCCGCCTCGCGGAAGTACAGCGCGTTAAAATATTGACGGTCCATAATCGGCGTCGCCTGCAGCCCATGCTCAAGCACATGCTCTCTCCACTGCTCATGCTCTTGGTCATCCGCGGCGCGCCAGGCGATATGATGCACCGTCCCCGCTCCTCCCGTGCCGCGCTCCATCGGGGTGACATTGACATCGATCATATTCCCCAGTTCGCCAAACGATTTGAAACGCATATACGCCCCTTCCTGCCCGACTCTTTCAAAACCCATGACTTGCTGAAGCAGGTGAGCCGTCTGTGCCGGGGCCGTACTGTATAGGATCGCCCCGCCAAAGCCTTTAATGGCTTTCTCTTGAGGAATGCCGCCGAAGGCCCAGGTACTCTGCGAACCTTCCTCGCGCTCCACGATTTCCAGTTGAAGCCCGTCTCCATCGCGGAATGCCAAGTATTCCTCGGAAAATCGGACTATTTTGTCAAACGAAACGCGATAATCCGCCAGCCGCTGTTCCCAGAAACCGAGCGATCCGGTCGGAACGGCAAATGTAGTGACGCCTACCTGTCCGCCCCCCACGCGTCCTTGCCTTGATCTCGGCCATGGGAAGAACGTGATAATCGTACCAGGACTTGCCTGACCATTACCCAAATATAAGTGGTATACCTCCGGCGCATCGAAGTTAACCGTTTGTTTGACAAGGTGCAACCCGAGAATGCCTGCGTAAAAATCAACTGTTTGCTGCGGATCTCTGACAAAAGCGGTAATGTGGTGAATGCCTGCGGTTTTCATATTCATAATAGTTCAGCTCCTCGTTTTATTTTATCTCTATATTAAGATATCAATGTATGATGACACATTGGTATATGATCGTGTTATGTATTTATCTTGATTTAAAGATATTATATTTTAAGTTTGTTGTCAATCCCTGATTCATTAAATTGCCTTACTCCAATGAACGCTTGTAGCAGATTTATTGCCTTGAAGTTACCGACGACTCTCCATTTGCAGCTTTTATTATCCAAAAAAAGGAGCGAGGCTCATGTAGAGTCCCGCTCCTTTTCGTATGAATTCAGGAAATTTATAAACGATATTCCGTTAGCATCAGCAGATTGGCCAACGCTTGCGCGCTTTCCGCTCTCGTCGTTGCCAGTCCAGGGTTAAACTTCCCACCACTTCCCTGCATGAGTCCTATGGCCGCAGCCTCGTTCACTGCATCTTGTGCCCAAGGACTAATGCCAGCTTGATCCCGGAAGGTCTTGGAGGCGCCCTGTATGTTCTTTCCTCCGGCAGCATGATACGCGCTGATCAGCATCATGGTCATTTCTTCCCGAGTCACGGCTTGATCCGGATGGAATCGTCCGTCTCCCTTACCTTGGATTATTCCAGCCTGTAATGCGGCGGAAACATCCTCTGCATACCAAGCTTCTTCCTTCACATCCGTGAATGCCGTCCCCGTTTTGGCCGGTAAATTCAATAACCGTGCCAGCATGGAAACGAATTCTGCTCGAGTGACCTCTTTGCCGGGGGCAAAGGTTCCATCCGGCAGCCCTTTAAGCACATGGCGCGCGGCCATGTCCTTGATGACTTCGGAAGCCCAGTGATCAGACGCGATATCCTTGAATGTCTTATCATAAGAAATCGCACTGTATTGTCCCGGCACGGTCACTCGGACTGTTATTTGCTTTTCGCCCGGCTTTGCTCCGTTTACATATTCTAATGATCCGCCGGCAGCCAAGATGCGGTAAATCCCGGTACGCGATGACTTTGCTCCATCGGGAATGTCCAGCGTAAGCATCATTCCATTCGGAAAGCGCTGCAACCCGCTGGATTTGCCATCGTTGCTTTGCGCCGAGACCGCGATTTGGATCATTCCGTTTGATGTCAGAATGGCGTTTTCATGCTGCTGTATACGCTGAAGTATGTTTGTGGCTTCTTTGGCCTCGACTGGTTTCATGTCGATGACAAGCTTCAAATCATTTGGATTCCCTCCGGATATGAGCTTCATCGCTTCCTCCAAAACCGATGAAGGAACGGATAACGCCGCATGATCCGCTTGAATGTTCAACAAGATGTCTTTACCCAAGCGGGCGACCACGCTGCCTGGAACCACTACCTGCGTTTGGGTCGGGCTAAGCCGAATTTCAAGCTTCCCGTCCTTGACTCCGTCCAGATCGCGATCATTGACTATACGTTGATTTGGCACTGCCCCCGGAGGCGTGGATGGAGAAGGCGAAACACTTCCCGCTCCGCCCGATGGCTGCGTGCCCGGATTTGTCGCAGGCGTCGCAAGGACGTTCAAGGTAAACGATGCGCTGTGTCCTTGATAATCCGCTTGAATTCGCGCAGCGCCTTCGGCAAAAGCCGTAATAACGCCCGCTATGCTAATGCTTGCCGTTTTGGGCTCGGAGCTCGAAAAGGAAACCCCCGCCGTAATTTCTTCTTTTGCCCCGGAATGCAGGACACCGTATACTTTGATCTGCTGCGATTGGGAAACGGTCATCTGCTGCAGCCCGCTAAGTTCAATAGCCGTATATCGTGAGCTATCCGTCTGCCCAGTCATCTCGTTGCTCAAGCCGCTCTCATGATGCAGTCTGCCCACAGCCGAAACCGCATACGTATACGGCTGTTCCGGAATGGCAGTCAAATCCGTATACGTTTGCGCCGCCCCGTTCACGCTGCGTATCGTTGCTACCAACTGCGAAGCATCGTCCTTATCAATGCCCCGGTCCCCTTGCACGCGGTAGATTGCGTAATACGCTGGTTCCTTATCCCCGGTATCTTCCCAAGACAAGTGAATGGAACCGCCTGCTCCTTTTACTTCCGTCAGCTTTGGCACATTCGGCGTATCATCCGGCAGCCAGGGCATCACGGGAATCAGCGCCGGACTGGAGTACATCGACGCAACGGCATCCCTTACACCCAAAGGATTGCCGAGCAAATCGGATGTGCTGAACATGATGTTGCCTGACACATCCTCCCCATGGTCATTGTTGAACCTCAGCTGAGCCGGCAGCTGATCGGGATTCGTCCAGTTGTCCTGACCTACACGGTAAGGGGCCATTCCGATATAGAGCTGCACGTTATGCTTGCCTGAATGGTCGTTTTCCCCGTTGATCTCTTTGGTCCACCAATCGATCAGCTTTTCATAGGCAGCAGCCGAGTATCCGAAATGCCAATAGATTTGCGGTGCCAAGTAATCGACCCAGCCCTGCTTCATCCAGGTTCTCGTGTCGGCGTATAAGCCGTCATAGTTCTGCTGGCCGTTCGTTTCGGATCCCGTCGGGTCGGTGCCTTTATTGCGCCAAATGCCGAAAGGGCTGATGCCAAATTTGACGAAAGGCTTGATCTGCTTGATCCCCGCATTCAGTCCTTTCACGATCGTGTTGACGTTATCCCGGCGCCAATCGTCAAGCGGCATCGTGCCTCCGCCGCTTTTATAGGCGTTATACTCTTTGCTGTCATCAAACGGTTCATTTCCCGGATACGGATAGAAATAATCGTCCATATGAATGCCGTCGACATCATAGTTCTGAACGATTTCCTTTACCCCGTCGATGATGTAATTCTGGGCCTCTGGGATGGCAGGGTTAAAGTACATTTTGCCGCCGTTCTTGACCACCCAATCCGGATGAAGCCGAGCCGGATGCGTCGGTGCCAGGAGATCCGGGTTGTCGTGCATGCTGATCCGGTACGGATTGATCCATGCGTGAAACTCGAGATTCCGCTTATGCGCTTCGTCAACCATGAATTTCAGCGGATCGTAGCCGTCACTCGGCGCCTTCCCTTGCTCGCCCGTCAGCCAATGGGACCATGGGAAATATTCGGAAGGGAAAAAGGAGTCGCTGGTTGGCCTGACCTGTACGAATACCGCGTTGATGCCGGTCTGCTTCAATTCATCCAGCAGCTTCACAAAGTCCTGCCGCTGCTGCTGCGGATCCAATACGCCCTTAGTCGGCCAGTCGATGTTCTCCACCGTCGAGATCCAGGCGCCGCGCAGCTCACGCTTGGGATGTGCGGCCGGATTCGTCACTACCAGCAACTGCTGCGCTTTTTTCCCGGATACCTCCGCCGTAATCATCGTCGTTCCCGGCGCTACGGCCGTAATGGCTCCGGTCACTGGGTCAATGACGGCAATTTGACTATTGGTGCTGCCGTACGTGATTCCCGTCGTGATTTCTTTTTTGCCTTCCACCTTGTAATCCCCGATGACTTTAGCTGCAGGCGTGTCCTCACCCACGATGGCGGAGAACACTTCCGCGATTTCAATGCTTTTCAATTCCCCAGCCTTCACCTGCACCGTATAGCCTGCTTCAAGTCCTTCATATTCAGCTGTCACAGCTGTCTCTCCTACCTGCAGGGCTCTGATCTGCCGCCCCGTTATTTCGGCAATACCGTTGCCGTCCGGCACCGAAAATGCCGTTTCCGCCGAGATTTCAACGGGCTCTCCGTTGCCGTAGACCGCATATGCCTTCAGATCTGCCGTCTCGGTCAATACCAATGAGGTCGGCCCTTCTATCAGAATCCGCTCCGGTACGGCCTGGGTTGGCGTGACCGTCAGCCGGTAAACGGACGAATACTTATTCTGATAGGTTGCGGTCAGAAGCGCTTCCCCGGCAGCATGTGCCGTAACGGTACCATCCGCATCCACCGTCGCCACGGACTCGTCACCGCTCGAAAAGGCAATACTTCCTTGCTCGGCAGGCTGCGGCGAAGCATCCCCCTTGCGGGTCACGAGCATGCTCGGATGCATGGACTCGCCGGTGCCGAGCGGTTTGGCTCCGGACCATTCCAATGCAAAGACGTCGGTGTCCTCATAAAGCATACTCACCTGGTCCACGTAGAGGGAACCCGCCGTTTTGGTTCCGGTTTCGACCAAATAGATATAATTAAATTTCACAGGGTACTGGACCGCCGGCATGTTGGCCGTCACATAGCGCCAGCCGTTCAACACTTCACTGCTCCCCGTAAAATCGAGCGTATATAGAGCCCCCTTACTGTCCTGAATTTGTCCGCGAATCCAGTGTTTTTGATCCTCCCCGAATGCCCAGAATCCGATTTTCTTCGGGCTGCCCGGAATTTCGCGACCGTCTTTTCCGTCCGGTGCCATAAAACGTATGTAAGCCGCCGAGGTGCCGTCATTATTCGCAAAATCATAATTCAGCCTGCCGGCTTTCAGGCCGTATCTCACCGGACCTGGACGTTCCGATGGCACAAGCGCGGCCGAGTTCGCCTTCACGGACGTCACTCTGAGATCCGATATGTCTTCGAAATCTTCAAAGACTTGCGTCCATTCGCTGTTTGCCGCTGTAATCTGCCGCTCAGGAGCGATGATATGGACGGTGGCTTCCGCGGTCAATCCGCCGTATGCAGCCGCAATGATGACCTCTGCGGGCTGATCACCCGCCCTAAACGTGCTTCCCGTTAATGTGCCGATGCCGGAAGCATCATCCGTATTCAGGCTCCACGCAACCTCGCCCTGCGGGATGTCCACTTCGCGCCCATCCGCGGCATAACCTTTTAGCGTAAACGTCTTAGTTGTATTCACGCTTACGGTTACGGGTTCCGCGGATATTTCCAGACGCACGGCTTCTGTGCTGCCAGCTGTGTTCCCGCTTCCTTCGTTCACGGGCACTGTTTCTTCCGGGGAGCTTGCAGGCGTTCCGCTCTGCTCTGTATCCTCCGATTCATTTTGCGCGGAATCCGTTCCGGATGGTTCACCCGTTGCATCCGTCTCAGGTTCCGTTGCACCCCCGCCGTCCTGCTGCGGCGTCCCAATATGCTCTACACTAGCTTCCTCCTCTGTGGCTGCCCCATAGACAGAACTTGGGACACAAGATATGAATGCGCTTACAATTAAACTTAGAATGAGTACTACGCGAAGAGGCCTGCCTAACCATGATACCCGGTTGATCATACATGCACTTCCTTTCCCATGCGTTAAGTTGTCCTTGCCGATTTCAAGCGCGCCAAAAAAAGACCGAGCCCCAACCACCTACTTTCTTGAAAATATGTTTTAATTATATAATGCATATTAAAATTTTACTACAAAAAATTAAACCATTATTCTCTCGATATTCGACCTTTTTCGAGCCTTAAAAGGCCGCATAAATATGCGGCCTGGTTTCATCATCTCTAGTACTTGGTCCAGTAATCGGTATTCCCTTCCCTGATAACCGGCAGGTCTTGCCGCTTATGCGCTTCCTCATGTGCCGGTTCTTTCCGCTCCCACTTCTCAATGATCACGATGGTCTGCACGTTGGTTTTGTCTTTCCATTCGATGTACTCCAGCCGTTCCAGCTCGCGCAGGGAATGCAGGATGACATCCTTGCGTTTCCCCGTCTTGATCTCCAGCTCATGAATCGTCGGCAGCCTGCGCCGTCCACTCAAAAAGTTGAAAAGAATGCGAAGAATTTTCCGTTCCATATCCGCCAGCATCAGCTGTCACTCCTTACGCAGTTTTGGCCGGCTGCCATGCCAGAATGCGGTCCAGGCGAAAGGTTCGCGGCGCTCCCGTTTGCAGGCATGTTGCCCGCACAAGCCCGCCGCGGATTCCTTTTACCTCGATCTTGCGCTGCGTGATCTTTCCTGCGCGGTCCAGATATACAATTTCCACATGTTGACCGATGTATTTTTCCGGCATGACAGCCCCTCCAATCAGAACTCTTGTTCTTATATTTTAACCGAACACACGTTCTTTTATCAATGGTTTTTTTGAGTACTATCCAAGCATGGCAAAAATACGCAAGGAGCGCCGTGATTCTGAGAGCGCAGGTCAAGGAAGCCGGGTTCAAGAGAGAGGTTACACATCTGGTTAGCTCCCATACAAAAAAGACCTATCGCAGAATGAAATTTTGCGATAGGTCTTAGATATGGATGTGTGTCACTTTATTTTCACGGCTGGACGATCGCCTGTACCCGCCCCACGGTCCCGTCGGTCAGCCTCACTTTAATGCCTCTGGTATGGTTCGGTGAATTGGTCAGCAGCTTTTGGACGATGCCTTGCGTGCGCTTGCCCGTGCGCTGATCTTCTTTCTTGACGACTTCTACGGTCATTCCCGGCTTGATGCTCGCCCGGATCATATGCGATTCCACGATGTTCACGTTCCTCTCTGTCTTACAGCCTGAGTCAAACCGACCTGAAAACGGCTGCCTTTGCCTTTTATCATATCATAAATGCAAATCGTTTTCCGTTCGGGTACAATAAGACAAAACGACATGTGGAGGCTGAACCCATGAATATGGAAGAAGAACCAAAACAACAGGCAATCCCTGCCGAAGATGACCAGGGCAATTTCAGGCTGCTCGATGTCGGGCGCATCCTCTCCATCTCGTCCGAAATCGAAGGTGACGAAGACAGCGCCGCGATTTTCCATTACGACGATGGTAAGACGTACAAATACGTGCACAGCGAAAAAGCCATGAAGCAGTTCGGCGAATGGATTCAAAAAGGGGAAAACAATATCTAATCAGGAAGAAAAGCTGCCTTCGAGCGGCTTTTTTTGCGTTTAACAGAGATTAGGTACGTTTAGGATATGGAGCGCAGAAAAACCGTCAGGATGACTTGCTTATCCGTATCAGTCCTCTGGTTAAAACAACCAACGAGGCCACTAAAAGGATCATTTGAGGCTGAACCAAGATTCCGTTATCCTCCTGCCCTTCCCGCTGTTCCGTTCTTCTCTTTTTTGCCACCTCATCCACCTCGTTTCATAACTTGAATCGCACCACTGCCTCAAGAAAACATAATTCAGCAAGGATATGTAAGCCACGCTTCCCGGAACGACATCATCTGAATGATATCATATGCAAATGACAGATCAGCGATATGGGCAAGCGCAGGCATGAAACAGCACTTCAACTAGAGAATAATATTTCTGTCTGCTTGTCGTTTTTAAAGTAGCTTGCATATCATTTTGAAATTCCCGGGAACCGCTGTAAAACCAAGCAGATCACGGTTGATTCGGAGCATGGGTATATTCATCGAATCGTTATGCGTTCTGAGGGAAGCCGCCCCGGCCGCATGCGCAGACCGTATGCCCAGCAGTTTTAGCGCCAAACCAAGCCGCTGCCCCCGGTATTCCGGCAGGACGCCGGTATAGTGGTGGTACATCGCATCATTTTGCCCGTTCTGCTGCAGCGTCACTACCCCGACGTAACGTTCGCCGTCTTTGGCGATATGTATATATTCAGGCCGCACGCCCGGCAAATCCAGGTTCCATTTTCTCCACTCTTCGAACCAGGGATAATCCTCGTTGAATCCCGGGATATCCTGATGGGTTACACGATACAGCTCATGAAGCTTGCGCTCGTTCTCTTCGCCAGGTTCATCCGCAAGTGTAACGAACTGAATGCCGGACTGCTCGGCTGCATCGATGCACGAGAACAGAGCTTCGTTCGTATACGCGGACAGATCCAGCACGGATTGGAAGGTATGCCGCTCCTTCGTGTAACCCTGCCGCTGCGCAAACCCCAGCGAGTCTTCATCGTCCTCCTTTATGAAACAGACAAGGATAGAAGCCCTGACCTTCTGAGCCCAAAGTCTGACTTCATCGTACAAGGCTCTGCCGGCTCCATGGCCGCGTTCCTCCGGAAGAACGATCAGGGTGAGATTCAAATTTCCCGGTTCATTCCAGGGCGCGCGCCACACGATCGTATATCCAATGACCTCTCCCTGCTCATTCTCCGCCACCCACTTCGGACGGTCCCAACCCATCAGCTCGCCATTCTCGTTATAATGCAGTTGGCCCGGCGGAATGTTGTCCTCCTCGGCCTGCAGCTGCTGAGCGGTTGTGGGCACCGACCAAATGGAGTTGAGCAGCGAGGCGGCTGCCGGATAATCTTCCTTGCGTAACGGGCGAATCGTAAAATTTGACAAGGGGCGTTTCCCTCCATAGAATTACAAATTAACCTTCGGCACCATTATCTCATGCCCTGTCTTCCTTTTCATGGGAAAGTTTGGGTATATAAAAAGAAGCTTTCGCTCTCCCCGGCAGCAAAAAAACCGCCAAGTACATGGATTGCTGTACTTAACGGTTTTTTTCAAATTTCACAGTCATTTGAACCAGCCCTTCTCTTTAAACCGCGTAATGGCTTCCACCCGGTTCGTGACCTGGAGTTTATCGAGAATGACGGAAATATAGTTCCTCACGGTTCCTTGTGTGATATACAATTGACTGGCGATTTCCTTCGTGTTTCTCCCGTCCGCGATCAGTCCGATGACGTCCTTCTCCCGCTGGGTCAGCGGATTCTCCTCTCCAGAGGCATCATCTACCAGCTCGGAAGCATAGATTCGCCTTCCTGCCATGATGCTCCGTATGGAGTCCGCCAATTCCTCACTGGGACTGTCCTTCAGCAAATATCCGTTCGCTCCGGCTTTAATAGCCCGTTCGAAATATCCGAACCGCGCAAAAGTCGTCAAGATCATCACTTTGCAGCCGCTGCCCTTCAGCTCCTCGGCGGCCTCAAGTCCGCTCTTCCCTGGCATCTCAATATCCATAATACAAATATCCGGCTTCAATTGGCGAACCAGCTTCACGGCATCTTCACCGTTGCTGGCTTGGCCCACGACCTGCATATCCTCTTCCAAATTAACCAGCGAGGCAAGCGCACCAAGCACCATCCGCTGGTCTTCAGCGATTACAATTCGAATCACAGGACCACCTCCTTATTCGGGTGTTTCACGATATTCGGCACTTTTATGACAATCTTCGTTCCAGGGTCCTGGTTCGAACCCACCTCCAAGCTGCCGTTTACGAATTCCAGCCGTTCTTTCATTCCGCGCAGTCCGCTGCCTTTGGCTAATAGGGAATCTCCTCCCATACCAATGCCATTATCTATAATTTGAATCGTCAGTTCCGTTGTTGACGTATCGATGATGATCGAGCAGACCGTAGCATTGCTGTGCTTGACGACGTTCGTTACCGCTTCCTTCAAACACATGCTGAGCACATTTTCGACCAGAAGCGATGTGTTGGATAGAATCGGGTCTCCGGTCAGCATGAATTCAACCCCCGCTGCCTTCAGGATCTGTTTGATGCGGAACATCTCATCCTCCAGACGCGTGCCGCGCATTTTCGTCACCATATCCCGCACCTCATTGAGAGCGTTTCTGGCCGTTTGACGCACATCGTTGATCTCGGCCTCCGCCTGGGTCGGGTTCGTCCTCACTAATCTGCCGGCCAAATCACTCTTCAGCCCGATAAGGGAAAGCTTCTGTCCCAGCGTATCATGCAGATCGCGGGCGATTCTCTGACGTTCCTCCAGCTTCACCAGCTCGGAAATCCGTTTGTTGGCGTCCTCCAGCTGTATCTCAAGTTTTCCCCGCTTGTTCCGGTAGTATGTGGTAACGGGCAGCAGAATCACTGCGATAAGACTGATCAGCACAAACGGAATTTGCGTTATCATGACAGGATCTTTTGTCACGTAGCCATAGTTAATCGTCGCGATCGTCGTGACAAGATGAAGGGTATATAGCACCACAAATCCAACCCGATGATGGAGATTACCGATAAAGAACGCGACGAAAAGCGCAAAGTATACATAACCGAACAGCATCGTCATCGCGATCGAGATCAGCATCTGGATGGATGTCCAAAAGTACACCAGCCAACCCTTGGAGACAAAGGACAGCACATAGCATCCAAAAAAGGCCAGAATCATCAGAACGCCAAACACCACATGAACCATTGACGAAGATCGAAAAATGAAATAGAACGGGAGAATATAAAAGACGACCCACACATAGGGGCTGAGCCCCGTGCTCCTGTGGAAAATTTGATACCATTTCTGCAAGGCGGTTCCTCCATGGCATGCTATCGTTTGGTTACGTTTATTTTATCATAATCGGTGACGGGAGGTTATTCCCCTTGTATGCTCGCCCTTGGACTTGGCATGGGTATCGCTTCGTGTTTAGTTTTTTGAATGGAACTTTTGAACTGTTTGAAACTAATAAAAGTCTTGTTCTGCTCATCCCACAGCCGGAATCTCAGTGAAGCCAAGCTCGTAAGCAGCGTAATCGTCGTGGCCTTCTGCAGCGGCGGGGTTGAGTTATGCGCCTTCTCCAGGTTGTAATTAGGAACCTTCGGACTCAGATGATGAACATGATGAAAGCCAATGTTACCTGTTAACCATTGTAACAATTTCGGCAGCTTATAATACGAGCTTCCTTCCACCGCCGCCTTCACATAGCTCCATTCGTCTTCATGTTCGAAATAAGAATCCTCAAACTGATGCTGTACATAGAATAACCAAATTCCGAGCATCCCGGATACGAATATGATAGGAAGCTGAATCATCAGAAATGCCTGCCATCCAACGGCCCAGCAGAGCGCTGCATACAGAATTGCGATCGAAGCATTCATGACATACGTGTTGAGGCGTTCCTTCCGCTTCGCTCCTTTGCGGTTGAAACGGTATGACAGCACAAACACGAAAATCGGTCCAAGACCCAGCATCACCACCGGATTGCGATAGAAACGGTAAGCCATGCGACGCATAAAAGGTGCGGCGGCATATTCGTTCACCGTCATCACCCACATATCACCGATCCCCCGTTTATCCAGGTTGCTGCTCGTCGCATGATGAATGGAATGCGTGTTCTTCCACTGCTGATACGGAACCAGCGTGAGGACACCTGTAATGGTTCCCAAGATTTCGTTCGCCCGCCGGCTCTGAAAAAATGAGTAATGACAGCAGTCGTGGAATATGATGAACGTCCGGATCACGAACCCCGATGCAATGATCAGAATGGGAAGAGTAATCCAATACGATACAGACAAGCTTACATATGCGAAGTACCAGAGTAATAACACAGGCCCAATCGTGGATACGATCTGCCAGATGCTCGACTTCGTATTGCTTTTTTCAAAGGGAGTCATCTCTCTTCTTAAATTCCTTACTTTCGATTCCGTCGTCATTATGTCTTCCTCCCTGAGTGGATGCATGGAAACCGCCACGGTCATATCCATGAACGACTTCTATCCTCAGTATAGGAAACAACTTGCTGCCCGAGTAGTCATGAACATCAGGTAGGGAGTATGACAAATGTCATATAGGCGATTGCGAATCGGTGTTGAATGCTTTTCGTTCGAACTGCTTGCTGTGAAGATCGGTATAAACCCCGTTTTTCAGCAAAAGTTCCTCATGATTTCCTTCTTCAATAATGGATCCATCCTTCACGACCAGAATTTTATCGGCGGCCATGATCGTGGAGAGGCGGTGAGCGATCACGATGCTGGTTTTGTCCTGCAGAAGGAGATGCATCGCTCTCTGAATATAATATTCCGATGCCGTGTCCAGCGATGAAGTCGCCTCATCCATAATAATGATGGACGGGTTCTTCAATAGTACTCTCGCAATGGAAATTCTCTGCTTCTCTCCTCCGGACAGCTTGATTCCACGATTCCCGACCACCGTGTCGTAACCTTCGGGTAGTCCCATGATAAAATCATGAATATACGCCGCTTTGCAAGCTTGGACCATCTCCTCCTCGCTTGCTTCGCTGTCGGCGTACAGCAAATTCTCTCGGATCGTTCCATTAAACAGATAGCTATCCTGGGTGACGAGACCAATCTGTGAGCGCAGCGATTCCAGCGTCATGTCGCGAATATCCGTTCCGCCGATGCGGATGCTTCCGGAATCCAGCTCATAAAGCCGCGGAATCAGGTTGGTGATGGTCGTTTTTCCGGCTCCGCTCGGGCCGACAAGGGCGGTCATCGTGCCTGCGGCCGCGGTGAACGAAATGTCCTCCAGGGCTTGTTTGTCCTTCTGATATGCAAAACATACGTCATCGAAAACGATGTCCTGTTTGGTCAAGTCCACTGCACGGGCATCAGGGTGATTAAGAATCCCGGGCTTCATATCAAAATAATCGAAAATACGTTCAAACAGCGCAACCGATCTTTTAATCTCCACATACAGATTCGTCATCTGGCCAAAAGGACCATAAATCCGGCCCAGCAGCGCCACGAAGCTGATAATCGCTCCGACCGTGATTTCCCCCTGTATAAACAGATAACCTCCGTAGAGATAAATAAGCATCGGCCCCAGGCTCGTAAACGTAGACAAAATCATCATGAACCAGCGGCCGGCCATGGATTCGCGGATCTGGAGCCGCGTCGACTCCCTGTTAATGGTTCTGAAGCTGTCATATTCCTTCTCTTCCCGCGTGAACAGCTTCATCAACAAATAACCGCTGATGCTCAGCGTTTCCTGAATGATATGGTTCTGTTCAGACATCTTCTCCTGCGTCTGCTTGGCCAGCTTCCATCTCACGTTGCCCATTTTTCTTGTCGGTATAATGAACAACGGCACGATCAATATGCCAATGATGGCAAGCTTCCAGTTCATGATGACAAGCGTGGCAACCGTGGTGGTAAGCACAAACAGATTGCTGGCAAAATTAATCACCGTGCTGTTGAAAACGCCCTGAATGCCTGAAATATCGCTCGTCATCCGGGTAATGACTTCCCCCTGCTTGACGGCGGAGAAAAACTGCAGCGGCATCCGCTGCAAATGGGTGTACATCTGATTTTTCATATCGTAAACAATGCTTTGAGAGATAAATGAATTTAAATAGCTCTGCCATACGCCCAGCAGTCCTGCCACGACCGTGGTTCCCAGCGAAATCAGCACCAGCTCCGCCAAAAGTTTCATTTTTTTGTCCGGAAGCGCATGATCGACGATCCGCTGGATCAGAATGGGCGGCAACAGCCCCAATAAAGACGAAACCAACAGTATAAACAGCACAAGCATGGTCTGTTTCCAATACGGCTTGAAATAATTGAAAATACGCAGCAGCATGGCTTTCGAAATATTGGGCTTTTGCTGGCCGTCATCGAATTTCATCCGGCCAAAGCCCGCACCCGGCATGCCTCCCCCATACATTTTGGACATGGGTCATCCCCCTATAATTATGAATTGTTTGGTCATCTATTGACTTGATAATAAGGTACCTGTATGATATTGTCAAGGTACCTGATTTACAGGTGCCTGAGAAATAAGGAGGAAATAACCGATGAACGAGAACGAAAACAACGCAAGCTTAATGGAACAATTCTTTCAGTTTATTATGCTGCTGCGCAGATATCAGTTTCATGTCCGCGGGGATCAGGAGCATTTCGGAGATCCGCATCGGGGACAGGGACGGGTGCTCGCGCTTCTGAAAATAAAGCCGGAAATTACGCAAAAGGAGTTAACCTATTTGCTCAATATGCGAAACCAGTCTCTAGGCGAGCTCCTCACCAAATTGGAGCGGAATGGCTTGATCACAAGAGCCCCGTCGGAACAGGACCGTAGAGTCATGAACGTGAAGCTAACGGAAGCCGGGGCGGAAGCTGCCAATCAGCTTGAACAGCGGCAGCAGGATGAGAATAGGCTCTTCGATTGCTTGAATGAAGATGAGCAAGCCAAACTTAGCGAATATTTGAATCGCTTAATCGGTCAGATGGAGCAGCAGATAGGAGCTGGAGCTTCTTCCGAGCACAATCCAGGGGATATCTGGGGCGGACACGGACGTCACCGGCCGCATTTCGGTCCGAACGGCAAAGGGCCTCACGGATCCCGGTATCAAAGAAAGATGGGCTTTCCGGTCGGTTGGGGACAATACAGAGCTTCGATGGACGAACGTTTCAGTGGACCTCGCTCAGGGCAGGATCACGGGCAGGACTGAGGCTTTTAAGGCACGAAAAAAAGCCTCTCAGGCCAGCTCCTGAGAGGCTTTTCCATGGCGATTACTCCATGAAAATGGCGAACAAGCAATCGAATAACAGGATACGTTGGAGATTTCCATTTTCATCAAACGTTGAGGAAATAGCATAAAAACGATCCGCATCTTTCGCTGCGATGGTATTGTACCCATTGATAAATGTATTCATGTTCGTATCATACACATAGTCTAAATTCATTTCGGACGGGCTTGGAACATAATTCTCACCATAGGCTTTGATGACTTGTTGTTTCAGCATTCCGATCCCAACATCGTGAGTTGTTTTATATTTCCCCTCGGATTCTTCATCCAAAATCATAGCCGCGACGCTGTTGTTTCTATAAAAAATTGAAACCCCAGATTCATATTTAAACTTTCCCATATCCGACTTTTCGCCGGTACCTAATATCTTCTCGGCCTCTTCCCGACTCATTCCATAAACGATCTTCTTGCCGCTATCCATTTGAATAATGCCTAAGTCTTCTTTGGAGATGTTCTCCGTTTTCTTACCGCTGCTGCAACCTGCCAATATGATGAATAGCACGATCGTTACAAGTATCGATTTTTTCATGGATTCCCCACCACTTTACGGGTACCTGTTACGACTAATTCCTCCAATCCAATTGCATGGCCTGCTGCAGCCACATTCATTTGGGTGAAATATAACCTCATGTAACGTTTACCCGCAATTGGCTTATTGAAAGTAATTTCATCCGTAGGATTAGCGGCACCCCCATGTGGTTTGCTAATGGTGTGAATAGTCTCCCAGTTCGCATCACTTTCCTTGCTGTCCGATAACTGCATGACATATTCCGTCCCATAAACAAGGTTGTAATATTTTGCAGAAACGGAGCTGATTTCATATACATCATCGCCCAAATCTACAACAATCCAAGCTGGATTTTGTGCTTGAGTTTCAGGTTGATTCTTCCTTGCTTTCATCAGATTACTGCTCCAACGCGTATTCGTTCCATCTACTGCGTTAGAGCCCGGAAAATCCTTCGTCTCTGTACCCGACACATAAGTTGTATGCTGTAAGGCAAGGTTTTGCGGTTCAGAAGCGGTAACAAAAGTCTTCTTACCATTGACCTGAACTTCTTTGATGCTGATCCCCGTAGCGGCTTTTGCATTAATATTCATTTCTTTATAGTAGATGCGTACATATCTGCCTTCCCCATTCGAACTCACAGGTATCGTGTGCCGTTCATTTTGAACTTCACTAGGCTCCTTAGTTACTTCTGCAACCTTCGTCCACGTACTCTTGTCATCTGAAACTTGTATTTCATATTTTGTTCCACTGGCTTTAGCATGATAATAAATATCTACACTTTCTATTTTATTGTTACCTTCGCCTAAATCAATAACAACCCAGTTAGCTCCAGATATTTGATTGGCTGGATTGAGATCATCCCTCTCTTTCATCTTATTGGCACTCCAACGGGTATTGATATCACCATCTACCATGTTTTCACCTGGCCAAGAACCCGCCATCTCTAAACCTGAAACTTCTACAGGTTGCTTAAGAGCAAGATTTCCTTCTTTGGTTTCCCCCATTGCAGCTTTAACGGTTACTTTGGCAGTAAGAACTATCTGAGCCGGATTTATAATATTGGAAGGAAGCACCAATTCCCCGGTCGCTGTATACTCTCCTTGAGTTAAAGGATCGTAATGACTAGCCGTCCAGTTTACAGGCAGCAGGGCTGTGTTCTGATTGTTAAGTGTCACGGTAACCTGTTCTGGTAGCCCTACCATTTCCCAGGGGGTACCATTATTCACAGTTACATCTTGTATTAACGGTACGCTAAAGATACTCGGATGAACGATTTCCGGTTCTGTTGTAGCAGAAAAGAAAATCTCTGCAATGGCAGGTCTCGTATTCTTAACCCATTCCAAACGCAACTTTTGTACTCCCTGTAAAGCGCTGGTGTCGAATACAGTAGCACTTTTATCAAGTATCCCAAGATGGGTCCAGTTGCCATCCAGGGACTGCGCTTTAACAACAGCGCCAGAAATGCTAGTTGGATCTTGTAAAATGTTAATACGATTTACGTTTACATAATCCGAGAGAATATATTCAACATACCCATCTTCCATATCGATAAGACCAGGAGTAAACATGGTAGATAAATTTCCATCTACCATAGCCTTAAATTGACCCTTCGGATTACCGGAAAAAGCACTAATTTTGTCTGCTTCTTCTACCGTTTTGTTTACTTTCAATTCATGCAGCTTTAAGTAATAGCCACTATTTTTGGAAATAGCTAATTTAATGTATCTGGCACTCATTCCATTGCCATTCCCCTCAACATATCGATACGGAGGGTCTAAACGACTGTTACCTCCCCCATCAGTGACAGTGGCAATTGTCGTCCAGTCCGTTTTATTTGCTGATATAGAAAGACTTCCATTATAGACTTGTGGATTTCCATCAGCGGTTAGAAGAGTTACATCATATACTCTTGTTAATGCACCAAGGTCTACAAGGATATATTGTCCTATTGCTTGAGCCTCATTGGTCCAGGCAAAAGTGTCTTCCTTTCCATCAAACAGATTTTCCCAATTTCCTTCCTTTAGAGCGTTCTTTAAGTTGGTTTCAATAACCTTGGGATTCATGGCTACACTGACTAAGGAAACCGATAAACGAGCAAAATCAAAGGTTATGGGCTGATCGCCGCTATTATATATCCTTACATAGCGCAGGGCCGTGTTCCCGGATAAAGTAGCGGTATCTTTCCACTCGGCTTTATTCAAAGAATATTCCAGTTTCAATCCATTAGGTAACGCAGGATTTACGGAAATAGCGTTAACTCCCGCAATCTCTGGCAAACGAATTCCCACATATCCTTTAGCAGGCAGGGTAATTTGAGGCGATGCCGCAGTAAGCGTATAATCCGTACCGTCTACTGTAACCGCGCTGCCTCTTAATCCATCTATATTCGTATACACGCCAAAAGGGGAAGCGATTTCATTAATCTTAAATTCACGGACGAAGGTCCAGTAATCCGGTTTGCCCGAGGTTCCAGTCTCAACAAGTCGAACCCGAATATACCGAGCCTTCATGTTAAGTTCCTTCATTACGATGCTTCGTGAATCCACAAGCGGTACTAATGTATTCCAATTTACACCATCAGCGGAGTATTCTAGTGTAGCCTTGTGGAAATAATCGTGGTCCGTATCATTCTTTCCTTGTGAAACCGAGATACTATTGACGGATATAGCCCTTCCAAGATCTACTCCGAAATAGTCATCTTTTTGCTGTACAATTTGGAAACTGGCATACGTGCTTAAGTTGCCATCAAACATTTTGGCTGTATTACTGGAGTCCCTTACTTGTGCGCCACCGATTACCCCATAAAAAGAAGGGATAAACTCCGTGCTGTCAGGATTAAGCAGGGGAGTCAGTTTATTGGTTACAACGGGAATTAACCCTGCAGCAAAAGGCTGCAGCCTTTTCGTACCCGCTTTAGCACGTGTCTCATTAGGAAAGGTCGTATAACTATCCCAAGTTGAAAGAGCTCTGCTAGCAGCCGATAGACTTCGCCAAGCATTGTCCACATCGTTCTGTTCCAGTGCTATAACGGCTTGGAGGGCTTCCTTAGCAGCAGTCGCAACATCCTTTAAAGATCTAAGCCACGGGTCCAGCTCCTCAATCAGGACCTGGTTAGTGCAATTCGCCCGAAAATCTTCAACAGCGAATAGGATGTTATCAAATTCCCTTAATAACCCCAAGGCTTGTTCATCCTGCGCGATAGGCTTACCGGAAGCTGCATAGGCTAACACTTTTTCTAAGCTGTCTTTCATATACTCACTCTCCGGAAAGCCCGGCACGCGAGTAGAATTAGGAGCGTTAGCCACATTCCTTCCTATCGTTAGATAAGACTCATAGACCTCTGGTTGGAGATATTTAAAGCTGTCTTCCCAAAGCGTTACGGCATAATCGCTATAGTTTTGGTTATTCCAAAACAAACTAGCCAGCTGGAATAGCCCTACTTTATTCGTTTCTGTAAATTGAGACGGGTTAGATACCGCACCACCAAGTCCAACAACACCATTACGAACATAGTGGCTAATCTCTCCCAGGTAAATGCCTGATTTGGCATGCTCATTGACCGGATAGTTAATCCAAAACATAGGTTTCAGGCCTGTTCGGTTTATCAGATAGTCAATGCTGCTTTGGGTAATCGGACTATTCACGTCCTGTCCCGTCCAGTAAATCATAATCCGTTTATCTAGTTTGCTTAAAGCCGCCAGTTCATTCCCATTCCCTGACCAGCTAACGTTATATCCCTGTGGGCAATAAACCATGGGTTCTAAACCTGCTTTTTTATCTACATAATCTGTCATGAGGCGATTCAGCAGCGCTACAACATCTTCGTTACTGCCAGATCCAAAGTCATCGTTTAGAACATCAATACGCCGAACGCCGGCATTATAGAGTTGATCAAACTTTTTCGTTAATAGATTATAACGTTCCTCGTACTGAGCTGGATGTGTCGCGATCGTTATTCCTTTAAAAAAGGACTCTAAATGTACAGACCAAACAAATTTAACCTTTGTTTCTTTCCCTATTTCTACAAGTTCTTTGATCTGGTTTATTTGAACCGCAGGGTATAGTTCTGCCCATTTGGATCTATGGTATTCATCCCCTTTTGCGGCATAGACATAACTATTCATTTTTACATCCCGGGAGCTGCGCATTAAGCTGGCACGCCCTTCATGTTCCCAAGCGCCATAAAACCCTTCTACAATGCCACGGTACTTCATTTCAGCCCAATCTTCGATATGAACGGGCAGAAAATACTGTCCTGCGAATGAGGAAAACATCATCTGCAGCGTGGCAATACCATAGAAAGCGCTATCTGTGTCTTTCCCTAAAATCGTAATAACACCTTGCCGGGCATCTAACATATAGGAGTCCGTTTTATTAAACAACCCAGGAGTATTATTCATTGTAATAGCACTCTTGACGTAATGATCAACCATGCCGCCTGAGCCTGATATTCCTACTAAAATATTCGTTTTATTAGGATCAATCTGGTTACTTTCCGTATAGGTGAGGTGATATTTAACCAGAATCTCTTTTAGAAAGTCTTTGGTATACGTATCAATACGATTTGCTCCACCTTCAAAGACCAGATTCACTCCACTACCGACAGTAAAACGCTCTCCCTCTGGATAGTTAATCGAATGTGGCACAGGATACATTTCATACTTATTTGGATCGTCAGAAAAACCTTGTTTTAACGTTGTCGGAATACGATCATCTGTTGGTGGCACAAATGCATTTACTGGCGTAACGGTTGCAAGTAAAGACGTTACATATAGCATTACACTTAATACCGCTAAATTTAGCTTATTTAGCCTGCTCTTGGAATGAATCTTTTTCCCCACACCAATACCTCCCATTTTTTATTGTTGCATGTCGATTTTGATTCCACGTCAAAGCAGACTCTCTATCTGGTATTTACCTCCAAATGAAAGCGCTTTAAAATCTATTCAAAAAAAATAACCTCACATTCACAGATCATCGATCACCCCTTCAACATAAGTTTAAAAACTAGTCCCTTTATCTCTTAATGGTGGGTAAACGAATCATAACATAGGTCAATTTGGGAGAATAGGTTGAAAATTCATACAACCTTTTCTGCTATCCTTACCTCAATTTTATTAGATCAAAACAAAAAGACGCCTTAGAGATTTGATCTCTAAGGCGTCTTGCTTTCTTTTGCAGGATGTGGTCACACGGCGTAATTAGAAGAGGAAACCCTTGCTGTGCAAGGGCTATGCCCCTTTATTACATCATGCCGCCCATACCGCCCATGCCGCCCATATCAGGCATAGCTGGCTTTTCTGGTTCTGGCTTATCAGCGATAACCGCTTCCGTAGTCAGGAACATAGCCGCTACGGAAGCTGCGTTTTGCAGAGCAGAACGCGTTACTTTCGCAGGGTCAACGATCCCAGCTTCGAACATGTTTACCCACTCGTCAGTCGCAGCGTTGTAGCCTACGCCAACTTCTTCTTTTTTCAGGCGTTCCACGATGACGGAACCTTCTTGGCCAGCATTCGCTGCGATTGTGCGGATTGGCTCTTCCAGAGCGCGCAGAACGATGTTCACGCCTGTTTTTTCGTCGCCAGTCACGTCTACGGCAGCAACTGCTTTGTATACGTTCACGAGGGCAGTACCACCACCGGATACGATACCTTCTTCAACCGCAGCACGGGTTGCGTTCAGGGCGTCTTCGATGCGCAGTTTGCGCTCTTTCAATTCGGTTTCGGTTGCAGCGCCGACTTTGATCACTGCTACGCCACCAGCCAATTTAGCCAGACGCTCTTGCAGTTTTTCTTTGTCGAACTCGGAAGTCGTTTCTTCCAGTTGCGCACGGATTTGGTTCACGCGAGCTGTAATATCGGATTTGTCGCCGCTTCCGTCTACAACCGTTGTGTTTTCTTTGGTTACGCGCACTTGACGTGCATTACCCAATTGATCGATGGTTGCGCTCTTCAGGTCCAGACCGAGCTTCTCCGTGATCACTTGGCCGCCAGTCAGGGCAGCGATATCTTGCAGCATAGCTTCACGACGGTCGCCGAAGCCAGGAGCTTTGACGGCAACAGCGTTGAAGGTTCCGCGCAATTTGTTTACAACCAGCATAGCTTGAGCTTCGCCTTCGATATCTTCAGCGATGATCACAAGCGGTCTGCCTTGTTGCACGATTTTTTCGAGCAATGGCAGAATTTCTTGAGTTGTGGAGATTTTCTTGTCCGTGATCAGGATGTATGGATTGTCCAGAACGGCTTCCATTTTGTCCGTATCGGTAATCATGTAAGGAGATACATAACCGCGGTCGAACTGCATGCCTTCCACGACTTCCATCTCCGTATTGAATCCGCGGGATTCTTCGACTGTGATGACACCGTCGTTGCCCACTTTTTCCATGGCTTCAGCGATCAATTGACCAACTTCTTCGTCAGCAGCGGAGATTGCGGCTACTTGAGCGATTTTTTGGTTGTCATTCACCGCGATCGCGATGTTTTTCAGTTCAGTTACAGCTGCTCTAACCGCTTTGTCGATCCCTTTGCGGATAACCATAGGGTTAGCGCCTGCCGTTACGTTTTTCAGACCTTCGCGGATCATGGCTTGAGCCAGAACCGTTGCAGTCGTCGTACCGTCACCGGCAACGTCGTTGGTTTTGGTAGCTACTTCTTTAACCAGCTGAGCGCCCATGTTTTCAAAAGCGTCTTCCAGTTCGATTTCTTTTGCGATCGTCACGCCGTCATTGGTAATGAGCGGGCTTCCGAATTTTTTCTCCAGAACGACGTTGCGGCCTTTAGGTCCAAGCGTCACTTTTACAGCGTTAGCCAAAGCGTCTACACCACGCAGCATGGAGCGGCGTGCGTCTTCACTGAAACGGATATCTTTTGCCATGTTGATAAAAACCTCCCATAAAATAGTGTTGGTATGTTCCTATGTTCAGGCCATTAGCCTACGATTGCGTGAATGTCGCTTTCTTTCATAATCAGATATTCTTTACCTTCATACTTGATCTCTGTTCCGGCATATTTGGAGAACAAAACGCGGTCGCCTTCTTTGACTTCCAAAGGAACGCGAGCTCCGTCTTTTACAGCTCCGCCGCCAACAGCGATAATTTTACCTTCTTGCGGCTTTTCTTTCGCAGAGTCCGGAAGGACAATCCCGAATGAAGTCGTTTCCTCTTGTTCGATTGGTTCTACCAATACGCGGTCACCTAAAGGTTTGATCATGAAAAATAGCCTCCTTGTTAATATGTTGTGTTCCTGTAACGGCGTTGTTGTCGTTATGTATTAGCACTCGACAACCTCTAGTGCTAACAACCACTTTTATGATACTCAACTTGGGCACAGATTTCAAGTCCTCTTGACGCATTTTTCAAAGAAACACACACTTTTTCATCCGTTGGATTCATAGCTTGTCCTCTCTCCAAGAGCGCCTTTACCCATACTCCATCATTCTATCCACCGCATTTTAAAATATGCCACGGACACGGAACAAAATTTAGAAGAAAACCTCTCTTAAGAAAAACGTCTTTCGTCGTATATACTCGGGAGACACCCCCCCCTCAGAAGGAAGTTTGTCTTGCGAGATCAGGATGTTACGCCTCAAAAGTAATCCCTAAAAAAGCAAAAAGAGCCTGCTTCCCGTAACGAGAAGAATGCTCTTCATGGACTGAATGTTGCTCATCGTATAAGTAAGGTTGCTATTCCATATTGGCAGGAAATTTATATTTCTCTTCTGCAGCCTCATCGGCAGCCAGCTGTTTCCGGTACACAACCGAGGATAAGTACACACTAAACTCATACAGCAGCAGCAGCGGAATCGTCACCAGGAAATCGGAAATGAAATCCGGCGGCGTGATGACCACCGCGATGAACACAAGCGCAAAATAGGATAATTTCCGCATTTTCCGCAATCTGCGCGGATTCAGTATTCTCAGTTTGGTCAGGAACATGACGACGAGCGGCAGTTCAAACAGCAGCGCAATCGGTACGACCAGCGTAAACATAAAGTTGAAGTACTGCGAAATGCCGTAGGTTTCTGTCAGCCCCATATTCCTCGTGATCGTCGTCGTAAAACCCAGAGCCATCGGGAATACCACATAATATCCGAATGCGATGCCGATCAAAAATAAAATAAATACATATGGAACGTAGCGCAGCGCCGCTTTGCGTTCGATCTCGCGGAGTCCGGGACTTACGAACGCCCAGAGCTGGTACGCCGTAAATGGTATGGTTAATACCAGAGCCACGACCATCGCTATTTTCATATACATGCCGATGCCGTCCCAGAATGCGAATGCATGCAGCTGGAAGTCTTTCGCCGAGTCCACACTAATCAGATACTTATATATGGGATTCCCGCAAATGAGACCGATAATCAAGCCAAGCAAAAGAACGACCAGAATAAAAATAATGCGTCTGCGCAGTTCTCCAAGGTGATCGACGATCGACATTTCTTCCTGTTTATCAGACATGCTGTCACCATCCTATCTCTTCTGCCCTGCGGGCAAAACAAAATCCCTCCCCACACGGAAGGGATTCCAAAGTCTTCTCTGAAAAACGTCCATCGACGTATTATCACAGGAGATAGACTACGTTTGAGGTTGCTGTTAACTATTCCGGAAGACGTTTATTGTCAGCAACGCTCTGCGAGGCTACCGGAGCTGCCGTCTGTGCTTCTACCGGAGCTGCAGCCAGCGGTTTCGCCGGTTCGCTCTTGCGGGAAGCATCATCATCTTCACCAATAATCTCGCGGGCTCCATCCTTGAATTCGCGGAAGGTACGTCCTACAGCACGTCCGAGCTCAGGAAGCTTGTTCGGTCCGAATAACAGCAGTGCCAAAATCACCAGCAAAATAATTCCTGGTACACCAATACCGCTCAGCATATAAAATTCTCCTCTCTGTACTTTACTCATTAAACCAAAGGCTTGTCTGCTCTTGGATTTATTGAGGAAAGAGAATCAAAGTTGTTGTTGGAAGACATGACGACTCTCATTTTAGACAAAGTTTTGCCACAAAGACATCATACCATAACTCAAATCACAACAATATCAAATAAGTGTGACAATTTTAGAAAATCAGCGGAATTTTCTGGTTATTGGCGGAATTGTCCTGTGACCATCAGAAGCGCCTCCGGAAGCTGGTCCATAATGGCTGCCAGGTTCTCATGCACGCCCTTGGGCGTTCCCGGCAAATTGACGATCAACGTACGTCCGCGGATGCCGCAAATACCTCTGAACAGCATCGCTCCCCGATTCTTCTGCATCACCGTCGCTCTCATCGCTTCTGCCATGCCGGGCACTTCACGCTCAATGACACGCCTTGTTGCCTCCGGGGTCACATCTCTGATCGCCAGTTCCGTTCCGCCTGTGGTCAGCACCAAATCCGCCTGAAAATAATCCGTGAGTTCAATGAGTGATGCGATAATATCATCCTGTTCGTCGGGCACAATCCGGTACTCTACAATCTCCCCGCCGAGTTCCTCCTCCACCAGCTCCCGGATGACCTGGGCGCTTGTATCTTCACGCTCACCCCTTGATCCTTTATCGCTTGCCGTCAAGATCGCTGTTTTCCACACCATATGATCACCCCTCCTCCTACGCATCTTTGATTAAAAGACTTCTATGACTCGCGCTGATAATCGCCGCTTTTCCCGCCGGTCTTGGACTTCAGCATCGTCGGTCCGATGATCATGTCCTTCTGCAGCGCTTTGCACATATCATAGACGGTCAAGGCTGCCGCGGAAACGGCCGTCAAAGCCTCCATCTCCACCCCAGTCTTGCCGGTTGTTTTCACCGTTCCTTCTATATAAAGCTCATCATTTCCGTTATCCGCAAACTGGATATCAATTCCGGTTAGCGGCAGCGGATGACACATCGGAATCCAATCGGATGTTTTTTTCGCAGCCATAACGCCAGCAACCGAAGCCACGGCGAGGACATCGCCTTTACCTATTATCCCTTCCTTAATACGGGAGAGCGTTTCCGGAGCCATCTTCACCATCGTGTGCGCAACCGCCGTCCGTGATGTGACCTCCTTGTCTGAAACATCGACCATTTTGGCTCTGCCCTGTTCGTTAAAATGTGTCAGTTCCATTTTTCTGCCTCCTTGTTCATTTCGTACACATCCTGCTCCGTAATCAGAAACTGAAGACGTGCATCAGTCTGTTCCATCGGAACCTGCTCAATGACCTGAGCATCAAAACCAATGCCGACCCACACCGGGAGCTTAGCCATCTTGTCTCTACGCCAGAAGCGTTCATACAGCCGGTCGTAATAACCGCCGCCGTATCCCAGCCTCCCCCCCTGTCTGTCAAAAGCAAGACCAGGCATAAAAACGGCCTCAGGCAAAAAGTTATCCGCCATTGCCGGGGATTGCTGCGGTTCCGGCTCCAATATACCGTATGTTCCTACGTTCAGCTCGTCCCATTGCTTCAATCGATGAAGCGTCATTGAGCAATCCTCCCGCCGGCAGCGGGGCACATAGACTTCTATCCCTGCCTGCCATGCCTCTTCAATAAGCGGTTTGGTATCCAGCTCATTGCGGAAAGGCACATAGATCAGCATGCTGCGTACACTCTCCCTGTTCAACCACATGGCGGCATGTCTGCACGCACTGTCGGATGAGTCCCTGTGCAGCTCCGCGGAAATACGGCTGCGAACCTGTGACATGCGGGTGCGAAGCTGAGCCTTTATTTCGTGTATGGTGCTATTTTCGCCGTTCATTGCGTAAAAACAGCTGCCTTCCCTCAAAAAGATAAACTTTCATATTTTCGAAAAATTCTTTTCATTTTCATTATGGAGCCATATCTAGCGTATTCCCAACATTTATAACTACATATGGCGCTTATCCAGCCGCTTCACGAACCTATACGGCATTCGCCGATTCAGTTTGCTTTTAGTTTACCACTGTTGTTCCATTTTCGCCAAGATTGTCTGAAGTCCTGCCCTCCAAGTCGCGAATTCTTCATATTTCATGTAAACTGGGGTTATTAAGATGCCTATCTTTACTTATATTCATTAGATATAGATGGATGGAATCATACTTCATAAGTTTTGATTTCATCCGTCATAGACGGAGGTTAAACAGCTCATGCTGCTTCAAGCAAGTGGAATCAGAAAACTATATGGAATAGAGCCCGTGCTCGAAGGAATTAATCTGCAGATTCTGGAAAGGGAACGCGTGGGACTTGTCGGGGTTAACGGCGCCGGCAAATCCACCCTGCTGCAGATTCTCGCCGGAGAAATGTCGTATGACGGCGGACAAATTTTCAAATCCAAGGAAACGACGATCGGCTATCTCGCGCAGAACAGCGGGCTTCAATCGAACCGCACGATCTGGGAAGAAATGATGGATGTGTTCTCCCCTTTAATTGAAGCGGAAAATGAACTTCGTTTGCTCGAGCAGCAAATCGCCGATCCGGCACAAATGGATAACCCTAAAAAGTATCAGGAACTGCTCGACCGTTATGCGATGCGTTCGGACTGGTTCAAAGACCATGGCGGCTACGAGATGGAAACCCGGATTCGCAGCGTGCTTCATGGCATGGGTTTTGGCAGCTTCGCACCGGATACATCGATCTCGACTCTCAGTGGCGGCCAGAAAACGCGACTAGCGCTGGCGCGCATCCTACTGCTGGCTCCGGATCTGTTAATGCTGGATGAACCGACCAACCACCTTGATATTGCCACATTAACTTGGCTGGAGGATTATTTGAGAGCCTATTCCGGGGCACTTCTGGTTGTTTCTCATGACCGCTACTTTCTGGATCGGCTTGTCACAAGCATTGTGGAAATCGAGCGCCATCAATCGAAGCGTTACACGGGAAATTACAGCCGCTATATCGATCTCAAGGCAGCCGAATATGAATCTGCGATGAAGCAGTACGAGAAACAGCAGGATGAAATTGCACGGCTGGAGGATTTTGTACAGAAAAATATCGTCCGGGCCTCGACTACCAAACGGGCGCAAAGCCGACGCAAAGCCCTGGAGAAAATGGATCGTTTGGACAAACCTATGGGAGATTTGAAAAAAGCCAGTTTCTCTTTCGATGTTGAATATATGTCCGGTAAAGACGTGCTTCAGATAAAAGATCTTGCCGTTTCTTTCACGCCTCCGCAAAAGCTGTTTGCGAATGTGTCATTCGATCTGCACCGCGGAGAAACCGTGGCTCTCATCGGTCCGAACGGAATCGGCAAATCAACGCTGCTTAAGTGCTTGATAGGAAGCTATCGCCAAGAATCCGGTACGATCAACTGGGGAACCAAAGTGAAGCTTGGCTATTACGATCAGGAGCAGACGAATTTGACTCCGTCCAATACGGTGCTCGAAGAGCTGTGGAGCCAATATCCTCATATGGAGGAAGCCCGGATCCGTACCGTGCTCGGAAACTTTTTGTTCAGTGGCGAAGATGTTCTCAAAAAAATCTCCGCACTGAGCGGCGGCGAAAAAGCGCGTGTTGCCCTTGCCAAGCTGATGCTGCTTGAAGCCAATATGCTCATTCTCGACGAACCGACCAACCATTTGGATCTCTACAGCAAGGAAGTGCTTGAATCGGCGTTGATCGACTACGAAGGCACGCTGTTGTTCATTTCTCATGACCGTTACTTCCTCAATAAAATGGCCGAACGGATCGTGGAGCTCCATCCGCAGGGCGTGGAACATTTCCTGGGGAATTATGACGATTATACCGCTAAAAAGCAGGAACTTGAGGAACTGTCGAAGGAAGCGCTGGAAGCGGCCGGAGACAAGGCATCGAAGCAGGAGAATGCTGTCGAAGCCGCCGACAAAGCAGGCGTTAATTCCTTTGAAGCCGACAAGCAGGCTAAACGCGAAGAACGCAGCCGTCAACGCAGAATCGCTGCTCTGGAGGAGCAAATCCAGCAGCTTGAGGCGGCTATTGCCGAGCTGGAGGCCGAGATGACAAAGCCCGAGGTCTACCAAGATTACATGGCGCTGCAGAAGCATCAGCAGGATCAGGAAACCGCCAAGAAAGAACTGGACGAGGTGTTCGCCGAATGGGAACTGCTCGCCAGCGAATAACCTGGTGTAGGCCTTAGAGTATAGGCCTTTGAGATCAAGAAAAAACTTTTTGTCAAATTCACAAAACTTTTTTATTTTTGGAGAATAACCCTTGTACACAAGCTTATCCACATAAATAGTGCATAACTCACTCCAAAAAATGGCCCCCGGGGCCATTTTTTTATGATTAAATTAAGTTTCTAAATCGACATCCACTTTTATCCACCAAATTATCCACATTATCCACAGATTTTGCTTCATGAAAATGAAAACACTATCCCCGTTTTCAAAACCCTTATAAACCAACGGTTTCCGCCTTAAACATGAATTTGTACACAAATTTGCTCGGATATGTGGATAACCTTGTCCACATCTTGACAAAAAGTTTGTCGAATGCTGCAAAAAAATAGCCCGTAACTCTGTTTAAAGTAACGGGCACAATGCGGCTGAGGGTTGATTCCTAAGCCTCTATTTAATTCATCTGCATCTCTTGCTTTTCATCCTCCGCTGATAAAACCGCACTATTGCAGGCTGCCACGTAAGCCAGACCTGCAGCCATGACAATATCATGGTGAACAGCGGTACCCCGGTAGGTTTTACCTTTCCGTTCGACGCTCACCGCAGCTTCCGCATGGGCATCTTCGCCGCCGCTCAAAGAATGCAGCTCCAAATCGCCAAACGTAATCTCGGCATCAATGCCTTGGCTGATTGCTGCAATAACGGCTTCCAGCGGTCCGTTGCCCATACTTGAATGGGATGACTCGCGGTTCTCATGCAGATGATGCAGAGTAACCGCCGCGACACGGTTGGAGGCACTGCCCGCCACGACCTGCACATCCCCCAGCTCATATACTTGTGTAGGTCTTCCCAGCGACTGGCTGACCATCTGCAGCAGCTGATTATCACTGACCACCTTCAGCTGATCCGCCGCTTCTTTAAATACATTGTAGAATTCGTTGAGCTCCTCGCCCTGAATCTCGATTCCATAACGGGCCAGACGATCACGGAGAGCATGGCGTCCGGAGTGTTTGCCGAGAATGATCATACTCCGCGGAATGCCCATTTTTTCCGGATTCATAATTTCATAAGTACTGCGGTCCTTCAGCAAGCCGTCCTGATGAATGCCGGATTCATGCTGGAAAGCGTTACGACCCACGATCGGTTTATTATAGGCCATCGGAAAATGCATCGCCCCGCTGATGATCCGTGATGTTTCATATAACTTATCAATGGCGATGCCCGTAGTGAAACCCAGCGCGTCACCTCTCGTTTCAAGCGCCATGACCAGTTCTTCCAAAGCTGCGTTGCCTGTACGCTCTCCAATTCCGTTCACAGTTACTTCGACCTGGGATGCTCCATTTTGGATCGCTGCCAGGCTATTGGCTACCGCAAGACCCAAATCATTATGACAATGGGCACTGTATTGCACAGTTTGGCCGCCTCTGGCTTCTTCACGAACACGGCGGAACATATTGCCGTATTCTTGAGGCAATGCGTAACCAACAGTATCGGGCAGGTTAATGATGGATGCACCTTCCTCGATCGCCACCTCTACCATTTCGATCAGATCCTCAATCCGCGTGCGTGTCGCATCCATAGCCGTAAATTCAACCACATCGGAGAATTGTCTGGCATACGCGGTCATCTCCCGTGCCAAGGCTACAGCTTCCTTCCGGGTTTTGCGCATTTGATGCTGCAGATGAATATCCGAGGAAGAAATGAACAGATGAATCCGACGGCGTGCGGCATCTTGGGTCGCCTTGACCGCCGCTTCGATATCGCCTTTGACGGCGCGGGCAAAGCCGCAGATCTCCACCTGCTGGAACCTGCGCGAAATCTCCTGTACCGCGGCAAATTCACCGGGGCTCGAAATGGGAAATCCCGGCTCAATGACATCTACACCCAGTTCGATCAGCTTCGCGGCAAGTGGAATTTTTTGCTCCGGCTTCACGCTTGCGCCTGGTGCCTGTTCTCCGTCACGCAGCGTTGTATCAAAAATTTGAATTCTTTTTTTATCGGTCATGGGATGGTCCTCCTTAAGTTTTCTTTTATATATTCGGTTGCCTTAGCCACCATAACTGTTTTTCATCACATGTCTTCATGCTTCGATCATGGATCTAATTAGAGTCGATGCCCGGAGGTCACCGCCGATGCTATCTTCACTTTTGCTCGATTTAAGAACCTGGTTGTTCTTTTTTTGAAACCGCATGTCGACTTGCGGCTTCCCTTCACCCGCCCACTGCTGCCGGCAGCAAAGCACTATGCTTCGTATAAAAGCATACAAAAAAGCCTGCCATCTCTTGTTATCAAGAGACGGCAGGCTTTTCACCCTCCGCGGTACCACTCTTCTTGGTGCTCTCCGATCCTTGCCGGTTAGAAAACACCCTCCTCATTCTTCACATCTCGTCATATTTCAGATGTGAAGCATCCCTGTAACGGGGGCTAGCCGTTATTCGGTGTAATCAGGAAGATTCCATTTCCACCGTTCCGCTCACGGGCGAGATTCAAAGGATTCTGCCACTGCGTCGCACCAACCCGCAGCTCTCTGTCAAGATCAGAATTCCTTTTACTGCTCCCGTTCATCGCGTTTTGTATATGAAAGTCAAAGTCCTTATTTGAGAATACAAAAAAGCCTGCCATCTCTATGCAAGAGACGACAGGCTGTTAACCTTCGCGGTACCACTCTTGTTGCTCCTCTTCTTCCTAATACGGAATCCAAGAAACCCCTCAATTGCCTCTTACGGTGGCTAACCGTAGCAGTATACTATCCGGTGTGCACGACCGGTCCGGATATCGATCCGGCATTTCCACTGCTCCGCTTCCAGGCGAGTTGCAGGTTCCTTCGACTGCGTTGCACCATCCCGCAGTTCTCTAACGTCCCGGATTCCTACTGCTCCTGTTCATTGCGTTTGCTCATATCCATTTGAATTTGAAATGATTATACGATCTCATCCAAATGCTGTCAACAGGTATTTATGAAGATGATATCCATTCAAGCGCCTATTTATTCCTGTACGGACCACTCTTCAAGCGAAAATTGCGGCATGGCCTTCATATCCAGAGCCGTAAATTTCTGCTCCTTCCACTTCAGATAAGCAGCAGCGCCGATCATGGCCGCATTATCCGTGCAATATTCGAACGGCGGGATGATCAATTCAATGCCTTCCAATTGGCACTGCCGGTCCAGTTCCTTGCGCAAACCGCGGTTGGCAGCTACGCCGCCGCAAAGAAGCAGCTGTTTGGCGTCATATGCTCTGACAGCACGGATGGCTTTGGTAACAAGCACCTCCACGACGGATTCCTGGAATCCGCGTGCAACAGCGCTTTCGACCACCGGCTCGCCGCGCATTTTGCGCTGGTTCACGACATTCAGCACCGCTGATTTCAAACCGCTGAAGCTGAAATCATAGGAATCCGGCTCCAGCCATACGCGCGGAAGATCGACAGCTTCCTCCGCTTCCAGTGCAAGTCGGTCTACATGGGGTCCTCCCGGATACGGGAATCCGATGGCGCGTGCGACTTTATCATAAGCCTCGCCCACGGCATCATCGCGTGTTCGACCGATCACTTCGAAGCTGCCTTCCGATTTCATGTATACCAGATCCGTGTGCCCTCCGGATACGACCAAGGCCATGCATGGATACTTGATATCCGCTACAAGCCGGTTGGCATAGATATGCCCGGCAATATGGTGTGTACCAATAAGCGGTTTATTCAACGCCATGGCCAAGCTGGTGGCGGCAACAACGCCAACCAACAACGCCCCAACCAATCCTGGCCCTTGCGTAACGGCGATTGCCGAAAGTTCCTGAAGGCCGATGCCTGCCTTGTTCACGGCTTCTTCCAGCATCAGCGTAATATTCTCCACATGCTTGCGTGAAGCAACTTCCGGCACAACGCCGCCAAAAGCTTTATGGGTTTCAATCTGGCTGGCGATCAGATTGCTCAGTACCTCTGTGCCGTCTTTAACAACGGCAACGGAAGTCTCGTCACAACTGGTCTCTACCGCCAAAATATAACAGGGTTCATGTTCGTTATGCAATTCACTCATCAGTATGCTTCGCTTCCTTCCTCACTGCCATAAGCGCTGCCGCGCTCCGGCAGATCCGCCCACATGATCATGGCATCCTCATGGTTATCCGAATAATAACCTTTGCGGAGTCCCGCAGGCTTAAATCCCATTTTACGATATAAGTTTTGTGCCACGTCATTCGAGACTCTGACCTCGAGCGTCATCCGCAGCATTCCCAGCTGCGACGCGGTTTTCATCAGTTCACGCAATAAACGTTCTCCCCATTTACGGCCCCGGTATGCCTGGAGTACGGCAATATTGGTGACATGCGCTTCGTCAATTACCGTCCACATGCCCGCATATCCAACCGGCTGACCCAGATATTGCATGATCATATACCTTGCAAAATGGTTCTGCGTCAGCTCATTACGGAAAGCTTCCTCCGTCCAGGGAAGCGTGAAGGCTTCATGCTCGATCACCATCACGTCCGGAATATCCTCCAGCGCCATTTGCCGGAAGGTCAGACCTTCGTTATTCGGGTATAGCTCCTGCTCCATGACTCTATGACAGACTCCCTTCACGGCTTGCGCAGGAGCTTCTCAGCTTCCGCCAGCTGCGTATAATTAGGCACCAGACGGTGCACGTCATCTCCTTCTCCATGCATAAGCCGTTCTGCTCCCAGCCGGCCAACCGCTTCACCCTCCATATCACATACCGCGATATGAAGACGTTCGCCCAGCAGCGGGCGCAGACGTTCTATTGCAGCCTCATGATTACCGGGTTCGCCTACAAACCAGACCCCTTCAGGTTGATCTTTCTCCGGTGTATCCGTCCATAGACGGCTTATCTCTTCGACCCATTGATCCATTAAACGGATCGCATCCTCTTGCATGCGTACAGGCATGTTGTTTCCTTTTGCTTGAAATAACGCCGTATACGCCTGCCCTCTTCTGGCATCCATTAACGGGATGATCCAGTTGTCGCCGCTTCCCCTGCCCTCAGCGGTCAGAAGTCCGCTCCAAGCCAGAGCTTGCAAACTGGAAATCCCGGCAACCGGAATATTCCAGGCCCAGGCTAATGTTTTGGCAGCCGTTACGGCAATGCGCGTTCCCGTATATGATCCAGGTCCGATCCCTACCGCAATTCCGCTGACCTCGGACAAAGCCACCCCGGCTTCCGCAAGTCCCTTTTGGGCAAGAGGCATCAGATGAACCGAATGATTGCGTTCCCCCGCCGCTTGGATGGTATGCAGCACTTTATCATTTTCCATAACGGCCAGGGCAAGACATGCGGTGGACGTATCCAGCGCCAAAAACCGCTTAAGCGGCTGTGATTGTGGTTGATTCATTCTGTAGAGACTCCATTCTGTTTCAGACTTCTGCACCATTCTTCATAAGGCTCTCCGTAACCCTGCACCGTAATTCTCCGCTCTGTCTCACCAGTCGTTTCAAGATACAGATGCAGATGCAGCTCCGGCAGCAGTTCCCGAACGATTTGTGCCCATTCCACGAGACTTACACCACTGCCGTAAAAGTATTCATCTAACCCAAGGTCCTCCGCCTCTTCCAACGACACCCGGTATACATCCATATGATAGAAAGGCAGACGCCCCTCATATTCTTTAATAATGGTAAACGTCGGGCTGTTTACGACTCCCTTCACGCCCAAGTGCTTGGCAAATGACTGTGAAAATGCCGTTTTCCCTGCTCCCAAATCTCCGTCCAGACCGATTACAGCGCCAGGAAAAGCCGCCTTGGCGAGCCATGCAGCCAGCGCCTCGGTATCCTTCGGACTATGGGAGGTATAAACAAACGGTTCCCCGTTCTGATTATGTTCCAATCCCTTGACCCACCTTCAGTATCTTTTCCATCTCATAACTTGTCCTTAATTATATCGGTCTGCCTCCTTGCCCGCAAGGACGAGCCAAGGCATCTTCTGATTTTCCCTCTTGATTCTTAGCTGCGCAAAAGTGCTCCGTCATTGCATCTTCCAAACGGATATCTCGTCCTCATATATTGTTTATTCTACGCCAAAAGACCCGCAATAGCTGCGGGCCTTTGCATTATTAAACGGTCAGGAAACGGCTGCTTCCCCTTCTACGGACAGAACCGGCCTACTCTCCCACACGGTGCTTGGAATCTCGCGTCTGAGCACAGGCAGCACTTCCTCGGCAAAACGCTGCAGCTGCTCCTCTTGCTCCGATTCCGTCAATCCGTCGACGCTGATGCTCAGCACCTGATGGCCGAAGGCCTCATGGTAATTCAAAATCTTACCGATCACCTGCTCCGGGCTGCCGATCAATGCCGGGCCGTTCTCGATCATGTCCTCCAGACTGACGAACGGCGACTGGTTATGCTTCGAGGATTCGGTTGCGCTAAACGCGCTGTAATAGGGTTTATAACGGCGGATCGCCTCCTCGGTCGTGGTTCCGAGATAAAGGCTGCCCGAGCCCGCTCCAACAACGGCACGTGCCGGATCATGCCCATAATGGGCCAGCCGCTCGCGGTAATGATCGATCAGGGCTTTGTACTTGCTCTGCGGATGGAAGGAGTTCGAGGAGAAAATAGGCTCCCCGAACTGTGCCGCCAGCTCTGTCGAGAGCGTGCTGGACGCGCTGCCGTGCCATATCGGTATGGACTGCTGGTAAGGCCTCGGATACGTCGTCACCTGCTCCAAATTTGGACGGTATTTGCCTTCCCAGGTTACGTTCTCCTCCGTCCATAGCCTTTTCAGGAGTCGGTAACGTTCGGCCATGGATTCCCACTGCTCCTCTTCCGTGATGCCGAAAAGAGGATAATGCCGCGGATCATTCCCCTTTCCGATGATCATTTCCAGGCGGCCGCCCGACAGGTGGTCCAGCGTGGCATAATCCTCGGCGACCCGCACTGGATCGAGAACGCTCAGCACCGTCACTGTAGTCAGCAGGCGAATTCGCGATGTTTGGGCGGCGATGGCCGTCAATACGACGGGCGGCGAGGAAGACAGGAACGGAGCGCCATGCCGCTCGCCTACGCCGTAAGCATCAAAGCCGAGCTTCTCGGCAAGTACGGCCTGACGGATGACGTTCCGGAATTTTTGCTGCGCCGTCCACGACTCTCCTGTGACGGCATTGGGAAGATTCATCATTAAACTAAACAACGCGACCTTCATGATACGGACCCTCCTTTGAGCGAATCTGATGGTATGGCTTCATGCACGGCTGGATGGCTTGAACGGTCCTCGGTTCGATGTCGCATCCGTTTGCTTCGCAGAAGCAGCGCAAGCGGAATGGCTAAGGCCACCCCTGCACTTGCGAACAGAAAGGCATCATCGATGCTTTTCGTATAGGCTGTCAGGTGCAGCAATCCGCTTTCCCGTCCGGATGCTTCCGCACCGGTAAGCCCCGTCTCATGCACGTGCATCCGCGCATAAAAAAAGGAAGTAAACAAGCCGATCGAGACGGAGCTGAACACCTGCCGCAGCCAGTTGATCAGCGCCGAGGCATGGCCGGACTCGTGATCGGCGACCGCAGCCATAGCCGCGCTGGTTGCCGGCGTGAGCGCCAGCCCCGTTCCTACGTTCCGGATGGACATCCAGATCAGGACCGACAGCAGCGTGGTATCCGCCCGCAATCCGCTGAAATGAAAGGTCGTCACCAGAAGAATGAGGCTCCCCGCGGCTATGAGCGTCGCAGGTCCCCAAGAGGGATATAGTTTGCCCGACAGGAAGGTGGCTAAGGTGAGGCATGCCGCCGCCGGCAGGAATAACAATCCGACTTGAAAGGAGCTCAGTCCTTGAACTTCCTCGAGGAAAAGAGGAATGAAGTAAACGCCGGAGTACAGCGCAAACGATAAAATAAGGGACACCCCCAAGCTGACGGCGAAGACCGGGTTGCGGAACAGCCTTAAATTCAGCAGCGGCGTCTCCGTTCTCAGCTCATGAATGATAAAGAACAATGCACATAAACCTCCGGCAGCTGCACTTATCCAAGTCAGGGGAGAATTCGGCCCCCACTGATGCATATTCCCGAAAAGCAGGAGAAGAGCCATGCTTCCTGATGCCGCAAGCGCAAATCCCGCCATGTCCAAGCGTCTGCGTTCCCTTATGAGATCGGTCGGCAGAAGCAGCAAAGCCGCGACCCAGGCTGCGATTCCGACGGGAACCGTAACCAGGAAAATGAGATGCCAATCATGCTGCTGCAGCCATCCGCTGAGCGAAGGTCCGATGGCCGTACCAAGCACCGTCGAGAAGGACCATACACTTACCGCAAATGGCTGTTTGGCCCGTGGCAGCACCTGGTAAATCATCGCCAGCGAAATCGGCTGGGTCAATCCGCAAAACAAGCCCTGCAGGATGCGAAATCCGATCAAAGCGTAGATGTTCCAGGAAAGCGCGCATAACAGCGAGCTTACGGTAATGCCCAGCAGCAGGAACAGAAATATCCTCTTGCCTCCGAACCGGTCGCTGACATAGCCGCTTATGGGCGCGATAATGCCGCAGGCTAGCGAGAACCCCGTGATGATCCACTGCACCGTGCTCAACTCGGTGTGAAAAATGCCTATGAAGCCGGGCATCGATACATTAAGGGAAACGACATGATACATGCCGACGAATGAACCGAGAAAAAGCGTTGCCAGGATGGGCCAAAAACGTACGTCCTTCTTGCCGTTCCCGGAAAGGCTTGATCCGGTATGCGCCTTGTAGGCTTCTTCTTGCATCGCTTGATCCTTCCGGCCTTCCAGCGAGCGGCTCATAGCGGATCATGGCAGGCCGCGAAATGATCTGCAGCGATCTGGCGCAGCTGCGGTTCCTCTTCGCGGCATTTTGCCGTGGCCATTGGGCAGCGCGTATGAAACCGGCAGCCGGACGGCGGATTAGCCGGCGACGGGATTTCGCCCTCGATCCCGGCAAGGGGCTGGCCTTTTCCTTCGCCTGCTTGCGGAATCGAATCGATCAACGCGCGCGTGTACGGGTGGGCCGGCCGCAGGAACAGCTCCTCACTTGGAGCGATCTCCACCAGCTTGCCCAGGTACATCACGCCGATCCGATCCGATATATGCCTGACGATTTGCAGACCGTGGGCGATGAACAACGTCGTCAAACCCAATTGCTGCTGTAGATCCTGCAGAAGATTGATGATTTGGGCCTGCACGGATACATCCAGAGCAGACACCGCTTCATCCGCCAGAATGAAACGGGGATTCAGCGCGATGGCTCTCGCAATGCCGATGCGCTGCCGCTGCCCTCCCGAGAATTCATGCGGGTAGCGCTGCGCCCAAGCAGGATCAAGACCCACTAATCCCATCAGCTCATGGACCCGCTCCTTTAACCGGGAAGCGGGCAAGCCGTCATGGACCCGTAGCGGCTCCGCGATGCTGTCCCCGATGTTCCAGCGCGGATCAAGCGAACCGTAAGGATCCTGAAAAATCGTCTGCATATGTCGGCGCGCACGGCGCAGCTCGTGTCCTCCAAGCTCCGTGAGGTCCTGGCCCTCGAACAAGATCCGGCCCTGTGTCGCCCGTTCCATCTGCAGCAGCACCCGTCCAAGCGTCGACTTGCCGCTGCCGGATTCGCCGACCAAACCAAAGGTTTCCCGTTTGCGGATCGTGAAGCTTACATCATCCACGGCATGAATCAGCTTTCTTCGTTGGCCCAAGCCGCCGCCCCGGACCGGGTAATATTTCCGCAGGCCGGTAACCTCAAATAACGGGTCCTCGCATTCAGCCCGAATCAAACCGTCGGCTCCTCGCTGTATCCCTTGCGCTGAGAGAATCTGCACCGAGGCATCAGGCTTCGCCAGCCAACCGTCCCTGCGTATTAATTCATCCGAATACCAGCAGGCAGCCCTGCTTCCGCCACTTCCCTCCAGCGGAGGAGCTTCGCGCGAGCAGCGTTCCGAGGCAAAAGGACAACGCGGATGGAATCTGCATCCTTCCGGCAGTGCCGATAGATTCGGGATCGAGCCTTCTATAGAGTACAGCTTCGTGCCGCGTACCGTATCCATCGTAGCTATGGAACGCAGCAATCCCCGGGTATAAGGGTGGCGCGGCAGATTGAACAGCTCATCCGCAGATGCTTCCTCCACGATTTCACCTGCATACATCACCACGATCCGGTCAGCCATTTCCGCAGCGATCCCCAGATCATGGGTAATCAGCAGAATCGACATTCCGTATTCGGCTTGCAGGTCCTTAAGCAGCTGCAAGATCTGGGCTTGAATCGTGACATCCAGCGCCGTCGTCGGTTCATCCGCGATCAGCAGCTCCGGTCCGCAGGACAGCGCCATCGCAATCATGGCCCTTTGCAGCATGCCGCCGGACAGTTCGCCCGGGTACTGCTTCATGCGAAGCACAGGTTCAGGGATGCCCACGCGCTGCAGCAGCTTGACCGCGCGTGCTTTCGCCTCGCGCTTCGAAACGCGTTCATGCTGCAGAATGGTCTCCTGGATTTGCTGTCCGATCATGAAGACGGGATCAAAGGCCGTCATCGGTTCCTGAAACACCATGGCCATTTTTTTGCCCCGGAATCGTCGCAGTTCGCCCTCCGTCAACCGGCTTAAATCGGTGCCTTGAAGATACAGGCTCCCTTCCGTTATCCTTCCGTTCTCATGGTCGATCAAACGCATGATGGCCTTGGAGGTTACGGTTTTCCCGCTCCCGGATTCACCGACAAGGCATACCGTTTCTCCCGTCCCGATCCGAAGCGTCATGTCCCGGACGGCATTCAGCATCCCCCGCCGGGTGTGAAAATCGACGGACAGATGCTCCATGTCGAGCAGTGTGCCCAAAGTGCTCCCTCCTATCGCTGCGTAAGTTTTTTCGGATCGAAATGATCCCTGAGCCGGTCGCCGATGATGTTCACCGACAGGACAAAAGCCGTGATGGCGAGACCGGGAAAGGTACAGATCCACCAGGCAACGGTTAAGTATCCCCTGCCTTGGGATAGCAGCGTGCCCCAATCCGGGATTTCCCGGAGAACGCCGAGACCGAGAAAGCTAAGGCCGGAGCCAGTCAGAATCGAGGTCCCGATTCCGATCGTCGCCATGACGAGCAGCGGTGACAGGCTGTTCGGCAGGACATGCCTCCAGAACACGCGCAGCGGCGAAGCGCCGATGGACATGGATGCCCTGACGAAGGTCCTGTTCTTGATGCTCATGACCTGCGCTCTCATCACGCGGGCATAACCCGGAACGGCCGAGACGGCCACCGCCAGAACGATGTTAAACAGGCTGGGCCCGAGTGCCCCTGCGATGGCAAGTGCCAGCAAAATGCCGGGAATCGTCATCCATATATCATTGAGCCGCATGATCACCGTATCCACCCATCCGCCGGCATAGCCGGAGACGGCCCCGATCGTGCCGCCAAGAAGACCCCCGACCAATACGGAAGCAAAGCCGATCAAAAGAGAATCCCGGCTGCCATGCACCATAACGCTGAATATATCCCTTCCGAAATAATCGGTTCCGAATAAGTGCTCCATGCTAGGCTTCAGCAGGATGCTGCCCGGCAGCATTTCCGTCGGAGCATAAGGCGCAATCCATGACGGCACGGCCGCACAAGCGACAATGAAAAAAATGATGATCCCCGCCCCGCATAAAAAAAGATCGTTTGCCGTGAAACGGCGGGCTTTGCGGACAGGTTGAACCTCCTGCCTAGGCTCTACCCACACGGCTTCGGCGGATACCGCCTCTCGCATCGTTTTCCCTCCTTATGCTGAACGTCTGACCCGCGGATCAATGAAGCTATACGATAGATCCACGAGCAGATTCACAACGACATAAATGACTGCGGAAAATAAAATGACGCCCTGGACGACCGGCAAATCCTTGGCCATGATACCGTCTGCAATGATACGCCCGATGCCCTGTCTCGAAAATACGGTCTCGATGACGACCGTCCCGGCGAGCATCTCCCCGATCAGCATCCCGATCATGGTCACGGCGGGAATCATCGCATTGCGAAGCGCATGCCGGTACATAATCGCCTTCTCCCCCAACCCTTTGGAACGCAACGTGACGATAAACTGTTCGCTGATGACCTCCAGCATGCTGTTGCGGACCATTCTGACGATAAAGCCCGCACCCACGGTGCCCAGCGCCAGAGCCGGCAGCACCAGCGTGTTCCAACCATCCGAGCCCATGGCCGGAAACCAGCCGAGCGTAATCGAGAAGATCAGAATCAGCAGAATGCCGGACCAGAAGGTCGGCATGGAAATGCCGAACAGCCCGATCAGCCGGGCGATCAAATCGATCGCCCGGTTCCGGTGAACCGCGGATAGAACACCCAGCACCACACCAACGACAACGGATACGAATGAGCTTGCGGCAGTCAGGGCCAATGTTGCGGGAAAATGCTCCAGAATCTTGGGCAGAACCGGATCGGAATTAATCAGTGATTTGCCAAAGTCCCCTTGAATCATATTCATCAAGTAACGAAGAAATTGGATATGGAACGGCTGGTCAATCCCCAACTGCTGACGGAGGTTCGCGATGACTTCCGGCGTCGCGACGGATGGATCGATCATCGTATCCGTGGGATCTCCGGGAAGCACGTACAGAATGGTAAACACCAATACGAGCGAGCCGAAAATGACAAGCAGAGAGGAACCAAGCCTTTTTGCAACGATCCAAGCCATTCAGCCGTTACCCTCCCTTCTATGGTTGTATGGACACATCATTGAACAGCGGATACCCAAGCGTGTCGAAAGAAAGACCGGTAACCGACTTGACCGCGGCCACGGTGTACGGAAAGACGTAAACCGGAATGATAACGGCGTTATCGATGATGTAATGCTGAACCTTTTTATACAGTTCCTCACGCTTGGCATCATCCTTCTCTACCAACGCTTGCTCAAGCCACTCATCCACGTCCTTGTTGGACAGTCGCGGCAGACTCGGCCGTCCATTCGGATCGGAGGTATGATAGAACGAGTAAAGCGCGTTCGGATCGGAGTTGACTTGGCTGTTCCCATACAGATCATAGCTCCCGTTCGTATATACCACGGTACGGACATCTTTCGTAATCTCAATCTCCACGGCGACGCCGATCTGCTTCAATTGCTGCTGCACGATCACTGCAATATCATTGCGTTTCTCGCGGTTCGGGGTGCCGTCGACATAATGCAACGTCAGTTTTTTCCCCTCTTTGACCCTGACCCCATCGGCTCCCTTCACCCAGCCCAGCTCATCCAACAGCTGATTGGCTTTGGCGATATCCGGCTTGACGGCATTCTCAAGCGAAGGATCATAGCCGAACGTGCCCGGAGTCAGCGGCGACCAGGCCCGTTGGTACGTGCCCAGATACAATGTCTTTACGATCGAATCGACGTCGACGGCGAGCTGGACCGCCTGCCTTGCCTTCACATCGTTCCACGGTTCCCGGTCCTGATTGAAAAAGAGCGTATACGGCAGACCCACAGTGTTTGCCTCGAGCAACTGAAAATGGGCATCGTTCTTCAGCGTCAATATATGTTGCGGAGGCACGGTTTCGGCTGCGAGCACCTGCTTGCTCTGCACGCTTCCGATCCGTGTGGCTTCCTCTGGCACGATCTTGAAGTCAATGCCGTTCAGGTGCGGAGCCCCTTGGTTTGTCACCAGCTCCGGCGCCCAATGATAGTCCGGGTTGCGTTCAACCTTGATCTCGGCATTTTCATCCCATTTCACGAATTTGAACGGGCCGGTACCGACAGGATGCTGTCCCAGTTGATCCCCGTATTTCTTGGCTGCGGTCGGCGACACGATGCCCAGAAGAGCCTGACTCAAATTCCCGAGAAAAGCTCTTGAAGGCGTGGACAAATTCAGCTTCACCGTATATTCATCGATCACTTCCGACGATTTATAGGGCTGAAGCAGCGCGGCTGCATTGGCTGCCTTGGTGGCCGGGTCGAGGATCCGGTCAAAATTGAATTTGACCGCCTCGGCGTTAAACGGCGTTCCGTCATGGAATGTGACGTCCTTGCGCAGCTTGAACGTATAACTCAGTCCGTCATCCGAAACACTCCATTCGGTGGCGAGCCATGGCTTGATTGAATGGTCCGGAAGCTGCACCACCAGGCTGTCATGTATCGTTCGGATCACCCGAACCGCTACGGCCAATCCGCTGCGATGGGGATCCAGCGTATCGGGTGATGTGGCGAGCGCGAAGGTGAGCTCACCGCCTTGGACGGCGGCCTGCTCTCCGCTGCCCTGCGCAGCGGCATTCTGCCCTTCGGCAGCAGGTTTGCCTCCCGCACAGGCAGTCAACAGAAGTGTCATCACCAGCGCGACGGCAAGCATAGTTTCTTTACGTTTGCGGACTTTCATATTCGGATATTCCCTCCATTCTCCATTCAAAGGGGAGGCTCATCTTCCCCAAGCATCCTTGCCGGTCTACAGCGCCTTTTGCTTCGAATAACGGTTGGCTGGAATCGGGATCCCCAAATTTCCGCGCAGCGTGTCGGCTTCGTATTCCTCCCGGAATAATCCGCGCTCACGGAGAATGGGTACGACCAAGTCCACAAAGTCCTCCAGCCCTCCCGGCACGCTGGCTCCGACGATAAATCCGTCAGCTGCTTCCTCTTCAAACCATCGCTGCACGACATCGGCCACTTGCTCCGGCGTGCCGATAAAACTCGTTCTTGGCGTCGCTTCCTGCAGAGCCACCTGGCGCAGCGTCAGATGCTGCTCCTTGGCCTGTTTTTTAATCCGGTCGGTCGTGCTGCGGAAACTGTTGGAGCCGAAATCCCCGAGGTCGGGAAAAGGATCATCCAGCGGATATTGCGAAAAATCATGATGCTCAAAGTATCTGCCGAGGTATTCCAGCGCTTTTTCAGGCGTGACCAAATCCGCGATTTCGTGGTATTTCCGCTCCGCATCCTCCGCAGTCGCGCCAACGATCGGTCCGATTCCCGGGAGAATCAAAATTTCGTCAGCCGATCTTCCGGCCGCAGCCGCACGCTGCTTGACGTCCTTATAAAAAGCTTTGGCTTCCTCGATGGAATCCGGTCCCGTAAAGACGGCATCTGCCGTTTTCGCTGCAAGGTTGCGCCCGCTGTCCGATGATCCCGCCTGAAAAATCACCGGCTGGCCCTGGCGTGACCTTGCGATATTAAGCGGCCCCTGCACGGAGAAATGCTCGCCCTCGTGATTCAGGCGGTGCAGCTTGCCGGGATCGAAAAACGTTCCGCTTTTCTTGTCGCGGACAAATGCGTCATCCTCCCAGGAATCCCACAGCCCCTTTGCCACCTCCAAATATTCCTCTGCGATGTGGTACCGCTCTGAATGCTCCGGATGCCGTTTGCCGCCGAAATTCAGCGCCGTCCCTTCAAGCGGGGAAGTCACGACATTCCATCCCGCGCGTCCGCCGCTGATGTGATCGATGGACGCGAATTGTCTGGCTACGGTGAATGGCTCGCTGTACGAGGTCGACAGCGTACCGACGAGTCCAATGCGGGAAGTAACTGCAGCCAATGCCGATAGAATCGTAATGGGTTCAAACCGGCTCAGAAAATGCGGGATCGATTTGTCATTGATGTACAGCCCGTCAGCAACGAATACAAAATCGAATTTTCCTTCCTCAGCCTTCTGCGCCTGCCCGGTATAAAAATCAAGATTTACGCTTGCATCCGAAAGAATCTTCGGGTGCCTCCATGCTGTGTGGCTGCTTCCAACCCCATGGATGGACGCCCCCAGTCTCAACTGTCTTTTTCTGCCCATTGCTCACTCCACCTTTGCTTGAAATTTGGATATGTAACCTTCCGACTATACACATCTCAATATAATATTTACAATGTGTATAGTCGGAATTAATGTTGTGCTTACTCTATCATCATCGTTTTACCTTCCACAAGAGCATATAGAGAACTTCTATCCCCGATTTGCCAAACTCTATCGGACTCCCTTTTCCCCTGCCATTCCAGCACCAAAAACCACGATCTGACCGATCGCGGTTTTGGATTGGGCCCTTTGCATGAACATTTCCTAGACGGCCTGTTCCTGCTTGTTCCGAGCCGAAACGGCAGCATAATGTTCAAGTTCAAGGATCAATTCGCTGAGGGAAGCATCCAGGCGCTCCTTCAACGGTTCAGTCAGCTCAAAACCGCCATGCTCCGTGCGACTGATCCATCCGTCGACAGCGAATACGCCGCCCAGTATATTCGTTCCTCCGAGTGCGGCCACAACCGGCTTCAACGCATAATCCACGGCAAGCAAATGCGCAATCGTGCCGCCGATAAAAAGCGGCAGCACCACTTTGCCCTGAAAGCCTTTTTGCGGCACAAGGTCTAGAATGGTCTTCAGCGCGCCGGAATAAGATGCCTTAAATACGGGACTGGCAATGATGACGGCGTCTGCCTGCTCCACGGAGGCAAGCGCCTTCCGGATGGCCGTACTATTGAAATCCGCGCGGAGGAGATCCTCTGCGGGAAGATCCGCAGCCGAGATCAAGTCGATGTCAAAGCCGGACAGCGCCAGATGATCCGTCGCGTATTGAACCAAGCCGAATAACCGTGATCCGTTTGCAGGACTTCCTGCAATCAAAGCGATTTTTGTCATCTTCATCCTCCTTAGGGTTGAACGGCTAATTTCGCCAGAATACGTGCGCCTTGCACGAGAATGCTCTCATCCAGATCAAACCGGGGCTGATGGATCGCGTGGACGATCCCTCGGGCAGCATTGCCGCAGCCAATAAAAGCGAACGCCCCGGGAACACGGTCCAGATACCAGCCGAAATCCTCGCCGGCCAGGCTTGGGGGTGAGAGTGTGCAGACCTGTCGCTCTCCCAGAACATCCACGGCCGCAGACATGATGCGAACCACCTCTGCCGCATCGTTCACCACGGCAATGCCTTCGCGCAGCTCCATCTCGATGCTGCCTCCGGCAACATCCGCGATAGAGGTACCGATTCGCCGTAGACCATCCGTAATCGCCGCGACCGTCTCTTTGGCGAAAGCTCTGAAGGTTCCTGTCAGTTCGCTGTGAGCGGCAATGACATTAATGGCGGTGCCCGCCTGCAGCGTACCAAAGGCGAGCACGGCTGCCTCGGTCGGGTCCACCTTATTGGCCATCAGGCCGTTAACCTCCGTAACGAACCGGGTCGCCATCTGAAGGGCGTCCACCGCATGGTGCGGGGCGCTGTGATGGCCCGGCGTTCCGGTGAAGCGGATTTTGAAATGGCTGGATGCCGCCATCGCATAATGCTCATGGATGCCCAAGGTTCCCACTGGGAGTTCGGGCATGACATGCAGCGCGTAGCAGCGGTCCACGCCTTCCAGAATGCCCGCTTCGATCATGTCGCGGCCGCCCGACAGCAGCCGGCCGTCCAGCGGGCTCTTGGCCGCGCCTTCCTCCGCGGGCTGGAACACGAAGCGGACCGATCCGCGGATGCGTCGGCGAAATCTCGATAAGGTCTTGGCAGCCCCAAGCAGCATGGCGGTATGCGCATCATGCCCGCAGGCATGCATGATTCCCTCATGCAGCGACTTGTACGGAACGTCGTTCTCTTCATGAATCGGCAGGGCGTCCATATCCGCGCGAAGCAGAATCAACGGACCTTCGCCTGCTTCTCCGCGCAGCGTGCCGGTCACGCCTTTTCCAAAATGGGGACCGACACTTCTTTGCACTTCAATGTCCCAAGATTCGAGCAGGTCAGCCACGATGTCCGCCGTCCGGGTCACGTCATATAACAGCTCCGGATGGCTGTGCAAATCACGGCGAATGATAACCAGCTCATCATGAAGGGTTCCGGCATACGCCATCATCTCTTCCGTTCGTTCCATAAGATTCATATCCGGAGTCTATTCAGGAACGGACAGCTTCCGCTTTGGCCTTGGCATAACGGTTCTCCGGGACTGATAAACCGAGATTGCCCCGGAGCGTATCGCTCTCATATTCGGTTCTGAAAATTCCCCGCTCCTGCAGAATCGGCACCACCTGATCCACGAAATCCTCAAGTCCGCGAGGGACCGACGCCGTAATCATGAATCCGTCCGCTGCTCCCGCTTCGAACCATTCCTGTACCCGGTCCGCCACCTGCTCCGCTGTTCCAATAAAGCTGCCGCGAGGAGTCGCCGATTGAAGCGCCACCTGTCTTAGCGTCAGGCCCTTCTCCTTCGCGTCCTTCTTGATCTTGTCCGTACCGCTTTGAAAGCTGTTCTTGCCCAAATCTCCAAGCTCCGGAAACGGCTCATCCAGCGGATATTGCGAAAAGTCATGATGCTCGAAGAAGCGTCCCAGGTAATTAAGCGCATTCTCGATCGTCACGAGACTCGCCACTTCCTGATATTTGCGCTCCGCCTCTTCCTCGGTGCGGCCAATGATCGGCCCGATGCCCGGGAATATCAGCACATCGTCCGGATTGCGACCAAAGGCTGCAGCGCGGGCCTTCACGTCCTGCGCGAACCGAACCGCCTCTTCGAGGTTCTCGGCACCCGCGAAAATGGCGTCCGCTTCCTTCGAAGCATAATTTTTACCGACTTCCGAAGCGCCGGCCTGGAAAATAACCGGCCCTCCCTGTTTCGAGCGGGCAATATTCAGCGGTCCTTTGACCGAGAAAAACTCGCCTTCATGATTCAGCTCATGCATTTTCTCACGGTCAAAGAACACTCCCGTTTCCTTGTCGCGGACAAAAGCGTCGTCCTCCCAGGAATCCCACAACCCGCGCGCGACCTCCAGATATTCCGTTGCGATTCGGTAGCGTTTGTCATGCTCGGGATGCTCCTTTTTGCCGTAATTCAGCGCCGAGCCTTCGAGCGGGGAAGTAACCACGTTCCAACCGGCACGGCCGCCGCTGATGACATCCAGGGAACCGAATTGGCGCGAAACCGTAAACGGTTCACTGTACGAAGTGGACAGCGTGCCGACAAGGCCGATGTTCTTGCTGACGGCGGCAAGGGCGCTCAGGATGGTGATCGGCTCGAAGCGGTTCAGAAAGTGGGGAATCGATTTTTCGTTGATATACAATCCATCCGCGATGAAGATCAGGTCCAGCTTGCCTTCTTCGGCCTTTTGGACCCAGCTCTTGTAGATCTCGAAATTAACGCTTGCGCCCGCATCCGTGTCCGGATGCCTCCATAGGGACGTGCCTCCACCGACGCCGTGCAGGAGAGCTCCCAACTTTAACTGTTTTTGCTTTGCCATATGTTCATCCTCCTTTTCGGATATACAATCCCTCTTACAGAAGTGCTCGTGTCTTACACCAAGGCTTGCGCCTGCTTAATCCGTTCGATTTGTCCGAGGTGACCATGAACGTGACGTGTAAATCCCTGGATGATCGCCTTGACGCTCACCGTCTCGCCCTTAAAGTTAATGCCGGTCTTCTCCAGCTCTTCATCGCTTAACCGTCCGACGAGCAGGCTGTTGTATTCCAAGATGCCATGGAAGGCATCCAGAATATCCGAAATCCGTCCACGGTTCGAATATTGGCCGCTCACCCAGGCATCCTGATTGAATGCCGGAAGCTGCGCCGAGGTTCCGGCGAGAATATCCCGAATCCGAAACGAGATTACGAAGCTATGATCGACGAGGTGGGAAACCACCTCCTGCACGCTCCAGACCTGCGGGGACGGCTTCCATGTCAGCTGCTCCTCGCTCAATTCTTCCACCGCGGCCAGCAGTTGGCCGTGGGTATTCAGGAAATCTTCCAAATCGATCTCGCTCATTCAATCTCCTCCTTATGCAAAGCTTGGCGCAGGCGATGCCTGCTGAGCAAAACGTGAGAGCGCAAACGGACGTATGTCATGCTGCGACGCTTCGTCCAAAACGAGTTGAGAACAGATTTCGCCGACAACGCTCGAGAATTTGAATCCATGACCCGAAAAACCTCCGGCCACAACGATATGCGGATAATGAGGATGCCGGTCGATGATAAAATCTTCATCAGGCGACATCTCGTATTTGCACACCGTGCCTTTGGACAACCGGCCTGCGGCTGCGGGCATATACTTACCGAGAACGCCGCGCAGATCTCCCTCATCCTCATTCAAGCTGCCAAATGGTAACAGTGGCTCTCCAGGCTTCCATTCCAGCCCGGTATCATGACGGCCGATTTTAAGCCCCGCTCCGCCAATGTCCGGAAAACCATAATAACCGCCCTCTTGGGTATGCAGCGTAAACCCCGGGAATTTCCCGGCATGAAAATCGGAACTGCCGGTTTCAAACCAACCGACCGTTTTGCGGACGGCTCTAACGGGGAGCGAAATGAACGGGGCCAGCGTACTGAACCAAGCTCCCGCGGTCAGAATCAGTTTCGCTCCATGAAATTTGGCAGTGCGGGTATGGACCACGACGCTGCCTCTTCGGGCGGTAATGCCGCAGACTGCCGTATGAGGCAGCAGCTCGGCGCCATGGGCGAGTGCCAGCGCCTTATACGAATCGACGCAGGCTTCGCTGCACAAATATCCGGCAGCCGGCTCATACATCGCTTCGAAATGATTGGGAAGCTCCAGCCCCTTCCAGCGTTTACGGATGTCGTCCGCGTTCAGCTTTTCCGTATGAACTCCCTGTTTGGCGGCTTCGGCAATCCGTTCATCAAAAGAATTGATCTGCGTGTCCGTGATATTCAGGACACCGGACTGGATCAGCAATTTCCTCTCCATCCGCTCCTCCAGTTCATTCCACAGCTCGTGGGCACGAATCGCCATGCCTGTATAGACGGCATGCCCGCTATAAGCGTGGCGGATCAACCTCGGTTCTCCATGATGGCTGCCTTCGCGGTGCGGCGGATCAAATGCATCGATCAGCAGCGTACGCACGCCACGCCTGGCAAGATAATACCCGGCGCTCATGCCCATCGAGCCCGCTCCGACGATAATGACGTCGTAGCTTTTCATGGATAGGACGGTCCTTCGCCTCTGCCGGAATGCAACTGCTTCAGGGCATGTTCCGCAAGCTCCGTGAAAAAGCGAATGCTTACAGGGATCGCGGCTTCATCGAGCGTAAACGCCGGATGATGCCATTCCTGCGTCCCCGCTGTTCCCATGAAGACGAATAGCCCTGGAATCTCCCGCTGATATACAGCGAAATCCTCTCCTGCAGGCGAAGGCACAGGCACGACCGTTTCGAACCCCGCGGCAGCAGCTGCCTCAAGTCCGAGCTGTGCAAGCGCCTCGTCGTTGTTTACCGGAGGCGGTCCCTCAATCCAGCGCACGCCGCCGCTCGTGCCAAGCGCCGTCGTTACGCCATCGACCACCTGGCTGAAACGATCCAATACCGTAAGCCGCACCTGATCGTCAAAGGTCCGGATCGTGCCTTCCAGCACGGCTTTATCCGGGATCACGTTCCAGGCCGTGCCGCTGTGGAGCTGAGTTACGCTAATGACCGCGCTTTGCAGGGCGCTCACGTTCCGGCTTACGATCGACTGAAGCGCCGTAATGACATGGGCCGCAGTCACGACCGGGTCGAGTCCGGCTTCCGGAACGGCCGCATGGGAGCCTTTGCCGCTGATCTCCACGACAAAGCCGTCGGCAGCAGCCATCAATGGACCGCTTTTAATACCCATTGTGCCCACCGGCAAGTCCGGCTTATTATGCATGCCGAATATCGCCTGCACGCCATCGAGAGCTCCACTGTCTACGATCTGCTTCGCCCCTTGGGCCTTCTCTTCGGCCGGCTGAAAGATCAGCCTGACCGTTCCCTGCAGTTCGCTTTCCCTCTCTTTCAGGGCATAAGCCGTTCCCAACAGGGACGCGGTATGAAAATCATGCCCGCAGGCATGCATTTTGCCTGGAATCTTCGAAGCAAAATCAAGCCCCGTCTCTTCCTGAACCGGCAGCGCATCAATATCTGCTCTCAGCGCTATCACGGGGCCTTGAAGAAGACCGCCGACTTCGGCGATCACACCGGTTGCCAGGGCGCAATCCAGAATCCGGATATCGGCTTCCTCCAGCCGCTTGCGGATGAACTTCGTCGTCTCGAATTCCTCGTTCGAAAGCTCCGGATATTGGTGCAGATGGCGACGGATTTGAATGAATTTTTCATAGTCGGTTCCGGATACGGACTCCAGTTGATGGCCAGTCATCACATCATCCTCCTGTTCTTATTGTCCATGCTTATAATCGTAGTCAATTTCTTCTCTATGCCTCAGCGACCGTCTCGCTCAGCGCCTCGCTTAACAGTTCAAACGAGCGCAGCCGTTTATCGAACGGAGCGATATTGCTCGTAACGATAAACTCTTCCACGCCGGAGGCCTGATGCAACGCCTCAAGCTTTGCCCGAACGGTTGCTTGGGTTCCTTTCGTTATGAAAGGCTCCTGCTCTTCGATCGTATATTCTTCGTTCGCCTGGCGTCCGAATTCCTCCGCCTGCTCGCGGGTTCCGAGCGTCAACGTCTTTCCGCTGGCCAAGTGAATCTTCACAAGCTTCTGTGCCCCTACGAGGGCAGCCGCCTCTTCTTCGGTATCCGCGACGGCAACGGCGAGAGCGATAATAATCTGCGGCTGCGTGCCGCGCTCAGCGTTAAAGGCATTCCGGTAGCTGCGAATCGCTTCCAGCGCTACCGCTTCTTCGCCATTGATAAACAAAGAGAATACATAGGGAAGACCTAAACCGGCTGCGATTTCCGCGCTTCCGACGCTGGCTCCAAGCACGTACAGCTCAGGCGGATTTTCGGGCAAAGGGGCTGCTTTTAGTCCCGCCAAGAGGTGATCATCCGCAAGACGGTTATGAACATATCCGTCCAGCTCCACGATTTTGTCCGTTAATGAGGCCGCGTCGGCATTTCCGCGCTGCAGCGCTTGCGTGCTGCGGGGCAGGCCGCCCGGCGCGCGTCCGATTCCAAGATCGACGCGTCCGGGTGCGAGCGAGGCCAGCACGTTAAAATTCTCGGCCACCTTATACGGACTGTAATGCTGAAGCATTACGCCTCCAGATCCGATGCGGATCTTTTCCGTTCGGGCCAACAGGTAGGAGATCAGTACCTCCGGGGAAGAGCCTGCCAGCTGCTCGGAGTCGTGGTGCTCCGAAACCCAGAATCGCCGGAAGCCAAGCTCCTCCGACTTCTGCGCCAGCAATACCGTGCGCGCCAGTGCTTCTGCTCCCGTCTCTCCCGGGTAGATCGGACTTTGATCGAGAACGCTTATTGTAATCGCCATACCTTTTGCCTCCTAAATACTATAGTTAAGTTCAGGGGTAATCCGCTTCAGAAACTGTTTGGTCCGCTCTTCCTTGGGATGATTAAACAGCTCCGCGGGTGGTCCCTCCTCGACGATAACGCCGCCGTCCATGAACACCACGTGATTCGCCACATCCCTCGCAAAGCCCATTTCATGCGTGACCACGATCATCGTGATGCCTTCCTTCGCAATCTTCCGGATCACGGCCAGCACCTCGCCGACCAATTCCGGATCCAGTGCCGATGTAGGTTCATCGAATAAAATCACTTCCGGCTCAAGCGCCAGTGCCCTGGCGATTCCCACGCGCTGCTGCTGCCCGCCGGAGAGCTGGCTCGGATAAGCATCCAGCTTGCTTCCAAGTCCCACCTTTTCAAGCAGTGCGATACTCCGCGTCTTCGCCTCTTCCTTCGGCAGTTTCTTCACGACCACGAGGCCTTCCATCACGTTTTCCAATGCGGTCTTATGTTTGAACAGATTGTACTGCTGAAACACCATCGCCGATTTCTGGCGGAGCTGGTGGATGTCTTTTTTACTTGCATGTTTGCAGCTCAGGCGATAATCGCCGATGGCGATTTCGCCGTCGCTTGGCTTCTCGAGATAATTCACGCAGCGCAGAAGCGTCGTTTTGCCGGAGCCGCTGGGACCTAGAATGACGACCACTTCGCCTTTTTCCACGGTCAGGTCAATTTGCTTCAGCACCTGGTGGCGTCCGAACGATTTGCTAATATGGGTCAGTTTGATCATGCTACACCACCTCGATTGTACAAATTGATTCGTTTCTCGATGACTGCGGTAATGCGTTCGATCAGGAGCGTCAAGCCCCAGAAAATAACGGCTGCCGCCAGATACGCCTCAAAAAACTTCCAGTTGGTTGAAGCCACGATCTGCGCCTTCGCGTTGATTTCTACGACGGATACGGTAAAAGCGAGCGTCGAGCCATGCAGCATGCCAATGACCGAATTGGACAGATTGGGCAAGCTGACGGCCAGCGCCTGGGGAAATACGATCCGGCGCAGCGCCTGCGGCGTCGTCATGCCCACCGAATAGGCCGCTTCGAGTTGTCCACGGTTCACCGCCAGCAGACCGGAGCGGATCACTTCCGCCATATAGGCCCCTGCCGTGATCGAAAAGGAGATGAAAGCAAAGCCGATCATCGGGATCGAGGAAGACTTGAACCCCCATCCGAATTGCGCGGACAAGGCGTCCAGCAGCATCGGCAGCCCGAAGTAAATCAGCAGCAAATGGGTAAGCATCGGCGTTCCGCGGATAAAGGTCACGTAACCCGTCGCAATCTGGCCGAGCACCGGGACTTTGTAGATCCGCAGCAGCGCGGTAATCAGCCCAATGACAAAACCGGCGGTGACGGATACGGCCGTAATCACGAGCGTCGTCGGGATAGCCGACAGCAGCTGGACCAAAGCCGTCCAAATAAAGGATGGATCGATTTTCATGCTTCTGCCCCTCCTTTACCGGATTCAATGCCGGCGACGAGCCGCCGGTAACCGCGTTTTCTTTGCAGTCTGAATCGTCTGTTTCCTGTCGAATCCGGCTGTTCATGTCTTAGCAAACGGCGTTCCGCCATCAATAGCAGCTTTTCAAGCGTAAAGCTTACGACCAGGTAGATCAGCGCGAGCGAAATGTATGCCTCAACGAAATGCTGCGTGAGCGCACCCAGCGTTTCCGCCTTGCCGGTCATTTCCATGACGCCGAGCGTGAAGGCTAGCGACGTGTCCTTCAGCAGGGCGATGACCAGGTTCGAGAATACCGGCACCGCAATCGCCAGCGCCTGCGGCAGTACGATCCGGGTAAATGCTTGATGCCCCTTCATGCCCATGGCATAAGCGGCCTCCACCTGCCCCCGGTCCACCGCCGTAACCGAAGCCCGGATCGTCTCGGACATAAATGCGCCGGTGTGAAGACCATAGGTCAGGATGACGAACACGAGCACCGGGGCTTTGGAAATATCGATATGCACCAGCTTCAGAATTTCCGGCAACCCGTAATAGAACAAAAACAGCTGAATCAGAATCGGCGTCCCCCGGAAAAAGGAGACGTATACCCTGGCCAAGGTATTGAGCACCGGAATCCGGTACAGGCGGGGAAGGGCGATGAGAAATCCGATGATGATCCCCACCAGAAGCGAGCCTGCCACGATCAGCAGGGTGATGCCAAGCGTCGACAGCAGCTTTGGAAAATAGCTGAATATATACGTATAATCAAACGGTGCTCCCATGAGCTTCCTCCTCCCTGCCTCAGATCATGTTTGGTTCATCGGCTTATTTCTTCGAATCGGCGGTAAAGTCATCTCCCAGCCACTGCTTGCTAATTTTGCCAAGCGTGCCGTCCGCCTTCAATTCCTTGATGGCGCCGTCAATGTCATCCGCCAGCTTCTGTTCCTCCGGATCATCCTTGCGGAACACGAAGAGAATATCGGCTTCGGACAAATCATCCCCGGTCGTTTTCAGCTTGCCCTGCGGGTCGATCAGCGGTAGCGAAAAGTCGGCACCGACCGTGGCGTCAACGCGTCCGCTCGTGATCTGGCTGACCGAATCCCTGGCCGCCCCGCTTTGATAGACAATGTTGATGGCATTGTTGTTTTTCTTATTGTAGTTCTCTAAAATCTGGGCCTCGGCGCTCGTCGCGCCGGTCAGCACCTTTTTCCCTTTCAGATCATCCAGCGAATGGATGGTATCATTGTCTTTGCCTACGATGATCTTGTTTCTCCAGTGGGCGTAAGGCTCTTTATTAAACAGGTACTTTTGCTCGCGCTCCGGATTTTTCTCCATTTCATGAGCCACCACATCTATTTTTTTCGTCTCCAGACTGAGCAGGAGATTCGCGAATTCCTGGGTTTGCAGCTCGAACTCGTATTGCGGGAGCCGCTTGTCAATTTCCCGTACCAGTTCGACGTCGAAGCCGGTCAGCTTGCCGTTTTCATCGATGAAGCATACCTTCGGAAAGGCCGTCCCCGTGCCTATTACTATTTTTTTCACGGCTCCCGCAGAAGCGTTGGCCGTTCCTTCCTTGGCTTCTCCGGCCGTCTTTCCGCTATCCGATCCGCACCCGGCAATCACCCCCGTGAGCAGCAGTAGAGCAGCCAATGTCCATGATTTACGCATGATCTCATCCCCTTTTCGATCAAATTAATAATTCCTATCTGTTTAGTATGAATTAGTTGAAACTAACTTTACCGCGATTTGCCGCACGCGTCTAATAGAGTTTTTCTATTCATATATCCAAATCCTTAATTCGGCACCCGGCCGCTGTAATCCAGCAGCGCTTCCGCGATCTCCGTATGCTCGCCGCTCAATGTAATCAAGTTGGTCTGAAGCGCGATGCCCATGGTTTCAGTGATATCAACGGGAACTAGCAGACCCGCCTCCACCTCCTGCTGCACGCAGAGTCCGGGAAGGAAGCAGATGCCCGCACGGCGTACAACAAGCTTCTTGGCGGTTTCGGAATTGTCGACCTGGAAAACGATATTCGGGGGCTGTTCCAGGCTTTCGAATACCCGATGAATCCGCATCCAGTCCAGGGAGCCGCATTCGAAGAAGATCAGCTTCTCGTGGCGGATATCGCGGATCGACGCCCTGCCCGTCGCAGCCAGCGGATGTTCCTTATAGACGTATAAGCGTATCGGATCTTCGAAAAAAGAATAAGACTGAAAAGCGGGGTTCATCATTTTCCGCACAAACGCCAGATCGAGTTCCCGGGAGGACAACTTCGCGGCAAGCTCATCCGTAGGCGCAGTCGTGATCTTGAACTTCATGTCCGTGAACCGTTCATTCAGACGCATAAGCAGATGGGGCATTAAATAATTCGATACGGATACGGTGCAGCCGATCCGCAGCTCTCCCAGCGTGGTCCGTTTGGAATGGAGATGATGCTTGCTTTTTTGGTAGGTCTGGAGGATTTGCTGCGCGTAGGGCAGAAACTGTTTGCCTTTGTCCGTGAGGTGAATTTGTTTGCCGAAGCGGTCGAAGAGCTTGCAATCCAGCTCTCGCTCAAGCGATTGAATACGCGCCGTAACCGTGGGCTGGGACAGGAAAAGAACATCCGCCGCCTTGTTGAAGCTTCCGTAATGATTGATGTACACAAAGGCTTCGATATTTTCAATATTCATACAGCGCACCTCCAATTACATACTATTCTTATGAAAATAGATGGTTTTAAAGCAGCACTCAGTGATAGAAATTTTGTCTGAGTAGTGGCTCCATTCATGAAACGGCAGCCTGTTTTAGCGTTTTCCAAAGCATTTTTTCAGCGATGATGCGCCTTTTACTTTAGTTCAATTTATACAGATGGAATTTTATTGTCAATGATTATTTATGAATGGAACGTGTTCCGATTGACGCTTCATCCTCTTGATCAATGAATGGGCAACACTTCCTGTTAACAAACCTATGCACCATCCTTTATAATTGAATTTTTCAATAACGTTATCGATATTTGTTAATTCTTATATGTTTACTCAACATTTAGCGTTATACTGAATTACAAATTTGATGAACCCGATGAAAAGGAGTGATCGTGATGACCACAGCACAAGAAATTAGGATTCGTGATGCGGAGGAATTTGAACAGGAAGCCATAGCGCATGTTATGCTCGAAGCGTACCAGCAGTATGCCTTTGATCTTCCGGAGCCGCGTTGGGAGGAATACCGCGATTCCATCCGGAACTCCGTATATGGCACCGGTCCTCACGCCCGGATCGTCGCCGAGCTTGAAGGAGAAATTGTCGGCAGCGTCCAGTTGTTCCTCTCCTCCGAGGCTGCCTATGGTAATCCGGCAATGGGCATCAACTCGCCGATCATCCGGCTGCTTGCCGTATCGCCCGCAGCCCGCGGCCGCGGCATTGCCACGCTTCTGATTAAGGAAGCCGCGAGCCGATCCGTTCAGCTGGGTGCAACCACCCTTAATCTGCATACGTCAGACATGATGGCGTCAGCCGTGCAGCTGTATGAACGCCTGGGCTTCCAGCGCGCTTATGAGACGGATACCCGCAATGGCGACACCCTGGTTAAAGGATATTGGCTGGATTTAAGCTCTACCTCCCTGCTTGAACAGGTCGTATAAGAACATAAAGGCGGTGTCAGCTCTTGCAGCCGGCACCGCCTTTGCCATCTTGCGATCACCCCGTGTTTTCAGGCGACGATTGTGAATGTCTTGAGCACTCCCGTATGGCGTTCGGCGAAAGGGATATTTTTGTGCCATGCTTCCGAAGTGGATATCCGTACTTAAAGCGGCTTGCGGATCAAGTCCAGCAGCTTCTCTTTTTCCTTCTCCGGAATCCATTCCACCAGGCGTGCGGCCGCAACGGGAACCATCCAGCATTTAATGTTGTCATAGGAGATGCCAGTTATGTTCATATACTCCTGCAAATAAACGGACGTCAATTGTTCTCGGATACGGGCAAAAAGCTCTTGGACTTGAGGTGGCAGCTCTTCCGGCAGCGTTCCGGTTCGCAGCATAAGCAGCGTTCTTGCCACATCAGCGGCCGGATTACCGCTCGTTGCGGTCATCCAGTCTATGACCCAGACTTTGCTCCCCACAATGATATTGTCCGGATGGTAATCCCCGTGGCAAATGACGAAGCCCTCCTCCAGCAGATCAAGCCCCGCAACAATCTTGTTCTTCTCATCTTCGGTTAAAAAAGGCGCCTCCGCAATTTGACTTGCTAGCAGGGCCTTTTGCCGGGTCAACCCTTCGACGTTGCCCTTATGTATCTCAGCATGCAGCTTGGCCATACGCCGAGCCTCCGCTTCCACGATGCCCGGATTCTGTGAAATGGCTGCGAGCATGGTCATGCCCTCTGCCTTTTCATACACAATCCCCAAGCGGCCCTCCTTCTCTCTCATTTCGAAAGGCTGCGGAACGCTGATTCCGGATTGGTACATCGCCTCGCTGATCTTGAACTCCTTCTCTGCGAGTTCCCTGGGAATGCCGTCCCGGAATAGCTTCAACACCCGCTGATGTTCGCACGCGAATAACTCTGCCGTCCTTCCAGCTGCAATTACCTCTTCATTTTTGTTCATCCGTTTCCCCTTTTCCGCGGTAACCGCAATCACGATTTACAGTAATTGTAATCGATACCGGAAAAATCTTGAATAGACAATATAGATAATCCCGGAAAAACAAAAAAAGCCTGCACCCTTTTTACGGGCTAACAGGCTTTCATCATATTCACTTTCCTATCCTTCCTGCAATCGCTCCACATTCACGGTTTCTGTGTTGGTCGGGCGTGACCCTACCTGCACTGTAGCCATGCCGTTTACCTCATCCACATTTTCAATCCAGACCGGTTGGCCTTCCAGCTTCACTTCAATGGTATGACTTTTGTCCTCATAAATTTCAAGTGCGCGGCGCACGTCCACTACAATCCATCCTCTCTTGTTGTAAGTTTTCATAGACTCACGGCATTCCACTTATTCTTTTCCGGATTTGTTCTCCTTCGATTCCCACACGATGGAGTCCGTTGTGCTGTCGCCGATAAATCCGTTATCTGCCGTGATTTCACCGCCGCCAAGCCCCTCGTTGATCATCCGGTCGATGTCAAACATATGGCTTTCATGGGTTACCGTCTGCTCAGGCGATGTCATGCTCTCCCAGTCCACGTCATTCCCGTTGGTAAAGCTTGCGGTTTCCATGCTGCGGGACACTTTTTCGTACCGCTTTAATGCCGCTGCATTAAAATCCTCATGCTGGTCTTCCGGTTGATTGTTCCGCATGATTACTGCCTCCTGACACGCTAAAAATTGAAAGTGCTGTCCTTAATATGCCCTCTGCTAAAAAAAGCATGTAAATAAATTGCAAATTTCTTCTCGATTCTTCCATTCGAATGTCATAGATTCGGTCAAAAATACCCATACTATAAGGAACAAGCAAAATACGAAATCAGGAAAAGGAGCGGCTGAATAATGCATACGGTATGGAAGGGCGCGATCAGCTTCGGGCTGGTTCATGTGCCTGTCAAAATGTTCTCGGCTACGGAAGACAAGGATATCTCCATGAGATACGTACATAAAGAATGCGGCAGTCCCCTCTCTTATGTGCGCAAGTGTCCGGTGTGCGAAAAAGAGGTCGAATGGGAGGAAATTTCTAAAGGTTATGAATACGAAAAAGGCAAGTTCGTCTTGTTTGAAAAAGAGGAGCTTGACCAAATTGCCGAGCAGTCCAACAAAAGCATCGCGATCCTGGACTTTGTAGATTTGTCCGAAATCGATCCGATTTATTTTCAAAAAACCTACTATCTCGCTCCGGATCAAGCCGGGGGCAACGCCTATCAGCTGCTCAAGGAAGCCATGCACCAAAGCGGCAAAATCGGCATCGCCAAAATATCCATCCGTTCCAAAAGCAGTCTGGCGGCGATCCGCGTGCTGGAGAACTGCCTTGCGATCGAAACCATGTTCTATCCAGATGAAATCCGTCCGGTCGCGCAGGTTCCGAATTTACCTGAGAACGTAACGGTGAATGAAAAAGAACTGGGCATGGCCCAAATGCTCATCGACCAACTGTCTACACCTTTTGACCCGCAGAAGTACACGGATGATTACCGCGAGCGTCTGCTTGAACTGATCGAGCATAAGGTGACGGGTGAAGAGATCAAGATCGCCCCTGCGAAGCAGGAAACCAACGTCATTGATCTGATGGCCGCTCTGCAGGCCAGCATCGAAGCATCCAAACCTGCCATCGCGACCGATCCGGGAAAACCCAAGAAAACAACCAAACCCAAAGCCAAAACAACTGCCGAAGGCAAACAAGCCGCAGGTGCGGAAGGGCCCAAGCCGAAACGGCGCAAAACGGCGAAAAAAAATGAGACCGTATCCTAACCGGATCGGAGGGGAGAATGCCTGTGAAGCTCAGCCCAGTCAAGCCATTTGAGCCTATAATGACAGAGCTTCTTCCCTCAGGGGACAAGTGGATCGCCCAGATCAAATGGGACGGCGTGCGCATGCTCGTCTACTTCGATGGTGCAGATACCGAGCTGATCAACCGAAAGGGCAACAACCGCACGCGCCAATATCCGGAGCTATGGGACACACCCGCTTATTGCAGGGCAAATTCGGTCATTCTGGATGGAGAGATCATTGCGCTTGTGGAAGGCGTGCCTTCCTTTCATCAGGTCATGAAAAGGGACAGCCTGCGCCAAGAACAGCAAATCCGGGCCCGAGTACAGCAGGTGCCGATCGTTTACATGGTTTTTGATATTTTGTACTGCAATGGCGAATGGGTAACCTCCAGACCTCTCCACGAACGGCAGGCCCTTTTAAATCAAGTGCTTGTTCCGAATCCCCATGTACAGCAGGTGCCCAGTTATCCGGATATTCCCCTTCTTTACGAGGTGTCGAAGCAGCATCAGCTTGAAGGTATCGTGGTCAAAGACCTAAACAGTGTGTATGCCGTGAACGGCAAGGACAAACGCTGGCAAAAGCGGAAGAACATTCAGGACGTCAATGCCGTGGTTGGCGGCGTCACTTACCGGGACGGAATCGTCAACGCCCTGCTGCTGGGACTTTATGATAAGGACGGCCGGCTTATATATATCGGACATGCGGGAACCGGGAAGCTGAGGGTTGCCGACTGGCGGAGAATTACGGAGGAAGCCTCGGGCATGATCCAAAAAGACAGACCTTTCGCCAACCAAACGGAACGCCAAAAAGGAGCGGTATGGATTCGTCCCGTTTGGGTGGTGAAAGTGAACTTTCTGGAATGGACACCGGGTGGCACCCTGCGTCAGCCGAGTATCCAGGCTTTTGTGGACGCTCCTCCGGAGGACTGCAAGCTGGATCAATGAGCATCCATGAGATCTAAACGGTTGTGCACTCCTTCTCCTTCCCATCATGTGCAAACGAAAAGTCCATTTCACCTGCACAAGAGACACCCGCCTATAACCTATTTTCGGAGGTGCATTCCATGCCGAGAACCGTCAAAGGCACCATTACCATCGAAGGTCATGATATTCCCATCACGAATCCCGACAAGCCGCTGTGGCCGGAGATGGGCGTGACCAAGGCAATGTATTTGCAAAAGCTGGCTGCTCTGGCGCCCTTTCTGCTTCGCTATTGTCAAAACCGGCTGCTTACCACGATCCGTTATCCGCACGGCGTGCCGGGTGAGTTCTTTTATCAAAAAAATGCGCCTGAACCTCTGCCGCCTTACGTCAAAACATCCGAGCTGGACGGCATTCATTATATTCTGCTGAACGGCCTTCCTGAGCTGCTATGGCTCGGCAATCTCGCGGCGCTGGAATTCCACCCTTCGCTTCACTATGCCGGCAGCAGCCTCCCATGTGAATGGATGATTGATCTGGACCCTTCGCTTGAAGAAGAACCGCGGATCATGGAGGCCGCCTCCATCGTCGGCAAGGTGCTTCAATCGCTAGGCCTCGCCTCCGTGCCCAAAACCTCGGGAGCCACGGGCGTACAGATTATTGTTCCGATCAAAGAGGGCATCACGTTCGACGAACTGAGGGTGATCGGTCATTTTGTCGGACGATTCGTAACGGAAAAACATCCTGACTTATTCACGCTGGAGCGGCTGAAGAAAAACCGCGGCGACAAGATCTATTTTGATTACTTGCAGCATTATCAGGGCAAAACCCTTGCAGCTCCTTACACCCCAAGGGCCAGACCGGGCGCGACCGTATCTACGCCGCTTCACTGGGAAGAGGTGGAGAGCAACGTATCGCCGCTGGACTTCCACCTGCTTAATATCGAGGAGCGGCTGCAAAAGACCGGCGACCTGATCGCCGCCCTGCCGCCGCAGCCGGTGGAGCAAGTCATACGCCATTTGAACGCAAAAAATCCCGGAAGATGAAAATCTCTTCCGGGATTTTATTACTACACTCCCCTGCTCAACATGAAGTTAGCTTTTGATTAGCGCCTTGGGAGCGGAGGAGCGGAATCGTTCTGAAGAAGCGCAGCGGTCGCCTTTGTCAACGGATTTCTACAGTTGCCACTACTTCATTCAAGAAATCCGGGGACAACAGCGATCGGAAGAATGATCCGCACCGCAGCGGTCTCGCACGCCATCGGTCAGCAGCTAAACTTTGACGAGCATCCCACCTAATGGATGTCCTTTTTCTTAAACCGTCCACCCTTAACGTCATGGATATTACCAACCGCGAGAAAAGCATCCGGGTCCCAGTCTCCGACGATCGACTTTAATTTCGCTTCCTCAAGACGGGTAATGACAACGAAAATCACTTTTTTGCTGTCACCGGAGTATGCACCTTCCCCCTCCAGATAAGTCACGCCACGTCCAAGACGGGAGGTTAATGCATCGCCAATCTCTTTATATTTGTCGCTGATAATCCATACGGATTTGGATTGGTCGATCCCTTCGTTGGTGATATCAATCACTTTAAAAGCGATGAAATAGGCGATGAGCGAGTACATGGCGTTATTCCAGCCGAATACAAAGCCAGCGCTCGTCAGAATGAACACATTGATAAACATGATGATTTCGCCAACGGAAAAAGGGGTTTTCTTATTGATCAAGATGGCCACAATTTCGCTTCCGTCTGTAGAGCCCCCTGCACGGATGACCATGCCAACACCTGCTCCAAGGATGACCCCGCCGAAAATGGCAGCGAGCAGCGGATCCAGGGTAATGGGTCTGACAGGCTCCAGGAGTGCCGTACCTACGGACATCACAAGAACGGCTGCAAGCGTTGAGAAAGCGAAGGTTTTGCCAATTTGCTTATAACCGAGAAATAGAAAAGGAAGATTGAGTAACGTCAGAAATATACCAAGCGGCAAATGAAAGAGGTGGGCTAGCATAATGGAGATACCCGTGATTCCGCCATCGATAATACTATTGTTCACCAGAAAAATTTCCAGTGCGACGGCGACCATGCCTGCTCCGATCAGCATGACGATGATCCGAGTTAAAACTCTGAGCTTAGAAGTCGGTGCGTTGAGCGGTTGCTGTTCCCCATGCGACAGTTTGGCACTGTCCGCAATCTGGGTATTAGAAGATCCAGCCATCGAATTCCCCCGATTCTTATCAATTTGGTATGAATAGAAACACGATCGTCCCAGCCGAGAAAGAGAGCGTCTGTCCCAATTTTGGAAGCAGATATCTTAAAACGCAATCCCGGCGAGTCTTTCCCGTGATTATTCTTCTTTAATATTATATCATAGTTTCTGTCTAAGTATTAATGAGATGGGAGATATTCTATCATGAGATCCTTATTTTTATTTTTGGCTGCCGGTTTGGCAGAGATCGGCGGAGGCTATCTGGTATGGCTCTGGATCAAGGAATCCAAGCCCTTGTGGTATGGATTGATCGGTGCTGTCGTGTTGATTCTGTACGGCATTATTCCCACGCTGCAGCATTATCCCTCTTTTGGACGCGTTTATGCGGCGTATGGGGGTGTTTTCATCATACTGGCCCTCTTTTGGGGCTGGGGAGTCGACAAAAACGCTCCGGACCTGTATGACTGGATCGGAGGCGCGCTTTGCCTGGCAGGCGTTGCCGTTATTTTATGGGCTCCACGCTCCTGAAGAACAAATGGGATCCCGGATAAACGTAGCTACAACAGCGGCGACAGCATGCGGCAGAGCATTTCCGCTTTTTTATGCAAAAAAGCCCGCTCCTGAAACTCCTTTTTCGTCATCTCGCGGCTCACCCTCATGTCTTCCTCAAAATCGGCTGCAAGCCGCTCGATTGCGGATTGTTCGAACAATGCGGCTGTCAGCTCGAAATTGCAGAAGAAGCTGCGCATATCCATGTTGGCGGTGCCGACCGAGGCCAGCAGCTGATCCACGATCATCACTTTCGCGTGAATGAAGCCCTTCTGGTACTGGTAGAACTTGACGCCCGCCAGCAGCAGTTCCTCCACATACGAGAGCGAGGCTAGGTGGACCAGCCTGGAATCAGCTCTCCATGGAATAATAATTCTTACGTCCATACCGCTGACGGCGGCCGTTTTCAACCCTTCATATATCCCCGGATCGGGAATGAAGTAAGGCGAAGTAATCCAGATTCTTTTTTTCGCAACCGAAATGGCCGAGAAACACAGTTCCTGGATGGCATTCCAGTCCTGATCCGGTCCGCTGCTCACAATCTGAATCTGTTCATCAGCCTCACATTCATGTTCGGGAAAAAGCGCGGGATCCACGACCTTTTCTCCCGATGCCAACTGCCAGTCATTCAAAAACACATTCTGCAAAAAATAGACGGCGTCTCCTTCAATTTGCAAATGAGTGTCCCTCCAATAACCCATTTTAGGGTATTGTCCCAGGTAATCATCCCCGACGTTCATCCCGCCAACAAATCCAACCGATCCGTCCACTACGATGATTTTCCGATGATTGCGGTAGTTGATCCGCCGGTCGATAAAGGCAAGCAGCGGCGGCAGGAAAAAGTGAAACTCCACGCCAGCCTCCTTCAGCTTCTCTATAAATTCCCGCTTCAGCTTGTAGCTTCCAAGCCCGTCGCACATGAAGCGTACCTTGACGCCTTCCTTCGCCTTGCGAATCATGACCTCCTGAAACTGGGTCCCAATCACATCATGCCGAAAAATATAAAATTCGATATGTATATGTTCCTTCGCCGCTTCCATCTTTTTCAGCATGGCTCCAAAGGCCTCTTCACCGTCTGTCAGCACCTTGCTGGTATTACAGCCTGTAATAGGGCTTTCGGACAACCTCGATAACAGGTTGAACAGCCGCTCCTGATGCTCGAATTCGGGATTATGCATTTCTCCTATTTCTTTTACCGTTAACGCCTGGCTCCATAGAATGGAACGCATCTGCCGGAACAGCCGCGACCCCCGGGTACGGACCTTTCTGCGTGCTTTATAGTCCTGAGCTACAAAATAGTAGACTACGAACCCGATGATCGGGCAGCAGAAGAGAATGAACATCCAGGCCACGGTTTTGGAGGGATTGCGGAATTCCAGCAGCAGAATCGTTGCCATTTGAAAAATGAAAATCATGAGTGCGAACAGCAGCCACACCATAGGCAGCCTCCTTGCCAGAAATAAATGACGATTCGTTATTTATCCATCATTGACCAAACCAAGCCTTCTTTATTCAATACTTACACGCAATCAGGCTCAATAGACGCAGGCATAAAATGGTAACATTTTAGACATGTTCCGGGCATTTATCGAATACATAGATTATAAGACAAGTATAACCATGCTACAGAAAGGAGCTGCCATGAAAAGTGCAACCGCCAATCGACGTATGACACTCCTGGTGATGCGGGACGCCCAGCATTCAGTGAAGCAGATTCATCTGTCCAAGCCCCTGATGATCGCCGTTCCCGCAGCCGCCGTCCTCTCGCTGTCCGGTCTTGTGCTTGCTCTGCAGGCCCATTCCTCCCAGGTCGTTTCCCAGCTCGAGCAGAAGGTCACCCTTGAAAACATGAAGAATCTTCAGCTTCAGAGCTCGGTGAACAGCCGCGAACAGTCCATCGAGCGCCTGCAAAATGAAATCATCAAGCTATCGTCTCAGGCTAAGGATATGCAGCAAAAAATGGAGCATGTGGATGAGCTGGAGCAACAGCTGCAACAATTTATTGATAAACACAGCACCAGCATGTCTACGGACGATTCCACGGATAAAGTCTCTTCCCTGTCCTGGGACGCTTCGGAGCATGTCGGGGGCGAGTTCATTGCCGTGCATGAAAATGAAATGCTGGATCTGGCCCAGGAGACGAAAGACGACTTTCAGGAAATGCAGGAGCTGCTGAAAACCATGGAAAGCCAGGTCCCTCATACGCTGAAAAAAGCCCAGGAAACTCAAACGCAAATCTCCGGCAATCCGACCTTATGGCCCACTACGTCCACGGTGATGACCTCCAGCTTCGGCTACCGTACCGATCCATTTACCGGTAAAGCTGCTTTTCATGCAGGCATCGATATTGCCGGTGAAAATGGAGGTCCTGTATACGCGGCAGGTGCAGGAAAAGTGGTCACCGCAGAGGAGAGCGGCGCCCGCGGCCGTTATGTCATTATCGAACACCCGAACGGGCTCCAAACCTGGTATATGCATCTCAGCAAGATCCAGGTGGATGTGGGTGATTCGGTGGATAAAGGCGAGCAGATTGCCCTTCTCGGCTCCACCGGCCGCAGCACGGGCCCGCATCTTCATTTCCAGGTCGTCAAAAAAGATAAACCCGTGAATCCGCTGCCATATATTCGTTCGGCAAATTCGGAATACAATTAAGGAGGTTCTATGTTGAGCAGATCCAAAGCATCCAAAAATTCGTTTATGCCCACCGATTCCCTGATTGGCCGGGGAACCGAGGTTGAAGGAGCTCTGGCTTGCGAAGCCAACGTACGCGTTGAAGGAAAATTTAGCGGGGTGATCGAAAGCCGGGCTTGTGTAACGATCGGCGAGCATGCCGTCGCCCACTCGGATATCAGCGCCAGGGAAGTCATTATAGCAGGAAAAGTGTATGGGGATGTGCAGGCGGAAGGCAAGCTGACGATCACCTCAACCGGCCAGATGTTCGGAGACGTGCTCGCCGCCTCTTCCCTCGTGATTACCGAGGGCGGAATTCTTAATGGGTCCAGCAAAATGGAGCCAAAGTCTAATGAACAGCAGGATACGGTACCGCCGATCGATGTGCATCTTGTGGAAACGGAAGCCGGCTGATCTTCCCTTTTCGTGGCTGCCGGGAAATACATTACCCAAAAAGCCCGCCGCAGCGGGGTGTGTATGAATCCACACACCAGGCTGCAACGGGCTTTTAAGCAGTTCAAGGCCTTAAGCGGCAACGTCCCTTTTGCTGAAGACATACCAGGAAATGGCCAGGAAAACGATATAATACACGGCAAGCACGGCAAGCGAGAAGCCAAGCGTAATGCCGCCCGGCCCTTCACTGCTTTGCAGGTAATTCGTAAGGTCCATATGCGTAAAGATCAGATATTTAGCCCATACATACCGTTCGGGACTGAACAGCGTGGTAAAAATCCCTTTGGTAAACATCATAAACAGGGCAAGTCCAATCGCAAGACCTCCTGCACGGAAAACAGTAGACAGCATAAACGCAATGGCGACCGTGATAAATAAATTAACATAGTCACAGAGCAGATATTGAAGCGTAAAAGCCATACCGCTTTTGCCAAACGGGAGCATGCCGCTCTCGGCTGCGCCGGAGAACAATAGACTGGAAACCAGAATCGATATCCCTGCAAGCAGCAGCGTACAGAGCAAGCTGAACAGAACTACAGATACATATTTGGACAGCAGAATTTTAGATCGGCTCCATGGCCTGATCAGAAGCAGCTTGATCGTCCCCCAGGAGAACTCGCCTGCCACGGAATCCGCTGCGATGATCACGGAGAATATGGTGCATAGAAAGAATGTGAAGGATGAACTCAGGATAACGCTGTCCCAAATCGTGGTCTGACCTCCGGATTCCACCATAGAAAACAGGATCGGAATCAACAGGTTGACGATGACGAGAATCCCGAGCATTACCCAGGTCCGGACACGCCGGTAAATCTTCATGTTTTCATTTTGCACGAGACTGAAAAAATTACCCAATCGGGTCACCCCCCGTCATTTCCAGGAACTGTTCTTCCAACGAACGGGTGACGGTATGTATGCCATACACCTTGATTCCTGCCTGCACCAGCCTTGCATTCATTTCGGCAACCTCATCACGGTTTAGCTTCAAGGTGATCAGGCTGCCCTGCTGCGTGCCCCCTTGGAGAATCGAAAGCGCCTTGACCGGCTCGTCCACCATAAATTCGGTTTCCAATGCTGCGTCTTGCCCTTCGATGCTGCCATCTTTGAGGGAACGAACATCGATCAATCGTCCATTTTGAATGATCGCCACACTATCGCACATTAATTCCATTTCAGACAACAGATGGCTGGAGACAAAGACGGTTGTTCCCTCTTCATGGCATAGATGGCGCAGATAATCGCGAAGCTCGCGGATCCCCTGCGGATCAAGTCCATTCGTAGGCTCGTCCAGTATCAGGAGCTTCGGACGATGCAAAATCGCCTGGGCCACGCCCAAACGCTGTCTCATCCCAAGCGAATAGGTCTTCACCTTGTCGTGAATCCGGTTATTCAGACCTACAAGCTTAACCACTTCTTGAATTCTGGCGTCGTTAATGCCTGTCATCATCCGGGCAAAATGACGTAAATTCTGGTATCCTGTCAAAAACTTGTACATCTCCGGATTTTCGACAATCGCCCCGACGTTGGAAACGGCCTTCTCAAAATGTTCTTTGATGCTGTACCCGCAAATCTTGATATCACCTTGGCTAATGGAGGTTAAGCCCACCATCATCCGGATCGTCGTTGTCTTTCCTGCACCATTGGGTCCCAGAAAGCCAAAGACCTGCCCAGGCGGAATGTCGAGTGTAACGTTTTCTACGAGCGTCTTGGAAGAAACCTTCTTCGTCACTCCCTCCAGCCGAACCACCGGTTCATGCTGCATCCACTTCACTCCTTATCGTAGGTTATCGCCTCATTGTAGCATATCCTTTTTGCAAATGCTCCATAAACTGGAATTTAGTCTCTATTTCCCCCTGGTTATGACATTCTTCACAACAACCCAAAGGAACAATGGTACGATAATATCCCGTGCGGAAGATATACGCTGTATCCGACATGGGCACCATTTTCTCACAGCACAAGCAATAGACGTACTGCTGATCGTTCATCGGAACCGACTTCCTCTCCTTTGGCATAAAACGCATACATGTATCATTTCAAAATTAAAAAGTTACGTTTTGTATCATTAACAGAAATCTACATCAATCACGGTTTGATGTCAAGCAATTCTGCATAAAATCAATAAACCGCTATGGATCGGGGTCCATAACGGTTTTTTGGGTTCGAAGGTTTACAATTGTAAATGATCCTTAATCATCTGATGAATACGGCTTCGTTCCTTATCGCTGACCAGGTAATACCAGATGCCCTTGATTCTCTGTCCTTCTCCGCTGATCTCGACCTGGTCGATCTGTTTCAGATCCGAGCGGTAATCCGTCAGGAAGGTCTTCATATCATCAAAGGTGATATCCGTCTTGACGCTGTTTCCCACATCCGCTAACAGGGATTCGATCTTGACCACGTTGTTGATTTTCAGCGAATTTTTAATGACTTGCTTCAAAATTTGCCTCTGTCTTGTATTTCGGCCCATATCACCGCGCGGATCATCGTAGCGCATACGTGAATACAGCAGCGCTTCCTCTCCGTTCAAATTCAAATCGCCCTGATCAAACTGATGTCCCTCATAATAGAAGGAAAAGGGATTATCGACCTCGACGCCGCCCATCGAATCAATCAAATGTGCGAAGCCCTCCATATTGACTTTAATGTAATAGTTCACCGGATAATCCAAAAAACGTTCCACGGTCTTGACCGACATGTTCACGCCGCCGAAGGCGTATGCGTGGTTGATTTTATCCACCGTGCCATGTCCGACGATCTCCGTTCGGGTATCTCTCGGAATATTGAACATGAGAATGCTTTGTTTGGCCGGATTGACTGTCAGAAAGATCATTGCATCCGAGCGTCCCCTGTCATTCTCCCGTTGATCCACGCCCAGGACAAGTACGGTAAAAGGTTTCTTTTCGTCCAGATTGAAGGGCTGTGTTTGATCTGTTGTTAGAGTAGAACTGGACTGCGCGGTATTGACGGTGCCTGTCGCTGCGGTAGTCGGAGTGGTAATCCCCTCCTTGCTGACCGGTTTCGGTTGAACCGTATCTCTGCTCTCATAGATCTGGTGGGCTGTCGTTTTAACAGACTGATAGATATATGCCGCATATCCCGCCGCGCCGAGCACGACAACGATAAAGACAGACGTGAGGATGATCACCCATTTTCGCATCGATCAGACCTTCCACCTTTCTGTGTGACCCTCGCCGACAACCATAGCGGTGCGATCAGTAGGCATTATCCGCTCCGAAGAACACTTTAACGGTTTTGCATAAAATAACGATATCCTTCATTAACGATTGATTGCGTATGTATTCGAGATCCAGCTCCACCATTTCCTGAAATCCCACATGGTTCCTGCCGCTGATCTGCCACAGACCCGTGCAGCCGGGCAAAACCCAAAGTCTCATCATGTCATAAGACGTATAGTCATCCACTTCTCTCGGAAGCGGCGGTCTGGGTCCAACCAGACTCATATCCCCTTTAAGCACATTGAAAAGCTGAGGCAGTTCATCCAGACTCGTTTTGCGGATAAATCGCCCCACGCGGGTAATTCTCGGGTCATTTTTCATTTTGAACATGGCTCCGCTGACCTCGTTCTGCTCCATCAGCTTGCCAAGCATTGTCTCTGCATCCCGGACCATAGAGCGGAATTTGTACATTTTAAAGGTCTTCCCGTTTTTTCCCACCCGGGTCTGAGCGAATATAACCGCACCTTTCGTGTCTTCGAGTTTAATCAGAATTGTGATTAGAATCAGCAGCGGCGATAGCAAAATAAGCCCGAGGAGCGAAAGACATACATCCTGTATTCGTTTAATAACCCAAAACAAATTTCGGTTTTTCATTTCAACCAGCGGAATTGCTTCAAACGGACGGCCGGCTTCCATTGTATTTTTCAAAGGATTTATACTATTCATGAGGACCTAGTAGGCAGCAACATAAAAAAGAAGATGTGTTCGGGGGAGTTTTCGTTTGTCTACAATGGCTTGTTTGATATAAAAGTTCATACTGCTCAAGATCCATCCCTCGCTTAACAGATTGGGTTTTCCGATTTTACGGCTATTTTGCAAAACCTCCGGCAAAAGCACTATGCAGCACTTTGATAAATATAGTAAAATGACCTTATCCCTTTCACACATTGGCTTTTCCGGATTTTCGCTAAAATCCCTTAAGTAAAGACGTCAAACATTTGACCGTTGCCTTTGTCATTCATGATATCCATGTGGAAATCATATTTCTGAAATTTGACTCTGCCGCCCAAGACGGTGCGGGTGATTTTTTTTGTTATGTACACCTCCCCGTGGCCATCAGGCTCGAGAATAACTCCATATTGTATAGCTTCCGTCAGGCTGTCCTCTTTCCAGAGCAGCTTGCCGTAAGTCCGGCATATGGACTCTCCTTGGCATGTAATATCAAAGCAAAGACGTATTTCAGGCAGAAGCGGGAAATTCAAATCACTAATGAAGGTGAGCATGCGATTTTCCAGATCCCATAGGACTACCGGACGGGAACGGTTCAAAACGACGGAAGTTTCACCAATTTGATGAATGGATATGTGCATTTGCAGCTGTACGCCGTAAGCCGTCAACATATTCATTGCCTCAACCCTGCCTTATGGTATAAAAGTAAGAATCATGAACTACACTGTTTATTGATACATATCGTTTCTAAAAGATACAAATAGTATCATTTACATTTTTTACTTTACGATACAAATTGTAACTAGTCAATCCTTTTTTAATGTTATAGTTTCATTTTGATACAATTCGTTTCTTTTGCTGGGCAACCTAGCAGGCAATTGGAGGAGGTTAATTCATGAATCATGATAATCGCATCGCAGAACTGCGGGATCAACGAGGATGGACTCAAGAGGAATTAGCCCAGTCGATCGGCATCACGAGAGCCGCACTCTCCCACTATGAAAAGAACCGCCGCAAACCTGATTTTGAAATTCTGACCAAGCTTGCCGATAAATTTGAAGTATCCATAGACTATCTGATTGGCCGTACATCTGAGCCCAAGCTGGTCATGGATCCGGGAGTTCGTGATTTTGTGGATCAATTGGAGCTATCGGATGCTGATCTGCTGGAAAAGTTCAATTTAACGGTTGACGGGCGCAGTCTTACGGAGGAAGAAGCAAAACGTTTTATCGCTTTTGTACGCATGGAACGTTCCATGAAATAAACAGAAAAAACCTCAGCGGCCATCAAGCTGCTGAGGTTTTTTAGAATATAGAAAACTTCCGCCGAAGCGAATTCTACTGCTTTGAAAGAATAACGATTACACTTTTTGTGTAAATTATTGATCCCTTTGTTTGATGTAGTTATGCCAGCTTTCGGGGTGTATCCCGCATTGCTCCAGCACCTTCAGGATATCTAGCTGCGTTTGTGCTGGATTGTCATTATTGGTCCGGGCCTCGGCACCAAATTCCTTCTCATCACTCATCGAAGATACCCTCGCTCTACTCATCGATTTAATAAGAATAAAGTCTATCGATGTACTCTCACAGAAGACGGACCGCCTTTAGCTGTAGTTATTCTTGCGATATCCGGATGCGTTTCTTGATGTTAATCCTTTCTGACATCTTAAATTAGGATCAAATAATTGCCCAACACTCCTAAATTGGCTCCCCTAAAGCCCGAAGATATAGGTCCTTTTCATTATATCCCAAGTATTCCCATGATACTGTCGTCTGATGGAGAGTCAGTCCCAACAATCCGGTTCTATTTTTGTCGAAAAAAATGGGCCTGCGATTCCAGTCTCCCTTAGGAGCCAAAATCACAAACCCATTTCGGTCAAGTCTGCACGTTCATGTAAAACTTATGACTTAATGACTGCCGGCTCTGGCCAGCTCACGCATGTTGGCTTCAAAAGCCGCCAGCAATGCCGCTTCTCCAGTCAATCCCTTATCATGAACCTTGCGGATATGCTGCGTCATTCGCTTGTAATCCTTCGGAATAACCTTGACGAAATGCTCGAGATTCACTCCAAAGTTCTCCAGTACCTGTTGCCCCAAGGCGCTTCCGGTATAGGACACATGCTTCTGAATCAGCTCTTTCAGTTCCTCCGCTTCATCGGCCTCCTCCACGCGCTCCAGCAGCACCATTTCCAGGTTGCAGCGCTGAATGAACGTGTTCTCCGGATCCAAGACATACGCTATACCACCGGACATTCCGGCTGCAAAGTTGCGCCCTGTATCACCCAGCACAACCACGCGTCCGCCTGTCATATACTCGCAACCGTGATCGCCTACTCCTTCGACAACGACGGATGCGCCGGAGTTACGGACGGCAAAGCGTTCACCAGCAATACCATTGATATATGCCTCGCCGCTGGTGGCACCGTAGAATGCGGTGTTACCAATGATAATATTTTCCTCAGCCTTAAAGGTCGATTTATCCGATGGCTTCACGATCAGCTTGCCGCCGGACAGCCCCTTGCCTGTATAGTCATTGGCATCGCCCACAACCGTCAGCGTCATCCCCTTCGGAACGAACGCCCCGAAGCTCTGGCCAGCGGTGCCTGTAAACGTGAAGGAAATCGTATCCGCCGGGAGTCCGGCAGCGCCGTACTTCCGCGTTACTTCACTACCCAGAATCGTGCCGACGGCGCGATCCACGTTGGTAATAGGCAGTGTGGCTTGCACAGCTTCGCCGCTCTCAAGAGCAGGTTGGCCCAGTTCCAGCAGATAACGCATATCCAGCGTTTCTTCCAGACCGTGGTTTTGCGTTTTGCTATTGAAGGGAGTGCTGCCTTCCGGCATTTTCGGCGTATGCAGCAGCGCCGACAGATCAATTCCTTGCTTCTTCCAATGTTCATTGACCACTTCGGCATCCAGGCAGTCGGTACGGCCGATCATTTCCTGAATCGTACGGAATCCGAGTTCAGCCATCAGCTCGCGCAGATCCTCGGCAACAAATCTCATGAAGTTCACGACATGTGCCGGATCGCCCATGAAATGCTTGCGCAGCTCAGGATTCTGCGTAGCCACGCCAACCGGACAGGTATCCATTTGGCATACACGCATCATGATGCAGCCAAGAGCAATCAGCGGTGCAGTGGAAAATCCGTATTCTTCAGCGCCCAGCAATGCTGCCACAGCCAGGTCGCGGCCGTTCAGCATTTTACCGTCTGTTTCAAGTACCACACGATCGCGCAAATTGTTCAGGATCAGCGTCTGATGCGTTTCGGCAAGACCCAGTTCCCACGGCATGCCTGCATGGCGAATAGAGCTTTGCGGTGACGCACCAGTACCGCCGTCATACCCGCTGACCAGAATGATATCGGCTCTGCCCTTGGCAACGCCTGCAGCAATCGTGCCTACGCCAACCTCGGAAACCAGCTTTACGTTAATGTTGGCGCGAGGGTTGGCGTTCTTCAAATCGTAGATCAGCTCCGCCAGATCCTCAATGGAATAAATGTCGTGATGCGGCGGCGGTGAAATCAGGCCAACACCCGGCGTAGAGCCGCGCACCTCGGCAACCCAAGGATACACCTTACGGCCAGGCAGCTGCCCGCCTTCGCCAGGCTTGGCGCCTTGAGCCATCTTGATCTGAATTTCATCGGCATTGACCAGGTAATTGGATGTGACACCGAACCGGCCGGATGCCACCTGTTTAATGGCACTGCGCCGAGAGTCTCCATTCGCGTCCGGAATATAGCGTGCAGGGTCCTCGCCGCCTTCACCGGTATTGCTCTTGCCTCCGATGCGGTTCATTGCAATCGCCAGGCTCTCATGCGCTTCTTTACTGATCGAGCCGAAGGACATCGCTCCCGTCTTGAAACGGCGCATAATGGATTCGATCGGCTCAACCTCTTCGATCGAAACCGCAGGTCCAGCCGGCTTGATTTTCAGCAGCGAACGAATGGTCATCTTCTGTTCGTTTTCACCTTGTACCAGCTTGGCGTATTTCTTATACACCTGGTAATCGCCGGTACGCACAGCCTGCTGCAGCAGGTGGATCGTTTGCGGGTTGAACAGATGCTCTTCCCCGTCTTTGCGCCACTGATATTCGCCACCCGAATCCAGCACCTTGTCATTTCCGTCCTTATCCGTAAAGGCACGGTTGTGGTGGGCCAGCGCCTCGGCTGCGACCTCTTCCAGTCCAATCCCTCCGATGCGGGACGGCGTATTCGTGAAGTATTTCTCTACGAAATCCTCTTTCAGGCCAACCGCTTCGAAAATCTGTGCTCCGCGGTAGGATTGAATCGTGGAAATACCCATTTTGGATAGAATCTTAACCACACTTTTCGTTGAGGCTTTAATATAATTTTTGACAGCCTTCTCATGCGTTACGCCGCGCAGCAGTCCTTGGCGCAGCATGTCATCCAACGTCTCGAAAGCCAGATACGGATTGACCGCGCTGACGCCGTAGCCGAGCAGCAGTGCGTAGTGATGCACCTCGCGAGGTTCGCCGGATTCGAGCAGTATGCTCACTTTCGTTCGCGTTCCCTGACGGATTAGGTGATGATGCAGGCAGGATACCGCCAGAAGTGCCGGAATCGCCGCATTCTCACGGTCAACGCCGCGGTCGGACAAAATCAGGATGTTATGGCCTTTGCGGATGACGCGGTCAGCCGCTTCGCAAAGTCCCTCCAACGCTTGGCGCAGACCTTCCGCTCCGTCAGCTGCCATGAAGAAGGTCGGGATTGTCATCGACTTGAAGCCCGGACGGTGTACATGGCGGATTTTCGCAAAATCCTCATTGGATAAAATTGGCGTATCCAAACGAATCTGCCGGCAGCTTTCCGGCTCCGGATGCAGCAGGTTGCGTTCCGGTCCGATCGTAGTGCCCGTCGATGTAATGATCTCCTCGCGGATCGCATCGATCGGCGGGTTCGTTACCTGCGCGAACATTTGCTTAAAGTAGTTGTACAACCGCTGCGGCTTGTCGGATAAAACGGCTAGCGGAGCATCATAGCCCATCGAAGCCAGGGCTTCCATGCCGGTCGAAGCCATCGGCTCCAGCACCTTGCGCAGCTCTTCAAATGTATAGCCATAAGCCAGTTGGAGCTGCGTAATATTATCATGCTTCGGATCGGGAAGCTCAGGCGCATCCGGAAGCTCATCCAGGTTGATCAAATGCTCGTCGAGCCATTCACGGTACGGCTCCTCGGAAGCGATCTGCGCCTTTACTTCCTCATCGGAAATAATGCGCCCTTCCTGGGTATCGACAAGCAGCATTCTGCCAGGACGCAGACGGTCCTTGTACAGCACGTTTTCCGGAGCAATGTCGAGAACGCCCGCTTCGGACGACAATATGATCAGGTCATCTTTGGTCACGTAATAACGGGATGGTCTGAGACCGTTGCGGTCCAGGATCGCCCCAATCTGCACGCCATCCGTAAATGCCATAGCTGCCGGTCCGTCCCAAGGCTCCATCAATGTACTGTGATATTCATAAAATGCCTTTTTCGTTCCGCTCATGCCTTCGTCGTTATTCCAAGGCTCAGGTACCATCATCATGGCCACATGAGGCAGGGAACGACCGCTGAGGTACAGGAATTCAAACGTATTATCAAACATTGCCGTATCCGAGCCATCCGGATTAATGACCGGTTTCACTTTGTCCAGATCGCTGCCGAATACCTCGCTTTTGAACAAGGACTGACGGGCATGCATCCAGTTTACGTTACCGCGCAGCGTATTAATTTCGCCGTTATGGATCATGAAACGGTATGGATGCGCGCGCTCCCAGCTCGGGAAGGTGTTCGTACTGAAACGGGAGTGAACCAGCGCGATCGCGGTTTCGACCCTCTCATTTTGCAGGTCAAGATAGAACTGCCCCACCTGAACCGTGGTCAACATGCCTTTGTATACGATTTTCCGGCAGGATAAGCTGGAAATATAGAAGGTCTCGCCTTCAGGCGTTCCGCTATAGCGTATAGCCAGTTCAGCGCGTCTGCGGATAATATACAGCTTACGTTCGAAATCGAGATCTTCTTTCAAATCGCTGCTGCGGCCGATAAATACCTGACGAACATATGGTTTGGCTTCCTTCGCCGATTTACCCAGCATTTCATCATAGGTGGGTACGTCGCGGAAACCCAGGAAGGTCTGCCCTTCCTCTTTAATAATCTGAATCAGCCGACTCTCATGAGCCTCACGAACGGCCTCATCGTGGGATACAAATAACATGCCTGCTCCGTACTGGCCTGCTTCTGGAAGTTCAAAACCAAGCTTCGCTGCCTCTTCGGCAAAAAAACGGTGGGGAATTTGCAGCATAATACCGGCTCCGTCTCCGGAATTAGGCTCGCTGCCTTGGCCGCCGCGATGCTCCATATTTTCCAGCATCGTGAGCGCCTGACTGACAATTTCATGGGAAGCCCGGCCTTTAATATGAGCAACAAACCCCATACCGCAAGCATCTTTTTCAAACTGCGGATCATAAAGTCCCTGTTTGGGGGGAAGTACCGTATGTCTCATGGGAAAGCAACCTTTCTATCTTCAGAATAAATGAAAATAATGAATTAAATCCGGATACAACAAATAAAACCACGACAGAGACGAAATTGGTTACAGAACAAAACAGTGACTATTAACTGGGGAATGATATTGCACAACTGCGGACAACCTCGTTGTTTAGGGGAAAGGTTATTCATTTCAAACATTGATAATTATTCAACAAGAATTGGTTTTTTTATTTTAACACTGCCCTATTGCCAGCGCAATTTAAAGTTTTTATGATCGTGATAAATAATGTTTTGCACTGCCGCATTAAAGTAAAATTTCATTAAAAGTCTATATGATGAATAAATATACATAATAATACCTGATATTTCCTCGCTGCTTTTCCAACAATAAGAAGGAATGATTTTCTGTCGTAACATTTATTGGAGCATAAACGTTACAACTATTATATAGAAGAAACACATTCTTAAACATCCATCTGCCGAAGCGGAAGTTCCCGTTTTCAATGACGTCACCGAGCATTATCACAACATCATGGGCGTTCCAAGCAAAGAGTCGACATGAAGAGCATGCCCAAACCGCTGCGTTGGTTTGGCTACTTCTTTTATGCGGCGATGATTCTGTTTATGATCGTGTTTGTGGTGGGGATGATTTTTTATAACTGAATCTGTGTAACTTCCCAGTGCACGCCGATTCTTCCTTATCCAATTCAAAAGGGTTGCCCCAAACCGCGATGGCTTGGGACAACCCTTTTTTATATCGTTATATTATGCCGATACGTTTGTTGCTTGCTGCTGTTCGAGAACACCTTTATGCGACTTCATGGAGAAGTACACGAGCGTCAATGCCAGGAATATGATACCTACGGCGCCCAATACAGCGGCTTGCTGCCACATCAGCGTGAAATCGCCCGTAGATACGACCGCTTTGAAGCCTGTGACACTGTAGGTCATTGGCAGCAGCGGATTCAGACTCTTCATCCAGTCCGGAATCAGCTCCAGCGGGAACGTACCTGCGCTCGTGGTCAGTTGGAAGATCAGGAGTACGATGACGACAAAACGTCCAGGCTGATCCAGCCAGGTAACAATGGCCTGAATCATAAACATAAAGGACAAGCTCGTGATGAATGTAAAGAGATAAAACAGCGGTACGCTCTGTACATCAAGCTTCAATCCATACAAGAGGACCAGAGCAGACAGTAATGACTGCAATATGCTCATCAGCACGAACGAGAATGTCCGGCTGATAAACCGGTTGAAGCCTGAAGCTCCGAGAACGGAAGTATCTCTCATCGGAATAACGATCGTAGAAATCAGCGCGCCGACGAATAGGCCAAGGGACAGGAAGTATGGCGCAAAACCTGTTCCATAGTTAGGAACCTTGGAGAACTTCGTCTCCTCGATATGCACAGGTTCCGCGAACATTTTGAAGTTCTCATCCCCGGCTTTGACTGCGCCTGTCTTCTCGGCGGCTTCGTTCAGCTTGGAAGCGAGTTCGGTAGAACCCTCCTTCAGCTTGCCGAGTCCTTCTGTCAACTGCCCGGCACCGTTATCCAGCTGTTTGGAACCGTCGGCAAGAACAGTTACGCCGCTGCCCAGCTGACTCATACCACCTTGCAGCTTGCCTGATCCATCTGCAATTTGTGCCGCGCCGCTAGACAGCTGTTTGCTGCCATTAACCGCTTCAGCAAGCTTCGTACCGAAGAGCTTCATACCTTGTTCAAGCTTGGATTGGCCTGCTTCGAGCTGGGTCGCTCCACGAACTAGCTGCTGCTGTCCTTGATGCAGCTGATCCACACCATCTGTCAGCTGCCCTGCACCTTGGCTGAGCTGCGTTGCTCCTTGGCTAAGCTGCTGCAACCCGTCATGCAGATTGGATGCTCCACCAGAGAGCTGCTGCTGAGACTTATGGAGCTGCGCTGCTCCTTCGCTGAGCTGCTGCTGTCCTTGATGCAGCTGTTCGCTGCCTCTGGCTACGGCCTGACTCGCTGCAATCAGCTTTTGAACTGCCGGGTTTTGGGCGAGTTCAGGACTTGCCTTGGCTAACTGCTGCAACCCCTGCGCCACGCTTTGGGCGCCGGAAGCAACCTCCGCACCGCCTGCTTCGGCAGCTTTCATGCTTTCCGCCAGCTTGGCGCTGCCGGCTTCGGATTGCTTCAAGCCATCCTGCAGCTTACCGCTGCCATCCAGCGTGGATGACAGACCCGATTGCAATTTGCCGCTGCCGTCTACGGCGGTTTGAAGCCCTGCTTTCAATTTGGCGCTTCCCGCTTCGGAAGCGGTCAATCCGTCTTTTAATTGTATGGAACCTTGATGTGCGGAGACAGCTCCCTCTTCAAGCTGCTTATGAGCTGACTCAAGCTGACCTAGGCCGCCGGCCAAGGTTGCCGAACCCTCTTTCAGGCTGAGGGCACCTTTTTGCAGATCCCCTGCTCCGCTTGATAGCGGCTGGATACCTTCTTGGAGCTTCACCGTTCCGGCTACCATTTTGCCAAGATTCTCTTTCAGCTTGGCAGCACCTTCGTCCAGCTTACCGGCCCCCTCCGAAAGGTCGGACGCGCCGCTTCCCGCTTCACCGAGGCCGCTGGATACCGTTTTAATCTGCTCAAACAGTGTTTTGGAATAGGCTTCGGTCACCTTCTCCGATACTTTCGACCTGATTTCTTTTACGGCCGTTCCGCCGATTTGGGAAGCCAGAAAGTTATACCCTTCATTCGGCTCGAAAATGATTTCAGAAGGCTGAGGATGTTCATCCAGTACCGTTGCGGCCTTAGCAGAGAAATCTTCCGGGATCACGATGGTCATATAATACTTGTTATCCTCCATACCTTTCTCCGCTTCATCCCGCGATACGAACGTCCATGCAAAATCGTTGCCCTTCTTCAGCTCTTCAACGAGCTCTTCGCCGACCTGCAGCGTTTGGTCTCCGTATTCTGCACCCGTATCCTTATTGACAACCGCTACCGGCAGTTGATCCATTTTACCGTAGGGATCCCAAAAGGCTGTCAGGAACAATCCGGCATACATAACCGGAATGCAGAGCACGGCCACCATGGAAATGAGCAGCTTCCGGTTACGGACGGTCGCAGCCATATCCTTGAAAAATACTGAAAATGACCTCATGATGTTTCTCTCCTTATATTCTCTATTATTTACGAATCGGTAACCCTTAAATACCAATTGACCATTTTGATCAATCAGTCATTTTAGAGCTAATAAAAACTTCCTTTTTCCGCCGCCTAAGAAATCAGACTGCGCGTACTTGGAAGCAAGGCTTGCCCCGCTATTCTGATGTTATGCGGCACCTCCAGGAGGATTCGCGAGACCATCCGCTAAAAACAATCGGATATAATGATGAATTTCCTCTTTGCCAAGGGGCTCCCGGATCTGATTGAAGTCGGAAGTTAAGGCAATGTAGAGCTTGAACATGACAACGGCAACCACTTGCGGATCACAAGGCCTGATTTCCCCACTGCTCAGCGCCTTAGTGATTTCCCTCTCCAAGTAATCCAGGATGACACGCTCCAGCTTGGCGATTCCTTCCCTTGCCTTCAACGTACCGACATCCCGAACCTCTTGGGATAGCTTGATGTACAGCTCGTGGTCATCCCTGAATTCCAGCAGAGCGTCCAAGACCCTATACAGGTTCTCAAAAAACGTATGCTCCCGTCTAATCTTGCTCTCGGCCAGTTCCTTCATTTCCACCATGACACGGTACAGAATTTCATCAAACAACTCTTCTTTGTTGGTGAAAAAAGTATAGATGGTCCCTTTGCCTACATTGGCGATTTTAGCCACCTGCTCCATTGTCGTCGCCTTATATCCAAACAAGGCAAAAGACTGCGCTGCCGCGTGAAGGATTTCCTTTCTACGATCCACCGCAGGCATATCCTCCCCCCCTTCCTACTATGATATTGATTTCTTTGTAAACATTAATGACTTAATTCCTAATTCGGTCATATGGTCAATTCATACTTTAACATGATCTCCGTTTGCTGGCAACCCTTCCCAGACATTTTTTTCATAATCTTTTCTTTTCAATTTTCATGATGCTGACAGCCATCCGGTTGAAATGACAGCCGTTTATGGATTTTTACCATTTCCTCCTGTAAGATAGAGGAAGGAAAAGTGGGTGAAAACATGCGGAAAAAGAGAGTGCTGCTGCTGTCTGAGGGTTTCGGCACAGGCCATACACAAGCAGCATACGCGCTGGCGGCCGGGATGAAGAGGCTCGACCCCCATCTGCAGTGTCGCGTCATCGAACTCGGTAAATTTTTAAATCCGACGATGGGACCCTTGATCCTGTCGGCATACCGCAAAACGGTCAGCAGCAGCCCCAAATTGGTTGGAATGCTCTACCGCAAGCAATATGATAAATCGCTCAACCGACTGACGAGGCTTGCCTTGCACCGTATTTTCTACACACAGGCTGCTCAAGTCATTAAACAGCTCAAACCGGATTTGATCGTATGCACGCATCCTTTTCCCAACGCTGTGATCTCACGCCTCAAGAGGCAAGGATTACATGTGCCGCTTATTACGCTGATAACGGATTATGACGTCCACGGTACTTGGGTGAACAAGGAAGTGAATCAATACCTGGTGTCCACGCCCAGAGTCAAGGATCTGCTGCTTCGCCGCAATGTTCCGTCCGCTTCCATTCAAGTAACCGGCATCCCCGTGCATCCGAACTTTTGGGAAAGAGCAGATAAAAATCAGTTGGCTGTAGAACTTGGATTGAAGCGCATGCCAACGATCCTGATCATGAGCGGGGGCTGGGGCGTTTCCTTTAATAAAGAAATGATAAACCTGCTGATTTCCTGGGCGGATCAGATCCAGCTGGTATTCTGTACGGGCAGCAACGAAAAGCTCCTTCAAAAGATGAAAAATAGCCCCGTTCTCTCACATCCCCATATCCACCTGCTCGGATATACGAAGAACATCGACCAATGGATGGATGTATCCGATCTCCTCATCACCAAGCCCGGGGGCATGACATGCACCGAAGGACTGGCCAAAGGGATCCCTATGCTATTTTACGAGGTCATTCCCGGACAGGAGGAAGAGAACGGACAATATTTCGTGGAACTTGGGAGTGCGGAAATGATTCATGACCCATACGTCTTGCATCGCTGGAAACATCGTTTGATTCATGAATACGAGCAAGTGGAACGCAGCAGGCTGAAATCTCTGGTCAGCGCTGAACCTGGCAGCGAACCGTTTTATTGCGCGCAGCAGGTGCTTGAATTATTAAAGCACGAAGACCCTCATCTTTTATCCCGGAACAGCCGGCTCTAACTTATAAAAACGCAAAAACAGCTCCCCCTATATTCGAGGAAGCTGTTTTTTTATCACTCCGATGAGCCCTTCTTTACTGTTCACCATATTCCCGCTCTCAGACAAATAGCTGCTGTATAGAAATTGCTGCCTTACCGCCCAGCGGGTCTCCCCGTTCATGGCGCGCTGGAGCATGCGTTGAAGCTGGGGTTCATGCCAGCTGTCGAGCAGCCATGCATAGAGATCGGCGGCGTTTAGAGCATCGTCAATAGCTGACCGAAGTCCGGATACATAGTCCTTGGGCGGTTCCACCTTGCTGAACACCGGGTAACAGCCTGTCAATTGATAGTAGAGCCGTGTCCACGCCGCGAGACGTTCCTTTTGTTTGATTTCAACATGCCTGCCGAAATGTATCCGGTGCTCCGGAGGTGCAAGATGCGAAAGGCGCTGCGCGTAAATCATGGAACGGTACTCTGCCTGAATGACATACTGCAGGTCGTGAACGGCGATTGGACCGCTTCTGTGACTCCGGTAATCCATCGGGGCTCCCGCCTTTCCTATAGGCCTAATCCTTCACAGTATATGCCCATGAAGCGGGGTGGTGTATGTCTGCTCTGAAGAAGGTCTTAGAGCTCGAAGCTCTCGCCCGGTTTCAGCGGAAATCCCTTGATGCCTTCCTGGCTAAGCCGTTCAGAGAACAGAGAACCGTCCTGATGAATGGCCGAGAATGTATTGTAATGAACCGGAAGCACTTTTTCCGCACGCAGCCATTTGGCCGCCAACAGCGCATCCTCGGGTCCCATGGTCAGCACATCACCGATGGGCAGGGCTGCTGCATCAATCTTGTTCATTTCACCGATCAGACGCATATCGCCAAAGAGCGCGGTATCGCCCGCATGGAAGAAGGTCTTATCACCCATCGTCAACAAAATGCCCCCGGGTTCCCCGGCATAAATCCAGGAGTCTCCTACCGAAACGGAAGAACTGTGAAAAGCCAGCGTATATTTAACCTTGAAGCCGTCAAAGGACTGTCTGCCGCCGATGTTCATTCCAAAAGCTTGTACGCCTTGGCTGCGGCAATATTCTGCCAGTTCAAACACCGCAATAATCGGGCAATCGTTCGCCTTTGCAATCTCAATGCAATCTCCAAAATGATCCGAATGTCCATGCGTTAACAGAACCGCGTCCACACGGATATCCTTCGGAGAAATTCCCGAAGCCGGATTTCCTGTCAGAAAAGGGTCAATAATCACGCTTCTGCCGCCTGCCTCCGCGAGCACACAAGAATGACCGTAATACGTAATTTTCATTGATTGTGACACCTCCTACAATAAATTACCCAAGCTCAACTCGGATTGATCATCATGCTGAACAATCTATCCTTATCATAACCAATTGGTATTTATTTGTAAAAAGAGTGGTTGCCGATCCGCTTCTCAAAGGTACGTGTATGATGAACCGTAAGATCATCTGCCAGCTTAAGCGAAAGGAAATAATACGTATCATCCGTCACAGCCTTCTTACCGTTCAACGCTTCATTGGCAGCATGAATACTATCCTGGTTTGGCTTCACGCGATCAAACCTACCGTTGGCCACAGGACTGAACTGATATTTTTGATAGATGACTTTTTTAATCGTATTGGGAAAATTGGCTGACCGCAGGCGGTTCAAGACGACATTCGCTACAGCGATTTTGCCTTGGTACGGTTCGCCTTCTGCTTCTGCCATGACAATTCTTTGCAGCAGGAGCACATCCTCAGCGGTTACACTATACTGCCAGGTCGATTTCGCCTGTTCTGATGGACTTAGCAGTTGGGTCCGGCTGAAGAATAATTGTTTAGGGGGAGTTAGCTGAGGATTCAGCTTTTTCTGGTGAGAAGTCTCCACTTTTGTTGCCTTCGGTTTCGCGTTCAGCTGCGCAATTTCCAGCTTCGTCTTCGCCTGTGGCGATTTCGCAGGAAGACTTTCGATAAATACAGCTTTAGATTTATTTTTCCATGAATTCAAATTATTTACATTTTGAAGGCGCAGAGGTAATCCTTGTTTTGATGATTGTGACGTAATCTGTATATGTTCCGCTTGAGCAGGCGCAGCCTTCTCCTTACTCAAAGAAATCGAATCGAACCGATTCAGATGCATATTGCTTTTATTCTGCAATTTATTGGCCTGTTCATTTTGAAGAAGCAAACAAATCGCAGAGAAACACACCAGAAGAACTCCGATCAGCAAAGCCATCCAGCGGTTTTGTCTTAGAGTGTACATATTTCTCCTCCTATATTCCGGCACATTCCCTTCTTATGTAACCGAAAACAGAGGTTTTGAAAACCTAAAAATTTTCAGTAACAGGCAGCATCCGCGAATACGAGAAAACAGAAAAGCATAAGTACTTCTTTTACAACACCAACAGCTTCGTGACGGCACAATTTTACGGTTCACAGGATACGGCTAAGGGAATAAGCTTATTGTTTTATGTGCAGGAATGTATTATATGACTAAAATAAAGCTTGAATATATCAATCTCCTAATCTTCCATGCGGAAGGTCTCTAGTATCTCATACATTGGACGATCGTGCAAATGCGTGGAAAAAAGTACAAATTCATCTACAGTCCAAAAGCCCTCCCTCTTTCCTTCTTCCAAGGTCGCTGTTTGCGGAAGCAAGGACGGCAGCAAATTCATCTGAAAAGGTTCATTTCCAGCGTATTTGCGGGCAATAGTGATATGCGGATGATAGGGTCGGGACTCTCTTGCAAATCCGAATTTTTCCATGCCATTAGTCACAAATTCTTGCAGCCGGGTGAGCAGGTGATTGTGGTCAATTACTCCAGCCCAAAGCACTCTGGGAGAGGCCTCCAGACCAAAGATTCCCGCCTTTCCAATCCCAAGAACAAATGGTTGGAATTGGTCGGCTATTTTCCGAAGCTCATTTGCGATCGCCGGTACTTGCTCAGGATCCACGTCTCCTAAAAACTGGACCGTAATATGATAATCTTCCCTGTGCGTCCATTTTTTGAAGGTCAATGCTGTCTGTTGCTCTTGTCTCCATTGCTCCAAGGCCGATCCCAGTATTTCGGACAATCTGATAGCGATAAACAACCGCAGCGGCTGCGCCTTTATTTGCTCACTCATGTAATATCTGCCCCTTTATCAAAATTTTGCTTCTATAATAGTACCTTCATTTTATCATATCCCGAAAATCCCTTTTTCCACAAAAAAAGGTACCCGCAGGGAAACTTCCCTGCGGGTTACAGTGCGAAATTTTATTTAACCGAACTGTGCCTGATGCAACCTTGCGTATACGCCTCCGCTCTCCAGCAGCTCCTCATGGCGTCCATGCTCGGCAATGCCATCTTCGGTAACAACAATAATTCGGTCAGCATTACGAATAGTTGCCAGCCTGTGAGCGATCACGAGCGTCGTCCGGTTCACCGCCAGAGTCTCCAACGCTTCCTGGATAATAGCTTCCGTTTCGGTATCCAGCGCAGATGTCGCTTCATCCAAAATCAATATCGGCGGGTTCTTAAGGAACATGCGCGCTATCGCCAGACGCTGGCGCTGTCCGCCAGACAATTTCAGACCGCGCTCGCCGATGACCGTATCAAGACCTTCCGGCAGCGAGGCCACGAGCGACTCCAAGTGAGCCTTTTGCACGGCATTCAACAGCTCGGTTTCGCCAGCGTTCAAATCGCCATAGGCGATATTTTCACGGATCGTTCCGCTGAACAAGAATACATCCTGCTGTACCATGCCGATTTGCGAACGAAGCGAATGTTGGGACATCTCGCGGATATCGATGCCGTCAATCGTGATAGCCCCCTCTTCCACATCGTAAAAACGGGGAATGAGGCTGCAAAGCGTCGATTTCCCCGCTCCTGAGGGACCAACGAGGGCGACGGTTTCACCGGCCCTGATCTTCAGATGAATGTCTTCCAGAATCCGTCTGTGATTCTCATAGCCAAAGGCTACGTCACGAAACTCGATATCGCCGCGAAGATGCTTCACCTCTACGGCATCCCGTTGATCTTGAATTTCAGGTTCCGTGTCCATCAGGTCGCAGAAACGCTTAAAGCCTGCCATGCCTTTCGGATAACTCTCCATCAAAGCATTGATCTTATCGATCGGCTTCAGGAAAATGTTGACGTACAGCAGAAATGCCACCAGTTCGCCGTATGTCAGCTTATTCTGATAAGCAAACCAGGCGCCGCAAATCAGAACGATCAGCGAGATCAGGCGCGTCAGCATGTACATGCCCGATACACTGAAAGACATGGCCAGATAGGAGCGCAGCTTCGCAAGCCGGAAGCCTGCATTGCTGACACGGAAGCGTTCCATTTCGAATTCTTCGTTGCCGAAGGATTTCACAACGCGGATTCCCGACACGCTGTCTTCGACGCCGGCATTCAGCTCCGCAATGTTGCGGAACATTTCCGAGGATGCGCGGTTCAGCTTTTGATTGAAAAATACGATCAGCCATACGATGAACGGCATAATGACGAAGGTAATCAGGGCAAGCTGCCAGTTGACGGTCCACATGATACAGAACGCCCCGATAAAGGTCATGACCGCGATGAACATATCCTCCGGTCCATGGTGGGCCATTTCCCCAATATCGAACAGGTCGTTGGTCATGCGCGACATCAGATGTCCGGTCTTGGTATTGTCAAAATACTTGAATGACAGCTTCTGCACATGATTAAACGCCTGTTGGCGCATATCCGACTCGATATTAATCCCGAGCTTATGTCCCCAGTAGCTGACTATAAACTGCAGTCCCATGCTGACCAAATAGAGCGCCAAAAGTCCGCATCCTGCAGCAATGATCGTTCCCCATGCTCCATCCGGCAAAAGCTTGTCCACGACCCACTGAACTGCGACCGGAAATCCCAGCTCCAGCAGACCCGCTATAACCGCACAGCCAAAATCGATCATAAATAGTTTTTTATGCGGCCGGTAATACGCCATAAACCTTCGAATCAGGCCCTGATTTTGACCCGAAGCCTTTCCTGCTGCATTTTGCATCATAACTGTTTCAAGCCTCCAAATCTTGTATGTAAGTAACCTGATTATATCGTAAAGAGCAGCAATATAGACATAATCCTCCAGAAAAATCCCTGGACTTGTTCGTCTTATCCATGGACTCTCCCAGATTTTGTACACGGTCTGATGTACTCCCAGATAAAGGGTCATGCGGCATGCCATTCGGAAATTCTGTATGGGTTTCTTTTCACTCCCTGTTTGAATCTGGTATCCTAGAAGGTAATTAATAAAATACATATCACAGAATGAGGAGGCCAACATGAAACAAATCATATGTCTTCATTCCCTGACATCTGAACAAATTCATCAGATCGAGCAGGTTGCCCCCGGCTTTGAACTAATTGTAAAGAATAAGAAAGATCTCGATCCTGAACAGGTTAAGAATGCCGAAATTATCATCGGATGGTCGAAAACGATTGCCGAGTTTGCTCTGCATGAAGACAGCAAGGTAAAGTGGGTTCAGACCTGGTCTGCCGGCGTGGACACCCTTCCTTTGGATCGTCTAAGAGACAAGGGGATCTTGCTGACAAATTCAAGCGGCGTGCATGCCATTCCAATATCCGAAAGCATTTTTGCGATGATGCTGTCATTCTCCCGCCAAATGCATATTGCGGTCCGCCAACAGCTGCAAAAAAAATGGAATTCGGATCTCAAAGCACCAGGGCTCAGCACGTTGGGTGAAATCAACGGCAAAACTTTGGTCATCGTTGGCGTAGGCGAGATCGGCAGGGAAACGGCCCGTCTGGCTAAAGCCTTCGGCATGAAGGTAATCGGCGTAAGACGGTCGGCAAAACCGGAACCCCATGTAGATCAAATGTATACAATGGATGGCTTTCATGAGGCAATCGGACAAGCAGATTATATCGTAGACTTACTGCCGTTAACGGATGAGACTCATCATATCTTTGATGCCGCAGCCTGGAAAGCCGCCAAAAAAGGCGCCTGCTTCCTCAATGCCGGCCGCGGACCAACCGTCGATACCTCCTCGCTCATTGACGCTCTAAACAGCGGACAAATTAGCGGTGCAGGGCTGGATGTCTTTGAGCAAGAGCCTCTGCCGGCCGATAATCCGCTTTGGGAGATGGAGCAAGTCATCATGACACCGCATGTCTCCGGAAGCAACGACCGTTACACCGAACGCGTGGTTGATATATTCACGGAGAATGTCGAAGCCTATGCCCAAGGGAATAAGCCGCCGCGTAATCTGGTTGATTACGGGCGCATGTACTAGAATATTCCGTCATAGAATCTCAACGTAAAAAGACACTCCTTAAAGCAACCATTGGAAAGTCCATACAGGACACCGACGTTACTTTAAGGAGTGCTTTATGATGGACCAATATATTTCAGCGAATTATTCATAGACCATAACCCAATATTTTTCTCCCGGGCCGCCTTCTTCAACTACCTTTTTCCAGCCATTCTTCTCGTAGAATTTCATCGCCTGATGGTTTGCGGATACGCATTTCAAGGTCAGCGGCTTATTCATGATCTCTATGGCTGCATCCAGCAGCTTGCTGCCGGCACCTTTGCCTGCATAAGCGGGATGGACAAATAAATTATGAATAAAGTCATCCGGCAAGTACAATGAAGCAAAACCCAAAATACAATCCTCTTCCTCTGCCAAAATAATATGCTCTTCGTTCGTATGCCTATCAAAATCTGCCAAGGCCATTTCTTTTTCGCTCTCCCATACGAAGCTCTTGCGGCGGGATTCCAAATATATCTGCCTTAATTCGGGATAATCCGATGCATTGGCTGCTCTAATCTTCAAACTTCCACGCTCTCTTTCTTGTAAAATGCCATCTATGCTTCACAGAGCCACACTAGCCTTACGAAGCTTCCCTTCCAGACCCTACACGTGTCCACGATCCGGTATCCTGCCTCTACGACGCGCATTCGCACGTCTTCCTCGGTTGTCACAATGACCGCGCGCGGCGCCAGACGCCGCAAGCTGACCAACATCCGTTTTTGGTCTGCTTCCGGAAGAACGGAGCAGAGATTGTAGGGCATGTCTATGATTGCGGCATCAAAGTACCCTTCCAGCTCGTTCATGTCACCCAGCGTCACCAGGTCCTCCGGATACCCGTAATGCTGTAAGTTCGTTCTGGCGCCGCGAATCGCTAGCGGATTAATGTCCCTTCCACGAATATCCAGCCCCATGGACAACGCTTCAATCAGCACATTGCCCATACCGCAGCAGGGATCCACCGCCCGAATACCTTCTGTCTCCGGTGCCATGATGTTGACTAGCGTTCTCGCCGTTGCAGCACTCAGACCTGTAGAATAGTTCTGCGGTTTATGAATATGCGCGTGCCAGCTCCGCTCAGGATAATGGCAGACGCCAATCAGCCAGATTCCTTGTATTGCGATCAGCCCAAGCGTAATGCCGGGATTCTTCATGTCCGCCTTGCCTTGAATCCTGCTGCCTACCAACCGTTCAAAGCTTCTCTGCTCAGCGTAGGTATAAGGATCGCCCGACTTGATGTACGTCACCTTGAATGTACTTCCGTCCTTAACCAACTGGAGCGAATCTGCAAAATTCGCAATCTGTTCCGCCGAATTTCCAGCGGCAAGCACATCCATACGCAGGGACAGAAACGGGCTGCGATCAGGATTGATTTTTCGGGGGCTGAGCAGCACGGATCCCGTATGAATCTTCCGCACATCTCCAAATAATGCACGCAACTCCATGCCGCAAAGCTCCGCTTCCGTGTCATGGCTTGCATACGGATAAAGATACAGGGCATGGCCTTGTTCCAAAGTCTGTTTAATCAGTTCTTTCATTAGAATCATCTGTTCCTTTCCAAAATGGATACCGCTTAACCCTACATGCAGCTGGAAGCCAACATGCGGTAAGATTCGAGGCGCTTCCGATAATCCTGGACAGGCGTAAATACGAGAAATTCCTCACACCCGCAAGCGTCTGCTAGTTTGTTAAGCTGATCCCTGACCTGCTCCGCTGTACCATGAATGAGTCGGTTTTGCGTTTCCGCGCGCTGATCCGGCTCCGTACGTTCGGGCCCTGGCAGCTTGGCAGTTTGAAGCAGCCGTTCCGCCTCCTGCTCGGTCTCGGCACAAATGATGCCAATCGCCACCATCATGCGCGGCTTGTCCAGCAGGGCCGAGGGCCGGAAGCTTTCCTGATATGTCTTCAGCACTTCAGCCCCGTCGCGCTCACTCATAAATTGTCCGAAGACATAACCTGTACCATATTCGGCGGCAAAGCCTGCACTCTTGTTGTTCGTGCCCAGCATCCATAGATCCGGCTGAGTTTGCGGAAAAGGTCTGGCTAGAACTCTCTGTTCCTCATAAACATATCGGTCTTCCAGCAGCTTAATCAGAGCCCTCATCTTCTTGGGCATATCTGCCACGTTCTGCAGAAAGTTGCCGCTAAGCGCCATCGAAGCATGCGCTGATCCACCGGGTGCCCGGCCGATTCCTAGATCGATGCGTCCCGGATACAAAGCAGCCAGGAGCCTGAAACTTTCCGCCACCTTCAGCGGGCTGTAGTGAGGCAGGAGCAGAGCTCCCGTTCCAAGCCGGATTCGGCTTGTTTTCGCTCCGATATGGGCGAGCAGCACCTCCGGCGAGGCGCAGGACAAACTTTCCAGGTCATGATGCTCGGCGGCCCAGTAACGCTTATAGCCCCATTGCTCCGCAGATACCGCCAGTTCTGCCGCCTCCTGAAGCGCGGTTTCATAGGAAACATCCCCGATTTTCGGTACCAGATCCAGCACGCTTAAGCTTAATTCTCTCATGACTTCATCCTCCCTACTCGCTTGACGCATGGCTTATCTATCCGCTGTCCATTAATCCAAATCGTAAATCGATCCGACCTTCAGTCCGTACAGTTCATTATAAATCTTTTCGGCAAAGGCATCCGTCATGCCTGCGATATAATCAATGACCATATGTTCCCATGTCCAAATCGGTTGACGGCTGGCCTGATCCTTCTCAAAACGCTGCAGCCAGTCGGACGGGATAATGGACTTCGAGGTGACCGGATCGAGAAAGGCGTCCCAGAGATGCTTGATCATCCATTCGCTCCGTTTTTGCAGGCGCTGCACCCGCAGATCACGGATCATAGTGACCCAGGCAAAACTCTTCAGAACGCTGACGGTACGCAGCATGTCGAGATTTTCCTCATTATCCAGGATAAACGTAACCTTCTTCCAATCCCCGTCTTCGATGACCCCGAGATTACTGACGAACAGACTTACCCAGAAGGCTTTGACTTCACGCCGTGTTCTTGAATAATCATGCTCGCAAGAAGGAAGTTTATCATTCCATACTTGCAGGAAGGAAGTCATGACATCCTCCACTTTCAACCGGATGCGGTCCGCATCCCAGCCCTTCCAGAAGGAATCCTCCAGCGTTTTGATCTTTTCGATGATCAGGCGGATGATATACGGGTCATGCAGAAAATGCTCATGCACCTCGATCTTGCCGGCCTTGATCCCATCCTCCAAGTCATGCGCGGAGTATGCAATGTCATCGCATAAGTCCATCAACTGGGATTCCAGCGTTCTTTTGCCCTCGGGAATCCCCCAGTCCTTGCGGACTTCCGAAATGTAGCTCCATTCATGCTGATAAAGACCCTTCTTGAGCATCGTCCCCGGAAACGGATATTTGTTGATCCCAAGCAGAACTGCATCGGATAAATTCAGCCCGTCCACGTTCTCCCGCTTTTCCAGGAACATGATCAGACGAAAATTATGCGCATTACCTTCAAAATGTTCATACTTGTGCCGCATGCGGAGGCGCACGTCATGAATCTGCTCGGAATTCATATATAGCCCCTCGACCGCTTCTTTCGTCTTATCCTTGATCAGCCGATCCAAAATCCCGTCAAGCACCTCTTCCCCCTTATGCCCAAATGGAGGATGTCCGAAGTCATGGGCGATCGCCGCGCATTCCACTACCTCCGGATCGATCACGAGTCCCGGATTTCCCGCCATTTCCTCCGTCACCTCGGGGTAAGCACGCACTAAACTTTTGGCCGCTTCGCGGGCAATCTGCGCCACCTCCAGCGAATGCGTCAGCCGTGTACGGTAGTAATCTCCGGTACCTGCGCCAAAAACCTGGGATTTGCCTTGCAGGCGGCGGAAGGTCGGGGAATGGATCAGCCGTGAGTAATCCCGTTCATACGTCGCTCTGGACGCGTCCGATCTGGTCTGTTCAGGGTACTGACGGTGTTCTCTTTTATCTTTGATATTCATATACAGCACTCCCTAACTCCAGTTTTTTTATTTTTTTCATTATAAGACATTTCAGCCTTGGACAGTACTTGGTATTCTGCAAACACGTGGTGCCTCTTGTACCATTCTTGCCAGTCCACGGACGAAACTTCCGCTAATGCGGGATTGCTGAAGTGCGGCTCGTTCCAAGAATAATGTTGCAATAAAACCCAGCAGCAAAAAAGCCGCCTATACGAGACTTTTACAGTCTTAACAGGACAGCTAATGATTTGAATCGCCGTTTCAGTAAATAGCCTTGCAGGCAGGCAAACTCACCAATTCCAAAGCGCAACCTTGCCCACCCCAATGGCCGACACTTCGGGATCGTTTTTCAGCTTCAGAATCTCTTTCGTTGGTCCGGTGACAACGGCTCCGTATATCTTTACCCCGTTTTTCTCCACATACGCAAGTGTTTCCTTCAGATCTACAAAAGGGATGAGCCGCTTAGCGATAAATTTATGCTTCACCAGTACCTTCAGCGTCTTCACAAAGTTCTGGTCCCTGAGATCTCCAGAGCCGTAAACATCCAAAGAGGGATAGGAAGTGAGCGAGGTCTTTTCCAGCGTCAGGAACCCTGTTTTTTGCTCCGAACGGTTGGACTGAACTCCATCCTCTGGAAGCCATACGGGATTCGTCGGGAACCCGATCGGATTCGTCTCCACGCCACCACTGAACTCCCTCAACCTTGCTGATGCCTCTCCGCTATCCACTGCAAACCAGACTGGATCCATCTCTTTCCCCTTAAACTGCTGCAATATTTCATCTGTCGTATAAAAACGTTTGTACGATATAAAAGCCTCAGCTACGGTACCCTCGGGAAGCTTCTCCAGCCTCTCCCACGCTTGATCGCTGTTAAAGCCGCTGCTGCCCGGGTATTGAAATACGGCATTGACGTTTGCTCCCCGGTCCGTCCAGGAAAAGTCATATAGCCGCATCCAATTCAACAGAAAAGATGCCGAAAAATCGCCCACTTCCATATGTTCTTTACCCACGGTCTTTGTCACCGGACTTTTTACCTTCATATTAAAATAGGGTCCGGCGTCGCTGCTTAAATGCACTTCCATATTGGGATAACCGACCGCAATGGCCGCTTCGATCACATGCCGGTCTGTGTTCCCGTAACCCGGGTTGCCTAGCGAATAAAATAATGCCGTTCCGATGCTTGATAGAAAGGTGAACCAGATGAACAGACTAATCAAGGTAAGTACGGTGCCATATCTGGCCTTCCATTTCCCTCTCCGGAGCAACCTTGCCTCCCGTTTATGCATTTTCGAATCGTTGGCGCTTCTTATGCTCTGGCTTTTGTCCTTCGGATCCTCGTCCCCCTCCAGCATCTCGTCCAGATAAGCTTGGTACGCCTCCATTTTCACCAGCTCCTGCTCCACCTCCGCCCGTTCCTCTTCGGAGAGCTTGCCGTTTTTGTACTCTATCAGTTTCCGTTTAAAATCATCGCTCATCCTGATCGTTCCTTTCCCGGTTCTTCCGCAGCTGTTGTCTCGCCCGGAACAGCAAGATTTTAAAATGCGAGAGCGTAATCCCCATAATATCCGCGCTTTCCTGATAAGAAAATTGATGAATATCATATAAAATGACGGCCTGCTTTTGCAGTTCGGGCAGCCTTAATATCCACGCCATCAGCATGTTCTGTTCTTCTTTTTGCAAAATGACCGATTCCGGCCCCTTCCTGTCATCATCAGGCAGCCTATGAAAAAAATCATCCGATGAAATGATGCTCCGCCTTTCCTTCCGCTTCAAGTCGATAAAGGCATTGTAGGCCACGCGAAAGAGCCACGGCTTCACTTTCTCGTCTTTGTAATTTTCCAGATGCACGTAGGCGCGGTAAAACGTTTCCTGCACCAGATCCTCCGCGGCAGCATCATCTCCGCAAAGGGTCCGCAAATATCGGTATACTTCAGGCATATATTTCCGGTACACGCTTTCGAGTGTGCTGCGCTTCATCATTTAATCCCCTCATAACAACCACGTTTCAACATGCCAATTGTTACAGCCCTTTGGAAAAAAAATCATGGAGCTGTCCTTTGCCTACTTCCATCCGGCCCCTCCATTTCCTGCTCGCACGTATAAATCCAACCCAATGAAGTGAGAAATAGAACGTAAAAAAAACGGCCATCGCCTCGTCCAATGAGGCAATGACCGCCGTTTTAAACAGATATTAGTTTTTCATTCTCGGATCGAGCACATCCCGCAATCCGTCGCCGAGCAGGTTGAACCCGAGCACCGTCAGCATAATCGAGACACCCGGGAAAACGACCGTCCACGGCGCTTTTTGGATAAACTGGCGGGAGTCGGAGAGCATCTTGCCCCACTCCGGATCCGGAGGCTGGGCACCCAGGCCAAGAAATCCTAGAGCAGCTGCTTCGATAATCGCCGTCGCGATGCCCAGCGTCCCCTGCACGATAATCGGCGTCAGACTATTCGGCAAAATGTGGCTGAGCAGGATGCGGATGTTTCTCATCCCGATGGCCTTGGCTGAGGTGATATACTCCTCGTTCTTCAAACTGAGCACCTTCGCCCTGACCAGCCGCCCGTAAGTGGGAATGTTGACGATCGCTATCGCGTACAGCGCATTTTGAAGCGAAGGACCGAGGATGGCGACAATCGCGATGGCGAGCAGGATGCTTGGGAAGGCCAGCAAAATATCGAACACCCTTGAAATGACCATATCTGCCCATTTACCAAAGTAGCCCGCAATGATGCCTAGTGTCGTACCCGCTACAATAGAACCGATCACGGAGAAAAATCCGACCCAAAGTGAAATTCTCGCCCCATACAGCACCCGGCTGAACAGATCGCGTCCAAGATCATCCGTCCCGAACCAGTGGGCTGAGGATGGCGGTTTCAGGCGGTCCATCAGTTGCTGATCCTTGTAACCAAAAGGGGCGATCAGCGGAGCGATCAAAGCAATGAGGATGAAGAAAATAATAATAACCAAACCGATCATTGCGGTTTTATTCTTACGGAACGCCCTCCACGCATCACGCCAGGGGCCCGAAACTTCCTCCATGACCGGAGCGGCGGCGGAGCTTGGGTTAACCGTAACTTCTGGCATGTTCTTCCCCCTTATTTATACTGGATGCGCGGATCAATTAAGGCATACAGCAGATCCACAATCAGATTGATGACGATAAATATGAACGCAATAATGAGAATGCCGCTTTGAATCACCGGATAATCCCGGGAGCTGATCGCTTCAAAAATGTATCGCCCCACTCCCGGCCAGGCGAAGATGGTTTCGGTCAGCACGGCACCGCCAAGCAGCGAGCCTGTCTGCAATCCGATGACGGTCAATACCGGAATGGAAGCATTTTTCAGAGCATGCTTGTACACCACGAAAAACTGGGACATCCCCTTGGCTTTGGCCGTGCGGACAAAGTCGGATTTCATAACCTCCAGCATACTCGAACGGGTCATCCTCGCAATAATAGCCATTGGAATCGTACCAAGCGCAATGCTTGGCAGCACCAGATGCTTCATGACGGTCCACAGCTGATCCCATCTGCCTGCGATTAGAGAGTCAATGATATACAGATTCGTGACCGATTCCACCGGATCGCGCTGGTCCATCCGTCCGATGGACGGAAGCCAGTGCAGCTTGATCGAGAATATCCACTGCTCCATAAGTCCTAGCCAGAAGATCGGCATCGAGACACCCATCAGAGCAATCACCATGATAATGTAGTCAAACCAGGAATTTTGCTTCCAGGCGCTGATAATACCGGCATTCATTCCCACGAACGTAGCGAACAGCATGCTCGTGAATGTCAACTCCAGCGTGGCTGCAAGGTACGGCATGATTTCCTTCGCAATCGGTTCCTTGGTCCGGATCGATTTTCCCAAATCGCCTTTTACCAGATCCCCCAGATACGTAAAATACTGCTGCAGCCAAGGCTTTTTCAGCCCCAGCTGCTCGCGCAGCGCCTCCTTGGATTGCTCCGTGGCCTTTTGGCCGAGAATCGTTTCCGCCGGATCACCCGGAATGGCATGAATGATGGAGAACACGATGATCGTCATCCCGATGAGGACCGGAATCAGGATCAACAGGCGTTTCAATACGTATGAGCTCAATGCAATTCACCTGCCGATTTTATTCAAAATACATGTTGCTGTAAGCTTCCGTTCCGGTTGGAGAAGGCACATAACCTTTCAGGTTGGCTTTGGCGGCCAAGATCGGCGTCGTATGCACGAGAGGAATCCATGGAATGTCTTTCTTGATGATTTCCTGCGATTGTTTGTACAGCTCGACGCGTTTGTCCTGACTAACTTCCTTCTGGGCTTCGATCAGGATTTTATGAAGATCTTCATTCACGTAGAAACTGCGGTTGTTGCCTGGAATGGAATCCTTATCAAGCAACGTGTAAATGAAGTTGTCCGGGTCACCGTTGTCACCTGTCCAGCCCATCATGTAAATGTCGTCCTTGGCACCCACTTTCGTATCATCCAGATATGTAGCCCACTCCGGAGATTGGATGTTGACTTTGACACCGATTTTTTCAAAATCTGCCTGGATCGCTTCAGCCACTTTCTTGCCATCCGGCATGTAAGGACGGGATACCGGCATGGCATAGAACGTAACCGGATCCGGCAAGCCGTTCGGATATCCAGCATCGGCAAGAAGCTGCTTGGCCGTATCCAGGTTATAATCATAGTCCTGAATGCTGTCATTATGGCCCCAAAGCGTAGGAGGCATCGGATTGACGGCCGGTTTGGCTTGACCCGCAAAGAACGCATCGATAATGCCTTGCTTGTTAACCGCATGGCTCAGCGCTTCTCTCACTTTGACATTGTCAAACGGCTTTTTCTTCAGGTTGAAACCGAGGTAAGCGATGTTAAAGGATGGACGGTTGATTTTTTGCAGATCGCTTTTGCTTTCGAGTACGGACAGATCATCCGGGTTCAGATCTTCCATGATGTCGATTTCTCCGTTTTGCAGCGCGTTGAAGCGTGCGGAGTTATCCGGAATGGAACGCACGATCACTTTATTCAGTTTCGGAAGTCCTTGCTTCCAATAGTTTGGATTCTTCTCCAAGGTAATGGAGTCGTTGCGCTTCCACTCTTTGAATACGAATGGGCCTGTGCCGACCGGCTCGTTCTTGAAGTTTTCCTTCTTCTCCTTGATCGCTGCCGGGCTGGCGATGCCGAAGCATGTCATGGCGATATTTTGCAGGAACGGCGCCTGCGGCTGACTCAGTGTGAACTCGACCGTATTCGCGTCCACGGCCTTCACGTCCTTGATGACGCGTGAGCCTTCCGGACCGAACATGGAATCATAATAGTCGAATGAATCGTCTGTAAACTTGAATTCGCTCTTCGGATCGCTCCAGCGTTTGAAGTTGAACACGACGGCATCTGCATTAAAGTCTGTGCCATCATGGAACTTCACGCCTTGGCGCAGCTTGAATATATACTTCAGGCCATCCGGGGATACTTCCCAGCTCTCGGCAAGGGCTGCCTGAACTTCCGTTACCCCTTCCTTATACTCCAGCAGCGAATCGAACACTTGATGTCCGATCTTCAAGGACTCGCCATCGGTAACGATGGCTGGATCCAGTGCGACCGAATCCCCGCCGCGTCCGAATATCAGCGTATCCTGCGCCTTCTTCTCCTCCGGCTTCGGATCTTCTTTCTTTTCACTGCTGTTGTCGGTTGTCTTCGGCGTCTCGGATGCCTGCTTCCCGTCGCTCTTGCTGCCGCATCCCGCAAGCGCAAATACCAGTACCATCGTTAGAGCCAGGAAAACGCTTGTCCATCTCTTCATTGTTTTTTCCCCTTTCTTTTCTTCACGGATAAATGTTTATATGCGGGACCTTGCCAGGTTCGTCCGAACCCTTGTTATAGACAAGGCCACAAGCAGCAGCTACGCCGCATTAAACCGAATGGATTTACGATGGCATACCGGATGAAACCGGCGTGTACAAATGGCAAGCCGTCATATGTCTGCCCCCGGTATCCATAAGCTGAGGACGGACCTCGCTGCAGACTTTCATCGCCTTCGGGCATCTCGTATGGAAAGCGCAGCCCACCGGCGCATTGGCCGGACTTGGCACCTCCCCCTGCAGAATAATCCGCTGCCGCTTCAAATCCGGATCAGGCTCGGGTACAGCAGAGAGAAGGGCCTGGGTGTAGGGATGCTGCGGAGTATCATAGAGCTGATGCTTGTCCGCGATTTCCACGATTCGTCCCAAGTACATGACTGCGACCCGGTCGCATATATGCTTCACCACGCTGAGGTCATGCGCAATGAATATATAGGTCAGATTGAATTCGGATTGCAGATCCTGCAGCAGGTTAATCACCTGAGACTGAATGGACACATCGAGCGCCGACACAGGTTCATCAGCTACGATCAGCTTGGGCTGCAGGGCCAGTGCCCTGGCGATGCCGATCCGCTGCCTCTGCCCGCCTGAGAATTGATGAGGATAACGGTGCAAATGCGTGCGGGTCAGACCCACGACATCGATCAGCTTCTCGATCCGCTCCTGCCGCTCCTTGCGGCTGGATACTCCGTGGACGATCAGCGGTTCCTCCAATATTCGCTGTACGCTATGCCTGGGATCGAGCGAGGAAAAAGGATCCTGGAATACAATTTGCATATCCCTGCGCTGCTTCCGCATGGCTTCCATGGACAACCCCGTAATCTCTCGCCCTTCAAACATGACCTTGCCTTCACTCGGTTCGATCAAACGCAAGATCGAGCGTCCGGTAGTGGATTTGCCGCAGCCCGATTCGCCCACCAGGCCGAAGGTTTCCCCGCGGCGCACAGAAAAGGAAATATCGTCGACTGCTTTGACGTGACCTATCGTTTTGTTCCACAGTCCTTTGCGGATCGGAAAGTATTTTTTCAGATGCGAAACCTCAAGCAATGGCTCACTCATACGGCATCCTCCTGTTGGGTTTCATGCAGCCAGCATCTGCAGCTATGCCCGGATTCTTGTTCCGTCAGTTTTGGTAGCGCTTCCATGCATCTTTGCATGACATGCGGACATCTGGCAGCAAAGCGGCATCCCTGCATATTTTTACTGAGGATCGGGACATTGCCCGGAATGGAATACAATCGCTCCCTGGTTTCATTCATGCGGGGAACGGACTGGATCAGGCCTTGCGTGTAGGGATGCAGCGGATTTTTAAAGATATTATGCACGCTGCCTTCCTCCACCACCTTTCCTGCATACATGACCGCTACCCGGTGGCACATTTCGGCGACGACGCCAAGATCATGCGTAATCATCATGACGGCCATACCCTGCTCTTCGTTAAGACGACGGATCAAATCCAGAATTTGAGCCTGAATCGTGACATCCAGCGCCGTAGTCGGCTCATCGGCAATCAGTAATTCAGGATTACAGGCAATCGACATGGCGATCATGACCCTCTGCCTCATGCCTCCGGACAGCTGATGGGGATATTCATCGATAATGGACTCGGCTCTGGCAATGCCTACTTTTTTCAACATGTCCAGCGTTAAGCTGCGTGCTTCTTTTCGGTTGATGCCTCTGTGCAGACGCACCGTTTCTGTAATCTGCTGCCCTACCGTAAAGAGCGGATTAAGCGAAGTCATCGGCTCCTGAAAAATCATGGAAATGGAGTTGCCCCGAATTTTGCGCATTTCCCATTCCCTTAGCGGTACAATATCCTTGCCTTTGAATAAAATGGAACCGCTCACGATTTTGCCCGGCGGAATTGGCACCAGCTTGAGCACCGATAGTGAAGTTACGCTCTTGCCGCAGCCCGATTCACCGACGACACCAAGCACTTCACCCGGATTCAGATACAGATCGACACCATCCACTGCCGGTATTTCCCCACGGTCGGTAAAGAAATGCGTCCGGAGATCCTTGATCTCGAGTATTGGCTTGCCCATGCAAAAACTCCTTTTGGTCAATAATAAATTGGCTTGATCATCAATTGAACAGAGGTCAAATGGGTACAAAAAACAACCCCGCAGAGCCCTTTAGGTTCTAAGCGGCAATGAAGTCAGGTTCGAATTCCGTCAAAGTTACAGCGCTTAAATTTTGAAGGAAACACGGGATCGGGTCTGTCGAAATCTTTTTGGAAACGGGTAAAACGCGAGTGGGTATTTTGCCTGAAATAGACAGTGAATGTTCATGCATGAATATGTAGTGAAGTCGTAGGAGTGGGAGTGACTTCTGTCTGCATGCGAAGTAAATAAGAAGGAAGATTCATGATGGGAAAATCGTTGATTTACATCAAAAACATCGTTTTGTATAAATATATCGTTATTTAATACAAAACTTTACTATAAGAGATAGGCAGTTTCAAGAAATATTTTACAGCATGTCAGAATTATATTCAGACACGAATCTACATGTTCATGCAAATTCGGACAAAATAAAACGAAAATGCAAAATAAAGCACCTGTTCAAGGCCCTTATTTTGCATTTTATGATCCATTCCGTTTGTTTTCGCAAACAATTAATCCTGCATCGGAGTAACCGCATCCGCGAGCGCCCTTTCCGTTTCTGCTCTAAAACGCGCCTCAGCCTGCGCACTCCATCCTAGACAGGAGGACATCATCTTAATGACAGGCTCTTTCATTTTCCGCGCCAAATCGATGTTAAACAGCGTTGCACCTGTACGGCGGGTCAAGAAATCTACAGGAGAAGCTACCATTTCTGCATCCAGCGCATAAGCAAGCTGTCCATAGAGCGCCAGCGGCATGTTGAAAGCATTCGCTTCTTCCTTACCTTCAGCGATTCGCTGATAGACCTTGTGCGTATTCGTGCCATACATGCGGGCCAGCCGAACCGCCTCCTCTTGCGTTAATCCAGCTTGTACGCCCGCCGGGGCAGCCTTTTGCACCCAAGCGTCGAATCCTTTGGAGCCACCCATATCACCGCCCGAGATGGGCAGATGCTTGGTCCGGCAAGCTTTAAAGGAACGGTGCTGGGCTTCGCTCAGCTTTTGGGACAGCACGTCGACAATCGTCTCCGCCATCTTGCGGTATCCTGTCAATTTGCCGCCGGCAATGGTCAGCAGTCCACTGCCCGACTCCCAAATCTCGTCCTTCCGCGAAATCTCCGACGGGTCCTTACCCTCCTCATAGATGAGCGGACGCACGCCGGCCCAGCTGGACTCGATATCCCGCTCGGTTATGTTCACATCCGGAAACATGAAATTAATGGCGTTGACGATATAACTCCGATCACTTGCCGACATTTGCGGATGGACCGGATCCTGATCATAAAATGTGTCCGTGGTACCCACGTAGGTTTTGCCGTCACGCGGGATGGCGAACACCATTCTTTTATCCGGGGTATCAAAATAAACCGCCTGCCGCAGCGGAAATCTGGACTGGTCGATCACGAGATGGACACCTTTGGTCAATCGGAGCGTCTTCCCCTTCTTGGAAGCATCCATTTCCCGAATCCGGTCGACCCAGGGACCCGTGGAATTAACAACCTTGGCGGCTTTGATCTCATAGGCATCCCCTGTCAGGAAATCGCGGACGACGGCACCTTTCACCTGCTTATTGTCATCGTAGATGAGACTCTCCACTTTGGTGTAGTTCAAAGCCGCAGCCCCGTGCTCCACGGCAGCCTTCATGACTTCAATGGTGAGACGCGCGTCATCCGTCCGGTACTCGACGTAGTATCCGCCGCCTTTAAGACCCTCTTTTTTGATGAGCGGTTCTTTATCCAGGGTCTGCTGAACGGACAGCATGGAGCGCCGCTCCCCCCTTTTGACGCCGGCCAAGGAATCATATACCCGGAGCCCGATCGACGTGCTGAATTTGCCGAACGTACCACCTTTATGCATCGGCAGCAGCATCCATTCCGGCGTGGTCACATGCGGACCGTTCTCGTACACGATCGCCCGTTCCTTCCCGACTTCCGCTACCATTCCGACCTCAAACTGCTTCAGATAGCGAAGTCCGCCATGAACCAGCTTGGTGGATCTGCTGGAGGTACCTCCCGCGAAATCCTGCATCTCTACTAAAGCGATCTTCATCCCGCGCGTGGCCGCGTCCAGGGCAATGCCTGCCCCCGTAATCCCGCCGCCAATCACCAGGACGTCAAATGTTTCGCTGCTTAATGTTCTCATCACCTGTTGCCGTTCCAAGTTCGTGAATGTCATGTATGCTCATCTCCTCTGCATGCACAAAAGATCATAATAGCGCGCACTTATTCTATCACTTCAATCAGGATCGATTTCCATTGAATCCACTCGTGTTCGTTTTGACGTCTTTCATCGAAAAAATGCAGCGTGAACCACACGATGCTTACTTGAATGCCATGGCAGCATGCACAGCTTTTTTCCAGCCTCCATATAAAGCCTCGCGCACGTCCTCGCTCATGACCGGCTCAAATTCATGCTGCTTCGCCCACAGCTCCGATATTTCCTCTTGGCTCTTCCAATATCCGACCGCAAGTCCTGCCAGATAAGCTGCTCCAAGGGCCGTGGTTTCGTTCACCACCGGACGCTCTACAGGTACCCCGAGAATGTCGCTCTGGAACTGCATCAGGAAATTGTTGTGCACGGCACCGCCGTCCACGCGCAGGGTTCTCAGCTCAATGCCGGAATCTCCCTCCATGGCTGATATGACGTCACGCGTCTGATAGGCCAGCGACTCCAGCACAGCACGGATAAAATGCTCCTTCGACGTGCCGCGAGTGAGGCCAAAGACCGCGCCTCGGACATCGCTATCCCAATATGGCGTGCCCAGACCCACAAATGCAGGTACCACATAGACCCCTTCTGTGCTGCTGACCCGCGCAGCGTAATCCTCACTCTCTTTGGAGTCTTTGAGCATGCGAAGGCCGTCCCGAAGCCACTGCACGGCTGATCCCGCCACGAAAATACTGCCTTCCAGCGCATATTCCACGCGGCCGTTAATGCCCCAAGCGATTGTGGTCAGTAGACCGTGCTCGGAGTGAACGGCGGTTTCGCCAGTATGTTTGAGCATAAAGCAGCCGGTACCATAGGTATTCTTCGCCATCCCCTCATCAAAACAAGCCTGGCCGAACAACGCCGCCTGCTGGTCGCCGGCCGCTCCCGCAATCGGAATTTCTTGCCCGAAGAAGTGATGCTTGACGGTGTGACCGTATACCTCGGAAGAGGGGCGTACTTCAGGCAGCATGGACGCAGGCACGCCAAGAATCTCCAGCAGCTCCTGGTCCCATTTTAATTCGTGAATGTTGTACATCAAGGTGCGGGATGCATTGGAGTAGTCTGTAACATGCCGCTTGCCCCCGGTGAATTTCCAGATCAGCCAGGAGTCGATCGTGCCGAAAAGAAGTTTGCCTTGCTCCGCTTTTTCCCGGGCGCCATCCACATGATCGAGAATCCACTTCACCTTGGTTCCAGAAAAATAGGGGTCGATGAGAAGGCCTGTTTTCTCGCGAATGATATCGTTGTATCCCTTGGACTTCAACTCTTCGCATATGCTGCTCGTCTGCCGCGACTGCCATACAACCGCGTGGTACACAGGCTCATCGGTTTCCTTGTCCCACACGACGGTCGTTTCCCGCTGGTTGGTGATGCCGATGCCTTCGATCTGCTCCGCTTTCACGCCCGATTCGGACAGAACCGATGCGATGACCGACAGAATCGAACCCCAAATCTCGTTGGCGTTATGCTCCACCCAGCCCGGCTGGGGAAAATATTGCGTGATCTCTTTTTGCGCGGTATAGACGATCTCACCGGCTTTATTGAACAAAATCGCGCGCGAGCTCGTCGTTCCCTGGTCCAAAGACAATATGTATTTTTCCATTGCTCTCCCTCCGCTACTTGAGAATAGAGGTGCATTGTAAACGCTTAATTATAAAGGTTAAGTAATATCCGCCATAGTGATGCCTAGCTACTTCTTATGCTATTCGATATTGTCTTATATTTGAAGAACAAATTTGAATAAATCTAAGTTCTTGACATCGTCCGAGGTGACCGATGCGGTTATGGATCGTTCTTCCGATGCCAGCTTTCCTTTGAAAAACTTTTAGGCGACCGCTTGCGTTTCTTCAGATCGATTCCGTCCCCTCCGCTACTTCGAGCTGTCTATTGCTACGTTTGACGTTGACTAAATGAATACTATTCTTCAATTTCAGTAATCTCCCATAAAAGAAACTGAACGGAATGCCAATTAAAAAACTGACCCCATAGCATCTCCTGCTCCTCGATGATATGGAGCCTCGCTAAATGCAACTTGTAAACATGAGTTCCCTACATTCCCGTTCTGTTGTTGCTCTGGTTACAAAAGCTTGAGGCGTTCGAACAGCGCGAGCATCCGGTAGAAATCGTAGCTGCACTGATCAGGCGTGTCGATTATTCCCTTCGCCACGGCTGTCTTCACCGCAGATTCCGCCCATACCGGAATGGGCATCCGGTCTCTGGCCGCCAGCTGGGACAGCTGCCCTTGTAAGTCTTCTACCCTTTTCGTCAATGCTTGAAGCTGCTGCTGCAGTTCTGCCTTTTCCATTTCTTCCGCATCTCCTTTCAGACTATCATATCGAGACAGATTGTATGCTTCCATAATCGCAATCAACTTGGCGGGATACTGCGGATCGGTGGCGTAGCCCCCCTTCCAGATCTCTTCGGCTGCTGTTTTGTAGTTAGCGTTCAGTACGCCATGGTAACGGGTAGGATTGTCGCGGGTGCCGCCAAGTATAAGATTCGAATGATCTGCAACCGACTCCGCCCAAGAACGGTACTTGCGAAAAGAAGCCGTAACCTTAACAGGCTTACCCTGCACATATTCCGTCGTGGGCATGTCCACACTCCCCGCCGGCCCTTTACCCTTGATGCCGAAAAGATTGTTGGCCTGCTGCGTCAAACCGCTTGTCCCCCAATTCGATTCCAGGATGGCCTGGGCGATTGTAAGGGAGGCCGGAATGCCGCAGCGCTGCATGTCGGAGATGGCGCATGGGGTGAGGGTTGAGATGAATTCATTTTTGTTCATGTTGTTAAGTGTCCTCCTCTTGAGATTTGGAGTTCAGAGTGGTGGTATAACTTTTAATCCCACGGATTATTTTTTGCTATCTTCACGGCCTGTTTAACCAGCTGATTACCGTAAACCGCGAACGCTCCGGCAAGAATGCCTTGGATGATGGATTCCGGACCGAATCCGGTAAGCCAGATCGTCAGCAGAATTGCAGTTAACGTAACAACATAAACAATGCTCCAGTCGGGTACCCGCGGAGTTTGTTTCAACATAAAACCAATGATCCAACAAGCTGCCACCACAATGATGAGCTTGGGATCGATGAGCTGCCAAATTGTGTTCCAATCCATCTTTTCTCCGACTCCTTTATCATTAATGTCCTGAAAATTTAAAAGCCGCCCATAGGGCGGCAACGATACCACTAGCCACGGCTGTAATGATCGAGCCATAGAATGTTCTTTTGAACCACATCTGGTCTTCCTTCTGAGCGTTTTGCTCAGCAATCGCCATCTGTGCCGTTCTTAATGCTTCATCAGCAATCTCTTTGGCTGTCTGAAGCTGATCCAGCCTTTGATGTGCTGACTTGGCGGATTGATCCGCATTGCGGGCGATTTCCCTGAGCGTCTCGACTGCTGCGGCAAGCGTGGGAACTACTTCAAGCGTTTTTTCAATCCTCGCGAGTTGAATTTGTATATCTACAAGCTGATTTGAATTTTCTTTGTTTTTTGCATTCACTCCTTCGCCCACCTTGATTTCCTCCTTTGGCTTGGTAATGAAAAAGCCCCCGGATGAGAGGGGGCGGAAAAGCCTTCAAATTTTGAAATAAAACTAGATACGCTCTCCCTTAACTGAAAAGTTAAACCTTATTTTATGTGAGTCATCAAACTGAATGCTGACTAATTTTACTTAACCTTGGTATTCCCGGTCCGTAATCAACTTATATTCTTCCTGTGTAATTACCTTGAAATCTACATATTGTTTAAGTTGGAGGTCATTAGCCCATTTTTTTTCAAAGTAGTATTTCAGGCGTTCAAAATCGTTCTCGAACAAGTGCGAAATCTCCTTCCTACTTTAAATTTTCAAGCGTAAGAACACGCAGTTCCATTCTGACTATCTGCCCACCAAGCGCTTCGTTCTGCGATTTTAGATCGGCTACCTCCATTTCACGTTCTTCGAGTTTAGCGACGATCTGTTCCAGCTCACTTGGCCCCGGCGGTTTGGTCAGTTCATTTATTTCTTCAGTTGAAAGACCTTCCTTCCAGAAGACCGTAGAATCAACCGATTTGTCGTCCTCTCTAGCTTCCCATGCGGCAAGATCAAAACATGGATTATATAATCCTGAAGGGACCGGTACACCGACTATATAGCCGACAATTTTTAGATCTTGTTCTTCAAGAGTTGTTGGTAGCCCAGGCTCATCTTTAGATTCCAAAGTTACTGACGATTTAGAGTCATAAAAAGGGACGACACCAGAAAAGGCATCGTCCACTAGCATATCCTCAATATAGAGGCCTTCTGTATTTACTTTAGGTACGGCTTTCATGTGATACCTCCTTTATTGTTCTGCTAAAAATGGTGGAATATTGAGGACCGCAAGATCTCGCAAGGCTCCTGATGATAATCTAACTTGACCGTCAGTTTCAACTTTAATTCTTGTAACCGATATTTTTATTGCATCCTCCGATACTGATGCACTAGATAGTGCCTGACTAGGGCGATATCCAACTGGTAATACGAAAACAGTCGTACCGGCTAATATGCTCCCATTTTTAATCAACCCGTCAATATGAACAAAACCCAGTGAATCTTTGAAAAAACGAACTGTTGTGTACCCACTATTGTTATAGCTTACCCAGCCATTCAGCAACGTTGGCGTAATCCACCCCGGTGCATCCTTCTCAGCCTTCTTCATCTCAACTACACTGACACGCTGCAGAGCCTCTTGCACACCTGCAGTCAGATCGGTAAGCTGGGCCTTTTCGTTTGTTGCCACTGTGCCAGTGATTGGTACAACAGGGGATTTGTCGAGCTTTATATAGGTAGCACTATAGAATGCTGATTGCTCGTACTTATCATCTCTTATCATCGCAATCATTCCCTTTTTAGGTGCACTGTCATGATTGGCGAAAACCGTCCATTTACTGGACTCATCCACATTATTTTTGAGTACCTTGAGTATATTATTTGTTGAATATTCGAAAACAGAATGGCTGCCAGTAACAATATCAACAGCTAAATTGTTTAACCAATAATATTGAACTCCCCCATCAACATACAGTGCAGGTTTCACACCTTCCCGTAACACAATTCCTGTACCGACTTCAATTTGGTTATCTCCCTCTATCAGCGTGAAACAGCCATCGGATACGACTGCCTCAACTACAGGTGTTGCGAGTTTGTATAAAAGTTTGTAAGGATTCCAGTTTGGGGCTTTTGTTGATGGCAGTGTTGTTGTTGTGCCATCCCAATTATTTATATCATTTGAGATGCCATCCAACCTGTAGACCCAATACTTTATGCCAGAGCCATTGTAAGTGTTTGTAGCCAGAACACCATCACACATCTTCCAGCCCATGAAGTACGCCTTAATCTCATCAAGTGTAGGAGTGTAGCTTTCACCCCATCCGCTGTCAGCGTTAGCGATTGAGAGAATTACTGTCGATTCCCATGTCCGATTAGACCACATATCACTTTGTATCAAAGTGTCATTTTTAGGGTTAGCAAGTAAAGATCCATCATACTTTATCATAGTCCCATATTCTTGACCTTGTCCTGCTTTTGCTCCTTGCAACGGAAATGAGACCACTTTAAAGCCTGCTGTTGTATGTCTCAGTGAGTAGCTAAGCGCTCCATCCAATACAGATTTCTTCCACTTTTCTAGTTTTAAATACTGCCCCTCTCTAGAGAAAACTTCATCAGCATCCCCACCTGTCACAGGGTCTGCAAATAAATCTGTTTGCAGTGCTATCATGTTGTCTACTCGTGGTTTAAAAGTTCTCTGTGTGGAACCTATGTTTAGCATCGGTTCGGCGAAGTAGAAGGATCCTGCTGTTCCGGTATAAGATACATTTGATAAGTATATCCGAACCGCGGTGGACGCTCCCGTATTGAAATTAATACTTTGATCTTGCGTATTTGCTACTAGTATGACATTCAGTTCGGTGTTAGTTACAGATAAGTACCCATTATGATTTGCACTGAGACAATAGTCAGTATTCGGCATTAATGGAATCTCCACGTATAAGTAATATGACTTATCTGCCACGCCTGTAAAGGCCAATTCATATGCACTTTTAATATCATATGTTCCACCAATAGGAGAAGTTAGCCATTCAGTAAATGGCGGTAACAAATTCTCACCATAACGGATCGCATACGGATTACTAACGGGTGTTACACTGTAAACATATGGGTATTTATCAGCCAATTGTTCGGATGACATACTATCAATCGCGAAGTATTCAGCTTCTGAAATTTCGTATGCTCTTAAATTTTTGACCCAAGCATATTGCCCCGCGGTCCCTTGAAATACAGCTTCCACAGAACCAGTTGTAAGATCCGCTGACGGTGCATACTTTGTCGCTATGGTTACAAATTTGGAGGAATCCAAAGACTTTATTAACGGAAAGATTTCAATAGTATTCGCCGAAGCGCATTGAATAAAAATATCTTCAGTCGTGTTGCCATTCTTTACATCTCCAAGCAGAATATATTTTTTTCCTGATGAAAAAGTAATCGGCCTCACAGCAAGAGATCCAACAGATGAAGATGAGAGAGTGATTTTAGTTGACCCAGATTCGACGGTTGATGTTAAAAAATAATTAATGAGTTTAGACGGATCATCCCCTTTCCCTATCCGTCCCGTCAAATTAATCAACGTACGTCCTTTTATTGAGCCCAGCTTAAACAGACTGTCCCGCTCAACGCCTTTCAAAATTTGCAGACCGGGCTGCAATGTAATATCCGCCGAAGAGGGCACATTGAGCCTATCCTCTACCTTGGTTACCCGCGATTGTAGACCATCTGTTGCAAAGTCAATCTTATCCCAGTTTTCATTCAACATCGTTTTAATATTAAATGTTTCATTTCCATCCGTAGTTGGATCCTTTTTTAGTAATCCAAGATATGGTGTATTACTCGACAATTGGAGCACCTCCTGTAAACTTTGATAATGGGACTTGCTGTAATTCATTTAAAGCCATAACCTCATGAATTTCTCTAATGATTAAATATCTAAACTCGTACTTCACCGCCAAATGCGCCGGTTTGATCTCCTCCACCGCTGCCTTCAAATCCTCCAGATTCGGTGGAATCCCAATGGTGTCGATGAATTTAACCATAAAGCCCCATTCCGAAGGTTGAAAAGAAACTTCCACCTTTCCACCGTCGTAGGCTTCAGCAACATTCTTCACCAAGCCCCCGGAAAATTGGCCCGCTCCCCGCAGCTTAGACTCAACCACGGCACGGCGCTGATCCAGCGGCTTGGCCTGGTCGGTAGGAATACCCAGTTCAAACTCCCAACGGCCTAATCCCCAAGTGGCGGTCCTGACGAAAAACTGCGCGGCTGCCGCATCCAGCGCCTGATACAGCAGGTCCATCTCGCCGCCTTTGGCATCCATATCGGACTGCATGACGCGGGAGTTCTCGTAATAAAACGGCAGATACGAAAACAGCTCGCGTCCCCGCAAGCTGTTCATTTCATTCTTATTCACTTACGCTCACCGTCCCCAGCACCGCCACTTGACCGGACCCGATTTCGATATTTTGCTGCGCATCATTCCCGTTAATGGTCAAATTCGAGTAGTCCACGATAATCGGGATGTCGAGAAGAACGGCAGCAATCCGCGTATAACGCACCAAAGGGTCTTTCCGGTTAAAGGCAATTTGCTGCAAATACGTTTGAACCCCATCGCCAATGAGCTTCCGGATTTCATCGAGCGTCGAAGGCCTCTCCTGCGTACGTTGTACCTTAACGGAAATATCGATTTTCACTTCCTCCGCAGGCAAAATGGTAACCACCGGCCCCGCCGGTGCCAGCCCTTCTCCCTGCCCGTCCTGTGTCGGATCGATATGCAGCTGTACGGCTTTCACGATTTCAGTGCTTGCTGCCCGTTTATCCGTATCCAAAAGATACAGCGCAACCGTCCCAGGGCCCTTCCATAAAGGAACGACCTCCACGCCTCCGACGCCGGCGATTTCATTCGCCCACTGGATATACTGCGCCTTGTTGCCGCTCGTCCCTTGGCTGCGGACCTTCGCATAGAATCGCTCTAACAGCGACTGGTCCGACTCTGTATCCGCCCCGCTTCTCGTTGGTTCGGGATTCGTGACAGATGAAATGCCGCTAACCGATGAATTCATGACCTGTATGACGCGAGCGGGCACGTTACCATTTTTCCCTGCCGTGACCGCGCGGATCGCCGCTTCAGCGGTTCCGAATTCGTCTAGGACAACGGCTGATGTCGTGACGTACTCCACTGAAAGCTCCCCGGATACGTCATCAGCGGGCGTTGCTACAAACGTGCCAACGGGCACTTTCGTACCCGGCTTCCCCGTAAAAAGAACGCTACCCGAAGAAGCAACGGCCTCCCGTCGCGTAATCCCATGCTCTGCTGTCCGTAAATCCAGTTCAGCGGAGCGGAATTGGTCATTATCGCTTGCTGCCGTGCTGGCAAATCCCCGTCTCAGCAGCTCCTGCGCCCAAAGCGCCGCCTCGGACAGCATGAAAGCCACCGGAGCCTGCGCATCCCAAATAAAAGAACCTTCCGACTTGTCGATATCCGAAGGCACTTTCTCCAGCATGCGGTTCAATATTTCTTCTTCCGTCTGTTCCTGCAAATATTGCGGCAAGTCTGCCATTAGATCACCACGCTTTCGATTGTTTCCATTTCATCATGGATGTTCGTAATACGGCAGCTGAAGCGACAAGCTTCCCCTTTCCAGTCAAAAGCGAACTGATCCACGCTCTGTGTCCTGGCATCTGCGAGCAGCGTTTCCGTCACCATCCGCTGGATCTCGCTTTCCTGAAGCGAACGGCTGCCTCTGCCAATCAGATCTTCCAGTTCGCTTCCGTAATCGCGAGAGTAAATCACGTAGCGATAACGCGGCGTACGAATGGCTTTTTCGCACCAAATGACCCAAGCCTCCTTATCATCGGCCACCGTCATTTGGCGTGTCGGCGACATGATAAATTCACCCGCGTCAAAATCAAATCTCCAGCTGCGGCCAAAAACGGCTTCGGTTTGTTCCAGCAGCCCCGGTTCGGTCACGTCTGTCCAAACCATGTCCTCCGTTTCCGGAAACAGGTTAGCCATGCCCACTCACCACCTTGCATATCACGACCGCGTCATTGCCTCCGTTAACGCGTAAGACAAGCACCCGGTCACCTGGTTGTAGTACAAGCTTCAAACTGACATCCTTCACTTCGTTCTTGTCAAAATAAAAAGAAGTATCCATCTGCTTATGATCCCAATCCGGCTGCTCGACCTGGGCAGTCGTGCCTGACATCATAAATCGCGGCACCGAAAAAAGCCCCGGCAGCTCGGCAACCATGTAATCCTGAAGTTCATGCTTGAAATCATCCAGCTTCAGTCCGGTCCCGGTCATCGTCCCAAGTACCGCACCAGCACCTCCGAGCGCCAGTTTCGCATGTTTTCCTACAGAGGAGTAAAGCGCAGACGCCAGCTGGCCGTAAGGATCTTTATTCAAGGTAAAACCTCCTTTTCACATCATCGTATGTGCCTAGCTCCAGCGACATATTCCCCGGGCTTCCCAGCTCACGGCTGACCGAAATCACCAGCAGCTTCATCCCGCCCAGCATAACGGCATCCCCGGCACGGATCGTATTGATGTCCGGTGCATTCAGAGAAATGGTCTGCGAAATCCCGCGCAGCTTGCTTTTCGCCAGTTCCTTGGCGGCTGCATTTGATTTCACTTCGTCATCCTGGATAATGGCCTGCAGCTGGCCGTACTTGTCGATGTCTTTCTCGGTGATCGCCATCACTTTGGAGGGAATCTCCTGCCCGAACTCGCTTGCTGTGGTAGCCAGCACCTTCACTTTGGTTGCGGCTCCTTCCAGCGTGCGGGACTGCGTCGTATCTGTGACATATTCCAGAATATACACGTCTTTGTTCGTTCCGAGCTCGTACAATTCGAGGCCGGATGAGACCATGCGGGGATGATACAGCTTCCCGCCTGCCTTGGCCGTTTCCCTGAGGTCTGCGAACATACTGGCATAGATGGACTGCGTCCGGTACACCGAACGCCCCAGCTCCTTGCCCGTATCCGGCAACTTAGCGATTTTCAGATTCCAGTCGGCTGCGTATTTCTTGAAACGCTGCGTCGCCGTCTGTTTGGCCGGAAACAAATATTCATCCTCGGACTTATCCAAATAAATCGTCCTGTCATAGATTGTCAGCGCCATTTTTTTATTACCGTTATTGGAGCTCTCCACTTCCCAGACGACAGCCGGATTCAGAAGCGGCACATAGTCCTTTTTACCATACGGAATTCCGCTGATCCGGATGCTCATGCCTGGGCTGATCGCCGGCATATCCGGCGTCACGATCAGGTTCACCGTACCTTGGTAAGCGACCTGCTCCAGGGAATCCCGGAGATTGATTGCTTCGACCAAAGGTGATAAATCATACTTATCCTGCAAAATCACTTTATAGCTCATGGCATCACCAGTTTCTGTCCGGGTTTGATCGTGTTTGGATTGCTGCCAATCGTTTTTTTGTTTAGCTGATAGATTTTCTGCCAATCTGAGCTGTTTCCGAGCTCCAGCTTGGCGATTTTAGATAAGGAATCTCCGGCTTTGACCGTGTAGCTCTTGCTCTTGGGCTTCATATCGACACGGGGTTTCTTGTTCACCAATGCTGCGGTTTTACCGCTGCTGCTTGCCGTTTTGGCCGCTTTCAATTCCCTCCATGTGCGAAGCGTGATCTCAAAGTAGACATCCCCCGGCTCTCCCCCGCGGAATGTGGATTGATGCGATGCAATAATCACGGGCACGTTCACGGATGTATTCGAGATCGTAAACTGCAGTGGCGTTTTTTGGGCCAAAAAACGGTTAATCGTATTCATCGCAACCTGAGGATCGTGAAAATCTGCCGTCGGTACAGAGCAAATCGCCCCATCATGAACCTTTGGAAAAAAAGAGGCGAAGGAAATTTCCTTCACCTTGTCCCCCTGCGGAAAATCGAATTCCCCGTAGGATAAAATATTTACCGTATCAAAACCTTTTTGCCGGGAGATCGTGACTTCCTCCGGATTCACCGGAAAAATGAATTCCTCCTGGCCGCTTTTCAGCCTAAATTGCATATCTTTCAAATTAACCATGTCTTGTATCGCCATGTTTTCCTCCCTTCCGGCAAAAAAAGCGCCTCTTCTTTCCATAGCCGACATTCACCGCAGTCATGCCATTAAATATACGCTCTAGTTGGCGGCTTTTGATTTTGCGTCGCTTTTTGGAATTCGGATCTGAGGCGCTGCCCAATTTGCTGGATCAGCCCTTCCACATCCACCGGATACTCTTCGTGAACCGTGACTTGAACCGCCCCGGGCGGAAGATTGAACTGGTTAGTCGTTTCCGTTTTGAAATCCCGCAAAAATCCGGAAAGGGCGGTCATTTGCTCAGAAGAGATTTGGACGATCTGTGATGCGGCTTTAACACCCGGCGCAACCGGACCAGGAAATGCTGCTGCTTGTAGGCGCGGACTCGGATCTGTGTAAATGGCTGCGTTAGGTGATAATGGTCTAGTAACTGTTGGCGGTCCAATAAATGCTTGCGGTTTACTAGGCTTGTCCGGATCAGTCATGATCGCGGGTTTCTTGGAGATGTCGTCTTTGGACTTATCCTTTTTATCAGTGAAGGTTTTCGAGAACCAACCCGTCATGGAAGAAAATGACTCCTTGATTCTAGGTCCATAATCTGCAATCATACCGCCTACTTTTCCGCCAACAAAGTCTCCTACTGTTCCCCCCAGTGCAGAACCAATTGCCGTACCTACAACGGGAATTGGTATTAACGTCCCTACTGTTCCCCCTAGTACAGAACCTATAGCTCCTCCAACAGCCGAACCGATCGCTTGGGTTTGTTCTTTGCCAGGTTTAGATTTAATGATCGAAACTACATCCGCGGCATATCCTAATGGACCCAAGAGTTTTTTTGATCCACCTTTGAGCACCTTACCAGCTATGCTTCCTAGATCACTTCCACCTACTCCAGTGGTTATTGAGCTTATAGCGGAAGATATTTGGGAGCCAGACGTCATTCCTTTTTTAATAACTCCCTGGATATTGTTTAGGAGTCCTTGGCCTCCCCCCATAATTCCCTCACCAGCAGAACCTATAGTCTCTAATAAACCTCCGCTAGCCTTTCCAACTTGGAGGGTCTTCCCAGAATACTTTACGGTAGCATCCTTAAATCTTTCCCACTTTGTGGTCCCGACTACAGGAGGTACAGGTAAATCTATAACCTTTTTTAGAGCTTTAAACTTCTTCGGTATATCCCCAGCATTTTTAAGACCACTGCCAAAAGACTTTAGACTTGAAAATGAACTTTTTATTGTATCCCATGCTGATTTTGGTTTTTCCTCTTTAACTCCACCAAGACTCAAACCACTCAAGGACTGGCTCAATACATAAATAGAGTTTGTATTAAGTTCGAGAGCTTGTATTATAGATGAAAAATCCACTGAAATTACAGGTATCGGCGGAGTCTTTACATCCTTTCTCCTTTCAGAAGCCTTCCCCTTAACAGCAACCTTCTCCTGCTCAACCTTCAACTTCACCGTCCCCGACGCATCAATAATCTGCGACTTCACCCGGTTTATTTTCCCAAGAATCCGGTCCAATCCTTTCGAAGCCCGGTCTCTCAATACAATCTCGGGGGCCATGCGGGTTCGGCCGATGCGCATTACGCGGCCCTGGATACGCTCAAAGTACCGCTCCATCGCGCGGAGTTCACGATTGGCCTTGATAACGTTTTTCGGGTCGATGACCAAGTTCATGCGGTAATTCAGCGTTTGTGCCATATGTGGTACACCTCCTTCCATGTATTAATTTTGGGCAGCCATGCGGTCCATCTCATTCTCTGCAAAAGCAAGCAGAAGCAGTCGCTCCCCGCGCGGCAGCCGCCAGAAATCTCCGGGACGGAGGTGATGCCGCACCCACAGATGGTACAGCATCGTCGTCATTCCCCCGGAGTTGATTAGTTTTTTAAGTCTTCAATCTCAACGCCGAAACCGGATAGCTCCAGCACCTTATCTCCCACGGCATCCAGTTCTCCGGCCAGCAGCATACGGCGTACCGCCTGCTCTCCGCCGGACAGTTTCATCCGGCTCGTAATGCGGGGATCGCCCCATCCGTTCAGGGACAAGCCTTTCACTTCAAGCTTGCCGGTCGCCTCTGCAATCAGCAGCGCGTTAAAGGTCTCGGAATCCACCTTCTCCTCCACGGATCCCTTCACCGTACGGCGAATCATACAGCGTTCCCGAATGCTGTCCACTTTGCTGGACGTCAGCCCGCGCAGCACGATCTTCATGTCCAGGCGTTTAATGCGGACGGTCTCTTCCGGCAGTTTCTCCGCAGCTTCAAACAAGCTGTCCAGAATTTGTTCCTCGGTCATATTCTCATTCAAACTCATGCTTCATGCTCCTTTTAGACAAAATTAATAATCGCTTAGTTTCCGACAATCGGGTCCACCAGTTCGTAACCTTCAAAGGTAAACGTGGTTTCTTCCTGTACCTCTTCGCCTGCCGTCCAGTTGGCAAGCTGAATTTTGTCCGGCATGCAGTTGATCAGGCGCACACGCTCATGGCCGAAGGATTCCGGATCGTCCAGCTTGGAGATGATATCGAATTTGGTAAAGCCGCGCTGAATCATATCGGAGGTCACCTTGTAGCCGCTCATGGTGCCGGTGCCCTTCTTAATGCCATTTTTGTGCACCTTCCAGTCGCTTCCGACCAGGTTCAACTCTCTTTTTTCCAATTCTACGCTGGCTTCCAGCTTGTTGATATGCGTCTGCCACACCCCGTCGATATAGGCCTGGCCATACGTCCCCAGAATCACTCTTGAAGCATCCAACATTGTTTGTTCCTCCTCATATTTTGAAAATAATTAAGTTCATGAAAAGATAATCTGCTAAGTATTACTGCACGTAAAAGGTTCCGAACAACTGCTCCATCACGTCGGTCAGCTTCACGTTCCACTGCAGGAAAACCTGATCCGGTTCCGGTTGACTCACGGCATTATCGCCATAATACGCTGGGTCGAGAATCACGTCATAGCCGTTTTGTTCGATCACGCCGCTTAGCGACAGTTGGCCCAAATACTCCTTCACGGCGCCAATCAACGCCAGGCGGCCTTCCTCGGTGTTATTCACCTTCCCGATGTAAACTTGCTCCGCAGCACGCTGAAGATCGGCGTTGATGGCGTCCATGACGCGGATCGAACGGATTTTCTTCCACGCGTTGTTTTGTCCTTCCGCAGGGCTGGTCAAGCTGTTGATACCGCGCAGGGCTTTGACTTGACGGCCATCGAAAAAGAGCAGGAATACGCCGTTCTTCACCGCTTCTTCCTGTTCGGAACGGGTCCAGCGGCGGGTCACGTCTTCAAAAGGCGTCACCGCATACGTCGCCGATTGATTCAGACGCTGACCTGCGATCAGACCAGCCACGTATGCAGCCGTCTGGGCAGAACTGTAGTTAGTTCCGGCAAGGCGCACCCCTGTACCCACGTTAATAATGCCCTCATGATTCAAGGCAAGCGAGCGGGCCGAAGCCGCCTTCACCGCATCCTTCGATGTATCCTCGGAAGCCGATCCTCCGAAGACCGCCATGACGCCGCGGCCCTCGCCGCGAAGCCGTTTAATCCAAGCCGCAAAGCTCTGCAGCAGCGCCATATCGGCAGCATAGTCAAGTGCAAGCATGTCAAACTCTTGACCTTCCGCCGCTTCCTGCATAGCAATGTAATCCGCATTCGCCAGCTTGCCGTTACCGCTCACGCCGCCCGAAAAGGCTGCGCCGCTGACATCGGCGGGAATGCCGCCTTGACCCAGCACCTTGGCCGTAACCCATACGTTGCCGCTGTCCTGATTGATCTGCTCCGCGATGGCTTCCGCCGTGCCGTCTTGCCCCTTGTAGGTGCCAAGCAATTTGGCGCCTTCATAGAGACGAAGCTCGCGGGCTTCCGGTTCGCCTAGCGCCGGCTGTACCGTTACGGTAAAACCATTGCCGCGGCTGCCCGGATATTTGGCATCCAGCTGCAGTACAGCTACCGGTGAAGCCTCTGCATTTTGGAGCGTGATGCTTGCCGCTGCGGCCGTGTCATCCGCCAATCGGTATGCCATCAGCTTCTTCGGCCCGCCAAGAAGGGCAAGATAAAGAGCCGGATAAGCGGTCGCCCCATCGAGAGTGTCAACCGAAAACGCCTGCCCAATCGCAGTCTCGCTGCCAATTTCCACAAACTCGCGCACAGGACCCCAGTTGGCTTTGACCGGCACGACTACCGTCCCGCGGGAGCCTCCTTGAATCGCGGACGCTGCCGCTGCTTTAAAATTCATGTACAATCCCGGCAACACCGGTTTATTCGTGTTTTCCCATGTTCCGCCTGCCATAATTAATCCACCTTCGCTTTCATGAATTGTTCAATTTTTTCCTTGGTCTCGGACACCGTGAACTGCTTGTCCTCCAAGCCGTAAAAGGCACCCGCCATCACTTCCTGTTTGACATCAAACAGGTCCTTGGCGCGGGTCATCAGTTCCGCCAGCGTGTAGCGGGGAGCATTAGCTACTTTTGCTTCAGTTTTAACCGTCTTTTTCACAGCCATTTTTGAACCCTCACTTTAAAATAGGATGAATATCGACTCTGCGGATTAGCGCAGCCTCTTCCGCCGGACGCATTCGCCGCTGCACCAGGGTTAGACGCAGCTGTCCATCCAGAAAGGCATCCGCCTGCATATCCGCCGACACTTCCGCCACCGACATATACTTGCGCTGACTGGCATCGATAGGCAGCTGCACCTCGGATCCCAAACCCTCGATCAAAGACACGGCCGCCAGCTGCTCGCTCGATGTATCCGGTCCGGAAATATGCCCGACGTAAACCTTTCGAACTTCATACAATGAAGCTCCCGCCATCTTCGTTTCGCAGCCGGTCATCCGCCACATTACGGCGCTGTCTTCCGGACCAGATGGCCAAGCCGTATGATAGACCGTCCACGGCATGCCCAGCAGGCTGCCTGTCCAATCGGTTAACGCTTGCAGCCATTCGTCTGCCTCAGATGAAGCATCGCCCGCTCCCGGCACCGGGATATGCACGCCGAAGCGCAGCGTGCGGCAGGCCTTACCGGTTGAAGGCTCCAGCCTTTCGGCTTCCCGCGAGCCCAAGTAGGACAGCGTAAAAAAAGAATCATCTGCATTCTTCACGCGCTTGTGATGCAGCCCGTTCAATAACTTTTCCGCCCAGGTGTCCGCCTGATCCAGCCCCGCATCGCCTGCGAACAGCTTCAAGCGGATCACCTGCCGGTATCCGGCCCAGGCAGACTTCCAGATCTCTTCGCCCAAGGCGATGACACCATAAGGTTCTTCTGCTCCTTCAAGCGGAGGCTGCACATCATACAGCCGATCTTTCAATGGCGGAATGATATCCGCGATCGCTTGCTTGAGCGCCGCCCTCAACATAAGAGCTGCCTATTTCTTTTTCCGTTATAGCTGAGCCAGACTCCGGCGTTCATAGCATTCGTTTGCTTGCGCAATTTTGGCTCCTCCTTTCCATCTAGATGTAAACCGGAAATGGGGCCAAGAGACAATCTGCCGCATTAGAAAAACCGGCTCTATGGCCGGCTCGCATTTGACTGAGTAAGTCTTCGGTTGTCATCTTGTTTCCATTTCCGATGATATAATCTTACACCCCAAAATCGGATGCGCTGATGGTGAATCGGACGGAATAAAGATCGTTTTCGTAAGAAAAAAGTACGAATGTACGTTCGTATTTTTGGGTTGGCTACCTCATCCAATAAAAAAGGACGGGGTTTCCCCCGTCCTGCTCCCTTACGATTTCTTCTGCTCATGCTTTATGATAAAAACCGCTTCGAAACTTCATATCCCGATAACCCGCTTCGCTATGATTTCCTCCCTCAATCGTCTGTTTAAACCTTTTGCAGATCCTCCAGCTTCAATAGGCCAAGGTCAGCGAATGCCAGCGCCATTTTATAAAAGGCTTTCGTTCGAAGCTTCGTATATGTATCCTTGCTCATCGGCGGATTCAGAATATAATTGTATACTTTATAGTCGAACACATCGTCTTGCTTCATATATCGTTCACGAATCATGAGTTGTTCCCTTTCGCTAAGCCTCTCCACGATCAATTCAATGAGCTCGCAGTATGCTCTTCGCGCGGCCGGCACGTCCACATTATGAACGGCAGCTTGCGCTGTCTGGTCCGATGTTACGTTCGTCGGTCCATGAAAGCGCTCGGTGTACGAAGCGGTGATGCTAACCTCCCTCGCTTCAAAGGTAATAGTCTTGTAAATACGATATTTTTCAAGCAATGCCTCGACGGCAGTTTGCGTTTTGCGGCGGTTCAGCTCCGGTAGTCCTTTTACCATAGTTATGCACTCCTTCATATAAAAAAAATAAATTAATGATGGCTTGTTCGCATTTTTGTTCGTATAATGATGTTACCATACCACTTTCTGGTTAATGACGTAAAACAGCAAATTTGAACCTTTTGAAAGGATATACGCAAGATTCCCTTCTCTTTTATACCTTTTGGTATGATTTTCACATCTTTCCTTTACCTTTTGGCAACAAACGGGTATAGTAACGAGGAAGAACCGGGTTCTACTTTATTAAAGGAGTGGGCATATTGTGGAAAACGAATTTGGAGTTCTGCTGAAGCAGATACGGGAGCAAAAGGGCTTAACAATCAACCAATTGGCAGAAGCGGCTGGAATCAGCAACTCGCAAATATCCCGAATGGAGAACGGCTTGCGCGGCATTCCCAAAGCCCCTACCATCCGTAAACTCGCCGATGCGCTGGATGCTTCCTATGGAGAGTTTATGAGTGCAGCGGGTTATTTGGAAGGGACGGACGGCATGGATGCGGCTGAACAGCTACCTGCGTGGGCAACCTCGAAGGACAAGCGCGATTTTAAAAAGATGCTGGAAGAGGACGGCGAGCTGATGTTTGACGGGATTCCTTTGGATCAGGAGGATAAACAGCGGATTAAGGATGTCTTGACCGGCCTGTTCTGGGAAGCCAAGCACATGAATAAGAGGAAGAAAAAACATAACGAAAATCCGGATGGCCGTTAAATCACCCAGCGCCGCCAACATTCCGGCAACAACCGACAAAGCAGGTGAACAATGTGGATGACATCATTCGAAAGTTAACCCGCAAACACAAGACCAGCTGTCCTTTCGAGCTTGCAAACGCGCTTGGCATACATATCCGCTACACCGATCTTGGCAAATCAACCAAAGGCCTCTATTATCGCAAACTGCGGAGGCGATTTATTGTGATACACAATCAGCTCTCCCCGGAATGGCAAAGATTCGTATGTGCGCATGAGCTTGGCCACGACCGGCTGCATAAGGGCATCAACCGTTTTTTTCTGGAGGAGCACTCCTACTTTATGCCGGGGAAGCTTGAACGTCAGGCCAACCGCTTCGCCATTCTCCTGTTGACCTCGGGAACAATGATTGAACAAGAAGAGACGATCCATGATTATTGCAGACGGAATGGCATTCCGCAGGAAATGCATCCTTTTTTTCAACCTTAGGGCAATCAATGATTAACAAGATGATGACGCCTTTACGCTAGATCAAAAAGGAGCTGTACCCAACATGCCACTCTAGCATGCGGTACAACTCCTTTTTTACAACTCCATACTTCGTTTACCTGTCGTTATGAAAGCACCCCGTCGCGGATATGCGTCGCCGCAAAATTCGGCGGGTTAAACCAGTTTCCGCTCTGCGCCCACGTCGGATCCAGCGGAATCCATTTCTTTTGCTCGTCCAGATAGACTTCGTTCCAAGCATGCGGACCATATCCGCCCTGCCCGTTGTACCCTTGCCCGGTAACGACCCGGACCTGAAGTCCCTGCGAGCGGGCCATGACGGCGTACAGGCGGGCATAGTCAATGCAGACCCCTTTTTTCGAATCGAAGGTGTCTTGCGGATTCTGCTCATGCCAGATGCCCTTTTGCTCGTAGTCGTCGACTTTACCGTAGTCATATTGCACTCTGGAGCCTACCCAGTCATACAAGCGCCGTGCCTTCTCTTCATCCGTCTTGGCTCCCTTGACGATATCGGCGGCAGCCGCATCAATATCATCCGGAATGGCATGATCGATGACTTCGTATTTGCGCTGCATGATGCCGCTGAGCTCTTTTTCCACAGCCTTCGTAAATACCGGCAGCTTATCCTTCACCAAATGTCCGGACAACGGTTCAATGACACGCTGCGCCCCTTCCTGATAAATCGGCGAGGCTTCCACATAGCGGGTAAAGGCTGTATTCGGATACAGCGAGACATATACGAACAGCAGTGCAACGACAACGATGCAGCGTCCCGCACCGATCAACAAACCGATGATTGCTCCCGAGAAGCGGCTGAAAATCGATGAGGACTGACGCGTGCCCGGCGCGAACAGCGAGCCCTTTCCTCCGAATACAAGCACCGTAAGCCATCGCATCAACAGGCGGATGATACTGTAGCTTAGGATGAACAGTACCGCAAAACGCAGCAGCGGAAAGTCAGCCATCGAAGTCATAAACGTATAATAGATCTGCTCCCAAGTACTCAAATCCCGGTTCGGAAGCGTACTCGTGTAATTCGTGAGCCATTCCTGCACTCGAGGCGACATCCAGAGCGTAAAAGGTACAGACAGCACCAAAGCCACCAAAATAAAAACCCCCTCCCTAAGCAGCGAGAGAAGTCTTCCGGCTGAGCGCGATGCTCCCCGGCGCCAGCCCTGGAACAACGAGACAAGCATGATGAGCAGTAAAAAGATCGAAATGATATTAAATTCTTGCAGACTCTTTATCCATGATTGCAACATAAGATGACCTCCCCCCACGAAACACATGGAAAAAGCCTGCCTTACTTACCTGAGGTAACATTCGAGTTGTTCTTGGCTTCCGCGATAAACGACTCGACGGTGTCGCTGATTTTCCACTGCCCGAGCGCCACGCCTCGAAGCGACACCTCCACCTTGTCTTTGCCCTTCTGGCCCTTCATCTCCAGATTAGGGGTTGTAATCGAAAAATTCCCGACCGCATCCGATGTATATTTTGCTTCCTTGGCTTCTTTCATCATGATGTTTGTCGCTTCGCTTTTCAGTTTATCCACCGTCTCCGTCGTGACGTCATTCGCCACGTCTTTGATCTTTTCCAGAGACACTCCGCTGTACACCAGCACAGCTACAACGATGATAATGACGAGTGCCCACTTCACCATTGTCTTAACAAGATTCAGGACCACGAACAGCACAATGAGAGCAATTACGATCACCAGCCAGTTTTGCTGCAAAAAATCGGACCAAACCTGAGTATCCATTTCCTTATCACTCCCATCAGCCACAGCTTGATATCGGACCCTAGCAAGCAAGCGGTCCGCTTTTATAAATTATACATGATTCCCTTATGGGCTGTCAGCATTCGCCGTGCCTCCGGCACCCGCGCTCCCTTCCAACCGTCCCGGCACTTTAATCAAACGGGTCTAGGTCTAATACGGCAAGTCCAAGCGTACATGTAAAGAGAATGAGCAAAAGACAAGTCCGGGCTCTTCGCCAAAATGTCTTTGGATTTGCACAGAAAGGAGCTGCTCACGTGAAAACCGCAATTTGGCTGTATATGTTTTTATTTCTCGCTTTCTTCGATCTTCATGCCCAGTATCCTATCCTAACTCCGTTTGCAGTGTCCCTAGGGGCAGCACCTGTCTTTATTGGCTGGATGATGGGCATTTATGCCCTCACGCATCTGCCGGGGAATTTGATAGCAGGGACCGTGATCGACAAGCATGGCAGCCGGCGCTACATTGTTTTCAGTCTCGTATCCGCCGGGATCGTGCTGCTGCTGCAATCTCAGGTTCATTATCCATGGCAGCTGCTTGCACTCCGCTCCATCAGCGGTTTTGTCCTGGCCTTTCTCTCCCCAGCCTGCCTGACGCTGCTCGCTTCGCTCTCATCCGACAAAATAACCCAGGGTAAATTCATGTCGGGACATGGCGTTGTACATACGCTAGCCTCCGTTGTTTCACCTGCAGCCGGAGCATTTATCGTCGCCAAAGCCGGATACTCAGCCACCTTTCAGAGTCTTGGTTGGCTGCTCATCGCCACCGGCATTATGGCCATTTTCAGCGTGCCCGGAGCACAGCGGACAGCAGTACAAACCACTGGCACGTCTCATGCTGAACCCACCGCGGCCGTTCCCAAACTCCAGGTACCCTTGCGCATTTTCATTCTGCCTTTTGTCATCTCATGCTCCCAAGGCATTTTATTTTTTGAGCTGCCCTTGCGCTCGACAGGCGTGGATGGCATCATGTCGACCGGCATTCTGTTCTCCGTCATGAGCATCGGCGCATTGCTTACGCTAAGTATGCTATTTGTAAACCGTTATTCCCCATACAAGAGAGTTCTTGGCGGCATATTTCTGCTCGCGGTTTGCTTTTACTGTCTCGCCGCACTCCCCATCCCGCTGACCGCCACACTCCTAGTGCTCGGGATGGCGAAAGGGATTATTTTCCCTGCCATGGCTTCGCTATTCATACAGCTGAGCGGCGGCAGCAGACTGGGCAGAGTCTTCTCCCTGCAATCAATCGCGATGTCCATCGGCTCTTTTTTCGGCCCTATCGCTGCCGGACAGCTCCGCACCTTCGTCTCGCCATACTTCATTGCCTTTGTCCTGCTCATGATCGGACTGATGATGCTCCCCATCAGCCGCAAATCCGGTTCCTTGCTGTACCCGAATATCAATCAAAAACCCGTTTCGTGAATCACATTGCAGGTAAACGCCTAAATCCGCACGAATGGGCCACTGTACAAAACTTATGCCTTCCACCCACATAAGATACATTGTGTCATGCGACATAAACGAGAGCGGGGTGATAGGTTTGAGTCATTTTGATCACTGCGGATGTGGTCCTGTAGCGCCGGTTGCTAAGGTAGCTCCAGTCGTTTCGCCAGTCGTTACAGGATGTCACAGCAATGTCGGGGTTGTGTTGGTTCTCTTTATCCTGCTGGTCATTATTCTGCGTGCCTTCTGGTGCTAGATTAATTCAACCTAAAAAGGACGGTCTGCCTAATCCCAAGGACAGATCGTCTTGTTTTTTTTGCATGACCGGCCGGAAAAGAGCTACACTAAGGAAGAACCGGCTCAAATGTCTTTTCTACATTTCCCGGGGAATTTTGATAGGAGTTACTGTCAACTCCTGTACCCGAGGTGAGACCAGCATGCCCATATTTATTGTCGTAGAAGGAAAAAATGACCGCAGCAAACTGCGCCGTCTGCTTCAAGATGACATTCGGATTCTGTGCACGTTCGGCACGCTCAATTCCCTGAAACTAGAGACGTTGCGCAAAGAGATCCGTGATGAAGAGGTCTATTTGTTCATGGACAATGACAGCTCCGGCAAGAAGATTCGCGGCCTTCTTCGTGATGCATTTCCAGATGCGGGACATATATATACCCGGCGCGGCTACCCCGGTGTCGAAGGCACTCCGGACGAATATTTGGTAGCTCAGCTTGAGAAGGCGGGCCTTGATGAATACATCATTTACCCCGATCCCCCATTTTACTCTTGATGCATTAATCCCACAAAAATCGTCTATCGACGTACTTTCGAAGAAAACATTTAACCTGAGTTCCCCCTTGGTGGTATCAGGTTGCGAATACGTGATCTAGAATCTTCCTGCCATTTAAAGAAAAAGCGCCGATGCTCCACCTTCACGGTGAAACAAGCGGCGCTTCCATATGTTCATGCCCTATTACTGCTTGGCCAAATCTTTAACGTCCTTGGCGAGCGACTCAGCTGTGACATTGTCCGTGTCATTCGCGTTATACAGCTTGCGCACCTTATTGTCGCGGTCAACCAGCGCGATGACATTGGAGTGGGCAAAATTATCCTTGTTGTCGCCCATAATACCGATTTTAAATGACTTTTCGGCAAGATCCCTGATTTTTTGGTCATCGCCTCTCAGGAAATACCATCCGTTGTAATCCACGTAAAATTTATCTGCAAACTCTTTAATCTTTTCGCGGGTGTCGACCTTCGGATCGAAAGAAACGGAGACAAATTCCGCGTCTTTTGCAAAGGTACCGTCTTTAATGAGCTGCTTCTGTGTTTGGGAGAGCAGGAATGTCGTTACAGGACATACATCCGGACAGCTGGTATAAAAGAAATAAAAGAGCCTTACCTTCCCTTTCGTATTATCAAGTGTTACCGTCTTGCCATCCACATTCTCCAATGAGAAATCCTCAACTTGTCCCAAAACCGGCAGCTTGGATTTGCCAATCCCCGAACCGGTGTAGATCAGGTAGCCCGCCATCACGACAATCACTGCGAGCAAAATCCATGTCCATTTATAACGTTTCAACATTTCGGTTAACCTCTTCCTCTCTCACGTAGTGAAGCCGTTTGTTCATCTTCGAAACAAAAACAGATCATTTATTCCAGCAGCCTTTGCGTCATGAATACGTATAGCATAACTTTTTCATGTTCATGTGACATGACTCCATAGGGCTATATGTAACAAACTGACGCGAAGACAGGTTTTCAATTCCCCTATAGTAAGGGTACTGTGGGCATTTAAACGATATTGTAAGATCAGGTAGAAGCACTGAGCTTCTACCTGATCTCCAGAAAAAATCCCATGCATCCATGGGATTTGTCCTCGATATATTTTTTAATGCACAGTGTTCAGAATCATCACGATGAGGCTTAGGGTCAAAAAGTTAATCGAGAAGATAAACAGCTTTTTAGCCCAGGCATCGTCATCTTTTGCCGTTAATCCCTTAATGCCGAGGTACAGCCAGAAGAGCGACAACAGTGTTCCGATAATCATAAAGTAAATGCCGGTATAACCGTACGCATACATCAATATTGGAATGGGGACCAACAGCACCAGATACGGAATAATCTGAATTTTGGTGCGTTTGATTCCTTTCACAACAGGCAGAAGCGGGTAACCTGCAGCTCTGTATTCTTCCACGCGGCGAATGCCCAGTGCCCAGAAATGCGGCGGCTGCCACAGAAACAGCAAAGCAAACAGAAGAATGGCTCCAAGATCCACACTATGCGTTACTGCCACATAGCCGATCAATGGAGGCATGGCACCGGAAATGGCACCAACCGAAGTGCTCCATGTCGAAGAGCGTTTCAACCACATGGTATACACGATCGCATACACAAACATCCCGACTGCACCGAAGATGCCGGCAAGAACACCTGAGAAAATAAATAGGTCAGCCAGTCCAAGAACACCGAGTATAAAGGCATACCAGAGCACAGTGGAAGGCTTCAACCGACCTGATGGAAGCACGCGATTACGGGTACGTTCCATCTTTGTGTCGAGTTCACGATCAAAATAATTGTTATATACACAGGCAGAAGCCATGACCAGCACGGTTCCGAGTAGAGTCAAGACCATTTTACCAAACTGAATGTCCCACTGGGACGCGACCCAATACCCTGCAAAAACAGCAATTAGATTAGACCGGATAATCCCGGGTTTCGTAAGTGTAATGAAATCTCTCCAAGTTGCCGACGAATCTGGCGGCGTTTGTTTGATGGAAAGCGTTGCGGAATCCGAAGGAGCCTGGTAACTTAAATGATTGTCCACGCCTTAAGAATCCTCCTTATTCTGTCATTGTGGAGGAAAAGTGCCTCCGCTATAAAGTTTATCATATCAAAAGGTAAAAGTGTTTGACAATCCTCTCCAAAATCATTCACCATTTTGACAATTTGGTGACACATTTTAGTATGGTCAAACCCTTATATATTCATCCAAAAGTGGGTAGTAACTATTATAAGGAAAACATAAGATGCATGTTTTGCAAAATCCTCACACAATGACACTGTGGCGGCAGGAATTGCTTTCCCGGATTTGTTACAATAACAATAAGAACAACATGAAGGAGACATGGTAATGGATACAGCCACACATTTTGTGATGGGACTCAGCCTGGCCGGTCTCGCCTACGTTGATCCAGCGGTTGCCGCAAGCCCCGCGCTTGCCACTGCTGTACTTCTGGGTACGGTCATCGGTTCTCAGGCCCCTGATTTTGACGGGCTCTTACGTTTCAAAAGCAACGCCCTGTACGTGAAGAATCACCGGGGCGTCACGCATTCTCTTCCCTTTCTTGTCATCTGGACCGCACTGATAAGCAGTATTCTGGCTTTACTGTTTGGAACGGTGCCAGCAGGACATATCATTCTCTGGACAGGAGTAGCCGTGTGCGTCCATGTATTCAGCGATTTGTTCAATACGTATGGGACACAGGCGGTTCGGCCGTTCTCGGAACGGTGGATATCCTGGAATATCATTCATATCTTTGATCCGTTTATTTTTGGAACCCACGCCGCAGCAGTACTTCTCTGGAGTACCGGGGCTGCGAAACCCGCCCCGTTATTTCTGGGTCTTTATATCCTGACGGCCATCTATTATGTCTGGCGGACGGTTGTCCATTCGTTAAAGACTGCTGCGGTGAAACGACTTGATCCTACCCGCAAGGCAGGCGAACGATATTTTGTTATTCCGACGGTGAGCTTCCATAAATGGCATGTGGTAAAAGCGCTGCCCGACGGCAGTTATGAAATTGGCGTTCTGAACGGCGACGAATTGGAGTGGCGCAAACATGCATCTACCGAGGAGCATCCCGCTGTGGAGCATTCCAAGCAACATCCGGATGTGCAGGCCTTCCTTTACTTTACTTCGTTTGCTGTTGCAGAAGTAGAGAATCTTCCTTGGGGATATATCGTCCGCTGGGCTGATGTCCGCTACCGCCACCGGAAGCAATACCCGTTTGTGGCCGTACTTGTGATGGATAAACAATTCCAACCGATCAACACCTATGTCGGATGGCTCAGCGCGAAGAAAATGGATAAAAGGCTGTCCATTAATTCCGGCTAAACAGACCTTCGTAGTTAATATAAGGCTGCATCCTACATGGAAGCAGCCTCTTTTTATGTTCTTCCCAATTCAAACTTGACGAAATTTGCCTGGTAGGAGAGAATCACCCTAGAGAGTCATTCTGGCAAACGCAGAAAAGCCCGAAGCGCTTGCAGCGCTCGGGCTGAGATTTAAGCTTGATTATTGACGACCGGACATGGATTGTTCAGCCATTTGGACTAGACGCTTGGTAATGTACCCTCCAAGGGAACCTGTTTCACGGGAAGTCATATTGCCGTAGTATCCGTCCTGAGGAATTTGAACCCCCAGTTCTTGAGCAGCTTCCATCTTCATTTGTTGCAAAGCCGTTCTTGCTTGCGGTACTACCAGATTGTTAGAACGAGATTGAGCCATATTAAGATCTCCCTTCAATTCTGCGTGTGTGTTAGTAACAAGCTTGCAAGCTTAGTATGGCTCGGTCGCTGAGAGTTATACAGAAAAGAATTCATATCTTATCTGGAGGTTTTTTACAATGAGTAAAGGTTTGTCCCTATGGTTCGCATCCTCATCCATATTTCTGCTGGGAGCCGCCGGCATTTCCATAAGCTATAACGGCTGGCTTGCCCTTTTACTGGGCGTAATCGCTATTTGCAATATCGGCTGGGGATTTGTCATCAAGGCCAAGAAGAACCGTGTAAACGGACCGGAAGCCGAGTAACATTTATTTTTTGGGCAGCAGGAAACCCATCCGTTCCTTGACATCGGACAACGTGCGCGATGCGGTTTCCATGGCCTTGTCGGCGCCTTTTGCCAGAATATCGTACAGTTGTCCGGATTCCCTGATTTCATAATATCTTTTTTGCAGAGGTTCCAGCACGCTGACAACGACTTCAGCCAAATCCTTTTTGAAACCGCCGTACATTTGGCCCTCATATTTATTTTGAATCTCTGTTAGAGACATACCGGAACACTCCGAGTAGATGCTCATGAGATTGCTGATTTCTGGCTTTTCCGCAGGGTCATAGCGTACTTCCTTGCCCGAGTCGGTTGTAGCCCGGCTGATTTTTTTGCGGATCTCATCAGGAGTATCCAACAAGGTGATATGACTGCCCGGATTCGGGTTACTCTTGCTCATCTTTTTCGATGCGTCATCCAGTGACATAATTCGCGCCCCTACTTCGGGAATGTAAGGCTCGGGAACCGTGAAATATTCGCCAAAACGGTGGTTGAAGCGACCAGCCAAATCGCGCGCGAGCTCAAGATGCTGCTTTTGGTCTTCGCCGACAGGCACGAGATCAGCATTGTACACCAAAATATCGGCGGCCATCAAAGAAGGATATACAAACAAACCTGCGCCAACGGATTCTTTTCCTGCGGTTTTGTCTTTGAATTGGGTCATGCGTTCCAGCTCGCCCATCGAGGTTAGGGTCGTCAGAATCCAGCCCAGCTCCGCATGCGGCGGCACATGGGACTGCATATACACATTGGCTTTATCGGGATCAATGCCTGCTGCGATGAACAGGGCTGCAACAGCTTCCGACTGTTCTCTCAGGGCTTTCGGTTCCTGTGCTACCGTGATGGCATGCAGATCCACGACCATAAAGTTGCAGGCATAGTCATTTTGCAGCTTCACAAAGTTTTTCATGGCTCCAATATAATTTCCCAGCGTCAGCTTGCCGCTTGGCTGGATTCCGGAAAGTACAGTTTTCATGGGAAATCCCTCCATTGATTAATAAATATACAAAAAGGCCCCACGCCCGCAAGGGACGTGAGACCGTGGTGCCACCCTTATTTGCTGTTCTTCCTTCGCACATCGCATGAGCAATACATACAAAGAAACTGAAACAGCCTTCTAATTCCTTAACGTGGAATGAGCCGACCGGTCTACGCGGGAAGAAGCCTCTTCCGTTCAACTCGGCACTCAAGGGTCCATTCGGCAAAATCGGCCCCACCGGTTCACATCAACCACCGGCTTTCTGAAGGTTATGCCGTCTTTGCTTACTTGTCCCTGTCATCGTGTTCCTGTAATCATTGAAAGCCTTTAATCACTGCCTATGATATAGCTGAAGTTGCCAAATTGTCAAATCCCTTTTTAAGTAAAAAGCGGTTTGTGTTCTACAGGCTGCTTCGAGGTCGTTTTTTTTACGCACAGCCGTAAAATCTGGTATGATATCAATTAAGTAGTTTCAACGTAACGATCTGAATTATAGTGGGAAAAGGAGCATCGATATGAAACAAGTGACCAAAGGGCAATGGAATGGTTACGACACGTACATTCTTCATAGTCGCGAGCTTGAAGTCACGCTGCTGCCGTGGCTGGGGAACAATGTGATTTCCATCTGGGACAACATCATGAGCAGACAAGTCATTCGAAGACCCGATGAAAATGATTTGGCATTTTATATGCAAAAACCCTATCATTTCGGTATGCCGATGCTCATTCCGCCGGGCAGAATTCGCGGAGGCCATTTTGAATATGAGGGCCGGGAATACCAATTCGACCGCAATACCGCAGGTGATAATCACATTCACGGGTTGCACCGTACCCAGCCTTGGAGAGTCAGTGATATTGAGGAAGATGAAGATGGCTGCGCTGTAACGACCGAATTTCTTACCGCAGACGATCCCCACTGGATGGAGCAGTTTCCGGCTCCTCTCAAACTTGAAATGACCATGCGGCTGCAGGGTGACCGTTTGACCCAGCATCTGAAAGTTACCCATTTGGGCGATCAGCCTGTGCCTTTCGGCATTGGTTTTCATACTTGGTTCCTTTTGGACCAACAACCCGATGCTTGGACTCTCCATCTGCCTGTAGATGGGATCTATGGCTTGGACCAGGACTTGCTGACTACGGGTGACGTGCTCCCTCTTGGGGCATTGCAGCAACTTAATGATGGCATGAATTTGCAAGGGACGAATTTTGACACGCTGCTACGGATCGGAAAAGGCCAGCCTGCAGAGGCTACCCTACTGCGCAGCGATGGCTACGGATTCAAATATTCAGCGGATCCTCAGTATTATAAACACTGGGTCCTGTATACCAAAGGAGAAGCGAATGAGTTTCTCTGCATTGAGCCTTACACCTGGCTGCCAAACGCGCCTAACCTGCCGGTTGGGCCCGATGTGACCGGGCTTATCCGCCTCGAACCCAAGCAGTCCATCGAGATGGATTTGAAGTTAAGTATGGTATACCCTATCGAGTCATAAAATCAAGGCGAGCTTAGGCGGTTTCCGAAGTCTTTCGGTAAACCGCCTTTTTGTGTTTCAGTCATAAATTTCCAGCGTTTTCATTATCTTTTGCTGCATGTTTTCAAATCTTTATAACCATAATAACTTCAACAAGTTCGAAGGAGGTGACAAACATGGGTCAAGCAGGACAAAACCAAGGACGCGGCAATCGCTCCAACAATCTGGTGGTACCTCAAGCTAACTCCGCTCTTCAACAAATGAAGTTTGAAGCAGCTCAAGAGTTGGGTGTACAAATTCCGGCAGACGGATACTACGGCAATATGACTTCCCGTGAGACTGGTTCTTTGGGAGGCTATATTACGAAACGTCTGGTGCAAATGGCTGAACAGCAGCTTTCCGGTCGTCAATAATCTGCTTTTGGCATTTGTAAATGTGATATCATGTCGATCATCGGCAAGGCGTGAGCCGTACCCTGTGATCATACGGTCAAATCCGTTAGAAAAGGCAACCTTTGTACAAAGGTTGCCTTTTTTGCGTAAAATAAAGTCTTATTATGTTCGATAATGTTGCTGTTATGAGATCAAGCTTGTCGTAATTAAAAAACCATTTTTGATGTATTTCTATAAACGATTCATAAGTGCGATTAAAATTTAATAAATTTCGGTTAGAGGATCCTGATATGTATGTCGAGGGTAACGGATCATTAAATTAGCCATATTATAATTCGATTCCAGAATGGCATCGACTACAATCATCCCCTGCCGTACGGCAAATTCATAGCTTATCTCACCATGAGTCCAATGCCTTTTATATTTCAAACTTTCCAGCGCCATGATACGAAATGATGAATATTGTACGGGAGTCAGTCCGGAATCCTCAGAGCGCAGTTCCCCATTTCGACCCTCCAGCGGATTATGGCGTATTCCGAATTTGCCAATCGCATTATTGCGTATTTGCACAAACACTGTTCCCGAGGATAGGCCTGAAAGCTCTTCTTCGAGCTCTTTAAAGACAATATCAATCTGTCTTGCTAGGGATAATTGCTCGGTTTTTATCATTTTCTTCCTCCTCTCTTCAGTTTTCGTCAAAACTATTTAGGGCTTATGACTCATTATAAGACAGGGTACTGAATCACACAACATAATCAAACATAATTGGGTATTTATTACTATAATTTTCACGAATTCGATTTTATTTTCGCCAATTTTCCGCTAATTTTCTATTTATTACGACAAATTAACCATTTATATTTTATTTCCTGCACACATAAAAAACGGGATGTCCCATCTTAGGATGGTACCTCCCGTTTTCGCTAATCAATGACTTTTTCGACTCATTTCTGCTTACGCCAGTGATTCCGTCATATTCAAAAATTCCTCAATATCACGTGTCAGCAGATCGGATGCACCCTGCCAGAAATCACGTCCCGTCAAATCAGCATTCAAATGTTTTTTCGCGAGTTCTTCCACCGTCATGGCGCCGGTATCTTTCAGCAATGCATCGTACTTATCCGCGAAGCTGCTGCCCTGCTGCAGAGCCTGCGCATAGATGCCTGTGCTGAACATATACCCGAAGGTGTACGGGAAGTTATAGAACGGCACTCCAGTAATATAGAAATGAAGCTTGGAGCACCAGAACGTAGGCTCGTATTCCGACAATGCTTCACAATAAGCTTCCTTCTGAGCCTCCTCCATCAGATCGTTCAGCTCCTGAACGCTCAAAAGACCGTTTTTGCGTTTTTCGTAGAAGCGGGTTTCAAACAAGAAGCGGGCATGTATATTCATGTAGAACGCTACGCTGCGTTGAATCTTGTCTTCCAGCAGCACCAGCTTCTCCTGCTCGTCGCTTGCTTTTTTCACCATAGCGTCAGCCACGATCATTTCAGCCAGCGTAGAAGCCGTTTCGGCCACATTCATGGCATAAAGTTGGTTTAACGGCGGCAATTCATTCATGACATGCTGATGATAGCCATGTCCCAGCTCATGCGCAAGAGTGGACACATTGGAAGCCGTGCCGCTGTATGTCATGAAGATGCGGGTTGCTTTGCTCACCTTAAGCGATGTACAGAAACCTCCCGGACGTTTGCCTGGACGATCCTCGGCTTCAATCCACGATTTATCAAAGGCCATTTCGGCGAAGTCTGCCATTTTCGGACTGAATTTGCGGAATTGATCTACGATGGTTTCCGCAGCCTCCTGATAGGAAACTTTCGAGGAAACCTTCCCGATTGGAGCATCCACGTCTACCCAGCTCAGCTTCTCTACGCCCAACAGCTTGGCTTTACGCTCCATATATTTCAAAAGCAATGGTTTGTTGTCTTGAATAACACTCCACATCGAATCCAGGGTAGCGTTCGACATCCGGTTAATTGCCAGCGGCTCCTTCAAAACTTCGTCCCAGCCACGGCGTTCATACAACTTCAATCTGAAGCCGCCAAGATGGTTCAGTGTATCTCCGCAGTAATCGGCTTTGTCCGCCCAAGCTTCCTTCCATTTCACGAACATGGCGTCACGGACCTCTTTATCCGCATCATACAGCTTGTTATGGGCCTGTCCTGCGGAAAGAAGCACGGTTTCCCCGTCAACCTCAAATGGAATTTTTACATGGCTGACAATCGTATCATAATGATCGCTCCATCCATGATAACCGTCCACTGCCAGATCCAATGCCAGACTTTCCAGTTCCGGACTCATCTTTTCGCGGGCCTGCTCCCGGCTTTCATTCATCACATAAGAAATAGCTTGGATCTCTTCGCGCTCCATCCACGCTTTCCATGTTTGATCATCCGTACGGCCTTTGATATCGTCGAACTGGGTGATGATCGTTTTCAAAAGAGCAAGCAAGTTCGATACCCTGCCGGATAGTTGGACCGCTTTGGTGTCGCCTTGATCCTGAGCTTGCAGGCAGCTTACGAATGCACTGCCTTCAGAGATACGGGAAATGCAGCTTCCAATGTCAGAAATCATTGCGTCAAACGCTTTCGTTTCTTCAAGATTGGTTGGCACAGTTGCGGACTGGACATCCGTTTTCAGTTTCAGGAGATCCTTTTCAAGGGTATCCATAAAAGCTTGATATTCGGAGGAAGCAGATCCTCCCGGAAAGATGGATTCCAGATCCCAGGTCAATTTCAAATTGTTATTCATTGCAGATCACCATTCCTTTTATATAGGTTTAGGATTTCATTTGATTGATTTTCATGATAAGGTGTATGAAAACATCCAGAGAGACAGCGTGTAGTTGCTGTTTTCTTGCATCGATGTACTTTCGAAGCCAGTAAGTCCCGCGTTCACTTATTGTTTCATGCAATGACCAATCAAAGGACTCGTATACATTCATTGGAGGGATGCTCGTCATGAGACCACTGCAAATATCACCGGAAACGGCCGTTAAGCTGTCGCAAAAACTGGGAGTTCCGCTTGAACATCTCATGCACATGCCGCAGCATATTCTGCTGCAAAAAATCGCCGAGCTTGGTAGAGAACAACCGGACAAGGATCAAGCGGATAAGAAGGAAGAACAATGATTCCTTTTGCCAATACATGGCCTTACGACAAGCAAATGGGCGACATTTATGTGCATGAATGCCCATTTTGCGGAGCCGGCAATGTAAGGCTGAATCTCAAGCCCAGTGAACTGAAAAGTGTCAATGAAGGCCGGAAAAAGCTGGTCGTCTTCCCTTGCTGCAGCAGCCGATTAAATGTACTCGAAACGGATCATGATTATTTACGGTTTGACCAGCCCGTCCGCTAAAAAGCTAATGTCCTTAGACAAAACACGCATATCCTTATGCGTGTTTTGTGCTTGCTTGGGAATCAAGCCGGGCTCATTTCCTCCGGAAGCTCCAGCTTACGTGCCAGCATCTGCTCGCGGAGAACGCCCCATTGCTCACGTGATGCCCGGATCATCGCCGCATCCACAATGCTCTTATCGTTTATGACCCTTGAGAACCACTTGACCGCAAGGTTGAATTCACCGATTCGGCGGTTCATTTCCCCGATCAGATAGAGCAGTCTGGCATTATTAGCCCCCACACCCTCTAGCTCATAAACCTTTATGTATGATTCCAGGGAGTGTTTCAAGAAACGCTTCTCCTGCTCCTCATCCCCTTTGTAACGATACAGCCAGGCGATATGATGAAGCAGACTTGCAATGATTCGTTCCTTCTCTCCAATGGTCTGAGCGACAAGCAAAGCCAGCTTGTACGTTTCCAGCGCAGCTTCCCATTCCCTGTGACCGCTAAAATCGCGTTCAATCCAGCGGCTGCTGATTTTGTCGGCAAATCTCTTTTTCTGCGCATCATTCAAGCGTTCGGTCGAATTTTCCGTTGAAGCAAAACCGCATTTCGGACAAACTCTGACAACGTAATAATCCGGATTCTCATCCTTGTAGTAGGCACAAAAATCGGAGTCAGTCCGGATTGCCTTTTTGAAGCTGGGACGTACTCGCGAGGTTTTAAATTCATGCTCGCAGTAATAGCAGGTCACTTTGATGGAGTATAGCGGTTCTAATGTCACATCCCCACGTTCCTTTCATGTCTTTCGTTCTAGATCTCCCACGATCCAAGGTGTATTTTGCAAAAATTGACAAGCAGGACCCGAAAGCAGAAATGAGGCGCGATGGCTTCATTTTAGCAAGTGAAAATTATTCCCATTATATCAAAAAAAACAAAAAAAGGCGCTAAACGTTTGTTTAGCACCTGAGAGTATTTAGTAGCTGCTCCAATCCTCTTCGCCGGAATGGACCAGTGAGGCGCGAATGACATACACGAAAGCGCAGACAAGAACACCGGCGACAATACTCATGATCTCATCACTCCATCCATATATTGAAATTTGAATATTGAATAGTAGTTGGTTTGTATATTTTAACATACATCTGTCAAAAAAACATTATTATTTGTAAACGCTTTCTACGTTTTTTTGTACTGTTTGTCCGATGTAATTCATAAATATAGGATAACTGGTTTGATTCTAACGACCCATACACTTGCAGGAAGGTGTGACTATGTCCTTAAAAAAACTGGGTCTTCCTCTGATGTTGGCTTCCTTCACGGGTTTGCTGCTGTTAATGAGCATATTTCCAGGAGCTTATCTCGAATCCGCCCTGCGCGGACTGGCCATCTGGTGGGATGTTCTCTTCCCTTCGCTATTCCCGTTTTTTATCATTTCGGAAATGATGCTTGGTTTTGGCATTGTGCATTTATTCGGTACGCTCATGGACCCTCTGATGAAGCCGCTATTCCGTATTCCGGGCAGCGGGGGCTTTGTCGCAGCGATGGGTTACGTGTCCGGATATCCCATAGGTGCCAAGCTGACGGCCAAGCTGTGGGAACAGAACATGATCTCCAGGGACGAAGGCGAAAGACTGGTGGCATTTACAACGTCCTCGGATCCTATTTTTCTCATCGGAGCAGTATCCGTCGGATTCTTCCACGACCCGACCATTGCAGTCATTCTGGCAACAGCTCATTATGGCGGCGGCCTTCTGATCGGACTTCTCATGCGTTTCCATGGCAAACAAAGTGCTACACCTGCCGGCATTATCCATTCTGGTATGAAGACAAAACCGGATACGGAGACGCCTGTGGAAGGCACCCGGGTCCAGCGAGCATTCCGCGCGATGCACAGAGCCAGAATGCAAGACGGCCGGAGCATGGGGGAGATGCTGCGGCAGGCGGTTGAATCCTCATTAAAGCTTATTATTGTCGTTGGAGGACTTGTTGTATTCTTTTCCGTATTCCTTGAGCTGCTGACACAAGCCGGGGTGATGAGAAGCCTCTACTTCATCCTCGACAAAATGCTCACGACTGTCGGATTCCCGGCTTCATTATCCGAGTCGCTGATTGGAGGTCTTTTTGAAGTAACGCTAGGGGCACGTTCTGCCGGGGAAGCGGCTCTCTCGGTGCCCTTGCCCTACAAAGCGGCGGCTGCGGCCTTTATACTCTCCTGGGGCGGACTTTCCGTTCACGCCCAGATTGCGAGCATTCTGCATGCGACAAATTTGCGCTATTTGCCTTTTATGATTGCCCGTCTGATCCATGCGATCTTGGCAGCGGGACTTGTCTTGCTGTTATGGAATCCACTCATGGGCAAATACACGTCTTCTGCCGTATCCAGTCCTCAAATAGTCACGGGGTTGGTTCCAGCAGCAGGCGAATTCGCGGACCGGATTGCCTATTTTTGCCTCCTGATTGTGTTCATTACCGCGGTCTCTGCATTGTGGGGTTGGATACGCACTTTATGGCGCCCCGGAAACCGGAAGCCGGCCAAATGAACATTGTGTTATGCTCCGATATTGTTTATGATCGTTATATACCCAAATAAAGGAGCTTAACTCTCTTGAGATATTATGTCCTGGATCGCGGTGATCAGTTGTCCGTTGATTTAAGCGAGCAGTTCCATAAGCTAGCCGCACAGCGCGGGTTTCGTTTGGATGCCGAATCTCCCGAAATTGTCATTTCGATAGGTGGAGACGGTACCATGCTTCATGCCTTTCATACGTTTATCGACCACATTCCCGATATCGCTTTTGTTGGGGTCCACACTGGCCATCTCGGTTTTTACGCCGACTGGCAGGCAGACGAGCTGCCTCAACTGATCGACCTGATGAGCTCAGCCAGCAAATCCGGCTCCATCCGGCCTCGAATCGTAAGATACCCGCTGCTTGAGCTGGAAATCCATCGAAAATCGGGCAATGCTTCCTATATTGCACTCAATGAGTTCACTCTCAAAGGCGTCGATGGAACGGTCGTTGCCCAAGTGGATATTAACGATCAGACCTTCGAAATGTTCCGAGGCGACGGCATCTGCATTTCAACGCCATCAGGCAGTACCGCCTACAATAAAAGTCTTGGCGGAGCCATGGTTCATCCGACGATTGAAGCGCTGCAGATTGCGGAAATCGCTTCGATCAATAATCGTGTCTTCCGTACAATGGGTTCTCCCTTGCTGCTGCCAAAACATCATCACTCCGATATCTTCTCGCGGAAGGAACAGCGCCTGCTGCTTACCATCGACCATGTTAACATTCAGGTTGACGATCTGATCTCGGTACGCTGCCAGGTTGCCAAAGAAAAAGTCAGCTTTGCCCGCTACCGTCCATTCCCGTTCTGGAATCGCGTTAGAGAAGCCTTCCTTGGATAAAAAACAAACCTCTTGATATAATTAAAAACAACATAAAAAAGCGGCTCCCTATTGGGAACCGCTTTTCGCTTTTTCCGACTTTTCCTGTTTCTCGGATTTATCATGTTTTTCCGGTTTATCAGATTTATCCGGTTTATCAGATTTATCTGGTTTATCGGGCTTATCGTGTTTCTCCGATTTTTCAACCTTTTCCTGTTTTTCCGGTTGCTTGTCCTTCTCCGGTTTTTCTGCCCGCTCAGCTTTATCGGTCTTCTCCGGCTTTTCCTTTTCCTTCTCTTTCGGCTGGCCGTCCCGGTTCTTTTGCAGAACGAAGTAAGCGCATCCGAAATTACAATATTCATTGATGTAATCCACCATTCCGGAAAAGGCCGTGTCTTTGGTGGATTTAGGGTGTTTATCCCGGTAAAATCCCTTTAACCGCAGTTGGTTATAGCCCCAGTCTCCTACGATATAATCGTACCGATCCAGCACCTCGCTGTACCGGTCGCGAAAGGCTTCAGGGTTCCAGCCGTTTTTATGGTCTTTCAGCAGCTCGTAGCTTTTTCCGCCTATGAGAATCAATTGTGCTCCCCCTGCCTTTCGTTTACAGAAAAATATTGATTATTGCTGCCCCGCCGCAGACTTCACTTGCTCATGGGCATGATAGGAGCTTCGCACAAGCGGACCGGATTCCACGTGGCTGAATCCTCTCTGCATGCCTTCTTCCTTCAGCTTGGCAAACTCGTCCGGATGGTAGTATTTAACAACGTTCAAATGCTGCGGAGATGGTTGCAAATATTGGCCGATGGTCATGATATTGCAGTCGACAGCGCGCAGATCGTCCATGGACTGCAGGATCTCATCGTACTCCTCACCTACACCTAGCATGATGCTCGACTTGGTCGGAATATTAGGCTGCATTTCCTTCGCTCTTTTTAGCAGCTCCAAGGAACGGTCGTATTTTGCTTTCGCGCGCACGCGATTCGACATGCGTTCCACCGTTTCAATGTTGTGGTTCAGGATATCCGGCTTCGCATCCATAACGACTTTTAGCGCATCCCAATTTCCCATGAAGTCAGGAATGAGAACCTCTACGCTGCACAGGGGCAAGCGCTTGCGGATAGCTTTAACGGTTTCAGCGAAAATCATTGCGCCCCCGTCAGACAGATCATCCCGCGCGACGCTTGTCACAACACAGTGGTTCAATCCCATGTTCTCTGCGGCTTCTGCCACCCGTTCAGGCTCCTGCAAGTCCAGCTCGGTTGGTCTTCCCGTATTGACTGCACAAAAACGGCAGGCACGCGTACAAATATCGCCCAAAATCATAAAGGTCGCTGTACGGTTAGCCCAGCATTCGTATATGTTAGGGCATCGCGCTTCTTCACACACGGTATGTAGTGTCTTCGAGCGCATCATGCTCTTGATCTCCTGATAGTTGTCACCGGTCGTCAGTTTGATGCGAATCCAGTCCGGCTTTGGTTCCTTGACGGTTTGTTTAGGCAATGATCTGACCTTCTTTCGCTCAAGATTAACTTCTGCATGCCCCATATTATATCATGAAATACCCCAAAATACTTCCATTTCCCAAGAGGTATAGATTGAACTATGGTTTTGTAATGCTCCCTCTGGTAACAGCAGCTCATGTTCAGAGTCATTACTTTCTTTCGTTCATTTCTATATGGATAAAATGACTTCTCTTGTACCAATCTAAGCTTATGTCCGCACCGACCGGAAAAAAGCTGCCAGCAGGAGGTTGACGATGAGATTATCTGATATTAAGCCGAAAAAAGCCCGCCGTTCACTGATTTGCGCTGCTGCCGCAGCGATTGCATTTGGAGCCGTGGCCTCTCCGGCATGGAGTGCCTCAAGCCCCGCTCCCACGCAGGCGGCGGAATCCCAGGACAAGCTGAGCCGCGAAGAAATGCTTATTTCGAGAAAAAAGCTCTATGAGAGTATTTCAGCGGTCACCCATATTCCGTGGTACCGTCTTGCGGCTATCGATCAATATGAGCATACACTAACCAAAGTTCATCCGAAAGACCGTAGTCATCCGCCGCGTTTAACCGGTATTTTCATGAATGAGCCGGTATGGAGCGGCATGTTCAATCCGGATCCGAACGACAGCAACCCGCGCTCTATCAGCATTTTTAACGGCTATGGGAGAGACGGGTCAGGCGATGGCCAAGCGGACATGAACAATGATATAGATGTGCTGTACAGCATGGCTTCCTATCTGCTTCGTTACGGGCAATCCGAGGAAGACTTCAGTATCGCGCTTTGGGAATATTACCATAACAGCCGCTCTGTTCAGCGAATCCGTCAATTTTCCAAGCTCTATGAGAAATTCCAGACGCTGGACCTGTCGGGCCACGCTTTTCCTCTACCCATCTCGGATTCATATGCATACCGCAGTACATGGGGAACCGGTCGGAGCTGGGGCGGATATCGCATTCACGAAGGGACGGACATCTTCGCTCCTTACGGGATGCCCGTAAGGAGCACCTGTTACGGCATCGTGGAGCTCAAAGGGTGGAATCCTTTCGGGGGCTGGCGTATCGGTATCCGGGATCTGGAGAATCGCTACCATTATTACGCCCATCTGCAGGGTTTCGAAAAAAACCTGAATCAGGGCGATATCGTGAATCCGGGTCAAACGATCGGTTGGGTTGGCAGCTCGGGATACGGAAAGCCCGGAACTCAGGGCAAATTCCCTCCCCATCTTCATTATGGCATCTACCGGGACAGCGGATTGGTGGAATGGTCTTTCGATCCGTATCCGCTCCTGCGCCACTGGGAAACGGAAGAACGCCAGGCAATCAAAAAGAAGAACAAAGGAAATTCTTAGATATACGCTGCTAATATGCAAAAAAAGCGTGACCGAATACTCGGCACGCTTTTTTGAGTTTCACAAGGGCGGGTTATAACCAATATCTGATCAACCCAGCCGATGATTTTACCTTACATGATGAAAGACATGCAAGTTTTATCATTCTTAGTGGGGATCTGAAGCCTTAGGATTCTCTTCCCCGCCGGGATCTTCGGTCTGCCGGCTCGATATACCCGGAATGCTGTTTTCTTTACTTTGTCCGTTCTGTCCATTTTGCCCGGACTGCGGCTGCGTAGAGGCTGCATTGTCGGTAATACCCGGCAGCGCAATGTTCGGAGCGTTTACCCCGCTGTTTCCTACAGGCTGCCCCTGACTATTGTAATAATACATCGGCACATCGCCGACCACCATCAGATAGGAAACCGGAATTTCCGTGTCGATCACCTCGGGTTCCATATCAAACGGCACCACGACGGCTACCTCGACGGTCACATGGATAAATACCTCGACCAGCACCATATTGATGCCAGCATCTTTTTCCCTCGTATTGAGTTCGACCTTTACAGCTCCCTGCGGCTCAATCCGGATTGGCACGTTCGGACCGAAGGAGGCAAGGATCGGGCTGCCCAGCGCCTGACCAAGCGGTATGCTTTCGGAGAGCATATGCTTGTTCTGGAGCGTCGTCTGCACGACCTTGAACGTATCGGAAGTAATCTTCATATGCTCCGCATAATTCAACATAAATCCGGACACCTTGCCGGAAGAATCCATTTTCCAATCGATCAGCTGTTCCGCGTTTTCCCCCTGCGTTACCTGTGATGCGATAGCTTCATTGATCGCATCCGTACCGATCTGTTTCATGCGGATTTTAGCCAGATGCATGATCGGAGGTTTCATATGATTTTCCACGTAGGCAAAAAACTGCAGGAGAAGAATCAGGAACACGAGCATGCCGATCAGCCAAACCTTTCGCCTGCTTCTCGGTTTGCTCACGCCTCTGCTGCGCCATCTTGCTCTTCTTTTCATGTCTGCCGATCCCTCCCTTGGAAGAAGAGGTGCTTACCTTACCAGCATATGTCCATGTCCCCCAAAAAAGACGAGCAAAGCCTGTATCGCATAAAAACGAGAAGGCTGCACAGGGATTAACCTCATCTTCCTTTGATATAATGACAAAAGGATCGTTTTCACTAAAAGAAATTTTCGACTGGCCGTATCTTTCTGGCCATTGCCAAACGTTTAATATATAGAGGCCTCTCAAGGAGAGTGATTAACATGTTAATCCATAAAGAAATTGAAGAAATGTATCCGAAACTGAAGTATTTCTGCCTGAACGTGACCGGAAATCCTTGGGACGCCGAGGATTTGGCACATGATTCGATGCTTAAAGCTATGAAATTTTGCCAAAAGGACTCATCGGGCAAACGGCAGGCCAGCTTTCCCCTGCTCGCGACGATCGCCCGCAATCACTGGATCGATCAGCTTCGCAAAAAGAGCCGGGAAACACTCGGCCAAATCATCGAAGTGCCGTCTCAAGAAAAATCGATTGAACAAGTGATGAGCGGACTCGATACACTGATGGAGCGGTTGACGCCGAAACAGCTGCTGGTGTTTGTCCTAAGAGACATTTTCGAATATAGGCTGTCCGACATTGCGAAACTGCTCGAAATGAACGAGACAGCCGCCAAATCGCTGCTGCACAGGGCACGCCGTAAATTGGATGAGAAAAGGGATGAGATTGAATCTGAGGAAGTTCCGGCTGCAAGCCAGGAATGGCTGCAAGTCGATGCAGATTGGTTCCAGCGCCAGCTGCTCACCGCCATCCGAATGGAGCAGCCCGAGCTGCTTACGCGGCTGGCCGTATCTCTGCAAGCGGCCAGCGGGACGCCAAAAGCGCCTGCACGGCTTTCGCGCCGCTGCGGCTCGCCTTCATCCCTCCTTTTACGCACAGCGTAACCCTTTTGTTGATATGAAAAGGAGGCTTAACCATGAATACAATTCCTTACGTCGTGGAGCAGTCCCGCCTAGGCGAACGCTCCTATGATATCTATTCCCGGCTGCTGAAGGACCGGATTATTTTCCTGGGTTCCGAGGTGAATGACCAGGTGGCTAACAGCATCATCGCGCAGCTGCTTTTCCTCGCCGCGGATGATCCGGAAAAAGAAATTTCGCTGTATATTAATAGTCCGGGAGGCTCCATCACCTCAGGCTTTGCCATTCTGGACACGATGGATTACATCAAGCCGCAGGTCAGCACGATCTGCATGGGCATGGCAGCCTCCATGGGAGCATTCCTCTTCCTCGGCGGCGCCAAAGGGAAACGTTATGCCTTGCCCAACAGCGAGTTCATGCTGCATCAGCCGCTGGGAGGCGCCCAGGGGCAGGCCAGCGATATCGACATTTCCGCGCGCCGCATCATGAAGACGCGTGAAAAGGTCAACCAATTCATCGCGGATAAAACCGGTCAGCCGCTGGAGAAAATCTATCGCGACGCCGACCGCGATTTCTTCCTGAGCGCCCAGGAAGCGCTGGAATACGGCATGGTAGACCGAATCATTACCCAGCCTTTGGTGTAAAGCCGCTGGCTTCGCAAAGCTAAAAAAGCTGTCCGAATAAGGACAGCTTTTTTAGGTATTACAGCAATAACAGAGAGACTAAACGTTTCATTTACAGTAATATCAGGGAAAGAATCAGGAATTGCACAGAGCCGATAATCTCCATGATTCCGACTTTCATCGGCTTCATCTGCTTGCCCGCGTAGATCACCGTCTTGACGAGCGGATAGAGGAAAGGCAGGCACATCCATGGATGAAGCGTAAACAGAGGTACAACAATCGCAATCACATGATAGATAACGGCATAGACGATCCAGTGTTTGTTTTTCCGTTCTCGGAATACGGACTTGACAAAAAATACGGTGCCCATGAAATAGAGGAAATTGAATAGCAGCACTTCCGCCAGCTCTCTGCCCCAGGTCCCGCCGCCCAGCATGAATGCCGCAGCCCCGCCGGTGCAAAACAGCAGAATGGCGCAAATATCGTTCAGCAGCGCTCGCTCGGACTTGCGCCGCACATGCCATATATTCACCGTGATCAGCACCGCCAGCACGGGCGCAAACCAGAATAGCCAAGGCTCCTTCAGCAGCACCGGGATCAGACATAGGAAGGCTATGGCCGCATAACCGGCTCCCCAAGCAAGCCACATGCTCCGTTTGGTCGTCTTTTTCAAGGCTTGCAGCAACGGATAAGAAGCCAGGTATAGAAACAGCCAGGCCAGGAACAGGGGGAGATGAAGCAAGACGGGCTGTGACGCCATCATGGCGATAACAAAGGGCATGCTGACCATGGCCCAGCCCCCGTGCTCCCTTGGAATGACAACACTTGTTTTTTTCATAACTTCTTCTCCCTTCCCCCTTGACCGGGCGCTTCACGGTTGCCGTTTTGCTTAAAATCATTCATCCGCCGATATAGGACATACCGATTTTTTTCCGGCTTGCGGCTGTTTGCTCCGTCCGTTCCTCCGAGTATCTGTCCACTCTCTTCTCCCACACGCCGCGGATGGCCACGAGCAGCTCCTCATCCGACGCGCCGCTGCGCAGCAGGCTTCGTAGATCAAAGCCCCGGGAGGCGAATAGACAAGTATAAATACTGCCGTCCGAGGATAAACGGATCCGCGAGCAAGTCGAACAGAAGGCTTCGGATACCGAAGAGATGAATCCAACCTCGGCCTTCCCGTCCCTGTAACGGTAACGTTTGGACACTTCCCCCGGATAGCGCGGAGATACCGCTGCAAGCTCGGCATCGCCACCCAGCCGTTCGAAAATCTCACGCTTCGTCACGACCCGCTGCAGGCTCCATCCGTTGTCGTTGCCGACATCCATGAATTCAATAAAACAAAGCGTGATGCCGAGCCGTTTGAAATATGCCGCCATGGGAAGAATTTCTTGATCATTCAGGCCCTTCTGCACGACCATGTTTACCTTCACCTGAAGTCCGGCTTGGCGGGCTTGCTCAATGCTTTTCAGAATGGCGGACGACCGAATGCCGCGGCCGTTGATACGTCCGAACAGCTCCGGGTCCAGCGCGTCCAGGCTGACGTTCACCCGCCGCAGCCCGGCATCGTAAAGGCTCTGGGCTTGCAGCCCGAGCAGCAGCCCATTCGTCGTCAGACCGATCTCCTCGATGCCCTCAATCTGCTTCAGCATGCGAATGAGGTCGGGAAGACCGCGCCGCAATAAGGGCTCACCGCCGGTCAGACGGATTTTGCGTACCCCGAGCGAAGCATACAGCTTGGCGACGCGGGCGATTTCCTCCCATGACAGCAGCTGCTCCTTCGGCATGAACGCATAATCGTCCCCGAAAATCTCCTTCGGCATGCAGTACGTGCAGCGAAAATTGCAGCGGTCCGTCACGGATATCCGCAAGTCGCGCATCGGTCTTGCCAACTGATCCATCACGGGATTCATCGCCATTTCCCCCTCTCCTTCTTCAGTCGACCCAATCGACTGCCACCTTTTATCCCTGCAGCTGCGTACTCGGCTTAAACTTCTGGCCTTCGCCGCCAATGCGGCTGCCCAGGGGCTTGTTTGTTATATCACTAAACGTGCCGACATAGTGGACGATGTCGCCCGCTTCATCTTTTACGGCATTAATCGTTAACAGTTCTAAATATTCCTCTCCGTTCTTCCGGCGGTTCCAAATCTCTCCCTGCCAGTTTCCTTTGACTTTGATTTCCGCCCACATCTGGCTGTAGAAATCGCCGGATTGACGGCCGGATTTCAGCACGCTCGGATTTTTACCGAGGACTTCTTCCTCCATGTAGCCCGTCAGCTTCGTAAAGGCAGGGTTCACGGCACTAATCTTTCCGCTCAGATCCGTTACGAGAATTCCCTGGCCGGTCGAATTGAACACTTCCGAAGAAACAGCCAGTTTATCCTGAAAATACATCCATACGACGATCACGAGGCTGGCGAGCGCCACTTGGGACAACGCCATAAAACCGATTGAATACTGGCCTGTAACCGAATGGATAAAAGAAAGCATCAGCGGCGGGAAGAAGCCCCCCAGACCACCCATCATGGACACGATCCCGTTCACGATTCCCGCTTGCTTGTTGAAATATAGCGGCACCAGTTTGAATATGATTCCGTTGCCGAGTCCGGCACCGACCGCGATCGTGAGGCAGCCGACCGTGTAAAGGCCGATGGACGGCGAGAACGCCAGAATGATGGCGGCAATCGTCAGTCCGATGAACACGCCCATCAGCAGGAACAGCGGCTTAAACTTATCCGCGAGCCAGCCGCCAACCGGACGCAGGAAAGTTGCAATTACAATAAAACCTGCCGTCCGCATCCCTGCATCCACCTTCGTCAGCTCGAAATTCGATACCAGGAAGTTGGGCAGATAGACCGTAAAGGCGACAAATGAACCGAATGTAATGAAATAAAACAACGAGAAAAACCACAGCTTTTCGTTTTTATAGACGCCTTTGATCTGTTCCATGAGCGGCGTTTTGACTTTAGTTTCTTTGCGGTCGCCCAGGAACACGTTCAATACGGCGAATAGAAGCAGCAAAATCAGGTACAGCTGAACGGTTCGGGACCATCCAATTTGCGTCGCGATAACGGGTGCGGCGAAGGTTGTGATGGCCGTCCCCACGTTGCCCATACCGTAAATCCCGTTCACGAGTCCCAGTTTTTCCTTCGAATAATACTTAGGAAGCGAGGTCACACCGACTGAGAATACGGCTCCGCCAATCCCGAGAAACAGCCCGCCGATCACAAGATGCGTAAAGGACGAGGCTGTGCTGATAAAATAGACCGGAAACAGCAGTAAAATGAAGCTGACGATAAAAACAATTCGTGCGCCGACAATGTTGGCGTAATATCCGAGCGGCAGCCGCAGGATCGAGCCGAGCACCACCGGAATCGCGGTCAGAATCGCCAGACGGTCGGCCGGGATGGAAATATCCTCCTTCATAAACGGCAGCAGCGCGGAGATGATGACCCATACCATAAATCCTAGCACTAAATTCATCGTTTGCAGCGGCAGCTGCACTTTTTTGATCATACCAATCACCTTTTCTGAACGTAATGAATGGCTGCTTTCATTGATCCCCATATCTCATTGTACGTGACAGTATTCACAAAGATAATAGGGAAGTTCCCTGAAACTCATCAGGAACTTCCCTATGATCATACGCTCGAAACCTCTGATATCCCTGTAAGGATAGAATAACGCCCGCCCCGTCCGCTCAAAAATCCAGCAGCTTTTTCTTGAGCGCGTACTCTACCAGCTCCGGGCGGCTCTTCAAATTCAGCTTCTCCATGATTTTGGCCTTATGGGCTTCCACTGTTTTCACGGAAACGAACAACTTTTCGGCAATCTCCTTGTTTCCGTATCCTTTGGCGATGAGCGGCAAAATTTCGATCTCACGTTTGGACAGGCTGTTGAACGGATCGTTGTCTGCGCTCTCGCTGTCCTTTTTGATGAATTCCCTTACCAGCGACGTAGCCATCTGCGGATGGATATAGGTTCCTCCCTTATACACCATCCGTATGGCCGAGATTAGCTCTTCATCGGGCGCGTTCTTGAGGACGTAACCGGAGGCGCCGTTCTTCAATACATGGAACAGGTAATCGTCATCGTCGTACATGGTGAGGATCAGGATCTTCGTGTCCGGAAAGTCGCCGCTGATCTTGCCCGTCGCAATGAGTCCGCTCTCGCCGGGAGGCATGCTGAGATCCATCAGGAGCACATCCGGCCGATGCTTGGCCACCATCGCATAGGCCTCCAGGCCGTCTGCCGCAGTCGCGACGACCTCCATATCCTCCTGATAGTTCAGGATCATGGAAAAGCCGCTTCGGACCACTGCATGATCATCTGCTATGACAATTTTCACCGTGTATCGGCCTCCTTCTTGTTATCCTGTGTCAGCGGGATGCGCAGCTCCACCTTCGTCCCTTCGCCGGGAGCGGAGTGCAGCTTGAACTGGCCGCCGACAAGCTCGGCGCGCTCGCGCATGCCGTACAGGCCTAAACCCGTGCCCTTTGCTTCGTTGACATTCAGGTTAAACCCCGTGCCTCTATCTATCACAGTCAGCTGCAAGCTGCCTTTCTCTTCGCATAGACGGACATGTACCTCATCGGTACCTGCATATTTCAGCGCATTCAGTACCGCTTCCTGGCATACGCGATATACGACCGTTTCGATCTCGCTGCTGTAGCGAGCCGCGCACAGTTCCGCTGAGAAATCGACGAGCAGTCCGTAGTTTTTCCCGATCCATTTGAAATGCGAGCGGAATGCGGCTTCGAGGCCCAGGTCATCGAGCGAAGCCGGACGCAGTTCTACCGACAAATGACGGATGTCATCGAGCAGCCGCGTCAGCGATACCTCGGTCTGCTGCAGCTTCTTCAGCACATCTTCGCCGACATTCATATATTTAACGACGCGCAGGTCCACAAGTGAGCTCAGCAGCTCCTGGGCCACGCTGTCATGCAATTCCCGGGATATCCGCTTCCGTTCATCCTCCTGCGCTTTGATGACGTACTTCAGCAAATTCGAGCGCTGCAGCATTTCCTGCGTTTTCTGCTGTTTGGTCAGATCAAGCAGCATGAGCACCCGAATCCCGCGTTCTTCATCGATCGTATGGTAGCTGGCCGCATATGGGACAACGCCTTCGCCCTTGGTTTTGAGATATACCTGAAACGAGGAAAACTCCCCCTTCGGGTAATCCAAATAACATTTGGAACAGGAAATCTCATCTTTTTCATCCGTATAGCCTTTGCAGGTCTGGCAAAAGGAATCATCGACGCCGGACTGCATCCGCTCGATGACGTCGATATCGAGAATGTTCTCCGCTGCCGGGTTCATCGCGACCACGCTGCCTTTTTCGTCGATAAAAAAGATGGCTTCCATGCTGTTCGCGTACATCTTCTTGAGCAGATCGCTTAAATGGTCATCCGTCATCCGAATCAAGACTGCGTCACCTCCCTCGCATGAAAAGCGCCGAAGTTCATCCCAAGTTTCTCCTGAAACTGCTCAAAGGCAGCTTGGTCCAGTCGTTTTTCCGTACGGTAGCCCACCAGCAAGACGCCCTGGACTCGGCTGTTCTCCCATAGCGGAATGGCCCCCAGGCTTTTCAGCTGCTCCGCAACGATGATCGGGTAATTGAACAAATCGCGGGATTTAATATCGGCGTTCACGTTCTGGATCAGCATCGGCTTGCCGGTTTTGAAAACCATGCCCGCAATGCCTTTACCGGAATGCAGCACGATCCGTTTATAACGCTCATTTATGTTCCCAGAGGCGTACTGCCAGGTTAATACGAACCGGTCCTCAGCCGGCTGAACCATGGCCATGGACACGAAGTCGAATTGGAACCGTTCGCGCAGCTTGTCGATTTCCTCTTGGTAGTGATAGTTCGGCTGATTCTTCATGGCATGAACTCCTCTGACGTAGAAAAGAAGGCTATTCGCCTTCTTTGTGTCTACGCTTCATAATTGCGGTGCTTTCTATAAAGGATATATCTTCTGCCTACATAATTCAACGGAACGCTCCATACGTGCACGAGCCGGGTAAATGGCCACAATCCGAAAATTCCGAATCCTGCAAGAATGTGAATCTTGAAGGACAGCGGCACATTCTCCATGAGCGCTGCATCCGGCCGCAAAATGAACAGGTCGCGGAACCAGATCGAAATGCTTTCCCGATAATTGAATTCAGGCTGCACGACGTTCGTAACAAGCGTGCTGTACATTCCCATGAACACGATCAACAGCAGGAGTACGTTGACGATCAGATCGGATGCGCTGCTCAACTGACGGACGCTCCGGATCGTGAACCGGCGCGAGGTCAGCAGAATCATGCCGCCCAAAGTCAGCAGGCCAAACACGCTTCCGATGTATACGGCTCCGATGTGATACATATGATTGCTGATTCCAGCTGCCTCCATCCAGGACTGAGGAATGGCAAGGCCCGCAATATGACCGCCGATCACCGGAATGATGCCCAGATGGAACATCAAGCTGCCCAGTTTCAGCTTCTTTTTCTCAATGAATTCGCTGGATTTGGCCGTCCAGTTGAATTGATCGGTGCGATACCGATATATATGGCCAACGATGAATACGGCAAGACAGATGTATGGAAAGATGACCCACAGAAACTGATTAATCATGTTCATGAGCCGCTGCCTCCTGATTGATGCAAGCTTTGAACGTCTCGCGCAGCCCTTTGACAAGGTGGAAATAAGGACTTTCGAACTTCTCCAGGGCTTTCAGCAGATGATAGCTGCCGTCCTCCATGACCGCGAGCATGAGATCCAGGCTTTCCACCGCTTCCTTCTCATGTCCCTCCCAATGGGCGGCATAGATGAATTCGCACATGAGCGGCAGATAATCGGACAGCTCGGAGCTGGCAATGTCGAGACCGAACAGCTGGTACGTTTCCTTGAGCTTAGCCAGCATTTGGCCGCGATCCCTGCTGTCCTCAAATTTGTTGTAGGTCATGTACAGTGTCGTTTTTTTCTGAAAGTCGAACGTCTGGACGTACATCTCCTCGATCTGATCCATGCTGTATCCATGCATCTGTTCCCAGAAAACCCGGACCGACTCATAGGCCGGATGCTTGGAGTCCAGCGACTCCGCAAGCACGGACGGATGAAAATCCAGCTTCTCCGGGTAGGTCAGCATCTGCGCGAAAAATCCGAACACGTTTTTATATTCATGCAGCTTTCCGAGATTAATCACGCCAGATCCCCCCATAGAAGTTTTCCTCGTACAATTCCTTTCCGGTTTTGCCCTGCGGGCTTGCCGGTCCGCAGCCGCTGCAGCCGGAGCTGAAGCCTTCGAGACCTTGGGAACGGTACACGTCCATATGGCTTTCTTTGTGCGACGTCGGCACCACGAAGCGGTCATCGTACTTGGCAATGGCAAGCAGCCGGTACATCTGCTTCATTTGGTGAGCCGTCAGACCGACCCGTGCAAGCCGCGCTTCATCAAACTCGATGCCGGATGACTGGGCCCGCATATAAGAACGCATCATCGCCATTTTTTGCAGAGCTTCCTTCACCGTCACGGTGTCCCCTGCCGTCAGCAGATTGGCGAGATACTGGATCGGCGTGCGCATCTCTTCGATGGCCGGGAAAATCATGTCCGGATTCTCGATCGAATCCCTGCCTTCGAAATAGTTCATGATCGGGCTGAGCGGCGGCACGTACCATACCATCGGCAGGGTCCGATATTCCGGATGGAGCGGGAAGGCCAGCTTGTATTCAATTGCGAGCTTATAGACCGGAGAGTTTTGGGCTGCCTCGATCCATTCCTCGGTCAATCCGTCTTTGCGCGCCTGCTCAATGATCGCCGGATCATGCGGATCGAGGAACAAACTGCACTGCGCCTGGTACAGATCCTTTTCATCCGGCGTGGAAGCCGCTTCTTGCACGCGATCCGCGTCGTAGAGCATCACGCCCAGATACCGGATACGGCCGGTGCAGGTTTCGGAGCATACCGTCGGCAGACCCGCTTCGATTCTCGGGAAACAGAAGGTGCATTTCTCTGCTTTGTTCGTTTTCCAGTTGAAGTACACCTTCTTGTAAGGGCATCCGGTCATGCAGTAACGCCAGCCGCGGCAGGCTTCCTGATCCACCAGCACGATGCCGTCCTCGTCCCGCTTGTACATCGCGCCGGAAGGGCAGGATGCCACGCAGCTTGGATTCAGACAGTGCTCGCACAGGCGGGGCAAATACATCATGAACGCCTGCTCGAAGTTGAACTTGATCTCTTCCTCGATCTTTTCGATATTCGGGTCCTTCGGACCCGTTACATGGGCACCCGCAAGATCGTCTTCCCAGTTCGGTCCCCATTCCAGATTCATCGTTTCGCCGGTCACCGCCGATTTCGGACGGGCTACCGGTTGATGTTTCTTCTCCCCGGCATTGGTCAGATGCTCATAGTTGTAGGTCCATGGCTCATAATAGTCTTTCATTTCCGGCATATCGGGATTGTAAAAAATTTTGCCGAGTGCGATTTTGGACAGCTTGCTGCCTGATTTCAGCTGCAGCTTCCCTTTCTTCAGCGTCCAGCCTCCCTTGTATTTCTCCTGGTCTTCCCAGCGGACCGGATAGCCGATGCCCGGCTTCGTTTCCACGTTGTTGAACCACATGTATTCCGCTCCCGGACGGTTCGTCCAGGTGCTCTTGCAGGTTACGCTGCACGTATGGCAGCCGATACATTTATCCAAATTCATGACCATGGCGACTTGCGCTTTAATCTTCAAGCCAATCCACCTCTTTCATTTTGCGGACAGCCACGTACACATCCCGCTGGTTGCCGATCGGTCCGTAGTAATTAAATCCATAGCTGAGTTGGGCATAGCCTCCGACCATCTGGGTCGGCTTCACGTGTATTCTCGTCGGAGCGTTGTGGCTGCCGCCGCGATCCTTCGTGATTTCCGAGCCCGGCACGTTGATGTGCTTATCCTGCGCGTGATACATGTACATCGTGCCTTTCGGCATCCGGTGGCTGACGACGGCGCGGGCGGTCACGACGCCGTTGCGGTTGTACACTTCCAGCCAGTCGTTATCCTGGATATCGTTTGCCGCCGCGTCGTCGTTGTTGATCCATACCGTCGGCCCACCGCGGAACAGCGTCAGCATGTGCAGATTATCCTGGTACGTACTGTGAATGTTCCATTTGCCGTGCGGCGTCAGATAGCGGAGCACGAGCGTATCCCTGCCTCCGGTGATCTGCTTGTCGCGCGGTCCGAACACCATCGGAGGCAGCGTCGGCTTATACACCGGCAGCGCTTCGCCGAACTGCAGGAAAATCTCATGATCGATATAGAAATGCTGTCTACCGGTCAGCGTTCGGAACGGTACGAGCCGCTCGATGTTCGTCGTGAACGGTGAGTATCTTCTTCCCATTTTGTTCGAGCCGCTGAACACCGGGGTCGGAATGACTTCCCGCGGCTGGGACGTGATGCTCTGGAACGTAATACGCTCCGCCGCGCGGTCCGCGGAAATGTCCTTCAGGCTCACGCCCGTATCCTTCTCCGCCGATTCCCAGGCACGCTGCGATACTTTACCGTTCGTCGCCGAAGAGATGTGGAGGATGGCATCCGCCGCATTTCTGGCGGTATGGAGCTTCGGCAGGCCATTTTTGATCGTGTCGTCGTAATAGGTTCCGTTCATGCGTTTCAGTTCTTCGTACTCCTCGGCTACCGAGAAGCTGACGCCGTGCGCCCCGACCTTTCCTGTCTCCAAGTTCGGGCCGAGCGTCACGTATTTATCGTAAAGCTTTGTATAATCGCGTTCGACCATTGTCAAATTCGGCATCGTCTTGCCCGGAATTGCTTCGATCTCACCTTTACGCCAATCCAGAACCCTGCCGTAAGGCTGGGCAATCTCGCTGACCGAGTCATGGGCCAGTGGGCTTGTCACCAGATCCTTGTATACGCCGGGAAGATGCGTTTTGGCCATTTCCGAGAAGGCTTGCGCGATCGTTCTGTAAATATCCCAATCCGAGCGTGATTCCCATAGCGGATCGACCGCCGGATTAAACGGATGGACGAATGGATGCATATCGGTAGAAGACAAATCCGTTTTCTCGTACCAGGTCGCTGCCGGCAGCACTACGTCGGCATACATCGGCGTCGAGGTCATCCGGAAGTCGAGTGCAACCAGCAGATCCAGCTTGCCTTCCACGTCTTCGCGCCACACCATTTCCTCCGGCTTATCCTCTTCGTTCGGCGTTGAGAGCAAGCCGTCCGAAGCGCCAAGCAAATGCTTCATGAAATACTCCTGCCCTTTGGCCGAGCTCGAAATTAGGTTCGAGCGCCATACGAACAACGATCTTGGGAAATTCTCCGGCGCATCAGGGTCCTCAGCCGCAAACTTGGTGTCTCCGGAGACGATTTGCGCAAGCGCATGCTTCACGATCTCCTCGTTGGTCGTTTTGCCTTGACTAGCTGCTTCCTCCGCAAACGTCAGGCTGTTCTTGTTGAACTGCGGATAGGATGGAAGCCAGCCAAGTCTGGCGGCAAGAACATTATAATCCGCCGGATGCTGGTAGCGGATATCCCCGCCCGTAGGCGATTTCAGGGAATCGGCCCCCATTTCTTCGTATTTCCACTGGTCTGTCGCAAAATAAAAGAACGACGTCGCATTTTGCTGCCGCGGCTGTCCCTGCCAGTCTTTGGCGAAGGCGACCGTGGACCAGCCCTCGATCGGGCGGCATTTTTCCTGGCCGACGTAATGCGCCCATCCGCCGCCGTTCACGCCTTGGGAAGCCGTCAAAATGACCAGGTTCAGAATTGAGCGGTAGATCGTGTCGCTGTTGAACCAGTGGTTGATGCCCGCGCCCATGATGATCATCGAACGGCCGCCGGTATCCAGCGCGTTTTGCGCGAATTCTCTGGCGATCTGCACAACCACCGAAGCTTTTACGCCTGTGATTTTCTCCTGCCATGCAGGGGTGTAGAACGAATCCGCATCATCGTATCCGTCTGCCTTGGATTCACTGTCTGCGGGGACAATGCCGTATTGGCTCAGCATCAGATCGTACACTGTAGCAACGAGACGCTCGGTTCCGTCCGCCAGCTGAGCCTTCTTCGCCGGAATTTGGCGTTCGAACGTACCGTTGGCGTTATTATCAAAAAACGGGAAGCAAATCGTCTGGCGCTCCGCCCCCAGTGATTCCACGGAAAGCGCTGGCGCAATGACCGAACCGTCCTCGCGTTCCAGAATCAGGTTCCATTTCTTGCCCGCTTCCCAGCGCTGGCCCATCGTACCGTTCGGAACCGTAATTTCATCCGTGTTCTCGTCAAATATCACGGGCTTCCACTCGGCATGCTGCGAGGCATCGCCCAAATCGCTTGCCCGCAGGAAGCGGCCTGCCTTATAACCGCCCTCATGCTCATCTAAAAGAAGCAGAAACGGCATATCCGTATATTGCTTGGCGTAATTCAGGAACATCGGCTCCTGACGCTTGTGATAAAATTCGCTTAGAATAACATGCGTCATCGCCTGGGCGACCGCCGCATCCGTACCCGGGTTAGGTGCCAGCCAGTTGTCGGCGAACTTGACGTTCTCCGCGTAGTCCGGTGCCACGGATACCACTTTAGTGCCTTTATATCGTACTTCCGTCATGAAGTGGGCGTCCGGCGTCCGCGTTAATGGCACGTTTGAGCCCCACATGATCAGATAGCCGGCATTGTACCAGTCGCTGGATTCCGGCACGTCGGTCTGCTCGCCCCAAATTTGCGGGGAGGCTGGCGGCAGATCGGCATACCAGTCGTAAAAGCTCAGCATTTCGCCGCCAAGCAGGGAAATGAATCTCGCTCCTGAAGCGTAGCTGATCATCGACATCGCCGGAATCGGGGTGAAGCCGGCAATGCGGTCCGGGCCGTATTTGCGAATCGTATATATTAACTGCGCGGAGATCATCTTGGTCGCATCCGGCCAGGATACGCGCACATGGCCGCCTTTTCCGCGTGCTTTTTTGTATATTCTCGATTTTTCTGGATCTTCCACGATGCTCGCCCAGGCTTTCACCGGATCGCCATGCTGGCTTAGGGCTTCATTCCACATATGCCACAGTTTGCCGCGCATATAAGGGTATTTCACGCGCAGCGGGCTGTATTCGTACCAGGAGAACGAGGCTCCGCGCGGGCAGCCGCGTGGTTCGAATTCCGGCATATCGGGTCCGCAGGATGGATAGTCAATCTGCTGGTTTTCCCAGGTGATAATTCCGTTTTTCACGAATACCTTCCAGCTGCACGAGCCCGTGCAGTTTACGCCGTGCGTCGTACGTACGACTTTGTCGTGGGACCAGCGCTTGCGGTACATATCCTCCCAGTCCCGGCTTTTCTCTTCAAGAACGGACCAGTTGTCCGAGTAGCTTTCCAATCGTTTGAAGAACTTCAGTCCTTGTTTCCGTTTCATAGGACGCTTCAACTCCTTCTGTGAATGACCATGATCGGGGAATCAATGTGTCGTCCATTCGTATAACTTTATTATGAGCGTCACGTTTGGCGGTTCCTATTAGGGAATCTCCTATATCACGGCTAGAAATCCCTTGGTTGGCGGGAAGAGCGACGATGAACTCATGCTTTTCGCCCTAAAAGATTGGAGCTAATAAAATCGGGAGGTGCCTTCTACCCTTGAGCATGGTGCGGGGATGGATTCCGGGTTTCAGCACTGTTGAAGCCGTGTTTCCTGAATGAATTGAAAGGTTGGAACACGGCTTCAAAGGCGGTACGTAAACTTTCCACCCCGAATCCATTCCCCGTTCGGAGGTACAGCTACGAAAGTGCAACGAAAATCTTGAAGTCCAAATCTGCATAATACCCGGCACCTCTACTATCCCTTACCCCAGCACAACCTTTCCTCACAATAAAAAGCCCTTTCTTCATCTCGTGAAGAAAGGGCCACAATGACTGTCGTTTATCCTTATTAGCTACACCGCTGCGCGAATCCGCTCGAACAGCACGTTATTTTCCAAGTGAATATGCTCAAATGTATCCTTCTCCAGCAGCGCAAGGCGTTGATATACAAGCCGGTACGTGCCGCAAGCGTCCGCAGGGAGCGCGAAATCGCTCGTGATTTCCCGCAGCTCCTTCAGCAGGTTCCCCGCCTGCTCATGCTCCTGCTCCAGCTCGGTTACATGCGGCTTCAGCTCTGCCGAAGCCTCGGGACCGGGCTGCGCAACAAATTTCATAATCAGTGGAAATACGTTTTGATCCTCATCCTCAGTATGCTCAAGCAGTTCCTTTTTCAAGTCCTCAAAAATCTCCTGCACCCGCAGCAGCTCCGGATGATGTTCTCCATGCACGCGGGCCAGCTTCGTCACATATGGCGTCAACGCGGGAAGCTCCTCGCGCAGGAAGGCGTGATGCTTGTTCTGGATGTAACCGATCAGCTCGGGCTCGGTCAAATCTCCGGGTCTGCGCTCGTGATATTCCGCCATTTTCACTTCAAGGGTCTTTATTTGCTCTAGCACCGCACCTGGATCAAGCTTCCGTTTGGCAGCCGCCTCCTCCAAAGGGATTTTACCGCCGCAGCAAAAATCGATGCGCAGCGCACGGAACAGATCCGCGGATTGGGGAATGGCCGTGACAATATCGGAAACTTGCGTTTGCAGCGTGATTGGACTCATAGGAATAACCTCCAGTGATTTGTAGAGTGTGAACGTTTCGGACTACCTGAGCAAAGCATCCCGGTGGGGCTTTTCCCGCGCCGCTGCTTGCTATAGGTCCAGTATAAAGTTCGGTCTCCCCATTTCGTGTGATTCCGGTCATACGAATAATCAACGATTTGTGAACCCTGCTGTTCGCCTGTTCATGATAATACTCCGTAAATATTTTCCTGAAATCCATTCCACACTGCCATACTTGTATGGTAGTATGGTGAAAATAGGAGGTGACTTTTCATCGATACTACGATGCATTCCACTGCCTCAGCAGGCAGCGTCGTCTACACCCGGCTGAAACAGCAGATTGTCAGCCTAGAGCTTCAGCCTGGCACTCCCCTTTCCGAAAAAGAAGTCTCCCTGACTTTTGAAGTCAGCCGCACACCCGTCCGTGAAAGTTTTGTCAGACTGGCCCAGGAAGGGTTGGTCATCGTGCTTCCGCAGCGTGGAACCCGCGTCAGCCTGATCGACTCCGAGCTCGTGGAAGAGGCCCGCTTCATGCGGGAGCAGTTGGAGAAGGCCGTGATTCGGCTCGCCTGCGATTGTTTTCCGGACGATATGCTGACTCTTCTCGGCAACAATGTATCACTGCAGCTGGAAAGCATGGAACGGCAGGACGGCAAGCGCATGTTTGAGCTGGACGAAGATTTTCACCGTATTTTGTTTGAAGGGGTCCGCAAGCGGGGCACCTGGAATGTCATCCAGCAGATGAACGCGCACCTGAACCGCAGCCGCATCCTTTGGCTGTCCACCGATCCCCACTGGGGCGTACTGTGCGAGCAGCATCAAGACATGGTCCAAGCCATCCGCAGCCATGACGCGGACCGTGCCGAGCAGCTCATGAAGGAGCATCTCAGCTTAAGCATATCCAACCTGGCAACGCTGAAAGAACAATACCCGGATTATTTTAAATAATTGATTGGATTCTTTGATTCTAAGTTTCTTCTTATCTCCACTACATATAAAGGCGGTGCAAAACATGCGTATGGTTTTCCGCTGGTTCGGCGAAGACAATGATACCGTCACGTTGGATCAGATCAAGCAAATTCCGGGTGTCGAAGGGCTCGTGTGGTCGCTGCATGATGTTCCTGCCGGAGAAGAATGGCCTATGGAAAAGATAGAGGCAGTCAAGCGACAAGCAGATTCATATGGTTTTCATCTGGATGTTGTCGAAAGCGTGAACGTACATGAGGATATTAAGCTAGGCCTCCCCAGCCGTGACCGCTATATCCAAAATTACATCCGGACGATCGAGAAACTGGCGGCCGTTGGCGTTAAGGTGATTTGCTACAACTTCATGCCCGTGTTCGATTGGGCTCGGACCGATCTGCACAAGCGGATGGACGACGGTTCAACTGCCCTCTTTTTTGAAAAAGCGAAAATACACGGCATCGATCCACTCGAGCTTGTGCAATCCATCAATCAGAGCAGCATGCTGACGATGCCCGGCTGGGAGCCTGAGCGCCTAGCTCATCTGACCTCGCTGTTCGAAGCCTATCGGAACGTGACGGAGGAAGACCTGTGGGATCATCTCTCCTACTTTTTGGAGGCCGTCATTCCGACTGCCGAACGCTGTGGCATCCAAATGGCCATTCATCCGGATGATCCGCCATGGCCGATCTTTGGGCTGCCTCGCATCATTACCGGCCAGAATAACCTGCGTCGTTTGCTATCTCTGGTCGACAGTCCATCCAACGGGATCACGCTGTGCAGCGGATCACTCGGGGCTAACCCGGCCAATGATATCGTAGGCATGATTCATGAATTCCACGAACGGATTCCGTTTGCTCATATCCGCAATGTCCGCGTATACGACAATGGCGATTTTATCGAAACATCCCACCGAACGCAGGACGGGACCGTTGATATCTCCGGCATCGTAAAGGCGTATCACGACAATGGTTTCAACGGATATGCCAGACCGGACCACGGACGCCATCTCTGGGGAGAAGAATGCCGACCGGGTTATGGACTGTATGACCGCGCACTTGGCATTATGTATCTGTGGGGACTATGGGATGCCCTGGAGAGAGTCTCGCCAATAGCACAGTCAGCACAGTCAGCACAGTCAGCACAGTCAAAGCAGCCATCAGCCTCCTCTCAGCGCAACTAAAAAAGGGGCTGTCCCTTGGTCTATTCGACCGGGGCAGCCCCTCATTTTTTATTCAACCGCTAATACGACCGTGCCGATCCCCGAGACGGTTATTCCCTCTGGATTCAACATTTGCACCTGTTCTTCTCCGAACAGTAAAATCCATGCTCCCAAAGCGGGAAGCTTCAATTGAGTCTCCTCTGATCTCGCATGATACAGCACATATAGATGCTTGGCCGAATCCCCTCCGGCATGCTCTCGCAGCGTATAAGCTACACAGCCGGCCGGCGCCTCTTCAAATACGAGATGCTCTCTGATTAGCGCCGCCGTCCGCAGTCGGAATCCCGCATGCTCCTTACGGAACCGGATCAGCTGCTTCATATAATTGACATCGCTCCAATGAGCAGCACTACGTTCCCAATCCATCCAGTTGATCTCGTCGGGAGATCTATAGCTGTTCTCCACTCCGCTTTTTGTCCTCATAAATTCCTGGCCTGCATGGATAAACGGTATGCCCTGGCTTGTGAGAATCATAGCGGACCCCAAGCGATGCATTCTTCTGCGCTCTTCCTCGGTACATCCTTCAGTCGAGAGAACAAGCTTGTCCCACATGGTATGATTATCGTGGCATTCCGCATAATTGACGCTTTGAACCGGCTCGGAAGCAAACTGACGCAATTTCCCGTTATATTCAATTCCTCCGGCTACGCCTTTTCGGATATCATTCTCATAACCGCTTGCGCCGCTGATAAACCCTTTATGTTCATGAATGAATATGCTTCCCTTTACTGCATCCCGGAATCCATCATTAAATTGTCCGATCCCCGGAAGCAAATGTGCATTCCCCTGAATAGCCCGCTCCTCTGCAGGAAGCGTCGTACTCATATTCCAGCCCTCGCCAATCGTAATAATGGAAGGATCGATCTCGTCCAGACGTCGGCGGATTTCATTCATTGTTTCGATATCTGTCAGACCCATCAGGTCAAAACGGAAACCATCAATGTGGTACTCCTTCACCCAGTGCAGGACGGAATCAACGATGAATTTGCGTGCCATTTTCCTCTCCGAAGCAAACTCATTGCCGCAGAATGAACCGTCCGAAAGCGCCCCGTCGCTGGTGTAACGCAAATAATAACCCGGTACCAGCTTGGTGAAGTTGATCAGATACCAATCATAGACGTGATTGTAGACGACATCCATAATCACGCGCAGGCCTTTGTCATGCAGCGTCTGGATCATCTGTTTCATTTCTGTAATCCGCACGGATGGCTCGTATGGATCGGTAGCGTAAGAGCCTTCGGGAACATTATAGTTTTTCGGATCATAGCCCCAGTTGTACTGCGGAATGTCCAGCCTTGACTCATCTACGCTTTCTGTAGAATAGTCATACACCGGCAGCAGCTGAACATGCGTAACACCAAGGCTCCGGATGTGGTCAAGCCCGGTTGAAATGTTCTTTGGTCCCTTCGTTCCTTCTTCGGCAAGCCCCAAGTACTTCCCAGGATGAGATATGCCGCTACTCGGATGAATGGACAAGTCACGAAGATGCAGCTCATAAATCACGGCATCCACTGGAGAAGCCAGCAGAGGCTTGTCCGGTATCCAGTGGCTCGGATCCGTTGCAGACAGGTCGACAATGGCCCCGCGGTCTCCGTTGATACCCACGGCTACTGCGTAAGGGTCCACCGCCTCATTCCACTGCTCCCCGATTTTAACCTTATACTTGTATCCGATTCCCTTGTAATCGCCTTCTATCCGGAGCACCCAGGTTCCTTGCGTATCTCTGACCATCTCCATCTCTTCAGCAAACGTACAAGCCCACACCGGGTACAACAGCACTTTTACTTCCGTAGCCGTAGGAGCCCAAACACGGAACTTCGTTTCTTCAGGCGTATAGCGTACGCCTAGATCATCGCCGTCGTAAGCATAAAAAAAGTCAAAATCAGCATCAAAGACAGAAATGCCGTTTGTGGTAGCCGGATCTCCATAGTCTACAACGACATCATGTTCCTTTTGTACCGCCACATCAGCCACCCCTAAAATTTTGTAATTATGTTCATTATAGCAAGCCATGGCGGGAGATGTACCCGCTTTTGAACTGTTCCGGACCGATTTTTTTGAAAATAATCATATTCGCTCGCTCCTCAAGAGAGCTTATTGTGCCTTTTCCAGCTGCGGTAACGTTCTGATATCATCAATTCAATCTTTATGTAGTTGTCCAATGTATCTTCGACATGATAAATCGTAGGCAAGCCACTAGCCAATCGGGTTACAAAATCTTTCGCCGTGTAAAAACTGGCTCCTCACGGAATCCCTTGCCTTGCAGTTCCTGAGCGATTTGATCAAGCCGATCGATTGCTTCCTGCTTCACGGGATACGGTTCGTATGTTGGATTTATCGTCTTTCTATCCGAATACAACCGACCCTTAATGATATTAACAATACAGACTTGTTTTCCTTCCGTAATCACCAAATGCCGATAGTCCTTAAAGGTCTTTCCCTGCTTGGTGAACACAACCTCTATTTTGTTGTATATGCTCGTCCCTCCCTATGTCATATCATTGACTTCAAGACTGATTCATGATGTCAACCATAGCCTACAGCAGGTTATGATTGAAAGAAATCCGTCAAATGAACCATAAGCCTTACCGATACAAAAAAAAGAAAGCTACTCACGCTCTGAATAGCTCTCTCCGTATAATTGCATCAGCATGTGTGCCGAGCCCTTCTTAGTTGTTAAAATCCCTGTAGAAACATAAAAATTACTGTCCTCTCCTCCAACATCCCATCCCGCCTACTCCCACGTCGTCTCTCGCCTATTTCTGAGATAATAATTGGTGTCCGCCCATGTGAGGTTTAATCGAGTAGAAACTGGAAAGAAACTGGTTCAATTGTGAACGAAAACGAATAATAATTAGTGTCCACGAAGAGAAGGGGAAGAGACGGGAAAACCATTGGGGATAGGAAATGATCGAGTCAAAGCTTGAATAGAGAATCGAGAAAAGCCTTGATGAGACTGGATTTATGCTTGAGTAAAGGATCGGGGAATGGCTTGAGGAGGCTTTAATAGGTAGAGAAAAGACTGGAGGTTTGGTTGGAGTTATGCCGACCAGTTTCCAGTCTTTGGTGAGTTTGAGGACAGTTATTTCGGGTGAGGACAGTTATTTAGGTGGTTGGACAGGAATTATTGTTGTTGTAAAATCCCGCTGACGCATCGCCTCAAACAGCATCACCGTCGAAGCCATGGCCACGTTCAGCGATTCCGCCCGGCCCTTCATCGGAATAATCACCGACTCGTCCACCAGCTGCTGCGCAGCGTCCGATACGCCTTTGGCTTCATTGCCGACAAGCAGCCATGATGCCTTCGTAAAATCATACCCGTAGCATGTCGATGTCGCTTGCAGGCTTGTGCTAACGATCCGAACGCCCTGTTCTTTGGCTTCGGGGATAATCTCCAGCAAGTCCCCTTCGATAACAGGAAGATGAAAAATCGACCCCATGGTGGAGCGAATCGTTTTCGGATTATGAATATCCGCCGAGCCTCGTCCTACAATCACTCCATCTGCCCCGGCAGCATCCGCTGTACGGATAATGGTACCGACGTTGCCTGGATCCTGAACACCATCGAGCACGATAACCAAGCTGTTCTTTCGCTGCAGAAGCAGGCCTATCGCCGCTGATTGCTTTCGGACAACCGCAAATACCGGCTGCGGCGTTTTGGTATCCGAGCACTTGGCAATAACCGCTGCGGAAACCCCGATCCACTCCACTTCGGTTCCCGCCCCTGTCATATGCAAGAGCTCATTGGGAATTCCCTGATCAACATCGAATGCCACGCACTCCAGATCAGCTCCGGACCGTAAAGCTTCCTGTACCAAATGAATGCCTTCAATAATATATTTTTGCTGCTTGTCCCGATGTTTCTTCTCAAGCAGCTGCGCCCATTCTTTTACACGGGCATTTTGCGGTGATAAAATATCCATGAATACCGTCCTTCTTTAAGCCATGCTTATCAACTAAATTGCCCCGCAGGCTCACTTTGGATACGCAAGCTCCAGCTTCGTCAAATCTCTTTTTTCGCCTACGATTACTAAGATGTCGCCATCTTCCAGACGGTCATCCGCATACGGCGAAATATTCATTTTGTTCCCCCGTTTGATTGCCATGACGTTGCAGCCAAACCGCGCGCGCACGTCAAGCTCCTTGAGGTTTTTTCCTACCATATCTTGTGAAGCCTTCATTTCAACAATGCTGTAATCGTCGGAAATCTCAATGTAATCCAAAATATTAGGAGAGGTCAGATGGTGCGCAACCCGCATACCCATGTCCCGCTCCGGATAAATGACCTTATCTGCCCCGATTTTATTCAACACTTTCCCGTGAAGCTCATTCTGCGCTTTGACGATAATCGTTCCCACGCCGATATCCTTCAAAATAAGCGTCGTCAAAATGCTGGACTGGATATCTTCGCCTATAGCGACTACCACAACATCAAAATTCCGGATGCCTAGCGCTCGCAGTGCTTCTTCGTCCGTGGAATCGGCCGATACGGCATGCGTTACAATATTGGAAACCGCCTGGGTACGCTGTTCATCTGAATCAATTGCCAAAACATCAAAACCCATCTCGCTGAGTGCATTGGCTACACTAAATCCGAAGCGCCCCATACCTATGACGGCGTACTGCTTTTTCGCCATTTGTTAACCCCCCGGGTTATAGAAGTCTATCCTGATTATTATATCACAGAGCTCGAAAAACTTGAATTTTGGCGCGATGCTCGGGGAACATTATGTTTGTACCATGATTCTTTGGATGGAGGGAAAATAATGCCTATAACACTTGATTTGCGCCAGGCCATTATTCATAAGGTTCATGGCAGCGATGACGCAGGTCTCCGCGAAATGATCGAGGGCTCGGTGGACGGACCGGAGCAGGCCCTGCCAGGACTCGGCGTTATTTTTGAAATGATTTGGAAGAACATAGATAAAACCAAGCAAGATGAACTGGTCCATATCGTGCAGGAGCATTTGAAGACCGTGACTCCGGGTCCGCTGACCTAAATCCCTGAAACGCAAAACGAAAAACCCTCCGCGAAGCCGCGGGGGGTTTTTGATAATGAACAAGACTTAAGGTGCCGTATCCAGGAACTTGGCGTTCGGATTCTTTTCCATCGCTGTACGCATCGCATATTCGTTTTCGAACAGGACAACGTAGTTGCCTTTCTTATCCTTCACAAGCGTCGAATTGATCCGGAATTTGCTTGGATCGATATCCTTGTCGATGATCCAGCGCGCAAACTGGTATGGCATCCGCTGAAGCTGCACATCGACGCCATATTCGCCTTTCATCCGGTATTCAAATACCTCGAACTGGAGCTGGCCTACAACGCCGAGAATCGTATCATCGAAGCTGACGGTACGGAACACTTGAATGGTGCCTTCCTCTGTCAGCTGATCAATCCCCTTTTGGTACTGTTTATGCTTAAGGGCATTTTTAACGGTTACCTTCGCGAAAATTTCAGGAGAGAACGTCGGCATCTCATCGAATACCACTTCACTACCCTGGCTCAGCGAATCCCCGATTCGGAAAATGCCCGGGTCAAACAGACCGATAATATCGCCCGGATACGCTTCCTCGACGATATCTCTGTCCTGTGCCAGGAACTGCTGCGGCTGCGACAGCTTGATATCCTTGCCCGCACGTACATGCTTAACGCTCATGCCACGTTGGAATTTTCCCGATACGATCCGCATGAAGGCGATCCGGTCGCGGTGGGCAGGGTTCATGTTCGCCTGGATTTTAAATACATAGCCGGAGAACTTCTCATCCGAAGGCTCAATCACGCCTGCAGTACTGCTCCGCGGCTGCGGCTTCGGTGCAAGCTGCAAGAAGTTCTCAAGGAACGTTTGCACACCGAAGTTGTTGATGGCGCTTCCGAAGAACACTGGCGTTAGCTCACCTTTGAGGACCTTATCCATATCAAAAGGGTCGCCGGCAACGTCCAAGAGTTCAAGATCTTGGCACAGCTGGTCATGCAGATACTCCCCTGCCATGTCGCGAATGATCGAATCATTGTAGTCTTCGACCTTTTGCACTTGAATCGTGGAGTGGTCGTTCCCCTGGAACAGCTCCACCTGATTCTTCATCCGGTCATATACGCCGCACAGATCGCGTCCGGTACCGATCGGCCAGTTCATAGGCACGGAGCGGATCCCGAGCACTTGCTCGAGCTCCTCCATCAGCTCAAACGGGTTGCGACCTTCCCGGTCCAATTTGTTAATGAACGTGAAGATCGGTATTCCGCGCTTCGCACATACCTGGAACAGCTTGATCGTCTGTGCTTCGACGCCTTTGGCCACGTCAATCAACATGACTGCGCTGTCGGCAGCCGTCAACGTACGGTAAGTATCCTCACTGAAATCTTGGTGACCCGGTGTATCCAGAATGTTAATGCGATGTCCCATATAGTCAAATTGCATCACGGAAGAGGTTACCGAAATCCCCCGCTGTTTTTCAATTTCCATCCAGTCACTGGTTGCATGCTTGCTGGCTTTACGGGCTTTCACTGTACCGGCTAACCGGATGGCTCCCCCGAACAGCAGCAGCTTTTCCGTCAATGTCGTTTTACCCGCATCCGGGTGGGAAATGATGGCGAATGTTCTCCGCTTTTCAACTTCCTGCTGCAAGGCCTGATCTATCCCTTTACTCATTTCACTATTCCCTTCATCACTAAAGTCATGTCTATTATTGTACCACATTCCCTACGCAAATCACCCCCATGCATGATCTGCATGAGGATGATATTTTACAAATATTTATTTACTCAGCTGCCACACGACGTTATCTTCATCCTGACCGTTGACAGGCCACCAATGGAAGCCATCTTCTGCAAGCAATTGATCGGCCTCTTTCGGCCCCCAGGAACCCGCAGGATAGTGGCAAGGGCCTTCGGCATCCTGTTTCCAGGCTTGCGCAATGCGGTCTACGAACGACCAAGCAGAGGCAACCTCATCCCACCGCGTAAAGTATGTCGAATCTCCGCGTGCCGCATCGTGCAGCAGACGCTCATACGCTTCAGGCGAGTTGATCCCCACCATGCAACTTTGGCAGAAATCCATCGCAAGCGGTTCGATTTCGGACTCCGATCCCGGTTTCTTCGCATTAATCTTGACATAGATGCCTTCCATTGGGTTCACCCGAATGACCAGCAGGTTCGGTTCAAGTTTATGTTTTTGTCCGAGATATACATTATTCGGCATGCCTTTGAACTCAACCACGATTTCCGTCGTCTTGACCGGCAGTCTCTTGCCAGTCCGGATATAGAAAGGTACGCCTGCCCAGCGGAAGTTATCCACGAATACACGGGCCATAAAATACGTTTCCGTATTGGAGTTCGGATCCACTTTATCTTCATCGCGGTAAGCCGGTAAATCGCGACCACGCGAGCTACCCTGCACATACTGTCCACGGACGACGTTCTTCTTCACTTCTTCCGCGTTGGCGTAAGGACGGAGCGAACGGAGTACTTTCACCTTCTCATCCCGGATATCTTCCGGAAGCAGACGGCTCGGTGGCTCCATGGCGACCATCGTGAGCATTTGCAGCATATGGTTTTGTCCCATGTCCCGCAGCGCTCCAGCATGATCATAGTAGCCTCCGCGTTCTTCGACACCGACGGTTTCGCCGAGGGTAATTTGAATGTTCGCAATATGCTTATTGTTCCAGAGCGGTTCAAAAAATGCATTCGCAAAGCGAATGACTTCAATATTCTGTACCATTTCCTTACCGAGGTAATGGTCGATCCGGTAAATCTCTTCTTCCCTGAATACTTGGCGAATTTGCTCGTTAAGTTCTTCAGCCGATTTAAGATCGTAACCGAAAGGCTTCTCGATGACGAGACGCTGCCAGCCGGCTCCTTCCAGCATGCCTCCCTCTTTCAGGTTGAAGGACACGCTGCCAAAGAGTTCAGGGGCAAGTGCCAAGTAGAAAATACGGTTGCCCGGGATATGGAAACGTTCTTCCAGAGCTACCGTTTGTTCATTCAGCTCACGGAATCCGTCGACATTGTTGATATCCAGGGATTTATATTCAAAATGCTGTGCAAAGGATTTAAAGTCTTCGTTATCTTCCGCTTTGTACCGGCAAAATTCCTGAATGGAATTGTAAATATCCTCACGGAATTCTTCCTGTGTGCGCGGACGGCGGGCTACGCCGATCACGGCAAAGTCCTCAGCCAATTTTCCTTCACGGTATAAACTATAGATTGCCGGGAACAACTTGCGTTTAGCCAAATCTCCGGTTGCCCCAAAAATAAAAAATACAGCGCCTGGTGTCGGTAACATTTCTAAATTTTGATTTTCAGCCATGGCCCTCATTCTTTCCTATATAGTATAGTGTGTTTTTTTATACAAAAAAGGAATTTAAGCCCGCACTCCTACAGGCTTGTGAAAATAATGCTAAAAATGATGTTACGTCATTTTAGCATATTCATGAAAATGATGCTATTAGTTTTCTTACAAAATTACTCAGATATTATGACCGTTTCTTTACATATGTATCCTCGAATTAATATTCGATGGTAATCATGGGGAGCCCAATCGTAACGCGGTTTTTCCCGCTCATATCATCCTCATGGACGGCCACTTGCATGTTCAGCCACGTACCGCCACTTCTGACGCGCGAAGTCAAAGCCGGCACTTGATAAGCATTGCTCACGGTCGTTGCATCCGTATAAGTCTCCATTTGTACAGCATCCAATTTATGCTTCAAGCTGTCCTCAATCCGATTCATGGTATCTCCAGCATCCGCATTCCCGCTTGTGCTGCCCTGTAAGGAAGCATTCCACGCTGTATCAATCCCGGCATCGCGCATTTTCTTGCCATACTCTTCCTGCAAATGGGTCAAACGGCTCCATTCTTCGGGACTCCCAGCTTCCAGTTGAATAATGATATAACTCTGGTCAGGGGAAATTTCCTGCCAGTTAAAACGTACGTTTACCGCATTCTTGTCATCTATGGCCCTGTACGTGATGTGACCATTCTCCGTTAGCTCATTCACAGGCGGCAACTCCAAAGACTCGGAAAGTTTCTTGGCTGCCGCTTCGGCATCCTTATCCCCGTTACTTTCCCACGTTCCCTGCCATTTAACAACCACGCGCTGTGGCTGATCCACCATTTGATTTCCGAGGTCAAGCAGGGTTTGCAGCTCGCTTGCTTCCTTGGCTTCCGCTATCGTTATGCCATTCCAGAATTGAACCCACATATATCCCAAAACGGTCACGCAAACCAGACCCGCACCCATCCATTTAGCAGCTGCTTTCATCCCCATTCATCCCCCTGTCCAAACTATCAATCTACTAAAAAGGATGTCCAAGTTCAGAGATTTCTATACCTTACGAGGAAGAGGATAAATGGGTGAATAACCATGGCGCGTCAGCCTACATCTGAATACATTGTTAACAAAATAGAAGAGGGAGGATTGACCTTTTACATGATCCCGATATACCCCCTTTCAGAGGAAACGATCCTTCAGCACCGTGGCAGAATGGTGCTGGCATGTATGCATGACGGCAGAACTTATATTGGAAAATTAACGCATTGTAAGGATGGTCAAATCATATTGGATGGTGAGGAAGAAACAGCCCTTCATGCAGCAAACGTAAAATCGCCTAAAAAACGTCCGAACGCCGCCAAAACGAAAAAGCCTGCCCCCAAAGCGCAAGTCCGCGGCTTCTATCCGTCGTATGGTTACGGCTACGGGTACCCTTCTTATGGCTATGGATACGGTTCTGGAGCCGGCCTTGCCCTAAGCCTTGGCTTGCTTGCGCTGCTCTTTCTGATTTAGGAAAATAAAATGCACCCGAAGCTGTCACAGCCAGGTACCTGTAAAGGTCCTTGACTGTTCACGCAAGGGTGCATTTTTAAATCCGTACATGGTAATCATTTATTACTCGGCGAGGCCGTTCTTATATGCATAAATCGCTGCCTGGGTCCGGTCATCCACGCCCAGCTTTGCCAGAATATTCGTGACATGAAACTTAACCGTCTTAATACCGATAATCAGATCATCGGCGATTTCCTGGTTGGACTTGCCTTGAGCGAGCAGGCGCAGCACGTCCATTTCACGCTCGGTAAGCTCCTTATGGGCAGGAGCTTCCGTCTCAGCATGGCGGAATCTGTTCATCATCTTCGAGGCAACCTGGGATTCCAGAACAGACTGTCCACGAGCTGCCGCTCGGATCGCTTCAGCGATTTCGCTTGCTCTGGAGGTTTTCAGCAGATAACTGAAAGCTCCTGCTTCAATTACCGGGTACATCTTCTCATCATCCAGATAACTCGTCAGTACAATGACCTTGCACTCCGGATATAGCTTCAGCAGTTGTCGGGTTGCTTCAATCCCGTCCATTCCATCCATAACCAGATCCATCAGAACAACATCGGGCTTATATTCGCGTGCCAAACGGATGCCTTCCTCGCCGCTGCCGGCCTCACCCACGACTTCAATCCCATCCTCCGTTCCGAGAACGGCGGCAAGTCCAATGCGGACCATCTCATGATCATCCACGAGAAGTACCTTAATGGCCGGTTTTTCCATGTCCTCCATTTGTCTCTTCGCCTCCCTTGTCTTCATTTACGATCGGAACCGTAATTTCGATTCGCGTCCCTTTGCCAGGAGCCGTTATGAATTGAATCGAACCGCCAATTTCATTCACTCGTTCCTGCATATTTGAAAGGCCGTAAGAGGCCTGCTTTTTCTCGTCCAATTCAAAACCCTGACCATCATCACGCAGCATAACCCATACAGTGTCCTGTTTCTGATGAATCCGGATTTCCATTTTTTCCGCCTTGGCGTGCCTCAGCGTATTCGACATGGCTTCCTGAATGATCCGAAACAGATGATTTTCGATCCCTTTCATCAACTGAATCCCTTCATCCATTTCAAACACGATATCCATCGGTACTTTAACCTTAAGCTCTTTAACAAGCTCTTTCAAGCCCTGCTCCAGTGGCTTACCTTCCAAGTATACAGGTCGCAGATGCAGCAGCAGTGCTCTCATCTCCGACTGCGCCACGGCAGCCATCTCCTCGATCAAGGCAACCTGCCGCTGGGCTTTGTCAAAATCCTTCGCAAGCGTTCGTCCAACAGCCGTCGCCGTCATCGATATCGCAAACAGCTGCTGGGATACAGCATCATGAAGCTCACGTGCGAGGCGCTGACGCTCCTCTACGATCGCGGATACCCTTGCCTGCTCGGCAAGCTGCGCGTTATTGGTGGAAAGACGCTGAAGAGAAGTCACCTGCTCCTCCCACTTTTTGCTGATTCGTCCAAGCTGCTCTCCAAGGCGTCCGACTTCGTCCACACCAAGTTCAGGTACATCCTTCGACAGATTCCCCTTCTCCCAGGAGAGAAGCGTATCCCGCAGCAACTCCAACCTCCGTTTGGTCCGGTAGCTTTGGTAAAAGCCATACACCGCTCCAATGCCTACCGGAACGAGAACTAGAGTCGTCATCGCCTGCACCACTCTCTTCCAAGAATCAAACGGTGCTAAATAACCATATGTATACAACACATAAAAAATAATAAATAGCAAAATAAAAGAAAGAAGGGCCCCCTCGCCCATGCTCCGGGAGACCATATTCACCGGTTTCTTTGATTTCATGCGAGGAACCCCCTTTTTCCTAAGATATGTTAATGTCCAAATCCCCAACGAGATACGAAACGATGAACTTTACCTTTTGATCACTGGTATCATAGTTTGGCGACTTCCAGTTCAAGCGGTTCATGATGCCGTTATCCCGGTGCCCGCGAAAATCAATCGAACCAAACATCACAAATGCCTCAATCTCCACGCCGTAATATTCCGGAACTTGCAGGTCCATATCACCCATGATTCCCTGGAACATCATAACGGTCTGCTTTTCTTCCGGCATGGCCAGCGACAGATCAAGATCCGCCTCTCCAAGCACATGCCATACACTCATGCTGCGCATGACCCAAGGCTGCTGATCCCAGTCAAAATGCGAAGAGAAATTCTGCTTTTGAAGGAAACCTTCCTTAGGCTGCACCTTTTTCGCCTTGATAAAAAAGAAACCCAGCGATAGCAGTGCAATGCCGAGCACCATCATCAGGTGATCCAGCACCAGTAGAATAGCGCCGACGGCCAGCAAGCGGTAGCCTCTTTTCACCTTTCCGGTGCGGATCGTATAAATGCCCATCAACAAAAACAAGAGTGCGACGATGGTAAAGAAGCCGACCCACTTGCCGACCAGCATGAGAAGGCCAATGCCGATGAGTATAAGCGCAATAATGCGATTTCTTTTTTCCATGCCGCACCTCCTTGTGATGACTTGTTACAGGTATAGTAAAGGTTCGAAAAGCCATACGGTGCAATAATCACACCAATATGGCTCTCCTCTTTTTAGATCGACTGAACAAAAGAATTCGCTCTTTATTCACTTTTCATAGCATATCATATTGCCCAGTATTGTGAATACTTATTCTTTCGTTGTTTTCACAGCGTTGCTAGATGGGTTCATTTTGCTTTTTAAAGCGTTCAGCTGCTCTTCAACCTTCAATTGCTTTTCAGCATCTACCGGACTTGCGAGCGGACTCGCTGTAGGCCGGTAAGGAGCGCGCATAACGTCGGCTTCAGCTTCCAGCTGCATGATTTTTTCCTCCATACGGTGGAATCCAAGGGAAGCACTGCCGCTTTCGATGGTATGCAGGCTATTGATTTGGGACATTTGCTTTTTGGCTTTCGCCATTTGAGCGCGAGTCACCAGCTCATTGCGTTTATTGCGCATTTTGTAGAATTCGTCTTTCATGTCATGCAGCTGTTGTACCAGTTCCTTGGCTTGATTTTCGGACTGTACATGCAGATCGCGGTATTCCGTAATTTTTTGATCGAAGTAGATCTTTTCTTCCAAAAGCTTACGGGCCACTTCTTCCTGACCGTTCTTCAGGGCCAGCTCAGCTTGAGACTCGCGCTGTACGGACATTTTCTCGGCTTCTTCCACGCGTTGCTTCATGCGGCGCTCGTTGGCCATTTGCTTCGCAACAGTCACCTCTGCCTCGTGAATTTCTGCCTCCATATCGCGCAGATACTGGTTCAACATTACGATCGGATCCTCTACTTTATCCAGCAATTCATTTACCGACGCCTTTGTCATATCTTTCAATCTTTTAAATACTCCCATGTTTTACACTTCTCCCTTCTCATATTTAGACAGTTTTTTCTTCAGATCTTCAAGCTCTTTCTTCATAGCCTTTTTTTCGATATCTTCCATCATGGCATCCAAGTTGGATGCTTGGGAAGAGAAGCCTCCGGCAGGTCTGCTGCCAAACGACGGGTCATTATATTTGCTTCTTGGATCAAAGGATGGGCCGCCATAGCCGCCGTTTCCTCCATAAAAGTTGCCGTTGTTCCCAGGCTGACCGCCATGATATCCGCCTGGTCCAGGACCATATGGATTATAAGGAGGCACAGGCTCTTTCGGAACAACCAGAGATGCGATGAAGTAGATGAACAACGTGGTTCCGCCGGTGAAGAAAATCGAGATGATGAACAGAATCCGCAGCAGCGTGGAATCAATCCCCATCGTCTCCGACAGTCCGCCGCAAAGCCCTGTGACCATCTTATCCCGCGTCGAACGGTAGAGTTTGCTCATGATGTTACTCCTTTCCGCTGTTGTTCAGCTTTTGTTTCAACCGGGCCATTTCCTTTTCCAAAATGCTGGATACCGTTTCGCTGGCCTGGTCTAAGTACTGTTGACCCATACGGCGCAGATCACGCAAGCTTTGAGCTTCGAACTCCCAATCGGAGATCCGATCCTCGAGACGGTTGAACATTTTCGGTACATCCTGTCCGCTTCCGTATCCTTCCCTCCGCTGGTTCATACGCTGCTGGAGCCGAAGCGTCTCCATACGTGCCGCGTAGTATTGGCGTTTGTTATATACCGTTTGATACTCCATTTTCAGATCATTGAGCTGACTTTCCAGATCCACCAGAGAGTTCCGTGTCGTGTTCAGTAGATCACTGTATTGTTCCAGCTTTTCTTCATAAATAATCTTTTCTTGTAAAGCCAGTTTAGCGAGATGATCCTCTCCGGCCTTCAGAGCCAGAAGCGCTTGTTCTTCGCGTTTGTTTTTCATCGATTCAGCTTGATCCGCCTGCTGCTTCAACTGTCTCATATGAGCTGTTGACTGCTGTACAAGCTTCTCAGCTTCGACAATGTCATCCCGAGTGGTTGCCAGAAACTGATCGATCAGACGCACCGGATCCTGACTTTGCTCCAAACGTTCATTTAAATTAGCTGCGGTGATATCGCGCACCCTACGAAAAACACTCATTTTGTGTAGCCCCTCCTTATTCGTTTTTTTCTTCATTGTAGTTATTTATGTTAGTAGGAATTTCTTTTTCCCTTCAGAAGGGAGATTCCGAAGATCACCAGCGCGATGCCGAGCAGCGGTCCGATGAACCAAGACAGTTTCGCCAGCAGGGACAAGGCACCGAACGCGAGGATGATGGTACCGATCACTACTCTGCCTCTGCGGATTCCGTAATAGCCAAGGACGATCATCAGAATCGGGAAGAGCAGACCAATCAGTTTACCAAACAGTGGAGCGAATAGACCGAAGAGCATCAAAGCTCCAATGGCAATCAATACGATTGCTGTTCCGTTGTTGCGGTTTTTCATGTGTTTCTCACTTCCTTTCATTGCATCAACCTTATGTCTTTATTTTAGGTGGTTCAGCCCTTTTCCAAAACAGACTACAGACGGTTTTTCATCCTAGACCTTAGTCGGGGAACGATTCAGACCTAAGGCTATAACGGGGTTAACTCCCTAAACCCTTATTTCCTATGATCCTTCTCTCAGCGATATTCACATATAAACGGCAAAGAGCGTTGGATATTCTCCAACGCCCTCATGTTTTGTTGTACGGCTGCTTATTAAAACTACAGATTAGCTGGAACCTGTTCCGTCGATGCACTAGCTGTTTTGCCATCATGCTTAACCAGAGAAATGAACAATAGCGCCAGCAGCATTCCGCTCGAGGCATAAATGAACAATGAACCATAGCCGAAGCTGTCGATGATCAAACCAAGCAGCGGAGGTGAAGCTATTGCCGCGAGTGAGGAAACCAGGTAGTACAATCCCGTACGCGTACCAATACTGGTTTCACTGCCTATGGATACGATAAATGGATACGAATTGATATTAATTAAAGCCCAGCACATACCTCCCAGCGCCAGTAAAATGCGCAGCAGCAATACGGTCTTCGCCAGAGGGATGGCCGCGAATACGACAAACAATCCGATGACGCCCGATATAATGATTTTTCTCTTGCCATACCGGTTTCCAAGCCATCCGCTTGGTATTGCAAACAATACGAAAAACAAGGAAAAGAATGTGAGCGAGAACGAAGATGCGCTTTCGGATAATCCGAGATAGTGTTTCCCGTATAAAGTAAACAACGCTTCGACCCCTTGATAGGAGACAAACCAGAAGAATATGGCAGCAAGCAGCAGTATCGTCGTACGATCGAGTTCTCCCTTCAGCTTAATCTTGGGCTGTCTTTCGGCAGGCGATGATACAATGACGTCCCTTTTCTCCTTAATGAAGCGTACCAATATGAATAGAGAAAACAACGTAATCACTGCGGCTGCCAAGAATGGAAACGCAGGATTTGCTTTATATAATATCGAGCCTGCCCCAAAGGCCAGTATCCCTCCAAAGCCTCCCATGAAATTAATAATTCCGTTCGCCCTCGTCCGCTGGCTATCCGGAGTAATGTCCGGCATCAACGCGACCGTAGGAGACCTGTACACGCTCATCGCCAGGTTCATCAGCATCATAAATAGAACAAGTGTGATCAGGCTCGTATGTAATGGAATCAAAATAACAAACAACGCAGCGATCGGCATCCCAATCATCATAAACGGCATACGTTTACCAAATCGGGTGTTCGTCTTGTCACTCAGATTGCCAATCCATGGCTGCAGAAACAGTGCAAAGTAATTATCAATGGTCATCATAAATCCAATTAATGCAGTACTCTTGAGATAAGGATCCAGAAAAAAGGGAACAAATGCATTATAAAGCGACCAGGTGATACTTATGCTAAAAAATCCGAATCCAAGCAGCCATGTTTTCCTCATGAGGTATGAACCTCCATTCCTACTGTCAGCAACTTACCGCCATCCGCTGTCATATGCCGTTGAAGCGTTTTCATAAATATACATTCCGAACATCTTACTTCTGTTCCTGAGCAAGTGAGGAAATATTTCACCGGCAGGCCCCCATTCCAAATGGTTATATTTGTATTTAGTATACAATAAGTTCATTCTCAGATTGTTTATTATTTTTAAAACGTTCTTCAACGGAATGTAAATTTCTCTGTACAAATCTACAAATATGGTTACACAAAAAAGCTCATGATCTGATTAATCAGATCATGAGCTTTTGCATTCATAATGCTGGTGAAGGGACTTGAACCCCCACTCCGTCGCCGGAAGCGGATTTTGAGTCCGCCGCGTCTGCCATTCCGCCACACCAGCAAGATACGCGCCCTAAGAGATTCGAACTCCTGACCTTTTGATTCGTAGTCAAACGCTCTATCCAGCTGAGCTAAGGGCGCATGTTTAGTTGTAATGGAGGCGCCACCCAGATTCGAACTGGGGATAAAGCTTTTGCAGAGCTGTGCCTTACCACTTGGCTATGGCGCCATAAAAAGATTTGGAGCGGACGACGGGAATCGAACCCGCGACCCTCGCCTTGGCAAGGCGATGCTCTACCGCTGAGCCACGTCCGCATAACTGGCTGGGGATATAGGATTCGAACCTATGCATGACGGAGTCAAAGTCCGTTGCCTTACCGCTTGGCTAATCCCCAACAGTTTGAAAATAAATGGGGCGATCGAGGGGACTTGAACCCCCGAATGCCGGAGCCACAATCCGGTGCGTTAACCCCTTCGCCACGACCGCCATATCAAACATATTCTTCAAAACAAAAAACTATGTGGCAGGGGCAGCAGGAATTGAACCCACACTAACGGTTTTGGAGACCGCTGTTCTACCTTTAAACTATGCCCCTATATCTGGTGGAGGCTGATGGATTCGAACCACCGAACTCGTAGAGAGCAGATTTACAGTCTGCCGTGTTTAGCCACTTCACTAAGCCTCCATAAATGGTGCCGGCGAGAGGACTTGAACCCCCAACCTACTGATTACAAGTCAGTTGCTCTACCAATTGAGCTACACCGGCTTTTATTTACTTATAATTACATGGTGGCTCGGGACGGAATCGAACCGCCGACACGAGGATTTTCAGTCCTCTGCTCTACCGACTGAGCTACCGAGCCTAACTATATCATGTATAACAAATCAGTGCAAACACCAAAAAGTTAAATGGCGGAACCGACGGGATTCGAACCCGCGATCTCCTGCGTGACAGGCAGGCATGTTAGGCCTCTACACCACGGTTCCACAGAGGCACTTTCTATGTAAGAAAGTAATTGCGGGGGCAGGATTTGAACCTGCGGCCTTCGGGTTATGAGCCCGACGAGCTACCGGGCTGCTCCACCCCGCGTCAGTAATAAAAGTATATATGGTGGAGGCTGAGGGGATCGAACCCCCGACCCTCTGCTTGTAAGGCAGATGCTCTCCCAGCTGAGCTAAGCCTCCATATATATGGCTTGTAATTTAAATGGTGACCCGTAGGGGATTCGAACCCCTGTTACCTCCGTGAAAGGGAGGTGTCTTAACCCCTTGACCAACGGGCCTAACTATAATGGCGGAGAGAGAGGGATTCGAACCCTCGAGACGCTTTTGGCGCCTACACGATTTCCAATCGTGCTCCTTCGGCCAACTCGGACACCTCTCCATAATGGCTCCCCGAACAGGACTCGAACCTGTGACAACTCGATTAACAGTCGAGTGCTCTACCAACTGAGCTATCAGGGAACAATACTTAATTCAGGTTTAATCACCTGAAAACTAGATACGAAACGAATTTGTGTTTTAGTTATTAGGATAAGCCCTCGACCGATTAGTATTGGTCAGCTCCATGCATTGCTGCACTTCCACCTCCAACCTATCTACCTCGTCGTCTTCAAGGGGTCTTACATACTGGGAAATCTCATCTTGAGGGG
>NZ_WUBI01000010.1 GCF_009807035.1 Paenibacillus dendrobii
TTCTCATCAAGTCCGCTCGACTTGCATGTATTAGGCACGCCGCCAGCGTTCGTCCTGAGCCAGGATCAAACTCTCCAAGAAAGTTTGTAGCTCATTTTGAAACTGACGAGATTAAAAATCTCATTTGTGCTCCACAGTTCGGGGACCGAACTGCTTTGCGTTTCGACTTCATTGCTGAAGTCTGTATCTCACTCGTTGTTCAGTTTTCAAAGATCAAATTCTTTCGTTTTCGAAGCCGCTCAGTTAGCTCAGCAGCAACTCTTATAATATATCATGTTCGGCGAAGTTTTGCAAGCTTTTTTTTGAAAATCTTTTTTTCAAAGTTTGAAGCTTGTTGGCTAGCGATGTTATCCGCTATTTCTTGGCCGGATTAATAATATACCACGGATTTTCAGAGTACGCAAGTTCTTTTTTGAATTCATTTATTAGGGTACAAAATTAGAATCCATGGTATCCGCTTTTACTTTTATAGCTGAAGCTGATCAAAAAATCGATCTCCACGATGCCTCCCCACCATAATGCCATCAAACTTAGCGCTTCTGTACGTGCCGAATCATACACGATCTCAATCATGAGCACCAGGTGAACCCCTCCAACTAAACAGGAAGCGACATGGCGGTACGAACCATCTCTCTAGCGTTTCGCATGTACCTTCCCTGTCTTGGGCTACCGCCTGCGGATTGTCCCTGCCCAGCCTTGATCTTGCGCTTGAAATTGATCGCTTCTATTCGCTGGACGATGACCTAGCCATCCACGCTATGCATCCAGAACTAGCGTATAGAACAAAAAAAGGAACAGTCGTGAGTAATCACGCTGTTCCTTTTTCTATAGTATGAAGAATATCCTCATTTACAATGATATGGCTATTCCTGCGTACGGTTTCTCATGTGTGGGAAGAGCAGTACGTCACGAATGGAAGGTGAGTTGGTCAACAGCATAACCAGACGGTCCACGCCGATACCCAATCCGCCTGTAGGCGGCATACCGTATTCAAGCGCGTTCAGGAAGTCCTCATCCATCTCATGCGCTTCGTCATTACCCTGCTCACGTTCTTTAATCTGCGCTTCGAAACGCTGACGCTGGTCAATCGGATCATTCAGCTCGCTGAATGCATTCGCATGCTCGCGTGCCACGATAAACAGCTCAAAGCGGTCCGTAAAGCGCGGGTCCTGTTCGTTCTTCTTCGCCAGCGGAGAGATCTCAACGGGATGCCCCGTGACGAAAGTTGGTTGAATTAGCGTTTCCTCTACAAACTCTTCGAAGAATGCGTTCAAGATATGGCCAAAGGTCATGTGTGGCTCCACTTTGACATGATGCTCTTTCGCAAGGCGGTGAGCCTCTGCATCCGTCATGTGTACGCCGAAATCAACGCCTTTCACTTCTTTAACGGCATCAACCATGGAGACACGGCGCCAACCTGTCGCGAGATTAACCTCTTGTCCTTGGTAATTCACAACCTGAGTACCCAGCACTTCCTGGGCGATATGAGCGATCATGCTTTCGGTCAGGTTCATAATATCCTGATAATCCGCATAGGCTTCATACAGCTCGATCATCGTGAACTCCGGATTGTGTCGCGTGGAAATCCCCTCGTTGCGGTATACACGTCCGATTTCGTAGACTTTTTCCAGTCCGCCGACGATCAGACGCTTCAAATGCAGCTCAATGGCAATACGCATGTAAAGCTGCATGTCGAGTGCATTGTGATGCGTAATAAACGGCTTTGCTGCCGCTCCGCCCGCAATAGCATGTAGCGTTGGCGTTTCCACTTCCAGATAACCTTGCGAGTCCAAATAACGGCGCATCGATTGGATAATACGGGAACGGGCAATAAAGGTTTGCTGCACTTCAGGGTTGATGATCAGATCAACATAACGCTGACGGTAACGGAGCTCTACATCCTTCAAACCATGGTATTTGTCCGGCAGCGGATAGAGCGACTTGGAAAGAACCTCGACTTCACTAGCTTTAATCGTGGTTTCTCCGGTTTTCGTCTTGAACATCATGCCATGAATGCCGACAATATCCCCGAGGTCAAGCAAACGGAATGCCTCAAAAGCCGCTTCAGGCACGGAATCCTGGCGCACATAAATCTGGATTTTACCACTGAGATCCTGAATATGAGCGAAAATAGCTTTACCCATGCCGCGTTTGGCCATAATTCTGCCCGCCACGCGCACTTCGGCATTTTGCTCGTCCAGCTCTTCCTTGGTCATTCCATCATATTTTGCAATCAGATCCCCTGCATGATGCGTTCTATTGTATTTTTTACCGAATGGATCAATCCCAAGACTGCGAAGCTCGTCCAATTTACCGCGGCGAATTTTCAGCATCTCGCTAAGTTCAATTTCTTGTTCGTGGTTGTTTACTTCTTCCGACATTTTAAATCGTCACTCCTTCTATCTCACTGCCTGTCCGCCAGAACGTATACAGGTGTCTATATAGAATGATCTACTGATCATACGAATCCCGCCATGCTCTCATGCCAGGATCAAATCAAATTGGGCTCAATCTATATATCTGAAAAAAAAGCTTCCTAAAGGAAGCTTTCTAACAATCCTAAAGCACGGATCTTACTTTTTGATATCAATAATTGTGTATTGAATGACACCTGCAGGAACGTTAACGTCCACCGTGGTGCCTTTTTGCTTGCCCAAAATGGCTTTGCCAACCGGGCTTTCGTTCGAAATTTTATTGTTAAGGGGATCGGATTCAGCCGTACCCACAATCGTGTATTCCATCGTATCGCCGAATTCCAGATCCTTTACGATGACCGTAGCACCAACACCCACAACATCCGTGTTGATCTCATCGTTGTTAATGATACGTGCATTGCGCAGCATTTTTTCCAGGGTAATGATACGTCCCTCAATGAAAGCCTGCTCGTTCTTAGCATCTTCGTATTCCGAGTTTTCACTGATATCCCCATAACCGATGGCTACTTTGATCCGTTCCGCAACCTCGCGCCGTTTGACTGATTTCAGGTTCTCGAGTTCGTCTTCCAGCTTTTTGAGTCCATCTTGTGTCAAAATGACTTCTTTATCGCTCATCTCAACCGATTCTCCTGTCATGTAAATAAATTTAAAACTACCGTAACGATTATAGAATGAACTACCACGTTAGCTTTAGATCAATCTATATTTATGCAAAGTTTGAAGGATCAGAACATCCCTCTGCTGTTTTAAGGATAAAGTCGAATTTATACTGAAAAATTATATGGTAAGCATTTCAAAATGTCAATCGCGCGCCCGGGGGCTGTAGATGGACATTATTGGAAGACGGCTTCGTGCTCCGTCTCAAGTGCTTCCCGATCCATCCGTTCGTTTATGCTGGCAACGAAATTTTCCAGAATTTTAACCATTTCGTCCCGCTTGGTTCCTTCCATGATTTCATCCTTAATACGGGCAGAGCCTCTAAGCCCCTTCAGATACCATGCCAAGTGCTTACGCATTTCGCGTACGGCGACCGCTTCCCCTCTCAAGGCAATAAGTCGGTCCATATGCAGGATAGCGATGCGAATCTTCTCTTCCGCTGGCGGATCAGGCAGGAGCTTCCCGGTTTTCAAATATTCAATCGTACGGTACAGCATCCACGGGTTGCCGAGTGCTCCGCGACCGATCATAACCCCATCGACACCGGTTTGGTCCAACATCCTGCGCGCATCCTCCGGGGTTACTACGTCCCCATTGCCGATGACAGGAATCGATACCGCCTCTTTAACTTGTTTTATGATATCCCAATCGGCATGTCCGGTATACAGCTGCTCGCGAGTACGGCCGTGCACACTTACCGCCTGACCTCCGGCGCGCTCGACAGCACGTGCATTCTCGATCGCATATATGTGATCGCTATCCCAGCCGGTCCGCATCTTAACCGTCACAGGCTTATCAACAGCATCCACGACAGCAGCGACCATCTCATAAATTTTATTCGAATCCAGCAGCCAGCGGGCGCCTGCATCAACTTTGGTGACTTTGGGTGCAGGGCAACCCATGTTGATGTCAATAATGTCGGCATTCGTTTGCGTATCGACGACTTTCGCAGCTTCCACGAGCGATGTGCGGTCCCCGCCAAAAATCTGCAGGCTTAGCGGCTTTTCCCGCTCATCGACAAAAAGCATCTCCCTGGTGCGCTGATTACCGTGAACGATGGCCTTGCCGCTAACCATTTCAGCACAGACGAGTCCGGTTCCGAATTCTTTCGCAATCAGACGGAAGGCCGGGTTGCAGACCCCCGCCATCGGAGCCAGAACGACCTGGTTCTTCATTTCAATCTCGCCAATCTTCAACACGTGATCTATTCGCTCCTTTGATTTCATTATCGTACTTATCGTACAGAATGAACCAAAGTCGCTTTAGCTTTAGTTCATTCCATATTCATCAACTGTCTATACCATCGCGGTTCTATTGGTTCGTGAGTTCATGGACTGTGATATCCAGAACCTCTGCAATTTTCGTCAACGTCTGTTCGTCAGCACGCCGGTTCCCTCGTTCAATAGCACCGAGGACTGCCAGCGAGATGCCACTTCCGGATGCAAGTTCCTGCTGTGTGAATCCCTTTAGCTTCCGGAAGGCGCGGATGCGCTGTGCCAGCTGCAAGTTTTCCAAAGCTGTAAACCTTCCTTTCCATCCAGTCTTTCCAGTGCTGCCAGCAAAATAATCCTCAAGCCTGAGGTCTCATCCTCAGGCACAATATCCTTTAGCGGAGCAAGAACAAACAGGCGCTCCTCCATGCGGGGATGTGGCAGAATCAATTCTTCCGTGTCTTCTCTTTTCCCCTCCATCCATATCAGATCCAAATCAACAGTCCTTGGACCCCAGCGGATATGGCGGACTCTGCCGAGCTCCTTCTCGATATGCTGCATGATATGCAGCAGTCCGTATGGATCAAGGCCGGTGCGGACCCGAACGGCCATATTCAGAAATAAAGGCTGGTCCACGTAACCCACGGGCTCGGTTTCATAGATATGGGAGCACTCAAGAACGGTAATGTCCGGGGATTCATCAAGACGCCGCAGCGCCTCCATCAGTGTATCCTCGCGGTCACCCAAATTAGCCCCTAAAGCAATATAAGCCTCTGATGACTCAGAGGTGGAATGTGCGTTCATGATGGGTTCTCACTTTCTTGTTCTGTGGAGCTCCACGGTGACGCCCTGAAAATGGATGTCAAAGGGAGGATGCGGTTTGGTCACTTTGACCGTCAATGCATCGATACTAGTATAAGTGTCCAGTACCAAGGATGCAATACGTTCGGCCAATGCTTCGATCAGGCGGAAAGACTCGGTTTCAACGACTTTTTTCACGACTTCATGAACTTCGGCATAATTTACCGTTTGAGTCAGATCATCATTTTCCCCCGCTGCACGCAAATCGAGCTCCAGCTCCAGATCAATATAAAAACGTTGGCCCAGCTTACGCTCCTCTTCAAAAACGCCGTGGTATCCGTAATATTCCATGCGATGCATCTTCATTTTATCCATTATCCGTCACCCTCCATATGATTCAGGGCTTTGTAAAGTTGCACTTCCCTGAGTAAGTATCCATCTAGTATTGGTTGATGCATACAGCATCGCGTCACACATGGTCACGGTCCGTTTAATCTGCTTCACATCATGCACGCGAACAATTTGACAGCCCTGCGCAATGCCGAATGCTACCGTGGCAGCCGTTCCCTCCACAATGTCATCTACCGGCAAATCCAGTACCGAACGGATGAATTTTTTGCGGGAAGTCGCGAGGAGTACCGGATACCCGATATCCACCAAACGATCGAGCTGTGTCATAATCTGCAAGTTTTCCGGTTCGTTTTTGGCAAAACCGACACCCGGGTCTAAAATAATCTGTTTCTCGGTAACGCCGGCCTTCAGCGCCAATTCGACGCTTTCTTGCAGATCCTGCACCACATCGGCTGTAAAATCTCCGTAATTCATATCTTTTCTGTTATGCATTAAAATAATCGGGCATCCCAGCTCTGCTGCTGCTTTCAGCATATCCGGATCTTTTTTGCCTCCCCAGATATCATTCATGATGTGGGCTCCAGCCTGGATCGCCTGGCGGGCAACCTCGGCTTTATAAGTATCAATAGAAACCGGAATATGCGGGGCAGCCCGACGTAGAGCCTCAATCACAGGAATGACGCGCCGCAGCTCCTCTTCAGCAGAGATGGGTTCATAACCCGGCCGAGTGGATTCTCCTCCGATATCAATGAGATTCGCCCCTTCTTCAACCATTTGTAGCGCGTGACGAACCGCTAGGTCAGGATCGACATACCGTCCTCCATCGGAAAAGGAATCAGGCGTCACATTCAATATGCCCATGATTTGGGTCGATTTCCCAAGTTCGAGCACGGCTTTCCCCATGTTGTACGTCCGTTCATAGATTGTTGTTTTCATCATAACCTCCCGTTTGCTGCCGGTACAGCCGAAGCAGCTTGTCTGTTACCGGACCGATGCGTCCGCCGCTAATGACCGTAATGTCACCTGACCCGTCAATCAGTGTCGTAACGGGCACCAGCTCCTGAATGGAGGTGGTCAGCCATATTTCATCCGCCTGCTTTAGGTCTTCCCAGGTATAGAAGCCCTCCGTGCAGACGATTCCTTCCGCAGACGCCAGCTCCATGACCAAACCGCGCGTGATGCCGGGCAGTAGGCCGCAGGCCATATCCGGCGTATATAGTTGATTATTTTTCACGAAGAAAAGATTGCTTACGATTCCTTCCGACAGATAGCCGTCCGAATTCAGCATCATCCCTTCGGCATGAAGACGCACAGCTTCGGCATAGGAGGAAAGCTCTCTTTTCGCCAAAATATTATTCATATAATGAAGCGACTTCAGCCTTACGGGCCCTTCTGGCGAATTGCGACGCGTAGAGAGAAGCTGCAGCGCCTTGCCATGGCTATACAGCTGACCCGGGGATTCCGGAAGCGGCTTGGCCATCAGCACTTGATTCGGACGGCTGTAAGCTCCCGCAGGTAGACCCAGTACATCTTCACCCGCGCTGACGGTAAAACGGATATAAGCGTCCACCAGCCCATTTGCTTTCATCAAGTCACCGATCAATTGCCGCATCTCTTCTTGATTGGGCAGGGTATCCGTATCAATTCCCAGCAGTCTGCAGCCCGCTGCCATCCGGTTTAGATGCCTATCCAGTAGAAATGGGCTGCCCCTGTAGGTGCGAAGGGTTTCAAACAATCCCATGCCGTATAAAAAGCCGTGATCCATAACGGAAACCACGGCATCTGCAGCATCAATACATTGACCGTTCAGGAGAATCCATTTCATGCGTTCGATACTGCCGTACGCTTCAGGAAATTGCGCAGCATCTGATGTCCGTGATCGGTAATAATCGACTCGGGATGGAACTGCACGCCCTCCACGGGGTATTCCTTGTGGCGCAGTCCCATAATTTCGCCCTCTTCCGTCTCTGCCGTAATTTCCAAGCAATCAGGCAGCGAACTGCGTTCCACCAGCAGCGAATGATATCGCGTCGCGGTGAATGGGGATGGCAATCCCTCAAACACGGAAGTACCATGGTGCAAGATCGGTGAGGTCTTGCCATGCATCAAGCGCTCAGCTCGTACTACCTCACCGCCAAACGCCTGTCCTATCGCCTGATGTCCGAGGCAAACGCCGAAGATCGGGATTTTCCCCTTAAAATGCTCAATGGTCGCAAGACTGATTCCCGCTTCATTCGGAGTGCAAGGGCCCGGAGAGATCAGAATGTGATCGGGAGCAAGCTCCTCAATGCCTTGAATGTCAATCTCGTCATTGCGGAATACCTTGACTTCCTCCCCCAGTTCTCCGAGATATTGAACCAAGTTATACGTAAAAGAATCATAATTATCAATCACCAGTATCATACTCTCATCTCCTTTTCCCGCCGGATCATGCCGGCAGCCGCTTCTTCTTCACTCAAAAGGACTGCCTTGACGACGGCCTTGGCCTTATTATGGCACTCGCGATACTCACGATACGGCTCGGAATCAATAACGACTCCCGCTCCGGTCTGAATCATACCGATCCCTTCTGAAACGACCAGTGTTCTTATGATAATATTTAATTCCAAATTTCCGTTATAGTCAATCCAGCCCAAGGAGCCTGTATAAGGTCCCCGCCTTACCGGTTCGAGCTCCTCAATAATCTCCATCGTGCGTACCTTCGGAGCTCCCGTAATCGTACCGCCGGGGAAGAGAGCTGCAATGACATCAAATGCCCCCTTGTCCTTCGCCAAACGCCCCTCCACCTGAGATACCAGATGCATCACATGCGAGTATTGCTCGACAGTCATCAGTTCCGGTACGTTTACCGTACCATAGGCCGCAACTTTACCGATGTCATTGCGCTCCAGATCAACGAGCATGACATGCTCCGCACGTTCCTTCTCGCTGCCGCGAAGTTCCTCCGCCATCGCCATATCCTCTTCCACCGTATGTCCGCGGCGGCGGGTACCGGCAATCGGGCGGGCGCTGATCAGCTCCCCCTGCCGTTTGACCAGAAGCTCGGGAGAGGCGCTCACGAGACTAAATCCCGGTGATCGAAGCATTCCCATATACGGTGACGGGTTCAAAATCCTGAGCCACTCGTAGATCCGCTCCGGCTCCGAATACAGCTCCTTTTCCTGTCTGAGCGACAAGTTGACCTGGAACACATCGCCTTGCCGGATATAATTCTGAATTCGTTCCACCGCCTGCTCGAAGGCCTGTTGCGAAAAGGCGCTCTTCATCCCCGGCCATTGTCCTTTATCATGCTGCACTTCTGCATCCATCATGTACTTTTGCCGTAAGTGCCGCTCCTCCTGGTGCTCCGCTTGCATCTGTTCCGTAAATTGGCGCCAGCGTGTAAGCATCCGGAGAGCCTGACTCTGTGCCTTTTCCAGCAGTAGTTCCAAGGCAATTACGCCCGCGTCCGCCGGCACTGGCATGTGGACGGCACAGCTCAGCTTATGATCGATATGGTCGTAGATCCACACTTCTTCAAATCGCATCCATAGATAATCGGGCACCTCCGGATTATCCGCCGCGCTTACCGGCAAGGATTCGAGGAAACGAACGACGTCATATCCTATATATCCAACACAGCCGCCGAGAAAAGGAGGCAGTTCTGCGGAAAGTTCCGCCAAATCCTGTGGTAAGGGCGCCCGATACGGCTCCATCCATTGCTTGATGACCTCCAGCGGTGCACCGGTTGTATTTTCAGTGCTCCCGTACACCAAATCATGAATCTCCGCCTGCCCGCCCTTACCTCTTAGAACCGACACAGGCTCAAGTCCCAAATAGGAATACCGTCCGTCTTTGCCGCTCTCGAGGACAAAGGAATAAGGAGAGGCTTGCTCCCAGGCCTGAGACCACGATGCAGGCAGACCCGTAAACTCCTTGCCCACTTCTGCTTCAAGTACGTAGGGCAGTGTGGAAAAGCCCTGTTCAACCCACCTCTTCCAATGTTCAAGCGTCATCATGCTGTCCCCTTTCACATCCTCATCCCCTTTGCCGCAAGAGCTTTCTATTGGTTGTCAGTATACTTTGCCCGCCGCCCATTTGAAAAGACCTTTCATGAAGGTTTTTTACTAATCAATCAAAAAAAACCTGCTACTGTATGAACAGCAGCAGGGGCGAGAATCGATTTTCCATTATTTTATCCTTCAAAATTGTACAGCGGAGTACTCAGGTAACGTTCACCGTTACTTGGGATGACAACAACAACGCGTTTGCCCTTTCCAAGCTCCTTGGCGACTTTCAGTGCGGCAAATACCGCAGCGCCGGAGGAGATGCCCGCAAGAACGCCTTCTTCTTTCGCAACGCGGCGCGCTGTTTCAAAGGCTTCATCATTTTCCACATGAATGATTTCGTCGTAGATTTCACGATTCAGAATATCTGGAATAAAGTTGGCGCCAAGACCCTGAATTTTATGAGGGCCTGGTTTGCCGCCAGACAGAATCGGAGAGGCCGCAGGCTCTACCGCAACGATTTTGACATCCGGGAAGCTCTTCTTCAGTACTTCACCCGCACCGGAAATCGTACCGCCTGTACCGATACCGGCTACAAAAGCATCCAGCGTCCCGCCAATGGATTCAATGGCCTCCACGATTTCAGGACCTGTCGTTTCGCGATGGATTTTCACGTTCGCAGGATTCTTGAACTGCTCGGCCATAAAGTAACCCGGATTTTCGCTTACGATTTCCTCTGCTTTTTTAACCGCGCCGTTCATGCCTTCCGCTCCTGGTGTCAGCACCAGTTCCGCACCATAGGCACGAAGCAAATTGCGACGCTCCAAGCTCATGGTTTCCGGCATAACGATAACTGATTTATATCCTTTCGCTGCAGCAACCATTGCCAGGCCGATGCCTGTATTGCCGCTCGTTGCTTCGACGATGGTACCGCCCGGTTTCAACGTGCCGTCCTTCTCTGCTTCTTCAACGATGCTGATCGCGATCCGGTCTTTCACACTGGAGCCGGGATTTTGATACTCCAATTTGAGATAGATTTCTGCGCTGTCATCCGAAACCAGACGATTCAAGCGAACGAGCGGAGTACTACCGATGAGTTCAGTAACATTATTAACGACTTTAGCCATAGAATAAATCCTCCCTTTTTAGCTGCAAAAATGATGTTTCAGGATTCTGCAAAAGCTTTGCTGGATCTATACAAATTCAGATGATGCATCTGGCTGTTGAACTATTTTATATCCGAGTAATTAAGTAGGTATTTAGTACCTTTATCTTAACAACCTTCCATACGAATGTCAATATGAACCACTCATCACACGGGCTTATTCCATAGGTATTCGGCAAAAAAACAAACCTTGCTTTATGGATGAATATCCAATCGGCAAAGGTTCGAAAAACATTTTTATTAGGCACCCTGTTTAGGGGTTGCTTTCGTGATCAGTTTGGCTCCGTACTTGTCTCTCAATTCAGCTTCCAGTTGTGTTAGTGGGACGGCTTCATTCAAGGAAAGCTGCTTGCGCACACTAGCGCGTATTTCCGCATTGCTCAACGGTTCCGTCTTCACTATATTCAGGATCCGCATGACTGCGTATCCTTCGTCTCCCAGTTGAATTGGGCCGGCTATATCTCCTGCTTCCAGATCCTCAGCCGCCCGCAGCAGCTCTTCCGGGATAAAAGGATCATCTTCCTCGATCACCCCAAGCCTTCCGCCCTGCATACGCGTATACTCGTCAAGGGAAAGCTCTTCGGCCAGCTTGCCGAAATCCTCCCCCTGCTCAAGGCGGTCAAGGGTCCGATTGGCTTCCTTGCGACCTTTAAGTTTAATCCAGGCCAGCTCGTATTGTTTTTTAGGCTCATACTCTTCTTGATGCTGTTCTAAATAATGATCCACAGCGTCATCGCTGATACGAATATCAACGGTTGCAATTTTCTCAAGAGTCAGCTGATAAGCTGCCTCCGCCCGGACATCACCGGGACCCAGTCCCAACTGTGCAGACATCGCCTGATAATAGGCGTTCTCCGATTCGTATCCTGCCGCTTCCGCCTTGACTCTTTCCGCGATCTCCTCAGGTGTAACCTGGATCTGAAGTGCCTTTGCCTCGGCTTCAACCGCTCTCTGATTCAGCATCTGCAGAAGCACCTCATGTCCGCGTGCCCGCTTCAGCTCCTTGATCCACTGATCTTCCGTAATGATGTGGCCGTCAAAAGAAGCTACGGCGTCAAGTCCGCTTTGATCCTCTTCCGACTCACTGACGTTTTCCGCTGGCTTTAAGCCACGAATGACGATCAAGCTTCCCATAAACAACACACCCGCTGCCAAAATGATGACTGCGGCCCAAAGCGCCTTTTCTTGTCTGGTCATCATCATCTTGTACGCGCCCTAATGAATTGCTTTTTCTAGAATTTGCTGTAGCTCATCTTTTTGGAACGTATATGCTTCATTGCAAAAATGGCATACCACTTCCGCTTTGCCATCTTCTTCAATCAACTGCTCCAGCTCGTCTTTGCCCAAGCTGACCAGTGTTTGTTCCACGCGTTCGCGTGAGCATTTGCATTTAAAATGAATGTCCATCTGATCGAGAATCTCTACATCCGGCAGCAGCCAGCGCAGCATCTCATCCAGCTCCAACCCTTGATCCAGGAGTGACGTTACCGGCGGCATCGCGCCAACAGCCTGCTCAATGACAGTAATCTCTTCATCAGTGAGTCCCGGCAGTAGTTGAACGATGAAGCCCCCAGCCACGATAACCGAATGGTCAGGAGCCACGAGTACCCCAAGTCCTACGGCAGATGGCGTCTGCTCTGAAACGGCAAAGTAGTACGTGAAGTCCTCGCCAAGCTCTCCGGAAATAATCGGTACGCTGCCACGGTACGGCTCTTTTAAGCCCAAGTCCTTAATGACATTCAGATAACCCTCACGGCCCACGGCTCCGGCTACATCCAGCTTGCCCATGCTGTTGCTCGGCAGATGGACATGCGGCTTGTTCACATAGCCTCTCACTTCACCGTTGGCATCGGCATCAACGACGATTTGACCAGTAGGTCCATTGCCTTGTACCTGAATGGTCAGTCTCTCCTCGCCTTTGAGCATCGCACCCATCATCGCAGCCGCCGTTAACGTCCGCCCCAATGCAGCAGTGGCCACAGGCCAAGTGTCATGTCTTTGGCGAAGCTCTTCCACGAGTGCGGTTGTTCTCACTGCAAAGGCCCGGATGCGCCCGCCCATTGCGGTGCCTCGAATGAGGCGATCTTGTTTATGTTCCATGTCGTATCCAGCCTCCTTGCTCTCTATTTAACCGAATGCGGCTGCCATTAACTGTTCTTAGCCGCTCTTCGTCGTATTCTTTCCAAATATTCAAAAATCCAAAGGAAACATCTTTTTTACATAAATTGAACTAAAGGATGAATAATCCATCTCGTTGATACCAACCTGGAATTCAGAAGATGAGAGAAACAACTTTAGATCATTTTATATCGTTGTATCATTCGACGCACAAACCACGTTCTCACTTCAAGGATCAGCTGTTGCGCTCATAAATAATTCGCAGCCCTTCAAGCGTTAATAACGGATTCACTTCATCAATAGCTTCCGATTCGCCCGCAATGAGTTCCGCCAGACCGCCGGTGGCAACGACCTTTACTAAAGGGGCTCCCATCTCCTGCTTCATCCGCTTTACAATGCCATCCACCTGCCCGGCATAGCCGAAGATGATTCCCGCCTGCATCGCATGAACGGTATTACGTCCAATGACCTTTTTGGGTTTTTCCAGCTCGATGCGCGGAAGCTTCGACGCTCGCTGAACCAAAGCTTCTGTCGCGATGCCGATCCCCGGAACGATAGCTCCTCCGAGATAGGCTCCCTTTTCATCAATGCAGTCGAATGTGGTTGCCGTTCCAAAATCAACGACCACAAGCGGTCCTTTATATAGATCTACCGCTGCTACAGCATTCACAATACGATCCGCTCCCACCTCACGCGGATTTTCGTTGCGGAGATTCAGCCCTGTTTTAATGCCCGGTCCGACCATCAGCGGATGTTTGTGAATATACTTACGGCACATTTCCTCAATGACATGCACCATTGGCGGAACGACGGAGGACATGATGACCCCACGGATATCCGCAACGTTTATCCCTGACATGTGGAACAAATTATGAAACGAAACACCATATTCATCAGCAGTGGACTGACGTACCGTGCTTAACCGGAAATGATGAAGAAGCTCCCGCCCCTTATAAATGCCTAGCACGATGTTGGTATTCCCGATATCAATAACGAGGATCACGAGGATGATCCCTCCTTTACTTTACAGCATTGAGGTCCAGACTAATATCGAGGCTCTCAAAGGAATAGGTTAACCGCCCTACGGATATCACGTCAACCCCGCACTCGGCAATTTCTTTGACCGTCTTCAACGAAACATTGCCCGAAGCCTCCACACGAACATGGGGAGCCTTGGTTTTGATCCGTCTGACGGCTTCTGTCATCATCGGCTTATCCATATTATCCAGCATAATGATGTCCGCTCCGGCATCCAGTGCTTCTTCCACCTGCTGCAGCGATTCCGTTTCAACTTCGATCGTCATGGTGTGCGGAATATGGGCTCGTGCGCGTTCCACGGCTCTGCGGATTCCACCTGCCCCCTTGATATGGTTGTCCTTAATCATGACGGCATCATACAGCCCGAAGCGATGATTAGATCCGCCGCCGATGCGGACAGCATATTTCTCCAGCATCCGGTGCCCTGGCGTCGTTTTGCGCGTGTCCACGAGCCTTGTTGGCAATCCTTCCAGCGCATCCACGAACATGCGGGTTCGGGTAGCAATGCCCGAAAGTCGCTGCAGGAGGTTCAGAGCGATGCGCTCTCCCGTTAAAATATGATGTGTGCTGCCTTCCACGATGGCCAGCACGGTGCCTTTGGCCACATGCTCTCCGTCCTTGACTTGAGCCGTGAACGAAAGGGTAGGGTCAACGACCTGAAATACAAGCTCTGCCACTGGAATACCTGCCACGATGCCAGCTTCCTTGGCGTGAATAATTCCCTTCGATTCATGGCCTGCGGGAATGGTCGTCATGGTCGTGATATCCCCAGAGCCCACATCCTCCTTCAGCCATAGTCGAATGGATTCCACCAGTCCCTCGTTATACCCGTTAAACATCATCGCTGAATTCCTCCATGATTTCATCTTGACGATGCTGAAGCAAATGCTTGCGCCACATCGCGTCGTCTTTCTGAGGATAATCCTCCCGGTAATGCGCGCCGCGGCTCTCCTGGCGTTCCAGTGCGGCACGATTGACCAGCAAACAGCTGATCAGCATGTTCGCGAATTCAAACTCCTCCTTACGGGTGAGCTCTGCATGTAATATCGGCAGCTGACGCTTTAGCTCGTCCAGCCCTTTATGAAGCAATGTCTCATTGCGTCGCAGTCCAGCATATCTGACCATGACTTTCTGCAGTTTAAGTCTGCGTTCTATCATTGCCTGCTTGGGAGCGCTTGTCCGTTCCCCGTCCTTATGAGAAATACTTGCTGATCCGTGCAAAGGTTCAAGATCTCTGATCCGGTTCACAATCCTTTTGCCGAAAACGATGGCCTCTGACAGCGAATTGCTCGCCAGACGGTTAGCGCCATGCACCCCGGTCGAGGAAACTTCACCGCAGGCAAACAAACGCGAAACACTGCTCTCCCCATTCAGATCCGTTTTGACTCCACCCATCATATAATGCGCAGCCGGGGCTACGGGAATCCAGTCGGCAGCCAAATCCAGCCCATAATTCATGCAAGTCTCGTAAATGGTTGGAAAACGGTGCTTGATCATGTCCTCCGGTTCATGCGTGATGTCCAGATAGACAAACGTGGATTTCGTCTCCTCCATCTCGCTGATGATGGCTCTTGCCACGATATCACGCGGCGCCAGCTCAAGCAGTTCATGGTATTTTTCCATAAAACGTTCACCTTTAATATTTCGGAGCACCGCCCCTTCACCCCGAACAGCCTCCGAGATCAGAAAGCGCGGAGCTCCAGGGTAACAAAGTGCGGTCGGATGGAATTGGATGAATTCCATATCACGAATTTGCGCACCGGCCCGATAGGCTATGGCAATGCCGTCTGCGGTCGCAACATCAGGGTTGGTCGTATATCGGTACAGCTGCCCGGCTCCTCCCGTACACAGAATCGTAGCGGCTGCCTTTATATACAATCTCTCCCCATCCGGACACTGAACCAGAACGCCAATGCATTCGTTTTGAGAGGTGAGCACATCAATCACAAAATGATGCTCCCAAACCTCCACACGCTCATGCACCAGAACCTGCGCAGCGAGTGCTCTCACAATCTCGAATCCGGTAGCATCCCCGTTCGCATGCAAAATTCGGCGACGGCTGTGAGCTCCTTCCTGGGTTAATGCAAGCTCTCCGTTCTCCACATCGAAGGATGTGCCCAAACGAATCAATTCTTGGACGCCTTCCGGTCCTTCGTTCACAAGTACATCGACAGCGGCGGATGAGCATAAACCAGCTCCGGCCATAAGCGTATCCTCACGATGGTACGCAGGTGAGTCATCCTCCGAAGTAACCGCGGCGATCCCCCCCTGAGCATAGCGAGTATTGCTTTCCAGAAGAGCGTTTTTGGTAATCATGATAACTTTACGGTCCTTGCCGGCCTCAATGGCCGTATATAATCCCGCAATCCCCGAACCAATCACGATGACATCGGTTTCCACACAGCGCAGGGTTTGCAAGTCAAAGTCAACCAAATACTGAGGAACCATGGGTCCATTCACCTGTCTTAAGAGAAAGAGTAGCGCATGCAAGCGCGATCAAAAAATGGCTCTAATTAGAAAGTGCCCTCTGTTACACTATATAGGGCACCTAATTGATCTATTATTTTTTGATCGCGCCCTACTATACCTGTAACATGCGCTCTAAGGAAATTCGGGCTTGATCTGCGACAACCGGCGGCACATAAATCTGCGGCTTCATCGTCTCTAGACACTTCACCAATTTTTTGAGATTGTTAACCTTCATGTTCGGACAAACCAGGAACTTGGTAGCAAAATGGAACGTTTTCTCCGGGCTGTCAAGACGAAGCTGGTATCCCGTTCCATCCTCGGTCCCCACAATAAACTCCTGACAGTCGGATTTCTTGCAATAATCGATAATAGCAGTGGTGCTGCCGACAAAGTCACCCATCGCTACAACCTCTGGACGGCATTCCGGATGGACCACGAACTGGGCATTTGGATGCTTGGCTCTCATCTCAACCACATCCTTAACCGTCAACATGTCATGGGTATTGCAATACCCTTCCCAGATGATCATTTTCTTGTCGGTATGTTGTTGTACATAATGTCCGAGGTTTTTATCCGGTACCCAGATGATCTCGTCACAGTCTAGCGATTGGATGACTTTGACGGCATTGGCTGATGTACAGCAAATATCCGTTTCCGCTTTCACATCTGCGGATGAGTTGATATATGTAACAACCTTGGCATTCGGATGCTGAGCTTTCAGCTTGCGAAGACCGTCAACGTTCACCATATCCGCCATTGGACAACCCGCGCGTTCATCCGGAATCAGGACCGTCTTGTTTGGAGCCAAAATCTTCGCGCTCTCTCCCATGAAATGAACACCGCAGAATACGATTGTATCCGCATCTGTTTGCGCCGCTTTTTGGGCAAGTAAAAAGGAATCGCCGCGAAAATCGGCAACCTCTTGAATTTCGTCCCTTTGATAATAATGAGCAAGAATAATAGCATTTCTTTCTTTCTTCAGCTGCATCAGTCTCTCGGTTAATTCCCGTTTTTGTTCCTCTTTATGCTGCAGCGCAAGAGCTTCCACCAGCGACCCACTCCTTTTATGAAATCATAATTGATTGATGAATTTGTGAAATTTCTCTCAAAGTTAGGTGTCCAAGCTTCGAGGGCTTTTCAGTTACCAACTAATGTACACAAGGTTTCCCGGGCTGTCAATTGGCCTCATACTCACTAAAAAGAGGGCTTAGGATGCAAAAAATCCCTTTGTAACGCCGCTTTCATTGCATTCTGCCATCATTAAAATCTCATGCCAAACTAAAAATAAAAATTTGAAATAGTCAGGTGAAGACAACAAAAAGCCCGGAAGACGATTGCCGTCGTCTTCCGGGCTGATTCATGAATCGGTTGGGTCAAGCTCATTCATTAGGATCTTGTTTCAGGAGGCGTGCCTCCGTTACCTGGATCCCGGTCGTCTGCTGGACCCGGATTCGGGTTCGGAACATCATTCGGGATATCCCCAGGAATGTCCGCCGGTGACTCAGGCGTATCATTCGTGATGTTCTCCGGAACGTCGTTCGGAATTTCTTTCGTTGGCAGATCGGATGCATCATCCTTGCCTTGAATGCGGACACGTACATCACCGATGTTGTCGATAACAGGTGCGCCGCTTTCGGAGGAACCTCCGTCTTCGCCTTCACCATCACGCGGTCCATCTTCCGACAGATATCCTTGCTCGATCAGCTCTCTGATTTGATCAAGTTCCAATGTTTCCTTCTCAAGCAGCGTATTCGCGATGAGATGAACCTCTTTGGAATGCTTGATGAGCAAATCTTTACAACGCTGATAACATTCGTTGGTCATGCGCTGCATTTCCTGATCGATTTCGTATGCGATGGAATCACTGTAATTTTGTTCGTGTCCGAGATCACGGCCCAGGAATACCTGGCCTTGGGACGAACCGAATTGCAGCGGTCCAAGCTTCTCGCTCATACCGTATTCCATAATCATGCTGCGGACGATGCCGGTTGCTTGTTGGAAGTCACTGTAAGCACCGGTACCGATTTCTCCGATAAAGATTTCCTCGGATACACGGCCGCCCAAGAGACCTGTAACTTTATCAAGCAACTCTTGCTTCGTTACGAGCATGCGATCTTCCTTCGGCATCATGATGACGTATCCGCCAGCACGGCCACGAGGAATAATGGTAACTTTGTGTACCATATCGGCATTCTCAAGGAAGTAACCGACAATGGTATGACCTGCTTCGTGATATGCAACGATCCGTTTCTCGCGGTCACTGATCACGCGACTGCGTTTCTCCGTACCTACGATGACACGGTCAATCGCTTCGTCAACCTCACGCATGGAAATGTCCTTGCGGTTACGTCGTGCTGCGAGCAAGGCTGCTTCGTTCATCAGATTCTCCAGCTCGGCGCCGGTAAAGCCTGTTGTACGTTTTGCTACGATATCCAGCTTAACATCCTTCGTAAGCGGCTTGTTGCGGGCATGGACCTTCAGCACCGCTTCGCGGCCTCTCACGTCTGGGCGGTCTACCGTAATTTGACGGTCAAAACGTCCCGGACGCAAAAGCGCAGGGTCGAGAATATCAGCACGGTTCGTTGCTGCTACGATAATAATGCCTTCGTTGCCGCCGAAGCCGTCCATCTCTACGAGCAATTGGTTCAGCGTTTGTTCACGCTCGTCATGGCCACCGCCAAGACCGGCGCCGCGCTGACGGCCAACCGCATCAATTTCGTCAATAAAGATAATACATGGTGCATTTTTCTTGGCGTTCTCAAACAAGTCACGCACACGGGATGCACCGACACCCACGAACATTTCCACAAAGTCAGAACCGGAAATGCTGAAGAAAGGAACGCCGGCTTCACCAGCGACCGCACGGGCGAGGAGTGTTTTACCTGTTCCCGGAGGACCAACGAGCAGTACGCCTTTAGGAATACGGGCGCCTACTGCGGCAAACTTACGTGGATCCTTCAGGAATTCCACGACCTCGACGAGTTCCTGCTTCTCTTCATCGGCTCCAGCCACATCCTCGAATGTGACTCTCTTCTTCTCTTCATTATATAGACGGGCGCGGCTCTTGCCGAAGTTCATGACTTTGCCTCCGCCGCCCTGAGCCTGATTAAACAGGAAGAAGAAGAGAATGAACATAATGACCAAAGGAATCATGGAGGATAGCAGCGTCAGCCAGATGCTTTCGCCTTCCATTTTCTTTTGGGTATATGTCATGCCGTTTTTGTCACTGGCATCCACCAGTTCCTGAATCGCGGCATCTGTAGCCGGAATGTAGGTTGAGAAGCTGTCGGATTTAACCCCGTCCGGTTTTTGATTATATTTACCGGTTACGAGATAGGCGTAACCGTCAAATTGAACCGTGATATCCTTCACATTGCCAGCCTTGATCTCTTGCCGAAATTCATCGTATCTAGGATTGTGAGCAGATTCACCGCTATTGCTTACAAACTGGACAATGCCCACCACAACTAAAAAAAGAATCAAATAAAAACCAGAATTCCGGATGAACCGATTCATCCCCTACCTCCTCTCAAAACACTTTAATTATTTTACCATAGCCTGTCTGACCATCTCAACAGAGGTGGTATTAGCATGAACCAAGGAAATGTCCATGGGCTGGAGTATCACCATTAGTGGGAATAGATTTCCGGTTTCAAGATCCCGATGTAGGGCAGGTTCCGGTAGTGTTCGGCGTAATCCAAACCGTATCCGACAACAAACGCGTCAGGCAGGGTGAATCCTGTATAATCCGCTTCCAGATCCACGGTGCGTCGCACGGGTTTGTCAAACAAGGTGACTACGCACGTCGATTTGGCGTTGCGACTCTTCAGGAGTTCAATCAGATGGCTGAGCGTGAGACCGCTATCGATAATGTCTTCTACGATGAGAACATCGCGGCCGTCCACAGGCACATCCAAGTCCTTGATGATTTTGACGACACCCGATGATTTGGTGGATGCGCCGTAGCTCGACACAGCCATGAAATCGAGTTCCATGGGTACTGTCATATTTTTAACCAAATCAGCCATGAAAATAAACGCACCTTTCAGTACACAAATAACCAAAGGATTGCGTCCTTCATAAACCTTGCTGAGCTGAGCTCCAAGTTCCTTAATTTTCTTCTGAATTTCTTCTTCGCTGATGAGAACTTCTTGAATATCGTTTTGCAACTGAGCGAACCTCCTACGTTTATACTATGAAAGTCTTACAATGACCATTACAGTTGCTCCACTGTCTCTGTATCCTCCAGGCACATGTGGAGAACGTCTGTTGTTTGTGTCCCGACTGCAGCATGCGTGGAGCGCCGGACCCCCGGTATCCAGATCACGTTGCCTGAACCATCCACTAACACAGGAATGCGGGAGCGCACGGATGGAGGTATCTTCGCGTCAATGAAAATATCTTTTACCTTTTTGCTTCCGTTTAATCCCATGACTTTCATGGTATCTCCAGGCAGCCTTGAACGGAGTGTTAATGGAAAAATCAGCTGACCGGCATCAAATACTGCTTCAGCGCAGGCTCCGGTCATGTTGAAAAAGTAACGTTCATGCGGCGTCTGCACCTTCATATTCAACCTCTTGCCAATTTCAGGAATACACAGTTCCGGAACAGCAGTTTGAAGCTCATATGTATAGCTCTTGGACTGCTCTGGCGGCTTTTGCATAAACAATATCATATCGTATTCGCGTATGCAGGCCAAGCCTCCTCCAATATCAAGGCTCCAGGTCGTGCTTTTGTTCTGAGTAATACCTTGGCGAATCAGTTCAATCTTGTGAAAATCGGTGATTTCAATGCCTGCCGACAGATAATTTAATATTAGTTTAATCAACCTTCGTTGTAAAGCGACATGTAAGGCCAAATAAGAAGGCACCTGAAAATAGAGCCTTCCATCCTTATGCTGTACCAAATCATGATATGCATGATCTGCAGCCTGCTCCATGTATTCATCTTCCATACCCGCAATATCGGCCAGTTGAACCAGCGATTGCCTGATCTGACCATTATATTGCCCCAAAAAAGGCAGCACATCCAACCGGATCGCATTTCGGCGGTATTGATTGGAGAGATTGGAGCTGTCTATGGCATATGCATAACCATTCTGCTTACAAAAACTCATGAGGTCCGTTTTGTATATACGTAGGAAGGGACGAATGAGTTCCACATTTTTTTCGTTTCTTTTGATCTTCATGCCCTTAATGCCTCCGAGGCCGCTGCCCCGAAGTAAATGAAGCAGGACCGTCTCGGCTTGATCATCGGCATGATGGGCCAAGGCAATCGATGCCGCACCGTACCGCTGTGCCGTTTCATGCAGGAACGCGTACCTTTTGTCGCGCGCCGCCTCTTCGAAGCCCTTCCCGCTTTCCTTCATATAAGAAGGAATATCCATTCTTGCCACCTCGAACGGAAGCCCCAGTTCCAGAGCCAATCCGCGGACTAGTTCTTCCTCCCTGTCTGACTCCGCCCGAAGGCCGTGGTGGACATGTGCGCAGATCAGTCGCAGAGGAGTGTAGCGTTTGGAGATTTGATGGAGAACATGCAAAAGAGCCACAGAATCCGGTCCGCCGGATACTGCGACTATGATGGTATCATGAGGTAACCACAAGCCATGCTCCCCAGCCGTATGAAGAACATGTTCCATCAGCATATTCAAGTTAGCCCTGCTTTCCATACGAAATCCCCTCTTCTACAGCACGCCTTTATGTAGTGATCCTCTGTTGCTCTCATCTTCTGTTATCTTTCCAAACTTCAACAAACCGCCTACAAGAAAAAAGCCCATAGACAAGCAAGACACGCAATCATGATGGAAAGTGCAAATGCATTAATCAGCCACCGTGGCGTCTTGCCAGGCAGCCTGCCCACTAATGCCGGCGTGTAAATCGTTTCTTTCCACAGCTTCAGAGCTTCCTGAGAACTAGGAAATTCCCCGCGAATCGCTCGTCGCAACCATTCCGAGTAAGGCTTCAATCTTGTACTTCGCTGAACCATGGAGAGCAATTGTACCGGACTTCGGGTCTGTGGCAAATGCTGCGCGGAAGCTGTTTTCAGTTCCTCCTCATGGAGAAGCTGAATGATGAGTACGGCAAAAGCAAACAGGTCATACCCCTCATCGCTAATGCGGGAGCCTGCATTCCAGTACCCCCGGTCGTACCACTCCGTAAACTGCTTGACGCTCCGGCCGATGGAGCTTACGCCGCCATAGTCAATCAGTTCCACATGTCCCACATCGGATACCATCACATTTTCCGGTTTCAAATCTCCGAAAATAAAACCCGACCGATGCAGCCCGTTCAGCTTTTCCAGAAGGCGCAGTCCGGTAAGGCCAATCCATTCCGTCCCGCGTTTTCGTATAAAATGATGTAATGAGCTGCCTCGGATATAACGCATAACATAAAACGGTATATCTCCATGTTGCCCTTTAAAATCATCTACTTCCAGCAAATAGGACATGCGCGAACCGTTCTTAGACGAATCCGAGGACTTGCGTTTGGACTGCAACGACATCAGCACATTGATCTCAGACTGGAGATCCAGCGTATCATATCCCATTTTCAGGGCAAAAGAATGGCCCGAGCCTTCCTTTTGCACAAGGTAAACAATCCCGTTGGCACCCTGACCCAGCATGCGCCGGATGACAAAGCGGCCTTTGCGCCATTTTCCTGTAATGACTGTTCCGGCCGGATACGCCGGATTAGACGACGTAGTCACCGAGCATCCCTTCTCCTTCATCGGTATTTCCCCGCCATGGTTGATGTTCATCTAGTGTACCATAACGGAAGAAATCAATCACCCTCATGATGGCAGGCCCCGTCGGCGTAGCCCCCTTCATCTGAAGACGCTGAAAGAGTGACCTCAATGCACCTGCATCGCGCGTCCAATCACTGTCCAGTACAGCATCCTCACCGCTCCGCCGCCCTGGAAAGTGGAATACAGCAAGCTCACTGATTCCCTCCCTCGCCTGAAGACTAAGCATCAAATCCCGTATGGCATCCTCTACCGCGCTGAGCTTCGGTTTCATACTAGCGCTTGCGTCGATTAAAAGGGCTACCTGAAGGGGCGTGGTTTCCGTCATTTCGTCCACGACCTGCACGACCTGCGAACGCTGAGACGGCGGCAGGTCCTCGAGTGCGGTGTTCCCCAAAATTTGCTTTAACTCTTTATTAACCGCCTGATGAATGGTCTGAACCACCGTTTTCCGCGTCATCATCTGCATCGTTTGAGCAAGTTGTCGTGTTCCTACGACCCGGCTTACGCCTCCTCCCGCTTTGGCAATTTCAGCGATTTCCAGACTTCCTAGCTCACCGATCGTTCCGTAGTCTACCACCCCCGCTACATTGACCGTAATTCCCTCCTGAAATGCATGGGCTGCCGCCAGCACCGGGCTTGTCCCAACGTTTGAGCATCCATCTGTTATCAAAAGTATTTGTTTCACGATCTATCATCCTCCCAAAAGTGGCCTTCTCTTGCTTCTATCATTTCCACCTTTGAGAGATTCCAAACCCAACATTTCCTCCCCTCATGCATTTCCCGGGCAATGCCTTACCTATCAGCTTACGGTACGCGGCCGCTCCATTCTTTCCAGACCCGGCACATGAAGTGTCGTCCATTCAGGACGGTAATGCTCCACTTTGCCTACCACAACCGTCATATCGTCGTGAATCATATTTTGCTGATAACGGATCACTTTTTCCAAAAGTATATCGGCGATCTGCTGCGGATCTTCATTGTCGATCTCCTGGATCATCCGCTTCATCCACAGCTCTTTATTGACAGCATGGCCAGGCGCATCATAAATGCCGTCGGTCATCATGATCACGATATCGCCCGCCTGAAGCTTCAGAGTCACAAGATCCACCTCGATATCCTGGATGATGCCAATAGGCAGATTGCTGGCCGATACCGGAATCACCTCCAACCCCCGCCTGATAAAGCTGGGTGTCGAGGCAATCTTCATAAACGTAGTCTCTGCCGTATATTGATCGATCAGCGCCATATCAACCGTGGCGTATACTTCATCCGGAGACCGAAGCATGAGGATCGAGTTCACGGATTTAATGGCCAGCTTCTCATCCATCCCGCTCTGGAGCAGCTGCTCTAGAATAGACAATGCCGAGCTGCTCTCCTGTTGTGCCCTTTCGCCATTGCCCATCCCGTCGCTGAGCGCGACTGCAAAGGTGCCGTTACCGAGCTCCATCATGCTAAAGCTGTCTCCGGACAGCATGTCTCCCCCTTTTGCCGCTCCGGCGATGCCCGTCGTAATCTCAAAGGTCTTGGCTGAACCGAACATCACCGTCGCCAGACCGTCCTTCGAGGAGATGGATGATTCATGAAGCACGGCAATATGCTCATCCAAAATATCGGATAACAGCGGTGCAATAATTTTACGGCACTCATCATAGCCGCGTGTAAAAGCATGAACGATTTCAATTTCCACATGACCGGAATCGAGGCTGATGATTTCGATGCCTTGGATGGAGAGACCAAGCTGCTCAAGCGCCTCGCGGATCTGTTCCTCCTGCCGGTACATGGCTTGTCCTTCCCGCTGAATCTCGCGTGCCAGATCTTCCATCACTTGCGATACGCCGGATAACTGGTCGGCTACCAAATGACGGCTGTCGTATATTTGGCGTTTCCACTGCATATCATGCTGATAGAGGTTGTACTGCTGTTTCATCTCTTGGAGCACTTCTCCCGTTTTTCCACAAATCCGTGCCCATTCTTTGGGAATTTGCTCATCCTTAATCTCCGGGTTATCCTCCACGGCGGTCATCACATCCGTCATATATTTATAGGTCTGATAGAATTTCGCATCCCAGCAGTGGCCCTTCTTAAAGCATGTAGAGCAAGCGCCTTCCGCCACAGCGTTCATAAAGTGTTCCATTTCTCCGTTGCGTTTGCTCACTTCCTCGGTGCCGGCCACCTGCCCGAAACTCTGGGATAGTTGCCGGAACACCTGGGAAAATTGCGTAACACGCTCCGCCGTCAGATCGCGGACTCTCTTGGCATACTCGTGCTGGGATTTGCTGTGATCGTTCGTGCCGGGGACATATTTGGAGATCATCTTAATGACCGATTTAGGCGTCAATAAAAATAACACGATCGCCGCGCAGGACTCCCAGGTAGAGGTCATCACATCCGCCGGTCCGCTGAAGTAGATCGATAAGATGGAGGAACCGAGAAGCATCCCAAGCATGACTGCCCCCTTCCTGCCCTCACGCAGCATACCGGCCAACATGCCGGAAAAGGCCAGTAGGCTCATCTGATAAATAGCGGAAATGTCCGCCAGGCTTAAAATAAGTCCGGTGACGACACCAACGGAAGCACCGAGCGGTGCGCCACCTACCAAAGCGAAGATCAAGATCAAATAACGGGAAAGGATGTGCTCCACAGATAAGGAGTAAATAGTCCAACCCACCGCCCCGGTCATCACAGAGGCCAGCAGGATGATTAAACAGAGAATCTCCTCACTTCGCAACTGATAGTTTTTCTTGCGGTATGTGAATACCGGGATCGCCTGGATAAACACGAGCGTAAGCACGAAGCTGAGTACGGCATCCAGCGAACTCATTAAGATAGAGTACCAAGTAAATGGCGGCCCGGTCATGATCGCAAACAGCTTGACGACGAAAGATGAAACAAAAACCATAAGGGGTGCATACGACAGTTCGGCATGATCGTAGGCGTTTAGGCCCCGGTGAATAAAATAAAAGATAAGGAGTTCAGCCGCAATAATCAGAGGTGCAGGAAAGGGGGCGAAGAGGCTGCCGGCTATGAGAGCAACAGTAACGGGAAGCAAATAGTCGCGACGCATAAAGGCAATGACGGCAAAGTAGGCAATTGCAAATGGCGAGAGCTCGTCCAATATCATGGCTTTCCCCAGCAAAAACGCCATCAGTGTCAGAAGCAACATCCACTTCTTGGCCGCAAACAGCTGAAGCAGGCGCTGAAGCATCGGTATGTTACCCAGCCGTCCCATCCAGCTGGAATCCTCCATCCCTGCATCTCTTTGCAACGTTTTGAGTCCGGGTATGTTTACGTTCAACTTCTCCATGTATTCGGCACCACCATTTCGTAGATTTGATGGTACCCATTATAGAGGCCTTGAAACCAGAAAGTTTGTCATAACAGCGGACTGGCCCAAAAAAATATTCCGACAAAAAAGCCCGTCCTGCGAAAAGTCGGGAATCGGTCCCGTCTTCCTTTAGCCTTGCCTGTTTGAGCGGCCTGCTAACGGACACCTATGGTGAATGCTTACAGGTCCGGCTCCAAGAATCCGCTAGCGATTGCTATAGACAGAGCTGGAAAACCGTTGGATGCTGTCGGTAATTTTTTTCGGAGCGACAAAAAAACCGCAGCAGGCTCAAACCTGCTGCGGTTTATCATATTCAAGTCATCGGCACAAGCCACGCGCATGTATTACATGCGTTTGGCCCCGCGCCCTCCGCGCTTGGATTCCGTTTGTTTCTTGATCGAAGAGATGCGTTCTTCGCTATCCTTCAGGAAACGCGACATTTTATCCTCAAACGAAGTTTTGTTGGCCGCAGGCTTGAATGGGCGCCCGCCACGTTCACGATTGTAGCCTCCACCACCACCGCCGCCAAACCGCTCTCCATTTCCGCCACCGGTACGTTCCGGTCTTGGTCCTCTTGGAGGCCGAGCTTCGGATGCTGGCTTATCAACAGCTTGTTTGATGGAAAGTCCGATCTTGCCGTCCTTGTCGACATTGATCACCTTAACGGTTACAACATCATTGATCTTCAGGTGATCGTTGACATCCTTGACGTAATTATCGGCGATTTCCGAGATGTGAACGAGACCCGTGACACCTCCTGACAGATCCACAAATGCTCCAAAATGCGTTATGCCTGTCACCTTGCCTTCTAACTTGGTGCCCACTTCGATTGCCATAGAATAAAATGATCCTCCCTTAAAAATATACAACAAGATTTGAGTCAAACCTTGGCTGTGGTGATTTGATTATACATAAAGCGCAAACTGAGGTCAACTGAGTAATAACCCAGTTTCCGCGCTGTAATTACGGGCTTGTTTCCTCTGTACGGATGGGGGTTTCCCCCGGTAAATACATTCCGTAATTCTTTCTTGCCAGCTGACCGATGTATTCAGGGTCATTCAGTCTCTTGACTTCGGTCGTCAGTTGATCCTGACTCTGCTTCGTCATTTGCTGCTCCGACGTCTTCTTGGCTAGCTCGGCACTCTTGTCCGCAATTTGCGATTGCTGAGAGATAAGGGTATAGCCCGCCCAACCCAAAAAGATGACCATAAAGGCAGACCAGATCCATATCCGCCTGCGCGCGCCAGCGCTTTTGTCTGACTTGCTTTCCTGTGTCGTTTTAACCGTCTGTCTGCGTGCTTGTTCCTTGGCAGCATACTTCCCCATGGGTCTCCTCCTTTACAGGACGTTACAGCCTTTATTTCTAGGCTCAGCTGGTATACTCCTCTATTCCTTGTTCTTCCGGAACCATTTGTTCCAAAAAAGGACTGCGGAGTTCAGAAGGTTGTCAAGCCACTTCGGCATCCGAAGACGCGAGGTGATCGGCCTGAGCATCCATCTAGCCAGCTTCCAGAAAGGCAGCAGGATTTTCAGTATGACGTGAAAAACAAACATCAACAGGCTGCCCAGCATAACAGCTAGTCCCTTCAGCAGCTTAAGAATCAGCCGAGTCGGCGTCCATACCAAGAGCCTGAAAAGTCGCTTCATCACATCGATAAAATAACGTACCACCTTTATTAACATTACCACAAAACGCTGAGTTGTAACACTTAAGAATAAAAAATATAACCATACTCCCAGAAAGAGTCCGACAAATACATAGAACCGAAGCTGTCCGTAATTGCTGACATACAGCATCCTGAACACAAAAAGGGCGGCTCCACACCAATAAAAGAGGTCCAGAACATGAAGGGTCCATCTCGGAAAATGCAGCTGGCCCGACAGCACCCGGTAGCTGTCATAGGCCAGTCCCATTGCTGCTCCTGAGAACAGCATCCAGAACAGGGTAATCCACTGAATTTGCGGACTCATTTAAAAAGCTTGCCGAGCATTCCCTTATTTTTGCCGTTTGAACCGGGATCCAAGTAAATCAGGGAATGGACCAAGCCTTCAATGGAAAGCAGTCCTTCTTCAAGACTTAAATTTTTGATATGTAAATTTTGTCCCTTAATGGTAAGGTGCCCAAGCTCGGTATGAAGTAGAAATTCCTCACTGTCAAAGCTCTCCACATTATGGACCCCTGTCAGGTTCAGCTGCTTGCGGTTCAGCATATGCAGCTCATGCTGTTTGCTTTTCGCTGGCTCGATCATGGCATGTACCCCTCCTTCTTACCAATAGCTTATGGAGGGGCTATAAGGTTTAGAACCTCGTGATGCGAGAACTTCTGCAGCTATGCCATGACTGAATAATCTCCCGAAAAATAGCATGGCACCCCCCGAAAACCGGAGAGTGCCGTTATATGCTGACTATGAAAGTGCTTATTACCAGTTCAAACCGTTATCTTTTGCAATCGGTTCTTCCTTGACCAAGGAATACAGGCTTGTAGCCTCATCTTTGCGCGTGCTCTCAGCGAGTCGCTCCACCTTCACGGTAACCAGCTTCTGTCCGAATTGTACCGTAATTTCATCACCGATTTTCACGGTGCTACTAGGCTTCGCTTCCCTGCCGTTAATCAGAACCCGGCCTTGATCCGAGACATCCTTGGCTACGGTACGCCGCTTGATCAGCCTGGATACCTTCAGGAATTTATCGACTCGCATCTTATTTTACGGCTTCTTTAAGCTTGTTGCCTGCTTTGAAAGCAGGTACGTTTGCTTCTGGAATGTCGATGGTTTTGCCGGTTTGAGGGTTACGGCCAGTACGTCCGGAACGCTTGCGAGTTTCGAATGTGCCGAAGCCAATCAATTGCACTTTGTCGCCGCTTGCCAAAGCATCGGTGATTTCACCAAGAAAACCGTTAAGAACGGATTCTACGTCTTTTTTGGTCAAGCCGCTTTTAGTCGAAATGTTGTTGATCAGATCTGTCTTGTTCATAAATTATTATCCTCCCAATATACAAAGAAATAAGTATAGGTGCGTCATGAAAGCATGGGCAGCAATCACTTCCGCAAGTAGCTGGGCGTCATTGAATGCATGGTCATGCGATCACTTTCGCAATTTTCATGTGTATGGTTATTCTTGATGCCCTTCCCGAATTCCTGCTTGTTTCCGCCAAAATTTTATCATTTGCGAGGAAATTCTTGTAAGAAACGTCGATCAGCGCACTTTCCCCTGGCGCTGCTTGCGGATGCTAATCCCGGCCTTTATGCAGGTCGAATTCTTATCATACCTGATTTTTGGCCTGTTGCCAAATAGCGTCCATTTCTGCCAGATCACTTTCCTTTACGGTCTTACCCCTGGCTCTCAGCTCATCCTCGATAAAGCGAAACCTGCGAACGAACTTGCGGTTGGTTCTGGAGAGAGCCTCCTCCGGGTCAGCATGAAGGAAGCGGGCAACATTAGAGGCTGCAAAGAGCAGATCTCCAAGCTCCGCCACCTGTTCCTCCGGATCGAAGCCTTTTTCAACAGCCTCTCTCAACTCTGCAAGCTCCTCTTCTATTTTGAGGAAAACTTCGCTGATCCGGTCCCAATCGAAGCCCACCTTGGAAGCCTTCTTCTGCAGCTTGTACGCCTTCATCAGCGCAGGCAAGTCCTTTGGAATCCCATCCAGTGCAGATGCTTGTTCCGGCTCCAGACCTTTGCGGCGTTTCTCTTCCGCCTTCATCTGTTCCCAGTTCTGCAGGGCAGCCTCTGCATCTTCAGCCTTGTTCTGCCCGAATACATGCGGATGCCGGAAAATCAGCTTGTCATTCAGCCCTTGAATGACGTCAAATACGCTAAAGGTGCCGACCTCCTCCTCCATTTGGGAATGCAGCATCACTTGAAGCAGCAGATCCCCGAGTTCTTCCTGCATATGCTCGGGATCATCCTCGTCAATCGTCTCGATAACCTCATAAGTTTCTTCGATCAGATTCTTGCGGATGGATTCATGCGTCTGCTCCTGGTCCCACGGGCAGCCTCCCGGGCTGCGGAGAATTCCGACAATTTCATGAAGACGGGCAAATGTGCGCTGACGCAGCATCTCATCGTCGCTTCGCGGCACATAAATCAGCGACAGGTTGCCGTAGCCCTCCACACGATCGAGCTCGTATAAGGGTACCTGCAAAATCTGCTCTTGTCCTTCCACGCCAAGCGCATGCCCGACGGTGACCGTATAATCATCTGGATAAAGCTCCATCAGCGCGAGTTTCACCTCGGAAGCCGTAAACATGTCGTACACCTGGCCGATTACCATATGCAGCTGCGGCTGGAGAAGGCTCGGGCTCAGTCCGCTCGCGTCCAGCAGCTGGAAACCTTCAATGGGATCAAATCCAAGACGGATAAATGCCTCGTCAAGGAAGGATTCTCCGCCCAGAATGCTAAGTTCAATACCTTGGTCCGGGCAGCGTTCCCGCAGAATCTGCACCGTTGACTCGGCAACCATCGGGTGGCCTGGAACGGCATATACGATTACCGATCCTTGTTCTCCTGAAGCTGCTTTCTCCAGCAGGATATCCGCAATCGCCGCATATACCTCTGGAAATGAATCCCGGGCTTCGTAGATATGATCGAAGGATTGCATGCCAATTTTCAGTTCGTCCAGTACCGACATCACCGGATGATCTTTAGTCCGAACGTATACCTCTGAAGCCTGCTGTAATGCTTTGACGATACCCATGGTCAGGCGGTCCGGATTTCCGGACCCCAGGCCGACTATTGTTATGGATGCACTCATCCCTCATTCCCCCGCTCTATACATCATTCTTCCGGTAATTAGTAGCAGCTATACTATATCATGGTTGCGTAGACCCACAAAAATAATTTGCGCTTTGCTATGCAAAAAGGCGCAGCTTGCGCAGCAGCACGGCGAGCGGAGCGCCGATCTTCGGCAGCATCCGCAACTCCTGCTCGCTGAGCAGGCGGGTTCGAGCGGCGCCGGCCAGGAACACGGCGCCCCCTGTAGCGGCCCCAGCTAAGCTGGCCGCCGCTGCCGTCAGGCGGGCGTGCAGCCCAATCGCGGACAGCAGCGCGTCCGCAGCGAGCATGGCGGCGCCCGCCGCCAGGGCCATGCCGGCGAGAATGGCTGCCGGCTTGCCGATCGTACCGGTGCTGATGCGCAGGCCGGTACGACGGGACAGCAGCGCGATATTGAGCGCTGCTGCCAGGAAATGCGCGGCTACGCTGGCGATGGCCGCGCCGGTAATGCCCAGCTGCGGAACCAGCAGCAGGTTGAGCAGCGTCTTCACCGCCGCTGCGGCCAAGAGATGCACCGCCGGTGCCTTCACGATGCCGATGCCCTGCAGCAGGGCGGCAGAAATAATGCTGAGCGCGCTTCCGACGGCTGTAAAAGCAATCCAGCGGATGACGCTGGTGCCGGTCTCATCCTGATATAGCGCGATGTTGATCGGCATGGCTAGCACAGCAATCCCTATGGAGGCGGCCATGCCGACCAGCCAGAACCAACGCAGAGAGAGACGGCAGCGGTTAGCAACGAGCTGCTTGTCCCCTTGGACCCTTGCTTCAGCCAGCGCCGGAATAAACAGAACGGATAACGAGGTAGCCAGCATCGTAATAAGCTGTACTACCGGCATGCCTCGGTTATAAATGCCAAACTGTATCATAGCTCCAGCGTCCCCTGCTCCGCCTGACTTAAGCAAACGCGGCATGGTAAAGGTGTCTGCAAGGTTCACCAGCGATATCGCAAGAGCGCCCAGGCACACGGGCACTGCATACTTCAGCATGCTCCCAAGCAAACTGAGGCTCTGTTGGCGGTCCTTCCGTTCATTTCCCGCCGAGGACATGTCTCCTGCAGCCATATGCCTGCCTTTACGATAGCTGCGCCAATACCCTCCCATCACAGCCAGCCCTGCGGCACCTCCAGCAGCAGACCCGAAGAGGGCTCCAGCCGCGATATGTTCCGCGGACGCTCCAACCGATGTTAGATAAATAAGCAGCACGATCATGACAGCCACCCTGACGCTCTGTTCCGTAATTTGGGAGACCGCGGTTGGCATCATGTCCTGGTAACCCTGAAAAAAACCCCGGAGGCCCGACATCAGCGGAACGAACAGCAAGGCAATCGCCGATGCCTTAAGCGCCGGCACTACGCTCGCATTACCGATGATCGTCCCGATCAGGGGTGCGCCCAAATAGATAGCCGCTCCGAACAGAATGCCGGAACATGTCATGACCACAGATGCGATCCGGATGATCTGCCTGCTCCGCTCACGTCCGCCCAAAGCTGCATCTTCCGCAACAAACTTGGAGATTGCTGCCGGAAATCCGATCAGAGCGACCGTAATCATTAAGGTGTAAAATGGATAAACCGTATTATAAATGCCAAAAACGACATCGCCGCCCATATTTTGCAGCGGTATTTTTTGCAGTGTTCCAATCAGCTTGGAGAGCACCATCGCTATGCTCAGCACGAGTGCTCCTTGCAGTATTTTCGAGGATGTACCCTCTTCCCTCATCCTGGCTCCCTACTTCTTCCCAATGTATTCGAAAACCGTCTCACGGCGTATTTCCTCAGCCGGCCAGACAACCATCAATTCTTATTATAACTGGGAAAGCGAACACAAAAAACTCCCGCTTCTTCTGTCAGGCCGAATCTGTGGCCTTCGAAGCGGGAGTTTATCGGGATTACTGTTCCATTTGTTTGCCGAGAAATGCGGCGGCTGTTTCAGACATTTTGATTTCGAGCTGAGACATTTTAACCGAATCGTCTTTACTGAGCAGGATTACGGTTCCAATAGGGTCCCCGCCGGAAATGATTGGCGCCACTACAAAAGACGACAGCGTTTCCTGGTGATCCTTGCTGATTTCATAATTGCCGCCGTTCGTTTCCAGCAGCGTCTTACGGTTGTCCATGCAGCTTTCGATCGGTGCGCCGATTTGCTTCTCCAGATACTCCTTCTTGGAGCCCCCGGCTACAGCAATAAACGTGTCACGGTCGGAAATGATGGTCGTGTGTCCCGTACCTTCGTACAGCGATTCAGCATATTCCTTAGCGAAATCTCCAAGCTCTCCGATTGGGGAGTACTTTTTCAGAATCACCTCACCGTCACGGTCTACAAAAATTTCAAGCGGATCTCCTTCACGGATTCGCAGTGTTCTTCTAATTTCTTTAGGGATGACCACTCTACCCAGGTCATCAATACGACGGACTATTCCAGTAGCTTTCATTGACATGTTGCCCCGCTTTCTCGAGAAGATTTTTCAACTACTGTTCGGATGGGAAGAGGAGTGTCCCAGGAAATATAAGTGTGATATCTGACCATAGTATTCATCCTTTCCCAATTCCTTATACATGATCTTGGAATGAATAGTTGCGGTCAAATTGCGCATTTGTACGGAAAGGGCCAAACTTGCGCAGCATAATAAAAACGCGGATTTCTCCGCGTTTTTATTTCAGGATTATTCCGTTTCGGATTCTGTATAACCGGTGTTCACCCCAAGCTTATTCATTCAATATATAGATTAAAATAAGCTTTCAAGGCCGCATAACCTACCTGGTATAGTGCATTATTTTCCGGTTGTATCTTCAGTTTTGCTGGTGTCTCCTTGATCCGAACCTTCTGATTTGGAACCATTCGTCCCCGTGCTTCCCGCAGGCGCTTCGGTCGATTTAGGCAGATCAATTTTTTGAATGATATTTTTCAACTCGTTCTGCATGAAGTTGTCAATTTTGGCAGCGCCTAAGGTTTGCTTGATAATATCCTTCTGCTCTGCAGTCAGCTTGTCATACGACGTTTCCTTGCGAGAGTCCACCCTCACGATGTGATACCCGAGAGTCGATTCAAACGGCTCGCTGATTTTACTCAACGGAAGGGTCAGTACTTGCTCCTTGAATTCGTTAACGCTCGTTTGTCCCAAGGTGAAATTTTCGTACAATCCGCCGTTTTCTTTAGTCGCGCTGTCATCAGAATATTTCTTGGCCAACTCAGCGAAATCTCCCCCCTGATCCAGTTGGGATTTCACTTCTTTGGCGACCTTAAGTGCCTCTTCCTTGGTGCGTTCCTTTTTATCGCCATACTGCAGCCCAATCAGAATATGATGAAGCGATGCAACGGTATAATCCTGCTTGGTAGCCTCGAATTTGTTCTTAATCTCCTCTTCCGTTACCTTGCTGGTCATATCCGACATCGACGTCATAGCTTGTACCAAGTACTGCTTGAGATCGTCTTCGTTCAGTTTTTCGGCTTCCAGAGCCTGTTTAAATTGCTTTTCTCCCATTTTCTGCTTGTTTTGATCCAGAACCTGAGTAGCCTGCTTTTCGCCTTCCTTCTTCGCAGCATCGCTCGCTTTATTGCTTAAGTATTCAAAAGCAATCTTTTGCTTGACGATATAATCCTGAAAATCACTCATATTGATAAGCTGGGCGTAATCCGGTGACATGAATGCCACGATTCCCTTTTGCGTTTCAAGTTCCTTTTCGGTAATTTCCCCGCCTTTATAGGTTGCCACGACTTTGCTTGTATCGCTTTTGTCTGCCGACTTACTCTTTTCGCAAGCAGCCAGCATGGATACGGACATGGCCGCAATGACCATGAGAGCGATGCCCTTCCATGCTCTTTTGTTATTGAACAACATCCTGAAGTTCCTCCTTCGATTTAAACAGCTCGCGAATTGCCTTCAGAAATTGTTCCAGCAATGTGAGCAGCTGCCCTTCGTCGAGCCCCTTACCCTTAATGCGTATTGACATATGAGACTCCTGCTCAAATTGTACACGTCTTTCGAATTTATTACCAACTTGGGCGAGCTTCGATGTGCTGACCTTCTTCTCCTGGCCTTCATAGAACTTCAGCAGAAGATCGTCCCCGCGACGGGTGATGGAGTCGATACCATACATTTTGCCGTATATTTTCAATCGGGCTACCGCGAGCAGGTTAATTACCGCTTCAGGCAGCTCCCCGAAACGGTCAAGCAGCTCATCCTCCAGCTCTCGTTCATCGCTGAACGTACCCACCACGGCAACTTTCTTGTAGATTTCAATTTTCTGTATGCTGTCGTAGATGTAATCCGCAGGCAAATAAGCATCGATGCCGATATCGATCGTGGTATTCCATGCCTTCGAAGGCTCTTCCTTCTCTCCGAGCATAGACACCTTACGTTTCTTGATCTCTTCCGCCAGCATTTGCGAGTACAGATCAAACCCGACAGAAGCAATGAATCCGTGCTGCTCCGCACCGAGAAGATTTCCCGCCCCCCGGATGGACAAGTCGCGCATGGCGATTTTAAACCCGGAACCGAGTTCCGTGAACTCCTTGATCGACTGCAGCCGTTTTTCGGCGACTTCGGTCAACACTTTATCCCGCTGGTATGTGAAATAAGCATAAGCAATCCGGTTGGATCGCCCCACACGCCCGCGAAGCTGGTAAAGCTGGGACAAGCCCATTTTATCTGCATCATGCACGATCAGCGTATTCACGTTGGGAATATCCACACCGGTCTCAATTATGCTCGTGCTGACAAGCACGTCGTATTCACCGTCCAGAAAATCCAGAATCGTTTTTTCGAGCTCCGATTCGGACATTTGGCCATGGCCGACTCCCACTTTGGCGTCTGGCACAAGGGCTGTGATTTGGCTCGCCATTTCCTGAATGCCCTGTACCCGGTTATATAGATAGTACACCTGGCCTCCACGCGCAAGCTCCCGTTCAATCGCTTCGCGAACGAGGGTTTGGCTGTATTCAACGACATAAGTCTGCACAGGAAAGCGATTCTCCGGCGGCGTTTCGATAACCGACAAATCACGCACGCCTAGCATCGACATATGCAGCGTCCGGGGGATTGGCGTCGCCGTAAGGGTCAGTACGTCCACGTTCGTCTTCAACCTTTTCAGTTTCTCCTTGTGGGTAACGCCAAAACGCTGCTCCTCGTCCACAATTAGCAGACCCAGGTCTTTAAAGATCAAGTCTTGGGACAAGAGGCGGTGCGTACCGATAACGATGTCCACGGTTCCCTGGCGGATGCCTTTAATCGTCTCATTTTGCTCCTTCCGTGAACGGAAACGGCTGAGTACCTGAATGTTAATCGGATAACCGGAAAAACGTTCGCGGAACGTCTCGTAATGCTGCTGCGCCAAAATCGTTGTCGGTACCAGCACTGCAACCTGCTTGCCCTCCATCGCCGACTTGAAAGCTGCACGGATCGCGACCTCGGTCTTGCCGTAGCCAACGTCTCCACATAGCAGTCGATCCATCGGGCGATTCTGTTCCATATCATTTTTGATTTCTTCTATGGCCCGCAGCTGATCGCGCGTTTCATCATAAGGGAACATTTCCTCGAATTCGCGCTGCTCGGCAGTATCCTTTTCAAAACCAAAGCCCGTTGTGGACTGGCGCTCCGCATACAGCTTGATCAGATCATCGGCGATATCCTGTACAGAGGAACGAACCTTGCTTTTTACCTTATTCCACTCATTGCCGCCCAGCTTATATACTTTAGGCTCCTTGTCTTCGGAACCTACGTATTTCTGAATCAGGTCAATCTGTTCGATCGGTACCGACAGCTTATCGCCGCCGGCATATAGAATATGCATGTAGTCCTTATGAATGCCGTTAATCTCAAGCGTGCCAATGCCCATATATTTACCGATGCCGTGGTTCTGGTGAACGACATAGTCCCCGACCTTCAGCTCGGTATAACTCTTAATGCGTTCAGCATTATCCATGTTCTTGCCCAGCTTGCGAATCTTGCGCTGCTTCTGCGAGAACATTTCACCCTCGGTAATGACCGCCAGATGAATGGAAGGCATCTCAAATCCGGTCTGCAGATTGCCCTGGAGCATGATTGGCTCGTCGATATTATAGTCCTGAAGCACCCGGCGCATCCGGTCAAGCCGTTCATCACCGCTGGCCAGCATAATCACCTTGACTCCAGATTTATGCCAGCGCTCCATTTCTGATTTGAGCACATTCATTTGACCATGGAAATCCTGCATCCCCCGGCTGATAAAATTCAAAATGTTCTGCGGCTGGGTATGTGGCACCTGACGCAGGAAAATAGACATGAAAATCGTCTGGAACGGACGATGGTAGAGCACCGTTTCATTTTCCACGGATAAATGCAGCTGCGGTAACGTTTTACCGTTCTGAAGCAGATGCAGATTCCACTCCGATTCATCGCGCTCCAGCTGCCTAGCGGTCTCCAGCAGACGAGCAGGCTCATCCAAAATGAGTACCGTGTCCTTCGGCATGTAATCATACAGCGTTTTGCGCTCCGGATAGAGTAAAGAGATATATTTATAAATTTCAGGGAAATAGACATGCTCACGCAGGAGCTCCATTTCCCGGTTCATTTCTTCGGTTAGACGCAGTTTAGCCTGACGGTCGGTCATTTTGCCGAGCTGTTCTTCCAGCAAATGTCCCGCAGCCTCTGCGGCCTGCACCAGCCGATGCTGATCGGCGATGATTTCCTTGCAAGGCGTAATAGTCACTTCTTTGACTTTATCAATGGAACGTTGATCGGCCGGATCGAAGGTGCGAATCGAGTCTACTTCATCGTCAAATAGCTCGACCCGGAATGCGAGCTGAGAGGTCATCGGATAGAAATCGATAATGCCTCCTCGAAGACTCATCTCACCCTTGCTTTCCACACGCTCCACCCGTTCATAACCCATTTCAATCATACGGGACATGAACGTATCTACTACCAGCGTTCCACCGTCTTCGATGCGAATCCGGGCGTTTCCCATCACTTCAGGAGAAGGAAGGAACCGCCGAACACCGGAAAAAGGCGCGACAACAACACCTGAAAATCCCTGTGCGCATCTCATCAACACGTCAATTCTTTGAGCCAGGGTTTCAGGGCTGGATACGGCGGACTCAGCGGCTACCAGCTCATTGGCCGGATACAGCAAAACCCGATCCGGTGTAAGCGCTTCCTGTAAATCCTCAGCGATTTTTTGGGCGGAAAACATATTATGGGTTACGATCAGCATCGGACGCTTAACTTCTTCAAATAGCGCCGCAAGCATCATCTGGCGTGCAGAACCCGACAAGCCGGATACCAGCTGTTCTTTCATTCCGGCCTTTACGCCGGCCATCACGGACTGCAAATCCGGATCTTTGGAAAACGCTTCTATAAGTGCTTGTAACAAAAGGGGCACCTCTCTCATGCTTACTTTTAGGATATTCTCATTCTATTCGCCGGGTATCCCGAAAGATTTTACCATAAAATGGTTCGGGTTGCGATTCTTTCTGTACTCTCTATTGAAGGGCGCCAAAAGGAATACCGAAAAGAAGCCTCAGCAACTGCTAAGGCCCCAAAATTGACGGGTATCCCACCATCTTAACGCATTATTGAAGCGGACTTGTCACGAGACTCAGCTCCGGATGTTGCTCCAGTGCCTCTCTGCAGTAATCGCAAATCACTTTGACTGTGATATCTCCGCTTAAATCATACGCTATTATATCTCTACGTTCCGCAGGGGTCAAGGAATGGAACCCTAGCTGCGCATCAGTCACCTGGGCGGAATCAATGCTTCCTAGCGGCGTGCGGCAGTGCCGGCAGATATAATTTATAGCCATCTATATGCCTCCTGAAGGTGATTTATACCCTCATTATGCCCGCTACGCACTTGATTTAGCCCTGTTTTCCGAAGCTGCTAGCCATATTTCTATCCGTTGAACTTCGCCATCGTCTGCTCATAGGTATGCTCCAGACTAAATTCAGCCGCATCACAAGCATGCTCGATCATGCTCTCAAGCGGTTCCTTCTCCTTTTTGGGAAAAGCCGACAATACATAGTCTACGACGGCAAAGCCCGGCTCCGGGCGCGAGATTCCCATGCGAATACGATCAAAGACTTGCGTTCCCGTATGCTGAATGATCGACTTAATGCCATTGTGACCGCCAGCACTCCCTTGATACCGCAAACGGATTTTACCGATTTCTGTATCCAGGTCATCATAGACAACAATCATATCTTCCAGTTTAACCTTGTAATAATCCATGTAGGCCCGTACTGCTTCACCGGACAAGTTCATATAGGTCATAGGCTTAATTAGCACAACCTTGTTCATTCCGATAAAGCCCTCGCCGATCAGCGCCTTGCACTTGCTGGGACCAAAGGTGATTCCATGGCGCTTGGCCAAGGCGTCGAGCATCATAAAACCAACGTTGTGACGCGTTTTTTCGTAATTTGAACCGGGATTCCCGAGTCCGACAATCCATTTCATTTTGATTCTTTCCTCCAGGCGATCATATGGCGAGAAGGGTTATATTTCCCTCAGGAAACATAACCCTTTCGCTAGTGATATAGAATGAACTAAGGTGATAACGAGTTTAATTCCACTCTATAATATCTATTCGATTTCAAACAGCTTACTGATCGACAGTTCTTCATGAACCCGGATAATGGCTTCGCCCATAAGCGGAGCTACCGATAGCACTTTGATTTTGTTGCTTGGATCAGGATGCGAGATCGGAATGGTATCCGTCACAATGACCTCACTCAGCGGAGAGTTTTCAAGCCGTTCCATCGCCGGGCCGGAGAACACCGGATGCGTACAGCAGGCATATACTTCCTTAACTCCACCTTCCATCAGTGCATTGGCACCAAGGACAATGGTACCCGCCGTGTCGATGATATCATCGATGAGAATCGCGGTTTTACCCTCGATATTACCGATAATGTTCATGACTTCACTCACGTTTGGTTCCGGACGGCGCTTGTCGATAATCGCCAGCGGAGCATTCAGGAAATCAGCCAGCTTTCTGGCACGGACAACACCGCCATGGTCAGGAGAAACGACAACCGGATTTTCGATCTGCTTGGAACGGAAATATTGCGCCAGAATCGGCACTCCGAGCAAATGATCCACCGGAATATCGAAGAATCCTTGAATCTGCATGGCATGCAGGTCCATCGTAATGACGCGGTGCGCTCCAGCCTTCTCAATCAGATTCGCCACAAGCTTCGCCGTGATCGGATCGCGTGAACGGGCCTTACGGTCCTGACGCGCATAACCGTAGTAAGGAATTACGACGTTAATGCTCTTTGCGGAAGCGCGTTTCAGGGCATCGACCATGATGAGCAGTTCCATCAGATTGTCGTTAACCGGTCCACAAGTAGATTGCACCACATAGACGTGGCAACCGCGAACGCTCTCATTCAGCTTCACCTGAATTTCCCCGTCGCTGAAGCTGGTCGTGTGAGAATCGCCCATTGGAATTCCGATATAATCGGCAATTTGCTGTGCGAGCTTCTGATTGGAGTTACAAGTAAAAATCTTTAGTTTCGAATCACAATAAGTCATAGAATAAAAACCCTCCGTGCTGGTTCATTGAAATTCATGCCTGTCTCCATTGCCGTTTGAACAATGTTCTATACATAAATTGAACTAAAGAAAATGGGTTCGCTTTAATTCATTTTATATATCTATTTAATCATCCTTTGGATGTTAAAGCTACTTCTTGTCTTTTTTTGCCTTTGCACGGGCGCGGATCTTCTCCGCATAACCCGGTTTGTTCTCCTGACGCTTTCTGGCGATAGCCAGATCGTTTTCAGGCACGGAATGCGTAATGGTTGAGCCTGCAACCACATAAGCACCTTTTCCAACCTTCACAGGGGCGACCAAATTGACGTTGCTGCCGATAAAAGCATCATCTTCAATTTCTGTTATAAACTTATTATACCCATCGTAGTTGACTGTTATCGCTCCGCAGCCGACATTAACGTTTTTACCTACGTTTGCATCGCCGACATAACTAAGATGCGATACTTTAGAGCCATTATCAATCTTGGCATTTTTAATTTCCACAAAATCGCCGATCTTCACGTCTTCACCCAACTGGGATTTTGGACGCAGATATGCAAAAGGACCGACGGACGTACGGCTTCCCACTTCGGCCTGATCGAGCACGGAATGTTTGATGGCGACACCGTCGCCGATGACAGAATCCTTAATGTCGCTTTGCGGGCCAATGTGGCAATCTTCACCGATGACCGTACTGCCTTTAAGCACAGTACCCGGGTATAGAACCGTATCAGAGCCGATGGTTACGTCAGCACCAATATAAGTCGAAGCCGGATCAATAATCGTTACGCCGTTCAGCATATGGCGTATATTGATGCGCTCACGCATCAAACGCTCTGCCTCTGAAAGCGCCAAACGGTCATTGACACCAATGGATTCCGCATAGTCCTCAGTCATGTAACCAAGAACGGTTTCTCCCTGATTAACCAGAATTCCAATGACATCCGTCAAATAATATTCTTGTTGAACATTCTGGTTCGTTACTTTCTCCAGTGCTGCGAACAGCTTAGCATTATCAAAGCAGTATGTGCCTGTATTAAATTCGCGGACGGCATCCTCTTCAGGCGTGCAATCCTTCTGCTCCACAATACGCAGGACGCTTCCGTCCTCGCTGCGGATGACGCGTCCGTAGCCCTTAGGATTTTCCGTATAAGCCGTCAGCACCGTTGCGGCCGCATGGTTGCTTTCATGAAGCCCTGTCAGAGCTTCCAGCGTTTCCGCGGTCACGAGCGGCGTATCTCCGCAAATAACAATGGTGGAGCCATTTTCCGATCCCAGCAGGTCCTTCGCCATTTTCACGGCATGACCTGTCCCGAGCTGCTGTTCCTGCAGTACATATTCAGCGGTCTCACCCAGATAAGATTGGACAGCTTCCGCACCGTGCCCTACGATGACAATGCTGCGTTCACAGTTGACTTGTTTTACGGTATCCAGCACATGCCCTACCATAGGCTTCCCACAAACGGGATGCAGCACTTTGTACAGTTTCGATTTCATTCGTTTACCCTGCCCTGCGGCAAGAACAATCGCCATTCTTTTCAAGGGTCTTGACCTCCTACTCTTGAACTCACTACTGAATATATCGTATTCTACGCAAAAAGAAAAGAGAGCCATAGTCCTGGCTCTCTTTTCCTTGAACCCCAATTGTAAAGCTTAAGCGCCTTCCTCAATCACTTCTTCTTCGTTGGCAGCGCGTTCATATTCCGCCAAAACAGCCGTTTGGATCTTCTCCCGAGTACCGGAAGAGATCGGATGGGCAATGTCGCGGAATTCTCCGTCTGGAGTGCGCTTGCTCGGCATAGCAACGAACATTCCATTGTTGCCATCGATTACACGAATATCATGAACCACAAATTCGTTATCAATGGTAATGGATGCGATTGCTTTCATTCTCCCCTCAGAGTTGACTCGGCGGAGTCTGACATCCGTAATTTGCATGTGTGTTCACCACCTTTTTCCATCAGAGACTTGGTGTATAATTCCACACAGCGAAGCGAAATCCTCTTTTTTGGGGCAATAAAATGTCCTAAATTCAGGAATTTTTTTATAAGATTGAAAATGTCGACAGACTTCGGAACTATTCGCCGATAAAAGATTTTAATCGACAAAATTTGCAGTGTTTATCAACATTTATCGCTTGTTAAAATAGTTGCCTGGGCTAACGTCAATTTCTTTCGATTTTGAATCCACGCCAGTTAAGATGGCGAGTGAAACATAATCATGAAGAAGACGTTCCTCCGACTCCACGGACCCCGATTCCACCAGAACGCCCACGCCTGCAACTTCGGCCTCAAATTCAGCCAGCAGGTCGACCATGCCTTGAATCGTTCCGCCTGCTTTCATGAAGTCATCCACGATCAACACCTTGGACTTTTCTTTCAGTGCCCGGCGCGACAAGGACATGGTGTGAATACTCTTATGCGAGCCCGAGACGTAATTGATGCTTACCGCCGACCCCTCCGTAACCTGGTGGTCACGGCGCACTAGAACAACGGGAAGGTTAAGCTGAGCTCCAGTCGCATAGGCCAGCGGAATTCCCTTAGTCTCCACCGTCATGACCACATCGATATCTTGATCGGCAAAAGCGGTGGCGAATATTTTACCCGCTTCATCCATCAGCGACGGCTGCCCCAGCAAATCGGACATGTACAAATATCCCCCCGGGAGAATCCGGTCCTTCTGCTGCAGCTGGCTGCACAGGTCCTGAGCAAAAATAAGGGCCTGCTCCTTCGGGATCTTGGGAATGAACCTCACTCCTCCGGCTGCCCCCGCCATGGTCAGCAGCTCACCCATGCCCTCATCCTCGAATACTTCCTTGATAATCACCAAATCCTCGCTAATCGAAGATTTGGCTGCACCGTACCGGTCGGCGAACGTGGTAAGCGGAATTAATGTATGGGGTCTGGATAGAAGATACTGGGTCATCTCGACCAGACGCGCGCTTCGCTTTAATTTTTTCACGAATGACTCCTCGCTATCACATTATTCATTAAACTTAAGGCTTAAAATCAAAATTCATTGACTAATTACAAGCCATTTCTCAATTCAAACTCTTATCTATGAGTAAAATCCGAATATTATAGTATAAATATAACATTTTTGTACGTGTTTGTACAATAACGCGGGTCTTAGGTCAACAGTCGCACGGCATATACTTCCTTACAAAAGCCTCGGAGGCCGTTATAGATTCGAGCTACCTTCGCTTCCTTGTAAACGAGGCCAAACACAGTTGGTCCGCTGCCCGACATGAGTGCGCCGTCCGCCCCAAGCTTGAGCATCGCATCCTTAAGCTGCCCAACCTGCGGATGAAGCTTCAGGGTCACATCCTCCAAGACATTGCCAAGACCCGCGCATACGGCCCCAAAGTCCCCAGCTTCAACCGCCTGAATCATGCCGCTGGCAGAAGGATGCTGCTTCACTTCTGCTGCTCTAAACTTCCCGTATACTTCGGCCGTTGATACATTGATCGGAGGTTTGGCCAAAATGACCCAACCCTGCAGCGGATTGAAGACATTCGTCAGCTTCTCTCCTCTTCCCGTTGCCAGCGCCGTTCCACCGGTCACGCAGAAGGGAACATCCGATCCCAGTTCAGCTCCAAGCTCCTGAAGCTCCTGAACCGGAATATTCAAATTCCAGAGGCGGTTCAGCCCTCTAAGCGCCGCAGCTGCGTCACTGCTTCCTCCCGCCAGGCCTGCAGCTACCGGGATTTTTTTATCCAAATGAATGTGCACGCCGCTTTTGACATCGTAGCGGTCTTTAATCAGCCTTGCAGCCTGAAAGGCCAGATTCTTCTCATCCAGCGGAATATACCCCGCCTGGCTCGTAATAATGATGGTATCCCGCGGCAGATCCGACATTTCCAAACGATCCGCCAAGTCCACCATTGTCATAACCATTTCGACCTCATGAAACCCATCAGGCCGTTTATGTAATACGTCCAGCATCAAATTAATTTTGGCTGGCGCTTTTTCGTAAATTTTCAAGGCGTTCACCCACCCTCAAGTTTCCCTCATATCAGCTTCAAATCATTATAACAAACTGTATCATGCAAGTCATTTCGAACCTTGCGTTTGGTTACGAAAAACGGAGATCCCCATGCAAGATGGTGGTCTCCGCTGAATTCGTCTGTTTGGATTTACGGTTTACGCGATGCGGCTTGCTCGGCGAGCTGAATGGCGCGCTTCACCATATTGCCTGCATCCTTGGCCTTGATACCGCCCCACCCTTCCTGCTGAACCGTCTCATAAAACCCCAAATCCTTGGCAAGCTCATTTTTCAGTTCCTCTGACATCACACTGCGGCGTCTGCGGCTCATGATAAATCCTCCTTATCAATTCATTTATACGAATGATTACCACAACTTGGCTTGCTCATCCTCCAAGGGACTTTTGAATTACTTTATTTTGCTGTTGCTGTTGCTGTTGCTGTGAAGCCAGTTTAACTATAGGGCAACGCCTTATGTATTATTTCTCAGGGAAATGATCCTCATTCGGAAAGGAGGCTGCCAACAAAAAACAGCCCTCCGCGAAGGATGGCTGTTCCGAATGAAAAGTTACGCTTTTTCCAACTCAATCCGGGTCTCTGCGTTATCATCGCAAATGGTAACTTCCACGGATTCAGTAAGAATATCTGCATAGCTGTATGAAACACGTTTAAAGGTTTGCTGTTCTTGGTCCAGCTTTACAATAAAAACAGAAGGGTACGTTTCTTCCAAGACACCAGTTCGCTCGACGGTCTTTCGGCGACCACCGTTTGCCCGAAGCGATATTTTTTGTCCTACATGAGCTTCGAGATTGCGTTTGATTTCCAACAGCGCATTTTTAGCCATTGTCGACGACCACCTCTTTCCTTGTCCATTATAACTCGGAGAGTGGAATTTGTCAAATAAAATTTTAATTATATCAGCATTAAAATTGAGTTGTCAACGGATTTTTTTGCGGGATTTTGGAGTATTTCCGCATACACGCGATAAACGACAAAAAAACCTTAATCATAAAGCATGATTAAGGTTCAAAGAATACTTTTTTACATCACCGAAGGCGTCACCTTGAGCTGCGTGAGATCATTCAGACGAGGCAACCCTATGCGGTAGCTCCCTCTTGTCTCAATGCCCCCAACACCCTGAGTTCCACTGATCGTGTTGTGCAACACGTCTGTCATGTTGATCGTATCCCGTACCGATGTAAACGAAGCCTTTGCGGCTACGTACACAGGATCCAGCGCATGAATGAGGATGCGCCCCGGCGAGCTGGCGAAATTCGCTCCCGCTTGCAGCAGCGCCTCAAAATGCGACTGACAGGCGCCCGCAATGACAGTAAGCGTGTCATAATGCCGCTCATACTGTCTGGCTACCTGAATGGCCGTCACAAAATTCTGCGAATTCTTATAGCTGTTCAAGCTATAGAGATCATTATTGGGCCGCTGTTTCAGCACACCGTCATGCCCAGTAATTACGACGATGTCCGGCCGCACTCTAGGCAGGAGGCGGTATAGTGCATCAGCCATGCCTGATTCGCTCACATAGTGGCCTTCAGCGGGTACACGCAGCTGCTGATAAAGACTGAGACTCTTCTTTAAGTAATTTAAATCTCCATCCAAATGGAGCACTTTACCCGGAACCTCAAAATAAGACGGCTGCTGCTCTACCAGCGGCCAATCCCCGCTAAGATCTACCTGGTTGCGCTGAGTCTGTTCCTCACGATGTCGCTTCAGCCTGCTAAATGATTCATTTGCTCTAATATTGGCCTTCTGGGATTTTTCATTAAGCGGTGCGTACGGCACCCTCACAAGATCATCCAGGGGCGAATCAGCTAGCAGCCGAAATTCGGTCCCCTTGATAACAGCAAGGTTGCTCCGCATATCTTCCACACGAAAAGCGATATCACCGCCATATGATTTGCGGACGACCAGGTCTCCTACATTCATCACAACATCACCCCTACCCTATGGTATGGGCAAATCTCTCTGTTGGTTCATCACTTTGGCAAAATATGCATGAAACTGCATTTGGAACCCCGTATAGACTACAGCGAAGCACACTCCGATTTCGAAAGCACTACTCCCGTATTCCAGCCTTCAGCAGCACATTGCTGAGCGTGGCAAACTCCTGAAGGCTGAGGGTTTCCCCGCGCCGGGATGGCTCAATTCCCGCTTCAACAAGCAATGCATCGAGGCGTTCCCTGCCATCTTTCGGAAAAAAGCGCGATTTCAAGTTATTGGAGATCGTTTTGCGCCGCTGGGCAAAGGAAGCTTGTACGACTTGAAAAAAGAATGCCTCATCATCGACCTCGACCGCTGGCTGCTCGCGTACCGTCAAACGGATGACAGCGGACTCCACATTCGGCTGCGGAATAAAAACCGTCTTAGGTACGATACAGACCAGTTCAGGAACGCTATAGTACTGCACGGCTATGCTTAGGCTGCCGTAATCCTTCGTTCCCGGTGAAGCGGCCATACGTTCTGCCACCTCTTTCTGGATCATCACAACGATGTTCTCAACCGGCAACTTCTCTTCGAGCAACTTCATCAAAATCGGCGTCGTGACGTAATAAGGTAAATTGGCTACGACACTAACCTTGGATACATTCGCAAAATTCCGATGGAATAATTCCGCCAGATCTGTCTTGAGCACATCCCCATGGTGAATATGCACATGTGAGTAGGGCTCCATAACTTCTTGAAGAATGGGTATCAGCCGCTGGTCAATCTCTACCGCAGTTACAGTAGCGGCTTGCTGGACCAGCTTCTCAGTCAACGCACCGATGCCTGGACCAATCTCCAATGCCCCCTTGGTTGAATCAAGCCCTGCCGCCTCAACAATCTTACTCAAAATATTCTGATCGATAAGAAAGTTCTGCCCGAGGCTCTTCTTGAATGAAAACCCATGACGCTGAATAATTTCCTTCGTTCGCCTTGGTGAAGCGATATCGTCCATACCGTTCATCATCTATTCTTCTCCTTCCTGTTCTAAGCGGCTTAGCGCTTCTGCGAATTCCTCACGCGTGATCTGAAAAATGGAAAGCCGCTTATAAAATTGCTTGCCGTTGCAATATCCGATCCCAAGGAGGTTCCCCATGGTCATTCGTCTGTGCGATGCATCCGGATGCACGAGCAGTCCCGCAGCCATCAGATCCTCCATATCAATTTGACTCTCTGCGCCTTCATAGGACGTGTGTACACGGGAAAGCGCCTTTCGTATCGCCTCAGGGGAAGCGTTCTCCACACCAATATCCCCCTTGCGCGTTGCATCCACTTCCGGAATGAACGCATGCTTGCAGCCAGGCACCTTGTTTGCAATAATCTTCCGAATCCGCTCACCGGCATGGTCCGGATCCGTCAGCACAATTACGCCCCGGCGCTCCTGAGCCAGGGCGATTCGCTGCAGTATCCGGCTGTTTATTGCCGAGCCTCCAGTTTCGATCGTATCTGCTTCTACCGCCCGCTTGATCGCCACGGTATCGTCCCGTCCTTCTACGACGATAACTTCTTTTATCATGACCCGTTTCTTCCTTTCACAAAAGCTCATCCGTTTCGCGTGTCACTCGTTTTCGGACATCCAAAACAACAAAAAGAAGAGGAATGCTCCTCTTCTTTAGCATGACATTTTCATGATCATAATACTATAACATTAGAATGGCATTGTAAAACTCAATTAATTCAGTTCCGGCTTCACCGGTCCGATCACGTATACCTTGAGTCCGGACTTGCGGCCAAAACTGTTGGCGCGCTTCACGGAGTCATAATAAATATCGACCTTGTTGCCTTTAATCGCTCCGCCTGTATCTTCAGCACGGCGGAACCCTACGCCTTCAATGTACACCCACCAGCCGAGCGGAATCACACCGGGATCCACTGCAATGGTCCGGCCTTCTGTTACGCGAGTTCCCGTAGCCGTACGGGTACCGATACCCGGTTCGCCCGCAGAATAAGCCGTCATGGATACATGAATTAATTTTTTATATGAGAAATCGACGCCAGCCTTGCTTACACGGTTATTGCTGCTGACAGCCTTCTTGGTTTGGACCGTGCTTGCCGTTTTCACGGATGCTGTTTTGACTACGGCTTCCACAGGCTTCTTCTTGGTGCCTACAGCAATGACTTTATCCAGCGTTTTCGTCTGTACTTCTTTGCCTACCATGCGCATGGAGACCATTTCGCCATCATGGTATACCTTCTCGATATGCTGCACCATGACGCCAGGCGTACCCTGCTGGACGACACGGACCTCGCCTGCTGTCAGGCTGGGATCTGCAGTTTTGATGACGCGGAAGGGCAGGCTCTCATGACGCTGCACGACCTGTTTGTTGATGCGCACAATTTGAATATCCGTTTGACCGGTAACAGGCTCACTCAGAGCCGGGGTAACTTTATCTGTCTCCTTCAGCGATACGCCCATTTCTTTCAGGACCTCGCCAACGGTATTCCCTGTCGTATTCCAATGCTTTGTTGCTCCATCAGCTGTCAGTGAAACAGAAACCGCACGATCGATCACCACTTTGTCTCCATCCTGGAGCGAACCGCTCAGCGGCATGGAGATCTGATCCTCCGGTCTAAGACTGATAGACTGCTCATCCAGCATTTCTTGTAATAAAGATGTATGGGTCTGTATCGATTTGACCTGACCGTCTACCACCAGGTACACCTGCTTGCGCGTTTGCGTGTTGACAAGCAGCATGATCATGATGGTAACCGCGATTGAAACGATAGCTGCAGTAGAGATTTGGCGCAAATTCTCATGCTTCCATCGCAATGCGTAAGACATGCTGGAGATTTTGGAATCATGGGTCTCTTCTGGTTGGAAAAATCCCACTTTCTCGATCCTCCTTCATAGCCTCGCCATTTAAGAGTTACGCATGAATGACTTTGACGCGGGCTATACTCAAATTTTTACAAGAACACACAAGGATCATGCGCTCTTGCACCATAAACCAGTCTTTTATTCATGATTTGTCACCTCCTGTTATACAACAGTATGACGACGCCTTCTCCTTTATTCAAAACAAAAGAAGCCGGGTAAAGAGCATATGAGGACTCTTTCGTGGCTTCCCTAGATGTCAGAATGACGGAAAAGTAAATGCACGAATACCTCTCTTTATGGCGCTTACGGGGTTAGCTGTCGGGTTTGGACGAAAGAGAACCGCCCTATCTTCGCAGATCCGCTCATGGCGGCCTACGCTAGAATTCACCCCAGAGACCCTGAAAAGAAATCAAATACATCATGAGCTTATCTTCCGGCTTCCGTAAAGCCGTAACTCTATGTATCGGTTCCCCCGCTCTTTCGAAGACGAAAGACTCAGCGAGAATGGTTCTTGGAAACTGCCGAAAAGGAAACCTCTTACAGCAGCTGAAGCTTACTGACAAGATGATATCCTGTTTTGATGCATGTTGTAAAGCCACAATCAACCACGTTTATTTGAATATATGGTTAAAAAAATGTAATATTCTTCGATTTATTGGTTAAAATTCTTTAATCCGTCGCTCATACTCGTTTTTTCAGCTGTTTTTCTCCCGTTTTCAAACAATTCCAAATCGTTCCAGTGCATTTCTAGTTGTAATTTGGGCAATTTCCTCTACCTCGACCCCTTTTATCTGGGCAGCGGCTTCGGCAACCAATCTTACATGTGCAGATTCATTTCGCTTGCCTCTGAAAGGATGCGGAGTAAGAAAAGGGGAGTCGGTTTCGATCAATAAACGGTCCATTGGAACCTGCGCAAGCACTTCTTTGGGCTGTCTGGCATTTTTGAAAGTGATCGGTCCGCCGAAGGAGAGGTGAAAACCCATATTGAGGCATAATTTAGCGGTTTCCCAACTGCCGGAATAGGAGTGCATCACCCCGCCGACCTCACTGGCTTTTTCCTCGCGTAAAATTTTAACGATATCCTCGTGCGCGTCCCGGTTATGGATGACGATCGGCATTTTAAGTTCACGAGCCAGACCAATCTGCTGACGTAGCACATGATGTTGAACTTCCTTGGGGGAAGTATCCCAGTAATAGTCGAGTCCAATTTCTCCAATGGCGACAACCTTCTCGTGACTGCATAAGGATGCAATCCATTCCAGATCGCCTTCCTTCATGGTAATCGCATCCTGCGGGTGCCAGCCGACAGCGGCATAGATAAAATCATACGTCTCGGCAAGCTTCATCGTGGAAGGTATCGTCTCCCGGTTAAACCCCACGTTAATCATACGGCTAACGCCGGCATCCCGCGCCCGCTGAATCGTCTCCTCGCGGTCCTCGTCGAACTGCGCCGCGTCGAGATGGGTATGTGTGTCGAATAAATTCATGTGTAGTTCTCCCTTCCTGTCGTAAAGCCAATGCTTGGCTTCTCGTGGTATTTGTCGTTATCGCTTGAAAATATGGGATATGGAGTCGGGAAGTGAGGAAATGACGTCCTTCACCTTGGAACCCGGGTAATATAAGTGATATTTGCCGCGGTGGATGCCGCTGATCGAGCGTACAATATCCGACACCTCCGAAATTTCCCGCAGCCGTTCCTCGCGGTCGAGCAGCAGAATCTGTTTCTGGCTGGCCTCGTCACCGGGACGAAATACATCGTACGGAAGATCCGTCGGAAAATCAATCTCCAGGTCATATTCGGGGTTCAGTCCTACCCGCTTGAATTCCCTGCGGATTTCATCGATCATCTCTAGGTCCACCGATTCAACCTCTACATATTTATACAACCTACGATGCATAAAACGGCAGCATAATTCACTCAGCACCGTATCCTTTTCACTGGTCCATTGCAAAAACGCGGTTTGAATCAGCGCCTCATCCAGCTTGAGGTAATCCTGCACCGAGAGCCTGTCCTCAAAAAGTCCCGGTAACGGCTCGACCATAAAGCCGAAGACATAGCCATCCTTATACAGCTCCTTGGCACGCCGGAAAATCTGCCGTAAAATGATTTCCGAGCTGCGGGTAACCGGATGAAAATACACCTGCCAGTACATTTGATATCTGGACATCAGATAATCTTCCACCGCATGCATCCCCGATTCCTTCACCACGACCCTTCCCTGATAAGGACGAAGCATCCGGAGAATTCGGTCGATGTCGATCGTACCGTAGTTCACGCCGGTGTAATAAGCGTCGCGTAGCAAATAATCCATCCGGTCAGCATCAAGAGGACTCGATACGAGGTTCACCACAATCGGATTGACATAGTCCTTTGCAATCACAGATGCAACCTTGGTCGGAAAGTCTGCCGCCACTTCGGTAAGGATCGCATTCACTTCGGTATCCCCTAGGATAATACGTCTGGTCCATTCCTCATGATCCATATGAAAGGCCTCTTCTATGGAGTGAGAAAAGGGACCATGCCCAAGATCATGCAACAGAGCCGCACACAGGGCGAGCAGCTTCTCGCTATGCGGCCAATCGGCGTAACCGCTCCGTTCAAATTGTGAAATGATCCGGCGGGTAATTTCGTACACACCCAGAGAGTGGGAAAAACGGCTGTGCTCTGCCCCGTGGAAGGTTAAATATGAGGTGCCAAGCTGCCGGATTCGCCGTAACCGTTGAAACTCGGTCGTATTGATTAAACGCCAGATGGTAGAATGCTGCACATGAACATAATTATGTACCGGGTCCTTAAAGACCTTTTCTTCGTTTAAAGTATGCATATCTCCCACTTCCCTCTTCATTTATTGGTTAAAAATTAAAATATTTTGAAATTTTTTCGACAATCTATGTCGAATAGTGTCGTTTAAGGTAGAAATATAGATTTCCAAATCGACATTATCCTACCAACGTTATATAATGGGAAAAGAATCCTGATATGTGCGATATCCCAGCTTTTAAGCGATCTGTACTGATTTCGATGACAAATTTGCAGGTTGACTGTTTTGGGAATCGTTGGTATTATTAATATCATAAAAGAGAGAACGTTGTCGAATTATGACACTTTAAAACTATGGCGAGAGGAGCAATGATCAGTTATGATGAAATCAACTGGTATTGTAAGAAAAGTAGATGAACTGGGCCGGGTCGTTATTCCAATTGAATTGCGCCGCACATTGGGCATCGGGGAAAAAGACGCTTTGGAAATTTACGTGGACGGAGAGCGCATCATGCTCAAGAAATACGAGCCAGCCTGCATCTTCTGTGGAAACGCTGAGAACGTGACTTACTTTAAAGGAAAAATTGTTTGCCACGAATGTATCTCAGAAATCCCAACACCTGTGACAAATTAAGTTTTTTAGTATATAATAGTATTATTCTATTTGTTAATTCTAACCTTTTTCATATCTCCTTGGTGTCTCCTAGGCTAAGAACCCGGCCTTGGGAGACATTTTTTTGTCTTTTTTTCGCGTGCTCTCCTGCGCGGGGGTGCGTTAAAGTGGCAATCCCCCGCAGTTGAGCGTTTTTTTATAGTAAAAATACAATTTTATTCTGGTTTATATTAATGCATTATAAATGTCCCGCTTCGAAACACCGCGGTCTCCCGCCGTTTTCTTCATGGCCTCTTTGCGCGGATGACCCTCGGTCTCATAATGAGCCACATGCTCCTCCACCGTCAGGTTCTGCCACCAGGCCGCTAGTTGTTCTTGCTCTTCCTCTACACTGGTTCCTTCAACGACCATGCAATATTCGCCCAGAGGAGGATGCTCCTGGAGATATTCCAGACATTCCTCTACACTGCCACGAACAAATTCCTCATACCTTTTCGTAAGTTCTCTGGCCAGCACGACCTGCCGGTTGCCATAAACACTCAGGATTGCATTCAGGGTTTTGATTACCCGGTGAGGGGATTCATAAAACAGCAGCGTTCCTTGGGAAGCGCGAAAGGACTGGAGTACTTTCTCCACATCTTTACGTTCCCTGGGGAGGAAACCGATGAAGGTGAATCGTTCAGTCGGTAAACCGGAGGCAATTAGAGAGGTTAAGGCTGCATTGGCGCCAGGAATGGGAATAACGTTTATCCCTTCTGCAATGGCCAGCTTTACGAGGTCCGCTCCAGGGTCTGAAATGGCTGGTAAACCCGCATCGCTGACAAGAGCCAAATTTTTTCCTTCTATTATATAGCGTATCAGCTCAGGTCCGCTTGCCGACTTGTTATGCTCATGATAACTGAACAGCAGCTGCGGACTGATCTCGAAATGCGTTAACAATTTTCGGGTCTGACGCGTGTCTTCGGCTGCAATGATATCGCATTCCTTTAATGTCCGGATGGCTCTAAAAGTCATATCCTCCAGATTCCCGATTGGCGTACCCACGAGATACAATGAGCCCCTGCTGTTATTAGACTGTTCTTGAAAACTGCTTTGACGTGTCAGACTCATACTTCTCCCTCTTTTGAACCATAGTATATATCCATAATCTCCGGACAATATTGGTTATGTTCATTATAGACGATTAGCGGCGGAAGGAGCCTTACTTCCGGTTTTCCGTCACGCATGGCTTCAATCAACACCATATTGGCCTCCAGATGGGCGCGCGGATGCACAAAACGCAGACGTTTCGGTTCAAGCCGGTACTGCCGCATCAGCGCCATGATATCCGCAAGCCGCTGTGGCTTATGCACCATACTTACCTTTCCACCAGGTTTCACCAATCTGAAACAGGCTTGAATGACCTCTTCCAATGTGCAGCTAATCTCATGTCGGGCAATCGCTTGATGTGGATTCAGCTTAATATCACTGCCGTTCAGAGGCATATAAGGCGGATTCACCGTAATGGCGTCGTATACGCCATGCCCCGTTTCCTGGTGCAGTTCTCTTAGGTCCCCCTCGCGAATGGTAATTCTCTTCTGCAACTCATTCAGCTCCACACTGCGGCGTGCCATCCCCGCAAGACGGGGCTGGATCTCAATGCCTTCAATATCGGCTAAAGTTCTTGTCGTGAGAAGCAGGGGAATAACACCGTTTCCCGTACATAAATCCAGGATTTTGCCCTTTGGCGGAATCCCTGCAAACCGGGCTAGCAGAACGGCATCCATGGAAAAGCTGAATACCTCATCGCTCTGAATGATATGCAAATCATGAGTCAACAGATCATCAATACGTTCTGACGGCTCCAGAAGGCTTTTGTTCATATTCATCGATTTATTTTCCTTTATCCATTTTCTCATGTTCACCATTCATTATTGCAAAATAACCCCACAATGTGGAGTATTCGCTTCAATGCTATTTCCAAATACATCCCATATCTTAAAAAAAACCGTAGGAGTCTCTCCTACGGCCTCATTTATTCAAAAAAGACAGGCAGAAAAGGCAATCGCCTTCCGTGCGCAAATGTCCATAATAGACGTTGCAGATGTGAAAGCCTTCATGATAAAGCCTTGCCAAGTTGTCATAGCCTTCACCTACCACGTCATTCGGGTGCTCAGGTTTCATCGAAACATGAGGCGGCTGCGGTAAAGGTATACCCTCTTCAGCAGGCAAAGCTTCCTTCAAGATTTTGCGGAGGTGTTCATTTTCTAAGGTCAGACGATGATTTTCCTCCAGCAGCTCTTTCATAATCAGCTTCATTTCACCCAGATCACTGTGGATCTGTCCCATTTGTGTTTCCATTTCTTGAATGTGTGCAAAAATACTTTTCTTTTCCAAGTTTCCACCTCGAAAGTAACCCTATGGTCTACTTAATGACAACGTCATCCATTTGCAGTTCCTTGACCTTGCCGACTTCAAACAGCTGGACATGGACAGAACGTGTGTCGGCGTTGATTCCGACGACTTTACCTTCGCCCAAGGACGTGATGACGATTTTGCCTACCGATGGCAGTTCTTCCTTCACACTTTCATAATTATCATGCTCAAATTTCAGGCAGCACATGAGTCTTCCGCACAAACCGGAAATTTTGGTCGGATTCAGCGATAAGCTTTGATCCTTGGCCATTTTAATGGATACCGGTTCGAAATCGCCGAGCCACGAGGAGCAGCAAAGGATGCGACCGCATGGGCCAATTCCGCCCAACATCTTCGCTTCGTCCCGTACCCCGATTTGTCTGAGCTCAATACGTGTCCGGAAAATACCGGCCAAATCCTTGACCAGCTCCCGGAAGTCCACTCTTCCCTCAGCTGTAAAGTAAAAAATAATCTTGTTACGGTCAAACGTAAATTCCACGTCCACCAGCTTCATTTTGAGCCCATGGTCACGGATTTTATTTAAACAGGTGGTAAAAGCGTCTTTCGCAGCCTGCTTGTTCTCTTCCACAACGCGTGCGTCAGAATCACCAGCAATGCGTATTACCTTTTTTAGCGGCAATACTACATCGGCTTCCTGCACCTCTTTTTTTCCAACGACAACTTTACCGTATTCGATACCGCGCGCCGTTTCGACGATAACGCTGTTATCCTTCTCAATCGGAAAATCGAGCGGGTCGAAGTAATAGATTTTACCCGCTTTTTTAAAGCGGACACCCACTACACTGTACAAAAACTAACCCCCTTGTATGCCAGAGAAAATTGGCTGGCCTTGAAGCTATCCTTCCAAACCGATCAAAAATTGTTCAAGACAAAGTTGGCCATTCACATTGTAGCGCAATTTTTTTTGACACTCTGCGGCCAAATCCATATAGGAGACCCATTGAGCTGTGCTGCGGGATGATGCATGTGTGGATAAGAACTCCAACTGATCTATGAAAACGATACTTTCGTGCTTTCCGTATTGGACATGTACCATATCTTTGAACCACAAATGAAACAAGCTTAGCAGTAAATCCAGATGGTCGGAAAGTCCGGCTTTAAACACCTTCTGCCCTGCGGTCACCAGAGCGGAGCTGCCTCGTCCGAGAGTTTCCTTCCCTAATTGTAACATTACGTTTCTAATTTCTGCAAACCAATTCTGCTCCATCATTTCACGGCAGCCATCGAGTCCTGAAGATAACTGCACCGCACACCGGGCAAGCAAAGGTGGATGGCCTTCGTCCACCAGCTGCTGAAGCATAAGCGACGGTCTCAACGGGAAGAAGGCAATGGTCTGCGCACGCGACTGAATGGTCGGAAGCAAAGCCTGTCCATTTTCCGTGATCAGCACGGCTACAGCGGGTACCGGCGGCTCCTCCAAAAATTTCAATAGACTGTTAGCAGCCTGTACGGTCATCGTGTCCGCATGGTCAATGATATATACCTTCGGATTTTTCGATTCCGAACGATAGGAAAAGACCCGCTGCAATTCGCGGATCTGGTCGATTTTAATGGAAGAGCCGTCTGGAGCAAGAAGATGAAGATCGGGATGGTTGCCGTGCAGGACTTTGCGGCATTCGAGGCAATGCCCACAGGCATCATCTTGTAGCTCGGTACAGAATAGTGCCTGGGCAAACGTCATTGCCGTCTTCATCTGCCCGCATCCGGCGGGTCCGCTGAAAATATACGCATGGCTGACGGAATCACTGCGGAGAGCGCTTTGCAGCAGCTGCTTGGCCGTATCCTGCCCCATAATATCCTGAAAAGACATAATTCCTCTCTTCCTATGAAAGATATGCATCATCCTATGTTAGCTGCTTCCCGGTAAATGATATAGACAGCGGTAAGTTTTACTTTCTATTTCATCCTGATCGAGATTTACGCTAATCGGACTTTGAGAATCTTCCCTTAGATCAATCCATGTTTGTATTATACTGCTATATCCTAGTGTATCATGAGATGGCTGTGATGTTCATTCCTATTTCTTCAAAATACGAGATTAATCAGCATGCCTCGAATTTCGCCAATCCGCTGCATCAAATCAATTTTGCCCTGTTCGCTGTCCAGCAGTTCGTCTGCCATTCCCAGAAGCGCCGAATCAATCTCGTCTATCAATTTATAGCGTTTTCCCCGTCCACGCCGGTCCCAGCCCCGGGCTTCCTTCATGGTAACGCCTCGTCTCACCGTATCCTCCAAAAAACGCTTTACGAGCATGCGGTAAGCCTTTAACTCCCGGATCGTCATTGCTCTAGCCAAGCGGTCCCCCTGCATTTGGATTTCCTTAAACCGGCGTCCAAGCTCCTCTTGAGAGGCATTGGCCGTCTGCTGCTGCATCACGTCGAGGAAGGACTTTTGCTGAACCGGCTTTGCCGAACCGTCCGTTACCTGAAGTTCGCTCTTAATGGGTCTAAACCCCGGGTTGATCTTCACTATAATCTCCTGCCTTTTTAAACCCATATAAATTGAACTAAAGTTTGCCATGCCATCGTCTATGCTGTTGGTATACGAAATGCTCTACCTCTTCTTTAGTTCATTTTATATAGGATGATTGTTTGACAATCTGCAAGCCTGAGTCGTTAATGGATTCAAGGCCGCGTTCCCGTTTCATGTATTAAAATTGCTTTAGGCTTAGAAATGCTCAAAGCGGTCTACCGGCAGTACGAATACCGTGGCTCCGCCCACTTGAACTTCAACGGGAAGAGGCAAATAAGAATCTGTCGTACCGCTCATTGGCGTTACCGGAGTTACAAGCTGTTCCCTGACTTTACAACTGCTGCGGATTACATTCATAACAGCTTCGACCTGACTGTCATCCACTCCGATCATAAATGTGGTGTTACCCGCCCGAAGAAACCCGCCGGTACTTGCTAGCTTGGTCGCCCGGAAATTTGCTTTTACAAGTCCTCCCGACAAACGGTTGCTGTCTTTATCCTGTACAATCGCAACGATCAGTTTCATCCTGCATTCCCTCCTCTTTATTTTTGAGCCTGCAGCTATAAAATCGAACCAAAGTATTTATCTCCATCTGTGTAAGAAGGGATCTACATTTCATTAGGTTCAATTTATCTAGTACAAGCCCTCCCTTACTTATTTGACAAAGATCCTCAAAAATCCTTTAAAATCCGCTCTTCCAGGCTCCGAATGATATCTCTCTCGACATTTTCGAGTGTCTGGGAAGCATCAATCACTACAATCCGATCCGAAAAACGTTCGACAAGCTTTAGATAGCCTTCTCTTACTTTGTGATGGAACGACAGCTCTTCCAAATCCAAACGGTTGACCTCCCGCTCACGGCTTGCCGCAATCCGGGCCAATCCGGCTTCCGGCTCAATATCCAGATAAAAGGTAAGCTGCGGCATCCGGTCATGAATTGCAAATTGGTTAATGCTCCACACCTGCTCCATGCCGATTCCGCGTGCGTAACCTTGGTAGACCAGACTGCTATCCACAAACCGGTCACACATGACCAGCTTGCCTTCAGCAAGTGCCGGCTCCACCTTTTCCGCCAAATGCTGGCTTCGTGAAGCGGCATACAGCAGCGCCTCCGTACGCGCATCCATCGCTGTATGGCTGGGATTCAAAATGATTTCGCGAATCTTCTCGGCAATCTCAATGCCTCCCGGCTCGCGGGTGATAATATGAGGAATAGATCGGCTCTCAAGATAGGTCTTCAGTCTGGAGATTACTGTTGTTTTTCCGGATCCCTCCCCTCCTTCAAGCGTAACAAATATTCCCTGGCCCCTGTTCATCAAACATTCCCCTGCTTTCTGCTGTTCTTGTATACGAGTATCGTCTTCAGTTCCGGATCGAGCGCCCCTTGGCATTTGGCCCCAGCCTGCGCAAGTCTCTGCAGCTTAGCGGCAGTTTCTACCGTAATCCGTTCCCCCGCGTACAGGAGCGGAATGCCTGGCGGGTAAGGAATGATCATTTCCGCGGCTATTTTGCCTGAACTGGCTCGCAGCGGAATGGCTTCTGCCTCATCCGGTTCTAGCGGTACCAAATTGAAAGGGATCGGCTCTGAAAACTGGTTTTGAAATGAATTGTTCCACGTGGAAAATTCGACAAACGTCCCCTCCGTTGCATCTTCATCCGTGAAGGACTGTCCAGGGAAGGCGGCCGCGTGATCCTTCAGAGGATACAATTGCTGGGCATCCGCCTTCTCTACAGATATATGCGAGAGGGCCTTTAAAAGGTGACGAGTGTCCTCCTCCGTCGACCCCATGCTATAGAGCAGGACCACATGTCGGTCATCGCTCATCTCGGGAATGCATCCGTATGCTTCCAGCCTACGCTGCAGCTCGTAGCCACCCAGGATCCCTAGGCGGTCGTAGATGACCACCTTGAAGGGATCCTGCGAAGTGTACACATCCGCTGCTTCTCCAGTGAGATCCGCCTGCTGCTGATCCTGCGGCTGCAGCAGCCCAAAACGCGGCAGCTCCGCCAGACCGCTCTTCAAGGATTCTACGGCGGCAAGTCCCGCCGTGAAGGCCTCGGCGCCCTGCACATGCAGGAGGCGCCTTGCCAGGTCCAGCGAGCCCATCACCGGGTAGGATGGGCTCGAGCTCTGCACCATGGCGAGCCGCTGGCGGAGGAGTCCGCGGTTGATCCGCGGACCCTGTACATGCAGCATGGCTCCCATGGTGAGCGCGGCCAGCATCTTGTGCGTCGATTGCACGGCGACGTCCGCGCCGCTGGCCAAAGCGCTTTGCGGCAGCCTTGGATGCTGCCCGTAATGGGCGCCGTGCGCCTCGTCCACCATGAGCGGCACGTCGTGCCGGTGACAGACCTCGGCGAGCAGCGCCAGATTCATACCCATGCCATAATAATTCGGCATCGTGATCAGCACGCCCTTGGACTCCGGATAAGCTGCCAGAGCAGCCGATAGCGTCTCAGGAGTCGGAGCAATGAACAATCCGCTGGTCTCGTCCATCTCCGACTTCAGGAACACCGCCTTCGCTCCTGCAAGCATTAAACCGTTCAGCACCGATTTATGAACATTCCGCTGTACCAACAGGATATCCCCCGGATTCGCACAAACGGTCAGGATCATGGCCAAGTTACCAGATGTGCTGCCTCCAACCAGAAAGAAGCTCTCATCTGATCCAAAGCAGTCCGCTGCCAGCAATTGCGCATCACGGATAATGCCCTCCGGATGATGAAGATCATCCGTGCCGGCGATTTCCGTAACGTCCGCCTCCATCACCTGTTCCAGGAAGCCTGCACCTCCCCAAGAAGCGTAAGCTCTTCCCTTTTTATGACCTGGTACATGAAAGGACGCCTGTCTGCTATTTTTATATTGATAAAGCGCCTCGTACAAAGGCGCCTGTATTTTTTGCAGCTCTACACGCTTCATGACAATTTATTTCCTTCCGATTTCAATCTCTACCCTATTTTAACGTATATTGAACCATCAGGCTATGAAGACACCTGATTACTCTCCTTTTTGATCACGCTTTCTACGTAAGCAATAACCCAAACCAAGGCCTTTATGAGACATAGCTTTTCTTTCTTCCTGAGCTCATAAAAAAAGGGCAGCAGCCACTGGCCCCCTCCCTTTATCCGCCATATATGCGGAACAATGTATTTTGATTATCGAATTGTTCTGGAATGTCCTTGCTTATACATGGGTTTGCATGCTGATTTGTCTCATTTGATGAATAAAATAATGATATTTTGCGTCTTCGGTATCCGTATGCACCATTTCGCTTTCGCAATCCTCACAAATGAACTGTGATACAATCGTGATTCCTTCTTCTTTGGTTTGCCCGCAAATAATACAGACGTGTTCGGTATGATCTTCCATCAACCATCCCACCTTGTTTCTTTGATTACTATGAAGTATGGCTCATTTTCTATTATTTTAAACCTTTTCATAGTTGTTTCATATCCCCAATGACCTACAACATTCATATTCAACTGCGACTTTACGCGTGTTTGTACCGGAAAACTTAAAAAAATCTACTCAAACAGCCGATATATGTATTAAAGAAGGCAAGGGAGGAACGCTATTTTTCTATGGCTGAGGAGAATAATATTAACGCTACCTTTTATCACTATAAACTAATCCGAAAAATCCCGGTTACACGGATATTAGTTCGCTGCTACCTTATTCTTCCCTATATTGCTATTATAGCGGAGATGCTTCTCATATCCTGGACAAGCCTGTTCTACTTCGCAATAGCGGCACCTCTCGTCTTATGGATACACTATGTCATTTCGCGTTCGGTTCTGCTGCTATCCGGCTCCTCCTATCGCAAGCGATGGAAATTCTCCATGCAGCTTCCCTGGATCGGATACATAACAGATCAGCACATCAGCTTCAGATTATTTCGCAAGGTCTATACCTACATAACAGCAATTGGCCTTGTACTCTTTCTTATTTTGCTTTTTATGTCTCCATTTGCGTTTGTCATTTCTTTATTCTTCTGGCATTTTTGGTTTCTGCTTCCCCGCTTTTACGCTTATGCCCGTCTTTCCGGGGTGCGCAAAGATGGTATGATCAAATTTAATAATCAAGATATAAGCTACTATCAGCAATAAGGCTCAAAACTATGAATCAATCGACGTATTAAAAAAAGACCTGCATCCTTAGATGCGGGTCTTTATGGTTTAGCGGAGTCTGTACTTTTCACTGTCGCCTTGCCCTTTGTTTGAACAGTGACCGTAAAATAGTTATCGTGAATTGTTAGATGAACGATTCGATTCTGCTTCTCAAAAACCCTAGAAGCCTCCTCTGAATCCTCGGTGTTCTCTCTCCATCCCCATTCCTTAATCTTCTGCAGATAAACTTCCGGGATGCTTTCCTTTTCTTTAAGGCCATTCATGGAATATCGGACATAATCTATTTTGGTAGTTCCTACATTACGGTCAGTTCGATTTGCTTCTTTTGGCACCGGAAAGGTTTTCTCGTTGGCCGCTCCCTCAAAAGTGGTCCATGAAGGCTCAGACTTTCCACAGCCTGTAATCAGCACAACGACAATGCCAAACAAAAGAAGAGCATGCAGCCATGATTGTCTGCGCATGTATGTCCTCCTTCTTCTAAGTTCATGAACCATCAAAAATCTTAAAAGCACCTCCTGACATGTACACTCAATATTATACTTACAACTTTTGGCGCGTCGGTAACAAAAATGTTACATTAGTTTACCGATTATACTTTCTTCACCTTAAAATAATCTTAATACCTTCATAACCGCTTTATTGCCTCTCCAGACTTAGCCTTACTGTAAGATGAACTTTACCTCTATAATTTAAACTCTACCCCCGTAAAGTTGTTTCTACGATTCATTCACCGATTTCTTTCAGATACTAAAAGTACAATCATCAACAAAGAAGCCTTCACCTATATAAACAAAAAAACCACCGTTGAATTGCATCAACAGTGGTTCTTCGCTTGGCAGCATCCTACTCTCCCAGGACCCTTCGGTCCAAGTACCATCGGCGCTGGAGGGCTTAACGGTCGTGTTCGGGATGGGTACG
>NZ_WUBI01000011.1 GCF_009807035.1 Paenibacillus dendrobii
TACCCATCCCGAACACGACCGTTAAGCCCTCCAGCGCCGATGGTACTTGGACCGAAGGGTCCTGGGAGAGTAGGATGCTGCCAAGCGAAGAACCACTGTTGATGCAATTCAACGGTGGTTTTTTTGTGTTGTTTGGAGTTTTAGCTGGAAAATCATGTTATACTTATAACATATGTATTTAATGAAATAAGAATGGAATTTGTTTTTAGTTCATTTCTTTATTTCATTTTACATCGAACCATTATTCCTGATAGTTTACGAGAGAGGGGTAAGTACATATGAAACAAAGCAAGAAAAAGCTGACATCAGCGCTTTTGACTGGTGTTTTGGCGATGGGAATTGCTCTACCCGTTTATGCGGCGGAACCTTCAGCAGGAATCACTCGCGGCGATTTTTTGAAATTGGTTACTACTGATTTAAATATAACTGCAGCTTCATCTGTGGAGCTTCCAAAAGATGTTTTGGCCGATTCGCCTTATAAGGATGCCGTAAGCGCTATGTTAGAACGCAAAGTGCTGAAAGGATTCCCGGATGGAAGTATAAGAACAGATGAACCGATTACCGGCAAAGATGCATCCATTGTTCTTGGACGTGTTTTGGGATTTAAAGATGATGAAAGTATCAAACGCTTACAATCTGAAATCGGAATCGATTGGCAGTCCCAAAAGGTTCTAAATGCTACGGAAGTCACAGCCTCTCTGGCGAAAGTACTTAGTAATGATGCGACTGCGATTGCTTTGATGGATGCCGTGCAAAAGGAAATGGGCGATGTCCACTCATACGAATCCCAACTGGGCTTGCATCTTAACATGACTATTAATAGCAGCAGTCAGCTCAATGATAATAACTTAAATAAGTCTGTTCTCGACGAAAGCCGTTCGAATCCGAACGAAATGTCCCTGAAAATGGACGCCGAAGGCCTGGTTAAGCTTGATGACAAGCAAGGCATGATGCAAACGATGACAATGAAAGACTTTTTGGGGTCAGGGGACGTGGATACTGTAACCTATATCGTACCTGAAGGAACCTTTACGCAAAGTCCGGATATGGTGACCGGCAAAAAACAATGGATTAACATGTCCAAGGGCATGCCGGCATTCAATGAACTCATGAAATTGCAGAAAGAAAATGCGACTCAACTCAGCAGCTTAAATCAGAAATATTTCATATATCGTGATCTGGGCAAGGAAACCGTTGATGGCAAAGCATTTGCCAAAGTTGCTTTATACGGCAAGATTCCTTCACTGAAGGGACTTATGAACGATACGCAAAGCCTAACCGGGATGGGCGATATGATGAGTACACTGCCAAGTGAAGGCAAAGCGGCAGTCGAGAACATGGGCGTAGCAGCCAACATCACCTATTGGATCGATGAAGGGACTCACCGTATCTATAAAGCGGATATGAATATGTCTTATTCCGTGCCGGCAACCGGACAATCTCCGGAAATTGCCATGGATATGACCATGAATATGGGCTACAGCAAGTATAACGAAGCACAGACAATCAAATTGCCGGATGAAGCGAAAAAGGCTCAAACGATGGAGGAGTATATTGCTCAAATGTCTGCGGCTCAGTCTCAAACAGGGAATTAATCATAGGAAATGCATGAAGTTTACGAAAAATGGACATCCCACCAAGGGATGTCTTTTTTTGCGGAATTGTCTTGTACCAGTGGACACGTATATGCAAGCATGGGACAAGTACATGTTCTGTTAGTTTTACCAGCCTCTATTCCTTGACAGCCTCGCAGCGCCTTTGCTAAGATGGCAATAATATATTTTCAGAAAATGATTTTCAAGCCTTGTAGTATAAGGGTTTTGACGAATACAATACATGACAAATGAGGGGGAAGTTCCGAGGTGTGGGAAGACAAATTCAGTAAAGAGGGATTTACTTTTGACGATGTATTGCTGGTGCCGCGCAAGTCTGAGGTGCTGCCGAAGGAAGTGGACGTGTCCACAAGATTAAGCAAACATGTGAAGCTCAACATTCCACTCATCAGTGCCGGTATGGATACCGTTACCGAGTCTGCGATGGCGATTGCTATTGCAAGAGAAGGCGGTATCGGAATCATTCACAAAAATATGTCGGTGGAGCAGCAGGCTGAAGAAGTAGATCGTGTAAAACGTTCGGAAAGCGGCGTTATTACGAATCCTTTCTCCTTAACACCTGACCACCTTGTTTCCGATGCTGAGCAAGTCATGGCCAAATTCCGCATTTCCGGCGTTCCGATTGTGGACGAGCAGCATAAGCTGGTTGGGATCCTGACGAACCGTGACCTGCGCTTTGTACATGACTACAGCATTCAGATCAAAGAAGTCATGACTCACGAAAATCTGGTAACCGCTCCGGTGGGCACCACGCTCGAGGAAGCTGAAGTTCTTCTTCAAAAGCATAAGATCGAAAAACTTCCTTTGGTCGATGATAACAACGTGCTGAAGGGTCTTATCACCATTAAGGATATTGAAAAAGCGATCCAGTTCCCGAATGCGGCAAAGGATGCTCAAGGGCGCCTGCTCGTTGGAGCAGCTATCGGTATCTCCAAGGACGGTTTCGACCGTGCCGAAGCATTGGTGAAAGCTGGCGTGGACGTGATCGTTGTCGATTCCGCGCATGGACATCATATTAACATCCTGGATGCGGTTCGTAATCTGCGCAACTTGTATCCGGAACTGACCATCATTGCGGGCAACGTTGCAACGGGTGAAGCGACCCGTGATTTGATTGAAGCTGGCGCTTCCGTGGTGAAGGTTGGGATCGGTCCTGGTTCCATTTGTACAACCCGCGTTATTGCCGGTATCGGCGTACCACAGATTACAGCGATTTATGATTGCGCCAAGGTTGCACGTGAGTACGGCATTCCATTGATCGCGGACGGCGGTATCAAATACTCTGGTGAAATTACCAAGGCTCTGGCTGCGGGCGGGCATGCTGTAATGCTTGGAAGCATGTTTGCCGGCACGGAGGAAAGCCCTGGGGAATCGGAAATTTATCAGGGACGCCGTTACAAGGTATATCGCGGCATGGGCTCCATGTCAGCGATGAAGGAGGGCAGTAAAGACCGCTACTTCCAAGACGATGACAAGAAGCTCGTACCGGAAGGCATCGAGGGTCGCGTTGCTTATAAAGGTCCTCTGGCAGATACCATTCACCAATTGATCGGCGGACTTCGTTCAGGCATGGGATACTGCGGAACGAAATCTTTGGAAGAGCTTCGTGAAGATACTCAATTTGTCCGTATTACAGGCGCTGGCTTGCGCGAGAGTCATCCGCATGACGTGCAAATTACCAAAGAAGCTCCAAACTATTCCGTATAAACCAGAAGTGGGTTTGCACAAAACCAACATCTTCTTGTACAGACAGGTCGAATTTCGTCCTGTCTGTCTTTTTTTGATTAATTCCCTGTGATAGAATAGAACAAGTAAGAATTAGAGTAAGGCAAGAGGGGAGTTAAACATTCATTGAGTAAGCATTGGAAACGTCCAAGCCGGAAGGCGGGACAACAAAAACACAAACGTCATCTCGTTAAAAAGAGCGTAGCCTCGGTTATGCTATTGAATATGCTATGTCTTTCCGCTCTGCCGGCTGCCATGGTATTCGCTGCTCCGGCAAGCACTGCTGCAACCACTAACGCGACTAGCACGGCAAGCAGCATTCAAAAGCCTGAATTGAATCTGAAGTCTGCGGTATTGATTGAGCCGACAACGGGTCAAGTTCTGTATGCCATGAATGCGGACGAGCCTCTGCCTCCGGCAAGCATGACCAAAATGATGACGGAGTACATTGTTGCCGAACAGGTCAAACAGGGGAAGCTGAAATGGACGGATAAGGTCACCGTCGGCAGAAACTCCGAAGAAACGATCGGCTCGCGCATTTTCCTGGCTGAAGGGGACGTACATACCGTAGAGGAACTGTACATAGCGATGGCTGTGGGCTCCGCAAACGATGCAACGGTTGCGTTAGCCGAAAAGGTGTCGGGAACCGAGCAGGAATTCGTCAAGCTGATGAACAAGACTGCTCAAGAGATGGGTATGAAGACTGCTTATTTTATTAACGCGACAGGTCTGGATAAAGCTGACATGCCGGAAGATTTCCGTCCGGATACGGATAAAGAAGACGTCATGTCGGCGATGGATGCGGCCATTCTGGGCAAGCATATCGTCACCGACCATCCGGATTATGCCAAATATACTTCGATTCAATCGTATAAATTCCGCGAACGGGACAAAGCACCAATCATCAACTATAACTGGATGCTGGAGTCCAATAAGAGTATTCCGAACTTCAAGGCTTATGCCTACCCGGGCCTAGATGGCTTGAAGACAGGGCACACGCAAAACGCGGGCAATTGCTTCACGTCTACGGCAGTCCGTAATGGCGAGCGCCTGATCGGCGTTGTAATGGGAGCGGACTCTGAAGCGCACCGATTTACGGAAACTAAAAAGCTTCTCGATTACGGCTTCGATAACTTTGAAGTCAAACAGGCAGTTGCTGGCAAATCCAAAGTGGAAGGCCTGGATTCCGTTCCGGTCAAAAAAGGCGTAGGAACGAGCGTCGGCGTCGTGACGGACGGGGATGTCAGCTTTATCGTACCTAAAGGCGCAGAAGCCAAAAGTGTAAAGTTCACAACGAAGCTGGAATCAGCGGACGGCCTTGTAGCACCGATCAAAAAAGGTACCAAGGTGGGTACGATTACCTATACTTACAAAGCCGACGGGATCGATAAGGCCCAGACCAAAACAGTTAATCTGGTTACTTCTGAGGAAGTGGAAAAAGGCGGCTGGTTCCGCTTGTTCTTCCGTGCCATCGGAGAAATGTTCAGTGATCTGTTCGAGGGAATCAAGAACCTATTCTAAATTGGCGGTAATCCTGAAGCCAAAGGTGAGCCGCTCTCCTGAGTTTAAGCAATGAACCGCTGCAAAGCGGATTAATTTCTGTGAAAAACCGCTTAGATGGTTTTCTTCATATTGATTTTGGGTGCATAGTTTGAATGTGGAGCTGTATTCCCCTTTTAACAGAGGCGAAAAAGCTGACATGATATACATTTCGGGAGGCGTAGACATGGAAACAGGAACTTCGAGAGTCAAAAGAGGTATGGCAGAAATGCAAAAAGGCGGCGTCATCATGGACGTCATGAATGCTGAGCAAGCTAAGATTGCTGAAGCTGCTGGCGCGACAGCGGTAATGGCTTTGGAACGTGTACCATCCGATATTCGTGCAGCAGGCGGCGTAGCTCGTATGGCTGATCCAACGATCGTTGAGGAAGTCATGAAGGTCGTATCCATTCCGGTTATGGCGAAGGCCCGCATTGGCCACTTTGTAGAAGCAAAAGTACTGGAATCCCTTGGCGTTGACTATCTCGACGAGAGCGAAGTTCTGACTCCGGCTGATGAAGTGTTCCATATCGATAAATGGGATTTCACTGTACCGTTCGTATGCGGAGCCAAGGATCTGGGTGAAGCACTGCGCCGCATCGGTGAGGGCGCGTCGATGATCCGTACAAAAGGTGAACCGGGAACGGGCAATATCGTTGAAGCAGTTCGGCATATGCGTTATATTAACAGCCAAATCCGCAAGGTGCAAAGCATGTCGAAGGACGAGCTTTATGCCGAAGCAAAGAACCTGGGTGTTTCCTACGACCTTCTTGTTGATGTTCATGAAAACGGCAAGCTTCCGGTTGTAAACTTTGCAGCAGGCGGCGTTGCTACACCGGCTGACGCAGCACTTATGATGCATTTGGGCGCAGACGGAGTATTTGTTGGCTCTGGTATCTTCAAATCGGACAATCCGGAGAAATTTGCCCGTGCGATTGTGGAAGCCACAACTCACTACCAAGACTACAAGCTGATTGCTGAAGTTTCGAAGAATCTGGGTGCTCCAATGAAGGGCATTGAGATCTCGAAGCTAAGTCCGTCTGAACGGATGTCGGATCGCGGCTGGTAAGAGAGAAGGCAGATATATGAAGATCGGGGTTTTGGCACTTCAGGGTGCTGTAGCAGAGCATATACGCAGTATTGAGTTGGCAGGAGCCGAAGGTGTCGCTATCAAGAAAAGGGAAGAACTGCAGGATATTCAAGGCCTGATCATTCCTGGCGGTGAAAGCACGACGATCGGCAAACTGATGCGTAAATATGATTTTATGGATGCCATCCGTCAGTTTGCGGCGGAAGGCAAGCCTGTTTTTGGAACCTGTGCAGGTCTGATTGTGCTTGCCAAAACGATAGAGGGCCAGGAGGAGTCTCACCTCGCGCTAATGGACATGACTGTGGCGCGTAACGCGTTTGGACGCCAGCGTGAGAGCTTCGAGACTGATCTGGATATAAAGGGCATAGATGAGCCGATTCGTGCTGTATTTATTCGTGCACCTTTAATCAGCAGTGTAGGAGAGCAGGTGGATGTATTGTCCTCTTACAATGGCGAGATCGTTGCGGCAAGGCAAGGGCATTTACTGGCATCTTCGTTCCATCCGGAACTGACCGATGATTACCGTCTCCATCAGTATTTTGTGGATATGGTTAAATCCAGTCATGCGTCATAAATAACTGCCCACGTACCGATATATAACATGACTGACACCTTGACTCCTTTTTATGATATCTGGAGCCCCCAATAGGGTAAGCTTTAGATAGGGATGACGATTGAATCGGCTTGCTTGTCCGGGTATGCGACGGTGAGCAGGCTGAACGTCTCCACAGGGTCGGGGTTCTTTTTTTGAAGAGATTAGTAAACGGAAAAGATGTTAAGGATACACGTAAGACTTTTAGGAGGAATTGTCCAATGCTGGATGTAAAGATATTGCGGAGCGACTATGCCAAGGTCGAACAAGCACTCAAAAACCGGAATAAATCGCTGGATTTGATTGCAGGTTTTCCTGAGCTTGATACGCGTCGCAGAGAACTGCTGCAGGAAAGTGAAGCACTGAAAAACCGCCGGAATACCGTATCGGGAGAAGTAGCCAAACGCAAAAAGAATAAGGAAGATGCCGAAGAGCTGATCCTAGAAATGCGCGAAGTTTCAGACCGGATTAAAGCGATGGACGAGGAAGTCCGTGAGCTTGAAGCTTCCATTTCCGAGCTGATGATGGCCATTCCGAATATTCCTCATGAATCGGTTCCGGTAGGGACTTCCGAAGAGGATAATATAGAGTTGCGCCGCTGGGCCGAGCCAAACAAATTCGATTTCGAACCTAAGGCACACTGGGATATCGCGCAAGGACTGGATATTTTGGATTTCGAAGCAGCAGCCAAAGTTACAGGCTCGCGGTTTACCTTTTACAAGGGCCTTGGAGCGCGTCTCGAACGTTCCTTGATTAACTTTATGATGGATCTTCATAGCAGTGAGCATGGGTATGAGGAAATGCTGCCGCCATACATCGTAAACGGGGACAGCCTTCGCGGTACGGGACAACTGCCCAAGTTTGAAGAGGATTTGTTCAAAATCCGAGACACGGATTATTATCTGATTCCAACGGCGGAAGTACCGGTAACCAACTACTACCGCGATGAAATCTTGTCGCCAGAGGATCTGCCGAAGCATTTTGTGGCCTACAGCTCTTGTTTCCGTTCGGAAGCCGGTTCGGCTGGACGTGATACTCGTGGTTTGATTCGCCAGCATCAATTCAATAAGGTCGAGCTTGTGAAGCTCGTTGCTCCTGAAACGTCTTATGAAGAACTCGAAAAGATGACGGCTAATGCGGAGCATGTTCTACAGCTTCTGAAGCTGCCATATCGCGTGATGTCGCTAAGCACAGGTGATATGGGCTTTTCCGCTGCAAAGACATATGACCTTGAGGTATGGCTTCCTGAGAGCGGTATGTACCGTGAGATCTCCTCGTGCTCGAATACAGAGGACTTCCAAGCGCGCCGCGCGAATATCCGTTTCCGTCCAGAACCCAAGGCCAAGCCGGAATTCGTGCATACGCTCAATGGCTCTGCGCTTGCAGTCGGCCGTACCGTTGCCGCTATTCTGGAGAATTACCAGCAAGCAGATGGCAGCGTAATCGTACCGGAAGTATTGCAGCCTTATATGGGGAATGTAACGGTTATCCAACCTAAGAATAAATAATGCTTGATCATCACATTAATCTGTGGTAAGATATTTTTGTTACGCTTTATGTAATTTAAAATTCTTTTACCACCTGGAGAGGTACCGAAGCGGTCATAACGGGGCGGTCTTGAAAACCGTTAGGGGGCAACTCCACATGGGTTCGAATCCCATCCTCTCCGCCAGAATAACAACGACAGAAGTCATTCTTGAAAAGGAAGGCTTCTTTTTTTATGCATTTTAGAATTTATCAATTTTCGGGGTGGGAGCAGGACTACCACTCTGTTTTTGTTTTTGGTAAGGTAGAGGTATGGAGAAGACAGGGAACCCGCCATGTCTGAAATGTGAAAATTATTACGAATATAAGGAAGAAGTTTTAAGTCGTTTCCAAAAGTTCTAAGGAACAAGGCCAATTCCATTTTGAAAAAATGATTTTAATATTGTTAATGCGCCAAAGGGTGGGAGGATAGGCCATGAACAAAGAAGAACTGGTCATAATGAATTTCAGGGACTTATTTAACAAGATGGCTTGGCTTAATAAGTTTAAGATGGAAGCCAGTCTAAGGGATTACAAGCCTTCTGAAGTACATTGCATCGAATCCATTGAAAAGAATGAAGATTCCAACGTGACAAAACTTGCGGAGTCCCTTTATATGACTAGCGGCGCCATAAGTAAAATTACCAAGAAGCTGATGAAAAAAGGCATTATCGAAAGTTATCAAAAGCCCGATAACAAGAAAGAAATTTATTTTAGGCTTACTGAACAAGGGAAAACCATTTATCAAATCCATGAGGACTTGCACAAAGAGTTTCAGGAGCGGGATAAAGCCGTATTTGAGCAGGTAACCGAGGAGCAATTTGACAGTATGCTTAAATTCATGGAGAAGTATAGCAGGCACTTGGATGCAGAAATAAAGAAGCAGGGTATAGAGATGAAGTCGGAATAAATTTGAATAATGAAAATCAAAACAAGGCAGCCGGACTCCATTGAGAACAACGGGCTGCCTTTTTGCTGCTCTATTTTTTGTTTCCAAGGAAGAAAAAATATGATACAATGATTTTGTTTCCGAGGAAGGAAAATTATCACCCTGGAAGGGAGAATTCAATGTTCAAATCCAGATCACACCATAAACGGAACACAGAACAAACCGTAGATAAAAAGGCTCTAATATTCGGTCTTATGTCTGTGTTTCTTTGCGGAATAGGCTTCAGCATCATCACACCTGTCGTCCCATTCCTGGTACAGCCTTATACAAATCCGGGAAATCAAGCTGTAGTTGTTACGCTGTTGACCTCTGTTTATGCATTCTGCGTATTTTTTGCGGCCCCTGGACTTGGAGCTTTGAGCGACAGATATGGCCGTCGTCCGTTGCTTTTAGTATGCCTATTGGGCTCTGCAATCGGGTACTTCGTTTTTGGCATAGGAGGAGCTCTATGGGTACTATTTGCCGGTCGCATCATAGAAGGTATAGCAGGCGGTGTCATAAGCACCCTCTTCGCCTATTTCGCAGACATCACGCCTAGCGAACAGCGCACCAAATACTTTGGGTGGATGAGTGCGGTTGTAGGTGTAGGCTCTGCCATTGGACCTACTATAGGTGGATTACTTGCCAAGTTTGGTTATTCGGTGCCCATGTATGTTGCAGCCGTAATCACGTTATTAAATGTTGTTTTTGGATTCTTTTTTATGTCTGAGAGCCTTGACAAGAATAATAGACTGAAAAAGATTACCTTTGTAAGATTGAATCCTTTCATACAGCTTGTAAACGTACTTTCCATGAAAAACTTAAAAAGGCTGCTTATCTCGGCGTTCTTACTTTGGATACCGGGCGGATCTTTGCAGGCGATTTTTTCACAATTTACAATAGATAGCTTCAATTGGGCGCCTGCGCTAATCGGACTTCTGTTGTCCATCATGGGCGTCCAGGACATCATTTCCCAAGGTTTCATCATGCCCAAGCTTTTGAAAAAGCTCAGTGATGCACAGATCGCGATTCTTGGCATGGTTTCGGAGATTATGGGCTACGGTCTTATTGCGCTGTCTGCTTTGCTCTCATTCTATCCTCTTGTGATCGCCGGACTATTTATATTCGGTTTTGGTGATTCGATCTTCGGGCCTTCATACAATGGAATGCTTTCCAAGTCTGCCGATTCCAGTGAACAAGGAAGGGCTCAGGGAGGCAGCCAATCTATTCAGGCGTTAGCAAGAATAATCGGGCCTGTCGTTGGAGGTCAAATCTATGTATCCCTTGGCCATGCCGCGCCGGCTTTTATGGGTATGATCCTTATAGCAGCGGCAATACCGGTTTTGTATAAGGGTACGCATGCAAATAAGTAAACGGCTTACTTTACAAGCAGCGAAACCAATCGTCTGACGAATAAATAAGCAAGCTTCTCCGCACATTAAAGTGCAGGGGAGGTGTGATGAAATGAACCGAGATTTTCAACTAAACCAGAATCAGTTGGTCCATGCCTGGCAGTCGCAGTTGCCGCAGAACCTTGATCCGTCGGATTCCGCTCAGGTCTTTGCAGATGAGGCAAACCCTAATGCCCTCAGAATCCATATTGATACAGCTGGCCGTCAGATGTATTCCTTTGACTTTCAGTGCTCCTATATGGATACGCGTGAGGTCAAAGTGGATCTGGTGGACGTGGAACGGGAAGGACGAACCGTGGATGAGCGAACCGAGGTCATCCAGGATATGGCTCAGGGATATTCCCGTCAGATTCATGAATGCGCGCAAGCACTTCACGATGTGACTCATCACTCTTAAAAGGGAAATGAGGGAAAGAAATGACCAAAACCAAGAACGGACTGGATAAGAACCTGAGCAACGTCATAGACGAGCTGAATGAAGCACCCGTAAATAGTCACCATGCCCAGCAGATCCAGCAGGATGAAAATGACCGACGGCATGAAGACGCTCGTAATCATCACAAACCGACGGACCTGACACATCCGCATTCTTAAATCTTGATATGGGGTGAATGACCGATGAGCAAACCGAAAGCCATTCCCGTACCTGAGGCTCAGCGTGCGGAGCAGCGCCAACATCACCGGCAACACGATAATCACGCGATGCAGGAACCTCTGTCCGGTTCGAAAAAAGTCAAAAATCGTAATCATGTGGATCATTTAAATAAAGAGGGATAATCCTCTTTCTACAAATTAAAAATGACGAAAAGCATTTCGGCACTTGCCCGAGATGCTTTTTTTATGACCAATTACTATAACGGGATATCTTTGGATCGACGAATAATATGTTTTTTTCCAAATATCTGCAACCTTAGGTTTCCCTCTTCGTATAACGAGATGTGAGCTCACGCAGCAGGAAAAAAAGGAAATTACTTAATTTGAACACATAAAATTTCCAAAATTCTGTTTCAGTTAGACTTGAAATCGTTTATGATTAATAGGTGTCTTATTGCCTTAGAGAGAACCGAGAGGAGAGAGTATTTCATGAACAAGAAGTTTGCAATCCTGATTCTTACACTGCTCATGTCCATGACAGTGGTCCTTGCAGGATGCACAAGCAAGCAGGAACCGAAAGACGCAATGAAGAGCGCCACGGGAAATGCGATGAAAATGTCTTCGTATGAAATGAAAAGCAAGGTGGTCATTAAAGATCTGAAGGTAACCAGCCAGGATACCGAGAATACGGCGGCTACCGAGCAAGTCATGAGCATGCTTAAAAACGCAGAAGTGACAGTTGATGGGGTATATCAAAAAGATCCAATGCAAACCGAACTTACCATGGGGATTAACCTGAAGGGCGATATGTCCATGAGCTTTAATATCCCGATGGTGATGACCAAAGAAAAGCTGTATGTTAAAATTCCGAGCATTCCGATGCTGCCGCTTCCGGAAAATGTGGTTAACAAGTATCTTGTTCTGGATCTGAAAGAACTGGCTGAGCAAGAAGGAACGGCATTCAATCCGGATTCGCTGGATACTCAAAAAACACAACAGCTTTCCAACGAAATCATGAATACATTGTTTGGGGAATATGACGGTAACAAATACTTCAAAGACATTAAGGTTAAAGACGCAAACTTGCCAGAAGGTGTAGATGCCAAGCAAGTGGTGCAGTTCTACGTAACCAACGAGAATGTTAAGGAAGCCGCAGAGATTTTCGTCAACAAGGCTATGCCTAAAATTCTCGATATCGTCGCTAAAGATGAATACCGCGACATGCTTGGTCTGACTAAAGAAGATATCGATAAGGCAAAAAGCGACCTGAATTCCACGAATCAGGATGAGCTCAGCAAAGGTCTGAATGATCTTAAGAACTACTTGAAGATCAATCAGTTTAACGTGAACACGGCTATCGACAAGAAGGATTTCCCTTCTTACCAAGACGCCGTAGTGGATGTAGAAATGAATGATCCTGAAACGAAGGACAACATGAAGCTTTCCATGGAATTGACGAACCAATACAGCAAGATCAATGGTGAGCAGGCTTTCAAAATCGGGATTCCTAAAGAAACCGAAGTCATCACCCTGGAACAATTGCAGCAAGAAATGGGTAACGCATCTTACTAAGCGTGAAAACTAAAAGCAGCCTGGCCGCGAATATCCGGCCAGGCTGCTTTATCTTTTCAGGCGGAGTGTAGGTAATACTCCTATGACTTGCGTCGCAATTTGCGAAAAAACTGCGTCAGCATGATGGAACATTCCTCTTGCAATACCCCGTCAATAACTTCTGTACGATGATTGAACCGACGCTCCTGAAGCAGGTTCATCAGAGTTCCGGCACATCCTGCTTTGGGATCGCCAGTACCGTAAATCACCTGCGGAATCCGGGACTGTACGATAGCACCTGCACACATCGGGCAAGGTTCAAGTGTGACGTAAAGGCGGCAATCAAGTAAGCGCCAGGCACCAATGGCCTTGCTGGCCTCTCTTATGGCGACAATTTCCGCATGTGCCGTGGCATCCTGCGAGGTTTCGCGGAGATTATATCCGCGCCCGATAACTTCATCTCCCCTTACGATTATGGCCCCGATGGGGACCTCGCCAATGTCCTCGGCCAGTTTGGCCTGAGCCATGGCTTCTCTCATCCACCGTTCATGCACAGATTTATCCACAGTCTCGTCCACGGCGATAGGGTGTTTCCGCTGTTCTTCCAAGGGTTAAAGCCTCCTTTACTCCGAAAACGATTTATTCAGCGAACAAATATTCGGTTGTTAACATGCTGTGAATATATTTGTTGATAACTATTTGGTTACGCACAGATTTATCCACAGATTAGTCCTAATAAAATGTGGATATGTGTATAAAGTGAATAAATCACCTTCTTATTTTAGATAAGGATGAGCGGAATATCAATCTTATGTGATTTATTTTCGTTGTTTCCGGGTTATAAGAAGCGATTTGGTTTTTCGGCCAGTCTTTTCAAATGAGAGGGTTTGGGGTTATGATGAAAGGTGTATTGTCATTTTGCGACACAGCTTTCCTTGCCAAGAGGTGATCCTTTGTCTATTAAAAATAAGCTAACCCTGATCATGTCTGGCTCTCTTCTACTGATCTTGCTATTGTATATTCTTCTCAGCTTCTACACCACTCAGGCAAATCTGAAGAAGGATAGCGAGGCCAAAATGCTCGTTGCTGCCAGGCAAATAGCCGCGTCCATAGAGCAAAGCCGATACAGCTCGGATTATGTCGAGCACCAGATCGGCGAGATGCTTAGGATGGCTTCAATTTTGGCGGCGAGGGAACTGCCTGAAGACTATCATGATGTGAGTGACAATCAACTCAAAAAGCTGAGCGAGGAAGTCGGCGTTACGGACATTTCCCTTCTGAAGAGGACCCTGAACGATGTAGTCATTATCAGATCGTCAGATCCTAAGGAGCTGGGCATGTCCACCAAGGATTGGGGGTTCTGGTTCACTGCGTTTAAACAGCTGTTCAGTCTGCAACAGGTAACCGTCTCCCAAGGTATGTATATGGATAAGTTCTGGTCCGGCCCTTTTGAATACTCGACATCCAACCCCGATTATATTGAAAAATGGGGCTATTATTATGATGGCAAACGAAATTATATGATTGATCCATTTATAAGAAGCGATGCCGTTAACGATTATGCTAAGATGGTTGGCCCCGAGGCCGTCCTGAATAAAACGAAACAAGTGAACCAGCAAATCCTGGAGATTACCTGTATTAATCCACAGACCTTTGGTAATGAGCGCATGACGGCTAGCGGGTATGACAGTGATAATGTAAAATTGCGGAATCGGCCTATTCAATACGGCACCTATACTTACGGGGATTTGCCGAAGGACAAAGAAGCCGTACTCCAAGCGAATAAAACCGGCTCCAATATTGTGTTTGAAACCCGGGTTCATGGGAAGAAAGTGATTAAAAGCTTCATACCGGTCTTTAATCCCGATCAGTCTGCCTATATTATCAGCATTGTCATGGACTATCATGCGATCTCCCAAATGTTAAATGAGCAACTGGTCAACTATATTGCGATTTCCGCCACCCTGCTTGTCATTGTCATCTTGGGCAGCTATGTGATGGCCGGTTACGTCATTCGCCCGATTGAATCCATTCTGGTTAAGGTAAAGGATGTAACGGAAGGACATTTTGACACGCCGCTGCTCATCAACAGCAGGGATGAGCTCGGGCTTTTATCCAGTAAAATCAACGTAATGACTGCCAGCCTCCGTGGGTATACCAATCAGCTGAAGCAGGCTGTTGAGGAGAACCGGTCGGTCAAAGACCATTTGGAGTCGATCATCCAGCAAACGGCCGATGCCATTCATACCGTGGATTGGTCAGGACGCGTCATACAGGTGAACAAGGCTTTTGAGAACCTGTACGGCTGGAAGAGCGATGAGGTTCTCGGCAGACGCATGAAAATCGTACCTGATTTTCTGGAAGAGGAAGAACTTCAGAAGCTGACTGCACTGCGTCAAGGTGAGCAACTTCCACCCACTGAAACCCGGCGATTGAGAAGAGACGGCTCTTTGGTAGAAGTAAGCATCAGTACGGCTCCTGTGAGGGATGAAGACGGGCATATTATTTCTTTTATCAGCGTCTCACGGGACATGACGGAGCGCAATAAGATGGATGAGCTCATTAGGCGTTCAGAGAAGCTGACCACGGTAGGACAGCTTGCCGCAGGTGTGGCGCATGAGATACGGAATCCACTGACGACTCTGCGGGGATTTCTGCAGCTGCAGCGCGAAAATAACCGCTTGTCGCCGCTTCATAACGAAATTATGCTGTCAGAGCTCGACCGGATTAACCTGATCGTCAGTGAGTTTTTGATCCTCGCCAAGCCGCAGGCTGTTCAGTTTCAGGTCAAAAGCATTCGGAATATCCTGCAGGACGTGGTCTCTCTTCTCGACAGCCAGGCGCATTTGTTCGGCATTGAATTCAGATTCGAATTCGGGCAGGAGAAATTTGAAGTACACTGCGAAGAGAACCAGCTGAAGCAGGTTTTCATCAATATTATAAAAAATGCGATTGAGGCCATGGAAGCGGGCGGCGTCATTACCTTGCACTTATTCAGACCAAGCCAGGACCGAATCGGCATATCGATTACTGATCAGGGGCTTGGTATCCCCGGTGATATGTTGTCTAAACTGGGTGAGCCTTTTTTTACGAGCAAAGAGAATGGTACCGGTCTGGGACTCATGATCAGCCAGCGTATTATTGAAGGCCATAAGGGAACGATGGAAATATCGAGTAAACTGGGCGAGGGCACGCGGGTGGTCATCATTTTGCCTGCAGCGGAAAATAAAGAGAAACCATAAATTTTAAGGGGGAAGAACCCATTGCGGATTAACAAATTTATTAGCGAGACCGGGTTCTGCTCCCGTCGTGAAGCCGATAAGTGGGTAGAGAGCGGTAAAGTAACGATTAACGGCGAAACGGCTGTCCTGGGAAGCCAAGCGGAAGAGGGAGATGATGTGCGTGTGGACGGGCGTCCACTGAACGCGAAGAAACAGAGTCATGTCTACATTGCCTTGAATAAGCCCGTAGGGATTACCAGTACGACCGAGCGGCATATTAAGGGCAATATTGTGGATTTTGTGGGACACTCCGAGCGGATATTTCCGATTGGAAGACTGGATAAAGATTCTGAAGGTTTAATCCTCTTGACCAGTGACGGAGACGTCGTCAACAAGATATTGCGAGCCGAAGGTAAACATGAAAAGGAATATATCGTTACCGTGGACAAGCCGGTTACGGCTTCCTTCCTGACGGGAATGGCCGGGGGCGTAAAGATTCTGGGAGAAATGACGCTTCCCTGTACAATCACACGTGTCTCGGAGCGGGTATTCAAGATTATTTTGACCGAAGGAAAGAATCGTCAGATCCGGCGGATGTGCAGTGCATTCGGATACAGCGTACGTAAGCTTCAACGCATCCGGATTATGAATATCAAGCTGGGTTCCCTGCCTAAGGGAGTTTGGCGTGATCTGACAGATGCCGAGAAAAGTGAACTCAGCAGCGTGCTTAACTATGAGCTTCAATAGGAGCCCTGGGCCAAATTCATGATCTGCAAAATGATTAAAAGCTGTATTTATCGTATATAACGAATAATACAGCTTTTAGCTTTTAAAGTTATTATTTGGTTTTGACCGATGTTTGATCTGCTGCATCTGTATATTTCCGGAGGATAGATACTTCCACTCGGCGGTTCTTCGCCCGACCGGCCTCCGTAGCGTTTGAAGCAATCGGATGGTATTCCCCGTTAGCGATTGAAGTAAACTTCACCGGATCCAGATTGGTGTTCTGCAGCAGGATCTTCATAAAGTGAAGTGCCCGGTCAGAACTGAGGTCCCAGTTAGAAGCATATTCGCTGTTCGAAATAGGCATGTTATCTGTGTGCCCGGATACAACGACGTTATATGTCGGAAACTGTTGGAGCATATTGCTGATCGCGAGCGCCAATTGCTTGGATTCCGGTTTCACCAAAGCACTGCCGGATGCGAACAAGGCATTATCACTAATCGTGATAGTAAGCTGGGATTGATTCAGTTTAGTATTGAGCAGGTTAGTCAATCCGTTGTTATGAATATATTGGTCCAGCTGCTTCTTCAGTTTCTCCAGATCTTCCTGTTCCTGCTTAGCCAGCTGGTTTTTTTGTTTTTGTTTGTCGGCACTATTCACGATGTTTTCTTCGCTGTCTTTCTTGCCTTTGTCCATATTCTTGTCCGAAGGCATTGCTGAATTGAAATTCAGAACACCATTTCCGGTGCTGAGCGCTGTGTTAAAGGCCTGGCTCATTTCCTCGAATTTCTTATTGTCCGTAGCACTCATGGCATACATAACGATGAACAAGGCCAGCAGCAAGGTCAGAAGGTCGGCATAGGGCAAAAGCCACGATTCATCCGCATGCTCCTCATGAGGCTCATGTTTAGTCTTTTTGCTCACCTGCAGCAGCCTCCTTCTCATTCATTTGAGCGCGCTCGGAAGGGGTTAGGAATACGGAAAGCTTTTGGCTGATCGCAATGGTGGAGACACCGGATTGGATGGACAGCAGTCCTTCAATCATCATGAGTTTAAGCTCAATCTCTTTTTTGGACAAACGTTTGAGTTTGTTGGAGATTGGGTGCCATAACACATAGCCAGTGAATATACCAAGGAGTGTAGCAATAAAGGCTGCACCAATGGCATGGGCCAGCTCGCCCATGTTCTCCATTTTGGTCAGGGCGGCAATCAGACCGACAACGGCCCCGAGTACCCCGAGAGAAGGAGCGTACATACCGGCTTGGGAGAAGAGCAATGCACCAGCACGGTGACGTTCTTCCGTTGCCGCAATATCTTCCATTAATACATCACGTACAAAATCCTGATCATTGCCGTCAATAATCATCCGCATGCCATTGCGCAAGAAATCGTCATCGATTTCCTCAACCTTGGTTTCGAGGGCAAGCAAGCCTTCGCGGCGAGTAATGGAGGCCCATTCCATGAACATGGTGATTAAATCACGGCGCTCCACCAGATGTTGCTTCACGAATACCAATTTTAGCAGCTTAGGGAACTTTTTAATCTCCGACATTGGAAAACCAATGAATAGCGTAGCGGCCGTTCCCCCGAGGATAATAACATAAGCGGCAGGGGTTAAAAGGGATATCAAAGGAGCTCCTTTGAGTATCATACCGACAAAGACCGCAACCAAACCGAGTACCAGGCCGATAATTGTTGAAATTTCCATTGCACACCTCATCCATGAGAAATAGAATTGAATCCTTTCGTGCACCAAGTTTGCATCCTTGCAAAATGGTGTGTCGCACCAAAAAACGTAATATATTATTTATCGTCAGAATTCTCTTTTTTTTTAAGGGGATTTTTCCGGTATAATGAAACCAGGGGGTTCATCGGTCCTATTATTGCTTGGTTACAATGGCCAATTTATTAAGCACCAACCCTATATAAATCGAACTATAAAAGAGAAGAAAGACAGTCCCTATGGCGTTAACGTTCATCATGGGTATAGCGGGACTTATTTTTTGAAGTCAGACGATATGTAACGAGGCGGAGGGAAATACCATGGGTGTAAAACATGGACGCGAATATGATGAAATTTTGAAAGACCTGACCATTGCCGTAGGCCAAATTCCGGACAGCTATCTTTTTTTTGAAATGGAAGGCGAGGAATGGCAGCAGCTGAGTCCCGAAGAGAAGCGGGAAGTGCATGAGGCGTTGGCGGAGGATCTCTTTTATGGACTGGGAACGGAACCTGTCATTGAAGTCGGAAGCGGTGTCGTGATGCACGACAAGGAGCAGCACCGGATCAACCTTCTGATCGGAGACGAAGAACTGACTGTAGTCCCACTGATCTAGTCCATGTGCCGAATGGATTTTTGAATGCCTGGCGTGTTAAGATATAACAAGTGTTTGGCCTTGAGGACGGCCATATTCATAATTATTCAGCAGACGGAATACAATGGGAAAAGTTATGGAAAGCCAGGTAAAGACACATCCTTTACAGCTACGCTTAAGGGGTGTTTGGTTTCAGGGAGGAAATAGAATATGGTTTATACTCACGAAGAGGTGGAGGCACATTTAGCGAAGCTAGAAGGCTGGGAGCTGGAAGAGGGACGCTGGATTGTGCGCAAGTTTATTTTTTCAAACTTCATGAAGGGAATATCATTTGTCGACGAGGTTGCGGCCATATCGGAGGCCTTTGATCATCATCCTTTTATCACGATCGACTATAAAAACGTGACTCTGAGGCTAACCTCTTGGGATGATGGCGGCATTACCGCCCTCGACATCAAGGAAGCACATCAGTTTAACGAATTGTTCGAAAAAATGCGCTCGGGTGAGAAACGTTAGATGTAATTTTAAAACACAAAAAACACGCTTCGTTCAGGACTACAGAGTCTTGAATTCGAAGCGTGTTTTTTATTCCCTCACAGGAAGATAGATCATTATTTTTTGGCCGCGAGCCACTGGGCTACGTTAGCGATTTCTTCACTCTTCAGTTTGTCCTTGAATGAAGGCATGCCGCCTTTACCTTTAGTCACGATTGTATAGATTTCTTCGGCAGAAAGCTGGGAGCCGATTTTTTGCAGGTTAGGTCCGACACCGCCCTGCAGCTGATCGCCGTGGCAGCTAATGCAGCTTTGGGCTTTAATTGTTGCTTCAGCCGCTGTAGCATCCATTGTCACTTCAGGCATGGTTGGTTTTTCTTGTTCAGCCACTTGTTCTTTGCCAGGCAGCGTAAACATGAGCACAATCGCAAATACGCATGCGATCACTAATACACCGCTAAAGATCCATTTTTGCATCCGTTTTCGTCCTTTCTATGTAAACTGCAGTTCTTCATTTCTTCATTATAACGGAACAAGCCGGTACATCAAATAGTTTGTGACAAAAAAGCAAACGAAAGCAGGGCAAAGGCCACTAAAAATACACAATTTTGTACCATTTGTCATTGACGCAATTCAATCGCCTTCGTATACCATACAGTGAAAGCGTCCCAGTCCTTCCGGGGTTTGTTTCTCATAGGTATCTGTAATTTCAAAGCCTGATTTCAGGTATGTGCGAATGGCCCTTTCATTCCAATCCTGAACCTCCAGATCAACAGGCAGGTCGGGATAGCGGATTCTAGCCTCACGAACGATGGTTTGTACAAAGCTTTTACCCATTCCATTACCGCATAAATCAGGCCTCATACCGATTCCAAGCCGAACCACGTTGATCATGGGGAAGAGCTGGGCAAAGCCGCTCAGGCTTCCTTCGGCGTCCAGGACGGATATATATTGCTGGCTTCGGATATCAGGATCCCCGAACTCGACCCCAAGCGCCTCCATCTGATCCCACGGAAGCCAGCCGTAAATCCGGTCATAAGGCGGAACATATGTCCAGCTGCTGCACATCCTGGCCTGCTCTCGGCTCATGGGAACAACGGAGAAGGCATATTTGGAAAAGCTCAAGTGCGTGGCCTCCTTTCACGAGAAGACTGCGCGCTTCTACGTAGGATTCGACATTTGCGAAAATCTATTCCTCAATTTTGGATTTCACATGTTTATTTCCCATCTGGAAGGGTAAAGAAAGAATAAGGGCAGGACTGGTAATTTAATACAGCATAGATGCCCACAAAAAAACCCGATACATGAGATTTCGGCAAAAATCTCAATGTACGGGCTGTCGTACTACCTGGAGTTGCAAAAGGCATTACTGCACGTCATCATTGTCTTCGGAATCAACGGCGGCGGTTTGATATGCGTCCGTGCTCATGACTCGTTTGGCGCCAACGTAGCGGTTGACGTAGTAGCTTTCGCTAAGCGAACTGACAACAACACCGCGGGAAGTAGAGGCATGTGCAAACTTTCCGTCGCCGACATAGATTCCGACATGGGAAACGCCGGAGCCGGAAGTATTGAAGAATACCAGGTCTCCTGCTCTCAGGTCGCTGCGCGAAACGGAAGTGCCCATACTAAACTGGGATCCGGATTGATGCGGCAAATTAATGCCCAAATGCTTGAAAACGTACATGGTGAATCCGGAACAGTCAAAACCGTTTGTAGTGATTCCCCCGGTTCTGTACTTCGTGCCAATGACGTCATCGATGACTTTGTCCATTTTGGAATCCGCGAATGCGCTTCCGGCTCCAACGGTAAATACGATGGCAAAACTCATGACTGCTGCTGCTAGCTTCTTTTTCAAACAAATATACCCCTTCCGGTGCCTGCGAGGTTAGCTTAAGGATTCGGTAGAAGGTCCCCTATGATCCCTCTGAAGCAAGATCAATTCACCCAAAGTGGTTCCCCCGCTTCCCTAGTGTGAGGAAATTCGGCATAGATTCTCTACACTATATAAATCAGGAAACGTTTCTTAATATCAAACGGTTCAGCAAAGATTACAAAGTTGTTACTAACTCACTGGGACTATTGTAACAAAGGATTTTACGTTTGGCAATTGTTTCTATTAAGAAGAGGCGAAAATTATCCGTTTTTTTTAATAAAGAAGGAACTTTATAGAACATTTTATAGGAAAAGATGTTTATTTGTTGGACAGGCGGGTATAAAGGAGTTAAGAAAGTAAGGAGAAATGAGGAGTTCAAAATTTTCATAAATTTTTTTATGAAAAACTGTTACCTTTTAGCCGTTTCAACCGTCTAATAAGTAACAAGAAACCCGCGAGAGGGATTTCGGCAAAAATCTCCAACGCGGGCGTAGTTATTCAATATGTTTATGGGTGAGTTTTTTAGTTGTAAACGGCTGCTTTGTACTTCGCAGTACTCATGACTCGTTTGGCGCCAATGTAGCGGTTGGCGAAATAGCTGTTGCTAAGCTTGCTGATGGTAACACCCTTCGAAGAGGATGAATGAGCAAAATTTCCGTTTCCGACGTAGATCCCGACATGGGAAACGCCTGCGCCAGTCGTATTGAAGAATACCAGATCTCCTGCTCTCAGGTTGCTTTTGGAGACTGCAGTGCCTGTTTTGAACTGTGCGCTGGATTGGCGTGGAATGGAAACACCCAGCTTTTGAAATACATAACGCGTAAACCCGGAGCAATCGAAGCCGTTCGTCGTGGTTCCGCCAGTTTTATAAGTAACACCAATCGTTTTATGGACAACATTATTCAGTGATGAATCCGCGAATACGCTGGTTCCCATCGAGAACATGAGCGTGATTCCAAGTGCGGCTGCTGCAAACTTCTTTTTCAAAAACATAAACCCCTTCCGGTTGCCTGCGAGGTTAGCTTAAGGATTCGGTAGAAGGTAGTCCCCTATGATCCCTCTGTTACGAGATCAATTCACCCAAAGTGGTTCCCCCGCTTCCTGGTGCCAAGGAATTCGGCCTTGATCAAGCACCTGAAAGTGGAATTAGCGGCATAGTATCTTATCAAATGGTATTTGTCGTTGAATTTCGTTACAGCACAATTGGAATAGTTACAGCAAAAATTACAAAGTTGTTACTAAGTTCGTACTCGAATTATTGTATCAGAGGATCGGCTCTTTGGCAAATACATCAAGCACTTTAAAACAATAAAACCCCAGCCCTTTTCCACGGAAAGGGTGGGGTTTTTCTTCTATCAGGGGGTTGTAGTGATGACAAAAAATTAACTTTTATTTTTTGAAGGATCAATCGGGATGATTATTTGTTAGAGAGATCCTCATTTCTCAAGAAAACGCCGTCTAAGCGCGGTCTGACTTGCTAGGAAGCATCGATAGACATTTTCCTTATTCTTCTGCACGTTTATGAGCTTGATGATGCCAAAGATCGAACTTGGCTGAAATGCCCCATATTCTCATCACGCAGCTGATCAGGTGATAGCCTTGCTGCAGAATAAGAGCCAGGATTCCCGCCCACATGATAGAAATGCTGGTGCAGAGACTGAAAAGGAGCAGGGATGCTGTGCCAAGGACAAGCGAAATGCCGAGTAAGGGCAGCGCACCTCGGAAACAATGCCATAAGGGAGCTAAAAGGCTGTTACCTGCGGTCTTGCCGAACTGCATAAAAAGAATGAGCTGATGAATGATGTAACTGTACAACAGCCACGCTGCCGCAAAGGGGAGGATATCCATGACGATCGTTGTCAGCTGCATTCCGTTCAGAAGCGTCTCATAAGCCTTGGGCAAGATCCAATAAGCCGGTGCTGCAATGAGTATCCACTCCGCCAGATGGAACAGAAAGACGACTTTGCCGTGGCGTTTCATGCCCTGGAAGAAATATAGTCCAATCTCACCTTCCCGTTCCCGGTGCAGACCGTAGAATATTCCGGCGTGAATGAATGGTGTGAGCAGCATACGCAATACAAACATGCCCAGAAGGATCCAGATGTAGGTATGCACGACGCCGCTTGTGGATAAGCTCATTTTCCCTTCAATATAGTAGAGCAGCTGGCTCAGCTCATTGGGGGGAGGATCGGGATAACGCATCAGCAGCGGCGTGACGGCTGAATGAACCAGACGGTATAGAAAGTAGCCCCAGATGAGCTGGTACAAAAAGAGAATGATGACGATATAAAATTGATTTTTAAGGCTTTTCCAGCCACTTGCGATATGGGATTTCACCGGTTCTCACCTCACCAGGACAGACTTCCAAGCAGAGTCTCAATCAGCTTGGTGATACTCAAGTTCCAGCGGATCAGAACCTTTTGATCCATATCCGCTTTTAAATAGTTGTTAATGTGTTTATTCTCGATCACAATCGAATACTTTGGATCAACCATCGCCCAGGCTAGGGGCGCTTTGTATTCTAGCTTGAATTCGGCGTTGTCACCCGATCCGTTCCATACCTTGTTTAGGGTGTGTCCGTCGGTAAAGGTAAACAGAACAGGTACATCCGGGTAATCGCCGCCTTTTTTCGATATTTTGACTGTGGATTCGTAGATCGGGGATGCATCACCGTCTTTTTTACGTACGGAGATCGAGTCGACCGCGAAATCGGCCATCTCATTGCCGTAAATATACTGGTCAAAGAATGTTTGCCAGGATTTGCGGGTAACTTGCTCGACTACCTTTTGAAAATCGGTCGTGGTTGGATGTTTGAACCGGTACTTTTTGGCATAGGTGCTCATAATCTTACTCATCGTCTGGGTTCCAACCTGCTCTTCCATTCCCTTCAACAACAGCTTGGCACGGTAATAAACATTGAGTGCATACTGATCCTGTGAGCCGTATTTCCACGCTTCCTGCGTTAATGACATCGGGGAAGAGATCAAGGAAGCCTGTACAGGCAAATTCGGAATGACGCCATATTCCTGCTCCATGAGCTTATCCTCGGCATAGGAGGTAAAGCCTTCGTCCAACCAGGCCTCTTCGAATTCATTGCTGGCAAGCATGCCGTAGAAGTACTGATGGCCGATCTCATGGATGACGGTTCGCTCCAGATCGTACCCGGGCGAATCATCCTTCGCGCCGAAGGCGGTTACCAGCGTTGGATATTCCATTCCACCTGCACCGTTGCCCGATTCAGGTGGTACGACGATGGACAAGGTAGAGTATGGATAGGTACCATACCATTTGCTGAAGTACTTCAGCGCGGCTTTGGCGGCAAAGAAATATCGCTCCTTTAAATCCTTGTGAGCAGGGTCTAAATATAGCTTGATCTTCACCCCAGGAACCTCGGCTGAGGAAAATGGCTCCTCGGCAACGACAAAGTTCGGTGAAGCTGACCAGGCAAAGTCGTGCACATCATCCGCATAAAATTGGTAGATCTTCTCCTTGTTGCGCACCTGGGCGGATTGAACCGGGAATCCGGTCGCTGCGACGATATAGTTGTCCGGTACATGAATTCGAACGCTGTAGATGCCAAAGTCGGCGTAAAACTCGGAATTTCCATGGTATTGATGCAAATTCCAGCCTTCTGTTGTGCGCCCTCTTACGCCTGCGGGTTCATAAACGCTGATTTTGGGGAACCATTGTCCGGCCATAACAAAATCATCAGCGGTACCCATCCGGGCGAATATTTTGGGGAGCTTGACCTCAAACTGGATGCTGAGCGTAATGCTTTCACCGCCCTTGACGGGTTTGGGAAGCCGAACCTTGATAAGGGTCTTGTCCTTGGCATTGCCGTCGTCAGGCTGGACATACTGTATGCGGTGCATTAGTGAGAGGCCTTCGGCGGTTTTCATATCGGTAATGGTCATGGAACCGAAACCGTCCGAGGGCATGGAGTCGTTCCGAAGCTTACCTCCGGATTCCTTCATAAATGTGGAGTCCATCGACGAAAATGCATTGGGATAGAGATGAAAGTAGAGCTCGTTCACCGTTTTTTTACCGGGATGGGTCCATGTTAGCGTCTGGGTTCCTTTGATGACACGGTTGTCCGGGTCCAGTGTCGTATCAATGTGGTATTCCACGACCCGCTTGCTGAGGATCTCGGCCGTTGGTTTCTGTACGCTTTCCTGTTGAACGATCGGTGCGGATAGCTTGGGAGGCTTGGCCTGATCCGGAGCATAGGAGGGCTGTGATTCCGGTGCATCCCTGAAGATGAGCCACCCTGTTCCCGCAAGCAGAAGACAGAGGGCAAGTAACGATGAAATGACGATTTTGGCGCGTGCTGGAGCCATATACGAATACCTCCCGTTGACAAGCATCTAAAGCATGTATATGTTGGCTTTCCAGTGATTATTAGTTAAAATAAAATTAAGTTAATGAATAAGATGGACTAGAACCCTGGTCCACTTGATAGGGATATCAAAATAACAAAGCAGGATGCCTATTCCGGCCCTGGTTCGCTACTATGCCAATTTCGCTTAAAGCGAGAGGAAGTCCGGGTAGACATTTTTCTTATAGGAGGAACACGAGCGAATGGATAACAACGAGCAAATCGGTAAAAAACAAATCGCGCTGAATATTGTCAGCAGCAAGAGCAAGCATAAGATGGGCTTTGGCGCGGGCTCTATTGATCTGAATAATATCTCACCGGTCATTATTGATCGCGGCGTAGCAACGATTGATATCGGTGCCATGCATGCCAAGAGCAAGCCTGAACGCCGGATTCGTTTCTCCACGAATCGTGAAGATGTACCGAACGGACGGCAGGTTTGGATTGTCTGGGTAGCGGTAGATCGCGATGCCGAAGGTCAGTTTTACGGCGGGGCTACAGCCAGTGAAATGTGGATCGATGAGGAAGAGCGCCGCGGCTGGAAGATTCTTGCGGAGCATGTGAACCGGATGGATAGTGCGCTGAAGCGCAAATTCATGCTGGATGAGCTGGGAGCCGAGGAGAAGAAGCTGCTGAAGGATCTGCTCGTTTCTCATAACGAGGAATGGTGGGAGAAGTCGCCTGAAGAGCTGAAACAAGCGCTGGAGGCTTAGGAAGAGGTTCGTTTTGCTGAAGTGAAAGACACAAAAGGGTCTGCCCGCGGGCTTGTTGCGAACAACAAGAGCAGGGCAGACCCTTTGCGTTGATTGTGCTTTATTCCGGCCGATGCCTTCTCCCCGGCTTGCCGGATCGACGATGAGACCTCCGATCTCAACAAAATCTTGCGCCTGAGTGCAAGATATTAAGGCAAAGTGTCCATTTTAAATGGAACCGGATGCTTACTTTTGACGGATACGTAAGAATTTCCTTCTATATAAAAGCGCCAGGGCTTCATGACATAATCCCCGGCATAATCGATATTAACCCTTGGACACTGCACGATCGGCAGCTCATGCACCGGATCTCCCGCTTCCAAACGCAGGGGGCTGTCCATACGGTCCATCGGATAACCGTTCAGGCTTCTGTCGACTCGCAGCGCGCGGCACAACTTGCCTGGGCCATTGCTAAGATTGGCAGCCTTTCCCGAGAATCGTCCCCGATATCTATGCATCAGTTCCGCATCCATTTCGGATAATGGCTCTACCGCCCGGATTAGAACGGCTTGAGGATCGTCTTTATCCCCGACGACCACATTCAGACAGGAATACATGCCGTAGATCAGATATACGTAAGCAAGACCGCCTGCAGCAAACATGACTTCCGTCCGGGCAGTGCGCCGGTTGCCGAAGGCATGGCTTCCCTGATCCTCAGCTCCGCCGTAGCTCTCCGTTTCCACGATGCGGCAGCGGATTTCCCCGTCCCCCGTGACGCTTACCAAGGTTTGGCCCAGCAGGAGCGGGGCTGCTTCAAGAGCCGTCCGTGACAGCAGCGAAGGGGGAATCAGCGTCGGATCTCGCATATGCCACAGATCTCCTCATCCTTTTATTTCAATATAAACTCGGCTGTAACCGGGTTGTGATCGCTATGCTCGTGCTGTAAATCATGCCCCTGAACGTTGACGATCTCCACGTTTGGAGAGACCAGGAATCCGTCTATAACGGCCCGGAAGTTCACGCCCTCCTGATATGCTGTATCGACAGTCCGAACCGAAGGCGTATTTTTGTCGACAGCCCACTGGAATCCCTCCGGCTTGAAGTTTTCAGGGAAGGGCTGCAACCAATCCGGCCAGTCCTGGGTCGCTGCGAATGCCTTAGGGTCGGTACCCGGCAGCGAGTGATTCCAGTCGCCCCCTATAATCAGATAGTTACCTTTTTCAGATTCCTTCTTGATGTATTCGCCTAAAAACTCCAGCTGCTGTTTACGGATGCTTCCGCCTTTATCAAAGGCAGACAGATGGAGGTTGACAAGGACGAGCTCCTTGCCATTTTCCACAGGCATTCGGTTTTCGATGAAGGCACGATCCAAATCGAACAGCTGCTGCGGCCATTTTTCTTTGCCGGGAAGAGCATAGCGGGTTGCGCTCGTGCTTTTATAGGAAGAAAGAGTCAGCAAACCACTGTGGGCAGAGCCCATCGGATGAATTATCGGCACGGGTACCCATGGCACTTTGTAATTGTCCGCATAGGAGAAGCTGTAGCCCTTAAGAAAGTTCTGTAAAGCACCAATCTCATCCATATGATAGCTGCGTGAAGAATTCACATCGACTTCTTGGATAAAAATAATGTCGGAGTGACTATCTTTTAAAAATGTCCCAATGCCGTTCAGATTCAGAACGGTTTGCACTTTGCTGCTCGAGCGTGAATGAGTCCCGCCATCCATGAAAAAGTCTTCATCTTTGTCTAATCCGGCATACCCGATATTAAACGTCGTTAAAGTAAAGGACGTTCCCTTCTTCAGCACATGTTCTTGACTGTTGGCGATGGTGACCGGTACGGTCGCGGCCGGTTTATAGTCTGTGATTGTCACATACAATATAAACCCCCCGACAATCAAAACGGCGGCAAGCACGACACTGGCGAGGGCCCAAAGGATTTTTTTGACCATTCAGAGTCTCCTTTATTACGCAATATCATGATTAAGATTATCCATGTATTGGATTCAATCCTAATGTATCACGCGGAATGGGGGAGGTCTAGGTCAGAACGGCAAGAAAAAAAAGGCCTCCCGGAGTCACGTTCCTGACCCCAAGGAAGGCCTTTATACTTCGTGTTAGTCTGTCAGCCACCGCTTGAAATGACTCCACCAGGAGCGCTCCTCGGGGTTGCCGCTGTTTGCGGCAGGCTGTTTTTGTTCTCCGCCATGTAATGAGCAGTACTCGGTGGGTTCCGTGCCGGCGATGAATACCTCGAGTTTCTTGTCAGGACAATCGGCGGACGCCAGCTTGCCTGACGACTTATCGACATATGCGGTCACCACTCCGTTCGGAATGGCAAAAATCTTTGGAGGCACGTTTTCCAGCGCCTTTTCGGTGAACTGGGCGAAGATGGGAGCGGCGCGATGTCCGTCCATCGTAGTGATGTCACGTCCTTTGTCGTATCCGACCCATACCGCGGTTGCCAGCTCCGGCGTGTATCCGACCATCCAGGCATCGGTGTCGGTCGTACCCGTTTTACCGGCAACAGGCCGCTTGATCATGGAGGAGACCCGACTGCCTGTTCCCCCCGATTCGAACACGCTTTCCATAAGATGCGTGAGCACATATGCCGCGGCAGGATCGACGACCTGATCGCCGGTTGCTTCAGGGGCCTGGTAGATCACCTCACCAGCGGCATCTGTGATTTTCAGAACGGCAACAGGGGGCATGCGCTTACCGCTGTTGCTCATCACGGCGAAGGCGGAGGCCATTTCAAACGGACTGATGGGCGAGGTGCCCAGTGCTAGAGAAGGCACGGAGTGGAGCGGGCTGATAATGCCGAGTTTGCGGGCCATCGTAATCACGTTGTCGGCGCCCACCTTTAGCAGGGTATTCACGGCATAAATATTGTCTGAGGCTGCGATCGCCTCCTGCATATTGATTTCGCCCAAATACTTATCTCCGAAATTGCTGGGCTGGTACGTTTTCCGGTTGTCGTCGTAGTGGAATAAGGTCGGCTCACTATTGAATGTGCTTAATCCGGTCATTGTTTTGGAAGACAAGGCCGTTAGATACATGATCGGCTTAAAGGAAGAACCCGGCTGGCGTGTTTTGGCAAGCGCGTGGTTGAACTGGCTGGTCTTATAGTTTTTGCCGCCTACCATGGCTTTGACATATCCGGTACGGGGATCGATGGATACAAGCGCCGTCTCCAGTTCGCTCTGTGCGTCCATCCCTTGGGCAACGGCTTGCTCAGCTGCCGCCTGTGCATGGGGATCTAGCGTCGTATATATATTCAGCCCGCCGTGATCCAGCTGCTCTTCACTGACACCCAGCTGGGTGGTGACAAGATTTTTGACATAGTCGCGAAAAAAAGGAGCGGTCACACGGACTTGTTGCTGCCCCTGCGGTTTAAACCGAAGCACTTCGGCAGCAGCAGTGTCTGCTTCCTGTTTCGTAATATCGCCGGTTTCCACCATGGTGCTGAGCACAATTTTCTGGCGTCTCTTCGCATTATCCATGTGATTATACGGGGAATAATAGGTTGGACCCTTCGGGATCCCTGCGAGCATAGCACTTTCTGCCAGGTCGAGTTCGGAGGCTGATTTGCCAAAATACATCTGTGAAGCAGCTTCGATCCCATTGGCCCCGTGTCCGTAATAGATCTCATTAAGGTACATCTGCAGAATCTCGTTTTTGCTATATTTCATCTCCAGCTGCGCTGTGTACATCGCTTCTTTGAACTTTCGAGTCCAGGTCTTGGCATGAGACAAATACAGATTTCGGGCTAGCTGTTGGGTCAAAGTACTTGCCCCCTGCGCCCGCTCCATCTCCTTCAGATTAACGAGAATGGCCCGGCCCATGCCCTTCAGGTCAAATCCGATATGGTCATAGAATTTCCGGTCTTCAACAGCGAGAGTGGCCTGAATTAGCATGGGGGATATCTGTTTAAGTGCGACGGGCTCATAGTTGCGGCCGCTCGCTGAGAAGGTGGCCATAATGCTGCCTTGGCTGTCCAGGAGGCGGGAGTTGCGGTCGGTATCGGCGACGGGAAGGCTTTTTTGATACAGATAACCAAGTAAGATGCCTACGGAAACAATGACCGCTACGGTCATGGCCAGCATCAGCTTGATCAACGCGGCAAACCGGCTTTTCCGTTTAGACTTCGTGTTATGAGGCTGCGGCATGGCGTTTCTTCCCTTCCATTTATATACATTCATTATGGGGAAAGAGGAGCTGGGATATTCACTCAAAGCCTATAAACAAGTATCGATAAGCGCAAAAAAACAGAGAAACCGACGGTTTTCGTGCGTTGCAAGCTTTAAATATTTTGTTATAAAAAGAGAGAAAAACTGTTTCTTTACAGCTATTTCTCACATCGCGTATAATTCAAAGGATGTGTTTATACATCCATAGTTTGGTACAATGTAACAGTATGGACTATGTCCATGACAAGGCGGGGATTCAGCCTAACCTGGAATCGTCCGGGAGAAAGAAACAACTGAACAAAATCCCCTCTATTCTAGCGGAAAGAAGGTAATAACGATGGAATTGTGGTTCACGGAGAAGCAGACCCCCGCTTTCGGGATTACGGCAAAAATTAAACAAACATATGTGAGTGAAAAAACCGATTTTCAGGATCTGGCAATGGTGGAAACTGAAGAATTTGGAAATATGCTTTTACTGGACGGCATGGTGATGACTACGGAGAAGGATGAATTTGTTTACCACGAAATGGTGGCGCATCCCGTACTTAATACGCATCCGAATCCTAAACATGTCCTTGTTGTTGGCGGCGGCGACGGCGGAGTTATCCGCGAAATCATCAAGCATCCGGAAGTGGAAAAAGCGGTGCTGGTGGATATCGATGGCAAAGTCATCGAGTATTCCAAAAAATATCTCCCGTCGATCGCCGGCAAGCTTGAAGACCCACGGGTAGAAGTGCATGTGAATGACGGCTTCATGCATATTCACCAGCACAAAAACGAATATGACGTTATCATGGTTGACTCTACTGAACCTGTAGGACCGGCAGCACCCTTGTTCGAGCGCGGCTTCTACCAAGGCATTTACGAGGCACTGAAGGACGACGGCATCTTCGTGGCACAAACGGACAACCCTTGGTTCAAGGCGGACTTGATTCAAAAGGTAAACCGCGACGTGAAAGAGATTTTCCCGATCGTGCGTGTGTATGGCGCCAACATTCCAACATACCCAAGCGGTTTGTGGACATTTACGATGGGCAGTAAAAAATATGATCCGCTCGAAGTGAACGAAGCGGATATTCCTGAAATGGACACGAAGTATTACACGCCTCGCTTGCATAAAGCGGCATTTGTATTGCCTAAATTTGTAGAAGATTTGACGAAATAGGGGGAACCAACAAGATGAAACTGGATCAAGCTTACTCCGGCAACGTATTTATTTGCAGCTCCGAGGATTACGAAGGCTCCAAAGCCGTCATTTATGGAATGCCGATGGACTATACCGTCAGCTTCCGTCCCGGCTCGCGTTTTGGTCCTTCCCATATCCGCCAGGCTTCCGTAGGTTTGGAGGAGTACAGTCCTTATCTGGACAAAAGTATTGACGATATGACGTATTTCGATGCTGGCGACCTGCTGCTGCCTTTCGGCAACGCAGCGCGCAGCCTTGATGTTATCCGTGAATACGTAGGCAAGCTGCTCGATGATGATAAATTTCCGATCGGACTTGGCGGAGAGCATCTGGTCACTTGGCCGATCATTGAGCAAGTCTATGCGAAGTACCCTGATCTGATCCTGATCCACATCGACGCACACGCCGATCTGCGTGAGCAGTATGAGGGCGAGCCGTTGTCGCACTCTACGCCGGTTCGCAAAGCGGCTGCGCTGATGGGTGGGAAAAACATCTATCAATTCGGTATTCGTTCCGGGTCGCGCGAGGAGTTTAAATTCGGACACGAGAACATCAACTTCCATCCATTTGAAGTTGCAGCTCCGCTAAAGGAAGCCCTGCCTAAAATGGGGAACCGTCCCGTATATGTGACGATCGATATCGATGTGCTTGATCCGTCTGCCGCACCAGGCACGGGTACGGCAGAAGCGGGAGGCATTACCTCTAAAGAACTGCTGGAAGCTGTGCATCTGATTGCAGGCTCTGCCGTTAACGTGGTAGGCTGCGATCTGGTGGAAGTGGCGCCGATTTATGATCCAACGCAGCAAACGCAAATCGTGGCAGCCAAGCTGATCCGCGAAATGCTTCTTGGATTTGTAAAATAGAATCATGTTAAAAAAGCATCCTAAACGGGAGGCTGGGAAAAACAGACGGAAGTCTGCCCTTGCTGAACGTAAGGATGCTTTTTTGCATTTGTATTTTTCCGGTTTCTGAAAATACATATGACAATATTGAAATCATCGTGTGATCCGCACCATAATCGGGTAAATTCAATGTACATGGAGGTGTTGAAATGATAATACACGAATGGATGAAGCGTTATACAGCGGCTGCAGCAGCCGTACTGCTGGCACTGCCAATTAGTTGGGCGGCGCCGGCGAGGGAAGCATCGGCAGCATCGCAGGCACCGGCTCCTTGCGGCAGCGGAGACCATGGTCTGTTGCAAAGCCTTCAGAAGCAGCATACGGGTCAAGGTCAAGACCCGCTGCATTTCTCAGACATTCAGTTTCTCACTGACAGTACCGGCCGGGCAGCAGGTACGGGCTTTATGATCGGAACCTCGGATGCAGGATGCCACTGGCAGGAAATTTATAAAGGACAGTGGCAGTTTACGCAAATGGACTTTATCAATAACGTCAACGGCTGGGCGCTGGCCACAATGCCATCGCAGCAGACGACATATCTGATCAAGACCACAGACGGCGGTTCCCATTGGAAAGGGGTATATACCGGAAAGAATCACTTTGAACGGATACAGATGATAGACAGCCAAACGGGGTATGGGTACACCGGCATTGCAGCGTACCGCACCGACAATGGCGGCAACAGCTGGGTGAAGGTGCCAACGCCCGCGAATACCCGCTATGCGACATTTAATAATACAAAGACGGGATATGTTCTGACGATTGTTCCGGGTAGCGGATACAGAGTCATGCAGACTCGCGATGGTGGACATAGCTGGGCTACAAAACTGACAGTGAAGACCCCATCAACCTCAGGCGGTGAAATTTACGGTAAAGACAATCAGGTATGGGCTGTTCTCTATGGCGATTCGGGCATGTCCCAAGTATCGTATTCTCTGTACGGAAGTACAGACCAGGGATCTCACTGGAAGCGGGTAATCGCCCAAGATACGGCTGGCGGCGGTCCGGCTCCTGGCAGCTGGACGCCTGTAGCGAAGGAAGGCCCTGCACAGCCAGGCGGACATCCGGGCAATATGCAGCTGGTTGGTAAAGAAACTGCATTCCTGGCAGGAGGCTCTCCGGCCGGAGGCATGGTGTCGGTCGGTGTTACCTACAATGGGGGGAAGACGTGGAAGAATATGAAACCGACCGTGAACGGCTACGATGCCCGCATTTCCTTTGTGGACGGCAAGATCGGCTGGCTGGTCGTGACCAGCTCCACCAAATCCTCCATTTACTCAACGCAAGACGGAGGCGCTACTTGGAGCCGCAAGTTTGCCTTTAAGGAAGCGCTACAGCCATAATACAAGAACACGATAACCGTAAGGACACTTAAAAGGATAGACCTGTGGGTCTATCCTTTTGTTGTGACGACGTTTCTCTTTTTCCGAACTTCATCCCACTCCTCACGCAAATCCCCATGTGGATGGAGTCATAGTAGATAACATTATAGCTATATTCCATTTTTTAGGTAATACGGGATTTGAAAGAATATGAAGAACAGCTCGTGTGAAAGCTGTATAATAGCAGAGGGTAAAGGGCTGGAACGTGATTTTCAATCGGCCTTCATATTGAATTGAACCAGTGAACTGGATATAGTATTACAATAGGAAAGAATAGAATGGAGCCGTATACTTATGCAAGAAGCCAAAAAGGCCCGCATTCGTCTTCAAAGCCGGCAAGAAGGCGAGAATGTATTGCAGGAGACGGAGGCCGAAGTGTTCGAACGCGGCGGCGCGCTCTATCTCAAATATGAGGAGCCGGAGAAGGATCAGCAGGGACAGAAGATCCGGACACTGCTGAAGATCACCCAGGACACCTTGAAAATGATCCGGCATGGCGCGGTAGAATCGGAACAAACCTTTCAGGAAGGGCATATGCTGCCTGGCTTTTACCGTTCACCATACACTTCGTTTAATCTCTCGACACATACAAGCTCGCTCAAGGTCCAACTGGATGGAGGGCTTTCAGGTACGGTATCTTGGACGTATGATTTGTACGTTTATGAGGAATGCACAGGGCATTTCGACATTAGTTTGCATATACAGGAGGATATTCAATGACAACCAATCCATTAGAACATATTAATCAACTGGTGACTGAAGCACTTGCCGATGCAGTGGTTACTGCAGGTATCGCGAGCCGTGAAGAGCTGCCAGTGTTTGCACTCGAGGTTCCAAAGGACAAGTCCCATGGGGATCTGGCTACGAACGCCGCCATGCAGCTGACACGGATCGCCAAGAAAAACCCGCGTCAGATTGCCGAGGCGATTCTAGAGCATTTCGATATGAAAAAGGCATCCATTGAAAAAGCAGACATTGCCGGGCCCGGCTTTATCAACTTTACGTTGAATAAAAGTTACTTGTATCCGGTGTTGCAGCAGGTTCAGGAGCAAGGCGATGGCTACGGACGCATCAACCTCGGTCAAGGTGAAAAGATTCAGGTGGAGTTCGTTAGTGCCAATCCGACCGGCAGTCTGCATCTAGGCCACGCGCGCGGCGCAGCGGTAGGGGATGCACTATGCAACCTGCTGGACTTTGCCGGATACGAAGTGACGCGCGAATACTACATCAATGATGCGGGTAACCAAGTCGAGAACCTTTGTAAATCCATTGAAGCCCGTTATATGCAGGAGCTTGGACAAAATGTCGACATGCCTGAGGACGGATATCATGGCGAGGACATCAAAGGCTTTGCCAAAGAGCTTGTAGCCGAGAAAGGCAACGCTTTGCTGTCCATGGATCCTGGAGAGCGCGCGGCATTTTTCCGTGAGTACGGACTCGAAAAAGAACTGAATAAGATCAAGCGGGACTTGAACAAATTCAGAGTCCATTTTGACGAATGGTTCAGTGAGACCTCACTTTATCAAAAAGGATTGGTCGTGGAATCCCTGAACGAACTGAAGTCCAAAGGACAGGTGTATGAGCAAGACGGGGCAACCTGGCTCCGCACCACGGAATATGGCGACGACAAAGATCGCGTGCTGGTGAAAAATGACGGAACGTACACGTACCTGACACCGGATATCGCATACCACCGTAATAAATTTGAACGTGGCTATGACCGCCTGATCAATATTTGGGGAGCCGACCATCATGGTTACATTCCGCGGATGAAAGCGGCCATGGAAGCGATCGGCTATGATCCGGAACGATTGACGGTGCTGATTGCCCAAATGGTCAGCTTGTTCCAAAATGGCGAAAAAGTGAAAATGTCTAAACGGACAGGCAAAGCCGTGACGATGGAGGATCTGATGGAAGAAGTCGGCATCGATGCGATCCGCTACTTCTTTACCATGCGCAGTATGGATTCGCACCTGGATTTTGACATGGATCTGGCGATTTCGACGTCCAATGAAAATCCGGTGTTCTATGTTCAGTATGCCCACGCCCGTATTTGCAGCATTTATCGTCAAGCCGAGGAGCAGGGCGTTACGTTGTTGCCGCTGGCTGAAGTTGATCTCAGTTTGCTCAATACCGAGCATGAATATGATTTGCTCCGCAAGATCGGTGAACTTCCGGAGGAGATCTCCGTGGCAGCGACCAACTATGCGCCGCATCGCATGATCCGCTATGTCTATGATCTGGCCTCTTTGTTCCACAGCTATTACAGAGCGCAGCGTGTCATTACCGAGGATGCTGCACAAACGCAGGCCCGGTTTGCCCTGCTGGGAGCCGTCCGTACAGTCATCGCCAATGTGCTGAGACTGGTTGGCGTGAGTGCGCCGGAGCAAATGTAGGAACCGAAAACATATATTTGCGAATTTAGTTGAAAAGGCCGTCCCTACTGCATAACAGCAGGGACGGCCTTTAATATTGCGAATTTAGTGGTTTTCTTTTGATGCCTTCCTTCAGCAGCTTGAGGGCATTGACCTCGAGGCCTTCGCCTGGGCGTCTCTGTCCTTTCTTGTTTCGCAGGGGCGTGGCCGTTTGCAGCAGTAAGGCTTTGATCTCTGCCGGCTGCAGATCGGGATTCTGCGCGAGTAAAAGTGCGATGGCTCCGCTGACATGCGAGGTTGCCATGGAAGTGCCGCTCATTTCGTGATACTTGCCATGAGTCCAGGAGGATATAATTTTATCTCCAGGCGCATAAATATCAATAAACTCTCCGCGGTTGCTGAAGCTGGCGATGCGGCGATGACGATCTGTGGCTCCAACGGAGATAGTCTGCGGATATTTAGCGGGATAGTCAATGTTTCGACGCTTTCCGTCATTGCCGGAGGAGGCGACGATGGAGATGCCGGACGCATAGGCTTTGTTCACAATATCGAGCAGCGCTTTGCTGCGTGTCTTCATGCCAAAGCTCATATTGATGATATGCATGCGGCTGCGAATGCACCAGTCGATTCCTTGAATAATATCGGATACATAGGCGGAGCCGTTATGATCAAAGGCTTTGACCGGATAAATTGTGGCCCGGGGCGCAACACCGATCATGCCTTCTGTACTGTTGGCAGCCGCAATGGTGCCGGCAATATGGGTACCGTGCCCATTATCATCGAGTGGCATCATATGTCTGTTCAGCAGATTGATCCCTTTTGCCAGGGATTGGCGAAGATCCGGATGGTAATAGTCGGCGCCGGTATCGATAACGCCAATCTTTACCCTGTACCCGGTTGAGGTAGACCAAGCCTTGGGGGCCTGGATTTGCTTGACACCATAGGGTACGCCCGGGCCTTGGTTAATCTTATTTGCTAGTGTGTGCACCTGAATCAGGCTGTCTTCCTCAATCAAAACCTCATTTTTAAACGGATCCAGATGTTTGATGCTGCCGGACAAGGGCGTCATGACAGATTTCAACAGATGGGATGACGGCAGTTCTGGCCATTCAGGATGAAGGGCTTTGAGCTCCTGCAGTGTCCGTTGGAATGCGTTATACTGCCGGGGATTTACGAAAGTGATTATACGTTTGGCTCCGGATGGTGCGGGACTCTCCATGTCTTCAAGCAGCATCTCTATTAACCCGGTGTAGTCCATATTGGGCAGTCCCCCTCATAATGAACCCTGCTTTTGCATTGTATGTGGGAGATGGCTGCTACGAGTGGGAACTTGCCCTTTTTTATGGAAATAGGCCCTGTCTGAATGTCAAAAGCCGCCCGTGGACATAAAATAAATGGAAGAGACAATAGGCGCTCTTTCGATCATCCCGGTGGGCAGGCCCTGCCAGGGACGGATACAGTCAACGGGCAGGGGCAACCCTGCCTTTTTCGTTTGGATGCCGGCAGCGATGCGTTCACAACATTAAAACTTGCAATTTATTTCTAAATAGGTTTTACTTAGTTTTGATAATGGATATGTTGTTATAAAGTAGGATTTTATACGGTCTGAACGACTTCACATTTTCCGTATAATTGAACATTGCGTGAGAGGAAGTGTCCGTTAGTGAGTAACTCACTCCAATTAAAGCTGGACCCTGAAAAGATCAGGGAAATGCCACTGGTGGATTTGGCTTTTGCCGTGCTGAAGGCAGCGAATACACCATTTTACTATCTTGACTTGATGAAAGAGGTTGCCAAGCTTCGCGGCTTGACGGAAGAAGAAATTCAAGATACCGTTGCGCAGCTATATACAGAAATTAATATCGATGGCCGTTTTGCCTGCGTCGGAACCAACCTTTGGGGACTGAAACGCTGGTATCCAGTCGACCGCTCCGAAGATCCGATTGCAAGCGCCAAGCGTCCGCGGATCATTAACGACGATGATGACGATGATGATGACGACGATTTTGCCGATGATGACGATAACTTCAGCGCGGATGACAGCGACGAGGATTTCGACCGCATCGATGAAGACCACGACGATATCTATTCCGACGATGACTCTGAGGAAGAGGTTGAGGAAGACGGCATCATAGAAGACGAAGAGATCGATGAAGAAGAGGAAGATCTCGACGAAGAAGAAGAGGATTCCGAAGACGACTCTGACGAAGAGGATAAATATTAATCCGTTTGCCTTTCTCTCTTGACAGGGGACAAGGCACAGAGTAAACTATTGCATGGGCTTATGATTGAGATTTAAATATGCGCAAAATAATAAAAAGTGCCCCGTCCTACGGGTGTCACTTTTTTTGTTTTTTTGAGGCAAAATCATCCATTTTTTAGGATATTTTGCTTCTGTAGAATGGACTGATTCGTTAAAAGTCTACTCTATATAGATGCCGGATTACCTACTTTGTGCCATTTGATTCCAAATGGCGCATTGTTGTTCAAGCGGACGGTAAAAAGCAATAAACCGGCGCTGCCCTTTTTCGTGTGGAATTTGTGAAAAAGGGTTACGCTAAACATCATATGTATATAAATTGAGCTAAAGAAAGATAAGCCTTCCGATATAAACTTTAGTTCAATTTATGTTCCTGAATTTACTGGACTTTAATAGGAGGGTTTTTATAGTGACAAAGTATATTTTTGTGACGGGCGGGGTTGTGTCTTCCCTGGGTAAAGGGATTACTGCGGCTTCACTGGGCAGGCTGCTGAAAAACAGAGGACTCAAGGTTACGATCCAGAAATTCGATCCCTATTTGAACGTGGATCCGGGAACCATGAGTCCATATCAGCACGGTGAAGTATTCGTAACTGATGACGGAGCCGAGACGGACCTCGATTTGGGGCATTATGAACGATTTATTGACATCAACCTGTCCAAAAACAGCAATGTCACCACGGGTAAAGTTTATTCGTCGGTCATTAGTAAAGAACGTCGCGGCGAATATTTGGGTGGAACCGTTCAGGTTATCCCTCATATTACCAATGAAATTAAAGAACGTGTATTCCGTGCGGGCCGCGAAGCGGGTTCGGATGTGGTTATTACGGAAATCGGCGGTACCGTGGGCGATATCGAGAGCTTGCCGTTCCTTGAAGCCATTCGTCAGATCAAGAGCGAAATCGGTCGCGAAAATGTGATGTACATTCATGTTACGCTGATTCCTTACATTAAAGCAGCAGGCGAGGTAAAGACGAAACCGACCCAGCACAGCGTAAAAGAGCTTCGCAGCATCGGCATTCAACCGAACGTGATCGTATGCCGCACCGAGCATGAATTGTCCGCAGACATGAAAGCGAAAATCGCCCTTTTCTGTGATATCGATGAAAATGCCGTAGTGGAATGCCGTGACGCATCGACCTTGTACGAGGTTCCGCTGAACCTGCGTGACGAAGGCCTCGATGAAATCGTGGTTAACTACCTGAAGCTGACGACACCGAAGCCGGACATGACCGAGTGGGAAGCTCTGGTCGATCGGATCAACAAGCTTGAGAATACGGTTGAAATTGCCATTGTTGGCAAATACGTTGCACTGCATGATGCTTATTTGAGCGTGGTTGAATCCCTCTCCCATGCCGGATTCGATGCGAATGCAGAAGTTAAAGTCCGTTGGGTGAACGCAGAAGAAATTACCGATGAGAACGTTGGCGATCTGCTCGGCGGTATTGGCGGCATTCTCGTTCCTGGCGGCTTCGGAGATCGCGGTATTGAAGGCAAAATTTCCGCGATCCGTTATGCTCGTGAGCAACAAATACCGTTCTTTGGCATTTGCCTCGGGATGCAGGTTTCTGTCATTGAATATGCTCGCTCTGTTCTGGGTCTCGAAGGTGCCAACAGCTCGGAGATCAATCCGGCTACCCCGTATCCGGTGATCGACCTATTGCCTGAACAAAAGGACATCGAGGATCTTGGCGGAACAATGCGCCTTGGATTGTACCCATGCAAGCTTGCGGATGATTCTTTGGCAATGAAGTGTTACAACGATGAGCTCGTGTACGAAAGACATCGTCATCGTTATGAATTTAACAACCAGTACCGCGAGGCAGTTGAAAAAGCAGGATTGCGCATTTCCGGTACTTCCCCAGACGGCCGTCTGGTTGAAATTGTGGAGCTTCCGGGCCACCCGTGGTTCCTGGCTGTTCAGTTCCACCCTGAGTTTACATCTCGCCCGAACCGCCCACAACCGCTGTTCCGTGAGTTTGTCAAAGCATCGCTTGAATATAAATCCCTATAATTGGATTTTGCATTTTTGGACCTCTTCGGAGGTCCTATTTTCATTTTTGCGCAGAGGCAGGAATTCGTAACCAGAGAGCGAATAACATTAATTGGATATGTAACGTATGGATTTAACATTAAATGAAGATTTAGGGATAAGCAGGGTCAGGCCGATGTTGGGAGGTTTGCTTTAGTGGATAAGAAAAAAGTTTTGATCGTCGATGACCAGAACGGAATACGTATTTTATTAATGGAAGTGTTCAGTAGCGAGGGTTATACGACGTATCAGGCAGCCAACGGCAAAATTGCGTTAGAAATAGTAGAGAACGACGCGCCCGATCTGGTTCTGCTCGATATGAAGATTCCCGGAATGGACGGGCTGGAAATCCTGAAGCACATCAAAGAGATGAACTCTGATATCAAAGTCATTATGATGACGGCATACGGTGAGCTTGACATGATCAAGGAGGCTACCGAGCTCGGTGCTCTAATGCATTTTACTAAGCCGTTTGACATCGATGAAATGCGCGTTGCCGTAAACATGCAGCTTAAACATAACCCGGTGCAATTCGGGTAAGTACCCTGGATTCTGCTTAGGCAGAATTCTTTTTTTTGTCTTGATGTATCATAGGGCACAGCTTAATTTTAAATGCTTGTTTAGTATTTGTGACATGATGTGGTATAATGATTCCGAATGAGAGAAGTCGGCTAAAAACCATAGAAAAATACACAAATACTTAGGAGGATTGAAACCATGCCATTGGTATCCATGACTGACATGTTAAACAAGGCGCTGGACGAAAAATACGCGGTGGGTCAATTCAATATCAACAACCTGGAATGGACACAAGCGATTCTTAGTGCTGCGGAAGAAGAAAAATCTCCTGTAATTCTCGGCGTATCCGAAGGTGCTGCCCGTCATATGAGCGGTTTCTATACGGTAGTCAAAATGGTAGAAGGACTTATCCAAGATATGAAAATTACGGTTCCAGTAGCCATTCACCTGGACCATGGTTCAAGCTTTGAAAAATGTAAAGAAGCGATCGACGCCGGATTCACATCCGTCATGATCGACGATTCCCATAGCCCGATCGAGAAAAACGTTGAAACCACTAAAAAAGTGGTTGAATATGCTCATTCTAAAGGTGTTTCCGTTGAGGCTGAAGTTGGTACTGTCGGTGGACAGGAAGACGACGTTATCGGCGGCGTAATGTACGCGAAACTTGAAGATTGCGTTCGCATCGTTAAAGAAACCGGTATTGATACCCTGGCTCCTGCCCTTGGTTCCGTACATGGTCCTTACAAAGGCGAGCCAAACCTCGGCTTCAAAGAAATGGAAGAAATCAAGAACGAAATCCATCTTCCACTGGTTCTTCATGGTGGTACAGGCATTCCGACTCATGACATTCAAAAAGCCATTTCTTTGGGAACATCCAAAATTAACGTAAACACGGAGAACCAAATCGAGTTTACGAAAGCTGTACGCGAAGTGCTCGCTGCGAAACCGGATGCTTATGATCCGCGTAAATACATCGTGCCAGGACGCGACGCTATTAAAGCAACCGTAATTGGTAAAATCCGCGAATTCGGCTCCAACAACAAAGCGTAACACGCTTTTCATTGTTTCTGTGCTTTGCCGCACAAGAGAGCTTAAGTGTTGTTTGATAGGAAAGCGGACAGCCCCAGTAGGGGCTGTCCAATCGAATAGGTTGGAATGGAGAGCACACCGCTTAGCCGGTGTTTTTCCATTTCATACACCAAAATTAACACCAAACGATTTTGCTGCTGCGAAGTATGTGGGGGGAACCTGAAACGTATGGAAAAATTGATGATTAGCGGTGGGCGCCCACTGCATGGCACCGTAACAATCAGCGGAGCCAAAAACAGCGCTATTGCCTTGATTCCTGCTGCGATTTTGGCTGAGTCCGAAGTCGTGCTCGATAACCTGCCTCTTCTGAGTGATGTGGCTGTCTATGCCGAGATACTGGAAGAGCTGGGCGCGAAAGTAAGCTGGAAGGACAGTCAGATGAAAATTGACCCTTCCGATATTAAGTCTATTCCGATGCCAAACGGTCCTGTCAAAAAGCTAAGAGCTTCTTACTACATGATGGGTGCTATGCTCGGACGTTTTAAGGAGGCTGTCATCGGTCTTCCGGGGGGCTGCAATTTCGAACCTCGTCCGATTGATCAGCATATCAAAGGGTTCGAAGCATTGGGAGCAACGGTAACCAATGAGCACGGAGCGATTCACCTTCACGCCAAAGAGCTGAAGGGCGCTAAAATTTATTTGGACGTATCCAGTGTGGGTGCGACGATTAACATTATGCTGGCGGCTTCCAAAGCCAAAGGCTCCACAATTATCGAAAACGCGGCCAAAGAGCCTGAGATTATAGATGTAGCAACCCTTCTCAATTCCATGGGGGCAGTGATCAAAGGTGCAGGTACGGAAACGATCCGCATCGAGGGCGTTTCAGAGCTGCACGGCTGCCGCCACTCCATTATCCCGGATCGGATTCAGGCGGGCACTTATATGATCGCCGCTGCCGCGACCCGTGGAGATGTGTTAATTGACAACATTATTCCCAAACACCTTGAGGCACTCACAGCCAAGCTGATTGAAATGGGAGTTCATATTGAAGAACTGGACGAAAGCATCCGCGTACTCGGTCAGCCACACTACGGGCATGTGGACGTGAAAGCACTGATTTATCCAGGATTTCCCACGGATTTACAGTCGCCGATGACCAGTCTGCTGACCCAGGCAGAGGGCGTAAGCGTACTAAGCGATTTTGTTTACAGCAACCGGTTTAAGCATGTACCGGAGCTTGTGCGCATGGGCGCTAAAATTCGGGTGGAAGGACGCTCCGCGATTATCGAACGCAGCCGGCTGAATGCCGCGAAAGTGAAAGCGACGGATCTGCGGGCCGGGGCAGCATTGGTAATTGCCGGGCTTACCGTAGCGGACGGAATCACGGAAGTCACCGGGGTTGAGTATATCGACCGTGGCTATGACCACTTGGTAACCAATTTGCGATTACTCGGTGCGGATGTATGGCGTGAAACGGACGAAGCGGAGTAAGACATGCAGCAAAAGGGGATTATGCATTTTACATTCCATATTGGAACAATTTACAGTGAAATTGCATATCTCCTTCTAATTTGGGTAATGCTATCCTAATGAGGATTTTCAAGATTATAGAATTTAATAGTTTTCAGCGAAGCTGAACAATTCTATAATCGCAAGAAAACTACATCTAAACGCGGTCTGTCATCTGTGAAGGTACTTCGATAGACGTTTTTCTTAAGATATTAGAAAGGTATAAACTTCAAGAAAGACATCCTGATATCGCAAGAAAAACTACATCTAAACGCGGTCTGTCATCTGTGAAGGTACTTCGATAGACGTTTTTCTTAAGATATTAGAAAGGTATAAACTTCAAGAAAGGCATCCTGATATCGCAAGAAAAACTACATCTAAACGCGGTCTGTCATCTGTGAAGGTACTTCGATAGACGTTTTTCTTATAGACTGATAGAAACATACGACAACTTATAGTTTGACTGGACTTATAAAATTGAATAGGTGGTTATTACATGGATTTGCAAATTGCCGATTTGGAAGAAATGAAGCTGACCGATCTGTACAAGCTTGCGAAGAAATATCAGATCCCGTATTACGGCCAGCTTAAGAAGAAAGAGCTCATTTTTGCTATCTTGAGAGCACAGGCGGAGCATAGCGGACTCATGTTCATGGAAGGTGTTCTTGAAATCCTCCCTGAAGGGTACGGCTTCCTGCGTCCTATCAACTACCTGCCGAGCACCGAGGATATTTATATCTCAGCCTCGCAGATTCGCAAATTTGATCTCAGGACTGGAGATCTGGTCTCAGGGAAATGCCGGGCACCGAAGGAAAATGAACGATATTTCGGTCTGCTGCAGGTCAATGCGGTTAACGGTGAAAGTCCGGACGCAGCCGCGGAACGTCTTCACTTCCCTGCACTCACACCTCTCTTTCCGCAAAAGAAACTTGTGCTTGAAACATCCCCTAACCATTTGTCTACCCGGATTATGGATTTGCTTGCTCCCGTCGGTTTGGGACAGCGCGGTTTGATCGTTGCACCTCCAAAAGCAGGTAAAACGCTCCTCTTAAAAGAAATTGCCAACAGTATCTCTACCAACAATCCCGAAATTGAACTTTTTGTACTGCTTATTGATGAACGTCCTGAAGAAGTGACGGATATGCAGCGTTCCGTTAAAGGAGAAGTGGTCGCTTCGACATTCGATGAACTGCCGGAGAACCATATCAAAGTGGCTGAGCTTGTATTGGAGCGTGCGCTTCGGCTTGTAGAGCATAAGAAGGATGTTGTCATTCTGATGGATAGCATCACCCGCCTGGCACGTGCTTATAACCTGGTGATTCCGCCATCCGGACGTACGCTGAGCGGCGGTATCGATCCGGCTGCTTTCCACCGTCCGAAACGTTTCTTTGGTTCGGCCCGGAATGTGGAGGAAGGCGGAAGTCTAACGATTTTAGCGACGGCACTGATTGATACGGGATCGCGGATGGATGATATTATTTACGAGGAATTCAAAGGAACGGGCAACATGGAACTGCATCTGGACCGTAAGCTGGCTGAACGCCGTATCTTCCCGGCCATTGATATTCGCCGTTCGGGAACGCGCCGCGAAGAAGTGTTGTTGACGAAAGAAGAACTGGATACCATCTGGGCGATTCGTAAAAATATGAATGAATCGGCTGATTTTGTAGAAGGCTTCCTGAGAAAGCTGCGCGATTGCAAGACCAATGCAGAGTTTTTGGCGTCCTTTGATGTCAGCAGCGTAGGTGGCAACAGCAAAGGATCCAGCAGCAGTCATAGCAGCAGCGGCAACCGCCGGACATCAAGACCTGCCGCAGCATCCGTTCCATCGACCTAAACTTTTACGAACAAAGAGGAGAAACATCATGTACCTGGTATACGCAGATGAGAAAGGCAATGTATTCGATCATCCATCGCTCTTTGGGCTTGCTCGCAGCGGCGATATGATCGTGGAAATCCTGGAGGATGAACTGATTCCGCTGCCGGATGGAGCTACACTCGTAGGACTTCCGAACACGCGGGCGATTGGCATGGATCCCGAGACCGGGGAGATGATGCCGCTTCCTGGCGATGCCCAGGCTGTAGGGGCACTTCTTCCTCAAGGATTTACCCGGCTGTGTCTGCCCGGCTATGTGAAGACCGATAAGGAATATAAGCTGCCGCTGTTCGGATATTCTGCAGTGGTATGGAAGGACGGCCGCTTTTATACAACAGCTCGCCTTTCGGATGACCCTGAGAAATGGAATCCGCTTAATTGCGATATGAGTGAGCTGAAGCTGGGCGTGAAGAAGCTGACACAGAAGTATCCGGAGAACCGGCTGTATGAACATCTGTCCAACTGTGCTTTGGGATACGAATGCCTCACGGCATCCAATACGTTCCTAAATCGTTGGGAAGGCGCTGTTCCGGTATCCTATTCCTGCAACGCAGGCTGCTTTGGCTGCATATCCGAACAGCCGGACGATAGCGGCTTTGTGGCTCCACAGACACGCATGAATTTCAAGCCGAGAGTAGACGAGCTCGTACAGATCATGCTGGAGCATCTCAAGACGCCGGAATCCATTATCAGTTTCGGACAGGGCTGCGAAGGTGAACCTTCCACGCAGGCCAAAATCATTATTGAAGCTATGCGCGAAGTTCGTTCCATTACCGATATGGGATATATCAATATTAATACGAATGCAGGTCTGACAGACTTCATTCGCGGGATTGTCGATGCAGGTCTTGATTTGATGCGGGTAAGCACGATTAGTGCTCTAGACGATCATTACAATGCATACTACAAACCGCGCAAATATACGCTGGCGAACGTGGAGAAATCATTAAAGTATGCCTCGGATCAAGGGGTATATACGTCAATTAACTACCTCATATTCCCTGGTGTTACCGACCGCGAGGAAGAAATTGAAGCCATGGTGGAATTTGCACGCCGCACAGGTCTGAAGCTGATCCAGATGCGCAATTTGAATATCGATCCGGAGAGCTACTTGGAACTCATTCCGCCGGCTCAAGGCGAAATTTTGGGCATGAAGCAAATGATCGAGATCTTCCAGGCTGAATTGCCGGATGTCGTCATTGGTTCTTATACCCATGTACCGCCTGAAGGCATGAGACGACCTAAAAAGCCAGTACTTGCGCGGGATTGACGCTTTCCAACAATTCATTGATTATTGTGTTTGTCCCTGTTATAATATATGTATGTGTCATTATAACTCTGTGTACGCATGAGACTCAGGGCAAAAAGAGGTGAAAGACATGAAACAAGAAATTCAACCAAAATATCACGTAACGACCGTAACATGTGCTTGCGGCAATACGTTTGAAACAGGTTCCGTTAAACAAGATCTGCGCGTTGAAATTTGCTCCAACTGCCATCCATTCTTCACAGGTAAACAGAAATTCCTGGATGCAGGCGGCCGCGTTGATAGATTCAAGAAGAAATACGGCATCTAATATGCATACAACCAATCCCTTGTTCGCTACGCGGACAGGGGATTTTTTCTGCCCGAATAGGTTCGTTCCCGTCTTGCCAAAGTACGATAACGATCGTTTTTACATCCAACTTTTGCTGCCGGGTTGCACTTTGTCCTGAAATGAACTATACTAATCTTTGCCGTGCTAGACGGGGAGGTAGCGGTGCCCTGTAACTCGCAATCCGCTGTAGCGAGGTTGAATTCCTGTTAGAGGTTTTGTCGATGTGAGGTTTGGTCCCTGCGTGCAATGTTGACGGTTGGGTCCTCCGCAATGAGCACTTGTGAACCTGGTCAGGTCCGGAAGGAAGCAGCCATAAGCAAGCCCGCTCTTGTGCCGGAGGGTGGCCTAGCCCGAGTTGTTACTCAGGGGTGCCGCTTGGATCGCAATTATCAATAACAGGTGCACGGTATAACCTATGACAACTTATCAGCATCTTTGCCCGAAGGGGCAAGGGTGCTTTTTGTTTTTTTACAGTGGTTCTAAGCTGTATCTGGGGGATAAACGAATGGATTGTCAAAAAAAGCGAATACATCTATAGCGGATAGACGTTTTGTATAGCTCCGGATTATAGTATAATGATGGAGCGACGAACGCGCGCTAGTGGAAGTTGAAAGAGGGTATAGCCAAGTGAAACATATAGCGCTCTACCGTGCCTGGCGGCCGCAGTCGTTTCAGGACATGGTTGGACAACAACATATTATTCAGACACTGCAGAACGCCATTCGCGAACAGCGGGTTTCCCATGCTTACCTGTTCAGCGGTCCGCGCGGAACCGGAAAGACGACCGCGGCTAAGGTTTTAGCTAAGGCTGTTAACTGTGAACGCGGTCCAGCAGCGGAGCCATGCAACGAATGCGAGTCTTGCCGCAGAATTACGGCAGGATCCGTGATGGATGTGCAGGAGATTGATGCTGCATCGAACCGCGGCGTGGAAGAGATCCGCGATTTGCGCGAAAAAGTTAAGTATGCGCCGACAGAAGTCAGACAAAAGGTGTATATCATCGACGAAGTGCATATGCTGACGACAGAAGCGTTTAACGCGCTGCTCAAGACATTGGAGGAACCACCTCCCCATGTGATGTTTATTCTGGCAACAACAGAGCCTCATAAGCTGCCGGCCACCATTATTTCACGCTGTCAGCGTTTTGACTTCCGGAGGGTTTCTTTGGAAGAGCAGACGCAGCGGCTTCGGCAAATTGCGCAGGAAGAGGGAATGGAAGCCGACAATGAGGCTCTTCAATATATAGCCCGCTTATCGGATGGCGGTATGAGGGACGCCTTAAGCATTCTGGATCAGATTGCATCCTTCACGGGTGGTCATGTATCCTATGAACAGGTGCTGAGCATGACCGGAGGGATTGCCTCCGAGCAGTTCGGCAAACTGGCTGGAGGCATTCGTAATGGTGATGCGGGTCTTGTGCTGCAAATGGTGGAAGACTTTATGCAGGAGGGAAAAAGTGCTGACAAATGCATGGAGAATCTCCTGTACTATTTCCGTGATCTATTGATGATCCAGATGATTCCGAACGCTGACAAGCTGACGGACCGGGTGCTGCATCCGGAGGAGTACAAGGAAATGGCTGCTTCCTTTTCAAAACAACAGCTTTTTCACATGATCGACACCTTGAATCATTACCAAAGTGAGATGAAATATGCCTCCCAGCCGCAAACGCTGTTTGAAGTAGCACTTCTGAAGCTTTGTGGTATTCCGCAAGCCGGAGGGTATGATCAACCGCAAGAGCAGCAGCAAAACGCAGCCCCTGCCGATTCGGCTGAAGTGAATCAGCTTAAACGTCAGGTTGCTGCAATGGAAAAGAAACTGGAGAAGCTTTTACAGAACGGCTCAGTGCCTCCTGGTGCTTCCTCCGGGGGAACTGCGCGATCTAATAGCGCTCCTGCGCCTCGCATATCTGCTGCTGCCAAAATACCGGCAAACATGGAACAGTTCCTGGCTCAGAAGAGCAGCCCGGAGTTTGTGGAAGTGCACCGGCAATGGGGACAGGTTCTTCAGGGAGTCAAGGAAGAGAAGGTTACGGTTCATGCCTGGTTCATGGATGGGGATCCGGTATCGGTGTCGGGGGATGCTGTTTTGGTTGCTTTTAAAAACAATATCCACCGCGAGACAACGGAGAAACCTGCCAATAAACAGGTAATAGAAAGCGTACTTCAAGATAAACTTGGCAAACCCTATTACCTGGTTACGATGATGCAGAAGGATTGGGCTGCGGCACTGGAAGGTGCGGGTACCCAGCAGAAAGAGGAACTGAAGCTCGAGCATGAGCATGAGAGTCAGGACCCTAACGCAAAGCCATGGATTGATGAGGCCCTCCACATCTTTGGAGAAGATCTCGTGATCATAAAAGATTAATCCGCACTGCGTTTCGGTGCAACCAATAAACTTAAGAGGAGACGATTACTTATGAATAATATGAACCAAATGATGAAACAAGTGAAAAAAATGCAGGAGCAAATGCTGAAGGCCCAGGAAGCTCTCGCTGATAAAAAGGTTGAAGGCAGCTCCGGCGGCGGCGTGGTAACTGTAGAGGTGAATGGTCACAAGAAATTGCTTTCCATTACTATTAAACCGGAAGCTGTTGATCCGGAAGATGTTGAAATGCTTCAAGATCTTGTCATTACAGCTGTTAACGACGCGTTGACTAAAGCCGATGACATTGCCAATTCCGATATGAGCAAGTTCACTGGCGGTATGAAAATTCCAGGCCTGTTCTAATTTAGGTCCAAAGGAGATCCTGTATTTTGTATTATCCCGAACCGATCGCCAAGCTGATCGACGCATTTACACGATTGCCGGGAATAGGGCCGAAAACTGCGGCTCGTCTGGCTTTTCATGTGCTGAATATGAAGGAAGACGACGTCATTGATTTTGCTAAGGCACTGGTCAGCGTGAAGCGGAACCTTCATTACTGTTCTGTGTGCTGCAACATCACTGACACTGATCCTTGCCGAATCTGCCAGGATAAATCGCGTGATCCATCCGTTATTTGCGTGGTGCAGGATCCAAAAGATCTTGTGGCCATGGAACGCACCAAGGAGTTTAACGGCTATTACCATGTCCTCCAGGGGGCTATTTCACCCATGGAAGGCGTCGGCCCTGACGACATCAGGCTGAAAGAGCTGCTCACACGCCTCAGCGATGAACGCGTGAAAGAGCTGATTTTGGCTACGAATCCGAACATTGAAGGCGAAGCAACCGCGATGTATATTTCGCGTCTGGTGCGCCCGTTTGAACTCGTTGTGACTCGGATTGCACATGGATTGCCGGTAGGTGGAGATTTGGAATATGCGGATGAAGTGACGTTATCCAAAGCGCTAGAAGGACGGCGTCAGTTGAACTGATTGCGTATAAGTTTGTATAGCTGCAAAGGGAGGTCCCGATCGGGATCTCTCTTTTTTTGTTCTAAGTTTGTCCCCTGGTCCGTATGAATGGAAATGGAGAGTGCGAAAAACAGCGACATCATTTTTTGATGGGGGGCATGGATTATGGCGTGGTTTCGTAGCAAAGAACCGAGAATACCTGCTTGGCAGCTTAGGGAGAAGCAGGATGAGGAGTTGGCAGTCTACATGGATGTACGAAAGGCACAGAGGGAATGGGAACGGGCGAGACTCTTATTTGAAGAGGCGGTAGGGGAGGAACAGATTGATTATGCGATTTACATGCTTGAGGCGGCAGAACTTAAGTACCAAATGAATTTAAGGGCTGCGAAACGGATAGGGCTTAATCGGGCGCAACTGATAAATCATCATAGAGCGGAAGCTTGAATATTAGGATGGCACTGTATAGAAGGAGGGAAAGTAAATGAGACTGGCAGTTATGGGAATCATGATCTTGTGTTTGTTTCTTCTCTTGTTTATTGTTGTGCGCAAAAAAATCGGATTCGGGTGGCTAACAGTGTTTGGCACGCATTTGGTGCTTGCTGCATTGGGGCTATATTTGGTGAATTTCTCTGGCTTGATACCGGAGGTGTATATCCCTTTGAACCCTACAACGATAGGAACGGTAACGGTTCTTGGCCTACCGGGAGTAGCTCTGCTGTATAGCTTGAAAATTTCTTTGATGGGATAGTTGACGTACATCTTCATTCTGTGGTACATTAATTCTCGCCCCTTTCAAAAAGGTACAAGCTTGTCAGGCTGATGAGCCTGGTAAGAAAAAAGAATTTAAAAAAAAGTGCTTGACGAAATGATGGGCAGCATGATATATTATAAGAGTTGCTGCTGAGCTAACTGAGCGGCTTCGAAAACGAAAGAATTTGATCTTTGAAAACTGAACAACGAGTGAGATACAGACTTCAGCAATGAAGTCAAAACGCAAAGCAGTTCGGTCCCCGAACTGTGGAGCACAAATGAGATTTTTAATCTCGTCAGTTTCAAAATGAGCTACAAACTTTCTTGGAGAGTTTGATCCTGGCTCAGGACGAACGCTGGCGGCGT
>NZ_WUBI01000012.1 GCF_009807035.1 Paenibacillus dendrobii
CGGCCATGCAGCCGGTGCCTGTTGGAGTGACGGGGGATTTGTACATCGGCGGCATACAGTTGGCCAGAGGCTATCACGTGCGGCCCGAGCTGACGCAAGAGCGATTTCTTCCTGATCCGTTTTCAGACGAGCCGGGAAGCCGAATTTACAAAACGGGAGATTTGGCACGGTACTTACCGGATGGAAGCCTGGAGTACGCAGGACGGAGCGATGACCAAATCAAGCTGAGAGGATTCCGGATTGAATTGGGAGAAATCGAAGCGACGCTGCTGAAGCATCCGAAAGTTCTGGAGAGCGCGGTAATCGCCCGGGATGAGGAACGGGGCGGCAAGCGGCTGATCGGGTACTGGGTAAGCCAGGAGCCGGGAAGCACCAGTGCGGCGGAGCTTCGGAACTTCTTGAAAGGGAGGCTGCCGGAGTATATGGTGCCGGCGGCTTGGATGGAGCTGGACCGGATGCCGCTGACCCCGAGTGGTAAAACGGATCGCAGGCAGTTGCCCATGCCGAAAGACGTCAGGCCAGAAGCAGCTTTTGTAGCCCCGGAAAGCCCTGCTGAACGGCAGCTGGCGGAGATCTGGAAAGAGGTGCTTGGCGTACAGCAGGTTGGCGTTCATGATAACTTTTTCATTTTGGGCGGACATTCCTTGATGGCGACTCAATTGGCGTCATGGATACGCGATTCGATGCAAATCGATCTTTCGCTGAAAGTAATATTTGAGAACCCGACGATTGCAGAAATGGCTATTTATATCGAGAAAAACAACCCTTCTTCGAATTCCGAAGCCAGTGACGAAATGTGGTGGAATGATGAGGAGGACCATCCGCTTTCGTTTGCCCAGCGAAGATTGTGGTTCCTGAACCAATTTATGGACGATAAAACGGCATATATGATCCCCGGTGCTATTCGCCTCATAGGAAAATTAAACGCGGAAGCCCTTAGAGACAGCTTGAACGAAATGATCAACCGCCATGAATCCCTGCGCGTATCTTTCAAAGAAAACAATGGGATGCCTTTTATTGAGATAAGCAACAACCTATTTCTGGATTTGAGCCCTGTTTCGTGTCCTTTCCAGGATGCCGACAAGGAAACGGTGGTGCAGCGTTTGGCAGCTGAGGAAGCTCGTAGGCCATTTGATCTTACCCAAGCGCCGTTAATTCGAGCGACTTTGATCCGACTAGGTGAGGGAGACCACCTGTTACTAATTACGATGCACCACATTATTTCGGATGGCTGGTCACTTTCTGTTTTTACACAAGAATTGTCGCAGCTCTACAACGCCTTTATTCATGGCAAGTCTTCGCCGCTGCCTTCGTTACCATTCCAATATTCTCATTATGCTGTCTGGCAGCGTCGTTATTTGAGCGGAGCTAACCTAGAGAGACAAATAGACTACTGGAAAAAACAGCTTGAAGGTACTCAGCCTGTTCTTCAGCTTCCGACCGATTATGATCGTCCTGAGCAGCAGAGCTTCCGAGGTGGAAGCCTGCGGTTTAAGCTTGATGCATCTTTGACCGGTTTGCTCCAGGAACTTGGCCGGTCCGAAGGGGCAACTTGGTTTATGACGCTTTTGGCGGCATTCAATATCTTACTTGGGCGTTATACCAATGAAGAGGATATTGTGATAGGCACTCCGATCGCTAATCGAAACCGGAAAGAGATCGAGCCGCTTATCGGCTTTTTTGCGAATACGCTTGTACTGCGGACGGATCTGTCCGGTGCTCCGGATTTTAGGCAGCTTTTACGAAGAGTTCGCGAGAACTGTTTGCAGGCCTACGATCACGAAGATGTTCCATTTGAAAAACTCGTGGAATTATTGCAACCTGAGCGGAACCCCAAATATTCGCCGTTATTCCAGGTGATGTTTATTTTACAAAATAACGAGCTTCCTGCATTGGAGCTTGAGGGTATTCAAGCGGAAACGGTCGAAGTGGATCAAGGAACATCCAAGTTCGATCTGACGGTTTCCTTTGAAGAAAAAGCCGGTGGGTTCGAAGGGTGCTTTGAATATAATCTCGATCTGTTCCGGCCAGAAACCATAGGGAGGATGGCAGCGAATTTTCAGGCGCTTCTTCAATCGATCGCTGATGACCCGGATCAAAATATTCATACGCTTCCGATGTTCTCTGATGTAGAACGTGACGTCATGAGCTTGGAGAATCCTAACGAATGGAATTCGTTAACGTTACAGGTCTTCACTCGCTTGTTTGAACAGCAGGTACAAAGAACTCCCGACGCTACGGCCATCATGTATAAGGGACAAGGAATTTCATATGCGGAACTGAACAAGAGGTCCAACCAGTTGGCACGCTTACTTCAAAAAGCAGGGGTGAGTGAAGAAACGGTCGTTGCCATTTTGATGGAGCGGTCGCCAAGTTTGATTATAGCGTTTCTAGCAGTCCTGAAATCAGGAGGGGCATGTGTTCCGATTGATCCGGGATGTTCCAATGAAAGGCTGGATTATATTTTAGAGAATTCAGGAGTGAAATGGGTCCTGACACAGGAATGTTTTGCGGAAAAGATCCAGCAGGAGTCGATTCAAATCATAACTGTCGATCCGCAATGGACTGACCTTCATTCTGAAAACGATCAGAACCTTGAACACGAAACTCGGCCTGAACAACTCGCTTGCTTGATGTATACGTCCGGCAGCGGCGGAATTCAGAAGGGAGTGCGGATTCGGCATCACTTGCTGGCCAGTATGACGAAACGACTTGAGAAGTTTCTTCAGCCGGAAGCTACAGGGAATCACTTACGCCCAGGTCTGAATTGCTCGATTGAATCGGAGGCATTTTTAGGGCAGTTACAGTATCTTCTTCATGGTCATGCGCTTGATATCGTGCCGCAAGCGATTCGGACGGAATCGACAGAGTTCATTTCTTATGTGCGGGAAAACGGAATCGAGCGATTTACCTGTACCCCTACCCAGCTTCGATTATTACTTGGTGAAGGGCTGACAATTCATACGGGAACAGCACTGCGAGTGGTATGGGTTAGCGGGGAACCATTAGACAAGGCGCTTTGGAATCGTTTGGCGGAGTGTAAGACGATCCACTTCTATCATTTCTTTGGAATGATCGAACAAGCCGGCGCTTCACTTGGCTGTCGAGTTACTGCCCGTGGCAAACCTTCCCTGGGACATGCGTTACACGGCGTCGAGCAATCCATCCTTAATCGTCATATGCAGCCGGTACCATGGGGGGCCATTGGCGAACTCTATTTTAGACGTAACCATGCTGAGCCGCTGTATTGGGGCGAAACACAAAAAGTTGCTCATGAGAGAACGATCAACAGTCCTACATCCTCCAGTGAACAGTCAGGGTGGTTCGGAACGGGCGACTTGGTTAGGGGATTGTCGGATGGGTCCATTGAATACGTCGGAAGACTAGACCGTGAGATGAACGTGAATGGAGTCCGGATGGAGTACGGTCAAATTGAAGAGGCTTTATACGATCATCCGGCAGTGAGACAGGTCTATCTAAAGAGCGTAGTCATTGAAAGTATTCCGCGTCTAGTGGCATACGTGATGCTCAGTGAAAGAATTGAAATGTCCGAGATACATTCACATTTGAGAAGTAAGCTGCCGGGTTATATGATTCCGTTCTATCTCGTGGAAATGGACGACTTCCCATTAATCTATAACGGCAGGATTAAGGCCGATCATCTGCCTATACCGGATTTGAGCAGCATCGTAGGAGAGACCGACGAAGAGCCTAGAAACGCGATTGAAGCCTTATTAACGGAATATTGCAGAGAGTTGCTCGGGGTACCCGAGATTGGCATACATCATAATTTCTTTGATATGGGCGGACATTCTCTGCTGGCGATGGAGGTCATCGCCTATGTTCGGAACGCCTTTGGCGTGCAGCTTTCCGTCAAAACCCTGTTCGACTTACCTACCGTTGCCCAGCTTAGCAATGAGATCGAGCGGCTTCTTATCGAGGAAATAGAGAATATGGACGAGGAAGAGGCCAGGATGCTGCTGGAGGCCGAATAGGAACTTGATTACAAAGGAGAATGGAATATGACAAGCTTTGACCCGCAAACGAATCGTCTTTCCAAACTTTCCGATGCCAAGCTGGCGTTGTTAAACAAACGGATTCAGAGGGGAGAGACGGATTCGAAGCGGCACGGTATCGCCAAGCGGACAACAGTAGGCCCGGTTCCTCTCTCTGCTGCCCAAACGAGAATGTGGTTTTTGAGTCAATACTCTTCCCAAAGTGCGGAATATAATATGTGCGCTGCTGTAAAAATGCAAGGTTACCTGAATATCTCTGCTTTGGAAGAAAGTCTTTCGGCTATCGCGAATCGGCATGAGACTCTGCGTACCTCTTTTATCGAACTGAATGGGGAGCCGCAGCAGCTGATCGCAAGCGAAATTCGAATTTCGCTAGAACGTGTTGACCTTCGGATGGAAAAGGAAGGCATAAGAGAATCCGAGGCGCTCCGCGGGGCAGAGGAAGATGCCCGGCGGCCCTTTGACTTGACGGAGGCTCCTCTGCTCCGGACCAAGCTGTTCGTTATGAATGAAAATACTCATATTTTCTATATTAATATGCATCATATTATCTCTGACGGCTGGTCCAAGGGCCTCTTTATTAATGAAATCATGACTTTCTACAAGAGCCTGGTGGATCATGAATCTGTCACACTGCCGGAACTGCCGGTGCAATATGCGGATTACGCCCTGTGGGAGCGCGAGCAGCTGCAGTCAGAGATTTGTCGCCTGCAGCTGAACTATTGGAAACAAAACCTTCAGGGTCCTCACCCTGTATTGCAGCTGCCGATGGAGCGCGCTGCTTCTCAGGGTTCCTTCTATACAGGCGGTATGTATTCGTTTAGTATTCCGGAACCCATCACAACAAAGCTGCGGGAGTTTGGCAAAGCGGAAGGAGCCACGCTTTTTATGATGCTCCTCTCGGCATTCAAAACCCTCTTGTTCCGTTACACGGGACAAGAGGATCTAATGATTGGCACGCCTGTGGCAAACCGGAATCATCCGGAGACCGCGCATCTCATTGGTTGTTTCGTTAATACGCTTGTCATACGCACGCAGGTTGCCTCCGGCATAACATTCCGTGATCTGATCGGGCGAGTGAAGAGCGCGAGCCTGAATGCATACTCCAATCAGGATGTTTCTTTTGAGAAAGTGCTGGAGGAGCTCCATATCGGAAGAACCGTGGGCATATCCCCTTTATTTCAAGCCATGTTCGCAATGCAAAATACGCCTAAACAAGCCATGGAGCTGCCTGGGTTAACGCTGGATTACATGAGTATCCATAACGAGACTGCCAAGTATAACCTGGTCCTCTCAGTATCGGAAGAACGTGATGTCCTGGAGAGTACGCTGGAGTATAATAGTGGGCTGTTCGATCGGAATACGGTGGAGAGAATGGCGGATCATTTCTTGAACTTGCTGGGAAGCGCAGTGTCTTCTCCAGATGTTCCCGTATCCCGGCTTTCCATCATGAATGCGGCCGAAAAAGAAAAAATGATAATGGAGTATAGCGGCAGCGTGTCCGAAAAAAAACCGCAAAGCACCCATCTGGCAGAATGGTTTGAACAGCAAGTTGCCCAAACACCTGAAAGGGTCGCTTTGACTTATGAAGGAGAAGAGGTGACCTACCGGGACCTCAACGAACGTTCTAACCAGGTCGCTCATTATCTGCAAGGTTTGGGAATTGAGCCGGAACAGTTCATTGGTTTATTTATGGAGAGATCGATAGAGATGGTTGTTGGCATTATCGGCATTCTGAAAGCCGGGGGAGCCTATGTTCCGCTCGATCCCATGCTACCCGCGGACAGGCTGAGTTATATGTTAAGTGACACCGGGCTGCGCATGATTGTAACCATGAGCGGAAGTTCTAGTTCTCTTCCAGTGTTCAAGGGCGAACTTATCGAGCTGGACCTGCTTGATTCTGTTCTGGCCGGAGAATCTGTTGCTAATCCCGGCTGCAAGATCAAGCCAGAACATCTGGCTTATATGATCTATACGTCGGGCTCTACAGGCCAGCCCAAAGGGGTCATGGTTGAGCATGGCAATGTGGTCCGCTTGCTACAAACGACCAAGCCGCAGTTCGAGTTCAAGGAGACGGATGTATGGACTTTGTTCCATTCCTATGCATTTGATTTCTCCGTTTGGGAAATCTGGGGGGCTCTTTTGTTCGGGGGCAGACTTGTTGTGGTTCCTTATTGGGTAAGCCGCTCTCCCGAAGATTTTTACAACCTTCTGCATGTGGAGAAAGTAACGGTACTGAATCAGACGCCTTCGGCATTCCGTCAACTGATGAAGGTGGAGGAGTCTGACCTAAACGCAGGTTCCCTGGCGCTTCGCTATATTGTCTTTGGAGGGGAAGCACTGGACCTGTTGTCGTTAAAGCCCTGGTTTCAGCGTCATGGAGACCAGTATCCCCAATTGATCAATATGTACGGCATAACAGAGACAACCGTCCATACGACCCTTCGCCCGATCGCTCTAGCAGATCTTGAATCCAGCAAAGGAAGCGTCATTGGTCGCCCCCTTGGAGATCTTGAAATCTATGTCATGGATGAATATATGCAGCCGGTTCCAGTCGGCGTACCGGGAGAAATGTATGTCGGCGGTGCCGGGGTGACGAGAGGATATTGGGGCAGGGCCGAGCTGACAGCCAGCCGATTTATCACTCATCCGTACAACAAAGGCGAACGTCTCTACAAGACAGGTGATTTGGCGTGCTTTTTGCCTGACGGGGATTTGGAGTATATCGGCCGGATCGACCATCAGGTCAAAATGAACGGCTTCCGTATTGAATTGGGCGAGATCGAAGCCGTGTTGAAGCAGAATCCGAGCATCCGGGAAGCCGTTGTAACGATCCGTGAAGAGCCGTCCGGACTGAAACGCTTAGAGGCTTATCTTGTAAAAATAACGAAAGAAACGATTAATCTCCAAGAGCTGCGTTCCTATTTGCGGCAAAAACTTCCAGGTTACATGATACCTGCCGTTTTCCATATCATAGAATCAATTCCGCTTACCCATAATGGAAAAGTTGATCTTAAAGCGCTTATATCCATGAAGTCGAACCGGATTGAAAACCAGCTAGAACATTCGGCCCCCAGGACAGAACAGGAGCAACGGTTATGTCAGATATGGCAGGATGTTCTCGCTGCTGAAATGGTTGGCATAGACGATAACTATTTTGAGCTGGGCGGAGATTCAATCCGTGCTATACGAGTCCGTGCGGAATCGCAGCGACAAGGGATTGTATTCACCATTCAGCAGTTGTTCGAGTTTCAGACGATTCGTTTGTTAGTTCAGGCTATTCAATATCAAGGCCAGGATTCACCCGCTGTCTTGAAGCGAATGCCCTTTGATGGTTTGTCCTTCGAGGATCGCGCAAGAATTCCGGAGAGCATTGAGGATGCTTATCCTCTAACCAGACTTCAATCCGGCATGCTGTTTCACTCGGAGCTGCAACCTGAAGGCAGCTCAATTTATCACAACATCAGCAGCGCCAACGTAAAGGGCCGTTTTGAGTTCAGTGCGCTGGATCAGGCAGCTCAACAGTTGGTTGCCCGTCATCCGGTCCTCCGGACCTCATTTGATTTATCGTCCTACAGTGTGCCGCTGCAGCTGGTTCACCAGGCGGCCAAAAATCAAATTGAGGTAGAAGACCTTCGTAATTTGCCGAAAAAAGACAGAGATGCAGCTTTATTGTTATGGTGCGAGAAAGAGCGTAAAAACCTCTTTGATTGGAAAACGGCTCCTCTTTTTAGGATAAACATTCACTTGCTGACCGAGGATACGTTCCAATTTACGCTAACGGAGCACCACTCCATCTTGGACGGGTGGAGCGTGGCATCGATGCTCACCGAGCTTTTTGCCTATTATAACGAGTATTTGATGAATCGAGAGCCTCAGCTTAAACCCAAACTTGATGTCGCATTCTCGGATTATGTTGCGATGGAACAACAAGCATTGGAAAGCTCGGATGGTAGACGTTTCTGGAACGAACATGTGAAAGAGTCTCCAGTTTATCGGATGCCGGTCAAAACCGAGGTCGATACAGGCAATCTGGATGAACCGGTCATGGATACGGCTGAATTCAATCTGACGGAGGAGCTGCATGCCGGCGCCAAAAAACTGGCAGCTTTAGCTTCCGTCCCCCTTAAGACGGTATTGCTGGCAAGTCATCTGTATGTCATACACACATTGTCCAATGAAGAGGATATTATGACGGGCATGGTAACAAATTGCCGTCCCGAAGAATTGGCGGGCGATGAGGTTCTGGGTCTGTTCTTAAACACGCTGCCGTTGCGCGTGAAGATGAAAGGTAAAGGCTGGATCGACCTCGTTAAGCAGACTTTTGAAACGGAAATGGAGGTGTGGCCGCATAGACGTCTTCCGCTGGATGAAATACAAAAAAATGCAGGCCAGGGTCAACCTCTGTTTGATACCGTGTTTAACTTTACGGATTTTCATATCTATCAATCTTTCGAAGGAATTGGAGAATTAAGCATCTTAAGCACAAGCGACACTGCATATACCAACTTTAATGTAATGACTCAATTCAATTTGGACCCGAAAACATCGGAGCTTAGGCTGATTTTGCAGTGGAACAAGTCCCGGTTTAGTCAGAAAGAAATAATAGCATTCAAGGACTATTACACGCGGACGCTAGAGGCAATGACACAGGAGCCGCTAGCCGCTTATTCGGATTTTACTCCGCTTTCGGATGAGGAACGCTATCAAACCGTAACGGAATGGAACAAAACCGGGCGCGATTATCAGCTGGACAAGCCGCTTATTCAGTGGATTGAGGAGCAGGCGGAGCGTACGCCGGATGCCATGGCGATCCGCTTTGAAGACCTTGAGCTGACCTATCGCGAGCTGGATCAAGAAGCCGAACGACTAGCCCGCAGACTGCGTCGGCTAGGAGCGGGTCCGGACGGCCTCGTCGGGATCAGCGCGGAGCGCTCACTTGAGATGATGGTTGGGCTGCTTGGGATTCTGAAGTCCGGCGCGGCTTATGTGCCATTAGACCCGGCGTACCCTCGGGAGCGGCTGGCCTTTATGCTGGAGGACGCCGGGGTGCCGATTCTGCTGACACAATCCCATTTGGCACCGGAGTTACCCGAGCATTCCGCGCATGTGGTGCTGCTTGACGGGCCGGGCGAGATGCTGGAGGACGGGGAAGAGGAAGCTGCGAAACGTGCCGCCGCTGGCCGTAAGGACGCGATCTATATGATCTATACCTCGGGCTCGACCGGCAACCCCAAAGGGGTCATCAATATCCAGGAGGCCGTGGTCAACCGCCTGCTCTGGATGCAGGAGACATTTGGACTCACTCCGGAAGACCGGGTGATGCAGAAGACGCCGATCAGTTTCGACGTATCCGTAT
>NZ_WUBI01000013.1 GCF_009807035.1 Paenibacillus dendrobii
GGGGAGGGAAAATTATAGTACCGAAGGTCATGATCTCACACTGCCAAGAAAAGCCTCTAGCCAGGTGAAGGTGCCCGTACCGCAAACCGACACAGGTAGGCGAGAAGAGAATTCTAAGGCGCGCGGAAGAACTCTCGTTAAGGAACTCGGCAAAATGACCCCGTAACTTCGGGAGAAGGGGTGCCCCGGTAGTGTGAATAGCACGAGGGGGCCGCAGTGAAAAGGCCCAAGCGACTGTTTAGCAAAAACACAGGTCTGTGCGAAGCCGCAAGGCGAAGTATACGGGCTGACGCCTGCCCGGTGCTGGAAGGTTAAGGGGAGTGGTTAGGGGTAACCCGAAGCTATGAACCGAAGCCCCAGTAAACGGCGGCCGTAACTATAACGGTCCTAAGGTAGCGAAATTCCTTGTCAGGTAAATTCTGACCCGCACGAATGGCGTAACGACTTGGGCGCTGTCTCAACGAGAGATCCGGTGAAATTTTAATACCTGTGAAGATGCAGGTTACCCGCGACAAGACGGAAAGACCCCATGGAGCTTTACTGCAGCTTGATATTGGATTTGGGTACGATCTGTACAGGATAGGTGGGAGCCTTTGAAACCTGAGCGCCAGCTTAGGTGGAGGCGCCGTTGGGATACCACCCTGATCGTATCTAGGTTCTAACCTAGTACCGTCAACCGGTGCGGGGACAGTGTCAGGTGGGCAGTTTGACTGGGGCGGTCGCCTCCTAAAGAGTAACGGAGGCGCCCCAAGGTTCCCTCAGAATGGTTGGAAATCATTCGAAGAGTGCAAAGGCAGAAGGGAGCTTGACTGCGAGACCTACAAGTCGAGCAGGGACGAAAGTCGGGCTTAGTGATCCGGTGGTACCGCATGGAAGGGCCATCGCTCAACGGATAAAAGCTACCCTGGGGATAACAGGCTTATCTCCCCCAAGAGTCCACATCGACGGGGAGGTTTGGCACCTCGATGTCGGCTCATCGCATCCTGGGGCTGAAGTAGGTCCCAAGGGTTGGGCTGTTCGCCCATTAAAGCGGTACGCGAGCTGGGTTCAGAACGTCGTGAGACAGTTCGGTCCCTATCTGTCGTGGGCGTAGGAAATTTGAGAGGAGCTGTCCTTAGTACGAGAGGACCGGGATGGACGTACCGCTGGTGCACCAGTTGTTCCGCCAGGAGCATGGCTGGGTAGCTACGTACGGACGGGATAAGCGCTGAAAGCATCTAAGCGTGAAGCCCCCCTCAAGATGAGATTTCCCAGTATGTAAGACCCCTTGAAGACGACGAGGTAGATAGGTTGGAGGTGGAAGTGCAGCAATGCATGGAGCTGACCAATACTAATCGGTCGAGGGCTTATCCTAATAA
>NZ_WUBI01000015.1 GCF_009807035.1 Paenibacillus dendrobii
TCGGTGGGGTAACCCGCAAGGGAGCCAGCCGCCGAAGGTGGGGTAGATGATTGGGGTGAAGTCGTAACAAGGTAGCCGTATCGGAAGGTGCGGCTGGATCACCTCCTTTCTATGGAGAATCGTTTCCTGCAACGGAAACATTCAAATCTAAAATCTAGCCAGGTCGGCTAGTTCTCACTCGTTGCTCAGTTTTGAGAGAGCAAACACTCTTTCAAAATGCGTTTGGTGGCGATGGCGGAGGGGTTCCACGCGTACCCATCCCGAACACGACCGTTAAGCCCTCCAGCGCCGATGGTACTTGGACCGAAGGGTCCTGGGAGAGTAGGATGCTGCCAAGCGCATGCCCTTATGGGTTATCTCATGAAGGTTGTAACAACATTATATACGGGCCCTTAGCTCAGCTGGTTAGAGCGCACCCCTGATAAGGGTGAGGTCGGTGGTTCGAGTCCACTAGGGCCCACCATATAACTTCATAAAGTAAGTAACGGGGTCCCTGAAAAGTAATCGGAATCAACCTCGAAGCCATACTTCACTTCTTGGGGTGAAAATATGGGGCCATAGCTCAGCTGGGAGAGCGCCTGCCTTGCAAGCAGGAGGTCAGCGGTTCGATCCCGCTTGGCTCCACCAATTAATTTCATCTACAACTTGATCCTTGAAAACTAGATAACGAAACGAATTTGCGTTTTAGAAATATCCTTTTAGCTGAACTTGTGTCAAACAAGTTTAAGTAATTGGTAGTTAGATCTTTTCCCTTTGGGAAAAATCTTGGTTAAGCTACTAAGAGCACACGGAGGATGCCTAGGCGCTAGGAGCCGAAGAAGGACGTGGCGAACAACGATACTGCCTCGGGGAGCTGTAAGCAAGCTTTGATCCGGGGATTTCCGAATGGGGAAACCCAGCTGGAGTAATATCCAGTTACTCATCACTGAATACATAGGTGTTGAAGAGGCATACCAGGGGAACTGAAACATCTAAGTACCCTGAGGAAGAGAAAACAAGAGTGATTCCGTCAGTAGCGGCGAGCGAACGCGGAACAGCCTAAACCGGTCAGCTTGCTGGCCGGGGTTGTGGGACGTCTCACATGGAGTTACAAAGGAACAGATTAGGCGAAGAGGTCTGGAAAGGCCCGGCATAGAAGGTAAAAGCCCTGTAGCTGAAAGTTTGTTCCCTCCGAGACGGATC
>NZ_WUBI01000018.1 GCF_009807035.1 Paenibacillus dendrobii
GGTGCGGCTGGATCACCTCCTTTCTATGGAGAATCGTTTCCTGCAACGGAAACATTCAAATCTAAAATCTAGCCAGGTCGGCTAGTTCTCACTCGTTGCTCAGTTTTGAGAGAGCAAACACTCTTTCGAAATGCGTTTGGTGGCGATGGCGGAGGGGTTCCACGCGTACCCATCCCGAACACGACCGTTAAGTCCTCCAGCGCCGATGGTACTTGGACCGAAGGGTCCTGGGAGAGTAGGATGCTGCCAAGCGCATGCCCTTATGGGTTATCTCATAAAGGTTGTAACAACATTATATTTGGGCCCTTAGCTCAGCTGGTTAGAGCGCACCCCTGATAAGGGTGAGGTCGGTGGTTCGAGTCCACTAGGGCCCACCATATAACTTCATAAAGTAAGTAACGGGGTCCCCGAAAAGTAATCGGAATCAACCTCGAAGCCATACTTCACTTCTTGGGGTGAAAATATGGGGCCATAGCTCAGCTGGGAGAGCGCCTGCCTTGCAAGCAGGAGGTCAGCGGTTCGATCCCGCTTGGCTC
>NZ_WUBI01000002.1 GCF_009807035.1 Paenibacillus dendrobii
CGTTCTTGCAGCGCATACGGCAGCGCCTCGCCGCTGCAAATGATCCGCTTCAGGCTCGGTAGGTCCTCCACCCCCGGCTGTTCCACGAACATGTGCAGCATCGACGGCACGAAGTGAAGCGTCGTGATCTTTTCCTTTTGGATCAACTTCAGCAGGTAATCGGGATCTTTGTGCCCTTCGGGAGCGGCAAGAACCAGGCCCGCACCCGTCATCAGCGGCCAGAACAGCTCCCATACGGATACGTCGAAACTGATCGGCGTCTTCTGCATCACCCGGTCTTCCGGAGTGAGTCCAAATGTCTCCTGCATCCAGAGCAGGCGGTTGACCACGGCCTCCTGGATATTGATGACCCCTTTGGGTTTGCCGGTCGAGCCCGAGGTATAGATCATATAGATCGCGTCCTTACGGCCGGCGGCACGTTTCGCCGCTTCCTCTTCCCCGTCCTCCAGCATCTCGCCCGGCCCGTCAAGCAGCACCACATGCGCGGAATGCTCGGGTAACTCTGGTGCCAAATGGGATTGTGTCAGCAGAATCGGCACCCCGGCGTCCTCCAGCATAAAGGCCAGCCGCTCCCGAGGGTACGCCGGGTCTAATGGCACATAAGCCGCGCCGGACTTCAATATCCCAAGCAGCCCAACCATCATGTCCAGTGAACGCTCCGCGCTGATCCCGACGAAGCCGTCCGGACCCGCCCCTAGCCGGCGCAGTCTGCGGGCTAGTCGTTCGGCTTCTTGATCCAGCTCGCGATAGGTCAGCTGAAGGTCTTCAAAGCGGATCGCCATGGCATCCGGCGTACGCTCCGCCTGCTCCTCAATCCACTGAATAAGCGGCTTGTCCAGCCGATAATCGCGTCCGGTTTTGTTCCATTCCGTTACGGTTTGATGGCGTATCTTATCCGAAAGAACAGATAAATGGGAAACCGGGCATTCCGGATGAGCAACAACCTCGCCGAGCAGAGCTTGAAACGACTCTGCCATCGTGCATATCGTTTCAGGTTCAAATAGATCCGTATTGTACTCCATTCTCGCTCCGAGCGTTCCTTCGGTTTCAGCGATGATCAGAGTCAAATCGAATTGTGAAGTTTGCATTTCCAGACCAAAGGACTCCAATTCGAGTCCGCACAGTTTAAAGTTCACCTCGGATTGTCCAAGAATGATTTTCGATAAATGGTCCATTTTTTGCGGTTTCTCTAATACGAACATCACTTGGAACAATGGATTAACACCAGGCTCTCTTGCCACTTGCAATCGTTCAAGCAACAACGCAAATGGAAACCCTTGATTCTCAAGTGCGCCTAACGTCTGTTCTTGGATCGTCTTGAGGAATTGGGCGAAGGCCGGATTGTCTTCGAAGCGGCCACGAATAACGACGGGATTTACGAAATACCCGACGGTTTCTTTCATTTTCGGATCATAACGCTCCGCAGTCGGAGTGCCGACTTGAATATCCGCTTGCCCGCTGTAATGGTGCAAGAGAACTTGAAAAGAAGCCATTAATAATGAATATAGGGTTACCCCATGGGTTCTTGACATGTCTTTGAGCGAGTGAGTCAATGTCTTACCGATTTCGAAATCGTAACTGGAACCTTTATATGTCGTATGCTTGGGTCTGGATTTATCCAGAGGAAGCGTAAGCTGATGGGGCTGGGAGGTGAATTGTTGTTCCCAGTATGCAGCCAATTCTTCCCCCCGAGAGCTATTCAGCATTTCCTCATGCTGAGTAACATAATCTCCATACCGGCCAACCAGGACTGGCAGTTTGGCATGCTCGCCCCTGCACAAAGCCGGATAGATCTGATCGAGCTCATCCATCAATTGCACCAGAGACCAGAGGTCCGTAGCGATATGATGAACGCTGATAAGAAGAATATCGCCTTCGTCCGGTGTGCGATAGAGACGAATACGAAGCACATCCTGGTCCTGAAGATGGAATGGCTCGTTTGCAGCTTCCGTAACGAGCTTCCGGAGCACGAATCTGTCATTTTCACTTACCTCAATCATGCAAAAGTCAGCTGCTCTCTCCGGATGTACATAGGCAACCGGTAGTTTTCCTTCTACAGGGTAAACCGTCCGAAGCACCTCATGACGGTCGACTAGATACTGAAAAGCTTGGCGCAAAACATCCTCGTTCAATCCTTCGGAGGCCTTGAATGCAAAAGAGATATTGTATGCCGTGTTTTCGGGCTCATACTGCTGCAGGAACCACAGCGCTTTTTGACCATAGGATAGAGGACGATATACCGAAATTTCCCGCTGGATCGTTGGGAGAACCGGATCCGTCTGCTCATCCAAGCTTCGGCTGATCTCTAGTGCCAGATCAGGCAGACTCATTCCGTTTAGCAGGTTGACTACCGATAGCGAAGCGCCCAAATCTGTATACACCTGGTTAACCATTTCAAGAGCTGCCAAGGAATCCAGTCCCCAATTAGAGATGGATTCTTCTTTCGGAATTCTTGCTTTATCGATTTTCAGTGCATTTGCGAGCAGCTCTCCGACGTAGCTCTCCATTAGAATTACGCGTTTCTCAATGGGCAGATTCAAAAGCTCTTCTTTATCCGGTACTGTCCAATCGGTTGTTTCATTAGATATATAGCTATCCCCAATCGCATCCAGCGTTCCTTCCAGAAACTCTTTTTTGCACAGATGACGCTGAATTTTGCCGCTTGAGGTTTTAGGTATTCTGCCGGGATTCAGCAAGATGACTGCATATGTCTGCAGGCTGAAATCTCCCGCTATTCTTGTACGAATCGCATCAGCAACCTCAGAAACTTCCAGAGATTTGCGGAATCTGCGCTCAACCTCATGTACAATGACCAGCTGCTCTTGATGGTTAACATCCACCGAAAAAGCCGCGCTGTGCCCCAGGCGCAACGAGGGATGCGATTGCTCAGCCGCGGCTTCGATATCTTGAGGGTAATAATTGATGCCATGAATAATGAGCAGATCCTTTTTTCGGCCTGTAATGTAGAGTTCACCATCGCAAATAAATCCCAAATCTCCTGTCGCCAAATAGGAGCAAGGATCATTAGGAAGTGTTCTTCCAAAGGATTGTTCGCTTGCTTCTTGGTTGTTCCAATACCCGTCTGCAACGCTGGAGCTTGCAACCCAAACTTCTCCGATCTCATCCTCACCACAAATAGCCGATGACTGTGGATGTACAATTCGAAGTTCCTGACCCGCCATGTTCTTGCCTGAACTGACTAACACGGAACAGTCCTCCGGGTTTTCTGGTACCTGCACCCTATGGTCGCCTAATGCTTTTTTGGAGAACTGACCCATCACGGCTCCCTTACCTACTTCTCCTCCGGTGACCAGCAGAACCGACTCAGCAAGCCCGTAGCAAGGATAATATGTGGATTGCTTAAAGCCGCAAGCCGAAAACTTGTCGCTGAACCGTTTCAGCGTACCCGTCCTGATCGGTTCTGCTCCATTAAAAGCGAGACTCCAGCTTGTCAGATCCAGACTCTCCATCTGCTGGTCGGTAATCGACTCTACGCAAAGATCATATGCAAAATTAGGCCCTCCGCTTACGGTTGCCTGTTTATCTGAAATGGCCTTTAGCCATTGGTAAGGACTCTGCAGGAAATCAACAGGCGCCATTAAGGTTGAAGGGAATCCAGCAAAGATCGGAGCGATAATTCCGCCGATTAATCCCATGTCATGATACGGTGGAAGCCACAATACGAGCTTTGTTTCATCTGTCAAGCCAAAGCTTTCCTTAATCCGACTAGCGTTATGCAGCAGATTGCGATTCGTTAGACGAACTCCCTTTGGCTGTGATGTCGATCCGGATGTATATTGCAGAAAGACCAGAGAATCAGGGCCAACACTCATTTCTTTCCAATTATCCGGGTTACTGCCGCTTATGAAATCTTCCGAGGTCATCCATTTCAATTGGCGAAGTTCAGGTGAATCGGTTAATTGAGATTGAAGGCTCTGATAAATCCGATCATTCGTCAGAGCCAATGTAGCCTGCGCATTGCAGACAATGGATTCGATCCGCGACAATGAACGGTTCAGTCTGGGCGGGTACACGGGAACCGCGATGATTCCTGCATACAGGCAGCCGAAAAATGCCGTTATATATTCCAAACCTGGCGGATACATCAACAGAGCACGCTCTCCTTCCAGCTTCATTTCCTGAAGTACTGAGGCCATCGAGCGTGCTCTGCTGTCCAATTCGGAGTATGTCAGTTCTTGTTCCAAGCCATTCACCATGAAGCCCAGAGCCTGCCGTTGAGGCTGGTCAGTTGCTCTGCGTCGGACCATTTCCACTAAACTAGCATAATGGGACACTGTCTCTCACCTCTTCGCATTTTTTCACTCCCCCCGGCAGCAGCCTTAACAGACGTCCCTGTTGGTATTCCTCACGGGCAATTGTCTGTTTGAACAACGTCCCTTGAGCATGGTCATGCGCTTGATCCTGGTAATGACGACTACCAAAGTGTCCCGATTGACCGGGCGCAAGAATATCATAGGAACATTGCCGTATATCCGATAAATCGACCACGGTTCTCCACGAAGCGGACCAATACACGGATCCATCCCTATTAGGAACCATCGCCCCGACTGAAATATTACTGCCACCCACTGGCCGTTCTTGGGTATTCATTAGGAATCCTAATGCCTTTAATCCTGCTCCTAATGGATGGGCTGGACCAATTCGGTGATAATTGCCCCATTCCCATTTCATCGGGTCTCTTCCTTGCAGTTGGGCGCATTCCATTATGGCTACTTGATAACTCTTTACAGCGGCCTCCTGCAATCCGCCAGCTCGTTTGATCCAATCATTCTCCAGTCCTTCATTTGCATCTATAATCATTCGATCGAGCACGTTAACCTTATCGAACATTCGGGCATATAGCACTTTTCCCATCATTGGCTCGAAAACGATTCGTCCTAAAGCATTCATCCATATATAAAAAACGAATGGTCCCGACTGCTTCGCTTCGTCCACCCGGTCCCATTTCTCCAGAATATCTAGACCTGACAGCTCCATGAGACCTAGAGCGTGTTTTCCTCGAAGTATGGGCAGCAGAAAGGGCAAAAGCAGTTCAGCCTGCGGGTTAGCGTAGTCAACCTGAAGTTTCAACATATCCTCGACGCTTGCTTTTGATATCCCGGTAAGCACCTCGTATATTCGGTCTGCCCTATAGGAAGGAGCCCAGGCGTGAGAAAGAAAATAGGGATAGCGGTCATCCATAATTTTGTTGTTCGCGCTAACGATGATTCCCTCGTCCGGATTAACCAACTCGGGTAACTCATCAAAAGGGATATAACCGGAAAGTTCATACTCCTTCTTCCACCCCGGAACTGGTAGCAACCCGTCATGATTACCCCGAATGGGTACTAAGCCCGCTACCTTTGCTGCAATATCGTCCTGAGAAGCGAACACAAAAGTTAATACCGGCGTCTGGTAACTCTTTAAGGCGTCCCGGAACTCTTTCCAGTCGGTTGCTTTATTCATTGACAGTAACGCTTCCAGCTCCGTGGTGGGTTGATGGGCCGTCCATGACAAAGCAAGTGCCTCTTTATCATCTTCAAGCTCTTTGTCCATTCCCAGCACGCCACTTAAGACCGGGCCATGCCTTGTAACTAGAACCTCCAGTTCCGTATCCGGCTGCCCCTTGACTTTGATCGTTTCATGATAAACTTCCGCATCAAACCACAGACCTTCTTGCTCATACTTGTATTTGTTATTGGGGTCTTTTTTTTCGATGTATAGATCCTGCGTATCAATCTTCGTATTGGTGACTCCCCAGGCTATATGATCGTTATGGCCAAGAGCTATCCCCGGAACTCCTGGAATGCTTGCACCAATGACATTGGTCTTCGATTTGTCCCCGGCTGACACAACCAGATGAGCCTGATACCACAATGAAGGATTGCTATGATTGATATGGGGATCATTAGCCAAAATGGGGCTGCCGGACTTGGTGCGTTTTCCCGATAAGACCCATGCGTTCGAGCCCGCCGTTTCATCAGGTATTTGCTTTGTCGCAGAAAGAAGCGCCTCAAGATCGAGCGAAGGAGTCATATATGGATACGCCGGTTTCCTGAAAGGAACCTTTGCTTTTCCTTCGGATTTCACCGTAACAAAACCTTCGGGAGGATATACGGGAAATAGTTGTGAACATAACTGGAGACCTGCTTTTTTTGCAAGTTGGTACCGGTAGGTTTCGGCCCGCCAATTCTCGCTCATATCATAAGACATCAGTTTTAGGATCATTAAGCAGTCAACCGGTTTCCAAGGGGCTGGTTGATACTTCAGCAGTTTGAACTCTAATGGTAACCTGCCCTTTTCGACAGCCTGTTGAATAAAGCCATTGACTCCCGAGCAGTAACTTTTCAAATAAGTTATGGTTTGCTCGGAGTAGATCTGATATGACCGCTCAGCTGACTGCCGCAGCTGTAACGTTCGAAATAGCTTATCGCTGTTTAATTGCGTATTGCCCAGCACTTCAGCCAGCTCACCGCCGGCCAGACGCCGCATCATATCCATTTGCCACAAACGGTCTTGTGCCGTTACAAAACCTTGTGCCTTGTATAAGTCATGGTTATCTGCCGCTTCAATATGAGGAACGCCTCTTTGATCTCTATAAACTTTGACTTCATGAGATAACCCGGGCAGCACCAGATTTCCTGTAGTCTTGGTCTGCGACCGCGTGAGATATCCGATTGTTGCCCGAGTAAACGAAGCAGCCATAATGTTGTTGATTCGATTCTGGAAAAACATATGGAGCCTCCTTCGATTATCCTTTCAACTCTGTTCCGATTCCCGACGCAGCAGCTTGATGATAGTAGTAGGAGCCGATCGCAATATCAAAGACTGCCATTCCCATCGGATTAAACATAACGGCTTCACTGGAAGTTAGACGTTCCAGCACACCACCTGTAACGATATCCACAATGGAGAATGTATCTTCTTTTCGAAGACCTTTAACCTGGTGCATCATCTCGATATCCGTATTTTCTCGGCACACTTCTTCCCAGTCGTCTACCGCGATCGTTTGGGTGTAATCGTAAATGTCAGATTTAAAGTCCCGCAAAGAAACGTTGAGCAGTAAGGAACCGTCCTTTGGTTTTTTATCGATATATCGATGGGATGAAACCGTACACGTCATTAAAATATCTGACTGCAGGTACACTTCTTCCCAGCTCCTGCAGATCTGTACGCGTTCTTTGATGGAGTCGGGTATATCATTTTCATCCACCTGCCGGATATCATAGAGAAGCACCTTCTGGATAGATTCCGGAAAGAGTTCCATCATCATTCTAAGATGCAGTTGGCCGATCGGACCAAATCCAATAATGCCTGCGGTCAGGCCACTGGCCTTTTTCGCCTGCAAAAACTTTTGAATAACTAAACCTGACACCGAAGCTGTTCGAATCCCACTAATTAGACCGCTGTTGATCACAGAGAGAGGTACCCCCGTTGAGGAATCATTCAGGACGGTAACTGAATGGGCACGTTGAATGCCTTGGTCAATGTTATGGGGGAAACTTGCAATCCATTTCAATCCCGCCATTGAAAAGGTCTCGCCGACATAAGCTGGCATTGCGATAATGCGATTTGCCGGATCTTTAAATCGTACATAAGGCTTAACCGGCTGGGAAAAGTCCCCTGTATCTAAACACGCCGCAGCTCTTTCTATCACGTTCACAGTATTGTTCCATCGAATCCCAATGTGGTTCAAGTCATCAGTGTTAAGGTATAACATGTGAACCTCCTTTGTATGAACGGATTAGATAAAGTCTCCCTGAAGGTTTAAATGCTGTGCCAGGTTCTGGCGGTCAAAACGTGAATCGAAACAGAATACGTTTATCCCCTTGGGAACATTTGCTTCAACCAACGCGGTTAGCACATTTTTCGGGCCCGATTCTACGGTGAGGCTAACCCTTTGCTTGCTTAAGAACGACATAGTGTCACTCCATCTGACCGGATGAGTGATCTGGCGTATTAACAGGTCTGCTACCGAATGTTCATCGGGATACGGAAGCCCTGTGACGTTAGAGATGACAGGCCAACCAAGCCGGGAATAGTTTACGGAATGAAGAGATTCAGTAAACTGATCCGCGACTTCGGTCATCAGCGAACTATGAAACGGAGCGCTCTTAAATAAAGGCGTCAGCGAGCCTAATTCCTGCAAATTCAATTCAACACGGGAAATCGCATCTTCCTCGCCGGATATAGCTGTTTGTTCTGGTCCATTTCGGCAGCTCACGCTGACATGTGTACCCGAAGGATCAACGGATAGGCATTCCTGTTCAACAATCGACTCGTGAACTCCATCCACAATAGTCATTCTTCCGTTACCGTTATTGATCAATTGCTGCGTTAGCTCCCCGCGCAGCTTGACGAGCAAAAGCGCATCTTTAAACGTCAAGGCTCCGCTAGCCGTCAAAGCAGCATACTCTCCCAAACTATGCCCTGCTGCGAAATCGGGCTTGACCCCAATTTCCTGCATGTACGCCCGGAAAGCACTAATGCTCGTTGTTAAGAGAGCCGGTTGTGCGATGGCGGAATCCGCCAGATCGCTATAGCTGCCTTCAAAGCAGATTTCGGCAAGATCATATCCCAAAAGATCGCTCGCCTCTTCAAACGTATGCCGAACAACGGCATATTCATCAGCAAGAGCTTTACCCATGCCTAAATATTGAGAACCCTGTCCGGGAAACAAAAACGCAATCTTTTCCATAAGGCACCCCCTATTCGCTGCATGTAACCTTCACGTAATCCGGAAAAGGCTGAATCGAAGTTAAATCGTTCTCAAGGATCAAAATATCCCCGTTTTTGCCGACCTCCTGAAAGCCCGCAAACTTATAGGTGATGTACATCATGCGGTTTACAGAATTTTCAACAAATTCCGCCCAAAGCTTACAGCCCGACTTATGAGCCTCGTTCATAATAAAGTTCAGCATGATCGAGCCAACACCGCGGGACATAACCCTACATGACATTAGCAGCAGCTTAAGCGTCCATACTTCCTCCGAACACTCGACGAGGGCGATTCCGATCTTTCCGTAGGTACCATATTTGTCTTCCAACTCAGATACCCAAAGCCGGTGCCTATCAGACTTCCGGAACTCATCAAGCTCTTGATAAGAGTAGGTATAGCCCGTCGCATTGAGTTGATGCGTTCGTAACGTTAGTTCCTCGGCCCGCTGCAAATCGCCTTCGCCAGCAGGATAAATTCCAAAAACCATATTGAGTGTGGCCAAGAATTCTTCCTTTGTGCCGGAAAAATGCTGCTCCTCTTCCTTACGTACCCTATCGGTCATATACATGCTTCGGCGCAGCTGGGAGTCCTCGGTAATAAACCGGGGGGTCATGTCCGCTCTTTCCAATATTAGATTCATATCTTCTGCCGCAATGCATCTCACTTGCGGAAGCGAAAATTCAACTTCCTCCCTTTCGAAAGGTTGGTCATCAATAAAGGCAATGGTATTAGGGTTGATATTGATCAAAGAAGCGATATTCTTAATGGCTTCTGACTTGGAGCCCCATGAAATTTGTGGATACAGGAAGTATTCTTGGATACCCAATTCCTCTAACTTCGCCATGGCTGCGTCAGCGTCGTTCTTGCTGGCTATCGACTGCAGAATTCCTCGCTCATCCAGTTTCCGAATAACTTCCAGGACCTCTCCCCTTAATGTTACCCGCTTGTCTTCGAGCAAAATACCGTCCCATATGGTTTGATCAAGATCCCAAACCACACATTTCACTTTGGTTTCCTCACGAATCAGCTCAGCGGCATCTCCGCGACGATCAGGATTTAAGTCCAACGAAACATCGTCCTTTCCGATATGCTATTGTCTTACGCAAGCAGACGGTCGACTGTTGTTGCAATGGAATTTATCGATTTGAAATTGTCTAGATTCATTTCTTGATTGGTAATCCGGATATTGAAACGAGTCTCCAAGAACATCACGAGCTGCATAGCGAACAAAGAGTTCACAATTCCTGAGGAGAAAATATCCTCATCATCCTGAATGTCTTGATTTTTTACGTAACGAGACAAAAATTGACGGATATCTGTCTTCATATCTGCCATGTTTCATTCTCCTTTATTTTTACGAATTATGAGAATAATACGTGTAAAAGCCCTGACCCGACTTGCGTCCATTCTTCCCCGCCGCCACCATTTGTCGAAGAAGCGGGCAGGCTCTGAATTTAGGGTCCTGATAAGATTCATAGAGTACCTCAAGCGAGTAAAGAATCGTATCCAGCCCTATGAGGTCGCCAGTTTCAAGCGGACCGCTTGCATGGCCGAAGCATTCTTTGAAGATAGCATCCACATCTTCCGGTTTTGCGACTTGATCCTGAACAAGCCAAATGGCCTCATTAATGGTCAGCATCAAAACTCGGTTGGAGACAAATCCAGGCATATCGTTTACCAATATGTACTTTTTCCCCATTCTTGAAAGGATGCTGCCTGCCTGTTCGATGGTCTCATCGGAAGTATAGACCCCTCTGATCGCTTCCACCGTAGGTTTCAGCGGGACAGGATTCATGAAATGGATGCCTAGTATGCGGTCGGGACGATTGGTTAGTGCACCAATCTTGGTAATCGAAATACAAGAAGTATTCACAGCGAATATGGCGGATTCCGAACAAATGTTGTCCAGACGAGGATAGATTTTCTCCTTTACATCCCATTTCTCTGTTGCATTTTCGACGATAAATTCGCAATCGCTGACTACTTCCAAATCCACATCGGTTTCAATTCGACTTAATACTTCACTCGGATCGAAAGATTCCTTGTCCTGCGAATAGAATTGGTGAAACCTCACATGGTCGTAAATCTCTCTTTTCGCTTTCTCCAAAATTTCTTCATTCAAATCCACCAATTTCACATAAAAACCAGATTGGGCTAGATTCTGAGCGACACCAATTCCCATAACCCCTGCACCTATGACGCCTACTTTGTCCATTGTTCGTCACACCCCAAACCCAATTTTTAGTGCGAATAACTTTTTTGCTAGTTTTTAGTTTATTAAATAATAAAATCCTTATATGATAAAAAAATACTTATTTTCTCAGGATGATAATAAGGTAAAAAAATCCATTTGTCTAGTATTTAGATTCCAAAAACAAGCATAAATATTCGACAAATTTCCCCTGTTATTCAAACACCATATGTAATATATTAGTTTCAATTCAACAAAATACCATTAAAAAGGAAATGATGATACAATGAACTTCCATTTCACAGAGGGGCAAATCACCGCTCAAACACAATTCAAATTATTCTCTGATGAGAAGATTGCACCATATGCGCAGCAGCACGACGAAGAAGAACAATTATGTGACCAGGTTCTTCAATCCATGAGGGAATCCGATTATCTCGGTTCAATGATTCCAAAGCAATACGGAGGAATGGAGCTCGATACGATTACCATCGGATTACTTAACGAAGAGATTGGTAGGGGCTGTGCTTCAGTGAGAAGCTTATTAACCGTTCACGGAATGGTAGCGCTAGGGATTATGAGATGGGGCACCGAAACACAAAGGGCATACTGGCTTCCAAGACTAGCCAAAGGTGATACTATTGGTGCTTTTGGTCTAACCGAACCGAATGTAGGAAGTGATGCAAAGAGTGTAAGTACAACAGCATCCGTAGAAGACGATACATACATCTTGAATGGAGTAAAAAAGTGGATAACGATGGGGCAAATTGCGGATGTTTTTCTCATTATGGCTCAACTGGATGGGAAACCAACGGCATTTTTAATGGAGCGAAATTGTCCTGGCCTGACCATCAAGCCCATGAGAGGATTGTTAGGCGCCAGAGCTTCGATGATTGCTGAATTAAATATGGAAAATTGCCGTATCCCTGTTGATAACATCATAGGTTCCCCAGGGACAGGTCTATCGCATGTCGCTTTATCATGTTTGGATTACGGACGATATACTGTATCCTGGGGAGCGATTGGAACGGCGCAAGCTTGTCTTGAATCCAGTGTTGATTATGTCAGAAAGAGAAAGCAGTTTGGAAGACCCCTTCGCGATTATCAGTTAATCCAAAAAATGATCACAGAGATGATTGTAAATATCAAGGCATCTAGACTGCTATGCTTAAAGGCCGGATATTTAAAGGATGAGGGTGACCCCGATTCGATTATGGATACATGGACCGCCAAGTACTTTTCGTCTATTATGGTGAATAAAGTCGCAAGCGACGCAGTTCAAATTCATGGTGCCAACGGTTGTAGTAGCGACTACCCCGTCGAACGATACTTCAGGGACGCGAGAATCAACGAAATCATAGAAGGAACGACGCAAATGCACGAAATATTAATATCTACGCATGGTTTTCGCACGATTTGACAGCTTAAACAAGCATGATATAAGAAGCGTGTCCATGTTAAGCTAAAGCTTCTAAAGCTATCTTGATAAATGCGCTCAACGCCATTTTTTCAACATTCCTGCTTCGTTTCGGAGCAGTACATAAAGCAACTACATGCCGGGCGTCCAACTTTTCGTTCCAGAGCGTTTTTTCCTCGTTCCCATGTTCGTGTTTTACCCAGTTGGACCCCGGCAGGACCGTAAATGATTCAAGCCCATACGAAAGTCCTTGGCCGATGGCTTTGATGTAACTTTCTTTTAAGGTCCATATGTAATAGAAGGATTCATTTCTTACTTCCTCAGCTTCGTTAAATAAAAATGTTCGTTCTTCTCGTGAGAAAAAGCGCTTGGAAATCTCAAAAGGGGCCTCTTTGATCTCTTCAACATCAACGCCCACAGGAAGGCTGTCTAATGCACATACTACCCACTCTCCTGAATGGGAAATATTAAAATGCATGTCAGGATCATTGAACAGGAGAGGCTTTCCAAAACTATTTTTCCCAAAACGCAACACCGCGTTCCTTTCCTCTAATTTTCGGCAAATCATATACCGGACTAATATATTACCTACGAGAGACCTCATCGCATCTATAGGAAAATGATAGCTTAGCACCTGCTCTTTTTTTTCGTCAGATACTAGAGCAAGAAGACACGAAAATTCGGTTGGGTTAAGATCCCTGTCCAGATTCAAACAAATTAAATCAGTCACTGTTATCACCTATGTAACTTATAATCTATAAGTTTATTTTGTTAGAAACATGTTGACACTGAGCAAAAAACATTACACTGTTCTATTCCCCGTTAAAACAAGCCGATAAGCGCTAATTCCTTCTATGCGTAATCGGCTTGTTTTATTTATTTTTTTTCGCTTTACGATCCGCTTTTTCCATATTGCTGTTAACCCTGTACTTCACGATCCTGCTTATTAAATCATAGGGCAACGGTTTATCATACGGGAACTGCAGCGTCCCTTTTGATTTGTGATACTCATTAAGTTCCTCTTGAAAAGCCTCAATGCCGCTCGGAGTCGGATAGAAACCGATATGATTTTTGAAAGCCGCAAAATGCACGAGATTCCCATGAAGCTCAAACGTTGGCATCTGGTAGCTGATCTTTTCTGTGGCGTCCGGCGCAGATTCATGTATGACCTGCCTGATGGACTGTAGCATAACCTGAACCTCGGGCGAAAACATGGAAATATACTCATCAATTGAACCAACCGTCACTTTGTTCTCGTTCATCTGCTGGGCTCCTTCCCACACTTGTTTTCTAATATGATTCCCTACCACTACTATAATAAAACGTCCCCCTAATTCATAGGAGATATTTTTCACCTCATACATTTTTTGTTTGTTTTTTACATCTGCGATGACCGCATTTATTCGCCTTTTGTTATGGACATATCATTTTCGAACAATTATAATAACAAATACATCTCAAAAGACGAACATTAAGGCGGTAACAATGAAAAATTATATGCAATTATTTCGAGGCACAGCATTTTCCAGCAAATCCCCAAAAGAAATCCATATCTTAAAAGATCATCTTTTTGGTATCAATGCGGACGGGTTGATTGAAAAAATCATTGCACCGGACGATTCCGAATACCAACCCTTGCTTGATGCCTATCAAGGCCAAAGCAACTTTCATCAATTAGCTGAGGGTCAGTATTTCTTGCCTGGTTTTGTCGATTTGCATGTTCATGCGCCGCAATGGGCCCAATCCGGAACGGCATTAGACATTCCACTCCATGATTGGCTAAATACGTATACCTTCCCGCTCGAATCCAAATTCTCGGATCTGGATTTTGCAAAGAAAGTCTATGACGATCTAGTTAGCACTCTGCTTGCGAACGGAACAACAACCGTACTTTATTTTGCAACAGTCCATAAAGAAGCGAGTTTATTACTAGCTGAAATATGCGCACAAAAAGGCCAACGCGGCCTTGTCGGAAAAGTGGTTATGGATGATCCGGAGCAAAATCCTGAATACTACCGCGACGCGGACACTCGCGCAGCACTCGCGGATACGGAAGAGTTCATTCTAGCTGTACGGGAATTAGCGCAGACCACCAAACAAGGCGTTTACCCGGTTGTCACGCCGCGGTTCATTCCAAGCTGCACGGATGAATCTTTGAAAGGCCTGGGAGATCTGGCAGCAAAATATGATACGTATGTACAATCGCACTGCAGCGAAAGTGATTGGGCACATGGCTATGTACAAGATCGTTTCCGTAAAAACGATGCCTTTGCGCTGCATGATTTCGGTCTGCTTCGTGATAAATCTGTCATGGCGCATTGTAACTTTTTGGATGAGCCAGATGCGGATCTATTTGCCGAGACGGGAACGGCTATTGCTCATTGTCCTATTTCGAATGCTTATTTTGCCAATAGCGTTATTCCAATCGCTCATTTCCATGCCAAAGGGCTCGAAATTGGGTTAGGCACGGATGTATCCGGAGGTTTCTCGCCTAGCCTATTCGATAACATCAGACAAGCGGTCATCTCTTCCAGAATGCTGGAAGACGGCGTTAATGCCTCCCTCCCCGCTCAAGAACGAGGCGTACCCGGATCACGCATCACCGTCCATGAAGCATTCTATCTTGCGACGGCCGGCGGCGGCGAGAGCTTGAGTCTTCCGATCGGACGTATTGAACAAAATTTCGTATGGGATGTTCAAATCATTGACACGAAGCTTCCTTCCGCCAAATTGCCGATCTTTGATGAGCATGAGGATTTGCAAGACGTTTTCCAAAAAATTCTGTATCTCGTTCAACCGGAACATATCCGTGAAGTCTGGGTTCAGGGCGAAAAAGTTCATTCTCGTTAAGATTAGAAAAATATACGATCAGAGGTGTGCATCCGAGTGATTACGCAAGCAGACAAGCAGGAAATTCCAGTGAAGTCCGAAACTCAGCATTTAACGGTATTACCCGATGAAAAAGTATCGGTCAGCAAGTCCATTCTTCTCGGCATACAGCATGTACTAGCCATGGACGTCTATGTCGTGCCGTTCCTGGTTGCGATGCTAATCGGTCTGCAATCGGACCAGTCCAGCGCGTTGATCCAATCGACGTTTATAGCAGCCGGGCTTGCAACGATCGTACAAACCTATTTCTGCATGAAACTGCCGATCGCCCAAGGGCCTTCGTATGTACCGCTGGGTGCGATTGTGAGTATTTATGCCGCTAGCGGCGGCGGGCAGTTAGGTTGGAATTCCGTGCTGGGCGCCAGCCTTATAGGTGCAGTCTTGGTCATCATCTTGGGCTTTACCGGCATTTTCAATAAAATCGTTAAATCATTTATACCGCCGATTGTCGGTGGTACGATCATTTTCATTGTTGGGCTTTCTTTATTGCCGGTTGCCATTCGAGACAACATTTACGGCGCTGCTGACGCTTCGATGAATCAAAACGTACTCTTAGCCCTGATCTCGGGCGCAGTGCTTATCGTCTTCGTCATTCTCGGTTCCCTGATCCCTCGCAAAGGATCAATTTTTCGGATTATGTCCGTCATGATCGCGCTCGTTGTCGGATGCATTGTGGCCGATTTCATGGGCGTTCTGGATTTCTCGGCTGTGTCCAAGGCTAAATGGTTCAGCATGCCTCAGATCCCGTTTGCCGATTTCGGCTTTTCGTTCAACTTCTCTGCGATCATCACCATGATCATTATTTATCTCGTACTATTGGCTGAAACGACAGGCACATGGTTTGCCGTCAGCAACGTCATCGATAAACCGTTAACAGAGAAGAACATTAACCGGGGTGTCATTGGGGAAGGGATTAGCTGTCTGATCGCTTCTGTGCTCGGTTCGACTCCGGTTACGGGCTACTCCACCAATGCAGGCATCATTTCCATCACAGGCATTGCGAGCCGTCGCGTCTTTCTTGCCGTCGGAGGATGGTTTGTCCTCTTCGGATGTTCGGGCAAACTGGCGGCACTGATCTCATCCATTCCAACCGCGGTCATTGGCGGCGTATTCACCATCGTTTGCGGTATTATCGCGATAAACGGCATTCAGGTTATGAAGAACGAGAAAATCGGCGAAAAAGAAATGTACGTTATTGCCATACCGATGATTCTGACCCTGGCGTTGGTGCTCATTCCGAAGGACTTCCTGTATTCCCTGCCAACCTTCGTACAGTATTTGCTCGGGTCACCTCTTCTAGCTGCTTCGCTGGCAGCGATTGTTTTGAATAAATTATTGCCGAGAGCGAAGTAAAGATATGTTCCTGTTTTCTTGATCCTCGCAACGCAAATGAAAGAGGCTGTCTCCGATCTGGGGGCAGCCTCTTCTCATCTTGTTTGATTGTCTGCTTGAATCCACGCTAATTTTCTTCAAAGATCTATGAATACGACTTCATGTCAGTTCGTTAGGGTAGGATGAGTCACATGTTCGAGAAATAACGTCGAATTGATGACCAGATTTTCTTCAGGACAAGTTCGTCCCAGAATCCGCCATCCCTGCTTATTCAACTGCGATTCATCAATCGCTTCATACATGATTCTCTTCATCCCCTCTGCGGTACGGACAGCTACTAAAGGGTCTCCGGAAGTTCGACTAATTTGTTCAAGGACTGCCTGTTTATTTCGAACGAGACTAGCCACAAAGATCCTGCTGTAAGAGCTGTAGTCGAACTCAGATCCATTTCCCATTACGACAGTAACTTTATCCTCTAAGCTCAAGTGTTCCAGCAGTTTGCATGACGCGTCATAGGCCACCGAATCCATTTCCAAGCAGACGACCTCCTCACCACCGATTAGATGTAAAATAATTGGACTTATCGGCATCGGCCCGCTACCTACGAAGATAATGGGAGACTTTTTTGCGTGACCATCCTGCCGAATGAATTGACGAAGTATGTGCAGTTCCTGACTAACGAGGGATATGTAACTGTTCCAGTTAGGTAAACTTGTTACGATATCTAAGGCCGGACCCTCCAAATTGCAAAAGTGACGAGAATCACGCAGCTCGACTAGAAATTCGGCTTCCGACAACTTATCCTGCAACCTTTGTTGGTTCATTCGAATATACTCGTTGTTTAGAACGACTTGTACCTCCTCCGGTACATAGCGGGACCGCAATTGAAGTAACAGATGGCTGATGATGTCCGTTACCAATGGGTTAGCAGGAGAAATATCTGTTTCCTTCTGAAGAAGTTCATTGGCTTCACGAATAAAAGCGATAAAGCTGTCGACCCTTTGCATCCCTGACTCGTTACCTGTATGTATTATAGAACCCGTAGAAGAAGCCTTCATTTTCCCCATTCCTCCATCACACCACATTCGATTTGTTACTACGAAATATATTCATGTGGTCAAGGATGTAGAAGGAAACCGGGAAACGTAACTGCACGCTGTCTTTATGAGTCGCGATTTCCGTTGTCCTGATAATTGAAGGCAAAGTCAATAGACCTGTTCCCTTTGCTCCTCTTCGTCATTGCAGGAGCATCTTTATATGGTATATCCAAAGAGGAACTGACTAGTATTAGCGGTTCCATGAATTTTATTGAAGCCAAAATAAGAATTGAATAAGGCATTCCCATTGTTGATATTTGGAATGAGCATTAATTTAGGCAGCAAGAAAAAAGTGAGCAGCAAGCACTCCACATGTGTCGTGCTGAGTGCAGAAGGTCAGAAAGAGGTGAGTGTTTTAGGGGTGTGCTAATCCCCCATTATCCTTGCCTTATGCGATTGACATTCCGATTCATCAGATGCCGAACAACCCGGCTATAAATCGTTTTCCTGAGCGGGCTGAGCCCTTGTTGATGAGTGAAGAAAAATACATCCGGACTGTTGTAAATCCCAAAATCCCGAACGATTCCTTCTTTTTGCACGTAGGTATCGTTTCCATTCCAATAAATATCCGGATTTTGAAAATTTTCTGTAGCAACACCGTAGCCGCAAAATGAACCCGTACACTGTCTGAATTTTTGCTGAAGCTTGGTCAAGTAGGGAATATCCAGTATAAACCCTTCGATATTCAACCACTTGCCTTCATAAAGCACTTCAACCCAGCTGTGAACGATCTCCCGGGGCGACAGTTGGTAATACCACCCTTTCATCGCTCCCTTTTGCAGTTTTTTATCAATGGCAAATCCATGCACACGACAAGGCACTCCCACAGCCCTTAGCAACGCCATAAAAAGCACACCCTTTGTATTACACTGACCATAGCCATTCTGCAAGACTACGGATGCCGGAATATTATCCGCCCTGTTATAGCCGAACAGGATTTCGTCACGGACGTAGTTATAAATGCCAAGAATTTGTTCCTTCCTGTGCATATGATTCCACTGTCGACTGTGAATGACTTGCCGGATCAGTGGATGAGAATAGTTCAGCAATTCAGTTTCCTCCAAGTATGATTTCATTGGAAACACCCCCTTGCACCAATTGTATGGTCAATGCAGGCAGGAAACTTCTAAAAAGACGCTATCTTTGCGAATATCCTTCGCCGTCATTCCCAGCAGCCGCTTGCTGGTGACGGCTAAATGCGACGGACTGTCAAATCCCGCCGCCATAGCCGCATCCGTAATGCTGAGCCCTTTAAAAATAAAATAAGTTGCCTTCTGAAGTTTGTGCAGCAGCATGTAGCCGCTAAGCGATATGCCTGTATTTTCTTTAAAGAGATGAGACAATCTGCTGTTGGACAAACCTATTTGCCTAGCGAACAGACTTACGGAGTGTTCGGAGTTGGTGCAATCTTTAATAAGCTGTATAAACTCTCTTATTCTCGGATCAACAATAGTTGTATTTACATGCTCCACGCCCAATAGTTTCATAAGTTGTCCCAGAAATGAAAGATAACTGTCCGCGTCCTTAACACCAGGATACTCTATTTGCACAAATTCGCGAATGGTCTTCATCATCCCCGGCGGAAATGCATGATATTTCCGATTCTCTGTATATCGCTTAAAGCTTCCCGCCATCTCAGATGTGCTGTCCATCAGAAGAAGCAACAAGGGATGTCCCGCTCCTTTTAGTCGATGAACTACGTTGGAATTGATAACGACGCCGGAGCAAGTCATGCTTTGTCCCTCTATTTCAATTTCAAATTCGTCCTCCAAAGAAATGGTCACCTGTAAAAAAGAATGCCCATGCTTTTCCGCATCAATGGTATTGGATATTACCAGCAAGTGATGCTCCGCCCCATACAAAATCATCATCATCCAATCACTCCATGCTCTACTCCATATGGCCCGGCACAAAGATGTCTACAAAAATGACAGCTTACTAATGTCCCCCATATGTCTATTGATACAACAAAAGCCCGTACCGTGTGAGGGTAGGGCCTCAACTTGCAGGTAAATGCGGCTCTTAAAATGCTACTTCCTTATGAGCAACGCACAGCACTCCACATGACTCGTCTGCGGAAACATATCCACCGGCTGTACCCATTCGATCTTATAACCCCCGCTGAGGAGTACCTGGCAGTCTTTTGCCAAGGTAGCCGGATTACATGATACGTACACCAGCCGCTTCGGCTTGGATTTCACGATCGCGTCCAGAAGCGGTCGTTCACAGCCGGTGCGCGGCGGGTCGACCACCACAACGTCGGGGCGAATGCCACGGCTCACCCAATCGGGCAGCAGTTGTTCGGCACGTCCCTCATAGAAATGGGCGTTATCTACGCCCGTGGATTTGGCGTTATCGCGGGCATCCAGCACGGCCTCGGGGATCAGCTCAATCCCGCGGACCTCCTGCGCGAATGGTGCCAGCCACAGGCCGATTGTACCTGTACCGCAGTATGCATCGACCACAAGCTCCGAGCCGCTAAGATCGGCAGCTTCCTGCACGGCATTATACAGCTTGACCGTTTGCTCCGGATTCAGCTGGAAGAATGCGCGCGGGGACAAGGCAAAACGAACGTCGCCAAGCGACTCCTCCAGCTGCTCTGATCCCCACAGGATGACTGTTTTATTGCCAAAGACAAGCGGTGATTTGCCTTTGTGAATATTCTGCGCAACCGTAATCACCATCGGCAGTCGCTCGCGGATCAGCTCAACCAGCCGTTTCGAGTCCGGCAAGCGGTCTGTGGATGTAATAAACGTCAGCTGCACCTTACCTGTAGCCTGACCTACGCGAGCCACGATGGTGCGGACCGCGCCATCGCGGTTTCGCTCATTGTAGACCGGAATCTGAAGCTCTTCCATCACTTCCTTGACCTGCTCCATGACGCGGTTCACCACGGGATGCTGAATCGGACAGCCGCTGATGTCGATCAGACGGTGCGAGCCCGCTGCATACAGCCCTGCGATGATATCTTCACCTTCACGTCCTGCTTGAAGCTGTGCCTTATTTCGGTACCCCCATGGATTGTCCATTCCAAAGATCGGCCGAAGAGGGATCTCCTGCAGTTTGGCATAACGCTGAAAGGATTCCCGTACGATTTCTTCCTTGGCCTGCAGCTGGGACGCATAGGTCATATGCTGAAGCTGGCAGCCGCCGCAGATACCGTATACGGGGCACGGCGGCTCTTGCCGCTGGGCTGAGCGCTTCTCAATTTCAATGATTTCTCCGTTCAAATAACCCGATTCGACCCGGGTCACTTTTGCTTTGACGACTTCATCCGGCAGCGCTCCATCGATAAAAACAGCCTTGCGGCGGTAATATCCGACACCTTCTCCGTTGATCCCGATCCGTTTAATGGTCACGATGATCCGATCCCCGGTCTTCACGGTCTCCGCTGAAGCAGACTGCTGATTCATGGGATGCTTCTGGCGATATGTCGCCTGCTTACTTCTTGTTGCTGAATGAGGTTTCCCCTGCTGCTGTTGTTTGGGATGGGCAGCCTTTTTCCGGGTCGGTGGAGCCATTGCGGGCTTACCAGCCCGCTTGTCCTGGCCGCCGCCTGCCTCGCGCCCCTCCGCCTTGTTGTGTGTTCTCTCAGCCATCCTCCGTAATCGCTCCGTTTCCTTCATGAATTCATTCTTTCACTATATCATAGTGGGGATTTTTCCCCAACGAACTTCCACTTTTTTAAGCAATCGGCGTTCCATTTGGTACAACCATATCCGGTTTCAGTAGCACCACATCGCCTTCCTCCGGCACACCTCCCAAGACAAGCACTTCCGAATCAAACCCGGCAATCCTTCTCGGCGGAAAGTTCACCACTGCTGCCACTTGTCTGCCAATAAGCTGATCAGGAGCATACCTGTTGGTGATTTGCGCCGAAGACTTCTTGATCCCGAGCTCGCCAAAATCAATCTCCAGCTTGATCGCAGGCTTCCGTGCTTTCGTGAAAACTTCCGCCTTCGTAATCGTCCCGATGCGAATATCCAATTTCAATAAATCCTCTATCGTTGCCATATGTATCACGCTCACAGTATTCGAATATTTTAAGTCTCGTATCATCTTAACAAACTGCCGCCAAGGGTACAAACCTTTTACGAATCCATAAGTTCCCTCCCCCAACAAAAAAGGAGCAGCATCTGCTCCTTCCCAAATGAAATATATATTTCCCAGATCACCAGATGATGAACGTCTTCCGGTACGCTCTCCATCCATTCCGGTAGTGTGATCGTGTGTTCCACTTCCTTCAGCGACTCTCGTACGCCGTCCACGACGCCTAGCGAGCTTAGCCCGGCGTCTTGGTGGGCACATCATTTTCCACGGAACTTCTCCTCTCTGCCCTCACGCTTCTTGTCTGTTCCCACCATCAACTTGATGCCACCCGCAATCAGGAGTATTGAGATGATCGCCGGCTTCAAGTAATGATCGACTCTGTAGTCAATATATAAATTCGGGAACCAGTTGCTAATGGCTGGGAACAGAATGCTGGTTGCCACATAATAGATTCCAAGCAGCATAAGCCCCACACCCAGCCAGCGCTGGTGATTCGAAATGCCTTCCACGATCGGGCGGTCAACCAGCGGCTCCCTGCCATACCGGCTCGTTTGCTGTAATCCGTCAAAGAACGAGAAGAACCAGATCAGCGGAATCAAAAAGAGAAAAAGCGATAAATGCAGCACATCCAGCACGTACACGCTGCCCAGGAAGATGACCATCAGCTGAAGCCCTCTCTTCTGCAGTCCAAGGTACATATGACCCGCACCCGGAAAAGCGGACAGCAGCGTAGCAATGACCTTGCTTCGCTTCCCGTCCTCGCGTCCCGCTTCCATATCATCGAACAGGCTTCGGTCTTGTATGACTTCTCCTGCCTGCCGGCGGTGAATGAGCTGAACGGCATCAAACATGCAATACAGCCATATGATCGGAAGAACGCCCAGAAAGAGAAGGAAAATCGTGTGACTGGTCAGGCCCGTCAGGAAAAACATAATTGTCCCAAGTCCGAAAAAGGCTATCAGGAACGACAATCCGCGCTGCATTAGACCCATGTGCAGATGGCCCAGCCCCGGGACGAAGGAGAGCAATATCGTGTAAAAGCGTTCGCTCTCGTAGCTCCGTACCGAGCCTGAAGGCGGAGGGTAAGGGGGCTGAAAGCCGTTCATGCCAGGCTGCTCCATGCCTTCGAAAGTTTCCTGATCCGGATATCCGCCCATGCCTGCGTGGGGGTTGCCCGGGCCAGCGTAATGCGGATATCCGTTCGGTGCATAGCTCCCCGGTCCGTATGGTTGCTGCATGGGCGGGATCCGCAGCAGGTATACGATCAGATCCAGCATGCAGATGATCCACAGCAAGGCGGCGCAGAATGCCGTAAGTGCAAAGACCGCCCCTTCCCCATTACTGGCCACAAACAGCATGAATCCGAGCAGGATTCCCCCAAAGAACAGCAGCGGATATATGAATCCTCTTCCCTTTCTCCCCATATAATAGTGTCCCAGCCCCGGAATGAAATTGAGGATGAAGGCTGTCATTTTATTGCGGTACGGTTCCACATTCATCTATCCTTTCAAATTAATTAATATCCTGCAAATATCCAATATCCAACCTAATTCAGCTTAAGGCTTCATCCGGTCAAGCCAGCCCGTCGTCACTCTGACCAGCTCCTCGCTGTAAGAAACCCTGCCCGCATGTCCAGCTTGCTGCGGATCCAGCGTAAGCTTGTCGAACCATCCTGCCGAGAGGAAGATCAGCGTCAGGCAGGCAGCAATCGCGTAATGGAACATTCGGTGTTCATACCAGCGGCGGTTTCTGTCTTTCGGTTCCGCAGGTAAAGGATTGATTTTCTCTCCGGATGATCCGAGCTGGTCCATGACTTTGTTCGCAAAATGCTCCGGCTCTTCCAACGCGGGAAGCGCCTGCGCCTCCAAGTCCATGGCCTGCATATAAAGCGTAAAAGCCTGCTCATCCGCAAGAAGAAGCGATTCCATCCACTCGGCACGCCTAGGCGAGACTTCACCTCGGATGTATGCAGCCCACTCTTCGGGCAGCGGTAATGCCTGCTTGTTCTCACTCATTCCACTCTTCCTCCTTCCAATGGGTACGAATCCAGCTTCTTGCCCGGTATAACCTCGACTCCACCGTTTTCACCGCAATATCCTGCTCTCTGGCGATTTGATCATAACTCTTTTCCTGTATATAAAATTGATTCAGAATATCCCGGTGCTGGGCAGGCAATTGGTCCATTTTTTTCTCTAAAAGCATCTTTTTCTCATGGCGGACCAGCTGCCCTAGCACATCTTCTTCCGCTGACGGCAAATGCTCGATCAGCTCGCCATCAGCCATTTGATCTTCCCGCCGCCTGTTCAGCCTGCGTTTGGCATCGATGGCTTTATGTACCGCGATGCGGGTAATCCATGTTTTGAACCCTTGGGAACGGTAATCCGGGAGAGATTTATAGACTTGCAAAAAAACTTCCTGCGCCGCGTCTTCCGCGTCTTTCTGTTCTCTAAGCACAGAATAGGCGGTTTGGAACACATGCTGCCCGTACTGCTCCACGAGCATCCGGAATGCAGCCTGGTCTCCGCGCCTGATTTGATCGATCAATCGTTCTTCGTCAATCTTTCTCTCCCCCTTCCCGTATCAATAGACGACATGGATTTTGTTACCCCTGCATCTTTTCCAAAAAAATATTTCAAAAGAAAACAGCCACATATTCCTGCTGAACTGCGACCTGCCGAGAGTCACACTTCAGGGGAAATGGGCTGTGTTGTTCTTATTACAATGCTACTGAATTATCTTTCCTGAACCGCCAGCTGGCGAATCAACGCCGGGAGCCAAGAACGCAAAGGCTGGAACTGGAATCCCAAGCGTTCGGCTTTATTCGTATCCATTACCCAAGAGTCAGGTACACCGAACGGAGATTGATCCTTATCGCCTGCCTGTTTGGAGATCAGCGCTTTCTTGCCGGTTTCCTTCTCGATCCAGCCGATCAGCTCGGACAGTTTGACATCTCCCTGGGAGCGTGCGTTAATCGGACCTTCGACGCGCTGGTTTTTCATCCAACTGAGGAAGGCTGCCGCCTCGCTTGAGGAGATAAAGCACATTTTCGCCTGTAGGTTCGGAATTCCGATCGGCTGCTCTTTTTTCACATGATCGATATGAAACTCCAAACGTCCCGTATAGTCGTCTTCTCCAAGTACGATTGGAATGCGCACTGCGGCGACCGGAAAATCAGCATTTTGGAATAACACCGCCTCCGCCAGACGTTTGCCTTCTCCGTACGAGAAATCATTTCTCCCGCCCATGGTGATCGGATAAATGTATGGGTTCACATCCTTCTCCTCATGCACACGGGAAGCAGGCTCGTAAACTGACAAGGTGGACGTTAGTATGTATCTTTTGACTTTTCCTTTGAATACATCACATGCATCCTGCGCAGCCTGAGGAGAATAGCAGATATTATCGTAGACGGTGTCCCACTCCCGGCCTTCCTCCACCGCTTTTGCCAGCGATTCTTTATTCTCGCGGTCCAACTGAATCCGTCCCACTCGATCACCGAAGCCGTCCTCCGTATTGCCGCGCGTGGCAATCGTAACCTTATGTCCTTCGTCCAGAAGAAGCTGGACAAGCCTTTTGCCGAAAAAACGCGTTCCGCCCAAAATTAATATGTTCTTCATCTATGGTCCTCCTCGTCTCTCGTCATGTTCATATATCATCATTTCATACTCTTTGTATTTTACCACAAAAAACGTGTCTTCCGGATGTTCTCCGAAAGACACGCTCCCGTGTCATTTATGATCGTCCGCTGCTGCGGAATTTTTGCGTATAGGCTTTCGCGTCATTCACCGTCTTCACGCGATTTCGGCTCCATTCAAGCAGAATACGGTCAATATACCTGAAATGCACCTTACCGGCGAATACCGCTTCCTTTAGCGCCATCCGGATTAATTCTTCCGGGTAGCGGTCCTGGTCAATCCAGCCGGAGATCGTCTCGCATTCCATCGGCGACAGTGGCCGTCCGAACTCTTTTTCGAAAACGATAAACAGATTATGTCCTTCTTCCTGATCAGATGTTTCATCAGGTTCCTGGCGTAACTTCTGGACAGGTTTGTTTTTCTCCTGAGCAGCCAAGCAGCGTCCCAGCATTTCGTATAGACCAGACAAATTATAACGCTCATATTGAATGTTCCGCAGTTCGTCAAGCTCTTCGTCGATGCTGATCAAACCTGCTTTTAACAATTTCTGAAGATTATGCGCGATCGTCTGGGTCGAAGTGCCCGTGACCTCCTGCAGTTCTTCCAGTGTGGGAAAGTCCTTCTGCTCCACCTGTTTGAAAGAAATCAGATGAATCAGCAGAAGCGTCTCTTGATCGCTGAGCTTCAGCTTACGGTAATGTTGGAGCAGGACATACGGAATAACCGCCATGCCCGCTCCCAAACCGGATGAAGCCCCCTCAGCCCATGTCTTCCATCCTGCGCTGTCCATGAGCTTCACCTCTCCTTATCTCTTATGGGTAAAGACGATACAAGGTACGAGGGAATGGAATGGTCTCGCGAACGTGATCCAGGCCGCAAATCCACGCTACCGTACGTTCCAGTCCCAAGCCGAAGCCGGAATGCGGAACGGTTCCGTAGGTACGCAGATCCATATACCATTGATACGTTTCCATGGAAAGATCATGTTCCTTGAAGCGCTGCTCCAGCAGAGCCGGATCGTCGATACGCTGCGAGCCGCCAATGATTTCCCCGTAACCTTCCGGTGCGATCATGTCGGCACACAACACGACTTCCGGACGGTTTGGATCTGGTTTCATATAGAATGCCTTAATTCCTGCAGGATAATGCGTGATGAACACCGGCTTGTCGTATTTCTCGGCAATAGCCGTTTCATGCGGCGCACCGAAGTCCTCGCCCCAAGGAATGTCGAACCCTTCCCCTTGAAGGAATTCGATGGCATCGTCATAAGAAATGCGCGGGAACGGAGCCTTGATATTTTCCAATTTGGTAATATCGCGTCCTACCGCTTCCAGTTCGGTCTTGCAGTTCTTCACGACGGATTGAACCACATAGCTGATAAATTGCTCCTGAACCTGAAGGCTCTCTTCATGATCAGTAAACGCCATTTCCGGCTCGATCATCCAGAATTCAATCAGGTGGCGGCGCGTTTTTGATTTTTCCGCGCGGAATGTCGGCCCGAACGAATATACTTTTCCGAGCGCCATGGCTGCGGCTTCCATGTACAGCTGTCCGCTTTGCGTCAAATAGGCGTCCTCTTCAAAATACTTCGTATGGAACAAATTCGTCGTTCCCTCCGCAGAAGTCGGAGTCAAAATCGGTGGATCGACCAGCGTAAATCCGTTTTGATCAAAAAACTCCTGAACGGCACGGATAATTTCGCCGCGAATTACGAGAATGGCACGCTGCTTCGGCGAACGCAGCCATAGGTGACGGTGGTCCATCAGGAAATCTACGCCATGCTCCTTCGGAGTAATCGGGTAGTTCTCGGTCAAATGGATGATCTCAAGACCTGTTACGGTCATCTCGTAACCGGATTGACTGCGAGGCTCCTCCCGAATGATGCCGGTAACATACACGGAGCTCTCCTGGGTCAAGCTCTTCGCATCGTTCCATACCTGCTCGGGCACTTCGCTTTTCACGACGACGCCCTGAATATATCCGCTGCCGTCACGCAGCTGCAGAAACTGGATTTTCCCGCTTGAACGCTTGTTATTAATCCAGCTGCCGATGGTTACGGTTTCTCCTACATGCTGATTCACATCACGAATCATACTTTTGGTGGCCATGCCTAAATCTCTCCCTTTGCTATGCTTGCTTAATTTCAGTTACCAAAGTCTCTACGACTTCAATCCCTGAACGATGCGGTTCGTATCCCGGGCAATGACAAGTTCTTCATTGGTCGGAACCACGAGAACCTGCACCTTGGAATTGGCCGTAGAAATGCGGCGCGGTTCGCCGGAACGAATCTCATTCAATTCCTCGTCCAGCTCAACGCCTAGATAAGTCAAATTTTCGCATACTTTTTTCCGTAAAACAACCGAATTCTCTCCAACGCCTGCTGTGAATACAATCACATCAACGCCATTCATGACGGCTGCGTAAGATCCAATATATTTACGGAGACGGTATTCGTACATCTCGAAGGCAAGCTTTGAATTGGCATCGCCCTTTTGCATGCCCTCGGTAATTTCACGCATATCGCTGCTGATTCCGGAAATGGCGAGAAGTCCGCTGTGTTTGTTCAGCATCGAGTTCACTTCATTCACCGTCAGTTCTTCCTTGTTCATAACGTAAGGCACAATCGCCGGATCCAAGTCACCGCTGCGGGTACCCATCATCAATCCTTCTAGCGGGGTCATCCCCATGGAGGTGTCAATCGAACGGCCTTCTTGTACTGCCGTAAGACTGGCTCCGTTGCCGATATGACAGGAGATGATCTTCAACTCCTCAATCGGACGATCCAGGAATTCCGCTGCAGCCTTGCTTACGAATTCATGAGAAGTACCATGTGCGCCGTACCGACGTACCTTATGCTTCTTGTAAAGTACTCTTGGGATAGCATACAGATAGGCGTTCTCAGGCATGGATTGGTGGAAGGCCGTGTCAAATACCACAACCTGAGGGACATGAGGCATATTAGACTCCGCTGCCTTGATCCCCATCATGGATGCAGGGTTATGAAGCGGCGCAAGATCGAACAGCTGCCGGATCTTTGTTTTCACGTCTCCATCAACCAGCGCGGATTCTCCAAAGTATTCCCCGCCGTGAACCACACGATGTCCTACCGCTTCAATTTCATCCACGGAGCCAATGACGCCATGTTCCTTATCCGTCAGAAGAGACAGTACCTTGCGGACCGCTGTCGTGTGCTCCAGAATTTCGCTGACTTCGCTCACTTCAGCTAAGCCGGCAGGTTTATGGGTTACAATCGAAGAATCCATGCCAATCCGTTCAACCAGGCCTTTTGCCAGAACAGACTCATCCTTCATATCGTAAAGCTGGTATTTCAATGAGGAACTTCCTGCATTTATGACTAAAACTTTCATACCCGGTCACCATCCTTGTCATACTTAAAGAAGCCTTCGCCCGTTTTCACGCCCAAATGTCCTGCACGCACCATTTTCTTCAATATAATGGAAGGACGGTATTTGAGTTCGCCGAACTCACGGAACATACGGTCCAGAGCAGCTAAAACGGAATCAAGACCGAAGCGGTCAGCCATCTCCAAAGGTCCGTATTGGAATTGATAGCCAATACGCATAGCATCATCGATGTCCTCGGGAGATGCCACACCTTCCTGAAGAATATGTAACGCTTCGTTAATCATTAAGCAAATCATACGGCTCGAAACGAAGCCGGGAGATTCGAACACCATAATGCCTTTTTTATGGACTACTTCTTCCACAAATCGTTTGGTTTCGGAAAAGGTCGTATCCGAGGTTTTCAGTCCACGAATGATCTCCACAAGATCCACTTTGCTTACCGGATGAATAAAGTGCATGCCGATAACGCGTTCGGGATACATCGTAGTGCTGGCAAGCTCGGTCAAGCTGAGTGAAGAGGTGTTGCTGGCAAGGATAATATGATTAGGACAAACTTGATCCAGCTGTGAGAACACCTGCTTCTTCGCATCCAAATCTTCGGAAATGGTCTCAATGACCATATCGCAAGTGCCCAGCTCCGCAAGATGAACCACTTTATGAATTCTGCCCAAAATTAATTTTTTTTCAGCCTGGGTAATTGCCCATTTTTCGAGCTGTTTGTCCAGACTCAATTCGATCATAGAATAGGAATATTCCAGTTTCTCTGGCGTTATCTCAACTAAAAGCACATCCAGGCCACGCGCAGCCAGCATCTCTGCGATTCCTTGACCCATCGTCCCTCCGCCGATTACACCAATTTTTTTAAAGTACATATTTCTGTCCACCTTCCTATGGTCACTATTACTATATTTATAATGTACCCGATTCTATTTGTCTGTGAGAGAGTACATAGTGACCCAAGCTATAATAATAACTTAGCACAGAAAAAAAGTAAAAAAAAAGTACCAGCATCACAATCTATGCTGGTAACAGGGAATGTTCATGAAATAGACAACGAAATTGATCGCCCGACAACGTCTCCTCTTTAAGCAATATATCAAGTGATTGCTCATAGATCGTTCGGCGCTCTTCGAGCATGGTCCGTGTCCGTTTCATTAAGTCTTCTAGTATGATATGGTTCTCTTTCATAAGCTCTTCTTTCGTAACCATGTCCAGATCTACTATGCCAAGAGTGGTTAATCCGGATTTCATCATGGTTTGCACAATATTCAGCGCTTGCTCAAAGTCATTGCTCGACCCCGTGCTTCTTCCGCCGTAGAATATCTCTTCCGAAGCGGCACCGCCGAGGGCAATCATAATCTGCTCTTCCAGGAACGCTTTGGTATATAAATATTGTTCCTGCTGCGGATTATGGCGAACATATCCAAGTGCTTTGCCCCGAGGGCTAAGTGCAACCTGGCTCACGCTGCCAGGACGTACGAGCTCTGCCATGATCGCATGTCCGAGTTCGTGAATCGCCACACGTTTTTTCTCTTCGAGTGTCGATTCGCGATCGGTGCGTTCACCCATCATCACTTTATCAATGGACATAGACAGATGTCTCTGTTCTATTTCTTTTAACCCTTCACGCATCGCATAAATGGCTGCTTCATTCATGACACTTTCAAGCTGTGCTCCTGAGAATCCGTAGGATTCCTCGGCGATTTTTTCGAGATTGGCTTCATCTTTTAGCGGTTTATTCTTGGCATGAAGCTCAAGGATATGCTTGCGGCCTTTTTTATCGGGCAGATCCACTTGAATGTGCCGGTCGAATCGTCCCGGACGCAGCAGAGCGCTGTCCAGCATTTCTTTCCGGTTGGTCGCTGCAATCAGCAGGATTCGCGGACTGTCGGAAGAATAAATACCATCCATTTCCGTCAGCAGCTGATTCAAGGTCTGATCATATTCACGCTGCTGTCCACCTTCGCGTTTACCGCCGATAACATCGATCTCATCTATAAAAATAATGGCGCTTTGCTTATTTTCCTTCGCTGCGCGGTTGCGTGCGTCACGAAACAGCTCACGTACGCGCCCGGCACCAACACCGACATACATCTCTACGAACTCACTGCCTGACGAAGCAACGAACACCGAATCGGTATAATGGGCCGCCGCCTTGGCCATGAGTGTTTTGCCGGTACCCGGAGGGCCCGTCAGCAAAATCCCTTTTAAAGGACGAATACCAAGCTTGCGGATTTCTTCATGCTTTATCAGAAAATCGAGGGCTTCCATCAGCTCCTGCTTGGCGTTATCCTGCCCGCCAATCTGCTCAAACGTCAGTTTTTGCGGGCCGCTCTTCTTGCGCTTGCGCTCAGCGCCGGCTCCAACGGCCAGCCCACCGCGCATATTTGCCACGAACAGCAATCCACCGATCATGAGGCCTGCAATCACAAGAGGAATGATATTAACACCAATATAAGCAAGAAAAATAAATAATACAGGCACAAAACCAATGAGTATTTCTTTTAGGAATCTTGGCATTATTCCCACACTCCCATCTTGCCGGGATCCCGAGGCAAGACGATAAACTTGCTAGCCGCCCCGTCACTTAAACTGATATACACGTTTTTATTGTCCATTTCCGTTTGGGTCTTAATTCCCGAATCCTTTGCCAGTATCTGCAGCTTGGCCGGGATATCAGTATACTTCTTATTATCCATAGCTTCCGCGACCGTAAACATAGCGGAGTCCCAATAACGGTTCAACTTGTCCGAGGAATGATCCACGAAATCAAATTTCAAGGTACGGTTTCCCACGACGGATTTCCCTTTGGTAGTGATTTGGTCGACAAGACCTGATAAATTGGTATCAGGCTTCAAATCAAGTTTCAAATTGATCTGATTGCGGTTAATATTAAATTGGGCGTTATTGACGCCGTTATAATCTTGGACGATTTTTTGAAGCGGCCCCTGCATGGTGGTCTGTCGGTAAAAGAACCAGCCGCCAAACAGCACCGTGGCAGATACGACAACAGTAAGCACAATGGGTATTGGACGCAGTTTCAAACGTTAGTCCTCCTCTCAAAATAAAAACCAGGTTACTTATATCATACGAAAAATAGACAACCGCGGCAAAGGAGCTCATCCAAAAGCTTCTCGTCACGGTTTTCTGGCATTCTTTCTATCATAAAGACAGCTAAGTCATATATCTCTTGAATACAAATAAAAGTATATCACATCGTATATATTTATTCGAAGGTAAAGTGTGAAAATATTTAAAATTTTATCCTGCTCACGCCAAAGAACCCCATTTTTCAATGAGGTTCTTCCATATAAAGGGACTTCATCTATCTATTCGGAAGTGTAAATGGTCCTCCGATACTTTGTCCGTCGCTGAAACGATAGAATTGATAATAATAATGATCATTGGAGCGGTAATATAACTGCCATGCATATTCGCCGTTGTACATTCCCGGCTGTAATCTCAGCTTGTCCAAATCCGGTACTTCCTTTTTGATCTTTTCCTTGATCTTTCCTTCAGAAATACCATTCGCCAGCATTTCCTCGTGAACGGCTCCGTCTCCTGACTTAATCTTTCCGTTTTGGTCCATGATCACCCACACCATCACCGGCCGATTTTCTTTATCCAGACCTTCTATCGTCCAGCAGATGGTATCCCAGACTGATTTTTGCGTATCGGTTACCTTGACCAGGCTGGTCTCCTGCTTGGCTTTGAGAATAGCTGCCGTTTCATCGGCCCGCATATCCTGCGTCACGTATATGTAGTAGCGGTACGAACCGAAACCGAGCAAGATGAGAATCACGATAACCAAAGTAATCCATAATTTTTTATTCTTCAGCATAAGCACCCTTTCCGAGGCTTCCGTCCCTAGCGGGACAGAAGACCGTCAAAAGCGGCCTGTGCTTCTCTGCGGATCCGCTCCTCGTCAAGCGTCAGGCAAATGCCATGCTTCACAACTTGTTTGCCGTCTACCCAGACATGCTCTACGTCCTTACCACAAGCTGAATATACAGCATGTGAAACCAGATCGGTATGAGGCAGAAAATGTGCCTGATCCGTGTTCAGGGCGATGAAATCAGCCTTCATTCCTGGAGCCAATGTGCCTATATTGTCCAGAAAGAGGGACTGTGCTCCATAGATCGTACCCATTTTAAGAGCCTCCGAAGCCGGAACAGCAGTGGGATCACCGGAAACTCCTTTATGAATCAAGGCCGCAAGACGCATCTCTTCGAACATATCCAAGTTATTATTGCTGGCTGCACCGTCCGTTCCAAGCGAAACCGTTACTCCGAATTTGAGCAAATCGGTCACGCGAGCCACCCCGCTGGCCAGTTTCAGGTTGCTTCCCGGATTGTGGGAAACCGCAACTTTATTTTTTGCCAGAATCTCAATTTCCTCATCCGTCAAATGAACCGCATGGGCCACAAGGGAAGGACGGGAGAACATGCCAAGTTTCTCCAGATGAGCAACCGGACGGAGGCCATAGTCACGAAGATTTTGCTCTACCTCGGCTTTTGTCTCAGACATATGGGTATGCATCGGCAAGTCCAGATCATGCGCTGCCTGCACAAACTTCTCAATAAAGTCCGGAGGACATGTATAAGGAGCATGCGGTGAGATCATCGTCGTGATTCGGCCATCCGCTTCTCCATTCCATTCACGGGCAAATTGAATCGCTTCGTTCAGTTTGTGACGCTGAACATCTTCCGGGCAAAGGCCAATGACGCCTCGCATGAGCGAAGCACGAATTCCGGACTCTTTAACAACCGCCCCGACCTGGTCCATATGATCATACATGTCAAGGAATGTTGTTGTTCCGCCTTTTAGCATCTCCAATACGGAAAGGGAGGTTCCCCAGTAGACATCGGAAGAAGTGAATTTCGCCTCCATCGGCCACATCTTTTCTTCCAGCCAAATTTGCAGGGCGAGATCATCCCCGTAGCCCCGAAGCAGCGACATCGCTGCATGGCCGTGAGTATTAACCAAACCAGGCAAAAAGAACAAATGCGTCCCGTCCACGACTGGAATATCGCTCTCCATCTCAGGGATCTCTTCACCTATATAGGTAATCCGATCATCTTCAATGACCATGTAGCCCTGAATGACTGGCTTGTCCGCATTTGGAACCGCGAAGCTGCCATTTTTAATCACCCATTTATTTGTCTTCTTGTGCTCCGTCATCAGCAGAACCGTCCTTTCCATTATCCAAATAATATGCCAGACTTAGCAGGTCTGTTGTGAAATCGGCCGCATGAATCCGGATGTTGGCCGGCGCCTTCAGAATGGTCGGCGCGAAGTTGAGAATAGCTTCGATGCCTGCCGCAATCAAGCGGTCCGCCACATTTTGCGCTTCCACATCAGGAACGGTGATAATGCCGATACGGATATTCCGGCTTTTGATTGTATCGCTGATTTCATCCATCGGTTGGACCGTCAATGTGCTGATGCGCGATCCCACTTTTGTAGGATTTTCATCAAATACCGCGACTATTTTAATGTTTTCCCGAAGATATAGGTTATAGTTCGAAAGCGCTTGTCCCAGATTACCGGCTCCGACGAGCACGGCATTAATCTGTTGGTCCAGATTCAGGATATGACGAATTTTCTCGATGAGGTACGAAACATCATAACCGATCCCTTTACGTCCGAAATCTCCGAAATAAGCTAGATCCTTGCGGATCTGCGCAGGATTCAGATCAAGCTTGAGTCCAAGCTCCTGCGAAGATACCGTGGACACTTCTCTCTTGTTCAAATCATTTAAATATCTTAAATACACAGGCAATCTGCGGACAACTGCTTCGGATATCTTCTCCGACTTCATGCATGCTCCCCCTATTTAACAGCTTAATTTATATAACTAATTACAATCCGGACGGCTGCGGGGCATTAGCCCTCATGCAGCCATTCGGATATGCGAGGAACCATTTTTTCGGTGTTCATATGCTCCATTTTTGGTCCTGGCAGAGAATACAGAAAGTACTTCCCGTAATAGGATTCGATGACGCGCGTATCGTAGACAATAACGATTCCGCGGTCATTTGCCGTACGAACCAGCCGGCCAAAACCCTGCTTGAAGCGGATAACGGCCTGCGGCACGGAAAGCTTCATAAACGGATTTTTTTTCTGCCGCTGCAGCAATTCGCTTTTGGCTTCAACCATCGGATGGTTCGGCGGTTGGAACGGCAATCTTACAATCGCTAAACATGTCAGCGCATCTCCCGGAATGTCTACACCTTCCCAGAAGCTACTTGTACCCAGTAAAACGGAAGCGCTGCTGTCTTGGAATCTGCGGATCAGCTTGGTACGGCTGCCGCTGTCCACCCCTTGTCCGAGCACGGTAATATCGCTGCTGGCAAGTGCGTTTTTAAGCGGCTCGTGTACTTGACGCAGCATCCGGTAAGAAGTAAACAGCACCAGCATCCGCCCATGCGTCGCAACCGCAGCATCGGCAAGCGACTGAACCAATGTGTTGACGAATACCGCGTCTCCAACGCTGCCTTTGACGCTGGGAAAATCCCGCGGAATCACAAGCAATGCCTGATCGCGGTAATTAAACGGAGACGGAAGCTGCACAGTGATCAGCCGTCCGCTTTCCTGATCTTCCTGCAATCCGAGATTATCGATCATATACTGGAAAGATTTATCTACAGATAATGTGGCAGACGTCAAAATAACGCTCTTTTTCTTATCAAAAAACAGGTCTTTCAACTGCTTGCTCACATCGACGGGGACGGCGTACAGCTGGAGTGACTTGCTGCGGTAATGGCCGCTGGCCTCCATCCAATACACGACCGTCTCGTCATTCAGATTCATGAAGGTCCTCAAATCATCTCTTTCGGAAGCCATATCTTTAAAAAGCCCGCTAAGATCCGTGATCAGACTATCCGCGCTGTAATCATCCTCATCTTCCTTGTACTCCGCAAGCATTTTCTCTCCGCGCCGAACGGATTCACTGATTTTCACATGAATTCGGTTCTCTATCGCTTTAAGTGCCTCCCACTCCTCCGGCCACTTAGACGGCTGCAAGCGAAGCACATACTGCCCAGAGTCTCCCGGTGAAGCATCATTTCGCTCGGGAAGAAGATTAAAGAGCGAATCGCTCAGCTTATCCCAGTCTTCCTTCACGTCAACCAGATCTTCACTGATTCGGTCAATAGATGCAATCCAGTCCCCTGCACGTTCTTGGCCCGAAGATTGCAGCTGCTGACGAAGAACAGGAAGCTGGCCATTGCGGCCATCCTTATATAGCCTTGTTAGCGTATGAACCACACTGAAGTACTTCATATGCAGTCCAAGATGCTTTCCAGCCACGTCCTCCAAGTGATGCGCTTCATCAATCACCAGACGCTCATAAGCGGGCAAAAGCTGATGGCCAGCCTTGACATCCGTGAAAAGCTTGGAATGATTGGTAACGACGACATCCGCTATGCCTGCTTCATGCTTGGCACGGTGGTAATAGCATTTGCGGAACCAAGGACAGCCGCGTCCAAGACAAGAGTCCGAATCACTGCTTACGGTTTCCCAGAAATCGCCGCCGCGTCCGCCGAGATTCAGCTCTTCATCATCCCCATTTTCCGTTTGGGCCAGCCAGACAATCATCTGCGCTGCAATGATCGTATCTTCCTTCGGGTTATAAAAGTCTCTTCTGTTTATTTTATGTTCAAATTTTCTCAAACACAAATAATGCTGTCTGCCCTTAAAGACGGCTGCCTTGAAGGGAAACGGAACGACCTGGGTTAACAGGGGGACATCCCGCTCCCGCAGCTGTTCCTGTAGGTTGATCGTATGCGTGCTGACCATGACTTTTTGCTGCTGCTTCACGCTTTGATATATGGAAGGAATCAGATAGCCCAAAGACTTACCTGTGCCTGTACCTGCTTCGATGAGCAAATGCTTATCTTGTTCCAGGGCATTCATCACTTCGTCGAACATAATCGACTGTGGCTCACGTTCCTCATATTGAGGCATGATCGCTTTGAGACGCTTTTGAATTTCGCCCAAGTATTCTTTAAAATCCACTCCAGTCAGCGGATTATCGTCCGATTCGTCTCTGGGAGGCTTCATTTCAGTCCAGTCTTCAACCGCAAGGGCCAACTGACGATAGAAAGTATGGCTGTTCAGATCCTGAATCGGTTCCTGTTCCTTCCGCTGACAAAGTCCATCGAAGAACCATCCCAGATCACTGTCTTCCTCTGCGAAAAGTTCGCTAAGACGCTGGAGGGTGATCAGCGGAAGATCGTTTAATTCTTCCAGGCATTGCAACAATACATAAGCAGTCGCCAAAGCATCGCTGTCTGCCTGGTGCGGATGGTCATGCTTGATATCGAAATGGGCTGTCACCTGGCTCAATTGATAAGAAGTCAGTGACGGAAAACATATTTTAAGGAAATCCAATGTGTCCAGAATTCGGCCCGAAAACGGCAAATAACCGCTCCGATCCAGCGCGTTTTGCAGAAAATTAAAGTCAAACGCGACGTTATGTCCCACCAGGACAACATCATCCAACATGGGAACAAGTTCCATCAGCATGTCCTCAACTGAAGGAGCATCCGCTACATCCGCTTCCGTAATGCCTGTCAATTGGGAAATAAAAGGCGGAATGGGAACACCAGGCTTCACATAGGAACCGTATACACGGGAGATTGTCAAATCTTCTTCTATAATGGCAAGTCCAACTTGAATAATTTCATCGGCGGACTGGTTGCCTGTCGTTTCAAAGTCCAGTACGGCAAATTTCATGATTATGCTAATCCTTTCATTCCAGTCTCTTTACCAGCATAACAGAAGATTTCACATTTGAAAATTAAGTGACAACAAAAAGGCGATGCTCAAGGCGCTTTTTTTGCGCATGATGCATCGCCCTTTCGCTTGCTTTACATCAACGAAATCAACTGGCTGCCATATTGAAGCTGACCGCGCTTTTGCTGGCAAACCTTCAGATTCATCAGGGGATCAGGAAGTGTGGGGTCACACTGAATAGCTAAAGCAAAAAACTCCTGTGCCTTGCCCGGGTTCCCGTTTTTGACAGCAATACATCCTAACGCATTGTAAATCATCGCCTTCAGCTTCTGGCTTTTGGCGAGCGGGAGTATCCACTCGAAATGCTTATTCGCCTCTTGGGTCTCTTCCAGATACAAATGTGCCATGGCCAGATACATCCGGGACAAAAGGCTGTCCGGATAATAACGGATAACTTGAGAAAATTGCTGAGCGGCCTGACGGTACATCAGCAGCCGGAAGTAACCCTGCCCGCGAACAAAATCATTCATCTCCATCTCGGGTGTCTGTTCGGAAAATAAGGTGGACGGCACTTCCGTATGTTGCCGGAATTCCCCCATTTTTTCTTCAAATGACAACCATTCGTCAATAATTCCGTCACTCATGGTTTTAAGCATATTCCACTTTTGTATCAGTTGTTGCTTTTGGGACTCCTGCGCTGCCGGGTAATGTTTCATGATTTCATCTAACATGTGGTTCATTTCCGCGAATACATGCTGGAACATGGCTGCATCCCACCCTTAAACAAAAATGAAATCAGTGCGGTCACCTGCATTCATTTTTTGTTGATACAGCCTTTTTCATTCTTCGAAACGCCTGCCATTCCTTGTCTAAAGCCTTGCACGAGAGCCATAATGTTAGATTATGGTTGCATGTACTTCCTTGTTCATGGTCGTCATCGGCTGATTGGTCTCATTGACGAACACGACGGTAGGCTTGTGATTTTTGATTTCTTCGTTGGACATCATGGCATATGAAATGATAATGACGGTATCTCCAGGCTGCACCATGCGTGCCGCTGCCCCATTCAGGCAAATCACGCCGCTGCCGCGGGGACCCGGAATAACATATGTTTCAAGGCGGGCACCGTTGTTATTGTCCACAATTTGCACTTTTTCGTTCTCCAAGAGATCCGCAGCTTCCATCAAATCTTCGTCAATGGTAATGCTCCCAACATAATTCAGATTTGCTTCCGTTACGGTAGCACGGTGTATTTTGGACTTCATCATCGTTCTAAACATGATCTTATTCTCCCTTCGGATGTAACAGACGATTATCAATCAAACGTGTTTTTCCAAATTTCACGGCAAGTGCCAGAAGGACCGGCTCATCCAGCTCCGAAATGAGGGCATCATCGTCCAATGGCGAAAGATCAGGAAAAGCTGCCACTTCGACATAATCAATGACCGCCAGTTGAGACTTCTGAATGGTGCTCACCAGCAGGTCTCTTGCTTCAGCTGCAGTCCGAATCTGATCTTTCTCCAGCGCCTCCTCGGCATCCCTTAATGAACGGGACAGCACAAGTGCCTGGGTACGTTCTTCCGGGCTCAAATATACATTACGGGAGCTGAGCGCAAGTCCATCCTCTTCGCGAATTATGGGACATGGCATGATTTTGACGTTGAAATTCAGGTCAGACACCATTTGCTCGATAACAGCCACCTGCTGTGCATCCTTCATTCCGAAAAAAGCATAATCCGGTTGAACGATATTAAAGAGCTTGCTGACCACAGTCGTTACCCCGTCAAAATGCCCCGGACGCGAAGCACCGCAAAGACCGGATGTTACGTCGGCGACCGTGATCTTCGTTTTCGTCGGTTTGGGATACATCGTCTCTACGGACGGAAGAAACACCAGATCAGCTCCGGCTCCTTCTGCCGCGTCCAGATCCCGTTCTTCATCGCGCGGGTAAGTCTCAAAATCCTCCCCAGGTCCAAACTGGATAGGATTCACAAAAATGCTGACCACTACGATATCCGATTGATCTTTCGCTGCGCGAATCAAACTGGCATGACCTTGATGGAGATATCCCATGGTAGGTACCAAGCCGACCGTTCTTTTATTGGAAGAGGATTTCAATTCCTCAATAGAGTCTCTAAGTTCTGCGATGGTTCTTACAGCTTTCATGCGTTGTTCACCTTTTCCCGGCCCCGGCCGTATAGATTCTCAACTACCTGATCTTCTGCCGTAAATACATGGCTCTCGTCCGGGAACGAACGTTCCTTCACTTCTTTGACGTATTGAACAAACCCTTCGCGGATCAACGTTCCGGCATCGCCGAAGTTCTTCACAAATTTTTTGTTCCGATATGGGGAAGCATATTGAAAAATATCGTGGAACACCAACACTTGGCCATCAACGCCGCGGCCTGCACCGATTCCGATCGTTGGAATGGACAGTTGGGAAGTGATATACTCTGCGACCTGTTCGGTTACAAGCTCCAGGACGATGCCGAATGCACCTGCTTGTTCAAGCGCTTTGGCATCCTCTAACAGACGTTGTGCATCCTTCTCGTCCTTACCTTGGATGCGGTAGCCCCCGATCTGATTAACCGATTGCGGTGTCAAACCAATATGTCCGAGTACCGGAACGCCAGCTCCGGTGATTGTCTCAACGGCTGAACAAATCTCTCTTCCGCCTTCCATTTTGACGGCATGGGCATGACCTTCCTGCATCAGCTTGCGCACATTGCGAAGCGTTTCATCGATGCTTCCGTGATATGTCATGAACGGCATGTCCGCGACAACGAAAGTATTACCTGCCCCGCGAACTACGGAGCGCGTATGATACACCATGTCCTCAATTGTGACCGGAAGTGTCGAATCATATCCAAGTACGACATTTCCCAGTGAATCGCCAACGAGAATCATATCCACGCCTGCTTCTTCGGCTAGTTGTGCGGTCGGGTAATCATAAGCGGTTACCATGCTGAGCGCGTTGCCCTCTTGTTTCATTTTTTTCATTTTTACGATGTTTAGCGGATGTTTAACTGCCATTTTTAGCAGCTCCTTCCATTTCGGATTATTTTTGAAAAACAAAAAAACCTTTTAGTGTTTCACTAAAAAGTTCCGAAAGGGCAAAAAAGAGTCACTTGCGATCGTCCCTTCTGTCTCGGTCCCTTCGGCTCAGAGCAGAATCCAACGTATGCGGCATTAGCTGTGATGAATGCTACGTGAATTGTAATTGCACAAGCAGAGTGCAGTTCGGTCCAACGCCGATACCGCCTCTACATGTCAGTATATCAAAAAGATTTACCGATGTACATCCAAAGCTTCCAGACCGCTTCTAACGAAAGTGGTTGTTCCGAGACAAGGGCCCGGATGCTTCGATGTTCATTTTGTGTCTAAATTACCTTCGCAGAATTTCAGCGTTTGAGTTCGACATCTCCGGAAAAAATCGGCACATGCGTCCCCTCGCCTGTAGCAACCAGCAGGGCGCCGCTGTCATCAAGCTTCTCTGCTATTCCCATCACGGTGCCACGGGCCGTATTCACCGTCACAGGCTTTCCAAGCGTGACAGACAAAGCCTCCCAAAGCGTTGCAATGGGTCCGAATCCTTCCTGCTGATACAATTGATACAGTATCTCGAATTCCTCAAGCACAGCCGCGATAAGAGCGGTACGGTCAATCGATTCGCCCGATTCGATTTTGAGTGAGGTAGCAATCCCGGCAAGTTCTTCCGGATAATCCTCAGCATCCAGGTTTACACTGATCCCGATCCCGGCGATACAGTAACGGACATACTCATCTTCGGCTGCAGATTCGAGCAGAATCCCGCTAATTTTACGACCATTGACAAGCAAATCGTTGGGCCATTTAAGCCCTGCCATTACACCCGCCACCTTGCGAACCGCCCGGCATACAGCGACTCCTGTCATGAGCGTGAGTTGCGGCATATAGTGCATCGGCTGCTTAGGTCTGAGGACCAGACTCATCCATACCCCTTTACCTTTTGGCGAGTACCATTTACGGCCCATTCTTCCTTTCCCGCCGGTCTGTTCCTCTGCAATCACGAGAGAGCCTTCAGGTGAGCCCGTCTCAGCCATCATCCTGGCTTCCTCTTGTGTAGAAGATACAGTCTCAAGGATTTTTATCTTTTGGCCCATGGCCGTTGTTTTCAAAGCTTTGACCAGCGAGAGCGTATCAAGGCGTTCCGGCTTGCGAAGAATCCGGTAGCCTTTATGCGGAACGGCCTCGAATTCATAACCGGCCTCCCGTAATTTGTTAATCTGCTTCCATACCGCCGTCCGGCTGACAGCCAGCCTACGGCTGATCTCTTCACCGGAGACGAATTCCTGTGGATTCGCCATAAGCAGATCCAGAAGGGTTTCTTTTTCACTCATTTGAAGATATCACCCGTTTCACTTCATCGATTAATTGCTCTCTATTATTAGGCAGAGCTTGGGAAGCAACCATCACAAGAAGTTTACTCATGATTTCGCTGACCCACGGCCCTCCTTTGAGGCCAGACACTTCCAATAAATCTTTTCCTGAGATCGCCAGCTCGGACAAACGATAAATCCCCATCTCTTTCGTCCAGGCCTTGAAATCGCTAATCAGTTCGACAGGGTATGCAGCAGATGCGTTCAAACCTATGAAATCAATCATAAGCAGCCAACGCTCAGCCGCCTCCCTGCCATATTTTAACACGATCGAGATCCAATATTCCTTGCATGAGGAATTCTTGCCCGTGGTGTTAAAAGCTGCCGTTTCCTCACCGACGCTTAGAATATCCGCGATCTGTTTCCGCGTTGAATTGGCGAATGTCCAATGCCGTAGCACTCGATGTGCTTCTTCAGCATTCAAACCGCAGGCACGTAGTAGGAACGCCCAACGGATGATTGCCTCCTCTGAAGGGATTTCATCCAGAATCGGAACCAGATCGATATCCGGTTCATATGTAAAAGGAATTTTCGCGTCTGACAGCAAACCGCTCCGGTAAAGCAGATAAAGTCCTCTGGACGGTCGTCTGCCTTCCATGAGTTTCTCAAGCTCTACCCGGAACCGCTCCATCGCCACATACTGGATGTTCGTCCGCTCTTCTACAAGCCCTTTCCAAGTGCGGTACGCAATGCTGAACCCAAATACCGAGGCAAACCGGATACAGCGGACCATCCGCAAGGCATCCTCCTGAAAACGGGTTCTCGCATTGCCTACGCAGCGGACGACTCCGTTCTTCAAATCAGCCATGCCCTGATATGGGTCCACGATTGTGCCATCGATAGACCTCGCCATCGCGTTAAACGTAAAATCTCTCCGTTTGAGATCTTCTTTCAAATCGCTGACGAACTCAACCTCAGAAGGTCTTCTGTGATTCTCATAGGCTCCCTCCACCCGGTAGGTCGTCACCTCGTATGCGTAAGAGCCGCATAACACCGTAACCGTGCCATGCTTAATGCCTGTGGGCACAGTTCGTTCAAAAACGGATTCAACGGCTTCCGGTAGGGCGGAGGTTGTAATATCCATATCATGTACCGGTCTGCCCATGAGTTCATCTCTAACGCAGCCGCCTACCCAGTAAGCTTCATGGCCTTGCTCCAGAAGTCTGGAAACGACCTCTTCGCTATGAAATGCCATTTCCGCGTCAGCCTGATTCCAATGTACCAAAACGCATAACCTCCCGCTCGCAGCTGCTGCCGCTTAAAAAACTAGCCGCAAACCGGATTCAGGTCAGGAACCTCGCGGCCTAAAACGCGGTAGTATATTTGCTCGTACTGCTGTGTAATCAGTCCATCGGAAAATTCTCGGCAAGCTCTCTTCAAACATGCTTCCCTAAAATTCGCAGCAAGTGCCTCATTCGACAAAAGCTGAACCGTATAATCTGCCATTCTCTTCGTATCCCCTATAGGAGCCAAAAATCCCGTTTCCCCATGTTGAACGAGCTCAGGGATGCCTCCAGCCAGGGATCCCACAGTTGGGACTCCGCAGGCCATGGCTTCAAGCGCAACAAGTCCGAAACTTTCTTTCTCGGAAGGCAGCAGCAGTACGTCTGCAAGGGATATCACCTGTGCTATTTCATCCTGCTTTCCAAGGAAGAACACTTTATCTTCAAGCCCCAGCTCCTTGATCTTGCATTGCACCTTAGGCAGATCCGGACCTTCTCCGACGAACAGCAGCTTGGAAGGGACCTTCTCATTCACCCTTGAAAATATCTCAACAACATCCTGAACCCGCTTTACAGGGCGGAAATTGGAAATATGCATCAAGATTTTCTCATTGGGCTCGGCAAAATCGTTTCGCAGCGAGGTTGTATCGCGCGGATAATAGATACGCTTATCTACAAAGTTGTATGTCAGATCAATGTCTCGGCTGATGTCCAGCACGTCACGGGTCTCCTGGATCAAATCCTGGGATACGGCTGTTACCGCATCGCTTTCATTGATAGCCAGCCGGATCAGATCTTTTAACGATTCGTCCTGGGCTAACACTGTAATATCGGTCCCGTGCAACGTCGTGACGACTTTTAAATTATCGCCCACCATTTGCTTGGCTAGAAATGCACAAACCGCATGCGGAACCGCATAATGGACATGCAAAACATCCAGCTGCTGCAATTTGGCAACCTGGGCCATTTTCGTTGCTAATGACATATCATATGGCGGATAGCGGAATACATAGTAATCGCTCACTTCCACCTCGTGATAGAAAATATTTTTATGGAATGTTCCACCTAAGCGGAATGGTATGCTGTGGGCAATAAAATGAACCTGGTGTCCTTTTTCTGCCAGCAATTTCCCAAGCTCGGTAGCCACAACGCCAGAACCGCCGAGCGACGGGTAGCATGTTATTCCGATTTTTAATGATTGGCTCAACGTGACCATCCTCCTTACCCTAATTCCCTATACATCATATTATCGTTCCCAAAGTATTAAATAGCCAGAACTGATCTCAAATGAATCCAAAGATCAGCCCTGACTTTTTGAATGGCAATCCTACATGAATTTATCCACAAGAAAAGGTGACTTAGATGCAAAACCTTCCGCATACGGAACCAGCCTGCGCTGACCGGTAAGCTTGTCCCGAGACCGCACACGCTCAATATACCCTTGATTCAGCGGCGTCGAAACGGCATCCTCTTCGTTTAATGTGTTTTCGAACTGCGAACGATAGCACAAGAGCGCTTGTTCCTTCTGTTCCTGTTGAGCGGTAATATCGACCATCAGGTCAGCCCTGCCCATATCGTTAATGAAGTAAAAATACAGCTGATCCACGAGAACGGCAGGCTTGTCCGGCATATAGCGCCGAAGCTTCGCGTTAAATACCGCTTCTTCAACAAGCTTGCTGCAGGCCACATGATCCGGATGACGATCCTCCCAATAGGGAGCAAATACAATTCGCGGCGCATGTCGGCGAATTTCTGCCGTAATGACCTCAATGTGTTCAGGAGTGATGAACAGTCCCCGGTCAGAAAGCCCCAGGTTGCTGCGCATCGTGAGCCCAAGAACACCAGCTGCTGCTTCAGCCTCCTGCCGTCGGCGGTCAACCGTACCGTTCGAAGACATTTCGGCAAACGTTAAATCACAAATTCCTACGCGATACCCCGATTCCACATGCTTGATGATCGTTCCACCCATGCCAATTTCGGCATCATCCGCATGTGCCCCGAATACCAGAATATCCAGACCTTCACTCATATTTCAGCACCAGGCTTATATTTATGCACCAACTCACGCCATGCAAAATCGCCGCGGTCAAGTGCTTTCACTAAGATTTCAGCTGTTGCTATATTGGTTCCTAGCGGAATCCCCTGCACGTCACAAAGTCTGAGCAGCGCATTGATATCCGGTTCATGAGGCTGCGCCATAAGCGGATCACGCAAGAATATGATCAAATCCATTTCGTTTTCCGCGACAAGAGCGCCGATCTGTTGATCGCCACCAAGCGGACCCGACATAAATCGATGGATTTTCAAATCCGTATTTTCCATGATTCGTTTACCGGTGGTTCCTGTAGAATACAGTTCATGTCCTTCAAAAACTTTTTCATAAGCCGTTACAAAATTGACCATCTCGTCTTTTTTGCGGTCATGTGCGATAAATGCGATTTTCATTATGTCCCACTCCTTTAGAAGCTACTCTATAAAGTGATCGAATCCATAAACCATTCCGGTGTAATTCATAACCTTTTCGATAGCCATTTTTACGCCAGGCATATAGCCGGCCCGCTCGTATGAGTCATGGCGGATTTTCAAGGTTTGGCCGAAGCCTCCGAAAATAACCTCCTGCTGGGCAAATACGCCCGGAAGCCTAACGCTGTGAATGCGGAAACCATTGTAATAGCCGCCACGCGCACCCTCGATAGTCTCTTCTTCCTTGGGATTGCCTTGACGGATCTCTTCACGGTTCTGTGCAATCAACTCAGCGGTCTTAATTGCGGTTCCGGATGGTGCATCCAGCTTTTGGTCGCCGTGAAACTCCATGATCTCCAAATGCGGAAAATATTTGGCTGCCTGGGCTGCAAATTTCATCATCAGAATAGCGCCAATGGAAAAATTCGGTGCGATCAAACCGCCCAGCCCCTTGCTTTGGCACTGCTTGTCCAACTCTTCGATTTGTTCGGGAGTGAACCCGGTGGTTCCTACAACCGGCCGTACGCCATGGGAAACAGCCAAAGCCGTGTTGGGATATGCGAATTGAGGCGTCGTAAAATCAACCAGGACGTCTGGCTTCGTCTCGACTAAGGCAAGCTCAAGATCATTTGTCAGCTTGATTCCGCATGCAGGCAGGCCTACAAGCGTTCCCGCGTCCGTACCCTCCTGAGACCGATTCACTGCTGCCACCAGTTCCAGGTCAGAATCTTCAAGCACCAGCTTGACTACCTCTTTCCCCATTCTGCCGGCAGCACCGGCAATTGCTACTTTTATCTGATTTGACATCTGGTTCCTCTCCCCGCTTTCCTGTTCTATGTTCATCAATCATGCAAGTAACTGCTCAATCGGTGTTTAAGCTGATCGAGCATTTCATGAAGTCCATGATCGTGTGGTTGAAGAGCGATAACCTCCTTGAGCGAGGCGATAGCGAGCGCATGCTCGTTCAGTTGACTGTACGTAAGTGCCAGCCAGATATACGCCTCTCCGTATAGAGGATCAAGCTTCACCGCTTCCTTCAGCTTGGATACCGTTTGATATAACTCGCTGGCGGGAGCCACTTTTCCGGAATCAATGATTTTTTTGGCATCTTGCACCAAACGCATGGACTGCAAATGCTGCAGATATAGCAAATATTCTGATTTTTCAGGGGCCAGCTCGAAGGCTTTCTGCGCATGTTCAAGCGCCTTCTCCAGCCTGCTGCTTCTGGCATAGGTGACAGAGCAGCGGTAATGAATTTCTGCTGAATCCGGGTCTTCCAGAACTGCCGCTTCGAACCATTGGAGAGCTCCCTCAAAATCATTTTGCAAAATGCAGTGATAAGCATTCCGGACAAACTGTTCGGATTTCATTCTGCTGTACCCCCTTGTTATTACGGGCTATTGTACAGCATATGTATGACGGACTTATTCGGTGTCCTTTTTGGTCCACCGATTCGCGTCACGCGTATTGAATTTATGCATGACCTTATCATGGGCGTCGGCCAGATCAATCCCAAGCGAATTGGCAAAGCAGATGGTGATGAACAAAATATCCCCAAGCTCCAGCTCGATTGAGTTTTCATCTTCGGATGCTTTTTTCGGCTTTTCTCCAAAGCTATGATTAACCTCTCTCGCCAGTTCGCCAACCTCTTCTGACATCCGTGCCAGCATGGACAGAGGACTGAAATATCCTTCTTTAAACTGGGAGATATACTGGTCAACTTCCCTCTGCATTTCAGCCAAAGACTTTTCCATCTTGATGACCTATCCCCCCTTTTTAATCTTGATCTATATACCGGTCAAACCGGGTATTAGTTTACTCCATATGTTATCGCAAAGCACAATTGAAAACAAATCTTTTTTAAATCCATAAGGAAAAAGGTATACTAAGGATGGAGCGAAGAACAAATTCTTGCTACTTTTAGCAATGCGAGGGGTTTCATGAGTTCAACTAAATGGTTTGCGCCAATGAAAATGGTTTTGCCGATTATTCTCGGAGCTGCGATTTATGCTTTTGGACTGCTGTATTTCATAATACCCAATCAATTGATGGAAGGCGGCGTTACCGGTATTACCGTGCTTCTGAACTATGCGTTTGCCATACCGCCAGCTCTTTCGACACTACTGCTTAACATTCCGCTCTTTCTGATCGGATGGAAAATTCTTGGCGGGAAGCAAATGATATATACGGGTGTAGGCATCGCATCATTGACCCTTTTTCTGTGGTTATTCGAAAAAATGATCCATGCCGGTTGGATTACCCCTTTCCAAACGGAACGTGACTACATACTTGCTTCCCTTTACGCAGGCGTAACGCTGGGGGCAGGGCTCGGCATCGTATTTCGTTTCGGCGGAACGACAGGCGGTTCGGATATCATTGCGCGAATCTGCAACCGTAAATTCGGCTGGAGCATGGGACAGGTTATCCTGGGCATTGATATCATTATCATCGGGGCCTCCCTTTTCTTTATCCCTAGAGAAAGGATACTTTATACCTTTGTTGCCGTGTTCATATCATCGAAAGTCATTGATTTCATTCAGGAGGGAGCGTACGCTGCCAAAGCGTTTACCATTATAAGTGATCACGCACCTGAAATTGCCGACCTGATTACGGTGGAGATGGAACGCGGTGTAACCCTAATTCCTGCGATAGGTGCCTACTCCAAACAGGCCAAACACATGGCATACTGCGTAGTCGCCAGACATGAAATACGACGATTGAATGAGATTGTCAAATCCATAGATCCACGAGCGTTTGTCATTATTAATGATGTTCACGACGTACTGGGCGAAGGTTTTAAGGAAACCTAATGTCTCCATGCACATGAAAAGCTCCGCTGAACGAAACGTTCAGGGAGCTTTTGTATTTTGTAAACCGGATCTTGGTTGCCATATCCTCGTCGCTGCTTACGAATCTCATGAATGAAGATGCATCAGCATGAGATCTCGCTTCTATAAACATCATCCGATGTTCCTGCTACCATTTCGGTGATATCTTCTTGAAGCTGTCCCGTTCTCCCCGATATTTCCGGTAAGCCGTGTATGCCAGTATGATGATGATAAAAGCGCCCGCCCATAATACCCATGGCCAGGACCCATCCACCTGATCCAGCGGAGCAAGCGCAGGATAATCCTTTTTCTTGCCGAACAGGCCATTAAACATCTCCTCGCCCTGCCCGATCATTTTCTCGATCTCTCCCGGTTTGGGAGTCACTGCGTTTACCAGCCCTCCCGCATAGGAAAGCCATGAATCCACCATCGTGACATCTGCAGGCTTACGTTGAATAATCACGGCCGGCCGGATGATCTCATAATGATTCTGCAGACGTTCATACGCCTCTTTTACAGCCAGGATATCACCTTTGTCCAAGTTTGCTTTCATCTGACTGAGTTCCTCACGAATCAGCTTGTAATACTGCATCCACAGTGATTGTTTCGGATTGCTCAGACTGTCGGCAGCTATTCTCAGCTTGGCGGATGCCGTAATCCATTGCTGCGGATCGATCCGTACTCGCGCAAAAGCTTCCTTCATTTCAATGATACTCTCTGATAACGCGTGCATCCCCTCCACTGTGGTCAACTTTTGCAAGGATGAATTCTCGAAAATAGAATCGATCTGTTGAAGATCCTGATGGACGAGATTCGTGTTCCCTGCAAGCACATGCTGATATAATTGCTCCACGGTCGAGCTCAGTACTTTGGCTTGCTCCACTGCTTCTGCTGATTTTCCGGAATCCAGATTCGCACCATAAGCATGAATCTTAACAGGCTGAATGGTGATGCATATCGCTACCAACAAAGGAAACAGCCAGAGATTAGGTTTAAATATCGAATAACTCCGCCGCATAGGACATCCCTCCTACCGTAAATGTATGGCAGAAGGGATGCATGTAGAACAAGCTAAATGGTTTTGCGTTTGGTCATCCGGAGGACAAGCCATGCCAGCAATACGCTAAACGCCGTTAAACCTAGTGTGAAATTCTGGACATTCAGGATATCATCCCGAAGCTCGTCCGGTAGCCAAGGATAAACACCATATGTATAATCCACTATGTCATTTAAAAACGTCCATGCCGCAGCCGGAATTACCATAATAGCCCCGAAACGGAAGAAACGTACAAACAATAAGGCTTCAATAGCCATCGTAAGATGCGATGCGACCAGCATCCAATCTTGCCACACGAGATGATCACCTTGCGCAGCACCGGCAAAAATGATGCTTACCGCCCATATCCCATACTTCACGGATGTAACTACGGCGAGTGACTCCATCAAGAGACTGAAACCCTTAAGCGCTTGCGATTTAGGAGGGTATAACAGAAAGAGAATCGCAATGGTAAAAAATAAACTTGCCGTCGGGCTATCCGGAACAAAGATAACCTGCCAAATCGCATAATTGGCAATGGTATATTCCATTTGTTCTCCATACCACATATAACCGTAGATGGTTCCGACCAAGTTGCACCAGAAAAAAAGCCATAACATGAACCGGTTTGTCAAGAATGCACGGCTCCAGAAAAAAGAAATGGACATGTTCGTCCCTCCTCCTGACGGTCTTGAGATGAATCCCGATCATAACCTCGTTATTCTGAACAGTGTATCGTCTAATATTTCCAAAAAAACCTGATCGCTTTCACGATCAGGTTTTTGGTAAGTATATTCGGCTTATTTTGCTTCAGCCTTTTGTTTGGAAAGCCAATCTGCCAAATTATCTATGTCTTTGTCAGTCAGGCCAGCAGCGATTGCACTGTCATACATCGCAGGCATTTTGCCTTCGTAACCTTCTTTGATAATTTTCATAATAGCGTCCTTATCATGTTTGTCGCCGACACCGCGAAGCGATGGACCGCTGGCACCCTTCATATCAGCAGCGTGGCAGGAAATGCAGCCAGCTTTCTTGAAGGATTCCATAGCCGGATTATCTTTATCCACAATCGCAATTTCCTTTTGTTGATTGCCGCTTGTGGTAGGAAGACCCTTAGCCCGGTTCTCAGCCGCTTTTTCTTCACGTTGAATGTTCTCTTGAACTTGACCGGATTCAGCCATTTCCACTTTGTAATGATGCCATGCACTATTGGTCAAGTACACGACAGCAACCAAAGAAAGGAGCATTAATGAAGAAGCAATCGGTCTGCGATAGAAACGGCGTTCTTTGCCGGTGTCCAGGAATGGAGCGAGCAGCAAGGAGCCGAATGCCACGCCACTTACACCGATGGTTCCAAGCACGATATAACTGCCTGATGCGTATGGAAGCTTCAAGTATTGATACAAGAACAAGAAGTACCAGTCCGGCATCGGAATAATGGACGCACTTGGATTCGCCGGGAACCATAATGGAGCAGGCTCAGCGATCGTCAGTACCAGGAAACCTACGAGTACAACGACACCTACCATCCATTCTTTCAACAGAAAGTTAGGGATGAACGCTTCCGATTTGCCAGGAAACGCCGTGTAGTCCGGAGGAGTAATAAATCCGCCGCCTCTTTTAACGCGGGAATCACCCACATACACAACTTTTTCTTTCGAATCTTTTCCGTGTGCCATCGATATTCCTCCCTTCTTATTATAGTGGACCGGAAATGCCCTGTCTGCGGATCATGATAAAGTGTCCCACCATCAGTACGAGCAATACGGCCGGGAGGAAAAACACGTGCAGTGCGAAGAAGCGCGTCAGCGTTTCAGCACCTACAATGGTACCGCCCTGCAGGAATTCCTTGATAATTGGTCCTAGCCAAGGCACGGAATTCGCAATTTCCAGGGTAACCTTTGTAGCAAAGTAAGCTTTGTTATCCCAAGGGAGCAGGTAGCCTGTAAGGCCAAGACCCAGCATAACAAAGAAAAGAAGCATACCAACAACCCAGTTCATTTCACGAGGTGCTTTATACGAACCTGTGAAGAACACGCGCATGGTGTGCAGGAACATCATGACGATAACTAAGCTCGCGCCCCAGTGGTGCATACCGCGAACGATTTGGCCGAAGGCCACTTGCGTTTGCAGATATTCAACACTGTTGTAAGCGTTGATGATGTCCGGTACATAATACATGGTCAGGAACATCCCTGACAGGATTTGAATGACCGTGATAAAAAACGTCAATCCGCCAAAGCAGTATACGAATGCGGAGAAATGATGCGCCGGGTTAACATGCTCAGGCACTTCATGGTCAGCAACGTCTCTCCAAATCGGCGTGACATCAAGACGTTCATCAATCCAGTTGTAAACATTCTTAAACATCCGAATTTACGCCTCCTATTTCACTTCAGTGTTTGGCTCAAGTTGTCCCAAATATACCCAACCGTCTTTTTCTTGCAATTTGTACGTGTCGAGTGGTTTAGGAGCTACAGCCAAGTTCTTGCCGAGTTTGGTGTAACGTGCGCCGTGACATGGGCAGTGATACTCATCCGGGAAATTTTTATCATTGTTCCAGCCGACTGTACAGCCCAAGTGCTTACAGATCGGAGACAGGGCATAGATTTTCCCTTTTTCATCCTTACGAATCCACGCTGTTAATGTCGCCTTGCTCGCATACCATCCATCCTGCTGTTGGAGTTCAAAAGTGAATTCTTGAGGCTCGTCCGTAATTTTACTTGTTTCTACGACCTTAATGAATTCGCCTTCACCTTTTTTATGCAGAATCGGATCAACGGCAAACCGCAACATTGGCAGGACAGGTCCCATTGCCAAGAATGCAGTTGAACCACCTAAAGTATAAGCCAGAAATTGTCGACGGGACATTTCTTTACGCCCGGGTGGTTTGCCAGATGGATCATGGTGGTCATTTTGGTTGCTCATAATGTCTTCAACCCCCTTTGTCAACCAATTCTTTAAGTGCTTTCAATGATTATTATCACACGACTTACTAGGACATTCTAATAATATATTAGCCTTATAAGACCGTCAAGAATATCCAGATCTTTTTGTTATATAGATGAAGATTTACCCAAATAAATTGTTGATATTCTGTCACATTTGCGTAAGGTGTGCCGGATTCCATAAATTCTGGATTTTCGCCTGCACGGCAGCCGTCAGCTCTTTTCCCTCCTGTTCATTCATTGCAAGCCGCGATAGAATCAGGTCCGCTTCAGGAAGCTCCTCTTCCCTGAGCATACAATCAGCCGACATCACCACGACATGCTTGAATCCGGTACCCTTCACGTTTCGGCAAATTTCATTGAAAAGCGATAGATCTTGCTGCAATCCATATTGGAATGCGGGATATGTAATCATTCTTCCCTTAAACGGAATTTCGACCAGATCCATGAAATCACGCAGCCGCTCTAGGGCAGCTGTTGCCTGCATCGGATTCTCCATGCCGGTTAGACCGGTGTAGGGGATGAGACAGGTGTCGAAATAGGGCTGCAGTTCCTGCCAGGAAGCCTCATCCACTTCACTAAACTTCATTTGTTTCATCCTTCCATCATTTTTCTCCATTATATTTCATATTATGCCAAGACTGAAGTAAAAAAACTAAAATCTCCGTATTATCACAGGGGTGATGGGGATTTTAGTGAGAAAATTTTTTTGCAGATCACGAAGTGCATCTTTGAATACTATCTTTCTGATAAAAAAAGAGATGCAGTTTCCTGCATCCCTTTCTGTTGTTCAGTTCAGCAACCTCAGTTCATCCGTAAGATTGCGGAAAGTCGATTCGTCTCCGGAGGCAAGCGCCCGATCAATTTCTCGGTATAGCTCCTCACTCCGGTGTTTGCGCAACGCTTCGTCCCAAACCATTTCAGCCGCCAGCCCCAACATGACTTCATACGTAGCTTTCATTTTATCCATAGGATGCACCTCCAAGCTTTGTTTAGAAGATCCTATACTCCTTCCCCTTCTCCACGTAATTTTGAGTAGTGCGATACATTCTTTGCAAATCTGCTTCCGTTAATTCACGGACCACTCTCGCAGGAGAACCTAAGGAAAGCGTATAGGGTGGTATTTTTTTGTTTTCAGTAACGATTGAACCTGCTCCTATTAAAGCATATTCTCCAATTTCGGCGCCGTTCAATACAATGGCCCCCATGCCGATTAATGTACCCTTACCTATCGTACATCCGTGAATGATTGCCGAATGCCCCACGGATACATCATCGGCCAGGATCAGCGGCTCGTCCGTATTCACATGCCCAACGGTTCCGTCTTGGATATTGCATCGTTCACCGATGACTATGGGTGCCATATCGCCCCTCAGTACGGCGTTGAACCAAACACTCGAGTCCATTCCCATCTGAACATCACCGATAATTTTTGCACCCTCGCCCACATAGACCGAAGGATGAAGTTTAGGCATTTTTTGGCCATATCGTATTAGCATTGTTCATCACTCCTAACTTTGGGAGTGATTTTAACAACACTGCTCAGGTCTTGTCAATGGACGCATGCAGCGTACCCCCGCCCAAAACTGAGCTTTTCCCTGCCACCTTTTGGCCCCATGCCGTCATCTGCATGACCATGCCATGCTCCGGGCTTTGCCCGATTCGCACCAGGCCCAAATGAAGCATCATCCCCAGGATTCGATCGTTCATTATGGACTCGGCCGTATCGTAGTAGTATGGCTTAATCAGCCATCCGATAGCCTCATGCAGGGATGAAACCGTTACCCACTCTTTTGCGCATTCGCTTGTCCAATAAACCAATGAGGATAGGTTGGGCACGGCTTGCTTATAAAGTCTTAACCAGAAACGAAAAATTTGTACCATGCTCTCTTGCATTCCGCCATCTAGAATCTCAGATCCTTTAGCGGTTAATCGAAGTCTTAACCCGTCTTCCGCAATATATCCATGGTAATAAGCAAAATCGTATAGTAACGCAAACCGGCTTGGATAAGAGCTGAAGGTCCTGCCGTAGCCAAAACGCCAGCCGCCCTTCGAGACCAATGGTTCACTCACATGAAGCATCTCCATGATTTGCATCTGGTGACGTCGATACATCACCGATTCCTGGTTAAGTTCAATGTCCTGATCCTTTAAGTAACGCAGAAACAACAACAAATCATCAGCGCACAGGTTCTGCTCTTCCCTGTAAACTTGGGGTTCGCCCGTCAGTATGATTTGATCACGAAGATTCTTTCCCAACTGATGTCTAAACCTATCCTTCAGATCATTAGGCATTTGGAACAAAAATTTAGTGTTTTGAGTCATTCCGTTAAATAGCCAACCGCTTCGCTTGAAACGCGCAATGGCTTCCCTCGGGCTTTCCGTCTTCCCTTTGTCCTTCTCTTCATGCTCAAATGCCGTTTGAGTAATCAATGCCTGCAGCTCTTCCAGACTGTAAGAATCACGGGTATCGAACAAAAGGGTGTTCAAAAACCGCAAATCCTTTGCCGAGCAACTGCTGACCTGTTGTTCAATGAACTCCCTGCGGCCTAGCATAACCAGAATGCTCTGGATCAGTTCATGCTTTGAATTCCGTTTGCACTCGCATTCGTAATGCTCCGCAATGGTTGTCAGCTGGCCGATATCCGCGTATGTCAGCATATCCGCTAAATTCATTCTGATCGCCTCGCCGTTTTAATACCATTATGGGAATTATTACAATTTTTATTCGGTAAAGACAAAAAAAATAACCCGAACTAGTTCGGGTTATGCCTTGTTTTCTAAGAGATGCCGTGTGCAGTTATAAAGGAGTGGGACCCACTCCAAATCGTTCTTTTCCAGAATCGTCAAGGACAAATTACCTATCCTCTCCGTATAACGATCCTTATACAATGAACGGTAAAGTTGAGCTAAAAAGCCGCCATGCGTGATGACCAGCATATTTTGCCCTGGATGCGTATTCCACATATCTTCCATAAATGCAAGGCCGCGTGCCTGAATCTCAGCGTCCTTCTCCTGACCCAGCTCCTGCTGGTTCCACTCACGTCCCCATTTGCTCTCCCTTTCCGCAAGGGTAAGTCCTTCGACCTGTCCGAAAGAGCGTTCATTCAGTCTGGAATCCGGTTCAAGCATAGGAATACGGAGTTTCGAAGCGATGATTTCCCCTGTTTCTTCGGCCCGCGAGAGTTTGCTGCTGATCACAAAATCCCAAACATATTCTTCATTCTGCAAGCGCTCAGCCAAAAGCTCGGCTTGTTTTCGACCTTCATCATTAAGAGGGATATCACTTTGACCCTGAATTTTGCCGAGCATGTTCCAGTCCGTCAAGCCGTGACGGATTAAGCCGATTTTCATATGCGACCCACTTTCTGTCTGATGTCCGGGAACAACGTTCTATTTTCGCATGTGGCTCAATCTTCGCAGAGAAAACAAAGCCATCGCAACACCTAGCACCGATAGAATCATCCAATACTGCGGATGGGAAGGTCCCATACCCACAACAAAAGGCTCGATTATTCCGCTGTTCACTGCAGGAATATCATAACTGAAATGATCTGATACCAAAGTCGCATGACCGGCGATTCCGGTTGGCAATATGCCCGTTGCCGCCTCGGCGGTTTCTTTTACCTGCGGTCTGTTCATAACCATAAAATAGAGTATGCTGCAAAGGAAAACCATAACAAAACCTGCGATCCACAGGGAGAGATGTCTTCTGGCCACTGCCGGTACATCAAAAGGCTTGCCTTGATCCGGGATTAGCCATGGAGATTCGCGATAAATCCGGTCCATGACATTCCGGTTAATCTCTTCAGCGAGCTCTTCGGATGGCTCTTCCTGCAAATCCATCATGAAGCTGCGGCTTTCCATCCATAACTCAAAATCGGCCGTGCAGTCGCTGCATGTAGCCAAATGCTCCTCCAGCAGCCGCCGTCTTGGATCATGCTCTTTCATATCCGGTACGAGTCCGAATATTTCTTGAGCCTCATCGCAAGTCATCTGCTTTTCATCCCTTCGTATTGTTCATAGTTATTCTCATAAAAATACGGTTCCAGTTGCACCTTGACACTGGATCGGGCTCTAAACAGCAACGATTTGACCGAACTAACACTCTGTCCCAAAATATCAGCTATTTCCTGATAATCCAGCTGGTCATATTCCCTTAAAATCAAGGCAGAACGCTGTTTCTCCGGCAAATTGTTGATGGCCTCGCGGACAAGCTCCACCTTCTCACTACGCAGAATGGCTTGTTCCGGGGCAATCTCTGCCGGCGCGACCGGGATAACCCCGCTTTCCTCCAAGGGAACATGAGCGCCTCTTTGCTTTCTCAGCTCGCTGAGCACGGTATTGCGTGCAATCGTATACAACCAAGTCGAGAATGATGCATCTACTTCCCGGAATGAGTGCAAGCTGCGAAAAGCTTTATAGAATGTCTCGGAGCATAAGTCTTCGGCCATGAGCTCCATGTGTGAGCTTTTAAGCATATGATAAACAAAAGCCAAAATTTTCCGTTGATAACGGCGCATTAATTCAGAGAAGAGCTCGACATTGCCCTTCTTGATCTCCCTAATCATCTGGGAATCCGTCATTTTTATGTAACCTCCTCGCCCGTACAAAGCGTCCCCGTTCGATTCGGTTGTATATTAGTACCGAACAGGTTATAAAAAGTTGCGGTCCATCTTCACGTTGGCGCCTTTCGTCACGCAAACCTATGTATTGGCATATTCCCCAACGATTCTATTAAAATACCTTTCTCATTGTATCATATTAACGATTGATAGTCAGTTAATCCTTGCACATGTTGCCGAAATTTGCGTCAGAATAGCGATTTTTTCCATCATAAAGATATAATCAATATTCTATTAGACGAAACAAAAACTTAAAATGTTACTATAATAATCATTTTTTTATGATCATTTGTCTGAAAAGAGAACAAAAAAAACCACCCTATAAAGGGTGGCTGCACATAGTGCCATTTATTTGGATAGGAGTGGAGAGAAACCATACTGTACTTTTATTATATGTATACGTTTTCATTTTGTCAACCCCATATCCAAACTTGATTTGTAAACGGTTTATGGACTACAGCGAAATGCTGTAGTCCATATTGTTCAGAAGCTCTTTAGCCCGCTCCATATCCGTTTCCTGGCGGAAAGACAACCTCATGATACCAGGCACATCTTCCCTGCTCTCAATAATCTGCATATTGCTGAGGTTGATATGATTCATCCCTAGCTCTGTTGCAATTCTGCCGATGATACCAGGATGATCCGGTACGTCGATGTACAGATCAAAAGAGGATGTGATTATGCCCTTACGGCTCTCGGGAAGCTCGCTTCGGAAATCATTGGCTTTGGCAAACGCTTCGGTAATGCCATCCCCATCTTCAGCCTCAAGCATTTGAACAAAGGATTCGATCCCTTCGTTCCAATCCGATAACATTTGAAGCATAATCTCACGATTATTGAGCAATATATCACGCCAAATGACCGGATCGCTGGAAGCAATCCGCGTAATATCCCTGAAACCACCCGCTGCTAGCCTGCGGTATAGAGAGTTGGTTTCGTTGTAATCACACACCTGATTGACCAGCGCAACCGCAATAATATGCGGGAGATGGCTGATGGCGCCAACAATTCTGTCATGCTCGACCGGATTAACCTTCACAATCTGAGCACGCGTATACGTCAGCAAATGCACAAGGGATTCATACACCTCATCCGGTAAATCGGCAGGAGGCGTCAATACATAATACGCGTTCTCGAACAGCAGCGGCGTCGCCGCTTCGACTCCTGAACGTTCCGACCCCGCCATAGGATGGCCGCCAACAAAGTAGACATCCTGAAGTTGTAGCTTCGCTGCCGCAGATGTGATGCTCGCTTTCGTGCTCCCCACGTCCGTAATGACGCAGCCTTTTTTTAGCGGCAATGTGCTGAGTTTCGTTAAATACTCATCCAATTTGCCTACCGGTACACACAAAAAAATGAAGTCGGCATCAAGTGCCGCTTCCTCTATGGACAGCGTGGCTTCATCGACAACACCACGGCTGATATATTTTTCTGCAGAGACAGGACGATGGGCATGGCCCACGACGGTAATCCCTGGCTTGCCTTTGAAACAAAGCGCCAGAGAACCGCCGATGAGTCCCACTCCGAAAATAGCAATTTTCGTAGTCATGTTACCTCACTTGATTATTCGCATCCTATTACACTTGAGCCTTTTGTTCTTCCAATACCTGGTCAAGAGCATGAATAAATGCTTTATTTTGTTCCTCGGAACCTACGGTCACCCGGATATGAGTAGGGTATTTACTGTGACCCGCTCTGATGATGATGCCTTTGCGGAGCAATGCATCGAATATTTCTCCTGCCGGTTTACGTACGTCCACCATAATGAAATTGCCGTGTGCAGGGAAATATTCAAGCCCAAGTCGGTCAAACTCTCCCTGAAGCTGTAGAATTCCGGCAGCGTTAGCTCTGCGGCAACTTGCAATGTACTCTTGGTCCTTTAACGCTGCTTTAGCAGCCGCCTGCGCAACCCGTGTCGTATTGAACGGTTCGCGAACCTGGTTGATCAATTTAATGACATCAGGCTGCCCGATGCCATAGCCGATCCGGAGCGAAGCAAGACCGTAAATTTTGGAGAACGTGCGCAAAATGACAACATTCGAATATTTTTCGAGATATGGAATGCTGTTTGGGTATGAAGGGTCCGTAACATACTCACAATAGGCTTCATCCAAGACAACCAATACATTCGCGGGAACTTTATCCAGAAAAGCGGTCAACGCTTGCTCGGACAAAATCGTACCTGTCGGATTGTTCGGATTGCATACCCAGATCATTTTCGTACGTTCATTGACCTTCGCCAGCATAGCATCCAGATCATGGGTTCCATGAACCAGCGGCACTTCGATGCTGACAGCCCCTTCGATATCCGCGTTGCTTTTGTATACCGAGAAGGTTTGATCTGCCATGATGGTTTCATCCCCAGGCACGAAGAAAGCTCGTGCTAGCAGAGCAATGATCTCATCAGATCCGCAACCAAAAATAATTTGATTGGTGTTCACCCCAAGAGTCTTCGCAAGATCAGCAGTCAGTTCGACCGCTCCGCCATCGGGATAAATGCTGATATTCTCGAGCTCTGCCAGAATCGCCTCTTTTACTTTGGGAGACGCTCCGTACGGATTCTCATTCGAAGCCAGTTTGATGACTTCATCAAGGCCCAGTTCTCTTTTTACATCTTCAATCGGTTTCCCAGGCTGATACACGGGAAGATTGACAATATGGGATTTTGGTTTCATGATAACCACTCACTTTCGGCAAATTTATGCTTTGACATAGATGAACTAAAGAAAGCATGCACAGTGCGTAGTTTCAGGTCAAGGAATAGCAAACTTTAGTTCACTCTACTTTAATTGTGCCACAAACTTGCGTATTTGCAAAAGTCCCTCTTGGCGGGTGTCTGTATTTTGCAGTAATGGTATTGCTTCTTCGATCTGGCGAACGATGGCGCTGCCTACGACCACCCCATCGCAGATACGCGCAAATCTCGCTGCCTGCTCGCCGTTCGAGATACCAAAACCTACGGCAACAGGAATATCCGTATATTCTTTGACCTGCCCGATGAATCCCTCTACGCCGTCAAAGAAGCTGGAACGTTCGCCTGTCACACCCAGCGAAGATACGCAGTATACAAAACCTTTGGCACCCGCCACGATGCTTTTGATTCTTGCTTGGGAGGTCGGTGCTACCAGAGGTATGACATGAATCTCGGCAGCCTCGGCCCTTTTCGTTATTTCGGCAGATTCCTCTACCGGCAAATCCGGAATGATCAGTCCGCTGATATCATGTCTCTTCACTTCGTCAAAGAAACGATCCAAACCGAATTGAAGCACCGGATTATAGTAAGTAAACAGGATGAACGGAAGTTTCACACCGGCAGCCCTAGCTTTTACGGCAGCTTCCATGCAGGATACAATGTTCACTTGATGCTTCAGAGCCCGCTGGGAAGCCCGCTGAATGACAGGCCCGTCGGCAAGCGGATCGGAGTAAGGTACTCCAAGCTCAACAATGTCCGCCCCGGCAGCTTCCAGCTCGGCTATGATCTCAACCGACGTGTCCAGATCAGGATCTCCAATGGTCAGAAAAGGAATAAGTGCGGTCTGCTCATTTTCTTTTAAACGGTTAAATGTCTGATCGATCAGATTCATGCCTGCTTCCCTCCTGTGTAGGCCATAATGGATTCCACGTCTTTGTCCCCTCGTCCGGACAAGCAGATCACAACAATGTCATCACTGCTGAGACCCGGGGCCATCTTCACGACCTGGGCGACCGCATGCGAGGATTCCAAGGCCGGAATAATGCCTTCCGTACGGCACAGAAGCTGCAGCGCATCAAGCGCCTCCTGATCGGTAATAGGAACATATTTTGCCCGTTCAACTTCCTTCAAATATGAATGTTCAGGTCCAACGCCTGGATAATCGAGTCCCGCTGAGATCGAAAATGCCTCCTGAACCTGACCGAACTTGTCCTGAAGCAGATAGCTCATGGAGCCTTGGAACACACCTTTGGTTCCTTTGCTCATGGTTGCCGCATGAAATGCGGTTTCAACGCCTTTGCCTGCAGCTTCCACGCCGACCAGGGCCACTTCTTCATCCTCAATAAAAGGATAGAACATGCCGATTGCATTGCTGCCTCCGCCGATCGCTGCGACGATATGATCCGGGAGCCGTCCTTCAGCTTCGAGAATCTGGCGGCGCGTTTCATCACCGATAATCCGCTGGAAATTGCGCACCATCATCGGATATGGATGCGGTCCGACGGCAGAGCCCAGGATATAGAAGGTGTCTTCCACATTGCTGACCCAGTAGCGAAGGGCTTCATTGCCTGCATCCTTCAATGTCCGCGAACCGGACAAAACCGGAATAACTTCAGCCCCTAGCAGCTGCATCCGGAATACATTCAACGCTTGACGCTTGGTATCCTCTTCGCCCATGAAGACCTTACATTCCATACCGAGAAGAGCCGCCACGGTAGCTGTCGCTACGCCATGTTGGCCTGCTCCCGTTTCGGCAATAACTTTGTTTTTACCCATTCTTTTGGCCAGTACACCCTGCGCCAAAGCATTATTGATCTTATGGGCGCCTGTATGGTTCAGATCCTCTCGCTTAAGATAGATCTTCGCTTTGCCCAAATGCTTACTGAGTCTTTCCGCATAGTAAAGCGGAGTTTCTCTTCCGGAGTACTGCTTCAGCAGATATGAAAGCTCCTCCTGAAAGGAAGGATCCTGTGAAAAATGCTTATAGGATTCCTCCAATTGTATCAGTGCGTTCATCAAAGTTTCCGGTACGAACCGGCCTCCGAATTCGCCAAAACGTCCATTTTGATCCGGCAGTTGAGTCATGCCTGCTTCACCCTTTCCACAAAAGCTTCTATTTTTTCGAGATCTTTAGCCCCGTTCGTCTCAACACCACTAGATACATCAACCCCATCCGGAGCATAATCCCGCATGAGTCCCGCTACGTTCGAGGCGTTAAGTCCCCCTGCAACAATCAGCGGAATGCCTTGGCTTCGGGTCCATTCCTGATATTCAGGAATTTTCTCCCAAGAGAATGTGGATCCAGACCCACCTCCGTATTGCGGTTCAAACGTATCCAGCAGCAATGCGTCGATCACTCCCGCGTAATCCTGAAAGGCCACGGGGTTCCCATCGGCTTGATGCTGTTGGCCGACTGAAACGACCTTGAACAGGTCAACTTGAAAACGTTCCTTAATATCCCGGCAAAAATTTGGGCTTTCCTGGCCGTGAAGCTGGATGACATCCAGTCTGATCTCCGACATGATATCCTCGAGCATATCCATTTCCGGATTGACAAACACACCCACACTACGCGGTACGACAGGCGCCTTCCAATCCTTTATCACGTCAGCCATAGAGGCAGCCGTTCGGGCAGAGACCTGTCGCCGGCTTTTGGCAAATACAAAACCGATATAATCCACCGGCATGTTTATCATTGATTTTAGCACTTCAACGCCCTGAAGTCCACAAATTTTTACTTTCGTATTATCCATGCAAATGTACGCCGCCTTCCTTCGGCAATGGTCCCATTAACGTGTGAACCGCGGCAGTAATATCCTTTTGCCTCATAAAATACTCGCCTACAAGAACGCCTGATGCACTTGTATTACGCAAAAATTCCATATCGGCAATGCCAGAAATTCCACTTTCGCTGATGACGGGCACGCCAACAGGAACCAGTTTACTAAGCTCTTCCGTAGCAGAAAGCGATGTTTCAAACGTATGCAGATTACGGTTGTTGATTCCGATTAACGCTCCTTCGTGGAGATCTAGCTCAAGCACCTGTTTCATCTCGTCAAGACTATGAACCTCGATCAAGGAATCAAGACCGATCGAAGCCGCCGTTGTCATAAACGACTTGATTTGCTCAGGAGTCAGGATCGCTGCAATGAGAAGTATCGCATCCGCTCCCAGCAGCCTCGCTTCGTATATTTGACGCTCGTCAATGACAAAGTCCTTGCGGAGCAGCGGCAGATTCACAGCTTCGCGGACTGCCTTCAGATACTCTCCGCTGCCTTGGAAATATGGAGCATCCGTAAGTACCGACAAACAGTCTGCTCCCGCCTCTTCGTATGAAAGTGCGATTTCGACTGGATTAAAATCAGGACGGATCAATCCTTTTGAAGGAGATGCCTTTTTCACTTCTGCTATAAGTCCCATATCCCGGTGCCTTCCAGACGTTAAAGCGCGGGCAAAGCCTCTGGTTTCAGGCATTTGAGATATTTTGTCTTTTGCCTCTTCTATCGAAAAATGTTCAGCCATCTTGGCTGTTTCTTCACGTTTGGTTTCCACAATGCGATCAAGATACATAACTCAGCTCTCCCGTCGTTTGAATCAGCTGTTGAAGTTTGGAATATGCGCTGCCGCTGTCGATGGCCTGTGCTGCTGTATGAACACCTTCAGCGATTGTGTCCGATAACCCCGAGACATAAATACATGCACCCGCATTGGCCAGCACAACATCCCGGTAAGGACTTTTTACGCCTTGAAGGACGGACTCCACTATTTTTGCATTTTGCAGCGCATCTCCGCCGAGAACAGACTCAAGCGGATGAACATCAAGCCCAAGGTCATGCGGATGGATATCATAGGTCCGAACCGTTCCCCCGCGCAGCTCGGAAACCTGGGTCGGCGCCGAAATGCTAATTTCATCGAGACCGTCATGGCTGGTTACCACGAGTGCACGCTTGGAGCCAAGCTCCCTTAGAACCTCGGCAATGGTCTCCGTCCGGTTACGGTCATATATACCAAGCAGCTGGCGATCGGCTCCTGCCGGATTGGTCAGTGGTCCCAGCATATTGAAAACAGTACGTATCCCTAACTCCTTGCGCGGGCCTGCGGCATGCTTCATGGAAGGATGATAGAGCTGCGCGAATAAAAAGCAGATGCCGATCTCATCAAGACAGCGCTTAGCCTGCTCACTGCTCAGATGAATGTTCACACCCAGCGCTTCCAGTACATCCGCGCTTCCTGCACGACCTGACGCCGACCGGTTTCCGTGTTTGGCCACCCGCACAGAGGCGGAAGAAGAAATAATGGCCGAAGCTGTTGAAATATTGAATTTGTGAATTCCGGATCCGCCAGTCCCGCAGGTGTCCAGCAGCTTTTCACGATCCGTTTGGACCGAGCTGGCGACATTCCGCATCGCTTCGGCGAAACCCGTGATTTCTTCTACCGTCTCTCCCTTGATGCGAAGCGCCATCAGCAGCGCACCAATCTGTGACTGGGTAACTTCGCCTTCCATGATCGACGACATCAACTGGCGCGCTTCCTCGCGCGTTAAATCCTGGCCCCCAATCAAACGGTTCAAACAAGCTGGAATAAATCCGCTAATACTCATATCTTCTTCTCCTCCTCTGTGTTTATGGCGTATATTCATAAAAATAATCCTGGTTTAGCTGCTCTTGTTCTTCCTGAATGACCGGTGGAAACATCGCTTCTGCGGTTCGGATCGATTTCAATAGCGCCTTTGCCTTGTTCACCGTCTCCTCGTATTCCTTCTCAGGCACCGAGTCCCAGACAATTCCTGCCCCAGCCTGCACATACGCCTTTCCTTTACGGAATATAATCGTCCGGATCGTAATGCAGGAATCCATGTTGGAGTTAAAACCGAGGTATCCGATAGCCCCGGCGTATGCTCCTCTGGCTTCCCGTTCCAGCTCGGCGATGATTTCCATCGCTCTCAGCTTCGGCGCACCCGATACGGTCCCAGCCGGCAGGCATGACAGAAAGGCATCGAAGAAATCCTTGTCGTCCCGGAGTGTGCCGGATACATTGGAAACCATGTGCATCACATGAGAATACCGTTCAATCTCCATGAACATGTCGCATTTTACGGTTCCGAACTGCGAAACGCGCCCCAGATCATTACGTCCCAGATCGACGAGCATCAGATGCTCAGCACGCTCCTTTTCGTCTTCAAGCAGTTCCTTGGCCAGGAGTTGATCCTCTGCCTCGTCAGAACCACGCGGACGGGTACCGGCGATCGGCCTTGTTTCGACCTTGTCGCCATCAACCTTCACGAGCGCTTCGGGAGATGTGCCTACGATGATCTCCTCGTGCATTTTCAGATAATACATGTAAGGAGAAGGATTGAGCGTGCGCAGTACACGATAGACATGGAGTGGAGAAACTTCTGTTTCGATATGAAATCTCTGGGACAATACGACTTGAAAAATGTCTCCCGACCGGATATATTCCTGCGCCTGCTCCACGTTCGCCATGTACTGTTCTTTCGTCATGTTGGATTTGATCTCGCCTAGCTCGATATCTGCGGGTATTGCCCGTCCGTTGACATTTTCGCGTGGGCCTTGCGTCTGCAGCTGTTCGGCAATTTCCGCCAGTTTGCGGTCCATATCCATGTAGCTCCGGCGGATATCGTCATCCGTATCCCCCTCCTTCACATGAATGTTGCCGACCAGTAAAATTTGCTGCTTCACATGATCGAAGACAATCACCGTATCGCAAAACATGAACCGGATGTCATCCATGCCGAGGTCATCCACCGCATGAGCGGGAAGCTTCTCGTAATATTGCAGCAGATCGTAACCGAAGAACCCGATTGCGCCGCCCGTGAACGGAGGAAGCTCTTCCACCTTAGGACTGCGATAGCGGCGGAGCAGGGCTTTCAGTTCTTCAACCGGCTTCCCGTTCATCTTTTCCTTACCGCCATTTCTCTCCAGTACGATTTCGCCTTTCTTGCCGTATATCATCATGAAAGGATCGGTTCCAATAAAGGAGTAACGCGCCCACTGGCTTCCTCCCTCCACACTTTCAAGCAAAAATGCGCAATCTCGTTCAGCATAACGCTGAAAAATACGTATCGGTGTTTCCATATCCGCAAGCAGCCGTTTAACGACGGGAATCAAATTATACTCGCGGGAAAGCTTCATGACCTGCTCCACACTCGGATTCATCATTGTTTGTTCCCTCCCTTGTATCCATTCGCATTACAGTGGTAAAACAAAAAAACCTCTACCGAAGTAGAGGTTTCAGGTTCATTAAGTATATGGACAGAGTCGCCGCAGCAATCATGATATAACAGAAGACATTTGTATTCCCTAATTCCCTGTATTCACGGAATAAGAAATGCAAACCAACTGTATACATTGTTGCCAGACGTTCCAAAGTTTGCGCTACGCATATGGACTCAGCTCTTCTATACTCAACTCAGCTCTTCTAAACTCTACTCAGCTATTTAGATTAACCAAGATCTCCATCTCGATTCAATCTAAGGACATAGCTCGAAAACAAGCGATTCCGCTTCATTCGAACAATGCATTATAGAATGTTCACAAGCTACATCTTCGCTTCTGTCATTCTATGTTACGTACACTATACAGGATTCACCCTTGTCTTGGCAAGCACGCGATTCAAAAAAGTCAGGCTTTCGGAGCGGCAAGGTCAGGACGAAGTTTCTTTGCTTCATTCATGTATACATGCTTGATCTCGCTCTGACTCTTTTCCGTGTTCACCTGAACCATCAGGCGAATGCAACGCGGCAGGCTTCCTTTAACGGGGACTTCAACGGAACACATTAAAGGAACCAGCTCCCAGCCTTCCAACTGCCGGATGGCTTTTGCCGGAAAAGCAGCGTCCAGATCCTGCGTCAGCGTAATCCACACACTACAGATATCCTCTGGATTCACTTCGTTGCGCTCTACAATCTCACGCATCAAGACGACCGTTTCGTCGAGAATTTCACGCTCGTCATTGCGCTCTACAGTTGTCGCACCGCGTATGCCTCTGTTATACATTTACTTTTCCTCCCTTTCTAAGCTGTTTCAGAATATCCCTGACCAATGTCTGCGGAATATCCTTTACGATGCTGACAGATCCGATTGAGTCCGGTACCACAAATACCAGAGTACCTTCTTTGAATTTCTTGTCGTGCATCATGGCCGCCATCAAATCATCCTCATTCAAGTGATCCGGCAGAACGACCGGCAATTTCAGAGAGGTAAGCATTGCGGTTGTTTCGGTATATATGCCTTCTCCGCGTCCGAGTGCCTCGGCTAAAAGGGCCGAACCGGCCATCCCGATGGAAATGGCTTCTCCATGCAAAAATTCACCGTATCCGCCAACAGCTTCAATGGCGTGACCAATAGTATGGCCAAGGTTAAGAATGGCACGAAGACCTCCCTCACGTTCATCCTGAGACACCACTTCTGCCTTAATGGCTACGCCGCGCTCCAGGCCATATCCGAGGGCGTCGAGGTCAAGCAAGAGCAGTTCGCTAGCATGCTCCTTACACCAGTATGCAAATTCTTTGTCCTTAATAAGTCCGTGTTTTACCATTTCAGCCAGCCCGGCAGAAACCTCACGGGCAGGAAGCGTCTTCAGCGTATCAAGATCATACAGTACGAGTTCCGGCTGATGGAAGGCGCCAATCATGTTTTTGGCTAGCGGGTGGTTAACGGCGACCTTCCCACCCACACTGCTGTCATGTGCAAGAATCGTCGTTGGCATCTGGATAAACGAGATACCTCGCATGTATGTAGCGGCAACGAACCCGGCCAAATCCCCGACCACGCCGCCTCCAAGAGCAATGACGGAGGAATTGCGGTCCAGCCCGCCTTGAATCGCCGTAGTCATGACTTCTTCGTAGACTGACAATGATTTGGAGCTTTCCCCGGATTTAACGATGGAGATCACGAAACGGAATCCTGCGCCTTCCAGGGAAGACTTCAAGGTTTCCAGATGAAGCGGTGCAATTTTATCGTCCGTGACAATCAGATGCGGACTTTTCACAGACAACCCATGTTTTATCAGATAAGCCGCGGCCTGCGGAAGCAGACCGGAGCCGATATAGATCGGATACGAGCGTTCTCCCAATTCAACATGTACGGTTCTCATCATTAATATTTCTCCACTTGTGCCAAGTAGTTGTTATAGTTGGCATGAATTTCATCCATGGAATCACCGCCGAATTTCTCAAGAAACGCCTTGGCAATTTCCCAGGCGACGACATGTTCCATCACGACGCTTGCAGCAGGCACGGCGCATGCGTCAGAGCGCTCTACTTGTGCCGTGAAAGGTTCCTTCGTGTCAATGTCCACGCTTCTCAGCGGTTTGTACAATGTCGGGATCGGCTTCATCACACCGCGCACCACGACAGGCATACCATTGGTCATACCGCCTTCAAACCCGCCAAGACGGTTGCTTGCGCGGTAGTATCCGCGGCCGTCTTCATGAATGATTTCATCATGAACCTGGGAGCCTCGAAGAACACCCGCTTCGAATCCGATGCCAATCTCAACACCCTTAAACGCGTTGATCGACATGACTGCCTGCGCAATGCGCCCATCGAGCTTACGGTCATATTGGACATAGCTTCCGAGACCTACAGGAAGGCCTTCAACAACGCATTCCACAACGCCCCCGACGGAGTCGCCTTCTTTTTTAATTTGATCGATATAAGCTTCCATTTTCTGTTCCGTTTCCGGGTCGACCACCCGCACGGAAGAAGCCTCGGTCTTCTCGTTCAGTTCATCAACGGACAACTGGTTGGCTGGGGCTTCTATCTCCCCGATGCGGATAACTTGTCCGCCGATCTTGACGCCAAACTCTTCAAGAAACTGGCGTGCAATCGCCCCGCAAGCCACACGGACGGCAGTCTCTCTGGCACTGGAGCGTTCCAGCACGTTCCGGAGATCCTTCAGATTATATTTTAAGCCACCGTTCAAATCGGCATGTCCAGGACGAGGACGATGTACGCGGCGTTTCTCCTCATCATTGCCCTCAATCGGCTCGACATTCATGATCTGGCTCCAACTCGCCCAGTCCTTGTTTTCCACAACGATTGCCACCGGTGCACCGGTAGTTACGCCATGGCGTACGCCGCCGACGATTCTTGCCGTATCTTTCTCAATTTGCATCCGGCGTCCGCGACCATGTCCTTTTTGACGGCGCTGCAGTTGAAAATTCAATGCTTCAAAATCCAATGTAAGATTGCTTGGCAGACCTTCAATAATAGCAGTAAGCTGGGGACCATGCGTTTCCCCGGCTGTTAAGTAACGAATACTCATGTGCTTTCCCCCTTTAAACTGTTAAACGGTAATTGGCTAAAATCCGAAGATATCTTTGCTCATTATAGTATAGCTCACTTGCTTTGACAAGGAATGCGTCCGTAAATCGAAAAGACGCCGGTCCCTCACAAATTGAAGGGACGGCGTCTTATTCAGCGTTGCTGCTCTTAAGGGATAATCTGTCTGCCTGCTGATTGTCTTCCCTCAGACTTTCAACCGAATCCTGTACCATCTGGCTTAATCGGATATCCTCGATGCCCAGAATCTGTCCACATTCCTGAATCGTAATAAAGCCCCGGCGGTAAGCCGTAATGACCTTGCGCTTATCCATACTGAAACTAGACCTCCACTTTTCCAAACCTTCGTATTGATCCTAGTATCGTAACAAGCGGGGCTAATTATACCCACGGAATGAATAATCAGGCTTTTTTTCGGTAGTAAAAGGTTTCCGTCGGCTCAAGGCCATACTGACCTGGCGTAAATATCTGTTCTGTGCTGCCGACAAATAAATACCCGCCCGGACGAAGGGCTGAGGCAAACTTGTGATACAGCTTGTTTTTGGCTTCTTCTGTAAAATAGATCATAACATTTCGGCAAACGATCAGGTCATGAGCATCCTCAAAACGGTCCAGCAGCAGATTTTGCTTGCGGAACTGAACGTTTTTCTTCAGCTGTTCGCTGAATTTATACATGGACCCTTCTTGCGTAAAATACCTTGAAGCCACATCGGGCGGCACATCTTTCAAGGAACGCTCCATGTATAGACCTTGCTTCGCCTTGGCTATTGCTCCTTCATCAATATCTGTGGCTACCAGCGAAGTATCGCCAAGCACCCCTTTACCGTCAAGAATCATCGCTAAAGTATAAGGCTCTTCACCCGTAGAACAGGCAGCGCTCCATACCTTCAGGCGTCGTTTCCCTCCCAAGGTCAGTTCAGACAGAATGACGTCCCTGAGAACCTCCCAACGATTGGGATTGCGCCAAAACTCAGACACATTGATGGTCATCCGATCCAAAAATTCATAAAAAAGCGCTTTGTCCTTGGTAATCGCATCATAAAATGAAGCAAAAGTCGGGTAACCGTTCTTCACACGAAGTGTCGTCAGACGTCGCTTCATTTGGGCTTCCTTGTATTCCGACAGATCAATGCCGGTGCTTTGCTTGATATGTTGAATAAAAGCCAAATAGTCCGGATCCGGGAGATGCTCTCCGGTTGGAGCACCTCCGGACAGAGATAACGGGTTATTTACATCCACGGCGAAATGCTTTTGTCGTAATTCACCAGTTCATGCGCTTCAAAATAATTCGCAATTTCACGCGCGCTGCTCTCCGGTGAGTCGGATCCATGGATCAGATTATGAGGTGTATGAGAAGCGTAATCGCCGCGAATCGTGCCCGGCAGCGCCTCATTTACATTTGTTTTGCCCATCAGAATACGGGATAGCGCAATGATATCATCGCCTTCCCAAACCATGGCGAACACAGGACCGGATGTAATGAATCGCACCAGATTATCATAAAAATCTTTTCCTTCATGCTCTGCATAATGCCGTTTGGCCTGCTCCTCCGACACCTGGAGCAGCTTGCCTGCTACCATTTTGAAGCCCTTGTCTTCCAATCTTGCAACAATCCTTCCGATTAAACCGCGCTGTACGCCATCAGGCTTGACCATTAAAAAAGTTCGTTCCATAAACTCACTCTCCTATTCTGATTCAAGACATAAGGTAAGATTTGATTCATCTCTTTACAGATACATCAGACTGACGAGTTGTTACTAAACAGCCATCAATAGGACCGTTTGGTTACAAAGTGTGCGATATCCCTTAAGTTTTTCTTGGTCCGGTTATCCGGCAGCCTCTCAAGCGCTTCCAGTGCTTTTTTGATATAGCGGTCCGCCAGCTTCTCTGCCTGGGAAATGCCGCGGCTTGCCTTGATCAGCTTAATGGCTCCGGTAACATCACATTCACCGTTACGTTCACGGATGTAGCTGATTTCTCTCAAGAGCGGACCGTTCAATTCCGCATCCTGCAGGGCGTAAAGAACCGGAAGCGTAATGTTTCCTTGTCTCATATCGCTGCCGGGAGGCTTACCAATCTGCTTCTCGGTTCCGCATAGATCGAGCAAGTCGTCCTGAATCTGGAATGCCATTCCGACATTGTAGCCGTAACGGTACAGCAAATTGGCGGTTTTCCGATCGGCATCCGAAGCGATTGCACCGAGTTGGCAGCTGATCGCGATCAAAAGGGCCGTTTTACGGCGGATCCGTAGCAAATAACGGCGGACGCTTTGTTCCGTATTGAAAAAATCTCGGATTTGTTCCATTTCGCCGATGGACATCTCGACCATTGCTTTGGACAGTACCTGATGAATCAGAGGATTCTCCAGCTGCGCAGCAATCATTAGGGCACGGGCGTAAATGTAATCGCCTGTATACATAGCGATGCGGTTATCCCATTTGGACTTAACCGTCAGTTCCCCGCGGCGGGTATCCGCATCATCGATCACATCATCATGCACCAGCGAGGCCATATGTATCAGTTCCAGCGGAACGGCTACATGCTTCAACTTCTCCAGATCATAAGAGCCGAATTTGCCACCCATTAGGACAAAAACAGGACGCAAGCGTTTGCCGCCAGCCTTAAGAAGGTGCATGGACGTCTCGTTTAGCAGCTCATGCTCGCCTTCAATCGATCGAAATAGCTCATCTTCAATATAATTCATATCTTTTTTCAGTAAGCCGAATATGTCTAATCTTTTCATTCCTTCACCCGTGTCAGCGTATTCTCAATCCGCATTCCCTTCAGCAACAGCAGAATTCGAGTCTAAAGTCTTTGTTCGCATCAATATCAGTCAAATCATAGCATACATGTACAGCATAAATCACATGGAGCAAAACGTCATTTGCCATCCGGGAGCCTGGAAGCAGCCTCTCCTCCGTTCCAGCGGGTAAACAGCTGGTGTTCAACCCTCAGACTATCCAAGATTTTGCCGACCTGAAAATCAACCAAATCCTCGATCGTCTTCGGATGAAAATAAAAAGCCGGCATAGCCGGGATGATACGAACACCCAGCCTGGCGAGCTTTAGCATATTTTCCAAATGAATGGCATGCAGCGGTGTTTCTCTGGGAACCAGCACCAACTGCCGCCCTTCTTTAAGCATGACATCCGCTGCTCTTGTCATCAGATTATCGGAAGTCCCATTTGCAACGGCTGATAAGGTGCCCATCGAGCAAGGAGCAATCACCATTCCCTCTACCTGATAGGAGCCGCTTGCAATCGTTGCCCCGATGTCCGCCACGGGATGATATTGCAGCTTCCCAGGCAGTCCGCCAAAATGCTCTTTCAGGACCTGTTCCTTTTTGCCGACACTCCAGCCAAGCTCCTCGCTCAGCACCCTCCAGCCGGCATTGGAAACCACAATATGCACCGGATAGCCTTGTTCCAGCAGTACCTGAATCAGACGGATACCATACACAGAGCCGCTTGCCCCTGTAATGCCAACGACCCAGCCGCGTTTTTCACTTTCCGTATGTATCAATGGAACTGCACCACCAGGTCAATCAGCGTAAAGACAAATACTGCAATGCTGAGAACGCTGTTCATGGTAAAAAACGAGGTTTGCAGCTTGCTCATATCTTTTGGAGACAGAATATAGTGTTCGTAGAATAAGATAATATAAGAGATCACCATTCCGGCAAAATACCACCAGCTAAGGTCTGTAATAAAGAACAGAATAACGAAGCCAATAGCCGTCAGGACATGAAAATAGCGCGCAATCAACAGGGATTTATGAAGACCGAAATGAGCGGGAATAGAATATAGTCCCTCGTTTTTATCAAATTCCATATCTTGAATCGCGTAAATAATATCAAAGCCTGCCGTCCAGAAAGCAACCGTTACATAAAGCAAACCTGCAGTCCAGTCGATACTGTTTGTTACTGCGACCCAGCCGCCCAGCGGAGCCAGTCCCAGCGTTAAACCGAGTACCAGATGACATAGCCAAGTGAAACGTTTGGTATAAGAGTAGAAGACCAGCATGAATACCGCGACTGGCAGCAACTTTAACGCAAGAGGCGAAAGTTCGTAAGCCGCCCAGAATAATAAAATAAACGAGATGATTGTAAATACGATAACTTCCGCATTTTTCAGTAGTCCTGCCGGAATCGCACGGCCAGCAGTACGCGGATTCTTTTTGTCAATAACCTGATCGATCATCCGGTTCAGACCAAACGCCGCGCTTCTTGCGCCGAACATCGCCATAAGTATCCAACCAATTTGTGCCCAGGATGGCAGATGTGCGTTCACCACGACCGATCCTAAAATGGCACCCATAAATGCGAACGGGAGCGCAAACAAGGTGTGCTCGATCTTGATCATTTCCAAAAAAACGCCGATTTTCTTAAACATGCCGATTCTCCTTAATCCCAATATGTAATGCCGCGATGCCGCCAGTCAGGGGATAGGCCTTGACATGCTCTAAACCAACATTCCGGAATATTGCTGCCAGCTCCTCCCTTCCTGGAAAAAGGGCTAGCGAATCCGGCAGCCATTTATACTGATCATATCTTTTGGCAAAAAGCTTGCCCAAGCTTGGCAATATCTTTTGAAAATAAAAATAATAAATGCCTTTAAAGGGCTGCCAAGTTGGCTTGGACAGCTCCAGACAAACCACCATGCCGCCAGGTTTAACGACTCGTCTCATTTCCTGGAGCACCTTTTCCAAATCAGGCACATTCCGCAGACCAAAGCCAATGGTTGCATAGTCAAAACGGTTGTCCTCAAACGGAAGTTCCATAGCATTCCCCTGAACCAGGGTGATTTGGTCCTCCTTGTGCTTGGCACGTACCTTGTTCTCTCCGACTTTAAGCATGTTTGGACTGAAATCCAGGCCAATCACTTGGCCCGTACCGCTTGCCTCAGCCATGCTCAGCGTCCAATCGCAGGTCCCGCAGCACAGATCCACGGCCGTATCTCCCGGTTTCATCGCCATCTGCTTCATCGTGAACTTGCGCCAGGCTTTGTGTCTGCGGAAGCTCAAAATGTCATTCATGATGTCATACTTGGAAGCTATGCTTTCAAACACGGATTGAACATGATCGTACTGCTCTTCCGTATGTGCTTTGGTCTTATCAGAAGTATTGATATTCATCAAGTAACCCTACCCTTCTCCGACAGCTGATCCGGATGCATGAAGCTGCCGCTGGAAAGGCTCCAGAACTTGCCCGATCTCACGGAAGCGGCTGTCCCCCTTGACGCTTTTGAGGATGGACTGAACTCCGTTCACCGCTTGACGCAGCCTATCAGCCATATGCTCCCCTGCCTTATATTTCAGCATCAACTTTTTCCAGTCTTTGTTGTCGATTTTCCGTTCTCTCAGTGCCTGCTTATCCTCTTCGCTGGCGATATCCAGGATATGCCAGTAAGAATAACTGTACATGTACGGTTCACTAATGCTCCGTTGCATTTCTCTAACGACGGTCTCGCATTCGCTGACATCCCGCAAAAGATTATTCCACAATTCGCGCAGGGATTCCTCGAGCAGTGGAGTAAACGAAAGAAACAGCTGCATATTCAGCTGCACCGTTTGCCGCAAGTAGTCTTCCGCTGACAATAACAGGCTCTTCATTTTGCCATACAGGTTCATTTTGAGTACATTCACGTCGCAAATCGCTTGGCTGAGACGGGATACAGCCTCGATTTGACCTTTTTGGGACAGGAGCTGGTAGAACCGGCTGCTGAAATAATCTCCTGCGAGTACTTTCAGCTGACGGGAGCGCATAAATCCTTCGCCCGGCTTGCCCTCCTGCGTATCAATCGTTTCATGCGTATCTATACCTATTTGCACCAGGGATGTAACCAGCGAGAACAGCTCGCTGTGAACGGAAGGCTTGCTTGTTCCCTGATTCAGAAAAATATATAACAGCTGAACACGGGCGTCAGGAAAAGGCGGCAGCTCCGTATGTTTTTGTATCATGTCGTATTCGACATATTTCTTTGCTAGTTGGGGTACGCGGTACGGTTTCATCGTCAGCCTCCGAGCCTTTTTCTTTCTTGGATCACTTTCATTTCCACGAACAAGAACTTTTGTTCACAATCTTTTCTATTATATCACATGTCTTTTCGCCACGCACGGGTGCTAGTCTTCTTTTTTAGATTGACTTAAGGTCGTTTTCCGCTGAAGAGTAAACGGTTCTATAATCACGTCACTAAGCTCTCCTGACCGTGGATAAACACCCGTGAGAGAAGATCGGTCATGTTCTTTTTACCCATTTTGCAGCACTCCGAACTGCTTTTTCCACAATAGCGTTTCAATCACGTGCAGCCGCTGTTTGAGCGTATCCGAGATTGGAGCTTCACCCTCGCGTCTCAGCTCCCAAAATACGTTGTCATCCCAGTCTTCCCTTCTTGCATCCGCAGCGAGCAAAAGATGCCGCGTGCCCACCCACTTGTCTTCGGCAACAAGCCGGAGTTTGACCTGCTTCACGTTGAGCGTGCCGGAAAAACTGAACGACAAAAGGTCCGCGATATTTCGGTATATTTCCGATAGCTTGGTATCCGGAGCCGTCACGATAAGATCTATGGACAGGGCCGACTCGTTCCACTCCACTCTATGGATCTGCATGGTCAGAGGAAGTGAATCCAAGGCATCCACAATATTGTCATTGCTGAGCTCCCACCCGGGTTGATGCAAAATAACAGGCATGGCCTGCTTTTGGCTTGTTACCGAGGTATGAAGACTGCCGATTTGAGTTAGCAGAAGCGCCGTTCCTACAGTGATAACGAGTGCGGCACCTGCCAGGATAAAGCGGTTCATCAAAATTGACCTCCCTCGCTTGTTGGTATCCTATAGTTTAATCTTCATCCTCGGAGTCCATACCTCAATGCACAACGAAAAAAAGCAGGCTATGCCTGCATTCTAGCTTTCGCTTTCGATGATCCCATGTTTGGTTTGAACCTCCGCTTTGCCGCGGATTTTCATCGCCGACGTATGATCTGTAAACTGTGCAATCAGAACCTCGCCCTTGTCGAGCTTTTCCGTATGATGAAATTTGGTATCGTGGCCCCGGGTCAAGCCGATGACCTGCACACCGTTTTCTTTGGCTTTCACGACGATGTAATCCGTATTGTTGACGTTTTCCATGCTGCATCCTCCCTTCTATGGATCATTCATGCCCTTGTTTGCATAAGTTTAATAATTTCCAAGTCCGTATGGCATACTTACACAGTATTTATTTTTAAAAAGGAGTGATTAACCAATGAACTACGAACCCGCAAAGCTCGATGAGAAAACGGTAACCAAGCTCCGTGAATTTGAAGAGCAAATGAGCGAAGCGGCTGGCGAGCCCGTTGTACTCATTGCTTATACAGACCAGGAAGAGCCCAAATAGAAAAGAAAAGGCCGTGAACAGCCTGCAGATCCATCCGGCGAACCGAACAGACTCGCAGGTATCTCCAATTTGTACTGACAAAAAATGAACAGTATCCATTGAAGATTCATCACGGTCTTTTTCTTGCTTACATATGGTATATGTAGAAATCTTATTTGATACCGTCTTTGAGCGCTTTGCCTGGTTTGAAAGCAGGAATTTTGCTCGAAGGGATTTCGATTTCTTCACCTGTTTGCGGGTTGCGTCCTTTGCGTGCAGAACGTTCGCGAACCTCAAAGTTGCCAAATCCAACGAGTTGAACTTTGTCTCCGCTTTGCAGAGCTTGTGCAATGGATTCGAATACAGCGTCAACCGCTTTAGTCGCATCCTTCTTGGACAATTCTGCCGTTTCAGATACTTGGGAAATCAGCTCGGATTTATTCATTTCTATTTCACCTCCCCAATGATTGAATCGGTTGTTACTCACTCTTTCCGTTTTGCAGAAAAATATACGTTCATCTGCTAATAATACAGATAGAATCGCCATAAAGACAGTACAGCCGCAGGCGCGGACAAACTTATAGTAATACAGCGCAACTAGAATTTCAAGAGTTTTAAGCTCCTGAACGGCTTAATTCGTAAAAAGCGGACGGAATTTACGTAAATCCACCCTTTTTTGACCCGCTTAACTGTGCAGACTGGGGACACAGCAGAAAGCCGCAAGGGAAATCCTCCCTTGCGGCTTTTGGCTGCGCCATTTCTATAAGATGATGGCTATGAGTCCACCTGATCCTTCGTTGATGATTCTTCCTAGCGTTTCCTGCAGCTTGTATCTTGCATTGTCCGGCATCATGGCTATTTTGCCTTGAATGCCTTCGCGGACGATCGAATGCAGGGAACGGCCGAAGATGTCTGAATCCCAGATCTTGATCGGGTCGTTCTCGAAATCCTGGATGAGGTAGCGGACAAGCTCCTCGCTTTGTTTTTCCGTACCGATGATTGGCGAGAATTCGGATTCCACGTCTACACGAATCATATGGATCGATGGTGCCGTAGCCTTCAGTCTCACGCCGAATCTGGTGCCCTGGCGGATAAGCTCAGGCTCATCCAATGACATTTCAGCTAAAGATGGTGCTGCGATGCCGTATCCCGTCGTCTTGACCATCTCAAGCGCCTCTGCGAAGCGGTCATATTCCCGTTTGGCATGCGAGAATTCCTGCATCAGCTGAAGCAGATGATCCTTGCCGCGGATTTCAACGCCGACCACTTCCATCAGGATTTGGTCATACAGCTCATCCGGAGCGAACAGGTCGATCTCGGCCACACCTTGCCCCATGTTCATGCCGCTGAGTGCAGCCCGATTAATGAATTCGTAATCCATGAATTGAGAGACCACACGGTCGACATCGCGGAGTCTGCGGATATCCTTCACCGTATCACGGACGGAATTTTCATAGTTGTTGCGAAGCCAGTGCTTCTCGTTCAGCACCATGACCCAGCTCGGCAGATTCACGTTCACCTCATGAACCGGGAATTCGTAAAGCACTTCACGGAGAACCCCAGTCACATCATCCTCAGTCATCGTTGCGGCGCTGAGCGACATAACCGGAATATCATACTTCTCTGCGAGTTCATTCCGAAGCTGAAGCGTTTCTTCGCTGCGTGGACGTGTCGAGTTGATGACGAGTACAAACGGCTTGCCGACTTCCTTAAGCTCCGCTATGACGCGTTCTTCCGCCTCCACGTAGGAATTCCGGGGGATTTCGGCAATCGAGCCGTCTGTCGTAACTACCACGCCAAGCGTGGAATGCTCCTGGATCACCTTGCGCGTGCCGATTTCCGCCGCTTCCTGGAATGGGATAGGCTCCTCAAACCATGGGGTGGATATCATGCGAGGACCATTCTCGTCTTCGTATCCCTTCGCGCCTTCAACCGCATAGCCTACACAATCTACCAGACGCACATTGACGTCCAGTCCTTCTGCCACTTTAATTTGCACCGCGTTATTGGGTACAAATTTGGGCTCGGTTGTCATAATGGTTTTGCCAGCCGCGCTTTGCGGCAGTTCATCAACCGCACGGGCACGGTCGGCTTCACTGGCGATATTCGGAAGCACGATGGTTTCCATGAACCGCTTGATGAACGTTGATTTGCCTGTTCGGACTGCGCCGACGACACCCAGGTAAATATCCCCGCCGGTGCGTTCGGCAATGTCTTTAAAAATGTCCACTTTTTCCAAAAGAGATCCCCTCCTCATTTACTCCGAAGGAAAAATGCTTAAGAGCATCCGCTTCGTGTTCCATCTGGAGCCTCGAGCCATTGCAACGGATTTGAGCCATACAATGTCGTCAGTAGTCCGCCGCCGGGGTCAGAATTGGATCGGAAACGGCAAAGCGGCGATACTCGCTTTAGGCATTTGGACTAGTATCATATTATGTACCTATCAAAAACAATATGACGGGTATTTTGCAAAATCTCATAACCTATATGAATGGATTCAAAGCGGATCTGGCCCTCATTCCGCAGCTTTGCCCATTCATATATCCAAGCTTTGCCGGCCTCGTCATCCATCTCAGGTATATGCAGGAAGGAGTTCATCTATGTATAGCAATGGATAATATCTAAAAAAAGAAGCCATCCTCTATTGTGCAAACGCACTTCAAGAGAACAGCTTCCGATGGGTATCATATTAAGAGTGCTGCGATATGGATTCCACCGCAACCGGCGAATCTCCGGACCATTGATATGGGAGAGATTTTACAGGGACATAATCAGAAGACTTCACGAGCTCATCTCGCAAATCCTCTTCCTTGGTTGGCTTAAGCCCTTCCTTATCGATTAACTGCATGATATCAAAAGCATAATCGACATAGACCACGCCTGCCTGATCCATGATAAAATTCATATCCTGGCCTGAATAAACGCTTTTAAGCAAGATATTTTTCGTATCCGCAAGTGTCGGATCAACGACATGAATGCCCGGATATACTTCTTCGCCTGCAGGAAGCTTCCCTCCATGAGCACTCTTGTATCGATTGACCGCACGCTGAACGTCATTGACCTTTTGTACCGTAATCAAATCCATCACCTTAACGGTCGGATTCGTTTCTTCGTTCTGTATCAGGAAATAGCCGCTGCCGCCTTTCTCGAATGCAGTGGTCGGTATTTCATCGATAAAACCGCGCTTTTGCAGCTGATCCAGATCAATGCGGAACTTTTCATACTTCGGTGTATTTTCATCCGCGTTTAGAATCGGCAGCAAGCCTTGATCCTTCTGAAAATCTTCAATGGCCGACTGAACCCGCTTGACACTTTCACGGTACGAAACCCTGTTTTCCGTCTTCTTCTCATCCGGATACAAGCACCCGGTCAAGCTGACCGCAAGCAGCACTACCATGACAGCTGCCGCGGCTTTCCGAAAGGTTCCGGAACGTTTGACAATATGAGCTTGAGTCACTATGATCATCCTTTATATCATCTAAGTTATGTGTAAGGGTAAAGGGCTAAGACTGTCTTACCACAGCTCATCCTCATCCTCCTGACGCGCTGCCTCCAACTGTTTCCGGATGGCAGCCTTGAGTTTATCTTCCGGCACGGATACGGTAAGGTTTCCCTCGATCTTGGACTGGCATGCCAGTCTGACGCCTTGTTGTATTAGCGAACCAAGCTTGCGCTTTTCGGATTCGGCAGGACGGGATAACCGCTTTCCTGCCGCTTCATCCACATGAACTTTGCACATCAGGCATCCCATCTTCCCCCCGCAGCGCGTAGGGATATGTACTCCTGCTCTGTGAGCGGCAGCCAGCACAGACGTGCCGTGGCTGACCACAGCTTTTTTGCCGGTAGGATTGAAAATAATTTCGTGATTCATTTCTGCTGCGGCTCCTCTCGCAAGAAACCTTGCGGAGAACCGATTTCTGCATTGCCGGAAAGACTCCATCCTAATAGGTTCTCCAATATACGGATATGCTTCTCCGAAAAGCTGCTGCTGGCCATGATTTGCCCTAGAAGCGGTAGGTGAGCAGAGAGGTCCGCACGCATCACTTGCGCGATAGCATTGTAACGGTCGGTTCTCTCCCTGAGCACATTAAAGACCAGCTCATGTCCCAGAGGCATTAAAGGTAAGATGGAACCCTCCAGATTCACTTCTGCTGCTTGCGGGTACAACTGTTCATCCACCCAGACTTCATAATGGCTTCCTTGAGTGCGGACCTTAAAACTTCCTACCAACTCCATCATGTAATCCTCCACCTTGTAGTGGCTGAGAATCGACTGGTATCTTTCCGTCTCACTTAACACGGGCTCGTCAACGGCCCGGTCTTGGAGCAGATGATGAAGCTCTGCCATATGGACTTGGTCCGTATAAACATCTATGTCTCTTGGCATTGCGTCCAGATGCACATTCTGGAGCAGAAGTCCGCAGCTACCGCCGATCAGCCAGCATGTTCCGGCTTCGTTCAGCGTCTCGGACACCTGCTTCAGCGCATGCTGTAATTCGGATGTGATCTGCATGGCCCACTCTCCTATCCATCCGTTTAGAAATAGGTTTTGTTCTGCGCTATAATTTTACCCGGCATTTTCACGACAGTCTGACAACCCAGGCGAAAGCCATCATCGAACTCTTCCGGATCCAGTCGGCGGTGCTCCGCTTCCGTAGGCTCCTCCAGAAACTCGGCTCCCACCAAAACCTGGCATCTGCAACGGGCGCAAGTGCCGCGCTTGCACATATGCTGCCAATCGATTTCATGATCCTTGGCATGCTGTAGAATGGTTTTACCCGGTTCTGGAACCACGGTTTTCTCGATGGTTCTTCCCTTAAGCTGCATTGTGGCTTCCAGCTCATTGGTTCCGAATTCTTCTAAAGGCTTGGCTTCACTCACCGGTTTCTTCTTTTCAAAAAGCATTCGGAAACGGTTCATCACATTAACGCCGCCATTCCCCCGAGAAATCCGACCACCATAATGATAAACGCCACAAAGGATAAAGTGCCCCGAAGCACTCCAGTCGTTTTGGTACGTGCAAATGTAATTAAAAACACGGATAACCCCATTACCAACATGGCAATCAGGGAAACCCACATTTTCGTCATCGGATCCATAGGCTCTGATTCTCCATTCTATACGATGTATATAAATGTATTATAGCATGAAACCTGTCCACTTTCTTATCATAAGAAAAACGTCGACAGGTGTAACTCTCAAGAGGCAGACCGCCTTTATTGGAGGCTTTATCGCGCAGTCAGATCCCCTACAAGGCTTGTCCTGTCTTATATCTTAAAAAAAGAGCATAAAGTCTCGGAAGCCGCGAGGCTTCGCCCGACTTTACTGCCCTTTATACTTCAATATGCATGCTTTATTTCTTCATCATAAGTTTCATCAGCGATTCCATGTTTGATGGATTCATCCCACTCTTTTTGACCGCGTTGACGATATCCTGTATGGTATCTTCGCTGACTGGAACATTGGCCATCGCGGACACCTGCTTGATCAGTTGGCGGAGCTGGGTCTCATTTTGCATAGTAGAAGGTTTTACAGTGCTAGCAAGCTTCTTAACGGCATTTTCCGAGATGTGCTTCCCTGACTTCTTGTTGACAACATTCAGCACATCCTTGGAAATATTTTTGCTCATCTTCTCCCCTCCTCCGGCAGTCCTCAACCTATATATATGAGGAATGGCCTTGAAAGGTGAAAAGCATCAGCTATGCCATTGTTCCCAAGTTTCGAGCTTCATGGATTCCATTTCCGTCTTGGGATCGCGTCCCATTAACGCTTCCACGGCAACCTTAGGATCTTTGTCTTCAAAAAGCACTTGATACAGCTGTGCCGCTATAGGCATCTGAACACCGTATTTCTCGGAAATCGTGTGAACCGCCTTCGTCGTCCGAATCCCTTCCACCACCATGCCCATGGACCCCAGAACTTCGTCCAGCTTCGTTCCTTGTCCGAGCATCGAACCCGCACGCCAGTTGCGGCTGTGCCGGCTGGTAGCGGTAACAACAAGGTCTCCTATGCCGGCAAGTCCGGAGAACGTAAGCGGATTGGCTCCCATCTCTACTCCAATGCGCGTCATTTCAGCAAGTCCCCGGGTGAGCAGTGCCGCTTTGGCATTGTCCCCATAACCGAGACCATCCGACATGCCTGCTCCAAGTGCAATGATATTTTTCAGTGCTCCCGCGAGTTCCACGCCGAGCATGTCACGATTGGTGTATACTCGGAAATCCGCATTCATAAAGAGATCCTGTGCAGCAGCAGCTGCCTTTTGGTTCAGGGATGCAACAACCACCGTCGTGGGACAACGGCGCACCACTTCCTCCGCATGACTCGGTCCGGAGAGAACGACAAGGTCTCCCTCTTTGCATCCCAACTCTTCGGAAATAACCGTGGACATCCGTTTCATGGTTTCCGTTTCAAAACCCTTTGTTGCGTGTATACATAACATATCCTTATGCCAATATGCCTTAAAGGACCGGGCAACCTCGCGCATCGCCTTGGAAGGTGCTACGATCAATACGGCTCCCGCACCGGAGACCGCTTCCTCCATATCCGTTGTTGCTTTCAGATTTGGAGGCAAATCTGCATCCGGCAAATAGCGGCTGTTCATGTGCTTTTCATTTATTTCTTGCACTTGCTCGCTATTCCGGCTCCAGATGATGACATTGGGATGGTTCGCCGCAAGAACGCTAGCCAGAGCGGTTCCCCAGCTTCCGGCAACAAGCACAGCTACTTTATTTGACAATTCCCTTTCCTCCTTTGGATCCTCCGGAGCCTATTTTGTTTTCCCGACCTTGAACAATTTTCACAATATTGCTTCGATGTCTCCAGAAGGCAAACAAACAGATAACCAAGCTGGACCAAAAGATGGGCCAGTTAAAACCAGAGATTAAACCAAAGAGCAGCAGCGAGATTGGTGTCAACGCTACGAAAACAAGCGAACCCAGAGATACGTAACGTGTGATGACAATCAGCAAAATTGCAATAATGCCGGCGCACAAAGCCGGAAGAAAGCTCATTGTGGCCATGACGCCGATCGTTGTCGCAATCCCCTTCCCCCCGCGAAAGTGGAAATAGACCGGCCAGTTATGCCCTATGATCGCAGCGATACCGCAAAGAGCGGGAATCCACTCATTTCCGTCACCCAGCCACTTACCGAGCCAAACGGCAGCGATTCCTTTCAAAACGTCGAGCAAAAGCACGGCAATCGCCGGCCCTTTCCCCAAAATCCGAAGCGTGTTGGTTGCCCCCGCATTACCGCTGCCATGCTGACGAATATCAATCCCTTTCAGAAGCTTCGCCAACACGACGCTGAAGCTGATAGAGCCGATCAGATAACTCAGAACAATGGCTATGATCTGTAGAATCAATCTATTCTCCCCTAACTTTCATCCGATTTGCGCCGCGTGAAGATCCTGATCGGAGTGCCTTCAAAATCAAACGCTCCACGGATTTTATTCTCCAGATAACGTTCATAAGAGAAGTGCATCAATTCAGGATCATTGACAAATACAACGATGGTCGGAGGCTTCACAGCCACCTGGGTTACATAGTTAATTCGCAGACGCCTTCCTTTGTCCGTTGGAGGCGGATTAATTGCGACAGCATCCGATACAACATCATTAAGAAGATGTGTTTGAACGCGCAGTGTATGTTGTTCAGCCGCATGCTGCACAACCGGGAGCAACTTATGCAAACGGGATTTGGTCTTCGCAGACAAAAAGACAATCGGTGCATAAGTCATGAAGAGAAAATGATCGCGGATCTTTTTCTCAAATTGCTGCATCGTTTTGTCATCTTTATCAACGATATCCCACTTGTTCACGACAAAGATCGATGCTTTTCCTGCCTCATACGCATATCCTGCAATGTGCTTGTCCTGGTCAATGATGCCTTCTTCGCCGTTAATAACGATCAGCACGACATCAGCACGTTCTATGGCGCGCATGGCACGCATGACACTGTATTTCTCAGTCGTTTCATACACTTTTCCGCGCTTGCGCATACCGGCGGTATCGATAAGGACATACCGCTGTCCATCCTTTTCGAAAGGCGTATCGATCGCATCGCGAGTTGTACCTGCAATATCGCTGACAATAACGCGTTCTTCGCCCAATATGGCGTTCACCAGTGATGATTTACCTACATTTGGACGGCCGATTAAGGCTACACGAATGACATCTTCATCATACTCATCGTCATTGAGTTCAGGCAGAATGTCGACAATCGCGTCCAGCAAGTCGCCGATGCCGGTTCCATGACTTCCGGAGATCGCAATCGGGTCACCGAATCCAAGGCTGTAGAATTCATAAATTTCGTCATGTCGGGCGAGATTGTCTACCTTATTTACCGCGAGGACAATAGGCTTCCCGGAACGGAACAGAATTTGGGCAACTTCCTCATCCGACTGCGTTACTCCGCTTTTGGCGTCGCACATAAATACGATAACATCCGCTTCCTCAATCGCAAGCTCAGCCTGCATGCGGATGGATTTTAAGATCACATCGTCTCCATCAATTTCGATACCACCGGTGTCAATGACGCTGAACGGTTTGCCGTTCCATTCGGATACCCCATAAATCCGGTCCCGGGTAATTCCCGGTTTATCTTCCACGATGGCCAGCCGATCGCCAATCAAACGGTTGAAAATGGTTGATTTGCCAACGTTAGGCCTGCCAACGATAGCTACTACGGGTCTTGCCATATTCACTCCTCCTGTCAATACTTACGCTTATCATCATAGCAAAAAACAGTTATTTTGGCTAACGTTTCATATGACTATACTCACATTAATCCTTTTTTCCCGAAGGAAGGGGATTCCATGCGCATAAGTCCCATTTCTATATGCATGAATATGAAATCCATCAAACCTCATAAGTGGAAAATACTGCATAAAAAATCATTCATTCGACGAATATTTAAAGTCACAGGCCGCATCTAACGGAACTTGCTTGGGATATTCGTCTTAAAAAAAATCGGCGAGCCCGTTTAAAGGGTTCGCCGATTTTCATTTCCGAGACTGCAAAAATCATTTGAATTTGCTGAGTTTGTCTCCAAAACGTTCTCCAAGCGTAATGCTGAGACCTTGGTTGCTCAGAGATACGTTAGGATTGTCCTTAAGCTCATCCTTATGGTTACTGTTGCCTTTAGACGCTCTTTCTGGTCTAGGAGCAGCAGCCGGAGCTTCTTCAGTCTCCTTGATGCTAAGACTCACACGTTTTTCTGCAGTGTTGATATCAAGGATTTTCACTTGAACCTCTTGTCCTTCTTTCAGGACTTCCTGCGGAGTACCGATGTGTTTATGAGAAATTTGGGAAATATGAACAAGTCCTTCAACGCCTGGAGCAAGCTCAACGAATGCACCGAATGTCACAAGACGTTTAACTTCGCCCGTAACCACATCACCTGTGTTGAATTTCTCAGCAGCAGAATCCCAAGGACCAGGCTGAGCAGCTTTCATGCTGAGGCTGATTTTGCCTTTTTCAGGATCTACTTTGAGGACTTTAACTTTCACTTTGTCACCTTCGGAAACAACGTCGGCTGGCTTTTCAACATGATTCCAAGCCATTTCAGACACGTGAACAAGTCCGTCTACTCCGCCTACGTCAACGAATGCTCCGAATTGAGTCAGACGTTGAACCGTTCCTTCGATTTCTTGTCCTTCTTGAAGCTGGGACATCACTTGAAGTTTGTTTGCTTCGAATTCTTCTTCCAAGACGTCTTTAGCGGAAAGAATGACCTTGTTGTTTTCACGGTCGATTTCTTTGACTTTCACGCGCAATGTGCGTCCTTTATAGTCGCTGAAATCTTCTACGAAATGACGCTCTACCATGGAAGCAGGGATGAATCCGCGCACGCCCACGTCAGCAACGAGGCCGCCCTTAACAACGTCTGCTACAGTCACTTCAAGCACGTCTTGAGCTTCAAAATGCTTTTCAAGCTCTTCCCATGCATTTTCACTGTCGATCGCGCGTTTGGAAAGGACAAGCTTTTCCTTCTCGTCGTCGATGCTTACCACTTTGCATTCTACTTCTTGACCAACCTGAACCGCATCCGATGCGTTGTCCAGATGAACAGGAGACAGCTCACGAATCGGAATCACACCGTCATATTTATATCCAATGCTTACATAAGCCTGGTTGTCTTCCAGCTTGACGATAGACCCTTTCACGGTGTCCCCTTTTTTCAAGGATACGAATTGGTCCATTTCCTCTTGATTAACTTCAACTTCCTGATTCTTTGTTTCTTCCGACATGTCAATACCCTCCTCAATTCAAAAAAACCATTTATTCAAACCTGCTGACGCAGAGTTCAAAACATTCAAATAGATTCTAATTAATATCTTTCCAATAAGTGCTTTCCTTCATGCACGTTGCCTTTTAATTCAGCGTAGGCTTTCCGGTTTTCTGCATTTCGTGAATCCGCGACATAATTTTGCCCGTCACCGCTTCAACTGCTTCTGCCGAGTCCATGGCCGCAAATTCTGATAAATCAATCGGCTTGCCGTATATTACTTTCATTTTCCGTAAAAACTTGTAATCACCTACGATTGCGGCTGGTACAACCGCTGCACCGCTACGGAGAGCAAAGCTTGCAGCGCCTTTTTTCGCGGCACCGCTATCGGAATGGCGGGTTCCTTCCGGAAAAATCCCCATAATCTCGCCACCGCGCAATATTTTAAGGGATGTTTTGAAAGAGTCCTTACTGACTCCGCCTCTCTTAACGGGGAACGCGCCAAATTGCGTGATCAGCCATCCGAGAACCGGAATTTTGAATAATTCTTCCTTGGCCATAAATTTGACCTGCCGTCGCACTTTAATCCCGACAGCAATCGGATCGAGCAGACTTTTGTGATTCGAGCAGAGCAGAACCCCGCCTTCATCCGGGATATTCTCCTTGCCTACCGCTTCCAAGCCATACATCAAAACAAAGAGAATCCGCAGTACGCCGCGGCAAAAAACATAAATCATGTCGTTCTCCCCATCCTTATGAGTTCGTATGAGTTCTGCAATAAGAAACGATCGTTTCTACAACCTGAGGGATGTCCATCTGCGTCGTATCGAGCACAATTGCATCGTCAGCACAGCGCAGTGGTGAAATTTCGCGTCCTTCGTCGATACGATCACGTTCTGCGATATCCTTCTCAAGCTGCTCCAAGGTCAATCCTTGCGCATCACTCAGCTCTTTAAAGCGGCGGAGAGCACGTTCCTTGACGCTGGCCGTCATGAATATTTTCAATTCGGCATCCGGCAGCACTGTTGTACCGATGTCCCGTCCATCCATCACAACGCCTTTGCGCGCAGCCATGTGCTGCTGGAGTGCTACCAAGTGCTTGCGAAGCCCCTCAATTTGAGCATAGAACGATACCATTCCATTTACTTCGCGTGAGCGGATGAGAGGTGAAACATCCTGACCGTCAACAAGCACCTTTTGACCGTCGGCACCCGGCATTAATTCAATCACCATATTTTGGGCATGTTGAAGCACCAGATCTGAAAATTCCGGCATAATTTCATGCTTCAGCATATACCAGGTTACTGCCCGGTACATGGAACCCGTGTCCACGTATATGTAGGACAGCTCTTTGGCCACCAAGCGAGCAATCGTGCTTTTGCCTGCCCCGGCAGGACCGTCAATTGCAATATTGATCTTCAAGTTGTTCTTCGTCCCCTGCCTATCCAAAGGGGCATTCCTCCTCAAACATAAGCATATGAAAAACGTTGATCAACCGCATTCCCAGTGACGATAGACCGTTTTAACGGGATTTCCTCTCGCGATCAAAGACAAGACTTCACATGAAACTCTTGCCCTAAATACTAGGAAAAACGCTGATTGACGTATTTCACAGCGGTCAGAGCCGCCTTCAGCCGTGTTTTTCTCGTGAGATCATGCAGTGTTCACTTAGAGGTTCATAACATTCTGATCTCTTCAAGAAAAAAGCAGGCTTTGCCTGCGACGTGAAAATTATACCACACAACATACGGTGATGCAAAAAAGACACATGAAATCAATCCTGCCAATCCTTGACATTCCGCTCTTTTACAGGGATCCCGTCCAGTCTGTCGACCGGAGAAATAAACGGTCTAAGCGGCCGGATATGCAATGCAGCCTGAAAGAAGATTAATGCCGCGATCAGAAAGATCAGCAGTATTTTGGTGAATTTACCCGCTTGCATGTTTAGACGGTCAAATAACAATAGATACTGTCTGATCTTTTCCTTTTCATCCATCAAAATACACTCCCGGATTTTTCCTATTAATGTTTCCGGGAATCGTCATTTTTATTCGAAGGATTCAATTGAAACAAGCGTACATTAACGTCTGAAATCAAACTGGCGTTCGAAGCAGTATCGGATCAGCTTTTGGCGTTCCATATCCGCGATCGCCGTAAATTTAACCATCACGATTTTACGCCCGTTTTCGAGCACCTTGATCCGGACGATTTCACCGTTAAAAGGTACATGTTCAATGCTTCCATTTTTATATGGAACCAGAACCCAGCAGGACACGCCATCTCCTTCCGACACGCGATGGTTGGCATCGCAATAGAAGGATAGTCCCCCGCCTCCCACATCATCGGTTCGTGCTACGAAGCGGAGCATCTTGTCCGTTTTGACCGCTACTTCAAGCTCCGCATGAACGCGCAAAAAGCTGCGGCGCTGGATTTTGCTGATGGAGTCCGGCTCCGGACGACGAATTCGAACCATTCGTATCATGTCTTCTTTGAAACCAAAGACATACGAGTTGAAATAATTCTTGATGCCGCCTTCGCTCATAAAGAATATGGATAGCTCGTCCCCGATAAACAGCCGCTTGAGCCGCCCGGTTCCCTCCTGCATCGGCACCTCGATGAGAATCGAATCTTCGTCCATATCCCCGATTCGGGATTTATATTGGACGACCGCTTCTTTTTCATCTCCCGAATCTACGCTAATAAACAATAAGTCACCTATTTTAGGATACAAAGAAGTTCACCGCCAGCTCATAAATTAACCGCATATCCTGATTATACCATGACTTTGGATACAGGTAAGCGTGTTTTTAAACGAAAAAAAGAAGCCTCTTTGCGTAAAAGGCTTCCTCTAAGCTGGTATAAAAGTCATTTATTTTACAGCCGCCTGCCGATCTGAGGATTTCAGCTCTTCTACAACTTTTTCAGAGCCGTCGTTTGCGTCCATGTACAAGCGGTATCTTGATCCATTAATATTTCCACCAAATTCGTAGCATAGCGTTTCTTTGGATTGATCATCCTTAATAAGCGCTGTACGGCTGTAAGTTTCTTTGAATTCCGGATTAATCTTCTTCCGGACTTCATCCATGGTCATCTTCGGCTTAGGTATTTGGCGTTTGCCTTTATGCTCGTATACATAGTCGCTTGCCTGGAAGCCGGTTACTTCCCCATTGTCCAGACCGACACGAACCGTGATTTTTTCCGGATAGATCAGCACGCCATCTTGTGTACTGACGTATGTCAGATTGCCCATATTACTGTATTGATCCGCGGTGACTGCCGTCATGTCCTTGTAGCCTTTTTTGGCCAGGAACTGGTCTGCTTTTTCTTTGGCCTGTTTGATCGTCACGGATTTCTTTCCGATTTTGCGGTTATCGTGATAGCTGATCAACAGACCGCCTTTTTTAGTAAAATCCATCGAAATGACAGCCGGCAGGTTTTGGGATTTCACGGTAGCCGTATAGGATTCCCAATCCGTCCCCTTGCCGTTTTCAGTAACCTGAATCGATGCATTCGCACCCGCATCCGCAAATTTGGCTGCCTTGCGTTTGATATCCTCTTTGGATACCGCAACGCCGGACAACATCTTCACGGAACGCTTGTCGTACATGCTCGATACGGCTGGCCCCCAGTTCAATTCGGGGTATTCCCCAACACGCTTGTCAACGGTCTTAAAGCCGTCAATAATCGTGTTATCCAGAGCCTTATCTTCGGATGCCATTGCACTCTCCACATCCATCCAGCGGAGGCGGTTCTGAATGACCTTGCTCTGAACGGTCTGGAGGTCCTTAGTGATGTCAGACGAATTCTTATAGAGGACTTTCAGGTTCTTCATTTCGTCCTCCGTCAGAGGCTCCTTGTCCAAATTCCGCATGGAGGTCTGATAGGAAAAATTTGAAATCCGGGACAGGAAATCCTCGGTTTTATTAAAAGGGAGCATGGTTAGCGGCAGTTGGTTGATTTCATTCTGGGCTTCACTCGTCAACCTCCATACATTGATAAGCCCCTTACGGTGCATCGCATTGGAGGTAGAACTGACCGCAAGTGTATTGCCAAGCTCACTATGCAGGCGGTCCATATGATAGGACAAATCATGGAATGCCCGTTGGTACTGGTTTTCCGCTTTAATCAGAATCGAGTTTTTTTCCTGGTTCTCTTGATACCCCCACACGAAAGCCCCGATCATAAAGAGGGTAACGATGGGAAACAAAACAGCGCTTAGTCGCTTGTACATAATTGCTCAAGTCTCCTTCCTTCAACTGAATAGATCAAACCAAGGCCTGAGGCGCTCACGACTGATTTTGATCCATCTACTATATAAAATGAACTAAAGATAAGCCTTGCGTTTCCTTGATTCTTTAGTTCAATTTATATGGTTGCTGCTGTTAGTTTGACAAGAAGAAAGGAGTCTTATGCATCATATGGCAGGACTTCAGAATATTTGGTTCCCTACAGGAAAAAGCTTGTCAGCGGATGTTCAGCCGTTCTAAACAGGCAGTTCTTCGATATCGAACAAATTTTTGTTGTTGCAAAGACATTGCTTGAAGCCCGTCTCGATCCGTCCACGGTCTCTTTTTCCTCTTAAAATAAACCGTTCTCCGCACTGCTTGCACACAATCGTTACTTTGACACGCAAAAAGGGCACCCTCCATCCATATGAATTTTCCAAAATTGGAATCTCGTAGGATCAAGTGTGCCCATTAAATTTAGGTGTTAACCTCTTCTTCTCGTTTGAGAAAACGAAATGGTGAGCGGTTGTTGGCCCGGTATACTTTCCCCATCCCCCCGTACCACAGAAAAGCCATCAACGGTACGATAAACCAGAGCCAGTACTGGGTCATGGTCGCTAGAATCAGATCATATACACCATGCCAAAACCATGGAATGAACATCGAGTACGCTAAGAAACGCTTCGCTTTGGCTCCGGTGGAGAAACGGGCGCGTCCCAAATAATACCCCATCATCACGCCAAACATGGCATGGCCTGAAACCGGAAGCAGCGCCCGCAGGAACATCGCTCCAATGGAAGCATGGCTGTACCAGGCATACATCACATTTTCGACTGTGGCAAATCCAAGTGAAATAGCCACCGCGTATACGATACCGTCATATGGCTCGTCGAATTCCGTATGATTGTAAATCATATGATACAGGACAAACCATTTCAGGAACTCCTCAACGAAAGATGAGATAACGAATGACTCTATATAGGGATTGCCCCCAAAGCCGTTCGTCATCCCCCGCTGTATGATCAGCACGGGGACAACAATCAGGAACCCGAGCACAAACACCTTAATCACCATCATGAGCGGCTCTTGCTCGTATCTGTCCTTCAAATAAAAATACGTTAAAAGGGCGAGACCCGGCGCTAGCGCCGAAGCTATGACTGAGAACCAAAGCACCGTTTCTTTCCCCCTTTTCCGTGTTTTTATCGTCTGAAAAGCAATTCATCCCATGACATGAATGTTCATGGGATGACCGCGTCCATTTTAATCCTGTCGTTTGAAATGCTCACGAATTACTGCAATTGCATTCTCCTGCATGACAACCTTACCATATTCGTCGAGAACGGCTTCGGTGTAAGAAGCAGCTTCCCCGTATTCAGCCAATACAGCTATAAGTGAAGGATGCTTGCTGGAATCGATCTGTTCAGGATCCATGTACAGCACCCATTTATCTTTATAATGGTAAAGACGGCCTGCCTCGGTAATATGACCGCCAAGAACATGCGCAGCTTCGATCAGCACTTCAAAATCATTGAAAGCATACACGATAGTATCGCTCTGCTCTAAGGTCACTTCCATTTCATATACTTCTTCAGGGAGCTCATCTTCCCCTAAGTGGCTGTAATGCTGATGATCATATTTTCCTCGGGTCACGATGACGACCATGCCTTGAGCAGGCAGAGCAAATACTTCTACAGCGAGCGGTCCGGTTGCGTCAAAACCGAGTTCGTTATAGGCTTGATCCATCATTTCGGTGAACAGCTCATGGACCTTGGGAAGTTCCTGCCACATGTCTTCCTTCTGGATTCCGCGCTCACTCAGATCGTCGAACGTGAGGAAAATCCGTATCTTATCTGAGCTCAATCGTTCTATTTTCATGACAGGATCCTCCTCTGCAAGCAATGATATAACAAATTATGATGTCTCCCCTAATGTGTGCTGAAAATAGTTCTATGTAAGTATGTTATCATTATATAACCAGAAATGCACGCTGTAAAATAGACAAAAAAAGAATCATTTTAAGCGTCATCCGCAGAAAATGATTCTAATGGCTTCCGATTCGTTTACAAACCAGGTATGACCGTATTTGTTTCCTTCATGATCATGTCCACTTCTCTTTTCACATCAGGATTGCTGTTGATAAACTCATTGATCTGCTTCATGCTTTCATCCTTCGAATGCGATTGGGCATGATGGTTGCTGCTGTGGCCTCCGGCGCTGCTTGTTCCGAGGGAACCTATGGCACCGATATCCATCATTTTACCCGCATTTTGAGTGATTGCGGAAGTGATCGAGCCTTTGTTTTTGGACATAATGGCTGTGGCTGCAGCACCAATGAGCACACCGCTTATAAATGACGAAGTATTCACAATTACAACCTCCTTATGTGATAAAATCAAGTGTATTGTTCGCGGAAAAGGGCTTTCCCATGCGGCATAAAAACAGGAAAGTGAGATGGAAAAATGGTTAAAAAGACAGCTGCGCTTCTTCTTGTAACTGCCTTGTTGTTAAGCGCATGCGGCGAAAAAAGTGAAAAGACCACCGACACAGCTGCTCCTAGCGCATCCACTCAAGACAGCAGCGATAAAACGACTTCCGCCAATCAAGATCCTCCAAAGGACTCCGTAACGGAAAACGGAAGCACCAGCGAAGATGCGGGCGAATCCGATAACAATAATTCGGGATTGAGTGATGATGCAGCGAAGACAGACAGCCCAGATCCGGAAGCTTCAGGTCAGAACAACGAAACCGCCGTTCCATTGAAGTACCACATGAATAAGGCTTATAATATTGTTCCTAACGAAGAGGGCACTGAGAAAAAGGTCGTTTTGCTGACCTTCGATGACGGCCCCAAAAAAACCGAATGGATCAACAGCTTAATCGATACGCTGGACAAGCATCATGCCAAAGCAATTTTCTTTGTCAACGGCTACCGCGTCAAAGAAAATCCGGATCTGCTTAAGTTAATTCACGATCGCGGACAGATCATCGGCAATCACAGCTGGGATCACATTTCCTTGCGTAAGGAGCCTGAAGCAAAGGTCAAGAAACAGATCGAAGACGTGCAAAAAATTGTGAAGGACACCATTGGAGAATCACCGGTCTTTTTCCGCCCGCCATTCGGTGAAGGAGGAGACATCGGCAAAAAGATCGCCAAGGAAAATGGTCTGCTCTACATGACGTGGTCCAACGGCTCATTGGATTGGACCATGAAGTCTAAAGGAACTGACAATCCCCAAAAAGTCATTCAAAACGTGCTGGATCAGCTGCATGCGGGAAGCAATATATTGATGCATGAGCTTCCATGGACCACCGAAGCGCTTGATCAACTTCTCACCAAGTTGGAGGGCAAAGGGTATACTTTCGTTGATCCACGCAGCATTGAGCTTGAAATGAGATAAAAATAAAGGTTCGAAATGCAAAAAAGACACCTGCACCGCTCATTACGGTTAGGGTGTCTTTTTCGCATATACAAGTTTCGATATTTCGATATCCAATTACTCAACTGCCGCGTGCTTTTTTAGCTGAATAAGGTGCATTTCCGCAGGACAGCATAATCGCAGCGTGACACGCCTGTTGCCGAATCCCCTGCTGATTAACATTTGGGGTCTCTTCACCTTAGAATGAGGTTGATACCATCTAAACCAGCCGCAATCGTATTTTCGGTAAAATGCATTGAGCCGGACGGCTCCAATCCATGGCAGTCTAATCTGCCCGCCGTGCGTGTGTCCTGCTAGGATCAAATCGGCTGGTTTATCGGGTACATACCGGAGCCACGCGGGATCATGCACGACGACGATCCGGCATAATTCATGATGGCTCTGCCATAATTCCGGCAGCTCCGGATATCCTTCCCGCTTGTTCCGCGGCTGATCAATGCCAGTAAGGCATATGTGCTTTCCGTCCCGTTCCAACAGTACATTTTCGTCCCTCAGAAGAGTCCCGCCGGATTCCCGCATCAACCGCGCTACCCCTTCCGGATCGGCCTTCAAATCATGATTGCCGTATACTGCATACATCGGACCTATTTCCGATAAAATCTCCAAGTTAGCCTTCACTCGATCCAGAGGCACGTTTTTTTCCATAATATCTCCGCCGAGAATAACCAAATCGGCCTTGGCTTTAAATTCCTGCATGAATTCTTTTGAAAGCTTGCGCTTATGAATATCCGAAATAAAAAAGATCCGGCTCCCATCAAAGGCCTCCGGCAATCTATCCAATAAAACATCCGAAGATGTTACGGCATGAAGTCTCGCTTCATAGGACATTCTCGCAAAGATCACAACGCAGCATACCGCAATGATCCCTGCAATCCATAACAAAATCTCCTCTGTTACCATAGATCCTCCAATGGAGGAGCGCCCTTCACTCCCCAATACACAAGAAATGCTGTCAATACAAGAAAGAGAAAAAATAATGAGTTCGTGAAATACTTACTGATCACATTTCTATGGGAGCCGTAGGTTTCGGTTCGGGCGGGCGCCGAATGAATATCCTCTTCAGTTCCCGCTTTTCCATCATGTCCGTTCTTATAACGTTCGGATCGTGAGCGGTAGGTCTGACTTGAATCCGCCGAATGGGAAGCTCTGGGCTCGCTCTCTCCCCGGGCCGGTTCTGCGACGCCTTTTCGTTCCTTCATTGAACGTACCCGGCTTAACGTCGGCGCGGCTGTAGATTTCTTCTCTTCTCTGCGAATTTTGGACGATTTCGTCTTCAGTTCTTCGTCTGGAGAAAGAGGGGGCTTTTTTGATTGGTTTTTTTTTCGGTTTCTGTTATAAGTTTCAACTCTGCTTAATTCACTACTCATGATTCCCTCCGAAATCGAATCACTAATCCAGATATACAATCTATCGCAAAATGGCAAACCACTGGTGCCAGCAGGGTACCGGAATGTATGTAAATATATCCGAGACCATAACTACTCAGGAATACCCATCCTGTCGGGATCCAATGCTTCAAGTATCGCACGTGGATAACTGCGAACAAGATACTGGTCCAATAAGGTCCAAATGAATGCTGAACAGCGCCCCTGAACAACAGTTCTTCGCATACCGCTACGAGCGCAGCTATGAATACAATATGCCAAACCGGACGGTTTTGAAACAGCATATTGTTAATGCCTCCGTCATCCATCACTTCTTCAGGCGTAACTCTGGACACCAGAAAGTCGATGAGAAACATGATCGCTGCCAGCCCCAATCCCCATGCCACGAAATAGTCGCCTTTATGCGTTACAAATAATTCCAGGGGATTCCTTTTCTGAAATAAAATCCATATCAATCCGATAATGAGTGTAAGACCTTGTGTGATATAAAGATTGATCAGCAGCAGCCGGTCTGTCAGCTGTTCTGGTGTGGCCTGCTTGAGCTTGGGCGCACGGAATTTGAATTTTTTCATATTATGCCTGCCTGTCTTTAGTTATTAAGCGATGCGGATCATCACCATTTGAAGGAGTGCTAGAAAGAAAAACCGCCCCTCCCGTTTCGACCTTTACTTCAACCTGTCGTTCATATTCGCATGGACCGTGTTGGCATCAGCGTTTTTTGTCAGGAGTACAAAAAGAAGCTCATCGTCACTTCTATCATACCGTATTTTTGCCGTATCGGGAATTCAAGAGCGATTGGCTTAAATACAACGAGCCGGCAAAACATGCAATAAAAGAGGAAAAGCAGGGAACAGACTAACATCTCGCCCATCTCACAGATGAGAATAAATAGGTGCTGAAGCCTCCCCGTTCGATGCCTCTAACCTACTGGCGCAGTCTCAAAATAAACACGCTGAAAAGCCTGCGACTCCTCAACAAGGCTGCTAAGTTCGCGGCTGTCCGTGTTTCCCAAACCCATGAAGTTATGCCTTCCTCAAAGCCCATAGTTTCACTTCTATCTCTTCAGGATACCATTAACTATATGCAAAAGAAAAATGCTGTGCAGCCGGATATCTTCCTCAGACTGAATCAGCATACGGAAGTAGTAAAATAAATCCCCGGATTCTGTTCTTATACGACTCATAAAATGTCATTTCTTAATAGAATTTTTCTAAATATATCATAAAAATCATAGCAGATTTAACACTAGGGATTCAAGGAGACAAGTTTCCCTATTGACAGGGGTTAGGGCGCCGTGATACATTATGAAAAAATTAACGAGTTAAACCGATGAAGGAAAAAAGACCCTTGAAAGTCTTCAGAGAGCCGGTGGTAGGTGCAAACCGGTGACAGTCAAGCCGTCTTAGCGTTCCAGAGAAGTTGCATTGAACATTGAAGTAGGTGCAACCGGGTCATTTCCGTTATCAAATTCGGTCTATTATAGACCTCTGAGGCTGTCGGTATTGTAACCGGCGGTGAATTAGGGTGGTACCACGAACAACTCTCGTCCCTTACTACGCAAGTAGTGTGCGGATTGAGAGTTTTTTTGTTATATTTGCCCATGATCTGCCTGACTGCTCTTGCTGCGAGTTAGAACCGCATCCCTTTACATCTTTATCCTTTTATACATCAACGCGTTGCCCGGGGAATACGACATTTTCGCAAAGCGATATAATGAATGGTTTTACGGGATTGTATTCTAATCAATACAACCCCTCTAATATATGTGTTCCAACAGAATGAGGAGGAGAAACCATGTTTAAAGTGTTAGTATCGGATCCAATCAGCGATCTGGGGATTCAGCAGCTGATGGATGCAGCCGATGTCCTGGTAGAGAAAAAGACGGGACTCGGGGAGGATGAGCTCGCAGCCATTATCGGAGAATACGATGCCCTGCTCGTCCGCAGCCAAACGCGCGTGACTGAGAAGATTATGGCAGCAGGTACCAACCTCAAGGTTGTCGGCCGTGCAGGAGTTGGGGTCGACAACATTGATCTTGAAGCAGCAACCAAACGCGGTATTATCGTCATTAACGCTCCCGACGGCAACACCATCACCACATGTGAGCATACCTTTGCCATGATGATGGCCCTCGCGCGCCATATTCCTCAGGCTTATGCAAAAACGGTTGGCGGAGATTGGGATCGTAAATCCTTTCTCGGCGTCGAGCTTCGCAACAAAACTCTCGGAGTCATGGGCATGGGACGGATCGGCAGCGAAGTAGCCAAACGTGCCAAGGCATTCGGAATGAATATTCTGGCATTTGACCCTTTCCTGACCCAGGAACGTGCCGAGAAGATGGAAGTCAAGCTGGCATCCGTGGACGATATCGTTCGTAACGCGGACTTCATGACGGTTCATACGCCGTTAACGCCTGAAACGCGTCATATGATTTCCCGCCCGCAGTTTGAAGTCATGAAAAAAGGAATGCGCATCGTCAACTGTGCTCGCGGCGGAATCATTGATGAGATGGCACTCGTGGAAGCCATCAACGAAGGAATCGTAGCCGGTGCTGCATTTGACGTATTTGAAAGTGAACCACCGCAAAGCGATCATCCGTTCCTATCGAATCCAAAAATTATCGTGACGCCTCACCTCGGCGCTTCAACCGTTGAAGCCCAAGAGAACGTAGCCATCGACGTGTCGGAGGAAGTCCTTCATATTTTGCGTAACGAACCATTCAAAAACGCCGTAAACATGCCTCCGGTAGCCGCAAGCGTGATGAGCCGCCTGCAGCCTTACTTCTCGATCGGCGAGAAGCTCGGCAGCTTTGCTGCACAGGCAGCCAACCAAGCCGTGAATGAAATCCATGTCGATTATGCCGGCGACTTGTCGGATGTCGATACACTTCCGCTGACTCGTTATATCGTGAAAGGTGTCCTAGGTCATCATCTTGGCAGCGAAGTGAATATCGTAAACTGCATGCATCTCGCTAAATCGCGTGATATCAACGTGGTTGTGACCAAAGCTTCGAAATCCAAAGGCTTTACGAATTTGCTGACGGTTACGCTGAAGACTCAGAACCAAGAAGAAACGCTGGTAGCAGGCACTCTGCTGAACGGATACGGAGAGCGGATTGTACAGATCGATAAATTCCCGGTCGATATTGCTCCCGAAGGTCACGTCATTCTGATCTCCCATAACGATAAACCGGGTCTCATCGGCAGTGTCGGCACGTTGCTTGGCCAAAATGACGTCAATATCGCTTCCATGCAGGTAGGGCGTAAAATTATTGGCGGAGCTGCCATCATGATTCTGACGGTTGATAAAGCCGTGCAGAAGGACGTTCTGACCCAGCTCACCACATTGCCTGAGCTGAACACTGCAATCGAGATTACGCTGTAACAATATTTAAGATCTTACTGCCGTTCTGCAAATACCTGATCTATTAAACTCATAATGCTTTTCACAAAAAAAGCGCATGCCGATTCCTTACGGCATGCGCTTTTGAATTGTTCCACGTTGAACAAGATTTATCTTCGAACTTCAACAAAAAACACCTCGGTATGAGGTGTTTCTTGTCATGCTATCAGCATTTATGGCATTCGACAGGAATCCTTATCGAGAACACGGTCCCCTCGCCCAACTGACTGGTAACCCGTATGGATCCTTCGTGGGACTCTACGATATTCTTCACGATAGCAAGACCGAGCCCCGTACCATTCGATGTTCCACGAACTCTTGCCTTATCCGCCTTATAAAACCGTTCAAACACAAACGGGATGTCCTCCTGGGGAATTCCCGCCCCTTCATCCTCTATACGGATCTGTAGTTCGGAAGCAGGGCCTTCCCCAATCCGGTCGGCAATAATGCGGATCCGTTTGCCCTCAGGCGTATGACGGAAAGCATTGTCCAGAAGATTCGTGAGAACCTGCTCCAGTTTGTCTTCGTCCGCTGCTTCCAGAATGAGTTCCGATGTCTTTTTATCATAGGATAGGTCTATTCCGCTTTCCTTGGCCCGGACCGAGAATTTGCGGAATACCCGTTCGAGCAGTTCATTCACATCAAGTTTGCTTCGATGGATATCCGTGTGTCCGGCTTCCATGCGAGCCAGGTCAAGCAGATCCTTCACAAGGCGTCCCATGCGAAGAGACTCATCATGAATGACCTGAATGAGTTCCTGGCTCTCTTCCGGCGACGTAGCCATACCATCCAGCAATGCTTCGCTGTAGCCCTGCATCATCGAAAGCGGAGTCCGGATTTCATGAGACACATTCGCCACGAAGTCCTGTCTCATTTTTTCCAGCTTCACCTGCTCGGTAATGTCTCTGACCACCGCCACAGCGCCGCGGATAACATTATCTGCATACAGAGGAGCCATATGTACAGACCAGACTCCCTGTTTGACATGCACATCAGAGCTGACATCCGCACTTTCCTGAAGCATCCGCTCGAACAATGCCAGAAGCGGCTTCGGTACCTTCTCTTCGGCAGGAGCTTCCAGCTCATCGGTCGGCTCCATATCCCAGTCGATATCCTTCCACTTCGGAATCAGCTTTTGTGCAGGCGGATTGGTCAAAACAATATGGCCCGAATTATCGATTGTTATCACCGCATCGCTCATGCTTCGGAGAACGCTCGCCAGATGTTCCTTTTCTTGATTGAGGTTACGGATATTATCTTCAAGCTCCTCAGCCATATGATTAAATGTATTGGCCAGCTTACCAATCTCATCGCTCGTGACGATGGAAAGACGGGTATTGTACTCGCCTTTGCTGATCGCCTCCGTTGCACTGATCAGCTTTTGCATGGGCTGAGTAATTTTGGTGAGAAGGAATAGGGCAAAAAAAGTGGTCATCGAAAAACCAATGATCGCCGTATAGGTAAACAGACGTTTAATATCTCCGGAATTGTTCGAGAAATTGGTGTCGATATACGGGAGCAGGAACAAGGCCATAATGATCAAAATACAGGCCACAAGGCATATGATCGTTGCCCACAGTTTACCAACCAGTGATGTCCAGAAGTTCACGTTACTTCGGCACCTCTAACTTGTAACCGACGCCCCATACGGTCGTAATCATGGAAGCCGATTCCGGAGACACTTTATTCAGCTTTTCCCTGAGTCTTTTCACATGGGTATCGACGGTACGCAAATCTCCAAAGAACTCGTAGTTCCATACATCCTTCAGCAGTTCTTCTCTTGAAAACACCTTGTCAGGTGAAACCGCAAGATAATGCAGGAGTTCATATTCCTTCGGCGTCAGGCTTACTTCCTGTCCGCTTGCGGTAACTCGATGCGCGTCATGCTCAATCACCAAGTGAGGGAACACGATATTATTGCTGGAATTACTATCCTTCGACAAATATGCGGTTGCCGAGGAACGTCTAAGAATCGCTTTTACGCGATATATCACTTCTCTTGGGCTAAATGGTTTAACGACATAATCATCCGCTCCGACCTCAAAGCCTTGGACTCGGTTGATTTCCTCCCCTTTTGCCGTCAGCATCAGGATCGGTGTCGATTTTAATTGTCTTAAACGGGTACAGACTTCCATTCCATCCATTCCCGGAAGCATTAAATCCAGCAAAATAAGGCCGTAATCCTGATTAGAGGCTTTACGGAGCGCAGTTTCTCCATCTTCCGCTTCCTCAACCTCATATCCTTCCTTTTCCAAATACATCTTGAGCAAACGGCGAATCCGTTCTTCATCGTCCACAACCAGTATTCGATTTCCGTGCTCTGACATAGACAACAACCCCTTTATGTTCATACGAAGATCTTCTACTTACTCTCAAAGGACAATTATAGCGAAAATCCGCTTCAACATTCAACATCAAATGCGAAACGGATCTTCTTAAGAGATCAGAAAGTATATGCATTCTTAAGGCTGCTTCCTGATTTCGCAAGAAAGACTGCCTCTAAAAATCGGTCTGGTTATTCCACGCCCGCATAGGAATGCAAGCCTGCGATAACCAGATTTACCCCAACCAGCGTGAACATAACCACGAGGAAGCCGATAACGGCCAACCACGCGGAGTTGCTGCCCTGCCAGCCGCGGGAAAGTCTAAGATGCAGATAGGCACTGTAGAACAACCAGCAAATGAGCGCCCATACTTCTTTAGGGTCCCAGCTCCAGAAAATGCCCCAGGCGATTTGAGCCCAAATCATCGCGAAGATAAGCGCACCGAGCGTAAAGATCGGGAAACCGATCGCGATGGCCCGGTAACTGATTTCATCCAGATCGTCCGCATCAATGCCGTCCATTAACGGCGAGGCGGCCCTGCCGAGCGGTTTGCGAGCAATCAGACGAAGAAGACCATAGAGAATGAGTCCGGTGATAAACGACCAAATGATCGTGTTGAATTTCCGTCCGGCATTTACGCCGTTCATCCAGGATGGAGCGTTAAACAGCGGTTTACTCATGCCAAGGAATGGCTCATAGCTTTCGATTTTGCTGTGATATGGTCCGACGATCGGCGGCAGTTTATACGATACCTTTTCCGTAATCGTCGTTTGCGCGCCCTCTTGGCCCGTTACCTTCGTCTGCGTGAATACAGACTCATAACCTGAGGCGCGGAAAATAAATACAGTAGCGATAAAGGAAATGACAAGAATGATGGAAAAGAATATGACTTCAACCCAGCGTTGCTGTTTCTTTGCCTTTTTCTCTTTACTCTTGAAATCGACCGTACGCAGCAAGTACATAAACCCGGCAGCGAAAGCGATCGCGAAGAAAGATTCGCCGGCAGCAGCCAGCGTAACGTGAATCTTCAGCCAGTAAGATTGCAGCGATGGAATCAGCGGCTGCACTTCCTGCGGAAATACTGCCGCATATGCCATAACGATGATCGTAATCGGTACGGCGAACAAGCCCAGCAGCGTTTTTTTGTAAATGAGATAGACAACCGTAAAGGCGACCATCACCATCATGGACAGGAATGACATAAATTCATACATGTTACTGACCGGTATATGCTTGCCACCGATCCAGCGGGTCACGAAAAATATCAGATGGAAGATCAGACCAAGGGATGAGACCCAAAATGCAATTTTGCCCCATTTCTTCGAGTGTGTTTCCGGGTCGCGGTTGCTCCATTTACGGCCCATCAGAGCAATCGCGAATAATATGAATGCCGCGCAATAGAGCAAGAATGCGACGATAAACATATCACTGCTGAAATCCAATAACTTCATGCTTGGTTTCCTCCGTTATCCATGGACTTCTCGTCCACATCCAGATTCATTTTTTTCAAGATCGCCGAGATTTCCCGGCGAATGCCGAACCAGTTTTTGTTGGTGTGAGCTCCGAGGGTCAACGTTCCATTATCAATCCGCAGCCAGATCCGGCGGTGCTGCCAGTAGAAACCGAGCACCAAGCCCAGCATGACGATGCTAGCGCCGATCCAGATAAACGGCATCACCTTATCCACGCGAATGTTCAGGTACGATGTCGACAAAGAAAAATCAACGTTCTCCATCCCTTTTACATCCAGCATCAGCGGAAAACTTCCTCCGTTCAGCTTGGCGTTAATTGCGTCCTGTTGGAAACGCTCTTTGTCGATTTCCTTCGGAAAATAAATATATTGCACACCTGCAGCTGGCAGATCCGGACCTTTGATCAGGAAAAGAAATGCCGGCGCATTCGGATTCGGAGTTTTGGTAACAGGCTTCCCATTTTCGTCCAAGCCGAAATCATTGTACTTTTCTTTGAGCTCGAGACTATAGTCGCCCACGGTATAATTCCGCTGGGGATTCTTGATATCCAGCTTAAATTTGCCGAAATCCTTGCCTGTCTTGGCATCCACCAATGATGGACTTACCGATCGCAGCACCGGAGTCATATCATAATCAAACTGATATGCCATTAATCCTTTGTAATCCAGCGGATCGTTGACCTGAATATTATGCTTGGTCACTTCCTCAAGCTGGGGTTCTTTGGTCGGATCATCGCAATCGGCTGTACATTGGTACAGCGTTGCTTGGGTATTAAACAGTTTGGGGAGAATCTTGCCTTGATTGCGGAATTCCTCCGGCATTTCTTCCTGTGAATAATACTCCACAGTAAACTTCTCGTTTTTCAAGTAGTACGAAGTATTCGGTATGTGTTTGATTTCCCCTTCGGGAAAGGCTACATGCTGGTCCATTTTCAGGCCTGGCAATCCGCGCGCGAGAACCGCTAGCAGAAAGATGATCAAACCGATATGGATAACATAAGGGCCCCACCGGCTGAAACGGTATTTCTCGGCCAAGAGAGCGTTTCCGTCAGTATATACACGATAACCCTTCTTTTTGATCGGAGCGGATACCTGCTTCACCCAATCTTCAGCCGTACCTTCGACAGGTCCTTGATAGACAACGCGCTGACGCGTCAGAAACTGCATGTGCTTAAGTATTCTTTGTTTGGTAAGTGCCTTGTACAGCGGAAGTACACGGTCCAAGCTGCAAATGACCAATGATGCCCCGATCATGACAAGGAGCAAAATAAACCACCAGGATTCATAGGTATGCGTCAATCCGAGCTTGTAATAGACAAGACCCCAAGTACCATAAGTTTCCTTGTAATACGTCGACGGATCAATGTTCAGGAACGTGCTTTCCTGCGGAAATATGGTGCCGAGCATGGACCCGATCAGCGTCAGAATAATCATGTACACCGCAATTTTGACAGAGGAAAAGAAGTTCCAGATGCGGTCTATGAAATTCGGATTGGCACGCTGCGATCTCCGTGCCATGCCGTCATAACGCATCTCTAGAACTTCATTAGACTCACGGTCCTCTACATCAAGCGGTCTTCCGCATGCCTCACAAAGCACAGTTCCAACCGGATTCTGGTGTCCGCACTCGCATTTGGTGTTTTTAAAAGCGATTACTTCTTGTAACATTACGATTTCACCAGCTCTTCAATTTGTTTGTCGAGGGTGGCTAAATCCAGCTGACCCAGATGTATTTTGTTGATTTTCCCGTCTTTGGACACAAAGAAAGTGGTAGGCAGAGGCGAAATGCCATATTTCGCGATCGAATCCTTGTTTTGATCAAGAAGTATAGGAAAATCCACGTTAACGCTGTTCACGAAATTTTCAACAGCCATCTTGTCTTCACCAGCATTAATTCCGACCACAACTACGTCCTTGTCTTTCCATTTTTGCCACTGTGCCTGCAGTGCCGGCATTTCCTTTACGCAAGGTCCGCACCATGTTCCCCAAAAATTGAGAACCATTGCCTTCCCCTTGTATTCATCCAGCGTATGAGCCTTCCCATCAAGGCCAAGAAGTTCAAAATTCGGCGCCTTGCTGCCTTCCGTAGGCTTGCCGCCTGAACCCGACACTTGTGAAACAATGGCATACCCGCCCAGAATAACGATCAAAAGCAGGATAATTATCTGAATTTTCTTTCTTGATTTACCCATGCCAAATGCTCCTTTACTATGACAAATCTCATGTTTTCTACCCCAGATTTTGAACATCCTATGAAGAATTATACCGAAAACATGTCATATTTGTGGAGGCTGGTTATGAATATTGTGTGACCTTCCGATCTATCTTTTACCCTTTTTGCCGGATTTAGCCATATTTTTCAGGGCTTCCACTTCATCTGCACTCAAATGGCGGTATAAACCACGTTTCAGATTCTGGAGCAGCAAATCTCCAAACGAAATGCGCTTCAGACGAATGACTTTATGGGAAATCGCCTCGAACATTCTCCGAACCTGCCGATTGCGGCCTTCGTGAATCGTAATGGTGATCACAGCCTCATTCTTTTCGGTATCGATATCCTTATATTCGACTTCCGCTGGATAAGTCATACCGTCATCGAGCTTAATTCCCGCGCGAAGCTTGTCCAATTCGCTGCCGTGAGGGATGCCCTCTACGGTCGCGAGATACGTCTTAGGCACATGATGTTTCGGATGCGTCAGCATATTCGCAAATTCACCATCATTTGTCAGGAGCAGAAGGCCTTCGGTATCATAATCCAAACGCCCTACCGGATAGATCCGTTCCTTAATTCCTTTAATATAATCGGTCACGATCTTACGTCCGGCAGGGTCAGATGCGCTTGTGATGACACCTTTCGGCTTGTTCATCATAATGTAGATTTTTTTCTCGTTTCGAATCGGTTTGCCTTGCACCGTGATGATATCTGTTTCGGGGTCCGCCTTTGTTCCGAGCGCAGTAACGGTTTCCCCGTTAACTTCCACCTTGCCGGCCAGTATCAATTCCTCGCATTTGCGGCGGGAAGCAATGCCGGCTTGAGCTAAAATTTTCTGTAATCTTTCCATTGTTTATTAGGTCACCTCAAACTAATGATACCCGTGAGAAGGGTAAATCACAAGTTCATTCCAGGGAAATTCTTTTCCGGGGCAGGTGTTTGTGTGCGGATAAAGAAAAAGGGGAGAAATGTCATATTGTCGGGACAGCTCCATAATGAGTTTGCTGGCAATAAAAAGCTGCTGTTTTTCAGCAGCCCCCAGCAGGTCGTAGCTCCGATTAAAGTTGCCTTCCAGACAAATATGAATGTGGGATGGGTCCGTCAATAAAGGGGCCGAGGTTATGAAGCCGTCTGCGCTGATCCAGAAATCATACCCGACTCCATTGATGGACGTGCAGGAGGAATGATGAATAATAAAGCCTTCAAATGTCATGGTCTCACCTCAATCCCTGTACAAATGCATGCGTGGTACAGTATATGAGGTGTCCATCATTACGTTACGGATTATATATCGGTGATTCAGGTCAACCGAAAAAGAGAAGACATACCGCGATTGAAGCGATGAAACCAACGACATCCGAAAACAGGCCGACCTTCAGCGAGTATCTGCCGTTTCGTATGCCCACAGCTCCCATATATACGGTCAATACATATAACGTTGTATCCGTGCTGCCCTGAATCGTAGATGCCATGCGGCCAATCATGGAATCAGGTCCATAAACGGAAATCAGGTCTGTTGCGAAAGCGAGTGAACCCGTTCCCGTTAAGGGACGCAAAAGTCCGAGGGGAAGAATCTCGCTAGGCACGCCAAGCCGGTGCAAAAAAGGGCCTGTCCATCCGACGAAAAAATCCAGCGCTCCCGAAGCTCTGAATACACTAATGGCGACCATCATACCCACAAGATTGGGTATAATTTGAACCGCAGTCTGGAATCCTTCTTTTGCACCCACGACAAAGGATTCATACACAGGAACCTTTTTCGTAAAGGCAAAAAGCGGAATGAAGGCGATCAATACAGGGATCGCCCACGCTGAAATCATATTAATGATGGCAGTCATCCGGAATCATCCTTTCATATCCTGCGCGTCCGGCTGCAAAGCTGCCGCCGGCCCCGCTGGAATCGGAGGTTTGGGACGCCTGTTCAGAAATTTCCTTCGGTACCACCTGTCCGCCGCTACCGCGGCAAGGGTCGCCACCATGGTTGCCGCTAGCGTTGTACCTACAATTTCTGTCGGATTCGCTGACTGATAATTCATCCTTATAGCGATCAACGTTGTCGGAATCAACGTAATACTGGCCGTATTCAAGGCCAGTAGCGTACACATGGCCGGGCTGGCTGCTGTTTTGTCCGGATTCAGCGTTTGCAGCTCCTGCATGGCCTTAATCCCCATCGGTGTAGCCGCATTTCCGAGACCCAGCAGGTTCGCGCTCATATTGGACAGAATGTATCCCATTGCCGGATGGTTTCGCGGAACGTCAGGAAAAAGGAATCGGACAATGGGGCCCATCAATTTTGCTATTTTTTGCAGCAGGCCCGATTCCTCTGCCAATTTCATCATTCCGAGCCAGAATACCAGCACGCTGATCAAGCCGAAGCACACGGTAACTCCGGTTTTGGCCCCGTCAAACGCGGCCGAGGTTACCGTCTCGATATTCCCTTGAGCGGCCGCAAAGCCAAATCCGATGACAATCAGCGCCAGCCAAATGACATTGATCATTTCACATGCTCCTCTCCCGTATCTCCCATGACCTGCTATCCGTTATGCTGAAGGAACAGCTCCCTGATCACTTCAGCCAATGCTCCGGCAAAAGTTGATGGATGCACAGGAGACATTGTATTTTGCACCGGATTTCTTGCCCTCTCCTCAGGGAGAAAACTTCCTTTCTGATATACGGGGACCGTACCGATTTGCTGGCCCCCTAGATAGATCTGGATTTCCCCGCGCAGTCCGAAATTGATATCCGCGCTTCCATCTCTAGCAGGCTGGCGAAGCACCAGCTTCTTTTCGACACCTTCCTGCTCCCCCTTACTGAATGGATATTGGAAGGTATTGCTGACGACCAGATCATATCCTTTGACGGCTTCGCCCTTCTCCATTAATGAAGTCAATGGGAAATATTCAAAGCCGTAATCCAGCATTTTACCATGATCGTTCCAGTCATCCCCATCATTCAGTGTGACGGCGACCAGCTGCTGACCGTTACGGGTTGCCGAGCTGACCAGGCAACGGAATGCCTTTTTCGTATAACCGGTCTTCACGCCATCCGCTCCATCGTACAATCTGAGCATCTTGTTCTTGTTATCCCATTTGTAATCCCAGGATTCATTCGGATTCGGAGCCTTTTTGGTCGGCGTTTTGACAATATCCCGAAACACAGGATTATGGAGCGCGTACGCAGTGAGCTTGGCCATATCGTTGGCCGAAGAATAATGACCTTCCGCGTCAAGCCCATGAGGATTGGCAAAATGAGAATGTGACATGCCGATCTGTTTCGCTTCTTCATTCATCAGATACACGAAGCCTTCTTCGGATCCGCCGACATGCTCAGCAATCGCCGTGGCCGCGTCATTTCCCGACCTTAGCATCAAGCCGTACAGCATATTCTCCAGCGTCATCTCTTCACCCATCTTCAAATAAATCGATGAGCCTTCTTTTCCGAAAGCATTCTTGCTGACTTTGACCGGCTTTTTGAAATCGCCGTGCTCAATAGCTACGATCGCCGTCATAATTTTGGTCAAACTGGCTATACGCAATTCATCATCGCCATGGCTAGAATACAGCAATCGCCCGGAGGTTACATCCATCAGGGCTGCAGCCTGCGCGTGCGTGTATAGCTCGGGACGGGTTTGACTGCTTTGAGCAGAAGCCGGAACGCAGCAAGTCAGCATGATAGCGGCAGCTACGATCCAGCGGGTCATTGATTTTATCCACATGGTTATCTTTCCTCCGGTATTCTGAAAATCTTGTACAAGTATATGCTTGTCTTTCGCTTGATATGCCCTGCGTTCTTTCACGCAAAAAAATCCCCTTCCGGCTGAAGGGGACGGGCAAGTGTCAATAAAACGTAGGGTTCGGATGATCATCGACTTCAGCATGGGTGCTTTTTATACCTGCTGCTGTCGTCGTTCCGGTTTGGAACATGGATTGAATTTTCTCCACCATCATTGGAGCAGAGTCAATCAGCTTCTCAAACAGATGGGTTTGATTATCCAGCGGCACGATATGCACGCCTTCTTTACCCACGACAAGAAATGCAATTGGGCGAATGGATACGCCACCGCCGCTACCGCCGCCAAAAGGCATGGAGTTCTTCAGGTCCGTATGGTTTTGACCGCCTGCTGTCGCGTCCTTACCGGCATATTCGCCATTAAAATCGCTACCTCCAGCCGCAAAGCCAAAGCCCACCTTACTGATCGGAAGAATTACGCTGCCATCAGGCGTTTGAACGGGATCGCCCACAATGGTATTCACATCGACCATGCCTTTGATGTTTTCCATAGCGGTCTGCATGAGGCCTTGAATTGGATGATCGGACATATGCTGCTTCCTCCTTCATGAAACTAAATAAGGTCATTTCGCAAATTAGTTTACCCACATTCATTTCGAGTATGTAGGAGGGTTGTACTCTGCACCTTGTCATACGCTTGGAACTTTCTGCCCCTTGCCCTTCATATGACGATATAAACGGAACCACCTTTTTAGACCGCCCTCCACTTTCAATATCCGGAACAGCAGAATGAAAGATGCAAACATGGCATACCCCATAGGAAGCCTGGCAACGCAGTTAAATTCCGTGGAAAAAAGCATCTCATCGCGGAAATCAGGAATAATGGACAGGCGCGGCGTGCTCTTCATGCGAACCTGAAAGGATAACCAGCCCACCAATGTCGTTTTTAGGCTCCACAGCACCCCTGTCGCGACGGCTGTCCATTCGGCTTCTCCCGTTGAGAAACTCGTCGACCAATTCAAGTCGTGAATCCGCACATGGGAGAACGTATGCTGCAGCCATTTTTTAAAGGCAACCGTCGACTTTAGCAAGATGCGGACATCATGAACCCACAGCTCCGCCTTCTTCTTATTAATACGCGTGTGAGTCGTGCTACCCGAATTCCGATGAACATTATTGCTTTTTTCAAGTTTGAGAAGGAAGCCTTTTTTCATATTTTCAAATACGAGCTTGGGCATCTCATAATGAAACCGGACCATTCCGAAAAGCATATGGATGTCGACCAAAGCCTTGTCATCCCGTCCCTCTTTGCTGAAATGGAAGGTACAGATGATGTTCGACATGGCGGCAGCGGCAATCAATAGGAGAATAACGGCTATAATAGCCAACGCAATCCACACATTAAAGCCCCCCAGATATAACCTTCGGTCATAGTATGGCATACATGGCTGGAAAAGATTCGGATTTCCATTGCCGCATGTGTTTTCCTGTTTGGTATGAAATAAAAAACCGGCGATCTATTCAAAATAGATCACCGGTTTTGGGGATTTCATGTATTAGTTCACATCATCGATTGTAAGCTGTCTGCCATCCAGCTTTTCGAACAGCAGCTGCGTTTCTTCCTCCAGATTTTCCGTGCTCTCGAACATTTGCGGTTCCGGAAGCGCCTGAAGATTGGGCAGACCGAAATAATCAAGGAAGGATTTGGTGGTGCCGTACAGTATCGGTCGTCCGATCGCCTCTGCCCGTCCCGTCTCTTCAATCAAATCCTTATGAACCAGCGTCTGTATCGCACGCTCCGACTTCACGCCGCGGATCTCCTCGATTTCCACGCGCGTAATCGGCTGGCGGTAAGCCACGATAGCCAAGGTTTCAAGCGCAGCCTGCGAAAGAGAGGAACGGGAAGGTGAATAGGCGAGTTTCTCGTAGTATGCCGCATGGTCCCCGAGCGTCGTCAGCTGGTAGCTCCCCGCGATTTGCATCACCTGGATGCCCCGCTGCTGCCGTTCAAAGTCCTCCTTCATTTCCGTCAGCGCGTCCGCTACAAGCTCAGCCCGGTGATCCACGATCTCGGCGATCTGTTTGATGCTAAGTCCTTCATCGCCCGCAAGAAACAGCAGCCCCTCAATAATCGATTTCAACTTCGGAAAGTCCATGAAGCTGCTCTCCCCCTTTCCATTCCATTACGATATCGTCGAACAGCTTCTCCTGGTAGCATAAAATTTGCTTCATTTTCATGAGCTCCAAAATAGCCAGGAACGTGACGACGATCTCATGCCTCATCATATCTTCGTGCAGAAGCCGGGAAAACAGCACTTTGCCGCCCTTGCCCGACTGTTCCAGCACATTCACGACTTGCCGGATCCGGTCCTTGACCGATATTTCATCCCGCTGTATCCGGGTGTAGCTCGTCCGCTTGACCGCTTTACGCAGGGCCTTCTGGAAGGCTGCCACAAGATCGGCGGCATGAAGTCCCTTTACCGGATTCTCCGTCATCGCAGGTACCCACGGCGTCAAATCCTCTGGTTCCTTGGCATAGAGCAGGCTTCGCTCCATCTCTTTCTCCTGCAGATGTTTGGCAATGCCTTTGTACTTCCGGTATTCGATCAGTTTCTGTATCAGCTCTGCCCGCGGATCAATATCCTCTTCCTCATAAAAATCAAATTCGTCCATAACGAAAACCGGGGGCTTCGGTAAAAGAAGCTTGGATTTAATGGAAAGCAATGTGGCAGCCATCACCAGAAATTCACTCGTAATATCCAGCTCCAGCTCCTGCATGCTGTGCAAATACTCCATGTATTGGTCCGTAATCTCGCTGACGGGGATATCCTGGATGTTGATTTCCGCTTTGTCTATGAGGTGAAGCAGTAGATCGAGCGGACCTTCAAATGTCTCCAGCTTGTATAATACTGTGTTCACGGCCTATCCTCCGTCCATAAAAATAAGCAATCGTTTGTTTAGGCTTCGCGCTAAAGCATGGGTGCTATCCCAGATGAATGTTTTATAATGATGAATTTAGGTGACAAAAGCGAACGCTACGCTTCTACAGAACGATTCCGTCCCCTCCGCTACCTTCACTTTGTTAAAGCACCTTCAGTTCTAAACGCAAACTTTTTACTACTACTATATTAAAAAAATGTAGTGCCCCGTGTAAAGGCACTACATTTAAATAAGCATGATTTATGCGGTTTCGTCAAGCCAGGTCGCGTATCCGCCCTATTATCCGACGATTTTGCGGGCCACGAACGCCAGATCCAGCAGGTCGATCGTGCCGTCACCATTCACGTCAGCTCTCATAGCCTGGTGCCAATCCGGGCTCTGCGCGTTTTTGCCATAGTTGGCCGCGATAATCGCCAGGTCTCCGATCGAAATTTTGCCGTCCTTGTTCACGTCGCCGGGCACGCCAGGCTCCGAACTGCCTGGAGTAACTTCAAACGAATAGGTGGAAGGCAAAGCCTCTAACTCCTTCCCCTCGGCATCGCCAAGGACCGATCGTATCAACTTGATGCTGCCTGCCGAGGACTGTTGCACGTCCTTGGCCTTGAATGCTAAGGTCAGCAGCTGCATATCACCGGTAACCGCATGATCAGTTCCGGAGCTTGCCGCGATCATCCGGAATTCCCCCGGTATATCGTGTGTGGATTCCAATATCTCAAAGCCGTCTTTCGAAGAAGCTGCAGACTCAAACTCGACAAGGGCAGGGTCGTACGTCAGCTTCAGATCTGCAGCATACATGCTTCCCTTCACATTTTTGACGCCAAGATCTGCGGAAAACGATTGCCCCGCTTTCAATGAAGCCGGTCCGGCAAGCGACGTAGCGTTCTCCTCCGCAGGCTCCACTTCCCCGCCTGTGCCCGACAAAACGGGAATCATCTCGTGGATCCGGGGTAGCACGCTGCCGTTCCACTGAAGTTTCGCTTCCAAAATGCGGCCAAAGCCCGTCATGTCCACTACATTGTATGATTGCGAAAGCGTGCCTGCCGTATGCCAGCCTTTCTCATCCCTCACTAGCACCTCGGCATTTGAGATATTCGAAGGGCCCTGCAGAATGATCAACTTCTCCAGCTTCGAACCTGACGCAAGCTTGTAAGTCAAGGAACCAGCCCCCTCAGCAGCAGGCATGAAGAAGGTGGACAGCTTGCGGTCGATGGCCATGCCGGCTTCAAAACCGCTTTTGCCGGAAGGCTGAGAACCGATGGCCGGACTGCCGCTTCCCGGCTTTTCCATGCCTTCATTCACGATGATCTCATTTAATGCGAGCCAGGCATTGTTATTTTCGGTGGAGATTAACCGGATATACCGGGCCTGCTTGACGTTTGTGAGCGCCACTCTTTTATAACGGTAAGGAACTTCATGATCCGGGAAGCTCAAGGTCCGGTCTCCCGGATTGTTGAACGTGTGGATCGTTTCCCAAATCTGACCGTCGCGGGAGAGCTGCAAATCGCCCTTGCGGAAATAATCTCCCTCGCCGTCTCCGATGACGACAGCAACATTCTGAACGTCAACCATGCCTCCGAGATCCACCTGCACATATTTTCCCTTGGCCTGCCCGTCCCCGAACCAGGTTTTCGTATCGAGCTTGCCGTCATAAAGATTGCCGGCTGCGCCGGAATAGACGCTCGCATAGTTATGGCTGACCGATGCCGGAACAAATTTGGCCAATTTGACGAATAATCGGCTTAAATCAAAGGTGGTATCGGCCGCCCCGTTGTTGATGAGCCGAATGTAAGCAGCGCTTCCATATGGCCCGCCTGTCTGTACAGCCTCCCATTCTGTGCCATTCGGTGATGACTCCACAGCGATCCCCGTGCCGGAGTGTGCAATCGTCATTTCGTCAATTTGCTCGATCGACTTCAAACGGATACCGACATACTGCCCGGGCTTTAAAGTAATTTGGGTCAGTCCGCTTAGCTCGGCCGAAGTATCAGACGCCGAGACTGTCCGGTTTTGCAGCTCCGCGACATTCGTGTAGATTCCGGCCTTGCCCATAGATGCATTGACCGTAAACTCCCTCACCGCGGTCCACAGATCCGGCTTCCCGCCAGGGATGCCCGCATGCGTTAAGCGGTAACGGATATACCGCGCCTCGACGTCCAGACCGGCTGCCGCAATGTTGAAGCCGGAACGCTCTTCGCCAATCGGCATCCAATCGGCGCCGTTTACCGAAGTTTCAAGCATTCCCTTCTGGAAAATATCATGATCGGTATCGTTTCTGCCTTGAAGGATGGAGACATCGCGGATTTTCACCGTTTTACCTAAATCAAGGCCATACCAGTCGCCGTTTTTCTGAACGGTCTGTACATACATGTAGGTCGCCGGATCGCCGTCGATCATCCGTCCGATGTCGGAAGGCGAGCCATAAGAGGTTACCGGAACCGGGATAGCGTAATCGGGATCCATTGAAGTATAGATTTGGGCATCAAGCTTGTTGATCAGCTGCTGTGCAAATGGCACGAGCCGTTTGGCGCCTGCCTCTACTGTGACATCCGGAGAGTTGAGCTTTTTGATCGTATACGTCCTGGAATCCGCCAGCTCTGAGGAGGCTTTAGACAACTCCTCCCAGGCTGCCGCCGTATTTCCGCCCTCCAGAGCCATTGCGGAACGAACGGCCGCCTGGCCGGAAGAGGCTACGCCTTTCAGGCTTTTAAGCCAGGGATCGATCTCCTGCAGCATTTTCGGATTTTGCGATTTGGCCGTAAAGCCCTGGATCGCGCCCAAAATTTGGTCAAAGTCGTTGATCAGCTTCGTGCCGCTTGCCTGAAGCGGCTGGCCGCTCGCATATTTGCCCAGGAAATCCTCCAAATCCGCGCGGATATTCTCGGACTCGCCCACCTGAAGTCCATGGCCGCTCGGCGAGGGATCGCTCAAATGATAGGAAATCGTGTTCAGCTCGGATGCAGATTCGGGAGCGACGTATTTGAAGGAATTCAGCCAGCTGCTGTCCTGTTGGAAATCATCCACGTTCCAGGTGTAATCCGCTACCGCGAACAAAGCCACTTTCGACAGCTCCGCCCAGCCCATCGGGTTGGATACGACGCCTGAAATGTTGTGCGTACCCGGAACAAGCACTTCTCCTTTGCCAAGCATGAGCCGCGAATCCTTATAATCGTTTACGGGCCAGTTGAGCCACATGAAAGGATCGCGTCCGGTAAGGTTCTTCACCCATTGCATATCCGTCGTATTTACAGGGGCTACGACCCCTTTTCCCGTCCACATGATGTCCACGTTGGCCGGAACATTGGCGAGCGCCTGCAGATATGGCTTGCCGCCTTCGCCGGTCCAGCCCTGATTGTAGAACGGAGGGCAGTAAATCAGCGGCTTCACGTCCCCTTTGGCCCCGGCCCAATTGGCTACGTCCGTGATCAGCTTCACGTGCTTATCCTTATCGGTCAGGGACTGCGAAGTGCTGATATCGTCCATGAAGAGACCGAACTGCCTAACCCCGACACCATACAGCTGGTTCAACTTCGCAAGCAGGGTTTGCAGCTCCGCGTCGTAGTTGTTCCAATTAATCATATTGAAGCCGGGATGGATTGCCCATACGAAATGATTTTTCGTTTCGTTGCCGACATCGACAAGCTCTTTGATCTTGGCAAGCTCATCCGCCGGATACAGCGTCCTCCAAGCCGAATTATGGTATTGGTCGTTTTTCGGAGCAAAGATGTAAGTGTTCATTTTAAATCTGCCGCCAAACCGCATCAGGCTTTTCCGGTCCTCATTCGACCAGGGGAAGCCGTAAAAGCCTTCGATGAAGCCCCTCCACTTCGCATCCGAATAATCTTCGTACTTCACACTGTGCAGCGTTTGATTCGTCGTTTGATCCAAAATCAAGCCCAGCGTTTCCAGCGCATAGAAGGCAGCATCCGTATCCTTGCCAAGAACGGCAATCGTGCCTTTCGCTTCACGCGCTGCGTTTAAATCGAGGACATACGCATCTTTTTCATTAAAAAGGGTCGATGAGTACGGGATTCGATTGTTAAAATAGGCATCCGCATAGCCCTGCGATCCTTTGATGCCGATGACGACGTTGCTTTTGTCCACCGTGACCGCCGACGTTTCAGTGACCTGAAGGGATTTTTTTTCTAGCAACTTCCGAAGCATATTCCGCGTTGCCGTATCAATGCCTGACTCGAATACCACGTTGACCTGCGCGGTCAGGGTAAAGTCGGCACCTTGACTGCTCTGATGCTGGGGAATCGGATAGATGTCATACGTTCCGCCGGTGGCAGCGGCCTGGGGCTGTTCTTCTTGCACGGCTTTCGCTGCTCCAGCCAGATTCGTGAACAAGCCGGATACCAGCACAACGGCCACCAGCATCATCATGAGCCTCTTCGGCATAATAAGACCTCCTCGTTAAAATTGAGTTCAGCGATTACAGCACAAGCAGGTGTGCAAGCGCTGCCAAATCTTCAAGCCCTATGCTGCCGTCATGGTTCAAATCAGTGTCATCTGCGAACCGGCCCGAGCTTGGCCCTGCTAGATGCTGCTGCCGGGTAAAAGCAAACCGCAGGTTACGGCAAGTAACTTGCGTAATCCTTTTTCACAGACATCATTCGACCCCCTATCCTTTTAAAGCGCCAGCCGTTAACCCACCCGTGATTTGCCGTTGATAGATGATGTACATCACGATAACGGGTATCATCGAAATTGACAGCCCCGCGAACAAAGGCCCCCATTCGGTCCGGTACTGCATTTCCCCCTGCATGACGGCGATGCCTACGGGGATCGTATACTTCACCGGGTCATTGATCAGCACCGTGGCCATAATGTATTCGTTCCAGACCGTAAGGGCGTTCATGATGCCTACCGTTACAAGGCCAGGGGACGACAAGGGCAGCATGATCCGCAAAAAGATTCCAGAAAACGAACTCCCATCGATGGTGGCCGCTTCCTCCAGTTCCCTCGGCAACGTCTTGTAAAATCCCACAAGAAAGAAGATTCCCAGAGGCAAAATACCAATGGTTCCGACCGAATAGACCAGAGTCAAACCCAGAAGCGAATTCGACAGATGCATGTCGTTAAGCAGGAAAAAGAGCGGAATGAGGCCAAGAGTCGTCGGGATCATCATCGAGGCGACATAAATGAAATATAATATCCCCCTGCCCTTGAAAGGATATCTTGCCAGGATATATGCCGTCATCGAAGCTAATGCCAAAGAGAGGATCGTACTGCCTGCCGTGACTAGGATCGAGTTCATGAAATAGCTTCCGAAATGCGCTCGACTCCATACGTTGGCGTAGTTTTCAAAGTGCAGCACAGAAGGAAAATCCCATGGCTTGCCCAGCATGACCTGTTGGTTATTTTTCAAGGAAGTGACAAACGTCCAAAACACCGGGTACAGGACAATGATGGTCCACAGCAGCAGCAAAATCCGCACTACCGTTTTGGATATCCACAGCCCTGCCGGCTTGGAGCTAGCAGCTTTATTCATATGTTCCACCTCTACATTTCAATGGTATCCCGGCGCAAAAGCCGCTGCAGAATAAGCGTCGTGATGATGGAAAGAATCAGAATCAATACGCCAATCGTCGCGCCATAGCTCAAATGGAACTGCTTAAATCCCATCTGATACAGATAATAACCTAGCACTTGGGTATGATTGTCAGGCCCCCCGTCGGTCATGAGCTTGACGATAATAAATGAGCCGTTCAATGTCGTAATCACAATATGGATAATCGAGGTCTTGAACTGCTCCCAGATCAGCGGCAGCGTTATTTTCGTAAACTGCTTCCACTGTCCGGCACCATCGATGCTTGCGGCTTCGTACAGGGATGAGGGTATACCGAGGATCGAAGCAATAATGAGCAGCATATAAAATCCGATTCCCGCCCATACGCTTGGGGGAAGCAGCGACCACATGGCCAACCGGGAGTCTCCCAGCCAATTGGTCTCTACCGGATGACGCGTAAACAATGACAGAAAGGAATTCAAAAATCCAAGATGCGGGTTGTATATGAAGCTCCACAGCACGCCAATGACCGCAACCGAAATAATGTTCGGGAAAAAGAAGATCACCCGGTATAAGCCATACTCTTTCAGTTTCAGGCGCGTTAATGATACGGCAAAGAATGTGGCAAACAGCATGATCAAAATAACTTTCCAAAACACAAGAAAATAGTCGTTTTTGATAGCCGTTGGAATGACCTCATCATTCAGCAGATCTTTGTAATTGCCGAATCCGATGAAATTCATCGTCTCCGAGCCTCCGGACCAGTCAAAGAAGCTCAGGTACAATCCCCGTATCAGCGGGTAGATCGTAAAAATGCAAAACAGAATGAATGTCGGCAGCAAAAAACCGGCTATAAACCACCTGCGTCGCGCAGCGTATCCGGCTTTCAGCTTTTTATCCAGGTTCATCATAGCCTGACGTCCTCCCCAGTGATTTTAAAGAACAATCAGAGGTGCGCGAAAGGCCCTCTGATTGTTCAGGGATATAAAAGGAACCAAGATCCGTTCCATCTTCAGTTCCGTTGCCGATTGAAGACGGTTAACGGGATTTCGCGGCCGCTTTCTCCATACGTTCCATCCACTCTTCGGGTGCGATCGTTTTTTGCAGCAGCGCAATGGTCGCGTCATTTTCGGCCTGCTCTAAGTCCGCGTTAAGCTTGAATACAGGAGCTACGATGGTGTCTGAGCCGTTGAAGTATTTCATGGCAGTCTTGACGACATCGCTGGCACCGGATGATTCCAGATCCGCCTTGACGTTCATCAGCGCCCCGGTCAATTCCGCCCAGCGTACAGCCGATTTTTTCGTGAAAATAAATTCGATGAAAGCTTTGGCCGCCTCCGGATTTTTCGCCTTTTTGGCGATTGCGATATTGCTCGTGTATGGGATAGCTACGTATTTGCCGCCGGCATTTTGCATTACAGAAGGAATGAAGCCGAATTTGAAGCCTTGCGGAACATCCTTTTTCATTTCATTTTCCAGCCACAGGCCGTTTGGAATCATCGCATCCTTATGCTGCAGGAATAGCATTTGGGAATCCGTATGGTTAATACCGAAGGAAGCATTGTCAAAATAGCCCTTGTCGCGCATATCAACCAGCTTCTTCAGCGTTTTGGCGACGGCGTCGTTCTTGAACGAGCCTTCCTTGTTCGCTTCCTGATCCTTCAGAATTTGCGGATCGTCGCCATTCTCGGATACAAATCCGGAATTCAGCAGACCGCCCACGATATAATAAGGATACTTGCCTGTATGAATGTAAGGATTGATGCCGGCGGCTTTGATTTTGTCGCTGGCAGCGAGGAAGCTATCCCAATCTTTTGGAACGTCCCAACCCTTTTCGGTAAAGAGACTTTCATCATAGAACGTGCCCCAGGAGCCAAATACGAGCGGAATGGTATAGTTCTTGCCGCCATAGTCCTGCGGCGGTGCAATCAGCGGATCAGTGAGAGCCTCGCCGTCCACGTTTTTCGCCTGCTTCACCCAATCGGTAATATCCATCAGCTGATCGTCCTTGACCATTTGGGTTTCGTTCGAACCCGCTCCATCGATATAGACCACATCCGGCGGGTTGCCTTGAATCCATCGTGGTTTCATCTGATCGTTAATTTGGGAGCCTGCGGATTCCTTGATCTTCAGATCCGGATATTTTTTCTGGAATTCTCCGATCATTTCTTTCCACCAAGCATCACCGTAACCGCCTACGAAATACTGAATTTCAAAATCCCCCGTAATCTTCGGTTCATCCGCTTGCGTTTCTTTCGTTTCCTCCTTCGGCTTGTCTGCATCCGTTTGCGTTGCCGGCTGCGGTTCTGCCGCAGGCTGCGTTGTCGTCTCCTTCGTACCGCCGCCGCATCCTGCCAGCGATGCCAGTACCAGCATCAGCGCGATGCCACCCATTGTCTTTTTCCTAAGATTGTTGTTCATTCGCTTGCGTTCCCCCTAACTGGTTCATCATCATTTTCCTTGCCTGGAAACCCTTGTGGAACCTGAGTTTCCCTTAAGCTTTTTTCATTATACAGATCTTGGAAGCGCCTCCAAATGATCTATTTTGATGTGAAGATGATACTTTTTGTACTGATTTTTGGTGGAGGGAGGCAAAAAGGAGCATTGCGGTATCCGCAACACTCCTAGGTTTGTTCAGGTTATATGGACATTTGTCTGGCAACAGCGGCCAAATCCAACAGATCAATCCTTCCATCCCCGTTCACATCGGCTCGTTTGATCTGCAGCCAATCCGGGCTTGCGGAATCCTTACCGTAGTGAGCCGCCACGATGCCCAGGTCACCGATGCTGATCTTGCCGTCACCGTTCAGGTCGCCGGAAGTTCCGGGACCAGGTCCGCTTCCAGGCTCCACGTTTACCCGGATATCCGCGGCAGCCGCTTGCGTCTCTATGCCTTCGGCATTTCCGAGCAGCGCTTCAGTAATAGCGATCGAACCCGCGGTGGCGGTACCCACCTCTTTCGCCTTGAATGTCAGATCCATAACCTGCGCGTTTCCCGAGACTTCGTGCCCAGCCCCCTGACTGGCTGCGATCAGGCGGAGCTTACCGTCCCCTTCCTGGTTCGTCTTTAATATTTGGACACCTTCGTGTAGTGACTGGGCCGAAATGAATTCAAACGTACTAGGATTGAACTCAACCCGAATGTCCTGCGCAAACATCGCCACAGAAAGGCTGCTGAAGCCGATCTTGGCGGCAAAAGATTCTCCGCTGTTCACGGATTCCGGCGCGTTCAGCGTTGCGGTCGCCTGCCCTAGAACGGGCCCCCCTTGCGAAGGAACATACTCGAAATAGTCCACCATGGCGATCGTGTCCAGCGAGCTGCTGTTTTTTGTTCCCTTCACCACGATTTTGATCGTATGGCTACCCGGCGCAAGGTTCTTTTTCTCGAAAAGAAGCTGCTGCTTTTTCGTCGTTGGATCATACGCATCGATATTTTCAGCCGCCAAGGCTCCATCGATATAAACATCAATTTTGCCGTGGTTGCGCTGTTTGGCACTAACGTACCTGATTTCCGTTCCCGTAAAGGCGAACTCGGCGGTGGCGCCGGTTTGATTGCTGTAGGTTTCCGTTCCTTGATAATCCTCCGGGCTGTTGTAACGGTTCCAAGTCCCCGAATAAACGATCGCAGCATCACGGTCATCCACCTTGACCGGAGTTACAGGCGGCTGGTCGCTAGGCGCGATCCGGTATTTTTCTCCGGCTGCGGTAGCAAATTCGATCGTTTCCCCATTTTTCGTGTACGGAACGGTTTCTCCCGTGCTCAGGCGGGTCACCTTCAAATTGTTGAACAGCACCATATTCTTGTTTCGTACCTTCGCGGTGTTTCCTTTTTTGGAGGTCAGCACCGCTCCCGTCAGCTTCGAGCCTGCCCAGTTCATATCCACTTCGAATGCTCCGCGCGCGACAAGTCCCTTCACGTTTCCGTCAGACCATGCGGCAGGCATAGCAGGCAAAAGGTCGATGCTTCCCGTATGGCTTTGCAGCAGCATTTCCGCGATGCCTGATGTCGCGCCGAAATTACCGTCGATCTGGAAAGGAGGATGCGTATCGAACAGGTTTTGCAATGTGCTTCCCTTCAACTGCTCGCCGATCAGCTTGAGAGCCCTGTCCCCATCAAGCAATCGTGCCCATAAATTGATTTTGTTCGCTTTGCTCCAGCCCGTAGCCCCGTCTCCGCGGGCATTCATCGTGACTTTTGCGGCAGCGAACAAATCAGGTGTATCTACGGGATTGATGAGAGTTCCCGGATACAGGCCGATCAAATTTGAGATATGACGATGCTGATTGTTCGGATCATCGATGTCATTTTTCCATTCCTGCACCTGACCCCAGCGGCCAACCTTCGGCAGCGACAGCTTGCTTTTCTTCTCTGCCACTTCCGCCCGCATGCTTGCATCGATACCCAACGTCTCGCTGGCTTGAATGAACTGGGTGAAGAGCTGCCATACGAGTTCCTGGTCGTACGATACCCCAATTCCAACGTCACCCTGCTCCGGCGAGTAGGAGGGCGAGGATACGAGAGTGTCGTCCGAGTCGGTCACAAGATATTTGAGCCAAAATTGCGCCGCTTCTTTTATGATCGGATACAGCTTGTTCTGAAGAAGTTCCTTATTGCCGCTGAAGGCATAGTGATCCCAAACCTGCTCGGACATGAACGCATTAGCTGCCGGAGACCAGCCCCAGTAGAAATCGGAACCCGGAGCGGTATAGCCAAACGGATTGTTGACGGTGTGCACGACCCATCCGTCGCCTTGCATGCCGTGATGGCGCTGCGCGGTTTCACGGCCCGGAGCGCGGAGCGAGTCAATGTAATCGATATAGGGAATGTCCGTCTCGGCGAGATTGACCACTTCGGACGGCCAGTAATTCATCTGAATGTTGATATTCGTATGGTAGTCGCTGTTCCAAGGCGGATTATTGACCTGGTTCCACACGCCCTGCAGATTGGCTGGAAGCGAGCCTTCGCGGGATGACGCGATCAGCAGGTAACGGCCGTATTGAAAGAACAGGCTCTCCAGACTTCTCTTCTCCGCTTCGCTCGCTCCTGATTTGTATTGGTTCAGCAGCTCGTTCGTCGGAATCGAACCGGCCTGGCCGCCAAGATCGAGCGATACGCGTTCGAACAGGTTTTGGTAGTCCGCCAAATGTGCTGTGCGCAGCTGTTCATAGGTTTTGGCTCCAGCCGCATTTATATTGGCCGTGACCACTTCCTTCGGCGTTTTGGTGCTCTTGTAAGTCGGATAAGCATTGGCGTAATCGGTAGCCGCCGTCATGAGGATCGTTACGGAAGACGCACCGTTAATGCTCAGCTTCTTGTCCCCGGAAGTGACCGTACCTCCCTCGGCTTTCACTTTGAGCTGTGCCTCGTACGCCATTTTGTTGCTCGGAACCAGACCGCTGAGGACGAGCGTGTCGTTCCCCTGGGCTGCTACGGTATTCGATGGCTGAGCTCCGGTGAGACGCACGTCGAAGCTAAGCGGCTGCCCTCCTGCCGTAGTCAGGCGCATGACCATCGCTTTATCCGGGTAACTGAGGAAATACTCCCGTTTATACCGGACGTTGTTTTGCGTGTACGAAACGCGGGCCGTCGCATCGTTCAGACTCAGTTCCCGCTTATAATCGCTGACAGGCTGCTGCTCCCCTTCAGCTCCGAAGAGCTGCATCTCGGACAGCTGGATCTGGGTCCCTCCTTTACTCTCCAGATCGAACTTGTAGAACTTATAGGCTGCTGTATTGGAAAACGAGTACGATTTCTTCATTTTGCGCGAATCGAATTCCTCATTCGTACGCGTATCCAGCACCGTCCACTGCGTACCGTCATTGGAGCCTTTTAGCGTCCAGTTTCTGGGATCACGGTTCGGCACGTCATTGGCTGAGGTCATAGAATATCCGTTGACCACTTTCGCCGTACCATACTCCCACTGCACCCAGAACGGCGGTTTACCGTCTCCCGAATACCATTTTGAATCGACGGAGCCGTCCGTCAGCTTGCCGATGCCTTCGCCATATGCCGGATTATCCGAACTTGCCGTGACGGTGCAAGATGCGCTTTTGTCAAAATCCAGATAAATGTCCCCAAACGCTTGGTATGCACCAAAGGAGGAATCATTCGCGCCCATCACGCCTGTTATTTGTCCGAGCAGCGACTTGGCTTCGTTGACCTTTCCCTGCTGCAGCAGCTGCCGGATTTGATCCACGCTGGTTTGGGCGCCGTCTTTGATCCCGTATTTGTAATTGGAATCCGCCCCCGGACCTCCGCTCCACAGTGTCTTTTCATTAAATTGGATTCTCTCCTGCGCTACGCCCCCAAACACCATGCCTCCCATGTATCCGTTGCCGATCGGCAGCGCCTGGGTTTCCCAGTCGGTGGCCGGCTGGGTATACCACAGGGACAACGGGCCTGTATCCCGCGCGCCTGGCGCCGTTTCCGCATATACAATCGTTCCAACCCGGCCGCCCTCCGGCACCAGGGCACTCGTCAACAGCGATAAAGCCATGACGACGGACAGCAGCACGGCAGTTCTGGACAACAATGGACGAACAACTGCATTCATACGCCTTCCCCTTTCCATTTCAAATTGCGAAGCACTCATACCATGACTTGCCGCCTAAGGATGTATTCATTAAGGGTAGGCGTCGTTCCAAATGCCTGGCGCTGCCTAACTGTGCAGACGCCTTCCCCGAACACTGTGATCTTGAAGAAGTTACCCCACGATTTTCTTGGCAATGGCGGCAAGGTCGGAGATATCGATTTTGCCGTCGCCGTTCACGTCCGCCCGCTTCGCCTGGTTCCAATCGGGACTTTCTGACGTTTTGCCGTAATGGGCGGCGGCAATCGCCAGGTCGCCGATGCTGATTCGGCCGTCTCCGTTCAGGTCGATACTTCCGGGTGGATTCACTTCTTTGGACACTTCGACTTGAATCGATGCCGGAGCAGCCTCGGTTTCATGACCTTCCGGATCGCCGAGAGCAACGCGGGCCGTTTCGATTCGACCCGAAACCGTTTGTTCCAGGCCCTTGGATTTGAAAGTCAGCTTGAGGAACGAGCCGTCCTCCCGGATCGCATGATCGGCCCCCGTACTGACGGCGATCACCCTCACCTGACCCGGCGTACCGGCTGCCGTTTCGACGATTTGAATATGCTCTTCCTTCAACTCGGCACGAATGAATTCAAATTTGTCTTTGTCGTAATGCAGCGTGATATCCTGAGCCTGCACGGGACCATCAACATGGTTCAAGCCCATGTCGATCAGAAAATCCTCTTCCGGTTTCACGCTTGCCGGCCCTGTGAGGAGCGCAGAAATCCGCTTCGGCGTTCCGTCGTCTTTGAGCTTAAAGTGAATCGTGTAGGAGACGGATTTATTTCCATCTTCCGATTTGGCCAGGATCGTGGCATCGGCTGGAGCTGACACAGCCGGAATGACCGTAATCGCTGTGTTATTCGTGCCCTTCGCGGTGATGGACCGGAGTTCGGACAAATCCGCAATCTCTGCCGTGTACTCAAAACCACCTCCCGATTTCGGCGTAAAACCGTCGATCACGCTCTTGCCTCCAAGCAAAATATCGGTCACTTTCGGTTCCGTATAAGCGGCTGGACGTCTGGAGAACACCTTGATTTCGGTAATGCCGATGCCCATACCGGTCTGTGCCGTCATATCCACCCGCAGAGCCGATGTTTTCACCATGTCGAAGCTCAGCTTATTCGCCTGCCGAAGCGCCGGCGAAGCAGGATCGGATTTCAAGTTTTTCACGTCCACCCAGCTGTCGCCCGATTTGTACTGGATTTTGAAGCTTGCGGGGTATGAAGTGCCTTGATCGCCAAACCAATGGATTTCCATGTTATCGACGTCGTATTCCACAGGCTTGAAATCGCCGAACGTAATGGAGACCCAATCGCTTGATCGCGGCGTGCGCTGCCAGTTCGTCCAGCGGTTGTGTGGGGTTTCTTCATAGGAGATGATACCGTCATTAATAGCCTCGAGACGGTCTAAGGAAGCTGGACCGAGATTCGTGAAGGAGGCCTCCGCCTTCGGATGGTCATAACCGTTCTTGGCCATAGCGATGTTCTGTTCGTCCCCTACCGACTCCGTGACGCGGACTAGGGCTTTGGACTTCAGCATCGTACCTTCCACGGTTCCGGCCAGTTCAAATGTGCCCTCCTGGTCCAGACTGCCGGAAGGAACCGCCTCCCAGGCGACGTTTTTCCGCTCATCCGTGCCGTCGCTGTAATATACCGTGACGCTGGTTGGAAGATTCGGTATCTGCTTACGAAGCACCGCGAGCGCAACGTTTTCCACAGCAATCGCACCTTTGACGGTGACGACGGCTTTGGCTTTCAGATTCGTGCCTGCGACGCTGCCGCTTACTTCAAAGGTCCCGAGGGATCCATACTTCTCCGGAGCCACCGGTTCCCAGGTTACCGCTACCGGTTTAGGAAGACCTGTCTTGTAGTGGGCGACCACCGTCTTCGGAAGAACGGGCGCTACCCCCGGGTCCGTGATAACACTAGCAGGTTCAAGGCTCTCGATCACCTTCTCCGACACATTGGGGGAAATCGTGAATGTGATTTCTCGTGTCGTTACTTTAGTTCCGTTATAGGTAACCTCCGCTGCCACCTTGGCCTGCCCGGCTTGGAGAGCATAGAGCTTATTGCTTTCGATGCGGATCAAATTCGCGTCATACGCATATACCGGCTTGGTTCCGGTCAGGTCTGTCTTTTGGCCGTTCTCAAGCTGTCCCGTCACCTTCAAATCGATGATTTCATCCTCTGTCAGCTCCGTTTTGGACGCTTCGATATCTGCCGATACCAACTTGGCTTCTTCCGTCTTCAGATGGATGACATACTCTGTGCTTGCCAATCCATCCTCCGAAGTGACGTAAATTTTGGCCGTTCCCGGCAAGGCTATAGCAGGCACGACCGTCACTGCAGCATGATCCTTGCCCGCCGCTTCGATCACAGGCAGCTGGCTGCCGTATGGCAGTGTCAGCTCATAATCTCGTTTGACAGCATCAAAGCCCGCCAATGCGCTGCCGCCGACCGTAATGCCTGCAAGTTCGGCCGTGGAGCTCATCGCGATCTGATCGGCATATACCTCCACCTCGGTCAAAGCGGAGAATTTGCCTGCCTCCGAAGCTTTCATGTGGAACTTCAACTTATCGGTCGTGACCGGGTCGAACCGGATTTCGTTCTTCTGCACGATATAAGGAGAAGGCTCCTTCACATTCTGCACATCGGCCCAAGCCGTTCCATTCCAGTACTGCACCGTGACCTTGCTTGGCACGGCCGTACCGAAATCGGTAAAGACGAACAAATCCAGATTGTCAATCGTATACGTTCTGCCGAAATTCACCGTAATCGAGTCTCCCTGATCGCGCGGAGAACCGGTCCAGTTCGTCCAGCGGTTTTTCGGGTTGTCGTTATAGCTCTTGATCCCATCGTTGATATGATTCAGATTGTCGCCAGTGCCGGTATAAGTGGCTTCAAGCTGAGGAAATAGGGAACCGTTTTGGCGAAGCATGATGTTCACCCTGCGGTTTTCATTCGTCACCCGGATTTCTGCCTTCGCTTTCAGCGATGTTTCGGCGACGCGGCCTTCCACCGTAAAGCTGCCTTCCTGCGCGATCTGGCTTGGCGAAATCGGATCCCATGCCACATTGACGCTAACCATGGAATCATCGCTGAAAATAAGGCTTACCTGCGAAGGCAGTGTCGGCATGGAGCCGACTTTCGTCGTTACCGCTACCGTTTTGACAGCCATAATACCTTTGACCGTAATGATGGCGGATGCTTTCAGGCTGATGCCCTCCACGGTGCCTTGCACCTCGAATTGATTGATTTTGGCATATAACCCCGGTTCCACAGAGTTCCAAACCACTGTTTTCATCGCGGATGAACCGTCGCTATAATGCACTTTTACACTCTGAGGTAGCACTGGAGCTTCTCCGATGCCGGTTAACACCTGCACCGACTCCACACCTGCAACCGTTTTTTCGCCACCGTCCACTGCGGGTACGCTGAATACATTTACGGAATCGCCACGCAGTCCCGCCGAAGACACGGTCAGCTTGATCTCCCCGGCCCGCTGCGTCGATTGGAGAATCGCCAGCGCTTTGCCGCTGAATGCTTTCCGTTTATTGTCCTTATAGCGTTCGACGCTCGCTGCATTGCCATTATCCACACCGGCGATCGTGCCGCTGCCGGACACGCTGAACTGAAGCTGGTTATCCGCAGTAGGGACAATGCGGCCCTCGCTATCAACGATGTCGGCCGTCACGAAAGACAGATCCGTTCCATCGGCCGAAATGACCTGACGATCCGCCATCAACCGGACGGCTGCGGGTGCGCCTGCTGTGACAACGCGATCTCTTGCCACTTCCTTTCCCTGCTCATCCTTGGCAACCGCTTCCAACGTTCCCGTCTTGAAAGGCACGGACCATTCCAGATAGGTCTTTCCTGTTGAAGTTTCCAGGTAAGGTGCTCCCCAAGAAGTGGTTTTGCTCTCGAAGCTTTGTTCGCCCAGCGAAGTACCATTCAGGATGAGCTCCACTTTTTTGGCATTCGTATAGGCAAGAACCCGTACTGTCTCCCCTTCTTTCCAGTTCCAATGCGGCAGCAGATGCACCATCGGTTCTTTGGTCCACTGACTTTGGTAATAGTAGAAAATATCCTTTGGAAACCCTGCGGTATCGACCGCGCCGAAATAAGAGCTTTTTGACGGGAACGTGTCGTAATAAGGCGTAGGTTCGCCGATATAGTCAAATCCGGTCCAGATGAACTGTCCCGCGATATACTTCAAATCCCGCTCCTGCTTCCAAGCGTCTTCCGCGGTTCTTCCCCAACTTACCGAATCATTATCATAAGAGGATTGCTGAAGATCCGAGTAGGTACCCATTTTGTTGTTGCTGTTCGGATGGGTATAGACACCTCTGGACCGCGTCGCAGAGGATGTCTCGGAACCGTACATGATCCAGTTCGGATACTGCTCATGGAAGTAGCTGTAATTGTTCTCCGCATAATTCAGTCCAACCACATCCACGACATCCAGCACGTTCTTAATGTTGCTGTTCAGCGGTCTGGAATTGGCGCTGTTCTGACCGATCGTTGTCGGCCGTGTGGTATCCACCTGCTTTACCCAATCCACCAGCTTACCGGCCGTTGCGGCGCCGTTTGCACTGGAAGTGTCATATATCTCATTCCCGAGCGACCACATGATAATGGAGGGCTCGTTTTTGTCCCTGTCCACCATCTCTTTGATGTCATGCTCCGCCCACGTTGAGGCGAACCGGTCCGACCAAGCCGAGAAAAAGCGTGCGTAATCATACGATTTCTTGCTTTGATTCCATGCGTCGAACGCTTCTTCAATGACCAACAGCCCCAGCTTGTTGCATGCTTCGAGAAGCTCCGGAGACGCCGGATTATGCGTGGTTCGGATCGCATTGACGCCCATGTCCTTCATGATCTGCATTTGGCGTTCGAGTGCGCGTGCATTGGTGGCAGCTCCGAGTGCGCCGAGATCATGATGCATGGATACACCGTGCAGCTTCATGTATTGACCGTTCAGCGAAAAGCCTTCATTTTTATCAAGCTTGAAGTAGCGGGCACCGAAGGTCGTTTCGTAGGTATCCACCGTCTGGCCATCCTTGATGACTTCCGTAACCACCTTGTATAAGTAAGGATTCGTGGTGCTCCAGAGCGTCGGATGGTTAATGGATTTTTTGTCTTCGAAGCTCGTGACTTTGCCTGCTCCGGCCATCACTTTTTTCGACTCTATTGCAGCCACCGTGCTGCCGTTCGCATCCACGATGGTCGATTTGACGCTGACCTCAGCCGCTGCCGCGGAATCGTTGGCAACCTTGGTAACGATTTGGACGTCGGCTTTGCCGTTCGCGTAAGCCTTTTCCAGTTCTGGCGTCGTCACGAAGGTGCCGTATCTGGCCACATGAACGGGATTTGTGACCGTCAGGTACACGTTCCGGTAGATCCCGCTGCCCGAATACCAGCGGCTGCTCGGCTGCGTGTTGTTGACCTTCACCGCAATGACGTTCTCCCTGCCGTCGGTGTAGACCTTATCGGAAATATCATAAGAAAAAGAGTTATAACCGTACGGATACGTGCCCAGAACCTGACCATTCAAATACGTGGTGCTGTTCATGTAAACGCCGTCAAAATCAATGGAAAGGCGTTTTCCGGCCATCGACGCCGGGAGCGTGAACGTTTTCCGGTACCAGCCGGTGCCGCCGTCCAGAAATCCTCCCTCATGCGTGGCCGGCGAGCTCGCGTTAAAATCCAGCTCGATGCTCCAATCATGCGGGAGGGTCAATGATCTCCAGGCATGGTCGTCAAAATCCGGCGCCTGCGCTCCGGTAATACTGCCGCCGGTTTCGCGCTGAAAGCGCCAGTCATCATTGAAATTCACCTTTCTTTCCCCGCTGTATTCCGCGGAGGCGCTTTCCGGCGGGATCACCAGAATTTGCGGGGCTTCTGGTTCGGCCTTTTCCTGTGCAGATACCGGAAATGCAAAGCCAGTCACCATCAATACCGCGGCGAGACATAGAGTTAATCTCCTGCCAAACCTACCTTTTCGATTCAATCGGAACTCCTCCTCATCGATTTCAATCAAACATCCGGAAGGAGGGAGAAAGGAAGCCCCTCCTCCCGGACGCAGTGACTCATTCCAGTATTTTTTTGGCGATTTCGGCCAGATCCGCAATGTCGATTTTGCCGTCGCCGTTCACGTCCGCCTGTTTGCTGGCTTCCCAGTCGGGACTCGTTTTGTCTTTGCCATAATGCGCAGCGACGATCGCGAGATCCCCGATGCTGATTTTGCCGTCGCCGTTTACATCGGCCGGGTTCCCGCCGGTCGCTCCCGGCATTACGTTGACGGAAACAGAAGCGGCAGCGGCCTTCGTTTCATCCCCGTTCGCCTGGCCAAGCACAGCGCTCGTTAATTCGACTTTTCCTGATTTCTGCTGCGTCACCTCCTTGGCTTTAAAGTGCAGCTCCAGCACCTTCGTATCCAGAGAGACGGCGTGTTCGATGCCTTCGCTCGCAAGAACGAGGCGAAGTTTGCCCGGCGTGTCGTCCTTCGTTTCCACGACCTGTACCCCGTCCAGAATCGATGAGACAGAGTCAAATTCCATGACATCTGCATCGTATGTCAACATAAGATCTTGGGCATAAATCTCATCTTTCAAGCCGCTTAGCCCGTATTGAATCGAGAAGGACTTGCCTGACCCGACTTCATGGGACCCCACGAGAGTTAGTGTTGCGGCGGCGCCTTCGGCTTTGATAACGGATGCTTTAAATGTTTCCAAGGCCTGCTTGAGCGTATCGGTGGCCGCATTTACCTGTTCTTGGGTGGAAAGCGGGCTTTGAGCAATCATTCTGGCCTTCCGAATCGCGTCATTGAGCAAAAGCTTGGATCCTGCCGGGTATTCTCCGGCTTTCGTCCCTTCTACCGCTTGATCATGAACGTTCTGAGATTCCTGAATGAGCGTTTCCAGCGCCTCCGTATCCACCAGCTCCGTTACCGTCGGATAGAAACCGACCTCGGCAAGATGAACAGGTCCTCGCGCCTGCAGGATTCGTACCCGAAACTGCTCTCCCGTCACCGGACTTGGAAGCAGCAGGATACGTTTGTATCCGACGGATCCGCCGGCCGCGATCTGTTTCCATTCCCCTCCGGTGGTGCGCACGTCGACCGCGAACGATTCGATCTGCTGTCCTTGGCGAATATCCTCTTGCAGGAGTACCTTATCTATCTCCACCGCATGATCCATATCAAAGATCAGCGTGCTGACGTCGCCGGTTGCGGACTGCCATGACGTATCATAGGAACCGTCGCCCACCGCCCCGGGGGCTGAACCTGCTGCTCCGTTCTCTGCGGTAATGGTCGCCTGCAAAGCATAGTTGCGGGCAAAATCCTGCTTCATCCGCTGATTCCATTCTTTTAGCCTGACAACGTCCGCATCCGGCAGCTTCCCTCGCTTATCGGGCGGAACGTTGAGCAGGAGCACCGAATTGCGGGCAACCGACTGGTAGTAGATGTCCCGAAGCTGCGCAACGGTTTTCGGCTGCTGATTATCGTGATAGAACCACCCCGGACGGATGCTGACGTCAACTTCAGCCGGCCACCACGTCAAATACTGCATGCCGTGGGCTGCCGCATCGCCGAGTGCCTTTCTGCTCCCCAGATCGGAAGAAGTATAGGCGGGATAATAGCCTTGCGTGCCGTTCGGATTCATCGCGGCGCCAAGTACGCTCCATTCATTTTCACGAGCCCGCCCCGATTCATTGCCTACCCAGCGGACGTCGTCTCCCGTCACGGCAATGACGGCATTCGGCGCAAGAGAACGGATCAGCGAGTAATAACTGTCCCAGTCGTATTTCTCCTCTTTGCCTGCCGGAATGTTGCCTTGGGAGCCGTCAAACCAGACCTCGTCGATCTCCCCGTATTCCGTCAATACTTCGTATAACTGGTTCAGCATCATCGCTCCGTAGTCGGTCGCCGGCAGCTTGAAGGTCTGCAAATCCTTACCGGCTCGGTCATCCCCTTGTACTAATGTAGGAATCGTCCGTTCCGAGCGCTGACTGCCATTCGCGAAAATGCCGTCGGTATAGGCACCATGATCCGCTGGTGACAAGTAGACCCCGACCTTGATTCCATACTTGCGCATCGAGTTTACGAATTTCCGCAGAACATCTCCTTTTCCGGCTTGCCACGTGCTGCTCGCCACGCTGAAATCCGTGTATCTCGTCGGATACAGCGCAAACCCGTCATGGTGTTTGACCGTCAGGATCGCCATCTTGAAGCCGCCATCCTTCAATGAACGGGCCCATTGATCCGTATCGAGTTCGGTCGGCTGGAACCGGTTCGGATCTTCGTTGAAATTCCCCCATTCCGTGTCGTAGTACGTATTGATTCCGTAATGCAGGAAAGCGGTCTGCTCGTATTGCTGCCAGGTCACCTGGCGCGGCTCCGGACGGACCAGAGAAGCTTTGGCGGCCAGCGCAGCGGAGCATTCGTTTGGCGTAATCGCGATTTGGTGATCTGGTCCAACATTCGTCGGCAGTGTGCATGGACCGCCTGACAAGGCCAAGAGACTATTACGGAATGCTCCTTCGATCTTGCCTAACGCAACTCCGTACAGTTGCCCCTTCATCCCCGATCCCAAGGCGGAATCGGCTGCTCCCGCATAAACGACGGTGTTCCGGCTTGCCGCCGGCTTTGATGACAGAATTGTTGCGGCTCCATGCTGCTCGCCGTCCTTCCACACGCTCACCGCAGCCGTTCCGTCCGCCCGATCCTCGTATACAAGAGCCAGATGGGCAGATTCGCTGCCAAGCGAAACGCTAAGCTGCTCCGTCTCTTTCGCCGCCTTCTTCGCGGGTCCGCTCACAAGAAGCTCAAGCGCCTCCCCTTTTCCCCGCCGCAGCGAGACAGCACCTGCCAAATCGATCAGCGTCGAACCCGGCTGAATGGCAGATGGATCGGCGGAAATCTCCGCCACATAGCTTCCGTTTAGTTCGCCTTGATTCACGATGGAAACGGCAGGTGTAAATTCGAGCCGCGAGCTGCCCCCGTTCATTTGAAAACGCCCCAAACCAGGCAATTGACCGCCCTCGATCTTCAGTGCTCCCAGGAGCGTTTCCTCGGAGGAAGCGGTGTACAGATTATCTTTCAAAGATCCTAGGCCCTTTACCGATAAACTACGCTGCACTCCCGTAATCTCCATCGTTTTCAGAAGTGATGCTTGAAATGAGCCGTCAAAGGTAGATAAGACCGCCTGGCCTACGGAACCCTTGAATCCCCGGTTCAATCCTGCCGGATGTACCTCGTTTCCGAAGCCGAACTTGGTACCTCCGCTTCCAGCAGGCGCGCGTCCGATCTCCGAATGCAGTGCCGGCAGCTCTGTTCCATCCATAAAAGCCCGAAGAGAAGCGCCGGATTCATTTGGCTCATATACCATGGCAAAGGCATGTTCCTTGCTCTCTGCAGGCGCGTCCGCGCTTCCTTTGAATTCCGTCCATTTGCCGTTCTGCTGTACATTGAAGCCATACTCCAGTTTGGAGGCGGATTGATACCTTACATACATGTTTCCGCCGATGGCAATCAAGGTCGAAAGTGCGCTCTGGCCCGCCTGCGGCTTGAATGTTGCTTCCATGATCAACGGTTTATCGATCGTGCTCGTTCCGAGCGGTTCCGTCGCCGCGAATTCTACGCCGCTGCTTCCGCCGTTCAATACCACGCCTTCGCCGAAGACAAGCTGCTCATTCCCCGTACGCCTGCTGACGCTGCCAAACATCGTTTCTCCCGTCGATGCGGTGTATCCCTTATCCGTGGAAAAGGATCCTCCAAACCCGATATCAAGCAGCGCCCGGCTGGCAGCCGCTGCTTGAGAAACCGGGGAGTGCACGGGAAAACTGACAAGCGTCATCACTAGCGCGAGCAGAAGGGGCAATGTTTTTTTGTTCATGTCCGTTACCCTCCCAAAATCGCAATGCTATGCAAAGTGTCAATCCAATATTTTGCTGGCAATCGCAGCGAGATCGGCGATATCAACCTTACCGTCTCCGTTGATATCCGCCTTCTTCGCTTGCGCCCAATCCGGACTCGAAGAACCTTTGCCATAGTGGACTGCCGCAATTGCCAAGTCGCCGATACTGATTTTGCCGTCCTGGTTCACGTCCGCAGATGGGCCTGGTGTTCCCGGAGCGACGGTTACTGCCCTTTGCGATAAAGAAGCCGTTGACTCCTCTCACTGCGCATTCCCAAAAGTGATACCCGTAAGCTTGACGATTCAAATAGAAACGGGCATACCTCGCATTCACCGATTCGAAGGCGATCGTTTTGCCCGCATCCGTTTCGGTATATTCCGCATCGGCTCCTACGCCTTTGCCTGCGCTGCTATCGGTATCGTCGTTGAATACCGTAGCCCCCCGTTCATTAAGAATCCTTACGGCTGCTCGATCATTTTCTTCGCGACGATCGACAAGTCGGCGATATCGATGGTGCCGCTTCCGTCCAGATCCAGATGCTTCACGTCATTCCAGTTCGGGCTGCTCGAATCCATGCCGTACTTGGCAGCGATCATGGCCAGGTCACCGACGCTCACTTTTCCATCCCCGTTCACGTCACCGGATAGAGCAGAGCCGGATTTGATTTTCACGGTAACCGACGCATCTTCCATGCTGAATTCTTCGCCCTTGTCATTACTGAGAACCGCCCGCGCCACCCGAACCACGCCGTCGGTTTCCTTATCTACCGCTGCGGCCTTGAATCCCAGCTCCAAAATATCTCCCGTGCCTGTAACCGGATGCTCTGCGCCAAGGCTCGCCAGGATGATATGCAGCTTGCCTGGAGCCTGCGTACTTAAATCGTTGACAATGGTCACTCCCTCTTGTAGAGCTTTTGCGGAATCAGCGACGTACTCCATTACGGCCGGATCGTATTCGATCGTAATCTCCTGGGCATACACGTTTTGAGATACGTTCGCGAAACCATAGTTGACCGTAAACGCCTGACCCGGAGCGACCTGCTCAGCGCTTGCCTTCAGGGTGACGGACTGTTCACCGGCGGCAGCCTCTGCGGCGGTTTTGCCTGGTTTCGCTGCATCACCGGATTGCGCCGGGGCACTTGTTTCCTGCGGAGTTCCGTTTTCCCCAGGCGGCTGCGGTCCCGGCATATCGCCTGCTGCCGGTTGCTCTACAGCAGACGGCGCACCTGTTTTGTCCCCTGCCGCCGCATGAGCCTGAGAAGCGCTGAACAAGAGCCATGCTGCCATCATCAAAGCCGCTAACATAACCATCCACTTTTTCTCCAAACGAACTGTCACCATTCCCAATCACCTCGTCATTAAATTTGGGTTAAGCTTTTGTTGCCTTCAGCTACCGTCATTTGGCTTGCAACAGCCGCCAGATCCGCAATGTCGACTTTGCCGTCGCCATTGATATCCGCCCGCTTCGCTTGTTCCCAATCCGGGCTTGAAGAATCTTTGCCGTATTGAGACGCCACGATGCCGAGATCGCCGATGCTCACTTTGCCGTCGCCGTTCAAGTCTGCCGGTTGACCGGATGAGCCCGGAACGGCCTTGACGGATACGGTACCTGCTTCCGCCTGAATTTCATCTCCTTCCTCACCGGCCAGTATGGCGCTGGTGATCCGGAAAACCGCTTCGGTCTGTGCCTGCACCTCCTTCGTGACGAATTGCAGCCTCACCAATCCGGTATCCGCGGACAAGGCTTTGCCCGGACCCTCGCTGGCTCCGATGAGACGTACCTTTCCGCCAGAATCCTTGCTCTCCACCAATGCCAATCCTTCCTTGACAGATGCGGCTGAAACAAACTGCACCCGGTCCGGATCGTATGAAATGGTCAGGTCGAACGCATATAGCGGATCGTCGATGTTCTTCAGTTCCGCTCCAATCTGGAGCGTATCGCCTGCTTTCACTTCCTGACGATCGGCTGTTAGCAACGTCTGCAGCTCATCTCCTTCACCGGGTTCTCCCGTCGGTTCCGCCTGCACGCTGAACTCACGAACCTGCACCCACTGCGATTGTGAAGCTGTTGCACGAATCCGAATGAATCTGGCTTCAGTCCCACCTCCTACCGTAATCTGCGCTTCCGGCTGATCACTTACCTCGGCAACCGCCTCCCAGGTACTGAAATCTCTTGAGACTTCGATGACGCCATGGTGAATGTAATCGTTAGGCTTGGCGGCCGTCGACATCTTCAGGATAATTTCCCGAAGCGATTGTACGGAGCCCAAATCAATTCCAACGTAGTCGCCGTCCGATGGACTTGCGTTGGACCAATACATCGTCGTCTCGTCGTTATCCACCATACGAGCGGCATTGTTATTTTCCTGCGTTCCCATCGTCGTCATCGGAGCCGGCTTCTGCATGCCGCGGTTCACTCCGTAAATCCAACCAGCTTCACCAAAACCGCTGACATATCTGCGCAGCAAATACGAATTTTGCAGCATGATACCGTCAAAGCGGTGGGCATAAAACTCGCCCAAAGCCCGAAGCTTCGCTTCCTTTGAGGCAGCATTGTCACCTTTGAGCCTGTCATAATCCACCTCTATGTCCGCGATCGCATATTGAATGTTCCAGTACAGACGCTCGATCATGAACGAGGCGGCACTGCCATGGGGTGACTTGGCCTGAGCACTTGCCAGCTGCGACTTGGCCTGCATGTAATTGTCCCTGGCCTTCGTCACGGCATTCATGTTGCTGAAATCACCCGCAGGCTGATTGAATAACGTGCGTCCCGCCTCTTCTGCAAGTCGGAGATATTCGCTCATTTCCCCTGCGGCAGCGCCATACCTGGACTCGATATACTCCGCTACCAGAGCTTGCGCATCCGCCTCCGGGTTCCAAGACATTTGAGCCAAAATGTAATGCGTCGGTTCAAACGTGATCCAGTCACCAGGCTCGGAATAGGTGCCGATGCCGTTCACGCCCAAGGTTTTATAATAGGGAAGCTCCTGACCGATCAACTGCGGAAAAACAACCGGCAGGGAATGAAAGGCATATCGCCGGTAATATTCGTACATGGCCAGATCCCCTTTGAAGACTTGTTTCCACTTGTTAATTAAATTAATGGAAGGTTTATTCACGGCAGAGTTCGGGTCGAAAATCGTATCCCGGTAGCTTCTGAAATATGGAGCAAAATCAATGAGGATGGATTCGTCGTACATGTAGGCATTGCTAGGCGGCTGATCATGGGTAGCGTACGCGATAGCCTCAAGGCGAACGCCCGGCAGCTCTTTCTCCACGGCATCGTGCAGCTTGTTGACGACGTAGGCGTAAGCATTGGCGCTGCTGCCGAATTTGGTGATGACGCTCGGGGGCCAAGTGGCAACATCAGGAGGCCAGGCATCAAAAATACGGATTTCCGGTCTTGCCTTCAGGTAAGCCACGACTTCGTCCACGTAAGCATCAACAGCCTTGTCACTGGTAATATTGAACACGTTATAGCCACTGACGAACCAATCCGGATGGGCCGCGCCATATTTGTCTTTGCGGAGGAAGCTCTCAAAGCCGTGCCCACCTACCTCTGCCATCATCCCTCTTTTGTTCAGCTCGGGGATGAGCTTTTCCCTCCAGTCATCCCAGCGGGTATTACCCTGAGCGACATAATCGTAGGGTACGACCAACGTGTTCAACTTGTTTTTGGCCATCCAGTCGATCAGTGCGGGCAGATTCTCCGCCGAATGGCTCCACCCCTCCTCTACGTATTTGCGCCTAACCGTAAAGCCAGGTTCCTGCACCTCGCTGATTGCCGGTAACGTGATGGAACTATGAGCAGGCACATATTCAGCATGGCCGCCGTAAGTTTCGAACGTCGGCGCAAAAAACGTCACGCCCATCCTCCCCAGCAAATCGTAGGCGGCATACAGCGTACCACGTTCATTTACCCCTGCCAGAATAAGACCGTTGTTTGCCGTTTCTAAGGCGAATGAATCCTCCTTCTTGCCGTTCAGCTTTTCATTCGCGCTTCTCAGCCATCCAGCCGGTATGTCTGCCGTTTGCTTGCCATTGATATAAGGTTTCGCCTGATCACCGGTGATGATGATCAATGCGCTGGATAGATGATCGTGCGTGTTTTCTTCCTCGCCGGACAACTTTCCTTGAACAACGGGAACCGCCGTTCCGCTGATTCGTTCGATATACGACCTAAGCTCTCCGGCCGCGTAAGCTGTTACCTTGGCGTCAGAATCACTGTCCCACCAGATAATGGCTGATTTCGCTTGTCGATGATCCACAAGGGATAGTTCATCTTCTTCGAATACATCGGCATACGCTCGCGAGCCTGCCTCGAAATAGCCCATAAATAACGACATGATCAGTGCCATACTCACCATTCTGATTTTCCCTTTATTCACCGCATGGCCTCCTCCCTTTCATAATGATGAACTCTTTCGCATTTTTTCCACCAACTCCTTAAGTTCAATCTATCGCCCAGGTCCGCATCCGCTTGGTTGACAATCCAGACATATCGCGACATCACAGAAACGAATGGTTGCTTCTTACCGCCGGAGTTTATCGGTAAACCACATGCCGCGACGAATGCAAAAAATATCACTGTCGAAGTATCCTCCACTTTATAGCCTTAGTTGCGCTATTAATCCTCCTATTCATCAGTGGAAGTCCAGACGGCAAGGCTGAGTTGCCCCTTACCGCCTGGTTCCAATCAATTAACCTGAGTGATCTTCTTGGCCACGATGGCCAAATCCGCGATATCGATCGATCCGCTGCCGTCCAGATCCAGATGCTTGATCGCATTCCAGTTTGGACTTGAAGCGTCTTTCCCGTATTGGGCAGCCAGGATGGCCAAATCGCCGATGCTGACTTTGCCGTCGCCGTTGACGTCGCCTGAAATGCCGCCCGGGTGACCGGCAGTGATCTGAACTTGGGCAGATGCGGATGCAGCCTGCGTTTCATGCCCGTTCGCATCGCCGAGCACAATATCCGATACCGTCATATTGATGGTCACTGTCTCGGATGTCTCCTTCGCCAGGAACGTGACGGCAATGATCGCTTGGTTTCCGGACAACCCGTGATCGGCCCCTTCGCTCGCGATGATTACCCGGAGTTTTCCCGGCTCCCCGGACTTGGTTTCCACGATGTTCACGCCCGGAATCAAGGACTCGGCCGAGACGAAGCTCATATGCTCCATATCATATTGAAGGGAAGCATCCATCGCGAAAATAGGTTCCGACATGCCATTCACACCTAAGTCCACCTTGAACGGCTGCCCGGAAGCCACCGGGCTATCCGGTGTAAGCTGCGCGGATGGCCCGCTGGAAGTCTCTTTAGTCTTGAATACGAAAAGCTCTGCAGCCGAAGCGAAATCCCCTACGCCCTGTACGGCCTCAAGCTTTACGTAAGCCGCTTCTACAGGAGCAAAATTCACTTCCTTCTGCTGTTTATTGCGAAGCCATGTGCCTTCCGACACCTTGGTAAACTTAGCTCCATCGCTGCTCACATACACGTTATAAGCCGTAATTGTTCCATTCCCGGCATCGGGACGCGGCAGGTAGCCGATTTTGCCGACTTTGTACGTTCCGCCAAGATTTACGATTAGAGACTGTGGCAGCGGATCCACGTTATACCATTTGGTATGCCAATGCGTATCCGGGTTGCCGTCCAAAGCAAACGCCGGGTCATTGACACCTGCTTCGCCGCTGGTCGCGCTGGCGCTCATTTGGCTCTGCGGAATTTGCTCCAGATCCGGTTGGCCGCTTACCGTCACCTCGCTCGTGGCAGTAAACCCGCCATCCTTTGTAGATACGGTAATGACGGCTTTTCCTTCCCCCTTCGGCGTGACCTTACCGCTTGCATCCACCGCCGCGATGCCCGGATCGCTGCTGGACCAGGTGACGGCTTTGTTCGCCGCATCCTCCGGCTCTACGGTGGCGGTCAGCATGACTGGTTGATCGAGTGCCTTCAGCGACAACGTGGCACGGTCCAATGCAACCCCCGTGACTTTGGCAGTTCCCGCGGAAGGCAAGCCGTACACCTTGAATTCGCGGATGGCCGCCTTATTTTCGCCCGGAAGACCCGTGACCGTAATGCGTACGTATTTCCCTCGACTGCCGAAGGTGTCTTTCAGCACGGTTCCGGCAGTCGAGTTGCTGCTTCGGTCCGCAACCGTGATCCAACTGGATTGATCGTTCTCGCGGACCTCGATTTTGTATCCATACGCCAGCTCGCTGCGCTCGAACGAAACTTCCGTCGCTTGGATCGAATACATGGCCCCAAGATCCACCATCCAGGCATGATTAGCCTTGGCGTCTGCCGCCGACCAATAGGTATCCGGATCGCCGTCATTTGCGTGCCCTGCGGTATGGTTCGGATCCTCGCTGTCCGCAGTCGCTCGTTTCCCCTCCGAAATGACGGAAAGTTCCGGTGCCTGCTTTGGCGCTTCATACACGTCGAGCTCCGAAGCAGAAGCAAAACCGCCGACTGCAGCAGTCGCTTCGAGCTTCACATACCTGGCCATGACCGGATAAAAAGCGATGTATTTCTTCAGATTGTTTCGTACCCAGTTACCGCTTGCTATTTTCGTATAGGATTGGCCGTCCGTGCTTGCATACAGATTATAAGCCGTGATCGTCCCGTTCCCCGCATCTGTGCGGGGGGCATAGCGGAACTGGCTGATCTCGCGGACCTCCCCTAGATCTAGGACGATGGACTGCGGGAGCTTGTCGGAGCCGTCCCATTTCGTATGCCAGACCGTGTTTCGGTCTCCGTCGATCGCCTTGGAAGCTTCACTGCCGGGCTGGTAGCTGAGAGCCGATGCTTTCATTTCTGTCTTCGGAATGGCTGTCGGAGCGGGCTTCGTTACATCCCGATAGACATTGATTTCTGCCGCCGAAGCGAAGCCTCCGACACCGTCTCTGACCTCCAGCCGGACTAAGGCAGCTTCGACCGTATCAAAAGCCGCGGTTTTCTCCTGCTTATCATCGTTCCATTCGCCGCTGACCACTTCTGTATAGTTGACGCCGTCGGTGCTGGTTGAAATGGCATAACGTGTAATGATGCCATTTTTGCCTCCATATTGCCTTGGCAGGACTTTGATTTTGTTCACGAACTGCTTCGTTCCAAGATCCAGCGTGACCGATTGCGGCAGCTTGGCGCTGCCGTCCACAGGCGTCGTCCAAATGGATTCGAAATTGCCGTCCAGCACATTCGCAGCAGGCGCTGAGACGTCCGCGCTTGTAGCCGTGGCTACGATATCATCCTGCGGAATACGGCTTGGATCGGTATCCTCCTGCGGAAGCTCGATCTTTACCGCATCCGTGAGCGGCGTCGTATCGGCTTTAAAACCGGAAACCGTAAGCTCAAAAGCCCGATCAGTCGGAAGCTTAGGCGTTTTGACATACAGCACCCCGCCTTTTTCCGATGCATCATAAAACCAACCGCTTCCGGCTGCATCGTATGCTGCTTTCGAAACCTGACGGGTATATGCCGATCCATCCAATGAGACCGAGACAGGTTGATTCGGCATATGGATCATGAATTGGCTGATACGGGAATCCGGTTTGCCCTGATATTCCCCGATGCTCGCCCCCACTTTAACGGTCAAGTCGCCCGTTCCGCGTTCGGGTGCGATCGAATCGATGCGCGTTTTGGCAAACTTGCCCGTACGATGCTCTTTCGATACGCCATCGTCTTCGTACAACGTAAAGCTGGATGTTTGGTACGGATATATATCGTAAGTGACCGGTTCGGCCGGAACCTGCCCGTCATACAGCGATTCGGGATACATTGGTATGATGGCTCCCGCTTTGACGAGCAGCGGCAGACGGTTCAACGGTGCTGCGTACTCATCAAGCATTTTGGAGCCGTAATGCGCGTCCCCGGTCCAATAGTCGATCCATTTGCCCTTCGGCAAATAGATGCCGTTTCGGGTCGTTGTATCCGAGTAGACAGGAGCCACAAGCAGGGAGTCGCCGGACATGAACTGATATTGGGTCAGCGTACCCTTGGCGTTCGGATCGTCCGGATCGCTGTAAATCATGCCCCTCACCAGAGGCGCTCCCGATTCATAAGCTTCATTCAGATAGGTATAGAAATAGGGCGTCAACCGCTGTCTCAATTTTAGGATGTCGCGGTTATAACTCGTGTAAGGTTCTCCCCAGACCCACGGCTGCTTATCCTTCGCGGCCCAACCGGACATGTTCATCAGAATCGGGGTAAACGCTTTCCACTGCAAATCCCGGACATACGTCTTGGCGCTCCCGCCAAAAATGCCGTCCACATCTCCCGTGGCATACGGGATACCGGAGAGTCCCGCTCCTATCAACGTGGGAATGTGGAAACGGATGTAATCCCAGTTGCCTGACTGGTCGCCGCTCCAGACGGCCGAGTACCTTTGCGTTCCCGCCCATCCTCCGACCGACCATACATAACCACGATCATTAGAGTTATTCTCGATGCCCTGGTAAGCTTGCTTCGTGGCATTCAATGCAAAATCGTATCCCGGTCCAACCCATGCCACATCCAGCTTCGCTAGCCTGGTGCCGTCTACGCCGACTTCATGCGCGATTTGGTCCACGCCGTTTTGTGTCCAGAGGCCGGTGTAGAATCCCAGCTTTTTCAGTTCATCCACGGTCGGACCAAGATCGGAATATCCGCACCCGTAACCGTCATTGGGCAAAATCCAGCCGCCTGGCATATCGTGGTCGCGGTAAGCCTTGGCGACTTTCTCAATGACATCCGTCGTTTTCTCCGGAGCACGGTTATAGCAATCCGCATCGCCAAGGCCCATACCCCAGCGCGGGATTAGAGCCGGTTTGCCCGTTAAATCCGTCAAACCGTTCAGAATGTCCTTGATACTCTCTCCGTAAAAGTAATACGCATCAAAGCGATTCTCGTCATGTGTGAGCTTCACCGTAGAATCGAAATCATACACACCGTTTTGGAATGTATTGCGCAGCACGCCATAACCCGCGGTACTCAAGTAAAACGGTGACGGGTTGGATACCGTGCCGCTTCCCCAATCGCCGTAGTTCTCCGAAATGGATATTTTGCGGTCGCGGTGGTTGAAGTAGCCGTTTTGCATGCCGCCGCCGTAAAAATATTCGTCTTCGCCCCGGACCAGCTGCTGGGATGCTGATTGGCCGCTATAGCTGAGACTTGCGGCTTCCTCCCAGACCACGGTTTGATTGTCCTTGCGGTACATCGCAAATTTCAGCGGCGCTTTGTAGGCCCGGAGAACGAACTTTCCGGTTTCCATTTTGTAATAAGATCCTTCGTCCGACCAACCAATCTTGACCGGTCCGAAATCCTCCTTGATTACGATCGGTTCGGCAGGCTGTCCGGAGCTTTTGCCTTTAAGCTCCGTAAACTGTCCGTTCACACCCAGCCAAATCCGGACCATGTCATCCCTCTCGAATATGACTTTGACCTTATCTTGACCCGCGGTAATCGTAAATGTCTTATCATCCGTTTGCTTGAAGTCCGAGACCGATCCCACGGCTGCGGCGCTGGCCGACTCCGAGCTCAGCAGCATCCATGCACACATAAGCAGTAAACAAACCGATAGAATAGACAACTTGACATGGAAACATTTCAATATGATTCGCCCCGCATTCTTTTTACATTATTGAACCTGTACGATGCTCCACAGCTGCTGATCTGCATTCGTGCGCGGCTGCTGAACCAGAAGCGCGTTGTCCGCCAGCGAGCCGTTTTGAGCTTCAACCGCTTTACCGCTATTTTGGCTGAGAACACTGAAATAGCCCGGTAGGCTCTCGATCAAGGTCCAGAGCTGATTGCTTGAACCGGCGTAGGTATATTGGATGATCGCGGTACCGTCGGTACTTGATCCACCATTCACATCCATCGCCATGCCGCTGCTCTTATTCATCAATTTGAAGTACCCGTTACCCGTATCCACGATATTCCACAGTTGATTGCTGCTCGCTTTGTCCTGGTACTGAATCAACTGCGTGCCGTTGCTTGCGGATGCCCGGGAACGTCGATGACTTTACCGCTTTTTTTATTGACCAGCTTGTAGGAAGCAGCAGGATCAAATACGACGCTGCTCCCCACCGTTACGGGCATTGTAACCGCGCTGCTGCGGTCAAAAATATCCGTGATGGTCAGCTTCACATAATAAGTCATGCCGGCTGACAGGCCCGCCGCAACGGAAGCGGATGACGCCTCGGGCTTCACCTCGGCAGCGTGGGCCATCGGATTGCCGGTTAATGCCGCGTTATCGCATACCGAGATATCGTATTTGAATAGAGGAGAGCTGGACGGCTGCATCTGCCAGTTGACATTGAACTTCCCGTTCAGGCAAACCGCCTGGTTGCTTGCTAGCTGAATGCTGTCAAATGCAGACGATGAGGGTTGAGTGATGGAGTGGTAGGATTGCTGATGCTTGGAGTGGTCGTTCCGCCTGCTTTGAACCAGAAATAGTCGTTCGTCACGCCTCCGTCCCAATTCGCAAGGACGTTATTGGAGGAAATTTTCTGGGTGCTCCATGAATTCCAGGTACCGTCGAGCTTACGGTTATAGCCATTTTTCGTGCGTCCTTCCCTGGCATTTTGCGCCGTACCGGCCCAGTCTTCCTGAAACAGTCCCAGACCGCCATGAAGGTTGATGCTGGCTACCGGATGATCCATGTGCCACTTATTGTTCTGGACATCCTTGATCCATTGAATGCCGCAACACCGTTAGAAGCACAGAAATGACAGGTCCGCTGGAACGGGGAAAGCCCCAGGACAAGGGTCATATGAGCGCATTTCGTTCACGCGATTCCTTGACCTGGCGGGCTTTTCAGAATACATATCAATTCTCAACATTTTCTGTGCAAATCTCCGCAGCGCTACGAAGTGATATTCCGCGCTACAAGCACAAGATCCGTTAGATCGATCTTACCGTCATGATTCACATCGGCCCGTTTGGCCTGATTCCAATCGGCATCAGCCGATGTCTTGCCATAGCTGGCCGCAACGATCGCCAGATCGCCGATGCTGACTTTGCCGTCGCCGTTGATATCTCCGCTGATTCCCGTGGATTCGCGAGTGATCTCAATCTCCGCTGACGACAATCCCGCTTCGAGCTCGCTCCCCTCGGCATCGCCCAGAGTAGCCGCAGCCACCCGAATGAAGCCTTTCGTCGGCTCGGACAGCGGCTTGGTCGTGAAGGTAAGCTCCACCATGTCTCCAGCCTGTTTCACCTCATGCCCAGCTCCCTGGCTAGCCAAAATCAATCGGACGGTTCCGTCCGTATGCTTGGTTTCTACCAAGTCCACGCCTGCGTGCCGCGGCTTTGCCTCAACAAACTCCATTTTTTCGGCGTCATATTGAACCGTAAGATCCTGGGCATAGACCGCGCTGCCGACATCCTGAAGACCTAACACGGCCGTGAAGCTTTGACCGGCTTCGATCGACGATGGCAGTCGTAAGACCGTGCTTACACCGTGCTGGGCTTCTGCGGTCACCGTTACCTTCACAACCGCCTTATAGCCTCCGGCGGCGGTAACCGCCGTAATATCGGCGCTGCCTTCCTTCACTGCGCTGACCTCTGCCTTGCCGTTCACGATCTCGACCTTGGCTACGGACTCATCGCTGCTGCTCCAGCTGACCTGTTTATTGCTCGCATTCGAAGGCTGAACGGCCGCTTTCAGTTCCGCCTTATCACCGACTTTCAAGCTGATTTCCGCCGGGTCCGCCTTAATTCCGGTCACCGGCACCTCCGCGACGTTGTTCGCGTACTTGAAGTCGTCGAAGATGGCGACGGCCGGACCGAACACTCTCGCTCCCATTTTGCCTTCGTCTGCAGGCAGCTTCGGAAGAGCGCCTTCAAAATAGGTTTTACCGTTGACGATCAGCGTAATGTAGGTGCCCTCAAATTTCACTTTTACCGTGGCAGTTTCGCCTTTCTTCAATAAAGCCCCCTGATCCGTCGTCATCGCCCCGTAATTATCCTGCGCATTGACCCAATACCAGGCATTCTTATCGAATCCGACGGAAGCCCATGTATTCTCATCCACGTAACGGAAAACAATGCCGGTACGGATGACATCGCTTTCAGGTGTCACCTTGAATTCGATTTCCCCATCCTTGATCAGCGGGGAATTCTGATCCACAAACATATTGTTCACGTTGTTTGCCGTCAGTTTGAGAGCATGCTGGCTTGATCCTCCAGGCGCATCTACGACAGCCATGCTGCCGACGCCCGTTCCGATGGCATGCTGCCAGCCGCCGATCGAATTATTTTCGAAGTCCTGCGTGTACCGGATGGGCACTGGCGCAGGAACCTCATCTCCCGGGTTGGGCGGATAGACTTCTAGCTCATACAGCGAAAATCCGTACGTGCCCGATCTTTTCGTACCCTGCATCCGCACATAGCGTGCTTGCTCCGTCGGGAATTTGATCACTTCCGTCCCGCCGACACCGGCGCTGGTGGCATAGACATCCCGCCACTGCTCTCCTTTGTCCGAGACCTGTATTTTATACCCTTTCGCGTATGCATTTTCCCATTTGATAATGACCTTGCCGATGTCCGTCATTTGTCCGAGATCCACCTGCAGCCACTCATTGTCCGTATAACCGGACGACCAGCGGGAGCCGCTATCTTCGTTCTCATCAAACGCAAGCTCCGGTTTGAACTGCGGGACTTCTATAGATGAAGCCGAAGCCGGCTTATGCGCGGCGATGTTCACTGTCCAAGGCGGAGACCCCGCTTCCAGCGCGATTTCCTTCCCGGTCAGAGCTTTTTTGTACAACTTCAGGTCATCCAGCATTCCCGTAAATGCTTGGCTGCGGCTTCCGGCGAATGCTGCCGGCATTCGGGTCACATCCGCGACAGACGCCTTAAGTTCCCCGTCGACATACAGCGAGGTTCCTTTCAGGTCGCCTCTGAAGGCAACATGTACCCAGCGACCGGTAGGAATGGATGCGTTGAAGCTGAAATCATAGCCCTCACGGGTAAATCCCGCTTTGCCTGTCGTTTTCTGCTTAAGCTTCAGCGCACCGTAGTCCGACTCCATGAAAATCGCTTCGCCCTCCTGCTGCTGTTCCTCCAGCTTTACCCATGCGGAGGCGGTCCACGGAAAACCTACGTCGCCAAGGCCCGTCGAGATATGACTGCTGCCTCCATGAAAAGAACCAGCTTTGCCCGTTTTTCCTGCGCTTGCCAAATCCACTTCATTCAGCTTGCCGTCATAACCATTGCCGGATTGATCCTGGGTGCTCGTGCCGACGCTCTCTTCCAATGGATAATGAACGATCAGATCCGTGGCGGAGTCGACCGTATGCATCAGTTGTGTCCCTGGACCTTCGCCAAGCGTGCCTGCAAGCTGTTTGAAATCGGAGTACGCGGTATCTGTGCTTAAACCTCTCCACATTTTTTCGGCTAGTACCGGCATCGCCTGTTTCACGCGATCATGCACCTCGTCCGCGGTAACCTTTTTGCCGAGCAGATCGTTCCAAACCGCAAACATGCCGCCAAGCAGCTTCGGTTCTCCGTCCTTCAGATTCAGGCTACCGCCGAATACGGTCGGATCCCAATTGTTATACAGCCACTGTGAGTCCAGATAGTCGTGGTAGTAGGAAGCCTTGGGGACGATGTAAAGATAAGAGTCGAGCGTATTGATAATGTTATAGCCCTGATTAACGGTTTCAACCGGATCTTGCCATCCATTGGACCAGCCATGTGTGATAATGTCCGTATCCACTGGGGTCGTCCCCGGAAATTGCTTTAAACTCCCCCACATTCTCGCCTGTTTTCCTTTGCTTTTGAAAAAAGCATTCATCTCGTTTAAGAACTGCCGGTACTTTTCATAGGTCGACTTGTCGTTACGGTCAAATTCATCCGCTCCGAAATGAACGGTACCCGAATCGAACCACTTGCCATCCAGATATTCGCTCCAGACATCCTTGACGAAATCGACCGCTTCCGGGCGGGTGATATCCAAATGATCCACAGGCAAATTATCCTTGACGAGATCCGGCCTTACCTTGGTAAAAGCCAGGGCATGGCTCGGCGTATCGAACTCCGGCGTAATCGTGACGCCGCGGATGCCCGCGATATCCTGCAGTTCCCGGAAATCCTGCTTGCTGTATGAGCCGTCCTTTGCCGTAAGCTCGGGATACTTCGTGCTTTCCAGCCGGAATGCGGAGTACTTGTTCCAGTTCGCCCGGCTCGTATCGCTAAAAATTTCGTTGTCGTTTAAATGAAGCTGAAAGTCGTTCATTTTATAGTAGGACATGAACTTGGCATAGTCCTTCAGAAAGCTCATCGGGAAGAATTTGCGCCCGACGTCCAGCATAAAGCCTCTTTCCTTGTACTTGGGATAGTCTTTCGCTGTCCCCTTCACAATGCTGGCCTTCGAAGGATCTTGTTCTAAGATTTGCAGCGCCGTTCTCGTGCCGTAAAACACGCCGGTTTCCGTATTGGCCCGGATCGAAACGAAATCCCCCGCCTCAAAAGCGTATCCTTCATCACCGATGGAATCGTCCCGGGTCTTATTCATCAGCAGCAGGAAGTCCCCTTTTGCGGCCGACGCCGAACCGGAAGCGACGACTGGAAGATCATAACCGGTCATTTCTTTTAAATCCTCTTGCAATACCTTGGCCGTCTCCGGGAGCTTGCATGCACATGAGGCTGCATCAATGACGATTCTGGAGCCTGAAGTCATTGTAAAGTTTCCTGAGCCGCCGCTCCATTCCCTCAGACTCGGAATGACCTTCGGCTTAGCATTCACATCTGCTGCAGCGCTGGCGGAGTATAGCGGAAACGTGCAGAAAACCAGGCATAAAACCATGAACACGCCCAAACTTTTTCTCAATTTACTCACCCCGATCGAACGATCTCTTTTTGGTGATTTAAACAAGGTACATGGTGCTGCCTACAAGGACACCATGTACCTCGTCATTGCTTTTGGTTTACCCTACAATCTTTTTGGCCACAATCACCAGATCTTCCAGACCGATCTGTCCATCGCCGTTCACATCGGCTTTTTTCGCCTGCTCCCAATCCGGACTGGTTGTCGATTTTCCATAATGTGCCGCAATGATCGCGAGGTCCCCGATACTCACTTTGCCGTCGCCGTTGATATCGCCGACATTCGTCACTTTGCCGCCAATTTCAACCTTTGCCTGGGACGAAGCTGCGGAATATTCCGTTCCCTGTTCGTCGGAGATCGTCGTCTTGGCTGCCGTGATACTGCCGCTGACTGGCTCCGATGTCTCCTTCGCCTTGAATGTCAGTTCAAACAAGTCCGCATTTCCGGTTACGGCATGATCCGCCCCTTCGCTGGCTGCAATCAGCCTTACTTTACCCGGCGTTTGCTGCGTTTCCAGAATGCTTACGCCTGCGAGGATGGACTTCGCGGATACAAAATCCATCAAGGCCGGATCATACGTAAACTCGATATCCTGTGCATAAACGCTGTGTTTCAGATTGCGAAGTCCGAACTGCACCTGGAATTCCGCCCCGCTTTGAACTTGAACTGGTGCCGTCAGTACCGTCGATTCTTCCTGATTGCCGCCGTTTTTACGTACGGTAATCCGGCTGACATCCGTAAAGCTCCCGTCTGTCGTTGTGACGGTGATCTCGGCGGTTCCTTCTTTCTTGGCGGTAACGGTAGCACGGCCATCCTTCGCCTCGACGGTAGCCACCTCGTCATTGCTGCTGCTCCAGCTCACGTTCTTGTTCGTCGCATTGTCTGGAAGAATAACTGCCGTAAGTTCTGTCGTCTCACCCTCTTTGAGGGTAACCTCCTTCTTGTCGAGGGTCACGCCCGTAACCTTGACTTCTTCGGCAGCATCCGCCACCTTGAACACTTCAATTTCCGCGGCGGAAGCGAAATTGCCCACGCCCTCCACAGCTTCAAGTTTTAGATGCGTCGCGTTAACAGCCGTAAACCGGACGCTTTTTACCTTATCATCGCGAACCCAGGATCCGCTTGCGATCTTCGTGAATTCCACTCCGTCCGTGCTTGCATACAGGTTATAGCCAGTAATCGTGCCGTTCCCGGCACCGGATCTCGGCGTGTATTTGAGTTGGTTGACCTGATAGCTTCCGCCAAGATTGAGCGTAATCGATTCCGGCAGATGAGCCGGAGTCCATTTTGTATGCCACATCGTATCCGGATCGCCATCGAGCGCATTCGCCGGCTCATCGCCCGGCTGGAAGCTTGAAGCCGTGGCCGACATCTGCGACCCAGGAATCAGCTCGTTCGCGTCGTATACCTTTACGGTTACCGTGGAGGTTACGCCGCTGCCGTCTTTGGCGGTAACCGTAATCACGGCTGTCCCTGCCATATGCGCCGTTATTTTTCCTGATGAATCCACAGATACGATCTCCGGTTTGTCGGAAGTCCACAGGACGCTGCGGTCATAGGCGTTAGACGGCTCCACCCGGGCTGTGATTTGGGAGCTCTGTCCCTTATTCAGCTCAATGTCCTGCGGAGTCAGCGTAATTTTCGCCACTTTTACGCCTTCTTCAGGTGCGATCGGTCCTTCGTCATCAACGCGGATATTATCAACAACCAGCGTACCCGTCAGCTCTTTTTGATTGTTGGTTTTGTTCTTGATGATCGCGAGATATGCATCTTTTGCGCCTTCCGTAGCGAAACGGATATCCAGTGTATTGCGTCCTTCCTTCAAGTTTTCGGACGCAAGATCCCGCACCGTTCCGTTCTCGTTCACTCGAACCGCCACGGTATACATATCCAGCTCATCGGACTTGTAATCCAGCGTGAGATGATAGCGGTTATCTTCCTTCAGGCTCAGCGTATGCGGTAGCGTACGCAGCCACTCACCTGTACCTTCTTCATTCGTTTTAAGTGACCAATTTCCGTCCAGGACGTACGTTTGGATCTGATTGCCGCCCTTTTCTGCCAGATGCGTGCGGACCGGCCCTTGCTTGGAGTACACGAATGGCCCCCATCCTTCGTCCACGTTCTCGAAATCCTCGTAGAAAACGGAGTCTCCTGCATCGGTTTTGGTCGGATTCTTCCAGACTCTCACATCATCGAAAGTGACCACGGCGCTGCCTTCATCTACTTTCAAATACAGCGTCGCTTGCTCGCTTGTTGCATCAAAATTCACCTTGATTCTCTGGAAATTGGTGCCTGAGTATTTGTGCTGCTGGGATAAATATTTGTGATCCGTGTTGTCAAGCCTGTTGCTGACAGCATCATTACCTTGCTTGACGCCAATTTCGACTTTACGTTTCCCGTCCACTTTCACCCATACGGATGCCGAATAGGTTTTGCCCGGCGTAAGACCCTTAATCACCTGCTGGATCGTTGCATCGCCTGGTCCCTTGACCTGAAGCTGGTCATCCGCATTATTGTCCTTCACGTATTGAATATGGTCTGTCGCGCTTGCCGAGGAAGATTTCTGCCAAGAACCGAACTTCTGGCTGTCAAAGCCTGGATCTTTTACAAGGCCGCCTTCGCCCCATTCCATCTCCGGGCTATCCTGCGGCGTGGATTTGTACAGCACGTAGCCCACACCTTTTTCGGCGGACAGCGTTACCTTGCCTCCGCTAACCGCGACGCTGCCTACCCGTTCGTGTCCAAGATCTGTCAGCTTATACAGCTGTGCCGTCGTTACGCCGCTCCATGAAGCCGGGAGCGCCCATGTCGATGAACCGCCGGCCGGATTCCAGTGATAAATTTTATCCTCCTTCACTGGATCCCATGGTATAAAGACTTTACTGTCAGTGATTTCGCTGCTATCCGTCATGATGGCAATATCGTTGCCGTCCTTGCTCAGATGGATTTTACCGTCCGCTGCGCGCTGCACCGTAACGTTGCTGCCGAAATCAATCCGGTCATCCGTCATTTTCATGATCGGAAAATACTGCATGTATTTAGTTGGCAAGTTTTGATTAAAGAATGCTGCCGTCGTACTCTTGTAACTTGAAAAATACGAACTGCCCTGCCAGTATCCGACACCCACCTGCTTATTGCCTTTCAGCAAAGGATTGCTTAAAAAGCCGTCTAACTCCTGATTTCGGAGGAAGCGGATAATTTTGCTGTTATTGCCTTGGTTCGGATACCCGGGATCTGTTCCCCAATGCACCCATGATGCCTGTTCGAACAGTGGCCCCGCAAATTCCGTTCCTAGCATCCAGCCGTTGCCGTTGATATATTCGGCCAGTTTCTTGGCGTTATAGTCTGCGCCTTCGTAGACGTCGACATAAACAAATGAGAGATTATCTCCCGTGTCGGCCTTCAGCATATCCAGACGGCGCTTTAGCTCACCGGATTCCACGTCTTTCGTTTTGTTTACGTAGAACGCCTGATCCAGCCATCCCCAGCCCTTGGCCAGCGGCTGCGTCAAATTGTCCATTTTCGTTTCGAACGCATCCAGCATGTATTCCGTTGCGTTGATATGGACGCCGCCGCGGATATTATATTTTTTGCCTTCGCTCAGAACGAAGTTAAAGTCTTCCTTGCCGCCCTGACGAATGCCGATATGGCCGCCGTAATCCGGGTGGGAATCATCATGCCCTTCGGCCTGATAGCCCTTGAACAGAATGATTTGCCCGAAGCCGTCGGTCAGATTCGAAATTTTCTTGGCATTATCGAAAGCGCGCAGAAAAGGCGACGTTGTCGTAGAACCGATGTTCATCGAGATATACGACAGATTGTCCTTGATCAGTTCGCTTCCCTTAGGCGCCTGGGCATGCTCCCGATAAGCGATCGCTCCGTCCTGCCAATCCAACACCTTGTCGCCGTTGGCATCCGGCGTGAGGATCACCTTCACCCATGGCAAAGGCTCAGGATCCAGCACCGTACTTCCGCGATACGTGAACTCACCGCCGGATACGGCAGCCTTTTTCGTGTTCAGCGTCGCATCGGTGGCCACTTTAACGCGTACCTTGTCGTTCGCGTTCACCACATTCGTCATCACGGCTGCAGCCAGCTGATCCGAGTTAAGGAATGCGTACGTGCGTCCGCCGGATATGTTGGCCGTTGCCGTTTTCACATCCGTATACTCTTCGTTAATGATGTTCCAGCCGCCTGTGACCCAGGCCGCGGTTTCTTGTGCCTTCGGCTCCGTTGCAAGGACGGAAACAAGATCCTGATTCGGGAATTCGATCGTCTTCACTTTTTCCGTTCCGTTTTCCTGAAGGTCCGTCACTTTCATTTGGAGCACGTTATCCTTCAGTTCCATTTCCACGACCAGTTTCACGTTAATGCCTGGAACCATCAGCGTGTAAACAGCCGTTTCGCCTTTATCTCCGGCTGCATCCTTCTTAATATAGGATAGAGCCGTAGGGTAATAAGATTTGCCGTTGATTCTAAGCTCGTTCATTCCGTTCAGCTGCCCGTTCATTTCTGCGCTGCTGCTGTTCCACGTATACTTTTTCACCCGCGGAAACTCTTTGTCGATTTCGGCCTTCATTTTACCTGAAGTCAGCGTATCGGTTACCGTAATCGGCTTCGGATCCGGGTTGACCACATTGACCTTGGTCAGCTTTACGTCATCAATCAGGATCGTTTTGTTGTCGAACCAGCTGCGAAGGCCGATTTTGCCTGCCGAGGAAGGAAGCCCCGGCAGCGTCGTATTCAGGACACTGCTGCCGTCAACCGTTAGCTGCACGCTGTCCCCTTCATAATGGAGCTTAAACGTATACTGCTGCCCGGCCGCAAACGTCGGCGACGTCGACTGGATGTTACCGTACGTCTCCTTTCCGTCCTTGTACGAATCCCAGCCCCAACTGTTCGTATCATACTGAATGACATTGTAATTGTCCTTATCCACATAGCGGTATACCAAGCCAAAACGCGTTGGCGCCTGATTGAATTTAAGCTTCACTTCGTAATCCCCATGTGCGGTCTGAGGAGCTTCCATGTCCGCCATGATGACCGCACCTTGGGTAACCGCCTTGACGGCCCCGCTGTCAGCCGTAAAAGTCGTCGTACCCTTCACGGCAGTCCAGCCGCTCACATTCCCGTCATTATAATCCTTGACATACGCATCGCCATCCCCCGCCGCAAAAGTGCTTCCGGCAGAAAAACAAAGCTGCAGGCCAACGAGCGCGGACAGGATGATGCCAAACGGCAAGAATTTTCTCTTCACTTTCATCTTCCTCTCTGCTTACGAATCATGTCCTCTTTCTTTCGGTAACGATGAATTGATTTCGCCTATTTGCCTGCCGACAGCAGGCGCTTGATGACAACGGCAGATTCCGCTCTTGTCGCATGCTCTTTCGGAGCAAACGTCGTATCCGTTCTACCCTTCATGAGTCCCGAGGAAATGGCAAAGCTGACGGATTTTTGCGCCCAAGCGCTGATTTTACCGGCGTCCTTGAACGATACGGATGCGGTTCCCGTGAGATCATCTGCCTTGACCCCCTGCGCAGCAGCCTTTGCCCGCATCAGCATCGTGCTCATCTCTTCGCGCGTAATACTCTGATCCGGAGCAAACTTATTGCTGCTCACACCGCTGATGATGCCTGCCGAATAAGCCTTTTTCACCGTATCCTCGTACCAGGCCCCGGTCTTGACGTCCGCGAACGGATTTTTGCCGGCTCCCTCCTTCAGGTCAAGCGCTCTTGTAATCAGGGCGGCGAACTGGGCCCGAGTAACATTGCTGTTCGGCGAAAAGCGGTCGCTGTCCATGCCCTCCACGATCTTTTGATCCACCATTTGCATAATATCGTCTTTGGCCCAATGTCCGGCGATATCCTTGAAAATTTTCATGTATGTAGCCGATTGGCCCGGCGAAATGACCTGATCCTTCAGGTTTTTGTCGAGCATTTTCATCGATGTCCATTCCACATGGGAAGAGCCTGCCTTTTTGGCCTTGAATGTAATCGTCGCGATATCCAAATCGCCCTTTTCCCCTTCGACGTTTCCGATTTTCGTATGGGCGATCGTCACCTCGTTGTTTTTGACGATAGGCGAAACGGAATACCCTTTGATTTTCGTTTCGGCCTTGACTACCTCGAGCTCGCTTGGATCCACTTTGAATTTCACCTCATAAGCATACAGATCCTTAATATTGCTGCCCTTCAAGGTGACCGTAAACGTGGCGTCAGTCGATTCGTTTGAAGACGCTTTCATTTTGAAATCGGAAGCAGTCTCCGCATCGGCCGAAGCCAGCCAAGCAGAGGAACACAGCGTACACAGTAGTGCAAGGATTAACGATTTGCGCAGCATCTAGGAACCATTCCCTTCTTTTTTGGTCATGTCGTCTTCAAATGGATCTCCCGCAGCTTGGTGGCCGGTTACTTTCTTTCCGTTATCTATCCCTCCTTTGGCATTCAATTTTAGCGCGGCAGCACGTCTGTCTGTACCTCCTATCATATAAAGTATCAGGCTTGGAACCATGATCTATTTTGATGTGAAGTTGATCATTTTTGAATTGAATTATTCGCTGTCCCTGCGGTACGCAAGCGGACTGACTCCGGTGACTTTTTTGAAAAGCCGGCTGAAATGCTCGGGGTTCACGTATCCCACCATTTCCGCCACCTCATATATTTTGAGTCCGTTTTCCAGACCCTTTTTCGCCTTCTCGATCCGCAGCTGGGTCAAATACTGGATGAAGTTAATGCCCACCTCCTTGGAAAACTGCTTGCTGAGATAGCTCTCGCTGACCCCGACCATCTGGCTGATCACGGACAGGTGAATTTCCTCGCAGTAATGCTTCTCCAGAATGGCTTTCGTCTTGGCTACGATCGGGCTCAGCCAGATTCCGGCGCGCTCGGTTTTCGGATGCAGGCTTTCATGCAAGAAGTCCAGGTATTTGTCGCACCACTGCACGGTTTCTTCCCAGGTACCCATCAGACGGACCTGCTCCAGCGGATGCGGAAAGGCTTCGTGAAGCTCTTCCGATGACCTGCCCTTCCGGTACAAAAGCGAACCGGCCGTCCAGATCAAATCGCCGAGCTCGGACCGGATCTGTCCGGGCTGGGACGGGAATCTCCCGGTCAGCAGCTCGCAGCAGCTCTCATAGTGCCGTTTCCACGCCGAGCCGTCCGGATCTTTCAACGCTTGAACAAGCTCTGCTTTGGACTGCGGCCAGCCATCCTTCCACTCTTCCTCGGAAACGATTGCCTTCTTCTCGGATTCGGGGTAAAAAAGACGGTCGTACCCTTGATAGTAACTGAGCACGGACAGCCGTTCCGCCTGCCGGAACAGACGGTTCCATTCCTGCAGACCGTCCGCCGCATCGCTGATGCCGATCGACAAATTTAAATTGAGAAACTGCTTCAGCCTGATTTTGATATCCGTCAGCATCGCATTGCTAAGTCTCCTCACCGCCATGCTGCTGCTAAGCCCCGGAAAGGTGAAGAATACGTTATACTGCCGCTCGTCGGCCCGGCATACATGGGATACCGCCTCCTGACGGTCTTTGCCCGCTACTGATTGTACGGTCTGTAAGATCATGCGGTGAATCTGATCAAGCTGCACGGCTTCCGATAGCCGGATCACCGCCGCTACCTGGTTTTTTTCGCCCATATGCTTCTTTAAGCGGAGCAGGGATTCGTTAAAGCTTTCATCGTCCTCGCTGCATGGAAACGGCATCCATTCAACGGCCAGCCGGTGGAGTATGGAGCAGATCCATGTATCCTCATCATGATCGGCAGCGTCAGCCGACTGGCTTTGGCGCTTGTCCAGCTCTTCCACCGTTTTTTGCAGGACGGGCGCAATGTAGGACTCTTCCAGATTGGCCTTCAGCATATAGTCAAAGGCTCCCAGAACAAAAGACTCCCTTACATAATCGTAATCACCGAAGGCGCTCAGCATGATGGTCAGCGGCTGTTTGGAAAAGGTGGCGCCCCCTAGTGCTTCCAGCAGCTGCACGCCGTTCATCCGCGGCATCTGGATATCTGCGAGTACAATATCGACATCCTGCCTTTCCTCCAGCTGCTTCAACGCCTCTTCTCCGTCTCCCGCCTCTCCGATAATTTCAATCTCGCTTGAGGTCAGCGTAATGTATTCGCGCAGGGCCAGTCTGGCCAGCGGTTCGTCATCCACGATAAACGCCTTGTATTTGCCCATCTTCTCAACCCTCCAGCATGTTATTTTAACTGTTCTACCGCCTGGCTCCAGTTCCGGTTTAGCAACTGCTGCATATCCTCCACCGAAGCGCCTGCGAAGATATCCTGCCCCGTCTTTTTCTCGTTGTACTGCGCTTTGTTTTTCACCGTTTCATATCGCTCGTTCATACCAAAATACATAAAGGGATCGAAAGGATGCCTGGTTTTGACCTTATTAAAAAAGGGCTGATCGGACGGAATATTCACCATGGTAGAGGTGTTGCCGGAGTAATTGATGTAATCCTGGTATACCTCGGGACTGAAAATCCATTCCAGGAACGACTTGATTTCATCCACGTTTTTGGAGGTTTTGTTGATCGCCATGTATTGGTCAGGCATCGTGACCGCCTCAAGCGGCTCACGGATATCCGATCTCCAAGGAAGTGCGAAAGCATCCAGATCTTCGTCGGTTTTGACATTTGAAATATAGTCCTGGTAATACCACTGTCCGAGCGCGATCATCGCGGCCTTGTTGGACTCAAACAGCTGTTTGGCCTCGTCGAACCCGATGCTCAAAGCGTCGGACCCGGCCAGCCTGTGCTCGGCGATCGTTTTCAGCAGCTTGGCGGCCGTATCAAATGGTGAGTTTTTGCCGAACGGCTCAGGCGAATAAGACAAATTGGTGAGATAATTGGGATCCTTCGAAAGCAGCGGGGGACCGAATTCGATAAAAGGGTAAAAGGTCCAGTCCTCTTTCCCGCCAATCGCGATCGGAATATATTGGTCATGATTTTTGATCCGTTCGAGCACCTGCACGAATTCATCCAGCGTCTGCGGGACCTGCAGGTTCAGCTCACGAAAAATACTGGGGTGGTAAAACACGTATTCCGAAAAGGAAACCAGCGGTAAGCCCAGGATATCCCCGTTATAAACGGCAGGAAACCGGTTCGACCCGGCTGCCTTGAGCCCGTTCAACGGAAGAAGAGCATCCCGGTACACCGACAGGTGCGATGCCTTCAAATAAAACACGTCCGGCAAATCGTTCGCCGCAAGCCGAACTTTCAGATACTGTCCGCTGTTATCCGGGATCGTCTCGACCTCTACGGTGACGTTCGGCCTGATCTTGGAATATTCCTTGACTTTGCTGGTCCAGAACAAAATGTCCATTTTCGTTTCCCACATGCCGAATTTGATTTTCACGGGCTGGTCCGGACCGGCTGCCGCAATCCCTCCTCCAGAGCGATTCATGACCGGCTTCAGGGCCAAATCGGACAGCAGTCCGCTTCCGCCGATACAGATGAAGGCAAGGAGACAAGCGGCTAGCAGCAGGTGTATCCGTTTTTTCCGAATCATCAGCTTCACTCCCCCTAAAAAATGGTTTATTGCGGTCGATTAGGACACCTCTTCAACGTTCAAGCAAGCTGCTCGTCAGGCTCGCGGATTTGCGGAAGCCGAATGTGAACCACCGTTCCGTGCGGAGCATTCGCTTCAACCCGCAACCCATAGTTCGGTCCGTAATGCAGTTGAATTCGTTTATGGACATTCATATTCCCCATCCCGCTGAACGTATGCCTTGGGGTTTCCTCTTCCGCCCTAACCGGCTCCTCCTGTATTCCCACGCCGTTGTCGGCAACGGTTATCAAGAGATCGTTCCCGTCCAGCTTCGTGGATATATGGATGACGCCCTCGTAATCGATGTCCTTCAGTCCGTGAATGAAGCTGTTTTCCAGAATCGGCTGGAGAAGCAGCTTAAGCAGGTACAACTCCTCCGTTCCCGTAGCTATATCCCACTTCGTAACAACGGATTTGCCGAAGCGGATCTCCATGATGTACAAGTAATGCTTGAGATGATCCACCTCTTCGGCGACCGTCGTGACAAGACCTCCCCTGTTGAACGACGAAGCGATGAGCCTCGTTAACGCATGGGTCATGTTGCGAATATTGTCCGCTTTGCTGATGAGCGCCATAAATTTGATCGAATTCAGCGTATTGATCAGAAAATGCGGATTGATTTGCGACTGCAGGGCGGCAAACTCGGCTTTGCGCTTTTCCACCTCCTGCTGCTCATGCTGCTCCATCAGCTCGCGGATTCTTTCGGTCATGTGATTAAAGGAATGGCCCAAGCTGGCCGTTTCGAGCGTGCCGGTAACATGAATCTTCGCATTCAGGTCCCCATGCGTGACGCGTACCATCTGCCGGAGCAGCTCCAGAATCGGCTTGGTCATATTCGAAACGAAATAAAAGGAGATCAGGATAAAGGCAAGGATGATCAGAATCGCCAAAAACCATACGAAGGTATTGACGCTGCGGTAATTGGCCATGAGATCGGCGTACGGTATTTTTTGCACGACGACCCAGTCGGGACGACCCGCATCGACCTTGGCATACGTGAACAGCGTCTTGTCCCCTTCCGTATCATCCACATAAGAGCCTTGATCCATCGAGAACGCGTCATCCAGGCGGTGCATGGGCAGCTTGCTGCCTCGTTTCAAGATCGTGTTCGAGGCGATGATCTCGCCCTGCTTGTCGACGATATACAGCGTGGACTCCGTGTTGTCCCGGGACTGCAAAATATGGTCGAACGCGCTGCTCTCAAACGTGAACAGGATCATTTCCAGCTGCGAAGAAGGATTCGAGTAGCCCGGCGACAATGCTGCTACCATCATATAGGGATTGTAATTTCCATAGAGAGAGTTTGGCTTCATGCCGATAAAATGAATGAAATTGGGCTTTTTCAGGGCCGTCTGATACCACTCCTCCTTCTGGATGTCCGCTCCTCTCTGCATCAGATTTTTTAGATATGAATACGAAGATCCGTCATCAAAATAAAAATTGACCGACAGCACGCGTCCAGACACGGAGGCAGTGTATTTCTCGATCAGCACCTTCAGTTTATACGTGGCCAGCTGCCTCTCGAAACCATCCTGCCGGTAAATGTCGTAGACCGTGGAAATGACGTCCTCATCAAGCCCGATGGAAGCAAACAATCCCGAGAGGCGACCGATTTCCTGGTTGACCGAATAGGCGATAGCCTGCGCGGTTTGCAGGGAACGGTCGGTATTTTGCTGTAAAATGTCGCGTTTGTAAATGTTCAGGATAATCGAACAGATCAGGAGCATCGGAATAATGACAATGAGGATAAAAAATAGTCTTAATACGGAGGACATTCGCCATTTTTTTCTCATAGAACCCCCTTCTCATCAAAAGGCCTGCGGTGCATCGATAGGGTTCTATTCCATAGTCCGAATCCAAGTTCCTTTCGGCAGACAAAGGTAGTTGGAATGCGACAAAAAGCCGGAAATATAGGCAAAATGATTCATCGAGACTTCGGGGAGATTCGCGAAATTACCGCATGCATTGATTTACCAGGAAATAACATTATTTTCATGGCATGCGCAGCCTTCGCATTATCAACAAGCAAAACCGGTTCCCACGATACCATTGATCCGTTATGCTGAATAAAAAAAAGACCACGCCAGGTGGTCTCTTTTCTAAATTGTGTTGATATTACTTGAACTGCTTGGTCAGGTTCGCCATTTCGATGGCGGATACGGCCGCATCATAACCCTTGTTGCCCGCTTTGGTGCCTGCGCGTTCCACGGCCTGTTCAATGCTGTCTGTCGTCAATACGCCAAAAATAACAGGAACGCCCGTCTTGAGGCTGGTTGCCGCCACGCCTTTCGCCACCTCATTACATACAACATCATAATGTGAGGTTGCGCCGCGGATAACGGTTCCCAGCGTAATGACGGCGTCATACTTACCGCTTTCGGCCATTTTGCTGGCGATCAAGGGAATTTCAAACGCTCCCGGAACCCATGCCACATCGATCTCTTCTTCACCTACACCATGTCGCTTCAACCCGTCCAACGCTCCGCCGAGCAGCTTGCTTGTAATGAATTCATTGAATCTCCCAACCACAATCCCGTACTTCAGTCCGCTGGAAACCAAGTTTCCTTCGAAAGTATGAGCCATTTATTCATCAACCTCTCCAATAGTTTTTAAGATTCCATGCTAAGCATGTGGCCTAACTTCTCTTGCTTCGTATGCAGATAACGGCTGTTATCTTCTCCCGCTTGCATCTGGATCGGAACCCGTTCAACGACTTCCAATCCATGGCCTTCCAGTCCTTTGATTTTTCTCGGATTATTGGTCAAAAGACGAATTTTGCGCACGCCCAGATCCTTAAGGATTTGGGCTCCAATTCCATAGTCGCGAAGGTCTGCCGCGAAGCCAAGCTTGAGATTGGCGTCCACGGTATCAAGCCCCTGCTCCTGCAGCTCGTAGGCCTTCAACTTGTTGATGAGTCCGATTCCCCGGCCTTCCTGCCGCATGTAGAGCAGCACACCCGAACCCTCTTCCTCAATCTGCCGGAGTGCCGCCGCGAACTGCGGACCGCAGTCGCAGCGCAGGGAATGGAACACATCTCCGGTCAAGCATTCGGAATGCACTCTGACCAGCACAGGCTCTTCGCTTGAAATCTTTCCTTTCACGAGCGCCAGATGCTCTTTGTCATCCACATCATTGGTGTAGGCTACGGCTTGGAAAACGCCGAAATCCGTCGGCATACGAACCTCGGCTTCCCGGCGCACCAGCTTCTCGCTTTGATTCCGGTAATGGATCAAATCCTGAATCGATATCAGCTTCAGTCCATGTTTTTTCGCAATCACCTGCAAATCAGGCAGCCGGGCCATTGTCCCGTCCTCTTTCATAATTTCACAGATCACGCCTGCAGGGGCCGATCCGCTGAGTTTTGCCAGATCCACCGCAGCCTCCGTATGTCCTGCCCGCCGCAGCACGCCTCCATCCTTGGCGATCAGCGGAAACATATGTCCCGGACGCCGGAAGTCGAACGCCACCGCAGCCGGATCCGCCAGGGCCTTCGCGGTTTGGGAACGTTCATGAGCAGAAATGCCTGTTGTCGTATGTCTAAAGTCAACCGATACGGTAAATGCCGTGCCGTGGTGGTCGGTATTTTGAGCCGTCATGGGTGAAAGCTCAAGCGTTTCCGCCCGCTCCCGCGTGATCGGGACGCACACGAGCCCCCGGCCTTCCGTAATCATAAAATTGATAACCTCCGGCGATGCTTTCTCTGCGAGTGCAACAAAGTCGCCTTCATTCTCCCGGTCCTCATCATCCACCACGATAATGACCTTTCCTGTCCTAAGATCCTCAATCGCCTCTTCAATCGGGTCAAATGTGAATGATTCCGTCATGCCGAATTCCCCCTTTGTTGTCAAAAATCCGATGCGTTCATTTAAGCAAAGCCGTTTGCAGCCAGCATATCCATGCTGATCCCTTTAGGACTGCTATCGGCGGATACCGGCGCCTTTCGCCCAAGCAGTGCATGGACATACTTGCCGATGATGTCGCATTCGATATTCACGATGCTGCCCGCCTTGAGTCCGGATAATCCGGTATCACCCAATGTATGAGGAATAATGGAGACTCTGAAGCATTCCCCGTCCGTGCCAGCAACCGTCAGACTGACACCATCTACCGTGACCGATCCTTGCGGTATGATGTATACGGACAGATCCGGTTTGTCTGGAGCAATATCGATCAAAACCGCGTTGCGTTCCTTGGTGATCATTCGTACGGTACCGGTCATGTCCGCATGCCCCTGAACCAAATGCCCGCCAAAACGTCCATTTGCCTTCATGGCCCGCTCTAGATTCAGGAGGTTGCCCGGCTTGAGCAACGCCAGGTTGGAATGCCGGTAGGTCTGAGGAGTCACGTCAACCGTAAATCCGTCATCCTTGATCTGCGTGGCCGTCAGGCAGACTCCATTCACAGCAATGCTGTCCCCGATCTTGATATCTTCCATGATGGCTGAAGCCTTGATCCCGAGAACCATGGCCTCCCCTTGTCGCGAAATCCTATCCAGAATCCCGATTTCTTCCACCAGTCCCGTAAACATGCTCTTCCCTCCTTCGGAATATTTCAGCTATTTGGTCATTCCGGCCAGTTTGGTATGCCGGATATCAATACATTGTCCCCGACTTGTTCGACCTCCAGCGGGTCCAATCTCACGGCATCTCCCATCCGATGAATACCTTCGAAGCTGAAGCTGGCCGGGGCTGCATTTCCGCCCACAATCTTCGGAGCCAAGTACATGATAATTCGGTCCACAAGCCGTTCCTTCAGAAGTGATCCGTTTAATGCCCCGCCGCCTTCCACAAGTATGGAACCGATGTCCATGGTGCCAAGTTGCTGCAACGCCGACTTGAGATCCACTTGAGTTCCACTTCCGCAAGATACAAGGTTTGCTCCCGCTTCACTCAACAGCTTAGCCTTAACCGGGTCAACCTGTTTGGTCGTTAAAATAATCACCGGTGAAGTCCCATCCTTGAACACCTTAGCTTCCGGAGAAGTGCGCAAACGGGAATCGACGATGACGCGAACCGGCTGTTGGCCATCCACTCCATCATGCCTAGTCGTCAGCGAAGGATCATCGGTGAGTATCGTGCCTACGCCGACCATAATCGCCTGATGTCGGTGACGCAGGCTGTGTACCTGCAGCCTTGCCTCTTCATTCGATATCCACTTGCTGTCTCCCGAATCGGTGGCAATCTTTCCATCGAGCGTACTCGCCGTCTTGATGGTTACAAAAGGCATGCCCGTCGTTATAAACTTTGCAAATTTTTCGTTCTGCCGGACCGCCCTATCCCGCAACACGCCAACCTTCACCTCAATGCCCTTCTGACGAAGCTTCCCGATCCCTGTGCCAGCAACCAGAGGATTCGGATCCTCACAGGCAACCACAACCCGCTTAACCTTCGACTCGATCAGCAGATCACAGCAAGGCGGGGTTTTGCCGTAATGACTGCAGGGTTCCAACGTGACGTAGGCCGTGCTTCCCTCCGCATGGTCACCGGCCATGCGGACGGCATGTACTTCCGCATGCCCGCTTCCCCGCTGAAGATGCGTTCCCAGACCGACCACTGCGCCGTCCTTGACGAGGACGCAGCCGACGACCGGGTTGATGCCTGTCTGGCCTTGTGCGCGCTGAGCCATATCCAGTGCAAGCGACATGTAGAATTCATCGTTTATAACCGGCTCCATCTTGTCCTGCCTCCCCTCCACGTGAAAAATAAAAACAAAAAAGCCCTCCGGATCACATCCGGGGGCAGCTTGAGAGTAATTTGAAGACACGCAAATAAAGCTTATACAGATGGCAAATGCAGCAATTTGGACAATCATGCATTATTTCCCGTTTGATCGCAAGTCAAAGAAACGATACTTGAGCTTTACGGTTCACCAAAGGTACCACATGATCCCCATTCATAACATACACAGGGAAACAACTTGGCGTAATATCCTTTAGCCAAACGAGAATAAACATAAGTGTGCGAAAAAGACACGTATGCCATAGCTTTATTGGGTGGTCGCATGAACCATATGTAACATACATGCGCTTCCTCTCCTTCTCCCATCCAGACTATACTGTCGGTCCCGGATTTACACCAGGTCCACCGCACGCGCGTGAAAAGCTGCGCGCCCGGGTCACGGACTGAGACGCCGTTTCAGGACAACATCCCTTGAAACGATATGCATCATCACCGCCGGTAGGGAATTTCACCCTGCCCCGAAGTTGAGTTCCAATAATTCTTAGTTATCTTTCGTGGTGTTGTATAGACTAAACCTTGATACAAAAGGCGTTTTTCATCCCGTATAATCAATGAGGAATGACACTTAATATCCTTTAGTGGCGCGGTATTTCGTATCATTCCTACCAATATCCTACCGAAACGGGGTGGTTAGGGTGAAATGCCTCATGCGTCACGTTTGCCTATGTGAGCATATTATCACCGTAAAAAAATAAAAGCAAGGCAATTATTTTCGCCCTGCTTAGTAATATCTATTTTGTAGTATTTCCTTCTAGCCAATCAAAGAACGAATCCTTTGGTATTTTCATCAACTTTCCTATCCGTTTTAAATGAAATTCAGGTTCTTTTTTAAGATAAACCTTTGCTTCAACTTCATTTAAAAATTGATATGTATTCTTTCTACCTAGTCCTAATATTTCCTGAATATGGGCAGGTTCCAACATAATCGGGTAATCATCTTTAGTTTTTGTCATGTGTATTAATTGCCTCCGTAATAAAATTTCCTATATGATAATGCCATCTTACTTTCTTCTTATATCCTTTAACTTCAATTCCTATTTCTTCACATATTCCTAATGAAATGCTACTTTTATTAACCTTGTTCTTATATGTATGTTCCTTAATTTGATTCTCAGCGATATGTTTGAACTTCACGAAATCCTTAATATGTATAAAGAAAACTCTATTCTCTGGCTCACGAAAATTCATTATGAATCCGCTAATTACATTCTCGTATGTATCTGCTTCCTGAAGCTTGCTAATCTGATGTTGCTTAATAATGCTCTCATCGAAACTAATTGATTTTTGTTTAGTTGATTTTAGCTCAAGCGTGAATAAGTGACTCTTAGCAAACATCATACAATCGTAGTCGTTCTTAGTAACTCTTACCCTATTCCTTAAATCAGGTGGGATGAAGGTATCCTTTATTCGGGTAAAGAACACCTTTTCTCCTCCTTGGATGGCCGATTTCTGGAAATCCTCTTCAAACAATTTCCCTTCATTTGTACTCAATTAATCATTCCTCTCCATATATGCTATTCTGGCACTAACTGCCTTCTTCAAACAACTAAAGTCATCATGAACAGCCATGCCATAAACATCTAAAACCTCACCATTTATTACTTCTAATGTACTAATAACCTCATTACAACCCGAACAAGTTGAGTACTCCATCGCCTCCTTATCTTGCTGATCGGGAAACCTTTTCTCATAGTATGGATTCTCAAATCTATCAAAATCACTCATTCTCTTCATCTTTCTTTAGTTGATGATATGTATGAATTAGATATTCAATATAAGCTGTTTCTGTGATTTCTTTACCTAGTAACTTTTCAACTTGTTTTTTACTTAATTCCATTTATACTCTCCTTTTTTATTTTCTTCTTTCTGTTGATACTCGCATTGTTCCATCATTTCTAATCTCATTTATAAACATCGTAGTATGTCCAACTTTAGAGTCTTTGTACTTCTGTGGTTTAAATTGAGAACCCCTACGATAACCAAACAGAACAAGTTTATTGCCCCTGGTAAACCAGCTTTTCTCTAAGATCTCTTTTGTTCCATCAGCTCGTTGCTTTGAAACTTGTTTATTGTAATGAGCGAATGCCCCATCATAATATTTGACGGTAACAACACCATCTGTCGTTAATAATGTTACTGTATTTTTATTTTTATCTTTATCGAGCACTGTACCTGAAATGCAATCTAATTTAAACTTGGGTCTTGATCCATTGCGGAAATTCATCATTTCCACAACGATAGGATCTTCTGTTAAGTCATTAAAATTAACTATCCCATACTTTAACTTATCCACTCGCTCAAGTTCATGTTCTGTGTAGTAGAAAGATAAAGCATCCATTTCCCATTTACTAACCGTACCTTCAGCAACTGAGTTCCATTCCATTTGTAGCTGTTTTTGGTTGAATAAATTTAATGTGTCTTCCTTTGATAGCCATTCTTTTATACCTTCCATCTTCTTGTCATATTCTTTTTTGAAAAATGATTCGCGAATCACGGGAAAATTTCTATGATAGTCTTCAATCGCTTCACCAGAAAAATGATCATAGTAGAAAGGCGTTGAAACTTTATCAAGAAGGTACAGTTTGTCTTTACTCTCTTTTTTATGTATTTTTTTCATTACATATTTTCTAAAGTTAAATAGTTTAGCGTATACCTGCATGTCTTCAGGAATAATTTTAAGTTCAATAACAGCATTAAGATTCTGCATATTTAGCTTTGTTTTTGGAGCATGTAGTTTTGTTACAAACTGCTTCATAATTTCTACGCGTTCTCCAAAAGCTTCAAAACAACCTGCTTTTATTAATTGAATGACTTGTGCTTTCTTGATGATTGATGTATCAAACATGCGTCGAGTAAAATCTTCAAATGATTTATAGGGGCGATTCTGAATTAGATTTTGAACAACATCGTCACCTATTCCATTGATTCCCTTTAGACCGAAAACAATTTGATCATTTTCTATGTCAGGAGTAAATCCGAATCCTGCCTTATTAATATCAGGAAGACCAATTTTAACTCCTCTGCTCTGCATATTGCCTATTGCTGCAGCGATTTTACCGTAATTTGTTGATTGTGATTTATTATTTGTTTCGTCCTCATCATCTATTGATGCTGAATTGACTGTAAGACATGCAGTTCTCCAATAAATTGGGTCATAATTGATATTTAAATTGGCTTCCTGGAGAGCAATAATTGAATATGCAAGTGTATGAAGAATCGAAAAGCTGTAAGAAAGTTGTCGAGTTATCTGAACTTCCCACACATAATTTAATAGTTGTTCTCTGACACCTAATGATTTACCTTGTGAGTAAAACTTTTCTTTTATTTCAGCCAAAGCCTTCTTCATCTGTTTAGGCTTAGCTATACTTTTTCTAAGTTTATTGGCACTTAAGACATTGAAGTTTGCTATCAATTTATCCATTGACATAAGCATTACTGATTCTTGTGTATCTGCAACGCCGTTCAATTTTAATAAATGTTTCTCCATCGTACTAACTTCTTCATCGTTAAGTCCATAACTATACATCTCTTCATACCAAAGTTTGATATTGTTTTTATGTTTCACGAAAGTATCAATGGGGGATTCTCCATGGTCGCTCATTAGTCGCATCAGAGAATTTGCAGCTGCCAATTCAATCAAATTAGTCGGTTTAACCTTTTTAACAGTTTGAATTCCTATTTCTGTTGAAAATTGAAAAAGATCAGAAACACTATCACTACCTATTAATTCATAGATTTTGAGACTTTTTTTATCAATAACGTCAGGATGTAAATATTTATTATAAGTTTTTCTGAGAGTCCCCTGCCACTCCATTAAACTATCTGCCAATAGAGTATCAAACGTCACTCTTATTTTATCTAATGCTTCGATTGTAAGTAGATCAAATTTCATATTAGAAACCGCTTCGCAGTCTTCAAGACTAAACTGGGTTATGTGAGTCCCATTAGGAGCTGTCATCATAGCGTTAGTTTTATAATATTCTTCGTTAAAAACAATAACACCACTGGCATGAATGCTGCGTTTGTTAACTAAACCTTCTATCTTCATAGCAACAGTTAACCAATCATCATATTTATTAATCTCATTTACAAATTCGGTTACAGGCTTTCTTTCTTCTTCGTCGTTTCCATAAACACAATCAGAAAGAGACCAGCTGCTTCCCCGTTCAAACGGAATTAACCCCGAAACAAACATTGCCGTGTCATTGTCGATTCCAAGCCCCCTGGCAGCCGTTTGAACTGCCGATTTAGAAGCTTCTGTACCAAAGGTACACACTTGCAAAACCCTATTCTCACCAAAGTATCTCTTCAATTGTCTGAAAATCTGATTACGTTTAGCAGCCTCAGTATCTATATCAATATCAGGGAATTCCGGTCTTTCCGCTGTTAAGTGTCTCCAATGTGGCATTTCAATTCCGTATTCAAGTGGATTGACTTGTGTAATTCCCAGGAGGAAGCAGATTAAGTAACCAGCAGATGATCCACGAGATGGGCCAACTAAACTATTTCCACATTCATCATCCCAAATAACGTTAATGATTTCTCTTACTGTGGTATAGTAGCTTGCTACTGATTGATTAAGCTTCTCTGATATTTTCCAAAGTTCACCCAATTCCACATTGATTCTCTCTGCTACTTCATGTAGTTTTTCCTTGGAGTACATCTTGTATGGCAGGTACTCATAGAATCCATCTTCAATTAGTTTTACTATGTATTGATCCTGTTTATTATCAGAGTGCGCCATTTTGTTTATGTATTCATACTGTTTATAAATAGATTTGAAGAGTCCACGCAGCTTAAAATTAGGTAACTCAATTTTTGGAATCACAGTTGGCTTTAAAATTGTATAGTCCTTAATTTTGTTGCCAATTTCCAATGTGTTGTTTAACGCATTTTGAATAATAGAGTGGTCTAAATAATCCAACCGTTCGTTGATTTCTTCTCTTGTTTGAACAAATGTTGCTTCATAAAAAGAGTCAACCTCACGTTCAGCATCTTTAGCATTCAAAAAGGCTTTATGTACAATTCGATCTTCAGGTCTTAAATAATGGCTATCTGTTGTAATTATGTATTTGAGGTCGAACTTCTCAGCTAACCTTAAAAGCTCCTTGTTACAATATATTTGTTCCTCACTGTAAGCTGGTTGAAGTTCAAGATAAAAGTCTTCTTTGCCAAAGACATCAATACACCAGTTTGTAAACTCACATACTTTCTTATAGCTTTCATTAGCTCTATATGTATCGTTGTTATCTAGGTGAAACTTCATCTCAAGTAAGTAAATACAGTGAGGTGAACCAAGACAAGCACTCGCTGCAATTAAATGACCTGGATCTTGTTTTATTACTGAAGCTAAAAACTGTTGTTCCGTTGGTGTCCTAAGCATTGGGCCAGTATGAAATGAACTTTCCCAAGCCCTAGAACTCATATATCTAATCTGCTCATGTCCGGTTTCGTCTTTTGCTAAAAGCAAGAAATGTGGATATTTAGTTACTCCAGATTTATAGTTGTCTCTTACTTCTTCAATACTTTCGACTAAGTAGATTTCATTGCCCAGTATCAGTTTAAAATCTTTATTGATCTTTCCGTTGTCCTTAAGTTTCTGCGTGACTTGAATAGCTTTAACATGTGCTGATATGGACTCATGATCAGTTATTGCTACTCCTTTATGACCCATGTCATGAGTAGTTTGAATCAATCCTTCTACAGTGTTTGTTGTATCTCGAAGTTTGAGATTCGAACCGCTATCCACGTGATTGTGGAGTAGTATTGAGTTACATTGATTACACAATTCTTAATGCCCTCTCCCTTCTTGATAAAATATAGATATTATCAAAAAATCCTCCAATATTTCTTACCTAAATGTAGGTACATGAAATGATATCCGCAATCAGTGAACCACCTAAATTTATATGGTTTTGTTCTTATTACAATCAGATTCCATCCTTGAAACTCATTGCTTCCTCCGCAACCAACATAGTATTTAGTGAACATTTTTAAACTCAATCAATCACCTCCTTAAATTAGTCAAACCATATGTATAAGTAGGCAAATGCCTACTCTAAAATGAACTCATCCAATTTTGCCTCTAGGTCCTCATCGGTTATCTCGACTTCTTCTAATTTAACTAATTCTTCCTCTCCTATATCTTCAGCACATTTCATGATTTCACTTCCAAGTAATTGAGGCTTCCTTCCCAGATGACCAAATAAAAATTGTCTAAGTGCCTCTCTCATAATGTCGCTCTGATCATAATAGATAGGTATTTTACTCATTGCTTCTTGCAAATCTTTATCCTTATGTTTTCTTAATCGAGTTCGTATGATCTTTACTTCCATAATCGAACACCCACATTCTCATAACCTCTTATCTGTGATAACTGATCAAAGAGAATTTTGTTTGGTAAATTAATTTGTTCAAATACATTATGGGCAGCACCTCCACCAATTAGATGATAATCAAAGTTAATGTTCAGGCTTTCAACTTCATTCTGAATTTGTATCGACAAAGGTCTAAAGGCTTTTTGTATTAACAGTCTAATATCACGACCTTCATATCTTCCTTCAATAACACACGTATCCATTTCATAAATGGCAGGTGATTTTCCTACAGCTTTTTGAAGATATGTTTGAAGCAGTTTATAAGCTTTTTCTACACCTAGTATGATGCTGGTTGACTCCTTCATAATTTCCATTTTGTCTAATCCAAGGAGGTTCAAAGTATAGAAGCCTAAGTCAATAACAAGTATCTTTTTCTTGGCTATACCACTATTGCTAATCTTTCCTTCGGGTGTGAGTAGGAAATCCATTGCTATTCCATAGCCCTGTGGAACTATTTTGTATTTATCTATATTTATTTTAATATTGTTTGTTTTATTTTTCCCTTTTTTGATCTTATATGAGTCTGCCTCATTAAGTCCTTCAATCAGTGACATCATGTGTTCTCTCTGAGTGAAATAGAATTTAACAGGTAACCCTGTGACAAGATTAAAAGGATTGCTGCTATTTAGGTATCCTAATCCAGTCTTCATTAGAACATTCGAAGTCATCGCTTCAGTTTTATTATCATTTAAAGAGAAGTATTTGATATCACTATGTCTTAAAGCTAATTTGCCAACGAATAAATCATCATTAAAAACAAAGTCATCTTGCTTTATGTTTTCTTCAAACACTGGCTTCGCCTCTCCATAGATGGATGGCTGAACATAGATCTTATTCTTCTTCTTCCCTTTTGACCAACTAAACCCAAGATCAAATACGCATAATTCTGAACTCATGACTAACCTCCCAAATTAAAAGGGTCTACAACATGGCGTTTTATTCCCTTTTGTGCTACAACTTATAGTGAGATTATATCATTATTTTTATATACTGTATATATATTTTTATTTTAATAGTGTTGCTATCTCATCAACTCTTGAATTTACAAAGTTCCAGTCAATGTACTTAGGAACATTCAAAACATGATCATAAGCAAGTCTCATTTGTTTTACAGCAATAAGAGGATTCATTCTGCCTGTCGTTGTGCCCAATCCTGAACATGCAACAGTATCTATTCTATGTTGTGATTGATTAAATTTATTAATTGCAATTAACATAGCCTTCATTGATTGATATACATTATCTGTTCCCACAATACTCCTTGGAAATCTCATGGTTGGTGTATGCGCCAAATACGGGTGAGATTTATTATTAGTGGGTATAACAAATGATGTTCCGACTGGTTGCTCTCCTGCGAAATTATCAATTATATATTTTTGGACAGTATCCATTAGTTCTACGCCAAACATTTCAATTATATGTTTATCCAGACCACCATCCATCATACCGTATGAGTTCGCTGGACTAACAATACATTCGTAGCCATCAAGCTCTACGAGTCTTTTGTTTTCTATTCTTACATTAGGCAACTCACCAAAATGCGCTTCGAATTCCCTACATATCTCTGGATTAATATCAAAAAACACTAGGTTAATAATGATCTGCTCCTTTCTAGGTAAAAGTAAAGTTTTATTAGGATTATTTCTTGGGTAATCGCAGGAAATCTATGTATTCGACATCTGTATTGCTTCTAAAACAATCTTTCAAAATTCCAATAAACAGTTTTTTCTTTCTGATCAACAGCTACATATAATTGATGAACGTTTTCTTGGTAAAGACCATATACATTATCACAGATCTTTGTATGTTTCGAGTCCAATATTTCTGATAATATTCTTTTTCCTGGTAAGACCCACTGTTTTTAATGTAGCACCAACCTGAATTCTCTTGTACTTTGGGGAAGCTTGTTTTATTGATTTTTTCGCGTATTTATATAATGCTTTATCCATAGAAATCCTTTCCTCGTAAAATGGAGTTTTCACTCAGATTGTGAGATTACCTCTTCTATTGCTTGTTTAATATTCAATAAATCAGCAAGAGACAAATTTGAAACGTGACAACTGTCTCCACAATAATTTTCTAAAGAAACGCTGAATCCATATTTATCATTATATGAAAATTCAATTTCTTCTTTCTTACCTCTATTTAAAAAATTTACAGTTTTAGTCATTCTATTCTTGCCTCCATTTTTGATGTCGCCTTTCATTAAATTAATTATTATACAACTTCAAACCGAATTCACTGAGTTGAACACTCACCGACCAATCGGTTTCATGGTTTAGGATTTTTCCAATGCTTTTTAACTCGCCATCAACATTAATATACGCATTGTGATCTTTGTCGATGTATTCAATTTTAATATCTTCGGATATTCTCAAACTATAGAACCCCCTATAAAATGCATCTTTCATCAAATTCTATTAATTAAAGCAGATGAAACCTTTTTACTTGCTTATGAAGTTCAGACTTATAATCTGGGACACATCCTACGACTGTTAACGAATTCTCTGGAATCTCTGTCCTTCCGTTATCTCGTATGTAGTACCATCCCTGCTCGATGAGCTCTTAATTAAGTCTTTTTCTCTTCCCCGGAGAATGATTTTGGGTAGCTCATTTTCGTGCCATTCACTCCACAATCCTGCCTCGTTTTCATTGTGGGTGATGTTGGTTGCAACATGTGCTACTTGCGCCGCTATTTTACCTGGTGACATATTCAGCTCTTTGTTTACCACAAAGTATTGAACAATTTCATTTTTCAAATTAATCACTCCTCTTTTTTATCCATCTATGTATTTTATCTTTAAATATCGGCATCATTATCATCAAACCGCAAATTATAGTTATACAATCCTTCAAGTTGTTTATCATGATGTGTCCCTTTCAGTTGTAAGTATTCATAGTATGCCAATGCCGCTGAGAGTAAAGTGATAATCATCCATCCAATCCACAGGTGCGATCCAGTTATTAGGCATGATGCTGCAATAAACAAGCTCCACAATCCAATTGTTAGTGTAACTGTAAATCTGTTTATGATAATTCGTCACTCCTTTCTTCATGAAATATGGTTTTCATCAATGATAAGTTTGCAAATAACCCATTAAACAAATAAGAAGCATAATCAGATAGACAATAACAAATACTGTCCAATCTCTCTTTGTTTTAGGATATTGATCCCTGTGAACCTTCCAAATATTCTTCAATATTCTTTTCATATTTATCTCATTATTCTCCTTTCTGAATTTTAAAATCTTTCACAGCGAACTACACCATTTTCTTCTGGATTGTAACGTCCAAGCACATAGTCAGGCCTTCGTTGATCTGGCTGAGGACAAACAGCTAGAATCCTCCATCCCGTGCTGATGATATCCTGCAGTTCCTCTGTGCATTTATCTACTGCATAACCAAGCTGATTAATATTAAGCAGACCAATATTACCAATATGCACATCACAACGTTGGTTGAATTCGATGGTCTCATTAAAATTCATTAGAGCATTTGTTAATTTGGACTCAATGTCTTTCATTTGTTCCACCATGTTTAGCATTTGAGAGTGAGATGACTGAATCATACCCCTCACTTTAAATTTGAGTTTGGGGAATGTTTTAATTAATGACTCAACGTCAGACAAATATTCTTTTACTGAGCCCAGTTTCACCTTATTCGACTCTCTAACTAGCTTTTTCGTGCTGTCTTCCTTTTCTGCTTCCTCTTTGCTATATGTATGATTCCAACTATAAAACTCCATTACATTACCCTCGTTATCTTCAACCAATTCAGAATATGTTATCTCATCGCATAGGTAATCTTCAATATGAGCCAATTCATCTCTTGTGACAATTTGATTATCATCAAAACTAACTCTTGCAAACATATATTTCTCCTTTCATTGCTTATCTTTATGAAACAGGTATTTTATCTTTATACTATTGCTTCGTCTTTCATTGCTTCCCATAAAGCATCGACCAATTCTTTCCCTTCATAATTCTTATCAAAAACGAATATATTCCACTTCCCATCTACAATGTCTTTACTAATTGTCACCTCGTCTAAGAAATCAATCATCTTACCAATATCCATTTTCTTATGGTGATAAGACGACCAATCTTTTCGTGGCGCAATCTCATTAAAAAACGAGTAAAATTGTTCTTCTGTAACCTCTTTTGCTTGTTTTGGTACAATATGATATTTCATCTCAATCTCTCACTCTCCTCATTTTATCCCTCCCCTGGAAGGTTGATGGTGGGGTCCTCTTGTCTCAACAAATCAGCCATCTCAACAATTGCCTGACTAGATAAAATCCGCACGTATGAGTCCCCTTCTTCGTCTTTTAATTCAGGGATTAGGTGGAATACGTCACCGTCTCGGCCTTCCATAAAAAAGTTTTCGTATCCGAATACGTCAATCCATTTTATTTTATTGCCTTCACGAGTCACTTTGCTTCAGCCTCCTTGATGAGTTCACAGTGTTCCAAAGCGTATTTACTGTCAGCGTCGCAAATAGCATTCTTACCCTTATAGAGCGTAGGATCGCCTTCCCACCGACCCAATGTAAGGATATCGCCTACTTGTGCAGTACCTTCCCATCCGTCTGGTATGTCTTTTATGACTCGGTATTTCATGCTTCAGCCTCCTTATCCATTACTGCTTCAGCCTGCAAGTGCTTTGCGAATTCATCATCCACCATTATTTTCTTATTGCCTTTGCACACCTCGCATTGAATTTGTTCCGGGCCCCACCAGTCACTTGTAACATACCAACCTTCTCCGTCGCAGTTGTAGCAATCTATTTCAGTCATTCAGTTGCCTCCTTTGGGTAAAGGGTGGAAAGTACCTGTTGAAAGAATGGTTCTGCATCATCCCGGTACATGTCTTCTGAGATATAGCGTTCTATAGCTTCTTTTAGCTTCTGTTCCCGGGACTCTGCCGCCTCAAGCTCAATGTTTCCTTGTCTTGTTGCTTCTCTCCAATAATCGGCTTGGTCTTTCTCTGCTGCTGCCTTAGCTCTTTCATTGTGCAATTCAAACAACAGATTGCGTCTAGGATTATCCAGTGCCTGTTGTAATTCGTCTGCCCGTTCTTTCTCTGCTGCGTATTGTTGGAGCCAATATTCAATTACATCTACTACCGGAACTCCTTTAATCGTTTGTTCGTTGATACTTGTCGTTCTGTTTTTTCTGTATGTCTTTATGATTAACAAATCCGCTTGCCAGTCCCGTTTATCTGACATCTTCTGGGCCCTCCTTGATTAAGAGTTCCAAATCTCTAACGCATTCCGTTGTCAAATACACATAATTATCAAACTGTACAGTGATTTGTCCATCTGACATAATTTTTCCTGTAGTTGCTGTGCCAAAGCCATGAACAGGATGTCTTACTCTATCGTCTGGTTTTAAGGTGGGTAAGGGGATGGGATCGGGATCGAACACTCCATATTCCACAGCAGTAGCAACTTTATCGAATGAATGCTGCCCTTCACCATAATCCCCCATTTTTTCCTCTGGGTATTCTCTAAATTGTTCCTCAAGCCATGCCAGCAGTTTGTTTTTGCTTATCAGGTCGTTTTGGTTATTCATGGGTTACCTCCAATAGAGAAGGATTTTCGTATATCGAACCAATTACTTCCACAGCCGTAAGGTTTGATCCGTCTACTCCTTTCCACATGCGGCACCGATCAAATGGTTTCCAGCAAGCGGCTTCGTTATTGTAGATCACTGTTTTTGTGTGCTCATTGTCGCAATAATGATCTGAGTAACCGCCTTGTATTTTTACTTTCACGATATCCCCTTCATAGATATCCTTTCCGTTACGGTCTTTGAGGCCGGTGTATTGCATCAAAATCATTTCATCATCCGAGAAACCACGTACATACTTACCATCTAACGGACTAAACGCAGCCACCTTGCCATTTGGATCAATAGTGACTTCATAATCCATCTTTTTCTCAAAAATGTCCCACGCTCTAAATTTAATTGTTCTCATATCTTGTATCCCTCCTGGTTGACTCAACCTTCCTGATTACAGGTATAACTTCATCGTTTTCGTTTACATATTCGTCTTTATGTTCGATACACATATGCACGTAATCCTCAAAATTTGTTCCAATAACAAAATCTGCTTCACGATTGCATCCTATATGACAGCATGGGAAGTTTCCTGAATCGCGCCAACTCATTCTGTATCCCTCCTGATATGGATAGGCTAAGCTTTAATCAATAATCACTTCTGGTCCATCAAGCATCCAGTATTTTGTTGCATGATCGCTGCTAAAGGCTTTGTCTAAAACGGCTTGTATCCGGTCATAATGCTCTTGCTTCAAGCAGTCATATGCCCTATCATCCCAGTCCTCGTACATTTCCTCGTATTGGATTTCAATGTATTCCCTCAGCATTTGCTTTGCATCCGGTTTCCAGCGCTGTTCAGAGGCTACATACCACGTATGTTCTACAAGGTCTTCGCCATCTTCAATCCTTTGGCGCAGCTCTCCGGGAGATACGGTAAAGTGAGCATCCTCGTAACTGAGTAGGGCATCATTCGGCAATTCAGATAATTTTACTTTGGACATTTTTATTCGCTCCTTTATAGGACAGAGGCAGGGTTATGCCTCTATCCTGTGTGTTTTGTTCGTAATGTGCATTAGTCTTCTTCATAGTAATAAGGAATTTTGTTGGGAAGTGGTGATCTGAAAATTACATGCTCTACACTGGAGCAACCCATCTGATCGCAATTATGGCTTTCCTCGTCCGCCGGTATTCCTGTTACGACAATTTCCTGGTGAGACATGTACACAGTCGCATCTTCCCGTTCTTCAAACCCTTTTGGAAGGTTCATTTACATCGTCCTTTCAGATTTACTATATTAGGTTTGCTGCATTACACACTAACTACCTTTCCAGCTTTCTTGTAATTGATAATCTGGACTCTTCATAATGCGCAATCTCGGGTTCGAGTTCCCCTAACATGTCGTGAGGGTCCTGAGCTTCTACCAAGCTTTTTAGATACTCATACTCCGATTTGCTCAAATAAAGCGCCTTGTAATACGGCTTCTTCATCGCTTTCCCTCCTTCGCCTTGTGTCTACTGCGTCATTGCCTCTTATCAGGTCTATCAGGTTTACAAGGTCTCCCTTGCTTTTATCTATCAATACTTATCAACTCTCCGTTCGACTGGGCAAACCATCTTACATCGAGATACAATACTATCTATTGATGGGTCAGAAATTTGAACTATTTGATCTCCATCCCATACAATATCTCCTGCTCTGAATTCATCAATATTTCGGTTCCATTGTCTCCACTTTACTTTTTCTTGCATTATGTGGACTTCACTTTCTGTAGCTAGTTCAAGAATTAGTGCACCGCCTAGACTGTTGCCAATTGCCTTATACCATTCATTTGTTTGTGGATGTTGCAATAATTGTACTTCCTTCATCAGTCATTCTTCTCCTATCTCTCTTATTCTCTATTTTACTCTCGTTTTCTAATCCTGTTTTTTGATGAAAGACGGCTTTCATCAACTTGTTAAACCAACGATTCCTTCGATGCTAATATTCCAGCCACAGCGATATAATTGATTACTATCTTCTGATTTTTTCGTATTTTCCATAGTTTTATGTATTTGTCCTTCAACTTTATTAACATCGAACGTTCTCAATAGATGGGTCAATGAAGCATACTCGTGTTTAACAACTCTTCTTTCTCTTAGCGCTTTTTGTAATTCTTTATATTTCTTAAATCCATTAGCAGCATTAAGATTATTGATTTCAATGTCATGATAAATCTGATTCACCTTAATATCACATTCAGACACCAATTTTTTTAGTTTTTCATGATCCTTTTTTATCTTGTTGATTGTCTCAGATAGAGCTGTTCCATACTCGATAGCAAGACACATCGTTATCACCCTTTTAAATTAGTTGTATTTAAAGCCTTCTAAACCAATATCTTTCCTTCAAGTCTGTCATAAGTTGCTTTAACCGATTCACGTACATCTATGTATTTATCCTTGTTTTTGCGCATATGTATCACTTTATTACCTTTGACTACGAAACAGTTATAGTAGTATTGAATGTACTTTTCTCCATCAATTGTTGCTGTGCGTGTTCCAAGTTGTACTGCACGTTTGATCTTATATTCAACATCAGTTATTGATTCACACTTAGCGTAACTAAAAGGACATAGTTCTTTATACTGCTCAATGACTCTTGATTTTACTTTCATTCAATCTCTCCTTTACTATTAGAAAACTCAATATAAAACTGACTATTCAATTGCTTTACGCCATCGGATTTTCCGAGGTTATAGCACATCTCTTTATGACCTTCTCTAACTTCTTCAAGCAGCCGACTCCAAAACAACATATGTATTAGACTTTTAAACATCTTCATTAGAGCACTCTTTTTCCGGTTACATTTACAATTTTGCTTTTTCCTAACCTCATTACCTTAAATGGTTTGCTTGAATAATCCTGGTATTTAACGAGTTCATTATAGAAATCTTCATTTAACTCGTACTTCTTACCCTCATATGTATAGGTTTCACCCATAACAAAATTTGTAGCTTTAATTTCTTCTCCATCACAGCAAATTGAAACAATGTACTTGATTAGATCGTTGACTTTAATATGTATCATCCCTTCACAGATTGAGTTAAAATTATGAAATAATTGAATAGAAAATGGCTTAATATCGGAACAAATATACTGTTTGATTTCTTGTAGTAATAGCCCCAAACGATTCCCAAGAACACATATCCAAGAAAGCCAGTAAGGTCAAAATGCAATACTGAGAAAACTAAAGCGCTTATCGTTATTGATATATTATTATTCGTATGTTTATTTAATTGATTTAGTATTAGCTTCCTACATATCAACTCCTCAAATATTGGACTAAACAATACAGCGTAAACTATCATGATTGGTGTTTGTGTTTTATGTACTGATGGTGGATCAAGAAAGTGAGAAGAAATACTCATTAATACGCTATAGCCCATAAATGAAATACAAAACGAGTAAAATATCATTTCCCATGTAACACGCTGTTTAAGTGCTTTCCACTCATCATTAAATAGTTTATGCCGAAACTTGATAATAAACATTAAAATCAATGTTGGTACAATGCTAAGGAACATATACACTCTTAACGATCACTCTCCTATTCAGTTATCAAAGAAAAAAGTACAGGAATGATTTCCTGTACTTAATATATCACAAATATTGTGTTATGTCTATATTTATTTTATTAATTCTGAAAGACTGGCTGGGAATTTTTCTTTGGTTAGTTCGAGTACAGCTTTTGCGTAATCTTGGATTTCCTTCTGAGCGTCGTGTTTTAGGCGCTGAGATAAGAAGTGACATACTCCCTGGAGCGAAGTAGACCAGTACCATCTTACATACATGCCATAGGCAGGTAGGAATAGACGTGCTTGTTCGGCACAAATTCCATTTTCTAATGCCCATTCATAATCGGCTAGTTGTTTATCTACTGATTCCATCAAACGTTTAGTTGCTGGATTACCAACATCAAAAGGAACATAATCCCCGCTACCCTGTTTTGAGTTTTCTGGTTTACCTCTCCATTCATTGAATGCAGGAATATAAAACGTGGGATCTTCGGTAATGTACCGGCGAGATGATTCATTCCAGGCTTCAAGTGCATCGTAACTATCCTGTTCTTCAAGATGGGTAGAACCGATTCTATATTTATGCCACTGTCTGGCTACCATCAATGGAGCATAAACTTCAAACTGTAGGAATGCGTGTCTGAAGGGGCTCGAATGGCCTTCTCTTGCAAGGAACTTAAGTAGACGAACATCTTTATCAGTCATTTCAGTTGATTCCTTATCGAACGAAACACGTGCTGCATTAACGGGAGTCAAGTCTGATCCCATTACATCTACTAGTCTTACGTATCCCTGATCCAAAACGTTGATTTTATTCATTTATCTACACGTATCTCCCTTATCTATTTTAAGATATATTCACTTTTGGAATTGTACTATCATCTTGTTTCTATGCTTTACCAGTGCTTCCGATTCCGCCTCTACTTACTGCATCAAGATTTTCAACCGTTACAATCTCAACTTCTGGCATAACTTCTTGAATGCGAAATTGACAGATTCGGTCATTCTTTTTGATAACAGTATCTCTCATTGCAAGGGCGGGGAAATGCCATTGGTCTTCGTTACCAGAGTATGAGTTATCAATCACTCCAAAGTGATTTGTCTGAATGATACCGAAGTTTTTATATGTGCTGCTTCTTGGAACTGGATTTGCTTCATAGCCTTCCGGTAACTTCATACCGACTCCCAGAGGAATTAGTGCATACTCTCCCTGCTTTAATTCAATATCTGTAGCTGAGCGAAGGTCAATCCAGTCACCTTTACTGATTTTTTGAATTGGCTCGATGTCAGCAAAGTATTTCACTTTGATTTGAAGTGGATTCGGTTTTGTATCAACTTGGCTAAAATACGTACCTAATCTATATCCCGACTCAGAAGTTGTTTCAATGGCTTCATGTAGCTTAGACAGCATTTCATTGAGACTAAGCTTTAAGCCCAAATGTTTCTTTGGTTGCTTATACTCTTCAAGTTGCGAATTGTCAAACCAGACAGTAATGCGTTGATCATTCTCTCTGCTGAAATATGTAACCTTGGTCTTATTAATACCAATCTCTTTCACAATGCCCTTCTTGTTAATACCTTTGACAAAGACGGGCTTATTAATTTCTGCATAAAATGGTTGTTTCATATGTATCTTCTAACTCCCTTATTAATCTAGTTTTAACATCTCATAGAACTTATTTTTCACTTTATCTGTCGGGTATCCCTCGAATTTATACTTAAAAATGATCTCGTTATTTTGCTTCAGTAATTCCTCAAGTGTGTCTATCGCACCACAAAAGTCTTCTCCATAAATAGTATTTCCGCTGCCAAAGAGACCAATCTTTCTTCCGGTGAGACTCCTGAGTTCATTAATTATTTGCTTGAAATACATCGGTGGAACTCCTCTACCATAAGTAGGAGAACCAATGACAATAACTTCTTCGTTCCCAAATTCAAATTGCTTAGGATCTTTATTATTTAGTCTAATGACCGGGAAATCTTGTTGATTTATGTCTTCTACCAATGCTGCCGTCTTTCCGGTCAACGAAAAATAGTATATAGCTTTAGTAATCATAATCCTCACCAGATGAGTGCTCATAATTGATTGCATCTGTTTGAAGGAAATCTGTTCTTGTTACGATTTGTTTGCTGTCGTTTTTGTCACGTTTTTTGCTGCCATAAGTAACAATCCATCTCGATTTAATTTCTTGGTTCTCTGGATATGGTTCCTGAATACCTGCATTACGAGCAATCAAATTAGCTAAATATTCAATGTAATTCATGTATTCTTTCATACTTAGTGTTTCGATGTCTTTGAAAATGTACTTAGCCCAAGCCTTTTCTTTTTCCACGCAATCCTTAATAAAGTAAACAGCATATTGTTGGTTTTCAGTTGTGTTTAGTTGAGGATTTTCACCCATAATTGAACGAATGAGAGTGCCGTAGAACTCTGAGTGTTGTACTTCATCAGTTTTAATCATACAAATGAGGTTATTGGAGCCCATCATTTTTTGATCTCTTGCGAGAGAGTGAAAATAAACAAATCCACCAGTAAAGAAGAGACCTTCAAGATTCTGATAAGCAAGGAGCCCCTCAAAAGACGCTTGCAGGAAGTTATTATCAATCTGCTTTTTGTTTACTACATAATCAACCACAGTATCGAGGAAGGTTTGAATTTTATCCAGAACTAGTTTATTGCGTTCCAGTAAGACCGGGATTCGTTTTACTTCTTCGAATGCCTCCCTCTTTTGTTGATCATTAAGCATAGTAGACGTCAGATACTGATATGAGCGATTATGAAGATTTTCAAAATAATTAATTAGTGCGATATTAGAGCGAATGCTTGGATCAGTAACCATATAAGACAAAAACATATTAAAATCGGTAGCATGTGAATCAAGTTGATTCAACATTCCCGTGATTGTATTAAATACATATTTCTCAGCTTCAGTTAGCTTAGAATTGTACTGTTCAATATCTTTACCAAGTTTAACTTCATCTTCATTCCAGAACTCTGCTGACAAATTTTTATTAATGTCCAACATTGTTGGATACTTAAGGTTATCCCAGTCTCTAATCCCACTTGATCCCCCACCAAAAATGCTAGTGGGGAGATTGCTATTTTCTGCCTCAAAAATCTTAAATGGTAGTATGGTATTCATTTATTCTTTCCTCTCTCTTTTTCTAGGCTTCGCACATTGTGCAGTTGTCTGTTCGTTCATATTCTTCGGTATATGTATAATAAATTGTCTTCAATCCCTTATTCCAAGCGCCCAAATCAAGTCTCACCGTCTCTGACCCATTGATCGATTTAAGTACGTGCATGTTGTGCGACACTGCTTGGTCAATGTGCTTCATCGCTGCAGCCACAACATTGATCGACCACATTTCATCCATCTCAAAACCTGATTTGTAATATTCCTTCGTTTTATCGTTGTAGTTTGATGGCGTAATAATCATGTTTAGTCCAGATTTAACTTCACGATAAATTACCTCATACAATGGATCTGTACTCGGAGAACCGTTCATAATGATACTATTACTTGATGTAGGAGCAATAGCCATCAGATAACCGTTTCTCATTGCTTTCTTAGACATTTCCTTAATCTCTAGCCATTCATCTGAATTATAGTTCCGTTTTTCAAAGTACTCTCCTGTGCTCCATTCAGAGCCTTCGAATACTTTGTATGAACCCTTTTCAAGACCAAGTTTATGGGACGCAATAATTGTTGCTTTAGCGATTTGTTCAAATAGTTTATCTACATAACCATAAGCTTGAAAAGAATCCCATTTAACTTGTTTTTCGGCAAGCAGTGTTGCAAGCCCAAGAGATCCTAGGCCAATGGCACGATACTTATGATTTGTAAATGTGGCTTGTGGTACTACTGTACGATTCAGACTGATTACGTTATCCAGTAGGCGCACTTGAATATCAATTACTCGTTGTAGCTCGACATCTTGAGTGAATACATTATGCAGCACCAAAGAAGACAAATTGCATGTTACCAGATCTCCACTTTTGATTCTTGTGGTAATAAGCCCTGTTTCGTGGTCAATTTCCTCAGTGATTAACTCATCATAAGATTGGTTCATGATAATTTCAGAACATAAATTTGATCCAAGTGGCATTCCAATATGACTATTTGGATTCATCCGAGCTGCTGTATCACTAAAATACATGTACGGAGTGCCGCCTGTTTTGCGAGACATGAACATTGCTTTGTGAATTTCAGAAGCATTAACAGTTCGTTTCAGTTCAAGATCTGCTTTCTCGATAATTCGGTAGTAATAAGTAAAAGCATGATCGTCTTCATTTGGCTCTTCATTTTCTTGAAGTTTCCTTCTGTCATAAAGTCTATTTATATCAATACCGAGTTTCTTTTTGACTTCATATGGATCTACAATGGTCCAGGTTTGTTTGTTTTGAAGCCGTCTCATAAACTCATCTGGTAGGCAAACTGCTGTCTTAATTGAATGTGCACGTTTTTCTTGTGAGCCTGTCTTGAGACGTAATTCTAGGAAGTCAAAGATGTCTAGATGATACACAGGCAAGTAAATAGCAATACCAGCAACCCTCGTACCTAATTGATTCACGTACTCAGCAAGTACACTCATTGAACGTGAAGGGTGAGTGATGCCTGTTGCTCGATTTTTAATGCCTCTAATCCAACTTCCTCGCGCTCTAAGGTAATGAGCTGCAATCCCAATCCCGGCTCCATTCTGACTAAAACGTGCGGTTTGTTGTTGTACGTCATAAATATTATATAAATCATCATTCCAGGTAATCTCGTGACAAGATGAAAGGGAACCATGCGGCAACCCTGATGATTTGAGTGTTGGAGTTGCAAGCCCGATATAATGATTGCTTACTGCCCAATACGCTTCTTTAATCAGCCCCATACGATGTGATTTTTTCTCGTCTTTCAAGAGATAAATAACCGCTGTAAGGAAACGTTCTTGTGGAAGTTCTAGCACTTCGCCATCATAACCTTTAACAAGGTAGATACTATTTAACAGAAAGAGTCCCGCATAACTAAAAAGCTTATCTTTGTTAACATCAATCATTTTGCCGATTTGCTGCAATTCATTCTCACTGTACTGTTCAATAAGGTCGGTAGAATATAGCCCTTTCTCGACCATCATTCTGACAAAGGTTGGATAGTCACCATAACCTGATTTGTAATTAAATCCACGCTCTTTTGAAGCTTGCTTATAAAGCTTTCTCCGTAATGTCGATGCTGATAAATATGTATATTGTGGTGAATCTGCACTAATCAATTCGTTTGCTTCACGAATAATTAGATCAAATAATCTGTCTGCATAAATCTCATCCCGACATGTAGCTTCATCAACTACTTTGACTTTAATTGTTTTTAGTTCATCCGCTGGATACTTTTTCCCACTATCTTGAACAATCTCATTAAAGAAACGATCAAATCTTTCCAAGTTAAATTCAGTCTTCTGAATGTATGACTTTCTGTCTTTTAGTACAAGTGTCAATCTATCAACAACCTTTTCACGTATTTTATGTATTCTGTTTCTTCCATATCTTCAACCCAAAATCCATCCAAGCTTCTCTCCATACCTCTTCACTCAAGGTATCGTATTCTTTGAATACCTTTGTTCCAAGGTGCTTTTTTAATTTACTTGTAACGAACTTGTCGTCATGCAGCATCTCTTCCAATTCAGTTCCAACATCTCTTTCAAAACATTCGGTCAACACATCAGTCAACTCGTAGACAGTTCTGATATTCATCACCTTCCATTCAACCGAATTTTTTATTATATTTACTTTATAACGATAAGCCAACAACTATTGGGATGATGAAAGGTACATTTCATTGAATCTCAATGAAGTGCTTACCATAAAAGATATCAAGCCTATCAGAATCAATTTCTTTAATGATATGTCTATCGCCTTGATTACTCTTAGCGCGAATCACTCTCTTGAATGTGTACATATCACGCAAACTTGTTTTGTAGCCTCTATATTCTTTGCCTTCACTAAATGCCAATGTTCCATCATTTAAAACGACATTGTGAATACACAACAGTTTAATATTGTTTCCCATCAGTAAACGTCAACCTCATATTCATAATTGGGATCAACATTATACAACTCTTTTAATTTTCCCTCAATCTTATTTTGCGTTTTTTCATACTTGCTTTGCTTTTCATGATATTTATTTCTATAATAAAGTGCCTCTTCATACTCTACGTAATAAGTATCTTGCAACCGATCAAGTTCACTAACCAATTCTTTAACTTTACTCTCCATTATCTTTCTTCCTCCTTAATACCTCTTAAAATGTGCATTTCATGTTCATTAGTTACGAGCAATACCTGCATTTGCCCAGAACACAACTTGTTCGAGGTTTGTCAATGCCAGGGACTTTTCTCGGCTCTTTGGTACTTGATCTTCTAGGAGGTAAGCAAGTTCTTTAGCTTTCATTCTAATCAATTCATACTTCTCCGGTTGTCCTTCTTTTGGAGGATGATAAGAAAAGTTGTTTTCAATTGTATAGTCGTATTGGTTTTTAACAAAGAAGGCAACATTGTTAACTACATACTTTAAACTATAGACGTAATCGTTGTGTACAATGTCGTATTCATTTTCGATTGCCTGAGCGACCCAATCCTCTACTTCCCCAATTTGGTTCCCCGAGTAATAATCAATGCATTTCAACATTTAATTTATTTCTCCAATCTTCATAAAATTTGACTTTCATCAACCATTACCATTTACCAGTTTCATGATATTCCTTGATACACAATTGGCAGAAAACCAAATCTTCATCTTCAGAAGTATATGGCGCTTTTAAATCAATGTCTCTTTCTTTTAAACATTGATCACAAACAAACATTTTCTTCTTTTTAATATACTCTTTTTTATTTTCTTCTATGTATTGCATTGTGTCCTTAAGACCCATTGTGACACTCCTCTCCACATAAAATGCGGCTTTTATATTAATCTTCTTTTCTATGGCAATAATCGCAAACCATATTGTCTTCTACAATCGAATGCATTTCTTCTCCTGGAAGACTGTCTCCGCACTCTTTACAGTCATACCTAAGGTAATGAAGTGGGTTATATCCAGACCACGTTGACCCTAAATGCTTCGCCACCTCTTCAACTGCTACTGGATCAATATCTACCTTTGCAATATCTCCTTCCTCGATGTCCCCATAAACCTCACTATGCTTGCCTAAAATCTCACCGAAATATGCTTTTCTACCAATTGCATACTCCACTTCTTTTTCTGTAGCAACAAACAATCCTTCAACATCACCTTGGCGACCACAGTCCCAACCGAACTTAAATAGATACTTATTCCCCACTCAAAGGCCTCCTACTTCTGAAATTATAATTCCATTACTCTTCATAGTATCAACTGCTTCTGGTAAGATATCTTCTTTTACTTTCTGCCATCCATACAGTGTCAAACCATAGTACAGATCATTTAACTCCTTATCCTCATCGAACATCTCACCATGTAATCGAATCATTCTTTCCTTAAAAGATTCAGTTCCAATGACATTATAATCAGCATCATATATCTCAAAAGTTTCATCATCTTCTTCGCTATACTTATATGAGTTGTAGATAACAGAGCCATCAGAAAGCCTTGGTTCGTTTTTTAACCACTCATATACTTCCTCATCTGACCTTGCGACAAGATGAGTAATTGTGCCAACTTTACTATCTTTTTGTGAATAATGCTCAAACATGATTTTGTATAGATTCATTTCACTACTCCTTTCTTGATCAAATACGCCTTTCATTTGAAGTTGTAATACCTAACTTGCATAACATTGACCTTCCCATTCATGCTTTCATTTTGAAAATACACATACCTATGTTCATTTCCCCAAGGCATTTTTGAAAATTGACTTCTTGCCTCATCTTCGTTATCTATGTATTTCATTTCAATTCGATTTTCCTCTACAACTTCTTTGAAAATTGAGCAATCACACAATATACTCCCATTTTTAAGTTCAATATCTACATTGAACATGACATAGCTCCTTTCTTAATAAAATCTCACTTTTATGAATTCTCTTTAATTCCCGCATATTTCTTCAGTTCATCAATCGCAAACTTAATCCCATCTGCATACCAATTGTCAAAAGTTGAATCGCTGTCCTTGTGAAGTTCATAATCTGGCACGATACTTTCGATGAAATCATTTACATAATCAAGAAACCTTTCTTCGACTCGTTCTTCATATTTATCAATAACACTTCTCGCAAAATAATGCGTCTTACTTAACCCTGCTACCTCTTCATATACCTTTGGAACTTGGCTTAACAAAAACGAATAGTCTGCTAACTCACGTTGGATTTGGTCAAGATTTAATGCCCCCCCTTCAGTTACACAATGTTTCCAATCCTCTTCCCAAACTAGTTGATACGGTCTTTGTGCCATAGACTATCCTTCTTTTCTCTTTAAAATATATCTTTCATAAAGTTACTGATTAAAGATTGTATACAGAAAATACATAATAAATACTGTATTGACTGGATGAAGCATTATGGTTAACTTTTCGGTCTTATGTACTTTCCTGTCGTATGTATAAATCCATCCTCTAACTATGTTTATGAAACTAAGTAGAAACTGAAGGACTGCATATGCAAGCAACAAACTGTCTGAGATAAACACTTTCGCAGCAAAAAAGTAGAATGATAAAGGAATTAGACCAATAATCAGTAAAGCAACTCTTACTCCTCCCATTCCTACACCTGATCTATCAATCACATTCATATTTTCGTTCAAATCCGCTTGTTTTTGTTTCTGATTCCTAAAGATAGATTTATAACCATTAAGATTGATTAGAAGCATAATGATACCCATTGAAGCAAAAATAACTGTCATTCAAATTCTCCTTTTTATTGTATATTTAATTTAATATCTTACAATTGGTCGCTTATGTGATTTTTCACTATCCAACGTATATACGCCCTTATAATGCTCAGAGATTGCTTGTTGCTTCATATGCTCATAATAGTCAATCATTTCATTAATCTGTGCTCTTTGTTCGCGCAGCTTCTGCAATTTCTCATTGACTTCTTTTTGAGATAGCAACATTTCCATCTCTCCTTTCTTAATAAAACTTGTAATTTATCAGAACTCTGTGCGTTGTTTTAACTCAACCAAACAACTTGCTAATAGACAATCTTCTGAGTGTCCGTTTGATTCTGGCATATAGCAACTTGGACAACTATAGCGATCATAGTTGGGGCCATCGTAAACACAAAATTCTAGCTGCTCAAGTAAGTTCATCAATTTTTCTTTCATGCTAAAAATCTCCTCATTTCTTGATGAAACAGTTCTTTCATTCTAAATTGGACTGACCTCGAAAATATCTTCTTTTTTGAGGTCATCATAATCACAAAGCGTATTTTTAACCCAGCTCAGGAACTCCTCATCGACTTTATTGAATTCTTTAATTCTAATCTCAATGTAATCTTCTTCATCAATAACTCGATGTATTTCTCCCCTTTTTGAACATATCCTCATACATACATCTCTTGTGCTTTATAGCTTTGATCAAATACCATAGCTGAGTAATCTCCACCATACACATGCAAAAACACCGTTTTGTCCATTTTTTATTCTCCTTTTTTATTAAAATTTAATTATTTGAAGCTTTCTAAAGAGTTGATTCTTTTCCTTGCTACTTCTATGTATTTTGAATCTGTTTCAAATCCAATAAATCTACGATTGTTCTTGAGTGCCGCTACTGCAGTTGTTCCTGAACCTATACAATTATCAAGAACAGTATTTCCTTCATTTGTATATGTTTTGATTAAATACTCGAATAAAGCAACTGGTTTCTGTGTGGGATGATAAGCTTCTTTTTGTTTATCTGTCGCAAACACTTGAACACTTCTTGGATATCGCTCCGTGCTTCCCCCTCCACTAACTCCCGCCTTTGTCTGCCCATAATTCGTTCCATCATGTCTTTTTGTGTAAGAATTCATAGGCTTATGTCCATCTGTTTTCTGAGGATTATAGACTGGTAAATTCTTGTAGAAGACTAAAATATTCTCATGAGATTTCATAGGCATTTTCTTGGCATTTAAGTGACCAGTTGCCAATGTTTTTTCCCAAATCCACTCGTATCTCAACATTGTTAGATTGCTGCATCCCAAAACCTTATCAAAGGGAGTCTGAGCTGTTAAGACAATTGCTCCATTATCTTTGATGATCCTGCTGTATTGCTCCCATAACTTCTCTAGATCGATAACGGTATCCCATTTATTTTGAGTTGTTCCGTAGGGCAAATCACATAGCACCATGTCAATTGATTTGTTTGGAATCAGATTCATTCCTTCTAAGCAATCCATGTGATAAATACGATTTAGCTCAATGTCACGAAGGAGTTCTTTTTTCAAATGATCATCACTTTCATAACGTATATTTATTATTTTTATTTTAAAAAACCTATTTAGAAGCAATAGTTCATAATACTATCACTTCTAAATATTATCTATCATTTCTCTATAGATAGCGCATAATCCGAGACTGATATATTTCCCTCTTTTAAATGAATAACTTTTTGAAGCTTTACAACATATCCGACAAAATTAATATAATTTCCATTATCAAGTTTAAAAGACTTTAACATGTTTCCTATTGTATCTCTTTGCTCTTGTGTCAATTCATCAATAATTAAAATTATTTGGACATTATTATTAAATGCTTTTAATAGAGCATCGTGAAACTCCTGTCCTTCGTACCCCCCTTGCACATCAGGAACCATTTTTTTAACCCACTCGAATATTTTATCGCGTTCGTTTACTTTAATATAGTCTTCAATCTTCTTTGAAAATTCTTTAATGTTCTCACTTCTAATAAGATTGTCAGTGATTACACTAAACGCAGAGGCAAAACGAGTTAATTGTGGAATAATATGCTCTGTGAGTTTATTGAATTTACTTTTCGAAGTTATGTTTCCATAACATTCATATTCAATTAGACTGATTTGAATTGGCTGCTTCATTCCTTCAGTAAATCTCACCATGACTGCATCAGGCTTCGAACTGGTCCCCTTAATTTTGTTGTTAGTGTTGTCTTTATTCGAAGTCTTGAATAGACTGTTTTTACTGATAAGTATGGTGTTATCACGCTTGTAGTCCTCAAATAAGTCATAAAACCATTCTGTAACAATTGACTCGAATCCCCTAATTTCATTACGATCCTTCTCCCCGACGAATTCTTCAACTGACATAGTTCCCACTATATTCATATCGGCTTGATTAGCGAAGGTTATTTGGGTTTCCTGTTCTAGCCTCTTAGAGTTCTCGGGTTTCATTTGTTCTTGATCATCGCCAAAGAAGCTAAAGTTATTTTGACGATGCTTTAAAAACTCTGCCTCAAGCAAGGCAATTGTCTCTGGCTCTTTTATTGAATTCGGATCTCTAAGATAACTAATAGTCCATTTTCTAAAGTCCTGTGCTAATACACTCAGGTCAAAGGGCATACAGAATTCCATCAGTTTTAAACTAAAGGCGTATTTATAAATTTCGGAATTATCCCATGGCTTCCTGTCGGTAGTATCTGCTATTTTAGCGCGCGCGACACAATAAGTAACCTTTTCCAATCGGATCACAAAATAAATTTGATCGTTTATTTGAAATTTAAAATTCTTCTTAAATCCGGCAACCTCATACTTAATACACAATATTAAATTATCCATTGAACTACCACAATGGAGCATCCTTACTGACATTTCTTCACACCTTTGCAAACAGAGTTATATAATCATAATTCGATCATATACTATAATTTCCCTCTATCTGAAAGGTAACACCCCTAGATTGTGTTTAGAATTTTAAAATCATCCTCTTCATTGTATGTGCTTTCTAATCTAATATTGGACACTTCTATGTATTGTGGTACGATTTCAAACCCTAAGTAATCTCTACCTTGTTTCTTTGCGGCTACAGCAGTTGTTCCTGAACCCATAAACCCATCAAATACCAGATCACCAACATCACTATTATTGCGGATGAATATTTCAATTAGCGGAACAGGCTTCTCTGTTGGATGTTGTAGTTTGGTACTCGAAATCTTAGCACAATCAATAACATCGGGAATTCGCTTATCGCGGAACAATGATCTTCCTTTGTGTCCATACAAGATGAATTCATGTTTTGGTGCGTAGGAACCCTTCAAATCACCTGATCCATGATTATTTTTATTCCAGACAATGATATTCTTCAGTTGAAAATACTTTTCAAACTCCTGTTTAAAGAAATCAATATGATGCCAGCTACAGAACATATATACAGCAGTGTTATCTTTATGAATTCTATATAATTGCTCTACATAATCTGAAATCATGTCATTTGCGTTTTTGTCGTTTTCAATATAATCGAACTTTTCCTGTTTCACTCGTCTGTTGCTACGATAATTCATAAGATACGGTGGATCAGTTACAGTAAGATCGATGCTTGCAGCAGGAATTTTCTTCATTGCCATGATGGTATCGTGCTGATAGATACGATTTAGTTCGATGTTGCCCAATAGTTTTTTAGTCAAATTATCAATCCCCTAGTGTTTAATATATTCTCGATAAAAACTCATTTCATTAAGACTATGTATTAGAAAGTTTTACATCCTTTATGGAACTGCTGTCCTTTATATTTGTATCGGGCGATAAACGTCTTCACAATAATCAATTTATTGTTTACTTGCTCTAGGATGAGCACTCCATATTTAGTGACCCATCTTACCTTCCCTTTAACTGGGAGATCTTTGATTTCGCGATATAGGCAGTGCCAATCTATATTACTCTCAGAGCACCTTTGTAGAGCATGTTCGCTGAATTTGATTCTCATATTGTTACCGTTCGGTGGAACGAGTTTCCACTCTGCCTTTCTTACGTTTTAAATTCAGATGATGTTTATTCATTTATAATCCTCCAATGTATGTTTATTTAGTTAGGTACCATATAGTCATCAATGAAAAGTTGATTTGTCTTTACCACTTTGAATTTAGGCTTATACTGCTTCCATACATTAATATTTAAAGATCCAACAGCCTCAATCTCAGCAAACACAGGAACGTTATCGTAATATTCTTTATCTGTCTTAAATTTCATCAGCCGTAGGTCTCCACAATCGATTTTAACTGTATTCTCTGATTTACCCATTAGTTTTTTGTCTGAGACGAATAACCCTTTGATAAGAAACTTTCCTTGCTTAAATCCATTGCCAGTAATCCGGTAAAACTCATTAAGATAATCGATAAATTTCTCGTTGATTTCTCCAATATCAAATTCCAGATCATATAATAGCGAATCATCCGCTTCAAATGATTTGAGTTTGTCGTTCAGTTCCTGTCTTAAGACATCAATATCTGTTTTGAATAATGATAGACCGCCCGCTCCTGGATGACCTCCAGTATGGATTACACTTTTACATTCACCAAGCAAATCCAACATTGAGAACTCATCTAAACCTCTAAAACTTCCTGCATAAGTATCTTCTTCATCGCCAAGTCCTAATACAATAGCTGGCTTATTGAAAGTCTTGGATAGCTCTTGTGCCACCAATCCATTCATCCCTTTCCCCAGCGTTGGATCAAAAATGATTACTACTTTATCAAGAGGATTTACAAAGGGTTTATGTCTTGTCAATGCTTCAGCCTGAACTTCTTTACGGTACTCATTGGCTTTGATTAGCTCTTTCACAAACCCTTTAATTTCAGGACAATGGGTATCACACATCAAGAAATCAATGCCAAGTTTGATATTATCTAACCTTGTAGCAGCTGTTACTGCCGGCGACACTCCAAACAGAAAATCATTTGCGGTTAAGTTGTTGATGTCGGAATTCATTGCTTCGAACAATGCTCTAAGTCCAGCATGTCTGATGTTCTTCAATGAATTTTTAACAAAGTATCGGTTCTCAGGTTCCATCATTGACATTACGTCTGCAGCTAGTGCGAATCCAGCCATATCCATGTATTTATTCGAGTAATATGTATTCATGTAATCATCGAGCACCTGACATACTTTATATACAAGCAATGCTCCACAAGAGCTTTTATTTGGATACTTACAATCTTTCTGTTGAGGATTTACTATAATTGCATAAGGATTATCATTCGTGATTGCGTGATGATCAATTACTAAGCATTCAATTCCATTCTCAGCTAGATACTTCATCTCGTCGACATCGTTACTACTACTATCTACAGCTATGTATAAATCAGTATCCAATGGTATTTGATCAATCACAAATCTGGTTCCGTGCCCTTCGGAGCGTTCAACGTACCGCAGTTCAATGTTATCAGTAAAGTGTCTAAGATATTTATAGAGAATTACAGCTGAGGAAATCCCATCATAATCCACGTCAACAAAAATGATGATTTTTTCGCCATTCTTTATAGCTCTAATAATTTTCTCAACCAGTTGATCGATATTCTTCAATAAATATGGACTATGAACTACATTACTAAGTGGATTTAAGAAGGCATCAATATTTTCGATGCCATTTATCTTGGCAAGCTTTAAATACAAATTATCGTATTCTTCAAACGGAATTTTGGGTATTTTCTTTTTCCAGGCGATGTGTTATACCTCCTTTTTCTGATTTTCATCCTGCTCTTATTTTGAATTTTTCAGGTAGTTTAATATTCTCATAGTTGTTGATTGCTTTCATAAACTTGTATGTAAGATTGGTGTTTTCTCTTCCTGTTTGCTTGTCAATGATTCTGATATTTACGTTTCGCTTCATATCTATCATCTCCTCGATATTTAAATGAAAGAGCAATTTCATAAAGATTAAACTGTTGCATTCTCAAAGATAGTGCCTTTAACTTTATCCAATTCACGAAGTTTTTCCTTAATTAACTGATACATTTCATCTCGCGTCCATGACTCTTGTTTATCTTCTAACAACAAGTGCTCCATAAATAATTGAACTGCAAAACCTGCTGATTCTATCTCGTAATTTCCCCACATTAAGTTTGTTATCTTAGTTGCAATCTGGTCATTGGTTAACACATAACCCTCTCCCCTTCTTGATAAAAGTATGTTTTTATCAACATTTTCCTGCAAAAAACCCTTTGTTTATAATATTTTTAAGCCGCCTCTTTTTCTTGAATGACTGACTTAACAATTGGAGGAAGCGATTTGCCAATTACACGGCGAACTTCTTTTTCTTCATAGTTTTTAATGGCTTCATATTCTTCTTTTACAATATCATCGTAGAGTCGATTCCCAAGTTGCTTAAGAATTGTACCCATATCCTCAATGCCAAATCTCTCATCAAGCACATTTTCATCAACAAGTTTATAAATCATTTTTTCAACCCTAGCTTTTGTAAGAACAGATTTTACGGCTGCTTGTTCCTCAGATGTATAGTTGGGATCTTTCGGAGCTTTCTGTTTTTGTACTTCTCTAAATGAATCGGATACTAGTTTCACAAAAAGTTGTTTTCCATATCTATCTTGATAGTTAATATTCTTTACAACGATACCTTCACCCTCATTCACCCCAAGCTCTGTCTTACCAATGAAAGATTCCAAGTGTTCAAATGATTTATATTCACCCTCATAAAAAACTGGAATAAGATTAAGATTAAGTCTTACACTCTCAAATTTTACGATTGAAAATTTCTCATAATCCTGACTATACTCGTTATAGATATCGAACAGATAAAACTGATTCATGTTGTTACCATAATCAAGTTTGTGTTTTACTAGCCATTCACCAAAATAAATCACACCTTCAAGTAGATTAGTAGCGTCTAGTGTTTGTGTCCATTCATAAAATCCTCTAAGATTATTCTCTGATGAAAGTTGTGTGTTTCTTGAGAAAGCAATAATGTCATTGCCTTCACGCTTAAATGAAGCATTTGCACCATCCAGTTTCTCTTGGATAACAATATGATCGCCTTCATTTAGTACTCCAACGGTCGTTTTATGTCCCAATCTAACAATATCCATATACTTATTCATTTCATTCATTTTATGTATTCCTCCCTATTTATTTTTATTTTTCTGAAACTCTTCTTTTATAATCTCGCAATCTTTTCTGCTGCGTGGAATAGTTTAACCATTTCAGGATCATCAGTAACTTGTTTCGACAATGATACGGGGTTTCTTTTCCAAACAGAATCATGATAAATATCACAGTCGTTTAACACTAGTGGACTTGATTCCCATCCTATCTTACTGGTTAAAAGTTTGATTATTTCGTCTGCGACTTCATCCTTGGTCAATTTAATTTTAAGATCAGAGAAGTTAACTGAAGCCAACCATATCAAATCCTTTCTAATGAAATTCAAATTTTATTTAGACTCAAATCCAGTGATTGTCTAATAGCATCAATAAATTCATTCAGTTCGTTCTGAGTGTCTACGTCATTGGTGTTGTCTGCAATCTTTGCGAGTCTATTCATCAAGGCAGTCAAAAACTCATTATCTGCTTTCATACTTTAATCTCTCCTTTTTTGATAAAATCCAACTTTCATTACGATTAGAGGCCACTTGTAACGTCCAGACTACTGTGAATATGACCTCTATTATAATATTATGTATTACTATTTTTATTTTAAAAGCGTTGTTTTACAAAGCATAAAAATTGAATAATTATTTCTCCCAACATCGTCAATAACAAAAGCTTCGCCATTTGTGAACACATCTCGATCTACGTTATAATTGTGGTGCAGCTCGTATACTCTTCCTTCGGTTACCCCAGAATTGAACAGTACCCTATCAACTCTTATATACTTAGCCTCACTCTCCTTTTCAGTTTCTATAAGATTTTCAATGTGCTGCGGATTAGACAAGTGTCATCAATCCTTTCTTGTTTCATATTATCATTATATTTATTTTATTAAATTCTGTCAATAGATTGTTTCTATTAATTTCATGTTCTGATAAAAACTAGAATTTATTCAGGTTTGAAGGCGTGTTTATCCTTATCCAATAAGTCTTCCCACACATATATTCCCTTGTCAACCGGGGATTGCTTATCCTCAAGCAGATCATTTGTGTCGTACAGATAATAAACCCGTCTCCCCTTCATCTGCCTAATTTGATTCTTCACAAAGCCCTCATCTTTACCCTTATCCCAAGCGAATATATACTCAATCTCTATTCCCAGTTCTTTAAGTATTTTTACCTGTACTGGAGATAGTTTGTCCCCTTCTATCGACACAGAGTTCTTAATACCCCAGGCCCACAGCTTCATACATGATTTTGCACCTTCAAGAATATAAACAGTTTTAGTTTCTCGAATATAGGGAATCGCTCTATGCAAATTAAATAGTTCAATAGCCTTGCTGCAAGAGAATATGTAATTATACTTTTTATGATTTTTTGTTTCTATGTTTGAGCCAGTATATCTTCCTTTTATTCCGATTAATTCACCTTTAGCATTATGTATTGGAATCGTTACTCGATCTGTAAGGATGTGATATCCTATCCCAAACTCTTTTTGAGTTAAAATATCAATGCCTTCGTTGTGCCATTCAAGCCAACCATAAGGCACAAATTCATTTAGTATCTCCTGTGACAAAACAGGATTTTCTGTAATTTCATATTCCCTAGGTCGCTGTTTTTGTATGTCTCTTAGCCACCAGTTCCAATCGGTTTTAGGCTTATCGTCAGCAAGATTTCCAACATTTTCATACCCCAAAGCATTACAAATAAATGTTTTTAGTTGATACAGCTTCGTTTTCACATCATCAAAATTCCTGCAGTCGTAAATAATGAACCCAACTAGACTGTAAATATCTCCACTTATTCCCTCTCCGACAAGTTCAGTATGAAGAGACGGGTTTAAGTAAATTTGTGCTCCTCTTGAATTGCTCGATCCTGGAAGTCTTGCTGTAACCAAATCATCAGTACTACGACCAGACTTTATCTTAATATCTGTGCAGCCTAATTCTTCAAGTAATAATCCAATTGTTCCTTCATTATAAATGCGTTCTTTAAGTTGCTTTAGTGAGTCGGACAAATGACCTCCTCCATTTTAGTAATTATGATCATCGTAGACGGTAGTGAACCCGACTTCATACCAAGTGTTGATCCCAAAGTAAGGCTTTAATACAAGTACTTTTTGTCCCGTTTTATTGTCAGCTCCTCTCCTGTTCTTACTGTAAAATAGCAAATAGTACTGATGCCCTTTCTCTCGTTTCATTGGTTTGTCAATGTAATCACCAGTAAAGTCATCCCACTGGTTAACAAGTAATTCGTGCTTCCCGCCTTCATACTCATCATCCCACATAAATCTACCCAAGATTAATACTGATGCCTCATTCTTAATCTTTTTACCATCGCCTAGCGCATACTCATTCAGAAACCTCATTTTTAGAGCCGTATCGGCAAGCTGAACGTTTACCCATACAGCTAGGTTGAGACCGCCTCCATTGGGACGTGCAAGCTTGTAGACTTCTTTCATGTCTTCAACAAATCGTTCCCATCTTGCCATGCTGGCATCACCTTCAGACGGTTTTCCTGTATCAATAATCATTCTTTTGATTCCACGAGCAGCGTAGTGTTTTACTAGCTTTTTAACGTCTTCCATAATGTAGTTTTCCATAAATACAAAAGTAATTAGTTTCTCATTACCTTCGCATAGATCATATATCCATTGTTTTGCTTTATGTAGTTTAGCTTTATCTTGATCGGAGAAGCCACCCTCATTTAACTTCTGTCTATCCACATATTCTTTTGTTCCCACACCCATTGCAGTAATCATTAACATCTTTTTGAACTCACCGATTGATTGTTCATTTGCAATAACCAGCAATTTTTCTTTGTTTGCAATACAAGACATTATTACCTTATTAACAGTAAAGCTTGTTTTACCTGATCCACCGAATCCTCCATACATATAAACGTGACCATAATCCCAACCAGTTGTTATCTTGGTCATTCGCTTGCTTTCATAAAATGGCAAACCTACTGTTGGATTCTCATCCCAATCGTTTATCTCGTCATCTAAGCCTTCTAAGAGATAATGCTCATCATATTTGTTATCACCATCAATCCCCAATTGAAGTATTTTATCATTCCAATATGTATGTAACTGTTCTTTAGACATCTTCTTGTAGTTGTACTTACCTTCATTAGTTATGACTCGCTCTCCTAGGTATCCAATAAGTCCAACTATAAGATTGTACTTTTTAATTTCGCTATAATAAGCATCCAGATTTTCGTCTTTATCCTTGACCTCAGACGACAATTCATTCATTGTTTGATATCCGCCATATTTGCCATATGCGTTCCCTGTATTAGTTTCATTGACTACCTGGGATACGGAAATATCATCAAAAACCTTGATGCCTTTTTCGCTCAATTTTCTTCCCAGCGAGAAATAAAAACCATAAACAGGATTCAAAAAAGATTTATAGTTGATCTTTTCTTCAGGATAAAAGTTATAGTTATCTGGATTTCTCCAAAACAATCCTGTCAGATAACCCTCTGCCGCAACAACTTCTCTGCTTAATTTTTCTTTCCACTCAGTCATTTAATTCCCCCTAAAGAAACTCGGAAATATCATTATCATTTTCAGATTTAGGCTTATAAATCACTTCATAATTTGTAATCCCTTTAGTATTTTTACTTTCTAATTGTATCTGTTCCAACTGTCTTTGTCTGTTCTTTTTTCTTTCATTTGCTTCATTAAGTTTGTCGATCATAATACTGATCCCGTAGTTAACTGCTTTAACATCATTGCTACCATCAAGTTTATTCTTAATACACCATCTGATACTGTCTTCGGACAATTTATAGGCATCAAGCATCAAATTGAAATCTGGGCCAGTTCGCCATTGTTTAACCTTCTTACCATTCTTCATGACAAACCCAGATCTAAGATCTTTTAATCGAGTTATGTTCCCCTTTGGTAATACGACTAAATCATGCAGTTTAATAATGTACTGATATAGGTCGTCCCACTCTTCATTCTCTTTTTGAGTTGCAGCTTTTGCTTTTAGATGCTCCAAGTGACATGTTTCTTTGTGATAAAACCTCTTGTCTTCATAAACCATAATTTCTTTGTCGCCGTATTGCTCACATACTGGACATTTTACTGGTCTTGGTCTTGTCAGCTAAATCACCTCCTTAAACAACGAATTTATCAAATACGGGCAATCTCAAGAGATTGTTCTTTGTGTATCCTCTATGTTTAACAACACACTTAATAAGTGGTTGGAGATATACAGTATCCTTCGTCTCACCTGCTTTTAGTTGTTGAAATATCTTGTATCCTGCTTTGCGTTCGGTTGGCCCAACTCCCAATTCCATTACGCCTACAATTCGTTCTCCATTTGAAAGCAACCAGCCAAACTCATCCTTTCTGTATCCTGCTATATAAAGCTCGTCCATTTCATACGCTACAACCTTTTGCCACACAGAAGATCTCTTGCCGATTTCATACTTTGAACTTGCTTGTTTTAGGACTACTCCTTCTAACTTCTGCTCCTTAACTAAGTCAAAGTAGTTGATTCCATTGCCATAAATGTATTTAGTCTTTGTATAAAACTGATTATCTGAAAAGGAGGATTCCAAGGCTTCCTTACGCTCAATCAATGGTAATATATTCATATCTTTATGTTCATATTTTATGATGTCGAATGCACAGAATGTAACTTTATGCTTGCTCTTTTTTGACTTGAATCGTTCCATCATCGCCTGAAAGTCAGGCTTACCATCATCCCCAGTAACAATCAATTCTCCATCAAGTATAGTTCCTTTTGGAGTATCTATATTATCGACCAGCTCAGGAAAGTTGGCCGTTATCTCGTTATTATGACGTGTATACAATCTAACCCTATCCATATTGCTAACGATCAACCTAATGCCATCCAATTTCAATTCGGTTATGTAGCTGTCATTATCAAATGGCTTGTTATCTGCAGCGTGTTCCAGCAACATTGGGGATATAAACATCTTCTTCACCTACCTTAAGACAAGTTTATCAAAGGTAGGTACTGCTGTTTAGAGGTAAGTTATGTATGCTTTCTTGATGAAACTGAACTTTCATCTGATTTACGTCCACTTTATGTATTCATCTCTTGGCACTTCGCGTAGCACTACGCATTTTTTTGCAAGTACTTTTTCCTTTTCTTTGATACAAAAATCATCAAATGAAATCTTAACTTCTAACAGAGAACCATTTTTCCAGTAATCCGATCTATCAATTTCTTCTTTTTGATTGAAATATAAATATTCATTTCTTGGTACGGCTTCGCACTATGAGTTTTGAGAGATTTATTTCAACCTCATCGACTAGGTCATGGTTTTCTATGTATTCAGTTAAGTTATCACTGTAGGCTTTTTTAACAACATCGTCTCCAAATAGCTTTTTAACGCACTGATCAATCATATCGTTATTCAACTCCACAACCCCTTTCTTGATCAAAGTAAACTTTTATTTAGTTTATTTTGACGCTTTTAATCCATCGTGGATCTCACGAAGCTCTTTGATGGCAGATTTAATCTTTCGTTTATCTACATCTTCATGATAGTATTTTATGTCACCTAGAAGATGTTCCTTGAGTTGTTCGTCTGTCATTTCAAAAAGCTCTAATCCACTCCATTCATCAGACCAGATTGAGCCAATACATTGACGGTCTTCAGGAGTTGGATATGTAATGTCGCTCATTTCTTCGTCATAATAAAATTCCCAATACTTGTACTTTTTATTGATTTTCATCGTATACCTCCAATTCTTCATAAAAGAAAGATTTCATTAAGTCTTAACTGTGTTAACATTATCTGAACCATTTAAATGCCCGATGATTTCGCCAACAAGCACGATCCTGCCTTGATTATCATAATCAAATTCATATCGAGTTGTGCAATCTGGACATCTTAGATACTCTTCGAGAATGTATTTATCCTCGACAGTTTTTCTAAGTCTCTTTTCAACCCTGTGTCCTTCGTTGCTGATTTTAAATTGTTCACGATAAAAATATTCCTGGGTAAAAACTAGGTCAGAACCACATTCACAATTTGGCTTTTGATACACCTCTACTGCCTCCATATCTTATAAAAAAATTTCGTTTAGTTCTCTCGATATTATTTAAGATTTCTTTGGAGCCGTCAGTTCTCCATGTTACCTCTTAAATAACCGTTTGACTGTTTTTTCTAAATAATAGAAACCGATTATTCCCAAAATCAATAGAGATGCTAATCTCCAAATAAGTATTAAATTCATATTATACAAACTCAAAGAAGTGCTTACATCGAACATAATATGTGTTATGATAACTGTCCATATATTTTTTGTAATAATGAATAACAATCCAAAACATAGTCCTAATATCATTAAAGTTATAGTGATATTATAATCAAACCAGCCCACAGTATAGTTAAAAGTATGTAGCCATCCAAACAAGAACGAGCTTAGAATAACTGCTATAGTCAAGATAACATTTCTCTTTAAGGCTAGACTTGAAAGCATTAGACAAATAACATTAATTGCAGCAAACCTCCAGATCTCTTCACTTCCGGCTAAAAAATCAGAAATTAAATCCAAAAACAACTCATTAGAATTTATTGCTGATGGCAGTTCTTGAGGGTTCTGATCTTTTATAATGTAACTGGTAACGAAGTTAACAATTACATTAAATAGCACAGGAACAGAAAAAGGAATGATTACATAGTTAAATAACTTTTGTTTTGCTGTTGTCTTTCCAATATAAATATGAGCCTTCTGGAATAATACAGAGAAATAAAGACATGTAAAAAAGATACAATAATACACGTTTGAGAAATCTATAAACCGTTCTCTAATGATTATATATATGGGTAGTGACAAAAATATTAGAAGATTGACTATTAAATTCTTGCGGTTCAAGAAAATATCGGTAATAAGATTCATTTTTTTCTCCAATCAGTAAAGATAAGATGAACGTTTCATGTAATCACAGATATTCAATCCTAAGCAGGATTTCTTCTCTACTTAGTTTTAAATGATTAAGAAGTTTCTCGCCATCTTTATTTAACCATCCCTGTTGCCTTGCATCTTCTCTAAGTATTATCTCTTTCGTTAATCTGGACTCTAATGAATTAAGCCAGCACTCTGTGTTTTTGCGTCCCATATTTCCAAGAACATTTTTATCCGCTTCCATCTCATAAGGACTCACTAGGCCTATCTTAACTCTATCTAATCGTCCCTCAGAGGTAAATGGGTGATTATTAATAACATGACCAAGTTCATGATAAAGCGAACACCAGTCCAAAACCAAATTGTTTGAAGTACATAAGAATACTAATCCTTTAGTAGCAAAATCCGGTCTATCCTTTGATGTATAACCCTGATTTTCAAAATTCGTACAGAATGAGTGTCCTCGCTTACTATAATTAATTACTGGAGTTTCTTTGAATAAAAAATAGTCAAATTTAATTTCATTCCCCTCTTCATTAACTATAGAGAATTGCTGATTAAACACCATTTCTTGCACCATTAGACACCTCATAGCTTATAAAATATTTGTTTCATCATGTATCAATTATATCTAGATATTAGACCATGTTTCCCTCCTACAAATTTTAACTATGTTATCAGATGATACCTGATATTTACCTGCTAGAAACTCTATTGCTCCCTTACTTTTGTTATCCTTATAGTATCCTCTAATTTCTCGTACTTCCTTAGGGGAGAGTTTCCTTGTGTGTGCCCTCATTGATGAGAGGTTATTAAGTTCCTCAAATTTCTCATCATAAACAAATTCTAGTAAAGAGGCGCAGTCCCGATTAAACTTCTTTTTAAAAATGTAAGCAAAGCCCGAGTTATCAAACACATCTCTATTGATTTTATTTATTATTTCACTTTTCTTCCATTTGAGGACAGTTTCGAAAAACCAAATTACTCCATCACGTATATCTTGATCAGTCCAATTGTCTATAGTGACCCTTTTGAATTCCCATATTCTAAAATTGTATTCTGGATATATTGTTCTTAAAAAATCATAATAATAATCTGTTTGGTTTTTATCTTTATTCAGTCTTCTGTAAGCAAGTGTAAACCTTTCTAACCCTATTTCCTTTGCTCCTTTTAACAAGTCAGTTCTAGTTATTTTATTGATAGTACAATATGTTCTGGCCCCATCTACGATATTGCCGATACTTTCCCAATAACCGGATGGAACAACCTTCAACTCCCACGGATATACATTCCACTCCGGAAATGTTATAGAAACTGCATAATAAGCATTGGAGGATAAATATCTTTCTAAGGGAGTTGTTAATTTGTATTTGCAGATAAAACTAGTCGTAAGTATATTTAGAAGACTTTCTCTACTCAGTTCTAGATGCTCAACGATTAGATAGCGAAAGCATTTTTTGAAATTATCAATTGCTTCTTTCTCTAAATCCCATGTATAAGGAGGGAACCTCTTCAATTCCCCCAGCAATAATTGTTTGTAGACATCAACTATAGAAAACATATGAAGTATCTCCTTATATCTCACTATTTACTCTGTATCATAACTTATTAAGTCGTTGGGAACCAGTTTAAGAAAACCAGCCGTAGTTTCACACAACGATAATCCATTATCGTATTCATATATCACATGAACTCTGGTGTATCGTTCAAGTTCCTCTATTTTATTATTTAAAAATCCATCCTTATTTAGATTCTTATTTTCATCTAAGTATTTTCCGATTTTTAATTGTTGCTCTCTATAATCAACAAATTTACCTAGCAATTCATCGGCCTTGTTAACACCTAATTCTTTTTCAAGTTTAAAATATAGTTCGTTTTCAATTTCATGATATTTCTTTATGATATTAAAAATAATTTTATCCATATGTATCCCTCTCCTAACATAATAATGAAAGTCATATTTTATAGGGTTATGCTGTTTTTTAATTGCAAAAAACATTCATCGCAAAAGTTAACTTTAGCCTGTGTTCCAACTAAGACTATTACCTCGTCATAGGGAAACTGAAGTCTTTTTTGATCCTCAGTTAACTTCCCCCTTTTGTAAAAATTACAACTTCCCTCTTCTTTTACCGATGATCTGAATAAATCCATATTGCACTCCTTTCTAAATCAAACTCACATTTCATTCTGTATCATATATCCGGTTTATATGATGACACTCTGCACATTCATAATCATTAAACTCGCCTTTCTCATCTTCCCCACTACCAACAATATCAACATACTCATTATCAAAACACTCTTCACATTGAAATCTCATTTCTTTCGCCACCTTGTTTCTTTATAAAAGATTCGTTTTATTTCCACACTTTTTCTCTTATGTTCTCAGCAATTTGATATAGCTCTTCTTCTTCATCTTTATCGTCTCTTTCGAAGTTAATATTGCCGTAATCAAAGTGGATTCTAAGCATCTCTAACTCTTTTTCTGTGAAGTAAATTGTTTTACCTGCCATTATTATTGCCAACCTTCCAGATGTTTTAACATACTGTAATTCGCTCTGCAAAATAAATTCCTATTTGCCCGTCTTCAAACTCTAGAGTAACATTGCCTACATTCTCGTCTAATTCAGTAACTAATCCTTCTTTATGTGCCCAGGTTCCCATTATCGGCCTTGCAGTAACCCCTAGTCCAATTACTCTCCCATTGCAATCCCGCAACTTCAATATTTATCCCCCCATCATCAGCTCAGATTATAATATTCTCGATCAACTCGACATTCGTTATCACAAATTGTCCAGCTTTCTCCAGGCTTAAGCGTTCAATATCACCCTCGTGTATCGTACCAATAAAATCCTCTAGCTGTCGTGATCCTTTCATTCTTTTTAGATCTGTTTGTGCTAATTGTCTAACCAATTCAATATTATTGTAACGATCCTCCTTTGCATCTTTTAGAATTATATCCTTATGACTCATAACCTTATTAATCCTAATTGTTTCAGTCGTACTGTAGTTCTCGTTATTGCTTAATTTGTAATCAATTCTATATACCTGGTTGATTAAAATATCTACTCTATCTTTCATTCTTCTAGTTCTAAAAAAATCGTCATTGGCGTTTACTCTTACAATTTTAAGGTTTTCTGATCTTTTATCCCAGCTAATCCATCCATATCTTTCACTCGTGTCAAAATAACAACTCAGCGCTTCATCAATTGAATCAAATAATATAGCTTCGCTTAGGGCACATTTTATGACAGTGCCTCCGATTGAGCCTCTTTTTATGTATTTTCCATCGAGCACTCTCACTGCATATTTTACTATTATAATCACCTCGCTCTGCATAAAAGGCTAATTTTATGTACCACTACTATTTAAAGAAAATTACTTTTGTGCATCTTACTTGATATCCCTTTTGAGTAAATCAAACTTTCAAAAATCTTAATTGCGATTTCCGGTTCATATGGAGGCTGCTGAACATTGTCAACATAAGTATCACGAAAATCATCATCTTCAACAACACCTAACTCATTGAACCAGTTTTCAATAATATCTTCATGTTTTGATGCCATCTTTCTATACTTGGCTGCTTTTCTTAGTGCATCCCTAATTTCTATTGGAACTTTTGTTTTCATGTATCTTCCCCGCTTTCATCTAAATACTCCTCACAATACATCTGCAATTCAGTTAGCCTCTTATATCGTTTCCATCTTCATCAACTTGTTTGCTGCCTCCTCCAAACTCCCATCCATTAGCCTCTACAAATTCAATAAACTTATCGAGAAACTCGTCATGATTAACGTCTCCCTCAGTAGCAAAAATTGCTCCACTAATCTCAATGCCTTTTTTCATTATGTTCTCTCCCCTCAGAATAAAAGACTCATTTCATGTAACTTTGTTTAAAATTCCATGGGGAATTTTGTAAACAAAAAATGAACTCCCCATAGAATTGTTCCTTCTATTACTCTTCACCTTTGTTGCGTAATATATAGCTACCTTGTTCCAATTTCAAACTTTCAATGGAACCATAGGGTGAAAAGTATGATTCTACGGTCGTTCCATCTTCAAAGTCAATCTCCCCTTGCCAAGTTCCATACAACGAAGCTACTCTGTTTAAATTAATTATAGCTTCAATCCCCTTGTCCTTAGTATCCACTCCAGGTACACTTATTGAGGTACCATTTAATTCAGTTTTATTGAATTGAAAAGGAATCAATAGTTTACATACATCTTTATAACTGTTCGTAATTACTGTGAATTTTTTAGATGTATTAACTACTCCCTTACCCTCAAAATTGAATACATAGTTAATTGTTCCAACACCAATTAAACTTTTAACCTTAGTTTCCCCAATTAGTTCTTCAATCTCCAAAAATTTAGCCATCTACGATCTCTCCTCATAAAAGAATTGTTTGATTAAGAAATAAATACTTTCGAGAAAATTACATTGTTTACTGTATCATCCATAGTAGCAACATGCTCAATAGTATTCTTTTGCGCTTCAATAACTTTGTCCAAGTTGGGAATATACATATCAGATAACTCTGATTCGATGTATTTAAAAGCGTAAGGTTTATTTGATCCTATTGCAGAGATACAATCGTTACTGATTAGTTCGAGAGATTCAAGTTGCTTTTTGGGTGTTCTTAGCTGACAAATCTTAAGAATCCCTTTGCTTCTACCTCCCCATAGCAATATAAATGGATGGTTTTGATATATAATCTTATTGGCTGTTCTCAGAATTATTTTACTTGCTTCATCCACATAATCTGATTTATTGAGTGTTTTATATTTTTGATCCAAGGTCATGGCAACATCATCGAATATCGCTTTGCTTCCCCATGCAGAAAAGAATAAATTGTCCTCATAGGATTTTATTTTATTGAAATTTTCATCTTCAATATTATTAAACCGGTCTACAATTCTTCCGTCAGACATTACAGAAATAAATTGGTTGCAAGCAACTACGGTTATTAGGCTCATTATTTATCCCTTTCTTATAAAAGTATTATTTCATCAGATTTACTTATCCTCTAAATGGTTTCCTTAGTGTATTTCTGTTCAAAAAATCAATCACTTCTCTTTTCTTCATGATAAAAACCTTATTATAATTTACTAAGCAACTTGAACAATAGGGCTGATTATTTGAATTGAAGAGAGGTTTTGCATTTTGATTTGAACAGTTAGGACATTCATAAATAACCCCTAAAACTGTACGCTTATTCTTATCCCAGTCTTTTGGAGTGCGATATTTTGTCATCTCTTCCCCACCTCATATGATTTCATTTAACAGCGACTCATCTGTTATTATTCGACATTAATTATGTATTCACCTTCCGGATAATCCCTTGAATCAATATTATTATATTTACTTTATTATGTCAAGGGCTTTCTGCCAATTATACGAAATTGACTGACTTCCTGTATATGGAGGTCAGTCAATTTGTGTTACCAAAAATCACTCAACGATACGTCATAACCTTCTCTTCTCAATTTACTTATGATCTTAAGCTGTGTATTGTCCTGGGGATTATGTTCAGTGTCATTACATAGAGAGTATACCGTCTTTCGATTCAATCCTATATTCTTAATCAGCCATTCCTGGCTAATACGATTACGATCTATCCATTTGCCAAACCTAGTTCTTCTCTTAAATTCAAATACTCCCATTCCATCCACCCCTTTACTGACTAGGATGGACAAATCTTCGAAAATTAATACATGGATTTTCAATTTTATGGGTTATATTGGGCAAGCGTGTCGCAATATGCTATATCATCAACCATCAAACAACGTCTTTCAAAATCATCCCAGACAGTGCAAGATGCTTGAATATTGATGAGGAGGTGTAATCATCTTGGAGAATTACTTCGAATATGTTCTAAGCAGCCTAACCATTGATGACGTATTTATTTTAGGAGCTTTACAAGAAGCAGAAGCGACAGCTGGATTTAAAGCTGTAAGCAACGCAGATTTGCAGAAAACAGTCGCCTTTACCGAAGCTACTTATCGAAGAACAATCAATCGTCTATGTGCTAATAAATTCGTTGAAACAATTAATGTAAAAAAACAGAACTTACTGTATCTTACCGAATATGGTATTGCTGCTGTAACTAAATCACTTGAAAGGGTTGGTGCCTAGTGTTTGCGGTAATTGGGCTAGGTCAGGCAGGATCTAATATTGCTGAGGAAGCTCAGAAGCAAGGATATCTATCTGGAGCAATTAATTACTCTCAGAAGGATTTGGATTCAGTAAATGTTAGTCACAAACTACGTTTACTTGGCTCAGAAGGAGTTGGTAAAAAGAGAGATGAAGCAATACAACTATTTCAAGCACAATGGGAAGACGCATTAAGCTTCATTAAAGATAATTTTGCTAACGCGCAAGTCATTGCATTTACCTTCTCGCTATCCGGTGGTTCAGGAAGTGGTATAAGCCCCATTCTGTTAGAAGTTGCCCTCAACACTATGCCAGACTCCACATTCATAGCATTACCTATAATCCCCGAAGTTGCAGAATCTGTTTCAGCTCAAATCAATACACTAAAGGCATTTGAAGAGTTATCACAGTTAAGCATAGCCACATTCCCTATTGATAATCAGCAAACCAGAAACGTCCATCCATCAATTGGTAAGAATATGCTTCTCGAAATCACCAATAAATCAGCAATCTCTCTCTTAGATACAATTTCTTCTTATACTGATAAGCATTCAAAAAATGGAAACTTTGATAAAGAGGATCTGCTTACCATACTTAATAATCCTGGTATTGGGCTAATTAGTGAAGTCTGCATCGCTGCCCTAAATCAAAGTCTCACACTCACTCCTGAAAGTGTTGCCGAGAAGGTACGTCACTCATGGTCAAACTCAGTGTTCACTCCTATTGAATCAAATCACATTTCTAAAGCTGCAATTATATTTGACGGCCAAGAATCTCTGATGGAATATATACGACATGATTTAATATTCACTCCGATGCCACTGGAATTGTTTGATGGAAATTACCATGAGCATACCGGGAAAATTGTCTCTATCATCACTGGTCTTCCATGGTCTTTAAAGCGTTTGTATGATATTGAAAAATCAATAAATACAAGACAAGAACAATTGGTAACATCAGGCCTAGATTCAAGCTTTCAATCAAAAGTTTCTTCGCTCAATCAACAACAAAAAAACACAGATAGGAAGTCTGTGTTGGATATTTTAAGCAAATACAAACACTAAGAGGAGATGAATGGAATGTTTAAAAATGAAATGCTGAATACTTTGGTTGGTGTCCAAAAAGAAGGGGTTCATATCTTCTTAACTGAGGAAGGATGGAATGTATTTGTGGCTCTCATGAGCAACGAGGAAACGTTCTATCGGGAGATCAAGGAGATTACAACTACCAATGAGTTGGCTGTGTAAAGATAGTCCAGGGAGGGTTGTCATTAGATGTCCCTTCCCTTTTCTCCTTATGGGTAGACTATGGCTATGTAAATTAGGAACGCTTTGCTCCTAATTTTATGTGGCGCATTCAAAATTTATGCCTGTTCATGCTTGTTCTAATAAAATTCTTGGGAGTTGGTTACGTTGGCTAGAATTGAATCTATGTCATTTAGCCAGTTTTTAAACTACAGCTGTGAAGCTTCAAAGTTAAAAGACGTCCTAATATCACATCTCAAACGTCACAAGGTTGTGTATAGAGTTGTTGGAGTAACAATCATCATCTTTGCATCAGGTATAATTGATCCCACTCTCTACGCTTCAGGAACAGGAATCGATGCTGGAGGTCTAAAGATATATCACAAACTCGTTAACCTGGGTAAATGGGTGATCGTGATCAAGGGAGGATGGGATACAATTCAGAACACCATAAAGGGAGACTTTGACCATGCCAAAAAATCCTTCTTACAATACCTCATTATATACATCATCCTTCTTGCTCTCCCGTGGAGCCTTGATCAAATTGATTCTGTGTTTAAAAGCATCTAATTATAAAGGGATGATAACATGATAATCAGAATTAACAGCATTCCCTTCCCCAATATACCCCCATCAAATGGAAACCCAATAACGAATGGAATTAGAAGTTGGGCAGAAGAAAAAACCACAGATATATTACTTGGAGTCTTAGATTCTATTAGAAATGTATTTATAGATTTCAGTTATTCAGTAGCTTTAGTAGGCTGCGGACTATGTATTCTCTTCTGGGTTGTTGGATGGGATAAAGGCAAGAAATGGGCGGGAATATTATATCTAGCCAATGTACTGATTAAGTTCCTTCTAATGGGAGGAATGGCTTATGGCTCTTAAATTAAGCGAATATATTGAGATCACAAAACCAGAATACGTCTTTTTAAAATTAAAGCCAAACAATTCTATCCGTAACAACTCAACTCACAAACTTGCTCGTGCCATATCTGGCCTATATAAAAACGTCATTGAGAACATCGACAAAAAAGAAGAGATGATGATCAAGTTTTTAGGTAAAGATTTCATCATACCAACTAAAATTACAATCCATACGAATTCAAAAGTAAGTTACTTCATCTATATGGAACAGAAGAAAATTGAGTTTTACTTCATTGTTCCAAGCCATCAAATCATGTACATCAAGGAGAAAATAAATGATGTATGGACTCAGCTGACGGTTGAAGAAGTAACAGAACTCCCTTCCTTCAATGAGGAATCAACCAAGTTCCAGATCCTCTATAAAAACGAAGATGGAATGAGTCTTGCCACCGATAGACGCAATAACGACCTCCTTCACTCCAATCTAAACGCTATCGAAATGCTTAAGGAAGGCGATAAACTTGGTGTATTCTATAATTTCATTCCTTCTTCTCAACATGGTTGGAGATATAAACATAAGTCCACAATTGAAAAATTAAAATCTGGTAAACCTGTTGATCGTGATAAGACTGGATGGAGATACATGTTTAAATGGGGTATCTCGATCATTGATTCATTAATAAATACCTTATCTGATGCCATATCTGCAGCTGGCACAGCAAACAAAAAATCTGATGAAAGTGGGTTTTTATCAAGTCTTATTAATTCACTTTCAGGCACAGATAAAGCGAAAGTTAGTGACAGTACACTCAGGAAAGGAACTGCTTCCATCTTATCCACACAGATTGTGGTTATGGGAAGCAGTTCAGATCCGCTTAGACAGCGAAATACAGTCAAAAGCTTAGCGCAGAGTTTTGATACGATTAGCGAAGATAATGAACTTATTTACAAGCCATACCGGAAAAAATTTAAATTCACTGATTATAATATCAAAGCCGAGAAAATAATGGTTGGCGATGGCGAAGCTCAGAACTTTCTTTCCCTTGCTGGGAGAGATATTTTAGAGCAATATAATTTTATTGAGAAAGTGGAGACGTTTGAAACTGAAGTACCAGAGGATCTTCGCACCGGAACAATGTGCATAGGAGAAAATGTTTACAAAGGATCAAAGCAAAAAGCTTTTTTAAGTAATGACACCGAATTTAGAAATTTACTTCTCCTACTTATTGGCCCCACAAGAGCAGGTAAATCTAATCTAATTGCTAATTTATCAATAGATGCAATAGAGGCAGATGAATGTGTCATTATCTTTGACTTCATTGAAAACTGTGAGCTGAGCGATAGCGTTTCAAAGTTATTCCCAAAAGAAAAGGTTCTTGAAATACGTTGCGATGACTTTGAAACAATGCAAGGGTTAGGATTTAATGAAGTCGGTCAAAGTAATGATGTATTCAAACAGTATGAGAATGCCAAACGTCAAACTGCTAATACGCTTACCCTCATCAATTCCATTAATGCAAGCGATAGTCAGTTAAGTCCCAAAATGGAAAGATATTTAGAAAGCGCTAGCCTCATCGTTTTTATTAGTACGGGTAGTATTAAAGATGTGTTTGCTGTTCTGCAGAATCATAATGCGAGAATGAAATTCTTGAATAAAGTGCCCAGAAATCAGATAAACAATCTTGAAGAATATATTGATAGCTTACATGAACTAGATGAAACAGATAAAGAAGCTTTGATTGTTGGTACAAAAACTCACTTGATCACAGGAATCATTGACCGTTTAAACATCTTAAAAAGGAACACCTACATGGAGTTAATGCTTAAAAAAGACACAAAGGATAATATTGATTTAAGTTTAGAGATGCAGAAAAACCAATTGATTGTTATTAAGATGCCACAGTCCATGTTTACGACTGACAGTGAAAAAGATATTTGCACTACGTACTGGATTACGAAAATCTGGCTTTCGCTTCAGGTTCGCGCTGACCGTATTCGAGATAAGAGTAAACGTACAAAAGTTAACCTCATCATTGATGAACTGTACCAGGTCGAGAACACTGAACGCTTCGTAACGTCAAAGCTATCTCAAATAGCAAAGTTCATCATGAAACCAATTATTAGTTGTCATTACATAAACCAATTGAAGCACATGAGAGATGAACTTCGCAGCGCAAACACATCATACATGTTATTGGCTGGTTGTGATAAAAAGAATTTTGATGAGTTGAGAAGCGAACTCTACCCTTTTACAGATGAGGATCTGAAGAATCTGAAAAGGTATCATTCCATAAACTACGTTAAATGTGACCGAGGATATTCAAGATTTATTACTAAGCTTCCTGGAAAAGTCGAATCAAGAATAAGAAACAAAAATAAACCGTCTTGTGAGTAGGCGGTTTATTTATCAAAAAGTTTATCAATTACAATCCCTAAATAATTTGCTAATGATACCTCAGTGTCAAATTTCACTTTGCTCCATAATAATGTGATTTGGTGCTTATAATTCCTACACGAATAATCTGCAATTAATCGATCATCATGTTTTGTTTGTTCTATAATTTTAATACCTTTGATTCGCATTTCGTTTTTTACCTCATAAATATCTTTCGTTACTAGATCCTGAATTTCTTCTAATTTAATACTATAAACACGAGACATTTTCAAACTGCTTTCCTTCATCTTTTTCTTGTCTAATTCCAATACGTCAAGAAGATAGGGCAATTCTAAATACCTCTTTACGATTTTCAAGTCTTCCTCAGTTTGTCTCATCCTTTAACCTCGTTCATTGAACTTTCACTGAAATAATCTCGTTGAAATCCACCCATTCAAACCCACAATCACTCTCAACCTTAAACTTCCTCTGGATTTGACTTACACTTGTTACAACTCCATTCACTTCGGAATACTCGTACTCTCCAAAAATAATCACCGATATACTTTCATGTTCGCTCAAAGAAAGGTTTATGTTTTGAAAAATTAGTTCCCACTCATCTTCATGAATTATCGGTTTAGTTTTCTTTTTGTGAAGCTTTTGATTCTCAATGATCCGCTCCCTATGTTGAGGTAACATCATACGACTCGACTCCCATATGCCGTTCCCCTGCAGCTTTTTACTCATCTGTAATGACCTCCTATTTTAGCTGCTCTATCCATCGCCTGCCCCGCACTCGTTAGTGAACTAGCTCTTAAAATGGATATTTCTCCGAAACGATCTTTTATCTCGTCCATAACCCTGTCGACTGCCCGTAAGTGCTCCTTACTGTTCTCGAAAATAGATATCTGATAAGTGTTTGAATCACTTAAATCAGATAGTGATACACCTACTCGCCTTACAGGTAGTCCGTTCCAATTCTGATAAAAGAGCCGCTTAGCTATCGCAAATACTTCTTGTGTAATATTTGTTGGATCTGGCAATTTCATTTGACGGTGAAACCCTGTTCTTATGTCAAAGTCAGCTCCCGATATACCAACAGATACAACAGAACCGTGATACCCCTTTTGCCTAGCTCTACGACAAACCTCCGTACTAATGTCTAATAATACAACTTCTATATCCCTAGCTTCTGAATAGTCACGAGGAAGCGTCATACCGTTTCCTATTTCACGTTGTTGATTGTGTGTAGTTAATGTTACTGGAGAGTCATCAAGGCCATTCGCAACCCGCCATATAACTTCACCATTTACTCCCCATTTCTTTCTTAGTTTGGATAATGGAGTATTTGCTAAGTCACCTATTGTTATAATCCCCATTTTATAAAGATGCTTCTCCATCCTGGAGCCAATGCCCCACATCTTACGGATTGGCTGTTTCCATATGAAATTACTTAATTCATCTTTTCGGAGGTAATAAACTCCACCATCAATTTTTTTCGCAATCATGTCGCAGCAGAGCTTACTCAATATCTTGTTTTCTCCAATACCTGCTCTCGCATAAATGCCTGTTTCATTATAAATCTTCTGTTGAATTTGTTTAGCCATATCAACCGCATTATCGGCAAACAAATGCATTGAATTGGTCAAGTCTGCAAACATTTCGTCAATGCTGTAGCACTCTACAAGGTCTGTAAATGACTCAACAATCTGTGTTATATGGGAAGATACCTCAATGTATTCTTGCATGTGTGGCTGGACTACAACTGCTTCTGGACACTTCTGAAGAGCTTGCCATAATACTTCTCCCGTTTCCACACCGAACGATTTTGCAATAGGACAAGCAGCTAAAATAATACCCGATCTTCTCGATGGATCTCCAGCAACAACCAGAGGTTCATTTTTATATTTTGGCACTTTTGCCTTTTCAACACTGGCATAGAAACTTTGCATGTCAATTAACATAACAGTTCTTGGTTTCTTCAACATGCCATCATTCATCCCCTCAACAAAAATAAGAACATCCGTTTGTATATATTATATACCGAACAGACGTTCTTTATGCAAGAGGTATTTTATTACTTCACAGGAGGGTATATGTATAAGCTTGTCGAATTGATCCGTATTACATAAAAAGGAGTTTAGAAATGAAGGACAAATTAAAGGGATTAGTGCTTGGTTTGGCAATTGGGACAATGTTAACAGGAGCAACAGCATTTGCAGCAAATGGAACCACAAATATTAAAGTTGCCATTCAGAAATTAGGTATTTATGTTGATGGAACAAAAAAGACTTCAGCTGACGCAATAATTTATAATGGAACGACTTATGTACCAGCACGATCAGTTAGCAATGCAATAGGCAAAGAAATTGGGTTGGTTAACGGTGACCTATATATTGGAAAGCAACCCAAAATGACAATAACCGAATCTCAAGCAATTAGTTTGGTTAAGAAAAAATATGGAGTTAGTTCACCTAAGCTTCATGTTGAAGTCGATCATCTTGAAGGCAACTCTTATGTAGTCCATGTTTATGAAGTAGTTATTGATGATGTTAAGTCTGGCGAAGGTCACACTGCAACTTATGGATGGTATTACGTAGATAAATCATCTGGTGCAATAACATCGATGTTTTAACGAATTAATAAGAGACCTCATAAATATGTGGTCTCTTATTTGGTTTCTTATGAAAGATTCCTTTTATCTATTCTCACATATCATTTTTTTAAGGAGTTAATTAGTCAATGTTAATGATACGAATAATCCATTCTAATTCTGTTGTTCAGTTCGAAATGTTAAACGATTATGCAGAGGAAATGGAAGAATTAATCAAGTCCAAATCCACGAAATATCTGGAACGTTTAAAAGAACTATCTAATAAATACAGTGAAGATGAACAAGATGATTTCTGGTATTATAACAGAGAACGCCTAACTCAATTTCACGTTGATTATCCTAACTTACTACGTTCTTCTATATTAATATCTGCAATTTCTGAATTAGAAAACGTACTTAAAAAAATCAAACAAGAACTAATAAATTATTCGATCTTAGATCCTGAAGACTTTACCAAAAAGAACAAGGAAGAAAAGGGAAGTTCTATCGAAAAAACACTAAAAATATTCTGCGATAAACTTTCTATTGGGCTAATTTCTGAATTAGATTCATGGAACGAAGTAAGATTTTTAATTGATATCAGAAATAGAGTGACACATAGTGTCGGGCAAGTTCATCCTATTGAACAAGAGAGACTTTATAATCTTCTGAGTTTAATGGAGGAGTCTGATGATAGAACGATAAGACTCAGTCCCTATCATGAATTAATATTTTTAGAAAATTCATCAACCTTTATTATCAATTCTTGTTTGAAACTTTTAAAGAGTATTACAGAGAGCGTATTAACAACCGTTGCTGTATCTAAAAATTAACTACAAGGCTACAGTAATTGTAGCCTTTTTTTTATTCAGAAAATCAAATATGTATTTCATACTAATTCAGTACCATAGTAAACGTATGTATTGTCATCATTTTTCTTAAATTTAGTAATTGCAGAATAATCAGAATATCCTCTCTTAGCCAAATCGATACCAACATGATAAAAATAATCTTCATCATCAATCTGGAGCAGAATTTTCTGTAATGAATCATTTTCATTAATATCTTTTGTATCTCCATCGTAAACTAATTTCTCGATCACGGTTAAACACTCTCCCTTTTTCATCAAACACGCATTTCATCACAATTTATAAAGTGTTACCCTATAATCACAGAAAGTCTCTTCTATGATCCCTTTCACTACATCCCAATCCCCATTTGCTAAACCGCAGCCGATATTAAATGGTAATGCAACACTCAGACCACGCTTTTGAGCTTCATTTTTCAGTGTAGTTAGAGATTCCTTAAGTGCCTCATAATCTGTATATCTAAGCTTCCGTCTCCCATAGTTCAACTGACCAAATAAGTTGGAAATATATTTATCTCCAGTTTTAACAATGTGACACTTACCTAATAAATCGTGTGGATCGTAGTTATTGCAAAACTGCTTATAGGATGGATATAGATTTGAATATTTGTCTCTTAGTAATTTGGCTACACCAGATCCCATAACACCTTGGCAATTTACTTGATGTCCTATGATATCTTCAGATGCATCAAGTAAATTACCTTTAATTATCTTAATCATTTTTTCATCTCCTCTATAGTAATCTCGACCAATAAACAGCATCCATATGAAGGGAATCTATCGTGGGTGTCTCTGCGTATGTATCATTTTCATCACCAAGTTGATGTTCAGCATTATCGAAACGGTAAAATTCCATTTGATCAAGAGTTGAATTACTCAGCAAAATTGGAGACGAAGCATTTCTACATAGATCATAGTCACTACGCTCTTCATTGATTATTCTATTCACTTCTTTTTGAGCGTCCTCGATGTGATCTCGAAGAAATAGAAACGCTCCTTGAGCAGTCGGCTCTCCACTATACTTAATGCCTAGCGCCACTTCGACACCTTCAATTGCCTTTCTTTGCTTTTCTGACATTGGTTTTATCATAATCCACCCTTTCTATTTCTTTATGAAACGTGCCTTTTACTGAATCAAGATTTTTAATTTTTCAAGATGTTTATTATACTCTTCTTGTCTATCCTCTGATATATATACAACATCCTCCGACCATTCTTTTAGTAAATCTGGGAGTTTTGCAGTATAAAGTGAATTACAATAGATATGCTCACCTTTTATAACGTAAGTAGTTTGTTTATTTCCCCCATAAAAATAATTCAAGGTGTCCTTTAGCTCTTCAGTATAAAAATTCGATTCAATTACATCAAAAGAGTCTAATTCCCGTATTACAATATAGAACATCATCGTCACCTCTCTAGTTTCAATAAAATAGACCTTTCATCCCAACACTCCAAACAATACATCTAATTCATAATCGTACTGTGGTTTCAACGTATACAGTCTCTTACCTGACTGTCTTGCATAACGAACACAATTACCCGTGCCACCCTTCGTTCCATCCCACGCAGCAACAATTGTCAGACTTTGATCGACCATATATTCATTGCGCTTCTGCATCTTAGCTACATGGTATTCACCTACAATAACACCATCCACTTTATAATCTGCTAACTCGTCCACATATACAACTTCATCAGCCATATCGAGCATCTTCTTGTACCATATCTGAGTTTCACGATCATTCCATTTAGAAGCCTGATTCTTGAACGGTACGGCAACGATATTTTTAATGTTTGGGTAATATGTCTTTTTAAGTCTTCGCACAGTCCAGAATGCTATTTGATCAAAACCAATAGCGCCACCTGAAATGAATCGCTCAATTCCTTCATCTTCAATCAAGTCAATCAATACAGGCTCAAGTTTGCTATGTATGTATTTAGACTGAACATCTGATAGACTGTAGCAATTGCCGAGTTTATTGGGTCGATGACCCGTGAAGCAAACCGTCTTACGTTCAAGCTTTTCTTTTAGTTGTTCTTGTTTGTGCCGTTCTTCTATTCTTCGCTTTAAATCTTCTCTTCCTTCTGGCGTATTGAGTTTGGCGAAGTCCACCATTAATCTTCAATTCCCCCTTCTAAATGAAACAACCCTTTTATCCTTACTTTTGTCCATTTAGTAATTGTGCGACTTTATCTGCGCATTCTTTATCATAGAACGATGCGACTAACAAATCTTGATTATCATGATCGTAGAAATCTCCGTCTTTCTCATAAAGCTCAATTATTCCATTTCGATCATCCAATTGCTTTAACTCCTTTCTTAATCAAAAAACTCTTTTAAAGGAACTCTTCCTTAAACTTAAAATTAATTCAATATGTATATTCTCCTGTTTCTTTTTGAGTAAGCAACTCTCCGTTAAGTCTTTTGAATTTTTTATCTTTCCGTTCTTTATTGATGCTTATGTTGCTAATATCGCATTTCATTAGGTTGTTCTTAATCAACGTCAGCATTGCATCAATCAGTGCTTCTTTTTCTGCTTTGGTGTAATCAAGTTTCTCCAGTATTCAACCCTCCTTATTAATAATGGTGGTAAATAACTCCATTGAAGTCATTATACCACCAACATATTTATATGTATATATTTATTTTATAAAACTACTCATTTAGTTTCCAATCGTATTTTTCACCACGCTCTGTTAATTGAATGAATTCGATTGGTGCACCAGCGTCATCTACATAAATAAGCTTACCATTGGCTTCTGTCGTTCTAAGTAAATCTTTATACTCAGACCACTTAACTTCCTCTGTCGTTTTAATACAATCTGGATTGTTTTCTTTAACATATTGGACAAATAATTCATCGTCTTTGGCCTTTGCCGGTTCTTTGCCATTGATCAAAATTACTGGGGATTGCACTTTACTGGTCAAGTTTCTATACGGTAATTTAATTGTCTTGCTTAATTTCTTTTCTTTCTTATTTTTTGCCTTCAGCTCTTCGTTCTCTGACTTCTCTTGTTCAAGTGTTTTCTTGTGCCATAAGTGCAAATGTTCTTTGAAGAATGTAATATCATCTTTATCTTTTTTAGTTGCTTCCTGCTTCCATTGTTCCAACTTCTCAATCTTAGCCTTTAATACCTCAATGTTACTATTCGCTACTTTCTCAACCTCTGCAGCTTTAACTTCTTTTTCGTGGATCTTCTCATCTGCCCAGACAGCCAACTCAAGAGTGGTAATTTTCCAGGTTGGATCTTGATGTAACTGATATGTATCGTCTTGCTCATCAATAATGTTCTCAATTTCATTTTGAAAATTATAAGCGTTCATTTATTCAATCTCCTCTAATATGTATTTGGATAAAAGTTATGTTTCACTAAGATTACTTTGGAACCCACTTTTCAGTACGACTTCATCAAAATTATTAATGATTTGATAGCGAGATACTTGGAACCTTTCTGCCCACTGTTGTATTGTTTGTGTTTTATCGTTAAGTGTGATATATGTACATGTAGTTCTGTTGTTGCCTTGTGTTTTCATATCGACCCATCTGCAATTGCTAGGCTTATAGTCACCATTAACATCAATTCTATCAATAGTGAGACCATCACTATAGCCATTTTCAGTTGCCCAATTATAAAAAATCATAAAATCCTCAAGCCAGGTTGAGCATATCTTAACTCCTTTCCCGCCGTAATATTTATAATTTTTATTTTTACTATTAAGACACTTTGACTTTATATCACACCATACGCTATAAAGCTTATTATCAGATAATCCATGTGTAATATTCACAATTTTTTTATAGCATCCACACGATACGGTGTTCTCTTTTAACAATGCATTCGATGAGACAAGTTTTTCGTTCCCGCAATCACATTTACATAACCACATTATATTTCTGGAACTATCTCTTTCTTCAGTTGGTCGAATTGCAACCAACTTATAGAATCTTATATTTGCTAAATCTTTTTTGGAACCCATTTTTTCACCACTACATCCTTTAACTCAACCTCTACACAGTCAACTTCGGTTTGCCCATCCCATGGTGATTCATCTTGCATTTCAGTAGCTCCTTCAGAATAATGTGTTTGATAGAATTTACCTTCATGCTCAAATACAATCTTATGATGAATGCTCCATCTTGAAGTATCTGTAATTTCATCGACCATAGCACTGTACGGCAAATCCAATTCATTTTTCAAATAACTCTTTTTAAACTTCATCTAAAATCACTCCATATCCTTTACAGTGTTCGCATTCAACTAATGGTTTATTGATTACAATCATTAATTCATCCAAGAATTTTTGGATAATATCTTTTAAATCATCTTCATTCTTTCCTTCAAATGGCTCAATTACCGGATATGTCTGGTATGATTTGGGGGCAGTTTCATAAACCTTAACAGTTCGAGAACGGCTATATCTTGTTTCGTATTTCGGTTTTCGCTTTCCAACGTCTACTCGATATGATTCTGGAGCATGTTCAATCTTCTTAGAAACAGAAAGACAAAAATCATAATCACTTGTAACAGATGCATACTTACTATCTATATTAGCTTTTATATATTTTCTTACGATATTAAAGCTCTCTTGTCGGGATAATTTGCAAGGTTTTGTTGAGAGAAGAATAGGATGAGTTGTAATATGATCTAGGATTGAGTGCTGCAACTGAAAGTCGCTTCTTACGATTTCAAAATCTTCTAACTCAGCAATTACATTTAGTTCAAATTCAACATTTTCCAATCCTGGTTCAGTCAAATCGAATTTCCGTTCATATAACCCATATACAGACTCATATTGACCAGTATCCTCATCAAAATCAGAATACTGTAGTACCTTTGGCAAACCCGTATTGTAGTGTACTTCCTTAAGTTCGTACCGTACATTGATTTGTTCTGCTGGAAGACTTCTTTGAATCGTTGTTGGCACACAAGGAACCTCAAACCAGTCACTCTTATATGTATTTTCAGGTTTTGATCCATCAAAAATTAGATCTTTAATTCTAGAATAAAAATATGAATCATTATTGATATTATCAGAAACATAGACTTTAGATTTAGTTTTTATGGCAATCAATTTTAGACTTTCGCTTGCCGGTGCTTTTCCTCTATTCAAATTAACATCTCTCTTTCTTAATAAAATTTACATCTCATGCAGATTTAGACCCACTCGACTTTACGTTCAATTCTAGTTTTCTTAACTATTTGCTTTTGGTGCCATTGTCCACACCAATTACATTTTCTTGTGTTATTCACGTATGTATATCTACTGTCTGTCCCTAGCATCCAACCATTATGTTCGGGGTCGAAAATGCAACGACCAATCTTCTCATATGTATCAAAAAACCAATCTGTAACGTCTAGTAAGTCTTCTTCTTTCCAAGGACATAAAGAGATAAATTCACAATTTCCTTTTTGAAGAACAGTATTCATAAAGTATCCCGTGAATTTATCTCCGTAAGGGCTGATGATTAATTGCATAAGGTTTGAAACATCTTTGGTAAAAGGAAGGTGTTCTCCGTCCCATCTGCTATGATGATTCCAATATATTCTCAATTGGTTATTAATATATTTATCCTTAGCAATTTTGTTTAAAAACCTATAAAGGTTCCAACTATATTTATCAGATTCGCCTTTGAGCTTAGGTTTAATTTTACTTAGATTCACTCTTCTCCTCCTCATTTCTTAATGAAAGTCCTCTTTCATCACCATATCCTTTGGCTTGCCTCATCAAGTAAGTGTTTAATCTCTTCAAGAGTGTTGTCGGCATTCGACTCCCACTCAGCAACTTCTTCTGCTGTTGCTTGTACTCCTAGATTTTGAAATAATCCACCTAGAAGTCGGATCTGATTAGATGCTTCAGCAAACCTTTCGAGGAATTCCTTGTCTGTATTAATGTTATATTTAATCATTTCCAACACTCCCCTTTCTAATTAAAATTTCTATTTCATTCGCTCTTGATAAACTCTTGTAAAGCTTCAACTATCTTTCTTGCTTCTTCTTTATTTACATGTAACGCCTCTCGTCTAATAGGTTCATTGGCATGCTCATCAAATTGAATCCACACGCAATGCTCTGTAGCAAAACTACTTTCCACTATACAAACATCACCATTATATTTACTATGAAATTCCGTGAAAACTGGAAAGCCTCTGCTTGTGTATCTAATTGGCAAATTACTCACTCCCTATGAAATTACAATTTCATCTTCTCTTCGTCATGCTTCTTCTCTCTGTAAAAATCGGCCACAAATTCCAATTCACCATTACTCTCGTTGAACGTTGGTCTTAGTTTCCGATGCACACCATATCCATTCTCTTCACAAATCTTCTTCTGAACGATTTCACCAATTTCCTTAAGCGTAAATTTGATTACAATATTTTCGTACAATCTATAACCACCTCACTTTCGAATAAAATCACGAATTTATCAAAAATCTTATTCCTCTTCCTCATACCACCTTCTGCCGTATTTGGCATAATCGATGCTCATTAGTTTCGTGTGTTCTCTATGCCACCTATCCCTTTCTTCCTCAGTCTTCTTCAGTCTTCTTTTAATTCCATTTAGATATTCAGGATCTGCGCTTTTATAAAGTTTGTCTGCTTCTCTAGATAATGACCGAATAAGAGAATCTTTAAGTGTTTTCTCTTCAACACCTAACCCTTGTCTCTTTGCCTTCTTTGCTGAATAATTGCCATCCAGAATAACTCCGATGTGAGAGGGGATATCATCTTTTACTTGTTCGTATAACTCCTTTGGCATCACAAAGTAATTAAAATGTCCTACAAAAGTCTTTTTAGCCGAGCTGTAGAAATCCGATTTGGACACTTTAATTTCGTAGCAGCGCCAAGTCCCTTTTGTGTCATAAGTAATATAGTCAACTCTTTCTGCTCCAAACCAGCCTATTGTTACTTCAAAACAACCAAATGTTCCCTGCTTATTAGTGTATTCATATAAAGCCTTCTCAATCTTTTGAGTTAACTCAGTCTTTGCTATTCCGCTCCCTCCTTTCTCTAAGAAATTCTCATTTTATTGATACATATGTATTTTTATTTTCTATGTAGGTTTTTCTTAGCTCGTTCGCTTGCTGCTTGACGTTGCTCTTCAGTCATCTCGCGTTCCTTACCAGAGCGGAAAGACACCTGGTTAAACTTTAGGTCTTTATAATAATGACCTCCCTCAGCTCCCACTTTGTATGGCTCTGCTCCTACTTTGCGCAATTTTGTAATGATTGTAGGCTGCATTGTGTACACTGTCCAAGTCTTACAATCGTCATCTGATCTAATAAGTGTTTCTCTTTCCTCAGCTAATGCCATACAAATCCTCCCTAAATCTTAATTTCATCACCTAATTGGTATCTAAGTCAATTCGCAATCGATTATTTACGTGACCACAAATTTTACAAACCTTTTCATGAGTAAACCAGTCAACTTGTTTGACTTCCACTAGTTCATACTCATGCTTTTCTTAGTCATAAACTACCTTCACACCTCTTTTAACAGAGACAATATTACCTTAAGGTCATTTACCTTTTCTTTATAAATGTCAATGCGATTTTGGATTAACGACAGCTTATATTCCAAACTATCTCGCTCATTCACTAATTGTGGTAGGAAATTGTCATAATGTTCTAGTTGTTGTTGAATATAACTTTTTGCTGCATCAATGCTCATCTTCTTCTCCTTTAAGATGAAAGTTTCATTTTACTTAAATTCATTCTGGATTGCTTTAAAGAATTCTTCACTAATTTCAATACGGCTGGCCACATTCCAATCATCAAGTTGCATGTAATACTTCCCTTCAGATTCTAAAGCAATTACTTCGCCATAATAATTAGATAGTCCAAGCAAAATAGGAGATGTTTCCATTTTAATCATCCTCATTTCTTGATACTGGATTTTAATTTAAATAATTGGTGACCTCGAACACACATCTTCCCATTCGCTTTTGCATTCCTCGTCGCTTAACAGGAGCAACTCTTGGTGATTGTAACCTATGAGGAGCAACAACTCTCTATAAATATCCAAGATAATCAACCCTCCTCAAACAAACACCATTCCAACTTTATTCAACCTTACATACTTGCCCTTTTTAATGATTGTCTCGTTTGTATCTATGGGAAATACTTGATTAACGAAATATGTATCAGAAGAAAACAAATCATCTGTGGAATTTAAATATCTAACTCCTTCGCCATCCTTGATAACTATTGAGAATTGCTGTAAATCTTCTAATGCTATTAAATCGCCTCTTTGCGGATAGGGTGATAGTATCTGCATTTATTTACCTCCTCTAACCTTCTCTAGAGCAACTACAACTACTCATTTGCCCATCATCAAGTTCCGCTGCATTAACAAACGCTAAAACCGATTTTGCTAACTGCTCTGCATCATTCCTTGTAAAATGTTCTCTAATAAAAATCTCCACTATTTCTTCGTAATCATTAGATTTCATAAACCACCTCTTCAAACGAAATGCTGATTTAGTTAAAAGTTAAACTTAATATTCATCTCTGTCTGTTCTTTCTAAAAGATACGCCTTTAATTCTTCTAGTGAAATTTTCCTAGAATGATCTCTTGAATACCATTCCCCATTATCATAGAAAACTACTTCTTTGCCGTAATCCCTATCCAACACTTCCTTGATCATGCGGACATATGCCATCAACTCGTTCAAACATCATTCTCCTTTCATCAAGTCAAAATCAAACTGACTCAATATATTTAACAATCGTTCAACTTTTGGTGCTCTCCAGGCCGTCATTGCATATGTATGTGCCTTACTTGTATAGTGATAGTGATTAAATCTTAAGTGTGTTTTTGCTTCTTCTTTTGTTAGAAACATAGTGTTAGGGACAATAAATTCTTCTTCTTTAACAAAGACTGAACCAAAGTATCCATTATCGTTCATGTTGTCTATGATGTATTGCCAAAGGAAATCAAAGTCGTCTTCACTCAAATACCATCTTACTTCATCATCAATTTCTTCTTCGTAATATTCTTCAATAAACTCTTTCAGATCATTAAAACTCTTAAATACCACATGATCTCCATCGTTATGGAAATATTCATACTCTCCACAATCGTAATCTTCGTGTCCAGGGATTTTTCTATAATCCATAATCACCCAGAAGCGCGGTGCAGCCTGAAAATCATGTTCTTGGGTGTTTAGTTCCTGCTGCAGTTCCTTCAAAAATTGAATATCTTCGTTCATTTACACGCTCCTTTTCTTAATGAAGTATCAATTTTAATCACTATTTCAGTCAAAAGTTTCGATTACGGATTCTTCTAACTTTATTTCTCTTATGAATTTCAATAATTCTTCCTTTTTCATCTGGGAGCATACGAGCTTCGACCTTCATAATATAATCAGTTGTGATTGATCTTGGAATGTGATGGTTGCGATAAGAGCAATCTGATTTTTTATCTATCTCTATCGGAAAATCTTTTAACCTCTTGATTCTTATATCAAAAGTGCCCTCTGTATTTGTATCTTTATAGCCTCTCATTATTAAAGCGTATGTATCATCTTTATTTTTCTTAATTGTTATTTCATCGAACAAAACTTTTATCCTCCCACGGAGCAAAGTTGTCCTCTGATGTATCTTCTTTTACATAGCCGCCCAATTCTTTATATCTCTTTTCCAATTTATTCATTAGCTCTGATTCTTCATCAGATAGTCCAAATGATACCTGTTCTCTATCCAGTAAAAGAAGAATAAGCTTCAACTCATTTACATCTAAATCCAAAATAACATCTCCTCTTAAAATCCTAGTTTCATCAAAACTTAACCTGTAGCCTATCCTGAACAGACAAGTCTAAATATTCATATTTCAACATCTTTCTTCCGATTAATTCAAACACCATAGCTTTATATGTAGGAGCATTGTTCAAAAAATTTTCTCCCTTGTGCCCCTCTCTTCTTTCACACAAGTGAATACAGTTTAAAAGATGCAAATCACGCATATCGGAAATGACAAGCCTTTTCCCTTCAGCAGTTACCCATACCAATTCATTGACCTTGGACTTGTTATAGCGAAAATCCATTCGTTCTAATTCTTTATTTAAATAATACTCAGCCATTTCAGCCAAAACTTATCTATAACTCCTTTCTCGATGAAATACAGGTTTTACTTAGTTTTTATTTTACTCTGATATAGTTCCACAAGTTCTACATCACTTAGCAACCTCAAATCGTTCAAGCGAAGTTTGTGATTAATTACTAGTTTGCTTATTATCAAGTGCCTATCTGTGTTATTAAGAAATAACAATTCTGGAAACATAAATATCAACTTCCCGCTAATTTGTCTATAAACTCCTGAACCTTTAAACCAAATTCCTTCCTTGCCTCTAGTGCTGCCTGTATCACATGGTTCACGTCTCGATTATTCTCCAATACATCACTAACTAAGTCTTCAATGGATGTCTCGGATATGTATTTGATGGTTTTCAAACGCTTCATTAAAATTTCTCCATCTCATTTTCAACGACTTCTTTGATATCCTCTAACTTATCCCTCAGTTCCTGCAACTCACTATAGCTGCAGTCTCCATCTTCAAGGTATCTGAACAACTCAGCGAACCGCTCAAAGTTTACTGACATCAATTTACTCACTCCTTAATTGGAATTTTCAACTTTCATAATGTACTCGATAATGTTTACTGCTTTATCGAACTCATAGTTAATGACTTGGTAATCAAATCTCTTCTTCCGGAATTTAAGGCCATCTCCATTAATCCGCGAAAGCATCTGATCGACATCATCTCCACGTACGAACATTCTCTTCATTCGGGCTTTCTTATCTACCTTGAGATAAATAGTTACGAACTCAATATCTTTAACATTTTCCTTGAGATATGTAATTCCGTCAGGATCAATTACATATATATCTGTCTCATTTAACTGCTTCTTCGTACTAAAATAATGATTTCCATCAAAATATGTATAAGCTGCTATATCATCATTCTCTTTAAATTTCTCGTACTCTTCATAACTGCAAAAAGTGTGACCCCATTCATTTTCACTTCGAGGACTTCTTGTTGTATAGGATTGCAGCACATTGTATCCTTTTTGCTCAAGTGCTTTGGCTACCTCTGTCTTACCGGCTCCAGAGTAAGCCATTAAACAATAGACTTTCTTCATTTCTTCACACCCATTTTAATTATTTTAACTTTCAATTTTTGTTTTCCAAATTGAATTGCCCTTTTATGACTATCGAAATACAAATCAAGCCGCGCGCCCTTAATTGCTCCCCCAGTATCAGTAACTACACGCTCTCCAACATTCTCTATGTAAATAACCGTTCCCAACGGTAAAACTCTCGGATCGGCGCTTACTGTGCGTCCTTCAATGGTCTTTTCTCCGCTTTTGGTAATGCCGTAATCCTTATCACCTGGACGTTTTTGCGTGGACTTGTATCCGTTATCATAAGCGGTAACAATGTAAGTTTTCCATTCCGTTTCAGATTTGCTGGAATTATTTACGTTCTTCTGTACCTCTTCTTCCTTCTGTTCTTGCTTAACCACTATTTCTGACTTCTCCAACGTCTCAACTTGAACACTTTGCTTATGTATAGTGTTTGCTGCCTCCTGTGCCTTCATAACACTCTCTAATTCAGTCTTATTTGCTGATAGTGTTAGTAGCAAGAAGAGAATAAAACTTCCCATAATCACGCTCCTGGTTGATTAGATAATTAAATTTAAGCCCCACTCTTACAAGTGAGGCTATTTACTATACTTCTTGATAAACTCTGTCTTTCATTAAAACTATGTATTATGCTTCGGTTTTCTCTACTGCTTTGAGGATATCATTCAATTCGCCCAACACTACTGACATAATCTGAACGTGCGATTTAGCAAAATCAGTAACCTTCTTGCCTTTTCCAAGATTTTTCTCAATAATTTCATTAACTTCTTCTGATTTATTAAGACCATACAAAGTTTGCCCAGCTTTAAGAATACCTTTTTTCAATTCATCGAAATCCAAACTTTCAGATTCAAGTGTCTCTTTTTGCTCTTCATAAGATACTGCCTTAATCCCCTCTGCTTCCTCTTGCTTTTTAATGGCTTCAATAACAGCATTCTCAAGGTTTTCAGCAGTGAACTCCTGAAGATATGGATTAATATAATCAAGCTTGCTACGAGCGAAGAAGTCTTTTGTTTCAGCCATATATCCACTCGACTTAATTACATTGCCTTTTTCATCAATGCCATTGGAGCGAAGATATACAACGATCTCACTATTGTCAATAACAGGTGCAATGGCACGTTTATCCCCTTTAGGAACAATCTTTCCACGCTTTTCATCAAATGTTTCATGGGCAATAAATACGACAGTATATCCCGCATTGAGCAGTTTATCGATTTCTTCCCAGTATTCCATCTCATACTCTTTCCAAAGACCATATCCACCGCGACCTTCAGCAATAGTTTCAACTTCGAATTTATCACACACATATCTAGAACAATAACGAGCAGATGCTTCAACCTCATCGAAGATGATTGTTTGATACATCTCTTTTGCTCTTTCTAAATTTGCTTTACTTGTGAGCTGCTTATTGATTTTTTTGAAATCTGCCCAGTTATTAACTGGCAAGAAATTAACTCCAGCGATTGCTTTGATACCTTTTTCAAAACCTAAGTAGAATGGTTTTTTCATCCGTGTTGCTTGTTTTGTTTTTCCTAAGTTATTACTTCCGTAAATAGTAATTGTCTTTCCTTCAAGTCCATAAGAAACAACCGAAACCTGCGGATTAAAAATGTCAAATATCATATGTAAATATATCTCTCCCTATAATTGTTTTAGTTATGGTGGCAGATATCATCTACCACCCTTTTTCACTTTAATTTTCTAATTAATTTGCAAATGGGTCGAACGGGTCACCGCTATCTGTAAACGGATCTCCTCCACCGAAACCGCCATTGCTAGATTGTTGTTGATTTTCTTTGGATTTCTTTTCCGCTTTTTTCTTCTCAATGGCCTCTTCACGCTTCTTAAGAGCCTGTTTAATTAGAGTCGTATCGAAAGCATTTTTATCATCTTCATCCATTGGTGGAGTGCCACCTGTTACAATATATTCGCGTACAGATTTTCGATCAATTTGCTCCTGTGGTTCACCGAATCCAACTTCAATTGTTTTTTTAGAAATAATGGTTTGATTGACAATGTCACCAAAGACCTTTACTGTTTGGCCTTTTTCGTATGTATTTTCAACATATTGAATGGAGTGTGGTTCTGCTACAATTACCTCAAATGGGAATATCTTCTTAGTGTCATCTTTTCCTTCTTGATAACCTGGAACATATCCTCTTAGAATCAACCTTCCGGTTTCTTCTCCTCCGCGCTTTTCTTCGGATGTACCAGCAACAACCATTTCAAGAGTGAATTTAGCTTTAGGTTCAAATACATCATTTTCTTTTACTCGGTTAATAAATGTTGTTGATAGCTGAGGGTACGACTTAAATTCTCCGTCTTGTCCAACATATTCGTTTTTGCCATTCTTACCATGATCAATACGAACCTTATCGGCAGCTTCAATGCCGTCTCTGTCAATTGTTTTATATTCATCCCGAACGGTGCAGTAGCTTTTATAAAGTCCACTAATTTCACCCTTTTGGTTCATCTTATATGAAAACACATTTACCGTATAAACAAACTCTGGAGCTACTTGGATGTCGATTTCTCCACTGATTGCATCTTTTCCATTGATTTCTTTCTCTTCAATTCGAACATCTTTAACAGTTCCTTCAATAAATGCAACATTGATACCTTCACGAAGTGTTTTTTCAATAGTCATTAAATTTATTATCTCCCTTATTATATGTATTTTTTGTTTTAAACTAGACTTTAATTTAATTATAGTTTACAAGGTGGACTTCGCATTAAATAAGTACCTATGCTCTCACATCCTTTCAAAATCCATAATCTGTTACGGCCTGTACGTCATCCTCAAATGGTGAGCCATTGACAATTTGAGAAACCAAATCTTCTGGTTTGTATCTACCATTTTTAATAGTTTTGTTTATGCCACCTGTTACCTCTAGTTCCTTAATCGCTGAACTAGTAACAACCTTTAATCCATTGACTATTGTTATTGGCACATAATTTCTAATGTTCCCATAAAGCCTAATAGTAGATCCTTTTTTCAGTTTCCTTAAATTTGATATCACATCTATATTATTAGTTCTGAAACTATAATCAATAATTTCTGGCCCATTATTGCTTCCCACTATAATTTTAGTGTTTATTATTGAATCCTCGACTCCAATGAATACAACTTCCTGATTGAAAAAGGCTTGAGGATCATTAATTTCGAACAGCTTGTCAGCTACCGAATAAATCTCTTTGATTATAAATCTCTCTTGAACGACTTGATTGTAATAGTTAAACTGCAGCAACCCTTTAATCAGAACTGTTTCTCCATCTGTTAGATGCTCTTTAAAATTATATATTGCGTCATACGATGTTAGTCTAACATCTTCTTCTCCGTCATCTTTTTTAACATTTGTTTTAACACAATTTGGAAGTCTCAAACTACTATATTTTTGCTTATATATGTCATCCCATTTTACTAGTTCATATCTATCTATATCTTCTAGCCCATCAAATGAGTTATTTTTGTACATCTTAATTGTGCCTGCCTTATTGCCCATTAACTCCACATAGACAAATGAATTCTCACTGGTCTTTACACCAAATTGCATTCGATTCCACTCAAAATCATTCTTATTGCCTTCATCGAATGCCTTACTGTTTGTTAGCCCAGTAACCTTACCAATCAATTCAAAATATCCGTATGTAGGCTGCAAATTCATTTAGTATTCCTGCCTCTATGTATTATTCCTGCTTCATACATATCATTTGGTGAAGCTCTAACCATTATTCAATCTCCCTCTTTCTTGATGAAATTATTATTTTAAAGTGTCTACTAGGTGTCTGAAATCAATATAATCCCAATCATTTATTATGTCAATGATATTTTTATTTTTATTTTATTATTAATATAGGAGCCGAACTCTCGCCCGGCATATGATTTATGCGTACAAAGCTAATTCATTAAATCTAATAAATTGCCCCCGCTTCTTATGTATATTATAAATGTGCTGCGGATCTTCGCATCTTAGGTTTTTCAGATTAAAATCGCTTATAGGCTCTTGCAGAAGCCTTTCCAGGGCTACCATTTTGTTTAAATGAAACGCTGTCTCAAATTCCCTTGCTGATTGATATCCTTCTTCTAAAATCTTTTTCTTTCTAAGTTTAATTAAGTACCGATTTATATATTGAACATCCCTTTCTCTGCAATCATTTATAAACTCATCTTGCTCTTGGAGTGTTACGCACAGAAAAGATATAGTTTTCAACAGATTAATTGCCTCGCCGCCGATACCTAAAGTTATCATGATTTCTTCTAGCATAGAGCATTCTCCTTTTGAAGTTATGTTTCTGGTGATAGACCTCACCTTCTTGTTTGAGATAATAAATCTTAATATAATTATAAATCACAGCTAGAATTAGGCAATCAAATTACATAACTGATGAATAATTGTTGACATCATAGGTAAGCTGGTAATCTCAGTCATTTTTTGTCGCCAAATGTCGAATCACAACTTATTAGGAACATTTGTTCTGTTATGATTATACTATTGCCAAAAGGTATAATCAATTACTTTTATTTATTATTTATATCTCTATATTTATTTTAATTGGGTGAAGTGATACTACTTTTGTCGTAACAAAAGAATACACTTCTTCACTTGCTCCAGTCTTGATGCAGCTATTGTAATAAAACGGCTTTTCATCTCATCTATATAGAGATACATATTTTTCTCATCTATAGCTTTAACCTTATTCAAATTCGCCATTGCACCTCTATCGGTTCTAACAAACCCGTCTATCTTTTCAAACAGTTTAAGAGTATGTTCGACTCCATTTGCATCTATGTATTCACCATCTAAGGTCTGAAAAACAAAAATAGATTTTCCTGGTTTACCTTCAGAGTAACCTCCAACAATATCGTTGACACTGAGCCAAATTGCTTCTTCTGAAACCTTTTTTCCTTCTCTTTTCACTACTCTGATTTCCTTGCTCACTTTTGTTGCCCCCAATTTAACATTTACTTGCGTCTATTTTCTTTTGGTTAAAAGACGCAAGTACATATTATTTTGTTTTATTTAAGTTCTTCTGGCACTTCTTCGGTGCCCAGAATTGTCCAACTTGCGGTACTTGTAACAGTTACCGCAATAGCGGAAAGAATTGTTCCAAACATCAGTGCCAGTTTATTCATCTTTTGCATTTCTCATCACCTCCTTTTCAGAATATACAATTCTAATTAGGGAAAGCGACTGAAGAAAAAAGGCCAGTGTTAAGATGTTGCTGTGTACAATGAAATTTCCTGCAATAATCATTAATGAAACTATCTTTAGATATATAAAATTCTCTTCTTTTATTCTAGTTTGCTTCTTAATATTTGAAGGAGCAAATATCACTACAAGAACAAGACTTGCAATATCTATAATTGTTTTGATGTTTTGTATTAACGGGCTCACCATTACGATTGTATACACTAGAACAACTGAAACAACTATGCAGACTTCAGCTGATTTAATATGATATCCGCCAGAAAACATTCTAAGTATGCTAAACCCTAATAATGCAATCATTACTTCTGGAAATATTCGCAATAACATTGAACTAACAATTAAAACTAATATCGGTGTAATATTAGATATTAGAAACTTAATTGAATATCTAACTATAGACACTGATGGCAATTCATTTGGATATCTCTTTTTTAGATAAACACTCAGTTTGTCGCTTATATCATTAATCAATTTCGCCCCTCATTTCTTTTTTGACTTCCATAAACAATAGATTAATTAAACAAATTAACCAAAACAACAATCCAGTGTAAATGTTATCTATCGATGAAGCTTTACTAATTACGAAAATTCCCAGTATCGTTGCAATAAATATCAGCATATTGGGTCGACTTGGCTTAAATTTAAATGAATAGGAATAGGGTAGATTAGTCATCCAGATTCTTTTCTTTCTCAGAAATAAACTTAATGCAATCGTCCCAATATCACCAATCACTTGTACAGGATATTTTATGTAATCATTACTTTTGAGTTCATTAAGATTAATATTTAACGCTAGACATGAAACTGAAATAACTAAACCCAATATTAATGTTTGTGCTAAAAATCCTAATCCAGCAATTCTAAAGGAAGAAAACAGCGAAATCCTAAAAAAGAACAGTAAGGCCGCCATAAATATTATTAGGTTTAATAGAGGTGAGAGATTGGATAATATAATGTTTTCTGAATAAAAGTATGTTCCAATTGATATTACTATATTCGTTATTATAATTTCTTTCCAATAATCAACTATCTTTATTCTAAAGAAGCCAAAAGCAAAGAAGAAAATTGCCATTCCATCGATCATCGAAAAGAGTATGTATACTAGCGCATTCATTGTTTACCCACCTTTAAAGTAAATATATTAATAACTTGTTTATAATATATCATGGGCTATTTTTACTGTCAATATATAAAACAAAAAAAGATAGAATAAGTTATGCACTTATTCTATCTCGTAAACTTTTTTTATTGTTTCTTCATTGAGAAAATCCTTCGTGTACCTACTATATGCATAAAACTCATCCGCATGTGTTTGTTTTCCAATATTATAGTACTCACAAATGGTTATTATCTCATCTCTTCCGAGTGAGCCTTTGGATTCATATAATTCTTTTGCCATATATAACATTCCAGAATTTCTAATATTGATTGCGCTGAGATGTTTTAGCCCTTTCCATACACCAATATTCTTTAATCTTCTCAATACCAGATGCTTATCTGCTTTCTCGTTTGCTGTAGCCCTACGCTTAACGGATCTAATAATATATGGGCTATCAGCTAACTCCACTACAGGACTTTTAGCGGTACTATGTCCATTGTCTTGACTATAGTCTTTTTGCTCTGCAGCTCTTATTAATAATGCCATCAGATGTTCAGATATTTTAATAGTTCTTTTCTCTATTTCACCATTTTTCAATTCATTCTTAAGCGTAGCTGTACTCTCGTCAATATTCAAATCATTAATTGTTAAGTTTAATAATTCGCTATACTCTCTTCCGAATATTCCCTCAAATAAAGCTAAAGGGATAACTGAATCTTGCCAATTCTCTAAATCACCAATTATATCTTTTAGTTCTTCATTAGTAATCAATAATTTATTAGTCTTATCTACAAATTTCAAATAAAAACCCGAACTTCCCATGATATCTAGAGGATTTAAATTATCATCTCTGAGATCCTGGCTTATAGCCCATCTAATGTAGTTTTGAATAATTGATCCACTGCCATTGGCAGATTGCAATGTTTTAGGAGCAAGATAACTCAATAGATCTTCTATTTCAAACAAACTAAAGTTATACAAATCCTTACCTAGTCTTTCTTCAAGCTTGCTGGCTCTTTTGAGTACACGTAGGTATGTTGTATACGTGTTTTCATTAAGTCCTTTTAAGAACCTTGTTTTTTGTTCTTCGTTATAGAGATAATCATTGTAAACTACATTAGACAAATCCACTCACCCCATCTAGTTAAATCTAATAAAAACTAATTTCTAAAGTAATTAATTACTTGATTTCTAACTCGATTTGAATTAATTCCACTTTTGTTATTTAAAAGCTCAATCAATTTGCTATCGTTAAAATCAACTAGCTTCTTTAGATTTTTTATCTCTGACGTATCTGTGCTAGTGTCTTTAAAGTTCTTCGCTATTTGAATATAACCTAAAAACATTAAAGGATGGTTAATATAAGATTTTCGATGCGGTTTTGGATTATTAATAAACTCATCATTGAAGTTACCAGTTAAATAATTAAAGAATTCAGTTAAATAATTAGCTACTTCTTTATATTCTAAAAAATTATTTGGTGAGAAAACTTTTTCAATTCCATACGCCATTATATCAAAAGTAGTCAATTGTCCAGCAATTTCACTAATATTAGCAGCTGAAGCAATTTTGTTACCTTTCAATTCTGATTTTTGTTGTAAATCTCTTACTACAGCATCTGACCAATTTTCTGATTTAAGTTCACGCAATCTCTGCTTTTTAACAACATTAATTGTATTTATCTGTCCAAAGTACTTCTTTGCGATATCAGTATCATATGACCTTATAGATAGAAGCAGTTCAAGATCTAAGTCAGGGTTAATTGCAAGTGCTTTTACAGCGCCCTGGAGACGATGAAATCCATCAAGAATAGAAACTGTTGCTCCATCATTTATCGTTAGCAATTTATTCTTTTCGTCATAGCTGAGCGGTTCAACTTCATTAGAGTAGACATTTATTGTAATCATATCAGGTAAATAAGATTGTTCTAGCATGTTCTTTGCTATATCATCAACGCTTTTCTTGTTTACGTCAGGAACTGGTACAACGCCATTCTTCCCCATCTTATATTTAGCACTACGTTGAGTTTCATAATCATATACGATAAGCTTAGCATGAAACATCTCTACAAGTAATTTTATACTTACTTTAGTTAAAAATGTTTGATGATCTATACTCACTACTTCCTCTAAATCTAGTGGTAAATTAAGTGACTTTCGCACAGAATTATCTCTTACTTTTTCTTTAGATTTTTCTAGTTCCGTTTCAGAAACATATTCTTGTGTAATTATTCTTTTGTCCTCAGTTACTTTATAGACTGCATCAGAAAGCACGATAAGTAAGTTTAAATCAATGTCAGATAATGAATTATTTCCTCTCGCAACATCATTAAAAAAACCAAGATTAATTCCTTGCTGATCGAGAGAATTATTTATCTTCGCGGCGAATTTCGTACTATGTTTATTCTCATCAATAACATCTCTGAGTTGAGCTTCAAGTTCCTCTCTGTCTCGTTTCAAATGCTCACACCTCTCCACTATGTACTACTAATAAGTATAACATATTTATAATTCTTAATACACATAGGACCAAAAAAATCCAGCTTGAAGTGTGTTGATCTTATTTTAAGTTATTATTATTCAATATTTTACGATCAATAAAATACTTATTAGTTAAATAAAGCGCCTCTCCTTTGTCTGTAGGCACCTTTCCTTTATTTTTATCTAAAAATACTATTTCATTACATTTAGAACAGTACCATTTTGTCACATAGTGTTGAGAGGTAGTTGTGTATGTAGTTCCACATTTACAATCTACTTTTATTGCGATTTCGTTCGATTTATATGCTTCGGACAATGTCTCAAGGTGCTCCAACTTCTTGCTCGTCTCTTTTTGATTTTGCTGCCCACTTTTTTCGTTATGTACTTTAAAATCTGCAACTAAACTTGGATTCAATCCAAAAAATTCATTTCCAATCGAAGTGACAAACCTTATGTTAATTTTAAAACATTCTATCCAGCGAGATATTTGATTATTAGACAGAGGAACTGTTCCTTTGATTCCGCTATTTAATGTATAAGTCATAATAAATAATTTATCATCCTCGATGCGATTAGTAGTCTCCACATTTCATCTCCTTTAAATAAATTTACAATAAAAAATAGACCTTTGTATATCCTACAAAGATCATACCTCATGTTTCGTATTTAAACAGGATCAACTTTGATGAAATGCCAATTTCAACTAATCAAACTTCTCTGCGTTTAATCTCTCGATTTGTGACAGTATCAAATATTCGATGACCAATTGATAAAAAATTCATCAATGGACCTAATTGGTTACTTGATACAGAGGTGTTTATCCATACTTCGAGTTTAGTTTTCTCGTCTTTTTCAATTAATTTTTGCAATAAGTATCTTTTATTATTCATTGTGACTTTACCTCGCTGTATAAATATTTCAATTTATAATATTATCTGTTAGAATAAACTGGAATAAGCTCCCGCCTTTAATTTAGGGGAGCTATTTTGTCATGTTTACTTTTTGTTACGTTTTTCGTAACAAATTCAATATAAACTTATTTATTTACATTGTCAACCGTTTTTAGTATTCATATGGGGGAAATACATGTCATACTTATTTATCAATCTTCAATACATATTAGATAAGAAGAATATTAGTGCCAGAGAGCTGGCTAAAAGAACTGGTATTCGTCATCCTACAATTTCTGAAATGTGCAACAATAGTTCAAAGCATCTGCCACTAAAAAATATAGCGTTAATTTGTGATGAGTTAGAAATCGATGTCTCCGACTTACTCATTCTAAAGAAGTAAATAATAAAAGCTCCAGATCTAATTAGACTGGAGCTTACAATAAATAAATCTTCATAAACATACCTCCGATTTATTTATATTCACCTCTACTTGTCGTCTATCTACTAAACATCCGAGTTGTACTAATTTCCAAAGCTCTCAACAATTGATTTTCGTACTTATGTGGCATTTCAAATAGTTTATACATCAATTTGCTTTTTTTATCGATCGTAAAGTGCTGTTCAAACAAAATAACGCTGTCCTTCTTAAATCCTGCATCTGAGGCATTAACGGTAACATGAGTAGGTATCCTTGCTTTTGTGGAACTGCTTGTTATAGGAGAAACCATTACCAATGGAGAATATCTATTGTTTTTATCATTTGAAATAATAAGTACTGGCCGCACACCTCCTTGTACAGATGATTTCTCAGGAATCTCTCCCAAATCAGCCAACCAGATTTCAAATTGCTTTACTTCTTCATTATGTACTGTGTTATTCATTGCTACTGCCATTTTATTAACACTCCTATTCAATTTTATGTGACACTAAGTAATTGATTCTCCATCTAATATCATTCTATGTTCATTTCTTTATTATTATTATCTTTATGTTTATAATTATACCTAAAAAGCCCTCGCCTTACAATAAGGAACATTTGTTCTTGTCAAGCACTTTTCACAAGCTACGAATATTTAATGCATAAGGTATTGACAATTTGGATAAACATGTTAATAGCACAATTTATTGGAGGTTATTAATATGACAAGACAAGACGGATGGACAATAGAGGACGATATCTGTCTAACTACTACGGTATTAAACTGTATTTCAAATGGTAATACGCAACTACAAGCCTTTGAGATGGTTGCGGAGAAAACTAATAGAACTGCAGCTGCTTGTGGGTTTAGGTGGAATTCTAACTTGAGAAATCAGTTTGAAAATGAAATTAAAGAAGCCAAATTGAAAAAGAGATCTCATACCCAAAAGCCTTCACATATGCACGGCAAGGTGTCTGGAACGCTTTCTACATATGACCAGCCTGATACTCCTTTTGACAACATAATTAGGTCTCTACAGGCATTTAAAGAGCAGTTTGATGAGATGCGAATGACAATATTGAATTTACAAAATCGCAATAGTGAACTTGAACAACAGCTAGCATCTAAACCTTCAGTTGAAGTTAATGAAGATATGAAAAATCTTCTAGAGATAATTAAACGAGCAGAAAAACTTGGTCTCACAAACAAAGAAAAACCTGCCATTTAGGCAGGTTCTTTTAATTTTATATTAGATATGGGTCTACACTCATATAAGATATGATTAACTTGTTCCAATACATCTTCCAGGTGCTTTCCGCACTTTTTACAATTCAAATAAACATTTCTCCTTTGTTTAAGTAAAATCTACATTTTATTCAGTCTTCGTCAGTTTCTTCAAATAATACTTTATACCCCTGCTCTGCGAACAAAGATAAAAGTTCTAAAGCCTTATTCTTGTCATCTATACTCAATTTTACATTAAGAACTTCGAGTTGTGGATCGTCAGTAACTACAATTGTAAGTTTATAGAACATGGGAATGCCCCTTCCATTTCATAGTAGTAATTATATAATAACACCAATCTTCTCAAAAGTAAGTCATTCTAACCTGAATACTTATTCGCAGTAATTGGGTAATAAAATATTTCTATTTCCTCACTAATAAACCCTCTGCGTTGTGCAGCTAAAAGCGTTTCATACATGTTCTTACGTCCAACTGGATTATCTGTATGCAAATATATCTTATCGACTTGTAATCCGTATTCGCAAAAATATTTAACTAAATCATATCCATTTTGAAGCTCATGTCCGTTCTCATCCTCACCCAAGTCATGATCTAAGGTCAGTATATGTACCCTTTGTGACTCAAGGATACTTATTGCCTCATGATAGGTTCGCGCTACTACAAAACCCTCTGGGCAATCACGTAGATCGTCTACATATAGGTTTATTTTCTGATCCATTTGTTCTTCCTTTCCCATAAAACTTGCATTTCATCTTAAATGTCATTGATGGCCTGTTTTAAAAATGCAATCTTCAATATGCCTTTTTCCAAAGATGCAGCATAGTATCCTTTATTTTCGCTGGAGTACTGATAATGGATAATTTCGTCTGCCATCTCCTCGGTCATTTCACCTCTATAATATGGGATATCAACTAGCGAACCAATTGGAATATCGGAGCTTTTTTTGTTAATGTCAACTCGCTCCAAAATTGTTTTAACCGAGTCATCTAATTTAGACCAGTCAGTGTCTACAATTCTCATTTCTAACCCCCTCTCTAATGATGAAACATGCCTTTTATGTCTTTTACTGCTCATTGAAATACCACATTACATCAGATTGCTCTAATACTTGATACAATGCATTTAAATTAGACGACGTTTCTCTAACGTAAATCTCCAATCTGCTGATTTCGTCTCCTGTATATTTTATGATCCGTTTCACTTTCTCATCAATTTCATTCCCTAGAAAAGTGTATACATCTAACACATTATCAATGGAGTAAATTAATACCGTATATTGAACATCATTTAAAGGACGAAATGTAAACAAATTATCAGTAGGTTGTATTCTTTTGCAGTATTCACATACAACTTTATGCTTTTCGCCTTTGTCGTCAATAATTATTCCACCATTTTTGTCTGAGGTAGATAGCTCAACGATTGTTCCTTCTATTTGTTGTCCAACATAATCATATTTCACTCTATCACCAAGATATAACCCATACCAACCTCTAGTCACTCTATACCACTCCTTATTTTAGGATTCAAGTGAAATAGCCATTTGATTAAGACTCCGCAGCAAGCAATCCAGCAACACGAGCCAGTTCCTCTTGACTGTGAACAGTGCCACCACTATTCATCTGTAAGTACCATTCAAGTACCTCTTTACGAGTCTGAAGGTTGTTAACATGAAAACTCAAACGAATCATCATTGGGATCTTGTCTTGAAATTCATTGTAGAAATGTCCAAATGCTTTAATTTGGTTTCTAATGAATTTCAAGCATGCTGTAAGGCGTTGCAGTCCATCGACACACACGAACCACCCATCACCATTTCCCACAGTGTTCTGCCATTTAGTGTGATTGAAGTATATATCTAATCCTGAGACACCTTCACGCAACAAATGCTCGATATAAAGCTCTTGTTGTTGCTCAGTCCAGACCTGCCCTCTCTGAAAATCCGGTTCTAACTCTAATCCCATCTCTTCAATATAATCACCTATAGTGCTTTCAAGATACCTTAGAGCTACATCAACAGAATAGTTATTGCACTGTATGTATGGTTTAATGCCCTGGAACTTCATGTTTTAACCCCCTAAAACGACTATCCATCTTGTTTATCGATGATAAAGTAATCTAAATCCTCAAGAAACTCTTTAATTAAACGGATCTCAGCTTCTAAAATCAACATCGTAATGCTTTCATTAACTGATAAATCTTCTGTTCCCTTCTTTTTATTGTGGTAGGGTTTCAAAAGATTTTCTTTTCGTTCAAGTGATCTTTTATACTGTTCAATTAACTCCATATAATAATAGCCTCCTTAAATATAGGTAAAACAGTCATTTGATCAAGAATCGATCCTATGTTTCTTGAAGTATCCATGAATCACTTCTTCGCTTGGATTATCAATACGTTCATCAGTACTCCATCTAGACCAACCATCAGCGCAATAATATGCGATATCTAAAAGGCTTTCAGGTTCTTTACCATAGTGTTGTTTGAAATCCTCTTTCAGTTCACTCATTCCTTCTTCTGGATCTGAGCCAAAATATTCAGTAAAGCGAATAACTTTTCTTGATAGCAGCTTTTCTCCTTCTTTGAAGGTGTCTAAGAGTATTACTTCAGCGTTCTCCTGATATTTTGAGTAATCCTCATTTATCATTTTTACATATCCTACTGTCTCTCGATCCCTATACTCTTTCCACATGATTTCATCTCCTATTTACTCATAATTCTTCTAGTACAACTTTATATTTTTTCCCAGTAACATTGTTTGTGAAATGTGACAGTTCACTATAAATAAAGTTATTTCTTATATAGTCCTTATCTTTCTCTACTTCGGTTGCAAGAACCTGCATTAACTCATCTGTATTTTCAACAACATAAATACCCCAAACGTCGATGTGTTTTTCATGATAAGCATAAAATAATTTCATATTTAGTATGCTCTCCTTCACATAAAATAGTTATTTGACCATGAATTATTTATTAGAAATCTTTTCCTGCTTGTTTAAAATAATTATCTAACTGCCGTTGTGCCTCTAGATGAGAAATAGGCGCCTTATTGATTCTTTCTAATTCAGTCTCAAGTTTCTTAACTTCATCGTCCGTGTTGTCTGGCTGTACTCCATTTTCACGCTGTGCTTTATTTAAAATTATCTGTTCTCTCAACCAAACCAATCTATTCAAGCAAAATCCATACCTATTTAGTTTTTCCTCAGTATCTCTTTTTTCAATCCATTCGTTACCGTTCCACTTATAGCCCTTTACGATCTTATCTTTCTTCATGACCTTAACACCTCGTAGTTTTTTAAATAGCTTTTAGAACAATGTTTCCTGCATGATCAATAAATCCAGTGTCATCTTTTTTACTTGAAAATCTAACCAAGGCTAAACCTTCTTTGAATGAATCAATGTCTTCATACTGTGGCTCAACAATCCAATTACCAGACTTGTCAAGAACACCAAACGATTCTAAATACCTCTTCTTACCGTTTTTAACTGTGGCAAGCCCTTCACTAAACCAAAAATTCTCGCTTGCAATATCTTTTACTATAGAATGCTCATACTTATCCATCAACCCAATAACTCTTCTATCTTGTGATCTCGTATTATTCAAAGGGCAATAAGAATACAAACCTTCTCCGGCATATCCCAAACTACTATAATCCTCTTTGAAAACTCTTTCTCCATTGCTATTGATTGCATAATATTTTGATTGATCGAAATCATACACCACTGCTATACCATTATTAAAACCACTCGACACAGGATGATACTGATTTTTAATAACAACGGAACTGTTTATATTTATGAATCCAACCTTATAGTCTTGTTCAAATCTAATCAATCCGTCTTGAGGATGGCTTAAAGAATTAAAACTCGGCAACACAACCCATTCACCTTTTTTGTTTATCATTCCATATCTATCATTTTTCTTCACAATCGAATATCCATTTCTAAAAGGACTGGCGGCTTCATATTTAGGCTCAATTATAAATTCACCACAATCATCTATAAAACCCGCTTTTCCGTCAATAACTACATTAACTAACCCTTCGGAGAATCCCCATGAAGCATATATCCCTTTATCAAATTTGCAGTCAATAATAATATCCCCATCTACGTTAATAAACCCCCATTTTTTAGAGGTATTTTGGAATGGGGCGTATCCCTCAGAGAAGTCTTCAGCGTAAGCAAACTTTGACTCAATTGCGACTTCTCCATATTTATTAATGTATCCGTATTTTTTTTCATCTTGAATCAATGCCAAACCATTTGAAAAACCAGATTTATACTTCACATTAATTCCTCCATATCAAGATTGCTATGTATTTAGATTTCGCTAACCCCATGAAATAAACCTTTCACACACTCTAGTCCCTTGGATAGTTAACTTCCATTATGTCCATAAATGGCACCTTAGTGATAACACCATCTTTCTTGATATGCACCTTTCCCGTCCGAGAGTCCATTTGATCGATTTGCCCCCTAACAGACTCTTCCCAACCCCACACGGTTAATACAATTTCTGATTCCTCTTGGTAGGCTTCGGTGAGTTGATTTCCTAACTCCTCAAGTACAAACTCATCTCTTGTTGGTCTCTTTGCTACCTTAGATTTTGCCATCATTAATGCCCTCCTAGCTGTCGAATTCAGTACGCAAGAGTTGAAATGGCGACCTAAACGTTTCTGTTTGATCGCCAAGAAAATTTAATTATTATTCAATCTTTCTGTGATTTCTTTTATCTTTGAACGAGCAACATTGAGCTGTTCGCCATCTTTAAAAATAACCATTCCGTTAGCCTCATCAACATATTTCACTTGTTCAAGATTAATCATAAGATCTCTATCGGCCTGTAGAAACCCTTTTTCAGCGGAATAATACTCTGCCAAATCTTGAAACGTAGCAACCTGACTATATCTGGCTCCGTTTGTGGTTGTATATACGGGTACTTTTTGACCCTTAATTATTTTTATTGAAACATGACTCACATCTTCAAGTTTGAAATCTTCAATCGATCCTGTATCATGATTATATCCGACCAATTCATTTGTTGTCATCGATGTCACCTCAAAGGTTATTATTGTATAATTTTACAATACAAAGTTACTTCAGAACAGTACATTGTTTATCTATCAGTTATATAAGCATTGTATCACATAAATTTATATTTGTATATTTATTTTATTAATAATTTCAATTCAATCCAGTTGTGTCCCGATGTGCGAACAAACAATTTGCCTTTCTCAACTTTACCCCCTCTATACATATCTATATACGCTCCCAGTTCTACGGCTGTAAACCTCTACATAAGCTTTAAACTCGCTAGTGAGCTTGTACACTCTATCCATGATAATAAAGCTCATAGTCTCCTTGCAGCGTCCCAGTTGTGCAATGCTTTCTACCACTTGATTATTTACCACAATATCATATGTATCCATTATAAATACCTCCAATTAATATTTTTATTTTATTTTATTTGAAAGACTTATTTTATGCAGATTCATGTTTCGTCATTTGGACACCATGGTAACTAACTTCTACAATATCAATTATCTCAGTTTCTTTATCATTAAACCAGAAATCATCTATCAGTTTTTTCGCATGTATTTCGTTGTTAGCTGTAACGATATGATACTTGGTATCCCCTAAAGCTTTAGTTTCAGCATAATAAATTCTCATTTTTTCAACTCCTCATGAAATACTTATTGTGTTACCAGAATCTAACCTTATCATCCTCAATCGAGTAACCTTCAAGAATGAAGTTTATTCCTTCATTGGTATATGTAGCATCTTTATTTTCATGACCATGAGAAATTAATTCTTCAAGTATCTCCTTTAACTCTATTAATTTCATTGTCTTTTCAACTCCTTATAAATTACTTCTTTCATCCTATAACCCTGCCTAAAGTCCCAATAAAATCTTCCAATATAACCAATTATGCTATATAGTTTATTTATCAAAATTAATAAGACTGGGGTAGACATTTGATGAAAGCCATATTAATTATTGTTGTATTATTCATAGTTTGTGCACTGATACTCATTAAAATGAGGTCAAAAGGTCAAGAAAAAATCAACGATTATTCTAATAATCAATCAAAAGACCAAACCAGGAGTTTCTCCGGAGCTCTAAATGATGTAAGAAACGGAACATCTGAATTTGCTCCAGAAGCTATTAGGGGAATTGAGAAAATTAAGACTGTGCTTATGACTGATGAAGAAATTATTCACTCAGGTTATGGAAAAGATGGCTTTAAAAACGTAGTTTATGCTGTGACAAACAAACGATTTATAGCCTGTTATGTTGGAGTTACTTCCGAACAACTCACTTCCATTAATTATAATAAGATTACAAATGTAGATATTAAAAACAAACTTAATTTATCATATGTTGTAATTCAAACAAGCGAGAAAGCAGTAGAGATTCTTGTCCAGAACAAACCAAGATCAGTTGAGTTTTTCAATTCAATAAATAGTTATACTTAATAATATTTTGGGTGAGGTCTTATTGATCTCACCTTTCTTTATAAAAGAATCCTTTTATACAGACTTTCTCAATTGTCTTTGGCAAAACTGCATCGCCTCGAACAATGTTTCTGTGTCTGCTGTAACATTCTGATAACCAAAGACTTTTTCATTCACATTGTTACTTGGTAAATCACTGTATACAAATAAAAAACCCCTTACAATCTTCCCCTTTCCTTCACCACAATTGTCATCAGAAACAACCATGATATTATATTTACCAACAGGAATGATTAAACTTGCTTCAGCACCATCAGCATTACTTGCAATGATTCGGCCACCCAGTTTGATATTTTCCATTGAACTAATCTCCTCATAAAATATTCATATTTAAACTTCAATTATCATAGCATCTTCGTTCTGCGACACTTTACTATTTAAGCGAACATCTCTTATGCTCCATGCTATAAATAACAATTTGATCGCCTGTCATTGACCTTGATCTATATCGAATGCCTAAACATTTAACTTTTCTTCCATCCTGAGTTTGACTCAATTTGTTGTTTTGATACTCTTGTTTTGTAAGGTTTTCATTGCATTTAGGGCAAAGCAATTCAAACGCTTCTTCAACATGCTCTGCCATGTAGTCATCTTCTAATTGTTCCTCATGGGTTCTTAGACTAAATTCTGTAAAGTTTGCTTTCGCATACAGAATGTCATTCAAAATCACCACCTCCTGTTTTGCGGTATTTTGTCTACTGTACTTAATAAATCCTCATAAAATAATCTTTTTATTCAAACTTACTATCTCTAATTAAGACATAAATAAAATCCCTTACTTCTGTATCATCCCATCCCCACTCATCTGCCAGATCTTTTATCCTATCTGGAATCAAGTTAATAATGGCAGTTATTTGTGCTTCATCGGGAGCAATATTGTTAATATCAATATAGCTGCTTCGAATTTGATCTTTTAATTCCCAAGTTCCATCCATATTATTCAATCCTCATTTCTACGTAAAATATTCATTTTAATGCCAACTACAGGAATTGAACCTGTCATCGCACCAATTTATGCTTTTGTAGTCATCACCAAAGACTCTAGCTGGCTATCTAATTATTACTTTAATTAGTTCTTACTCTGTTCACGGAAGAATAATTGCTCATATGCATCCGTTACTGCATCAACTGGATTATCGTATTGTTTTGATATCGCGCGTTCACGACTCTCAATCTGTTCCAGCATACACTTATACAAACCAACAGTATGCAAATAGAGAATGTAATCATCTCCCTGAATATTTACAATGGAGACTTGAACCTTATTGTTGTTGATTTCACTCATCGATAGCATATCCTCACCTCCTCTCAGTGGTTATGGATGAAAGGATTATTTAATTACAAATTCTATTTCCTTATATTCAAACTTATCACCATGTCTTGAATCATAGAACTTTTCCCAAGCTAGCAGATCCTCTTCTTTTTCTGTTTCACTAAATACCATTGATTCAATTAAGTTGTCAGTATATTCACCGACTTTTCCAATCCATACATTTCCTTCTACACTCTGGATGCTGCACCACTTAATAAATTTATCTCCAACTTTGATTACATATCTGCTCACTATGTATCACTCCCCATGAAAGGATCATTTCATCAATACTTCAATGCTTTTCCCTTGCCTATGGTCAATTTCCATGCAAGTAAACATCCTTCTTCAAGTTCTTGTTTGTCAGTAAAACACATATCACACTGCCCGTTTCTAAAAATCTCGCACTGTCTCTCAACAATGTTATGAAGAGTTTTTCTTTTGATAATTCTAGCAGCAGTTCCCTTAATATATCGTTCCTCGGTGTAAACTGTTATGTATTCTGGATCATTTTGCAGCTCTAAAGTACTTCTTTGTGGTTTAACTGTTTTTTCAAACCGTGCGGCGAACATGTAAACACGATTATTAAAGTCATCATTTACGTACACAGCCCTCATTGGAGCAGTTACATTTGTATCTTCCTCAATCTGATACACTTTATTAAGTGTCAGATTGTCTGTGGCTGCTGTGCATTTTCCCCACCATTTATCTCCTTTTAATTGTTCTCTCTCCCATCTTTGTCAATTTTCGCTCCAGCTCTAATATAAACTTCCAAGTTTCTCGGAATCTTAAACTGATTACGATCAAATATTGGCATTTGTTCTTCCGGAATAGAGCCACCAGACACATGAAATACTTCTCCATTCCATTGTCTAACGAAACCCCAGAATCCATAATAAGGTGATTCTTTATCAATAATTTCAATCAGTTTACCTATTGAATTTTCAGGCTTCATTTAAAAACAACTCCTCATGAAAAGATCCTATGATTTAGTCTTGATCCAGCGGATCAATACGGTTTTCATAGCAGTAAGATTCTCAATTCCTTAGTAAAAGATCATTTTAAAGGAAACTTTGTGTATAGTTCCTCTCTAAACTCGTCATTTTCGATTAGGTAAAATTCGTCAATGATACTTCCTTGATCGTCCCAGATTTTCATTTTCCAATCGTGCAGTATTTCAACAGAAGTTCCATAGTATTTAGTCAACGAATCAAATTTAAACTTTACTTCATTATATTGTGTACTTTCTTCGGTAACATCAATCCAATCAGACTCTAAAACATGAATACCGAACAATATCATAAAAAATCACTCCTCATTAAAATATAGTTTCATCAACTTAAATTGCTACAAGTTGGATGTTGGCTTTTTCTCCAGGAATAATAACCAAATCACCGTCTTCCTCACACATCTGTTTAAACAATATCATTTGTTCGTATTTCGGAAAAGTATATGTATTCATTACTAGTTTACCTAGTACCTTTTCAACAACAGCGATTTTATACATTTCAATATCACCTCTTTGTTTTGTTAGTTAAATTATACCATATGATTTTATATTATGTCTATATTTATTTTGTTAAATATAAAGGAATAAACATCATCCTTTATATTCTGTATCGCTATTCAAAATAGGATCGAAATATTTTTCCTCGGCTCGTTTACGAGCTTTTATAGCATCTTCCTTTTCGGAAAAATACCCTAGAGATATTTGTTTCCCCTTAAATCCAATGTGTGCCGTCCATTTTTGACGGGATTCATTCCATCGTACACCCTTGTGTCCACTTTTATTGCCTTTATGGAGCTTTGCCTTCAAAGCGGTTTTCCTCGTCCCATCCACACGGTCAGTTTTTTCATGCTCTCTTGCACCTATATCACGTTTTTCCTCTCTATTACACCCACAACTCTTATAATACCCAGCCCGCAGGCTGGCCCCGAGAACATATATAACTTCCCCACACTTGCAACGACATTCCCAAAGCCTTGTTCCGTTTGCCCCTCTTTTGTCGCTTAGTCGGATAACCTTCAAATCACCAAAATCCATGTCAGACAAGTCTTTCATTCTTGATGTGGTCCTATGGCTGCCATATTCCAATTCAGCGTCTTTTCGCGCTTGTACGGCGTCCTCGACATCAGTGAAATAGCCTAAATATTTTCGTTTTTTATTTACAAATATATAAGCACGATACTTGCCTTTGCGGCTGTCATAACTAACGTCTTTGTGATCATCTATCATTTTCCTACCTCAAATCGGCTTGCGAACCAAAGCGGAGTTAAATTACCTGTCCGCCCCTTGATTACAGCATCTGGCCGTGAAAACCGCTTTTCCTTACCGCGGTAAGATGGATTCAACATCGCCTTAGCTGTCTTACTTACATTTTGCTGAGTGGTACCGATATGTTCAGCAACCCACTCAGCTCCAACGTATTCAAGGGGCGGTGTTACTTTACCAGTGTCACGCCTATTGGATTATACCAGTCACACATTTCTGACTCATCAGTGATTTCTTCGTACTCATCATAAACATCCCACACCAGAATATATTCGTTATTTTCTGCATCAACAGCGGTTGCTTTGTAGTGGGGGCGTTCGCCGGAAACTCCATCAATATATGGGTCCTGTGTGGTCTTCAAGGTTTTCCCTTCAAAATCAATCACCGTCGAGTTAAACTCGTTCAGATCGCTAAAAGTTTTCACTAAATTTTTCCTCCTTGACATCATATTTAATATGATTTAATTTAAAAATGTAAGTGTCGCACCCCGTGCGAGTGCGTGGATTGAAATATTCTTATAGTATTTCAGCAGGAGGCCCTTTACGGGGCCTTTTGTGTTACCATCCCGATGATGCCCTCTTAATTTAAAATAGTTGCGCAATCACGAGAGCGTCCTTTATTACAATCTCTCCGTGATCAGGATCGTCATGGCGTCCCAGGCGCTTACTGGCGATTATGTAACAATGATCGGTACCAAAAATTTGGTCGCGCGCCTTTTCAGCTGCGAAGGAAGAATATTCGTAAGTCTGGCTGATTGACATGTCCCAGGCGGATGTACCGTTAAGAAGTTCCATCTCCTCGTATTCCTCTGTCCCGTATTTAGGGAACTCCCTTTCATCTTCGCGATCAGCGTTATGGCGGCTGTATTCGCATTCCTCACCGATCGCGCGTTCCTTGTTTTCAAAACGAAGTCCGATAAAATAGAATTCATTCTCATTGGCGACGTAGATTTCTTTAGCCTCCGCGTACATTTCTGCGACTGTCATCTTAATTCCTCCTTCATATATTTTTCCGTGATTCCTTGTTGTTGGTTTTATTATATCACACAAGGTTGTGCTACACAACCTTTTCTTGAAAATATTATAATTTCCATACACAAATAACTCCAAGCAACAAAACTAACTCGCTTGGAGTTTGATAAAATTAATCTTTCATTAAGAAAGACAACCCCGAAAATAAGATTGTCTTTGCAATATAAATTATTCAGTTTCAGTCCAGTACATGATTTTCACATGATTTGGAGTGGTTTTTTCTAACCTCACAATCTGTTCTTTTACATAATCATGTACTTCTCTCTCTTCTCCATTTGGAACATCGTAAATGCTTGCTCTTTTGTTGTGCTGTACTCTGTCAACAAATAGAATGTAATCAACTTCGAGTGTCATGATTGCCAGCCCCTCTATATGTAATTATTTTCCTGTTATATCTTTACGCTTGTCGGAGTCAAAGTTTACTAGCCGAGAGATTGTTATCAAAAAAATAAAGTTAGGAGTTACTTTTTAGTTTTACCTTATATTTTTCAGCTAGTTCTTTTACTTTATCCTGATATTCTCGCATCATCTTCCTTGCCTCTGAAAGCTTCTCATTCGCTTCAGTAATAGTCTTTATATCCTGTTCTTCTAGAGCATAAGCGATTGTTGTTAAAGCTGAATTCTGACGATTTAATCCGTCTATATAAATATTATGTACTTCTCGTAACTCTTTTGATTCAATTTTAACACTTTCAACTTTTCCAGTGAACTCGTTATAACCAGGTATTACTTTGTCCACCAAAACGTTGTAGGTTGTTTCGTCATCCGTAAAATTTGCTCCTGTTACACTTTCATAGGTATTAACTAACTCCTGTTCTTCAGTAAACAGAGGAACCATTTGTTCGTTAATATAAGACAGTAATTCTTCTGTTACCGGGTCAGTTTTGCTACACCCCATTAGAACATTAAAGAGCAACATAGTGCTGATAAGAATTATTAACTTTTTCAAAAGAAAACCTCCTAGTCTTAAATACCTTTTATCTTGTAGATTATAATGGAAAATAGTTCAAAAGCAATAGGGTATTTGGAACTAATTACATCTAATTCATTTCACAACTCTTCTTATTTTTCATGAAATAACTGTTTTATCCAACTTTATCTTCTATTACCTGACAGACTGTGTGTGTAAGTACTAAAAATGTTAATGTAAATAATAAAAACGGAAAACTATTGTGCCATCCTTCTTGAAATACACACTGTGTATCTAATACTCCAAAAACAAAACAAGCGATACCAAATAATACAAGTCTACATTTAGATAATTTCTCCATTGTCCATATCTCCTTTTTGTAAAATTCTGCTTTTAACAGCTTCCTAATTAATAACTCCAACTAATTTTGATCAAAAATCATGCAGTACTCACAATCATCAAAAATGGCCTTTTCAATTTCTTTATTGGTTGCATCCTCCCAAACAGTTACCTTCCCGTTATATGTACCAATTGGCCTGACACTAATTGTATATTCGACTTCCTTGATTTTTCTTTGTTCGCTGTACGCTTTCTCTGCTGCTATAAGATTCTCAATAGCTTCATCAAACTCAGCTCTAGTTCGATTATTGTTTGTTGTTCCTGCAATACATGCCTTTTGATTAACAATGGATTGCAATTTCTCAATATCTTTTCTTGTGATCATTTCTCTTTCTCACCTCTTATAAAATACTGTTTTTATTGGAAGTACATTTCCTCGATTTTACGTTTAAATCGCGCTAAATTATTTTTTGCTTGTTGGTATGATCCATTCAAACCCTTCAACTCCAACGAATCAATTTGAGCACCAAATTGATTAAACACCGTTACCGATAAATCAAAATCTCCAAAAAACTTATGATTTTCATTAAATATATTTTCTTTCCCTACTATTTCTGCCTGAGCTTTATAGTTGTTATTGCTTAAATACTCCAGCGAACAATTTTTTATATCAAGTTTCTCAGTTGCCCATTCCATCTTTACCACTCCTTATAAAATCGTTGTTTCACTTAGATTCCTTAAATACCTGGTCATAATTTCCTTCAACATCTACTAAATGCAAATATGAATAAATCTGTGCAACAATATCTTTAATCTCTTTTCTTTGTCGTAGAACAAAGTTACGGTACAATTCATCTTTTAATAGTTCTTCTCCCACCAGACCGGAGAGCATCTCAATTTTACTTGTGATATCTGCAATCTCATTTCCCATTGCCTTCACTTTATTTCTTGCATATCCTGTAAAGTGGATCTCTTTTTCAATGCTTTCCAATTGATCTCGATTCATTTAGTTAACTCCTTATATTATGTATTTTTATTAAATAACCGTTTTAATAATGATAAGCCCCCATAAACCGATGCACAGTGAATACAAGATTGCATTTTCAAACGTTAGATGCTTCATAATTCTCATGTGATTTCCTCCACCTAATCTATAAAGCGTTGCTGTTCTTTATCATGTGAAAGTAACCTTTCATACAGAGAATTCATATCGTTCACATATAAATCGAGTAAAAAATTTAAATAGATAAACTCCTCAATGGATGCAATTTGCTGGTCTATTGCATCCATGATCTCATCAGGTAAAAGCGCAGGAAGCAATATACTGGAGGTTTCCTGCGCTTACCTGATAATTAACGTATGTACATTTTATATCGCTCTCTCTATGCATTGTTGTGGTCTCATAAACTCTACCAAAAACATGATCCAGTATTATTATATGTTACCTGATGAATTCCTTTTGTTTTAAGGAAAGCCTCCAATTTACTATAAAATTCATTTGAGGGATTAAGAACGAAACTGCTAACAAACGCATTATCAGTTATGCCTATATCAACTTTAAATCCGTTTCGTCTTAGCTTAATTATTGATCCCATGTTTTTAAGCGTTTGATTAAATTCATTTATATATTCTTCAGTAATTTCACTCATCAAACTTCCACTCCTTTTTAATATGAATCGATTTTCAGGATACCATCTCTTAAAGTTGTAGTAAAGACGAATAGGAGAATTATATCCCCTATTCTAATCCGCACTTATCACAAAATTCATCCCATGCCTTATCATATTTCTTACTTCCCGATCTACCTCCAAACTCTTTAGACCACATGTCTGCTACAATTTGAAATTGTCTATCAGTTAGGTCTTCGATTTCTTTCATGAATAACTCTTGTGCTATGCTGTAGCAAAATCCCTTTTCCTGTATTCTTATTTCGATACCACTTGGTGGATAATATCGCTTATTGTCTTTATCCATCAGATAATCGATAAGCCATCCGTTTTTCTCATAATAGTACTCGCGCGTTTTCTGTTCTTCTGTTTCTCTTGCCTCAATTTGTGCGTGTCTGTCTGCCTTAAACTTTATGTATTCGTCAACATTTCTTTTGTTTCCCATTTCCCAAACTTTGATGCCTGACACAATCTGCACACATTCGCTACCATATGGCTTACCTTGATACTCGAAAATGTTCTTGATACCTTGACCACATCTCGTACAATTAGAAATGATTCCTGTTTCCATTTTTGACCGCCTCCGTGTTTTAACTTATAACTAATTATAACACGGGTTATGCATTTACACAATAATATGTTTATATTTATTTTATTGTTTTTACTTAAAATAAGCATTTCATCGTGTTTTATAAACCTTATGTATCACTGTTGGAATTCTCTATTAGAATTTCACAAGCACTATCAAATACAATTTCTTTCGACAACTGATATCGCTCTTTATTCTTCTCATAATGCACTACAAACATAGGATAAAGTTGCAATTCACTACAACCTTCTTTCATGAGTCTCATCTTTAATACTTTTAGATGAGTTCTTAAATGCTCAACAGTTTTTATCTCCAAGTTAACCACACCTTATTACATTTATTTTATTTACTGCTATAACCAGAAGAACGAATTATGCTTTCAATCGAATTTATATTGTTTCTCTCTAAAATAATGTTTCTTACCCAATTCGGCCTATTTAATTTATTTTTATAAAAGGCTTTTTGGAATACCTTTATGTTTCCTTCGCCCGTAAATATGGCAATTTTACAAGGTGTATTTTGCATTGCTTTTATTGTTCCTTCATAAATCTTAAATAATTTCATTTTTATTTCTCCTATAATTAATAACTACCATTCTCTACCGTTTCTGACCGCTTCTAAATTTTCTTTTGCGTGGTTAATGTATTCTTCTTTTCGAGAATCATTTCCATAAGCACTAACTACCTTTTCCAATTGTTTTTCATAATACTTAATTAGCTCTTCTCTTGTTTTCATTTTTTCATTCCCCCTCTAATTTGTTGGTGAAACAAGCGTTACTTAGATACTTTTTACTCTAGATCCCTTCAACCTCAATTACTCTATCAATCATTTCTTCCAGGTCCAAGACAGACTTTTCATTAACTTTAATTTGATTTTTATATACTTCAATTGTGCATTTTTCTGTAAGTATTGTTGCTGTAGGTGCAATTACAAATGTTGTACTGTCTCCTGCTACTTCGTGACCATAACCATATGTATTCAATTTCTCGCTGATTGAGTTGACCAGTTTTTCAATGCTCTTCATCGGTATCACTTCCTTATAATTTGTATAATTACTTTATTAAATGTTATATCTAAGTGGATAGATTTTTTCCTTCCTGTGGCAATATACATAAATAGTATTATTGTGAAATCCTATTGTTTCCATTTTTGTCCCAGCGATATGAAAAATGAAACCTTTCTCCGTTATGTTTTTCATCTTTTGTCCCCTCCAGTTTAGTTGAAACAAGAATTTTATCAATTGTCGATCATTTGCAGATTATTTCTTGTAATAAAAGCTTTAACTTCTGAAACACCCCAAGCTTCTTTTCCCCAATCTTTTATATTTTCACTTTCAAAATTCTCTACTCTATTAAATTCAACCGAAACTCCTTCTTCAATGAGTTTATCAAGGCACGAAGAATGTCTGTATGTCTCCATTTGATAAAATTCTTTATGCTCATCTTCGATAAGTAGACCTTTTTTTTCTATAAAGCAGAGTTTGATTTTTTTCTGCTCTAATTCTGATAATACATCTTTAAAATCCACAATAATCTTTTTATTTTTCATTTCTTATTCCTCCGTGTTCTATGAAATCACTCTTTCACTTACTGTTTTAGAAGGACACATACTATTTTATATGTGTCCACAACTTACCCGAGTTCTTACTTTGACATTTCTTGCAAACATGTGCACCATCAGGTGGTAAATCTAATGGATCACCTTGAAGCAAATTAGGTCTATCAAGATTGTAACTTTGACAAGATGGATATCTATTATTCTCGATTTCAAATCCAATTTTATGCCACGTTCCTGTTTTTGATTGCATCCACTTTTTAAGTCCAGCAGATTCCTCAATTGCTTTACTTGTATTTTTATTTTCTTTTTTTGCTTCTATATTTTGACGTTTGAGTAAATCTTGTTTCGCTCTGTTCAGATCACGCTGCAGTATGCCAATTTCAACTGCTGCTTTTCTTTCTTCAGAACCTGCAGGAAATGTTGCCCAGCACTCTAAAGGGTCAGCTCCTAAATTTTTTAGAGTTTCAACTTGTACTAAGATTTTCGATTCATATCTTTCAACCTTTTTAACGGCTGCCTCAAGTTTGTTCACTTTGTCAACCCTCCATAATCGGATAAAATGAGTATTTCTTTTAACGATTTAGTTATATTATTATTATATTTACTTTATAATAAAATGTCAAGCCTTTGTTTTCTTTTTTTAAAGCGAAATTCAAGTAAAATATTGATAATCAAATTCAATATTTAGCTCAATTTGCTCTATTGTCGGCTCCCAATATATTAAATTACCTTGATCTTTATAATAAGCTACGTTGTTTTTTATAAAGAATGTCTTATTCGAATAAAATCCACAATTTCTCATATCCTCCAATAAATATTTTAAATCGTTACAGTCATCATTGAACAATAAACCATTTATATAGTTATAGTATTTAGCAAGATTATAAATTAATATCTCGTCTAAGCAGAATTCTAGATTTGGATGAAGTAAAACCTTATTCAAATTTATAAAAATTGTATCCTCTTCAAAAATCACATAACTATATCTATATTTCATTTTATTAGGAATGAATATTTTTCCTTTATATTCAAGACTACATATCTTCTTTGCGAGAAATTTAGTCTTTCTTTCTAACATTGGAATGGAATTATCATCTTTCGAGAGTAATGTTTGAATCAAAATATTCTCTCCTTTTATTAAAGATTTTACTTAGTGTTCAAATATACAATGTTACTAATTGTACCATTGTATATTTGTCTTGCCACCTAACCGCTCAATGTCAGCGGTTAACGCTCTAGGCTTAAGGCTCAATCCCGATATGTCGGGAACCGCCTAGACGGTTTATTATACATTCTGTTTTAGTAACAGATAGTTATAACTTGCTAATTCATTAAGGTCAATTCCCTTTGATTCAATTAAATTTTTGATCTGTTCTTTAAAGGTATTCAGTCCAGTGATTCGGTCTTCTTTATTTGCAATTTCTTCGGTGTTTTGGATTTCTTGTATCGCAAAGCTAATATCGATCATAAATCTATATAATTCTACTGGAGTACCTTTTAATTTAACCTCTAATTCAATATTAGTTTCAAAATCATTTTTCATTGTAATTACCTCCATTTTTTAGTCATATCATACCACTAATATGCAACATCAGTAATAATGAAATGAGGATTTCAATCTGATTTAATTCAAGTATTAAACCTTAGCTGCTAACGTTAACATTTCATTAAACACTATTAGATTGCTATATGCCTCAATTGGATCGATGTCTCTCCATTGTGATATTCCTTTTGTCATCTCTTTAATAAGTTCCAAGCCTCTATTATTTACGTTTATGTAATTTCCTTCAGGATAGCGTTTAGAAATTAGCTTTCGGACTTCTTCCTCTCTTTCCTGATTGAATAACTTCTGTACTTCGTTATCCTTTAAAACTGCCTTTTGTGTTTTACTTCTTCATTGTAAGATTTTAAAGCCTTCCTTTTTCCCGTTCTATTCATACAATCGCCTCCTATGTATTGACTTTATATTTTTATTATATTTATTTTATTGTTTAAAGTCAAGCGTTTGTTTTACTTTTATTTTAACCCGCTTTGATTTGTTTCATTGGTTTCACCTCCATTAGTTTAATTTAAATCTTTTCCATCCACCAGACTGAGTCAGTGAAATCAAGCAGCCCGCCTTCGGTCAGGATCGATTGTAAAGCCTTTTTGCCTCCTGCTGGTGTATAAGGTTTACCATCCCCTTTGAAGCCAAAGTAACCGAATGTAGGGTGATACAGTGTATAACCTTTTGGAATGATATAGCCACCTGGAACTATAAATTTTTGATTGGACAATTTCACAATTTTCAATGCTGCATTTATAGCTTTCGTTTCGTCTGTGCGTTCGTGATTAGTGTCATTGAGCGCTACGTACTCAAGAAGGAATGAAGTCATTGGAGATGCAGTAAACTCATTCTCGACTGCTTGAATAAGAAAGTCTGTTACTTGGATGTTTTCATCTTTCAGTGATTCATGAAAGCCCTGTTTAACTGTCAGTTGCTGACCAGGTAATAATTCGTTGTATGGGTGAGTACCAAAGTTAAAGATTTCGTTGGCCAGAAGATCGGAAAGATAATCCAGTTGTTCCATTTGGGAAAGTTGATTGAAGTTCATTATAATACATCTCCTTATAGTACAATTTATATAGTTATATTTATTTTATTAGCGAAGGATTAAGGACCCATATACAGTTTGACCTTTTAATGCTTGCTTACGTTGCCACTGACTTTTTAAAACTGCTAATTTAGATTGACTCACTTGATAACAACTCCTCTTTAAATGATTAACCTTATATTTATAATTATAATGATTTTATTAATAAAGTCAAGTCATTTCTTTACTTTTCGAATTGAATGTCAAAAATAAAACCGCTACATATGAGCGGTTAGACTATATAGTATTTGCTTTCCTTCTCTGTGATACGTCTAAACTTAAATAACACCTCTACAGGTTCATTCACAACATTTGAAACCCTAATCATTGTTTGAGCATCCAAATTGCCATCAGAAAGAATCTGATTAGCTCTTTGCTTAGTAACTCCTAAAGCTGCTCCTAACTCTTCCTGAGTAATTCCCTTGCTTTTAACTACTTCCTTCGCTGCATTCTCGAAACCTTCGTTTCTAAATATGGCTAGTTGCTTATCAATGTATTTACTTGCTTTTGGACTGAGGTAAATTTCTTTGCATTGATTACACTGGATAGCTGGAATATGTTCGATAACAAACGTCTTACCATATTCCTGGTGTTCCATTGTATGAAGAATATCAGTTAAATCTTTTGAGCCACACTCTACACATTTTGACATTAAAGTACCCATGTAACATTCTCCTTTTAGATGGACTTGCGGTGATTTCTCACCGCTTATCCATTACCGTTATGATTATGATTGCATTTTCTTCATCAAACTTGATTGCCAGTCTATGGCTATGTATTCCACCCTCAACCTTGTATGATGTGATGCCGTCAGGATTGTCTGTGTCTACTCTTAGGATGCGGTTGACATTGATTAGTATGTCCTCGATGTCAGCAGTCGTAATATTGCGGTCTGTCATTCGTTGCCTTGCATGAAGTCTGAGGAAGTACTTACCTTGTTTAGCTAGTGACTTGATTAGAGATATGATTTCTTGGTCACTCATTATGATATCACCTCACTTATCTATAAGTCAATTATACGCTTAACTTTGAGATTAGTCAATATATTTATACTGTATTTGTATGTTTATTTTGTTATAAATACAAATAAACCGCCAATTATTTTTGACGGTTAAAGGTGATCTGATATCGACAGCCGTAAGGCTGTACGGAGCAAAACAGACGCTTCAGCGGATTTTTGTGACGTGCCTTTAATGTGCGAAGCACTAAGATTAATACTCAATCGATAATTAAGAAAAAATCCTTGTGAATACTTATATTTTCAATAAAAAGTTGGACAAAACAACCTTATTAATATACTTATATAATAAGCCTGTTATAGCCAACTTTTTAATCATGTTTAAGTATTTTCTCCTTTATTTAAATGGATTTTTTCAATATCAGACCTTATGTTTGTGGCATTTTGATCAATTAATGTGTTAACTAACTTCTTATTGTTTTTTATGTATGTGAGCACAGATCTATAATAATTCTCTTTGCTTTTTATAGCTCTATTGTGCCTTGTTTTCCCATTTTCCAGCAGCTTTGATTTAATATTATTGTTTACATTTAAAAATCTGCTCATTTTCTCTTCGTCAGTAAGTGTGAAATTATCAATGTCCTGAATGTCTTGTAATGCGTTTAAAGCATGTTCTTCATTAAAAATAATCTTATAAGAATTATAGTAAAAATAAATATTGTGATTGTCAAAAGTAATAGCTTGTACTCTACTTTTAAATGTGTCCCACAATCCCTTTTTTACAACCTCTTGTTTATCATGACATTCTAATTCGTCCATTACATCGCGTTCAGCTGCTAGTATTATTTGAACCTCATTCTTAGTTGCTTCCCTATGGGTCATTCTCACACTAGAACTTATTCCAAAGCTATATACCCTATTACCATACTTATCTTTCTTATATGAATCTTTAACTGCCTTGATCTTTCCTGAATCATTTATAGCAACATTAGCATCAATTATACACACAGTCATAGCATAAGACCACATTACTAAAGACTTCTCTTTAAGCCTGTTTAGTGCATTCTCTAAGCTCCTGGTTAATGAATCCCTAGATAGATCATAGAACTCATATATTTCTTTCTCGCTTATGTCGGTGAACAAGCTTAACTTTGGAACATGTTTACGTCCAAAATTATAATTATCATGAACCATATTTAATAATAAAAATAATGAACTCTTAGGAAGAAAGGCTTGCCCATTCCTTTCCTGTATAATTAGATCAAGCAATAACTCCTCTATGTCACTTATGTATCCATATCTACTAAGTTTGTGTCTTGGTTTCTTATAAACCTTTTCAATATTATATTTATTGCCAAGCCTAGTATATTCAAAATACATTGTCCAGTCTTCGAGCTGCTTCCTTTTTGATGTTCCATTCTTAATGGGTTCATTCAAGAATAAGCATAACTCCTTGTAGTTCTTAAATAGTCGACCTTTTTTTAATTTAGATGTATCGATAATTCATTCCCCCCCAAAATGATGAATGTTATTGGTGTATGAGAACCGTTAAATAGGACACATAAGAGATGATCGTGTAAAGAATGATAGATATAACAAGATAGAGTGTACTAGTTAGATAGTACACTCATAGATAAGACAAAATTTGCCCATTTTATGTTAAGGCTCGATAAAACTGCACCCCCAGGCATGAGGCTTCTAATTTAAAATTGAGTTTGGCCACATTTTTCGAAAATTTTCATCTCATTTTCAAATCACCTCATGCAATGATTGTCCTATCTCTAGATGGTACACAATATATCTTATATACCATCTAGGAAGGGTATGGGGGGATAGTTAAAAGCCCAAAAACTGGCAGATATGCAAAAAAATTCGGCAGCACATCCATTTCCACACCCATTCATAATTTTCCCTTCTCACTGTTTTACGTCATTTTCATCAAATTTGACATCGTATTCGTAATCGTATTACCCCCATTTTCCCCTTTGTTTATATACACTTTTTCACCTTACTTTTTTACGTCTTATCCTCTCTTTGCCCATTTTAAACATCAAAATCACCATTTCCCCCTTATTCTATATAGGGTTTTACGATGTCGAGTTAACGATATAGCCCTTTTCGACCTGTTCTTCATCTTATTCCCTTATAAAATCTACACTTTTCTCTCCTCACGATAAAATGGTCAATCGTCACATTTTCAATTTGCGATAACATTTCGGGTAATTGTTAGAGTAGGGATACTTGATTTATTGAAAGATGGGTGTTTCAAGAGTTATTAGTTCCTTTTCCTGCAGATATAATGATTTCTTATCCAGTATCTAAGTCTGTCGGCAATGTTAGGAATATAAATCCAGAACTAATTGAGGAAATACCTTTAAACTCGAAGTAGCAACAAACCCGATAAAATGTATGAGCGTAGGATACACCCCAACTTCAATTCTACGCTCTAATCTCTTATTAATTAATCATGAATTCAGCATATAACTACCTCCACCAATACAAACACCTTGCCTGTGTAATTAATTTCAATTTCATTGATTTAATTAATAGCGAATAAGCAAGATGAGGCACTAGCAAGATCCTCCAACAATAATCAAAGAATCTCCCTCCACCATACTTCAAGTTTAAATTCTATATAGTCAAACCTCTAACATCGATTTTAAGCTCAAATTCTAAAGAGTAATCAATAGAATCAGAACATACCTCCCCAAACAAGTACAAACACCTCACCTGAACATTTATATTTCAAATTCATGATTAATTTATTAGCTAATTCAAGAACTATAATAATCACTCAACCTTTAACAATTTAAATATAATCAAATTCAAATATAATACCCAAGCGCAAGCGATCATTGCCAAACAGGGGGAAAATGTTTTTCGCCCCCCTTTAAATACTGGTTCTAATTGTCTATATTTCTATAGTCTATATATACTCTTTATATAGGTGCAAAATATGCAGCATAAATTGCACTTCAAACTAGTAATTTCTGCACTTCAAACTAGTAAATTTTGCACCTCTAGTGGTAATTTTTGCACTTAGCAAAAAATGGCGTCATATCAAGGGGTAATATTCACAGAAAAAAGAGACTAAAGAAGATTCTCTAGTCTCACATCATAATGGTTATTGTATCTGTTCCAATTCATCATTCCATCTTCATCATATTCAGATCTAACCTTGTGCTCTGTAATATTCAACAACTTTGCATTCTTTAATCGCTTATTGTATTCAATAATTGATCTAACCGACACTCCAGTATCACGTTGAATTGTCTCTTGAGATGCATAGCAAAACTGATTTATTGTGTTAGCTCTAATAATAAAGCTTTCGTAATAGTATAGCAGCCTAAACCCAACGCAACCTATGTTGTTTATCCTGGTGAACAGTTTGGTTGGGAGCTGTGTAAATGGTTTTGTGAATAATATTTTATTCAATCGTACAACGCTCATCTGCTTTCTATGTATAACTACTTCGTCCATTATGTATTCCTGCTCATATAGATTTGTTAGTGATTTCTTTAAGGTTCTATTGTCATGTATTCCTATTACCCGTTTTACCTCATTGAAGTCTACCTCGAACAAATCCTTTTTACTACCAGAAAAGAAATGAGCATACTTTAAACTGGCTAGAACGCAGAAGTCCAGTGGGTTAATATTCGGATCTCTTACAATATAGTTTGGGACTTGAATGAAAGCTGTATTACTCATTGAAACTATCCAGTCTTAGTAATTCACAAAGATGCGTATTTCTGCGTTTACTCTCCACTTTGCGGATTGCAAAATTAATTGTCTCAGCTTGAGTAATTAGTATCCCCTTTTTCTTGGCTCTTGTAAGCATTGTATAAAGCATGTTTGCTGATACCTGGAACTTATGAGATCGATCAACAATACTTAATACTGCAGGTGCACTATCGCCCTGCGCTTTATGTCCAGTTCTACACCAGGCAGCTAACAATTGAAATACATCTTTATAGTCAATTCTAAATGCTCCAGTATCAAACTCAATGATTATCCCCTTCTTATCACGTTCCAGCAATTCATCTGAATCTGTTTTAGCGTCTTCAAACTTTAGGTCAATTACTTTTCCTGAATCACCATTTACAATATCCACTATAGTTTCTTCTAGGTTTTTAACTCTGTACATGTTTGTTGTATTAAGGATATAATCTCCTACTCGGATCACATTTTCATTATCCTTACCGTATTCATATTCAAGTTTATCTTCTGACTTAGCATTTACAATAGATTGAATATATTTATTTATTTGAACTGTACCAAGTTTATTCTTCTTAGTTGGAGTCAACACCATTATTTCTTCGGGCTCATACTCATTAAGAAGGTAATTGTAATAATGCTTATAACCATTCTCCATATCAGCTTGATATAGACAATGAATCAGCAAATCCTTCCCAAACAATTTCTTACCTTCAAAATCGTCTTTAAGGAAGTACTCTCCCTTTCGGATCTTTGTAGCAACATCCAGAAGTCCACCCTCTTCTTGTCTAAAAACAATATCTAACTTAGTCATAGGTATAACTCCACTTTCAATTGAATCATGCAAAACGTTTCCAGCTTGGATTGACAAGAACTGAAAGTCATCGCCTACAAAGAGAATTCTCGCTTTAGGGTTCTTAATCTTTGCTAAAAGTGAGGAAAGGATGTAAATGTCAGTCATACCCGATTCATCGATTATTACAAAATCCTCATTAATCTCATACATCATTTCTTCATCCTTGCCAGCACCATAGCCAATCTTCCGATGTATTGTTTGAGCGTCAAATCCTGTGTATTGCTTTGTTACTTTGGCAGCCTGTGCAGAAGGGGATAAAAGTGTATAAGTTAATTTCAACTGGCTTAATAATTCAATAAGGAATTTTTGTAATTGGCTTTTTCCCGTTCCAGCATATCCTGCAAGCAATCCCGCCTTTGAATGTCTAATCATCCTAAAAAAGTCTTTCTGTTGATGCGTTAGACCATTAACTAAAATATCCTTATATTTATTTTCAATTTGTTTAATAAACTCATCAGGATTAAAGTTTAACTCCTCACCATTGCTCTCGCTTAACATCATCTTCAATCGTTTTGCTATGTATTTTTCTGCATTATACGCTTTAATGAGTGATACTTTATCATCAATAAACTTCAATTCCCCTGTTTTTTCAAGAATCTGTTCAACCAAGCATTCTTCAACCTCTAACTTTTCCGATGAAGATCTTAACAACTCATCACGATACATAAAGGTATGACCCTGCTGTTCGTTATCTTCGAGTGTATATCTGATTCCATACTCAATTCTATTTTCATCATTAAACTGCACACCCATTGCTCGTGCTATCTTATCTGCGCGTTTAAATCCAAAACCGTTTAGCTTGGTAAGTATGTATGGACACTCATCGAGTTTCTGCGTTGCTAATTGGATAGACCCAAGCAATGTTTTCAACTTTGTGATAATCTCATATGTAATTCCGAACCTAGCATATTTACTAAGAATATCTTTGAACTCAATGTTTTCTTCAATACGATTTTTAATCTTTATCAATGTTTTTTCTCCAAAGTGTTTTACTTTTTTATAATCGAACTTATCCTTCATTATCAGCTCTATAATATCCTCGTCAGGATAAGTTCGGTATACTTCAGCCAACTGTATTTCCGTCATCATTGTAGCCAGGAATTCTTTTTGTCCATCTAACGTTTCCGGTACATCTTGATATATGGATATGATGTTATAACTTGCTCCAAATTTCGGATCAATTTTATCAAGAACAATTTGTGCTGTATACTCAGTATCTAACTCCAAACGTTGCATAACGCCTTTTATTGAAACATTTCCGTACTCATTCTTCTCAACCTCGCTGCTATTCGTAATACATGCGTATATCCGAAAGTCGTTCTTATTGTCTGCTTCCTTTTTTGGAAACATCATTCGTACAGGCGTTAATTTTAGTTCAATAAAGCTCAACCAATCATCTCCTTTTGACTAATCATTTCTAACGCTTCTTTCTTCATTTGAATAATGGTTCCTACAGATTGCTGCTTGATGAGTTGGATCAGTTCTTCTTTACTGAGCAATTCAAACACATCATCATCAAGCCTATCGTCCATTCTTAGACTAATGCTCTGTGAGTAATCCTTCAACTTATGTCTGTAGTATTTATTTGTAGTGTTGATGTCGCTATGATTCAAATGTTCCTTCACTTCTTCAAGAGACCCATAGCTTGCAGCAACGTTTCGGAAACTGTGAAATACAATGTTTCTTTCTTCCGATATGCCCATTTCATTCTTAAGTGAATCCATCATACTTTGTATCGTTGTCTTGCTTAAGTGGAATATCTTATTATCGCTGTATTTCTCATAATACTTTTGTTCTTTTATTAACAGTAATTCAGAATACAATTCAGAGGATATGGGAACAGTATGTTTCTTACCTCCTTTACCTATAGTAGTTACTAAATAATGATCTGCTTCTGGATTCTTCTTGATATCTGTCCACCCAAGTTTCAAGAGTGAAGACTTACGAAAACTTGTGGTGTAAGCAAGCCTAATGAGAGATGATTTTTCCTGACCCTTGGTTTGTTTCTTAACCAGGTTAGCCATAAGCTCTGCTTCATTAAAAAATAGACTGCCCGCAGATTCAGAATCGTCTGGGAGAACATCGACTTTCAAGTACTTAGAATTAACTTCATACTCATTTATTTCAAGGAACTCATACAAACTTTGGATAGCAGCCATCATATTATTAATAGTCGTGTTTGTATAATCTGCTTCATGATTTCTTAAGTAGACCTGGTATTTTACTACATCTGCATTTCGAACATGCAAATCATCTTTCTGAAGCATCTCAATTGATTTCTGAGCAAACCACATGAAGAAAGATCTAATGCTTCTTTCATAGTTGCTCTGAGTGTTCTTACTTTCAAATTTGGAAACAAAAGTTCTTATGTCTTCATATACTGTTCCTGTATGTAATCCTACTATATTGTTTTTAGCTGCATTCATCTTTGCAACCTCCCTTCGATTAATTACATTTTATCATTATAATGAAAACAAAGTCAATAAAATAAAAATATTAATATCGATTGACACACAGTTTATTTGTTGATATATTTGATTCACAGAGATAAACATTCTCTGGAATACAGATGGCAATGTACCTTTTGAATGTTACTCTCTGAATTCAAAATTAGAGAGGATTTATAAATAATTAATGACAAAACACTTTAAAGAAATGCAGGACATGTACTACGATGGAGACAAAGACTACTATGATGATAGAGATGTTTCACCAGAAATGAAGCAAGGAACCAAAGATTGTATCAAATACATAGAAGAAGTAATTGATAATGAAGCTACATGGTTAAAACAAGAAGCACAAAAGAAATATTACCGTGAACCTTATAAATCAGATCCGGAATTTGTGTCTGCTCTTATTAAGTAATTATAATAATATTAAACAATTAAGGAGGACTTATTATTGACTGAACTTCACAAGCCCGTATACATACCCTCCATTGAAGGTAGTGACATATACAACCATATGTTCAGGGGTAGAGATTTAGATTTAAAATACATAGGAATGGTTCCATCTAGTCTAGAGTTAAATAAAGTAATTAGCTTAGGATTGAAGACTACAGCAAAAAAAACTAATGGAAAGCTATTATCAACTGATATTATTAACGTGAAGTTTAAGCAAAAAGTTGACTCAGGTAAGCAGACAATCAAAAAAATTGAGTCTAAAATAGAAAACCTGAAAGATAAGCCCGAGTACCGAGAAAAATTAAACGATTTTGTTCAATCAATATTATTAGAGCTAGATCAACCAAAATGGATCGGTGTTTCTCAGTCAGACCTCAGAAAGAAGCTTTATAGTGATGGTTTCGTCTTAAACGGAGTAAAATATGTTGTTTATAAACGTTCTAGTGCTAAATCAAGAATTGGTCAGTGTCTATTTATCAAAGAAAAGCTTTATGAACCGATGATCAAATGGAGTAGAATGGGCATAGATTTCCGGGATGATAATATTGATATCGACTTCCCCTCCTTACTCGCCTATGAAAGTCTGGTTGGTTCATCTCTAGAGGATACTATACATGTAGATCCAAACAACATTCTGATTATTAGCGACGTTAAAAGTACTTTCAACAGAATTTCTAATGTAGTTAGAACAGGTTCAGATGGATATCTTGATAGCTTTCTTGAAGAATCGCTAATATCAAACAGTTTATTTGATGGCGAATCTCTGTTGGAGTCATCTTACTTTCCAGAAGGAAAGTCAATGATGCTGTTACGTAATCACATGTTTAAGAGTGCTGCCTTTAGCTGTAATATACAACGCTTCTTAAGGAATCATTGTCCACTTGGAACCAATTATGACGATTGGGAACTAGAAAGTATGCATTCAGAGAAGATTTTTGCTAAAGATGTTCATTTTATTACTACTCCGAGCAGCCTTAAAGCGCTAAAATTCAGCCGCCTCAAGGGATCTGAAAAGAACATGTGGGAGTACTGGAAAAAGATCGTAATTAAAGATAAATGTTTGTTCGGCGTTTGTAAGAGTGAAAAGAAATCTAAGCGCGGATATGACGATATGGGAAGAGTATTACAGCAGACTAGTTACCAAATGATTAATTCACTACCAATGACAAGAGAAGACATTAAGAATTTTACGTTTCTCGAAAAAGAATACATAAATAGACTTAAAAACGAAGATGGATTTTTCATTTCATACCTAGAACAAACCAAAAATGACATGAATACCAATAAGATGTTTGTGGATTTATATAGCACCAATCAAGATATTGTTAAAACAAAACTGTTCAAGAACTTTAGAAAGAAGACCATCTCATCTTATGTCACCCATATTAAAAACGGCAAAGTAAGGCTTAATGGCGACTACTGTGTCATGTTGGGCAATCCCATCGAGTTTTTGTATCACGCTATTGGAAAGTTAGATACGAGTGAACCGCAATGCGTAGATTTAAACGAAAACGAAGTTCACACAACGCTTTTTGAAGAAACTGAACTAAGCGGATTTAGAAATCCGCATACTAGTCCGAATAATGTTTTGTTGGTCAAGAATGTTAAAAGTAAATTTATAGACGAATATTTGAATCTTACAGACAATATTGTCTGTGTGAATGCAATTAAGTTCCCCTTACAAGACATTCTATCAGGCAGTGACTACGATAGTGATACTGTACTTCTCATTAAGGACGATTGCTTGCTTAAGTTAACAAAGCATGTATTTGGGAAATACAATGTATGCATCAACAAGGTGTCGAGTAGCAAAAAAAAGTATAAGGTTAACAATGGAGATATGGCTATTATCGATAATGAGTTATCAAATAGTCAAAGATACATTGGGCGTACGGTTAATGTTGGACAGCTCTGCATGTCTCGTTATTGGGATATGTTGAATAAAGGGAAGTCTGAAGAGGAAATCATGGAACTCTTAAAAAAGATTGACGTTGTTACTGTCCTATCAGGTATATGTATCGATCTTGCTAAAAAAATGTTTGATATTGATATCAATAAAGAGATTGATCGAATATCTAAGACAAAAGAACTGCTCAATAAGAAGCCTCTATTTTGGAAATACGTCAGTCAATCAAATGACATTCAGACGACAATGTATAATTGTCCAATGGATTTCCTATTCGAAGAAATGGCTCAGTTAAATTATGCAAGTCCTATTGAAGAAGTTCAGTTAATAGATTTACTATTACCCGGGGAGATTAAAAAAAGCAACAGACGACAAGAAAATAAGATATTAAGCTACGTAGAAACAATGGTAACTAAAATAAATAATACATATTCAAGCAATTTATCTGAAGAAGAACGCGACAGGAAGATTGACGATGTAATAAAGTACTATAGATTCTATATTGATAAGATTCAAATTAATGAGTCAACAATGCATTCTCTACTCGTTAAAATTTCAAAAAACAAAAAAGACAAGATCGCTTCGAGACTGCTAAATGTCTTGTATTCTTCTCAAAAAGACCTATTTTTAGGTCGTTTTTGCCCAAAAGTTGCACACTTTTAAAATGAATATACGTAAAATACCTATATTTAATAAGGATTTTTTGAAGATCTAAAAGGTCTCCATATGATAGGGGTAAAAATCCTCTATTAAAAAACATATAAATATAAATTCTAAGGGAGAAATATTACATGAATAAGCAAGATTTGATTAATAATGTTGCAGACAATACCGATTACGCAAAGAAAGACGTAGAAAATGTAGTGATTGATGTATTTAATCAGATTGCAGAAGCACTCAAAAATGGCGAGGATGTTAATATTGCTGGATTCGGTAAGTTTGAATCACGTGAAACGAAAGCTCGAAATGGAATGAATCCAAAACTATTCAAAGAACTTAAAGAACAAGGCGTAGATGAAGTTACCGCTAAACAGCAAGCCGCTGTTGCAATTGCCGCATCTAGAAAGCCTACCTTCAAGCCAGCAAAAGCACTCAAAGACTCAGTAAAACTATAATTTCATTAAGATATACATAGAAAAATCAATTCCTTTTAAGTGGTGTAGTCGATTTAGACTATACCTCTTCCCCATTAATAAACATCGAATACTGAAAGGGAGAATCTAATATGGCTAAAAGTAAAACAACGGAATCATATAAAGGTGTTTTCGAATACGAAACTATGGAGCTGACTGAAGAAACAAAAGAAGGCGTATTTATTTATGATATTAAGGAAGCATTAAAACGTTTTGACGGTAAGAATTTGTCATTTCAGCTGGTTGAAGAGAATCCAGTGCAACCAAAGGAGTGATTAAATGAACAATACTCCGCAAACAAAAAAGAATACTGATGAGAGTATTGAATCATATTTGTATCGTCTTGGTTCAAACAAGGATACATATGGCGTAACCTGGGATGAAATAACTATTCTCATGAACGAAGAATCTGGAGAATCTTTTTCTGAATCGAAGTGGAGAAAAGACTTCTCATCATTTAAAAGGGGTTATGATTATGCCTCCTCCACTCTATTCGAAGATGAAGTATATAAGAAATTGACAGATAAAGAGATAGAAATTCAAAAGAAAACTGTTCAATTTCGTGACCAGCGTAGAGAATACAATAAATTAATTAATGAACAAGGTAAGATCGATGGAATTAGGGGTATTGTCGTAGAGGCTGCCCACAGACTATCTGAGAATTATCCTCTGTTAGTAACTAATAAACCCAAGAATACATACGATTCAAATAAAGAAGCAGCACTCCTTCTATCTGACTGGCATAAAGGATTATTTGCAAACAGTTACTGGAATAAGTTTGATAACAATGAGTTTTACAAAAGAGTTAATAAAGTTGTAAATAGGACAATTGAAGATGCTAAACGTCATAACGTAAAAACTATTCACGTGTTTTCATTGGGAGACCTAATTAACGGTTGGATTCACACCACAACTCGGATTAATAGCGTTGAAGATGTAATAACTCAGACAATGGAAGTGTCTGAATCCATGGCGCAAGTATTACATACTCTTTCCAATGAATTTGAATCGGTCAAGTTTTATAACTGTCGTGGGAATCATGATCGTGTAACTCCAAACAAAAACGATGAAATTGCAAAAGAGAGTTTCGCTGACATTGTACCTTGGTTCCTAAAAGCAAGGCTATCGCACTTATCTAATATCGAATTTATTCAAAATACATACGATGACGAAATAATTACAACCGAAATTTGTGGTAAAACTATATTTGCTGTGCATGGTCATAGGGATAGAGTCGGAAATGTTGTTGAGAATCTTACCTTGATGACAAAACGCATTCCAGATTTTTGCTTTATGGGTCATATTCATCATCATGAAGAGAATGAAGTGCATGGCATTGAAATTGTTGTAAACTCAAGTTTGTCTGGTGTGGATGCCTATGCAAAAGAAATAAGAAAAACAAGTAAACCAGCTCAAAAACTAATTATCTTCGATAACGAAGAAGGCCGATTAGCTACATACAATATCCGCTTAGATGTAAATGTATAGGAGGCATTAATATTGACAGAGGCAGAGTATCTTCAGGGCGAGCCAGAAAATGAACCCGATAACGACCTCCCTTCTGCGTTTTTATCTGACGAAGATTTACCTTCAAATACAAACGTAGTTATCATTCCAAGTTATAAACCAAATATTGAACTTATTTTAGACAACTATGTTGATCAGGTTATCAAAGTTAAAAATAAAGTTCAGCTCAAAGAAGCTCTCTCGTCAATTTGGAATCACGCCGCGTATCACGGCGCAATTTCCGAACGCTTGGACAAACTCCAGGATGACGTTGAAATGCTGCAAATCGATCTACTGTCAATGGCTGGTTATGAAATAGAGTTCATTGATGGAGATGAAGGTTAAAAGTAAAATACAAAGAATTCGTCAGACGATTTTAATGATCGTCTTTTTTGTTGTTTGTATTTTTGAAAGGGATTTATCTTTGCAGATATCTAAAACGGGCCACTCCCTCCTGCCCTTTCACTTTTTTTATTCGGGAGTTTATAGGAAGGTGAAATCATGAAACTTAAACAGCCTGAAAGGGTCGTTTGCCTTAAGTGTGACAAGGCTAAAGCATTGAATAATTATTATGTTAATACCAATCCCCTCTTCTCATCAGATAAGCTAGCGGTATGCAAAAACTGTATTGTAGATTATATAGGATTAAAAGATTCACCTGGTTATTTAGACAGAATTAAGCTAGTTCTTGCACTTATGAATAAACCTTTTATTGAAGAAACATTTGAACGAAGCGAAAGAGATTGGGGTAAGTATATACCTCAGTTGTCGTCTTTACCTAATTACAAAGGTAAAACATTCTCAGATAGTGAACAATACGTTAACCAAGTACCTGAGTGCATTGTCTCTACACCCCCAAATTTCACAACCAATGAGGAAACACTGAAAGAATTGATTGATAAATGGGGAGATTATCCCACAGAGGAAGTTGTCTTATTTGAGAAAAAGTACAAACAACTTAAAGTCAATTATCCTGAAAGAACAGCTATGCATACAGAAGCTTTGCAGATCTATGTACGCTATCGAGTAAAAGAGGAGTTAGCTACAACGAAGGGTCTCTATAAGGAAGCCGAGGCCTGGGGAAAGCTGGCAAAGGAAGCTGCTACGGCTGCTAAAATAAATCCCTCACAACTTTCCAAAGCTGATCTTTCAGATGGCTTAGATAGCTTCTCGCAACTAACGCGAAATGTTGAACAGGCCATCGATGTCATTGAGATACTTCCCTATTTCAAGGAAAGACCTCAGGATTCCGTAGATTTCACTATTTGGTGCTATGTAAATTACGTTCGTGATCTCAAGGGTCTTCCAGTTGCAGACTATAAAGAAATTTATTCATTCTACGAACAGAGAAAAAAGGAATATGATAGATTGACTGAAGGTGAAGATGATGACATCTTATAATAACTTTCAATCTAATAGCGCTAAACATACAAAAAATCGATTAGATGTAAGGAATCCCGATTTTAATAACACAGTTGAAATGAAAACTGAAAATCAGATTGATAATTTCACAAGAAACTTGAGTAAATATAAAGATTTTGTTAGTTGGTGTAGATGGAATCCAGATCTATGGTATGACTTAATTACTCCAGAAACTGGAGGAATAAGACTTGATTTAGATCAGAGAGTGTTCTTACGATCAATAGCAAGATTTCTTTCTACTTATGGAGTTTTTCCACGAGGATATGGAAAAACGCTTATTGAAGTAATGGGCATGGTTCATGCTGCTATTTTTTATCCAGACATTGAGATCTCTATGACTGCTCAAACTCTACAAAATGCAAGCAGTATTTTCGAAGATAAGTGGCGAGAGTTAATAAGGTTTTACCCATTATTAAAGAATGAAGTTGCGGGCAATCCTTCTTTCTCAAAAGATAGTGCAGAAGTCAATTTTATTTCTGGAGGAAGAATTGATGTTCTTGCTAATGCACAAAGCAGCAAGGGGCAGCGACGGAAGAGACTGCAAATCGAAGAATCAGCACTTCTCAATAATGCACTATTTGAAGACTGTCTTGAACCAATACCCAATGTACCCAGAAGAACCATCGGGAGAGAAGCAGTAATCAATCCTGAGGAATTGAATGGTCAAATCAATTTTTTCACAACTTCGGGTTTTAGAGGTTCAGATGAATTCGAAAGAAATTTAAGAATGCTCGATGAAATGGCAGAATTGAAGGGTAAAATGGTGATTGGTTCAGATTGGCAGCTCGCAGTTAATTATGGTAGAGGTGAACCTAAATCAGCACTACTAGATAAAAAAAGCAAGCTCTCTCCTACCTTCTTTGCTATGAATTACGAGAGTAAATGGGTTGGTGCCTCTGATGGAGCAATAGTAAATATTAATAAGGTCATCGACTTAAGAACATTGTCCTCTCCTGAATTCAAAAGTGATGGAAAATCAGAATATGTAATTTCTGTTGACGTGGCGAGATCATCTTCTCAAAACAATAACCAAACTTCAATTTCGATATTAAAAATCAAAAGAAGTAAAGATGGAAAAATTCTGAAAATTTATTTGGTAAACTTAATAAACCTACCAAATGGTCTTAATTTTAGCGCCCAGGCTATTGAAGTAAAAAGATTGAAATTATTATACGATGCGAAAATAGTAGTGGTAGATACCAATGGTGTTGGCGTTGGATTAAAGGATGAACTCCTGAAAGATACAGTAGATCCAATTACGGGTGATAATTTGGGATGTTGGAATACAATTAACACCGATGATGATCCTGAGTCAAGCGAATCAGAAAAAATATTATATGCTCTTACCTCCCAAGGAATTAACCACGACATAATTGTTAACTTCATAGATATGGTGGAGAGTGGGAAACTGCAGCTATTAGTTAAAAATACTAATAATAACTACGATATAAATGACAAGGAACATGTTCGAAAAATATATCCTCACACCCAGACAGATCTTTTACTTGAGGAAGTAGCAAACTTAAAAATCAAGCAACTTCCCGGTGGTAAGTTCACTGTAGAACAATTAACTAAAAGGGTTGATAAGGATAGATATAGTTCTTTAAGTATGGGATTATGGTACATAAAAGCCTTTATGGATAAAACAAGAGAAAAAGTGAATCTTAACCCTCATGACTTTTTCTTAATGCGTAAGCCTAACATCTATTCAAAGCATTAAGGAGGTGATAAATTGTCCCAAGAGATTACTGAAAGACAACAAATGTTAGCAACATTCAAGGAAATCGCACTTATTAATCTAAATACAGAAAACGCCTCAAGTCGAGTAGTGGGTACATTCAGCAAAGAGGATATAAAAAAATACTTAAAAGATAAATCGAATAGTGAAAATCAAAAAAAACTCAGAGAAATCAGCAAGCAGCTCTATTATACCTCATCACAATATCGAAGATTAATCAACTACTACGCAACTCTCTATAATCTTGATTACGTCATTGAGGGGTTTGGATCTAATCCAGAAAAGATAGACCCAGCAAAGTATAAAAATTTATATATCAAGAATGTTGATTACGTAGAACGTATGAACATCAAAAATGAATTTACCAAAGCTAGGTTGATTACTTATCGAGACGGAGTATTTTTTGGCTATGCAAGAGTATCTAAAGATGGTTTTTATATACAAGAATTGAATCCTGATTATTGCCGCTTGTCATTTATAGATGCTACCACAGGCTTGTTGGGATATTCGTTTGATTTCTCAACAATTAACTCAACCAATAAGATAGAATCTTATCCAGATGAGTTCCAGCGTATTTATAATGATTTACAAAACAAAAAAGGTAATAAGGATAAAATAGTGAGAATAGAATCTCCATTTGCGATTTGTTTAAAAGCTAATTCTGACATCTATTCTATCCCTCCCTTTGTTTCATTGTTTGAAGGCCTTCTTGATATAGCAGATTTCAAGGCATTAAATAAAAATAATGAGGAAATCGGCAACTATAAACTCCTATTTCAGAAGATACCTATGAGAACGGACAAGGATGCTCAAATAAACTCATTCTTAATTGATAAAGACTTTGCACAAGTCTTTCATGACAATATCGAAGAGAACCTTCCTCCGCAAGTTGGTTTGATGACCTCCCCGATGGACATACAGGCGATAAATTTTGATCGCGATTCTATTGATAAAAACAAAGTTGGACAAGCAACGAGTCAATATTGGAATGAGGCTGGAGTTTCCGAGTTGCTTTTCAGTTCAAATTCAAACTCAAGCGCAGCATTAAAATCCTCAATCATAGCAGATGAGTCCGATTCCTCCATTTTAATCAAGGATATTGAGAGATGGATAAATGAACATCTAAAGGCAACTCAAACAGGTGCATATAAGTTTAGGGTTAGAATTCTTGAAACAACCAGACATAATAAGGATGCATATTTGGATAGTAGACTAAAGGCGGCTCAGTTTGGTATGCCTGTCAAAAATGAGATTATTGCCGTTATGGGGTCTCAACCAAGTTCAATGTATTTGAATACATATCTTGAGAATGAAGTATTAGAATTACCTTTAAAACTCGTACCGTTGCAATCAAGCCATACGACCTCGGGAGATCCAAATAAGAAAAATGGTGCTCCAACAAAGAATGAGACCGATCTTACAGATAAAGGGTTGCAAACAAAAGATTTAGAAAGCAACTCTGCAGGGTAAGGAGGTGAAATTATATGTATGAAAAAATGTTGCGTTTTGATGTTCATATCTCTGATGTAGAAAAAATCAATCCTCTCTTTTCTAAATGTAAGATCCGCGTATTGTATGCAGGTCTCAACAGAAATAATTCATACTTATCTCGCAAATCAATTGAAGAGGCATTGCCATCTATGTTTAATATCCCTATTGTTGGCGAGTTTGAGCAAGAAACAGAAAACTTTGGTGGGCATGGTGGTGCAATCGATGTGTCAGGAGATAAGCCCAAATGGATCAATACTACCGTTCCTTATGGATTAGTTCCTGAAAGTGCAAACATATATTGGGAAGAAGTCGAAGAAAAAGATGGTTCCATTAATGAATATCTGGTTGTAGATAATGCGTTTTTATGGACTGGTCGCTACCCAGAAGCACAAATGTTGATCGGGCAGCAGTTCAATCAATCAATGGAGATTGAAATCCAAAAAGGAAATTATTCAAATATTAATGGACAAAAGACGTATGAAGTAGAAAAATTCCTCTTCTCCGCTTTGTGTATTTTAGGCATCGACAAGGAATCCGATCCCAGTGGGCACGTTGAGCCATGTTTTGAATCAGCTTCGATTGTTGCATATCAACTAGATAAAGATAAGTTTAAAGATGATTTTCAAAGAATGTTAAAAGAGCTCAAATTTTCGTTAAATGAATCATCCTCTTCTGAGGTTAAAATAAATGATTCGCAAGGAGGAAATAAAGTGGAAGAAATTCTAAAAATGCTGGAGCCTTACAGTTTGACATTGGAGGACTTGCAAGCGAAAGGAATTAACCACGAAGACTTCTCTCTTGAGGAACTTGAAGACAAGGTAAAGACTGAATTTACAGTTGCAGATGAAGGATCTCCATCTGAAAATAAAACGCCTAATACTTTTACACTTACTGGTTCTCAATTGTTTGAAGAAGTTAGTCGTGAAATTTCTAATTTCGGCAGCATTGTCGATGAATATTGGGGATTCGAGTATCCTAAGTATGCTCTTGTAGATATTGATACCGAAAAATCCCATGTAATTGCTTATGATTATGAAAAATGGTATACCGTTGGTTTCTCCTACTCCGTAACAGGTGATAAGGTATCTATTGATCAAGCATCCATGCAGCGATTCAAAGTTAATTATGTTCCAATGGATCTATCTACTGAATCCCCTACCCTATTCAGTGAGTCTATTAAGAATTTTGCTAATCAAATTAAGTCTCACTCTGAAGAAAGAACAAAGAATAGGTTCGAATCGCAATTATCTGATAAAGACCAAGAGATTGAATCTTTGAACCAGACCTATAAGCAATTGCAAGAAGAATTCTCTAAAGTCTCTTCGGAGTATTCCACAAAACTCCAAAAGGAACGCGAGGATGTTGAAAATGCCCTTTTCTCTTCTTTCGCAAATGAATTGTCCGAAGAAGAGATGAAGCCTGTTAAAGAATCAAAGGAACAGTTCACACTTGAACAAATTGAAGAAAAACTCTTCACACTAGTTGGTAAGAAAAAAGCAAAACTTAATTTTAGCATCGAGACTAAACCAGTTATCGACATTGAAATAAAGAATGAAAAAGTCAAAAAGTCTGGGAAGTCTTATGATGTTCTGTTTGAAGACTAAATCTTAAAACGTTACTCAATTATTAAATACACCAAAATGGTGTGTTTTTTATTTTCTTTTAAAAACAAGGAGGATTTTATAAATTATGGCGATTCGCAAAGATAAAATGCAGTCTGTTGTAGCAGGTAATATTGAAAGTGTAGTTCTTGCTGCGGATACTCAAAATGGTCAAGTTGTTACTCTGGGTTCTCCAGTAGTAGGAGAGCGTGAACTGGTAAATGGTGTAGCTCCCACTGATGTAGTTACTCAGGAAATTGTAATCATCTCCTCTCCTGAAATTGTTTACGAGGCAGGAAAAGGGATTCTTGATTTCGTTAATAAGGCAGGTAAACCAGCTCGTGCAGATCATTTCACTGTTGGTGATAATGTAACAGTAACTGATGATGTGATTGATGGCACTAGTGTAGTTGATAAATTCCTTATTCCTGTGAATGGTAAAACTAAACTTGCCCATGCAAATGATCTTACTGGTGGAACTCGCTTCGCTGCGGTAGTTATCGGTAAAGGTAAAGTCTACGGTCAACCAGCAACCACATTCCGTGTTGTACAAGCCTAATAACATAAACATACATATAGGAGGAATAATATTATAATGGAAAACCAAAATGCAATTATTGATTTGGCAATTGACCTTGCAAAAGGTTCTGTAGCTACTTACTCGAAGGAAGAAGCAAACGAAAAACTTCGTGAAGCTTTGAATAAACTTACTGGTTCCGCAGATGGAAAGTTTGACGCTAAGAAGTTCCGTAGAAATAAAAACGAAATCTTTGAGATTATCGAAGAAGTTGTTGACGCTCGTGTAGAGGAAGGTATCAAAGATCAATTCGATCAATTCGTTGATTATCGTTCGACTGCTTTTGGCGATAAATTGTCCTTTACACCTGAATCTGATGAACTGTTTGAAGTTGCTAAAATTGCAGGTGGTACTAATAACCTTCGCCGCCAACGTATTGCTGAAGGACAACCTTACCAAATTGATACCGATTGGTATGGAGTAGCAATCTACGAGGAGCTAGAACGATTCCTTGCTGGTCGTGTTGATTGGGTTAAGCTTGTGAACAGAGTTGAAACTTCGTTCAAGGCAAAAATTACTGAACAAATCTTCAATGCCGTCAAAGCGGCTTACAACGGTTTGACGGCCCCATACAAACACACCGGCTCCTGGGATGTAGATGAATTTAATACACTCGTAGAGCATGTTCGTGCCCAAACAGGGATGAACCCAATGGTAATTGGTACTCGTCTTGCAGTACAAAAAGCAGTCCCTGCATACGTTTCTGAAGATATGAAAAATTCTCGTAACGCTGATGGATACTTTAAAGAGGTTGACGGTATTACATTCGGTATTATGCCACAAGCTCATAAAGTTGGCACTGATGAATTCGCAATTGATAATAACTTCCTACTTGTTCTTCCAAATGGCAATGAGAAAATCGTGAAATTTGTTATGGAAGGCGTAGCATTGATTGATGAGGCAATCGGTAATAAAGATGATTCCAAGGAATATGAACTGCGTAAGAAATATGGCGTAGGCGTAGAGACGGCTGCAAAATACGGAGTATATATCCTCGCTTAATTTTCAATTTTAGGAGGGCTCTCCCCTCCTAAAATAATTAACCTTTGAAGGGAGTAAATATATTGGCAAAGCAATCTATGAGTATAAATAAATCAGAAAATAAAGAACAATCTCAAGAACAGAAAAAAACACGTCAAAAGTTAGACGAGAATGTTTTGGTACCTGTTTCCAGTAATGTTAAAGGTGGTTTGATTTATAAATCTCCTCGTTCCGGTCAAGTATGGAAATTTACCGACTTTGGCGATGAGGACGTTATGGAATTAAGTGAACTCAGAACTATGCTTTCTTCTCAACGAGCTTTTCTTGAAAAGGGTTGGCTTAAAGTTATGGATCAGGAAGCAATTGACTACTTGAATCTTGCTAGATTTCAGAAAAATGTAGTTGATCTAGATGATATTGATCATATTCTTGAACAATCACCAGAACAAATCAAGCAAGTAATTAAAGAAGCCAACACAAACACTAAGTCATTAATTTTCGGTTTCGCTAGGGACAAATATGTACTCGGAGAACTGAGAGATGTACATATTATTAAAGCGATTGAAGAAGGTTTAGGTCAAAAACTAGACCCTAATAACTAATTGGGGTGTTGCTAGTGGGAACTCAATTTGAAGATATTTACGATGTATTTCTAAGTCAGATTTCAGACTCGATTTTTTTGGAGAAAGATTCTGATGATAATTTAAAATATCGTTATTTGCTAAACAGCATCCCCCGTTTCAAAAAGTGTAGACAAGATTTATCTAAGCGTGACTCAGAGTCATTTGATGAAGCATTGAACGATGAAGATATTTTAATTTTAGGGACTTTAATGGTTGTTGAATACTTAAATCCTCTAATCATTTCAATTGAGAATCTTAAACAATTCATGTCATCTAAGGATTTCTCTATGACTTCTCAAGCAGCGCATCTTAAGCAATTATCAGACATTAGAGAGATAAAGCGTAAAGAAGCAGATAAATTGATCTTGGATTATACATACAACAACGGCAACCTTGGTAACTTGAAATGAGTTACAAAGATAAGTATAAAGTCCGCGATAAAATGTATGGAGTGAATGTTAGAGACATTAGGGTTCATAGTAGCAATCTAAATCTATCTTCAATTTTTAAGGATTCGCCAGTCTATTATCAAGTAGCTGATATTATTTCGAATGAGAAATACGATCTTCAAATTACTGATAATAGTAACGCAACAGATACGAAAAAATTCATCACTCCTTTCAGCTCACTAATCGAACTAGGTATAACGATCGATTGGAAAAACGATAAGTGGATTGTTATTCATTTTGATGAAAATAGTGAAATCTACAAGAGTGGGATATTGCGAAAATGCTTATCTACTATAAAATGGCAAGAATCAAATGGCGAAGTTAATGAAACCTTCTTTACTTACACAACAACTGCATTAGGTAACTTCGGAGTCGACAATGGTAAGATAGTTACACTCGACAACGAGAGAAGACAATTGACCATACAAAATAACGAAAATACCTATGAGTTCAAGAAAGGTAAAAGATTTATATTTGATGACCGTGCATGGAGAATTAGTTCAATAGACAAGCTCGATGATAACCTAATTTATCTGGTTCTTGATGCTGATAATATCGATCCTTCTAAAGATAATGTAGAGCTCAGAATTGCTGACTATGTCAAACCAAACTATGTCATCAATCTTAATCAAACAAGCATTTCATTAAAACCAGATGACTCTTTTCAATTGTCGGTGTCAGTCACAAACAACAATAAACTTATGTCTTCCCCTCTACTCTCCTTTACCTCATCTGATTTTAACATTTGCACTATTGATGATTACGGCCTTATTTCCGCTATATCCGAAGGTAATGCGACTATTAATGTTTCCTATAAAGACATAAGTACAACTTTAGATGTTGTGGTTGTTCCACTTCAAACACACAATTATTCTGTTGTCATTAATGGCGATGTTTCAATTACAAAGTCCAAGACTAAGGCTTACAGTTGTGAATTCTATGATAACGAACTAGCTGTGCAGATGGATGGAGTTTTCAGTTTAACTGATGTAAATAACAAACCAACTTCTCTGGCTACTATCACAACTCAATCAAACAACTCGTGTATTATTCGTGGTGATTCCATCGGTTATATTTTGTTACATGTATCCAATGCTGATGGATCTGTAACTATGACAAAACAAATCCAAATAAAATCTGCTATCTAAGGAGGTGAGTGTGATGAGCAGACTTGAAAATCTAAGTAAAGACAAAGAAACCATTATGTTGAGACTTATCGACTCACCCGACTTATGTAAGGCACTTTACTATCGCAATAGCGATTTTTTGGATCAATCCGACATTGAGGATACTAGTGAGTTACTGTACAAGAACATCTATCCGTTTAGTACCGTTCCTGAATTAAGCAAGGACAGAATGTCCTATGTGACTATGGCCCTTAGAAATTATGGATACATTAACAATGTCTTTAGGCGAGGATACGTTTATTTCTACGTAATTATCCATAAGGATTTGCTAAGAACCGAATATGGATTTCTAAGAAATGATTTCATTTTAAACGAAATAGATAGGTTGATGAACGAAAAGCGCGGAATCGGGATTGGTAAGACGAGGTTTTATAAGATGGATGAGATGTATGTAAATGATAGCTATACTGGTTATTACACCTCTTATAAATTGGTCGATTAAGAAATGAATCATGAAGATCTGAAACTTAAATTACTATCCAATTCCCCTATCTATTTATCAGGCGCAGGTATCATAAATATCCCCTCCGTAAGAACAATCATTGATATCGGACTAAATGAGTATAATATTCGACTCTCCCATTTATTGATCGACAAGAGCTACCTAAAAGAGAGTATCGACAATATTTCCAACTTCGATATCTTCTTCGCTAACTGCTATCACAACACATCTTTTAGATCTAATAGTTTCGACTTACTGCGTTTATATTTTGCAACAGAGTGTTCTTTAGAACAAGACGATTACAGTATCTCTATAACTATTGGTGACAAAGGTCATTTAGATCATTCGAATTTCGATGAATTTCAAGAAATGATAAGTACCGCCCACAACATACGACCATCTAATGAAGCTGAGTTTAAACCCGGCAATTCAAAGGCCCAAGAAATGGTAGATATGATTCTCAAGAATAGAAAGAAGCAGCCTAAACCAAAAGAAAAGATGGACTTACATAGCATAATTTCTGGACTTGCATGGAAAAGCAATGGACTTAATATTCTAAATGTTTTTGATTTGTCTATTTATCAAATCTACAATGGCCTACAAGTTACCGATAACATCGATAATTACCATCATACTCTAAATGGAATATATGCAGGAACAATTGAAACTAAAAATATTAAAATATCTGATTTGCATTGGGCAAATAAATCTAATTAACTAATAGGAGTGATACATTAATGGGTGCACCAAATGTATGGGCAATTAAAGAAGTAGCACTTGCAACATTTTATGATCTAAAGACAGAAAAAGCTAAGGTTCAACTTCGAAACTTGAAAACAGCGGGAATTGAAAATTCTGGGGAAACGAAATATGCCCAAGGTGGTCGTGGAAACACTAAGGTTGTAGGGTTTTCAGGAAACCGAGGAGGAAAAGTAACTCTTCAAGACTGTGTATTTACTAATGAAGTTATCGCGATGATGACAGGGAACGATATTAAAACAGGTGCAACTAATGTAATTCAGCGTCAAGAATTGAAAGTGGTAGCTAACAAAGCAACACTTGATTATACTCCTGTGAATGTTACAAATGGATTGATTAGTGTATACAAACTCAACGAAGACGGTACACATGGCGATGAGATTACTTTTACAAAAGGAACTGTAGCAACAACTAACTATACGCTAGCAGCAAAGGTACTGTCATTCTTCGCAAGTGATCTCGAAGACGGATCTGATATCGTTGCATACTATAATGTAGCCACTGATAGTACGGCAAAAACAATCACCGTTTCTACAGATAAGTTTGCTGGCTCTTATAAAGTTGTTCTCGATTGCTTGGTTCGTAACACTGTAAATGAGGAAGATTATGCAGCCCAGATTGTAATCAACAAAGCAAAAATGGAGGACAATTGGAAGATCGATACTAGCGCCGATGGTGACCCTTCCGTATTTGATATTCCACTTGAAATGCTAAAACCAGCCAAAGGTAATGAGATGTATACAATGACAATTTATGACGAGGCTCTAATCCCAAACCCATAAGTCCTCGCACTCTTGGTACATTGAAGGCGGGGACTGATCTTGTTCTGAACACTGGATTTGGAGCCAGTTTGGATACAACGCAAGCAGGAACAACGGGTGGATCATGTGTTAAATTTGAATATGGCGACAAGGGAAACGGTAAAGCTACAATCAGCGGTGGAGTGATTGAGGGGATATTGGGCAACAAAGCAGGTCAATATACTGTTAGAGCGAGAGTCAAAGTAACTTCTACAACTTCTACAACTCCTATCTTTGTTTTAAGTATGCAAAATCTAAATACAATGACAATATTTGAGAGATATAAAGGCGCTGGTGAGCCAAGTAATGAACAGGTAATGTTTTCTCCAAGTCAGATGAAAACTGAATGGAATTGGGTAGAACTTCCTTTCTATTGGGATGGTATACAACCAATTGAATTATGGACAGGCCGAAGAGGTGGCTATGAACCTGATTTAGTATTTTGGGAAGACAAAGTTGAATTCGTTTCAATGGATTAAGAGAGGGTATCCCCCTCTCTTTTTTGTGTTTTGATATATTATTTTGATTTATAAGGCATTTTTAGACTCTACTCATTTGTAAAAATGAGATTTTTCAAAAAAAGTGTCTTATGACACAACTATTTAAAAACGGGAGTGAGTTTTACAATGGCAAAAACAAAAAAGCTTACAATTGCTGAACTCGACAAGATGGAAAACGAACTAAATCAGAAAGAGACAATTAAGATTCTGGATGGCAAATACGAAGTCAACATCCACAAAGTATTTAAGGATAGTGATATTGAGGATATGCTTCTCAATTACATGACTATTTTACAGGAACTCAATAAATCACCAGAAGCTAATTTGAAGAATAGTGCCTCCCTCTATATAACACTGATTCTACGTCATTTTACCGACTTGCCAATTCCTGAATCTAATGAAATCGATGAGCTTATCAGAATTACCAAAGTGTTGAAAAATAAAGGCATCACAACAGAAGTAACTGAATCTCTTCCCAAAGATCAGTTAGAATATTTAGGCACCAGAGCACAGGAAGCATCCGTAGCCCTTGAAAAACTTATCAAAGGAGCTGAGACTAATGGCGGCTCAGAATATGAAACAACTGGAGTCATTAATTAAGAAAAAGGTATCTAATGCGCTCATGACTGATGTTGCACCCAGGGCAAAGAATACCATGAAAGAAAAGATCGATGACTGCGTATATTCCGTCTACTCACCCACCATGTACGAACGTGAGAAAGAGAATGGTGGTCTTACAGATGATGCGAATATTCTTATCTCATTAATAGGCGATACCACACTATCTGTTGAAAGTCATCGTATGGACGGAGATCGAAATGTTAGTGAGATTGTTGAATCTGGAGTTGGCTACCAATATGATTTCGAGTATAACGGAAGACCAAGACGTTTTACTGAAGCAACCAGAGAAGAGTTAAGAGATACCGGCAGCCACATAGCGGCGTTATATAGCGGATTAAAGAAGCAGGGCCTTGATGTTAAAGTTAGATAAAAGAGTTATTTCATAAAGATAAAAATACACAAGTTGGTGATTCAATTGAGTAAGAAAGATGTTAAGAAAAACACATTGCGTGAACCCGCAAAGAAACTTGCAGATGTCACTGAAGAGATGTGGTTAAAAGTAAACGATGATTATAGAACTCTTGTCGAAGAATTCCTAACTGTCCAGGACTTGAGTAAGGCTTCTAAATCTCAGTACAAAAGTGTTTTGCGTCAATTTGGTTGGTATATGTATGATTCGATGAACAACAAATTCTTCTATAAAATATCTAAGCGTGACTTCATGAGATATCTTAGTTATATTCGCGACAACAGAAAGATGTCTTCGTCTGCAATCGGCATTCGTAAGTCGGTGGTTTCAAGTTTATGTAACTATATTGAAAATGTAGTTGCTGAGGACGATGGAAATTACAAGATGTTTAGAAACTTTACTCGTGGCCTCCCTCCTATTCCGAAGAACCGAGTATACGAAAAAGTAAAAGTAACTCGCGATGAATATGACATGATGATGAAACTCCTTGAAGAAGACGGCAACTTGTTAGGAATGGCTTGGTTAGCTACAGCATTTCTAGTTGGAGCAAGGCGCTCAGAAATTATTCAATTTAAGACTGAGATCCTTGAGTATAGCGTTCCAGAAGGTCAAAGCTATGTTCTTTCTCATATTGTTCGTGGAAAGGGACCATCAACAGATGGAAAAAAATTGGAATATATGATACCACTTGAAGTGTTGCCTTATTGGAAAAAATGGATTGAATCCAGAGGATATGAAAGCGAATTTGTATTCTCTACTCGATACGACAATGATATTAAGGCAATGTCTTCTGCCTGGGCAAATGATTTTTGTACAAATACCCTTTCAGATATGTTAGAACGTCGAATCAATGTACATATTTTTAAGAATTCTTGTATAACTTACCTCCTAGAGTCTGGAGTTCCGATGCATTTGGTCTCTAAATATGTAGCTCATCACAATGATATCTCAACAACGCAAATATACGATCTTCGAGATTTTGAAGAAGAGAAGAATCAAATATTCGGATAACTTCTGTGAAATCCATCTTTCATCAAAAAAATTTAGACAACATAAAAAAGGAAGGGTATCCCCTTCCCTTTCTCTACTCTAGTCTTGAATCGTAGTCAATATTCCGTTATCGAAATATAGATATCTGTTACTGCCGTACACCCATTGCTCATGTGTTAATGTGGCCGTTTTTGTTCGGTTGATGTTCTTAGGTTTGCCCCAGGTAGATGCGAGAACTTGATCTTTAGTCATTCCAATTTGAGGACTGTACGGGTTTTTATCAGCTTCATTTGATGCCTTTACTCTCTCCTCGCGCTCTTTCTCTTCTTTAAGTTTCAGTTCGTCAATCTTCTTTTGTTTCTCAATTGGATCTTCATATACTTCCCCATTAGCTCTTTGCTTAAAAGATAAATACTTTGGATTCAATTTATGAAGTTCTTGTTCATACTTTGCCAACTCTTCCTTGGTAATAATACCTGGAATTGGATCAAGATATTCTAAACTATCCAATGCAGATGTATAATCTTCATTTTCTTTCGAATTTAATGATGATGCATAGTTATACAAATCGATCTTTTGTTTTAAATCTTCAGGTAAATCGAGTTTATAGTTATAAACCGTTGGATCTTTTGACATTTCGATATATTTTTCTACTTCTTTATCCAACACTTTCATCACATCTGTATATTTTTGCTTCTTTAGATATTCAAGAGCATTCTCTTTACTCTTCGCTGGAGTAACATTATTGCATCCAGATAAAATTACAACAATCAAAGTTAGATATAATACAATCGATAAATTATTGCTCTTCAATGAGTCCCCTCCACGTAAAACAATCTAATCATAGAGTCTTATCTACCGCACGACCACAATTAGAAAATTATGTCACAAATAATAATTTCATTCTATAGTTAGTCATTAAAACAGTCAACATCTTAACAGGTGTTGGCTGTTTTGCTTATTAACTATATGCATCGGAAGCGATTTTGTATCGCTTCTTTTTTATTTTATAAAGGGAAGTGATTACAATTGAATGAAGATTTGAGAATTCTCATATCTGTAGGACTGAAATCAACTACTGTTACGGATATTAATAAAGAACTTGAAAAATTAGCTAAAGACACCTCTCTTCAAAAACTAAACGTAAAGATAAATATTGACGAAAGCTTTACAAAGTCAATCAACAGTTTCATTGAAGTAACAAAAAAATTAGATCAAGCCTTGCAGCAACAAAATCAGATTGTTAAAGAAAATATTACTACATACGCAAAACTTGATGGGTCAATAGAAAAGGTTCGAGAAAAACATTTAGCAAATGGAACAATAATCACTCAAACCAATAAAAAGATTGACGAACATAATCAAAAGCTTAAACAAGAAACCCAAGCATATGATGACCAGAGAAAAACTATTCAACAATTTGAAAAAGAACTTGTTGGTTTTAACAAGCTTAAAACTCAAACCGTAAAGAATGGCGCTGGGGAAATAGCTGGATATAGAAATACATATGTAAGTCCAACAGGTCAACAGTTAACTGTCAATGCCGATGCAGAAGGCATCGTTAAAAAGTCTACACAGACACGCGATTATCTCCTTCAGATGGGAGATATTCAAAAAATTGAAGATGCTCGGATTAAATCAGAGCTAAGAGTTCGCGATGAAGAACGTAAAGTCAATGAGGCACAACAAAAAGCAATTCAAAAAAGTGCAGACGCAGATCGTGAAGCCCATAACAAAAAGCTAAGCCAATTAAGAGAATTTCAACGTAAAGCAGAAGAAACATATGCAAAGATCGGTTCTCAGAAATTAACCATAGACAATGCTCAAAAATTAGATGGCACTATCGCTCAGGTAAGAAGCCTTGATGTGAATGATGCTAATCTCACTTCTAAAATGAGGAATATATCTAATGGATTTAAAGATATATCCGCATCAGCAAAAGAAGGCTCTACTAGGCTTAGGGCATTTGTGGATAGCGCAGGAAAACTAGCAGCTCATGTGCCAGTTTTCATGGCGGTTCACACTGCTATTTATGGTGTGTTTAATGCCATATCTGAAGGCTTCAGGGGTATGATTGACATTGAGGCTAAAATGGCTGGCTACATCCAAACCAACGAAACATACTTTAAATCGCTGACGGGCGAAGGATTGGATCAAAAAAAGATCAATGATCAAACTCAGCAATTTATTTTGACTGCTCATGAGCTTGGTGCCGAAATTGGCGAAGTTACTGAGTCTGCCCGTCTCTGGGGGCGAATGTATAAGGACGTTGGTGTAGTTCAGGAACTAGTACGTCAATCCACAATGCTCTCAACTGTTGACCTTGTATCACTTGAGGACGCAACAAAATCAATGGAATCAGTTCTCGCACAATACGGAGTCCAGTTGAAGAACGTTGCTGCCGCCCAGTTATACGGAAACCGAATACTAGACTCCTGGTCTAAAGTGGCTCACGATACGATGGCTCCCGCCAGAGACCTTGGAGCAGCATTTGAACGTACTGGCAAAATCGCATCTGAAACTGGCGTTTCATTCGACTTCTTGAATGGTTTAGTATCTTCGGGTATGCGAAACACTGCTTTGTCAGGCGAAAATCTCGGCAACATGTGGAAGACCGTTCTGGGTACTATTCGAACCGGTAAAGCTGTAGCTGAAATTGAAAAACTTGGTGTGGCTACGAAAGAAGTTGTTGATGGTACTGAACAATGGCGTAAAGCTGAAGATATTCTATTGGATTTATCTATAGCAGTCACCGACAAGAACTATGACCTTACTAAGTCCTATGCCGACATCTCGCGTGGTGTATATCAATATGCGAAACTTGCAGCATCTCTGAACGCTGGGGATATCTTACGTGGTACTGCTGCATCTATAAGCTCTTCAGGTGAAACTTTAGAGTACCTAAAAGTTCAAATGGATACAATTCAGCGAAAATCATCGCAGGTAAAAACATCGTTCCTTGAAATTTTTAACACTGCTGGAAACGATGGGTTAAGAAGTAGTCTTAAAAATATTTTAGATATCATTGATCGCTTGTTAATCGGCATTACAAAAATGCCCCCTGGACTGATTGAATTTGGAGCTTTATTTGCAGGTGTTGCTGGAGCTGCAGCTCTTGCTAAACAACCAGTTCTAAATTTAATTAAGACTATCGATTACTATAGAACTGCCAGAGTAGCAAGTGCCGCTGCAACTGCTGCAGAAACTACTGCTAACACCACCAATATTGTCTCTGCTGAAGGACAAATCTTAGCAACCGTACAAAAAACAGTGGCGACAGAAGCAGAAACCGCTGCGATAGGAATGCAAACTGCGGCAACCGCGACTGCGACCACCGTCGCGAATGGATTTACTGCTTCGGCAGCAGCGGCTACTGCGACAATGGCTATATTAACTGGGGGTCTTATTGTACTCGCTGGTATTTTTGTTACAGTTGCATTAAACGCTGGTAAAGCAGAAAAGCAACATAGGGATAATGTGCAGACCATCAAAGATGAAATAGCTGCAAACAATCAATTAATTAGTCAATATAAAAGACAATCCGAATTTGTTCCTAAAGCTGCTAAGGCTTATAAAGCTTATAACGACATGATTAATAAAGGTTCTCTTAATGCAAAACAACAAGCAGATGCTCAAAAGCAGCTAATTGAAGTCGAAAAAGCTTTAACCGAGACATTAGCAGATCAGGACTTATCAAGACTGAAGTCTCAACTAAATAGAACTGATGTTGACTATCAAAAAGCAATAGAAAATGAAATAGATTTACTTAATCAAAAAACTGAAGCTCAAAGAAAATCCAACAAAGAAGAGATTAACAGACTGCAATCCGAAGGAGAAAAAAGTATTGCATCGAAATACGATGAAATACTAAAGAAAGAAAAAGAGCTTACAAAATACAAAGAGCTAAACAAATATAGAGGCGAAGGAGTAGAATTTCGTCAACTCCAAGAACAACTTGAAAAGTTAAAAAACGAGTATGCATCTCTAAAAAAAGAACAGCAAGGTTATGACGAGCAATTACTACAATTAAATAGCGATCAAATCGATCAATTAAGCGCCAAATTAGGAACAGTAACCGAAAATGCAGACGATGCAGCTGAAGCCATAAATACACTATTTGAAAATATAGATGGTTATGCTGATGATGTCAAAACGCTTAATCAAACTATTGATAAGCTTAACAAAGGCCAATCTTTAAATAGCGAAGAAGTTTACGATTTAGTTAAGAAATATCCCGAACTTGCTGGACATGTTAAGAAAACAACCGAAGGCTGGAAGCTTGAGCTTGATGCAATTAAGAACTTACGCAAAGATAAGATAAAGTTTGCAAATGAAGACATTGAAGCTCAAAAGAAGAATTCTTTAAACACACTTAATGAATCCTTGAAAAGAATTAAGATATACGGTCTAGAATTACAAACAATTAATAATATACAAGATGCAAAAAAAGAAATAAACAAACTAAACGATACGACAAATCCTCTGTTAAAAGATGAATCATATCTAGGTGGCTTAGAAAACATTGGTGCCAATTCAAAACACGGCTCACCTTTTTCAGATTGGAATAGGCAACTTAATGATTCTAGAAAGCAGTCTGCTTCTGAGGCAAAATCTTTATTGCAAGGCTATGTTGATTCTCAAGAGAAAATTGAGAAACAGATGAACGACTTGTTATTATCTATGTCGAACGATGATTTCGGGATAGGTGAAGAATCCAAAAAAAATAACAAGGAGCTAAATGATAGCTTTAGCGAAACAAATGAAATTTTAACTGCAACACAAAAAAGACTTCGCGAAATTCAAACCGAACTCGAAAAGTTAAACAACAAACGATCAAAAATTAAAAAGGGTTCAGAAGAATACCGAAAGTCTTTGCAAGAAGAGATAAAGCTTCTGAAGGAACAAAAGAACTTATACGAAGACGGTATTAATAACCCAGAAAAATTAGTATCTACAAAAGTCACTACTTCTTCTAAATCTTCAACAGGTTCCTCCTCCTCTTCTTCGACTTCTGTTTCCAATTTGATCGCTAACGCGCAAAGTCTTCAGGGTAAGCTAACATACAAACAAATCTCTGGAGAGTTTAAAGGTACATATGATCAGTTCGTAAATAGAGCACTCTCAGATTGTTCTCAATTTGTTCAAGAGATGTTTAAACAGTTTGCAGATGTAAAACTCCCTCGTACAGCAGCTGAACAGTTTAAAAAAGGAACCAAGGTTGAAAAGTCCGATCTGCAAGCAGGAGACTTGGTATTCTTTAATACAACAGGTAAAACCGCTTCTCATGTTGGTATTTATACGGGTAACGGCAAGTTTATTCAGATGGGTAATCATGGGCTAAGTGAACAGAGTTTAGACAGTAAAACATGGACAGAGACGTATAAGTACGATGGTGCAAGACGTGTATCGGCTGGTGGAGTTACAACAACACCGAAATCTTCTTCGTCTTCTTCGCCTAAAACTTCTACCAAAAACGCCTCTCAAAGCGACTTGGATGCTGCTGCAGAAACTGCTAAACAAAAAACGGAAGAAGCTAACGCAAAAATATATCAACTTACTATTGATATAATTCAGGACGTTGTAACTGAATCAGAAAATCGTATTGATCGATTCAGTACACTCATAGCTCAATCCCAGGGTAGACAGTCGAGATATTCTGAGGATTCGGCTAACTGGAGAAAAGAAGAAAGTTCACAGTCATCCTATCTCCAAGAGCAACAGAAAGAAATTGAAAATCAGAATAAGCAACTTGATAAGCTGGTCAAAGAGAACGCGATTACTTCTGGAGAATTTGATAAACAGAAAGCCGCCAATAGTGAAAAATGGTGGGATTACGAAAAACAAATTCAAGAGAAGCGATTCAATGTTATTTCTAGTTACCTAAAAGAGTACGATGGTAAGATTGATAAGGTTAAAACACAGTTTGATGAAGCTAGTGCAAAGATGGGATTAATGACCGAAGGGACAAAAGAGTATAATGATGCCCTTCAAGATCAAATTCCTTTACTACGAAACGAGCAACAACTTCATCAACAGAAAATTGATCTTATTAATAAACAGCTAAGTAGCGATAAGCTTACCGCTGCACAAAAAGCTGAACTAATTACTCAACTACACACAGAGACGGCTGCATGGCTTGATAATGAATCAGCTATTAAGTCTAATATCGAACGTCTTGCTGATCTTAGAAAATCCGCAGCTGACAAAATCATAAGCGATTATAAAGCGATGATTGAAAAACAGAGAGACCTTGAATTGTCTGCGTTTGATCAGCAAAAAGAAGCCGAAGATAAGCGTCATGAACAGATTAAGAAAAATCTTGAAGAAGAAAATAAACTCTACGAAGATATCATCAATCCTCAAATAAAAGCTTTAGACAGACAGAACAGTTCGGATGATCACGAATCAGAATTAAATAATAAGCTTAAAGATCGTCAGAAGTTACAAGACGAGATCAACAAGTACTCACTGGATGAGTCCATTGAAGGTAAAGCCAAAAAGAAACAACTTCAAGAACAATTGTATGCCAAAGATGAAGAAATCGCTAAGTTTAAGCTTGATCGTGAACGTGAACTTCGGAAGCAAAGTCTTCAAGACCAATTAGATGATCATAAGAATCAGTCAGACCAAATTGCTGACAATGAAGATAAATTAAACAAAGAAATCAATGATAACATTGATCAAGAAAAGAAGGCTGTTGAGCAGAAATATAAAGACATTCTTGAGAATGATAAGAAGTATTACGATCTTAAGCAAGGATTGCTAAGTAATGATTCGTCTGTTGTTAATTCTACTCTTGCGGAATTGCAACTAGGATATGATACATATTTTGGGCAGTTGAAAGATCATGTATTTGATACTAACCAGGAGTTTGAAAATCTCAACTATACTCTTCAACAAAGCTTGGAGATGCTGAAAAAGTATTCAGGTGGAGACTACTCAGAACAGAATGACTTCCCATCCGGTTATACTCCCCCATCCTCCACTCCTTCATCTGGTAGCAACAATAATAATACAGCCAAAGAAGCATGGAAAAATTATCTGAGTAATAAGCAATCAGCAGAATCAATAACACAACAAGTTATTAATTTAAATAGAACTAACCCTAACTCACCAGAAATTGCTAAGTTAAAATCTCAGTTAGACACATTAAAACAGCAAAACGATTCTATGCGGACTCAATATGGGTTTCCAGATGGTAGTTATAATGAATTGAAGAATAAGAATATTTTCTCGGCTGAAACAGGTGGTATGACTCCAGCATTTACAGGTGGAAAGTTTCTTTTAGCACATGAGAAGGAACTAGTGCTAAACAAAAATGATACTGCTAATCTAATTACCGCTGTAGACATTACACGGAATATGGTTAGCGGTCTGAAAAATTTAACATCTCTGCTTTTGCCAAAATCACCATCCCCTGCTCTCGCAGGTGGAGTAGAAATTAAACAAATTATTATCAACGCGAATGACAAAGAATCAGGAGAAAGCATTTATAAGAAATTCGCAAAAGAGGTATCGAGGAATATGAAAAGAAACTAAAGTATTGCGGCGGGATTATGTCTCGCCGCTTTTTACTGTGAGGTGAAAATATGACAATAGCTGAAAGTCTATATTTTGTTTATGACGGAGTTCGAAGTGATGAGATGGGGCTTTTAAATGTAAACATGCAATCTGGAATGCTTGAGGAAATATTCCTACCAGAACAATCCATAACCGAAGTAACTATTAGAGGAAGAGATACACCATATTTTATTGAAACAAAGAGATCTCCATTTACCCTTAGTTTGTCTTTCGCTTTTGAAGATACTTTTGATGAGGATAAGATTAGGAGCATTGTGAACTGGCTTTCTAATCAGCCATATTATAAGCCACTTTATTTCTCAGACAATTTAAACAAATGGTATTACACCATTTATACGGGTGAAGCCAAGCTTCTTCATAATGCGTTGAAACAAGGCTACATTACAATTGAAATGAGAAACATTAGCCCTTATACATACTCACCAATTTATCAGTCAGGTGTCTTTGATTATTCAAACAATGTACCTGAAGGTTCAGAGTTTGTTTTGAACAATACTGGAACACTTAATTGTAAACCCTTAATCAGAATAGAAAAAGTTGGATTAGGTGAAATCAAAATCGTTAATTACTCAAATCGTGGAGAAACTTTTTCAATTATCAATTTGGTTGAACGTGAGATTGTTGATATCGATTGTGAGCAAGAAGATATTACTTCAGATATCCCGTTAACTTACCACTTTGATAATGCTACTGGTAACTATCCGAGTTTTGTTCCTGGTATGAACTTCCTTAGAGTCTATGGTAATTGCAAGATTCAATGGACTTATCAATTTGCACAATAGGATAAAAGGAGATCTGATTAATTGATTACAACTGTAAGTGGAGAAATAATTAAACCTAAGTATTATTTGTGTAAACCTGACTTGCATCGAACTACAATAGCGCACTTGAAAGAAGTGATGCACGATTCACAGAAGATTGCATTAAATGGATTGAATCAATTAGATTTTTCTCTTCCGATCTTTATGAACAATACGAGAAACAAAAAGAGAAATAAGAATATTGATTTAATCAAGGAACACTTCTTGATTAGAGTGGAAAAAGGAAACGACACAGAATATTACATTATTGATAAAGTATCGAAAATAATGGATGATTCCGATTCTGTAGCGGTTGAATGTTACAGCTTGCCATATGAATTATCCTTTAAACTGATCAAAAATTATAGTGTTGTTTCGTATAATACCTCTCAATTGTTAGTGGATATGTTGAAGGAAACCATTTGGAACATTGGCTACGTAGATGCACAGTTTGACCTAAAATACCGATCCTTTGACTTCAACGGAAATGTTAAGGAAGCGATTTATGAAATAGCCGATAGGTTTGAAGCATTAGTTATTTGGGATACCATCAAAAGAGAAGTAAGTTTTTATAATCCCGATACATACGGTATGAACAAAGGGTTTAAAACTAAGTATGGCAAGCTTATGAAGGGCGTAACTCAGGAACTAAATCTTGATGAATTTTGCACTCGACTTAAACTGTTCGGTAAGGATGGAATGTCAATTCAGGCAGTCAATCCTTTAGGAAGCAATTTCATTCAGGATTTTTCTTATTTTATGTATCCTTTTGCTATGGATAACAGCGGTAAAATCAAATCCCATAGCTTATATATGAGCGATGAATTGTGTGTTGCCTTGACAAAATATAATAAGCTAGTTGAAAGTAAATCAGGAGAGTTCTCAAATCTATTGACACAAAAGAATCAGTTAGATACTACTCTAGCTGCGAAACAAACTGAACTATCTACTTTGAACACCGAGTTTAATATAATTTCTGACAAGCTAGATACAGCTAATGGAACTGGCCAACCAACGGGTGATTTGATTGCTCAGAAGAATAATAAACAAGCTCAAATTGATGCTAAACAAGCCGAAATCACTTCGGTCAATAATCAGATTAATTCTCTTATGTCCACTATTCAAGCATTGGGTAACACATTGAAAATGGAGAATAATCTAACCGCTAATCAATTGATCGAGTTGAATCAGTTCATTATTGAAAAAGAGTTGTCGGATGAGAATTACACAGATGCCAAGGACTTATATGAAGATGGAAAAAAGAAGTTTCAGAAGATACGTGAGCCTAAAATTATTGTAACTGTTTCCCTGGTTAACTTTTATGAAATCATGACTGAAAAACATAACTGGGATAAGTTAAGCATTGGGGACGTAATTACTGTAGAACACGAAGATTTAGGAATACATATTAAAGCAAATGTTACTGAGATTAATCCTAATTATGCTGAGTCCGATATTAATTTAACTATTTCGAACGCTGCCGAATTGTCTTTGGATGATCAATTTATGAAAGACCATAAGAATAATATCAGTACATCTAATACAGTCAACATGAATCATTACAAATGGGATGATGCCAAAGCAACTGCTGATGATGTATCGACAATTCTAAATAACACATGGGATGCTGTTAAAAGGGATATTACTGCAGGAGTTAATGAGGATGTAAGCATCAGCAGACGTGGAATCATTATAAGAGATCCAAAAGACCCCAAAAAACTTTTGATCATGCAGCATGGACAAATTGCCCTCTCCAATGATAATGGTAACACATGGAAAACTGCCATTACTCCCGAAGGGGTATTTGCCGAGAGATTGGTTGGCAAGATCTTATTGGGGAATAAACTTATTATTTCTGACGATGATGGGACATTTACTATTGAAGGCAACCTATTAACCATTAAAGATAAGACTGGAACTGTTAGGATTCAGCTTGGCGAGTATCAAAAAGATAAGTATGGGCTAAAAATTGTAGGTAAGAGCGGAAAGGTTGTATTAGATGAGGATGGAATTTTACAGACTGACACTATTCAGTTAGCGGATAATGTTGATTCCACTCATTCACTAAAATTGAAATTCTATATTGATGATAATACAATGCGAATTGACAAGGTAAAATTGAATTTTAGTCTTGAGCGCTTCAGGGCTTATAGTAAAAGTGTTGCCTCTGGCGGTGGAGGATCAACAACATCGGCATCTGGCGGAGGAGATTTAACAACAACAGATTTTGAACAGATCAACTTGACTACTACTGGCCCACAAAATATTTCTGGAAGCACTCAAACTGAGGGGAGTTATACTGGAACTGGAGGACACAATCATGGTATCAGCGAAGGAACGCGGTTGGCAACGCATCCAACTTCAAGTGGTGGCTATGTGACATGGGTATCTTCTGGTAATCATTCTCACCCAATCTCTCTTCAATCTCACTCACACAGTATTTCAATGCCCCAGCATAGACATGGCCTTTCTATCCCCAATCATACACATCAAGTCAACATACCATCGCACACACATGACATAGATTATGGTATTTTCGAGAGTTCCTATGCATCAGGTGTTCAAATTAAAATAGATGGTATTGTTCGAAATGGCACCATTTACTACAGCGATAGCAATGTAGATATTACTCAATGGATTCAAACATCTGGATGGCATACCATTGAACTATCTTCTAATCAATTAGGTAGAATCAATGCTAGTTTGTTTGTAAGAACATTTGTTGGTTCTTAAAAAATGGTCACACTTTTTTATATAAGCGTGACCATTTATAGTTTAATCAACAAACCAGTTTCCCAAAGCATCACTGCTTTGCGATGTTCCGACATTTGGATAATAAGCTATTTCTTTAATTTTAAACGATTGAGTTGACTGATAATAGATGTATCCTGTAGCTGTTTCTGATTTATTTAGAATACTTCCTTTGTATTGGTTCCCGTCAACATCCATAACTACTGTATTACCTAAAGTATTGATTATATTGTCACTTAGAATAGAGTCTGTTTTAAATGTAAACAAACTTCCCAGATTAGATATTCCTCTATCTACAGCGTTGTTAGAAATAGATAAATGAATTTTAAATCCTTTGGAGAATTTCAAATTCCCTACTGTTTCACCATCTGGCATATACTCAACCTTATCAATTTTTACAGTTAAACCGTCTTTAGTGATTGATTCACCAAGCTTTAGCTTTTGAACTACTTCTGATTTAGCTTGCTCGGATGGAGTTGATGGTGTAATTGTTGCCTGAGACGAAGAGGAATCATTAAATTTTTCAGGGTTCTTAATATTAATTGCATCATTCGTTTTATCATAACTTACATCTAGTCCAAGTGACCTTCCTATCTCTCCAACAGGTAAATAGTTGAGGTTGTTATATTCAAGTGGTTGAGTTTTCAATTGCACCTTCTCACCATTCAGAATAACAGATACCGTGTTGTTAACTTTGGCAGAGATGGTCTTCACTGCACTCGCTACTACAGGTGATCCAACTGAAATAGTGAGGCCAAGTGCTAAACCTGTGATTAAATAACCTACTTTTTTCAAATTTGTTCACTTCCTTTTGTGGTTACTATGTACTAATATATATCGTCAATTATAAGAAATAATTGATACATTTACCAATGTTTAAAGTCGTTCTGTTTTGAACGACTTTTTCGTTTTTCTTGAATTAAGAAAAGGAGGAGTCTTATGTCATCGTTTGATTACCAGAATAGTACAATCACAAAATATCGAACTGGTACTAGTGATGATCCATTTATCGATATAATCGAGACTAAAAAAGTTATTAATGGTCAGATACAACTTAATGAAATACCCATTTTATTAAATAAAGTAAGAATCAATTATATGTTTGAAGTTCCCAGTACATACACTGATACATTGAAAGAAAAGGAATATCGAGTTGATTACTCTGAAGGTATTGTCTCCTTTCACCCTTCTGCCGAAGGATTAACATTAGATTTGAATTATAAAGGTCGAGGAAATCATTATGTAAGTGCGGCAAGAATTTGGACTAAAGAGCATGATGGTGAGGTTCTTGAGACTTTAGGAGATATTTTAGAAGTCGGCAAAGATGCAATAGGCAACATCCAGGAATTATCCGAGCTAATGAATAATGCAAAGACGGCAATAGTAGATGCTAACACAGCTACTCAAGAAGCCCATGATGGTGCAACTAAAGCAAACGAAGCTGCGACAGGGGCAAATAGTCAAGGTAAGTATGCTAAAGACCAGGGTGATTATGCTAAGACTCAAGGAGATGCAGCGAAAAAGTCCGCTTCGGATACGGTTATTGCAACTGGAAATGCTAATCAAGCTACAGATAAGGCGAATCTTGCGACTACCACAGCAAATACAGCTCACGACTTGGCTATTGATGCAGCAGCTAATGCGAATCAAAAAGCCAATTACGCCCAAGAGCAAGGAGACTACGCTAAGACTAGCACTGATGAACTGGTTGAAATCGGAACATCACTAGCTAATAAGGGTATCTACGATAACTCAATTACATATAAACCTTTAAATATTGTAGTGTACAGTTCAGGAGTTTATCAAAACACCCAAGAATGTAAAGGAATTCTCCCTACTAACTCAAATTACTGGCAACTTTTGATGCAGACGGCAACTTCGGTTACGTGGGATAGTGTTGTCGGTAAACCAGATGTTGATGGTCATATTAATAACACGAGTAATCCTCATAAAGTTACAGCTGCCCAAGTAGGCGCTTATTCTAAAGCTGAATCCGATGGCAAGTATGCTACTTCTACGAATTTAACCGCTCATACAAATGACACCAATATTCACCTTCAAACAGGTGAACGTACAAAATGGAACGGAAAGCAAGATGCGTTAGGATTTACACCTGAGGATATCTCAAAGAAGGGCAAAGCCAATGGATATGCAAGCCTTGATTCGAGTGGCTATGTCCCATCCTCTCAACTCTCCCTTCCCTCCAATCTTGAAACAACAACAGGGGCTCAAGCAAAAGTAGATGCCCTTAGTGGCGCTGGGAATACGAAAACGGTGAAACAAGTGGACGACGCAGTTACTGCGCATTTGGCGGATACCACGAAGCACATTACAGCAGCGGAACGAACCAGTTGGAACAATGCAGTAACTGATATCGGAGTTAAAGGAAATCTAAATACATCCGCAAAGAGTAACCTTGTCGCAGCAATAAACGAGCTTTTTACATCTGTCGCTAATGGGAAAAATAGTATCGCTTCCGCCATTAGCGGCAAGGGGATTTCGGCTTCAGGAAGTGATGAGTTTTCAGCACTAGCGGCCAAGATAGGGCAGATCAATACTGGAATAGCATCTGTTCAGGGTGTTGTTACCGGGAACGCAGATAAAAATTTAATTATCCCAACTTCGTTTCCCGTAAAGGTAGCGATTTTATGGAAAGGTACTAGTAATATCTCTGGAACCACTAACGGGGTTGTGTTTGGAAAACTAATTGATGGCTTTAATACTGGGACTCTCTTTTGGGGGACTGGTGGTACAACAGGTACCGATACTTTATACAATCAAACAAACAGCTATTATCCAGGAAGTGTATGCTGTCTTGCAAACAAGTTTCCTGGTGACTGGAATTACATTCTTATTTAATGGTAGGTGATTTAATTGGAGACACAGCAAATCATCGAACGAGGCAGAGTTATTTTTTATGATGTAAATAATGGACAAATTCTTGAAATAATTCCATCGATGAGGGGGCCATTTAAACCCAAAACAATTGATGAATATATTTCGATGTACCCTCTGCTTCGCGATAGAGATCGAGATTCTTACGGACATTTGGAACTTGATTTTGGACAATATGATGAGGATTTCGCACAAGCAAATGGATACTGGGTCAATCCCGGTACAAGGCAGTTAGAATTTTCGTACCCCGATCCAAATACACCTGATCCAGAACAACCGCCTATGCACCAAAAGCCGCTGACTGAGCAAATCGAGAATTTACAACGAGAGAATACTGAGTTGAAACTAGCGTTGACAGAACTAGCGGAAACAAACGAATCCGACAAACTGAATATGCAACTTGCGATTACAGAACTGGCTGAACTCGTAGTAGGGGGTGATCAAGTTGGCTAAAATTTATTATGATTTGATCAAGATTAATATGAAAAAAATCGAAGATGTTCCAACTCGCTGGCGTGCTGATGTACAGGCCATGCTCGAATCAGATGTAACAGAGTAGGATGATAATACGCAGTAAGAACAAGCGCTAATAGGCGCTTTTATTTTGCACAGCAATTACTTATAAAATGGACATTTCATCAAGAAAAGAGAGTTAAAAAGTCCTTATTTTATAAGGGTTTTTCAAACTCTCTTTTTTATATTTTCAGCTCTCCCCTATTCTATTTTTACAATTAAACATAAATCGGAGGAAAGATTGTGTATGACAAAATTTTAAATGCAATTATAGCTTCATTTGGTGTAATTACTACATACGCCTTTGGTGGTTGGAATGAAGCGCTTGCCCTACTCGCTATTTTAGTTGTTCTAGATTGGTTTTCTGGTGTAAGTGCTTCGCTCCGTGAAGGATTTGCCAATCCCTCTGATAAAACCAAGGGGCTGAATTCAAATAAGGGATTCTTAGGTATATTCAAGAAAGTTCTTATGTTTACTGTGATTGCTGTCCTATATAGAATCGATAATCTACTTGGTCTCAGTGGAACATTAAGTTTAGCAGTGGGCGCGACGTATTTCTATATTTCAAACGAGCTTATTAGTTTAGCGGAAAATTATGGCCGTCTCGGACTTCCAATGCCAGAGCAGTTTAAAAGAGCTATTAGTGTGTTAAAAGCAAAAAGTGAAACAAAAGAGGAAGATAAGAAATAGCAGAAACTCCAACGTCAAGAAAGGAGATCTAAAGCAATGTCATTTAAAATGAAATACAACATTACGCCCAAGTATTTAACTTCGGGTACAAAACGTAGATCGGGTATCAAAGCGCATAGTATTAAGTTTATTGTTGCTCACGACACAGGCAATAAGGGTTCAACCGCACTAAACAATGTAACTTATTATGAGAATACTAAAAATGAGCAATCGGCATCTGCTCACCTTTTTGTGGATGATAAGAACATTTATGAATGTATTCCTGCTCTCACTGGAACGCCAGAGAAAGCTTGGCATGTTCTTTATAACAAACCAAAGGATAATGAAATGTTTGGTTGTGATGCCAATGACGCAGCAATCGGAGTTGAGTATTGTTATGGTTCTAATATCAATTCTAATGAGTCGTATAAGCGTTACATATGGGTAATGGCATACATCTGTTATAAGTTCAACCTTGACCCCAAGAAATCAATTGTAGGGCATTTTATACTCGATCCAGAACGTAAGACAGATCCTAGAACTGGATTAGCTGATAGTAAACGGACTTACGAACAAATGCTCAAGGATGTTGTTGCTGAGTATGAAGATTGCACAAATACTAATATTGTAAAGGATGATGAACCAATGACCAAAGAAGAAAAATTAGCATTTGATAAACTTTGTGCTCAGGTAGAAAGTTTGAGTAAAAGTAAAGACATCCTTAAGAACACAATAATGGAGCAGGGTCAAACTATTCTCAAACTTCAGTCTAAATTGAGTATGGATGTTCCTGCTTATGCCAAGGAAGCCATAGATAAACTAGCCTGTATGAAAGACAAGAATGGTAAACCCGTGGTTGATACACCGAATGGAAAAAGCGAGGCATTCTACCAAGCGGCAACTGTACTTGATCGCACAGGTATCTTTAATAAGTAAAAATACATAAGCCAGTTAAAGGAGAATTTTAATGAATGAACTATATATTATTGTCGCAGTGCTTGCTGTAATTGTAGCAGGTTTCTTTGTCATTCCCTTTGCTAAGAAAAAGGGCTGGTTTACAAAAAAAAGAATCGATGGTGTAGAAAAAGCATTGCAAGTTGCAGATCTTATTCTTCAAGTCTCCAATATTGATGCTTTAAATAAGCAGAAAAGTACATTCGCCCTGGACATCGCAAGCACCGTTGTACACTATGTTGATAAATTAGACAATGCTCAAAGCAAGGATGATAAAATGACACTTTCTTTAAAAATTGTCGATAACATTCTGGAGAAATACGGAGTAAAACCAAGCATTCAAGAGCAGCAATTGATTAATATTGTGATTGCTGAATGTCTGAATATTGCACAGAAATAGAGATACAAAAAAGCCCCTCTTAAGGATAATTCCTTTTGAGGGGCTTTTTTACTTTAATAGATTATCTAAAGCATTAACTGCGTCTGTCTGCATGTTTGGTGTCATATGTGAATACAAATCAATAGTCACCTTTATTGATGAATGACCTAATAACTCCTGAACCACTTTTGGATGTTGTCCAAGTTGCAACAATAGAGACGCACATGTATGCCTTAAATCATGGAATCTAATCTTTCTAACCTTTGTTAGCCCCAGTAAGTAATACCATGTACTAGTCAAGTTAGGCTTGGTTAATGGCTTACCTGTTGTGGTGCAGACCAATAATCTATCTTTATTGTATTCTTCTCCGTATTGTTCAATCTCTATCTCCATAGACCTAATCTGCTCCAAGAGTGGATTTAATAAGCTTTCAGGAATTGCAATGGATCTATTGCCAGAAATAGTTTTTGCACCTGCTTTAAGTTTTGCATCATACGTAAGTACTTGCCTAACATGTATTCTTTTATTCACTAAATCTATATCAGAAATCGACAATCCCAAAATTTCACCCATGCGCATCCCCGTATAAATTGCTAATTGGAATACGATCTTCTGCCTATGCTCAAAACCATTTAAGAATTGTTTTACTTCATCAACTGTCCAGTAATCAAGTTTCTTCTTAGATACTCTAGGAGCAGACTCAAGCAATGTCATTGGATTCTTAGGTAATAATTCTTTTTTAGCAGCAGCGTTTAGCGAGGTGTTAACGATATTGTATATTTTTCTTATAGTACTCTCAGCCAGATTCCGGTCCTGAAGATCAGATACAAATTTCTCTAATATGAATACATTTAGTTTAGACATAGGCACATGTCCAATGAGTGGGATGATATGATGTTTGATGTGATTGAGATTATTGTATCTCGCTTGCTCAGAAAGATTTTGCTTATTATCAATCCACTGATAAATATACTCTCCAAAAGTTGATTTAATTGGTTCATAATAAGAACCTTTATTCCATTCATTCCTAGCTTCAACTTCTAAAATTTCAGCTTCTCTTTTTGTTTTAAATCCACGTTTCTTAATAGTTTTGCGTTTTCCATTGTCATCTTTAACCTCAAAAGCATAATACCATGGATTTAACTTAGCGTTTTTATCCTTATAAACTGGCAATATTTTCACCTCAATAGTTATGATGAGTGTTGCTTAATGTTATTCAGTCCCTACCAAATTCCCTACCAACCTACCAAAACTATTAATCAACACAAAAAGAGTATACCCTAAAAACCCTTATAAATCAAGGATTCTAGACTATACTCGGTAACAACTCATACTATTCAAGTTCTTTCCTGCCCCGAAGGATCAACCAATATTGCTTATGAAATTGTGAAGAAAACTTTTCTGAAAAATCAGGTGGCTTTCTTAAATGGAATGTTAACACCGCTTTTCTTAAATTGCAACCTCTGATATGCAGCCTCTGTCCGATTTTCAAATTCTTCATAGCCGTTTTTTGTTGCTACAGCAACGAAACGGATGCCAAAACCCCTCCAAAGAAAATTCCCTCTGGAGGGCTTTTTACGCCGTGTTACTCAACGCCTCAAATCATAGAGTGCAATTGTTTTTGAACTGAGGAAGGATATCTTTAAGATAATATTCAAAATAAAAACCCCTCCATATTTATGGAGAGGTTATTTTGTCAATGATTTACTCAGCGTCCCAAACCTTAACTTCTTTCATACGGTCGCCTTGCTTCACGCCATCGATGTATTCCATGCCTTTGGTAACCTTACCGAAGACCGTGTGTACACCGTCGAGATGAGGCTGCGGCTCATACACGATAAAGAATTGGCTGCCGCCAGTGTTACGACCAGCATGAGCCATAGACAATACGCCTTTGGTGTGCTTCGTGGTATTTGTTGCTGTTTCGCAATCGATGGTATATCCTGGTCCACCCATCCCGTTGCCGTTCGGGCAGCCGCCCTGAGCGACGAAACCTGGAATAACGCGGTGGAAAGACAATCCGTTATAAAATCCGGAGTTTGCAAGCTTCTCGAAGTTTGCAACCGTATTTGGAGCTTCTTGTGGCAGAAATTCTATTTCAACAACTCCACCATTTTCTAATTCAATCGTACCTTTTTTCATCGATATTCACTTCCTCTGGAAAATTTTCAGTCCATAGACCAATGTCATAAAAGACATGTCCGACTTTTTCATCACGTTCTGATTGTATCTCACTTTGCGGCTCATTTGCAATTATTTCACGTACTTTCTTACCTGGGGATGCTGAGCCTTTTTCAAAGGAACGCCGGAAGAACACACGAAAAAGATCATTTCCGCATTCCCCAATACAGAAATGATCCTTTTCGTGTTTTGTTCTTCCCCAATTCTTGCTTGGAAAACAGCCGCTCTTATTTCAGAACAGCCTGCTTGCTGATCCGCTCAGGTACCATGTCATTGCCAATGATATCCTGAAGGGTCTCGCGGCGTACGATCAGATCGCTTTCGCCTTGATTGACAAACACAACCGCAGGTCGGCGAATCCGGTTATAATTGCTGGCCATGGAATAGTTGTAGGCTCCCGTGCAGGAAACAGCCAGCAGATCGCCGCTGCTTACCTTCGGCAGGTCTAGATCCCAGATCAGCATATCCCCGCTTTCGCAGCATTTGCCGGCAATGGAAACCGTCTCTTCGACAGGATCATTGGCACGGTTAGCGAGCACCGCTTCGTACTTCGATTCGTACAATGCAGGACGCGGATTGTCCGTCATGCCGCCATCAACGGCCACATACTTGCGAACGCCAGGAATATCCTTGCTTGTTCCTACGGTATACAATGTCGTGCCGGCATCTCCAACGATGCTGCGGCCAGGCTCGACCCAAATTTCAGGCAGCTCGGCAGACCATTCCGAAAAATGGTTTTTGACGGCATCGGTAATCGCCTTGACATACTGCGAGACCTCAAGCGGCGTGTCGCCATTCACATAACGGATACCAAATCCTCCGCCCAGATTGACGACTTTGAACTGTACTCCAAGCTCCTGCTTCACCCGCTGTGCGAATTCTGCAACTCTTTGGACAGCCATCTCAAAACCCTCTACCTCAAAAATCTGGGATCCGATATGGGAGTGCACGCCGAGCAGCTCCAGGTTGGACTGCTGGGATGCAAGATTCACTGCTTCAAACGCAGAACCGTTCCCAATGTCAAAACCGAATTTCGAATCGGTTTGACCCGTGGAAATATATTCATGCGTATGTGCTTCAACCCCTGGCGTTACGCGGAGCAGGATTTGAACGCGCACATTTTTCTCGGCAGCAACCGCATTGAGAAGATGAAGCTCAACCAAGTTGTCCACGACGAAGCAGCCGATTTCGGCATCGATCGCCATTTCAATTTCTTCGATTGTCTTGTTGTTGCCGTGAAAATGAATACGTTTGGCTGGAAAACCTGCCTGCAGTGCGGTGTACAGTTCACCATCGGAGACCACGTCGAGTGACATGCCTTCCTGATCGGCAATACGGCACATGGCCATAACACAGAACGCCTTGCTCGCATAAGCCACCTGGAATTTCAGACCTGATGCGCGAAAAGCGGCTACGTACTGCTGGCAGCGCTGGCGCACCAATTCTTCATCCACGACATAGAGCGGAGTTCCGTACTTGGCCTTGAGATCCGTAACATCGCATCCGCCGATCTCCAGATGTCCGGCTGCATTTATTTGACTTGTACCATGTAAGAACATATTCAGCATCCCTTCGCTTTCTGTGGAACATGTAAAGATTCCATCTGAACTTTTACATCAGTATAACAGACAACGGAAGAGTTTGAATGGATTTTTATGCACAACATTTGTATTTTTCTACGATTGGTCGGTATTATCTGGATTGGGCGCCATTCGTGTATTATCCCGTGTTTTGTTGAAGGATGGCCTTTTCTTGGATTCAAGAAGCGGAAATCGTAATAAAACACTAGCCAACGCCTTTGCATTAAAAGGTATAAATGGCCACAAATACGAAGAATTGTATGACCGGTGCAGCGTCAACAGCAGAATCAGGAGCGTTGTGCCGACAACGAAGCCCTGTACCTTGAAGATGGCTACTGCCACGAGAAGCACCAGCCTCACCATCCGGTTCGCAAGCCCAAGCTCATAACTCGGTGTCGCAAACATGCCGATGGCCGCCACCGCCATATACAACACCACCTCATTCACGAACAGGCCGGTCTTGACGGCTATATCTCCTACCAATATCGCTGCAATCAAACCCATAGCCGACGCCAGTGGTGTTGGTGTGTGGACTGCAGCCAGACGGAGGAGGTCAACCCCGAATTCCACCATGAGGAACTGGGCAATCAGAGGTATTTTGCCTTTATCATGCGGTCCGATGAAATCAAGAAAAGGCGGCTTCAGTTCCGGATTCACCACCATCAGCATCCAGAGCGGCAGCAAGAACATGGAAGCAAATATGCCGAGGAAGCGGACCCATCTTAAATACGTTCCCATAAATGGGGTTTGCCGGTTTTCTTCCGCATGCTGACACAAATCGAAGAACGTCGTCGGCATGATCATCACGCTCGGCGAAGTATCCACGAACACGGCCACCCTACCCTCAAGCAGGTGGGAGGCGACCACATCAGGACGTTCCGAGTACCGAACGAGCGGATACGGATGCCAGCCTTTGTTGATAATCGCTTCTTCCAGCTGCTTATCCGCCAGAGGCAATCCCTCGATATCCAACCCCTTGATCTTTTCCCTGATGGAATCCACCTGGACTTTGTCAACGATGTCATCAATATATGCGATACATACATCTGTGCGTGTACGTCTGCCTACTTGCACCAGTTCACTCTTGAGACCCGGATCGCGCAAGCGTCTGCGGACGAGCGCCACGTTGCTCAGCAGCGTTTCTGTAAACCCGTCTCTGGCTCCACGTACCACTCTCTCGATGCTTGGCTCTTCCGGGCTGCGAACGGGAAAGGTGCGCGTATCCATGACAATGGCAGCATGCTCCCCCTCGATGAATAAGGCGGACATTCCCATCAGCACCTTGTTGATCGTCGAACTCAGCTTTTTGTCGACTTCCACCTGAATGTGCGGGATATAGCATTCGAAAAAGGATCTGAGCGCATCTGTCGACAACTGATCTGCAGACAGGTAGGTCAGGCGCTTCAGGATCTCCAACATAATATTATCCTTGGCAAAACCATTGACAAAAAACAATCCCGTTCTTTGGCCGGCGAGCGTCATCTCGCGAAAAACGATGTCAAAGGAGGATCCCAGACCGACGACTTCTTTCAGTGTAGCCTTGGTCCGGTCCAGGCTCTCCGATACATCATCGGACTTCTGCCAATAAATGACGGACTCTTCAACCGAGTCGGATCTCTCTTCCTCTCGTTTTTTCTCCTCTGCCTTTACATTACCGCCATTCTCCGAATGTCCTTCGTCTGGAGACATCTCTAATTCGCTATGTTCGCCGTGTCCACATCCGCCTTCCTCTCCTGCAGCGTTTCTCCCCTCCTCCTCCTTCTCCTTCTCCTTCGATTTGTTCTGATCGCCATATTGCATCAGCATAGCAAGAGCTGACGGATCCTCTACGCTGTTCAGTTCGTCCTCGTGTTTGTTCATGAACCATCCGCACCTTTCGCTTCTTACTTTCTGTATACGAACCAATCAAACAGAGAGCCTGCCACCTTCCCGGTGACCATAGCCATCAACAGGCCAAACAGATAATGGATCATTCGCAGTCTCTTCGCTAAAATGGGCAGCACATTGAGCACTTCGGTCAGAGCTGCTGCCAATAGGCCAACGAAGATCCCGTTCAACAGGCCGACGATAAATCCGGACCATGCACCCAAAGACATTTTCCAATTCCAAAAATCAAACACCGTTCCCAGCAGCGACCCTGAGACCATGGCCCCTTCGTACCAGTGAACCTGGTGATAGGATCTGGTCAACTGAGCCAAACGCGGGATCATATCCAGTACGATAAAAAGCGCGATCACACCGCCGCCTACCGCGATCCCGCCCGCAATGCCCAGCAAAATCTGCACCATCCATCCCAGCATCATCGTGTTCAAGGAACATCCCCCTGATTTTGTGAAGATTTCATCCGCTTGTATTCCTGGGCAACGACGTACTGGTCAATATTCTCCTGATAAAGGTACATTTCGACTTCCAGCGGAGTCGGCTCCTCGTTCCATTTTTTCTTGAACAGGTGATTGAAAAACACGACCATGCCGAACCCGATCCCAAAAGAATAGGCTGTTTGAAACAAATAAGGATGCTCATCCCGTTTGCCCGTCAACATCTCAACCGTACGGATTTGAACCTCCTGCATATTGACGTCCGCGTGAAAATTCATAATGGTGAGCGCGGAGCCGAAAAACAGCAGCAGCCAAACGAGCAGGAACAACAGTAACGAAGGCTTTTTGGGCTTTTCGATCACTTCCACGAGAACGTGATGCTGTCCGATCGGCTCGATTTTGACCCCTGGAACCAGTTCCTGTACCTTTGGAATAATGTGCATAAGATCAATAAGTAACAAGTTACCGTCCCATGTATGCGGCTCTACCAGCTCAAGATTGCGAAGAGGTGCCTCCCACTCAGGATCACTTAATATCCGGGCGACATGCCCGAGAGTCACGACCCTTCCCTGCGTTATCGGCACACGGCTGCGCAGCTGCAGGTACACCGTAGGAGCCGGATTCGAAGACATTCCTATCACTCCTTTGCTGTTTCAATGTCGTTAGTATAGGAAAATTCACCGCTTTCTAGTCAGGTGTTGCAGCGTAGCCATGAAATGGAACCTCGCAATAAATGACATTCGGGGAATGAGGGGTGCAAAAGGCAAATTGCTCTCTGACACAACAAAAAACCTCGCCAAGGGCACGCCCTTAGCAAGGTTCTATTGATTTCACTGCGCAATCTGATCACGGATCAGCTGCAATATTTTCTTTTCGAGCCGGGATACCTGCACCTGCGATATTCCCAGTCTTGCGGCAACCTCCGATTGAGTCTGATCACGGTAATACCTGAGGTAAACGATCAGTTTCTCGCGCTCGGAGAGTCCGTCTATGGCTTCGTTCAATGCCAATTTGTCAAACCATCGCTCCTGCGATTCGTCGGCAATCTGATCCATCAAAGTGATTGGATCGCCATCATTCTCAAATACGGTCTCGTGAATGGATGTCGGCGGCTTATTCGCTTCCTGAGCGAAGACAACTTCCTCAGGCGTAACGCCAAGCTCATCTGCGACCTCTTTAATCGTTGGCAATCGGTCCAAATGTTTCGACAGCTCATCCTTTTTCTTCCGAACTTTGTTGGCCATTTCCTTCAGCGACCGCGAAACCTTGAGTGTACCGTCATCCCTCAGAAACCGCTGAATTTCTCCGATAATCATCGGAACGGCATAGGTAGAGAATTTTACATCATAGCTCAAATCAAATTTATCAACAGACTTCAGCAAACCGATACAGCCGATCTGAAACAAATCCTCCGGCTCATAGCCGCGGTTCATGAACCTTTGTACAACGGACCAGACGAGACGGATGTTGCAGTTTACCAGCGTATCGCGGGCCATGCTGTCACCGGTCTGACTCAGGGCAATCAGACGTTTGACTTCCGCATCTTCCAGATAGGTCTGCGAAGATTTTTTCACATCAGCATCCATGCGCCCAACCCCTAATTATACAAAGCTTTCTTGGATTCAATCCTTTTCTTCATCCTGATCGATGTACCGGAGCCGGGTTCGCTGGAAACTTCAAATTCATCCATGAAATTTTCCATGATCGTAAATCCCATCCCTGACCGCTCCAGTTCAGGCTTTGACGTATACAAAGGCTGCCTTGCCAAATCCAAATCCTCAATGCCGGCACCTTTGTCTTCAACGGTAATCGTTACGGTATCTCCAACAATCTCGGCGTGAATTCTTACCTTGCCTTCCGTATTGCTGTCATAACCATGGATAATGCTGTTGGTGACCGCTTCCGAGATGACCGTTTTAAGGTCGCTTAGCTCATCCATGGTCGGGTCCAGTTGGGAAATAAACGCGGCAACAGTTACCCGGGCAAAGGATTCATTTTCCGATTTGGAAGCAAACTCTAGCGTCATGAAATTGCGCTGTGGAGCTTTTTCCTCATTCATGACACAACCTCCAGTCCCGAGAGCGCCTGACCCTCGTTATCAAAAATAGGCATGATCTTAAACAGCCCAGACATGTCCAACAGACGATATACCGCTTCATTCACATCGCATACCGCCATTTTGCCGCCTTTACTTTTAATCAGCTTATACCGCCCCAGAATAACGCCTAGTCCGGAGCTGTCCATAAACTGCAAATTTTTAAAGCTGAGCACCAGATGCTCCGTTTGTCCTCTCTGAATGGATTCATCCAGCTGTAATCGGACATGATCGGCGGTATGATGATCCAGCTCGCCGGATAGACGGACAATCAGTGTTTTACGGTGATGCTCCATTTCCATTTGCAGATTCACGCCTGCTCACTCTCCTTCCTGTCTTGAACAAGGATTTCTACGCAGTAAAAACAGATTCCTGCCCCCCGACAAAACTAGAAGAAAACTGCTATCAATCTACAAGAAATAATCTGGCTGTCGTCCGTTTGAAGAGCTTCCACCAGCCTGCCTTACCGATCTGTTCAGGGGATTTCAGCTCAAATTCCTTGAGAACTTTATCACCCTGATAGACGACAAGCTTGCCGAGTACCTGTCCAGCCTGAACAGGAGCCTTCACTTCCTTGGGGACTTGCAGCTCATGCCGCACGCCTTCTGTCTTGGCATTCTTCTTCATCAGGACACTGTAGTTTTGTCCGGCGGTCAGCGTCAATTCCTTTACATTGCCCTTGTTGATTTTGACGGTTCCGATCGTATCGCCCGGTTTGAAGATGGTGTGCATGCTGTACTGCGCAAACATATAATCAAACATCTTGGACACTTCTTCATTGCGTGTCTTCGTGTTCGGCTCGCCGAGCACCACCGCCACAGCTCTCATATTGCCATTGACGGCTGTAGCGGACAGACAGAACTTCGCCTCGGAGGTATACCCTGTCTTGAGCCCGTCAGCACCTGTATAGAAGCGTACCAGTTTGTTCGTATTCACCAGCCAGAATGGCTTCTGCGAATCCTTACGCAAGTAATCCTGGTACGAACCCGTATATTTCGTGATATCCTTGTGCTTCAACAGCTCGCGGCTGATGACTGCAATGTCATGCGCCGAAGAATAATGATTCTCTGCAGGGAGACCGTTGCAATTGGCAAAATGAGTGTCCGTAAGTCCCAGTTCCTTCGCTTTGTCATTCATCATCTGTACGAAGGCTTCCTCGGTTCCGCCAATTTTCTCTGCCATGGCTACGGAAGCGTCATTGCCTGATGCCATCGCGATGCCCTTCAACATTTCGTTGACGGACATTTCCTCGCCTGGCTCCAGAAAGATCTGTGAGCCCCCCATAGAAGCTGCGTACTCGCTTGTCCGGACCATGTCGGTTAGCTTCAGCTTGCCGGAGTCGATCGCCTCCATCGTAAGCAGCATGGTCATGATCTTGGTAATGCTGGCTGGCGGCAGTTTATCATGGCTGTTTTTCTCATAAATAATAGTTCCGGTATCCGCATCCATGAGGATGGCGGACCTGGCATTAGCCGCAAGCTCGGCCCCAGCCGACTGTTTGGCCTTCTCCTCCGCTGATCCCGCTTGGGGAAAAGCCACAGCCGATAAGCATATCGACAGCACGACAGCCAATAGCGTTTTTTTCAAAATAAGTCCCCTCCTGACCTCTGGTCATTAGTGATATGAGAATTCTGCAAAAACTCAAAATCTAATAGCGCATGTTCTTTTGCAAAATCCTAATATTGCTGCTGTTTTCCAGTGTCGTCAGGTTGACAGAAAAATATTCCACGTAAAGCCTTGTTATTCAGGAAAATTTTGTATATAAAAACAAAAAGTCCGCAGGTCAATTCCCTGCGGACTTCATATTTCAATATTATGGTTCCTCTATCACGCTACATGCCAGGAATAACGGCAAGCACCAGACTCAAGAATTTTTCGCGAACACGCTCCGTTGTTTCCATGACTTCGTCATGCGACAACGGTTGATCCAAAATTCCGGCAGCCATGTTGCTGATACAGGAAATGCCCAGTACCTCAAGTCCGGCATGGCGGGCAACGATGGTCTCCGAAACCGTAGACATGCCCACAGCGTCGGCACCTAAGGTACGCAGCATTCTGATTTCGGCTGGCGTTTCATAGGTAGGTCCAAGCAGTCCTGCGTATACCCCTTCCTGTACATGAATGCCTTTGGATTCAGCAGTATCCTTCAGGAGGCTGCGCAGACGACGGCTGTAGCCCTCGGACATATCCGGGAAACGCACGCCAAGCGCAGCGTCATTAGGACCGATCAGCGGATTTTTGCCAGTGAGATTAAGGTGATCCGAGATAACCATCAGGTCGCCTGGCTCATATGACGTGTTCACGCCTCCAGCTGCATTGGTTACAAGCAGGCTCGTAACGCCCAGCTCCTTCATCACGCGCACAGGGAACGCGGTCACTTCCGGACCGTAGCCTTCATACATGTGGAAACGCCCCTTCATCATGACCACTGCGCGTCCCTCGATCGTACCAAGCAGGAGCTCTCCGTCATGTCCTTCTACTGTGGACACCGGAAAGTGCGGAATATCCTGATAGGGAATGGAAATTCCGTCTTGAATCAAATCTGCAAGAATACCAAGACCGGAACCCAGAATCAGTCCGACCTCCGGTTTTACCTCAGTCTTACCTTGAATATAGGCTGCCGCCTCTTGTATGACTGTCTGATTAATGGTTGTCATTAGAAGATCTCTCCTTTAGGTTGAGTAGAATGCATGCGCTCCCTCGGATGATGGTTTTCATATACATCCTTCATCGATTTCTTCGATAGAGCGCCGTAAATTTGAGTGGTTGACATGTCGCTGTGCCCCAGCATTTCCTGTACGGACCGAATGTCCGCTCCATCTTCAAGCAGGTGAGCTGCAAAGGAATGGCGCAGCGTATGCGGGGTAATGTCCCCGTCTATGCCGGACTCCGCGGCGTACTTCTTTAATATCTTCCAAAATCCCTGTCGGGTCAGCCGGCTTCCCAGATTATTCAGGAAAAGTCCCTTTTCCTGATCATCCCGGGCCAGTTTCGGGCGCATCTGCAACACGTAGGTTCCGACGATTTCAGCCGCTATTCGGCTGATCGGCAGCACCCGTTCTTTCCCTGAACTGCTTGTACACCGAAGAAACTTCATATCCGAATTGACGTCTCCCAAATCGAGCGCCATCAGCTCCGATACTTTCATTCCGGTGGCGTATAGCAGCTCCAACATCGCCCTGTCCCTCATACCGGGCGGGGACGTAATATCTGGCGCAGCCAGCAAGCGTTCCACCTGCTCCACACTTAGAACCTGTGGTACTTTCTTTTCCAGTTTCGGTGACTCCAGATACAATGTGGGATCCTGCTCAAGCAGCGATTCCCTGACCATGTAATGAAAAAAGGAACGCAGCGATACCAGCTTCCGCGTGACGGTAGCCGATGCGGAGCCATTGCCTTTCAAATGGTTCAAATACATGGAGATATGAATCTTCTTGATCTGGTCTGCCAACTCTACCCCCTGCTCTTCCAAATATCCGAAAAATTGCAGCAGGTCGCGCTCATAGGATTCGAGCGTGTTTCGTGACAGACCCTTCTCATCACCTATATAACGAATGAAGGACTGAACATACTGCATCATAAGTTGAAAAAGCTCCTTCGGATAAATTAGCCGATCCTTTCAAGATTTCGACAAGAAACTAACAATTCCCTGCCCGCCTCTCCGCTATTCCCCGTACCAGTAAAAAAATCGCAGGCGATCTCCCATCATTTCACCTGTTTTAGCCTTGTCCGATGGCTGAAATGCCTTGACGGCGTGACCTTCCGGTATCCGATAATGATCTACAGGCGTAATCCAGGCACCGATAAGGCTGAACAGCTGGTACAGTGTATATGTAAGCGCCATAAAGACAAGCAAAAATTTCAAGGATGACAAGCATTTCCGCAATGATATGATCATTCGCTTCACACTCCCCGAAAGATAAAAAATGGCTCACAAACGCCTTCTCGCTATTTTAGCCTATGAATCTGCTTCCCTTTGTATGACAAGCTCCTGGCTTAAGCCACCAAAAAAGCCCTCTCCGGCTAACATGCCGGCGAGAGCTTGTGATCTTGGAGGATCATATCCGATTGTTATTGATTCGGCTTCTTGTCATCGCTGTTCTGTTTTTCTTCCTTGTCTTTACAACGGTAACAAATACCATGAAAATCAAGCCGATGATCGGAAACCGTAAAATTAAACTCGCGTTCCAGCCGCTCTTCCAGCGGTCCCAGCCAGTCCTCGCGGATTTCATCCATGCTGCCGCACTTTACGCAAATCAGATGATGGTGGTGGTGTTTTGCGGTATCTGTCCGCAAATCATATCTTGCAACGCCATCGCCGAAATTAATCTTTTCCACGACGTGCAGTTCACTGAGCAGCTCAAGGGTACGGTACACGGTAGCCAGACCGATTTCAGGAGCCTTTTCTTTGACGAGCATGAAAACATCTTCCGCACTGAGATGATCTTCTTCATTCTCGAGCAAAACTCTGACGGTAGCTTCCCGCTGGGGTGTCAGTTTATAGCCCTGGGATTGCAATTGTTGTTTGATTTTATCGATCCGCGCTTCCATTTTCTCCCTCCCCACAGGAAAATCACTGCACCTTTGCTATATCACATCTTCCATTATAGGGGGAGTTACGTCGCAAAGTCAAACGATTTTACTTACATACCAGGCAGTCCCGCAGTCTCCACAAGCGTTGGTGTTACCCATTTCATCATTGCCGGAGTCACCCAGGTTTCAAAAGAGGAAATCCCCAACATGATCAGACACATCACGATCGTCAAGCCGACATAAGACGCGAACGGACGTATGACATTTACACGGTTATGCATCATGACCCTGTTCTTAATCACATGCAGCGAAAAAGCTATGGCGGACACGCTGGATACGATCAGAACCGGAATAATCAGCAAATTGGGAGGTGCGACTGATACTAACGCAAAGAGCAGCCCTTTCCATGAAAATTGACCGACTAGATAGCCGACTGAAAATCCGATCAGCACGCCTTTCAGAAAATCAAGAATGAGAATTCCCGGCAGGCCGATCACGGATAATCCAAGAAACCAAATCAGGCCCACCCATTTCAAATGCAGCCCTGCGATATTCCAGAAAGACTCCGCGGAACCGGTCCCGGCGTCACTTTGATCCACCGTGACGAAAAAATTTTGTAAATACCGCCCCAGGTCCTGCTGCTGCTCCAGCGACAATGCATTTACCATTAGAGCACCGAAAATGACCCCGACAAGAAACAGCACGGCTACGAAAATATAAAGGACCGTTTGCTCCTTAAAGGTATGGCGGAAAGTTCGCATACAGGATTTCCCCCTTCCTATCACATACCTCTACTCTATGAAGACAAGCCACATCCTATGACTTTTCTATAGAAGGCGAAGCCACTTTCCCGTAGGTTCCTCCCCCGCCTGAAGTGAGGGACAGCGAGCCGCTGCGGGCCATGACGATTTGCTTCGCCATGATGCTGCCGACCACCCCGGCCAGATCTTCCTCAGAAGCCCGTTGCAATATGGACATTTCCGTCCCGAAGCGCTCCAGCAGCTTTCTCATCGTAACCTTTCCGAGACCCGGAATAAACTCCAGCGGTACTTGATAATGATACGCTGGCCGGTTCGGCGGGATGAACGCTTCCTTACGGTCTGCGATATCCAGAATCCGGTCTAGAACCCCTTGCACTTTCTTCAATCCTCCGCAATGCGGACATGCTCCCGTCATCGCTTCATCCTGATCGAGTATGCGGTTGCAACCCAGACAATAGGTCCGGTGGTATTTTCCCAAGCGCGGATTCAGCCCATAATTGCCAGTGACAGACCGTCCCTCGGAGTTATTCAATGCCAGCACCAGCTCGCTGAAACTAGGCTTATCCATGCGAATCCGGTTGTATTCCCTGCCGATTTTGCCAAGTGAATGGGCGTCCGAATTGGTAACGAAAGTGAAGCCGTCGAGCTCGGAAATCAATCCGGCCATCTCCGAATCGGCACTGAGTCCGAGCTCGACACCGCTGATCATCGAAAGGTCTAACACCTCGGACATCCGCGGTGCCACATTCCCGTAGATTCCTTTGTGAGGAGTAAATACATGCGCAGGGATCATGATGCCGCCTCTGGCGTAGATTTCCTCCTGCAGCTTGCGCGCAGGTACATAGATGCGCTGTGAGCTGAGATTCACATTTTTCATATGTTTCGTCATCCATGCGGTAAAGTGCTGCATGGCGGAGAGATCCGGAAAATATGCAAGCAGATGCGCCGCCCCTTTGCCCTCCTCGTATATTTCAATTTCACTGCCGAGCACAATTGTCGTACCGCGATAGGCGATACCTCCACCATCCTGTTCTGTCATTTCTCCGGTGTGCAGGCAGTCCATGATATCCTTCTGGACCTCTGGTGAATGGCAGTCAATGATTCCGATCAGGTCGATCCCCTTGCGTTCTGCAGCCTCCTTGGCAATATTGGCAAAGGTCAAATCCTTGCTCCCGCTGATTTTAACAGCCTGGCCTGACGTTGTCCGGCCTATATGGATATGCAGATCAACGTAGTACTCTTTAAGACTGCTGCTACCCTTCTGTTGCATGTCTGAATGATCCGGTCTCATAGTCCATATGTCCCTGTTACTTGTTTAAGCTTCAAAGCATACACAGCCATAATGGTCTTGGCATCGCTGATTCGGCCAGATCCGATAGCCGCCTCAGCCTCTGGCAGAGTCAGCTCATACAGCTCGAGGAATTCATCCTCATCCGGAGCAGCTGCCCCGCTCTCAAGCTCATCTGCTACATATAAATGAATAATCTCGTCCGCAAATCCCGGTGATGTATAGAAAGAGTGCAAAAGCCTGATGTTTTTACAAACATAGCCCGTTTCCTCCTGAAGTTCGCGTTTAGCAGCTTCCAGCGGATCCTCTCCCTTTTCCAGCTTACCAGCCGGTATTTCCAGCTCGCAGCGGCCCATAGCTTGTCGAAATTGATCGACCATAACGATTTTCCCCGCATGAACGGCGAGCACCGCCACGGCACCGGGATGCTTGATGATCTCTCTGGAAGCGGTGCTCCCGTCAGGCAATTGAACGGTATCTATCTGCAGGGATATGACTTTCCCTTCAAAAACAGGCTTGGTGGAGACCGTTACCTCGTCAAGTTTTGCATTCTTCTTCGCTTCGATGTTCACGTCTCATCTCTCCTTATTTTAAAAACAGGCATGTTTGTCCAAACTGACACATATGGTGTTATTATAACAAACTTCAAACGGGAAAGAAGGAAAGTAAATGAAGAGCTATCGAACAGGAAACTCCTTTCATATGGTCGGACAAGCATGGCAAATCAAGATCATGCTCAAACAATGGATGAAAGAAGTCGAACCTCATACCCCATTGGCCTCCATTCTGGATGGGTCTAAAGACAATAGAATTAACCAAGACAGTGTCCTTTAGCACGTTATTTTTAGTAAATCTATCAATAATTGTGAGAAATGTCATGGTTTTTTCGTTTTTTTTAACTTTTTCATGCGGTTTCTATAACAAACCACAGGTAAGATTGTTATATATAGCGGAGGCTTCATTATGAACAATGATCATTTCGCATTCCCGCTTAAATCCCAGCCCGAATCTTCTTCATTACATTTTAAATCAGCACTCTGGTACCGCTCCCGCGGAATGTTGGATGAGGCAGTTTCTTGCTTTGAGCAAGCCTTATCCTTCGCAAAAAGTCAAAATAACGGAAATGCAGAGCCGAATTTTGACGAAACCTTGTGCTGGTTGGAGTATGGAAAACTGCTAAGGTCTCTGGAACTAAACCGTCAGGCCGCTGCAGCCTTTCAGCATTGTTTGATTCAGAATCGTTACGCCAGGGAAGCCTTGGTTGAAATCGGCATGATGCACTCACAAGCAGGTATGAACGACTCTGAAATTGCCCATCAGCTGGCTAATCTTGCTTCCGAATCCATGCCGAATACTGAAATAATCGTTGCAGAGTCTCTCTGGACGCTTGGTGCCTACACAGCAGCAGCAGAAATATACGCCTCATGTCTGGATGAGCGAAGCTATTCGGAGTCGAATTTAGTCCACTACATACTATGTCTCATTTATATAAATCAATTCAATGAAGCGTTGGCTCTGCTATCAAGAAAAGCTGTTCATCAAGAACATGTACTCCTGATGACTGCCCAACATCTGATCAGAACCACAGAGGTCATATACGTTTGCAAATGGTGCCTGCACGGCATGAAAGGGGGAGCTGCTTTGCCTGTCTTATCAAGGTATGAAGCTTTGGAAACTGCCAAAACTGCCATCGCGTTAGGAAAAATTGACGAGGCGTTGACGATCCTGTCCAGCCCAACAACGCATGAGTATAATGAATTAATTTACACGATGTACAAGCAGGGTTACCGTGAATTGGCCGCTTTGCGTATTTCCGAGATGGAACATTTGCCTCTTCACGAGCGAAATCAGATTTCGCTGGAGCTCTGTTTTATTGCCGCTGAGATTCAATATGATATCGGCAATTATGAAGAAGCGGCTTCCATATTTGAAATTATCTATTTAACAGACCCCAACCATTCTTGTGCCAGATTCGGCGCAGCTTCTTCTTATCTGCAGCAAACCAGGAAATCTCTGAACGCCAGACTGGAAGGCATTATCGTCGGCAGTGAAATGTATATCAAAATCGAACAATATCTTAACAATATCTCTCGCGCTCTACAAATCCTTCATATTACCAAGTGGCATACGGAATGGACACCCGCACAGCAGCGCAATCAGCTGGCGACCACTACCGTCATGTTTCATTAATAAGCACATTCATTTTTTACGATATTAAAAAAGGCTATTCAATACCGGTAAGAGGTTGCCGGTGTTGAATAGCCTTTGCTGTAACTATGATTACTTGGTGGTTTCGCGGATAATACTAGTGACCATTTCGGCCGCCTTGGCCATATCTACCGCACGGATCCGTTCTTTGGTCGTATGAATATTTTCATAGCCAAGAGCCAGGTTGACGGTCGGAACCCCCATGCCATTGAAGATATTGGCATCACTGCCACCACCGGAATGGAAGGTACGGCTGCTCAGCCCGATGTTAGCAATCGCCCGTTGCGCAAGCTTAACGACTTCGTCGTTCTCGTCAAAGTTAAACGCAGGATACACGATCTCGCCGATAAATTCACAGGTTGCCCCGCATTCCGAAACGGCACTTTCCAGCGCTTCACGCATATGCTCCATTTGCCGATCCACCTTATCCTGAACAATACTGCGTGCCTCCGCATCAAGCTCCACATAGTCGCATACCACGTTCGTAGCGCCACCGCCGGCAAATTTACCAATGTTGGCTGTTGTTTCATGGTCCAGTCTGCCGAGCTTCATGCGGGAGATCGCTTTGGAAGCGACCTGAATGGCACTGATGCCATCTTCCGGATTGACGCCGGCATGAGCGGACTTACCGAAAATTTTCATTTTCATTTTGGCCTGAGTTGGAGCCGCAACCGCAATGGCGCCGATTTCCCCGTTCGAATCGATTGCATAACCCAAATCCGCATCCAGATATTTCGGATCCATGCAGCGTGCTCCCAGCAAGCCGGATTCCTCACCTACCGTAATGATAAACTGAATTTGGCCATGTGGCACGTTCTCTTCCTGAAGTACTTTAATTGTTTCGAGCAGCACGGCAAGTCCTGCCTTATCGTCAGAGCCGAGAATCGTGGTGCCGTCGCTCGTAATCCATCCGTCTTCGTGAAGGGTCGGCTTGATGCCTTTACCTGGCGTCACGGTATCCATATGACAGGTGAAGAACAGCTTCGGAGCGTTGCAGCCGGCTGTTCCTTTCATCGTCACGATCAGATTGCCAGCGCCGTGCCCCGTTCTTTCCTTGGAATCATCTTCAACCACTTGCAGACCCAAATCCCCGAACTTTTTTTTCAGAACGACGGAAATCTCTTCTTCGTGTCCCGTCTCGCTGTCCACCTTCACGAGTTCCATAAATTCTTCCACTAAACGGTCTTGTCTGATCATTGGACTTCCCTCTCTCTCATTGTTAAGTTACAATAAACCTAGCAGATGCCTAGTGAATACTCGCTATGGCATTCCATTTATCTTCTATTCATAAAGGAGTAGCTATGCAAAATAAAAAATGGTTTCGCATTTTCGTTTATCTGATGCTCATCGCCATGTTCGGCTCCGTTATTTTCGGAGTGGTCGAATCCCTGATCGCCCGCTGATTCAGCGGGCAGTATCTGGGATCGGCTTCGCCTCATAGTCAAATACCTTCGTAAAGAACGGCACGATTTCCTCTGCAACCTGTTCCACGGTAAAGGATCTCCCCGCGCACTCCTCAAGCGAGGTCACTCCATACTCCTGAATGCCGCAAGGAATGATTCCTTTAAAACCCTGCTCACCTATTCCTGCCTTGATGTTAAATGCAAACCCGTGACTGGTCACGAACGCCCGCCGGCTTCGGCATTTGTTGAATTTTACGCCAATGGCGCATATCTTCAAATCGCCTACCCATACACCTGTATACTCGGGTTTGCGTCCCGCTTCGATTCCGTAATGATCCAAATAATTGATGATGACCTGCTCAAGATCGCGCAAATAGCCATGCAAATCGAGTCCCGCACCTTCCAGCGTAAGCAGAGGGTAGCCGACAAGCTGGCCCGGCCCATGGTATGTAATATCGCCGCCGCGGTCGATCTCGAACAAACCGATGCCTTGTTCCTCGAGCTGTTCCTTGCTCAAAAGCAGGTGCTCCGGATGTCTTTGGGAACCAATGGTATAGGTTGGCGGATGCTGCAAGAGCAGCAGGGTATCCTGCTGCTCTTCAAGGTCAATGCTTTTCACGATCGATTTTTGCAAATCCCATGCTGCATCATAACCCATCATCGGCGTATAGGAAACATGAAGTGCCTTGTTCATAAGTGGTCCACGCCCTCTCCTGATGATGAATGTACTGCCTATATAATTTAAACCATGAAGCAAACTTATTTCAATCGATGCCGTTAATAAACCTTGGTATCCAGCGTATAGGCTTCGATATTCTCCTTCACCCGCTGCAGGAACCGCCCGCAGATAACGCCGTCCAGAATCCGGTGATCCAGTGACAAACAGATGTTGGCCATGGAACGGACGGCAATCATGTCATTGATGACGACGGGACGCTTAACGATCGATTCGAACGTCAGAATCGCTGCCTGCGGATAATTGATGATCGGATAAGAAAGAATGGATCCGAACGAACCGGTGTTGTTCACGGTAAAGGTTCCTCCTTGCATATCCTCCAGCTTCAATTTACCTTGGCGGGTTTTGGTAGCAAGCTCTTCAATCTCCCGCGCAAGTCCCGCAATATTTTTCTGATCCGCTCTTTGAATGACTGGCGTCATAACCGAATCTTCCGTACCGACGGCCAGCGAAATGTTGATATCGCGTTTGACGATGATTTTGTTCACGGCCCACACGGAGTTCATGATCGGATAATCCTTGATCGCATTCACGACGGCTTTCAGGAAAAAGGCTAGGTACGTTAAATTATAACCTTCCCGGCGCTTGAATTCATCCTTCAGCTTGTTGCGAAGCAGTACCAGATTGGTCACGTCCACTTCGACCATCGTCCATGCATGCGGAATTTCGGACACGCTTTGGCGCATGTTGGTCGCAATCGCATTGCGGAGCGGGGTCACATCAATCAGCGTCTCACGCTCGCCGCCTCTTTCCACCTCAATCGGCGGAATTTTAGGCGTTTCTGTCATGTGCAGACCCGAGTTTCTTTCCGGTGCCGGCGGCTTTGAAATATACTGCTCAGGCGTTACCGCAGGATTGGCATGTGGCAGATCCCTGAACGGAGACTGCGCCGCCTGATTCCCTTGGACTTCGGTGTTCTGCGGCTGGCTGGCTGCACCGCCGTTTTCGACAAAGGCCAGTAGATCCTTACGCGTAATCCGTCCGCCCATGCCGGTCCCCTGTACGGCGTTCAAGTTGACGCCATGTTCTGCGGCCAGGGATTGTACCGCCGGCGAATACCGGCTTCTCATCGACTGGTCGCCTGAAGCGCCAGTCGGGGCACTCGCGGGAACTTCTTGCGCCTGTTGGTTCACAACCGGTGCAGCGGTTTGGCCGGCGGCGGCCATACGGCAGATCACTTCTCCGACGGCGACGTTCTGGCCTTCCTCCGCAATCAATTCGGACATGACACCATCGATGGTGGATGGAATCTCGGCATTGACCTTGTCGGTAATGACCTCGCAAATCGGCTCGTACTGCTCAACCTTATCTCCAGGCTGCTTTAGCCACTTGGCAATGGTTGCCGAAACCAGCGATTCGGCCAGCTGCGGCATCACCACATCGGTTAACTTTTGATTTTCTGACATGTTTTCACCTCTAAGCTTCCCTAGTAGATTGCCAATGTACGCATGGCTTCTTTCACTTTATCCTTGCTCAACATATAGAACTTCTCCATCGGCGGGCTGATCGGCATGGCAGGCACATCCGGGCTGCAGCAGCGCATGATCGGTGCATCGAGATCAAACAGGCATTCCTCGGAAATAATGGCCGCAACCTCGGCTCCGACGCCGCCGGTTTTGTTATCCTCGTGAACGATCAGCACCTTGCCGGTTTTGCGGACGGCTTCAATAATGCTGTCACGGTCGAGCGGCTGCAGTGTGCGCAAATCGAGGATATGGGACGTAATGCCCTCTTCCTTCTCAAGCTCTTCAGCAGCCTGCATGCAGAAATGCAGCGGCATGCTGTATCCGATGACCGTAATATCCGCGCCTTCACGCAGCAGATTGGCCTCGCCGATCGGAACCGTGTAATCATCGAGCGGTACATCGCCTTGTATCATTTTGTAGCATTTTTTATTTTCGAAAAAGAGTACCGGATCCGGATCCTGGATCGCTGCTTTGAGCAGCCCCTTGGCATCGTATGCGGTGAACGGAGCAACAATTTTCAGGCCGGGCGTACCGAAGAAGATGGATTCCGGACATTGGGAGTGGTACAGACCGCCGAAAATCCCGCCGCCGATCGGCGCTCTGACAACAACCGGACAGCTCCAGTCGTTATTCGAGCGGTAACGGATTTTGGCCGCCTCGCTGATGATCTGGTTGGTCGCAGGCAGCATGAAATCGGAATACTGCATTTCGGCAATCGGCTTCATGCCCACCATGGCAGCCCCGATGGCAACGCCGGCAATGGCGGATTCCGCGAGCGGCGTATCCATTACCCGTTCTTCTCCAAATTGCTCCAGAAGACCTTTGGTCGTCGTGAACACGCCGCCTTTCACGCCCACATCCTCGCCGAGGACGAATACGGACTCATCTTTCTCCATCTCTTCCTTGATTGCCAGACGGATTGCATCGATATATTCCATTACTGCCATGTGGTTTCCCCCTTCTTACGATCATCCGCGTAGACATGCAGCATGGTGTCTTCCGGCTTCGGAAAAGGTGCATTGTCCGCATACTCGGTCGCATCCTTAATTTCCAGCGCCAGCTGCTCCAGAAGATCCGCTTCTTTCGTCTCATCCCAAATGCCGCAGTCCATCAAATAATTTTTAAACCGGGCAATCCCGTCTTTCTTCCAGTTCTCTTCCACTTCTTCTTTGGTCCGGTATGCCAAATCGTTATCCGAAGTGGAATGCGGAGACAAGCGATACATCATCGCTTCGATCAACGTAGGACCTTCGCCGCGGATCGCACGCTCACGAGCTTCCTTGACGGCCCGGTACACGGCAAGCGCATCATTGCCATCTACCCGGATCCCGGGGAACCCATAACCCAGCGCACGGTCACTCACCTTGCCGCTGATCTGCTTGTGAAGCGGAACCGATATCGCGTATTGGTTGTTTTCACACATGATAATGACAGGAAGCTTATGCACGCCGGCAAAGTTGCAGCCCTCGTGAAAATCGCCCTGATTGCTGGAGCCTTCGCCAAAAGTAACGAAAGATACGAGCTCCTGCTTTCTCATCTTGGCGGCAAGCGCAACGCCTACCGCATGCGGCACCTGCGTGGTCACAGGACTGGAGCCTGTCACGATGCGCAGTTTTTTGGAACCGAAGTGCCCTGGCATTTGGCGTCCGCCGCTGTTCGGATCCTCTGCCTTCGCAAATGCAGATAGCATCAGTTCCCGAGCGGTCATGCCCACGGTTAAAACAAATCCATAATCACGGTAATACGGAAGAAAATAATCCTTTTCCCGGTCCAAAGCGAACGCTGCCGCGACCTGAGCGGTCTCCTGGCCGACGCCCGATACGTGAAAGTTGATTTTGCCTGCGCGCTGCAGCAACAAATTACGCTCATCGAATTTGCGTGCGAGCAGCATATATCTGTACATGTCGATCACTTGTCCGTTGCTGAGTCCAAGCTGCTCATGTTCATGCCCTGTTCCAACAGTACCTTGTTCATTCATGCGAGGTACCTCCTTATTAATAAAGCCTTCGACCAAATTCTTATCCTGCTATTAAAACCTGGTACTAAGACTTGGGTTAACCTTATTATAATCCTTTCTGCACCAAAAAGAAAAGGAGGTTTTCAAACTTTTCTATCCGACTTGCCAACAAAATCTATCTTCTCCGATTACATCCCAATGGAGAGTCCGTCCACGGCCAGCATGGATTCTCCAACGATTTCGGAGAGTGTCGGATGCGGATGAACCATCTGTCCAACCTCCCAAGGAGTGGCGTCCAGAACCTGAGCCAGAGCCGCCTCGCTGATCAAATCTGTCACATGCGTACCGATCATTTGCACGCCAATGATGTCATTGCTCTTAGCATCAGCTACAACCTTCACGAATCCATCCTTGCTGCCATGAACTAAAGCTTTGCCAATCGCCTGGAACGGGAACTTGCCAACCTTGACCTCCATGCCTTTTTGACGCGCTTCTTTTTCCGTCAGTCCGACGCTGGCCACTTCCGGTCTCGTATATACGCAGCGCGGGATCATATGCGACGGAACATGATGAACGGCTTCGCCGGCAAGATGATTGACCGCCGCAATGCCTTCATGGCTCGCTGCGTGCGCAAGCTGTAGCCCCCCGATGACATCCCCGATCGCGTAAATATGAGATTCACCGGTTTGCAGATGCTTATTGACTGCGATAAAGCCCTTTTCAACCCTCACATCCGTGTTTTCCAGCCCGATATTTTCCACGTTGGCTTGGCGTCCGACCGACACGAGAATACAAGATGCCGTCAAAGTCTCGGTTTGTTCCCCCTTCTGAAGATCGATGCTAACGCGGCCATCCGCCGCTTGGTACGTATCCGTCTTCACCGTACTCCCGGTATGTACTTTCACGCCGCGCTTGGCGAGAAGCTTCTGCAGCTCGCGCGCTACATCCTCGTCTTCGGCGGGAAGCAGCTGCTGCGCCGCTTCGACGATGGTCACCTGAACGCCAAAATCGTTAAGCATGGATGCCCATTCCACACCGATGACGCCGCCGCCGACAATAATAATCGATTCCGGCAGCTCGTCCATGCCAAGCGCTTCATCGCTGGTCAAAATGTAACGGCCATCCGGTTCGAGTCCCGGCAGCGTGCGCGGACGAGAGCCCGTGGCAATGATCAGATTCGTCGGCACGACCGTTTCCATTTCGCCGTCCGCCAGCTCGACGGCCACGGCTCCGCTTTTCGGAGAAAAAATCGAAGGCCCGGTAACGCGCCCTTTGCCCTGCAGGACCTGAATCTTATTTTTGCGCATCAAATACTGTACTCCTTGATGCAGCTGATCGACGATTGCCGATTTCCGGTTCTGCACCTTGGAGAAAACCACCGTCGCACCTGTAGTCTCAATGCCGTAGCTTTCACTTTCGCGGATGTCCGCGTATACCTCTGCACTCCGCAGCAGCGACTTGCTCGGGATACATCCCCGGTGAAGACAGGTGCCTCCCAGCTTGTCCGATTCAATAATTACAACCTGTTTGCCAAGCTGGGCTGCCCGGATCGCCGCAACATAACCACCGGTTCCACCTCCGAGAACTGCCACGTCACAAGAAATTGTCATATCCATCCCCCACATTTATCATTAATTAGAAAATTCAAGAGTCCTATAAGCTCCATTTCTGATGCTCTCATCGTATCTTTTCTATTGTACTCCCTTTTTCCTTCATTACAAATTAGATTGTCCACCTAAATGGACAGAAGATCATGAAAACGTTATGATAGGAATAAGCAAAAAAGAACGACAGGAAGGGATTTTTCAGATGAAATTAATGATTTCCCGCTTCATTGCCATTCTTATTCTTGTTGTGCCAGGACTGATGGCAATGACAGGTTTTTTATTTATGAAGGACGCCGTATTTGCCTTCTATTCCGTTCACGGGGACGCGAGCGTAGCTAACCCATCGTTCGGTTGGAGCCACTTTCTGCTGGGCTTGCTGATGTTCCTGATCGGCATGAGCTTTCTTGGCGGATGGATTCTATACCGGGACCGCAAACGGAATTATGTAGGACCACGATTTAAGGAAAAACGCAAGCCCAAACCGCCGGCTCAGCCAACTTCATAAACGCAAGAAAACCCCGCCGCTTTATATTGTGGTGGGGTTTTTTAGCTTTTTCGCATCGATTGGGACAGCGTTGTCAGATGCGGAATCAAATCTGGTCCGCTTGCGATCACATCCAAAGGTATATCTTCTTCTTCCTCCCGCTCCTTATTGCCGAGAATCGACTCCTCGGTCAACGATGTACTGGTCAGTATCACTTTTAGCTCGTTATTTCGATTATAAAGCACGGATTCCACCACAAAAAAACCGGAGAGAAGTGCTCCCACAACTGCAATTTGCTGTGGACTTAATTCCGTAGAAGTAATCGAAGCCCGAAGCGGCTTCTTTTTTGGAGGAGCTTTGTAATTCTGCTGCGGCTTCTTTCTGGGACGCCCCACTTCATCACCCCGCCATATCTGATGTACTACTGATACAGCATATAACGGCAGAGTGAAATTGGTGTATCTTAATTAGAAAATAAGCGTTACGCCTGCTATTCGTATAAAGCATCCCGCAATTTGGTCGACATTCTCGATTCCTTGGAAGAACTCTTCAAAATGGTTCTACGCAGCGAGTGATTCTGAAGGATGGAAGTGTTTAAATCCGCCAGCAGCTCTTCCACAAGTGCTTTGACCTCTGGTGCCTGCTCCATTTCATTTGACAATTCCGTAATTCTTTCCTTATATTGTTCTATCTTTTCAAGCATGATTTCTTACCTCCGTAGTCCATTGTTTCCTTCACTAACCTTACCACTTTCTGACCTGCGCAGCCAGTACGCAAATGTCTATAGCCACCCCCAACAGATTATGGTACTCTATAAAAGTCGCCATTTTTCGTGATTCTTCATCCTATGAAAGACCTGCTTCAAGTGGGAAAGGAGCATAAAAGTGAATAGAGGACGGATTACCGTAATTACGGGACCCATGTTTAGTGAAAAATCAGGTGAACTGATCCGCAGATGCCAAAAACTGGTGCAGTATGGACGGAAAAAGCTGGTCGCCTATAAGCCGGCGGAAGACCAGCGTTATGCCAAGGACGAAATTGTCAGCCGGATCGGTTATCGTCTGCCTGCCATTTCCATTCCTAAGCATCTCACGGATGAGCTTGTGGCTAACATAATCAAAGAGACTGCCGATGCGGACGTTGTTGCCTTCGACGAGGTGCAGTTTTTTAACAAGCCCATCCTCGGTCTCGTGGAAGAGCTGGCATACCGGGGCAAACATGTGATTGTTGATGGCTTGAATATGGATTATAGAGGCAAAGAGTTCGGTTTTATCGGCGGACTGCTGGCTATGGCCGATGACATTCAGCAGCTGACCGCCTTTTGTGCGGTTTGCGGAAGCCCCGAGGCCGTCTTTACGCAGCGGATCGTGAATGGCAAGCCCGCACCGCATGGCTCGATTATTCTGATCGGAGATTCAGATGATTATGAGCCCCGCTGCCGGAACTGCTTTGTTCCTCCCCACAAAGTTCAATAATATGTGAAGCAGAAAAAGGAGACTCTTCATTGAGAAGAGCCCTCCTTTTTTTACTTTGCATGGATATTGGTCCGGCTCATAAGCACTTCATTCAACAAATTCTGCGCTCTTTTACTACTTGTCGAAAATTTCATCAACTTGAGATCATATTCAATATTTTCATATAATATAAACGGTACATCATTTCCCAGAAATGAACATGATAAATCACTCAAAAACAACTCTTTTACAATGAAAGTTCCGATTTTTCCAATAAATTTGATGTTGACACTCTCATAGGGAAAGCGTAAACTCGTGTTTTGTAACGGTTAATACTACTTAACCACATATACAAAAAGGGGAGGCACCATAGTAATGAAAAAGAAATTATTTTCTCTGATCGCAGTTGCGGCTCTTTCTGCAACTGTACTTGCTGCTTGCGGCAACGATGATTCCACTTCCAGCAGCGCATCTGATTCTTCATCTTCCGCAGGCGGAGACACCAAAGAAATTACGGTAAACGCTAAAAGCTTTGAATTCACACCATCTGAAATCAAAGTGAAAAAAGGCGAGAAAGTAAAGCTGACTTTTAAAAATACCGATGGTGCACACGGTCTTGAAATTCCTGAGTACAATGTGAACCTGCAAAAAGACGGTACCGCTGAATTTACCGCTGACAAAGCCGGAACATTTGATTTCGATTGCTCCGTAATGTGCGGCGCGGGACATAGCGATATGAAGGGCCAACTGATCGTAGAGGAATAATCCATATATTTGCTATATATCTTTTATTCAGCAAAAAAACTCTTCAACTGATATCAGTTGAAGAGTTTTTTTAATCTTCCCACACATCATCCATCATTTTTTTGATTTCACTGCTGCGATCCTTTGTTAATATGGCATTGGGAATCCACTCTGTTCCGTTCCATTCCACCACGTCTCCGCGCTTCACCCTGGAATCGACTTTCGACTTGGGAATCGCTTCTACGTTGCCGTCAATTTCGATTTTGCAATAATCATCTTCGAATCCCTCGACATAACCCATATTTCCTTTCACATGCGCCACTCACCTTTCCGTGACAATATGAATTGATTTCCCATCCGTTGTAATCTCAATGGTTCCCTGCTTGTCATTACGGTAAACCTCGACACCCTGCTTCTGTAAACGGTTCAAAATCGCGCTCTTCGGGTGACCATACTTATTGTCTTTCCCTACCTGTATCACGGCATATTTCGGATTGACTTGCTTCAAAAAATTCAATGTCGTGGATGAATTGGAGCCATGGTGACCAACTAGCATAACGTCTGCCTGGAGATCAGCTCCAGAGGCCAGCATCGCTTTTTCGCTTTCAGCTTCAGCATCCCCTGTCAGTAGAAAAGAATGACGACCATAAGTCACTTTTACAACAGCACTCATATTATTGGTATCCTCATAAGTGCCCTTAGGAGCCAGCATATCCACATGAACCTGATCATCCAAATCCCATGATAAACCCGCTTTGGCCGTTTTAACCTTGAGACCTTTATTTTTGATCGAATTCAGCAAGGATTCAAAGGTTTTCGTATTGGACTGCACCTTCGGCATATATATCGTTTCAACCGGGATTTGATCAATAACCTTATCAAGCCCTCCGATATGATCTGCATCCGGATGCGTACCAATGACCACATCAAGCTTAGAAATATGATACTTTTTCATATAATCCAGCATCGTTTGTTCTTTGTCGTTGTTACCAGCGTCGATCAGCATCGTTTTTCCAGAGGGAGTGACGAGCAGCTGTGAAGCCCCTTGTCCCACATCGAGAAAATAAACCTTTAACTTCTGTCCATCCGCGGGCTCCGTTGTTCCCGAATCCGCCATTTCGCCGATGCTGCAGCCTGCAACCACCAGCATAAGCAGGGCTGCGAGCATGGAAACAATCATGGTGTATGTACTCTTAGATGTTTTCATAGACTTCCTTTCTTACGTTAAGAACGATATTCCGGGTAGAGTTCAAAGCTTGCGTCCCCGGCTTGAAACAAGCCGTTTTTAAATGAATATTTCAATGTTAAATCACCAACGAATTCAGACATACTGACCTGAACCGCAGTTTTGGCCGTTAATACTCCGTCTTCAATGGTATATTGCATCACACCACCGATGCCCGGATGGTCTCCGAGATGCTCTTTATCAGACATCAGGCTCTCGTAAGGGACGATATAACGGCTGTCTTGCACGAGTATTTCAAGTCCTTTTGCGGTATAATTGCCGTTATACTGCTTCAAAAAGGCGGTCTCGGCATCTTCCACTGGAATCGATGATCCTTCCGCATTATACACAAGAACATTGGATTGGTAAACTCCGGTACCGTAACCTGTGGTTAGAATAATCACGATTTCTTTGGAACCGTCTCCATCCAGATCCTCTGCGGTTATAAGTGGTGCATAAGATGGATTCGTAACATTGTAACCCGGAATACTCCGGCTAAATGTAGGGGTCTTGATCTGAAGATGATCGTACGTGCCTGATTCGGTCTTGTTACCTGTGATTTGGATACTCTTATCCTCAGACTCTCCCACCACAACTCCTGATATTGAATGGATGGAAACGGTATTATTTTTCTCATCCAATTGAACATCCTTGCCAAACAACTCACCAAATTCCCTTAATGGAAGCATCACGACACCGTCCACCTTCTTCGCCGCTTTGGTGGTGATGAGCTCCGTGCCGTTCAACATGATTTTTATAGGATTAGCCTTCGCGAAGGCCATAATTGATGTACCGGATAACAAAACGACAGCTGCTGCGGACGCAGCAATAACCCATTTTTTGTAAGCCAACGTGAAGCTCCTCTCTTCCAGCGTATGGCACAGCTTGTCATAAGCCCCTACCCTATCTCCATACTATGTTTTTTAGGGATGCTTATCCAGCCAAAAGTTTGTAACTTTTACCTATGAATCTCCACATCAGATTTCACGCAACGTTCAGACCTTATTGCTCCTCGTTTGGGACCAAACTATTCTTGATATCTTCAAATGATACCGGTTTGTAATCCCAGTGCTCCACACTCACATTAAAATAATGCTGGCCTTCATACTTTTGACCATGGATATGACCATGGATATTTACATATGGCATATGTTTGTTCATATAAATCGGTTCATGGGACAAAATGAAAAAGGATTGATAAATAATGGGGTATTCGCTCACGTCATTGAAGCCGGCATCCAGCCACCAGGCCTTGCTTCGTCCCCGGTCATGATTCCCCAGAATGAGTGACTTGGTTCCATGCATCCGCTCCACAATCGCCTTTGTCTTTTCTTTATTATAGAAGGAGAAATCCCCGAGATGAAACACCTTGTCCTCTTGTGACACCACGGCGTTCCACTGCTCAATCATATACTCATCCATTTCTGCTGCATTAGCGAAGGGTCTGGATTCAAAATCGATAATTTTCTGATGACCAAAATGATGATCCGAGATCACAAAAACGCGGCCCATTTCCCAATTCCTCCCTTACTATTTATCCAATTATAACCTAATTGCCAACACTTTTTTCATAAATATAAGAAGTCATTGAGGTAAAAACGTTATCGAGATGCCCACATCGTGGAAAGATTGCATATAACGGATGTTTATTCTTGCAAAATACGAATGTCTAGAATTCGTGAATTGCTTATAAAAAACCCTCTTTTCAGTCTGAAAAGAGGGTTTTTCTTACGACCTGCAATTGCCGCAGCCGGCGAACACTTTAACCGAAGCAATATTCTTGGAGAATGTTCTGCCAATCAGTGCACCTTCAAAAGATATTCTTTTTTCCTCACCAGGTTTAATCCGCTCGGGCTGAAAGGTAATACTAGATGCCGTGTTCCCGCCAATGACCTTCCCGGTTTTGTCGTAAAAATAGATCACAAAATTCACTTTCGTAGTGTCTACGTTCTGTTCTGAATGATTCGCAAATATGGCTTCAATCTGTAGAAAGGTATTCCCTGGATCTGCATTCTTGAAATGATAACTAAGGTTTTTCGTTTCCAGGTTGGTATAGGGAGTCTCGGAATCAAAACCTTTGGACACATCCGTTACAATTTTGCTGTATCCGTAATCTTCTCGAAAGTGCAATCTACTGAGATAATGGTTACCAGCCATTTGAACGACTTCTCCAGGTGCAAGGGTCCGAATGATCTGAATTTCATCGGAATCTATGCGTGTATCCGCCGTATCGTATACTTCGTTATATACCCCACCGACAGTGACTGGGAAATCATGCGGATTATAAATGGTCACCGCTTGGGTCAAATACACATGTTCACTCTTCCCAGATACGGTTTCCCCATCGTTGGTATATCCATATACACTCTCTCCCTGTTCCACAATCTCAATGGATGGCTTGACGATTGGCGGCGGCTCGGAAGGCGAACCCACTTTAATGTCTTTTCTGCCTATCAGGAAAATCAAAGCAATGACAACCATTGCAAGTAAGAAAATATTCAGCACCCAAACCTTCGACAACTGCAATCCTCCTATGTTTTGCGAGAAACGTTTCTGCAAGTAATGATTTTTTTGCGTTCTGCTCATTATGTATTTTAGAACCTTTATTCTACCAATCCATTCATATACTAACATATTCCAGTTCACATATACTATATCAGATGCAGCAATACGAAAGTTTTAGCACTTGAATACAATGAAGGCACATACCCGGGCAGTATAAGCCTTTCCCGGGGATGCGCCCCTTGATCTATATAGAACCCGTTGTTTATGCGCTGGCTTCAGCTATACAAAAGGTCTGGAATGAACACTCTTTCATTCATTTATTTCATGAAAAATCGTTGTTCAAGCTCTACCTCTTCAATCCATACATCCTTGATGGCAGAATCTCTGATATGCTTCCAAACCTCATAATATTCCTTGGTCATATAAAGCTTGACCCTGAATCTTTTTCCCATATCAAACTTTACTTTGTAACCTACGATCTTCTCTGACTGTGACACGGACTCCACAACTCCCATGAAAATTTTTGATAGGAATAGTGTAACACAGTCACCTGGTCCATTGAACCCAGAAGATCACACCAAACAATCTACGCTGTATTCAGATTCTACCCAGAACTGCTGCCCGGGCATAACTTTTAATTGAAGTTTGGTTAGAAACAACTCCTGAATCGCTCTGCTCGTAGAATTTCTTATTAAAATCAAAAAACCGCTGTGTATTGGATGCAAAAAGAATCCAAATACACAGCGGCTTGAAGTACCCAATGTTTAGCTTAGGTTATTCTTGCTATCTCAATGCCCCTAACCCTTTCAGGACACCTTATGCTCGATTCTCAGCTTGTCTGCGACCATCGCGATGAACTCGCTATTGGTTGGCTTGGATTTGCTGATATTGATCGTGTAGCCGAACAGATGGCTAATGGAGTCGATGTTGCCGCGCGTCCAGGCGACTTCGATCGCATGACGGATGGCGCGTTCCACGCGGGAAGGCGTGGTTTTGAATTTTTCGGCGATCGCCGGATACAGCGTTTTGGTGATGGCACCTAAAATTTCGATGTTATTATAGACCATGGTGATTGCTTCGCGCAGATATTGATATCCTTTAATATGCGCAGGAACACCGATTTCATGTATGATCGAAGTGATATTGGCATCCAAATTCTTTCCTTTGGCCATCGGAACCACGTTGGATTTGATGGACGATGACATACTGACATTCCCCGCAGTTACACTTTGTTGGCCCACAAGCTGTCGAATTCGGCTCGCAAGAACTTCCATGTCAAACGGTTTAAGAATGTAATAAGACGCTCCAAGCTGTACAGCCCGTTGAGTGATGTTCTCTTGTCCGAAAGCAGTCAGCATGATGATTTTGGGCTGTGGTGACAAATTCATTTCACGCAACCGTTCCAGAACACCCAAGCCGTCCAGATGTGGCATAATAATATCCAAAATCAGTACGTCCGGAATTTTTCGTGTTTCACTTATCATATTAAGTACTTCCTCGCCATTATAGGCGATTCCCGTAACCATCATATCTTCTTGCTCCGTAATGTACTCAGCAAGCAAATTAGTGAATTCACGGTTGTCATCCGCCAACAAAACCTCGATTTTTTGCACTGGCTGCTTCCTCCTTAGAATCATTATCCAATTTTTTTTGTCTGAAATAGTTTTCGACATCCGAATTTAAATTCCTTCTGTCGAAAATTATTTTTGTTTATTTTTTTTTGCAGTTGATTTATAATAAATATTTTTATTCAAAATCCTATGTATTTCTTCCTTATACGACAAAAAATCTTAAGGCTCAGCTGGCCTTAAGATTTGATGCGTTGTCTGTCTGTTGTGGTATTACGCCGGAATCTTGAAGCATCCATTCGATAAAGCAGCCATAGCCGGACTTCGGATCGTTAACAAACACATGGGTTACAGCACCGATGAGCTTACCATCCTGCACGATTGGGCTTCCGCTCATGCCCTGTACAATGCCGCCCGTTTTCTCGATCAGTCTTGGATCTGTAATCCGGAGCACCAAGCCCTTGGTGGCCGGAGTATCCTGTTTCGCAACGTGGACGATGTTCACCTTGAACTTCTCCACCTGCTGGCCGTCTACAACCGTCAGGATCTCTGCCGGGCCCTCCTTAACATCCTGTGCAAAAGCAACAGGGATGCCTTCTTTATAAAGGCTGTAATCCGGATTCCGATTCATTTTCCCGAAGATGCCAAAATGGGTGTTGCGCTCTATGCTGCCCAAAATTTTGCTGTCCTTCAGAAAATGGGCTCTTTTCTCCCCAGGTTCCCCATCTTGCGATTTGGATATGGAGGTTACGCTCGACTGCAATATTTCCCCGCTGCCAACTGTAATTGGCGTCTGCGTGTTCATATCCGTAATCACATGTCCCAGAGCCCCATATACGCCTTGATCAGGGGCATAGAACGTCAATGTTCCCACACCTGCTGCGGAGTCTCTAATGTAAAGTCCAAGTCTCCATTTCCCTTCGCTTTGGTCGTATGCAGGTGTTAACTTGGTCTTCATGGTCTTGTCCCCGCGTTTGAACGTAATCTCCAGCGGTTGTTTGCTTTTGCCCGCATCCTCCACCACTTGAGCTACCTTGGAAATATCCTGCAGCGGCACACCGTTCATATGCGTCATTAAATCGCCTAACTGAATGCCTGCATTTTCTCCGGGGGATACCCGGGTTGATGGATCGATATGCACCAGGTGATGACCCACCACCAGAATGCCAGCCGATTTGACTTTAACACCAATCGTTTGTCCGCCTGGAATCACTTTAAGGCCAGGAATCACATGAATCTGTACCGTTTTAAACGGAATTTTGCCGAACAGCTTCAGCGTCAGTTTAGCGCTTCCGCTCTGCTGTGGCTGCAGTTGCAACGGATGCTGCGGTGTGACCTTATACGTCGAGGAAGAAGAACCATTCATTTGCAGTACATCCGGACGATCCACCGTTGCCTGTGCTCCCACCGGCATAGCCAACTGAACGGAGTTCGTGTCGCCAGCGAACATTTTGATCTCACTGGGTATGGACTTAAAACTTTGCACTGGTGCAGTGATGCATAAGAAAAACAGAAAGAAGACAATGAAAAGACCGAGCATTTTATTCCTGAGGCTGGAGTTCAATGGCTGTCACGCTCCCTTTTGCTTCTTTCGCTTGACGAAAAAGGTGGTCGCCAATTGCGTACCTTTAAGATTACCCTGCCTCCAGGCTTTTATTACTGTCAATCATTACTCTGGTGCGGTTTTGGCAGCTTTTCGTTCCTCCGCCAGCTTCAACATTTCTTGGGCATGATGGAGTGTTTTCTCGGTAATTTCAACACCGCCCAGCATTCGCGCCAGTTCTTCAATCCGTCCACGGTCAGATAGTTCCTCCACACGCGTCATGGTACGCTCGCCCTCAATATTTTTCTCAATGAGATATTGATGCTCTGCCATGCAGGCAACCTGCGGCAAATGCGTAATGGAGAAGACTTGGCATTGATCCGCCAGCTTATCCAGCTTCTCGGCAATAGACTGAGCCGCCCGTCCGCTTACGCCTGTATCCACTTCGTCGAAGATCAACACCGGAATACGGTCATGCCGCGCAAAAATGCTTTTCATGGCCAGCATCATTCTGGAGAGCTCCCCGCCTGATGCTATTTTGCTGAGCGGACGCAAAGGTTCCCCCGGATTTGGAGATATCATAAATTCTGCGATATCGACTCCTTGACGCGTCAGCCTGATTTTTCTACCGTCGATTTCGGCGCCCTTCGGATCCTCCAAGCGGTCCAACCGCACCTCAAGCGACGTTCTTTCCATATGAAGGTCCTTCAATTCCTTCTCGACCTGCCCAGCGAGGTCCGCAGCACACATCTGACGGGCTTCGCTCAGCTCCTGTGCCGTCGCAATCAGATCGGTGAGCAAATCGTCGCGGCGGGCTTTGAGCTCCTCCAGACGCTCATCCTTATTCTCCAGGGCATGGGTTTCCTGAAAAATATTGTTATAGTACGCCAGGATTTCATCCACATTTTCTCCATACTTACGACGCAGGGAAGAGATCAAATCCAAACGCTCTTCCACCTCATTGAGTCGTTCAGGGTTAAACTCGATATCATCACGGTAATCACGAAGCTGGAATGCGGCATCCTCTAGTTGATAATACGCCGATTGCAGCTGTTCCAAAATGGGTTTCAGTTCCTTTTCATCATACTGCGCAACGTCTTCAAGCCGGGACACCGCTGTACTTAGCGTTCCCAACCCATGCTGGCCATAGATGAGGTCATATGCGCCCGAGACGGAATCCATCATTTTCTCACTATGGGATAGCTTGACCCTTTCTTCCAAAAGCCATTCATCCTCGCCGGATTTTAAGGAAGCTGCCGAAATTTCCTCAAGTTGAAAACGGTAAAGGTCGAGCATTTGATACGTTTTCTGGCTGTTGGTCATGAGCTCCCTGTATTCCTTCTCGACTCTTGAGAACGATGCGTACTTTTCCTGATACAGACGTTTCACAGGACCAATTACCGCTTCGCCGTACGTATCGAGAAGATGCAAATGACGGTCAGCGCGCATCAGGTTCTGATGTTCATGCTGGCCGTGGATGTTAATCAGTTGTTCACCAATCTCCCGTAGCATTGTCAGATTGACAAGCTGCCCATTGATGCGCGACGTGCTTTTTCCTTGGCTGGTCACTTCACGTCGGATAATTAAATGCTCGTCAGGTTCGGCGCTGATGCCGAGTTGTTCCAAAGCGTTCCAAACAGGATGATTATGATGCAGGTCAAACATGGCTTCAATTTCCGCTTTGTCACAACCATAACGGATTAAATCAGCGGAGCCCCTGCCTCCGGCAATAAGCCCCAATGCATCAATAACAATCGATTTGCCGGCTCCCGTTTCCCCTGTTAGAACATGAAACCCTGCATGGAATGACACGTCGACCGCTTCAATAACGGCCAGATTCCGAATGCTCAATGTCATCAGCATTTAAAAAAGCCACCTCCCAAATATGCGCCAATCCTGATTCTAAGAAATGTAACTCATGATAAGCTTAACCAGACTCTCACTGTCTTCATTGGTACGACAGATCATCAGAATCGTATCATCCCCGCAGATCGTACCCATAATCTGATTCCATTCCATGTTGTCCAACAGTACCGCAATGGCATTGGCCGTTCCGGGCAGAGCCTTCATCACTACCAGATTATTGGTGTAATCGATATGGACGAAATTATCCACGAGCGCGCGTTTCAGCTTCTGGATCGGGTTGTACCGCTGATCGGTCGGCAAAGAATATTTATATCTTCCGTCATCCATTGGCACCTTAATAAGCAGGAGTTCCTTAATATCCCTGGAGACGGTGGCTTGGGTCACCTGAAAGCCGGCTGCGCGCAGCGCCTCCACCAGCTCGTCCTGTGTTTCAATTTCCTGCTGGGTAATGATTTCGCGAATTTTAATATGTCGTTGTCCCTTCATAGAAACCTCCTGTAAAAAACTTATATTTATTCATCATATCCAATAGAGTCCTCTTCATCCCAATCAAAATGAATGCAAGCAACCTCATCCTTGTCCACGTCCACATATAATACACCTCCGCAGCCCGGATAGAGCAGGAAATACGGAAGCAAACGATCCCGGATCGAGCTTCCCGTCCAATCCATCGGAAGACGGCTGCGGGCGACTTTGACCAGATACAATATGTTTTCATCGTTCCGGACAATGAAATCAATGAATAGGCGGCTGTGAAAGTCTTCCCCATCCACTTCGAATAAGAGGGGAATTTTAATTTTACCTCCGAGCACTTCATAACCTGCTCTCTCCAACATATCAACCGCCGGATGATCCGGTATATCCTCGTTTATCGGCATTTCCGGTATACGGGCAGGCAGCGGCTTGAACAACCAGGACCTTAACCCATATGCGAACCAAACCAAAAGCAGCAATCCAATAAGAAGCATGACGAGCCAATCTGCCCGTTCCTCCATCCCGATCACCTCATGGTTCTATTCGCGAGAACCGGAAGAAATTCCTTTTTTAGCTTCGAATGACATCAAGCTTCATCATGATTAATGAAGCGCTATGCTTCATATAAAGTCATGCGTATTACTGCATAAAGATCAATTCCAAGTCCATTATATCCCAAACAGACGTTCTCCTCAAATCTCTTTTTTAACTTGCTGAAAAAAATCCTCAAAGAAAAGAAACTCATCCTTTGGATGAGTTTCCCGTAAAGGTATTTGAGGCTTGAGCTACCACGTCGTTAACCAGTGCCTGAAGTCTGGCATCGAATTCCTCCGAAGAATCCCCTTCTCCAGAGTCATCTTCTTCGCTCAAATGCCAATGTGCAAGAAATTCAATATTCCCCTCACCACCGGTAATCGGCGAGAAGGTCAGACCCTTCAGCCCGAATCCCAAATCATGAGCGAAGCTCAAAATATTCATCAATACTTCTCGATGAACGGCCGGTTCACGCACCACACCGGATTTACCGACCTTTTCCCGCCCAGCCTCGAACTGCGGCTTTATCAAAGCGGCCACATCACCCGGATGCTTCAGCAACGCTTTTAATGGAGGCAGAATTATCCGCAGCGAAATGAAAGAAACATCAATGCTTGCAAAATCAGGCTGGGGTCCCTTTAAATCCTCAGGTGTCATATACCGAAAATTCGTTTTTTCCATGACGCATACCCGTTCATCATTCCGAAGCGACCAATCCAGCTGATTTGAACCCACATCGATGGCATAGACGTACTTAGCTCCATGTTGGAGAGCACAATCGGTAAATCCTCCGGTCGAGGAACCGATGTCCAGCATCGTTCGGCCTTCCATTTCGATCCCAAAGGTGTTAATGGCTTTTTCCAGCTTCAATCCACCGCGGCTGACATAAGGATGAACAGCGCCTTTAACGCGAATCACGATGTCCCTTGGGACCTTCATGCCTGCCTTTTCGATGCGTTCCTCATTACCTAGCACCAACCCAGCCATGATGGCTGCCTTAGCCTTTTCTCGGCTATCGTAAAACCCCTGCTCAACCAGCAGGATATCAATCCGTTCTTTTGGCGAATTCATGTTTATCTCCTGATCTGTTTCCCAAGTTAAGAAGAAAATCCTGTTTTACCGATTCCGAAGGAATGCAGTGACATCAACTGCTTGATTTCGGCGCATACGCCTTCAACCGTCAAACCGGTCTCTTCACGTTGTTCTTTAACGCTTCCGTGCTCGATAAAGCGGTCCGGAACTCCCATCAAGGAGACTCTGGTATCAAAAATATGCTTGGAGGCGTAGAACTCAAGGACGGCACTGCCAAGACTTCCCGCTTCACTCACTTCTTCAAGAACAATCATATTCGTATGGCTTTGAGCCAACTCAAGAAGCATCTCCTCATCCAGCGGCTTCAAGAAACGAGCGTTGACGACGCGGAGGTTGATGCCTTCACGTTTCAATTGCTCCGCCGCCTCTAGCGCAATCTGAACCATAGGCCCGGATGCAAGCACGGCATAGCCTTCGCCTTCGCGTACCGTTTCCCACTTGCCGATCGGAATCGGTACAAGCTTCTCATCCAGGGAAACCCCAAGTCCGTTAATCCGCGGATAGCGATATGCAATCGGTCCATCATCATAATCCAGGGCCGTTTTCATCATATGGCGAAGCTCATTTTCATCCTTAGGCATCATCATGACCATATTTGGGATATGCCGCATGAAAGCCACATCGAAGACGCCTTGATGAGTTTCGCCGTCTGCCCCAACAAAACCCGCCCGGTCAATGGCGAACATGACATTAGCATTGTGACGGCAAATATCATGAACGATCTGATCATATGCTCTCTGCATAAAGGTCGAGTATACCGCAAACACAGGCTTCATGCCTTCCATAGCTAACGCTGCGCACATGGTCGCCGCATGCTGTTCCGCAATGCCGACATCAATCATTCGGTTCGGAAATCTCTCGCTGAACGGAATCAGACCCGAACCGCTCGGCATGGCCGGTGTAACGGCTACAATGCGCGGATCCTGCTCGCCAAGCTCTATGAGCGTTTTGCCGAATACCTCCGTATACATCGGATTGCCAACGGATTTCAACACTTGACCCGATTCGATCTTATACGGAGAAATGCCATGCCATTTATAAGAGTCGGCTTCAGCGGGCTTATAGCCCTTGCCTTTCGTTGTCAAAACGTGAACAAAGACAGGTCCACGGACATTGTCAGCCTGTTTAAAAGTCTCAATTAGCTTTTGGAGATCATGTCCGTCTACGGGGCCGAGGTATGTCAGTCCCAGTTCCTCGAACAATACGCCGGGTACCATCATATATTTCAGGCTATCCTTCAGGCGAGAGCCGGTTTTGGCCAGCTTGCCTCCGATCGCCGGAATTTTCTTCAGCAGTATTTCAAGCTCATCCTTTGCCCGCAAATAATGGCGGTCGGAACGAATTTTACTTAGGTAGTTATGCATCGCGCCTACATTCGGAGCGATGGACATTTCGTTGTCGTTTAATATGACCATTAAGTCTTTTTGTTCATGTCCGATATGATTCAAGGCTTCGAAAGCCATACCACCGGTTAATGCACCGTCTCCGATAACAGCTACAACCTTATTTTTCTCTCCCTTGAAATCCCGGGCAAGAGCCATACCCATGGCTGCCGACAGCGATGTGCTGCTGTGTCCGGCTTCCCATACGTCATGCTCGCTTTCATTTCTTTTGACAAAGCCGCATAGACCCTTATATTTACGCAGGGTGTCAAACTGGTCCATCCGCCCGGTCAACATTTTGTGTACATAGGCTTGATGACCGACATCGAAAATAAATTTATCACGTGGACTGTCATAGCAGTAATGCAGGGCCAGCGTGAGTTCCACCACTCCCAAATTTGATGCAAGATGCCCTCCTGTCACAGACAGCTTCTCAATCAGAAATTGACGGATTTCAGCCGCCAGAGAAGTGAGCTCGTCAACCGATAGAGATTTGATTTGTTCTGGCTGATTAATTTGTGGAAGCAGCACGTCAATCTCCCCGCTTTCCTTGATATATTAGATATTTTTTGTAAGTTGGCTTTCATGTGAAGCCTATTTTCATTTCTTATGATTACGCTTTCTTTGCAGAACCAGCGATTCTTTTCGTCATTATATCACAAAACGTTACGCAAACATAAAATGATGCCGATTAATGGTCCCGGTTCATCAAATAGTCAGCGATTTCCAGCAGTCGCGCAGGATTGGTGAAACCCGCTTTCGAGATGGCCGATTTGGCTTCTTCCGTAAGGCGCTCCACTTCCTTCTTCGAGGCTTCAAGACCGATAAAATAGGGATATGTTACCTTTTCCTGCTTAATGTCACTTTGTGTTTTTTTGCCAAGCTTTGTCTCATCTCCGACAATATCCAGAATATCGTCCTGAATTTGAAAAGCAAGTCCTATCTTGCGTCCAAAGATGCGGAGTGCTTCCAATCTTGCTGCATCCGCTCCGGCAATTCTGCCGCCTGCAAGCAGTGAAAACATGATCAAATCGCTCGTTTTATGAAGATGAATGTATTCCAGCTGAGATAATTCGGTTAGTCCCTGTTCCCCCTCCATATCGGCTGCTTGTCCACCCACCATGCCTTTGGGTCCCGATAATTCGGACAGATCCAACGTAATCTCCACGACCTTGTCAGCCGGTATGCCATAAGTGCCTGACAATTGCGCTACGAGGTAGAATGCATGCGTAAGAAGAGCATCGCCGGCCAATATGGCCGCAGCTTCCCCGAATACCTTATGATTCGTAAGCTTGCCGCGACGGTAATCGTCATTATCCATTGCCGGCAAATCGTCATGGATCAGGGAATAAGTATGTACCATCTCGACAGCACAAGCTGCATCAAGCGCCGCATCCTCGTTTCCTTCCATGGCCTCACAGGCAGCCATCACCAGCAGCGGACGCATGCGTTTGCCGCCGGCCATCAAGGAATACAGCATGGCTTCCCGAAGCGAAGACGGTATGTGCCAGCTCGCAGGAATACTTCCCTCAAGTCTCGTGGTCACCCGCTCTATGATGTTTTGATGATAATCTCTGAAGGAGACCGTTTCTCTCAAAGTGCGTCACCGCCATTTACATCTAGCTCGCTGCCGAACGGCTTTTTACGAAGCTCGCCGTTTTCCTCGACAATCATTTCGATTCTCCGCTCCACCTGCTCCAGCTTCTGACTGCAAAGCTGTGACAGTTTCATGCCCTCCTGAAAAAGCTCGATGGCCTTCTCAAGAGGCACGTCTCCATGTTCAAGCTCTCCGACGATATCCTCCAGCTGGATCATTGCATCCTCGAATTTCAGCTCATTTTCCTTGTCCGTCATTTTGCCCATCCTCCTTAAGTCCCCATACCTGGCATGAAAGCTGACCATCGCTCACTTTGATTTGGACCAGATCTCCAGGCTGTACGTCATGAATTGATTTAATGAGATGTTTTTCCTGCTCATCGTATATCAGGCTGTAGCCTCGACCCATAACCTTAAGCGGGCTTAAGGCATCGAGCTGCCTCAAGGAAGAGTGCAGTTGCGATTGTTTTTGCTTCAAAGCAGCCTGCATCAGTGTGAGCAGCTGTTTTCGGCTAACCTCATTTCGCTTTGTCGCATACGTGAGCTGTTCGCGCGGATTATACCGCATTAAGCCCTGATAAATCCTGCTCTGCTTCTCACGGCTGAGACTCAGCTTCGTGCGCATACCCCCGCCAAGGCGCTGCTTCAGCATATCCAAACGTTCCGCATGCTGCAGCATATACCTGCGCGGGTGCACAAGCACGGGTGACCGCTGAAGCGAAGTGAGCTGCTGACGGCTTCGTTTGACACGCTCCTGCAGCAATTGTTTAAGAAGGCGCTGACGCTGCTGCAGTCTTCCATTCAATTCGGACATGTGCGGAACAGCCAGCTCGGCTGCAGCCGTTGGCGTGGCCGCCCGAAGATCCGCCGCGAAATCGGCAATGGTGAAGTCCGTTTCATGTCCTACTGCTGATATCACCGGAATATAGGAGGAGCGAATCGCCCTGGCGACAACTTCTTCGTTAAATGCCCACAATTCCTCCAGAGATCCTCCGCCCCGTCCCACGATCAAGACATCCGCCTCCTCCATCTCGTTCATTTGGCGGATGGCACGAACAATGGATGGAGCTGCCCCTTTGCCCTGTACGAGAACCGGGTAAAGGATGATCTTGGCTTGGGGATAACGCCGTCCTAAGGTTATCATGATATCCCGCACAGCTGCCCCGGTAGGCGAGGTGATCACTCCAATGGTTTCAGGAAACTCAGGAATCGGTCTTTTCCGTTCAGCTGCAAAAAGCCCCTCTTCTTCCAGCTTCTTCTTCAGCTGCTCAAATGCAAGATACAGGCTCCCAACGCCGTCCGGCTGCATGTGCGTTGCATAGAACTGGTATTGTCCGTCCCGTTCGTAAACAGTCACGTTGCCCCTGGCAATCACCTTCGCACCTTCCTTCGGCACGAAGGGGAGCCGTTGATTATGAGATGCAAACATAATGGCGCGAATCCGGCTGCCTTCATCCTTGAGCGTAAAATACATATGCCCACTGGAATGATGCGTGAAATTGGATATCTCGCCGCGAATCCAAACATCGGAAAGCAGTGAATCTGAATCCAATTTCATACGAATGTATTTATTTAAATCCTTGATGGATAAAACACGTTGCGGTTCCATGTCAGAACCCCTCTCTTACGCCAATCCGTGATGGCGTTTTGCCGCTGTCAGTGTATTTTGCATCAACATGGTAATGGTCATGGGTCCAACGCCGCCGGGAACAGGCGTAATCGGACCGGAAACTTCCTTCACGCTCTCAAAATCGACATCGCCTGCAAGCTTGCCGTTCTCAAGGCGGTTCATACCGACATCGATAACTACCGCGCCCGGTTTGACGTAGCTGGCATCAATAAAATTAGCCCGTCCAATCGCAACGACCAACACATCTGCCTGTCGGGCAATTTCAGCCATATTCGCCGTACGCGAATGACACATCGTTACCGTTGCGTTCTCGCGCTGGAGCAGCAACGATACCGGTTTGCCCACGATATTACTGCGGCCAATGACAACGGCATGCTTGCCTGACAAGCTGATTCCTGCCCGTTTAATCAATTCAATAACTCCTGCCGGCGTACAAGGAAGCAGACTGTCATCGCCAATCACCAGATTCCCTACATTGACGGGATGGAAGCCATCAACATCCTTGTCCACGGCAATCGCATTAATAACCGCCTTTTCATCAATATGCTTGGGAAGGGGAAGCTGCACCAGAATGCCGTCGATGCTGTCCTGGTGGTTCAGCTTGTCCACTAGAGCCAGTAAATCGGCTTGCGAAGTATCCGCAGGCAGACGATGAACCTCAGAGTAATAACCCAAATCATGACATGCTTTTTCCTTGTTACGGACATACACGTGAGATGCCGGATCTTCGCCTACAAGTACAACAGCCAAACCAGGCACAACCCCTTTGGCTGCCAATTCCTTCACTTCGCCTGCAATACTGCCGCGGATTTCTTCGGATACTTGTTTACCGCTGATTATGGTTGCTGTCATTCTACTCTCTCCCCTGTATATGAAATGATGGTTTGTTATTGAAAAGTAAGTGGGTAAAACGGAATCAGATCCTAAGAAGGATCTGTTTTCAGCTTGTCCAGTTCACGAATCATATTCCCCAATACGCCGTTAACGAACTTCCCTGACTCGTCCGTACCGAAATGCTTCGATAGCTCAATGGCTTCGTTGACTGCAACTTTGGCGGGAACATCCGATGAATACAACAGTTCAAATGCAGCGAGACGCAGAATCTGACGATCGACTCTCGACAGACGGCTGATCTGCCACCCTTTCAAGTAATTTTCGAGCAGCCCGTCAATGGCCTGCTTATGACTCCAAGCCCCGTTTACAAGTCCAAGCACATATGCTTTGAGCTCGATTTCATTTGTAATGACACGCTCCGTATCATTCTCCTCTGCCGCTTCATCCAGCAGCATGTTCACCGCCTCTTCGCTGCCCACCTCATTCATTTCCATTTGATAAAGGCTTTGCACGACGATTTCCCTTGCTAAACGTCTTTTCATTATGTTCCTCCTGAACCAGTCATAAGTGTATTTCTCATTATTATGGATTGCTGTATAAGGTTTGTTGCATCATTCTCAGATCAAGGTCATTTTCACAAAAAAAACCGCGACATGTTTCACCAGAAAATGGGCATTATGAAGCTTGCAGCTCTGTTTTCCGGAGAAAGCATATCACGGGTTCATTTAAAAGGACGCCAGCGCTCGGAAAGCCACTGTCCCACTTCACTCCAACGAAAGAAAGACCCTAACCGCAAGTCCTTCCTTTTGCCGGCAGTATATCCTATGAACACAACCAATGCAAAGAACAACATATCCCAAAAACCCGCAAACAAATAAATAAAACCAAAAAAGATTCCGCCGGCAACGCCGATAATCCGTCCTCTGTGACTCTCCCATATTTCTTTCCAGAGCATTGGGATGATCACCTCTATTCCACTCTACTCTTAATTGCTGTCGACTGGGCTACGTTGGCTATATATACGGCCACATTCGACACCGGAATGCCTGTTGTTTCCTGAAGATAATCATGAACCTGCTTTTGAATGTCCGTCGTCATCGCCGGAATCGAAACATCCCCTTCGACGACCGCCCGGATCATGATTTCAAGTCCAGCCTCCGTCACGCGCATCCTGGCCTTCAAATCCTTCGCCCCCCTTACCCGGGAAGCCGCCTTCAGGCACAAGTTCTCAATCGTTTCCACCGAAATCTGAATATCGCCATATTCCGTTCGCTGATCAATAGAAGGAATATGCACGCGTTCGCGGCGGATGGAGATATAAAAAAAGCGTATGCTGAGCAGGAACAGGATGGCGGCTACGGTAATTACCGTAATTTGAAGCGTTGCTCCATCCATGTAATCGCCCAGCGGAGGAACCAAATCACTCATTCGGAGGATGGCAAATACACTAATTACTCCGATACTCAAGCTGTAGATAAACAGCAGAAGTCTATCCAGTATTTTGGCCACGAACAGCACAGCCTCCTTAAATTAGAGTAAACCCTCGACGCATGTCGGGGGTTATAAATAGAATGAACTAAAGACGATCTTTAGCTCATTCTATATTCATCACTCTTTATTTCACTCGTTGGCTGAAATCGACGTCTTCCACTCTTTCCGCGCTCTTGAAATGAACATCGTGAATTTGCACGTTCACTTCAATCACGGTGAGACCGGTCATCATTTCAATGGAACGTTTCACGTTGCGCTGGATTTCAGTAGCCACTTCCGGCAAACGCTGACCATATTCAATAATGACGGATACATCGACAGCAGCTTCACGCTGGCCAACTTCCACCTTTACGCCTTTGGACAGGTTTTTGCGTCCGAGCAGCTCGGCGATTCCGCCGGCAAAACCGCCGCTCATGCCTGCGACGCCTTTGACCTCAACAGTCGCTAGACCTGCAATAACCTCAATCACTTCAGGAGCAATTTGTATTTCACCGAAATCCGTACGTTCAGACTCGCTCGGTACTGTGCTCATTCTGATTCAACACACCTTTCAGGTAGGATGGATAACCGATACACCCGTTAGGACGCTTTTATTCACTCATAATATAACATTATCGGTGAATCATGACAAACATCCATTTGCAGATTATATCTCGTTTTCCTCCAGGAATTTTATATCGAAATCGCCTTTATTGAACGTAGGATGCTCCAAGAGCTTCAGATGGAAAGGAATCGTCGTATGGATGCCTTCGACGGCAAACTCGGACAATGCCCGTTTCATCTTTGCAATGGCCTCTTCACGAGTAGGAGCCCACACGATCAGCTTTGCGATCATCGAATCATAAAACGGAGGAATGGAATACCCCTGATAGGCCGCACTGTCTACTCTTACGCCCGGTCCACCCGGTGGAAGATAGAATTGGATTTTACCCGGAGCAGGCATGAAATTGCGGTCCGGATCCTCTGCATTGATACGGCATTCGATAGAACTGCCGTTAATCACGATGTCTTCTTGCGAGAATGAAAGCGGGTTGCCTTCCGCCACAGAGACCATTTCCTTGATCAGATCAACACTCGTTACCATTTCGGTAACCGGATGTTCAACCTGAATACGGGTATTCATCTCCATGAAGTAGAACTGTCCATCTGGGCCGAGCAGGAATTCGAGTGTGCCTGCGCCGGAGTAATGGACGGCCTTGGCAGCACGTACAGCTGCCTCACCCATTTTTTCGCGGACGTCCTGGGATATCACCGGGCATGGCGATTCTTCGACGAGCTTTTGTCTACGGCGCTGTACCGAGCAGTCACGTTCGCCCAAATGCACCGCATTGCCGTGGTTGTCGGCCATGATTTGGATTTCCACATGCTTCATTCCCGTAAGGAACTTTTCAAGATAGACGCCTGCGTTGCCAAAAGCTTTTTGGGCTTCCTGCTGCGCAGCTGTAATCTGCTTAATAAGAGCAGGCTCGTCCTCAGCGATACGGATGCCTTTGCCTCCGCCACCTGCGGTAGCCTTGATAATCAAAGGATATCCGATATCTCTGCCGATCATAACCGCTTCATCCAAATCCTCGACCAAGCCATCAGAACCAGGGATAACCGGAACTCCCGCCGTCTTCATCGTTTGCTTCGCTACGGCTTTATCTCCCATTTTGTTAATTGCGTCAGCAGATGGTCCGATAAAGGTAATGTTGCAGGATTCGCAAATTTCTGCGAAGTCTGCGTTCTCAGCAAGGAATCCGTATCCGGGATGTACGGCATCGCATTCGGTAAGCGTTGCCACACTCATGATGTTGGTAATGTTCAAATAGCTGTCCTTGGACGCTGTCGGCCCAATGCAATAGGCTTCATCCGCCAAACGGACATGAAGCGCATCCTTGTCCGCTTCCGAATAAACAGCAACCGTGGAAATGCCAAGCTCCCTGCAGGCCCGGATGATGCGAACGGCGATCTCTCCGCGGTTGGCTATCAGGATTTTATGAAATTTCATGCAAGTAACCTCCCTTTCAACATGCGGCGTTTATTCCGATTTCACCAGAAACAGAGGCTGTCCGAATTCAACCAGTTGTCCGTTTTCCACGAGAATCTCCACGATTTCGCCCTTCACTTCGGCTTCCAGCTCATTCATGAGCTTCATAGCTTCAATGATGCAGACCGTGGATTTTTCATTCACTTTATCACCGACGCTGACAAAAGCTCCTGCTTCTGGAGATGGGGATTTGTAGAATGTACCCACCATTGGAGACACAATCTTATGTAAGGAAGAGTCGGCTGCACTCGCACCACCCGCCACTGGCTGCTGAACTGCCTCTGCAGGTGGATTCAAATATTGAGGCATGGCTTGCTGAGGAACCTGAAGATACTGGGTAGCAGGCTGGCTGGTAACCACTTCGGTTTTGTTTGCCTTACGGATCGTCAGATGTGTTCCTTCCAATTCAATATCCAGTTCATGCACAGAGGTCTGATCGACCAATTGTATTAACTCTTTGATTTCACTTAACTTCAACATTCACAATTCACTCCTTAAGGGAAGCACCTGGCTTCCGGACATACATACACATAACGATATGTATTATATCACAAACGAAAGAAATGGAAAGAGTCCAAGATCATCCCGGACTCTTTCGACTTTTTTCCATTTTTTTCGCCACGGTTAAGGCGCCATGTATTTCACGCTGACTTTATCCTGCGATACATTCAGTTCCTTCATGACCAGTTCGACGATGCTGACAGCCTGTTTCACATCCAATTTTTCGCTGAGGACGAGCACTTGGTATTTATCATCTTCTTCCTTCACAAATGCGTTGGCGAAAGAATACTTTTGTTCAAGCTCTTCTTCGATTCCTTGAATTTTGTTTTCTTTCGTTTCCAGTGCGGTAAGCTCTTCGCTTGCTTGAGCCGATGTCGCTGCATCCTTGGTCATATCGTTCATCGCGGCCATTAAATCGTTATGCTTTTTCAGGTTATCCTGCGTGCGTTGGAACAGATAGGATTCGATCTGGCTCGAACCGGAGCTTTTTTGTGTTTGGGCCGCAACTTCCTTCAGCACTTCATCGTCGCTTTTTCCGTTTTGAGCCGTTGTTTTCCCATCGGTTGCTCCGGCTGTTTTGTCTGCGGAAGCCGTCTTGTCGGTAGAAGCTTGGTCTTTGGCATCCGTTTTGGCAGTCGTCTTATCTGCAGTATCCTTGGCGGGGTCCTTGCCGGTGTCGGCGGTCGTGTCTTTTGCGGCGTCTTTGGAAGCGTCTTTATTGGCTGCATCATTTTTGGCCGTGTCGGCCTTTGCGGCTGAATCATTCACTTTTCCATCGGTGATTACTTCTGTCACTTCAACGCCGTTTTCCGTTGTCTTTGTTCCGGAAGCACTCTCTTTAGCCGCTGATTTATCTTCCGTTCCTACCTGCTGGCTGTCGGCAACCGGTGTTTTGGAAGATCCCGAGTCCCCGGTAAACAGGTAGTAAGCGGATAACACAACCATCAAGCTCAGCATCGAAACCAACCAAATCGTTTGTCTTTTATTGTTCATTCCTTAAATCCTCCTCAATTTTGAACTCATTTTTTTGGAATTAGCTTACCCCTGCTTACGCGGTACAACCGAAATACGGTATCCCGGTACATTAAGACCTTTCTCGACCGCGTCGACGATCAGCTGTTTGACAACTTCGTTTTCAGCGCCTTTGGCAACAATCAGCACGCCTCGGATTTGCGGCTTTACTCTTTTGGTGATTATCGGCGTTTGCGTTCCGGACTGTTCGTACGTAACAATTTCCCCGTCCCGGGTATACTGCGTCGTATGGCGCTTGCCTCCGTTTGCGTCATTTTCATCCGATTGCTGCTGGGAATCCTTGATATTACGCTGGTAGATAATCTCATCTGTGGAATCTACCGTTACCATGATGTCGACCGTACCTACACCGACTATTTTTTCCAGGATCCCCTTCATCTTGTCCTCTGCCTCTTCCTCTATGCTGCTAAAAGCGTTCGTATCGCCGGCGCTGTTTTGAAGGGTTTCCTTCGATGTCGACGTGGCTTGTGACGGTGGCTCCCTGCCTATGTTTTCGTTATCAAGCTTTTTGACGTTGACAAAGGAGTTGAACAACACGATCGCGACCCCGATAAGTCCTAAGATGATGAGCCAGCGAAAGGTATTGATCCTTTTTCCGCCCCCCTGCCCGCCGCCACTGATCCACTGTTCCAGTTTTTTGAACCATTTCCCCACTTTTTGTTCACCTCGATTTATTTAAAGCTTCCGGCTATCGTTAGAGCCGTTTTGGACGATCACCATTTCCGGCTCGATTCCCCATGTATTTCCAAGCATTTTCTTGATCGCCTCGGCTTCTTCGCTCTTACCGCTGTCCTGTTCCTTCGTGCCCGGTGCCTTTGCAGATGTTGAATCCCTGTTGTCTTCCGCATCATTCCGGGTTGGATCAATGTTGACTTGAACCTGCACCGGTGACACGGGCTCGACATGGATATCTTGTGATGAATCTGTACCATCTTCCGTATTTTGGGAAGCTGCCGCATCCTCCTGCCTTAGCACCACGGTTACCCCTTTGATATATGGGTTCTGGGCTGCGGTACCGTCAATTCCGTTTCCCTCCTGCATTCCCAGCACTACCTTGACTTCGGCGGCGTTTGAGCCATTTTGTTTGCGGATCTGATCTTTCATCTGCGCGGCGATTTCTTGTGCGGCCCACTCCATCGATTGTTGCTGCTGCTGGTTTTTCAGCTGCTTTGCCTGATCCATGATCTGCTGCAAACCTCCTTTACCGCTTGCTGAAGAGGTCTGTTGATTAAACTTGTTGAAGGCACCTGCCAGCTTGACGTCTGCCGCTTCCGTGAGAATTTTCATCAGCGGGCTCAATAAGGTCAGCAGAATCAGCAGGCTCAAAACCAGCTTGACGTAGCGCTCCATGGACCGGCTAGGAAGGATAAGATCCACGAAGGTGGCCAGCAGCACCACCATGATCACTTCCTTCAGCCAACCGCTTAACCAGGTCATACTCAGCCCCCTTCTTTACCTCATCATGACAGTCACATTTCCCGCCGTTAGCATGATCGTGATCGCCAGGAAAAACATCAGGCCGACCGCTGCCAAGGCCGCGAAGACATACAACATGCTCTTACCGATTGTTTCAAGGCAAGTGGTGATCGGCGAATCGCCCAGGGGCTGCATGATCGCGGCGGAAACGTTGTATATCAGAGCGAGAACCAGTATTTTAATCGCCGGGAAGGCGCACAGGAAGAGAATGATGATGACACCGACGAGCCCGATGGAGTTTTTGATGAGCAGCGAAGCCGATATGACGGTATCCGTAGCATCTGCAAACATTTTTCCGACAACCGGAATGAAACTTCCTGATACATACTTGGCCGCCCTGATCGTGACGCCGTCAGTAACGGAGCTCGTGATGCCCTGAACCGAGATGACCCCAAGAAAAATCGTCAGCAATACACCGAGGAATCCGACGCTAATATTGCGAAGCAGGTTTGCCATCTGGGTCAGTTTGTATTTGTCGGATAAGGAACTGACTAGGTGGAGCACTGCCGAGAAGAAGAGCAGCGGGAAAATCAGCGTATGAATCAGCGTTCCGACCGTGTTAATCATGAAAATAATGAGCGGATGCGTGACCGAGACGGTAACCACGTTACCCATCGAAGCAAGAAGTGCGAATAGGAGAGGCACCATGGCCATCATGAAATCGATCATCCGGTCAATAGCCTCCTTCGCATAACCAATGGCAACATTGAAGCTGTTAATGGCCATAACGATGATAACCATGTAACAGAGAGAATAAGCCACTTTGCTGACTGTCTTTCTTTCGAACGCCGATTGCAGCGTCTCCAGAATCATGCTCATGATGCTTAACATGACGATGGTGACGAGCAGCTTCCCGTTGTAGAGCACTTCATGCCACATAAAGGAGCCCAGGGCGGAGAACACGTTTTTGACATTGAAGCTGTCGCCGCCGGGAAGCAATATATCCATAAAGGAAGGCACTTTCTGATCCGGAAAAAACCCTCCGTAATCTTTCATCAGGTTCTCCCAGTAGGATTCCACCTGATCCTTCGGCAGAGCTTCTGCCTGCTGCTTGATCCACTGGTCAGCCGGAGAAGCGGCAAACACCCGTGTGGTACCCACCAGCAAAAACAGTATTAAAAAAATGACCAAATGCCGTTTATCCCGCCGTTGTTGTCCCAACATGGGTAATCCACTTCCTTCTAAGAAGGCAGCAATTTGAGCACTGTTTCAATGATGATGCCGATAATCGGTACCGCGAGCACCATGATCAGTATTTTGCCGGCCAGTTCTATTTTTGAGGCTATGTTTTCCTGCCCTGCATCCCGCACCACCTGAGCGCCGAACTCCGCGATATAGGCAATTCCGATGATCTTCAGAATGGTCTTCAGATAGATCATCTCAACGCCGGAGGACTTAGCCATGCGCTCGAGCTCCGATATGACGGTGCTGATCTTTCCCATCAGGAACATGAAGATCAGTACGCCGGTTGCTGCAGCCAGCAGAAAAGCAAACATAGGTTTTTGCTCTTTCACGACTAGAATCAGTATCGTAGCTATGAGTCCAAGACCTACTACCTGTATAATTTCCATATGCAACCCCTACTGGAACAGAAAAATGGTTTTGATCTCCTGCAGCAGGTTATCGAGCAGCCGGACGACCATGAACAGCACCACGACAAAGCCGATGACCGTCACCCAATGAGCCATATCCTCTTTTCCCATTTGCTTGAGCACCGTGTGAATCATCGCAATGATGATGCCGATTCCCGCAATCTGGAAAATTGCGTTCACTTCAAAGTTCATTCCTTGGCACCTCGCTAAAAGATCAAAATGACGATCAATGCTCCAATCAAAAGGCCGAGACTTCTGCTGATTTTTTCATATTTGGCCTGCTCGTCTCTAGCCACGGCTTCCTCATGCTTCAGCTGCTGGGCTGCCAGGGCAATATGCTTGATCTGGTCCTGCCTGTCGCTGGTCCCTAGCGTGAAGCTCAGCTGATGGAGTATGTCTCGCTCCGGCGTTTTCATCGAAGTTCGCTTCCAGTTCTCATGCAGAGAACGCTGGATACTCTCCTGAGCGGTCATTCCGCCTCCGGAAGCCATATAATTGGCTGCACTCCCGAAAATACTCTTTAGCGGCTCTCCCAGCTGTTCTGACATCCTCTTGAACGCGTCCGGGAGGGGAGTGAACCCGTACGAAATCTCGGTTTCGAGTCTTTGCATCGCAAGAATCAGCTCCCGGATCTGTTTCGGCCTGGCTGCAAACCGGGCTGCCTGATGAAACCCCGCCAGGGTTCCCGAGAGTAAAATGAGGACAGCTCCAACCAGCTTAAGCATGGTACGCTTCCCCCTTTGCCCGCAGCTGAAGCCCGCGCATTTGCCTGTCCATCAGACGAAAAGTCGTCCTGTCGCTGCTCCGGTGCAGAATGACGTACATCTCAAACATCCTTTGATCCATGAGCCGATGCATGGCCGGCCGGCTATGCAGCTCTTCCGGGCCGCTGCCGTGAGCCGATGCAATAACAGAAATGCCTGCATGGAGCGCTTCGGTCACCGCCTCTGCATCCTCTTCCCGTCCGATCTCATCCACAATCAGCACTTCTGGAGACATGGAGCGGATCATCATCATCATCCCTTCAGCCTTGGGGCACGCATCCATGACATCCGTGCGCGGCCCAACATCAAAGCTTGGCACCCCATGTAGGCTTCCGGCGATTTCCGACCGCTCGTCTATAATGCCAACCTTCATTCCTGATTGTCTGGCCGTTGTCAGCCCCAGACATCCGCTGCTGATTTGTCTTGCCAAATCTCTCAGCAGCGTCGTCTTGCCATGCTGCGGCGGAGAGAGAATAAGCGTATGCTTCATCCGCCGCTCCTTTTCATCGTACAGATAAGGAATGAGCTCATTCGCCGCTCCTTGAATCTCTCGGGCAATCCGGACATTAAAACCGCTGATATCCCGGATATGCTCCACTCTTCCACCCGATAAAACGGTTCTTCCCGCTAGTCCGATGCGATGCCCGCCAGGCACAGTAATAAAACCTTTCCGCAGCTCTTCTTCCAGGGTATATAAGGAATGATTACTGATCAGATCCAGAAATCTGCGGCTGTCTTCTCGCTCTGTCCAAAATGCCTTGTCCTTTTCCAGGGTAAGGAGGCCTTGTCCGGTTACGAAGTGGTACCCTCCTGATTCATTCACTTCCAGCGGTCTGCCTTCGCGGATGCGTATTTCTTCCAGCCTCCCGAGGTAATCACGGGGGAGCTGAAGCAGAATGGACTTGATCCGATCCGGAAACAGTTCAAGCCAGTTTAGATTCGTGATACGACCACCCCCAAGCTGTGATTCTCTTAATCCGCGTGCACCATGTGGTTTATAGTCTAGTGATATAAAATGAACTAAAGTTACACCTTTGCTTTCCCCTCGGCTCGTTGTTGCAAAAGAGAAGGGTCTACCTTTCTTCAGTTCAATTCATATGGATGTTTTTTATACCTCATGTTTATGCTTGTACTTCAAATTTATGACGACCGAATCTATCATTTTTTCAAAATTCCGATTAAGAGACAGGATACCCCTACGAAGATCCATGCGATCTTTCCCCATGACAGCTTGTCGGCGAGTCCGATGAGTCCGATCGAAGTCGTTAAAATAAGCACGGTTGGGCCTACAAAAGCCAGCAGGGAATTTACGGCGAGCGCTTTATCCACTTGCATGAGCCTTAGCATAAACAAGGCAGCAGCAATTTCGATCGTCCCCGAAAGCATGCGAAGCGTGGCCATACTGATCACGAACTTGTCCACTGAAGGAAACCTCCTTACAAAAGAAATGTGCATCTTTTATATGGATATGCTCCTTTCTCTCTTTTTAGATATCTTTTAGAAGAAACAGCCTGGAACATTTCTGCCTGCGTGGCATATATTAGCAGTAAAATTACCAATCTCTGCGGGCTTGTTCTGTCTGATAGAGATACGCACATAAAAGTGGCTTAAGGAGGATTTAATCCATGCGGGTGGATGTGATTGCTAATGTGGACGATATTAGATCGGAGGATTTCGTACAAAAAAGCGCCGTTGTGATTGATGTATTGCGGGCCACAAGCACGATGATCACAGCTCTTGCCAAGGGCGCACGCGGCCTGCTTCCCGTAGAAACCGTCCCTGAGGCCCAAAATAAACGCAGCGAACATACCTTTGTCGGCGGGGAACGCTATTACAAGAAGATTCCAGGCTTTCAGGCGGGCAATTCCCCCCATGATTATATGTCCGGGGATATTGTGGGCAAGCTCGTGGTTCTAACGACATCGAACGGAACCCGCGGACTTCTGAAATCACAACGCGCTTCCAGGCTGCTGGCTGCCTCTTTCATGAACGGTACGGCCTGCGCTTCCGCGCTGGCGTCCTTTGAAAGTGATGTCATCCTGCTGTGTGCCGGATGCAAAAACGAGTTCTCTCTGGAGGACGGATTATGCGCAGGCATGATCATTGACGCTATGGAAACCCAGTTTAATCAATCCCTGCGCCTGAACGACCTGGGATTGGCCATGAAGCTGGCCTACAGGCAGTGCCGTCATTCCTTGTACGAGACCGTGATGGAAGGTTCCTCCGCGAAACAGCTTGTCAAGCTTGGATTCGCCCACGATGTGGAATATTGCACAGGAACGGATACCGTGCCGCTCGTACCCATAGCGAAAAACGACCTTATATTGACTCCTCTCTACTGATGCTTAACGTCCGACTTTAAATTACGAAATCAATAAACTGCTACCGAACGCAAAAAAAGCCTGAAGCTACATGCTTCAGGCTTTTTAACGTCATATGAAATTGCAAAGGCGAATTATCGTCTGTCCTGTGGTCCACCGACAAATACTTGAACATCGGTATCCAGGTTATAGGCGGTATGCAATGCTTTAACCACTTGCTCCAGATTGTCGTTTTCGATGACACAGGAGGTTTTAATTTCCGAGGTGCTGACCATTTTGATGCTGACGCCCTCTTTGGAGATCACATCAAACATTTGAGCGGCAACCCCAGGATGGCTAATCATACCAGCGCCAACGATGGAAACCTTCACCAGGTTAGTCTCTGAGGTCACTTCACGGTAAGGAAGTTTTGCCTTGAGGCTCTGAAGGACTTCCAGCGCATGGTTGCTCTCGGACAGGGATGTCGTAAAGGAGAAATCCGCCTTGCCGTCCTGCACGCCGCCCTGCACAATAATATCAACGTTAATAGCAGCCTCGGCGAGAGCGCCGAATACCTGAGCCAAAACGCCTGGAACGTCTTCCACGCCAAGAATACTGATTCTTGCCACATTTTTATCATAAGCGATGCCGCTTACCACTACACCCTGTTCCACGCTTGTTTCCTCCTTAACCGATGTTCCTTCGTTATAGTTAAAGCTGGATCTGACGACCAAATGTACTTTGTGATGCTTGGCATACTCGACTGCCCGCGGATGCAGGACAGCCGCGCCCAAATTGGCCAGCTCCAGCATTTCATCATAAGAAATTTCCGCCAGCTTGCGGGCGCATTTGACGATACGCGGATCGGTGGAATAAATGCCATCCACGTCCGTATATATTTCGCACACATCAGCCTTGATGGCTGCTGCAAGCGCTACTGCCGTTGTATCCGATCCCCCGCGGCCAAATGTCGTTATTTCCCCTTCATTTGTCATGCCTTGGAATCCGGCGACAATAACGATCTGGTTATCTTCCAGGGCAGACAGAACGCGCTCAGGCAAGATATTGGTGATGCGGGCTTTGCCGTGCACAGGCTCTGTACGGAACCCTGCCTGCCATCCTGTCAGCGAAACCGCACTGCGGCCCAGCTGGTGAATGGCCATGGACAAGAAAGACATGGAAATTTGCTCTCCTGTCGTCATCAGCATATCCATTTCCCGTGCCGGAGGCTCCGGGTTTAGAAGCTTCGCCTGATCGATCAAATCGTCCGTGGTGTCTCCCATTGCGGAAACCACCACCACACATTGATGTCCTTCGTCCTGCTTCTCAACGATGCGTCTGGCGACGCGCTTCATTCGCTCCGTGTCGCCAACGGAACTGCCTCCGAATTTCATGACGTACAGTGACAACTTGATTCACTCCCCACTCATTTATGCAAATGTCTATTTTTACGCTTTAAATTAGTATAATACGAAAGCCCAGCGGAAAGGTAGACTTTTTTTCGGCTGAAGCTATGTATATCAAGGGTTTTCCCTGTTTATGCAAAAATCCCCCTCACATAATTGTGAGGGGAATCGGAATGCTCGTACCGCTTTTCGTCCAGAAAAAGGAACTAAGCGCGGGAGATGTATTTTCCTTCACGTGTATCGATCAGGAGAACGTCATCTTCATTGATGAACAGCGGAACCTGAACGTTCAGGCCAGTTTCGACCTTTGCATTTTTAGTTGCACCCGTTGCTGTGTTGCCTTTGATTCCAGGTTCGGTTTCAACTACTTTCAGCTCTACGCTTGTTGGCAGGTTGATACCCAGAATTTCACCCTGGTAGCTCACAATGTGAACGTTCATGTTTTCTTTCAGGAAGTTCAGTTCCCATTCCAGCTGATCGCTGTCCAGCGAGAACTGGTCGTATGTTTCATTATCCATAAAAGTATGTTCCTGACCGCTTGCATAGAGATACGAAACTCCACGATTTTCGATAATCGCGCGGCCAATGGTTTCACCAGCACGGAAAGTACGCTCTACGGTATTGCCGTTACGAAGGTTTTTCAGTTTAGAGCGCACAAATGCGGCACCTTTACCTGGTTTTACGTGTTGAAAATCAAGAACGGTAAAAATATCGCCATCCACTTCTACCGTCAAGCCTGTTTTAAAATCGTTTACTGAAATCACAAAAATGCCTCCTAAAATAAAATATATATTGCGTTAATCACACCGGCAATACGGTAAATTCCTTCGACGAATGCGTCAAGACTGTTTTTCCCGTCTCCGTGATCACAATATCATCTTCGATACGCACGCCGCCAAGTCCAGGAATGTAAATACCAGGCTCTACGGTCACAACCATTCCAGGCTGTAATATATCGTCGCTCAGCTTGGAAAGGCGCGGATTTTCATGCACTTCCATACCAAGGCCATGACCCGTGCTATGACCAAATTGGTCACCGTAACCGTATTTCGTAATAATGTCACGAGCCAATGCATCGGCTTCACGGCCGGTCATACCCGGCTTAATGTTCTCGAGGGTATGAAGCTGGGCCTCCAGAACAATGTTATAAATCTCCTTCAGCTTGGCATCCGGCTCGCCAATCGCGATAGTGCGTGTCAAGTCGGAGCAATAGCCGTCCAGCAGGGCACCAAAGTCAAATGTAATGAGCTCGTTGCCTGCGATCACGCGTTCACTGGCTACGCCATGCGGCATTGCAGAACGTTCTCCCGAGGCGACGATGGTGTCAAACGAGGAGCAAGTCGCACCGTGGCGGCGCATAAAGAATTCCATTTCCAGATCGACTTCGCGTTCGGTCATCCCGGTTTTGACGAATCCAAGAATATGCTTGAATGTATCATCCGCCAGATCTGCTGCTCTTTGCATGACTTTCAGTTCTTCGGCATCCTTGAACATTCTCAATTGTTCCACAAGTCCCGAAACCGGTACCATTTGGACTGGCTTAAGCTGTTCAGCATAAGTGCTGTACGCAGCGTATGATACATCATCCTGTTCAAATGCAACCTTGCCGATATTGGCTGAGGCTAGCAGTTCCTTCACTGTATCCGTAACCCGCTGCGCATGCTCGACGACCTGGAAATCCTTCGCTTGCTGCGGCGCCTGGGTCATATAGCGAAAGTCGGTCAGCAAATATGCGTCGTTCAAAGTAACAAGCACATAACCTGAGGAACCTGTAAATCCGGTCAGATACCGGCGGTTAATCGCACTTGTTACGAAAAGTGCCTCCACATTCTTTTGCTGCATCGCTTCACGCAATTTAAGTACACGATGGTTGCTCACTAGCTATTCGTCTCCTCTCTCTTCACAGCTTCATCCGGAAGAGGCAGCGACCTATTGTCCCTGACTTTCCAAGTGGCGAAGCAGGGCAATCAATCCCAGTTCATAGCTGACAGCACCAAATCCGGCAATTTGTCCAACAGCAACCGGAGCAATGACCGATGTATGTCGGAACTCCTCCCGTGCATGGATGTTGGATAAATGGACTTCAACCGTAGGTATCCGGACAGAACTGATCGCATCTCTCACAGCATAGCTATAATGCGTAAGCGCGCCCGGATTCAGAACGATACCGTCGGCATGGCCAAGAGCGCCATGGATCCGGTCGATAATGTCGCCTTCATGATTGGATTGATAAAATGTAACTGTCACACCCAAAGCTTCAGCCTTTTGAAGCAAGCCTTCCTCAATCGCTTGCAGGCTTTGAGAGCCGTATACACCGGGCTCCCGAAGCCCGAGCAGATTCAGGTTCGGTCCGTTGATCACCCAAATGGTTCTCAAAATGGTATTCCCACCCTTATTGTCAAATAACCATCTGCTATTTTACCATAGGGGATGTCTACTTGAGAAGTTTTTTTGCACGCCCTAGGCCTTTGCTTGCTTCGGTTCGCGCTTACGTTCTTCGGTGAATTCCACGGTGATGGTATAACCGATAAATAATCCCCAGAGGAGAAAGAGACAGAATTCACTGACAATGCTGTTCCATCCGAGCTGCCGAAGCGGCTTAAGCATATGAAGCGGCGGGCCCGCAATGACAAATATAATGCACCACCATACGATCCCGTACAGGATTCCCGGCCATGGGCCTTTCATTTTCCGAAACAGGAACACGTATATCATGGATGCTACCGCCGAGAGAACGATAAAGAGGAGCAAGCCGGTCAGCTGTCCGGAGCCGCTTTTCAAAAACGAATGCTTGAAGAATGGTTCTCCGAGATATCCCGGTATCACCTTCGTAAAATGAAATATATAGAAAACCCAGTGGATGGCCCCCCAGATTAACCCCGCAAAAAAACCGAGTTCAAGCGCGAATGCAAGCGGATTCGTTGGTCCCCGCTGCGACTTTTCGCGATATGCAGCCGCCTGTGTTGTCATTTCCTCAAGTCTCCTTTTGTTTTCCTTAGTATGTACATTTCGTCCAAGCCTAAACCAACTAGAAATTGAAGCAGAAATTAGATACAATAGAAATATTCAAACTGCAACTCACATGCTGCGGAAGTGAAGTAACCTGTACAGGATCTGCTTAGGAATCCTGAACACATTAATTTTCAGGGAAGGTGAACTGGTTGTCGCAAGAATCAAAAACTGTCAGCTACGGCGGCCAAGCCGTGATTGAAGGCGTTATGTTTGGCGGCAAATATGTCAATGTGACAGCCGTGCGTAGAAAGAATCAGGAAATAACCTTTTTGGAAGTGCCGAAGCAGGATAAGAATTGGGTGCGTAAACTGCGCAAGATTCCTTTGCTGCGGGGCATTGTCAGTATTATAGATTCGAGCGCCAAGGGAACGAAGCATTTGAATTATTCTGCTGATGCATATGCAGACGACACGCTTGAACCCGAAGAGCGCGCAAAACTGAAAGAGAAGGAAGAATCCAAATGGAGCCTGAGCATGATTATCGGCGTTGCTGCCGTAGGCGTTCTCTCTTTCGTGGTCGGTAAGCTCGTGCTCACACTCCTGCCCGTATTTCTAGAAAAGATTTTCTTTGGAAAGCTGTTTGACAACTACATTCTGCATAACCTAATTGAAGGGGTTATCAAGCTGCTCCTGCTGCTTGTGTATCTGTGGGGGATATCCCAAACTCCCGTCATCAAAAGGCTGTTCCAGTATCATGGCGCAGAGCACAAGGTCATCAGCACCTATGAAGCTGGCGACGAACTCACCGTGCAAAATGTACAGAAGCACAGCCGTCTTCATTATCGCTGCGGCAGCAGCTTCATGATGCTAACGATCGTGCTGGGCGTTCTCATATATTCACTGTTTCCTTGGGATAATATGACGCAGCGCGTTCTGCAGCGGATTGTACTGCTACCTGTTGTCATCGCCGTATCATTTGAATTTCTTAAAATAACGAACTCGCTTAGAGATGTCCCCGTCCTCCGTTATCTGGGTTATCCCGGACTGTGGCTGCAGCTATTGACCACCAAGGAGCCGAAGGACGATCAGGTCGAAGTATCGATTGCCTCCTTTAAGCGTATGCTTGAGCTTGATGCGCAAATGGAAAACGCGCCAGCTTCCAATCAGCCTGTCAGAACTGGAGTCTTGGATCCCCTGAAAGGATGAGGAAAAGATGATTAGGCATGCTCTAGTCTTTTGGATTACCGTGGTCCTTGCAGTGCTTGGCGTTATAGACGATATTTTCTTCTTTAAAGCCGGACATCTGTCCAAATTGCTTATTCCGATTCTCGTGTTTGTCGTCATCCTGGGACTTTACAAATACTCGTCCTCCCGATACACCAAGAAGCCAAGGGTAAAAGTAAAACCTTCGGCACGTACGATGGAAAAGGTTGCGGCGGCCAAACGATCGCAATCGGGCGGAAAACGGAAGCATTATCCTTTTCAGGTCATCGAAGGCTCCAAGGGTAAAAATGATGATCAGCAGCCGAAATATCACTAACTCACAACGAATGAAAAAGGCGTTTATTTCTTCCATCAGGAAGTGATAAACGCCTTTTATCATGGTTCAAGCATTAAATCTCGCAAAAAATTTCTTTCCTGCTTCAACCCCCGATTCGTACAGTTCCATGCTTTTTTCCGGGGTGATATGAAAATGCGTCGTCCCGACGCCAAGTGTAGGGATTTTAATGGTCCTGAACTGGTTCACCTTCTCAATATAACGCTCGTCGTGAGCGGAGAGCATTGTTTCGAACATAGCTTGCAGCATACTGATGGGACCTCGTATCACATGTGGAATGCCTGAGCTGCGTCCAACCATTTGAAATCCGATCGTCTGGATGACTGTCTGTCCGGAAGCTTCCGCGTTCGTGTCGTCAAAGAGCCATAGAGGAAAATTGCTGAGAAGCCCCCCGTCTACGATGTATACGAACTGGTCTACAAAAGATTTCCCCCGCGCTGCATCTCCGCACATTCGCAGTATCACCGGATCAAAAAAATAAGGAATGCTCGTGCTCATGCGAATGGCTTTGGATACCTCGAATGCTGCAGGATTAATGCCCAGCTTGATCAGATCATCAGGCAGCACCAATATTTTGCCGTTGGTGATGTCCGACGCAATAATCATGAGCTTTCCGGCCGGAATATCCGAGAATGTGCGTATCCCCTTCGATTTCAAAATATTATGAATCCAGTATTCCAGTGCTTCGCCTGAATAAAGTCCTTTCTTGATGAACAGCCGTACCGCCGGTCCGATAATTTTGATATTAAAGAGAGGCGCTCTGTGGAGAAAGGATTCAAACGGGGTCGTTCTGACAATTTCACTCATTTCATCGGCTGTGAATCCCGCGGCAAGCAGCGCTGCGACGATCGAGCCTGATGAGGTTCCCGCTACTCTGTTAAATACCACTCCCGATTCTTCAGCCGCCTTCACCGCACCGGCCAAGGAGATTCCCTTGACACCGCCGCCTTCAAAAACCGCATTGATGAGCATACAAAAAACCCCCGTCCTCATCTATTCAAAATAATGTATGAGAACGGGAGTCGATTCATGACTCGTTATATGCGTTATTGCTGATAAAATGCGGTTAGTGCCGGAATAAGACCCAGAGGATTATTAATCAAATTCATCGCTCTAAAGAAAATGCTTCCTTTAATATCCGCGTACTTTTCATTGTATTTCAATTGATTGATGATCTCCTGCGAACTTTGCCATCCGGCTTCCGTTGTTCCAAGCTTATATGGAGCCTGACCGATATAGAGGTCTACGCCAGTGCCAGCAACTTCAGCAGCCCACCAATCAACCAATTTGTCGTACTGTGCGGCTTTAAAGGACATGCTCCAGTAGATTTGCGGTGCCACGTAATCGATCCAATGCTGCTGAATCCAAGTTCTAACATCCGCGTACATCGAATCATATGCCGTAACGCCGGCTTTAGTATCCGAGCCTGTCACATCCGTGGCTTTGTTGCGCCATACACCAAACGGGCTGATTCCGAACTGCACGGAAGGCTTGGCGGCATGAATCGATTGACCCAGCTGCTGCACGAACTGATTCACATTATCTCTGCGCCAATCGGCTTTTGAAAGGCCTGACGTATTATAGGTTTTATAGGTGGTATCATCATTAAAGGTCCCGCTCGATGGATAGAAGTAATCATCCATGTGAACCCCGTCAATGTTGTATTTGTTTACGACCTCCATCACGACATCGACAATATGCTGACGGGCTTCCGGAATCCCCGGATTAATAATCAACTGATTATTAGCCGTCACCACCCAATCGGGATGCTCATTAGCGACCGAATTAGCCGCCAGCTTGCTTTTTACAGTATCCATGCTCGCACGGAACGGATTAAACCACGCGTGGAACTGCATGCCTCTCTTATGAGCCTCTTCGATCATGAACTCCAGCGGATCATAACCGGGATCCTTGCCTTGTGTACCAGTCAAATACTTGGACCATGGGACAAGATCCGAAGGGTATAATGCATCCCCTGCAGGACGTACCTGAACGAACACGGCGTTGATTCCCATCGCCTGCAGCTTATCCAGCATCGAGACAAATTCCTGCTTTTGCTGGTCTATTTTTCCGACAGCTTTCGAGGATGGCCAATCCAGGTTGGTTACGGTAGAAATCCATGCACCGTGCAGACCTTGCGATTGCTGCCCCGATCCAGGCTGATTGGGCTCGGCCGGATTCGGCAGGTTTGGTATGTATGAGCCCGACAACAAAGCGATGCTCTGAGCCGACTGATTCCATAGTACCTGCAGTCCCAGATTTTCACCTACGAAACGCAGTGGCACCATAATTCTGCCATTCTTGATTTGAACAGATGCATCCAAATCCACGTAACTTCCGTTCACGAAAGCCGTGTTCTTTCCGCTGGTCAATGACATAGATGAACCGTCGCGGTCGATCTTGACGGTTTTCGTAGTCTGCTGCCAATCTACGGATGCACCCAGTCCTTCACTTATCACACGGAGCGGGACCATCGTGACATAAACCTTAGGTATGATATAAGGAGCAACATCTGTGCTGATCCGATCTCCATCCAACGTAATCGTGATGGCTTGCTTCGAAGTTTCCGCTTGAACAGAACGACTGGTAACAGGTAAAAGCAACAGGAACACGAGTGCCAGGGTCATCCATTTGTGAAACTTCCAAAACCTCATTCTACGAGTCCTCCAAGTATTGATAGATTTGCAGGCATAACGCACCACAGCCCGAAAAGGCAGCTGTTATGCCGCATCCAAAGGGTCTTTCTTGTCATTCATGAGAAACGAAGAGGCATCCGTCTCTTGGAAGGGACAGATGCCTATTTTACGAATCGCCCACTAGTTCATTGTGAATATTCCGCAAGTCTTGAAGACGCTGCTCATCGCGGCGGAAAAACTCTACAAGCGTTTCAATATGCGTGATGGAATCCCAGCTCAGGTGATGCTCGATCCCTTCCACATCCGTGTAGATATGCTCATCAGACACACCGATCATCGTCAAAAAATCCTCGAGAAGCTTGTGGCGGTCCACCAGACGTTTCCCCATCTTTTTGCCTTTACTGGTCAAAACAAGTCCGCGATATTTTTCATAGATGAGGTACTCATCTTTGTCCAGTTTTTGAATCATTTTGGTAACCGATGAAGGATGAACCTCCAAGCCTTCGGCAATATCCGAGACACGAGCATATCCCTTTTCGTCAATCAGCTTGTAGATGCGCTCCAAATAATCCTCCATGCTGGGCGTTGGCATCTTCTTCCCTCTTTTCTCTTTTTAAGCATGAATCATGGAACCAAAATACCTGCTCTTGTAATGATACATGTTTACGAGAGGACTTGGCAAGTCCTGCCGGGAAACCACTCTTTTCCCATGATTGCGCCACAAAACCGCCACATATAATAAACCGGAAAGGAGCTTGATAGCGATGGGGACAGGCATGAAAGTGAGACCGAAAAGAACACTAAGACCCACCAAACCGTTCGTACCGGACCTTGTTTATTTTGAACCGGATGCGCTGGACTATTCCAAAGGCCAAAAAATAATGGAATGGGTGAAGTCCAACGATATCCCGCTGCGAATGACAACCTCCCATAACCGTATCACGAACCTTCCGGGTGAGACCGATCTGGAAAAATATAAAAATGCTAAACGCACCCTTGTGGTCGGGGTCCGCAAAACGCTGGAGTTCGATCAGTCCAAGCCCTCGGCCGAGTATGCCATTCCGATATCCACGGGCTGCATGGGACACTGTCATTATTGTTATCTTCAGACCACGCTTGGAGCGAAGCCGTACGTCCGCGTCTACGTTAATACGGATGAAATCCTTGCATCCGCCAAACGGTACATCGAAGAACGCAAGCCGGAGATCACGCGTTTTGAAGCCGCTTGTACATCCGATCCCGTGGGCATTGAGCATATTACCGGCTCCCTGGCTGACTTGATCACATTCATGGCCGATGAGGAATTCGGCAGGCTCCGGTTCGTGACGAAATTCCATCACGTCGATCCGCTGCTGGGATTGAAGCATAACGGTCATACGCGCATACGCTTCAGCGTCAATTCCGATTATGTCATCCGCCAGTTCGAGCCCTCCACTTCCCACTTCGAGGAACGGATTGAGGCCGCGGGAAAAGTGGCTCACGCCGGCTATCCACTTGGTTTCATCATTGCTCCGATCATTTGGTATGACGGCTGGGAAGAAGGCTATGCGGACCTTCTGGCCCGTCTGGAGAAGACATTGCCGAAGGACGCAACCAAGGATTTGACTTTTGAGCTGATCCAACATCGTTTTACCAAAACGGCCAAATCCGTCATTGAACAGCGTTACCCGAAAACCAAGCTCGAAATGGATATCGAAAAACGCAAAAAGAAATGGGGCCGATGGGGACAATCCAAATATGTATACCCCGACGAACAGCAAACCGCCCTGCGCGAATTCATCACAGAGCGGATTTTTGAGCATTTCCCATCGGCAAACATCGATTATTTCACCTAGAACTTTAACCACTCAGGTGTAATCGCCTGCAGCCAAATCGTAATTTTCGTCATTTGGTTCGTGAACAGCAGCACGCCCATCAATAGCATCAAAGCGCCGCCGATCTTCATCATAATGCCGGAATATTTGACGATCCATTTCGTGGAGCCGATGAAAAAGGCGAGTACGAAAAATGGAATCGCAAAGCCGAGTGTGTATGCCGTGATTAACGGGAACCAGGCACCAGGCTCGGTTGCCGCCAAAGCAATAATGGCAGCGAGGATAGGACCTACGCACGGTGACCATCCAGCGGAAAACCCGATTCCGAAAATAAAGGAACCTATGTAGCCGGCAGGTTTGAATTTGAAATCCATTTTGAAATCTCTCATCAGAAACTTCGGCTGAAAGATACCTACGAGAAATAAGCCCATTAGAATAATCAAAATCGCAGACAGTTGGCGGATCAGATCCCGGTTATTATTAAAGAAGTTCCCGAACAAACCGGCACCCACGCCAAGCGTGTAAAATACCGCGGAAAACCCCAAAATAAACGCAAGCGTATGCGTCATGGTCCGGAAACGGACTTCTTTTTTATTCTGCTCCGTTTTCAGCTGCTGGACCGACATGCCAGTAATATAGGATAAATAAGACGGATATAACGGCAGACAGCATGGAGAGATAAAGGAAGCCAGTCCGGCTAAAAAAGCGATCCAAACATTCAAGTTTGACAAGGCCGTACCCCCTATAATTAATTCGAAAATCCTTTTTTACCGGCCATGGTCAAAATCAGAAGTGCAATCAAAAGAAGAACGATGGTTGCTCCTGGCGCCAAGTTCCAGATGCCGGCGATGACGAGCCCGATGATCACGGCAATTTCGGAAATGACCACCGATAATACGACGGAAGATTTGAAGCTGCGTGCAATCAACAGACTGATGGCGACCGGAATGGTCAGCAGCGCCGATACCAACAATGCTCCCACGATTTTGATCGCTGTACTGATGACAAGCGCAGTTAATATGGTAATCAGCATGTTCAGCATGCGTACGGGCAGTCCGTTCACGCTTGCGGCATCCTCTTCAAAGCTGAGCAGGAAAAATTCTTTGAAAAAGAGCGTAATCACCACGACCACAACCAGCGTTACGGCCCCTACCACGTACAAATCCTGCGTATCCAGCGTATAAATGCTTCCGAACAGATAACTCATCACATCTGTATTGTAACCCATACCCAGTGTAAAAAACAAAGAAGCCAGCGCGACTCCGCCGGACATAATGATGGCAATAGACAGCTCGGCATAACTTTTGTAAGCTTTACGGAGTTTTTCTATCGCAAAAGAGGCCAGAACCGCAAACACGAGACCGGCACCCAGTGGATAGACCTCGATCAAGAAACCCAGCGCTACGCCGGCAATGGTCACATGCGCCAAGGTATCCCCAATCATGGACAGCCTGCGCAGTACCAGAAAAATACCGATCAGCGGTGCCGTAATCCCGATCAAAATGCCTCCGGCCAGTGCCCGCTGGAAAAAATCACTTAGCATAATATCAATAGCCAATAAGAACGACTCCTTTTGCAAAAACAGCCACGGATCAGATCAGCGAATGCTGCAGATCCCGCTCCTCGCAATTTTGAATTTCATGTGAATGCCGGACATAAAAATTAATGTTTCCGTTTTGCTGTTTGGGATGTTTGCCCAGGTAGCTTTCGACCATCCCCATATCATGGGAAACCATCAAGAAGGTCATATGATGATGCTCATGCATGTGTGTGATAAGCTCAAAGAAATCCGCCTGCGTTTTGGCGTCGATTCCGACCGTAGGCTCATCCAATATGAGCAGATCAGGACGGTTGATCATCGCTCTTGCCAGAAAAGCCCGCTGCTGTTGGCCGCCGGAGAGCTCTCCGATCCTCTTGCCTGCGATGTCTTGAATGCCCATGACCTCCAGAGCGTCATCACACTGCTTCTGCTGACTTTTGCTGACTCTGCGAAACAGATTTTTATTGTTGTAAAGACCCGATAAGACGACTTCCCGGACGGTGGCCGGAAACAAAGGATTAAAGGAATTTTTCTGCGGAACATATCCGATCCGTTCCCAGTCCTTGAATTTGCGGATAGGCTGTCCAAACAGCCGAATGCTTCCGGCTCCAGCAGGCAGGAGTCCCACGATCATCCTCATCAGGGTCGATTTTCCGGCACCGTTGGAACCGATGATGCCTACAAAATCCCTTTCCTTGACGGTAAAACTCAGATCGCTGATAACCTGCTGGTCCCGGTAGGAGAACGAGATCTGCTCCAGCTCTACCACAGGTTGATGGCAATCATCAATAATCGGCGTAAACATGCGACATCTACCTTTCTCATTAAAATGCTATCATATTCGTTACTCTTGCAGCGCCAATATCAGATTCGTCAAATTATTGCGCATCAGGCTGAAATAATCATCCCCACGCTTCAGCTGCTCCTCGGTCAGTCCTTCAACCGGATTTAACACCAGCACCTCTGCTCCAGTCTCGGAAGCCAATGTCTTGGCAAGACGGTCCGATACCAGCTCTTCAAAAAAGATGAAATGAATTCCTTCTTCCTTCACCAGAGTGGAAAGCTGCAGAAGATCCCGAGCCCGCGGCTCCGCGTCTGGAGACAGTCCCATAATGGCATGCTGCGTCAGTCCATAATCCCGAGCCAAATAGCCAAAAGCTTCATGAGATACAACAATTTCCTTGCGCGGCATCTCGTCAAGCTTCGAACTGAATTCCTGATCCAAATCCTCTAGCTTTTTTCTGAGCTCCAGATAGCGGCTAGTGTAACCCTCTTGATGCGCCGGGTCAGCTTCAATAAAGCTGTTTTTCATATTTTCAACCATGATCATGGCCGATTTTGGACTCACCCAGGTGTGTGGATCCACGTGATGCTGGTGCTTATGGCCTTCCCCTTCGTCGTGATGCTCCTCGTCTTCATCCGCTTCAATCAACTTGATCCCCCGGCTAACCTCATAGGATTTAACCTTGGTATCTCTGTTCAGGCCCTTCAAAAACTGAGGGACCCATCCTTCCAGCCCTGCACCATTATAAAAAAAGAGCTGCGCCTTGGAAGTATTCACGATATCCTGACTGCGAGGAGTCCAGTCATGCGGCTCCACGCCTGCAGGCAGCAGATTGATGACATTGGCATTCTCTCCGCCGATGGCCTTCGCAAATTCATATATCGGGTAAAAGGTGGTCACCACGTTGACCTTGCCTTCAACTATTTTCCCCTGACTCTGTGGACCGCAACCTGCAGCCAATAGAATCGTGAGCAGCATCACAGACCATACCGCTCCGGCTTTAAGCCGCAATTTCTTCTTCACCGTTCAATGACCCACCTTAATCGTAATTTTTACTAATAAATTATAGAATGGGTTTAGAAAATTTGTCAACCATCCAGAATCAGCAAATGCCCTTGCATGAATCGCAAAACCATCTGTATCGTCAAAAAACAGAGAAAAGACGGAATACCTCTTAGACAAGGTATTCCGTCTTATTATTGCTATATTTGCAGGTGTTCAGACCAACAGGTGTTGATTACTTCACGACAGCTCCGTTTGGCATGCTGTCTGGAACCGTGGCCAAAGTCAGTTGATCACCTTGGGAGGCCGCAAGAATCATGCCCTGGGACAGTTCCCCCCGTAATTTAACCGGCTTCAGGTTGGTTACGCAAATGACTTTGCGTCCGACCAGTTCCTCCGGCGTATAGAATTTTGCAATACCGGAAACGACTTGGCGCTGCTCAAAACCCAGATCCAGCTGTAATTTGAGCAATTTGTCGGCTTTTTTAACCGGCTCGGCTGAGATCACCTGCGCCACGCGAAGTTCAACCTTGGCAAAATCCTCGATTCCGATCTCTTCCTTCAATTCTGGAGCTTCGGTAATCGCTGTTTCTTCTGCTTTCGTTTCTGCTTCCTTGGCAGCGGGTGCGCCTCCGGTCATTGCTTCCTTGATATAAGCAATCTCAGGTTCCGTTTCCAGACGCGGGAAGATCGGATTGCCTTTGACTAATTTGGTGCCTTCCGGAATGGAACCAAAGGTTTTACCGCTGTCCCAAGAGGTCAACTCGCCTTCTTCGATGCCGAGCTGCTCCCAAATTCTGCGAGGAGCCTGCGTCAGGAACGGCTGCAGCAGAATCGAAGCGATGCGCAGACTTTCCACCAGGTGAACCATCACAGAAGCAAGCTCACCGCGTTTGGCTTCATCCTTCGCAAGCGTCCATGGCTGGGTTTCGTCGATATATTTGTTGCTGCGGCTGATGAACTGGCTGATAGCCGTCAAGGCTACAGAGAATTCCATGTTTTCCATAGCTTCCTCCACCTTGGCGTAGACCGCCTTCGCCGCTTCTTCCAACTCTCCATCAAAAGCGGTTACGCCGGACTGATATGCTGGCACCAGTCCGTCAAAGTACTTATCGACCATCGCTACCGTACGATTCAACAGATTACCCAAGTCATTGGCCAGATCCGAATTCACGCGTTCTACAAAACTTTCGGGCGTAAAGGTTCCATCTGCGCCAAAAGGAACTTCACGAAGCAGGTAATACCGCAGCGTATCGAGGCCATACCGGTCAATCAACGTTACCGGGTCAACGACATTGCCTTTGGACTTGGACATTTTGCCGTCTTTCATGAGCAGCCAGCCATGCGCGAAGACTTTCTTCGGAAGGGGCAGATCCAGAGCCATCAGAATAATCGGCCAGTAGATGGTATGAAAACGTACAATCTCTTTACTCATCAAATGGACGTCGGCAGGCCAGTATTTTTCGAACATGGAAGTGTCCTCAGATCCGTAGCCAAGAGCCGTAATGTAATTAAGCAATGCGTCGATCCATACGTAAACCACATGTTTTGGATCGCTTTTGACTTTCACGCCCCACTCATAGGTGGTGCGGGATACAGCCAGATCTTCGAGCCCCGGTTTAATGAAGTTGTTGATCATTTCATTTTTGCGGGAAACCGGTTGAATGAAGTCCGGATGGTCTTCATAGTATTGAAGCAGTCGGTCCACATATTTGCTCATGCGGAAGAAATAGCTTTCTTCCTTTACCCGTTCCACCGGACGTCCACAGTCTGGACAATTCCCGTTGACGAGCTGTCTTTCCAGGAAGAAGGATTCATCCGGAGTACAATACCAGCCTTCATATTCGCCCTTATAAATATCACCTTGTGCCAACAAGCGCTCGAACACTTCCTGAACGACCTTGGTATGACGCGGCTCGGTCGTACGAATAAAGTCATCGTTGGAGATATCAAGTTTTTTCCACAATTCTTTGATCCCTGCCACAATGTCGTCGACGAACTGCTGTGGCGTCTTGCCGGCTTCAGCAGCCTTGCGTTCGATTTTTTGACCGTGCTCATCCGTTCCTGTCAGATAGCGGACATCATAGCCGCGGAGCTTCTTGTAACGCACCATGGCATCACCGGCAACGGTCGTGTAGGCATGGCCAATATGCAATTTGTCACTCGGATAATAGATTGGTGTTGTCAGGTAAAACGTCTTTTTTTCGGACATGCGAATTCATCCTCCTGAAATGCTTTCATTTTTTGAACACAAAAAAATCCCGCCCCTTAATGGGACGAGAGTTCTCTCACGTGTTACCACCCAATTTCCCCGCTTTCTCTCGAAAGATAGGCTCCATCGGTTCCCGGCAAGCTGCCGGATACCGTCCATTAACGCTGGATCACGCCGCTCCCTTACACATTAGGTACGTATGTACCCGCTGACGCTCGAAAGCAGTTCCTCCCGGACCATATTCGGTGAACCAGCCTAGACCGGTTTGCAGCTACCCCGGCTCTCTGAGCTAAGCTTATGTTCTCCTACTCATCCGTTCGTTGGAAATGTCATATATTCCTTAATATACTGAACCTCTGCGTCCCAGTCAAGTCAGGCGACTGTTTCCGTTATGCGGCTCCTTGCCTCTAGGTTCCTTCCGAGGTGGCACAAGATCTACGCCTCCCGGATGGAAAGGCTGACATTTGGCAATCCGTTTAGCGGCAAGCCAGGAACCCTTCAGAGCTCCATGTACTTCTACAGCTTCCAAAGCATAAGCGGAGCAGGTCGGATAGAACCTGCATGTCGGTGGCTTCAACGGCGAAATGTATTTACGGTAGAAAACAATGGGACCTTTTACGACTTTACGTGCGACTCCCATAAGATCAAGCCCTTCCGGTTTTCGCGGAAGCTGTCTGCTCTTCATCCGAAGCGGATTGCTGGCAGTCCTTACAATAACCGAATACTTCAAATTTATGCGTCACAACCTGGAAATGCTCCGGCGCATCCGCCAAATGAACCGGACAAAACTGAATCGGATAGGTTCGCTGGCACTGCAGGCAGATCATATGGTGATGATGATGATCCTCGCTGCAGCTTGCCTTGAATTTCATGCCATCCTCGAACACAACCTGTTCAAGAACTCCAAGTTCCTGCATGACTCTAAGATTCCGGTATACCGTATCGAAGCTGAGACCGCTGTATTTTTTGCACATGTACTCATAAACATCCTTGGCCGACAAATAGCCCGAATGTTCACCAAACAATCTGGCGAGCGTCTTCCGCTGGTCGGTAATGCGCAGTCCCTGTTCCGACATAGCGTCAATAATCTGTTCTGTCGAAAGCATACGCTCATCCTCCCGTTTATATCAACGCAAAGCGTTAGTGAATTGGACATACGTAAATGTAAATTAAAGATCGAAATTTGCAGCATTCTGATACTTCTAATAATGCCTCAAAATGATTTGACAGTCAATGAAGCAAGAGAGGACCCGAAACCGGGCCCCCTCTCTAGATACTGCATTACATTTACTTGATAAAATAAGTTTTCAGATCATCGAGCATCAGGTTTGCAGCAAGCACGCCGCCGGCTGTATTCCAGATCACATCGTCAACCTTGTGGGCATTTCCTTTTTTCACAACATCAAGGTTGTTCCACAGCTTATCGTTCGTCCATTCCTTTTCCATCTCATTACCTTTGCCGTTGCCGGTTTCATAGGTGAAGTAGAACAGGATATCTCCGTCCATTTCCGGAATACGTTCCTTGCCTACATCATCGAAGAATCCTGCATTATCCTGGGATTTCGGACGCGCGAAGCCAAGCTCGCTCAGAATGAGTCCAGAGAAAGTGTCTTTATAATACATCCGTGCTTTTCCGGCCATAAAACGGACCATCGAAACTTTCATGTTCAGCTTATCGCCAAGCTCCGCTTTCAAATCGGATACATGCTTGTCGTATGCAGCAAGTACATCATTCCCTTTGGACTCTTCATTCACCGCATTTGCCCAAAGCTTGAAGTTTTCTTTCCACTCGCCGCGCAGCGTTTCGGAGAATACGGTCGGTGCGATGGCAGTCAGCTGATCGTAGATTTTTTCCTGACGCATTTTCGTACCCAGAATCAGATCGGGCTTCAATGCAGCAATGGCTTCTACATTCGGCTGGCCTTCTTCACCAAGACTTTCCACACCTTGCATTTGATCTTTAATATGCGGATACCAAGGATCTCCTGTCCAGGATTTCACGGCTCCAACCGGTTTAACTCCAATAGATAAAAGAGCTTCGGTGCCTTCGTTCGTCAATACGACGACACGCTGCGGATGTGCAGGGACAGTCACTTTGCCCATAATTGTATCAATAGTACGGTCGGCATCGTTAGAACCTTGTGCCGCCTCTTTATTCTCGCTCTCTTTTCCTGAGCTTCCCGTGGTGCTTCCGCTGTCGTTGCCGCATGCCGATAATACCAGTACAGCCGCAAGCAGCATAAGTATGATACCGTTCCATTTCTTCATAAGTATGTGTCTCCCCTTTTAATTCTCTGATAATGATTATCAGTATCGTTTTTAATCCTAATCGAAAAAGCTTTTGCTTGTCAACAAAATTGAAGATATTTCGGTATATTCCTTATGAATTCTCATCATTCTGTCACTTTAATTGAGAATGATATTCATTGACATTCCTTTTCCCTCCCCTTAAACTTTTATATGTTGTTTATTTTGCTCTATAGGAATGAGGGATACACGGTGCAGACAGTATGGCTGCATAAAACTACATATAAATGGATGGGTCTGATTGCCGGAATCATCATCCTGCTGCTTAGTGTGGCGGCGAGCGTATTATTTGGCGTGCATAGTACCGGCTGGCGTGAGGTTCTGGAGGCTTTCACTTCCTATAATGGGAGTACCGAACATATTATTGTCCGCGAAGTTCGGGTGCCTAGAGCCCTCATCGCCGCCTTTGTCGGAGGAAGCTTGGGCATTTGCGGCGTACTCCTTCAATCCCTAACGAAGAACCCGTTGGCGGATTCAGGTATTTTCGGTTTGAATGCAGGCGCTTCCTTGTTTGTAGTCGCTTCATTCGTATTGTTCGGTGTCAGCTCACTGGCTTCATTTACCTGGATTGCATTCCTTGGGGCAGGCGTCAGTTGCCTGTTCGTTTTCATCCTCGGATCTGCAGGCAGACAGGGGCTTACTCCTCTAAAAATAACACTTGCCGGCGCAGCCATCACCGCCTTTTGCAGCTCCATGACGAACGGCATGCTCATCATTAGCGGACGTGCCATGGAAGAAGTGCTGTTCTGGATGTCTGGCTCTGTCGAAGGCAGAAGCTTGGACATCTTGCTGAGTCTTCTCCCTTATATGCTGGCGGCATGGCTGGTTGCTTTGCTCATCAGTTCATCCATCAACACGCTCATGCTGGGTGACGATGTCGCCAAAAGCTTGGGCCAGAGAACCTTACTGCTGAAGCTGACGATGGGTGTATTGATCGTAGTTCTTGCAGGCAGTTCCGTTGCGGTAGCTGGGCCTATCGGCTTTCTGGGTCTTGTGATTCCCCATATTGCCCGGACGGTGGTTGGCAAGGACATCCGTTGGCTTATTCCTTATAGTGCGGTGATGGGCGGTATATTGTTGCTGCTGGCCGATATCGCGGCCCGGTTTATCGCCATGCCGCGTGAAATTCCCATCGGCGTGATGACTGCCATTATCGGTGTTCCTTTCTTTATTCACGCTGCTAGAAAGGGGCTGCTTAGAAAATGAGCCGTTCATCCAAATCCAAAGAAACATTCGCTGTCCGTTTAAAAGGAAACCAAATCTCTTTTTTAACGAGTAAAAGACAAATTTTCGTGCTGGTTGTATTAGCCGTTCTTCTCCTATTAGCTATGATCGTAAGCATTGGTTTCGGAACGAAGTATGTCAATCCATGGGCTGTCGTGCAAGGGATTTTCGGACAAGGCAATGCACTTGACGTGGTCGTGGTACAGAAGCTTCGTCTACCACGGGTCCTCGTTGGCGCAATGGTCGGTGCTTGTCTGGCAATGTCCGGGGCTATTACTCAAGGGCTCATTCGCAATCCTCTTGCTTCCCCGGATGTCATGGGGGTAACGAGCGGGGCTTCTCTTGCAGCTACGGCCATCATTACGCTGATTCCATCAGCAAGCGTGTTCTGGCTGCCGCCGGCCGCTTTTATAGGTGCCGCGCTGACAACACTGATCATCTATGTCCTATCATGGAAAAAGGGTATCAATCCTTTAATGCTCGTATTGGTCGGCGTTGGCATTGGTTCCGTAGCTTCCTCGCTCTCCACCATGCTGCTTGTTACCGGGCCTACCGACGTGGCACAAAAAGCCTTTAACTGGTTGCTGGGCAGCGTATACGGCAGCTCATGGAAGCATGTAAACATGATTTTGCCATGGTTTATCGTTCTGGGGGGCTTAAGCTTGGTATTTGCCCGCCGCATTAATATGCTTCAGCTTGGGGATGATTTGGCAGCCGGTGCTGGCAGCCGCGTAGAGAGAGATCGCACCCTTCTGATCTTCACAGCGGTCGGACTTGCAGGCGCAGGTATCTCCGTGGGTGGAGCCATCGGCTTCGTAGCCCTCCTGTCCCCGCATATTGCCCGAAAGCTGATTGGTTCCTCTTACGGATCCCTGCTTCCGGCAAGCGGACTATGCGGAGCCTTTATCGTTGTATTGGCCGATGTGGCCGCAAGGAATTTGTTTAGTCCGCTGGATATACCGGTCGGTGTCTTCACATCGGCGATAGGTGCGCCATTCTTCATCTATTTGCTGTGGCGCAGCCGAAGCTCCTAGAGAATAATATAAAAGCGCCTCACCCATCTTTTATTAGAATGGGTGGGGCGCTTTTTTCGTATGTTTATTCATAGCCTGCTCCTTTTACTTATAACCTCGAAAAAAAGCTGCCCCCAACATCCATCATTCGATGTAGGGGCAGCTTCTAGCTAGAGCAAATGGCGTTTCAAACTATTTTTGCTGAGGCAAAGGCATCAGCAGCAAATTGATTGGAAGATTGCTTCCTGGCGATGGAGTGTACATAATCTCCACGTTTTGTTCAAAATCACCTGTACGGTACAGCACGCTGGCTTCATTCGGCGCGCTTACGGAAGTATTCTTCGCGACTTGAACGACTTGACCATTCACCGTCACTACGCCGCTGTACAACCCGCCGCGAGGGTTCAGGGTAATCAGCGTATGCGGAGCAACGCGGCTAAGCGTTATTTTGTACAAGACGCCAAAGTTCCCTGCATTCGAGACTTCCGTTCCATAGATGCCATCCAGACCTTTAAGGTTCGGGTCCTGATTATTATCTCCAAGAACCAATCGGACAGGCGAGCTGCCTACAGGCTCGTCGTAACGAATCAAACGAACGGAATCCGGATAAGTACCGCGATTATGAACGTCGCGTTCGAGATTCGTCAGGTATGGCAAAGATTGTAGCGGATCCTTGTTCTCATCGACCAGAACCACGCTGTATTGAATCGGCAAATCACTAAATGCATCTGCATTGGCCGAAATCGTATCGCCCTGCTTCATCTTGATTTTGTTGATATCCGTCATGATCACTTTGCTCTCGCCTGGAGCCAGGTTGATCACTTGATTATCCGATGGATTCTGTATCGATTGGAAATAACGGTCTACGGATACCTTACCCGTCAATTCTGGGTATGGATTAGGACCGCCCATCCCGAAATTGCTGATCGTGATTTGCGCCGGAGTATCCGTGTACGTATTCGTCGCGATGACATACAACTTCATATTTTTCCCGGCCGAATTCACGTGATGAATCATGAAGCGCGTATTGCCGAGCGCAGTCTCCTTGTACAGCAGTCCTTCCGAATATACGGTTTCAGGACTATTACTGCGGATCAGCGTTGCCGGCTCAGATCCCAACGTGAAAGGTACGCTCTGCCAAGTAGGTACCTTGCCGCCTTCAAAAGTATATTTGTCGCCTACCGGAGTGAACAGCTTATTGAAGTCTTCTTCGGTATAAAGCGTTTCGTTCGTAATATTAATGGTCTTCTGGAATTCGCCGACCGCACCATGCTTATCTGTAACGATCAAACGAATGGTTACAGGCCCTGGGGTAAAAAACGCTTTGCGGTCATTCAACCACTGGCGATCCACAATTGCATTTTCATCATCGGTACTGAGATCGGTGATCGTAACCGGTTCACCCATTTTATACTCGTCTTTGTCGGTTGTAAAATTAGCCACTGGCGGTTCATTTGGCTTCAGAACATTGACGGTAACGGTATATGGATCACTCCATTGACCGCTGGAATCCTGCACATAATGAGTAATCGTATGAGTCCCGGCCTCTTGGAAAATATCCTGTTTGCCTTCCCAACGCTCGTTAACAATCTGCAATCCGTTCGAGGTTTTCGATTGAGTTGTATACGTCACGTTTGTTTCTCCAACAAAAATCTCGTTAGGCTGAACCGTAAAAGCGGCCACCGGCTTGGTCGAAAGCGACAAAATCACTCTCTTGTTTGCTTGATCCACCGTATATGGAATATTCAGCGCTTGAGTGATCGACGTTAATGGAACCATAAACACGTTCTTGCTCTGATAAGCAGGTCCCTTCATCGATTTAGAGACACCATTCACGCGATAAACACTGCTGTTCGTTTTGAAGCGGAGCTCATTACCGTCCTTGTTAATGATCGTTTCCTTGGTTTTATTGTCGTATGTAAGATTCAAGCCCGCACGTTCCACCATTGCACGAATCGCTACATAAGAAACACCGTTTTTAACGGCCATAGGTTGACCGGCCAGATAGAGCTTTCCGTTATGATACATTTTGTTGCTGTTCATCATCAGGATCAGCTGATCCGAGCCTGCTTGGGTATATGTCGTTGCTGTCACCGTACCTGTTGTCGAACCCGTATCGGTAGTTGTCCCCGGTGTTGTTTCAGTTTGGCCGTTCTCTCCCCCGGCCTCGCTTCCGTCACCCGTGGTATCCGTACCATTCGTGGTTCCTTGATCTCCCGTTGGAGGTGTTGTTGTGCCAGTCGTCGTGTTGCCGTTTTCTTTACCGGAGTTGTCCGTACTTGTCGTCCCGTTGTCTCCGTTTGTTCCCCCTGTGGTGTTCTGGTTATCCTCGGTGGCTCCATTTTTCGCAACGCCATCCGTGGAATTGCCAGCAAATCCTGCCGTGCCGCCTGATTGCGTCGTAGACGTGTTCACTGTGCTGTCAGTTGTAGTTGCATTAATGCCTTGCACAGTTTCAGGCTGAACCACACTCATGCCTTCCGCACCGGCGGCCGGAATAACGAGCGCAGTCTGAGCTGCAGCTAACACAGCAATCATTGTTAATTTTTTGAAATTCATGTACAGACTCCTTTATGCTTCCATTTTTATATCTCGCCCTCAAATAGACATAGTATTAGACGCGAATTCCAACGAAAAGTTGCTCTCTTATTTCCATCAATATGAAAAAAGGAAAGTTCCTTTACAATAAAGGAACCTCCCATTAATACTGTGATGATTATTTTTGACATAAAAAGCCGATTCTATCAGCTTGCTCCTACGGTATTGGGTTCGTCCAGACCGACCGGAAGCTTACCTCCCGCTTGGCCGCGGCCAACCAATATGGCTGCCAGAGACTCCATGAAATAAGGCGTATTCTCATAACAGCACAAGTACGCAGGAATGGCGGGAATATCGTTAAGATCGTATGGATTCCGCGTGGAAGCGACTATTAACTTGCCGTGATTCTGCTTCTGAAGTTCTTCCGCGAGAATCCGCTGCCCTTCCGGTAGAGAACTTCCCGCTGTATAGGTAGCGAATACAACCTGCGAGCAGGAAGCTGCAGCGCTCAAGACCTTCTGGATTTCCGCTTGTTTCGGCTCGGCGCTGATTCGGATTTCTTCCACATTCGCCATGAAGCCTGAGAGCGCATCACCTAGCGTAACGACCTCTGTCCAAGGCTCGTCAACCTGTGTTTCTGAACGCACCTCCGGCCAAACCACCAGGACCGGTTCGCTCGTCTCCAGAGGGAGTTGTCCTTGGTCTTTCACAAGCGTCACGCTATTTAGAGATACTTCCTTCAGCAGGCGATCCACCTCCGGCTTCTGATGTCTTTCAAGAAAAACCGGCGCTTTCGCAGACGTCTGGAGACTCGCGATCCGTTTCTGCTTGAGGGATAAAATGCGTTCAACAGCAAGATCAATCGTTTTTTCGCTAATTCGTCCGCTTTGCACGGCTTTTTTGAGCGCTTCGAACGCTTCGATCTGGTCACTGAGCGTATGACTCACCAGCACGACATCCGCGCCTGCCTCCACAGCTTTGACCGTTCCTTCCCCAACGCCGAAGAATTTCGCAATGGCATGCATCTCTAGACAGTCAGTCACGATAATGCCTTTATAGTCTAAATCCTCGCGCAGCAGTCCGTTCAATACGGACCTGGACAACGTCGCCGGAATCGGTTCAGTTTCAATCGCCGGAAAGATTACATGTGCCGTCATGATGACATCCACGTCTTCCTGAATAGCTCTGATGAAAGGCTTCAGCTCCACCTGCTGTAAACGGTCCAAATCATGTTCCACCGTCGCGAGTCCCATATGGCTGTCCACGCTGGTATCTCCATGGCCCGGAAAATGCTTGGCAGCCGCGGACATCCCTTTTTCCTGAAAAGCGCGGATCACCGCTGCTCCATGCTCCGCGACCTTGTCCGCATTCTCCCCGAAGGATCTCACTCCAATGACCGGGTTACGCGGGTTATTATTCACGTCCAGACACGGAGCGAAATTCATATTGATGCCAAGCTGCAGCATTTCCTCCGCACTGATTCGCGAAACCTCATAGCTGTATTCCGGATTGTCCGTTGCCCCGAGTGACATATTTCCTGGAATCCGGCTCATTTTCTTATGGTCGATACGCGCCACCATGCCGCCTTCCTGGTCAATGGCAATCCACAGCGGCAAGTCCCCGTTATCCGCAGCGAGTTCCTGAAGGGAAGAAGATAGGCTGGCAACCTGCTCCAGCTCATCAATATTGCGGCGGAAATAAATGACGCCACCCAAATGATAATCCTTGATCAGCTTGCGGATCTGGTCATCGGGCACCAGAGAATGAAATCCGCAAATAAACATTTGTCCGATTTTTTCGTCGAGCGAGAGTTTAGAAATATCCAATTTCTCTGCACATCCTTTATATGTAGTTCGGGATTCTGCAAATATTCAATTACGCAATCTTTGCAAAATCCTCGCTTAAAACCATTGCTAAGAAGCCATTCGCAAAAGAACGAAGGAAAAGAAGGATTCAACGGTCCACCATACAAAACAAATTGGGTCCGGGATAAGAACCGGCGGAGTATAGATTTACTATAGATTCATTTATATCGCTGAAACATTCTTGGCCTGGTCACGGAACTCCGAAGGAGTCATGCCAGTATGGCGCTGGAACACTTTTGTAAAATAACGTCGCTCATGATAGCCAATACCCGAACCGATTTGGGTGATGCTCTTCTCGCTGTGGGCTAGCAGATACTTTGCGGCTTCGACGCGTTTGGACGTGACGTACTCCACGAAAGTCATCCCCAAATGATTTTTGAAAAGCATGCTGAAGTAACTGCAGCTGATACCCAGATATCCCGCCAGTTCCTCGATTCCCAGATCTTTATCGAGTTTGTCCGTAATGTAGCGGGCGGCTTCCGCCATCAACTGCTGAGGGTTTTTCCGAACCGTCTGATCATCCTCGGTCTCCTGGATCCTCGATACTTTCTGCTGAAAAGGGTCCTTCAGCCGGGTTTGCACGATCTGTTCACCAATAGTACGGATGTTATTTTCCAGTTCCTTATAATGAATGGGCTTGCAGATATAATCCCTGACTTTATACTTAATGCCTGCTCTTGCATATTCAAACTCCTGATATCCCGTCAGCAGAATGATCTCAGCCGTGGACCCTTTGTCTCTCAGCTGGCCGACCAGCGTCAAGCCATCCATCACAGGCATGCGAATATCGCATAGAATAATGTCCGGATTATGGATGTCAAAAAGCCCCAAGGCCTCCTGCCCGCTTCGAGCCGTAAGCACCTGCATATTCATTTCTTTCCATGGGATGATGGCCTTGAGATTATTCAGGATCGGAGCCTCATCATCTACAAGCAACACCTTAAGAATCATTCCATTTCCCTCCACTCAGCATCAGGAATAACACACTGAATTATCGTTCCAGTCAGGTGTGAAGAACAGATAAATAAACCGTAATACTCCCCGTAGTGAATTCTGATCCGGTCAGCCACGCTCCGCACACCCAAACCCCGCCGTTCCTCATACAGATGTCTGACCTGATCCTTCCGCTCCGCTTCGTCTTCGTTGTCTGTCTTCATATATTCAAATTTAGCAAGCTGCTTCGGATCCATTCCGATTCCGTTATCCTGTACCTGCAAAATAATGCGGCCCTGGTCTAACCAGCATGAAATATGAATATGTCCCTTGTATGAGATTCCCTCAAAGCCGTGCTGGATGCAATTTTCTACCAATGGCTGTAGGGTCAGCTTCAATACGCTCCTTCTGCGTAGATCAGGCGGTATATCGATCTCATAATCAAACAGGTCATCAAAGCGGAATTTCTGTATTTCCAGATAGCTCTGCAAATGCTCGATTTCCTGATCCAGAGGAATTTCTTCCTTGTCTTGGATGCTGATCCTCAGGATACTTCCTAGTCTATGAACCATTTCACTGACCTTGACCCCTTCATTCTGAATCGCAAGAACATTGATGGATTCAAGGGTATTGAACAAAAAGTGCGGCTTGATCTGGGCTTGCAGCACCCGCAGCTCAGCTTGGGTCTTCTGCTTCTGTTTCGTATTGATTTGCTTGAAAAGGCTGTTGATCTGATCCACCAAATCGTTGAAGCCTTTCGCCAAAATATGAAGTTCATCCTTCCCGCGATCCTCTACCCGGACATTGAAATCTCCGCCTTCTACCTTCCTCATAAAGCGGACAATGACCGCTATAGAACCCGTAATCCTTCTCATGAACACCATATTGAATGTGATGGCTGCCAGTAGGCAGAGCAGAGTAATGCCGATAAACCACTGGGCAAACAAAAGCGTTTCCTTTGAAAGGGATTTCCATGAGGTTACCGAAACCAAATTCCAGGAGTAATCCTTGAGATGGTATATCGATACGATGCTTTTCTCATCATTGAAATCCGTTTTAATACTCTGGTAATCGCCTCCAAAATCCACCGGTTTTTTCATCACCGAGCTGAGTTGCAGCCCCTCAAATGCCTTATTGGGATCATACAGGATTAGGCCCTCGTCATTGACAAGCATAAATTTCGTAGATTGCATACTTTGGGACAGAGATAAATTGCGGAATATCGATTCAATGTCCCAATTTTTGATTTGGACCACCAGAATGCCTATGTTTTTAAAATAGCTAAGCTCTTTGATCAGGCGAATCTGCGTGAATACCGGATCCGTTCCCGTCAGTTCCGGATATTCATGCGGGGCAATCCATTTGGGAACCCCATTAAGATCGATCACTTCCTTATATAAGGGCTGCTTTTTAAAATCTTCGAAAGGCATGGTTTCAAAATTTTCCTTGGTGAAAATAGATACATTGCTTGACTTGTCCGCACCGTTCAGATTATAGAGAAAGGCATAGCTTATCGCAGGATGATTATAGAGCAAACTCCGGAAATTCCGTTGGCTGTTGTTCAGGCTGAGCTGTTCGGCATTCAAATCCTGCTTGGTCGGATCCTTGGCTGCAAGCGCCATATGAAAAACGGATGTCGCAATTCCGTTGTCTGTGACGTTGTCCATTTGTTTCAGAACCGTACTGATGCTGTAGCTGATGGCCTTAAGCGAATATTCCGTCTGGCGGCTGTATTTTTCCTCGATAGAATGCGACGAAACGATGTAGGTAACAACACCTAATGTGCATAATGGAACAATGATCAATATCACAAATGCCGTAAATAACTTATTGCGCAAATTCATTGGCACTCTTCCAATCTGGATCCTCTACGCTTGCTGCGACATCTTGGAATCACATATGCGATAAGGAATGGTGAAATGGATATACAATGTTTTTCTTATTCTGCTAAAGAGTTCGCCTCATCTTGTACTTTTTGCAACGCTTCACCCATTTTTTCAGGTGTCGTTTGGTTGCTGATGAGCTTTTGAATTTGAACATTGCTGATTTCAGACGTCACGTCCGTTTGCACGAGAGAATCGAATGCCGCAAACTTGGTTTCGGCCTTTTCCAGCACCTCAACGATCTCCTTCATCAAAGTATCATTGATGCTTGAAGCCAGTACCGAAACATCCATCTTCATCGCAGGCAGAACGCCATCTTCGACAAGTCCGCGGATTTGCATGTCTTCGTTGAACATATTTTTGATGAATGATTTCACTGCCTGTAGCTTGCGCGGATCTTTGGCTACTGCAGACGAGAATCCATATCCGTTGTTATCATTGAACATGAGCGCCGTTTGGTCCCCGACACCGCCTTCAACAGGAGGCATATTGAAAAATCCAACCTTTCCAACCATGCTCGCACCAGACTCACTTTTTTTGAATACGGAGGATTTCCATGTACCGTCATACATCAGAATGGCATCGCCGCTTGTGAATTGGGTCGTATATTCCGGATATTCAAAACCTAGTTCGCCCTTTTTAAAGTAGCCTTTATTTTCCCATTCCTGATGTTTGGCGAAGGCTTTAATGACGTTGGGATCCGTCCATTTGGCTTCGCCCGTTGCAAATTTAGCCGTTATATCCGGTCCGGCAGTACGTGACCACAAATGATTGGTAATCATTAATGGTACCCAGCCATCTTTGGATGCAGCGGCAATCGGTACCTTACCGTCGGCTTTGATGGCGGCCAACATCTTTTCGAACTCATGAAATGTGGTTGGCGGTTTCCAGCCCTTCTTATCAAAATAATCTTTATTATAGAAGAAACCTTCTGCCGACCCGCCGATCGGGAGCCCGTAAACCTGGCCCTTATAAGTAAATGGTTCCAGAGAAGAGAATTTGTCCTTGATGCCCAGTTCTTCAATAATGGGTGTGAGATCCAAAAGCTTACCTTCCTTGGCGTATATTTTGGAGTCCGGACTGCCGAACAGATCAAAAATATCGGGAGGGTTGCCTGCAGCCATTTCCCCGCGGAGCTTTTCCTTGCGGTTCACATCCGATTCCACGCCATCCAGTCTGAACGTCAGACCGTCGACCTCGCTTTCCACCTTTTTTACCACATCATTTAAAATGGCAAAACGCTTTTCTTTATCTTTGCCTACCTGTGTATGACGAAGCGTCAATTCAAAGGGCTCCGCTTTTGGGATCTCATCGCCCTTAGTTTTTGTGGATGCGTTTACATTCGTTTGTGTGCTTTCACAGGCTGTCAACATTAGTGAAGATACTAAACAAAACGACATCAAAAGAATCAAACTTCTCTTTATCTTCATTGTTGATCCCCCTCGAAACATCTTACAATTCTCATTATAAGAATGAGTATACACCATCGTTAGAGCAATAATCTGCTAATTAGGGGATAAAATTCTCTACTATTTTCAAAAAAATAATTCTATCGGATGTATTTCTTGCGTTTTCACGAAAATAATAACATATAAATGTAATTCTTTATACCTAAAAAGAGTTCTTTCCTGCTATAGGAAAGAACTCTTAGAATTTTGGTTTACGAAACAACTGCAGTTTGCTTCCGTCCTTCTTCTATCAAACGGTATGCCCGCTGGACTTCTTCTTCGGTAGGACTCGGTACGCCCTGAAGAGGATATTCCTTACCGAGCGCTTCCCATTTATATATGCCCATTTGATGATAGGGGAGAATTTCGAACTTCTCTACCCCGCTCAGAGTCCCGATAAATCTGCCAAGATTGATCAGGTCCTCCTCTTGATCATGTATGCCGGGTACATACACATGCCTTATCCACATTTTACGACCATTCTCCGATAACCACTGCGCAGTGCGAAGCGTACGTTCGTTAGACTTACCCGTCAGTTTGATGTGTTTCTCATCGTCGATGTGTTTAATATCGAGCAGAACGAGATCCGTCACTTCCAGCAGCTGATGGATCCGATCCGCTTCATTAAAGCCGTTGCTGTCAAGCGTTGTATGCAAATTCCAGCGGTTCTTCACTTCCTTGAACAGCTCCGCCACAAAATGCGACTGCAGCGTCGGTTCCCCGCCGGAAACGGTAAGCCCGCCGCCCGAAGAACGGTAGTAATTCAGATAAGGCTCAATTTCGGCTAACACTTCCTCGACCGTCATCTCTTTGCCCTCATGAAGTGCCCAGGTATCCGGGTTATGGCAGTACTGGCACTTCAGCAAGCAGCCTTGCATGAAAAGGACAAAGCGGATGCCCGGTCCGTCGACTGTTCCAAAGGTCTCCATGGAATGGATATGTCCTTTGATCATATGAAGTCACCCTTTCCGCATCCGCTTCTCATTGTATATTCATTAAATCATCCATACTTTACTAGATACTCTTTATTACCCGCCTCTGTTACATCGAATCGTGGAATGTGCGGTTGATAACATCCAGCTGCTGTTCACGGGTCAGTTTGACAAAGTTAACGGCATAACCCGATACGCGGATAGTCAATTGAGGATAGTTCTCCGGATGATCCATCGCGTCTAACAATTGCTCGCGGTCAAATACGTTGACGTTGAGATGATGCGCTTTGCTTCCGAAATATCCGTCCAGCATGGCTACCAGATTCGATTTACGGACCTCAGGCTCTTTACCCAGGGCTTTTGGCACGATCGAGAATGTGTTCGAAATACCGTCGAGGCTATCCTCATACGGGAGTTTGGCTACCGAACTGAGCGAAGCGAGTGCCCCTTTTTTGTCGCGGCCATGCATAGGGTTCGCACCCGGAGCAAACGGTTCTCCCGCTTTGCGTCCGTCCGGAGTCGTTCCGGTTTTTTTGCCGTATACCACATTGGAAGTGATGGTCAGGACCGATTGGGTCGGCATGGCGTTCCGGTACGCTTTGTGCTTGCGGATCATGCTCATGAAGGTTTCCACCAGTTCAACGGCAATGCTGTCTACGCGGTCATCATTATTACCGTAGCAAGGATATTCGCCTTCGATTTCAAAATCGACCGCGATGCCTTTGTCGTTGCGGATCGGTTTGACCTGAGCGTATTTGATTGCGCTGAGCGAATCCGCAGCAACCGACAAGCCGGCAATGCCGCAGGCCATCGTCCGCAGGATGTCACGGTCATGCAGAGCCATTTCAATGCGTTCGTAAGAATATTTATCATGCATGAAATGGATGACATTCAGCGTATTCATGTACAGCTTCGCGAGCCATTCCATCATCGGCTTAAAGCGTTTGAGAACCTCGTCGTATTCCAGCACCTCGGCCGTGATGGCCGGATACTCCGGACCCACTTGCGCTCCGAGCTTTTCGTCAACCCCGCCGTTAATCGCATACAGCAAACATTTGGCAAGGTTTGCACGTGCGCCGAAGAACTGCATTTGCTTGCCGATCTTCATGGCCGACACGCAACAAGCGATACCGTAATCGTCGCCATAGATCGGACGCATCAGGTCATCATTTTCATATTGGATCGAACTGGTCTCAATCGATACTTTCGAGCAGTATTTCTTGAACGCCTCCGGCAGCTGTTCAGACCAAAGCACGGTTAGGTTCGGCTCCGGTGCCGGTCCCAAATTGTACAAGGTATGCAGGAACCGGAAACTGTTCTTCGTCACCCGGGTCTGCCCGTTGGTAGACATCCCGCCGATCGATTCCGTCACCCAGGTTGGATCACCGCTGAAAAGCTCATTATAATCCGGCGTACGCAGGAATTTAACGATTCGGAGCTTCATGACAAAATGGTCCACAAGCTCCTGAGCCTGTTCTTCGGTAAGCGTGCCTTCCGCCAAATCGCGTTCCATGTAAATATCGAGGAAGGAGGATACGCGGCCCAGCGACATGGCCGCCCCGTTTTGTTCTTTGATGGCTGCCAAATAACCGAAGTAGAGCCATTGGAAAGCTTCTTTGGCGTTTTGCGCCGGTTTGGAAATATCGTAGCCGTGCATGGCTGCCATTTGTTTCAGCTCACCCAGGGCACGCATTTGCTCGGATAATTCCTCACGGAGGCGAATCACGTCTTCATCGATAACGTCAACTTCCAGCTCCAAGAGCTCCTGTTTCTTTTCCTGGATCAGAAAGTCTATACCATATAGAGATACGCGGCGGTAGTCTCCGATGATCCGGCCACGGCCGTATGCGTCGGGAAGACCGGTAATGATCCCTGCTTTGCGCGCAGCCCGCATGTCTGTTGTATATGCATCAAACACACCTTGGTTGTGGGTTTTGCGGATATCCGTAAACGTCTTGATCAATTCTTCGGGAAGTTCAAAACCGTAAGCCTGGCAAGCATCAATCATCATGCGGATTCCGCCAAATGGCTGGATGGATCGCTTGAACGGAGCATCGGTTTGCACACCGACAATTTGCTCTTTGTCCTTGTCCAGGTATCCTGGCTGGTGGGAAACAATCGTCGATGGCGTATTCACGTCAACATCCAGCACGCCGCCGTTATCCCGTTCTTTTTTGGTTAATTCGGATACGATTTTCCAGAGCTCCGTCGTGTTGTTCGTTGGTCCTGCCAGAAAATCCTCATTGCCTTGGTATGGACTGATGTTGCTCTCAATGAAGTCATTGACATTAACCTTCTTGCTCCATTTCCCTTTTTTGTAACCTCTCCAGCCTGATTGCATGTTTTGCGCGTCTTTTTCTAGCACCGACATTCTGAATCCCTCCATTTTTCTATTTAATTGAGACTATGAGTTTGAAGGAAATCCCACATCTCCTGAACCCGCATAAATCCGCTGTTCGAACTAAATTATTGTGACTTTTTTCACAACTATAGTTCTGTTAACGCCGTATCTCCTGCGCCATTAGCATCATTTGCTCTCAATGCGGTGTCCTTATTACATGTTCAGTTTACAGGATTTTTCTGAAAATCACTGTGACAAATATCACTTTTCGGGTGATATTTGTCACAGCATCCATGATTTTCTTTACATGTTATTTGTCAAATCGACCGTAGAAGGCATTCCGGTAGACCTCTGCCAGTTCCGTCACGAGCGGCAGCTTCGGATTGGCCGTTGTGCACTGGTCTTCAAATGCGCGGTCCGCCAAATAGTCAACGCGGGCTTCGAAATCCTTGGCATCAAAGCCGAGCTCCTGGAACGATTCCTCGATGCCCAGCGCTTTATTCAGCTTGCGGATCGACTGGATCAGGCTATCTACGCCTTCTTCCGTTGTCCGTGCCGGCAATCCCATAATACGTGCGATTTCTGCATAACGCTCGTCAGCGATGAAATGCGAGTATTTAGGGAACGAAGCGAACTTCGTTGGTTTCTTCGCATTGTAACGGATGACATGCGGCATCAAAATCGCATTAGTGCGGCCGTGCGCCGTATGGTATTCCCCGCCCCATTTATGCGCAAGGCTGTGGTTGATGCCGAGGAATGCATTCGCAAAGGCCATGCCTGCCAGAGTCGATGCATTATGCATTTTCTCACGGGCAAGCTTATCGCCGGTAAGCGCCGACTGTTCAAGATACTGGAATACCAGCTGAATCGCCTTGATCGCAAGCCCGTCTGTATAATCGCTGGCCATGACCGATACATAAGCTTCAATCGCATGTGTCAATACGTCCATACCGGTATCGGCTACTGCTGTTTTAGGCAGCGTGTACACGAACTCAGGGTCCACTATCGCCACATCCGGCGTTAATTCATAATCCGCAAGCGGATACTTTGTATTACCCTGATTTTTATCCGTAATAACAGCAAAGGATGTCACTTCCGAGCCTGTTCCCGATGTTGTTGGAATGGCGACGAATTTTGCCTTTTGTCCCAGACGCGGATATTTGTAGATCCGTTTGCGGATATCCATGAATTTCTGCTTCAGGTTCTCAAAATCCGTATCCGGATATTCGTAGAACAGCCACATCGCTTTCGCAGCATCCATCGGCGATCCGCCGCCAAGGGCGATAATGCAGTCGGGCTGGAACCGGTTCATCATTTCCGTGCCTCTATCCACTGTTGTAGTCGATGGATCAGGTTCTACATCCGAGAAGACTTCAATGACAACCGGTGTCTGGCGCTGGCGAAGATAATGCTCGACTCTTTCAACATATCCCAGTTTGACCATCATCGCATCCGTAATGATTGCAACCCGGCTGATATCCGGCATTTTGGCCAAATATTGCGTGGATCCTTTTTCGAAATAAATTTTGTCCGGTACTTTGAACCATTGCATATTCACGGTACGGCGAGCCACCCTTTTTACGTTGATAAGGTTCACTGCGGTCACGTTCGACGACGTCGAGTTCCGGCCGTACGATCCGCAGCCGAGCGTCAACGACGGCAGGTTCGTGTTATAGATATCTCCGATGGCGCCGTGAGTCGATGGCGAGTTTACGATGATCCGCCCCGTTTGCAAACGGTCCGCAAATTTCGAGATGACTTCCTCGTTATGCGAATGGATAACCGACGAATGCCCCATTCCTCCGAAAGCTACGACCTCCGCTGCGCGCTCAATGCCGTCTGCCGCATTTTTCACTTTATAGCAGGCCAGTACCGGACTCAGTTTTTCCGCGGACAATGGAAACTTCATGCCTACGCCTTCGATTTCAGCCACGAGGATCTTGGTGCCTGCCGGAACGCTGAAACCGCACATTTCGGCGATTTTCACAGCCGACTGACCAACGATTGCCGGATTAACCGCGCATTTCTCCGTGTTGATGGCTCCAGCTGTCAGCTTTGCCGCTTCATCCTTGTTGACGAAATAACAGCCATTGGCGATCATTTTCTTGCGAACCTGGTCAAAAATAGACTCTTCGATGATGACAGCCTGTTCCGATGCGCAGATCATGCCGTTATCAAAAGATTTCGACAGGATCAAGTCGGTTACGGCCTGGTCGATATCCGCAGACTTTTCGATAAAGCACGGAACGTTGCCGGGACCTACGCCAAGAGCCGGTTTACCGCAACTGTATGCTGCCCGCACCATGCCCGATCCGCCGGTAGCCAAAATCAAAGCCACATCCGGATGATTCATCAGCGCGTTGGTTTTTTCCATGTTCGGCTCTTCGATCCACTGGATGCAATCTGCGGGAGCTCCATGCTTTACTGCCGCCTCAAGCAACGTCTTCGCCGCCTCTCTGCTGCATTGCTGCGCGGAAGGGTGGAAGCCGAAAATAATAGGATTACGTGTTTTAATAGATATGAGTGCTTTAAACATGGTGGTGGAGGTCGGGTTAGTTACAGGCGTTATCCCCATAATGATGCCCACCGGTTCCGCAATTTTCTGATAGCTTTCATACGGATTATCTTCAATGACGCCAACGGTTTTTTCATACTTGATGCTGTGGTAGATGTACTCGGTAGAGAACATGTTCTTGGTGATTTTGTCTTCGTAGATGCCTCTTCCCGTTTCTTCAACCGCGAGCTTAGCCAGATACATATGCTTGTCGAGTCCCGCCAAGGCCATGCCCTGAACGATGTCGTCGATTTGCTCCTGGGTCATACCCATAAATTTCTCCTGTGCCTTGTTCGCTTTGTTGATCAGGGTCTGGATGTACTCTTCGGCTGACTGCTGTTTTTTATCGGTAACCATCTCATTTTTTACAGCCATCTCTTTCATCCTCTCAGGTAAATTTTGGTTTTATCTCTCTCTCGACTCGATCATAACACAACCGTGAAAAGAATTAAAGTGAAAACTTTCACAAAGTATGGATATTTCCAATCTTCATTTTCAATACGCTTACATTTCCATTTAGCGTCTTTTTCCCTGCTTATGTAAAAATCTAAATATGGAAATCAACTATGTAGTGAAAATAATCACAATGTCGGAATTTCGACACTTTTACAGGCTTTTATCCCCCCAAAAACAGAGCTTTTCAGGTTATAATTAATTCAAAATTTATTGAAAATTGAAGATACAAAGGGGATAACGAGTATGAGCAACCAACTGAATGTTATCGATGCCCGTGGAAATACTAGCTGTTTTTCAGACCAAAATATCGATCGGCTGATGGTGATGATGAAAGAACGGATCGTGCCTGAAGGTTCTCATTTATTCTGGGAGGGTGATGTCTCCGATAAGCTGTTTTATGTGAAGCGCGGCCGCATCAAATTGACCAAATCGACGGATGAAGGCAAAGAGCTGATCTTGTACATGTATCAATCGGGAGATATGGTTGGGCAAGCCGATCCATTCTTCAGCAGCAAGCACAGCTTTACCGCAGAAGTCCTTGAGGAAAGTGAAATCGGAGTCATTGATACAAAGGATCTGGAAGTCCTGATCTGCCAGCATTGTGATTTTGCCATTGATTTTATGAAGTGGATGGGCATCCACCATCGCCTCACCCAAACCAAGTTCCGTGATCTGATGATGTACGGCAAGCCGGGTGCGCTCTGCTCGACTCTGATCCGGCTTGGCAATACGTATGGCGAGAAGCACGGGGACACGATCCTTATTCACAAAAAAATCACTCACACCGACCTGTCGAACATGATTGGAGCAACCCGCGAAAGCGTCAACCGCATGCTCAGTGATTTACGCAAAAAGGACGCCGTGGAATACGAGAATGGGATGATTGTTATTAAAGACCTTGAAATGCTTCAGGATATCTGCCACTGTGAAATGTGCCCAAATGAAATCTGCCGGATCTAGATTGATGTTTTTCATCGCCCTTCTCTCAGACTCGTCACGATCACAAAACTTCCGTAACCAACGTCTGGTTCTACGGAAGTTTTTTTGCGTGCAAATAGTCCCAAACTTTTCCGTTTCTGCATCATCTTCGTTCTTTTTCTTCTTTCACCCCTCAAAATACCTATTAATGTCACAGAAATGACCTTAAACTACTTATTTAGGGACTAAAGTCCTATGAATCTTTCGGATTAAAGAACCGAATATTATCTTATAACACGTTCCCAAGTCTCATTTATATTGCGCAGATCTTCCTAAATAAACTGTTCAGGATAGATTAACTGCCGTATTGAGGAGGTCAGGCTTCTCCCCACTAAGAACTACATCACATTGAATTTGCCGCTGACATCAAAGGTCTGAAGTCTACTGTCTCCCATGAAAAAGGGCACAATGAATCATACACCTGTACAGGTCATTTAAGGAGTGTAAGCATATGGCAGCAACTTGTATTAAACGTTTTTCTTTGTTCATCGTATTTTTAAGTGTTATGTTATCCGGAACCAATCTCCTCTCCCCTAACGTGGCAAAGGCCCAAGGATATTATCAAAAGGCTACATGGCTATGGAATACCGAACGAATCCGCACCAATCCGCAAGAAATCCTGTCCTTTCTAAGTCAAAATAAAGTTAACCTTGTTTATCTGCAGATTAATATCGATATTCCGGTCTCTTACTATAAAAGCTTCATCAAAGCATCCGGCGCGCTCGGCATTCGTGTACAGGCGCTCGATGGCGCACCTCAATGGGGTCTGGAATCCGAGCGATATCGAATCACCAACTTCTTGAGCTGGGTACAGGCTTATCAAAATGAAGCGGCAGCGGCGGAGAAATTCTGCGGCATTCATGTCGATGTTGAGCCTCATGTGCTAACCCAGTGGAAGACCAGCCAGGCCGAAGTGGTCCGCCAATGGCAGAACAATGTCCTGTATATGGAATCCGAAGCCGAAAAGCTAAAGCTTCCGCTCTCAGCGGACATCCCGTTTTGGCTCGGCAATTACACGGCAGCAGACGGAAAAACGTCGCTCAGCCGCTTTATGATCAGTCATTATGATTCCGTAACCATCATGTCTTACCGGGATTCGGCTACAGCAATCAACAGCATCGCAACGAAAGAGCTTGAGGACGCTACCGCGCTTGGCAAGCAGGCATTCGCTGCGGTTGAAACCAAGCCGAGCAACGAAGGTGATTTCATCACGTTTTATGCCAAGGGCGCAGACTATATGAATGAGCAGCTGGTGCAGCTTCACGAGCTGGCTAAAGTGAATCCGTCTTATGCAGGCATCGCCATCCATGATTTTGACGGCTGGAAGGATTTGAAGTAAAAAAACGGTGCCCCTCGGGTCTTCTAGACTTGAGGGGTACCGTTTTGTATTTGGACATACGCATTATTTCGGTTGCAATTGATTCAAAAAATCCAACGCTTCCTGAATAGTATGGACGGGTATGATCTTGATCTTATAATTCCTTTTCTTCGCCTCGTCCAGAATATCTTTCGCATTGCTGTCACCTGGCTGGACATCGGCCGGGCAAAAAAATATGTCTACCTTGCCTTCATGAGCCGCAACGATTTTATCGCGGATACCACCGATCTGGCCGACATTCCCCTCCTGATCCATCGTTCCCGTTCCCGCAATCTGGTATCCCTTGGTCAAATCCTCCGGCAGTACCTGATTCAATATTTCCAGCGAAAACATCAACCCTGCGGAAGGGCCGCCAATACCACTTGTATCAATTTTGATCTTTCGCGGCGGGTGGATGACGTATTCGTCTTCCGGCTGTATGCCAAGCCCCACCTTCCCTTGATCGTTGATGACCGTCAGTTCAAACGTGTGCTGCTGTTTTTTTCCTTCATGCAAAAATATCATATCAACGGTATCTCCAGCCCTTTTGGCGCTCAAATAGGCGATCACATCGGATGATTTCTGCATTTGCTGCCCATCGATTTCGGTAATAACATCCCCGACGGCAATTTCCCCTTTGGCCTTGGACATTGGCAGGACATTCGTAACGAAGACTCCCTTGTTCTGTACAGGAACAACCTCGCCTGCGGCCCGAAGGCCCGCCACAACCGCATTTTGCTGGGACGTGGTCATCATATGCCTCAACAGAAAATCATACTCATCAGCGCTCAGATTGCCGCTCACGCTTTCTTGTTTGCGGATCTGCGTATTCGGCGCGAGCCAGCCGTAGATCAGATAATATAAATGCGAGGTTTTAATGGTAGTCACGGTGGTTAAATAAAAATTCCCTTTTTCCGATTTATTCCCATTCTCAACGGTTATGACCGGTGACAGAGGTTCAACGTCACCCGGCTGATACAAATAATAGGGCACCGGGATCATCAGGATCACCAGCAGGATTACCATGATTCCCAGGCTCCATATTAGCTTTTTCGATTTTTTTGTTACGCTCACGATTGCACAGCTCCTTCCTGCTTATGATAGCTCGAGCTGCATAGATCTTATTTTCCGGGATTGACCTGCACCGCAGCCTGTTTGCCGCTGAGCTGAATTCCTGTAACCTTGCTTCCCGCATGGTTCAAATCTTTGACGAGTCGCTCCAAAAGCTCCTTAGCCATGGCACCCTCTTTGCCTTTGATGCGAACCACAAGAAGAACGGCATCGCCGGATTGCAGTATCTTCTCAGCCTGCCGCTGCTTGGTGTCATAATCATGATCCTCGATCTGCGGAGTCAGCCGGATTTCTTTAATTTTCATTTGCCGCTCGGAGGCTTTGGCTTGCTGTTTTTCCTTTTTGGCATCTCCCGCTCCTATCAGCTTGCATGGCGGAGGGCTGCTCATCAGAGACGTGCATACCAGGTCAACCTTTAATTTCCGGGCCATTGCGAGAGCCTCGGAAGTCGGCATTATGCCGAGATCTTCACCATTTAATCCGGTTAGTTCTACTTCTGATGCTTTGATTTTCTCATTCATGATCATTTTCATACACTCCTGTCTACCCATATTTTACAACGCGCAAATGGACATGAACATACCATATTCCATCGAAACACAAAAAGAGCTTGCATCCGGTATGACGGATGCAAGCTCTTACTAATGATGGCCGCAGGTGCACTTGCCATCGCATGAGTGTTCTGGTGACTTGCTCAAGGTAATGCTGACCGTTCCTTCCTGGACCCGTATCTGATGCGTTCGAACTTCACCATGATCGGGCGCTTGCACGAGTCCATCCCTCAGATCAATTTTCCAGTCATAAAGAGGGTCATAAACAAAATGCCCGGAAACCATGCCTTCCGCTAAAGGCCCCCCTTTGGGATGTGGACTGCGGTTGTCCAGCGCGTACAACTCTCCGCTGCTGGTACAAAACACTGCGATCTCAAGCCCCTGAATATGAACTACCCGGCCCATCTGCGCTGTATAATCTTCCAATTTTCCTGCCGGAAAATAATTAAGCGTATCGTTCATGCTATCACGTCCTCCTTTGCATGTGACTGCAGGATTCGGAATCCTTGAGATTTACCCTTTCACCCCTTCGTACAGCAGCCGGCGGGTGTCATCTTGAGTCAATACCTTGTGCCATGGTTCTTCGACCTGTTGAAGGGCAAATTCAACGCGTTCAAGAAGCTGTTGCCGCTGCCCATCATCCTCCAATACCGCGGCACGAATCGATTCAAGTCCCATCCGTTCCACCCACTCCGAGGTTCTTTCCAGATAGTTACCGGTTTCACGGTATAATTGAATAACGGCTCCGCAAATATCCACCAATTCGTGATCATTCCTCACTTTGCAGAACGAATCAGCAATTCGGGGCTTAATGCCTCCATTACCACCAATAAATATCTCCCAGCCGCCGTCATTGCCAACAATGCCAATATCCTTCGTACAGGATTCCGCACAGTTGCGCGGGCACCCGTTCACCGCCAGTTTGAATTTCGCAGGGAAATCCAAACGTTCAAACTTCCGTTCCAGCAGTGCGCCCATCGTCATCGAATCCTGGGTCCCGAATCGGCAGAATTGGGATCCTACACATGTTTTCACTGTTCGGAGCGACTTGGCATAGGCATACCCCGAAGGCATGTCAAGCTCTTCCCATACGCTTGGGAGGTCTTCTTTTTTGACGCCAATCAAGTCCAGCCGTTGTCCGCCCGTGACTTTGACCACCTTCACATCATACTTCAGTGAGACATCTGCAATGCGTTTTAAAACCTCGGGGGTCGTCACCCCTCCGTACATCCGAGGTACGACGGTATAGGTGCCATCCTTTTGAATGTTGGCATGCAGACGTTCATTCACGAAGCGCGAAGCTCTTTCATCCTCATGCTCGGCCGGATAGACCATGCCCAGATAATAATTCAGTGCAGGACGGCATTTCGAACAACCTTCAGGCTGGCTCCATTCCAGAACGTTCATGACTTCCCGGATCGTTTTCAGGCCTTTACCGCGGATTTCAGCAACGATTTGATCACGGCTGAGCTTGGTGCACCCGCATATTCCCTGCTTGCTATCCGATTGAAAACCATCTCCCAGCACGTATTGAAGGATCTGTTCTACCACGGGCTTGCAGCCGCCGCACGAACGAGTCGCGCCTGTGCAAGCTTTAATCTCGTCTACGGTTGTCAGTCCCTGCTCCGTGACGGCTTCTACGATCATTTGCTTGGTAACCCCGTTACAGCCGCATACGATCTCTTCGTCCGCCATCGTCTCGATTGAGAGCGTTTTTTGGGCACTTCCGTTTCCGCAGCAGCCTCCCCCCATGATGTCGTTATAGATTTCATCTGTCATGACGGCATGATCCTTGACCAGCTTTTGCAATGGCGCGGCTTCCGTAACATCGCCAAATAGCACGGCACCCGTAATTTTTCCATCCTGCAGCAGAATTTTCTTATATGTGTGCTTCCAGTCGTTTTGCGCTGCAATAACGGTGTGCGAGGGTCCTTCCATGAAATCACCGGCTGAGAATACATCCACACCGGATATTTTTAGCTTAGTCGATACTACAGATCCCTCATAAGGAAGTGTTGGTACACCGCATATATGCTTGGCCAGCACATTCCCTTGTTCAAACAATGGAGCAACGAGACCATAACATACGCCGCGATGTTCATTACATTCGCCTACCGCATACACATGATGCATGGATGTCCGCATATAATCATCTACGATGATGCCTCTTTTCACAGCGATGCCGCTGGCCTTGGCTACACTTGTATTCGGCTTGATCCCTGCCGCCATGACGACAAAATCGCATGCCAGCACGGTATCGTCACTAAAACGCAACCCTTCCACGCGATTGCCGCCCAGCAGCTCCGTCGTTTTCTTGCCCATCGCAAACCGAATTCCCTGATGCTCCAGTTCAGTCTTCAACATTGCCGCCGCCTGATGATCGAGCTGTCGCTCCATGAGATCCTCCATCAGATGGACAACCGTGACTTCCATGCCGAGGCTGGCCAGTCCTTTGGCCGCTTCCAGACCCAGAAGCCCTCCGCCAATGACAGCGGCATGCCGGTAATCGCGGGCTGCCTCAATCATGCGATTGCAGTCTTCAATATTGCGAAAGCCCACCACTCCCTTCTTATCGCAGCCGGGAATCGGCAACATCAAGGGACTCGAGCCAGTAGCAATAATAACTTTGTCATACGGTACGGATGCCCCATCCTCGGTTATAACCTGTCGTGTCGTGCTGTCTATCCTTGCTACGGTCGTGCCTGTGTATAGTTTAATGCCATGCTCTTCATACCAGCTCATATCATTCAAAATAATATCTTCTATGGTCTTGGTGCCCTCCAGCACGTAGGAAAGCATAATCCGGTTGTAATTGGGATGCGGCTCATTTCCGAACACGGTAATGTCATAGGAGCCGCTAAGTTTTAGAATCTGCTCCACTGTGCTCATGCCGGCCATCCCGTTACCGATGACAATTAATTTCTCTCTGCCTGCTTTCATATGAAGGCCTCCTTCCAAGGTTGAATATGCGTTGCACCTTTGCGGTGCGCATTCCTTCCAACCTTTTCGTTTGGATAACTTCATTATATCGGATGGTTAAAATTTGAAATGTGATTTGGTTCACATTAATTGTGAATTATTTCACTTAAATGTTCATAAATATCTGCATTCATTTCCGGCCTTTTTCATTCCTGACGATGCTTATATGTCATTTTGAAGGTTGTGAAATTTAGGATCTCTCCAATTTGATTTCAATCTCGTCGGCAGGCGCAAGCCTCATGTCCATACCATTCTCGCCCAGCTCTTTGCCGTTTACTTTAATAACCCACTTCTCGATGGACTTGGGGCTATACCCCTTGACAGAATCGATGAAGCGTTTGTTCATGGTCAGTTCGATGAAATCCATACTCTGCAGTATAGCGCGTACGCTCTCATTTTCTGAGAACGGCAGAATATATGTATGCGTCAGCCCCGGCTCAATCGTTCCGCCGTTCAGCTTGAGTACGGTATACTCGGGTTCCAGATCCGCCTTTTCCGGCTTTTTCTGCCCGGTCGGCTCTATCGATATACCGATTTCATCGTTTTCCTTGAGAACGGTATCCAGCTTGTCCTTTCCAAGCTTTTTATTGTTAAGCTCAAGCCCCCATGAAAATGCGGAGGAAAGCGACACCTGACTGATCGATTGAATCGCGCCGTTTTCGGCAAAAGTCACAATTCCGCTTTTTTTCAAACCTTCACGGATTGTCTCGCCCTGCTGCAAATATTTCTCAAGATCACGGATAATATCCGGTGAGAAAAAATCATCTTTTTCAGAAATCATAATGGAAGAAACATCGCCCGAATTTACCTGGGCCAAAGCTTCTTTGGATTTATCGCCGTTGCAGCCCGCCAGTAAGAACGAAACTGCCATCATCAAAATGACTAGTTTTTTTAATCCTTTCTCCACCCTAACACCACCTTCAGTTATTCATTTCCCGCCGATGCCCGGTATAAAAACGTTTACGATATCTAATGCGATACTGACAGACGGACTTTAGCTGAAGTTTCTCAATACATTCTGAAAGTTTTCAAAAAAAATAGAGCTCTCAACCTGAGATCTCTATTTTACCATAGCCGCAGCAGGTTTTTCGACAGACATGAACGAGTTTTGACGAAAAATCTCAATTAATGAGTGCCTGCATGAATGTTCGGCTGCCGTCCGTATTTTTAAGATAAGGTCCCAATCCCAAAAAATGGCTCTGGTCCACGTACACTCCCGTCATCCAGGTACCTTCCAGCACCTCATCATCCATATGAATTAGAAGAGGAGGAGCAGATATAAATTCTTGAAAAACGGGAATGCGCATTTCGTGCCTCTTAAAGGGTTTACCGGACTGCTGAAAAGGGAGTGGGCTAACATAGGTAGGAACGAAGTAGGTGGAGATGACCGCCATCTCTTCTTCATCATAAAAAGGGGCATCACCCAGGAACGGGTGGAACAAGGAAATTTCTTCGAACTGTGACCAGATCAAAACCTGCAGGAGCATGCTTTGAAACCTGCCATTATGAAATATATATTCCCGTTTGTCGGGCTCTTCCTTCGCGCGTGCTGGATTAAGGCTTTCCACGTAATGGCGTTCACAGCCAATACATTTCCACCCGGATGGACTTTGAATCCATTTCTGAAAAACCGGACTGCTGTATTCCCCGCCTCCAGAAAGCGACTCCTGAGCAGGCCTCTGGACATTCCAAAGCTTCCACATCGACTCTGGCAAATTGCGCACTAGCATTGCTATCGCTTTATCATAGATATTACGAACTTTGATAGAAGCGCTTTCAAGTTCATTGACGTCCTCTTTGCCATATCTGATTTCTTGGGAAAGTACCCTTTTTCTCATTGTCATCCGCCTCCTTAAGCGCCGAAAAGGCAGTTTTTTACCAATTATACTACAGAACCTGTAGTAAAGTGCAAGTCTTTGCCTATAATTAGCAAAAACATCCAGCGCATCGATGATCTCAAGGCACATCTCTTCCGACTGAATCCGCATAAAAAAACCTTAAACAAAAACCTTCCTTGGAGTTCAAGGAAGGTCTTTCGATACAGCTGGTTTTTTCAGTTGACTATTCGAGTTCAACCCAATCTTCCGCCCAGTTTTGAACCTGATCCATAACAGGCTGCAGCGCTTTGCCTTTTTCCGTCAATTCGTATTCAATTCGGACCGGTGTTTCAGGATACACATGGCGTACCAGAATACCCTCGGTCTCCAAATCCTTCATACGCTCGGACAGCATCTTGTCGCTCATGGAAGGAATGATATGGGATATATCCTTGAACCTTTTCGGTCCGTTCATCAACGAGTAAATAATTAATCCGTTCCAACGTTTACCCAGAACGGAAAAAGCAGTCTCAAACCGCGGACACATACCGAAATCTCGACTGTTCATGATCTTTCACCTCTTTACAGGATCCATGTAAACAGTTACGTCTCATGAAAGCTTACATTAAGTTAGTTTGTTTCATTTTAACACATTTCAATGCAAAAGAAAACTCATCTACGGAATGATACGCCTAAATGGGAAAAAGCGGCAGTGTTTGCTGCCGCCTTTTATATTCTGATGTCAGTGCGCCAATTATACCGAAGGCACCCCGCCCAAAGCTCTTACAGGCTCCATGTTGCCAAACTGCAGCGCATTTCCGGTAGCCGGGCACGCCCATGTAACGCCATTGGCAATGACCTTGAGAATTTCAGGCTGGTAGTAGGTTGGGTATGTCTCGTGTCCGGGGCGGAAATAGAAGATCTTTCCACGTCCCCGGCGGAACGTACAGCCGCTTCTGAAGACTTCTCCGCCTTCAAAATTGCTAATGAAGACCAGCTCATCCGGCGTTGGAATATCGAAGTATTCTCCATACATCTCTTCATGGTCCAGAATGATCTTCGTATCGATCCCTTCGGCGATCGGATGCGATGGATTCACGTTCCACAGAATCTCTTGCTCTCCTGCTTCACGCCATTTCAGATCGCAAGATGTACCCATCAATGCTTTAAACGGTTTGGAAAAATGTCCGGAATGCAGGACGATGAGCCCCATTCCTTCCTGTACGCGTTTGACGACCCGGGCCGTGATCTCGTCGCTGACGCGATCATGCGCCATATGTCCCCACCAGATCAGCACATCGGTCGTATTCAGCACATTTTCCGTCAGACCATGCTCCGGTTGATCCAGCGTTGCGGTCGTGATGGCGAATCCATTCACCTCAAGGCCTTCTGCCAGTGCCATATGAATGCCTTTCGGATAGACGGCCTTCACTTCATCATGGATATTCTCATGGACGAATTCATTCCAAATGGTTACGTTAATCAATTTCGCTTCCCCCTAGACCCACCACATGTCGCCAAGCGACTCTTCGATGAGTACCTGCTGTAAGTTAGACACGGCTTTCGAGAAGCCTTCTTCAATGGACATCAGACCGTCTTCATGCTCAATGCTAACCGCATAATCATAGCCTACCAGACGAAGCGCGCTGATGATATCAGCCCACGTCTTCACGTCATGACCATAGCCTACGCTGCGGAACTGCCATGCACGATCCAGCATGTTGGTGTATGGCTGCATATCTGTCAAACCGTAACGATTGACGTTAATCGGATCAATAACGGTATCCTTGGCGTGGAAATGGTGGATCGCGCCTGCGCGGCCCAGAATGTGAATCGCCTGAACCGGATCGATCCCTTGCCACCACATGTGGCTTGGGTCCAAATTAGCGCCGATAGCTTCCCCTGCAGCTTCCCGTAAACGAAGGAGCGTTGCCGGTGTATGCACCGAGAATCCGCCATGCAGTTCAAGTCCGATTTTCACATGATGATCCGCAGCAAATTTAGCCTGCTCCGTCCAGTAAGGAATCACTTTGTTTTCCCACTGCCAAGCCAAAATCTCCTGAAAGTCGTTTGGCCAAGGAGCTACAGGCCAGTTCGGATATTTCGCATTCTCATGATCGCCAGGGCAGCCGGAGAAAGTGTTAACCACTTCAACGCCGAGCTTTTCAGCAAGCTTCACTGTATTCACGAAATCCTCATGATCCGCCTGTGCCAAATGCTTCTGCGGATGGAGCGGGTTACCGTGACAGCTCAATGCGCTGATCATCAGGCCGCGGGATTCCACCGCATGTTTAAATTCTTTCAGTTTAGCATCATTTGCCAGAAGCTCCGCAGGGTTGCAATGAGCCTTGCCCGGATTGCCTCCCGTTCCGATCTCTACTGCCTTCAGTCCTTTGGAAGCGACATAATCGAGAGCATCCTCCAACTTGCGGTCACCAAACAATACCATAAATACGCCGAGTTTCATCAAAAAATCCTCCTTAATCTTGTTTCATCTGATTGGGATTCGTTCCCTGTGCAGGAACGCTTGAAGTCCGAATCCCCATACAACAGCAGCTGCATGGGGAATGATGGTGAATGATTCCTTATATCATGTATTCGGTAAGTTTACTCGAAATATACAGCCTTACCTGTTTTGGAGGACTCGTAAATGGCCTCCAGGATTTGCGTAACCACAAATGCCTGCTCCGGTTTGACTACAGGTTCTTTGTCTTCGAGGATCGCTTCAATCCATAATCTTTGCTCCAGATCCGCTTCGTTTTCGGCTGCGCCGGAATAAAAAGCAACGCCACCCGCATTGAGATCAACTTTGGTATCATACAGTCGGCTCAATTTCTCACCGTTAATGCGAAGTCCGTCTTTCATGTCCGCGCCGCCTTCCGTACCTGCGAGGATCGTCTTGGCTTCGCCGGTTTCCACGACGTTCAGCGCCCAGCTGGATTCAAGAATAATGGTAGCGCCATTTTCCATGGTGATGAAACCAAAAGCGGAATCTTCCACTTTGAACTGCTCCGGATCCCAAGGACCGAATGCATTGGCCGCGTTCTCGCGATGTCCAAGCTTGTGGAAAGTAGAGCCCAGCACGCTTTTCGGTTTGTAGTTATCCATTAGCCACAGCGTCAAATCAAGAGCATGCGTACCGATGTCGATCAACGGGCCTCCGCCTTGTTTTTCTTCATCCAAGAATACGCCCCATGTCGGAACCGCACGGCGGCGGATCGCCAATGCTTTACCCAGATAAATGTCGCCCAGTTCACCAGCTTCGCAAAGTTGCTTCAGGTACTGGCTGTCATTGCGATAGCGGTTCTGGTAACCAATGGTCAGCTTTTTGCCCGTACGTTTGGCGGCATCCAGCATTTCTTGCGCTTGAGCAGCGGTTTTAGCCATTGGCTTTTCACACATAACATGTTTGCCGGCTTCCAACGATGCCACGGAGATTTCCGAGTGAGAATCGTTCGGCGTGCATACATGGATAACGTCAATCGTTTCATCTTTTAGAAGCTCACGGAAATCCGTGTATACTTTAGCACCCTCGGTACCGAACTCTGCAGCGGCTTTTTCTGCGCGTTCCTGAATGATATCGCAGAATGCGACCATTTGGGCTTGCGGCTGCTTCGCCAGGCTTGGCATATGTTTGCCGTTTGCAATTCCTCCGCAGCCGATGATTGCCATTTTCAATGTTTGGTTCGAGTTAGACATGTACAGGTCCTCCGTTTTGAGCGTAATTTTTGATCCATTCCATACTTTTCGCAATGCTTTCAAGCGGCGGATTCTGGCAAAAATCCTGTTCGACCACGATCCACTCTACTCCCGCTTTGTCCGCTGCCTCAGCTACGGCCTTCAAATCGACCTCGCCTTGTCCTAATTCAACCGTCAGCGGCGAACCATCCTCTTGTCTGCGCACATCCTTCCAGTGAACAATCGGAAGGCGTCCGGCATAAGCCTCTATATATTCAGCAGGACTGTATCCTGCGAAATGTGCCCAGCAAGTGTCAAGTTCGACTTGGAGCAGATCGGCAGGCACGGCTTCATACATCGCGTCAAATACCGTTTTGTCGCCAATTTTCTCGGTGAATTCGAAATCGTGGTTGTGGTATAGCAGCGCAGCCTGCTGTTCTTTGCAGCGTTCGCCGAGCGAATTCAGATTCGCGAACACTTCGTCCCATTTGCGCTGGTCCTCGCCAAGATAAGGGACGATCAGATTAGAATTTCCAATTTCTTTATTGTAGGCAATTTCCTCATCAAGGGCATTCAGCATGCGCTCATACGACGTATGCGTACCAAGGGCAACCAGACCATATTGGTCCAGCAATGACTTGACTTCGGCTGCAGAACGTCCGAAGAAGGTATGAAATTCCACGCCTTGATACCCTAGTTCAGCTACCTTCTTCAACGTCCCCTCAAAATCCTGCTCCGCTTGTTCGCGAACCGTGTACAATTGCAAACCCAGTTTCAACATGTTTGCCTCACTCCTATTTTTGGTTGATTGAAGATCTATTAATGCAGTAGATATGTAGGGTTTTGACATCATCACAGAACCCTTGTATAGAATGGAGTATCCCGGGTTCTCCAGCAGCCCATTAACAGTGAATGCGTTTGCAACCCCAAATTCCTCCACCCGCGCCGGAGCATGTTCCTGCACCTTTTGCGCAAGCTACAGGCTACCATTTCCACGAATTCGTTTCTTTTTAGATGGCCCATATAAACACCACCGATATATCCACAACCGAGAATTCCAGCCTTCATGTTCTGATTCATGCAACCGCTCCATCATGATGTCGAAGGTGGAATCATCAATCTAGTACCCATGGTATTCCGAATTCATTTATATTAAAATGAAGAATATGATTAAAACATGAACAATCTGGTCATTATTTTTCTAAGAGCCGGATTTTGCTATTCATTCACCATGATATAAGGAGTCGTTTCATGTCCACGCAGGATTCAGTACATATTTATACAGCAGGATTCTCTTATCACCATAAACCCTTTTACATGACCGAAATGAACGGCGTCAAAAACTATCTGATGCGTCTGCAGACCGACGGGAGGTGCCGCGCCCGCGTCGGCGGCGAGATGGTTCGGATCGAGGCGGGAGATCTGCTCATCTTTTCACCGGACGAGCCTTATGAGCTCCGGATCGAGGAAGAGCTTAACGCCCAGAACGAGCTTTCGGTCGAAAGCGGCGATTATCATATTTTTTTTGGAGGAAGCTGGATTGATGAATGGTGGGCAGGGCAGAAACGTCCTACCCGGGTCAAGGTACCCTTGAACGAAACCATCCTTAGCCTATTCAGGCAAATTGTGCTGGAGCAGCGTAAAATGTCCAATCCCTTTCCGGAGATATCTGGTTATTATATGAGGATATTATGCCTGGAAACGGATCGCTTGCTGCGTGAGCATCCTTCTACGACACCCAAAACGTACTTGGCATACCAAATCAAGCATTACATCGAGGAGCACGCATCCGTTTCCTTTAAGCTGGAGGATGTGGCCGCCGATGTCGGAATCAGCGTATCCCGGGCCGTCCATCTTTTCAAGGAAGCGTTTGGTACCAGCATTATGCAGTACACGTTGGATGTCCGACTGGAAATGGCACGCGAACGGATTATTTTCAGCCCAATGTCGCTAGAAAATATCGCCGAGACTTCCGGCTTTGCCAACTATACCTATTTTCACCGCGTATTTCGTTCCCGTTTCGGCAAATCTCCCAAGGAATTCCGCATTGCTAACCGTGAGCAAATTTAACTTAGTTCCTTCAAATACCACGATGCCGGACTCAGACGAGTCCAGCCTCATTTGCTTTTTTGGCTACTACGTGCTGCCACTGTTTTTCCAATAAAAAAAGCAGTCCCCTGATGAACGGGGGACTGCTTTTTTGTTCCGGACTGATTTAATAGACCGTATAGGTTTGTCCAGTCTGCGCGCCTTCGACGCTTTTGCGGTAAGCCTTTGCCGCCTTCGCCGCAGGAACCGGCACAAAGCCCGGGAAAAAAGGGCCGTAGCTATCCATGGATTCCTCCAGAACGTTCGGACTTACGTTGTTGATCCGGATGCCGCGCGGCAGTTCGATAGCAGCAGCCTGGACAAACGCCCGGACCGCTCCCCCGGCCATTGCCGAAGATGCTCCGCCGATAATCGGATCATCCATAATGATGCCTGTGGTCAGTGTAAAGCTGCCACGGTCGTTGACATGCTCAAGTCCAAGCAGGACCAAATTGACTTGTCCCTTCAGCTTGCTTTGCACGGCAATCTCATTATTCTCCGGTGTCAGCTCCAGCAGCGGACCAAAATAGGCATCTCCGGCGGCACATATCACGGCATCGACTTTCCCGATTTTTTGATACATCGCCCGGATGCTGTCCGCCGAAGTGATATCAACCGTGACATCCCCGTTGCTCCGGCCTGCCGATATCACCTCATGATGTGCAGCAAGTTCATGTCGAACGGCGCTCCCGAGAGTACCGTTTGCACCTACAACAAGAATTTTCATTTGATGAATCCTCCTTAACTCGACCTACACGCATAATGAACTGTTCTTAGTATAGACAATGGAAAAGGATGAATCCTTTTTTTCTGATGTTATTTCTTTTCTCTCCTATTCGACATTGCCTCGGACACTACGAAAGCCAGATCCTCATTGCCAAAGAGGGATAACACGCCGAGAACCGTCTCATCCGGGATCGGACCTGCCTCTTCCTTGGGTACCGTAAGCTCCAGCACACGCTGAAGACGCTCATTGCTCTGCTGCTGCGGATAAGCCTGCATGTACAATTCCTCCGGATTCATCCCTTCATTGACACACCACTGGGCAAACACCAAGATCATCATATCCTCTTCCTGGCGGTAACTTTCCACGATACCTTCTTCGATTGTTTTATTATGTTCATCCATTGTTCATTTCCCCTTTAACTGTTGTCCGCGATCCTTGCGGCTAGCTCATGGCTGTTCATGACCAGATCCGCTCGAATGCTGCAGCTTTCAGGGGTTTCAATACACTCCAGAAAGTGATTCACCGCTCCGGCAAATCCTCTGCGCTCCAGAATCGTGTCCCAACTGCCAAAGGTTTTCGTGACGGGAAGCCCGCCTTTCTCATGAAAGACAGCCTGTTCAAGGTTTACGACCTCTGCCGAACGTCCCCCGCCATGCAGTTCCAGTTTTTCCAGATCGGTTCCCGTTTGCCGAGCCATCCCATAGCTTCCAAAACGCATATCCTTAAAGCCCAGCACACCCGAAGCGTGAAGCATCCGCCCTTCTTTGTCCTGTGTGAGCTGCTGCTGCACCAACTTATAATCGCCGCCAAGCCACACTAAAAGATCGAGCACATGAATCAGATCATCAAATACCGTATCTCTTCCGGACCCCGACTGCTGCCGCGTACGGTGCTTGAGCGCCGTCATCTGGTCGAATCCGCCTGCAGCCTCCATCCATGCTTTGGCTTCCTGGTACATCGGGGCGAATCTCCGATTAAAGCCGACGGCGAGGAGCTGTCCTTTGGTTTCCGCTAGTGCCGCCAGCTTCCGGCATTCGGACAAATCATCGCTAAGCGGTTTATCCACATACACGGGCAGACCGTTCTCCAAGCATGCTTTTACGATCCCGTAATGGGCAGCCGTCGGACTATGAACAAATACCGCGTCCACATTCCAGGATAACATTGCGTTTAAATCTGTGGTTCCGTGTTGAAACCGAAAGCGTTCCGTAGTCCTTCTCACCGTCTCTTCCGATCGGCTCATCACGCCGACGACTTCGGCATGATCGTGATGAGCGAGCAGCGGCAGGTATACCTTCTGTGCGATATCTCCGATGCCAACCATGGCAACCCGCCGTTTGCGGATACTGTCATTCATTGTGCATAATCCACCTTTCATTTCGTACGCAAGGATCGATACACATTATACCTTCTTCAAGGGATAAACTGAATAGAGGCCTGCTTTAGCTCATGCCGACAAACTGACCTTTTGCCGCTTCGGCTTTCTTTTTCTTCGAACGCAGACCCATCCAAACCACGGCAGCCACCACAACCAGCTCAAACGCATACTTCAGAAGCACATTCGTAAACAATGAATGGATGAATGGTTCCTCCACCAACATTTTGGAAGCAGTCCAGGCAAGTACGGCGGAACCGAAGGTAATAATGAACGGAAAACGTTCAGTCAATTTAACGATCATCGTACTGCCCCATACCATGATCGGTACAGAGATCGCCAATCCGATAATAACGAGCAGGAAGTCCCCATGCGCCGCACCGGCCACAGCCAGGACGTTGTCGAGACCCATCATGGCGTCAGCAATGATAATGGTGCGGATGGCAGCCCAGATTTGGTTCCCTGCCGAAATATCATGTTTTTTCTCATCGATCAATAGCTTGTAGGCAATCCATATCAGCGCAAGGCCCCCAACTAAACGCAGGCCAGGGATCAGCAGCAGCTGAACAACCAGCAAGGTTGCAATGACCCGTATGACGACGGCGCCAACCGTTCCCCATAAGATGACTTTTTTCTGATCTTCTTTTCTTACATTGCGTGCGGCAAGACCGATGACGATGGCATTGTCTCCAGCCAGTACCAGGTCGATGACGACAATGGACAGCAAGGCTGTCCAAAATGCCATGGTTAACAACTCCATTTTTCTTCCACCTCTCCTGTTTTCGGGAATGTCTTCCCGGGTTAAAATGGTTGCTATGATTAGTCCGCCGCATCAAAAAAAGCGCCCCTTACCTTCATTAGGTAATGGCGCTTTTATTCCACCAAAAAAGACCTTTACCTAATGAAAATCAGGCAAAGGTCTCGCAAAACAACGTTAAAGTTGCCAATAAAGCCGGGGATAATGATCCCGTAATGACGACTTTATTGCATGAGCTACTCCCCTTTGGGAACTATTCACTTATTGAAATCATTATAGCAAACACATTTAGAAATTTCCATGGTTTTATTTTTTAGTTCCGAATTTGGTATGATATGCCTTAGATGTATGATGACATAAAGGAGAGACCGTATGAATAAATGGCTGCTTGCCGCCTTGTATGCGGCTGCTCTTACATTTGCTTTTATTTACCGGAATGAGATTGTGGATTATATGCATCAGCATGGTTCCTTCCCGGTCTTAGTCGGGCTTGCAACCCTGGTTGCTCTCTTTCCGATCATTCCATACAAGCTGGTCATTGCAGCGCTGGGTTACTCCTTCGGAACGTTCTGGGCCGCTGCGATCAGCTGGCTGGGCACCATGATCGCCGCTACGGTGATCTATGCGCTCGTCAGATTTGTTTTCCGGGAACAAGGCAGGAGATATCTTGGAAGATTTAAAGCCCTGCAGTCCTTTACTTCTTGGGTCGAGTCCCGCCCTTTCGTCAGCGTGGCTGCCGGCCGTCTGATTCCTGTTATTCCGCAAATGGCGGTCAATGTATTCGCTGGAGTGGCTTCCATTCCTTTTTGGACTTATACTGCCGCATCCGGCATAGGCAAGCTTCCCGGCATTTTTCTGTACGCCTTCCTTGGCGGTCAGGGCGAACGACATCCGGTTATTTCCATCCTGGTGGTGGCCGGTTATGTTATACTATTGGGATTCTTACTGTTTCTTTACCGGAAGCGCGGGCCTTCGCGGCCAAACAGCCGTTTTCTTGGTTCCGGCATGCGTATCGATTATAATGAAAAAGAAAAATAAAAGAAGCGGAGTGATATCATGAGCGATTTACAAGCGGTTCATCAGGAAAAAGCGACCTTTGCAGGCGGATGCTTTTGGTGCATGGTAGCCCCGTTTGAAGAGCTGCCTGGCATCATCAAGGTCGAGTCAGGTTATACGGGCGGCCATACCGAGAACCCTACCTATGAGGAGGTCTGCTCCGATACGACGGGTCATGTTGAGGCCGTTCAGATTACGTACAACCCCGAGATTTTCCCATATGAAAAACTGTTGGAACTGTTCTGGCAGCAAATTGATCCTACGGATGAGGGCGGACAGTTCTATGACCGCGGGCATTCTTACCAGACAGCGGTCTTTTACCATACGGAAGAGCAGCGCCTGCAGGCAGAGGCCTCCAAAGCCCAGCTTGCGGAGAGCGGACGTTTCAACAAACCGATCGTAACGCCGATTCTGCCGGCGAAGCCTTTTTATGCAGCTGAGGATTATCATCAAGATTATCATAAAAAGAATCCGGGCCATTACAAGCGCTATCGCAAGGGCTCCGGCCGGGATGATTATCTGGAGAAGGTTTGGGCGCCGGAGAAGGATAAAAGTGAGCTTAAACAGCGTCTTACTCCAATTCAATACGAAGTCACCCAAAATAATGCCACCGAGGCTCCTTTTCAGAATGATTTCTGGGATCATCACGGAGAAGGTATTTACGTGGATATCGTGTCCGGAGAGCCGCTCTTCAGCTCTAGCGACAAATACGATTCCGGCTGCGGTTGGCCAAGCTTCACTCGCCCCATCCGCGATTACAGCGTAAAAGAAAAGATGGACCTGAGCCATATGATGGTCCGGACAGAAGTTCGAAGCAAAGGCTCAGACTCACATCTGGGGCATGTGTTTGATGACGGTCCCGGCCCGAACGGCCTGCGTTATTGCATCAACTCTGCCGCACTCCGTTTCGTTCCGAAGGAAGAGCTGGATCAGCAAGGTTACGGTGAATATAAAATACTGTTTCAATCATAAACCTGGACCGGCGTGGCACCTTTAATGTAATGCAGACCACTTTCGGCGGTATGCTTCAATAGAACCTGATGCTACACCAAAAAGCCTGAGGCTCATGGGAACTATCCCCTGAAGCCTCAGGCTTTTTGTATGATTACACGGAAGACGCCGTTGTCTTGGCTTTGTCCGGCTGTCCCTTCGTCGCCGTTTCCGGCATCTTGTTAGATGTCCGCAGCGGAATTTCGCGCAGGAAGAAAGTCAGCACGAGCGCTACGGTCACAAGCGCGGCTCCCGACAGAAACACCGTGGTCAAGGAAGAGCTCAATGCATCCCTCAGAGTATCGATCATGTGTGTCAGCACAGAATGTACTTCTTGCGGCAGCGTTTCCTGGAGTTTGTGAAGCTTCGGCTGATCAAGCAGCATCTCCGGATTTTGGAATGCTGCCAGCTGTTTCGCGATCTCCGGATCCATATTTTTCATGTCAACGCCATTACCGGATGTCATTGCACTCTTCATTTTGCTTGTAAGGCTGGAGGTCATGATCGTACCCATGACGGCAATACCAATGGTTCCCCCCAGGTTCCGGAACAGCTGCGAAGATGCGGTTGCCACTCCAAGCTGATCAGGTCTGACCGCATTTTGTACGGTCAGGGAGAATACCGGCATACCGATGCCAAGACCCAGGCCAAACACGATCATCGCCACGACTGCGAGCCATACACTGTTCATGAAAGCCATAATGAGCATACCAATGATCATGATGGGGATACCTGCCAGGGCAAATCTTTTATATTTGCCTGTTTTGGTAATCATTCTACCGATCACCGTACTCACGATCACCATAGAAATCGACATCGGCATCGTTACATAACCCGAATAGGTCGGGGAAATACCTTCAACGCCCTGCACGAAGAACGGCAGATAGATCAGGGCTCCCATCATGCCGGCGTTCATAATAAAGCCGATCGTATTCGAGATGGTTACGATATCATTGCGGAACAGTGACAAAGGAAGTACCGGACTCTTCACAACTCTTTCCACTAGGATAAACAGTATCAGGAATACGACCGCCGCGCCGAACAGGCTCAGGATCTGCCAGGACCCCCAATCGTATTTCGTGCCTGCCCAGGAGAATCCAAGCAGCAGCGGAACAATCGTCAGCGTCAGGAACAAAGAGCCGAAATAGTCGATTTTTTCGGACTTTTTGCGTACGCCCTTTGGAAACAGCATCATAATCATGATGAATGCCACAACGCCGAGCGGAAGGAAAATCCAGAACAACCATTTCCATGCCAAATGATCCACCAACCAGCCGCCAAGCGTTGGACCTAGTACACTGGAGAAGCCGAAAACAGCCATCATGATTCCCGTCCATTTGCCTCGTTCACGCGGGGAGAACAAATCGCCGACAGCCGTAAAGGCCGATGCCATAATAATCCCCGCACCAATGCCCTGAATTCCCCGATAGGTAATCAGCTGAAAAATATCCTTGGAAAAACCGCTTAAAAATGCGCCTATGATAAAAAATACGATACCCGCCAATATAAACGGCTTACGCCCGTAAATATCCGACAGTTTACCAACGAGAACCGTTGCGATCGTGGAGGTCAGCATGTAAATGGTGATGACCCACGTATAATAATCCATGCCGCCGAGAATAGCGATAATGCGAGGCATAGCTGTACTCACGATCGTTTGGTTGATTGCGGAGAAAAACATGGCCGCAATAATCGCAATCATGATCGTCACTTTCCTCTTTTGGGATAAATCCTCCAAGTGTATTCCACTCCTTGTTTTCAGGAAATATACTTATCTTGTACTTCTATTATGTAATTTCTCAGCTGCCGTGGTTATTTCGCTTGAGATGCGGCCCCGAATGTTATTATTTATCTTGCTGCAATCCGATCATTTTCTCGCATAACTCGGTCACGATACGCACCTCATCAGGTTCAAGACGGGATAAATGTTCTCTGATGCATTGGTCTCTTTTTTGGACGGCTTGGGACAGAACCTCTTCCCCGCGCAGCGTTGCCTCCACCAAAATCACTCTCCGGTCTGCAGGATCCTGGGAACGCACAACATAACCAGCTTTTTCCAGGCGATCGACCATCACCGTAACAGCACTTGGCTTCACTTCCAGCCTATCTGCGACCTGAGTAAGATTACATTTCTGCTGTGAATGGATGTAATGGAGCATAAACAATTGTGGCCCGGTCAAAAAATCCTGCATTTCCTTGCAGATATCCGTTTCCAGGCTCCTCCAAAACGATTTCACGGCAGCATATAAGCGACTGGCAAGCGCGTCCAAACCCATTCCCCCTCTCTGTCCTAAAATGGTAAGGCATACTATTATTTCAATGGTTTAAATATTAAAAGCTTAACGGGCTTATGTCAACCCTGTTATATGTAAATTTTTTCTCATCTCGTTTCCATGTCATCCAATAATCCAACCGATCCAATATGCGCAAGGAACCAGCAGCAGCTGAGCAAGTAATGTCCCCGCCATCCGGGACATCATCATGTGGCCGAACACACGATTCATGCGACCGAGACTGCTCTCCCCGCGTAACGTCTTATCTGATAATAATGCGATTCGGGGATCAATCAGCAACGTCAGTAAAATGGTCGCGAGTCCGTTGATAAGTCCCGAAGAGGTGGAAGCCGTCAACCGAAAAGCCGGCCATAGATATGCCGCATACAACGCAGATAGAACGCCTACGGTATAAATGGCGGTAACCGCCATATTAAGCACCATCAACCTTTTAGGCAATGGACCATCAAACAATTTTTTCATCATGCCAAGGGTCGGTCGTTTGAAGTATGTCATACCGTTTTTCCACTTGGAGACGGACATTAGATTTCGAGCCATTTTGGGAAACGATCCGGCTGCTTCCAGATGTACCACCATCCTGGAGCATAATCTAACGACACTCGGGAACAGAAACATGGCGAGCAACGTGCCGCCGGTTGCGGCAGCGATAATGCCGTGAAGTCTCGGTTCGAGACGAAAGGAATCCGTTCTCAAAGCCTGGTCAACCATATTTCCAACCATCGGTCCTTGGGCAATATTAGAAGTCCGCGACACCAGAACAAGAAGTCCTGACAGCGACAAGGCCAGCGTTATTCGACGGCTGCGGAGTCCTCCCAAGCGTAAAGCGTAAGATAGGCTGTCTACCGTATGGATGACCAAGGTAAACATCAGGATCATCATTAGCTGAATCATTTTGAAAGTCTCCTTTTTGTTTTGGATATTTTCCCATTATAAACCAATCGTTAGAAATTTCTAGCGTTTGATTCCTCATAGCCGGGGTAATATAGGGTTACAAACCATTACCATTCAGGAGGAATTCAATATGCCTTGGAATAAAAGCGACTATCCTGTTTCCATGAAAAATTTGGACGCCAGAATAAGGAACAAAGCCATTGATATAGCAAATGCGCTGCTGGATGAAGGTTATGAGGAAGGCCGCGCCATTGCCATTGCGACAGCCCAGGCCGAAAAGTGGAATGAAGACCATCCGGCCGGCCACGATAGATCTGGGTTGCCTCATGATTCCGACCACCGGGATTCGAAATCAGGTCCGTCAGGTTCTAGCTCCCACGGGAATCTGCACATTGTCTCCGCAGATGAAGGCTGGGCTTTGAAGGAAGAAGGTCGCGATAAACCACTGTCTACCTTTGATACCAAAAAAGAAGCACTGCATGAGGCCAAAAAGACAGCATCGGAGTTCGGTGTAAACACGATCATTCACGGCGAAGACGGGCGAATCCAGACAACCAAGAGCTCCTAAAGCTAATCTGCACAAAAAAACCGCCTGATTCCTATATAGAATCAGGCGGTTATCTGTTAATGAGCACTCCGTACCGCATGAACGGTCTTGGAGGCGACTTTCTGGGATTGAGTTGGTTCGGGTACTGCGGTAACGTTCGCTTTTCCCTTACGGAATGTTAATGTCAATGTAATAGTCTGCCCGGCAATGCCAACCGCCAGAATCGTAAACAACGTTTCTTTCAGCGGCAGGTAGAACAGAGACAGCAGCAGTACGGCAGCATCCATGAGAATAAATACGGTACCTACCTTCAGTCCGCTCCAGCGGCTAATGAGCAGCGATAAAATATCATCTCCGCCGGTAGCTCCCCCAAATCGGAGAACCAGTCCTGTGGCAAACCCTGTGACCAGTCCGGACAACAGCGCCGCCAGCAGCAGATTATTGTGCAGGTCAATGACCAGCACGGAATAACGTTCAAGCAATTCGTAAAAAATAGAAAACGAAAAGGTCGCGAGCAGTGTATTCATCACAAAAGTACGGCCTTTCAAAAACATGGCGATCAGAATAACCGGTATGTCCAGAATCAACATGCTCAGCGCCGGGTTGAACCCCAGTACATACTTCGCGAGCAAAGACAAGCCTACGAATCCGCCCTCCGATAAATGATTTTGAAAATTGATGTGATAATACGCGAATGCCAGCAAAAATGTTCCGAACAGCATCATAACGATTGGTGCAATTTTAGAAATAAAATGGTCTTTCTTTCTCATACAGGTTCCCTCTCATCAAAGTAGGTTAGTCAGGGATGTGACAAACCACTGTGAAAAGGCAGAAACCTGCAAAACCGAGTCCTTCGCATCTTGGGCTTCCTTCTTTCGCAGAGTTTGTCTAACGTCCGTTAGTGTCATGGTGACTGTACTCTACGAAAGGGAGCTAAGTGTAAGAGAGATCATAACGTTTCCAAATCGTCCTTTGGGGATTGTTCCTTCGGGGACACATGGTATCCTGATCCTTTCTTTGTTTGTTTAGTTTCTTCTTATATTATAACACATTCCTCATGAGTGCTAAACAGGTTGCTTGACGAAAAGGGCAAAGAACCAAGATTTACATAGCAAAAAACATGAAAACTACTTATCCAGCAGCGCTTTTGTGAAGCCTATCATTGCCAAATCCCAGCGTTCACATATTGTATATCTTTAATGTGACGAGAATCACAATTACGATATCACCCGTTTCCTATACTGAAATAGGAAGCGAAAGCATCCCGAAAATTAGCCAAGGAAAGAGGAATTCGTATGCTTACACAAGAAACCATTGACATTATTAAATCGACAGTTCCTGTTCTTGAAGTTCACGGAAAAGACATTACAACCGCTTTTTACAACATGATGTTCGAGAATCATCCCGAACTGCTTAATATATTCAACCACGCCAACCAAAGAGAAGGCAAACAGCCGCAGGCGCTTGCGAACGCCGTGTATGCGGCTGCCGCCCATATCGATCATCTGGAGGACATTTTGCCGGTCGTGAAGCAGATCGGCCAAAAGCACCGGGCGCTGAACATTCTGCCTGAGCATTATCCGATCGTCGGCGAAAACCTGCTGGCCGCCATCAAAAAGGTGCTTGGCGATGCAGCCACTCCTGAAATTCTGGATGCATGGGCCAAAGCTTACGGCGTCATTGCCGATGCCTTCATCGGCGTCGAAGCCGAAATGTACCGGGAAACCGAGGAGGCTCCCGGCGGCTGGCGCGGATTCCGTCCATTCGTGGTGGACCGCAAGATCAAAGAGAGCGACGTTATCACTTCGTTTTATTTGAAGCCTCAGGATGGAGGCGCGATTGCCAGCTATCTCCCAGGGCAATATATTACCGTAAGAGTAAAACCGGAAGGCGAAACTTATACTCATATTCGTCATTACAGCTTGTCCGCGGCCCCAGGGCAGGATTACTACCGGATTTCCGTCAAGCGTGAAGATGAGACTCCCGGCAAACCTGCAGGCGTCGTCTCCACCTATTTGCATGACGCCGTCAATGAAGGTGACGTGCTTGAAATCAGTGCGCCTGCCGGATCGTTTACGCTGGATACAAAGACCGACATTCCACTGGTTCTCATCAGCGGCGGCGTCGGCCTGACTCCGATGATCAGCATGCTGGAAACCGCGCTGAAAGAGCAGCCTGAGCGTGAGATAACTTACATTCATGCTGCCATCAACGAAGGATTTCATGCGATGAGAGAGCATGTGGAGCAGCTCGATGCCGCGCATGACCAGCTCAAATCGTATGTATGCTACGAAAAGCCGCTTGGTCAATGCACCTGCCACAAAACCGGCTACATCGATCTTCCTTGGCTGCAAGAGGTCACCTCCAAGGAATCGGACTTTTACTTCTGCGGTCCGGTGCCGTTCATGAGCGCCGTATATCAGGCTTTGCAGGCATGGGGCGTACCCGCTGAGCGGATCCACTATGAGTTTTTTGGCCCTGCGGGAAGCTTGTAAAACAAACTGCATGAAGCGAAAGGTTTTTCTTGCATAACGGTCGGTTTTCATAAGGCCTAACCTTTCTGATATCTTAAAAGGGATATTCGTCCTTAGACTGGACGAATATCCCTTTTTCTGTAAAACAAGCAGCTATTTTCCCCATTTCAAAAACATAGCGAGCTTACAGCACGCATCGTGTTGAACTTTGGGATCCACTGTTATGCCAATCCCGCTGGGAGAATACTCAGATTGGATCGTTGCCGTGGTGCTGATCGACTTCATTAAACGGTCTACCTCCTGCTTATTGCCGGCTTGGGCGGCTGTCATCACCTGCACTGCAAACGAATGCTCTGACAGCTTGCTGAGAATGCGGTAGCCCTCTTCCATCAGCTTGTAGTAGCCTTCTATCGATTGATTTAAGGTATCGGTTTTCACCTGCGGGTACTCACGGAGCCACGAATGCGTATTGGAATATGCGTTAGGTATCATGTAATAGCCGTAATATGGGGGGTAACTCATCAGAGTTATCTCCTTTCTCAGTGTACAGATAACCCATTATATGTGCCGGTATGGGCTTTTGTGAGATCATCCCCATTGAACACGAGACATGAAAAAAAAACAGCCCCGTCTCGAGTACCTAGTATGGCTCGGCAGGGCTGGTATTTTATCATCTGTTGGATTCAGTTGTCATCGTCTTGCGGGCATTAGGCTTCGCAGGCCAACTCGACCTTGATTCGGTCCGGATCTTCAAAAAACACCGCATAGTGTCCCGGTCCGCCGGCATATGGATATTCGTCTCCATAGAGGATGGGTACTCCTTTATCCTTGAGGGTGCTGACCATCTCATCGATCTGGCTGCGGGACTCCGCATGAAAAGCCAAATGATTAAGCCCCGTTGCTTTTCGATGATATACCTTATCCATAAAACGCTCTTCCGTCTGGACGAATACCAGATAGGTCTTGCCCTGCTTGAAGCTGAAGCCCTCTTCCCATTCCTGGAAAATGCCATACCCCAGACCGGTCAGGAACCATTCCCAAAATTCCCGGCTGCGCTTAATATCCGATACATTGATTTCCACATGATGCAGCAATCTAATGCCCCCTCAGCAAACGATTAATGGTCTCGCGACGTACGCCGATCAATTGACCGATTTCCTCTTGCGTCAGCAACTCGGTAAAATGAACGCCATGAGAATAATCATCCAGCCATTCCGACAAAAGCTCCAGCCGCTCCGCCGGTGTACCTACCGTCAAATGATCCAGCCGTTTCTGCATGAATCGAACCTTTTCCTGAAGCAGCAGCGCGATCTCCAATGCCTTCCCCGGACTCTCGCGAACCTCGCGATACCATTCCTCGGCAGGAATTCTTTCCACTTCGCTGCGCATGAGGGCTATTGCCGTCCCATGGGTTTCCTTCGGGGTAATCAACGAATGATGAGGCACGGTTTCCCCAGGATACAATATATTAAAAAGCACTACGTTTCCGTTTTCATGAAGACGGGTGACTTTAAAAAGTCCGCTCTTGATGTGATACAAATATTCTCCGCTGTCCCCCTGGTGGAACAATATTTCTCCTTTATGTAAAATCATATCTTTATCTTCCCCCAATCCTTAGTCTTTCTTTTCTGGCTCAGGCTGCCACTGCTTCAACCATTATACCAGAAAGATCAAGCAACTTTTCCAGTGAATTGGTTCTTGCCATCAAGCATACTTTTGGCGTAACATGATTATAATTAGAACACACGTTCTTATTTCTGGTATCCAAGGAAGTGAAGTGCTCCGATGAAAGCATCATCCCTTCCCCCTGCCCCGGCCGAAGAAGACACCTTGCTCGTTAAAATCTATGTCCTGCACGTCATTCTGCTGGATGTTCTGGAACGGGATATCCGTACCATGAATTCGCTTGCGCTCAAGCTGCCTGACGTTTATATCCGCGGCCTGTCCGGAGTCCAAAACAAAGCCATGCACCGGCTTGCAGCTATCCGCAAAGACATGCGTTCGCGCGGCATCCGCATATATGAAGAGAACCGGAGCACCCAGGGCGTGGAGACCCTTTATTTATGCCGGGGATATCAGCGGCGTTTCTTCATGCTCTGGTCCTATATCAAAGCGGAGACCGCTACCGAGCTTTGCACGTATTTGGGGATCGACCTGACTGCAGGTGATAGCCAATGAAAAAGACTCCTTGATCCGCTGCCATGTATTCGCTGATCAGATTGGCCGGTTCTATATCGAAATCCATCAAAAACCGAAGACATACGCACAAAAAGAGAAGCATTCCATGAATTACATGGAATGCTTCTCTTCGCAATTTGTCCTGATGTCAATTTCTCATGCTGCTTTGCTTCCGCTTCGGATCTGCCGAAGCCATCTTTTCATGCCATGCTTCATAATGATGTACCGCCAGACCTGCAAAGGAAGAATAGGAATCGCTGAGACGGTATACGTTCTTCATCTCCTCCTCCATGACAGGAAGCGGTTTGCCGAAGAAGCTTACATGCGATCCTTCTTCCGTATCGCCCAGTTCCATACCGATCCATACGGATTTCCCGAGCTCATCGGCCTCACTCAGCATTCCCTTAGACAAGTCCACCATTTTCTCTCCGCTGTCACGGTAGGACATGACGGCCAAGGCATCAAACCTGCCCAGCATCCATCGGCTCAGATTTCCGCTGCTGTCTGCCGCTTCCACCTTACCCAGCCAAAACGGAACTGCGGCACTCATATACAGCCCGCCTCTTCGCCCCATATCCGTCCACTTCTCCATATTGCGGCTCCACTCGCTTACCACGCTGCTCTGTTCACGTTCCCAGCGTCTGAGCTGATACGGCTCCACATCAAGCTGAATGCCGGCAAAACGTTCCTCAGGCGAAGCCTTGTCATTATAATCGAGAACCCATTCGATAAAACCATCCGCTTCCTTCTGCTGTTCCTGATACGCCCATTGCGGCCGGCCATCCAGGGCATGCACCGAAATATCCTCCTGCTGAGCAGCGGCGATGAAATGCCTGTACTGATCTGCTTCCACATTTTTTTGAATCTGAAGGAAAATGACATCGACTCCCTGCTCCTTGCAGAAGGCCAGAATCTTCCCCGGATTTTCAATCAATGAGGCATCCCACAGCCAGGTAGCTTTATGTTCTTCCATAGAAGAAGATTTGAAAAGGAAGGGCAGGAGCAGCAAGCAGCAGACGACCAGGACCATGCGAGGCTTCGCTTTTGCTTTTGCCAGTAAGTCTCCCATCCTCCTCCTCCTTTTTTATACGATTAGAGCCATATTCGGCTCTTCGATGTGCTGAACCGAATGCCCGATTTTGTAAATATGCGGCTCGTTAAATTCTTTGAATGCGTTGCGTGTATCGAGGATCGGTACGCCCATGGACGCGATTTCGCCATAATCCAGCCCGCTGTGGTTGGTGGTCAGAACGATGCAGTCATAGGTCTTGAACTTCGCAAGATCATAATCCACACTGTAGACCGTCTCCCCGTTCTTGTCCCGGAAGCTCACGGCATGCGGATCATAATACTCCACGTTCGCACCGTTCTCTTTGTAGAGCTCGTACACCTCAAGCGCCGGAGATTCGCGAAGATCGCTGATATCCGGTTTGTAGGCCATGCCAAGTACCAGAATGTTCGATTTTTTGATCGACTTCGCGTATTCGTTCAGAATAGTGGACGTTTTGTTGATCACGTAATATGGCATATTGTCATTCGTCGACTGCGCAAGCTCGATAAATTTGCTGTAGAAACGGAAGCCTTTGGCCTTCCATGACAGATACATCGGATCCAGCGGAATGCAGTGCCCGCCAATGCCCGGACCCGGATAGAACGGCATGAAGCCGAAAGGCTTCGTTCCTGCCGCATCAATAACCTCCCAGATATCAATGCCCATGCGGTCGCACATCATGGCCATTTCGTTAATGAAGGCGATGTTGACGCTGCGGAACGTATTTTCAAGCAGCTTGGACATTTCAGCTACTTTCGGCGAAGTGACAGGCACGACCTGTTCCACGTATTTCGAATAGAGGGCGGTGCCGAGTGTCAGGCAGGCTTCGGTTGTTCCCCCGATAACCTTCGGGGTATTGAATGTATTAAAGCGTGTATTGGACGGATCAACGCGTTCAGGCGAGAAGCACAGGAAGAAATCCTCACCTACCCGATAGCCAAGAGCTTCGATTTTGTCCTGAATCAACTCTTCAGTTGTTCCCGGGTACGTGGTGCTCTCGAGCGTAATAAGGAGGCCCTTTTTCATGTGAAGCTTGATCTGATCGACCACACTGGTAATGTAAGATGTATCCGGATCCTGATTTTCGCTGAGCGGTGTCGGTACGCAGATGCTGAGCGCGTCGATCACGGTGATCATGCTATAGTCCGTCGTCGGCTTGAAGCGGCCGCTGGCCACGCATGCTTTTAGCTCTTCAGAAGAGATATCGGTGATGTAGGAATCGCCATGATAAATCTGCTCGATTTTAGACGGATCCACATCGATGCCGATGACCGTGAAGCCCTGCTTGACCATTTCGACAGCCAGCGGAAGTCCGACATATCCTAAACCTACAACACCCAATACAGCTTTTTTATCCTCAATTGCATTCAACAGTTGCTCATATTCCTGATTCACTAGCATTCAACCTCCGTATGATGTATTTGTTATGCGTTTGAAGCGGATGATCTTTTAGTGAAAACACCGGTGTATTCGTGCATCCAGCTCTACCGGAGAAAAAGGTTTCGTTACATAATCGTCAACCCCGTTTTGGAAACATTGGCTGATCGTGCGTTCCACCCGCTGCTCCGTAAGGACGACGATTTTCGGCGTATTCTCCACCGGCAGCTGCTGAATCTGGTGAATGAAGGGCAGCCCGTCAATGCCGTACAGATTCAGTTCGGTCAGCACGAGATCCGGCTCCCATTTCTCAATCAATTCCAGGGCCGACGTCCCATCAAGCGCCTCCAGCGTCTCGAAGCCCTGCATTTTGAGGCGAATGGTCAGAAACTCACGGACGGTATCGTCATTATCGACGATCAGAATCCGTCCTGGCTCCTGATTGGCTTCCTCTCTGGTGAAAATATGAATATCGGGCGACGCGCTGAGCCTCGTGGACTCGGCCATCTGCTTCAGGACTCCCGGCGTCGGATCGACTTGTCCCGGAAATACGGTCAGCGTAATCCTTGGATCAACATTCTCCATCGTTTCCAGCAAATGCTGCTTCAGCAGCAATGCCTGATAATGGGTCGCATCCAGTGTGAATCCCGGTAGAAGAACGGCCAATGTCTGCGTGGAGCTGTCCTTCAGCACCTCAAATTCCATCCCGGATTCTTGCTGTAAAAAGTCTCGCACCCGGCTCTCCAGCTGTGGAGGGTTACCGCTGCAATATAAAAACATGATTCCGCAAAGCTCCCGTGAGGTTTCCTTGAAGCGTTCTCCCAGATTGTGATACACGTCGGTGCTCTGTTCACGCTGCAAAGTTACGGACTCCGGCATTATCAATTCCCACCTTTCAAAGAATAATAGAGTATTTGATTCAACGAATCACGCCGAGTTAGGCAGCCTCGCTTTCTTCCTTCCAGCTTTGTCTTGTCATCGCACCCCAGGAATTATTTTTCCGCAGGTACTGAATATGGCCCTGTATGCGCCACAGAACGCCAAGCTGATGGTAACCGACGAATTTGAGCGCTGAGAAGAGAAGCATTTTCCACAGATCGGACAGTTTCTTGAACCTGCGGAAGGCGATCTCCTCGAGAATAATGGCGCCCACACTCAGCAGATAACCGCTCAGGAAGTTCAGAAGAAAGAACGTAAGCAGTATGCGCCAATGCGTCATATCCAAAAGCGTATATCCCATCAGAGCCAACAGGCCCGTGATTCTAAAATAAGGATTCAGTGTTTCAAACAAAACGTTGTAAGGCATCGTGATCATGCCCATGACCTTGTACTTCGGATTGAACAGCATCCCGCGGTTCTCGATCATGTTCTTGAGATTTCCGCGGCCCCAACGCATCCGTTGGTTGGAAATGATCTTGTACGAATCCGGCGCCTGCGTCCAGCAGACCGCCTCGGGGCAAAAGGCCACTCTGTAAGGCAGCTTGTGGCTGAGCATGTACCGGTGGAGCTTGATAATAATGTTCATGTCCTCACCGGGATATCCTCCGCGATAGCCGCCGACGGCAATTACATAGTCTTTGCGGAACAATCCGAAGGCTCCGGATACGATAACCAGGCCATTCATATGGCTCCAGCCGATCCGTCCACCCAGAAATGCTTTCAGATACTCAATAGACTGGAACATCGGCCATATCTTCCGTGGCAGCGACACCTTTTGGACGGCACCGTTCTCGATCAGACAACCGTTCGCGATGCGGACGTCGCCGCCAATGGCTACCATTTCCTCCGGGTTCTCCATATACATGCGCGCCATCCGGATCAGGGCATCCTTCTCCAGAAGCGAATCCGCATCAATGGAAGAAATCAGCGGATAATGCGAAAAGTTGATTCCGGCGTTGAGCGAATCCGCTTTGCCTCCGTTTTCTTTATCTATAATAAACAGCTGTGGATAATCGGGATTGTGGTAAATGCCTCTCATGTTTTGCGTGTCGATGGTCCCCCTGATTTCGGGATTGGACATCTTTTTGAGTCCGAATTCCGAGATCAGGACAGACAGCGTCTTGTCGCTCGACCCGTCATTGATGACAATAACCTCGTAGGTCGGATAATTCAGCGTCATCAGGCAGTACACGTTCTCGATGATCGTAAGCTCTTCATTATAGGCCGGAACCAGCAGAGAGACCGATGGCACCAGCTCGGAGCCGGAAAGCGTATTATAGCTCGAATACTTGGATCTTCTGAAAATGGTTAAGATGTTACGGTACGATAACCCCATAATCGCAAAATACAAAATATTAACGATCATGACATAATAAATGGTTACCATGCCGTATACGAGTAAAGTTTCTCTAAGCAGTGTAATCCCCTCCTACCGCGGCTACGCCCGTCATGCGTTTGACCGGCTTCCGCTTCACTCCGAAATAACGGTCGTGAATCAGGCGCTTCTTGTTGTAGGCTACCATCTGCTCGATTGCGCTGTGCTCCTGCTCTAACTCCATCACAAGCTCAATACGCTGCAGCGCAGCCTCACGCTGAATGCCTGCTCCGCTGAGCGCGGCCTGGCACAGTGCTTCAAATCCGGCTTCGCCCAGCGCTGCCAGACTTTCAGCGCTGTTGTACCGCACCTTCCAGTTGGCATCTTGCAAGGCTTTGACCAGCAGCGGAATGCTTCCCGCAGCATGCAGCGGACCAAGGGCCTTGGCTGCCGCCGCCCGAACTTCCCAATTGCGGTCGCTCATCAAATGGACTATCGTCTCATCCTTGAGCGCAGGGTTCGAGCTGAGATACAGCTTGACCGCTTCGGCACGAACATCCTTCTCCTCCGAGCCGACCAGTCTGCCGAGAACCGGCATGACTTCGGGAACGGCCTGTCCCCACATCGCCACCAAGCCGACCTTGACGAGCGCCGGGTCCGGATCGTCCAGCAGCTTCAAGAGAAGACCGCTCGCATCCATTCCCGACTCCAGCATTATATCTGCGGCCAAATGATGAATCGGCTTACCGTGGGACAGCAGTATCCGCAACATTTCAAGCACATCCTCGGATTTTTGGGCACTCTTGGCAATAGAACGCGCGATAATGATGGACAACGAGTTATATTTGCCCTTTTGAAGCATCTGCAGCAGTGCAGGCACCGCTTCTTCGGCACGCATGCCTCCGAGACGATAAGCCGCATCCAGTCTGCGGCCGAAACTTACGCTGCTGAGCGCCTTCAGATCAGCCTCCACAAAACCGGCATCCCTGCACAGCTGGATCAGCCTTGCGCGGTAATCTCCCTTGAACTGCTCAATCCATTCCATGTACTTCTCCTGGATCACCTTACGTTCAAGCGGCTTCAGCTTGCCTGGCGGTAACCTCAGTGCACCTTCTTCCTCAAGATGAGCCTGGATATACTTGAAGTAATCATGATGCTTCTGCTCATACATTTCTCTGCGGTGCTGTTCTTTGTTATGCGATACTTTCATCTGGAGCAGAAGGATAATTCCGAGGCCAATCAGCCCAAGGCATATATAAATAAAGATATACGCGACGATTAAATGCGAGAACATCGCTGCAGTTTCCTCCTTTCGGGATTTCGGCATCCGTCCGATTTTTATCGCTCTATGGACTTCTGCCCGATCCTTCGAATGTTTTCTTCCTATCCGGTTTGTTTTGTCAGACGTATATTTATAAGCTTTCGACGAAACGAGTCATGCATCCATCGCAAGGGAACATTCCCGCTAGACTTTGGGTTATCTTCCGTGAAGTCTGCATTATTTAGAGGCTCGCTCGTCCGAAAGCTGGCTGTACACATCCTTCATCGAGTAATAGCTTTGTTTCAGCTGTTCGCTGTATTGAACCGTTTCCCACGGCTGCCAGCTGTAAGGAACAATATCGTTGATGTCAAAGGTATTAGCCGTTCCTCCAGGCCAGCTTACCCGGGTGCCATTCTGCTCAACCAGCCATGGAATCAACCGGATGCCATCCGTCTTGACCGTGCTGAATGCGCGTCTTTCCTTCAGCGGACTGTAATCGATAACCTGAAGAGAACTCGGATCGGAAAAGCCCAGAAGCATCCACGGAATGCGCATCTCTATCACATTACCGCTGTACTGCCAAGAAGTTAGAGAGTCGAACTGGGCCTTGCTGCGGTCCGTCGTCCCCCTTTTCAAAGTTCCTATCGTCTTGTCAATAAACGGATGCGCAAAGCGCGTATCCGGCGGATTCATCTGCAGGCTGATGGCCAGCTTCCAAGGATGGAACGGAGTCTCTTGTTCCTTTGTCGTCTCGGGCAGCATCCAGTAGCCTTCCTTACCGTAGAGTCTCGCATGAAAATCATAGTCGGACGCGATCTCTACTTGCGATTCCTTGTCTTTGCCGATTTCAATCAGCGCTTCCGGAGCTCCACCCTCCAGCTTTTTGCCGGGAAGCTGCGCAGCGGAAGGTTCGTTGCCGCCAGCGATCGTATCGGCGCCGATATACAGTTTGGAGGTCTTGGGATCAAAGTCCTTGTCCAGCCGGATTCCCAGGTAGAGGTAACCTTCGTCATGCGTAATTCTCATATCCTGGATGCCAGGAACCTTTCCCTGCCAGTGCTTGACTTCATTCTGCGCCAAGCCGTCCCAATCGTTCAGCTTGCCGTCGATCGTAATCTGCTTTTCTTTGCCTGGCAGCATACCAAGCACGCCAAACATCTTTTCGTTGGTCAATACATTAATCCAATAGGCCCGGCGGTCGGCAGGAATTTCAAACGGCATGGTGTTCCATGTCTTCTTAAACCATTCATCCTGCCACATGAACAAGATGGCTCCCGCATAACCTTCGTCGTATATATCCTGGGTAAGCGAAGCATCGATTTTTCCCTGCTCCTGCTCGTTATGCCCGCCCTGGTCCCGGCCTCCGGCCCCAAAGTGGGACACCCCTACCGATGAAGGCACTCCGTACTCGGTCACCATAATCGGCATATCCTTGAACTTGGCCTTCAGCTGATGCAGGTAGGCTTTATAGGTGTTGAAATCGCCCTGCTTGTCCTTGATCGTCTGCAGCGTAGAATCTGTCCGGAAGAAGTCCGGATAATACGGGTAGACATGGTATGCGGCAAAATATCCGCCTTTCCAGCCCGTCGGCTGGACATGCCTCGCATCCACACTCACCATATCTTCTTCAAACAGCGGTTCTCCGGGATGACTGAGCACATCGGTCGTCACCCAATTGGTGAATGTTACCGGATGCTCCCATCCATACTGCTTCTCCTGCTGGGCCGTGTAGTCTAAGAGTCCTGCGAGCCAGCTTTCGAAAGGAGAAGCATCCGGGGTGCCCGAGAAGTATGCGCCCTTGTATACCGGAACACTGCTGTGCTTCTTATTGGTGTTTTTGACCATTTCCGGGTCCCATTCGGTTCCGACATGCCAGGCCATCAAGTATTTACCGGCGTTCGCCGTGTATTCCCCGCTCGATGCCCCCTGCTTCGGAGGCACGGTAACATCGCCGTATACAGCGGCTACCGCCTTCTGAATTTCTGCTCTAAACTGCTTGCTGATATCTTCCACATAAGCATCCTGCTGCTCAATCAGCTCTTCCTCCGGGGACCATATACCCTGCATAAAATACAACGGATCGTCGCCTTTACCCTTGTTGTATTTCACAAGCGCCGAATAAAATACCGGCTGATGCACCGTGTACACACGGATAACGTTAGCCCCCATTTCATCGATTTGCTTGAACCAGCGCAGATAATCCTCTTCGGTGGCCGGAAGCTCACCCGGAAAATGACCAGGTACCGTTGCACCCAGGTTTACACCCTTCACAAACACTTCCTTCCAGTTTCCGTCCTTGTCATATCGCATAAAACGGTCGCCCTGGGTTTTAAATGTGAACCGGGTACCATCTTGATCCTTGTATGCCGTCACCGGAGAATGGTTGACCGTAAAACCTGCAACAATTCCTCCGGCAATGAGAACGGCGGCTGCAGTGATCCAGATGATTAATGTTCTACGTTTGATCATCGCCTGAAAGTTCTCACCTCTGGTTTGGCTTGGCCTTGCCTTGGCCCGGCACTCTCGATTTTTGTCATAACTTAATTTTTAACGAAGATTACCAATCTGTAAACTAGGCTGCTGGAAGGAATTTTCAGAACCTGGCGACCTATCCCGATCCTTCCAACAACCAAAAAACGGCAGCTGCCTTTTCTTCGGCACTGACGTCTGCATGAGTAGTGAAGCAGCTGTAACTTTCCTTGGCCGAAGCGACAACTGGTTATGTATACGTCGAAAAATTGCTAAAGTTGTGGTCGTTTTAACATCTTTATCCATAAAGATTACAAAATTGATACTATAGTCCGATAAAGCAGCAGCGATAAACCGCACCACTACAGCATTCTTAGAAAATCGCATGATTCTCAAAATAAGGAGAGAGTCCCGGCTGGGACTAACAGTCCCAACTGTTTTTAAAATGGATATATATGGATACAATTGGTATGACTATCCGTTTATTTTTGTGTGATCTCCTAGCAGATTTCCGCTCCTTTATAACTAGGCACAATGGGGATCATTTATAAAAATCAAACGTCCGGTATGTACTTCTTGCAAATAATTCCGGTTGAAAATAGAATATTTCTCCGCTATTCTAATAAAATAAGAACATGTGTTCCTGCTACTGTTTAAATGATAAGGAGCGAGTCCCATGGCCAAGAGTAAAAAGCGTGTCATTATGCTGGCTGACTGCCAGTCCTTTTACGCCAGTGTTGAGAAGGCCGCCCATCCCGAATATGAAGGCAAGCCTTTAGTCGTATCCGGAGATCCGGCCCGGCGTTCGGGAATCATCCTCGCCGCCTGCCCGCTTGCCAAGAAATACGGAGTGACGACCGCGGAGCGGCTCGGCGATGCGCTTCGCAAATGCCCACATCTCGTCGTCGTTCGCCCGCGCATGGCCGAATATATCCGCGTATCTCTGCATATTACGGATATTCTGCAGTCTTTCACGGATCTTGTGGAGCCCTACAGCATTGACGAGCAGCATCTGGATGTCACGGGCAGCCTCGCTTTGTTCGGCAATCCGGTTGAAATTGCCCGCCGAATTCAGCACCGCGTGTTGTATGAAACCGGCGTCTATGTCCGGGTCGGCATTAGCGATTGCAAAGTGCTCAGCAAGATCGCCTGTGATATCTATGCCAAGAAGAACAAAGACGGCATCTATACGCTGGAGCGCGAAGAACTGGCAGAAACCTTATGGGAAAAGCCGGTTCATGAAATGTTCATGGTCGGCTCGAGGATGACCCGGCATCTGTACAAGATGGGCATCCACACCATCGGGGATTTGGCCCGAACCCCCCTGCCCCGCCTGACCGATCGCTGGGGCGTGAACGGCGAAGTGCTGTGGCGCATCGCCCGCGGGATAGATTCTTCTCCAGTTACCCCTCATAGCCAGCTGCAGCAGCAGAAGGGTGTAGGCCATCAGATGACGCTGCCGCGTGATTATACGGACTGGAAAGAAATCCAGGCCGTACTGCTGGAACTGTGCGAACAGGTAGGCCGGCGCTGCCGGGAGAAAGGGCTAATGGGCTGCGTTGTCAGCGTTGGCTGCCAAGGGGCGGACTATGACCGTCCTACAGGCTTTTCCAGACAGATGAAGCTTGCCGATCCCACCAACATCACCGATGAAATTTATGGTGCAGCCTGCCTTCTGTTCCGCCGTCACTGGAACAACCTGCCGGTCCGCAGAGTCGGTGTCTCCTTATCCGACCTCAGTCCGGACTCCCTGGTACAGCTGACGCTGTTCGGAGACCGTGACCGGAAACGGGATCTCGAGCGGGCTACGGACGGCATCAAGCGCAAGTTTGGCGAAACCGCCATTCTCCGCGCCTCTTCGCTCCAGGATTCCGGGCAGGCGCAGGAACGCTCTCTTCGGATTGGAGGTCACTATAAATGAGCAAAAAACTTCAAGGCAACGGACTGTTCGAATCGTCGCGCATGATGCTGCCCGAGCACCGGGAAGCCTATATCCAGCACCAGCAGCATCTGGTACACCGCAAGCCGCCGCTGATCGACCCGCAGGCTGAAGAGGAAATGGCCCGAGTCATGGCAGAAGCGTTGTATAACCATTCGCCGATTACGATAACACTGTTTGATGAACCAGAAGATTTGCAGCTTACCGGTCATGTGCTTCGAATCGATGCATCCCGGAGGCAGATCCGCTGGGGCGGTGATACAGGCGAGGGACCCGAGTGGATTCGTCTTGACCAAATCATCGATGCAGTGGCGGAAAGCTCCATATAGCGTTACACTGGAGAAAACCAAGCCTGTGTCTGCCCATCATGCCCTGGGGCGGATACGGGCCGCCATGGAAGGAGGGCAGATGCCTAATGTGCGGACGCTTTACACTGATTGTATCTCTGGAGGAGCTCATGCTGCGATACGAGATGGATCCCGGACACTCCATACCCTATCACCGCCCGCAGTATAATATTGCGCCGACGCAGATGGTTCTATCCATCATTCATGACGGAAACCGTCTTCGGCTCGGGGAGCTGAAGTGGGGGCTCATTCCTTCTTGGGCCAAAGACAGCAGCATAGGCAGCCGCATGATCAATGCGCGGAGTGAAACCCTGCTTGAAAAACCAGCCTACAGACTCCCATTCGAACGGAAACGGTGTCTCATCCCGGCTGACGGGTTTTATGAATGGCAAAAGACAGAAAACGGGAAACGCCCTTACCGAATCAAGCTGAAAAGCAGCGAACTGTTCAGCATGGCAGGCCTGTATGATATATGGGTACGGGAAGACGGAAGCAAGCTTGCTACCTGCACCGTCATCACGACCCGTCCTAATTCGCTGATGGAGCCCATTCATGATCGTATGCCGGTCATTCTGCGTCAAGAGGACGAGCTTCGCTGGGTACGGCGCGGAGCCGCGAATACGGAAGAGCTGCAGCAGCTTCTGATTCCTTTTCCGGCTGACGAAATGGAGGCTTATCCCGTAAATACCGAAGTGAATTCAGTTAAAAATGATTCTCCACTTTGTATTGAAAAGAGCATCACATAACGTCACAAGATATCAAAAGAAACAACGCAAAATACCGCTTATTGTTCCCTCATAGGAGGTTGCAACAGGCGGTATTTTTGCTGTCCTTAGCGTGTATGTGAAGCCGGTTATTCTACAATGATTTTACCAACCATGCTGTCATGGCCGGCGCCGCACATTACGGAGCAATGAAATTCATGTTCCCCGGCTTTATCAGCCGTAAACTCAGCGGAACCATCTTTTTGCAGGTTCACGTTGAAATCGGAAATTTCGAGACCGTGAGCGCCTTCTTTATTTTCAAGCGTAATTTTCACTTTATCGCCCTTTTTAACTTTGATCTCCGCAGGCTCAAATTGGAAGTTGGTCGCCGTAACTTTGATCTCCTGAGTTCCTCCAGCGCTTGTGCCGCCCGAAGAAGACGTATTGCCCGATGTGTTGCTATTGGTCTTGCTGCCGCAAGCGCTGAGCGCAAATACCAACAACAAAGTTAACCCCAATGTCATCCATTTCTTCATGTCTAGACCTCCCAGTAAAATAATAATGAATGTAACACGTATTACTTAAACCAATTGACCTCATGCTAATCAAATTCTGATGTACACTTGATCCATTCGACTTACCCGGCAGCAGCACTTCAACCGTAAGATGTCTTCCCTTCACCTGTATTATTTTTGACCAGTAGCAGACGAACTATGCAAGCTTCCTGCATAAAAAAAAGACCTTTCAGGGAAATACCGGATACGGTATTCCTCAAAAGGTCACCCAAATCGTATTGCTATGGTTTATCTCCAGCACTACCGGAACATGCCCCAAAGCTTAATTAAATGAAATGTATTATTCGGATCAATCCGCTGAGCCACCACAAAACGAACGATCTGCTGTTCTTCGGCTTGTGTTAAAGGCTCTTTTAATACTCCCGCCGCCGATTTGACCAGGCGCTGAACCTTTGCCGGATCCTGCAGATCAAATTTGCTGACGCCCTCAATAATTCCCTTTACCCGTTCCTTGGTCGCTGGAGTCTTCATTTTTTGCTTAATTCTGGCTACTAACGCAGGACTGATTCCATACTGCTGATAACCCAAAACATTGGCACCTCCCGTCAAATTCCAATTCAACTAAGTATATGACGTGGTGCCTGTCCCATGTGCCTAATCTACCAAATCTCCCTGAAAAATCTGTTCCTGCTGCAGAAAATCCCTGAGCGCGCCATAAGTCTGAGAGGTCCAAAATTCACTTTCTCCCACTAGCTGCGATGCATCATCCCTTGCCTTCTCCAGTACGGCAAAGTCGCTGACCATATCCGCCAGACGGAATTCCGGGAGTCCGCTTTGCTTCGTTCCGAAAAAATCCCCGGGCCCTCTAAGCTCCAAATCCCGGCGGGACACCTCAAAGCCGTCATCCGTCTCCGTCATGACATTCATCCGTTCTTGACCGACTTCAGACTTAGGATCCGCGATGAGCACGCAATAGGATGCATGTTGTCCGCGTCCTACCCTCCCACGCAGCTGATGCAGCTGCGACAAGCCGAAACGGTCTGCATCCATGATGACCATGAGCGTCGCATTCGGCACATCTACACCTACTTCCACAACCGTGGTGGACACGAGCAGCTGCACTTCATTTTCATTGAAGGCCCGCATGACTTCTTCCTTTTCCGCAGGAGTCATCCGGCCATGCAGCAAACCGATCCGGTATTTTGGGAAAGCCTGCTGCATCTGAATATGCAAGTCAATCGCGTTTTGTACATCCAGCTTTTCGGACTCCTCGATTAAAGGACAAATCAAATAAGCTTGTCTTCCCTGGTCTATTTCCTTGGAAATAAAACCAAGCACGCGATCCATCATGTCATGCTTGACCCAATAGGTCGTGATCGGAATCCGGCCCTTCGGGCGTTCGGATAACGTCGAGACGTCCATATCCCCGAAAGCTGTAATTGCCAGCGTCCGTGGGATAGGCGTAGCCGTCATCGTCAGCACGTCCGGGTTATAGCCTTTTCGCCGTAATATGCTGCGTTGATTGACACCAAACCGGTGCTGTTCATCCGTCACCACAAGACCCAGCTGCCGGAAGAATACATCCTCCTGTATCAAAGCATGCGTTCCCACCACAATGTCGATCATGCCCATTTGCAGCGATGCCAGCAGATCTTTTCGCTTGCGCCCATTTACGCTTCCTGTCAGCAAGCCTACCGATATGCCAAATGGCTCAAACAGCTTTTGCAAAGAGCGCATATGCTGCTCGGCAAGGATTTCAGTCGGTACCATCAGAGCCCCCTGAAAACCGGAACGTACCGCACCATACAGAGCAATGGCTGCAATCACGGTCTTACCTGATCCTACATCCCCCTGTAACAGCCGATTCATACAGTAGGGGGACCGCATATCCTGCAAAATCTCAAGTTCCACCTTTTTCTGCGCATCCGTCAGCTCAAAAGGCAAACTTCGCACAAATTCCCTCATGGTCTTGTTGTCCACCGTATGCACGATTCCATCCATTCGTCTGCGGTTTAAGGCCCGGTAAGCCTGCATTTTCAGTTGGAAAAGGAACAGCTCCTCGTAAACCATGCGTTCACGCCCCAGCTGCCCTTCCCGCGTATCATTCGGTTGATGGATGGTAGCAATCGCCTGCTTGCGCGGCATAAAATGGTATTTTTGCATAATCGTTTGCGGAAGGATCTCCGGGATCATTTCACCATATTGGGTGAGTGCCTGTCCCAATGTCTTGCGCATCCACGACTGCGTGATTTTGCCTCCGATGGAATATACCGGCTGCAGCGTTCCGCTTCGCCAAGCGCCCTGGTCCGGAAACTCCGATTCGGACACCGTCATCTGCATTCTGCGCTGATCCCACTTGCCCACGAGAACGATCTCCCTGCCGCTCGTTAATTGATCACGCAGAAAGTGACGGTTGAACCAGGTAGCCGTAAACATCCACTGCTCAGCCATCATTTTGCAACTTAGCCTGGATTTCCGCCCGTAACGCTGCAGTACGGGAATGCCCATAATTTTGGCTTGGATGGTGACTTTATCCCCATCCTTGACTTCGCTGAGTGAACGCAGGCGATAATCCTCGTAACGAAAAGGATAATACTCAAGTAAATCTTTAACCGTAGAGATGCCAAAGGCGTGAAGCTCTCCTTCTTTGAGAGCACTCACGCCGCGCACCTGACGGATTGAAATTTGATTCAAACTAAGACTCATTTCCATCCCTCATTTTAAGTTGGCCATATAAATACAGCCAGGGTCCCGGGTCCAACATGACTGCCGACAACCGGACCGACATTGGTGAGCACGACTTCTCCCAGACTGTAATGCCGGGATAGCTCTTCCAGTACCGGATCGGCTGAAGCCGGGTCTGCCGTATGACCTACTGCCACGTTAATGTTTTGAATACTGCCCAGATCCTCCTGGAACCGTTCAATCATGCGGGCTATTGCCTTTTTGCGGCCTCTGACCTTTTCCACCGCATAAATGATGCCTTCATCGTCGATGGACAGAATCGGCTTGATGTTCAGCAGGTTGCCAATGATGGCTGCCGCTTTGCCGATCCGCCCGCCTTTTTGCAAATATTCCAATGTATCCACCAGAAAATAGAGCTTGCGCTGTTGACGCATCTGTTCCACGGATGAAAGGATCTCATCCGCGTTCTTACCTTCCAACGCTAACCGGGCCGCATGGACAACCAGCAGTCCAAAACCATAGGAAGCCGATCTGGAGTCTACCACCGTAATTTCCGGCGGGTCCTCCATCAGTGATTTGGCAAGGACTGCAGATTGATACGTTCCGCTCAATCCCGATGATATATGGATGGAAATAATCGGACTGCCAGGATGCATGGTCATAATGTCCTGATACACATGCATATAATCGGCAGGAGAAGCCTGCGACGTCGTAGGCAGCTGTTCCGACTGGACAAGCCGTTTGTAGAACACCTCAGCTGAAATATCTACGCCGTCCTGGAAGGTTTCTTCGCCAAACATCAAGCGAAGCGGCACGACGTGAATATCATATTTGCTGACCAGCTCTTCCGGTATGTCAGCGGTGCTGTCGGTCACAATTACCGCATGAGTCATGCGAGTGGCCTCCTTTGACTGATTTAACTATTTAAAATGAATGAAGGTCAGTTCCGCTGGTATCATAAATCCATCATACTATTGGTTTAGTGAAAATATCCGTCTTTCCCTTCATTCATTTTTATCTAAAGACTTCATTGATGTTGTAGGCTAGGACTCTACCGAAAAAATATAATAATATACCGGCTGCCCGCCTTGGTGTACTTCCACTTCTGCGTTCGGATAATTCTCCGCAAGCCAATCCGCCAATTCAGCCGTCATCTCGTTTTGCGTTTCTTCACCGGCAAGTACGGTTACGATCTCGTCCCCGCTCACAAGCATCTTGGACAAAAGTTCCTGGCACGAGCCCAGTAGCCCTTCTGCCGCTGCAACAATCTTCGAGTTCTCAATGCCGATGTATTGTCCAGCCTTGATATCCAGATTATCAATCTGGGTATCACGTACCGCATAAGTCACCTGGCCTGACTTGATATGCGCGATGGCCTCCATCATATTATCGGTATTGATGTCCTGCATTTCCTCCTCGGAGAATGCGAAAGCGGCAGCAATACCTTGCGGAATGCTCTTGCTTGGAATCACCGTAACGCTGCGCTCGCCTTCAAGAAGCTCTGCAGCTTGTTGTGCGGCAAGTACAATATTGGAATTGTTCGGCAAAATATAGATGTGCTGCGCCGATATGGAGCCAATCGCATTAACAAAATCCTCGGTGCTCGGATTCATGGTCTGACCGCCGGAAAGCACTGCATCCACGCCGAGACTTTTGAAAATGTCCGCAATACCCTGACCGGAAGCTACCGCGATAAACCCGTACGGAGCCATTTCGTCTGCCGGCGGCGTTGCAGGAGCCTGCTCGCGTGAATGCTCGATCGGATCGACAGGCATTTCAGCAAAAAGTTCGGGCATTGGCGCAATATCCAAACCGGTTGTCAGCAAATCGCGGTGCTGTTCACGCATGTTCAGAATATGAATCTGGGTGATCTCGCCATAACGGAGAGCAAGATTCAGCACCTCGCCCGGAGCCTTGGAATGTACATGCACTTTGATCAGCTCATCATCGGCAATAATAATAATGGAATCGCCATTCAATGATAACGCTTTCCTGAATTGATCCTCATCAAAATGCGCTGTGCCCACGCCTCCAAGCTGCCGGTTAATAAAAAATTCCATATCGTACAGGAATTCAATGTCTTCTGTTTCTATTTTCGATTGTGCAAGCTCAGGCCGGTCCATAAATACAGGAGCTGCGGATTCCACCACACCGGCAGAAGCCGTTTCCTGATGATTTACGTTGTATGCTTGTCTATCTGCTGGCCGAGACGAGTATTCAGGCGCTGCCTGCATTCCCTGGAGGTAGCGAAGGAAACCTTCATAAATATAAACCAGCCCTTGTCCCCCTGAGTCCACTACGCCGACCTGCTTTAATACAGGGAGCATATCAGGAGTTTGGGAAAGTGTTTCCTGTGCCTTAAGCAGCACCTGCTCCATCAATTCAGTAATATCATTTGTCCGACGGGCATAAAACAAGGCATGTTTGGCAGCCTCTTTGGCTACCGTCAGAATTGTACCCTCAACCGGCTTCACAACGGCTTTATATGCAGCATCCACGCCGGTTTGCAGAGCAGAAGCAAATTGCATAGCATTCAGTTCAGTGTAAGGCGCAGCATAACGTCCGAATCCGCGGAACAGCTGCGACGTAATCACGCCGGAATTGCCGCGTGCCCCCATCAACAGTCCTTTGGACAACACACCTGCGCTGTGTCCAATCGATTCGGAATTATTTCGTTTTAATTCAGTCACACCCGCACTCATCGTCAAGTTCATGTTCGTCCCGGTATCACCGTCCGGAACCGGAAAAACATTTAAAGAATTGACATGCTCAGCATGCTGCTGCAGCTGCTCCGCTCCGGCCAAAACCATAGAGGTGAAATCTGTCCCATTCAAAGAACGCTTACTCAATGATAAATCCCCTTCCTAGCTTGATCCTATAGCCACTGGCGTCCATATACATACGTATCAATTACGTTTTCGTTTCGCCACTTGCGTTCTAAATTAATTTTTTGCGATATCCTTATATTAAACATATGAACACTCCATAATAAACCATTATGGACTATTCATCATTGTACTATAAGAAGCTCCAGAAATAAATGTTTTTGAAGGGCGGTTGACGAAGCATTTTTTGCTGTGATATTATATACAAGTATTGTTTTATGCAGGTGTTTGGAACAAGGAGGTGTAATCTATGTCTCGCAAATGTTATGTGACTGGCAAGAAGCCAGGAAGCGGTAACCACGTATCCCACGCTAACAACCGTAACCGTCGTTCTTGGGGTGTGAACGTGCAAAAAGTTCGTATTCTTGTTGACGGCAAACCGAAGCGCGTTTATGTGAGCACTCGTGCGCTCAAAGCTGGTAAAGTTACCCGCGTATAATCAGGAAAACTTTTACTTACAGAGTAGAAAGACCGCGTTTTACGCGGGAGTTTTTCTCTTGCGCTATAAGAAAAACGTCTTAGACGAACTTTCAGAGTAGACAGATCGCTTTTAGAGGCCGTTTTTCTTGCGATTATAGAATTCTTCAGCTCCTACCGGACTTACAGATTCTATAATCTTAAGAAATTGCCTCTGGACGTTTACACATTCTTATATCTTAAGAATAGCATATAAGCAAAAAGCACCTTGTTTTCAGCAGGTGCTTTTTTTAATGCCTTTGTTCCTGTTCGGTGGGGTTTCATGCCGCCTGCGTCAGAGGTTTTTTGCACTAAGCGGCATACCATAAGGAGTATTCAGCTTTTATGAAATGTGTTCAAAATGGCTTTTACGAATCCTCCCAAAAACTTTGGCAGCTTAAATGTGTAAAATTTCATATTCCATTCCACCCTCCCCATCATTCTCATGTCATCGCGTATGGTATGCCTGAGCGTGTTTGCTACAGAAAACGGACAAAAAAAGGTTACATGAGAACCTTGCTCATGTAACCAATGTATGCGCAAAATGCGCGACCTATGACTCAGGCAGACAAGTGAAGCCCGCCCAATATCTTTATCCGTTCTGAACGCTCGCGCGGATCGCCCGAATCGCTGCTTGGCGGTCCTTTTGGCCAAACACGGCGCTGCCTGCAACGAGTACATCAGCCCCGGCTTCTACAACCAAAGGAGCCGTCTCGCTCGTAATACCGCCATCTACCTCGATATGAACATCAAAGAGAGAGGCTTCGTTCAGCCACTGACGCACCTGACGTATCTTATGAACCGCATTCGGAATGAATGCTTGACCGCCAAAGCCCGGGTTAACCGTCATAATGAGAACCATATCGATATCGCCTAAAATCTCCCGAATGGCAGATGCTGGCGTTGCCGGATTGATGACGACGCCTGCTTGCACACCGTGTTCCTTAATCAAGTGAATGACCCGGTGCAGATGGATGCAGGCTTCAGCATGAACAGTAATCATATTCGCGCCAGCTTTAGCAAAGTCAGCGATATATTGTTCCGGATGCTCGATCATCAGATGAACATCCAGAGGCAGGCTCGTGTGCGGTTTAATGGCACTCACGATAGGCGGTCCCAGCGTAATGTTCGGCACAAAATGCCCATCCATGACGTCCACGTGGATCCAGTCGGCTCCCGCGGCTTCCACTTCCGAAATTTCCTGGCCCAATCGGGCGAAATCTGCCGACAATATCGATGGCGCTATTTTAATCATTTCCGTTAATACCTCCGCTTCTTATCTTTCATTTCGGTTAAGAACAGCACATAATGTTCGTAGCGGCTCGCTGCAATCTTTCCTTCTTCCACTGCCTTTAATACTTTGCAGCCCGGTTCATGAGTGTGGCTGCAACCACGGAATTTGCATTGATCCGCATACGAGGCGAATTCCCTGAAACATGTGGACAGCTCTTCTACCCCGAGCTCCAGGAAATCGAGCTGGCTGAAGCCAGGCGTATCGGCAACAAATCCACCCTGCTCCAGCTCAATCAGCTCCACATGACGTGTCGTGTGCTTGCCCCGGCCCAGCCTCATGCTAATCGCGCTGGTTTCGAGCGCAAGGCCGGGAACCAGCCGATTCAGTAGCGAGGACTTGCCTACACCGGACTGGCCGGAAAAGACGCTGATTTGACCTTTCAACCTTTCCTGCAGCAGATCCGTTCCCAGCCCTAAGCGCGAACTTGATACGATGACCTGGTAACCGATATTTTCATACAGTTCTTTTACCACAGCTGCTGGATCTTCACGGGGGTCTTCTACCGACAGAAGATCCTGCTTGGTCAAGCAAATGACCGTATCCAGCCCCGAGTGCTCGATGTGAACCAAGAATTTGTCCAGCAACTGCAAGTTAAGCTCGGGTTCACGGACCGAAAATACCAGAACGGCCAAGTCTACGTTGGCCACGGGAGGACGGATAAGCTCGGAGCTGCGTGGCAGTATTTCATCTACCATGCCCTCCCCGTTTTCCGTGTGGGAATAGATAATATGATCCCCAACCAGCGGAGTTACGCCCTTTTTCTTAAAAATACCGCGTGCTCTGCACTGGATGCCGTCCCCGCCTCCAGAAGCTGCCATCCCGTTTTCGAGCGGCTTGACGTAATAGTATCCGCTTAACGCCTTCACGATCACTCCTTCAGGCATACATGAAAGGCCTCACTTTCTCCGACAGGTTCACAAGTTGAATGGTTCGAACCTTTAGTGGTTTTGCTTGTATATTACTGTTTCGCTATTTTTCTTCCCTTTTCCCGGATTGCCATGATTATTCTTATTGCCTTTACCCGGGAAGTTAAAGCCGGTTGTATCATTGTTATCTCCGTTATCTCCGTTGTCTTCGTTTCCATCTCCGTTACCGTCTTGCGATCCCGGATCGCCGCCGCTGTTATCCGGAAGAGTTATCGCGGGTACCGTGCCATTCTTGGCGTCTTCATAGGTTACCGTGTAAGTGTCGAAGATCTGTCCATCACGTTTGACGGTAACAATCCCGTTCATGGTTGGCGAAAGCACCAGGTCTACAGGGAATACCTGCGTCGATTTAATGGTTTTCGTCCCCCATACCTTGCTTTGGCCGCTTGTACGGGCATCGCTGTATTCAATACTGATTTTACTGTTCTCCCCTTCGACGGTCGGGGCCACAGGCAAATTATACGTGTATTTCAGTGCATCAGACGGATATCCCGAGCTGACGGTCAGCGTGATCGTTTTTCCCGGTTCGGCATCCGTTCCCGGATCGAAAGGCCACTGTTTCATTACAATGCCTTTTTCGACGGTATAGCTTCCTTCTTGCTCAATAATCGGATCTGCAGTGAATCCGTTCGATTTCAGCTTCTGAACTGCTTTATCCTGGGTTAAATCGAGGAGGTTCGGCATTTTCACCTGTTCCTGCCCTTTGCTGACGGTTAAAGTAACCTGAGCCGTATCCGGATCCACGTCGGTATTCGCACCCGGATCCTGGGAGATGACTTGATTCACAGGTTTATCGCTGAATTCAGACTTCTGCTTGATGTTGTCTTCTTTAAATCCTTTACCGACCAAAGCTTTTACCGCGTCCTCAAAGGAAGAACCCTTGACATCCGTCATTGGGATCAGAGGCTTGGCTGCAACTACCGAAAGCTGAATGGTCGAACCTTTCTTTACCTCGGTCCCTTCCGGTTTGCTCTGCTCATAGACGACGCCTTCGGGATAATCCGGCTTGAATTTCCGAATCACGTTTTCATCCACTTCAAGGCCAAGCGCACCGAGCTCTTTGCGGGCATCGGCTTCCGTCTTGGCTACGACGTTTGGCACCGTCACGTTCGGAACGACAAGCTTGTGGTTGACGTACCAAGCCAGTCCCCCCATCGCAAGAAGAAGAAAGAGCGTCAGGCCGATCCACAGCGCAGGCCTTCCCCAAGACTTTTTCGGTTTGGCCGCTGCTTCAGGCCGTTCGTCACGGTCTTCATCAACAGCTGCAGCTGCCGCCACAGGCCTTGATCTGACAGGGCTAGCCCCGATATGCTGAGGCTTAATCGCCGGAATAACACGGGTGCGATCCTCGTCGTCGATATCCGCAAAATCTATTTTCTTCTCATTTCTTCGCTCCGGCAGCAGGCAGGTTTCCAGATCATGCAGCATTTCCTTTGCGCTCTGATAACGCTCCTGCGGATTTTTCCGCATGGATTTGAGAATAATATTTTCCACGCTCTGGGGAATGAGGGGATTCACTTCACGCGGTTCCTCGAATTCCTCCTGTAGATGCTTCAGCGCCACACTGATCGGGCTTTCCCCAAGAAAAGGAAGACGTGCCGTTAGCATTTGATACAATACAATACCAAGAGAATATAAATCCGATTTTTCTCCCGTGACCACGCCTTTGGCATGTTCAGGAGAAAAATAATGCACGGAGCCGACTACGGAGCCTGTTTGAGTAATCGTCGTAGAAGTTACGGCCCGGGCGATCCCGAAATCCGTCACTTTGACTCTGCCGTTGCGTCCAATCAGTATATTGTGGGGTTTGATATCCCTATGAATGATCTGATTCTGATGGGCATGATCCAGCGCATCGCAAATCTGTGAAGCGATCCGAACCGCCTCGTCGACCTGCAATGGTGCCCGTTCCTTGATGATTTCGTTCAGATTGTGCCCTTCCACGTACTCCATGACGATATAATGCACTTCGTCTTCCTGACCCACATCATAAATGCTGACAACGTTCGGGTGCGAGAGCGAAGCAGCCGACTGCGCCTCCCGGCGGAAGCGGCGTATAAACTCCTCATCGTGCACAAACTGCTGGCGCAGCACCTTGACAGCGACATTCCGGCCGAGCAGCAAATCATGCGCTTTGTAGACCAGAGCCATCCCGCCGCCGCCAATACGTTCAATAATTTCATAACGGCCGCCCAATTCGTGTCCGATCATGAATCCCACTCCTTTATACTTTGCCCAGCGACTTCGTCTTGAAGTTCAAACAGGGCGACAGTAATGTTGTCATCGCCTCCGGCGAGAAGTGCCAGCTGCAGAAGTCGGTCCGCCCTTTCATCCAGCGGAACGTCCCGCATTCCGGATATTTGGGCAATATGCTCGCCGCTAACCAGACTGCTAAGTCCATCGCTGCACAAAAGGAGTACTTCCCCGGCAGATAGTGTGACAGGATACAAATCGACAGATACCTCGGGATCGGTGCCCAAAGCGCGCATAATCACATTGCGGCGCGGATGGGTTTTCATTTCCTCAAGACTGATCTGGCCGCTTTTAAACAGCTCATTGACCAGTGTATGGTCTTCCGTAAGCTGAATGGCTTCACCATTCACGATTTTATAAGCCCGACTGTCTCCGATATGTCCGATAATACCGGACACGTCTTGCAGCAGTAGCACCTCAACCGTCGTTCCCATGTTGTGATATTTTTCATTTTTGGATGCTTCGCTGTAAATGACGTCGTTGGCATGCAGAATAGCATCACTGACTGCTGCGCTTATGCCTTCGGCGGACATGCCCTCTTCCAGTGCAGACAGATCTCCCGCAATGGTATCCACGGCAAGCCTGCTCGCGGTATCGCCAGCCTGATGGCCGCCCATACCGTCAGCAACGATGCCGATGGTATATCCTTGCGGCAGCTGCCCAATCCAGACTGAATCCTCGTTTACCGATCGAACCCGCCCGATATTACTGGCATGAACTGTTTTGATCAAGTTCCCCTCACCTCAACTCCATATGCTTGGCACGCAGTTGTCCGCATGCAGCCGCGATATCGTGGCCTTGTTCACGACGGATCGTTACATTCACGCCGTTTTCTGCGAGTACTTTCTGAAACTTGAAAATATCATTGCGCGATGTGCGAACGTATTTACGTTCAGGCACATGGTTAACCGGAATCAAATTGACATGGCAGAGCATGTCCTTCAGAACGCTTGCCAGCTCGGCCGCATGCTCAGGCTGGTCGTTCACTCCTCCGATCAAGGCGTATTCAAAGGTGATGCGGCGGCCCGTTTTTGCCAGGTAGAAGCGGAGTGCCTCCATGACATCCTCAAAAGGATAGCGGCGATTCACCGGCATGAGCTTGGAACGCAGCATATCATTCGGAGCATGAATGGAGATGGCCAGATTAATCTGGGTGTCCTCATTCGCGAATTTATAAATATTCGGAACAATGCCGCTTGTGGATACGGTAATATGGCGCTGGCCAATGTTAAGGCCCTTTTCATGGATCATAATGCGAAGGAATTTCATCGTAGCTTCATAGTTTTCGAATGGCTCACCCGAGCCCATGATGACTATGCTGCTGACGCGTTCCCCTCTCTCATCCAATATCTTTTGGGATTGAACCACCTGTGCAACGATTTCACCGGCCGTCAGATTCCGCTTGAGCCCACCGAGGGTTGAGGCGCAGAACGTGCATCCGATCCGGCAGCCTACCTGTGTTGTCACGCAGATGCTGTTTCCGTAGCTATGTTTCATGATTACCGTCTCGATGGCATGCTCGTCATGTAGACCGAACAGGAACTTCACCGTTCCGTCCTTCGACTCCAGCTTGGTAATCTCGTTCAGAGTTACGAACTCAAACTGATCTTCAAGCTTCTGGCGAAGCTCCTTGGATAAGTTCGTCATTTCCTGAAAACTGCCTACTCTTTTCACGTAGAGCCAGTCAAAGATCTGCCCGCCGCGAAATGCGGGTTCCCCATTTTCCTTGGCCCATTCCTGGAGGTCATCCAGGTTCAAATCATATATAAAAGGCTTCATTTCACCACACCTGTCTTTTATCATTCATATGCATATTGTTTCTCATTCTTCCTATTTTAACACAAATAAAAGTAGCGGTAAAAGAGAAACCCCGCCAAAGCTAAAGGCCCAGCGGGATCATTTAAGCTGTTTCACTGCATGTCGTATTGCGATAGTTTAGGAGAATCGCTCGAGTCTGGCAATGTAAAACCCGTCGCTGTGATAGTCCTGCGGCAGAATTTGCACTCCAGCGCATTGGTTGTCTGCGTGTAGCTTGGCCCATTCTACGCTGGAATCCTGCGCAACACGGAAATCGGGATGGGATTTCAGAAAATGCTGCACCGTTCCTTCATTTTCTTCAGGATCGATGGTGCAGGTACTGTACACCAGAATCCCTCCGACACGAAGCAAAGAAGAAACAGAATCCAGCAGTTCTCGCTGAAGACTGGCGATTTCGCCGATGTCCTCAGCCGTTTTCGTCCATTTCAGGTCGGGCTTGCGGCGGATGACGCCAAGGCCCGAACAGGGAGCATCAAGCAAAATCCGGTCGAATGAACCGGCAGGATAATTCCGAACCAGTTCCATTGCATTGCCCGTTACGGTATGGATGCTGTCTAAGCCCAATCTCTCAGCCTGCTCACCGATCAGCTTCCGTTTATGCTCATGCAGATCATTGGCAATGATTTCGCCCTGATCTTTCATAAGCTCTGCCATATGGGCTGTTTTGCCGCCCGGTGCGGCGCAGCAGTCCAGAACCTTCATACCAGGAGCCGGACCGACGGCACCTCCTACCAGCATGGAACTTTCATCCTGAACGGAAATTTGCCCGTCACGGTACCAATCCGTCAGTGCCATATTGCCGCCGCTGTAAACCAAAATCCCTTCCGGAGAAAGTGTTGAAGGCTCAGCGTCAAGTCCTGTCTCTTTCATTTCGCTAAGCATTTCATCACGGCTGATCATCGTTCTATTGACCCGGACGCTTACGGAAGGAGGCTCGTTATTCGCTGAGCAAATCGCTTCAGCCTTAACCTCGCCATACTGGCTGATCCAGCGCTCCACAAGCCAGCGCGGATGGGAATGTTTAAGCGCGATACGTTCGGCCGGCAAGAGATCGTCAGGAAGGACCAGCTTCTCACGGTTTCGCAGTATGTTCCGCAGAACCCCATTCACCATTCCGGATATTCCTTGATGTCCCCGGCGCTTCGCCAGATTGACCGCTTCGTTGACCACGGCATGCGGAGGAATCCGGTCCAGGTACATCATTTGATACAAGCTCAGCCGAAGCAAACTCCTTACCCAAGGCTGCAGCTTCTTCAGACCTTTAGCTACGAAACGTTCCAGAAAATAATCCAGGGTGTTAAGGCGTGAGACCGTGCCGTATACCAACTCTGTAGCAAGGCCCGTATCTTCTCTGGAAAGGGAAGCCCGCTGCAAAGCGGAATTCAACTGCAGATTGCTGTAAGCCCCTTCCTGTTCCACCCGTGTTAATACGTCCATGGCGAGCTCCCGCGCCGACGTCCGGAGATTGCTTTGGCGATGACCTCCGCTCATTCGAGCACCGTTCCAGAAGTCATGGTATTACCGCGGACAAATTCAGCAGCATCCATCTGCTTTTTGCCGCTTGGCTGGATTCGGGTCAGCCAGAGCGAGGCGTCGCCTGTTTTGACCTCAATCCCTTGGGCTGCGAGTTGAAGCACTGTACCAGGGACTGCTTCCTTGGAGGCTTTATCTGCCTTTTGAGAAGCCCATACCTTGAACACTTCGCCATTCCAAAGGGTAAAGGCGCCGGAAAACGGAACCAAACCGCGGATTTGGTTATAGATATCACGGGTCGAGGCATTCCAGTCGATCTTCTCGTCTTCTCGCTTCAAGTTTGGCGCATACGTAGCCAGCTGCTCGTCCTGCACTTCAGCTTCAAGCCGTCCACCGGACAACCGCGGCATTTGTTCTTTAAGCAGCGCAGCTCCGGCAACGCTCAACTTCTCGAACAGCGTGCCGGAAGTATCATTCTCATCAATCGCAACTTTCACTTGGGCGATCATATCTCCCGTATCCAGTCCCTCAGCCATATACATTAAGGTGATGCCCGTTTCGGTCTCCCCGTTAATGATGCAGCGCTGAATCGGTGCACCACCTCTGTATTGGGGAAGGAGCGAACCATGAACGTTTACGCAGCCGTTGGCAGGCAGATCCAGAACGGCTTTCGGGAGAATCTGTCCATATGCCGCCGTCACGATCAGATCCGGTTTATATGCCGCGAGTTCCGCAACAGCTTCGGGATTACGCATGCGCTGCGGTTGGAGGACGGGAATTCCATGCTCCAAAGCAACCTCTTTTACCGGGGTAGGTGTCAGTACCTTTTTGCGGCCTTGAGGCCGATCCGGTTGGGTTACCACTGCAACAATCTTGTAGCCTTCGTCCAGAAGCATCCGCAGGCTGGGGACCGCAAAAGCCGGCGTCCCCATGAACACGATATTCATGAAGCATTACTCCTTTCCGGGACGTTCAGGTACGTACTCGTATACTTTTTCGGCAATATCGGTAAACAACACGCCATCCAGATGATCAATTTCGTGCTGGAAACAGCGTGACAACAGTCCGGTTCCCGTAATGGTCACCTCTTTGCCGTTCTCGTCCAGTCCCTTCACCGTAACCTGTTCGGCGCGGCGCACATCCCCATTAATGCCGGGAATGCTAAGGCATCCTTCCGGACCGAATTGTTCTCCATCTTTGGCAAGGATCACCGGATTTACAAGTTTAATCAAGCCGTGGTCATCACCTACATCAACAACGATGAGGCGTTTCAGGATGCCGACCTGAGGAGCGGCAAGACCGACGCCTTCCGCATCGTACATGGTTTCAGCCATATCATTCAATAGTTTTTTTACGTTTGGTGTAATCTCTTTTACTTCTTTCGCTATTTTGTGCAGTACTGCATCCGGTTCTTTTACGATAATGCGGATTGCCATGATGACACCTTCCTTAAGTGGTATTCATGTCGGGATTTTGCGTAATCCTCATGTATTTGGTTATATCCGTAGTTCCATTTCATTTGACGGGACTACATTAGCATTTGCGGATCCACGTCAATACTGATCTGAAGCTTTTGATTATGAGCCGTATCCTCGAGCTGCTCGGTCGCTTCCCGCACCAGCCCCACGGCATCGATATTCCCACGCCATTTTACCATACATTGAAATCTGTATCTATTTTTTATCCGCGGAATGGGCGATGCCACCGGTCCTAACACGTCAAAAGCATCAGCCGTTAGTCTATCCAGGCTTCCGAACCAACCACGCTGTCTCGCTTTGCCCTGGAGCACGGAGACCATATTTTCAGCCATTCGAACCAGTAAAGGAAGCTGTTCGTGGGTTAACGTAACCAGGATGAGCCGGCAGTATGGAGGATAATGAAGATTCCGGCGATGCTTCAGTTCATCCCGGACGAAGGCCAGATAATCATGACCGCTGGCATGAATAATCGAGTAGTGGTCCGGCGTATAGGACTGAATCATGACTTCCCCCGGAAGCTGATGGCGTCCCGCCCGCCCGGCTACCTGCGTCAGAAGCTGAAAGGTTTTCTCCCCGGCGCGGAAATCAGGCAGATTCAGGGCCGAATCGGCAGTAATGACGCCAACGAGCGTCACATCCGGAAAATCCAGTCCTTTAGCAACCATTTGCGTTCCGAGCAAAACGTCCGCCTTCTTATCACGGAACTGCTTCAGCAGTTTTTCATGCGAACCTTTTTCCGTGGTTGTGTCGACATCCATGCGAATGACCCGGATACCGGGAAATAGCTTGGCCAGTTCTTCTTCCACCCTCTGCGTACCCGTCCCAAAATACCGGATATGCTCACTGCCGCAATCCGGGCACACCTCCGGCGCCGGTTCTGCGTACCCACAGTAATGGCAGCGAAGATTATTCGATTTTTGATGATAAGTCAAGGAGATGTCACATTCGGGACAGCCCGCAACGAAGCCGCAGCTGCGGCACATCACAAAGGTCGAATATCCGCGCCGGTTCAGAAGCAGAACGGTCTGCTCCTGCCGCTCGAGCCGCGCCTCAATGGCTTGGTGAAGCGAACGGCTGAACATGGAGCGGTTGCCTTCCTTCAGTTCCTCACGCATATCGACGATCTCTACCGCAGGAAGCTCGTTCCCAAGCGCCCGGTGCTTCATTTCCAGTAACATGGGCGCAAATTGTTCATCGGCTACGGAACGAGACGCATAGTAACTCTCCAATGAAGGCGTCGCTGATCCTAAAATAACGGCCGCACCCTGCTGCTGTGCCCGTTTGACCGCCACATCCCTTGCATGGTACTTGGGACTTTCCTCCTGCTTGTATGACGTTTCATGCTCTTCATCCATAATGATAAGTCCTATATGTTCAAAAGGCGCAAACACTGCTGAACGCGCACCGATCGCCACCGTTACTTTTCCTTCACGGATTTTCCGCCACTCATCGTAACGCTCACCTCCGGAAAGCCGGCTGTGCATCACTGCAACCTGGTCGCCAAAGCGCCCTTTAAATCGCTCAACCATCTGTGGCGTCAGGGCAATTTCCGGAACCAGGACGATAGCCTGCCGCCCCTGTTCGATACAATGCTGTATCGTTTGCAAATAAATCTCCGTTTTTCCGCTGCCCGTTACGCCATGCAGAAGAAAAACTCCATGACTGTAAGCATCTAGCGTATCCACGATGCGATCATAAGCATGCTTCTGTTCATCATTCAGCTCCAGCGGCATTGAAGGCTTAAAGCGCCGGCCCCTGTACGGATCACGAAACACTTCCAGGTCTTCGATAGAGATAAAGCCCTTGTCCGCTAACCCCTTGACCGTAGCCGCCGACACCTGCAGCGAGGTAAGGATTTCCTTTAGAGGCAGCGGAAGCAGATCCTTCATTTCGAGAACAAACTGCAGCACCTCGCGCTGACGCTGTGCCTTAGCCGGGAATCCATCCAGTGCGGCTTCTGCTTCGTTCGCATCAACGGCCAAATCGACAGCCTTTAGCGTCTTCTTTTGAAGCTTGTCTTTAATAGACTGATTCTCCTGAAGTATCCCCTTGCGCAGCAAAGATTTGATGTTATCCGCGCTGTCAGGAAAAATACGGCTCAGCTGCTGCAATGGAACTTCTCCCTTTTGCCCGACATAAGTCGTAATCGTTCGGACTTCTTCCGTCGGCTCGGATGAAATCCGTACGAGCGATCCCGCGTACTCATCCTCATCCGGCGAAGGCTCAGACGCTTCCCCAAGCGAGATATAACGTTCCGCCTTGCCTTTCAGCGCCGTTGGAACCATGACCTGAAGCGCCGTAATAAAACGGCAGGCATACTTTTGACTCATCCATTCGGCCAGCTTCACGAGCTCAGGTGATAACGGCGGAACCACATCCAATACTTCTTGAATAGCTTTAAGGCGAATCCCTCCGGTAGAAGGTTCATCCTGCAGCCCCACGACAAAGCCTTGAACCGTCCTGTGGCCGAAAGGCACCCCGACCCGGCTTCCTATCTCGATCCACGCCCGCATGGATTCCGGGATAAGATAATCAAATGGGCGGTCAGTGTCCTTTACCGGCACATCAACGATGACCTTGGCCACTTGCGGCTGCATCATCAGTTCCCTGCCCCGTTCATCCGGACTGCAGCAATCGTCAGCAGTCGCCGGGCAACTTCATCCTTGGACATTACGGGCATTTGCTCAACAAGACCCTCAGCATCATACACCTGCACGATATTCGTATCGGAACGGAAGCCTGCTCCTTCTGCTGTCACATCGTTGGCTACGATAAGGTCGCAATTTTTGCGGACCAGCTTATCCTTGGCAAAAGCTTCTACATTGTGGGTCTCCGCAGCGAATCCGATCAGAAATTGGTTCGTTTTGCTTTTGCCAAGCTGTTCCAGTATATCCACCGTCTTGACAAGCTCGAGCGTCATCGTGTCTCCCTTTTTCTTGATCTTGCTGCTCGCCGTTTCGGCAGGACGGTAATCCGCTACCGCCGCCGCTTTGATGACAAGGTCGCAATCCTGCCAATGTTTCAGCACAGCCTGATACATGTCGTCCGCGGATTGGACCGCCTCAGCATCGATCCCTGCCGGCGGCAGTGCATCGGTATGACCGTGAATCAGATGAACCGTAGCCCCCATCTCACGCGCCGCTTCGGCAATGGCAAAGCCCATTTTACCCGATGAATCGTTGGTGATATAACGAACCGGATCGATCCGCTCGATCGTTCCGCCTGACGTAACCACGACTTTTTTACCTTGCAATAGTCCCGGTTTCGCAGCTTGCTCTGTTCCAGCAAAATACCGTTCCACCACGTTCACAATACTTTCAGGCTCTTCCATACGCCCTTTGCCCACATAACCGCAGGCCAGCAGCCCCTCACCAGGCTCAATCATCATGACTCCCCGCTGCTCCAATGCCTTCATATTTTCTTGTACGGCCGGATGTCCGTACATATGCACATTCATAGCCGGAGCTACCATAACCGGTGCCATTGTTGCCAACAGCGTGGTAGAGAGCATGTCATCGGCAAGCCCATGGGCCATTTTGGCAATCATATTGGCAGTCGCCGGTGCGATCAGCACCAGATCGGCCGCATCCGCCAAACGGATATGGTTGACCACCGCCGGGTCCCTCTCATCAAAGGTATCGCTGAACACCGCGTTCTTGGACAATACTTGCAGCGTCATCTCCGTGATGAACTGCTTGGCCGAGGATGTCATAATCACGTGCACATCCGCTCCTTTTTGGACCAGCTTGCTGCATAGACTGGCGGCTTTGTATGCCGCAATCCCTCCTGTAACGCCAAGTACGATCGTTTTACCGCTTAACAATGCGAATCCCCTCTTTCACCCAGAAAATAGAGAAAAAAATACAACCTTGCGGTTGTATTCGGTACAGCGTCTATTGACGCATGGACAGGAAGCAGGCGGCACTGTGACATGCATGCCTCCTCCTGCGATTATAGAATGGTTCAGCACCGCTGAAGCCTTATGATCCTATAATCCGTAAATTAAGGTTTCTTGATTTCGTCTTTCTCAGTAGCAGGTTCAGGGATAATACGAAGAAGATCACCGTAGATTTCTTCCAGAGCCACGCCTACGTATTTATGCGATCTTGGATGCTTGAGCTCGGTTTTCTCGCCTTCGCGCAATTGTCTGGCACGTCTCGAAGCTGCGACCACCAGCGAATATTTACTATCAACTTTATTCATCATTTCATCAATCGAAGGATACAACATGTTATTGCCACCTCTTCTTATTCTAAAGTAAGAAAAACCTCTTGGGTTCAGCGGAAGTTTTTCTTGCGATTAATAATGGATCCACTTCGCTGAAGCTAATCCATCCTTTAATCTGTAAGCCACAATCTCGTCCTATCGCTTCACCTTACAATGTTCGGCCACAATAATAGATTCTATTCGTTTGCAAGCAGAATCAATCTCATCATTGACGACAGCATAATCATAATGCTCCATCAGATTGATCTCATCGACTGCAACCGACATCCGGTGATCGATCGTAGCTTGATTTTCCGTACCACGTCCGCGGATCCGGTCCTTCAGCTCATCCAGCGATGGCGGTAGCAGGAAAATAAAAACTCCCTCCGGGAATTTCTCCTTCACCTGCAGTGCACCCTGTACTTCGATCTCTAAAATGATATCATTGCCGCTTTCAAGCGTTCTTTCCACGAAATCACGCGGCGTGCCATAGTAGTTACCTACGTATTCCGCATGCTCCAAAAGCTGGTCGTTCTGCATCATATCCAGAAACTGCTCACGGGTTTTGAAAAAATAATTGACTCCGTCTTCCTCTCCAAGACGAGGAAGACGAGTAGTCGCCGAAACGGAATACACGAGTTCCGAGAGTTTGCCTCTCAATGCTGTACATACGGTTCCTTTTCCAACCCCGGAAGGTCCGGACAATATAAACAATAATCCTTTTGCCATATTACTCCCCAACTCGTTATTCGTCATTATCGTCGTCTTTGCTCGACAGACGGTGGGCTACCGTTTCCGGCTGCACCGCGGACAGGATGACATGATCGCTATCTGTAATGATCACGGCACGCGTCCTGCGCCCGTAAGTCGCATCGATCAGCATATGACGGTCTCTTGCTTCCTGAATGATTCGTTTAATGGGTGCTGATTCAGGGCTTACAATGGAAATGATTCGGTTAGCCGATACAATATTCCCGAAGCCGATGTTAATGAGTTTGATTGCCATAATCAGGTTTATCCCCCTATACATTTGACTCTTGTCTGTTTACTGTCGAAATTGCCTGTTTATTCTATATTGGCCAATTGTTCGCGAATTTTTTCCAGTTCCGCCTTCATTTCGACAACACGGTTTACCAGAGTCAGATGATTGGCCTTCGATCCAATCGTATTGACTTCCCTGTTCATTTCCTGAATCAGAAAATCCAGCTTTCTTCCGACCGGTTCATCCGCACGTAGCAATCCCTTGCACTGCTCAAAATGGCTCTGCAGCCGTATCAGTTCTTCATCAATGTTGGAACGGTCTGCGAAAATAGCTACTTCCATGCCAAATTTATGTTCATCAAAGGCAAACGAACCGTCATTAAGATCAGACAGCCTTTGTTTGAGCTTATTGCGGTAATCCTCGACTACTGTTGGTGCCAGCTGCAGCATCTCACCGTGCAGAACCTGTAGCTTGCTCAGCCGCTGCTCCACATCCGCAGCCAGATGCTTGCCTTCGCGGCTTCGCATGGCCGAGAGACCTTCCAGCGCTTTGCGGAGGCCACTTTCCAGTACGGGACCCCATTCGTCCAAGTCGGAGTCAGCCGGTACGGCTCGATGCTCGGGAGCAATCCATACACCGGGAAGAGACAACAAATCCTTCACGGTCAGCTCTCCATCAAGGCCATGCTTCCGCGAAAGATCCTGTGCCGCCAGCAGATACGTCTGAACGGCTTGCTCATTAAGCAAGGCATGTGTAGTATGCTCGTCGCCCTCTTCCTTGTTGACGTAAACGTCAACCCGGCCGCGCTTTACGTACTGCTGCACCGTTCTTCGCAGAGAGTCCTCGAAGCATGTCCACTCACGCGGCAGACGAAGCACAACTTCGCAGTATCGGTGATTGACGGACTTCACTTCAAATACTACCTTATACCCTCCATGCTGGAGGGCAGATTGACCATATCCGGTCATGCTAAAAGACATCGGCACCACATCCATTACACTATTGTAATTGATTACGATCAACGAAACAAGGGGGACAATTGCCGTCCGGATCTGGCCCATACATGCTCGATAAGCTGTGCGCTCATTTCATATAGCATAAACGGAGTCATCAGATAGATACCATTAAAATGGTCCATGGCCACATCCAGAAGCTCCTTGGCGATCTGAACCCCCATGGCTCTTCCCTCTTCCCCTTCAAGCCCGGCCATCCGCCCGCGGACGTCGTCCGAAAGCTGGATACCCGGAACTTCGTTGTGTAAATATTCTGCATTTCTTCCGCTCGCGAGCGGCATAATCCCCATAAAAATAGGTATATCCAAATGGCTCGTCGCTTCACCGACTGCACGGATAAGTTCCGGATCATATACAGGCTGGGTCATGATATAATCCGCCCCTGCCGCGATTTTCCTCTCCAACCGCGCCACCGCTTTATGCAAATGTTTCCCGTGCGGGTTAAAGGCTGCGCCAACCACGAATTTGGCTTTTTGCTTCAAAGGTTTGCCCGAGAAAGCAATTCCTTCGTTCAGTTGTTTGATCATACGTATAATTTCAAAAGACGTGAGATCGTATACCGAGCTTGAGCCTGGCAAATCACCAAACTTCGCCGGATCTCCAGTTACGGCCAGTACATGGTTGATGCCAAGCGCATCGAATCCCATCATATGAGACTGCGTGCCGATCAGGTTGCGGTCCCGGCATGCAATGTGCACCAGCGGTCTCAGGCCTGTCTCGGCTTGAACCAGATGTCCTAGGGCCATGTTGCTCATGCGCGTAACGGCAAGGGAGTTGTCAGCCAGGGTGAGCGCATCTGCTCCGGCCTGCTTCAGTCTTTCGGCTCCCTGCATGAATTTGGCGATATCCAGATCGCGGGGAGGATCCAGCTCTACAATAACGGTATGGCGCTGCTTCACCAAATCGACTAGGTTAGGCTCGCGGTCCACCGGGCTATCCTCATCCTGCTGCAAATGTTCATGAATGACAAGCGGAGCCGTTTGCTCCGGAATAGGTTCATATACGAAGTGCTGCGGGGTGTAGTTCTCAAGCGCTCCGGCTATTGCCGCAATGTGCGCAGGAGTGGTTCCGCAGCAGCCCCCGATAATCCGGGAACCCAAGTCGGCAAATTTCACAGCCATTTGGCCAAAGTACTCCGGACCCGCTCCGTAATGGTATTCGCCGTCCACATAATCAGCAACACCCGCGTTCGGGTATATGGACATCGGTGCAGGAAGATGCCCCTCAAGCGTCTTCACCGCGCTCATAATACCGTTTGGACCCGTGCGGCAGTTGAAGCCGATGACATCGGCTCCCTCCTGTTGCATAATCCGGAAAGCCTCAGGCATCGTGTATCCGTCGAGCGTTCTGGCCACGTCCTCAACTGCGAATTGGCAGATGACAGGAGAATCGGTCAAGCGGCGCGTAATAGACAAAGCAAGCGCGAGTTCCTCCACATCATAAAAGGTTTCGAGCAGAATCCCGTCCACGCCCTCATTTAATATCGCCTGGAGCTGCTGCTCGAAAAACTTTTTCAGCTCTGTGGTGGACACATTCGTCCGCTTGCCCCCGCGAATGGAGCCTATAGCCCCAACCACATAACCGTTCTCTCCGGCAGCTTCACGGGCAATTCTTACGCCTGCACGGTTAATCTCGTTTACTTGGGTTTCCAGTCCGTATTTGGACAGCTTGTCAAAGTTAGCGGAAAAAGTATTCGTCTCGAGTATCTGAGCGCCCGCTTCTATGTACCGGCGGTGGACATCCCGGATGACTTCCGGTGAAACCAAGTTCAGTTCCTCATAAGATATTCCTACAGGAAAACCCATTTGATATAAGAAAGTCCCCATCGCTCCATCCCCGACAAGCACTTGCGTGTCCAATGCCTTGCGCAAATCCGGCTTCATCATAATTCCCCCAACCTGACCGTAGTTTCATACTAATGTACCACAAAACTTTTTATATTCCCACCAGTTAGGACGGAATTAACAGAATTTTAAGATCGTACTACACAGACCCGAAAAAAGCTTGCCGAACCCTCCCGCAGGTGGCTCAGCAAGCTTTCGCAACGTTTCTTCAGACTCCTGGTTTATACCGTTACTTTCCCTGTGTATACGAATGCCGCAGGGCCTGTCATATAAACGCGGTTATCCTGTTCGTTCCATTGAATGAAGAGGCTGCCGCCTTTCAATCGCACTTCGGCTTCGCGGCCTGTCTTGCCGTTCAGTACGGAGGATACCAGCGTGGCGCAGGCTCCAGTTCCGCAAGCCAGCGTCGGGCCAGCTCCGCGCTCCCAAACCCGCATATCAATGGTCTGACGGTCCAGCACTGTTGCGAACTCCACGTTCACTTTTCTAGGGAACAGTGGATGCGTCTCCAATTTCGGGCCCCAATGGGCCAAATCGAAGTTTACGGCATCTTCCACGTAAATCACGCAATGCGGATTGCCCATTGAAACGGCCGTAAATTGGAACGATGTCCCCTCCGTCTCAATCGGAACATCCACGACCGATGCGGACTCAATCGTTGTGGGAATCTTCAAGCCCTCAAGCACCGGCTCCCCCATGTCAACGGTTACCGTCACGGCCTTGCCGTTATCCGCCTGGATGGAAACCTTCTGCACGCCGGCCCCGAGCGTTTCAATCGTAATCGTCTCCCTTTGCACATAACCGTGATCATGCACGTATTTGGCGACGCAGCGGATGGCGTTTCCGCATTGCTCCGCTTCGCTTCCGTCGGAATTGATGATTCTCATACGGTAATCCGCCTGCTCAGAAGGCAGGATATATACCAGTCCGTCCGCCCCGATGCCGAAATAACGATCACACCATTTGACGGCAAGCTCTGCCGCATTGACAGGCAGAGCCTGCTCGCCATATATCACAATAAAATCATTGCCTAGACCATGCATTTTCGTAAATTCCATCGGCTTTTGCCACTCCTTAGATCTGCTTGTATACTGCCCGTTATCATAAAATGAAATAAAGGAACGACTCATCATCTCAAAGTAAGCAGGTCCACTATGGATGATGTAAGAACAAGCTTTATTTCGATTTTATACAGCATATCGTAAGGAAGGTTGAAATCGTATTAACTTTATGCCGAAATTTTTGTACTTTTCGCCACGAAGCGTCCACCGCCGCCTTTGCGCTTTTGGCGTCTTCCACCCCAAACGCTTCCGGCCCCCATCAAGAAGGTTGGAATGCCGGCGGCCACGATTGAAATGGCCCATTCGCGGAATCCGAGCGGAACGGTCTTGAATATCGGCTGCAGTGCATCAATGTACATGACGCCAAGCATCAGCACAACGGAGGATAATACCGCGAGTACCAGATATTTGTTCTGCAGCGGATTGCGGTGAAAAATGGAACGCGAACTTCTGCAGTCAAACACATGAATAAGCTGGGCAAGAACCAATGTAGCGAACGCAACGGATTGTGCCTTGGCGAGTTGGCCTGCATTGCCTGGGTCGGTTCTCAAAGTTAGCCAGAAGGCTCCGAGAGTGCATATTCCGATCAAGAAACCGCGGCTGACGATCTTCCAGCCGAGCCGCCGGGCGAAGATATTCTCGCGCGCGCCGCGCGGTTTATGTTCCATTAAATCCTTCTCCGGCTGATCCACACCAAGCGCCATGGCCGGCAGGCCATCTGTAACCAGGTTCACCCACAGTATCTGGATCGGAAGCAGCGGAAGCGGAAGCGCGAGCATCATCGCGAAGAACATCGTTAAAATCTCGCCTACATTGGAGGCCAGCAAGTAACGTATAAATTTGCGAATATTTTCATAAATGCTCCGACCTTCCTCGATGGCTGCCACGATAGTGGAGAAGTTATCATCACTGAGCACGAGCGACGATGCTTCCTTGGTCACGTCCGTTCCGGTAATACCCATGGCGATCCCGATATCGGCCGCTTTGATGGCAGGTGCGTCATTGACCCCGTCACCGGTCATCGCTACCACATGTCCCTTGCGCTGGAGAGATTTCACAATCCGCAGCTTATGTTCGGGAGAAACGCGGGAATAAACAAAAGTGTTGTCTACCTTCGCATCCAGTTCATCGTCATTGATCCGGTTCAGGTCCTGACCCGACATCGTAAGACCACCGCGCGGCATAATGCCCAGCTGATGGGCGATTGCCTCCGCCGTTGTCCCATGGTCTCCCGTAATCATGACCGTCTTGATACCGGCACGGCGGCACGTACTGATGGCATCACGAACTTCACGCCGCGGCGGATCGATCATTCCAGCAAGCCCAACGAAGACGAGCTGGCTTTCCGCATCTTTCTCATTATTTAATGAATCGTGAGACCGGATATCTCTATATGCCGTTCCCAGTACACGCAGCGCAGCGGAAGCCATTTGCTCATTCGCGGCTAATACTTTTTGCTTCAGCGTAGTGGTGAAAGGGACCACATTGCCTTCCCAGAGTATATAAGTGCACTGATTCAGCAGCACATCCGGCGCTCCTTTAGTACAGAGCAGCTTGCCGCCTTGATGGCTGACCACGACAGACATCAGCTTCCGTTCGGAATCAAACGGGAATTCCTGATCGCGCTTGTACAATCCGGACATGGAGTCGGAAGTCATGCCCATCTTGGCGGAAAGCGTAATCAGCGCTCCCTCCGTCGGATCTCCTTTTAAGCTCCATACGGATTCCATCGGTTCTTCTTTGCCCTTACGTTTGCCCTTGGGCTCCGCATGCTGCGTCTCGAAAATCTCTGCATTGTTGCAGAGCGCCCCGATCTGAAGGAGGCGGCGCAGTCCCTGATCATTCCTGATGTCGATGGATTTCCCCTTTTCCAGAACCTGTCCTGTCGGCGCATATCCATCCCCTGTAACTTCCAAATCACGGCCGCCGATCCACAGGCGGGTAACGGTCATTTTATTCTGGGTCAGTGTACCCGTCTTGTCGGAACAGATTACCGAAGCGCAGCCAAGCGTTTCTACGGACGGCAGCTTGCGCACAATCGCCTTTCTCTTAATCATGCGCTGCACGCCAAGGGCCAATGCGACCGTTACGATGGCTGGCAGTCCTTCAGGAATAGCAGCCACGGCAAGACTGACGCCTGCAAGGAACATGCCTACTGCCGGCTGACCATGTAAAATCCCCGCTACGACAACCATGACGGTAAGTCCGAGAGCGAGAATGATCAACAGTTTGCCGAGCTGCTCCAACCGATGCTGAAGAGGCGTTTGCTGAGTGTCGGTATTTTGGATCAGGTCGGCAATCTTGCCCATTTCGGTATCCATGCCCGTACGTACAACCATTCCTCTAGCCGTTCCCCGGGTCATCATGGTCCCCATAAATCCGAGGTTCTTCTGGTCTCCTAATGGAACTTCCGATTCAAGAATGGCCTGGCTATGCTTGCCTACTGGGACCGACTCACCGGTTAATGCCGATTCCTCGATATAACAACTGCTCGTCTCCAGCCAGCGCAGATCCGCAGGAACCCGGTCGCCGCTCTCCATGATGACGATATCTCCGGGTACCAGCATGTTAGCCGGAATGGACACGGTTTTGCCGCTTCTCAGCACTTTGGCCGATGGGGCAGACAGCTGCTTCAGCGCCCGCAGGGAACGCTCAGCCCGGAATTCTTGGACAAACCCCAGAACTCCATTGAGCAGAATGATTGCAATAATTGTAATGGCATCCAGATATTCGCCCAGCAGTCCGGACACCAGCGTTGCCCCCATCAGCACCAGAACCATAAAATCCTTGAACTGGTTCAAAAACAGCGCAAACAGAGAGATCTTTTTGCCTTCAGACAACTCATTGCTTCCATGCTGCTTTCTTCGTTCGTCAGCCTGCTCTTCCGTAAGGCCGTGCTGCGGCTGTACGCTCAGAACTTGCTGCAGATCCTCGGCATTCATCTGATGCCATGCTTTTTGTTCCATCCTTTCCTTTCCCTCCCGCTCTTTGTGCTGCTGCCAGAGGTGCCGACAGCTTTTCCACCTGTTCTAACGTAAATGTATTCGGACAGGACCTGAAATATCACAGAAGGCGCCTCTTAAGTTTTTGGGCAAACTATGGCATCATATAAGAGACGGGTTTCCAATCCATAGCACTTACGCAAGGATGAACGAAATTTGGTAATTAAAAGATGGGAGATATATAACAATGGCATTGGACGGAATCGTAACAAAGGCAATCGTGCACGAGCTCGAGGCCTGCCGGGGAGCCCGGATCAGCAAAATCTACCAACCGAACGATCATGATATTCTGTTTCACCTCCGCACGCGCGAGGGCAATAGGAAGCTTCTGCTATCAGTGAACCCGACTTATCCGCGTGTCCACTATACGGAACGGAGTTTCATCAACCCGCAGGAAGCACCGATGTTCTGCATGCTGATGCGCAAGCACTGCGAAGGGGGAATTATCGAGGAAATCAGCCAGGTGGGAATGGAGAGAATCATCCATTTAACCGTCCGCCAGCGCGATGAGCTTGGGGATGTCTCGACCAAAAAAATTATCATTGAGCTGATGGGCCGCCACAGCAATATCATTCTTACGGACCCTTCGAGCGGAAATATTCTGGATGGAATCCATCACGTCACGCCAAGCATCAGCAGCTATCGGATCGTGATGCCCGGCTTCGCTTATACCGAACCGCCGCAGCAGCACAAGCTCAATCCGCTTATGGCCGACCGCAAGGAGTTTATCGTCAAATGCTCGGGAGCCCAGGAACCTATTCCCTGGATTGTAGATACCTTTAGCGGGGTCAGTCCGCTTATCGCACAGGAAATCGTTCACCGCTCCGGGACCCAAACGATATATGATCCACAGCTCAATGAGGACGAACTTTATGAAAGATGCGGTGTGTTATGGGATGCTTTCATATCGGTCATGGAACCTGTTCGAAATAACGAATATATGCCGGTTACAGGAGCAAACGCCAAAGGCAAGATGGTATTTTCTGCGGTGAACCTAACGCTTCTACAAAATGACATCAAGCATTATGATTCCATGAGCGCATGCATGGAGGATTATTACGGAGAGAAGGCGGAGCGCGACACCGTCAAGCAAAAAGTCAGCGATTTGCTTCGCTTCCTGCAAAACGAACGATCCAAAAACATCAAGAAGCTGGACCATCTGCATGAGGATCTGGCCGAGGCTGATGATGCAGACCAATACCGAATCTATGGAGAGCTGCTGTTCGCTTCGCTTCATACCATTCAAAAAGGCGACAAAACAGCGGTGCTCGTCAATTTTTACGATGAGGATCAACGGGAGGTCACCATACCGCTTGATCCGCTGCTTACGCCTTCGGACAATGCACAGCGCTATTTCAAAAAGTACAACAAGTATAAAAACAGTCTGGTGGTCATCAAGGAGCAGCTCGAGAAAACGCAGGAGGAAATCCGCTACATGGATGAATTGCTGCAGCAATTGTCCTATGCTTCCATGAGCGATATCGACGAAATCCGCGAGGAGCTGATCCAGCAGGGATATCTCCGGGACCGCAGCAAAAAGGTCAAGAAAAAGAAGAAGAACGACCGCCCTACGCTGCATGTGTTCACGTCATCGGAAGGTATCGAAATTTACGTCGGCAAGAACAATTTGCAAAACGAATATTTAACCAACCGTCTGTCCAGTTCGAACGATACCTGGCTGCATACCAAGGACATCCCTGGCTCGCATGTCGTCATCCGCAGCACTGAGTTCGGTGATCAAACGCTCGAGGAAGCGGGACTGCTTGCAGCTTATTACAGCCAAGCCAAGGAATCCAGCAGCGTTCCAGTCGACTATACTCTGATCCGCCATGTTCATAAACCTAACGGATCCAAGCCCGGGTTCGTCATCTATGATCATCAGAAAACGCTGGTCATCACGCCCGATAATGAACGGATCAAAGGTCTTGCCAGTACTCTGAAATAGATCAGGTCCCCCCGCAAAAAAGCTGCCGCCCTGTCCGTTATGGACAGAGGCGAGCAGCTTTTTTTTCCGATACAGCAATGATTCCGCTTACCGCAATTTAATCCGCCTCTGCACACCGCTTCAGCTGCGCCAGTACCGATACGGGAACCGACCGGCTGCCGATATCGCCATGGAACACCACACCCTGCCTTGCCCCATGATAATCCGATCCTGCCGTGACCATCAATCCATATTCATCCGCCATGGCCTGATAGCGTTCCTCTTCAGCCTTTCCATGATCGGAGTGGAAAACTTCAATTCCCGCCGGTTTGGCTTGCTCCAGAATTTCTCTTACCAAGTCATCGTCAGCATAAATCCCAGGATGCGCAAGTACAGGAGTACCTCCGGCCTCACGTATCCACTCGCAGGCTTCCTCTGGGGAAATTCTTGGTACCGTGACATACGCCGGAGCATCTTCTCCCAGATAGCGGTTAAAGGCATCCCTCATATCCTGAGCATAACCTTTGTTCACCAGGACATCTGCCATATGCGGGCGGCCGACACTCTCATCCGCTTTCAGTTCTCTGCCCAATCCGGCGATAACCTCATCAAGCGTAATATTGACGCCCATCTCCTGCAGCTTTGCAATCATTTTGCCATTGCGCTCTTCCCTCGTATTCCTTAAATCAGCCAACCGCTTCAAAAAGGCCTCATCCTGATAATTCACATAGTACCCCAGAACATGAATATCCTGTCCGCCTGCGCGAGTGCTGATTTCCACTCCCGGCACCACCGCCACGCCGCAGCGCTCACCCTCTTCCAACGCTTCCGGGATACCTGCAACGGTATCATGATCGGTGATTGCGACAGCCGACAGTCCCTTTTCATATGCAAGTCTGACATTCTCCGCAGGACTCTGCATTCCGTCCGAAGCCCGCGTGTGGGTATGCAGGTCGCATCTTCCTTCAAGATGATTCATTGTTATTCCCCCTTGTTCTGATGTCCATGTCCATTCATTGTATCGGATCCGCAGGCGGCATACAAAAAAGCACGGAATCCGTTACCCGGATGTCCATGCTTCTCAAAAGAATCATATTTTATGTAAAGCTATCTGCGCTTACGCGTGTTTTTGATCAAAGTCATTCTACGGGAATGGCGAAGCCAGGAATAATAAGACTTCAAGTCTCTCAACTCGATGGTCTCGGACATACGCCCCAAAAAAGTAACCACGATCATTTTATGCAAGGCGTTGCCACTGATATCGCGCTCGCTTTCGATTTCAGTAAATTCGGCGACAACGACCAAATCCTCGTCGATCAGATATACGTCCTGTTCATTGCGGTAATAAGGAACCATGCGGTTTTGCTTCAGACATTCCCACATCCACGCCGCGATGTCGTCGATCTGGTGGTCTCCGCTTTGAATGCGATCATTATATCTTGTCTTTGCATGATTGGTTATGACAATGTCAGCGACCCTTTTATCCCCCAGAACAACGTAGAATGGTTCATAAGTGCTCCATCTCTCCATTCCTTTGTCGCGCATGGAACATCACTCTCCACTACATAGGACTTTTTATCTAAGCATATTTACCTATTATATTACAACATCACCACATCTTACACAAGCAAAAATGTCTTAAAATTAATAGAATCTCAGACGCACCTTCCATGAAGATCGCTTAGGCTATCAAAACTGGAACTGACGCTAGGTGTGTAACATTTCCGTTATATGATGGTTTTCGGGAGACCTGTCTTATCTTCTTTCAATCTATGTATATGCGCCTACCCTATGATTCTTTCCTATTTCTAATATAAAAAAACGTTTAGCTTGACGATTCCAAAAAATAGGTCATTTTCACCATACCGGTTCCTTGCCAGCTCCAAATGATCGGTGGATGCTTACGATGGAAACCGATTGGAAGCGCAAAAAAAAAAGCAGCCCTAAGGCTGCTTCTGTTTAAACGATATATTCGTTCGGGTGGGAGCCATGATCATGGCAGAAGGAACGGACCCGTTCGACTACAGGCCATAATATCTTGTTTTGTCGGGAATATCCTTGGTATATTCCGTTTTAATCTCGTTGCGATAAGAACGCTCAATTTTTCGCACATAGGAAAGTCTGCGAATATTTTTGGCAACTTCTTCCGCACGATCCGCATTCACATACATTACCACATAATGCATACGTCTCGAAATATAATGAACGGTTCCGTATTTTTCAAGATTTCTGGCCGCTTTCACATCCGTGACCCATATGATGTAACCCGTGCGTTCTGCAAACATCGTTTCCCACCTCACTTTATGTTCCCTGTCTCTTTATCGCTTAACCGCCGCAGCCACATTTGCCGCCGCCACCGCAACCGCGTTTCGGATTTGGATCATTGCTGGGCACCTTGATGGTATCCGATACGGAAAAAGCGATCATTTCGGACATTTGGTGCAGCATTTCATCCAAATTCAGCTCTGCTTGCTTAAAGCGGGCTACTTCTTCGAATTGCTCCAGCTGTACCTCAACGGCCTTTACTTCATCCTTGGCACTGTGATAATTCGGATGGAAATGGCCGAACCGTTGGGTCTCATCAAAGAGTTCTTTCTTTTTCGCAAGCAGTCGGACCAGTTCCTGCACTTCAGGATTGCTGTCAACGCACTGCTTCCAATATAAATAATCAGACACTTCGACGGACTGATTGATCATATCGCCTAATTCATAGGCGTTCATCAGTACGGCAGCCATGTCCATCGTCTGCACCTCAGATACGCTCATGAAATTCATCCCAATTCTATAAAAGTTCCACTCTTTAGGAGTGGCCTCTTCTATCATATCATAACCATTGTTCCTTAAGAAGAGGGATTTCAGTACTTTGCTGCCAAGATTATATCAGTCAAAGGAAGGTAGAATGAGCTTCAGCTCCCCTAAATCTTCGGAAAATAGCTCAAGCTGCTCGATTTTGCCCGTCTCCAAATCATGAAGAATACCTTCGACACGCCAAGGAGTCCGTGTAATCGTTACCGGGGCAAACTCCGCTCTCTTCCCATCATGCTGCAAAAGGACTCGGGTTTGCCAGTTCTGAGCCTGTTCCACGATATTCTGCGCGGTTGAGCTGTGATAGCTTCGGTAATCTTGGAGCCATCTTGGAGGGATTTGCTCATATCCAGGGAACAAGGACGCAGGCTCGGGTATATCGTTGTCCGGTTCGAAGAAATGAACATTTCGCCCACTATAGACCACGCCCTGATTCTCATAGAAGTTTTCATTCAGCAAATGCTGGCTTTCTGCACTGGATGTCATCCCGCTATCATGTATCATCGGATACTCCTGCTTCTCACGTTCTCTGCTTCGAGTAGCTTTGAGCGGGGCGAGTCCGATGCTCTCCAAAGATTTGCGCAGAGCTGCTGTTCTGGAGGATTGAACGATAAAGTATTTCGGGCCGATCCTCTCCACCTCATTTTTCAAATGCGGATGGGCAGCGATCGCATCCCCCTCTTCTTCACTCATGCAGGACAAGAGCATCACTTCTTCAAAACAGGTCCGCCCAATCTCCCTGCCCCACTGCTTGAGGGCTGCCGTAACATGACCCGGGATTTCACCGACACTGTTGGATGTTAATAAGTTAAGGATACCAGCTGTATCCATCCCATGTTCTGCTGCCTTTGCGGCGCTTGACCTTGTCAGCTTGTATATCGACATCCGGTCGCACTGGACCAGATCGGCACAGGCAAGCAGTTTCCAACGCAGGTTAAATGAAACGCCGGGAGGGCATATAATGTCGAAGTCAGGCTGAACATACAGGCCTTCATTCAAAGGTTCACTCAAGTCATCTGATCCGAACAATAAGGAACCCGGATCTATATTCCAGCAAAAGGCGTAATTCCCGTCACGTACAGCCACATCCCCCCAGCCAAAACCGGCCAGAGCGTTCAGCCAAGCACTTGCCTTTTCCATTTCGATGCTAATATCCTCATTCAATATTCCCTCATCTTCCATCTTCCTCAAAACGCCATAAACGTCAAACCATACGCCCTCCTGAAATGCCCGCATGCATATCCAATAGCGGAACAGCTGCATGCCTGTATCATGGGGGCTGTAACGCTCAATAACCGTGCGAAGCAGGATCTGGTTCATCTCTTGTTCAGTCAAGCTCAGCCACCCCCTCAGGCGTTCCGCTTGGATATCCAATGAGCCGGCAGACTTCGTCAGCAAGCCCAAGCATAAGAGCAGGTCCAAAATCACAGCCGCCGCAGGGCCGTACGTTTCCTGATGGGCGTATTGCAGAGCCAACCGCTCCAAATGCTCCTCCTTCAGGAAAATGAGTTCCTGCAGCCTTTGCAGGCTCTTCTTGTGAACCGTCCCTTTCGCTGTCAGGGGTAGCCCTTGTTCTGCTGCGTAAGCCAGCGCATGAAGCAAATCCAGCGCAAGTCCGGGACCGGATTCGCTGCGGATCAGAAGTTCCGATGGATTCAGGGGGCTCAATGCCGGTTCATAAAAAATCGGCAAGAGGTGAACCATCTGCTCTGTCGGAATATAATACAGCCTCTCTCCCCATGACTTTCTGACCGCCCGGACCCAGCCGAGCTTTCTTAAACGAATGAATGACAGTTTAAGTTCCGCTCCGCTGCGGTTCAAACTGCTCAGCCCCGACCATGCCTGCTCACTAAAGGAATTAGTGCCAAAACGGCAGATCAGCAACTTAAGCAGATCGGCATCCGTTACGGTTAGCTGGATCAGGTTTTCTTCGAATTTCGCTGCATCGTTCATGTCCCGGATCGTGCCTCCTTGACGGAATGAATCGTATATTCATACCCCTGTTCAATAAGAAACATTTGGCGACGGACAGCAAACTCCTCTTCTTTGCTGCTCTCCGAAACCAAGGTATAAAAATAGGCCTGATTGTCGCCACTCTTCGGACGAAGCAATCTGCCGAGCCGCTGGGCCTCCTCCTGCCGCGATCCGAAGCTTCCCGATATTTCTATCGCCACCGATGCATCCGGAAGGTCTACGGCAAAATTAGCCACTTTCGACACAACCAATACAGGGGTCTCCCCTCTTTTAAAGGAAGCATATAGTGCGGTCCGCTGTTGCTGGGGCATTTTCCCGCTGATCAGTGGAGCGCCGATTGCTTCCGCGATGGCTTGCAGCTGGTCCAGATATTGCCCAATCACCAGAATGCCGGCCGATTGGTGTTTGTTTAGCAAATCCATTACGATACGTGTCTTAGCCGGATTTTCAGCCGCAAGCCGGAATTTCTCCTTGCCTTCCGCATAGATATACTTCTCGCGTAAATCCGAATCCATAGGAATCCGAATTTCGCAGCAATCCACCTTGGCAATCCAGCCATCGGCTTCGAGCTCCTTCCAGGCCATTTCGTAACGTTTTGGACCGATCAGTGAAAATACATCCTGCTCGCAACCATCCTCGCGGACCAGCGTGGCTGTCAGTCCAAGCCTGCGTGTAGCCTGAATATCGGCCGTTGCCCTGAAAACCGGTGCAGGAAGCAGATGTACCTCATCATAGATAATGAGTCCCCAGTTTCGCTCGTTAAACAGCTTCATATGCTCAAACTCATCATTCTTGGAACGCCGATGCGTCAGAATTTGATATGTCGCGACCGTTACCGGTTTCACTTCCTTTTTCTGGCCCGTATACTGGCCTACTTCGGAAGATTTCAGCGTCGTCTTATTCGTCAGCTCCTGTATCCACTGCTCTACAGAAGTCGTATTCGATGTCAGGATGAGACATTCACACTGCTGGCGTTCCAGCGCTGCAAGTCCGATCACGGTTTTTCCAGCTCCGCAAGGGAGGACCAGCACGCCGCTGCCGCCACTGCCCGTCACTCCTTCAAAAGCTTCAACCGCATCCTCCTGATAGCTCCGCAAAGCGAATTCTTGGCCTTCAATTCCGGAGTTCCATTCCAGCCGAAGCGACTGTCCTTCATGATAGCCCGCCAAATCGAGCACCGGATAACCATGACGCATAAGCTCCTGCTTGAGGCGGCCTCTTGCCGCTGCATGAAGCTTGGCTTCCAAAGGGGACAGCCGTGTCCATTGCAGTGAGGCTACTGCCGGAACAGCAAGCACCTCGTCAAGAATCATGCGATCGGTAGACTCCAGAACCAGTGCTTCCCCGTTATCCCCATACCGCTGCAGCTTCAGTTTTCCGTACCGCGACACCAGCTCGCCAATCTCCTGCTGCAATCCAGCCGGCACGCCCCACTTGGCGATGGAGCTCAGATCATCGGCAATTTCATTGGAAGTATAACCAAGTGCTGCTGCGTTCCATAAAGAAAGAGGCGTGATTCTGTATGTGTGAAATGTAGCCGGACTTTTAATCAACTCCGCGAAACGATTCAACTTCTCCCGTGCCGCTTCGAATCCGGGATGGCCGCATTCCAGTAAGACCGTCCGGTCCCTCTGGACGATGCAGGCTTTAAGATCGTTCATAATCGGCTCCTTTCCATATCGAGAAAAAAGTTCATTCCCTGATCCAGGAAATGAACTTCTATGTCGTGTTTCATATCATTATATTTTCCCAAGGATCGCCAAATCATTCTCCGAACGCTCCTGTTTCATTCGCTTTCTCCGGTTACTCCCAGCCTTGAAACGACTGAGTCATCGTTACCAATAGTTTGGCCGCGCTCAGCATCGCTGTTTCATCGAAATCAAAACGGGGATGATGATGTGGATAGATCGCTTGAATATCGGGGTTCCCAGCTCCCACGAACATAAAGCAGCCCGGGATTTCCTGCAAGTAGTATGAGAAGTCTTCAGCAGGCATAATCTTGTCGCATTGGCTTACCTGATCCGCTCCAAATACGCTCGGCGCTTCACGGAAAAATCGTCCTGTCTCTTCCTCGTCATTTACAAGGGGAGGATAACCCATCAGATAATCGATCTTGGCTTCTGCGCCGTATGTCCGGGCAGTCATATGACTGATGTCCTCAATCCGGCCTCGGATTAGCTCTCTCGTCTCCTCGTCAAAAGTGCGCACCGTACCCGTAATCCGGCAGGATTCCGCAATCACGTTTTGCGCGCTCCCGCCTTGAATCGTTCCGATTGTCACCACGGCGGGCTTCAGCGGATCAACTGTGCGGCTGACGATGCTTTGCAGCTGCATGACAAGGGCTGCTCCCGCTACCACGCTGTCCACGGTCACATGAGGCATTCCGCCATGACCGCCTTTGCCCATAATATCTATAAAAAATTCATCGGCCGCAGCCATCAGAGGTCCTGGTGCGCTGGCCGCCGTACCTGCCTCAAAAGGCGTCCACAAGTGAACTCCATAAATGACGTCTACCCCCTGCAGAACTCCGGCCTCGATCATGCCGCGGGCACCGCCCGGACATACTTCTTCCGCTGGCTGGAAGATAAATCGGATCTCTCCCTGTACATCCTGCCGGCGCTGACAAAAATATGTAGCCACCGCAAGGAGCGTCGAGGTATGTCCGTCGTGGCCGCAAGCATGCATCACTCCGTCCACCTCGGATGAGTATTCACAGCCCTTCTCGTCTTGGATGGGCAGTGCATCCATATCAGCGCGAAGCGCAACGGTTTTGCCGGGCTTACCGCCCTTCAAAATCGCCAGGACGCCATGACCGCCTCCAACCCGAGTGGTTACTTCAAGTCCAAGCTCGTTCAGCTTCCCGGCAATGAATCGTGATGTTTTCTCTTCATGGTATGAAAGCTCCGGGTGACGATGCAAATAACGCCTCCACTCCACCATTTGCGGCTGCAGTGCATTCAATAATGCCTCTTCTCTCATGTACACACTTCCCTCTCGCCTAAGAATGTCTATCACATATTTTCCACAACCTGGCCACAATACCTTTAATCTATTGTAGCAGAAACGCCGGAAATGGGGTATGTCCCCCTAGAGTGACAAGGCTTGCACAAGAGCTTGAAACATAATATCATGAGTAAAGAACTTTACAGGCGTTTAAATAAGGAGGATTTTATAGGATGATTTTTGAAAATACAGGACTTGTCGGACTGAAAAGCGACTTGGCATTTATGGATGAAGTTGCCGAAAAAACAGGATTTGTACGTTGGCAGTGGGAATACTACCGCGCTACATACGAATATAAAATTGAAGATACGGATACCCATTCCGAATACTTCTTGCGCATGAACACCCGCGCAGTGGAAGGAAAACTCGAAAAGCCGGATACCGTTCTTGAAATCGAAGCCGTTTACTTGGGAAAAGGGACGTTCCCTCATGGTCTGGAATACGAAACACCGGTTCCTTCCAAAATTCTTAACATTGCCAACAAAAAAATCCAGCAATTTAAATCCACACTGGAAGCTTAGGGCAGGTCCCTTATGAATCAGGAGAAACCCCAACCGAGAAAAAAAGGGACGCCGGATTTCCAACTGCTTATCCTTACTTTTCTGTTGGTCGGTTTTGGGCTGGTGATGGTGTTCAGTGCCAGTTCAAGTCTCACCATTTCCAGCAGTAAATTTCATAATGATGCGCTCTACTTTACGAAAAGGCAGTTCATTTGGGCTTTGCTCGGCACCTTCGTCATGTTCGTTGCGATGAACATTCACTACAGCAAGTACAAGAAGCTTTTTGTCCCGATGTTTTTCGTGACGGTGATCCTTCTTATACTCGTGCCCTTTACCGAGGGCATCAATGGTGCGCGCAGCTGGCTGCAACTATTCGGACTCGGGATTCAACCGACGGAGCTGGCCAAAATCACGATCATCTTGTACCTCTCCGCCTTGATCGTCAAGAAGGGAGAACGTTTCAGGGATCTTCGGACAGGCTATATTCCCGTCATGGTGATTGTCGGCTTTGTGGCAGGACTTATCATGATGCAGCCGGATCTGGGTTCGACTCTGATTCTCGTGGCGACCAGTGCGATCATTATCTATGCAGGGGGTGCCAGCCTCAAGCATATCCTTGCCTCGGCGGCACTTCTGATTCTGGGAGCAAGCCTTGTGCTAGGCGCTAACTACCTGGTCAAATCGATTACCCACAGCGACGACTCGCAAGCACAGTCCAGCAATTACAAAATGGGTAGAATCACCGCCTGGATCGATCCGTACAAGGACGAGAAAGGCGACGGCTACAATCTGATCCAGTCTTTGACCGCGATCGGGAATGGTCAGTTGACAGGAACAGGCTTCGGGAAGAGCATTCAAAAGCTTAACTATATCAAAAACCCTTACAATGACTTCATCTTCCCTGTCATGGCGGAGGAATTCGGGTTCATTGGAACGAGTATTTTCCTGCTGGTATACATTTACTTCATATGGCGTGGAATCCTCATCGCACTGAGGTGTCCCGATCCATTTGGAACGCTCGTTGGTATTGGCATCATGGGGCTTTTCGCCATTCAGGCCTTTGTCAACATAGGCGGGGTATCGCAGACCATTCCGCTGACCGGTGTGACGCTTCCTTTTATCAGTTACGGAGGAACGTCCCTGCTCATCATGATGTTTGCCATGGGAATCATGCTCAGCATATCAAGACAAAGCAATTTGCCTGTTCAGCAGGAGGTTGTTAAGTCCGTAAATATTAAAAGAGACTACCGGAGATCCGTGTAGTCTCTTTTTTTCATTTGTCTGCCGTATTGAACATTCATTGATGTTTTTCTTGGTCAAGACCCGTTTTATTTTGCTCTGGACGGAATATCTTCGATTTCATCATCCTTGAAAGCGACGCCTTCTACCTTAACGTTGACTTCGACAACGCGAAGGCCTGTCATGCTCTCAACGGCTTCCCGCACGTTTTGTTGCAGCATGCGGCAAACCTCATGAATCGGTGTCTCATACAAAACGATGATCCGCAGATCGATGGCCGCTTCAAGCTGCCCCACTTCCACAGTAACGCCCTTTTGTACATTTTTTCCGCTTAGGCGCTTGGCCCATCCTTCGGATAATCCGCCGGACATTGCAGCAATGCCGGGGGTTTCCAGAGCCGCCAAACCAGCGATTTTCGATACGACATCATCCGATATCCGGATCATTCCCGTCTCCAGTTGAAGCTGTTCAGTCATACCCCTTCCTCCTTCACCTCATTATCCGTTATTGTAAATCCTAGAGGGACCAAAAAGCAAATATTCGACCCAAGATTTGTTTACAACCCAATACGTTTTGGGTATATTGAGAAAGAATATTTATCCTACATAACACTGAGGTGTCAAAAATTGAAAAAATGGTTGAGCCCTATTTTACTGATTGCATTTTTCGTTCTTAGTGCCATAGCGCATTATGCGGCCTGGGATCCGATCGTCCAGTTCATTCTGGCAGCCATCTCAGTCATCTTCGTGGCAGGTTTTCTAGGCAAAGCAACCGAGAATGTAGCTCATTATGCAGGTCAGCGCCTGGGCGGCTTCCTGAACGCCACCTTCGGTAACGCGGCTGAGCTGATCATTGCGATCTTTCTCGTCAAAGAAGGATTGTTCGATATGGTAAAAGCCAGCTTAACCGGCTCCATCATCGGCAACCTGCTGTTGGTCCTGGGCTTGAGTATTTTCGCGGGCGGTGCCAAGTTCAAGATCCAGAGCTTTAACAAGTCTCTGGCCGGAATGAACGGCTCGCTCATGATCGTTGCGGTCATTGCTTTGTTTGTTCCTGCGGTATTCCTGAACACGCATTCCATTACCACAAGCGATACCAAGACACTCAGTCTGATTGTAGCCGGTATATTAATTGTAGCTTATATTGCCTGGTTGATCTTTTCCATGATCACCCATAAGGATTACCTGGCCGATGTCTCTGAGGACTCCGATGAAGATCTGCCTCATGAGCATGCTCCAGAGTGGTCGAAGGGTAAGTCCATATTGTATCTGATCATCGCCACCGTGATGGTAGCCTTTGTCAGCGAATGGCTCGTAGGTACACTTGAAACGTTCACGACACGTTTCGGTCTCAGCGAATTGTTTGTCGGTGCCTTCCTCGTGGCGATCATCGGCAATGCCGCCGAACACAGTGCCGCCATTATGCTCGCCATGAAGAACAAAATCGGAGCAGCCGTGGAAATCGCGGTAGGCAGCAGCTTGCAGATTGCCCTGTTCGTGGCTCCCGTACTCGTGTTTGCCAGTTACTTCTTCGGCAATACCATGAATCTCGTATTTACCACCATCGAGCTTCTTGCCATCGGCGTTGCCGTCTTTATTGCCAAATCGATCATTCAGGACGGTAAGACCAACTGGTATGAAGGGCTGCTGTTGCTGGTCGTCTATCTGATCCTGGGCGTATCCTTTTTCATGGTATAGCTTTTCATAACTCCATTAAAAAGCCTATAAAAAAAGCATGGACTCCATTAAGGAGTTCATGCTTTTACCATGTAAACCGGCTTATTGCAGGCTTGTTATGCTTCCTTGTTATTCAAGGCCTCGTAAAGGATGGCCAGATTACGTTCAAGCTGGCTGACAAGCTGTTTGCCAGTAAGCTCCGGCAACAGCCCTGCTCTTACAGCAAAGTCAACTTCTTTTGAAAATCCGTACATCTGGGTGTCCAGCACTTCCTCATAGAGAGGGCAATAGCGGGTTGCCAGATTCTCCATTTGTACTTCGATCAGCTTCTGTATTTTATCTGCATCTTCCTGCAGAAGATTAACTGCTTTCATGTTCAACTGTTCCTGCAGATCAGAAGAAGTCATGCATCTTCCCCCCTATGTCCAAAAGTCACACCCTCGTTCTCTTCTCTAATATTAGACGAAATCAGAGCCCAATACAAGAACCTCCCGAAGAAAAACGTCTATCTGATATTTACTCAGGAGCTATAACACCGCTGAGAAAATGTTTCATTGCTATAGTAAATGCCAAGTCCTTGACGTTTATACTCTTTTTCTTCAACTAAAAAAACGCCCCGCCATATCCGGCAGGACGCTTTTTCAAACTTAGTCTTCCACAAGTTCAACTTTGAGGCCGTGTTTTGCAAACACTTCCTGCATAGCCGTTTTAGCCTCATCCGCATCCGGTCCATGAACATGAAGCTCATAGCCTTTATTGCTAACAAGGGTCGTAAACAAACCCAGAATGCTTTTGACATCAATGTACTTGTTGTCAGCCTGAAGCACGATTGACGAAGTGAATTGGCCCGCTGTTTGGGCGATTTCCACGACAGCTGCGTTATTGCTGGACATAGTGATCCCTCCGTAGCTTTTGGTATCAGGTATAATATTCATTTTACCACTTTCATGATACATTGAATCCGCTTTCCGGCGCAAGGGATTTCTATGTTATTTTTGTAGATTAAACCAATTGGTCCGGATTGAGGCCTTTCAGCTCGTCTATCACGAAAATACCGTCTTTGCGGATAAGCACATCATCAAAGTAAATTTCGCCGCCGCCGTAGTCCGGACGCTGGATCAACACGATATCCCAGTGAATCGAAGAGCGGTTGCCGTTATCGCAATCCTCATAAGCTTGTCCAGGCGTAAAGTGTATGCTCCCCGCAATTTTCTCATCGAACAGGATGTCCTTCATCGGGTGCAAAATATATGGATTAAAGCCGATAGCAAACTCGCCGATGTAACGTGCGCCTTCATCGGAATCGAGAATTTGGTTGAGACGCTCGGTTTCATTGCTGGTAGCCTCCACGATTTTGCCGTCTTTGAATGTAAACTTAATATTTTCAAAGGTAATACCTTGGTAGACCGTGCTTGAATTGTAGCTGATCGTACCGTTGACGGAATCACGTACAGGAGCGCTGTATACTTCTCCGTCTGGGATGTTTTTCTCGCCGGCGCATTTGGTAGCACCGATGCCTTTAATCGAGAAGCTGAGGTCTGTTCCAGGTCCCACAATGCGGACTTTATCCGTTTTTCTCATCAGCTCTGCAAGCGGATCCTGAGCCTTGTCCATTTTGGCATAATCCAGGTTGCATACATCGAAATAGAAGTCTTCGAAGGCTTCTGTGCTTTTGTTGGACAATTGCGCCATGCTTGCATTCGGATAACGCAGAACAACCCATTTCGTATGATTGACACGTTGCCCGCTATGAACCGGATGGTTGAACAACGTATTGTACAGACGCATTTTCTCATCGGGTACATCGGACAGGTCATTGACATTCTCGCCTGCACGGATACCGATATAGCAGTCCATTTTTTTCATCCGTTCCAGATCCAACTCGCCCCAGGTCTTCACCATTTCCTCGGTGGCATTCATGAGCATGGTGCGTTGAACCGAACGGTCCGTCAGCTCGACAAACGGATTGCCTCCATGTTTATGTACCTCTTCAATAACGGCCTTCAGCAAATCGCGCTCCGGACCGATCATTTCGATCAGGACATTTTCCCCCGGCTGAACGTTGACTGAATAACCCACCAGATTCTCGGCGAGCTTCTGAATTCTTGGATCTCTCATATGTCTATTCCTCCCAAACCCCGCACAAAAACTTATTTGAACAAAGGTTAATTTAGTCGTTTTCTATTGTAGCACTTTCTGCCCGTTCCAGTCAGCCGAAAAGAAAGAAATCTCACGGATGAAAGGAAACATCATTCACTAGGGTCTCCTGCTGCTCCTGTTGGTGCAGATTCATGTAGCGGATGCCGCTTTCCGATGATAGCTTCACAGGAAAACCCGTTTTTTTATCAATCGTCAGGTAGTAAATCATTGCAACCTCCGAATGATCCAGCATTTGCTTCAGCTGCGTGTCTCCTCTGTTCCACACATCGGATAGCTGCCGCATTTCTTGCGGTGAGCGTCCCTTGTTCTCTGCAATCGTCTTTTGCCTGATCATGTCCATCTCACCTTGCAGCTGCTCAGACAGCCACTGTCTGGCCGCTGCGGGCTCGAGTTCAATACGCAGCACCTTAGTCCCGCGCGCACCTCCGGAGGCCTCTCTCATTTGCTTAGGGAGCCGACTGATAGCATCCAGCTGTGCCAGCGGGTTGAAGCGTGCCAGAGAAGAATTGAGCGTAGTATTCCCTTCACTAAATAAATGCACCCAATGGCCATCCTGTCGGCGGAAGCCGGCTTCGGCAGCATGCATATCCTTGATTTTCATCGGCTTGGTTGTCTTCACCTCGGACGCTTCCGCAGGAAGCATGCTCCGGATCGTCAACTTGTCATGTTCGGTCAGACTTCCTTCGTAAGCCATGCTCTCTTTGAATCCCTTTTGCGACTGGGTCCGTACTGCAGCTTCTCCATTGAACGAAAAAGTGTCCTTCCCGGCCAGTCCAGCCAGTGTTTGTTTAAACCAGGCTTCAGGATTTTTTTGATTTTGCAGTAAACCGCAGCCTGATAAACCAATGCTCATCCATAACAATGCGATTAAACCGCAGCTTAGGTTTCGTATATTCATATCGGCATACCTCTCAGTAAACATTTTGCCTTAGGCTTGCCTTCAATTTGCACAATTATGTATTGCTGTCCGAAAGAATACCTTAACTATTTTTCTGATTTCTCCACAAAAAAAAGAGCGCCTGCGCGCGAGTACAGGACACTCTTTTATTCGTTCATGTCTTCGATTTGAATCTGGTTGCGGCCGCTGTTCTTCGCCCGGTATAAGGCCATATCTGCCCGGTAAAAGAGGCTGTCCACGCTCACTTTATCATCCACAACGCACCATTCGGCAATCCCGCTGGATACGGTTACACCCGGATCCGTTTCCTGTGCCACCCTTGTCCGTATAACCTCGGCTACCTTCATGGCCTGATGAACGCCCATTTGCGGCAGATAAACAGCAAGCTCCTCACCGCCCCAACGTGCGGGAATATCCTCCAGCCTGATGGAGGTTTTTACAATCTCGCTTACTTGTTTCAGGATTTTATCGCCCTTTTGATGGCCATAGGTGTCATTCACCTGCTTGAACTGGTCAATATCCACCACAATCAAAGACCCGCAGAAGTCATTCGATTGATATTCCTGAATCGCTTCATCCAGGTAATGACGGGCATACATATCCGTCAGCATATCACGGTTCGCCATACGGCGAAGTTCTGCATGAAGCAGCGCGTTACTTACCGACAAGCCAATATGGCTCGCGAGCGTTTGCAGCAGCCGGTAATTATCATAGGAGAAGAAATGCGGGCTGCGGTGCGTCAGCAGAATCGCCCCCATCACCTTGCCGTTAACGGTCAACGGAGTTGCGATGAGTGACTGTGATCCAGTGACTTCCATCAACTTTGACGATACCTTGGTGTTCAAGTGGTAATCGGATAGAATGACCGGCTCTCTTTTCTCAAACACGAGTCCGCCAAAACCGTAATCCTTGTTGAAAATATCCTTGGACAAAGACGGTACGTTGCAGGACACGACCTCCAGAACATTGCGCTCTTCATTAAACTGAAGGAAGCAGCAAAAGTCTGCTTTGAATATGTTCAGCAGTTCTTCGTTAGCAAACTGATAGATGTCCGATAGCTGCAAACTCTGATTCAGCCGCTGAGTCAGTTCATTAATAAGACGAAGCTCATGAATCAGGAGATTGGACTGTTCATAGAGCTTGGCATTTTCAAAAGCATTCCCGGCCGTATCGATCACCATCGTAATGAGCTGCAGATCCAGGTCTTCCTTCAGATCACGCGTCATTTTCAAATGGAATACACCGTAGATCCCCTGCTTTCCTCCAAGCGGAATGCTGATTTCCACCATATCCTCTGCGTCGTCTTCCTTGTAGTCCTGGATTATGAGCCGTCCGTCCATAAAGGCCCTGACACAGATATCCTCACCCCATGGATGAAACACGAGCGGCTTCACTTTCGGATTGCTGTGCTGATGATCCTGGGACATAAGCAGGCTGAGCTGGATCGAAGGGTATAAGACGGCTATGCTATCCAGCACTTCCGTAAGAACGGTATCCACATCAATCTGATCATGCATGCGCTGCATAATTTGAAAGAGCATAGAACGTCTGCTTGCCTCTCGCTCGGCATTCTTTTGAATCTTCATTACATCGGATACGAATATGTATTCATAACGTCTGAAAAAGCAAGAATGATAATGCAGGGCCGTTGCTTCAACCGCATCCAGACCAGAGCTGTCGGAGATTTGCCTCGGCAGCACACATGCCAGCACGGATATGACTAATTGACCGCTTCGCGAGAGAATCGGAACCAAGCAAAGAACCTGTCCCTGATACATCGGGAAATCCGCATGTTCAATGACGTCATACACCAGTTCATGGGACAGCAAACAATGCTGCAGTAACCCGTCATGCGGTCCTTTCAGCAGTGAAAATACCGTTTCCTCTCCCGAGATGTAGGCTCCTTCATGATCCATGATTGCCCAGAATGAATGCTTCGAAAGCGGCAGCGGGCCTGTTTCCTTCCGCCAATCCTCAAAGGACTGCTGAAGGACCTCACGGACATATGGAAGATCATATTGGGAAATGTCCATCTCCTTCAACCACAAATCAGAAGACTCGCTAGGAGACGCCACTTCAATATTTGTCTGAAATAGACTTTGATGTCTGGTAAAATCCTGTTGATGTTCTGACATAGCAGGCGCTCCTTTACACCGTGTTAAAAGGTGTCTTGCACGGCACCGTTCGATCGGGATAAAATATAAAAATCATTGCAGCCGCGAGCAGACTTTAGTCTCATATATGTGATTCCTCATTTGCACGTTCAAAAGGGTTCATTTCATTGCTGTTATGATAACCCTATTCTACTCTCTTCAAACTAATTTTGCATCAATATTTCAGAGATTCGTCCTACTTTTTTGGGACCAAAGCCCTATCGACAAAATTAGACGTTTCTCGATATTTCTCAGGACTTGACTTGACCCGTCGCTTTCGTATAAAATCTATTGTTGAACAAGACTGTTAGACAGTCTGAAATTTGGGCGTAACGTTGTGTCACCCTCACGTGGTTTGTTACTGATCGAACAGCGGCTGAACTTTTCAATCAGGTGCCATTGCCGATAAGGCTAGCACAATCAACTTACCCGGCGCAAATAGAGCCCTACTTCACAATCTATTTGAAAATAAAGGAGTCTACTATAACATGGCACGTTACACTGGTCCTAAATTTAAATTGAGCCGCCGTCTGGGCATCTCCCTGAGCGGTACTGGCAAAGAATTGAAACGCCCTTTCCCTCCAGGACAACATGGTCCTAACCAACGGAGAAAAGTAAGCAACTACGGTATGCAGCTTGCTGAAAAGCAAAAACTGCGTCATATGTACGGTTTGGGTGAAAAGCAGTTCAGCACCCTCTTCCACAGAGCACAAAAAATGCAAGGTATCGCTGGTGAGAACTTCATGTTCCTGCTGGAAAGCCGTCTGGACAACCTCGTGTATCGTCTTGGCTTCTCCAACTCCCGTGCAGGTGCACGTCAGCTGGTATCCCATGGTCATATCACTGTAAACGGCAAAAAGGTTGACGTTGCTTCTTACATGGTAAACACTGGGGACGTTATCGGCCTTCGTGAAAGAAGCCGCGGTCTCTCTTCTATTAAAGAAGCTTTGGAAAACCGCAGCCATCTTGCAGGTTACCTGGAGTACAATGAAGCAGCTCTGGAAGGTAAATTCATTCGTTTGCCTGAACGCGCTGAGCTTTCCCAAGACATCGACGAAAAACAAATCGTCGAATTCTACAACCGTTAATCGTTGCTTTGAACAAATCCCGGAGCTTTTGGCTTCGGGATTTTTGCTGTCTAAGGAGGTTATAGCAATAAAGCTCCTATTCATCCCAAGGGACGAGAAGGAGCACTCGCGTTACCACCCTAATTAAAGCCAACCCCTAAGCACACTTAAGCTTTCAGAGAGCTGCTTTCACTTCATTCCTATAACGGACTATACATCCGGTGCCGGACTACTGACGGGAAAATCGCGTTCCTCCGGGCGGCTCAAGAGTGTAATTCGACCGGAACAGCTGCCGGTTCACACCATCCACTGGCTCTCTGGATAAACTCATTTCCTACCTACTGAAGTCTTTCAATGCCTTTATCGATATTTTTTAGCATGATTTATAACATATGTGCTTAAAATATGTCAAATATCCCAAAAAAAAGCCCTCATTCGTTCCCTGCATTCAAAAGCCGCAAATTATGCTATAATAGTTCCGTTAAAAGGAGGAACGCACGCGAATGGTTGAAAATAACAATAAAAAACCTGATAAACAGCCTGCCACAAGGCGTCAACGATCCTACGCCCGAACAACGGGTCTTGTTTTTCTATGGCTGTTTGTCTTTGGTCTCATGGGAGCCCTGTTTGCAGGCGGTGCCGCCGTGGGTTACGTCACTTCCATTGTGAAGGATGATCCAGTCCGCCCAAGAGCTCTGATAGACCAGAAAATGAGTGAAAACTCCATTACCAGCTTTGCGTATTTTCGTGATCAGACAACGCCTATCGGCCAGATCCGAACGGACGAAGACAGACGTCCTGTAGAATACGAACAAATTCCAAAGACAGTCATCGATGCAGTTGTTTCAATAGAAGACAACAACTTTTTCAATCATAATGGTGTGGATTTGAAAGGCACCTTGCGTGCCGTCAAGCAAAAGCTGTTAAAAGAATCCGTACAAACAGGCGGAAGTACATTAACGCAGCAGTTGGCCAGACGGGTCTTCCTAAGTTTAGACAAGACGGATGACCGGAAGATCAAAGAAATCCTGCTTTCACTCCGTCTCGAACGGTTCATGACCAAGCAGGAAATTTTGACTGCCTATCTAAACAAGGTTCCTTTTGGTAAAGGATCTAGCGGATATAACCTATATGGAATAAAAGCCGCTGCGAAAGGCATTTTTAACGTCAACGATTTAAGCAAACTCAATATTGCGGAATCTGCTTATCTCGCCGGTCTGCCTCAGCTTCCAACCAAATATTCCGCGTTTAATTCCAATGGCGAGTTCAACCAGGATGCTTTCAAGCGCGCACTGGACCGCCAGCATCTCGTATTGCGGCGTATGCTGGAAGAAAACAAAATTACCGATGCGCAGTATAAGGAAGCCCTGGCTTTCGATATCCGCAAAGCACTGGCTCCGCGAATGGATAAGGCCTATGCTACATATCCTTATCTGATGATGGAAACGGAGCGCCAGGCTTCCGAGATTCTCATGCAACTGAATCTGAAGGAAGCAGGTGCGAATCCGAAAACACAAAACGAAGACAACAGCGACCTGCTTGAAGCAGCCAATCAGCAATTGAAGACCGGCGGATATCGTGTATATACCACTATAGATAAGCGTGTCTACAACTCCATGCATAAGATTGGCGAAAACAAAGATAACTTCGGTCCGGACAGCAAGACAAAAGGTCCAGAGCAAACGGCTGCCATGATGATCGATAATAAAACAGGTGCGATCCTCGGTATGCTGGAAGGCCGGGATTTCAACAAAGAGCAGATGAACTATGCGACGCAAATGGTCCGGCAGCCCGGGTCAACAATGAAACCGATTGCGGCCTATCTGCCTGCGATTGAATCCGGTGCTATTCAGCCTGCAAGCGTCCTCGACGACGCTCCGATTATTTTAAAAGACGGAACGAAGGGTTTCCATATTCCCAAGAACTCGACCTCCGGCTACAGCGGTTTAATGACTGCTCGGACTGCGCTCAACAAATCAGTCAATACCGTTGCGCTCAAGCTGTTTAATAATGTGGTCGGTATAGACAATGCTTGGGCCTTTGCGAAGAAGCTAGGCATTAATACCATTCAGAAAGCGGATTTCTCAGCTCAGACAGGTGTTCTAGGCGGTCTGAAATACGGGGTGACCGTAGAAGATCTCACGAATGCATACAGCTCTATCGCCAATCAGGGAAGTTTTAATGATGCATACATGATCGAAAAGATCGCAGATTCTAACGGCAACATTGTGTACCAACATGAAACGAAGCCCGAACAAGTATTTTCCAAGCAAACGGCTTATCTGATGACGGATATGCTGAGAACGGTCATTACGGACGGCACAGGCAGCACGGTTCGGGATAATTACAAGCACTTCAAAAAGGTGCCAATAGTCGGCAAAACCGGTTCCACCCAAAACTACGCAGACGTATGGTTTATGGGCTTCTCGCCAGATGTTACGCTGGGCGTATGGGTTGGCTACAAGGAGCCAGTGAACACCCTGACATCCAAACCTGCCAAGAAACGTGCACAGTCCATTTGGACATTAATCATGAACGAAGTTGTAGAGAAAGAACCCGATTTGTTCAAGACACCGAAATTTGAGAAACCTGACGGCATCGTTTCCAAAACGGTCTCCGGTTACAGCGGTAAGCTTCCAACATCACTGACGGATAAGTTCGTAACGGATCTCTTTAATATTAAATATATTCCGAAAGACAGTGACGATGGAATCGCCAAAGCCAAATATATCACCTTTAATGGAGTGAACTATATTCCGAAGGATGGCACGCCGGACGATATGCTAAAAGAAAAGGTAGTCATCAAACGGGAGAAGCCCATTCAGGATCTGATCAAAGAACTGGAAGCCGCCTTCTCTAAAATGCGCGGGGGGCACGAATCGTTATCCTTCTATATTCCGCGCGATGCAGGCGAAGATATGCCAACCCAGATCGATCCGCGGGTTGATGACGGAAGCGCTCCTGGGGCTCCTGGCAACGTCAGAATGGCTCTGAACGGCAGTCAGGCTACCATTAGCTTCAATCCATCCGGTCAGGCGGACGTCGTCGGATATCGGCTGTATCGTTCCCAGAACGGCGGTTCCTTCCAAAATACTGGAAAGGTAGTACTTACAGGTGAAGCCTATGCTCTAACGAATGCGGCAGATTCCAGCTCCAGCTTCTATGTTACAGCCGTGGATGTCGCTGGCAAAGAATCTGCACCAAGTGCGACGGTTAGCAGTTTGGGTAACGGAATCATCGATATTCCAGGTGATATCGATGATCCTTCCAGTCCGGGTGATATCGGAGATCCAGGTACTGAAGTGCCGGATATTCCAGATGTCCCAGACCTGGGGCAAGGGACTACATCCGTTCCTTCCTCACCTACAGGGCTGCAAATTGCCTCTGCGGATAATGGAATTGTATTCCAGTGGAATCCGGCAAGCGCGGAAGAAATGATTACGGAATATACGGTATACTACAGTGAAAAACCCGGCGGTCCTTACAATGTCATCGGCTCCGGCCGGGATAACAGCTTCAAATTTACCACAACAGCTGCAATCAAGGGTTACTTTAGGGTCACAGCTGTCAATGCGTTGGGCGAATCGCAGCCATCCGCAGCTTCATTCTTTGAGAAAAAATAAGTCTCGATTGATTGTGGAGACCATCCTGCTTATCCCTGCAGGATGGTCTTTTCTTGCTTACATCCTCCCTGAAAAACAGGCTTTCTCCGCATCGACGTACTTCTATAGAATACAAACTTAACTTCATTCAGTTAAAGTGTTTCTTGCGTAGAGTCATATAAAACTTATATTTCTCTAATATCTAAAAAAAGAAGCACCGGAATAAATCATCCCGGTGCTTCCTTGTAAGATAACTTCAAGTATATTAATCTTCGATCGTAGAAAGATCGCCTGTTGGAAGATTCAGCTCCCAAGCTTTGAGTACCCGGCGCATAATCTTGCCGGATCTTGTCTTCGGCAGCTTATCACGGAACTCAATTTCACGTGGCGCCGCGTGTGCCGAGAGCCCTTCCTTCACGAATTTGTAGATTTCGTTCTTCAATTCTTCGGACTCCTCATAACCTTCACGAAGCGCGATGAACGCCTTAATGATCTCTCCCCGAGTGGCATCCGGTTTACCAATAACGCCAGCTTCTGCAACTGCCGGATGCTCGACCAGTTTGCTCTCGACCTCGAACGGTCCGATCCGCTCGCCGGAAGAGTTAATAACATCGTCGACGCGACCCTGGAACCAGAAGTAGCCTTCTTCATCCATGTAAGCCGAGTCGCCGGAGACGTACCAGCCCGGAATACGGAAATACTCCTGGTACTTGGAAGGATTCTTCCAGATTTGATTCATCATGGATGGCCATGGCGTCTTAATGGCAAGATTCCCCATCGTGTAAGGCGGAACTTCGTTGCCGTTGTCATCAAGAATCGCCGCCTGCACACCCGGAATCGGACGTCCCATCGAGCCTGGCTTGATGGCCATGGATGGGTAGTTACAGATCAGATGTCCGCCTGTTTCTGTCATCCACCAAGTGTCATGGATACGCTGGCCATATACCTTTTGGCCCCAACGTACCACTTCAGGGTTTAGAGGTTCCCCGACAGAGAGAACATGACGCAGGCTGCTGAGGTTAAACTGAGAAATGACATCCGAGCTAGCCCCCATCAACATGCGGAATGCCGTTGGGGCACTGTACCATACCGTCACCTTGTATTTGTCGATTGTTCCGTACCAGTCCTGCGGACTGAAGCGGCCGCCGCGAATAACATTGGTCACGCCGTTCAGCCATGGCGCAAAGATCCCGTAGGACGTGCCGGTTACCCAGCCTGGATCGGCCGTACACCAGTAAATATCATCCTCGCGGAGATCAAGCACCATCTTGCCTGTATAATAATGCTGGACCATGGCGTTCTGCACGTGGAAAACGCCTTTCGGTTTGCCCGTAGATCCGGAAGTATAATGCATAATTAATCCGTCATTGCGATCCAGCCACTCGATTTGCAAGTCGGAGGAAGCTCCGGCCATTGCTTTTTTGTAGTCGATGACTTGATCATCTTCTTGAACATCGTCGCCTATCACGATGATGTGTTTCAAATCAGGCAGCTCGTCGCGTTTAACGCGTCCGAGAAGCTGACTCGTCGTAACGAGCGCAACCGCGCCGCTGTCTTCCAGACGGTCTTTGACGGCCGTTTCCATAAATGCCTCGAACAGCGGACCTACCACAGCACCCACTTTCAAAATGCCCATCAGAGAGAAGTAGAGCTCAGGGCTGCGCGGCATAAAGATAAATACCCGGTCGCCTTTGCTGATGCCAAGATTGCGAAGAATGCTGCCAAATTTATCCGACTGTTCTTTCAAATCGGCGAAGGTATAGCTCTCATCACGGGCTGCATCGCTGTAGAGCAGAGCGTTCTTGCTTCCTCTGCCTTCTTCGACATGGCGGTCAATCGCTTCGTACGCCATATTGACTTTGCCTGTCTTGTACCAGCTGAAGTGCTTCTCTACCTCTTCCCACTGAAACTGCTCACGGGCCTGTTCATAATCGCCCAGGTTGGACGTTTCGGCAACGCTTGGTAAGATTTCATTTTGATTTTGATCCATACTTTCATCCTCCCTCTGTTTCTCCCTTTCATAGGGCAACGCTTACAATCTTGTATGACTTCATACCATCTGAATGGCAGCATACACACGAACTCAGTCCGGAAAACTCAACGTTTCTCATGATTGCTGGAATAAATGTAGCCAAAGTATAATCCCTTACATTTTCAAGGTACGAATGGCACTACTTATTCAGGTAAGCGTAAAACACATGTTACAGCAGGTCTGGCAGATGGTTAAAAAGATCAAAAGATGTGGCTATTTTATGTCAGAAATCATTATAGCATAGGATGAAAGTTCCTGCCATCGCTTTTCATTTATTTGTTTTTTTGCTATAAGTAGGTTAGAAGCAGAAAGGAGCGTCCAGATGGAACACCTTAAACTGTACCATGTACAAACCATACCTCTTGAAGAGCGCTGCCTGGTCGTTGAAGGACCCGTGCCGCCAGGGAGGCTATCCGAACTGATCATGCATCCCGACCTCGACGCTTTCCGCCGCCCGGCTGAGCAGCATAAAGCGCTCCTCGAGATCGCCGGATTGGAAGAAGGCCGAATCATCATAACCCGTGAGGAAAATATGATCGTCGGATACGTGACCTTCCACTATCCGGACGAGCAGGAACGCTGGTCGCAGGGCAATATGGAGGATCTGGTGGAGCTGGGAGCGATCGAGGTTGCCAATGATTACCGCTCGCTTGGCCTGGGCCAGAAAATGATCAAGACAGCCTTTGAGGATGGTCAGATGGAACAATATATCGTGTTCACGACGGAATACTACTGGCATTGGGACTTGAAAAGCAGCGGACTGAACGTGTGGGATTACCGGAAAATGATGGAGCGGTTAATGAAAGTTGTCGATATGGTCTGGTACGCGACTGACGATCCCGAAATCTGTTCGCATCCGGCGAATTGCCTGATGGTAAGAATTGGCCGGGATGTCCCTATCTCCTCCAAGGAGCAATTTGACCGAATTCGTTTTCAGCAGCGTTTTATGTATTAAGCCCTTATCCATATAGATAAAAAACAACTCCGGAGAATAATCCGGAGTTGTTCGTACTTCTAGTACTTCTAGTACTTCTAGTACTTCTAGTACTTCTAGTATTATTATTTAGGCATTGTTAGCAGACTCTAGCCTACATATGTTCGAGCATATAATCCAAAATGGCATGGGAACGGCGCGAGGATGCGACAGTAAATTCGGCAAAGTTCGCATGAGCGGAACCGTCAGCCTTATCCGACATCGAGCGAATGACAACGAAAGGTACTCCGTTCATATAGCATACCTGCGCAACGGAAGCCCCTTCCATCTCCACGCAGGCTCCTTGCATATGCTCATAGAACCAATTCACCTGCTCTACGCTGGCGATGAACTGGTCCCCGGACAATACACGGCCGACTCTGCAGTTCACCTCTCCCAGCTCGCCACAGGCCTTCTCAGCAAGGCCCACGAGCGTCTGGTCGGCCTGAAATGCCGAGACTTCCTGATACGGTATGACTCCCCGCTCAAACCCCAGTGCAGTCACGTCCATATCGTGCTGAAGACATTCGGATGAGATGACAATATCACCGATATTCAGCTGTGGATGGACCGCACCCGCTACGCCTGTGAACAGCACTTGGGACACATCGAAAGTATCGATTAAGATTTGAGTCGTTACCGCAGCATTTACTTTCCCCACACCCGATTTGCATACAACAATATTTTGCTGATGATATGTACCTTTATAATATCGAATTCCTGCTTTGTCTACGGTTTCCGTGCTCTGCATTCCGGCTAGGAGCAGTTCTACTTCCTCGTCCATTGCCCCGATAATTCCAATCGTTCTAGGCATGATTTCATTCTCCTTTTTCAGTTCATTTGGGTCTTTAGGCCGACATGTGAAAAAAAGCTCCCGTAAGGAGCTTTCTTTCAGCATATCTTAATTTCATTTCATCTCGAATGCATAAACGCCTTTAAGACTATTCGTTCACATGGCTAACGGATAAACGCAGAATGGTTTCATGCGGCAAAATTACCCGAGGGTTGTCCACATTTTCTTTTTTCATCAGCTTGGTCAACAGACGCATCGCTACCGCGCCAAGATCGTACATCGGCTGAGCTACCGTTGTGAGCAACGGACGGACCATGGACGCCATGCGGGTATTATCGACACTGATAACCGAGAAGTCGTCAGGCACTTTCAATCCTTCATCCTGAATGCTGTGAATGGCTCCGATAGCCATCTCATCGGTTGCTGCGAAAACAGCCGTTGGCTTCTTCTTCAGTCCAATGAAATATTTCATCGCTTCCACGCCGGATTCATAGCGATAGTTGCCAATGCGGACGAGGTCCTCCTGATATTCGATGCCCGCATTTTCCAATGCCTTCTTATAGCCTTGGAAACGCGAATAGCCATTCGCAGGATCTTGAAGCGTACCGCTGATCATAGCAATCTCGCGGTGTCCATGGCGAATCAATGTATTAACCGCATCATACGCAGCAGACTCATGGTCGATATCTACGGATGGATAGGTTCCGTTCTCGTCCCGGGTTGCGCATAATACGATCGGAACTGCAGACGTCTGGAATGCCTGGATATGTTCTTCCGTAACCGTGCCTCCCATGAAGAGCAGCCCGTCCACCTGCTTCTCGAGCAGGGTGTTGATTACGCGAATTTCCTTTTCCTTCTTCTTGTCAGCGTTACACAAAATAATATTATAGTGGTACATGTTGGCAATATCTTCGATACCCCGGGCAATTTCTGCAAAAATAGAATTCGAGATATCGGGAATTACTACCCCGACCGTTGTCGTCTTTTTGCTGGCAAGACCTCTTGCCACCGCATTCGGACGATATCCCAAACGTTCAATTGCTTCATATACTTTTTTCCGGGTCTGAGGCTTTACGTTGGGGTTATTGTTAACAACCCGCGATACCGTCGCCATCGATACGCCTGCTTCACGCGCCACATCGTAAATGGTTACCGTCAAATTCCTTCTCTCCATTGCCAATAAATTTTCATTCGTCAACCCATTAAAATTATGATACGACAAATTGTCGCATTCTGCAATGATAACGCTTTACTATCCTTCTAAATGTTGTTTCAGTGCATCCGCAGTAATATGGGAATGAGATGTATGCCAGACAGGCGCCTGATTTTTGACCAGAATCACCTGCGGGGATTCATGTTGAATGCCGAGAATATCCGCCGTTTCAAGCGACACGGGACGATCCTCCACCACATGGATTAAACCGTATTCTACGGCTTCGTTTGGCTCGTTTTGTAAATATGACATTACCTGCTGATAGGCCCCGGCACTGATCGGACAGCGTGTGCTGTGTTTAAAAAGAAGCAGAGGTTTATCTTTTGAGGCTTCCAATGCAGTCTGCAGCTGTTCGCTAGTAGTCAGTTTGGTCATCGTCGCCATTTGATATACATCCCCTTTTTTCGATTAAAATCCTTACTCTATCGTATCAAAAAGCTCGTGAAAAATCCAACTTACTATGAAAATAATTCTGAAAACCAAATTTATTTTTCATTCATCTGCTGAAATACATTCATTTCCGGCAAAATTACAGACAGCTGCGAAAGCCGATTACGCAACTCCCCGACCCAAGCAATATCATGCATGCGATCTGCCATTTTGTATAAATCCAGAAGAAGATTGATTCGTTCCTGTATTTCGTATTCCAATTTCCGTTTCAAGCCATCTTCAGAATAATCCGCTTCTGTCATCACTTCATATATCAAATTAGCCAGCTCATGGTAGTCGGCAAGCGAAAAGCTCGTGTTCGAGGGATCCGGGCCGAGCAGATCCACGCATTTTTTCAGATCGGGCCTCATGGAAGGAATGAGTTCATAAGTTAAACAGTGGTCGCAGACAAGCACGGGGACATGACGAATCATCACGCTCCGTGTATACATGACCGTACGAAGCTCAAGATTCAAGTGTTGCTCGCAGTTACATTTCATTGACATGTTACCACCTCGGATCCTTTCAATCTGTTTGCACTCATGAGCGCAATATTTCATTTGCTGATTGATATTCGCTTCCACCTCCCCTGAATCCTTCCTCAGAAAGCCTGCTGTTTTATTTACCAAAATGTCCATCTCTTGCTTCGGGTCGCCACTGAGTATCACATCATAAAAAAAAGCCCGCAGCATACACATGCTGCGGGCTTGATTGCTCTATTTATTCACGAAACGTGACTGTCTTTATCCTCATCCTCGTTATTTTGCTTATTGGAACGGCCGGATTCATTGAAATCAGTAAGCAGTTTTTCGATTTCCGTGCTGGTTGCCAGCTTATAGCACTGCTGTGCTGCAGATTTGGCCTCTGCTGCTGTTGTATTCAGAATCCGGTGCTTCACGCGCAGTAGCGACTGGATCGACATGCTCAAATCATGCACACCAAGTCCTAGCCACAGCGGTATGGAGCGTTCGTCTCCGGCCATCTCTCCGCATACGCTCACCGGAATTTTCGCATGGCGTGCGGCTTCCACAATCGTACGGAGCATGCGCAAAATAGCGGGATGATAAGGATGGTACATATGGGCAATCTGCTCATTCATTCGATCGACGGCAAGCACATATTGCACCAGATCATTCGTGCCAATGCTGAAGAAATCGCTCTCTTCTGCCAGCAAGTCCGCGATCACGACGGCCGCCGGGATCTCTATCATGACTCCGACCGGTATGTCGGCATCATAAGGGATGCCCCGGGCATCCAAGTCCGCCATGGCCCTCCGAAGAATTTGATTCGCTTGTCTGACTTCTTCCACCGAAGAAATCATCGGGTACATAATTTTGGTCTTGCCGTAAGCGCTCGCCCGTAAAATAGCCGTTAGCTGGGTCTGGAAAAGCTCTTGCCGTTCCAGGCTGATCCGGATCGCGCGAAACCCGAGGAACGGATTGTCTTCCTGTGGAAGCGGAAAATAATCCAGCTGCTTGTCGCCGCCGATGTCCAGTGTACGGATGACCGTTGAACGCCCTCCCATTTTCTGAACGACCTGTCTGTATACCTCAAACTGTTCATCTTCACTTGGGAAGGTGCTTCGGTCCATGTAAAGAAACTCCGTTCGGAACAGCCCCACTCCCAGGGCACCGTACTTCACCGCCATATCCAGCTCCTTCACCGAGCTTATATTGGCAGATAGGCGCATGTGCGTACCGTCCTTGGTTACGGACTCCACGGTTGACAGCAGCTCCAGCTGTTCCTTCTTAAGCCGCTGCTCGGTCCGAGTGCATTCAAACTGTTCGACAATCCGCTTGTCCGGATTGACGAACATGTGTCCGGATTCACCATCCAAGACGATGAGATCGCCTGTCTGAATGGGTGCGGCCAGTTTACCTTCAAGGCCGGCCACAAGCGGAATGCCCAGCGCACGGGCCATGATCGAGGAATGCGATGTCTTGCCACCAAGCATGGTAACCACGCCCAGAACATGGGAAGGATTCAGATGCGCCAACTGTGACGGAGACAGCTCCTTCACAACAAGCACATAAGGCTGCGTATCCGATGGAAGCGTAATTTCTGGCGCGCCAAGCAAATGCTTCAGCAGACGGTTGCCAACGTCCTTGATATCTATGGCACGTTCTTTCATATATTCATCATCCAGCAGGTCAAACATGGTCACAAAGTGATCGATCGCTTCCTTAACTGCCACTTCGGCAGCCTTGTACTGTCGTTCAATGACCCCCTGGATTTCATTCATAAATACAGGGTCGTCAAGAATGGCCAGATGAGCATCGAAAATACTCGATTCCTCTTCTCCGACCATATCCCGGAATTCATTTTTGATATATTCGATTTCGTTTTTGGAGGTACGTATCCCTTCATACAGCCGTTCAAATTCATTGGCCAGGTCGACTGCGTCTATACCGGTCTCAGGCAGATCCCATTCCCAGTTTGGCAGAACGAATGCTTTTCCAATTGCGATGCCGGCAGATGCTCCGATGCCTTGTATCATGATTCCAAACCTCCAACATTTCTGTCGTGTAGTACCACGGACATGACTGATGTCTGCCCCTTCTTAACCGCTTTAAAAGGAGCAAAGCTCCAGGACTTGACGCGATCCGGATTGGTTATAACCATTGGCGTCGCAATGGACGTGGCATGTTCCCGGATATAAGCCAGATCAAATTTCACGAGAAGTTGTCCCGCTTCTACCTGATCTCCTTCCTGCACGACCGCTGAAAAATGCCCTCCCTTAAGTTGTGAGGTATCAATACCGATATGGAGCAGCACTTCAAGCCCTTCCGGCGTTGTAATGCCAATCGCGTGCATGGTCGGATATATATGCATGACCGTTCCAAAGACGGGTGAGACCAGCTCTCCACGGTCCGGCATAAAGGCTACACCGTCGCCAACCAATTTGGCGGCAAATATCTGATCCGGAACTTCTTCGATCGGAAGCATTCTGCCCTGAACGGGAGCGCTGAATAATACTTGCGGCAGATCCCGCTGCATCAGTTTGTTTACTTCTTCGCGGATCAGTTCCGAGTATGTTCCGAACACCACTTGAACGTTACCGCCTCCAAGCTTGATAAGGCCAGCCGAGCCGAGCAGTTTTAGCGCGTTGCCGTCTACAAGCCTGTCGTTCTTGACGGTCAGCCTGAGCCTGGTGATGCAGGATTCTACCTGAACGATGTTTTCTTTTCCGCCCAGGGCTTCAAGAATGAGCGGCGCCTGATACGGAATGCCTCCAGCCCAATCTTCAAGTGTTGAACCTTCTTCCCGTCCAGGTGTTGGAATCTGGAACCTGCGGATAGCCCATCTGAATAAAAAGTAATATACAAAGCCGTAACCGATTCCTATCGGTATCAGCAGCCATGCGTGATGGGACAAATGCAAATTCAAAAAGAAATCAATAGCTCCAGCCGAATAGGAGAAGCCGTGATGGATATCCAGCTCGTAAGTCAGCCACATGGCTGCCCCTGAAAGCACCGAATGCAATATGAACAGATACGGCGCTGCGAACAGAAAGGCAAATTCGATCTGCTCGGACACCCCTGTTAAAAAGCATACGAGCGCCGCCGTTAAAAAAGTCTTCTTAATCTTCGGCTTCAAATCCTCGCGCGCTTCCTGAATGATGGCAAGCGCGATAGCCGGCAGAGCGAACATCATAATCGGAAACAGCCCGGCCATAAAGTTCCCGGCAGTCGGGTCCCCCGCAAAAAAGCGTGGCAGGTCCCCTTGGACGATGTTGCCGGTAGGCGTCTGATACGACCCCACCTGAAACCAGAAAATGTTATTCAAAAGGTGATGAAGACCAAATGCAGTCAGTATTCGGTACAGAATACCGTACAGAAACAGCCCGAAGCCGCCCAAATGGCTCATCATCAGCGTCAGTTCATCCAGGCCTTTCTGCAAATAAGGGGTGATAAATAGCAATAACCAGGAGAAGCCCGCCGAAAAAAGTCCCATGAACAGCAGAACAAACCTTGAGCCGCCAAAAAATTGTACCACCTCGGGCAGCTTAATATGCTTGAAACGGTTATAAGCCACACCGGAGAGGATCCCGAATATAATCCCTATCAACGTCGTTGGCTGTATATTCCCGCTGCCCATGTGCCTGGTAATCTGGTCATATATAAACATGCCTGCAAGCGCAGCAAGACCAGCCGGTCCGGCCTGATTGGCCAGTCCCCAGGCTACGCCGACAGCAAACAAATACGGGAGGAAATAGAAGATGCCCTGTCCTGCCCATGTGCACACCTCAGCGACGTGAGGAAGGCCCCATGCGGCCCAGGGAAGACTGCCTACGCTCAGCAGTATGGCGGCCGATGGAAGAACCATCGTAGGCAGTATTACCGCTCTTCCGAGCTGCTGCAGAGATCCGAGCCAATTCAAGGAAAGGCACGCTCCTTTCTAAAAAGCACATCAAATTTTGCAAAATTCACGCTCGCCGATTCCTGCAAAATCCGCACATAATTAAAATGGTAAGCTTTCATCAAGATTTTGTCAAAAAGAAAAACCACAGCATGTCCAATCTCCATGAAGCATCCCATATTCTAAAAAACATCCCCGGTCTATTCTCAAACCGGGGATGTTCGGGGTATGAAATCAATTTTGACCTTTTCCTGATCGGTTAGGCTGCGTTACGGCCTCTTCGACTTTGATGCAGCGGTCCATGATGGCTCTCATGCCGCTTTGCTCCGCGATCGCCGCCGCTTCATCGTTCACGATGCCAAGCTGCAGCCAAAGCACATTGGCTTTGATATCAGCAGCTTCCCGGGCTACGTCCGCACAGTATTCGCTTCTGCGAAAAACGTTGACGATATCTACCGGTTCGGGAATATCCTTGAGCGAAGCATAACAAGTTTCACCAAGAATTTGCTTGCCAGCCGCAGCCGGATTCACCGGAATAATTCGATAACCGCGGCTCTGCATAGCCTGCGCAACCATGAATGAAGTCCGGTCCGTTTTGTCGGAAAGGCCTACAACGGCAATATTGCCTGCACCCACCAGAATTTTCTTGATTTCATCTCGAGTCGGATTTTCAAAAGACATACTTCATCCCGCCTTTCAAAATATGCATATCGAATAACGCTACCCTACTATTTTACCCATTCCACTTGTGCCCCAAGCGCCTGCATGTGATCAAAAAACTGAGGATACGATTTTGCCACATGATGCGCGTCCTTAATTCTCAGCGGCTGCTTGGCGCGAAGGCCAACGACCGTTAGTGCCATAATGACGCGGTGATCATAGTGGGCATTGATTTCGACACCGCCCTCAACGCCTTCCGGACGGCCGTGAACGATAATCTCTGCCTGACGTTCCTCCACATTGGCTCCGGCTTTGCGAAGCTCTGCCAGATAGTCGGTAATGCGGTCGCACTCCTTATAGCGCAGGTTCTCCACATTATAAAAACGTGAGGTCCCTTCCGCGAATACAGCGGCAGCAACCATGGCCAGCACGGCATCCGTTGCAGCATCGCCGTCAAATTCAACTGCCTTCAGCTTCCCGTTGCCTTGAACGTGCACCTCATCATTCTCGTGCGTCAGCGGTGTCTCCATCATGCGCAGGACATCCACGACTGCCCGCTCCCCTTGCTTGCTTTCCACAGGAAGACGTTTAACCAAAACATCCGACTGCGTTACCGCGGCAGCGGCAAGCACAGCGGCAGAACCCGGATAATCGCCCTGCACGGTATATGACTTCGCCTGGTAGGCCTGATTGCCTGGAACGCGGAAATGCATATAGTCGTCGCTTGCATGAATCACGATCCCCGCCTGCTCGAGCACCTCAAGCGTCTGTCCGACGACAACCTTGGATTTCAGGTCGCCCAGCACTTCGATCTCACTGTCCTCCTGCAGCAGAGGAGTTAAGAACAACAAAGCACTCAGATACTGGGAGCTCACGGAACCGGATACCTTGATCTGACCACCCTTCGGCTCGCCGCCCTGGATTCGGATCGGCAGCCGGCCATTGTTATGCTCCACCTGAACACCCATTTGCCCCAGCGCCGTGATCAGATCATCATGCGGACGTTTGCCCAGGGAATCGGGGTATGTATTTACAAACGTAACATCAGGACAAAGCGAGGCTATACCCATCAAAAAACGCAATACGGCTCCGGCATTGCCTACATTCAGTTCTTTAACATCCCGCGGATGGCGTCCAAAGCCGGTAATGACCGCTTTCTCTTCATCCTCTACGAGTACTGCCCCCAGATCTTGGATGCAGCGGCGCATGGCGTCACTGTCTTCGCTGTGAGCCGGGAAGTAAACTGTACTGGTTCCTTCCGCAAGCGCGGCCACCAACAGGTAACGCGTCGTATAATTTTTAGATGAGAGCGCCCCAATCTCCCCTTTTAATTGTGGAGTCGGTTTTACAATCAAATCCATATGCCCCTTATCTCCTTCTCTAATATATTCATGCCCTTACAGGCACGCCCTTGATTTGACAGCCCATTTAGAGCTTGGTTATCATATACATAATTGCATATTAAACATCTGAAAAGAGGTTATCCAAAAATGACACCCATTCATGAAATAGAACCATCCGAGCTTAGACGCCGCCTTCTGGCCGGAGAATCCCTGCAGATGATCGATGTACGCGAAGACGATGAAGTCGCGCAAGGCATGATCAGCGGCGCCAAACATATTCCCCTCGGACAAATTCCCGACCGTTTGGATGAGATTCCGAAGGAAGGCGAGGTTATCATGATCTGCCGCAGCGGCGGCCGCAGCATGAGAGCCTGCCAATTCCTGCAGCAGCACGGCGTCGAATGCACCAATATGACTGGCGGCATGCTTCAATGGAATGACGAAGAAGCATAAGCTGCATCTACAGGCAGGCCATTTGATGGCTTGCCTTTTTTTGTCCGGATAATTCCCCTCTTATCGATGCATATATCATACCACAAAAGCTTAGACGCGGTAATGCGTTAAAATTTGCTGCGCGACTTCTTCTGCATTTAAGCTGCTTGTATTCACCGTGCAGTGGGCAAATTCATAAGCATGCTTCCGCTCTTCAAGTATGGCGCGAATCCGTTCCTCTGCATTCCCTGCCAACAGTGGCCGGTTGCTGTCGCCCTTCACCCGGTCGATAATCGCCTCCGCCTCCGCGGTCAATGCAACGACATATCCTCCATCAACCATCAGTTCGCAGTTTAAAGGCTTCAGTACCGCTCCTCCGCCCGTTGCTATGATTTGCCGGTCGCCGGATGTTAACACACTGCGCAGAGCCGCCGTTTCCGCCTCCCTGAAATAAACTTCGCCATGCAGCTCAAACATCTCCGGAATTGTCATTCCCGCTGTGGCTACAACAACGGCATCCAGATCGACAAGAGCATAGCCTAGCTGCGCGGCCAAAATTTCACCGACCGTCGATTTCCCGGTTCCCATCATGCCGATCAATATGATATTTTCTTTCGTCTGATTCAATGCTGCACCCCTTTTGTTTCCTGTCATTCTCAAGCTTTTTCATATCATAACACAGCCCAAAAACTTTCGACAATCTCGCAAACTCTCTCAAGATGAAGAAGTCTATTTCCTGCAAGTCTATCATATACATCTATAAAAAATCAGGAGTACGTTAGGAGTGGAATATATCCGTCATGTCAGAATCCCGTTCCCATTCGCCGGAAACCGCCGCCAGGATTAAACAGATTGCCGACCCGCGGCACATTCTGTGCCGGGAAGATATGCTGTGGGTCCTACATTATGTTCAACAAAAAGTGGCTCAGGGAGAACCAGCGCTGCTGGAGCTCTCTAAGCCACGGATACTTCAGAATTTTCAATTTTTCGGCGAGGCGGCTTTGCTGCTGCTAAGCCGGACCACGACCGGCCATACCCAGGATGAACGGATTCGCAGCTGTCTCCAGGAGGCCATGTACGGCCTCATTCCGTTGGAAAAGACAGAAGATACACCTTAACCGCGAATGCCTCTTATTCCTGAATCCAGTTGTGGTGGAAGACGCCTTCCTTGTCCACGCGTTTGAACGTGTGCGCACCGAAGTAGTCACGCTGAGCCTGAAGCAGATTCGCAGGAAGTCTTTCTGTGCGATAGCTGTCGAAGTAAGCGAGTGCACTGGAGAAGCCCGGTACTGGAATACCGCGGCCAACCGCTGCGGAAACTGTGGCGCGCCATGCTCCTTGGTAATTTTCGATGATATCTTTGAAGAACGGATCAAGCAGCAGGTTTTTGAGGCCTGGATCTTTCTCGTAAGCGTCCGTGATGTTTTGCAGGAAGCGGGAGCGGATAATGCAGCCGCCGCGCCAGATTTTAGCGAGATCGCCGTACTTCAAATCCCAGCCGTACTCATCGGAAGCCACGCGCAGTTGAGCGAAGCCTTGAGCATAAGATACGATTTTGCTGGCAAACAGCGCTTTACGAACGTTCTCGATGAATTCGGCTTTATCACCTTGGAACGCTTCCGCCTGCGGACCACTCAGGATTTTGCTCGCTTCTACGCGCTCTTCCTTCATGGCGGACAGGAAGCGGGAGAATACGGATTCCGTAATCATGGACAGGGGCACGCCAAGATCGAGAGAGCTTTGGCTTGTCCATTTTCCTGTTCCCTTTTGTCCGGCTGCATCCAGAATAACGTCTACCATCGGTTTGCCGGTATCTTCATCTTTTTGCGCGAAGATGTCGGCAGTAATTTCGATCAGATAGCTGTCGAGTTCACCTTTGTTCCAGTCTGTGAAAATCTCATGCAATTCGTCCGCGCCGAGGTTCAGCACGTCCTTCAGCAGGTGGTAAGCCTCGCCGATCAGTTGCATGTCGCCGTACTCGATGCCGTTATGCACCATTTTAACGTAGTGTCCGGCACCATCAGGGCCAATATATGTACAGCATGGTTCACCATTAATTTTAGCGGAAATCGAAGTCAAAATAGGTTCAACCAGCTCATAAGCGCTTTTAGGTCCGCCTGGCATGATGGAAGGCCCCTTGAGAGCTCCTTCTTCACCGCCGGAAACCCCCGCACCGATAAAGCGGAATCCTTTTTCCTCAAGCATTTTGCTGCGGCGCTGCGTATCCGGGAAGTAAGCATTACCTCCGTCGATAATGATATCACCTTGATCCAGGTGCGGAATCAATTGTTCAATCGTAGCATCTGTTGCTTTGCCGGCTTGTACCATGATCAAAATTCTGCGCGGCTTTTCAAGCGACTCGACAAATTCTTCAATGGAGAAAGTACCTGTCAGTTTCTTGCCTTTCGCTTCTTCGAGAAGGGCTTCTGTTTTCTCCGATGAACGGTTGAACACGGAAACAGTAAAGCCTCTGCTTTCAATATTGAGAGCCAAGTTTTTGCCCATGACCGCAAGGCCGATGACACCGATTTGTTGCTTCGACATATGGTCCTCCATCCTTTACCTCTTTATTTTGATAAAAAAAAGAATACACCTATTTTAGCGTGTTTACGCGTGAAAGTGAACCCCTCAGTCCTGAATCGATCTCGTGACAAAACACCCCGCCTATGGCTGAGGTGCTTCCATCACTTCTGTATAGTGTAATACAAATGAGACTTTACCATTCAAGCATGAGGAGCTGTTTGGATAGATCGGTGAGTTTCTGCCGGCAAAGCTCCGCCTTCTCGTGATCTCCGCTTTGGAGCGCTTCATGCAGCCGTTCAAGCTCATCATCAACCTCAAGCCGCAGCAGCAGCAAGCGCATTTCTCCTTCTGTCGAAAAATACAACTTGGAAATCTCCTGCTCCGTCATAAACGGCCCCTTTTGATACAGCACCCTTTGCTGATATCCGGATATTTCAACCAAACGGATGACTTCGCCGAATAAAATGCTTTCCACCAGAATCTGACGGTCCTTAAACCGCTTCACGATCGCATGACCACGTGTATCCTCGATCAGCCTTTCCATCCACTCTGCCAGTTTGGCATCCCGAATAATATAATCTCCAACCATCTTATAACCGTTTTTGGTCCGATTAAACCGCAGCTTGACGAGTTTGCGCCCCGTTCTGACGGAAACGATAAATAGTGATTCGTTCTCGCTCCAGTACAGGGAATATCCCTCCTGAATCAAATCCTTAATCAGGTCCTGAATATGCCGCCGGTTAAACCGAAGCTCCAAATTGCAGTATTCCACTTCATAGCTCTTGTTCACGGCACTCCCTCCTTCAGTTATGGACCGCTTTTGCGAATAAACCTGCGATTAGAGGATTTTGCAAAAATCATGAGAGCGAGTTCCATGAAGAAATATATAGACCCTAAACGGCTTCATTCGTCTATATAATTGCCCGGGAGCTTATGAGTTCGAAATTTGCAAAAGCCCTGATTAAAATTGATTAACAGCTTTGTTCTATTTTATACTTTATCTTATGTAACGGTAACTTGGTTTATTGACTATTTTTACCCTTCCCCCCCCTGAGCCAAACAGGCAGAGAGGATATGCTATAATAGGACAAACTTTGCGCACCGTAATTGAACAGAGGAGGCCCCGCAGCATGTCATTTGAAGGTTTTCATTCACAGGATTTCGATGTATTTACCGTACCCGGACTTGAGCCCCGCATGGAGGCTTTGATAGCTAACGTGAGACCGAAGCTCGAAACGCTGGGAGGCGAAATCGCCCCGTTTCTCTCCGCGCTTTGCGGCGAAGAAATGTTTCCCCACGTAGCCAAGCATGCACGCCGTACCATCAATCCCCCAAACGATACGTGGGTTGCCTGGGCAGCGAGCAAAAGAGGATATAAGGCACTGCCGCATTTCCAGGTCGGAATGTTCGAATCCCACCTGTTTGTCATTTTTGCTGTCATTTACGAGAGCTCTAACAAGGCCGTCTTCGCCAAGCATTTGGAGAAAAACCGCAGCAAGGTGAAGAAGACTCTGCCGGAAGATTTCTATTGGTCCATGGATCATATGGATCCAGGCTTTACGCCGCATGCGGATATGAGCGCCAAGGATTTTACCCAAATGGCCGAAAAGCTGGAGAAAGTGAAAAAATCCGAAGTCTTGTGCGGGCTGCGCATTCCACGAGGCGAGGCCGTACTGGAAAATGGACCTGAGCTTGTCTCCCTCATCCAGTCTACGTTCGAAAAGCTGCTTCCACTGTATAAAATGGCATTTTAATATTAAAATGTGAAAAAGCTGTACCCGGCCGGTTCTACACCGGCACTGCGGGTACAGCTTTTTTGGTTCACTAAGGGATCGAGGCTTCTCAAACCGCCGGCTTCATTCTGCGCGAAAGAATAAAGTGGATGACAAACAACAATGCCATGACGATGGCGCTCGCGAGAAACGGAGACGAGTGCCCGAGACGGTCCCACAGCTGGCCGGACACGATCGGGCCGACAACCATCCCGGAACCTTGGAGGGTAAGAAAAAAGCCCCACACCGCCCCGCGCTCGCCTTCCGGTACCAACTGGGACACAAAGGTATTCCATCCCGGTAAAATCATCGCATAGCTCACGCCGACGATACACACGAACACAAACACCAGGACCAGGGAATGGACCATCGAAAAAATGCTTAACGAGATTGCGGCAAGTAAAAATCCGGCATTCAGAAATGGTCTGGTCCCGAACTTGTCAATCAGCTTCCCGCAAGGGATCAGCGCCAGTACGGTAATCCCTCCGCCCGCAACGAGCAGCAGACTGTACATATTAGGCGAAATATGGAGTTCATTTTGCACGTAAAGCGTAATGACCGGACTCAGGAGCCCGATGACAAAGGACTGCAAAAACAGCGCGGGATATACCATCCAGCTTACCTTCAGCGTATGCCTTACCTCATGCAGCGTTTTCTTCACGCTTCCCCATAAATGACCTAGCTTGTAACCCATGACAGCAAAGAAGCCCTTTCCGGCCCCTGCTGCGGATACGGCAGCCGATTGAAGCGGTATTCTGACTTTGGAAGGCAGCATCAGCGCCACCAGCACCAAAATCACCCCGACACCAATTAAAATCAAAAACGCCGTATGATAATTTTTATCCGTCCGATCCATTAAAAAGTTCATGACGATCGGCCCGGATCCCGTACCTGCCAGCGAAGCCATCTCCAGTGTCCCCATCGCTTGGCCGTTGCTGTTGTTCGGACCGGAAATTTCCGTCGTACCCGTCATCGCGGTCGGCCATAGCGGAGAAGTGCCCAGACCGAGGATAAAACAGGCAACGGCCAGCCAGAAGGCACCGGAGGAAAACGCGATAATACATACGGCAATAACCGTCATCAGCAATGCGCCAGCCATCGTCTTCCGGTAACCCAGTCTCTCTCCGATCCAGCCGAAGGGACTCCGGAAGAGGTTGTCTCCTATGTACTGCAGTGAAAAGGCGATGCCGATCGTATGCGCCGACAAACCGAGCGAATTCTTCATATATACCGGCAGCACCGCTACAAGCAGCGAGCCCTTCATGAATTCAACGAGAAATAGAATAATGAGCAATCCTATAAAAAAGGGGGATCTGAGCCGTCTTGCAGCGGCTGCTCCTGTTGCCTGCGGCATCTCTTTTCACATCCTTTACTTGTAATGACAATGCTTTTTGGGGGAATGACGCCTATTTATAATGTACCCCATATTCCTTCCATATTTTCACCCTTGACGAAATGCACGCTTGCAATCGCCCCCCATTTTGCTATACTCATCCTTGTAATTTTAACAGATGAAAGGTTGTGACAGCATAAAATGGACCACCGCCGTACGCCGCTATTTACTGCTCTGAAGGAACACGCGGCCAGCAATCCCGTACAATTTCACATTCCCGGACACAAGAAGGGCATGGGAACCGACACCGAATTCAGAGAATTTATAGGTGATAACGCCCTATCCATAGATTTGATCAATATCGCGCCGCTGGATGATCTCCATCAGCCGACGGGCGTCATTGAAGAGGCTCAGAAGCTTGCAGCCGACGCTTTCGGCGCGGACTATACTTATTTCAGCGTACAGGGGACAAGCGGTGCGATTATGACCATGATCCTCTCCATATGCTCCCCAGGGGATAAAATCATCGTGCCGCGCAACGTGCACAAGTCGATCATGTCCGCAATTATTTTCTCCGGCGCGAAACCCGTATTTGTATCGCCTGCACGTGATGAAAATTTAGGTATTGATCACGGCATTACAACCAAATCCGTTCAGCGTGCTCTGGACCGTCATCCGGATGCCAAGGCGGTGCTGGTGATCAACCCGACCTATTTTGGCGTTTGCGCCAACTTGAAGGAAATCGTGGACCTAGCCCACAGCCGGCACGTGCCTGTCTTAGTAGACGAGGCTCATGGCGTACTCATCCATTTTCATGAGGATTTGCCGATGTCCGCGATGGAAGCCGGGGCTGATATGGCTGCAACCAGCGTGCACAAGCTTGGGGGCTCCATGACGCAGAGCTCGGTGCTCAATCTCAATACAAAAAATGGATATGTGAACCCGCAGCGCGTCCAAACGATTATCAGCATGCTGACAACGACTTCCACTTCTTACATCCTGCTGGCATCGCTGGATACCTCAAGACGCAATCTGGCAATTAACGGCCATGAAATGGCGCAAAAAGCGATTGATCTGGCCCAAAATGCCCGCCGTACCATTAATCAAATCGAAGGGCTCTACTGTTTCGGAGATGAAATTCTCGGAGGCGAAGCAACCTTCGATTACGATCCAACCAAACTGACGATTCATGTCCGCCATTTGGGCATTACGGGATACGAAACGGAAAACTGGCTGCGCGAGCATTATAATCTTGAAGTGGAACTCAGTGATATGTATAACATCCTCTGTCTGGTAACCCCGGGCGATAATGAGGAGACAGTATCGATTCTGCTGTCGGCACTTCGCGTGCTTGCCGAGACCTATTACAATGTCAACACCGCCAATGAGCTGATCGTCAAAATCCCGGAAATCCCTCAGCTGTCCCTCATTCCGAGAGACGCTTTTTACGGGGATACCGAGGTCATTCCATTCAAGGAATCGGCCGGACGGATCATTGCTGAATTCATTTATGTCTATCCGCCGGGTATCCCGATCCTGCTTCCGGGTGAAGTTATCTCCCAGGATAATATCGACTACATTGTCGACCACGTCGACGTCGGCCTTCCGGTAAAAGGCCCCGAAGACCGCTACATCAAAAACGTCAAAGTGATCGTAGAAACGGATGCGATTTTCTAATCGATCTGATCCCCTATGGCTCTTGAATAACAAAAACCCGGCACCGCCAATGGCGGTACCGGGTTTTTGCGTTAAGAAATCTTAGTCTTCGGAATCTTGTTGGGCTACGAGCTCGTTATAAGCCGCTTCCACTTCGTTCCATTCTTGCTCGTCCTCAATATTGTAAAGCATCATTTCGTCGTTTTCTTCCTCAACGCGCAGAATAATGCCGTCCGCTTCTGGGTTTTCACGCTCAAGCAACAATGCGTACAGTCTCTCGCCTACGTCAAATGTTTCGACAAGAACCATTTCCACATCGTTTCCTTGCTCGTCAGTCAAAGTCAGAACAAATTCCTCATGCTCATGATCGTGATCGTGGTTGCAATTCTCGTCATGCACGTGGTTGTGATCGCTCATTACAAAAACCTCGCTTTAGGTTATATAGTCATACCTTCGTATCGTATCACGTACAGTGGGTCTGGTCAATTTATCCTGCTGCAGGCGAAACAAAGATTAATTCAGAGCCGTAATCACTTTTTCGGATACCAGTGCATAGTCATCGTTTTTCGAGGCTTTCACGTAAAACCCAACTTTATATTTGCCTGCCGCCTTGAAATCATACGTGAAATCATACGTACGGAACCAGAAGTTATCCTTCTGATCGCTGCCGAGGTCTTGGGATTGAATGTCCTTCACATTCCCTGACGGATCCGTAATTGCGACTTTTACAGACGACACGTGCTGGGTAAGGCTGTCCACCTGACAAAACACGTTGAATTTCAGCTTGCCTTTATTCACATTTCCAAATACCGTATCACCTTTAAAAAGGAAAATATGTACGTTCGGCTTGATGAAATTGACCTTATTGGCATCACCGTCCCAATCCACCAAACCGTTAAACTCTCTGATCGGAACGTAAGTCTTGCCATCAATCACAAAGCCGCCGTCCTGTACTTCCTGACCATTAATCCAAACTCTGATTTTCTGGGAGACCGAATCCGCGAACATGACGGAGCCGCCCATCAGAGAAAAGGCAAAAACGCATACCAGAATCTTTTTCCAATTTCTCACCCGAAAATTCCCTCCATTTCCTTCATGCTGTTGTATGTATATACGAAAAGTAAGTTTGCAAGTTGCGGTCTTTCGTTACATTCGCTGACGATTTTTTTCAATAATAAAATGCAAAAAGCCCGCTTCTTTCGAGCTGGCTTTCTACGTTATGAGAACGCTAATTCACTTTGGTTAAAATACAGGGTACTCCTTTGCCTACGGCTCCCGGCTCCCTCATCCGCGCAGCGTAAGCCATCCCTCGCGCGCAAGGCGTTTTGCATACCTCGCATACCTGTGAAGTAACCAGTCTCATGCCCTTGTGCATCTTTTCGCTTTTGGCTTGTGACGGCTTCTTGCCCTTTGACTTAACCATCCCTCAATCCCCATTTCCTATAGGCCTATGCTGCATTGTATGGAGATTTATGACAATGTGGAACCGTGGTATATAATGATTATGACATCACACCAGGAGGTGCTTCTGTTGAATTTAGAACTACGGATGATTGGAACCGGCAGTGCCTTTGCCAAAAAATATTTTAACAATAATGCCCTGCTGCATGACGGCGATTTCACGCTGCTCATCGACTGCGGAGTTACAGCTCCGCTGGCCCTGCATCAGTTGGGCAAATCCTTTGCGGACGTGGATGCGGTGCTGATCACTCATATTCATGCGGATCACGTGGGGGGCCTGGAGGAACTGGCCTTCAAAATGAAGTTCACCTTTAACCGCAAAATCAAGCTCTACATCGCCGAGTCCCTGACGCAGGTCCTCTGGGAACATTCCCTTAAAGGCGGATTATATCAGGAGGGTGAAATTACTTCGCTGGAGGATTTGTTCGAGGTATGCCCGCTTACCCCGCAACAAACATATACCCTATCGGAGCATATTCAAGTTGAGCTGATCCCTACCAAGCACATCCCAGGCAAGAACAGCTACTCCTTGTATATTAATGACCGGTTCTTCTACAGTGCCGATATGATCTACGATCCCGATCTGCTGAAATATCTGGTAAATGAGCGAAACTGCTCCATGATTTTTCATGACTGTCAGCTTGAAGGCCGCGGCGAAGTTCATACGACGCTGGAAGAGCTGATGAAATTGCCAGAAGATATTCGCAGGATTACATATCTAATGCATTACGGAGATAATAAGGACGAGTATCAAGGAAGGACGGGGGGAATGGATTTTATCGAGCAGGGCCGCTCTTATTCGCTCCCGTAAGTCCGTATCAATACGACGGCAACGAAAAAAAGCCTGCAGGAATAGGTCTCCTGCAGGCTTTTTGTTTTGTCTAGCTTTCTATTCAAAACGGGGCAGCTGATCCAAATTGTTCGAAGGATCTCCATCCGCATCACCGCGGATATACATGCCACCGTCTCTCCCTTTGAACACATTGACACCGGCGATCGCACCGGCTTTGACTTCCTGCAGCGCTTCATCGTAGCCGAGTACTCGACCCGAAGAAGTTTTGAAGGCGGTTAAGTCCCCATCACCGTTTTTCTGCACAGCGATAAATTGCTCACGTCCTGCAGTTCCCATTGTCATCCGCTCCTTTGTCAGGTGAGATGCCCATCTTATGGGCTTTGGTTATCATCCCCTGACATCACAGGCGTTATTCGCTTACAATGTTTTTTTCATCCGGACATGCGGAATCCCAGCGTCATCAAAAGGCTCTTTCGAGATCGTTTCGTAACCCTGTTTGGCGTAGAATTGCTCTGCTTGGCACTGCGCATCCAAGATGGAGTAGGCCAGTCCAAGCTCTCTGGCGCGTTTTTCCATAGCCATGAGCAAAATGCGTCCGTATCCGCCTTTGCGGTGATCCTCGAGCACGGCAATCCGCTGCATTTTGGCAGTCTCATTATTGTAATAGATGACCCGCCCCGTTGCGACATATTGTCCATTTTCATTCTGCACCAGAATATGATGGACAGCCTCGCTAATCACATCATACTCATCGATTTCAAGGTCCATGGGAACCTTTTGCTCCTCGACAAACACCTTTTTGCGGATATCCAATCCTTGTTGCAGCTGATCTTTCGTTGTTACGTTGATGATTTCGGCAGCCATGATGAAGCCCTCGCTTTCGTTGTTCAATATCTGTATTGCCGCTTGAATTCCCATAAAACACGGTTGAATTATTATACAAAAAAAAGATTTTCATGTATAGTTTAGGCATAACGATCTAACACGGAGAGGAGTCCATGATACAAGATGGGTATGGGAGCCACAATTGTGATATGTGCAGTCATGGCGGCAGCATTAATCTATTCTTTTATTTATGTGACGAAAAAAGGATACTCCCGCAAATGGGATGAAGAATAAGGAAAACGCCGATCTTAGTGTATCTAACGAATAATAGAGCCAGCAAAATGCTGGCTCTATTTCTCTATAAGGCGTCGTCATGGTAATCATGGAGGAGAGATTTGTCCCTTCGAATAAACGTCGCCGGGAACCGATTGGTTATATACGTCTTTCATGACTGGGGAACTCGAGCCTTTATTGGCATCAGACGCATTCGAACAACCAGATAGCATCAACAGCAGACAACATCCGCAGACTAGAAACCACATTTTTTGGGGCATTCCATGCCACTCCTTTAATCGGTATACCAGCCATTTTTAACTTTTTTACATGATTCTAATACTTTCTACCCGAAATCTGCATTTCCTGTAACACGGGCTTAATATCTTGCTGCTATGTATTCAATTATGAACTCAAAAAAATGATTGACACCTATTCTTCTCGCTGATATGATATTAAATATCCTTTAATACATATTATGATCTGCTAGCTCAGCTGGGAGAGCACTATCTTGACAGGGTAGGGGTCAGTGGTTCGAGCCCACTGCAGATCATATCGAAAAAGTCCTTGATGATCAAGGGCTTTTTTCTTTTTATATTTGGGGGCGAAATGTTTATTTTCGACCACAATTCAAGGAACTCCCTAGTTTCTCTAACTGGAAGATACTACCACCCTCCTATCTTTCCCGAATTTATTTTAGTTATTAACCGACTAACCCCCATTTTGGTACAAATTTTCCTGCATATGATTTATAGTAAAAGTAGGGATTATACAAAATCTGGAGACATAAGGGGTTAATATTGCATGATTAATCATGATGGAAGTATAACGAGAATAGAAATTTATTATTACCAAGTATTGATGACCATAGATTTAATTGTAATAAGATTAAATCGAGGGCAATCTGTTCCACAAGCTGTCGAGGAAGTTTCAAACATGGATTATTCAATAATGATAGGGACAGGTTTAAAAATGACCCATTCTTCGCATAGATTAGAATTCAGTCAACTTTTAATATACTATAAATTTTCGGATTACTTTTTCTTACTTCTCGAGTGTTTACGAGCAATAAGATCTTGGGAATCTAATAAAGCTTGTGATGCACTAGTAATTCTAAAGAGTAGGCTTGAACAACATATAATATTTGATAATGAGCGATATCATTTTTTTTCGCGTAAAGAGAAGAATTCACCTGAATCATTAGAAAAGACAGTACAAAGGTTCTTGTTTGAAAATCACTTGATCAAACAAGAAGAGTTCTACAATGATTTTGGTTTCATACGTCCTCTTTAGATAAATATCACGTAATATTGTAAGTGGGGACTTGTTGGAATAATTTCTCCTTTTACTCTGATAATGAACTCTATGTCCAATTATCAATAACCAACTCATTGTTAGCCCACAATCTTACTCCATCGTCATAATTTGACACCAAAAAGGAGTTCAGACCCTGTCTGACTCCTTTTTTCGATAACTATCCTTCAATTTGCTCGTACGTAACGTAGTACCATATCTTTAAGAATTTCCAATTGCCGGGCGGGATCGATATCCGATTCCAGCATCGGAATACTGCTTTGCAGTGATAATTTTTTGGCGAAGAGTCCGAAGGCGTTGTTCATGGTGGCCAGGACTTCGTCCAGCGGCAGATCGGATCGCAAGGAGCCGTCATTGACTCCGTCCTCCACGATCCGGGACAAAGCGGATTTAATTCTGCCAAGGGCATCGTTATATATAGAAATGTCTTCCAGCGGTTCCCGGGATTGAGCGGCATAGCTTTCGAAGGCTTCTATCAGCTTCGTGTTTTCGCTATGCTCTTTCCCAATGAAACCGATAAACACATCCAGCATTCTTTCAAGTTTCTCGTAACAAGTACCAGGTCTGCTCACGACTTCCTCAAATGTCTGAAGCTGCGATTCCACGATCTTCGTAGCCACAGCGACGATGATTTTATCCTTCTTGGGAAAATAGCGGAACACAGTAGCAACTCCCATTTGGGCTTCCGTAGAAATATCCTGCATGGTTGCTTTATCGAGTCCTTTTCTGTTGAACACCCGCTCCGCAGCTTCGATCATGAGCGTGATCCGCTGCTTCTTCGCATCCTCCCGTTCTTGGCTCCATCTGCTTCTTGAATTCAATACTTCCACGTTCCTTCCAAATCGGTTCCTTTTTGTTGGTGATATTATCAAATGGTCTAGGGCCTGTCAACCGCAAAACACATGGATATCCAGGCTGTTTGAAAATGAAATAGTTGAACTTTTAAATACATGGGCGTATAATCGGCGATGTAAGTGATAGCCTCACTATCTGTCAGATATTAATACTATCAATTATTTTATTCCTAAGGAGTCGGTGAAGATGTCGGAAGCAAAACAAGTTGTTGTCATTACAGGAGCAGGTAGCGGCATTGGCCGTGCAACAAGTTTGAAATTCGCCGCAAATGGCGCGACGGTCGTCTTGGTTGACTTCAACCAACAGACTGGTGAAGAGACTTTGAAACTTGTGCAGGAACAAGGCGGAGAAGGAATTTTTGTACAAGCGAATGTCTCCAATAGCGCAGATGTACAGAATTATGTGAACAAAGCCGTAGAAACATACGGAAAAATCGACGTCTTCTTCAATAACGCAGGCGTTCTTCAAAAAATGGCTATGTTCTCGGATATTGATGAATCGGAATTTGACCGGATTTTCTCTGTGAATACTAAAGGTGTTTTCCTCGGCATGAAATATGTATTAAAAGTCATGGAGAAGCAAGGCCATGGAGTTATTATTAATACAGCTTCTACAGCAGGACTGCGGAGCGAACATAGTCTGTCCGCCTATTCGGCAAGCAAACATGCGGTTGTGGCGCTTACAAAGTCGGCTGCACTTGAATATGTGAAGAAAGGCATTCGCGTGAATGCAATCTGTCCAGGAGGCGTGGATACATCGCTGACGCAAGCCGTTCCAACGATGCTGCAAGAATCCGGATATGTTCCTGAGGAATTGCCTAATATGAGAATCGGTCGCTATGCACAGCCAGAAGAATTGGCTGAGGTGGTGACATTCCTCGCATCGCCTAAAAACAGCTACATGACCGGATCGATCGTTGCGGTCGATGGCGGATTGACTCTTTAATCGAAATCGTTAGACCATTTAAGACAAGCCCACGCGACGATGCATGGGCTTGTTACGTATTTATCCACGAACACGCGAAATCCGTAGGGTCAAAACAGAAAATGTTTGGGAACAATTTCCTCATGTATCCGCTTGCAAGCTGATTTTTCTTGTTATAAAATTTAATGTAATCAGAGCAATGGTCAGCATAACTACTCGAATCCATCTCATCAAGCTAGCTCATGTACATCATCTAGTCACATCGCCCCTCTCGTCTGCATGCAATGAATTCATCTCATCTAGTGACTCCCTGTAAAAATTTAGGTCTATTTTCTCACGATTGTAACAAATAAGTACTTTATATCTGGCTTTATTTCCCGTATGATAGGAATATAAAATGATTCTATAGTCTTTGATACAGGAGAATAGTCACATGGAAAAAGAAATTGAACTTGCCATTAAACGCGGACACCACGTCTTTGTCAAAAGCGTGGACGGAAGCACACTCACAGGTATCCCGGAACAATCGAGCGACCCGGATAAACTAAAAATGCGCACTCCTCTAGGATCTTTCTGGATTCCTATGGAGGAAGTCAGCTATGTATCACGCCTGATTGCATTTAAATAATAACGTCAACTGAAACCACTGCATCCGCAGCGGTTTTTTTCTTGCATATGATTGACCCGCCGCTTGATTCAAGACCTCCCTTTCCGGTTTATCCTATGTTATAAAATCCGAACTTCTTGTATAGGAAAAAAAGCTTTGGCTTAACCTATATGAAGCTGATGCAGAAAGGGATGGATAGCGATGGACAAGCAACATAAGCATGATGAAGAAGAAAGATTTCCCGGAGTGGATCCGATTCCTGATCCCGGCAGCGAAAATCCCTCTTCCACCAGCATGATTGAGGAAATTCTGGAAGAAGGCTCGAAGGAAGCACATAAACACAAGGAAAGCAAAGACTAATGTACACTGACGCAAATTGAGAAATACCAAAAAACCGGTGCCCTGCAATAGGCCCGGTTTTTTGTGATGATCGTATGGCACAGCTTAGACTTTAGCCGCCAGAAGTGCTGCGAGCTTGTCCGGATAATCGGTGATGATCCCATCGACCCCAGCCTGCAGCAGCCGCTCCATTTCTTTCACGTCATTGACGGTAAACGGATGATAGGCTTTTCCAGAAGCCTTGGCACCCGCTACAAACTCCGGCAGTACCGCATAATGATAAGCATGCAAAGCGTCCGCCTGAAGCGTTCTAGCGTACTCCCACGGCTCGTAGAGGCCTTCCATATACAGAATTCCAGTGCGGATCTCCGGCGCAAGTTTTTTGCAGAGAAACAAGGAGTAATGATTGAAGCTGGATATGACGACCCGGTCACTCATGTTAAAGGCTCTGACGCGTTCGATAACCTTCTGCTCCAAGCCTTCATAGAGAATAACTCCATTTTTAAGCTCGATGTTCACGATCGTCCCGCTGTCTTTTACCAGCTCCAGCAGCTCGTCCAGAAGCGGAATCCGCTCATTTTGAAAGGCAGAATCGAACTTGCTTCCCGCATCCAGGCTCTTTAGCTCTTGCAGGGTATGATCCTTGACCCAACCGGTACCGCTTGTCGTTCTTTCGAGCGTTTCGTCATGAATCAGGACCATCTGGCCGTCACTGGTGAGCTGAACGTCCGTCTCAATGCCGGTAGCTCCCTGTTCCAGAGCCTTTTTGAAAGCGGCCATGGTGTTCTCCGGACAAATTTGGGATGAGCCCCTGTGCGCAAAATTAATGACCTTTCCCAACTTCTGCATCCTCCTTTATGTACCATCTCAAAAGCTATTATATTCTTCAATTGTCAAACCCATGTTAACAGCAAAATTAACATACGTCTTAGTTTCAATTCATCTCCCGTTAACATCCCTATTTTATCATAAATATAGTTCAACCCATAAAATAAACTGTAGGAGCTGAGTACATGATTGTTTTTGATATGATCGTACACGGGGAAGTCAAGGAAACCATTCGACCTATCAGCCAGCGGCTGCACGCGATGCTTGCACAGGTAACCGAAGAAGCACGCCGTCTCAGCGCATTGTATGGAACACCCGTTCAGGTACATCGCCGGATCATTTACTGATCGCATTGTAGCGCAAAATCCAGAAGATTAAATGGCAATAGCGTGATGCGCCTCCAGAATCGCCCGAATACTCCTGCTGTCCCTACGCTCGCATACCACCATCAGGATAATATGGTCCTCCATCAAGAAATCCTCGTATTTTTGCGCGTCCTGTTCCGGTATCCCAATTCCAATCAAACCTACGACGAGCCCGTCGGTCTCGGTTCCAATCTCCGCCCCGGCCAGCTTGCTCGCTGCTGGACCAATCACCCATATAATCTCCGATCGAAGTTCAATGCTGGTAATCATATCTTTAATTTCCCCGAACAGCCCCGTGTTGCCAATGCCGGACTCCGGTTTTTTCAGCCCCGTATCTTGACTGATGATTGACAGTTCCTTCTTATTTTTTCCGAGTACGGAAATACTCTTCTTATCATATCCCTTATCCAGCAGCTGCTTAATCGCAAGCGCAGGATTCTGCCTGTTTCGGTAAACACACATAACAATTTGTTTCATAGGGTTGCCTCCTCGCTCGAATGATCCTTATATAATAGGTTAAACCTTAACAGGGCAATAAAAACCACCCTGATGTGAATTCACACGGGTGGTTTGTGGATTATCATGTGAAGTTATTAATAAATAATTGCGCGAGTAATAATCACCAACAGAATGAAGAGCACCAGAATCGCTCCTGTGGAACGGAATGCTCCGCCAGGAAATCCATAACCAACGCCGCCTAACACTTCACTCATTGATATTCCCTCCTTCGCCCTATACTCATCCATATCGTATGAAGTACTCCAACCGGGTGATTGGACGTAATTACTATTTTCCGGTCCCGGGAGTATATTTGCCATGATCTCACAGCTATCACGGTGAATCATAGGTCTGCATATTGGTTAAAGGGGTATATATAGAATAAAAGAATAAATAGATTGTTGTACATAGAAGCTGGGGGGATTCGCTTGCTGCAGAGCAAATATTTTCGTACATGCCTGGGGATTATCTTCGCATTGTTGATTATTTACCTGGGCTCCAAGGTCAGTTTTATTTTCAATCCGGTGGTGTTGCTGTTTAACATCATGATCATACCGGTGATGCTTGCGGGCTTTATGTACTACCTTCTGCGTCCGGTCGTGAACTTTCTGGAAAAGCATCGCTGGCCGCGGCCGATTTCCATTCTGATGATCTATTTGGTCTTTACGGGATTGCTCGTCTTATTCTCCATTCTCGTATGGCCAACGCTGCGTGAACAGCTGATCAATTTTGCGGATAACGCACCCTATTTCGTGGAGGGTCTTCAGAAGCAATTCGAGAAGCTCCAGCAAAATCGCTTTATCTCCAAAATGATTCCAAGCGAGTCGGATGTGACTGCAAAAATCAGCGAATATCTCAATAAATTGATTACCACCGTGACTAATTCAGTATCGAACTTTATTTCCGTGGTATCCAATGTCGTTGTCATTATCGCAACCGTACCTATCGTGCTCTACTACATGTTAAAGGAGAGCAGCAAACTGATGCCGATCCTGCTGAATCTGCTCCCCCGGAAATACCGCAAGGAAGGGCATGAGGCTCTCAGCGAGATTGATTCTGCGCTCAGCAATTTTATTGTGGGCCGTGTCTTGCTGAATATCATTTTGGGCGTGCTCATGTATATCGGGTTTCTGATTATCGGTCTGCCGTACTCCCTTCTGCTGGCCCTTATATCCATTGTGCTGAACCTGATTCCATATGTAGGAGCGGTCATCGCCGCCGTGCCGGTTGTCATTGTCGGCTTTATTGATTCTCCCTCCGTAGCCATCTGGTCGCTGGTGGTCATCGTGGTTGCACAGCAGATCCAGGACAACCTGCTCACGCCGATCATTTATGGCAAACAGCTCGATATCCATCCGCTCACCACCATCATTTTGCTGCTGATCGGCGGCGATATTTCCGGAATTCTCGGCGTCATCCTGGCCATTCCGGTCTATATGGTAGCCAAGATTATCATTTTACGGATTTACAACCTTTTTCTCTCTGAGAAGATTGATGATATGATGGAATAAAAAAAGCGGGCCTCGGCCCGCTTTTTTGTATGCTATAGATTAGGAATGGACCAGTCGATCGGCTCCATATGATGCGACTCCAAGAACGCATTCGTCCGGGAAAAAGGGCGGCTGCCGTAAAATCCCCGATGCACCGACAGTGGACTTGGATGCACGGATTCGAGCACCAAATGCCGACTGCGGTCAATGAAGGCTCCCTTTTTCTGCGCATGGCTTCCCCACAAAATAAAAACAACCGGCTTGTCCCGTTCATTCAGCTTCTCGATCACCGCATCGCTAAATCGCTCCCAACCAAGACCCTTATGGGAATTCGCTTGTCCTTCCCTGACAGTTAGAACCGTGTTAAGCAGAAGTACTCCCTGCTTCGCCCAGTGAACCAGGTAACCGTTGTTTGGGATCGGCACTCCCAGATCGCTGTGAAGCTCCTTGTAGATATTGACGAGGGAAGGAGGTATTCTGACCCCCGGCAGAACGGAAAAGCTCAAACCATGTGCCTGTCCCGGTCCGTGATAGGGGTCCTGCCCCAATATGACGACTTTGGTATGCTCATAGGAAGTCAGCTTAAGCGCCTGAAACAAATTCTCCTTGGAAGGATGAATCGTATGTAATTTATATTCCTTGGCAAGCGCATAGCGCAGATCATTGAAATACGGCTTCTCCACTTCCTCCTGCAGCTGCTTGTCCCAATCGTTATCGAACATTCGTCCAATCTCCTCTCCGGTGACTATTTTCGACTCTCTATTATATTAACCCAAACTCTATTTCTATCCCAGTTGAGGATGGAACTAGAGTCGATACCAGCGGCATTAAAAATGAGTTTGATACCCAGTTACCTAGCCAAGCTCTATTCACGCAGCAAGCGCAGGTAGACAAGCAACTGGAATTATTCGCAAAAAAGTCCGGTGCAACTATCTGCGCCGGACTTTTCTATATGTAAGTAAAATGGTATGCCGAGGACCGGGATCGAACCGGTACGGTAGTCACCTACCGCAGGATTTTAAGTCCTGTGCGTCTGCCAATTCCGCCACCCCGGCATGCAGACAAAAAGTAGATTACCACGTTTATCCTCCGCTTGCAAGTTCTTTTTTTCTTTTTCGACAGATTACGCAAAAAAGCCCTCCAATAAGGAAGGCTCTTCATTCACAATGGATGGACTGAAAGTCTATTCCATCCTTATTTAGCGGATAACTCGCTTTCCGTCACCCATTTGTGATTCTTCACCGGATCTCCGCCTGTTGTCGGCGTATAATCGACCATATAGACCGTCGTAGGTTCAGCAGATTCAATCGTGGCTTCAGCCCCTTTCATGCCTTTCATATGATCGGCCTCCAAGATAACCTTGGTACCTTTGTCCAAAGGCTTGTCGCCCGCATCCTTCAATTCTTCTTGAATGACCCATTTATGATTCTTCACAGGGTCCCCCCCTGTCGTAGGCGTATAGTTTACGGCATAGGCTATCGTGTCATAGGCTCCTACAATCGTCGCTTTAGCGCCTTTCATTCCCGGCATATGATCTGCGCTCATCATGGCTTCAGTTCCCACCTTAAACGCGGGATTCGCCGCTTTCTTTAACCCTTGCGGCATTTCGCCCGAACCTGAATGGTTCATCTCATCATTGTTCATGGACATGTTGTCCATGGTTGAAGATGCATCTTGTGATGGGGCATCGTTTTTCGCGTCGTTTCCACATCCGCTTAGAGCAATCATTGCGGCCGCACCGATTAAAGCCCATTGTTTTCGCATGTCTCAAACACTCCTTGTATTTATTTCTCGCATAAATATAGAATACCCTCGATGGGTATATGGCAAACAAAAATATGGATCTTTGATTAATTGTTAATTCATTCCACCTAAAAATAATCATGAAAAAACCTCTTTTCGAATTCCGATAACGATCATCAGAATCAAAAAGAGGTTTTACGAAAAGCAGCCATATTCATATGTATCGTTCTTGAAATGCCGAGGACCGGGATCGAACCGGTACGGTAGTCACCTACCGCAGGATTTTAAGTCCTGTGCGTCTGCCAATTCCGCCACCCCGGCAAATGCGTTTGAAACTAATATGGTGGGCCCTGAGGGACTCGAACCCCCGACCAGTCGGTTATGAGCCGACCGCTCTAACCAACTGAGCTAAGGGCCCTGATCAAATATGTTATCGATCAATATAATGGCTGTTTAATTGGTTGCGGGGGCAGGATTTGAACCTGCGACCTTCGGGTTATGAGCCCGACGAGCTACCGAACTGCTCCACCCCGCGTCAATAATCTGTCGTAAATAGCGACAAGAATTAATATACAGCATAAATGTACCCTACGTCAAGTATTTATTTATGGAATAAGAATAAGTCATGATAATGATACCTTTAATCTTTTATGAGAGAGGCGTTTGAAGATGGTTTATGGAATAAACCTCACACCATATCGGCCCTTTCGTGAACGGAATATTTCTACCAGATGAGGGTCATCGTATCCGTAAATCCAACCATTTTCCTCCAGCCTCTTCGCCAGGCACCCTGCCTGAAATTTCGTCTTGTACAGCTTTCCGAAATAAACCCATTGCATGATGATTTCCCCCTTCAGGCATGATAAATGGTGTCGTTGGGTATTGTTGCCTAAAGGGGCACTCATCATGCATTTTGTTATAATCTTTGAGATTATTTCTAAATTAATTTATAATATTAACTAAGTTGTTTAATCTAAACCTTCTGGAAGCGAGGAATTTGAATGGCAAAAACACACAGGAAACTCTCTCCCGTCGATTTATTGAAGAAGTTTATTTTTATCACGGCCGGTGCAATCTTGATGGCTGTCGCGCTCGAGGTATTTCTCGTACCGAACGATATCATCGACGGGGGCATTACCGGTATATCCATCGTATTATCCAAAATAACTGCGCTCCCACTCGGGATCTTCCTCTTTGTCATCAACCTGCCCTTTCTATTCCTGGGTTACAAGCAGATCGGCAAAACGTTTGCCTTCTCCACTCTATACGGCATTATCGTCATGTCCGTAACAACGCAGCTCCTCCATCATGTGAGTCCATTTACGAACGAAAAAATTCTTGCCGTGCTGTTTGGCGGATTGATCCTGGGTCTTGGCGTCGGTCTCGTGATTCGTTATGGCGGTTCGCTGGATGGAACGGAGATCGTTGCGATCCTACTCTCCAAAAAAACACGCATGCCGGTCGGACAGATCATCATGGTCATGAACGTATTTATTTTCATTATCGCCGGGTTCGTGTTTGGATGGGATTCTGCGATGTACTCGATATTCACGTATTACATGGCTTCGAAGGTCATGGATATCGTCGTGGAGGGTCTGAACGAGTCCAAATCGGTCACGATCATCTCCAGCGAATATGAAGAGATATCCCAAACCATTCAAGATCGTCTCGGTCGTACAACAACTTTCATTTATGCGCGCGGAGGCTACTCCGGTGAAGATACGCAGATGATCTACTGCGTCGTTACCCGTCTTGAGTTAGCGAAGCTGAAATCGGTTGTTCATGAGATTGATCCCAAAGCATTCATTGCGATCGAGCATGTTTCGGATGTCTTGGGCGGCAATTTTGAGAAAAGCGCAATTCACTAACAACAAGAAGCCATTCTGTTCAATAAAATGAAAAAAAAAGCAGCCCTTAGGCTGCTTTTTATGTTTTCACCTATGTTATACGCCAAACGAGGAGGGATCTTCTCTCCAAGCTTTCAGAGCGGCTACATCGTCTTCTTGAATCACGCCTTGCTCGAGTGCTACATCCATGAGCGCTCCGTAGTTAGACAGCGTCTGAAGCGGAATTCCCGCGTCGCTGAAGGCTTGTACAGCCTTGTCCAACTGGTAGCTGAAAATAGCGAGAACGGCTTGAGGCACAGCGCCCGCATCCTTGATGGCAAGCGCGGCCTTGATGGAGCTTCCTCCGGTCGAGATTAAGTCCTCAATGACGATTACTTTCTGTCCCGGCTTAATCATGCCTTCAATTTGGTTCTCCTTGCCATGACCCTTCGCTTTGTCGCGGATATATGCCATTGGCAGATTCAGCTTCTGTGCTACCCAAGCTGCATGCGGAATACCTGCTGTTGCCGTTCCCGCGATCACTTCGGTGTCCGGATATTGATCGCGGATCACCGCTGCGAAGGATTCTGCGATGTACTCGCGAATTTCGGGATAGGACATGGTCAGACGGTTGTCGCAGTAGATCGGCGATTTAATGCCTGATGTCCAAGTAAAAGGCTGCTTCGGACGCAGCGCCACCGCTTCGATCTGCAGCAAATACGCTGCGATTTGCCCAGGGATTTCTGCAAGTTTCGTCATGCTTCCAACATCTCCTTAATGATTTGTTCTGCAGCTGCTCTCGGCTTTTCAGCGCCCGTAATCGGACGGCCGACGACAATGTAGCTACTTCCGTTCCGAATGGCTTCTCCCGGCGTCAGAACACGCTTCTGATCGCCCTGATCGCTTCCTGCTGGGCGTATGCCCGGTGTCACGGTAACAAAGTCCTTGCCGCAGGCGTTCACGATGTCGGCGGATTCCTGCGCGGATGCTACCACACCGTCCAACCCTGCGGACTTCGTCAGCTCCGCATAACGGATGACTGCATCTTTTACCGAGCCAGGAATACCGATCTCCTGATTCAGCACATCCTGCGCGGTACTCGTCAGTTGCGTCACTGCGATCACCAGCGGCTTTTGCAGTGAGCTGTTGGACTGCAGAGCCTTATCCACACCAGCCAGAGCGGCCTTCATCATGTCCTTGCCACCGGCTGCGTGAACGTTAAACATGTCCACACCAAGACGGGTGATGCTTTCCGCTCCACCCTTCACCGTGTTGGGTATATCATGCATTTTCAAATCAAGAAACACTTTGTAGCCACGGGTCTTGAGTTCCCGTACAAAATCCGGGCCTGCGGCATAATACAACTGCATGCCCACTTTCATATAGCACGGAATGCCTTCAAGCTCCTGAAGCAGATTCATGGCTTGATTCGCATCAGGGTAATCGAGGGCCACAATTAAGCGGCCCGCCATTTCCTTATATTGTTCATTCATATGTTTGACTCCCTCTTAGCGGTCAGCAAAGGCCGGCATCGCAGAGGATTGGAAGTTGATCGTATCCAGCATGTTCAGCAGTGCTCTAACGGTATCCAGGGAGGTCATGCAGACTACTCCGTTCTCAACCGCTTCGCGGCGAATCCGGAATCCGTCACGCGCAGGCGTTTTCCCTTTGGTCAGCGTATTGAAGACGAATTGCGCATCCCCGTTGCGGATCAGATCGAGAATATTCGGTGTGCCGTCGCTCAGTTTTTGTACTGTCGTAACGAGTATTCCCGCATCACTGAGGGCTTGTGCTGTTCCGCCAGTCGCATAGATTTTATATCCGAGGCGTCTGAAGCCTTGCATCAGTTCTACAGCTTCGTCCTTATCCTTGTCGGCTACGGTTATAATGATCGCACCGGTAGAAGGAATCTTCATGCCCGCTCCGATCAAGCCTTTGAACAAGGCTTTCGCATACTGCAGATCGCGTCCCATAACCTCGCCTGTCGATTTCATTTCAGGTCCCAGCGTCGGCTCGACTCTGCGCAGCTTCGCGAAAGAGAAGACCGGCACTTTAACCGATACATATTCGCTTTCCGGCCACATGCCGCCTTCGTAACCAAGATCCTTCAGCTTTTTGCCGAGAATAGCTTGCGTCGCAAGGTTGGCCATCGGAATGGTCGTTACTTTGCTCAGGAACGGAACCGTCCGGGAAGAGCGCGGATTGACTTCGATGACGTAAACTTCATCCTTGTAGATGACGAACTGGATGTTGACCAAACCGACCGTTTTCAGTTCCTTGGCAATACGGGTCGTGATGCTCACGATTTTATCCTTCAGATGCTGCTCCAGGTGCTGCGGCGGATATACCGCGATCGAGTCACCGGAGTGAACTCCTGCGCGTTCGATATGCTCCATGATCCCTGGAATGATGACCGTTTCGCCGTCGCAGATGGCATCAACTTCGACTTCCTTGCCGAGCATGTAGCGGTCAATCAGTACCGGATGATCCGGGTTGATCTTAACCGCTTCTTCCATGTAGCTCAGGAGCTCTGCGTCGGAGTATACGATTTCCATCGCCCGTCCGCCGAGGACATAAGATGGTCTTACAAGAACCGGATATCCGAGCGATTGAGCTGTTCCTACGGCTTCATCAACCGATGTCACCGTGCTGCCTTTTGGTTGAGCGATGTCCAAGCGGGACAGCAGAGCCTCGAACTTCTTGCGGTTCTCCGCTTCATCAATGCTCTCCAGACTGGTTCCGAGAATCGGAACGCCTGCCGCGCTAAGCGGTGCTGCCAGGTTGATGGCTGTTTGTCCGCCGAACTGCACGATAACTCCGATCGGCTTCTCCTGTTCGATGACATTCATGACATCCTCAAAGAACAGCGGTTCGAAGTACAGTCGGTCCGAGGTGCTGAAATCGGTCGATACCGTCTCAGGGTTGTTGTTGATGATCACCGCTTCGTATCCTGCTTTTTGGATCGCCCACACCGCATGTACGGTCGAGTAGTCGAATTCGATACCTTGGCCGATCCGAATCGGTCCGGAGCCGAGCACAACCACTTTTTCCTTATTCGTTTTCGTAACTTCGTTCTCTGTTTCGTAAGTAGAGTAGTAGTAAGGCGTGGAAGCCTCGAATTCGGCTGCACATGTATCTACCATTTTGTATACCGGACGCAGGTCGTTCTGCAGGCGGTAGTCACGCACTTCCACTTCCGTAGCGTAGGTGTCAGCATTTACTTGCGCACGAATTTCGGCAATCGCGCGGTCGGTAAAACCAAGGCGTTTGGCTTCATACAGAGTATCGTATGTCAGCTCTTTTTGCTGGATTTGGGCCTCGAAGGCGATCATTCCCTGCAGCTTGTCGAGGAACCACCAGTCGATTTTGGTCAGGTCCTGGATCGACTGAAGATCGAAGCCGCGGCGGAAGGCTTCCGCAATCAGGAAGATGCGCTCGTCGTCCACCTTGACTAGACGCTCTTTCAGCACCTCTTCGCTCAGCTCGTCAGTTCCCTTCAGATACAAGCGGTGCACGCCGATTTCCAGGGAGCGGATCGCTTTATGGATGGATTCCTCAAAGGTCCGTCCGATGGCCATGACTTCGCCGGTTGCTTTCATTTGCGTACCCAGCTTGCGGTTGGCGTGAATGAATTTATCAAACGGCCAGCGCGGGATTTTGCTTACAATGTAATCCAGCGTCGGCTCAAAGCATGCGTAAGTTTGACCCGTCACCGGGTTAGTCAGTTCATCCAAGGTGTATCCCAAAGCAATTTTGGCAGCCATTTTGGCGATCGGATAGCCGGTCGCTTTCGAAGCCAGAGCCGAAGAGCGGCTTACCCGCGGGTTAACTTCGATGACATAATATTGGTAGCTGTGCGGATCGAGCGCTAACTGCACGTTACATCCACCTTCGATGTTCAAAGCACGGATGATTTTTAAGGATGCCGATCTCAGCATTTGATACTCCCGGTCGGACAGCGTCTGGCTCGGCGCCACGACGATGCTATCGCCGGTATGAACGCCGACGGGATCGAAGTTTTCCATGTTGCAGACCACGATACAATTATCGTTCGCGTCGCGCATGACTTCATATTCAATTTCTTTCATGCCCGCGATGCTCTTCTCGATCAGACACTGGCCGATCGGACTGTAGCGGATACCGGAGGATACCGTTTCACGCAGTTCTTCTTCGGTTGCGCAAATTCCTCCGCCTGTGCCGCCTAGCGTGTAAGCCGGACGAACGATGACCGGATATCCGACCTCTTCCGCAAACACCAGCGATTCTTCAAGCGTCGTAACGATCGTGCTTTCCGGAACCGGCTGCTCCAGCTCGCGCATCAGCTCACGGAACAAGTCTCTGTCTTCCGCTTTCTCGATCGAATCCAGCTGCGTTCCGAGCAGCTTAACGTTCTCCTGCTCCAGAATACCTGCCTTCGCGAGTTCTACCGCCATGTTCAGTCCAGTTTGTCCGCCGAGTGTCGGCAACAGTCCGTCCGGACGCTCCTGGCGAATAATTTGTGTCACAAAGTCAAGGGTAATCGGTTCAATATAGACTTTGTCTGCCATATTGGTATCCGTCATGATCGTTGCCGGGTTGCTATTGATCAGCACAACCTCAACGCCTTCTTCTTTGAGCGCCTCGCAGGCCTGTGTACCTGCATAGTCGAATTCTGCCGCCTGACCGATTACGATCGGGCCCGAGCCGATAACGAGAATTTTCTTAAGTTGTTTATTAAGTGGCATGATTAACGTTCTCCTTTCGCGGCTGCAGCAAGCTCAGCCTGGCGCGGGTTCGCCGGATTCTGCTGTTTATGTTCTCTGATCATCTCCAGGAACTGATCGAAGAGATAGCTGTTGTCATATGGACCTGGTGCAGCTTCTGGGTGATATTGGACAGTGAAGACCGGATACTTTTTATGCTTCAGACCTTCAATGGTTTTGTCGTTGTTGTTGATGTGAGTCACTTCAAGTTCCGTGCCTGCGATCGAATCCTCCGTTACCGTGTAGCCATGGTTTTGAGAGGTGATGTAGCAACGGTTTGTTTTCAGATCTTTAACCGGATGATTGCCACCGCGGTGACCGAATTTAAGCTTATCCGTATCCGCTCCGCAAGCGAGTGCGAACAATTGATGGCCGAGGCAGATACCGAAGATTGGATATTCACCGAGAAGCTCTTGGATCGTGCGGATTGCATGTGGTACATCCTTCGGATCCCCAGGGCCGTTAGACAGCTGAATGCCGTCCGGATTCAGCCGGCGGATCTCTTCCGCAGTCGTGTCTTGCGGCACAACCACCACGTCGCAGCCACGCGCAGTCAGTTCGCGCAGGATACCTGTTTTGGCTCCATAGTCAACCAGGACGATCCGTTCTTTGGAACCCGGGCTGCTGTACGTATGTTTCGTGGATACCGTAGCCACCTGATTCGTCAGGATCGGGCTGGCTGTCAGTCTTTCTCTCAATTCTTCCACCGACTGGGCCGAAGTCGTGAGAATTCCCTTCATGGTTCCGTGTTGGCGGATCATGCGAGTCAACATGCGGGTATCGATGCCGCTGATACCGACGATGCCATATTCTTTCAACAGGTTATCGACGCTGTATTCCGCACGCCAGTTACTTGGCACGGTTTCATGGCGGCGCACGACGAATCCATGCACGAATGGCGCTACAGATTCAAAGTCATCGCGGGTAATCCCGTAGTTACCGATCAACGGATAAGTCATCGTCACGATCTGTCCGCAGTAGGATGGATCAGACAATACCTCTTGATATCCTGTAATCCCCGTATTGAATACAACCTCACCTGTTTTTTCACCTTCGGCACCGAAAGCACTGCCTGTAAACAGCGTTCCATCCTCCAGAAGCAATCTTGCTTGCATTCCATTCACTCCTCTGTCAAATACGTATGTTTGAGGATGCTGCAAAAAGCGATATTTGTCTTTGCAGCATTCTTCTTTTTTTGGCTATATCAAAGTGTTTCTTTTTTGATGCCGGCAGTGTCCGGTTTAATCAGCCCATACAATCTTGCCGTCCACCCAAGTTTTCACCGGCCAACCTTTTAGCTTCCATCCGGTAAACGGAGTGTTGCGTCCTTTGGTCGCGAATTCCTTCGGATCGACCTCTTTCTCCGTGTCCAGGTCGATCATTGTCAGATCGGCTGGTGCACCTTCTTCCAATCTCCCTGTCTCCAGTCCGAATACCTTGGCAGGATCAGCAGTCATGCGACTCACCAGGAAGGAGAGATCCCATTTTCCTGTTTGTACGAATTTCGTGTACAGGAGTGGAAATGCAGTCTCGAAGCCAACGATGCCGAATGGCGCCATTTCCATTCCTTTTGCTTTTTCCTCTTCGGTATGGGGAGCATGGTCCGTAACGATGATATCCAGCGTTCCGTCCTGCAGGGCTTCGATACAAGCCTCTACGTCGCGCGGGGAGCGCAGCGGCGGATTCATTTTCCAATTGGCATCAAGTCCTGGGATATCTTCATCGGACAACAGTAGGTGATGCGGGCATACCTCAGCAGTCACGTTGATGCCGATGGATTTGGCCTGGCGGATCAACCGGATGGACTGCTCAGTGCTGACGTGGCATACATGGTAGTGAACCCCTGTAGCTTCTGCAAGCAGGATGTCCCGGCCGACATGGATCGCTTCCGACTCATTCGGAATTCCCACCAGTCCATGCTTCTCGGCAAACTTCCCTTCCGTTACGCATCCTCTTTCAACGAGCGAGTTCTCTTCGCAGTGCGCGATGACCGGCATATCCAGTTCGGCAGCCATCCGCATGGCGTTTTTCATCATTTGCGCATTCTGCACGCCTACGCCGTCGTCGGTAAATCCAATGGCCCCAGCTTCCTTGAGTGCAGTGAAATCAGTCAGTTCCCGTCCTAACTCTCTAACCGTGATGGCTGCATAAGGAAGGACTTTCACAATCCCAGCTTCGCGTGCCTTATCCAGCACCTGTTTGACGGTTTCCGGATTGTCTGTTACCGGTTTGGTATTCGGCATGCAGGCAATCGTTGTAAAACCGCCCTTGGCAGCCGAACGGCTTCCGGTTTCAATGGTTTCTTTATGTTCAAAGCCAGGTTCGCGCAAATGAACATGCATATCGATCAGACCCGGCGTGACCAGCTTGCCCGCTGCGTCCGTTACTTCGATGCCTTCCTTCGGCTCCCATGCTGAGTCCCCGTCGATCAGATTCCGGATGACTCCGTCTTCTAGGATGATATGTTTTTTGACCAGTTCACCTTGTTCATTCAACACGCTAGCATTCGTAATAATATGCACGCTGTTTACCTCCGCTCGTCGATTGGCGCCGTGGCTTCCAACCTATTGTATAATATTAATTCATATTTGTGTATATTTATTAGCATAATTACATCTAAATTCTTGCTTCAGCCTATTTCAAAGCTCTCTCCATCACTGCCATACGTACCGGAACCCCGTTGCTCATCTGTGTGAATATGGCCGATTGCTCGCACTCGACAACAGCATCGTCGATTTCCACATTCCGATTTACCGGTGCAGGATGCATAATCAATGTGTGTTTGGATAGCTTGGCTGCACGCTCTACAGTTAATCCATATTGTGCCCTGTATTCCTCTGCCGATTTCAACATGCCCGTTTCATGGCGTTCAAGTTGAACCCGCAGCATCATGACCACATCCGATTTCATGGCCTCTTCCATGGAGACATATTGCGCATAAGGCTCAAGTTCCGGTGCTTGCATGCTGCGGGGTGCGCAGAACTTGACTTCGGCCCCGAACTTTTTAAGCGCCCAGAGATCCGATCTTGCCACACGGCTGTGAGATATGTCGCCGATGATCGAAACGGTCAACCCTTGAAGGGTTCCGAATTTTCTTTTCATAGTGAAGAGGTCCAGCAGTGCTTGTGTCGGATGCTCGTTGTTACCGTCCCCTGCGTTGATGAGCGGGACCGTCAGTTTGCCTGCCAGTTCTTCAAGCACGCCCGACGGCTTCAAACGGATGACTCCAGCATCGATTCCCATGGATTCCAGCGTTTTGACTGTGTCGTAGATCGACTCTCCTTTTTCCACGCTGGATGCAGCCGCCGAGAAGTTCAGGACTTGGGCTCCAAGTCTTTTTTCAGCCATTTCGAAAGAGAAGCGAGTCCGCGTGCTGTTCTCGAAGAACATGTTCGCCACAAAGCTTGTGCTGAGCACCGGCACGACTTTTTCCTGCTGCGCTTCCCAATATGCGGCCCGATCCAGTATTGACTCGATTTCCTGACGGCTGAGATCCTTAAGTCCGAGTAAGCTGCGTTCCTTGAGCTTCGTCATCGTCATCATGTTATTTCTCCTCCCGGTTTTGGAAAATCACAACCTCATCCTTGCCATCCGTTTCGATCAAAGCGACTTCAATCTGTTCCTGTCTGGAAGTTGGAACGTTCTTTCCTATATAATCCGGTCGGATCGGAAGTTCACGATGTCCCCTGTCCGCGAGTACAGCGAGCTGGATCATCTGAGGTCTGCCGCAATCCATTAGTGCATCCATCGCCGCCCGTATCGTCCGGCCTGTGTACAGCACATCGTCGAAGAGTATAACCTTCTTATCTTTTATGTTTAGAGCCTTAAGCTCTTTATTCACATCCATAGCCGCTTTCGGGTCCGTTTCATTCTGATCGTCCCTGTAAGGGGTCACATCGAGTGCTCCCCAAACGACCGGCGTTCCTTCAATCTCAAGTATTTTCGCGGCAAGCCTCTCTGCCAGAAACTCTCCCCGCGTTTTAATGCCGATCAGAACGCAGTTGTCAATCCCCTTGTTCCTCTCCAGTATTTCGTGTGCAATCCGTGTCAGTGCGCGGCGGATCGCCGTTTCATCCATAATGACATGCACTTCAGTACTCATGCTCCACACTCCTTTGTTTAAGGGATTTTGACTACATTATCACCCGTGAAGACGCAAAAAACTCCTTGCCCGAAAGGCAAGGAGTTAACGTCGTTAGACATAATAGGTCATGAGGAAACTTCCGGTCCGCACAAAAACATGCGCATGCCGCAAAAGTGAACCTCGATTCACGTTACCTTGCCAGTCTCACGGGACTGAATTAAAGGTGCATATTTAACTACAGAGAATTATGACAGACGGGCCTTGAAAAGTCAACAGGCTTCGACCTTTTTGGGATATGAAACTTATTCCGGTAAATTCCGTTGGGGCTGGGTCCCGGTTTGCACGGATGTCGACGCAGGCTCTGCAGTTTGATGCGGCACAGCCGGCGCGTTGTTTTGAGCTTTCGGTGCATCACCGAAAATCTCATTCATCTCCCTTTTTACCTCACGCACCGTTTTGCCTGCCGCTCGTCCAAGGCCTGGCAGCTTGTTCGGGCCGAACAGCAATAATGCCAGCACTGCCAAAAGGATAAAGCCCGGTACACCGATATCGCTTAACATAGGAATTACTCACTCCTCTTTAATCCTGATTACGATCATGGAATGGCTTGTCCATCGCTTAGACCGCACCATAGTTCATTCGCTCGTCGTATTCGTTATCCAGCCGCTGTTGCTTGCGGTAAACCACTCGGGACATTACAACGCTGATCTCGTACAATATGATAAACGGCACAGAGACGGAAATATGGGAAAAAAACTCTGGCGGAGATATCATGCAGGCGATAAATACCAGAACCATATAAGCCACTTTTCGCATTTTACCTAGCTTGGCCGGATTCAATATACGAAGTCTGGTCAAAAACATAGCAATAACAGGAAGCTCAAAAGCCAAAGAAACCGGCACCACGATATTGGTGAGAAAGGAAAAATACTGCGCAATGCCATAGGTCTCGACCAGCCCCAAATTTTTCGTTGTTTCCGTCGTGAAACGGAACGCCATAGGAAACACGACGAAATAGGCAAATACAAAACCAACGACCACTAACATAAAGGCGGCCGGGATATATTTGAGCGCAGCCCTGCGTTCATCCTTCCGGAGCCCTTTTTTGACGAAACCCCATATTTGAAACAAAGTAAACGGAACCGCCACGATCAACGACAGCGCCGCAGACAGATACATATAAATTTTGATCCCGTCAAAGGGACTGAATGCGTTCCAGGCTACAAGCGAAGCCGGAGGCCGACTTTTCAGAAATTGAAGCACATCTCCCGTAAAAAACAAGGCGATAATCATCGACACCAGAAAAACGGCAAGGATCCAAAATAACCGCTTTCGCAGTTCGGATAAATGTTCCACATACAAAGACCAGTTCAAACGATTAAGCAGGGTCATCAGCTCCCGTGTTCATAAACATATATGTCATTTCCATACATACCACTTTACCATCTTTGACTCTAAAAATCACGAAGGTCTTCTCATTTGTTCCAGTCGCTCCATCACAATACGCACAGCTATCGCATCATCAATATATCCAAACGGAAAGCTGAAATCAGGAATAATATCGGCCGACAGAACGAAATACAAAAGCGCGCTGCCAATGACATGCTGCTCAGAGTCAGGCAGGTTGCCGGAATCAAATTCCTTGTAGAGATCCTTTAATTGGTCTATATAATAACCCGCGCTCCGCAGCTGATCCAGTTTCGGCAAGAAAGACCTTTTGATCATTTCTCTGCCTTCCTCCGTTTTTGCATATGCCTCATATTTATGCAATTCCTTGCGGATTTGGATGGCCATATCCTCCACGTTAATTCCGATACCCTGAATGGCGTCTCTGAGCTCTTGTACCCCATCCTTTTGCATCGAGATCTCAAATCCTGCAGCAGCGAAAAGCTCCGTCAATGGAATCTCCAAATACTCCGAGAACATGTTGAGATGCTCAAGACGAGGTTTCTGTTTCCCGTTTACAATTCGCGATATGGTCGCCGTATCCATTCCAATGATTTCGCTCAGTTTTCGCATGGACAGCGTCCTGGCCCTTAATTCTTTTTTAATCAACTGGCCCAGCCTATTTTGTACCTCGATCTGCTCTTCATCGGTAGCCACCTACAACGCCCCTTTCCATCAACTCAAACGAGTGTTGCCATTATCTCAACAGTAGATGCTCACACAGTGTCACTTTTTTGAAGCAGCTTCAATAAGATATATGAGGATTTTGCAAATTCTGAATCAAATTTTTTCGAATAATCAATTAGGAGAGTGCTAACAAAGATTGCACCATAGTTATTTTTGATACCACCTGTCATTTGTAACATAATCGGCATGGTCATTTTGGTGGCTATTATCATCGTGGGTAGATGTTAAATTTAAATCCGCTCAAATTCGATGAGTTCGGTCAATTCCCTAAATATTCCAATTCTATAGATTGACACATTTGGTAGATATATATAAAATAAAATGGAATTAATACCTTAATTTGGGAAGGTGATGATCTATTATGAAAAAGTTTTCCTTCATTGCCATCATCATGATCATGCTGTTCACGTTTGCATCGGCAGCATCTGCTTCCACTTCCGTGCCCCTGTACCTCTCTGGTAAAGTTTCGTACGAGGCTACTTATTACAACCAGAATTTCAATTCATGGGGTTCTGTCACACTGACCTTGCTTAAAGTGACACCAACGGGTGATGTTTCTGTAGGCACAGCATACGTATCGGTGCGTCCAGGCGAGACGAAAACCGAAAAAGTACTGTTGGCTTCCAATCTACCGGCAGACTACTATAAATTGCAAATTACTTATGGCAGCTATGGCAGCGGTAACGTTGCTGTATATGCAGACCGGATTATTTCGGAGTAGCGCTGAACTTGCAGCATTTTATCACATTCCATCACGTGAGAAACCCAGTCATATTGACTGGGTTTCTCGGTATTTCCAGGCTGCCTTCGGGCAGCCTTTTTCTATGAATTTGCGTTATTTACGAATGGAGAGAATGAACTTTTCGAGTGGTCCTGTATCGGTAATGACCTGATTACATGCATGGTTATCCATACATACATATTGACCAATGGATGCGTAGTTATCCGGCGATGCGATCGCTGGCTTGGTCTTGACTGAGAAGAAAGCAAGCTCTTGGTGACGATTGCAAAACAGGCAATACCCTTTCTTGTTCGTCGGCGTAATTCTTCCTTCAATGCCAATGAACCGTCCTTCGAACGGATAAATGATGAATAACCTGTTCGTGGCCACATCTACCCAGCTCAAGTATGTCACGAATCGAAAATCGATGGATTGCAGATCGGGAACTTTCAGTTTTTTATGTTTAGGAAATAACTTCTGAATCTGTTTCAGCGTAATCGGCGGGTACGGCTCTAGGTATGCTTCTATTTCACTAAGATATTTTTGAAAATCAAATGCCGTCTCGAAGATCGAAATTTGTTCCAGCATCCGTTGCTGATCCCCTGTCAGGCTAGAAAATGCCTCCGTTACGTTCACCGCAGCACGGTATCTTACGGTCTCTAAAACCCTTCGATCCGCGACGGTTCGCAGTGTTTTCAGAAGAAAATCCGTTTGTTTCTTAATGATATTATATTGATGGTTTCTAATAAATGGAGTACTCATAGCTCTTCAGCCCCTTATTTTTGATGGAAAATTGTATAAGGTGCAAAGCCGTTATTAGAAACGATAAAGATAAGTTCGGGCGATTGAATCCATTCTATCGCACCTCACGCAAAGTATCGCCCTAGATCAGGCTTTGCATGAGGACTTCCTAGCAAATGAGCAAATCAGCGTTGCCATCAATAAGACCCCCTGTCGCAATCATGCGAAAAGTATAGCAAAGAATTCCGGATGGCGCAATTAATCCTAGAGCATCCATCCGCCATGAGCCTGTACCAAGTTCACCAAAGAATCGCCTGGAGAACAAAAGAAATGGGCAGCCCCTCGGCTGCCCGTTTCCACTATATCATCAACGATTAAAATTCAAATTCCACATCGCTTAAACGGCTCTTGATTTCATTGATAACACGTTGTTCGTCTTCTTCACCGTTTGCGATAAACGTAACGGAGAAACGCACAAAATGACCGGCATCATCCCAAGGCACGCTGGAGATCAGCTTTTCCCTGATCAGGAACTGGGAGAAGTCCTCGCCAGACTCAAAACGGATACCGCCCTTGATCCCTTTAGGTGCTTCCACGTACAGGAAGAATGAACCTTTCGGTTTTTCAGCCTGGAAGCCCAGCTCATTCAAAGCTGCAACCAGCATTTCATGCCGGCGAGAATATTTGGCGGCGATTTTCTCCGTAATTTGCGGATTGTACAGACCATATGCTGCCGCTTTCTGAATTGCGATAAATTGCCCGGAATCATTGTTATCCTTCACATCGCCGAATGCTTTTACAACAAGCGGGTTACCTGCGATAAATCCAATCCGCCATCCGGTCATATTGTACGACTTGGACAGGGAATGAAGCTCGACGCCCACGTCTTTGGCTCCGGGAACGGACAGGAAGCTAAGCGGCTTCAATCCGTCATACGTCAATGCAGCATATGGAGCATCATGTACGATAACAACGTTATGCTTCTTGGCCCATTTCACAACCTCGGTAAAAAACTCCATCGTTGCGCTGGCTCCGGTCGGATTGTTCGGATAGTTAAGATAAAAAAGCTTGGCGCGCTTAGCAATATCCGCTGGAATCGAATTCAGATCTGGCAGGAAATTGTTCTCTTTTTTGAGCTCAATGTTGTAAACTTCCCCGCCGAGGTATTTGGTGTGGGTACCCATGACCGGGTAACCAGGAACCGTCATGATGGTCACATCTCCCGGATTGATGAAGCAGGAAGGCAGCATCGCCAATGCCGGCTTGGAGCCGATGGAATGAAGCACTTCCGTCTCAGGGGCAATTCCTTCCACGTTAAATACTTCTTTCAGATAATGCGCTGCCGCTTCTTTAAACTCAGCAATACCATTGTCAGCGTATCCCCGATTCTCAGGCTTGGCCGCTTCTTCGGCAAGCTTCGCGACAATGCCGGCATCTGCCATTTCATCAGGTTCGCCTACGCCCAGGTCGATCAGTTCGACATCAGGAAAATCCTTTTTCGCTTGTGCTTTGGCGCGTTTGATTTTTTCAAACTTATAGATCGCCGTATCTTTACCGTAATTGGAACCGCCAATCCGGTCCGCAAAATGATTTTGGATAAACGTGTTTTGATATTGTTCGATACTCATGTCATATTTCATCTCCTATTTAGGCAAAATTTCTACCCTAAATATGAAGGAATCCATGGCTGAAAGCCATGGATTAATTATCGTATCATTTGTACTTCAGCGACTTCGCAGATTCGTCAGCAGTTCCTCCATATCAGATGGAATCGGAGCCGTAAATTCCATGTACTCTCCGCTCGACGGATGAACGAATCCTAGCACTTTGGCATGCAGCGCTTGTCCGTCCATTTTGATGCCTTTACTGCGTCCATAAACAGGATCGCCCACCAGAGGATGACCGATGAATTTCATGTGAACGCGGATTTGATGCGTTCTTCCCGTTTCAAGCTGCAACTCAAGCACCGTATAATCACCAAAACGCTCCAGAACAACGAAATGCGTAACGGCATGCTTGCTGTTTTTTTCGGAAACCGTAAACATCTTGCGATCCTGGGGATCGCGGCCAATCGGTGCATCCACGGTTCCTTGGTCATGGCTCACATTACCATGGACCAGGGCGATATATCGGCGTGTAACGCTATGATCCTTCAGCTGTGCGGCCAGTGAAGCATGCGCCTTGTCGTTTTTGGCTGCCATCAAAAGGCCTGAGGTATCTTTATCGATCCGGTGCACAATACCGGGACGAAGCTCTCCGTTAATACCGGACAAGTCCTTGCAATGATACATCAACGCATTGACGAGCGTTCCCGATGAATGTCCAGGAGCCGGATGCACAACCATGCCTCTCGGTTTGTTCACCACGATCACATCGCGGTCCTCATAAGCGACATCAAGCGGAATATCCTCAGCCACGATTTCCACGGCGGACGGTTCCGGGACCATCACTTCGAGATGATCGCCTTCCGCCAGTTTATAATTGGCCTTTACCGCATTTCCGTTGACCTTGACATGGCCCGAAGCGATCCATAACTGTACCTGGGATCTGGACACCTCATCTTCCCAGGATTCAGTGATATACTTGTCGATCCGGTCCTTGGCAAATTCCCGGTCGATCACCCACTCCCGGATATCGGTTTCACTCACACAATTTCATTCCCTTCCTGGCTCTTGCTCTCTGGTGTTGTTTTATTCAAATCAATCAGCGAATCCAAAATAATGAGCGCGACCCCGACAACAATACAGGAGTCTGCAATGTTGAAAATTGGAAACGTATAACTTCCGAAGTTAAACATCAAAAAGTCCACGACTTCCCCATTCAGTGCACGATCAAGGAAGTTGCCGATGGCACCTCCCAATACGAGACTAAGGGCAACGGGCAGCAGCTTACGTGAAGAGGATTTCCTCACTCTTTGCATGTACCAGATAATGGCGATGACGACAACCACGGTGACGACGACAAAAAACCATCTTTGGTTTGGAAGAATCCCAAAAGCAGCACCCCGGTTACGGCTTGAGGTAATCAGAAAGAAATTGCCGATGACTGGTATTTCTTCACCAATCTCCAATTGTTTTGCAATCATGAATTTCGTACTCTGATCCACTAAAAATGCAATTAAAGCGAGTATGTAATACCACACAGCACCAAGTCACTCCGTTCTTATCATTTAGGCCGGCAAAATATAACGGCTTCATGTCAACTAAAGACTCGTATATTGTAGCACAGCACGTCAGAAATCGTCCATTAACGTCCAGTGACGAGAAGATTTTCCTTCTCTAAAACCCATCATTTCCGCGCATTCTAGAATGAAAGGAATCGTCTTAAGCGGCGTTCGTCTGCCAAAAAGGAAAGGGGCCTGTATCCATGCAGCATCTTACCGCTACACAGCTCAAACATCTTCGTTCCCTGCTGGAAGAGCAGCAGCAATCCATACAGCATAAAGATCAGGACAATGACCATTACGGACTGGATGAATCCATGCGTGATGAAACCGGCGAGCTGTCTCATATCGATAATCATCCTGCCGATGTCGCAACCGAATTGTACGACCGAGAGATCGATCTTACTTTACAGGATCATGACGATCACCAGATGGATCTTATCAGTGACGCGCTCGCGCGGATGGATCAGGGTTCCTACGGCGTATGTCCTGTTTGCGGCAAAGCCATTGCCTATGAGCGTCTCGAAGCCGTTCCCACGACGGAATATTGTATTGAGGATACGCCCAAACGGCATGTTTCTAATTACCGCCCGGTAGAAGAGGAATTTTTGTTGCCACCTTTCGGCCGCACTAGCCTCGATGAGCGCGAAGATCAAAACGGCTTTGATGGCGAAGATGCCTGGCAGGTGCTCGAGAACTTTGGAACCTCCAATTCCCCGGCCATGGCCGAAGGCAATGAAATCCACAGCTATAACGAGATGGAAATCGAAGCCTCGGAAGAGCTGGAAGGCTGCGTCGAACCGCTGGAAGCCTTTGTAGCTACAGACATTTACGGCAATCTCATTGATATCGTCCGAAACCAGGAATACCGCAGATACATTGATAAAGGCGAAGGTATCGACATGAGTCAGCTTGCCGAAGAGGAAGAGGACGAAGAAGAATTCTTCTGATCCTTACCTTAATACGTATTCAGCTCAAGCTGACGCTGAACGATTCGCACGATATCCGCGATATAATCGCCGATGATCGGCAGATTAAGCGCTCCAAGGACCTGCAGAACGTAAATAATAGTGGCCGCGAAAAAAGTAAAGCCGATCGCAATGCCGACCCCTCGTGCCGTTCCGGAGAGCAAATTCAACCAGATGAGCCGCCAGGGCTTATGCAGGAGCTGGGTATAGTCGGCAATGCGGGATCTCTCCATCTGATCCGCAATCTGGACCGTTAGTTGATACATCCGGCTCAGCTGCTCTTCGCCTGCAGCTGGTTCACCGTTCTTAGGATCATTCACCATGAGTTCTTCCCCTTTTGAATTCATAACCGCATATCTCGAAGAAAAACAAACGAGCCCAAAGGCCGCAGACTTTCATCTGCGCTTGAAGGCTCGTTTATTCCTTTTGACTGCTATTATTTGCCGAAAACGCGGCACTCATTCAATGCGGGTAATTTCCCACAGTATGAATCATGTCTAAAAACTATTCAGCAATGTGAATGCCCAGCGTTTTACCGGCCAGGTCAACGGTTTCCATGGCTGCTACCTTACCGAAGATGAGATCTTTGACGAGTACGTTCTCACGAAGCACATGGTCAAAAGACTGAATCGCCTTAGTAAGCTCTTCGTCTGCGTCAAGCACCAGGGTAACACGCTTTTCGATCGGCAGATCCAGCTTTTTGCGGTAATCCTGTACGGCACGGACCACTTCTCTGACCCAACCTTCCTGCTCGAGTTCAGGAGTGATTTCCGTATTCAAGGCCACTGTAATGCCATAACCGGATGCTGAAGCGAAACCGCTCTTGGCATGCTTATCTACCAGCAGTTCTTCAGCTGTGATTTGCAGCTCTTCCCCTTCCGGAGAAGTTACATTGATGCTTCCCGATTGAACGGCTGCTCTTGTTTCCTCCGGAGTCAGACCTTTGAGGAAGCCTTGCAGGAAGCCGATATTTTTACCGTATTTTTTACCGGCGACTTTCAAGTTCATTTTCAACGTAAAATCAACAAACCCGCTGTCGCTGGTTTCAAGCACGAGTTCCTTCACATTGATCTCTTCCTTGACGATTTCTTGGTAGCCCTCTACGTCAAAAGGACGATCCATTGAGATAATCAGTTCAGACAATGGCTGACGGGTTTTGATGCCCGTTTCGTTACGTACGTTCCGCGCGAGTTCAACGATTTGACGGGCTGCTTCCATATCCGCTTCCAGCGACTTATTGATGAGAGTCTCGTCGGCTTGCGGGAAGTCCGCCAGATGCACGCTTGTGCCGCCGCCGAGGTTCGTATAGATATCTTCGGACAGGAACGGCGTATAAGGTGCCATCAACTGGGCGAGGGTGAGCAGGACATGCGTTAGAGTACCATATGCTGCAAGTTTGTCCTCGGTCAAGCCACTTCCCCAGAAACGGTCGCGGGAACGGCGGATGTACCAGTTGCTCAGCTCATCAATAAAGCCTTCGATGCCTTTGGCGGAATTCAGGAAGTCGTTAACCGCCAATCCTTTGTCAACCAACTGGATCAGGCTGTTCAAACGGGAAAGTATCCACCGATCCAGCTTATTGTTTGACGGTTTGTACGGATGTTCTGCAGGGTCGTATCCATCGATATTCGCATACAGGGTCAGGAACGAATGAGTATTCACCAGCGTATCCACGACTTTGGATTTCGCTTCGGCCACGATGCCTTTAGAGAAGCGTTTGCTGTTCCATGGCGCACTGTCCGCGAGCAAAGCCCAACGGAAGGCATCCGTACCGAATTCATTGATGATTTCCCAAGGGTCGATGACATTACCTTTAGATTTAGACATTTTTTGTCCGTTTTCATCAAGGATGTGGCCCGTAGCGATGACGGCCTTGTATGGCGCTACTCCCTTGAAGAGCGTGGAAACCGCCAGCAGGCTATAGAACCAGCCGCGGGTCTGGTCAATCCCTTCACAGATCATGTCGGCAGGGAATTGATCTTCGAAGTTTTCCACGTTTTCGAATGGATAGTGATGCTGTGCAAATGGCATCGAACCGCTGTCAAACCATACGTCAATGACCTCGGAAGTGCGTTCCATCACTCCACCTTCGCAATGCGGACAGTGCACTTTCACTCCGTCCACGTAAGGCTTATGCAACTCGAAATCATCCGGAAGTTCTGTCGTTGCATGCTCTCTCAGATCCGCAAAGCTATGCGGAGAGTATTCTTTTTTACAGGAATCGCAGACCCAGACGTTCAAAGGCGTACCCCAGTAGCGGTTACGGCTGATGTTCCAGTCCACCAGATCCTCAAGGAATTTGCCGAAGCGGCCTTCGCGGATATGACCCGGGAACCATTCCACGCTGTTGTTATTGGCGATCAATTGATCCTTCACGGCTGTGGTTTCAATGAACCAGCTCTCCATCGCGTAATACAGCAACGGAGATTTGCAGCGCCAGCAGAATGGATAGCTGTGCTCGTATTTTTCCTTGCTGAAAAGAAGTCCCTTTTCGGACAGCATTTTCACGATATCCAGGTCGCAATCTTTCACGAAACGTCCAGCAAGATCCGTGATCTCATCGGTATAACGTCCCTGTGCATTGACGACGCTGATGAAGCTAATGCCGTTTTCGCGGCAGGTTTTATAGTCGTCCTCACCGTGCGCAGGTGCCATATGAACGATACCTGTACCGCTGGCATCCGTTACGAAGGATGCGCCAACGATCAGGTTGCCTTTTTCAGGCTTGGTGTACGTAAATGGCGGTGTATAGGTTTTTCCGATAAACTCGGAACCTTTATGCGTGGACAAAACCTGATAATCCTCTTTCATTACGTCTTCCACCAGGTTTTTAGCAACAATGTACACTTCCCCGTTCTTCTCCACACGTACGTAGTCCATATCCGGGTTCATCGCGAGTGCAACGTGAGCCGGAAGCGTCCAAGGAGTGGTCGTCCAAGCAAGCACATATTCGCCACTGTCATGCAGCTTGAATTTGGCTGTTGCGCTGAGATCCTTCACATCTTCATAACCTTGTGCCACTTCATGGGAGCTGAGTGTCGTTTGGCAGCAAGGGCAATACGGGCTTACGCGGTGACCGCGATAGAGCAGGCCTTTTTCATGGATGGTCGCCAGGATGTTCCATACGCTCTCAATGTAGTTGTTCTCAAGCGTGATGTACGGATGATCCAAATCCGTCCAGTAGCCGATGGCTTCCGTCAGCTCTCTCCATTGTTTTTCATATTCGAAAACGCTGGCTTTACACTTCTTAATAAATTCTTCCACGCCGTATTTTTCAATTTCCTGCTTACCGGAGATCCCGAGCTGCTTCTCAACTCCAAGCTCAACCGGCAATCCATGCGTATCCCATCCGGCTTTGCGGACGACGCGGTAGCCTTTCATCGTCTGATAACGACCGATAAAGTCCTTGATGACGCGGCCCAGAACGTGCCCGATATGCGGAGCGCCGTTGGCTGTTGGAGGACCTTCGTAGAAAACGTAATTTTTCTTACCTTCACGGTTTTCCATGGACTTGCGGAAGGTGTCTTCCTCGTTCCATTTCTTGAGTACCCGCAAATCGCGGGAGCGTGCTTTTTCTTTGATATCGACTTTTTGCATAAATATCCTACCTTTCGTTTTCCTTCAAAGGAATTTCCCATCCCCCTAAATCCCTCTTCGTAAGGGGGACCCCAAGGGCTCTGCCCTCTGGACTCCCGAAATGAATCGGAATGTGCAACAGAGTGCGTACTTTGAAACTTTTGTATGTGATACCCGCTTTTCGCCCCTATTCATTGCTTGCGCAAAGAACGGGGCACGCTTTACGGATGCGTTAATTTCCCATCTCCCTAAATCCCTCTTCGTAAGAGGGACCCCAAGGGCTCGCCCTCTGGACACCCGAAATGAATCGGAATGTGCAACAGAGTGCGTACTTTGAAACTTTTGTATGTGATACCCGCTTTTCGCCCCTATTCTTTGCTTGCGCAAAGAACGGGGCACGCTTTACGGATGCGCTGTCTTGATTTATAGGCTGGAAAGTGACTGCCTGCCTCGAACATTTTCAACGCACGATAGGTTCCCGATGACGTATCCGAAGGGAAGTTGAGGAAGAACCGAGCATCTCCACCACCCGTCACATTGGATCACCGCCGCCCCTCAAACCACCAACCTTTCGGGTGTCCAGAGGGCGGCGTCCTCTGGGGTCCCTAAAAGTTTCCCAAAGGAAAACTCGCTTCGGAAGCAAAGGCTTGGAAAGGGGACTTAGGGGGATTCGGAAAAAGATCCAAAGAAGCTTCTCCAAGCACAAAAAAAGCCTCATCCCCAAAGGGACGAGGCTTCTGCTCGCGTGACCACCCTAATTCCGTTCACGAAGAAAAAAGCTTCTTCAGAACGACTCCTTAAGTCCTCGCCTAAAAGCTTTCCACTAGGAAACGCTCGATTCAGCAAGGAGCCGATATAACGTTCGGCAATCCGGTTCAGCTTACGCACGTTAGCAGCTAACGGTTCAGCTTTACTTCTCCGGGAGGATCTTCGGCTTTTGGTCTGAACATTGGCTCTCAGCAAATCGCCAACTCTCTGAAGGACATATCCAAAGCTTACTTATCCCATCATTGAATACATATAACGCTAGGATGTTGTACATTCGCACAACAACCGATATGACTATAGTTATAGTCCTTTTTGTATCAAAAGTCAACCAAGCAGAAGCCTAGTATACTTCATTTGCCTCACGGGTATCCCGGGAATCACTGGAAGACTCCAACGCTTCCCAGCCATCTTGGCTCAACAGCTCAAGCTGCGCTTCAACCAGCGTCCGGAACCGCGTACGGTAGATCGAAGCCTGCTTTTTTAATTCTTCCACTTCCATGGCAATTTTACGCGACTTGGAAAGTGATTCATTAATAATACGGTCAGCATTCTTCTCGGATTCCTTAATGATCAGCTGAGCTTCTTTCTTGGCATTGTTCTTAACCTCATCAGCTGCTTCCTGTGCCACGATAATAGTTTTGGAAAGCGTCTCTTCAATATTGAGGAAGTGATCAAGTCTTTCCTGCAAGGACATCATCTGGTTATGAAGTTCCTTGTTTTCCCGGATTACACTCTCATAATCCTTGATGACCTGATCAAGGAATTCATTCACTTCATCTTCATCATAACCCCGGAGCCGGCGGGAAAATTCCTTGTTATGTATATCCAGTGGCGTTAATGGCATTTGATGTGCACCTCCTAAGAATGTTCAGGTCTCCCTGTTATCAAACGGATCTGTAGATACAGTCCACTTGGAATGTATCGGCCGAAGAAATGCTTTTCATTAGATTAGTCTTTGCTCGTAAATATTTCATTTCGACAGAAAAAACCTATTTCCTGCTGAGAGTCTACACAAATTTACCTATTTTAACGCGAAAACGCCCTTTTTTCGTAACATCTCCGGCCTCCAGCACCTTGAAACGTCCAAAACCCTGCATCGAGACCATGTCGCCTTCTTTAAGCGGAGATGAGGGGTCCTCGACGGTTTTCCAGTTTACGCGGCAGCGTCCTGCACGGATGGGAATCAGCACCTTGCTCCGGCTGAGACGATAAACATCGGAGGCAATGCCATCAAGACGCAAAGAAGCCACCGTAATATCGAGCGTCTCCAAAGAAACGTTGCTCGTTCGCAGCTGCTCAATCGGCAAAATCTCACGCTGGACGTGTATACGGTGCACCTGATTTAAATTCATATCAAGAAATGCGCTAATATCTTCACAAACAACCGTATGGCAGCCATTCTCGAGAACATGGATATCACCTATTTTGGACCGTTTAATGCCAAGCCCTAAAATGGACCCCATGTAATCCCCATGTTCAAGTGTCAGAAATTTCTGGTCAAGGGAGTCAATGCTAAGAACCTTCAGCTTCATGTCCTCGCCATCTAAATCCCGGTAATCCGGCGCAATGAGTGCACGGCACCGCTCTGCCCCTTCATAACCGCCGTCCAGGCGCACATGCACATCCGGATGGCGGTTTGCCAACGATTTCACGATGACGATCTGTCTTGGATCCAAAAAATCGGTCAGCTTGGTTTCATGGTATTGACCTGCGTTCACAATCCATTCCCATGCACGATCCACGAACTCGCGCTCATCGGGGTGAAAGTGCTCATAAATATCCTGCTTCATGATCAGAGGAACAACCGAAGGATCGCGTAAACGCCCTGCTCAGCGAACTGCAGGACAAACAGCGCAATGATCGGCGAAATATCCAGCATTCCCATAATTGGCGGAATGAAACGACGGAACGGAGACAGATATGGTTCCACCAGCTTCGCAAGCAGCTCTCCGATAAAATTCTCGCGCAAGTTTGGAAGCCAAGACATCAGCACATAAACAATAATCATGTAAAAGTAGATTTGAAACAGATAATGCACTATTGTTGCAACTTCGTACAAAATTGGCTCACCTCATTCTGTTGTATTCATGTTCTTCTCCAAGTATTTCTGATATGGTGCCTGAAATCTCTACCGTATCCGGTGTGCACAAAAAGATATTGCCGCCAATCTTGGATATACCCCCGCCCAAGGCATAGACCGTTCCACTAAGAAAATCAATGATCCGAAGCGCCTGATCCGTGCGCACCCGCTGCAAATTCACCACAACGGTTCGATGCGACCGCAAATGATCAGCAATTTCCTGGGCTTCGTCATATGATCTCGGCTCATGCAGGATAACCTTAACGTTTTTTTGCGAGTGAATGCTGACCACATTATTTCCCCTTTGGTTTTTACGTGTTTCCACCGGCGGAGTTTCAAATTCTTCTTCTTCAACGGGGAGCTGTTCCCGTTCAACGATTTCCTCCTGCTCTTGCAATCCCAAAAAAGACATAAATTTGTTCATCACAATCATCACTCCTCCTCTTCTTTCCCGACCAAAACACTGCCTAACCGAATCCAAGTTGCTCCTTCCTCAATCGCCACTTCAAAATCGTTAGACATTCCCATGGAAAGCTCCGTTAACGGTTCCTTCGTTATACCTTGGAGGTTTAAATCATCCCTTAACTCACGAAGCCCTCTGAAAACCATGCGGGTATCTTCTGCCCTATCCTCGAAAGGAGCCATGGTCATGAGGCCAATCACCCTAATATGGGAAAAACCTTGAATTTTTCGCAAAAAATCTGCAGTATCCTCAGGTGCCAATCCGTATTTGCTATCTTCTCCAGAAATATTAACCTGTACGAAGGTTTTTATTACCAAACCCTGTGCTGCCGCGGATTTCTCCATTTCTTTGGCCAAAGAAAGCCTGTCCAATGAATGAATGTATTCGAACTTGCCGATCACATCCTTCACTTTATTGGATTGCAAATGGCCGATAAAATGCCAAGTTCCCCGCTGTCCCAGCGCGTTCCATTTTTCCTCTGCATTTTGCCAGCGGTTCTCGCCAAGATGCTCCAGTCCGCTGTCCAGTACTTTGGCTGCCATTGCAGTCGATACATATTTGGTCACCGCCACGATGTTGACGTCTTCAGCGGATCTGCCACTGCGCAGGCATGCCTCTTCAATCTGTTTATGAACTTGCTGTACACGCTCTTCCAGATTCATGGAAGGCTCACCTCTCTTTTAACCCGATCCAACTAGCCATTCGTCCTGTCGTTCCCCCATCCTTGCGGTATGAGAAAAACAAATCGTTACGACAGCTCGTACACCATGATGTACATTCGATATGAGTCGGCAATATTCCTGCTTTAATCATAATGTGTCGATTCATTTCTTTCAAGTTAAGCATGTATTTGCCGCCTTCTTTTGCTATGTACCAGTCTGAAGTGGAATAATGCTCATTACCCAGGAAATGTTTTTCTAAATCGCGCACATGGGTCATGACTTTTTCATCCACTTCATAGCAGCAGGAACCGATCGACGGACCAATCGCTGCCACGATGTCTTCGCTTTGGCTGCCGAAGGCCTCCTGCATCCGTTCCACCATTTTACCGGCAATTCCGGCCACGGTTCCTTTCCATCCGGCATGAGCCAGGCCAACGACCTGCTGCTTCGGATCATAGAAAAATAGCGGAACGCAATCGGCATAAAATGAAGTCAGCATGACTCCCGGCACATTAGTCAGCAGTCCATCCGTATCCTGTATCGCAGACTCCCGGTCCAAGCTTCCGGCCCCCCGCTTGTCTCGGTCAATGATTGCAATATCGGCGCTGTGTACTTGCTCACCGCATGTCCATGCATCCAGTGTAAAGCCAAGCGTGGCAGCCACAAGCTTGCGATTGGCAATCACATCTTCTGGGCGGTCTCCCACATGAAAAGCGCAATTCAGTGTATGATAAGGCGTTTGGCCAACGCCTCCGTTTCTTCCGGTAAAGCCGGCGCTGAGTCCCTTATATTGACTTGCCCAAGGCTCCAGCATAAAAAGTGCGGGCTGCCCCTCGGCCTCTTTTAAAACAAACGGTTCCATGCTCTCACCTCAGCTTCCAGTGTACCATAACCGGGTGCTACAATTATAGCTGCAGGCATATAAAATCCAACATTTCGAGTTCCGTCACCTGTTCATAAATCCCTGTAATTCCGGCGGTCGCGTTCCTGACGTTCCGCATAAGCGGCAGCATCCTTTTCGTCCTGCAGTGTTTTAAGCTCTTCCATCTTGACCAAAACGACATCTGAACCAATTTTAACGATATTCCGCCATGGTATGATCAGATCGGCGCCCCCGCCGAACAATCCCAAAAATTTGCTATAGCTGGGCACTACAATCGCATCAATCCGGCCTTGGCGCAGATCCAGCTCAAGATCGCTGATTTGGCCAAGCCTTTTGCCGTCCACAATATTGATGACATCCTTCGTTTGAAAATCGGATATTTTCATACTCTTCTCCACCGCCTGCTGATCTGGAATCAAGGGCCGCAGCTCCTTTTTCGTGAGTTTTCAACCCGTAGTCCGCTACTCTGTTCATATATGATAAGTATATGTGCGGACTGGGCAAAATGCCCTTCTTTTTACCGATTCCGGTTAAAATCACGATGAAAGTACAATCTAAAAAAGCGACCCTTACGGATCGCTTTGCTTTCAAAGGATTAAGATTGCTCCAGTGTATCTGGGTTACAAAATCCTTAATATTCAATTTTGAGTTTGATTTACGACTTCACATGCTTTTGCATTTGCTGAATCGCTGATTTTTCCAAGCGGGATACCTGAGCCTGGGAAATGCCGATCTCGTCGGCAACCTCCATTTGGGTCTTCCCTTCAAAAAATCGCATGGAAAGAATCATTTTTTCCCGCTGACCTAGTCGTTGCATGGCCTCTCGGAGGGCAATTTCTTCAATCCAGAGTACGTCTTTGTTCTTGTCATCGCTAATCTGGTCCATGACATAAATGGGATCGCCGCCATCATGATAGATCGGTTCAAAGAGGGATACAGGATCCTGAATCGCATCCAGCGCGAATACCACATCTTCTTTGGGCACATTCAAAACTTCTGAAATTTCGAAAATTGTCGGTTCCCTGGAATTCTGGTTCGTCAAGGAATCTCGTACCTGCAAAGCCTTATAGGCTATATCGCGCAACGATCTCGAGACACGGATTGGATTGTTATCCCGCAGGTACCTGCGGATTTCTCCGATGATCATCGGAACCGCATAGGTCGAAAATTTCACGTTTTGCGACAAGTCAAAATTATCAATGGCCTTCATGAGTCCGATACAGCCTACCTGAAACAAATCGTCGACAAACTCTCCCCGATTGTTAAAGCGCTGGATCACGCTGAGCACTAGTCTCAGGTTGCCGTTAACCAGCTTTTCTCTGGCTGACCGTTCGTTGTTTTGCTGTAAGGCATGGAATAATTCCCGCATTTCCACATTGGTTAACACAGGCAATTTTGCGGTATCCACACCACAAATTTCGACTTTGTTTCGGGTCATGATGATATACCTCCCAAGGAGAAACATTAATGTACATTATCTCCCTGGGGGCTCATTTTATTCCTTCGAAAAAAATTGCTACACCATCTTGTTAAACTCCTTGCGGAGTCTCTTAATAATTCTTTTTTCAAGTCTCGAGATATAGGATTGAGAAATACCAAGCATGTCAGCGACGTCCTTTTGCGTTTTCTCCTCGCCGTCCTGAAGTCCAAAACGCAGTTCCATGATCGTGCGCTCCCGGTCCGTCAGCTTTTCCAAGGCTTTGTGAAGCAGTTTGCGGTCAACCTGCTCCTCGATGTTACGATAAATGGTATCGTTCTCAGTTCCAAGCACGTCGGAGAGAAGAAGCTCATTCCCGTCCCAGTCAATGTTCAGAGGTTCATCAAAAGAGACTTCGCTTCGGATTTTGCTGTTGCGACGTAAATACATCAGAATCTCATTTTCAATACAACGAGAGGCATAAGTGGCAAGTTTAATTTTTTTCTCAGGATCAAATGTATTCACCGCTTTAATCAAACCAATCGCTCCAATGGAAACGAGATCCTCGATATTGATGCCTGTGTTCTCGAACTTGCGGGCAATGTAGACGACCAGGCGCAGATTGCGTTCAATCAGCATGGATCTGATCGCCGCATCTCCCGTGGAGAGCCGCTGCAGCAAGTACTCCTCTTCCTCGCGCGTCAGCGGTGGAGGGAGCGCCTCGCTACCGCCGATATAGTAGATTTCTTCACTCTTCAACCCCAGCAGAAAAAGGAATCGGTAATATTGCAGCTGCGCTATCAATCGCCATTTAACTAGCATTTGTCGTCCTCCTAAAAGTTTCACGAAGTGAAACTGACTTCGTAAGCATAAGCATATTTTCCGAAGGGAAATTTGACTTCGTAAGCATTGACTTAGTTTCACGAAGTGAAACTGACTTCGTAAGCATTAGCTTCATAAGCATTTTTCTATTGTCGCTTCCACTCATCCCACTAGGAGCTAATCGTAGAGGAAGGGGCTACCGACGCTTTCACGCTTGTTGTAACGCTGCCCGGCTCCTGTACTAGGTCCGGATGTATAATGGCCTGGTAAGATCCGTCTCCACAAAGTTTCCCTCCGTCAAGCCCTATCAGAACTTTTACTGCACGGCTTGTCTGATCGCCAATACGGATTTCCACGGCATCAGGCTTTATCGCCAGCATAAATGCCGACCCCCGGTTGACTCCCCGGTAAGGAACAAGCCGCAGCCTGTCACGCCACTCAAAATCGGTTTCATCAAGCTCAAGCACCAGTTTGTCCGGTTCTCCCTCGGATAGCCGCTCCAGCCAGGTTGCAGGAAGCTTCTCCGTCCAGAGGGATGCCTCCATCACCATGACAGGCGTTCTTGTGAGCGGATCGGAGAGCTGATTCCCGGTATCCAAAAGACCTGTACAGCTAATGTGATATCCTGCAATTTCGACGTCCACCTCTCCCATATACTCTTGCCTACTCTCCAACTTGCGGCGCGTGGAATAAACAAATTTGAACCACAGCAATACAACAAAACACATAATAAAAGTAAACCAAAACCCGATTTTCAGCTCAAACGAGAGTCCTCCCGAAGCTGTATACCATATCCCGTTAAAAATCTCTCCCGTATTTTGAAGCAAATAATGAATTCCGATAATTCCCCCGGCAGCTGCGAAGTTGATCATATAAAAAGCCCCCATGTTCCGGATGTAATTCTGCAGACTTCCAAAACCAAAAGCAATCCAGAGCATCAGCAGGGATAACGCAAATTTAACGATAAAGGTATACATAAAAGAAAGCTCAGGCAGGAACATCATGACAACATATAACGCACCTACCGCAGCCGAGACCGTAATTCGCCACCATCTCAGCCTTTGCTTCCTTATCCAGGCCGTTAGCCACAGAAGCGCGCCGTCTATCAACAGATTGGTGATGAATATCAGATCAATATAAACAACCAGCTTCATCACCTGCCTGTCATGTCGTGGAATCTTTCGGAACGTTTGCTATACATAATAACTTGAGACATTTGCCTGATTACTTGGGAGATGTATTTAGTATAAAAAGATCATGATCCAAAGTCTGTCTAAAATTGGGGGAGATACTTCAACTTTTTTTGTCGAGTTCCGTAGGGTTTTAGAGGAGATTAAGTTAACGAAGAAAAGACCCGCTTATTCCGAAAGGAATGCGGGTCTTCTTCTGTATATTCGTGTTGTATTCAATACCTAGTCTTTGTTCTGACGCGAACGATTCCGCAGGAATGTCGGAATATCCAGTTGATCGCTGCTGGCTTGATTGCCGAACGGACGAAGGTTATTCGTATTGCTGCTGCGGTTGTCTGCCGGTTCTGCCGGAGCAGCACCCGGCTTGCGTGCAGCTGCGCTAGGAGCGCCGCGATGTTCAAATCCTGTAGCAATAACCGTTACTTTGATTTCATCCTTCATGCTTTCTTCGATGATCGCACCGAAGATCATGTTGACTTCCGGGTCGGATGCCTCTGTAATGATTTCTGCCGCCTCGTTGACTTCATAGAGGGACAAATTCGTTCCGCCTGTTATGTTCATGATTATGCCTCGTGCACCTTCAATGGAAGTCTCCAGCAGCGGGCTCATGATGGCTTTGCGTGCAGCTTCTGCCGCACGGTTCTCGCCTGTAGCCATACCGATCCCCATCAAGGCCGAACCACGTTCCGTCATAATGGTTTTTACGTCCGCAAAGTCAAGGTTGATGAGACCCGGCACCTTGATCAAGTCGGAAATGCCTTGCACGGCTTGACGAAGCACGTTGTCGACTTCGCGGAACGCTTCAAGCATCGGTGTTTTTTTGTCTACGATTTCTAATAGCCGGTCATTCGGAATAACAATAAGTGTATCGACTTTTTCTTTAAGACTTTCGATCCCCAGCTCGGCCTGAGTGGAACGCTTGCGTCCTTCAAAGGTAAACGGGCGAGTAACGACGCCCACGGTCAAAGCACCGCATTCTTTGGCGATTTCCGCGATTACCGCAGCGGCTCCCGTACCGGTTCCGCCGCCCATCCCTGCGGTAACAAACACCATATCAGCACCTTTGAGGGTATTCATGATCAGATCACGCGACTCTTCAGCCGCCTTTTTGCCCACTTCAGGGTTGGCTCCGGCACCGAGACCACGGGTCAATTTATCCCCAATTTGCAGTTTATGTTCCGATTTGGCCATATGCAAAGCTTGGGCGTCTGTATTCACGGTAATGAATTCCACACCTTGAACGCCATTTTCAATCATACGGTTGACAGCATTGCTTCCGCCGCCGCCTACACCTATTACTTTAATCTGCGCCAAGCTCTCCATTTCAAAATCAAATTCCAACATATTTTCCCATCTCCCCCTCATTGTGCATGGATGGCCCGTCCACTAATTCATATGGAACCTGCTTATATGAAATCACTGAATATATTTTTCAATCGATCAATAAAGCCCGGTTTCTGGGCAGCCTCCGGATTCGAAGCAGGACTCGCTTTAGGGCGGTTCACTGTTTTTTTGTTGCCCGCATTGCTCACGTTAGCGCTGCTGCCGCTGCGCACCCGGATACTGCGGATCACATTGTGCAAAATGCCCACACCGCTGGTATAACCAGGGTCTCTGACACCGATATAATCCGGTACGGCAATTCTGACGGATGCTGCGAGTTCACCCTGAGCAACCTGCAAAACTCCCGGCATGGATACAGTGCCACCAGTAAGTATATAACCCCCTGGAAGCTCAGCGTAACCAAGACGCTTCACTTCTTCGCGAATCAAATGGAAAATTTCCTGTACCCGTGGCTCTACAATGGCAGCCAAATCCTCCTGGGTAAATTCCTTTTCCACGTTACTGCCTATGCGGACAACCTTGAAAGTCACATCCGGAGCGGCATCTGCCATGAGGGCGCAGCCATACTTCAGTTTGACCTTCTCAGCCTGATCTGTAAGCGTCCGCAGTCCATATGCGATGTCATTGGTAACAAATTCACCGCCGATAGGCAGGGTTGAAGTCGAAACCATGGTTCCGCCTTCGAAGATTGCAATTGTCGTTGAGCCAGCACCAATATCAACGAGTACTGAGCCCATTGTTTTCTCGTCCTTAGACAAGGCAAGCTGCCCAGCCCCCAAGGACATGAGAACCAAATCTTTGATTTTAAGACCTGATTTCTCAACACAGCGCAAAAGATTATGTATAGCGGTCTTAGCGCCGGTAATGATGATGGCTTCCACTTCCAGACGGACGCCTATCATGCCGCGCGGATCTTGAATTCCCTCCAGCCCATCTACTACGTATTGTTTTGCAACTACATCAATGATTTCCCGGTCAGGCGGAAGCGCTACAACCTCTGCGGCCTTAAGCACACGTTCAATGTCTTCTTCACCAATTTCCCGATCCTCGTTCGATACTGCCACAACGCCGTGGCTGGATTGAAGTCCGATATGATTCCCCGAAATGCCGACATAAACCTCCGATATTTGAATACCGACCATACGTTCCGCATGATCAACGGCACTACGGATGGATTGTACAGTCTGGTCAATATCTACAATTGCACCTTTGCGAATTCCTTCCGAGTCGGCAGATCCAACTCCAATAATATTAAAGGTTCCATTATTCACTTCCCCAATAATAGCACGAACTTTGGATGTACCGATGTCCAAACTAACAATGATGTCATTGTTGCTCAACCGTGGCACCTCCTGTTTTATAAAATATCTTTCCACATGATAAAACACTCAATTCTACATATTCAACATAGAAGATTCTTTCCCTCTTTTTTCTACAAATTTTTCGACTGGCAACATTTAGTATTACAGGGTAAAAACCAGAAGAAAAAAGAGGGAGTTTCAAAATAGAATGAACTGCTGCTTTTCTCATTACGATACCGTTTATCGGCAAATCGACAAACAAATTTTAGTTCATTTTATATGGATAACCCATAAAATCAATTGTAGCATTTTTTAATTGCCGTGAGTAGTAGCATTTTGGTCCGCGTCTTCACCCCCAGAGGGCTGAAAAGGCGTATACGTATCGGCTTCGAGCATCGTGATCGTTCCCGGCTGGGCCGTCTCGATGACTTGATTCAAATACTCCACCTTGTCACTCAAAAGCGATATCGCGGTGATGACGATAAAACGGGATCTTGTGTACAGCTTGATCCGGTCTGGAAAGGAAGCCGTCGGCGATGGAATGATTTCCGAAATGTCTGATGTGAGCTCATTCGGAATGGTTCCAAGCACCTTGCATAGCTCCACTTTGTTCGGATCCGATGCGCTCCATTTTGTAAGGATCGGCTTCTCTACGGCAATGCCGCTGCTATTCACGGAAACCTTCGTTCCGTTCGCGAGAATGGCATCAAGACTGCCCTCTGCACCGAGCTCGTAAGCAACCGTAGGATACTCTTGAATCGTGACGTTGATCTTACCGGGAAAATGCTTGTCCACCACAGCTTTTTGTATTGATTTGATCTGTAACAGCTGATTTTCAACCTTAGACGGTGATACGCCAAAATACTGGGTCCCCGCCTTCAAACCGCTGGCCTGCAAAAGCTGCTCCCTTGAGGAAAATGTGCCTCCTGTAAACTGGATTTCCGTTACCTGGCTTACCGGAGAGCGAAAGAACAGGATGACCAGGATCGCAACAAACAACAGCAGTAGAATAGCAATGATTCTCCGGCTGGCTCTTCTCTTGGGCTTGTTCTCTTTTAAAACGGGAATTTGAGCTTTTGGCATAAGATTCTCTCCACAAAATACCTCTTATCCCCTCTTTGCAGAGGGGATAAGCCTGGCGTTAATTAGCTAAATCTAGTGATTTCGGCACCGGTGAAAACCGGTGAATCTCAGCTCCAAGCTTTTGAAAGAGCTGTTCAATATGTTCATATCCTCTGTCAATGTGATGCACTTGTTCTACGATGGTCTTTCCTTGGGCAGCCAGTCCGGCGATCACCAGGGCGGCACCTGCCCGAAGGTCGGTTGCTTCAACCGTAGCACCATATAAACGCTGTACTCCACGGATAAATGCGCAGTTCAAATCGATGGAGATATCCGCACCCATTCGGGTCAATTCATCCACATGCTTGAACCTGCCCTCGAAGACGGTCTCTTTCATGACACTGAAACCATCCGCCAATGATAGCAGCACCATGACCTGGGACTGCAAATCGGTTGGAAACGACGGGTAAGGCGATGTTACGATACGCTCGACGGCTTTGGGTCGGCTCATGCAGCTTACATTCATTATATCATTGCAGATGCTAATTTGAACACCGGCCCGCTTGAGGACGTGGATCAAGGATGATAAATGCGCCGGATTGCAGTGTGTCAGCGTGACATTGCCGCGGGTTGCCGCAGCCGCAATCATAACGGTACCTGCCACGATCCGGTCAGGAATTATGGTGTACGAACACGGTGAAAGCTGACTTACGCCCTGGATTGTAATAGTATCCGTTCCCGCGCCGATAATGCTTGCCCCCATGGCATTCAGGAAGTTCTGCAAATCCTGAATTTCCGGTTCCCTGGCCGCGTTGGTTAAAGTGGTTGTACCTTCTGCCGTGGCTGCCGCCATCATGATATTCTCGGTAGCTCCTACGCTCGGAAAATCAAGATGGATGTCGGCTCCCTTCAGTTTGTCTGCCCTGCAAATAATTTGCTGATCCAGCTCTTCAATTTCAGCGCCCAGCGCCTTAAGTCCCCGAAGATGAAGGTCGATTTTACGTTCGCCGATAGCACAGCCTCCAGGCTGATAAACAGCAACCTCTCCGAACCTCGCAAGCAGAGGCCCCATCAAAAAAATAGAGGAGCGCATTTGCTTCATTAAGTCTTCCGGTACATGAAACGAATTGGCGGACGACGTATCCACAACAACCGTCTCCTGATCATGCAAAGCCTGGCAGCCGATCCGATCCAGGATGTCCAGCATCACTTCAATATCCAGAAGACGGGGGACATTGCTCAGCTGAACTTTGCCTGCGGCCAGCAAGCTCGCTGCCAGAATAGGCAATGCTGCATTTTTTGCTCCATGGATACGTATGGTTCCTGATAGGGATTTGCCACCCTCAATCACCAATTTGTCCAATGTATCACCTCCGAGTTTACCCCTCATCCTCCGCATTCCCACACAGACACAAGCCGTAATGCCCGTTTAGTGCTTCAAGTTGCTTAATACGGAAATGCATTGGAATGAGAACGTCCTCTGCTGTCGTTTGACCGGTGTGAATCCAGTACAATGTCAGCGGACTTATTATTGCGTGACACATCAGACCAGGGGCTTCGGCAATCATGGATACAGTTTTTCGCGGCAAGCGGCCCGGTCAAAAACGACCGTATTCATCCTTTAACCGTAAGAGCGTCCGCTAAAGCAGCTCCCCTCGCCAAATGAGGTTCAAGCTGTAACTTAATGTCTTCATCCAAAGGGCCGTCATTCCATGGTGATTGTCACGATTATAGAGTATCTTATGTCATGCATACCCGGTGTGTGACAATCGCCCAGCCCTTTCAACGGACCTTCGTCAGACGGCGCATTTCATCAACAATCAGATTGGCGGAATCGGGTTTGCCCAGACTGCGGGATTGCTCGGACATTCCCTGCTGCACACGGAGATCCCCCATGATGTCTTCAATAGACTGATAGAGACGTTTTCCTGTCAAATCCTTTTCCAGAATGACTTTGGCAGCTCCTGCCTTCTCCAGCTGTCTCGCATTGGCCTCCTGATGGTTATTGGTTACGTTCGGAGACGGAATGAGAATGGAAGGAATACCCAGTGATGTGATTTCAGCCAGGAAGGATGCTCCCGCCCGGTTCACGATTAAGGATGTCGCCGCCAGCACTTCCGGCATGTTATGAATATACGGAAGCACATGCAAATGATTAGGCATACTGCCCAATTTGCTGCGGATTTCCTCCCGCGTCTTCTCAAAATAATTTTCGCCCGTTACATATACAAAATGAATATGCTTCATCTGCTCGAGCTGCGGGGCCATTGCAATCATGGCATCATTGATGGCCTTTGCCCCGCGGCTTCCGCCGACTACGAGCACGACCGAGCTGTTCATGGGTATGCCGAGTGTCGCGAAGCCGCGTTCCCGGTTGGCCGATTGCACGGTTGTTGCGCGCGGATTCCCCGTGTATATGACCCTTTTGGCTTTGGGAAACGAGCCCTCCGAGCCTTCAAAGCTCACGGCCACGGTGCTGACATATCGACTGAGAAACTTATTGGTCAGACCCGGAATGGCATTCTGCTCATGGATAATGCACGGAATGCCCAGCTTGGCAGCTGCATATACGACAGGACCGCAAACGTAACCGCCCGTACCGATGACGACATCCGGTTTGAACTCGGCGAGCATACGTTTGGACGTCTTAACGCCCTTTAGAAAACGAATGACCGTCTTAATATTGTCTGTAGACAACTTGCGGCGAAAGCCCGTAATGTCAATCGATTGAAAAGGAATTTGTTCCTGGGGCACCAACTTGCTCTCCAAACCTCTTGTACCGCCAATATATAAAAAAGTAGAATCTGAATCTTCTGCTTCACACTGCCTCGCAACAGCGACGGCCGGGTAAATATGTCCCCCGGTACCCCCGCCTGTTAGAACGACGCGCATGCCGATCACCTCGCATAACGTGATAAATTAAGTAAAATGCCCAGAGCCGTCAACATCAGCGTAAGTGACGAACCGCCATAACTGATCAGCGGCAATGTAATGCCCGTCACCGGCATAAGTCCGATTACAACACCGATGTTAATAACAACCTGAACGGCCACCATGCCGACGATGCCTACCGCCAGCAAGCTGCCGAAACGGTCAGGAATCGTCATGGCTACGCGCATGCCCCGCCACACCAGAATCAGAAATAGCAGCAGCACGATTAGCCCGCCGATGAAACCAAGCTCTTCGGCCAGAATCGAAAATATAAAGTCCGTTTGCGGCTCCGGAACGTAGCTGTACTTTTGACGGCTCATGCCAAGTCCCAAACCGCCCAGCCCTCCCGGGCCGATGGCATATAGAGATTGTATAATTTGATAGCCTGCCCCGAGCGGATCAGACCATGGATCAAGAAAAGCGGTAATTCTTTTAAGGCGGTATGGTGCTGCAATAATGAGTCCGACAAACCCGGCGGCTCCGGCTAGTCCGAGTAAACCCAGATGTCTCAGGCGTGCTCCTGCTGTGAAAATAATCATCATGGCTGCTCCCATCATTACGGTACCCGTTCCCAGGTCCGGTTGGAGCATGATCAACCCGAAAGCCAGTCCCATCAGACCAAGAGGAGGTAGTAGTCCTTTTCCGAAAGAAGTGATATCCCATTCTTCGCTGCTGAGCCATTTGGAGAGGAACAGGATCATACCGAGCTTCATAAACTCGGAGGGCTGAATACCGAAGGAACTGATGCCGAGCCAACTTCGCGCGCCGCCGCGTACAACCCCGACTCCCGGAATCAATACGATGACAAGCAGCACGAAACAGACGATCAAGCCAAGTTTTGCATATTTTTTCCACACGCGAAAATCAATGTTTGCCGTGAAGAACATAGCTACGAGCCCTAATACGGCAAAGAGCAGCTGGCGTTTAACGAAATAAAAAGAGTCACCATAATCGTGAAAGGCCAGTACAGAGCCTGCGCTGTATACCATCACCATGCCGATCGTGAGCAAGCCCAAGATGCAGAGGAAGAGCCACAGATCCGGCGCCGGGCGTGTCTTGTTCATGAAGAGGCCACCTTTTGCAAAAAAGTAGGGGCTTATCCACCCCCCTACTTAAAGATTATGCACCGCCTCTTTAAAAATGCGTCCACGCTCCTCATATGAGGTAAACATGTCCCAGCTCGCACAGGCCGGAGAAAGAAGCACGATATCTCCCGGCCCAGCTGCGGCCGCGGCCTGTTTAACGGCTGCGCGGAGCGTGTCGGCGGCGTCCTCTTCATTATCGACGACGACAATATGCTTTAATCCCGCCAGTTCCGAGACCTTGGCAATTTTTTGCGCGGTCTGACCCAACGCCACAACAGCCTTGACGCGTTCGGACAGCACCGGGAGCAGTTCCATATAATCCGAACCGCGGTCAAGCCCCCCGGCAATCAATACGATCGGCTGATGGAAGGAAGTCAATGCCATGGTGGTTGCTTTGGAATTGGTAGCTTTGGAATTGTTGTAATAAGCGACGCCGTGAAGATCCATCACGTATTCCAAACGATGTTCCACGCCGCGGAAGGAGGACAATGGGCCGCTCAAACGAACAGCAGGCGCGCCGGCAGCAATCGAAATAGCGCAGGCGGCAGCCGCATTTGCGATGTTAAAGCGACCTGGAATACCGACTTCCCTCACAGGGATGATATCCGTAACCCGGCCTTGCTCGTCACGATACACGATTTTTCGAGGAAGGTTATCCTCTGTATCCGCAACATAAGGGGGGCTGACATAAACGCCTTCCGCCAATTCTTCGTTTGTCGAAAAAGGCAACAGCTTGGCCTTGATATAAGGAACCAGCTCGCGGCAGGTCGAATCATCCCAATTGAGGACTGCGGTATCTCCTTCTCCCATGTTCGCAAACATTTTGGCTTTGGAAGAAACGTAATCTTCCATGCCTCCATGATAATCCAGATGCGTTTCCGCCACGTTCAGCAAACAACCGATACGGGGTCTGAATTCCTCGGTCCCTTTCAGCTGAAAGCTGCTCAGCTCCGTGACCATCCAATTGCTGGCATCGGCATTCTGGGCAGCTTCGCAAAGCGGAGTCCCGATATTTCCGGCCACGATGGGACGCATCCCGGCTTCCTCCAGCATTTGGCCTACCCATGTCGTCGTTGTCGTCTTGCCATTGGAGCCCGTAATCCCAATAATGGGGGCACTGCAGATATGATAGGCAACCTCAACCTCGGTTACGACTTCAATGCCAAGTTCCAGCGCTTTTTGTATAGGCTGAACCTTATACGGAATACCCGGATTTTTGACAAGCAGAGAAATACCGGGATGAACCAGATTCTCCGGATGACCGCCACAAATGACGGTGATGCCCAGCGACTCCAGTTCCCCGGCTTCGGGGCATTGATCTCTGTCTTTCTGATCGTTTACCGTTACAACTGCACCGTAGCTATGCATAACTTTGGCTACTTGTACACCGCTTTTGGCCAAACCCAGCACGATAACTTCCTGACCCCTGTAAGACTCTGGATGCTTCATCTTCTACAACCCCTTGTTCAAGTAAAGTCCAATGCCTGCAAGAATAATGCCCACAGCCCAGAATGTGATGACAACACGCCATTCCGACCAGCCGGACAATTCAAAGTGATGGTGAATCGGACTCATTTTAAATATCCGCTTGCCTCTGGTTTTGAAAGACGCCACCTGAAGCACAACGGACAGCATTTCGATGACAAACACGCCGCCGATAATGATGAAGAGCAGTTCGCTTTTGGTTACAATCGCGATAGCGCCGATAGCGCCGCCAATGCCCAGAGACCCCGTATCGCCCATGAATACCTTGGCCGGGTGTGCATTAAACACAAGAAAACCAAGCACCGCTCCGATCATGGCAGCAGCACACACGGCTGCGGATAACGACGTAGCCTGCATCGCAACGAGAGCAAAAGCCGCAAACGCAATAGCGCTGACACCCGACAGCAGTCCGTCAAGACCATCGGTAAAATTAACCGCATTACTGATCGCCAGCATCATGATGACGATAAACGGATAGTAGAACCAGCCTCCCCAATCAAAAGACCACGAGGTTCCCGGAACGTGAATCGCTGTGCTGTGTCCGTTTTGGATCAGCAAAATACACATGATGGCTGAAAAAAGCAGCTGTCCAAATAGCTTCTGGCGGGCTGTTAGCCCAAGCGAGCGTTTAAATACGATTTTGATATAATCATCGAGAAACCCGATGAGACCGAAGCCCAGTGTCGCTACAAGCAAAACATAAAAATCCGTATTAATGACTGAAAACTTTAAGAACGACAATGTAAACGCCAAAATGATAACTACGCCGCCCATCGTTGGCGTGCCGGCTTTTTTCAGATGGCTTTGCGGGCCGTCGTCGCGGACCTGCTGTCCAAATTTCATGCGCCTCAATAGAGGAATCAGAAGCGGAGCAGCAATAACAGCCAGAATAAAAGAAACACCTATCGTTAGTAGAAGCAGTTGATAATCCATGGATTCACCCCCCTCGTATGTTTAGTTGTGTAAGTCTTCCTTGACAAGAGCATCCACTAATTCTTCCATTTTCATACCACGCGAAGCTTTAATCAGTACAATATCCTTCGGATGCACCTGACCGGTGAGGTGGGAAGCGAGTTCCCCTTTATCGGAAAAATGATACACAGGGAGCTCCGGACGCTCCAGCTGAGCGGCTTTTGCCGTCTCTGCGGAGAGCGAGCCGTAGGTATAGAGCATATCCACTTTGCCACTCGCAGCATATTCTCCAACTTCCGCATGAAACTCGAGCTCATTGGGCCCAAGCTCCAGCATGTCCCCGAGCACGGCAATTTTGTGACGGTAGCCCTTTAGGCTGTCCAAGGCGTCAATCGCTGCTTTCATGGACAGCGGACTTGCGTTGTATGCATCGTTAAGGACGGTAAGCCCGCTCGGAGCTACTATTTGTTCAATACGCATGCCGGTTAATTGCAGACCGGATATCCCCTCACGAATCTTGCCGCCACTCACGCCGAAATAATCCGCCACGGCCAGTGCAGCCAAGCAGTTAATGACATTATGCTGGCCAAGGAGCGGCAGTTCGAGCCCTTCCTCAGCATGGAGATGAGAAGTAAAAATAATCCCTTTGCCGTGGAACATCATACCTGTCGGGTAATCATCGTTTTTATCCTGATCCATGCCGAAGGTAAAGGTCTTAAGCCCTTCAGGCTTCACCGTCTCCGTTTCGCTGAGCACCAGCGGAAGCAGCGGCTCATCACCGTGGTAAATCAGAAGTCCGCCCGGTTTCATTCCACTGATGATCTCCAGCTTCGCACGGGCGATTTCATGTCTGGAACCAAGCTGCAGCAGATGGGCTTCGCCAATGTTCGTGATAACGGCCACTTCCGGATTGGCGATGGCCGATAGACTCTCGATCTCATGGCGTCCACTCATGCCCATCTCCAGCACGGCGATTTCCGTATCAGCCGGCATCTCCAGAATCGTAAGCGGAAGACCGATATGATTATTAAAATTTCCTCCGGTTTTATGTACCTTGAAGGAAGTCTCCAGAAGCGCATAGATCATATCCTTGGTTGTGGTCTTGCCGTTGCTGCCTGTGATGCCGACTACGCGGCAGCCAACATCGGCCAGATATGCCTTGGACAATGTCTGAAGCGCGGCAAGCGTATCTTCCACGACAATGACAGGCCCTTCCGGTGGAATACCACGATCTCGCTGCCATAGTACCCCGCTCGCACCGCCATCAAGCGCTGCAGCAGCAAAGGCATGGCCGTCGAATTTCTCTCCGACAAGCGGTACAAATAATCTGCCGCCGACCAGCTTACGTGAATCCGTAAAGACACCTTTTACCTGTATATCACAATCATGGTCATGCGTTAGGGTTCCCCCGCACATGACCGCAACTTCGCCCAGCTTTTTCGTAATCACTTGTTCATACCCCTTATCGCTTCTTTGGCAACTACCCGGTCATCAAAATCATGTTTTGTATGGCCGAGGATTTGATAGGTCTCATGACCTTTCCCCGCAATCAATACTACATCGTCTGGGCTTGCCATTTCAATAGCCTTTTGTATAGCCTCGCGCCGGTCCACGATGAGTTGATACTTTTCCTGCGGTACCGAATCTTCAAGAAGTCCCGCTTCAATATCTTTCAGGATGAGATCGGGATTTTCGGTGCGTGGATTATCGGAGGTGACCATGACCACATCACTATATTTCGCTGCAAGCTTGCCCATGATTGGACGTTTCGTACGGTCACGATCTCCGCCGCAGCCGAATACGGTGATAACGCGGCCCTTAGCGAACTCCTTCACGGTCTTAAGTACGTTCTCAAGGCCGTCCGGCGTATGGGCATAATCCACAATAACTGCAAACGGCTGGCCTTCGTTCACGGATTCAACGCGTCCGTCCACTCCAGGAACTGACTCCAGGCTCTTCTTGATGCTCTCCAGCTCCAGACCTTCCAGCAGTCCTGCCGTAATTGCCGCGAGCGCATTATACACGTTGAATTTACCGACCATACTCAACTGGATATCGGTGCTGCCCAGGAAGGTGTCCACATGGAAATGCGTACCTTGGGCGGTAATGGATATTTCCGATGCGCGAACATCCGCATTATGAGCCAAACCGTATGTAATCACCTCGGCTGCGGTCATCTTGGCGAAATATTCGGTTGCCTCATCATCCGCATTAAGCACGGCATATTTCCGCTGATTTCTCTGGTGAGCGAACTTGTTTCCCAAGCGAGAAAAGAAAAGTCCCTTCGCCGCTTTGTAATCTTCCATGGTCTTGTGGTAATCCAGATGATCCTGGGTCAGGTTCGTAAAAATCGCCGTGCGGAAATCCGTTCCCTTGACACGACCTTGCTCCAGAGCATGGGATGAAACCTCCATCACGCAGCATTGCACGCCATTTGCGGACATATCATCCAGAGAACGCTGCAGTTCCAAGGCTTCCGGCGTCGTTCCGGACATCGGGAAAGTACGTCCTCCATAGCGCATTTGGATCGTGCCAATCAAGCCCGTGTTCACTCCATGATCATTCATCATTTTTTCAATTAAATATGTCGTGGTCGTTTTTCCGTTGGTTCCGGTCACCCCGATCATTTTCATGTGTGTGCTAGGGGATCCAAAAAACGCATCTGCCATGACTGCCATCGCATAACGGCTGTCTTTGACAATCACTTGCGGCAGATCAATATTAAGCTGACGCTCGACAACGAGCGCAGCAGCACCTTGATCTGCTGCCTGAGCGGCGTAATCATGGCCGTCCACGGTATGCCCCGGCAAGCAGATAAAGAGGTCACCCGGAGCAACCTTTCGCGAGTCGGTCTGAAGACCGGTAATGGTGATATCCCCGCTCCCTGTGATTTGTGCAATGGTTAGTGTTGAAGCCAGTTCGTTCAATTTCATAACATAATCCCTCGCTCTAATTCTATTATCATACGCCGCTGCCATGATGAAGTCGTCAATCAGGGGCTTTAGTTTGCTCTTTCAATTCGGGATCCACCCCCATATAGATCCGGATGGTTGAGCCGCGTTCAACACGGCTTCCCGGCTTCGGAGCCTGGCTGACCACCGTATTGCCGGTGCCTGACTTTGCCAGCATGAAGTTCATATTCAAATCTTCGTACAAATCCTGCACGGTTGCCCCGACCAGATCAGGAACGGTGACAATCGGCGTGTCTCCATACTTATACACCTTCGGCAACTGATCCTTGCGCTGCGGCACATTCAGCACCTGAAGGGAATCCTTCAAAATATTCTGTACGATTGGCGCGGCAACCACGCCACCGAACTGAATGCCTGCCGGATTATCCACCGCCGTGTAAACCACGATTTGCGGATCGTCGGCTGGTGCAAAAGCAATGAAGGAAACGATGTGCTCGGTTGCCGAATACCTGCCGTTTACAACGATCTGCGCGGTACCCGTTTTTCCTCCGACCCGGTAGCCGTCAATAAAAGCAGGACGGCCCGTTCCATTGGCAACAACGCTTTCCAATGCTTCGCGCACCTGTTTTGATGTTTCTTCAGATATGACCTGTCTGACAAGCTGCGGTTTGGTTTCACTAACCGTCTCTCCTGTTTCCGGATTGACCCAGGCCTTCGCCACATATGGCTTATAGAGCTTCCCGCCGTTGATGGCCGCCGATACGGCTGCCACCTGCTGTATCGGCGTTACCGAAACCCCCTGTCCGAAAGCAGTGGTTGCCAGTTCCACGGGACCGACTTGGGAAGGCTTGAACAGAATGCCATTCTCCTCCCCGTTCAGGTCAATTCCGGTCTTCGAACCGAAACCAAAGTTGCGGATATACTGAAACAGCGAATCCTTGCCTAGCCGGTTGCCAAGCGTTACGAACCCCGGATTGCAGGAATTTTCCACAACCTGCAAAAAGGTTTCGCTGCCATGCCCGCCCCGCTTCCAGCATTTCAGCGTGGCTCCGCCAATTTTAATGTACCCCGGATCAAAAAACTGCTCGTGCTTGAGATCCACTTTCTTTTCCTGAAGTGCCGCAGCCAGCGTAATAATCTTAAAGGTAGATCCCGGTTCGTAAGTCATCCAGATCGGAAGGTTACGGTTGTAAACTTCCGATGCGTATTCTTTATAATTCGCCGGTTCATACCCCGGTCTGCTGGCCATCGCATATATTTCGCCGGTCTTGGGATTCATGGCGATTGACCAGGCACCTCTGGCCTGATACTGGACCATCGCTTGATCAAGCTCGCGTTCCATTATCGATTGAATCGACTTATCGATGGTAAGCTGCAGATTCAGTCCATCCTTGGGAGCATCGTATTTCTCGGATGAACCCGGCATAAGGCGGCCGCCTGCATCCGATAAATAAGAGATGTTGCCATTGATGCCTTCAAGCTTGCTGTCATATTTGCGCTCGACTCCCGTCAATCCCTGGTTGTCGATGCCGGTAAAGCCTAGAATATGGCTGGCAAGATCCCCATAAGGATAATACCTCTTATTGTCCTCCGCAACAACGATACCCGGCAGATTTAAATCACGAATTTTCTGAGCAAGCTCCATCGTAATTTTGCGTCCACCGGGCTGAAGTTTCACGCTTGATTGCCTTTTTGTAATCGTGCTTTTGATTTTCTCCTCGGTCATCCCGAGCAGAGGTGCCAGCAGCTTCGCCGTCTTATCTGGATCCTTCACCTGCACAGGGACCGCCATAATCGTCGGGGAACTGATATTGTATGCCAGAGCCGTACCGTTCCTATCCTGGATTTCTCCTCGTTTGGCTGTCGAGGGAATTTCTCTGCGCCAATTTTCCTCCGCTTTGGCCGATAGCTCCGCCCCCGTGCCAAGCTGGACGTACGCGAGCCTTACTATTATAGCAACAAACAGCAAGCAAAGAACCATCAAACTGGCCAGGAGTCTGCGTCTGCGCGTTACGTTCGAAACTTTCACTCTTATTCCTCCCTGTTTATCCTAAGAATCATGACCGTTATTCCTATCATGATATTCGGGACAAACAGGGGCTAGAACAAGCTGTTTACTGGTCGTTTTTCTCTCCGTTGGTTTTGCCTGAGGAAGATTGGTTAGTTCCGCCGGATTGGCCGTTGTTACCTTCGCCTCCGTTACTGCCAGTGCTTCCATCGCCGCCGTCATTGTTACTGCCGGGATCATTTGCAGGCCTCAAGGTCAGTTCAACGGTTCGTTTACCGGCCTGATTGGTGACCTTCTGGCTCGCGACGAATCCTTCACCGCTGACATTTACTGACACTTTCATCAGGGTCAGTACATCCAGTGCATCTCGCAGGGACTCACCTGTGAGATCAGGCACCCCCATCGCTTTGTCCGTTTCGGTCAGCAGGTAAATCCGTTGCCCCGGGCTTAGCGGTGTTCCGACTGCCGGGAATTGCTTGATGACTGTCGTTCCTTTACCCAGCGTATCGAACACAATACCGGATTTCAGAAGCTGTTTCTCGGCATCCTTCACACTTTTATTGATCATATCCGGTGCGGGCGGACGGTTCTGGGCTTGTATGGCATTGTTTTTGTCGTCCTTCCCCTTATCCTTTTCCTCTTTGGTCGCCGTTCTTGGAACGCCCATATACTGAAGTGACTGCTCCACAATTTTTTTGAAGACCGGAGCCGCAACGGAGCCGCCGCCAACCGTCGGATCATTCGGCTGGTCCATAATGACGATGACAGAAATTTTCGGATCGTTAACCGGAGCAAATCCTATAAAGGAGACGACAGATTTCGAATAATCCGGCTTTTTATCAGGACCGTATTTCACGGCGGTTCCCGTCTTACCTGCTACTCTGTATCCGTCGATATAGGCATTGCGTCCTGTACCGATTACCTGGTCCGCAACGACCTGTTCCAGGTAACCGCTGGTTTCACTTGCGGTTTCAGGAGAGATCGCCTGACGCTTCGTTTTGGGTGGATACGATTGAATATCACCATTGTTCGGATCAATTTTCTCCTTGATGATATGAGGCTCCAAAACTTTTCCGCCGTTCGCGACGGCGCTGATGGCAACGAGCTGCTGAATCGGGGTAACGGATATCCCATGGCCGTAGGAGGCGGTAGCCACTTCGACGGGACCAGGCAGATTGATTCCCTTGGAGATTTCACCCGGAAGCTCAATTCCCGTCTTTTCACCAAATCCAAAATCCTTAATATATTTCAGCAAGCGCTCTTTGCCCAGCATTTCCGAACCCAGTTTAACGAAAGCTACGTTACTGGAACGTTTTACACCTTCAAGAAAAGTAATCGAACCCCAGCCCGCGCGTTTAATATCACGAAGATACTGATGAGTTCCTTTTACCAGGATTTGTCCGGACATGTATTTATCATTCGGATTAAACAACTTTTCCTGAATGCTTCCGGCGAGCGTCACGATCTTAAACGTGGATCCCGGTTCATAAGTCGCTTTGACAGCATAATTAAAAAAGTCTTGTTGATCTTTCGTGTTCCAGTACGTGTTCGGATCAAATGTAGGTAAATTGGCCATGCCCAGTATTTCCATCGTTTTCGGATCGGCAGCAATAACTGTCATACTGATCGGCTTGTATTTATCATACGCTTCTTTCATCGCGTCTTCGATATAATACTGGATCGTATCGTCGATCGTCAGCTTGTAATTCATACCATTGACAGCCGGCTGATAAAGCTCAGTCCCGTTTGGCAGCTTATATCCATTGGCATCCGTCTCGTAGTTCAAATGTCCGTCTGTTCCTTCCAGGAATTTATTCAGATAAGCTTCAAGGCCCGCTACTGCATCACCTTCACGGTCCGTATAACCGATCACATGGGCAGCCAGCGATCCCTGCGGATAGTAACGTTTTGATTCCTTCAGCGTATCAAGACCCGTTTCCTGGACCTTTTTCTTATTCTTGAACTGCTCCTTGAGCTGATCGTTCAGCTTGTCGATCTTTGCCTTTTTGGCTTCATCGATTTTCCAGCCTTCGTTGCGGACCTCACGGCTTTTGGCATACTCACCTGTTTTTGCGTCTTTAGCATTGACGAGCTTACGCAATTCCTCTACATCCTTGCCTAAGATTTGGTGAAGACCTTGAACGACCATTTCTTCCGTTTCGTTGGCATGGATGACCTTCGGGCTGATGACTACCGTATAAGCAGGCGCATTAATCGCCAAAGGATCCCCGTTCCGATCCGAAATGGTTCCCCGTTCGGCGGGAATGACCGATTCCTTGGCCCATTTTGCCGTGCCCTTTTCATGCCATGAGTTCCCCTGGACAATCTGAAGAGCAAACATTCTGATGAGCAAAACAACAAAAAGGAGGGTGATAAATCCTCCTAGTAGCAATGTGCGAAGTTTTATTCTTTTTATCATCCTTCAACCCTCACAAGCCCTATTTTTTTGCCGTCTCCGATTCGGCGGTATTCTTCTCTGTATTTGCGGATATCTTTGAGCGTTCCACGTTGATGATCTGTTGATCTGTCGGTTCTTGGTACCCAAGCTGTATTGCCTTATCACGGACACCATTCATAAGCTGTTGTTTTTCAAGTGTCAACCGGCTAATTTCCGATTTGGAAGTTTTGATCAGTCTCTCCGTCTTTTGCGTTTCCTTGTTCAGTCCGTAAATGTTTGCATTCTGCCAGATGATCAGGCTCGCCACCATGACACATACCACAATAGTAAGCAGATACAGAAGCTTCTCTTTGATCGGAAGATATGTACGGCGGGTAACCACCATCGTCTTCTCCCGGTAACCGGGATATGTGCGCTTTGCAGACTGTGATTGTTCCTTAACTGCCAAGTTACCACGGGTGTAGGCCATGTCTTCTTCCCCTTCATCATAGTCTTACACTTTTGCAAGCATAGAGTGATTTGTTATGTTAAAAAATTTATATTTTCTCCGCGACTCTCAGTTTCGCTGAACGTGCACGCGGATTTTGTGCCAGTTCTTCTTCACCAGCCATAATCGGTTTCCGGTTCACCAGCTTTAAATCGCCTTTCCCGCCGCATACACACATCGGAAAGTCCGGCGGACAAGTGCATTTCCCTACGTAGCTGTTGAAAATCTGCTTGCAGATCCGGTCTTCGAGAGAATGGAAGGTTATAACTGATACTCTCCCCCCCGGAGCCAGACAGCGAACAGCCTGATGAAGCGCTTCTTCGAAAGCACCCAGCTCATCATTCACCGCTATGCGCAAAGCCTGGAAGCTTCTTTTCGCCGGATGTCCCCCGGTTCTGCGCGCGGCCGCCGGTATACCTTCCTTAATAATATCGACAAGCTTTCCCGTGGTTTGAATAGGACTCTGCTCCCGGTGTTCAATAATGAACTTCGCAATACGCCGGGAAAACTTTTCTTCCCCATATTGAAAAAGAACACGTGCAATTTCTTTCTCCGGCCATTCGTTTACGATATGCCAAGCCGTCAGATCGGAGGATTGGTCCATACGCATATCCAGCGGTGCATCATGGTTGTAGCTGAATCCCCGTTCTCCTTCATCAAACTGTGGTGACGAAACACCAAGATCGAACAGAATACCATCCACCTGTGGGATGCCGTCTTTCATCGGAACAGCCAATTCTTTTAATGTTTCTTCCAATTCTCGAAAGTTCGTTTTGACCAAAGAAATCTTGTCCTCAAATGGAGCAAGTCTTTCCTTCGCATTATTCAGCGCCCAGTCATCCTGGTCCAGCGCGATTAGTCTGCCATATTCTCCAAGCTTGGACGCAATCAGTGAACTATGTCCTGCCCCGCCAAGTGTACAGTCGACATAAATGCCGTCTCGTTTGATGTGCAGCCCTTCTGTCGCTTCTTCTTTAAGCACTGTGATGTGATGAAACAAGCTGCAGCCCTCCAGACTTATTACAATTCAAAATTAAAATCGACCAGCTTTTCAGCAATTTCGTTAAATGCTCCTTCAGATTCCTGAAAATAGGTCTCCCAGGTATCCTTGCTCCAAATCTCCACGCGATTGGATACTCCAAGAACAACACATTCCTTGTCGAGCTTCGCGTATTGACGCAGATTCCCCGGTAAATTTACCCTTCCCTGTTTGTCCCACTCGCATTCCGTCGCTCCTGAGAAAAAGAAACGAGTAAATGCACGGGCATCCGATTTCATGAGCGGTAACGATTTCAGCTTCTGCTCAAGGATGCTCCATTCATTCAATGGATAAACAAAGAGACACTGGTCTAAGCCGCGGGTGATCACAAAGGACGAGCCCAGAAGCTCACGGAATTTAGCAGGAATGATTAAGCGGCCTTTATCATCAATGCTGTGCTGAAACTCACCCATAAACATTTGGCCACTCAACTCCTTAACCCTAAATCCCCACTTTGCACCACTTTCCACCACTTAAGGATACTAGATTCGCCACTCAAAATCAAAATCCTTCCTGCTAACTGTGTTTTTTTGGATATTAAATACAGGCACCTAAACCTAAGACAGCACGAAACCCCTTGATCCATATGGATTCAAGGGGTTTTTCGGAAAGTAAATAGATTCAATAAATTACCTTCTATTCATGTCCTGTCCAGCTGTCCAAATAAGTGATCTGCTCCTGGCTTAGTTCATCAATCTGAATGCCAAGGCTTTCCAACTTATAACGTGCAACCTGCTGATCAATTTCCAGCGGAACATTCAATACCTTGCTGCCAATCGTTTCATAGTTGTCATTCACATATTTCAGTGACATGGCCTGAAGCGCAAACGTCATATCCATAATTTCAGCGGGGTGTCCGTCTCCTGCACCAAGATTGACCAGGCGCCCTTCCGCGAGAATATATACCTTGCGGCCATCTTGAAGTTGATACTCTTCAATATTGCGGCGAACCGTACGGATGGAAGAGGCGCGGCTGGACAGCTCAATTTTGTTGATCTCCACATCAAAATGACCCGCGTTGCACAGAATAGCTCCGTCCTTCATCACATCGAAATGTTCGCCTGTAATTACGTCCCGGTTTCCTGTCACAGTCACGAAGAAATCGCCGTGTTTTGCTGCTTCGGTCATCGGCATCACTTCAAAGCCATCCATATGCGCTTCGACAGCCCGAATTGGATCGACTTCGGTCACGATCACTTTGGCGCCGAGGCCTTTGGCACGCATCGCAACCCCTTTGCCACACCAGCCATAACCGACGACAACCGCAGTCTTGCCTGCAACAACCAGGTTGGTGGTACGGTTCACGGCATCCCAAACCGACTGCCCTGTCCCATAACGATTATCAAAAAGATATTTACAATACGCGTCATTTACTGCCACCATCGGCAGCTTGAGGAGACCTTCTTTTTCCAGTGCTTTCAGGCGAATAATTCCCGTCGTTGTTTCTTCCGCTCCGCCGCGAATGGTCGCAAGCAGATCCGGACGCTCTGAATGGAGGATGGTTACGAGGTCTCCCCCGTCATCGATAATCAGATCAGGCTTTGTTTCTAAAGCACGGATCAGGAAATCTTTGTACTCGACTGGATCCGGGTTGTACTTTGCCAGGACAGTTACGCCATCTTCTACGAGTGCCGCACATACATCATCCTGCGTGGATAGGGGATTACTGCCCGTAATGGTTACTTCGGCTCCGCCAGCCTGAACGACTTTAGCCAAGTAAGCTGTTTTGGCTTCTAGATGCAGCGATATGGTGACCTTGAGGCCTTTGAACGGCTGTTCCGCTTCAAATTGCTTGCGGATTTGATTCAAAACCGGCATATGGGCCTCTACCCAATCGATTTTCAAATGTCCCTCCTGGGCAAGTGCCATATCTTTTACAATGCTGTTTTCCAAAGCCAATGTACTCATAAAAAGCCTCCTTTTTTTCATTTTATTACATTTCAATGATCTGATGTTCAGGCGTATAGCTTTTACAGCTTTCCAGGATATCATGGATCCAGCTGAAGCCATAACGATTTATATAGTAGAAAATATTATAAACTCTTTCTTGCGGTTTGCCCATAGGGAATAACGATACATAGATTTGCTCCCATTGACGAAGCGCCGCCTCATGTTGTTTTTCCAACGCTTGCTTCGTTTTGCGTTCAAGGTAAGAAATCTGCTCCAGAATCTTATCCTTGTTTTTCTCCCCGAGAGGGATCAGACCGGGCTGAATCGTTCCGAGTTCACGGATTAGAGGCTCATACAGTTTTTCAAAAGCACTGCGTGTCTCTTCGAATTTCGGGTCGACATGAAGCCCGGTTTCAGCGTTCAACCAATTCCGGCGCGCATCGTCAAAGCGATGCTGCACATCTTGGAATGACAATCCAAAATGCTCCATGTATTTCCGCAGCGTGCCGTTAACCAGTGTAAAGGACATTCTTGGCAGTAGAATTGGCATTTTCAGCCCCAAAGCGGGAAATGCATCCTTGGTAATCGCCCAGTAGGATATCTCCCCTTGCCCGAGAACCGTGCCAAGTACTGGCAAGAGAGATTCCTGCATCAACGGACGTGTCAGGACATTATTACTGAACTTCTCGGGATGATCTCGCAGTTCGGTCAGAAGTTCATCCTTGGTAAAGTTTACAACGCCTTTACGGTCCACGAAGTTTCCCTGCTGCTTCTGGAGCAATAAACGGTTCCCTTCATAAATATAGAAGAGGTTTGCGCCGTCCTCAGCTACGTCGGCCTGCAGTTGATATCCCTGCCCCGTTATGCGCGATGCAGATGCTTGATAGGTTTGACCTAGCTCATCATTTTGCTGGATGATACGTTCGAATATAGGGACTTCAAGTTGGCGCAGGTCAGGATCCGCCGAATCCAAAAGGATAAGTCCCAGTTCGCCGAACAGGATGCCCAGCAGCTTGGCAAACGCGTCACTCAAGTTGCCCGATTCTTCGGCAGCCTGATTCAGCAACTGCATGATCTCAGGCTTGTTCACACTGTCAGGCAGAAGCGCAGCCAGATGGCCCAGCGCCTGCTTCCATTGTTCAGGCGATACCCGAATATGACTAACGGAACTTTTCGGCCCCGGGACCGCATCCATTTTTATTCGGGCGACCTGCAGTTCCGGTGTCATGACATAGGTATGGTTAACCTCGTCCCAGTCATGATCCTCGCCTGCGATCCAGAATACCGGAACAACGGGCCGCTGCAGCTTTTCCTGCGCTTCCCTGGCGGCCAGTATGATGGTTAAAGCCTTATAGACGACAAGCAGCGAACCGGTAAACAGTCCGCTTTGCTGTCCGCCAACGACGGCAAGCGTACTTGTCTGCGCAAGTAAATCAAGCGAGTTATGTACCTCTTTATGGTCGTTGTGCTTGCTATTATATTGTCTTAGACAATCTACCAGGGCTTTTCTATCCACACGCGTTCCTTCGGAATCACTTAACCATGCTGCACGGTTGCTCCATGACTCTTCCCGGCGAAAATCATCACCATACAGGTCCTGTACCTGCGAAAAGCGGTTTATATAATCATCTGCAAGAGCGGAGCCGCTCTTCAGCGAATCAGAAACAACATTCATGAAGTATGCCTCCTATTCTGTACCTGTTCAAATCTCATGCGTTCACTTGGAAATCTTTCTTGATTGTAACCAAAGTTGCCTCTGCCGTCAAAGCAAAACAAGGGAATCCACTGTGCCAGTCTTCAAATGCTTCAAAATCAGTTACAGTTTTATAATTATAACGCTTCATGTATCAGTATGCCATGCCAAAACGAAAAAAACCGCCGGAAAAACCGGCGGTCACCTTTTCAGGCTTATGCGTATGGAGCAGCAACCCAATGACCTTTCGATACCTCGACAAGTCGAGTGTCTTCCTGCTCTATCCCGCTTCCACCCTTGGCAGAATGGATCGGTCCAGACAGCTCATCATCCATGATGATCCGCTTCTTGTTCTCCTCGATTTCCGGATCGGGAATCGGGATCGCAGACAGCAATGTCTTCGTATAAGGATGAATCGGATTGGCATAAAGCTCTTCGCTATCCGCGAGCTCTACCATCTTGCCTAAATACATAACCGCGACACGGTCGCTAATATGCTTGACCATGGAAAGATCATGGGCGATAAACAGATAAGTCAATCCAAGGCGATCCTGCAGTTCTTTGAGCAGGTTAACCACCTGTGCCTGAATGGATACGTCAAGCGCAGAGATCGGTTCGTCACAAATAATAAATTTAGGATTCACCGCGAGCGCCCGCGCAATACCAATCCGCTGACGTTGTCCACCCGAAAACTCATGCGGGTAACGCGTGGCATGATCGGGATTCAGTCCAACCATGTCCAGCAGTTCTTCGATACGATACTTGCGTTCCTTGCGGCTTCCTGCAAGCTTGTGAATGTCCAGCGCTTCGCCGATAATATCGGACACGGTAAAACGCGGATTCAGCGATGCATACGGATCTTGAAAGATCATCTGCATATCGCGGCGCATGGCTTTCATTTTGTTTGGAGGAAGTTTGTAGATATCGGTTCCGTTAAAACGCATGCTGCCTGCGGTAGGCTCGTACAAACGGAGGATGGTGCGGCCTGCGGTAGATTTTCCGCATCCGGACTCGCCAACCATGCCTAGCGTTTCGCCTTCACGAATAAAGAAATTGATGTCATCAACGGCTTTGACGATTTTGCCTCCGCCTACGTTAAAGTACTTTTTCAGACCTTCAACTTCGATCAAATGGTTCTCTTTCATGACGAATGTACCTCCTTCGCCATCTCATGCAGGTTCCAGCAGCGAGCCGTATGGGTATCGCTAAATTCCGTGGAGCCTGGATTGATGCGTTCGCAAACTTTCATCGCTTCATCACAACGCGCGCAGAATGCGCAGCCGATCGGCGGCTTGATCAAATCTGGCGGCGTACCGATGATCGGAATGAGAGGCTCATTCTTTTTCTGGTCCAGACGCGGCATGGAACGAAGCAAGCCCTTCGTGTACGGATGCTGCGGATTTTTAAAGATCTCCCATTTCGTTCCGGTTTCTACCACTTCGCCTGCATACATAACGATTACGCGGTCACACATACCGGCAACGACGCCAAGGTCATGCGTGATCAGAATAATGGAAGTGCCGAACTTCTTCTGCATGTCTTTCATGACATCCATAATTTGAGCCTGAATCGTTACGTCAAGCGCTGTCGTCGGTTCATCGGCGATCAGAAGCGCTGGATTACAAGCCAGAGCAATCGCAATCATAACACGCTGGCGCATACCGCCGGAGAATTCATGCGGGTACTGTCCGAAGCGTTCTTCCGGATTTTTAATGCCGACAAGCTTCAGCATTTCAACGCCGCGGGTTTTCGCTTCAGCTTTCGACAGCTTCTGATGCTTAATAAGAACTTCCGTAATTTGCTTGCCTACTTTAATCGTAGGGTTGAGGGAAGTCATTGGATCCTGGAAGATCATGCCGATATCTTTACCGCGGATATGCTCCATTTGTTTATTTGATTTTTTCAGGATATCTTCTCCCTGAAAAATAATTTCACCGCTTTTGATTTGAGAAGGCGGCGATGGGATCAGGCGCATAATCGTTTGAGCGGTAACACTCTTACCACTACCGGATTCACCTACAATCGCCACTGTTTCTCCTTTGCCTATTTCAAAGTTCATGCCGCGGACGGCCTTGACTTCTCCACCCTTTACTTGAAAGGAAACTTGCAGGTCTTTTACTTGTAAAATCGGTTCCATGATCTCACCTCCTGTTATTTCAGTTTCGGATCGAGCGCATCGCGGAGGCCATCACCGAAAATATTAAATGCCAGCATCGTCAAGCTGATCAGAATGGCCGGGAAGAGCATCCGCCAAGGATAATACATCCAGCCCGTCAATGCATCATTGATCATCGAACCCAGTGATGCCACCGGAGCTTGCACCCCGAGACCGAGGAAGCTGAGGAATGCTTCAGAGAAGATCGCATTCGGCACGGACAATGTCAGCGTTACGATGATTGGACCTACTGCATTGGGAAGCAAATGCCGGAACAACAACCGATTGGAGCCTGCACCCATGGAACGGGAGGCCAAAACATACTCTCTGTTTTTGAGCTGCATGATTTCGCCCCGCACGATCCAGGACATGTTGATCCATCCGGTGATGGTCAGTGCCAAAATGATGGTTCCTATGCTTGGTTCAAATACAACAAGCAGCAGGATAGTTACCAGCATATAAGGAATGGAGTACAAAATCTCCGAAAATTTGTTCATGATAGCATCCACGCGGCCACCGAAGAAGCCCATGATACCGCCGTAGATAACACCGATCATAAGATCGATTAACGCGGCCGCAAGACCGACAATCAGCGAGATGCGGGCACCCATCCAAGTACGCACGAACATATCGCGTCCCAAATCATCTGTTCCGAACCAGTGTTCTTTGGAAGGCGGCTGGTTCGTATTGAGCAGATCATTGGAGTAGTAGTTAAACTTAGAAATAAAAGGGCCGATAATCGCTGCGAGAATAATAAGCACGAGTACGACCAGGCTGGCCATGGCCAACTTGTTTTTGCGCAGTCGCAGCCAAGCGTCCTGCCATGCTGAAAGGCTTTCCCGCTGAATGACTTCAGCCTGCTTCTCATCAACGCCTATTTTGCGGAAGTCCTCGGGCGACAGCTCTACATTAGCGTTAGGCAAAGTTGTATCGTTAACTGCCATCGTTAGCCCTCCTTCCCGCCGGTTAATTTAATACGCGGATCAACCAGCACATAAACAATATCTGTAATAAAACGAGCAAGCATAAGCAGAATACCATAAAAAATCGTTACGCCCATAATCATCGTATAGTCACGGTTTGTGATACATTCAACGAACACTTTGCCTATGCCGCCGATACTAAAGATTTGTTCGATAACGACCGAACCGGTAATGATATTGGCCGTCATTGGACCGATATAGGTGACAACAGGCAAAATGCCGTTGCGAATGACATGCCGGAACATGATTGTGAACCAGTTAAGGCCCTTCGCTTTGGCTGTCTTGATATAGTCCGCATGCAGCACTTCAAGCATGCTGGAACGGGTCAGACGCGCGATAAAAGCAATCGGCTGAGCAGCCAGGGCTGCTACCGGAAGCACATAGTCCAGCGGTCCGTCAAAGCCCATAACGTTAAACCAACCGAGCTTCTCGCCGAAAACAAACTGGATTAAAGACGCCAGCACGAAGCTCGGGACCGCAATTCCCAGTACAGCGAGGATCATCGCGACATTGTCGATCAGTTTCCTATGGTAAAGAGCCGCGAGCATCCCGAGCAGGACCCCGATGAAGACGGAAATGACGATTGCGATCAATCCGATTTTCAGGGAAGCTGAGAAGGTTTGCAGGATAATGCCTGTTACTTCCTGATTTTGGTGTTTCATGGAGATGCCAAAATCACCAGTCGCGATATCACCGAGATATTTGAAGTATTGCTGGTAAACCGGCTTATCGAGACCGTACTGCTCCATGAGACGGGCTTGTATTTCAGGCGGAACCTTTTTCTCGGACATAAAAGGATCCCCAGGAATGGCTTTCATCAGAAAGAATGTGGCTGATATCAGAATAAACAATGACACCAGCATATAAAAAAACTTGTTGGCTACATAACGCACCATGCCCGATTACCCTCCCCGCTAATTTGTTTATACAATATTCGACATATTTCGATTTTAATGAATCGAGGGCACCTTTGTCCAATCTATTTATTACTAATCAAAGAAATATCTACCACAAGGGTGTGAGATGCAAAAAAAACGGGATATATATGGAGTTTCCACATATATATCCCGAATTACTTATCCAAATCTACACACGATGTTTACTCGAAGTAAGCACGCGTAAAGTCAACCCCACCTGCATAATCGATAAGTACACCTTTCAGGTTCGGTTTAAGCAGTGCTACGTTGGTATAATAGTAAATCGGCATAAGCACTTGTTGATCTTTGATCAAAATATTTTCGGCCTTAGTGAAATCTTCCATCCGCTTGTTGTTGTCAGCGGAAGAATAAGCATCCTTAATAAGAGCATCATAATCTGGGTTTTTGAAGCCTACGTCATTGTTACCGCTCTTCGAAGTCCACAGATCAAAGAATGTCATTGGATCATTGTAGTCTGGGCTCCAGCCTGCACGAGCGATTTGGTAGTTCAGACTTCTACGGTTTTTGAGGAATACGCCCCATTCTTGGTTCTCGGTTTTCACGTCAACACCCAGGTTTGTCTTCCACATATCAGCTACTGCAAGCGCAATTTTCTTATGCTTGTCACTGGAGTTATAGATCAGGGTTACTGGAGGAAGAGTCGTATATCCTTCTTCTTGCATACCCTCTTGAAGCATTTTTTTAGCCTCATCCATGTTTTCAGTGAAGAAATCGTCTTTATGTTCGGTACGGAATTCATCCTTGGCACCGGCGATGCCCGGAGGTACAAAACCAAATGCAGGTTTTTCCTCACTTTGAGTTACTTTGTCAACAATATCTTGACGGTTAATCGACATTGTAAAGGCTTTACGAATTTTAGCATTATCAAAAGGTTTTGCAGTTACATTAAATTGATAGTAATAAATGCTGCCGACAGCCTTAAGATCAAGCTCGTCCTTCAGCTCTTTCTTAACAGCTGGCATTTGGTCCGTAGGAATCTCGCCATTTGGCATACCTGCGAAGTCCAATTGTCCGCTTCTGTAGCTTGACAGCTCGGTTGCACCGCTGTTAGAAAGGGACATCGTGATTTTGTTCAGCTTAATGTCTTTGTTATCCCAATAGTTTGCGTTTTTCGAAACTTCGATCTTTTGACCGGTTGTCCATGTTGTCAGCGTGAATGGTCCGTTAGTGATCATTGTCTTCGGATCAGCAGACCATTTCGCGTTGTCTTTCACGGATTGATGCACCGGATAGAAAGTGTAGAACGAAGTCAGACCCAGGAAGTACGGAGTCGGATTGTTCAATGTAACTTCAAGCGTATTGTCGTCGGTTGCTTTTACGCCAACTGTAGAGAAATCAGTGGTCTTTTTACCGTTGAAATCTTCGGCACCTTTGATGTAGTACAGTTGATATGCGTAAGGAGGTGCTGGAGTCGTATTCGGATCAAGAACACGCTGCCATGCAAAGACGAAATCTTTCGCCGTTACAGGATCACCGTTACTCCATTTCGCATCTTTGCGGAGATGGAAAACATATTTCAATCCGTCGGACGAAATCTCCCATTTTTCTGCAACACCCGGAATTGGTTTACTGTTTTCGTCCAGGCGAACCAGACCTTCATACATCATGTTCAGAACGGTATGAGCTTGGCTGTCCTGCGCTTGAGCCGGATCAAACGTTGGCGGTTCAGCGCTGAGATTGATGTGCAGAACTTGCTCTTTCGCAGCTGCAGTGTTTTCTTTGCTGGAGCCGCTACCTTCTCCTTCTTTCTTGGAGCCGCAGCCCGCAAGAACGGTTCCTGCTACAAGGAGAAGAGTTAGTAGAGTTAAAAGTGTTTTCCTTCTCATGATAATCCCCCTAAGGTTGTTTGTAGTGTATGTTAAATGATTATACAACCAGTGGTCAAAAAAATCCACAGCTAATCAAAGAAAAAACCTTACATGCTTGAAATTGTATATATATTCTGCTTAATATCATTTGCATAATTAATTATTACATTGACATAAATATGTATTTAATCAAACCAATTATTGTAAAAACGAAGTAGCTAAAACTCATAATAATGAAGGACATTCTCCAAATCAATTTAGACATTTTCTGGACATCGATCCTGCCCTTCAGTCGGTTTTGGGCACTGCCAATCAATCCAACCGCTATCAATAGAAGCAATAAAATCAGATAAAATCCAAACCTTGAACCAAAGGTAAGATTAAACAATGCCGATACCGATATGATTAGGAACAGCGTCGTGACATCCATCGCAAGCTTCAGTGATGCCTTCTTGTTATGCTTCCACCAATAATGGATAAAATATACGGCCAGAAAAGGAAAAAACGGAAGAATGCTCAGAAAGATAAATGAATTTTTCAAAAAATCCAAATGACTCACTCCTCTCTTATCGTCAGGCCTTTGACCAGGCCGGTTATCAGTTCATGGGTTACAGCGCGCTTGTTGGCCTTCAATCCAAGAGCCGTAATACTGCCGTTAATCCAATCCACCTCCGTCGCAGCTCCCTCCTGTACATCCTTCAGCATGGAAGATGTGTTGCCTGCAGTCGAAGAGCATACTTCCAGGATTTGCTCCCATATATCATCCTCATAGGGGATGCCGCATGCATCATATACCTCAAGTGCCTCATCTAAAAGCATTCGCATGGTCTGCATACGCTTGTCCGATGCAAGTAGCTCGCCGTTAGGAATGTTCCATAGTGCAGTAAGCGGATTGATCACCGCATTAATCAACAGCTTCCGGTAAATTCTGCTATCGATGTCATTCGATAAATCGGCTGAAAATCCTGCTTTTTGCAGCATTTTGACCAATCTTTCAGCATGAACCGATACTTTTGCCCTGGAATGTGCCTCCGGGACTCCAATCCACGTCATACCAGATCCGGCATGCAGTACTTCGTGCCGCTTCGTCCGCTTCGCGCCTTCTGTCGTAATCGCTGCATACAATGGCCAACCCGGCAAAATACCTTCTATTCGTTCCATATGCCCGTAACCATTTTGAAAACAAACCACCCCGGGCTGCTGTTCCACTGAGATCCCTTCCTTCACAAGGCGGCCGGCTGTCATGGAACTCACCGCTTCAGCATCTTTTTGCTTGGTCATTAGGAATATCCATTGGCCAGGTTCCTGCTTCCAACGCTTCGAAAACTCCTCAATCGATCCAGTCAAGAAAGCCTCGGGATCGACGGCTGATTCCATTGCACCATGGACATCCAGAACAGTAATGCCTTTGCTTCGCAATTCTTTGGCCTGCCCAACGCTTCTGCACCATAACCGTACCTCCACGTCCGCAGCTGCCAGCTTGCCGCTATATAGAAGGCCTAGAGAGCCTGCTCCAACCACATCAATTATCATTTTCGTTCACCTGTCTTTTTTCTTGTGATTGTCATTCTAAAAATATTATATAGCATGTTTGCGCCTTGATACGAGAAAAAAGTCTGATGCTTGACAAGCACCAGACCACAAGTTTGATTACTGTAGATCCAAGATAAATACGGAAAAACCCGTTCGGCGCGCTTTTGCTCTCGCTTATCCGGACGGGTGTTCGGGTTATGGCTTTAGATACCTACGTTCTGCTACTCGATTCGCTCGAGATTTCCGTTTGCATCCATTTTAAACCGAGTTTTCAGTTCTTCCTCTTCTTCCGTTAAAAAAGCAAGCCTGCGGGCCCGATCCATGATTTGAATCAGCGCCTTGTAATCGTCGTTGACAACCCGATAATCCGTCTGAACTTCGTTGACTTCCTTGCTAAGCTGCTCATTGACTCTTTTTAGACTGGCAAGTTCTTCTTCCTTCTCACGAAGTTCCTTCTCCAGCATTTTCAACTGGCGGCCGTTTTCCTGCAAATTCCCTTTCCATTGGCGTAAAAAGCGTATGACAGCATCAATGGACAGCGATTCCTCGGTTGCACCCTCCACCTTGAAAAATCCGGCTTCCGCTTCGCTTAGGCTGAGACCAGCCACCTGCATCGGGTTCGAAGGTTGTTTTTTGTAATAACTTCGCTTTTGACGTTGCGTCTTCGCCAGGCTGATCGCTTCCTCATACTTCTTACGGACACAGCTGTTCCAGCGGAAACCGCAGGCTGCGGATGTCCTGCCAATTTTTTCCCCGACCTCCTCGAAGGCTGCAAGTTGTGTGCTTCCTTCGCGGATATGTCTCAAGGTCACCTCCGCTAAAATGAGATCATCCTCTGTACTCCATGCATCTTGTCTTACTGCTGTCATGCAACAAAACCCTCCTAACAACATCCTAAAATAACCGTCTCCATAACCGGCATTCTGCCGGGTTTGAATGAGGTATAACAGCTGCTTATTTTCATTTCTATGCTTCTCATAGAGTTCATAGAATCTATTTGATACTATTTTGTATTGCCAAATTTCAAATGGCTCATACTACATTAAATGAACTAAAGAAAAAATAGAGCATGCAAAAACGCCATAGCATTGAACATATCGCATAACAGCATCGTATTTAGTTCAATATATTCGCACACGGCCGTAAATGCATACCTCCCGTCTGAATAGTTTCAATAACATTGATCACAATAAATAATGAGCACCTCATCGTGACCACCCTAAGGACGGATGCATGCAAGCGATTTTCCGCATCGATTATAGACGACTTCAGCTACGCTGAAAAATTCACAAAATCTATAATCTTAAAAAGTTCACAATTGTTCACGACTTTTCGTTTACACATTTTTGGGTTAACGTTATAATGATGTGTAGTAAAGCTACGACCGTACATAAGGAGAGGGGGATACTACGTGGCACGCATGTTTCGAGTACTGGGCTTCTTTACACTCGCTATCGGTTTGATGGCATTTGCCGGGAACATGGTGGAAATGGCTCTGTTGTTCTTCTTGCAGACAGCATTTTTCGTGATTTTGGGTTATCTGAAGTTTACGGAAAAAACCTACATTCTTCTCTTCTGGGGCTATATGATCGTGACTTTTACCGGTTTCAGCTACTGGACAGTCTTTAAAATGGGACTACCGCTGTAAGCTACCGATCAAATGAGCTTGAAGAGTTACCAAAAAAAGACGATCCGACATCGATGCCGGACCGTCTTTTTTCTTTGTTTCGATCATCCTTACATGGTTGAAAAGAGAGGGATGATATTTTTTATAAACAAGCATATATTTACATGAGGGTTGATAAAAAATCCTTATCCAAGACTAGCCTTTGAGGGGAGGAGGATCTGTGAAGGCCGCAAAAAGACGCCTGCGCCTGATATATCTGCTTGTGCCGCTTCTGCTCCTCTCGCTGCTTCACCCGCAGCATAACCTTCTTGCCGATCCCGTCAAACCTGAGAACGATGACCAACAGCAAATGCTGCAGAAAAGTCTCTCTATCGTTGAAATCGACCATGAGATCGACCGCATCACCCGTCAGCAGGACGATACGCAGACTGGAATCGGCAAACTTCAGAGCCAGCTCGAAGCGAAGCAGGAGCAGATTAAAAACCGCCAGGAGCATGCAGGGGCCGTTGTTCGTTCCTATTATATGGGTGAAAGGGACAATCTGTTTACGCTGCTTTTTTCAGCCAAAAGCCTGAGCAATCTTCTGGAAATATACAGCTATTATGAAATGATCATGGATCAGGACAAGACAGTACTAAATGCTTATCAGTCCCAATATCAAAGCATCAAGGAAACACAGCAGAGAATGGAGAACTCCTATGCGCAGCTCACAGCGATAAAAAATAGCCTTATTAAGCAAAGAGAACGAGTCCTTGCGCTTCAAAAAGACCTTGATTCCAGCATTGCCGGCAGCAGCGATCCTGAAGCCATGAAAAAAATGATTCAGGAATTCACCAACTATTGGGAGAACGTCGGCATGTATGAAGTTAAACGCTACTTCTCGGCCCTTTCATCGGCTATGGATGACCTGCCTGAATTCATCCAGAACAAAAAAGGAGCCATCCGGACGAACGGCACCACGTATTCCATCGAAATTCAGGAAGATGATCTTAACGATTTTCTAAAGAGTAAAAATGAGCTTTTTAATAATTTCGCCTTCCATTTCCGTGACAACAAAGTCATTGCAGCAGGCGAAAGCGGCAATTTAAGCCTACAGGTGGAAGGGCATTACAGTGTTGAAAACGAGCCTGAAAATTCAATTTTATTTCATGTCGACAAGCTCGTGTTCAATGGGCTGGAACTGCCGGATACTACTTGCCGTCAGCTTGAAAAAGAATTTGACCTTGGCTTCTATCCGCAGCAAATTGTTTCCTTCGTTAAAGCTACTGAGGTGACCAGCAGAGATCAGATCCTACATGTTACGCTGAAGCTCTCCATGTAATCCCGCGCCTTGTTTGTGGGGAATGAAGGGTTTACTCCTTAGGGTGGCCTCCCATGGCCTCCCTATACTCCTGTTCCGTCATCTTACCGGATAAAAAGCGCTTCGCCGCCTTCGAAAAGATCTCCCACTCGGTTTGCAGCAGGCTGTCCGCTGCCTTATCTTCCGCCGGTTTCAGCAGCTGATCCAGGTGGATCGGTGGCTGTATCCATTGAAAATGCCCCTCCTCGTACATCTCCTTCAAGGCTGGCAAATAACCCGTTGCCGCCGACCAGAGCTGCTGGGAATGATTTGACGTCATATACGCGATCCATTCTGCAGCCGTCTCCGGTTGCTGTGCTTGGGCAGATACAGCATAAGATCTTCCGCGGAGCAAAAACGGATTTTCAGCGTAAAGCTGCTCGGGAAGACGTAGCTCCAGCGTGCCGTTCGTGTTCGTCTCCTTTCTGGCTGCCGAGGCAGGCATCGCCATCATAACGAGATCATCATTCCTCAAGCTTGTCCATGCTTCCCGGGTTCCGCCGGGCTCGATGAACTGTATTCCCATCCGGAGTTTGCTTAGGTATTCCAAGCTCTCATCTGTAGGGGATACAGGATTGGTGCCGACGATACCCATTAGAGCGGCAAAAGCGAAAGCATCCCCTGCGGGAATAGCAATCAATTTCTTATCCTTCCGGCCCTCCTGCTTGGCCAGCAGATCCTTCCATCCCTTGCCCGCCTGCGGAATATCAGATATACCCAATGTCTGCAAAGCATGTGCCTGCCAGACAAGCACGTAAGGGTCCATATCGAGAGGGATTCCCCACTGATATCCGTTCCACTCCAGCAATTGGATTATCGGGCTGATCACATCACTACCGTTTGTGCTGTTCTGATAAGATTCTGCAGGAAGTATGTACCCGCTTGAAGCAAGCGAACGGATCCAGGGACTATTGACAAGCATCACATCCGGCCCGTCCCCTACCTCAAGGGCTGCAGTCAACTGGTGGTAAGCATCGGCATCCGGGATATTCCGAATATCAACCTGTATGCCCGTTTCACTGATGAAGGATTGATTTATATCAAGCAGTTCCTTGTAATCGGATTCATTTAAATGTGTTACAACCCGAATCGGCTGATCGATCGTATCCTGCGGAGAGGAGGGCTGCGGATTCCAAGACATTGTTTTTCTTTCCTCGCTGCTGCTTTTGTTTGGAGTCAAATTTTGGCCTTGGGACAAGCTGGTCAATGCTAGCAGCAGGATAGCAAACAAAAACCAATAATTTTTCCGCTTCACGTCTTTCGGCCTCCTCTGGCAATGGCTTCATACCATATTCATCATTTTATCAAAAGGATAGGGCGCTTGTCCTACTTTTTATTGGAAAAGTTAACTTGATCTTGCTACGACCATGGACAAGAGTCCTGAAGCTTAGTGCCCGTTATGAGCAGAAGTATCCAGGACTCCCTACAGATATCTAAGATCTAGAGCAAATCAGCGGCCAATTGAGCCAGCTTGGAGCGCTCCCCTTTCTCTAGAGTGATATGCCCGCTAATGCCTTCCTGCTTAAATTTCTCCACAATATACGTAAGACCGTTGCTAGTGGCATCCAGATATGGATGGTCGATTTGTTCCGGATCACCCATCAAAATTATTTTGCTGCCTTCTCCAACGCGGGATACAATGGTTTTTACTTCATGTCGAGAAAGGTTCTGCGCTTCATCCACGATGATAAACTGTCCGGGGATCGACCGTCCTCGTATATACGTCAAGGCTTCGACCTGTATACTGCCGAGTCCCATCAGTATCTTGTCGATATCTCCTGCTTTTTTCGTGTCGAACAAAAATTCGAGATTATCGTAGATCGGTTGCATCCATGGGCGGAGCTTTTCTTCCTTTTCTCCGGGCAGATATCCGATATCCTTCCCCATCGGCACCACAGGTCTTGCAATCAGCAGTTTTTTATACTTATGCTCATCCTCGACCTTAAGCAATCCCGCTGCGAGCGCCAGCAAGGTTTTACCCGTACCCGCCTTCCCCGTAATCGTCACTAGAGGAATATCATCATTCAGCAAAAGTTCCAGGGCCATACGCTGCTGGGCATTACGCGCGTTGATCCCCCATACGGCATCATTGCTCAAATACAGTGGTTCCAGCTTGGATCCCTCCGTATTCACTTTCAGAAGTGCTGACTTGGTGCTTCCCATTTCGTCCTTCAAAATCACGAATTCATGGGGATTCAGCGGGTAGGATAACTGGAGCGGCTTGACTGGCAGAAAACGGTACGAATAGAATTCATCGATGATGGCTGGATGAACCTTCAATTTAAGGTTTCCCGTATACAGATCATCCGGACCTGCCGTTCGGTCAGACAAATAATCCTGCGTATTCAGTCCAAGCACGTCCGCCTTGATCCGGACCAGAACATCTTTGCTAACGAGCACTACTTGAGCCGGCTCCTCTTTATCCGCTTCTTCCATATGATAATTCAAGGCCACGGCAAGTATACGGTTGTCATTGGAAATCTCACCGAACATCTCCTGTACCTTGAGGAAACTTCTATGATTCAGCTCCACTTTCAGGCTTCCGCCATTATGGAGCACGACCCCGCTGTGCAGGTGCCCATTTTCCCTCAGTTGATCCAATACCCGGGATACCGTACGCGCATTACGGCCAATTTCATCGGCATTCCGCTTTTTGGAATCAATCTCCTCCAGAACTACGGCTGGAATGACGACCTCATGCTCCTCAAAAGCATAAATCGCGCCTGGATCATGAAGAAGCACATTGGTATCCAGTACAAAAATCTTTCTCATACCTTCTCCCTCCACTAACTCATAATGAACACATAAATTATTTCGTCATGGACATCCTAAGTTACAATTCGCCATTAGAATCTATGACCTGGAAAGGACGATCACATATGAGAATGCTTCTGCTTGTCGTGCTGGCACTAGCTGTCATCAGCGGCTGTAACAACAAGGCTCAAGACAAAAACGCATCACCCTCTCCTCAAAATAAACAGGGACCCTCGGCCGCTTCCAAAGATTACAATCGGATATCGCTAAAATCGACAGGGAACTCTGCGGTACGTGCAGCGGAGAATACGACGGATTTATCCCTCAAGGATCATCTCGAAGCCTTGGCCGAAAGAGTGGCAGGAGTCAAAAAAGCTCATGCTGTCGTGTTTGGCAATACCGCTGTCGTGGGGATCGATGTTGATGGCAAGCTAACCCGTTCCCGTGTCGGAACTATCAAATACTCCGTAGCCGAGGCGCTCCGTAAAGATCCTCGGGGCAAAAACGCCCTTGTGACAGCTGACATGGATCTATCCACCCGAATCGCTGAAATCGGTCAGCATATTCAAAAAGGCGAGCCTGTATCCGGTTTTGCTTCCGAACTCGCCGATATCGTCGGACGCATCGTACCCCAGCTTCCCAAGGATGTAAAACCCAAGAACCATGTTCCACCGGCTGCCCCAACCTCCAAGCATTGATTCCAATCAGCCCATTTTCAACATAACTCAACATTTTTTGCGCAGAATGAATAAAAAGCCTAGTGAGTTTCTCACTAGGCTTTTTATCATACAGCATCCGGACACATGGATATGCGTCCTGTTCAAGAACCGGCAAGCCGGCAGCTGCAGCATTCAATTGGTTAAATAATGGCTGAGTGCATGGTGCAACCGCTTCGGACATCTTCCCGACCTCCTGTACAGGTTCCAGTGTACTCTATTATATTAGGTGTTTTCGCAAATATTGCACCCAAGTTTAAGGATTTGCTTTTTCTGCGCTATCCGTCGCAGCCGGCAGTCCTTTTCCGGCAATTTCGTCCTTCAGGGCCTGTTTGGCTTTATCCAGCTCGGCGTCATCCACATACACGTAAGGGCTCTTCCATGTACCGGTTACCGGCATGAATTTGACGTTTTCTTTGTTTACCTTCCAGTAGGTCGCAATCATGTTCTTGAGCTGATCATTTTCGATATCGGTCTCCATGTTTTTGTCCATGGCATCCAAAACCCCGCCAAGACTGGTTACGCCTTTAAAGGATTGCATCTTATCGATGAGCGCATGCAAAACTTCGTTCTGTCTGCGGTTACGGTCGAAGTCGTCGGAACCTTGCGTTCTCGGACGGCAGTTGGATTTACGGTATCTCACGTAATCCAGCGCATCCTTACCGTCAAGCTTTTGCTCACCCTTTTTGAGGTTGATATTCGTTCCGTCAGCCTTGTCCCGGTAACACATGTTCATGTCCACATTGATATCGACGCCTCCTAGAGCGTCAACGGCGTCACGGAAACCCTGAAAATTAAGGACCGTTGCGTAATCAATCGGAATGTCCATGTATTTGCTGAGCATCGTCTTCATCTCATCCTCAGCCTTTTTGCCGCTCTTTTTCTCTTCCGAGAGGAAGATCGGGTAATATGCGTTTGCTTTATTTTCCCGATACCCTTTAAGCTCAATCTTCGTATCCCGCGGAAGCGATACAACCGTGACGGTTTTGGTATCCGGATTAAACGCGGTTACCATAATCACATCCGATAGATGGGTGCCTGTCTCCGGACGATAATCCGTACCAAGCAAAAGCATGGTCACAGGCTTCACTTTTGCCGATTTCTCGGCTGGGACCGGATTGTTGTTGCCGGTATCCAGTACGCCGCTATCTGCCTTGTAATACAGATAACCGAGGTATCCGGCTACGGCCAGCACACCCAGAATGATGATAATCAATATAAGTTTCAAAAATGTCTTAAATCCGTTCTTCTTTTTTTTCTTCTTTGGCGGCTGTTTGTTCTGCTTGCTGCCACTTTGAGATCGTGGAGGTAGGTTGGTATTGCTGGAACTCATCTCAAACACCTTTTTCATTTATTTTGAGGATTCTCTCTATAAACGATGCCAATCGTCAAAAAGTTGCGAAGAGCCGGATTCGTACGGCCTTAGCCCCGTTTAGCTGCTGTCTCTGCTTTCTTCTTCTGGCGGGCCTCCACAAAATAGCGGACGCGCACCATCAGCATTAAGGCAACCGCAACGAGCAGGCACTGGATGATCGGTAGCTTGTCGTGCTGAAATATAAGCAGCATCCCGGAACCAATGGCCATCAAAATATAAAGCAGTATTTCTTTTAGCAATGGAAGCTTTTGTCTGACACGAAATACCTTGTTATATACATACGTAATCAACACGAAAATGACAATGTAAGACACAAGCGAATGCGATGCAAACCAGGCTTGCACGTGCGGTACACTCCTTTCGGTAACAGGTCATTTGCCTGTACGTTCATTACAAATTGGCTTCAGCCATTTTCCGATGCTTCTCTGAGCGTTCACGCTCACTCTTGTTCAAGATCTTCTTGCGAAGACGAATCGATTTTGGCGTAATTTCGCAAAGCTCATCATCGTTCAGATATTCAAGCGCCTGTTCCATCGAGAAGATAATCGGCGTTTTCATTCTCACCGTTTCTTCTTTGTTGGCAGAACGGATATTGTTTACCGCTTTTTCTTTACAGATATTCACGACAATGTCATTATCGCGGGTATGTTCGCCAACGATCATGCCTTCGTAAATTTCGGTTCCCGGTTCCATGAACAAGGTTCCGCGGTCTTCGATTCCCATCATACCATAAGTTGTGCTAGTTCCGCTTTCGCTTGCTACAAGCACACCTTGGTGACGTCCGCCAACCTGTCCGCCGATCAGTGGTCCGTAGCTGTCGAACGCATGGTTCATCACGCCGTAGCCACGAGTCAGAGTCAGGAAGTACGTACGGTATCCAATCAGGCCGCGAGCTGGAATCAGGAACTCCAGACGAACCTGTCCATTACCGGAATTCACCATGTTGACCATTTCGGCTTTACGGGTTCCCAGGCTTTCCATAACAGGTCCCATGCTCTCTTCAGGAATGTCGATCAAGAGGCGTTCGATCGGTTCCATTCTTTTACCGTCGACTTCGCGAACGATAACCTCAGGCTTCGATACCTGCAGCTCATAACCTTCACGGCGCATGTTTTCGATCAAAATGCCCAAGTGAAGCTCACCGCGTCCGGAAACGATGAAAGCATCCGGGCTGTCTGTTTCATCCACACGCAAGCTCACGTCCGTTTCAAGCTCTTTCAAGAGACGTTCACGCAGCTTACGGGAAGTCACCCATTTGCCTTCGCGGCCTGCAAAAGGACTGTTATTTACAAGGAATGTCATTTGCAGTGTTGGTTCATCAATTTTGAGGACAGGGAGCGCTTCAGGATTTGTCGGATCCGCAATGGTTTCACCAATGTTGATATCCTTGATACCTGCAATAGCAACGATATCGCCTGCGCCTGCTTCTTCCATCTCGATGCGTTTCAGGCCTTGGAAGCCAAACAACTTCTCGATACGGGCTGTTTTGCTTTTGCCATCGCGCATAATTACGGTAACTGCTTGGCCTTGCTTGATCACGCCGCGGTTTACGCGCCCGATCGCAATACGGCCCAAATATTCGTTGTAATCCATCAAGGTAACGAGGAACTGAAGAGGTTCTTCTACGTTTTCAGTAGGATGAGGAATGTGCTCCGTAATGGTTTCGTACAGAGCAAGCATGTTGTCATCCTGCTTCTCTGGATCGAGGCTTGATGTTCCGTTCAATGCTGATGCATAGACAACAGGGAAGTTCAACTGATCATCGTTGGCTTCGAGTTCAATGAACAGGTCCAACACTTCATCGATAACTTCCGCAGGACGCGCAGCAGGACGGTCGATCTTGTTCACAACGACAATCGGAGTGAGGTTTTGCTCGAGAGCTTTGCGGAGTACGAATTTGGTTTGTGGCATGCAGCCTTCATATGCGTCTACGACCAGCAGAACGCCGTCAACCATTTTCATGATCCGTTCCACTTCACCGCCAAAGTCGGCGTGTCCCGGTGTATCCAAAATGTTAATCAAATAGTCTTTATACGTAATGGCCGTATTTTTGGCCAAAATGGTAATTCCGCGCTCACGCTCCAGGTCATTGGAGTCCATGGCCCGCTCCTGCAAATGCTCGTGTTTTCCAAAAATACCTGATTGCTGCAGAAGCTGGTCTACCAGTGTTGTTTTGCCGTGGTCAACGTGGGCAATAATCGCAATGTTGCGAATTTTATCTCTTGAATGCATGACTTTTATCCAGATCCTTTCCCTTTCAAATCAATGCCAATATCTTTCACCAAAAGAAGCGCCGGGCGGTAATGCCGACGACGCTTCAACATATCCCTTATATTATAGTGAATTTTCAGAAAAAAACAAGCATTTTTACAGAAAATAGAATTCGCTGGCGAATGCCTTACCAGCCGCGATTCCACTTTCCGCCCTTCGACTTTCCTCTTCCTGAAATAAACCATATTCCCAGCGCAATGAGCAGAACCGCCAGCACATAAATGGCGCCGGTGTGCAGCAAAGTGAAGAAAAGAAGTACGAGCGACACCAGTCCAAGAAACAGCGCAATCAGCAGAACACCTTCCGGCTTGGGCGACTCGAACAAATGATATTCATACACCCCGACTGCAAATCCGAGTAAAAAGACCGGCCATAAATACGACATCAATCCCCAGCCCCAGAGATTACAGATCTCAAACAGCAATCCGTAAACCGCTAGAACTCCTCCCGGTATCAGTACATAAGCGCGTGCACGATTGCTGAAAAACAGCAGATGAATCAGCAGCCCGACCACCAGAATGGCAAGCGGCCATAACGTGCGACCCAAAAATCCGAACACACCCAATTTCCCCAGCAAGATCACAACGCCAGCCACAACGATAAACAGACCCAGCCTTACATCGTTCTTGGAGGACATTTTTCCCCACCCTCTTCCCCTCTATACCTTGTACGTCTGCTCCCGCAGGATACGACATGTTTTCACCTTTAGTTTATCTGAAAAGGAATGAAAAAACCATATTCATCCCGCAATTTTTTTGCATGTCATAAACGCCAAAAAAGCCGGTTTTTACCGGCTATTGTGACATGACTATGTTCGGCTCAACGAGACTTTCTTGAAACTGCCTGCCGCAATGACCAGAACGGTCAGCAGCGCGGGAACGAACCTATGTATCTCCGGCAGTATGGAGGACAGTAATATGCCCATTCTGGAATCCTGCAGAAGCATTTCACCCGCTGTGTACCCCAGGATGCCCGCCCCTAAGTAAACGAGCAGAGGATATCGATGAAGGAGGCCCACGATCAGGTTACTTCCGAATACGACAATCGGAATACTGATCGCGATGCCGATTACGATCAGCGCCAAATCGCCATTCGCTACACCGGCAAGGGCCAACACATTGTCAAGACTCATAATAAAATCAGCAGCCAAAATGCTCCGCACCGCTTTCCAAATGGAAGCCGACTCGCCCATTCTTACGTCATCCTTATCGTCGGCCAGCAGCTTGAAAGCAATCCAGAACAACAGGATTCCTCCTGCGGCTTGCACATATGGAATTTTCAGCAGCAGGACGGCCGCAAACGTCAGTATGCATCTGAGAACCACCGCACCCAAGGCTCCCCACCAGACAGCCTGCTTGCGCTGTTTCGGCGGCAGATTTTTGCTTGCCAGCGCAATGACCACGGCGTTGTCTCCGCTCAGAACCAGATTAATCATCAGGATCTGCATCAGAAGCCATATCGATTCCAACAGTCAACACCCCCACTACTACTCCTATGCGCCTGTCGGCCAGGCTATGCTTGACTCTCAATGAAAAATTATCCTATAATGAATCCGATTTGCTTCACTGTCTGAACGAACAATGATTGTCTTGTTATTCTTGCAATAATTGAGGAATAATCAATCATACCGTTAGTTCATTCTATACTTAGACTCCGTATACAGTCATGATGAGGAGTGACCTGATGTGGAAGCATCCATTTTTGCCTTCTTGGCAAAACTAGTCAATATCGTGTTTTTGGATCTCATTTTAGCTGGCGATAACGCGATCGTCATTGGCCTTGCTGCGAGGAATTTGCCATCCTCGACTCAGAAAAAGGCCATTTTTTATGGAACGGGCGGCGCCGTTCTGCTGCGTATCGCTGCAACGATCATCGTTGTTTGGCTCCTGAAGATTCCTTGGCTCCTGCTTGTGGGAGGTATCCTGCTCATAGGAATTGCGTATAAGCTGCTGGCTGACAATGACGATCATACCGACGTTAAGGCAGGGCGAACGCTTTGGGGAGCTGTACGGACGATCATCGTGGCCGATGCAGCCATGGGGCTGGATAATGTCATCGCGGTTGCCGGCGCGGCGCAGCAAAATATAATTCTGGTCGTTCTTGGCCTGCTGATCAGCGTTCCCATTGTCGTGTGGGGCAGCACCTTGTTCATAAAGCTGATCGACCGTTTTCCTTGGATTATTTATTTGGGCTCGGCAGTACTCGGATATACGGCATCCAATATGATAACGGAAGAAAAGAGACTGCATTCCTTCTTCGAAGAACATCCGTCTGTCCGAATCGTATTTATCGTTATCGTCATCGTTGCGATTCTCGGAGCAGGTTATTTGAAAAAGCGTTCGGACTCGCGAAAGAAGAACAACGAAAATTCATACAACCATATAAAGTGAAATAAAGCTGTGATCCATCTTTAGGATGGCCTGAAGAGATGATGAGTCTCTTCTTTATTTCAATTTATGTAGAAAAAGGACCTCCACCCGTCAGGTTGGAAGTCCTTTTTTTATGGATTAAAACCACGCTTCATCGATTCCGTCTTCACGGTCTGCTTCGATGACAGTTTCCGGCGTAATGACCACGGTTTCCGTCCGCTCTACCGCTTCCTCCATCATCTTCTGAAGATGAACCAGATTCATTTCGATTCTTTCGACAATGCGCAGATTGGGATTGGTCGCAGGTGATTTCGGAACAAATAACGTACAACAGTCCTCGTACGGCAATATGGATGTCTCATACGTGCCGATCTGCTTGGCTATTTCAATAATTTCGCTCTTATCCATCATAATCAACGGACGCAGTAAAGGCAGATCCGTGGCGCGTCCGATTACATTCATGCTTGGAAGCGTCTGGCTTGCCACTTGACCCAGACTATCCCCTGTGACGATGGCCTGCGCACCCTCGCGTTCTGCCAGCATGGTAGCGATACGCAGCATGGAACGCCGCATGAGTGTAATAATCAGATTATCTTGGCCTTGGCCAGTAAACGAAGTCTGGATATCCGTAAATGGAACCAGGTGCAGTTTGACCTCACCCGTATATCCGGACAGTACTTTGGCGAGCTCCATCACTTTTTCCTTGGCCTTACGGCTGGTGAACGGGTAGCTGTAGTAATGCACGCATTCGACTTCCAATCCCCGCCGCATGCTGGTAAAGCCGGCTACAGGGCTGTCGATACCACCGGACAACAGCAGCATTGCCTTTCCATTGCTTCCGCGTGGAAATCCACCTGCTGCGGGGATAACCTCGCAGTATATATAAGTGCCCTGTTCTCGAATCTCGACGCGAAGCTGCAGCTCCGGATCCTTCATGCTTACTCTTAACAAGGAGAACTTTTTTAATAAAGGCGAGCCGACCAGATGATTCATTTCCTGCGACGGATGCGGAAAAGCCTTCCATACCCTGCGGGCTGTGACCTTGAAGGAAGTCTCCTTCTTAAGGTCCATCTGCTCCAGAAATAAAGCGCTCGTTTCAACGATTTTATCCAGCTGCGAAGCGCAAACGACCACCGGACTGATCGAGTGAATACCGAATATCTTCTTCAGCTCAGCGATCAATTGGTCTGCATTCTCGCCATTCAAGGCAATATATAACCTGCCGTATTCCTTCTGGATTTGTGCAGCGGGAAAAGAAGAAAGGACGGATCTTACATGCGTCAAAACCGTTTTCTCAAAGCGGTTGCGATTCTTTCCCTTTAGGGTAAACTCTCCAAAACGGAGCAGCAGCATATCATATTTCAAGCTCATTTCATTCCTTCCTGTCTAAGCGGTTGCAGTCGGCTTACTGCCGCTTCAAGCGCCATTTGCAGCTTATTCAAATCTTGTTGCGTGTTCGTCATTCCCATACTGATCCGTATGGCGCTGGAAGCCGCATCCACGCTGCGCCCCATGGCGAGCAGTACGCGGCTTGGTTCCGAGGTCTTGGAGGAACAAGCTGATTTAGTGGATACCAGCATCCCATGTTCTTCCAAAGTATGCAGCAGAACCTCGGCTTTCATCCCGGGAAAAGACACATTGACGATATGGGCAGCCCCTTCCTCGAAGCTGTTCAGCTCTAATCCAGGCGTGTTGCGGATCCAAGCAAGCAAGCCAGCCTTGAGTGCACCGACCTCTTTCATGAACGCGTCGGTTTGTTCAGCAGCCATCCGCATGGCTTTGGACATCGCGACGAACCCGGGAATATTCTCGGTGCCCGCCCGAAGTCCCGATTCCTGCTTACCTCCGGACAGTAGCGGATGAAGCATAATGCCTTCCCGCTTGTAAAGCACTCCTGTGCCTTTGGGACCACGAATTTTATGCGCGGACAAGGTGTAGAGATCCGCCTTCCACTCATCCAGACGGACCGGAAGCTTGCCGAAGCCTTGGACTCCATCGATATGAAAAACAGTCAGAGGATTGGCTTGCTTCAGTGCATGTCCAATTTCAGCAAGGGGCTGCACCGCTCCCGTTTCATTGTTAACATGCATGATACTGACAAGGATGGTATCCTTACGAACCGCCGAAGCAAGCTCGGAGGGATCCACCATCCCTTTGCCATCGACCGGTAAAAAGGTCACTTCATATCCCTGTTTTTCCAATGCCAAGCAGCTGTCATATACGGATGGATGCTCGATCCGCGTCGTGATGATATGCTTTCCTCGGCTTTCATACTGTAAGGCGGCTCCTTTGATCGCCATATTATTCCCTTCCGTGGCTCCGGATGTCAGAATGACCTCGGACGGCTTAACGTTAAGGGAAGAAGCGCATACTTCGCGAGCACGTTTGATTAACTTGGCCGCATCCTCCCCCATGCTGTGAATAGACGAAGGGTTTCCGTAGTGCTTTTTCATCACCTCCGCCATCGTCTGGATGACTTCATCATATGGAGGTGTGCTTGCCGCATGATCCCAATATATCATTTTATCTCATCCTTCCGCTTCCAAATTCCGGACAATATAAAGAGATCAAACAGGGGGCCATACTTGTCAAAGTAACTTCATCCGTTGCCATTCTCCCCGTTTGATCCCTGATATCAAGTTATATGGAAATAATTTCACGATACCTTAAACTACTTTAATCAAAGCTACATATAGATCCCAATGCTTCAGTTGTTAAACTTCATATTTCGAGCGCGCGTTTGCAATTTTGCCGATATACTTTCTTGTCTCCAGGGGCAGCATCCCAAGCTTGTCCATCAGCTGCTCGTCTGTGGAAACGCCAAGCTTCGCAAGCCGGTTGGGGCCGGCATTGTATGCAGCAAGGGCCATATTCTCCTGACCGTTAAACCGTTTGATTTGGTATGAAAGATAACGTGTCCCCGCATCAATATTCTGTGCAGGATCAAATGGATCCGTTACGCCGAGACCTGCCGCGGTTCCATCCATAAGCTGCATAAGCCCCTTCGCTCCTGCCGATGATACGACATTCGGATTAAAGGAGGATTCGGTATCAATGACCGCCTTGATCAAAGATTCGTCAATGCCGTATTTACGGCTGGCTTGCTGGATTAAATCATCGTAAGCGGTTGGGCCGGATTTTCCCGTCGAGTGACTGCTGTTCACGAACTGAAGCCCGGAAGCCTCCGTTTTCTCTGAAGCGCCCAGCTGCTGCCACAGTAAACCATCGCTGTAGGATACCCCGGGAACTGTAGGCAGTACAGAACCGTCCGAACTGGCACTGCTATCCGAAGAAGAATTGACAAGCTGCTGTAAAATGACGCCAAAATCAGAACTGCTTCCATTCTCCAGAATATCCTGGAGCAGCTCATCTCTATTTTGAATACGGCTGTTATCCTGAAGTGATGCCAGCTGCTTCGCGGTTGCCGAATCGATCTGCATGTATAAAACCTCATTTTCTACAAGTGATGGTTTGTTTCATTTCAGTCATTTTAACATGTTCATGGGAGTTTGCGCCATATATCCATGGAATTATATTATACATGTTCCTGCAACTTTTTTGAAAGCAAAAAGCGTTCTTTCGCTGTCTTTGCAGCCGAAAGAACGCTTTTTCGCCAACATTCCAGACGTTACCGGGCAAAAGGAATAAGAACAAAATAACTGATTGTAGCCAGAATGCCCAGTCCCATTCCCCATGCTCCCCAAACTCTGCTACCTTTACTGAAGGCATAATAACCAGTCGCTGCGGCGATGGGTCCCAGCACGATAGACCACATAAACAGGGACGCTATACCGAAGGCAAGACCGACATAACCCGCAGTTCTACCGGCAGTTCCATTCTCCCGCTCCTCATTATCGTCCATCTCGTACCTTGCCGATCTTGGAGGAGCAACTTCTGCAGCATACTCCTCCTCGTGATCGCCACGACGGGGATAATCTCTGCGGATACGCTGAGGTGTATGTCTCTCTCTTTCCGAATGCTCACGCTCTTGCTGATCATGTTCGTGGAAATCGTCCATCAGAATACCTCCCTGTAACTGGATGGTCTGAAGCAAAACATTAATGCACTTCGTTTAAGAATTTTTCGGCTTGAAGGTCAGGCAGCAAGTGGCAGATGAAGTGCTCGCGTAATCCTTGTGCTCGGCAAAATGCTCGCTTCCGAATTCTTCGCTGTATTTGGCAGAAGCATGCTTGTCGATTTCAATCAGGATTTGTTCCGCTTTGCACACATTCTGCTCTCCCCAATAGTTGCAATTGCTCACACTGCATTTAACAATGGTTCTTGAATCATTCATTTTAGGATCACCTCAAATAACATTGTCTCCTCGTAAGAAGACCTATATACCGATGGAAGCTGTCAGTTGCTGGCGGGAGTTCATAATCCAAGATTATTGCTTAATCTCAAACCAAATGTGGCAAAAACATTATCATCAAAGCATACGTAAACGCAAAAAAGATGCCCTTGGATGGGCATCTTTGTCATTCACAGGAATGTATGGTTTAGGCGTGAGTCCGCTGGTTTTGCATTCTACGCTCCGTTAAATAGTCGCTTTCATAATAAGTAAGGTCATCTCTGAGGTCTTCAAATACTTTCGTAATGTCCAGGATGATATCCCGCACCGGGCGTACCGGTTTCGCTCTGAACCGAATCGCATCTTGTCCGGTATAAGCGTAACGGCCATCCTCGGAATAGCTTTCGCTTTTTGGATAGAAAAAGTTATTCACGCAGTGGTGATATACATGATAGAGAGCTTTCTCAGCAAATTCAGTATCGAAATTGGCACGGCGCAGAGCAACTCCAAGCTTTTCCGAAGATACTTCACTAAAAACAAGCAGATGGCGCAAATCCGAAAGAAAGCCTTTGTAAAAATGCAAAGTTTCTTCATTCGGTTCGGTTGCGAGCTGCGAAAGCGAATACTCATTCAGAAAACCTTCCAGCTTATCGATCGCATATTTCAGCTTCTCTTTCGTGGTCTCACACAATTTTTGAACATTACCTGCTGACATCGCTAATTTGCTCCCCCTTAATGGTTCCTTCAGTCCGATGGTTGACATCATCCAATTAAAACGCTTTACAACATCATTTTTTCATGTACTATCCTAACACAAAACCAGATGAAGCGGTATCCCTTTCTCAAATCCGTTGGACAAAAATTGGATACTATTATCCTTGCCATCCATACGGGTATAAAAAGGGCCCTCTTTCCTCACGATAAAGGTAATTTCATTATCAGGAGGTTTATCATATGTCCCGTCGCACATGGGCAGGCCTTGGCATCGCGGCAGCAGCTGCAGCGCTGATCTTCGTGATGCAGGTGCCTCATTCCGCCGATACGCATACCCGCAGACAGTCGGCCTTAGAGCCGGCGATTCCCAATCCAAAGCAAGAGCATATTTCCAAACAAAGAATGATGGCGCAAGACATTGAATCCACCGATCACTTGACGCGCCTTGACGCCAAGCAGCATTTGACTTCCATGCTCAGCAAGCTTGCAGCGGCCGGCCCTGCCCAGATCTCTGATTACGTACGGAAGCTTCAGAAATCCCATGATCATTTTACCATGATTATATGGCAGGATTCCAAAAAAGGGAAACAACAGCAATACAGCATCACCAAAAACAACTGGAGTGCTGACGACCAAAAAAAACTGAAAGAATATTTAGATCAGGCCGGGAAAAGCATCAGCCATCAACGCGCCTACGAATCCCCTTCTTTTAAAATGGGGGGCAAGCAGTACTTTGTTATTGCCGAGCCTTCCGCTAAAACCCCTAAACAGGGCGTCATTGCCGTGATGAACCAACGAATATTGACCGAGGTGGCCAATCACCAAAAAAGAAATCTGCGGCTGATCCCTTATCCGAAAGAAGGAAAATACAAGGTTGAATCCGTTCATGCCGATACACTCCGAGATATCACCGTACGCACCGGTCATGACAATGAGAAAGCGAGCCATTTTTATGAAAATGAAATCGTCGTCCGTTTCCGTCAGGATCCGTCCCGCCAGGATATGAACCGAATCATGGACGAACTGAGGGCGGAATCCCAAAGAAAACTTGGGTATGCTTATGTTTTCCATGCCAGCGGTATGGATTACAGTCAGTTAAAATCGTATTTCATGAAAAACTGGAATCCACAGTACGTCGAACCGCATTATTTGTATATGACCAATGATAAGGTAAAAGAATCCACGAGCAGTCTGCCCAACGTTCCCAATGATTTGCTGTTTGCCAAATACCAGTGGAACCTGCCTGCCATTGAAACAAACCAGGCCTGGGATTTATCCCGAGGCAGCAGCGACGTAATCGTTGGTATCGTCGATACAGGGGTGGATATTGATCATCCCGATTTGCAGGGGCAGCTACTCTCAGGCTATAACGTGATCAACCCCGATTCGGATCCGCAGGATGATGTCGGACATGGTACGCATGTTTCGGGAATCATCGGAGCGCTCGTAAACAATAACGAAGGGGTTGCCGGAATCAGCTGGTACAATAAAATGCTGCCTGTTAAAGCTCTCGATAAATCCGGCTCAGGCACAACTTATTCCGTAGCCGAAGGCATTATATGGGCGGCCGATAACGGAGCCAAGGTCATCAATATGAGCTTGGGCAACTATGCCGATTCCCAATTCCTTCATGATGCCGTGAAGTACGCTTACGATCGTGACGTCGTGCTCGTGGCTGCTTCGGGAAACGATAATACCGAACGTCCAGGCTTCCCTGCGGCTTATCCCGAGGTCCTTGCAGTCGCAGCAACCGACTCCAATATGAAGCGCGCTTCTTATTCCAACTTTGGAGATTACATTGATGTCGCGGCCCCAGGTACCAGCATTGCCAGCACATACCCCGGTAACCAGTATGCCGCGTTATCCGGAACATCCATGGCAAGCCCGCATGTTGCAGCCATGGCTGCCCTGATCCGCTCGCGCAATCCCGATCTCTCCAATAAGCAAGTCATGGAAATTATGAGAAGCAGCACAAAAGATTTGGGTCCAAAAGGAAAGGACAAATATTACGGTTACGGGCAAGTCGATATCTATAAAGCGTTACAGGCTGCAGGCAATTCGGAAGCACCTCTGCAATTCTGGCCGCAACATGTTCAGAAGAAAATGGATTCTGTGATCCAGCAAGGCAAATAAGTCTCAATAAAAAAGCAATCCGGCCTATGCGGCGGATTGCTTTTTTATAGATTACATAAGCAAGGTAGCTGAATCATTCTATACCTATAATCACAAATAAGTTCATCACTCTAAACGAATGAATTAACGTCTGCCTCTGGCTCTTGAAACCTGCCCACCGCGTTTCATATTGTTGGCGGAAGCAGATACGGAGCAGTTTTGGTCACTTTCAACGTAGTTATATACATGTTTCGGTACAGGTACACAATGATGTCTTTTTACAACTTGAACCGTGTGCACCACGGGCACGATTTGTGGATAATAAAAATCCTGAACAATGACTGTTGGATCTGTATAAATTGGGTCCGCTGGAGGACAGTGGAAGCAATGATCATACATTTGCAAGCAGCTCCTTTCGTTGATTTAGTACAGTTTATTATGGTCAGATCGCCTTGGTTTGTACGTTTGTCCTTGGTACAGAGGTATTTGACTAAATCAGGCTCGTCAGATAACTAATGGAGCTGTTGCACGCAAAAAGGCGGCATCGCCGGTTAAACCGTGATGCCGCCTTGACAGTATCTTGTTCAGTCATACTGTTGCAGTTAGGAAAGTTTTACGTAAGCCGGGTTCTGTGCTCGTCGCGGTACAGATGGGAACTACCCTCCCGCGGATAAGCGACAATCATCTATCTAGGCCAATCATTGCTAATTGGCTCAAGCGACCAACCCGAACGCGCCTCGGGCTAAGGCTGCTTCTCAGGGAAGCTGCGTTCCATTAGGTCTTGCTCCAGGTGGGGTTTACCAGGAACGAAGTCACCAGCGTTCCTCGGGGTCTCTTACACCTCGGTTCCATCCTTGCCTGATCCGCTTGTTACAGCGGCCATCGGCGGTCCATTTCTGTGGCACTATCCTTCAACTCGCGCTGACTGGACGTTATCCAGCACCCTGCCCTATGGAGCCCGGACTTTCCTCTCGCGGCGCCTTACGCACCGCCAGCGATTGTCTGTCAAACTTTCCGGACAACATTGTATAGTATACATGGAATCCTGCAAGGTTTCAATCCTCATCGCCTTCCAGCACTAACTGGATTTTCCTTGGCTATCATAGAACTAGATAAAACGGAAAGGTTCCGTATCGACAGTAGATGCGATTACCTTGGTTTCATACCGGTGCTTTTCCAGTTTCGCGCTCATCCATTCCGCTACCTTTGCCTTCATGATCTTCTCGGCATTATGTCCCGGATCGATCAGCGTGATGCCGGCATTCAGTGCGTCCTGTGCGGTATGGTAATCCACATCTCCCGTCACCAGCACATCCGCTCCGCGGAAGCGTGCAGCCGGATAATAGCGTGCTCCAGACCCGCCAATAACGGCCGCCTTCTTGATAACACGTTCCAGATCGCCAACCACGCGCACATACGGCACGTCCAGCTGCTCTTTAACAACCTCTGCAAAATCGGCAAGCGATAACTCCTGCTCAAGTTTACCGACTCTCCCTAGGCCATAGGCGCGCCCTTTAAGATCAAGCGGATAGATATCATACGCAACTTCCTCGTATGGATGAGCTTTGATCATCGCCTGTACAACAATGTTGCGGATTCCCTGAGGCACGATGGTTTCAATGCGGATTTCCTCCACCTTTTCGAGCTTGCCTGCCGTTCCGATATAAGGCTTTGTTCCATCCTGTGGTAAAAAGGTTCCCGTTCCGCCAGCATTGAAGCTGCAGTGGCTGTAATTTCCGATGGCACCCGCTCCGGCACCGAGGACAGCCTCACGCACCTGCTCGGCATGGGACGCTGGAACAAAAACAACCAGTTTGTACAGCTGTTCACGCTGAGTTTCCTCAATCGGCACCGTATGTTGAATGCCAAGCGCTTCGGCCATCCAATCATTCATGCCCCCCTCGGCAATATCCAGGTTGGTATGCGCAATGTAGACGGCAATATCATTTTTAATCAGTTTTTCATAAACTTTACCTGCCGGAGAATCGGTGTTGATCGTTTTCAGCGGGCGGAAGATAATCGCATGATGTGCGATGATCAGATCCGCGCCGGCGGTTATGGCCTCATCAACAACCTCGTCATTCACATCAAGTGCCACCAGCACTGTTCGAATTTCCTTTTGCAAGCTTCCAAGCTGCAACCCAATCCTATCCTTGTCATCGGGATACGCCAAATGCTTGGGAGCGAGCAGCTCCATATACTGTATTACCGTCTGTCCTTTTGCAAACATGCGAGTACCTCCTTGATCTGATCCATTTCTTCGCGTAGTTGACGCGATTTCATTTCTGCGGATTCCAGCTTCGATGCCGACAGGGAATTGAGAATGCCTTGGAGTTTATCCAACTCGCCATTCCATTTATCCGTCAGAGTCGAGGTTGGCCCCTTAAGCAGCCATGGACCCATGCGCAAAAGAAGCTCTGTGGTAACTGTAAAAGTGCCTTCCCCACTGCTGCTTGGCCATTGCTGACTTTCATATAATAATCTGCTGCTGATCCGCTCATCTTCCTTCTCGGGAATAGCTGTCAGGATTTCGTAAATCTTGCCGTCTTCCTCCAGAATTTTCTCTGAAGTAAGCAGCCAGTGATGCTCCAACAGCCAGCGACGCAGAATGTCTTCACCAACGTTTGGCTGCAATATAAGCAGCTTCACTTCACCCAGTTTATCCTGGCCGTTATCCAGAATACTGGCGATTAAGCTCCCGCCCATACCCGCGACCGTAATGACATCCACTTCTCCTGCTTCAATCACCGCGAGTCCATCACCGCGCCTTACCGCGATTTGGCCTTGAAGTCCTGCTTCTGCCACCTGCTTAACAGCCGCCTGGAAAGGTCCCGGATTCACTTCTCCCGCTACGGCCTGTGCTGCCCTGCCAGTTTGTACTGCAGCTACAGGCAGCATCGCATGATCCGAACCGATATCTGCCAAGCGGCTTCCGTTCGGGATAAGCTCCATGATCATTTCTAACCTTCTTGATAACTTCATGCATACACCCACGTATTCTTATTATTTTCCAATGCTTCCTATACCGTATCAAATTAGTGTCCGAGACTGCAAATAAACTCGAATTCCCACGCCAGCTCTTGGCTCCTGCTTTTGAAAGTACGCAATAATAATTTGCAATGGTCTGAAAAAAGAGCTAAAATAAAAACAAATAAAGGAAATAATTCTAAAAGAAAGAAATCTCTCATTTCCAAAATTAACGTCTTTGTGAAAAAAAAGACCTTGCTGCGATAAGCCCGCAGAAGGTCAGATGCAACTGTTTTATTCGAGAAAATCCTTCAGACGTTTACTGCGGCTTGGATGACGCAGTTTACGAAGAGCTTTGGCCTCGATTTGACGAATACGTTCACGTGTTACACCAAACACTTTGCCCACTTCTTCAAGCGTTCTTGTTCGTCCGTCATCCAGACCAAAACGGAGACGAAGAACATTCTCCTCGCGTTCTGTCAATGTATCCAGTACGTCCTCAAGCTGTTCCTTCAGAAGCTCGTAAGCAGCAGCATCCGCTGGAGCCAAGGCTTCCTGATCCTCGATAAAATCGCCAAGATGCGAATCGTCTTCTTCACCGATCGGTGTTTCCAGCGATACCGGCTCTTGGGCAATTTTCATAATCTCCCGAACCTTTTCCACGCTAAGTTCCATTTCGGCAGCGATTTCTTCCGGCGTCGGTTCACGCCCCAGTTCTTGAAGCAGCTGACGGGATACCCGAATCAGTTTATTTATCGTTTCCACCATGTGAACCGGGATCCGGATGGTTCTGGCCTGGTCTGCAATGGCGCGGGTGATCGCCTGACGAATCCACCAAGTCGCATAAGTACTGAACTTATAGCCTTTTTTATGGTCAAACTTCTCAACGGCTTTGATCAGACCCATGTTGCCTTCCTGAATCAAATCCAGGAACAGCATGCCGCGTCCGACATAGCGTTTGGCGATACTGACAACCAAACGAAGGTTGGCTTCCGCCAAACGACGCTTCGCTTCTTCGTCTCCGTTCTCGATCCGTTTTGCAAGCTCAACCTCATCATCAGCCGACAAGAGAGGAACCCGACCAATTTCCTTCAAATACATCCGTACCGGATCATTAATTTTGATACCCGGCGGCAGGGACAAGTCGTCGTCAAAGCTGAAATCATCATTATCGTTGTTGTCGTGATCATCGGATTGACGATGCATTCCGCCCTCATCTTCGTCATTCTCGTTGACCACGTCAATTCCCAGGTCACTCAGATGCTCGTAAAACTCATCCATCTGTTCAGGGTCTTGATCAAATGGCGATAATTTCTCCATAATTTCTTTGTAATTTAAAGAAGATCTTTTTTTACCCTGTTCAATCAGTTGGTCTTTTACCTGATCAAGCGTAAATTCTGTCTCTAGTTCAGTATGCTGATCATTCGCCATAACTCGACTCCCTCCTCCCTAGAAACATTCAAGCCTTGTTCTTTACTGTCTCTCTAGGGCTATAATCTCACTTGCAATTTGTGCAGCACGCAAAAAGTCCCCTGACCGCTCGGCAATGATCATTTCTTCTTTCTTCTTATCGATCTGCCGCTTCTGCGGAACTTTCTGCACTTCCCGAATACAGTCATCCAGCTCTTGAACGTTCCACTCCGGGGGAGTGTCCATCATAGAGATCGAACTGACGGTCTTCTCCAGACGGTCATCGTGCAAAGACGACATAAAACGGCTAATATCCGGAGGTTTGCCTTGTGCGTAGTAGGCATATAGATAAGCAGCAATCGCTGCATGATCATCAATGTTGAATGCGTCACCAAGCCGTTTTTCCACATAGCTGGCGGCTTCGGCATCCTGCAGCATCATAGCCAAAAGGCGCCGTTCTCCGGTATGGTATGCCGGCAGCAACGTAGGAGCAGAAACCTGCCCTTTTTTATGCCTACCATTATTCCACCTTTTGTCGTTATTATCCCCATCCGGCATGTTTTTTTGCATGGATTGGCGGATCTCGTTGCAATCCTGCTTGAGGCTTTCAAAAGAAAGCTGAAGTTCGGAGGCAAGCTCCCGTAAATAAACTTCTCTCTCGGTCGATGAGGGCAGAGCCGCGATAATCGGAAGCACTTCCTTCGTGTACGCAATCTTCCCGTCTTCTTCTAGCAGTATATGGTTTTTTTTCAGATATATAAGCTTAAATTTTGTAGTGGAAACCGCACCGTCAATCATTTGCCGCTTAAAGCGGTCGGCCCCATATTTCTGGATGAATTCGTCCGGGTCCAGCCCTTCGATCAAAACAGAAACCCTGACGCTAAGACCTACACCTTCCAGCAGCGAGATAGCCTTCATTACCGCAGCTTGCCCTGCCCGGTCGCCATCATAGCAGATAACAATTTCATCAGCCATGGTTTTCATCAGGGCTGCATGGCTTTCCGTCAAGGACGTCCCCATGGTGGCAACACCGTTCTGTACCCCTGCTTCCCAGGCTGATATCACGTCACCGTATCCCTCGAATAAAACGATTTGCCGCAGTTTGCGGATGGACGCCTTGGCCTGATGCAGATTGTACAGTATCCGGCTTTTATTAAAGAGCTTGCTTTCTGGCGAGTTCAAATATTTCGGCTGACCTTCGCCCAGAATCCTTCCCGCAAATGCGATGATTTTACCATTGCGGTCATGAATGGGAAAAATCACGCGGCCGCGGAAGCGGTCGAGAAAATCGTCGCTCTCATGCCGCTTGGACAAAAGTCCGCCTTTTTCCATCTCGCTTAAATCAAATTCCCTTTTGGTCAAAAACTGGACCAGTGTGTCCCAGCGGTCCGGCGCAAAGCCGATTTGAAATTGGTCGATCACCTTGTCGTTAAAGCCGCGTGAACGCAAATACTCCATCGCCGCTTTGCCGTGCTCCGTATTTTTGAGCAAAAAGTGATAAAATTTGGCAGTCCATTCATAGGCCTGAAGCAGTCGGTCTCTCTCCGGATTCGGAGGTATCACCACAGCCCCTTGTCCTTCCGGGAGCGCAATATGACTTTCTTCTGCCATGGTCTTCACAGCTTCGGGGAAGGAGAGTCCTTCGATTTCCATCCTGAATTTGATGGCATTTCCGCCCTTGCCGCAGCCGTAGCAATAGAAAATCTGACGATCCGGCGTAACCGTAAAAGAGGGGGTCTTCTCCGAATGAAACGGGCAGAGGCCTTTCATGTATTTCCCCTGCTTGGTCAGATGAACATACCTGCTTACCGTATCAACGATATCATGCTGCTCAAGCACGGCATCGATGACTTTTTCCGGAATGTTACCTTGTCCGGCATTCATCCAAACCACCTTCATCTCTTTTTGGCACGTAAAATATTATTCGCTACCGTTAAACATTCTCCTGCAATCCCTGCAAAAGTTTTGTCAGTTTCTGTTGAAAAAAAATCTTGTCCTCTTGTGTGATCGGCTTCGGTCCCTTGCCATAGCTGCCTCTTCGCCTAGCTTTGGCCTGATGATGACGCCGATCAAGCATGAACTCGATATTTTCGCTATTGTAGCTCTGTCCCCGAAATGAAATGGCGTGACAGCCCTTGGAAAGCGCAAGCGCAGCCAGTCCATAATCCTGCGTCGCAACGACATCTCCGCGCCTGATATGATTGGCGATGTAAATATCCGCGCTTTGGTCGCTCCGGTCAACCTGAACGGTCTGCACACCTTCCTCAGCCTGTATGAAATGGTCATAAGAAGAAACCATCAGCACAGGAATGCGGAAGGCTCTGGCAACTACTCCAATTTCATGCTTCACGGGACAGGCATCCCCGTCAACGACAATCTGTATCGTATGCATATCAGCCAGAAGATCACCCTGTTATCATGGTTTACCGTATTATTATATACGCGCAAGGGAGCCAAAAATCCTCTTTCTGCGGGATAACAACTTTTGACAGTTCCCGAAAAGATACGGAAGCAGGAGAACTTCGGCATGGTCCATCCCGTTCCGTATGTTTTTACCCTAAAATAAACACTTCCCTACCAAACCAGCTTGTTAAAATCTGCAAACTGCTTCAATCCCTGATCCATCTGCGCGAGCAGTCCCAAACGGTTATTGCGGATCTTCTCATCTTCAGCCATGACCATGACCGAATCAAAGAAGTTCGTAATCGATGCTTTCATGCTGCTCAAAAGCTCAAGCGCCTTCTCGCCTTCTCTCTCTTCGAGAGCGGTATGATACGGCTTCTGAACTTCCAGCCAAGCTGCATACAATTCCTTCTCCGCTTCTTCCTGGAAAAGACTTTCGCTAACTGCAGCCTTGGAAGCCTTCGCAGCCAAATTGCTCACGCGATTGAAGGACTCAACGGTCGTTTTGAATTCTTCACCGGTGTTCACGGCATTCATCAAAGCGTCCCCGCGGGATACGACGGACATGACATCATCATATCCAGCAGCAATGACCGCATCCACTACATCATAGCGAAGATTCTCAGACAGAAGCTTCTTCACGCGAAGACCGAAGAACTCCTCCAAATCTTTACGGATCTCGCTGCCTTGACGTTTCATTTCGCGGAACTGCGCATGAACGTCAATCGCGATATTGAATACATCACTTAGCGTAAGAGACATTTGTTTGGACAGCAAAATCTGCACGATGCCCTGCGACTGTCGGCGAAGAGCGTAAGGATCCTGCGAGCCCGTCGGAATGATACCGATGGAGAAGCAGCCCACAATCGTGTCAATCTTATCCGCAATACTTACAATGGATCCTACCAGCGAAGATGGCAGGTCATCAGAAGCTGAGCGCGGCTGGTAATGCTCGAACACTGCCTTGGCGACAGCTTCGCTCTCTCCGGCCTTGCGTGCATAATCTTCTCCCATGACGCCTTGCAGCTCCGGAAATTCGTATACCATTTGCGTCACGAGATCGAATTTGCAAATGTCAGCCGCACGGCTGACCGATTCCTGGTCCGTCCCGGAAATTTGCAGCGCTTCAGCCAGTTGATCCGAAATTTTGCGGATACGGCGAACTTTATCTCCAACCGTTCCCATCTCTTCATGGAAGACGATGCTTTCCAGTTTAGAGAGTGCATCCTTGATTTCAAGTTTTTGATCTTCATCATAGAAAAATTTCGCATCCGAAAGTCTAGCGCGCAGTACCTTTTCATTCCCTTTCGCAATCACGTCCAGCGAGGTATTATCCCCGTTGCGAACGGTAACGAAAAACGGCAGCAGCTTGCCTTGTTCATCGAGTACAGGGAAGTAACGCTGATGCTCTCTCATGGAGGTGATCAATACATCTTGAGGAATATTCAAGAAGGATGGATCAAACGTTCCGAATAGAACGGTTGGCGTTTCGACCAGGAATAGCACTTCTTCCAGCAGATCGTCCTTGATTGCGATTTTCCAATTTTTTTCTGCGGCCAGATCTTCGATCTGCTTCAGAATCATGCTTTGGCGCTCTTTCACGTCGACGATAACATGCTGGGAGCGCAGAACTTCAGGATATGCCGCTGCTTCCGAAACGACCGCATCCGTGCCTAGGAAACGGTGCCCGCGGGTTACATTACCCGACTTCACGCCCGTTACTTCCAAATCAACGATATCCGATCCGAACATAGCGACAATCCAGCGGATCGGGCGCACAAATTTATAATCATAGCTGCCCCAACGCATGTTTTTCGGGAACGTCATCGACGATAGGATTCCCAAGAGCCCTTCTGCCAAAATCGAAGCCGTTTCAACGCCCGTGCTGCTTTTGGTGACATAAATATATTCAACGCCGTTCAATTCCTTGAAGGTGAACAATTCAGGCTCCACGCCTTGTCCGCGTGCAAATCCGAGCGCCGCTTTACTCCAATTGCCGTTCTCATCTTGGGCGATCTTGCGGGAAGGTCCCTTTACTTCTTCTTCCACGTCGTCCTGCTTCTCCGCTACACCCTTCACCAGTACGGCCAGGCGGCGAGGGGTTGCATAGGACAGAACTTCGCTATGAGACAGGCGGGATTGCTCCAGCCATTGAACCATCTTATCCCGAAGCTGGTTCATTGCCGCACGCAGGAAACGCGCCGGAACCTCTTCCAGACCGATTTCAAACAACAGATCCTTAGACATGCAGATCGTCTCCTTTCTTCAGCAGCGGGAAGCCAAGCTTCTCGCGTTCCTCGACATAGGTTGCCGCAACCTGACGGGCCAAATTGCGCACCCGGGTAATATAACCGGTCCGTTCAGTTACGCTGATCGCGCCGCGAGCATCCAGGAGGTTAAAGGTATGTGAACACTTAAGAACGTAATCATAAGCCGGGAATACCAAGTTTTGGTCCATCGCTTTCTTCGCTTCCTGCTCATACATGTTAAAGAGCGTAAACAGCATTTTGACATCCGAGACTTCAAAGGTGTATTTGGAATGCTCAACCTCTGGCTGATGGAACACGTCGCCATATAAAATTCCGTCCACCCATTCCAAATCAAACACATTTTCCTTTTCCTGAATGTACGAAGCCAGACGCTCCATGCCGTAGGTAATCTCAACGGCTACCGGATGCGTCTCAATGCCGCCCACCTGTTGGAAGTACGTAAACTGGGTAATTTCCATGCCGTCAAGCCATACTTCCCAACCGAGACCTGCGCAGCCGAGTGAAGGATTCTCCCAGTTGTCCTCGACAAAACGGATATCGTGATTCAATGCATCCACGCCGAGCGCCTTCAGACTTTCCAAATAGAGCTCTTGGATATTATCAGGCGAAGGCTTAATAATGACCTGAAACTGATGGTGCTGGTAAAGACGGTTCGGGTTTTCTCCGTAACGTCCGTCGGAAGGACGGCGAGAAGGTTCGACATACGCTACCTTCCATGGTTCCGGTCCGAGCGACCGCAAAAAGGTCATCGGGTTCATCGTGCCCGCTCCCTTTTCCGTATCATAGGGATTCACGATAATGCAGTTTTGCGCTGCCCAAAATTGCTGCAGTGTCAAAATCATCTGCTGAAAATTCATTTTCGCCTCTCTCCTTTGCTTTTAATGAGCATTTCGCTCGTTTGCCAGCTTGCTTAATCCGTCTGCAGGCCGATTCCTGGACAACAAAAAACCCCCGCCCATGCCTGCTGAACAGACATAGGGACGAGAGCTGTGATTTCCCGCGGTTCCACCCTACTTGATTGCCATTCCCAGCATTCGCCGGAAAACTGCAATCCTCTTTTCTCCGATTTCATATCATGCTCCCGGATGCCATGTTCATGAATTCATTCCACCGGGCTTTCACCTTCCCCGGCTCGCTGCTGGAATCAACGTTCACTACTTCTTCCGATCAACGCATGTCAGACAATTTAAAAAGAAACTTAATCTATATTACTGGATATCCAGCGATAAGTCAAATTGATGTTACAGTCCATATTTCTCCATCTGGTCCAGAAAGCTTTGGGATTTCAAGTTCAGGCCAAGCTGCATGTCCATAAATGCGCGCATAACCGCCTTAAGCTCCGCTTTTGTCTCTTCTTTTACATCCACATGCCCCATTCGTCTCAGATCCAGCCGAGCAAACAAACGGAGCAGCTTCAGACTTTTGGGAGATATTTTCAGCGCCGGTGGATCCATATGCTTGCAGGAACGGCACAATACGCCGCCCAATCTTGGGCTCACCGCCACGTTGCTGTCTTCCTCCGACAAATCCCTTCCGCAAGAAATGCAGGACAGGAGCTCAGGTCCGTATCCTGCAGTCTGAAGAATTTTCATCTCGTACAAATTGATTGTGATGCCGGGATCCTTGCCTTCCTCCAGCGCATCCAGACAAGCTTTTAGCTGATGATACCAGAAGCTTCCCGTCTCTTCGTCCTGGAGTACCCGGTCTAGCAGTTCACATGCATAGGATGCATAAGCCGCAAGAACAATATCCTGGCGAAGTACATGATGCGAGCTGCTGATTTCGCCTGAATTCAGCGTTCCGAGGCCCGTCACGTTTCTGAAAAAAACATATTCTGCTGTCGTAAACAGCTGCGTTAAGGCAGCATGGCGGCTTTTGACTTTTTTCGCCCCGCGGACCAGAACCCCTACTTTGCCCGCGTTTTCGGTGCAAATCGTAATGATTTTGTTCCCTTCGCCGTAGTCCATGCTGCGGATGACGATCCCTTCCACCCTGTATAGCATGCCTCTTCCCCCAGCCATTCCCGGAGCAGCCAAAGATCATTCGTTTTCTTCATGATTTTCCGTCTCTTCCGCTGCCGCCGTTTCGGGCACTGCAGCCGTTTCGGCCATGCTTATGCCGCCGTGTTCCTTATAGAGCATATAAGCATCCACATCTCCAGTCATCGCAAAATACTTCCACGAAAAATCTCGCATTCGTATTCATCCCTTTCTTTGGAAATGACGTCTGCATCTTCAAAAATAGGATGTGGCGAACGCGCCGGTTGTATGTGAAGCAAATCCTGCCAGCGGCATGCATTGCGGTTTAGGCGTCGCGGTGGAAACCGAGGTCACGAAGCACGCGGTCTTGATTGCGCCAGTCTTTTTTTACTTTTACCCATAATTCCAGGAATATCTTCGAACCCAGCAGATTCTGAATATCCTGCCGCGCCTGCTTGCCCACTTCCTTCAGGAGAGCTCCCTGCTTGCCGATTATGATGCCCTTCTGGGAATCTCTCTCCACGAAAATAACCGCGGAAATATGAACAACGCCGTTTTCCTGCACGCGCATATCCTCAATCGTAACCGCAATGGAGTGTGGTACCTCTTCACGCGTCATATGCAGGATTTTCTCGCGAACCAGCTCTGCACAGACGAACTGTTCGGGATGATCCGTGATTTGATCCGCAGGATAATATTGAGGTCCCTCCGGCAGATACTTCTCGATCTGCTCCAGAAGGCGGTTGACGTTATTTCCGTTCAATGCCGATATCGGTACGATTTCAGCGAAATCATGCAGCTTGCTGTACTGCTCGATCATCGGAAGGAGTGCCTCGGGGTCAATTTTGTCAATTTTATTCAGGACAAGAATGACTGGCGTCTTGACGCCCTTCAGTTGTTCGATGATGAAGCGGTCGCCACCGCCGAAGCCCTCTGACGTGTCGGCCAGAAACAGCACAGCCTCAACCTCTTTGAGAGTATTCAGCGCGGTATTGTTCATGAAATCGCCAAGCTTGGATTGTCTCTTGTGTATGCCTGGCGTGTCCAAAAATACGATTTGGGTTTGATCCGTCGTGTATACGCCATGAATTTTATTGCGTGTAGTCTGTGGCTTATCGGACATGATCGCAATTTTCTGACCTATAACCTGGTTCATTAATGTGGATTTACCTACATTCGGTCTGCCGACGATAGCAACAAAACCTGATTTATATGACGACTTCGCCATAAATGTTCATTACCTCCTCAAGTTTCCTCCCCGTTTGGGAAAGACCACCCGGGGCCCTGAATCCGCAAGCGGCACAAGGATAAAGATGCCGGCTGCAGAGACGGGCCCCAGATTAGATGTTTATTGGTTGAATACGTGATTAGTTCTTGCTCTTGCCGCTTTCAAGGTCCGAAGGGCCGAAGGCACCGGGCAGCAGATCGCGGACGGTAGTCTCCGTCATGTCGCCTTTCATATTACCCATAATGATTTTCATATCGGGATCACACAGCTCGACCAGTACCTGACGGCACACACCACATGGAGTGATCGGTCCGTCTGTATTGCCTACCACCGCCATCGCTTTGAAGCTGCCTGCTTTATGTCCATCGGCGATTGCCCGGAACAAAGCGGTCCGTTCCGCACAATTTGTCGGTCCATATGCTGCATTCTCGACATTGCAGCCATGATGTACATGACCGTTCTTGTCCAAGAGAGCCGCTCCAACTCCAAAATGGGAATAGGGTGTATAGGCATTCGCCCGTGCTTTGATTGCTTCTTGTAATAGAAGTGCTGAATCCATAAAAGTAAACCTCCTCAAATTCCGTAAAACCAATATTATACTAACCGCCTGAGCCAAGCAAATCCATCAAGGGACGGTAAAATACAATAATGCCTGCCGCGACGGCAAATACGGCCGCCAGCAGCACAGCGCCAGCAGCCGTATCCTTTGCTGCTTTGGCCAATGGATGAAGCTCGGGCGAAGCCAGATCCACCACCGATTCCAGCGCAGTATTCATCAGTTCCATGGCCATCACCAGCGTAATAGCGAGCAGGAGGACCACCCACCTTGACCAGGACAAATGCAGCAGCGCTGCCGCTGTTATCACGGCAACCGCTGCTGCTGTATGAATTCTCATATTTCGCTGTGTGCGGAATGCATAACACACGCCTTGGACCGCATAGCCAAATGAGGCAATGAGGGACCCTCTTCGCATTAGCGCGTAAGCCCTACTTCGGCCAGTACGGCTTCCTGTTTGCCCATCATTTCGGCTTCGCTATCTTTGTCTTGATGATCATACCCAAGCAAATGCAGGAAACCATGAACGAACAAAAATCCGATTTCACGTTCCAGGGAATGCCCATATTCTTCGCTTTGGGCCTGCGCGCGATTCACGGAAATAATAATATCCCCTAGCATGTCCGGCATGTCCGTCAGCTCTTCGTTTTCCTCCAGCTCATAGACGATGTCCAGTTCTTCATCCGTAAACTCGTTCATGGCAAAGGACAACACATCGGTGGGACGGTCAATTCCGCGGTATTCCTTATTCAGTTCATGTATTTGCTTATCGTCGACAAACGTGAGCGCTACTTCGCCGTCCGCCACGCCTTCAACTTCTCCGGCTTTTTGAAGAAGAAGCTCCAGCGTTGATATCAGCTCTTCGCTGATTGATAGCTCCTCTTGCTCATTATTCCATGCCAGCTGCAGCCCCATGCTAACCGCTCCTTCTTGTGTCATCATTCGTTTTGTTCTTTTTGATTTCTTCCGGGTATTCTATCCTGGAATGGAAGATTCCCATAACGCTTTCTTTCAGCGTCTTCGCAACGATATCCAGTTCCTTCATGGTCAGGTCACAGTCATTGAACTGGTGATCGTCCAGACGGCTTTTGATGATCTTTTCGATCATGCTTTCCACCTGATCCACCGTCGGGCTCCGCAAAGAACGTACGGCCGCCTCCACGCTATCGGCAATACCGATAACAGCCGATTCCTTCGACTGGGCTTTCGGGCCCGGATAACGGAAGTCTTCCTCGGTAAAATCAGGCTCCTTCCCCTGCTCCTCCGCCAAGCGAAGCGCCTTATGGTAGAAGAATTGAAGAAAGGTCGTTCCGTGGTGCTGCTCCGCAATGTCCCGGATCGGTTTAGGAATCTTGTATTCCTTTAGCATCTCCACGCCATCTCTTGCATGCGCGATAATAATAGATTTGCTCATCTTCGGATCGATCGAATCATGCGGATTCTCCATATTGTTCTGATTCTCGATAAAGTAGCTCGGTCGCTTGGTCTTACCGATATCATGGTAATAAGATCCGACGCGACAGAGAAGCCCGTCGGCTCCAATGGCTTCCGCGGCGGCTTCGGACAGATTCCCGACCATGACGCTGTGATGGTATGTGCCCGGGGTCTCCGTGAGCAGCTTCCGCAGCAGCGGATGATTCGGATTGGACAGCTCAACCAGCTTCAAGGCCGACAGAATACCGAAAGTAACCTCGAAGAACGGCATGAGGCCAATCGCGAGAATCGCGGTTAGCAAACCTCCGGCAAAAGCAAATCCGATACCGTACAACGTCTGCATCTGGTTCCATTGGCCGTTGTTGATCAGCGTCATGATAAATACAGACAGCGATCCGAACAGGCACACCATGATGCCGCCTTTAAGCAGAGTAGAACGTTGGCTCGCGCGGTGTATGGTGAATATGGCCACTGCCGATACGACCAAAGCGAAAAATCCGAAGCTGAAATCAAACATTTGGCCTTGGTGAACATTCAAAATGACGCTCGACAGAATGCTGAACACCATTGCGCAAAAGTAAGCAAGCGAAGTATCCAGCAGTAAGGTTACCAGGGTTGCTCCAATGGCAACAGGCGCCAAATATCCTACGTAAGGCCTTTCATTGCTCTGCAAAATCCCTGCCAAATGCATGGAAATGATCGTAATGATAAAAATAAGCACCAGCATAAGCATCTGGGAATTGTTATATCTAAACTTTCCGGTATCAGACTGCCGAATAAAGAGGAAGAGTCCTCCCGTCATAAGCAGCGACAGTAACAGCAGGCCCAGCTGAGGCCAATAGTTCACCTCATTTTTAAGCAGGCCGTTATCATCCAGCAGATTATACAAATCCTCTGTAATGAGCTGTCCTTTGGCTACAAGCACATCTCCCTGCTTGATATACACGGTCTGCGTATTCTCGCGAGCTTGAACCTTCGCTTCCTTGGTCGCTTCCTCGTCGTAGAATTTGTTTGCCGTTATCGCAAGCTTGGACAGCTCCTGAACGACTTCACGCGCCGTGCGCTGGTTCAAAGTACTTGCGCTGACCAGCTCGGCTACCTTGGCACGAGCAGCCTGTGCTTCAACCACCTGGTCATTCGTCAATCTCGAAACGATCTCCCGGGCGACCGGCTTCATTTCCGCAATGTCCTGCGTCGTCAGCCGCGGAATTTTAATGAACGTTTCTTCCGGTATTTTATACGTCTGTTGATTGGTGATATTCAACATCTCATCCATCAGCTTGTCTGAATAATTGGCCGAAGATCGGTTGGCGTTAACGAAATTTTGGATAAAATCCCTGGAACGCTGCGGAATTTCCAAACGGTAAATCGAAATTTTATCTTCCCGCGATACCTGATCATCCTGATTTAGCCGGTCAATCCGGTCCAGAATGGAAACGACCAAATTCTCATTGGGAACCGTTACGATCGTATAGATCGGCCGAACCCGTTCCGCTTCCTGTTCCTGGGCTTTCAGCGTCGCCTTGTTGTTAGGAATCTGCATTGGCGCTCTGATTTCCTTCTCGCTGCGCGTCCCTACCTGAATGTTATAACGCTCAGGGAGCAGATCAGGAGCCAAACTGACGTAGAACAACACCGCCAGGCATAAAAAGAGAACATAGCGTGTCCCAGCGCTATGTTTCCAGCCCGCATTTTTTATTGAGAAAGATTTGCCCGATGACGATTCTTTCGAAGTCATAAAGATAATCCCCTCTACTAATCTTGATTTTCTGCAGCTTTATCATAAGCAACGATAATTTTCTGAACGAGAGAGTGGCGGACGACATCTTGTTCGGCAAAATATACAAAGCCGAGTTCTTCAATACCGCTAAGGATCTTTTTGGCCTCAATCAGACCCGATTTCTTGCCTTTCGGCAAATCGATCTGGGTCACGTCACCCGTAATGACCATTTTCGAGCCAAAACCCAGACGGGTCAAAAACATTTTCATTTGCTCGGGGGTCGTGTTCTGGGCTTCATCCAGTATGATAAAAGAATCATCTAACGTACGGCCCCTCATATACGCCAGCGGGGCAATTTCTATAAGTCCTCTTTCAAGAGCTTTCGCCGTTTGCTCCGGTCCCATGACATCATAGAGGGCATCGTAAAGCGGACGCAAATACGGATCTACCTTCTCCTGCAAATCACCGGGTAAAAAGCCGAGGCTTTCGCCTGCTTCGACCGCCGGACGCGTCAGAACGATCCGCTTCACGGAACCATCCTTCAAAGCTGCAACGGCCAGTACGACCGCCAGATACGTTTTGCCCGTGCCAGCAGGTCCGATACCGAATACGATATCCCGTTTGCGTATGGTTGTTACATAATGCTTCTGTCCAATCGTTTTGACGCGAATCGGCTTGCCGCGGAACGTTGTTGTAATTTCGCCCTTGAATAGATCTAGCAGTTGATCAGCTCGAAAATCCTTGGCCAGATCAATGGCGTATGCTACGTCCCGCTCAGAAAGGATATATCCGTTACGAACAAGCTCCAGGAGGACTTCAAACAGCTGCTCCACGACCTGAACGTCGTGCTGGCTGCCGCGTATGGTAATTTCAGCTTCCCGAGAATCGATTTGCGCCGGGATCTCAGCTTCAATCATTTTCAAAAAAGTATCCTGAGGTCCGAAAATGGACAGTCCTTCACCTGCACTTTGCAATGAAATTTGCGCACTGTGATTTTTCTCTGACAAATAGCCTCATTCTCCTTGACTATGAACTAGGGGAAGCTCTTCAGCGATTCTTTCCTCCACCTCAAAAAGCACTTTCATATAAACTTTACCATTCTCTTTCTTCTCATGCAAAATTTTTTGGCTGATGATCTGCGAATCACTGCCGTATTTCGCCAAAATATCGCGAACTGCACCTTGTATTCCCAGTTTTTTGGCTTCTTCGGGCTGCAGCGTCTCCTGAGCTTCCGCTACTTCCATCACTTTCTCTGTCATCCAGCCGATCGGGAGCGCGATGGAACGCCAGGTGAGCGGATCATGCTCGGTCAAAGTCTTGGATTTTTCAAAAGGTTCCTTCCCGTATCCCCATAGCTGAATCGCACGGTTTCCGAGAACGAGGTAGCTTTTATTTTTTCGTTCGCCTGTATATACTTTTCGCTTTTGGACGAGCGGTACCTGCAAATTGTATTCATGCCAAACGAGACCCTTGACTTCACCTTTGGCCACCACGCTTTGAGAATGGGCCGCTCCATCACCCAGAATGCCGGAAATAAGTACCTGACCTTTTTTAACACGCGTGTTTTTTTCAACCAGAGGTCGCCCTTGTTCAGCGTATATGCTTGTCACTACCGCATCCGTCCGGCTGATCAAATGGCGCGGGCTGACCAGCGGATTCTTCTGGGGCTCCGCTGCCTCGACAATTTGGATCGTGATCGTGGTCCCCTTGCGTTCTACCCCCACCCAGGAGGTGCCGGGAAGCTTCATGCTCAGCTCACGCGATAGCTTGTCCGGCTCGTCCAATCGAAAAATCCATTGGAACGGGCGAATGCCAGCCTGTTTCGCAACTTTCAGGATATCTTCCGTCGCCAATTTTTCATTCCCGGTCACGTTGACGTTCCAGACCAAGGAGGAGAGCAGAAACAGCATCATAAAAAACGCAATCATGCCTATGGCAAAAAACTTGCGCTTATACAGCTTAACGATGCGAAAGGGCAGCCCAATCCGGCGCGCAACATGCATCCGGCAGCCTGTCCGTTTGAGGAGAGGGCGAAGAGCATGAAAATCTCTCAAAAGCAGCTTCATATCGGCAGTTTGATTACTGGTTGGACGGATATCCCATACGGGAATGCCCGACTCCGCTAATGCATTGATCAGGTGATTGACATGCTCCCCTCTGACCGTAATCAGCACACAGCCACGAACGCCGGATAGTGTAGGTATTTTCATGAGCTCTCCCCCATTCCTGAATATTTTATATTGGTGATGATTCCTTCAATCATGACTTCCTGCGGCAGAATCGCCCGGATCATGAGTCCCGTGCCTTCAACTTCCAGCGATCCTTGGCTCAGGGAAAGAATCATTCTATTCTCTGAAAAATGCCGCACGCCGCGATGATTTTCAATGGAAAGCTCCTTGTTTCCCACCAAGGTTATCCGCGGCAGATCGAGCAGAACATCCTGCGGCAAATCCAGCACTTCATTTGTCCATTTCCGCAGCCTGCGGCTGATCCGGGTCATACGAAGGTCTTCCCCCTTCCTGTACTTTACAACTTATGCCCGGTCCAGCTGTTTTATGAGAGCTTTCAGCCATGCAACGCATTTCACAGCGGAGAATTAACCATATGCAGCAAAAAAGCCCTTCCTGCAGGGCGCACAGATATCGAGGATACCTGCAGCCATACAGAAAAGGCTTATGATTACGGCGTTACTTACGGCCGTTATAAGGCCGTTTAGAGCGTGGAGGGCCAAGAATTTCAGCCCATATCAGGCCGTTTCTGGCTTCCTTTGCAAGCGGAGACACCGGCTCGGCATGTTCCGTACCCGGCGTGTGGCCGGATGGTGATCCAGTTGCCGTTTTTTCGATCCGGTCGAGCGAAGCATTTACCCGATTCAAATGCTGCTCCATCTCTCTTTTATAGTCTTCAAGTGTTTCCGGCTTTTCTTCTTTCCACATATCTGATACGCCTTCACCGGTATCGTAGTCGGGACCGGAACCTCTATATTCATCGGCTCTCTCGGCATGCTCCCATTCGGCTTCGAAATCCCCTGCTCTTCTATCTTCGTGCGCTCTGGGAGCTTGCTGTCCAGCGGAACGCGTCCTGCGGTCCATACCGCCCCCTCCGCCGAAGGTCGGCATTCCCCGCCGATTCTGCTGTTGCTTCGATTTACCGCTTTTGCTCAAGGCGGAGATGACCGCGAACCCGACAATCAGGATCCAATAGAAATTTTCCAAGATCCACATGGAGCATCATTCCCTACTTGTTATTTTGAGGACCGTTTTGGTCTCCTTCGCCCATCTTGCCAAGCGAGCCTCTCATTTGGGTATCCGCTTCAATATTTTTCAAATTCATGTAATCCATCACACCGATTTTGCCGGAACGAAGCGCTTCTGCCATTGCAAGCGGAACCTCGGATTCGGATTCAACTACGCGCGCTCTCATTTCTACTACGCGTGCCTTCATTTCCTGCTCCTGAGCTACCGCCATCGCACGGCGTTCCTCCGCTTTCGCTTGGGCGATCCGTTTGTCCGCTTCCGCTTGTTCCGTTTGCAGATAGGCGCCGATGTTCTTGCCTACGTCCACATCCGCGATATCAATGGACAGGATTTCAAACGCGGTACCTGCATCCAAGCCTTTGGACAATACAGTACGCGAAATCCGGTCCGGATTCTCCAGTACATCCTTATGCGAGTCACTGGAACCGACCGTGGTAACGATACCTTCGCCTACGCGGGCAATGATCGTCTCTTCACCCGCACCACCAACGAGACGGTCGATATTGGCTCTAACCGTAACTCTTGCTTTTACTTTCACTTCGATACCATTCTTCGCTACCGCAGCCACAACAGGTGTTTCAATGACACGCGGGTTAACGCTCATTTGCACGGCTTGCAGCACGTCGCGTCCAGCCAGATCAATGGCAGCCGCACGGGTAAACTCCAGCGGAATATCCGCACGCTGCGCCGCAATCAGGGCATTGACCACACGGTCCACATTACCGCCTGCCAGATAGTGGCTTTCAAGCTGGTTGATGTTGAGTCCCAGACCCGCCTTCGTCGCTTTGATCAACGGATTGACAATCCGGCTAGGCGTAACGCGGCGGAGCCTCATGGCTACCAGGGTAATAATGCTGATGCGGACGCCCGCAGCCAATGCGGAAATCCAGAGCGTGAGCGGAAAGAAGCTGAAGAACACGCTCAGCACGATAATAATCACGACAGCAATAAGCAAAATCGAGATCAACGATGCACTCGTCATAAAAGCAATCCTCCAATATGTTTATAATTATCCCAAAGTCTTACATGATGTTCTATGAGTACCATGTTACACGATTCCCGTTAAAAGAACAGGTTTTATTTCTGCTTGACGACCACTCTTGCGCCTTCCACAAGGACGACAACGACCGCTGTATCCCGTGGAATGAACTCGCCGTCGGTGACGACATCAATGCGTTCTTGACCGATCACAGCTGTTCCTGCAGGCCGCAGCGGCGTAACACTGGTGCCTTCCAGGCCAAGCAAAGCTTCCTTCGAGTCTGTGGGAACATATCCCTGCTCCTTGGTCAGCGACTCGCTCAGGATAAACCGGTTCCATATACCTCGCTCTTTAAAAACAATGGCGACAATAATAATAACGACGGCTGCTGCTGCAAAAGCAATCCCTAGGGATAGCAGCGCATGACTCGTATCATATGCCGCACGCACAACACCCGCAACCAGGCTGATAGCGCCTAAAATTCCCAAGATCCCGAAACTCGGCACAAACATCTCCAAGATCATCAGGACAAGGCCAACGATAAAGAGAAGCCAAGTCTCATTACCGGCAAATCCCGCTACGTAGTTTCCGAAGAAGTACAATACAAAAGCGGCCACCCCGATGATGCCTGGTGCTCCAAAGCCCGGAACGATCAGTTCGATAACAATTCCGGCAATCCCCAGAAACAGCAAGATGGTCATCACAATCGGATTCGTTAAAAATGAAGCCAGTTTCTCTGCGCCGGTGTGCTGGACGTGGAAGATATCATCTGTGGAATATCCCATCCAGGAAACGACTTCCTCCGGTGTTGACGCGATCGTGTCGGCATATCCTACCTTTAGCGCTTGTTCACTCGATAGGGCAATGATTTCTCCCTTTTCTTTCTTTTCTCCGATCTCGGGCATATCCACGACAGCATTTATATCTGCCATGCCTGCCGCGATTTCGCCTTTTCTTCCGCTGGATTCAGCTGCAGCTGCCATTTCTGATTTCCAAGCCGCAACAAGCTTAGGGTCATCTACCCGCTTGCCCGTGCTGTCCACCATTGCCGCCGCACCGATCATGCTGCCTGGTGACATGGCGATTTTATCCGCATTCAGTGCGATATAGCTGCCGGCAGAGGCGGCATTGCCCCGTATGTACGCAACCGTTGTAATATTGCTCTCCCGAATCATTTTTCCGATATCCTGTGCCGTATTCACCAAACCGCCAGGCGTATTGATTTCGAGTATGATTAATTCCGCGTTCATTTTGCCGGCTTCCTTAAAGCCGCGTTTCATAAATTTTTCTAGACCGGTCTCAATTTTTTGATCAACCGGAATCATGTATACCGGACCTGTTTTTGCCGTTTCCGCATTCGCCATACCCGGAATAACGGCTGCGGTCCAACCAACCAGTAAAACCAGAACAAACCACAAGGTCAGCCTCTTCGTCCATTTCGATAAATCCAATGTTTTCCCCTCCCTTCCCCATGATTATAATATATTGTCCAGCATATGCTAGTTATTACGCAGGAAAAGGCTTACCGTTTCAGAAAAAATGAAAAAACACCCCTTATAAAGGGGTGTTTCACATTATGTTTTATTGCAGAAATTGCTGAACCACTTGGTTCACAACTTTTCCGTCAGAGCGACCTTTGACTTTCGGCATCAGCGCGCTCATCACTTTACCCATGTCCGCTTTCGAAGAAGCACCGGTTTCCTGGATGGTCTGCTGTACAATAACTTTTATTTCTTCTTCGGAAAGCTGTTCGGGAAGATACTGACCGATAATCTCAATTTCTGCTTCGACATTTGCTGCAAGATCGTCACGACCTGCTTTTTTAAATTCTTGGAGGGCATCTTTGCGCTGTTTAATTTCACGACTGAGGATATCAAGCACTTCGTTGTCATCCAAAGTTCTTTTCAAATCTATTTCAAGATTCTTGATCGTTGAACGAACCATTCGAATAGTGGAGAGCTTGAATTTCTCCTTGCTCTTCATCGCTTGTATCATATCTTCGTTCAATCGTTCGCTAAGATTCATGATAGTTCAGTTCCTCCTAAAACTTTCTCTTACGAGCAGCCTCGGACTTTTTCTTGCGCTTCACGCTTGGCTTCTCATAATGCTTGCGTTTCTTCACCTCAGCCAATACACCATCCTTTGCGATGGAGCGCTTAAAGCGGCGAAGTGCAGCATCAATAGACTCGTTTTTGCGAACTTTAGTTTCAGACACCAGTTTTCCCTCCCTCCGACCAGACCGTCCAAGAGCAATAACACGGTTCATCAAATTTAATTATAGGTGAAAGAGAAATAGGGTGTCAACCTCGGCGCCTATTTTTTCAAAAAGCACCTATAATTTATGGATAAATGTTCTAAGCATGTGAATCGGAAATGCCTGTCAGGGCGCCCAATTTGGCTCCTCCGATGAGATGATAATGGATATGATGCACGGCTTGTCCGCTGTCCGGTCCGCAGTTATTGATGAGGCGGTAACCGGATTCAGCAACGCCAAGCTCCTTCGCCACCTGCTGAGCGACCTGGTGCATTTCCGCGATGAGAGGAAGATCCTGCTCCTCTACATCATTCATAGAGCCGATGTGTTTCTTGGGAATAATCAGCACGTGCACAGGTGCGGCCGGCTGGATATCCTTGAAAACCAGAATTCTTTCATTCTCGAACACCTTTTGCGAAGGTATGCTGCCTTCCGTAATCTTGCAAAAGAGACAGTCCATGATCGTCGCCTCCGATATGTAATATTGTTTTTCCTTTGCTATTATCATAACGGATTCCGGGGGAGTCCGTCCAATTTTCCCATAAAAAAGGAGCCTTCCCGTAAGAAAGCCCTTTTTTCCGCCCGGAAGTTGATTCTTGATGTATGCGGTGGTCCCGATTAATAGAAGGGCAGCAGTGAAAGAGCCGTCAAGGCGATTAGCGGCAAGGCAAATCTGTTAAAGCGGCCGTGTCCATATGGAAAACCATAGTAAGGGGAACCAAAACCAAAGCCATATCCCGGAAAAAATGCCCGGGTATCTTGTTCATAATACCGGTAGCATGGGTCCCAGCATCCACCGTGATGATATGGGCTTACCTGACCGTGGTGATAAGGCATATTTTCATGACCTACTGGCACCGCCAGATAAACATTCTCCTCATCGACGTGCTCAATAAAGCCATCATGGGCGCTTCCGTCCGACATGGTAGCTCTGACATAACGATACATATGTTTTTTGCAAACTTCTTTGGCCTCAAACTTCTCCATTCCGTGATCCTCCCCAGTCTGCTAGTTACACGGTCATCATATTCAGAACTGGGCGAATGGCTACTCTTTTAAGAAAAACGAGGGCAAAAAGCGCAAAAAAAGAAGCACCCGCTCCGCTGAATCCAGCTTCGCTTCGTACGGACGTATGTTAAGGAGTGAATATCCCTGCCATACGTCCGCCGGGGTGCTTCATGAAAGAATATCGGCTTGACTGTATTATAACAGCAGCTTGCAGCTGTAACTGTGAATTACATCACGCTACATTTGTTCCATCGTAATTTTAGAACCGCCGCCTGCCTGCTCTGCCGGTACCACTACAAGTTTACGCGGGAGACGCGCACGGAGCTCTGGAACGTGACTGATGACACCCACCGACAGATGGTCGTTATGCAGCTTTTCCAGAGAGGAAATAACCGTCTCCAGCAGATCCGGATCAAGCGTGCCAAAGCCTTCATCCAGGAAGAAGAACTGCAGCGGGTACTGTCCGCGGAGCTGAATCTGGGCTGATAAAGCCAAAGCCAGGGACAGGGATGTCAAGAAAGTCTCTCCTCCGGAAAGTGTGGATACCGGTCTTCGAACGCCCCCGTTCGCATCATCGCGAATCAGGAAGCCGCCGCCGGAGTCCACTTCGAGGGCATATCGCTGCTTGGTCAGAAATCTCAGACGCTGCGAAGCAGCCTGACTGACCTGCATAAGCTGTTCCTCCGCAATATACTCCACAAACGCATTGCCGCGCAAACAGGACTGCAGCTTGGAGAGTTTCTCCGATTCATGCTGCCGCTCAGTCCGTACCTTCTCGAGCTCAGTCCAGCGTACATGGCGCTTTTTAATATCCTCCAAATCACGTTCGGCCCGCGCTTTGGCCTGCAGGGCTTCTTCATCAGCTTGGCGGATGAGGGACAACTCTCCGGTAACTTGAAGCCACTGCTCTTCCGTCAACGTGCTGTCACGAAGCTGTTCATCAATATGCCGGATCGCGGCGCGGAGATCCCTCTCAGCGTCCCGGTGCATCCGCACCTTCGCAGCAAACTGCTCTGCTTCAAGCGGCGGAATGTTCGCATCCTCCACTTCAACTTCCGCTGCAAATGGTGAATCTGCGAGCAGCTTCTCCCAACGTTTGCCCGCAGAATCATGATGGGCAGCTGCCGAATCCGCAGCCTGGGAAGCCATGGCATAAGATTTCGCGCTCTCGTGCTTGGCCTGCTCCGCAGATTGTCTGAGCTGTTTCTCCTTCGCGGCCGTCTCGCGGAGCGACTTCAATTCCCGCATGCAGGTTTCAAGCAGTGTTTCCGCCCGGCTCTCGCCGATCCAGGCCTGCAGGCGTCGCTGTTTTTCAGCCAGAAGTTCCTGCTTGCCTTGAAGCTGGGCATCCAGCTGAACCAGCTGCTTCTCCGCATCCATTAAGCTGCGCTCCATGGACTGGACTGTATTTTTCTTTTCTTCAAGAAAGGGAATGCTTCGGCGCAGGCGCTCTTTGACATCTTCCGCCTCGTGGTCCTTCTGCTGCATCAGCGACCAGCGCGTCTCAACCTCTTCCATCAAAATCTCCGGCAATTCCCCGGACCACCGGGCTTCTAACTGCTTGATTTCACCGGACAGTTGTTCAAGCGAAGCTATTCGCTGTTCTAGTACAGTACTGCCCGCTTCCGTTTCAGCAGCCTGCTTGACAGCCGTCTGCCGCAGGAGCTCGCGTTTCTCCCTCAGTTCCGAGGATTCTCTTCTCCAGTCAGAAAGCTCACCCGCCAATTCATGACGGGTAGTCTCAAGATTGTGAATTCGCTCTTCCCAGGCGACAGCAGTGAAGACTTCAGTCTCAGGCAAGGCTTCCAATGTCTCGGTGCCCGCTGCCGAGTGGTCCAAGATCGATGGGACTGACTCGCCTGACAGATCCTTGTCCCATAGATTGGAACACTCATGGATCAGCTGACGCTGGGCATATTTCACATCCTGCAGCCGGTTCTTGAATTCTTGGAGCTGACGAAGCTTCTCCTCTTGCTCATCCGATTCGTTATCGGCCGAATGGGAAGGAAGCGGATGTTCCAGCGAGCCGCATACCGGGCATGGCTGTCCTTCGCGAAGCTCATCTGCAAGCGCTAGTGACAAGCTGCGAAGCTGATGATGCTTCAATTCTTCGCGAAGCCGCAGCTCATCCTGATCGAGCCCAAAGAGCGCCCGTTCAGCTATTTTTGCCTGGTCTTCTGCCTGCGTTAAGATGACAGAAGCTTTATAGGCATGGTTCTTTTCCTGTTCCAGCAGTTGATGATGTTCCCTTGCATTCCGCTCATGCTTCTCCCGAGCCAGTGAGAGCTTCTCCTGTTGCTGTTCGAGCTCCTTTTGAGCCTTCGCCCGACGCTCTTCCCCTGAGAGAAGCATCTGGCGCAGCTGAAGCGCTTTGTGCAGCATGTCCCGCTCTTTCGAGGTGATCTCCAGCCCGTTTAATTTTTCCTGAAGTTCCGACTGCTTCTGAATTCCCCGGTTCAACAGCTCCTGCTCCCTGATGAGCGACTGCTGAAGCTCTTTCATATTGGCGGAAGCTTGCTTGTGTTGAATGCCTAACTGCTCATGAAGAGATTGGATCTCATCCCTTTCCTTCTGCAGCAAAACCGCCTGCTCCAGCTGTTCCTGCCGCTGCAGCAGCTTGGGTTCGCCTAGAGCCAGGGCTTCCTGAGCCGCATCATCGGAGGCGCAAGCCTTCTCCGCTGCCTGTTCGGCTTCAGCCGCTTTCGCCTGCAGCACTGCCTTTTCCGTCTCTTTCTGCTTCCATTCCTGTTTGCTTTCCCGCCACAAAACAAGGGAGGGCAAAATAGCGGCGGAAGCGGCGGATTTCTCCAACCTCTGCTCAAGCCCTAGCATTTCATGTTCGGAAGCCTGAAGTTGATCCAGCTGGGCCTGTTTTCGGCTTTTCTCCAGCTGCCGCTCGCGGATTTTCCCCTTCTCTTCCGCTTCCAAGGTCAAAACTTGAAGCTTCTTGCGGACGGTTTCCGCATGGTTAGTCGTGTCCAGGAGCTGCTTCTCTGCTGTTCTCAAAGCTTCTTCTCCAGCTTCACCCAGACCTTGCTGCTCTGCTTCCACTGCTTTTAAAGCCCCATCATTTTCCTTAACCCGGCGGCTGAGCTTTATCCCAAGCTGATCCCCGTACTGTTCCAGGTGAAAAAGCCTCTGCAGCATTTGTCTGCGCTCGCTGCCTTTCAGGGAGAGGAACTCTGCGAACTTGCCCTGCGGGAGCACGACGGCCCGGGTAAAGTCATCCATCTTCAGCCCGATCTTGTCCTCTACGCATCGCGTAACCTCAGCCAATTTATCAGCCAGTACGTTTTCGCCCTCATCCGTTACCTCAATGAAACGGCTGACCGTATTGCTGACAGACAATTCGCTTGTACGTTTGAATCTTCGTTCAACACGGTACCGGTGTTTGCTTTCGGCTGACGTCAGCTCGAAGCTGAAGGAAACGAACAGCGAATCCTCTGAATGATTCATAATCCCCTGCGTCCCGTTAACGGCGCGTTCGACTTTGCCGTACAAGGCGAGCGTCATGGCATCCAGCAGCGTTGATTTGCCGCTGCCCGTCGGACCGAAAATGCCGAAAAGCCCCATATCGCACAGATCCTCAAAATCAATCTGCTGCATTTCCCTGTAGCTCTGCAGACCAGAAAGCTTAAGCGTAATCGGCTTCATTCCACAGTTCCCTCCTTCGACTCGCCATCTTCCTCCACGAGCTCAAGAAAGAGCTGTACGAGTTCATCCTCCGGTTCAGCTCCTCCGCTTTGTCGCTGATAGAATTTGCGGAACAATTCGGAAACCGGAAGCCCTGAACGCTCATACTGCAGTTCTGCCTGTTCCATCTCCGGATAAACCGGACGGATATGCACAAATCCTTCCCGGCTTTTGCGCAGACGCTGTATTTCACCAATCGACATGGATTCGGTAAGTGATACTTCCAGGTCAATAAAGGCCTCTGCATCCCTTCCTTCATCCAGCCAACGATAGACCTCTTCCAGTCCGCCCTTGGCCTTCCACCGTACCAGCGGACGACCGCAGGACAGATGCACTTCTTCCAGCACAGGCGCTCCACCCGGTGCGATATCCAGCATCATGACCGATTTGGCCTGACCGGCTTCCGAGAAGCTATAAGCAAGAGGGGAACCGCTATATCGAATGACGCCGTCCCCTTTAACTGCCTGCGGGCGGTGAAGATGTCCAAGAGCAGTGTACTGGGCTCCTACGGACAGTGCCGAGGGATCAACCGTGTAGGCTCCCCCAACCTGAATCGGGCGTTCCGAATCGCATTCCAGACCACCCAAAACATAGATATGACTCATTGCCAGATTGACTGTTTTGGGCGAAAACTCCCGGGCTAGCTTCCCCATTAGCATGCCTACGCGGGCGCTGTAAGCCTTCCGCAGCTCATCTTCCTTGCCCTCGGCGGACAAAAGCTCATTCAGGCGTGATTCAGAAGGATAGGGGAGCGCAGCGATTTTGGCGATCTCTCCGGTACGTGACGTTCCTACCGTTACCGCTTCCGCTATAGGTAGCCCGATCAGCGTTATTCCCTGCCTTGCCACGAGAGGTGACACCGAAGCAACACGTTCGGGCTGGTCATGGTTGCCGGAAATAACCACCAGCGGCCTTCCGTTCTCGGTTAATCTTGCACAAGCCTCATAAAAGAGCTGCTCCGCAACCGCCGGGGGATTTACGGAATCATACACATCCCCCGCCATCATGATCAAATCCGCCTGCTGCTCATTCGCGATCCGGACAAGCTCGTCCACAAAATCCTCCTGCTCTCTTTGCCTGCTGCGGCCTTCAAGCGTTTTACCAAAATGCCAGTCTCCAGTGTGCAGTATGCGCATCCCGCACTCTCCCCTTTCCCATGTGTAAACTATCATTTACGAGAGGGCATCATTGCTTTGAATCACAAGCGGACGGCATGTCCTCCATCAAAGAAATAAAGCCACTTCTCACTGATTTCCTCATGCAATATATCTTCCAATGCTTTGGCGTACAAATGAAGCTGAAAACGGTATTGCTCCGCAAGCGTGCTTATACCGCCGCGGTGCTCCAATACTCGGTCCGTTTTGTAGTCTAGCAGCACCAGCCGTCCATCCTGTCGGAACAGACAATCGACTACGCCCTGAATCAGCACGGTTTCCTCGCTTAGCACAGACATTTCGAAGAAATCCGGATTTTCCAGCAAGCCTGCCGTATTCGAGAACAGTCCGTTATGTGCCTCCTCAGCAGTTAAGCCATAGCTGAAAGGCATTTCGCGTGTCGTCCATTCAGCGGCCTGCAGCCTTTCTCCAATCTCTGTGCCGAAAAACATCCCCACTTCTTCAGGCCGGATAATTTCCGCCTGCTCCCGAGTCAGCAGCTCACGCTCAACCAGACGCTGCACCGTCTCCTCAACGACTGCTGCATTTACATGGCCCTGGCCTAGCGGAATATGCTGCATCAGCGTGTGGTACACCGTTCCACGTTCCGTAGGCGTCAAAGCATTCTGTTCCATAAACTTCGGACGCTGGAGCGGAAGTGTAAAAGACAGATTTCGGGCAGGTTCTTCCATGTCCCTGCGGAGCTGTTCATTTTCCACCCAATTTTCGGATGGCTGATCCTGCAGGCTCAATAGCTTCTTCATTTCGGACACGGAGGTCTTGGCTGCGAGTTTAGTGGCTGTTTCATAGGGATACTGCCAGTTCAGCCTGAAACCGATCGCTGGCTCATCCAGCAAACCGTTCCCGTTCTCCATGACCTCCGGGTCTACGGACTGGCGATTCATGATGGCCTGCAGCCGATTTTTCCTTTCGGGCGTTGACTCTTCTTCTTCCTCCCAACCCCCGAGTGCAGCCAGAGTAAGCTCATCGGCAGGTTGTACAGATATTTTCCAAACCGATGAATCCATGGCAAGAACCGGGGACACCGCTGTACCCAGATCCATCATCTCTCTCAGCTTGGCTGCGCCAGGATGGCGTATTAGTGCAGGACCTACCCAGTCGATATAGCTGCGTCCTTTAGCGAGTATATAATCAGGAAGCATATACTCCGGCTCCTCCTGCACTTGGGCCCAAGAGGATACCTTTTTGCCCAGATCCTTGACGGTGGCGATCAGGAATAATTTTTCCTTGGGGCGCGTCAGCCCCACGTAAAGGACTCTCATCTCTTCGGCAAGCAGTTCCAACTGCGACCTGCGGCGGATGGCAAGGTTAGGGAGAGTCGGAAAGCTTACACGCTTCTCCTCGTCCACAAATTTAGGCCCGAATCCAAGCTCCTTATGCATCAGGAATGAGGCATTCAAATCCTGCTGATTGAAGGTCTTGGACATGCCTGCCAGAAAAACGACCGGAAACTCGAGTCCTTTGCTTTTATGAATTGTCATGATCCTTACCGCGTTGTCCTTATGCTCGGTGCTGCCTCCGCCGCCTAAATCCCCGCCCCGGTCACGCAGCCGCGACACGAAGGTCAGGAAGCGGAAAAGGCCTCTTGAAGCTGTCGTTTGTTCGAACTGGACAGCCCGGTCGTATAAAGCCTTTAAGTTGTTCTGGCGCTCTGCTCCGCCCGGCAGGCCCCCGACCCAGTCGAGATATCCCGTTTCCCTGTAGACACGCCATATCAAGTCGCCTAGGCTCTCTTGCCGGGAAATATCGCGCCAACTTAACAACCGCTTCACAAAATCGTTGATCTTATATGTCAGCTCTGGCGAGAGGACGTTGCCAGTGACTGGATCAGGAACAGCTGTTGAGTCATGAAGACCTTGTTCCTCAACCTCTTGAGCAGGGAATGTCATCTCCAATGCTGGCGCAGCCTCCGCTATTGCTTGTCCGAGTTCCTGCAGCGCTTCGTTTTCCCCATCTCTTCCCCCCTTCACAGAGGCAATAAGAGCATCATAGAATGAACCGCTTTGCACGAGCCGGATTTGTGCCAGCTCTTCTTCCGTCAACCCGACAATCGGGGAACGCAATACACCCGCAAGCGGGATATCCTGCTGAGGATTGTCAATGATTTGCAGGAGGGACAACATGATCTCCACTTCCGTGGCTTGAAAATAACCTCGGCTCTGCTCCCCGTCAGCAGGAATCCCAAGCTGCTTCAACTCCTCCATGATGAGCGGTCCCCAGATATAGGCGGAACGCAGAAGAATAACCATATCCCCGTATTGAACCGGACGCATCTCTTTAAGTCCCTTATCATAAACAAGAAGCGGTTTCGCGGATGTATCGCCCAGCATGTTCCGGATCTTTTTGGCGATGGCCCTCGCCTCTAACTGTGCGGTTTCCATCTCCAAAATCTCGCTTTCTTGCAAGAGCCCCTCGCCTTCACCGTCTTGGGTCTCTTCTTCGGCAGATGATCCCTTGCCTGCGCGGTCAATCAAAAGAAGCTCAGGCTCATATGGATTGGACGAGATCGCTTCTTCTTCATCACCAGCGTTCGGGAACGACGCACCGTATACAAGCTCAGCGCGTTGGTCGTAACTGACCTCGGCCACCGTTTCGTTCATAATCTGTCGGAAAATCACATTGACCGCATCCACCACTTCCATGCGGCTGCGGAAATTCCGTGCAAGGTCAATTCGAATCCCGCTGCTGCCGCTGTCGTATCTGCGGTATTTATCCAGGAACAGACCCGGCTCTGCCAGACGGAACCGATAAATACTCTGTTTCACATCCCCAACCATAAAGCGGTTTCCCGGCATGTCCCTGGATATCAGGTTCACAATGGTCTCCTGAACACTGTTGGTATCCTGGTATTCATCCAGCAGCACTTCGTCGAATTGTTCGCGGTATTCCATCGCCGCGTCTGAAGGCATCGGATGATCCGGCGTCGAATCGCCGTGCAGCAGAATTCGCAGGCAATAATGTTCCAGATCACTGAAATCCACCGCACCTCTTTTGCGTTTCTCCACGTCGTAGCGTTCTCCGAACTCGATTACAAGCTCGGCCAATTCCTTCATCAATGGTGCTGCTTCGTTCAGCTCGGCAAGAAAAGTCTCTGCGGAACGTCCGAACAACGCTCCGCGCAGATCGGCAGCCGTCTTCTTTACAGAATCCCGCAATTCCTTAACGCGTTCCTGCAGCTGCGGGTCGGTCTCATCCTTGCGTACGCTCTTTAATTTGCCGAAGGATATCCCTTGGAAAATGTCATACAGTTCTTCCCATGAACGATGTTCCATGGCATCCTGAAGCATGCGTATCATCTCTAGATCCGCGTTCAGGTTATCCGCATATGCACCCGGTCCGCCGGGAGCCATCGCGAGCCCATGGGCCTGCTTCAGAAGTCCTTCCGCTCCAGCCAGAGCAAGTCGGGCATCTTGCAGGATGCTCTGCACCCATGCGGTCCGTCCGAGACTCTCCGTATCTTGAACCGCAAAGGCATCGGCAGTATCCCTTAGCCAGCGATCGGGCCATGCATGGCTTCGCGAGAAATCATACAGCTTCTGAACCAGAAGATGCATGGCGTCGTCAGTGCGCTCACCGCTGAACCAATCCACCAGCCGGATAAAGTCGCTGCCTTCTCCTTCCATCCCGTACTTTTCCTCAAACAGCTCCTCCAGGATTTCCTGCCGCAGCAGCTCCGCCTCATTTTCGTTGATGATGCGGAAATTGGGATCCATCGGGATCATTTGGTAATATCTTCGAATGACCTCCAGGCAGAAGGAGTGGAGAGTCGTAATTGAAGCCCTTCCGAGCAGCGACAGCTGACGGCGCAAGTGGACATTCTCCGGGTCCTTTTCGAGCTCCTTGTCCAGCGCTTCGCGGATCCGGTCTCGCATTTCGGCGGCAGCAGCTTTGGTGAATGTTGCAACCAGCAGCCGATCTACGCTGAAACCTTGATCGGTATCAATAATTTTGCGGATAATGCGCTCTACCAGTACAGCTGTTTTGCCCGATCCAGCGGCGGCAGCGACAAGAATGTGATCACCCGTTTCGGAAATGGCCTTCCACTGATCATCACTCCACATGCTGCCTTCAGGTTTCGGTATTAGACTCAAGATGTTTCTCCTCCTTTGCTCTGGGACAGCATTTCCCATACCTGCGATTTATCCGGCTTGCCCAGCAAATGGTAATGATTGCCCTCAACAGTTTCATCAAACTGGCACACCGGCTTGAAAGGACAGAAGGTGCAGGCGGTTTCCTGCTGGATGCGGTAGGGCTCTATGCGCACATCGCCTTCCGTGATCCTCGTTCCGATCGTTTCAATGCTGCTCCTTACGGAGGTAAGCAAATGATCCCACTGCTCCGGACTAGCCACCGATGCGCTGCTGTAGAAGCTGCCATCCGATTTAACGGCTACCGGCAGAATGGACGAGTAACCTTTATCCAGCGATGTATCCATTTTGGACACAACTTCACGGTCGGCCATCAGCAAGCCCTTCATTTTGAATCGTTTCAGCAGCTCTTCAGCGGCCTGATCCATAGTCATGCCATTTGCAGACTGCAATATTGGATCATGCACATGGAAATACAACGTGCCTGCAGGCAAAGCTTTGCTGCCGAGCCATTGTTCCGCATAAGTCAGAAGAACATCCAGATAAGTCAGCATTTGCAGGGCAAGGCCATAATAAACCTCATGCAATCTGAGATCCTTTTGTCCGGATTTATAGTCGATGACACGCAGCAAAAGTCCATCTTCCCCTTGTGCCATATCCACCCGGTCGATCCGGCCGACAACTTCCATCACCGAGCCGTTCTCCAGTTCAAAAGTCAGCGGAGGCAGCGGTTTGCCCGGACCGAAATCCAGTTCCAAGCCAACCGGTTCAAAGCTGCCGCGCCGCGCATGTTCACCCAAAATAACGGATGCCCTGCCGACGATATTCTTAAGCTTGCGCGAAATATAACCGTACCGCTTGGAACTCAGCAAGATCTCTCCTTGCAGCATCGGAGCCAAGCGCTCTACCGTCATCTCCGCTTCCCTGCGGCATTCGTCTGCCGAGAGGCTGCCCCAGCTGCGGTGCTGCTCCTTCAGCCTTATCGCCATTTCGCTTAGCGCAGCATGGAACAGCTGCCCGATATCGGGCGCCTTCAGCCGGTATAGCTGGCGTTCCTTCAGCTTCAGTCCATGTGAGGCAAAGTGGGAGAATGGGCAAGCTACAAACCTCTCCATTCTTGAAACGCTTGTGCGGACTTTGTTTCCATACAGCCTTCGGCTGGTATCTGCCTGCAGCGTCAGCGTTTCGTTCCGGTAAAAAAGGGATCGCAGCAGCATATCCATCGGTGCTCGCCACTGCGAATCCTGAAGATACCAGTTGTACACATTCCACCAGATTTCAGGCACTTTCATACCTTGTCTCCATCTTCTAAGCTGTACAATAAGATGGCTTAGCGTCTGACGGGGATGCTCGATATACATGGCATGCTCTATGGCATTCTGATCGGCTCCGGGCTGTGCGGACAGCCGCTGATCTTTCAGTCCCGGAAACATTCTTGCCAGATGCCTTACCACTTCCGATGGCAGCAGTTCCTTTCCTTCGTCGTCTGCGGCAGGATAGCTGATCCAGACATGCCGACTCGAGGAAGTAAGGGCATTATAGATCAGGAATCGTTCGTCCAGCAGTTTGCGGGCTATTCCGGGGGCAAGCTCCATGCCCGTATCCGCAAGCACCGACCGCTCCTGTTCGGTAATAATACCGTCCTCCTGGTATACGGCGGGGATGACTCCATCATTGACTCCCATTAAAAACGCATATTTAATGCCCGTCGTCCGGGTACGGTCCATCGTTCCTACAAGGACCTGATCGAGAGATGGTGGCACTAGGCCCAATTTCAACTCGCTGAGACCCGTTTCCAAAATACCGGCAAATAATTCGAACGTCATCTTCTCCGTACCCATCATTTCAACGATCTGGTCCAGAAGGTTCAGAACCTCGCCCCATAGCTGCCGGTGCTCCCTCGCAGCTTCCGGACGGCCGTTCTGCAGAGCCTCACGGTTCCACAGATCCAGTTTCTGAGGTATTCCGGCGTCCTCCAGCAGCCCGAATACCGCCGTACTCATCTCGCGCGCAGTCTTGGCACGTTTGATCCGTTTATCAAAAACCGATAGAGGGCCGGTAACCGCATCCCTGCAGCGTTCCATCAGTTCCAGAAGTTCTTCACCGGTTTGGCGTTGTGGCGAACCGCCTTCTTCCAAGGACAAGCTTGGAATGCCCTTCCATGGACGCCCATCCGTCCACCGATAGCCCTGAATTCCGCTGGCAAGCGCATAGTTCTCCAGCCTGTCCATGTCTTCGCGGGTCAGCGATCCGTCCAGGGGAAGCAGGAGATCACTTTTCACGCAACGAAATACGTCCTCATGTCTCCAAAAGCGCCGGATCACATCCATCGCGGCCCTCAAAAATTCTACGAGCGGATGATGGAGCTCGCTTCTCTTCTGATCGAGAAACAAAGGTACGCCGTAGTCTTGGAAAAGAGGCATGACAAGATGCTCATAGTCGGCAAGATTACGCACGAAAATGGCCATCTCGCGAAAGCGCACACCCTCGTCGCGTGCCAGCCGAAGCATCTCCCGCAGTGCGCCTTCAACTTCGGCACGGCGGCTTGAGGCAGAGTGGACGGATATCCCATCCTCAAATTGTCCGCCAGTCGGCAAATAACGAAGCCGCCGGTCATACCCCCGCTCCAAATGAGCCAGCAGCGGGCTCTCCTGAAACCTCGGCAGCACATCTGGTGCAAGAACGGTGTTATTTATCTCCTGACCAAGTTCCTCCGCCATCCCCCTTAACTTTACGTAGGTCGTTGCTGTCGGATGGAACAAATCCAGCTCATGCGGCATCCGCAGCCCGTCGTAAGGCTTGTCGAGTGTCAGCGAGATCGTGACGGAAGCTGCATGCAGCATCAGTTGATTTACGACCTGGAGCTCCTGGGGAGTGAACCCATGAAAGCCGTCGATCCAAACTTCCGCATCCCTCAAGTATTCGGAATCTTGGATCGCGTCGGTCAATCGCATTAAATGATCTTCTTCATCGCTATACAAAGGGGACATTTCTTGTTCGAAATCCCGGTACACCGTCCACAAGTCTTCGAGCTTATTACGCAGAATCGGCGTGGCCGACGAGGCAGCCACCATGTGATCGAGCACCTGCTTCAGTGCAGAGGAATCGATGCAATACCGTTTCATCTCGGTGTACACGTCTCCCAGACGTCCGACAAAACCGAGCTGCTCTCCCGAAGCCCCAAACAGCTTCAATTCGTCCTTGCGGCGCTGAATAATTTTGTATAGCAGCATTTTTTTGCCTTCATCGCTGATGCCAACCCGGGCTGCGCCCCCGGTTTCCTGCATCACGCGGTATGCCAGGCGGCGGAAGCTTAGTACCTGTGCCCTGACGCTCCCCTTGATCCGTCCTGCCGTGACCAAACCGTGCTCGGCCTGAAATGATCCCTGCTCCGGAACCAGAAGAATCATGGCTTTCCCTTGCGGCGCTGCCTCCAGCCTGCGAGATATCTCTTCAAGTATAGTTGTCGTTTTTCCGCTTCCGGAACGTCCGATAAGAAAATGAACCGGCATGATGCTCCTCCTTCAATCTATGTAATCGATAGAATCTATGACATGAAAAATAGCTTCCGTAAACAATCATTAAATATATCACTCAGTATATCATAACAAAAAAAGAATAGAACATACGTTTGTTAAACGAACTATTCTCTGAATCTACGAATGTGCAACTCATCCTATTTTACCACTAAATTTTTGCTATCGTTTCAAGGTAATCTTTGGTTTGATCCATCATGGAAAACAGTCCCAATTCATAAGGGCTCATAGTCCGCGAGGGCATCCGTCTCGGGCGGCGCTCTCTTAGGATAAAATGCACGCTCTAATATGATTACAACTTCGGGCTTGCTTAAAATTGTTCAACAATAAAGGGCATGGAATGATTCATTCCATGCCCTCTCATATCTGTTAGAACGTTCTGCTTCTCACTTCAAAGATTGCGAATTTCAGGTAATGTCCTTCATCCACGCCAAGAATTTGCGGGTGGTCTTTGCCGGCCGCGCGCCATTCTACAAGACGCAAAATCTTGCCTGCATCAGCCGCCGCCTCTTGAATCGTCTCCAGGAACAGATCCGGACGCATATGGTATGAGCAGCTGGCCGTCACCAGGTATCCGCCTTCGTTAACCAGCTTCATGCCATGGAGATTAATATCCTTATAACCTCTGCAGGCACCTTTCACGGCGCTTTTGGTCTTGGCAAATGCCGGAGGGTCCAGAATGACTACATCCCAGCTCCTACCGCCGCCAGCAGTCATTTTCTGAGAGGTATCCACTTTATCCGGGGAGATGGCTGAACGCTTTTGTCTTTCCTCCAGTCCCTTGACCTGGGAACGCAAATATTGAAACGCATCGTCAACCACGAATTCCACGCGGTCACCAAAGCCGTTAAGCTCAACGTTTTCCCGTGCGCTGTCAATCGCATGCTGCGATATATCGAGGCAGGTCACTTTCTTGGCGCCGTACTTGCACGCATGGAGCGTAAAGCTGCCCGTATGCGAAAAACATTCCAGGACCGTCGCGCCGTCCCAGTATGGAAACGAAACAACCTTGCCGCTTTTGTTCACCGGACGCTCTACAGCTTGTCCGTCTTCTTCGACCTTCTGTACCGTGATGCCGCTGCGGTCTCCCCAGCCTGTCATTAGAGGTTCGATGGAAGCGCGGTTTTCTCTCTGGTCGAAAAAATAGCCTGTCTTCTGGCCTTCTTCAATATCAACGCGGACCAGAAGCCCATTTTCCCGAACCGTCACATATCTGGGACATTCCCCGTATACCGGCCCTTTGGTTTGCTCCAATCCTTCGAGCTCGCGCACCGGAACGTCGCTTCGTTCATAGATGCCTCTCGGGCTCATCACTTCGACAAGAGCGTCGACGATTTCCTTGCGGCGCATGTCCATGCCGAGCGTCAGCAGCTGAATCACCAGCACATCGTCAAATCGGTCCACAATCAGCCCGGGTAGGAAATCAGCTTCGCCATACACGAGGCGATAGGCATTCCCTTCTTTCAGAAAACGTTCCCGGTGTTTAAGGCAGCTGAGAAAACGTTCGGCGAAAAAATTCTGATCCATGCGTTCCAATTCGCGATAGGATACCGCACGCACCGTGATCTGCGATGCCGGATTGTAATATCCCGTTGCCAGATAACGTCCCTGGTGGTTCACTACTTGCACGAGATCTCCCGGCTGCGGATTGCCCTGAGCAGTTTCTATTTCATTTTTATATATCCAGGGATGTCCCTGTTCCAGCCTCTTTTTGCGGCTTTTTGAAAGAACGACTGATGCCAACATGTCCACTCCTACCTATCTTTATATATTATCTTCAAACCAGCGCTTAACCATTGCAGAAACATCGCTACGGGAGCAGATCATTCTTCCGAACGCTGCCGCTTCTTCAGAATGATTCTGTTCCCTTCGCTACGCATTCTCTCATTAAGCACTTTATAACTCCATACTTACGCGTCATCGTTGCAGTACTCCCAAGTCATGGTTGTCCAGGAGCAGACATATACGTAATACATGGACAAGAACTCATTAAAGGAGAACCTTTACCATGTTCAATACCATTATTTTTCCCGTTATCTACGGCTTGATCATTTTCCTCGCAGGCATGAAGGTGATGGAAGCGGCTCTTAGCAGCTGGGCTGGCCCCCTGCTTTCATCCTTCCTGAGAAAAGCAACCTCTTCTCCCCTCAAGGGGATGTTGTTCAGTACGGGCATTACAGCCGTACTCCAGAGCAGTACTGCCGTAACAGTCCTGACGATGGGCCTCGTGAATGCGGGACTTCTCACTTACGAGCGAACGCTCGGCATCATATTGGGCAGCAATATTGGAACCTGTATTACCACCGAGCTTATCGGAATGCAAATAGGCCAAATCGCTTTACCCCTTCTTGGCGTATCCATCATTGTGTGGGTTGTCTCGGTACTAGCCGATGAATACAAGCCTTTTTCCAAAAGAAAAGGTTCGCCGCGCCCGTTCAAATCCATACAATTGATGGCCCTTGCCGTTGCAGGCTTCGCGTTGGTCATGCTGGGCATTCGGATCATGCAAATGATCGGCCCCGCACTGGAAAACACCGGACTCTTCGACTGGTTCACGGCTCAAGCCGCTCATAATGTGTTGTGGGGTATCGCTGCCGGAGCAGTCCTTACAGCACTCATGCACAGTAGTGCAGCAGTGATTGGGCTTGCGATCGCGCTGGCAGCCACTGGCACTCTACCGGTCGGTATCGGTATCGCCATCGTGCTCGGAGCCAATGTAGGCACTTGTGTCACGGCAGTGATCGCAGCCATCGGCAGTACGAAATCCGGTCAATTCGTGGCCTGGACGCATGTTGTGCTCAACGTAGGCGGAGCGCTGCTGTTCATGCCCTTTATACCTCTGCTGGAGTGGATGACCGCCGCAATATCAGCGGACAGCGGAGCCCAGATTGCGCACGCTCAAACCTTATTTAATATTATCTGTTCCCTACTGGCTCTTCCGATATGTTATCTGCCGATATGGAAAAGAGTCCGGTTTCATTAAGGGCTCTTCCAATACATGACTAAACGTGAATGCCAAGTTGGGCCAAGGCTTTACGGACAATGACATCGTTGTTGTCGTATCCTTCCTGCTCTTGCTGAAGCCATGCCTCTGCAGGAGCATACCAGGATACGCCGCTGATTTCCTCAATCTGGGGACGCAGTGATCCGCCCCGCGCCTCCACCAGAAAATAATGAACTTCTTTGTCCACCTCACCGTGAACCGGATTCATATACTTATATTTTATAATATCAACCGGAGATACAATTTTCCCAACAATACCTGTTTCCTCTTCAATTTCCCGGAGTGCGGTTTCTTCGACGGTCTCACCAGGCTCCATCTTGCCTTTGGCGAGCGATATTTTGCCGTAACGGTCCATAATCAACTGCACTTCAAGACGGTCTCCCACTTTGCGGAATACAACCCCGCCCGCGGATATCTCGGTTCTGGCCATGATGATTCCTCCTTGTGTCGCCAAGTATAAAATGAACTAAAGTATTATCTTGTTTCTCCATATTAAACATGATTACACCGGAGAACTGTTACCCCTTTCTTTAGTTCAATTTATATAACAACAAGGACTCCACCTCCTTGTGTGCATGGAAATGAAATCCTTGTTTGGTGCTGTTGTTCTATATTAAACCGCAGCTTCGGAAGTTCCGTCAAGAACCCGGACAAGCTGCCCTTCGCATTCGTTTACCCCTGCCTTGGTCAGCTTCACGCGGCAGATTTGACCCTGTAAGTCTTCAGAGCCGTCAAAAATAAGCTGCAAGTAGTTGTCGCTGAATCCATGCATTTTGCCCGGACCGTGGATGCCTTTGGAGGTCCCTTCGGGAATAACGTCCAGTACTTGCCCTACGAATTTTTCCGCATAGGCCCGTTGCATTTGCTCCGATAAGCTGATCAGTTCCCGCACGCGGGCATGCTTAATCTCTTCGTCAATCTGATCCTGCATCCGCGAAGCTGGCGTGCCGTTCCGCTGGGAATAAGGGAACACATGCATCTCAGAGAAATTGATCGCCTTCATCAGTTCGTAGCCGTTACGGAACATTTCATCGGTCTCACCCGGGAAGCCGACAATTACGTCGGTCGTGATTCCGACATCTGGCATAGCCTGGCGGATCAGCTGCATTTTACCGTAGAATTCCTCGGTGGTATATTTACGGCGCATCCGTTTCAGGACGGTGTCATCTCCCGCTTGCAGCGGAATATGCAGGTGCCGGCACATTTTGGAGGAGCGGTTCAGCACGTCCAGCATCTTCTCATCGATCTGGCTGGCTTCAATGGAACTGATGCGAATCCGTTCCAGCCCATCCACTTTGTCCAGGTCCCAGAGCAAGTCGGATAGACGGTAGTTTTCCAGATCATCTCCGTAGCCGCCGGTATGGATACCGGTAAGAACGATCTCTTTATAGCCTGCTTCCACCAGCTGGTGCGCCTGGGTAACAATGCTCTTTTGATCACGGCTGCGGGACAGCCCGCGGGACCATGGAATAATGCAGAAGGTACAGAAGTTGTTGCAGCCATCCTGAATTTTCAGGAAAGCCCGGGTGCGGTCCGCAAAATCAGGAACATCCATTTCCTCGAACACGCGGTTTTTCATGATATTGCGAACGGCATTGATCGGCTCGCGTTTCTCCCGGATTTCATTCACAAAAGGAAGAATCTTATCGCGGTCCTGGTTCCCTATGACGAGGTCAACGCCAGGTATGTCCATGATTTCGGCCGGAGACGTCTGCGCATAGCAACCGGTCACCGCGATAATTGCTTCCGGATTGCGGCGGACGGCGCGGCGGATAATCTGACGGCTCTTCTTGTCCCCCGTATTCGTAACGGTACAGGTATTAATCAAATAAACATCGGCGGTCTGTTCGAAATCCACCTGCTCATACCCTTCTTTTTTGAACAGTTGCCAGATGGCTTCGGTATCGTAAAAATTAACTTTGCAACCTAGTGTGTAAAATGCAACGGATGGCATTTTCAAACTCCCCCCATTTCTCCGGATTCATAAAGTATGCATGCAAGGGCAACCATTCCCGCTGTTTCACAACGCAGGATCCGCCTGCCGAGCCCGACGCTCGCAGCTCCAGCTTCTTCTGCCTGCCGGCATTCTTCTTCACTGAACCCGCCTTCTGGACCCACAAGGAGCAGAACACTCGGCGCACGGTCACTCCTCAATGTTTGCATGAACGGTCTAAGTGCATCGCGCAGTTGAAGACCCTCTTCTTTTTCATAACAAAAATATACGGCATCATAACTCTCGAACGTCGGCAGCAACTGTTTCCACGTCAACGGCTGCAGGACTTCAGGAACCGTATTCCTATGGCTTTGCTCTGCCGCTTCTTTGGAAATTTTATTCCAGCGTTCTAGCCGCTTGGATTCCTTTTTGGCGTCATACTGAACGATGGTCCGCGCCGAAATGAACGGCACGAAGGAAACCGCGCCGATTTCGGTGCACTTCTGAATGACGGTTTCCATCTTGTCCCCTTTGGGCAAGCTTTGGGCAATCGTCACCTTCAAGGCAGGCTCATGCGTCATTTCAAGTTGTTCTACGATCGCCGCGGTGACGGCTCCTGCTTCGATCGCAATAATCTCTACGAGCGTTTCCCGGGAAATACCGTCGCTGACAATCAGCTTATCCCCTGTCTTGCCGCGCATAACCTTCGAGATATGACGCGCGTCTTCGCCGGAAATTTCTACTGTATTCTCTTTAAATTGCTCTGGCGATACGAAATATCGCTGCATGTTCATCAACATCCTATTTTAAAAAATCACAAGCTTCATCATACAACATTTGCCCAGGCTATGACCAGCAATCTTTATCATCCTTAGAGCCTTGGACTATGAAAAAATATGCAAAAACACCTGCATGAAATGATAATACAAATTATAAGCCAAATTATAGAGCGGAGAAATCGTATATTGACGCAGTGCCGGAATGAATAAAATGAGCAAGAAAATAAACACCGACCACTGTTCAAACTGCTGCAGCTTGGCTCTTATCTGACGAGGAACCAAATCTTCCAGAATCCGATAGCCGTCCAGCGGTGGCAGAGGTATCAGATTGAACAGGAAGAGGAAGAAGTTCATCACTCCAAATAATTGGAAGAAGATGATAATCGCTTCAATCACCTTTTCATTGGAAATGGAAGCCAATACTCCGGTACTGATCAGAACCGCGTATATTAACGTTCCGATAATCGCAAGGAAGAAGTTGCTAAGCGGTCCTGCCGCCGAAACAACCACTCCCATCAACCGCGGACTTTTGAAGTTATCACGATTGACCGGTACGGGTCTGGCCCAGCCAAAGCCTGCGATCAGGAGCAAAATAATCCCCAGAAAATCAAAATGCACCGTAGGATTCAAGGTAACCCGTCCCAGCAGCTTTGCCGTCGGATCTCCGAATTTGTTAGCAAAATATGCATGCGAAAACTCATGCACCGTGAAGGCGACAACCAGCACCACAAGGTAAAAAGGAAGCTGTTCAAGCGGAACGCTGAGTATTTTGTCCAAGAACTCCATTATGACCTCTTTCTAGCTACAAATGCGACCCAGTCCTCATCACGGCATACATCCTCTATGTCAAAACCGGAATCCTCAAGTGCCTGCTGTACGATTTCTACTTTATTTTTATAAATACCGGAAGCAATGTAAACTCCGCCCGGCTCCAGTGCCTGATATACATCGTCAATGAACAGCAAAATGACCTCGGCGAGGATATTGGCAACAATGATATTTACGGGCAGCGTAATTCCTAAGCCTTCCCCGCCATTCCCGTTCAGAAGTCCAAGCAAGTCGCTTTCTTTTACAGTTATCTGCTGATCCATTCCATTCAAACTCACGTTCTCGCTAGCAATCGATACCGCCACAGGGTCCAAATCGAGCGCAAGCACATGCTTTGCCCCTAGTAAAACGGCACCTATGGCCAAAATACCCGATCCCGTACCGACATCAATGATCTCCTCGCCGCCCTTCACGGCCTTCTCAAGGGTGCGCAGGCATAAAGAGGTGGTCGGATGAGTGCCGGTGCCAAATGCCATGCCCGGATCAATCTCAATAATTTTCTCCGACTCTTGTTCCGGAGTATACTCCTCCCACGTTGGCTTAATCGTTAGCCGGTCGGATACGCGCAGCGGTTTGAAATATTGCTTCCAAGCCGTAGCCCATTCATCCTCATTCACCGTCTTCATCCCATAACGGACCTCGCCCGGATCAATCTGAAATTCCCGCAGCTCTTCGATTCTATGCTTCACTTCCTCCAGAATATCCTCAACAGGGGTTTCTTGAGAAAAATAACCTTTAATCTCCGCTTGCCCTTCAGGTATATCGTTTAGCGGCAGCTCATACAACTCTCCGTATGTGGTGTCGCGCTTCTTGTTTAAAGTACCGGATTCTTCAATCGAAACGCCACCCGCACCTGCTTCATGCAGGAAATTGGAAATCATCTCTACGGCTTCCTCTGTCGTATGTATTGTAATCTCGTGCCATAACATCGTTCTTCATCTTCCTCCTCAACATCGTGCATAGGTTTTATTGTACTATACATCAGGAGCCGAGTACAAAATTTTAAGTAATTAAGATATTCCAATCGATGAAAGAGTGAGAATGTTGATTCTTGCCCTCGCACGCAAAAACACGGCCGCCCTCGAGGTCAACCGCGTTTTTGGTTTAAGCTTAACGCCATCTATTCTTTTATATTCCAGCTATCGTCATCCATCTGGCGCAGCTGGCGCTCATCTGCAGCTTCACTGCGGCGGATCGCTTCCACGTCATCATGATCAGCCAAAACGCCTGAGAATTCGACGTCCTCGTTCTTCATGGACATCAGCTTCAGGGTCTTTTCCGTCTTGCTCATAATACGTCCCTTTTTATCCCGGTTTGCCATTATCAGCACCTCTTTTCGAATTTGTAGCAGCCAGTTTGCAAGAACAACTTATAAAGCGCCTCACACCATGCCGCCCGCATCCTCAACGATCCGCATTGCCCGTTCAAAAGAATCTTCCTCCACCACGATCGTCAGCAAAATATCCCTTCCCGTCGGTCCGCCTTGACCACCATCGCTCATTCCGCTGGAAGAAGGGTCTGCCGCAGCCAAAATCGCTGATGATTCGCCGCTTAACGATGTGCCAAAGGTTGCAGCCGACAGGCTGACCATATCTCCCGCAAAGGGCAGCACAGAGCCGTACAACCCGGTTCCCGGATATCTGCTGAATCTGTCGATGGACATATCCACCACACGGAGCGTCTGCAGCTTCTTGGCCACGCCCTCAGCTTCCTCCGGGCTTTTAAAGTAAGCCAGAATATTTTTTTCGCTCAACACGTTCACCTGCTTATATCGTTAGTCTAGATCACGGTTCTGTAGGCCTGCGATCGCCTGTCGTTAGATTCTGCGGAAGCCGGAATGAATATACGCTGACCAAGGATTAAGAAAAATTTGCATGGAAATACAAAAAAACCGGCCTGGGCAGGCCGATTTTCCATATGCATTGCTTCAAAATCATTCAGTCACCACGGAAGGCACGCTTCATGCGGTCGAAAAAGGACTGCTCATGCTCATGCGTTTGCTCCCCATCCATGGAAGCAAACTGACGTAGCAAGTCTTTTTGCTCATCGCTCAGCTTGCTTGGCGTCACCACGACGACCTTCACATGCTGGTCGCCCTGCCCGATACCGCGCAGGCGAGGAACGCCCTTGCCCTTCAGACGGAAAAAGGTTCCCGTCTGGGTACCTGCTGGGATTTTAAGCTTCACTTTCTCTGTCAGCGTAGGGATTTCGATCTCATCCCCGAGAGCCGCCTGTGCAAAAGTAAGCGGAATCTCGCAGTAGATGTCATCGCCTTCACGCTCAAAGAAGTCATGCGATTTCACGCGGATAACGATATACAAATCGCCTGATGGACCACCGCGGAGGCCGCCTTCGCCTTCACCGGTCATGCGGAGCTGGGCTCCATCATCCACACCGGCAGGAATTTTCACATGAATCTTGCGCTGTTTTTTCAATTTGCCGCTGCCGCCGCATGTGGTGCATTTATCTTTGATAATTTGGCCTGTACCGCTACAGTTTGAGCAACTGCGACGGTTCACCATACGGCCAAACGGCGTATTCTGAACCACTTCCTGTTGCCCGGAGCCGTGGCACACGGAACAGGTCTGAGGCTTCGTTCCCGGTTTAGCGCCGGAACCATGGCACGTATCACAGTTTTCGGTACGCGGAATGGTGATATCCGTTTCTTTACCGAATACCGCCTCTTTAAATTCAATCGTCATCGTATACTGCAGGTCATTGCCCCGCTGCGGTGCGTTTGGATCCCGGCGTCCGCCGTTACCTCCGAAAAACATATCAAAAATATCGCCAAAGCCGCCGAAGTCGCCACCCTGGAATCCTCCGCCCATGCCCTGATTCGGATCAACATGTCCGTATTGGTCATAAGTGGAGCGCTTCTGGCCGTCGCTGAGCACATCATAAGCTTCCTTGACTTCTTTAAACTTGGTTTCCGCGTCAGCCGCTTTGTTCACGTCCGGATGATATTGACGGGCAAGCTTGCGGTATGCCTTTTTGATATCATCGTCGGAAGCGTCTTTGCCTACGCCCAACACCTCATAGTAATCACGCTTATCAGCCACTCTTCCACCCCCGTTGTTTCCTTTAGAGTATGCCGCTCATGGAAAAAAGAAAGCCAAAGCATCGGGATGCCCCGGCTTTGACCTTCCCTTCCTGAACATAACTTTCTATAGGTTAACCTTGATTTTTGTCCTCGTCAACAACCTCGTAGTCAGCGTCAACGACGTTGTCTTTTTTAGGTGCGCCTTCTTGGCTGCCTTGAGCGCCTTCGGCCCCTTGCTGAGCTTGTGCCGCTTGCTCATACAATTTAACAGACAACTGTTGGACGATTTCAGTCAACTCTTCAGTTGCTTTCTGGATTTGCTCCAGATCGTCGGTTTCGAGTGCAGCCTTCACTTTGTCTTTTGCCGCATTCGCCTTTTCGACTTCACCCGCATCCACCTTGTCGCCAAGATCCTTGATGGTTTTGTCTGTGGAGTACACGAGCTGGTCAGCGTTGTTTTTCGCTTCAACCAGATCTTTACGGTTGCGGTCTTCCTCGGCATGAGCCTCGGCATCCTTCATCATGCGTTCAACTTCATCATCGCTGAGGCCGCTGGAAGAAGTGATGGTGATTTTTTGCGTTTTATTGGTACCTTTGTCCGTAGCCGATACGTTCACGATACCGTTGGCATCAATATCAAAAGTAACCTCGATTTGCGGTACGCCGCGTGGTGCTGGAGGAATATCTCCCAGCATAAAACGTCCGAGCGTTTTATTGCCGGCTGCCATTTGACGCTCACCTTGCAAAACATGAATCTCAACGCTTGGCTGGTTGTCAGCATAGGTCGAGAAGACTTGCGATTTGCTGGTTGGGATCGTCGTGTTACGCTCGATCATTTTCGTGAACACGCCGCCCGCAGTTTCAATACCGAGGGACAGCGGAGTTACGTCCAGCAGAACTACGTCTTTAACGTCGCCTGTGAGTACGCCGGCTTGAACCGCTGCACCCAGGGCAACCACTTCATCCGGGTTAACGCCTTTGTGAGGATCTTTGCCTGTCAACTTCTTGATGGCTTCCTGTACGGCAGGGATACGAGTGGAACCGCCGACCAGAACAATTCTATGGATATCGTTAGGAGTCATACCTGCATCGTTAAGCGCTTGACGAGTTGGTCCGAGCGTACGCTCAACCAGATCAGCAGAAATTTCCTCGAATTTAGCACGAGTCAGGTTAACCTCCAAGTGCTGAGGCACCCCGTCTACCACGGTGATAAACGGCAGGGAGATTGTCGTTGTCATAACGCCGGAAAGCTCTTTCTTCGCTTTTTCAGCTGCATCCTTCAAACGTTGTACAGCGGCTTTGTCCTTGCTCAGGTCAATACCTTGTTCTTTCTTGAATTCGTTCACGAGGTAATCAATGATGACTTGGTCGAAATCGTCGCCGCCCAGGTGGTTGTCACCACTTGTCGCTTTTACTTCAAAGAAGCCGTCGCCCAATTCAAGAATCGATACGTCGAATGTACCTCCGCCGAGGTCATATACCAGGATGGTTTGATCTTCGGATTTTTCCAGACCGTAAGCAAGTGCAGCTGCAGTTGGCTCGTTTACGATACGAAGGACTTCAAGACCCGCGATTTTACCTGCATCTTTGGTAGCTTGACGCTGGGAGTCATTGAAATAAGCCGGTACGGTAATTACTGCTTGGGTAACCGTTTGTCCAAGGTATGCTTCGGCATCGGACTTCAGCTTTTGAAGGATCATAGCCGAGATTTCTTGCGGAGTATAATCTTTTCCTTCAATGGTTTCTTTATGGTTTGTACCCATGTGGCGTTTGATGGAATGGATGGTACGGTCCGGGTTCGTAATGGCCTGGCGTTTTGCTGTTTCGCCGACGATACGTTCGCCGTCCTTTTTAAAACCTACAACCGAAGGGGTTGTGCGCGCGCCTTCCGGATTAGGAATAACAACGGCTTCGCCGCCTTCCATTACGGCTACGCAGGAATTGGTGGTTCCAAGGTCAATACCGATAACTTTGCTCATGAGATATTTCCTCCTTCAGAATAAATGAATGTGTTCATATATTTTAAACAGCCATGAAATTACATGCTGACTTTAACCATTGCCGGGCGTAACACTCGATCTTTGAGCATGTAGCCTTTTTGCACTTCCTCAACCACGACGCCTTCTTCATGCTCGTCGCTTTCCACCTGCATAATCGCTTGATGGAATTCAGGATTAAAAGGCTGGCCTATCGTATCCATCGGCTCAAGTCCTTCGGATTTAAGCACGCTTTCCAGTTGGCGGAAGATCATGCCCACGCCTTTGGCAAAGGAATCGTTATCGGCAATATCGCCTGCGGCGGTAATCGCCCGGTCGAAATTATCAATGATAGGCAGCAGTTCAGTGATCAGCTTGGACGATGCGTATTTGGCAAAGTCCTCTTTTTCCTTTTGCGTCCGTTTACGGAAGTTGTCAAAATCGGCTTGCGTCCGCAGTGCGCGCTGCTGATAATCGTCGGCGAGCGTCTGCAGGCGTTGGACTTCGTTTTCCAGATGAGCGGTATCTAGCACCTCTACATGTCCCTCTTCTGCCGAAGAAGCATCTGCATGAGCATCCGTGTTTGCATGTTCCACTGCCGCGTCTTCGCGGTTTTCATTCATTTCATTGTCCAAGTCTTGAATTTCCTGGTTTTCTTTCAAGATGTCTTCACCTCCTTAATATGCTCTATATCTTTTTGTGCCAAACTTGCGCCTCATCCTTCAGATCCATGCGCGCTTCTCATTTTAATGACATTATGAATGCGCAGTACTGCGGCAGCCACTTCTCCTGCTGTCTGCAGGCCGTGTATTTTAACGAGTGCGGGATCGACGATGCCCTTCTCCTCATAATGAATCACAAGGCCGGAATCGCAATCTATGCCCATTCCGTCGCAGTTCTCATCGAGCTGGGCAGCCCGGGCCTCCTCCATTTTTTCCAGAGGGTTATAGCCGGCGTTCAGAAGGATCTGCGACATCGGTTTGCGAAGGGCGGCGGCTACGGCCGCAATGCCGAACGCCTCCATCCCTTTGACGGCTTCGCGGCGATGCTCGAGCTCGTAGGAAACGGCAAGCTCGGCCGTGCCTCCGCCAGGGAGGATTCCGCCTGCAATCGCCGCCTGAAGCGCCGAGGCCGCGTCGGCAGCAATCCGGGCCGATTCGCCCACCACTTCGGCTGTGCTGGCTCCAACAATCAGCGTGACAAAAGGCTCCTCCTTTTGTCCGCCGCTGCTGATCCGGACACGCTCCAAAGTTTCATCATAACATGCCCTTGGGGAAATGCCGAGCAGTCTGCCGAGCGAATCCCGCTCTTTATGTAACGCCGTCCTCCGAAGCGGCACGGCGCCTGTCATCGAGCTGACGCGGGCCAAATCTTTACGGCTTACCCGCGGAATGACCATCATCCCATGATCCATGCAAAACTGCTCGGCATCGGGATGGATACCCTTTTCCAGTAAAATCAGTCCTACACCGAGATCAGCCAGCACATTTAGCTCGCGGGTGAATCGTTCCCGAAGCTCCATATAACGGCCAAAACCGGCTTCGGTCGTCAGCACTTCTTCATCCAGGCTTTCAGGCTCAAGCGCATCGTGCAGGATGAGGATTCGAGTATTTTCAAGTACTGGAGCATCATGAGGATATAACGGCAGCTGTCTTAACAGAAGACCCTCAAATACTTCATTATTACCCTTTTCATGCGCGGTAACCGCATCAGCAAGAAGATAGGACGGATCCTTGAGCTTGCGGATGCCAATTATTGAAGCAGCCTCCATGACGAGGGACACGATGTCTTCCCGCTCCCTGCCGGCTACATACACAGCCTTGGCAAGCAAAGGGTCATCCAGATCCTGAATATCCCGGGCTCTGCCTCGGAGTGAATCGGCAGCCATCTTAATTCCTTGCTGCATGCCTGCGACTACCTTGGAAGCGGGGACGCCCCTTACGATCTGGGAAACCCCTTCCTGAACGAGCGCACCCGCGAGAACCGTAGCCGTCGTTGTTCCGTCTCCCACCTTTTTCTGCTGGGAGCGGGCCACCTGGATCAGCAGCCTGGCTGCCGGATGGCTGACGTCCATCCTATCCAGAATCGTAACTCCGTCGTTCGTAATGATCACTTCACCACGGTCACCTACGAGCATGACATCCAACCCTTTGGGACCGAGCGTTCCTTCGACCGCGGAGGTGATGGCCCGGACAGCGTTGCTGTTGTTGAGCAGTGCCGCGTACCGCTCTTCGCCTTCACGCACGGGCTGCTGACCTTGACTCATCTGTCCTCAAGCCTCCTTATTTGTAAAGCTTCGACAACATTATAGTCAGGTCCTTGGACAGAATCCCCAGCAGGCTCATCACCCTGGCGTATTCCATCCGCGTAGGACCGAGAATGCCGATTGTTCCCAGCGCCTCTCCATCCAGCGAGTAGGTCGCTGTAATCAGGCTGCAGTTGGCAAAAGCCTCATGATTGTTTTCTGTGCCGATACGCACCTGGATTCCTGCGGCTCCCTGCGTGGCGGCCATCATTTTCGTAAGGGTAGGCGTTTCTTCAAGTAAATCGAGGATATCCTTAACCTTATCTACGTCTTTGAATTCTGGCTGGTTCAACATATTGGTTGCGCCGCTCAAATACACGCGCTGATCAGTATCCGTATCCACGAATATGTTGTCCAGGATGCTCATGATTTCTTCAAAATTGGTCAGGTGACGCTGCATTTCCTGGCCAAGCTCGCGGTATAGTCTGGACTTCAGCTTATAGAGAGGCACGTTGATCAGCTTGCTGTTAAGCAGATTTACCACCTTCTCCATTTCGGATACAGAGACTCCAGGCGGCACGGCAACGGTTTTGCTCTCGACTTGACCCGTACTGGTCACGATAATCGCCACCGCCGTGGTTTCGTTGAGAGACAGCAGCTGGAAATGACGCAGAGACGTATGAAAAACTTCCGGCCCCAGCAGGATGGAAGTGTAATTCGTAATATGGGAAAGGATCATCGCGGCGTGCTGGATAACCTGCTCCGTCGCATTCAGCTTCTCCGCAAAAAAAGCACGCAGCGTGCTTTGCTCGGTAGGGAGAGCTTCATAGATCGGATCCAGATGATCCACGTAATATCGGTAACCTTTATGAGAAGGGATGCGCCCGGCCGATGTATGGGGCTGTTCCAAAAAGCCCAGATCCTCCAAGTCGGCCATCTCGTTGCGTATGGTCGCAGGACTGAATCCGACATCTCCCCGTTTCGATATGCTGCGCGATCCGACTGGTTCCGCTGAACGGATATAATCGTCAACAATAGCATTAAGTATCATTCTCTGGCGTTCGGTAAGCATGTCTTCCCCTCCCTCTGGTCATTGATTTTTCACCATCGTTAGCACTCGACTCAGATGAGTGCTAACCGCTAATACAAAAATACCAAACTGGCATGATCATTGTCAAGTTGAGACATCCTCATTTTGCTTTCCTCGGAGCGGACCATTGCAGAAGGTAGAGCGGACTTTCTGCGGATTTCTCGTTGCCGCGATATTGGAGAACGATTTATTGAACAATATAGGCATCTTCGGCATTTTTCGAACCTCAATCAGGAAAAATGCAAAACGGATGCTGTCGACCGTTTTGCATTCAAATATACTTGTTTTCGAATTTTATGAAACCAAGTTGGAGCTATCATGCTCACGAAAATATCCTTGGAAAAGACGGCCATCATCGAGCCATAATCCGTGCTGGTATTTTAAAAAAACGATCCACTCACTTTGTATCCTTCCACCCATAAAGTCATGTAACGTGGAAACAACACGAGAAGAAGGATCTGACCAACTGTTGCGTTATCGGATTTGTTTTTCCTCCTTAATACATTTTTTACAATATTATTATTTCTTCGATATAGTTCTCGCTAATCCTTCTTTGTGATCCTTGTTTAAGTCGAATCTTGCCAGATCCAATAGAAAAGAACCATGATCTCGTAAGGCAGTAAGGAGCCGCCTCGTGAAATCATGATTCATAGTTGCTCAATCCCGGAAGAGATACGTAGGATTAGTGAAGAATGGTATCTACATTCCGGTTTGAATCATGATAGCTGTAGAACCCCGGATTGAGTTCCAGCGTATCGTTCATGTTAAAATCCGGATATCTCTCGATATTCTTGCTCTGTGCATCCGGCCCTTTGGGCGTAATCTTCGGAAAGAGCGTTTCACCGTCCACCTTCAGCGTGGTTTGGCTGATTCCCTTGAACATGTCGGAGTCCGAGTCAGATTCAACCATCAGATCCTTTCCATTCATATAATACGTGAAATGAACGACGAAGGACTCCAGTTTGAGTTCTGCCGACTGTTTTACAGCGGAAGGCTTGTTCAGAGCAATCCAATTCCGCGTGGTATCCCGCTTGATGACCGTTGCGTTCTTAAGCATCAGCTTCATCGGAACCTTGGACCAGTCCTTGTACCATTCTGGTGATTCAAAAGCGAACACATGCTTATAGTTTTTCGGATCATCTCCCTTGATAGTATAGGAACCCGTTATCTCCTGGTCACCGACCATCAATCGGACATCTTTGTACATGACATCTCCCTGTGAATCAGGAATCATCCGCTTGTCATCCTTAATCTCGACGATAATCTCCAGCGGCGTTATGGTTAGTTGGTCCAGCAGAACTCCCGATTTGTCCTTGAATTCTTCACTGGTCTGCAGGGGCTGCGAGTAGATCGCTTCGCTTGCCTTCCGGCCGTCCGCTTTAAAGTGGAACGTCCATGCACCTTCCGTCCGCATGGTTTCCTTCATATAATTGAAGTTCAGCTTTGACGCTTCCCAATCTTTAAGGGTCATATTGCTGAAAAGCTGCTCGATCAGAACCCCGCTATCTTCGGGAGGAAGCTGTGTCAGTACTCCGCGGCTGCTGCCACTGCCGGTATCGATCGTTAAATGCGGATCGCCTCGGCCCTGCACCTTCGAATCCGTCACGGTTACGTTATAGCGAACGGCCAAACTGTTTTTCGACTCCGTCACCGACTTGATGTGAAGTTCAGGATAGAGTTTCTCTCCCGTCGATAGCGTTTCCCCCGCCTTAGGCACCTTTTTCAGCGCGGTGTTCACAGGCCTATAAGAAATAAGGTCTCCAGCTTCTAACGTTAACGTATTTCGGCTATTTTTCAGCATATCCTTCGCTTCATAGATTCCCAGCAGCTTACCGCTCGACTCGTCATATCTCAAATACCCGTTTACGGGCTCTTCCTTGCCTGCCCCGTCCTTGATCACCATATGCTCCAGTTCCATGAACTCATCTTCCTGAGGCTTCGCACCGACATCCATCGAGATCAACAATTTCATTCTCTCACCGTCGGTAACGACTCCCTCTAGGCTCATGGTAACCCCCTTGCTTGTTACGTTCAGATCATAACGTTGTCCGATTCCGTTGTTCAGCGCATTGGTTACACTGCGGCCGCCATATAAGCTGTCCCAATTCATCGTAACTCCCGCAAAGACCGGAACGGCTACAACCATCAAACATGAAAACACGATGGCGGCAGGAATGATTTTTCTTCTTGACCTTGGAGCGGATTCAAGTCGTGAAGTATCCGATCTGCGCAGGGTGACTTCCCTTTCAATTCGGTTCCACATCTGGTCATAATCGGGGCGTGGAGGAGGTTGAATCTTTTCCTGAACCTTGTCTTCAAAAAAACGACTCATTTCGGATCATCTCCTTTTTTTGACTTACAGCCATGTGCTGCAGCAACTTGATTCCACGGTTCAATCTTGACTTTACCGTCCCTTCAGGGATGTCGATCACGTTAGCGATTTCCGGAACCGTCATGTCATGAACGTATCGCAGGGTAACGACCATACGGATCTTATCCGGGAGTCTCCCGTACATTTGATTGAACTCCATTTTGATTTCCCGCTGATCCATGATCTCCTCGACCGGATTGGATGCACGGGTACGGGTCAACAGATATGCCTTAAATTCCTTGGCCCAGCCGTTCTTCCGCCTTCTAAGTGCGCTGTTGCACTCGTTGGACGCAATTCTGAGCAACCAGGGCTTCACTTCCCGCACTTGCGTCCTGTCGGCAAGCATGGCTTTGATGAATACTTCCTGGCATAGATCCTCAGCGTCCGAACGGTTCTGCATCATGTAATAGCAGAGATGATAGACTTGTTCCTTATAGGCCTCGAACAGTTCGCGGTCATTCAATCGGATTGCACCTCCTTCATAAGCGTGTTGACTATATGACCGATAACATCGGGCAATCGTTCATTTTCGATATACAAAAAATACCACTTCTCTTCAGTCATCATACATGACTTTGATAGAAGAGTGGTTGAACCATTAGCTCCATAAGAAAAACGTCTATCGACGCACGTCACAAAAAAAGAGGCTGCATCCCTCTTATAGGATACACGCCTCCGGCTGTTCTTTAAGCCTTGATGCATTTTTTCAACGTCTCTATCATCTCGGCTCTCACATCGTACTCTTTATAACCCAGAACAGGCATCGTATCCTGCGGGTCGGTGTAGGCATCGCGGTCTTGCGCGTCCGCCGTATCGCCGATGTGTATGCCATGCTCCTTACCGTGCGCGAGCGCCTCTTCATCCATTTTTTGCATGGCCGGTTTCATCTGCTCGAGCGGCATGACAACCACCTTGGTTTCGGTTTGGCCGAGCAGGTCCGCAATGATCTGGTGAAATTCGCTATGCTTCATGTTAATCCCGCCGATGGCATAACCTGTCCGATGCTTGCCGTTCTCGATCGCACCGACGGCGGCTTCGGCAACCTGCTGTACCGTCACCATGGCGGTTCCTCCTCCAAGCACGGGTACGACACTCTGGTCTTTGACGCGATCCACGAACATGGTCCACAGTGGCGTCCGTCCCGGCATCACCCCGAAAATATACGGCAACCGCAGCGTCATGACGTCCATTCCGCCTTCGCCCTCCATATAGGCAACTTCTTCTTGGAGCAGCCGCGTACGCGGATAGGCGTTATGTTCCTTCAGGTTCAGATCCGTCCACAATTCCGTAAAATGCGCGAAGTACGAGCCGAACAACACGAATTTTTTCACGCCGGCAGCCTTTGCAAGGCGGGCTAACCGCTGCGTAGGCAGCACGTTCGCTTCGTAGAAGAATTTCATCGCAGGTGCATCGGGAACAACGCGCTCATCCGCACCGGCCGCATATATGAAAGCATACTTTCCTTTTAACTGATTCAAAATTTCGTCGTCACTCATCTCATTCAAGTCCCCGAGCTTACAGTCCACTCCAGATGGGAACAGGTCTTCAGCCGGCATAGGAGGAAGCGAAATGGTCGATACGTCATAACCGCGCTGCAGCAATTCTTTTACCGTGTAATATCCGAGAAATCCCGTTCCGCCAAGCACAAATACCTCTTTCATGCTGTTCATCCCCTTTGGAATAATCGTCACACGCTTCAGTGGGTTGTCCATCTTGCTGGTGTTTCCTAAATTTAGGATAACATGAATTTTCAGCTTCGAACGCATCATATATGATTAATATGTGAAGTTTTTCTCATGATAAAAATAAACTATTCTTTCATAAAAAAACCATCCTTCCGTACATCACCATAAAGACAATGCGGGAAAGATGGTTGATATCATCCTGTTATAATTAGCGGTTTAGCGCCTAATCCAGCATCTTAAGCACGGCGATTTCGTCGCAGCAAGACTGCTTGCTGCAGTTCACGCAATCGGTCCATACTTTTTCCGGGAAAATTTCCTTTTCCACGACGGCAAAGCCGTTCTTAACGAAAAACGAAACTTCGTACGTTAAAGCCATGATTTTGGGAATGCCTTGACGTCTGGCTTCTTCCGTCAGCTTGTTGACCAGCATGGAGCCGATTCCAAGTCCCTTATGTCCGTCCATAATGCCGAGGGAACGAATCTCAACCAAATCATTGCCCAATCGGCAAAGCGAACCGCAGCCAATCACGGTTCCGTCGATTTCAGCGACCACGAACTGGTCCAGCTGCTTCTCGAGCACCTTGCGGGACCGTGGTAGCATAATCCCTTTTTGCGCATATCCATCGATCATTTGATAGAGCGGCTCAACATCCTCCGGGACCGCAATTCTGCATGTGACTACAGCCGGCATTTTACTTCTCCTCCTATGGTAAGGATGATGCAAAACAGGCGTCTGCCCGGAGCTTTTTTGCGCATCCTCAATACGTGCTGTTTTTTAATATGAATAAATATACAACATCACGTATAGAAGTTCAAGCTATTCTTTTACCGTCAATGACCCGATAAATGTGCCAAACACATCATTTCCAAACAGAAGTCCCTGTTCGCTCAGACGATAGCCTTCGCCCGTTTTTTCCATCAGTCCGGCATCCAGCATCCGATGCAGCGGCTTGGCAAAAACTTCCTCGATCGCAAGGCCAAACTGTTCTTTAAAATGGCTTTCGGACACACCGCTCAGCACGCGCAGACCGACCATCATAAAGTCTTCCATCGCTTCCTCTTTCGGAACGGTGAAGGTCTCTAGCCGAGGTAACCCTTCTTTGGTGGCCTCCGTATACGGATTAACGCCTTTGATGTTCATATGGCGTTGATGCCCCACATAACCGTGAGCTCCTGCACCCAGTCCGTAATAATCCTCGTTCAGCCAATAAGCCATGTTATGGCGGCTGTGATATCCCGGCTTGGCAAAGTTGCTGATTTCATACTGCTCGTACCCCGCCTTTTTCATACGGTCCATCAGGAGCAGGTACATTTGCAGCTCGTCATCCTCATTCGGAAGCGGCAGCTGATTCTTTTTATACATCGTATGGAAGAGGGTATTCTCTTCTACCTTCAAGCTGTAAATGGAATAATGCGGCAGATCAAGCGCCAAAGCCTTATCCACACTCTCCGCGAGCATCTCGACGGTTTGGTTCGGCAGACCGAACATCAGGTCAATCGACATGTTCTCGAAGCCGGCTTTACGCGCATTTTCCAGGCTCTGGTAGACGTCATCCGTATCATGGATCCGGCCGATGCCCTGAAGCAGCTCATTCTGGAAGGATTGAACACCGAAGCTGACGCGATTTACGCCGCCTTCACGCATAACTGACAGTTTTTCCAGATCGGTCGTGCCCGGATTCGCCTCCATCGAGAATTCGATCGAATCGGACCAATTAGGAAAATACGTACGTACCGTCTTCAGAAAATATTCCATTTCATCCGGCTTCAGGACTGTCGGCGTTCCTCCGCCAACGAAGATCGTCTTGATTTCGCCGGGAGGAACCGCCTTAACCGTCCGCTCCATTTCACGCTCGAGGCCTTGCAAATATTCCATCACCGGCTGGTTTTTCAGCACGTACGAGTTGAAATCGCAATAAAAGCACTTGTTGGTGCAAAAGGGAATGTGAAGATAGACCGCTTGCGGTTTCCGGCTCCCTTGAGACGCTGCGGCATCCGCGGCATGCGGCTGAATGATAGTCATGGTTCAATTCCCTCCTCTAATTAAAAATAACCCCACAAAGTGGGGCTGCTTGCTGTGAAGCTTATTCAGGTACTTTGCGGAAACCCCGAATACTTATGAGGGAAAGCCGCAAGCGGCTCACCCATATATCGTAACCTAATTGTCGTCGATTTTCAGAACAGCCATGAAAGCTTCCTGCGGCACTTCAACACTGCCGACCTGCTTCATGCGCTTCTTGCCTTCCTTCTGCTTCTCCAGCAGCTTCCGTTTACGCGAAATATCGCCGCCGTAACACTTGGCAAGCACGTTTTTGCGCATCGCCTTGACGGTTTCACGCGCTACAACCTTCGTTCCGACGGAAGCCTGAATCGGCACCTCGAACATTTGGCGCGGAATGAGCTCGCGCAGCTTCTCGCAAATGATGCGTCCGCGCTGGTAAGCACGGTCCCGGTGGACGATGAACGACAGGGCATCCACCTGCTCGTTGTTCAGCAGAATATCCATTTTGACCAGATTCGATTTGCGGTAACCCGAAATTTCATAGTCAAAAGAGGCATAGCCTTTCGTTCCGGACTTCAGCTGGTCAAAGAAATCATAGACGATCTCGGACAGCGGAATTTGATACGTAATCGTCACACGGGTGGTGTCCATGTACTCCATATTCACGAATTCGCCGCGTTTGTTCTGACACAGCTCCATGACGGTACCCACATAATCATTCGGAACGATAATAGCCGCTTTGACATACGGTTCCTCTACGGATTCGATTTTGCCGACTTCCGGATAGTTGGACGGGTTATCGATCTGAATGGTTTCGCCATTGGTCAGTGTGACACGGTAAATAACGCTTGGTGCGGTCGTAATCAGCGGAATGTTGAATTCGCGCTCGATGCGTTCCTGGATGATTTCCATGTGAAGGAGTCCCAGGAAGCCGCAGCGGAAACCAAAACCCAGCGCACTGGAGGTCTCCGGTTCAAAGCTCAGCGATGCATCGTTCAGTTGCAGCTTTTCAAGCGCTTCACGCAAATCGTTGTATTCCGAAGTTTCGATCGGATAGAGACCGCAGTATACCATCGGATTAATCTTCCGGTAGCCCGGCAGCGGTTCCAGGGTCGGTTTCTTCGCATCGGTAACGGTATCCCCGACACGGGTATCCCCGACATGCTTGATGCCGGCTACGATGAAACCAACATCGCCGACCATGAGCTCGTCTACTATCGTCATCCGCGGTTTGAAGGCACCTACCTCGATAACTTCAAAGGTTTTTTCGGTCGCCATCATTTTGATCTTCGATCCGGCTTTAATGCTTCCGTTGATGACGCGGACATATACGATTACGCCTTTGTATGGATCATAGTGAGAGTCGAAAATAAGAGCTTTCAGCGGTTCTTCCGATTCACCGGAAGGAGCCGGTACCTGTTTTACAACCTGCTCGAGAATTTCCTTGATGCCGATGCCTGCCTTCGCCGATGCATGAACCGCTTCACTGGCATCCAGTCCGATCACGTCTTCGATTTCCTGCTTGACGCGTTCCGGATCAGCGCTTGGCAGGTCAATTTTGTTCAGAACCGGAATAATCTCCAGATTGTTGTCCAGTGCCAAATACACGTTAGCCAGCGTTTGTGCCTCAATGCCTTGCGCAGCATCTACGACAAGAAGCGCGCCTTCGCATGCCGCAAGGCTTCGCGATACCTCATAGGTAAAGTCGACGTGCCCCGGGGTATCGATCAAATTGAGCAGATACTCCTCGCCGTCATCCGCCTTGTATGTAAGATGCACGGCCTGAAGCTTGATGGTAATTCCCCGTTCGCGTTCCAGATCCATTTGATCCAGTACCTGTTCCTGCATTTCGCGGGAAGTCAAAGCGCCTGTATACTCCAAGATCCGGTCGGCAAGCGTTGATTTACCGTGGTCTATATGTGCAATGATACAGAAATTTCGAATATTTTTTTGCCTAGCTTGTACGTCTGTCATGCCCTACCCCCAAAACAGCCTGATGTGTCAATCAATTCATTATAGCAGTTGAAATAAAGGCGGGCAATCCCACAGGCAAAGGATTAATCGGTGATGGAGTCGAACAGGGAGACAACCATTCGAATTCCCTTTTGCGACAAGTCCTGCAGCAGACCTGCCGTTTTGTCAGCGAGCACGTCTACGGTAGGCTTATTGGTGTTAGTAGAAAGAATCTCCTCCGGCGTTTGGGAGCCCATATCCTTTACTTCGACCTGCTCGGGCTGCTGCTCTTCTACTTTGAACTGGTTCGAGCTCTTACGTGGAACAGGCACCTGGGCCGCAGCGGCTGCTCTCACCGATTGTTGATCCGTGTATACCGCATTTTTGCCAGAATCCTGCTGCGTGCCGCCGGAACCGGCAAGCTGCATTCCGATCAGCACGCCAATCCCTGCCCAGATGCCCACCATCCAGATCCGTTTGCTCCATTTTGACATCGCCGGTTCCTCCCTTTTCCCTGTTCCTTTGGATTAACTTTTGGCATCCGCCTTGGCTGCGGATACCGACTTGTCCACACTTGCCTTTTCAACCTTCTGATCCTTGTAATACAAATCTGCGATGATCTGGCCCAGCAGTTCTGCCGTCCGCTTCAGTTCCTCATTCGTGCTGTCAATTCCGCCAACTTCGATTAAGATACTATTGTCAGATAGGGATTGGTTATACTCACCGTTGCCTTGTGCCGAAGTTTTCCCCCAAATCCCTCGTGATATTCCCGGATACGATTTTTCCAGCTGTTCATGAATCGCGCTTGCAAAGGCTTCGTTTTTGCGCCAGTTTTTATTTTCATGACCGATGATGAAGAACACTTGGGCATAACTGGCCCCATTAATCACCGTCGTCGTCTTGGCATGTCTCTGTGAATCACGGTGGATATCGATCAGGTAGTCCAAGCCGCTGTTCTGAGCCAAGGCCTCTTTTACCGTTTGGCGGGAGTATTTATATGAAAAGTTGTAATTGTAGTCGTTCACCGTCGTAGAGTAGTCTTTCTCCGAATGCACCGTCCCCACACCTAGCTTTTCCAGCTTTTGAGCCAGGTATTTCCCTACCAGCATGACATTTTGCGAAGGAGATTTGGAACTTGGATTCGAGCTTGTTTTGCTCAGCAGCGGATTATAGGCTTCCCGCGGGTGGGAATGATAGATCATGACGACTTTTTTGCCAGACGCATTCGCCGGAGGCGTGGGTGTCTGTGTCTGGTCTTTGGTTCCTTCTGTGGCTGTTCCGGGTTTCCCCGGCTCCTTTTTGCCCCCTGGTTCAGGTTCCTTCACCGGAGTTTTGTCCGGCTCTTTGGGTTGATCGGTATTCGCCGGCTGTTCGTTCTTCTCATCCGTTTCCGGCGGCAGATGGAAGTCCTCTGGCGGGTCCAAGTTCTCGTTGCCGGCAGCACTCCTCAGCAGCACCGGGTCATTTGCCGACATCCCCGGCATTTCCTTGGCAAGCAGGCTCTTCGGGTCCCGCGGATTCACACTTGTAAGCATTTGAAATACGAATGTGGTCATTTTTTCACCAGAAAAAGTTGAGGTTCCCTTTTCTTTGTCCAGATGGGGAAGCTCCATGCCCAGCATGTCCATGAAAAACCTGCTCGACAGCGAGCCCGCGAATCCCTTCATCGAAGAAACGGGAGACGAGTTCAAATTATGCTCCGCCATTCCGCCCAGACCCAGCAGTACGAAAAACAAAAGCGACCCTAACGTCATCAGCAAAAATGTTCGTCCCATGGACAGCATATGCAGCAGCTTGGCTCTCCATTTGGCGATGTTCCATAGCCTAAACCCATTCCTCTTCATTGTGTTGTCCTCCTGAACTCTCTTATACTTCAAAACTATGAGCAAAAGAGATTCACTAGAACCAAAAATGATATGTTTGCCAAAAAAAGAAGCCCCGCTAGATTCGCAGAGCTTCCCGGAGAGTTTTATAGATTCACTGTTTACCCGTGGTTTTAATGTGTGTAAGCCCCCGAATTTCCTGAATCCACGGCATCATGGAGGGAAGCGTTCAGGCCGCTGGCCACAATGTTGGCGATATCCTCGATGAATTCGTCGATTTCTTTGGGCGTTACGATGAGGTCGTGGCCGAGCGGTTCCAGTACCTCTTTGACAAGCGCCAGCCGCTCATTTTCAGAAATATCGTCGAGCATCCCCATAATCTCCCGAGTCTGATTCGTTTCCTGGCCGAAATGCTTCTTCATCATTTCCATCACGTTATTCACAATGGTCGAAGCGTAGCATACCGTCGGTACGCCAATGGCAATGCACGGCACGCCAAGAACCTCTTTCGTTAGACCTTTCCGTTTATTTCCGATACCTGATCCGGGATGGATACCGATATCCGCGATTTGAATGGTTGTATTGACCCGCTCCAGCGACCGGGACGCTAGCGCATCAATCGCGATAATCAAATCCGGCTTGGTTCGTTCCACGATTCCCTGCACGATTTCACTCGACTCGATCCCCGTAATACCAAGAACGCCCGGCGCAATGGCACTGATCTGGCGGTAACCCGGCGCAACCTGGTCCGGCATGAGCTCAAAATATTGGCGCGTAACCAGAACATTCTCCACCACAAGCGGTCCAAGAGAGTCCGGCGTTACATTCCAGTTGCCCAGACCGACAATCAGAACCGTATCTTTTTTCTGAATGCCGATCAGCGTCAGGAAATCCTCGAATTCTCTCGCGAACGCCTCTGTAACGCGCTCCTGCAATCCGGTATCTCCATTGCGGAGTCCCGGTACTTCCAGCGTGACATAATGTCCTTTTACGCGGCCGATTGCCTGGGATCCTTCATCATTCAGCACATTCAAACGGGTTATCTTGATTCCGTCCTTGTCGGAAACCTCTTCATCCACGCCCGGAATCGTCCCGGGATACTGTTTGGCAGCCATCTCCCGGGCATCCACCGCCAAATCCGTACGTACGGAATACTGCTGTAAATCCAATTCCATGTGAAAACCATCCTCCTTTGCCTTTTCGTTATAGTGTGCGGGAGGATGTCTCTGATTATGCAAAGGTGTTTAAGTATTGCTTTTTATGGTACCCCATGCTAAACTATTTTAAGTTGTGAATCATTTCGATCTATTCGAATGCCTTACAGGAGGTGAATGCAATGCCAAACATTAAATCCGCCGTAAAACGCGTAAAAACGAACGACAAACGCCGTGCGCTTAATGCTTCCCAAAAATCCGCGCTTCGTACAGCTGTTAAAGCTGCCGACACTGCGCTGGCAAATACTGAAGTTGAAGCTGCAAAAGCTGCAGTTCAAGCCGCTTCTCAAAAGCTGGACAAGGCTGTTAGCAAAGGCCTCGTACACAAAAACGCAGCGAGCCGCAAGAAATCCCGCTTGGCGAAAAAACTTAACGCTCTGAATGCACAAGCATAAGATGCGCTATCCATACGATGAAAAAGAGGAGTCCTGAACAGCTGAAAAGCTGGTCAGGACTTTTTAATTCAGTATCATATCATTCTCCCTACATAACGAGTCAGGAGTTGACGAGCAATGGAAATCTGGAAGAAAAACTTATGGGTATTATGGTTCGGTTCTATTATCGTATCTTCAAGCTTCTCCATGGTCATTCCGTTTCTCCCAATCTTCCTCATTCAAATTGGCATGACCGAAAACGTTGAAATGTGGTCCGGTATTCTGTTCAGCAGTGCGTTTCTGGCCGGAGCGCTGTCCTCTCCTTTTTGGGGTTCCGTCGGCGACAAATACGGCCGCAAGGCCATGATCGTTCGCGCCGGCTTCGTCCTGTGCGTAATCTACCTGCTGACCTCCTTCGTCACAAGTCCCGTACAGCTGCTCATCCTTCGGATTCTCCAAGGTCTATTGTCCGGCTTTATTCCTGGCGCCATTGCCATCGTCGGCACCAATACGCCGGAACATAAAGTCGGGTATGCATTGTCTACCATGTCGACCGCTACAGCTACCGGAAGCATCATGGGGCCGCTTCTCGGGGGCGTGCTGGCCAAACTGTTCGATAATCGTATTGCATTTGCCAGTGCGGGCGTGCTGTGCTTCCTGGCGACCATGCTGGTCATCTTTTACGTCAAAGAGGAAAAATTCGTGCCAGGCAAGGAACGCGTCTCCGTGTTTAACACCGTCAAGCTGGCGCTTCATAATAAAATGCTCGTTGTCGTGCTGGTGCTAACCATGTTCACGCAGTTCTCCGTCATGACGATCGAACCGGTTCTTCCGCTGTACATTGTGCAATTTGGCCATTCGGCTTCCAATGCCTCCATCCTGGCAGGTGTTATATTTTCGCTTGTCGGCATCGCGAGCATCATTTTTGCCCCCCGTTGGGGGAAGCTGGCCGACAAAATCGGCTTCCAGAAAATTCTGCTGATCGGGCTGTTTGCAGGAGGTATCGGCTCGCTGCTGCAAATTCCTTTTGACAACATATGGGCATTCTCGATCGTACGCTTTCTGTATGGCTGCTTCTTCTGCGCGGTGTTCCCGGCTCTCAACGGTCTGATCGTCCGCGTCACCTCAAGCGATTTCCGCGGCAGGGCATTCAGCCTAAGCCAAACCTCCAATCAACTCGGAGGAATGCTTGGTCCGCTTGCAGGCGGCGCGATCAGCGGCGTTTTCAGCATCCATACCGTATTTTTGCTTACAGGCATCCTGCTGCTGCTGACAATGGGTCTCGCCTTCTGGTCACAGCGGTTCAGCCGCCAGACCGAAACGCAATCCTCCTCTACAACGCTCCATCACTAAATGAACTTATTCCCTCCTTGTCACATTGGCGTCACAATGAGCCTTTACAGTGTGACTTAAGGAGGGAATTTTACTTGAAAAACAATAAAACGACCATTACATTCATCAGCTGCGCCGTGGGTGCTGCCTTACTGACAGGTATTGCCGTAATGAAGCCTGCAGAGCGCACACAGCCCGTCGCTCACGACATGAACTCCAAAGACGCAAGTAGCCTGCCTGAAGCGGCAGTTATGAACTCCGTTGATCATGACTTCAATTTTGACGCCGACCCCAAGACCGGCCAATTATTCGTTGAAAAAGACGGAATCCGGGAAAGCGCCTCGCTTCCCATGCCTCAAGAACCTTTTACGAATCTCAAGAAATCCCCAAAATCAATCTCGTGGTCATATCCCCGCAAGCAGATGGATATTCGTATGGAGAAAAAGGGCCGCTACCTCGAAGTCTCACTCACTTCAACAGGCGCTTCGGAGTTTGAATGGCCCAGAGTGCAGGGCGAAAGCTACACGCTTCCGCTTGGGGAAGGCAAGTATATCCCCAGCGAGGACAAGGTGTGGAAGAGATTTTTGGATAACAGCAGCATGAATTTTATCGAAAGCTTCTCCATGCGTTTCTTTGCCGTGAATCAGAAGAAATATTCCATTCTGTATATCGCAGACGATATGTATAACGACACGATCCGGTTCAATGCGGAGCCTGAGATTCAAATGAGCTTCACGCATCAATTCCCGTCGATCAATCCCGCTAAAACCTACCGGTTCCGAATTTATGTTACGGACAATGACCCCGTGCAAATCTCGCAGATTTATCGTTCCTACATTCAGGAGAAGGGCCAATTTACTACCCTAGAAACCAAAGCCGCAAGCAATCCGGATGTGAACAAACTGTTTGGCGCACCGCATATCTACTTATGGAGCAGTCAAGCCTTAACCAAGGACAATATCCATTGGAACACCTTGATCCAGTCCATCGGCGGCCCCTTATCCGGCTGGATCGGGGAGCTACTGACGAAATACAGCGAGGATGGCTCCGGAGAATACAAGCAGGTTCTGAAGGATGTTGCCAAGCAGCATTACATTGACAATTATCAGAAGCAGACGATCACCAAAGCCTTAAATGACGTCTTGAAAATGCCGCAGTTCTATAAACCAGGCTTGTTCGCGATTCCGGATGAAGAGTCGAAGGCGTGGATCGAACAAGGCATCAGCCGTTTAAGCGAACAGCAGCTGTATGCGTTAAACAAAAAACTGCTGAAGAGCGCACTGAACAACAGTGTCGATCCAATCGATCACTGGGCATCCCAAGCTTCTACCGATCTTCTGAAGGACATGCATAATGCCGGTATCCGTAAGGCATGGATCGGTCTGCCCAATTGGGCGGATGGCCTGCAGAATCCCGGCTTGGTCAAGGAGGCGGTACAGCTTGGTTATCTGGTCGGACCGTATGATTCCTATCATTCCATCCAGCAGAAGGCCAGCAGAGACTGGAATACGGCCTCCTTTACAGATGCCTCCCTTTACGACGCGGCAACCATCGAAAATGAGGAAGGCCAAAAAATCAAAGGTTTTCTGGGCAAAGGACGCAAGCTGAACCCCACACTGTCCCTGCCAAGCGTCCAACAACGCATCAGCAGAATATTGCAGGACGGAATTCCTTTTAACTCCTGGTTCATAGACTGTGATGCTACCGGCGAAATCTATGATGATTACTCCCAAGCGCATCCGACAACCCAGCAGCAGGATCTTCAGGCCCGCCTGCAGCGCATGCAGTATATCCGCGACGACAAACACATGGTGATTGGTTCCGAGGGAGGCAACGATTTTGCGAGTTCCACTATCGCCTTTGCCCATGGCATCGAGACCCCGGTGATCCAGTGGTCCGATCCGGACATGCGTACGAATAAAACAAGCCCCTACTATGTCGGCGGATACTGGTCTGCCGGCGGAGGGACGCCGGATCGATATGCGAAAACCGTTCCGATCAAGCCGGATTATCAGCATGTGTATACGGACCCTGCCTACTCTCTGCCTTTATACAAGCTGGTCTATAACGATTCCGTGATCACGACCCATCACTGGGAATGGGGAAGCCTCAAGATCAGAGATGAGATCGGAAGCCGCATGTTATCTGAGCTTCTCTATAACGTGCCACCCTTATATCATCTCGATCAGGACAGCTGGAACAAGAACAAGCAGCTCATCACGGACTATCTCAAGGTCTGGAGTCCATTTCATGAAAAGGCGGTGACAAAGCCGATGACTTCTTATCAAATTCTGTCATCCGACCGCCTTGTTCAATCCGCTACCTATGGTGAGGATCTGCGCATCGTCGTAAACTTTTCCGCACAAGACTTTTCTTATCATAAGCAGACAGTTCCGGCTAAGTCGGCGATGATTTATGACGGAGACAAGGTCCAAACGTTCCATGCACCAAACGTATAATCAGCGGCTGTCTATGCGCCACAAAGTCCGAACGCATGCTAATATAGAAGATTACGCACAAAAAAGTCCGCTTCTGCTTAAGCAGAACGCGGGCTTTTTTCTTTTTTAAAATAGATATGGAAATGGAGGGTTTGATCAAGCACCTCGGCATGATAACGGTATCCATGCTGCTCCAGAATCGTCTTGACGATGGCAAGTCCGAGACCGGTTCCCGAGTTCTCCTTGGTGCGGGAGCTCTCCAGCACATAAAAGGGCTCCCAAAGCTGGGACACATCGGTGATCTCTCCTTGAAAGACGTTGCTCATATGCAGCTCGATTTCCGAATCCCGCTCCTTGAATGACACATTAATCCGGTGGTATGCCGTATACTTTACCGCATTGCTCAGCAGGTTATGAAAAACCATCCGGATTTTATCCGGGTCGGCATCAATCAGCGAATTTGCGGGCAGCTCGTCACGGATCACCAGTTCCAAATGCCTCGTTTCCAGCTCAAGCCGGAATTGGCCGGCGCATGCAAAAAACAGGTCCTTAACGGCAAACGGCCTGCGTTCGAGCGCGTCTCTCTCGATTTTGGCAAAATGGAGCAGCTCATCGATCAGTTTAGCCATACTTTTGTTCTGACGCAGTATCGTGGCCGCATAGCTTCCGTCATCCAGACCGTCTTGAATCCCCTCGGCATAGGCCTGAATAAGCGAAACCGGCGTTTTCAGCTCATGCGTAATATCCGACATGAACCGCTTGAGGCTCTGGTTTTTCCGGGATAACTCCGCATGTGCGGCCTTTAGCTTGTCGCTCATGGCATTGATGCTCTCCGCCAGTTCCCCGATCTCGTCCCTGGTCTTCGTCCTGGCCTTTCTGAAACGCAGTTCCGAGATATCCTTGGCGACCTCGCCCAGCTCCTTGAGCGGCCTGGTCATCCGGTATGACAGCAGCCAAACCACGAGCACAATGATCAGCACGGAGCCTAAGGCAAGCACGAGTATAAACTCGTTGATCATCTGGATCGTATCGCTGAGATACGCCATGGAAAGCCCGATCAGCACGACGCTCTGATCCTTGCGGATGAAGCTCGCGTAAAAACTGGATTTGAGCTTGCCTTGATCATATATTTTGTTGACGCGGCTGCCTGACTTAATCTTTTGCAGGGATTCATCCGTGATCCAGAACTTATTGAGTGTCACTTTTTTTTGCGCCAGCTGCGCAAGCAGCGACTCATTCAAGTCGTTTTCCCGCTTCTGCAAAGAATCATCCACGATCGTGACATGATACTTCTGTTCCAGCTCAGGAATGGAGACGGCAACCTGATTTGCCGGAATCGCAACTATGGTATCCACGACATGTACCAGTTTTGCTTTGGTCTTGTAAATATAATATTTCGGCAGAAGCAGATTAGCCATCAGCACAAATAGAACAAAGATAAACAAAACGGCAATAGAGATGCTCAGGAAAAGCTTGCGGCCCAGCCTATTCATCACTGGCCTCTACGCTATATCCCATCCCGCGGTGCGTCTTGATCAAATCTTCTCCCACCTTCTCCCGCAATCTTCGTACGTGGGTATCCACCGTCCGTTCATCCCCGAAATAGTCAAGTCCCCAGACCAGATCCAGCAGCTGATGACGCGAGAGAATCTGACCCTTGTGGCGGACAAAACAGGACATTAGTTCGAATTCCGTTTTGGTAACTTGCAGATCCTTGCCATCCTTATAGATTTTACTGCCTTCCATATCAATTCGAATCGTTCCAAAAAATATCTGCCTTTTTTCGTCGCCCAGCAGCTTTTTGGCCCGTAGCACCAGGATTTTGGGATGAAACGGCTTGCGGATAAATTCATCCGCCCCGATGTGGAGCGCCCTCAGCTCATCCTCTTCTTCGCTCTTCGCCGTCAGAATGAGTACTTTCTTATCCGATCGAGCTTTGATTTCCCGGCATACCTCGATTCCGCTTCGCTTCGGCATCATCCAATCGAGAATGGCCAAATCAATCTTCTCCTGGTAAAAGAGCAAGAGAGCCTCCTCGCCATTGACGGCCGTGCATACCTCATAACCTTCCTTTTGAAAATAAGCCGTCAATATCCGGAGCATATCCGGCTCATCATCAGCAATTAATATCCGCATGGCAATCTCCTTTTCGAAAGGCCCCTCTGCTTCTTGTCACATTCATGTAACGGAGCCCCGGTATAGTTGAAGTCGAAAGGGAGGATTCCTATGAAACCCAAACACAGAAAACCTGCCAGCTTCAAACTGCTCTTGCTGCTAGCCGCTCTTCTACTAGCGGCTGCTTCTATCTACTATTATGCAAGACATATCGAGCCAAATCTACTCCAGCTCGAACAGGTGGATATCAGCAGCCCGTCCGTCACAACCGATCTAAACGGGCTAAGCATTATTCAGATTAGTGATCTCCACCTCGGTAAATTCTATTCCCTGGACAAGCTCAAAAAGCTGGTGTCACGCATCAACGGGCTACATCCGGATCTCGTCGTGTTCACGGGGGATCTGATCGATCATTTTTCGCAGTACCATGATGCAAGCAAGGTCGCGCCTATATTGCAGCAAATCAAAGCCAGATATGGAAAATATGCCGTATACGGCAACCATGATCAGGGCGGGGGAGCCAAGCAGCCGTATCTCCGTCTGATGTCGGACAGCGGATTCGATGTGCTTGTCAATGAACACGAAGAAGTTAAGGTGGGACATAGCCGGCTGATCATCGCCGGCCTGGACGATTACCTACTCGGTTCCCCCGATCCGAAACGAACCTTCAAGCAAGTTCCGCAGGACTCTTTCGTGCTCCTGTTGGTGCACGAGCCCGATGTCGCCGATCGTCTCGGTTCATATCAAGTGGATTTGCAGCTTTCCGGGCACAGCCATGGAGGTCAGGTGCAATTGCCCGCTTACGGCTCCCTCTATACTCCGCCGCTTGCCCGAAAATATACGGAAGGACTGTATACCTTTCATAATGGCGATCGAAAGCCTAGATCTGTATACGTCAATCGCGGAGTAGGTACAACCCGGCTTCCGTTCCGTTTTGGCAGCGTTCCGGAGCTGACCCTTTTAACTCTCCGCCAACCGTAGCTTTATGATCGGCAGGTTCAGGACATTAAAAAGGGACTGCACGTACATCGTAGTCCATTATACGACTACGGTCCGTTCAGCCCCCTATTTCGTGTTCCTTAAGCTGCTAATCTCAACAGAAATAATTCCAGTCCTAATACCTTATCAATGGCTCCCGTCTTCATCTGGAAGTCCAGCGTACCTAATCTGCTCAGGATTTGTTTCAACTGTGCAGCCTGGAATTTCCTCGCCTGCTCCCCGGCGATTTTCACCGCGTAGGGATGAAGACTCAACTGCGAAGCGATCTGCTGCTGGGAGTAGCTTTGCCCTCCGAGGTCTTTGACCTGTAAAATAATCCGGAATTGCCGGGCAATCAAGGCTGCAATCTTGATCGGTTCTTCCTTCTGCTTCAGCAGCTCATAAAATATTCCTAACGCCCGGTCCACCCTTAAATTGGCTATATCTTCAACCAACGCAAATACATTCTGCTCCGTATTGCGCGCAATCAGCTGCTCCACGACATTGATGCTGATCGCTCCGCCTTTGCCCGCATACAGGCACAACTTGTCGATCTCGGCCGATAAGGTCTGCAGCTGTGTCCCAGCGTTGCGGACGACCATCTCCGCCGCTCCTGCTTCGAGCGTACAATCGCGTTCCTTCACCTTCTTGCCGATCCACTTCAATAGATCCTCGCTGCCAAGGGGCGTGAAGGAAAGCAGCGTACCTTTGGTTTTCATCTCTTTGACTACTTTTTTTCGTTCGTCCAGCTTCTCTTGGTTAACCAGAAATACAAGTACGCTGTACTCAGCCGGATTTTTCATATATTCAAGGAGCGATTCCACCCGATGCTCCATCTTGGCATTATCCTTGCCTGCAGTAAACACGGAGGCATCTTGCACCAATATCAGCTTGCGCGGTACCATGAAGGGCACCATCTCCGCCTCTTCGACAACCGCTTGCAGCGGCGTGTCCGAGAGATCATAATGCACCAGCGCGAAATCGCGCTCCTCCGGGGTCAACACCTGATCCTCCAGAACAGTGACAAACTCATTCATCTGGTACTTCTCGGTACCATACAACAAGTAGAACGGTGAGATCTCTCCCTGTTTGATTGCCTTGATTGCTGCTTTGACGTCCATATTCTTAGGCCCCCTTTCATCTATGTAGCCTTTTAATGATTTGGCCTGCTTTTAATATTTTATCAAAAATCGGAGCAGCGTAAAACAGCAAACAAAGAGACCCTCCGCACGGGAAGGTCTCTTTGGTCCCAGCTCATCTATGATAAACACCGGCGAAGCAAAGCTCTAGAAACCTTGCTGCCTGCGGTCATCTCGGCGGGTCTGGTACAGTTCTAACCGTATATCGTATTCCGTATCTCCACATTTTGTGCATGCCGCAAACCTATTTATATTTTATCCGGTTCGCCTGTTTCAGGGGTTTGAAGAATCCGAGCCGTTAACCTGATAGGTTTTGCTCGATGTTGTCCCTTGGTCGTCGGTCATCTGGTAGGTAAATACCGTACTGTCCGCGGACCATACACCGGACACCCATGTTCCCGGCAGATCAATGGTCTTCACGGCCGTCTTCTGCCCGTCTTTATCGGAAACGCTGTAAATCGTCAGCTTGTTCTCATCCACCGTAGCGGCATATTTGCCGTCAGGGGAGTTCAATTGAAGAGGGTTTGGTTTTAACGTCGTAATCCCCATCGATTGAAAATCATCCTTCAAAGCCGGATCCTGATCACTTTTCTTCGGATCGGAAGGCGGCGTCTCTGTCGTGTTGCTGTTATCAGCAGCTGCTTTATCCTGGCTGTTGCCGCTATCCGCAGGATCAGTCTGATCCGTGCTGGAAGTTTTCGCCGGGGTACCCGTGTCGCTTTTGCCTTGATCCGGAGCCTGTTTTGTTGATTCTGAAGCGGTACTCCGTGTCACTGCCTTATCCTCCGGCTTACTCGCAGGTTGTTCTGTCGGCTTCGCAGGCTGCTGTTTGGTCGCAGCGTCTGAGGAATGATTTTGAGGAGTCAGTTCCTCGTTACCGGTTTTCAGCGAAGCGCCGTCGGCCATATCCTGTTGGTTGGATTCTCCGATAATGCTTTCCGAAGATTTTTGCTCTACATTTTGCTCCACTCCACCGCTGCCATTCGTGGCTTCACTGGAAGAAGCTGCGGTATCGGCCACCGTTTTCTCAGCTTTAAAAGCCGGTTCCTCTGCCGTCGACAAATGCTTCGGTGTATAGCTATAAATAGCCACTCCCAAAATAATGACCGCCGCGACAGCTCCCATAGCCGTACGTCCGGCAACGGAGTTGCGGAATTTGCTTGTACGCACGGGACGCGCAGGTACAGGCACCATTTCGGCTGGAGGCTCCTCGAGTGAAGCGCTTTTTTCCTGGCGGGCCTGATCTATGGCATCAAGCTGAGGCATAATGGCATCGACAATACTGAATTTGGGAGTCACTTGTGGCAAATCTTCGAGATCCCGGGATAATGATTTCAGCATCCGAAAGGTTTCCGCACATTCAGGACATTGTTTCAAATGGTCATATAATTGAACGGTCTCTTCCTCGCTTAAATCATAATCCAAATAACGGTGCATCCATTCCACCACCTCTGGACATTTCATCCTGATACACCACCTTTCTGATGCTCTTGGAGCATATTCTGCAGCTGCTGCCTGGCCCTGAACAAATAAGACTTCACCGTATTCAGAGGAAGGTTCAGGCAGTCAGCGATTTCATTGTAGGAAAAATCCTGCAAATACCTTAGAACAATAACGGTTCTGTGATGGTCGGGCAGCTGGTCAATGGCTTCTTGGATATCCTGCGCCAAATAAGAGGACATGACTGCCTGTTCCACATTTTGTTTGTCTTGAAAAACGAGCTCGTGTTCATCAATCGAGACGGTAGGTTTCGTGCGCCGAAATTTATCAATGCAAATATTGGTCACGATCCGTTGAACCCATGTTTTAAACTGTGCCTTTTCTTCATAGGAGCCAATCTTGGTATAGATGCGGATCAGCGCTTCCTGTGAAGCATCCATGGCATCCTGTTCATCATTTAAAATGTAATAGGCTGTTCGGTACACCTGATGCTCAATTTCTCTTAATAGGGTGATTAGAGCGTCGCGATCGCCCGATTGAGCGGCTCTGATGAGTCCCTGCTCTACCACAAAGGATCCCCCTCTCCCTGCAATCTTACAGACGTGTAAGAGTGTCAAATTGTTGCAAATTGTAACCAACATTTTTTATCCGATATAATACCCTGACATCTTATGTACTTAAGGGTGGCTTTTGCCCATCCACAAGATGGTAAACCCCAATTAAGAATACCAAATTCTAGTGGGGCCGTCACCTCAATTATAATCGATATCAACTTATCCATTTTACGTGTTTTTTTCAGTCAAATCTTTAAGATTTTGTTAACAAAAAGAACTTATGCCCATAGGCTTCATTTCTTTATACCAAAGCTGCTCATTTATTGGACCGAGTTCAGCTTGTAACGAGTTAACAGTTTCCCGGGCGTAACCTTGACCTGCACTTCCCCGTTCAAATCCGTACGGAATAATTGGATTTTTTCAGCGGTAATCCTTTCGACTACATCCGCATGCGGATGCCCATACAAGTTATTGACCCCTGCAGAGATGACAGCCGCTTTCGGACGCCAATAATGGAGCCAATCCTCGCCGGTCGACGATTTGCTCCCGTGATGGGCAATTTTGATGACATCCACGCCTCCCTCAGGCATTTCAAATTCCCCACCGGCAACAGTGGGCGTTTTTCCGGAGGCCTGAGCATGCTGCACCCGCGAGTGAAGAACATCCTCTTCTGCAGCTTGATCCATATCGCCCGTGAACAAAAACCTTCCTTCATTCATGGTAAGCACAAATGCCGTCGAACTATGGTTTTGATTTTTCTCAATCGGAACCGGAGCCTCATCTGATTCTACCAGAGAGGGTGACAGAAAGAGAAGTTCGGTATGTTCATCAGGCCTTAATTCCATGCCCTGGTGAGCTGCATATACAGGAATTCTTCGGTCTAGGGCTGTATCCATCAGCTTATTAAAGGATGCCGTTCCCGTCAAAGTACCATTAAAAAGCAGCGCCTTTACCGGGATCTGGTCCAGAACAGCCTGAAGTCCACCCGCATGGTCCTGATCGCCGTGTGTCACGATAACCGCGTCGAGCTGGTGAATTCCGCGCTGCTTGAGCAGCGGCACCAGTACTTTGGCGCCGACTTCAAAGGGCTTTTTGCGGTCTTTCCAATCATCCTGGGGTTTGCGGAAGCTGACGGTGCCTCCTCCGTCCACAAGAATATGGCGCCCTTCCGGCGTCGTAATCAAAATGCTATCGCCCTGGCCTACATCGAGGAATTGGATCAATCCCGCACCATGCAGAGATGCAGGCCGATATTCCCAATATATCAAAAATACGAGGCCGAGCATAATCGCGGCAAGAAAGGAAGGTAATTTGTAGTTTTGATGCACGGGTACATGCCACGCTCGAATAGACTGCTGCCCCCCACCAAGTTCCACGGTGTCGTCACCGTTTAGGGCAGGCAACCTGTCTTTTTGGCCAAGCCGATACCGATTTGCCCAATATAACAACAGGTACAGCAGGATAAAGTAGGCGCATATCCATATCCAAGAAGGCGAACGCCATATGGTGATGAATTGCGGATATCCGTTCATCCACCTTACCAGCCAGAAAGTGCCGTCATTCAGCCACTCGGTGATCCGCCCAAGCGTCGTTCCCGCCGGCAGCCAGATCCAGCCAAACAGCAGTGCCGCAGTACCTAAAGGCAATGTAAGAAAAGTAATCAGAGGTACCAATATGAAATTGGCAGCGAAAGACAGCAGTGAAAATTGGTTGAAATAATAGATGGTAAGCGGGAAGGAAACTAACTGGGCAATTAGCGTTACGCCTGCTGCTGCCGCGAAGCGTTTGGGCAGAAAGGCAAGGAGAGGATTCACCAGCGGCACATACAGCATCAGACCGGCCGTCACTAGAAAAGACAATTGAAAGCTGACACTAAGCATATAATACGGATTCCACATCATCATCAGGAGCGCTGCCGCTGAAAGAATATTCATACCGTCCTTCAGCCACCCCTTTCTAGCGGCTATAAGCCCTATCATGCCCATAATGCCTGCCCGCACGACCGATGGACTCACTCCGGATAGGAGAACATATACGGGGATCAATATCATGACGATGAGGAGAGCCTTCTCTCGCGTCACCCTGCATAGGGACAATATAAACAGCAGGCTGGCTACGTATACAGCGACATGCATGCCCGAAATGGCCAGGATATGGGTCAATCCAAGCTGCGAAAACTGCGAATAAGTCTCCGGATCAATATCATCCTGCATTCCGATCAGCAACCCTTTCATATATCCCGCATGCGGTTCTTGAAATATTTGCTCAATTTTACTCCCCAGTCCGTTTCGGACCTTGTCGTTCCAGCGGAAGATCGTCAGTGTACTCCAGAGGGAGGAAGCCGAGGCTTGCACGTTCGGTGTACCCTTAACTTTATATAACCAGTGAACATGTTGGGTGTTCAAATATTTCCCATAATCAAAGCTGCCGAAGTTGCGCGCGGTAGACGGGAGTTCCAACGTGCCGCTCAGCTTGACGTGGTCTCCCCGCTGCCAGATTCCGGCTGCCTTCTGCTGCTCCTTGCTCTGAAGCTTGACCTGCACCATTACCCGTTCGTGAATTTGAGTTAATTCTTCAGGGGCGGATACACCTATGCCGACGTTCTCCCGAATCCATACCGAACTCAGATCTACCTGAAAATCTGCCCTGTCTCCATCCACATTCACGGAAGAGACGATTTTTCCTTCGCCATGCACCGACATGCCATTGATATCTGCTGCCTCCATGACCAGTGCTTCCGGCAGTTCTGTCACATTGCGCGCATCATTCAGCTCCCAGTAAACGCAGGACAAAGTCAGTGCGATCCAGGCGATCGATAGGCTTCGCAGCAGACTTCTTTTTCTAGACATAAAGCCAGCAGCCCCTACCAAGAGCGTAATTCCCGACCAGATCATAAATAATCTGAATCCGGAAGATACGTAACCGATACTGCTTCCTACCAGCCATGAGGCCGTCCATACGATCAAAGGTCTACCTTTCATCCTTCTCCCTCCCAATCCTAAGAACAACTTCTATCGACGTACATCCACAGAAGACAAACCGCTTTTGGATGTAGCTATAAACTAAAAAAAGACCTCTGCTTGCGGCTATAAGCCGCTACTGCAGAGGTCCTTCCCCGGATACTCTTTATTTACGATTAATTGGAGACCGTCATTGCCGTTTCACGTGGCGGCTCATACGATTGCAGTCTCCGAAAAACAATCCCTTTTTGGCTCATCATTTCGTTCACTTTATCGCTGTCCTTCGGATACGAACGATGAAATACAATTTCCGTCACTCCGCTGTTCGCAAGCATATTGGCACAAGTCCAGCAAGGCTCGTCCGTCACATACACAGAGCTGCCTTCACGGTCAATACGATCGGTAAACAGCAGCAAGTTCTGTTCCGCGTGGATGGTGCGTACGCAGCGCTGTTTCTTGACCATTTCCTGCTTGCCGTCCTGTTCCACCACTTCGAGCTCCTCGGCTATCATGCATCCTGCTTCAGAGCAGTCGGGCACTCCCATCGGAGCACCGTTATAGGCCGTTCCCAGCAGTTTTTTTCCCTGAACCAGCACTGCACCCACATGTCTGCGAGGGCAGCGGGAACGCGTGGACACCATGTATGCAATGTCCATAAAGTATGTATCCCAGTCCTTGCGCGCTTCTTCGTTCACATTTATCACCTGTTTTTCGTAGAATAATTGTAAACATTGTAGCACATCTCCGGACTAAAGCTCTACGTAGGCCTTCATTTTCTCGAGTACTTTGGCTCCGATACCCTTCACTTTGTCCAAATCAGACACCTTTTGAAAGGGGCCATGCTGAGTACGATATTCGATGATCGCCTGCGCCTTCTTGGCACCGATCCCGGGAAGATTCATGAGCTCGGCAGCTTGGGCCGTGTTTACGTTTATTTTCCGGGCTGCTGAGCCTTCAGTGGATGGGCTACTGTCTGTCTGGTGTCCCGGGGGAGCAGCGGTCGTTGAAGGTTCAGAAGCGGCGGATTGCGGCTCTGGAAGCCCGGCAGCCGTTCCGGCTTGGCTGGCAGGTAAATTCTGAGCGGTTGGGTTGACCGTTGCCGGTTCAGCCGAGGGTTCCTTAGGATGATCTTGAACGATACTCTCCGCATGGGTTGAAGCCGTTGCTGCCGGGCTTGCCTGCGCAGGCTTATGTTCTTCCTCCAGAGCGATTTCGAGCTTGTCGTTCATCGGTTTCCATTCCTGGATTCCGTCTCCGTGCTTCATGCCCGAGAGTAAAATAACGGCGCTCCCCAGTAAGGCACAGCATACGCTGATTCCTAGAGACAAACGTTTCATGTAAACACCTCTTCTTCCTATTCATATTGTGACCATCCAGGTTACAGCCATTGTAAAAAAACCGGATCGCGCGCTCCCAGTCGTTATGTGTTCTCCCGGATCAACCAGCGTTAGGTGTATCTTTCATAAAATAAAATGCTTCGCCCGGACTGTTCCTGCCGAAAAACCGTCATGAGGTGCAGGTTCATACGCATACATTAAGGAGAAGGATTGCGCCGTTACCGCAAAGCACGAAAGGAGGGGACCTATATGAAGGTCGGATTCATCGGAACCGGCAGTATGGGAAGCATGTTGCTCGATGCCTTCATTACTTCCGGTGCGCTCAAGCCTCAGCAAATCTTCGCCAGCAACCGTACGGCAGAAAAGGCGGAATTGCTGGCCCAGCGACATCCCGGACTGAATGTTTGCAGCAGTAATGTGGAAAATGTCAAAAATAGCGATATTTTGTTTCTATGCGTAAAACCGCTTCAGTATAAAGTCTTGATCGATGAAATCGGAGATGAAGTGCATCCGGATCAAATCCTCGTATCCATTACCAGTCCGGTTCAAATTCATCATCTGGAAAGCGCCCTTACCTGTAAAATCGCTAAAATCATTCCAAGCATTACGCATTTGACTCTTAGCGGAGCTTCTCTCTGCATGTACGGAAGCCGGATAACTGCGGAAGACAGGCTGCTTTTGGAAAAACTCGTGGGCTCCTTCAGCCGGCCACTGGAGATTCAGGAATCGCATGTGCGCATTACTTCGGACTTCTCCAGCTGCGGACCTGCTTTCATCAGTTTCTTTTTGGATCAATGGATCGAAGCGGCGGTTGAGAAAACCGGGATAAGTCGTGACCATTGTACGGCGCTTGCCAGCGAAATGCTGCTTGGAACAGGCAAGCTGCTTACGGAAGGCGGATTCAAGCCTCAAGAGCTTCAGGAGCGTGTGGCCGTTCCCGGCGGCATTACAGCTGAAGCTCTTTCCTTGCTAAAGCACAGCCTGGATGGTGTATTTCATCAGCTTATCTCCACTACGCATGCCAAATATGATGAAGATCTGAATAAATGTGATATTCTCTTTGGCGATTCCAAACCTTAGCCGTTGCACATCAAGGGCCTGCTCCAAAAAAAATCCCCGTACAAAATAAATTGTACGGGGATTGAATGCTTTTCGATCCTGTTTATGATTTAGTTGGCTACGATATTCACCAGTTTGCCTGGCACGGCGACCACCTTGCGTACGGTCTTGCCTGCGATGGCTTGCTGCACTTGCTCCAGGGACATGCTGTATTCCTGCATGGCTTCCTGGCTCATGTCTTTAGCAATCTTGGCGCGTTGAACGATTTTTCCGTTCACCTGGATCACGATTTCGACCTCCGCGTCTACGGTCCATGCTTCGTCAAAAGCAGGCCATGAAGCGTAAGTGATGCTCTCCTGATGTCCAAGACGCTCCCAAAGCTCTTCGGTAATATGCGGTGCGAAAGACGAAAGCAATTGCGTAAAGTCTTCGATCGCTTGGCGCGGAATCGAATCTGCTTTATAAGCGTCATTGATGAAGATCATCAGCTGGCTGATCGCCGTGTTGAAGCGTAGATGCTCCATATCTTCAGTCACTTTTTTGATCGTTTTATGCCATACGCGTTTGAATTCATCGCTGCCTTCATGGTCCGTAATCTTCGGATTCAGGCTGCCGTCTTCATTGACGACGAGACGCCATACGCGGGAGAGGAAGCGGTGAGCGCCTTCCACGCCATTTTCATTCCATGGCTTCGTCGCTTCGAGCGGCCCCATGAACATTTCATAGATGCGGAGCGTATCCGCGCCATAATTCTCAACGATTTCATCCGGGTTGATGACGTTGCCGCGGGATTTACTCATTTTCTCGTTGTTCGTGCCGAGAATCATGCCTTGGTTCACCAGCTTCTGGAACGGCTCTTTGGTGCTGACCACGCCCAGATCATAGAGAACTTTATGCCAGAAACGGGCGTACAGCAGGTGAAGCACCGCATGCTCGACGCCACCGATATACAGATCTACCGGCATCCATTCGCGTTCTTTCTCCTTCGAAATAAGCTCCTCTTGGTTGTGAGGATCGATGAACCGCAGATAGTACCAGCAGCTGCCTGCCCATTGCGGCATGGTGTTGGTCTCGCGGCGTGCTTTCATGCCGGTTTCCGGATCAACCGTCTCAACCCACTCGGTTACATTTGCAAGCGGCGATTCTCCGGTTCCGGATGGTTTAATCTGCTCGATATCCGGCAGCATCAGAGGAAGCTGATCCTCCGGAACGGTTTTCATTGTGCCGTCCTCAAGATGCAGAATCGGAATTGGTTCTCCCCAATAACGCTGGCGGCTGAACAACCAGTCGCGCAGACGGTATGTGGTTTTACCTTGTCCCTTACCGCTCTCATCGAGCCATGCGATCATTTTGGCGATTGCTTCTTTCGTACCCATGCCGTCCAGGAAGCCGGAGTTCACATGCTCGCCTTCTCCACTGTATGCCTCTTCCTGCACATTGCCGCCTTTAACGACTTCAATAATCTCAAGGCCGAACTGCTTCGCGAATTCCCAGTCGCGTGCATCATGTCCCGGTACCGCCATAATAGCGCCGGTTCCATATCCTGCAAGCACGTAATCAGCGATCCAGATTGGCAGCTTCGCGCCATTGACCGGATTCACTGCAAAAGCACCTGTAAATACACCTGTTTTGTCCTTGGCCAAATCGGTACGTTCCAGATCGCTCTTGCGTGCCGCTTGATCTTGATAAGCTTTTACCGCTTCCTTCTGATCCGGAGTTGTAATTCCATCTACCAGATCATGCTCAGGAGCGAGTACGCAGTAGCTGGCGCCAAAGAGGGTGTCTGGACGTGTCGTAAACACAGTCAGTTGGCTGTCATGCCCTTCAATATCAAAGGCCACTTCAGCCCCTACGGATTTACCGATCCAGTTGCGCTGCATGTCCTTGATGCTTTCGGACCAATCCAGCTCTTCCAAATCCTCGAGCAGGCGCTCGGCATATTCGGTAATTTTGAGTACCCATTGTCTCATTGGTTTACGGACAACCGGATGTCCTCCGCGTTCGCTCTTCCCGTCGATGACCTCTTCGTTCGCAAGAACGGTACCCAATGCCGGGCACCAGTTTACGGGCAGCTCAGCTACATATGCGAGCCCCTTGTTGTACAGCTGGATGAAAATCCACTGCGTCCATTTGTAATAATCCGGATCCGTGGTGCTGATCTCCCGGTCCCAGTCATAGGAGAAACCGAGGGATTTGATCTGACGGCGGAAGTTGTTGATATTCTTGACCGTAATGTCACGGGGATGTTCGCCTGTATCCAGCGCGTGCTGCTCCGCAGGCAGGCCGAACGCGTCCCAGCCCATTGGATGAAGTACATTGTAGCCGCGCATTCTTTTATAGCGGGACACGATGTCCGTAGCGGTATAGCCTTCCGGATGTCCTACGTGCAGACCTGCTCCGGATGGATACGGGAACATATCAAGCGCATAAAACTTCGGCTTGCCCGCCTCTTCTCCGGTTTTGAACGTGTGATGCTCATCCCAATACTTTTGCCACTTCGGTTCGATGGCCTGGGGATGATACCCCTGTCCCTGAACCTGATGTTGATTTTCACTCATGCTCTACCAGCCTCCTGTGCAGTCCCATGCCGCCCTTCCTTATCCCGGCGACCCTGCTTTAGCAATCTTTTTCCAAACAAAAAAACCTCTTCATCCATAGCGCATCATCGCTAGGGACGAGAGGTTTGATTCCCGTGGTACCACCCTAGTTAGCGGAAAGTATGCTTTATCCCCGCTCACTTTGCACCCTATAACGCGGGTGAACCGATGATCCTTCGCGCAAAATTCTAGCGCTTCACATCATTACTCCGAGGCGAGTTCATCTCAAATCGTCAACCGGCTTGCACCTACCGCCGGCTCTCTGAATGACATCCCTGAAACTAGTACCCCTCATCATCGCTTTCATTTGAAATTTAGATGAAACATTGAACCATATTATATATAAAAATCGGCTCTTAGTCAATGTAATTTGCGTCCTGCACAGGTGCCGCCTTCTCTTAGCATCCCTTGGTGGGAAAGACATTTCTCCCATCCTAGATCCGCTTCCTGCAAGTATTCCCCAAAAATCACCGATGATCTTGATTATTTGCTCCCTTGTTGATCCCAGCGGTCATATGCCGCCTGATAGATCTCGACGATCCGGTCGCTGCCCATCTTCTTCAGCTGGTCTTTGTATTTATCCCAGCCTGACAGCGGTTCCTGGCCCGTAACAAATTTCGCTTCCATCTGTTCAACATAATTGTTCAGATCGGAGAGCAGCGATGTGACCTCGGTTTGTTCCGCTTCTGTCAGGAACACATTCGGATACGGCACCTTAGCATAAGGGATAATTTTCTCCTGATTTTCCTTGTCGACCCATTCGTCAATGTCGCTTCTCAAGCCCTTCGACACTTCTGGCAGGCTGACGCCAGGCGTCGTGATTCCATAGTTCGGGGTAATTTTCCCGCGATAGTTCTCACGGTCTCCCCCGTCCGGAACAGGCAGCCATTCTTTCACATGATTTTCTTTGTCCTTATACTTCCAAAGCAGATTTTCCGGCCCTTGGTTGAACAAAGTGGATCCTTCATAGTCATATTGGTAATCGACCCAGCGCATCGTTGCTTCCGGAGCCGGATTCGTGCTGGAGATCGCGAAGGTGCCGTTCTTAGAAATGCCCGAAGACTTTGCGGCAACCGGTGAATCCGGGAAGCCTGTTTTCAGCGGCGCCATGACAGGGTTGGCGGTATTCGGTTCCCCGCCCAGCATAAAATACGGAAGCCAGTCGTTAAACAGGGCGACCTGATTGTTTTTCCCCTTGGCCTTTTTCTGTTCATCGGTTTGGGAGAAGGTTTCATGGTCGAGCAAGTTATCCGTCCACAGCCGGTTCAGGAAGGTAAGATACTCTTTGTACCCTTCCTCTTGCGGCGTATAATGCACCTTGCCCTGCTTGTCCGCATAATACACCTCATCATAAATGCCCCAGAATCCGAGCATTTGCACACGAATATCCTTCAACTTGGTCGATGTCAGCGGGATTTCATCCGCCTTGCCATTACCGTTCGGATCCTCGGTCTTCACCCGTTTCAGGTAGTCATACAGCTCATCCGGCGTTTCCGGAAGCTTGGTTACGCCCAGCTTTTTGAGAAAACTTCCGTTGTAGTAAAGCGGGCTCTTATACCACACCGCACCTTTATCAACATATGGCAGGGCATAAATATGCCCGTCCGGAGTCGTGATGGATTTTCTGACCTCCGGGTTCTCATCCAGCAATTTTTTGATATGAGGCGCGTACTCGTCAATCAGCTTTTCCAGCGGAACGAGCGTGCCCTGGCTGCCGTAGGTTACCTGTTCGGCTGGGGTCAGGCTGGCTGCATAGAATATATCCGGCAGATCGCCGCTCGCAAAGATCAGATTCTTCTTCGTCTCGAAACTGTCCACGGGAACCGTCTGGAAGGTCAGCTTGATGTTCGACAGTTTCTCCATTTCTTTAAATACTTGCATCGTATCCCATTTCGCACTACCTACATCAGGCGCGAACACGGACAATGTTATCGGCTTGTCAACGATCGGGAAGCCTTCTTTATGCACGTTTTCCGCCGTATTCGACGCTTGTCCGCCGTCGCCAGCATTTTTGGAACCGGAACCGCATGCCGCCAAGAACGAAGCGGACATGGCCAGGCATAAGAACATGGCCCATGGTTTTAAGTATTTTCTCATCAGATGAATCCTCCTTTTATCGTTGTGACCCGGCTTGGATGTGAAACTTCCCTCCTTTTGAAATGAGCTACAACCTAAATTTCACGCCTTCCGTAGGGGCTATATTGTAGAAAGCTAAGATTGTTCAACTGCTGACCCCCGGAAAAATGATAGCGTTTACAAAAAGTGTAGTGACACACTCCATTAACGTAAATATGTTATTTTTGATATGTTAAATATAAGTGCGAAATTGCCTGTAATACCCGCATTTTCTTGCCATATAGCCGATCTCAAGGATATAAATAATATGTCAAATATGATCTCTGATAGAATACATATCCGTTTAAAGAAACCGCAAATTATGAACTGAATGCATAAATTTACGCTGCAAAAACAAAAATAACCCTTGTCCGTCCAAACTTAATGAACCAGGGGGAGTGTTCGTATGCGTGAAGGTTTGATTCCTGCCGTTCTTGGAACCGTAGTATCTGCTTCCGGCGCCGCGCTGCTCGGCAGCAAGTACAAGCTTGCCGCCACAGGAATTTTAGGATTCGGTCTGGCTCATGTCGTACTCGGAACGATCGATTTAATCGAACACCGATAAGAAAAAGCTTGGATAGGTGAAAAACAAAAAAGGCTGGCTGTCAGAACAATCTTGTTCCGGCAGACCAGCCCTTTTTGATGATCACAGGTTTTCAATGCATTTTTACATGTTTATTGAGGATTGGTCGTCCAGATTCCCGCAGACTTCACGAACACGCGGGCTGGAAGCTTCAAAGTGGCCAAAGCCAGTTCCGCTACATCTTCCGGCTGCATCATCCGGTCTTCATCCCCGATACCCAGATTGTTGTCACGGGCAAGATCGGTATTTACGGTGCTTGGAGTCAACGCAATGACCCGGATATTCTTTTTGCGTACTTCCTGCAGCAGCGATTCCGTCAGCCCCATGATTCCGAATTTGGACGCGCAATAGGCTGAACCGGTCGCAAACCCCTTCTCGCCCGCCGTCGAGGATATATTGATGATATTGCCGCTATTCTGTTCGATCATGGTCGGGAGAACCGCGCGGGAAACGTAGTATGTACCCATCAGGTTTACCTGGATTATGCGTTCCCACTGTTCTGGTTCCATCTCAGCCACGGTGCCGAAAGCAGCAATACCGGCGTTATTGATCAGAATATCGATGCTTCCGAGCTCCTGACCCAGCTTCGATACGGCTTCCTCTACTTCCTTGCGCGAGGATACGTCCGCTGTCGCCGTGTAGACCGATACTCCGTACTCCTTCGTCAGTGATTCCTTAAGGGCTTCCAAATCCGCAGCCGTTCTTGCCATCAGTCCGAGATGCACCCCTTCTTTGGCGAGTGCCGTAGCGATGGCAAGACCGATGCCTTTTCCGGCACCCGTAATGATGGCCGTTTTATCTTTTAGATTGGTAAGTTTCATTTCAAATCCATCCTTTCTGTTTTTGGTACTCCATACTATTTACCCATCATCCCAGATGGTAAAAAGCCCCGGAAACCATTGTTCCGAGGCTTTATCGTTCCCATTTGCAGATGTCCTTAACCTGATTTCAGCTCGGGAAACAACCTGCTATTTTACCGCCACATAGAACAGTCTTTGAGCATCGTCTCCGGCTTCCACCCATTCAAAATCCGCGTAGCATTTCACATCTCGGAATCCCGCTTTGACCAGCTCCGTCTTCATCCACTCCGGATCGTACGCCCGCTGGACATGCGTTTCCTCGAAGCGCCGGTACAGATCGCTTTGCTCCTCTTTTGCAAAAATGCTCAAATGATGCTCAATCTCGCAGCGGGGAGCGTCCAGCTCACAGGTCCAAATGTAGGATACCGACCTGTCGTCCCATACAAAAGGCTGCTCTTCGTCATAACGGATGATCGTGTTCGGGTGATGCACGTCGAACAGGAAAATGCCGCCTTCCTTCAGTCCTTTGAACGTTTGCGCAAATGCGGAGATGACATCCCTCTCCTCAAGCAAATAACTAAAGCAATCGCAGAAGGAAATGACCGCATCCACCTGATCCGGAATTTCCCATTCCCGCATATCCTGCTGTACCCAGCGGATGGAACCTTCGCGGTAGAGGCGGCTGCCCTGCGGCGTGCTCTCCATCTTCCGTCTTGCCACAGACAGCATATCCGCGGATAAATCAATGCCCGTCACTTCGAAGCCCGAATTTACAAGAGGAATGGTGATGCTGCCAGTTCCGCAGCCCAGTTCGACCACGCTTTTCGGCATACTTCCATGCTTCTCCCATGCCTGCCGCGCAAAGCGAAGCCAATCGGGATACGGCATGTCCTCCATCAATTCATCGTAGACATATGCAAATTTTCGGTATGAAGACATGATGCCACCGCGCTTTCTATTCACTTTCAGCATTCCGTTGACAGAATACTTGTAATCCATTCATACAGGGTAAAGAGTTATTTATCCTGTTCCTCGGAATCCGACTTTACCAAATACGTCCAACTTTCCTTCTGCGTCACAAGGCCTTCCTTCATCAGCTTGCCCAAAGCCCGTTTAAAGGCTGATTTGCTGATTCCGAAGCGCTGCTTGATGATATCGGGAGGCGTTGCGTCAGAGTAGGGCATTCCCCCGGTCGGACGCTCCTTCAAGAAAGTAAGAATCCGTTCCGAATCCTGGTCCCGGCCGACTTCCTTGCGCTGGGCCATGGACAAGTTAACTCGTCCGTCTTCACGTATATGGCTCACGCGCACATCCACTTCCTCACCGAGTCTTAACAAGTTAAGACGCTCTGAAGAATGGATCATACCGATCACGCCAAGTCCAATCACGCCGCCGTCCACGATAACGAAGGTTCCCATTTGCAATGGTCTGTAAACGGTAGCCTTGAACCACTGGTTCAGCCAGGATGAAGGAGCATTGAAGGCATGACGGGACAGTTCCTGTTCTCCGGCCAGTTTGGCACGAAGACGTCCCTGCTTGTCATGTTCCATAATCACGAATACGGAGTCTCCCACCTGCGGACGCAATTCCTTAAGCTCAGGCAGCTCCCGGACCGGCAGCAGTAGCTGGCGGCCAAGACCCATTTCCAAAAAGCAACCGAGCCGTGGATGAACATCGGCAACGACCAGTTTGGCCATTTCTCCAAGTGTAAGATAAGGCTTTTTCATCGTAGCCGCGAGACGGTCTTCGGTATCATAGAAGATAAATACCTCGACTTCGTCTCCGGGTTTGATCTCTCGCGTCAATTCCGTATAATGCAGCAGAACATCCTGATCTCCTGCATCCAGAAAGTATCCGTAAGGCGACACTTCGCGCAGCACTTCAAAAGTCTCGATTGTTCCTGCTACCAGACTCATACCGATTCCACAACCTTGGCATCCGACCATAAGCGTTCGATATTGTAATAATCGCGCTCATCCCGGTGGAAAACATGGACGATCACGTCGCCCAGGTCAATCAGCACCCAGCGCGCAGAGTTCATGCCTTCGATGCCGCGGATTTCCGAACCGGCTTCCTGCACGCGTTTGCGGATTTCAGTCGCGATTGACTGAACCTGAACATCCGAGTTACCGTGACAAATCACAAAATAATCCGAAATCAGGGACACGCCTTTCAAATCAAGCGCTACAACGTTCATTGCTTTTTTATCTTCAGCAGCTTCCACTGCAATGTTCAATAATTGTTCTGACGTAAGGGTCATGAATTCGCCTCCAACTGTTTAATAAGATCATTACGGGCAAACACGGTCAGCGGATAAATAATCTGCCGCCGCGATACAAGCAGGCTGATGGTTGAATCAAACCCCGCGATCAGCCCTTCTTCAAGGCTATGGTTGGCCAGTTCACGAATATTATTCACACCGGGAAAATCCCTTCCCGGTTCAATATAATCCGCAAGGCAAACCACTTTGTCCATCAGTGTCATGCCAATTCGTCCGGAGGTATGATACTTGATCGCATCGAGCACCTCCAGATCTTCAACACCGTAGTCTTGCTTGGCAACAAAGGCTCCCACCTCGGCATGCCAGAGCGATTTATCATAGAACAAGAGATCCTTGGATAAATCATTTTCCCGGATAACGGACTCCATCTGTTTGACGGGCCAATACTTCGCGACATCATGCAATATTGCAGCTCTCTCCGCCTTCACGGGATCGGCGCCATATTTCTCAGCCAGCTTCACCGCCGATTCCATGACACCTTGCGTATGCTGCCAGCGCATGGCCGGCATTTGCTGCGAAACGGAGCTAATCAGTTCTTCGCGGCTGAATTCCATATAATCCTCTCCTTCTGATATAGTCATAGACACTGTCCGTTACCATATAGCGGATTGAATGACCGGTAGTCAGCCTCTCCCTGATTTCGGTAGAGGAAATATCGACCTGTGGCATGTCGGCAAGAAGCACTTTCCCCTTTAAGTAAGAGGGCAGCACTTCCAAATCCAGCTCGGACCCCGGCCGGCCGACGCCGATAAAGCTCATGATGCCAACCAGTTCCTCAATCCCCTCCCATTTGGGAAGATAATTGACCATGTCAGCTCCGATAATAAAATGAAAATCTATACCTTCAAAGGAGCTGCGGATATCCTTTACCGTATCGATGGTATAGGAAACGCCGCCCCTTCTGATCTCAATATCGAGTGTGCGGAAACAGGGATGGTCCGATATCGCTTCAGCCACCATGCCGAGCCGGTCTTCACCGGAAGCTCCGGCCTGTTCCTTGTGGGGCGGGATATGGCTTGGCATGAACCAAACCTGGTCAAGACCGAAGGAATCCCTTGCCGCTTCAGCAGCCAGCAGATGGCCAATGTGAATCGGATCAAAGGTACCGCCCATGATGCCTACCTTCATGGTGAACCCTCCCGCTTATGGCAATTCTATTTGTTTATGATCTTTGGATTCTTTATAAAGAATAATCGTGCTGCCAATAATTTGAACCAGTTCTGCATTGGCTTTCTCTGCAAGCTCTTCAGCAATTTCGTTTTTATCTTCAAGGCAGTTGTTCAGAATGCTGATTTTCATGAGTTCTCTCTTCTCAATCGCATCGTTTATATGTCTTACAAGCTGATCATTGGTTCCTCCCTTTCCTACTTGGAAGATAGGATCCAAATGATGAGCGAGGGATCGAAGATAGCGTTTTTGCTTACCCGTTAGCATGTATATTCATAACTCCTTAATATTCATATGATTTCGTTTCCCCCTAGGGGGTTAGCCGTTCATGTTTTGCAATACGGCACTTCGCATCGCTGCTACAGGAGCCGGCATACCGGTCCAGTACTCAAGCGCAAAAGCGCCTTGGTTCACAAACATGCCGAGGCCTCCGTGAACCTTGCAGCCCTTTTGCTCGCTTTCCGCCAGCAGTCTGGTTTGAAGCGGGTTGTAGATCAAATCACTGACTACCATTTTTTCCGATATGAGATTTACGTCTACCGGAGTTTCAGCCACATTCGGATGCATGCCAACCGAAGTCGTGTTAATGAGAATATCCATATCTCCGAGATGAGCGGGGAGCTCTAACATGGATATGCCCCGAATATCAGCAAGGTCCTTCCATTCACTGGCCATCGCTTCCGCCTTGTCGGCAGTACGGTTGGCTATGAAGATGCAGTCCGGACTTTCAAGCGACAGAGCGTACACGATCCCCCGCGCCGCGCCTCCGGCTCCCAGAACCATGATTTTTTTTCCTTTCAGGTTCGAAACTGCCTCTTCCTTCAGTGAACGCACGTACCCGATTCCATCCGTGTTGTATCCGGTCAATACGCCATGATCGTTGACGATCGTATTGACTGCCCCGATCCGGAGCGCCGTTTCATCCAAATGGTCCAGATACGGGATGACCTCAAGCTTATGCGGTATCGTAACGTTGATTCCGCGGAAGCCCAATGCTTTGATGCCGGCCAAGGCATCCCCCACATGCCCGCTCTGGACATGCATTGGAACATATGACCCGGGAAGCCCGAGCGCCGACAATGCAGCCTGATGCATGACAGGTGATTTGGAATGGCCTATGGGATCACCGATAACGCCAAGCAGCAGCGAGCCGGTGCTTTTGAGTAAGTCCGTTTTTGTTATCATGTCTTCATATCCTGCCTTTTCCCATATTCTTGCCACGTATCAGATCAGGGAAGGTCTTGATAATACTTTGACGCCTTTAGGCGCATGAATGGCTGTTAAAGCCCCCTGATCGCTATTCACCTTAATCCAGCCAAGACCGGAGATGAATAGATCCAGCTTGGCGCCTTTTGGAACTCGAATTTCATGTCTCGTCCATTCCGGCAGCTGTCCTAGGTTGTCTGAGTCAGGTGGCGCAAGCATTACACCCGCGTGCTCCTGATACAAAGCGTCAGCCTTTTCAAGCTTGGTCCGGTGAATGTTCAGTCGGCTGCTTAAGAAGCAGGTAAAGGATTGACGGGCACCTTGAATGAAATCGAAACGCGCCATGCCTCCAAAGAATAACGTTTGCCCTTCATTCAACTGATAAACCATCGGCTTCAAGGGATTCTCCGGCATGATGGCTCCCAGATCCTTGCGGTTCACAAGCTCGCTGTAGCGCCAAGGATACATAATCCCCGGAGTGTCTATAATATGGCGGCCGTCATCCAGCGGGATGCTGACCATATCCAGAGTCGTTCCTGGATAGCGTGATACCGTCAATTCCTGTTCCAGATCGCTGTAATCGCGGATCAAACGGTTAATTAATGTAGACTTGCCCACATTGGTCGCTCCAACCACGTAAACGTCACGATCACCTCGGTAATCGGTTACCGCTTCAAGAAGACGGTCAAAGCCCTGGTTCTTTTTGGCGCTGCACAGAATGATCTCTTCGGTTTTGAGTCCCTGCTCCTTGCACTGCTTTTGAACCCAATTGATGATTTTGTTCCAATTCGAAACTTTCGGAAGCAGATCGATTTTGTTCACGGCGAGAATAACGGGATTGTTGCCCACAAAACGCTGAAGTCCCGAAATCAGACTGCCTTCGAAATCGAACAGATCGACAATATGAATGACAAGCGCATTCTTGCCGCCGATTTGGCTCAGGAGCCGTAAGAATTCATCCTGATCCACGGTCACGGAAGAAGCCTCGTTATAGTTTTTAATACGGAAGCAGCGCTGACAAATCACGGGCTCTCTGTCCAGCGACTTCTCCGGAATATACCCTGGCAAATCGGGATTTAGCGCCTGCAGCTCAATGCCGCAACCGCTGCACTTTTTGACGCTTTGCCCTTCAAGCGGGTCTTTCATTGATGTTTTTCCTCCTCAAGCCATAATCCTTTTTTACGCAAGCGCGTCAGTGCGATTTTTTCCAGACGGCGGTTGATTCTTGTCGTCCAGCCCTCATCCGCAATGGAGATCGGTAGCACCAGCACCGTAAAAAGGCCCATTCGGTTGCCGCCGTACACATCGGTCATCATTTGGTCGCCGACCACGATGGTTTCTTTGCCGCTGAGTCCCATCATCGCCATCGCCTTGCGAAACGGCGCATTCCGGGGCTTGCGCGCCTGATGCACATATTCAATATCCAGTGGTGTTGCGAACGCCGCAACGCGGTCCATGCGGTTATTGGATACGATAACCAGCTTGAACCCGAGCTTCTTGACCCGTTCGAACCAGGTGATCAGCTCAGGTGTTGCCAGCGGCATTTTTGCTCCGACCAAAGTGTTGTCCAGGTCCGTGATGATCCCCCGGTAACCCTTTGCGTAAAGGTCTTCCAAATCGATATCAAATACCGTATTCACCCTTAATTTAGGGATTAGCATTTCGAACAAATTGTTGTCACCTCAGTTTCATAGGACAAACTATACCATAATCTACGTGGTTAGTAAAAAAGAAAACGCCCGCGAGGGCGCTAAGCGTAAGCGATGGTTATGCTGCCCGATCCCCCGCCTTTTTCAAGGCTGTTCCCAACTCGCGGCTGTGAGCGTATACGCTTCTCCATTCGGCTTCCGCAACTGAGGCTGGACTGTATCTGGCTTTTTCAAACAGCATTAACAGCGGCTCAAGGAATGGGCCTAAACCCGGCTTTTCCTTTTCCCATCGAAGGACGGATTCCCGCAATGTTTCGTCGGAGCTGCGATGCATGCCTTTGCGCTTCATCTTTCGGAGCCATCTTTCGGTCATCACAATTACTTTCTGGTCTTCAGTAATCTTGCCGCCTTTGCGGAAACCAACAAGGAAAAATCTCACTCGGATCCGCAGTACCCAAATGGAGTATGCCGCAAACAGCAGAATAATAAGCACCGTAATCCAGACAACCGCCGTACCGGTGAGAAAGGCGCCATTCCCGCCTGCGCCGGCCGTTGTCGGCTCCTGTTGTACCTCTGGCTCTTCTTCTTGTTCCACTTCCGGAGCAGTAACAGGCTTGCTGTCCTCCTGATGGGTTAAGAGAGGCATATTGAAGCCCGGAGTCGCTTCGACAGGTACCCATCCGTATTCCCCAAAATAAACTTCTGCCCAGGAATGGGCATCAGCGTTGGTCACCGTATAGACGCCAGGCTCCGATTGATCCCTTCCTTGTCTCTCCATCACTGCATCCGCGCTCATCTGCTGTTGGCCGGGAGCATATCCCTTGACCCAGCGTGCAGGAATGTCCAAGGAGCGGGCCATCATCACCAAAGATGTGGAGAAATAATCGCAATAGCCTTCCTTGATATCAAACAGAAAGCTATCCACGAAATCATCGCTCGTTTTTTTGGAAAGATCCGGCTGATTGGTGTATTTGAAATTGTTTATTAGGTAGTTTTGCAGCATTCCTATTTTTTCATACGGAGTATCCGCTGTTGAAGTGACCCGTTCGGCCAGTTTGCGCGTTCTGTCGGGGAAACCCCTTGGAATCTGCAAATAAGCTTTATCCACTTTGTCTCCGTTGTAGAGATCCTTAAACGTTTTGCCGCGGATTTCATCCTCCGGAACGACGGGGATCTCCGAGATCACTGTATACGACTTCGGATACCGCGGCTGCTTAGTATCGGTATTCCAGTGCAAGGCGGATTGGTCGCTCTCCCACAGAATTGTCCCGTCGTCCGTATCCTCCATCTGCTTAACCTGGGATACATGATAGGCACCGAACAGAACGGGATACACGCTATCGTTCAGCATCGTCACTTGCTGTTCCAACGTCTCCGTTTCGCCTGATCGGGAAGCGTCTGTGTTCGGAAGGACAGAACCAACGTTCACATTCTCATAGTCGCCTTCTCCTCCGCTATCATCAGACCAGCCGCTCCCGGAATAATCTTTTCGGGTTTCCCCGCGCCAGTAGCTGCGCTTGTCGGTTATGATCGACATGACAGGCGTATAGTCAAAGTTAAAGCCCCCGCCCAGGTTATTATCATTACGGCTGTAACCCGAAGTGGTTTTCATCTTGGTATCTGTCAGTACGCCGCTTACATCCTCGGATTTCGACGAGCCTCCGGAAGTTCCAGCCCAGGCGGTGTACGGATCCGTCAATGTCGGAGGCACGGACGGCATACTTACGCCGGCAATGAAAATAATCGAAAACAGTACGGCAGCATGCGTGAAAATTTTGAGCGGAACCTTACGCAGATGTCTCCACCCTGCCGGAAACCGCGCTTGAAAACGGCGAAAATGCTCGGTGACCAGCCAGCCCATCGACGCAAAGACGGTCCAGGCGACTTCACTCCAGAGATAAGTCGTGGTAAAAGAATCCAGGACACAAAAGGCAATTACATGAAGCCCGGAAAAAACAATGATTCTACGTTTCGTACTGACCAATACAGCACTAATCAGAATCAAAATCCAGGCTCCGGCCGCGAACCAGACATAAGGCGACAAATGCTCAATATACTGCTGAATACGATTCGCCATGGTTCCGGAAGGAATATAGACCCAATATTTGACAAGTTCTTTATGAATGATGTATAAAATAGCCGCTCCTTCAAGAATAAGCCTGTACGCTCTTTTAACCGGAAGGAGCATCTCCACAATGATGATAGCAGTACCACTGATCAATACGATCGTCTTTGTTTCGGTGTACCATGTGTAATCCATAAAGGAAATCCACTGAATTCCGATGATCCATATCCATAATAAGGACAAGGAATAGAAAAGTGAATTTCTCATGTAAGAAATCCATGTTCTCATATCGTTCCTCCTCCCAGCGCAGCAGGCAGATCATGCAAACTGGAGACCGAGCAACCGAACGTCCCCCTTGCTGTAAGCATGGAAACCCAGCCCTGCTTCGTACTGCTCTCCCGTTCTGAGGAAGAGACCATGATGTGGGAAGTGGTAAACCCCCGGGTATCGGCCCAGCGTAGAAGCTCGAGAACTTTCTTGCCGCTTTGGGGACTGATCAAAACGAACATGGAGCCGCTTGGAATAAAGCGTCCACCTTTCTCAAGCTTAGGGAGGATGTTGCCGTAACCGTTCGCTGTGACATCCACCAGGTGATGCATCATTCGCTGCCGGTCGCTGTAATGTTCACTCGGCGCAAACATTTTGAACTCTTCCCCCACAGTTGCCAGACCCATGCAAAGCCGTTTTTTTGACGCATAATTCAGCAGCGAGGCAGCGGTTGAGACCGCAAGCTCAAACTCGGCATCCGAACCGTAGTGAGCCGATGTTGCATCCAGAACGAGCATGATTTTGGGTACCGAATCATATTCGAATTCTTTGGATTTCCAGGACCCCGTTTTGGCAGTGGCATTCCAGTGAATGCGTGAGATACGGTCACCATACACATAGTCCCGCACTCCGTTAATCTGCGTTGTTTCACGCCGTGAAACGGCTGCCCTTTGCGGACCTGCCAATCTGGAATTCTTGTCCATCATCCTCCAGTCCGAAATGGATACGGTCCTTGGAAACACGCGAAACTGGCCCGGCACATGGAAAATCCCTTTATGTTCTATGAACCCGAAAATATCTTCGGTCACGCACTCCGTCTCCGTGAAGAAATACCGCCCGCGTTCCAGCGGCGGTGTTTGAAACATCAGCTCCCCGCTTCCGCGAAAGTCAGGGATCACACTCTCTTCGAAGGACCATGTTTCCCCGTTATGACGCTTCATGACTTCACGTATGATGACATAAGGCATCGGAAGAAATCCCGGTACCGCAAAATTCAGGTTCACTTTAACCTGATCCCCTGCTTGCAGGGCTTCTCCCTGTTCCTGTTCTAATGAGAGGCTGCGGGAACCGTGTACACGGCGTATGCCGCCCAGCCCGCCGGCGATCAAATAGAGGGCCAGTACACTGATCATCACGAACAGCATAAGCGAAGTTTTCCCGCCTTGAAACAATACAAACAGCAGGCTGGATGCCCACACTGCAAGCACAATCCAGAAGCGGAGATTCCGGAGAATCGATCTGATTGTCTTCAGCGGCGCCGCCATCATTTCAGCGCTCCAAGGCTACAGGCACATGCACCTGCTGCATAATATTTTTAACGACGGATTCTGCGCTGACATTATCCAAACGGGATTCCGGACGCAATATGATGCGGTGTGACAGAACGTATGGGGCTAGCGCCTTGATATCGTCAGGAAGGACATAATCCCGCTGCTGAATAAACGCGTATGCCTTGCTGGCCATCATCAGAGACAGCGAGGCACGCGGACTCGCGCCAAGAAGAACGGAAGGATGCTGCCGTGTCATGCGAACGATTTTGAGCAGATAATCCGTAATGGCGTCATCAATAAATACATTCCGAATTTCCTTCTGCATCTCCGCAATCTGCTCCATGTGGGTAACAGGCTTCAGCTGGTCTACAGGCTGTCCTTGTTTATGCTGTTGTAAAAGGCTTCTCTCGGTAACGGCGTCGGGATACCCCATGCTGATTTTCATCATGAAACGGTCCAGTTGCGCTTCGGGAAGCATGTAAGTGCCTTCAAAATCGATCGGGTTCTGGGTCGCGCAGAGCATAAAGGGCTTGGGCAGCTCATAGGTTTCCCCGTCAACCGTTACATTTCTTTCTTCCATGACTTCCAGAAGAGCCGATTGCGTTTTCGTTGTAGCGCGATTGATTTCATCGGCAAGCAAAATATTGGTCATCACGGGTCCAGGCCGGAAAAAGAACCGCTCTTCGCGGGGATGGAATACAGATACACCCGTAATGTCACTCGGCAAAATATCGGGATTGCACTGTACGCGTCTATAATCACCGCTCATGGACCGGGCCAGTGCCTTGATCATTTGCGTCTTGCCGGTACCCGGCACGTCTTCGATCAAAATATGCCCTTCTGCCAGGAGTGCAGTAAGCAATAGCTGGATTTCAAAGGATTTTCCTAAGATACAAGATTCAAGATTAGTTCTTACGGCTGCGATGGTTTGCAGGGATTCACTGCTTACGGGCATCAATTCGTGCCTCCTTCATATCATGCTATTTTTATGAAGCTAAGAATTGCATTGCATATCGAATTTTGTTAAATCCTGAGATAAGAAGCATATATCTTACATTGTACATGATCTATTCCCATAAAGTACATTGTAAAGGCTTCCTAAATTACTCGTATAGACCGACATAGATTGATTAAATACAGAAAAACACCCTTGCTCCGCTTGGGATCAGGGTGTTCGGTTCACTTATATTTAAAAAATTCGCTTAACCTCGTGGACGAACGAGAAGGGCAGCCAAAAAGGAGAAGATGATCGCCGCGGATATCCCCGCGCTCGTGACCTCGAAAATCCCGGTAACAATTCCGATCCATCCATCTCGCTGCAGCTCCGACAAAGCTCCGTGCACGAGAGAGCTGCCAAAGCTGGTAATCGGCACCGAAGCTCCGGCACCTGCGAACTTAACGAGCGGATCGTACAGACCGAAGCCGTCAGCGACCGCGCCGGCCACCACCAACGTACTCATGGTATGCGCCGGGGTTAGCTTGAATAGGTCCATCATAATTTGTCCAATGACGCATATTAATCCTCCGATGACGAATGCCCATAGAAACTGCATCATTAACCCTCCATTTCCAGTGCTACCGCATGCGCGATACATGGGATGCTTTCTCCCTGCTGATAGGACAAAGGAGATAGCAAAGCCCCGGTTGCCACGACAAGCACTTTTTTTAGTTCTCTATTTAACAGCCGTTTCAGGATATGACCGTAAGTTACAACAGCCGAGCAGCCGCAACCGCTGCCGCCCGCTTTCACATAGGTTTGCTGCTTCAAGTCGAAAACCAGCAAGCCGCAATCCGTGAATTCCGTTTCATCCATGGCAATCTCTGCTTTTTGCAGCAGTTCATTGGCTATCGGCAAGCCTACGGAGGCCAAATCGCCCGTGACGATCTGATCATAATACGATGGCGTAAGGCCGGTATCCCGAAAATGGGCCTCAATGGTATCCGCTGCCGCCGGTGCCATGGCTGCCCCCATATTAAAGGGATCTTTGATTCCCAGATCCATCACTCTCCCAATTGTCGCTCTGGCGACAATTGGGCCGCTGCCTCCTTTGCCGACGACGCCGCAGCCAGATCCCGTAACCGTATATTGGGCAGTCGGCGGCTTTTGTGATCCGTATTCCGTCGGGTAGCGAAACTGCTTCTCTGCCGTACAGTTGTGGCTTGCCGTTCCTGCGAGTACACGCTCTGCTGCGCCTGTATCCACGAGCAGCGCCGCCAGTGCCAGGCTCTCCATAGAGGTGGAACATGCTCCAAACACGCCAATATATGGGGCTCCGAGCTTTCTGGCCGCAAAGGTGCTGCTGATGATCTGATTCATCAGATCACCGCCCACAAAAAACTGTATCTGTTCTTTCGTGAGCTCGGCCTTTACAACAGCCAACTGGGAGGCCTGCTCCAGCAGTTTGCGCTCCGCCTTTTCCCAAGTTTTCTCATTGATTTCAATGTTATCGTAAATGTAGTCAAAGTCACCGGAAAGCGGTCCTTGTCCTTCTTCGGGTCCTACCACCGTGGCACTGGCCAGAATAGACGGTTTCGAGGTGAATTCCCAGGTTTGGCCTTTCAGCATCATGGATGATGCACTCCCTCCAACCCCAGGATGGCATACACCAGCCCGACAAAAAAGGCAGCAACGGTCCCAAAGACGATGACAGAACCGGCGAGCTTAAACATATTGGCACCCACGCCCAGAACATACCCTTCCGACTTGTGTTCCAGCGCGGCAGAACACATGGAATTGGCGAATCCCGTTACAGGAACTGCGGTTCCGGCCCCGGCGATTTGCGCGATCTTGTCATACACGCCGCAGCAGGTCAGAATAACGGATATAATGATCAGGACCGCAACCGTCGGGCTTCCCGCTTCCTTAACGGACATACCAAACCAGGTCATGAATCCCTGCTGTATCGCTTGTCCGATCAGACAAATGCCTCCGCCGAATAAAAAAGCAAACACGCAGTTTTTAAATGTGCTCCGTGTGGGCTCATGCTTCTGCGCAATACTTTTATATTCCTGATGCGTCAGGGTATCCAGCTTGAATTTGGCTCCTTTGCTTTTTGTGCTCGCAGGCAATTCCAGCACCTCCTATTCATCATTCCCTTTCATTATTTGTCATACAAAGGATTGTTATGTATCTATGGATTAACGCCTTCGCAAACACAGCAAACAGCCGCCACAAACATCGGCTCTGGCAGCTGTTCTGGAATGGCCTCAAGTAAGCAGGTAAACGGCCATTCGAGAGATGATAAAAACGTCGATTGGCGTACTTTCAAAAAGACAGAACGCATTTTCACGGAAGTTTATCTTGAGGTATTCGAATGCGCCTCCATGAAGCTGATGCATCCTGATATCTTAAAAAAAGCACATCAGGACAATCACAAGCAGAATCAGCAACACGCAAACTAAAATCATTTCTTTGTGTGAAGACATGAACTCCATGATGATGCTCCCTTCTGCACCTGAACAGGGCATTCATCTATCCCTATCGTATTCCAAAAATGGAGGTTGGTGCTTCAGTCGGCCAACATGGACATTCCGTCTTTAGGAGTTCATACTATAGTGTGGGAATTACATACCGTAAGATTAGAATTCAGCAAAGGAGAATTTTAAAAGCATGGATCAAAAAACAATGGATATGTTCCGCAAGCTGACAGAATTTCCTGCAGCTTCAGGATTTGAAAAAGAGCTTCGAGCTTATGTGAAGGAAATGATTACACCATATACGGACGAATTCGTCCAAGATCGTCTGGGCAGCCTGTTCGGCGTACTGCGCGGCGACGAGCAAGGACCAAAGGTCATGGTCGCTGGACATTTTGACGAAGTGGGCTTTATGGTTACGGGGATATCCGAGACCGGGATGATCCGCTTCCAGCCGCTTGGCGGTTGGTGGAGCCAGGCTGTTCTGGCACAGCGTCTGAAAATCATGACCCCGAAAGGTCCGGTGATCGGAGTGGTCGGCTCCATACCGACGCATCTGCTGGATGAGTCCCAGCGGAACAAACCGGTAGATATCAAAGCCATGTATATCGATGTAGGTGCGGATAACCGCGAAGATGCGGAGTCCTTTGGCATCCGCCCGGGGCAGCAAATCGTTCCGATTTGTGATTTCACCCCGCTTGCGAATCCGAAGAAAATTATGGCCAAAGCATGGGATAACCGTTACGGTTTAGGTCTTGCCGTCGAGTTGCTGGAAGCACTCCACACCGAAAAGCTTCCGAATACCTTGTACTGCGGTGCCACCGTTCAGGAAGAACTTGGACTTCGCGGCGCACGCACCTCTGCCAACCTGATTCAGCCGGATATTTTCTTCGCTTTGGATGCAAGTGCGGCGAATGACATGACCGGTGACAAGAGCTCCTTCGGACATATCGGCCAAGGCGTGCTGCTGCGCATCTTTGACCCTTCCATGCTGACGCATCGCGGGCTGGTTGAATACGTGCAGGATACAGCGGATACGCACAAGATCAAATATCAGTATTTCGTATCCCAGGGCGGCACCGACGCCGGTCAGGTTCACTTGAGCGGAATCGGGGTTCCGTCCACGGTTATCGGGATCTGCTCGCGTTATATCCATACTTCGTCTTCCATCATCCACACCGATGATTATGACGCAGCCAAAGAGCTTTTGATCAAGCTCGTGAAGGGCTTGGACCGGACCACGCTGAATACGATTTTGGAAAATTCTTAATATTTGCTCCTAAGATTACAAAGCCTGCTGACCTCTCACAATCGGAGAAGTTCGCAGGCCTTTTATCTTTCTATCATTCATTCTGAATCTAAACCCCGTACAAGTCTCTTCCAGACGTATTAGCATCGACTTCAGCTTCCCCTTCTAGCAGTTCACCGGTTACATCGCTTTCCGTGTTGATCTTCTTATTCCGGCTTCTCCTCTTTGATTTTTGTCCAAGCCTACAAAAAAATTAATAAATTTCACAAAAAAACATTATATCCTGCTTTAAAATGTGTTAAAATGAAAGCGCTAACAGCAATCATCTTCTAAAGGGGGCTTTTGAAAGATGAACCAAACCGATAAGGTGATGAATGAGTACCAGAATTTTGATCCGGTCACCGATGCTTTTTTCTTCAAGACAGGAAGTCAGGAACAGGTTATTTTCCACGGCAGGAACTACATTATAAAAAAGAGATTATCCGCCGCCGAACAAACCTCGATGAAATCCCTGCCTAATTTTGTCCGTGCTCAATCAAACCTCTACGTCAATGTGAACAAAGTTACAAATATCGACGGCAATACCCTTCATTTCCGTGATGAATTTGCTTATCCTCGCACCATTACGGTGTCTAAGCGAACCCTCGAAGAAATCAAGCGTCGCATGCCTCGCACTCCCGGCTTTCTGTCTCCGGAGCAAATGATTTAAGCGAGGTTTGCCAAAAAGCGGCAGCTGCCCGGTTATACGGACGCCTGCCGCTTTTTATGGTTTTGTCCTGTCAATTTCTAATTGACCCGGAACGGCCGGACTTTCCTGTATCCCCAAGAAGTTTGGCCGTCCTCCGGCATACCAGGCAGAATCAAGCCACCGTCTATCCGAATCGTAATCCCCGTGATATAAGAAGCATGTTCGGAAACCAGCCACAACGCTGCCTGTCCGATATCCTCCGGCATACCGATTCTTCCAAGCGGTACCATGGAACCCACTTCGTCATGGAGTGGTTCGCGTTCTCTTACGAGAATCCCCCCTGGGGCAATGCAGTTCACCCGTATACCATACGGAGACAGGTCCAAAGCCACCGATTCTGTTGCACGCTTTAGCGCTGCCTTGATTCCACCGTACACGGCATCTCCCGGGTAAGCGCGTTCGGCATGGGTAGATACAATATTAATAATATTTCCTCCGCGTCCTGCCTCGATCATGTGCTTGGATGCTTCGCGCATCAGCAGCATCGGCGCACGGAAATTCAGCTCCATCGTGAAATCCAGGTGCTCCAGAGGCAGCTCGGTTATCGAGGAATACATGCCGATCCCCGCGTTATTCACGAGCACATCGATATGTCCCATGGCCCGAATGGCCTCGGCGACCGTTCTTTCCGCTTCTGCCGCTTCCCTTAAATCTCCTTCACGTACCGTACATACACCGCCGGACAAATGTGCAATTTCATCCGCGGTCTGTTCTGCCATCATATCATCCTGATAATGCGTAATCATAATTTCATATCCGGCTTCCGCCAGCGCGAGCGCTATTCCCCGACCAATCCCACGGCTGCCTCCCGTAACGAGCGCCGTTTTTTTCTTCCCTATTGCTTGTGATTGTTCCGACATATTCTGCCTCCTTATAGGGTTTTATAGTTACTCGTAAAGCAGATTCCGACCTCTTCATTCAGATAAGCGATAGCGTTTTCAAAGAATACTATACCTTGATCCAGCCTCACTAGGCAAGAAAAGTCAAATTTGGTTAATTCATTCTTTATCATCAGCAGTACAAAGAATCCCCTAGCGATATCGCTAGGGGATTTAATCCATGTCTTCCTCATTATTTCATATACGCTTTATAGATGATTACGGCTGCCTCCGCTCTCGTCGTATGGCCCAGCGGATGAATGGCTTTCCCGTCTCCTTGCACAATACCGTTTTTCACCAGCAGTGCAATGCTCTCCGCCGCATAGCCGGCAATGGCATCATGGTCGGCGTATTGTGCAAGCACCGCGCTTGTTGCCGGATCGAGTTGTTTCTTTGCCGCTTGCAGGGCTTTGACGGTAAATACCATCATCTCTTGTCTGGTAATGGCCGTTCGCGGTAAAAATTGATCGCCGCCAGCCCCTTCGGAAATTCCTAACGCCTTGGCTGTGGCTACTGCGTCGTAATAATAGTCTCCTGGATGAACATCTGAGAAATTCGTTCCGGTCTCGGCCGTTAAATCTAATCCACGCACCAGCATCATGATGAAATCAGCTCTCGTCACCCATGCACCCGGGGAATATTGATCGGATGAGGTTCCTTGAATGATGCCTTTGGAGGCCATGACTTGAACAGGATTCATCGCCCAAGGATAACCTGCCAGATCGCGGAAAAGTTTCTGTTCATAAGAAATATGGAAAGTACCGGTATGCACGGCGTTAAATGACAGAAGACCTGTCGCTGCATAATATCGGCCGCTTGGAATGAAAGCCGTATGCCCCGCTTGATCCGTAAAAGAAACTCCGATCAAATCCAGGTTTGGTGATTGTTCTGAAGTTGGCTTATAAGGGATGCTGACATGTAGAGGCGACATCGGACGACTCCAATCGAAGACTTTTCCATCCTTACCTACTATTAACTGTACCGTACGATTGGTAATGATCCATTGGATGGATACGTCCTTCGTACCGGTTAACTCCTCTGGTTTGAACATGTCACTCATGACATCAAAGACGGCTTGAGGTGTCTTCACATGAAGTCTTTGCTTGGTTCCCTTTTCCATAAAAAATGCGGCTGGGATCGTCACTTCATATTGATCCGCATTTTTCGCTTCAGGAATGACGACGTTCAATGTCTTTATGCCATCTGCTCCGATTTTGACGGCATCCAAAGCAGCTCCGAGTTTCTTATCCGTGATTACCGACGATGCTTTTCCTGCCTGGTCTACTTTCGGTACCGGCAAGTTCAAGGAAGTCCCTTGAAGATCGGTTGTAATAACGGCCTCCTCTCCATCGGCTGAACCAGATGACGAGCCTCCGGAGCTTCCAGAACTTCCAGATCCACTTGTACCGGGATCCGGGTTACCTGGGTTGGGGTTACCCGGGTTTGGATTTCCAGGGTCGACAGGTCCGGTAGGATCTTTTCCTGTAACCGTAACCTTATTCGACGGGACGCCTACTATTTCATCAATCGTTTGAATGACATAGTAGTCTGCACCAGGCGGAACCGATTGAAATTCTACGATGCCCGAAGCCTCGGCAACCATAGACATGACGAACTGATCTGCATGGTCATAGAGCTCCAGAGTCGCTCCGTAGGTTGCATTAACCACTGTAACAACGCCCTCTCCCCCTTTGATCACGAGCGGCTCCGGCTCCACATAGGGGGAAATATCCACTTTATTCGATGGAGCGCTTTCCATGCCGGAAATAGTCTGTGTAACGTAATATCCCATGCCCCCGGCTGGAACGGATTTGAATTGCACACGGTTCATGGTGGCAATCTTGGCAGCCATTACTGCATTGGAGGGGTTATATAGTTTAAGGGTTGCGCCATACGTCGCATCCGTCACGGTCACGATCTCTTGGCCGCCGATGGCCGTCACGGCTTGCGGCTTCACATTGACAGTACGCTTCGCCTGCAATGCATGTATACCGTCCGAATCCTGAACATCGTATCGTACCGTATAACTGCCGGGAACCGACGTGTTTACGTCTCCCTCACTCACAATCGCAGACGAGATATCCGCTCCGCTCGCATCCTTGGCCGTTGCTCCCGGATCGGCGAATGACTCCCCGACCACCAGGTTTAGGATGGCATCCCCGTTCAAGGTAATGACCGGCGGAATGACCGAACTTTCAGAATCGTTATATACCTTAAATTCAAAAATGGATGGACCATGCGGATCCGTAACCGAAAGCGAAGTAATATACAATCTCACCTTCGTTCCTGTGACTGGGGTGAACAGGATTTCCTGACCTGAATTCAGCCCGTTGCCTGTGTATGCATCTTTCCATTCTGTGCCATCCCCGTATTGAATTTTATAATTTCCCGTTCTGTGCCCGTATTCGTCAACGACGATTTTATTAAATGTCGTGCTCTCTCCCAAATCGACTTCCAGCCAGTATGGCGTCAGTCCATCCTTTGTCGCCCATCTCGAATTGCCATCACCATCGACCGCTTTGCCTGCAACATAGTCGGAAGAATATTCATCGCTGGCCGAAGCCGCTTTACCTGCTGCAAGATTGATTGCCGCATGCGTTCCCGATGCCGGGTAGCCTTCGACGTCGAGAACGATGACTTCGTCGATGGCGTTTGGCTTACTTCCATTGATTTTGGAAGGCAGATTGATGACCATGTTGTTCTTTACGATTTTATAATCCAGCACATCTGCAGGATTCTGGAGCAAGGACACGTTTCGGATCGTATTCGTCAATTGCGGAACGGTCAATTGGCCGCTCGCGGGCCAGTTCGTCACATGAAGATAAACTTTGCCATCCTTCGTCGTGCTGTAGCCCCATGGCAGCTTATCCGCGAATACACTCGCCTTCGTACCATAGATACTTTCTCCATAGATATTTAACCAAGCCCCCATCTCATGCAGACGGTCGACACTGGCTTGCGGGGTGACCCCTTGTGATGTCGGCCCAATGTTAAGAAGCAGATTTCCGCCTTTGGATGCCGTTTCTACGAGCGTGCGTATCAACGTGGAGGTCGACTTCCAATTCACGTCCTTCGAACTGTAGCCCCATGTATCATTAATGGTAATGCAGCTTTCCCATGGATATGACAGTCCGTTCACAGGCACCTCTTGCTCCGGCGTTCCAAAATCGCCATCATCAGCGTCCCGCTTGCCGATCCGATTATTAATGATGAGATCATTCTTCAACGTGCGTAAATAAGTGTACAAAGCCTTTCCATCCTCTTTCGTCCACCATGCGTTCCATTCCCCATCGAACCAGAGAATATCCGGATCATACTTCTCGATCAATTCACGAAGCTGGCCCTTCATCTGCGAAATATATTTATCCTTCTTCGCTTGGTCCGCAGGATTGAACGAATTTCCGTTCGGGGGACTCAGAGGGTGCATCCAATCCATGATTGAATAATAGAAGCCGAATTTAATGCCCTGCGCTTTAGCTTCCTTCGATAATGAATCCATCGGGTCAATATGGCTAGGACTCATGCTGACAACGCCATACGGTTTGAAATCGCCGACCTCCGTGTCGAACATGCTGTACCCTTCATGATGCTTTGAGGTGATAACCATATATTTCTGACCTGCCTGCTTCGCAAGATCGACCCATTTTTTCGCATCGAATAAATTGGGATTGAATCGTTTGGCCGCGTTGTTCCGATAATCTTCTTTGGAAATATGGAGATTATCCATAATCCATTCCGCATATCCCACGGATTGACCATTGTAACTTCCTGCGAGGACAGAGTATGCCCCCCAATGAATGAATTGACCGAATCGTGCATCCTCGAACCACTGCATTCTTTGAGCGCGTTCCGCTTCCGTTTCCTTTGCAGGAGGGCTTTTGGCAAAAGTGAACCAGTTCACGTTAGCCGTATATTGAGAAGGAAATACCAGAACTACATCATGTTTACCGGTCACGGATGAGATGGAAGCATAGTGTTCTTTATAAATATCCCAGCCGCCGGTTGCTTTCGTGTTCAAAATCCCGAGCAGCTGCCCTGTATTGGAATCCAGGCGGATCTCAATTTTATTGCCCGTACTCCAGGCAGCTAGATTCGCCATCAGCGTATCGTAATCGCCATTGCCAAAATCGATATTGCTGTACTTCAGCCAGTTGCCGCCGCTGTTGGTGGCGACCGCTGGACCTACGGACGGATCTTGAATCTTATAAGCATCTCCGTGATTCTCGCTATATTGATCCGCCCAAATGATCCTGCCGTCAGATACGGGTGCGGGGTCCGTCGTGAGGGCTAATGCGGCACCGATCACGGGAGCGAGTTTTTGCGTGATTTTATAGTGGCCTGCATCCGATGGATGCAGCTCATCCATGAAATCAGAAGTTCCTGCGTTCACCCATCCCGTCGTATCCACGTACTGTACTTGATTGTCTCCCGCTGTCTTCCTCGCTTCGACCGCTTCTTTCGTTGGACTCGCCATAAACCCGCCAAAGCTCCGCATTACGAGGATCTGTGCCTTGGGGAATTTCTCCCGGATACGCTCCAAAAATTGGATATACGTGTCCCGGAAACGATCATTGGCGACATGCTCCGTATTGTCATTCGTCCCCAGATTCACCACAACCGCATCCGCTGTGTATTGGTTAAAATCCCAATCTGGCGTAGGTGTGGCCGCGTTAAATATAGGCTTTTGCTTAAAATATTGCTCGCTCATGCCAAACGGAGCGGTACTACGGCCGCACTCAACCAGGCAAATGCCGGAGAAAGCGACTTGAGTATGATCGACGTTGAGTTTCTCTCCGGTCAGAAAAGCGTAATCGCTAACGGCATTCGTCACCACGCCGGCCGTGATGGAATCCCCTATGAATTCAACGATCTTCGTTCGTTCCGGCGGCTTTTTCGTCATGGCTCCCCGATCCAGGATCAATCCTTGAACGGCGAGAGACTGATCCATCCACGACGTAGCAATGCGCAAGGTATGATCTCCGTCCACTAGTGGGCTCGTTGTCAAATTTACGAGACCGAAGGCGTTGTCATACAGAACATCCGGACCATTGTCGATACTAACGTACATCTTGGTCTTCGCGGGCAGGACGACCTTCACGGATGTACCGGTGAAGCCGGCGCGGAAATAAGTGCCTCCCCAATACCCAATCGGCCGATCCGGATTGCTCTTATCCCAGCGTCCCACATAGCTCATGTTCGGATCTGATGCAGGAGAAACGCTTGGAAGCTCAGCGCCGCCAATGCGGATATCGTCAAGATAGCCGCTAAACTGACCCGGTGCCTGTTCTTCGGCAGCGGTACCCCGGAAATAGGCAACCAGAATCCGGCTGATCGTTTTCCCTGTTGCTGCAGAAAGATCCACCTGGACGTGATTCCACTGGCCCACGGTCAGCTTTTGATTTCGGTAGAATTCTCCGTTCTTGTCATGCAGATAGCTACCATCGCTAAAGGCGAGATCAATGCCTGCATAACTACCGTTGTTTTCGTTCGGTTTGATCCAATAATCTAAACGGGTTACCGATTCTGTCATTGGAATATCCACGCTAAATATGCGGTTATACGAATAGGAGTCCGTTCCTGCCGGTCCGGTGGCTTTGCCCGAATAGTACAATACATTGCCGAAGCCGGTGTCGGTGGGTCCTGCGTAATTAACCACCTTGGTCTCCATACCCGTCAATCCCGCAGCATAACCGCCGACATTTTGCTTCAGTTCAGCGTTGTTACTCCAGGTAAGCTGCCGCTCGGACACCTCTAGCCCGGAATAGAACCCTCCCGCATCCCCCGTTGGCGGAGTACTGTTCTGAACCGTCACGATACATGCGGCTGTGGGTCCGTCGCCTGCTTTGGCAGTAATGACAGCTGTCCCCTCGGAAACCCCCGTCACCTTCCCGCTCGCGTCTACGATCGCCACTGCGTCGCGCTCACTTTTCCACACGATTCCCGATGCGCTACTTGCAGTCAACTGCATGGTTTCTCCCACATTCATGGCCGCTGCGCTTTGATCAAGCAGCAATCCAGTTCCTGGAATATCGGTTCCGCCTACCACGACTTCGTTCACGCGGGTAGCCTGATAAGCTGATGATGACTGCGAAGTGATGACATATAGCCTGACGTATCTGGCAATAACAGCGGGTATATCATGTGTTGTAATATTGCTTAGGTTGCCGCGCACTTGAGTCTGCGGTGCCCAATGGATGTTATCCAAACTCGTGAAAATATCAAAATCCTTGGTGTTGAGATTCGCGTTCAAATTCGCATTTTCTTTATTGGAGCCCGCATGGTAGACCACAAACTGGCTCACTGCTTTCGTTCCGCCTAAATCGATGGTTAACGATTGCCCTGAGCCTCCCCCCATGCACCATTTGGTATCGAGGCTGCCATCGACCGCACTGGTGGCACCTTCGGTCACGGAGCATGTGCTGCCTGTCGTCCAAGCAGGTCGTCCCAGCGCCAAATTATTCACGGAAGGCATAAGTTTCACCTGTGTATTGAGTGCGTCAATCGCCGAAGCCTGGATGGAAGCATTCGAGCGGTCGAATGGCCCGCTCCATTTTACGCCGAATTGTCCGGTCTGATTCTGGCTGTTCGCCCACACCGATCTTGCGCTGCTCAGCATAAATTCCTGATATGCAGGTTTGCCTACTTGATCATAAAGGACTTTCAAATTTTTCATGAAAATCCCTTTAAATTGGGTCTGATCTCCATCGCAGCCTTGAGCAAACGATTCGCACGGCTCTGTAAGAACGCCTTTAACATTCAAAGAACTGCTGCCGATTACGGCATCGGCAATTTTCTGGGCTTCGATAAGCACTGCCGGATCATTCGTCGCTTCGTGCAATGCAACAAGCCCGCCCAAGATAACCCCCTGATTGTAAGTCCAAACGATGCCGCCGTTATTCTCGTAACGTCCGGTAATTGGATTAAGCTTCAAACCGTCATTCACAAGATTCTTGTCGTTAATCATGCCGCTATCCTTGAACCATTGCCATTCCTTCTTGGCCCAGTCGAGATAAGTCACATCACCGGGTGTCCGGTTATGCAGGCGTGCAGCTACTTCAAGGAATAACTCATTCGCAATCGCATTCTTGTATCCTCGATCCTTGTTCCACCAAATCCCTCCCCCTGCCGTATCATCCCATCCGCTCGTCATATCGGAGAAGATCGTTTTAGCCATATCCAAATATTGAGCTTTACCCGTCAAATCATATGCTTTGATCCAAGTAATCGCCCACCATCCTTCATCATCGTAGTACTCATTGATAAAATTTTTGCTGTGTGCTTCTTTGCTTTCTTTAAAAGCCTTCTCTATCACGGGCATATACACCCTTGAACCCGAACGCTGCATATAATCAAGAGTCGTCTCCAAAATATTGGCCGCGTTCCACCAGCCCGCACCATACGGATTGTCCGGAACCGCACTGAAGGAGCCTTCGAGGATGGCGACAGCCTGTGCCGCCTTTTCATTGAAATTCTCAGAAGCTGAAGCTTCAGACCGCACAGGGAATCCCCCGAAAACAGACGCGATCACAAGTAAAGAGGATAAAACGATTGCCATACTCCTGCTCATCCATCGTCGATGCAAACTCACTTCCACACACCTCCATAATATTGAACATTGTCATCTGCAGCATCATTGGGCTAGCTTCACTCGAACACGGATGCCAATTCGGGGATGATGAAGAAGCTTGCAGTACACGTAACCACTTTTGAGTGGTTATTTTGTAAGCGCCTCCTTTTGTCGTTATTGTATTTTTGTTGGTATATTATTATGTCAAGATGTTTGAACAGCAAAAAACCTTGCTCAACCCAAGACATGTATCTGCTTGGATTAAACAAGGCTGTGGCATTCTTATTTCACAATTAAAGTATGGGCAATATTCGTGAGCAGCGGCACGTTGGAACCATCCCATTGCAACCGCAAGAGTTCAACGGCCGTGTAACCCATTTCCGCTTCATGCTGCCGAATATGCGTGAACAACGGTCGCAGGAAAGGACGATCCATCGCGTCAAAGCATACGATCTCCGTATCATGCTCCCGCCTGGTCTCCTGAATCACTTGATGCAGATTCTCGGCAAGTAAATATTCACAAGCCACATATCCCGTAACCTGCGGGTGTTCTTCTATAAACTGCCTAAGAATAAAGCGATCCGCCGTCACCTGCTCTATATTCGACTTGGGCAGGGTGCCGGATAAATTGCTGATCAAATATTGCTGCTGCATCCCCATATTTCTTCTTCCAAGAGCATGCGTGTAACCCAGAATCCGATCCTCGATCGCGGAGGTGCTCTCTGGTGGCGTCGACAAAAAAGCAATATGCTTATGCCCTTTGTCCAGAAGAAAATCGGTCAATTCCTGTCCCGCTTGTTGATTGTCGGTGCAGACAGAGCAGACCGCAATCCCCTTCATGTAACGGTCAAGAGTGACCACCGGAAACCGCTCGAGTACCAAACGCAGTAATTCGTCGTTATAATGCTCTCCATGCACAGGATAGACGATAAGTCCGGATACGCCCATTCGAACCAAGGAACGAATCGCCTCTTTTTCGCTTTCTCTGCTGTCATGCGTTAGCTTTAGCAGCATCCCGTAACCGGATTCGGAACAGCGCTGCTCAATGGAACGGATCAATTGGGAGCCATATGACTCCGTAAAGTCGGGAATAATCACGCCGATCATCTTGATGGTTTCGTTGGAAAAATGGCCTGTCATATCCGATTCGAAGCCCCGATCAGATTCCGTCCCAATCAACAGCTTCTCTGCAACAAAAGAGCCCTTGCCCCGATGTCTCACAATGAAGCCTGCCAGTGCCAGCAGTTCCAGCGCTTTCTTCGAAGTAATCCGGCTCACCGAGAACTTGGCGGACAATTCGTTCTCTGAAGGAATCCGTTCCCCCGGAAGCAGGCGTCCGCTATGAATTTCACTCAGAATAAATTGATAAATCCGTTCATACAACGGGATCTCCATGAGCATCATTCCTTCATGAGGAAATTGGTATATCAACCTTATCACCCAATTAATCCCATTTCAAGTGTCGTTGAAAAAGACCGAGCTTCCGAAAAAAGGATTCTTTCAGGTACCGTCTTGCCGCGCTTGTCCATTTTCATTTTCCGACTGCAGCAACAGCGATATTGAACTGAGTACGGCGAAAAACCTGCAAAAATCCCCTCCGAGATCTCTCTGAGGGGTAAAGCCTTAAGTATTAAACACTAGAGGTTGTAAACCAAGAAGGTATGGAACAACGCATCAAGATTTCTAGCCTTTCGACTTATAGAACTCATGGTACAGCTTCATCAGCGCCCGCTTCTCAATACGGGAAACATAAGATCTGGAGATCCCCAATTCCTTGGCAATTTCCCGCTGTGTCCGTTCTTCACCCCCGAACTCCAGTCCAAAGCGGCCTTTAATCACTTCCTGCTCGCGTTCATCCAATATGTCGAGATTCCGGTATATTTTACTTTTCTCGATCTTGAGCTGCACCATATCCGCTACATCATCAGCCTCGCTGCCGAGGATATCGATCAGGGTAATTTCATTGCCTTCCTTATCCGTTCCGATCGGATCATGCAGAGAGACGTCTTTTCTCGTCTTCTTCAGGGAACGCAAATGCATAAGTATCTCGTTTTCTATACAACGGGCCGCGAAAGTCGCCAGCTTGGTGCCCTTATTGGGCTGAAAGCTTTCAATCGCTTTGATCAGACCGATCGTGCCGATGGAGATCAGATCCTCCAGATCCTCGCCGGTGTTGTCGAACTTCTTCACAATATGAGCCACCAGCCGCAGGTTATGCTCGATCAGCATGTTACGGGCATGGGCATCACCTTCAGCCATCAATTGAAGGTATTTGCTCTCCTCTTTTTCCGTGAGCGGCTGAGGAAAAGCATTATTTTTGACATATGAAACCAGCAGCGTCAGTTCTTTGATAAACAGGGCAATAAAGCTGAATAATCCAGGCAAAGATGCCACCTCCTGCTGAATGACTAGGCACCGCAGCTTTCTCCGGGTGATTCATACTTACAAGTGCGGTCTGTTCATTCTATGTAGGCGAAGACCCAACTGTGCCTGTACGGGCAAAAAACCAAACGGGTTGAACTTTCATTCTCGGCTCGGTACAGAAAAAAGCTTATTGGCCGAATTGAAGCATAAACGGATTCACCCATTTCGCTGCTTATTCCTAAAAAGCCCTCCATTGACGCAAAAAAACTTCCCATAAGAGAAGTTTTCAATAATATAGATCATTATAAAATGAATTGGCATACATCCAGTTCTTATTGTGCCTTCCCTTATAAAAGCAACCCGTCCTCAAGTTTTGAGAAAGCTTCATCAATCAATTTTGAAAAATCCTTATCCGGATTTTCCGCATAATACAACATGACTGAAATATTCACACCTACAACAACCCCTGCAAAGGTACGTAAGGCCAAATCATCCGGTTTACGGCCCACTCGTTTAGCCATAATTTCTGTAAGTAGCTGCATGGTTTGAATCAGATTGTTCAATGTTGCTCCCCGTAATTCAGGCACTGCCATGATAAGCTGATTTCGTTCACGCATGGTTTCCAACTCATCTGGAGACATATCGTCCATTCCGGATATCATTGCATTTCGCACGGCCTGAAGCGGACTCAAATCAGATGGCTGATCTTCAAATGCCGCGATGAGCAGCGGGTCATAGTTATCCGTTATCACAACATCTTCTTTTGTTGAAAAGTAACGAAAAAATGTGCTTGGAGAAATCTCCGCTGCTTCTGCAATTTGTTCCACAGTTGTAGCATTATAGCCTAGTTCACGAAAAAGTCGCATCGCATGCATTTGAACGTTTGCCATCGTTTTTGCTTTTTTACGTTCACGCAATCCAGTATTTCGTTTACCTTTTATGTATTGCTGGCTATTTAGTAAGATCATTAACGACTGCGGTCTGCTGAAATTCCTGATCACTTCCCCTTGTACGCTTCACGAAGCAAACCGATAAAATGATACCTGCAACAGCAATGGCTCCGCATGTCCATAAGGTGGATGACATTCCATGAATGAAGGAAGACTTCACTGATTCAATGATATCCTTGGAATTCATTTGCTTAGCAACCGCTATACCGGCAGATACGTTACGAGATACAGTGTCCGCGGCTTCACCCGGCAATCCGTCCAGATTAAGATGATTCCGGTACCCTGCATTTAATACAGTGCCTAGGAGGGCTACACCCATCGTGCCTCCAACCTGTCTAAGGGAAATAAGAAGCGCTGATCCTACCCCACTTCCGTCTGCCGAAAGGGCTGACATCCCTTCATCCATTGCAGCAGGAAGGGCGAATCCAATTCCCAGGCCTGCAGCCGTTATCCATATGGATGCAAAACCGTATCCACTATCCATGCCGGTATTGGCACCGATCGCCAAGCCGACTGTGAGTATGAGAAAACCAAAAGATAAGGATATTCTGTTGCCAAAGCGTAACTGCAGGACATCAGAAAGTTGAGATCCGACTAAAAGTCCTCCTACAAGAGGTAGCAACCGTAGGCCAGCGCTTAGCGCCTTTACACCTTCAATGGCTTGAAAATACTGCGGTAAGACAAACAATACGCCAAACATAGCAAAGGAAATAACGGTAGCTAAGATTGTGCCCCATGTGAATCTTCCCGAGCGGAACAATGCCAGATCAATTAACGGGTTCTTGACTCTTCTTTCCCAAAGAACAAACCCAGCTATAATGACTAATCCACCAATGATCGTCGTTAAGGTTACCACGTCTCCCCAACCTCTTTCACCAACTTCGATGACTCCGTACGTTAGTGTAACAAGTCCCAGGCTGGAAAGAAGAATTCCAAGAATATCGATTCGTTCTTTATCTCCATTATTCGACTCTGGCAATAGAATGGAAACCGCCACCAAGGCGATGATAATCAGAGGAACATTGATTAAAAACACGGAACCCCACCAATAATTTTCAAGCAACCAGCCGCCAAGAACCGGCCCGAGCGGAATTCCGAAGGCATTGGCTAACATCCAAACCGAAATTGCCTTGGTTCTTTCTTTTTCCGAAAACAATATCGGGATAATCGACATCGACAATGGAACCAATAATGCAGCACCGAGACCCTGAAATGCACGCCCGGTTATCAACTCCCATGGTGAACCAGCGTATGCACACGCCAAGGATGACACTCCGAAAATAAGCAGACCTACAATAAGCATTTTTTTCCTGCCTACTCTGTCACCTAGCATTCCTGCCGGGAGTAAGGCTGCAGCAAAAACTAAGTTGTATGCATCCGCGAACCATTGCAATTCTGCATTCGTAGCGTGCATATCCATGGCGAGTATGGGTAGAGCCAAATTTAGAATCGTCATGTCTAGGCCAACAGCTAGGATGCCTATCGCTAATGAGCCTAATATCCACCATCTTTGTTTTACCTGACCACTCATGAAAGTTGCCACCTTTCGACATAAACATTATTTTGACATTAATTATATAATGAGAGTTTATGTCATTTAACTCAGAGTGTCAATATGATTTTAAGAATCCGATTCCATCGTGACGCCGCAGGTAATTCCATTTCCTTTCACGCGCGACCGAAATTCGTAAAAGGGAGGTCTTTTCACATCCTTTTTAACGATTGCAGGTACATATGTATTTCTACTTAATATCAGTATTTCGCAAGTAATCTAAAGAACGAACAATGATTTCAGCTTCAGAAACCTTATAGAGGAAATGGGCGAATCAGGTGGGAAACGGCTTGAATCGTGACGCAGGAGGCATGGAAAGATAGGAGAGAGGTTATCTCGTGAATCATCAAAAATATGGACTCACGAACAGGTTAAATGAAACAACCTTGGTCCGGGTAGAACACCAGACCAAGATTGCTAGTTTTTGAGAGGGAAAGATTACAGGATCAGCCATTATAAAGCCATTTCTACCGAACATCCGGTGAACTTTTGCAATTGCTTCCCGGCATGTTGGTAAGGGCTCATTATGGGAATGATATCTGCTTTCAGGGCGGCATTCGGATGATGTTTGGCAAAATTGGCCAATGTGCCAGACGGTCCTAAATCCAGCAAGACAAATCCGTCGCAAGTACAGGATAAGTACTCCAGTGCATGCGGAAAATCAATCTTTTCACGGGCAATGTTCCAAAAAAAATCGTTATTCACCTCATGGATTGGACCTCCAGTCAGACAAGAAATCAGATTCATTTCAGGACGACGAAAGGTTTGCGATTTCGAAAATGCGGTAAATGCCTTCTTCGCGGGATCAATAAAGGAAGAATGAAAGGCATAACGCACGGAAAGCCGCTGATATAAGCTTTCATGTACCTTTAGGTAACCTTCGATTTCCGCCAATGCGTCGGCAAGACCTGATACAACAAAATGAGACGAATAATTGATAGCTGCCAATTCACTTTTCCGGTATAAATCGGGCTCTTGTTCATACAGGTCCTTAGATTGTAGAACAGCTAACATTCCGCCTTCACGACAAGTAGCTTCCACGATTTCCGCCTGCTTCACGACACAGGCCAAGGCATCATGATAATCAAAGATCCCCGCTACAGCACAAGAAACAAACTCTCCAAGACTTGCTCCTAACACGTAATCCGGGATAATTCCACGTTCCATCAATGTCATGGCCAGAGCAAATTCCACCATGAAAATAGCAGGGTGCGTAAGCGTTAACCGATCAAACGTCCCGCTCTTTCTACGTTCGCTTCCATATAGCTGATGAAGAATAGAAGCCCCGCTCAATTCCTTGTACACATCATTTAATGTTAACATCCAGTGTCGAAAAGTCGGATCATCAAGAAACAGGTCTCTACCCATTTGATAGTACTGTGAACCTTGACCCGAGAACATAAATACAACCGGTTTTCTCATCCAGCTACCTCACATTTCATTCCCTTGAATACTTCAGCAACTCAAACGAATTTCAATAGATTCGTTTGAGTTTTCTTCATTCTGAATTCAATGAACTCTTCCCGCTTAAGTCCAAAATAAATATTGTACCTTTTGATCTCTTCGAGCGTTTTACCTGGCTCTATACCGTACGAATGCCCTGGGTATATGCGTGTTTCAGGAGGTACATCTCGATCTATTCGCTGTATGCTATCAAACATCTGCTCTGGAGATCCCCCCCGGAGGTTGCACATCCCGCAGCCCTCGCTGAACAAAGTATCTCCGGTAAAAAGATGGCCGGAAAACTTGTAACACATCCCCCCCGGCGAATGTCCCGGCGTCCACATGCAGAGCAATTTCGCGTCGCCGAACATGATTTCATCTAAATCGTTGACAGGGTGAAGATTCTCACATGAATATCCGAAAAAATCGATCTCTATATGGGACATATAAACCGTAGGATGATAGAGCTCAGCCAAGGGTTCTACCAAGTTCACATGATCGCTGTGCGCATGCGTCAGGGCAATTGCAGTTAGGCGAAGACCCCGATACTCTAGCAGATCAACCACTTTATCAAGCTCCCACGAAGGATCGATAATCAAAGCCGTCTGTGTGAAGGAGTCCTCGATCACATAACAGTAGTTCACGAAATCGTTTGAAGTCGTTCTCAGTTGATGAACCGTATAACGAGTATCCATTTCATCTTCGCGTCCTTTCTCTTCAGGCTTTGTCCGTTATTGACCAAACAACGACATAATCCGTTCTTTCACTTCCGTTTGATGAAAAGTCATCTCATGCATGGCTACTTCTTGCTCAATGACGCCAGGCAGCTCTTCCCGTAGTGAAGCCACTAAATGTTTTTTTAGAGTCATCAATGAAATCCTCGGTTTCTCATTAATTTCCCGTGCGAGTGTATAGGCATGTTCCATCACTTGATCCCGGGGAAGCACTGGAAACGGAATCCCCCGTTTCTCAAGTTCCGCCCCACGATAATTGCCGGCCCGAATCAGGAACTCCTCTGCTAGGCTAATGCCTAGTTTTTTGGGAAGAATGTACGTCGCTCCCATGCCAGGGGTGAATCCGTATTTCATAAAATTCGTCGTATAGATGCTTTCCCGGCTCAAAATCACAAAATCAGCGAACAATCCCATGACGAAGCCGCCACCAATACCGTGCCCTTGCATTGCCGAAATGACCGGGATCGGGCAATCCAAAGCTAAGCTGTAGACATTCGTGTCACCGCCGTCCGTAAATTTCGATTTCCCTTCCTGAATAGACAGAAGCACCTCTTTGGTGCCGCCAGAGGCGAAGTAATTGTCATACCCGGTTAAAATGACGACTTTATACTGATCATTGGCTTGAATCATCTGGAAAGCCTCTATGAGGCCTTGCAGCAACGCCTTGGAAAATGTATTCTTGTGAACCCGGTCCTGCATCGTGACTTGTATAATGCCTGGTTCGACTTCGATGACCTGTACGACAGATTCTGTCATGATACCCCTCCCAAAGTTAAAGTACACGAATCTGAGGTTACTCTTCCCAGGGAAATATCCCTTTTTCGATATAGCGGTAAATCGCCTCCCGGTTATGGGGATCGGCGAACACTTCCTTATTGGCAGCTACTGCTCCAGCCTTAGCGGAATGAAGGGACAAATCCAGCCCTGTTATATACCGTTTATATCGCAATATACCTTGTGCCGATAGGCATTGTAGACGAAGCAAGTGCTTGCGCAGCAAGGACCCGCTTTCCGCTTCATATGCATCGACCAAGCCCCACGCATGGGCCTGATCCACGGAAATCGGACGCGTCATTAACGTTAAATAATGAGCCTTCTGATAGCCGGTTCGGCGAATCAGAAAGGGGAGCACGCAAGCGGGAAACAGCCCAAATAACAACTCGGACAGGCCAAATTGTGCTGTGGAATCCGCTAGGACGATATCACAGGCGGCAACAAAACCTATACCGCCTGCATTTGCCTTCCCCCTTACATGAGCAACGTTGACCATCGGCCCTTCGACCATTCTGAGCCACAGATCGTATAGAAGCTCCGGGTTATTTTCGCTGCTCTGTCCTGATGCCATCTCCGCATGTATCTCCTGGAAATCCACACCATCACAAAACACCTCCGGCAGCCCCTCCCAAACAACAATCTTGGTGTCCGGCCCGCATTCATCGAGCACCTGATGACACTCCTTCACCAACAGACCGTTGATAGTATTGCGCGCCTCCGGGCGGTAAAACCGAATAAAACAAACAGGTCCTTGAAAGCGGACCTGAATCGTATGATAACTCATGAAATCCACCTGTATTCCCGGTGGAATTCATGGATTCGATCTAGCACTAAACGACTTTTACCTGCATGAGCAGCAACTGCTCCCGGAATCAAGTCAATGTCCAGCTGGACATTCCGCGTGCCGAATTTGACGGAGCTGCTGCCGGTCAGCAGAGTCTCATATTCATCCATGGACAATGGATATCGTTCATCCAAATGACGCTGAATTGCAAAAGCACGCTGGCGTTCCTGTCCTTGCGCCGTCACGATGCCACTGTAAAACTCGGAACTGCAGCCTGAGCCGTACGAAAAACAGCCGATTCGTTTGGGCGAGCCATACTGCCCGTTATCAATTGTACTCGCCAGCGACAGCAGCGACGTTGCGCCCATCACATTGCCGACACGCTGACAGTAGACCAATCCTGGAACAACTCTTTGCGCATAGTCTGCTTCAATCTCCGGCGGAGCGGCCTTGGCCATTTTCCGCATCATCGTGCGATGAGCCCCTTTCACCATCCCGCCGAAGGGCGTATGGAAGGCCAAGTATTGAAAGGTTTTCCGGTAGTCGGCCCCTTCCACTTTATTTTGGTATGCCAAATACGCTTGTTCACAGCAATCCAAGTAGGACAATAAGGATAGATCAGCATCACCTACCTCACTGTCCGGAACGGGGCGACAAGTATCGCAAACCTCGTACCCATAGTACCCGTTAGCACCCACATCGATCTGAAAAGCATAAGGCTGTTCGCTGACCAGTAGTGCGACAGCACCTGCACCGGAGCTCGGTTCGGCATAGGCACCACCCATAGACAATGCCCCGCCTCGCTCCGCTGCCATGAAGCGGGAAATATCAGTCGCAATAACAAGCGCTTTGGCGCCTGGCGATGTTTGTGACAAAATAAACTGAATCGCCGTCTGTAGGCCAGCTGTCCCGGAATAACAAGCGTTTTTCAATTCAAACATGCGGCAGTGTCGATTCAAACCCAAATAATGGTGGATATACGAACTCATCGATTTGCTGAAATCAATGCCTGATTCCGTGCATGTAATCAACAGCTCAATACGGTTTTTGTCGCTTGCTGATAAGGAATCGATCAGAGGCTTGGCGGCGTTCACCCCGAACGTAATCGGGTCCTCATATGGAAGCGCAACCGCTTTTTCCTTCATTAGTAAATTTTCAAACCGGCTCGTATCCAACTGACGATACTTGGCTAATTGCATCACATCTAGATAGGCGGTTCCACCAAAAACATTCATCGCTTCAATGCCCACGGCCATGATTTTCATTCTCCTTCACTATGCGATGGATTATATTTTCTGTAAACAAATCGCGGTATTCATTCCCCCGAATCCCATACTCAAGCTGATGGCATGGTTAATGCCGTAGCATATCTCTTTCTCTTGAACCCACCGGAATGAGGGATCGATCGGATCGATCAAATTGCGCGTCGGGTGCAGACGTGAAGCTCTCATCTGGAGAACAGTCGCAATGAGCTCTACCGTGCCTGCCGCGCTTAATCCATGTCCAATCAAGGACTTGGTGGCATTCACGTGGGCATGAGCGAGTCCGCAATCCCGCAAAGCGCGCAGCTCTACATCATCACCTGCTGGAGATCCCGTCCCGTGAGGATTGACGTAATCGATATCTCCTGCTGACAAGCCGGCATGCTCCAATGCCTGCCGAATCACACGCGTCTCCCCTTCATAGGAAGGATTCGGATTGCGATTGGCGTCCATGCCCATGGCCCATCCTGAAACTTTGGCATACCGGGTTGCTTGACGGGCCTCCGCGCTTTCAGCTCGTTCAATGACGATGACGCCACAATTTTCCCCATAAATAAAACCATCCCTGCCTTGATCAAAAGGACGGCAAGCCATGGCCGGATCATGGACATAGCGGTCTGTACCCATGGCCCCTAGAGAACGCAAGGCCTGACATTCCCAGTAGGAAAGATCCTGCAGAGCGCCCATTGCAATACATATATCTACCTGACCGGATCGCACAGCTTGAATTGCCTGAATGACGGCCACTTGACCACTGGCTGACGCACCTCCGGCGGTATATGCAAAACCTTGGATACCAAACTGCTCCGTGCACAACCCGCAAAGATCGCTGTCCAAAAAAGAAACCCCATATGAGGGAGGGACAAAGGAAACTTTATCCCGATAACGTTCATACAGTTCAATCCAGTTCCTTTGCTGCACATTAGATCCGCCAATAACCAGTCCGATGCGTTTGGGATCAGCGAGGTCCAGCTTGGCATCCTCCCAAGCTTCCTGCAGCGTCACCATCGCAACCTGTCCTGCGAAAGAGGCAGATCGCCACAACTTGGCAGGGATGCGCTCTGGGCAAGATAAATCCGATATCTCTGCACCAATAAAAGAGCTGTCATGCTGACGACCGGGTCGCTGCATCACCGCAAAGTTCTGTCTACCTTCGAATAACGCAGCGGTAAAGTTCTCGACACCTTGTCCAATGGACGAAGTGACACCAAGACCGGTCATGAACAAGTCAGCTGGTTTGTAATTTGGCATACAGTACCTCAGCTAATTCGCCAATATTATTGACGCCAAACAGCTCTACACTAGGAATTCGCAATGATAGCGTGTCCATCGTCATCATAATGATTTCAGCACGGTCCACGGAATTCGCCCCCAGATCAGCCAAGCGATCCTCGGGCTGAATAGGATGGTCTTGCAGTTCTGGAAGCACCTCACGGGTATGGCTTACAATAATTTGAAACAGCTCGTTTGTATTCATCAACGTTCCTCCTCCATTTTCATCGCAATATAAGAATGCACAAAAATCCTCCCTCAATCGAGGGAGGCGCATCTAACCCTTTTAGACTTGAATTGATTTCGCCTTACTTTGCAAATGTTTAAAGTGATATCTTCCCCATGCATAGGCAATGACAAAGGGCAAGAGATTCCCCACCGCTAAACTGATGTACACAGGTGTCATGTTCGTTAGCGTAATTTGGAAAAAGACCATCAGCAGCGGCGTGGATATAATCACCATTCGAATCACGTCATTGATTAAATTCGGAGCTGGTCTACCCGTCGCTTGAAAAGCCGATCCGATGACCGTGATACCTGCTACGCCAGCCGACGTAATTGCCAGAAGTCTCACTTGCCGGACACTGTTATCGATAACTTCCGGAATGTTCGTGAACCAACCCATCACCTGGGGAGCAAATATAATATAGACAACGGCCAGCACGATACAAACGCCCAGACACAATCGCAGGTTTGCATTGAAAATATTCCGTGCTCTTTGATGATTGCCGCTACCGAAGTTTTGTCCAATCATCGGTATCGTAGCCATGGCAATCGCCGTTGCAGGAATCAAAAATAATTGATCGGTTCGACTGACTAATATCCATGCGTTCATCGCCGTTTCACTGATCGATCCCACCACGTTGTTCAAGATCATCGTGGATACGTTAATTAGAAATAGACCAATAGAGGCAGGCACACCTATACGCAATATTTCTGTGATAATATTCCTACTGCTGTTAGCAAGGTTTAGCGTAAGCGGAATTTGTGCCTTCTTGTTTAGTAATACAAAGACAAAGTAGATGATAGGCACTGCAGTGGCAATCGAACTGGCAAGCCCGGAGCCTTTTACGCCCATATCCAAACCGAAAATAAAGATTGGATTTAAAATCGCATTCAATACGGGGGAAGAAATCATCGCTAATCCAACCTGGTTCGCTTTCCCTTCCCCTTGCAGAATACCACCGAACGCATTGAAAAACAGCAGCAGCACCATGCAAGGTAACATGTAATAGAAGAAATCAACGCCATATTGCAACGCTTCCGGTGTGATTTGGCTGCCCGCTAAGAATTGAAGCGCTTGTTTGCCAAACAGAATACCCGCAACCAGCGTGATTACGCCTATGATAAGGGATAAGACGAAGGCAGAATCAGCGATCTTTTTGATCACTACGTTATTTTTTTGTCCGATGACCCGTGCAGCGACTGAGCTTAAACCGACAAACAAACTGGTAGAGATGTTGAACACGACCATATAGATCGGATACACCAGACCTGTACCGGCCAGTAGCGCCGAGGAATTTTTATCGATCATTGAAATAAACAACGTATCGATCATGACATAGGCAAAAATTAATATTTGTGCAATAAAAATCGGGATACTCATTTTAATTGTGGTGCGAGTAATTGGCCCGCTTAGCACACCCTCAGTATCAGCCTCGTTTTTCTCCAGGACCGTCTCATGCTCCGAAGGTGTTACTTGAATATTGTTCTCCATGTCAATCTCCTTCCCCCAGCGGGATCGTTTGTAAGTGAATTACGAAGTAACCATTGATTTGCCCGTTGACTCCAGATAGGTGGACAAGCTCGCAATCGTTGGATAACTATAGATAATAGGCAGATCGATCTCAATCTGGTACAAATCTTGCAACTTGGACACCAGTTGAACCCCCAACAAGGAATGTCCCCCAAGTTCAAAAAAGTCATCGTTCACGCCGACTTGATCCATACCCAGCAAACTGCTAAAAACGCGCTCCAGCATTTGTTCTGTGGGTTGGGCTGCAGCCGCATAAGCCGTCGACAGGTTAGGCCGAGAGTGTCGCACACTTACGACTTTATTTTCGTCCAATGTCTTCCTGTCTTTCAATCTGACCCAGCGATTATAACGATTGACTAAATTCGTTGCAGATATCTCCAGTTCAAGAATATCTCTTGCTGCAAACGTTCTTTCCAAACACTGAATGCCCTGCTCGTCGGAAAGTGCCACATCCTCGATCCGATCGTACATAGTCGTTGGCATGTATTGCTTGACTCTTCCCCACACCGTTTCGGAAGCGTCCCAGCATTGTACGACCCAAGATTGCTGAGCCGTTCGGCTTTGCTTGGCAACAAAGGCTTTCACATGATTGGATATCGTTGCAATACTGATCGATCCAAATCCGCCTAATACAGAGACCAGCCCACTGATATTGATCCGAAAATCCAAATCCCGATCAGCGAATGCCCTGTCCAGAATCATCAAACTATAGTTCACCGCTTTAAAATGTTCTTGCCACATGTCCCGGGTGAACGTTCGCAGTGATTCTCTCCGCTTAACGCCGGAGGATCCTGATGCATGGACAATCCCTCGAATCTGACCATACCGCTGCTCCTGAATGTCGATATACCGTTCATCATTGTACAGGTCTGCGATTGTCCCTATGTAGACGGCTCCATGTTCCAAGAGCCTCAGCGCGTTTTGGATTTTGACGCTGGTCGCATCTTCTTCTCCATAACGCGTGATCCAACGCTCCCAATCCGCTCGCTCAGGAAATCCTTCTTCTTCCATCATTAAAAGCTTAGCGCCCTTATTCTTGGCAATATACTCGGATACAGAATAACCAACCGCCTCCAAACCGCCCAATACCAGATAGGTTCCCTCTTGTCGTATGGGACGATGATGCGGAGCATTCTCCTCAATCCGCACCGGCTCAAAACTGCGCACGAAGCGTTTGGAATGTCTGAAGGCACAAACGAACTCATTAGAATCGCTGTCCAGCTCTTTCATTATCGAATTTACTATCGCCCCATAGGGCACACTCCCATGTGCAGGAAGCAACAGGTCAATGACCTTACAGCGCATATGATCATATTCTTGCTGCATCACCGTACACATCCCTGGGATGGTACTTGCATGGATGCTGATAGGCTCATTGCCGATGACATTAAATACATTGTTGGTTAGCGCAATGAATTCACATGCCTTTTTCACATTTAAATCAGCCAAGGCCTGCGTCAAATAGAGAATGCTGAATAACCCTTTATTCTGTGTCTCGAATAACGCATTCAAATCTAGTTCCACGGTCTCCGGCTCGCTATATTCCAAGTTCCACATAAATAAAATTCGGTCCGGCAGCAGATTCTCTACTTGCATCGTACGAATCATTTGCCTGTAACCATCTTGATCAGCGGGATCAAGAACAAACAAATTCGGGCTTAAGCAAGCATAGTCATCGCCAGTTTCCATCACGACCACGGTATGACCTTCTTCTTCCAGCCTCCGTGCAAGACCCGTTCCGATCTGCAGAGTGTCGGCGAATAACCAGTAAACTTGCGCATCGCTCTTACGGGCCTCGAATGGCAATAATGTTTCTTTCCAGGACGGCAAATAGAACCAATCCGCCATATCGTCCAGTTTCTTATAGTAATGCTCTGAAGCGGGAGAATCTGTCGAAGGAGCCTCAGGATCGGAGTCTACCCAAAACCGTTTCCTTTGGAATGGATATGTTGGAAGTGCTATGCGCTGCACGGTCTGTCCCACCCAGTCGTCCTGCCAATCTGCATCCTCCCCAGACAGCCACAAGGAAAGTCGTTCTCCGACGATATCTTTTCGAGAAAGAACATCAAATAATGGGCGAGATGTCCGGTTTCTCAGCGTGTCCACGGCTTCTTGCAGCGAAGAGCAACGCAGCGCTTTTCGGTATGCAAAAGACCTGCGTCCGCATTGTAAGGTGAACGCTACATCTTGAAGCGGTAATGAAGGATGCGCTTCGAGATAGTCTGCTAATTGATCCATCTGTTTTTCCAATGCCTCTTCCGAGCGGGCTGACAGAATAAGAATATGAACATCATCCGGACTGGATACCTTTGACTGCACGGGTGCCGGCCCCTCTTCCACAACAATATGGCAGTTTGTCCCGCCGATGCCCATGGAGCTTACGCCTGCGCGACGCGGTTCAGAGCCGTTGTTCCAGTCAGACATGTGCGTATTGACATAGAATGGACTGTCCTCAAAATTGATTTTAGGATTGGGCTCATCGTAATTGATGCTTGGCGGTATTTTTTGATGATTCATGGCAAGAACCGTCTTCATTAGGCCAGCTATACCAGCAGCCGCATTCAAGTGACCGATGTTTGTTTTGACCGAACCAATCGGACAGAACTGCGTTCGTTCCGTACCAAACTGATAGGCTTGCGTCAAAGCCGTCATTTCAACCAAATCGCCCAACTGCGTGCCTGTTCCGTGCGTTTCTACGTATTGAATATCTTCGGGCGACAAGCCAGCAACCGTCAGCGCTTCTACGATGGCTCTACTCTGCCCATCGACGCCTGGAGCCGTATAGCCAACCTTATTGGACCCGTCATTGGTAACTGCGGAGCCTTTGATGACAGCATAAATGTGATCCCCATCTGCCTGAGCATCAGCAAGCCGCTTGAGGAGTACGACGCCGCAGCCATCGCCCCAAATCGTACCTTTTGCTCTCGCATCAAACGCACGGCAATGGCCATCGGGAGATTGTATACCATCTTTCATATACATATACCCTTTGCTGTTGGGGAGCACGATCGAAACGCCACCGGCCAGTGCCATATCACATTCGCCCAAAAGCAGACTTTGTCTAGCCAGATGAATAGCGACCAAGGAGGTCGAGCAAGCCGTATTGACATTGATGCTTGGACCATTCAGGCCCAGCTTGTAAGAAACCATCGTCGGGAGATAATCTTTGTCATTGCCAATCATCAATTGTTCTTGGCTGACAGAGCGAATGAAGTCGCTGTTTCGGGTCAGAACGTCGGATAAATACGTATTCATGGCGAGTCCGGCAAAAACCCCGATATCCCCTTCAAAAGAGCTCGGATCATAGCCTGCATGTTCAAAGGTCTGCCAACAATTCTCCAGGAAAATGCGATGTTGCGGGTCCATACAGGTCGCTTCACTCGGATTATAGCCAAAAAACTCTGCATCAAATTGATCAGGATCGTCTAATACCGATGCTGCTTTGATGTAATCTGGATGGGACAATAGCGCCTCAGAAACCCCTTTGGCTGCCAATTCTTCATCGGAGAAGAAGGTTACCGTCTCTTTCCCGCTCGCCAGATTGTTCCAGAACTGCTCCGTATCGTTCGCTTGCGGGAACTTGCACGACATTCCGATAATGGCAATATCCAACTCATTATTCATCGTCATGTTCTCCTTTCGGTTCATATTATTTCATATTTTACTATTTAATTCCATTCAAAAATAAGTCCCCCGATCCATTCGTCGGAGGACTTATCCTTGTTATTTTCTTGCTTGACTCAGCTTCATCAGCATGTCGCGTTGTCGATTGGCTTTTTGTTTGCTTCCTTCAAAAGGTAAAGGTTTTGTCGGCTCGTCGAAATACGCCACCAGCGATTGGATGGACGGATACTTGAATAATTCCGCAGGCGTAACTTCTCGCCCAAGAACTTCTCGCAATTGAATCGCCACTTGAACCAATAACATAGAATGCCCACCCAGGTCGAAGAAGTTCGCATGCGGATCAATCTCATCCAACTCCAGTATCTCTTGATACACGGTGGTAATAAGACTCCGTAAGTTAGAATCTCTGTTCGGCTTGTCAGGCAATGGTTCAGCTACTTCCTCTATATAGGCCGTCAATGCTTTGAAATCCAGCTTGCCATGAGGCGTCAGCGGCATCACGTCCAATTGCACGAATACCGATGGAATCATGTATTCAGGGAGCGAACCTTTGAGGTAACTCTTGAGCATCTCACCCGTTAGTTTCTTGCCATCTTTGGTCACGATATAAGCTTTAAGGCGGGAGTTGCCGGAACGGTCCTTCTCCGGATCCACGACCACGCAAGCCTCACTAATCAGCGCATGTTCCAAAATAGCGGCTTCAATCTCTCCTAATTCCATCCGGACACCTCGGATCTTTACTTGACGATCCGTTCGGCCGAAGTATTCGATGTTCCCGTCAGGCAGCCATCTCGCCAGATCTCCTGTCTTATACATTTTGCTTCCCGGCTCAAAAGGATTTGCTACGAACTTCTCATCCGTCAAATGCTGATTGTTGATGTAGCCTCTTGCCAAAGCCACACCCGCAATACACAATTCGCCAGGCACGCCTACAGGCTGCATCTGGTCAAATGCATTCACGACATAGAACTTGACATTATTCATCGGCTTACCAATGGGAATACGCTCCATAGTCCCTTCAGTCGGACAATCGTAATAAGATACTTCGATCGTCGCTTCGGTGGGTCCATATAAGTTCATGAGTCGTGTATCATTCACACGATGCAATGTTGCGTTAAACAAGCCGACTTGCGGAACCGTCAATGCTTCGCCTGTCGTAAAGACCCGTTTCACCGTTGACAACCGGGAGAGTGATGGGCTTCCTTTGAGATATTCCAAAAATAGATTCAACATGGAAGGGACAAAATGGATCAAGGTTACCTGATTGTTCTCTACCGCTTCCATGATTGCCTCAGGGTCCTTTTCCGCATGTGGCGGCAGGAAACATATTTGGGCCCCTTCGATCGACCAGCAGAACAACTCCCATACAGAACAATCGAACGTATACGGCGTTTTTTGCAGCAGGACATCTTTGCCCGATAACGCATACACACTGCGCGTCCATTTCAGCCGATTAATGAGCGAATGATGCTCAATCATTACGCCTTTCGGCTTGCCCGTCGAACCTGACGTGTAGATCACGTAAACAAGATCGTTCGGCTTATTCACGCACACAGGATTGCTGTCATCTGCATGGAACGAATCCGGCTGATCCAGGCTAATGATTTGCCCGTCGAATTCAATTTGTGCAATACCTTGATGTTGAAGAATCAAAAACTTCGCATTACTGTTCTCCAGCAAGTAGTCCATCCGTTCTTTCGGATACTCTCTGTCAATCGGCAGATAAGCGCCGCCTGCCTTTAAAATACCAAAGAGACACACCATCATTTCCAGCGATCTTTCCATGATGATGCCGACAACCATGTTCGGTTTGAGTCCTTTTTGCCGAAGAACGCGAGCTAATTGATTGGCCTTCGCATTCAGTTCTGCGTACGTCAGTATCTGATCTTTAAATATGACGGCAGTCTGATCTGGCGTGCGTTCCACCTGATCTTCAAATAACTGATGAACACAACGATCTTGCGGAAAAGCCGCTTCCGTTTTGTTCCATGCAGCTATACTCGCTTTTTCTTCTGTGGTCAGGTAATCAACTTTACCGATGGTTTGCTTGTGGTCGACCGTAAATAAACGAAGCAATTCCATATAATGCTCGGACATTCTGCTTATGGCCCCGCCTTCGAAAAGGTCCGGATTGTATTTGAAGCAGACTTGGTATCGGTCCTCCATCTTGAGAATCTCCAGCGTGAGATCGAACTCTCCCTCCTGGTGGACGTCTTTGACATGTTCAAGTTGCAGTAACTGTCCTCTATTCATGTCAGCTTCCCCAGTTACAAGTTGATCCGTTGACTGGAACCAATTTTGAAAAATAAACGCAACTTGAATAAGCGGAGAGTCTCCTCTCTGCCTGTTTCCCTTCATGTCTTTGACGATTTCTGAAAAAGGATAATCCCCATGCTCTAATGCTTCAAGTGTGTTAATGCGTACTTCTTGTAATAAATGCCGGAACGTCGAATGACCTTCCACATGGGAGCGAATCAATACCATATTCATGAAATACCCAATCGTATCTTGGAAATCCGTACCCGGTCTTCGTTCAACGGCAGTACCGATCATGATATCTTCTTGATTCGTATAACGGTACAGAAGCACCTTTAAAGCGCTCAGCATCAGCACAAAAGGAGATACTCTCTCGTCTAGGCAAACAGATTGAATCCTCGCTGAAAGTTCTGAAGATAGCTCGATGTTGTAAGACGCCCCTTTAAAAGAGGATATCTCCTTGCGTGGTTTCGCCATCGGAAGATTCAGCACAGGCAGTTCGCCTGCTAGCTTTTCCTGCCAATATGCCCGGCTTGCCTGCCCTTCATCGTTTTGCAAAAACTGGGTCTGCCACTCCACAAAATCTGAATAGGATTTCCCGTTTGGAAGATATTCGGCTTGACCTCCGCCTGCTACTTCTTCCGCATAAAGCTGCAGCAATTCCCTCAGCAAAATGAGTACCGATGTTCCATCGAAGACGAGGTGATGCACATTCATCAACAAGATATGGTCATGCTCCGACAAAGTGAATACATGTACTCGAAGGAGCGGACCTTGCTCCAAATCAAACGGAAGCCGAGCTATCGTCGATACATGCTGCATCAGCTGACTCTGCGTTAGATGTGCTACATTTTCCGTCTGCACCGAAATACGATCAGCCGACCCAATGACATGTACTGGCTCTTGATCTTGCATACGGATCGTTGCACGCAAAAGAGGATGCCGCAGCGCGATGCCTCTGAATGCAGCGCGCAACGCGTCCATATGAAGATACTGCCGGATGCGATACGTATTCGGGATGTTATAGGCATAACCCTCAGGAGCTAACTGATGGATTAACCACAGTCCCTTTTGCCCACTGGACAACATGAATTTATCCGGTTCCCGTGAAGCAGCGGAAGCTTGATTTTGCCCAGGTATCTCATGAAGAATATATTGCGCAAGCTTACTTATCGTATCGTAAGCAAGCAATTGTTTAGGCGAGAGCTTCACCTGATATAACTCGCGGACCGTGTTGATCAAGCCCATGAATCCGATCGAATCGAGCCCGTAAGCAGCAAGATCTTCATCTTTTCGAAGTTGGCTTTCTGGAATTCGGACGAGCTCGGCGATAATTTGGGTCAACCGCGCTTCCAGACCCGCTTCTGACCATTCTTCATTCTGCGGTTCCTTCGCATGTTCTACGATTTGTGTGGTTGTATGTTTAATTCTATTAGGTTTGTTCTCCTCATCATCCAGCTTCACCCAGTACCGCTCTTTGGCAAACGGATAGGTCGGCAGACTGACGCGGGAAGGCTTACGGTTTACATACAGCTTATTCCAATCGAATTGCAGGCCTTTAACCCAAAGCTCAAGCATCCTCGCATATTTCCTTTTTGCGATCCACACATCCACGATTCCGCCCATATCTTCATCGGATGCAAAAATCGCCATCGCTTCTTTGCTGCTTTTGATTTGTCCCCTGTATACGCCCGCGATGCCTTGTTCTCCGTCAACAACAGACTGTAATTTATGCACCAGCTCTTGGATCGATTCTGCGATAATGCCTAGACGCTCATCCATCGCTTCCCTTCCAACTTGCAGCGTATAAGCGATATCCTCCAGATCCGCATCCGTGAATCGCTTCTCTTCCAAGGTGCGCAGCAGGAGGCTTGCTTGTTCAAGAAGTCTTGCTTCATTCTTACCGGATAAGACAAGAAGCGCAGGGTTACGGCTAGAAATCGCTCCACTGTGCACTTCCCGGTTCCTAGGAATATATTCTTCAAGCACGACATGCGCGTTCGCACCGCCAAAACCAAACGAACTGACTCCTGCACGACGAGGCAATTCATTGCCATCTTCATCCTGAATGGCTTTCCACTCGCGGGCTTCCTGAACAATATAGAACGGGCTGTCCTTCAGTTGAATATAAGGATTCAAGTTTTCACTATGCAAACTTTTCACCAGTGTTCTGTGCTTCATCTGCATCAAGCATTTCATCACGCCTGCAATTCCTGCAGCTAGTTCCAGATGTCCTATATTGGTTTTGACCGAACCAAGCCCGCAATGGGCATCCAGCACCTGTGAATCTCCCGTCTTTTCGTACAATTCCTTGAAGGCGGCTTTCAGCCCGTTAATCTCGATTGGATCACCCAATTCGGTGCCTGTACCGTGAGCTTCGATGTATCCGACTGTCCGTGGGTCGATGCCAGCTTTCATATAAGAGGATACTAATAGATCGGCTTGAGCCCTCGGATTAGGTGCCGTCAAAGACGTAGCCCGACCTCCGTGGTTCTCAGCAGTGCCGCGAATCAGACCATAAATATGGTCGCCCGCTTCCTCGGCGTCCTTCAACTTTTTAAGGAACAGCATTCCGACGCCTTCTCCTCTTACGTAACCGTTAGCTTCACTGGAGAAGGTTTTGCAGCGTCCATCCTCGCATAGCATGCCAGCTTTATTGAACATCATGTGGCTGGATGGGACGACGATCGTGTTCACCCCGCCGACAATCGCCATCTCACAGGAACCACTCTCTATCGCGCTTACAGCCCGGTGAATAGCAACTAGCGAACTTGAACAAGCTGTTTCGATCGGTTCGCTCGGGCCATGAACATTCAGGAAATAGCTCATGCGGTTAGGCCCCATCGATGGCGCCATACCTGTGGAGGTATAGCCTTCCATGGCTACGTTCGCCCTGGAAACCAGCTCGCTGTAACCGCTCGCTGTCGTCCCGACGAAGATCGCTGTCTTCGTACCGGATAAGCTTTGCGCAGAGTAACCTGCATCCTCAATAGCCTTCCATGCATATGTCATTAACAATCGCTGCTGCGGGTCCATGGATTCAGCTTCTCTCGGGGATATACCGAAGAATAATGGATCAAATTCGTCAACGCCGTCTATGAATCCGCCCCATTTGATGTTCGTTTTATTAGCCTCTTTGGTCGGGTCGCCGTAATACTCCCGCCAATCCCAACGCGCTAGAGGTATTTCAGTAATACAATCTTTCCCCTGTACCAAGTTACTCCAAAACTCATCCAAATCCCGAGCCATCGGGAATGTACCGCTTGCCCCTACAATCGCAATCGGCTCTGGTGCTGACTGACGTGCCGGCGATTCAGCCTGAGTTCCGGGCGAAGATGTAAACTGCACAGCACTGTTTCCTGCAAAGCGACGGCTCTTTCTTCCAGATGGCAAGCTTGGTAACGGTTCATGAATCTCTTGATGCAGCAGTTCCTCTCTTTTCGGTTCTATTTCTGCGGGCTTCATAGCAACCGCAAATATATCCGCATAGGCTTCCATCAAATATGCTGCGACCCTTTGAAGCGTCGAATGCTCGTAAAACAGTGCTGGCGTCAAATCAATTCCATAGCTTTGGTTCAAGGAATTGGCGAATTCCGTCAACGTGATGGAATCAAATCCGTATTCACTAAGCTCAGTGTGTGCGTCAATATCTTGAGGATTTACTTTAAGCAGTTTAGACACTTGTTGAATAAGCAAGCTTTGAACTTGCGCATGTTGGTTATCCATTCCTGTTCTTGTAGAGGCAACCATGACAGGTTGTGCCGTCGCAACGTCCTGCGCAGGCTTGGTGATCAAAGCCGCTGCTTGCGGTAAAAGCTTCCGCCGGATTCGTTCCCCATTGCCTTCGGCTACGAGGAACTGCGGACGTTTCGCTGCAAAGGCCCGATAGAGAGCAAAAAAGCCGCTGTCCGTGGACATGCTGACCATTCCTGTATGCTGGAACATGTTATTCTCGGACGCCGCGTCCAGACGCATGCCGCCATCTTTCCACAATGGCCAATTGACCGATATCGTTTGGCCTGTACGCTTCAACGAAGCTGCCAACGAATTGCGGTATGCCGCAAACTCATCCATAAACGCATTCGCGCAGGCATAATCTGCCTGCCCCGGATTGCCCATCGCACCCGACAAGGAGGAGAAAAGCAGAAAGAAATCAAGGTTAAGATCTTTGGTTGCCTGATCCAGATTCACGAGTCCTGCTACCTTTGGACCGAGCACCTCCCGACACTCTTCTGCGGATTTATGGATAATGAGTTGGTCACGAATGAGACCTGCGGCATGAAGAATGCCATGAAGTCCTCCAAAGTTCTGAACAATTTCGTGAATGAATCGTGACACCTCGGCAGTCTTCGTGATGTCCAGTTGCTTGTAGACTACCGTGGCTCCTAACGCTTCCAAATCGTTGATGATATTTCTTGCGCTCTCACGAAGTTCGGAGCGGCCCACCAAAATAAGCGTCACTTGTTTTGCACGTGAGACCATTTCCCGCGCAAAAACAAGCCCTAATCCGCCTGCTCCACCCGTGATTAAATAGACCCCTTCATCTTTCCAAGGGATCATCGATACACTGTTGTCATCCAGAAGCTGCTCATTTTCGCGCCAGCCGCCTACCCAGCGCTTGCCGTTCTGATAACGGATGCGGATATCTCCCGGGTACAGCCCATTCATTTTCAGTTTGGCCGCCAGCTGTTCTGCATCTTCCTGTTCTTCAAGTTCAATATGCTGACAGATCAGCCTAGCGTGCTCTAAATGCGCCGTTTTCAAAATGCCGGAAAGAGCAGAGAATAGTTGCCCCTCCTGCTGCCGTGACGACACGACTTGAATGAATATCTTGCCTTGCGGCTTTTCCTTTAAGGCGACTTGAATCCCAGATATGATCTGGCCCACATAAGACTGGAAGCGCTCGCTGATATCGCTAGCCCCGGAGGACAGAACCACGCATCTTGCAGTAGGTGCACCGTTTTTCAAAATCGTCTCCAGTGAGGTCGGATGCAGGTGCTCCATTTCGCATAGAAATACGATCTGTTGCTCATAGTCCAAAGATGATAGATCATGACTTCCCTCCTGCTCGCTCCAAACCGGCTCGAGCATCAACATATCATGCTCAGTGGAACTCGCTACACTTGCCTCGCCCTCCAATACTCGAGTTGAGAACCCATGAATGCGAATTTGCACCCTTCCATGTTCATCACATAAATCGATATCCAATTTGCGCACTTTATCGTCCTCGGTGCTTCCTGAAGAATAGCGAATCCAAGCCCACACGGCCGTTGCAGATGGATACAAAATTTCGATCTCCTGTAGAGCAAACGGCACAGCGGGCTTCAGCGCCTGTACAGTTCCTTCATATCCGGATTCCATGGAACCCATCATTAATCCGATCGAGGATTGAAGAGCTGCATCCATGATGGATGGATGTAATACAAGACCTTCTCCAGCACCTTCAACCCCAGCAGGCATCGCAAGCCGAGCCAACACTTGACCGGTTCCAACGTGGAGCTGTTCGATACCCTGGAAGGCTGGACCATAAGCCATACTCATCGCGCTCAACGTCTCATAGATAACATCGCGGGAGTATGATTTTGCTTGGCATTGCTCTTGCAGAGCAGGCAGATCCAAATAAAAGGGAAGCGGATTTGTTATAAACGACACTGCACCTTGACTGTACACTACAGAGTCATCTTCATGTTCGTTACTGCCTGTTCCTGATATCCTATATATTTCATAGCTGATTTCTCCCGTATCCTCTGGATACAAGCCAATATGAATTTCCGCTGGCTCCACATCCACCATAACCGGCCGCGTCCAAACGATGTTCTTCAAAGATATGGCTGTCGAAGCATCGACTTGCCTGCCTGTTGCCAATAGAGCCGCTGCACGGGCGATTTCCAGATGGGCGACACCAGGCAACACGGATTTGCCATGTATCACATGGTCTTTCAGGAAAAATTCTTGGCCTGTGAACGTCGAGCTAAACCGCTGTTCGGATAAATCCGACGTATTACGGTGCAATAATGGATGAAGAAAGGACGCCGCGACTGATGCAGCCACGGTTGGCGTATCATTCACCTTAATCCAATATCGCTCCTTGGCAAACGGATACACAGGAAGCGAGATACGCTCCGGTCTTTCACGGGTATAAAGTTTTTGCCAGTCCAAATCCAGTCCCTTGACCCAAAACTCCAAAAGCTTTGTATATTTTTTGCGCGATAACCATTTGTCTAACGCTTCTTGCAGTTCCTCATCATCGGTAAAAGCGGCTAAGGCGTCTTTATTCTCCTTGGTTTGTCCACGGAACAAACCGCTAAAGGAACCTCGACCTTCTACAAAGCTTCGCAGCTTTTCCTTCAGCTCCGCGAAAGATCCGAAAAGGAATGCCAAACGTTCTTCAAGCGGCTCCCGTCCGACCTGGAGGGTATAGGCCAGATCGGCAAGAACGGGTACCGCGCATGCCTCGTCTTCCCATGCCTCACTAAGCTCGCGGGCATAAGCCAGAAGTCTTTCTTCATTCCTAGCGGATAGAACGAACGCATATGCCTCCGACTGGTGAGCCGCTTCTTTGCTGTCCGTAAGCTGAGCCTCATATTCTTCCAGAATGACATGCGCATTTGCTCCGCCTGCCCCGAAGGAACTGACAGAAGCACGCCTTGGATAAGTTGCTACCACTCCATCGTTCATTTCGATGGATGGTTGCTCCCACACGCGAAGTTGCTGTTGAACGGTAAACGGTGTTTTTTCAAAAGAAATATTCGGATTCAGAGTTTGAGCGTGCAAGGAAGGCACCAGCTGTTTATGCTGCATTTGTAACAGCACTTTCGTAATGCCGGCAATACCAGCTGCAGCCTCCAGATGACCGATATTGGATTTGACCGACCCAATCGCGCAGTACTGGCGATCAGCCGTATGCTCTCCAAAACTTCTAGATAGCGCTGAAATTTCGATTGGATCACCCAAAGAGGTACCGGTTCCATGGGCTTCTACATAACTGATCGTCCTTGCATCAATACCGGAGCTCTCCAGAGCTTCTGTTATAAGGTCACTTTGTGCGGCCGGATTAGGTACGGTATATCCGTTGGTTTTACCGCCATGGTTGACGGAAGTTCCCTTAATGACACCATAAATGTGATCTCCATCTTGAACTGCCTGATCCAGTGGCTTCACAAGCAGCGCGCCGACCCCTTCGCCGGGAACGAACCCGTCGCCCCCTTCGCCGAAGCTGCGACAGCGGCCATCCGTGGATGACATCGTTAACTGCGAATGCGCAATGTATTTGGAAGGATGCAGGGACAGATTAACGCCACCTACGACCGCCGCCCGGCATTCACCTCGCCTCATGCTTTCTACGGCCAAATGGAGGGCCGTTAGCGACGAAGAGCACATCGTATCGATCGCTATACTAGGACCATGAAAATCAAAGAAATAAGAAACCCGGTTTGCAATCGAAGCATAAGAAGAAATGAGCGACGAACCAGTATCGGAGTTATTTAAAAGCTGGTATTCCCCGTACATAACGCCTACAAAAACCCCGACCTGGTCGTGAAAATTCCGCTTTAGCTCTTTGCGGTTATATCCGGCATCCTCTATCGTGTGCCATACCGTTTCCAGAAACAGACGTTCCTGGGGATCAAGCCGCTCGGCTTCTCTCGGCGAAATATTAAAAAAGAGCGGATCAAATTTATCCACGTCATCTATGAACCCGCCCCATTTACTATACGTTTTTCCAGGTGCTGATTTCTGTTCATCGTAATAATTTCCATGCTCCCAACGCGCTGCAGGGATTTCCGTGATACAGTCCACTCCGTGCTTCAGTTTCTCCCAGAATTCCGCTATATTTTGCGCTTGTGGATAGCGGCCACTGACACCAATAATGGCTACGTCCATCTGACTGCTGGCTTGGAGAGTTGTCTTATTCCCCTTCATATCTGCCTGGCGCTCAACCAGATCGGGGGCTGAGACTTCTGAAAGATCGGTTACCGAAACCGTTGATGGAAATAATGCATCCACTTGCGCCGCATAGGTCTCTAACAAATACTGCGCTAACTCATGCAGCGTCTGATATTCAAAAAATAAAGTTTTGGGTAACTCGCCAAAATCCCGCTCCAGCTTCGCATTTAAAGCTGTAATCATCAGCGAACTGATTCCATATTGATCAAGCGCAGCTTTTGCGCTGATTCTTGCTGTCGGAATTTCCGAAACCTCGGAAAAGCGCTGTTTTAAGTAGTCTTCAAGTTGCGCTAATCTTCCCGGCACTTCTACGGCAAGATTCGGCCGTTGGATGGTTGGCACGGATTCCTCGGCATCGATACCCATCCAATAACTTTCTTTAGCAAACGGATACGTTGGCAGTGGAACCCTCCTTTCATTGCCTTGATGAGTCGCTTCCCATGTAATTTCTTCGCCACGCACCCAGTGCTCTGCAATTGAAAATGGGTCGTTTAGATTTGCCTTTTTCTTATCCGGCAGACCTGCTGATTCAGCCTCAGCGCTCGCAATTCCCTGGTAAAGACCCGATACCTCTTTGGTTCCTTGAAGGTAATTATCCAATATACGAACCAGATCCTCCGTGCTTGTTGCCACGAAAGCCATTCTTTCACTCATCTCGTTCCGGCCCGTTTGAAGTGTGTAGCCGATATCTGTCAGATTCGCCTGTTTATGATTCCACAGATATGCATACAGTCTGCCAGCCAACTGGTTCAACTGCTCGCGGGATGCGGCTGATAAAGGGATAACGATGTGTCCGGCTCTCCTCACCCGATCTTCATAAGATGGAATATACTGTTCCATGATAATGTGTCCGCCAGAACCCGTAGCGCCGAATGCATTAACAAGCACACGGAACGGCTTGACGCTACCCTGACCATTCTGCTTCTGCACAGGCCAGGACATATAGGTATCGGCAATGTCCAACCCGCTTCCCTGAAGTTGAATGAACGGATTCCGGGGCTGGGTGTTCAATGTCGGTGCAATCGCTCCATACTTCATTTGAAGCAATACTTTAGCAATTTGCGACATGGCTGAAGCAGACTCCAGATGACCGATATTCGCCTTCACCGAGCCGATATAGCAAGGATCATTGTCGCTGAATTTGTGCTGAAACACTTTTTTGATCGCATCCATCTCCGAAGCATCCGCAAGACCTGCTCCAGGTGCAGCGGCCTCAATATAATTGATCGATTCAGGCGCTACCCTCGCGTCTGCTAAAGCTTGTTCAATCGATTCCGCTTGCGCAGCCGATTTCGGCGCCCCAAACCGGGCCGACTTCCCGGTATGCCCTATAGCTGTCCCTTTAATCAATCCATGGATATAATCCCTGTCTCGTTCAGCTTCCTCAATAGGTTTCAGCAAAAGAGCCCCTACGCCTTCACCAGCCACCCATCCGTTAGCCTCCGCGCCAAATGGTCTACATGTTCCATCTTGGGATAGAAAATCCAGACTCTCCAGTACATCCGAATGATATGCATGAGTCATCAGATTCACGCCAATCACGATCGCTGCGTTACACTCCCCCTTCTTCACGCTTTCACCCGCCAGGTGCAGGGCTGTCAAAGCAGAAGAGCAAGACGTATTCACCGCTAGGCTTGGTCCGTTAAAATTAAAGAAATACGAGATCCGGTTAGCGATAGACGAATGCAGAGAAGTCGCTTTTACATCATGGTTTCCCAGTGAATCCCCCGTATTTTGATTTTGGTAATCGCTCCACATTGCGCCAATAAAGACGCCCACTTTACCGCAAGACTGTGTCAAGCCGGCAGCGGTGTACCCCGCATTTTCCAAACAGGCCCAAGCAGCTTCCAGACATAGACGCTCTTGCGGGTCCATCCTTCGCGCTTCACCCGGAGAAATATGAAACAGCAGACTGTCAAAACAATCGATGTCATTTAAATAACCCGCACGCTCCGTAACTTCCGATGCGGATTGGGGATGATCCCCACCTGACTTCCACCATTTTTTCCGTTCCTCAGGCAATGTCTGAAAACTGCTTATGCCCGTCTTCAGATTAGCCCAGAAGGTTTCCAGATCCTCTGCTCCTGGATATTTCCCGCTGATACCGACAATAGCCATATCATGTTGAACCGCTTCTCTTTTACGCGTAAAGTCAGCCAATATAGGCCCTGCAGCAGGATGGACCGATAATTCATCAGAAAGTTCACGCACAAAGCAGCCGCAGGTGAAACTATGTAACAACACCTGATGGTTGTCCAAATGAAAATCCGTGCGGATCCGCTCAAAATCCAGACCGCCAATGGGACAAACGCCAATATCGAATTCAGCCTGCCGATTCATCAGACGTTGTCCCCAATAACCAGCTTCCAACAAAGCTGCGTGTAAGCTGTCGCTGCCATACATCGGCTTCAATTGATCCAACTGCCCGATGAAAAACAGGCAAAAGGCCGCTTTTCCAAACTGTTTTCGGTTGAATGGTGTGTAACTGCCCTTAATCGGTTTACTCAATTGAGATGATACCGATATCAACGTATGCGTCATTGGGTCGTACTGGTAAATACCCTCCTCCAGATTTTCCACACCGTTTTCTTTGATATACAAATAAGCCTGAACGCCATAAGCGCCAGACAAGGAAGGAATAATTCGATGGCCGTTATTCTCTTTCCGACCGGTTTGGATAAACAAAGACAATACACTGCCCAATTGTTGCAAAGTCAGTGGTTTATCCAAATAATCGCGTTGACTGGAACGCCGCACATAATGGCTCGGCGCAAACGATTGACGGACCAGCGGAATGGTCTTTGTTCCTCTGGGGAACTGTCTCAAATGGGCCGGATGTTCATCTGGCTTCGCTTTGGCCTGCGGGTTCATATTCTGCAACGTATTCTTTAGATCAATCGTTAAAAATGAGGCAAATGTACGATCTCCCGTATAATCGCAAATATGGTCGGTGACCAATTTACCTGTGGATCGCCATGCATCGACTTCCCGATCTCGCGAAACATCCTTAGATGGGATGCCCCCCAACAGGCAATGAATAAATTTGTGATTTGAGCTTAATTGAAACAAATGATGAATACGCTCAAAATCCACTCCTGCTGTCGGTGATGCGCCTAAACCAACCTCTTCAAGGCCATCTGCCATGAGTTGCCCCATATACCCTGCATCCAAGGTAACCAGGCTTGAACTAATTCCTTGGTAGACTGGAACGATAGCATGAAGTTCCGCGATAAAAAACAAGACAAATCCAGCGTCATCATACATATCACGATCATCTATAGTAAACACCGTCCGATCCAACCCCGTCGGAGTGGATATTACAAATAAAGCATGTTGGTCCGGATCGTAATAATAGATACCCGCCTCAAGGCCTTCCACAGCATGTTCTTTGATAAAGACATAGGTTTGAATCGCATTTAAACCACCCGCGGAAGGGTACAGATACTTCAATTCACCATGTACAGATTCACTTCGCAGCAGAGACAGATAACGTCCAAACTGGTCTACCGGAATAACCGAAGGTACGAATTCCCGGATGTAACTATCCTGAACATACTTCTGTTTCCCTTCGGGACCATCCGTCAGTTGAATAACCTTACTTCGGTTATTCAATATTTCACTTGATGGAGCAATAACAGTCCGTGGCGCTTTACCCGTCTCTTGCTTCAACTCCCGTGCATCCGTATGCTCAACGACATAATCCACAATTGCCTTCACGTGAGGTGATTCCAATAGGACATCAACCGGAATTTGTACACCATACGTTTGCTGAACTTTATCCACCACCTGGACCAAGGTCAGCGAAGTGGCTCCCGCATCGAATAAATCATCGTTTTCTCCGGATACGACGAGGCCTAAAGACTCGTTCAAATACGTCAGCAGATATTGAATCCGGTTGGCTCTGTCGGCTATTACACTGCCATGCCCACTCGTAGTTGGTCTGGCATCCTGAATAGGGGCATAGCCAGCACTCGAAACCGAAAGTTCCAAGCCTGAATCTTGGGAGATCGTCTCTTCCTTCAATGGCCACGGCAATGCGGCCCGATCAAGTTTGCCATGCTGCGTCACGGGAAGGCCATCCAATACCACAACGATATTCGGCACCATAAATTCAGGCAGTTTGCTGCGGACGTAATCCCGCAATTGTTTGGGCGAAGGCGGGGATCCATTTGCCACAATGTAGGCTACCAGTTTGGGATCGTCAGCCACACTCTCCTTTACCGCCACGACACAATCGCTCACGGCCTCATACTCTCTGATCACCTCTTCAATCTCGCCAAGTTCTACGCGGTTCCCGCGTAATTTAACCTGAAAGTCGATGCGTCCCAAGAACTCTATTGTGCCGTCAGGGAGTAATCTGGCTCTATCGCCCGTCTTATACAACCTGGTGTCCTGGTCCATGCTAAACGGATTTCGGATGAACTTTTCTTCGGTCATTTCCGGCCGGTTCAAGTATCCTTTTGCCAATCCTTGTCCTCCGATATGCAATTCGCCTTCTTCCCCGCGCCGTACTTCCTGCAACTGATCATCCAGTATATAGAGCTGAATCCCGGTGATCGGCAACCCAATGGGTACCTTTTTATCCGGTCTGTCTTCACATTCCCAATAAGTTACGTCCACTGCGGCTTCAGTTGGACCGTACAAATTATGAAGTTTTGCCGGCAACCTGTTCATGGCTTCCATCATCAAATCATAGGGGAGCGCTTCGCCGCTGGTGAACACATGCCGTAGCGCCGTGCAGCGGCCAGCACCCGGATGTTGAATAAAAAAGCGGAGCATCGACGGAACGAAATGACAGATTGTAATGTTTTCTTGTACGATGGTCTCCACCAAATAATGGCTATCCTTATGCCCACCCGGTTTCGCGATAACCAAACAAGCTCCTGCAAGCAAAGGCCAGAACAATTCCCATACCGATACATCGAAGGTAAACGGCGTTTTTTGTAACACACGATCACGTTCATCCAACTCGTACTGACCCTGCATCCACAATAACCGATTACAGATGGCCTGGTGCGATAGCATGCATCCTTTCGGTTTTCCGGTCGATCCCGAAGTATAGATGACGTAAGCCAAATCATCCTGTGTCGCTACAGCGTCCAGTCTGCCGGTGGATTCCGGCGCAATGGCGAGTTCCCAATGGCTGTCCAAACAGCAGAACGTGCCATCGTAATCGGCCCACGCTTCCTGCCACTTGGCTTGCGACAAGACGACCGTAACGCCCGCATCTTCCAGCATAAATAATAGCCGCTCCTCCGGGTAAGCCGGATCCAGAGGCAAATACGCGCCGCCCGCCTTCAAAATCCCCATAAGCGCTATGATCATCTCCGGCGATCTATCCATCAGAACTCCTACAATCCGGTTCGGGCCAACGCCGATGCTTCTTAAATAACGGGCGCATTGATTGGTGAGCGCGTCTAATTCCCCATAGCTCATCTGTTCATCTTTAAACCGGACGGCCGGAAGGTGGGGCGTGCGTGCAGCCTGTTCTTCAAAATAATGATGCAGACATGGATGCATCCGATCATTCCCGCCCGCATTGTGTCCGGCCTGACGGATGTCCAATTTTGATATAGGAAGTCCTGTAACCATCTCTAAATAACCCTCCCGTCATTTGCGGTATCATACATATAGTGATCAGGGCGTGCCCCAATCAAATCGTCAACATGATGACGATCCCAATATTCCGGCTCATTCGCCAGCGCCTCGATCATCCGTTGATAACCTGCGAACATCTCCTCCATCATCCCTCTCGGGTACACATCTTCGGCCACGTCCCAGCAAATATGCAGCTGACCATCCCGTTCCTCACTAATATGATCCAAATGCACTTGCGGCGTTTTACTCTGTTTTTCTCCGATTTCAAACCCCCGCGGCAGCGCTGCTTCAGACGGGGTGAACAAATCTGTGAAAACCACCGGAAACGTAAGCTTCCTATTGCCACCCATCGCCACTCTCCGTAAAGCATTCAATCCGCTTACGGCCATATGCGATAAATCTTCCCGAACTACAGCATGGTAATCGCGCACTTTTTGTGCAAAGCTTCTGTTTTCCGGTTGAACCACTACCCAGCTCATCGCTGTGAAATCACCAACGACCTCCATGATATCGGGATGAAGGGGCAACCTCTCCCAGCTTGGAATAACGATAGTGAAAGGAAGCTTTTGTCCCCAAGCTGCCAATACATCAGCATAAGCCGTCAGTAGAACCATACCCGGGGACACCCCTAAAAGCGCAGCCTTCTCTTTTAAGACCTGCCACTTTTCTATCACACCCGTCAACTGCCTACGCTGAACCGATTGTCTCCCCTTCGATACAACGGTGGTAGGCAATTGCGGTCCGGAGGGAATACCGGTAAATTTCTGAATCCAGTAGCCCAGGCTTGTCTGATAGTTCTCTGACTTCCGGTAACGATGTAGCGCAAGAACATAGTCCCGATAGGAGATTTCGGCCTTTTTCAAATCGGTTCCCATGTGTTCATACGTATGCAGAAGCTGTGTTAACAATAGATTGATGCTATTGCCGTCAGCGATCAGCATATCAATACAGAAATGAATTCGGGATCTTAGGTTGTCAATAACCGATACGCGCAAGTCAAAATAGGGCCACTGATCCAACGCGTAGACATGCTCAACCATAGCATCTTTCGTCAGCTTTAATTGCTCCTGAATCTCCTCATCGCGGCCGCCCCGCAGATCTGAGGCCTCGATAAAAAACGCGGGCGTTTCCTCTAAAATAACCTGACTGCCATCCCGCTTGATCACGGCTTTGAGCATGTCATGGGTTGAAATCAGCTTCTGCCAAGCTTGCTCCAACCGTGAGATATCCAGAGATTCTACTTCGATCTCCTGGTAGACCTGACAACCATTCTCTTCTCCAGCCATCAGACCGCTTCTGCCAAATGCATAAGCCATTTGCTGATCGGTCAAAGGAAAAGCCTGATATCGCTCAGAGGACGCAGCCTCAATCATCAATCCCGAAGGCAGCTCGGCTGAGACCCCCTCCTGCGCGGCATTCTCATCCCGAATTTTATACATGGCAGGTGCCCACTGGTCAACGATCCAAGCCCCCTCTTCCCTGCTAAGCATTTCCAGCAGTTGGCTATAAGCTGCAAACATATCAGTAATCACGTTCGTTCCAAAATACGACTCGGCCACATCCCAACTGTAATGTAAGCAACCATCCTGTTCAAAAACTTGATGATCCAAATACACCTGCGGCGTTTGCGTCACCATATAGCTGATCTGGTTAAAGAAACTAGATTGTTTTAAACCGTCTGCAAGCTCAAAATCATTGTTTAGCAACGATGTAAATACAACCGGCAAAGTGGTGGAGCTGCTCATTTTATTTCTTGATTTAAGCTCCCTTAACACCCGGACCCCACTGACGCTGCTATGGTCCAAATCCTCCCATAAGCGGACTTGATGATGCCGGGCTCTTGCCTCCAATGAATCTATCCCGCCTGCCGTTTGCTCCTTCCAATCGTCAGCCACAAAAATCGTCGACGATATAAATGGTCCTAACACCTGATGCAACTGCGGATGAAGCGGGAGCCGATTATAGTAAGTGAGTATTAACGAAAATGCTTTACGGTCACTCCATACTCGCAAGAATTCGGTGAACACTGTCAGGATTAATACCGTGGAGGATATATTCCATTGTTTCGCCTTCTTTTTTAACGCTATCCATTCATCCTCCCTTAGCGAGCCGCTTAGCCTTTTCCGTTCATAGGTGCGGTTATCCTGCGGTTTCGTCGCTCTCGGAAGATCAGGCCCCTGTGGCATCTGCTCCAACTTTGTAACCCAATAATCCAAGTCTTGATGATATTTAGGCGACTCCTCAAACTTTTTGACTGCTAAGATATAATCCCGAAAAGAAAGCTGCAGTTCCGGTAACGCTTGGGTCGAATCATCGTACAGCTGCCGCCATTGTTGCAAGAGCATATGCACGCCTCCGGCGTCTGTAATGAATTCATCGATGCTGAAATGAATGACATATTTCTTATTAGGAAGTATACTGACACGAATTTCAAAAAGCGGCCATTGATCTGTTTCGTATACTTTGTGCGACATTGTCTCCCGAACTTTGCTAATATGAACCTCCTGCTCCGCCTCCGTTTTCAACCGCAGATCAACGGCTTTAATCACATACGTCGGCGTATCTTTCAGAACCTGCTGCTGCCCGGTCGTCATAATTTTCGTACGCAGCATATCGTGATAGGCAATCAATCGCTCCCAAGCTTGCTGAAGACGGTAAATATCCAATTCACTCACGGCAAGTTCCAAATAAATATGACAGCCGACCCAATCCTTGCCGATGCGTAATTTGCGTCCAGTCAGAAATGATTCTTGAATGTCGCTCAGCGGAAATGGCTGGAATCGTCCTTCTGGTTGAATCACAATTTGAGGATAATCTACATCTTTACGCAAGAGTTCATTGGATTCTGATTGAGCAGGAACCACGATATCACGCAAATTTTGCTCCATTTGTCCAATCGTCTCAGCACCGCTAATGCTGCCCATCGGAATAGCTACAGTAAATGTTCTTTCCAGCATATAGCGAAGCGTAACGGCTTGGATCGAGTTGAATCCCAGATGACTCAGCGATTGATTTACCCGCAATTCATCTACAGGAATAGCCAGCACTTCACTAATGCCTTGCTTTAAGCAACTAAGAATCGTACCCGGATCTCGCCCGGACAGGTTTTGCCCCCCAGCAAGCTCCCCTGGGAACTCGGAACTGGTGGCGTGTTGGAATTTCGATTCCAGCCAATACCTCTTCCGCTCAAATGGATACACTGGCAACGATAATTTGTGGACCTGGCCTGACGGATGGAGTGATTTCCAAGGAATATGGCCTCCCTGTACCCAGTGAAGCGCCAATTTTTCCAAGTTATTTTCAGCCAAAAGCATCCGAACCACGGTCTCCTCGATGTTTCCTGAGATCAGGTTTTTCGTGCCAGAGCGCTCCTCTTTCTGTTCTCCTAAAAAGACAGAAAGGGATAAGTCTGGCATATGCTCTGGGGAACCCGCATCCAAAAATGCTCTAAGCTTCTGGACCAAATCATTCCTATCCGAAGCAATCACAGCCATTCGGCATTCCATCGCCTGGCGCCCCGTTTGAAGCGTAAAAGCCAGATCCGGTAAAGACCAGTCGCTATGCGTTTCCACAAAAGAAAGCATACGACGAACCACTGCTTGCAAGCGTTCACGATGTTTTGCCGAAAACACGACAATCTGCGGCTGAGGGGTAACGGAATGTACAACCTCTTGTTTTGACTCAGGTATATATTCTTCCAATACCACATGAGCGTTCACGCCGCCGAAACCGTAACTGTTAACCCCGGCCCGTCTTGGCAGAACATGTCCGGACGCATCCGTATTAATCTCCCAAGCACGGTTCTCCGCGCTAATCTGCAATGCACTTCCTTTGAGGGAAATGTGCTCGTGCAGACGGGTGAACCCGGGTACCGCCGGGATCACCCGGTGGCGCAAAGCATATACCGCCTTGATAAGCTGAGCCATCCCGGAGACGACTTCACCATGACCAATACAAGGCTTCAGACTGCTGACCTGGCAGAATCCTGTACTTCGTTCTTGCGGAGCGATCGACTTCAAAGCATTGATCTCAATACTGTCTCCCAACGGCGAAGCAACGCCATTCGCTTCCACATAGGACACCGTGACTGGATCAATACCTGCGGATTCATAGGCTTGAGATATCGCCGCCTGCATTCCAGCAGGATTAGGAGCAGTCATCGATATGCCTTTACCTCCATGGGCCACACCAGTCCCTTGAATCAGAGCATAAATGTGATCCCCATTCTCCTCAGCTTTATGCAGCGGTTTAATAATGAGAGCTCCCACACCTTCGCTTCGGGCATAACCATCAGCATCGGCCTGGAACGACTTCGCGTTTCCGTCTGTACTTAAGTTGCCCATGGCCTCGAAACCGACAAATCCCATCGGGGACAGAAGCAAATTCACCGCGCCAACAATAGCTTGCTCACACTCCTGCCGTCGAATGGATTGCACCGCATGATGCAAAGCAACCAGCGTTGAGGAGCAGGCTGCTTCGCAATATTCACTCGGTCCCCGTAAATTCAGAGCATACGAAATGCGGCTTGGGATCGTTGACGGCACAATTGCTACTGGAGCCATCGGGTCACTCGCCGGGATTGTAACGATCTCTTTGTACTCCCCCGGACCGGCAGCTATAAAGACGCCTGTTGTATGCCGGGATAGTTCTTCGGGATGCAAGCCCGCATCCTCCATCGCATGCCAAACCGTACTCAGCATTTGCCTCTGCTGAGGATCCATCATCTCGGCTTCGCGCGGAGAAATTTTAAAGAATAACGGATCGAATTCATCCACCCCATCGATAAACCCGCCCCACTTCAAGCCTGTATCAGCTGAAGGATCTGTGCGAAGTCCAAGGTAATCCTGCCAATTCCACCGATCAAGCGGAACTTCCGTAATGCAGTTTTTTCCTTCTATAATATTGTTCCAAAATTCATCCGCGTCTTGGGCTTGCGGGAATTTGGCGCTGATGCCGACGATGGCAATCGGTTCAACGGTATCCGCGTGCTTAGTCGGTTGGGGTTGGGGCAGCGGCTTCGGAGCTGTATCTAATCCGGAATGCACTGTCTGATTTTCATGAAATACAGAATGCTGTTCGACCTGAGCCGGAAGAGCAAATACCCCTTCGTAATCTTCAAGCAAATATTCAGCGAAGCGGTGAATCGTTGGGTTATCAAAGAACATGGCCGGTGTCAGTTCCAGTTGGTATTCACGATTCAAGCGATTGGCCAGCTCGGTTAACATAATGGAATCGAAGCCATACTCACTTAGCTCCGTATCTGTATCCAGATCGTCCACACTCACTTTCAGCAGTTTGGAGACCACCTGCAGCAACACCGTTTTCACCCGTGCCAAACCCTGTTCCTCGTCGCCGCCCTGTTTTAAAGAAGGAGCCTGAACCGCAAAATAGGATGCAATTTCTTCTTCGTACTGATCCATTAATGACTGCGTACATGCCTGCAGCGAAGGATTATCAAAAAATATTGCTGGAGTCAGGTTCAACTTCAGCTTCCGGTTCAGCGCGTTAGCAAAATCCGTGATTAAAATGGAATCAAATCCATACTCGCTCAGTTCCGTGTCTGCATCAATATCTTGGATATCCACCTTTAGCAACTCACACACGATATCCGTTAAAGCAGCTTGCAGTTGATTCTGCAATCGGCCGGAAGCTTGGGGAACATGCTTTGAAGCGAGTAACTTCAATTGCTTCACTGCCTCTGCCTGGTCCAACATTCCATCTTGAATCCGTTTGTACACCAGTTTAATTTGATCATCCATTTGGGTTACCTACCCTCTCATTGGCGAACATTCAGAATTTCGATCAACTGCTTTTCCGATAGTTCACCGTTACTGATCTGCTGCGTTAAGTTTAAAAAGAATGCATCATCGAACAAAACAGACTCATTGGAATCAACAACAGCATTCCTTTTCATCGATTTAGCCGGGCGTTGATCCGCGGTGATCGATGCTCTTAATTGGGCTACATTGCCCTCCATGACCATTGCTTGACCAGCCCCGGCCGATGCAATCTGGTACAAAGCTCGTATACCTTTTTCCGTTTGCATACTCACCATGCCAACCCGTTCCATTCGCAGTCGGCTCGTCGCTTCATCCATTTGCATACCACCTTCCTGCCAGAGCGGCCAATTGATGGAAATCGTCTGTCCGTAACGTTCATTCCTCATCACTAATGCATTGCGGTACGAAGCAAATGAGTCCATAAAGGCATTAGCAGCCGCATAATCGGCTTGCCCCGGGTTACCTAAACTCCCGGCAAGAGATGAGAACAGAATAAAGAAATCCAGTCTTATCCCTTGGGTAGCCTGATCCAAATAAACCAAGCCGTTCACTTTGGGATCAAGTACGCTATGAAGTTCTTCCTTCGTCTTCGTCATCAAGAAGCTGTCGCTATGAATCCCGGCCCCGTGAAGGATACCGTTTAAACGGCCGTGTTGTGCCACAACGCGTTCTGTACAGGTAAAAATGGCTTCCTTATCCGACACGTCCACTTGCTCATAAACAACCTGCGCCCCATGACTTTTTAACTGCTCGATCTGTTCTTGCTGATTAACCGTCAGCGGCGAACGTCCTGTCAGAATCAGCGTAACATTCGAGACTTGTGAGATAATTTCTCTTGCGAAAATAAGACCTAAACTGCCTGCGCCACCCGTAAGGAGGTATACGCCTTGCTCTTTCCAAGGGATGCGTATCTCATCTCGGGAAACCTCCAGTTCGCGCCAGTTGACGATACAGCGCTCGTTATTCGTATAGCGGACAACCTGCTCTATAGGGTTCCGGCTCTCGTCTCGCAGCTTCCGGACAAGCTCGCTTACTACAATCTCATCCGTTTCAATCAATTGTCCGTAGCACTTGGGATGCTCTAGCCGCACAGTTTTCAGTAATCCAGCCAGCCCTGCGAACAGTGAACGCTCTCCATCCGAAGGAACGACGATTTGGATGAGCACGTTACCCTTGGGTTTCTCTGATAGCATCGTTTGTATTTCAAGTAGTGCCTGTTCCGCATAGCAATGGAATCGTTCAGCTATATCGAGTTCAGCGGAGGCTTCCAACGGTACGCAGCGCGCGCTGGTCAATTGAGCGGCAACCTGATCACGATGCTCCGCATCCAACTCAACAAGCATCACCAAATGCTTCGTATATGAAAGTGAATCTTGTTCTCCTACCGCCTGCATTTCCCAATGAGGCTTAAACAGCATCAGTTCTGTCTCTTCAATCGCGATGCTGGACTCACGCTCCAATCGGCGCAGCGACAGCCCTGTCATCCTTACACATAATTGCCCGTGCTCATCGTACAAATCGATATCTAAGATTTGTCTGTCCTGTCCTCTGCGGTTCCCCTCTGCAAACCGGACAGAAGCCCACATATTCGAAGAACAAGTTCCAACGATTTCCGTGTGTTGCACCGAAAAAGGCAACATTGTATAGGAACTGTTTCCATCAGAAAGCAAGCCCATTGAAGCTTGCAGCGCTGAATCCAATAAGCCTGGGTGCAGTCCGAAATGGGTAGACGTATGCGTTAAGCTAGCCGGTAAAGACAGCTTGGCCAGCACTTGGTTGGCTCCGACGCTGATATAATCGATACAACGATGCCCTGGGCCATAATCCAGTCCCATTGCACTGAATTTGGCATAACACTCCGCAGACGAAAGGATGCTTAGAGAGCATTCCTTTTGCAAATCTTCGAGATTCACAGCGGTGGAGCTAGACTTCACTTGAACTCGTGCATTTCCTTGGGCATGCGTAATGAGTTTCAACTGTCCCTCATGCTCATGCTCATCCTCTGTATAGATCTCATAGGAAATCTGCCCGTTGTCTTCTGGCAATAGCCTGATATGCACCTCTACCGGATGCTCCTTAACCGTCAAAGGCCGCAGCCAAATCACATCAGATAACATGATTTCTGGCGTGTCCTTCATGTCAAGAGACGACATTATAGCAGCACGCGCCATTTCCAGATAAGCAGTTCCCGGCAGCACGCGGCAGCCATTGACTTGATGATCGGCTAAGAAAAACTCATTCCCCGTAAAGGTCGAGCTATAACGATGTTCGGTAAAATTGGAAGTATTCCGGTGTACCAGCGGGTGTATCAAAGTCTCCCTTGCTGTGGCCTGATCAGGATTAGTTCCCGTCTGGATCTCAACCTCTGGAATCCAATAGCGTTTATCGGCAAAAGGATACCCCTCCATATGAATCCTTTTCGGCTTGTTCCCAGGATATAACTGGCTCCAATCCACATCGGCTCCCTGTACCCACCATCTCGCCACCTCATCCAAGCGTAGATTTGCCAGTCCCGCACGCACAGCCTCACTACCGGACTGAATGTCGGCAGGACTCCGTCTTTTGTGGACCCGTCCGGAATGCAAAGCTTCCCGTGGCGTCCCCTCAGAAAAAGCTTTCAGCGCCTGGACTGCATCCTCTTGGGAGGATGCAACGAATGCCAGCCGGAAGTTCATTGCATCCCTCCCCTCCTGTAACGTATAAGCTATATCTGCGAGTTGCAGATCTTCAGTGGATGTCAAAAAGCGAGCCATTCGTAATGCATAAACCTCCAATTGAGATTTGCTTTTTGCCGATAATACAAAAAGCACCCCGCAATCTGGTTGGTTAGTCATAGGCCTAACCGCATGATGCGCAGGTACATATTCTTCAACAACCAGATGTGCGTTCGTTCCACTAAATCCAAAGGAACTGACACTAGCCCGCCGTGGCCCCGCTGTATGAGGTACCCACGGCGTCAGTTCGGTATTCAGGTAAAAAGGACTGTTCGCTAACTGGATGTGTTCGTTCAATTTTTCAAAATGGACCAAAGGCGGAATCTGCTCATGTTTCATCGCCAACAGTACTTTCATCACGCCCGTTACTCCGGCGGCCATCATCAAATGGCCGAGATTACTTTTCACAGAACCGAGCGCGCAGTAGGACGTCTTATCGGTAAAAGCACGGAACGATTCGGTCAGTGCCTCCACCTCAATCGGGTCGCCGAGCTTCGTCCCCGTGCCATGTGCTTCAACTAACGTAATCGTCTCAGGATGGATGTGAAAGCGCTCATAGACTTCCTTTTCCAGCATGATTTGCGAATTGACGCTCGGCGCTGTGATTCCGTTTGTCTTGCCGTCCTGGTTCACGCCCCATCCGCGGATCACACCATAGATGGGGTCTTCATCCCGCACCGCATCTGAAAGCCTTTTTAACAGCAGGACACCAACTCCCTCGCCAGGAACAAATCCGTTAGCCCGTGTGTCAAAAGTAAAGCAGCGACCGTCTTTGGAGAGCATGCCGGACTTGCTTGTTTTGATATGCATCGAGGGGCCTGCCGTAATATACACTCCGCCAGCAAGTGCCGAGTCACAATGATGCAATACTAGACTGTTGCAAGCTTCCGCAATAGCTACCAGAGAAGAGGAGCAGGCCGTTTCGATTGCAATAGAAGGTCCTTTCAAATTAAGAAAATACGAAATACGACCGCTTAGAATCGAAGTCGCTTCTCCCATCAGGCCTTGAGCGCTTAGTCCTTGTTCTTGAGCCATCTGGCCGTATTCATTGCCTGCGCAACCTACGAACACACCGCAACGGCTGCCCGATAACGAGGATGGACTGATGCCGGCATCCTCAATACAATGCCAGCTATTTTTCAAGAACAATCGCTGTTGCGGGTCCATCAGTTCGGCCTCGGCCGGGGAAATATTAAAGAATAACGGATCGAATTGATCCGCTCCCTCCAATACACCCATCCATTTGCTGTATGTTTTACCCGGAGTATCCGGATTTTCATCGTAATATTCGTGGATAGGCCAGCGCGTAGCAGGAACTTCAGACACGCAATCTTTGCCCAGCGCCAAATTGTTCCACAAGTCCGCTAGGGAATCCGCTTGGGGGAATTGCCCGGACATCCCGATAACGGCAACACCTTCAAGCAGAGGGTCGGCTTGCGGACTGTTAACGATGTTAGATATGAGCGCAACCGGCTCCTGTGGAATATCTTTACTACGTTGTTCGCATCTGCGCTTCTGCTCTTGCAGACGCTGAATACAGTGCTCGGTCAGATCAACCATCTCCCGACTTGTATGGCTGATCACCACTTTACCGATATGCTGTCCTTTGCCGACATAATCCAGTGCTTCTTGAATTTGGCCGATCGGATATATCCGTGAAACAATCGGAACGATCTGCTCCGATTCGATCATCTCTACCATCGTATTCAGAATCTTCCTAGCATCAACACCGCCTTCCAAACCTAATCGGCGCAAATCAATGCTGTGAATGGACTGATTTTGCAGGAGCTTAGATAAATCCAACTTGTGACTTGTTTTTAACGCATGCACAGCAAGCTCCAGGTAACGACCAGAAGGCGCCAGGCAATTCAATCCTTTTTGAATGGCTTCACCGGATAATGTATTGAGTACAATGTCTACCCCGCGATTGTTCGACAACCGCCGGACCTCTTGATCGAAATCGCCTTCTTTGTAGTTGATGGCATACGGAACATCCAGCTGCTTGAGAATATCCAGTTTATCCGCTTTGCTGGACGTGCCGTAACAGACACACCCTTGAAGGTTAGCAAGCTGAATTGCAATCAACCCACAGCCGCCTGTTGCCGTTTGGATCAGAATATGGTCACCTGGCATATAACGACCGACGTTGAGGGCATGAGCCACCGTTCCAAACACAATTGGCAAACTACACGCTTCTTCAAATGAGATATTCGCAGGTTTGCGTACCATGTTTGCGACCGGAACATTGACATGGCTGGCATGGCCGCCCATTTGCCCAGCAGTAAGAGCAATCACTTCATCGCCTACACGGAAATCGGTTACTCCTGCTCCTATCGACGAAATAACGCCTGCGACCTCAAAACCTGGTACGAACGGATATGCCGGCATCGTTGGATATAGCCCTTGGACACACATCACATCGGGAAAATTAACCGCAGATGCCTTTACTCGAATTTGAACTTCAGCCTCGGAAGGATTTGCTACTGCCCATGGGCAGAGCGAAATTTCATCTATTGAATGAACCGTCGAAAGTACGAGACCATAACTTTCTCCAAGTTCCTCCTGCCGTTGCCCGGGTTTCGGCTTTATTTCGGGCACAGCAGCGGGTTCTGGCTCTGGCATCTGAAGCAGCACATATCCTGCCAGCTCGCGTACATTCGTATAATCATAGATTTTAGTAGCAGCTATCGAAGTACCATAACGTTTATTTAGCAGTTTGACCCATTCTACGCCAACCACGGAATCCAGGCCCATTTCGATAAAATTTTGATCCACTTCGACTTCTTCCGGATTCATGTATAGCACTTCCGCCAAGCTCGCAGCCAGTTCATCAATCAAGACCTGCGATGGTACGGCGGCAGCTTTCAAGCCCGAACCCGTTAAGTCAGGCAGCGCAGCCGAATCATTTGGTTTTAACACCGGAATAGATTCAACGGCTAGCCATTCATTGGGCTTATCTTGCTGAACGGCATCGGTAACCAGAGCATCCAGCGCTTGCAGCTTGATTGACTGAATGGGTTTTGAATCCACCACATCCAGTGCCCCCTCGCTAACCTCGTCATCACTCTCCACCTGCACCAACTGTTGCGATAAAAACAAAGCAAACTCGTGGAGGTTAGGGTAATCATAGATTTTAGTAGCGGCCAATGTGACCCCATATTGTTTATTCAGCAATTTGATCCATTCCACGCCAACCACGGAATCTAAGCCCAAATCAATGAATGGAGTGTCCGCATCAATATCGCCAACCTGCATATACAAGATGTCCGCCAAGCCAACTGCGAGTTCACCCTCTAGCTGTATATTAGAAATCATTGTTCGCTGCGGAGCCTCCGCCTGTGGCAGAGACTGAATCCCAGACGAAGACGCCTCTGTTAGTCCAATAGGCTCCATGTCACCAAGTGCTTTTAATACTATTTTGGTTGGAGCCGTTGGCTCTTCGCGCATAGAGAAAGTTGGCTGAATATCCAGCTTCCTCTTCACTGCGGAGACTTGCTCCGATATAACCGTGTTCTCTAGTTCAGGACTCACTTGTTCAAGGTCTTCCTGTGAACGCGGGAACACGGTACCCTGTTTCGCCGTGGAAGCCGTTTCTGATAACGGAGTGTCCGTCTTTTCCGGCTTCACAATCCAATATCGTTCTCTAGCAAAAGGATACGTCGGCAAACTGATCCGGCGTGGCTTATGCTCACTATAAAGGGGGCTCCAATCCATATCGACGCCTTTAACCCATAGTTCTGCGAGCTTAGTGAATTTCCCGCGGATCAACCACTTCTCGATCGCTTCCTGCAATTCATCATCCATAGTAAATAGCGACAATGCGTCTTTGCTACTCTTGACTTGACCACGATAAAGGTTAGATACGTATTCATCCCCAGTCGCGAATGCCCGCAGCTTTTCCGATAACTCGAGGATTGAACTTACGATAACGGCCGCCCGCTCCTCCAGCGCTTCACGACCCGTCTGCAAGGTATAAGCTATACGGGCGAGATCCGCATCTGTCAGCTGCTCGTCTTGAATAGCTTCTAATAATTGCTGTGCTTGAACCTTAAGATTCTCCGCTTGCTTGGAAGACCACACGATCAAGACAGGGTTGTCTGGTGCAACATCCCTTTCGCTAGTACGCTCATCCGTTTTCGGCACGTACTCTTCCAACACCAAGTGCGCATTTGATCCTCCAGCGCCAAATGAAGAAATGCCTGCACGTCTTGGTACCTCGCTTCCTCCAAGAACCGGACGTTTCCACTCTGCCAATTGCTGCTGAACAATAAACGGCGTTTGGGTGAAATCGATGTGCGGATTCAGTACCTTTGAATGTAAGGATGGAGCAATTTGTTTATGTTTGAATTGCAGTAGAATCTTCGTGATCCCAGCAATGCCAGCGGCGCTTTCGCAATGCCCAATGTTGGACTTCGCCGATCCAATCGCGCAGTACTGGTTATCCTTCGAATATTCATGGAAGGCTTTTGTCAGTCCGGCAATTTCAATGGGATCTCCCAAAGACGTTCCTGTCCCATGAGCTTCGATATAGCTTACCGTACGCGGATCAACGCCCGCCAACTCGTAAGCTTTTTTAATCACATCCGATTGGGCAGAAGGATTTGGTACGGTGTAACCGTTTGTTTTTCCGCCGTGATTGATCGCACTGCCTTTAATAACGCCGTAAATATGGTCCCCGTCCGCTTGCGCTTTAGACAATGGTTTAAGTAGCACTGCTCCAACGCCTTCGCCGGGCACGTAGCCGTTGCCGCCCTCGCCAAAACTTTCGCAGCGGCCCTTATCTGAAATAAACTTCCCTTGTCCCAACGCCAAATACTTATTGGGATGAATCGAAACATTGACCCCACCAGCAATCGCCACATCGCACTCGCCCCGGGATAGACTTTGGGATGCCAAGTGGATTGTAGTAAGTGAAGAAGAACACATCGTATTTAACGCAAGACTCGGTCCATGGAAATTACAGTAATACGAAACCCGGTTAGCAATGGAAGATGAATTGCCGACAATTGCCACATGTTTGCCTTGCATTTGCTCCTGAAGACCATAAAGCTGGTATTCTTCATACATGACACCGACGTACACTCCGACGTTGCCGCCTGGACTGCTCTCCCCCGAATGATCTGAAATTCTGGCAAGCATATCACGGGTATAGCCAGCATCCTCCATAGCTTCGAATACACATTCCAAAAACAACCGTTCCTGCGGATCGATCGAGATGGCCTCACGCGGCGAAATATTAAAAAACTTCGGATCGAATTCATCCACGCCGTCGAGAAATCCTCCCCACTTGCTGTAGGTCTTACCAGGCTTATCTTGGTCCGCATCAAAATACAACCGATGATCCCAGCGCTCTTTAGGAATTTCGGTGATACAGTCCTTCCCATTCTTCAATGCATCCCAGAACTGCCCAATGTTTCTCGCGCCGGGGTAACGTCCCGAAAGACCGATAATCGCAATATCCAGCCCTTTGGAAGCCTCCTGTTCCGGCTGCTTTTGCACGGTACGCATGGCCCTTGAACGTTTGCGCGCCTGCGTAGAGAGAGGCAAAGTTGCTGCTGTTTTCTCCCTGACAGAGCCTTTATCGCTTACCGCGGTAGTATCCGCCTTACCTTTATAACCCAGTAATTGCTGTATGATGTCCCCATAACCTTCGAGGAAATAACTTGTTACTTCTCTAATGTTTTGATATTCGAAGAATAAAGTTTTAGGCAGTGGGCCAAACGTTTTCTCGAACTCTGTCGTCAACTGCAAAATCGTAACCGAATCAATGCCGTAGGTTTCAAGCGGCATACTCGCATCGATGCGGTGAACTGGAAGCTTAAGTACGGATGAAATCTCCTTTTTGAAATACTCCGTCGCTTGATGCTGAAGCTCTGATTCGCTTGCATGCGTAGATGGTTTGTTCAGTCCGACTTCTGGTGGTGCATGCACCTCTCTCCGGGTCTCTGGCTTCCCGGTCCCAACGCCAACTTGACGCACTACATAATCAGACAGACTGCTCAAATTGTCTTGAGCCATCAATTCGGAAGGTTTAAACTCCAATCCGTAAATACCATTTAAGGTATCCGTTAATTCTGCCCAAGTCATCGCATCGAACCCAAACTCTTCCCATCCTGCATGGAGATCCAGATCAGTCGCATTCACATTCAACAACGCAGCCACCGACTGGAGCAACTTATCGCGCACCAGATGAATCGCTGGTGGACGATGCCTCCCCGGAAACCATGTCTGCTCCATACGGGACGTATCTCCTTCGGCTACAAACACCTGAGCCTTTCCGCTCGTCATTGCCTTGTACAACGCCTGAATACCTACCGTAGTACGTAAGGGCAACATGCCTGTGGCCTGCTGCATCCGCTTTTCCGTGCTCGCATCCACATGCATGCCGCCCTCTTGCCATAGCGGCCAATTGACGGAAAGTGTCCTTCCACTCCGTTGCCCTGCTGTCACCAAATCATTGCGGTAGAACGCATACATGTCCATAAATGCGTTACCTGCCGCATAGTCGGCTTGCCCCACGTTCCCAAGAACGCCTGATCCGGATGAAAAGAAAATAAAGAAATCAAGCGGCACATTCGCGCTCGCTTCATCCAGATGTAGCACACCTTTGACCTTCGGAGCCAGGACTTGACGCACATCGGATTCCGTCTTTTTGAAAATAAAACCATCCTTAACAATTCCCGCACTATGAATGATCCCGTTCAAGGTGCCAAATTCCTGCTGTAGGTTAGCGACTAGATCCTGAGCTTGTTGCTTGTCGGTCACATCCGTCTGTTTGTAAATCAATTTCGTTCCAGGTGCTAGCTTTGTCTCCAGCTCTGCGCACTTTTCTTCACTCAGAGAAGATCTACCCGTTAGAATCAGCGTCACATCCCGGCTCTTCGTGGCAATTTCCTCCGCAAATATCGCCCCGAGTCCACCTGCACCGCCTGTGATCAGATAGATACCGCGATCCCTCCATGGCCCTACGGAACTGAACTGTCCCTTCTCCGAAACGACATCGTCCCAACCGATGATATGCCTCTTGGATTCGATGTATCGCACCTCGCGATCATGGGGAATGCGCATATTTTCCTGGAGCTTTTGGGCGATGCTGGCGGCATTATCATGCATATCAATCTCTAGCCATTGTCCATGGAACAGAGGGTTCTCCTGCGCTGCCGTTTTGAGTAAAGCCGCGATTCCCCGAGTTAACTGGTATTCTCTATCAAACGGGGCTACAATCTGCAGCAACACGTTTCCCTTCGGTTTCGATTTTAAAATCCGCTGTACCTCGTGGAATACTTGAATGACGTGATCTACATAGCACTCCCCGGCATTTTCAACACGGGATTGCAAATTGATGCATCGAGCAGCTTCACCCAGCTCCCCTTCAACCGCTTCCGGCGATACGTGAGCAAGTCCGCACAATAGCACCACATGCTCAACAAACTCTGGAGCAGTGGACGTCGCCGCTGCAGGCACTTCCTTCCAAGTAGGCGTGAGCATAAGTACCTCTGATGGTTCCAGGGGTTGAGCATGGCTAGCCACAGGCATGACTCCAGTGCCGATTTCTGCTTGTCGTGATGTGAAACCTCTCATCCGCAAGCGAACGTTCCCTTCTGTATCACATATCTGGATATCCAGCTTCTGCACCGGATCTCCCGATCCGCTGCCTGGACTGCGGCGAATGTGCGCCCACATCTCTGCAGTACAAGGTCCATACAGAACCAGTTCCTCCAGGGCAAAAGGCAATGCTGAACGAATCTCTCCCGTCCCCAGCTTCAGCCCGATCGTCGCCTGAAAAGCTGCGTCCACGATCGCCGGGTGGAGCATGTAGTCTGACAGCGTATCCCTGACTACTACAGGTAGCGAAAGTTTGGCCAACACTTGGTCCGCCCCGGCATAGATCGTTTCGATTCCACGCTGCGCCGGTCCATATGCAGCTCCCATTTGCTCAAATGCAGCGTAGCAAGACTCTGCTTCAAAAACGCGCTCCACGCATCCTTCTCGTAGTTCATCCAAATTGAGAGTAAGCGGCGATTCTTCTACTGGACTTAGTACGGCACTGCCTTGGCTGTAAACCATAAGTTCAGCGTCGTCCAATTCTGATTCTCCACAAATATCAAAGGTAATAACTCCGTCTTCTTCTAAATATAGCTCCGTATGAACTTGGATCGCTTCTTCTTCGACGACGATGGGACGAACCCAAGCTACATGATTCAGACGAATGCCAATGCGTTCATCGCCCCTATATTCCAAAGCCAAAGCAATCGCTGCTCTGACCATTTCCAGATGAGCTGCTCCCGGCAAAATACGCTTGCCTTGCACCAAATGATCACGCAGAAAAAACTCCTGCCCCGTGAACGTCGTACTGAAGCGCTGACCAGCGAAATCGGATGTATTACGATGCACAAGCGGATGAATCGCCGTGTCAATCATTCGTGTTCCTCTTACCGATTCCGCCGTCTTCTGTGGCACCCAATAGCGCTCTTTTGCAAACGGATATGTTGGCAAGCTGATGCGGCGAGGTCTTCCCCCGCTATACAACCTGTTCCAGTCGAACACCAACCCTTTCACCCAAAGATCCAGTAGTTTAGCGTATTTTCCTTTGGCAATCCAGGCATCGATCGCTTGAACCATGTCTTCATCGGCTGCAAAAACCGCTAACGAATCTTCATTTCGTTTCACCTGTCCACGGTACATTCGTAATCCGCTATCCTGATGCTGTACGAAGCTTGATAGATGCTCCTCAAGCTCCTTCAGGGAGCTGACTAAGAAGCCCAGCCGCTCTTCCATCGCTTCCCGCCCAACTTGCAGGGTATAAGCTATATCCATTAAGTCAGTCTCAGCCCGTTCCTTCCTCCGTATCACAGCCAGGATTTGCTCGGCCTGCGCCAGCAAGCGCTCTTCATTCTTCGCCGACAACAGGATAATAGCCGGTCGCTGCGGGGTAACAACCACTTCAGATGCCGCCGGCAATGGCCGATACTCCTCAATCACCACATGCGCATTCGAACCGCCCGCCCCAAAAGAAGACAGCCCTGCGCGACGAGGAAATTCCTTCAACCCGCCATTTACTTGAATCAATGGACGTTCCCAATCCGTTAACTCCTGTTGAACTGTAAATGGTGTCGTACTGAAATCAATGTTTGGATTCAACGTCCGGGCATGCAAAGAAGGAGCTATTTGACCGTATTTCATTTGTAACAATACTTTCGTCAAGCCGGCAATCCCCGCTGCGCTTTCACAGTGACCGATGTTCGACTTCGCCGAACCGATGGCACAATATTGCTGATCCTGTGTGTATGCCTGGAACGCCTTCGTCAATCCCGTAATCTCAATCGGATCTCCCAGGGAAGTTCCCGTTCCATGAGCTTCCACATAGCTGATCGTCCGCGGATCGATCCCGGCTTCGTTCAATGCACGACCGATTACGTCCGCTTGTGACTGAGGGTTAGGTACCGTGTATCCATTTGTTTTGCCGCCATGATTAACAGCCGTGCCTTTGATAACACCATAAATTTGGTCGCCATCGGCAATTGCTTTAGATAACGGTTTCAGCAGCACAGCGCCAACGCCTTCACCAGGCACGTAACCGTCGCCGCCTTCGCCGAAGCTTTCACAGCGTCCTTTGCTCGAGACGAAGTTCCCTTGTCCCAGCGCCAAATATTTATTCGGATGCACCGATACATTGACGCCGCCCGCTATGGCCAGTTCACAACCTTCTCGCGCTAAGCTTTGACACGCTAGATGAATCGCTGTGAGGGAAGAGGAACACATCGTATCCACGGCCATGCTTGGCCCATGAAAATTACACCAATACGAGATACGGTTCGCAATCGAAGAAGGGCTGCCTCCAAGCGAGAGCGGGTTCCCGAGGAGCGTCTGCTCAGCCCCGTACATTTGATATTCCTCATACATGACACCGACATAAACCCCCACTTGCCCTCCATGTTTGCCGAGCGCTTCACGGGTATACCCCGCATCCTCCATACTTCCGTAAACACATTGTAAAAATAACCGTTCCTGAGGGTCCATGATTTCAGCTTCGCGAGGTGAGATTTGAAAAAAAAGAGGATCAAATTGATCGACTCCCTGCAAAAAACCTCCCCATTTGCTGTTCGTTTTGCCCGATTTATTTTTATCTAAGTCATAGTACAATTGATAGTCCCAACGTTCTTGCGGAATTTCTGTGATACAGTCTTTGCCTTCTTTGAGATTACTCCAATAATGTTCAACATTGTCTGCGCCAGGATAACGACCCGACAAACCGATAATAGCAATGTCCATACTTGGCTTTTGATCCCTGGCGTTCCTATGATCCGTCTCTAGAGCCCCGTCTCCCGATGATAGGAACCGGGGGCGCTCCCTTCTAGGACGAACCAGCGCTTCAGATTCCTGAGGAGCCGCCTGAGGAGCAATCGCTGGCCCTTCAATTTCGGCCTTGTTATCGTCAATGCCAAGTAAAAGTTTCAAGGATTCACGGTAAGATTGAAGAAAAAAATCTGTTACTTCTTGAATCGATTGATACTCAAAAAATAAAGTCTTCGATAAGGGGCCGAATACGCGTTCTAAATCATTGGTCATTTGTAACACCATAACCGAATCGATACCATATTTCTCAAGGGGCGCATCCGCATTAATCCGGTTAACAGGCAGATGAATAACCGAAGACAGCAGCTTCTTGAAATAATGAACCGCGTTTTCTTCTAGAATATAGTCACTTTCTGATCCATAATCGCGGGGACCATGATCGATGGCTTCGTTCTGAATATCCTGTCCTTGCAGCTCATCAGACCGAAACATCACATTTTCGGGATCTGTTACCTTTTCGATGTGAGTATCCCTGTTATGAGAACTGCGGGTTGTAAAGCCGTGTAACCTCAACGCGATATTTCCCTGCCCATCAGTCACGTCGATATCGAGCTTTTGTAGAGGGCTGTCTCCGTTACTACGGCTGGGGCGGATCCAGGCCCACATCTCTGATGAGAGCTCGCCTAGTATATCTAATGTTTCCAAAGCAAAGGGAAGCGCCTGAGTGAGCACGCTGTTCCCCGCTGCAAGACCTGCGGTTGCCTGGAAGACCGAATCGATGAAACCGGGATGCAGAATATAGAGTGAATCCGTATTCCCTGAGGGAGCCGGTCTGACGAGCTTCGCCAATACCTGCCCTTTTCCTGTATAGACCTCTTCAATACCTTGATGCGCCGGACCATAGTGCAAGCCTATATCGTGAAACTGCTCATAACATTCTGCGGAAGAAAGAACATGTTCTTGGCAGGCATCCCGTAAGGCTGGTAATTCCAAAACTTGTGCCGGCTCAACCGAAGAAGATAGTTCAGCCACACCTTGGCAATGAACGACGAACTCGAGCGCCCCCTCAGGTGTTGGAGTTTCGCTATAAATCTCAAAAGCAATTTGTCCATTCGACTCGGGATACAGCCCAATGTGTACCCGGATAGCCCGATCTCCTACGGATAGAGGACGCACCCAAACGATATGCGTCAGGCGAACACCTGCAGAGGCAGAATCTCTGCCCGTCGTTGCTAAACCGAGTGCTGCACGTGCCATTTCTAAATAAACAGCACCCGGAAGGACAGCTTGACCATTTACAACATGATCCCTCAGAAAAAACTCATCACCAGAGAATACTGAGCTAAACCGCTGCTCCGATAGATCCGACGTATTCTCGTGCAATAGCGGATGAAGATCGCATTTTTCCTGGGCAGTACCCGAGGTCTGAAATTGTTCAATCCAGGCAATGGCATCCTCTTTGTCCACACGCTTGTTTTTCACTTCGGTCAGAACGTATTGAAGAAAATCTTTCATAGCTCCCTCCTCGTTTGGGCCATTTCTATTAATGCTGCATCAACGGTTATCGCTTCATTAAGAACATCGTCAAGGAGACGGTCCAAATACGTTTTGTCCAAAGAAAATTGACTTTTCACGCTGACAATCTGGCTCCCGTTATGCGTCTTGGCTTCTGTCTCAGGCAACCAATAACGCTCACGCGCAAAAGCATAAGTCGGCAAGCTTATCCGCCGTGGCTTATGATCTCCGTACAGCTTGTTCCAGTCAAAAGGTACGCCATGGACCCAGAGATTCAGTAGTTTGGCGTATTTTCCTTTATCTAGCCACGCTTCCATAGCGATTTGTAAATCTTCATCCGCATCAAATAAGGCCAGCCGATCTTTTTGATTACGGACCTGACCCTGATATACATCCATCGAACCTTCCTGATTGCCTAAGAAATCGTCAAGCTTACGTTCAAGATCCTTCATAGAATCTGCCAGTAACGCAAGCCTTTCCTCCATGGCTTCCCGGCCAACTTGCAGTGTATACGCCATATTGGCCAGATCCGCATCCGTCAGCGACCGCCTTTGAATCGCAGTCCTTAACCTTTTGGCCTGCTCATACAACCTTTCCTTATTCGTTGCAGATAATACGATGACAGCGGGATGATCCGATTGGAACGCAACAAGTGGTTGCTCTCCTTCACTAGATACATATTCTTCAATTACGATGTGGGCATTGGAACCCCCAGCGCCAAATGAAGAAATCCCCGCTCGTCTCGGATACGTCCGAGATTGTCCGTCAATCACGAATGCAGGCTGGTTCCAATCGGCGAGCTGCTGCTGAACGACAAACGGCGTAGATTCAAAATCAATATTCGGATTTAACGTCTCCGCATGCAGAGTCGGAACGAGCTTGCGATGCTTCATTTGGAGCAATATTTTAGTCAATCCGGCAATCCCTGCTGCACTTTCACAATGACCGATATTCGATTTGACTGAACCGATTGAACAAAATTGCTTATCCGTCGTATACGCGCTGAACGTTTTCGTCAAACCGGAAATTTCGATCGGGTCACCCAATGAAGTGCCCGTACCGTGGGCTTCCATGTATGTGATTGTCCTCGGATCGATGCCCGATTCTTGGAAAGCTTGCTCAATTACTCGCGCTTGCGCCTTCGGATTTGGAACCGTATAGCCGTTGGTTTTACCGCCATGGTTGATGGCCGTCCCTTTAATGACGCCATAAATCTGATCCCCATCAGCTATTGCCCGAGATAGAGGCTTCAGTAGAACGGCCCCTACACCTTCGCTTGGCACGTAGCCGTCTCCATCTACTCCGAAGCTTTCGCACCGTCCTTTGCTGGAGGCAAAATTACCCTGTCCTAACAGCAAATATTTGTTCGGATGAATAGAGACATTGACCCCACCCGCAATCGCGAGCTCACAGCTGCCCTGCCGGATGCTTTGGCAAGCCAGATGAATCGCGGTGAGCGAAGAAGAACACATCGTATCGATAGCCATACTCGGACCGTGGAAATTTCCAAAATAGGATACGCGATTGGCAATGGACGAAGGATTCCCGTGTAAAGCAACGGGTCTTCCTTGACTTTGCGCCGCCGCTCCATAGAGCTGGTATTCCTCATACATGACACCGACAAATACACCCACATTGTTCGTCCCGCCCGGATCTTGCTGCGATCCGAGCATCTCACGAGTATAGCCTGCATCTTCCAGCGTCTCATACGCACATTCCAGGAACAAACGCTCCTGCGGATCCATCAGCTCGGCTTCCCGAGGGGATATATGGAAAAATAACGGATCGAACCGATCCACCCCATCCAAAAACCCGCCCCATTTACTATTCGTCTTACCAGCTTTATTCTTGTCGATATCATAGTATCGACTGAAGTCCCAGCGATCCGCTGGAATTTCAGTGATGCAATCTTTACCGTCACGCAAATTATCCCAATATGCCTCGATATTCTGAGCACCTGGATAGCGACCCGAAATACCCACAATCGCAATATCCAGTGCGGAGGATTGCGGTTGAGCCTCCACACGCAGAGCTGTTTGAGCACGCCGTCTCCCCGTTCCGATAACAGCACTTACCGGTTCGGCTGAATTCGCTAAGGTAGAATGACGGGTTAAAGGTACCTCTTCTTTATCCTCGACTCCTAGCCATTGCGTGAGTTGGACTTGATGCATTTCCATAAAATAATCCGTTAATTCATGAATACTTTGATATTCAAATAACAGCGTTTTCGATAGGGAACCGAATGATTTCTCCAACTGGTTCGTCATATTCATCACCATCACGGAATCGATGCCGTATTTATCAAGCGAAGCGTCCGCATCAATCCGATGAGCTGGAAGCTTGATGACCGAGGACAACATCTCCTTGAAAAAAACAATGGCTTTATCGCGTAGCATTTGCAGTTTAGCAATGGAATCTGTTTGCTTTCCTTGCTGGCTTGGTTTATCAGAGAGCGGCTTTGCCGCTCCTTGAGGCGGGTCATGTACGATGCTTGTATATGAGCTTCGCAACCTCCGGACATTCCCCTCGGCTACAAGTACCTGATCATGGCCACTGGCTAGAGCTTGATACAATGCCTGCAGGCCTGAGTGTGTCTGCATGGGTACCATGCCCGTCGCCTGCTGCATCCGCTGTTCTGTGTCCTCATCGACCCGCATGCCGCCCTCTTTCCACAATGGCCAATTGACCGACAATGTCCGTCCCCAACGCTTCCCGGCTGCAACCAACGTATTGCGGTAGTACGCATACCTATCCATAAAAGCGTTAGCCGCAGCATAATCCGCTTGTCCCACATTACCAACTGCGCCTGATCCAGAGGAAAAAATAACATAGAAGTCCAGTGGCACTTCCGCGCTCGCTTCATCCAAATTCAAGACGCCTTTCACTTTTGGAGCCAGTACTTCCAGCACATCTGCTTCCGTCTTTTTGAGAATGAAACTATCCTTGACGACTCCCGCGCTGTGAATGATCCCATCCAACGCACCAAATTCCTGCCTTACGTTCGTGATGAGCGCCTGTACTTCCTGTTTGTCTGCCACATTCGTTTGTCTATACACCAGCTTCGTCCCCGCAGCCATTCTCGCTTCCAGCTCGGCATGCTTCTCCGCGCTCAGAATCGATCTGCCCGTTAGGATCAGTGTCACTTCTCGACTCTTTACAGCAATTTCATCCGCAAAAATTGCTCCTAATCCACCCGCTCCACCTGTGATTAAATAGACGCCACCGTTTTTCCATGGCAACAATGTGCCCTCAGGCTCACTCTCCGAAACAATGTCGCTCCAATCAGCAACATACCGCTTGGAAGTTTGGTATCTTACTTCCTGGTCCAGCGGGCTGCACGCATTTTCCTGAATCTTATGGGCGATGTCTAGAGCGGTTTCATCTGCCTCCACCTCCAGCCATTGTCCATGGAAAAGAGGATTTTCCAGCGATGCCGTTTTGAACATGCCTGCGATGCCCCGATATAACTGATTTTCTTGATTGTATGGTGCGACGACTTGTAACAACACCTTACCTTTAGGTCTCATATTCAAAATTCGTTGTATCTCGCCTAATATCTGAATAACATATGCTTCATAACGAGCATCGACGCCTTCCGCATCGGACTGCAGCGTTGAGCAACGGACAACACGACCAAGCTCTGCTTCAACTGCTTGCGACGTAACATGGTCCAGCTCGCAAAGCAGCACCTTATGTTCCGTAAGTTCAGGAGTCGTCGCATCTGCAGCTACGGGAGCTTCCCTCCAAGAAGGTGTTAATAGCAACACCCCCTCTTCTTCAGGAGGCAGCGCGCTTTGCATGGAAAGAGTGGCATCTTCGCCCGCAGCTACGGCTGCCCTAGACGAAAAACCTCTCATCCGCACGCGGACGTTTCCTTCTAGATCGCATAGCTCAATATCTAACTTCTGCACGGAATCTCCGGCCCCGATGCCTGGACTGCGGCGAATATAGGCCCACATGTCCGCATCGCAATGCCCCCAACAATCCAACTCCTGCAAGGCAAAAGGTAGCGTCGGCCCCATGTTCCCAGCCCCCAGCCAGAGTCCGGCGGACGCTTGAAGAGCTGCATCAGCCATAGCCGGATGCAGCATATAATCCGTTAATGTATTCTGAACAATCGCAGGCAGCGATAGCTTCGCGAGCACCTGATCCGACCCCGTATATATCGTCTCGATGCCCCGGTGCGTTATTCCATAAGAGATGCCCATCTGTTCCAGCGACTCGTATACAGACTCGGCTTCTAGCACAAGATCGCTGCATCGAGCTCTCAGCATCTCGATATCCAGCACAGGCGTATCCTCAGCCGAACGCAATACCGCGATCCCTTGGCTATAAATAACAGGTTCCGCGTCTTTCGACTCCGCTTCGCCGGTTATTTCGAATCTAACATCCCCATTTTCCTCCAGGAAAAGTTCTGTATGAATGTGGAGCGGCCGATCCTCGGAAACAACTGGCCGGACCCAGGCAATATTCTTCAAACGGACGCCGATACGTTCCTCCTTGACGGTCCCCGCCGCTACAGTCATTGCTGCTCTAACCATTTCCAAATGTGCCACGCCAGGTAAAATCCGCTTGCCTTGTACCACATGATCACGAAGGAAAAATTCCTGTCCTGTGAACGTCGAACTATAACGCTGCCCTGCAAAATCCGAAGTATTACGATGCACCAGCGGATGAATGACTGCTTCGGCTGCATGTGCTTCAGGCCGAACAGATGACGTCTGCGGCACCCAGTAACGTTCCTCTGCAAAAGGATAGGTTGGCAAGCTGATCCGGCGCGGTTGGTTCTGGCCATAGAGTTTGTTCCAATCGAATACGAGTCCCTTCACCCAAAGGTCAAGCAGCTTCGCATATTTTCCCTTTGCAATCCAGGCTTCAATGGTTTGAGCCATATCTTCATCCGCCGCAAAAACAGCCAGCGAATCTTGGTTCCGCTTCACCTGTCCCCGGAATACCTGTAATCCTCGGTCCTGCTGCTGAACAAAAATATGCAAATGCTCCTCCAGTTCCTTCAATGAACTGACTAAGAAGCCCATTCGTTCCTCCATCGCTTCCCTACCGACTTGTAGCGTATAAGCCATATTCAGCAAGTCATCCTCAGGGATCTGCTGATTTCGGATAGCACCCAGCAGCCGTTCCGCTTGAACCAGCAAGCGGTCCTCGCTCTTCGCTGATAACAGGATGATCACCGGACGTTGAGGTGTGACTGCAATGACGTTAGCCATCTGAGGAGGCTGATATTCCTCAATGACCAAATGCGCATTCGAACCACCGGCACCAAAGGAAGATAATCCCGCCCGCCGCGGAATCTCTTTCATCTCGCCGTTCATTTGAATCCATGGCCGTTTCCACTCCGTCAACTCCTGTTGTACAGTGAATGGCGTTGTACTGAAGTCAATATTCGGATTCAACGTTGTTGCATGTAAGGACGGAGCCAACTGACCATGTTTCATTTGCAACAATACTTTCGTCAAACCCGCAATACCAGCTGCACTTTCACAATGTCCAATGTTGGACTTCGCTGAACCGATAGCGCAGAACTGCTGATCCGGAGTGTATACCCTGAATGCCTTCGTCAAACCCGCAATCTCAATCGGATCGCCAAGCGATGTTCCTGTTCCGTGAGCCTCCATATAACTGATCGTCCTTGGATCAATCTTAGCGGATTGATAGGCTTGGGTGATGAGTGCAGCCTGAGCGGTTGGGTTAGGCACCGTATATCCGTTTGTTTTGCCACCGTGGTTAATCGAGCTTCCTTTAATAACCCCATAGATGTGGTCCCCATCTTCAATCGCTTTGGACACAGGTTTAAGCAAAACGGCACCGACGCCCTCCCCGGGCACATAACCGTCACCGCCCTCGCCGAAGCTTTCGCAAAGACCTTTGCTGGAAGCAAATTTGCCTTGAGCGAGCATCAAATATTTGTTCGGATGTACAGTAAGATTGACGCCGCCTGCTATGGCTAATTCACAGCCATGCCGCTGCAAACTTTGACAGGCGAGATGAATTGCCGTCAGCGAAGAGGAACACATCGTGTCTACAGCCATGCTTGGTCCATGAAAATTACACCAGTATGAAATCCGGTTGGCAATCGATGATGGGCTAGCCCCTAGTGATACCGGGTTGCCAAGCAAGGTCTGTTCCGCCCCGTACAGTTGATACTCTTCATACATAACTCCAACGTAAACTCCGACATTCCCTTCCAGACCAAATCCCTGGTGCTTCTGCCCTAGCGTTTGGCGTGTATACCCGGCGTCTTCCATCGCCTCGTATACACTTTCCAAGAACAACCGTTCCTGCGGGTCCATGAGTTCAGCTTCACGGGGTGATATGTGAAAGAATAGAGGGTCAAACTGATCCACACCGTCTATAAATCCACCCCAGCGACTGTATGTTTTCCCTGGCTTATCCTTATCCGCGTCATAATAAATACTATGATCCCAGCGATCTTTTGGAATTTCCGTAATGCAGTCTTTGCCTTCCTGTAAATTTGTCCAATATTCTTCTATGTTGCGGGCCCCGGGGTAACGGCCCGAGACTCCGATGATGGCAATATCAAGGGTCTCATCGTGATGTTCTGGACTTCTATCGATACGTTGAGGAACGAAACGGGACCGTTTACGCCCGGGCCGAACCCCTTTCGACAATTCACTTTCCCCATTGCTCTCAGCGTCTTGTATCCTTGATTGGCCTTCCACGCGAGATGAATCTGACGTCACACCTAACAGATCTATCAATTGATCCCGGTAAGACTCAAGGAAATAACCGGTTACAGCCGTAATCGTTTGATATTCAAAAAATAATGTTTTCGGCAAAGAACCGAAGATTTTCTCTAATTCATTCGTCAGTTTCATCACCATAATGGAGTCGATTCCATACGTGTCTAGAGAAGCTTCCGCTTCAATCCGGCTTGCCGGCAAACGGATCACGGTTGACAGCATTTGTCGGATATACTGAACGGCTTGTTCCTCCAGTTGATCTTCACTAATCGTTAGGGCAGCATGATTCTTATTCGAAGCGAACACATGGCTGTCCTCTTGGTCAGTCACCACAGCCTTCTTAATCTCTAACTCATACGGACTTCTGTGAACATGATCAAGAATTCGTTGCCGTTCACCAGCAATGACCATCACTTGGTCCTTACCGGAAGCGAGCGCGAGGTACAAGGCACGGATGCCCTCATCGGCCTGCATAGCGACCATGCCTTGTTGCCGCTTCATCTGTTGTTCGACAGCGGCATCTACACGCATCCCACCGTCTCTCCATAATGGCCAATTCACGGACAGTGACCTTCCATGGCGCTTTCCGGCGATGACCAGCCCATGACGATGTTTCGTAAAAGCATCCATAAATGCATTCGCCAGGGCATAATCAGCCTGTCCTGCATTGCCCAGTGCGCCCGAACCCGATGAAAAACTGATGAAGAAATCCAGAGGAATGCTTAGGCTCGCCATATCCAGGTTTATAAGACCGGACACCTTCGGAGCCATCACTTCCAACATTTCGGCTTTTGTCTTTTTCAAAATAAAGTTATCCCGAATTACACCGGCGCTATGTACAATCCCGTTTAATTGTCCATATTCCGTCTGAATCTCAGACATCAAGTCTTCGACGGCTGTCCGATCAGATACATCGACTTGTTTATAAATAATTCTGGCACCAAGTGCTTCCCATTCCTTCATTCGGTTCCATTTACGATCAGAAAGTGGTGAGCGTCCGGTTAGAATGACTGTTGCACCGTTAGACTTATGCACAATCTCCTCTGTGAATACCAAGCCTAATCCGCCCGCTCCTCCAGTGATTAAATACACACCCCCGTCTTTCCAGGGCATCTCTTCATCTGCATTGTTCGTGACTGCCATCTCGCTCCAGCCTGCTACATACCGCCGCCCGGCATCATACATAATGTGCTGCTCGGGCTTACTCGAGCTATTTTCCCTAATTCTGTCGGCAATTGCCTCCAAATCCTCTTCCGTGTCAAACGCAATGAGTTGCCCGATCAGCTTCGGATTTTCGAGATGCGCTGTTTTGAGCAGGCCGGATAGGGCGCTCAGTAAGTCACCCTGATGAACCGTAACAATTTGTACCAGAACGCTTTCCTTCGGTTTATTCAACAAGATTCGTTGGATGTGTTCGAATGCCTGAATGGCATACTGTTGAAAACGTCCCCCGGTGTCTTCTGCATCAGACTGAAGCCATATGCAATGCAATCCGTTTAATTGAGCTTCTATTTGAGCTTGCTTAAGATGGCCGGAGGGGTCACACAGTAGAACCCAATTCTCCGCATAAGCCGCCGTTCCCGGCACCGCTGCTTGTTCCTCCCAGCAAGGTTCGAACAATAACGTTTCATTCGTTTCATATGAGGTTGAAGATCCTTCTCTTTCCAGCCCCCGCATGGCGAAACCTTTCATTCGAACACAAACCTTACCAAGATCATCGAATATATCAATATCCATTTTTTGCAGGCTATCAGATAACCGGCTTGCTTCACTATAACGTACCCAAGCCCACACAGATGAAGGACATTCACCATGAATCTCCATCTCCTGCATAGCAAACGGAAGTGCTGTAGGAATAATTGCATGAGGATCCTCTAGACTAATCCGCAAGCCTAACGTTGCTTGCAAAGCCGCATCCATCAAACTCGGATGAAGCTGATATACATCTTGGGTATCAGCGATCCCCGCCGGCAAGTTCAATTTCGCCAATGCTTGCCCTTGGCCAACCCGAATCGATTCAACCGCTTGATGCCCCGGACCATAATCAATCCCCATTCCCTTGTAGGCTTCGTAACATTCACGGGCTGAAATCGTATATAGCGCACAATGATCCAGTAAATCAGACAGGTTCACACAAGGAGTATCTGTCCGTCGAACCACTGACGCGCTGCCCTGGCTGTGAACAATCTGCTCCTCGGATGATTGTGCATTTAGACTTTCATCACTATAAATTTCATAAGCGATTTCCCCATCATTGTCCGGATAGAGTCCAATATGCACTTGAACAGGCTGATCCCTGATCGTGATCGGGCGGGCCCAGACCATATTCTTCATATAAATCGCGTTCTGTTCGGGATCTATATCTCCCGCCGCCATGTTTACGGCCATCCGCGCCATCTCCAAATAGGCCACGCCGGGCAAAACCCGTTGGCCTTGAATCACATGATCAGCAAGGAAAAATTCGTTACCATTAAAAGTGGAAGTGTACCTTTGTTCGTTCAAATCCGAAGTGTTTGTATGCAGCAAAGGATGAATAACGGTCGGCACCGGAGCTGTCCATGTAGGATTATTCTCAGAGCCCGCCTCCGGTTTCCAGTAACGCTCCTTGGCGAACGGATAGGTCGGAAGGTTCATTCTCCCGGGAATTCCATCCTTATAAAGTCGTTCCCATCTTATATCCGCTCCCTGCACCCACGACTCGGCCAACTTCTTTCGATTGCCACTTATCATCCAACGTTCTATGGATTCGTTCAGATTCTCACCAACAACGCTTGCGGCCGATTTCTGCTTCTTCACTTGACCGCGCCAAATGCTCCCGGGCTCGTCTTTCCCTTGAATGAAAGCTTCTAGTCCAATGATCAAATCCGTTACATCTTGGACAAGAAAAATGACTCTTTCCTCCATCGCTTCCCGCCCGGTTTGCAGCGTAAAAGCGATCTTCTCTAATTGAATGTCCGAAATCCCCTGTTCTTCCTCAACGAAACGATCTATTGTCTTCGGAGAACTCTCTACGCGGGATGCTGATGCTCCCCCGGATGAAGCGGCTACGTACGCAGCAATAGCTTGAATCGAATGGTTCTCGCGCAGCACCTGAAGCGGAACCTCAATGCCAAGTTCACCGTGCAGCTGTTGTTCCAATTGCTTGAAATGAATAGGTTCCATGCCGCACTCTTGCAAATCGTCCTCCAATTCGCTTTCCTGCACAAGGAGAATATCCGAAAGCAAGCGGCGAATATGCCGCTCCAGATCGGTATTCACTTGAGGCAAGATGGCAGCGGTTCGGGGTTCGATCAGCGGTTGGACGCTCTGGCCCTTTAGATAACGCAGCAGTTTATCTGCATATGCGAGCAAACGATCTTGGGTTTTAGCCGATAGAGGGATGAGGTGAGGTCCACTAGCCATAGGACTGTCCATCATACCGGAAAGAGGTGGCTCGTATTCTTGAAGGACAAGATGAACGTTCGTTCCGCTGTGTCCGAAAGAGTTAATAGCCGCCGTCAAAGGCTGACCCGTGGCGGATTGCCATCTCGTCCCCAATGTATTCACATAAAAAGCCGAAGCATGCAAATCAATAAATGGATTCAAGGTCTTAAAATTTATCAAACCAGGAATACGCCGATGCTTAAGTGACAATAAGGTTTTGATAAGCCCGATGACACCTGCGGCCGCTCCTGTATGCCCAATAAAAGATTTCGCGCTACCGATGGCACAGTAGGTTTCTTTGTCCGTAAAATGCCTGAATGCGCGAATCAACGCATTCGTTTCGATGGGATCACCAAGCTGAGTGCCTGTACCGTGCGCTTCCACATAAGTGATGGCTTCAGGATCTATGTTAAATTGCTCATACACGTTCCTTATCAACTGTTCTTGTGCCACCCCATTGGGGGCCGTAATGCCATTGCTCGCCCCATCCTGATTCATTCCTGAACCTTTAATCACACCGTAAATAGGATCGCCATCAGCAATTGCGTTACACAACCTTTTCAGAACGACAACGCCCAAGCCCTCAGAAATGACCGTGCCGTCGCTCGCTTCGTCAAATGTGTGGCACTTTCCCGTTTGGGACAGCATACCGATGTCGGACAGTCTGGATAATATCGACTGATCCAGCAGCGTCGCTGCACCCCCTGCAAGAGCTACGGTTGATTCCCCGCTGCGCAAGCTGTCGCATGCCAGATGGAGCGCGACGGCTGAAGAGGAGCAGCCGGTATTGACGACAAGCGCCGGCCCTTTTAGATCCAAATAGTAGGATAACCGCGAGGCGACAAGCGCATCGGAATAGCCTGTAAATGACTCGTGGAGGTAGCCCGTGGGCTCAGCTCCAATAAAGATGCCTACCTGAGCTTCAGCGAGCGATTTCGGATTATAACCGGCATCCTCCAATGCTTTCCAGCTTTCTTGAAGAATCAGACGTTGATGAGGATTCATCGACTCGGCTTCACGCGGGGATATGTTGAAGAATAATGGATCAAAACAATCCCGCTCTTCCAGAATGCCTCCCCATCTATAGTCCTTGATTAGCGGACTTTGCTTCAAATAATGAGAGGGAAGCTCACGAACCGCATCATGCCCTTGGATCAGGTTGTGCCAAAATTCATCGACACTGACTGCGTCAGGAAACTGTCCTGACATCCCGATCACAGCGATATCAGATGATTCGATCTTACAATCCCGCACAGAAGGAGCCATGGCTGGCTCCTCTTCTTTTGGGTTCCCTAATGGGTCGCTATTACGGCTCTTTAACGTGCTCAGTAGCTCTCTAGCTTCCTGCTCGCTCATCTCTTTGTTCCGCAACTTTTCAACAACGGTTTGAAAATTTATAGGGTTCATAGGCAACCTCTCAACACGTTTATTGTTGGATCTTCTGGATTAACGATTCGATAGAAATTTCATCTGCCCAAAATTGTTCCTCTAGCAGCTCTGCAGCAACATCGCGGGTTAATTTGGATGCTGTAACAGGCTGTCCGGTTACTGTCGCTTTTGCTTGCAACTGATCTTTGTAGTTCTTCACAATAAACTGAATTAAGCGATCCACTGTTGGATATTCGAACAAGATCGCACTATTCAAGGGAATCCCCAGCCCATCACTGGTCTGTTTCACAAACAAAATTCCGATAATGGAATCGACCCCGTAATCAGAAAAGGCTGCCGCGGTGTCGATGCTGTCCACCGTTACTTTCAATGATTTCGATAACTTATCAAGAATCACGCTCTTCACGTAGGTGTCGAGACTTTCTCCCGCGCTCCCGGCTGCCTGCGTTGCGACGACCATTTCTGGCTTGCGCATTTCTTTCACGGTTACCTGTGGTTTCGTATTTGTCGAATAGCTCCCTGAACTTCTCTTTTCCACCTTCGGTCCCAAAAGTGCCGCAGGTGCAGCAGCTTCCGTTTTTTGTGACGGTGTTATGCTGCGGATCGGCTGGCGGATTACGCCGTTGCTTTCGGCTGCGATGATCTGTTGACCCAGCCCGCGAGCTGAACTTGCAGGAAATCCAACATGAGAGAAGCCTTCTTCTTCTAAAATGGTTTTCCAGGTTTCGGGATACAATAGCGGAGCTCCAGGAATACGCAAATGCTCATCTTCGTACAGCCACCATCCGTCCAGAAGGCCGAACGTCAGCGTTGTGAAAATCATCTTGTCTGTATCTTCGTTTAAAAGCAAAAGCCCGCCGGCTTTCAGGGTTGCTTTCATATTACGCAAGGTGCGGTGCATATTTTTGGTCGCATGCAAGCAATTAGTAGCAATCGCGATATCATAGCTTCCTGCCTCTATTTTTTGATCAGCCAGCGGCTTCTCAATGTTATTCAGTTTAAATTCGATATAAGGATGATGTACGCCGTACTTCTCCTCCGCAAACAACAAAAACGCTTTGGAAATATCCGTATAGCTGTACTCGACAGAATCGCTGTAAGGCTTTAACTTGGCAAACACCATGGCGCTGGTGCCTCCCGTTCCCGCTCCTACCTCAATGATTTTCACCTTTGCCATAGGGTTCTCCTGAATACGCTTGCGCACATATTCCGCGATCGTATTCGCCACGACGTTATTGAAGTAATCCGAAAGGGCGTTTCCTTTATAGACGCCTTCCAGCATCTTCATCGAGGAATCGGGGAACAAAATGTCCGTCGCCATCACCGTGCCGCGCAGGATATCCGGCAACTTCCGAAGGCAGGCATCTACCAAACGCACTTTTGTCTGCCAATTGGCATCGTTCAAATAGGTCTCCTTCGCCGTCTCCCACATTCTCCATATCCTTGCGCCATTTTCGAGCTCAGACTGTTCCGTTGCAATCACCACAGTCCCTTCGCGCTGGACGAAACCTTTTGCTCCCAGCAAACTCAGGCACTCCTCGACCATTCGGTCATATTTATCCAGAATACCTGCGGCTTTGCGCAGCGCGAGTGTCTCAACCCGAATTCCTTTACGATGAAAGAAGCCCATTTCCTGCATCTGCACGTAAAGCAGTTTTAGCATCCAAAGCTGAAGCTCTTCTTGATCATTAATCGCATATAACTCCGGCAATTGATGTTCCATCACAATCTCTTTGTTCCATAGTGATCCTACCCTTAGACCCGAGTCCCTCTCCAAGACCGACACAGCCTCCGACTCTTTGCATTTCATCAATTCGAGAACGGGCTGCGACGCTTTTAAGCACATGACTTGCTGGACTGCGCCCATCCGCAGCATCCCCGTGAATTGTTCAAAACAGATGAATCCCTCACGCGCTTCTAAAAACCCGATATTCTTGCTTAACGAAGGATTCGTCTCTGCAGGTTTCCAGAATCCCCAGTTGATAATGCCGATAGGAAAAGCTGCCTGCGGCCGCATATACCGGACAAATGTATCCGCGAAGGTAATCCCTGATGCATAAGCCGACAGCGTTGCCGCACCCGAGAAGGAAAAGGCTTGCCCAGATGAAAAATAACATAAGAAATCCAGCTTCTCCTGTTCAAAAGCTTTATAAAAATGGATGCTGCCTTGTGATTTAACATCTAAAATATCCATAAATTCACGCTCAGTTGTTTGGGCAATGGAGTTTTCAAACGAAATCACAATCCCAGAGAAAATGGCTCCGTTGATGACCGGGTGCTGCATTTTGATTCGGGCTACCGCTTGCTGCATTTGAACCAGGCTTGTTGCATCCGCCTGAATATATAGCGGGGGTTCTCCTAATGCTGCGAATGAGTCCAATTTTTCTCGTATCGCAGGCGATGTTTCAGGAGAACGTCCGATCCATACCACTTTGGCCTGATAATCCTGCATCAGATAGCGGGTCATAATGCCGCCCACTAATCCGCTGCCTCCCAAAATGACATAAACGCCATTCTTTTGTAGTCCTTGAGTTTGCTGAAACCGGTCTGTATCTAGTTTGACAAAAACTTGCTTGTATCTGCGTCCCAAATGGAACTTCACGACGTCTCCGCGATCGGAAGGTTCTTCATTGATGATATTTCCCAGCAGTGCGGTTTGCCTTTCTTTTGTTAGCAGATCATCGGCGGAAATATCAATATTTCTTACCGAAAACCGGTAGTCACCATGCGCGATAGAATAAGTCAGCCCTGTAACTCCACCGCCGTAAGGATTAACCTCTGAATCTGTAATCCGGTAGCTGTCCTGCGTAATGATAAACGTGTCGATCCTCTTACCATCCGTCTCTTTCTGCCTAAGGGCCTTGATCAGCCGAAGCAGTTGAACTTCATTGTTCGGTTGGCTCTGAATCAAATCTTTCAAATCAACCGATGGTTCATATGCCCGGCAATCCGATAGAAAATACAGGCGATCGATGGAAGCATACTGCTTCAGACACATTTCAAACCCGTGTATATCCTCCGCTCCGCAAAGCCAGCTATGCTCGAGACCCTGCATTTTCTCCGTATGTTCACTTAACCGGATATGGACAATTTGCGACCCTTTAGGCACGCTTGTATAATATTCGTTCAAAGATTCACTAAGAGATGCCGAAGATTCAGAATCCACAATCAGTACCGTTTGCGGGGTATGCGTTCGCGCCGGCAGCCGTTCCAGCTCTTCCCACACCGGCACGTACATCAGCTCGTCCCACGGTTTTTTCAACTTACGTGTCATTAATTGCCCGACGTGGACAATGACTTCCCCAGATGGACCTAGCAAGGAAACTTGACTCCTACTTCCATACTCGTCACGCTGTACGTACGCATATGAGTTAGCCGGCGCTTTGCCCGTTATTCTAACATCTCTCATACTCGCGATCTCATTGATTTCATCCGAACAATGTGCCCGCAGTTGCAATGCGCACTCCAGCATAGCCGGGTGAATACTGTATCCTCTTACCAACTCGGTCTCCTTCATGTGCAGCTCCGCCAATACGTCCTTACCGTTGTCCCACAATCGTGTCATTTGACGGTATATACCTTCATGACGGATTTCATGTTTCTCGCATGCTGCATAAAACACTTCCGGATCTACTTGGGACATTTGATCATGCAAAATCGCTGTCACATCGAAGACTGTACCCCTATCCTCATCCAGACTCACGGTACCCTGGCTGTAAAGCTTGGGCTCTGCTCCCCCAGATTGGATACGGAACACATATTGGCGTTCATCCACAGCGCTCAAGACCAGATAAATCCGAGTCTGTTCCTCAACGACAAGAGGTTCCAACAAATCGATGTTCTCGATAACGATGGTATCGTCCCCTGCGATTTCATTCATCGCTGCACGGACCATTTCCAGATAGGCCGCAGCAGGTAGCTTGGGCTTACCGGATGTGTCGTCACTTTGGATAAGGGAATGTCCCGGATCCAAGGTTGTTTCAAAAACAAGTCCCGTTCCCATTTTGACCGTTTCTTTGGGATCGATGCGATGAAGCAGTGGCTGCAGCGGCATTGCCCTGTTCCCGCCTTTTGCCAGTTCATGTCGTGCAGGAAGCCAGTGACGATCTTTGGCAAAAGGATATGCAGGCAAGCTCATCCGGCGAGGACGCCCATGGATGTACAGACATTGCCAATAGATCTCCGCACCCATCACCCACAGCATCGCTATGCGGGTGTAGTCCTTATCCTGAAGCAAGCTTTGCAGGAATGTCTGATCCGCATCTTTTTCGCCAAATTGAAGCTGTTCGGAGAGCGGGCTTTGCACGACGCCAGTAACGACTTTTCCAAAGCCTGCGCGCCCTTCAGCAAAGTCTTCCAGTTTATCACGAAGATCCTGCAAGGAGTCGCATATGAACGCTGCACGATATTTGAACTGCTCCCGGCCTACCTGCAAGCTATACGCCAACGAACCTAATTCCGCTTCCTGGATCCCTTCAGTATCAATATAATCCCTGAGCCGTTCGGCCATTCTCTGCAAAGCTGCCTCACTTTTGGCGGACAGCACTACAATCGGAACCCAGTCCTCATTAGTAAGTTGCACTTCTTCATCTTCATACTCTTCCAAGATAATATGAGCATTGGAACCGCCTGCTCCAAACGAGCTTATTCCCGCCCGTCGCGGTGCCGTGCCCGAAATGCCGTTCATGTCCGTCCATACCGGCCGTTGCCATTCTTGTACCTTCTGCGGCACATAAAATGGAGAGGAATCGAAAGGAATCAATGGATTAAGCTGAGACGAATTCAATGATGGCACCAGCGTTTTATGCTTCATTTGTAGCAGAATCTTCATGATCCCTGCGATCGCAGCCCCGGACTCCAGATGACCGATGTTCGATTTTACGGAACCAAGCGCACAAGACTTGGAAGCAACAGAAACATCCGAATCCACCGCATTCTGCTCGAACGCCTTGATCAATCCACGTACTTCGATCGGATCTCCCAAGGGCGTGCCCGTACCATGCGCCTCGACGTAACTAATGGTTGATGCGGGTACGCAAGCATTGCTTAGGGCTGTAGCGATCAGATCCGCCTGGGCATTGGGGTTTGGAACCGTGAATCCATTCGTCTTGCCACCAGAATTAACCGCTGTCCCTTTGATTACAGCATAGATGTGATCCTGATCTAATTGGGCTTGATGCAGTGGTTTCAGCAGCAAAGCTCCGATGCCTTCGCCAAAAATCGTACCCGCCGCATTAGCCCCAAACGGGCAACAATCTTTATCTTTGGAAAGCATTTGCATCTGCGAATATTGAATATAACGTCCCGGGTGCAAAAACAAATTGACGCCGCCAACGATTGCACTTTGGCATTCCCCTCTGCGCATACTTTCGTATGCCAAATGAATCGCCGTTCCGGATGACGAACAAGCCGTATCAATGGCCATACTAGGCCCGCTGAAGTTCATGAAATAGGACACGCGGTTAGGGATTTGATACAATTCAGCACCCCGGTATGCACTGAATCCATACAAGGCAGCTTCACTGGCGTATAAACTGTAATCATTAGAGATCACGCCAACGAACACGCCCGTATTCACATCAAGACTTTTTCTTGTGTGGCAGGCATCTTCCAGCAAGCCCCACACAACTTCCAGAAAAATTCGCTGCTGCGGATCCATACACTCAGCTTCTCTCGGCGAAATGCCAAAAAAGGCATGATCGAAACTGTCCACATCCTCGATAAAGCCTCCCCATTTGCTATGGCTTTTGTCCGTGGATTCACTTACAGGATCATAATACAAATCCGTATCCCAACGATCCGGAGGAACTTCCGAGATACAAGACGTCCCTTTCAATAAATTTTGCCAAAAGTCAGCCGCGTTGTTCGCTTGCGGAAAACGCCCATTGATCCCAATAATTGCCACTTCGTAAGGCTCATTCCCGGAATGTTCGGTTATCTTGTCATCATCCGAGTGAACATGTACGGGCTCCGATGCCAAGTGTGCACCTTCCTTTTCAGATGCCGCTGAGGTGGCCGCATGCTGCTCCTCCTCGTTGCACAAGGCGCTTGCAATTTCAGCCAAGGAGGAATACTCATATAAAAAAGTGGCGGATACGTTCGGATAGCGGTTCTGCAGCGCAATCGTCAGTTCCACGACTTTAAACGAATCGTGCACGTAAGTTTCCAATCCGGCATTTGCGTCGATGCTTCCTGCTTCAATCGAAAGGATACCTCCGACCAATCCCTTGACTTCTTCCAGAATATCCAGATACGAATCCTGCCGCGGCAGAACCGGTGAGGCAATTTGATCCGAGGGCTCGGCGTCTGGACCAGACGGCACTAGTGTGACTTTGTTCAAAAACGCCGCTTTCAACCGGTATACTTGTCCTGATTCTAACTGACTGACTCGTGACTGCTTCGGTATTGATTTCAACACAAATTCTATAAAGTCGCTGACCGGTTTGTTCTTACTGGTGCTCACATACCGAACATCGACATAAGGTAAGCCTTTTTCAAGCGCCAGCTCACCCAAAGTCCGCATCATCTGGTGCTCAACCCCGCGTCCCAGTACCCGGCAGCTCAAGATAAAGGTGTCCACATTCAGACTATCTTCCTCTAGCTTATACAAGACCATGCCGACAAGACCGTAATCGCCAAAACGATCGCTAACATGCACCACTTTGCAAATATAACCATCTTTATCGAGCAGCATCTGAATATCTTTTTGACTGCGGCGAATCGTTGTGAAGTTAAACTGATTGGTTCGTTTCGTCAGCTGCGCCACCCGGGCCAGATGCTTATGCTCCATGTCCGCCATGTCAACTTTAAGCTCCAGCTTATGTAAAAAAGCATGAAAATCCGCCGACTCTTCCAGTAGTGATTTGCGTTGTAGATTTTGCTGCGTCATCACCGTTCTTTTGGCATCTTCCGCTGTAACGGTGAAATGGTCAAACGCCCAGTTATGACGGAGCAGCTCTAATCTTGACTCTTCCTCCGCAGGCCATTGCAAGGTTAGAACCTCGGGGCAATTAGCCTCAACTTCAGCACATTCAATCGGATTATCATCGATAAAAATAAAACTGTCCAAGCCCACATTCAGCGACTCGGCCAGCGATCGAAGATTATCCGATTTAGGCTGCCAATTGATGCGAAAGTCCGTCAGATCCCCCCGTTTCAACGGAAAATCCGAACGGTTGTCAAATACATGCCATACATCTTCTTCGATATTTTTGCTGCAAAGACAAAGCAGCATCCCCTGCTCCTTTTGATGGATCAGAAAATGCTGCAATTCTAACGTTGCGCCTTGTACATCCAGCTTCTTTGGAGCTGTCTCGCCGCAGACACCCGACCATAAAGTGTGATCACAATCGACCACGATGACTTTGTACGGCTGACTTTGCAGCGAATAATAATAGCGTACCAGCAAAGTCCCCAGAAACTCATAATACGTATCAACAAAAGGAATATGCCCTAGCTCGTTGCGGGCTGGATCATCGATAGCTTCGATTTGGTACTTGTCATGATACGTTTCCGCCTTGATGACGTGGATTAGCTCGGATTGATCAGCCTGTTCCTGAATCACTTGTTCAAGCTCCGCAAAGCAAGACCGCCAATGCGGTTGCGATTCGTAGGCCTGAGAGGACGGACAGATCAACAGCAGAGTTTGACAAGAAGAATGAGCGATGAAAGTACGTAGCGCTTGGACCGCATCGGCTGCGGTAGTGGATAAAGCCTCTCGCATCTGCAAGAACGGCTTATCCTCTGGATTCAATGATGCATAATCAACAGCTTCCTTGCCTTGGTATGGCAGCCAATCCTCCCAGCGGAGCATGACAACATTCAACCCTTCTTGATTTTTGCGCAACGCGCTTTCGGCTTGAAGCCATTCCTGGAACACTTGATTGTAGGCAAGCACTTCGGAAGTGTACGCCAGCTGAAGCTTCTTTTGCCAAGAATCCAACGTCTTTAACACCGGATCTGCTGTAAAAGTAGCCGAAATCAGAATCCGTTTTACCGCTTGTTCTTCGCTCATCCAACCTTCTCCTCACATGTCAGTGCGTCGTTCGTCCGCACCCAGAATGGCGTTCAATCGATCCTTAAGACACTGCGCTGCCCCGCTGAGCAAGATCAACGCGATTTCATCCACATGTCGGTTTCTCCAGTTTTCCAGTGTCGTTCCTTTCAGCTCCTGATTCAAAGCTCCCAATGCAGGACCGCAATGGATCTGGTAATCTACCTTGGATTCCTCACTCCCCTGTAAAGCTAACCGGCTAGAATACGTAAAATACCATTTGAACAACATGGCCATTTTTTGCTTTGGATTATTGAGAGCGTGTTCCCATTCTTCTGGAGTGTAGTAAGCCTTTATTTCTGTGAGAACCTGGTCGAAACTCTTCTTAAAATATTTATCCTGAATTTGGATCTTCGTCTTCTCGTCGATGTCATCCAAAGAAGCATGCATACGGTACAAATCGTACAGTTTATTGGCTCTTGCCGGAAAAAACACACCTCTGCGAAGAACTTGAATTTTCGCACCCATCTCAAACATATCACCTGCAGGAGCATACTCCGTATCCTGGACATTGATTTGCTGGAGTAAATCTTTCACGGCGTCACTTGTGGCCGCTTCCAGCGTACACTGGTTAATTGAGCCCGTTACAATATAGTCTGCGCCCATAATAAAAGCGGCCGCGGCCGCCTCTGGCGTCCCGATACCACCAGCCGCCCCCACCCGTATCCGCTTTGGATACCGATACTTAACCATCATCTCATCCCGTAATTTTCGCATAGCCGGCATTAAGGCATAAGCCACACCTCCGTCGGTATGTCCTCCGGAATCTGCTTCCACCGTCAGGTCGTCGGCCATCGGTACTTTCATGAGCCACTGTGCTTCCTTCTCCGTAATCGACTGCTCCGCTAGCAGTTTGGCTACGATCCTTTCCGGAGCAGGGCTCAAGAAGGCTTCCGCGACTTCTGGACGGGAGACTTTGGCAATGATTTTATTCGTACTGGAGAATAAGCCATTTTCATCCTGCACTAATCCTTTCGCACGATACTTGACTAAAGCAGGAGTAACGCTCAAAAAAGCCGAGGCTTCAATCACCTTGACTTGACGGGCAATAAAAAGATCCGCCAACTGTTCTTCTTTTCGGGGATCGGATGGCAAGTGGAGAAAATTAAAACCATACGCCTGTCCTTGATTCAGCTCTTTCTGGATATCCGTAATCGCCGCTTCAATGACTGAAAATCCTAGACCTCCTGTACCAAAAAAACCAAGCATTCCTGCTCGCCCCATCCGAATAACCATTTCTTTCGAGGCAATGCCTCGATACATCGCACCCGCTATGTACGCATACGTCAAGTTATAATCCTGCTTAAACGTTGCGTCTCCTAGAGTCGCGGCCATAAGGCTTTTCTTCTCCGCAGGAACTAGGCCATCTCGCTCGAGTACAGCTACGGAAGACTTCGGGCTTTCGCTTTCCGTATTCATCGCTGTCACTACCTTTGTACCTGCTCGTCTTTCCATGGGTTGTGACTGCACCTCTTCTTCTGTAACGATGAGAGGCCCAGCCTCCGCTTGGATACGTGCAATAAGACCCGTCAACACTTTACCGACACCAATTTCTTCGAAGGCCATTTGACCCTTGCCCATTAAATAACGGATACTCTCTGTCCACTTCACTGGATGGGTAATTTGCCGCACCAAATTTTCACTTAATGCAGAAGCGATGTAAGGCCGGGCTTGCACATTGGAAATGACAGGTATCTTCATGTCTAGAAATTGAAAATTTTCAAGAAAATTTTCAAACTCTCGCATGGCCTCTTGCATATACCGGGAATGAAATGCTCCGCTTGTTCTCAAAGGAACAAACATCTCGACCCCTTTTGTGCTTTCAAAAACCGGCTGTGCCTGGTCAATATCGGCCTTGGTTCCAGAGATAACGATTTGGGTTGGAGCATTTAAATTGGCAATATCAATGCCGGACAGCCCTTTGGTATGCAGTACTTCCCGAATCTGCTCTTCAGTTAATCCAACAACAGCAGCCATACCGCCATCGGTAGCGCGATTCATTAATTCTCCTCTTTTTTTGACCAGCTCCAACCCTGTCTTGAAATCAAACGCGCCTGCCGCGAACAAAGCATTGTACTCCCCTAGACTGTGACCCGCTACAAAATCCGGACGTTGTCCCGTATCAATAATTTTCTTGAGGTAGCTCATCGCATTGACCGTGTATAAAGCCGGCTGTGTAAACTGAGTCTGGTGCAAGTTCCCCCCTGCGTCATTCAGGCAAAGCTCTTGAATCGAATAGCCTAACACTTCGTCGGCTTGCTTCGTCAATTCACGAAACTCGTCGAACAATCCTTCACCCATTCCTTTTTTTTGAGCACCTTGCCCTGGAAATACGTAAGTGATCATACGTTTCTACCATCCTTCATATAAGATTCGCATAACTTAAGCGATTGATAATACGTTAATTCATGGGGATGTAAGTGAGCCAAGGCGATTTTCGGCAGGACTTAGCTAAAAAATGAAAAACGCACACTGCTTCCTGGTCTTCAACTTCCATTTCTCCTAAAGTCAAATGCTCAACGATTATTTCCTTGCAAACTTCGGGCATGATCCTCTGCAGTCCCCCTCACTATTTTTTTCAAAAAGACAAAAAAATGCCTACGGCACCTCCCTTGTGAGGAGGTTCCGTAAGCATTGGGTGTCTTTCTCATGTGCTAAGTTATGAACCTTAAGCTTGCTTAACGCGCCTAAACGCCGATTAAGTACACTTGAGTTATTATTAAAATAAGCAAATTACGATTATTAAATTACTATATTTTAAATCATTTGTAAAGTATTTATTTTTATCCCATTACCTAATCGATAATACATTTTTTAACACATATTTCATATTTCGACATCGTTTTCATTTCGACCGTGTTAAGATATCCAAAAAAAAAGAAGAGGTGGAAGTGAAGTGGCTTGGTATGTTTTATTTGTCAAATCAGGATTCGAATCCCAAGTCAAACATTGGCTTGATGCTAGATTCGATGGAAACCTGTTATATAGTATTATTCCTAAACGTAAAGTTCCCGAGAAAAAAAGAGGTCAAGAATATCATGTAGTGAAGCCCTTATTTCCAGGTTATGTATTTGTGGAAACCAAAATGAATTTCTCCACATATTACCGGTTAAAGGAAAATTCACTTATCTACCAAACATTAAATTATAATAATCTAAAAGATAGAAATATGAAATCCATCGACACTCTACTCATTGATAACCAATTGGAAAAGCTAGATGAATCGTATTTTTTCAAAGAAATACCAATGGAGGAAATGTTCGTTGTACTCAATCTCATTAACCAAGATGATACCATCGAATATTCCCAAGTGTGTGTCGATAACTCGAATTTTGTTGTACGAGCAGGGCCTTTGAAAGGAATGGAACGTTTTATTAAGAAGATCGATAAGCATAAAAAAAGAGCTAAAGTCTTACTCACGATACTTGGTGCGGAACTATTAATTGACTTTGGTATCGAAATTCTCTAGTTAAACCTCACTCGCTTACAAGCCAAGTTTTAGCCACCTCAGGATCGTCAAAATATTTAATCGGCATCGAAAATGGAACGGTGGTTTTTTTTATCTTTTGACGCAATCGCCACTTGTCCCAAAAAGTAAAGCCTACAATAGCTAGTTTTTTCGTATGGTTCTGCAGACAATTGATATTCTCCACAAACTTGATTAAGACAGAATCCGTTAGCTGCGTTTCATAAAAATCAACCCAAATATTTAACTGGCGATTTCTGCTTGAAATAAACTCTTCTTCTGCCTTCATTAATGCAAATAACGCATCCGCATTCGAAAAAAAACTTCCATATTTCAGACAGTGTAATTCTCCACCCTTGTAGTAATAAGGGAATAATGAACCTCCGGGCGATTTCATACTATGCACGATGAATTCCTCCTTAAGATCACCAGCTAACTGGTTTGTCATCAATCAATTCCTCGATATGACTAATATGCACACTCGCGAAAGTTACCAACTTTCTATACAAACACGACATTGACAGCAATTTTTCTAAAGAGAATTTATGATAACTGACTCAAAGTGTCAATATGATTTTATAACTTAGCATATTTACGCTACGGGGAGATATCTGGAATTTAATTGTATTTTGGTGATAGGAAGCACACTGCAGGTGGTATTATTCGTTCGGTAGGAATCTTCTTTTAACGCTCCACGAATGTGGATAATCGAGAGGAATGAAACAAAAAGGGTGCTTAACATAGCACCTCAGAAGTAAGAGAATCCTATATATTTTTAAAAGATACAGGGTTTCTCGAATGATTAGACTCTGTATCTTAACAGATGCCGGGTTAGCCCTTTGGTTGCTGAATCTTGCGCATTCATGCAAAAGGAATCATCTTTTTGTACTGCTTAGAATCGGAAGCTTATGGTCTGCCCACTTCATCTACATGGCGGTTCGTCCAACTCTCTCGCTGCATAACTCATTTCTGATTTGCGTGGAAAACATAAAGAGCACATGTAATCCCCCCACTTAAACACAACCGATTTATATTGAAAAAAATTACGAAACGTGCAAATCAATAGGATACCGTGAAGACCTTTTTCGAATCGTGCCTCTTCGATCTCAAAAATATGAAGCGGAGTCGTAAGACCTGTTTTAAGCGTCTTGGACAAAGCTTCCTTGGAAACCCATAACGCCGCTGCCGAATCCTGCTTGCTCCATGGCCCACTCCCCAATAACCTTCTTTCGAAATCGGTCAGTTGCTCAAGTACCGTGTCCAATAAAAGGCGCGGTACATACTCGATATCAATTCCCATCGGATGCTCCTCTTCAAATGCTACTGCCGCAGCAAGCCCCTCGCTGTGCGAAATCGATACCCCTATTCGTGACTCATTGGGATGCCTGACGATCGGTTGTCGAAACACCCCATGACCGACTTGAACATCGTACATCGCAGTGGATGGATCGAAGGCGTGGATCGCGATCTTTGCAGCATATCTACCAATTAAATAATCTTGCCGTCTCTTCTCATAGACAAGTGTAGAACCATACGCAAGCTCCGTGGGATGGAGTACTTGCTCCATCTCTGGGAAGACCTCTTGACTCGAATTTGAATATATGCAAAGAGCCGCATGATAAACTTTCAACTCTCTTATAAAATCCAACCTTAATACCTTTGCATCGCGCAGCTGTAGCGCTTCATTCGTCTTCAACGATCTGAACCCCCGATATTAACAGACTCTTGTATTGCACAAGCTGGTTAAAATTAATACTTTAAGAATGACCACCCATCGCATAATGATAGTTACACCATCGCCCGCCTTTTTGACGAATAAATTTCCTAATATTAACAATTCAGGGAATGCCTTTACACGAAACAATACCATCTTTATAACAGATATTCAAACATATATTTACATCATAATATTCTATAACAATACATGTATATACAGTTTATTCCATCATCGTTTTTCAGCTAATATACTCTCCTTCAGCCATCAGCTGAAGGTACTATGACGGAAGACATCCTGTTGTATTGATTGCTGATTATATTCTTTTCAAAAAAGAGACATCACTTCTTCCCGAAACGGAAGATGCTCTGCCTCCTTAGCGTAACTCATCATCTCAGCGAAATTCCATAATGCCTTTTCCCCGTATACTTATAGATAATGGAAAAATCTCCGAATCCTTCTCGGCAAAAAACCAGCGACGGTCTTTCTTGACGACGATCAGCAGCCCGTGCTCATCTCCAACCGGAACAAAACCGTCATTGCCCTCTCTCCATTTTGGAAAACCCTTGCTTTGCAATTCCTCTACAAATAGCCGGACATCATCCCTCACAATTCCGATTTCGCTCACACAAAGCAGACTGTTGGCGTTAAAAGGCTCTCCTGATGCGTTGTTCAGGTTATGCCTCGCAATCAGCTCCACAATATTACCAGCCGGGTCCTCAAAATACACCGCAGAGGCATTCCATGATTCAAAATCCGCCTCGTCCTCCCCTTCTTCCCGGTTCAACGTTACCCTATTCGAAAGCCATGCCTTGGCCTCCTTGAACTGGTTCTCGGGGATATTAAAGGCATAGTGATAAAAAGGCTGCCCTTCTGCCGCCTGCTCAAATGTCAATAAGGTGTCCCCGATTCGCAAAGAAAACAAACCGTCTTCCTCTGCTATCACGGGCACGCCCAGTGTATCCTGGTAAAACTGTTTCAAGGTTACAAGTTCTGCCGTTTTTAACTTGATTTCTTCAAAAAACACCGCTTCCCCTCCTTCGTCCTGCTTGCTCACCGAATGATTGCAAAAAAGACGGCGCCCCGTGCACGGGAACATATCTCCCGCTTAACTGGCAGCGCCGTCTTATGATTCTTAAAACCGGTCGGCCCATACGCATACAGGCTTCGAAATTTCAATCGATTTTCCTGTATAGCTCAGCTTACCGCTCTCCGAATTTCTCGTAAACACCGCCAAGTTGTTCGTATCCCGGTTTACCGTGAGCACGTAACGGCCACCCGGTACGATGGAAAAATGACGCGGATGTTTGCCTTCTGCAGACACATGCTGGATGGTTTCCAGTTTTCCCGTTTCCGGATTCACTGCATACACGACGATACTGTCATGTCCCCGGTTCGACCCGTACAGGAACCTTCCATCCTCCGAAATGGTGATTTCCGCGCATCCGTTTTCGACTTGAGCATCTGCCGGCAGCGTCGACACGGTTTCGATCTCCGTAAGGGCCCCGTGCTCTGCATCATAACGAAACGCCGTTACGGTCGATTGCAATTCATTAATAACATATGCGAATTTCCCGCTTGGATGGAATACAAGATGTCGCGGACCCGCGCCTTCCTTAACTTTCGCTTCTCCTTGAAGAACCAGCTTGCCTTCTTCTGCATTAATCCGATATGTAAAGATCGTATCCAGGCCCAAATCGCATACGAACAAGAAACGCTGATCCGGACTGTAAAAGGAGGAATGCACATGTGATTTCTGATCCGGCTGCTGCCCTTTATGCTCCTGGATATCCAGTATGCCGCCGACAGTACCTTCTTCTTTCAGTTCCACAAGACTCACGGATCCTTTGTGATAACTCGTTAGTGTCAGAAAGCGGTTATTGGCGCTGCGCTGAATGTGGCAGGATGGACCGTTGAGCGCGTCAGCACGGCTTGTCTCCGCAAGCTTCCCATTCTCTGCAAGAATATTGAAAGATACGGCATCGCTGCGTTTGGTCCCATCCTCTGCAACCGTCTCGCTGATGGCGTACAAGCGACGCTTCGGTACATCTACGTTCAGAAACGTCGGATTTTTAAGCCCGGATACCTGATCCAGACGAGTAAGGTCCCCATGTTGTTCATCAAATTCATATACGTACACGCCGTCCGAGGATTCTTCGGCATACGAACCCACGAATACGAGCATGCGCTGGTTTTCAACTGTCATATGGTTATCGCCTCTTCACTTTGTTTTTACGCTTTATTGTATCATTTTCAACACTCTTCCCGCAAAAGAAATGGAAGATTGTAATTCCCTTGTTCCTGCTTTAGTATGGTAGATACCTCTTGAAAACATCACTCACGGATTCTATCAGTAAGGAGTTTTTACATATGGACTTTGTAGCTATCGATTTTGAAACGGCAAACGCTAACCGCTCAAGCGCCTGCTCCCTGGGTCTTGTAGAAGTGCGGGACGGCGCAATTATATCTGAACAATCCTGGCTTATCGATCCGGGGCAGCCCTTCGATTATCGGAATGTGCTCATTCATGGCATTACCGAGTCCATGGTAGAGGGAATGCCCGCTTTCCACGAGCTTTGGCCTACCTTACATCCCCTGCTGGAGGGGAAGAACGTGGTAGCGCATAACGCTTCATTCGATATGAGCGTGCTGCGCTATTGTCTCGACAAGGTTTCCGTTGATTATCCGAGCTTTCAATACTACTGCACGTATCTGCTCAGTAAAAAAATGCTGAACTGGATGCCTTCGCATAAGCTGAATGTACTCGCGGACTGGTACGATATCCCGCTTCATCACCATGATGCGCTTGATGATGCGAGAGCCTGCGCCCATGTGCTGCTCAACCTGATCCGCAAGGAGGAGCACAATTCAGCAGAACAGCTGTCTTTGGCTTTGGGTTGCAAAATAGGCATGATGTATCCGGGCGGCTATAAACCCTTCTCGGCCCCGGCGAAGAAAAAAGCGAAGCCTGCAAAAGCGCGGAAGCTGCCTGGAACGAATAATTATATTAGCGGATAGTCCACAAAAATAATAGACCGGCCATGGATTATCCGATGGCCGGTCTTCTCTATGTTCACTTTATGGTTGACGTGATATACGTCTCGCATATCCCCCGTAAAAAAAGACCACGAAGGGAGTTCTTCCTTCATGGTCTTTTTATTGCTTATGCCAGACTTCCAGGCTTCTTGTGATACTTGATAATGCCCTCCGCGGCTCGGTAGGATAATGCGCCTACGGTGCCAGTCGGGTTATAGCCCCCATTATGGGCAAAGGCCGAGGCACCCACGACAAAGCAGTTATCGAAATCCCACATCTGCAAATAGTTGTTTACCGCCGATGTGTCGGGGCTATCCCCCATGATCACGCCGCCCGTATTGTGCGTGGATTGATAGTGCGTTATTTCATAAGGACCTTGCTCCGTATAAGCTACAACCTTATCCGCACCCATTTCTTTCAATATTTGACCGCATTTAGCCCCGAGGAATTTGACCATTTCGCGGTCACGTTCCTCGAAGTCAAACGTAATCCGGATCAGCGGATCGCCGAATTCATCCTTGTAGGCCGGATCCAGATCCAGGAAATGATGCCGGTACGGCATGCAAGATCCTTCTGCCCATACGGAGACGTTCCGGTTCGCATATTTGATCGAGGCGGCTTTGAAGTCCTTGCCCCAGCCAGGCGTTCCCGGAGGGACCGTGTTATTCTGGATCGGCCGGTTGCCTCCCTGGCTATAACTGATACTGCCGCCGTGAATGAAATTCAGGTCCTTGTGATCGAAATTGTCACCATTGAAATCATCCATGGTCATCGCCATGGCGCCTGCGCCCGAGAATAGATTGAATTCCTTCTCCTCAAAAAATCCGACGCCGGCTGCCGCTTCTACCTGATAAGCATAGTTTCTTCCAATGACCCCGGTTCCAGACTTGGAATCATAAGGCTTGCCCATATTCGATAGCAGCAAAAGTCTCGTATTATTGAACACATAGCTGGTCATGACGACAATATCCGCCGGCTGTTCGTATTCTTCTCCGGTGGTGGTGTCAATGTATAAGACGCCGGTCGCCTTGCCGCCCTTATGCAAAATCCGTCTGACGTTCGAGTGGGTGCGGAGCTCGAATTTCCCCGTGTTTTTTGCCACCGGCAGCACCGTGACGACCGGATCCGCCTTTGCGCCGTACTCGCAGCCGAAACGTTCGCAAAAGCCGCAGTATTGGCAGGCTGCCCGTGCAACGCCGTCCGGGTTCGTATACTGTTCGGACAGATTCGCCGACGGCATAATGTAAGGATGATACTTCAGTCCTTTGCAGGCATCCGAAAAAAGCTTCATCACCGGCGATACCTGCATGGGAGGGGTCGGATACTTCTCGGAGCGCTTGCCGCCAAGTGGATTCTCCTCACCGCCGATGCCAGCCATCTTTTCGAACTTCAGAAAATACGGCTCAAGCTCGTCATAGGTGATGCCCCAATCCTGAATCGTCATGCCATCAGGGATTTTTTTCTTGCCGTACCGCTCAATGGTTTGCGTCTTGATCTGGAAGTCGTAAGGCAGGAAACGGAAGGTCATCCCATTCCAGTGCACGCCGGCGCCGCCAAGGCCATCTCCAAGTAAGAAGGAACCGTATGAACGCATGGGGAGCGAACGGATTTTTTCGTTGCCTCGGAAGGTAATCGTTTCCTTGGACAAGTCCTGAAACATTTCATATCGTAACGCATACCTCAGTTCGTCATGGACCATGTAATAGTCTTCGGTCTTGCGTTCCTTGCCGCGCTCCAGACCCACGACATTCATCCCTGCCTTGGTCAGCTCGGCAGCGATAATTCCGCCGCCCCAACCTACGCCGACAACAACGACATCTGTTTTAGGGAGTTTGGTTGCCATCATGTCACCTCATCGTGATTTTCTATTGTCCCTGCAAGGTTTAGCGGAGCTTAAACGAGGCTCCCGGGTTTCTTGTGATACTTCATAATCCCCTCAGCTGCCCGGTAGGCCAAAGCACCAACGGTACCGGTAGGGTTGTATCCGCTGTTGTGCGGGAAGGCGGAGGCCCCGATGACAAAGAGATTTTCGGTGTCCCACATTTGCAGGTAATTATTCACAGCGGATGTATCCGGGCTATCGCCCATAATAACGCCGCCGGTATTGTGGGTCGATTGGTAGGTCGTAATTTCATAAGGCGCCAGCTCGGTATTGGCAACCACTTTATCCGCGCCCATTTTCTTCAGAATATCGCCGCACTTCGCTCCCATGAACTTTACAAGCTCACGGTCCTGATCTTCGAAGTCAAATGTGATCCGCATGAGCGGGTCACCGAATTCATCCTTATAGACCGGATCCAAATCAAGGAAATGGTGGCGGAACGGCATGCATGAACCTTGGGCACCCACGTTAATATGACGGTTTGCATATTTAACGGTTGCCGCCTTGTAGTCCTTGCCCCAGGTTGGCGTACCCGGCGGAACCGAGTTGTTCTGAATCGGACGCGCGCCGGTTTGGCTGTAGGAGATGTTTGCCCCATGAATAAACTTGAGGTCCTTGTGATCAAAGTTGTCTCCGTTGAAATCGTCGATGCACATGCCCAGCGAGCCGGCACCGGCGAATATATTAAATTCCTTGTCTTCGAAGAAACCAACGCCCGCACCCTTAAGCACCTGATAAGCGTAGTTTTTACCGATAACGCCTGTTCCGGTTTTGGGATCATACGGTTTCCCTATATTGGACATCAACAGCAGACGTGTATTGTTAAAGACATAACTTGTCATGACTACAATGTCGGCAGGCTGTTCGTATTCTTCACCGGTCGTGGTGTCGGTGTACAGGACGCCTGTTGCTTTGCCGCCCTTATGTAGGATCCGTCTGACATTGGAGTGTGTACGCAGTTCGAACTTCCCTGTATTTTTGGCTACCGGAATCACCGTAACCACCGGATCCGCCTTGGCGCCGTATTCGCAGCCGAAACGCTCGCAATAACCGCAGTATTGGCAGGCCGCCCGTGCGATACCATCCGGATTCGTATATTGCTCCGACAGATTCGCCGATGGCATATGATACGGATGATAATTGAGTCCTTTGCAGGAATCGGAGAACATTTTCATGCCCGGCGTCGTTTTCATCGCAGGCGTCGGGTACTTTTCCGAGCGTTTGCCACCAAGGGGATTCTCGTCGCCAGATATCCCCGCTGTCTTTTCGAATTTGTTGAAATACGGTTCCAGTTGATCGTACGTAATGCCCCAGTCCTGTATAATCATCCCGTCCGGAATTTTGCTTTTCCCGTAACGCTCAATTGTTTTGGATTTAATCTCAAAATCATAGGGAAGGAAGCGGAAGGTTTGTCCATTCCAGTGAACACCAGAACCCCCAAGCCCGTCGCCCAGCAAGAAGGAACCGTAAGAACGCATCGGAAGCGCCTTGATCTTCTCATTGCCGCGGAAGGTGATCGTTTCTTTCGATAAATCCTGAAACATCTCATACCGCAAAGCGTAACGCAGTTCATCATGGACCATGTAATAATCTTCGGTTTTGCGTTCCTTGCCGCGTTCAAGACCAACCACGGACAAGCCGTTCTTGGTCAGCTCCGACGCAATGATGCCTCCGCCCCAGCCGACACCGACAATAACGACATCCGTTTTTGGCAGTTTGGTTGCCATCTCATATCACCTCTTCATTTATTTTAGGAATGTGGAAGATGTTCTCTCAGGCTGACAGGTGTTATTTTTTCGAACTTATCCTGTTCGATAATCTTCGTGTAGGACATTTGGTTGCCAGGGAAGTTTTTCAGCTTCCAGCCCCCCATATTGCCATTACCGCCGTAGAGCGGGTCAGCGTATGCCCCTTCCATGGTGCTTCCGAACAACGTTTTGAAGAAACCGCTGGCGGAAATCGTGGTAAGCTTTACCTCATCCGTTTCAAAAGCCTTCAGGACGGTATCCTGCTCTTCCGGTGTGAGGTCCTTGAATTTCTTCTGGAATTTCTTATTGCTGTAATTCTGCATTTCCTGAAGTCCGATATCAAAGATTTCCCTGCGTTTCAACCGGCCTTGATAACCTTGCGTGGTCTCCCCTTTAAAGAAAGGACCCTGCATGTACTCCCTGCCGTTTAACCCCCACTCGCCTGCAAGCTGGTGATCGATAAAATAGGCAACCCCGAGCTCCTTAGCCCCCGGTCCATTATCATCTGCCGGGAAAAGGCGTTCGGTGGCGGCTTCCGTAATCAAAAATTGCTCCTGGGTGAAATACATCAACGCCTGGTTGAAGTTAACTGCCTCGCCTGCTGGTGCTTTGTTCTCGGTTGTATTTCCCGTATTATTGTTAGTCGTCGATTTATTCGGAGACCGGAGCAAGCTGCCGACAACTCCGCCGACCACCAGACCGCCAACGGCATATCCCGTATTTTTCAAGAAATTCCGTCTGGACTGGTCGGGCTCCTTATGGTCTTTCAAATCCTGCTCTTCCGTTTCGTTAGCCATATCAGTTACCTCCTGTTGAATGTGAATGTTCTCCAATATGGATTGGATTAAACATCATTTTTTTGTTATTTTGTCGAAAAATCCCACAAATAATACATCCTCCGAAAGATAATCATAATTGTATGTTCAACATATCTAGGGAGGGATTATCCATGAAAGGATCTTGGGCAAAAATAACCGTTCCTGCTTTCTGCATTGCGATTGCCTTGACCGGCTGTAACACTAACATGCATCAGAAAGCGCAAACCAAACCGGTCAGAATTCAATCTCATATGGACACACAACATGGCACACACCATGCGAACATCACGGAAAGCCATCCTCACGTAGACAATATCAAGGTGATTCCGCATTTTAACGGCGATAAAGTCCGCACGACCAACAAAAACGGAACAACCTATAGCGGAATGGGCTCCGGAATTTATAGCCGCATCGGCACTTCCAGCCTGCATGATACTCCGGAATCGATCACGCTTGAAAATCGCCTGGAATCAGCGGGTATTACCGGGGTAAAAGTATTGGCTCTTGGTGACTCGGTGTACATCGGCGACCCAGAGAAGCATACCCATACGAATAATTCCAAGCCCCAGCCGCATAAGGTGTTGAGCCCGAATGAAGGGGCCTCAGGCAAAGGTTATATGAGCCAAAAAGGAACCGGTTATTCCATTGGATCGCGCGACATTAACGAAAGCAACCTGAGCTTAATCCACCAAGAGGTCAATGGCGTATACGGCAAAAAGGTGAAATTGTATACCGTTCATGATCCGAAAGCCATTCAAACCATTGAAAAGGTCAAAACAGCCCTCCGTGCCGGGAAATCCGTGAAGCAAATGAACCGTGATATGCAGATCATTAAAAAGAATGCCCAGCTGCATACCACGACGAATCACCAAGCGCATAAGCCGGTAAATTAGACCTTAAAATACATGAACACCTCCTCAAGCGCACAAGCGTTATAAGGAGGTGTTTTTGATTTTGGATTCATGTTAATTTTTCTCGGCCAGCTTTTCCGGTTCAACCGTTGCCTCGTTTGTAATTTCTTCCACGACGCCTTTGGTCGAAGAACGGAATTCACGAAGCGTATCTCCGACAGCGCGTCCGAGTTGCGGGAGCTTGGATGGTCCAAACACGACCAGCGCAATCATCAAAATGATAAGAAGCCCCGGTAATCCAATATTATTAAACATGGCTTTCGCCTCCCTTCGGGTCAATAAGTAGGTTGTCCAGCTCCTTGCGGTGCAGATACCACCGGGATACCAGAATGCTGAGTTCAAACAGCAAGATCAGTGGAATGGTCACGGACAGATGAGATACAAAGTCCGGAGGCGAGATCATCGAACCGACGACGGCAAGGGCCAGATAGACATACTTGCGCACTTTTTTCAGCAGAGACGGTCCGAGAATCCCGAGCCGGGTCAGAAACAGGACGACAGCCGGCATTTCAAAAGCCAAAGCAAGCGGAAACACGACGCTGAACATCAATGAAAAATACCTGTCCATGCCATAAGTTTCCACGGCTCCAACCGTTTTGTTCATTTTGGAGAGGAACGAAACCATCATGGGAAACGCGACATAAAAGCTGAATGCCACTCCGATGGAAAAAAGCACGAAAGCCATCGGAACGAACCAAAAGGTTTTTTTCGCTTCATCATTGGTCAGTCCTGGCCGCACAAACGCCCACACATGATACAGCGCAAGCGGAACGGTGAAGAAAACAGCCACCAAAAAACCGCATTTCATGTAGATGAACATGCCGTCGGTCAGCGAAAACACATTCCACGCAATATCGGCGGCGGCAGGCCTGTTCTTAATGTAAAGCAGCACTTTCGGCGACATGTACAAGCCCGCAGCCAAGGTCAGGATAAAGAAGAGCATCACCCAGATCAGCCGTTTGCGAAGCTCCGTCAGGTGGGTGACCCACTCATCACTGTTAATCAATGAACCGCCTCCTCTTCTAGCACCGGATCGCCAAGTTTGCCGGGTCCAAGCGCTCCGCGATAATGTATATTGTATCCAGAATTTGCAGAATTATAGCCGAATATGTCGGAAAAGCGCTTGACACATTATTATCGCCATGTCCAGCACTGTCACACACTTTTCACATTTGCATGTTGACAAGCAACGGATTAAAATAAACATGTAAGTTACTTAATAATTGGAGGTCTAAATATATGAAATTTAAAGACAAAACGTTTCTTGTTACAGGCGGCGCAGGCGGAATCGGTAAAGGCCTCGTTACTGCTTTGGCTAAAGAAGGAGCACGCATAGCATTTTTTGATATTAATGAAGAAAAGGGAAAAGCAACCGAGGAGGAAATCAGCAAAATTTCGGAGTGCATGTTTGTTAAAGTCAACCTGATGGAAAAAGAGGACGTTGTTGCCGGCTTTCAAAAAGTCATCGACAAATACAAGACCATCCATGGTCTCGTAAACTGTGCGCAGGCATCCAAAAATGTGCCTTTCATGGATACCACGGAAAAAGAATTCGAGCTTGCTTTTGGTACAGGTTTCTGGCCTACATTCCACCTAATGAAACTTAGCTACCCTCACCTGAAGGAAAACCAAGGCTCCATCGTGAACTTCGCTTCCGGTGCCGGACTGAAAGGCATGTTAACACAAACGTCTTACGCTGCCGCCAAAGAAGCTATCCGTGGTATTTCCCGCGTTGCTGCGAATGAATGGGGTCCGGACAACATCAACATCAACATCGTCTGCCCGATCGCCGCATCGGAAGGTGTTGCCGAATGGAGACAGCATAATGCTGAAGCCTACGATCAAATGGTGAGCGCGATCCCGCTTCGCCGCCTAGGCGATCCGGAACAGGATATCGGCCGTGTTGTCTCCTTCCTGTTGAGCGAAGATGCCAAGTTCATGACTGGCCAGACGATCATGGTTGACGGCGGAAGCGTCATGATGCGTTAACACCGACCTCTCTAAAGCCCAAAATGAGACGCAAAATAAAGGATCCCGGCGATTGAATAGCCAGGATCCTTTATTATATAATATGATGTTGGAGCGAACGCTAATACGAAAGGAACATGATGATGATCCATGACATAACTGTATTTCATGAACCTCCAGCCGCGGAGGAATACGTAAACCTGCGCCTGAAGGCTGGCCTAAGCGGGAAAGACATCGAAGCCTCCCGAAGAGGACTCGCGAATTCCCTGTTCGCCGTCACCCTTCGGCTTCACGGAGAACTGATTGGCATGGGCAGGGTCATCGGCGACGGCGGCTGCATGTTTCATGTCGTTGATATTGCCGTTTCTCCCGAGCATCAAGGGAAGGGTCTCGGCAAAAAAATCATGTCCGAAGTTACGGCCTATCTGGACCGAAATGCCGTGAAGGGAGCTTATGTCAGCCTGATGGCCGATGTCCCAGCCGACAGGCTATATCAGCAATTCGGCTTTGAACACAGCGCTCCGGCATCCGTCGGCATGTACAAAAAATATAATTAATCCACCTTGGCCCCATAGGAGCGGGCAACGTTGACAGCCTGCTCCAGATCTATCCGCACGCCCGTAAGATCAAAGGCCCTGTAGTCGATGCGGTCCATTTTTGCACCTCTGAGATCTGCCCCTTTGAATACGGTCTTGGTCAGCTTGGCCCCCGTAAGATCCGCTTCCCGTAAATCCGCCTTCTGAAAATTACTTTGACTGAGATCGGCTTCTACTAAACGAATGCCCTTTAGCACCTGTTTGGACAAATTCACCTGCCGCAGATTCGTATATGACCAGTCCCCGCCCTGTATCGTGATCCCGTCCATCAGGGCACCGGCGAAGTCGCTGCCGATCATCTTGCAATCCTCAAATTTCGCCACGAAAAGATTTGTCCCCGCAAATCGGCAGTTTGTAAAAGCCGAGCGCGTATGGAGGGATGCGTTAAAAGTCGCGCCTCCAAAATCACACTCGATAAACTGGCAGCCGCTTGTCCAGATTTCATCCATCGACGTCCCCCGGAAGATGCAGCGGGTAAAGGTGCAGCCCTTCAATTCCCCATTCTTTAAATCCTGTTGACTAAAATCCACTTTTTCATATTGCTGGTCTGTGTATTGAAACATGGTTTTCTTCACTCCCTCATCATTAGCGAGTCCATGATCTCGACTTTTTCTTGATCGTAACAAACATACGTTCCTTTCACAATAACGTATGTATCATATTTTTTTGGCAAGACCCGAAAAACGCAACCCTAAAAACGAAATTTCACACCTGTTTCTTCCTTCCCTCCCAACCTACAATTAGAAGTGCATAATGAAAGCACTTACACGAGGATTTTGCAACCATGCCAGAATGCGGTTTACAAATCAAAGTTTGCAAAATCAGCACAGGAGGTCGGATCACATGAGTGCCAAACTCGGCGCAGAGCTTACCCAGCAGCCTAAACCGGCAGCAGGCAAGCAGAGAACACTGCTGCGCAGGCTGCTCAGCCAGAAATATCTACAGGTGATGGCACTGCTTGGTGTCGCCTGGATGATTATTTTCAACTACATACCCATGTACGGCATTATCATTGCTTTCAAACAGTACGTCATCACCCACTCCATATCGGAGGCGCCGTGGGTCGGACTGGACAATTTCAAAGAATTTTTTGAGGATGAAGAGCTCCCCGGCGTAATCTGGAATACGCTAGGCATCAGCCTGATTAAGTTGATCATCGGTTTTCCGCTCCCGATCCTGTTTGCACTATTTCTGAACGAGCTGAGGTCGATCCGGCTGAAAAAAGCGGTGCAGACCATTTCTTATCTGCCCCACTTCCTGTCCTGGGTTATTCTCGGGGGGATTTTGGCCACCTGGCTCGCGGATGTAGGGATTATCAACCATATTCTAATGGCGCTGCATGTCATCAAAGAACCGATCAGCTATCTGGCAGAGCCCAAGTATTTTTGGGGCATCATCGTCACATCCGATATCTGGAAGGAACTGGGCTGGTCAGCCATTATTTATCTGGCGGCTATCGCTGGCGTCTCCCCTGATCTGCACGAAGCAGCGACCATTGACGGGGCAGGACGCTTTCAGAGAATGTGGTACGTTACGCTCCCGGGCATCAAAAGCACCATCACGATTCTTTTCATACTGGCCGTCAGCGGCATTCTGAATTCCAATTTCGATCAAATCCTGGTGCTGCGCAACTCGCTCAATGAGAGCGCCAGCAGTGTCATCGACGTGTATGTGTATCAGACAGGCCTTGTGAATAACCGCTTCTCTTATTCCACGGCTGTGGGCTTGATCAAATCCTTGATTGCGCTGATACTGCTCCTGATTGCCAATTCGGTCTCCAAGAAGATCAACGATACATCCCTATTCTAATGAAAAGGTGGTTGAAGTCCCATGTTTAAACTAAATCGAAGAACCGCCGGGGATGTGACCTTTGACGCCTTCAACGTGCTGATCATGCTTGCCGTCTGCTTTATCACGCTATATCCGATCTGGTATGTACTCGTGAACTCCTTCAACGAAGGACAGGACGCCATGCGGGGAGGCATCTATTGGTGGCCCCGGATATTCAGCCTAGAAAGCTACCAAGCCGTCTTTCGCAGCAGCGGCATCATGACAGCGATGGGCATCACGATCGCCAAGACCCTGCTCGGTACCGTGGTACATGTCTTTTTTACCGCCATGGTCGCCTACGCCTTCTCCCGAAGAGATCTGGTCGGACAAAAGGCTTATATTTTGCTTGGTACCGTCACCTTGTTTTTTAACAGCGGCCTCATTCCCTACTATCTTTTGATTCGCGATTTGCATCTGCTGGATAATTTTCTGGTCTATATCATTCCAGCGATGTTCAACTTTTTTGACCTGATCATCTTCATGACCTTCTTCCGGGAAATTCCGGACGGTTTGGAAGAAGCGGCGAAAATCGATGGAGCGAATGACCTTTCCATTTTCGTGCGCGTCATCATTCCGGTATCCATGCCGGTCATCGCCACGATCGCCCTTTTTCACGGGGTCTATCAATGGAATGATTATTTCACCGGCATGATCTATATCAACAACATGGATCTGCAGCCGATCCAAACCTACTTATACCGGATTGTCGCGCAATCCAGCTCCAACCAGATGGCTTCAGCCATGCCGGGAGGCATATCCAAAAATGTGACCTCCCAATCCATCAAGCTGGCTACCATGGTGGTTACGACCGCCCCAATCGTGCTCGCCTATCCGTTCCTGCAAAGGTATTTCGTGAAAGGTCTGATGATCGGGTCCATCAAAGGTTAGGAGCATAGGAATTTTTTTCCTGGACGGCAACACATGATTCACCAAAATATATCTAGAGGGGTAAACCATGATGAGAAAAAACGCATTTCGCAAGAGCAGCCTGCTGCTCCTAGCCTTCACACTGATGCTGTCGCTTGCCGCATGCGGCGGTTCTTCCGGGACAGAGACCAAAGACGCGGAACCGGAAGGCAGCAAAACCGAACCCGCGGCGGAAACGAAAACGGTATCTGCAGATGAACCAGGCTGGAAAGCCGACACGTCGCCGATCACATTCGACTGGTATTTGAACTTCTCCTGGTTCGCCAACAAATGGGGTGTGGATCCGACTTCCCAATACGTCACGAAGAAAACCGGCGTCAACCTCAACTTTATCGTACCTGCCGGGAATGAAAACGAGAAGCTGAACACGATGATCGCATCCGGCAGCCTTCCCGATTTCATCACGCTGGGCTGGTGGGAAGACGGCGTCAAATCCATGATCGAGGGCGATCTGGTGCTCCCGCTGAACAAGCTGGCGGATGAGTATGATCCTTATTTTATGAAAGTGGCAGACCCGGCCAAGATGTCCTGGTATAAGCAGGATGACGGCAATACCTATGTCTATCCGAACTCATCCTCTTCGCCAAAGGATTTCGAGAAATATTCGGGAGACTATCTCTCTAATCAGACCTTCCTTGTCCGCAAAGATATGTATGAAGCGCTCGGCAAACCGGATATGCGCACACCGGAAGGCTTCCTGAACGCGCTGAAACTGGCGAAAGAGAAATTCCCTGAAGTCGAAGGTCAGCCTCTGATTCCGTTCGGGTTGACTGAATTTAACGATGTGGGCAATGGAAGTCTTGAAGGATACCTGCAAAACTTCCTAGCCATCCCGTATGAAAAAGACGGCAAGCTGTATGATCGCACGACAGATCCTGAATATCTCCGCTGGCTCAAGACATTCCGCCAGGCCAATCAAGACGGGCTACTTGCCAAGGATGTATTCATTGACAAACGTCCGCAGATGGAAGAGAAGATCGCGCAAGGCCGCTATTTCGCCATGATGTACCAGCGCAGTGACATGACTGCCCAAGAAAATGCGCTTTATGCCAAAGATCCGAATTCCGTATACATCGCCGTGGATGGCCCGGCCAACTCGAAGCTGGATCCTCCGACGCTGGCGGGACCAGGTATTTCCGGCTGGACGGTAACGCTGATCTCCAAAAAAGTGAAAGACAAAGCCAGAGCCATTCGCTTCCTGGAGTATCTGATCAGCGAAGAAGGACAAAAGGATCTGTTCCTTGGAGAAAAAGGCGTCAGCTATGACACGATTGACGGCAAAGACCAGTTTAAACCGGAAGTGCTCGACCTTCTCAATAAGGACCGCTCTGCTTTTGACAAAAAATACGGCTCCTCTCTTACCTTCTGGATGATGCAGGACACGAACATGATCCTGCAATGGCAGCCGGCAAGTGTCGAACCATTCAAACAAATGGAGGATTGGACCAAAGGCAAAACGAAGAGCTTCTCGCAATACGATAACATCAATCCGACTGGCAACTCCGAGGAAGGCGTCGCCAGCAATAAAATTGCCCAGACTTGGGGCAAAACGCTGCCGAAACTCCTGCTCAGCAAATCGGATGAAGAATTTGATAAGATTTGGAGCGATTTCCTCGAAAAGCGGGATAAAGCAGGACTCGCCAAGGTTGATGCCTTCAAGCAAACCAAGTTTGAGGATAACGTGAACAAGCTTCAGGAATTCCTGAAGTAATCCGTATAACAGCAAAATTATATCCAAAAAGCCCCATTTTTGCGTGGGCTTTTTGGATTTTCGTCTTGTATTTCCAAAATATCATTCCGGACGTGATCCCTTTGCTCAGACGCTTACGCACACTAGTACAGCAATTCGTACACAGGCTCGAGCATTACTCTTTGCAGCAGCGCCTGTTTTTCTCCTATATCATTATCATTCTGATCCCGAGCATCGTGTTCTCGCTCATTATATTCAGGCAGCTAAACGAAAACTTCACGAAGGATGTCCTGCGTAAAAGCGAGAGCTCGATTGAAATCGAGAAGACGAACATCAGGAACAATATGGAGACGATGGAACGAGCGGTCCAGCTGGCCCTTTCAGATCGGGAGGTCATGTATTATCTTGACCGTTCGAGCGATCCGGATACATCCGAGCTGATCGAGTTCAGCAACAGTACCGTGAATAATATTCTGCGGCTTCAATTCAACAATCCGGATATCGAGCATATCCGCATTTTTTCTGATAATCCTTTCATTAGTGAAATCTGGCCCGTTTTTTTGAAAGAAAGCCGTGTGCAGGGCGAGGCTTGGTACGAGGAGCTCAATCGCATGGACGGAGCAGGCTTATGGCAAATATCCGAACGGGACAAGGAACCGATTCATAATCTTGTGTTGGATGAAAAGGAATACCGCCAGAAAATGTCCCTGCTGCGCGAGATCGAATATCCGAAAGGCAGGCATGTCGGCTTGATTCAAATTGATATGCTGCTAAACAACTTCTTTTCCAGCACATATAAAGTCCAAGACAACGGGCAATCGCAGATGGTAATTATGAATGAAAGCGGCCGGCTGTATTATCCCAATACGGCTCCCCTGCTCTCTGTCTACCAGCTTGCGGATGCAAAGCTTAATGAGAGGCTACACCCTACGGATGAAAAAACGCTTGTCCATTTTAATTTGAACCTGTCCGGCAAGCCTTACCTTGTCGTGTATACCTACATAGACAGCATCCACGCATACGTCGTGCAAATGACATCCATGCAGGTCGTGCTCGCTGAACTGAATAAAACGCGGAACACCATTTTACTGGTCAATGTAATCCTGATTGCTATTTTGTCCGTCTCCACCTTTTTTCTCAATTCGCTGATTCTGAAAAAACTGCGGCAGCTGACGCTTTCCATGAAAAAAATACGTCTCGGCGATTTCAACATCCAGCTTCCCGTGGGCGGCGGCAGCGAAGTTGGTGAGCTTACCCATCATTTCCGGAAAATGATCAATAAAATCAACGAGCTCATTGCCGATGCGGTCAACAAGCAGGCTGCCTCCAAGGAAGCCGAGCTGAAAACGCTGAAGAATCAAATCGACTCCCACTTTTTGTACAATACACTGGAAAACATCAAGATGCTCGCCGAAGTGGAGAACCAGCAGCCTATATCCGATGCCTTAACTTCACTCGGGAGCATGATGCGTTACAACCTGAGATGGAGCAGCGAATATGTGCGGCTGCGCGAGGAGATGAGCCATATCCGGCATTACGTTTCACTGATGAATTTGCGTTTTGACCAACGAATCCATTTTCACAGCGAACTGCTAGAGCCCGATCTCGACCTCGAGGTTCTGAAAATGTCCCTGCAGCCGATTATTGAGAATGCAGTCAAGCATGGACTACGCAGCAGTACCTCAGGCGATTCCGATCTGAACATCAGGGTGAAGACTCTTGCGGATAAGCGGACGCAGATTATTGTCGTTGAGGATGACGGGACGGGAATGTCCCTTGAGAGGACCGAACAGCTTAACCTCAAAATACGTTCTCCGGAGACGGGTGTCCCATCTGCATCTCCTCGTCTTGAAACCAATGCCCTTCCTCTGGAAGGCCAAAGCGGCAACGGGATCGGACTGCGCAACGTTCACCAGCGTCTACAGCTGTTTTATGGTCATGAGTATGGCCTGTGGGTCGAAAGTGAGGAAGGAAAATACACCCGGGTCATGATGAAGGTCCCCAACTTCAACCTGAATGGAGGCGTAGCCTGATATGTACAAACTTCTAATCATTGATGATGAAAGAAACATACGAATCGGTCTTAAGGCCATGATTGAAAGGGAGTATCCTTCCTTGTACAGCATTCGGCTGGCTGCCGGAGGCGTGGAAGCACTTGAACTGTACCGCGATGAGAGAGCAGACATGATCATAACCGATATACGCATGCCCGGCATGGATGGTCTGGAGCTGATCCAGGAATTGAACCGTTCCCCTCTTCCTCCAGCCGTCGTTATTCTAAGTGGCTACGATGATTTTCAATATGCCAAAGAAGCGATAACGTACAGGGTCAGGGAATATTTGCTCAAACCCATTGTTCGCGAAGAATTATATCAAGCCTTAAACCGTATTACGGATGATCTGAAGCAGGAGCATGAGGTGAACCAAGAACTTGAGAAGCTGAATAAGTACAAGGATGAGCAGGCTGCGGACCAGTTGAACTATATTTTTCTTCATCCGGATATCCCTGAGCTAGAAATCCGCAGCCGCTGTGCCAAAGCCGGTCTCCATCTCTTGACTCAGCCCTATGTGACCGGAGTGATCCAAGGCGAACCTAGGCAGGATTCCGATTTTAAAAAGTTGTGGGCGGAGCATTTCACCGGCGAGAATTCCATAGCCTTCACGGATAAGGATCGCAACCTGGTTGTTATTACTTCCGATGAAAGTCTTTTCACAGATTTTATTGTATATGCGCAGGAAAAACGGCTGCATGTTGGGATTGGCGTCAGCGCCGTCAACAAGGAACCCGAGAAAGTAAAACACAGTTATTTTCAGGCGAAGCAGGCTCTGAAATATCAAATCCTGCAAGCCAAGAAGGATGCCTCCATCTATTATTACAAGGATGTCAACCACCTCACCATGCCGCAAGGCCTTCCGGAAGAGGAGATCCGCAGATTGGCCAATCTGCTTGGAACCGGCAGGAAGCAGGAAATACAAGAGCTGTGGCATTGCATTTTTAATGTACAGACAATCAAACGCCATAACATTTCGTATCTTGAGCAACTCAGCAGACTGGTGAATGAGCTGGTGTTTGACCAGGTGTTTACAAGCTACGGCGAAGCCTCGGTGGAAATTCTGAAAAGCTACAAAAAAATCGGGTATCTGTACCATAGCGAGACGATCAGCGACTATATCCATGATGCGGAAGATCTGCTGCTGCGGCTGGACGGATACATCAAAGATATTAAAGAAGCCCATATCGGGCATGCTGAAATGAAAGCAGCGATCGAATATATCGGGCAAAACTACGACAAACCGCTTAATATGGCCACCGTTTCCAACCACGTCTCGCTGAATTATTCCTACTTCAGTGAAACTTTTAAACATTTTACGGGAATGAGCTTTGTTCCCTATCTGAAGAAAGTCCGGATTGACAAAGCCAAAGACCTGCTGGAAGAAACGCACCGGAAAGTTTACGAGATTGCAGATCAGGTCGGTTTCGAAAACGTCAAACAATTCAACCGGGTCTTTCGTGAGCTGGAAGGCGTTTCTCCCATGGAATACCGCGAAAAGACATGGATCCACTTCAAATGAAGTGTTGCGATATTGCGATTCAGATCGACGCTCTCCCGTCAAAGAAAAGGCAGTTCAAGCCGAATGGCTTGAACTGCCTTTTTGATGATGCTATTATGCCAGCTGTGCCGCTGTAAGCAGACGCTGAAGAGTGAGCTCCTTTGTGGATGGATACACGATATCCGCTCCGGAAGGTCCGAGAATGCTCTCTTCTCCGATTCCCACCGCATACATGCCGGCTGCTTTTATCGCCTCGATGCCGGCCTGGGAATCCTCAATTCCGATACAATAAACCGAATCAGCCCCTGCCTGCTCTGCACCCTTCACAAAAATATCGGGTTCAGGCTTGCCGGGAATGCCGCCCGGATCAACGATCGCATGAAAGTAAGTATTCAGCTGTAGTGCTTCCAGAATCAAAGGAGCATTTTTGCTGGCTGAAGCAATCACTGCCGGAATCTTGTTCTCCTGAAGTTCGGTCAGCAGCTCCTTAATCCCTGGATACGTATCTTCAGGCGTAAGACCAGCCAGCAGCGATACATATTCATCGTTTTTTTCCTGAGCGAGGCGTTCCTTCTCGGCCTGTGAATATTTCTGTTCCTGATGTCCGTGAACCAAGATGCGCTCCAATGACTGCATGCGCTCAATGCCTTTCAGCGATTCATTGAAGTCGCTGTCGATCTCAATTCCGATCCGCTCTGCCATCTGCTTCCACGCGGTAAAATGGTATTTGGCCGTGTCCGTGATGACTCCGTCCAAATCGAATAGTACGGCCTGCAATTTCATGTTTGTGCCTCCTTGATCGCCTAACCTTCATCTATGAAAATATCTGTAACTTCAGTTTTACATCGTAATCGATATTTGTGTCTCTTTGGAAATATGTGTCTGACCCTTCCACTCGAGGATGATCTTATACCCGGACGGATTGATAATATCCGCCTGCAATGTCCCCTGCTTGGACAGCAGCTTCACATCAACCGTGGCATCCCCGATCCGCATTGAAACGAAATCGATTTCGAACACCGCAAAAAAATATTGTTAAAATATGAAAGCGCTTCCGAGGTGATTATAGCATCGCTACAGATTCCCTGTCAACCAAATGAAATGAAATTTTTTGATGCTGTCCTGTTTCCTGCTTTTCCAGGATCCGGATGACCTGCTCAAAAGCCATAAAAGCCATGTGTTGAAAATCCTGATGGACGGTCGTAAGCCTTGGAGTGGTATAGCTGGAAAGAACGATATCGTCGAAGCCGATGATGGACAGTTTTGCAGGAATGTGGACATTTAACTCGCGGCAACGGCTCATGAAGCCGATCGCCATTAAATCGCTGGCAAAAAAAACAGCTGTCATCTCCGGATGCGCTTGCAAATAGGTATCCGCCAATTCGTAGGCGTATTCCTCGGTATAGTCGCCGTTGACGACAAGAGACGGGTCATATTTGAGGCCATTTTGTTCCAGCGCCTGACGATACCCCTCCTGACGCTCTTTACTTACGACCGCATAGTTGTGACCATTCACCATACCGATATGCCTATGGCCATGGTTAATTAAATGCTGAACCGCGCATTTTGCCGCTTCAACGTTATCGGTCATAATCGAGCCGGTATGCATCCCCGTAATATCCGCATCAATGACGACGCAGGGAAAGTTGCTATCGACAATCTCCAGAAAATACGGATCCGTCGTTTTGAGTCCGGTAATCACCGCTCCGGAGACTTTATGCTCTTTGCAAAACTGCCAGTAGGATTTATCCTGCTGCTCGGACAAGTTCCGGGTATATAAAAGAACCTCGTAATTGTAATGTGAGGCTGCCTCGAAAATACCTGTCATCATTTTGAACAAAACGCCGTCTTTGCCATTGGAATATTCAAAATTCGAAAAAATAAGTGCAATGGATTTGGTTACCTTCTGCTTCAAGTTTTTGGCCAGCATATTCGGAGAGTAATTCAACTCTTCCACGGCCTTCAGCACTTTCTTCTTCGTTTCCTCGCTTACATCGGTATATCCGTTCAATGCCTTGGATACGACCGTCGTCGATACATTCGCGTACTTCGCCACGTCTTTTATTGTTGCCATCCGCTCACCTCCTGAGTTTCTTGATTTCAATATATTTTACTGGATAGGATTACATATTCACATAATTAAATCATAGTGCCGATATCCTGTCAAAATTGATATAACAAACGAATTCCATCCAAATGAACGAATGAAGTTCTATCCACCCGCAGCTCCCCCTCTTTTCCATTTTATTATTTTATATTATATTTCACTTAAAAAAAGCGCTCCGCAGACAAATATCGCTGAAGCTTGCGATGCCGAAAAGCGGATAATTCAGTGTTCACAAATCTCCTTTTAAAGTATAATTATTCCAGAACATAGCCTTGCGGCGACGCAAATAGACAAGGGGGGACACCGATGTACAAGGTTTTTATCGTCGATGATGAAGCGGTTGTCCGGGATGGGTTAAAACGAACGATTAATTGGCAAGAGCATGGTTTTGAGCTGATTGGAGACTATCCGAACGGACGCGAAGCGCTTGAAGTCATGGAACATACGGTGCCGGATGTCATTATTTCCGATATATCCATGCCTTTTATGGACGGTCTGGAGCTGGCAGCCGCCGTATCGCAAAAATATCCATATGTAAAAATGATTATCCTTACAGGCTTTGATGAGTTTGAATATGCGCAGCAGGCGATTCGGCTCAAGGTTTCCGATTTTATTTTGAAACCGATCACGGCCCATGAAATGAGAGATTTGCTGCACAAGGTCAAGCGTGAAATGGATGAGGTTGCCCAGCAGCATGAGGATTTAAGCAGACTGTACAATCAACTGAAGCAAAGTCTACCGCTGCTAAAAGAGCGCTTCCTGGAACGTCTCGTAGTGAACGGCCTGAGAACGGCGGAGATCAACGAACGCTTTCAATACTTCGGCCTGACACCGCTTTCTCCTCTGCAGCTGGTGACGGTCGCCGACATTGATGATTTTGGCATACGCAATATCCGTACCGATACCGGTCACGATACCGAAATTCTCCGCTATGCGGCATTTAATGTTTTTGAGGAAATTGCGAATCGCGAGAATTTGCTGCTTTTCCGTACGCGCGAGGAGCGGCTTGTTTTGGTATTTTCCGGCGAAGAGGATGAAACCGTTCTTTATGAACAGGCATACCGCATTGCGGAGGAAGCGCGTTTTTATATCGATAAATTTTTAAAATTCACCGTCAGCATCGGTGTCGGACAAGCATGCAGAACGGCTGAAGAGCTTCCTCTTTCCTATAAAAGCGCCCTGTCCGCTCTTGATTACCGATTCTTGCTTGGCAAGAACCGCGTGCTCAGCATACTGGATTTCGAAGGCAGGCCGTCGTACGGCAATCAGCCGCAAAGCGACTGGGACCGCCAGCTCGCTTCCGTGGTCAAGACCGGCTCCATACAGGAGGTTCATCAGTTTATTCAGGGATTTGTGGCACAGCTCAAAGAAAGCATGGTTCCGCTCGATTCCTGTCTGCTGCATATCCAGAAAGTCATTCTTTCCCTCATGAATACGACGCAGGAGCTTGGACTTGGTGAAGACTGCCGCCAAATCCATCTGACCGATGTGTATAGATTCAAAACATTGGACGAGATCGAGGCATGGCTAGAAGAAACGGTATCCTCCGTCATGACGGCGATTTCCGAGAATCGTAACCACTATACTCTGACTCAAATCCGCAAAGCGGTTGAATATATCGAAACCCATTATGCCGAAGAAAAAATTTCGCTGCAGGATCTTTGCCGTCATGTGCTTATGAGCACCAGTTATTTCAGTCTCGTGTTTAAACAGCACACCGGGGAAACCTTCGTGGAATATTTAACCCGGATCCGTATGGAAAAGGCCAAGGAAATGCTTCAGCATACCACCATGAAGTTTTATGAAATCGCCGGGAAGGTCGGTTATGGAGATCCCAACTACTTCAGCATTCTGTTCAAAAAACATGCCGGCATGACACCAAGGGAGTATCGTGACCGGCACGCCAAGGAGAGCTGAGCCTGATGTCCAGATCTAGAAAGAGCGCCTCCTTCATTCCCTTCCTGCCGTTCAAAAGCATTCAATCGAGCATTTTTTTCACCTTTTCATGCCTGATTCTGATTACGGTCATGGTCATCAGTCTAAACAGCTATCGTTTGTCGGTCGATGCCGTGGAGACGAATTCTCAAAGCTATGTGCAGGAAATTATTAAACAGGTCAATTCCAACATCCAATCCTATATCGACAATATGGAGAACATCAGTATGCTGGCCATGACCAATAAAGACGTCAAATACTATATTTCCAACAACAGCTTTATCAGCAAAGGGGACCGGAGACCCTACGAAAAGCGTATCTCGGACTTATTTCAGGCTATTCTTTACTCGCGCAAGGATATTTCGGCCATTATGGTGTTTGGGTATAACGGCTTTTCTGTTTCTGACCGGAGAATTACCCTCCTGAACCCTTACACCAAGCTGGAAAACCAGTCCTGGTACAAAGAGGCCAAGAGCAAAGGCGGCCAATCGGTGATCTCACCTCCCCACGTTCAGAACATTATCCAAAATGAATACCGGTGGGTCGTTTCACTGAGCCGGGAGCTAAAGAGCACGGATGGAATCCGGGGGGAAGGCATTTTTCTGGTTGACTTGAATTTGAGCATTATTAACGATATCTGCAGCAAGATCAATATGGGCAAAAAAGGATACGTCTTTATCGTCGACAATTCCGGCAATATTGTATATCATCCGCAGCAGCAGCTGTTATACAGCAATTTGCGGTCAGAACCGATTGTTAAGGCGGCGGGAGCCCAGAGCGGCACCTCCTTTACCGTTGATGATGATAAGGGCAAACGTGTCTATTCCGTTCAGGATACCAATTTTGGCTGGAAGATCGTGGGCGTAGCATATACCGATGACCTGATTGCCAATGAAGGCACGATCCGCAATTCGATTTTGCTCTATGCCATTACCGGGATTCTCTTTTCATTGCTGCTGTCTCTTTTCCTGTCTTACCGCATGTCCAAACCTCTGCGCATTTTGCAGCGCGACATGAAAAAAGTGGAACGCGGCAATTTTGATGTCCGAACCAATATCGAGCCCATTAATGAAATCGGCCAACTGGGACGCTCTTTCAATCTGATGCTGGCTCAGATCAAGAATTTGATGGAAGAGATCATCGATACGCAAGAAAGCAAAAGAAAAAGCGAGCTCATGCTGCTCCAATCACAGATCAATCCCCATTTCCTCTACAATACACTCGATTCGATTATCTGGATGGGTGAGCAGAAAAAGCACGAAGAGGTGGTTCTGATGACCTCCGCCCTGGCCAAGCTGTTCCGAGCAAGCATTACCAAGGATAAGGAGCTAGTGCCGATCCGGGTGGAAGTGGAGCATATCACCAACTATCTTTTGATTCAGAAAATGAGATATGACGAGCAGCTTGAGTACGAGATCGATATATCTCCTGATATCATGCACTACAAGACGCTGAAGATCCTCCTGCAGCCATTTGTGGAAAATGCCATCTATCATGGCGTCCGCAATAAACCGGAACCGGGAAAAATCACGATCCGCGGGCGCGAGCAGGACCAGGTCATTATTTTTGAAGTCGAGGATGACGGCATGGGCATGACTCCCGAGCAGCTTGAAGACATCTGGACGGTACATGACAAGCAGCAGAAAACCAAGACAACAAGCGGAATCGGAATCGGAAACGTGAACGAGCGGGTCAAGCTGTTTTTTGGCAGTATGTACGGTATTCAAATCCAAAGCGAGCCGGAAGAGGGTACCACCGTAACCATCATCATTCCGAAAATAAAGGAGTAGCAGCCTATGCGAATACAACGTGCCACTCTTCTGATGACGATCATTTTCATTGCTTCCGTTGTGTATATCATTTTATATTTCAAGCTGTTTATCCCAACGCCCGAGCAGGAGCACAATATCACCGTGATCCTGAAAGAGCATAATATCCGTTCGGATTTTTGGCAGACCGTCAGTGCGGGAGCCGAAGCGGCTGCCAAGGAATCCGGGGTGAACATCACGATTAACGGACCGCTCCAGGAAACCGATATCGATGCGCAAATCCGATTGCTGGAGGAGGTCTTGGAGCAAAAGCCCCAAGCAGTCGTGATCGCCCCCATCAATGATGACCGGGTCACCGCAGAAATGGAAAAAATTCAAGAGGCCAAAATCCCTCTGGTTATCATCGATACGCCCGTAAGTCAGAATTCCGCCCCTGCTTTGGTCTCCAATGACCATTTCACGGCAGGTATGCAGGCAGGCAAGGTTACGCTGGAGCAGACCAAAGACAGCCCAAAATCCGTCATCATCAGTGATTTCGTCAATTCGGGAGTTTCTGCAGAAAGGGAAAAAGGAGTACGAAAAGCGCTTCTCCCCTTCTCGCAAAGCGTATACGGAACCTACTACAATTCGGATTCTGAGGAACGTGCGTACATCATAGCCAAAACGATTATGAGGGAGCACAATGACCTGAACGCGATCATTGCCCTGAACGAATCGGCAGCGCTGGGAGCGGCCAAGGCCATTAAAGATGCCAATAAGACCGGTCTCATCAAACTGATCAGCTTTGACACCTCCGTATATGAGATCCGGCTTCTGGAAGAAGGAACGCTGAATGCGACTGTCGTACAGCAGCCTTTCAATATTGGATATTTGGGAGTACAAACCGTGCTGGACTTATTGGATGGAAAAAAGGTCAAGCCTGTGACCTATACGAATTCGATTGTCGTCACGAAAGAAAACATGTACTCCCCGGAAAATCAGAAACTCTTATTCCCTTTTATCGATAAATAACCATTTCAGAGATCCTAAAAGAAAGGTGTGAGCGCCAGATGAACTCCCGCCTGCTTACCAGCCTGGCTAAGTTGTCTTTTTCCCTTTTGGTCATACCGCCGCTGCTCTTGTCCTGCTCCAATACGAACGAGCCCAAGCAAATGCCGAAGCCCAAGGATAATCCGGCTGCAGTCATTAATTTTGTTGCATCGGAGTACAGTTCTCAAACGCGGCCACTGCTTGAAAACATAGTTCAGGACTTCATGCTCAAAAATCCGGATATCGTCATCAATCTGCAAGTGGCCAACTGGGATATTCTCGATATCATCTACACCACCCTGATCAGCAAAAATCAGCCGCCGGACCTGCTCAACACCAATGTATACACCCACTTCGCCAACGACGGTCTGCTAAACGACATGGATGATCTCATCTCACCGGAGCTCAAGAAAAAGTTTTACCCGGATCTGTTGAAGCTGGACAGCTGGAACGGAAAACAGTATGCCATTCCCTATGTATCCTCGACACGAAAGTTGTATTACAACAAGCAATTGTTCAGGGATGCAGGCATTGAATCGCCTCCTAAGACATGGTCCGAACTGAAACAAGACGCCCAAAAAATCAAAGATACCGGCATGGCCTCCGGCTTTGGCGTGGATCTGACAGACAATGAAATCCAGGCATACCTTTCCTACTTTTTCCTTGGCGCCGGAGGCGGTTGGACCAAGGATGGCAAATGGACCATCAATTCTCCCGAAAACGTGGAGGGGCTGACTTTCCTTAAAGAAATGTACTTACAGGGATTGACCGATTCCGATCCTACCGTGACCACCCGGGATGAGAAACAACGTGTGCTTGGAGACGGCAAGCTTGGCATGATGATCTCAGGCAACTATTTCAATTTGGTCGTTCCGCGCGAATTCCCGGAATTGGAATACGATAAAGGCCCTATACCGGTTAAGGACGGCGTAAAGCCGATTAATTTTGGCGTCCAAGACACGCTGGTTTCCTTCAAAACCGATCATACCAACAAGGTGGCCATTTCCAAATTTCTCGATTATCTCTACTCCAGCCCGGTATATGAAGAAATCATCCAGCAGGAGGGCTTCCTGCCCGTTACTGAGCTTACAGGCGAGAGACTCGGGTCAGCCAACGAGGAGATGAAGGCAGACCTTGCCGCGCTGCGCGAGGCGAGCTACTATCCGATCCAGCAGCCCGAATGGCAAGCCGTGATGGACACGGCGCGTAAAATGGGAGATGCGGTGCTTCATGACGATGTTACCCCCAAGCAGGCGCTGGATCAGCTTCAGAAATTTGCTGAAGAAGAACAGCAAGAGCTTAAAAAGCATCAACGCCAATAAGGAATTAATGGTCTAAGCTTGCTTCAAAGCTTGATTAACCTTGATCAGATCCAAGAAGAGCCGGACATTGTCCGGCTCTTCTTGTGCATTCTTACAGCCTTTCTACGCGGACCCTTCTATTTTGGATTAGACCGAATAAGTTATAGATAGAGTTATGACGAAAATTCATTTTTTGCAGAAAAGAAAATAATAAAGAATTCGTGGAAGAATTTCGATGGAGCCGCACGTCCCATCTCACTATGATAAATGTAGGCGCTGTAATTCAAGACAGTAGACGATATGGCGTGAACATTATTCTTGAGGAGGGTTAGCTTTATGGTCTCAAAAACAAGATTGGCTGCTTTGGGTATTGCGGCATTGTTGGCCGTGGCTCCACTTGCAGGTTGCGGCAGTTCCAAAGAAGAAGCTAAACAACCGGAACCCGCAAAAACAGATGAAACAACAACCAAAACGGATGAAGGCACTAAAACAGAACCAACCGACAGCGGAACGAAGAAATTGACAGGCGATTTTGAAATCCAATACTTTGTTGGCGGATACGGCGACAAATGGTGGAAGAAAGTCATTGCCGACTTCCAAGCTGCAAACCCGGATCTGAAGGTTAAAGAAAGCGGCGGTCCTAAGATCAACGATCAAATGAAACCCCGCTGGGTCGGAGGCAATCCGCCGGATTTCGTATACATCGACGGACCTAACCTGAACGACCGCCAAATGGTTGAAGACGGACAGCTCGAAGATCTGACCGACTGGCTGAAGGATGCCAAAAATATCGACGGCGATAAAATCACCGATATTCTGGCACAACCTCCGCAAGAATTTGACGGTAAAGTCTACGACATCCCTCTCGTTCTGAACTCTTGGGGCGTGTTCTGGGATAAGGCTCTCTTCCAAGAAAAAGGATGGGAAGAGCCAACCGACTGGCAGTCCTTCCTGGCTGTGAGCGATAAGATCAAAGCCGCTGGAACGACACCTTTCATCCATACAGGTAAATATCCTTACTACATTAACGGTGCCATCCTGTATCCGGCTATCGTTTCTGCGAATAACAACGACATTTCGATCCTTCAGGACATGGCAGCATCCAAAGTTGAAGCCTTCCAACAACCGGCTGTAATGACTGCCCTGAAGAAAATCGTGGAGCTTCGCGATAAAGGGTTCATCGACAAAGCTTCCATCCAGATCAACCATACGGATTCCCAAATGCTCTTCCTGCAACATAAGGATGCATTTATTCCAAACGGCCTCTGGTTGCCTAACGAAATGGCTAAAGACGTTCCAGGCGGATTCTCCTTCGGCTTCATCCCATCGGTTACGCAAGATGCCGGCGGTAAAGTTGTTGCGAACACATCTACTGCAAACGTAGCCATCGCGAAAAACGCGAAGAATAAAGAAGCAGCTAAAGCATTCCTGGAGTTCGTATTCTCCAAAGCTCAAGCTTCCCAATGGGCAGAGCTTAGCGGCGCTCCTTCCAATATCAAAGGCGACATCAGTGCTTCCAACGCGCCTAGCCATGTTAAAGACGCAGCTAAATACCTGACCGATGCCAACACCGTCGTAGTACCTGCCATTACTTTCAACGCCGACGTTGACAAGGCTATGCAGGATGCCACAGACGCCCTGACCATTAGCAAGATCACCCCAGAACAATGGGTAGAACGTGTAGTAGAAGCAGCAAAAAAAGCATCAAAATAATAAATAGCAACAGACGATAAAGACGGAGGATGACGAGGATATACTCTTCGGTCATCCTCCTTAAATTATTTTGGAAAGGCAGGTTTAACCAGATGAAATTGGGAACAACCAAGTGGCAGCGTAACCTGTTTATCGCAACTTTCATTCTACCCACGTTTCTGTTCTTCTGCGTGTTTATGATCTATCCTGTCATACAAGCCATGTATTATTCCTTGTTCGACTGGTCTGGCTCTTCGGATCATAAAACGTTTATCGGTTTGGACAACTTCAAAGAAATGATTCATGACCCGATTGTCTGGAACGCGATGGGCAACGACTACTTTCTCGTTGTAGGCAAAATTATCGGCATTATGATTTTGGCCACTTTTTTCGCTATCGCATTAACCCGGTTCCGTTTCAAATTATCAAACTTTTTCCGCTCCATCTTCTTCATTCCGAATGTAATCTCCGTTGTCGTTATCGGCGTACTATGGAATTTCATTTATAACCCGCAGATCGGCTTTTTGAACTCCTTTCTGTCCCTGTTTACCAAAGACAAAGTGGACATTACTTGGCTGGGCTTTACCAGTCATACGATCTGGATGCTTCTTCCTCCGGCGATCTGGGCGGGTATCGGCTTCTACATGATTCTCCTGATTGCAGCCATTCAAAGTATTCCGGAATCTTACTACGAAGCCTCAGGTCTGGAGGGCGCCGGACAATGGACGCAGTTCCGCTACATCACCCTGCCTTTGATCTGGGAACAAATGAAGGTATCCATCCTGAATATCATGATGACGACGCTGAACGGATCCTTTGTCATCGTTATGATCATGACGAACGGCGGACCCGACAACTCCACGCAGGTTATGGGCTCCTACTTGTATCAGATGGCCTTCACACAATATCATTTCGGCTATGGTGCTGCCATCGGCGTACTGATTTTGATCGTTTCACTCATTACGACTGTTATTTTGCAACGCTTAATGCATCAGGAAACTATTGAAATCAGCTGATTTGAAATAGCACGGGAGGAACAAATTATGAAATCAGGCGGTTTAAATCCAATTTTCAAAATCATATTCTTTGCTATTCTGATCATATGGGGCTTGTCCGTGCTCTATCCGCTGCTCTGGACATTGCTCGACGCCCTGAAAAACAATGATCAATTTTTCCGTAAAATGCCATGGTCTTTGCCGGATATTCCGCTGCTATGGAGCAACTTTACGTACGTATGGAGTGAATTCAGCTTCGATAAATACTTTATGAACTCCGTCGTCGTTACGATCGGTTCGACTTTGCTGGGATTATTTCTCGCCGCGACTACAGCATACGTGCTGGCAAGATATCAGTTCAAAGGCAGCAATTTCCTTTACCTGATTTATATCGCATCGATGATGATACCTTTCAGCTTAGCGCTGATCCCATTATTCTTCTTGTTAAATTCCATGCACTTGACCAACTCTTCCTTCGGTCTGATTCTGGTATATGCCTCCACCTTGATTGCCTTCGGCGTTTTCGTTCTGGTCGGTTTCTTCAAAAGCCTGCCTAAAGAAATGGAAGAAGCCGCTGCAATTGACGGTGCATCCTATTTCGGCATATTCTTCAAGGTCATGCTCCCTCTGTCTCAGCCTGGTCTGATAACGGTCGGAATCGTCAACGTGCTGAACATTTGGAACGAATATATTATCGGTACCATTCTGGTAAACGATCCGGTACATTACACATTGCCAGTCGGCATCGCTATGATGCAGGCCCAAATGCAGTATCGTACGGAATGGGGTCCTCTTTTCGCAGGACTGCTGATTACCATGGTTCCTGTACTCGTTGTCTATATGTTCTTCCAGCGCCAGATTGCCAGCGGAATTACGGCAGGCGCCGTTAAGTAGCCGACATCGGCTGACTAGGCTAGCCACGAAAACACAACCAAACAAACCTTAGTCTGGGAGTTTCCATTCTAAGGTTATTGTTTTTTTTAAGTCCATTTTACATTTATCTCCAATGCGAAAAGGGAGCGGACAACGTGTCTAAGGATATACGAAAACTTCTGATCATGAACATCATCAGCTCCATTATTTCCATTTATATCGCCATCTTTGTCAATCTGTATATCTGGGAAGAGGGCAACGGAATCGGCGACGTCTCTCTTTATAATTTGTCCATGTACATATGCTGGGGGCTCACATTCGCCCTCGCCTCCAAGCTCATCAATAAGTATTCCATCAGGTTGCTGCTCGCGATCTCGGCTTTATGCGGTGCCGCAGCATTCGTGTATTTGATGACCGTTCATCTTGATAACCGCTGGCTCTGGATTACGCTGCTTGGGATCCCTGTGGGCATGATGTTCGGCTTTTCCCAATCCTCGCAGAACCTGGGCGTAGCCATGCAAGGTAAAGAAAACGAACTTGCGCCTTATTTTGCCGCAATCAACATCACTTCTCAGGCGCTCAACATGGCCGTTCCCATTCTATCCGCTGCTGTGATCCAGGGCTTCGGTTACCGGGGATCTTTTATTACCATGCTCATCTTCATCATAATCATGCTGGCGTACTCAGCAACAATGCCGCGTATCTACCTGCCTGCCCCTACTTCTCTCCAAGAGCCTCGTGAACCTTTCTATACTTTAGGTTTCCGCTCTGCCTTCAGCTATCCTGGAGCCAAATGGGTTCTGCTGTCGCTGCTCGCGTCGGGAGTCTTCCTGCAGTTCCAGAATTTATTTGCCCTTCTGTTCACCTTTTCAGTCACCCAGAATAAACTGCTGATTGCTTTGCTCAATTTGTTGTATACCCTATCCTCCTTGCTTGGTCTCTTGTTGTACCGACGGATCAAGTTTAACGAAATGTGGTGGTTATGGATTGGAACATCGCTGCTTGCGCTCGGGTTTGTGATCGCATTGCTCCATCATCCCGCGATGCTGATTACATCGAACGTCCTCACCTCTATCGGCATGTTTTACTTCTCCATCGTATGGAATGCGCAGCAGTTCAAATATATCAAACACCTGGATCCGGCGACCAAGCGAACGTTTCTTGTCTGGCGCGAATGCATTCTGGTGTTTACACGCTGCCTGCTTCTTAGCCTGACCTTTACGCTGACCGAGATGCAGGGTTTGGCCTTTGGCATTATCGTATTCATCACCATTGCCTGTTTGTTTGCCATTCCTGTCTTCCAGAGACTTGCCGGCCTTGAAAACAGCAAACATAATCAGGTACACGGCGCTGCAACCAAGCAAATGCCGCTATAATATGGATGTAAAAGAACAAAAAAAGACTCCCTCCCGGGATTAAATCTTAAACCGGGATAGGGAGTCTTTTAATACGCCGGAAAGCACCTGAAGCTTCTTAGAGAGATGGACCAGACCTGTACTAATTCCAAGCTGCTCATTACTGAGTGAAGCAACCTCTTCCGAGGTAGCTAATGATTGATCCGATACTACGCTTACTCCCACCATCGCATCCGAAAGTAGCAGCTGGGATTGCTCTAGTTCAAGAATCGAGCTGTTAACCAGAGCCAAGTGGCTCATGAGCTCGCCCATTTGTGAGCCTACCTGATTGAAGAGTTTATCTGCATTTTTCACTGATGAAATTTGCTGCATGAAGATAGGACTTGAATCATTTAATACGATTGCGGTCTCCTCAATATCCTGCTGAATCGCCTCCGTGATCTGGCCAACGGCATCTACCGATCGCTTAGCTTGTTCAGACAAAGCCCGGATTTCATCAGCCACCACCCTGAACCCTCTGCCGTAGCTTCCAGCCCGGGCGGCCTCAATGGTAGCGTTCAGGGAGAGGACATTCGTTTGCTTCATTAATTGGGTCAGAATATCCAGCACCTCAGAGATCGACTTGGTGCTGTCCTGCAATTTACCAACCTTGCCGGTGATCGAACCAATTCTCTCTTCCATATCCCCGGTTTTGTGGATCAGTTCATGCATATACTCCGTTCCCATACGGCTGGTCGCATTCACATCCTCAGCGAGACTGTGCATCTCCTTGCTGGTCGAAACGAGCGTCTCCGTTTGTTCTTGGGATCTCTGCGCCAACATCTTGCCGCGCTCCGCATCACTTGCCAGGCCTTCACCGCCCTTGGCAATATCCGAAGTGGCAGAGGCGATCTCTTTGGCCGTTTCTTCCGTGTTCAGGGATACATGTGAAAGCTCGCTAGCCATTTCAAGCATCTCAGCAGCAGATTGCCCGGTGTGATGCACCAGTTCCGTCAAATGCTGCATCATCTCGTCAAAGCTTCTGCCGACCTGTCCAATTTCATCTTTGGAGGTTGTATGGGTTCTTACTTGCAGATTTCCGTCAGCTCCCTCTTTCATCAGCCTCCGCAGATTAACCAGCGGCTTGCCGATCATACGGGCAACGAACCATCCGATCAAAATAGCCAGAATACATGCAACTGCAAGCACCCACAAGGTAGCCTGGAAAATCTGCCTCGTGTCCTTCAGCATTTCGCTTACCGGAATCATGCCGATCGTAAACCAGCCATTGGTTTCTGATTTGGCCATCACGACCTGCTCGGATTTATCCGGAGCCCGGAACGAGTACTTCGGATTGCTCATTCCCTCGGGCGGTAGCGTCACGTCAGACAACTTGCCGATTTGAGAGGATGACTTGCTGTAAATAATCTGATTATGGGGACTGATGACCTGGATGCTTCCGCCTTCACCCATATGTACATTTTCCACCTGTTCCTTAATGGCTGCCAGGTCAATATCAATGAGTATGACGCAGTATCCCTCGGATACGCCTTCTCCGGAAATCACCCTGCCTAGCGTAATGGTCGGATTCGTATTCCGGTTTCCTTGCAGGTTGTGATCAATCCAAACGGATTGGCCCCCACTCTGTACTATGGTCTTGAACCAGTCTTCATTGCCGTAATTTCCGCTCGCGAGCAGTCCGGAGAGCGTAGGAACGATTGTCCCGTCCGTATCGAGTACTTCAATGGAAGTAATATACGCATCGGAGAACATATAGGACTGCAAGATCGTGTCCAACTGGTCCGCCAGCTGTGTATATTCCGATGGATGATCCTTCTGTTCGAACATCTCCAGAACCGTATTCTGCATCGTTTTGTCTACCATCATTTGCAGCAGGAGTTTATTAAACGAATTGTACAAAAAATCAAGCTTCTGACTCGTCTGCATAGCAGTTTCCAAATACGCGCTCGTGACTTCACGCTCCAGCGCTTTTTTCGAGATTTGATACGATACCACTCCGGTCACTGCGACAAAAGCAATGATGGCAGCGACCATGATCAATGCAATCTTTGTTCCGATGGACCGCAGCGGGTTCCAGCGGAACGACTCCCTTAATGATCTCTCTCGCATCGGCTATCCCCCTTATATGACCTTACAGCTAATATAAAATGGTAAAATCAATAGCATTTGAACTGATTCGAGACGGATGCCTTTTATTAGTTCATTTAATTTAACTATATCGGTCCTGACGATGACACTCTATGGATTATCTTCTTCATTTTCTCGAATTTATTCTCTTATCCATGAAGCATATCAAAAACGATTAATTCACTGAATTGTTGCCAATAATGGGAACATTCCATACTTTTTAAGTTGACTATGCATGGCAGGTTCATCTACAATAAATGAAGAAAAAACGTCAGTGACGTAACAGCGCGGAAGAAGGACTCTTTGAGAGGGATTTTTTCTTGCGATTATTGAATTTGTTCACTCCACTTGGAAATGAACGCATTCAAAAATATTAGATAAATTTACAAGACAGGTGAAGAAATAATGACAGCATCTAATGATTACCGTATTCTGCTATATTATAAATTTGTTAACATTCCTGATCCGGAGCAATTTACAGCCGAACACCTTCAATACTGCAAGGATCTAGGAGTCAAAGGACGCATTCTGATAGCTTCTGAAGGCATTAACGGGACGTTGTCCGGAACCGTGGAACAGACTGAAAAGTACATGAATGACTTGAAAGCTAACCCATTGTTCGCTGATACCGTCTTCAAGATCGATGATTCGGAAGAACATGCGTTCAAGAAGATTTTTGTGCGCTACAAGAAAGAATTGGTCACATTCCGTTACGAAGAAGAGCTTGATCCGAATGTCATTGGCGGCAAAAGACTATCTCCTGTAGAATGGCATGAAATGCTGCAGAGAGATGACGTTGTTGTCATTGATGGCCGTAACGATTATGAATATGAAATCGGTCATTTCCGTGGCGCCATCCGTCCTGACGTTGGTTCGTTCCGCGAATTCCCCGAGTGGATCCGCAATAACATGGGCGAGTACAAGGACAAAACCGTTCTTACTTACTGCACAGGCGGCATCCGCTGCGAAAAACTGACCGGATTCCTGATCAAGGAAGGTTTCCAGGACGTATCCCAGCTGGAAGGCGGTATCGTCACTTACGGTAAGGACCCTGAGGTTCAAGGTCACTTATGGGATGGCAAATGCTATGTGTTCGATGAGCGCATTTCTGTGCCGATCAACCGTACGGAAGAAGACACGGTTATCGCGAAGTGCCATCACTGTGGAACTACTGAAGACCGTTACATCAACTGCGCTAATCCTGTGTGCAACAAGCAGCATGTCTGCTGCACGGATTGCGAAGAAGAACATCAATCCTTCTGCTCTGACGAGTGCAGAGAAGCCGTTATGGCTGTGAATGCGTAAATAAAGGCTGCTGATTTCTAAACAGGCTCTGTTCAAAAGGTCTCGAGATGACCGGATGAATAGGGCCTGTTTTGTTACTACACCATTTGATAAGCACTGTGTTAAAGATAATAAACTTTTGACGCATTTGAGCGCTCCGCGGTCAGACGATGCTCCCATCGCTGTTGCCTCCAAATTTATTTTGAACTATTTTTAATCGGTGAAATTCGGAGTCAAAGGCGAACGCTGGCGCTTGTACGCATTCGTCTGTCCTCTCCGCTGGTGTTCTGCTTATTCTTCATTCAAACCTCTACATCTCCCGCTGCTTGCTCTAGATGTTCGTTCTTCATCAAAAGTGAACGTGTTGCTCACAGATGGCGCTCCGCGGTCAGACGATGCTCCCATCGCTGTTGTCTCCAAATTTTTTTGATCTATTTTTAATCGGTGAAATTCGGAGCCAAAGGCGAACGCTGACGCTTGTACGCATTCGTCTGTCCTCTCCGCTGGTGTTCTGCTTGTTCATCATGAAACCTCTACCCCTCCAGCTGCTTGCTCTGGATGTTCGTTCTTCATCAAAAGTGAACGTGTTGCTCACAGATGGCGCTCCGCTTGTTCACCATTAATCCAAAGATACTATGAATAGAGAAAAGGCTACTCCCTCAATTGGAGTAGCCTTTTTTGCATTACTCCGATATGTCTTCCTCCAGCAAAATGTTCAGCATCTGCTCGCGGTCGTTCATCATTTTCTTAGTAATAATATAATGATCCGTATCCTCCAGCTCTACCTGGCGCATGCCCGTTTCGTCCAGCAGCCAGATCTCGGCATGCGGGTAGGACATCAGGATCGGCGAATGCGTCGCGATCACGAACTGCGACTGTTTGCTAACCAGCTGATGCATACGGGACAGCATGGATAGCTGTTTCAACGGCGACAAGGCTGCTTCCGGTTCATCCATCAGGTAGAGCCCCCTGCCCCCGAACCGATGCATAAAGGTCGCAAAAAAGCTTTCCCCATGCGACTGTTCGTGCAGCGATTTGCCGCCATAGGAGTCCCTAATGGCAGGGCTGGGAGGGCCTCCCTCTTCGGCATCTAACTGGTCAATATTCGTCGCCACGTTATAGTAGCTCTCCGCCCGGAAGAAAAATCCATCCTTTGGTCTTATCACGCCCCGGGCGAGACGTATATACTGATGCAGTTCCGAGTGGGATGCCTGGGTCTCGAAGGAGAAGTTCTTCGTGCCTCCCTCCGGATTAAACCCCCAAGCAATGGCCATCGCTTCCAGCAGCGTGGACTTGCCCGAACCGTTCTCTCCAACAATGAAGGTGACCGGTTTTTGAAATGAAAGACTATAGAAATCATGAACTGCCGGCAGACTAAAGGGATAGCTCCGGAAGGAAGGCACCTCCTCCCTTTTCAGCATCATACTCCGTAAATATAAAGAACGCGGGTTTAACAAGAGTAGATCAGCTCCTTCCGTTTCACGCCTTGTATTTTCTACAGAAAAAGAGGCATCATTCCCCCATTATGGATGGAATAATGCCTCTTTTCAACTTGTTCCGGATTAAATTTACAGCAATTCCTTGCGCAGTTGTTCCGCCGATTTAGGCGACAACAAACCGAACGGAATATCGAATACGGTTTTGGCACCTTTGTCTCCTTGAGCAGACAGCTTGGCAGCCGCACGAGCGTATGCTACCAGCACGCTGGCCGTAAACTCGGGGTTACTGTCCAGCTTCAGGCCAAATTCGATGATTTGGGTACTGTTCTCGCCGGTACGTCCGCTGCGCAGCACGGTACCGCCGTGAGGCATAGCCGAATGATTGGCTTTCAGCTCTTCTTCACTAATGAAGTTCACCGTGGTGTCATAATCGGAGAAGTAGTTTGGCATTTCTTTGATTTCTTTTTCGATGCGGGCTTGGTCTGCGCCCTCTTCCGTTACGACGAAGCACTCGCGCAGATGCTTTTGACGAGTTGTCAGTTCCGGATTTTCTCCGGCACGCACCTTAGCAACCGCTTCTTCTACCGGTATGGTATATTGGACGCCATTTTTCACGCCTTCAACGCGACGGATCGCATCGGAGTGTCCTTGGCTCACGCCGCGGCCCCAAAAAGTATATTCTTTGCCTTCAGGCAAAATGGCTTCGGCAAGCATCCGGTTCAGTGAGAAGAGACCTGGATCCCAGCCTGTCGAAATGACACTGACATGTCCGTTAGCCGCTGCTTCAGCGTCAATCGTCGCGAAATATTCAGGAATACGCGCATGCGTATCAAAGCTGTCGACCGTGTTGAACATTTTGGCAAACTGCGGACCTTGTTCCGGCAAATCCGTCGCTGAGCCTCCGCACAGAATCATGACATCGATTTTACCAATGTATTTTTCCGCTTCCGAGATATGAACAACCGGCACGCCAGCTTCAACGCCATTCGGCTCGCGGCGGGTGAAGATCGCTTCAAGCTGCAAGTCCGGGTTCTGGCGAATCGCCTTTTCCACGCCTCTTCCCAAGTTACCATATCCCACAATACCAACCGTAATTTGTTTCATATAATCCTCCCAAAGCAATCTATAAAGTGTCTTTTCTCTTGCTGTTTTCTATTATAAACAGATTTACTGATACATGCCATCCGATGTGAGGAAAAGCACAAACTTTATGCATAAAAATACAGGGGCTAGAAAGCCCCCGTACCTCCGCCACCCCCGCCTCCACCGCTGAAGCTGCTGCCGGAGCTGCTACTTGAAGAACCAGCCGTAATGAAGCTGAGATGACTTTGCGTGTAATGCATGGATGATAATATAGGAGCGCTGAACAGAAGCGGAATGGCTACATCGTAAGCTTCCGAATCCCTTGGTTCATGTTGATTCAGCCCCTGAACATACTTGGGGATAACTCCAAGCAAAACTGCATGCTCCGCATCCCGCTCCGCTCGTGCCGGATCCTCTGTGGTAGCGTCAACGCCGTTTCGGAGTTCTCTTCTCCAACGCTTGAGCGCAAACCGGTACTGCTGCGTTTGCAAGGACATCCGGTATCTCGGCAATACAGCAGCAAAGAGTGCAGAGCAGACAACGAGAATAACGTAACTTCCTGCGCCGTCCTCATGCACTATCTGGCTTCCGATTATGAAGCAAGCTACATGATAGAGCATAATCCACAACCTGGATTTATATGTGAAACAAGTCAATAACCCGCCGGCTCCCAGCAAAATCGCAATTAAAATCATGCTTAATCGGGAAGCGACATCCGCATAGTACAAATAAAGCAGAAGTACATAATGGACAATCACCATCAGCGGAACCAGAAACTTGAGAAATGCATTTTTCTTGACCTCATTTGCGTACGGCTCCGTGTTTGTCAGGATTTTTTTCCACTTTTTAAATTGTTCGGCATGCTGCATCGATTTTTGGCGGTATGTTGCAATGAGCTTGTCGTCTTGCTTTTCTTTAAAAGTCGGTCCCGCCAAGGAATCCATTCGGAATTCCAGTACCCCGTTCTTTTCACTAAACAGCCACTGAACCAATTGACGTTCTGCCGCATTCAGCTGCTCCACATTCCCCTGAAACGTAAACAGCAGGGTGGTATCCGGAGCGGTTGGTTCTTCCAGAAACCGCGGGGAAGACGGCACTTCCTTAACGGTCACGAATCCCTGGCTGCGCAAAGACAATAGTCCTGCGATAAAATCTTGTTGCTTCAATTTGCTTTTTCGGAGAATGTACGTTTTGATCAGCGGATCGAGCTGCTCCAACTCATCCTTGGAAACCTCTCCCCTTTTGACCCATGCCGATATTCTTTTCCATGAAAACAAACACAGGATAGCGCCAAGAAGGAAGACAACCATCAGTATCCGGATCACTTTCCCGGCTTCCTGCATCCTTCCATCACGCAGCTGCAGCCGATCCGCCCGATTCTGCTCAGATGCTAAGATCTGATTAAGAGAGATTTCCTTCTGGCTGGCTTTCATTTGGGACAACTGCTCCTGCGGGAAAAACACCAGCATCTCGGCGTTTCCATGTTTGGACAGCTTTTCGTTCTCATAATGAACCGCCGGCTCCCCATCGGTCGTCACCGTTCCTCCGGTACGGTCATGCAGGAAGGCATGCACATCGGCTTTAGTATCGTTCGAAGGCAAGAACACATCCACGTTCACATGATGAATCTCCTGATTGCTGTGCTCGAAGAAGCTGTAATCCAGCTTGCCTGCATCGCTGTATCTGATGGCTGCCTGATCAATACGATAGCGGTAATAGACCTGCTTCACTTCATCCTTCGCGCTATTGAATATGTAGTAAGTATCGTTTTTCCCATCCCATTCCGAATTCAAGCGCTGAAGATTTTCATAGGAAAACTCGCCGAGTTTCTTTCCTGGAGGCGGAACATAGGCCTCGAAGAACTCGACTCCCTTATGTTCGCCTTGATCAATATACCGGGTTGTCCCTTTAAAGCTGCCTTCAAAGGTGTACGTGAATAATTCCTCCACATATAAGTCTCCGTCAGGCATAATATAAGCTCTCGTATCCACTTGATCCATGGAAAAGCTCTTTTTGTCGCCACAGCCTGTCATGATGAATACGAAAACAAGACCTACGATTACAAGCATCCATTTCTTCATTCACTCACTCCTATCCTGGCACTCTTGTTGTTTTTCTCTCTAGGTGAATCAAGTGTTTTCTATTTCTTTATATATTAACAAATGTTACCTGTGGTGAAACAAGAGGAGAAGGTACCAAAATGAGAGTACCTGCAAGCTCCATTCCTCACAAAAATAAAGAGTCCCCACACATGGCATTATTCCAATACACAGTGAAGAGACGCGGGTTGATAGCTTATTCAATGAATGGATTCCTAACGATGCAGCGGATCTGCTCCAATGGAACTTTAGGCACTCGGTCATAGGTTAAAAAACCGCTGTCCCGCAGCTTTTTGCCTCCAATGCATTCATCAGGCAAAACCCCCGCGGAATAGCGGCATGATCGTATTTATGGACGGCTCAGCTTCTCGACCGGATCAAAACCAGTGGAAGCATCGTACCGGATATGATGCTCGAAATGTGCCAGAAGCTGCGGACAAGCCTCCTGAGCCAGATCCATTTCCGGCACAGCACTCCTTTCGAACCGAATTGATAATACCGTCACGTATTCCTCCTGCCCCGTTTCCAGGTTGACCTTCGTATCGCGCGCATGAATGAGAACCGTTTCCAGCGGCAGCAGAGCGAACAACTCATGGCCAATCCGTATCACGGAGCCGCATACGTATTTCCGTTCGAGTTCATGATAATCCTCTTTACTTAAGCGGCTGCGAGAGAGTTCTCCCGTTTCATTCAGAATCTTGGATTCATGCGGAATGATCTCGCCTGAATTCACATCCAGCTCGACTTCCACTGCGGCTGAATTGAGCACGTTATATTCCAATCCGCTACCTAAGGCTAATAAATCCTCAAGAGGCGCAATTTCCTCAAGAACTCGAAGGTATGCAGTACGGTTTCCTTCAAGGATGTCCCTCGCAAAATCCGTAAGACGTCTCCATTCTGTGTATTCCTGTTGGTCCTTTTCTTTTGCCAAAACAATCTGGTCCTGAAGCTCCTGCTTCACGGCTGCATCCTGCTTCAGCAGCTTCTGCATCCGGGTCGGCTTATAATCCGCGAAGTCCGCTTCAGCCTGCCTTTCATGAGGTCCTATCTCTCCTCTGCGGAAAGGAGATGCCAAAGCAGCAAGCCGTTCCCAATCGATAGGTTCCCCGCATATTTGATGAATGGATTCGATCCATTCTAATTGATTATGATACCATTCAGCCTCAAATGCGGATTTTTCCGCATCGCTCCATTCGATTTGCTCCCTCTGTCTGGTGCTCCTTCTCGCAATCAGCTCCTGTCTTTTCAGACAAGCACTGCTTTGAATTCTTCGTTCGTGAAAGGGCTGCATAAATGTAAATCCTGAAACTGCTGCCATTGGAGCTGCCTCCGAATGAAACGATGGAACTACCGCCGGCTGCTCTTCATCAGCCTCGTTCTCCACGGATCTTCCGCCATTTTCCTGGCTGCTCAGCCTTGGCCATACGGATGTTTTCATGCCATCAAGGTATCTGTATCCCATATCATTTTCTCCTCATATCAAAATCCATGAATCGATCACAGATCATAGGTCAAATAGACTAGAGTTATGTAGCTAAATTTCGCCATACCCTCCGAAAATCCTTCATAAATCCTTAAATCCAAAAAGAAATTATGATCGAATGAGCAAAAAAAGAGGAAAAACCCTATGTTTCACAGGATTCTTCCTCTTCTCTTATCTATATATCCTATCCCCTACAATGTAAGAAGTTCGCGGATTTCCTGTTCCGAGAGTGCGGTCTGCACCTCTTCCCCAGGCTCCATGACTTCGCGGATCAGATCTTTTTTCCGCTTCTGGAGATCCAGCATTTTTTCCTCCACTGTACCTTTCGTCACCAACCGGATGACCTGAACGACATTCTTCTGCCCCATCCGGTGAGCCCGCCCTGCTGCCTGCTCTTCCACAGCCGGGTTCCACCATAGATCGTATAAAATAACGGTATCTGCCCCAGTAAGGTTCAGTCCCGTTCCTCCTGCTTTGAGTGAAATAAGGAATACATCATTCTCCCCGCGGTTGAAGCGTGCACAGGTGTCCACGCGTTCTTTGGCCGGCGTCTGTCCATCCAGATAAAAGACCGGAATGCCTAGCTTTCCGAGCTCGCTGCGTATGATGCGAAGCATGCTGGTAAACTGGGAGAAAATCAGAATCCGTCTCCCGCTCTCCAGGCAATCCTGCGCCACCTCCAGCAGCTGCTGCAGCTTCCCGGACTCCCCCTCGTAGCCGTCGACAAACAAAGCCGGATGACAGCACAGCTGACGAAGTCTGGTGATTCCGGCCAATATTTTCATCCGGCTCCGCTGGAATCCCTCGAATTCTAGATCGCGCATCGTCTCTTCCTTGAATTCCTCCAGATATGCGGCATACAACTTCTTCTGTTCCCGGCTGAGCTCGGACTGCTGCACGGTCTCGATCCGTTCAGGCAGCTCTTCGAGCACATCTGCACGCAGTCGGCGCAGAATGAAAGGCTGGACGATTCGCGCAATCCGGTCACGGGAAAGACCGCGGAAATTCTTCAGGCCGTCAAACAGCCCCGGGAATACGGCATCAAAAATGGACCATAATTCATCCACCGAATTTTCGATCGGCGTTCCGGTCAGTGCGAATCTTCGTCCTGCCGTAATATCCCGCACTGCCTGTGCAGTCTGGGTCGAAGAATTCTTGATGGCCTGTGCCTCATCCAGAAACAACGTGCTGAACGCCATCTCCTTGTAAATCCGGATATCCTTGCGCAGTGAAGGATAGGACGTGATGATGACATCCGCATCATAATCGGGAGCATGTTCTTCCTCGGCTGACTCCGATCCCGGCTCAATATCCGCCATGCGCAGGAGCATGTCGCTGCGTTCCTTGCGCGCTCCTAGAGCCACCTGAACTTTCAAAGATGGAGCAAACCTGTGAAACTCATTTTCCCAATTGTATACAAGCGATGCCGGAGCAACGATCAACGCAGGCTGGCGTGCAGACTGCTCCCGCGTTTCCGACAGAATAAAGGCAATGCTTTGCAGCGTTTTGCCAAGCCCCATGTCATCGGCCAAAATGCCACCGAAGCGGTACGATCCAAGCGTTTTCAGCCACTGAAAGCCTTCCTTTTGATAATCCCGCAGCACGGAAGACAACTCCGCCGGAACAGGGAATTCCCTATGCTCGGGGCGCATCATATGATCAAGCAAGCCGCGCAAGGATTTGCCAAGCTGAAGACTGCCGCTGTCACGGTCCCTAAGCTGCAGTCCCCGGAATACCGGTATTTGCATCTGCCCGCCGGTAACGTCTCCCTTTTTCAAGCCCAATTCATCATACAGTTCGGCAAACAGCTGAAAAGCTTCTCCCTCAAGCGACAAATACGAACCCTCTTGCAGCCGGTAGAATTTCTTTTTCTCTACGATGCTCAACAGAATTTTGCGAATTTCCTTCTCCTTAATTCCGTCTAGCTCAAAGCTGATTTCCAGCCAATTGGTGGTCTGGTCGGTATCCGCCTTGATTTTGGGTGCTTTGCGCCCCGAATACATCATCTGCTTGACGGTGTCCGTAGCGTAAACCTCAACCCAGGATTCAAGACGTGGCAGCAGGTGGTAGAGTACGTCATACATGCTGTCCTCCTCCGACAAATCGAGCGACCATTCTTTATCCAGCCGGACAAAGTCGCTTGCGTTCAGCTCATCCAGCAGCTTCTTCTCCTTATCCGTTTCCCTGACCAGGATCAGGTCGCTGTCTTTACGCGCTTCCCAGTCGTCGGCAAGCGCATCGATGACAATGCCTCCGTATACAAATTCAACCCTTGCAAAAAGAGCCGTTTCATCCCGGTCAAGATAAAGCTTCGCAGACAACTCGGGCTGAACGATCCGGTCACGGATGGCGGAATCCACCGATACCCTGCCGATTTTGCGGAGCCCAGGAACCACCCTTTCCATAAGCGCATCCATTTGATGCGGAGATACCCGGATCTTCGTATGATCATGACGGTACAGCAGCGACTTCATTTCCGAGAGCAAATACAGCTCGGACTCCGGCAGGAGATATACCTTCCCTTCCAGCACGGCGCATTTGTAAGCATTCATGACCATGACCCTTTTCAATCCCCGGATTTCCAAGCCATACGCATCGCCGCTCCCGCTGCTGATTTCGAACGAGACCGGCAGCTTGTCCTCCGATGCTTCCATGAGTACCGGCTCGCCGAGATCTCGTTCCAACAGCGCACCTGCTGCAACCAAACGGGGCAACAGGGATTCCCAGGCAAGGGGAGGCACGGTCAAGAGACGCTGATTCCCGGAAGAAGCATATCCGGCATAGAATCTCCCGGTTTCGTCATAAGCAAACTCGCTACCTGCGATGCGCAGCAGCTGCTCGATAACCGCCCAGTCCTCATCGCGAAAGCTATGCTGGCTCGGGTCATAGGTAAAGAGCTTGGTGAAGGGAAGCGTCTTGCCTTCCTCAATATGAAGCAGCAGCTGCCGAATGTTTTGCACGACGTACAGCCGCTTCAGTCCGACCTTCATCTCGATTCTGAACTTCGGATCGGGCAGGAACTCGTCCGTAATTTTACAAACGAATTCAACGCTCAGCGTCTCCTTTAACGCATTCGCAAGCCGTTGTCCTGCTTTTACGCGTCCCTGGTCCGCAGCCTTGTCGAACAACTCGATCAAGCCGCCCGTAAGACGGATATCGCGCGAGGTAACGCCCGGCGTCGGCAGGGGCACCACTTCTCCTCTGCGCCGGTCCGAAGGCTCCACGCCGTTTTTTTCTTCCTCCAGCATGTTGATCAGTGCAGCCGCGATATGCTTGCAGTATGGATAATATCCGCCGTATCCGGCACATTCGCATTCCGCGCTGAAGTCCATTCCGTCGATATCGATATGCACATGGAAGACTTCCTGGTCCTGCACGACAGCCCTCCGGCAGCGGTCCTCGTCATCGCGCTCCACCACCATCACCTGCCCCTGCTCCACCATCGTCTCTCCACGCTTGAAGCCTGTGACGCCGCACAGGGTCTTGATCCGTTGAGCAGTGAATGCCAGCATGAATGATTGTATCCTTTCCGTAAGTACCATATTCGTCTTTTCAATATACCATAAAAAGAACGAAAGAAGCGAAAAACAGAGAACTGTTGTTCTCTGTTTTTCGCATTTCCAAAAAATTATCTTTTGAGCACGCTCTTCCTATGATCGAGGAAAATACCCCAGCTAATCGCGAATGCGATGCATTACTTCGCTTTCTCCTTAATCAGTCGGAATACTGCCGAAAGGGCATCCGAAAGCTTATTGCTTTTCATATGATCAACGAATTTTTCCCGATTGTGGTATAACTCCGTCACTTCGGCGACCAAGGAATCGCTATTCAATCCTTCCTCCTCCAGAACCCGGCAGTACCCTGCCTTCTCAAACGAACGGGCATTGAGGATTTGATCGCCCCGGCTCTGCTGCTTGGTCAGCGGAATGAGCATCATCGGTTTTTGAAGTGACAAAAATTCGAAAATGGAATTGGACCCGGCTCGTGAAATGACAATATCCGACATGGCCAAAACATCCGGCAGCTCCTCGTTTAAGTATTCATACTGCTTGTATCCGGCTACGCCGATGTTAGGGTCCAACTGGCCTTTTCCGCAAAGATGGACGATCTGGAAATGTTCTGCCAACACCGGAAGCGCCGCCCTGACGGTCTCATTGATTTTGCGGGCTCCGAGGCTTCCCCCCATGATCAGCACCACCGGCTTATTCTTGTGAAATCCGCAGAATGCCCTGCCCCGGTCCGCATGACCGCGCTGCAGCTCTTGCCGGATGACGGCTCCGACATAATGGGTCTTTTCCTTGCCTATGATCTCGCCCGTCTCCGGAAAGGTCGTACACACGGCGGATGCCATCGGAATGGATATACGGTTGGCAAGTCCCTTTAACATCCTGTTGCTATTGTATTATACAGGCGGACTTTATATAAGTGCAGCTATTCCCCGATTAATTAGCCTGCCCCTCTTGCTATTCAACATTAAAATGTATAAAATAAATATAACTTTTTTACAACAGGAGGTGAGGTAGCAGTGGCACAACATTTTTCGAACAACCGGATTGATCAGCTTCCGTTGGCATTATCCGGAATTATTCATGAAACAGCCATGAACGGGATACGTCTGTCCATTTTTCAATATTCGGTTGTTCTCAAAAAATGTGAAATGCCGCTCCTACCTTAACTTCAACGGAACTTATGCGTTGAACGTTCAGCCGCGGGGACATTTCCCTGCGGCTTTTTTTCTGTAGGCCCGGCATCTATGGAGGAATTCATGATGATGATTCAATGCAAAAACGTACAAAAATACCACGGCGCCCAGCTGGTGCTGTCAGATATTAATCTCGAAATCTCCCATGGAGAAAAAGCCGCTCTCATCGGCCGCAACGGCAGCGGCAAAACCACCCTGTTTCACCTGCTAAAAGGTGAAGAAAATCCGGATCAAGGAAGCATTGCCATCCAAAAAGGCGCGCGGATCGGCCTGCTTGCGCAGGTCCCGGAGGCATTGGAGGAGGAAATGGTATACGATGTGCTATTGCGTCCCTTTGCCAATGTGCTGGAGTGGCAGGAGAGGATGCGTACCCTGGAGCTTCTCATGTCAGATCCTGAAAAAAGCGCGGATCCGCATGCCCTTGCAGACTGGCTTGAGGAATACGGCAAGGTACAGGAGAGGTTCGAACGAGCTGGCGGTTATGAAGTCGAATCTTCCGTTGCCCGGGTCGCCAATGGCCTAGGCATTCCATCCACTCAATTTTCAAGGCTCTTCACTTCCCTCTCCGGCGGAGAGAAAACGAAGGTCGGGCTTGCGGTGCTGCTGCTTGAAAAACCCGATGTCCTGCTGCTCGATGAACCGACGAACCATCTGGATATGGGAGCCATTCAGTGGCTGGAGCAGTTTCTCGCCGAATACGACGGGACCGTGCTGGCCATATCCCATGACCGTTATTTTCTGGACCGGCTTGTCTCGAAAGTGATCGAGATCGAGGACGGCGAAGCTTTCGTTTATCACACCAACTACAGCGGCTACCAGAAAGAGAAGGAAGAACGCCTGCTCCTGCAGTTTGCTCATTATCAGGAACAGCAGAAAAAAATCAAACAAATGCAGGAAAGCATCAAACAGCTGATTCAATGGGGTAACGAGGCCAATCCTCCGAATCCGGGCTTCCACCGCCGCGCAGCCTCAATGCAGAAAGCGCTGGATCGCATGGTCAAACTGAAGCGGCCCGTGCTCGAACGAAAGAAAATGGATCTGTACCTGCAGCAGGATGACCGCTCCGGCAAACAGGTGCTTCTCTTCGACCAAGTCGGCAAGGTTTTCGGTGAACGCAGTCTGTTCCGCGGTGTGAATGGGCTCCTACGATACGGTGAAACGGTCATGCTTCTTGGTCCGAATGGCTGCGGTAAGAGTACTTTACTTCAAATGATTTTGGGCAGCGAGGAAGTTACCGAAGGGGCCATTGTACTGGGTTCCCGTGTCTCCATTGGCTATTTGGCCCAGCAGGAGCACCCGGAAAATGCGCGGCAGACGGTGCTTCAGTTCTACCGCGAGCAGGCAGCCATCGAGGAGGGAGAGGCACGCGGTAGACTGGCTCGCTTTCTGTTTTACGGAGCCGATGTGTTCAAAAGCGTCTCCAGCCTCTCCGGCGGGGAATGGACGCGTCTGCGATTTGCCGTTTTGATGGAGCTGAAACCAAACCTCCTTATTCTTGATGAACCGACCAACCATCTGGACATCGATTCGAGGGAGGTGCTTGAGGAAGCGCTTGAGGAATTTCCGGGAACCATCCTGTCGGTGTCGCATGACCGCTACTTCATTAACCGCCTTGCCGATACCATTTGGAGTCTCGAGCAAGGCAAGCTGAGTATCATCTCCGGAGGATTTGACCAGTACCAAATCCGTCCCGTCTATGAAAATCTGCCAGAAGCAAAAGAGGTCGAGAGTAACCCTGTCCCAGCATATGCTTCCAGAAAACAACGCCAATCCATGCCAAAAGCGACATCTGTTCCCTGGGAAAACGAAATTCAAAGCTCCGAACAACAACTCCAAATTCTTGAGGAGCAAATGTTGGATCCTGCAATAGCCTGTGATGCAAATCGGCTTGCGGAGCTGCATGACGAAACCGAACGTCTCAAGGACCTCCTGCAGCAGCTGTATGAGGGTTGGATGAATTCCACAGATTGACCCATTGCTAAGTGGATACCGTTCCGCTCTGGAAATCCTGGAAACCGAAGCTTAGCACCGATTCAAATCAAGAAGCCCGGCCATAGTTGGCCGGGCTTCTTAATGCATGTATGTTAATCTCTATGAGATTATTCCTGGGATTCTTCAGGCGATGCTTCCGGCGCATCCTCTTCGGAGGTTTCTTCGCCTTCCGCTTCCAGTACTGCACGCGGAGCTGTGACAGATGCAATCAGCTCTTCCGGTGAAGCGACCAACGTAACGCCTTCAGGAAGCTTAATATCCGCTGCCACAAGCTTGTCGCCCATATTCAAATGGGAAATGTCCACTTCGATGGAAGCCGGCAAATTCGCAGGGAGAGCTTCGACCTCAAGCTCTGTTTCCTGATGCTGAAGAACGCCGCCCGATTTGGTTCCTAAGGCAGTTCCGTGGAATTCGATCGGAACACGAACCTTCAACCGTTTGTTTGCGGAAATTTGCAAAAAGTCAACGTGGCTCCATTCCCCGCCCTTTTTCTGAAAATCCTTAATAATGACATTAAGATCGGAGGAGCCCTCCACTTTAAGCTTGAACATTTCCGTACGTCCCGTTCTGGCTATCTTTGCGAGTTCCTTAGCATCCACGCTAAGCGGAATGTTTTCGGTTTGAGTCCCGTATACGACGGCGGGAATACGACCTTTTTCTCTAAGGCTGCGCAAGCTTGAATGTTTGGTGTCGCTTCTTCGTTCTGCTGTAAGTGAATGTGATGACATCTTGAATAACCTCCTTTGATAGTTGCTGTCTACTCTAGCCGCAAGTTAGACGGCATATCTATGTATTACCCATTCCGAAGACAAAACAAACGTTTCCTTAAGAAGTATTCCCCATATGGCTGCTTTTAACGCTAAGAAACCTGCCGCAAAGAACCGCAGCAGGTTTTCTTCATAAAACTTATCATCATTGTCAGCTTAATCGATCATCGTAAAATCATCGAAGTGAAATCCCGGTGACACGACGCAGGATACAAGAACCGGCTCGTCACCAAGCGGTCGTGCTTCCTGCCATACATTGGCGGGAACCAACGCTTGGGGAACCTGTCCCTTTTCCATATCCATCCCAAGTATGATTTCGGTGCGTTCTCCCGGATTCTCGCTATCGCCGCCAAGCGCCAACATCAGTGGACTCCCCGAGTGCCACATCCACAATTCGTCTGAGAATACACGATGCCACTTGGAGAATTCACCAGGGTGAAGCAAGAAATAAATGGATGTAGCTGCCGGACGCGAACCGGAGTATTTCGGATCCAGAACTTCCTTGGGAATTTCGAATGATGCTTCCCAAAGTCTTTTATACCAACCGCCTTCCGGATGAGGCTGCAGGTCCAAGGTTTTCACCAAGGGAGACAACAACGTTTGGTTCATATTTATCCTTCTTTCTATATCGGGAATTATACAAATCCTATTGTAACAACCTTATACAAAGGGAATCTGCCATTTACTTTATCAAATACTGTCCAGCCTTGTAAATGATCAGATTCCGAGCGCAGATAGCTTGTGATGCCATTTCATTATGATTGCCCGTTTTGAATGCAAAGTCAGCGGGAACATCTTAACGCTCGCCCGTTAACATTTTCCGCTTCCCGGATTCCGGATCCTGGACAGTGCCGCTCTCTTCGTCAAACTCCATCGTCCACCGTGTATTGTTCTCATAAAAAGGCCACTCCAATCCCTCTGCAGACGGATTATCGTTCTTAGCAAAAGCAATCCAGGCGGCCTGCATCTGATCTGCCATGCGCCGCATTCTCGCATCAACTGGAATCCCCGCTGCCTGCAGCAGATCCAGATTTCCCAGAACGAACGGTATTTCAGCCGAGTGAAAAGCTTTGCCGAGCAAAGGATGTCCTGGAATCATTCCGAAATCATAACGGTACATCCACACACGCGCATGTTTACGTTGAGCCTCGGCAAATTGCAGCGACGATCTCCAGAAGTACAGATCGGTCATGGCTTGGCGCTGGCCCTCGGCCGTTAAAGGATACCCTTCGATCCAGGAAGCAGCTTCAGGCGTACCGGTTACCGTAACGAATGCTTTGGCATTTGCTTCAGCTGGCAGCATCGGCGTGTCTTCCTTAATAAACAATGCTCCTTCGTCCCGGTTGGTCCCAATGACCACCTGAATCCCTTCCGCCGAACCTTCGGCGATACTCACAAGCGGGGGACGAGGCAGCTCCGTTCCGTCTATAACAGGCTGGAAGAACATCACGGCTGCGGCACCTGCAGCACGCTTCAGTTTGTCCCCCGCGCGGAGAATCTCTTCAGCCGGTATGGCAAGCAACTTATCCAGTTCGTCCTCCCGGACGCCCAACTCATCAAGCAAAGCTTTTGCCAGCGTACGTCCATGCCGTTCCGAAATGGCTTGCGAAGCGCCGCTCTGCATAATGGCACGCCTGAACAAGCCCTTCGCCTTCGGCATCGCCATCAGCGCGGCAATGCTCATGCTCCCGGCCGATTCGCCGAAGACGGTGACGTCGCCCGGATCGCCCCCGAATGCGGCAATATTGTCACGAACCCATTCCAGCGCTGCAATCTGATCGAGGAGGCCGGCATTGCTGACATAACCATCCTCATCGCCTTCAGAATAATGACCTAGAGGCGCAAATCCCAGCGGTCCTAGCCGATAACTTATTGAGACGACAATCAGTCCGCCGCGGTCCGCTAGATTGCCACCGTCATAGATCGGAAGACCTCCTCCACCAGTTACGAATGCTCCGCCATGAATCCAGACCATCACGGGCAATGAGGATGCCGCCGGCGTTTCAGGTGCCCAAACATTAACATATAGGCAGTCTTCCGACTGAGGAATGTCGCCGCGTTTGAGCCCAAAAGCTCCCCCTGTCGGATCCACCGGCTGAGGAGCCAGAGGACCGGGAGCCTGCGTTTTCCTTGTTCCCGTCCATGGTTCGACAGGAGCCGGTCTGCGGAACCGGCGATCTCCAACGGGCGGCTCCGCAAAAGGGATTCCCTTCCAGGCTTTAACGCCGTTTAGTCTGATTCCTTCTATGAGACCGCTATGTATGCGGATAGTGAGATCGTCCAATTCATGACATCCTTTCTCTCGGTAACTTTGATGCTTATATTTTACCATTATTGAACGGGCAACCCAATTTCACGTCAAGATACGTTTTAGATTCATTTTCCTTGGCTCCTTTCTTACATCAAAATCGATCAAGCGCCAAAGAAATGATTTCCTAAAATTCTGTTCCAGCAGCCGACATACGATACCTGACTTCGTAAAAAAGAACCTGCCATGATAACGACAGGTTCTTTTAGAAGGTGGAAATGACTTTAACGAAATAAGATGAGAGCCTGTCATCACTTCACATGCTAATGATTATTACGAATTCTGTTGCCCTCGAATTTCTGTTTTTGGGATCCATTCATTTCTTCAGAATAATTCCGTCTTCTCCGTTAAAGTATTCCTGTTCTTTCGTTCATTCTATATGCGTCCGGACGACGAGGCCCGAACCTTATGGGCCAGCTGCTGTGCGGCTTGCCGCAGATCTTGCGCCCCGGTAATCGCGGATATCACGGCAATGCCGTCCGCTCCGGCACCAATCACGTCTGCTGCACGCTCTGCGGTAATTCCGCCGATGCCGACCAGCGGGAGCGATACGTTTTCCCGTCTTAGATCCCGCAGGACCCCTGGTCCCTGAGCTTCGCGCGCATCGTCCTTGGATTGCGTCGGATAAATTGGCCCTACGCCGAAATAGTCGACCGCCAGGTTCTCAGCCCGCTTTGCTTCCTCGACCGAATGGACGGACAGCCCCAGAATCTTGTCTCCTATCCGGGTTCGTACCCGCTCCGCAGGCTCATCATCCTGTCCGATATGAACGCCATCCGCATCTATGGCCAGCGCCAGGTCAACGTCATCATTAATGATCAGAGGAATGCTAAAACTACGACAGATAACCAAGATACGCCTGGCAAGCTCCTCCTTAGCAGCCCCCTTCAGGGCGTTTCGTCCCTTCTCTCTAAACTGTACCATCGTAACTCCGCCACGAACCGCCTCCTCTACGGCGGCTGCAGGATCACCATGGCAATTGGCACTGCCGAGGACTAGATATAGGCGTAAGGACTTCCTCAAGCTTTCAATATCGACTCGGCTCATCGGACAAGCTCCTTTCGGCGGCGGTATGCCCAATGATTCGTGGGTCCGCTCCCTTCTCCAAGTTCCACCGCATCCTCGATCGCGGCCTGAATAAACTTCCGGCCCGTACCAACCGCTTCAAGCACCTCGCTCCCTTTGGCCAGCTCAGCCGTAATCGCGGCCGAAAATGTACAGCCCGTTCCATGCGTATGTTTAGTGGCAATTCTCCGTCCTTCAAGCAGCGTGAAGGTATGGCCATCGTACAGCAGATCCACGACCTGATCGGTCGATGGATCGTGTCCGCCCTTGATGACGACCATACGGGCGCCATATTCGGCAATTCTTACCGCCGCTTCACGCCGGTCCTCCAGTGTTAAGATCGCCATTCCGGCAAGGACTTCTGCTTCGGGTATATTGGGCGTAACGATCCGGGCGAGTGGCAGCAGCTTATATTTCAATGCATCAACTGCATCCTGAAGCAGCAGATCCGCTCCTCCCTTCGCCACCATCACCGGGTCTACGACGACATTTTTCCAACCGAAGGCTTGTATGCAATCAGCCACCGCATCAATAATAGGCGCGCTGAACAGCATCCCTGTCTTTAGGGCATCGACCCCCAAATCCTCACCCACTGCCTGAATCTGTTCCGCAACGGCGGCGGCGGCCAATGGATATACGCCTTGTACGCCCAACGTATTTTGGACCGTCACAGCCGTAATCGCCGTCATCCCGAATACGTCAAGCTCTTGGAATGTTTTAATATCAGCCTGAATACCGGCGCCTCCACCGCTGTCGGAGCCTGCGATGGTCAGAGCTCTTGGAGCGCTCATTGCAAAAATCCTCTTCCTGCTGAAACCCGGTGACAGATGACCGCCTCCTCCTCAACCGGGATTTGGTCCATTTCGGATAAGGCATCAAGAAATGCGGTTTGGAAGCTTCCCGGACCACGGAATCCCGCAGCGTCGTATGCCCTGGTTGCCGCCGCACCGTATAAGGCGAGGGCGGCTGCACCTGCTGTCAGCAAATCAGGCTCTACCGCAGCAAAAGCTCCCATCACCGAGGTCAGCAGGCAACCCGTGCCCGTCACCCGGGTCATGATCGGATGACCTCCCCGGATAACATAACTTTTCGTGCCGTCCGTTATGACGTCTTCCTTACCCGTTATAGCTACGATCGTGCCAATCCGATGAGCAGCCCTCGCAGCAAGATCGATCGGTGTCTCCTCCTCTGCCCCGTCTGCGTCAACTCCTTTTATGGCTGCGGCTTCGCCGATTAAATGGGCCACCTCGGCCGCATTGCCGCGAACCATGGCAATCCGGACCTCTCGCAATATTTCCAGAGCCGACCTCGTCCGGAATGGCGTTGCTCCTGCCCCCACAGGATCGAGCAGTACCGGGATGCCATGGAGATTGGCCGACCGTCCTGCCAGAATCGCGGCTTCAACCAGTTCAGCGCTGAGCGTACCCAGATTCAGCACTAATGCTCCAGCCATCCTGGCCATATCGGCAACCTCTTCCCGCGCATAAGCCATCACGGGAGAAGCACCAATAGCCAAAAGCCCGTTCGCCGTAAAATTCGTGACGACCACATTTGTAATGTTATGTACTAAGGGTCGCCGCTGTTTGATAAAATGAGGCAACAGCTGCATGTGTGAAACCATCATCGTCCCACCCCCTCTGCTTTCATCGCGTTAACCGGCCACTCTTCTAACGAGTACGCCATGTCCCAGAACATGTATTCCAGCTGGCAGCTGGTTAAATAATGCTCCTTGAGACGCCTTTTCCGCTCTGGTGACAATGGCTCCGCCCACTTATCCAGCAGCAGGCGCATCTGCTCCGTGATCCCGAATTCCCGGTCCCCATAAAAGTGCATCCAGTCATAGAACTTATGAGTCCGGCTCGGTTTTACTTCCTCCAGCAATCTTTTTCCAATTTCAGCATAAGTCCATGGACAAGGCAGGAGCGCTGCTATGATGTCTTCCATATTCCCCTCATGAGCGGCATTCAGCATATGACGGATATAATGATGGGCAGAAGGGGCAAGCGGGAAGCTCTGCATCTCTTCATACGTCACACCGGCGACCTCGCAAAAATTCTGGTGAGGATGCGTTTCACTGTGCAGAATAAACGAAATTTGTTCATTAAAAAGTGCCATGGTATCGCGGTCATCGCATTTGGAAATGGCCATTCCGTAAATCCGGATATAGGCGTTCAGATATTCAAAATCCTGCTTAACATAGTGAATCAGCTGTTCCTTACGCAGCGTTCCATCCGCAATCCCCCGCACGAACGGGTGGTCAAAAATGGCGTTAAAAATCGGATCCGCCGCGATTCTCAATTCTTCGGTAAAACGGGTCATCTCATGCACCTCCGCATAAATTTGGATGAAATCCAAACAGGGAGCATCGGAGCAGCAACAAAAAAAGCCGCTCCGAAATGGAGCGGCTTCGCCTAATCATCATGAAAAAACATCAATCCGAGCATGGGAAGTCCGTCTCCACTTCCCTACGCCGGTATGATCCGGATCAGGTTCAAAGGGTCCAAGCGTTCCTTGTCTCAGCCGCTTTTGGCGCGGCTCCCCTAGTGGATTTCGTATAAAGTTCAATTTCACGTTTTACTTTAGCTTTGTTGATTGGACTTGTCAAACCTATTTTTTCGTCATGACGGCATCAGCTGATCTTTTTCCAGTCGTCCGATCCGCTGCGGATGAGCACGGAAATGGCGCTTTGACTCTGTCCCAGGTCGATGAAACAATCTTGATCCACATCCTTCTCCTCCCAATCGTTCAGACGGACAATATATCCGATTCGCTTCACATAGACAGGGACGGTAAAAGAAGCTATAGCCCTGCCGTGCTCTACTCTTTCAAAATCCACTCGCTGCTCGCGCAGTCCGGTACCCCAAACCCACAAATTCCAACCTTCGTATTTGCCGTCTGGACGCTCATATTGAACTTCGACCCGCTTTGCCGGCCGCGGCGTGCCACCCACCTCTTCATACAGCACCATCATGGACAAAGCCGGAACGCTTACCTGCTCATCCACCGTGAAATCAAGCGCTTTGTTCCCGGCATGTTTGTCATTCACGGCCACTTTCCAGCCAGTAATGGAGAATGGAAGCCCCATCCGGATGTCAAGAGGGTTGGCATTGTATATGACGATGATGTTTTTCCACGTATCGCCATTGGCAAAATCTCTTAGCATATACGCTACCGTATTATCCTGAGATCGGAGCACCTCCAAATGCTTCTCTACCTGCTCCTTCGAGGTCATGCGGAAAGCAGGATGGCTTTTTCGAAGTTCAATCAGGCCCCGGTAGTAGTCGAATACCGGCTTAAATCTCCGTTTGTTTTCCCACCGGATCGCATTAATGATATCCCCGCTGCGGTAGCTGTTATGATCGCCGTACTTTGTACGCAGCAGCTCGTCGCCGGCCTGGATCATAGGTATCCCCTGGGAGGTCAGCACGATGCCATTGGCAAGAATCGCTCTTTTCACGGTCTCACTTTGCAAAATATCATCGCTCCCCACGCTGCGGTACGGATCCGCACCTTCCACTGCTTCCCGAAGATCGCCGCCGCCTGTGAGCTTGCCGTCCCGAATCTCCTGGAATCCGGCTTCGCTGCGAAGTCCCTGCGTCATCAAAACCTTATCCCATAAATTCAGATTATCGTGGACCGTTACGTAATTAATCGTCTCCAGCGGCGAATCCGCAAAATCGGATACCGCTCCCTTGACGCCTTCCACAATCGCCGCTTCCTGCGCCGGCTGTCCTGTGGCGAAGCCCTTTCCGCCGCCGTCGCTGTCCCCTTTAATAGCGCCGCGGAAGTGGTCGTTAAACACGGCAAAACCGCGGCTTCTTTGACTGCCTTTCAGCGTTTGCTGCTGCAGCGGCGTGTTCCCCCCTGTCCATGGTTCCCCATAGATCAGCAGCGACCGGTCAACCTCACGGTGAAGCTCCTCGGCAATCTGCGTCATCGTGTCCGTATCGATCAAGCCCATTAAGTCGAAACGGAACCCGTCGATATGGTACTCCTCAGCCCAATAACGCACCGAATCCACAATGTACTTCCGGACCATGGGACGCTCCGTAGCCAGCTCATTGCCGACACCGGAACCGTTCGCCAGCTTTCCTTCGGCGTCTTTGCGATAGTAATAACCTGGCACCACCGCTTCAAAAGGACCGTCATCCACGCCGAACGTATGATTATAGACGACGTCCATGATGATACGGATGCCTTTTTGATGAAGCGCCATCACCATTTCCTTGAATTCGCGGATTCGGACCCCCGGCATTTGCGGATCGGTCGAGTATGATCCCTCAGGCACGTTAAAATGCTGCGGATCGTAACCCCAGTTATACTTCTGTCCAGTCCATTCCGGATGATCCACCTGAAGCTCGTTCACGGTTTTAAAATCAAACACCGGCAGCAGATGCACGTGGGTCACGCCCAGCTCCTGCAGGTGATCGATGCCGATACGGTTTCCCTCGCCATCGCGAAGACCCGTTTCCGTAAACGCTTTAAATTTGCCTTTATACTCAAAGGGCGATGTCGGATCTGCCGAAAAATCGCGCACGTGCAGCTCATACAGCACGGCGTCCTGAGAGCCTTCCAAAGGCGGCCGTTTCTCATCCTCCCAGCCTGTCGGATTCCAAGCCTTCAAATCGACGATCGCCGACCTGGCTCCGTTCGCGCTGACTGCCCGTGAATAAGGATCTGCCGCGTAGCGGATGCTGCCATCTGTCTCCTCGATTTTGTACATATAGTAACGACCGGCCAAATCACCGTAGAAGCGCAGAAACCAGACGCCGTCTTTCCACTTTTTCATGCCGATCTCCAAACCGTCTGTGTGAACGGAAACTTCGCCCTCGGCATTATAGCTTCCCGCATCCTGATAGAGAGCCAGCGTAACCTTCTCTGCCTTCGGTGCCCAAAGCTTAAAGATACTTTCCGTCCTGGAGTAATTGCACCCCAGATCTCGGCCATCATAGTAAACATTCCATTCATTCATGATTTATACACCACCATAAAATTGACATTCGATGTATGCAAAATCGCTTTCAACACATCCTATGTGTCTTTGTTGCCATTTGCAAGGGTTTATATGCGTTATATCGGCCCAAATTACGGCTTGCTGAATAGCAAAAAGCTTGTCCGGGAGCAAAATTGCACATCGATTCACGAAAAAACTTAATAGAGTTACAGCATTAACCCCCGCAGTCATCGACTCCGGAACGGCTTAGCCGCTTTATCAGCCGGAAAAGCCGTCTGCCTCTGTTAGCTTAATACTGCTTGTCATGGTCACGGGGGGTGTTCCGCCAGACCTTATCGAAGATCTATAGATATAAAAAACGGCGTGCCAGATGACAGAGTCAACCGCACGCCCTTTCTGCTTACCTAAATCTACTCTTCCAAGAACTTCTCATACTGCTCGGCGCTCAGCAGTGCCGACAATTGCTCCTCCAGGTCACCCTGAATTTCGATCTCTGCCATCCATCCGCCTTCATAAGGCTCACTATTCACGAGCTCAGGTTCATCGTTCAATTGCGAGTTGATTTTCGTGATTTGACCGCCGACAGGGCTAAACAGGTCGGATACAGTTTTTACGGATTCAATCGTCCCGATGGTTTCCTCGGCTTTGACTTCCGTGCCTTCGTCCGGCAGCTCCACAAACACGATATCGCCCAGCTGATGCTGCGCAAAATCACTAATGCCGATCCGCACGACGTTTCCGCTTACTTTTTCAACCCATTCATGATCCTTGCTGTACCAACGGTTCTCTTTCACATTGCTCATTTTTTTCAACTCTCCTTCGATTAGTGTAAAGATCAGATGACATTCACTGTGGATGAGCCCATTAATTCATGTCTGACGATGGCTGCTTGGCTTCCTTGGCTTTTCTTCGGCGCTGCTCCACCAATTCTTTGGTCAGCTTGCGTCCGGTAGGTGTTGCGGCTAGGCCACCCTTGCCGGTCTCGCGGTGCTTGGTCGGCATGGCACTGCCCACCTCCAGCATGACGCCGATAACTTCATCGGCAGGGATGATGCTCCCCACGCCGGCAAGCGCCATATCGGCGGCAGCCAGCGCGGTGACAGCTCCCAGCCCGTTGCGCACGATACAGGGGATTTCCACGAGCCCGGCAACCGGATCGCAAATGAGGCCAAGGCAGTTTTTCAAGGCAAGGCCAACCGCGTGAACCGCTTGCTGCGGCGAGCCTCCCCTCAGTTCTACCATGGCGCCGGCTGCCATGCCAATTGCCGATCCAACTTCGGCTTGGCAGCCTCCTTCAGCCCCTGATATCGAAGCATTGTTGGCAATGACATAGCCAATCGCGCCGGCGGTGAACAAGCCGTAAACCAGCTTGTCGTCATCCCAGCCAAAGCGTTCCTGCGTGCTGACGAACACGCCGGGAATGATCCCGCAAGAGCCCGCCGTCGGCGTGGCGATAATCCTGCCCATCGAGGCGTTCACTTCCGAGACGGCAAGCGCATAGGCCATCGCCGTGGCAGACGGTCCTCCAAGAGACGATTCGCCCTGCTGCATATAATCCGCTACCTTCTTGGCGTCGCCTCCCGTCAGCCCGCTCCGGGATTTGGTGTTGCCGGTCAGCCCCTTCTGAACGGCTTCCTTCATGACCTTGTAATACTCGGCCATCTGACGGAAAACCTCATAAACGGAGACGCCCGTTTCCTTGGCCTGATCCTCCAGCATCACTTCGGCAATCGTTTTGTTCTCTTTCAGGCAGATGTCTGCCAGCTGTTCCAGCGTTTCGAATCTCATAGGTCAACTAGCTCCTTTGGGTCAAATCAATCATCGTCACTTCCAAAATATGAGGCAGCCTCAGCATCTCTTCAATCAGGACCCTCGCCGGAGCCGAATCCAGTTCAAAGACGGTCATCGCCGCTCCGCTGCGTCCCTTGCGGTCCACGTCCATATAGCCGATGTTGATGCCCTCACTGCTTAGCAGGGATGTCAGGCTCGCAAGCACGCCTTGGCTGTCGGAGTGGGTAACCGCGATCGTAGGATACTCCCCTGTAATCTGCACGTCAAAACCGTTCAGAGAGTAAACGGCGATGGTGCCTCCGCCGATGGAAGCCGCAACAATCTCCGCCTTACATCCACCAGCCTGCAGCGTGATCTTCACGGAGTTCGGATGCGGACCGTTGCCTCTTCCCTGTACCCATTCCAACTCCATGCCGGCCTTCTCGGCTTCAAGATCCGCTTCCGGGATCCGTTCATCATCCGTATCAAAATTAAGCAGCCCGGCCGTTAAAGCCAAATCCGTACCATGTCCCCAGTAGGTCTCGGCAAATGATCCGAACAACGTCATCTGTGCCTTCTCCGGCTGGCAGCCCAGCAGCTGGCGCGCCACCCTTCCGATGCGTACGGCGCCGGCAGTGTGGGAACTGGAGGGTCCCACCATGGACGGTCCAATGATGGAAAATACATTTTTGAATCTCAAGAACTTCCACGCTCCTGTAATAGGTATTCATGTCAGGAAATTGCACAGTTTTCAAAATGGAATAACGATAACAGATCCATCAGCATTACAAATTTCCAAAAGAAAAAGACAGCAAAAAGGTATGCAGCACCTTTTTCTCTGTCCCTTGTACCTGAGAGTTTGAGCGAAAAATCATCTTTTTCGCGTTCCCCTTGGGTGGCTGACGCTCTCTCCAGAGCCGCGTCCGGCGACGGTTCCTTGTACCTGAGAGATTAGCCGCCAGCATGTGCGTGCGTGCAGCTTGCTCCTTCGGTGCCGCCCTTTCTTTAGGGCAGTCTCTCCCGTTCGCCTTCATCCGCTATATATGGAAATCATTTATATTTTGGAACCATTTACAATCCTAATCCCCTTAAGAATAATGCAGACGAAGCGGCGGTGTCAATATAACAGAAACCCCTTTTCTCGATATTGCCGCCACCGCGTTTTCACTGCACGATTGCTCCAACTTCCCGTTATGGTTTAAGCAGCCTATAACTGCATCCCGCTTCGTATGTATTCCATGGCGCCAAGGGCCACAATCCGCTTATTGTCTCTTGCCTTTGCGATCAGGCAATTCTTGAACATCTCGGGAATCGTATGCTTCTGGGCAGTTGCCAGCGCATGTTCCATATATCCGGGATAAGTGGCGGTACTACCACCTATAACAATGACGTCCGGATTGAACAAGTGGATCACGTTCGTCAGCGCAAGTCCAAAATGATGACCTGCTTGAGCCAGCAGCTCCATTGTATCCGGCTCTTCTCTGGTGATCCGCCCGAGAAATTCGTCAATACCGCAGCTGGCCTGCGTGAGAATGCCGATGCCTCCTGCCAGGCTATCCAGCGTTTTGGGACCATGTTCGGTTTGCGTTATACAATAGCCCAATTCACCGGCAAAGCCGTGGGCTCCGGTAAACATGCGTTCCTTCGAGTACACGCCGATTGCGATGCCCGAGCCTGCCATAATGACAGCAATGGTGTCTTTGTCCCGGTAGTGAACGGTTTCGGCCACGGTAGCGGATTTCACATCATTAATGAACCGTACCGGAAATCTGCCTTCGCCAAAATAATCGGTCGAAATCCCGCTCAGGGAACCGATATCCGAAAGTTTCACCCGGTAATCTCCTTCAACCAGGCCGGGTACCGCCATGCCTAATCCGTCCGGCACAAACGGCAGAGCGTCAATAAAAGTATCGATATCATGCTTCAGCCGCTCCCGCGGACAATCCAGCCCGGTGGGCACCTTCTTTTCAACATGCTGCCCGTCAACCTGTGCATACAGATACATTTTCGTGCAACCGATATCGACGCCGACCACTCTTTCCATGCTTGATACCTCCTGGAATTGATCGTAATGGTGTATCCTGTAAGTATTGTAGCGCGTTCGGACTGTAATCAATACATAAAAATAAGTGAAAAACCGTATGTAGGTACGCGCTTCTTCCTTGCCGGGAATCAGGCCCTCCAACGGATAATCTTGTTGACATTCCCCAGGCCTTTGAGTATTAATGATAATAAGACAATTCAATAGCGGATGAAGGTAATGGGAGAGATTACTGATTATTAGTGACGCCGAAGGAGTAAGCCCTTGCAAGAGGGTGAATCTCTCAGGCAAAAGGACCATTATTGGACGCATCTCTGGAGAGAATTCTTAAACGGAAGAATCACCCAAGGGGAAATTTGTTGACCGGTGCTAAAACGGTTTGAACCTCTTTTCAACCCTTATTGGCCCGGATAGCAAGGTAACTCTCAGGTACCAAGGACAGAGCATGAAGATCAGTATGCCGTAAAAACGGCATGCTTGTTCTTCTGCCTGTCCTTTTTGTGTTAAGAAAAACTCTATCGACGTACTTTCACAAAAGACAGATTGCGTTTTACGGAAGCTTTTCTTGCGGTATAAGGTTGTTAGCTCTTCGAAATTTCAACATTCTTATATCAAAAAATAATAAAAGAGAAGGTGACTAACGTGTCCGAGCTCAAACGAACTCCGCTCTATCCTTTGTATGCTGAGATTTCCGGCGTGCGCTGCATCGATTTCGGCGGCTGGGATCTCCCCGTCCAGTTCAGCGGTATCCATAAAGAGCATGAGGCTGTCCGCGAAGCAGCCGGTCTATTCGATGTATCCCATATGGGCGAATTCATGGTAAGCGGCCCGAAAGCCGAAAGCTTTATCCAGCTAGTGACCGTCAATGACGTAACCGCCCTCGTCCCCGGACAGGCGCAGTACAGTGCTATGTGTTACCCGGACGGCGGCGTCGTGGATGATCTGCTTGTTTATAAGCTGGAAGAGCAGTCCTACATGCTGGTGGTTAACGCATCGAATATCGAAAAAGATTGGGAATGGCTGCAACAGCATCTGAGCGATGGCGTTCAAATGACCAATCAATCGGAAGAAACAGCTCTCCTGGCACTTCAGGGACCCAAAGCAGAAGATATTATTGCCCCTCTCGTTGATGCGGATCTGGCAAAGCTCGGAGCGTTTCACTTCTTACAACATGTGACTTTGTTCGGAGCATCCGTTCTGATTTCGCGAACCGGTTATACCGGCGAAGACGGCTTTGAAATTTACCTGCCATCGGAAAACGCACCCGCCGTATGGAAGGGATTGCTTGAACATGGCGTTGCTCACGGACTTCTGCCTGCCGGGCTTGGCGCCCGCGACACGCTTCGTTTCGAAGCTAAGTTGCCGCTCTACGGGCAAGAGCTGTCCAAGGAGATTTCCCCGCTGGAAGGCGGCATCGGCTTTTTCGTGAAGTTGAACCAAGCCGATGATTTCATCGGCAAAGAAGCGCTGCAGCAGCAAAAGAACGACGGTATTCCGCGTAAATTGGTCGGCGTGGAAATGATCGACCGCGGCATCCCGCGCTCTCATTACCCGGTTTATGCCGGCGACACGCAAATCGGTGAAATCACCACCGGGACTCAATCCCCGACGCTCAAGCGCAATCTGGGGCTTGCCTTGATCGAAAGCAGCTACGCCGCGATCGGCACGCAGGTTGAGGTGGACGTGCGCGGTAAACGTTTGAAAGCCGAAGTGGTAAGTGCCCCATTCTACAAAAGAGCCCGAAAAGGAGCTGACTCCAAGTGAAGCACCGTTATTTGCCCATGACCGAGCAGGATCAGAAGGAAATGCTAAAAACCGTTGGATTGAATTCCATCGAAGATCTGTTCAAAGATATTCCCGACGAAATCCGCTTTAAGGGTGAGCTGCCGGTTTCGAAAGGGCTGGACGAATATGCCCTTACAAGCCATTTGTCCGCGCTTGCCGCCAAAAACGCCAATACCGACCAATACCCAAGTTTCCTGGGAGCCGGCCTGTATGACCATCATATTCCATCCGTGATCAATCATGTCGTATCGAGATCGGAATTTTATACCGCTTATACGCCTTATCAGCCTGAAGTCAGCCAAGGCGAGCTGCAGGCAATCTTTGAATTCCAATCTTATATTTGTGAACTGACAGGCATGGCCGTCGCCAACGCCAGCATGTATGACGGCGCAACGGCGCTAGCCGAAGCCGGTTCGCTGGCAAGTGCCGCCACCAAGCGCAGCAAACTCGTAGTCTCCAAAGCAGTTCATCCGGAATCCAGACAAGTGCTTCACACCTACGCGCATGGACTGGGACTTGAAATCGTTGAGGTAAGCACAACCAATGGCGTGACAGACCTGGAGGAACTTGCGAAGGCCGTTTCCGACGATACTGCTGCCGTACTGGTGCAGAGTCCTAACTTTTTCGGCTCGATCGAAGATCTCTCTTCAATCGGTGATCTGATACATGGTCATAAAGGGCTGATGATCGTAAGCACCAATCCAATGTCTCTCGGACTTTTGGAAGGCCCGGGCAAACTCGGAGCGGACATTGTCGTGGGTGACGCCCAGCCGCTTGGCATCTCTTCTTCGCTTGGCGGCCCAACTTGCGGATTTTTCGCGGTTTCCAAAGATCATATGCGCAGAATGCCGGGCCGAATTGTCGGCCAAACGGTAGATCGAAATGGAAAACGCGGCTTTGTGCTGACGCTTCAGGCTCGTGAACAGCATATCCGCCGCGAAAAAGCGACCTCCAATATTTGCTCGAACCAGGCGCTGCTTGCGCTTTGCGCTTCCGTATATATGTCCGTGATGGGCAAGCAAGGCATGATTGATGTGGGTCGTCTGAACCTGCAAAAGAGCCACTATGCCGCAGACCGCCTGGCCAAGGTGCCTGGTGTGACGCTGCCTTTTACATCCCCTTATTTCAACGAGTTTGTGATCAAGCTTCCTGACGGCGTGTCCGCTTCCATAGTGAATTCGAAGCTTCTGAAGGAAGGTTTCCTCGGTGGCTATGACCTCGGCCGGTCTTATCCGGAGCTTGAAGGCCATATGTTGGTAGCCGTGACGGAACGCAGAACCAGAGAACAAATTGACCAATTCGCATCACTGCTGGAGGGCTGTTTATGATACAGGAAAAAGCATTGATATTTGAGCTGAGCCACCCTGGCCGCATCGCCTATTCCCTGCCGGAGCTCGACGTACCTGCGGTGGAGGCTGAATCCGTCATACCATCCTCCATGCTGAGAAGCGAACCTGCGGCTCTGCCGGAGGTTTACGAGGTTGATGTCATCCGCCATTACACGGAGCTCTCACGACGCAATTTCGGCGTCGACAACGGATTCTATCCGCTTGGCTCCTGTACGATGAAATATAATCCGAAGGTGAATGAAGACGTGGCCCGCTATGCCGGTTTTGCGAAGATCCATCCCTACCAGCCTGAAGAAAGCATCCAGGGCGCATTGGAACTGCTGTATCAGCTGCAAATAGACCTCGCAGGACTCACTGGCATGGATGCCGTTACATTGCAGCCTGCTGCCGGAGCCCACGGCGAATGGACCGGTCTGATGATGATCCGCGCCTACCATGAAAGCCGCGGGGAGCAGCGTAACAAGGTCATCGTGCCGGATTCTTCCCACGGCACCAATCCAGCAAGTGCGTCCGTTGCCGGCTTGCAGACCATTACCATCCCTTCGACGGACAAAGGTCTTGTCGATCTGGAGGCACTCCGTGCAGCCGTCGGAAGCGATACGGCTGCACTGATGCTGACCAATCCGAATACGCTCGGCTTGTTCGAAGAACAAATTCAGGAAATCGCTGCAATCGTACACGAAGCCGGCGGCCTGCTGTATTACGATGGAGCTAATTCCAATGCCATTATGGGCATTACCCGTCCAGGAGACATGGGATTTGACGTTGTTCACTTGAATTTGCATAAAACGATGAGTACGCCGCACGGCGGCGGCGGTCCCGGCGCCGGTCCGGTGGGCGTTAAAAGTCGGCTTGTACCGTTCCTTCCGCGTCCATTCGTTTCGAAAACCGCGGACGGATCATTCACGCTGGACGACAGCGGCGACCAATCCATCGGCCGCGTTAAAGCCTATTATGGCAACTTCGGTATTCTGGTCCGCGCTTACACTTACATGCGCAGCTACGGTCCGGAAGGCCTGCGCCGCGTATCCGAATGCGCCGTTCTGAATGCCAACTATATGATGAAGCGTCTTGAGCCTTACTTTGACATACCGTATCCAGGCATTTGCAAGCATGAGTTTGTCATGTCCGGCACGCCGCTGAAGAAATACGGCGTACGCACATTGGATGTGGCCAAACGGCTGCTTGATTTTGGATATCATCCGCCTACCATCTACTTCCCGCTCAACGTCGAGGAATGCATGATGATTGAACCGACTGAGACGGAAAGCAAGGATACGCTCGACGCTTTCATCGATACGATGATTCAAATTGCCAAGGAAGCCGAGGAGCAGCCTGAACTGCTGCTGAATGCTCCCTACGATACGCCGGTCACCCGTTTGGACGAAACGACGGCTGCACGCAAGCCAGTCCTGAACTGCGCCTGCAGCTAAGTTGATGACTAGTTAGACAGCATCTTATCGTACAAATGGAACAAATTGTGCTTGCATCTAAAAAAGGGTATCCCTGAAGGTCCACAGACCTTAGGGATACCCCTTTTTCTTAGAGAGACTCCGAGTATGCGAAGCTTTCCGGCAATAGCTGGCAGCTCCCAAACTTCAATACCACTTGCAGCACACTTCGGTGAGAGGGCATGGGACGGGTACCCCTATGAAACTCCTCCCAAGCCCTCCGATCTGGATTAAAAAGCTGCAAACTACATATTAGTCTTCTTGTGCCGCTCCCGCTTCCAGGCTAACCAGTTCATGCTCACTCGGAGTACGCTGGGCAACCGCCGGAGCAACCTTCGATTTGCCTGTCAGGCTCTTGATTAGGCTTTCAACATCGATGCCGGACACGTTTTTCAGCATTTCAGGCGCCGTAGCCATGAGCTCGGTCACATAGTTGCTGACACGCGCTGCGCCTTCGCCTTTCCCTGTATCGACCACCGTAAGCTTGTCGATCGAGGAGATCGGCTCGGCAATTTTCCCTGCCAGCTCCGGCAACATCTTGACGATAATGTCGAGCACGGCCGCTTCGCCGAATTTTTGGAATGCCTCCGCCAGCTTTTCTTTGGCTTCCGCTTCCGCCAAACCGCGCAGGCGGATAACTTCCGCTTCCGCCGTACCTTTAGCCCGCTCTGCATCGGCAACCGCCTGGCCTTCCAGACGCTTCTGTTCTGCGGACGCTCTGGCCTGCGTTTCGATCGAGTACTGCAATGCGTCTGCTTCGCGCATTCTGCGTGCTTTATCTGCTTCCGCTGCCTGCTCGACTGCGTAGCGGTCAGCATCCGCTTTTTTCTTCACTTCGGCGTCATACTGCTTCTGCCGAACCATGATTTCCTTTTCTTGCAGGTCGATCTCCCGCTCTTTACGGACCAGCTCCACCTTCATCTGTTCTTCAACCATGGTCTGCTTGGCCCGCGCTTCCTGGATATGATAGGCCTGGTCGGCTTCCGCCTTGGCTGTATCCTGATCTTTCTTAAATGATGCAATCTTCAGTTCTTTCTCCTTGGATGCTTCCGCGATATTCGTATCGCGCAGCAGCTCCGCCTTCTGCCCCTGTTCTTCCGCGTTCGCCTTTTGAATACGCGCGTCACGCACGGCTTCAGCTTCAGCGATTTCGGCATCCCGTTTCACCGCTGCGATCCGCGGTTTACCAAGTGCATCCAGATAACCCTGTTTGTCGCGGACATCCTTGATGGTGAAGGAAACGATTTGCAGGCCCATTTTTTTCAAATCGCGTGCTGCAACGCCTTGAACCTCTTGCGCAAACTTGTCGCGGTTACGGTACACTTCCTCCACGGTCATGGAGCCCAAAATCGCGCGCAGATGTCCTTCGAGCACTTCTTGGGCTTCGCTCTTCAGCGCCTCTATCGGCTTGCCGATAAATTGCTCCGCAGCTGTAGCGACATCTTCAATCGTTCCTCCGACCTTGATGATCGCGACACCGTCGGCAATGACAGGAACGCCTTGCTCAGTGTAAACTTCAGGTGTTGATACGTCCAGTTTATGGGAGAGCAGCGATATAAACTCCGACTGCTGGAAGACAGGCAGGATAAACGTGCCGCCCCCGCGGACGATTTTGATTTTACGGCCGGAATCATCCTCCGAAATATTTTTGCTGCCGAGGAAGGACCCCGTCACGATCATGGCTTCATCCGGTCCCACCGTCTTGTAGCGAGCCCAAAAAGCCAAACCCAGAACAATAATAACCCCTACGACAATAATGGGAATCATCAGGTACTCAGGCAATTCCATTAAACAACATCTCCTCTTCTCTCATCTAATTTGGTGACACGCAGTACTCCGTCAAGCACATCGACGACAACGACCCGTGTACCGGCAGACAGCAGGTGACGCTCAAAACTGGAGGCGATATGCACGGTATTTCCGGCACCAAGCTTGATCATAACCTCCCCGAAGCCCGTTTCGGGAATCGGTATGGTAACCTCGCCAATGCGTCCGGAAAGCTCGCGGATGGAGTACCCGGTGGAATTTTCGCTGTTGTCCATAGGCTTGACATAAAAAAAGTACACAAGCGCAGAGATCAATATAGCGATCACCACCGACAGCAGAACCACAATCACGCCGCCCCAAGAGGTATAATGCGTCAATAAAATGCCCGCTCCGCCAAACACCGTTACCGCGCTTGCGATGACCATCGGTTTCAGGAAATCGACCGACAAAAAGTCGAGCAGTCCGTCAAGGGCATGACTGACCAGGTCTCCCAAAACCACACTGACCACCGCAAACAGGATTCCGCCTGCCAGACAGCTCCAAAAAAGCGTTTCCATGGTAGCATCCTCCTAAATATGTTCCAAACTGTCTATATAAGGATATACGTATTAAGGTTCGATCTTGTTTCAAATCTTTCCTGCTTGATGAAATCTTGGAAAGGAAAATGTCGACTTTTGATTTCACGGGAACTTTAATTCCGGTCGATTGTCTACTTCAACAAGAGGGGGGAATACGTATGGAAAGCGCTGGCGGCGTTATGATCTCTGATGATCCATCTGACGCGCTACAGGAGTTGATGCAGGGTTATGGGCAGGATGTTTGGCATTTCGCTTTTTTAATCACGAAAAAAAAAGAAGGCGGCTGATGATATTTCGCAGGAAACTTCTATGGCACCTTTGGGATACGAAGAATTTGTCCGGACAATTGCACGTCAAGGCTGTAAAGAAAGACTCCACGCAAGTCCTTACCATACTCGATACCAAGCTCAGCGGCAGCCAGAAACATCAATCGTTGCCTAGCTCCATGGAACTGCCCAAAACCGGATTATGGAGACTTCTGATCTACGTGGACGGCCAATATTTTGACCGTATGGTCGTTAAAGCGGAAGCAACCTGGACGGATGATCAAAATTAAAATAAAACATCAAAAAAGGCTTCCCACGTCGGGAAGCCTTTGGAGCGTTTCCTTTTACAAAGACATTTTATAAATTTCAACCACGTCTTCTTTTTGGAGCGTTCTGAATTTGCCGAAAGGCCCGAAACGAACCGTCTTCTCGGCCATGACGTCGATTTGGCTGTTGTCGATGTCATAGTCCGCCAGGCGGCTTGGCGCGCCGATGGAGCTCCAGAACTCGCGAAGTGCCTGGATGCCCTCTTCACCTACCTGCTCGGCGGTTTTGCCGCTTGGATCAATATGGAATACGTTCACGGCAAGCTTTTGGAAACGCTCGGGATTCGTGGGAAGATTGTATTTCATCCAGTTCGGGAATAGGATCGCCAGGCCGCCGCCATGCGGTATATCGTATACAGCCGATACGGCATGCTCGATATTGTGCGTAGCCCAGTCGCCGGCATACCCCATGTTCAACATCCCGTTCAGCGCCATCGTTCCGCAGTACATGATGGTGGAACGATCCTCGTAATTTTCCAGATCTCCGATCAGGCGCGGCGCCGTATCCATCACAGTGCGAAGGATCGTTTCGCAGAAACCGTCCTGTACCGGCGTGTTCTCTTCCGTATGGAAATAATGCTCCAGTACATGGGACATCATATCCACCATGCCATAGACCGTTTGATCTTTAGGCAGCGTAAAGGTGTTTACCGGATCGAGAATCGAAAAGACAGGGTAAGCATGCGGACTGCCCCATCCCATCTTTTCCTGTGTTTTTTCGTTGGTAATAACCGAGCCGCCGTTCATTTCCGAGCCGGTTGCCGCAATCGTAAGCACGGTTCCGAGCGGCAGGGCATCCTTCGGAGCCGCTTTGCGTTCCACGAAGTCCCACATATCCCCGTCATATTTCGCCCCTACGGCAATTGCCTTCGCACAGTCGATGACGCTGCCGCCGCCGACGGCAAGAATCAGATCGATGTTCTTTTCGCGGCACAGGTCTACACCTTTATGGACCGTTGATAAACGCGGATTGGGTTCAACGCCGCTCAGCTCGGTCACTTCTGCCCCGATTTCTTTCAGCAGCGCGTTTACGTTATCGTACAAACCACTGCGTTTGATGCTGCCGCCGCCGTATACTAACAGAACGTTTTTGCCGTATTTCGGCACTTCAGTCTTTAATGTATCAAGCTTGCCTTTGCCAAAGATCAGCTTGGTCGGATTATAAAATTCAAAAGAATTCACTTCAAAATCGCCTCCAGGTCAAAAAAATAAATGTTGCTCAACTATTATACCCCTGTGCGCTGACAAGAAACAAACCGCCCTTCCCCGAATACACGGAAATGAGCGGTTTATTAAGAATTTAGCCTAGAGGCCAGAAGCGGTCTTCAGATAAAAATCACTATTGCGCAGGACTACATCCGATATTTGAAACAAAACGGCGGAAGGCTTCTTTGCCCTCATCGTTTCTCTTATACACGCCCGCATGGCCCAATATCTCCACAAAGATGTTGCCAACCTCGGACTGAACGAGCTTCTTGGCCTCTTCCTTGCTATGGTTCGTGCCGTAATCCGCAACAAGCTGAACGATCCAAGGCTTATGGAGTTTTAAGGCATGATCTTCCTGCTTCATCAAGGCATCGTAAAGGGCGCTATCGCCAGCAAGAACGTCAGCCGTCAGATCCAGCTCCTCCTTCAGCCTTCCCGGTAAAATCGCGAGTCCCATTACTTCGATCAGACCGATATTTTCCTTCTTGATGTGATGCATCTCCTCATGCGGGTGGAAAATGCCTGCCGGATACTCCTCGCTGGTACGGTTGTTGCGAAGCACCAGGTCCATCTCGTAGCTTCCATCCGGGGTACGGTGTACGATCGGCGTGACCGTGTTATGCCGCACCTTTTCCCCGTTCTCTTCACTGAAGGCCAAAATGTCCGCAGCCGGATCGCTATACCGCTTCCAGGATTCATAGATCATATCGGCCAACTCCAGCAATACGCCGCTGTCTTTTCCGGTCAAACGGAGCACGGACATTGGCCATTTGACGATGCTGACCGTTACGCCTGCAAAGTCCGGATGCGAGAAAGTCGCTTCTTTCGGCGCATTTTGAATCGGGAAGGTATGACGCCCCCCTTGAAAATGGTCATGAGTCAGAATGGAACCGCCTACGATAGGCAGATCTGCGTTCGAACCGATAAAATAATGCGGATAGAGATCCACGAATGCCAGCAGGCGCCGCAGGCTGTCTTTTGTCAGCTTCATCGGCACGTGATCATGATGGAATATGATGCAATGCTCGTTGTAATACACGTAAGGCGAATACTGGAAAAACCACGGCTCGCCGTTCAGCTCAAGCGGTATTGCACGGAGGTTTTGGCGTGCCGGATGGTTGACCCGTCCTGCATATCCGACGTTCTCGCGACACAGCTGGCATTTCGGATAAACCGGAGGCGGCAACAGCTTCGCCATGGCAATTTCCTTCGGACTTTTTTCCGGTTTGGAGAGATTGATCGTCATTTCGATAACCCCATATTCGGATTCATGCTCCCAATATACGTTCTTATTCACACGATCCATCCGGATGTAGTTGGTATCTATGGATAACTGATAGAACCGGTCTGTCGCTGCTTCAATACCTTGTGCATCCTCCAGGCTCTTGAATTCCCGGATTATTTCCGAAGGACGAGCCATGAGGTTGCCCATGATCTTGGCATCCAGAAGGTCGCGGTAGGTGTCCGTATTCTCAGGGATCAGACCGATGGTGCAGCCGTAGTCAATCAATACGTCCAAAGCGGGCTGTGGTCCCTCAAGCGCCTCCAGTTCCTCTTCCCCAAGATAAGGTTCACTGAAGCTGAAAAGTTCCAGCAGCAGGTTGCGGCTGTAGTCTTCGTCAAGCTGCTCGATCAATTTGCGTTCCTGCGCGAAGCGTACAAGCCGGTCGATGGCTTGCAGCGCTTTTTGCTCGTGGGGCGTTCTGGTTGTTGTCGTTGCTGTGTTCAATGCTCTTCCCCCTTACTCCTCGCCGTAGCCTTGCGGATGGCTCTGATGCCAGCTCCATGCGCTTTGAATGATATCCTCCAGCTTTTCGCGGGAAGGATTCCAGCCAAGAACTTCTCTTGCCTTCTGCGATGAAGCGACCAGAACTGCCGGGTCGCCGGCACGGCGCGGTTGCATCACCACCGGGATATCCAGACCTGTCACCTTTTTCGCGGTTTCGATCACTTCTTTGACCGAGAATCCCTCACCGATGCCAAGATTGAAGAAGTTGCTGCTCTCGCCCTTGCGCAGATAATCCACGGCACGCAGGTGGGCGTCAGCCAAATCGCTCACATGAATATAGTCACGGATGCAGGTGCCGTCTTCCGTCGGATAATCATCACCGAATACCGCAATGCTTTCTCTCTGCTTCAGCGCGGTTTGCAGCACAAGCGGAATCAGGTGGCTTTCCGGACGGTGATCTTCACCGATTTTACCACTGTCATGCGCACCGGCTGCGTTGAAATACCGCAAAGCCACGTATTTGATGCCAAGCACCTGATCGAACCAAGACATCATCCGCTCCATCATCAGCTTGGTTTCCCCATACACATTCGTTGGCTGCGTGCGGTCCCCTTCCATGATCGGCACGCGTTCCGGTTCGCCGTAGGTTGCCGCCGTGGAGGAGAATACGATCCTGCGGACATTCGCCGCATCCATCGCTTCCAACAGACAAAGCGTGCCGAACACGTTATTGTCGTAATACTTAACAGGCTTCTGCATGCTTTCGCCGACAAGAGAATTGGCAGCAAAGTGAATGACAGCGTCAATGCTGTTTTCGCTGAACAGCTTCGCCAGCAGCTCCTTGTCTCTCAGATCACCTTCATATAGCTTGCCGCCAAGCAGCGCATCGCGGTGTCCCGTCTGCAGATTATCCAGTACAACAACCTCTTCGCCGCGCTCCAGAAGCGCCGCTACCGTGTGAGATCCGATATATCCCGCTCCGCCCGTTACCAGAATCGCCATCTTATTTCTCCTCCTTCAGCTCTTTTACGCCATCGCCTGTACCACATACATAGAATTCCGCCTTCAGAGCTGTACGCTCTTCATAAGCTTGGCCTACCTGCTGCACGAATTGCTCCACGGAATCCTCATGTACCAGAGAAACCGTGCAGCCGCCGAAGCCCGCACCCGTCATACGCGCTCCAAGCGTTCCCGGAATGCGCTGCGCTTCCTCCACCATCACGTCCAGCTCTTCGCAGCTGACCTCATAGAGATACCGCAGCGACTCATGAGATTCGTTCATCAGCTTGCCGAACTGCTCCAGGTTATTGTTTTTCAAAGCTTCCACGGAATCGAGGACCCGCTGATTCTCTTCCACGACATGCAGTGCGCGCCGTCTCACCGTTTCATCCGGAATATGATTTTGCAGTGTTTCGAACTGGTCCGGCTTCAGCTGTGCCAAGTATTTCAAAGCAGGAATATCCTTCTTTAAAATCTCCAAAGCTGTTTCGCACTGCTGTCTGCGCTCATTGTAAGCTGAATCCACTAATCCTCTGCGCTTGTTGGTGTTTCCGATAATGATTTTGTAGGCTCCCGTTTGGAACGGAACATGCGTATATTCAAGCGTATCGCACATCAGCAAAATCGCATGGTCCTGCTTGCCGTTCGCCACCGCGAACTGGTCCATGATGCCGCAGTTTACGCCAACGTATTGGTTCTCTGCGCGCTGTGCCAGCAAGGCAATTTTTACGGTATCCGTCTTGCAGCCTTCCATGGTCTGCAGGGCAAAAGCCGTGACCACTTCAATGGAAGCCGAAGATGATAGGCCTGCTCCGTTTGGAATCTCACCGTGGTACAACAGGTCGTACCCTGTCGTTAGCGGACAGCCTGCCTTTTTATTTTCGACCATCACGCCAACCGCGTAATCCACCCATTCGCCGGTCTTCTCCTTACCGATCTCTTTGAGACTAAATTCCTTTTCATATGGAAAATTGGTTGTAGCAAGACGAACCTTCTCATCGTCACGCTGACGGGCCAGTAGCGTCGTGCCGAATTCAAGCGCTGCCGGAAGCACGTAACCTCCGTTATAGTCGATATGCTCCCCAATCAGATTCACGCGTCCCGGTGCGAGAAACACCTCCACGTCATGCTTGCTGTCGCCGTACTTCTCAATAAATTGTTGTTTAAGGGAATCTATCTTCATTTGCGATGCACCATCCTTTCCTTATGGTTACGTTCTGTAAACTACATCTGAAAGCGGTTTGTCTACAGTGTAGATATCTGTTTTTCTTACTTCATTATAGAAACAGTCCTGCCTTTCGTTAATGCAATTATGTTTGTTCTATATGGATATATGTGACTTTTAAGATTATAATAGCATTAACTCATATCTATCATTACCCATCTGAACCCGAAAGGAGTCCTTAGAATGGCAGTTCAGGAAAGCTACAGCGTAGCCTCCAATCCAGTTTATCATGACAAAAGCCCGCTGCATGTGCTTTTTGCCGGCGAAAGCCAGACCAAGCCCCTGCATATCGTCGGGCCGAAAATATATGACTACTATCTGCTCCACTATGTGGAAAGCGGCAAGGGACAATTTCGCTCAGAGCAGCATACCTATGAGCTTGGAGAAGGGAGCTGCTTTCTGATCCATCCGGGCCGGCTTGTTAGTTATGCTTCGGATGCTGCCGAGCCATGGAGCTACCGCTGGACTGCCTTTTCCGGAAGCGAGGCACAGGCGTTTGTCGAATCGGCCGGCTTCTCGGGCGGTCAATCCGTGCTCTTCACGAACAGCGGCAGCCTGATCCCTTCCTCCATCAACCGGATCGCGGACGCCTTCTACAGTAAAAAGGAAAGCGCAGATATGGCGGCACTCGGTTACCTCTATCTGATCTTTTCCGAAGCCCGGGAGATCCTGACGAGCGAAATCCACCTGACCGGGACCGAATCCCAGGTTCAGCGGACTGTCAAACAGATGATTCACTATATGTCCGCCCAGTATGCGCATCCCGTTTCCATTGAACAGATGTGCGAAAGCTTGGGCTACAATCGCGCTTACCTGTCCCGTATCTTCAAAAAGGAAACCGGAATGTCCCCGGTAACCTATCTGCTGAAACTGCGGATCGACAAGTCACGCCAACTGCTCAGGGAACGTCCCGAGCTGTCCATTGAACAGGTCGCGGCATCGGTGGGGCTGACGGATGCTCTCTATTTCTCGCGTCAATTTAAACGTCTATGCGGCCATTCGCCGAGCCATTACCGCTCGCTTGTCGCCTCCTCGCCTTCCTTCCAACATGACTGCCTCTATTAAATAAAGAAGAAGCCCGCTGCTCAGACAAGAGCAAGCGGGCTTCTATCATCCAATCACAATCAGGATATTTATGACTCGTTTTCCGTTTTGAGAATCGTTTCAATCCGATCCAGTTCCTCGCTGCTGAACTCCAGATTTTTCAGAGCAGCAACGTTATCTTCAATCTGGCTCACACGGCTTGCCCCGATCAACGCTGAAGTGACTTTGCCGCCGCGGAGAGCCCAAGCCAATGCAAGCTGCGCCAAGCTTTGACCGCGAGCAGCCGCAAGCTGGTTCAATGCACGGATTTTACGAAGCACTTCAGGGGTAATATCATGGGAATTCAAAAATACCGATGAGCTTGCAGCCCGGGAGTCTTCCGGAACACCGTTCAAATATTTATTGGTAAGCATTCCTTGTTGCAGTGGCGTAAAGGCGATACTGCCCACGCCATTCTCCTCAAGAACATCCTGCAGACCGTTCTCGATCCAACGATTAAGCATGGAATAGCTAGGTTGGTGTATCAGCAGCGGTGTGCCTAATGACTTCAAGATGGAGATGGCTTCAGCCGTCTGTTCGGCTGTATAGTTGGAAATGCCGATATAAAGCGCTTTGCCTGAACGCACGATATGATCCAGCGCCATCATGGTTTCCTCAAGCGGCGTGTTCGGATCAAACCGATGCGAATAGAAAATATCCACGTAGTCCAAGCCCAGCCGTTTCAGACTTTGATCAAGGCTGGAGATCAGGTTTTTGCGGGAGCCCCATTCCCCGTATGGTCCCGGCCACATGTAATATCCGGCCTTGGAAGAAATAATCAGCTCGTCACGGTAGCCCTTCAAATCCTGCTGCAGAATTCTTCCGAAGTTTTCCTCGGCAGAGCCTGGAGGCGGACCGTAATTGTTGGCCAAATCAAAATGGGTTATGCCCAGGTCAAAAGCCCTCATAACCATATTACGGGCATTCTCGAGCGTAGTCACACCGCCAAAGTTATGCCATAGGCCAAGGGATATGGCCGGAAGCTTGAGGCCTGAACGGCCGCAGCGGTTATATACCATTTCTTCATAACGTGCTTCGCTTGGTGTGTATGCCATTGCAATCCGCCTTTCTATGATAAGGTACCATTGCTTACAAAGAATCATATCTCTTTTGCGATACGTTTGACAAGAAACCGATTACATGCCGCATGGGTAGCGATCTCCCTATCCCTCAAAAGCCAAGCAGCTTTCCAACCTGATCCATGACTTCCCCGATCTTATCATTGATGATCAGACTGGCTTTTCGGTCATAAGGTGTCGGATCCATATTTAACAGTACGGAGCGTTCCCCTTCAAAATAAGATACAAGCTCTGCTGCCGGATGCACCGTCAGCGAAGTTCCGCCGACAAGCAGCAAATCCGCATTCGCAATCGCATCCATCGAACTGATCAGAACCTGTTGGTCCAGCGGCTCTTCGTACAAGACCACATCCGGTTTGATAATTCCTTGGCAGTAAGGGCAGCGGGGTACGAGATGCTTGCTTGCCATGACCTGCTCGAGTCCAAAGAACTGCTTGCATCCCATGCAGTAATTGCGATGCACGGAGCCGTGAAGCTCCAAAACTTCCTTGCTCCCCGCCTTTTGATGCAGCCCGTCAATATTTTGCGTCACCACTGCCTTCACCTTACCCTGCTCCTCAAGCTTAGCCAGGAGATGGTGACAGCCATTCGGCTTGGCATCCGGGTGCAGCATTTTGCCCCGGTAAAAATCAAAGAAGATATCGGGCATTTTCACGAAAAAAGAGCGGCTGAGCATCAGCTCAGGGGGATAAGGAGAATGCTGCTCGGTCTGATACAACCCTGCGGCGGAGCGAAAATCGGGAATACCGCTCTCTGTAGAGGTACCGGCTCCGCCAAAAAAGACGATTGTTTCACTCTGCTCAATCCAAGAAGCCAATGTTTCAATCTTTTGCACCCTTCGTGCACCTCCACATATGATCGGGTTGTTTCCATAAGTATATAATGTTAAATCATGCTCTCTGAATCTGTTATTGAAACCGCAGATATGTGATCAGCCTGCCTCCCAATGGGATGGCAGGCTGTCTCGACAAGCCCCTCAGCTTTGATAAAGTCTAAGGGCCGTTTATCAGCCCCGCAGGGGCTTTTGCCTATTGCTACTATACGACACTACTTTTTGGCGTCGCGGAAAGCCTGCATATATTGCTCTGACTTATGACGCACCAAATCCATATTTCCCGTCTTCACTGCCTCGTTCGTCAAGTCCGAACCAATGCCTACGGCAACAGCCCCGCCCTGGATCCAGTCTTTCAGATTTGCCAGGGATACGCCGCCTGTTGGCATAAAGTTCGCCTGCGGCATCGGGCCCTTCATGGTCTTGATAATGCCCGGCTCATACAAGTTACCCGGGAACAGTTTAACGATATCCACGCCCAGCTCCAATGCATGCTGCACTTCAGCGATGGTCATCACGCCCGGCATAATGGGAATACGGTATAAATTGCATATTTTAACGGTCTCCGGGTTAAGGGATGGACCTACCACAAATTCGCTGCCGGCCATGATCGCTGCACGCGCGGTTTGCGGTTCAAGCACGGTACCTGCGCCGATTACGGCAAATTTATCCGGGTCATCCGTTTTCCAGCTGTACATGCGGCTAAGCTTCTCTATCGCCTGCAGCGCATTGGGAACCGTCAACGTAACCTCGATGACTTTTATTCCTCCGGCGATGGCCGCTTCGGCCATGGCGAAGACCTGATCCGCAGAGTCCCCGCGCAGGACAGCCACCACACCGTTATCGATAATCTTCTGTATTACCTGGAGTTTTTTCACTATAAATGCTCCTTTTCACTCATTATATGGAAATCCTGCCAAAATGTCTATGGATGCCATCAATGGGCAATAATGTCAGGGATTTCAGTTCCAAACTATGTACTTCAATAAATGATTGCAACTATCTCTCAATGTGCACTTTGTGCCCTAATTTAGCATCCACCTGTTCCCAGGTTGGTAGCGCTTCCCAATCTCCGACTGCCTGAATGACCATGGAGCCCATCAGGTTGCCCAAACGTACCGCTTCCACAGTGGAACGCCCTTTAAGCAGTCCTGCAATGAAACCCGCACAAAAGCCATCGCCTGCTCCTACCGTATCGAGCACCTGCTCAGCCTTAAAATATGGAACTTCCGTCAGGGTACCATTCTCGAGTACATAGGTCAAATCCGGTCCGCCCTTAATAATCGATACAGCTTTCAACCGGGACAGCTCTGCGAAAACCGCCTCATCCTCTTCCACGTCATACAGAAGTTTCAATTCGTCCAGCCCGGGCAGGAAATAATCCGCCTTCTCGGCGAGCCGCAAAAGTACGCCCCGTGCTTCTTCCAATGTCCACAGTTTAAGCCTCAAATTGGGATCAAAACTGATCTTGACTCCGGCACTGCGTGCCAGATCCATCGCACTCTCTACGCATTCCAGGGCAGAAGCGCTAATCGCAGCTGTAATACCGGTTACATGAAGAATTTTGGCACTCTGGATATACGAAGCGTCTAATTGCTCCTTCTGCATTCGGCTGGCTGCAGATGTTTTGCGGTAATAATACACCGAAGACTTGCCCGCCGTATTTTCACGGATCATCAGACCCGTCGGTGCCTCGCTGTTGAGCACTGCACGCGATACGTCCACTCCTTCGCCGCGAATCGCTTTATATATCATCGTACCGATCGGATCGCTGCCAAGCGCTCCAAACCAGCCGGCGCGGTGTCCCAATCTCGCAACGCCTATTGCCACATTGCTCTCAGCCCCGCCAAACGACTTATGCAGAGTCGAGGCGTACTCAAGTCCTCTTGAATCTTGTGCCGTAAACAATCCCATGCTCTCGCCGAAGGTTACCAATTCAGGTGTCAAAATGGCTGTGTCCTGCTGCATAATAGTCCCCTTTCCGTAATTGAATCTGTTCCTATTGTCTGCGGAGTGGGATAGGTTGTCAATACGCAACAATTTCATTACTTCGACAAAATTAAAGCGAATGTTAGCGTTTTCCCATGTGATTTATATCACAATGTAAGCATTTCATGCGTAGTACTTTAGAAGTGAGGAAAATGGAGGGAATCATCATGGAGAAGACTTTAGCCACACAGGGAGATACCTACTTTTTGAACTTGCGGTTTATATTGATCCTTACCGTTTTTATAGGAAACGCCATTGAACCGCTGATCCGGCAGATGGACAGCATCCATGCGCTATATCTATGGATCTTTACCTTTCATATGCCACTGTTCGTTTTCGTGACCGGATATTTCGCCAAAGGCGCGCTAGGCGGCGCTGCGGGACGCAAAACGCTGCTGCAGATCGGGCTGCAGTACATCATTTTTCAAAGTCTGTACTCGATTCTGGATCTTACCGTGTTTCAGGTACAGCATATCCACCATTCGTTCTTCGCCCCGTATCTCTTGCTCTGGTTTCTGGCAAGCCATGTGGGATGGCGCCTAGTGACACTCGGTATGCATAAATTCCCCCCTGCCGCGCAGATAGTTCTGTCGCTGGTATTGGGCATCCTTGTCGGCTATCTCCGTTTGGATGGAGCTTGGCTGAGTTTTAGCCGGACCTTTGTATACCTGCCCTTCTTTGTCATTGGCTATCATTTTTCGTTCGAAAACTTTGTGATACTTTTCACCAAACAAAAGAAGCTCATCGCCGCTGCCGCATCGGTCATTCTTTTCGCCATTATCGCTTTATGGGGTCTGGGTATACCAGAAGGGTGGCTTTTCGGCAGCATGACATACATGCAGCTTGGACATCCGGAATGGTACGCCGGAATATACCGGATCGCCCTGTACGGACTACAGTTCATCTCGGGTGCTGCTTTCCTCGCCTGGGTACCTTTTCGAGAAAGTCATATGACCGATCTGGGACGCCGTACCTTGTATGTGTTCTTGCTTCACGGGTTTATCATCCGGTTGGCGGCAATTTCGGGAATATACAGCCATATCCAGCATCCTGCGGCAGTTCTTCTGCTTATTGGGGGAGCCGTTCTACTAACTATTGCGCTGGCCCAGCCTGCCGTCAGAAAATTCGCCCATCCAGTAGTCGAACCATCGGTAACCTGGATTATGCGCCTGGAACGCTTGGCTTTAGGCAAACCCTTATAACGATCCCGCTCCAGACGTTGTTGGTACGTTTTTTCTTAAGCAGATTTTACAGCATAAACAGCTAAGATTTAAGATTCAAGCAAGTTATTTACCATTTATTATGCAATTTAATTGTTTCACTCCAATTCCAAGGTGGTAAGTAAATGATGCGCGCAACAATAACAAAAAACGACTACCAAGGAGTGATTTGTAATGGCACGTAATAATAACGGTAAAATGAGCAGAGAAGAAGCAGGTCGCATGGGTGGAGAAGCAACGGCCAAAAACCATGACAAAGACTTCTATCAGGAAATCGGCAAAAAAGGCGGAGACGCTACATCCAAGTCGCATGATAAAGACTTCTACCAAGAGATCGGCCGTAAAGGTGGAGAAGCCACATCCGATTCCCACGACAAGGATTTCTATAAAGAAATTGGCCGTAAAGGCGGCAAGAACTAATATACCTTGACGAAGCATAACAATGGCGGAAAAAGGCATCTTCCATCCGACGATTCGGATCGGGGGATGCCTTTTTTATGTCATTTTCCCGTGCCTGCCCGCTCCCTGCCTTGGATTCTGCGCTAGAAAAACCTCTCATTTTGTGATAGACTCATTTAAAATCGTTTATTCGGGCACTTTTTTGAGTAACCGCGCTAAAGCGAGTTGGGTTTATACATTCACTAATAGGGGGAAGAGACATCATGGCAGCTAATAAAATGCGTTCAGACATGATCAAAAAAGGCTTCGACCGCGCTCCGCACCGCAGTCTGCTGCGTGCAGCAGGCGTAAAAGAAGAGGATTTCGGCAAACCGTTTATTGCCGTGTGCAATTCGTACATCGACATCGTCCCAGGACATGTGCATTTGCAGGAATTCGGCAAAATCGTAAAAGAAGCCATTCGTGAAGCTGGCGGCGTTCCATTCGAATTCAATACCATCGGCGTCGATGACGGCATCGCAATGGGCCATATCGGCATGCGCTACTCGCTGCCAAGCCGCGAAATCATCGCGGATGCTCTCGAAACCGTCGTTTCGGCTCACTGGTTTGACGGCATGGTCTGCATTCCGAACTGCGATAAAATCACTCCAGGCATGCTGATGGGTGCACTTCGCGTGAACATTCCGACCATCTTCGTAAGCGGCGGACCGATGAAAGCCGGCGTAGACAGCAAAGGCCGCAAACTTTCGCTTACGTCCGTCTTCGAAGGCGTCGGTGCCCACCAGGTTGGCAAAATCACCGATGACGAGCTAATGGAACTCGAACAATACGGTTGTCCGACCTGCGGCTCCTGCTCCGGCATGTTCACAGCCAATTCCATGAACTGCCTGGCAGAGGCTCTTGGCCTCGCGATGCCAGGTAACGGTACGATTTTGGCTGTTGCTGAAGAACGCAAAGAATTCGTGAAGCAATCTGCACGCCAACTGATGGAACTCGTAAAAATGGATCTTAAACCTCGCGATATCGTAACACGCGAATCGATCGACAACGCATTCGCTCTTGATATGGCTATGGGCGGATCTACCAACACTGTACTGCATACGCTAGCGCTTGCCCAAGAAGCAGGCATCGATTATCCGCTCGAGCGGATCAATGAAGTAGCTAACCGCGTGCCTCATATTTCGAAGCTGGCACCTGCCTCCGATTACTTTATCGAGGACGTTCATATTGCGGGCGGCGTCAGCGCCGTGCTGCATGAACTCCTGAAGAAACCGGACGCCCTTTTCGGTGATTGCATGACCGTAACCGGCAAGACGATTGCCGAGAACGTGGCGGGCTGCGAAATTCAGGACAAAAACGTCATCCACCCGATCGATCAGCCTTACTCCGAACGCGGCGGTTTGGCCGTACTGTACGGCAACCTGGCACCGGAAGGTTCGATTATCAAAGTCGGCGCGGTGGACGCTTCGGTTGGCGGATATCATAAAGGGCCTGCGATCTGCTTCGACTCCCAGGAAGAAGCGCTCGAAGGCATCGCAAACGGTAAAGTTAAAGAAGGCATGGTCGTCGTTATCCGTTATGAAGGCCCTAAAGGCGGACCAGGCATGCCGGAAATGCTGGCTCCTACTTCCCAGATCGTCGGTATGGGTCTTGGCGCCAAAGTCGGCCTGATCACAGACGGACGCTTCTCTGGCGCATCCCGCGGCATCAGCATCGGTCATATCTCTCCAGAAGCTGCTGAAGGCGGACCGATCGCTTTCGTTCATGACGGAGATATCATCGAGCTGGACCTGAACAACCGGAAGATCGAACTGCTGGTGAGCGAAGAAGAAATGGCTTCCCGCCGTACCAACGAGTGGAAGGGCTTCGAGCCGAAAGTAAAAACAGGCTATCTCGCCCGTTATTCCAAGCTTGTAACCAACGCCAGCCAAGGCGGCGTCATGAAGATCTAATTCTATTTATACCCAGAGGGCAGTACGCACCGATGAAGATCGGGGCTGCTGCCCTTTCTTCATGTCTGCATGCATGTAGGGTCGCATCAAACGCTATTCATTCATCGCAAAAATTAACAGCCTCAGATTTGTGCATTGCATTTCAACTGACTGCATTATTATCCGCCATTCCAAGCCTTTGCCATATAAATAAAAAGGACGTTTGTTAGCAGAATAAAAAATCTGCTAACAAACGCCCTCCTATATGACGCTGATCTACGGCTCGTCGGATGTAGGAGCCTCTCCGAGCGTTGTTATTCAGCGGTAATTTATTTCCCAACCAGTACGAAAACATTGCCATCCGGCGCTTCCATAATGGCCACATGCCCCGACTCGGTCTCGAAAGGCAGACCGATCCATTCTATCTCCTCATGTTTGCTCAGCTCATTATAGGCTTCCCGCACGTCATCCACGAGGATTTCGATTTCTGTAGACTGATTCTGAGGATGGTTGCTGAGCACGAGTTCCGAGCTATTCAGCTCAGGGAATATCAATCCGACCAATGTCCATACAAAACCACTGTCCAAAACCCGTTCGATTCTCCAGTTCTCTTTCAGTCCCATCGAGGTGTAAAACGACAAAGATTTATCAATATCCTTTGTATGAATACATACACATTCCAGCTTCTTAAACATCGGATGATCCCCTCCTCACCATATCAGAACAAATGTTCCTATACGCCTATAATATGCTATTCAGAAAGGGAATGCAAGTACTTTTTTCTATATAATGGGTGAAATTATCAATACCAAAAAACCCTGCTGACCATTTGGCCAACAGGGTTCTCTTTGGGTATAAGTTAATAATGTTTAGATTGCAGGAGTTGAGCTTTCCAGTCCTTGCGCCGCTGTCAGTGCGAGATCGCCGTTGTCAGCCGTTTCCGGCTGATCGCTTCTTGTACGCTTCATTTCCTGATGATGACGATGCGATCCATTCTCTGCATAGCGCTCCATTAAAACGCTGATTGGCATCAGGAGCATCTTCGGGATCAGCAGCTGTGCATGTTCTTTCAAACGGGATTGTCCTGAAGGGTGAACAACGCTGAGTAGAAATTTCAAATAAAGACGTGTTGATCTTGCAAAGAGCCCGTCCTTCAAGTCGACGATTTGGAAGCCGAATTGCTGAGGCCCGCGATTCACCATGGTTACGCCATATAGCGCTTTTGCTTTTCTGGTGGCAGGATTCTCCATCATCTGATGCGCAAGCGTTGGCAGTTCCTTCTCCATGGATCGGATCATCTGAATCGCCAGATGAACCGTAGAGCGGGACCTGATTCCGAAGCGGAACAATCTTTCGTTGTCAAAATGCAGTTCAACGACTTTGTCGCCCTTCCGCAGTAACTCGCCGTTATCCAGCTCGATGGTATCGCCGCTGTATTTGCGCAGCCGGTAATGGAGCAGCGGATCATGCGGATTCACGGTCTTAAGCCGGAACGCCTTGTGGAAAATCGTTTCCCAGATCAGCCACAGCTTCACGACCGCCAGTTTGCTGCGGGGAAGCTTCTTCTCCGGGGCATTCTCCTTGGCCTTAATCATTTCGTCAACCCGAATGCTTTTCAGTCCGCGGCTCTGTGCTTCTTCCAGTACTCGTTCCAGAGCGATAAGCATCTGCTGCGGCGCATCGGGATTCGCTCCGGCCGTCGTGCCGCAATCATGAAGCAGCAGCACCTCTCCCGGCTGCAATTTGTTAAGAATCCGCTCCGTCAACCGATCTGCGCCGATTCTTTCCCTCCAATCGCCAAACATGGCGGACCAGAGCACAATCTTGAATTTGCCGCCTCTCTTTTTCAAATCGAAAAGGTTGACGATCCCCCAAGGCGGGCGGTAATACGACGTACGCTCACCTGTGATGGAATGAATGATCTTGTCGGTCTTCATGATCTGCTTGCTCACGGTCGCGGGCCGCATCAGCCAGTTCGACTTGTGAACGTAATTATGAATACCGATCAGATGTCCTTCGTCATGCATCCGTTTGACCAGCTCCGGATTCTGCTCGGCATGCGAGCCAACAACGAAGAAGGTCGCCTTGGCGTCATAACGCTTCAATAGATCCAGCAGCAGTGGCGTATAGTGCGCGTCAGGCCCGTCATCAAAGGTCAGCGCATATTCATGCTCGCCGCTGCCCCTCCGAAATACGCGGAAACCAAAAATACGGGTAATGAGTCCGGGTATGAACGCATAAAACGATGAAATATAAAACAACCAAAGCAGCAAAGTCTGCATGTCATAATCCCCACTTTTCTCTGATTGACTTTGACTTGCCGAAAGGCAGGTTACTCTATAGAATGAACTAAGAGCGGAAAGCTGTTACCAATATAGGAAACCCGTCTCATTTCTGCATAAAAAATCAAACGTTCGATGAAAAATATAAAGACGCTATCTTTTATTTTATCACAGCCTCCCGCGAAATAGGCGTTTTTTTATAAATTTAGTTCAGATGAAAAATACAAACGTTAAGGAGTGATGTTCATTCATGCTGCCGCTGTACAAAAAATACTGGAGGACATTCATCGATATCGGGATGATCGTGCTGACCGTGCTGCTCATTATGTACGTATTCAGCAAGCTCTACCAAATCGCTGCCCCCGTCTTCCTGTCCTTTCTCGTTTTTTTCATGATCGAGCCTCTGGCTAAATTTCTGAACCGCAGGGGCTTACCCAAAACACTTGCGGCAGCCATTTCCGTCCTGTTGTTCGTCCTGGTCATTTTAGGCATCCTGTTCGGAATCGGGCTGATTGTCGTCTCCCAGATCGCCCAGGTCCAAGATAATTTGCCCCAATACACACAAATGATACAAACGGCATTTACCAAAACAACTGCATTTCTCCAGCATAAAATAGAAGCTCTCCCTCCGAACATCACCGAGAAGATGAACGAAAACTTCAAGAATTTCACCGACTATGCGACCGGATGGGCAACCAGTTTCTTAAAGTATATGGTTTCCATGTTCAGCTCGTTCTCATCTTTTATGGCTAATTTCGGCATAGCGATTATTCTCGCCTTCTTCCTTAGCACGGAGATAGGCGGATGGCGCAAAATCGTGAAGGACAAGTCCCCGAAAACCTTAAAAAATGCCTATGCCTTTTTAAAAACTTACGTGCTTAAAGCCATCGGTTCCTACATAAAAGCCCAGTTCATTATGGTACTGATCACAATGGTTTTGATTTACATAGGTTTACTCATTTTGCGGACAGGCAACGAATTGTCACTTGCTCTCGTTTGCGCCATATTCGATATTCTGCCATTGGTTGGTGTACCTGTGATTCTGATTCCATGGATCGTGTATCTGTTCATTGTCGGCAACATCAGCCTGGCTATCGGACTATGTATACTCCTGGTCGTTGTCCTATTGACAAGACAGCTCCTCGAGCCGCGGATTACAGGCAACTCCATCGGCATCTCATCTGCTTTTCTAATGCTATCCTTTATGATTATTTCGCTTTCAATCTTCGGCGTTGCAGGCCTGATCCTCTCGCCTGTACTACTGATTCTGTTAAAAGAGCTTTTGCAGCAGGGATATCTACAGCGCTGGATTCGGCTCCCGCAGGAAGAGTTTGACGTATCGCCTTTTGATATGAGCAACGGGACGGCAGCTCCGGAAGCTACGACTTCTGAGAAGCCAGCAGATTCATAATTTCACCGAATAACACCGTAGCTTGGTTACTGCCCTCAGTGGGCATATCCTGGAACAGGACGGCAACAGCGTATTTCGGCCGGTCGACGGGGCCATACCCGATAAACCACTGGTTGTTGCGCTGCCGTCCCTGAACCGTAACCTGAGCCGTACCTGACTTTCCCGCCAGCTTCCACTTCGCTTTCAGCAGCTGTTTCCCTGTCCCCTCCGTGACGACCGTTTCCATCCAGCCGCTAATCAGACGGGCTGTTTCCCTCCGTATGCTTCCCTCATTAGAAGGAGAAAGATGAGGCTTAAATGCTTCCATGAGTTGCCCATTAGCATAAGAAATGCTCTCTAAAATACGCGGCGCCCGAACTTGACCTCCATGTAACAGCGTGACGACCATATTTGCCGCCTGCAATGGCGTTACTCGCACATCCCTTTGTCCGATCCCCGACTGTGCTCTCGTTCCACCATCCAACGAAGCGGCATCACTTGAATAGATGGTTCCTGCTTCCTCATGATCAAACGGCTTCAGTAGGGCCATGCCTGCCACATTTTTTGCTTCCCAACCTACGGTGCGGCCCAGTCCCATTTTACTGGCGGTTCTCTCCAGCTCTTCTCCTGTCAAACGCTCCGACAACTCGGCAAATACGATATTGCAGGATTCGGCGAAAGCCTTCTGCAGCGTTAAAGCTCCATGCCCTGAAGGCTTCCAGCAGGATAAGCCGTACTTACCGTACTTTCCTGTGCAGTAGAATGGCTCATCAATAGATGTCACCCCGGCTTCAAGCGCAGCTGCGGCGACTACAGTTTTGAAAATCGACCCCGGGGCAGCTGCCTGCACCGCCCTGTTATTCCAGACTCCTTGCTGCGGATGAATATCCAATGGATTATAAAAAGGACGGGATACCATTGCAATCACATCAGCATTGTTTGCGTCAAGCAGCACAACAGCCCCCTCCTTCATACCCGCCTTTTGAACCAGGGCTTCGATTCTTTGCTGGAGGGAGAGATCTATGGTTGTTCGGATACGCAGTGGATAATAAGAATTATTCGGTGATTTCAATTGGATGCCGGTTCCGGGAATGGCACGGTTCGTACCGTCAACGGAGTAATAAGCCGTCGTCTGCCCCGCCCCTCGTAGCAGCGGCTCCAGTGTCTTTTCAAGGCCTGCAGCTCCTTCCTTGAAGGCGAAACCGGTATGGGGCATGTGCTTCTGATCCGGACGTTCGGACAAAAATCCAAGCCACTGCATGCCGCTTACCTTATTCACATACCGCTGCGTATAAGGCAGGACTTCAATCCCGCTAAAATGAAGATCGGCAATGCGCCCGGCCTGCCTTGGGCTCAGAGCCAGCGGCGTGTTTTTGAGTGGTCCCTGCCACAAAGCGGGAACACTTAGCTTGTTCCACATCGTGGTCAGCTTCGCCGTCTCTATGCCCAGAGCACCCGCCACTTTGTCGATGCTTCCATCTTCATTACCTAGAGCTTTCTTATCGATCGGAAACAAAACGGCTGCAGAAACAGTCTCTCCCGTGATGGGGACTCCGTTCCGGTCAACTATATTCCCTCTCCCGGAATCCAGCACAACTCCCCTCTCACGTTGAAGGACCGACATTTCCTGAAGGGTATACACGCTGTCCGGCAGTTTCGTGGCACGAAACACAAGCTGAATATAAGCCAATCTCAGAATTAATAAGGTCAGGATGCCAGTTATGATGACCAGTCCATAAAAGATCCGCTGCTTCTGCTTAAACATGAATGCACACCGTTCCCTTAGTTCGACGTTTTTTTCCATTATGTCCTATTCATGAAGCTTCCAATCGGTTCTGGCGGATAACCTTGGACAGAATAGAAAAAGGGTTGTCCCTGAAGGTCTACAAACCTTCGGGACAACCCTTTTTTCTGAATCTTGCAGCCATAAGGAAAGGCTGGATTAAATCGTGAAGCGCGATAATGTGTCCTTAAGCTCATTGGATACATTTTCGAGTTTGCCGGACAATTGTACCAGCTGGCTGCCGATGCTTTGCTGCTCGTTGCTGAGCGAAGCAACCTCCTCGGATGTAGCGGAGGATTGCTCGGCTACCGCGCTGACGTTACTCATGGCGTCAGACAGCACTTCCTGGGATTGATTCAAGTTTTCAATGGATTGCGTAACGGAATCCAGACGCTGCGTAAAGTCGGCCATCTGCTCTTGCACGGATACAAAAATGTCATTGGTTTCCTTGACCGAAATCATTTGCTGCTGGAATAACGGGTTCGCTTCCTGCAGAGCCTCAACCGTTTCGTTCATTTCACCCATAATTTTTTCGGTAATCTGTCCAACCATATCGATCGATTGTCTGGATTGGTCAGCCAGCTGGCGGATTTCATCTGCAACCACCATAAACCCTCTGCCCGCCGCTCCTGCACGCGCTGCTTCGATCGTTGCATTGAGTGACAGGATATTGGTCTGTTTCGTAATATTTTGCAAAACTTCAAGCACTTTGTTGACGGACATGGTGGTCTGCTTCAGGTTGTCCACTTTATGCATCAGGGAACGAGTCATATCTTCCGTCTGATGCGTTTTGTCCATCAAGTTGCTTAAATGCTTGGTTCCCCGCTCACTGGACTGTTCAACATGGTGGGCAGCGTTGCCCATCTCTTCATTGGCTGTTACGACCAGCTGCATTTGACGGGAGATATTATCCGTCAGCTCATTGCCTCGCTCTGCTTCGGTCGCCAAACTGCTGGCACCGTTGGCGATTTCTTCGGTCGCAACCGCGATTTCTTTGGCGGATAAAGCCGTCTTTTTCGAAGCATCCGTCAATTCGCTTGCCGTTTCAAGCACCGCTTGCGCCGTGGTATTCGTTTGTTGTACAAGCTTGGTAATCTGATCCATCATCAGGTTGAAGCTTCTGCCAAGTTCGCCGATTTCATCGGAAGACTTATGCTCTGTCCGCACCTTCAGATTTCCTTTGGAACCTTCAATCATTAAGTCCTTAAGTTTGCTCAGCGGTCTTGCGATCAGCAGAACCATCCACCATCCAATCAGAATGGCAATGATTGCTACCGCTAATACAGACCCCAAGGTCAGCAGCAGGATGCCCTGTGCGTCCTTCATGAGCAATTCTTCAGGTGTTACGGCTACCAGCCGCCATCCGTTCGTGGCGAGTGTATTGTAGACAGCCAAAACACTGCGTTTCTGAGCATCCTTCGTGTACAGACTGTTGGTCTCATCCTTCTGATCCTTCATGAATGTCAGGTCGGATACGGCTCCTGCTTCGTCTTCCTGACTTGAGCCTACCACTTTATTGTCTGAGGTAACCAACTGAAGCTTGCTTCCTTCGCCCAAATTGATGGCCTTCAACTGCTCCTCAATCAATGTAGTCTTCAATTCGATGACGATGACATAGGAAAGACCACCGCGGCTTAAGGTTTGCAAAGGACGCACCAGTTTGAAATTTTCGGATCCGTCTTTGCCTTTTTCGGAAGAAACCCAAAAGCCCTTACTCTGTCCTTTGGCTTCCTTGAACCAGGCTTCATCCCGGATCGTGCTCAGGTCACTGCCGGCACTGCCAGCCATGATCGGATTCTGGTCCGCTTGTGGAGGAACCATATAAATTGCTTTAATCGTGCTGTTGCTGTTAATCTGATTGCTCAATTTTTTACTGATCTTATCATTCAAAACAAACAAATCATATGCGCTCGTCTGCGATGAGGACAAATCATCGAGTAGCGTCTGTGTTTCCGGGTCGAAGAAGATTTGCAGCGAAATATCCTCAAATTGCTTTAGAATAATGTCAAGCTTCTGGGAAGTTTGTATCATGGTTTGCTTGTTCGCGGATGCTGCATTTTCCTTAATCGTGCTCTTGGCCTTATTATAAGACATGAGTCCTAATATTAAGACAAAAGATACAATGGCGATAAAAAATATCAAGAACAGCTTTACCCCGACCGACTTAACAGGATTCATCCGTTTGAACTGGGAACCCACGTTGCGCAAGTTAAATATATCTTTATTGGCGCCAGCTTGTCCGGATACGGCTCCAGCTTCTTGCTTTTCCTTTCGCCGTTGTTTCCCAAAACGATTTTTCTTGCCTTCATGTTGATCCTTCTTCTGAACCTCTCCCATTTCCTCACCTACCGCATTAAATTCTTGCTTCACGTAATATGTAAGCAATCCCCTACTTTATTCTTCGACATTTTCCACCATTATCCTTTGGTTTTTTTCAAAATTAATTATAACTATTTTCCTAATATGTATGATTCATACGTCCTTAGTGCTAAAAACCACTGGACTCTGAGAGTCCAGCGGCTTAGGAAAAGGGATTCACAAGGGATTCGCCTGTCAGATGGAGTCTAATGTTTTTTGCGCATCATGTCGAAGTAGCTAACCGGCTGATCCACTTTCATGTGAATCTGCTGTAATGGATGCCTTGCCGTTTCGATAAGCTGACCTTCCTCATCCCACATTTCAGTTATCCGCTGCTTAAAGAAGGTACCCTTCGGGCCGAAAAACTCGATCTCCTGCCCTATTTTGAAATAATTGCGCTGCTGAATAACAGCGATGCGAGTAGATTCATCATACTCAAGCACTAGTCCGGCAAAATCATATGGCGCAGCCTTATTTTCCGGCTCATAGATATGATCCTCGTGATCGGGAGTATCATAGAAAAAGCCCGTATTCAGCGGACGGTTAGCCGCTTTATGTAGCTCATCCAACCATTCTGGCTTAAGAACATAATGCTCCGGATCCTCAAAATACGCGTCAATGGCCTGACGATACACATTAACGACCGTTGCCACATAATGAATGGACTTCATCCGTCCTTCAATTTTAAAGCTGTCGATGCCCACTTCGATTAAATCCGGGATATGCTCCAGCATACATAAATCTTTGGATCCCATGGTAAACGCGCTGTCTTCTTCTTCAAAAAGCGGAAGCTGCGTAATTCCAGGTAAGAGGGCCTCGGGTTGACCCGCCTCGGCATGATTTCCCTCGCTACCCCTGCCATCTTCGAAAAGATCATACTTCCAGCGGCAGGATTGGCAGCATCCGCCACGATTGGAATCGCGGTCTGTGAAATGATTGGAGAGCACGCAGCGGCCTGAGATGGATGAGCACATCGCACCATGAATAAAGGCTTCGATTTCAATCTCGACCTTATTTTTAATCTCCGCGATTTCTTCCAGACTCGCTTCCCTGCCAAGAACCACGCGAGGAAGTCCTTCATCCTTCCAGAATTTAACCGCTTGCCAGTTTAACGTGGACTGCTGCGTACTGAGGTGTACCTCGAGCAATGGAACGGTCTGCTGCGCTACTTCGATAATGGCCGGGTCAGCGGCAATAATGGCCGTGATGCCGGCTTCGTATAAGCTGCGCAAATAGGTTTCAATGCCCTCAATATCTTCATTGTGCACATAAATATTCGTCGCCACAAATACCTTGGCACCGTACTTTTTCGCAAATTCCACGCCTTCGCGCATTTCCTCGAATGTAAAATTGTCCGCATTCGATCGCAAGCCGTATTTTTGTCCACCAATATATACGGCATCCGCTCCGTAATGAATGGCGAATTTAAGTTTTTCCAGGTTACCGGCAGGTGCCAGCAGCTCCGGCTTTTCGAGCCGGACTCTTTTCCCAAGGTATTGGGGCTTGGAAAGGATGTTCTCCACGATGGGGACACCTTCCTTTCTATATAAGTTTATTCTGCAGCTCCTGGACCCCATGTTGTTACAACAGGAGAAAGTTAATCTTTTCTTTGATTCAATTTATTTTAGTAGACTTGTTCCTTATAAAAGAATCCGAAGGTGAGCTCCCGTTCCGGATCTTGAAGCTCACGAATCGGATCCAGCCACTCCTCGCGGAAACGATAACTGGCGGGATCTGCCTCATATGCATCCATCGCCGTCCGATAGGCATTGATGACCACGGCGTTATAGGTTGGCGATTTCATAAACCCATCAATTTTAAAGCTGTCGATTCCGGCCTTCATCAGCACATGGAGATCTTCAAGAATACAGATGTCATCCGAACTCATGATATGGGTGCCATTCTCATCTTCGAAGATCGGATACTTCTCCTGAGCCCGGTCCGCCTCTACAAGGAACAGACCGCGTTCCCTGCCCAGATTGCCTCCCTTGACCGGTCGCCCCTGGTGAACCATATAACTTTCAACCATTCTACGCTTGGAATGGTATATATTCGTCATGCCATGCACCTGAATCTGAGATTCGATCTCCAAGTGCGCCTTGAGCTCCAGGATCTCGTCCATGCTGAGTTCTTTCGCAGCGGCAATGCGCGATGCCCCTTTGCGCCCCCAATAATTCGCTGTGGCATAGTTGGTCGACATCATCTCCGCATTCCAGTGCAGCTTAATAGAAGGAGCATAGGTCTTTACCGCTGCAAGAACGGAAGGATCGCAATACTCCACCGCATTCACGCCGGCGTCACGCAAAAACAAAATGTAATCCGGCAGCATTCTTAGCATTTCATTGGTCATGATATTGGTCAGGCTCAGAATCACTTTAACGCTGCGAGCCTGTCCCATGCGCACAGCCTCACGAATATCTTTTTCCGAAAAATGCCCGGGCAATCGAAGTCCAAATCGTGCATCACCAATCAGCAGCTCGCTTGCTCCCGCATCCATGTATGCAGAACATTCCTGCAATGAGCCGGCTGTAACCATAAGCTCATGTTGTTTCGTCATACGGCACCTCATTTATTTCGTCGTGCTATTGCTCTTCTTAATGTTTTTCAAATGCTCTTGATACGTTTTGGCAAACAGATGCTCATGTGAACCATCCTTCTTGGTGACATAATACAAATACTCGGATGCTTTAGGACTTAACGCCGCTTCGATGGAGGCAAGGCTTGGGCTGCAAATGGGTCCGGGAGGGAGCCCGTCATGCAAATAGGTGTTATATGGGCTTTCGACTTTGAGGTCTTTATAAAGCAGCCGTTCCTTCGGTTCAGCGAGCGCATACTGCACCGTAGCATCGATTTCCAGCTTCATTTTTTTATCCAGGCGGTTATAAATGACTCCAGCGACCAAAGGCCGCTCCTCATCTACCACGACCTCGCGCTCAATCAGGGAAGCAATGGTCAGAAGCTCGTGCAGTGTGATGTCCCGGTCCTTCAGCTTCTGCTGCAAATCAGGAATACTGTCAATTTTACTTTGCATTTGTTCCATCATTCTATGAAAAATGTCACTGTCATTTGTTCCTTTTTTGAACTCATACGTGTCCGGGAATAAATATCCCTCTGCCGCATGCTTCAAATCGCCATTTTGGGGGACATTTTTAAAAGCCGCTATGGCTTCATTCCCCGGGTGATCTGCAATCTTCAGGAATTCATCTGCTGCAGTCCCTGTTGCTTCACTGACCTTCTTGGCAATTTGCTCAATGGTATAGCCTTCCGGAATCGTAATTCGGGTCATGGCCTCCTTCACCACTTCCCCGCTGTTCAACTTGGCGATCAGTTCATCAAAGGTTGCTCCAGGCTTCGCTTCATATACGCCAGCTTGAAAATGGGAACCTTCATTCTTCCATTTCAGATACCCTTTGAAAACCGTCTCATTTTTGATCAAACCGTTTTGATGCAGTACCCCTGCAATTTTCGAAGTACCCATACCTGATTCAATGGTAAATTTAACGGGCTTGTCCGCAGCCTTGACAGGCTGCAGGCCATTCCATATGTAATACGCTCCTCCCCCTGCTCCAAGCAGGAGAATGACAAGTATAACAATCACAACTTTGACAGCTTTCAAGAAAAATCCAACCCTTCACAACCAAAAAGGACGGTCTGCACCGCCCTCTAAGGTTTATTCATTTTGAAATTTTTTGTCTGCCCTTAAGAAGCTGTAAATCCGTCAATTATTCCTGGATGTCAGGAAACGTCATTTCGTCATAGAGCTCGGTGATGTTTTCCCATTCATCGTCATCATCGATGGTAACCAGTTCCAAATTTCCGTCAGCAGCCTTAACGACTTTCAGAATATTGTATTCTCCGTCTTTTTCATCCGGGCTTTGCAGCACCGCATAGGTTTGGCCACCCACTTCAAATTCCGCTGAAAGATCATAGACTTCCGTGGAACCGTCTTCATCCTCCAGCTCTACAGTCGGGCCGAACGCTTCCTTAAGTACGGAAGTCCATACAGCCTGGTCTGCAGAAAAATCATTCATGATCATTACCTCCATCAAGTTCAGCGACCAGCGTGTTGAAGGTTTCCTCCACGATCTGCCACTCTGCGTCATCCTCAATCATGTAAAGCTTAAGATCGTCCCCGTCTTCTTCATAACGGAAAGCGTAAACCTCGTCGGAATCATCGTCCCCTGCTTCCAGCGGAACTACCATCATGTACTTGGAGTCCGATCCATCGACCTCGAACTTCATGATGACTTCGAATTCTTCCTCGTTGCCTTCGTCATCTGGAATATAAATAATATCCGGTTCTTCCTCAAAATAGTTACGCTCATTGGTCATCTGTTATCACCCTCACCCTTTAGTCTTTGAGTCCAAATAATTTTGCAAAATCAAGCTTGCAGCCATTTTATCCACAACTTGCTTTCGCTTCTTCCGGCTGACGTCAGCCTCTATCAGCGTCCGCTCGGCAGACACGGTTGTCAGCCGTTCATCCCACAGGTGGACGGGTAATTCCAGCATTTCTTTAAGCTTGTCAGCGAAATCAATACAGATTTCACCACGGGGACCGATGCTGCCGTTCATGTTCTTGGGCAGGCCGACGACGATCTGTTCCACCTCGTACTCCCGGACCAAATCCGCAATACGCTGCATCTCAGAACCATCGCGACGGCGCTCAACAACTTCAAGCCCCTGGGCAGTCCATCCGAATAAATCACTGACGGCAACACCAATTTTGCGGTCGCCGTAGTCCAATCCCATGATTCTCATAAAGCTCTCCTATCGGTGATTGGCTAAGTAGAACCGGACCAGCTCTTCAATCAACTCATCACGCTCTTTTTTTCTGACCAGGCTTCTGGCATTGTTATGACGCGGGATATACGCCGGGTCTCCGGAGAGGAGATAGCCGACAATCTGGTTAATCGGATTGTATTCCTTTTCAACCAAAGCGTCATACACCGTAAGAAGAATATCCTTGGAGGATGCTTCCTTCTCATCGCCCTTAACATTAAACTTCATCGTCTTATCCATGGAGTCCATTTTGTGACACCTCGCTTCTTCAAAAGGATGCCTAAGGCACCTTTGACGAATTGATTCGTAAGGCTTCATATCTTCTTATAATATAACATACTCATCCCGCAGTAAGGAAACTCCAAGGACAAATAAAACGAAATTTATTCGAAATTATATGCCATTCCATTCATTTTTAATCAAAAGGATTTTGCAAGACCGTCATCCGGTTGCTTGCAAAATCCTTTATTAATTTATTTTAGGACTGAGCTACAAGCTCTTCGGCCAGCTTCAAGGCATCATCCAGCTTGCTTGCGTCTTTGGCGCCTGCCTGTGCCATGTCTGGACGGCCGCCACCGCCACCGCCGCATACAGAAGCGATCTCTTTTACCAGCTTGCCTGCATGAAGACCCGACTTGATCAGTTCCTGAGGCACGGATACGACGAAGTTGACTTTATCTTCAATCGCTGCACCGAGAACCAGCACTGCGGATGGAAGCTTGTTCTTCAGCTCATCTGCCAGGGTACGTAGTCCATCCATGCTGCCAACGCTGACACGAACTGCGAGGAGTTCCTTACCGCCAACAGTTTTCACTTGATCGGTCAGCTGCCCAGCCTCAATCATGCTCAGCTTGCTTTGCAGCGATTCGTTCTCGCGTCCAAGCTCCTTCATTTGAGCATGCACCGTTTCGATTCGTTTCGGCACATCATTCAAATTGGATTTCAAGAGTTCTGCCGACTGTTTCAGGAGATCCAGTTGGCCTTCGATGTATTGGTATGCAGAACGTCCGGTAACGGCTTCGATACGACGGACGCCGGAACCAATGCCGCTCTCGCTCACAAGCTTGAAAATACCGATTTCCGACGTATTGTTGACATGACAGCCGCCGCAAAGCTCCAGACTGTAATCCCCTACTTGAACTACACGCACGATATCACCGTATTTTTCACCGAAGAGAGCCATGGCGCCCATCGACTTGGCTTCCTCAATCGGTTTGAGCTCAATATTAACATGGATACCGTTCCAAATCTGTTCGTTGACGCGTTGTTCGATATCAGTAAGCTCTTCCGGCGTAATGCTGCCAAAATGCGAAAAGTCGAAACGCAGGCGCTGCGGCTCTACCAAAGAACCGGCCTGATTGACATGCTCGCCCAGCACTTGTTTAAGTGCCTTATGCAAGAGGTGGGTTGCGGTGTGATTCTTGACGATATCGCGGCGTTTGGCCTGATCCACCTCGGCTTTCACCGTATCGCCAACCTTCAGTTCACCTGCTTCTACCGTCACCACGTGCACATGCTGACCATGCGGAGCCTTATAGAGGCCTTCGACTTTTGCGGTTACGCTGCCGCCGCGCAGAAGTCCTTGGTCACTGACTTGGCCGCCGCTTTCGGCGTAAAAAGGAGTTGCATCCAGGATAACCTGACAGGATTGTCCTTCACCGGCCGTGTCGACCATGGCATCTTCCACAATAATAGCCAAAATTTTCGATTCGATTACGGTGTCATTATATCCAACAAACTCACTTTTAACCGTGTAGTCGGAGAGCACGCCGCCCTGCACTTTCATGCCGCCGTTATCCTGGCGTGCTGCACGCGCACGGTCACGCTGTTCCTGCATGGAAGCATCGAAGCCTTCACGGTCCACGGTTAGTCCGTGCTCCATGGCATAGTCTTCGGTCAAATCCAGCGGGAATCCATAAGTGTCGTACAGTTTAAAGGCATCGGAGCCACTGATCATTTTGCTGCTGTGCTCCAGTGCTTTCTTGCTGATGTCTTCCAGGATGGCAAGACCTTCGGAAAGCGTCTCATGGAATCGTTCTTCCTCTGTACGAATGACTTTCTCGATGAACTCGCGTTTCTCGACAACTTCTGGGTAATACACGCCCATAATATCGCCAACGGTTTCCGTAAGCGTATGGAGGAACGGACGGTCCAGACCCAATACTTTTCCGTAACGAACGGCACGGCGCAGCAAGCGGCGGATGACATAACCGCGTCCTTCATTGGAAGGCAGCACACCGTCCGCAACGGCAAAAGCTACTGTGCGGGCATGATCGGCAATGACCTTAAGCGCCACATCCTTCTCCACGCTATCGTTATAGTTCACGCCGGCAAGCTTCGCTGTTTGCTGGATGATCGGCTGGAACAAATCCGTGTCAAAGTTCGAATCGACGTTTTGCAAAATGGAAGCAAAGCGCTCCAAGCCTGCACCAGTATCAATATTTTTGTTCGGTAGCGGCGTATAAGAGCCGTCTTTATTATGGTTGAATTGGGAGAATACAAGGTTCCACACTTCCAGGAAGCGTTCGTTTTCCCCGCCTGGGAACATTTCAGGATCGGACAGATCGCCGTAGGCATCTCCGCGGTCATAGAAAATTTCGGTACATGGACCACATGGGCCTTCGCCGATATCCCAGAAGTTGTCCTCCAGCTTCACGATACGTTCAGCCGGCAGCCCGATTTTTTCATTCCATAGTTTGAAAGCTTCCTCATCTTCCGGATATACCGTTACAGACAGACGCTCCGGATCGAAGCCGATCCATTCTTTCCCCGTGAGAAACTCCCAAGCCCAAGTAATGGCTTCTTCTTTGAAGTAATCCCCAATGGAGAAGTTGCCGAGCATTTCAAAAAACGTATGGTGACGGCGGGTTTTACCCACATTTTCGATGTCGTTGGTACGGATACATTTTTGCGAGTTGGTCAGTCGCGGATTCTCCGGGCTGATCCGCCCGTCAAAATAAGGTTTAAGCGGCGCCATCCCGGCATTAATCCACAGCAGCGATGGGTCATTGTGCGGAACGAGCGGAGCGCTCGGTTCGATTTTGTGTCCTTTACTTGCGAAAAATTCCAACCATTTGGAACGGATTTCACTTGCTTTCATGATTTTCAGCCTCCAGCTTCAAATTAGTTTCCAAAAAACGGCTCAACATCATAAACATTGTTTGACAAAAAGCAAAGGTAGCGAAGGAGACGGAATCGATCGGAAGAAGCGGCAGCGATCGGAAGAACGATCCGTAACCGCAGCGGCCACCTTGCACACGGTCAAGAACTTATTTCTGTTTTGAGCCAAAAAACAACATAAAAACGCCCCTGAAATATTTCAGGGACGATCATATCATCGCGGTACCACCCTGGTTATCGCTCGTTGTATCTGCAGTATTCCAGCACATTTCGTGCCCTTCCGCTTCAACTCAGGAGCGATCTCCTCGTAACAGCCTGTAACGGGGCCAGCCGGCGGGGTTTGCCCGCACTCCGAAATCAGCTTTCCGGTCAGTGCCGTCATGCGGATTCTTGCAGCCAACACGATTAAACGCGAAGGAATCCGTTCTCTGTCACATGAAGCTTTCCTGCCGTACTCTATTTCATCGCCGTTTTGTCCATTTTGCTCATATGTAAACAAGTATATCGGCGCGGCAATTGAATGTCAATGAGACACTTAGACGGTTTTACGCTTCACATAATAAGTGAATAGATGCTGAAGGAGCACTTTGAGCACCGCGAAAAACGGTACCGCCAGAATCAAACCAACGATGCCCGCGAGCTCACCGCCAACCAGAAGCGCAAAGATGATCACCATCGGATGCAGATGAAGCTTTTTGCCGACCACCTGCGGAGAGATCACATTACTCTCAAGCAACTGGCAGACCCAGTTGACGACGATGACGAGCAGCACCATTTTCCAGGATATGGTCGATGCCATAACCACCGCCGGTGCCGCTCCCAGAAACGGACCCAGATACGGAACGATATTAAACACCGCAACAATGCTCGCCATCAGCAGCGCATATTGCATACCGATCAGCATATAGCCTATATAAGCCAGAACGCCAATAATTAAACAAACCAGAAACTGCCCCCGGACGTAATTCCCAAGAGCAAGATCGATTTCCTTGAGGAGACTGACCGTCGCTTTTCTCCGGGACCGTGGCAGGTAAGAAACAATAGCCCTCTCAAAGACGTCAAAGTCCTTCAGAATATAGAAAATGAGAAAAGGAATGATGAAAAGATTCAAAACGACGTTAATCGTCGTGCCGATGTTATCGATAAAATCGGAAATTCCTTTCGCGAGCCTGTCTTCCCACTGCAAAAACCACTGATCTACGCCGGCCATCACCCCATCGGGCAGCAGTTTCTGATCCAGTCTCGTCATGAGGCTTTGGGCATGCATGGTCATCTCCGGCATATGCTCGTTGAGTTCCTCCATCTGCTCCAGCAGCATAGGAATCATATTGATGAGGATGACCGCGAGACAGGTCAGAAACACGGCGTAGATCAGCAGCACCGCGATTCCCCGCGGCATCTTTCGATCAGCCAGCATGGAAACGACGGGATTCAGCACATACGAGATGATCATCGCCACGATAAACGGGGCCAGAATCGCTTTGAGAAAATGATATATATTCATGAACATGGGGCGCAGCTGCCATATGAAATAGAGCGCAATAAGACCTAGAATAAACCATATTAAGAGACGGAACCATTTGTTCCCGGTCATCTTCTCCAAAGCGTTCTTCCTCCTTTCGGACTTGCTGTACACGTTATTATATGTACGAAAGGAAAAAATTAACCTCAAGTCCAGGACGAAAACGGTCATCATGCCAAAAGAAACCCATCACTAACGTGCGCCGCAAGCGGGCGCTAGTGATGGGTTTCTTTTTTTAACCGAAAAGCATGTTCATAAGTTCACTTTCAGTTGGATGCATGAATCTGCGGGAAATCCTGAGGGATTTCTTCAAAAAACAGATCATCCAGCGAACTGAGCGTTCCATCTTCCTCTACTTGGTATACGGACATTTTTTCTCCGTTCACCGTCAGTTCGATAAAGCATCCCCAGCAATAAAACTGGTGGGAACCGATTTTACCGATATCTTTGGAATTGCAGTTGGGACATCTCATATTCTTTTATCACCTATCCGTTAACAGAATGAATGGTTTTCTCCAAGCGCTCTTCGCTCATGGGAGGGACCATAATCGCATTTTTTCCGATGGACATGTCCTGTGTAAGCGGCAGCCATTTGCGGCCTTCCATCAAATCCGAGACGAAGCCGTCGCTGATTTCCAGGCCTAATATTGTATTTCCCATTTCCTGGTCAAAATAAACATCCGTAACTTTCCCTAGCAAGACGCCATCCTCCGTCAATACATTCAAGTCCTTTAATTTATTTTTACCCAGAATATACGTGTATTGTATGTCGTCGGCCCCCGTCTTTCGAACAGCCTGTTGATTACGAATCATCACAGCATCTTCGCCGTAAGCCATAATATCCTCCCAGGATACCGACTTGGCCGAACTGTTGAAGAATCCTTTGCCTTCTAGCTCCAAGGCTTGAATTTTCCAGTCTACGCTGATCAAAACATCGCTGATTTTGCCGATCTCCTTGCCTTCCTCCACATCAAATACGGCAAGTCCGATCAATTCTTGGAACTTCATGGCGAGGATCCCACCTATCCTATTCAGATTGAAACAAAGGAATCCCGCCTGCGCGGGACTGATGCCCCGGGGGCATCAACCTTCGATTTCCGGATGGTATGGAATACTTCCTTCCCTCCTTGTCCATACATAGAGAATCCTTAACTTCTATTACGTAAACGACGCAGAATAGTTGCAATTTTTTGGGCGGTGTATTCCATATCTTCAGTAGTATTACCCAAACCAAAGCTAAAACGAATCGCGGAGCGTAAAACATTTTGTGGAAGTTTCATAGCCTGAAGTACATGGGACACTTCAAGAGAACCCGAGGTGCACGCCGAGCCGCTGGCTGCCGCGATGCCTTCCATATCCAGGTTCATTAAGAGAGTCTCCGTGTCTGTGTCCGGGAAGCTGATATTCAGAATGTGAGGTAAAAATTCAGAGGGATTTCCGTTGATGATAAACGAGTTTTGTCCAAGTTCTTGTTCCAGCATGCGGATAAACGTATGCCTGAGCATCAGATCATGTTCTCTGCGTTCCTCCAAATGGGCAGTCGCAATCTCGGCGGCCTTGCCGAAACCGGCAATCCCCGCCATATTTTCAGTTCCAGCGCGGCGTTTTTTCTCCTGCAGTCCTCCATGCAGTCTGGGTACAAGATGCACTCCGCGGCGGACATATAGTGCACCGACTCCCTGGGGACCATTGATTTTATGGGCGGAAAAGCTCATGAGATCAACCGGCAAATCACGGCAGGATATCGGAATTGCTCCCAAGGCCTGCACGGCATCGACGTGAAAAAGAATCCCGCGACTTCTCGCAAGCTCCCCGATTTCCGCGATTGGCTGGACGGTTCCGACTTCATTATTGGCATACATGATGCTGATTAGCACGGTATCTTCCGTCAGGGCATTCTCCACATCCCCGATCCGTACCCTACCCGTGGAATCCACAGGTAAATAGGTGACGCGGTATCCCTGCTTCTCTAGCTCTTCGCAGGCATGCAGTACCGCATGATGCTCGATCGATGAAGTAATGATATGCTTGCCGGAGCCTTCCATTGCGGATAAAGCGCCAAACAAGGCAAGATTATCGCTTTCCGTTCCGCCGCCGGTAAAGACCAGTTCGTCGGATTGACAGCCCAGAGAATTCGCGATAAGGTCTCGTGCTCTGCTCACCGTACGCTTGGCGGAACGTCCGAAAGCATGAACACTGGACGCATTGCCGTACTGCCCTGTCATCACGTTCATCATTTCTTGAGCTACTTCTGGATGTACGGGTGTGGATGCCGCATGATCCAAATAAATGGAATTCATTATTGCATCTCCTTTTTAAATGTAAAACATGTAGTTGTCTTTTGCATCTTGTTCTTGATAGGAAATTAAATCAAGCAGCGTGGTCGAATCCAGTACAGTCGCAATGCCGTCACGGATGCGAAGCCACAAATTACGCTTGGCTGGATCGTCCTCTTCCGTAAAATCGACTGGAGAGATCGGTCCCTCGAGAACGCGGATGACATCTCCAGCGGTAATTTCACCGGCTTCACGGGAAAGAATATAGCCGCCGTATGCACCGCGGATGCTTTTTACAAGTCCCGCATTCCGGAGCGGCGCGATCAACTGCTCCAAATAGTGTTCAGATAACTGGTTTTTCTCTGCGATGCTTTTGAGTGAGATGGGACCTTCGCCGTATTTTGCCGCAAGTTCCATCATTATAGTCAGGCCATAACGCCCTTTTGTTGATATTTTCAAAGGTGGCACCTCTTTCAATTGTTCATGTTTTTCTATATGTCCGGATCCATTTGCAGATCTGTACCTCAAGCTATATCTGCGTATTCCGATCATAACCCTTTGCTTATGTTAACATATCCGCCAGCTTTTTGGTAAATAAACAATGACAAAACTGCAAAATGTTCATCTACCGCGGACAAAGCTTTTCTGGTGTGATCCGGTTCAGGTTGTGTTAAAATACGATCATGGGCACAATTTCAAATAGAAATGGTGATTACTCTTGTCAAACAACAATCAAAATACGCGCGTAGTCGTCGGCATGTCCGGCGGCGTTGATTCCTCGGTTACCGCCCTCCTGCTCAAGGAGCAGGGTTATGATGTCATCGGCATTTTCATGAAAAATTGGGATGACACCGACGAATTCGGGGTTTGCACCGCCGAGCAGGATGCGGAGGATGTGCGCCGCGTTTGCGAACAGATAGATATTCCCTATTACACGGTCAACTTCGAAAAGGAATATTTCGATAAAGTATTTTCCTATTTCCTGGATGAATATAAGTCGGGTCGCACTCCGAATCCTGATGTCATGTGCAACCGTGAAATCAAGTTTGGCGAATTTCTGAATAAAGCGCTCGATCTAGGCGCTGAGTATGTAGCCACAGGTCATTACGCACGTGTCGTGGAAGAAGACGGAGTCTATAAACTCCTTCGCGGCGTTGATGGTAACAAAGATCAAACCTACTTCCTGAATGCGCTCAACCAGGAGCAGCTTTCGAAGGCCATGTTCCCGATCGGCCATCTCCCCAAACCTGAAGTACGCCGCATTGCGGAAGCTGCAGGCTTGTATACGGCCAAGAAAAAGGACAGCACCGGCGTCTGCTTCATCGGTGAACGCAATTTCAAGGAATTCCTCAGCCAGTATCTTCCTGCGAAGTCCGGGAATATGGTGGATATTGCTACCGGCGAGATCAAAGGCCGTCATGATGGCTTGATGTATTACACGCTCGGCCAGCGCCAAGGTCTGGGTATCGGTGGTTCCGGTAACGGCGAACCTTGGTTCGTGGCCGATAAAGATTTGGAACAGAACATTTTGTATGTCGTGCAGGGAGACAAGCATCCAAGCCTGTATTCGACAGGACTGATTGCCACAGGCGTGAACTGGATTGCAGGCGAAGGGAATGTGCCCAAAGAACCTTTCAACTGCACTGCCAAATTCCGCTACCGGCAGCCAGATCAACAGGTCACCTTGGAATGGCTCGAGAATGGAACCGTCCACGTCCAATTTGCAGAGCAGCAGAAGGCGGTCACGCCTGGACAGGCCGTCGTATTCTACTCGGATGATCTCTGCCTTGGCGGCGGTACGATCGATAAAGTGGAGAAAATCCCTTACAAGCTGCCCGCCCTGCAAAAAAAATAAAGCACAGACGCAAGCCATTGCCCAGCATATCTGCGGCAGTGGCTTTTTTCGTCTGTGCAAAAGATTCTCTACGACACAGGTGGAATCCTGCTCGTTAATTCGAATATTTCCCCGTAATACGATTATTCTTCCCCGGAAAGGAACTGTTTGCGTCGCCGCTCTTGGTTGATCTGAATCTTGGATTCGTTCCCCTGCTCGGTTGCCTGGTAGAATACCCGGCGCGAAATCTCTTTTGGCAGATAATCCTGCTTGACGTAATGGCCCGGAAAATCATGCGGATATTTGTAGCCTTCATGCCCAAGCTTCACGGCGCCTTTATAGTGCGTGTCACGCAAATGCAAAGGAACCTCCGCCGACTTCATGTCTTCAATGGCCGACATCGCCCGTGAAATCGCCGTGTATACCGCATTGGATTTGGGACTTTCGACCGCAAACAATATCGCCTGCGCAATATTAAGCTTCGCCTCCGGCCAGCCATTGTTCCGGTAAGCATCAAGCGCGCTCACGGCCTGTACCATCGCTTGCGGGTTCGCAAGACCGATATCCTCGCTGCTGGCAGCGATCAGCCGTCGGATAAATACCATCGGGTCCATCCCCAGCTTCTCGACCGCATAAAGGAACCAGAAGAGCGCTGCGTCGCTCGATCCGCGGATGCTTTTGTGAAACGCGGACAACACGTCATACTGCGTCGACTCGTCCGCACGAACAATGGGACGGCGAATGGACTCCTCCGCCACTTCCAGCGTGATAAGAACCGTGCCGTCGTTTTCCGGCGGCGTCGTCATGGCCGCAAGTTCCAGCGCATTCAGCGCTCTGCGAATATCTCCATTCGCCATTGTCGCAATATGCTCAAGGGCTTCTTCATCCACCTGTAGCTTCATGAATCCGAGTCCCTTGTCCGAATCGGCAAGCGCACGCTTCATGGCAATCAGGGAATGTTCCTTCGTCAGAGGCTGCAGCTGGAATAATGTCGAGCGGCTCATCAAGGCCCCATTGACATAATGGAACGGATTCTCCGTCGTTGCGCCGATAAAGATAATCGTCCCCTTCTCTACAGCCGGCAGCAGGGCATCCTGCCGCGAGCTGTTAAAGCGATGCACCTCGTCCAGAAAGAGGATCGTCTTGGTACCATACATGGCTTTATTCGTCTGCGCACGGTCGATCACTTCGCGCACGTCTTTGACGGAAGCGTCTACCGCATTCAGGCGAACAAAATCCGCCTGCGTCTTTTGCGATATGATATGCGCCAGCGTCGTTTTCCCGCATCCTGGCGGACCATACAGAAGAATGGAAGATATCTGATCCGCTTCGATCGCCCGGCGAAGCAGCTTGCCGGGGCCAATGATATGTTCCTGCCCGATATATTCATCCAGACTGGTCGGACGCATCCGGTCAGCCAGCAGCCTGCTGCTCGGCTCCGACTCCTGCTGGAAAGAAAATAAGTCCATGTGTATTCACGTCCTTGGCTAATTTCGTTATGATTTGTCCTCCTATCATAACACATCAGCCAGCTCAGATCATGCGTTCGTATTGCTGCCGTACACTTCAAACGCAGAAAGATTCGGCCACCACCGGGATTCGGCGATGTTCAGGCGCAGGTAGCGGCTGCTGACGGTGTCGAAGGCACATATTTTTTTGTATCCGACCACGGTCCCGTTATAAACGACCTTCCATTCACCGCCAATCTTGCATTCGAGCGTGAAGCGCTCGATCCGCTGGCTGTAGCGGTACTCCTGCAGGATCACGCGGTCGATGGTCTGTTCTTGGCCCAGATCGATCTCAATCGAGGCCTGCTCCGTCCCCGGATTCGGTGCCCAGAACGAGTCGCGGCTGCTGTCCACTGCCTGCTTCGCTGCATGCCCTTCGGCCGCTTCTGACGCGCTGGCTGCTGCGTTCTCCGCCAGATTGATACGGTAACGACGCTGAATGGCATCTCCCAGTTCCTGCAGCCTCCGTACGTCATTCTCATGAATAAGTCCGCGACGGTCCGGCGGCAGATTCAACAGGAATGTCGCATTACCGCCGACAGATCCTTCATACACATGCAGAAGCTCCTCCAATGATTTCACCTTGTCGTCCTCTGATGCATGATAGAACCATCCCGGACGGATCGACGTGTTCACTTCCGCCGGATACCAGATCAGCTTCTGCGCTTCAAGGATGATCTCCCTGCTGCCCAGATCCTCGTCTTCGGAACTGTGTTTACGGGCAAATTCACGGTCATCCTCCTGCTGAGATTTTTCGTGGATTTTCTCATTGTCCTGAAGCGAAGCAGGAACGACGCTCCATTCCGATTCCCGGCAGTGTCCCGCTTCATTCCCGCACCAGCGGATATCCGGACCGCATACGGAAATGCTGGCTCCCGGCTGAAGCTCGCGGATCAAGGCATAGTATGCATCCCAGTCATAGACCTGGCGTTTGCCGTTAGGTCCTTCCCCGCATGCACCGTCAAACCAAACGCAGAAGATGTCTCCGTATCCGGTCAGCAGCTCGCGCAGCTGGTTTTTAAAATACTCGTTATAAACGTCGGAATCGCCGTATGTAGGCTCATGCCGGTCCCAGGGAGATAGATAAATGCCGAATTTGATACCGCCTCTGCGGCAGGCATCGGATACTTCCCGGACAATGTCTCCTTGCCCGTTCTTCCATGGACTATTCTTGACGGAATGCTCTGTATACTTGCTCGGCCATAAGCAAAAACCGTCATGATGCTTGCAGGTCAGGATCAGGCCCTTCATCCCGGCCGATTTAACCGCAGCAACCCACTGATCCGCGTCAAGCTCAGCAGGATTAAAGATCGCCGGATCTTCCTCGCCCGTCCCCCACTCTTCATCGGTATATGTATTGACCGTAAAATGAATAAATGAATAAAACTCCATTTCCTGCACGGACAATTGTCTTTCCGTTGGCTTTACCTGTGCCGCATATTGAATCTTTTCATTCATCGCTGAATCCTCCCATTGTGTGTTTGACACGTTTGTATCTTATTTACATTCTCCCAGAAAAACAGGATACCTGCTGCATACCGCAGGTATCCTTCATTTCATCCATTATTGTTTCAGCGCCTTTTGATAAATCGCCAGGTACTGCTCCAGCTGGAGACCCTTGAACCCGGCGAGGTAGCTGTCCCAATCCTTGTCGATATCCTTGTTGCCCGTTACGAATTGCGCAAGATTCGATTTGACATAGTCCGAAAGCGTCTTCTGCATTTGAGCTACCGTAAGCGCATCCGCCGGATCTACGAAGGTGTCGGACGGATACACCACTTCAGGTTTGGCGAACGGTTCGTATTTTTTGGCCGCCAGCCATAAACGGTATTCATAAGCGCCATTCCCCAGCGGATCGGCTGGCGCCACAAAGGATTCGCGGATTGAATTCAGCATCTGCATGGTGCCGAGCTGCCACCAGTAATCATCCGGTTTGGTCTCTCCACTGGCTGAGGCAGGCTTGGAAACCACTTCGTATTTTGCCTGTTTGCCGTTATAATCGAGCTGACTGCTGTCAGCCTTTTTCCAGCCTTCCCCTTCAAAGCCCCAGGATTGCATGACCGTCCCCTCTTCAGACCAGAGGAAATTCGCCAGCTTGATTGCTGCAATCTGCTGCTCCTTGCTAGCCTTGTTCGTAATCACGAACTGCCCGTCGCCCGCACCAACGCTATATCCGGCAAGCTGCACGCCATCCGGCCCTTTCAGTGGCGGAACGACATCGTAATCCTTATGCCTTGGATGGGAATCATCCACCGCGAAAACGCTGCTGATCAAGGCGTAACCTACAGCCCCCACCTCGGCGTCCGGCTTATTGGCCATCTGCTTCACCGCATCGTTGTTTTGGGTAAAGACGCCCTTGTCCATCAGTCCTTCCGCAAACAGCTTCCGCAGGTATTTCAACCCTTCCTTCCATTCCGCCTGTGCCGGAGCAAACATAACCTTGCCGTCCTTTACGGTTAAATAATCCGTGCCATTGTCATAAATAAAGGCGTTCATCAAGAATGTATCGACCCCGCCGCCCCAGACATTATCCGAAGTTGAAGTTGTAAAAGGAACCTCATCCGCCTTGCCGTTGCCGTTCGGGTCTTTCTCTTTGAAGGCCTTCAGGACATTATAAAATTCATCCGTGGTCGCCGGCATGGTCAACCCGAGCTTTTTCAGCCAATCCGTATTGATCCACATTCTTTGTCCATAAGTACAGTGCAGACATTCATTCAGCTTGGGAATCGCGTAGATGTTGCCGTCCGGTGCCACCATTCCTTGCTTCAGGTAAGACACGCTTTCCATCGCTTGTTTAATATTCGGAGCATACTCGTCGATCAAATCGTTTAACGGGAGAAAGGCGCCTTGCTGTCCGTATTTGATCTGATCCGCTTTGGATATTCCCGCATTCATAATGACGGCGGGGTAATCTCCGCTGGCCAGCAGAAGCAGCTTTTTGTCGCCAAAAGCAGCATCCGGTACGGTATTCCAGTTGAATTTGATGTTCAGCTTCTCCTCGATATACTTGGATAGCTTATTGACGTCCAGGTTCTCAATGCCTACATTTTGCGGTGCAAATACGGTCAGCGCTGCCGGTTTGTTCGGATCGCTTGAAGAAGCCCCGGCATCTTCCTGCTTCTTTTGGGAACTGCCGCATGCAGATAATACTAGAGTTAAAATCATCATGATACTGATTCCGATGAATGCCCGTTTTTTCAAAGAATCTCCTCCTTATTGAATAATGTTCTCACTACTCCCCTGATTAAGGACTTCACGCTTCAAAACGTCCGGCACACACCTCCTTTAAGAAATCACCCCGAATAAATCAGTCAGCCCTTAAGTGATCCGATCATGACACCTTTGACGAAATGCCTTTGAACGAACGGATAAATGATCAGAACCGGAGCGCTCGAAACGACGATCAGGGAATACTTAAGCAGATCCTTCAATCCCTGCTGGACCAGCAGGCTGTTCACATTCGTCAGCATATCGGAATTTTCCGAATTCAGGATCAGAATGTTCCGCAGGAAAATTTGCAGAGGGAACATGCTGCTGTCCTTCAAATAAATCAATGCGTTAAAGTAGGCGTTCCAGTGTCCGACCGCGTACATGAGAAACAGCACAGCCAATATTGGCTTCGAAAGAGGCAGCACGATCCGCAGGAAAAATCTCATGTCGCTGCAGCCATCCATCTCCGCCGCCTCGGCCAACTCCTCCGGAATCGACTGGAAAAAGGTTCGTGCGATAATGACCTGGAAAACGGCCAGAGCCCCCGGAATGATCATCGCCCATCTTGTATTCACCATGCCAAGGGATTTGACCAGCAAATAATTGGGAATCAGGCCCCCGTCGAAAAACATTGTGAAGACGATCAGGATCATGATGAGGCCTCGTCCATAGAAAGTTTTGCGGGCGAGCGGATAGGCGAGCATCACGGTAAAAGCAACATTGACCAGCGTACCCACAATGGTGTAGAAAAACGAATTGCCGAAACCCACAAGAATATCCGAATTTTGGAATACAGCCTTGTAGCCTACAAGGGTGAAGTCAACCGGCCAGAGCCACACTTTCCCCGAAGTGACCGCCGAAGGCGAACTGAAGGAAGCGCTTAAAATATGCAGCAGCGGAAACAGGATCAAGATCAGGACAATAGATAGAAAAATATAGACGATGCTAAGAAACAATTTGTCGGTGACCGATTCCTTTATTAATGTTTGGTTCAATACATATCCCTCCTTACCACAAGCTGTTGGATGAAATCTTTTTGGAAATGAAATTCACCAGGATCAGAAGAACAAAGTTAATTACAGAATTAAACAATCCGATCGCTGCCGAGAAGCTGAAATTGGCTCCCAGAAGGCCAACCTTGTACACATAAGTGGAAATGACCTCCGACGTATTCTGATTCAGGGGATTTTGCATCAGGTAAATTTTCTCGAATCCGAGGCTCATCATCTGCCCCAAGTTCAGGATCAGCAAAATAACGATGACCGGAATCAAGCTTGGAATATCGATATTGATGATTTTTTGAAACCGGGACGCTCCATCCACCTTAGCCGCCTCGTATAAATCCGGATTGACACCGGACAGGGCCGCAATATAGATGATGGCACCATAACCCGTAAACTGCCACACATCGGAGAAAACATATATCGTTTTAAAAAATCCAGCTTTGCCCAAGAAATCGACCGGCTCCATCCCGAGCGCCCGGAAAGCATTGCTCAGCAGTCCCACATTCGGGGATAAGTTCACAATCAGGATCGACACGATGACCACCGTCGAGATGAAATAAGGAGCGTAGGTCACCATTTGAACTGATTTTTTGAATATGCCGTTTCGTATTTCATTGAGGGCAAGCGCCAGGATGATCGGTGCGGGAAATCCGATGGCCATGCCGTAAAGCGATATTTCCAGCGTGTTCTTGAAATACTGCCAGAAGAATGGAACCTCAAACAGCTGTTTGAAATATTTCAGCCCGGCCCATGGACTTCCGAGTATGCCCTGCACGACGTTGTATTCCTTAAAGGCAATGATCACGCCGAACATGGGAATGTACTTAAAGATAATGATGTAAAGCAAAGGAAGAAAGACGAGCAAATAAAACTGCCAATGCTTCATGATCTTCCGGCCTGCGCTTGTCCCCGCCTTCTTCCGCGGGGTAATCCGTTCAGACGGATTCGGCGGAACCGCTTTGCTGCTTGTCACTTCCATACCTGCCGACTCTCCTTCGCGTTTTGTTGCTTTTCATGTTATAGGCAGGCATTGCATTCGTACAATATGCATGTTTCTCAGAACCAACTTATTTCCATGAGAGCCGTGGATGTAGCGAACACTGGCAGCTTCTGCCCGGTAAACTTTTTTCTCAGGCAAACCTTTTTCATTCCCTTTATCCCCTTGAGAAAACAGCAAAAAATCCCGCAGGAAACATCATCCGGCGGGACTTACTGATTCAGACGGCAGCCCAGACAACCAGCTGCTACAGCGCGGTCATATCTCGATTTTCCCGGATGACTTGATCACGATATTCACCCGGAGACAAGCAAACGATTTTTTTAAACATGCGTCCGAAAGATATGGCATTCACATAACCGACTTCTTCGGCAATCTCCTGCACCGTAAGATCGGTTCGAGCCAGCAAATCCTGAGCATAGCCGATTCTGAGTTCGATCAGATAATCCACGAATTTCTGTCCGGTTTCCTCTTTAAACAACTTGCTGAGCGTCTTCGAAGGCAGGCTGAACCGGTCGCTTAACAAATCAAGACAAAGATCCGGATTCGCAAAATTCAGGTCCATGTACTCCCTCACCCTGCGAATGGTCTCCGAATGGTTCCGCGTCTCCTGGATTTGCTGAAGTTCGCCGTAAAACCGTCCCAGCGCCTCCTCGAAGCCTGTCTCGACCTGCTCAAGCGTATCCGATACCTGAACTGCCTCCTGCAATAAAGACCGTCCTGCATGTTCCCACAGCTCCTGGTATTCCTTCGTCATTTTATTCATTTCCCGCCCGATGGAGTAGATCAAGTAATCCGCAAGGCTTAAAATATGGTCGCTGCTCAATAGATTCTGTTCGATGCTGCGGATCAGCGTCTTGTATTTTTCCCGCCATTCTTCTTTTCCGAGCCTGAACGATTGGGCTATCGAATGCACAAGCTGAAAATAATCGAACATGCCGCCATGCTCTTCCTTCTCGAGAAGATCATAGAAAATAATACGGTTATCCCCCAGAATCATTTTATATTTCAAGGCCTGCTGTGCCTGAGCATAGGAATCGGGAATTTCAGAGAAGCTAGAGGCCGTGCCCCCCGCACCAATCGTTACGGTGAGCTTCAAATGCTCTTCCACCCATCTCCTGGCGTGATCCAAAATCTCCGCAATCTGATTCCCGGGCTCCTCGACTTGCAACAGAACGCCCAGCGCGTCATTCGAAACCCATTCAGACCACGCGAAACTGCCATGCTCCTGGGCCGTTTCCTGAATGACGCTCTTCAGGGCAAACTTCATCAAATACTGATCCTGCTGGGTGAACAAACTGCAAAACTGAGCGTATTTATCCATTTCGACGACGCAAGCAACCTGGCGCTTCGCAAAATCATTCAGCTGCATCGTATTCCGCATGGCTTCCCATTCTTCGGGTCTTGTGAAATGCTGCCCTTCCATCAACTGCTGAAACAGATACGCTTTCTTCACGTGAAGATCCTCGCGGTATTGCCGTTGATAGCTGTTGGATTGCTCAAGCATCTGATTGATGGCTGTCTGGAGAAAAGTAAATTCATCCTGGCCGTTTCCATGCAACAGGGTCGTCGCCTTGTTTTGCGAAAACTTCTGCACCTGCGTAACGATCTGCTCGATCGGCCTGTAGTTTTTTTTGGCAGCGTACACAATCCAGGCAACTCCGGCTAATATCATCAGTATCCCCAGCATGAACCAAATATTGTACAACTGATTGGCTACGCTGAACCACTTCCCGTTCATCAGACCACTCTGATATTCCCATCCGGTCACGGGAGAAATGGCACTGGAAACGATATTTTGCTTTTTTGCCGCCTCATTAATGGGAAGAATGTCCCTCCCGCTCTCGTCAAGAATATGAATATAGCTGACATCCTGACTATACATGCTTGCAATCGAATTATTGATGGCATCGGCAGATACGTTGACGACCAAAAAACCTTGGCCCGTTTTGAGAAAAGGGGCTTTTAGCGCCAATGTGACGACCCTTTTGGGTCCCTTGATGCTGAATTCTTCAAAATTCCTGACACTGGTCCAGCCGACATCCTTCATCTCTTGATTGATGTACGGCCTAATAAAGGGGTAATCCGGATAGTCCCGTAGGCTCGAGCTTGTCGCGCTGCTCAAGATGAAGCTGTCCTTGGTCCTGACGAAATAAATGGAGTCGACCAGCGGATACGCGTTCTTGAAGCCATTCATAAACTCCACAAGCTTAATATTCATATAGTAATCATTTTGCGTGCCTCGATTATAAAAAGCGGATATATCCGTATTTTTCAGCATTTTTGTCATCAACATCTGCTCAATGGTTTTGAGGGAGGCGTCAATGGAACTCATCGCCTGCAATAGAAGGGTCTCGTTCGCCTTCACGGCTTCCTTGCGGCTCTGATCGCTCAGGAGCTGAAAAAACACGAAAAAAATAAAAGATATGACAATGAAAAAAGCTGGCATGTACGAAAAAAGCTGGCGATAAAACCATTTGCGGCTTTGCATCGGCTCCCTCTCCTTATGATGGTTATTCTCTTCCGGGAGTTTTCCTATATGGTGCACATTCGTTCCCAGAGGAAGCTTCAATTTGAATAAAACGCTTTCATTTTACTTTTCATATTATAACATCCCAATCCCTGGAATTCATTAGTGCCATAGTAGGCAAAAAAACACCGCAGACAAAAATATAGCTCCGCGGTGTTTCTTTATTCTGATTCAGTGAAATTTTCAGATTACGGCAAACCTGTTATTTTCCGATGAGCTCGCCATTTTTCATGATAAGTTCATCATCCAAGTAAACATACGGTTTGCCGACAACGCAATCGATGTGAACACCAGCCGCAACCGTTCCGCCGAACGTGTTGTTGCTGCCAAATGCCACATGGATCGTGCCGTATACTTTCTCGTCTTCCAGAACGACGCCGGTGATTCTCGCCTTTTCATTCGTTCCGATGCCGAACTCCCCGAGAAATCTGCCATCGCCGTCTCCCAGCATCTGCAGCAGCTTGCTTCCTTCTTCGCCGCCTTCGGCAGCCACAAGCCGCCCATTCTCAACGCTCAGGACAATCGGGCCCGCGAGTTTGCCCACGCCGGCAATCGAACCGTCAACGACGATCTGTCCTGCAGCTGAGCCTTCTACGGGTGCGATATAAGCCTCCCCTGATGGGAGATTTCCAGATTGTCCCGGTTCCAGATACATGCCCGTGCTTGGCACGCCGTCGCGTCCCTCAATGGAAAACTCCAGTGAACGGCCCTCTTTCTCGATCCGCACCTTGCGGGCTTGGGTTAACATGCCCGTGACTTTCTCCGTGAGCGCCTTAACCTGCGTATAGTCGGCGGCAATCGCACCTTCCAGGAACATGTCCTCCGTGATCCCCGGCATCGTGGCAACGCGAGCTCCAGCCGCTGCCGCTTGCTTGCGTGCCTGTGTATGCGTAAGCGAATGCTTCGTAATGCACACGACGGCCTGTGCGTTAACCATAGCTGCAGAAACGGCCGCAGGAGGCTCCTCTCCGGACTTGCCGCGCTCCTTCATCACCATCAGCATTGCCTCTGCCCCCAGGCGTTTTCCCGCTTCATAAAGCGATTCTGCTAGTTCTTTCCGGGTGTCGTCAGTAACGACCAAAAAGGTTTCTCCGGATTTGAGTCCGAGGCAATCCACCAGTGTTTTCATGCTTATTTCAATGATTTTTTCGCTCATCTTTTCATTAGCTTCCTTTCATTTAAGAAATATCCGATACCGGCCGAATTATATCATTTCTGACACGATTTTAGCCATAAGAGCATTCGATAAGATGACCGGAAGGCCCGCCTCTGCGGCGACAAGCTCCCGTGCCTCTTCCGTATACCCCATGCAATCGAGCAGTAAAATATCTGCCTTATCCTTCAACTCGCTTGCCGCGGCTTGAAAATTCCCTTCGTTGAATATATACGGAGAGGCAACGGCAAACAGTGGATCAAGTCCATGCGGCTCATATTTCGGCCTTAAAGTTACCTTTTGTTCATCAAGCGGAACGATGACGCCCAGCCTCCTGCTTCCCACCATCGCTTTTACAACCGGGGGAATAATATGATCTGGCTCGATCAGAAAGGCCTCTTTCGTGTGTAGACCCGGAAATACACCCGTACATAGCAGCAAAATGTGCTTCACGCCTTGATCTTCCATCTCGAATATTTTATTTTGCAAAATAGGCTGGATTTTATTCCGCCCCATTTTGACGGATTGACCGGTTGTTAAACGTGAAGTCAACGTATAGTCATCTTCCCCTGGCTGTAAATGAGCGTCGATATATGCCTTGGTCAACCCATCCAGCACACCTGATTGAATGATTTGTACCCGCTTTGGCAAATGCGCCTCCAGAATCGGCGTGACATCCTTACGTGGCGCTTGGCCAATGGTGATAACTCCCAGCTTCGTCATCGATGATCCTCCCCCATGCCCTCATTTAACTGAACCATGCAAGCTTGAATCTTTCATTTCGTGAACGATTTTTCCATACGGATAGCTGCCAAAAAGGGAAGAGAACTTACGCCCCTTCCCTTTCTTATTTATTTGCCTTGGACATGACCTGCGGTTTGCAAAGTTTTCATGGATCCGTAAAGCTTGTTAATCCGTTCAAATTCTTCTTTATCGTAAAACGCGCATGTTCCTTCCGTTACTTCCTTGGACGTTTCTACGGCGAACCGGACTGCCGCCGCAATATCGACTTCATGGCTGGCTCCCGTGCCGCAGCCCGGTACGGTAGACTGCGCCGTAATCGCAACGCCGACCACCGGTGCATCGGTTGCTACAGCAGGCTGCAGGATCGAGTTGATATGATACAAGTCGTTGCCGTACGGCGTGATATCCTGCATCGTAATCGGGAAAGTCACCGGCAAAAGTCCTGTGGTCATTTCCATGATGCGCAGCAGGTCTTCGCTAACCCGCAGGATATAGCCTTCTTTGACGGTAGGCGAGATGGCGAAGCCCTTGTGATTGATCACGCGGTTGCCCTTGGTCGTATCAATGGATAGGACAGCCTCCATCTCGGGCAGAACCTCATGGGTATTCATCGCGCCGATATCGACTGGCGAATCCATAAAGTCAACCGGCTCATGCGGACGGGTCGGAGCATCCGGGCAAATGTGGGTCGTTACGATGACATCACCCTTCAAACGGTCTCCCTTCACCTGCATGTCAGCCAGTTTCAGGGCAGAAGCAACGGCGGCTACCGCACCATCCGCATCCGAGACAAGCCCGATTCTGCTCGGACGGGCACCAATCCCGCCGAGGCGTCCCACGATACCGAAGGTCGGAGCGCTGCCTCCTTTCGCCTTGCCATCGGTTCCCGGGATCAGAATTTTAATAAAATCGGTGCTGCCCTTTTCACCCGTCACTTCTTTGACTTCGATGCTAACATCCGGATAGCTGCCAAAGAGCTCCCTTACCTTTTCTCCGCTTGCATTCGCATCGTCCAGCGCGTCCAGCGCGATCATCGTTTGTTTAAGTGTCATATCTTCCGATACCTCCATTTTCTAGCTAGTCTGAAATCGTATGCCCTGTATAAGTCAGAAAATATAGTCCAACACCGGTTTCTTAATGATATCTTCGACAGGTTGCATTAACTTTCTGTTGTTCATCGTACTGCTGAGAAGCAATTTCTCTTTCGGCACAACAATGACTGCAAGCTGTTGTCCTTTCTCGAGGGCGGCCGTAACGACCGGTTTTGCCGTCTTGACATCAAGCGTCATCATCAGATCCGGGAACGTCGCGTAACGCTCTCCGCCCTTTTCCAGGGTCATGTATTCGTTCCAGAAAGTCATCTCGAAGCCATCGATCTGTACCGTTCCGACATCGAAGCCCCCGGTTGTTTCAAGCTCGAACTCCGTTACTTCCCCGCACGCCACAACTCGTCCTCCGAGCTTTGTAGCGACGTCAGCGATGGCTGCTTCCCCGTGTGCGCCGAGCAGCGTTTCGCCCACTTCAATCGCCTGCGTGATTGCTCCAGGAGCTCCGTTCATTCTGGCATAAGCAGCCGTCACCGGATTTCTCGCTACCGCAACCAAGCCGCCCGCTTCGACGGAGGCCTTGCGGATCAGCGAAGCTGCTTTTCCTAGCGACCCCGAAACGCTAAACTCGAGGTAGTTCTCGCCCTTGCCGCCGATCGCCGTTTGATGGGACACGTAGTCCTCGACTTCCGTCAGGTTCATCGCCCCCATCGTTCCAGTCGGATGAGCCCTGCCATTGCAGGCAAAATCCACCAGCGGAATGCCGGTCATGACGGATTGCAACCAGCCGTTTACCGTCGTTCCTGCCCCGTTCTCGTTCGTATGGATGGCAGAGATTGGCTTGCCCAACCCCTGTGCCAGCATTTCCAACGATCTCGCGTAATGAATAGGCTTCAAATATTTATCCTTCGCTCCGGGAGCTCCGACAAGAGATACCGTCACGAATGTATCTTCGTTCGCAAATTCATCAATCGTATGCAGTACCGGCTCTCCCAGTTCCAGAGCCAAGCGGCCAATCTGGAGGCCTTCTTCGATCCAGCCTCCGCCGCCACCGCCCAATACGGCGCCGCCGAATACGGCGCTTTTCATCATTCCTTCGTCCAATTTGATTGTTGCCATATTCATCTGCACCTACTTTCTAATTTTAAATATGGAATTAAAGAAACTGTAGATGGCATCGCCGGCAATAAAGCCCGCCGCCAAAATACTCATTGGAGTCTCTGCTTCCTTGCCTTTTACCTTCAGTACGACGATCCGGATCAGAAGACCCGCAAGAACCGCCCAACATGCGTTTGGTGTAAGGATTAGCAAACCGGTCGCGAACATGACGCCTACCTGGCGCTTCGCTCCGCCGACCCATTGCAGGATCGCACCCGGTATCGCCCACAGCAGCAGCTTCATGGCTACATCTGGTGAAGCTCCCGCTTGAATGGTCGACACATAAACCGTATCGATCGGCGGAACCAGATTTTGCGAGAAATACGAATGATACGTTAAGGCCACGACAACGACCGCTACGCCAAAAGCAATCACGCCCGTTATATACTGCTGTCTTCTGCCGTGCCGTTCAAATTCCGGATCCTCCCCGTTACCGCGAAGGATGTATCCGGTTTTCAGATCGTAGCCCATATCTGCAAACGCCGGGCCCGTTGCGGCACTAAAGCCCGCCAGGAGAGCAAGCGCAACCGTCGGAAAACCGATCATCATGCCGAACAGCAGCGTAATGAAAGCGACGGCAAATGCCGGAAACCAGCCTGAATGCATTGCTGCAATGCCGACGATCAGCTCATGGACGAACGCGGCAAATGCGGCGAACACAAGAAATCCGATCAACATGCCAAAGGACATTTTAGTGATCAAACCGCCGATGAGCGCGATGATCAAAGCGATAATCAGATAAGCGACAAATCCAAAGCCGAGCGCGCGTCTCGCTTCGCCTTCCGAACGGGTGTAATTGCCGGCTTCTGCTTCCCGATCTTCTTTCTTCGGGCGTTTCAAGATCAGAATGGCTGCTTGTACCAAGGCAACAATACCCGCGCCGATCATGACGCCATGCGCGATATACAGCTTGTCAACGTCGATATTGAACCATGGAATCGAATATTGACGGATCAAAAGCCCGATTCCGAACATGCCCAGTGCCCAAATATTACCGATGAAAGCCACGCCGAAAGCGGACATGGAAATGTGGAAATAGGAACCGATTAGGCCTATAACGGTCCCGACGCCGAGCAGACCTGCACGTTTGCCGCCTTTATCGCCGGCAATGATCGATTCTGCTGTTGCAACGCCTGGCGCCCAGGTTCCCGATGCCGGAAACAGCTTCGAATCAAACAATTTGTACAAAAGCGCCGAATCCACGAACATCGCGAGGGCTGCGCCGATCAGCATGGGGATGATCAGCTTCGTCTCACCCATGACAAACGGAATGCCAATGGGAATGAATAGGCTGTTAGCAGCTCCGAACGTCGCGGAGGAGATCGAAGTTTGAACCAAGTTTTGACGGTGCACCGACTTGTATTTTTTGAATACTGCCATCGGTATTCTTGCGATGAGCATAGCTACAAGCGCACCGATAATCGCTGTATTTGGCGTTACGCCAAGCGTCGTTACAATCTGAATGCCGACGATCGCGCCAAGAACGCCCGTAACCACATTGAGGATCAAGCCAAATGGTTCAAATATGCTGGGGTGCTTCTCTTTTTTGCTTGCTTGTTCCACTTCTTTCTTCATTTCGCTCATCCATTTGCCTCCAATTTGTCTAAGTTGTTTTCTCTTTTTGCATTTCTTCACGACATTCAAATCGAAGACCTATAGAAGAACGACGAGGGCCGTCTGACGTAGATCCATGATTAATCTGCATGCCGATCAGCGTGTTTGTTTATAAAAGTTGGCAGCGATTAGGCCTTCTGAATCTACGGTATCGATGACCGGAATTCCTAACTCCCTTCGAATCTCGCCCGCAAACGAAATGGTTGAGAATCCCGTGCAAGCGAATACAATTGCTTTTGCACCTTGGTTTACCAGGGATCGTGCGCTTTCAAGAGCCGCTCTGCGCCCCTCTTCCGTTAACAAATCCGTCGTATTCGTTACTCCATCGGGACGGATGTAGCCGACAATCAGCTCGCCCAACAACTCTCTCATTACGGGAGGAACCCCTTCGGTAATCCCCATCAGGCCAACCGGCAGGCCAAGCGAGCGAGCAACCAGCGACGCTGAACTTCCCCCTCCGATGACCGGAATCGAAACCCGTGCGCGAAGTTCGTTTATTCCGGGATCGGCGGCACAACTGATAATAAGGATGCGGCATCCTTCTTTTTCCAACTGCACTCCTAGATCGACGATTTTGGGAATAGCCGTTTTTTCCGTTTCATCATCGTAGATGCCATACGGTTGATCGGGGATACTTCTGCTGATCACAGGAACAGCGTAATTCTCTTGAATCAATTTTCCATGCGATTGAACCACTTCATTATCTTTTGCGGTAAATACACGAATTAACCCTATCAAAGCCGATCACCCTTTCGCCCCTTTTTTATATGTTAATTTTTTATTAGTTAAGATTTTATTCTTTTACCTGTTTGGCAACAATGTACTCGCTTACCAAAACTAAAAACGCCCCCTTGTGCCGGGAGCACAAGAAGGCGCGATTAAAACTGTATATATTACACGATATGTCTTCTTTTGAGTACAACATGAACCTTCCTCTCAAGAATGATTCAGCAAATAATAAGCAGAGCACAGATACAATTCATACCGAATCTGGGCGCTGCCCAGATCGAATCCGGTGATTGTTTTGATGCGATCGATCCTGTAGTTAACCGAATTACGATGGATGTACATCCGTTTCGAGGTTTCGTTCAGACTGCCTCCTGTTGCCAAATAATGATAGAGCGTGCTCAGGTAATTGGTTCCATTTTCCTTGTCATGTTCGGCAAGCTTACCGATTTTCTCCTCAACGAACTTTCCAAGCCGCACAAGATCCGTCGTTTCCAGCAGCAGTTGAATCATCTCAACCTCTGTGTATTTGAAAAGCTGACGCCCCCGGTTTAAACGGAATCCTATCGACACAGCTGTCCTGGCTTCGTTATAACTCCGGTGTGCTTCATATAGCGAACAAGGCCGGCCAATGCCGATTCGCACCGACTCCCAAGCTGAAGCCTGTTCCTGAAGCTCTTCGCTCCAAAAAATCGGCGCATGGTTGTCACGAGCATGATTTTTCATGTGGGCAGACCTGGACGACGGCAGAAACAATACAATTCTCCCCCCGTGGATCTGAAGCTGGGAACGGACCTTGCGATCTGACGAAGCCTTGCGTATGAACGCTTGAATGTCTGCTACAATCGGGGATTCATCATTATAAAAAGGCTCATCCGCCTCAATAACGGCGACTTCCCATGACCAATCCGGAGCAAGTCCAAGCTGGCGCCCTCTTGAAGCTGTGATCCTCTCATCCGCGACCGGATTCAGAATCAGCTCTTCGAAGAACGTTCCCCGCAGCCTGGTCTCGGTATCTGCAGCAATCTTATCCCTCATTAATTCGAGTGAAAAAACCAACCGTGCCTGTTCAATCAGCATCAAGTCGAGTGCATCGAATTCACGCTTTTCCACCACGAATTTGCCTAATATTTTGTTATCTACATTCACTTCCCACTGCCGGTAATCCTTCAATGAACCCAAAGGATACCCTTCCGGGGATGAGGCCAGCACTTCGCCTGCTTTATCGATAATCCAGATAGGCGAGGAGATAAGCTCAGACACATTATCAGCAACGACCTGGATCCCTTTGTTGTTCAGCACAAGCCCGGTCAGTGCTTTGTTGACTTCCTCGGACCGCTTCAGCAGCACGGACTGTCTATTTAAAATTTGTTCCATGACATTATACGTTATATCGATATAAGCCATTCCGATAGGGAGCTGAATAATCGGCACCTGATGCTGATTGCTTTTATCAATCATTTCCTGCGGAATATGGGGGATGAATCGTTCCGGTTTAATGGCCACCCCTGCTCCATTGACTTTTGCGAGCTGTTCGATCATCTCCGTCAGAAGTGATGGGTTGTTGCGGGTTGAATAACCTGTCGTCAACACCATCTCGCCTTCCCGCAGCCAGTTTCCGATATCGGGTACCTCCCAGATGTCGACATATTGCACGATCCGGTCGAGACCCGCCTCCCCGCTGATCAACGTTGCCTGTTCCATGACAGGAAGCTTCAACATTTCTCTGACTGTAAAACCTTTCAAATCCATTTCTTCACCTCTCACGGTTCAAGGCTATCACGAATGAAGCGTTTCTTGCTGTTCCATGACCGCTTGAAACATATCTCTCTCCCATTGTACCTCAGCTTTAAGGATTCATACCACCGGGATTATTCCATGTCAGAAGCCTTAAGCCATATATGTATTTCCTATACATTCAGGCTTAACCAACCAAAAAAACAGCCGTTCTCTATTGAACGGCTTGTGGTTGAGCTGAACGGATATGATATTGACGATTCAACGGAGAATGAACCTTCCTAGAACAAATCTAACGCTGCGCGGACACTTTTTGATTCAAAGCCTCAGCCTCGTGTTCCGTGCGCTTTTTTAAGATCACTTTCCGGATGCTGTCCACGGATAAGTGATAAGTTTTCGTTAAACATTCCACCGAATGACCGCTGCAGTAGAGATTATAAATCTCTTCGTTTCTGCGTTCGATCATCTGTCTTGTGCCGCTGTTGACTCCCCAACCGACACGCTCATTGCTTTTCTTGGGAATGTAAATCAGCTCACCCTCAATATGCTTCTGAAGCTCTTTCAGCAGACTAGGGGGCAGCACATCCCTCCCGTTTCTGTAATTCACGATAAACGTCCTCCTTAGACGGATGATTGTTCCAATCTACGATTTCTGCGTTGAACATTTTATCGTTACCTCCCTTCTAGTTATGTACCATGTATTTTAAAAAGGTAATTAGGGAGGCCTATGCCGGCCTCCCTGCACTTTGCGATTTCCGCTTTAGGCGGAAACCACCTCGTAATTTGTGATCAAAACTGAATCATCTCCTTTCTTTAGGAAAGTTGTCGGCCGTCCGACACCTTTATTAACTCATATTTGGAGCTTCTCTTCAAGCGAAAGAACAAGTATAGATGTTCTTTACCTATATTTTTTTGATCATCCTCATAAAGACGTCTATGTGGCTCGCCCAAAAATCTTCGCCATTCGGGCTTTCCTGAAGCATCAATCCTGTAATGGCGGAGAAATAACATAACAGCAGGCTTACCGGCTCCCCCTCGAAAAATTCGCCCTCTTCTTGACCTTTGACAAAGATGGGAACCATTCGTCCGACTGTCTTCTCCGGGGGATGCTCTTTGATGAGTTGCTTAGCCGCTTCGGGAACATCATCCGTTATTTGAACCTGCCGGATCAACAAAAAGGACATTCGGTTCTCGGGATCAAGCATCAATCTCGTAAAAGCGGCCAGCTGTTCCGAAGGCGAGCCCGGAAGTTCATCCATCCGGTCCAGAGCAGAATCCGCTTCAGTGAGCGCTTCCTGCAGAAGCTCGGTATACAGCTCCTCCTTGGAAGAAAAATACCTGTAGGATAGTCCCTGGCTTATGCCCGCGGCGGCCGCAATCGAGCTCATCTTCGTTCCGGTAATGCCATACAGCGCAAATATCTTCAACGCCGCTTTCTTGATTTGCAATTTGCGTTCCTCATGAATCCGTTCAAGCTGATGATCGGTTAATGGCGACAAGGGCTATTTCAACTCCGTTCTTCTTGTGAATCTTCATCACTTCATTTTTCCCATGGTTCTATTGTATGGCTGCCTCCTCGGAGCTTCAAGTACCTTGTTCAGGACAGGATATGGCTGATCTGCTGCTCGCTGATTTCCCAAAGCCGAGCCGCGCTGCTCAAATCTTGAGCAGCCTTGGAAGGATTCCCGATCTTCAGGTCTTTGTAATAATTCCCGCTTTGACCTGTTAATTCGGTTGATTCCGCCAGCCACACCAGCGTCTCAGCCCCTTTTTCCGGCATACGCGAGAAAGGTTTCATGCAGGACATGGTCATTTTGGCGAGCATGCCGTTGTTCATATTAAAGCCCGTTGACACGAGTCCGGGATCAAAGCAGTTGGCGCTTATACCCGTACCCTGAAGTCGCTTGGCTAGTTCCACAGTATACAAAAGATTCGCCAGTTTCGTCTCGCCGTAACGTAAATTGGCACCTCCTAAGAATCTTTTGAACGGGCCGTATAAACGGCTGCCATCCAAATCCCCGTAGCCGATACCGTTTCTCGCCATTTTGTGGCCGTGAGAGGAAGTGAAAATAATCCTCGATTCCACGTTTTCTTTTAAACGGCTCAGCAGGAGTGTCGTGAGCAGAAAGGGGCCCAGATGATTCAAGGCCCATGTCATCTCCACATGGTCTTCACTCCAGTATCTGCGATCATAAAAGGCACCAGCGTTATTGATCAGCACATCGATGCGCGGGCAAGCCTCGAGGATTTCTTCCGCAACCGTCCGTACCGAATGCATTGAGCTCATATCCGCGATGAAAATATCGATGTGTGCATGGCTGAGTCCACTTTCCAGCCGTATTCGCGCAGCGCATGCCTCAGCTTTGTCTTTATTCCGGGCAATGAGTCCCAGCCTCGCTCCGTTCTTGGCTAGCGCATGTGCCGCTGCAAGCCCAATGCCATTGGTTGCCCCTGTCATAAGCACATATTTATTCCGAATCGTCCAAGGTAAAGAAGCCGTCGTTTCTTCGAGAATATCCAACATATTGTTTTTCCTCCTCATTTTGAATGAACCATTCATTCATTATTAAAATCAATATATTCCGTTTTTTTCCTTTTGTCAACAAACTAAACACATTGATTAATAAAAACACGATAAAAAAAGAACTGTCTTGTACAAGACAGTTCTTTCATTTGGTTTCGATCAGGCCTACCAACCCGTGGCCGCTATATCCTCATGCATATTTTGCAAATATTCCGGTACAGGACCTTCATGCATCAGCCACAGCTCATGCAGTGCACGCGTGCAACCTACATACATCAGCTTGGCATCCCATGCCGAGGCGCCGTAATGCTGCGGATCTGCGTCCGCCACAATGACCGCATCGAACTCCAGACCTTTCGAGAGGTATACCGGCAGAACCGAAAGGCCTCCCTCGTAAGCCTGTTTCTTGCCGTCAATGAGATGAAGTTCCGGCACGTCCGGCAGCAGCTGTTCGTACAGCTCATTCGCGTCCTTAAGATTTCTCGTCAAAATGGCAACCGTGCGGTATTCTCCAGAGGACAGCTTGTGCATCCCTTGGCGGAGATCCTCCAGCCTCTTCTGCGCTTGACCGCCGTAAGGAATCATTCGTACCGGATTTCCGCTCCGAAACACCGGCACCGCAAGAAGATCGCTGTTCACGCCCTTTTCCAGGATGCGGTTTGCGAACTCAATGATTTCCATCGTCGATCGGTAACTTCGGGTAAGAGCAAAGTAAGCCGTCTGCTTCGCCGCAAACAACGAACTCAACTCTTCCCAGTCGTGAACTCCCTTGTATGCATGAATTCCCTGGGAGAGATCCCCGAGAATGGTAAAGGAATGCCCTTTGACAAACAGATCCAGCACGGCAACCTGGAAAGGAGAAAAATCCTGCGCTTCGTCAATGACGATGTGGTCGAACCGCTGTTCACTCGAGATATCATTCAACAGATAATGGATATACAGAAGTGCCGGCAGATCTTCTTCACGGATCACGTCTTTCTTCAAATCCTTTTGGGTGGATTTCAACACGCCATCCGGAATACCCTCAAGCAGTTCTTCTGGCCATCCTGCCTGCAGCTTCAAAGCTTTGAACATTTGCTTATACAGAACCAAAGGCTCGTATTTAGGCCATTTGCCAGCATAGGATTTCTCTCGCTGCGATGCCTTCTTCTTCCGCTCCTTGAGCGCTGCCGCCGAAGGCGATTTCTTCAGCTCCATCTCGACCCAGCGATGAATCCTTGCCATGACACGCTCTTTGCGCTTCGCCAGAGGATAAGGTTTGTACTCCTCGTTGAACCAGTGAAGAATCATGCTTCGCTTCAGCACGGCCCCTTCCCACGGCATAAAGTCCGCTTCAGGTACCGAAGCACCCTCCATGGATTCCAGGCAACTGCGGATCATATTCATGAATCCGATGGAGCCTTTAAACCGGCCAGGTACCTCGTCATTCACTTCGGGCATCCCACCCTCCGACTCGAACCAGTAATCCAGCGTCTCAGACGCGTCCGCAAGCGGAAGCCCGAGATCAAGCAGCTTCAAAGCCCAGTCGGCAAAAGTGTTCTGCTGGATGTCGCCCACGCCGAGCTCGGGCAGAACATCCGAAATATAATCGAGGAACATATGGTTGGGCGCGAAAATAATCATTTTCTCAGCCGTCACCTGCTCCTTATACTGATACAGCAAATAGGCCAGACGGTGCAGTGCCACGGTCGTCTTACCGCTGCCCGCTACCCCCTGGATGATGAGCGCCGTATTTTTCGCTGCACGGATGATTTTGTCTTGCTCCGCCTGAATCGTGGATACGATATCGCGCAGCTTGTTGTCCTTGTTCTCGCCGAGCCGGTACACCAAGAATTCATCCGATACGGCCGGCTGATCGCTATTGCGGTCATATGTATCGGATACCCGTTCCAAGATCTGTTTCCGGATGACCAGATTGCGCTTCAGGTACACCAGCCCTTCTATCGTCCCCTCAGGTGCTTCATACGCTGCCGGATCGTCGCCCCCGGTGAAAGAATAAAATACGCTGGCAATTGGCGCCCGCCAGTCGATCACCATCGGCTGATCCCCGACTTCCTCATGATCGACCCCGATTTTTCCGATGTAAAGCGGTTTGGGGGTTTTGTCCCTATCCCCTTGAAAATCAAGCCTTCCGAAATATGGCGCCGTCAGACTTTTGGCCAGCGACTGCCTTTTCTCTTCACGCCCAGCCTCCAGCACCTGCTCCGTAAAGTCATGTCCTGTATAGACCTCGATTCCGCGCAAGCGATCCAGCTGTTTATCAATTTCCGCTATCGTCGCATTCAGCCTCTGTTCTTCCTCTTGATAGGCACTTTGAAAAGTTTGCTCCAATTTCAGTTACCTCCTAAAAGTTTTGGAGACCGCTTCAAAGCTTTTGACAAAACATACGTTTCGCCAAATTAATCTCTGAATCGTCCCTACCCTGGTAAGCTGATGCTTAGTCGTGAGCTTTAAGCCCGCTTAGAAAGGATTTTCAGTATATCACACTGAAGAAGTATTCACCATAGACCGTTTTGAAAAACGGTTTTGAAAACAGCACCATTCGGAAACTTGCCCAGAGCCCATTTTTCATTGGAAAAACATCTGCTGCAATCAAGCCCGAATGGACCTCACGGCTCTGCCTTCCCCCCACCCTGCGCATCCTTCCGGACAGGCTGCTGCTTCGCATACCGGTCTGACAGATTCATCCATTGAATGATATAGTCGTATTCCAGCTTGTATCTCTGAATATCTCGGACGGGCTTCAAGGTCCTGATGAATACCGCCTCGCCGTCTAAGAAGCCTTTCTTGCCTGGAATAAACAGCACATCATCATTGATAAAAGACCCTGTCGGCAAATAATACCGCATGCCCACGATGTTATGTTCGACATTGAGCAGGTCATGTCCAAAAGTGGCCAGCCCTTCCTTGTCAGGCTTCATGCCCATAATATTGGCCAAGGTCGGCAAAATATCGATTTGTCCGCCTGACTGACGGATGATCTTGCCCTGCTGCTGCCCCGGAAGATGGATGATAAGCGGTACATTGTAGGTACTGATCTGCTTATGGTAGGGGACACCCAGCCATTCACTGATGGCTTCGGGCTGGTGGTATTTTTTATGGAGTCCAAAATGATCGCCATACACGACCAGCACACTTTTGTCCCATAAGCCGGTTTCTTTCAGCCTGCGGATAAAGGTACCTAGAGCATGATCTGCATAATTGACCGCGGTAAGATAATCCCCTAACCTCCGGTCCTTAATATCCTGGGGCAGGCTAAGCCGTCTATGCTCCTTCGGGATTGTAAAGGGAGCATGGCTGGAGACCGTTATGAACTGGCTGTAAAACTTTTCGTGACAGGCATCGGAGGCTACCATCTTGTCAATGCCTACCCGGAACAGCTCCTCATCAGAAGCGCCGAACCGGTTAAAGCTCTCGCGGCGGAAAAACGCTTTATCGTAATACGCGTCAAAGCCCAAAGCGGGATACAGCTGATTCCGGTTCCAAAAGGTGACGTCGTTCACATGAAACGTATTTGCACGATAACCGCGGTTTCGCAGGATTCGCGCCAGACTCATGATTTTACGGTCTCCATACTGGGAGGATGACGGAAACATTCCCGGGGGATACATCGATGTGTTACTCAGAAATTCGGCATCCGACGTATTACCGATTCCGATTTGTTGAAATACGTGCGGAAAATAAAGACTTTCCTTGGATAATTGATTCATCGCAGGTGTTAGCGGTTGGCCTTGTAGAGCTGCATTCATAAGGAAATTCTGAAAGGACTCGAGCTGTACAACGATCAAATGGCAGCCTGCAGCCGCCCCGAAGTATGCTCTACGTTGATCAGGCGGCTCATGAAAAGGATAGATTCGATTAAGCTCATTCCGCGCAGCGACAACGGAGTTTCGGGTGGCGCTCTGCTTACTGGATGCAGGGGGAATGCCCTTCGTTTGATGATGCCATAGCCCCACGATCAATCCGATACCCGCCACTAGAATGAAGATTTTAATCACTAAAATACGGGATTCATATCGATGCATACGCTGTAAAGTCCGCTCCTCTGATTCGTATGACGGATATTATGCCCCATTTGCGCGTGTATTCAACACATTTTGTCATGGTTTAAAAGATGCGAAAAACCATCCCACGGCAGCCGCCGCGGGATGGTTGTATGAATCATATTACCTTGCGCTAAGCCGCCAGTCCCCAACGGTCCACACGTCGGTGGCCCAGCCCTTATAAAAGTCGGGTTCATGGGAAACCAGCAGAACAGTTCCTTTGAACTCCATCAGTCCTTTTTTCAGCGCCTCCTTGGCCCTTACATCGAGATGATTGGTTGGTTCATCCAGAACCAGCAAGTGGCTCGGGGTAAGCATCAGTTCCGACAATCGCACCTTAGCCTGCTCGCCCCCACTAAGCGTCCGGATCGACTTGCGAATATGCTCAGAGGTAAGACCTGACATGGCAAGTACTTTCCGAATATCCTTTTGCGTTAAATCCGGCCGCAGCGCCCATACTTTTTCCATCGGCGTTTCTGCCGGCGCAGTGTCCTCCTGCCTGTAATAAGCGGTTTTGACTTGGTCCGGAGCAATCAATTCACCGCCAAGCGGATTAATGAGGCCCAGCAAGGTGTTCACCAGCGTCGATTTCCCTGCTCCATTCTCACCGACGATCGCAATTTTATCGCCTCTTCGCACCTTAAGGGATACGGGTTGAAAAAGCGGGCTGTCATATCCGACAATCAGCTGCTTCGTCTCAAAAACCGCTGCCCCTGCCGTGGCGCCCGGAATTGAAAATAGGAACCGCGGTTCGGGTCCATCCGTGGGTTTCTCCACACGAACAATCCGGCTTAACATTTTCTCGCGGCTTTTGGCTTGCTTGGCTTTACGAATGCGGTTTTTATCGATAAAGGCTTCGAGCTTCTCAATCTCTTTGCTCTGCTTTTCATAGGCGGTTTGCTGCTGCACCTGGCCTAGTGCCAGTTCCTTTTTGAAGTATGCGTAGTTCCCGGCATAACGCTTGATATTCTGATGGGCCAAATGAAAAATAACCGTCGTAATCTCGTTCAAAAAATGTTCATCATGGGAAACCACCATAAAAGCATGCCTGTATCGTTTGAGATAATCCGTCAGCCATTCAATGTGTACCGAATCCAGATAGTTGGTTGGTTCATCCAGCAGGAGCACCTGCGGCTCTTCAAGCAGCAGTTTTGCCAACAGCAGTTTCGTTTTTTGCCCGCCGCTGAGCAGACTGACATCTTTTTCGAGTCCGATTTCTGTGATGCCAAGGCCGGAAGCGATATCTTCAATTTTGGAGGAGACCAGATAGAACTCGTGATGCTCAAGCGCCGCCTGAATCTCTCCGTATTTTCGCAAAAGAGCATCCAGATCAGCACCCTCATCCGCCATCCGCTCCGCGATATCGTTCATTTCCTTTTCCATCGCAAACAGTTGCGAAAATGCCCGTTCGAGGTATTGCCTTATGGTGGTTCCTGCCTGCAGACCGATATGCTGCTCCAGAAACCCGACCTGTATTTGCGATGCCCATTCGATTTTGCCTGCGTCCGGCAGCAGACTGCCGGTTAGCAAGCGGAATAAGGTTGATTTGCCCGCTCCATTAGCACCGACCAACCCGGCATGTTCTCCAGGCAGCAAGCGGAAATTCATATGTGCAAACGTCAGCTGATCGCCATACATATGCGTCAGATCCGTTACTTGTAAAATACTCATGATTATTACTCTCCTTTTGGTTTCATCTCATGTAAAAGTGAAGGCCATCCGGAGAATCAGCAGCTATGAAATTAGAATGTTGGTGTGTATATGCTTCTCTTACCTTTTACGGGCAACAAAAAACGGGTAAGGCGAACACACCTTACCCGTTGATGCTATAGCAGAGTAAGAAAGGATTCGGATCATATCAACTGTTCTCGAGATGGCTTAAAAAAGGGCAGACTTCTCCCGCTTTAAGACAATTCTCTTCTAAGAACAGTAGATAATATTTCCATTTCCTTTCCACCTCATGTCGTCAAATTTTTATAGATAGTTACGCCAAACATTATAAAAGAGTACAATGCTCTTTGTCAATATCCCCAGCAATCTCAAGTTGACTCAAGCGGTAATAGCCGGAAGGCGTCCAGTCTGTGGACGATAAAGAAAACCGGTCAAAGCTGCAGTAGGCGGACAAACCGCCAGGTATGATCACCCGGATCATTCCCGTTCCGTATTCCGGATGCTGCCTATGCCTGATCCGTATTCCCGGCCTCCATTCAGTAGAGATCATTGAGCCGGGAGATGCAACGATTTGCTCCATCTCCCGCATCCACACGGCGGCGTGCTGCAGCTGGTCTGCCAGCTGCGGAAAACCTGCAATGGGCGTCGTACCCTTTCCAACGTTTTTCTTGCCGTTCCTCTTTGAGAACCGGGATGCTTTTGGAGCGTTGTTATGCTTCTCTATCACTGTCGAGTTCGCTCCTATACCGTTAATTCGACTATTCCCCTTTAGCCCGGTAAAACGCTTTGTTCTCCAAGGCTCTTACCGGCGTAGTCCAATTCTCCGTGTTTGGCATCATGGAAATGGCATCCTCCGCAGCCTGCAGTTTGGCATCCATCTGGTCGATCAGATGCAGTGCGAGCGCTTCAGGAATTTGCGGCTGGACGGTGCTGCCCCATTCCGGCAAATTATGATGTGCCAAAATCATATGCTGCAGCAGCACGATTTTTTCCGAGTTTACATCCATGCCATGGGTAATCGCAGCTTCGGTGATCCAGCTTGCAGCAAGCGGGATATGTCCGATCAGCTTACCGGTAAAGCTATACTCGCTCACAATGCCAAGCTCAGCCGTCAACTCTTCCGTCTTGGCGATATCATGCAGGATGATGCCGGCAACGAGCAGATCCCTGTTCAGAAATGGGCGCTGTTTGCATACGAATTCGGCCAGCTCCAGCATGCGGACCATATGGTAAGCCAGGCCTGCGTAGAACGCATGATGCATGCCTTTCGCTGCCGGATAATGCATCAGCTTATCTCCAACTTTCCCAAAGCAGTGTTCAATAATGACCTGCAGCTCCACATCGTCAATGCTTGAAGCGGCCGTTTTGATCGTGTATACGAGATCATTGGGCGGTACGGGAGCCGCACGTACAAAATCCGTAATATTAAATCCGTCTTCATCCGTCGCCGGACGAATTTTATTGATCTTGAACTGCAGGCGATCGCGGTACAGTTGTACCACACCACGCACCTTGACCAGCATCGGCGCAAAAAAGGCTTCCTTATCCACCGATGAAGCGTCCCAAAACTTGGCCGAGATTTCCCCGCTGGTGTCCGCAAGAATGAGATCCAGATAGTCCTTAGGCGGCGTAGAATTCGTCTGCTTCACCAATGCAGATTTCAATAGATAATGTCCTGTAACTTCCTGTCCTTCTGTAAATGATTGTATGAGTGTCATGTCATTCCTCCTCTCCCAAACTTATAACACTCCAAGAAAACAATTTTCAGTTGCGTGAATTCCTTGCCTATAGTAGTGCATGCAGCACAAAATTGGCGACAAACAAGACAGCGATGCCATAGAGCACCGGTGATACCTCGCTGCCTTGTCCCCGTGCGAGCTTAACGATGGGATAGGCGATGAATCCGAAAGCCATGCCATCCACAATACTGTATGTGAAGGGAATCATGACCATGATCAAAAATGCAGGAAAAGCTTCCGTCAAATCACTGAAATCCATTTCCTTTACATTTTGCACCATCAGTCCACCGATCACGATCAGTATGGGAGCAATAGCGCTATCCGGAATATAAGCAAGCAGCGGGATGAAGAAGAACGTGGCTCCGAACAACACCGCTGATACCAGTGAAGTCAAACCTGTCCGTCCTCCAGCCGCGATCCCCGCGGTTGTCTCTGCTGCAGCCACGACCGGACTGCTGCCGAAGATGCCGGCAAAGATATTGGTGACGGACAAAGCCCGTAAGCTTCCCTTGAAATTCTCAGGACGGCCGATCATACGGGTCTGCGCGGCGATCAATCCGATATTCTCAAACACGACGATCAGCAGCAGCAGGAATACGGCAATCCAGAATACCAGGCTGCCGATGCCCGACCAGGATAAGTGTCCGAATATGGAACCGTATTGTTTGAAAACATGGCCGGATTCCATCTGTTGAGCCGGTTTCACGGCTCCAAGCACGTAGGCCAGTCCCGTACCTGCGAGAATACTGATCAACAACCCACCCTGAATCCCGCGGATAAACAACACCAGCGCAAGCAGCAGCGTGATGCAGGACACGATCACGGCAGGATCACTGAAATGGCCAATGGTAACAAAGGTGGTCTGATGCGCGATGACGATTTCGCTCTTTTGCAGCCCAATGAAGGTCAAAAACAAGCCGATCCCGACGGTAATTCCATGCTGGAGATTTTGCGGTATGGCCTCACTGATGATGCGATACAATGACGTAAACGTAACGATCGTAAATAGCACACCGGTAACGGCTACGACCATCAGAGCCTCCTGCCAGCCCAAATTCATGGAATGCACCAGCGTATAGGTGAAGAATGCGTTGATTCCCATGCCAGGTACAACCACGATCGGCGATTTGCCGCCGAACGCCATCAGTAAGCATCCTACGATGGAAGTCAATATCGTACCGATCATAGCCGCTTTCAGCGGCATTCCTGCATCATGAAGGATATTTGCGTTGACCATGACTATATAAACAACGGAAAAATAGGAAACCGCTCCGGCAATAAGCTCCTTTTTCCAATTATCTCCCGGTCTGAGTCCGAGACCTTTCTGCCAAAAACCTGATTTCAAAGAAATCCTCCTCTAACTCATTACCACCAAATAAGCACAGCTAACGCCTCAAGCTGAACCGAAACAAAAAGGCGTGACCGCCGTTAGATACGGCCATTCACGCCATATGATTGTACCACATTTCAACTCTAGGCAGTGCTGTTATTTATACTTCGATGCCCGCCTTTTTCAGCAGATCCTTCACGGCCACGCTGACCATGATCAGGCCGACTACAGGCGGAACGTAAGCGTTGCTGGCCGGAGGCTGCTTGGCTTTACGGATAGCAGGAGCATTTTCGGGTACGATTTTTTCCGTTACGTCCACGCGCGGCTTCATCGGCTCTTCCGTCGAGAATACGACTTTCACGCCTTTTTTGATGCCCTCCTTGCGGAGCTTCGTGCGAATGACCCGGGCAATCGGATCGACGGTCGTTTTGGAAATATCGGCAACCTGAAAACGGGTCGGGTCCATCTTGTTGGCAGCACCCATGCTGGAGATCATCGGAATTTTACGCTTAAGGCATTCCTTGATCAGATGGATCTTGTAAGAGACGGTATCGGACGCGTCAAGCACGTAATCCAGATCAAATTTAAAAAGCTCCTCATACGTTTCTTCGGTATAAAACATATTCAGCGCGATGGCTTCGCATTCGGGATTGATCAGCTTGACCCGCTCGACCATCAGATCGGCTTTCTTCTGTCCGACGGTTGTGGTAAGCGCATGAATCTGACGGTTAATGTTCGTGATATCCACGACATCCTTGTCAATCAGGATCAGCTTGCCGACACCCGTGCGGGCGAGGGCCTCCACCGCAATGGAGCCCACACCGCCGATACCGAGCACAGCCACCGTGCTGTTCTTCATCGCTTCCAGACCTTCCGGTCCTATCGCGAGTTCCGTACGGGAAAACTGGTTGAGCATAATGTATGGAGGCCTCCCTTTATTTTAGGCATTCACTTTTTTATCTTCAGGTTTTTTAGCCAATTTAATATGAAGCTGGTCAAGCTGCGATGCATCGACCGGAGACGGAGCATCCATCAGCAGATCCGTTGCGCTGGCCGTTTTCGGGAATGCGATGGTCTCACGCAGGTTGGTGCGTCCGGCCAGGAGCATAACGAGACGGTCAAGCCCAAATGCAATGCCGCCATGCGGAGGTGTGCCGTATTCGAAAGCGTCCAGCAGGTGGCCGAATTTGTCTTTCGCTTCCTCTGGCGACAAGCCAAGGGCTGCAAACATTTTTTCCTGCATGTCACGTTTGTAAATCCGCATGGAACCGCCGCCTACTTCGTAGCCATTCAGTACGATATCGTAAGCCTGAGCCAGAATTTGGCTCGGATCCGTATCGAACAGATGCTGATCTTCATCACGCGGACGGGTGAACGGATGGTGCAGAGCGACATAACGTTTCTCATCCTCATCCCACTCGAGCAGCGGGAAGTCGACAACCCAGGCGAATTTGAACTCATTTTCGTTGATGAGGCCCAGTTGTTTACCGATTTTCAGACGCAGTGCGCCAAGAACGTCGGCCACAACCTTTTTATTGTCAGCGGAGAAGAGCAGCAGGTCGCCTTCTTCGGCTCCAGTGCGTTCTCTCAGCGCTTCGATTTCTTCAGGCGTAAAGAACTTCACGATCGGCCCTTTGAATTCGCCTTCCTTCACTTGGATCCAAGCCAATCCCTTAGCGCCGTAACGGGCCGCAAACGGACCCAAATCGTCGATTTCCTTGCGGCTCCATGTTCCGCAGCCTTTGGCGTTCAGCACTTTGACCTCTCCGCCTTTTTCGACGACGGAAGCAAACACTTTGACACCGCTGGATGCAACCAGGTCGCTGACTTGGATCAATTCAAGCCCGAAACGAAGGTCCGGTTTATCAGAACCGTATTTGTCCATTGCATCGGCATAAGTCAGGCGTTGGAACGGCAGTGGAATGTCGACATTGACCGTTTCTTTGAACAGGCGGGCCACCAGCTTTTCCATCATGCCCAGCAGCTCGTCTTGGCTCAAAAAGGAGGTCTCGATGTCGACTTGTGTAAATTCCGGCTGGCGGTCAGCGCGCAGGTCTTCGTCACGGAAGCAGCGAGCGATTTGGAAATAACGTTCGAGGCCGCCCACCATCAGCAGCTGTTTGTACTGCTGAGGAGATTGCGGCAAAGCGAAAAACTCGCCGTCATGCACGCGGCTTGGCACGAGATAATCGCGTGCGCCTTCAGGGGAGCTTTTCGTCAGGATCGGTGTTTCCACTTCGATGAAGCCTTCGCCGTCCAGGAAGTCACGGAACACTTTAGACGCTTTGGAACGAAGCAGTAGAGTCTTCTGCATTTCCGGGCGGCGCAGGTCCAAGTAACGGTATTTCAGGCGAAGAGATTCGTCCACTTCCACGCCATCTTCGATGAAGAATGGAGGCGTCTTGGCCGCGTTCAGCACTTCGATCTCGGTAATTTGCACTTCGATCTGGCCAGTCGGCAGATTCGGATTGATCGTCTCGGCATCGCGCTGTACGACTTTACCGGAAACGGATAGCACATATTCACTACGAACTTTATCGGCAATGGCCAAAGCTTCACCGGAGTAAGCAGGGTTGAATACAACCTGTACGATGCCGCTTCGGTCGCGCAGATCGATAAACAATACGCCTCCAAGGTCGCGGCGGGTTTGTACCCAGCCGTTCAGTGTTACGGTTTCTCCAATATGGCCTGTGGTCAGGCTTCCGCATTGATGAGTCCTATGCATGTTTCTCATACCCCTTTTCTATGATTTATGCCTTTTCGGCGAATTCCCTTAATTTTGCCGCCAGCTCGCTGAGCTTCACGGTCTGCTGTTCACCTGTTGCCATGGATTTCAGAGCAATTTCGCCCCGCTCCAGCTCATCGTCACCTAGGATTGCCGTCACCTTGGCATTAAACCGGTCTGCGGACTTCATTTGGGCTTTCATTTTTCTCCCCAGATAGTCGCGTTCTGCCGATAGGCCGTCTTTGCGGACAAGATACAGCTGCTTCGTGATCTCACGATCAGCGGCTTCGCCCAAAGCAACAAAATACACATCCAGCGGTTTGACCGCATTCAGGTCGATTTCTTGTTTATCCAGAATGAGCAGGATGCGTTCGAGACCCAGCCCAAGTCCGATACCCGGCTGCTCGGGTCCCCCGATTTCGCTGACAAGGCCGTTATAACGTCCCCCGCCACCAATCGTGTCGATAGCACCAATGCCTTGCGCCTTATACTCAAACGCAGTATGCGTGTAATAATCGAGACCGCGCACGAGGCGGTGATTCACGACAAAGTCCACGTCCATATCCGTGAGGTATTTTTTCACCTGCTCGAAGTGATTCGTGCATTCCTCGTCCAGGCTGTCCAGAATCGAAGGTGCATTCGTAAACTTGTCCTGATCGACTTTGCAGTCAAGTACGCGCATCGGATTGCGCTCCATGCGGGACTGGCAGTCTTTGCACAAGCTGTCTTTCATCGGAGTCAGGAATTCCAGCAGCTTCTCGCGGTATGCCGCGCGGCTCTCGGGATTGCCGACGGAGTTGATCTCCACCTTAACGCCCTGCAGCCCAAGTTCCTTGCAGAATTGATAGCCAAGTGAAACCACTTCTGCGTCAATTGCCGGATCTACCGCACCGAAAGCCTCTACACCAAACTGGTGAAACTGGCGGTAACGTCCTGCCTGAGGACGTTCATAACGGAACATGGGTCCGATATAATACAGCTTGCTGACATCAGGCTCTCCGTACAGCTTGTTCTCCACGTAGGAACGTACAACGCCTGCGGTCCCTTCCGGACGGAGGGTCATGCTGCGGTCGCCTTTATCCTTAAACGAATACATTTCTTTCTCGACGATATCCGTCGTTTCGCCAACGCCTCGTTCAAACAGTTCCGTCTGTTCAAATAGCGGAGTACGAATTTCACGGTAATTGAAACGCCGGCACAAGTCTCTGGCTTTTTCTTCAACAAACTGCCACTTCTCCACCACACCCGGCAAAAAATCCTGTGTACCTGTCGGTTTTTGGTAAGCCATAGTTCTACCCCCATCCAAAATTAATCTCTTCTGTATGCAAAAGCTTTACCTATCAAAGCATGGGTTTACATATCAGGATATAACAAAAAATCCCCCGCCCTGCTGCTTTAACAAGCAAACAGGGACGAGAGATTGTACTTGATCAATCACCCGTGGTGCCACCCACATTCCGGATACCCGCAAACTCTCCGTGCATCCGCTTCATACGATTAACGCCCGTTCCGCGCAGAACGTCTACTAACAGCCCTCCTGCCAAAAGGAGATTTGCCTGTTTTCGCCGCCTGTTCTCGGGGAAGTCATTCATCCGGTCATCCATAGAATCCTTCCAGCCTAAGGGATTCCTCTCTGCATGGTGGGGCACGGACTACTTGGTCCCGTCATCGAATCAAATTTAGATTATTTTTAGATTGTAATGAACTGCTACACTAAAGTCAAGTGGCAGACAAAAGAAAAACCTACAATACGGATTGTAGGTCAAAAGGTTTTATATTAAAAAAGGGGGTCATGCTGTTATTATAAACAGGCTATATTAAGGGATGATGAAACTAATATTACAGTTATATTACAAACGGGAAAGCGCTTTATTAATGCGGGTAAGAAAAAGCTCTCCAAGTACGTTTTGCACGCTCTTGGAAAGCTCTCTAAACATCAGTCGAAAATTTCGACGTAACCGCCATTGTTGCGCAGCTTGTTCAACACGTTCGAATAGTCCCCGTCCTGTACTTTGCAAGATAGAACATATTCCAGGTCTTGATAGTCTTTCGGATCGGCATTTGCATCGGTAACACCAAGCAGCGTCTCATCCCCGTTCACCCCGCGGCGCGTTACGCGTTCCTCCGGCGGGGTGTCTTCACTTTGTTGATATATGTCGTTCTCGTCATTCTCAACCGGAACTACCGGTGCTGCATATCCCATCCCCGGCACGCCTGCAGCGCCGATCGCACCGCCAGTATTCATATTGCCTACCATATTTACGGTAGCAATCGGCAGCAGGATATGTCTGTTTCCATCCAGCGTCGTTCCTAAACGGCTGACCTCAAGATGTTCGGTTTGGGTCCCGATTAATTGGGTCTTCGCGCTCTCCGCGTCATCCTCGGTCTTGAAGTAAGCTTGAATTTGCTTTGTCATGATCATTACCTCCTCAAATTTGGGGTTTTTGCCAAATCCTTTTCACATAATGAATCATTGGCTCAGCTTCAAAACACTCCTCCATGATGGATTACAGCACTTTAAGAAGTTCCCGGACAAAGGCCGGTTCGTCTTTGGGAGTCCGTGAAGTAATGTAGTTGCCGTCTACGACAACTTCTTCATCCTTGAATTCCGCTCCTGCGTTGACCATATCGTCCTGAAGCGGCGGATACGAAGTGATTGTCCGGCCCTTCAGCAGATCGGCGCTCGCAAGAATTTGCGGACCGTGGCAAATCGCCGCGACCGGCTTTTTCGAGCTGTTCATTTCTTTTACGAATGTCAGTATGTCAGGATCCAGACGCAGATTCTCCGGAGATGAACCGCCGGGAATAACGACTGCATCGTATTCGGCAGCATTAACCTCGGAAATCGATTTTTCAGCGGTGTAAGTTGCCTCGCCGTTTTTGCCCTTCAATGTTTCGCCTTTCTGGAGGCCGATGATATCCGTTTTATGACCTGCTTTGTTCACTTCATCATAGGGTACCTTCATTTCTGAATCTTCAAATGCGTTAGCCAGTAAAAAAGCAACTTTACTCATGGATTTCGATCTCCTTTCAGGTTGTTGTCCACGCTTTGTTATTACCCCAATGATCTCCCTTTATAACAGTAGCCGCAAAAACTTAGACCTTCTTCGCCCCATTCTTGAGGGACAAGAAAAACGTCTCGACGTCTATTGAATTATTAATTTGTATAATCTCAAAAAAAAGAGGCTCCCCAAAAGGGAAGCCTGCAATTCTAGTCGATGACGGCAAAATGTTCTACCGCATTTGATGAGGAGTTCCCTTCCCCTTGCTGTATCCGTTCCATAAGGGAAAGGGAATTTCGCCCGTCCGTTCCAGCTTTACAGCCTCCTTGACGGATTCAAGCGGCATATATGAGATCTGTTTCAGTGCAAACGCATGGGAGGATTGACGCATAAAATGACGGCTCCTTCGGCTGAAAACTAGTGTAGCTCATATGAACAGCATTCCCGCCAGAATGCTTTTCTATGCCGTCGTTTTGCTGTCAATCATCAAAGTGACCGGTCCCCAATTGGTAAATGTTACATCCATCATTTCTCCAAACCGTCCTGTGGCCACCTCTAGTCCCTTCGCAGTCAACTCTTGGTTGAAGCATTCGTACAGAGCAAGCGCTGCATCGGGTTTGGCTGCAGCCATGAAATTAGGCCGTTTGCCCTTGCGGCAGTCTCCGTATAACGTAAATTGGGAAACGGACAATACCGCTCCACCCACATCCGTGACGCTGAAATTCATTTTGCCTTCACTATCCTCAAAAATACGCAATCCAGCCACTTTGTCGGCCAGATACTTCGCATCCTTTTCCGTATCATCATGAGTGACACCCACCAGTACCATCAACCCTTGGCTGATTTGGCCTGTGATTTCCCCATGCACGGTAACCTTCGCTTCCTTGCAACGTTGAACGACAACTCTCATGCTGATGTGCTACGCTCCTTCTTACTGTATAATCCGATGCACGGTATACACATCTTTTACGCGCTTGATCCGTTCCACGACAGAATGCAGATGATCCGTGTTGCGGATCAGGATCGTCATATGAATGAGCGCCATTTTATTCTTATCCGAACGCCCTGTAACGGCTGACATATTCGTTTTGCTCTCCGATACGGCCTGAAGAACCTCATTCAGTAGACCATTGCGGTCATGGCCGGTAATTTCAATATCGACACTATAGTTCGCTTCGATCTCGGTTTCCCATTCCACCTCAATCACGCGCGCAGCTTCCTCGCCTTCATCTGAGGTCGGCAGATTCGGACAATCGGCCCGGTGGACGGAAACGCCGCGTCCTCGGGTCACATATCCCACGATATCATCCCCGGGTACGGGATTGCAGCAGCGGGCAAAGCGGACAAGCAGATTGTCGATGCCTTTGACGCGAACGCCATTGGTTGGACGCGACTTTTTCTCGGAAGGAAGCTTAATTTCCTTTTTCTCCGACGTCAATTCAAGCAAGCTCGCCTCTTCCTGCTCTTTGCGGAGACGCTCGGTTAGACGCGTACAGATTTGGGCTGCCGTAATCCCGCCGAAACCAATGCCCGACAACATATCGTCCACATCATTAAAGGCAAACTTCTTGGCTACCTCCAGCAGCTTATCATCCGTGGTCCATTCGGAAGGATCAAGTCCGCGTCCCTTGAGCTCACGCTCGACCATATCACGGCCTTTCTCCACATTTTCTTCCCGTTTCTCCTTCTTGAACCACTGTTTGATTTTACTTCTCGCATGGGAAGATTGGGCAATTTTCAGCCAGTCCCCACTTGGGCCATAAGAATGCTTGGAGGTCAGAATCTCGACGATATCACCCGTTTTGAGGCGGTGATCCAGCGGTACGATCCTGCCGTTAACCTTCGCCCCGATCGTCCGGTTGCCGACCTCCGTATGAATGCGGTACGCAAAATCCAGAGGAACGGAGCCTGACGGAAGTTCAACAACTTCCCCCTTCGGCGTAAAGACAAAGACAAGATCGGAGAAAAAGTCCATCTTGAGCGATTCCACAAATTCCGATGCATCCTTCGCTTCATGCTGCAGCTCCAGAATTTCACGAAAAAAGGTCATTTTATTCTCGAAATTGCCGCCTGGAGACGTACCTTCTTTATATGCCCAGTGGGCTGCGATCCCGTATTCGGCGGTACGATGCATTTCCGAGGTTCGGATTTGCACTTCCGTCGGTTCCCCGTTCGGTCCTACCACCGTCGTATGCAGCGATTGATACATATTCGCCTTTGGCATGGCAATATAATCTTTGAATCGCCCCGGCATGGGTTTCCAAAGGGTATGGATAATGCCCAGCGTAGCATAGCAGTCCTTAATGTTGTCCACAATAATGCGGATGGCAATCAGATCGTAAATTTCATTGAACTGCTTGTTCTTCGTTGTCATCTTATTAAAAACGCTGTAAATATGCTTTGGTCGGCCTGACAAATCACCCTCAATGCCCATTTCATCCAGCTTCTCGCGGATACGGGATATGACGATATCGACAAACTGCTCGCGTTCAGCGCGTTTTTTATGAATCAAATTGGCAATACGGTAATACTGCTGAGGATTCAAGTAACGAAGCGAAAGATCTTCCATTTCGCTCTTAATGGCAGAAATACCAAGCCGATCTGCAATCGGACAGAAAATCTCCAGCGTTTCATAAGCAATTCGCCGCTGACTTTCCTCTGACTGGTATTTCAATGTACGCATATTATGAAGCCGGTCGGCCAGCTTGATCACGATCACACGAATGTCCTGCGCCATGGCGATGAACATTTTGCGATAGTTTTCATTTTGTTGCTCTTCCTTGGAACGGAACTGGATGCGCTCCAGCTTGGTCAGCCCGTCAACGAGCATCGCGCAGGCATTTCCGAACTTCTCGCGTATTTCCTCCAGCGATACAGTTGTATCCTCAACGACGTCATGCAGCAACGCGGCAACGATTGATGTCGTATCCATCATCAGGTTCACGACAATATCTGCAACCGCAAGCGGATGCAGAATATAAGGTTCACCGGATTTGCGGACCTGGCCGTGATGGGCTTGATCCGCGAAATGATAAGCTTCCCGGATGCGTTCCAAATCTGGCTCTTTTATATAGGCCCCAGCCTTTTCAAGTAATCGCTCTATGCCCATTCTAGTCGTTTCCGTTTCCCTTCTATATGAAATAGAACCCGCCGACGTTCCATCTTTAGCAGGTTCATTGTTCAAACGAGATTTTATATAATTATGACGCTTGAAAGGCTCTACGTCAATATTTCTTGCCAGGATCAGGAAGCGCTGACGGCAACAAACTTCACTTTTTGGCAATTCCCGAACATTTATTAAAAAAATGATTGAAAAATGTCGGTTTCTTGGCTAATCTAGATTGAATGCAATTTTCGATACGAAAAATATTCGATTTGGGAGTGAGCTCATTGCAACGCGAAATTCAAGTAAATGAAAGGCTTCCGCTAGGTCCGGGGTTCCTTCTCAGCCTGCAGCATCTGTTCGCCATGTTCGGCAGTACGGTGCTGGTGCCTAACTTGTTCCATGTAGACCCTGGAATGATTTTGCTCATGAACGGAATCGGAACACTTATCTACATTCTCATTTGTCGCGGAAAAATCCCCGCATATCTCGGTTCAAGTTTCGCCTTCATTGCCCCCGTGCAAATGGTTCTGCTTGATAATACGGACAATTACCCTCTTGCTCTCGGAGCCTTCATCGTTACCGGCGTTATCTTCATCGCCATCGGGCTCACCGTACAATATGCAGGAACCAAATGGATCGACGTCGTATTCCCTCCGGCAGCCATGGGTGCCATCGTAGCAACGATCGGGCTCGAACTCGTACCTACCGCGGCCGGTATGGCCGGTATCATCCCGCAGGATGGCGCTTCCGCAGATTGGTTTAATCCCAATGCGGTCATTCTCTCGATGACCACGCTTGGCGTAACCGTGATCGGAGCCGTTCTTTTCCGGGGTTTCCCGAAAATCATTCACATCCTCATCGGGATCGTGACTGGATACGTGATCGCTTACTTTATGCCGGGCATGATTGATAAGGGAGCTATAGCAAGTGCTCATTTCTTGACTGTACCAACCATAACGACTCCTAAATTTGACTTGAACGCCATTCTAACCATCATTCCCGTATCCCTCGTCGTTATTGTCGAACATATCGGGCATTTGCTTGTCACCAGCAACATTGTCGGCAAGGATCTCTCCAAAGATCCCGGCCTGAACCGCTCGCTGCTGGGCAATGGTATTTCAACCATTATTTCCGGGTTCGTCGGATCGACACCAAACACGACCTATGGTGAAAATATCGGCGTCATGGCGCTTACCAAGGTATACTCCGTGTTCGTGATCGGCGGAGCGGCTGTTATCGCCATCATATTATCCTTCTCGGGCACCTTCTCCTCCATTATCTCGAACATTCCGGTTCCGGTCATGGGCGGCGTATCCCTGCTATTGTTCGGCGTCATTGCCGCATCGGGTCTGCGGATATTCGTTGAGCAGAAGGTCGATTTCTCGAAAGCGACCAATATGATCCTGGCCACGATCATTCTCGTCGTAGGTATCAGCGGCGTGCAGCTCGATTTAGGCAACGTGCATTTGAAAGGTATGGCGCTGGCCACGATCGTCGGTATGGTGCTGAGCCTGTTCTTCAAACTGATCGAGGTGCTCGGGCTCTCCAACGAAAAGAACGATGAGCTCGTCGAAAAAATTCCTGACTGATCTCAAATCAAATAAAGAGCCGGACAAGCCCCTGTCAGGGAGCGCTGCCGGCTCTTTTTTTATGAACAACTTCTGCTGCAAGCGATTATGTTGATGAATGATACCGTACACTGAGACCCACCTCAAAAGTCCGGTTCCACGGCATATAGCAATCCGTAATTTCAACTTGCCCTTGAGGACCGTTAATCCGTTTATCCAGTTCTTCGGCAATCTGCTGCTTCACCAAACGGGAAACCTCTCCCCGCCGGCCATCCAGCTCAAATTTGCTGAACCCCATGGCTTCAACCTCGCCTTGATTCAGTCCCATGCGGACAACCGAACAATAACAGAGATCCTCGGCGTAACGCAACGAAAGGAAATCCAAGTGCTGCGCCGTCCTGCCATAATGCAAATATAACATGGATTGGGCTATCACGGTTCCCAGGGAGTTCGAGCTGGTATTCCAGCCGGCGTATCCGGCAAGCTCAAACAGCATCTCTTTTTGCTTCAGCAGCTTTACGAGCTTCCGGTCTGCACCGTTGGCGTATCCAACATCGGCAACGGCTACCGGTTTCCCTTTATGGACCAGCGTGTAGTTCCCATACTCCACCAGCTCGATGATATTGCGGTACACATCATAGCTCAAAAACGGATGCTCCTGTGAATCAGCTTCCATCATGGTCTCGCCCGGCGTGTTCACCAGCAGAACGAGATCTGCCTCTTCCGCCGAAGCTGCGATCAGCCCCCCTGCGGCCAGGATTTGATATTTCAGGCTCTCATAGAAAAAGCGATCCTCGTATAGCGGGGTTACAAACGGTCCCTGCACCGCAGCCATCCGCGGATAGACCAGCGGAATCCTGCCCTTTCCGTCATTGATCATGCGGGCTAAAAGCGTGCAGCCTGCTTCGTCCGCCCCTGGATACATATAAGTTTTCAGCTCAAGATCAAGTTCAGATATCATGGCCCTCACCCTTTGCTGATCCTTGGCCGTATGGCCAAACGGTGCCGAATCATCCTGCGGGAAAATCATAAAATCAATCCAACCTTCGGTGACCCATCCGAGCACATCTTGAATGACATCAATATTGACGGATCTGCGAAGCATGTAGTCATCCATGATTTCAGACGGAAGCCTTCGCCCGATCTCTTCCAGTTCCTCTAAATCTTCCGCGGATGCAATCCCCAGCTCCCGCTTGTGGCCGATATACCCTTGCCGGAAAATCTCCCGGCCCCAATCGGCATAGTAATCCGGTTCCTCATCCGCAATCGAATATTGCGGGCATCGCATAATGAGCTGAAAAGCAAAGATTTTGAGGTTCGGATTCCGTTCTTTCAAGCTCCGAAGTTTCTGAAGACGCTCGGCCACTTGCGAATGCTCCATACTGTGCAGCCTCGACGGGATAATGCCGCCGTACAGTAATGTATCGAGCGCAATGATTGCCCCGTCCGCATCCGCCGCCTGTTCCTCCAGCCAGCTCCACAGTTTGTGCGTATCGCCAGGCCTCTTTTTAAGGCCCATCATCTCTATCGGCGGTCGCACCAGTTCTATTTCCGTCCCCTGCGCAAGCAGATAAGGAAATTCGTAATTGCACGGCCTCTCATCGAGCGGAACGAAAGCGATTTTCCCCAGCTTCCCCATCGTTGTCAGCTCTCCTTTTTAAACATGCTTAAATTCGTTATAAACTTGTTCATTGCGACCGCTTGGGCTGTCTATCACCATGTATGCGGCTGTTAGGGCATTATCCTTTTACCGCCCCTGCGATGCCCTCCATATAGTAGCGTTGGGTGAACAGGAACACGATAATAATCGGCAGCACCGAAATCATCGTACCCGCGGCGATCCAGCCGAAGTTATAGGAGAATTGCCCGTTCAAAAAGGTCAGCGCTGCGGCAAGCGGATACTTTTGCGGGTCGTCCAGCACGACAATCGGCCACAGAAAATTATTCCAGAAGGACATCATTTCAAGCAGCGAAATGACGGCTATGGCCGGCTTTACGAGCGGGAGCACGAGTTGCCACCATATCCTAAATTCCGATGCCCCATCCATTTTGCCCGAGTCCCGGACATCTGGCGGTATACCGAGGAAGGTCTGGCGCATTAGGAAGATGTTAAATACGGATACGGCAGACGGCAGCACCACGCCCAGAAAGGAGCCCGTCAGATGCAGCCACTGAATGGTTAAGTAATGCACGATCATGGCTGTGGAAGAGGGAATGATCATCGTCGCGATCAGCAGCGTGAATACCAGATTTCGTCCTTTGAACCGGAAAGTCGCCAGCGGATATGCCGTCAACGCAGCCAGAATGACGTTAAAAACCACACCCATAACCGTGATAACCACCGTATTATAGATATATTTTGGAAAATTCATAAACTGCCATACTTTAACGTAGTTGTCGAAATCAATAAACGTCGGGAGAATGGCCGGCGGATTAGCGAACACGTTTTTGCCTGGCATCAGCGACACGCTGAGCAGCCACAAGAACGGTCCCATCATAAACAGGGCCAGGGCCAGCAGCAGCACATAGCCGATCGTCAGCCGAATGCCTGCAGCCATTTTTCGGGATCGATGGGTCGCTGTCATCAATATGGATTGACACCGCCTTTCTGATTAAACCGGAATACCAGCACGCTGAGGATACCAATAAGGATGCTGACGATCAGCCCCAGCGCCGAGGCGTAACCGAAATTAAACTGCTCCAGGCCCTTTTGAAAAATATACACGCTGGAGGTCAGAGTTGAGGTGCCCGGGCCGCCCTTCGTCAAGATATAGACCTCGTCGAAGACTCGAATGGCTCCCATCAGCGAGATCAAAGTGCAAAACAGGATGTGCGGCCGCAGCAGCGGAATCGTAATGCTCCATATCACGCGCCAGCGGCTGGCACCATCCACTCGGGCTGCTTCGTATAAGTCCGAAGGAATGCCCTGCAGACCTGCCAGATACAGCATCATGTAGTAGCCGAGTCCCTTCCACATCGTAATGAACATCAGAACGAACAAGGCTGTACTGCTCGTCGACAGCCAGGCGATCTGTTCGTTGATCAAACCGAGCTTGAGCAAGAAAAAATTCACGACCCCATTGCTGCTGAGCAGCCAACTCCAGATCAGGGCGACGGCCACCATGGACGTCACGACAGGAATGTAATATGCTGTCCGAAATATTTTCACTCCGGGAATTTTGCCGTTGACCAATATAGCCATCAGGATCGAAAAGATCTGGATGATCGGCACAATGATGACATACAGAAGCGAATTCCATAAGGATATTAAGAAGTTCTTATCATGAAATGCCGTGACGAAGTTATCAAAGCCAATGTAGTGCGTCTCGGAAATAACGGAATAATCGGTAAAAGATAGTGGAATCCCGTAGATGATCGGCCAAAACACAAACACGGCAATGAGAGCGAGGCCAGGTGCCATAAAAGCCCAAGCTGTCATGGATTCTGACCATCTCCATCTCTTCATGCTCTGCTCACCGTCCTATTCGAGGATCCTGCAACGGGGAAACGCAGCCGCAGGATCTGATTATCGATGCAATCGCACTCCCGCTTGGTCTCAAAGAGCGCAAGCTACTTTTTCACAACCTGGTTGACTTCCTGCTCCATCGCGTCAAGCGTGGATTGGAGGTCTGCGTCATTCAACATAATCTTCTGCAGGCCTCTGGCAATGGCAGCATTGATATCCGATGCATTAGGCACGCCCACCATATAATCGACCGCTTTATCCAAACTGTTGGCAGAAGCGATCTTAGCCTGTGATTCCAGCGTATTGTCCGATTGGGTAAAGAACGGATCCTTGATCGAATCTTTCGTGGATGGCAGAGTGTTGGCCGCTTTGGAAAAGGCCGTTTGATTATCCGCATTCGTAATAAAGGCTGCAAACTCCACCGCTTCCTTCTGATGCTTGGACTTGGCAGGGACCACCACGTCCATGCTATTGGACAAACGCACATCGGCTTTGCTTGTAGGCATTGGAACCGCAATTGTATTCTTATATACATCAGGCGCGGACGTTTTCAGGAAGTTGATGAACGTGGGTCCCGCGATTTCAAAAGCAACCTGTTCGCTGGAGTAATATTGGATTTGCTTGGTAAAAGGAACATCCTCTTTCATAATGACGCCGTCCGCAATTTTCTTTTTCGTATTTTCCAGAATGGCTTTCGTTTCCGGCGTATTAAAAGCTGCAGCCGTCTTATCGTCATTCAAAATCTTGATTCCCTCTTTCGGAAACAGATTCGATACCCACTGCGTCGAGTAGCCCGTTTTTCCCGTTTTTTCCTTGATCTGCTTCGCCCATGCCACAAGTTCATCCTGTGATTTCGGCGGATTGGCTGGATCAAGACCGGCTTCCTTGACGATTTTGGTATTCATGAACAGAACCTCGGTCCCGGTGTACCATGGCAATGCATAAGCCTTACCGTCGATCACCGTTGAATTGAAAATCCCGTCAAAATAAGACTGCTTCTGCTCATCAGTCAGAAACTGGTTCAGATCCACAACCGCTCCCTTGGAACCCATTTGACTGGCAAATTCCGTATTCAGGTTAACGACATCCGGGCTGCTGCCGCTGGCAATGCTGGTCAAAAGCTTGTTGGTCACCGCATCATATGGATAGTCCTTCCACTCAACGGTCACTCCCTCATGGGTTTTCTCATAGTCCGCAATCAGCTTGTTGAAATAATCGGTAAAGGTTGGCTGAAGTGAAATCGTCCAAAATTCAAGCTTGACGGGACCGGCTTTGCTGCTTTTTGCAGAATCTGATTTCTCTCCCCCGCAGGCGCTTAACATGAAGGACAGCATTAAAACAGACAATAACGTGATTACGATTCCCTTTTTGCTCTTTTTCATTTTCTCGGCTCCCTTTACATGATTATTAAAAGATTTATCCAACGGCTGCGGTTCCATAAAACGGATTTTTCCACTTTTAAACCGCTTTCAAGGGAAATTATAGCAAATTTGAAATGAATAAAAAAGTTATTTTTCTATTTTATTATCTAACGTGGAATTTTCCTCCTTTTTCATTTCATTTCCTGCCGGTTTTCGGAATAGTGAATTTCAATATACGAAAAAGACAAATAAAAAAACACCTTCAGGTCTGAATGGACCCAAAAGTGTTTTATTTCCCGGGAAACGGAACTTCCCGTTTTATGACAATTCCTATTAATCTTCGTATGTCATCAGGGAGAATACTTCAACGCCTGGCAGTTTAGCACGACCATTCAAGGCAGACAGCTCAATCAGAAAAGCCGCTCCTACCACATTGCCGCCAAGTTGTTGAACCAGATCGACCGAGGTGGAGATCGTTCCTCCCGTCGCCAGCAAATCGTCCGCAATCAGGACATTCTGCCCCTTTTGGATGGCATCCGTATGCATCGCAAGACGATCCTTACCATACTCCAGGTCGTATCCAACCTCGATGGTTTCGTAAGGCAGCTTTCCGCTTTTGCGGATCGGTGCGAAACCAACGCCAAGCGCATAAGCAAGAGGAGCTCCTACCACAAATCCGCGTGCCTCCGGACCGGCAATGACATCAATCTTCAGAGCAGAAACCATCTTCTTAAGCTCATTGATGGCATTTTTGTACATTTCCCCGTTCTGAAGCAAAGTCGTAATATCTTTAAAGCTGATACCCGGCTGCGGAAAATCAGGTATCACCCGAATGTACTCTTTATAATCCAACATAATCTCCTCCTAAAAATTATACAAAACGGTCATGCGTTTAGCTGACGCCTTCCCATCGGGATATGATCCAGCTCGTGCACTGCGGAGTGCCTGCATACACCAAATGCTGTTCCATTTCGGCCAAACTGCCCAAATTCGTAAAATGCATGGAACTGCTGAGCTCACGCTTCGGCGGTTTAGGAATCACCACAATATCCCCGTCGCGTCGCTCAATAAACGAAAGCTCTTCAAATACATCCATCATCATAGTAACCATCCGCAAGGATGAGGAAGATTGCTGGCTAAGTCTGGCAAGTGCCTCCTGCTCCCTGATTGGCTCTGCAGCCATGCGCATCAATAAAACATACAGCAATTTAAACTGATCGCGACTCGGTATCGTCAATTGCTCTCCCTTGCTGCGGCCTGCATGGAGAAGGAACACATTCGAGAGATTCTTGAACGAAGCGAGCAGCGCATCCAGCTGTTCCGCAGAATCCGGCACATGAACCATAAATAAAGTCGTGATTTGATCTTTGCCATACATATTCGCCGCATCGTTAAATGCCGAAATTCCAGCCTTCTTATCATATACCCAAAGGGTGCAATCATTCAAATGCATTTTGGGGGAACTTTCAAGACTCGGATTGAACACGGCTGCGATATGCCTGTAGTCCAGCCGCATATGCGGAGCAACGGTATCAACCATCCGCTGTATTTCTCCCCAGGGCTCCTTGCAACCACGTAAATCAAATACCTGCGGGCCCGTGATCTTCATATCCTGCAGCATCAACTGCGGCTTTCTCGAACCGTTCCACTCATTGACGGAAATTTCCCCGAGAATATCTAGCGTCATGCCAGGTTCCAGCAGACCAGCCAATTCTCCCCGGCCAAAGGCAACAGCTTCAATCCGCGCTTCTCCCTGACGGACCACGAGCTTCAAATGTTTGCCTTCCTTCCCCATTTTTCGCAGCTCTACGAGCTGTGTGTCCCGAAAGACAAGCTTGGGAACCGGATTGGACATTCCAAAAGGAGCCAGCATCTCCATCTCGTCAATCACAGCAAGCGGTACATCGGACAATATCCACTCCCCGTCCGTCGAAGTAACGGGTATGTAGTCCTCTTCCGACATGACCTGCGCGGCGAAACGATTGAGAGCTTCCTCAAATGCCGGCAACTGCTCACGGTTTAGACTCATGCCTGCTGCCGACGGATGACCGCCGTAATGATCCATCAGCTCTTTGCAGGAAGTCAGCGCTTCGAAAATATCCAGTCCTGGAATCGATCTTGCGGACCCTTTGCACATGCCCGTTGCCGGATCGATGCCAAGGATGATAACCGGACGGTAATACCGTTCCAGAATTTTCGAAGCCACAATGCCGACTACGCCCACATTCCAGCCTTCACCTGCAATGACGATGACATCCGGAACGGCTCCATCAGTCATTTTGCATTGGAGCTGGATTAAAGCTTCCTCGACAATGGCTTCCACAACCTGTTGCCGTTCCTTATTCAGCTCATCCAGCGCATGGGATAGCTTCTGAGCCTCATCCAAATCCTCCGTGGTCAGCAGTGCTACCGCCGAACCGGCATGATCCAGTCGACCACTGGCATTGATTCTTGGAGCCATGCCAAAAGCGACATTGATGGATGTTACCGTTCCCATCTTAATCCCGCTTACCTCCATTAATGCCTGAATACCCGGAAATGCTGTGTGACGCATGCATTCGAGGCCGCGGCTGACCAAAATGCGGTTTTCTCCGGTCAAAGGCATCAAGTCAGCAATGGTTCCGATGGCTACGATTTCCGTCCATTCCACCGGCGGATCCTTCAGCACAGCCTGCGCCAATTTATAAGCTACCCCAACTCCAGCCAAGCCCTTGAAGGGATAAGGACATCCGGGTTGCTTCGGATTGATCAGAGCATAAGCATCCGGGAGCATCTCAGGCGGCTCATGGTGGTCTGTGACAATAACATCCAGCCCCAAAGAATTGGCATACGCGATCTGTTCGACTGCGCTGATGCCGGTATCTACCGTAATGACCAGGCTGACTCCCTGCTGATGCGCCCAATCCAGCGCGTGATTATGCAATCCGTAGCCTTCATTGGAGCGGTGTGGAATGTAGATATCATAGGAAGCACCCAAATGGCGCATAAAATAAATCATTAATGAAGTGCTGGAAACACCATCCGCATCGTAATCTCCGTAGATCAGGATATGCTCCTCATTTTCAATCGCCTGCCGGATGCGGGGTACTGCTTTCTCCATACCCAGCAGCAAATAGGGATCATGCAAAGCCTCTAGATTCCCATTCAGAAACATACCTGCTTCTTCGGCATTGCTGATCCCTCTTGAGGCCAGCAACGAAGCGGTCAAAGAAGAAACAGAGAGCTCCTCCGCCAAATTACGGGCCGTCTCTTCGTTTCCTTTCGGGGCTTGCCAAGTATATTTTGATTCAAACAATCGTGTTCACCTTTCTTTCCCTGCCTATCATGAGTAATATCCCATGGATGATTATTGAAGCAGTGTCGGCATTTCATTATCCGTCAGCTGATGATTGGATTTATACGGATAACCGGGATCATAAGGAACGACTTGAATATTCACGTCACTGATATGCACGAAGCGGTGCATCAGCAGTTTTTTGGCCCGTTCGGCGATCTCATTCGCTTCAAGCACGGTAATCCGAGGATTGACGCTGATTTTAAGATCAACCGTGACATAATGCCCCTGCTCTCTAGCTTTTAAATCATCGACGGTTATAATTCCATGCACCCGTTGAACGGTCTCAATGAAGCTGATCGCATCCTCCTGCTCTGCTTCCTGAACCAATGAGCCGTACACAGATTTCGTAATCAGCAGATACCCTTTTCGGGTTACAAAACAAGCAACTATCAAGGCAGAAATCGGATCCATGTACATCATGGCCTTCCACCCGAGGGAATCGCCTGCCACGGATAAGAACACCCCGACGCATACGGTTAATGATGTGTACAGACTGAAACGGTGCTCTTCAGCGTAAACCGTGTACTGACCGTCTCCCTGTTTTTTCGAATAGCGGTACTGAAACTGAAATATAGCTTCTTTGACCGCCAAAGATACGAAGATGGCAATCATTGCAAATTGATCCGGTACATGAATCTTGCCCAATGCAATTTCCCGAATGGAAGCAACCGCAATTTGCAGTCCCCCCATTAACACCAGCACCGCGAACAGGATCGCGAAGATCGGCTCGGTTCGGTGTGCACGGCTCGGCTGCTTGCTTGTCCCCCATCCTTTCACGGACGGGCGCCTCGGAATGAGCCGGTTCAGTGCAGAGACAGCATCGGAGGCGGAATACAAGGCATCGCCCAGCAAGGCCTTGCTTCCGGAGAAATAACCTACTGCGCCCTTAAACACGGCGAGCGATAAATCTCCGATCATCCCCGTCCAGCTGACGGTATCGGAAGAATGTGAACGTTGTATGCTCATGTTTGCCTCCTCTCCGGCAGTCCCAACATGCCGATTCTTTTCTGTGGAATGGATGTCATTCCTGAATGGAAGACATCCGCTTCTTCGAGATGAATGAGCCATGGATGAGTCAACACCTGGAAGGTTCATTATCAGAATGAAAGCCGCGTCGCATTAGACGCGGCTTTCACCCGTACTGCTTTATGTTACGCTTTGGAAGGCTTGACCGCTTTCCCTTTCGGTTTCTGCTTGTACTTAAGGAACAGCCACAGTGGGCTTGCAATAAAGATCGAAGAATACGCACCGAAGATAAGTCCGATCACCATCGCGAGCGAGAACATCTTGATCGACTCTCCTCCGAAGAGGAACAGGAAGAATGCTGCAATGAATACCGTAAATGCGGTATACAAGGAACGCATCAGCATTTGATTGACGCTGTGATTGAGCAGATTCGCCAAATCCTCGCGTGTCTTCTGCTTGCCGAAACGCAGGTTTTCACGTATCCGGTCAAAGATAACGATCGTATCGTTGATCGAGTAACCGATAATGGTCAGCACCGCGACGATGAAGGTCAGGCTGACTTCCAGACGGAAGATCGAGAAGATCGCCACGACCATAAATGCGTCGTGCAGCAGCGCGATGATCGCCGCCAATGCAAAGCGCCATTCAAAACGGATACTTACGTATATGATGATCCCGATACAAGAGATGAGCACGGAGTAAATCGCATTCCGTCCGAGCTCCTTCGCCATTTCCGTATCTACGGTGTTGATTTCGAAGGAAGCTGTCTTGTCCAGCTTTTGAATAGATGTTTTGAGCTGGTCATCCTGTTCCGGTGATAATACTTTCGTGAAACGAATGTTCACGCGGTTGTCACCTGGAGAAACGGTAGCATCCTTGCCGATTCCGATCTCATCGAGCAGTGGCTGCACTTCGGCTTTCGTTACGTTATGGGAAAGCTTCACGTCCACGTTCGAGCCTGCACGGAAATCAACGCTATAGTTCAAACCGAAAGCGGCAAGCGCGATGATACCCGCAATCGTAATCACGATCGAGAATATAAAGGCAGCTTTGCTCATCTTCACGAAGTTAAATTCCTTTTTAAAGTGCATTGATTTCACTCTCCTTTACCCCGAACTGCTTCGGTTTTTTAAGCAGGCCAGCCTTGACCAGCAGGCTAAGCAGGTAGTGGGTGAAATACACGTTGGTCAGAATGCTCAGTACGATTTCCACGATCAGTACGAGCGCGAAGCCTTTAACGGCGCCTGTACCAAAAGCGAACATAACCGCACCGACAATAATGGTCGTAATATTCGAATCCAGAATGGTGCGCAAGGAAGATTTGTTACCCGCTTTAACTGAAGACATGACGCTTCTGCCATTGCGAATTTCTTCCCGGATCCGTTCATTGGTAATAATATTCGCGTCGACCGCCATACCGATACCGAGAATAAACGCGGCTACGCCCGGCAGGGTCAGGGTGAAATCCGCCCATACGAATACCAGAATCAACAGCCAGGTATGAACGATAAGGCCAAAGCTTGCAATAATGCCCGGCAAACGGTACATCGCAATCATGAAGATCAAAATCACAATGGAGCCGATAATACCGGCCTGTATGGTCTTGTCCAGCGATTGTTTACCGAGTGTCGCGCCTACGCTCTGGGAGTATTTCTCCGTCAGTTTGAGCGGAAGGGCACCCAGGTTGATGGTATCGCTGATTTTCTTGGCTTCATCCAGGGAATAACCGCCAGAAATCTGTGCTTTACCATCCGTCAATTCGGCTTGAACCGTTGGATCAGACAGCATGGTTTCGTCCAGGAAAATAGCCAGAGGCTGACCGATCAGCCGTTTCGTAACATCGGCGAATTTCTTCTTGTCTTTCACTTTGATATCAATAACAGGACGATTCAGTTGGTCATAACCGACGGAAGCCCCGTTCTCGACAAAATCACTGCCGACGAGCTCCACCTTACAATATTTATCTTTATCCGGATTTGACGAGTCTGCAGCAGGCGCTTTACAGCCGTCCGCGCTGCGGAAAGTCAGCGAAGCAGGTTCCTTCATTTTCTCTCTGACTTCTTTTTCGTTCGTCACTCCCGCGATTTTGAGGCGAATCCGGTTTGTGCCCTCCGTGGTTACCTCAGGTTCGCTGGTACCTAGCGCATTGGCGCGCTTTTCCAGACTTTCTGCCGTACGTGTGAGGGACTGCTTTGTAACTTTTTGTCCCTGTTCGAGCGGAGAAGCTTCATATAATATTTCAAAGCCTCCCTTAAGATCAAGGCCTAACCGGACGCTGTCAAGCAATCCCGGCGTGGACCAGGCCATGACTCCCACCGCAACGAGCACGACGATAATAAAAGTAGCAAGTCTTTTCATGCCGTTCCTAGTTCCCCTTTCGTTCTCAATATTCCTATTATAGCCATGCGTCAAAATGCAGTCAATTTATCAATATATGTCGTTTCTATATTTTAGCTAGCTTTTCCCCCTCTACAAGCTTACCAGAAAAGGTTCCTCTCCCTTAATCGAAAGAGGAACCTTTATATGCAGATATTGTCATAAAGTTCATAAACGTCAACACCTTTAGAGAGAGAATATCGTTTACCAGCTTGTACAGCGGAGGAATCCCTTCCTTCTCGTATTTGCTGCTGACGCAGTTCCAAACGTCTTTGCTCGTGACATGTTCGTACCCCACGAGTCTGAATTCCTCCGCCTTGCTTCGGCACAAAGCCTCAATGGTAGCGTCCATCTCGCTTTCGCTCATATTCTCCGGGCTCACATGCGTAGCCTCCTCTCTGCCTGATGTCTGATAACAAGTTTAGCGTTCATAAACTACATTCGACCCAAGCGGTTCCCATTCCTTCTTTTGCCCGAAGCTTCTTGTGTAAAAAGTCGTGGTATGAATGGACGAGTAGAGCATATCCATATATACAAAAGGTCTGTCACAATTACTGCCGCAACAGAGCTTCGACACGGAAGAGGGAGTGGACATTTGAACAAGCTAACGCCTAATAAGCAGACATCCACGAAACAGACGTTTATTCAAGGTACGATGATATTGCTTGCGGCCGGAATCATCAATCGGATTTTAGGCTTTATTCCGCGGATCGCCCTGCCCCGGATCATTGGAGCTGAGGGTGTCGGAATTTACCAGCTGGGATATCCCTTTTTTCTGGTACTGGTTACCTTGATTACGGGGGGAATTCCGCTAGCCGTGGCCAAGCTCGTATCCGAAGCCGAAACGGAGAACAAACCGCAGAATTCAAGATTTGTCCTTCGTGTCAGTCTCATGCTAACGGTTGGTCTCGGCATTCTGTTCATGGCGCTCTCGCTTTGGCTCGCTCCTTGGGTCACGCGCAGCATCCTGACAGATTCGCGGGTATATTACACCTTTGTGAGCATGAGCCCTATGCTTGTCATTGTAGCCGTTTCATCCGTGTATAGGGGGTATTTTCAAGGCAAGCAGAACATGATTCCCTCCGCCGCTTCTTCCATTATGGAGACATTTGCCAGAATCGTATGCACATTATGGTTTTCGTATTTGCTGCTGCCTAAGGGGATTGCTTTTGCAGCGGCGGGGGCCATGCTGGGGGTCATGGCAGGGGAGTTCGTAGGCCTGCTGGCGCTGTTATGGCAATTCCGCAGGGATCAATCTCGCACTGCGAGAATAGAGAAGGGCGCCCGTCACGAAGCTGCAAGCCGCGGATTATTCCCGCGTTTGATGGGAATCACCGTTCCGGTTACAGCCGGTAAACTTGTAGGGTCCTTCTCTTATTTGTTTGAATCGATCATTACCGCCCAAAGCTTGGCCATCGCGGGCATCGTGACTTCTGTAGCCACAGCACAATACGGCGCGCTGCAAGGCATGATTATCCCCGTGCTGCTGCTGCCCGGCGCTCTGACTTCTTCGCTCGCGGTGTCTCTGGTTCCTTCGTTATCTGAAGCTGCGGCGCGTAAAGACCGTCTTACGATCCATAAGCGGCTGAACCAGACTATACGCCTTGCGCTCGTGACTGGTGCCCCTTTCTCCGTGATTATGTATGTTCTAGCCGAACCGCTGTGCCAGCTGCTCTACAACAACACAGACATCTCGGGAATGCTGCGCATGCTCGCCCCTTTTGCGCTATTTCTGTATGTACAGGCTCCGCTGCAGGCAACACTGCAGGCATTGGATCGTCCCGGCAGAGCCCTATTCAACACTCTGGTTGGCGCGATCATCAAGCTGTCACTGATCTGGTATCTGTCTTCCCAGCCCGAATACGGCATATATGGAGCGATTATCGCGATTATTATCAACAGTATCATCGTTACGTTCCTTCACGGATACAGCGTCAGCCGCATGTTAGCTTACCGTTTCAAGCTGCTGGATATGCTGAAGCTGCTTTGCGCAATGCTCATCATGGCAGCCGTTACCACCTACGCTTTTCGTCATCTGCCTTTTCATCAATCCAGCTGGATTCAGTTTTTCGCAGCTCTGTTTATCGGCACTGCCGGTTTCCTGATCGTTGTTTTCTCTGCAAAACTTGTTTCTCGCCGTGACATGAAAAGAATGCCTCTTATCGGCAAATGGTTTGCATCCTCCCCTGAACCGAAAAATCCGGCAGCTTAACAGGCTCGGCTTATTTCCGATCCACATACACCTTGCCTTTATGATCGATGGAACATAAGAAAACATCTTTGAATTCTTTGACGCCTTGCTCCTGAATTTGATTTTTAAGCCAGAACCGGTTTTTCTTCAGTCTTTGCAAATTGTCATCCTGCACCTTTCCATCCATGATCAATGGAACGGGAAGTACGCCGTAGCTGAATTTACCGGACGGAACCAAAATTTTCTTATTAGGCTTGGAGGCTGCAGATGCGGACCCACCCGGTTCATCCTGTCCTTGACTGTCTGAAGACCGAATGTCCCCCTTCGACTTGAGCCCTGGCTGGGTGATCGGCTGACGCTGTGAAGGAGAATTTTGATGCTGCTGCAAAGAGCTCTTTACGCTTTGCTGTTGACCCGATTGATCATTGGACTGCGATTTAGGAATTACGGTCAACTGTCCGGATGTCTCCAGAATCGCAAATTCCACATCCGCAATATTTTCAATATTTTGTCCGCGAAGCTGCAGCAGCAGATCATCCAGGTTATAACGCTGCTTCTTCATTTCAGCCCTGTGCACCTTGCCGCCTGAGACTAATATGCTTGGCTTACCTTCAAAAAGCAGGCGAGCTTTCCGGCTCTTCAGGCTGATAAAAGCGATGGTGATCTGAATAATGACCAAGGTAGCCATTGGAAATAAACCATCATAGATGGGACGCTTGATGTCTTCCAGCACAAAAACGCCAATTTCTGCAATCATGATGGAAATGACCAGATCAAAGATGGACAACTTCCCGATTTCACGTTTCCCCATAATTCTGAGTGTGAAATAGATGACGAAATACATGAGTACGGTACGAAAAACGGGGATCAGGATATGAGATGCCATATGCCAAACACTCCTTTTAACGCCATTTTTCACGAGCAACTTTCGCTGTCTATTTTGACCGATACCCAGTTTCCCCATGCACTTCCGTACCGATTAATTATTGGAAAACTTGTACTACCCGGGATAGCTTGGACATAGATTTACAATAACTTATGGAATATTAAGGGGGTTCTTTTTATGCACATGATCCGGCGCGTACTTTCTTTTCGAATCGGAAATCCAATTCTTTCCGGGCTGTATTATTCCTTTTTTTGGATGATGCTTGGCGCGCTAATCCTCTCACTCTTGCTGTGGTCCAGCGGTATGAAAGAGCAGAGCTTATCGCACTATATTTATGTGGTTCATGCGATTGCAGCCGTATTCGGTGGAATGGTAGCGGGAAAACGCTCGGGGAAAAAGGGCTGGTATCATGGGGGGCTTACCGGTATTTTATACGGCCTTCTAATCATAGTTATAGGTTTTCTCGCGCTGGACAGCTCCCTCCGCATAGGCGATTTGCTGCTCTTGGGAACCGTATTTGCATCCGCTGCCATCGGGGGCATGTTCGGGGTGAATATTAGAAATAATTTATAGAGTCTCTTCTCTTAAAATGTGTTAAACTGATTTCACGTGATTCTTACAAGAGGAGGCTTTTTCTGCTTTGCTATTTCAATCCATGCAGAGTATATCCATCGCATCAACGGTTGTCGTCATTTTGTTGATCTGGCTGGGTACGCTCCGCAATCCGTTTAAGGCGGCATACCTTTTTATTAGGGAACTGCTGACCTCACGCAAATTTTTGCTGTTGTTTTTCATTATGGTATGTATTCTCCTGGCCAATAAATACGAATTGAAAATAGAGAATAGCTTTGATTATCACAAAGACTTTACGCCTTGGGTTTATAGTCTCGAGGGACATTTCGTAAAGAATTTGCAGGACTTCTTCCACAGCAGCTATATCACGCCAGTCTCTGTTTTTTTCTATGTGATCGTATTTCAATCGCTGTTGATCGCTTCGGTCGGAGTTTATATTTCGGATCAAAATAAAGTGTTCGTTATCGCAACCTGTTTCGCCATCATTATTAATTATGCGGTTGCCATACCATTCTATCTTTTCTTCCCCGTCAACGAGGTTTGGTCTTATCCGCCTTCTGGCGTATCGTTTCTGATGCTCGATATTTTCCCGAAATTCGAGGAGGAGTACAGGCCCCTATCCGGGCTCAATAATTGTTTTCCAAGTCTTCACACCTCCATTTCGGTCACTATGATGGTGTTGGGTTTGCGGTCGGGCAACCGCCGTTTTGGCATCATGACCACAATCAGCGCAATCATCATTATTTTCAGCATCTTCTACCTAGGCATTCACTGGCTGACAGATATGGTTGCCGGCACGATCCTGGGCCTTCTGGCTTCCAACCTTGGTATCTTATTTGCGAAGATGTCCCTGAGAGGCAAAGAAGGCGCAATGCTTTACCAGCGCCACAACATGTACGACAGCCTGTAATAAAAAAGAATGGTTGCCGAATAAAAGAGAGGCGGTTCCTCAAAGGAACTGCCTCTTTTCATTATAAGTAAGCGTGAGCTGTCTGGTCTTTATGTCAATCTCAACCTATGCTTCGCCTTCGCTCACTTTAGTCGCATGGCTGATTGAACTACGGTCAAATGTAAGCTTGGTTACATCATTTACACGAAGAACAACGATGTCGTCTGTAATTTCCATGATGGTTCCATGGAGCCCACCAATCGTCACGACCTTATCTCCCTTTTTCAAAGAACCCAGCATCGAATTGCGGGTTTTTTGTTTCTTTTGCTGTGGACGAATAAGCAGGAAATAAAAGATCGCAAACATCAGAACGAGTGGCAAAATCAAGCTGACAATACTGCCTCCGCCACCGCCGGCATCTGCTGCTAATTCAAAACTTTCAAACATATTCTTTCCCCCCTTTCATGGACTAACCCCGTAAATGCCGTTTCAGGATTAATGAGAAAATCCCTGTTTAAAAACCTTTATCATTGTTATGAAGCCCGTACTTTTCAAAAAACTCATCGCGAAAATCAAGCAGCCTGTCTTCCATGATGCTCTGCCGCACTTGCTTCATCAAATTGATGAGGAAATGCAGGTTGTGGTACGTTGTCAATCTCAGGCCAAAAGTCTCATCGGCTTTAATCAGATGCCGCAGATAGGCTCTTGAATAGTTCCGGCAAGTATAACAATCGCATGCGGGGTCAAGGGGGCCAAAGTCTCTGGCGTATTGAGCGTTTCGGACCACAAGGCGTCCCTGGCTTGTCATCGTTGTCCCGTTACGTGCAATACGTGTCGGAAGAACGCAATCAAACATATCCACACCCCGGATCGAGCCTTCGATCAGGGCATCCGGAGAACCAACACCCATCAAATAACGCGGTTTGTTGTCCGGAAGGAGAGGAACGGTATAATCCAGCACTTCATACATCAGCTGCTTGGACTCTCCAACGCTGAGTCCACCAATAGCATACCCCGGGAAATCCATGGAAGTCAAATCACGGGCGCTTTGTTTACGCAAATCTTCATACATGCCGCCCTGAACGATGGCGAACAGTCCTTGATCCTGCGGACGGGCATGGCTGTTCAAACAGCGCTCGGCCCATCTGGTTGTGCGCTCAAGCGATTTTTTGACATAGTCATACTCTGCAGGATATGGCGGGCATTCATCAAATGCCATCATAATGTCCGACCCGAGCGCATTCTGAATTTCCATCGCCACTTCCGGCGACAAGAACAGCTTGTCGCCGTTCAAATGGGAACGGAAATGCACGCCCTCTTCGGTGATTTTGCGCATTTCGCTCAAGCTGAACACTTGAAAGCCGCCGCTGTCCGTCAGAATCGGGCGATCCCAGTTCATGAACTTGTGAAGTCCGCCCGCTTCGCGCACGATATCGTGACCCGGACGAAGGAACAAATGATAGGTATTGCTCAAAATGATTTGAGCATCCATCGCTTTGAGCTCTTCCGGGCTCATCGTTTTCACCGTAGCCTGCGTTCCTACCGGCATAAACGTCGGCGTTTCGATCACGCCGTGAGGCGTGTGCACGCGACCTAGACGCGCTCCGGATTGTTTGCAGGTTTTAATATGTTCGTAGTAAACTGCTGCTGTCATGTATATACCATCCTCTATATTCCGCGTTACCGGACTTAATAAATAAACATCGCGTCGCCAAAGCTGAAAAAGCGATACCGCTCTTTGATGGCTTCCTCGTACGCATGCAAAATATGTTCCCTGCCTGCCAGCGCGCTGACCAGCATCACCAGCGTGGACTTCGGCAGATGGAAGTTCGTGATCAGGGCATCCACGACCGTAAACTCATAACCCGGATAAATGAAAATATCCGTCCAGCCATTACACGGTTCAAGCATTCCACCCTTAAACCGGTTGCCGATCGTTTCCAGCGTCCGGCAAGAAGTGGTCCCAACCGCGATCACACGTCCGCCGCGGCTGCGTGCCGAATTTAATATATCGGCCGTCTCCTGCGAAACGGAGTAATATTCCGCGTGCATGACATGATCCTCCACCTTGTCAACGGACATCGGGCGGAACGTGCCGAGTCCGACATGAAGGGTCAGATACGCAATCGTAACACCTTTGCTGCGAATTTCGTCAAGAAGCTCGTTCGTAAAATGCAGTCCTGCCGTTGGAGCAGCCGCAGAGCCTTCATGCCGTGAGTACACGGTCTGATAGCGTTCCTTGTCATCGAGCTTCTCTTTAATATACGGAGGAAGCGGCATTTGTCCTAGTCGATCGAGGATTTCCTGAAAGATTCCTTTATAGGAAAACTTCAGCACCCGTTCCCCCATGTCGCCCTCTTCTTCGATGACGGCTTTCAATTCGTCGCCGAATACGATGACGCTGCCGATTTTTAGCTTCTTGCCGGGTTTCACAAGTGCCTCCCAGCGGTCTTCACCAAGATTCTTCAGCAGGAGGACTTCAGCCTTAGCGCCGGTATCTTCTTTGACCCCGAACAACCTTGCAGGTATGACGCGGGTATCATTGAGCACCAACGTGTCTCCAGACTGGAGCTGATCCACGATGTCCTTGAACGTATGGTGGGCAATGGCCCCATCCTGCTTGTTTAATGTCAGTAATCGTGATGCCGTCCGCTCCATTAGCGGAGTTTGTGCGATCAATTCCTCAGGTAAATGAAAATCATACAAATCTACATTCATATTTCGTCATTCCTTAGTAATAGTAACGTTCTGATAATAGTGTTTCAATATTTCCTGGTAACCATACCCAGCATCCGCCATCCCTTTGGCACCCCACTGCGAGAGTCCAAGGCCGTGGCCATTACCGCGGCCCAGGAACATAAAGCCCGTTCCGGCATCAATGCTGCGCGCATTCCGGTCTCCGTTCATCACGACGGTGCCGCCTCCTTGCAATGTGCTTTGGCCGGAAGCGGAAAGCACCGTGGTGCTTGAGGAACCGGTGATTTTGGATGTCGTTCCGTTAGCGCTCAGTACAGTATAGCTCCCTGTTTGCACAATATCAAACAAAGTACTCGGAAGTCCGTTCATCGCCGATCGGAACAAATCCGGGTATTTGACGTCAAGAATTTGGCCGTTTGCTTTGATTTCAGTCGCGCGGCCGGAAGGTCCCCGTTGGGTCACTTCCAACGTCAGGATTGAAGAAGGGGCCGGTGTCGCTGTCTTGCCCTGGAGGCTCTTCGAGAGCTGGGCTGATGTGTAAGGTCCGCGTACCCAGGCATAGGTGCCCGATTCCGGAACCGTCTCCAGTACAACCGCCGTCTCGCCCGGATTCAGCTTTGCAACCGGAGCCTCGTCCGACTGAATCTGAGGCAGCGGCCGCACGTTCGTATCCTTTGCGGTCACAGTGATTTTCGCCAGCCCTCCGCCGGTGAATGTTCCCGTTTCCTTCACGTTGTCCTCCCGGACATATCCGTTTGCGCCATTCGACAGAAGAACATGATACCACATTTTTTGACCTTTTACCGCAGCTTCATCGCCTTCGCTCGCAACGCTCGCAAAAGCGTCGCCGCCGCTGTTCCATACTTCCGAAGGATCCGCCGAGACGCCGCCGGCATTGGAAGAGAATACGGCTTCAACGACCTTGCCGTCTTTCAGAATGACCTCGCCTTGCGTCGCGTCAACCGCCTGGATCACGCTGGCGGCTTCGGAGGATATGCCGTTGTAGGCCTGGCTCAGCGTCGTATCTACCACATCGGCGATTTTAAATCTGCTGCTTTGGCTGCTTGCCTGAAACTCTGCGTAGCTCCGGGCGGCTACCGCCTGTGCCTTCAAAGCTTCCGCCGACCAGGAAGACGGTACCTCACCGCCGACAACCGAATACAGATACTGTTCGAACGGAAGCACGTTGACCAAAGCCAATTGTCCGCTCAGGGAACTGATTTCCATGGAGCCCCTGTACGAGCGGGAAGATCTTTCCTGCACTTTAATATCCGAACCGCCGCTGTCGATCCAGCCTTTGGCTTCATTGCCGCTAAGCTGATAATGCTTCACTGCCTGTCCGAGACTCACGTCCTGCCGCACCATGAAGGCCGGGATGTTAGCGTCCGTATCTGATAAAGACAGCTGCGGGAGTTTGGCGCTCACCGAACCGCGAAGCGCCGATAACTCGCCGTCATTCGCCGCTTCCCCGATCCATACGGTATACCGGCTGCCACCGTCAGTCGTCTGCTCCAAGGCCAACGTCGCATCAAAGCCTGCTGACTTGACGCTGGTTGCTGCCGCAGCAGCCTCTGCTTCCGATGCATACGTGCCGGCGGATAAATGCTTGGCTCCTTTAACTGCAGGCGTCTGTCCGTTCAGGAAGGAGGAGACCGCCTTCGCGACCCGGTCAGCAGCCGTGGAAGCAGCCTGCTCGCTGGCATAATTGCCTGTATATAACTGATAGACCTGACCACCGGAAGTTGCTGCCGTAAATAGAATAGGTTTATCTGCCGTAGCCGCCAATTTTTTGTAAGCAGCTGCTGCCGCAGACGAGTCCGCCGTTTCCAATACCTTGACGCGGAAGCCGTCCACGCTGAATCTTGCCGTTTCGCCAGCTCCCAAGGTTACCAGTGACGAATGCCCGCTCGAAGTATTGAATCCGATTGTCAATGCCTGACTGGAAGTGAGCGTGACCGCTGCCGTCGTGGATTTATAGGTGCTGCCCAAATCCATGAACATGCCCACCCGTATTTGATCGACCGGAAGGGCCGAGGCCGTGCCTGACAGTTGAAAGCATCCGGCAGCCAGAGCAACGGTCATTAGCCCTTTACCGCACCAGGATACAACCTTTGGTATCGTCATATTTCCCACTCGCTATTTTCCTCCTTGCATCCCATGAAGTCTAAGAAATCGTTTCATTAAAAAAGCAGATGATCCGCTAACCTTTCGGTTAACGGATTTCCGGCATCGGCAGTCCTAAATGCTGATACGCTGCCGCCGTCACCATTCTTCCCCGAGGCGTCCGCTGAAGGAAGCCAATTTGAAGCAAATAGGGTTCGTATACATCCTCGATTGTCTGGCTTTCTTCCCCAATGGTAGCCGCGATCGTATCGAGTCCGACCGGGCCGCCTCTAAAGCTGTTGATCATCGCTGTGAGCATTTTATAATCGATTTGGTCGAGTCCGCGCGGATCGACCTGAAGCATCTTCAGCGATTCCTCCGCAATGTTCGGCGTGATCATGCCGTCGCCGCGCACCTGTGCGTAATCCCGCACCCTTCTCAGCAGCCGGTTGGCAATCCGCGGTGTTCCTCTCGATCGCAGAGCGATTTCGTCGGCCGCATCCCCCACGATTTCAATGCCAAAAATATCCGCCCCGCGCGAAACGATGTAGCTTAGCTCATCCACCGTATAAAACTCCAGGCGGCTTACGACGCCGAAACGGTCGCGAAGCGGTGCGGACAGCAGACCTGCGCGCGTCGTCGCTCCGATTAGCGTAAACGGAGGCAAATCCAGGCGTACGGAGCGTGCGCTTGGCCCCTTCCCGATCATAATGTCCAGCGCAAAGTCCTCCATGGCCGGATACAGCACTTCTTCCACCGTCCTGTGCAGACGATGGATTTCGTCAATGAACAACACATCGCCTTCCTGCAGATTGGTGAGCAGAGCCGCCAGATCACCGGGACGCTCAATCGCAGGGCCCGACGTAGTTCGCAGATTCACGCCAAGCTCGTTGGCTATAATATTCGCCAAGGTAGTTTTTCCGAGTCCCGGCGGACCGTACAGCAGTACATGATCCAGCGCTTCATTACGCATTTTTGCCGCCTCGATATAGATTTTCAGGTTTTCCTTGACCTGGTTTTGTCCGATATATTCATTCAAATACCGGGGACGAAGGCTGAGCTCCACCGCCTGGTCTTCCATCATTAAATTCGCCGATATGATCCGGTCATCCATTCGTGTCGCCCCTTTCTCAGCAGCCGTGTGTCTCTATTAACCTGCATAGAGCAGCTTAAGCGCCTTTTTCATCAAAATATCCACTGAATCGCCAAACGCGGTGTCATCCTTGATTTTGAGCCATACGCGGTCAAGCTCCGTATCGGTATAACCCAAAGCCTTGAGTCCTTCGCGCGCTTCCGACCATGCCGAGCCGTCGCCCTCCTGTGGCTCCGGCATGGCGAACAGCCCGGTGGCTAGTGAAGCCGTGCCGAAGCCGTCCAGCTTGTCCTTCAGGTCGAGGATCATGCGCTGCGCGGTCTTTTTGCCGATGCCCGGAAGCTTCGTCAAGAAAGTGATGTTCTCCTGATAAATCGCCGTGACCACGTGATCCGGCGTGCCTCCGCCAAGAATGCCGAGCGCGACCTTCGGTCCGATCCCGGACACCTCGATCAGCTTGCGGAACAATCTCTGCTCCTCCCGGCTTGGAAAGCCGAACAGCAGCATCGCGTCTTCACGGACATGGTGATGGGTATATACTGTCACAGGGCCTTCCGTTTTGGCGAATACAAAAGGATTAGGGCAGAATACGCGGTATCCTACCCCTTGGACGTCAAGCACAATATACTCATTCTCCAGATGGACGACAGGTCCTCTTAAAAAGTCGATCATTTTCGCAATACCTCGTTTATTTTGGAATTTAACGTGTACGAATGGGCATGGCAGATCGCCACCGCCAAAGCGTCCGCGACATCATCGGGCTTCGGCACGGCCTGCAGCTTCAAGTACATCCGTACCATTTCCTGAACCTGCTTCTTCTCGGCTTTGCCGTAACCAACTACAGCCTGCTTGACTTGCATTGGCGTATACTCAGCAATAGGCAGACCGCGCTGGGTTGCCGCCAAAATCAAAACTCCGCGCGCCTGGCTGACAGACATTGCGGTCGTGACGTTCCGGTTAAAGAACAGCTTTTCAAAAGCGACGCTGTCCGGTTTATATTTATCGATCAGCTGCAGCATGGCTTCATACACATGCAGCAGCCGCTCCTCGTCGGGTGTGTGGGCTTCCGTCTGGATACAGCCGTATTGCACCGGAGTCACCTTGCTGCCGGCCTTATCGATGAATCCAAAACCGACAATTGCAATCCCCGGGTCAATTCCTAAAATACGCAAATGTTTTCTCTCCCTTGCCATAAAGCGAACATATGTATTCGTTCTCTTCATTATAATGTAAACCTTCCTATCAAGTCTATGACCCTCTCGAAAGAAGTAGACATATGATTTGGGAGATTCGTTTACGGCAGCGAATGGCCCACAGGTTCGGACGGTTGGAAGGTTTGCGTGAGTTCACGGATAAAGGCAAGCATCGAGGCATTCATAAACTTTTGTTTCCGGTAGACGATGCCTACCTTTTTCTCGGGGACCGGGTTCACAATGGAGATAATATTCAGATCCGGGCGGACCATCGAATTCAAATAAGATTTGGGAAGGATCGTGGCGCCCACATGAAGCCGGACGAGCTGAAGCATGGAGTCCATTGTGGACAATTCGATGATCGGCTGCAAGCGGATGCCCGCCTGTTTGCTGTAACCGTCGATCATCTGCCGAACCAGGAACTTTTCCGGAAACAGTACCAAGGGCTCCTGGACGAGCTCCTCCAGCATGACCGAATCACACCGGGCGAGCCTGTGCGAGGTGGACACGGCAAGACTGAGCTCCTCGGTGTACAGCTCCATGCTGACCAACTGCTCATCATCCAGCGGCAGAAAAACCACGCCAAGATCCAGTTTGTTTTCCAGCAATCCGTTTTTGGTTTCTTCCGTTGCTAGCTCATGCACCGATATGGAAATACCAGGCGCCTTTTGATGAAAAGATATCAACGTTTGCGTCAGCAGATGATTGCCCGAACATCCGATCCTGAGTTTCCCGCGCGCCATTCCTTTTAGCTCGTTAATCTCGGTCTGCGCCTGTTCAAGCTCATGGAAAATATGCTGGGTATGTTCCTTTAACGTCTGCCCCGCTTCGGTCAGATAATTGCGTTTACCTATGCGGCGGAACAGGGGCGTGCCCACTCTTTCCTCTAACAACCGTATTTGCTGACTGAGCGTAGGCTGACTGATTCCAAGCTTAATGGCGGCCTTGGTAAAATGAAGTTCCTCACAGACGGCCATAAAATATTCAAGCAGACGAAAGTCCATGGTCCGATCCTCCATCATAGTTGATAACTATTATTTTAATTGATAACATTGAATTGACCAATCATTTTTTGTTAACTATAGTAAACATATTATATACGTACGATGGGAGCGCGTGATCATGAGCGAGGAGATCAAAGTTCAGTTAACCACCAAGCCGGGCGAGAAGCCCGACAGCAACAATCTCAGCTTCGGCAAATATTTTACGGACCATATGTTCATTATGGATTATCACAAGGACAAGGGCTGGTATGATCCGCGCATTGTTCCGTATGCACCGATCGTGATTGATCCGGCAGCGATGGTGTTCCACTACGGCCAAGCGGTATTCGAAGGCATGAAAGCATATTTGACGGATTCCGGTAAAGTGCTGCTGTTCAGACCCGACCAAAACATGAAGCGTCTGAACCGCTCCAATGACCGTCTGGGGATTCCGGAAGTGGACGGAGAGTTTGTTATTGAAGCGATCAAGAAATTGATCGAAGTGGATAAAAGCTGGATTCCGACGGAAAAGGGAACCTCGCTCTATGTTCGTCCATTTATCATTGCAACCGAGCCTTGCCTCGGAGTACGTTCCTCATACACTTACCAGCTGATGGTCATCCTTTCGCCGGTTGGCGCCTATTACTCAAGCGGTCTTGAACCCGTTAAAATCAATGTGGAGAGCTCCTATACCCGCGCAGTTCGCGGCGGAATCGGCTTTGCCAAAGCGGCAGGCAACTATGCGGCAAGCATCAAAGCCCAGGAGAACGCCAAAAAAGAAGGGTATTCCCAAGTTCTGTGGCTCGATGCCATCGAAAAGAAATACATCGAAGAAGTTGGCAGCATGAACATTTTCTTCAAAATCGGCGGCAAAGTCATTACCCCTGAAATTAACGGCAGCATCCTCGAAGGCGTCACCCGCAGCTCCGTGCTGACCCTGCTTCAGGAATGGGGAGTTCCCGTGGAGGAACGCAAACTTTCCATTGAAGAAATCTACGATGCCTACAAAGAGGGCAATCTGGAGGAAGTATTCGGCACCGGTACGGCAGCGGTCATTTCGCCTGTGGGCGAGCTTCACTGGAACGAGCACACGATGGAGGTCAACAACGGCGAGATCGGCGAATTGTCGCAAAAGCTGTATGATACCATTACAGGGCTGCAATCCGGACATCTTCAGGATACGCGGAACTGGACCATGACGTTTTAATCATAGAATCGCATCCATAAAAGGGATATTCCCGATGTCGCCATGACTTCGCGGAATATCCCTTTCTCTTTTTGCAAAAGAAAGAGGCTGTCCCCTTCGCGTTCATGATGGGGTACAGCCTCTTATTTCTGTGTTAAGGATGCAATTTATTTTTTAGGCTCGTACGTATCGAAGTCTTTGATCACTTCGCGGGTGCGTGCCGACTTAAATACATTTTCGATCAGATTCAGGACCCGCAGGACCTCGCTATTCTTCACGATCGGTTCGGCAGTACCTTCCACGACCGCCGCAAAGTTGTCATAGAAGCTGCTCTCGTGCTCGAATGCCTTCGGCAGCGCTTCGGTAAGGGTTGCCTCTTCTGATGGCGGAGCCATCGTTTTGGTCAGCCCGACTCCGGCTTTGATCGGCTTCGGCTCGATTTTGCCCACTTCATGGTTCTGAACGACAGAACGTCCGGTCAGCGACCAATCCTCTATGACGGCCGTGCCCTCGGTTCCTTTGACATACCAGCGTGGAAGGGTGATGAAATTGGTCGTACCCACTTCGACGATGGCCGTCACGCCATTTTCGAATTCCAGGACCGCATCGAACCCGTCGTCCACTTCGTCGCCTAGAATAAAGCTAAGCCGGCTTGTTACGCTTGTAATTTTGCTATCTATCATGAATACGAACTGGTCGAGAAGATGCACGCCCCAATCCAGCAGCATACCGCCGCCATAGGCTTCAAGATGACGCCAATCTCCCGGAATGCCGTTGGCCCCATGCACTCTGGATTCAATCTGGAACAAATCCCCGATCGTTTTTTTATCATACATCTCTTTAATAATCCGGAAGTCTTCGTCCCAGCGGCGGTTTTGGTGTACCATGAGAACGCGGCCGGTTTCTTCTGCAACCGCCATCATTTCTTCGAAATCCTTCACATACATGGTCACCGGCTTCTCGCAAATCACGTGTTTGCCATGCTTCAAAGCCGAAATGACCAGTTCTTTGTGAACGTCGTTAGGTGTCGCAATCAAAATGACGTCAACTGCCGGATCGCCTAATACGGCTTCATAGCTTTCATATGCCGGGTATCCGTCATTTTGCGATGCTTCCCGGCGTGAAGCCAGTACATCAAACGTCCCTGTAACTTTTAGACGCGTGTTGTCTAATATAAGCTTGGCATGATAACTGCCCATACCGCCGTAACCTACAATAACTACCGAATGTGTACTTGAGCTCATGATTTTCCTTCTCCCTCTCATTTTGCGGTGCGTAGTCGATCAACTTGTTTAGGAAGTCAGATTCCAGCCCCTGAATCAACCTGCCCGCTTATGCTATTATTCGTATGGTTCTATCGTAAAGGAAAATCGGAGAGTTGAATATGAATAATATGATAAAAACATGAACTATCCGGTCATTTTTTAGTTGTTTGGAGGAACACATAAAAAAACAGCAGGCTCTCTGGCTGATACCAGGAAGCTGCTGTTAACTCGATTAGCCCTCACGGGCATAATCACTGAATGTGGATAACACACTGTTATATTCGTCTATATCCTGAATTCGAATGCCGTCGTAAAAATGTCTCAGCGCCTCGTCAGGCAAGGAAGATTCCATCGAGCTGATGTCGAGTTGGAAGAATGTTTTGATGACCTTATCCTGCTGAGGCGGCCCGTCAAACAAGGATAAGTTCCCGTCCTTATCCAGGCTCATATATGCCCGTTCTTTACATGTAGGCGATAGGTCCAGAATCGTTTCGTTCAGCACCAACTTTCCTTGTCCAGCAAACTGCCCTTTCCAGCTTGGGTGCTCATTGAGCAGATTATAGATCTCATCCGTATTCAGTTTGCCAAGGGTGCGTTCTTCCTCGCCGCAAACGTAACTATGCCGGACAATAACCTCGTCCACCTGCTTGGTCTTATTCAATTCCTTCCAAAAATTCGGGTCATCCTTCGAATCGTCCATGGCCTCGGTTTGCTGGTAATATTGGAGCGTCTCTATAGCTACGGGCGGCTTGGTGCTGAGCAGGCGTTGCACTTTATCCGGCAAATACATGCTGCCCCATACCATCGCGACGACAAGCGAAGATAATCCTAAAGTCAAAGACCGCCGTTTCCACCAACGCCACTGTTTTTGAAGCTTCTTTTTAATTCTGGTTGCATTCACAGTAATCCCCTTCTATTCCCTGTCTTTTTCTTTTATTGTGACCTGGGGATTACATATTTATACAGCAAAAAACCGCCGGATTCCTCCGACGGTTCTCGAATCGGGATGACACGATTTGAACATGCGACCCCCTGGTCCCAAACCAGGTGCTCTACCAAGCTGAGCTACATCCCGTAATGAATATGTATGACGAATATATCATTCTAGCAAGCAATACTTGCTTCATTCTCATAATCGCCTCAACATTCCCTATTATATAGTAGCTAACTATCTTGGTCAAATGTAAATTTTGACAGTTAAAAAAAGCACGCGCTTACAAGAAAAAAATCTGGACGGCCTTCTCATAAAACCTTCACCCAGAAAGCCATCCAGGCTAAACGACGACCACAAGGAACAATTAGCTGAATTACTGATTCGCAAACAGCCCCAGATGTAGGCTTTGAAACGCGCTACATCTGGATCGTTGCCGCAGATCGCTTCTTGCATTGAAACGTTAGACTTTTTATCCAGCCGTTATTTCATCCAAGGCAAAATATCCATTATAACCTTCTACATATAAAGCGGCCCTGTGGCCAAACAACACCATCGCTTCGGTTCTTGTTATCAATACATCTTTATACCCTTTGCAGGTTACCTTCGTTCCGATCGGATAGGCTTTATTCCAGTCCGCGGTTTGCTGATAAGCGGCATTGATTCTCCGTTGAAATTCGGTTCTGCCTTCCGTATCCTCTTTCATGCGATCGATTGCGTTCGTCCCTACCGAACCAACGGCAACTCCCTGTTGAACGACTGGAGCTTCGGCTTTTATTTTCGCGATAATTTTGGTTAGCACGCTGCCCGGACCAAGTTCTTCAAACTCCATTTCCCCTTGGCGAATCAAGTACCGTATACTATCTGCCCATCTAACGGAAGAACGCAGCTGTTCGGCCAGATTGGGTACGATCTCAGCAGGATCGTAAGGTTTGGCATTCACATTCGAAATCACGGGAATGGCGAGGTCCGAATAGGAGAATTCTTTCAGATACTGTTCAAACTCATCCTTTGCCTCCTGCATGTAGCGGGAATGGAAAGCCGCGCTGACATTCAGCGGGATATAATCGGCGCCTTCCCTTTCAAAATAAGGCTTAGCATGATCGATACTGTCCTTGTTTCCTGAAATTACAATTTGCGTCGTTGTGTTTAAGTTCGCGATATCGATATCCGTCAAGGCGTTGTTTCCCAGTACCGCTTTGATTTGATCTTCGGTCAGTCCGACAACGGCTGCCATTGCACCGCCGGAGGCCCGGCCCATTAATTCGCCTCTTTTCTTCACCAATCTCAAGCCTGTTTCGAAATCGAAACCACCGGCAGCCAGAATCGCATTGTATTCGCCCAAGCTATGTCCGGCCAGAAAATCCGGCTTTGGGCTCCCATCTCTAAGCTTCTTCAAGTAGGTCAATGCGTTGACTACATATAAGGCGGGCTGCGTATATTGCGTGAAGTGAAGCTTTCCGCCGGGATTGTCGAGACAAAGTGTTCTGATCGAATAACCTAGAATCGTATCGGCTTTTTCGACCAAATCAGGGAATGCTTCGAAGAGACCTTCCCCCATGCCTTTCGCTTGCGAGCCTTGCCCTGGGAATACGTAGGTTTTCATAGACTTCTCCTTTATCTTTATCATTTTGGTATATTCGGATCGTCGAAACGCACCTTAATCGATTAATCCGGGAATAATGTAATCCTCCAGAAGCTCCCAGCGGTCGATAATCATTTTGTCCATCTTAGATGCAACGACGACAACCAGTTCTTTCTCCGGGATGCAGTAAATATACGTACCGCCTATTCCTACTGCTATATAAGTGAAGATGCCGTTATCTTCCCGCAGCCACCATAAGTAACCATAATCCTCAAGTTGCTGCGATAACGACTCTTCAATCCATTTCTCCGAAACAATCTGCTTATCGCCCCATTTGCCGCGATTCACATATAAATATCCGAAACGGGCCATCTCTCTAGGCGTTAAGGTCAGCCCCCATCCACCAATGTTGTAATCCTGAGGATCTTTGATCCAGCCGGTAATGCTCTTTCCAAACACGTCGTCTTTCGAGAAAGACTTCATTTTTTGATCCGGAATTTCTCGTATCCCGAGCGGCCGAAATAAATGTTCGTTCGCATACTCTCGTGTTGATACGCCCGTGCTTCGTGTCAGGATAGCCGAAAGCAGATGCGCGCTAGACAGGCTGTACTGAAAATCGCCGGCTCTTCCTTTCTGACCTAGCATTTCAAGAATAAACATCGTCCAGTTTTTTTGCCTCCGCAGCCGATCCAAAGGATCGCTGCCCTTCCAGGCGTATGGCGCCGTCATCGTGAGAAGATGCTTAATCGTCAGCGTACGTTTCAATAAATCGCTTGCTCTAGGGGCTGCCTCCGGAAAAAAATCGATAATTTTCTGGTCGACACTTTGGATATGGCCTTGATCGATCGCGATTCCGATTAAAGCGGAAATAATCCCTTGCGTAACCGAGGTCACATCTTGAGGATCTTCAGGTCCGAAGCCGTGAAAGTATTTCTCATACGCAATGCTTCCTCTTCTGACAACGACGACGCTGTGAATAAATCCAAGCTGGAAGTTCAATCCGTTATCTAGTTCCTTCAGCTTCTCCGGACGGATGCCGACGGATTCGGCATCTCGTGTCTCCCATTCCATTACCTGATTCATTTCGCTAATCCCCCCTGTTTATGAATGAAGTTCCAAGTATTTGCCGGTGATCGAATCCGGATTGTTTTTCAAGGCTTGTGGCGACCCTTCCGCGATAACCCTTCCGCCCCCCGCTCCTCCTTCAGGACCAAGTTCGATAATCCAATCGCACGACTCCAAAACCTCATGATTATGTTCAATGACGATCACAGAATTCCCGCTCGCGACAAGCTCGTTCAACAGCTTAATGAGCTGAGCCGTGTCATAGAGGCTAAGCCCCGTTGTCGGTTCGTCCATCACATAGAGGATATTGCCATTCCTCTTTTTGCCGATTTCCTTTGCGAGTTTGAGCCTTTGCGCCTCTCCTCCGCTCATGGTCGAGGTCGGTTGGCCCAGCGTGATATATCCCATACCAATCCGTTCCATAACTTCCAAGGTGGATACGATCGCCTTATGCTCCTTAAAGAAGGAAACGGCTTCCGATACTTGTAAATCCAGAATTTCCGAAATAGTTTTCCCTTTGTAGCGAACCTTCAGCGCCTCATCATTGTAGCGTTTGCCTTTGCACTCTCCGCATGTCGTATAGATCTTCATCGTGGCGCCAGGAAAAATCGCTTTACGGCCGCTACCGCCGCACTCTGAGCAGGCTCCCTCCGAATTGAACGAGAAGTGCCCGGCTGACAAATGGAGCCGTCTGGCTTCCGGTTCCTCGGCAAACAGCTTGCGGATTTTGTCCCAGATTTTAATGAAGGTGATCGGATTGGAGTTATTGTTCCTACCTATCGGCGCTTGCGAGACTTCCGCGAATCCCGAGAGGTATTCTACGCCGTCCAGACTTTCCGCGATCGTTTCAATAAAGGCGGAATCGTCTTCGAAGTCATTCGGGCCATCTTCGATACTTGATGCGCTGCTGCTCCTCGATTGATCCCGGAAATAGCTTCGTAAGAAAGGGACTAGCGTATCGGAAATGAGTGAGCTTTTACCGCAGCCCGAAACACCGGCTACGCCAACAATAACGCCGAGCGGGACCGATACAGTCACATCTTTCAGATTATTCGTTCTGGCATTCCGGATGGTCAGCCTTGGGGTCGTATCATCCTGGAAGATATCCGTTTTCAACGTTCTGGAAGGCATCTTCGCTCTGCCGGACAGATACTGGCCAGTCAACGAATTTTCGCATTGCAGCAGCCCCTCATAGCTGCCCTCATAGATCACTTTCCCGCCTTCGATCCCCGCTTTGGGACCGATGTCGATAATATAGTCGGCCATTTCGATTGTGCTTTTGTCATGTTCCACGACGATGACGGTGTTGCCCAATTCCTTGAGTGCATAGATCGATTTGAGCAGCTCGGTCTTTTCCGATTCATGCAAACCTACCGTCGGCTCATCGAGAATATAGATGATCGACTCCATCTTGGATTCCAGATGAGAATTCAGAAACAATCGTTGAATTTCACCCCCGCTTAAGGAAGACATTTCCCTGTAGAGCGACAAATGCCCCAGACGCGCTTTGATTAAAGACGTTGTCTTGCGCAGAATATCCTGAATTAGATTCATTCCGGATTGTGTAAATCTCCCCTGCTCCAACGCGGACTCAAAAAAAGTCTTCGCCTCTACAAGCGTCATCTTGCCAACTTCCCCGATATGCTTGCCGTTTATGAATACTCTGCGCGCTTCTTCTCCAATGCGGAACCCATTGCATTCGGGACATGCGACCAGCTCGTAAAGACCGTTCAGGTATTCACCTTTCTTATGACGGATCTGCAATATTCTGGACAAGCAGAAACTTTGGTTGGCGCTGTTATTATTGATGTAATGGCCATTGATGACTTCATCTTTAATATCCTCTGACAATTGCGAGTACGGCATATCCATGTTGGATTTGAGATTTCGTTCCAGTACTCTGCCGATACCTGGTGTTACGCCGATCGACTTAAAAATTTCGCGAACTGTAGTCTTATCATTTGGAACCAACTTCTCCATATTGACATGATAATAAGCGCCGCGTCCTGAGCACTTCATGCACATCCCGTTAGCGTTGTTGTATGAAAAATAACCGAGTTCCAGCCGTTCCTCCTCATTTCCGCATTCGCTGCAGGTCAAACCGTTCTCGATAAGCGCCCCGCACTCGGAACAAGAGTTTTGGCCTTCGCTGGAATATAGGAGACTGAGAAGACCCAGCAGATGCGTCCTTGATCCCACTGTTGACCGGGGATTGCTTTGACGCACGATACTTTGCTGCACAGCGACTGTAGGCCCTATGCCTGAAATGCTGTCGAACTTTCGTTCGTCTTCAAGTCCCGCGAACATCCCGATGGACTGAAGATACTCCCTGCGCCCTTCCTCGAAAATGATATCGAACATTAAACTGGATTTGCCTGATCCGCTGACGCCTGTCGCGACTATGAGCTTGTTTTTGGGAATGGAGATATCGATTTCTTTGAGGTTGTGAACACGCGCTGCCTTAATGTTTATACTCTTCATCTTTTCATCTCCCATTACTGTAAAATACTTCATTTCTTGTATACAATATACTAAAAAAAGAATCAACTTTTTCTTGGGATCGGTCTTGAAATGAGTGGATGAGTGCGTGTGCGCAGCCGTAGTCTTAACACTGCCCCTTCTCATGCAAAACAGCTGTAATGACTAGGGGCGCGGGCTTCAAACTCGTAAGCGAAAGACATATTCACATGAATCCTAACCTCGTGCTATTGCGAGCATCATCTGCTGGCAATCCGACTCTCTATTAAAAAGAGAACTGATCCTATTCGATCGACAATGATTTTAAATAGGCGGTTGATAAAGGTTCATCGGAATATAATTTTTCGCAAAATGTAACTATTCGTTCTTGAGACTCAGGCTCCGTCAATAACGTCAAATGATTCGATGCATCTACCCTTAAGGCTGTCAATGCAGGCATCTTTTCCTTCCACTTCGCAGCAAAACTTACGTAATCATAGACGCGACCTTTATCAACGAGCCGGAAATAAGATTCGTCTTCTCCAAATAATGTGCCTTCCGGGTTGCAGAAGTAATAACACGGCACGTTATTCGGATCAAGCAAAGGCAACCCGTCATAAATCGTCGTACTCATATCAAGCGTATCTAAAATTCTCTCATATTGAATCACGGACTTGCGCAATTGATGAGGGGGTTTCGTGATGCCTTTCTGCTTGGCCAGCAGGACGAGCTGATCGAGAAACGCATTGTCAGAAACATCGATTTGGACTTCATGGTCAGCAATAAGCACCAATTGTTCAGCTGACGAGAAAGCTAGCAGAAGGTTAATCGCTCTTAACATCCGGTCTTTCTTTAAGTTAGCCTGCGGTATTGTCAGCCAATAATCTTTCATCATTTCGTCTACATATATCGATTCCAGCATAATGATGGAATTCACCGTCTGACCCTGCTCTTGCATCTGACGCGCGACTTCATAGGCAATCATGCCGCCCAACGACAACCCGCCGAAATCATACGGTCCTTCCGGCTGAACAGATCGAATCATCTCGACATAATAGGCGGCCATCGCTTCTATTCCCTCGATCGGCTCATCTTCGGTCATATATCCTTTTGCTTGAATGCCGTAGAAAGGCCGCACTATTTTATTCGCGATCAAGCGGTAAATTTCAACGCCGCCAAAACCGCCGTGGAACCAAAATACCGGTCTTTTCTGATTCGCTTTGTTCAATCTGATAAGCTCCGGATATTCGGACCGCTGGTCGAATTCGGTAGTCACGGACGGTCGAGTAACGGCGACTTCTAATGCTTCCTGTTCGATCCTAATTCTTTTCTCTGTACTCGATTCTTCCGGTATGCGAATAACGCCGATAATTTCGCTTATCGACGTACAATGATATAAGGTTTCAAAATCAATAGACGGATCGATGGATTGCAACTGCTGCAGTACTTGGGTCAGGATGATGGAATCTGCTCCCAGTTCCACGACGGATTGATCTCTATCGATTTCGGAAGCATTGACGCCTAATAGCGAGGCAAACAGGTTGACGATTCTGTCACTGATGGAGGCCTCGGTTGGAATGCCGTTTACGCTCGCGTTCACTGTGGCGATTTTTGCAGTCTGGCGGCTGGGTTCCTTCTCCGCATGGCGCATCTCTGGATTAGAAATCTTTATCCAATGACGCTGTCGTTCAAACGGATAGGTCGGAAGCGATATACGGCATGGCTTGGCGTTTGGATAGAGCCTGTTCCAGTCCAATGCCAGACCTCGCACCCATAAGCTTAATAATTTGTTGTACTCGCCCTTCTTGATCCATGCTTCAATAATATCCTCCATGCCTTCATCTTGCGCCAGCAAGGCGACGACATCGTCGCGTTTGTTAACTGTCCCCCGGTGAACCGCTTTGCCCACCGTGTGATCACCATGAAGCCATGCCGAAAGCTTCTTCCGAAGCTCATCGATGGAAGCGGCGGTTAGTGCCAATCGTTCTCCGTGAGCCTCGCGCCCGACCTGCAGCGTGTAGGCAATGTTCGGCAAGTCCTCATCTTGGAACTGCCTTTTCTCCGTCGCGTCCAGCAATTGCTTGGCCAGTTCGGTTAGACGTCCTATATTGGCTGCAGACAGCATGATGATAGCGGGATTTTGTTGCGTGATCTTCTCCTGGGGACGTTCGGAACGCTGAGCCATATATTCCTCGATCATGACATGGGCATTTACGCCGCCAAAACCGAATGCGCTGACCCCCGCCCTACGCGGAATATCCGGCTGAATTCGATTCCATGGCGTACTCTTCTCGTTGATGTAGAAAGGACTTTGGGAAAAGTTAATATATGGATTCAGTTCGTTAAATCCGGGCGTACCCGGAATCATTTCGTTTTTCAAAGAAAGAAGCACCTTGATGACCGCGCCGATCCCGGCGGCTGTTTCGAGATGTCCGATATTGGTTTTCAGCGAGCCTAAAGCACAATGAGATTGGACTGATGAAACACCATTTCTGCGGTACAGTTCGCTGAAGGCGTTCTTGAGACCGGCAATTTCAATCGGGTCCCCTAGCCTTGTCCCTGTACTATGGGTTTCGATGTAGCCGATCGTTGTCGGGTCTATTTTCGCCTTGTCGTATACCTCAATCAATAGATCCGCCTGCGCGTTCGCATTCGGAGCGGTCAAGGAGGCGCTTTTGCCTTTATGGTTCTGCGCCGAGTACCGAATGAGTGCATGGATATGATCCCCGTCGGCAACGGCATCGCTCATTCTTTTCAGCAATATCGCGCCTACGCCTTCACTCCGAACCGTCCCGCCTGCATCTTTGTCAAAAACATTGCACCGACCGTCATCGCTGAGCATCCCCGCCTCGCTGAAGTATAGATGAACCGAAGGCGTAAGGATCACGTTAACGCCACCTGCGATCGCCATTTTGCACGTGCCTTTGCGTATCGCTTCTGCCGCTTTATGAACCGCTATCAGCGAACTGGAGCATGCCGTATCGACAGGCTCGCTAGGGCCATGCAAATTCAACAAGGAGGAGATTCGATTGACAAGCATGAAAGGCGTTCTTCCCGTAAGCACATACGGGTTATGTTCGGTCAAATGCTGATCGATAAGCTGCGCATAATCCTGGGTGCCGATGCCGACAAAAATTCCGGTATCCGATCCCGATAAATCGGAAGCCTTATATCCGGCGTCTTCAATCGCGCTCCAAGCTACTTGAAGGAATAGTCTATGCTGCGGATCCATGACTTCCGCCTCGCGATCGGATATGCCGAAGAAGGCTGCATCGAACTTATCAACCTCCTTCATAAACCCGCCCCATTTTACTCTCGGGTCATCGAATGCTCGCCAATCGAACCGTTCTTCAGGAATTTCGGTGATTAGCCGCTTCTCCTGCAGAAGATGTTCCCAGAATTCATCGAGATCATCGGACTGCGGAAAAATTCCGTCCATGCCGATAATCGCGATTGGCTCTTCCTCGTCCCTGCTGTCTCGATGAATGTCGTCCTTTCGCTCGGAATAAATAAAACGCATCGGGCCTTTGGAGTCGGCTGCTTTGAACGGGTCATCTTCCTCGATATAAGAGGGCTTCAGAACCGGATTCGGCACAACGTCCGCAACTTGATCGGCTCTTGCCGTATCCGCCCTGTCCATGAGGTCATGCCGATAATAGTATCGAAGACGATCGACATGCTTCTCGCATAAATGTAGCGTCAACGACCGGATCGTCGGTTGCTCCAGTTCAAAGATAATCGTCGGCATCACGTCCAGCTCGTACAAATCGTTGATTTTATTCGTGAATACGGTAATGTTGATGGAATCGAAACCATACTGCATCATGTCATGATCGATATCCATATTCTGAATCTTCAGTAATCTGCAAGCCGTCTCCAGCAAATCCTGGCTGACCTTTTCGAACAATGCTTTATGATCCGTTCGTACTACAGGAGGACGGGCTTCCGCTTGCTTCGGCTGGGCTTCAGACGGTTGAAACCCCGTACTGCGTCTAATTTTGGCCGGGTCGCCATGGTACACCATAATTTGATTTTTGTTTTGCAGCATCGCTTGCTCCAGTGCATGCAACCCCACTTCGCCCGTAATCGGATGAATGCCTTTAGTCGTTTTGAGCAGCTTGATCGTTTCTTCACTTAACCGCATTCCGCGCACCACCTTCTTCCCAGTAGGGCCAGTTTATACTGATTGTCTTGCCCGAACGTTTGTTACGGATTTGAAGATTCTCGCGATATTCCGCAAAAGAATTGAGAAAGCTGTTGGCATAGGCATAATCTGACTGTCCTGCATTACCTAAGTGCGACAGGGACGAGAATAAAATAAAGAAATCCAGCGCTTCCTCCTTAGAAGCTTCATCCAGCCAAATGGTGCCGTTCACTTTCGGTGCAATGACAGCCTTCATTTCATCGTAAGTTTTATTGGCAATCAACTTGTCATCAAGGATTCCCGCGCAATGAATGATACCGTGCAGCGTCCGGAATCGGCTTCGTACTTGGTCTAGCGCATTTTCGACTTCTTCGCGCACAGACATATCCGCCTGAATATAGAGAACTTCCGAGCCCAAAGACTCCAGCTCCGCAAGAACCGCCTGTCTGTCGTCGTTCAGATTCGAGCGGCCGATCAGTACCAATTTTGCTTGTAACGTACTGGCAAGATGCTTCGCCAAGACAAGCCCGATCCCGCCCATGCCTCCGGTAATGATATAAACGCCGTTGTTTCGGAAAGGCATCGGCTTATCGGCCGTCTCTTGTTCTGGGGTTCCCTCCTTTAATCGTTTCACGAATCGCCCTTCCTCCGTGTAACGAATTTCATCGCCGTCCTCTGTTTCAAATTCAGCGGCTGCGATAAGCTCAGGACGAATTGCATCCGATTGAAGCCGGATGACTTTGTAGACCAACTTCGGATTCTCCAGCCGGACGGTTTTGGCAAAACCGCTGATCGCCTCACTGAGCGCCGAAGCAATGTTATCCTCCTCGTTGTAGATGAGCAGCAGCTTCACTTTTTCGTTCGGAGCCTCTTCCGCGAGAGATTTAGTCAAATAAAACAGTGAATATATCCCCTTATCCATTACCGCATCCAGCTCATAAGACGACGAATTGTGCGACCACATGTGGATAACCTGATTCGGCAGTCGATCTTTCTGCTTCAGATCCGCGAGCAGTTTACGATAATCGTCCTCCCGCCCCGGATGAATCACATAGTTATCGTTGCGACAATCTTTAAACTCTTCACCGGGCGTCACGAGAATGATAGGCCGATCCGATTTGAAGGCATCCCGCGTCTGTTCGCTGTTGGTAAAAAGAAGCAGAGGTTCCGTGAATTCACCGTGGCTCTCCATAAAGTTAGCCTTCTCCCATGAGCTGTGATAGTACAAGGTCTCCAGCTTTTCCGATGCCGAAGAAGCTGTATCCGTAGCAGCCGGAATGGTTCGAATCGTATAGTTACGAATGATGACCACCGTTCGGCCTTGCGGATCGTACAAGTTCAAATTGAACTTCGAAGCGCCCGGCTTGTCGGAAGCTTGATCCGCCCGTGTCGCATAGACGTAGCATTGCTTCGGGAACGGACGTATCATTTCGACCTCATCAATCGAGAACGGCATGAAGGGCGAGGTATCTCTTCCTTGAAGCAATCCGACGATCGTTTGCAGGCAACCTTCCAGCAAGGACGGATGAAGCGTAAACGCGTCAAAATCCCGTTCTCTCTCAACCGGCAATTCGATTCGCGATATCGCTTCCGAACCGTTATAATAAAGCGCCTTGATCGGCCGGAACGTCGTCCCGTATTGGTAGGCATTCGCAGCCCTGTCGGATTCATAGAAATCCGTATGCTCGATGCGGCCTGCGCATCTTGCAAGACAGTCTTCAATATCAAAGGTTTCGTGGGATTCCGCGGCATTCATATCCGTTGCTGCATCCGCTCGAACTTCAAGTTTTCCTTGTGCGTGAATGACTTGCTGGCCCTGGTCGTACGAGCATACTATAAATTCAATCTCCCGCTCATGCTCATGGGGAGTAAGCATGATATCCACATCACGAGGCGTCTCTACAATGATCGGACGTGACCAAACGATATGTTTAATCTTATGGATCTTCTGCTTCGCAGCCATCTCGCCGGCCGCTCTGCCCATCTCGATGTAAGCTACGCCCGGCAAGACCTTCTGATCATGAATGACATGATCCCGGAGGAAAAATTCGTTGCCGGTCAGTGTCGTCGTATATTTCTGCGCCATGAAATCGGATGTGTTTCGGTCGATGAACGGGTGAAGTTTCCCGGCTGTATCTTGCGCTTCTGCCACTACCGCAGACTTCCGAGTATGTTCGGCTTTCCAATATCTCTCTTGCGCAAACGGATACGTCGGCAGACTGACGCGGCGTGGGAGAGACGATTCCGGATAGAGCAAGGTCCAGTCCAGCTCCAGCCCGTTCACCCACGACATAGCCAGCTTATCCTTCTTATCCTTCATGATCCATTTGTCGATCAACTCGCTTGAATCCTCATCCCAATCCAACCATTGAACAGATGCTTCGGACTGCTTGCCCTTCTTCTCAAAACAATTGTCAATGTTCTTCTTGCCGTCTACATAAGCCTCCAGTTTACCAATTAAATCGTCGGCATTTTGGACCAGAAAAATGACGCGGCTGTTCATCTTTTCGCGGCCGATCTGAAGCGTATACGCGATGTTCGACAGATTCGGATGGCGATGGTCACTTCTCAAGTAGAGAAGGAGTTCATGCGCATACGCTTTGAGGCGATCATCGTTTCTGGCCGATAGCGGAATCAAATATGAACGACCATTATCGGATTCTGCATAACTTTCGAGTCGGCTCACCTCCGTATATTTCTCGAAAATGGCATGCGCGTTCGTCCCGCCGATCCCAAATGAACTAAGCGCCGCCCGGTACGGGTGAGGACGCTCTTCCAAGCTTTGCAGCTGATCTACCACATAAAAAGGTGAGTGACGTAAATCGATCTCCTTATTTGCTTCTTTAAAGTTCAGTGAGGCCGGAATCTGGTTGTGATATAAGCTTAAAGCGACCTTAATGCAACCCGCCAAGCCTGCCGCGCTATCCAAATGTCCGATATTCGTCTTAACCGACCCGATTCCGCAAAATTGCCTCTTAGACGTGTATTGATTATAGATTTGGCTAAGTGCGGCAATTTCGATCGGATCACCCAGCTTCGTGCCCGTTCCATGCGCTTCGACGTAACCGATCGTTTCCGGATCGACCTTCGTCGATTCCAGTACGTTTCGGATGACATCGGATTGCCCTTTGATGCTCGGTGCGTAAAATCCGACCTTGTCCGCCCCATCGTTATTCAGGTTTATGCCTCTTAACAGCGCGTAGATGTTATCCCCCTCTTCGATAGCCTGTTTCGCACGCTTCAGCACGATAACCGCAGCGCCTTCTCCTCCGATCATCCCGTCAGCCGAAGCGTCGAATGCTTTCAAATGTCCGTCGCCCGAGAAATTCAAGCCCGGCATATGGACATAGCCGGCACTGGTTGAAGCATGAATCGTCGACGCTCCGACCAATGCGTAATCGCTCTCCCCCGAGTGCAGGCTTTGAAACGCCGAATACAACCCTGCTAAGGAAGAGGAGCAGTTGGAATGGACAGAAAAGCTCGGGCCTTTGAGTCCCAATTGATAGGAAATCATCGTCGGAATCGTCCCGGCTTGGCCTAATATCCAAGATACATACGTGTCGGCGTCATCAACGACATGAACCTGATCCTGATCGTCCGGCGCCTGATAGAAGTTATTGCTTGAGGACATGTATACGGCGGTGTTCGGGATATCCTTGGCACGATAACCGGCATCCTCTACCGCTTTCCACGAATGAAGCAATAAGAGCCTCATCTGCGGATCCATCATTTCGGCATCCTTCGGCGAGATTTTGAAAAACTCGGGATCGAACAATTCTTTACCTTCTATAGTTAATTGGATCGGGACATAAGCCGGATTATCAATCAGCTGCTTGCCGATGTTGAGCTCGTTTAGCTCTTCACCGGATAGAAGCCGGACGCTTTCTTTGCCTTCCCGCAAGTTCTCCCAAAATTGACGGTAGTTGTTCGCATCGGGGAATTGACACGAGATGCCAATGATGGCAACGCTATCTTGTACGTATGCCGGATGGTCGATTTGCCGATTCCCGTCCTCATGGCTATTGTCCGTCCGGTACGAAGGAGCGGGTATGGTATCAGAAAGGCTATTCGCTTTAACATGAAGCGATCGCTCACTCTTTAATTCAAGAATAAATCGACTTAACTCTCTGACATTGGCATGCTCGAAAAGGTTCGTTACCTTGACATCGCAGTGAAGCTTCCTGCTAATCCGGTCCGCTACCGTTACCGCAGTGAAGGAGTCTCCGCCTGCATCAAAGAAACCGTCCTCCATGGCAATTTCGTCAACGCCGATGACTTCTTTCCAAATCCCCATAATGATTTGTTCGGTTTCAGGCTCCGATATCGCCTTCCTTGCTTCACGGTCCACAGGTTGTGCTTCCTTTCGTTTGGATAGCTCCAATCGGTTAACTTTGCCGTTTGGCGTCAGCGGAATCGAATCAAGCTCAGTAAATACGCTCGGAATCATATGGGCAGGAAGCCATTTTTTCATATAGCTGCGCAGTTCTTTCGAACCAAGCGCGCGATGAGGGTCCTGAACGCTGCGCACATAATAAGCTCTTAACTGCACATGTTCTTGATGGTTGTAGATAACGACGGCGCTTTCCCGAATCCCTGGATACAGGTTGAGTCTCGTTTCAATCTCGTCCAGTTCGATACGGAATCCATGCAGTTTCGCCTGGTTGTCGATCCGTCCCAAATATTCGATTTCGCCGTCCGCAAGCCATCTTGCCGAATCTCCTGTCCGATATAGCTTGGTTCCGGGCTGGAACGGATTATCGATAAACCGCTCCGCCGTCAATTTGGGCAAATTTAAATACCCGCTGGCTAATCCGTCCCCGCCGATATAGAGCTCACCGGGGACGCAAACCGGAACCGGCTTCCTCCGGTCGTTCAGAATATAAATTTGCGTATTGGCGATCGGCTTGCCGATTGAGACAGGTTCATGACGCTTAATTTCCTTGAGCGTAGACCATATCGTCGTTTCCGTCGGGCCGAACATATTCCACGTTTCGCTATTCGTTTCAATAAAGAACTGCTTTAACCGTTCCGGAAGGGCTTCTCCTCCGCAAAGAATTTTAATTCGTTCTTCGTTCCGCCAGCCATAAAGAAAAAGCGCCGTCCACGTCGCGGGCGTCGCTTGCATGATCGTCGGGTTAATCGTTTGGATTTCGCGCCAAAGCAGCTCGATGTTCTTCTGCTTCGCTGTGCTGCAAATATAACAGACGGCTCCGTGAATCAGGGGCAAATACAACTCCAAACCGGCAATATCGAAACAATACGTCGTTACAGCGAGCAATTTATCTTCGGAAGTAATGCCCGGCTTGCGTCCCATCGATTGCAGGAAATTAGTCAGAGCGGCATGCGGAATCATAACGCCTTTCGGGTTCCCTGTGCTTCCGGATGTATACATCACGTATGCTAAATGATCCGCTCCTGTTTGTCTCTGGAGTCCCTCCTGCCCGCTCGCCATTTGCTCGATCGTCTCCCAATCCGTATCCAAAGGAACGGCTGTAACGTCATCGCCTAGTAGTTCATTCATCTTCTCCATTAACGCCGACTGGCTGATGACAATCGAGATCTTGCTATCTTTGACCATATAGCTTAAGCGTTCGGCGGGATATTCCGGATCTAAAGGAACGTATGCACCGCCGGATTTCAGTATCCCGAGCAAACCAACGATCATGTGTAACGACCGTTCGAAGCTGATTCCTACCAGGGTGCCCGGCTTCACGCCTTGCTGCTGTAGATAGACCGCAAGCGTTGTGCTTCTCTCGTTCAGTTCCCGGTAAGTCAGCGACTCGTTCTCATAGATAACAGCGGTCGCCTCAGGCGTCTTCTTAACCTGTTCTTCGAATAATTCATGCATACATTTGCCCTTGGAATACGCGACCTCCGTTGCATTCCAATCCACGAGGATCGTTCGTTCTTCTTCGGCCGAGAGCAGCGGATAACGGCCCACCGCGAGCTCCGCATTACGGATCGCTTCTTCCGTTAGCCGAACAAAATGATCAGTCATCCGCTCGATGGTGGAAGCGTGATAAAGTTCAGGATTGTATTTCATATTAATTTGGAACCGATCGTCGTGCTCAAAGACTTCTAATGCAAGTTCATATTCTCCTTCTTGATGAACCTCCTCCACGAGCTCAAAATCAAGGGCGTGATGATATTCCGCAAACTGCTGCATCTGGCTGGACGATATGAAATTTTGATAGAAATAACCGACCTGGAATACCGGTGCGTTCGATAATGAGCGTGCCAGATTCAATTCTCTTACCATGGCAGGGAATGGGTAGTCCGCGTGATCCATTCCGTCCAGCATCGTCAACTGTAATTGTTCCACAAACTTCGCAAAACTCTCCTCGTCGTCGATTCGGCTGCGGATTGGAATCATGTTGATGAAATACCCGATCAATGACTCGAACCGATCGGCTGGTCTTCCGAGGCTTACCATCCCTACGATCAGCTCCCGCTGATTCGAATATTGATGCAGGAGCACATTCCATACCGCCAGGAAGAAAGCCGGCAGGCTGATGCGCTGCCGCCTGGAGAACGATTTGATGGTATCCTTAACCTCGGATGAGATGGATACACGATGCGTTTTCCCTTTATATGCGGTTGCCGAATGACGCGGCAGATCGGTTGGGAGCTCTAGAATCGGCAGCGTTCCCGACAACTGTTGCTTCCAATAAGCACGATGCGCCTCCCCCCTTCGTCCTACCAGCATTTCTTGTTCCCAATCGATAAAATCATGATAGCTTGCAGGGGAAGAACCGCTTGTTAGCGGTTTTCCCTTCGCAAGATCAAGATAAGCATCCAATAGGGACTTTACGAAAATAGCAATCGAACTACCGTCAAAAATAATATGGTGGACATTGATTAACACCCAGTGCTCGGTCTCGGATCGTTTGAACAAATGGACGCGTATTAATGGCCCTTCATTAAGCGAGAAAGGCTCGCTGGCCTTGGATTGAATGAATGGAAGAATGTCTTCCTGGTCCATATGGGAAATAGTTTCGCTCGTGAATACTTGCGTCTGCGATTGTTGAATGATTTGGAAGGGAATGCCGTTCTCCTCTTCGATGATGGTATTTAAAATCGGATGCTGCTCAAACATATATTGCAGCGCTTGCTGAAACAGATCGGCATCCAAGTGCTTTCGAATACGGAAACAGATCGGCAGATTGTAAGCGCTCATGCCGGGCGTTACTTTTTCCAGCATCCATAAGCCTTTCTGCCCTTCGGATAGCGGTTTCTTGGCCAACGATTGACGGGTAAGCTCCTGAAGCTTTTGGCGCAGTTCGGATGTTGATAATTCGCCTTCCTTATATTTGTCCAACAGCTCTTTCGCTATCATTATCCATCTACTCCTATCCTTTTTTCTAGGTCGTCAAGCCTGATAACGCCTTGGACAAACTTCTCCATCGCTTCGATGACTTTTAGATCTTGGTATTCAGACTGACCTGTTTCCAGCTTCGGGGCCAATAAGGCCGAAATGGAACGAATCGTCGGGTAATTGAGAAGTTCCCGGCCTGAAATACTGAGATCGTAACGTTGCTCGACCTCTCGAATCAATTTCATCATCAGGATCGAATCCGCGCCATAGTCTTGCAGATCACGGCACACATTGATGTCTTGTTCAGCCATTTCGAGCTTTTCCGAGAAGAAGCCGACAAGATATCGTTCGACCTCTTCCTGAACTAACGATCCGCCGCGATCATTCCCATTCTCAAAATCCGCTTCATTCTCCTTAGCGCCCATTATTATCGGAGCCTTTTCATTTACTGAATCTCTTCCCTCATACTGCTTAACGATCTCGTTTAAGCTTTTATCCGTTTCCGCCGGAATCCAGTAACGTTCCCTTTTGAATGGATAGTTTGGCAATGAGATCACGCGGCCTTTTGCCTCCTGAAATAAGAGGCTCCAAGCTACTTTTCCACCCTTCGCCCAGTACATGGCGATGATGTCGAGATCACGGCTGTTCCTAAACTGTTGTGCCATCGATTCTTCATCGTTCATCAAGGACAGCGCGTTCCCGTGCAATCCGCCCTCTGCGTTCCCGATAAACATCGGAACTGCGCTATCGACCGGTTGAACGTCCGGCTTGGATTGCAAAAAGTCGTCCAGCCCCTGAATAAGCTCTGCTTTGCGCTTCGCCACAATGGCTAACCGGCTCGCCAACGCTTCCCTTCCGACTTGAAGCGTATAGGCAAGATCGATCAATGAGATCTTACCGTTCGAGGCGATATAATCGCGCATCCCCTTCGCAACGGCATGCAGCCTTTCGACGTCAGTAGCCGAAAAGACAAAAATCCGGCTTGGATCGGAAACATCAGGCAGATTCTGTTCTGCCGAAGGATCGACATATTCTTCAATCACGGTGAATGCGTTCGTTCCGCTATTCGCCGATGTGCTGATCGCCCCCAGCCGCGGTCGATGATCCTGCCTTATCCATGGCCGGTCGCTTTCACTCGCCTGAAATGGCGCTTTCGAGAAATCGATATCAGCATTACCCGTTTCAAAATTATGCAAGCCCAGCATCGTCTGCTCTCTCATCGCCATCAGCATCGTCATCAAACTGACGATTCCCGAAGCAGCGAAGGTATGTCCGATTAACGGTTTGATCGAACCAATATAACCTCTAGGTTTATCGGATGCGGAGCTGCCGAATACTTTACGCAAACCGTCCATTTCCGCAGCATCTCCCAGTTTCGTCCCTACGCTATGCGAAATCATATATTGGATACCTGACGGATCGATTCGGTATTTATCGAGCGTGTCGCGCATCAACTCCGCCTGCCTGACCGGATTCGGCGCCATCATGCCATGACCTTTCCCGTTATGGTTAACGCCGCTGCCCTTAATGCAGCCATAGATATGATCCTTATCGCGAATGGCCTTCGATAAAGGCTTGAGCACCACGACGGCAACGGCTTCGCTTGGCACCATCCCGTCGGCTCGCTCATCAAATACATAAGACTTCCCGGTAGGAGAGACCAAATCCAGCATACTCATCCCGATATGCGCCGATGGCGAGACAAACAGGTTGATGCCGCCGGCCAAAGCCATTTCGCAATCATCCTGTCGTAAAGCTTGGCACGCTTGATGCAGGGCAACCAGACCGGAGGAGCAAGACGCTGTAACCGATAAATTCGGCCCTTTCAAGTCCAGCAGATAAGCAATGCGAGCGGATAGGACAGCATTCTGATTGCTGTAAAAAAGTCCCTGCTGCTTCACCATGAATCCATAATCGCCTTCTTCGATCCCGACATACACGCCGCACGATTTCCCTTTAATCCGCTCGCCCATGTACCCTGCATCTTCCAGAGCATGCCAGGACTCCTCCAGAAACAAGCGCTGGCAAGGGTCCATAATACGGGCTTCCTTCGGGGAAATTTTGAAAAACAACGGATCGAAGCGATCAATGTCAGTAAGGAATCCTCCCCATTTCGCATGGCTCGTTCCAACGGCACCCGGTGCTTCTCCATCATAATCCCGCCAATCCCAACGATCCCGCGGTACCTCGGTAATGCTTTCTTTACGATGTTTCAGATTGTGCCAAAGCATTTCCACCGAATCTGCCTGGGGAAATCGTCCGCTCATCCCGATGATGGCGATTGGCTCGATTATTTTCTCAGTGCGAATGGGGTCGATATCCGTTCCCTTATTCCCCCGATCTTGCGGAGTATTCTCCTGCCCGATCTCTGGGTTAGTCGCAGCGTTACTTACAAGCTTCTGCTCCATTTCCCCCCGATAATACCATTTGACCGTCGCTTCATGATCCTGCACCAAATATTCAATGATTTTGCCGATTGTGGAATAACCTAGCAGTGAGGATGGCGTAATATTAACGCCGTATAGGCTCGTGATTCTATCGGCAAATTCAAATAAATTGATCGAGTCAAAGCCGTACTCCAACAAATGCTCGTCAACGTCCAGCTTCTCGACAGGCACATGATGCAGCTGGCTTATTGCCTCCTTCAAATCCCGTTCTACGAATCGCTTCACATCGAAAGGTCCTTCTTCTTCGGCCATGCCGCTTGAAACGACTGGAAGTTTGGCGGGAACGATTCCCGGCTCATGTTCCTGCTGCAGTTTTAAGAAGCGATACACCATACTTCTTTGGCCTGCCATAATCAGGTACTGGGAATGAGGCTGCGTCAAGATACGCTCAAAGATGGATAATCCCTCTTCGGTTTCCAAATAACGCTGGCCGCTGGATTTCAGATATTTCTCGTTATTGTCCTGATCCAACCCCATACCGCCGTCCCGCCATAATGGCCAATTGACGACAACCGTCTTGCCCAACGTTTCCCGCTTCGCCTCCAGCTTGTTTTTATATCGGGTATAGGCCATAAGGAAGCGATTCCCCACAGCATAGTCGCAAGTGCCGAAATCTCCCAATATAGCGGCAGACGATGAAAAGTAACAAACGAAATCAAGAGCTCTTCCCTGCAGCAACTCGTCCAGCACGAGCGTTCCATTAATTTTGGGGGCGATGACCTGCTCGAAGCTTGTGAGCTCTTTCTTGAAAATACTTTGCGGATCGACGAGACCTGCGGCGTGGATGACGCCGTCAATCTCCCCGAATTGCCGTCTCGCAGACTCCAGGCCTTCTCTCATCCGTTCCCTGTCGCAGGTATCCGCCTGGATATATCTGACACGGCCACCCAGGTGCTCGATTTGTCGGACGGTCTCCTGCTTCTTGGCATCCAGCTTCGATCTACCGCTTAAGATCAGATTGGCACCGTATTTTTGCGCGAGATGTCTTGCGAAAACAAGCCCTAGCTTGCCGAGTCCACCAGTTATAAAATAGGTGCCTCCCGCTTTCAACGGAGCTGCCCCCGGAATTGCGCCCGTCTCTTTCATGTTGCATTCGTATCGTTGTCCTTCTTCGTACAGCACGCTCTGGATCTTGCCAGCAGCCTCCAGCTCCTTGTATAGCCGCGCTGTTATTTCTTCCGTCAGCCCTTGGGGATTCGCGCCATCTTCCTGCTGGATGACTGCCTTTACGCGCGTCTTCGACACCATTGATCCGATGGAGCGTTCGAAGCCAATCCACGACTCCAGATAGCAGCGTTCACGTTCATTCGTATACGATGCGCCCAACAGAAGCCTCTCCGGTTCCAATTTGGCAGATGCGATCGCTTGTAAAATATAGACGATGCTGCTGTAATCTTCGGTAAGCGCACGATCTTCGTACGGCCATAGGTAGAGGACCGCAGAAATTTCGTTATGTGCGGCCCGTATGCTGCGAAATGCCTCTTCATACGCCCGCTTTGCATGCCTGTCCATGTAGTATGTCTGCTCGTAATTGTTCCGAAAATCATTATTTTGGGATAGGAACACAATATTGCATCCCGGATTCCGGGTTTGAATGTATTTCTTGACCCTGTTCTGATTGGTCGGATCAGAGAGAAAGCATACGATGGTGTTCAGCTCGATCGCCCGATAATCTGACAAAGGCGTTTCTTCCCAATCCTCTGTAAACATCATCGTTTCATGAGATTCTTCCGGCTTTCCATCATTCATACCCGGCGGTTCTGTATCGGAATCTGGGCGATACCTGGCAATCGTTTTCCACGTATCATGCTTACCTTCCGCTGCGTTCGCTTGAATCCAGCATCGTTCTTTGGCAAACGGATACGTGGGCAAAGAGATTCGCTTCGACTTGCCATTAAGGTTGAGCCGTTCCCAATCGATCACGGCGCCATTCACCCATAGATCCAACAGCTGACTCGCATCGCCGAGCTCCAGCCATCGCTCCTCCGCTTCCCGAATGTCCGTACTTGCCGTCGACCGCGCCGATTCGCCTTTCTTGGGTTTGGCCGGACTGCGATAGACGCCCTCCCCGCTTGCACCCATTTCCAAATAACGGTGCATCTTTATCCTCAGTTCTTGGATCGAGGTTGCCGTCATGGCCAAACGGGCATTCATGCTTCCGCGCCCAACCTGCATCGTATACGCGATATCCGTCAAGTCTCGATCCGTATACTCTCCCTTCTCCAACGTTCGGACATACTGTTGGACATACTCGTCCAGCCTGCTGTCGTCCTTCGCCGACAGGACGAACAAGGCGGGATTTTGAACCCTGCTGCTTGCTTGACATGTTTGAGAATCCTGATTGTCCGAATGGGCAAATTCCTCGACGACCAGATGCACGTTCGTTCCTGTTGCCCCGAACGAATTGATCGCCGCGCAGCGCGGCTGATTCGAAGCCGTCTCCCATGGTTTCAACGTCGTATTTACATAAAAAGGGCTGTTCGCAACAGACATGTTGGAACTTCCATTTTCGTAATTTAAGGTTGGGGGGATGTGTCCATGCTTGATTGATAGCAGCACTTTAATTAGACCCGCGATCCCGGAGCCGAAGAAAGCGTGACCGATATTGCTTTTTAAAGCTCCCAGCGCGCAATAGCCAGTCTTTGCCGTAAATTTCCGGAAGGATTCCGTCAGTGCTTCATATTCAATGGCGTCGCCTAGTTTCGTGCCTGTCCCGTGCGCTTCAAACATCGTGATGTTTGCCGGATCGATGTCGAACTTCTCGTAAATACCGGTTTGCAGCCGGCTTTGCGCCAATCCGCTGGGAGCGGTCATTCCATTCGTTCTGCCATCCTGGTTCATTCCCCAGCCCCGGATAACCCCGTAGATATGGTCGTTGTCTTCAATCGCCTTATCCAAAAGTTTGAGGACGACAACACCTATCGCTTCAGCCACTACGGTTCCGTTCGCCCGCTCGTCGAAGGTATAACAGAGGCCGTCGGGCGACAAGAGAAGTGATTGACTTGAGCCTATTAAAACATTGGGCGTCGTATATACCGCTCCGCCACCTGCAATCGCGGCTTCACAGTTGCCCAATACAAGACTGTCGCAGGCTTCCGCCAGAACCGCTAAGGTCGAAGAGCAAGACGTGTCGATACTCATCGCCGGCCCGACTAAATCTAGCAAATAGGAAAGCCTGCATGCGGAATATGAATCGGTCGGAAGGTAATAGGTCTCGATCTCTTGCTGTATGGTGATGGAATAATCTCCTTTGGCGCAGGCAAATACGCCCCAAGACTTGCCGCTCAGACCCCCCGGGTCATAGCCTGCATCTTCTATCGCTTTCCATGCTTCCTGGATGAACAGCCGCTCGCTAGGGTCCATCAGTTCCGCATCCCGCGGCGAAACTTTGAAGAATAACGGATCGAATTTATCGATATCCGTTAGAAATCCTCCCCGTTTCGAGTACGTCTTTCCCGGTGTTTTCGGATTGGGATCGTAATAATCGTTTATATCCCAGCCCCGGTCGCGAGGCGTTTCCTTTACGCTGTCGAGTCCGGTTTTCAAGTTTTCCCAAAATTGCTGCACATTGTCCGCATCCGGGAATCTTCCCGACATCCCGACAATCGCAATGGCTGGACATGAAGGCGGCTTATCGTTGCCGGCGGCGGATCGTCCGTCATGCCTGGAGGTATGCATGCGATTCGTAAAAATGCTTTTGCAATGATCATAGAAAATTTTAATGCTGTGATCCGCGTGCAAAATATCGAAATGGTTGTCGCCTTCTAGAATGATCGTTTGCAGATTCGGCAAAAAGGATGTCCATCCCTCAAGCAGCGGCAAAAATGATCCCATTTCGCGCTGGATGCGCTCCAAATAGTCCGGGTTCCAGACAGAACGCGATACGGCGTCAGCGGATTCGGTTCGAAATAACGTGGCTGTCAGCTCGTTCGGACGGGGGAGCTTCTGTACCCGATAATTCTGAATAGCGTTTAGATTGGACTGATGTACCTCCGACATCGAGCTCAATTTGAATGCCAGTTCTTCTTCGGACTGATTCAATCCTTTTTGTTTGCAGAGCTTGACGATATGGGGGACTAACGCATAATCCGAAACATCGCGTATATCATCGTCCGTCATTTGATAGAAATTCCAATCGATCTCTCCGTCAGGCCGCTTTTGCAGAAAAGCTTCATTCCGATTCAGGAGCGTTAGCAGCAAGAAATTTGCATTCATCAACAAGTTGTTTCTGAACGTTGTTTGAAAAAATTCGGATTCGTCTCCCAAAATACAGGGCGATTCCACCAGAAGGAGCGTTTCAACCCGTTTACCCAGCATTTGCAATTGACGGGCCATTTCATACGCTACAGTCCCCCCGAACGAAAACCCTGCCAATTGGTACGGCCCCTCCGGCTGTACGGCTGTAATGATTTCGCAATAGTATCGGGCCATGTCGTGAAGCGATGTGAAGGGTTGATGCTCATAGGACAGGAAACCGCGCGCTTTAATGGCAATGATGCGGAATGCGCCGTCCGCTTGGTTTGCAATCCGATTATAGATGCCGACATCCCCAGACAGTGGATGAATCCAGAATGTGCACGGTCCGTCCCCATTTGCGGATAAAGGCACGATTTCCGGATATTGCCGGATAAGCTGGCGAAGCCGTTCTTTCAACGGTTGCGCGGCGGGTGCCGAAGCTGAGGCTGAGGCGTTATCCCCTTCACCGCATAACCGAAGAATCTCGCCCAGGCTCCGATCGTTAAGATCGCGGATCGATAGCGCAAGTCCTAGTTTGTCGTGCATGAAGCTCAGCACTTCAGCGAAATCGAGGGAATCGAGGCCAAGCGTTTGCAAGCATTGCCGTTCATCCAGATGCGCCCTATTTAATTTTCGGTTGAGCATTTCCAATAATTGTTTTTCGGCACCTGGTTGTTTCTTCGCCGGGCCTCTAGCCAATAATTTCCCGCCCCATGGCCGGTGATCGACGTCATATTCAATCAATACGCCATAACATTGATTCTCATCATCCTTCGGTCTGTAATTCTCCAACAAACCTAATATCGTAGCTCCGTGCAATTGATGAAATTTCAATATCGGATCGTCGAACAGGCCGTCCCGATGAATGTAGACCAAATATTGCTGAAGGGTAGCGCAATTGGATTTCATGAAATCGCGGCAGCGAGTAACGGCATAAACATGATGGATTTCCGGATGCAAGGAAAAATACTGGAGGACAAATTCAATCAGTTCGCTGCCCCATCCATGATCTTGATAGACAGGCATCATATTGAGCGCTAGAAACTGGATGGCCGAACCGCTTAAATCCCGAAATGCTGGCACCGTCATCGATTTGATTTGTTTGATCTTGTCCTTTTGAATACGCTGCGTATAAATAACACCTCGTACGATTCCCTCGTATTCCAATACAAAGGTGAAGCAAGCCGGATCGATCAATCGCTGCTTAATTTCCTCACGGTCAGTTTGGAGAGGAACCGCCCAACATTCCCCTTCAATTTCCATTAATGATTCAATATCGCCTGCTGTTGCTAAACGGACAAGATAATCGCGTCTGACAAAATAATCGTTATGATGCTCTCCGCTTTTCAACGGACCCTCGAAGCTGACATCGGGAAAAAACTGCTGCACGGAGGCATGCAGCAGTTTTTCGTTCGCATGTATGTTAAGCATAATTTTTATTCAACCTCCTTGAATTCAAATGCTTAGCCATATACTTAGCGAGCTGGGAAGTCGTCGAATAATCAAATACGATCGTATCGCTTAAAGACAGATCCATTTCACTATTCAAGGCATGGATAAATTTTCCGACCAGAATCGAGTCCAACCCAAGCTCCATAAAACTCCCATCCACATCAAATTCATCGAATTCGTCCAAGTATAAAAGGTCAACCAAAATGCTCTTGATTCGTCGTTCGATATCCGCTGCTTCGTACAACGCTTCGTCATCCTCATCGCTTACCACAGGTATAAATCCGGACTCGGTTTCAGGCTCAGTGACTAGAGAAGTCGCCATATGCTCCGGATGAATGCCTAAGATATCGTCTACCGAAATAAACGAATGGTTTTCGGTCTGCTTAGGAAACTGCTGATCCATTTCGTTAGGCCAGAACGACTTCGGTCTGAACGGGTACGTAGGAAGTTGTGGAATATGCTTCGGCGCATAATCAAGATAAAGATCCTCCCAAGGAATGGTGGCGCCATTCAGCCAAAATTGTGCTAAAGCTGCCCAATCCTTCTCCGCTATCAGCCGCTTGATTCGCTCGTCATGATTCGGCTCAAGTAATGCGGACCCGGCATGCTGGGTAGGCTCCTCCAACAGGAATTGCTCCATGCTGGCAATCAATTCTCCCGCATTGTGAGCGATGGCGGCAAAGCGTCGTTTCATCGGTTCACGTTTCAATTGCAGTACATAGGCGAGTTGGCGCAAATCCAGTCCGGGATGTTCTTTCAGGTACGCCTTCCAAATATTCACAACATCTCGGAGCGCATGATTCGTTTTTGCAGAGAAAACGAACAGCTTCGGTGCTCCGTCGGCGGCTGCATAACTCCTGTCCTCTTCTTCAGCCGAATGATCATATTCCTCCACGATGACATGCGCATAGACGCCACCGGCTCCAAAACTGTTAATTCCGATACGTCTTGGACTTCTTTCCCCGCTAAGCTCCATCTCCGGCCAGTTCGCCAATTTCGTTTCAACCGTGAATGGTAAGGTGTCAAAATTGATGCTCGGATTCAACTGATCCGGCAAAGAAGTCGGGCATATCTGCTTGTGTTTCAGTTGCAAGAGAGCTTTAATAAACTGCGCCATTCCCGATACCGATTCCCCATGTCCCAGGCCTGCTTTGATTGAACCTAATGTATAGAGCCCGTTCTCGCGGTCGCGGGATGTTCCGAATACTTTGGTGATTGCGGACATTTCGATTGCATCGACCATCTCCGAACCGCTTGCCGCAGCTTCGATATGCCGGATGGTTCTCGGATCGATGCCGGCCGCGTCCATAGCCTTTTGGATAACGGCTGCTTGCTTCGCCGGATCGGGCACATTATAGCCATTCGTTCTTCCACTATGGGAAACAGCGCTGCCTTTGATGACCGCCCAAATATGGTCGTTGTCCCGTTCCGCGTCGGACAATCGTTTCAGGACCACCGCTCCCACGCCTTCAGACGGAATAAATCCGTTGCCGCCCTTGCCGAATACAGTGCTGCTCGAACGATCGGAGAGCAATCCTCCCTGTGCGAGACTTGTATAGTTGCTTGGATGGACATATAAGTTTACCGCTCCCACGACAGCCATCGATATTTCCCCGTGCCTGATGCCTTCGCAAGCCTGGTGAAGCGCCGCAAGCGAGGAGGAGCACATCGTATCAACCGGAACGCTCGGACCATGGAAGTCCATAACGTAGGACAAACGGTTGACTATGGACGCGAAAGACGTATTGTAAAATTGATGGGTAGTCCCGTTCCATAAATTGAAGCCTGTTTTGGTCACACCCCCGAATACACCGATCTGATTGCGGAGGCTTTCATCGATTCTCGAAGGCACATAGCCCGCGTCTTCAACCGCCTTCCAGCACTGTTCCAGGAAAATGCGTTCCTGAGGGTCCATCCGCATCGCTTCTGCCGGGGAGATGTTAAAAAATAAAGGATCGAAATCGGCGAACCCTTCCAGGAATCCGCCCCACTTGCTGAAGCTTTGCTGCTTGGCTAACGCATCTTCACGATTAGGATTAAAGAAGCCGTCGAGCGGCCAGCGTTCTTCAGACAACGCCGTAATGCAATTTTTACCGACTTTCAAATTGTCCCAGAACTCGTCAATATTTCTCGCCATCGGAAAACGTCCGCTTACGCCAATGACGGCTATCGGCTCATCATCCTTTCGGCCGGTATCAGCGCTCTCCCCAATTCTCTTCACTGCTCCAAGCTTGTTCCGCTTCGGCGTCAACGCTTGAAACACATCACCACTTCTCGCAACCGGATTTTCCGGTATTAACTGTTCAGGCTGGGAAGCATTCTCTGCCGGTATGTCATCTCCGATCCACTGCATGCATTCATAAGGGAATTCAGAAGCCAAATACCCGGACAAGGCGGCAAAGTTCCGGTACTCAAAAAAGATCGTATTGGAGACATCGCTGAAATGATCGGCCAGCTTCCTATTCAGCAGCGTCAATTTGACCGAATCAACGCCATACGTCTCGAAAGGCTCCTGTGCGTTAATCTGATCGCTGCGTAGTTTAATGCTTTCTCCGAATAGGACCGTCAGTTTGTCGATCACCTTTTCTTTCAATTCGTCGAAATTGACTTCCTTCGCTTGTTTCTTCGGCTGCCGCGTATGGTCGACTGATTCGGCCATACGTATTTTCACTCTGATCTTGTCTGTATCGCCCTCCATAACAAGGACTTGATCCTGTTTCTGGTCCAGCGCTTGATAGAGGGCTTTTATGCCGGTCTCAGTCTTCATCGGAACCATGCCTACATTGTCAAACATGATCTTCTCGATCTCTTTGTCGACATGCATGCCGCCTTGTTCCCATAACGGCCAATTGATCGACACGGTTTTCCCCTGGCGCTCTCCTGTGGCTACCAATGTATTGCGGTAACTTGCATAAGCATCCATAAAGGCATTGGCAGCCGCATAATCCGCCTGCCCCGGATTCCCGAACTCTCCTGTTCCTGATGAGAAGAGGATCATAAAATCGAGATTCATCCCGCTCGTAAACGCATCGAGGTGGAGCAATCCGCTAACTTTCGGCCCCAATACCTCTGCAAACTCTTCTTCGGATTTCTGGATAATCAATTGATCCCGGATAATCCCGGCGCCATGAATAATGCCGTTTAACTTGCCATAGTCCTCCACAATTCCGGCGATCAAGGACTGGACTTGTTCTCGATCCGTTATATCGACCCGCCTGTATTGTACGTTTGCCCCTCTTTCCTTCAAGTCGTTCAACTGGGCCTGCTTCGTCTCGGACAATGCGGATCGTCCCGTCAATATTAGGTTGACATCCTTGATCGTGCGACTCATTTCTCCGGCGAAAATGAATCCTAATCCTCCGGCCCCTCCGGTCAGCAGATAGACGCCGCCTTCCTTCCACGGCAGTTCATCTTTCTCGCTTCTATCGGGCAGCCCCGATTCTTCAAAGTTTTTGGTATATCTCGTACCAGCAACATAGCTGATATCCCGATCTTTCGGTCTGCAACTGTCCGCCTCCAGCCTCGCAGCGATTTCTTCCACGCTGCATCCGGCAGACAGTTGAATAATCTGAACTATCAGCTTCGGATTTTCGAGCTGAGCTGTCTTGAGCAGCCCTCCCAATCCCCGGAACAACTCTCGATCATCGTCTGCGAAGACGACGAATTGAACGAGAACTTGGCCTTTCGGCTTGCTCGTAAGCATGTTTTTAACCTCACGGAACAATTGGACGGCATAGTGCTCGAATCTAACATGCAAATTGCTCGCTTCACTTCGGAATATTTGGCTGCTCGCCCCTTGTGTCAGAGACTCGATCGCTTCGGCGGTTAGTGATTGATCCGCTTCGCAAAGGAAGATCTTGCGCTGTACATATTCGGGTGTTCTTTCCGCATGAATAACGGCCGATTTCTCCCATACGGGATGAAGCATTATCGACCCGATACGGGTGTTTTTATCGTCTCCCGCTTGAAGCGTTCTGAATGCGAATTTTTTCATTCTCACCTGTATGTTTCCGGTCTCATCGCATAAGTCGATATCGACGATACGAACGGTAGGATCGGAATGCACGCTTTCGCTCGTTCGTACCATCGCCCACATGCTCTCCGTGCACTTGCCCGGCAGTTCCAGCTGCTCCAGGCTGACAGGCAGCCATGGCTGTATCATTGCTCGACTTTGGGTCTCACCTTGTCCGATCGCTAAACCGATCATCGCCTGGATGGCCGAGTTCAGCATCGTCGGATGCAGAATATAAGATCCCGACTCATTCCTTACCGATTCCGGCATCGCGAGCTTAGCCAATACGTTACCATCTCCCGCGTACAGACGCTCAATCCCTTGAAGCCCGCTTCCATATTCGGATTTGATGCCGCTTAATTTCCCGTAGCATTCGCTTTCGCTGAGGACGGCACGGCTGCATTCGGCTTGAAGCTTATTAATTTCCACACGCTCCGGTTGCGAGTACTCCTTCCTCGGAACGAGTACCGCCCGGCCTTGACTGTGTATGGTTGCTTCTTCCCGATCCGCCCGGCCAGCGCTATAGATTTCATAGCCAACCTCGCCGTCTTCCACCGGATAGATGCCGATATGCAGATCTAGTTGGTGCCCGTTTACGACGGCCGGACTTGACCATGCTATATTGTTCAACATGATCGTATGTTCCGCGGCTTCTGGTACAGATTCAAGAATGGCTGCTCGGATCATCTCCAGGTATGCCGCTTCGGGCAGCCATTTTTCTCCCAGGATGACATGGTCTCTCAGGAAAAATTCATTCCCGGTCCATGTGCTGCTGAATTTTTGGCCTTCCAAATTCGACGTATTCCGATGGAGCAGCGGATGCAAATATACTGCCGAAGTTAGATCTGCCGCAACGTTAACCGGTGGTTCCGATTGCATCTCCGAAAACCAGTACCTCTCCCGCGCGAATGGATACGTTGGCAAGCTGATTCGCTTCGGCTTGCGATGGATGTACAACCGCTCCCAATCAACGTCTATGCCCGTAATCCATAATTCCAACAATGCCGAGTATTTCTTCCGTTCGACGAGGAGATGAAGCACGTCCTGCAATTCCTCATTTGAATTAAATAAGGCAAGCATATTTCGTTGCTTATTGCTTTGGCTTCTGTAAAGATCGGCAATGTCATGCTTCCCTTGCACATAACCCTCTAACTTTTCGGATAAATCTTCAATAGAGGTTACGACGACAGCCAGCCGTTCCTCCATGCTTTCCCGCCCTACTTGCAGCGTGTAGGCGATATCTGCCAAATGTTTGTTCTCCAAGCCCTGAGCATTTATCGCATCCAACAGCCGCATCGCTTGCTCTTTGAGGCTGTTTTCCTTTTTGGCCGATAATACGATAATCGCGGGGTTGTGCCCTGTTACCGCAATGGGTTCGACCACTTTCTTCTTAGGCACATATTCCTCGATGATGGCGTGGCTGTTCGAACCACCGGCGCCAAAGGACGAAATTCCCGCGATCCTCGGATATTCCTTCTGTTCGCCATCGATCTCGATGATAGGCTGTTTCCATTCCTCCAGTCTCTGCTGCACGCTGAAGGGGGTTTGCTGGAAATCGATATTGGCATTCAACAGCTCTGAATGGATACTCGGTACGTATTGCTTATATTTCATCTGCAGCAATACTTTCGTTATCCCCGCGATCCCCGCTGCCGCTTCCAAATGACCGATGTTGCTCTTCGCCGATCCGATGGAGCAAAAGTCGCGGTCGATCGTGTAAGCATCGAACGCTTTCGTCAATCCAGCAATTTCGATTGGATCACCCAACAAAGTTCCCGTTCCATGGGCTTCGATATAACTGATCATTCTCGGGTTCACACCAGCATCCGTGAATGCCCTGTGAATGACTTGGGCATGCGCGGCCGGATTGGGTACGGAATACCCGTTCGTCTTGCCGCCGTGGTTAACGGCCGTCGACTTAACGACCCCGTAGATTTGATCGCCGTCCGCCACAGCTTGCTTAAGCGGCTTCAATAGTATCGCGCCAACCCCTTCGCCCGGCACGTAGCCGTCTCCCCCACTGCCGAAGCTTTCGCATTTGCCTTTGCTGGACATGAAGTTATGCCGGCTCAAAAATAAATACTTGTTAGGATGCAAGGAAAGATTGACTCCCCCGACGACGGCAAGCCTGCATCTGCCTAGCATGATACTATCGCATGCCACATGCAATGCCGTTAAGGACGAGGAGCACATGCTGTCAATCGCCATGCTCGGTCCGTTAAAATTGCAAAAATAAGAGACGCGATTCGCGATGGAGGATGCAATCCCCGATAACGCGACAGGCTTGCCCTTCATTTGGCTCTCTACGCCAAGAAGCTGATAGTCCATGAAGGTAGCCCCTACAAAAACGCCTACATTGCCTCTCACCGCATCACTACTGATTTGACTTAATGCCTCTCTTGTATATCCGGCATCCTCTATCGTTTCATAGACGCATTCCAGGAATAGTCGCTCCTGCGGGTCCATGAATTCCGCATCCTCGGGAGAGATATTGAAAAACAACGGATCGAATTTATCGACATCTTCGATAAATCCTCCCCATTTGCTATTGATCTTCCCGACCTTGAACTTGTCTGCATCGTAATAGCGCTTGTAATCCCAGCGGTCCTCTGGAATTTCGATGACGCAGTCTCTTCCCGCTTTCAGATTCTCCCAGAATTCGTGGATGTTGTTAGCCTGGGGATATCGGCCGGAGAGGCCGATAATTGCAATGTCCATATTGCCCCCGTCTTGCTCCGGATCCGAATCCCACTTACGATCCGACTCGTTGGACTCTTGAAGAATCGGCATCATTGCGGTAGCTCGTTGTGATTCATCCGTCTCGTTCACTGCCTCGTCATTCGATGCGTGAAACCCGAACATTTCCATAAGCTTATCGCTATAGGTCTCCGTGAAATAATCCGCTAATGCCCGAATCGTTTGATATTCAAAGAAGATCGTCATTGAAATCGGCCCGAGTGTATTCTTCAATTCTTCCGCAAGCTGCTTGATCATGACAGAATCAATGCCGTAGTTCTCCAGCGAAACATCCGATTCGATCCGGTCGACAGGAATGCTGCTTACCCATGCGAGCAGTTGCTTGCAATACTGGACCGTCTTTTCTTTCATTATCGCCGGAGTAAGCTGTACCTTGCCCGCGTGAACAGCCATTCGTTCTTCCCGTTCAATTACGGGTGCCACACGCTCGGCTTCCACCGTACGCTCCGGCACATGTACTCCGGATAGATCAGCGCTTGTATTTACACCCGGTATCCAATATCTTTCCTTCGCAAACGGATAGGTCGGCAGGCTGATTCGTTTAGGCTTTGTCCCCGGGTAGAGGCTTTCCCAATTCACATCCAAGCCCTTCACCCAGAAATCGAGAAGCTTCCCATACTTCCCTTTGCCAATCCAGGAATCGATCGCCTGCTGCAGGTCATTATCCGCTTTGAAGACAGCCAGCGTATCCTTCTCTCTCGTGGCACGACCGACGTATAAGTCTTCCACGTCATCCTGGCCGGCCAAATATCCGTTTAGTTTCTGTTCCAACTCGCGCACTGAGGTCACGGTCATGCCCAATCGGGCTTCCATCGCTTCGCGGCCGATTTGCAGCGTATATGCGATATTCGGCAAATCTTGGTCCTCATATCTTCCTTTCCCTATCTCTCGCAATAATTGTCTAGCCCGTTCTTTGAGATTCTCCTCCTCCTTCCCTGACAATAAAATGACTGCGGGTTTATCAATCGTTATGACGGGGACCCCTCCTGGTTGGTGCCTAGGCATGTATTCCTCAATTACAAGATGAGCGTTCGATCCCCCCGCGCCAAAGGCCGATATCCCCGCAAGTCTGGGCACTTCCTTCTTGACGCCATCCCGCTCGATGACCGGGCGTTTCCACTCTTCCAGCTCATGCTGCACCTTGAACGGCGTCTTCTCAAAGTCGATGTTTGGATTCAATTCGCTGGAATGTAGGCTCGGCACTAGTTTCCCGTACTTCATCTGAAGCAGCACCTTCGTCACGCCTACAATCCCTGCTGCGCTTTCCAGATGCCCAATATTGCTCTTGACAGAGCCAATTGCGCAAAATTGCTTGTCGTCCGTATGGTCTTCAAACGCCTTGGTCAGAGCCGTTATTTCAATCGGGTCCCCGAGCGCCGTTCCCGTGCCATGAGCCTCAATGTAACTGAAATGTCTGGCATCGACATTCGCTTCTTTCATCGCTCTTCGGATCATGCTCGCTTGGGCATTGGGATTCGGCACGGTGTAACCATTCGTCTTTCCGCCATGATTGATCGACGAACCCTTAATTACCCCGTAAATCTGATCCTGGTCCTTGATCGCTTTAGACAATGGTTTAAGCAGAATAGCGCCAACACCTTCTCCCGGCACATAACCGTCGCCACCATTACCGAAGCTTTCGCATCTTCCCTTGCTCGACATAAAATTGCCGCGGTCAAGCACCAAGTATTTATTCGGATGAAGCGAGACATTCACGCCGCCAGCGATCGCAAGCTCGCATTCTCCTTGCCGGATGCTTTGGCAGGCCAGGTGGATCGCGATCAATGATGAGGAGCACATCGTATTCAATCCGATGCTTGGGCCGTGAAAGTTGCAAAAATAAGAGACTCGATTCGCAATGGAGGATGTTATCCCGCTAAGCGCAACCATGCGGCCTTTCGCTTGTTCCTGCGCGCCAAACAGCTGGTACTCGTCATACATAACGCCGACGTAAACTCCAACGTTCCCCTCCAAGCCGGAACCTTGAACTTTGCTTAACGCTTCTCTCGTATAACCGGCATCCTCCAATGTCTCCAGAACGCACTCCAAAAACAACCGTTCCTGAGGATCCATAAATTCGGCTTCGCGCGGTGTAATATTAAAAAATAACGGATCAAACCGATCCACATCGTCCAGAAATCCACCCCATCGAGCTATCGTATTGCCTTTTCTCTTCTTGCTTTCCTCTCCGAACAGACGATGATCCCAGCGCTCTTTCGGTATTTCGGTAATGCTATCCTTGCTGCTGCACAGATTTGCCCAAAATTCATCCAAATTTCCCGCTTGCGGATATCGTCCCCCAATGCCAATGACCGCGATATCCTCCCTCACGGGTGCAGCAGCTTCCGGTTCGTTCGCTGACGCGAACCTTTGACGCTTGCGTCTCGATCTACTCGTCGGCGGTTGCACAGACAGCGGACCGGCTGCAGATGCTGTTGATTCAGCGGCGGCGACGGGCTGCTGGATTTTATATGCCACGCCCAACCGATCCATCAGTTTATCCCGGTGGAATTCGAGAAAGTAACCGGCGATCGATCGGATGTCCTGATATTCAAAGAACAGTGTCTTCGAGAGCGAACCAAAACTTTTCTCCAACTCATCCGTCATTCGCATGATGACCAACGAATCGATTCCGTAATTCTCCATCGGGGCGTCTGATTCGATTCGGTTAATCGGCAACTTAATGACCGTTGAGAGCAATTTCTTGAAATAATTCTCCGCTTTTTCTTGCAGCGTTTCTTGCGAAGCCGCAAACCGAGGACGGCTTTCTCCTGCGTCTTCAAGAGTTGCCACGGAAGCGATGCTCCCACTAACCTGGTTAAGGAACTCCCCGCGAAGCTTCTCACGATCTCCCTCCATGATCATCACCTGATCATGATCTTGGGCCAATGCTTGATACAAGGCCTGAATGCCGGTATTGGTATTTAAAGGGATCATCCCAATACGCTCATACATGCGCCGCTCGATCTCCTTGTCGACATGCATGCCGCCTTGCCTCCATAACGGCCAATTGATCGAAACGGTTTTCCCCCTCCGTTCTCCTTTCCCTACCAAACGATTGCGGTAGTTCGCGAAGGCATCCATGAACGCGTTGGCTGCCGCATAATCGGCCTGTCCCGGATTCCCCGTCTCCCCTGCTCCTGACGAAAACAGTAGGATAAAGTCAATATTCATCCCGCTTGTGAACGTATCGAGGTAATGCAGGCCGCTTACTTTGGGCTTCAGCACCTCGGCGAATTCCTCTTCTGTTTTGTGAAGTATATATTGATCCCTGATGATGCCCGCGCTATGAAAAATTCCGTTTAACCTGCCGTAACCTTCCGTGATACCGGTGATCAAAGCCTTCACTTGCTCTTTGTCCGCTATATCCATTTGCCTGTAGTCAACGACGGCTCCCTTTTCCTTCAACTCGTTCAATCGGAACAGCTTCGCGTCCGAAAGCTCCGATCGTCCCGTCAGGATCAGGGTGACATCCTTGATTTGCCCAGCAATCTCTTCGGCGACGATTAATCCTAAACCTCCGGCACCGCCGGTTATCAGGTAGACGCCGCCTTCCTTCCACGGAATGTCTTGTTCCCCGGTTCTCTCAGGCATACCTGTCTCTTCCAAACTTTTCGTATACCTTACGTCATCCACATAGCTAATCTCATGATCAGCGAGGCTTCGGCTATCAGCCCGCAGCCTTTCCGCAACTTGCTCCATCTTGCTTCCGGCAGGCAGTTGAATGATTTGATAGATAAGCTTCGGATTTTCGAGCCGGGCGGTCTTCAAGATTCCTCCCAAACCTCGGAAAAGCTCTGTATCGCCGCCTGTAAACACGACAAGTTGAATGAGAACATGGCCTTTCGTCTTACGGGTAAGCATGCTCTTTACGGCAACAAACAATTGTTTCGCGTATTGTTCGTACCGGATATTCAAATCCTTTGCTTCACTTCGGAAAATTCGGCATCTCGATCCTTGGAGCTGGGATTCCACCTGTTCCGAGGTTATATGATGGTCCGCTTCGCACAGAATGACTTCGTGCCGTTCATACATTGTACTTGCTGCCGGGACCCGTTCCGACGTTTTCCATACCGGATGCAGCATCAAGGCACCAACGGCCGCTTGATCTCCACTGACAGGAAAACCTTCGTCGGAGTGATTACCTTCATTCGTGTTAACCAACATAGGCTATGACCTCGCTTTCCGCTTCCAGCCCTCTGAATGCAAATTTCTTCATTCGTATCTGGATCGTCCCATCCTCATCGCACAGGTCGATATCCAGCTTTTGCATGTGACTGTCAGTTGTGATGCCTTCGCTCATTCTAACGAATGCCCACATGTGCTCACTGCAGTGGCCGATGATATCCAGCTCTTCGAGTGCAAAAGGCAGTCTCGGCTTCGCTCCGGCGATTCCAGAACTGGCTGCACTGGCGATGGACAAGCCTATTGTGGCCTGTATCGCGGAGTCCAGCATGCTTGGATGCAATATATAGTCATCCGACACCGCGCTTACTGATTCCGGCATCATCAACTTTGCCAATACCTGACCTTCCCCGACGTATAAGCACTTAATCGCTCTATGCCCGCTTCCATATTCAACACCCATGGTGCTAAACTGCTCGTAGCATTCGCCGTCGCCGATGATGCGATCACTGCATTCGGCTTGTATTGTGCGAATATCGATCCCCTGAGCATGATCGGAATGGCTTCTTGGCATGAAGACAGCTCGTCCTTGACAATGGATGACCGTCTCTTCTTCCCCAATTGGGCCTGTACTGTATATTTCAAAGCCGATTTCCCGTTCTTCTTCCGGATAGATTCCGATATGCAACTCCTGGCTTGGTCCGTTTGCGGCGTATGGTGCTGACCAGACGATATTTTTTAATTTGATGGCGTGATCTTGTCCCCATTGCACGGATTGCCGCAGCGCTGCACGTGTCATCTCCAGGTATGCCGCTCCGGGCAATATGTTCTTGCCCCTCACGGCATGGTCCCTCAAGAAAAACTCTTTGCCTGTAAATATACTGCTGAATCGCTGTTCTTCCAGATTCGATGTGTTGCGATGGAGCAGCGGATTCAAATAACCCACAGCATGCAGGCCCATTGCGTTCGTATTCTCCGCCTCGGTCTCTCTTTCCGTCAGCCAGTAACGTTCCCGGGCGAAAGGATACGTTGGTAAGCTAATTCTTCCGGGATTACTGTGGGCGTACAGATTGTCCCAGTTGAGGTCCAGGCCCATGACCCATAAATCAAGCAGCCGATCGTATTTTCTTTTGTTGATCCACGATTCCACGGCGAGCTGGATGTCTTCGTCAAACCCTAGCAGCGCCCCCAATGCTTTATCTCCCGACGCATGCCCGCGATGAATATTTTCCGTTTCGCTTCGATGTTCGACATATGCGTTGAGTTTATGTTCCAATTGCTCCAGGGAAGTCACTGTCATCGCCAAACGCTCCACCATTGCCACACGTCCGACCTGAAGCGTATACGCGATATCGATCAAATCCCGGTTTTCATGTTGACCCTTTCTTAACCAAACCAACAAATTTTCTGCTTGCTCCCGAAGCTTTTCCTCGCTCTTGGCCGATAATACGATGATGACCGGCATATGGCCGTTATGCGTCAAGTGCTCACTTCTTGGTTCTACCATCCCGTATTCCTCAATAATGACGTGTGCGTTTGCGCCCCCCGCGCCAAAGGAGGATAGTCCTGCGCGCCGCGGATAACGCCTGTTGTCGATAACCGGCCGCGTCCACTCGGACAGCTCCTGCTGGAGAACAAATGGCGTTTTGCCGAAATCGATGCGCGGATTCAGTTCCCTGGCATGCAAGGAAGGCGCAATCTGTCCGTGTTTCATTTGCAGAAGTACTTTGGTCAAACCTGCGATTCCTGCCGCGCTTTCCAAATGTCCGATGTTCGACTTGACCGAACCAATCGCGCAAAACTGCTTATCGCTCGTACTCTCTTCAAATGCACCTGTAAGTCCCGCAACCTCTATCGGATCGCCAAGTTCCGTGCCCGTGCCATGTGCTTCGATATAACTGATCGTCCTTGCATCCATTTGGGCTCGCCGCAGCGCCTCCTTGGTCAATTGGCGCTGCATATTCGGATTGGGAACGGTATACCCGTTCGTTCTTCCTCCCGCATTGATCATCGTCCCTTTGATCACGCCGTAGATATGATCGCCATCCCGTTCTGCGGCTGACAGCGTCTTTAAGACGACGGCGCCGACTCCCTCCGCGTCTACAAAGCCGTCAGCTCCCGCCCCAAACGCCTTGCATTCACGCCCTGAAGAGAGCATCGTTTTACCGGACAAGCGCTCATAATGGTAAGGATCTGCAATTAAATTGACGCCCCCTGAAATGACGCATTCGCATGTTCCGTTATAAAGACTCTCCACCGCCAAATGGATCGCGACCAGCGACGAAGAGCAAGCCGTATCGACAGCCATGCTCGGTCCTTGAAAATTCATGACGTAGGAAACGCGATTCGCAATCGACCAGAATGAGGCCCCCGTAACATAGTCCGCATTCATTGCGCCTACGAAAACGCCGACTCTTCGCGATGCGCACAAATTATCGGGCGTGTATCCCGCATCCTCGATGCTCGCATAGACCGTCTCCAAGAATAATCGCTCCTGCGGGTCCATTTGCTCGGCTTCTCTTGGCGATATGCCAAAAAAGATCGGATCGAACTTGTCGATATCCTCTATAAAACCGCCCCACTTGGAGTAAATTCCGCCATATGCCTTTTTATCCTCGGTGTAATACGTTTTCCAATCCCATCTATCCTTCGGAATTTCGGAAATGCCGCTTTTTCCGTTCTTCAGCATCTCCCATAGCGCATCGATATGGTTAGCCCCGGGATAACGTCCGGCTAAGCCGATGATGGCAATATCCTGTACGCCGGGATCACTGCCAATGCTCGCGGCTCTCGTTTTTTCCTGACTGTCTAAAGCGGCTGGAAACTCTCTCATCTCCGATTGCCGTTCGGATGCCGGTAATGTCCGATCCTTAATCAGTTCATGTTCATCCCTAGCTGCTTGATCTGCTACTGCATATTTGACCTTCAAGACTTCACGATGATGATTCATAACGTAATCGGCAAGTTCATCCAGCGAATTGTACTCATAGAACAATGTGCTGGATAATGAACCGAAAACCTTCTCCAGCCGACCGGTCAACTCCATGATCATGAGTGAATTGAAATCGAACTGCTCAAAGCTCTTTTTGCCGATCACTTGCTTCACGGACATTTTGGTAACGGCGGCAATGATCCCTGCAATTTCTTCTTTTATCTTCTCTTTATCAATCCCTGGCTGACTCGTTTCGTTCCGGGTATGGCTGGAATCCGCATAGAGATCGGTAATAGTCCGGTTTGAATGAAGACGAAGATCCTTACCGTTCCCATAGAGAACGCCGATGTTCCGGTAGCTGCTTGATAGAATCGAAATGAGCGCATCCAGCGCAACTCCGTCAGGTAAACCTTCCCATCCCTTTTCCTGCTTCAAGCGATGTCTCTCCGAATCCGATAATTGCATACCGCCTGACAACCAAAGCGGCCAATTGACCGAAATGATTTTGCCGGATGCTTCTCCTTTCTGACATTCGCCATCGCGATATTCGGCAAAACAATCCATGAACCCATTCGCATATGCATAATCGGACTGACCTTTATTTCCAAAAATAGAGGTAACCGACGAGAAATAAACCATGAAGTCCAAACGATCAGCATATTTTTTCAAATAGAATGTTCCAGCCACTTTGGCCTTCATCACTTCTTCAAAGTCGCTCCATTCTTTATGGAACAACAGCCGGTCCTTAATGACCCCGGCGCAATGGAAAATACCCTTGATAGGCCCGAAATTCCGCTTGATTCCATCTAATGTCTGTTTTACATCGCTCTCAACTGCAAGATCGCAGCTTTCATAAACGACACGGCCTCCTGGGATTGAAGCCAGTATTCGATCCGTACTCGCCTCTTGCGGGGATCTGCCAAGCAGCACAATGGTAGCTAAAGGATAGCGGCTAAGATAACGGGCGATAACAAGGCCAATGCCTCCCAATCCGCCGGTAATGAGATAGACGCCCCTGAAATCAACGTTGCTTGGCGATTCAACCTCTACTTTCTTCAGCTCTCGTTCCATTCTCATATATTGGTCGTATTTGATTTCTGCCGAAGAAGAAGCATGATGGAAGAGCTCTCCGATCACCTTTTGACCATCCGCTTTCACCCAGTTGTGGGCCAGTGTTCGGAATCGGAGGGCCGGATATTCCAAGCCGATCGTTCGCATCATGGATCCGAGTCCCGCATAAAAAGGATAGTTTTCATGATTTTTAGCGTCGATCAGGGCCATGATATTGTAATCTCGTTCCCCGGCTATGTTCATCAGTGCTTTACATAACACAAACAACGGATGCGCCACTTCTTTTGCCCGGACCAATGGCGATTCGCTGCTGTTGGGGATATCGGGAACGATAAGCATATTCGTAAAATCAATCGCATGCGATGCGAAATGTTCAAACAGCGTAAGATAATCACGCTCTTCATGGACATTGATATGATAGATCGGATGTGCGGCATTGAAGCGGTTGCCTGCTTTGACCAGAATGACGCTTCCGACCAGATCCGACTCGGTTAAAGCCCTGTAATTCGATTCATCCCGATCTATTAAAATGACCGTTTCGTGCCTGTAACTTTGCCCGGTGCGCAGCGGCTTTTCTATCCATTGCGGCGTATAAAACATCAATTGCTGCTCTTTCTCCGGAAGAGCCTTCAGTACGAAATCCTCGATTGTCGCCAGCTCCTGGCCGTCTTGATCATAAATCGCGATCTGGCATTTCACATATCGACTCGTTTCGTTATGATCGGTGATGTTGATCCGCGAATAACAAGGAGCCAACAGCTTCCGATAAACACGTACTTTGCCCATCGAGTAAGGTAAATACGTCGTATTGGATGACTTCAAGCGATCACTGCCAACAACGGCATGCAAGGCGCCGTCAAGCATGACCGGATGAATGATCCCGTTTTCATAACGAATAGGAGACGATTCATCATCCAAGCTCGCCAATAGTTCATCGTGATGACTATACACCGTTTGGACGACTTGATACGCCGGGCCATACTGGCACTTTGAGCTCAGATGCTGCCGGTAAATATCGCGTTTATCGTAGCTTGCATGGGCATAGTTGATAAAATGGTCGACATCGAACCGTTCAGGCATGCGATTCTGCGATGTGCTGAACGCACCCGTTACCACGATGTCATCCCCGTTGCTGACAACAAATGTCAGGGCAGACGTATCCATCGAAAGTGTTATGCATGTATCTTGTTCGCCCAGCCTTACAGATTGCAGAAAACTTATGTTATCGATTGCGATTTCATCATGGGCGACATGGCGCAATTCCAATGCTTTCATGACCATTTCCAAATAAAAGGAACCGGGAACGACCACCGCCTCATGAATGACGTGATCCTTCACAAGCTCGCTTTGATGGTTCAACTTCACCGTATAGTGCATGTTGTGTCTTTCCCTGACAATGCCGTCAAAAAAAGCATGGCGAATCGGCGCAGCAAAAAAGCCCTGTTCGCTGCGCGCGGGCTCGATCCAATACCGTTTCTTCTCGAACGGATAAACAGGCAATGAAATTTTCCGATACCGACGGTTCGCATACAATTTTGCCCAGTTGATCTCGCTTCCGCTGACATAAAGGTCTCTCAAACATTCCAATTGTTCCTTGTACGCGGCAGCATGAAGCTCCGATGTCGTTAATAGGTCGATCAGGGTATCGCATGAGGCCGAATCGGGATGATCGCTCAGCTTCGCCTGTACATTCGAATAACCTTTTTCCAGCGCGGTCATCAACTGCTCCTTGCTCTCCACTACAAAAGCGATCCGTTCGTCAAAATGATTCCGACCTACGCTAAGCGTATAAGACATATCCGCTATAGATTGTCCGTTCGATGCCCTTAACCAATCACTAAGCTGTTCGATTTTGCGCAATAAGCTCTCTTTCGACTTGGCGGATACCGGGATCAAATAATAAGGCTGACCGGTAGCCGGCCGATTCGTGCCGTCCTTATATTCTTCAATGACCAGATGACTGTTCGTGCCGCTGAACCCGAATGAGCTGACCGCGGCTTTTCTTGGGGTGGATTTCGGTCTCCATTCTTTTAATGTCGTATTCACGTAAAATGGACTGTTCTTGAAGTCGATATGCTCGTTCGCCTGTTCAAAATGCAGCGTCGGAGGGATCGCTTGATGCTTCAGGGACATGACGATTTTGATTAACCCGGCGACGCCTGCGGCGGCTATCGTATGCCCGATGTTCGTTTTGACAGATCCGATTGGACAAGAATGCTTTGCATTCGCAGTCTCTCCGAATACATCGGCGAGCGCCTTGATCTCGATTGGATCGCCCAGTTTCGTCCCTGTTCCGTGCGTCTCCACATAATCAATGGAAGCCGGATCGATCTGATTATCCTCATAGATCGTTCGGAGCAGATTGACTTGGCTCATGGCACTGGGCGCGGTAATTCCGTTCGTCTTGCCATCCTGATTGATGCCGGAAGCGGAGATCACGCCATAAATATGGTCATTGTCAGCAATCGCCTGATCCAACTCCTTCAGCACAATGATTCCTGCTCCTTCGCCCGGAACAAACCCGTTCGCCCGGTTGTCGAAAGCCTTGCATCTGCCATCGGGTGACAACATGCCCAGCTTGGAAGACGTCAAATAAAGATCTGGAGTAGACATGATGCAGATGCCCCCTGCAAGGGCCATCTGGCATTCGCCTTTTAGAATGCTTTCTGCCGCAAGATGGATGGCAACGAGCGAAGAAGAGCAGGCGGTATCCAGGCTTATCGCAGGTCCCTTTAGATTGAGAAAATAGGCAACCCGCGCCGCCAGAATTGCAAAATCATTGCCCATCAAGCTGTATGGATTAGGCGGGTGCCCCCCTTCTTTGATGAGGTCGATATAATCGCCTGGCCTTGCGCCTATAAAAACCCCTATATTTTTGTTGCTCAGATCAAGTTCCGAATATCCCGCATCTTCCAGCGCATGGTAACACTCTTCGAGACAAATTCGCTGTTGCGGATCCATGTTCTCGCCTTCAACTGGTGTAATCGAGAAAAAATCGGCATCGAAATGATCGATATCGGCTACGAATCCTCCCCATTTGCTTATTGTTTTGTGATCTGCTCTCATGTCGGGGTCGTAATAATTCTCAACGGACCAGCGATGTTCAGGAACAATCTGGATCGAATCAATGCCGTTTTTGAGATTATTCCAATATTCATCAACTGAATCAGCACCGCCGTATTTGCACGCCAATCCGATGATGGCTATTTTTTTCGCCGTGTTCGCTGCTTCTTTGGGTTCATTGCGGGCTACTGTACTCGGCAGATCCGGAATGTGACTAGCAAACGCAATAGTTTCATGCATTGCGCTGATGCTTTTCTGACCAGTCAAAAATACGCTCAGCTCATCGATGCTTGAGTAATCGTATAAGTCACTTACAGCAAGCTCGGTCCCGAATTGTTTATTCACTTCATTCAAAAAGTCCACAATCGTCAATGAGTCAAAGCCCAAGGCATAGTATTTCTTCCCGTTTTCAATCAATGAACGGTCAACTTTAAGAACTTTAGCCGCTAGCGTAGCCAATATATCGTTCATGACTGTACCGTCTATAGAAGACGGGGTTTTATCATTAGCGGTTGGTTCGGGTTTGGATGCCATATTAGGTTCAGGTTGCAATTCCGGCTTCACATTGTCCTTGGAATGGATAAAAGTCATTAACTCGTCTAAGCTTGCATGATCATACAAATCCGTGATGGCCAGCGAGATACCGAACCTCTTATTAACAGCGTTTAAGAAATCTACGATAGTAAGCGAATCAAAGCCTAATGCATAGAACTTTTTCCCGCTCTCAATCAAGGAATGTTCAACGGATAACGTTTGTGCCGCCAGAGAAACGAGCTGTTCTTTGATGTCACTCTCAGAGATGCGATTCTTTTTTTCATTGTTTGCCGGTAGTTCGGTCAGCTTTACTAATTGTTGCCGATTAATTTTCCCGTTCGGGGTTCTTGGCAATGCATCGACTCGAATGAATGAAGAAGGGATCATGTAGTCGGATAATTTGGGTTTCAGAAAATCATGCAACTGCTCGTCTGTGACCGATTTCCGATCCTTCAATGCGATTGCCGAATAGAGTCGGCTGACTCCCGGATTGATTTCTTTCACAAAAACCGCACATTCGGCAATCGCATCGTTTTGCTCCATTACCCGTTCGATGCCCGTCAATTCAAGCTTAATCCCCCTGATCTTCACTTGATGATCACGCCGGCCCAACAGCTCAATCGTTCCGTCTGGCAAATAACGTCCATAGTCGCCCATTTTATATAGCCGGGGACCTGAATGATCATTGAACGGATTTTCAATAAACTTTGCAGCATTGCCTTCATCGTCATGAAGATAACCTGTCGCTAATGCCGCTCCTGCGATATGCAGTTCTCCCGCAACTCCGATTCCCGCAAAATTCAAATCCGAATCGAGCACGTACGCTTTGACGTTCCGGATCGGTTTGAACCCTGGCAATTTATTATTTCTACCTGTTTTGGTTTTGGAATCGACATATAAAATCCCATTGACCTCCGTTGCACCGTAATCATTTAATAACGTGGCCTGAGGCACAACTTCTTTAAATTGATTCAGTAAATCAACGGTTAGCGGTTCACCCGCGGTAACGCACAATTGCATCGTCGACAGTAATCCCTTATCTTCCGGAGACTCCAAAATGCGTTTTAAAAGCGAAGGGACGACGGTAAGATGCGAGATCTGATGGCGACCAACCGCACGAACCAGCTGATTCGGATCTTTTACAATCGAATCGGCCAAAACGATGGTGGGAACGCCCTTCAACAGTCCCCCCAGAAACTCCCACATGGAGGGCATGAAATTCATGCTCGTCCGCTGACCCATACAAGACGTCTCTGTGAACGGGTATCGGGACCAGAGCCAGTTAAAACGATTGATCAATTGCTGCTGCTTGTGAATAACACCCTTTGGTTTTCCGGTCGAGCCCGATGTGTACATAATTAAGCAGTCGCGATCCAAGGAGTTGTTGCTTGCCGAAATGCTTGGCTCGTAGGAATCGGCATCCATGATATGACGTTGGCTCATTACGAATGTCTTATCGTTCGATATTTCCCTCGCGTTATGCTCGGTTGTAAATATCAATTCGACTTTCGCGTCCTCAATCATGTAATGAAGATGTTCTTTCGAATAGGATGTGTCCAGGGGAATATAGACATTGCCCGACTTCCACACTGCAAGCATCGCAATGACCGTATAAATGGAACGTTCGCCATAATAGCCAATGACTTGATTGTTTAGGTTTAATTGCGAAATTTCTAATGCCAAGTGATCGACGGAACAAAGTAAGTCCATGAAAGAAATATAAAAAACATTGCTTTTATGATCGTCATAAATAATAGCAATGTCCTTTGGAGTTTGATGGGCTTGTCGTTCGAATACATCATACAGCGTTTCTTGGAATGGATATCGGGCCGTTCCGCCTGCCCATCTATTGATCCTGTCGATTTCATCTACCGAAAGATAAGAATGCGCGGACAGGGCTGCCTCCGGATTTTCGATAAACCCGGTTAAATAGGTCGAATAATGATTTACAATTCGATCGATCGTATTTCCAGCGATCATGCGAGCGTTATATTTTATCGTGGCGATGACGCTATCTCCGTTAAACGACATATTGATAGCCAGCACATGATTGGAGTCAGCGTTGCTTATTGCCAAATTGAGACTGTCCCAATCGTGAGGATCGGAGGGTTCCTTCAACAACAAGGAGGCCATATTCCTCACGACATCTGCAAGCTTGGATTGTTTCGTGCAGTTTGCCGTGTCCAATTTCACTCGCGTTCCTCTGCACTCGATGCTCCAAGTGGTGGCATTGTCGTCCATATAGCGAACAAATAAAGCAATCATGATGCCGGCAAAGTTAAGAAGATTCCAGTCAGACATCTTATCCGTTACCAGAAAGCTTCGGTGTAAAATCGGAACCTTTTGCATACTGTTTCCAGGTTCAACAAATAAAAAATCAAGTCCGGCCCCGCCTTTGTCGCGTGTATCCGAATCCCCCGCCGCCAAATCCATGAATTGACGACTCTCAATAAAATCGATAATTTGCTCCTTATGATTGACGAGATAGGCTTGGATATCCTGGTCTAATTTAGTATTTTTAAAATAGAGTTCGCCCTTATGGAATCCATAATGAATGTTCCAGCTGGCTAACGTATCCAATAGCTTGAGAGGTTCCATTCTGTAGCTCCTTTCATTATTTTCTACGAATAGCAAAGGTTAAACCGTCTCCGATAGGCATTAGGCTCATCGTAACCCGATCGTCAAGATGAACCCTATTATTGACTTCACGGATGGCGCGAACGTCCCGTCCCTGATTGAGCTCGTTAATGACACTGCCGCCCCATAGCACATTATCCAGCAAGATCAGGCCGCCGACTCGTACAAGCTTGATCGCCAATTCGTAATAATCCAAATAACCTTCTTTATCAGCATCGATAAAAATGATATCGTAATAATTCGCTTTATGATCGTTAAGAAGCTGACGCATGGACTGGGAAGCAGGCGCGATGATTAATTCGATCTTCTCTTCTACCCCTGCCTGACGCCAATACTTCCTAGCCATGGCACTCCATTTCTCATCCACATCGAGACTCGTAATTTTCCCGCCCTCAGGCAAAGAAAGCGCCATCCATAAAGCGCCGTAACCGGTAAATGTACCAACCTCAAGAATTTGCCTGGCATTCATCAATTCAACCATCATCGCAAGAAACTGCCCTTGTTCTGGCGGAGTTTGCATCGCGGACATGAGCATTTGATTCGTCTCTTCCCGAAGCTCCAATGCAACCGGAGGCTCTCTGAGCGAATTGTCCAGGATATAATCGTATAGTTCATCCGATAAATTCAGCGTTCTTTTTCCCATTCTTACCTCCTAGGATTTCGTTAATTTATACAATCGGCTGAAAATCCAGCTGTTTGGTTTGATTTAAAAATTTGATTTCGTCCATGGCGACGCGAATCGGATTGCGGTTCGTTTCGAAACATTCAACGGATACGAAGCCTTGATAACCTCTTCGATTCAATTCATGCAGAATGGCCCGATAATCGAGATCGCCGTCATTGAGGTTCCGAATGCCGAGTATGGTTCGATCCTTGTCCATGACATAATTGAATGGCGTAATTAACCCTAAGTTGCTTTCCGCATTTTTGGCATGCACATGGATCGTATGCTCATAAAGCTCATCAATAACGAGCAGAGGGTCCATTCCTTTTTCATTTTCATACAGGTTATAAAAATCGAGCACCAAACCGACATTCGGCCGGTTAACATCCTTCAATAACTTCTGGATCGATTCAATGCGGTCCGCGAGCGTATTCACATGCGTTTCAACTGCTATTTTGATATTAAATTCAGCCGCTTTATCCGCAATGACCTGTATTCCCTCCACGCCATTGTCCCACTCCCGTTGCGTCGCAAACTCGCTTCCAACTTTACCCGTAAAACAGCGAATAATGCGGCAATCGATCTCATTTGCCAAATGGATGTACGTCTCCGCTTCCAAAATGCTGTCTCTCCATTTCTTTTTGGTTGACGTGAAATCAAAATAAGGCGTAATCATCGGTACCTTGAGCTTACTGTGAGCAAGCAGCTTCTTCAAAGCAGGCAATGCGGCTTGATATTCGAACAAGTGCTTACTCCAAATCTCGATCCCCTCATAACCGAGTAAGCTTATAATATAGACCATATCATCCAACTTTAACGTCCGATGTCTCCAGGCAATCGTGCAGAAACTAAATTTCATTTGTTCTCCTCCTATAAATAAGTTTATATTGAGTCATCCTCAGACCTGATATGGAGAAAACGCTCTACAACCTTCTATTGAAAATATTTTTCAAAAAAGTGGACGTAAAACATCCCCCGGGTATCAAGGCTGAGAAGTGTCACAAAGGGAAAAATGCCCCCATGATCCTGTCCGCCTGCTTACGCCCTGCGGTCAATGGATCATGGAGGCACTGAAACTGTCACCTAAATTACCTATGCAGAAGATTTATCCCCTCTGTTCGTTCGCTATCGGGGAATGCTTATCAAAAATGGATGTGAACTTCACTTTCTTGAGATGTCCCTTCACCCACAAGAACGCGATCGGCAACGACAATGCATTTCCGATGGCCATGGAGATGAAAATACCGTTCATTCCCATATCCAGCCCATAGATGAAGTACAGGCCTAGCGCGATAATGATGAGCACCCTGATATAGAGAATAATAACGGCGGGCATTGGCCGGCCTGTCGCTTGAAAGAAGGAGCCGCTGATCCATGTTACGGCCATGAACCCGAACGTAAACGAGATGATGAGCGCCTGCCTGACCGAGAGTTCCACCACTTCAGGTATGGAAGTGAACATTGAGAATAACCAGGGCGCCAATAACACATAGAGAGCCGCTATGACAGTACACATCCCGAAAACGAAGAGTGTACTGACGTTCAGCGTCTTTTTGATCCGCTCAAGTTGGTTACGACCGAAATTCTGGGAAGCAAAAACCGTCGTCGCACCTGCAACCGCGATAACCGGAATAATTAGGATCTGATCGAACCTTCCCGTTAAGGTCCAGGCATTCATCGCATTTTCGCTGAAGTTGGTCGTAATGATTTTATTGTAAACAACGGTAATCCCATAAATGGAAACGGTCATTAACAGCTGCGGCAGCCCAATGCGAACAATTTCCTTCACAATTCGTTTATTAAACCGCGAAAGGCTGAACGTTAAAGGAATCCTCGATTTCCCTTTTTGCAGAAACCGCACAACGTATAGGAAAGCAAAGCACATCGCGATCGACGTCGACAATCCAGCACCGGTCACTCCCAAGCCCAGAGCGAAAATCATAATCGGATCGAGGATCAGGTTGAGAACCGTCATGAGCGTAAATGCGATCGCCAGAACGTGGGTAAGTCCTTCGCCTAGAAGGATTCCTCCATAAACCTGGATCAAGATCATGAATATCAACGCTGGTGCTAACGAATACAAAAATTCGAGCCCGTATGTCTTGGCCTCCGGACTAAGCCCGCTTCCCGCGAGCAGATTGATCAAATCAGGCCCGAACAAATAACAGACGAGAATGAACGGTATCCCGAGCACCAAAGCCATCATTACGCCGCTGATCCCAAGACTTTTGCATTCTTCAAACCTTCTCTCGCCAATCAAGCGTCCCGTCACTGTACTGAGACCAACTGCCAAACTGGAAGCAATGGCTTCAAAGATAAAAAACAGAGGGAATAACAGGCCTGTTCCTGCCAAAAGGGCGGACGAAGTGGGATCCAGCATAGCAATGTAGTACGTATCGATAATCAGATAAACGTAATTCAGCAGGTTACCGATCAGAATGGGCAATCCAATTCTCACGATCATTGGAATAATCGGACCTTCAAACATTCCTTTAAACATTTGTTCTTGAGCCTTCACTTTGATCCCTCCACACTCTATTTTCCCAATCCTAAACTATTATAAAAAAATTTTCCATATATTCTTATATAATGAAAACGATTTCATTTAACTCTCTGTAAGCTGCTTTAAACTCTGCTGACGCCCATTCTGCAAGGTTCAAAGCTTCCCTCGAAAAACATATGTTCCAAGCTTGTCTGCTTTCTAATGAAAAAGCTATTTATCGCGCTAATCCATTCAAGCCCCAGTCTATCACCCGCCTTAAATGAGAAGCATCCTGATTAAACTTTGTGATAATGGGGAGAATCCTGGAATTATCGCTTCGTCCCTGGATTTTCGTGACCATTGCCGCTAATGTACCGGACGGGCTCAAATCCACATACATATAATCTTGCTGTTGTTGCTCCAGTATCTTCAGCGCCTCTCCTAATCGCATCGGTTCACGTATTGCCTGCCACAAGTGGTTGGCATTCGCGGCTTCGCAGAAGTCTCCTGATGCACAGGGCAGCCACGGCACAGTAGGCGCTTGGTATGTCAAGCTTCGCAGATGATGCATGTATGCGGTTTTTATGGGCTCCATATAAGCAGAATGAAACGCATAGGAGACCGGAAGCCTCTGGTGCAGAATACCATTTGTGCTTAACCAACTTTCGACGCTCGACAGACCTGCTTCTTTTCCGGCAATCACAAAATGGCCATCATAATTGACAGCCACAAGACTGCTCGCCATATGAAGCTGCGGAAAGGTATCGTACAAATCCGAATTTGACAATATCGCAATCATCCCGCCCTTCTCGCAAGCCGATTGAATCAATTCCGATTGTAACAGGACGGTTTCTAGCATAGCCTCTACCTCAACCACATTAGCTACGGCTGCCGATACATATTCGCCCAAGCTGAGACCTAACAAAACATCCGGCTCGATTCCTTCCTCCATCAACGTGCGTGCGAGCGAATACTGGATCATGAATATGGCGGGATGCGTATGGGTAAGATTGTCAAAATCCATCACTAAAGATTTACGATCGTCATACAAATGGGCAATGACGGAGAACCCTGCAATCTCCGAAACCAGTGAGTCTAAACGGTTCATCCAAGACCGAAATACAGGATGCATCCTGTATAATTCAATCCCCATTTGATAATATTGGGAACCTTGTCCGCCAAACATAAATGCTATATGCCTCTTCGTTATGATGATAGCCTCCTTGTTTGCACATAAAACAAAAACGATACATATTGTATCGTTTTATCACAAAAAAATGCCCTTCCATTGCATCAATGAAAGGAGCTAATTCAACGCGTTCTAACAATCACATCATTTAACGATTCCAAATCCATAGCGTACTCCGCATGATCTCTGGCGACATTCAGACATAGCTTCGCTCGGTCGTCTATATGTAACATATACACTACTAGTGCGAATGATATTACATCAGAGCTACGCCAACGTACCGAAGCATCGATTAGAATCACTCTGAATTTTTCATAAAGCCGATCATTCTAATTTTCCATCGGTGTTTCCAACAGTTCAATCCCGACATCCAGCAGCTTTTCGTATCCCATAAAATGGAGCGCGATTCTGGCCCGCCTTTTACGCTTATCGATCTTTTTAATGATCCCTTCTTTTCCTTTTAACGGACCGCTAGATACTTTCACCTTAGCGTTCTCAATGTATAACGTGGAGTAGTCGATGACCTCACCCTTCCCGATGAGTTGCAGGATCAATGCTATTTCTTCATCTTCGATTTTGGATAATGTGTGCGTTTCGAACGTATCTTCCTCGTTGTAGATTACATTCTTCTTTTCCATCGTATCAAAAAGGTTCTGAGTTCGATTCAGCAGCCGATAGCACATCGGTATTCGCTTAAGTCCGTAGTAGATTGTCATGTTCATTCGAGTATTCACAAGCACATAGCCAGGAAACATCGTTTTGCAAACTTCGTAAGAATGACCTAGCTTTCGCTCCGTTATTTTCCGTTTAGGAACAATTGCACGAATTACGGATTTATCGAAATATTTGCTAATCAACGTCCGTACGATATCTTCTTTTCCCGTTTCTACAAAGAGCACATACCAATCCATTTAGCTACCTACTTCCAACCCTTACAATTAAAAAAACAGTACCATTGTATTATTTCAATAGTCGCAGAATATCAACAACAATCTTGATGCAAGTAGTATTTTATAACTTAGAACGACTTCATTTTTTTGACTTCCTCCGGCATTTCCGGTTCATGAGCAATCCACCAACACATTGTGTTTATTCGTAGCAGAACAAAAGCAAAAGCTAATAAACTAATAACTTTCCATGGAAGTCTCTTGATCAGAGCAATATTCATAGGTAATTTTCCTTTCCTAATACACTGGATATTTGTGATGCAATTAAACCCAACAAACTGGACAGCATTATGCTATTCATGATTTGGAACCAAAGAAGAATGCCATATAAAAATATCATCAAAGCAGTTATCAGCGTACTTACTTGCTGCAGCTTCCCTTGTCTTGTTCTTTTACGTAACGACACTTGGGAACAAACTAATAAAAGCGCTGAACCCCAAAATATCAGATATGAAATAAAAGAATCCTCGACGAATCGTACCCCGAGCAAGCAAGCTACAAAAACACCTACAGATATGAAATAGCATTGTAAAAATGACCCGGCATGTCTCCCTCCCCCCAAACTCCTTACTACGAAGACCGTTCCAATCCAGGCCAGCGCCTCCAGTACTTGTCCCCCAAAAATAGAAACGATGATCATGGTACTGAAAATAAGCAATGTTTCGGTCATGGCACGTAACCCATATCGAACTACCGGTAAATCCTTCTGCATGATCACCTTGTGGCGAATCATCCTATCACTCGCAGCATCAACTAGAAATTCTATCATTATTTTCCATCTCCATTAAAAAACAATATATAAGGATTAACCGGTTAAAGGAATACAATTTATGCGAACTGTATTAGAATCTATGCGAATTGCAATTTTTAAAGTGTTTTACTTTCTTCTGTAACTTGTATGGATGGATCTAATCACTATTGATTGCTCCTGTATTGAACGATGTCTCCTGAATTCGTTAGTCTTTAAATATATGGTATAATAGGGTTACAATGGTAAAGTCATATGGAGGAGAATGGCAATGCTGTATGGAGGAGTATGCGATGATGAAAAAGAGGTTCACGAAGAATTAAGTCGTTTCTTTGCTAATTTTGAAAAAAGGATCAACCGCAAGATTATCTTGACTCATTTTTCATCGGGCGAGGAGTTACTTGAGCACTACCATAGCAAAAATGAGCCAAACTTTCATTTTCTCTTTCTAGATATTGAAATGTCGGGTATAAATGGTTTGGAAACAGCCAAACACATTCGTTCCCTCCCCAATAAAGAAGTAATCATCCTATTTTTAAGCAGTTACCCGGAGTATGTCATGGACAGCTTCGACGTATTAACATTCCAATATTTACTCAAGCCGTTGACGTACGACGTTTTTGAGTCTAAAGCGATGCGACTTTATGACCACCTCTCTTCAACGAATAATCATGTCATGTTTTTGAAAGATGAACGAGGGCAAAACATTGTACCATTATCAGAAATTATCGCAATATTAAAATTGAAACATGCCTTGGCGCAAAATAAATTGAAGGTTATTACGTCAGATCAGGAATTTTTCATGACAGGCACGATTTCATCCTATTCGTTGAAATTAGGATCACCCTTTCTGCTCGTTTACCGATCAGTCATTGTAAATATGGACTATATTCGCAGGTTTACAGCTAATTCCGTCATCATGAGCAATCATCAGGAATTCCCTATAAGCCGCACTCAAATGAAGCAAATCAAAGATACTTATACTCATTACATGGCAGGTAGATTTATCATATGAAACTGACCCTTCTCTTTTTTCTAGGAACGACTCTCTTGCAGCTCATTCTGCTGAATCGTTATTTTTTTGCTTTACTTGGCTCTTCTCACAAAAGTAGACTCCATACGAATGTTCATTATTTACTGAGCGGTATGATCATCTATCTATCGTCAATTTCCTTTTTTCCTGTTTTGATTACAGGTTTATTATCACTCAGCAGCGCATTTATCATTTCCTGGTGTTACTCAGCTCGGATCGAGTCGAAAGCATTCTTTTCAATTCTATATGTCATTTTAGGTTTCGTAGCGGAAATACTTTCATATGGATTTATTTCACAACTTAAACTTGCTCCTGTTGTCACGGATTTGAGTAATCAAGAAACACGCTTGCTCATTTTACTGCTTTCATCACTCTTTTATTTCTTATTCATTGTGCTGATTAAGATGTTCAAGCGGCAGTGTGATTATAAGCTCACCAAATGGCATTATATTGTCCTGGCACTCATTCATGTAATCAGTCTTCTGATCTTAAATACGCTTTTCTTTTACGCGAAGGAAAGCAATATGTATATTCTTTCAGTCATCGGCGTCCTGCTGATCAACGTTACTATCATTTATCTTTTTGATGAATTAATTGAGAGCTTTCAGATAAAGGATGAATTGAATCAATTACATAAACAAAACGAATATCAAAATACAAGCTATCAGAAAATCTCGAACTCCTTTCAAATGACCAAACGAATTATCCATGATACAAATAAACACTTGGTTTACATTCGTGCCTGTATTCAAACAGGAGTGCAGGAAAAGGCTCTTAATCATATTAGTAAAACCCTGAAAGAGATGGGAAACTCTTATTTTACGATAGCCACAGGCAACTTGGTCATTGATGCTTTGTTAAATAATGCGATAAGCATTTCGAATGAAAAAAACATTCAATTTAAGCATCAAGTGAGCTTAGACATTATAGACGCGATAGATTCGTATGACCTGTGCATTGTAATCGGAAATATCCTGGATAACGCAATCGAAGCTGCTCAACTCCTTCCTGCACCTGAAAGCCGCTTCATATCGATTCGCATTTTCACGCACAATCATATGCTGACCATTCATGCAAAAAATCCTTATATTCCTAACAATAAAAAGAGATCGCAGAAAAATGTCGAATTGCATGGAGTCGGTTTACTCAATATCCGGCACATAACCGAAAAATACGGCGGCCATCTTACCACAACCGCTGGAGAAATGTTTGAAACCATTGTTGTCCTGCCCATTGATTGAGTAGCCTAATTTAATAAAAATCTTTCATTTAACATCTCCTGATGTTGAAACGCTGGTTAGTTCCGGAAAACAAAAGCAATACAGCGAGAGCGCCATGATGGTCGTATTAAAGCCTTAGCGACCACTTCCCCGGCTTGGACTTCGTCATAGCTGCACGAGTCTGCTCTTAGCCAGTGGCGTAGGCATGAAAGAAGTTCAGGAATCGGGTTAGGTCTCAGTGAGTACGCAATGACAAGCAATGAACGGTGGACAAAAATCCAAACAAAAAAGCCCATTAGAGATATACTCTAATGGACTGTTCGTTCATTATTATGGTACCGGCGAGAGGACTCGAACCTCCACGGTTTCCCAAACGATTTTGAGTCGTTCGCGTCTGCCATTCCGCCACGCCGGCTTATATAAAACGCGCCCTAAGAGATTCGAACTCCTGGCCTTTTGATTCGTAGTCAAACGCTCTATCCAGCTGAGCTAAGGGCGCAAATATTGGAGCGGACGACGGGAATCGAACCCGCGACCCTCGCCTTGGCAAGGCGATGCTCTACCGCTGAGCCACGTCCGCATATAAAATAAAACTGGTGAGCCATGAAGGACTCGAACCTTCGACACCCTGATTAAAAGTCAGGTGCTCTACCAACTGAGCTAATGGCTCTTAATCAATAATAAGAAGGGATACTCTCACTTCGTTTGAGACTGCGAAGCAGCGCTAACGAGGTTTATGCTTCGACGAACCCGATAACCGGATTCTCATCCCTGAAGCAAATTTAAATGGCGGAACCGACGGGATTCGAACCCGCGATCTCCTGCGTGACAGGCAGGCATGTTAGGCCTCTACACCACGGTTCCACAGAGGCACTTTCTATGTGAGAAAGTAATTGCGGGGGCAGGATTTGAACCTGCGGCCTTCGGGTTATGAGCCCGACGAGCTACCGGGCTGCTCCACCCCGCGTCAGTAATAAGTATTTAGTTCTTGGCTCCCCGGAAAGTATTCGGAATAAGCTACAAAGCTTCATCTTCACTTTTTGGGGTAAAATGGTGGAGGCTGAGGGGATCGAACCCCCGACCCTCTGCTTGTAAGGCAGATGCTCTCCCAGCTGAGCTAAGCCTCCATAGGATTATACTATTAAAGATAATGGTGACCCGTAGGGGATACTCTCACTTCGTTCGAGACTGCGAAGCAGCGCTACCGAACTTCATGCTCCGACGAACCCTTATGGATTCTCATCCCCGATCGAAGCTAAATAGTAATGGTGACCCGTAGGGGATTCGAACCCCTGTTACCTCCGTGAAAGGGAGGTGTCTTAACCCCTTGACCAACGGGCCTTAATGGCTCCCCGAACAGGACTCGAACCTGTGACAACTCGATTAACAGTCGAGTGCTCTACCAACTGAGCTATCAGGGAATATGTATGCTTGGCGGCGTCCTACTCTCCCAGGACCCTTCGGTCCAAGTACCATCGGCGCTGGAGGGCTTAACGGTCGTGTTCGGGATGGGTACGCGTGGAACCCCTCCGCCATCGCCACCAAACGATTCAAGCGATTTGATCACCTGAAAACTAGATACGAAACGAATTTGTGTTTTAGTTTATTAGGATAAGCCCTCGACCGATTAGTATTGGTCAGCTCCATGCATTGCTGCACTTCCACCTCCAACCTATCTACCTCGTCGTCTTCAAGGGGTCTTACATACTGGGAAATCTCATCTTGAGGGG
>NZ_WUBI01000003.1:0-495563 GCF_009807035.1 Paenibacillus dendrobii
CCTCCCGTAGGAGTCTGGGCCGTGTCTCAGTCCCAGTGTGGCCGTTCACCCTCTCAGGTCGGCTACGCATCGTCGCCTTGGTGAGCCGTTACCTCACCAACTAGCTAATGCGCCGCAGGCCCATCTGCAAGTGACAGATTGCTCCGTCTTTCATTATCTCTCCAGGAGAAGAAATAAATTATCCGGTATTAGCTACCGTTTCCGGTAGTTATCCCAGTCTTACAGGCAGGTTGCCTACGTGTTACTCACCCGTCCGCCGCTAACCATCAGAGAAGCAAGCTTCTCATCAAGTCCGCTCGACTTGCATGTATTAGGCACGCCGCCAGCGTTCGTCCTGAGCCAGGATCAAACTCTCCAAGAAAGTTTGTAGCTCATTTTGAAACTGACGAGATATAATGAATTTTTGAATGAGGCAAACCCCAATCAAAAACTTCATTACTTAAAATCTCATTTGTGCTCCACAGTTCGGGGACCGAACTGCTTTGCGTTTCGACTTCATGACTGAAGTCTGTATCTCACTCGTTGTTCAGTTTTCAAAGATCAAATTCTTTCTCGTTATCAGCGAAGCTTTTCTTCGGCGACAACTTTTATAGTATATCATGCTCGACCTTTTTATGCAAGCTTTTTTTAAAATCTTTTTTTAAAGCTTTTCGCTTGCTAAGAATTCACTTTATCGTGTTTTCTTGGCCGGAATAAGAATATACCATGTGTACACAATTAATGCAACCCTTTTTTATTAAATTCATTTCATTCTGTCCATCCATGTTGTTTGGCACGGGACGCATTAAATATCGGAGAGAACATCCATGCGTCTTCTTACAATGAGTAAAAAGGGCCGTCTCCCTCCATCCGAAGGAAAACGACCCTTTTCTTCTATATATATTTATTACTCTGTGCCAAGGAAGACAAACCGGAAGATAACGATTAATGCAAGCACCCACATCAACCAGTGAATTTTGACTTTACGCTTGGTAACCAGGTTGGCGAAAATGGCCAGAATGACATAAGACAGGATACCCGCAGAGATACCGTTGGCGATACCGCCGGTGAAAGGCATCAGGATGATCGTTAGGAACGCCGGGAATGCTTCGAAGAAATCATCCCATTCAATGTTGCGCACCTGGCTCATCATCAGAACACCTACAATGATCAAGGCCGGGGCTGTCGCAGCCGAAGGAACGACCAGTGCCAATGGAGCGATAAACAGGGACAGGATGAACAGCACGCCCGTTGTTACCGCCGTAAGGCCCGTACGTCCGCCTGCTTCAACCCCTGCTGCGCTTTCTACAAAAGAAGTAACGGTACTTGTACCGAGAACCGCACCCGCACTGACGCCGACAGCGTCTACCAGCATGGCTTTACCGATCATTTTCTCGCTCTTCTCTTTGTTCTTCATCAAGCCTGCACGTGTTGCTGTACCTACCAAGGTACCGAAAGTATCGAACAATTCAACGAAAGTAAAGATAAATACGATATCAAACAGACCGATATGAAGTGCACCCTTCAGATCCAGTTGACCCACAGCCAAATTGGAGAAGGAAGGAAGCCAGTTCGCATGAGTCAGTCCGCTCAGATCCGTTACTCCCATCGGAATACCGATCAGGGTCGTAACCACGATGCCGATCAGGAGAGCGCCTTTGACGCGAAGCACCATCAACACGGCGATAAACAAAAGGCCAATCAAGGCAAGAAGAGCATCTTTATGTGAAAAGAAATCACTAAGCATCAGGTTGAAACTTGCTCCGCCAATCGGTTTGCTTGCATCCGTACCCGCATTCACCGAAATGGAGATCAGGTTGCTCAATTTGAAGCCGACCACGGCGATAAACAAACCGATACCAACCGTAATGGCGCTTTTCAAGTTTTGAGGAACAGCTACCAAGAGCATTTGACGAACCTTGGTGACAGTTAGAATGATGAAGATTATACCCGAAATAAACACCGCACCGAGTGCAGCCTGCCAGGTAATGGCACCATTCGAGCTAAGAACCACCGTCATAAAGTAAGCATTAAGCCCCATGCCCGGCGCCAACGCAATCGGAATATTAACGAACAATCCCATAATGATCGTAACCAGACCTGCACCAACTGCCGTCGCGAAGAATACGCCCTCATTCGGAATGCCGGCACCATTCTCCCCTAGAAACAAACCGTTCACGAAGAGGATGTATGCCATTGCCATAAAGGTAGTAAGGCCGGCGATAATCTCTGTCCGTACATTCGTTCCGTGTTCCTTTAACTTAAAGAAACGCTCCATTTTAACTGAATCCCCCTTAGAAAATTGAGTCAGGACGACAAAAAAGCCCGCAGACCGTCATCGATCCGCAGGCATGATGCATAAAAGAAAGAGAAGTTTGTCCGTGCATACGCTCTTAAGGATCACCCTACCAATAAGGTGTACCAAGCGCATGCATGTTATCCGCCATCTCTTCTTTTCGTAGCCAGATCATTACGGTGATCTCGTAGAAACTCCCAGGCCGATTCCCGGGATTATACGAAAATTATTTATAAATTGTCGTTTCTCACAACATTTATTCTAGGGAGATGGGCGAAAATTGTCAATAGAAAAAACGAATATTCAAACAATTGGATACAGTTATCGTTCGGAATTAGTGAGATTTATCGATTCCTATTCGATTTCAACGATCAATTCGATCTCTACGGGCGTATTAAACGGCAGTTCGTTGGCAGAAATGGCTGATCTAGCATGCTTGCCTTTTTCGCCAAAAACCTCGACCAGAAGCTCGGAAGCCCCGTTAATGACATAAGGCTGTTCGACAAAACCGTCCGCGGAATTTACGAAAGCCAGCATTTTGACAACTTGCTTCACGCGGTCCAGATCTCCCAGATGCTCCTTGAGTACCGATATCAGGTTAATCATGACCTGGCGGGCAGCGTCGTATCCCTGTTCAACCGTAAGGTCACTTCCCACTTTACCAGTATACTTCAATACACCGTTGATACGGCAGTCATTGCCGGAAGTGTACACCAGGTTGCCGACGGTTTTAGCCGGAACGTATTCCGCTACCGGGACAGGCACCTTTTCCAATACGATACCTTTTTCTTCAAGAATTTTTTCGATTTTAGCCATTACGGGTCATCTCCTTTAGTTATATTGCCGTGTGATTCACGGAAGATTAATGCCGGCAGCAGTGCTGCACCGGAATAAACACACCCGGGCGTTCATGCGTATGCTGCTGGTGCTCCATGGTTTTCCGGCCATTCACAAGCACCGCCGAAATCCCTTCCGGATAGCGGATCGGGTCTTGGTATGTAGCTGTATCGTTAATGGTAGCCGGATCAAAAATGACAATGTCGGCAGCGTAGCCCGGAACCAACAAACCTCTCTTGCCGAGCTTGAACCGCTGCGCGGGATAAGAAGTCACCTTGCGGACGGCCTGCTCCAAGGTTAGCGTTTTTTGCTTGCGGACATACTCCGCGAACAACCTCGGGAAGGTGCCGTAGGAACGCGGATGCGGTTTGCCGGTAACACAGCCCAGGCTGTCCGATGCGATCAGAGAGTAATCATATCGTATGACCTCCCGCACATCTTCTTCCGACATATGAAAATAGACAATGGATACCTGGCCATTTTCCCTCGCCAGAAGCTCCAACGCCGCATCCTCCGGATCCATACCCCACAGCTCGCTGATCTCCAGAATATGCTTACCTTCCAGCAGCTTGCCGGCGGCCGACGGGACGGACGAGACAAACACACTTTGCCATCCGGTTGAACACACCAGGTTATCCCAAGTGGTCTGTTCTTCTCGAAGCTCTTGCTTGATCTTCTTCCGTACAGACGGATCCGCAATTCGCTGAAGCGTGGAGTCAATTCCTCCCTCCAGCACCCACGGCGGAAGCACCGTCGTCAATGTGGTCGATCCTGCAGAATACGGATACACATCACAGGTGACATCCATGCCGCGGCTTCTGGCCTCATCAATCAATGCAATCGCATCCTGGGTTTGCCCCCAGTTAATTCTGCCTGCTGCCTTCAAGTGGCTGACATGCAGGGATACGCCGCTCTGCTCCGCAATCCAGATGACTTCCCTGACGGAAGCCAGCAGGTTATTGCCTTCGCCGCGAATGTGCGTGGAAAAAAGCCCACCATATGCCGCTACCACCTTGCACAGTTCTGCCAGCTCTTCTTTTGGGGTATAGCTGCCCGGTGCATACAGGAGCCCGATGGACAAGCCGATCGCTCCCGCCTTCAGCCCGTTTTCCAGCAGCCATTTCATCCGGTCAAGCTCGTCTTTGGTCGCGGGCCGGTTCGCAAAACCCATGACCGAAATGCGCAAAGCTCCGTGTGCCACATAGGTGGAGACATTTTCGGATGCCGGGGTCTTCGCCAAATGCTGCAGGTATTCCTCAATGTTCTCCCAGGGCCATGGCCAATCGGTACGCCCGATGACGGGCTCGATATAGCTCTTCAGTTCCGCGGCCCTGTCTTTGAAGTAAGGTGCTGGAGCTAGGCCGCAGTTGCCCACGACCTCCGTCGTAACACCCTGCTGCATTTTAAACTCACTCTCAGGCTGGTCCAAAATCAAAAGGTCCGAATGACAGTGTCCGTCGATGAAACCCGGAGCAACCACTTGTCCCTTGGCATCGATCCTCTCCAAAGCTTCGTCATCGGTTCTGCCCACATGGGTTATCTTACCGTCCTTAATGCCAAGCTGTCCAAAATACCACGGGTTTCCCGTTCCATCCACGAGTCTCCCGTTTTCAATAATGATATCCAGCATTTTGACTTTCCCCCGCTTCTCTAGGCCAGTTTCCCTCTCGCCAATACAGGTACGGCCCGAATTACGCCTTCCTCTGTTACGAATACTTCATTATGCAGATTGATCGTTGGGCAAATATGATTCGGCACGATTTCAAGAATGTCTCCGACATGCAAACCATGCGGTCCATTGGTACGAATCATCCCATGCTCTTCATTCATTTTCTCGAAAACCGCATCGGGATGGCCGATGATTTCACCAAACCCCTTCAAATGGAGCGGATGCTGGCCCGGCTGTACGTCGGTCGCAAAGGTTTTGCTGCCGCCGTCCACCACGAGTCTGTCATCGGCGGGAACGCTTACAACGGTGACTAGAACCTTCGCGGCCCAATTCTCTTTGGAGCACGCCCCCATGACTTCAAGCATGCGATCGTAAAAAATGTACGTTCCCGGGCGGATTTCGGTCACGCCTTCGACGGCAGCCGCATACGGAGCGGTTGGCGTCGAACCGACGCTGACGTCGCGGATGGCGATGCCACTCGCTCGCAGCTTCTCAGCCGTCTCGACCATGATACGTCCTTCTTCCTGACCCGCTGCCTCCAGATCCGTCGTACCGGCACCTTGGAAGACAGCCCCCTTAAACGTGAAAATACCGCTTAAATCAAGACCCGGCAGTGCAACGATCTGCTGCGCTAGCTCTACAGCCTTATCCGGTGCTACCCCGGTACGTGCAAGTCCGGAGTCTATTTCCAGTCGAACGGAGAGGGTTACTCCTGCTTCGACGGCCTCCCTCGAAAGAATCTTTGCTCCCTCGATGCTTTCCACGCCGACAACGACATGAATTTGACCTGCCAGTTTAATCACCCGTTTGATTTTGGATGGCGATACCACCGGATAGGCGATGAAAATATCCTTGACGCCATGCTCCGCCATGATTTCCGCTTCGCTTACCTTGGCCGCCGTAATGCCCACCGCCCCTTTGGCAAGCTGTTTCAGCGCAAACCCGGGAATTTTATGCGTCTTAATATGCGGACGGAGCTTCACTTGACTACGGGCGGCACATTCCGCCATATCATCGATATTGCGTTCCACAACTTGTTCATCAATCAGAATGCAAGGCGTTTCCAAAGACTCCATTGTTAGCACGCTTTAACTTTCCTCCTCTCAGACGTCTGTACTTAGACTCCATTATATACGATATACGCAATGAGATAAGGATTGAAATAATAAAAATCAACGAAATAAATGGCCTTATCCATTAAAATTCATGGAAACAGCGTACACGTAAGGGATAGAAAACATACGCGCAGGAGACATTACCCTATGAAAACCATAATCAACAACCGGAATAAAAACCGCATTTAGCAGAGATTTTTGCTCTATCACACTGATGATCCATGCGTTTTATTCGTTCTAATACATTAACAAAGGCAGGTGCGTTTAAGTTGTTTACACCGGATTCCGATATTGAAAACAATGATGTTTCCACCGTCCAATCTCAGCACAACGATCTAGTCGCGGAAGAGTTCCCCGAAGGACCATACGGCTCAAGCCTGGCAGCCGAGTCTATCGGCAAAAGCTCGCCGTGGCGCAAAGGACAGCACAGCCCGCGCCGGTTCGGCTACGAAAATCAGGAGCTGCATGAAGAAGAGGGAAGGCACTTTCCTGGCGAGGACCCGGTCCCGGAGAATTCGCAAAACGGGCAGAACGAAGGGTAGCTGAGCTGAGGTCTAATACAAATGAAAAAGGCTGCTTCAGGCGCTTACCGCGTCAGTTGCAGCCTTTTCGTGCATGGATAGACCAAAAAATCCGTTTCCCTCGAACAGAGGAAAACGGATTTCATATGCATCAGATACAGCTAGAAGCCTATTCCCACTCAATCGTTGCAGGTGGCTTCGAAGTTACGTCATAAACGATACGGTTTACGTTATCCACTTCGTTGACGATACGCACGGAAATCTTCTCAAGCACGTCCCAAGGAATGCGTGCCCAGTCGGCGGTCATACCGTCGATGGATGTTACGGCGCGGATGCCTACGGTGTACTTCAATTGAGTAAATTACTATTCGATTATTACGTTATTTTTTGTAATTCAATCGTAGCAGGTGGTTTTTAAAATTTCAAGTATAAACACAAAAATGACATAGCATTGATGACCGTACATTTTTTCAATAAGGTCAGCCACTTCAATCATGTTTACGCTCAGCCAATATGTCAAGATATTAGCGAAATTCTTTAAGGATATGAAAAAGAAGTAATCCATCCAAACCCTGAGAAAGTTGACGGATTACTTCTGCTTTAATGCAGGGTAAGAACCCTACTAGCTGTGTACTTGCCCTTGCCTTATTATTATAAGGTAGCTACTTATGTGTTGGTTTATATTTCCTAATTATATTTGTTACGTCGTACAAATACCCATAAGGATAAGACATAGATAAATCCCCCCATTAATATACACAATGGATATGCTAATGGCTGCATAAGATTACCTATAGGTAGGTGAGTCATACAAAAAATAATATAATTTATTAGTATTATCCCTATGAATAAGGCCATATTTAACAATAGGAATTTTGTAACGACTTTAATATTTTTTCGAAAAAGAGTACAAATGATAAGTATCGCTATAATGAATAAATATAGAAAACTTTGTTCAAAATTTGATATCAAATTTCCAAGCCGCTCTATTGCAAGAAAATCTTGCTGTGTCAAACTAGATTTCGATATATAGATTTTCGATTTATTTAATCGATGATGATCCAACAATACATAACCATAATAAGCTATTAACATTAAAATAGAATAAACAATATAAAATGAATTTAAAAAGACTTTATTTTTTTTACTATTCTTAGAGATAAATGACAATTCGCCCACCCCTTATATGCATTACCAATCGACTCAGATATCGTAACCTTCCTAAGCTCCAATAGCAATGCTTTCGGATTAATGTTTCTTAGGACTTCTTGGATATACGCTCATGTTCAGACTAAATATAATAATGACGATCTTTTCCCTCTAAGTAATTCAAGAATCCCCACTATAAATATACATTCACAGTAAAATTTTTCTTTAAAGCTTTTTTTCTCCTTTTCAAATAGAGAAACAAGAAAAACCCCCTAATATGGTTCGATATCTAACTACTTCATTTAAGTAGTCTAGATTGAACTATATTAGGGGTTAAAAAATATTAATTTTGTAATCCAGAAGCGTAGGCGTCAAAAGAATCGGTATAGTTTCCAAAATCTAAGGTATAAGAAATACCAAAATCGATAATCGCCGTGCAAGCCATCTGATAGGAACCAGTAAATGTTGCTTTAAATCCGGATTTTGAATTTCTAGCAGATACTTGGTTAAGATATGGTGAGAAGTTTAAACCCCAACTTGCATAAGCAAGATTAACTGTTGGTCCAGTTACGGTATTTACAACGTATGTATTTGGATCATACGAAAAACTACCATAAAGATTGGTTTTCCATTCCTTTGTAAATCTATTAAGAGTTTTATCGGTAGCGATATGGTAAAAATCCATTGAAGCAGTTTCACCAGTTGCTGCAAAAGGTTCAGCACCATTCAAGCTAATGGTTCCCTTAATAGAAGGATTTTGTTCTTCTACAGTGGGGATTATAAGAACATTAAAAAATTCATTTTAGAACAAAATTTATCTCTTGGATAGAAAGTTAGGCGTTTGTTTCCCAAATCTGCTCCTCCTAATTTTTTGGTTCTTCGCTCTACTTAGTGGGGAAGCACACTTATGAGACTAATCGAGTGATTTGAAATGGAGCCTCTACGGGCATGAGTTCTCACGAAAAACTGTGAGTAGCAAGCCTTCGCGTCGCTAAGGAGCGTATCATGCCCGTCTCTCCATGTAAAATCACATGTCCTTATTTCCACTCAGAGTAGCAAGGAGCCAATAAAATCACAATTTTATTTAAGGAGAAGTATGCTTCTCCGTTAACGGATTAACGTAAATTATCAATATATTTGCAATTATAATTACTTAAAAATATAGTCGCTTAACGCAGAATTTAACATAACTGTCTCAGCTTCATACTCCTTATTCTAACATTTTTAGCTCGAACCACCTAAAACTGAAAGAAGATGACCATATCCCTTTCTACTCTCCCGTTACTCGTTTCAGGAGAATCCCATACTACTACATATTGGATGATACATTCACCTGCTTCTGAACTAGACTTCCCGTTGTTGAGAAAAGGGCAGCCGACAAAGTCAGCTGCCTTCAAATGTTTTCATTGAGCTATTGTTTCCCGTTAGCTTAAAGTTTGTGGCTTTTAATAATTATATCTGGGCAAATAATTCTTGCTTTCTCGGCAGAATACCATTTACTTGGTTTACTATTATCATTTTCAGGAATCCTTGTCTCTTCAACAACTTGGTCAATAATAAAACCAGCTTTACCTAAAGCATTTATGTATGTGCTTATCCTTCGATAATTCATTATTATAGGTACTGATCTCCACGACTCATGTTTTTCAGGTCCTTCATCAACGTAAGAACGACGAAAAAATAATTTTTCTTCGTCATACTCCAATACACTATGAACCGGATGTTCCCAGCTAAATACAAATACTCCTCCTGATTTTAGTGAATCATATACATTCTTTAATGTTTTATCAAGGTTAACCGTCCATCTAAGAACGTATATAGACACTGCAATATCAAAATATGCTTCTGGCAATTCTATCATATCTTCATTGGAGACTCTATGAAGTGAATTGGTGTACTTAAGTAAGAGGTAACCCCTTTAGCGGCGTTCAATTGTGCTGTAGAAAAGTCTACACCGTATAATTCTTTAGCGCATTTATTTGCCAAGTATTCAAGGATATGACCGCTCCCACAACCAACTTCAAGGATCACTTTACCTTTCACATCACCCAACAAATTAAGTTCATTTTCATCGGGAGAATATATACCGTATCCTAAGGTATTAAATGTACCTTCAAAGAATTGGTCAGCTACTTTATTCCAACCGTCCTTATTGATTTCCAGAATTTCATGTTCTTTGGTCATTTCTGTCCCCCCCAAAAAAATATGCTTCTAATTCACCTAAACTAGTTTTCGACACTTCATAATTCATCTCCTTGTTACCTAACCTACCATAGGCTAATAAAGCAAGGAGCAGTTGCCGTGGTTTTCTGACCTTGTTTGGTTTAAACTATTCTGCCCGTTAGCTCAATAATGTTATGTTTTTCTATTTTTACAACCATCCCGAAAATGGTACTTGGTTAAGCTTAAAATCTTGAATTAGTTCATTGATTTTAGTCATAAAAAAACTCCCTTCTACCTGGTTAACAACACAGATAAAAGAGAGTAATTTTTAGCACTCAATTGTTGCACGTCAACTGGAAATCATCATGCCGATGGTGCGAAAAACCCTTGTATATCAAGGCTTCTTGGCATCTAAAAGCATCATTTCAAACCAATTCATTCCCACTCAATCGTTGCAGGTGGCTTCGAAGTTACGTCATAAACGATACGGTTTACGTTATCCACTTCGTTGACGATACGCACGGAAATCTTCTCAAGCACGTCCCAAGGAATGCGTGCCCAGTCGGCGGTCATACCGTCGATGGATGTTACGGCGCGGATACCCACAGTGTAGGAATAGGTACGCGCATCACCCATAACGCCGACACTCTTCATATTCGGGAGGGCGGTAAAGTACTGCCAGATTTCGCGGTCAAGGCCAGCCTTGGCGATCTCTTCACGCAGAATGTAATCCGAATCACGCACGATCTTAAGCTTGTCTTCGGTTACTTCACCCAGTACGCGGATAGCAAGACCCGGACCCGGGAACGGCTGACGCCATACGATTTCTTCCGGAAGGCCGCATTCTTCGCCGACTTTGCGTACTTCGTCCTTGAACAAGGTTTTCAAAGGCTCAATGAGCTTGAACTTCATGTCTTCAGGCAGTCCGCCTACATTGTGGTGCGATTTGATCGTTTGAGCCGTTGCCGTTCCGCTCTCTACGATATCCGTGTACAGTGTGCCTTGGGCCAGGAAATCAAAGTCGTCAAATTTAGCGGATTCCTCATCAAATACATAGATGAACTCGTTGCCGATAATTTTGCGTTTTTTCTCAGGATCGTCCACACCGGCAAGTTTGCCGAGGAAACGCTCGCGCGCGTCAATTTTAACAACCTTCATATCGAATTTGCCTACGAAAGTCTCCATTACGCTCTCTGCTTCGCCTTTGCGCAGCAAGCCGTGATCGATGAACATACAAGTCAGCTGATCGCCGATCGCTTTGTGAATCAGCATCGCTACGACCGAAGAATCTACGCCGCCGCTCAGCGCGCACAATACTTTGCGGTCGCCAACCTGATCGCGGATATCGCGGATCGCATCGTCGATAAAGGTTTCCATGGTCCAGTTGCCATCGCATTTGCACACTTCGTACAGGAAGTTGCGGATCATTTCATTACCGTTAACAGAGTGGCGTACTTCCGGATGGAATTGAACCGCATAAAGCTGCTTGTCCGCGTTGCTCATCGCAGCGATAGGGGCCGATTCCGTTCCCGCATCCAGCTTGAAGCCTTCCGGCAACTCAACCACATGGTCCCCGTGGCTCATCCATACCGTTTGTCTGGATTCAAGCCCTTTCGTCAATGTCGTATTCGGCGCGAATTCCAGATCCGCTTTGCCGTACTCGCGCTTCGATGCACGTTCCACTTTACCGTTCAACTGCTGAGCCATCAGCTGCATGCCGTAGCAAATGCCAAAGATCGGCACGCCCAGTTCATAAACCGCCGGATCCACATGGGGTGCATTTTCAGCATATACGCTTGAAGGCCCTCCGGAAAATACGATCCCTTTCGGGGAAAGCTCCCGGATCTTCTCTACCGGTGTATTAAAAGGCAGCAATTCGCTGTATACTCCCAAATCGCGAATGCGTCGTGCAATAAGTTGATTGTATTGTCCGCCAAAGTCCAGGACAACGATGATTTCATTTGGCTTGTTCATAACGTGCCTCCCTCAATTGTTGAAATTAATTATACGCAACGTTAATTCATACCGTCAAGAAAACCAGGCAGGCAAGCTTATGCCACTTTTTTGGAGATCCTCAGACAGCGGCGCATGAAAGCGATACACCGACTTCTGTCCAAGGGACCTTCATCATAAGCTATCCTTTCCCAATCAGCGGTAAAATCGTACAACAGGCTGCGCATTTCTTCCTGTTCAACAGGGAGGCTGTCCATATACTCTCTTACCGTAAACCCGGCGGGAGCAGCTCCGAAGCGACGGTCAAGAGCTGCCCATACCGGACGCGCGCACTTCAAGAGATCATCTTTGGCAGGGAAACGGCGGCGTGTCACGTGAAGGCGGAGCCACAACGGCAGAAGCTTCAGCCAAGGCATAAACGAAATTACGATCAGCGTCAGCAGACCTGCAAGAGCGAATCCGGTTCCCCATATCAGCTTCTTGCTCCAAAAAAAATCCACAGTACGGAATAGTTCTTTTGCAGCTAATCCGGCATATTTCAGAAGAAGGTCCCCTCCAGATGCGGACATCTGATGCAACGAAGAAACAGGCTGGGCTGTCCCGCTGGAAATGGCAAGCGCCGGCGTTGGATCAAAGGGAATCCAACCTGACTCCGGAAAGTACACCTCGACCCAGGAATGCGCGTCCCCTTCGCTAATGATATAGCGGTCTTGATGGCCCACGTCCTGGATGCCCGGTGCAAATCCCTTCACATATCTCGCGGGTATCCCTTTGCTGCGGAGGAGTACCGTCATGGCCGTGGAGAAATGGTTGCAGTATCCCTCGTGGGTCTCAAACAGAAAGTCGTCAACAAAATCTTGTCCTTCGGGCGGCACTCTCGTCTCCAGCGTATAGGTTTCATGTTCATTCAGATAGCTCTTCACAGCTTCAACCTGCTCGTAGCGGTTTGCAGCTCCCCTTGTGATCTCGGCAGCCAGATTTCTGACACGCTCAGGCAGCCCGTTCGGAAGCTGCAGATAACGTTCTCTAACGAGCTTCGGATCGACTCCGGATTCGCTGCCAAGACGCTGAGGATCGCTGTCGGGAATGTCCACCTTTACGGTGTAACCTTCCACCTGCGGCTGCCCCCTGTCTAACATAACCCTCACTGTACCAGCATCAGTGTTATGCTCGATAGCTGCAGGCAAGGCCGACCTGGCCGCAGATAACTGCAGATCCATCACTTCCGCTATCATTCCGCCTCCAAAAAGCGGAAAGCTTTGCAAGAGTGGCTGCTCAAATGTAATTTGTTGAATGACCGTCTTCATTCCAGCAGAAGGGTTGTCCCGCTCCCCCGGGATCACGCCGGGTGCATAACCCGTATTTACGGTATCTTCGGGCTCGGACCATTTTCGGCCATTATATTCGCTGAAGGTTTCCCCCCGCCAATACGTGGCGATCGGCGTTTGCGCCGTAAAATAAATGCGGTTGCCTTGATGCAAAGGAACACCCATATCATCTTCTTCGCCTGATAAATTGTATCCCGTAACCGCAGCCGCTTCACCGCCGTTGTAACCAGTCCGCACCCAGTCCGCCAGACGGTCCGCAGCCTGCTGCAAAGAGATGCGCGCTGTGGGTTTAGCCTGTGTAATGCTGCCTCCGGCCCAGCTCCCGACCACCAGAACCAGCACCAGACCGACGAGGGAAAATCCCCATAGGCTGTATACGGATCTATGAATGACATGGGATTTGCCGCTTTCCCTTAAACGGGAGAGATGAACCATTCCCTGCAGCATCAGAATCAAGGCGCTGGTACGGATAATGTCTCCATAGACCGGGAGATTCAGCAGCGTTTCAAGACAGAATAAATACAGCAGCGTGGCTGCCGCGAACAACAGAACGCTGCTGCGCAGAAGCGCTAGCGACTGCACCGAGTAGACAAGTAAAGCCCAGCCAATCATAAGCACCAGCATTCGGGATTCCTGGCTCATCATCGAAAAATTCCCCGTAGAGACAAGCAGCTTCACATCCTGCAGCAGCAAGGTGAACGATGACAAAGGCCCGGTCTCTCCGCCGCTTAATCGGATGACATAGACCCATACTCCGGCCGTGCAAAGCCCGTATAACGGCAGGGATATGGCCCATTTGAAGCAAAATACTCCCAGCAGAAGCAGCAGCCCCGTAAATATATACATGACCCCAAACCATTCTCTGCTGACTGACATCACATCCAGCGGCTTTAACGGAATAAGCCATTCCATGAAAAGCCCCATCAAAGGCAGCGAAATCCATATCCGGTACAATAGAGGATCTTTTCCATTCTCCATGTTAGACCGCGCCCTCCCCTTGAGGAGCCTGTTCCATCAAACCGATTCTTGTCACCAGATCCTGATTGACGGCAAACATTCTGACACCCATCCGCGATACATGGACCGCCGTCGCAAATGAAGAAGCGTTCCCCGACTGTCTGCCCTGTTTGCCGCCTTCCTTGCTGTCTGGCTGACCATACAATGCGGTGCAATAACAGTCGACCTGCACGCCACCGGCAAGCAGACGTGCGGCTGCGTCAGCCCCCTGCTTGTCCAGCTTACCGGTAATGACAATGACACGCGTACCTGGTACCATCTTTTGTACTTTTTCATCTATTATTGACGAAAGCGCCGGTCCGTTTCCCATCCTGACCGTGGACAATGCGGCAAGCATTTGGGTATAAGCATCGCGGCTGCTCGCAGCCCCACCTTCGTCTGTGGCCGTCAAACGGTTCTCGTTGACATCCAATCCCCCGCATACGAATTTGCCTCTCGCGCCGGTGCGCATCATCTCGCCCAGCATTCCGGAGGCTGTCGATACAGCTCTCTCAAAAGATAAACTTTCGATTTCCCGTTTCTGTTCCTCTGTTTCTTCGCCGCTAACATACCCCTGAAATGAACAGTCCAAAACCACCAGGCAGAACGGGTCACGCTCATCCTCTGGCAGAGAGGTTTGAAGACTTCCGCGTTTTGCAGAGCTTTTCCAATGAATCCGGTTCATCGGATCGGAAGGCAGGTACTCTCTGACTTCGGGACTTTTGATGCCATTTCGGTGTTCTGCCATTTGCACAGACTGCAGCGCCGCCTGCGCAGCGGCAGCAGAAGGCAAATCGAAAACGCCCGTTATCGGAAACGGCCGAGGCAGGACCACAAGACGGCCTTCAGACCTCTGCACACGACCGCCCTTAAACCAGCCGAACAGCCCGCCCCATTCAAACAGGCAGGCATCAAAGGAATATACGCCGCGCGGCAGACCGCGAAGCTCGCAGCTATACTCCAAGCTGCGCCGAAATCCCGGAAAGAGAATTTGCCGGCTGCTCCCTCCGGTATAGTAGTCTTCCACGGCAAGCCACGCAATGGGCATGAATGAACGAAACTTCACCTGCACCTTCATCTCCGCGGTTTCGCCAGCGGGGATGACGGACTGTGACATTTGACGGTTAACGGTAATGCCCCGCAGACCCAAACATTGCATCAGAAGGCCGGAAACCATAATCAATCCCGCTAACATCAGCATATAAAGCGCCGAGGCTCCCCCATGCCAGCGATACAAAACGGCCAAAATGCCAAGTATAACAGCGCCGCCTGTCCACTCAGCCACCCGCCTCCTCATGGCCGTACCCCTTTACGCGCAGCATGAGGGACGACTAGACGCGTTAGCAGTTCCTGCACAATATCCTCGCTTTGCACACCGGCCAGCATTGCTTCATGGCTAAGAAGCAGCCTGTGAGCCAACACAGGAACAGCCGTATGTTTGACATCATCCGGAATCACGTACGAGCGTCCTGCCATATAGGCAGCTGCCTGCGAAGCCAGCATCCAGGCAAGCGTTCCACGAGGACTGATTCCCAGCTGCAGCTTGGAATGATGCCTTGAAGCATCCGCCGTTTGCACCAGCATCAGCTTGATGGAGTCATCTACGAAAACTCCCTTGACCTCACGCTGCAAGCTTTCCATTTCCTCCGCGAGCATCACCGGCTTGATTCGTTCCAGTGGATGCACGCCCTGCATGCGGGATAACAGCTCCATTTCCTGCTCTGGCTCCGGATATCCGAGCTGAATTCGCATGAGGAAGCGGTCCAGCTGCGCTTCGGGAAGCCGGTAAGTCCCTTCGAATTGCAGAGGATTTTGCGTCGCCAAAAGCAAAAACGGGCGCGGCAAAGGGTAAGTCATGCCGTCTACGGTGATCCGGCGCTCCTCCATTGCCTCAAGCAGGGCCGATTGAGTCCGCGGCGAAGCACGATTAAGCTCATCGGCAAGCACCAGATTAGACATCATCGGTCCGGGGCGGAATTCGAATGTACCGCTTTGCTGGCGGTATACTGAGGTCCCCGTCACATCCGCCGGCATCAAATCATACGTAAACTGAATGCGGCCGAAGCTCGCGCCAAGGCAGGCTGCAAGCGCCCTTACAAGCATGGTTTTGCCAACACCCGGCATGTCTTCAAGCAGAATGTGTCCGCCACACAGCATGGACATAAGTGCCAGCCTGATCTGGGCTTCTTTTCCGACAATGACCGTACCTACACGGGCTATGACCCGTTCAAGCAGTTCAGGCGCGAAGTCCTGATCTTGTATAGAAGGAGTAGACAATTTCATAACCTCCGATTCATTTGGGAGTTGAATTTCTGATCGAAATCTATGAAATTCAGTCTCTCCATAAATGAAAGGAAGTAGACATTGTCTTATATGGATTTTGATAGATTCTTAGAATACTTTGATCCGTCGCTCTTCATTGTTCTCGGATGCTGAGATATTCGCATACCCTGCGCTGGCAAAGAAATCACGCACGGGTATCCAGACCGCATCGTTCATCAGGCTTACGGATGTGGACAGTGCAGATGTCTTCTTGCCCGATACCATCACCGTCAGCAGACCGGAATTCGTATCGATCTTTAACACGGTATCCGTATCCGCGAGCAGGGTGACGCCCGCCGTCTGCGTTTTTGCATCCCAGACCGCCGTGCCGCCAAGTCTTTCCGCAACTGCGCGGACCGGAACCAGATAGTGTCCGTTCTCATACCGGTATTCGCCGGGCTGAAGCGTCGTTTCTTGTGGCCCCACTTCAAGTCGGAGCGGTTTGCCATTGTCAAACAAAGCCGTGTTACCGGCAACATGAGACTGTACCCAGGACTCGCTCGGAGCGCCCCGCTTTAACTGCTTGGCCTTGGCATTCACCTTGAACTGTACAGGCTCTTGGTCCGGCGACAGAACCCCAAATTGAAAGCCCTTGCTCTTATACCAGGATATGACCTTCGGCAATGCCTTCACGCTCTCGCCGTGGCCGCTTCCGTCATGCATCAAAAGCACAACCTGATCGGATTTCACCGGCGTTTCGGCCCCTTTGATGATTTCGGCTTCAGGCACTCCCTTGCGCTTCGAATCGCCGCTATCCACATTCCAATCCGTTACGATGTATCCTCCTTGCTTCATTAGACTAAAATAAGTATCATCGAAGTGCCCCGCCGTTCCGCCGGGCGCTCTCACCAATTGCGGACGGATCCCGGTAATCCGGTTTATCTCTTCTTCGGTTTTCTTGATTTGATCCCAGAAGACAGGAAATCCGCTATAAAGTTCTGTATAATTATGATTATACGTATGATTGCCGATAGCATGTCCTTCTTCATAAATGCGCTGCAGCAGCTCGGGGTTACGCTTGACCTGCTCACCGAGGACGAAGAAGGTGGCATGGATATTATTTTTTTTCAAAATATCAAGAACCTCGCCGGTTAAAGCACTCGGTCCATCGTCAAACGTAAGGTAGACCGTTTTGCCGGTTGCCGCTGAGGCAGTTTTCGCTTGGGGAGATGGTGAAGAAGCATAGAACGGTTGAACCTGCTGCTTGCTTTCCGGCTGGTCCGGTGCTTTCGCGGCAGCCTCTTGCGGATGCCAAAGAAACGAGCCTTCTCCGGGAAAAGAAAAAAGCATCAACAGCAGCACAACAAGTCCGAAGCAAGCCGCTCTTTTTTTACGATGTAACAACCAATTAACCATGACGAATACCTCCACTATTTCTATGAATTCTGCTTTCTGGTAGATTATATGGTGGATGGCTTGAAAATAGACTTTGAGTCTGACTTTTTAAAGCAAGAAGCAAGCACAACTTGGATCTGGTTTGGAGTGAGTCCGTTGGAACTATTGAAGTGGATACAGCTATTGTTTGGTGATTATGGTTACATCGTTTTGTTTTTGGGTCTCGTTCTGGAGTTTATCGCGCTCCCGTTCCCGGGTGAAACGACGATGGCCTATGCGGGGTATCTCTCCTACGCGGGTAAATTGCATTTCGGCTGGCTGCTCGCGCTCGCATTCTTGGGCACGACCATTGGGATTACCATCACGTATTTCATTGGTTTGAAGGCTGGACTTCCTTTTATACAACGGTATGGAAAATGGGTGCTGTTGTCTGAACATAAGCTTGAGCGTGCTCAGAAGTGGTTCAACAAATACGGCCAGAGCTTGGTTTTTCTAGGTTACTTCATTCCTGGGGTACGCCATTTCACAGGATATTTCGCGGGGATGATCAACCTTTCCTTCCGGAGGTTTGCCCTGTATGCATACAGCGGCGCATTATTATGGGTTGTGCTGTTCCTGAGCATCGGCAAGCTTTTTGGTCCGCAATGGAACCTGGCCTTTCACGTCGTGGAAAAATACTCGATCTGGGTAGTCGGAGCGATTGTGGTGATCCTTCTCACCTTCCTGATCTACCGCTTCAGAAAGCCGCTCTCATCGCTGATGTACAAGCTGGTGCGCAAACTTAAGCCTAAACCGATATCCAAAACGTTAAAATAGATAGGTCGCAGTAGACGAAAAAAGACGCATCCTGCCCAGGGCAGGTGCGTCTTTTCTACTTATCGAATCGATAATGGCATTAACCTTTTGCGTTAGCCGTCGTTCCGCTTACTTTGTTCATTTCCACTTTCAGGTTTTCATCTTGCGGTTTGGTCTTCTTAATGAAGAAGGCCAGGATCAGCGCAGCGACGCTGAGCCATGTAGCAATGACGAAAGCATCGTTGATACCGTGAACCATGGACTGCGCGGACAATGCGGCCATTTGAGCCTTGTCCGTTGCTTTGGCTGCACCTGATTTAATACCTTCGGTAACATAATGCTTCGTTTGCGAGGTCATTACCGTCACCAGAATGGCCGTACCAATCGAGCCGGAAATCGTACGCAGCGTGTTGGACATGGCCGTACCATGCGCATTCATGCTCCGTGGCAGCTGGTTCAGACCTGCAGTCTGGATCGGCATCATCATCAGAGACATACCAAACATGCGGACCGTATAAATAATCATCATGTGCGCATACGATGTATCTACTGTCAAACGGCTGAATTCATATGTCATGCCTACCGTAATTGCCAGGCCAATGACCGAAAGCCAACGTGCACCGATTTTATCGAAAATCGCTCCGGTAATCGGCGACATGATCCCCATCAGAATGGCACCCGGAAGCATCATCAGACCGGATTCCATCGGTGTAAAGCCACGGATGTTCTGCAGGAACAGCGGCATAAGAATCATACCTGCATACATCGCCATGGTAACAATGACGTTAATGATCGTCGTCAGCGTAAACATGTTATATTTGAAGATCCGGAACTCCAGCATCGGAGTCTTGGAAATAAACTGTTTCCAAACGAATGCAACGAGAGCGATCGCGCCAATCACGAGCGTCCAGATAACTCTAGGGCTGTTCCAGCCGTCGGTACCCGCGTCACTGAATCCATACAAGAGCCCGCCGAAACCGATGGTGGACAGGATGACAGAGACCGCATCGAATCTCGGTTTGGTTACCTTGGTTACGTTTTTCAAGAAGAAAATACCGATTAATGTCGCAATGAGGGCAAATGGCAAAATAATATAGAACAGAACGCGCCAAGAATGATGTTCAACGACATAACCGGATAATGTTGGCCCGATCGCCGGTGCCAAAATCATGGCAATCCCCATCATGCCCATGGCCGATCCGCGTTTTTCAATAGGGAAAATGTTCAGGAATACGACCGTCATGAGCGGCATCAGAATCCCTGCGCCACCCGCTTGAATCAAACGGCCGATCATCAAAATGGCAAAGGATGGCGACAAGGCGCATATCAACGTTCCTATCGAGAACAGCGACATCGCTGAGATAAATAACTGCCTTGTCGTAAACCTGGCAATCAAAAAGGCTGTGACCGGGATCAAAACGCCATTAACCAGCATGTAGCCGGTCGTTAGCCATTGCCCCGTGTTAGCCTGGATTCCAAGATCATCCATAATCTTAGGTAGGGCAACATTCATCAGCGTTTGATTCAAAAACGCCACAAAAGCGCCGATGAGCAAAGCGGCGATAATCGGCCCTTTCTTAATGTGCTCTATTGACTGAGCTTGGCTGCTATTCATAATGTACTTCTCTCTCTCCCTTTTTGTGTAAGTATGTCGATAATCTGTTGATGCGTCTGAAGCATATGACTCCGATCCTCTTCACTGATATGTAAAAGAGGTTCAAGATAACAGTTACAGGTGTTTTCCGTCCGCTTTCGCAATTCATCCCCTTCCTCTGTATTTCTCAGCGTGATGGATCTTCGGTCTGTCTCGGAGCGCTTGCGTTCAACCATCCCCGCTTTGACAAGCCTGTCCACGACACCGCTGGTCGTGCTGTTTCCTATAAGAATGAAATCTGCCAGCTCCGTGAGTCCGATATCCGGATGATCGCGAAGCGTTCGCAGTACTAGATATTGAATCCAGGTGGTTCCAAGCGCTCCCGCATCCTTCCAGAACAGCTGGTAAAAGCTCAGGTGCACTTGCCGAAAAGAGTACAACAATTCAAGAATATGTTTCTGCGAATCCAAACCAGTTCACCCTGTTTCATAATCTATTCCATACCCTAATATTTCGCATACGAATTAGTTTAATGCCTACATGTTTCTATGTCAACAAAAATATAAGAACAAATTTACATATCATTTTACATTCTTCTTTCAATTATTATTGTAGTGCTTTCATTTCGATTTCGTCCTTCGAATCAAAAAGGCCGCTCTGACATGCCTTGACATGATGGCATCGAGCGGCCTTTCTTCCAATCATTCGTTTGTAGGGATTACTCGGCGGCGAGCATTCCCATCTCTTGCCCATTGGGCGAAGATTGCCGGGAATCTGACGATTGACCGTTCTTGCTCTGTTTATCCTTGTTATGCGCCATCATTACCATGGCTGCACAGACAAACAGGAACATGATGAAATAAGTCACGATATATTTCAGCGCCGTTCCAAGGCCTGCCTGCATATGACCGTGGTAATAGAATAGGGCACGCATGCCGTCTACCATATAGCGGGTAGGAAGGAAAGAGCTGAAAATGCGGTGGAATTCCGGCAGTGTCGTTAACGGAATGGCACCGCCGCTTGCAAAGATTCCGAGAATATTAAGCGGGAACATTGCCAGCATCCCCCATTTGCCGAGGAATATGCTGATCATTTTGAATAAGAAGTACATGGTGAGGCAGCATAAAAGCATGAACAGATAGATTCTCCAAATGCTTGCCGTATGGGCGCTGCCGAAGACGCCAAACACGAAAGTAAGCAGCGCGGAAGTGACCAGCACTGCCAATATAATTCCCATCAGAAGTTCCGTAACCAACAGTTTGGCCGAGCTGAGCGGATGGCCTTTACGGGCCATGCCCTCGGCGATTTTGCCCAAATATCCGTGAATCATATTGGCACCCATCAGACCCGTAATCGATGAGATCAGCACCATTACAAACGGTGTCATGCCTTTATTGACATTGGCAGGAAGACCAAGCACGTTGGCTGTTGTCGCCTGAACCGGCGCATCCAGCAGCGAGGTGGACTGTGGCGAGACCTGAAGTCCCTGCTTCATCATGCTCTCCTTGATCCCCTTGCTGATGCCGTTCGACACGGATGCAGATACCGCTCCAAGTGCGTTGGAAGCCACCGATGTTGCCATTTGACCTCCGCCCTCATTCAGCAGCACCTCCAGCTTGACCGGCTTTCCTTCGGTTTCCCCAGTCATCAGCGTCTTTTGCAGCTGGACGAGCGAAGCCGAATAGTCGGACGGGATGACGATAGCTCCGTAAGCTTTGTTGTTTTTTATGTCCTCAAGGGCTTTTTCCTTACTGGACTCGATCGTCCATTTAAATGAATGCCCATTTTGCTTTTCAACCAGGTTATCCATAATCTTTTGACCCATGTTCATGGAGGATATGCCTTGGTCTTCATTGACGACGATCAACGGAAAATCGGTTAATTTTTGCGTTGAGCCGCTAAAGACCGGCAGATAGACGCATATCATGCAAAGCATGAGCACCGCCGTGGACCATACAGGAAACCAGGCAAACTTCACCTTTAACAATCTTTTCAAAATACCACTCTCCTACTCTGTTGCGGGTTGTGCATTTAACTTACGATTCATGATGCGCATCATCACGTAGAGGATTTCAATATCGTCCTGGCTCAAATTAGCGAAAAACTCGGCGGCAAGCGAATGCTGAAATGGATAGGTGGAAATGCCGAGCCCCTGATCCGTTATGCTGACAAAGTGACTACGTAGATCGTTTGGATTCTCCAAGCGTTCGACCAGCCCCCTCTTCTCCAGGGAATCCACCAGATACGTGATGGATGCTGCCTTTAGCTTCAGCGTTTTGGCAAGATGACTTGACAGACAAGCTCCGCCGCGGCCAACGATATTCAGAATGAAAAATTGGTTCAGGGATAATTCATGCTCGCGGAGATGATCATTCAAGGCACGAATACGCTGACCAGTCATTTTTGTGGATAGCTCACTATATACATCAAGTAACATCTCTACCGTAATGTCATGCTGTTTATCCAATTCGCATACTTCCTCCTCAAAAGCGGATAAATTTCATTATACTTCGAATATTCTAAGTTGTAAATCGATTTTTGATTTGTTTCATTGAATTTTCATATTGTTTTCATACCATTTAGTTCAAACATTCTAATTTATAAAATATCATGCAGCAGGAATCCCCCCCAAAAAAACTGTAAAAAAAGACACTCTACAAGAGAGTGCCTGAAATATATCCCAAACCATTTGGAATCGAAACGATCACTATAGTGCGGATAAAATATCCTCGGTATGTCCTTTTACTCTGACCTTTCTCCATTCTTTCAGCAACTTTCCTTCTTCATCAATCAGAAAGGTCGAGCGGACGATGCCCATGTATTCACGGCCATACATTTTTTTTAGCTGCCACACACCATACAGCTCACTGACTTTATGATCCTCGTCTGACAGCAAGAGGAAGGGCAGCTCATACTTATCCTTGAATTTCCTGTGGGATTTGACAGGATCCGGACTGACGCCAAGCACGGCTGCTCCTTTCGCTTCCAATATATGATAGGAATCCCGGAAGCTGCAGGCTTCATCCGTACAGGCCGGCGTCATGTCCTTCGGGTAAAAATATAATATAACCTTTCGGCCGCGGTAGCTGCTGAGCGTGACTTCTTCACCGCCGGCTGCCGGCAGGGTAAAATCAGGGACCTCTTGTCCGATTGCAAGTTCTGTCATGATTCGTTCGTCTCCTTTCGACAATGCATGGATGCTATTTCTTAACGTAAAATTGATTGTATACACAAAAAAAATTATAATAAATGAATCCTTAACCTACAAATGTCGAAACAGACAACCACCTCCTTTATCAGGATAATTGAAAGGAAGAGAAGGAATGACCTCAAGGAAAAAAACGATATTGTGGATTATAGCCATCGTTCTGGTCGCTGTAATCGGCTACGCGGTATACTATTTTACTTCGATTTATAATGGTCTGCAGGGTTTGCAAAAAACCGGAGAAGCCTCTCCCTTTAAGAACGTATCTCCCGTAGAAGTCAAGGTTCCCGATCCTCCCAAATGGGAAGGCACTGAGCCTGTAAACATCCTCCTCATGGGCGTTGACGCACGCGGCCTCAAAGAAGGCGAAGTTCCCAGGTCTGACAGCATGATGGTAGCCTCACTCGATCCCGTCAAAAAACGAATTAATTTGTTCTCTATTTTGCGCGATACGTACACGGATATTCCAGAGCACGGGAAGGACCGCATCAACACGGCGATCACGCACGGGCCGAACACGGCCATGAAGGCCGTCGGCGATCTGCTGGGCATCGAAATCCAGTACTATGTCTACACCGACTTCCAGGGCTTTATCAAGCTGGTGGATGCGGTTGGCGGCGTTGACTTCTACGTGGAGAAAGATATGTACTATCCGAGTGCCGCGGATAAGCATGAGTATGATATCGATCTGAAGCAGGGCATGCAGCATCTCGACGGCAAGACGGCGCTTCAATATGTTCGCTTCCGTCATGACGCTACATCGGACTTTACCCGGACGGAGAGACAGCGCGCTTTTCTGAAGGCTGTTGCCGAGAAAATGCAGTCCACAACCTCTATTATGAAGCTTCCGGACATCCTGAACGGCGTCAGTCCTTATATTGACACCAACCTGTCCGTCAACGACATGTGGAAGCTGGCAAACGTCGGCTACAAGAGCCAAATGGCCGGCAGCGAACAGATTCCTCCCATGAAGCTGCTCAAAGAGAAAACAATTGGCGGCGCGGCCGTTCTCACCGTGTCGAGTGAGACGGCGCTGAAGGATTACATCAAGGATATTTTCAACAAGCCGACACCGGTGCCCGTCTCCAGCGATGGCAAAACCGAGTCGGAAACCCAAAACAGCAGTTCGGGCAGCAGCAACTAGGGCTGCCCTCCTGCTTTTTAATAACGAAAGGAAGTTGAATCAACCATGAATCGTTCACGTTCAGAACAGCTTTACCAGGAAGCACTCCAGCACATCGTCGGCGGCGTCAACAGTCCCTCCCGTTCATTCAAGGCGGTAGGCGGCGGGGCGCCCGTATTTATGAAGAGAGCCAAAGGCGCCCACTTCTGGGATGAAGACGGCAACCAATATATCGACTATCTGGCGGCATATGGCCCGATCATTACCGGACATGCCCACCCCCATATTACGGCAGCCATTACGCAAGCGGCTGAAAACGGCACATTGTACGGCACACCGACCGAGCTTGAGATTAAGCTGGCCCGCATGCTGAAGGAAGCCATCCCGTCCATGGACAAGGTCCGTTTCGTCAATTCGGGCACCGAAGCTGTCATGACGACGATCCGCGTCGCACGTGCCTATACGGGACGAAGCAAGATCATCAAATTCGCCGGCTGCTACCACGGTCACTCCGATCTGGTGCTGGTTGCGGCAGGGTCCGGTCCTTCCACCCTCGGCACTCCGGACAGCGCAGGCGTTCCATCCAGCATCGCCCAGGAGGTCATTACGGTGCCGTTTAATGATCTGGACGGGCTTCGTGATGCCCTGGACAAATGGGGCAAGGATGTTGCTGCCGTCATGGTCGAGCCGATCGTTGGCAACTTTGGCATGGTCATGCCGGAAAAAGGCTTCCTTGAAGGCCTATGCCAAATGACGCATGATAACGGCTCGCTCGTCATTTACGATGAAGTCATCACAGCTTTTCGCTTCCATTACGGTTCAACACAAACCTTCGCCGGACTGGACAACCATGAAGCCATCAAACCTGACTTAACCGCTCTCGGAAAAATCATCGGCGGCGGACTGCCGATCGGCGCCTACGGCGGCACCAAAGAAGTGATGGAGCAGGTTGCTCCCCTCGGCCCCGCTTATCAGGCAGGCACCATGGCCGGCAACCCGGCCTCCATCGCCGCAGGCATTGCCTGCCTCGAAGTGTTGCAGGGTGAGGGCGTCTACGAAGAGATGAACCGTCTCGCCATCAAGCTTGCCGATGGGTTGCAAGCCTCGGCTGACCGCCACGGCGTGCCGCTGACGATCAACCGGATCCGCGGCTCCTTGTCCACGCATTTCTGCGATCATCCGGTCACGAACTACGACCAAGCGCAGGATACGGACGGAGAAGCCTTTGCGGCATTCTTCCGCCATATGCTGGACCGTAACATCAATCTGGCGCCTTCCAAGTATGAAGCCTGGTTCCTGACGACGGCGCATACGGATGCGGACGTCGACGCGACCCTAGCCGCTGCGGAAGAGTCTTTCCGCGAGATGGCCAAGGGCCGTAAGTAATTCGGGCTTGCGAAGCTGATGCAACGCTGGCTGGTATAATGCCACGCATTAACTAAATAAAGGGCTGTCTCAAAGGTCAAATGACCTGAGGCAGCTCTTTTGTCGGTTGTGGGGACACTGCGAGAATGAACGTTGCTTCAATCGCTGTTGTCATCGGATTATTTTGAACGGTTTTATAAAGTTATAATACGATAACAAAGGCGACCGCTCCGCTTCTCCGCAATCGTTCATCCTCTCCGCTACTTGGGTGCTATGAAGCTGAGCTGAGTTGAGTTGGCTTCACTTATTATTAATCAAAAAGAGGTTCCCCTAAGTCATCTCTGACTTGGAGGAACCTCTTCTTTTGTTCTCGCTCAACGCTTATTGGGCAGCTTTGATATTATCAAAAAATTTCGTTTGCACGGTTTTTGCCGTTGCGTCCAGCTGCGCTTTGGAATCCGTGCCTTTTTTCGAGAAGGACTCCTGCACGACATTGGACATGGCGCTATAGTAATCCTGCGTACCGTACTGCGCTTCTGGCTTGCCGTCGATCAGGCTCAGCATATTAGCGTCATAACGGTATACGTTATCGTATTTGTCATAGATGGCGTTTACTTTTTTCGCGTATTCTGATTCATCGCTGAAGTAGTTCAGCGGAGCCGGAACGTAATATTTGTTTTTGCCTTTGCGTTCTTGAATGTTCGCATCGAGCGCTTCCAGGCCTTTATCCGTGAAGTAGTCGAACGTGATGTAACGGAACGCTATTTCCTGCTCTTCCTTGGAAGCATTCGGATTGATGACCAGATAGTTGCCGCCTAGGATACCGATGTGCTTGCCGCCTTTTTCGGCAGCCGGCATTGGGTAAGCAATGACGTTTTCAGGCTTGAGACCGCCTTGATTGAGCGCGGAATCGATAATGTCAAATGCACCGGCAATAACCATCGCTGTACGACCTTGTTGGAATGCGTTAAGCGCATCTCCCCAGCCAAGTGCCCAGTCCTGTGGAATCGCATTGGCATCCCATCTCAGCTTCTTGTAGAAGTCAAGAGCTTTCACCCCTGCATCGGAGTTGAAGGTAGCCGTATACTTACCGCCTTCATTGCTTTGGATCTCGCCGCCTGCTTCGAACAGGAAGTTGGTCCAGTTCCAGCCGGATTCATTCCCTTTGCCCATTGGAGCAATACCCGAGATGCCTTTTTTCGCATCGGTTGCGCCTTTAGCAGTATTGTACATATCATCCCAGGTCCAATCCATATCCGGAAGCGGTACCTGCTTGGCATCCAGCAGACCTTTATTGATCACCGTGGAAGTCACATAACCGTTTTGCGTGATGCCGTATACTTTGCCGTCCACCATAAACTGGTTTTGCAGGAGCGGATTCATCTCGTCCTTATACTCCCAGCTGTTGTACAGTTCGCTGATGTCTGCTACCCAGCCGTGCTCCACAAGCATTTGGGCTTCCGTAGCGAAGGTATTATAGAACGTAGGCGCTTCGTTCGAAGCCATTTTGATGCCGATTTCGTTGACGTTGTACTGCCAGTCATCCTTGACGATCGTCACGTTCGGATATTTTTCCGTGAAGCGTTTAATTTTATCGTCTTCCTGAGCTCTCTGTTCTTTCTGATCCGGCAGCGGGTAGTGGATCTTAATCGTAACTTTTTTCTGCGAGATATCATCCGTTTTTGCCGGCTCTTCGGTTTTATTCCCCGTATCGGTTGTGCTCTGGGTGCCTTGGGAATCGGTTCCCGTTTTATTTTCTTCTGCCGTTTTGCTTCCGCTACCGCAGGCAGCGAGCATAGCTGCTGACAACATCAGACTGAGCAGCACCATTGAGAACTTACGCATTGAAACTCCCCTTTTCGCTTCAAAGTATTTTTACTCTTTCATCATAAGAGAGATGTTGCATTCGAGCGATGTCTAATCGTATGCCCTTCATGTGCAGGCCTACGATGTTCCTATGAATCTATCCTTTAACCGCAGACAGGTTGACGCTCCGCATAATAAACCGCTGGAACACCAGGAATACGAGGATCGGTGGCACCATAACCATGAACAGAATTGTAAACTTGATACTGTTGTCCATACTGCGTGCATTGATGACGTATTTGTAGATAGCCGTGGCCAAGGTGTATTTCTCTTCGCTGTGGAGAACCAAAGACGGCCAGAACCAGTCATTCCATGCGGTAGAGAAAATAAAGATGGCCAGCGTGGCGAAAATAGGGACGGACAGCGGTACCGCGATCCGGATATAGCTCGTGACCTCGGATGCTCCATCAATTCGCGCCGCTTCGAAGATTTCCGGATGAATGCCGTCAAAAAAGTTCTTCATCAGCAGAAAATAATATGCGCTGGCCCCCGCCGGCAACCAGAAAGCCCAGAATGTATTCAACAGTCCCAGATCCTTCAGATTAACGAAGTTCGGAATCATGTAGCTGGAGGCCGGAATGAACAGCGTCATTAGAATGAAAAAATAGATTCCCCGGTGGAACGGCACCTTCAAACGCGAGATACTGAAGGATGCCAATCCCAGTACAAAAATAGTCATGACCAGATTACCGACAAACACCAGCATGGTATTCTTCAGAAACATCGGGAGGTTAATGTACTCCCAGCCCTCCTTGAAGTTGCTCCAGTTCCACGTCTCCGGGAAGAAATGCGGCGGAAATGTGTTGACCTCTTGATTGGTCTTCAGACCGTTAAACATCGTCATCAAAATCGGATACAGCATGGTGACAATCATGACCAGAATGCAAAGAATCATAAAGCCATATACCAGTTTATTGAAGGGTTTTTGCAGATCGGACTCCGACAGGATACCCCTTTCGTACTGCTTGCTCATATCAGTAGTCCTCCTTGTTCAGCTTGTACTGAAGTATTCCAACAAGGCTGAGCACGACAAACATCAGCATGCCCATCGCAGTTGCGGTTCCATAATCGAGCCGAGTGAACGCATATTTGACGATTAACAGCGCATACGTCAGCGTGGCGTTATTCGGTCCTCCATCAAGCAAAGCCATCTGCGATTGGTAGGATTGGGACGTGCCTACGATCTGTAAAATCAGCATCAGGACGATCAAGCTGCGCATGGATGGCAGCGTAATGTAGCGGATCCGGTTCCATACCCCTGCACCATCGATTTCCGCCGCCTCGTACCAGTCCCTTGGAATACTGAGAACGCCGGCCAAATAGATCAGCATCGCCGAACCGAACTGCTGCCAGGTCTCCATGAACACGATGGCGATCATCGACCACTTGCTGTCCGATATAAAAGAGACCGGATCCACGCCAAACCAGCTCAGCATGCCATTGATCGGTCCGACTGGATCATACATCCATCTCCACATGCCGTACAGCACGACGCCGGGAACGACAAATGGCAAATACGCGGCGATACGCGCAAAGCCCTGGAATTTGCGCAGCTCCGAAATCGCGATTGAAGCAACAATCGGTACCCAGAACCCCATTACCATGGTCAACAACATGTAATAAAGCGTATTTTTGATGGCCGTCCACACATCCGGGTCATGAAATACCCTCGCGTAGTTATCCCAGCCAACGAATGTGTTTCCCTTAACGAAATCAATGCTGTAAAAGCTATAAAGCGCCCCCTTGGCAATCGGCACCCATAAAAACAGAATAAAAATCGCGACAGCCGGCAACAGAAACATATATCCCCAAAAATGCTTTTTAAAGCGGCCTCTTCGTTTGGCGGATTTGTTCTCTATAACCGGCTGCAGTACTGCCCCTGGCTCCCCCATTGTTCTCCCTCATTCCATGTTAGTATTAAGCTTAATTTCATTGTAGAAAAGGGAGGAGCCCGGGAACATGTCTAGTTCTATGTGAATTATGGTTGATCATACTTCTTCTACTTTTTCAGGTCGCTTGGGCTGACCCCGTAGTACTTTTTGAAAATCTTGCTGAAGTGCTCCGGCGATTCATATCCGACGCGCTCGGCAATCTCATATCGGCGCAAATCCGTATGGAGCAGCAGCGACCGGCTCTCTTCCATCCGCAGCTTGACGACATATTCCCACAGATTGGAGCCGGTGATTTTTTTGAACAGATAGCTCAAATAATTCGGGCTCACATGATTCCGCTTGGCTACTTCATGTATCGTAAGGCCTTTTTGGCTGTAATTTTCCTCGATATATGTTTTTGCCTGCTCTACGATCCGGTTGCTTTGAGTTGTAAGTTCCTCGGCATTGGGATCCTGGGCATAGTTATGCCAACTGAAATCTCCGTAATAAAAAACATGGTAATCTCCATGCTCCCCGCTCCACATCATAGCCTTGTCAGCCTGCCGGCTGAGCACATTCAAGAACTGCATTCCTTTTAAAATTTGACTGATGCCGACGGTGCATTCCATTTTCAGATATTTGGCGATATGGTGATGCATGCTGCGTCCAATCATTTCAAGTTGATTGATCCGGCCCACATGCTGCTCCGCATATTCTTCCTCGCTCCACTGCACGATCAGATTGATGCTGCGATCTGTCGCATAGAATACTTGGGCATTCCACTCCTGATCCACGAGCTCTTTGATGATATTCAAGGAAGCATATTGAAAAAGCTTGATATCCTTGTCGGAATACAGGCTTTTGCCTTCCCCATCGACAAGGGCAAGCTTGACTTTAATAACGGAGAAATACGGCCCCACGACGCCAAAGCTGTGATAATATTCTTCTTTCGGATAGGGCTCATCCGGGTGCTCCACGGTTTCGGTAAGCAGCAGATTCAGCGGTTCAATGTACTCCGGCATGGGCTCATCCATGCGAAAATCCTCATGACCCGCAGAAAGCGCCTCCTCCGTCCGGGGCAGAGGCTTATCCATCTTGAGCAGAACGCTGCGGACCGAATCGAGGAATTGCTCGCTGTTCAGCGGTTTGATCAGATAATCCCGGGCACCGAGGCGGATGGCCATCTGCGCATATTGGAACGTTTCATGTGCTGAAATAATAATGGCTTGAACCCACGGTTTTACGATTTTGGCCTGATGCATCAGCTCGATGCCGGACATTTCACCCATCTGGATATCGGTAATCAGAAGATCGATATTCTCCATCCGGATGTAATCCAGCGCCTCTTCCCCGCTTGTCGCCGTAATGATCTGGCCGATGCCGAGTCCCGAAGTATTCAGCAGTCCCGCCAGACCTTTGCAAATGAGCGGCTCGTCATCCACGACTAAAATGTTGTACATATCTCTCGTTTCCTCCTTTAATCGTCCTGCCGGGTGATCAGAAGCGACACGGTAACGGTCGTTCCGCCTCCGGGGCGTTTCTCGTAAGTAAGCCCGTATTCCTGACCGAAATGCAGCTGCAAACGCTGATGGATATTGCGGATGCCATAGCCTGTCGACGGATTCGGCGAATCGTCATTCAGTGCCTTATGGATCGCCTCATAATCTACCGCTTTAAATCCGTTATCAGAAATGCGGATATACATCGTGCCCTGGCTCTCTTCGGCGATAATCCTTATTTCACCGTCTTCGCCCATATTTTTAATGCCATGAATAATGCCATTTTCGATTAAGGGCTGCAGCGTTATTTTCGGAATGTTGACATGGTTTAAGTGTTCCGGAATGTTCATCTCCACGCTGAACGAATAATCGTACCTGTTCTGCTGGAGTTTAATATAGGCTGTGGCATGCTCCAGTTCCTCCTCCAGCGTGATCAGCTCGCGGCCGCGGCTGAGGCTGATTTTCATCAGTTTGGACAAGTCCTTGATCATTTCGGCGGAGGTCGTATTCCCCTCCATCGTGCTTTTCCAATAGATGCTCTCCAGCGTGTTATACAGTAAATGCGGATTGATCTGCTGGTACAGGAGCGCGAGCTGGGATTCCTTCTGCTTCAAATCCATAGTGTATTTATAATGAATGAGATCGTTCAGCCTTCGCGCCATATCGTAAATGGTGGAAATCAACACGCTGACCTCGTCGCTTCTTTTCCGGTAAGGCGTCTGCGGCACGATATTGCCGGGTTCATACCTGCGAACGAAATAGACGAGTTTCTGCAGCGGCGTCATCAACGAGCGCCAGAAATATAAAATGATGATCAATCCGACCACAAAATACGCTACCGATATGATCAGGATGACCCGCTTGATCTCATCCTGCTGCTGGAGAAGCGCCTTGACGGGCACCTTGTAGATCAGCTTTTGTTGAAGCACATAGTTATAGTCGATCACATAGATAAAGTCCTTGGTTATGACATCCTTCACGCCGCTGGTCGAGTTGCCGGGCTCCGCTTCCGGAGGAAGGTCCAGATAGCCCTCTTTTCCCTTCTCGGTCGTCGTCAAGATATGATTCTTCCAATCGGTAAAGTACAACTCTCCCTCCGGCAGTGACACCGTTTTCAAGGACTCGCCGATTTTGGCGTCCACGTTCGTCACAGCCAGAACGCCGATAGTGCCGCCTTTATAAATATTGTTGATAGCCCGGACGTACAAAAGCGTTTTCTGATCCTTCTGCCCTTTAACGGGCGGCGAGAGATGCTGGGTGAGCTTCAAATAACCGTTTCCCTTGCGGGATACCGCTTCATCGAACCATTCCGGCTTTTCTTTTTCATCGGAGAAGAAATACACGCCAGCCTTTTTGGATTCGGGATAATAAGGCGCAAAAAAATAATAATTATCCGGATCATACACGAAAAGGGAGTAATACAACGGTTCCCGCTCGTCGGTTTCCTGGGAATATGTATTTAACATCACTTCAATCTTCTCGTAATTCTTCACCCGGGTCAGAATGGTTTCGTCGCCGGTCGTGCTGAGCTGCTGGATCATGGAGTTTTGAAAGACGGTGGAGGTCACCTTGTTGATCGTTTCGATATCCCTGCCGATCAGCTTGAAGTTCTGCTTGTTAAGCTCTATATATGCGTTCGTCACATGGCGCTTCAGAATTTCCCCTGCCTTGCTGTTGCCGTAGCTGTTCAGTATGAAAAGCGGAATCACGAGCACAAGAAAAAGCAGAATCAACTGTTGCTTGACGTTCATTTTCGTTAATGGATTATGAGGCTTCATCTGCCAAAACACCTCCGGGTTCTTTCAATATATCAGTTCTAAAATAGCGCAAGTATGTGCATCTCTACGATAATCATGGCTATTTATAAGATTTGGGACTTTTGCACGGAGCTTGACAAGAAATGTAACTCTAGTGTAAGACATTTTTCACAGCTTGCCAGTATATTTTTTATGGAAGAAACGGTTAAAAAGAAAAAAAGCGGCCCAAGGGCCGCTTTCATGAAAAGCACTCATCGATATGTTTTTATTGCCGACCGGATACATGCTGTTGAGCCCTTCTGCCGGGCACATCCGGTAAGAAAATGAAGCGAAGCACCCGGAATGCGATATATCCAAGCATGCCGCCAGCCGTATTCATGATCATGTCGTCCACGTCAAAGGTGCCGATACCTAGCACAAGCTGCAGCGATTCCAGCGTCAGGCTTACGCCGAATGAAATCACTAACACCTTCAGCATCGGCGCAGAGCGAAAGCTAAAGACCAGCGGCAGCAGAAAGCCGAGCGGCATAAAGGCGGCGATATTTCCGAAGAAGTTAATGAAGCTCGACGGATTCCGGATATTGCGGATATTGCCTGTGATTTCATGCAGAGGAACGAGATTGCTTGCCAGCCTTAGCCGCTGCACGACGCGACCCGGATGCGCCGCGCTATCCGCAAGCTGCTGGAGGTAAAAGCCGGGACTCGATCCGCCAAACTTGAATAATATCACCTTGACGAGCACATATAGATAGACGATGAACAGCAGGGTCACGCCCAGCTTGATCGCCATGCGGATCGGATGATTGGGGTCGGCTGGGTCTGAACCGGATTGATCCTGCCCGGTATGGATCCGCTCGTTTCTTGCATGTTCAACCGAATGCATGTCGGTTCCTCCCTTAAGCGTACGTTTTGCGTTACATCTTAAGGATAACCGCCAGGTCTTTGGTATTTATCAATAAAAAATAAAGAAGTTTAAAGAATACGAATGTTATTCCACGAGATCCGCCAGTCCGCCGACCACGAGATCCGCTTCCGCGAGAATATCGGGACGGCCGATGCCGACGACGCTGCAGCCTGCAGCTTTTCCCGCTTCTACGCCGGCAGCCGCATCCTCGAATACGACGCATGCGGATGGAGCCAGACCGAGGGCTTCGCAGCCCTTCAGGAATACCTCCGGATCGGGCTTGGCTTTGGACACCTTATTGCCATCGATAACAGCATCGAACAGACCGGAAATGTGAAGCCGCTCCAGAATGAACTCCGCATTCTTGCTGGCGGAGCCAAGCGCAATACCCACCCCACGCTCCCGAAGGCCGGTCAGGTACTGCCTGACGCCCGGCAGCAGCTCCGACTCATCCAGCTGCGAAATAAACTGCACGTAGCGGTCATTCTTCTCCTGCGCCATGCGCTGCTGCTCAGCCTCAGAAGCCTCGATGCCGCCGATGTCCAGCAGAATCCGCAGCGATTCCACACGACTGACCCCTTTAAGCCGCTCGTTATGCTCTTCCGTGAATTCGAACCCCAGCTCCTTCGCCAGCTCGCGCCAAGCAAGGAAATGGTACTTGGCCGTATCGACAATCACGCCGTCCAAATCAAATATAGCGCCCTTCATATGTTCCAGCATGTTTCATTTCTCCTCTGCTCTTCTATGTTTAATGACTGCCGCCCGCAGGAGCAAGTCCCTTCAAGCTGACCGTGACGCTTTGTCCGGGTCTGACGAGGGTCTCGCGTCCTTCCACGCGGAACGGCTGCTCCGAGGCGTTCCCGGCAGGGGATGTGATCCGGACATCTTCGCGGGTGATTCGTATGTCAAAAGCCTGCCCTCTGACCCGGATCTTAAACCCAAGCGCGGACCATTCCGACGGAAGGGCCGGATTCAGCCGAACTTCCCGCTCATCCGCCTGCAGCCCGCCGAAGCCGAGTACCGCCGCCATCCATGCCCCGCCGTTTGCTGCAGGATGCGTACCCCCGATGTACAAATCGCCTACATATTGTTTGGAATCCCCCGTGAGGTCAATGGTCGCCGTCCGCTTGAAATACGGATAAGCCCAGTCCGGCATTCCGATATCCGAGGCGACCAGCGCATAGACGCATGGACTCAGGCTCGAGCCGTGCTCGGTACGCGGTTCATAGAACTCCCAGTTCGCCTTTTTGATTTCCGGCGCGAATTCATCTTTGAACAAATGCATCAGCAGCACGACATCCGCCTGCTTGATAATCTGCGTCGTCGTCGCGATGCCGTTGCCGCCGCCCAAATATTCGTTAGGCTGCAGTATCCGTGCTTTCAACTCCTGTAGCGACGGATCCTCGAGCTGGAAATACCGGTCGAATTGCTCGATGACGCCGGTTTGCGCATCGGGCTGCGGCACGTACAGTTGCTCCGCGATTTCCCGGATTTCCTGTAAGCCCGGTGTGCCTTCGCGTTCCCCGGCAAGCTTTGCGTACAGCTCCGGTGCTTGCTGCTCCAGCTCATCCATCATCTGCACGGCGACCCGCAGCGTATGCCGAGCCATGTAGTTGGTGAACGCATTGTTATGGACGCGTTCATGGTATTCATCCGGTCCGGTGACATCCAGCAGCTCGTAACGCCGCTTGAGCGGATAATAGCCTGCGTAGGCGTAAAAGAACCGCGCGCATTCCCAGATTACTTCAGCTCCGCCGTCTATCAGAAATCCGGTATCCCCCGTCAGCTTATAATACTCCCAGATCCCGTGCGCAACGTCGGCGCTGATATGGATCTGCTTGTCGCGGAAATAAGTCCGCATCGGCCGGCCGGTAAACACGTCCGTAATGTTGAACAGCGTGCAGGCATCATCACCGCTGTCTTGACTTTCCCATGCATAGTAAGCACCATTATATCCGTATTCGGCCGCCTTTCTTCTCGCTCCGTCCAGCGTATGCTTGCGGTACATCATGATGTTTCTCGCTATCTCCGGCTGCGTGTAGAGGAAAAAGGGGAGCATGAACATCTCCGTATCCCAGAATACCGCCCCTTTGTATACTTGCCCGGACAGACCGCGAGCAGGAATGGATACCTTCTCCGACGCTGCCGGAGCTATAATGAGCAGCTGGTAGATGCTGAAGCGAAGCGCATGCTGCGCCTCATCGTCCCCTTCGATTTCCACATCCGACAGGGCCCAATGTTGTTCCCAAACTTCCTCATGGCTCTGAAGCAACGCGTCATAACCTGTGTTCAACGCGCTTCGGCTGCTGGAGACCGCTGCTTCCAGCGCGTCCTCCGCATCATCCAAACTGGTATAAACGGATACATATTTGACCCATTCATAGGTGCTTCCGGCCTGAAGCGTCAGCAGAATCCGGTGGATGATCCCGTCTTCGGTTGCTGCAATTTCCTCTTGTCCTTCCTGCGGTCCTGCAAGACATTCCGCAACAGCCACCCGAATCCCCAATTCCTGCGTGCTTGCTGCTGCGGTCAACGTTCCCTCATAAGAAGTGTACGCGGCCTCCTTCAAATGCGGGCCGTTGATATCCCATACCCCTCCATCGATGCCTGTTTCCAGCGTGAGCCGGACGTCCTTATCGCTGTGAATGGTGAAACGGTTTGCGATGAGATGCAGCTGATCCATGCTGACGAAACGCTCCGACCGGAACGTGACCCGGGCGCCGTCTTCCGTAAGGTATACCGTCTCCCGGGCATGGACTCCGCGCGCGATATCCAGCTCCTGCACATGCTTTTCCACGGCTGAGTTTAATACACTCAGTTCAGCCCCATCTGCGAAGAGCCTCGTTCGGAGTCCGTTCGGCGCATTCACGGGCTCCCTCCATTTCGTGCCGATCTGATCGTATACGCCCGCAAGCGTCACAGCAGTCAGCTGCTCCTTGGAGAACTCCTCCAGGGTACCTCGATACCCCATATATCCGTTTCCTGTCATGAATTTGCTGCCGTGATTGGTGATCCGCTGCGGATCAAATCCCTCTTCCCTAACGATCCAACTCATGAGAACGCCTTCCCCCTATCCATTATGAATTGTTGCCGCTCCGATGTTTACGGCTCCGTTTACTCCGCCGCTGTTACAGCTGCGGCGGGTACCGGAAGTTGAATGCCCGCATTCGTTATCTCCGTAGTCTCTCCGTACACCTGAATACGGACGCTATCCCCTTCGGTCACGCGCACATGAACCTGACGCTGGTCAACTTTGACTTCAACCACGCTGCCCTGGTACGTCATGTTGAAGCTGTATTCGTCCCATGCCTGCGGAATGGAAGGAGCAAGCGCAAGGCCGTCACCGTCGGAGCGCATGCCGCCGAATCCGTACACGATGTTCATCCAGGCTGCGGCAATGGAGGTCGTATGGAGTCCTTCCCGCGTATTTCGGTTATAGTTGTCCAGATCAAGCCGTGTAGCGAATTCGAAAAAATTGTAGGCTTCTTCACGGCGTCCGATTTCCGCCGCCAGAATCGAATGAATCGACGGAGACAGTGAGGACTCGTGAATGCACCGCGGCTCGTAATATTCGTAATTCGCCCGCTTGGCCTCCGGCGAATATTCGCTGTTATACAGGAACATGAACATGAGCACATCCGGCTGCTTGATCATGTCGTAACGGTACAAGCGGTCATAAGACCAGTGGGAATACAGCGGGAACTCCGTCACCGGGATCGAGTGGATATCGATATGCGGCATGTCGAAGAAGCCGTCATGCTCCTCGTAAAGGCCGGTCTCCTCGTCGTACAGGATTTTCATATTCGCGGCCAAATGAGCCCAGTTGTCCAGCTCCTCCTCGCGCAGCCCCGTTTTGGCAGTGACAGCCTCAAGTTCTTGGGGCGCTGCCGCCTTCATTTCTTCCACGACGGACCGGGTATACTCGAACAGCTTTTTCGCCATCAGGTTGATATAGCAGTTGTTGTTCACCATCAGCTGGAATTCATCCGGCCCCATCACGCCGAAATAACCGTATTGACCGCTCTTTTGTCCCCACTGACCGCGCGTCGCGTAGAAACGGCTGATCTGAATCAGCATTTCGATTCCTTTCTCATACAGGAAGGGCTTGTCGCCGACAATGCGGTCATAGTGCCAGAGTCCGTGCGCCACGGCGGTACCCACATGCAGCTGAAGATTGGAGTGCTGCCATAGATCGCAGCTCTCGGTGCCGTCAATCGTCGCGATCGGATAAAACGCTCCTTCGCAATCGACCTCGCGGGCACGTTCCATCGCATGGTCCAGCGAGCGGTAACGGAACTCCAGCAGGCTTTTCGCCGCCTTCGGATTGTTAAAGAGATAGAACGGGAGGCAGTAGGTCTCCGTATCCCAGAACGCGAGGCCCCGGTACGCTTCGCCCGTCAGTCCTTTGGCACCGATGTTGAAGCCCGGGTTATCGCCGTGATACGTCTGATACATTTGGAATATGCAGAAACGGATGCCCTGCTGATTTTCGGGGTCGCCTTCGATTCGGATATCCGATGTCCGCCAGATTTCCTCCCAATATGCCGCCTGCTCCAGACGAAGCTCGTCATAGCTGATTCCGTCCGACTGACCCAGCAGAGCCATTCCCTGATCCCACACTGCGGAATCCGACTCTTCGGCGCTCACGTTCGCAGCATTCACTGCCACTTTATCAACGATCGTCGTTTGTCCTAGCTCCACATGAAGCGTTAGATCGGTGCCTGCCAGATGCTCCTGTTCCACCGGCTCCGAGCCTAGAACAATTCCCCCCTCTACTTGCAGCGTATACGCGGAAAGCAAACGGTTCCCGGTATTTGCGGTCTTCCCCAGCATCGCTGCGCCATTCAGCGTCCGTTCCTGGCGGATGACAGCCCAGAAACGGCGCCCCTGATCCTCGTGCAAAGTGGCAAAATCAAGTCCGGAGCGAACCTGTACCGTCCCCGAGAAATTCAGCGGCGTAAGCGTGATTCGCTGTCCCCCGACATGGGATCTCTTCATGCTGACCAGCCGTTCGAACGTAACCTTCAGCTCTTTGCCATCATTCAGATGCCATACCAGCTCCCGGTGCACCGTACCCTTGCGGAAATCGAGCACCCGCCGGAAGCCGGAAAAGCGACTTTGGGCAAGGTCCAGCTGCTCACCGTCAACGGTAATCCGCGTATACAGCCAGTCCACCGCATTCACCATAAAACGTAAAGAACGGATGGTGCCCCGATAATGACCCTGTACCGGCATTTCTTCATATAATCCATTAAAATAGCTGCCTAGCAGCGTGTCGCCGCTATATCCTTCTTCGGGGTAACCCCGCACACCCATATATTCATTCCCCAGGGCGAAAATGGATTCGGACACCCGGTTTCGCTCCGGATCGAATCCTTCTTCCACAACTGACCAGGGATCAACCTGCAAATACTTATCAGCGATTTTAGCCACTCTTTTTCTCTCCTCGTCCCGTAATGAGAAACGAATAGCCGCCTGTATCGTTTTCATCTATGCGGCGGATCCGCTCCTGCTCCCAGCATATCGAAAAGACAATAAACGCCCAATGTGCAGCGCTCAGCCTTTTATGTGCATTTGTACGGATTCAAACCGCCTATTTCCTTTTGCTGCCGGATACGTTACAATAATCCCCATATTCACGATGATGAAGAAGAGTACGTGGACACAAACGTCTTCAGAGAGCCGGCGGTTGGTGCAAGCCGGTGACGATGTACGCGGAAGTGGGCTTCGGAGTGACCGGTCTGAACAAAGCCGCCATTGCTGCGGTGATCAGTAGGACAGGCGGCATGTCCCCACCGTTAACTGGGGCAGGGTATCGAGGAAGCACTATGCATGTGGCGGCTGAATCCGTACCTGTTGAGCAGGGCTGCATTCTCCTTAATGAAAGGCGGCCAATCAAGGTGGCACCGCGAAGCTAACAGCTTCGTCCTTGGAAAGCGACGTACCGGAGTGACTACTCCCGGACAACCGCTTTTCACAGGACGGGGCTTTTTTTGTGCTCAAGATAAGGAGGTGATGGCCATGGATGGCGGCTGGTGGCGGCGAAGCGAAAGAACAGCATTCAACCTAATAATCAGGAGGAATTCCAATGAAAACCGAAGCATCGATTCAACCGAAGCAGGAAATTGTTCTGACCGGAGACCGTACGACCGGAAAGCTGCATCTGGGCCATTACGTCGGCAGTTTGAAGAGCCGGATACAGCTGCAGCAGCAATACGAGACGTATATTATGCTGGCGGATGTGCAGGCATTAACGACTCATTTTCATAACCCCGGGCTGCTCTCCCAAAGCGTGCGCCAAGTGGCGCTCGACTATCTGTCCGCCGGGATCGACCCGGAGCGCGCCACGATTTTCGTGCAATCGATGGTCCCTGAAATTGCCGAGTTGACCTGTATGTATTCCATGTTCGTCACCGTCAGCTCGCTGCGCCATAATCCGACCGTAAAGCATGAAGCCAAGGAACGCGGTTACGACGATCTATATTATGGCTTTCTCGGATACCCGATCAGCCAGGCCGCGGACATTACGTTCTGCAAAGCATCTCTCGTTCCGGCCGGTGAGGATCAGATTCCCCACATTGAACAGACCCGCCGGATCGTGCGCCGTTTCAACGAGCTGTACGCCCCCGTGCTGGTCGAACCGCAAATTCTTGTCGGCGAGCGGCTCGAAGGACTCGATGGCGGCAGCAAAATGAGCAAAAGCCTTGGCAATGCCATCTGCCTGGACGCTTCCTCCGAAGAAGTACGCACGCAAATACGCAGAGCCAAAACCGACCCCGCGCGCGTTCATAAAACAGATCCGGGTCATCCCGATATCTGTACGATATACGGCTATCACTCTATTTTCCGTCCAGATCGCTGCGAAGATATCCGGGAAAACTGCATGAAGGGAACCATCGGTTGTGCTGCCTGCAAAGCGATGGTGACGGCGGCTATCGAGCACGTGCTCGAGCCGATTCGCGAGCGTCGGGAGCTTTACAAGCACCGCACGAAGGATATCGATGATATTCTGATGGCCGGCACGGAACGTGCCCGAAGCGTTGCCCGCCAGACGATGGGTGAAGTGCGCGAAGCAATGGGAATCGACTATTTCAAATAATTTTCACGACTGCCCTTTGGTCCCATCGACCGGGGGCAGTTTTTTGCGTGGAAAACTTTTCTTATTACGGAAGCGCTTTCACAATCGGATAGATCACAGGAAAAAACATCATCCTAAAGTGAACATTTTAGTTGCGAATATTAGACGATGATTGCGGATTGTAGGATTTTTTAAACTGTATTAGTGCTGTTACAATAAATTTGCATCAGAAATAATCATACAGTTTAGGAGCTGAATCGAATGAAGAAGTTTTCCATTCTTTTGGTGGCATGCATGTTAGTGTTGGGGGCACTCAGCGGCTGTGGCAGCAGCGAGTCTAGTAAAGAAAAAGAAAATAAGCTCGTAGTCTACAGCCCAAACAGTGAAGAAATCATCAAAACGATCATTCCTATGTTCGAGAAGCAAACCGGGATTACCGTTGAACTCGTAACGGCTGGTACCGGCGAAATTATTAAGCGCTTACAATCCGAGAAACAAAACCCTTACGCAGACGTCATGTTCGGCGGATCCATGGCCGGTTACCGCGAGCACAAGGATCTGTACGAGCCATATGTATCTACTAACGATCAATATCTGCTCGATGGTCACCGCAATACAACCGGCTTTGCAACCCCTTACATTTCTGATGGAAGCGTTTTACTCGTCAATAAGAACCTGGTCGGCGACATTAAAATCGAAAGTTATGCCGATCTCCTGAATCCGAAACTGAAAGGCAAAATTGCTTCTGCCGATCCGGCAAGCTCCAGCTCCGCCTTCGCGCAGCTGACGAATATGCTGAAAGCCATGGGCGGCGATTACACAAGCGAACAAGGCTGGAACTATGTCAGCGAGCTCGTGAAAAACCTGGACGGCAAAATCGCCAGCGGTTCCGGCGCAGTTCATAAGAGCGTTGCCGACGGCGAATATGTAGTCGGTCTGACCTACGAGGATCCAGCCAGCACTTATGTACGCAACGGCGCTCCTGTAGAAGTGGTTTATCCGAAAGAAGGAGCCGTGTTCCTGGATGCAGCCTCCGGTATCGTGAAAGACGCGCCGCATATGGACAATGCCAAGAAATTCATCGATTTCATTCTATCCCAGGAAGCACAGGATGCCTTCGGTACGCAATTGACCAACCGCCCGCTTCGCAAGGATGCCAAGCTTGGCGATTACATGACTCCGTACAGCCAAATCAACATGATCGATGAAGATACGGACTATGTCAGTGAGCATAAATCCGAAATCGTCGAAAAATATACCGATGTATTCACAAGCGTAAAATAATGACTCTATGAAAAGAAGCAGGTGACCACGATGAGCGTGACCATATCCATTCAAGATCTCGTCAAAAAATATGGAGAAACCACCGTCATCCCCGAGTTGTCCGTAGAGATTCAAAAGGGCGAATTTTTCACCCTTTTGGGTCCCTCCGGCTGCGGGAAAACGACACTCCTCCGCATGATTGCAGGTTTTAACAGCATTGAAGGCGGAACGATCAACTTCAACGACAAAGTCATCAATAACGTGGAGCCAGGGAAGCGGAATATCGGCATGGTATTCCAAAACTATGCGATCTTTCCCCATCTTACCGTTAAAGGGAACATCGCCTTCGGCCTCCAGAACCGCAAAATATCCAAGCCTGAAATTGCCGAAAAGGTGGATGAGATTCTAAAAGTCGTCCAAATTGAGCAATATAAGGACCGTATGCCCAAGAACCTCTCCGGCGGTCAGCAGCAGCGTGTCGCGCTCGCCCGGGCCATCGTCATCCGACCGGATGTGCTGCTCATGGATGAACCTCTCTCCAATCTCGATGCCAAGCTGCGAATCGACATGCGCAATGCCATCAAGGAGATTCAACGTGAAGTCGGCATTACAACGGTTTATGTCACGCATGACCAGGAAGAAGCCATGGCCGTATCCGACCGGATCGCCGTCATGAAATCGGGTGTCATTCAGCATTTGGGCACGCCTCAGGAAATCTATCAGCGTCCCGCCAATGTATTCGTTGCTACGTTTATCGGACGCACGAATATCATCGAGGGAACCTTACAGCATGAACATGGCCAATACAGCTTACAGATGGGTCAAGGCTATCAAGAGCCGATTGCAAATATCCAAGTTCCAAAATCCGAAATGAAAAGCACTCTTCCGGTGCAAATCTCGGTCCGCCCTGAAGAATTCAACATCCGTCAGGATCAACAGGGCATGAAGGCAACAATTGTGCACAGCGTGTTTTTGGGACAGCATACGCATTATTTTGTGGATTTGGCATCTGGCCAGCGCGTAGAAATTACGCAGGAATCCCAAACGGCGGAGCTCCTGTCCCCGGGACAAACGGTTTACCTCACGGTCAAACCCGATAAAATCAATGTCTACGACATCAAGGGAGAATTGAACTATACGGGGAGAGTTCAGCTATGAACCGGTCGCGCAAAAGATTTGATGTCTGGACCAATATCTCGCTCTTAATCTTTTTATTCTATATCGTATTTCTCGCATTGCCTTTGTTCACCATGCTTATTAAAAGTTTTTACAACGGAACGACAGGCGACTTTTCGCTCGCTTACTTTGTGAAGTTTTTCAGCAAGCCCTATTATCTGAACGCACTTTTTAATAGTATTAAGGTTACGGTATGCGTTACCATTCTGGCAGCCGTGATCGCGACACCGCTGGCCTACATTATGTCTACGGTCAAAATCAAAGGAAGCTCGACCATTCGAATTCTCATCCTGATCTCGTCGATGTCAGCACCGTTTATCGGCGCTTACTCCTGGATCCTATTGCTTGGGAGAAACGGTGTCATTACCAAATTCGTCAAAAGCGTTTTTGGAATAACCATGCCTGATATATATGGTTTTGGCGGTATTCTGCTCGTACTTACCCTGCAAATGGTGCCGCTTATCTTTATGTATGTGTCCGGCGCACTCAAAAGCGTCGACCAATCCCTGATGGAAGCCGCTGAAAGCATGGGCTACAAGGGTATCAGCAAAATGCGGAAGGTACTCCTTCCCCTGATTACTCCGACCCTGATGGCGGGCGGCCTGCTGGTCTTCATGCGCGCTCTCGCCGATTTCGGCACACCGATGCTGATCGGTGAGGGGTATAAGACCGTTCCTGTTCTGATCTTCAACGAGTTTATCAGTGAGGTTGGCGGCGATGACGGATTTGCCGCAGCGATCAGCGTCATTGTCGTCATTTTCGCAACGGCCGTCTTCCTGCTGCAAAAGTTCGTATCCAACCGGAAATCTTATACGATGAGCGCTCTGAATCCGATCGAACCGAAGAAAAAAAGCGGCATTGGCAGCATTCTTGCCCACATCGTGATTTACCTGTATACGCTGCTTGCACTGTTGCCGCAGTTGTACGTCATCTATACTTCATTTCAGAAGACATCCGGCAGAATTTTTGTCAAAGGATATTCGCTCGACAGCTATAGGGATGCATTCGACAGCATCGGCGGCGCCATCCAGAATACATTCGTGCTGGCGATCTCCTCGCTGGTCATCATTATTCTGCTCGCGGTACTGATTGCTTACGTGACGGTCCGCCGAAAAAATGCGTTAACCAACACGCTCGATATTTTCACCATGTTCCCTTATATCGTGCCAGGCTCGATTCTCGGTATCGCTTTGCTGATCACCTTCAATCATAAGCCGCTCGTTATCAGCGGAACAGCTATCATCATTATCGTCTCATTCGTCATCCGGCGTCTGCCTTATACCATCCGTTCAAGCGCCGCGATCCTGCATCAGATTAACGGGGGCATTGAGGAGGCGGCCATCAGTCTCGGCGCATCGCAGATGAAGACCTTCTTCAAGATCACGCTGCCGATGATGCTGGCCGGCGTCGTATCGGGCGCGATCCTCAGTTGGGTCACGATCATCACCGAACTGAGCACATCCATCATTTTGTATACGGCCAAGACCAAAACAGTAACGGTTGCCATCTATACCGAAGTCGTGCGGGGCAATTACGGGGTGGCAGCGGCACTATCCACCGTTTTAACCGTCATTACCGTCGTATCGCTGCTGATCTTCTTGAAATTGTCCGGCCAAAAAGAAATCTCCATGTAAGAATGGCATTTGTCGTTCAAGTCGGTACCTGTGATTTCACAGGGCCGGCTTGTTTTGCATAAAGAATGGCATCATAGCAAGCAGTTCGCAAGATAGGAGGGGCATATGCGGCGCAAAAAAAACCGGAATTTCCAGGAGTCCACACGTCATTTGTTTCGGCTGTATACCATGATCCCGTTCGCCATTCTCATCGTGTTGTTTTTTGTGTTCACCGCAATCAACGGCAGGATTACGTTAACCAATAGAACGGCCGAAGCTTCGCTCAAGATCAGCCAGTCCATCTCCGGGGTGTACACGCAATATGAAGCGGAAGCCATGCGCATGGCGGCCTCTCCTTCCGTCGTGAATTACGTCAGCAACCATCTGGACAGTGAAGATGTATATGCTGAATTTTATGATTTTAACAATCGTCAGCAGGTCAAAAGCATCTTCCATATTGTGGACACCCAAGGGGTATTTCTGGCATCCTCCGCTGCTCCCGATGAGGTCAGCTCGGATTTGGCCTTTGGCAGTCTGATCCACCGGATCTCCCTGAAACCCGAAGCCCTGCTGACGGAGATGAACAGCTTCCGCTATTCCCATGACCGATACACCGACTATACGTTTGGCAAGGCCATTCTTAAAGACGGTCACGTGATCGGCTATCTGGTTCTTCAACTGCTGGAGGCGGACATGCAGAAGCTCATTTTTGTGCAAAACACCGAAGTGGCCGTGGTCACCGATGAGCATCACACGATTATTGCGACGACCAGCAATATCACTAAAGGAATCCTGAATAAATTTGCTCCCAAGCAGGAAGGCAACAACCAAGTCCTGCTTAACGGCGGCAAATATTATATGCACACGCGCGAGGTCCAAGACACTCCCATACGTGTGCACACGCTGAATTCGGTTAGGTCGGAAAGTTATACGCTTTACACGCTGTCCATCTTCATTTTGGCAACAAGCCTTTTGCTATGGATCATCATTCATTTTCTTGCCCAAAAAATGTCCGAGCGCAACTCGGAATCGATCGATAAGCTGGTATACGCGCTGCGAAAGCTGCGGGAAGGCAACTTGAATGAATACGTTGATATCCACACCGGAGATGAGTTTGAAATATTGGGCGAGCAGTACAACAACATGCTGGATCGGCTCAAGGATTTGCTGGAGAAAAATAAAGAACTGTCCCGCATCAGCACGCTGGTCGAAGTGAAGCAGCTGCAGTCGCAGTTTCATCCGCATTTTATTTTCAACGTGCTCGAGACGCTGCGTTATGCCATCAAAATAGATGCCAAGCAGGCTCAGGACATCGTCATGATTCTGTCCCGCCTTCTTAGATACAGCATCGGCAACGAGCGCAGTGTGAAGCTGAATGATGACCTGAATTATGTGCGCGACTATTTAAACCTGCAGCAGATCCGCTTCAAGGAACGGCTGAATTACAACATTCAAATTAAGGACGACGCCGGGAACATCTATGTTCCGAAGCTGCTGCTGCAGGCCATGATCGAAAATTCCATCAAGTACGGGTACAAGGACCAGAGCAGCGTCAATATAGACATCATCGTTTACACGGCGGATGGCAAGCTTGTTCTGCAGGTGCTGGACAACGGGCCGGGCATGAGCCCCGAACGACTGGAGGAAGTGCATCAAATATTAAAAAATCATCATAATACTACGGAACATATCGGACTATACAATATTCACCGCCGCCTGATCCTCTTATACGGAGAGGAATCGGGTATCGATATCCGCAGCAGCGAAGGAATCGGTACCTGCGTGACGCTGACAATTCCTTACGAAATGGGTGATCAAGATGTTTAAGGTACTGCTGGCCGAGGACGAGGATATGATCCGGAAAGGCATCCTGTACAGTATCGACTGGCTCAAATATGACTGTGTCGTCATTGATGAGGCCTGCAACGGACAGGAAGGCTTAAGCAAAATCAGCGAACACCGGCCCGATATCGTCATTACGGATATCAACATGCCGATCATGGATGGAATTGCGATGATCGAACAAGGCCTGAAGGTCCATACGTTCAGCAGTATCATCATCTCCGGCTATAATGAATTCCATTTGGCCAAAAAAGCGATCCAGCTCGGCGTCAGCGAGTTTCTGGTCAAGCCGCTGGAGGAAGAACAGCTGATCGCGGCCCTCGAATCCGCCAAAACCAAGGTGGAGTGGATGCTGAAGTTCAAATCGATGGCAACCCAATCCCAAACGAAGGAAGACGTCATCAATCCGGAATTCTTGGGCAAGAATATGAAAACATCCAAATATGTTTCGAAAATGATCGATTATGTCCAGGAGAACTACGATCGCAAAATCAGCATCCATGATCTTGTCGAGCAGCTTGGCGTCAGCGCAACGTACCTGAACCAAAAATTCAAGTCGGAAACGACCTATACGTTTAATGACTTTCTGAACCGCTACCGCATTCATAAAGCGATGGATTTATTGAAAGCCGGGGACGGGAAGGTGTACACCATCGCCAATGACATCGGCTTCAGCGATTATAAATACTTCATCAGCATCTTCAAAAAGTATGCGCACTGCACGCCAAGCCAGTTTCAGGAGTATCACTGGAAAAATTCGAAGGCCGATGGCCCCGTGTAACTGAAGCAACGCCGGAGGCTGTTTAATCGATTTTTCGTATCCTGATCACTTTCGCAAAAGAAAACCAGCTATTCATCGGCCTGTTGGGCCTTGAACAGCTGGTTTTTTCTTTAGTATGCTTTTCGAGCTATATTATGGATTAATAAAGACCGTTCTTAGATTGGATACGTACTGCACGTCAAGACCCAGGCCTGAAGCCAGCGCCGCCAGCGGCACGTAAGTCTTCGATTCTTTGCCCACCATGTTCAGGAAGGCGGCTGCGTCGACCGGCACCGCTTGACCGTCCACTTTCACCGTTTTGGAGCCGATTGTAATGACAACCGTGTGACCTTCATAGGCAATGGTTGCACTGGATGTTTTATTGTCCCATTTGGATGTTGCGCCAATGGCGTCCACGATATCCTTGATGGCCACGAAGTTGAGGTTCTGGCGGATCACCGGCTTGTAAGGTGTGTTCAGTTCTTTGCCTTTCACGATAATGCCCATCGGGCTTCCCGCTTCATGCGCCGTGAGCTTGGTATAGCTGCCCCAGATCGTCTCGGAGAACACTTTCGCCATCGCTTCATATCCAAGCTGGTTGGGGTGAATGTCCCTGTCCTTGATAATATGAGTCATCGTGCCTTCCCCGCCGACAAATTCCTTGGCGACATGCGCTATCTTTACATTCACGCCCTTAGATCCAAAATCAGCCGCCATCTTATCAATCACACCGGTAAAGGCTTCGGCCGTCTTCTCCAGCTTCGGATATAACGCGCTGTCCGCAATCTCCGGCATCGGCTGGTATTGGTCGGCGACCACGATCAGTGCATCCGGGTTCAGTTCATGCAGGTCGGCCACAATGACGCCCATGCTGTCCGTATACAGCTTGAATAATTGGTCAACGCGTGTTTGCAGATCCGTTTCGCTCAGCTTGCCCGCCGTATTCAACAGCTCCGACATATCGTTTCCGCCGATCGTAACTGTAATTGCGTCTGCGGCAGACAGGTCCGTCTTCGTTTGCGCGACGGCTGCACCGATTTGAGGTGTTCGCGGATCCGGGAGATTAGGCTGAATCTCATCCGCCGTGATGGCCTGCCCCTTCTTCACCGCTTCCACGAAATTCAGCAGCCCTCCGCTTTTCAGTCCGGCAATGCCGACGTTTACCGTCTCCGCCCGGCCATGAAGAAGAGCCTGCTCCTGCAGCCGGTCCACGAAGCCATAAGGCCGCTCCGTTTCGCTCTTGCCCGGTTCATAACCAACCGTCAACGAATCGCCAAGAGCTACGATGCGGTACGGCTGCTTCGCGCTAGTCTGGGCATTCGGCGCTGCCGAGGCTGCTCCCAACAGCATAGACGACAACAATACCGCGGCCGATACCGTCGATATGTACTTTTTAAAAGAATTCCGCATCCAATCACTCCTTCTCACAAATGAAAGCCCGTGCTGCCTTTGCGGTGCAGGGCTCTCTCTAGTTTACCATCTTCTGTTAGAAGGGTTAACCCGTTTCCTCGCGAAATTCGGAAGGCGTGCGGCCCGTCGCTTTCTTGAACACCTGCGTAAAATATTTCGGGTCTTGATAGCCTACCATCGGCGCGATCTGATACACCTTTACGCTGGTGTTCCTCAGAATATGTTTGGCCTTCTCCATCCGGCATTCCGTCAAGTATTCCAGGAAGGTATATCCGGACATTTGCTTGAACAGCGTACAGAAGTGGCTGATGCTCAAATCGACGAACTCCGCCACCTCCTCAATGCTCAGATCCTTGGGATAATGATTCATGATATACAGCTTTGCCTTTTCAACCAGCGAGTGGCCGTCCTCCTTCACCTGGTTGCGGAGGCTTTCTGCCATCTGTCTCGTGAATGCCTTTTTTAGCATGCCGATCAGCTCATTCAAATTCTCGGCCTCGCGCAGATCCTGGATCAGACCGTCCAGCGGCCATTCCGCGAGCAGGTTCGCATACTCCATCTGTCTGTACAACACAACCGCGATTTCCACGAGCAGGCGTTCAGCCGCCTCCTTCGCCGCAGCATGCTGCTCGATGTACAGCTTAAGCTCATCAAAAAGCGATCCCAGCCGCAGCGAATCTAGCGTGCGTACGCTTTCAATCAGAGCCGCTTCCAGATGTTTGGGATACTTGAGATCCGAGGGCTGCGAATCTTGCCCCGAACCTTCCTGATCAATGAACACGCCTTCCTGTTCGGAATAGAAGCGCTGGTAAAGAGCCCGGGTTGCGCTCTGATACGCTGTGCTCAGCTGACGAATCCCTTTGTTTCCCAGGCTGATTCCGACAGAGCAGCTCAGTTTGGAATACCTCTTGATCTGATAGATCAGATCATTGCCAAGCATGGCCTTATCCGCCTGCAGCTCCTCAGGAAAAAGAATGATCCATTCGCCGCTGTGAAAAGGGAACACCGTCAGCCCGCCGTGCTGCAGGGACCATTCCTCTAAAATATTGCGGATTGCAAACAGCCACAGCCGCTTCTCATCCATAAGCCATTGCTCATTCAGGCGGAGATAGTGATCCAGCTGTACTACCGCCATAAAATAGTCCTGCTCCAGCTCACTGTGCTCCATCCACTGCATATAGGTCAGCGGCCGGTCGTTGCCTTCGATCCATTCCGAGAACATCCGCTCCCGCGCCATCACGGACAGCACCTGCACGGAATGCAGCAGCTTGTCGCTCTCCATCTGGGCATCCAGCTGCGCAGCCGCGCGCTGGAGCATCCCGGTCAGCTCATCGTGGTCGATCGGCTTCAGGAGATAATCGAATGCGCCCTGCCGGAGCGCTTCCCTGGCGTACTCAAACTCGCCGTAACCGCTGATGACGATAAATATCCTCCTCGGGCTGCCTGTCAGTACTTCCTTCATCAGGGCAATGCCGTCCATTCCGGGCATGCGGATATCACTGATAATCATGTCCGGCGAATGCTCGCTGATCAGATGGAGGGCTCCCTCCCCGTTTCTAGCCGTTCCGACCACTTCAAGGCCGAGATCATTCCAACCTATGGCGGCCTGCAGGCTGCGCAGGATCATCGGCTCGTCGTCCACCAGAATGACCTTATATTTGGCTGCTGTTCCCATCTTCTTCACCCCCTGTTCCAGGTTCATTTCACAATAGAGCTGCTCCGCAGGTTCCAGTACTGCTGCAGTGACTCATCCATCCGGGCGAGCGCATCCTTTGCCGAGATTTGGTGGTTGATCATTTGCTCGACAACGGCCAAAAACGATCGCTTTACCTCTGGCGATAAAATGTTGTCATACGGGACAAAGGTCTGAGCCGTTTGTTCCATCAGACCCGTGACCTGCGTAAAAATCGGTCCTGTCTTCTGGGCATCAAAATCGATCCTCATGGATGGAATCCGCAGGCCTTCGTACACAATCCGCTCCTGGACATTCTTGGAGTAAAAAGCCTGCATCAGCTCAAAAGCAGCCTTTTCTTGCGCTTCCGTCAGATTCGAGGAGAGCCCGATCCCGAAAGTATATCCGCCTGCCATGGACCGCTGCCCACCAGGGTTCAGCGCCGGAAACGGAATGACGCCAACCTCGTTTTGAAATGCGGGCGGCGCCTGCTCATTATGGAATAAGGTGATGTCCCAGTTGCCATTGAGGTACATTGCCGCCTTGCCATGCGTGAACAGATCAATAGCCTCTTCGGTCGACAGATCATTGGGAGACGGCCCGAAGGCTCCCTCCCTGCCCCATTCCTCAAGTTGTTCAAAAGCTTTGAGATACCCGCCGTTCTGAAAGGCTGCTCCGTTCTTCCCTTGAACGATATTATCCATCTGTTTGGAATCGCTGTATCGCTCCATCAGATAATGAGCGAAAATCGCTGCAGGCCAGCGGTCTTCATTCCCCAGCGCAAACGGAATATACCCGTTTTCCTTCAGCACCTTTACGGCCTCATTGAGCTGGCTGAGCGTTTCGGGCAGCGCCAGGCCCAGCTTATTGAAAATTTCCGTGTTCACATACAGCGGCTCCGCATTGCCTTCGATCGGCAGACCGTAAATCCGTTTGTTAAAGGTCCACAACTGCAGGTCTTTGAATTCGCTCTCCAGATGGTTGTTCTTCACGAAATCCGTCAAATCCATCAGACGGTTCGAGCGGATATACGGTTCAATCTCCGCCCCGCCAAAGAGCACGAACATATCCGGCGGCGTACCGGTCACCATCTCGCTTTTCAGCTTCTGTTCCCGGTGGATCGTCTGGTCCATCCCCTCAAAGTTCACCTTCACATTGGGATGGGCGCTTTCATACTGCCGGACGATATCCTCGAAAATGTTCAGCATCGGACGGTCATGCTCGGCAATCCAGAAGTGACGGAAGGTGAGCGTGATTTTTTCGGTGGTATCCTCTTCGATCGCGCTGTGATTGCCCCGTGCCACCAATGTGACCGTGACGGTAAGCACCGCTGCGTACAATAGAGCCCAGCTCCAGTTCAGCCATTTCTTCATATGTAATTTCTTCACGGCTCATTCCCCCTTTTCACTCGGCTGTGCAATCTATGGCATGATTTTGGGCAGTCGAATGCGGATGGTTGACCCATAGCCTGGTGAAGAGCATATGAAAATGCCGTAATGGCCGCCAAACCGGATGCGGAGGCGTTCATGCACGTTTTTCAGCCCCACGCCGCTGTCGCGGTATTTTTTCACGCCGCCTGCGTTCTCGTCCCCCAGATGCATGAGCGTAACCTGATCGAATCCCGGTCCGTTGTCCGTCACATCGATCAGAATGTCATTGCCGGCATCCCGTGCCGTGATTCGGATATAGCCTTTCTCCTCCATCGGCTCAATCGCATGGTACAGGGCATTCTCCACGATCGGCTGGACAATCAGCTTTTGCGTCATGAAAGTCCTCAGTGATTCAGGCAGATCAATCTCGTACTCGAAGCGATCCTCGAAACGGTATTTTTGAATATTCATATAATGGCGAACATGCTCGAATTCCATATTCATCGTGATCAGCTCGTGGTTCTCACTGATGCTGATGCGCAGCAGCTTGCCAAGCGAGATGACCATCTTGCTGATATCCCGGTTTCCTCCCAGGACCGCCATGGAATTGATGGATTCCAGGGAATTATATATAAAATGCGGGTTGATCTGGGCGACCAGAGCCTGCATTTCGGCTTCTTTTTTGCGCGTCTGTTCCGTCTCGACCTGCTGGATCAGCTCCTGAATCTGCTGGCTCATGCGGTTAAAGCCGTCGATCAGCAGATCCGTCTCGTCAAAGCGCTCCACATGGGACTGGATCGGCACGAAGATGCCCTGCTTCACCCGTTTCATGCCGTTAACGGCGCTGATCAGGCTGCGGACAAGCCTCCGGATAAAGAACTGGTCGAACCATAAGGCCGACAGCAGCGAAAACAGTACCAGAATCACGGCAATGTTGCGGATCGAAACCGATTCGGAACGGATCAGCTTCAGCGGGGTTACCGCGACCAAATACCACTGCTCATTATGAGACGGCAAAAAGGTGATCAATGATTTTTCATGCTGGTAGGTGTCCACGTAGTAATCCTTATCCTGATGAAATCCATCCGTAAGGAAAGGAAAATGCACCTTTTCTCCGACATGACCGCCGGATTTGTTAAAAACGACGCTGCCCTGCTTGTTCACAAGCAGAATATCCCCGCTCTTCAAGGTGGCGGATTCCCAGAATACCTGATCCAATATATCGGGCTTCACGTAAATGACGAGATAGCCGATATCCTCCAGCGAATAATAGTCCTTGATGATTCTTGCATGAATCATGACCGGCTTGCCTATCTCGGCAGAGCCGTTCTCCCCCGGACCGGACCAGACCGGCCTGCCCTCGGCTTTTTCCATGTCATTGAACCAGACTTGATGCTGCATATCTGCATAAGACAAGGGCGCATTGTATTGATAGATGAGATTGGTTTTGGAGTAGAGGCTGAATGAAGTAATCATCGGGTGATTGATAAGCAAATTATTGATTTCCTGCTTGCGGTCATACGTCATGATGGAGTCCTGATTCTTCAGGGCCTGCTGAATCGCGGGCTGCGTGATCGCGGCATTCGAGATGGAATTGATCTCGTTCAGGGCAAACTTCAATTTCCGGTCCGTCTCAAGGAGTGAGATCCAATAGAAGTTATTCGATTTTTTCTCCATGGCGTTCGAAAAATTATAATACGTGACGACGCCCATGACGATGACCGGTATAAACACAAGAAGAATAATAGCAAGCAAGATTTTACGGCGGAGCTTCATGGCATTTCCTCCTGCGCCCTGATCTGTGGCTTCACTCTATTATTCTTCATCATGTTAATAATTCCTTGCACAAGAAAAATATCTATCGTCGTATTTTCACAGGAGACAGATCGCATTAAGATGTTATTTTTCTTGCGATTATACAATGGTTCAGCTTCGCTGAAATTTATAGATTCTATCATCTTGAAATAAACGGATTGGAAGCGATTTGTCAGCTTTACTCCAATCCGTATGATCTGCATGAATCGTTTCAACTCTTGACCGCACCGGAGGTGAGACCGGCAATAACCCAGCGGCTGAACAGCAGGAACACAATAAGCAGCGGAAGCGTGGCCGTAAAGGTCGCGGACATGATCATGCCGTAATCCAAGCCGTCACGGTTGGAGAAGAGCTGCTGCAGCGCAATTTGAATGGTGAAATGCTCGCTGTTCTTCAGGACGACCAGAGGCCAGAAGAAATCGTTCCATACATTCATAAAGTTCAGGATGGCGAGTGTTGCCATCGCAGGCGTAATGACCGGAACAGCGATGCTCCAGAAAATGCGGAAATGCCCTCCCCCGTCGATCCGTCCGGATTCAATCAGCTCCGAATGCACCGCCGTTGCCGCATATTGTCTCATCCAAAAAATGCCGAAGGCGTTGACCATCGCCGGCACGATCAGCGCGCGGTATGTGTCGATCCAGTGCAGCTTCGCCATAATGATATAGGTTGGCAGCACGCTCAGCTGGGAGGGGACGAACAACGTTGCGATGACGAAGTAAAACAGCGCATTTTTAAACGGAAACTCGAATTTGGCAAAGGCATATCCGGCAAGCGTACAAAAGAACACGACCGATATCGTGACCATCGACGACACGAACAGCGAGTTTAGCAAAGCCTGAAAGAAATCCGTCCGTTCCAGCACCCGCTGAAAGTTATGGAAGAACTCGCCACCGATCGTCAGCAACGGCGGAATGTGAAAGACGGCCCCGCGGTCATTGGTCGCAACGACGAACATCCAGTAGAAAGGAAAAATAGATACCAATGCACCGATGATCAGCAGCAAATAAAACAAAGTTTTGCTGACAATGCCGCTATCGCCTGGCGCTTTGGAGGAAGCCGTTAATGTATTCGAACTCATGCCTTGCCACCTCCCGTGTCGCCTTCCATACGATTCGAAACCCACATGTTGATCATGGAGAAAATGATGGTAATAATGAACAGCATGACCGCTGTAGCCGCCGCCGTGCCAAAGAAACCATTGCGGAATGCCTCACTGTACAGATACGTGACCATGGTGATGCCTTCCTGGCGTGTGGAGCCGGTTCCCGACTGCCCGAGATATACGTAAGGCTCCGTAAATAGCTGCAGCGAGCCGATCGTCGAGATCAGCGTGACGAATACGATGAACGGCTTCAGAAGCGGCAGGGTAATGTAAGCCAGCTGCTGACGCCGGTTCGCACCATCGATGCGTGCAGCTTCGTACAAATCCAGCGGAATGCTCTGCAGACCGGATAGGAAAATGATGGCGTTGTAGCCCGTCCAGCGCCACATCACCATCGTGGATATGGCGATCTTCACGCCCCACCAGCCGGAGTTGAAGGCCATGCTCTCCATCCCCATTTGGTTCAGCAGCCAATTGATCATGCCGTTATTGCCGAACAGCGTGCTGAAAACGAGTGTAACAGCAACAATGGACGTAATGTTGGGCATGAAAAATAGAACGCGGAAGGTTTTTTTGAAACGGGTCATCGCCGAATTCAGCATGACCGCCAGCAGCAGCGCGATGATCAGCTGCGGAATGGTTCCCATGACGCCCATAATGAGCGTGTTGGTGAATGAAGTCCAAAATAAAGGGTCACTTGTGACCAGGTCATAGTTTTTGATGCCGACGTATTTCATCGGTCCGAGCGCATCCCACTTGAAGAAGGACAGGTAAATCGTAAAGAAAATCGGGTACAAGCCAAAGATGGCGAACAAAATAAAAAAGGGGGATATAAACGTATAGGCCGTTAACCGGCTCCGCCTTTGCTCCGTCCAGAAAGGCCGTTTGCCGGCCGAAACGGATTGAACTGCGGTTACGGGTTCTGCCATGAGGCACCTCCATGAAGTACTCTAGAATAATCCGGCCCCGCCGGGGGAGGGGGCTAGCCTCCGCCATACGGAACCGGGGTGATAATGATGCTGTCTCATTTTAAGATTAAATGTTGGTTAAAGAGCATAGATAGCGGAGGGGACGGAATCGTTCTGTAGCAGCGCAGCGATCGGAAGAATGATCCGTTTCCGCAGCGGTCACCAAGCACTACACCAATTGCTTAGCTCCGCGCCGCCAGCGTTTTCGCCTTCTCGACGGCTGCGTCCCACTCTTTCGCAGGATCGGCTTTCTTCTCGAGCACGTTTTTGAGTGCATCCTTGAAGAAGGTATCCACTTGGTCATGCAGCGGACCGTAGTACACCGGTTTTACGCGTTGTGCCGCTTTACCATATTCAACAGCCGTTGCCTGACCGCCAAAGAAGTCATCCTTGAAGCCTGTAAAAGCTTCATCCGTATACAGCGCTGGAATGGAAGGCATGAGACCCTTCGATTTGAACGATTCCAGCTGATTTTCCTTGTCATCCAGCCAAGAAATGAACTCGTACGCTTCCTTCGGATGCTTGCCCTGCTTCGGCAGCGTCAGGAACGAACCGCCCCAGTTGCCTGCACCTTCCGGAAGTTGGGTGATTCTCCACTTGCCGGAGGAATCCGGCCCGTTGCTCTTGATGTTGCCGGCCATCCATGCAGGTCCGAGCATGACTTCGAAGCCGCCGTCATTCGTTGCTTGACCCCACTCTGGAGACCACAGCAGCGTGTTGCCGATCCAGCCTTCCTGGATGCCTTTAACCGTAAAATCGAATGCTTTCTTCACTTGAGGGTTCTTATCGCCGATGAAGGAACCATCTTCTTTGCTAAAATAGATTTCACCGTCGGATTGGTCGCGGATACCGTTGTAGACCAGATCCGTCAGATCGGCAAATGGCTTGCCGGTTTTGTCCTTGAACTGCTTCGCCACGGCGGCGAATTTATCCCAAGAATCGATCTCCTTACCGAACGCGTCCGGCTCGGCTGGAAGTCCGGCCTGTTCTGCCAGATCCGTGCGATAGTATACGACCGTTGGACCGATGTCTGTCGGAAGGCCGATCTGGAAGCTGCCGTCCTTGGAAGACCCCTGTTTCCATTTCCAGTCCAGGTAATTTCCCGCAATATCTTTACCACCTAGATCATTCAGGTTATAAAATTTATCCTCGGCGGTGATAAACCGCTCCATGAATCCGATTTCAAGCATGAAAATGTCAGGAGCTCCCGAACCTGCCGACAACGCGGTGGTCAGGTTGTTGTGGTGGGCCGTCTGGTCGGAGGTGTTTTGAAATTTGATCGTCACGTTCGGATGCTCTTTGGTGTACTCCTTGCCCAGCTCCTCATAATTGGTGGTTCCGAGCGACCAAAAGCTCAGTTCTACCTTTTCATCGGAATCCTTTTTGGCATCATCCGTCTGTGCCGTCGTATTGTTGTCGGTTGTCTTCTCAGGAGTCTGGGCATCCTGCGTACCGCTCTTACCTCCGCATGCGGCGAGTGATGCAGTCAGCATCAGCGACAACAGCAGCATGGGCCATTTCTTGCCTCTTTTCATTTGCTTTTTACCCCTCTCGAAAATAGGTTTGACGTTTACAAAATTCAGTCTACCGGAGAGAGCGGCAAATTTTGAGGAGGCAAACTTTCGATTTAGGGTTGAAATTATTACGGCACGCCAAAAACACCGGAGGATAGCTCACCCCGGCGTTTCAATGTATAAATGAAATATATAAAATGTTCGCATCCGATATCCGCAGACCCATCCAGACATACAGCCTTCTCAGGCCGTTTACCTGCTTCATCTTTCCTGTATGGAGCTTGCTATGAATTCCTTATGATCGTATCCCCAACCACACATATCCCTAAGTACCGAGCTTAACGTCCTTCCATGCTCGGAGAGGGAATATTCAACCTTGGGCGGAATTTCGGGATACGCTTTGCGACGAATAAGCCCGTCGTGCTCCAGTTCGCGCAGCTGATTGGTCAGCATTCCTTGAGTAATGTTCGGAAGCTGCCTTCGGAGTTCCCCAAAACGCTTGGTCCCCTCATGCAGCAGTATAAATAAAATCAGCGGCTTCCATTTCCCTCCGATTACCTGCAGGGTCGTCATAATCCCATCCGTGCTGCCGCTACCGCTTCCATCTGCACTCATTTCGCCGGCTCACCTCGCTTCCCGCCATAGCTCTTCGCCCTCTTCGTCATTTTATCAAAGCACACCGATTTATAACAGTACTCTTCTGGATCGTACATAGTACGTTTTTCCGTACTGGCGAACCTGTCAAGCTGCATCCACCGTATGTTTTTCAGGACCTGGTATGGAAAAAGAGCGTACTTTTCAAAAGCCTCAAACTGAAGAATACTGGAATTGGATTCACACTATAGAAGGCAAGCGAAAGGATGATCAAAATGAAAACCATGGTGATTGTGGCTCATCCCGATCTCAGCCATTCCAGAGTCAACCTGGGGCTAATTCAGGCACTTGACGGGCATAACGACCTAACCATACGAGATCTATATGAAGCGTACCCCGACTGGAACATCAATGCGGATCATGAACGGAGTCTTCTGACTGCCCACGACCGGATCGTGTTCCAATTCCCGTTTTATTGGTACAGCTCCCCTCCCCTTTTGAAAAAATGGTTTGACGACGTATTTACGTCCGGTTGGGCCTATGGGCCCGGCGGAGAGCATTTGAACGGCAAGGAATTCATGGTTGCTACCACGGCCGGCGGAACGAAAAATGCCTACCGCGCCGGCGGCGCAGATGAATTTACGATCAGCGAGCTTTTAAGACCCATTCAGAGAACCGTTACCAAATGCAGCGGCATTTTCCTTCCACCATTCGTTGTATACGGTGTAAGCTCGGCGGAAGATGATGATTTGGAAAAAGAAGGGCTTCGTTACGCAGAGCATATTCAGACTCCATCTCGCGTCCTGGTTCATTAATAGGAACGGCAAAATAAAAACGGGCAAGGTGAATATGCACCCTGCCCGCTTCTTTTATCTTTTTTTCGCTTTATTCATGCCATGACGCGGTTCTTCACAATCTATTCCTTCGGGGGAGTAGAATCCGGCTTTCCCTGCTTGGCTTTGTCCAAATATCGGTCATACCGGTCATCCAGTTCCCGCGCCATACTGCGATATTTCAGCGTCTCTTCCACGATCGGGTCCATTTGGGTCTGAATCCGCACCTCATATCTTGGTGAGATGAGCTCCCGCTCCTGTTCCTTGCGGTTCTGCCGATCTTCCATTTCGCCTTCGGTTAGCATCTCACTGAGCTGACGCTCGAGATCATGATTTTCACTCATAGCCAGACACTCCTTTGCGATTGAACAGCGCCAAAGGGCGCTGTGCGATATGTTTACCCCGCGCCAAGCGGGTTGAAACGTCCCCGGATAACCGGGGAAACCGAACTTACTTGCTGTCCAGGCCCGTAGCCGAAGCTTCCTTCAAAGCCTGCACCAGCTCCGCATGAACGGCCCCGTTCGTAGCAGCGACATGACGTACGCCAAGCGTGTAAGGATTACCCGCGGTGTCGGTAATTTGCCCGCCGGACTCTGTCACCATTAACGCACCTGCCGCGATATCCCAAGCATTCAGTCCGATCTCCCAAAAACCGGTCAGTCGGCCTGCGGCAACGTAGGCGAGATGCAGAGCCGCAGAGCCGCCCGAGCGAATGTTGCGGACTCTTGGCGCCAGATACGCAAGGCCGGCCATATTCACCGGCAGCGTGCTGTCGCGTCCCACCGGAAAACCGGTAGCCAGCAGGCTTTGTTCCAGACCCGTTTCACCGGATACGCTCATCCGCTTGCCATGAACATAGGCTCCCTTGCCTTTTTCAGCGACAAACATTTCATCCCGCGAAGGGTCATAAATCACGCCAACGATCACTTCACCTTTATGTGCGAGTGCAATAGAAACGGAAAAGAACGGGAAACCATGCACATAATTGGTGGTTCCGTCGACAGGATCTACAATCCAGAGGTATTCTTCTTCCGCTACCTTCTCCAGTGCCTTTGCGGAAGCTTCCGGTCCAGGCTCAACGCCTTCTTCGCCGAGAAGCGCGTGATCCGGAAAGTGGGTAAAGATCAGCTTGCGGATCATCTGTTCCGCTCCCTTGTCCACTTCCGTCACCAGATCGCTTACGGCCGATTTCGTATTTAATTGTTTTACGGTGCCCAATCTGCTTTTAATCCATTCACCCGCTTTGGAAGCGGCATTTATCGCCACAGCGGTATAGCTTTTGCTCGTCACGACATAAGGAGTCTTATCCTCTTGGTTCAAAGCTCTCACTCTACTTTCTGTGTTATCGTCAAGAAAAACCTTCGGCTTTTCAAAGCCGGTTCCCCTGATATATTCATACTTCTAAAAATATACGTAATGAGAGATTTAAAGTTTCGCCCGAATTGGCGGCTCCGGGCAAAACCCGCAGCTGCCTCCGGACAAATGCACATTTCGTCACCGATTCTATCGGATTAGCTTGAAATTTCGATACTTGCCCCATCCAGTATCTTAATCCCCTCCGATGAATAACCAGCTAAATCTTTCATCAAGTGAAATAAGGCGACATCTTTGTTCTTGGCTTCAATCATTACATCAATCGCGGGCGTAATGCCTGCGATTTCCCTCAGGAAAGCAAGCAGAGGAGCCGGATCAACCAGGTCGGCATGACTGCGCGGATCGCTCTCGCTCTTCGGACTGGAAATATGGATTTTAGGCGGCAGCGGCTTGTCCGGTTCGGCATCGGCCTGAGCCAGCGCCCCTGTCCATGTCTGCAGAATATCAGGCCAGATCTCCCAAGGCTTCTCCCCGTCATTATTGATCCATTGATGATGGATGTCCAGCACCATGGGCAGCCCGGTCGCCTTGCATACCTCCAGCGTTTCAACAGCCGTAAATGTTTTATCGTCATTCTCTAGTGTCAGCCTCTCCTGAATATCCGGATCCAGCTGGGCAAAGTGCTCCTTGAACCGTCCGGCAGCCGATGGCTTGTCCTTGTACGCTCCGCCGATATGAATATTATTCTTCGCGGTTGCATTCAGCCCCATCGCTGACAGCATTTTTACATGGTAACGCAAATCGCGGATGGAGTTCTGCAGAACCTCCTGCCGGGGCGTACTAAGCACGGTAAAATGATCCGGATGAAAGGATACTCGCATCTCATGTTCACGCACATACTTTCCAACCTCGGCAAAAGCACCCTCCAACGCCACGAACGGGTCCCATTCCTTTAAGTCATCGTGGGTTGCCAGGGGAATCAGCTTGGAGGAAAACCGGTACAGCTGAATGTCATTGCCGTTATTATGCTTCAGCAGTCTAAGCGTGTTGTGCAAATTCCCCTCTGCGATCCGTTCCAGCTTGCGAATGGCCGCTTCCCGGTCATTCAGTTTGCTGAAGCTCGCCATCGTCATTGTTTTGGAAGGGGATGAGTCCTTGATAAGCATAGACATGGCCACATAGCCGAACCTGACGATCATGATTTCTCTACTCCTTATGGTCTCAAGTTAGAAAGCCCTTAAGGATGTTGTTCCCCAAAAAACATTTCATAAGCCAAATCCGTTTGAATCCGTGACTCTTCCTCATTCAGCTTACGAATCAGCTCCATTTCAACCTCGGTAACTTCCTGCCCCTGAAAGTTGATCTCGGCGATGCAGCCCACAATCTTAACGATGGCTACCGCCACGTTTTCCGGCGTGTAAGCAATCACTTTTTGACCGGTAGGAAAGACGCGAAAGCCCTGTTTGACCATTTTGCCGCGGCCGTATTCCATGAGCTCGTACAGCTCCTGCTCACTTTTGAACTTGCATACGGAGTTGAATTCGGTTTGAAATCCCATCTATGCACCTTCCTCTTCAGAATTTAAAAGGTGCCCGGGCCTCTTGCTGCGCCGGCCGGACACCTCTTGAAATCATGCATATCTTCTCAGATGCTAAAGCTTACGGTTCGTTGGTGTAGTTAAGTGCCTGCTTGCTTTCGTAACGCTCCATAGCCAGTTCGATCATCCGGTCCAGCAGCGCGCGGTAGCTCAGGCCCGTCTCCCGCCACAAGAGCGGATACATGCTGTACGGCGTAAAGCCCGGCATCGTGTTGACCTCGTTGATCAGAATCGCTCCGTCGGACTTGCGGAGAAAGAAGTCAGCCCGCGTGATTCCGCTGCCTTCAATCGCCTGGAAAGCTATGAGTGCCGCTTCACGCAAACGGTCGGCTACCTCCGGATCTACTGCGGCCGGAATGACCATTTCCGATTGACCGTCGGTGTATTTTGCTGCATAGTCGTAATAATCTGCAGAGGAGACGATTTCGCCCGGAACGGAAGCCATGGGCTCCTGATTGCCCAGAACGGCCACTTCCACCTCGCGGGCATCCACAAACTCCTCAACAATAACCTTCACGTCATAGCGGAATGCCAATTCGACCGCACGTTCCAGCTCCTCGCGATTTCTGGCCTTGGATATCCCGACGCTCGATCCAAGATTAGCCGGCTTTACGAAGCATGGGTAGCCCAGATCGTCCTCAACGCCCACGATTAGATTAAAGCTGCTTTGTTCCCACTGGGACTTGGTAAAATAGCAAAAGCCGCATTGCGGAAGCCCTGCCTGTGCAAACAGCTTCTTCATCACGACCTTATCCATTCCAGCCGCGGACGCTAGTACCCCTGCGCCTACGTACGGTACGTTTGCCATTTCAAACAGGCCCTGAATGGTACCGTCCTCGCCGAAGGTTCCGTGAAGAAGCGGGAACATCAGGTCTACCGCTGCTTCTCCGCCGTACAAGCGGCTGAAGATGGCGCTAAGCGCTCCTTCGGTTCCTTCGCTGTCATGCTCCAGTTTCAGCTTTTCCAGCTTCTCGAGGGGTGCGGAAAGCGTACCGCCCTTTCTCCACTCCCCTTGTTTGGTGATATAGAACGGAATCAGCTCGTATTTATCGTAATCAAAGGCGTTCATAACAGCATAAGCCGTCTGCAGCGACACTTCGTGCTCGCCTGATTTGCCGCCGTAAACAAGGCCTACGGTTGTTTTGTTGTTCCCCATGCCAAACCTCTTTCTTTTTCACTGTATTGCAGGCTGCTCCTGCTGTCGTACTCTTTAATCATTATAACGCTCTAGAAGTAGTCCGGGATATGCAAAAAACGGTATACGGTATTTTCGGTCCATGCGTAGGAATCCTTATAGTCCCAGAACCGGTGCCTGCTGCTGACCGTATGCGCATTGACGAGCGGCTGCCCGCCGGCATCGAAAGCGGTCACAATTGTCGAATGTTGGAAGGATCCGTCTCCGTCCCAATCGTAGAAAATGAGATCACCCAGCATCAGCTGCTCGGGACGCTCCACGATCTCACCCCGGATTCCCCACGTGCTTGCCGTGAGATATCTGGCCAATGCATTGGACACGGCCCAGCTGTAGCTCCACCATTCCTTGCTGCTTACATATCCTTTATACCACCAGCCCGTTTCTCTTTTACCAGTATAGTTGATTGGCGCATCCCCTGCAAAGAGACATTGCGAGACGTAGCTGGTGCAATCCACGTCGAATTCCGCAAACTCCGGATTAAAGGAATTCCACCATTTATCCGCATAAGCCGCCGCCTCCTCGCGCCGGTACCGGATGGACTTGCGGCCGATGCCGCCGCCCTGGAGAACGTAGGAGTTCAAATACGGCTGCGGACCGCTGCTTGGCTGCTGATAAGAATAATCCTGCGCTCCTCCCGGCACATTCATGCCTGCAGCCACCGGATGCTTCTCGGGTGTCAGATGCTCTACGGACACAATCACCCAGTCATCTCCGTCGCGAATAAGCGTGAGACGCTCCCGCTGGATGATCTCCTCCATATGATTGACCCCGCCCTTTTCATAAAAAAGCTGCACATACAGCTGCACGTCAATGACGGCCTGATCCGGTGTATTCTGGATTGTCCGCAGCAGCTTGGCCCTCGTTTCGCTGCGCAGCGGGCGGGCTCCCCGCTCAGTGTACCACTGCGAGAGACGCGAGGAACGCTGAGCCTTTTCCATTAAATAAGCGGGATCGGTAACCACCTGTTTCGTTTGCTGCGATCTGTAGTCAATTTGATGCTGATTATATTGATTCACATAGGTGTAGAGTGTCTGTTTCCATTCCTTCTCCATCCGCTCTATTCCCCTCTCATTTCCGTTACTTGCAGCCGCTGCAACCTGCAGAACAGTCCATGAACCTTTATGAAACGGCTTCTTATTAATACATATATGAACATAAACGAGCCGCTATGAACCGCAATTGATTCCAGGTTTTTTACAGACGCAGAAGGGAAAGAATGATAATCATCGCTTCCTTGATCACAAACCATTGGTACTGCAACGATTCGAGTGTTCTGAAGCATGTTCTCGGGACCGTAATTCCATCCTTTCGTTTCATATAAATAGACGCAAAAAGTTCTTTACTCCCCGGCCTGTAAACGGTATACTAAAAACAAACCTCACTATTTTGAAATTATGTTTCATCTAGTGAAACAAGGAACGGCAAAGTGATTGCCCTTATCACCAAAGCCATCCCACTGAAACGTTCACACTGACCACATTCTCAAGGAGGTACATGTATGACAGCAAAGGATCAGTTCAACACAGTCCGCAGTCTGGAAGTAAACGGAAAGTCTTACCGTTACAACAGCCTGCAGGCTCTCGAAGAACAAGGACTCGGCAGCATTTCCAAGCTTCCATTCTCCATTAAAGTGCTTTTGGAAGCGGCTATCCGCCAATTTGACGGACGCGCGATTACCGAGGAGCATGTTAATCAACTGGCTAAATGGAACGAAGGTCTGGACCACAATAAGGAAATTCCGTTCATTCCTGCCCGTATCGTACTGCAGGACTTTACCGGCGTACCGGTCGTAGTAGATCTTGCCGCAATGCGCGACACCGTGAAAAAAGCAGGCGGAGATCCGAAAAGCATTAATCCGCTCGTACCGGTTGATCTCGTTATTGACCATTCGGTTATGGTCGATGCATTTGGCAATAGCGAAGCGCTGAACTATAACATGGAAGTCGAATTCGAACGCAACGAGGAACGCTACCGCTTCCTGCGCTGGGCTCAAACAGCATTCAACAACTTCCGTGCGGTGCCGCCGGCTACGGGTATCGTTCACCAGGTTAACCTGGAGTACCTCGCATCTGTTGCAGCAACCAAAACCATTGACGGCGAAACCGTCGTTTACCCTGACTCCCTCGTAGGTACTGATTCCCATACGACCATGATCAACGGTCTTGGCGTTGTCGGTTGGGGCGTTGGCGGCATCGAAGCAGAAGCTGGCATGCTCGGACAACCACTGTACTTCGTAACTCCTGACGTTATCGGCTTCAAGCTGACAGGCAGCCTGACTGAAGGCGCTACAGCAACCGACCTTGCGCTGACGGTTACCGAATTGCTGCGTAAAAAAGGCGTTGTCGGTAAATTCGTAGAATTCTTCGGCCCTGGTCTCTCCAACATCAGTCTGGCAGACCGTGCGACCGTAGCAAATATGGCACCGGAATACGGCGCTACCGTCGGCTTCTTCCCGGTTGACAGCGAAACGCTGGCTTACCTGCGTAACACCGGCCGCTCCGATGAGCAAATCGACCTGGTTGAAGCTTACTACAAAGCACAAAACATGTTCCGCACCGCAAATACGGAAGATCCTGAGTTCACGGACGTCATCGAACTCGATCTGGCTTCCGTCGTACCGAGCCTTGCCGGACCGAAACGTCCGCAGGACCGCATCGAGCTGACGAACATGAAGCAAGCCTTCAATGACATCATCCGTACACCGATTGAAAAAGGCGGATACGGCTTGAGTGATGCCAAAATCGAAGAAAAAGTAACCGTAAAACATAAAGATGGTTCTACCAGCGAAATGGGAACCGGCGCTGTCGTAATCGCGGCGATCACAAGCTGTACGAACACTTCCAACCCGAGCGTTATGCTGGGCGCAGGACTCCTGGCCAAAAAAGCGGTTGAGCGTGGCCTGACTGTTCCTGGCTATGTTAAAACCAGTTTGACTCCAGGTTCCCTGGTTGTAACCGACTACCTGAAAAAGGCGGATCTGCTCACTTCCCTGGAAGCTCTCGGCTTCTATGTAGCCGGCTACGGCTGTGCGACTTGTATCGGTAACTCCGGTCCGCTTCCGGACGAAGTTAGCCAAGCCATTGCCGACAACGACATGACCGTAGGTGCCGTTCTGTCCGGTAACCGTAACTTCGAGGGTCGTGTCCATGCTCAGGTTAAAGCCAACTACCTGGCTTCGCCACCACTCGTGGTTGCCTATGCACTGGCAGGAACCGTCAACATTGATCTGCAAAACGATCCAATCGGTCATGACCAAAAGGGCGAGCCTGTATATCTGAAAGATATCTGGCCTACATCCGAAGAAATCAAGGATGCGATCAGCCTGTCGTTGAACGCGGAAATGTTCCGTCAGAAATACGCGAACGTATTTACTGCCAACGAACGCTGGAATGCGATTCCGGTTCCGGAAGGCGAACTCTATGAGTGGGACGAAAACTCCACTTATATCCAAAACCCTCCGTTCTTCGAGAACCTGGGTACCGACCTGAACGACATCAAGGATATCAAAGACGCGAACGTGCTTGCCCTGCTGGGAGATTCCGTTACTACCGACCATATCTCTCCTGCCGGCAATATCTCGCCAACCAGCCCTGCAGGTCTCTACCTGAAAGAGCATGGCGTAGAGCGCAAAGACTTCAACTCCTACGGCTCCCGCCGCGGTAACCATGAAGTCATGATGCGCGGCACATTCGCCAACATCCGGATTCGTAACCAGGTTGCACCTGGAACGGAAGGCGGCGTAACGACTTACCTGCCTACGGATGAAGTCATGTCCATTTACGATGCTTCCATGAAGTATCAAAATGGCGACCGCAACCTCGTTGTCATCGCAGGCAAGGAATACGGAACAGGAAGCTCCCGTGACTGGGCTGCCAAAGGTACTTTCCTCCTGGGCGTTAAAGCGGTTATCGCTGAGAGCTTCGAACGTATCCACCGCAGCAACCTGGTGGGCATGGGCGTTCTCCCTCTGCAATTCCAAGAAGGTCATGGCTGGAAGAGCCTCGGTCTGACAGGCAGAGAAACCTTCGATATCGTTGGACTGAGCAATGACGTGAAGCCAGGTGAAAGCCTGACTGTTATGGCCATCCGCGAAGACGGCACTAAATTCGAATTCCAAGTAACAGCGCGTCTGGACAGCATGGTCGATGTGGATTACTACCATAACGGCGGTATTCTCCAAACCGTGCTTCGTCAAATGATCGCTAATCAATAATCACGTAATATTACGATTGAAAAAAGGCATCCCTGATCCATGAAAATGGCTTCCGGGATGCCTTTTTTTCGTTGTCTATGTAGCATCTTTCAGATGATTAGCCCTGCGGTCCTATCCTCATCCGTCAGCCCTAAAATCGCATGACCATTTTCCCAAAAATCGGATCATCCGTTTAAAGGCACTACAAGGCGGGTAAAGAGAATCAGAGCCGGTTCTTAACAGTTCCTGCATACATAAGATATACCGAATTAGAAATGCGAATATTGCTAATACAAGGACCTGCAAAAGGGAGGAAGAGTAGATGATGAATGTTCCACAAATGATGCCCTTTCACCATGCTTATCCAAGACCCCAGGTCACGGCGCCGCCTAAAAAGGATACGTCCATGAGTAAGCCTATGACCTTTAAAGAGGTTCTTACGGAGAAGCTGAGTCAAAAACGTTAACCTGTTAACATGAAGGAATCGCTGAACCGCACATATCCCTCCTTATGAGTGGCTTCCCCTTCCACCCATAAGATTCATATCGTAAAAGAGCGACTGCATTTAGGCAGACGCTCTTTTTTTATGACTGCATGTCCATCCTATTTACACAACATTGTTCCATCTGTTATATTTGTAGTATAACAGACAACTCATTAATTCTAATGCTGAAAGAAGGGGCTTCACATGATCATCCGTTTGGATATGCAGTCTGACCTTCCCATTTATACGCAGCTGATGAACCAGATAATTGAAGGCATTGCCAGCGGAGAGCTCAAACCTGGAGAAGATTTGCCTTCCGTGCGGAGCCTGGCCTCGGATATCGGCGTCAACCTGCATACCATTAACAAAGCATACACATTGCTGAAGCAGGAAGGTTTTATCCAGATACACCGGCAAAAGGGAGTCGTCGTCAATCCTGACGGTATGCCGGGAATCACTCCCGAGTATGAACAAAAGCAAGCCGAACAGTTCCGGCCGATGATCGCAGAAGCGATTTGCAGAAGCATGGATAAAGAACGCCTGCTCCAAATCGTAGAATCGTTATATGAGGACATTTCACACGGCGAAAAGGAGAATGCCTAATGTTTTGGATATCCGCTTTAATGACTGTCGTTATGTTTATTCCGATCTCCCTCTCACTGATTGCCATGCCGTTTCTATCAAGGGAAACCGTCAGTTTTGGCATTTCTGTCAGTGAAGAAATGTACCATAGCCCTTTGCTCCGCCAAATGCGCAAACAGTTTGCTTGGATCAGCGGAATACTATATACCCTGCTGCTCGCCGCATGTCTGGTCGTGCTGATGATGACGGACGAAGCAGGCCAACCTTACGTCCTGTCCTCGTACATTATTGCGACAGTCGTCTGCTCTATGATCATGAATCTGGCCTATTATTTGAAAATGAAAAAAGTAAAAGCTTCTATGCCGCCAGCCATGCTGAAGACCGGGAAAATTGCAATTGACACCCGGTTCCGCAGCAAAAAAATGGCGATATCCAACAAATGGTTTATACTCCATATCGGCGTTATGCTCGTAAGCGCGGGACTCGCGCTGGTGTATTATGATCATTTTCCAGCAAGTATTTCCATGAAATTCAATTGGGAGGGCGAGGTTACCCGCTCCGTGGCAAAATCCATCCGTACCGTTCTTGGTCCCAACCTGATGCAGCTAGTCATGATTGCGCTGTTTATGTTCATCAACCGGACGATCCTCAAAAGCAAACAACAGATCAATCCCGATCACCCGGAGCAATCCGCTGCGCAAAATGCGATCTTCCGTCTCAGATGGTCCATGTTCAACACGGTATCCGGCATGATCATGGTGCTTATGCTTTCGTTCATCCAGCTGAATATGAGATTTGAGCTTCAAGGAAGCATATTGATGTTAGTCACGCTGCTGATGCCGGCCCTGATTGTTATCATGGCATTAATTCTCTCGCTTACCACGGGACAGGGTGGCCGCCGCATTGGCGGGCATGGTCGGGGTACAGGTACAACCACGGTCAATGATGACCGTTTCTGGAAGCTGGGCTTTATCTATTTTAATCCTGACGACCCGGCCCTGTTTGTAGAAAAGCGGATGGGGATCGGCTGGACAGTGAACTTCGCCCGGCCTGCGGCCTGGATGGTATTCGTAGTTACGTTGGTTGTTATCACTGCCGTTGGCTTTTTTGCAGGGTAATATACTCTCCCTGAAGAGAAGATCCATGGTAGAACAAAATAAAAGAGGCCTTAAACATCTTTCGAGGAGGATTGTAAATCATGAAAAAGCTTTCGAAAATCAGCAAGGTTGCAGCCGCTTCTCTCGTTCTTGCCCTCTCCGTACCAGTAGTCGCTGCCGCCTCGGGCTCCCAAGCAGAAGCATCCTATACACCCGTACGCGACATTGCCGAAAAGCTGGGTGTGCAGATTCAGTGGGATCAATCTGCTCATACCATCACGCTGAATAAGGATGACCAGACACTGGTTATTACTCCGGGCGAGACTCAAGGAATACTCAACGGCAAAACCGTACAGGTAGGCGGCTCCGTCCGCCTCGTTGCTGGAAGAACACTGGTCCCCGCAGCTTTTCTACCCGGCATATTTGGGGATGCATCAGCAAGCAGTGGCAGCATGAGTGATTCATCTGATTCAGATAACAAGGCAGATTCGTTCTTCAAAGAGCTCCAAGCCGGCAACGGTACGAAAGCCGCTGATTATATGAGCCCTACGCTCAAAAAATCCCTGCCTGTGCAAGCTCTGAATATGCTGTGGAGCAACTATGAGCAGTTGTATGGCAAAGCTGTATCTGGCATGCCTCTCAAAACAGAACAGGACAACGCAGTTCATCATAACGTAACCTACTCCGTCCAAATGGGCCAGATCCCTCTAAATATCACACTCCGGCTGAGTGCCGATGGGCTGGTGGATGATATGCTTCTCTCCCCTGCCAGTGCCGCAGGATACCAAAAGCCGGCGTATGACAATCCTGCAGCCTATACCGAACAGGAGATGCGTATTGGAACTGGCGACCTCGCCCTGCCAGGCACCCTGACCTTGCCTCAAGGCGATGGCCCATTCCCTGCGGTCGTTCTTGTTCACGGTTCCGGTCCTCAGGACCGCGATACCTCTACCGGAGCTGCCAAGCCGCTTCGAGATTTGGCCGTCGGCCTGGCTGCAAAAGGGATTGCAGTCCTGCGCTATGACAAGGTTACGTATGAGCATACCTTTAAGATCGCAAGCGATCCCAAGTTCACGCTGAAAAAGGAAACCGTGGACGACGCCATATCCGCAGTCAAACTGCTGAAACAAACACCGAAGATAGACGCAGAGCATGTCTTTGTTGCCGGTCACAGCCAAGGCGGCTTTGCCATGCCGCTGATTATCGATGCCGATCAGAATCATGATATTGCCGGTGCCATTCTGCTCTCCGGCCCGAGTTCGGGTTTTGCGGATACCCTGATCGAACAGCAGCAGGAGCTAGTGGCACGCATCAAAGAAATGGGCCAGGACACGACTCCATATGAACAGCAGGCAGCGGTCTGGACCGGCATTGCCAATCTTGTTAATGATCCGCAGTATACGCTGGACCATATGCCTGAGAATTTCCCGCTCTCCCCTGCCTACTGGTGGTTTGAGCAGAAGAACTACAAGCCAACCGTTCTCGCACAGACGCAGCACACACCGATGCTGGTCCTTCAAGGAGAAAATGACTGGCAGGTAACCATGAAACAATTTAAACAGTGGGAAAGCATGCTGAAAGACCGCAGCGACGTCGAATTCAAATCTTATCCGAAAATGAACCATCTGCTTGCAAACTATGATGGTATTTCTACCGGAGCTGAATATGCGAAGCCCTCCAATGTATCTTCTGAACTCATCTCTGATATTGCCGCCTGGATTCAGAAGCGTAAATAAAGAATAAATAACGCTGTAGTATGTCCCCCGGCTTCATCCGAGGGATGGATTTGCCATCCAATCTCTGGGATAATGAACACAAGCCACAGGCTAGTGTTCATTTTTCTTTATGGGAGGTCTATTTCAATGAGTGAAAAACGCGTGATGACAGCCGAGGATCTACATCGCATGCAATGGGTTAGTGACCCGGCAGTTTCTCCTGAAGACGGTTCGACTGCGTACATACTGAAATCGGTCAACAGCAAGAATGATGGATATGTAACCCAAATCCGCCTGATTGACCCGGATGGAAGCGCTGATGTTCCGTTCACCGCAGGTGAGCAGGACGGAGCTCCTCACTGGTCCCCCGATGGCTCGCAGCTGGCTTTTCTCCGCAAAAAGGGCGAAGCGCGGCAAGTCTGGCTGCTGCCTGCCCGCGGAGGTGAAGCACAAGCGGTCACTGATCTCAAACATGGTGTAAGCGCGTTCAAATGGTCGCCGGATGGTGCGGCCCTTCTGCTCAAGGCCGAGGCGCCTGACGGTACGGAAGAGCCCGTAGACTCGAAGGATAAGGATAAACTGCCTGAAGAAAAAATCGTGGATCGCATCCGCTACAAAGCAGACGGCATCGGACTGATGGACAGCCGCAGAACTCATTTATACGTTTTTGACATCGCTGCCAGAAGCTGCAAACAAATCACATCCGGAGCCTTCGATGTGGGTGCATTCGGCTGGTCTCCAGACGGGGCACGAATCGCATATACGACAGAGCTGCCTACGGATGACGTAACGGATGCCGATTTGAGATCTACCAACGACCTGTATGTAACAGACCGTGAAGGCAGTGCTCCACGCCTGCTTACTGACGGCAAAATCAGCATTGGACATGTCAGCTACACCCCTGATGGCGAGTCGATTCTCATGCTCGCCGATGATCTGTCCTGCGGTTACGCGACGCTGACCCGCATCTACCTCATTCCTGCGGATGGCGGGAATTATCATGCATTATATACGGACTTGGACATTCAGCTTGGCCACAGCGCCGTCAGCGATATGCGCTCCGGTGCAGGGACGCCTCCTGTCTACAGTTCAGATCAACGGTCCGTATACATCCAGGTCAGCCAGAACGGTCGCGTCGAGGTCGCCCGCTTCGCACTCGACGGTTCGGACTACGAGATCATGGCCGGAGGTGACCGCGAGATTTATCAATTTGCACTTGCGCCTGACGGTGATCTAGTCATCGCGGCCGCAGATCCTTTGCATCCGGGAGACCTGTTCCGGATGGATTCGTCCAGCGGCCAGGAGACCCGCCTGACCGACTGCAATGCGGGCCTTTGGAGCGAGCTTCTGCTCAGTGAGCCGGAAGAATTCCGGTTTACGACAGGCGACGGCTGGCCGATGCAGGGCTGGATCATGAAGCCGATCGGCTTCAAGGAAGGCACCAAGGTACCGGCGGTACTCGAAATCCATGGCGGACCGCAGGCCATGTATGGCCACACGTTCATGCATGAATTCCAGCTGCTCGCTGCTGCCGGGTTTGCCGTCTTCTACACGAATCCGCGCGGCGGACACGGCTATGGCCAGGTGCATGTGAACACGGTTCGCGGTGATTACGGCGGGCGTGATTATCAAGATTTGATGGATTTCACGGACTATGTCTTGAATGCATTCGAATACGTCGACGGCTCCCGCCTCGGCGTGACCGGAGGCAGCTATGGCGGCTTTATGACCAACTGGATCGTCGGTCATACGGATCGTTTCCAGGCGGCTGTCACGCAGCGTTCTATCTCGAACTGGCTTTCGTTCTATGGCGTCAGCGATATCGGCTATCACTTTACCGAGGATCAAATCTGGGGCAATCCATGGGATGATGTAGAGAAGCTGTGGAAGCATTCGCCGCTGGCCTACGTGAAGAACGTGAATACGCCACTCCTCGTCCTTCACGGCGAGCAGGACATGCGCTGCCCTATTGAACAGGGTGAACAGATGTTCATCGCCTTGAAACGGCTCGGAAAGAAGGCGCAGCTGATCCGATTCCCAGGCGCAGATCATAATCTGTCCCGCAGCGGCAACCCTCATCTGCGTACCAGACGTCTCAGCCATATCGTGCGCTGGTTTGAAGAGAACATCGAGAGGTAATTCGTCCAAACGTGTCAGAGAAAATGAATCATCCGTGTGAGGACGCTGCTACTAATTCATTGCACTGAAGTTGAATGTGGACAATTTCGACCATCACACACTACAAAAGACCACTGGAAAGTAAAACCTCCAGTGGTCTTTTAATGTGCTGTTCTCCCCTTCTGATCAAGCCTAGATCATCAAACCCATCTCATGCGCAGCTTCCATCAGCACAGGAGCAAATTCATGCAGCGTATCCGTTGAGATCCGTCCGACAGGCCCGGACACGGACAACGCTGCAGCCACAACGCCACTACGGTTCACGATCGGTACAGCTACGGCAGCTGCGCCCGGTTCTCGCTCCTCAAAGCTCGTGGCATACCCTCGCTCTCTTATCTCCTCGAGCATACGCATGTATGCGCCGGAATCAGGCATCTCTGGCCACTCGGAATCAAGAAACAACTCCTGTTGATCTTCCGGAGAAGCAAAGGCTACCAGCACTTTGCTGGACGCGCCTACATAGAGCGGGAGCCGCGCTCCGACCTGGGCGACGCGTCGGATCGCTTGATTGCTCTGTACCGCCTGAATCCGCAAGCGATCCTTTCCGTCCCGCAAGTATAGGCTCACGGTCTCTCCAAGGCGGTCTCGCAGACGTTCCATCCCAGGCAGAAACAACACCGCAGGATCATCGCTTTTGGAGAGGTGCGTAGACAACTCCCAAACCTTAAGTCCCAACCGGTATTTTTCAGTCGCTGCATCCCGGACCACAAAGCCCTTCTCTTCAAGTGTCGTCATCAGGCGATGCACCGTGCTTTTGTGCAGATCGATCAGTCCTGCGATTTCCGTCAATCCAAGCTCGCTGCTTTTGGTAAAACACATCAATATATCAAGTGCGCGCTCGACGGCGCGTACGGTCAATTTGCGGTCTTCCATTCAAGTTCCCGCCCCTCCTAATGTTTCACCACATGAAACATGGTTACAATAATTATAAGAAATTCGAATCCTAAAGTCTACATTTTCGCAGAATTCCTTCTTTTATCCATCATTTGCACCAGCCTCTATTACATTTCATTAACAAATAGTCCAGGCCGATTGACTTTAGGCGTCCCACAGCATAGGATATAGAGTAAAATTTTATCTGTTTCCGTTTCATTCCCTACAAGCTAAACTATAATTAGCAATTCTTTTTAAAGGAGGGGCCAAGCATGAACATGGCAACACGAAATGACGCCCGCGTTTCTCCTCCCCTGACCGAAACACCCATACCGCTAACTCCGCGGCTCATACGTTTTAAGCATATTCTGGTAGCACTGCTGCTATCCGTGTTATTCTTTTTGATCTTCTGCTTTATCGCGCTTCACGCATATATTGCCTGGGTCCTGTCCAATCCCACCGTCGCGCCGCTATACTCCAATCCGATGCAGGCCAAGCACATGTCTTACGAGAACGTGAACTTCCCGGCACTGGATGGCAGCCGGATGATGCATGGCTGGTATATACCTGCGGCGGGATCGAAGAAAACGATTGTTTTCAGCCACGGATATGGTGCCAACCGGGAAGAAACCTGGATTCCGATGTATGACCTGGCCCATTATGCCCACCGTATGAACTTTAACGTGATCATGTTCGATTACGGCTTTGCATCACAGAACAGCAAGGCCGCAGCTACAGGAGGCAAGGTCGAGTCCCAGCAGCTGCTTGGAGCGATTGAGCTGGCCAAAGAACGGGGAGCCAAGCAGATCGTAGTATGGGGATTCTCGATGGGGGCAGGCACGGCTCTGCAGGCTGGACTCCAGACCAAAGATGTTGACGCCATGATTCTGGACAGCACCTTTTTACTGGAGCCCGATACGTTGTATCATAATATCAAAAACCAAATTGATCTGCCGCGGCATCCGTCGCTCGAGATCTTGGAACTGCTCTTCCCTGTGTTGAACGGAACCAGTCTTCATCAAATTCCTTATCAGCAGGTTAAAAAAGAAGATTATCCGTTCCCGATCTTTTTCGTGCACGGAACCGAGGATGAGAAAGCCCCTTACCCCATTGCGGAAAAGCTGGCTGCAAACCAGACGAACCCTTACTCCGATGTATGGATCGTCAAAGGCAGTCACCATGAGCTCATTTTCCGCGAGCACCCGCGCGAGTACCTGCGCCGCGTTTCTACCTTTTTGAGCAATGTAAAACTGGCTGAACAGAAAGATATTGATAATGCACCTATCGTCAAAAATAAGCCGTAAAGACAAAAAAGAGGCATCACTGGAGGTGAAATACAACCTTCCGTGATGCCTCTTTTTTGTGGAATCAGTCTTTGATCAAAGACAGAAACTCAGCTCTGGACGCCGGGTCTTCCCGGAAAATACCGCGGACTCCGGATGTTACTGTCTTGCTTCCCGGTTTTTTCACACCGCGGGAGCACATGCACAGATGCTCGCCTTCGACCACGACCATCACGCCATGCGGCTCCAGGACTTCGACCATAATATCGGCGATTTGCGACGTAATGCGCTCCTGCACCTGCAAACGGCGGGTCACAGCTTCAACCAGACGCGCCAGCTTGCTGAGACCGGCAATTTTCCCGCTGGGAATATAACCGATATGGACCTTTCCGAAAAACGGCGCCATATGATGCTCGCATTGGCTGTAATACACGATATCTTTCACGATAACCAATTCTTCATGATTCTCGTCAAAGGTAACGCCGAGCACATCCCTTGGGTCCACCTCATATCCCGCGAAAATCTCCTCATACATCCGGGTGACACGCGCAGGAGTTTCAAGCAGTCCCTCCCGCTGCGGGTCCTCGCCGATCAATTTCAATATTTGCTCTATATGATGCTCAATTTGTTCACGATTTTGCTGAACCTGGGTGTTTGCGTAATCTTTAACGCCAGCCACGGCAATTACCTCCTCTCGTGACCTACTGATTTTCTATTCTTGATTCATAAACATCCTTGCCATATTACTTGCGTTTGCCGCCGCCTTGCCCCTTTTTACCACCCGAAAACTGTTGGTTTTTCATCATTTGCTGGGCTTTTTGCATTTGGCGACCATTCAAATTATACCCCATCTGTTTGGCCATTTTTTGCAGCATTTGTGGATCACTTTGCATTTTCTCCATTTGCTTGCGAAGATAAAACACGCCGATAAAAAAGCCGCCGATTAAGCCGACAATCAACGTAATCGCAGGAATGACATATTGCATTATCCGCCACCTCATATTTATAAATCATTACTTTGCGTGCTTAGCAACACGAACTTATCATAGCATGTCCCCGTGTGGCTAGCAAATGGATTTCTACGATAAAACCGCCTCAATAAAAACAGTCGTTTCCTGCGCAAGATCCAGCTCCTTGACATCAAAGTGACTGGATTCTCCACGCACAATACGAACTACGGGACGGCCCGGAAGACCGCGGTGCTGTCGTACGACGACTCCCGTTTCCTTGGTGGATAATCGTACAGCCGCTCCGTTGGGATAAATCGAAACCATCCGGTTAAATTGGATCAACACCTCGTAATCAAGCTGCTTCTCCGACATGGCCATCATTTCTTCGCAAGCTTCATGGGGCAGCAGTCTTTTGGCAGCAGGAAGCAGCGGGTGGATCAGCCGGTCATACGTATCGGCAGCCGATACGATTTTGGCGTACAAATGAATCTCGTCGCCCGTGAGACCGCGCGGAAGGCCAAATCCATCCACCCGTTCATGGTGCTGCAATGCCACATGGGCAATGAGAAGACTGAAATCCCTTTTATTCTTCAGCTTTTCGAAGCCTCTCCATGTATGATGGGATTTGAGACCCGGAACGATATCGTCCTCTTCGCTCATTCCGCTTTTCCCGATATCATGCATCAGCGCGCCCGTGGCCAGTTCCTTCAACTGCTGATAATTCAGACCCATGTTGATGCCCATAACGGAAGACAGCAAGCAAACATTCATTGCATGTATATATTGGTTATTGTCGTTGGTGCGAATATCCGTCAGCTGGACCAGCATCTCCTTGTTGCTCATGACATCTTCCAATAGACTCTCCACGCTGCTTCCGATCAAATGGGTGTTCCAGTCCTTCCCGGAACGCATCGCCTCGAAAGCATTGCTCATCTCCTGAATGATGCTCTGCTTGGTCGCTTCGCTGAGCATGTCATCCGTATCCACATCTTCGAATAGCGGATCCTGAATATATAACATCGTGACTCCAATCCGGTTTAGGGTGCTGATCATGTACACCGTAAGCTGGACTCCAGCAGACAATAGTACCGTACCGTTGCCGGAATAAATGGTTTTGCCTAAAAATTGCCCGGGCTCCACATTATCAATGCTTATATATCTCATGACTCTTCCCCCGATTTTCAGCGGCTGCCGCCAAAATCCGGACAGCTTTCCACCGCTTTACTCTTCGATCCGCGTATTTCTTGCGGGAAGTGCATCCTCCAGAAGCAGCAGCTGGCGCTTGTTCTCCAGCCCTCCACGATACCCTGTCAGACTGCCGTCGCTTTCGAGAACCCTGTGACAGGGAACGATGACCGGAACCGGATTTTTATTGACAGCTCCACTCACTGCCCTGATGGCTTTGGGTCGTTTGATCTCTTCGGCTATGGCCCCGTAAGAACGGATCTCTCCATATGGAATATCGGCAAGTGTCGCCCAAACCTGTAGCTGAAACGGCGTTCCGCGCAAATCCAGCATCACGTCAAATTCCTTGCGCTGTCCGGCGAAGTATTCACCCATCTGGCGTTTGGCGTCTGCAAGCCGCTCATCGTTATGTTCAAAATCGCCTCCGCCGCACCAGGTACGGGACCATTTTTGCAGAACGGCTTCCTTCACGCTAAAGCTGCCGAATTCGATCAGGCATAATCCTTTGTCCGTAGCACATAAGGTTAGTGGACCGATCTTGGACTGCATTTCATCATAATAGATCGTTTCCGGCTCACCACCGAGAGCCGATGAGAATTCCGGTGCTTCACTTTCTGTTTCTGCTGCTTCCGCTTTCGTTTGCGATTGAAGTTGTTCCTTCGCTTCGCCGAGCATTTCTCTGACCTTCTCGTCCTGCTCGGCAGCTATGGCTTTATTCATGATGTTCAATGCCTCTTCGCCTCCTATGCGTCCCAGCGACCAGGCAGCGGTTCCCCGCAGCTCAGGCCGTGGGTCATTCAGCAGTACCTCTTCCAGTTTGGGCACCGCAGATTTATCTTTGTAATTGCCAAGCGCAATGACCGCATTGCGCTGGATGGGTTTTCTGCCCCGCCATGCAGCGGCACTCTCCCCGAATTTCTCCTTGAATTCACGGTTGGTCAAATCCAGTATGGGCAGCAAAAGCGGTCTGTCCTTTTCCGGCACCGGCAGCAAATCCTCATGATGCGTCCAGTGCTTCCCCTTGTTTTTGGGACATATCACCTGGCATGTATCGCATCCATATAAGCGGTTGCCGATCTTCCGCATGATCTCGTCTGTTAAAAACCCCTTGGTCTGCGTCAGAAACGAGATGCAGCGCTGGGCATTCAGCTGCCCGGGCCCTACGAGCGCCCCTGTCGGACAGGCATCAATGCACAGGGTACAGTCGCCGCAGTCCTCTGTCACGGGCGTATCCGGGGGAAAAGGAATGTTCGTCACCATGTCCCCAAGAAAGATCCAGGAACCCCATTTCGGGGAGATGATGCAGCAGTTCTTGCCGCTGAAGCCGATACCTGCGCGTTCCGCAACGGCACGGTCCACAAGCGCTCCGGTATCCACCATGCTGTCCAGTACCGCATCAGGAACCCGTTCGCGGATAAAAGCCTCCAGCTTGCCCATCGCTTCGCGCAATACATGATGATAGTCTTTGCCCCAGGATGAACGCGACAAAACGCCACGGTACTTGCCAGGCTCGTTTTTGGGTGCGTCCGTCATTTTGGAAGAATAGGCAATAGCGATGGATATCAGGGAGGCAGGCTCAGCGGAAGGTAGCGTGGGGGTAATTCGTTTGTCCAAATCCGGCTCTTCAAAGCCGGACTCATAACCGAGATCGCGGTGGTTTTGTAAAATGTCTTTCAGCGAGTCAAACGGATCTGCAGCAGCAAAGCCGATCTCGTCAATGCCGAAATCCGCAGCCGCTTCCTTAATTTCACGCTTCAACTGCTCCCAAGGAGAAGACGGAGGAGCATAAGCAGAGTGTCTCATGTTAGTCAAAAAGCTCACGCCTCCTTTTCAGCCTTGATGACATCGCCTTCGTTACAACCCTTTAATTTGGGATACCGGCCAGAATATAAACTCCGCCCTGCCAACAATCGCTTTGGACGTCACGCTGCCGAAAGACCGGCTGTCCTTGCTGGCTCCGGCATGCCGGTTATCGCCCATCACGAAATAGTGATCCTTGTCCAGCTTGAGCGGTCCAAAATCAGGATCCTGAATCTCCACCTCTGTATACGGCTCAACCTTGAGCTGTCCGTTCACGTAAAGCTTGTGATCCTTGACCTCAACCGTATCGCCTGGAATGCCGATCACCCGTTTAACCAAGAATTCCTTTTTATCCGGTCCGTCGCTCGGATCATGCAGCACGACGATCTCGCCCCGGCTTGGCGCTTTGAAATCATACACGATTTTATCGATAAACAGCCGTTCCTTCTCGTACAGCGTTGGCTGCATGGATTGTCCCTTGACCATGGACAGATTGAAGACGAATAAATTAAGCAGCATCATGATGACAAAAGCGATCACGATCGTTTTAGCCCAGTCCCATACCTCGGCGGACAGACTACGCGGCTTCGGCTCCGTTTCCGGATTTCCAGCCGGGTGCGCCCCCGAACTCCCGGGTTCATGCTGTTGAACTTGATTCATGCTACACCTCATTTATAGACAAATTCCCCTTATATACAGAAAAGCATATCTTACGCGGTTTTGCAACGGCAGTAAAGATATGCTCAATATAGAAAATATTGTTTTTTTCGATAACAATAGGTTGTCCATCTTTGAAATTTCTACGATTTATGCACGTGAATCAATTGATAGAGACCATCAAGAAGTTTATAATTTGTATAACTTGGGGCCATCGTTTTCCGTATCTGTCGAACTCACGTTAGTGCTGCGGACTAATGATGCTGAGCTTCTGGAAGGCTTCCAGGATTTTGTTCGCGCCATAGCCCATGGCTTCGTAAAGCGGCATCGCAGCTTTGTTATGTTCGTCTCCGGCAATCATGATCCTGCTCACTTTGCGGACCTGAAAGCGCTGCTCCATCGCAGATACCAAAGCTTTGCCAATCCCTTGGCGGCGGTAGTCTGGGTGAATCGCAATCCGGTAGTAACAGCCGTGGTTATGCTCGATCGTACCGATCAAGGCTCCCACGATTTCATCGTCTTCCTCTGCAATCATAATCAGCTCCGAATCCCAGGACAACTGCCTGGAGAACGGTCCCATCGTATTCCGGTAACACTCTTCGGACAAGGCAACCTGCATCAACTCGGTGACGTCGGTACAGTCACTTAACTGAAAGGAACGAACATGCATGTCTTAAATCTCCCTTTTTCGTCAGCTTGTTTGAATCTCCTTGGAAGATCAAGCTCACCTTAGAATATAAGAAAGGTATAAACTTGGAAAAGTTCACGTTCTTATATTGCAAGGAAAACTTCCGCCGAAGGCGGTTTGTCTTCTGTAAAAGATCATCGAAAGACAACTTTCCTTAATATCCAGAATAAATATTACGACAAAAACCGTTAAATTCCTTCTTTATCATTCATTAAACCATAGTTTTCTTTAAAAAACACGTGTTTTCTTTTGAAAGCGCTTTATAGCAAGCGTTTTCATTGTAATTTTAGTCAAATAGCCATATAATGGATAATTTCTGACGCATAATAATTCGTCAATCGGGTAATGGATAATACGGGTTATGTGCGGTCACTCCGCCTTAAGATGACTTTTTAAACATAAATGTTGATTTAATTGAAAAAATACGGTTTAATTGTACTTGAATGAATTGAACTAACGAAAAGAGATGCAAGGTTAAACTTTAGTTCACTTTATATGGATGTGTTTACTGTTACATAATCCGGTCAATAAAGGACGCTCTTGCACCGCAAAAGCTTCTTTATGAATAGGATCAATTGCAAAATTGATTCCTTATAAAAACATTTACAGGAGGTATTTATCATGGCATTTCAATTACCTGCACTTCCTTACCCTAACAATGCGCTCGAGCCTCATATCGACGCACAGACAATGGAGATCCACCACGATCGTCACCATAACACGTATGTAACCAACTTGAATGCAGCTTTGGAAAGCGCTCCTGAACTGCAAAATAAAAGCCTTGACGAGCTTCTGTCGAACCTCGACAGCGTGCCTGAAGGCATCCGTACTGCCGTTCGCAACAACGGTGGCGGCCACGCGAACCACTCCCTCTTCTGGGAAATCATCGGACCAAACGGCGGCGGCGCACCAAGCGGCCTGCTGGCTGACGCCATCGACAAAGACCTTGGCGGTCTTGATAAATTCAAAGAAGACTTTGCCAAAGCGGCTACAACCCGTTTCGGCAGCGGCTGGGCTTGGCTGGTTGTGAACAAAGACGGCAAGCTTGCCGTTACCAGCACACCTAACCAAGACAACCCAATCATGGAAGGCCAAACTCCGGTTTTGGGTCTGGACGTATGGGAGCATGCTTACTACCTGAAATATCAAAACAAACGCCCTGATTACATCGCTGCTTTCTGGAACGTTGTAAACTGGGATGCTGTCAGCAAACGTTACCAGGAAATCGTTCAACCGTAAGGTGATTTCCGGGCGTAAGCCTTCAGCGCATAGACAAAAGAACCGCCCATTAGGGCGGTTCTTTTTTATGGCTTTTCGCATAACGTTGCTACCTGACAATCACTCCCTGACTAGGCTGCGTTTCTTCAAGCCGCTGGCGGGCTTCCGGTCTATGCCTGACCCTTGAAGTGCTCCTTGAGGATTTTCAGGAACACATTTGGAAAGGCATAGAGCGCCATATCCTCTTCTGTGATCCAGCGTTGCTGATGAACTTGAGCCTCTTCATCGGAGCGCTCATGCTCAAGCCTATAGATCTCCTTCGATTCCGCGGCTAAAGGAATATTCTCCTCGCGGCAGCGGTACACCTGAAGGTTCCAGTGAATATGGCTGAATGTATGCTCTGCATCCATCATATATCCCTCCGGTCGTGCCGTAATGCCTTCATCCAGCAATGCGCCTGTCAGGATATCCATCGCCGGTTCGTCCGGCAGACGGCCGCTGCGGCTCTGCGGAACCTGCACATGCGGCAGCTCCCACATTCTAGCAAGAAGGCCGCTTTGAGGCCTCTGGCGGATCAGGACTTTGCCTGAATGCTCGCCCGTTCCTTCCACCAAAGCGACCACCCGGTATTCCGGACGCGGCGGCTTGGCCTTTGTCTTCACGGGGAGCGATTCCTCGACGCCTTCAAGCCGCGCGGAGCAGTGCTCCATGACCGGGCAGGTCAGACAGTGCGGCGATTTGGGCGTGCATACCAGCGCTCCAAGTTCCATTAGAGCCTGGTTAAAGTCCGATGCCCGTCCCTCGGGGATCAGCTCTACGACCAGTCCCTCCATGAACGAACGCGTACTACCCTTCATAATGTCTTCCTCAATCAAAAAATAACGGGAAAGCACACGCATGACATTGCCGTCCACGGCTGGCTCCGGCTTGTTAAAGGCGATGCTGAGTACCGCTCCCGCCGTGTATGGGCCAACTCCCTTCAGAGCAAATACGGATTGCTTGTCATCGGGCACTTGTCCACCGTGCAGCTCCTTCACCTGCTTGGCCGCCGCCTGAAGATTTCTCGCACGCGAATAATAGCCAAGTCCTTCCCAGCACTTGAGCACATCCTGTTCCGGCGCATCCGCCAAATCCTCGACCGTCGGAAACTTCTCAATAAACCGGTTGAAATAAGGAATAACCGTATCCACCCGCGTCTGCTGCAACATGATTTCGGATACCCAAATATAGTATGGATTGCGGTGACGGCGCCACGGCAGATCTCTTTTATTGCGCATATACCACTCCAGCAAATGCTGGCTGAAAAATCTCTTTTGCTCCCTTTGATTCATATGTCTGTGTCAAATCCTTCCGGCTTTCTTCTCCCTGAAAGCGTCTAAACTGTATGTTCAATGACTGCGAACGCTGAAGCCAGCTCTGTCTGGTGGGATATAGTTAAATGAATGATATACTCCGGTTCCCCCGGAAGATTGAGACGTTCCCATGCGCCCATACTCAAAACGGCTATGGGTCTTCCCATGGGATCCGGCAGAATCTCCATGTCGCCGAAGCCGATAACTCTGCCGATTCCACAGCCAAAAGCTTTGGAAATCGCCTCTTTAGCCGCAAAGCGGCCGGCCACGAACTCCGTCAGCTTTCCGCCTCTTTTTCTGGCTTCCTCCCGCTCTTTCTCCGTGAGCACCCGTTCCATAAACCGATACCCAAGCTGCCCGCTGAGCAAAAGGGAAAGCCGTTTGATTTCCAGCACATCATGCCCGATCCCGTGAATCACTGAACTACACCATCCTTCCAAGACATTCAAACCTTATTGTAGCAGGAGACCTCCTGTGATGCGAGTTATGTCTACAATATTTCATCCGAGATTCAAAAAGAAATTTTTGTAAATAAGTATTGACCGATATCCAAATACCCATTATATTATATATATCAAGTCGATATATCGAGTCGATACATAAGAGGTGAAGCCAATGCTTGAATACATCATTTTGGGGCTGCTGATGGAAGGTAACATGAGCGGCTATGACATGAAAAAAACCATCGACCTGTCCATTGGCATGTTTTACAAGGCAAGCTTCGGCAGTCTTTATCCCGCTCTGAAGCGCCTGACCGACAAAGAATGGGTATCCGTCGCCGAAGAGGAAGGCAACAGCAAGAATAAGAAAATCTACTCCCTTCTACCCGCGGGCCGCGAGAGCTTCATCCTGTGGCTTGGAGAACCGCTTGCACTCAGCCGCAATGAATTCTTAGTGAGAGTCTTTTTCTACGATTATCTGGACGATAAGACCCGGCACCTGCGTCTTACGGAATACATGCACAAGCTGAATCAGGAAATCGGCCGTCTGCATGCAGTCGAACAGATCGTGGCGGGAGAACTCGCTGAAATTCCCGACCCGCAGAAGCATTACTTCAGAGTATCCGTACTATCCTACGGCAAGCATTTTTTTAATATGGAAAAAGAATATGTTGAGCAATTAATTAAAGGAGCTGAACAGAACCATGAAAACAAAAACCAATAATGCGAGTGTCAGCAAGACCCCATTCACCGAAAAGCGTCCCGTCTTGAGCGTTGTGATCATCGAACTGCTCCTCCTCGTTGCCATGTTTATGGCCGGGGCTTACGCAACCATTCAACAACTGAGCTATACCGCGCCGGTGTTGATTGCGTTTATTCCAATATCGCTTGTGCTGATCATCTTCCTGACCTTGAAAAAAAGCTGGGGACGATACGGATTTCAATCGCTAAGTGCAATTGCGCCGCAGAACTGGATTTATTACCTTCCCCTGGTCCTTGCGCTGATCTGCGTCGCTTTGAACGGATTCAGAAGCTTTACATGGAAGGAAGCCCTGTTCTTCGTCTTCTTTACCCTCATGGTCGGTTTCGTGGAAGAAACGGTGTACCGGGGACTCATCCTGCACATTCTTCTCCGCAAAAAAAGCGTCACCGCCGCCGTCATTACCTCAAGCCTGCTTTTCTCAGTCACCCACGTCCTTAACATGCTCTCCGGACAAAGCGTAGAGGATACCGTCGTGCAGCTTGTTTATGCTCTCCTCACCGGCGCAGCCTTAGCTTTACTCATCGTTAAAAATAGAAATATCATCCCGCTGATCATCTACCATTTCATACATAATCTGCTTCAGTTTCTGGGTCAAGACGGCCGCGGTGTCTCCGTGTGGGACTATGTCGTTCTAGGAATTCTTCTTCTGCACTGCGTCTGGCTCGTTCTGAGCCTGAAAAAAGAACCTGCTATACCGCGGGTTTCTGATGCAACTCAAGAAATGGCGTAGGAAATAGTCCGCTCCGCTGCTTTGACCCAAGTTTCAACTTCTGAAAACAAAAAAACGGGCACCAAGGTTACAACCTTGATAGCCCGTTTTTGTTTTGTGTACAGCCAATCCTGCCGGTTATTCTTTTTCACAACTATATTTAGCAGAATATTCAGCTCATTGTCCACGCCGGCTGCTAATTCCTTCCCCAAGCTTCTAAATCCCCGGAATCCGATTTCGCTTATGTGCCGTTCGCTTGTAATAGCTCTCCAAACGTTCCTTCGCGGCAGCGCTGATCTCTTTACCCTCAAGATAATCACTGTTTTCGTCATAGGAGATGCCAAGCTCCTTCTCGTCGGTCTGTCCTGCCCATAATCCCGCGGTCGGGACCTTGTCCAGGATTTCCTGCGGAACACCGAGATATCGTCCCAGCTGCCGCACCTGACGCTTATTCAGCGTGCTCATCGGCGTAATATCCACGGCCCCGTCGCCCCACTTGGTGTAAAAGCCCGTGATGGCCTCGGAAGCATGATCCGCCCCGGCCACCAGTAAGTTCAGCTCAAAGGCAAGGGCGTATTGCATCACCATCCGGGTTCTCGCTTTGACATTGCCTTTGCCCTGCGGCGTCAAATGGCGGTGCACTCCAAGCTGTTTCAGCCCTTGCTCTGCTTCAAGCGCTATCTCAGTCACGGTATCCTCAATATTGGTCTCTGCCGTATGTTTCAGATCAAATGCTCTGGCTACAGCGTAGCTGTGATCAATGTCCTCCTGCTCTCCGTAAGGCTGAAAGACACCCAGCGTCATGTATTCCGCGCCGTTCTCCTCCGTAAGCTCATCCGTTGCCTTCTTGCATAATCCGGTAACCACGGCACTGTCGAGACCACCGCTGATCGCGATAAGCAGTCCTTTGGCCTTGGCATCCGTTACGTAGGATTTCAGGAAATCCACTCTTTTTCTGACTTCCGTTTCTTCATCGATGACTGCCTTAACGCCCAACTCCGCAATGATTTCTTCCTGCAGGCTCATTTCTTGGCACCTCTTTTCATCATTCTGTCATTCGTATGCTTTTAGATTGCCCGCCAAAGCAGTCTACCATTACATATACACGAAAGCCCCGCATATATCGGAGATCCGATTATCCGGGGCTTTTATATCACGTGCTGCGGCCGATTAACGGCACACGCGGTCAAACGCTTCAGCTAAATCTTCGGCAATTTCCTGAGCCGAACGGTCTTCGATCTGATGGCGTTCAATGAAATGAACAAGCTCTCCATCCTTCAAAACGGCGATCGAAGGAGAGGAAGGCGGGTATGGAGCAAAGTATTCTCTTGCTTTGGCTGTTGCTTCTTTGTCTTGCCCGGCAAATACCGTAAACAGATTGTCGGGGACCAAATCGTTCTGCAGCGCCAGAGCCACGCCAGGACGGCATTGACCCGCTGCACATCCACACACCGAGTTGATTACCACTAGGGTTGTTCCCGGGGCATCCAGCAAATGCGTTTCGACCTCATCGGGTGTTCTGAGCTCCTTAATACCGAGACTCGTAAGCTCATCCCTCATCGGCTGAATCATATCTCTCATATATCTGTCAAAAGACATAGACATTTCTTATCACTCCTTAATCCGCATAGTTCAGATATATAAATCGAACTAAAAACATAACAATCTGTCCAGCTACATTGATAAGCCAAGAAGAGTACAGATCAAACTTTAGTTCTTTTTATACTGCACATAAGTAATATTATACCTTCAACAAGGTTGAAATCAAGAGACATCACTGGAATAGAAAGCACGTTGCGAGGCTTCGGACTCAGACTTCCGCCAAAGGCAGCTGAATGATAAACGTTGTGCCTTTGCCTTCTTCCGACTCTACCATAATCTTGCCGCCGTGACGCTCCACGATGCTCAGACACAGGGCGAGACCCAATCCCGTCCCCTTTTCCTTCGTTGTAAAGAAAGGTTCGAACAACCTCTCCTGACGGCTTTTGGACATCCCCATCCCAGTATCTCTTACGATCAGCTCCACCGTTTGCTCTTTCTCCTTAAGACGTGTCTGTAAGGTCAGTTTCCCCTTTTCGTCCATCGCCTCCATCCCGTTGCGCGCCAGATTGAGCAGCATCTGCTTGATTTCCTTGGCGTTCAGGTTCAGCTTCGGCACCCGTTCATCCATGACAAGCTCAATCGTTTGCCCCCGCAAATTGGCATCCGCCCAGAGCAGGGGGCTGAGATCGTTGATAATCTGATGGAGATGCCACTGTTCCTTTTCCGATATCCGGTTTTGAGCCAAGGAAAGGAAATCGTTAATGATGCCGTTCGCCCGGTCCAACTCCTCCATGACAATCCGGTAATAATGGTCCAGCGACTCCGGGCTCTTTTCCTTCATCAGTTGGAGGAAGCCTCGCACAACGGCCATCGGGTTTCGAATCTCATGCGTAATGCTGGCAGCCATCTGCCCGACTAGGCTGAGCCTCTCTACATTTCCAAGCTCGCTCTTCAGACGCTCCAGCTCGGTTATATCCTGAATAACCAGCACCGCCCCAAGAATCTCGCCGGTATAGCCATTGGTTAGCGGCGAAGTACTCGTATAGTGGATCTGCGACCCGATGCGGATCAGTTCATTATTCATCTTGAAGCCCTTTAAGGCTTGGCCAATCCGGTAGCTGATATAATCCTTCTCCACCATATCGACGAAGACGCTGAGCGGATGTCCAAGAATGTCGTTTTTGGTAAGTTCGGGATCACGGCTTTTGAATAAATTCATCATCATTTCGTTAATGCTGGTAACGTTGCCATCCGTATCTACGGATACCATGCATAGAGGAGCCAGATCCATGACCTGCTGGAGCTTCTCCTCCTCTCGGAGGTATTTTTCGGAGATGCCCTTAATCTGTTCCTTCAGCAGCAGCTTCTCAAGCGCGAATTCAATTACATAAATCAGTGCCCCGCCAGCAAAAACGCTCACCATAATGTAAAATAAAATCATAAGCAGCGGGCCTGTATTGGAAAAGTTTACGCTGGGATCTTCAATAATCGGGGACGCCGTGATTAGGAGCATGGCAGGCAGGAGACACATCCACAGCTTATTGACTTTGTCGGTAAGGGTTCCCTTGCGAAATTTCGGAGACATCCAGACAAGCAAGGGGTACAGCGGCATGCCTGTATGTAGAATTAATCCTGAGATAGACCATGTTTCGTTGAAAAGATAATCACATAGAAGATAAAGCCCCACCAGGGGAAGACCGCTTTTATACCCTCCGTAGAGCATGCCAATAAATAGCGGCAGTATACCTAGGTTAAGAGGTATCAGATGAAGCAGCGGGGTGGAAAACAATGAACACAGCAGGATGCTCAATGCGCTGGAAACGATGATGACAAATTCAAAACCCGTGGGACCCAGCTTCCTCTTCCGTCTGAGCATACGGACATATTTATCCAGGCTCAGCGGGAACAAAAACGCAAACGAACCCGCCATAAGTACCTGTGTTATAATATTTTTCAGCGCATAAATAATCGCAAGTCCCTCCTCCCCATTCGGGCAGCGTATACAGATCCATTCACTTGGATGACACCTTGGCATATCTGATTCTGCAGGAAATAGCGATGAAAATAAATTAACTTAAAAAAAGTGATGTACATGTTGATTAAATCACAGCCTACACTATATTACAATATACCCTGATATATCCTAAAAAGGTACAATTAAAACATGGCCCCGGGAATCTGCCGGGCAAAAGGAGAAAAATACGTGAAACCATATCCTGTCATTGTCGTTGGAGGCGGATCTGCGGGTCTTATGGCATGCATCGCAGCTGCCAAAAACGGTGCTTCGGTTATCCTTCTGGATAAAGGAAGCAAGCTTGGACGCAAACTCGGCATTTCGGGTGGCGGCCGCTGCAATGTGACGAATGCCAAAGAAACCGAGGAGCTGATTGCCCATATTCCGGGCAACGGGCGCTTTTTATACAGTGCTTTTCAGCATTTCAACAACATCGATATCATGAATTTTTTTGAGGGATTGGGCATCGCCCTGAAGGAAGAGGATAACGGAAGAATGTTTCCGGTGTCCGATAAGGCTGCAAGCGTGGTTAACACGCTTGTGGGAGAAGTACGCAGGCTTGGCGTGCAGATCAAGACGGACACTCCTGTCCAGGGAGTGTTCTATGAAAGTGGACAAGCCTCAGGCGTTAAGACCGCCTCCGGGACAACATTACGCGCATCTGCAGTCATTCTCGCCACAGGCGGTAAATCGGTACCCCATACCGGCTCAACGGGAGACGGTTATCCATGGGCGGAGGCCGCTGGACATACGATTACCGAATTGTACGCTACCGAGGTTCCGATCGTGTCACGTGAGAGCTGGATCACCTCCAAAGAGCTGCAGGGGTTGTCACTGCGGGATGTCGAACTTTCGGTATGGACACCGAAGGGCAAAAAAAGCATCGGACACCGCGGGGATATGATTTTCACCCATTTCGGCCTTTCCGGTCCCATTGCACTTCGGTGCAGCCAGTTTATTCGCCAGGTAAAAAATAAATTTAAGGTCAATCAGGTGGAGATGGCCGTAGATCTGTTTCCCGATCTCCCTCCTCATGAGCTGGACCGTATGCTGCGGGACAAGCTGGCAGCGGAGCCGAAGAAAGCTATCAAAAACGTGCTTAAAGGAACCATTTCGGAGCGTATGCTTCCGCTTCTCTTGGACCGGGCCGAGCTCGACGGCGACGCCACCTTTGCCCACCTGCCGAAGCAGCAGTGGTCAGCCTTTGTGGATGTTCTGAAAAAGTTTGCCATACAGGTCACCGGCACCAAGTCGATTGAGGAAGCCTTTGTAACCGGAGGCGGAGTCAACCTCAAAGAAATCAATCCCAAAACGATGGAATCGAAGCTGATGCCGGGTCTCTTTTTCTGCGGTGAAATTCTGGACATCCACGGCTATACCGGCGGCTACAATATCACTGCGGCCTTTTCCACCGGCTATACAGCCGGCATGCATGCCGCGCAGACTGCAGGCGGCCCTTCCGTTTGATGACAATATATGAAGCTTCACATATAAAAGCCCGAATTTCTTCATGAAATCCGGGCTTTTGCTTATGATTTTTTATTCAGTAAAAACATGAGCATGGCGTAAGGAACGACCACGCAAACAGCCACAGCCAGAGGAATGAAACCGAATGCCGCTACCCAAGGAACGACTCTCGTGAACATGACGATAGCCGATGTCACCACGGCAAACGGCAATATCAAAGTTCGAACAGCTAAGATCTCTGCCTGAAAGCTTGGTTCATCCGGCCAAGGCAGCAAAGAAACGAACGCATCCTCCCTGAAGTTGAACCACTGTAAAAACAGCCAGTATACGAGAAGCGCCTGAAGCGCCGCGAACACAAGGATCTGAATCCCGGCAGGCAGCGAAATAAGAACTACGGAGCTCACCGATGTGAATTGCAGATACAAGAGTCTTTGCCGGGGATAACGCAGCAGCGATTTGATCATCGCTCCGGCAATTCGCTTGGCAGGTGCAGTCGAGCGGAACACAGGGCCGGATTTCGGAAATACCCAGGTCTTCCTGCGGATCCGGCGCGGCTTGTCTATAGCTTGGCTCAGCGCAAGGCTCGTCAGGCTTGTCTGTTTGACTAAATCCTCCTGCACATCGTTCATAAACGTCCCCCGGAGACGCAGCCTCATGCTGAGAAGCAATAGACTCAAAACAGCCAGAATACCTGCTCCAACACCGAGAACAACCGGTTGATGCCTGAAAAGTATAACAACCGTTACGTACAAGATGGCGGGTATAAAGACAAACGGAATATACAGCATTCTTCTCCGCCATCCGTCTGCCTGCACTCGGATCAGATGCTTGGACCACATCAACACCCATTCGAAGGAAATGGTCAAGGCAAGGCAGCAGCTTATGAACAAACTATGTTCATGAAACTGCCTGACGAGAAATGGCAGCAGCAGCAGATAACAGACGGAGGTCTTCACCGCTGCAGAAGCCATGCTGTACAGACCGCTCCGCAGCATAATGCCCTGCAGCCACTTCTTACGTTGAACGATGAACAGGACATCGGCCTCCCGAACAAGTAAAAGAACGCTTCCCATAAACGTAATCAGCAGAAGCACAACCGGTATGACCGCGAACGAAAGCTGTCCGGACCACTCAGGAAGCGGCTCCTTCCATAAACCGTAATACAGCCTCCCACCCAGCAGCAATCCGGGAATCAATACATACAGAAACACCGTCCAGTCATCGGCCACCGAACGCACGACGGCTGCGGTATCTTTAAAATGGCTCCTCAGCCGCCGCCTGAAGAGGCTCGCGGGACTCGGAAACAGATATCCTTCATTTTTCCTCCCGGTCATATTCAATTCCTTTCCTATGGTTTGGAGCTAAAGGGCCGCTTGATGCGGTTCGCAACTTCCAAAATGAACCCATTTGCATGACCCGGCTTTATGTAAGTGTATCGAAGCAATCAAACAGCGATGCCCCTGGAAGCCCGGCACTTTCGCGGATATCCGCAAGTGTCCCCTCCGCAACGGCTTTTCCTGATGAAATCATAATGAATCTGTCGCATATCTTCTCAGCCGTATCCAGTACATGCGTGGACATTAGCACTGCAGCTCCGCGGCTGCGCTCTTCATCCAACAACCGCAAAAAATCCTTCGTCGCGCGCGGGTCCAGACCGATGAACGGCTCATCCACGATGTACACATCCGGTTCACTCAAGAATCCGAGCATCAGCATCATTTTCTGCTTCATCCCTTTGGAGAATCCGCCCGGAAGATCATGCTTTACCTCTTCCATGCCAAACTGGCGCAGAAGCCTGTCCGCTTGCCGGCGAAAAGACTCATAATCCAGGCCATATACGGCTGCCGCGAGATCCAGGTGCTCCCAAAGCGTCAAATCATCATGAAAAACCGGCTGCTCCGGAATATAAGCATGCCTTCCGGAGCTTCCATTAAAGTTAACACGGGTCTTCGCATGCTTGAGGAGTCCGAGCAGCGTCTTGATCGTCGTGCTCTTTCCAGCCCCGTTCGGGCCGATCAAGCCCAGCAATTCCCCAGCCCGAACCTGAAATCCGATATCTCGAATGCGCGGGTGGCTTTCCTCATACCCTGCCTCTTCAATATATACGTCCAGCAGGACAGATTCCCCGCTTCCCGTTTCCATGCAAAACACCCCCTTGCCTTCTTATCTGGTATAAACTCTAAGCCTTTCGCCGTTGAGGCTATATCCCCGCTTCCGGGGTGGCCTGGCTTTGCACCAGCCCGGTGTTGACGGCGGATTGGCGCTCATCCTTCTGTTCAATCATGCGCCGCCCGGCGAGGAGCAAGAGCCCGATCAGTGCCGTCAGCGATCCTGAAAGGATAAACGCGGGCACAGCGCCATACGCGGTCACCAAGGCACCGCCGAAGACTGGACCGAGAATTACAGCCGTACTGTTCAAACTGTTGACCGCGCCAAATACTCGGCCCGTTAACGCTACCGGTGTCCGCTGCTGCAGCAGAGTCGAGAACGGGATGTAGGTCCAGCCGGCACCAAATCCTGCAAAGAAAAAGGAAGCAAACAAAACGGCATACGTCCAGCTGATGACACCTGCCAGATTAATCATCACCGCCGCCAGACCAAAAACAACACCCGTGATCGCCGTACCAAGCCCGATCTTCTTAAGCGGATTCCAAGGAATCTTACCGCCAAGTAATGCAGCCACCAGCGTTCCTAGCCCACTCGATCCCATGCACCAGCCCAATAGATTCTCGGAAACATTCGGAATTCCGCGGAACAGGACCACAACCTGAGAATCGGCAATCGTCACCACCATGAGCATGATAAAAATCGTCCATACGCTAGCCGCAAGAATGGGTATGCTTCCGATCAGCTTCACGCCAGCACTCATTTCCTTCCAGAAAGAGAGCTTTTCGTCAGCCTTTTTGGAGTCTGTATTTTCCAGGTTCTCCTCTTGTGCCACTGTAGCATAACGCGGAACGCCCAGCAACAAGATAGCAGACAATAGATAGGACAGCGAATCCAGTACAAAACAAGATTTAATTCCGATCAAGGTTACCAGGACTCCCCCAAGGGCAGGGCCGATAATTTTCGTGATTTGTTCAATGCCGGAGCTGATCGATACAGCCTGATTCATCTGCGCGGATGGAATCAACTCCTTGACTTTACCGCTTTTGGAAGGCGAGAAAAGGACCGCCATCATTCCTTTCAGGACAAGAACGATATAAATCTGCCACATCGAATCCGTGAACAACAGCGCTCCAACAATGGCAAAGCGGGCCACGTCCGAGATAATCATCAAGAGCTTGCGGTTCAGCCGGTCGCTTAAATATCCGCCGAATGGCCCTCCGATCATCATGGGTACCGCCATGCATAGCGAAATCATCGTGATTTCCCAGGGAGTTGCATTCATTTTCAAGCCCACCATGGTGAACAGAGCCAGCATCAGCATCCAATCTCCCATATCCGAAACCAACTGCGCCCCCATCAGCAGCATAAACGGGCGGTTTCGCGTCAAGCTCTCCTTTTTCCTTGAGGTATTTTCCCTCATCTCCGGCCACTCCCTCATCTTCAATCGTTATGATAACTGTATTAAAAATGAGAACTTCCTCCATCCGCCCCGGGACCGATTGAATCTTCGATCCCCAGAATGAAATTTTAATACAAATTTTAATGTTTCAAAGCCGATGGAATGTGACAAATCACATGTTTTTCATCCGGGCCAAGCGATATGATAAGAATACAAATCTAAGGATTATGCAAAATTGTGCCCTTGACGGCTCTCAGTAAATGAATATAAAGGCGGGAGTAATCATGATTCATGCACAGGAACGTGATGCCCAGTTGTCCCTGCATCTGTACCGGGTGTTCGCCAAAAGCTTCAAAAGCATCAACGAACACGCCGTCATTAGCAGCAAAATCGAAGGCTTTAATCCGACGGCTTTCGCCGTAATGGAGGTGCTTTTCTACAAGGGCTCTCAGCCGATCCAGCAGATCGGCTCCAAGCTTCTGCTGCAGAGCGGAAACGTCACATATGTGATCGACAAGCTCGAGGAACGGGGATACATCCACCGCAGGCCCTGTCCGAACGACCGCCGCGTCATATACGCGGAACTCACCCCCGTCGGCGAGGCGCTGATGAACGATTTATATCCCAAATATACCGAACGGATTCATCACGCCTTCAGCGGCCTGAACGATGAGGAAAAGGCGCAACTGATTGATTTGCTGAAGAAACTCGGAATGCAGGCAGAGCGATTGACGCCATCTCAGCGGAAGTAAACCATTTATCCCTTTCGGCTTGAGCGGAAAACAATCACACATCATCAAAAAAAAGGACATCTCCAAGCGGCTATCGCTATCCGGAGATGTCCTTTTTGATTGTATCCAAACTTCAGGATTAGGCTTTTTCCGCCTGCTCTTCTTCATCCGACGAAGGCACGGTATTCCGAAGCGCCAAAACAGAAATCAGACTGACTACAGCAATAACCGCCATTACTACGTATAACGAATGAAGGCTTCCCTCCAGAATATGCTTCAGCTGATTCCACATCTCCTGCGGCATGCCTGCGCTTCCTTCCGGCGTCAACAGCTGGTTTACTTCCTCCTGCTTTACGTCTTCAAGCCCCGGCTGGCGGGCAATCCGGTTCGCAATGCTCAGGTTGATCCATGTTCCGAACACGGCAACGCCAACGGTCTGGCCCAAGGAACGCACAAACGTATTCAAGGCCGTCGAAGCGCCCCGGAGCGAATAGCCGACAGAGGACTGGGCGATGATCGTAAACACGGTCGTGGAATAACCAAAGCCCACACCGTAAATAAAGGTGTAAATCAATAATACATAATGCGGAGTTGACCCCGTAATAAATGCCAGCCCTGCTGCGCCAATCACAATGCCGGCCAGACCGATCACGGTTGTCTTGCGTGAACCTGCGGTCAAAATCAGCCGGCTTCCGAATACGGATCCGAACAGCCATCCTATGGACATCGGTGCCATGGTCAGACCCGACATCGTCGCATTCTTACCCATAACGCCCTGAATCCAAAGCGGAGTATAGGTGGTCAGGCCGATCAGCAGCGCACTGGTCAAAATGCTTGCCACCGTAGATACCGAAATGTCCCGGATACGGAACAGTTTTAGGGGGAGCATCGGCTCTGCTGCACGATTTTCAATAAAGACAAAGGCGAGCAGAAGCAATCCAGACAGAATGAAGCAGCCAATCAGCAGCGGCGAGCTCCAGCTGAAATACTGACCACCCGTCGCCAGAGCGAACAGCAGCGCAGTCATGCCGATCGTGAACGTCACTGCCCCGGCCACATCAATGGGTGTCTTCTCCCGCTTGTCACGGCTTTCATGAAAATAGCGGGCAATCAGCCACATGGAGATAAGTCCGAACGGAACATTAAAGCCGAAAATCCAGCGCCAGTTCAAATAATCTACAAAATAACCGCCAACCAATGGGCCAATCAGGGAGGAAATCCCCCATACCGAGCTGATCATTCCCTGGATTTTGGCGCGTTCCTCGATCCGGTACACGTCCCCGATAATCGTAAAGGTCACGGGCACGATGGCCCCGGCGCCAATCCCTTGTATGGCCCGAAAAATAATCAGCTGTTCCATGTTTTGCGAAAAGCTGCACAGAAGCGAGCCGATGATAAACAGCAGCGAGCCGATCTGAAACACCGGCTTGCGGCCGTACAAATCGCTGATCTTACCGAAAACGGGGGTCGAAACCGCCATGGTCAGCAGAAATGCCGTAAAGATCCAGCTCAGCAGCTTCATGCCTCCAAAACTGCTGATAATGGCAGGCCCGGCAGGGCCTGTCACCGTTCCTTCAATAGCCGACAGGAAGGTTGAAACCAAGATACCCGTCAATATAAATTTGCGTTGCGAATGATTAATACCAGGAACTATTGACATATGCTTCCTTTCTTGAACGACGAGACAGGACAAAAACGTCCCCGTAACGAAACATATCCACCCCTCGCTGAAGATATCGAGCAGGCACTCCGTCTTTGGATTGCGGCTTCTCTTCATAGGGCGGATTTGTTTGCCATAATTCTTTATCCATCAGCCATAACAGGCTTACCATTGGACCAGTCTCAGATAATCCGCAGCAGCGCGCGGCAGAAGCTTCAGCATGAAAGACGCCTCATCTTCAAACAGGGCGGGATCATGCGTAATCATCAGTACAGCCGAACCGGCTGCCGTCTTCTCGCGGCACAGCTGCACAACCTTGGCTGCTGCGCCGAAATCGATGCCCGAGGTAGGTTCATCCAAAATATAGAGCGCCTTCGGATGAACAAACTGGCCGATGATGCTCAGCAGTTTTTTCTCTCCCTGGCTGAGCAGGTAAGGAGAAACGCTGCGCCTTCGTTCCAATCCGGCAGCGTGAAGCAATACTTCGGCTGCTTCACGCTCAGTCGAATCCAGCTTTTGAATGCGCCCTTTCTTGCTCCCGAGGCCGTATACCAGCTCGTCCCATACGGTATGGGCAACAAACTGATGCTCCGGCTGCTGAAAGACGTAACCGATTGTATCTGCCCGCTGCCGGACACCCCAAGCCGACATATCCCTGCCTTCCCAATAAACCGTTCCCGGCGGCACCGGGAGGAGTCCCATCAGAAGGCGGGTCAGCGTTGTTTTACCGGAGCCGTTCTCTCCGGTGATGATGCCCCACTCGCCCGGCTTCATAGCGAAGCTGGCCTCGTGAAGCGCCAGAGAGGAAGCACCGGCATAGGCATAGCTCAGCCGGTCGACCTGCAAGAGGCTGCCGGAATCAGCGGCAGCCCGGGGCGGCGTCATATGCGCCGACGCCGCATGCCCGTGCGGGTCCGCCATGCGGCGGGGACCCGCACCGGGGGCTGCCCCCTCCCATGGGGGCAGCAGCCCAAGCTGCGCAAGCCTGTCCCGGCTCGTGCGCAGCAGCTCTTGCGGCGGCCCGTCCAGCAGAGCGCGGCCGCCGTCCAGGACGATGACGCGCTCTGCAGAGCGTGCGACATCGTCGAACCGGCCGGACGCGGTGATCAGCGTCCGGCCTTCCCCGTGCAGCTTGCGGCAAAGCTGCACGAACTGCTCCTGGGCCGCGGGGTCCAGGCTTGCCGAGGCATCGTCAAATACGACGATGCCGGGGCGAAGCGCCAAAACCGCGGCGATGGCCGTGCGCTGGCGCTGTCCGCCCGACAGCTCTCGCACCGGTGAATGGCGGCGTTCTACCAAATCGACCGCCGCCAGCGCCTCCTCTACCCGCCGCTCGATTTCCGGCGGCGGCACCCTCAGATTCTCCGGGCCAAAGGCAGCCTCATCCTGGGGTGTTCCCTGCACCAACTGTGCATCGGGATCTTGGAATGCGATCCCGCACAGCTGCGAAATATCGGCAATTTCAGCCGATGCCGGATCAAGCCCGGCGAGCTCAAGCTTCCCTTCTCTTAAGCCCCCGCCGCTTCGCGGCAGATAACCGCTCAGCAGCTGGCACAGCGTGGACTTACCGCTGCCGCCCGGGCCAATGACCGCCGTCCATTCTCCTTCCGGTACCGACAAGGTCAAGCCTTGCAGCGCCGGTTCCCGCTCGTCATCGTAATAATAAGATAGATTCGAACATTTAATGGATACCTTGGACATGCTCCGCTCTCTTTCCTCCAATGGCAAACCGCCGCAAGAGTCCACTTCGCTGTAGCATGTCTCCAAGCACCTTGGTCAGTAAACCGCAAAGTACGATACCGCTTATGAGACGCATGAGCAGCGTAAAAGCAAGCACCTGCCCGCTCCACGCCGTATAGCCGAACATTTCGGCTGCGCAAACAAACCATAGAGGAACCATGGCTCCTCCGGCAAGCATCAACATGCCTGTGCCCCAGCGCTTGTAGCGGGCAAGCGCAAAAACAGCTTCCGCCACAACCATGTAGCACAGCGCCGCCACGATCGCGGAGGCAATCCCGTAAGAACTCCCCACAAAACACTGAATGGCTCCGCCGATTCCATATGTAATGGCTGCCGTACCCGGCTTACGAATAATGTAATATGCGAGCAGACCGTATACCATATACACTCCGACGATGGTCGATGTCGCTACAGGGCCGCCCAGGCTGTTCAGCATCTTATTGATATAAGACAAATAAAAAGTCATGACAGCATTGGCTGCAGCCAGCATAGCCATAAGCACAATATCCAGTGTGGTGAAAGAACGATAACGTCTCTTAGATTGTGATGAGGTTTCCATCTAATGTCAACTCCTAAACCGTAAATAAGATGAACCTTTACATCCTGAAGAACGGCTTTGCCGTTTCTCTTCCGTTCAAAGCTCTCCATGTTATTTTGCATCTTCCCGATTCCAACGTCAACCACAATATATTTATAGGTTTACAATATGGATGTACCACCACAATCCTGCAGTCAGCGTTACCGCTGAGGCCGCAACCCATAGTCCTTTTCGCACAGGCATGCCCTCGCGGAGAAATGTCCGGTCCCTGTAAGCCCCAAAACCCTTGGCTTCCATCGCTCCTGCCGTCTGCTGAATCCTTCTGATCGCATTATGCATCACCGCTATTGTGAAAGTGCACCACCACTCCAATTTGCCCCGAATACCATCCGGTTTTCCGCGGCCCCTTACCTGATGGGCGGCGGAGATGCTTTTGCCCTCCTCTTCCAGCAGCGGCAGAAATGTCAGTGCCATTGATAATCCAAAAGCGAAGCGGTAAGGGATCCTTAGGCGCGTGGTCAATGATATAACCATATCTCTTGGATCCGTCGTAAACATAAATACGTAAGAGGATAAAAATACGGTGAACATGCGAAGCGTGACCGAACCAGCCGAATCCAAGGCCTCCCGCGTCAACCGCAGCGGTCCCCATTCAGCCAGCACGTGCTCCCCCGGCACGGTGAACAAAGTCACCAGAAAATACGGAACCGCAAATCCTGCCAGCAGCGCGAGTGCTTTCGCCTGCCTGTCCCAGGCCATGCTGCCGCCCCATCTTGCCAGAAGAAGAACCATGCACAGCAGCAGTGCCTGCCCCAGCGAAGAATGGAGTCTCATGGTCAGCAGCGCAATGCAAAACAGCAAAACGAGCTTGCTCAGCGGGTCGGTACGGTGAAGCTGCGACTCTCCCTGTTGATAGGCAGTAAACATAACCTTCCTCCCCAACCCCAATCATGTTATTCCTTTTACATCGTACTCCAAACGCTGCCTATTGAAAATGCTCCGAATCGATCTCTATTTTTTCCAATCGTCACGCAGCAGTGCATTCATATCGGCATCCACAAAACCGTTATCCGTGTGCCGGTATTGTCTCAGAAGCCCTTCCCTCTGAAAGCCGAGGGAGCGAAAAAGCCTCCCCGCACGCAGATTGCGGGGATCCGTCAGCGCTTCAATACGGTTCAACCCCATGTCGGTGAAAGCATAAGCAATCACCAACTGCATAGCCTCTCGCATATACCCTTCTCCCCAGTATGGACGGGACAGTTCGCAGCCGATCTCCCCGCGGTAAGCCCCTTCAAGCTGCCACCAGTTCATGCCACAGCTGCCGATCAGCTTGCCTTCCCGGGTTTCAATGCCCCATCGAAGCCCGTCTTCGGTTACGGACAAGCCGTTCAGAATCCCGATCATTTCTCCTGCTGCAGACGGAGCCGGCATTTCGGGAAGATCAGAATAGCGGCGAACCTCCGGATCGGACCAGCATTCGAACATGGCCTCCTCATCGTCAACAGACAGCGGACGCAGCCTAACTCGTTCTCCCCCAAGTCTGGGAATCACTCCTGCGCATCTATATGTCATTCAGCTCGCCCTCCTCTCTAACAACAAAATCACATTCACTGTACACCGCAGAGCATCTTAGGAGCAAGCCGTGCCTCCAGGGCGATCATTTATGGCCGCTACGGACGGGACGCATTGGCCGAACCGCTCTCATGCTTCGTTCCGGGAAAAACGTCGATCGACTCTTTTTCAAGACAGACCTCGTTAACGTTCTTGCATTCGCGACGCTCTCCCACCTTAAGCCGATAAAATCGCCCGTCGCGATGCGGTTATGTGGTGCGGGTGTGTCCGGTGTCTTCAGATCATTTTTCATCTATCTCTTTTCAGTTAATTACTCACAATGATATTCTTTCATAATAAAACCTTAAAGGAGAAATTCTAATGCTGAAAAATATGATTAATTTCCCTAACGAATTTCTTGATTTTGATTATATCGTCGTCAACAATGACGATTATTTCCCTATAAATTCTTTTGGAGGAAGTGTTCTTTTAGACCGTGGTGGTTCCATTTATGTATGGAATAGCATTCTCAAAAAGTATGAACTAAATATTGAAAGTAAACATCTTGCTATGATTTCTGAGAATGTAATAGCACTTTGTGAGCATGGGGGCTACAACATCCCCAACCTTAAATTACAAAAGCAAATTGTTGTAAACTTCACTCACAGGTATTTGGTAATTGACGATCAACTCATTTGGAGCATCGATGAAATTGAGAAGATAAAAATTGTTAATAAACCATTTTATGAGCATGATGGATACACGGATATTCATCATAAAGGAGAATTTATTAGAATCATGTGCAAGGCGTGGCAGTTAGAACACTTTGAATATGTAGCTCAAGAGATTAGTCTTGTCAAAAAATTATGTAACGTTTCTTTTGAGATAGAAACGCTGTAAGACATTTTTATTCCTGATCTTTATATCCAGGATTTCTTATACCGATTGTTGTTGCAACACAAGGATTCGATCCCTAGAAATTATAAGTCTTATTTTCAGAAAAAAACGCTTGTCCCGCCAGGGACAAGCGTTTTGGTTCCATATTAAGCTTCTTGAGCTTCCTCAGCTGTTTCGCGGCCCGCGAGCAGGAAACAAACGATAAGGATAAACGCAATCAATGCCAACAGTGGAATCGTAATGAATCCGAACCAGTTCAGATAATCGAAATCACACGGGATACCGACAGTGCAGGGCAGCGCCTTGGCAAGTGCCGGTATTTTCTGCTCCGCATAGTGATAGATGGAGATACAGCCCCCGATGACACTTAGTGTGATGGCATAGGGAATGATCTTGCGGTCGTTCTTGTAGCTTGCGATCCCTAGCAGGATAACCTGCGGATACATGAAAATCCGCTGTAACCAGCACAGCTTGCAGGGCTCATAATGCATGATTTCGCTTAAGTACAAGCTTCCGCCCACAGCCACGATGGATACGATCCATGCCATATATAAGGCATATGGGCGAATAGACGCCAAGAAACGGTTGCCTTCCATCGTTTTTAACTCCTTTGTTTACGGGATTTTATCCAATCCGCAATCGTTATTTCGTATTTTGTTCAGCCAGCTTTGACTCAATGAAAGGCTTCAGCTCGGTATAGTCCATGGAAGCCTTCTCAGAGGCCTTCTCTCCGTTGACGAACAAGGTCGGCGTGCTCATGACATGCAGGCTTCTCGCTGTCTCGTTGTGGCTTTCAACTTCTTTTTTATACGTCTTATCATCAATGTCCTTGCGAAGCTTGTCGTAATCAACCTTGATGTTTTCGGTGCGAGCCAGGTTAACCAGGAAATCCGGTGTTGCCCACTCGGTGGTTTCGTCTCCCTGATTCTTGTAGATGGCATCGTAGTATTTCCAGAATTCATCCTTGTTCTGATGGAATACGGACTGCGCAGCCAGAGCGGCAGTCATCGAATCCGCATCCGGACTGATGATGAGATAATTCATGAAGTATAAGGCCGCCTTGCCTGTGTCGATATAATCTTTCTGCAGCTCTGGGGAAACCGCCTGGGTAAAATACTGACAGCTTGGGCATTTATAATCGCCCATCTCCACGATTTTAACCGGGGCATCCGGATTGCCGAGCACTGGGAGCGCGCTATAATCAAAATCTCCCTTGGCCGAATTCGGTTTAATCACCAGAAGCAGCACCACCAATACCACGATACATGCACCTGTGATCCAGATGACACGTTTCATGCGCTTCTCCTGCTGTTCCCGCTCTGCTTTTTTCTGTGCTGCTTTATTCACCGGCTTTTTCTTCGTTTTCATAGATTGCCGACCCTCTCCTTTCTTCGAACTAAAGTTAGAGGCGCCTTGGCATGATCTCTTTAGTTCATCTCTATGTCTAGTGACAAAGCAAATCTCTTCTACTTTATTTTAGCATCTCACTCTTTGAAAGGCTATATCCTAATAGTTCAGTTTCGTTCACATCTGCTGTTTGAAGCCCCCTCCGGCGTATTTTGTCACATTTGTCAGATTAAATCCGGGTTTTCCCGTATATACTAAACCCTACTGAAATTGCACCCAGGTTGGAGGTTGAATGGAATGGAATGGTGGATTGCCGCCTTGGCCGTGGCTGCTGCCGCGCTGGCGGCAGCAGGCATAACCCAATACGCTTTCGTGCAGATGACCCAGATGAAGGCCTTGAACCATCAGCAGACCTTTGAAGCTCTGGAGCGGGCAGGAGCGCGCCTGCGGGAATTTTATGATCCTCTACCGAAAAAAGACGTACAGATTACGAGTCATGACGGCCTGCGGCTGAACGGTGTCATGGTGCCTGCCGAACAGGCGTCGGAAAAGTGGGTCATTCTCGTGCATGGGTATACGACGTCTCTGCCCGCTTCTATCCCGTTCATGGAAATGTTTTACGAGGACAACTTCAACCTGCTGTTGATCGATCAGAGACGCCATGGGAAAAGCGAAGGCAAATACACCACGTACGGCTATCATGAAAAGCATGATGTGGCATCATGGATCCGTTTCATTACGCAAACCTTCGGCAGGGATTGCATTATCGGTCTGCACGGAGTTTCCCTTGGAGGCAGCACCGTACTGGAATACTTGTCGCTCCCGGATCCGGTCGTTAAATTCGTCATAGCCGACTGCCCTTATTCTGATCTCACACGCCTGATGCATCATCAGATGCAGAGGCTGAACCACATTCCGGCTGCTGTTTTCCTTCCTTTGGTCAACGCAAGACTCCGCTGGAAGGCAGGTTTTGCGCTGAATCAGGTAAGTCCGCTCCGAACGGTTGAGGGGAGCCGCGTTCCCGTGATGTTTATCCACGGCACGAAGGACCGTTACATTCCACCGCAAATGAGCGCGGATTTATTCGCTGCCAAATCCGGTCACAAGCGGCTGTTATTCGTTGAGGGGGCAATTCATGGATTTGCTATTGACACGAATCCAACGCTCTATAAGTCTTCAGTGAAAGAGTTCGTACAGGAAGCTCTATCCGGAGAGAGCAGTTCCCGCGTCGATTCCCCTGAACCCGTTTCCGAGGACATGTGGCAGGAGCAGGACGAATATGCCGCGCTTAACCTGACGGAAGCTCCCCATCCTTAAGGACCGCAACTGAAAACTGAAAACCCCCGGAGCATTTAATCTGCTCTCGGGGGTTACTTGTATCGCATATGAAAGTCGCTTTATTCGAAGGCAGGGGGAATCATGCCGTTTCCACTGCCTTTAGGCCTGTGTCCTAAGCTGCGCGCGGATCGCTCTTTTTTCAGCTGTGAATCGTTTGGCGATGCTGCTGAGTCCCACCAGATTAAACACGGATACATCCTTGCGGTTAAGCTCCTTCAAATCTGCATTCAGTCTGTTTCTGAGTTCCGTCAGCTCCAAGTGAAGGCTTTCCTGCTCATAACCTGCCCTCGGCTCAGTCCAATTGGAGGCATTTTCATTATCGGACAAAAGTCCGTCGACGATATCGAGCTCGCTCTGAAGAGCGACCCTAAGCATGCTCACCCGCCGCTTCATTCGCGCTCCGGACATGATATAAATGGCGAAGCCAAACAAAAGAATCGCAGCGCTGTACGCTAACCAGTACCAGGTTCCGTGTGCCGCTTGAGCGCCGGACACCGACGTGCCGGAAGCGAGCGCCTGCGGCATCACAACTGCGTTAGCGATCAAACCCGTCATTGCTACTCTTTTTATCATCACTTTACGCTCCTTCTAAGATGTCATATGCATTCTGCATTGGGCTGTTTTTCAAATTTGCTCCAGCATTCATCTGACTTGAGGCGCTTGTTTATCTGTTTCAAGCTTCCGTTCTTTCTTTCTCGCTTTTCTGTACAGGCTCCAGTACCTCGCCGCACAGCTCCTTCAGCATCATCTGGATTTCCTTGAACTCCTCAATGCCGGTTCCCGTCAGGCTGTACTCATCACCGTGCGCGGTCAGGAAATTCAGCTCGGTCAGGTGCTCCAGCTCTTTTTTCACTTCACGCTCACCCACCTTGTATCCGTGGCGCTCCAGTTCAGGTTCCATATCCCTCACTGTTAAATCCTTGGTGTGAGCATGATAAAGCATATGGATTCCCATAAATAAGTTTTGCATATCTGCACGCATGCTGCCTCTCTCCCTCCCGTGATCGCTTTCTTCTAGTTAGTCATTGCTTGTTATCCATTCCTTACCCTGCTTATAAGATAAGGAAACAATCTTGTGACGCTCTCTTTCACGTCTAAAAGGCCCATCTCCCCCTTGACGCGGGGGTTAATCCTGTATACTATCGTTTATAATTAACCATCGGTTAAAAGAAAGGGTGGAGTATGATGTTTCAAGCACTTCCTTATGAAGGAAACCGGAGTGAACAATTCTCGTCCGTTCTGGAACAACTGAAATCTCTCATTCACGATGAACCCAGCTCCATCGCCAATCTGGCTAACGCTTCAGCACTGCTGAACAGCTTCCTGCCGGATATCAACTGGGTCGGCTTCTATCTCTATGACGGTCAAGAGCTTGTACTTGGACCTTTTCAAGGCCTTCCAGCCTGTATTCGTATTCCGCTGAATCGCGGGGTATGCGGCACAGCCGCTTCTGAACGCAGAACGCTCGTAGTCGATGATGTACATGAATTTCCAGGGCATATCGCCTGTGATGCGGCCTCCAACAGCGAGATCGTCATCCCGCTCATCAAAAATGAGCAGCTGCTAGGCGTACTCGATATCGATAGTCCGCTCAAGGGACGTTTCGATCATGACGAGCAGCAATTTCTGGAGCAATTCGCCCGGATTATCAGCGAAAAATTGTAATTTGTTGTAAATTTAATTACAGGAATGGCCTTCTGCTGCTGCAGAAGGCCATTTTGTGTCGGACGCTTCATTTCAATTCATGTTCAGCAAAAATTCTCATCGCTTCACAAAGGAATACCGCCAGCCGGGGATGATACGTGTCAAACAGCTTTTTGTATTCGGGTTGTTCCACGTAAAGTTCTCCAAGCCCTTTGTATACATCAGCCGTAGGTGTGTAATACTGCGTCATGGATTCATAATGCTGACGGATAATATCCTGCACTCGTGAGCTGTCGGGCGATTCGCCGATTACGATGGCATCCGTCAGTTCCTGATTAATGCGATCCACCTTTTGCTGAGAATTCAAATAGTCCTCTTTGGTCCATTTCTGCATGATCTCTTTACTTTCGAGTATTCTGTCATTAGTCGCGTCGTTATACGGGCTCAGCACATCCTGTTCGGATAACCCTCGCACGGCCGGCTCCAGCTTACGGTCCATTTCTTCTGGTTTCATACATTGATTTCCCTCCATCTATAAAGCTATTCTCTTCCTTCATTCTCTCTACTAAACTTGCCTATATCATATGTTGAAAACTGGATAATCTTGATGAACTCGAGTTAATAACCCGATACAATTTGGCGCAAAAGGTAAATCATCACTTATTATTTCTTTACCCGCCCTATCAAAATTCAACCGCTTCTATCCGGCTATACAGGTATTTTCATAAAAAACAGGGAAACAGCGTGTATCCAGCTATTCCCCTGCTTGGTCGGAATTCAGCGGTCCTCGGGTTTACGGATAATGCTCAGCCCTTCCACATGCTTCCGCTGCATCAGCTTGCTTTTCTTCCGGTTCTCCTTGCTGTCAAAAACAATATCGAAATCGTAATCCTCCGGATAGAGATTGCCCTTCTCGATGTATAGCTTGAGCCGCTTTCGGTTGATCTTCAGCTTCTGCTTTTGGATCATCACTCCGACCATGCCTTTGGCATCCTCCTCCTGATAGACGATTCCTGTACGGCCGAATGAGCTGACATATACCGCGTCTCCGACCTCAAGCCGGCGTGGCTTGGCGTTTTCCACGGTCTCAGCCTCCAGATCACCTGCCGGCTCCTCCTTTGGTAATTGCTTCTTCTCCGCATGCGCAGGGTTTCTTTTCCCGCTCCTTTCTTTATGGCTCGCACGATTCCCCGTCCAATGGACTCGCTCTTCCGAATCCGTCTCCTGCTCTAAGTCCACGCTTCGCGGCACTTGGGTAGAAGTCCCTGTCTCGGGTTCAGCAGGCTGCGGCTTATGCCCCTATAAAATATCCCGGGAACGCCCGACGATGCCCGCAGGCATGCCCAGCTTGGTGGCAATCTCAATTGCGTAGCTTTGGCCCGACTCCCCGATCGTCAAGCGGTACAGCGGCTCCAGCGTATCCACATCGAATTCCATCCTTGCGTTTTGAAATCCGGGGGTGCGTGAAGCAAATCCCTTCAGCTCGTTAAAATGAGTCGTCACCATCATCATCGCGCCGCGGCGGTTAAGTTCCTCCAGAATCGCGATGGAAAGGGACATCCCCTCCCCCGGATCGGTTCCTGCGGCAAGCTCGTCAATAAGCAGCAGCGTGGAATGGTTAGCGGCACGAACCATGGCAATCAATCTGCGGATTTGCGCGGAGAATGTGCTGAGCGACTGCTCAATGCTCTGTCCGTCGCCGATCGCCGTCATGACGTTACCGAATACGGCGAACACGCTCCCTTCTTCCACGGGTACGAGCAGTCCGGATTGTACCATGAGCGTAAGCAGTCCCAGCGTCTTCAGCGCTACCGTCTTTCCGCCGGTGTTGGGGCCGGTAATGATAAGGGACCGATACCCTTTCCCCATCTCGAGCTGAAGCGGCACCATGGTCTTCAGCATCAAGGGATGCTTCGCTCCCTTAAGGCGGATATGACCCGCATCGTTCAATTGAACGGATCTGCCCCCGATAGAGCGTCCGTACTTGGCTTTGGCAAAAATAAAATCATAGTTCCCCGTAATGTCGATGTTGAGCTGAAGATCAGCACTGGATGCTTCCAACATGCCTGTCAGCATACTCAACACGATCCCTTCTTCGCGCGCCTCATCAGCCTCCAGCATGCCAAGCTCGATCTGAAGCTGCGCGATTTCCTCCGGCTCCACGAACACCGTCTGACCGCTCGTCGATTGGTCGAGCACGGCGCCTTTGATCTGCTTGTGGTACTCCCGCTTCACCGGAACGACGTAGCGTCCGCCGCGCACGCTGACCAAATGCTCCTGCAGAATGGAACCGTGCCTCGACAAGATCGAACTCATCTTTTTCTGGATCCGCTCTTTGATGACGGCGATTTTCTTGCGGACCTTCTCCAGTTGTTTGCTCGCTTGGTCATCGACCTTGCCGAACCGGATGCAGCGTTCGATCTCGCTTTTCAGGCGTGGCAGCTCCTGCATCGATGTAGCGTACGTACTGACCGTCGGCGCAATGTCCCGTTTGCCCGCCATATATTTCCGAAGCTGGCCGCAGCTGTGCAAAAAGGTCTGAACCGCCGTGAAGTCCTGCTCGGAGAACAGGTATCCGGTATGGAGCAGCGATGCGATATGCTCTATGCCCTCGAGCGAAGGCAGCGGTACGCTTGCACCTTTGTCGAGCAAAGCCTTCGCTTCCGCTGTCTCCAGAAGTGCGGTCTCAATCGCCCGTAAATGGAATCCCGGAGCCAGATCATCAATATGTTTTCTGCCTGCGTAAGATACGGCATATTCCCTCAGGCTTTCCTTTAATTTGTCATACTCCAGCATGCTGTTTGTGATATTGTCCATGGGTTACATGAACCTCCTTTTTCTTTTTTATGGGCTAAAATGCAAAAAAGGGACAAAGAACGCCTACGCGATTCCTTGTCCCTTGTTCCTGACAGCTTCATGCTCATTGTCATCCCGAAATAAATGTACTCTCCAGCAAGAGCAGCACTTCATTTTGCGTTATAAGATCCCCGATTCTCTTATAACGCAAAAAAACCGTGCTGCAAGAGCACGGTTTTCGAAAGGCCATGTACCCGAAATTAACCGGATATATCAGCCTTATGGATAACAAAGAATGAAACAGCAGCCAAGGTGCCGTTTGATGCTTCGCGTGTTCTTAACTATTTCCAAGACCCCAAGTCAATCCGTGTCGGCTGTATTGAAAACAGCACGGCCAATTGTCTCTGCCGGATAAGGCGTAGGAAAACAAAGCTGCCTCTAAAGGCAAACTTTCCCTGCATCTTTCCTGTGGTCTCATATGGAATTTGATTAGTTAAGAACAACCACCGTCATCAAAATCTCTCCCTTGGTTTAGGATGAGGTAAATTTAACAATTTTTTTCATTCATGTCAAGCCATTAAGCCTTCAGCATGTACACCCTGGCTTCATAAGGACGGAGGCGGAACGTTTGGCTGAGATCGTCATCCCCTTTGACCGGATAGTTGGAAACCAGCAGCTCCCTGGTATCCAGATTCAGATCGTGCGGCAGCGTCAGCTCCGGCTCATTCCCGAAAAAGTTAAGAATAACGAGCAGCCGGGAACCTCCAAGCGTCCTCGTATATACGTAGATCTCCTCATCGTCCGCGAGCAGCAGCTCGTACTTGCCGTAAACGATGACCTCATGCTCCTTGCGAAGGGCAATCAGCTTTTTGTAATGATAGTATATGGAATCGGGATCCTTCAGCGCATCCTCCACGTTGATCAGCGCATAATTGGAATTCACACGAATCCACGGCCTTCCCTTCGTAAACCCCGCCTCCTCGCTTATATTCCACTGCATGGGCGTTCTGGCGTTGTCCCTGCTTTTTTTCCAGATCACCTGCATGATTTTCTCCTCTGGCACGCCCTCGTTCATCTGCTCCTCGTAGAAATTGAGCGTTTCCACATCACGATAATCATCAATGGACTGAAAAGCGATGTTCGTCATACCGATTTCCTCGCCCTGATAAATATATGGTGTCCCTTCAAGCATGTGAATAAAGGTTGCCAGCATCTTGGCTGATTCTACTCGGTACCTGGTATCGTCCCCGAAACGTGAGACCGAGCGCGGCTGATCATGGTTGCACCAGTAGTTCGCATTCCATCCCTGTTCATGCAAAACCGTCTGCCAGTTGCTCATGACCTTCTTCAGCTCCAGCAGATTCCACGGGCGGATATTCCATTTCCCCGAACCCCCGGAAGCCGCATCCAGCTGCATATGCTCAAACTGAAAAACCATATTGAGTTCATTGCGGGTGTCGCCCACATAACTTAGCGCCTGCTCCGGACCCAGCCCCGAGGTTTCGCCCACGGTCATGATATCGTAATGGAAGAGCACGCGCTCATAAAGATTATTCAGGAGCGTATGCACGTTTTCCAGATTGGAAAACAGATCATAAGCGCGAACCGTCGGCAGATGGTTCGGATTATCCCCGTCCGGGAGGCCCGCAGCCTTTACGATATGAGCAATGGCATCAAACCGGAACCCGTCCACCCCTTTTTTCAGCCACCATTCTACCATCTCATGCATGCCGTCAATGACACGCTGGTTTTCCCAGTTCAGATCGGGCTGATGCTTCGAGTACAGGTGCATGTAATATTCATCCGTCGTCTCATCGTACTTCCACACCGAGCCGCTGAAATACGACTCCCAATTGTTCGGAGGACCGCCGTTCTTGCCTTTGCGCCATATATAATAATCCCTTTTCGGATTGTCCTTAGAGGAACGGGATTCGATAAACCAGGGATGCTCGTCCGAGGTGTGATTCAGCACCAGATCCATCATGATTTTCAGTCCCCGTGCATGGGCCTCTCGCAGCAATAAGTCAAAATCGTCCATCGTTCCGAATTCCTTCATAATATCCTGGTAATCGCTAATATCATAACCGTTGTCATGGTTCGGCGATTTATAGATGGGACAGATCCATATTACGTCGATCCCAAGATCCTTCAAATAATCCAGTTTCGACATAATCCCGCGCAAATCCCCGATGCCGTCACCATTCGTATCCAAGAAGCTGATCGGGTAGATTTGATATACGACGCTTTCCTTCCACCACTTTTTATTCATAACGTCTCCTTTCCCGTTAAGGTCCGGCTTTGCTTTACAAGCCGGCGTGAACACTTTATAATTATTGTAAACCAATATTCACATTCCCCTTTCACATAGGGGCAAGTTATTTCAAAAACGCATAGATAACATTCGGAGGAGCCTGCCACGTGCGGGCTCTTTTTGTCTTTTTTCGCCTACTCGTCCTTCTTGGGGTCCGCATGTGTCAATATTCTCCTGATGTTCAAAGGGAGGAATTGAAGCATGAATCAATGCTAAATCTACTGTTACCGGATCACATCCAAGAATTGAACGGGAGGAACTTATGGAACAACAAACTATTTTGGCTATTGTTATCTTTTTAGTGGCTTATGCACTGATTATCTCGGAGAAAATCCACCGCACCATAGTCGCCATGATCGGCGCCGCACTGATGGTGATTTTCGGCATTGTGAATCAAGAAACCGCGATCCATCATATCGATTTCAACACGCTGGGTCTCTTGATCGGGATGATGATCATCGTCAATATTACCGCAGAAACCGGGCTGTTCAAGTTCGTGGCCATCTGGGCCGCCAAAAAAGCCAAGGGACGGCCGCTCGCCATATTGATTTCCCTTATGCTTCTCACGGCTGTCGGCTCCGCTTTTCTGGACAATGTGACCACCGTGCTGCTGATGGTACCCGTTACCTTTAGTATTACTCGCCAGCTGCGGGTCAATCCGCTCCCCTTCCTGATCGCGCAGATTATCGCCTCCAATGTCGGCGGTACGGCCACGCTGATCGGCGATCCGCCGAACATCATGATCGGGAGCGCGGTCAAGGAATTGACCTTTATGGCCTTCATTCAGAATCTGATGCCGATTGCGGTCATTATTCTAGCCACTTTGATTCCTATCTTTATCCTTCTTTTCCGCAAACAGATCAAAACAACGCCGGAGCTGATGCAGAGCATCATGGATCTGGATGAAAAAGAGCTTTTGACCGACAAAAAACTCATGATTAAATGTCTGACGGTACTGGGTCTTACGATTATCGGATTTTTCATTCACCAGCTCGTTCACATCGAATCCGCCACGGTGGCCCTCGCTGGCGCCTTTCTCCTTCTGCTTCTTACTGGAGAGCATATGCTGGAGGAGGCTTTCGCCAAGGTCGAGTGGCCAACCATTTTCTTCTTTGTGGGACTATTCATATTGGTTGCCGGTCTGATTGAAACGGGCGTTATTTCTACGCTGGCAGAGAAGGCGGTTGGTCTCACCGGCGGTAATGTGGCTTCCACATCAATGCTGATTCTATGGATGAGTGCCATCGCTTCCGCCTTTGTCGATAATATCCCTTTTGTTGCAACCATGATCCCTATGATTCAGGATATGGGAAATATGGGCGTAAGCAATCTGGAGCCTTTATGGTGGAGTCTTGCCCTTGGAGCCTGCCTAGGCGGAAACGGGACCCTCATTGGCGCCAGTGCTAACCTCATCGTTGCCGGTATGGCTGCCAAAGAGGGATACCCGCTGAAATTCACCAAATTCCTGAAATATGGTTTTCCGATCATGATCTTCTCCGTCATCCTAGCCAGTGGCTATGTCTATTTAAGGTATTTAATGTAAGAGATCCAGGCTATGAATGGCCTAAATTCATCGATCGGAGGAGCACGAATGCTAACGTATCGTTGCAACGAGGAAGTTGCTGTCATTACGGAGGTCGTCAATGAAGAAGATGTGGAGTTTCGTATCCGACTGCTTCAAGAGGAGCCTTATCTGGGGCGGTTAAAGGAAATTCGGCGTTATTTTGAGGACAATGATGTATACACCGATGCGCTTTTCTATATCTATAAAAACCATGAATATGGTGCAATCGTGCGCAAAGCGTATTATACCGATTTTGTCCTGGCACTCATGAAGCATGGACTTTTCCGCAGCGTGGAATGGAAAGACTAATAGAACACGAAACCACCGGGAAGGCTAACCTTCCCGGGGGTTTATTTTTCAGACTTTCATTTATGTATATTGCATTTTTGCGAAACTTATAGTTTATGCGTTTCCCGGCCGCTTGAACTAATATTGGCATATTTGGACGCCGTGTATCTGAACAATACATATCCCATGCCCACGTATACAAGTACTTTGACCAGACCGCTCAATCCGATGCTGGTGAAAGGGAATAATATGATGAATGCATTAATCCAGAGCGCATACGGTAAGTACTTCACGTTACTTGAAACCAGCGTCAGCCATGCTCCAATCCAGAATGCATAATGAGCGATGACAAGGAGCGGAATCGTCACGAAAATGACGCTCAGCGCATGGTAGGAAGAGATGGGAAGAATGGCGATCAGCAGTTTATGCAGAAACTGGATCCCGAGAGCCCCAAATAGCAAGTGGAGCTCGAAGGGAGCCAGAACGCCATACAATCTAAAGGATTGAAACCACTTCCTCGTCTCTTGCAAAACCACGGAAAATTGCTGCACTACACATCGCCCTCCTGTTTTTCGATCTCCACAAACTGATGTCCGCATTCGGGGCAGAACCTGGCTGCAATCGGCACGGTGTGACCACAGGCGCATTTCTTTTCATCCGAAATAACATTGATTTGGTGCTGGTTCAGCTGAATTTCATCCTGAAGCTGCACAATTCGGTCAACCATCGGCTGCAGTTGCTCCGCAGTGCACATGTTCTCCTGTTTCAGTGAATCAAATACCATTTTGCCGATATGCTCGTATTCGTGCTCAATTTCCTTTTGCTTGGAGGAATTCTGCATCTTGAGACGGTTCACTTCCACCGCGATTTTGGCTTTGTTGCCTGCTTCGGCAACACCCGACTTCAGCTTGTCAAAAAAACTCATAACGCCTCAGCTCCTTTCGATTATTGTTTAGTAGTCGCCGTGATGTTAGGTATTAAGGATTAATTATAAAGGTCCATCCTGAACGGGTCATGCGGCTAAAGGTTCATTTTCCATGATTTAGGATAATTAGTCTGCCTGCTCGATTATCATTTCATATCTTCTTCTTATATCCGTAAGTCTTGTTTCCAAGCTCCGATGCTCGGTCTCCAGATGACGAACCACCTCTTTGACCGCATCGAGTTTCTCTTCCACCTGAGCCAGCGTATCGTTGATCCTTCCCTGCACCATCCAATCGGCAATGAAACCATCGAAAAAATAATCCGAGAACCTGAGAAAACTTCCAATGTCCACCTCAATGGACAGATTCATCTGCACGTCCTGCAGCTCCCTGCCGAACCGGCGCAGACTCGTCTGTGCATCATGGATATAGTCCATGGCCTCATCGATCTTGTTATGCTTGATATGGGTGGACATCATGCCCCCGCCAAGCATATCGTAGGTTCCCCAGTTACGGGCTGAATTGAGATAATCCCTTGCCTGTTCCAGATCATGAAGCACGGAATGACCAGCCTGTTCCGCTTCCTTCATCTCCTTCAGGTGCAAAGCCATATCAGTTTGCTGCTCGGACAACTCCGAAAGTTCCCCATGCTGCTGCAAAATGATTTGCTCCTTCTCCTGTAGGATTCGTTCGTATTCGAAATCGGAATAACGCACATCCTGCAGTTGTTTCCTGGTTTCCTCGCATTGCTGTCTCATATCCTCCGCAGCCCTCACGGCCGCATCGAATTTTGCTTTCGCCTCCAGTACCTCCAGCTGCTCACGCTCCAGCTTTTCTTCCTTTTTGCCGATCAGACTGAAGAATAAGCCGGACAAGGAAACTCCGGTTAATCGCTCCACATCCTTCTCTTCATCCGCCAGGCGCTGTTTCCAGCCGTCCGCTTCCCGTTCGCGGTCCCTCAACTCGGTCTCAAGCTCCTGAAGGCGTTTCTCCCATCGAGACTTATTGCGTATGCTTTCCTTCAGTTCGGCCAAACGGGCATTCGCCGCTTCAAACATCCTCATCCCTCCAAGTCGATTTTTACATTCATTACCCTCTTAAACGTGCTTGATCGAGAGAAGTTTCAATTCATCCGGAAGCCTCTCCCCTTGTCTTAAGAAGTCCTTTCTCGCGTAAGCTAGATTTTACAGCGAAAAATCGATATGATTAGATCAGATTGCATAAAGGAGTGAACATGAATTTCATGAAATTCAAAAAAGCATACTTTCCGCTCATGCTAATGATCGTGGTTGCGCTCGCGCTTGGCGGATGCGGTAAAAAAGAGGAAACATCGGCAGAGCAGCCAAAATCAACAGAGCCAAAAAGCTGGACAAGCGCTCCGGAAATGAAAATTGACACAAGCAAAACTTATCAGGCTGAAGTGAAAACCTCCAAGGGCTCGTTCACGATTGAGCTGTTTGCCAAAGACGCTCCGAAAACCGTGAACAACTTTGTCTTCTTGTCTAAGGAAGGATTCTACAACGATGTGACTTTCCACCGCATTATTGAATCGTTCATGATTCAAACCGGCGACCCTACGGGAACCGGAGCAGGCGGTCCGGGGTACTCCTTCGAGGATGAGAAAACCAGCTATAAATACGAGCCTGGCATCGTGGCCATGGCCAATGCCGGTCCGAATACCAACGGCAGTCAATTCTTCATCTGTACAGGGGCAGACAGCGATTTCCTGAACTCCCAGCCGAACTATACCATCTTCGGTAAAGTGACGGATGGCATGGATACCGTGAAGAAGATCGCCGCTACGCCGGTTGAAGCAAATCCCGACACGGGCGAGACCAGCAAGCCAACCGAGAAAGTAACGATCGACAGCATTAAAATCAAGGAAAAATAAGCGATAAAGGACCGCCATAGCAGCTCATAATGCTGCTATGGCGGTCCTTTGTCTATTGTATTAATATCCGTAACAGCCCATTCCTGAAATTTGCTGAAAATGGAGCTCACCTCCTGGTCTTGGCAGCATCCCTGGAAATCGTTTTTCGCATAGTGAGCAGAGCTTGCACATATTTTGGTACAAGGTTGATTTAAGCTCCGCCATTTTTTTGACCGGGAGGAAACGATGAATACCATTTGGATGGGCTGTTTGGCTACCTCTATTTGCACGGCTTTGGGCGCACTGCCTGCGTTGCTGTTTAATAGGGTGACTCACCGTGGAAGAGATATTCTGCTGGCATTTACCGCAGGCATTATGGTCGCTGCTTCGACTTATGGCCTGATCCCGTCGGCACTCAAGCTGTCTAACCTGTGGATTTTGACGATTGGCACACTTCTGGGCACAGCCATTCTTACCCTGCTCGAGCTGCTCATTCCCCATCAGAATCTGGAGCATTCACCGCAGGCTTCGAACAGAGGCAAGACAAGCTCACTGATGTTCTTGTCCGCGATGGCCCTGCATAATTTACCGGAGGGTTTATCCGTGGGTGTCAGCTACGGCAGCAGCAATCAGGATCTCGGGACCATCGTTGCCCTCAGCATCGGGCTGCAAAATATTCCCGAAGGATTTCTGACCGCATTGTTCCTTATTACGCACGGACTACGCCGGCGAACCGCTCTGCTCCTGGCCACGCTCACGGGCGTCCTGGAGCTCGCGGCCTGCTGGATCGGACTGGAGTTCACCGGAAACTTCACGGCAGTCGTTCCATACGGCCTTGCCTTTGCAGCCGGAGCCATGCTGTTCGTGGTATATAAAGAGCTCATTCCGGAGAGCCACGGAGATGGCAATGAGCGTGCCTCCACATTTTCATTTATATTCGGCCTGCTGACCATGATTGCACTGACTCATTTGCTGAAATAAACGCTTTTCGTCTCAGAAGCTTGCACATGGCCGGAACGGTCCATTTTCAGTTTGACCATAATCAATACCAAGGCAACCGCCGCAAACAGCATGCCGCTCCAGATCAGCTGATGAATACCAAACCGGGAGATGAACCAGCCGCCAAGCGAGGACCCCAGCGTAATGCCCAGATTCGAAAAGGAAACGAACAAGCTGTTACCGAATTCGGGCGCATCCTTCACCTCCGTCATCAGCCAGGTTTGGCTGACAATGAGCCCGCCTGAATGAATCATTCCCCATAAAAAAACAACGAGCAGCATCGGAGCAAATGAAGTACCCAATGCATAGACCAGCAGGTAAATGACCAGATAAAGAAGCGGAAAAACAGCGACCGTCCGAATCATGTTTTTTTGCAGCGAACTGCCGAACAGGAAGTTGCCCACGATCATGATCACTCCAAATATCATCAGCATGATGCTGATCCAGGAACCGTTCATGTGGGTAACCTGCCCCAGATATTCGGCAAAATAGCTGTATACCGAGAACATGGCCGCAAAAATGCAGCAAACGGCCGCGATGTTCAGCCACACGGCGGGCTTTCGCAAAATGCCAAGCTGCCTGCCGTAAGACATTTTCTCACGGACCGGCATGGAGGGCAGCAGAATGAGAATCCCTGCAAAAGCGATCAAGTTCACGACAGCTGCGAACAGAAACGCCGCCCCTAACGAGATCTGCTCCGCCAAATAGGAGGTTAGGGGTACGCCAAACGCGAAGCCAACGGTGATGCCTGCAAATACTTTCGTGACCGCCTGACCGCTTTTTTCCGGTGAAACAAGCTGCGCCGCCGTAACCAGCGCGATGGAGAAAAAGACGGGATGAAAAATGGCAGGAATAATGCGAAAGGCAAGCAGTACCTCAAACCTTCCCGTCAAAACATAAAAAACATTGGAAATCGCGAACATAAGCACCGATACACTGAGGATAACCTTCCGGTTCATCCCCGAAGCAAGCAGCGTAACGAAAGGACCCGATACGGCTACAACCAAAGCGAAGATACTTACCAGAAGTCCTGCCTGCGTTGTCGAAATATTAAATTTTTGAGTCACCTGGGGTAGCACTCCCACGATTCCCATTTCGGTCGTAATGATACCAAACACACCCAAAGCCAGAATCAAAATAAGCAGCGGACTGCCTTTTCTCATGTTAATCTCTCTCCTATCCCAATCATTTCGCAAAATACATATCTATACATCTAGATATGTATTGACGGGGCTCTCCCTTTACTTGCCTCCCGTCTCGCATATGTTCATTATTTAACATCCGCTATTATATATCTAATTATCTAGATATGTAAATGTATATAAACAAAAAAAAGGAGTTGCCTCCTTTTTCAGCTATGCTCTAAATATAAATTTTCCGGTTATTTTTCTATAATTCGGTTCGAATATATTCCGCAAATGCTTGAATTGTCTTTTCGTTGCGTCGGTAAAAGGTCCATTTGCCCACCCGCTCGGCTTCCAGCAGCCCGGCCTTCTGCATCATTAATAAATAACTGGAGATCACGGACTGGGCCAGTCCCGCTTGCTCCTGAATATCGCTCACGCAGGCACCGATTTGAAGCGTAAGCCCCTGTTCCAGATATGGCGTTTCATCAAAATACTGCTCCGGATGTTTAAGCCAAAACAATATTTGCCGGCGAGTTTCGTTGGATAATGCTTTTAAGATTAAGGACGGTTCCATATGCTCTTCGATCCTTTACTTTTCATGAAATGATTAACGACTGCGCGAAAAGGCTTGTTTACCACACGGGGCGCAGCTTTTGCTTCAACTCCCCTTCGCCAACGCTTTGAATAATCTGTTTCAAATCGGAACGCATCATATTCAGGCGGTCAGGACCGATGATCCCTCCCCAGCGGTTTTCAATCTTCGAATAGATGCTCTCCTTGGCCTTGAGGAGCGCCCAGCCGCGCTCCGTGAGCACAACCAGCTTGCCTCTCCCGTCCGAGGGATGCGGTCTTCGGATGACATAACCGCGCTCCTCCAGGTAATCCAGCATCTGGCTTACCGCCTGCTTGGAAATACCCAAAAGGTCAACCAACGTCTTTGCCGTGGCCCCGTCCGGAATCAGCCCTTGGAACAAAAATCCGTGCATCGGCCTGATATCTCCGAATCCAAGCTCATTCAGCCGCTGGTGAAGCTCCTGATTGAGTGTGCTGAAGGCGAGCGAAAACAGTGATGCCAAATCATCTTGATGTCGACGGGGTGTTTTAGGCATAAGGTGTACAACTCCTTGCTATGAATAAAAGTTAAAAATTGGTCAGTTTAGTTGACTTGTATATTCATTATACCTTTCAAGCTCGGACAGAATCAAATCCGGATTGGATTATCGAAGTGCAACATCCTAGGATATGGAAGCGCATATGAATATCATGTGAAAAATATAATTTGAAACAGTCAACCCGTATTGCGGCAATTTCTCGGGCGAATGCAGCGTATCAGTCCTCAAAAAAACTCCAATATCAGACGTCTCTGCGGCGCCAATATTGGAGTTTTCCACCTGCTATTTTATACGCTGAAATGTTGATCCCGTAAATGATTCATGATCATAAATATCAAGCCTGCTCCTGCAGCTCTACGCCATCTGGAAGCACTGCTAACACACGCTCTTTAACCGTAGAATTCATGCGCAGCTCCTCACCCAGAATCACGGCAATTCCGCGGTCATCCCGCGAGCGGATCAGGCGTCCGATGCCCTGTCTGAACCGCAGCAGCATGTAAGGCAGATCCACTTCTTCGAAGGGGTCAACAGCAGCATTCCGCTTCGCGATAAACACCGGATCATGCGGCGGGAAAGGCAGCGACCAAATGATGACATTCGAAAGTGATGGGCCTGGCACATCCAGGCCTTCCCATAGGCTGACCGCGCAGAGCACGCTCTCCTCTTCACGCTGGAATGCCGAAATCAGATGGCTGATTTCCCCGTCACCCTCGAAATAGAATTTCATGCCCGCAAGTGCCGGTTCTGCTGCAGCCTCTTGTTTAAAGAGGCGCAGCTCCTCTCTAGTTTTGAAGAGAATCAGCGCTCTGCCGCCGGTTTTTTGGAGCAGCCGCGCGGCTTCCTTCATTTTGCCGTCGAAGCCTTCGGCGAGATTCCACGCCGGCGCGAGCGCCTCCATCTGTTGCTCATATTCATAAGGCGATGCCACCGAGAAGGACAGGAAACTGTTGATCCCGAGGCTGTCCGCCACGTATCGGAAAGAACCGTCTACGGATAAAGTAGCCGAAGAGAACACGATCGGCATTTTGAGACCAAATACATGCTCTTCCAGCACTTCCTTCACACTCTTCGGCATAATCGAAAGCGTTAGCCCTTCCGGACTGTCCGTCACCCAGCAGATCAAGGCTTCCGAACGCTCGAACAGCATCAGCGCCTTTTGCATCATTTCCAGATGCTCCTCTACGATGCGCAGCTGGTAATCGTCAAGCGTATACAGTTCGCTTTCGAACACCAGCTCTTCCTCAATCGCCGTCAGCAGGCTTCGGAACTGGTGCACCTCGCGGAGCAGCTCTTCGCTCAGCATGATCTCTTTCCGGTCCGAGCCTGCTATCAAACGGCTAGAACGCCCGAATGCCGAGAACATCGCTTCACTTTGCACGATGGATTCATCAATCAGCACCGCAAGCGTCTCGCGGATTTCATTCTGCAGCAGCCGCGTAATGAGCTCTTCAAACACAACATGCTTCATTTTGTACCCGAGCGCCTTCATTGCGGCTGACTCCAGCAAATGTCCTTCGTCAAAAACGACCGAGGAGTGCTCCGGCAGCAGAGGCAGCTGGCCTTCCCGTTTACGGCCGTCATATGTCCAGACATGTTCCAGATAATAGTCATGCGAACAAATAATCAAATCGGTCGAACGCCGGTAATGATCCCGGGACAATGTCTGCCCGCAGCGGTGGCGCCTGTCGCAGGTGAAGCAGTCCTGGAAAGAATCCCAGTTAATCTGCTGCCACTGCTCATCGCTCAGCTGCGGATAATCCCGCCGGTCTCCGTAGGCATGAAAGGACTGCATGGGCGCATGGGAATACACAAAATCCGGCAGTCCGGCAGCAATGCCGTCCCACAGCATCTCTTCATCGCCCTTCACGCGCGCATCGTCCAGCTTCCGCAGGCACAGATACTGATCCGGCGATTTGCCAAGGCGCGCATCGATCATCAGATCCAGGTGCCGGGCCAGCTTGGCGATATCGCCCTCAGGCTTCACCAGCTGCTCAATCAGGGACTCATCGGCGCAGGCAATGACGGCCGGTTTGCGCGTATATCGCGCGTAGCACACGGCGTATAGTAGATAGACCAGCGTTTTGCCCGTGCCGACGCCGGCTTCAGCAAAAATCGTTTTTTTCTCGGCAAATGCCTTTTCCAGTTGAAACGCCATATATATCTGCTCATCGCGGACCTCGAAGCCCGCATCAGGCAGTAAGTCGTAAAATACATCCGCCACCCATTCACCCGCTTGCTGAATAAAAGGCCGTGCAGGATCATACGTAAAAGGGTACCGTTCCACGTTTAAATTACCTCCAGCTTTCACTTGAAAATCTTTCCCCTTCACTTGTCCATGAAGACGAACATCCCATTATCACACGCCGCAAGCGGAATTACAATGGTTCATAGAAAAAAAGAAAAAACCGCGGTTGCCCGCGGCCTGATCTTGCTGCTCCTATACCTCCGGTTTTACCGGCTCCGTTTCATATAAGCGCGAACGGATTTTAAACCATTGATAGATGTGAGAAACGACCACTTTAAGCACCGCGTAACCCGGAACTGCCAGCAATATACCGACAATGCCGAACAGATTGCCACTGGTCAGGATCACGAAGATAATCGTAATCGGGTGAATCTTGAGTGTCTTGCCCATCACCTGCGGCGATATGAATTTCCCTTCGATCAACTGGACGACCGTCCATACGATGACCATCTTCAGCAGCATAATCGGCGATGTCACGAGCGCAACGATCAGCGCCGGCGTAATGGCAATCGCGGGACCCAGATAAGGAACCACGCTCGTGAAGGCCGCAATAACCGCCAAGATCAGCGAATATTTCAGACCGATGATAATGTAGCCGATAAACAAGAGTGCGCCGATGCAGAAGCTGACGATAATCTGGCCCCGGATGTAGGAGCTGATCTGATGGTTCATCTCGCTCATGACCCGGTTGGTTTCACCGCGCAGTCTCGTCGGCACGAAGCTCTGAATAAAGCCCGGCAGTTTCTTGCCGTCCTTCAGCAGGTAGAACAGAATAAAAGGTACCGTCACGATGGAAAGGACCACTTCGATCAAGTTGCCGACAAAGCCGCCGATCCCCGTCCACGTCTTATTCAAGAATAAAGTTGCCTTCTGAGAAATCGTCCTGATGACTTCCTGAGGATCGAAGTTGATGGAATCCTGAAATTGGTTAACCAACTTGCTTCCCATCAGATGCTCAAACTGTATTCTCACCATTTCACTGTACTCTGGAAAATTGCTGACCAGGTCCGTAATTTGTTCCCGGATCACCGGTATGACAAGCGTCAGCAGCACGGCAATAATGCCGATAATAAATACGTACAGCATCAAAATGGACTGAATTCGTCCCACTTTGTGCTTTTCCAGAAAATCCACGATCGGATTCAGCAAATAATACACGATTCCCGTGAGAATGATTGGTAATACGATGGTTTTCAACAGGACGATGACCGGATGGAAAATAAAAGATATTTTGCTAAGCACCATAATGTTGACGCCAATCAAGAGCAGAACCAGCAAAAACAATACAAACCGGTTATTCAAGAAAAACCGTTTGAAGCGGCTCGCCCAGTTCACGGAAGAATTGTCCATCTTTTATTCCTCGTTTCGTCTTTTCTTGATAATTTCCAGCTTGCAGAAACGGTTGTTTTCCCTTTCTAGAAGGGTAAACGCAACGCCGTCCTGCATGAAGGTATCCTTCTCCTCCATCTCATTGCTCTGGCTGTACAGCCATCCGCCAATGGTATCCCATTCTTTGGTATCAATATCAAGATTGAAATAATCGTTGATCTCCGAAATGGATACCATCCCGTCGACAATAAGGTGGTTTTTTTCCAGCTCCTTAATCTCTTCTTCTTCGTCAGCGTCAAATTCGTCGCGGATCTCGCCAACGATTTCCTCGATGATATCCTCTATGGTTACAATGCCTGAAGTCCCGCCGTATTCATCGATCAGCAGCGCCATGTGCGTGCCTTCGCTCTGCATCCGCTGCAGGAGAACATTGACCGGAGTGACCTCCGAAACGGCCATGACCGGATGAATCAGCGTGGTTACATCCACATGCGGGTCATCTTCATAAGCCAGGAAAAATTGCTTCGTATTGATGATGCCGATCACGTTGTCCTTGCTGCCATCGATGAGCGGAAAACGGGTATATTGCTGCTCTTTAATAATTTCAACATTTTCTTCCCGCGGTTTATTTTTATCAAGACAGATCATATCGGTACGCGGAACCATGATCTCTTTGGCCAGCATATTGTCAAACGCAAAGATCCGGCTTACATATCCGAATTCATTGTCGTTAATTTTTCCGCTTTCATGACTTTCACTTAAAATAATCTGCAGCTCTTCCTCGGAATGTGCTTCTTCATGCTCCGAGGCGGGTTTGATGCCGAACAACTTGACAAGCTGATTCGCCGAGCCGTTGAGCAGCCAAATAAACGGGTACATGATTCGATTGAACCAGATAATCGGAGGCGAGAACCAGAGGGCGATGGTTTCCGCTTTGCGGATCGCCACGGTTTTCGGCGCCAATTCCCCGATAACCACATGCAGATACGTAATGACAACGAAGGCAATGATTAGAGACAATACTGAGCTCAGTCCTTCGGAAAAATGCCACTTTTCGAACAAGGGATGAAGAATTTTCTCCACCGTCGGTTCCCCGAGGAAACCCAATATGAGTGATGTGATTGTAATGCCGAGCTGGCAGGCGGATAAATACCCGTCCAGATTTTCCAGTACCTTCTTTACCGCGCCGGCACCCTTGCGACCTTCAGCCATCAGCTGGTCCACCCGGCTTGCCCGTACGCGGATCACCGCAAATTCGACCGCCACGAAAAAGGCCGATAACCCAATCATTAGTGCCACCAAAACTAAATTTAAAATATACCTGTCACTTTCCATTGATGCATCTTCTCCTTCGGATAAATTAATAAATGATTGAATGGTTACTAACATGCTTATACGGTATTTCAGCGACTTAGGTTTCAATTCCGATAGAAGGAATTCTTTCAAAAAAAGGCATCAGCTTCGGGAGTTTCCCCTTACACCAAGGCCTCATCGCGTAAATCCACGCTATACATATTCAATAACCCCCTGCTTCTCATTCGTAAACCGGATGCGAACTACGCGATTTCTTCCCTGTCGCTTAGCCTCATACAAAGCTTGGTCACACCATTTATACAGCTTGCTCACGTCCGGCTCAAACCTCCTGTCCAGGGTTACGATGCCCATGCTGATCGTGAAGTTTACCGGAATCGATGAAACCTGCATACGCTCCACCGCCTGACGCAGCTGCTCCGCTGCCTCGCCGGACTGTTTCTCGTCCATGCCCGGCAGCAAAATGGCGAACTCATCGCCTCCGAACCTGCCAAAAAGGCCCACGTCTTTCAGCTTTTCCTTAATCAGCGCAGACATACTCGCAAGCACGCGGTCACCGGCAATATGTCCATAGGTATCGTTGATATTTTTATAGTGATCAATGTCAAACAGGATAAAGGAAACCGAGGATCTGCTTCTGGACAGCTGGGTCAGGTAACTCTCCGCCTGCTCGATAAAGGTTCTTCTGTTTAACGTACCGGTCAGATCGTCGCTAGTGGCCATCTGGATCAACCGCTCGTCCGCCTGCTCCTTATACAGCAGGATGAACCCCGTATTCTCCAAAATCATAATCAGGTACAAGGATAAAAAAGAAAGGGCCTGATATACATTCGGCGTAAAAAAGCCCATGGACTCTCCCGTAAAAAGCGACATGGCCGAGCGACTGAACAGTCCGATGACAACGATCCCGTACAGATAGCCCATAAGACGCTTGAGCTTCGAGGTATAGCTGCTTGTCATCATCCGGTATACCGGGTACACCAAAAACATGCCCGTGCAAAAAGAAGCAAAGGCAATCCTTGTGCTTTCCGCATTGTCCAGAAACACCAGAATGTTAAACCCGATGATACTGAATAACGTAAAGGCGAGATATCTCCTTTTTACCTTACGGTTATAGGCATGCTGCACCATGGAAAGAGCGATCGTTTCCACCGCGCTTCCGGCGAAAAGGATCGAATTCACAACGCTGAGATATATATATTCGGGAACGCTTCCACGGAATATAACCAGCCCCCATCCGATGACCTCGAGCCATTTGGAGACATAAAACGTGTTGATCAGCTTGTCCTTTTTATGTCCATACCGATAGGCACTAATTAATACGACGGTGAAAAGATGCCCGAGCACAACCGAAACAAAAGCGGTCTTCATATCCAATGATAAAATCATGCTTTCCTAATCACCATCTTCTTGAATTGATAACCATTTGAGATGATTATACCAGATTACAAAAAATTACAGATCATATTATGCAAAAAAATGTCGAAGTTTCCGCTATTTTGCGGACAAGACGGCAAAGGCAACAAATTCACGGCAAAAAGCCCGGAGCCGTTTCAGTGAAACAGCCGCGGGCCTTTACCTTCATTGCAAACATTAGTGTCCGATCATGAGCGACGGATCCGGCTTTCCTTCCTCTCCGGAAACGACTTGCATCTCCTTCGGCTTGCGGAGGATTAGAGAGAGGACAACGCCCACGGCAGCCAGACAGGCGGACAGAATAAACACGTCGTCGAAGCTCTGCACCGCGGCTGTCAGCGGATTTGCGCTTTGGCCCGCTTCGGTCATGTGATCGGTTACCCGGCTCGTCATGAATCCAGTCATGCCCGCAATCGCGAAGGACACAACGACCTGCTGCATGGCCGTCGTCAGCGGCGTCACGCGGTTGACCCACTGGCGCGGGGCTGCGTTCAACACATGCGTATTCAGCGGCATCATCGATAAGCCCATCCCGAAGCCCATCGCGCCAAGAACCGGCATAATGTAGTAAAGCGATGTTGAAGCCTCAATCCGGCCGAGCAGGAACAGCATTACCGCAATGATGGTCAGACCCACGAAAGCAATCGGCCGCGCGCCGTACTTATCGAAGACCCGGCCGCTGATCGGCATCGCAAGCCCGGAACACAGCGCCTGCGGAAGCAGGATGAGCCCGGTTTCGAGCGGCGTGAACTGCCGAATGTTCTGCAGGTACAGAGGAACGAACAGCATGCAGCCAAACAGGGAGGCCTGCATGATCCAAGCGAGAATAATGCCACGCGTGAAATCCGTGGAACGGAATACGCGCAGTTCGAGCAGCGGACTTTTGTGAATGAGCTCCACGAGAATAAACAGGATCAATGCGGCCCCGCCTACAATAAGGCCAAGCTCCGCTCCCTTGGACGTCCAAGATACGCTTCCGCCTTCGTTAACGCCATATGCCAGCATGGAGAAAGCAATCGGTGCCAAAATAATACCCAGAAGATCCAACTTTTTGGATGCATGATGATCCGCTTTAGGCAGATAAGCAATACCTAAGATAACCGCGACCACGCCGATCGGGACGTTGATCAGAAAGATCCAGCGCCAGGTAGCATATTCCACTAACCATCCGGATAGCACCGGTCCAAGGGCTGGCGCAAGCAGCATGGGCACACCCAGCATGCCCATAATGGCGCCTCTGCGCTCCGGCGGCGCGAGTTTAAATACCATCGCCATCCCGATCGGAGCCACCATGCCTCCCCCAAGACCCTGGATCACGCGGTAAATAATGAGCTGGGCCGCGCTCTGTGCTATGGAGCACAATGCCGAGCCAAGGACGAACATAATAATAGTCGTAACAAAAACCTGTTTAGCTCCAAAACGGTCGGTCATCCAGCCCGCAAGAGGAATGACGGCCGAGAGTGCCAGCGTATAACCAGTGATGGCCCATTGGATCGTTTTCAGATCGCTGTGAAAGAAGTCCACAAGTTTCGGTACCGCCACGTTCACGACCGTCCCGTCCAAAATAACCATAATCATGCCGACGACAACCGCCAACAGCGGCGGAAGGATTGCCTTCAGCGAGAATGGCGCTTCTTCGGCGGGATGTCCCGCCAATGGTTTAGACATAGGTTTCTCCACTCATTTCTATATATAGTTTATACAGTCTTCGCGATGCTCCTAAGGCTTCTGGGTGTATTTGTGAAAATAAAGGTTGAAGAGCATTTCGATTTGCTGCTCAAGCTCCGGAAGGTGGATATCCGGGGCAGGCTCATCTCCGGACATATTCATGTAAGAATGCATAATGACCGGATAAAATACCGCGCCGTATAGCTGCGCCATCATGCCGCTTAGCACGGCTTCGTCGGTTTCGCGGGTAATTTCCTGCAGCGTGCCGACCAGTTTTTCGGTTTTCATGACCTGACTGTAGCGTGCATATTCATGCTGCGAGCAGAGGATCAGGCGGCTCTGATCCATCATCTCCTTGGCAAGTCCGGGATACTGCTGCAAATGTGAGAGGTAGCGGTAAAAAAACTGTTTCAACCGCTCAAGCGGCTCCAGCGCTTCATCCTCCAGCATGGCGAAAGCATCATCGAAGGTACCTACAAGTTTGCCGATCGCTTTGGAGATCAGCTTATCCTTGCAGCCGAAATGATAATTCACGAGCGCCAAATTGGTCTCCGCTTTCTCCGCAATTCTGCGCAGCGTCGCGCACGCGACTCCTTCTTCCCGGATCAGCTCGACGGTGGCATTCAATATGTCCATTTTCGTATCTGTTCCTGCTGTATGTACCGAGCTGTCATCCTTCATCAAAGCGTCCTCCTTCCTCCTCTCCCAATATATAAAATTTAATTTAAACACTGTTTAATACATCGTTTAATTTAACGGCTGACTATGTAAATGTCAACATATTTTGGAATATGACCCAAAACAAAAATGATATAGGAATGTCCACCTGCGCCGATATAAATAAATCCATAAATCATACAAAAGAAAAAACCTTGAGAATTCAAGGTTTTTAAAGAATTATTTCCGTTATACAAATTCTCCGTTATGAATAAGTCCCAGCCGCTTGGCTTCCACGATCGCTTCCGATCGCGACCTGACTCCCAGCTTTTCAAAAATGCGCGTCAAGTTATATTCGACCGTACGCTGGCTCATGAGAAGCTTGCTTGCGATATCCTTGTTGCTGCTCCCTCCGGCGACCTCCTGAAGGATTTCCTGTTCCCGCTCATTGATGGAGACATCGTCCATCGTCTTGTCGTTGCGAGCGGAAGATAGCCGCACCTCGCTCCGTCTCAGCTGTCTGAAGAGCGACACGGGGATGACTGCTTCCCCGCGAAGCGCGCAGCGAATGGCATTGAGCAGCTGGTCCCGACTGGCCGTCTTGCTAATCACGCCGGATACGCCCGCATCCACGAGCAGATTAAAATTCGAACTGATTTCATAGCCGGTATAAATCAGGATCCGAAAATCCGGATTGATGCTTATCAGACGCTTGGTGAGCTCCAGACCGCTGATCACGGGGATGTTGAGATCGAACAGCATCACGTCGAACTCCTGATTTTTGGCCATTTCCAGCGCCTCAGGAGAATAATAGGATACCGTCACTTCCATGTCCGGGTCCTGCTCAATCATGTTTTTGGTCCCTTCACAAACCGAAGGATGATCGTCAACTAACAAAATACGAATCATCGTTCTCTCCTCCTTCATTACTGTGGGCATCAAGCGGCAATGTCAGCTGGACCTCGAAGCCCTTTCCAGGCTCCGAATTAAAAACAATTTCCCCATCGAGGCTGCGGACCCGTTCCTTGATTCCGGAAATACCCATATGTTTAAACGAATCGGTGAGCTCCGTCAACTGGAGGCCGCGACCGTTGTCCCGATAGTAAAAAAACAACTCATTACCGCGCTGCTCCAGCTCGATCATGATCTGCGACGCTCCAGCGTGTTTATCCGCATTTCTCAGGAGCTCCTGCACGATGCGGTACACCGCCAGAATCTGAACGTCATTGAGCTCAATCACCTTCGGCTCGGTATGAAGCTTAACGGAATAATTGGAACGGATCTGTTCCTGCTGGATCAATTGCTCGAGAGCCTCCACAATCCCCATCTCCTTCAGGAGCGGCGGGCGCAGTTCATTGCAGGTCTGCCGGATTTGGTGAATCACATCCAGAAGCCCCTCCTTGATCAGCTCCAGTTGATCCAAAAGCCCCTCTTCCATCGGATGATCCAGCATCAGGGATTCAAGTTTCCGATACCATATTAATTGATCCTGCAGTGCTGCGTCGTGAAGATCCGACGCCAGCCTCCGGCGCTCATTCTCGGATAAAGTAAAAATCAGGCGGAGCACCCAGGAAGGTGCTTCTTTCTGATTTTTCATCTCCATTTCCAGGTTCTCGATCAGTCCCTCAATTAGATACAAGTTTTCATAGACGATGCCGCTGTAATGGGCGATCGTTTTGAGCCAGTTTCGTTCATCGAGATTAAGGCTGGTATGGTTTACCTTCTCGTCGATCCATAGAACATGCTGCTGCGTTCCGTAATTGCCCGTCACCAAGCCAACGCCTTGCGGTAATCGGATGATGTCTCCAACCGCAGGCTTATGGGCCAATTTTTGCAGGGCGTCTTCGATCTCGGGATCGGCTCTTCCATCCCCATAAACCGTAAGGTGTTCCGTGTTTTTATCCTGAACGATTTTCAGGAAAGATACGCTCCGCACAGGCAGGATCATGCATACTTCACGTTCGATCACCTGCTCCAGATCGGATCTGTTCATCACTTTCGAGATCCGTTTGGAGAAACGGTCAATGCTTCCCTGGAAATCATGGGTTTCCTTAAGAAAATGCGGCCGAAGCCGGTAGTCCATAAACTCTTTGGCGAATAAAAACAAGGTAATCATGAGATACACGAGAAAAAAAACTTGAATCCACTTCACCCAAGTATACTGATTCTGATGCATAATAAAAGCCATAAATCCGATAATGACCAGCGCCGGAATAAAAGAAATGGTCGTATAGTAAAAAAAGCGGTTCAGAACAAAATCGATATCAAACAGTCTCTTCGTTACAAACAGATAGAAGTAGACAATCGGAATCGCGAGTAAAAAGATGGCTGTCAGCTTGGCCGGAGCCAGGGATAAGCCGAAAAAGCCGGGAATGGCGTCAAACAGCAAAAACGGCAGAAAAGCAACCGTATGTCCGGTCAGAGCAAATTTAAAAAGAGACCTAAGCTCACCGGAGCGGTGCTTGATGAATTGATATATGAGTTTGTATACGATAATGAAATTGGCTGCAACGAAAAAAACAAGCAAACTCGTCGTTTCATATGGATGAATGAATACTCCCGGAATCACGCTCAGCACCAGCAGAAAACCCACAAGCAGAGCCAAACTGTACAATATTGCCAGCCCCGTCTTGGAAACGAACTTCTCCTTGTAGCGCCGGAGGTATGCCTGCATGAAATGAATGAAAAAAACGGGAACGCTGGCAAAACTGAAACCCAGTGTAATTCTGCCGATCGGATTAACCAGACCCGATGCGGCCGAACTGAAATAGCTCATGCCGATGCTTAAAAAAAACAAAATCAAGAGGTGCGATGCGCGGTCTTCTCTTTGCTTCCAAAATACATACCCAGAGAAAACCCCGAGTATCAAGAGAGAAGCACCGGGAATGATCAGATAGAGCAGCATGCCGTGCATCGAAACGCCGCGGTCCACAGCAAAAGACAATACCGCCGAGTTGCCGTCGGGTCCCATCCGCTCAATATCCAGATAGTCCGCACCTTCAATGACTTCGTATTTTTGAATCATTTCCGATTGATGAGGATCGGCTCCGTCCAAGCGCAGGACGATGTCGCCAGGTTTGATGACGCCATCGCTCCAGCTGCCCGGTTCGACGCCCGCGACAACGATTTGGTTGTTCTTGTTCAGCGTTACATCGATCCCCATATCCCTCTGGTTTATGATGACACTGGCCAGATACACGATTAGCACGAAAAGCGCAATCAGTCCTGCACCGAGTTTCATGTTGCTTATCCATTTCGACAATGAAGTATGCCTCCAGGTAAATCAGATTATGTAATGATAACAGGGGCTTGGGTTTAGCACCAGTACACTGTTTTGCGAAGAGATTCATCAGGCTTGCGATCTTGCATGACGTCCATGAGTGCACGCTGTTCCAGAGCGGAGATGCCTGCCAGCTGCAGCTGCCCATTTTGAATGCGGGCCATAAAATCAGGTTCCATTACCATTTTACGAATCATCTCTTTTAACATTGTCGTTACCTCCCAATGGGTTCATTTGTTTTCCTTGATTTCAATATATCAGGTCAACACCCATTGCAAAACGACAACCTGTCACGTATTTACCGCAAACCCGTTGCGTGCTTTTATGCGGCCTTTGCGTGGTTACCTTGCGTTCGCTTCAACTCTGCGGTCCGGAGATATCAGCGCGCAGCCTCGATCATCAAATCACGCCATTTCGGATCGATCTCCATGCTTTCGATAATGCTGAGAAATCGGTAATAGTGGGAACGCATCCGGACGGATGTGTACAAAGCCGTGCCTGTCCGTTCCACCACGGCGCCGAATTCTCCGGAACGCGGCAGCACCTCCTCAAGCTCCAGCCGGCCGGCTATGTAGTCCCCGATCCAGCTATCCGCTTGGTCCTCGGCCGCAGACAGCAGATATAGCAGCGGAAGCGTTCTTTTGCGGCGAAGAAAGTCATTTTTATTGCCCCAGTCCAGTAAATCCCGGTAGTCGTTCTTGATTTGCGCAGCTATACCGACCTCTTGTGCATAATCCGCAACCCGCTCATCCATTTGTCCGGTGGCCATAATCACGCCCGTCATACAGGCACAAACCAGCAGAGCTGCGGATTTCTGTTTTACCATGTCCAGATAATAAGCTTCATCCTCAATCGCGTTCAGAAGGTCCAGGGTTTGACCGTTGATGGCTACGAGAATCTGGCGGTTGAAATAAAGCGCCGACTTATGAATTCTATCCAGTGGGAAAGCGCACTCGAGAAGAACCTCTTGGGATAAGGTCAGGAAACCGATCGCCAAATTGAGGGCGATATCCTTGCTAAGCATATGCCACGGCATGTCATTATGGTCCTCATCCTGGAGGTCATCGATAATGTCCAGCCCCAGAATCATCAGTTCCACTGCGGCAGCCGCTCTGTAAATTTCGGAATCTTCCCCTCCAAACATCCGGTAATGCAGCACCGTCAATTTGCCGAATAGCAGAGACTCGGACTGCTTCACCTGCAGCGACGCCAATGCCGCCTCGCGCAAAACCTCCACTTTGAAGAACGCTTCTGCATATTCTACTAATTCGGACATGATTCTCACTTCGAAATCCTTCATGCTCCATCCCCCTATATCTCCAATTTAACCCAATATTTAACTATTAGTTTAATAGATTAAGGTTTTGACTTCCAGAGTTTTCCTTATTTAAATATTCATTAGGCATCCCCTTCTTTAAATAAATAAAAAAACACCTGCAATCCTCTCGGGACCGCAGGTAAGAAATCTCAGCTTATTTGGCATTGACACCGGGAAGAACGGGGAGAAATCAGGCTTGTAAAGCTGCTCTCCCGATTCCGCAGCAGTATTTTCCGTTCATGGACGGTGGCGAGCAGCGTAATGTACGAGCTGTAATGGTCTATCATCGATTTCAGGAACTCTTCTTCCAAAAGCTGCTGGCCGGACATTATCATGGGAGTCGTCCAGCGGATATGGTAAGCATCAAGCCTGCTGACCATGCAGTCTAAGCAAAAAGTAGGATGAGTGACGTACAGCGGACCAATCTCCGAGACTTCCCCCTTGGTGACGCGGCACAAAAAGAGCGTGTCACCCCGTTCCACGTTCACCATCCCCTGTTTCAGCTGCCGGAGCTGCTCCGGTTCGCTGTAGAGAACCAGATAGTTGCGGGGCGCGTCCTCTCCCTTGGAACGAATAGGCTGCCATAGATCCAATTCCAGATCGGTTTCGACCAAAGAGATGACGGCAAACTCCGACCGCAGATATTCCCTCATGACGACCAAGGAAAGGGAGTATAAATCCACGTCATGGCTGACCTGCGAAAAAAACTGTCTAAACCGCTCGAGCCCGGCTGAATGAAACGGATCTACCAAGATCCCCCTGCGGAACAAGCTTTCAACCCCCTGGGCCTTCGCCGATATCTCGGGACTTTCCAGCATGAGTTTCAGCTGCTCCGGTCTTTGATGCGTTATTGTGAACAGCGGCTGGTCATAACGGTAGCGATTGATGATCTGCAGTCGGTCAGCGACCGGCTGCAGTTCAAAAAATGCGTTCAGCATCCAAGGTTCCTCCTTTAACCCAGTATCATAGCGTACACGCAGTGCTTGTATTTTTGCTCGCGTAGCTGCAGCAGCTCTTCCACCTTATCCGCGAAGAAACCGCAGATCGGCAGCGTATGCTTCTTCAGCGCTGTGCTCACAAGCTGGATGTTCTGGGCAATATGCCCCGATTCAATGAGTGAGAGCTTGTAAGAAAGGCGTCCGTACTTTTTGAAGCTGTACTGCAGATCCGCAATGAAAAACAACAGTATGGACACGCCTTCCAGCATCGAGCTTCGTGCATCGGTCTTGTAGAGCGTCATCGGCAGCATACGTTCAAGCTGCTCCATGGAAATCGCATCCCCATAACGGTACAGCTCCTTTTGAAGGGGGGCATAGTAATACACGCCATCCTCCAGTCCCTCTACATTCCGGATATACATATACAATTTGATAGAGTACATCGCACCGCCCGAGGGATAGGTTCGCATCGTAATGACCTCTTCGGTCCCCTGGCTGCCCATGTGCCGATGAATATCCCGGACACCCGCAGACCAGGTCAACAATGCGCTCACATCCGATAAGGACCACTTTGCACCCATGCCGTTGACGAATGTGGATCTTCGTTCAAGCAGGAGCTGATCAAGCCCGCTGATCATTTCCTCCGGCCATTCCTCTTCCCGTTCAAGCATGATCTTATCCTGGAAATCCGCCAGCGGTACCTCGTGCTTGGAGAATTCATAATCATCCAGCGGCCGCTGGTTGTAACGCCAAGCGACGGAACGCGGCTCGCTGTTCGCCAGTTCTTCGAACAGCAGATCATAATCATAAAATTCGGAAATGTCCTTATGAGATAATTGCATCCAAACCCACCTCCTGTTTGGAACCCAAGCTCCATAGCGTTTCATATAGGGCATATTCATATTCGGGTCCGATGCCAAGGCGATTATTCAGCATATGAAGATGCGAGTAGATAATCGCCCGAATCTGCTGCTCATCCTCCAGCGCATCCCCAATCGATGCATATCCGGCAAGCAGCCGGCCCTTCATTCTGTCATACTCCCCGTCCGCGTAGAGAAGACGAACAACCGCCTCTTTCCACCGGGGGTTATTGCTTATCCCTTGCACCAACCGGTCGGGAAGATCCATCGTTTCGAGCCGATACAGGCGCTTCCAGCTGTCTGCGGATTTGCGGTAATAGGATTGGACGGCTCCGAGCCGCGGCATATTTTCGAAGCAGCCCTCCGCCAGCTCTTGGACCACCGTCATAGCCACCAATAAACGTGCGGTGAAAGATGACTCCCTCATGAGCTTCAGCAGCAGGACCGCCAGCCGGCTGGATTCGAGAAACAGCGTTTCGGTCAGCGGCATCAGCGCTTTCCCTCCATACCGATCGTATTCGGGTTCGTAGGGCTTTGCGATAATATCGCCTTCTTCATACCATTCCTGCTGCTCCAGGGCAAGGGGATCGCCGTCAAACTTATGGTGGCGGAAATACTCTTCCTTCGTAAGCTTGCGTTCAGTGGGATGCTGCTTGATCCATGCCTTGGCTTCGTCAAACAGCTGATCCGCCGCCAGCTCTTCCTCCGAAAGATAGCGGATGCGGATGTGCGGTCCATCTTCCCAATACCGGAGGAAAAACCACTTGGATATCCGTCCATCCTCTACCAGCTTCTCCAGCCTTTCAGCCAGTCGCATGATCAGTCCGTCATAATTGGCATAATTCTGATAATAAATTCGGTCACTTTTCCAGGACTCCAATTGAAATCTCCTCCTTCATGGAAATGGATGCGGCTCAGGATTCATTTCAAAATCCTCCTTCAGACCCCGCCGTAATCGTTCGCGCACCAGCCGTTCCGTAATGACGCGTTTATGCTGGTGTCCGAAGGTCATCGGAAGCATGCCCGGTACCAGCACCTTGGCCGCGTAAAAACCAAATCCTGCGACTTCATCCGGTGTCACGTCAACCACGTACATGTTCTTATAATGCTTGATCACCTCGGAGAATAACTCTTCGAGATCCTTCGCCAGGTCATCATCGGTAAAACGATCGCTTTCATAGAACAGATCTTGGTACACCCGCCGAACCGACTGCTTGTTCGCTTCATCCACATTCAGCACGAAGTCCAAGCCTCTGCAGTTTTGTTCGCTGGCGTAATACAGCACATGATCCTCGAACTCGGTTACGGCCTCCGGATGCCCCGTCAGCTGCAAGACGCGTTCTTGCATGGCTTCATCCCGGCGCAAGGCATCTTCGTATATCGGAAGCGAGGTAATCACTTCCATCGCTGCCGACTCAATGGCTTTCTCAGGCACAAAATGAGCCGCGGCTGCATTATAAGCTTTCATAACTGCATTTTCGCGAGTATCATAGGCTACCGCCCACACGCTTGGAACCGGAAGCTCCATCGTAATGTCGAAGAAGCGTATCCGGATGCCCTCCAGTTCCAAAAAGTACATGATTTGCTTCAGTTCATCCAGCCCCGTATCCTCGATATCGAGCTCCTGAAGCGCAAGCCTGTTATACCAAGCACACAGGAAATTATCGCGTTCTATCAATTCAAACAACCCATGCAAAACGGCCTCCTCCGGGGTACTTCCTAACGCCAAGCCGTTCGAGCTGTCGTAAACGAACCGGTTGGACGATTGTCTAAAGTGGCCGTCGGCATAATAAACCAGTTGTTCGGGGACAAGCACTTCGCGGTGCTCCTTCACCGAATAGGCAGGCGTCCAGTATACGGGCAATTCCTCCGAGTATGTCTTGAGGCGAAATGCCGGATGCGCCCTGTCCGCAGCATCATGCAGACCGAAATCCGCCGGATCGGCAGCCTGATCCCTGACTTCATCATAGGATCTCTTCTCGGCTGGAGAAGACTTGCGGTCACACATGCCGCAGTAACGCTCAACCGCCTCCAGCACTCCCAGTTTCTCGGCATCCGGCCGGCGGTATGCCCTCCCAAACCCGGTCTCCACATAGGATGAATTCACACGAATTTCCATGCCTCCGGCTTCGATCATCGAAGAGCGAAGCTCGCGGTAAGTGTGCGTAATCGTCCCGCTATCCCGGTCAAACCAGCGCTGCAGAATCGCTCCGGTCTCCAACTTGGAATGAAGACGGTATGTGCGGCCATCCGGTTTCAAGCGGCTTTGGAATCCATTGATAAAGGGCTGCGAGCGCTTCGGAGCCTCCGGTGCGCATATCGGGCAGTTCCCGTGACGATTCAACAGGTAAGAATCAGCCCTCAGCGCGTCAAACTGGACATGCTCTACCCGCCCGGCATACCGTTCCGGCAGTTCTCTTGATAGCTGGCCAGCTTCCATCAGATCGACAATAAACTCAGCCGACTGGGGGTGAGGTGAATACGAATTCCGCTCCCCGTATACCAAAGAAATCAGGTTTTCCTTCCCTCCAGCTTGAAGCCTGCGGTTCATGCATGCCAAACATGCTTCGTCCCCGCCCTTGAAAAATGGACCCACAAGCAGTGTATTCAGCAGCTGATGATAGAAAAAAACTCCGCCTGAGCTTGGTGAAGCAGCCCGATAAAAAGGGGCGAATACCTCCTCTGCCAGACCGTCCGTAATCACATGAAGAATACGGCCATGCTTATCTTGCCGCTCTTGGGTCAGACGGTAGAGCATGCCGCGGCGCTCCAATTCCTGCAACACTTCCTGAAGCAGCAAGCTTTCCGATTCATACAGGACAAGCTCCTTCATGCCTCTCCCCTCCCTTTGCTGCGTAAGCGCATCATGGATATGCCGATTTGATGAAGATGAGACACTAACACAAGCCCGGTTTCATATTTTGCAGACACGTACTTGGCCAGCGCTGCTGCAGGATCTCCCGTAAACTCCCCTTTTTCCATGCTAGAGTCCTCTTCTCCGTGAACCTGAAAGGTACCCGGCTCTTCATTTCGGATTCCATTTTGACGGACCAACGCATAGAAGCGGATAAGAGCTTCATGAACAACCTGATCTGACGAAATGCCATAGACTTTGTCCGTCCATGCCCTTCCCTGATAACCGGCAGATGCCGCCCAGATCGGACTGCCAAGAGCATGCTCTACATAAATCTGCAGCGTATCCGCTTCGGGGACAAAACGGTCAATCATGGCATGAATCCGACGATCATGGGTCGTATTTTTATATGAAATGATATCCCTCAGTAGCTGATCGGGCCCCTCTACCTCGTGTTCCAGCAGGAATTGGGCCAATCTCTTTAACCCGTGCTCCCGTCCGGCTGTCACCAGCCATTCCGAATCCGGATCCATGCGTTTAAGCAGCAGCTCCAGATTACGGCAGGAAGCATATACGATCTGCTCTGCGCCCGATTCTCCCGCGAAGAAGCTACCGTCTTCCGCCTGGGCAAGCTTGTAGGGCACCTGGCTCCATGCATTCGATCGATATAAGAAATTCGGAACGATCCGTCCCTCCAGTTTTTCCATCGCGTCTATCATATCCGTCCAACCGGAGACCCGGCTTTTCGCCAGCACATCCATCAGGTCGCATGACTCAATCGGATAGTCACTCAGCATTTCCTGCTGCACGGCCATTTGCTTGCCTGTCTTGCTCAGGAGCAGAACGCATTTGGCATCTGGCTTGCCGGCATCTTCGGCATGGAAGCTTCCCGCGACCGCCATATGACCGGCATAGATATCCAGCAGAAGGTCATCGTTTTCCACCCGCCCACCGTTCTCTGCAGCAGCTAACAGCTCCGCGAAGTTCATCGCCGTGACGTTTCTGAATAAAACCGATCGGGCTGCATCAAGATGCAGCATCTGCCATGCGCCCGGAACCGGCGGCTGTAGCGATTCGGCAATGCGGATAGCGGCCGCCTTGCCGGGAAGCTGAGCACCGGACCCGCTTCCCGTGCTCCTCTTCAGCAGGCGGTCTGCTAATGACTGTTCAATCGGGACCAATCTGCTGTCGTTGCCGTCAAATACGGACTTCCTCAAAATCTGCTCGGTTTCCGGAGGCATATGCAAACGATGAAGCCCCTTCTTTTCATATACAAAGAGTTTATCTTCCTGTTTAATGAACCAGTTTGCCATGATCGCTTTCACCTGCCATTTTCATTTCCAGGTTGCGGTACGCATCCTGCCAATCCATATCAAAGCCACATTCCACGCACTCTGCCACCAACCCCGTAATCCTCTGCCGCCTCAGCGGCGATATTCCGAGCATCGGCATCAGCGAGTATAGGGCGGATGCCACGAAACGGTAAACAATGAAACCGCGGTCGTGATAATGCTGGAGAAACTGAGGATTGGAGTAAAACGTCTGATGGAAATCACTCACCTGATCATGACGTTCAAAAAAGTCGTCCCCATGCGCAAGTTTCTCCTCTTTCAGTTCGCCGTCATCATAGGCCTGACCAAGCATGGAAGTAAGTGAACGGATAAAAATGCCCAGCCGTTCAAACATGAATTCCCGTTCATACTGGCCTTTTGAGAATTTTTGGACCCCTTCAGTGATAAACTGCTTCTCCACCTGAGTTCTGCTCATTAAGGCATCCCTAATTTTTCTTTCCACAGCGGCCTCCATTTTCATCTCATCCAGCTGCGTTTTGAAATATTCGAAGTTGGAGCGCAGGGACAGATAACCCACCTGTAGGCCCCCTGGACTTCCGCTGCCTGTAATCAGGAACATCTTGGCGCACTCCACGTTTTGCTTGTCTTCGGACAGCCTCTTCCATTCCTCATATATATCCGTAAACAATTGGCTTTTCAGCAGTTCGATTCCGTAATTGATCCGTGCGCTGCACAGCGGATTGCCGCTTGTCAGCTGATCCACTTCCTCCACAATGACTTCCCCGTCACGGTACAAGGGTAAATAATCGCCGGAGTAGGCTTCCATCCTGGCAAGCTTATGAAGCATCTGCTCGTATTTCTCATACTCTTCCGTACTCCGTTCCTTCGCATAGCGTTCCGCCGTACGCCGGATCGTCTGCTCGAGTCCCTCATCCGTTTCCGACAAAGGAATAATCGTCTTGATATGAAATCCGTGTGCCCACCCCTTCTGAAGGATGACATTCTTCAGGCTTCCCGCATGGATATACCGGATCAAGCTCTGTATTAATAAAGCCGCTGCCTCACTGTCATACAAGAAGCAGCTAATGGTTCGCAGCCGCATCGCCATACGCCTCCCCGCAGGTAATTTCATAGGTATATTCCCTCACGCAGCCCTGCTGCGGATCTGCGACCGGAAATTCTTCTTCGATCACGAGATATTCCGTCTTGCCCGCTTGTTGGATGAACAGCTGGAACAGCAGCGGCGAGGACAAATTAATAAACTGCGGCTTCCGTTCGCCGCCTTCGGACATGTCCTTCATGTCCGTTATGAACGCACGGGCATAAAAGCGGAGAGGAATTCCGTGTTCCTCCACAAAATCGAGGACGCGCTGCCAGGAGCCGAAACGGTCCTTTTCCTTATGCAATTCAAGCAGCGTACGCGAGGGAATCAACCACTTGGCGCGAGAGACGATCAGTTCATGATCCCCAAGGCTGATCCGCGGTACGTGAATGACGTCACTTTGATTCATTCCCGCTTCCTTCATCCTTTCATGGATGACCAGCTCCCCTAAATCGAAATAGCTGGTTCCATGGGAGGAGAGCACGTCGAATGTCGTGAGGATCGCCGGCGCGGCGACAAGGACCAAAGTACCGAGAAACTGGGGACGGATCGTTTCGCCGTTCTCCTGCTCGAAAAACTCCGCACTGCCCGTCGAGGCATTATAACGGAGGCCAAGGTCAAGCCAGGACAGAAATTGGTCCGACTCGGTCATCGACTGGATCGGAAGCGCAATTTCACGCTGCACGGTCCGTTTGCGGATATTGGCATTAAACCCGAAGGTATTGCGTATGTCTGCGACCCGGTTGCGGTCAAAGCATTCGCTGAGATAATCCGGGTATGCCTGCCCCGTATCCTTCAGATATTTGAGGAATCTCGCAAAATAGATCGAAAATCCCTTATACATATGGTTGACTACCATGTGTTCCCCGTCTTCCTGTACGAAAAAAGAATGGGATAGAAGCCGTTCCCCCAGAACCTCCCGAATCTGACCCAGCCACTTGTTCAGCTGATCATCTGGGATGACAATCTCCTGCTCATCGGGGGCATGATTCAGAAAAGAGGCCAATTGTCCCGCTGTTTCGTGCAGCTGGCGGATGCGCGGATGCATATAGGCCTTCTTCCAGTTGAAGAAACCATATGTTTCCTTCATCATTTCCATATCTGAAAAGATGACCTCGGCCATATCCCTTAGTACCTTAGAGGCCTCCTGCGAATTGGCCGGAACAAAGGCGCTGCCATAGTGCTGCCTGAAAAACTCTCCCGCGGCAAACTGCATCTTTACTACGGTGTCAAAACACATCATCAGCTGTTGATACTGGGAAAGTCTATTTAAACGATGCTCCTGCTCCCGAAAGCTGCGGGTGGTCACCGTTTCATCAATGCCGTCAATATACAGCATGCTCCGGCGAGGCATCGCTTCCGTTCCGCACATCGCGGACAATTCCTCCAAGCCTTCATACAGCCGCTCGACCATGTTGCGGTCGAAATTATCCGTCAATTGTCCGGTCAGATGGCGCAGACTCTTAAGCACCTCAAGACACGGATGCTCCAGGCCGTAACGTTCCAATTTACGAATCAGCTCGCCCAAAAGTTCGCCAGCCTGTTCATTCAATACATCGGTACGTTCCAGAACGCCGTTTCGGATCAGGTGCAGCAGCGTATCATCCGCCTTGCTTTCATCGATGCCGAGGCTGGTGAAGGTCTCTCTCATATCGTCATAAGACAGCGCCGATTGCACGGATAATTTGCCGAATAACGTCCTGAAGGCTTCATTGGAACGGAGCGTGACCAGTCCCTGCCTTGATTTGTACAGCTGGCGTTCTCCCTTCGAGTTTTGCAGCACGGTGATATAATATTTGCCCTCCAGCTCCACGCAAGTGGCATTAAGGCGGTATTCAAGACGGATTATGAGTTCCGGATCAAGGCAAAGCTTGTCAAAGACCTGAAGTAAAATAGAATCATTGATGCGCGGGTACAACCTCTTCACGCCGTGTTGTTCCGGGCCGTTGAAGTTTCCCATGCCCGAATAGGTCAAATTCGCAAACGGACTGGTTTTCATGCTGGCGCGCGTCAAAAATTTGATGAGCGTATAGTCCAGCTTCCGCAGGCTCCGGTCATGCTGTTTCACGGGCGTCTGCAAATACTTTTCCAGCTTGGGGACGATCGCGCTATTCATGAACATAACGGCGTCGCGCAGCTCGCTGTCTTCGCGATACACGTGCTGGAGCCATTCCCGGTCATCTTCGGAACAAGCTTCAAACTCCGCTTCAATAGCGGCTAAACCCTTCTGCGCTGCCTCTCGGGATTCGAAAATCTGCTCCGTTTCCTGCCGGACCTCCGGAGAAAACACATGTTTGATCCGCTCGTAGCGCGCCACGGCCGAGACACGTCCGTTAAAGAAATCCCTTTTGAAACGGATGGCTTCCATCCGGTCCCCGTCTTCTTCGATGCGGCCAATTTGCCGCTCCATCTCCTCGGTGACCGCTCCGATACGCCGTTCGGACTTCGCCTTTTGCGCCTTGGCCGACCCGTACCTTTCCGCCAGATCGCCCATATACCGGGCGACCCGCTCAAGCGGAAAATGGGTTTCCCTATATATGTAGAGGGGAGATACTTTCATCCTTATCACTCCTATCTTCCGAATTTGGGGGTGTTGCGGCACGCTGCCCGGCCTGCTCAAACATCCGGATTACGGCCCGGAAGCTTTCATAGCCATACAGAAGCGCCGTTTCGCCGATATCAAACTGCGCGGTATGCACCGCGTTATGCTCACGTATGTATGCTCCAATGAAGTAGTAACATGTTCTGACGTCTGGTAGATCCCTGGCATAAAAGGCAAAATCGTCGCTGGAGAATAGAAACGGGGATTCCAGCACGTATCCGGTTCCGAATCTCTTGCCGAGAAGCCCCTGGATTCGATCGGTCAAAATGGGATCGTTGGCATAAGCCGGATACTCCGAAATCACCCGGCTTGACCGGATGCCTCGCACGGCTTCGGCACCGCCAAGCTTACGCAGCAGTTGCCCGTAGCCGTTACGGTTCACCTCTTCGTCTGCAGACCGAAACGATAGAAACAGCTGCAGACGATCAGGTATGACATTATAGTAGCCGTTCGTTTCCACATGAGTGATCCTGCATAACCGTCGTCCGTCGTTGTAAGACTGTTGAAAAGCATGCACCTCTGCCAGCACTGCCATAAAATCCTGCCGGTCCGCCGCATGCCCCGCGTATAGTTCAAGCTCCAGCTCGGCCGTCAAGCAGCCGGCCAGCGCAGGACCGCTTCGGAGCGAAAAGTATCCCGGATACAGATCGGGGGTAACGTGAAGAGCGAACATATAGGCAATGTTCCGGCCCTGGAGGAGGGGAATCAGTTCCCTCGCTCCTCCCCATACCTCCTCTGCCGGCTGGAAGATAAAGATTAGATTCACCCGGGGCGCTGACTCATCCACCCATCTCAGAAGCTGCAGCACAATAGCCATATGGGCGTCATGGCCGCAGGCGTGATGAATGCCCTCATGGCGACTTTTGTAAGCTACCTCCTTGGCATCTTGGATCGGCAAGCCGTCCATCTCGGCGCGGAAAGCAACCGTTGGAAGCTGCGGTCCGCCGTCATAACAGGCGATCAAACCCTTTTCCGAATGATGATCGATCCGGATCTGCCGCGTATGCTGCAGGATATAACGCTCAATGTAACCGCGAGTTTGGCTTTCCGCTCCCGCAAGCTCCGGAATTTGATGAAGGTCCCTCCGAATCCGCCGCAGCTCCTCATATACTTCCACCATGGCGATTACCCGGTAATCGTGTTTCTTTTATAACGATAGACAAACAGCGTAACTACCAGAAGGACCACGATGTTCAGCGTAAGCATCCCAATGTCGCGCATGGCATCGCCACCGATGGATATGGTCCCTACCGCTTTGTTCAGGTAATAGCCGGGGAAGAACTTTTGAATATGGACCATGAAGTCCGGAAGCTTGAGTCCGAGATCCTTCGTGAGATTCATCGCCATGAACCCCATATATAATGGAAACGAAATCGATTGGAGCGAAACGACATCCAGCAAAAAGCCGAGGGTCAGTCCGATAAAGATGTAATACAGACTGGAGTACAGAGCGAGCAGCTCCATTTTGAGCAGCATGCCGTCTATGTTCAGATGAAACACCGCAAGACCGAAAACGATAATCACTGCGGCAATCAGCACATTGAGCAGGAGCTGGACAAACGCCGTAACGAAAATGAATTTGCCCGGGGAATAAGGCGTCACCGCATAGATGCTTCCGATGTAGGACTTTTCCTTGGATACGCGCGTACTAAGCGTGTTCAGTCCGCTGCCGGCCGTTCCGAACAAGGTACAGAATACGGCAAGATACGTAATGTACTGACCCTGATCCGAATCCGGCTTCACGAATGCGTTCAGCACCACCAAGAAAACAAGCGGCAGAATGAGCGTAAAAAATACGAAACGTTTATTGCGCAGCACCTTTAAAATTTCATAGCGGACAATGGTCATCATGCCTGCTTCACTCCTTCTTCTTCCTTGATATCATAGATCTCACGGTAGCAATCCTTGACTTCCTTCAGCCGTTCCTCGAACGTAATCCCCTGCTGCTGCAAATACGAGCAGAGAATGGAATGCTTATTCGGGTCCATCACATACAGCTTGCGGTCCTCCACCAAGCCGCCGAACTGGCGCTGAAGGTCCACCGCCTCCTCTGCAGACGCGTGGTGAACCACAATAACCTTCTGGGTATTGAGATCCTCTTTGCGAACGTCAGCGATGATTTTCCCATCCTTCAGAAAAATAAACCGGCGACAGTAATCATTCAGCTCGTCGAGATGATGGGAGGTGACAAAAATGGATTTGCCCTGCTCCTGAATTTCGCGGATTTTATTCCAAAACATCCGGCAGGCCGTCACGTCCATGCCAACGGTCGGTTCGTCCAGGAACAGCAGCTTGGGATCGGCGGCAAGCGAAAGGGCAAACGACAGCCGCCGTTTTTGTCCACCTGACAGGCTTTGGACCATGGACTTGGCCTCTTTGACGAGGTCGCCTGCCTCAAGTAGGACATTCGTGCTGACTTTGGATTTGCTGTAACTTTTGTGAAGCTCAATCACTTCCTTGACCCGCAGATTATCCGGGAATAAATCGTGCTGGAGCATGACGCCCACATCTTTGCGCGTATCGAAATTGCGAACAATTTCTCCTCCGTCAATGGGGGCTAGACCTAGCGTGGAACGGATCATGGTCGTTTTGCCTGCACCGTTCGGGCCGATCAACGCGATGCTCTCCCCTTCGTCGATCTCGAAAGTCACTCCCGCCAGCACCTGTTTTTCCTTGAACTTCTTTTGAACGTTATTAAATGTTAATAACATGAATATCTCCTTCTTTCCCATTATTATTGATTTAAGGAAACGGATGCGGTGCTAGCTGAATGTCACCCATCGGTCTTTCCCAGAAAAGGGCAGCCGCCTGCAGACGCTTCATGCTCAGAACCCGGTGCTCTTCTCCGAACCACAGCTGCTGCAGATGGGGAATCAGTACCTTCACCGCTTCAAGACCGATATGCGTGTATCCCTCCGGCGTTTGCCGGACGAGCAGGACATCGCCGAACAGGTTGCTCAACCGGTCAAGCAATCCAGCCGTCTCTTCGGCCAGATCGATCACGCAATGATGAAGCTTTTCGTAATCCTCTGCAAAACGCTCCCGGAAGTCCTCCATGCGGCTATCGAACAGAAAATCGAAGTGATGCCTTTCTTCTTGCAAATAATACAGAATCGGATGGTCCTCTACCTCACGCACGCCCTCCTGCCGGATTCGCTTTGCTTTCTCGCGGATTTCATCGGTATGCGTATCGTAATATTCCATGGCGAGAAGCATTTCTTCGAGAGCGTTCAAGACCGCCTTTTCCGGATCCGGATGAGCCGCTGACGTGCAATACGCCGCGAATTGGTCGCGAGATTGCCCCAGGCACAGCGCCCATATGACGGGAATGCCGGTGTCCATGGTGATGTCGAACAGCTTAACGCTGTATCCCAGCAGTTCCAGCCTGCCGATCATGTACCGGATCCGCTCGTTCCCGATCGATTCCAGCTTGATACCTGCCGGAGTGTGACGCAAATACCAGTGATTGAGGAATGCATCCCGTTCTATCAATTCCAGGCAGGCGTAGTATACGCTGTCCAAGATTCCGGTCCCCAGCGCATTGCCGTTGGAGTTCCCTTTATACACGCGTTGTCTGGCGCCTTTATAGCCCTGGTCCATTTTGTAATAAGCAAGGCTTTCCGGGATATATACTGCCTGACGTTGGTTCCATGAGTAGGCGTTTATCCAAGGTAAAACCTGATCTGCTGTGTAGGTGATGAGGCTGCTGGCTGTGCCCGTCACGTCATCAATAAAAACAGTAGGGTCAATCGCGTGACGGCCGGACTGCCGCACCCCCTCGTAACTTGCCCAGATGCTCCATCGCTCCCTGCCGCGGGGATGCATACCCGCGTACCGTTCGAGCGCTTCGAAAAGCGACTTGCGTTCACTGGACTTGTAATCCGTCGTACTGCCAATGCCTATGCCGTATTTCTCTTCCCGTCCGACCCTGAAAAAGGTTGAAACCGAGAAAAAAGATTGGGTGTTCCGGTCTTTATACACAATGAAATTGGAATCCGCGTTATCCGGACTGAACAATTCTTCAGGGAAGCGGGTATCCTCTTTGCGGTAGCTGTCACCGTATGCATACATCAGCTGCTCACGAAAGGCCGATTCAAACGCCCGGGCATCGTCCGGTGGCGCTCCTTCGGAACAGCGGTCGCAGCGTTCGGCGGGCCAATAGCTCAGCCGCTTCATCTGTTCCCGTCCATCCAGCCGGTAATAATCGAGCCTGCCGGAATGTCCGGCATTGCCGAGAAGCATCCGAAAGCCTGCCAGTACGAGACTCACATCCATCTGAACGTCTCCGAAAAGAAGGCTCTGTGCATTTCCGAGACGATACTCATGATCCCTCAGATTAGTCGCCTTACGTTTCAGGAAACAATCCGGACAACCCATCTCTTCATATTGAAAGACCGGACCGATGATGCATTCATGGGCATCCACATGCAGCATCGCAAACCTCGGATGCCTTGGCTTCGGAGAAGCAGCATTCGCTGCACGGTCTCCGTAAGTAATGAAGCAGGGCAATCGTTCCTCGCCGATATCGAGTACCGTCCAGCTCTCCCGCTTCCGAAGGGTGTCCTCTAGCGTCAATGCTCCGATCATGGGTCACCACCCCCTCCCAGCAAAGCAAAACCGTATTTACGGGAAAAGCCGTCTTCATACCGCAGCAGCATCCTTCTCCCGACATCGCTGTTTTGGCTGACATGGCGGTACATGCCTTCGCATGCTTCCAATCCCTCCGACTTCCGGTCCCGCATCCGGTTCCACAGCCGGAAAAGCGCATCTTCTGGATCCTCTCCGAATGCTCTCCATAGGATTCCGCGCATCTTCCATTCCACAGAGAAGACCTCCATAAGCCCTTCAATCCGCTGGTATTTCATCCAGGGCGGGAACGATACCGGCCCTGATTTCCAAAACGGATATTTCGCCGTTTCCAGTATGCCTTGCTCCTTCTCTATTCCATCAGCCAACCCATGGCTGTTGATATCCAATAAGTATGCGGCACGTGCCGTCAGTCCTGGCGATAGAGAGTGGTAGCTGTAACAGTTCTGCAGCATGTAAGCATACATATCTTCCAGCACGCGTCTCTTGCTTGGGCCATCGAAGCGGACGATGCGCTCCCCGAAGTCTGCGGTCAGCGTCCAGTAACGGTCGAAGCTGATATTTACGTACCGGATCGCATCCTTGACCAGTTCCTGCTCCAGTACGCTCTCATCCCGCTTTTCCACTTCCAGTCGATCCAGCGCACTCTTGCTAATCGGGCAGCATGCCGCATGAGCGACTTCTGGCAGTACAGCGATCGAAACGAGGCCTCCTTCATCCAGATGGACGATGCGATTTCCTGTCCAATGCCGGCCTAACAGCGCGGCGGGAAGCAAGGATCTCACCGCACCGGATACCGGATACTGTAATCCCAGGCAGCGGGGACATGCTCCCTTCGTCAGCACAATGCGGCTGCCCAGTTCATACGGCTCCAGCAGATGAGGCATATCCGAATCGCCTGCCAGCTTGGCGCGGACACCATCGACCCATGCCATTTCCCGAATTCCAGGCTTCACCCTGGAAAAGACGCGGACGATATCATCGTAGCTTGCCGTTTTCAGGCGAATCGCCCGCTGGGCACCCAGCAGTTCAACGCCGTCCGGCCCGTCGATAATCCGTATTGGACTTTGGCTCATCCTGCTCTCTCCTTTCAGATTCGGGTCTTATTTACATCTCATACACGTACTCAGCGGTATATTCGGTTTCGTAGGGATTCGGCAGCGCCTCTTCCAATACAACCGCCAGCTCTCCGTACTGTTTACGGCTTCGCTGGATATGCTTCAGCATTTCGATGAAATAAAGCGGCTCTTCCGCGTCAAAAAAAATCGGTTTATGGATCCCCGTCGCTCCGTATTCGATATGAAGCCTGCCTTGGCGAACCGGAAACAACCTTACGAAGGAATACACCGGAATACCATAGGCCTTCAGCACCTCGTGAAAAGCCGAATAACCGTCCAAATCACAGGTCAGGTTCTCGATCAAACCGCTGCTGAGAATATGCCTGCGCCTCTGAATGATTAGATCCCCCACGCTGATTCGGCCCACCTTCCGGCTATCGTCAAGCGATATCTCGTTGTACTCCAGGCCACTGCCGTTTAAGAAGCCGGACTGGCTCAGGAGCGCGATATTCCGGTAATCCTCAGGAAGGCATGCCGGCGCAAGACTGCCCGTATAGAGGGCAATGCCCCGCAGGTTTTCTGCGCGAAGTTCAAAACGGTTGTGTGCTTCATTCCATTCCAGCTGGCATTCGTTCAAATCTACCGGCTCCGCTTTCCTGCCGAATGTCCCGTTATCCATAACGGGAGGTTCATTCGTCAAATAGAACCGGTCCGCAAACCCGTTTACGTTAGGGTTAAATCCGCAGGAAGGTGAATAGGTCAATAACACGGCGTCATCACATTCCAAAACCGCCCGTATTCTCCGGAGAATACGCTCATGCTGATCCGGATCATGGTAGATGGAATAGGCAAGATAACTGTTCTTGAAGTCATTCACCACGTACTTTCCATCCTTCGCCGGCTGAATGAGGAGCTGGGCTGTCGCCGATCGGGTGATACCCATTTCTTTCAATCCCGATTTCAAAGCTAGAATATCTTCTGCATTCAAAGCCACGTCTTTTCCGGACTCCGCAGGCCGCAATAGTTCCCTGTACCGATCCTTCAATTGCTCATGCCGGAGAATGTCCTCCGAGGTTTCGAAGAGCGTGCCGCGGAAGGAGCGGCGCGGAGCCGCCTCTTTCTCGTACACATCCGCATAGCCGGACAATGTCTGGCGAAGCTCCGAGTACGAAGCAGGCAGCCGGTCCTTTAAGAGATGCCCCATATACCGCCGGAACATCAACCGGTAATCAAACAAAGGAAAAATCCCCGACCACTTTTCTAACGCTTCTTCGGCTGCGAGCGCATGCTTGATCTCATGCGGCTTTATGGACATGTAGCTGTCCTCGTTAAAGGGGTCCAATGGGTATTTCCCCTTCCACATAACCGTTTCGCAGCAGTCCGCCACATGTTTTTGTGCCGACCGGACCAAGGACTCCCGTCTATGCACTTCTGCCGTCTGTTCCATTCGGCCCGCAATTTGATGCAAAGCCTCCAAATGACGGACCAGCCGGTCCAGACGTTCCGACGCAATCCGAAAGGAGGAAATCTCATCAATCAGCGAAGCAAGGGTCAAATGCTCGGCCTTACTCTCAAGCGTATTCCGAAGATAACCCGCGGCAAGCAGCTTCCGGACGGTCAGATCCAGTTGTCCGGAATCCTCGCCGAGTATGGCAGCTAGCTCCCCGAATGTGACGATGCTTCCGGAGGAAAGTTCTTGAAGCCGGGGGTCCGTCATTCGGAAGCGTCGCTTCTCCCGTTGATATAATCCTTGGCTGACCTGTTTCGGTTCTCCGGACCCGGTTGTCATAAGCGCTTTGCCACCAGGTTCCAGTTCGTATGCAACCCGGAATCGGCTTATCCGGATGACTTCGGGCAGCAGCAGAAAATAGTCAAACAGCGCCAGTAGAATCCACTGGGCCATGTTGATGCGGCTTCCAGCTTTGTTATCCCCCAAGATGCTGTTGGAGGTATAGGAAGATAGAGGGGCCGTCTTGGCAAAGGAACGCATCATTATTTTCCATACCTTTCCTGATTTTTTGGAATTATAGGAATTGTTCAAGGAACAATACATTTCAAAGTTGGTGAGCAACAGTGCATTTTGAACACTGCGCTGCGTACGGAACAGCTCATAGAGCAGCTCCTCTTGCTGTTTATGTTGGCATTCGAATTGCCGCCGAAGGCTGTCTGCCTTCCTGTCAAGCTCCTGTTTCCCGAGTAAGTGGGACTGGATCGATTGGACTAGATCCGTGTCTACCCGGTCCAGCTTGGGGATCTTGTCGATCTCCACTCTGCCTTTCTTCAGTCCTTGCTGAAGGCGGATATAGGCGATTCTTGCTTCCGGCTCGCTCTCGATGCACCCGGATAGCTGCTCCCGCAGCTTCTCCTTTTGCCTCGCATAAGCCGTCAGTTCTTCATGATAACCGTCAAAAATTCTGTAAAAATCCTGTTTGATGCTCTGCATGCATTGGGATGGCAGATGATTCTGCCGAATAAATACGAAAGGCTCTGACACCAAGGCTCCTCCTCCGGTAATGATCTTGGATGAAGCGGCGGTAACCGCCTCATCCAAGGTTTTTGAATCCATATCATAAATGAAGGTTGCTTCCGTGATGCGCAAGCTGCTTCCGGGTTATTAAGCACAAGAGGAAGAGCAGGAAGAGCAGGAGGAAGACCCGCAGGTTGAGCTGCTGCCGCTGCCGCTGGACGCCGCCGTGGAGGGAATAGCCTCCGCTTGGTCCAGTTCAATCAACTCCAGGTCGAGGTTTTCCAGTTCTTTGTTCAATTCCTTGTTCAATGTTTGGCTCATATAGACATCTCCTTCAAATTTATAATTTAGTAAGATTAGAACGAAAATCCGTAGTTACGCGCAGGATGAGGAACACGATGAGCAGGAAGAAGATCCGCAAGTGGAACTGCTGCCGCTGCCGCTGGACGCCGCCGTGGATGGAATGGCCTCCACTTGGTCCAGTTCAATCAGCTCGAGGTCGAGATTCTCCAGATCTTTGTTCAGTTCTTTGTTCAACGATTGGCTCATATAGACATCTCCTTAACAATTAGAATTAGAATGATTCCGAAGTTCCTCCTCCCTGACTATGCGCAGGATGAAGAGCAGGAAGAGCAGGATGAAGATCCACAAGTAGAACTGCTGCCGCTGCCGCTTGTTGCTGCCGTAGACGGGATCGCCTCGACTTGGTCCAGCTCGATCAATTCGAGGTCCAAGTTTTCCAGCTCTTTGTTCAATTCCTTGTTCAGGTTGCTCATATACGTTCACCTCCTTATCGTTTGGGCTCGGGGCAAGTTAACGTGTAAGCAGGTTCCCAAAGGAATGTCTCCCTTCAAAAAAATCTTGGTGCATTTGTTAATTGCTTCCTGTAAAAAGAGTAACACAGCTTCTGACATGCTTCACCGAATACCCTATTAGGGATCACCACAAATCCGTTGCGGCTTACATTGCGGATACGAAAACCATCGCGTTGCGGTACTCAGGAAGGAGAAAAATCGGTTTTTTTTGGTTCAAATGCAGGGTTTCAAGCCAATATAACTGGTCTATAATGGTTACTGAACCAGATGTAAGGGAGGCAGGAATATGAAGGAACGGACATCATCAGGGGGAACATTATGGACAACGGAGTTTTTGAACAAGAGGGTTTGCGGGGCATGGCTGATCTGGGTGGCGCTGGTGATCTTCGCAGGCCTGATGGCAGGCGGAGATCAGCTGATCCTGATGCCGGTCTTCTCTTTTGGATACGTGATCGGAATCTTTGGCATTCTCGGCAATAAAATGGTGAACCGCAAGCTGTCTTATGGCAAACCAAGCCGTCTGCAAAACCGTATGCTGCTCTTTTCCATCATTTTGATGTTTGTACTCATGGTGCTGATCGGCGGACCCCATTTCGGCGACGGCAATTACCGCTTGATCTGGTTGGGCGCTTTTCTTGCGATCGGTCTGCATTTTATCCCGATGGCATGGGTGCATGGGCCGGCCATGCTCGTGATTGCCGTGCTGCTCACCGCGGATGCTCTATACGGAATGCTCGATGAAGGTGTCAGCTTCCATCTGATCGCATATATCGATATCGGCATCAAGCTTGTCTTCGGTATTTATCTGCTTCTCTCGGGCAAACCGGCATATGCTGAAATGCGGCATGAATCGCCGGCAGCCAATTAATACGGCAAAAGGGATTTCCCGTCGTCTAAAAGACGCCTGGAAATCCCTTTTTTTCAGCCGAAAACTCGGCGTTGCCACAAACGTATGTTTGGTAAAATATATGAAGGTCAACTCGTACATTATTAGAGCTAATGTCATTATTAGCCACAAAAGACTGGAGGAATCGCTATGAACACGATAACCTATCCATCCGCATGCTCCGCCGCAGCCCATGGCGAATGGAGCTCCCGTCTGCCGGAACAAATCAGGAAAGCCGCCATCCTGCTGATGGAAACCGACACCAACTCGCAGTATTTTTACAAGCTGTGTGCAGATGAAGATCTATTTCAGCTGCTGCTCATCGAACAAAATGCAGTCGAGCGTTACACCGTGTGCCACTGCTTTTCTACGGATCGCTGGGACTCAGGCTATGCCTATGAAAGTCTGCCGCTCTCCAGCATCCAACAACTCTCCAAAATGGCGGAGGAGCTGAACATTACTTCTTAACGTCCTTCTCGGCTTTCACACGCGCATACTCCTCTTCAATGGTCCTCGAAAGAAGCTCGGTAGCGGTCATGTTTAATTTCTTGGCCGTGTCTGCCAGCATCTGCTTGATATACACCGGAACATCATAATGAAATTTCACTTTATTGCCGTATGCCATGATTTAGCCTTCCTCCCCAAACACGCTCTGATGCTTTCTTTCAATGAGACGAATGAGCAGCTGGGTCGCAGACATCTCCTGCAATTCAGCGGCTTCGATGAGCTTTTCTTTGATATCCGGCTGAAATTCATAAGGCAGCTTGATCCGGGGTTCGCTTAAATGACCGCTCATGCCCTTCTCAATCTCGATCGCATCCCGAATTAGGTTGTCCAGACTATCCTTCTGCCTAGGCTCGCGCCCATATTTGACCAGTACTCGCAGCAGATAGGCCCGCAGCGAAGCTTGGTCTTCTTCCGCGATTTCCATGTGCATTTTCCCATTCGGAAACGTTAAATCGCAATCGACGGTATATCCAAATAAATTGAGACCATATTTCATTCTAAATCTCCTCGCTTCCGGTTGTATTATAGTATGCATTGTATCGTTACGCAATATACTAATCCGGATGAAAGTAAACCGTGCGGTCCATTGAAGATGAAGATCCTTTACATGGCTCCTACGAATACTAGTCCATAAAAAAAGAGCAGCCCGCCGATTGAGCAAGGGCTGCCCTTTTTTGAATGCATCATGATTCATTAGTGCAATGTCACACTTGGTCTTAGCGTAATTTCAAAAGCACGGTCCCAGATAAAATCCGGATTGTCGAAATCCAGGGCGGCGTTGGCATATTTCGAATATGTCCAGCCATGCTTCTTGATCTGCCGGATGCTGCGTGACGTGCCCAGCAGGAAAGCGTTCCGCTGCGCAAGCGTCCCCGTATTGGTCTGCATCCGTTCACGCAGAAGTTGGACCAGCACTTCATAATCTGCCGGCGTGTTGAAAAGTCGCATGTTCTGGTCGGCATACGGAACATTGGTAAACAGAGCATGTGCTCTTGAATAAGTCCGGATTTCCGCAATAGTTAACTTTTTATAGTAGTAATCCTTCAGGAACCGCTTGAACAGCAGCGAGCCATGAGCATTAACGGCGTCAGCAAGGGCATGAGGACGATTCTCCGTTACCAAGAAGGCATATCGGGACTGAGCCATCCCCAGCGCAAGCCCGATCTTATTCCCTGCCGTATTCCAGCCGCTGTATCCAAGGAGCCCCCCTGTTGATTGGCTGTTCAGCAATGCCTGCGTGACCGTTTCATCCGCCGCACCGCCCCCGACGAAGTCGATCACAATCGTTGGCACATGATTCGCGTCGTTGGCTTCCATATGGCTTACGGCATCTGCAGCCTGGCTGGCGCTTGTAATCCCGACGATTTCCGCGTCACACGGGCCGGAGGTGACAAAGCGTCCGCCGATCATTTCCACATGGTGCTGGATATTCTCATGCACGCTCATATATTCATAAGGATTGATAATCGTCGAGCCGTCAGGTCCAAAGTATTTCACCCTATATCTCGGCTTGGAGCCGCAGCGGTGCAGATGGCTTGCCATCCGCCCCATTAGGGAATATCCCAGTCCGTCCGCATCCGGGAGAATAATCACTTTACCTGGATTCTGACCGTCATTGCCGCCCAGATGGTCATTCACATACCCTTCCAGGAAAGCAATTTCATTCGCCTGCACGCCCTGCGTATAAGAATCATCGACGCCGATCGCTAGAAAATCAATGTATCCCGCATGAAGCAGCTGATCCAGAACATAATGATTCGTTTTGAATTTGTGGCGCCGGGCATTGTAATACTGTTCTTTATCAAAATGAACCGGGACGCCGAAGTTCGTGCCGTCGGGCTTGATGTCATACCCTGCCATGATGGCTTCAAAATCCGTTGCCGTAAGTCTCGGCTGTTGTGCAAAGGCACGTGCCTCATCGTAGGCTGCCTGGGTCAAACCTTCTACAAAGACAGTCGTCGCCAAACGCATAATGGTATCCAGCACATACACGGGCTTATGGGGACAAGACTGCTTGATTTGGCGAATGACGTCCAACAATCCGGTTGTCGCCGGGTCATAATCGGGGTAAGTCCCTCCCCCGCTGGTCCGGAAACGTCTGCTTCCAATCAAGCCCCCGTAAGCGAGCATATCCGTGGAGATGATGAATCCGTCTGCTTCAGACATATGATCCACAATAAACTGGCGAATGTTCGAGGTATTTCCAAAGACCGGGGCAAAGGTAGACGTAAGTGTCGTTCCCGTGGAAGTCGCCTGCGTATCTAAACGGTTTTTCACATCCTCGGCAGCAGGAACAATGACTTGGATGCCGGCAGCTTTCCCCTGCACGACAACATCATCCAAATTCACCGGACGATCGTCCAGTGGTACATACAGAACTTTTTTCATAAAAATCTCTCCTTTTCAGATGGAATATAATATACCGTTACGTAACGCAATATAATAAATCAAAAAATGAATGCATTCAAACATGTAAGATGCCTATTTCGACGGGATGCATCACACAGATTTCCGGACATCTGGTATCGCAAAACGTGAAGGTTCAGGCAATATTTGGTATCCTTCTTGAAAACATAATATCATACACCGTAACCATACGCAATATAAAAATAAGAACTTACGTTCTCATTTTTTCCATTAAAAAACCCACTGCTGTTCTTTTACAAGCCGTTGCAGTGGGCAAAAGGATGCTACCTATGAAATCGAAATGATTATGTGGAGCCCGCCGATATATTTCAAACGCATTTCCTTACACGCCGCTAGGCTGGGTTACATCTGCAGCCACCTGCTGCTTGGGCTTAGATTGTTTCAGGACCGAACATAGCGTCAATACAAGACCGACAGCTCCAAGAATACCCAAGGTCCATTCCGGATCACTCAGATTGAAACCTTGGCGGAAATAGAATAAATCTCGCAGCCCTTCAACAGAAAACCGCAACGGGATCCAAGAATACAGCCAATTCTGGCTAAACTGGGGCAGCAGTTCTGCCGGCAGTGTCAGAATGGGCAGCCCGAAAAAGAATACCAGAATAAACAACGGCATTCCGGCAAATCCCAGCCAACTGACCACGGCCGTCTGGATCAGGAAAAACATAAAACCCGCGAAGAACAGGAACAATCCGATATCGGTATAATCCGGAATGGACAATCCAAGCCAACCTCCTGTAATCAGAAGTATGCTTAGAGATGCTATCGCTGTGGTGACAGCTCCCATAAGAATTTGAGAGAATCGGATGCTTAACCGGTGCAGGCTGCTGCCCGACTGCGTTGCTTTGCCTGCCGCCATAAAGAGCATGATGGTGGAGATCATCGCTCCGAACCAGACTAGTTGCGTTAATACGACAGGCGCATTGCCATTCGAGCTATGACTGCCTACCGCGTTAATATTTTGGGTATGGATGACAATAGGATTGGCAAATGCCTTAGCTTGGTCAACGTTCAAGGTCCCGCCCTTCTGATCCAGTTGACCCAACATCTGATCTCTGATTTGGCTGCTTGCCCCGGTAAGCATTTGGGATAATATCTGGTTGACCATATTGGCCCCCGTATAATTCATCCCCTGGTTCACATATACCGTAATTTCCGGATTATGCGGCTGCGGAGACATCAAGCTGGACAGCTTCTCCGTAAAGTCCGCAGGAATCATGACGGCCGCATAAGCTTTCTCGTGATTCATGGCATCCAGAGCATCTTTCTCCGTTTTCACGTTGTCCCACAGTAGCGGAGCGGGATCTTCACCGTTCTGCGGTTTGAAGCTGGTCACTTTGTCTCCGATCAGCTTCCCATAATTCATTTGCTGTCCGTTAGGAAGCTTTGCACCTTGATCATTTTGGATCAGGATAACCGGCATTTCCTTTGGCACCGGATTAACGGATGAGCCAAGCTGGGCAACGCCAAGCAGCAGCATGACGGCAAACACCAGAATAACGGCCAAATATGGATGCTTTTGACTAAAAAAATGTTTCATAATCATCACTCCTTCATTTTCACTAAACGCTCGGTGAACAAAACTGCAAAAAAAAGAGATCACGGACGCCAAAGGCCGACGGTGAAGTGAACCATTTTGCGCAGGTACGTCTCTAGATCCATCTGCATCACTTTAATAAAGGACACTTCCTTAAATATGGTCGTTATCCCCACTGACATGATTTGATAGGCTGCAAGCCTGTAATCCATCTCCTTGATTTCCCCGGCCTTTCCGCGTTTTTCCAAAATTTCGGCTAATGCCTGGTGACGCTGCTGGATCATCTCTGACATAAAATCCTTTTGGTCGGACAAAATGGTCGCAGAATCCCGGAACATGATCTGAATAAAATCCCTATCCCCTGTCATTGTCCTTACCATACCTAAAATAAACAGATAAAGCCCCTCTTCCAGCGGTAAATCAGGATGGATGGATGCAATCAGCCGGTCCATGCTGGCCATTCTCTCTCCCTGGGATTCATGAAAGATCGTCTCCAGAATTTCCTGTTTTCCCCCGGGAAAATAATGATACAAAAGCCCGTCCGTAATGCCGACATGCTTATTGATCGTACGAACAGAAGTGCCATGAAAACCGTGAAGAGCGAACAGTTCTTTTGCTCCTTGCAGAATTTGTTTTTTTCTTTCTTCTGCTTGAAGATCACGTGATGTCTTTGAAATTCGCTTCAACGGTAACACCCCCTTTTCATTATACGATCGTTTAACGAAATAATACGTGGTTTTTTATCATAAGTCAAATACCGTCGCGGCGTGATGATCCATATGGTATTTCTTGGCGGCGCCAGGTAAGATGAAAGTAAAACATATAGAAATGAGGGGGAAACCATTCGTAGCTGGCTAAAAATGGTTCTGGTCGTCTTTCTGACCAGTATTTTAACGCGTTTTCTGCCATTCTCCGCGTTCTTCCGCAATGTCGATACGCTTGTTCATGAGCTGTCGCACGGACTGGTTACACTCGTGTTATCGGGGAAGGTCATGGTGATCTATCTGTACAGCAATCAAAGCGGAGTCACGCTCTCGTCTTTTGACGCGAACTGGAAGTCGATTCCGATCTCGCTTGCCGGATATATCGGCTCTGCCCTCTTTTCCCTGCTTCTGTTTTTCCTTTATGCCAAAAGACAAGAACGTGCCGGTCTTATCATCGTCATGGCGCTGGCTGCCATCGCGGCCGTACTTTTCGTACGCAACGGCTATGGCGTCATCTGGTGCGCGGGCTTCGCCATCCTGAGCGCTCTCGTAGCTTTCATGGCTCCGCCATGGCTGCGCAGCGGCTATTACATCCTGATTGCCTTCATCTGCCTGGTCGAATCCGTTGTCAGTCCATTCGTCATCCTTTCATTATCGTTGTATCATCCCGGAGCTGCAGGCGACGCGGCCAATTTGGCCCAAGTCACGCATGTGCCTGCACTCTTGTGGTGTCTGGTTTTTGCGGCTGTCTCCCTTTGGTCCGCCAAGCTTTCGACGTCACTGCTCTTCAAACGGGGCTTCGGTCAACCCAAGACGGCTTCGCGTTTGAACATGTAGCTTTAAAAACAAGTCTGATTTCAGTCACTGCTCAACATCGATCAATGGAATACCAAGCTTAAAGACCTGGAGGAAGCTTTCCTCAGGTCTTTTTTTAATATTAAATTCCCTTATGAACCGCATAAATCGGTTAGCCAGGTCCGACGGCAACTAGAAATAACATCCATTCTTGCACAACGGAAAACTAGTTAGTCCAATAAAAATATATTTGCCATTGACAAAAATGTTTACCTAGGGCAAAATATAGTTAAATAGTCACGAGCGTAAAAAATCAAAACGAATGAAGGGATTTTTTATGGAGAACTCAACTTCAATTAAAGAAACAACACCACAAAAACATCATATATTCAGTTCTGCTAATGGACAGAGCCTGGGAGAAATCAACAACACCGTTTCGCTTCCGAAGAATGCAGGATTCTGGAAGAAATTAGCCGCCTACAGCGGCCCTGGCGTTCTGGTCGCCGTCGGATACATGGATCCGGGAAACTGGATAACATCCATACAAGGCGGGGCACAATTTGGTTATACTCTTCTCAGCATCATTCTACTGTCCAGCCTGATCGCCATGCTGCTGCAAAGCATGTGCGCCAAGCTTGGAATTGTTACCGGAATGGATCTGGCCCAGGCTACGCGCCAAGCTACCAGCAAACCGGTTGCCGTTGTATTGTGGATTTTGACGGAACTCGCCATCATGGCGACGGATATCGCCGAAGTCATCGGGGGCGCGGTGGCGCTGCAGCTATTATTCAAAATCCCGCTCCTCGTCGGCGTATTAATCACCACACTAGACGTACTTCTGCTCTTATTGCTGACGAAAGTCGGATTCCGGAAAATCGAAGCCATTGTGGCTACGTTAATCGCAACCATTTTTATTGTTTTCTTTTATGAGGTGCTTTTATCCAGCCCAAGTATTGGCCCTCTGCTTCAAGGCTTCATTCCCAGCCCTGAAATTGCGACCAATAACGGCATGCTGCTGATCGCACTCGGTATCGTCGGGGCGACCGTCATGCCCCACAACCTGTACTTGCACTCTTCCTTGGTTCAAACCCGTCAATTCGATCGCACCCGTGAAGGCAAAAAAGAAGCCGTGCGCTTTGCGACGATCGATTCGAACCTTCAGCTCAGTATTGCTTTTGTCATCAATTGCCTGCTGTTGATCCTGGGAGCTGCCATGTTCTTCGGTACCTCCAGCGACTTGGGCCGCTTCACGGATTTGTACAACGCACTGTCCGATAACGCCATTGTCGGAGCGATTGCAAGTCCGGTGCTCAGCACATTGTTTGCCGTAGCCCTGCTGGCCTCCGGTCAAAACTCGACGATTACGGGGACCTTGTCCGGACAGATTGTCATGGAAGGCTTTATCCGAATGAAAATGCCAACTTGGCTGCGCAGAATCATTACGCGGGTCATCGCGGTAGTTCCCGTCATTATCTGCGTCATTGTGTATGGAGGCAAAGAAAATGCGGTAGAACAACTGCTGCTGTATACGCAAGTGTTCCTGAGCGTACAATTACCTTTTGCAATCATTCCTTTGACCATATTCACAAGCGACAAAAAACGGATGGGCGAATTCGGCAACCCCGTTTGGGTGAAGTATCTGTCATGGACCATCGCCATCATTCTGTCAGTGCTGAACGTATTTCTGATTTATGGTACCTTTGCCGGATTAGGCTAATGGAATGGATTAGCGACGTAAAGCTTAAAGACCGCCAGTTGCGAATTGAAGGCATTGGCCGGCATCTCTTCCTCTATTTCTAAAAAGACAAGGACCTTTCGCAGCCATCCATATGGCGATCGAAAGGTCCTTGTCTCATGTTATTTCATCTATTCCCACTTCACTTAAATTCCTGCTGTCTCCATCGCCGTATGCGGACTGAGGCTCCAGCTTTGCCGCCGCTCGCCAGGTTTGATCTCGCCCAACTGCAGCTGCGTATCGTCCGCAGATACTTCTAGCGCTTTGCCGCTATGAACGGAAATGATGGTTACGGTGCCGTCTTCATTATTCACGATCTTCCACCGCTGATTGTTGAAGCCGAGATAATCGTAGAGCTGAATGCGGTTTTGACCTGTATCCAAATCCAAGGTTTTCCCCTCTTTCGTCCGGATCGAGAATGATCCGTCTCCGGTAGGAACAAGCACCCATTGCTGCTTGGAAGAGCCGTCCGGCACTCTGACCGTCACCCGCTCTCCGTTTTGCGATTGTTCCACATGAAGGGCCAGATCGGAGCCTGCATTCACCAGACGGGTTGCGACCAGAGCTGCATCCGACATATGACTGACATGCACATGCTGATAATACGCCTGCCCGCCAAACACATTCAAGCCGAAACTTCCTTCCGCAAACGTACCGTCCTTCACGTCTACGACCTTTTCGCCGTCGAGGTCCACTTGGATATGCGGACCGCTCGCTTGAATTTTGACATGGTAGGTTTTCCCCGCTTCGATAAACCTTGGGACCTTCGCCAGCACCTGACGATCCTCAAACCGGCCATCCACTTTATAGAACAGACGGATAGCTTTCAATGTCGGATCCAGGTTGAAATAATATCCGCTTCGCCCGTCTTCGCTGGCACGAAACAGGATCGACCCCGCGCTGCCGGCTTCGCCTAGCCGCATATCCGCTTCATACGTAAAATCTCCGGCATGTTCCTTCGCCATGTAATTCGCATCGCTCGGATAACTGCCGCGTATCCCATGCTCGGTGACGACCCACTTCGATGCCGAAAGATCCGGCTTCCATCCGGTCAGATTGGTGTCGAATGTCCCGCTGGTGACCTTAACCGCAGTGCTGGCGGATACTTTTCCGTTCGGAGCCGAGGCTGTGATGACCGCCTCTCCGGCTTGGCCTGCCTTTAGGACCGCATGCACTTGATCCGAGGAAGTGATCGAAACGATATCCGGACGGCTCGATTTCCACTTGATCGGGCTTAATCCGTTCCCGGAACCCTGGGCATAGGATGCGTACAACTCTTCCGTCTGTCCCTTGGACAGCTCCAGCAGGTCTTGATCCATAACGATTCCCGCCGATGGCTCCTGCCCCTCTCTCCAGATGTTCCCCAGGCTGTAAACTTGGAGTGAAACGATCTTCACTTTGCCCTCTTTCGCATAGAAGCTCATGCCTCTTCTTGCCGCATCCGGAAAAATGACATCAGAGAACACGACCTTGCCATCGTTCCCGAACACTTCGACCGAGGATTCATCCACAAAAATGCGCAGCTTGATCCGCTTGTTCTCCGGCTCAAGCGAAGCTTCATGCCTTGTGGTGAATTGGCTTGAAAAATCGGTTGTTCCGGAATCAGAGCGATCCACGAAGATTTGCCGGTTTCCCGGTTTGTAGCCCACGACCGTCTTCTGATCTCCGCCCTGGCGCAGAAGGAAGCCGAATTCCGAAGCGGCTCCTCCCTGCGGAAGTTCCAGTTCAGCCTGTATTTCGTAAGCGCCGGATACGATGCCCTTCAATATATTTTCCGATGACGGTGTAACCTCCCGGCTTGCGACCTGCAGCATCTGGCTGCGAAGCGAAGCAAGCTCGCGAATTGGGGTCTGAACCATGCGGACGCCTGCATCCGTCATTTTCAGAGATACCTCTCTGGGGATGGTCAGCTGCCCTTTCCAGCCCGTTGTCGGAAAACTGAACGGGTAATCCCAATTCGTCATCCAGGCGAGCATAACCCGGCGGCCATCAGGCATATCCGAGAAGGACATCGAGGCGTAAAATTCCTTGCCCCAATCGGTTCTCAGCACTTGACCTACCGGATTGTCATTGATGAATTTCCCTTCGGGCGTCAGTTCGCCGATAAAATATTCCGCATCCGATCCCTGCGTCTTCGGATTTGCCCCGGTGCTGATCATCAGCACCCATTTGCGCTGACCCGTACCGCTGACCGGAAGCTGGAACAAATCCGGGCACTCCCATACGCCTCCGCGGACATAGTCCCCGTAGCCAAAGTTATCCGTTAATGTCCAGTCGAGCAGATTACTGGAGGTAAAGAAGCGGATATGATCACCGCCGGATACGACCATCACCCACCGTCCGTTTGCCTCGTCCCGTACGACCTTCGGATCGCGGAAGTCCCATCCGCCGGGATCTTCTCCGTTCTTGCCCGGATTGTCGATCACGATGGGACGATCCTTGGCATACTGCCAGGTACGGCCATGATCGGTGCTGTAAGCCAGCCCGATTTTCTGGTTGCCTCCAGGCAGATCCGGATTGTAGGACGTGTAATAGGCGATCAGCCCCTTGCCGCCCGAGGACCCGAACAGACCGGACGCGTTCGTGGTATCGGCTACCGCAGAGCCGGACCATACATGTCCGAGATCGTTCCAGGGCAGGGCGATCGGCAGGCTTTTGAAGTGAACCAAATCCTTGCTGACGGCATGCGCCCACTGACCCCCATCCTGGTGGAAAAGATGGTATTCCCCATCGAAATAGACCAGCCCATTCGGATCGCTCGCCGAGCCCCTTATCGGACTATAATGATACGAAGGCCGGTATTTTTCCGTATAGTAACCTTCGCTCGGCGTGGAATATACATCTTGAAAATAAGCCGTACCCTTGTTCACCACAAGGCCGTGAAAACCGCTTGCGATATTTCCGTCCTTCACATCGATGGCTGCCGGCGAGTAACCGTCTACGAATACCTGAATCCGCTGGCCAATGGCTCTAATCTCAAGATGATGCTTCGTTGCCGTTGTACCTGGATAGGTAATGCCTGAAGTGTCCAGAACGGTCCCATCGGCCTTTTGCAGCCGCGCCCTTGCCCGGTTGCCCTCGCTTATCAGCACCGCTTCATATCCCTTGGTACCCTGCTCGTTCGCCCGGAATAGCAAACCGGCCGAGGATTGCTCTCCCAAGATGACGTTTCCTTCATATATAACGTCCGCAGACTGGTTCCGGCGTGTCTGCAGCGCGGTTTTCCCGCCTGTTCCCGATCCTTTAAGTCCCTTGAGATCCGGCTGCCAGTTTCCTTGCGAAGCCAACACGTCGTTTAGATTTCCGTTCATACTGCTGACTTGAATATTCTGAAACAACGCCGCACCGTCCCACACATGCAGCCCAAGGTACCCCGTCATGTGCGATGAGTCTTTCACTTCCATAAGGGGCTGGTATGAACTGCCCCAATATACTTGGAGGTTAGCGCCTTCAGCCTTGACCTTAAGGTGGTAGATCTCTCCTGGATTTAACTTGACCTGCCTTTCCACCTTCAGCTTTCCGTCTCCCCCGTCCGCATCTTTCAGACGAATGATACCGGCACCCGGCGCGATTTGCAGCATGTAAGAGGACCAGCCGTTTTCACTTGCTCGGAATAGGAGGGTAGCATCCGGGTTGCCTTCGCTCTTAACCATGACATCCGCCTCATAGATAAAATCGTCTGCTTTCGTTTCGGACATTGCCATCACATTTTCTTTGGAATCCGATGTGAGCAGCAGTCCTTCGTTCGAATTCTCCATATGTCCCTTGCCTTGGATCTGCCACCCGCTCAAATTGCTATGAATTGCGCTTTCTATAACAGCATCTGCCTCCTTTTGCTCTCCTGATGCCGGAGAAGTGGACGGAGCCGGGCTGGCCCAACTCTGCCCTGAATCCGCGTTGAACGATATCGCCGCAGAACATGCTAATATGCTGGATAAGCATAAGCAAAGGATGCCTTTTCTTGTTTTCATCCGCTGTTCTCTCCCTTTCCGCTTTATGGTAACCGCTTACAAATATACTTTTATCTAAATGCCGTTTAAGCAAGAAGAATCATCATCCACCCTATGAACAGCCGAACCGCTTGTTTGCTGCCGACCGTACATAAAGGATCGATGATGATCAGAATGAAAGATTCGGGATTAGATGCAGAGACTATCGGTTTTTTTCCAGCGCCTGTAATCCAAGGGCCAATGCACCGTACAAGCCGGATTGAGCCCCAAGTCCCGGAGGAACGATGTATTCCTCTATACGGTCCAGAATTTCCTCGGCATGCACATAACCGTTCAGATTCCGCTGCACTTCTTCACGGATCAACGGGAACAGCTGGTGCTGCTGCATAACGCCTCCGCCCAGGATGACTTTTTGCGGCGAGTTCATCAGAATCGCCCCGGTCAAAGCCTGCGCTATATAATGCGCTTCGATGGACCAAGCCGGATGATCGGGCGGCAGCATATGCCCCTTCATCTTCCAGCGCGCTTCAATGGCCGGCCCCGAGGCCATGCCTTCCAGGCAGTCGCCATGAAACGGGCACATGCCCGAAAACGGGTCCTCCGGATGGCGCCTGACCGGTACATGCCCACCTTCCGGATGAACCAGGCCATGCACGAGCTGCCCGCCGGAATAAATGCCGATGCCCACACCTGTCCCAATCGTGTAATATACGCAGCTGTCCAGTCCTTGGGCAGCGCCCCAAACCGCTTCTCCCAAGGCCGCGGCATTCACGTCCGTATCCCATCCGAAAGGGACGGCGAAATGACTGCGCAGCTTTTCAAGGAAAGGATACCGGGCCCATCCCGGTTTAGGCGTCGTCGTGATATAGCCGTATTCCGGGCTGTCCGGCTTGAGATTGATCGGACCGAACGAGCCGATGCCGACCGCCTCCGCTTGCTTGTCTTTAAAATATGAAATCACTTTGGGCATGGTGATATCCGGATGTTCGGTGGCAAAGCTGATGCTGTCTTCCATCTCGCCATGTTCGTTTCCGATGCCGCAGACGAATTTGGTTCCGCCTGCCTCAATTGCTCCAATGCGCATTAGACTGGTTCTCCTCACATGTGTTGATTTACCGTTTGCGTCTATACGGACAATTCATAGATATCCAGCGAATTGATGATCATCTGCGCATCGTCTGCGAATACCGAAATTCCGGTAGAGGCCGAATCCGGGTAAATCAAGTCGGTCAGCACGACCCGGCCGCCGCCTGCGAATACCTCCACCGAAGATCTGTCAACGAAAATACGCAGTTCAAGTCCCTCTTCGCCGTCCTCCAGAACGGCTGAATGAATGCATGGGAATTCCGGATGGAAATCGGTCACGCCTGATCGGGTACGGTCCACATATACTGCCTCCGTATCCCCGTTGTATCCGATCACCGTCTCCTGCCCCGCACCTGCTCTCACTTTAAAAGCAATGGATTGAGCTGATTCCATGCGGACATGCATCTCGAAAATTTCAAGCCGAAGGCCAGACAGCTCGGATGACGCCTGCTCCACGGTTTTGGGTCCAAGGGAAAGAACAGGCTGCCGGTACGCCTTCAGTTCACGAGCCGGCTGCTGAACCAGCATGACTTCGCCGTTTCGCGAACGAAGCTCGAGCTCTCTTGCGATCGTCATCGCCCCTCTCCATCCGCCTGTAGGCGTTAGATTGGCATATTTCCAATTGCTCATCCAGCCGATGAAGAGGCATCTGCCATCCGCTGCCGGAATATCCGACCAGCTAACTCCGGCATAGTTGTCTCTGCCGAGATCCAGCCACCGGATCTTGGCCACGGAGCATTCATCCGGCGTAAAGCGAGTGCCGTCAAACTCCCCTGTAAAATATTGCGTTCTTGAGCCCTCCGTAAAATCCGGATGATCCCCGATACTTACGAGCATCACCCACTTGCTGTTGTCTTGCGCCCCATCGACGGGAAGAGCAAATAAATCGGGGCACTCCCAGACGCCGCCATGGAATCCGATCCCTTCTCCGAACTCACTGCAAAACGTCCAGTTCTTGAGATCCGGGGAACGATAAAGGCTGACGGACTGACCGCATGCCACAATCATTGACCATTGCGAGGAAGGTTCATGCCAGAACACCTTCGGATCGCGGAAATCGATGAACGAATCATGCCGCAGCACCGGATTCCCTTCGTATTTCGTCCAGGTTCTGCCCTCATCCGTACTGTAAGCAAGACTTTGGCATTGGACCGGGTGCTCTGCTCCCTCAACGTCGGCATGATGCGTGAATATGGCGACAAGCCCCGGCTCATCCTCGAAGAAGCCCGTCGTATTGTTCCAATCGACCACAGCGCTTCCCGAGAAGATCATCCCATGCTCATCCGGGGCAAGAGCGATGGGAAGCTCCTCCCACGATACCAGGTCCTTGCTGACCGCATGTCCCCAGTGCATCGGTCCCCAGGTGGTTCCAAACGGATGATGCTGATAAAACAAATGGTATTCCCCTTTAAAGTAGACCATCCCGTTCGGATCGTTCATCCATTTCTCCTTCGGGGAGAAATGATACGCCCCCCGATGATTTTGCTTTAGCATTGTAGACATTCATTTAAGCTCCTTCATTATGACTGTCATGCTGAAACGGCCGCATCAACGCGAAGCGCACGCGGCCGTTTCAATCACGTTTCCATGTTATTATTTTGTGTTCCGGTCATATCCCGCTTGTTTAATGGAAAGCCAATCTTGCAGCCCCAATCGATTCAACTCTTTCAAATAAGCGTCCCACTCCTGGTCGACTTTCCCGTTTTGATACCATTCCGTGCGTTTTCTCTCCAGGTAGGCGAACATGTCGGTTTGGATGGTTGACAATCGATCCAGCTCATCGATGGAAAAGAACACGTTAGGATAGGTATTCTCCGCCTTCATGTGCGGAACCATCACGTCCTTGAGCAGCTTCAGTCTCCACGCCGCATCATCAGGCATCGTCGTATATTTGCCGTAATATCCGTTCAAAATCGCCAGAGGTCCGGCGATGCTCGTCTTTTGTCTCAGCTCGACAGGAGCCGTGCCTTCCAGAGGCAGATGCTTCAGCATTCCTTTGGCTTCGTCGAGCTCAAAAATGTTCTGCTGCTTATCATCCCCGTACGTCCCCCAGTTGTCCTGGACGGATTGCAGCGGATCATAGAGCTGGTCGACCCATTTTGCGGTCTCATCCAAATGTTTGTTACTGCTGGTAACCACCATGCGCCCACGATCCAGACCGATGCCGTTCGTTCGGGTCACGTTGACCTCGCCGCTCGGACCTGCAAGCGGAGGCATCAGATCATACGTATCGTTATTGCCGGTAATGTTGGCCTTATCCCATGTAAAGTACAAGCCGTACCTGTTATCCTTGCCTTTGGCAAGATACGTGTTCCAGTCCTGCTGAAACGACTCAATATCAATCAAGCCTTCCTGGTACAATTCATGAACGAACTTGACGGCTTCCTTATAACCATCTTCCGAGGCGGTAAAGACAACCTTGCCGTCATTCGTCACCACCGTGTGGTCCCAGTTCTCTCCAAGCCCAAAGGAAGCGAACAAGAAGGCCAGATCCTCGCCGCCCGGTTTATTCACGAAGGATAACGGAATTTCGTCTGCCTTCCCGTTGCCGTTCGGGTCCTGCGTTTTAAAAGCGATCAGCACTTTTTTGAGCTCTTCCGTTGTTTTTGGCATCTCAAGACCTAATTTCTTCAACCATTCGACGTTGATCCAAGGCAGGTCATCCACCGATTGGATGCGTTCCTTGCCCGACCCGAGTTCCTCGATCCAAGGAAAGGAGTAGATATGTCCATCGGGGGCCGTAATCATCTTTTTATATTCCGGAGCCTGCTCCAGCACCTTCTTCAAATTCGGCATATGCTGCTCGATCAGGTCATCCAGCGGAATGATCACCCCATCCTTCGCAAGCTTCAGAAGATCGTAGTCACCATATCCGGCATCAAAAATCGCATCGGGCAAATCCCCGCTCGCCACCGCCAGGTTCCGTTTTTCCGCGAATACGTCACTCGTGTAGTTCTTCCAATTGATATGAATGCCTGTTTTCTCTTCCAGCCGTTTATTGATGAGCTTGTCGTTCGGGTCGGCCGGGGCCAGCGGTGAGCTTTGCGTCAGGAAATTCAACGTCACTTTGCCATCTTGTGATTCGGTTGCCGCTTTTCCGCTGCCGCCGCAGCCGGAAAGGATCAGCAGGGCTGCCAGTGCGGAGACAGATAGGGTTCTCCCCGCATATTTCTTGGCTCTCATTTTATTCATCTCTATGACCTCCATAATGTAGTAATGGAAAATTGCATCTATGCTCAGGTGATGTCCTATTTCAGGGAACCCACCATGACACCTTTCTCAAAGTACTTTTGGAAAAATGGATACATCACGAGCAGGGGTAAGCTGGATATGACGATCGCCGAGTATTTGATCATTTCCGAGAGACGCTTCAATTCGTTCATCGCGAGCTGATCACTAATCATGCCCGGCGCGGCCTGATTTTGAATGAGGATGGACCGCAGAACGAGCTGCAGCGGATGCAGCTTGGAATCTTCCAAATAAATCATCGCATCGAAAAACGAATTCCACTGTCCCACGAACGCATACAACGCAAGCACGAAAATAATCGGTTTGGACAACGGAAGAACAATCCGGAAAAAGATGCCCGCATCCGAAGCGCCGTCGACGTTCGCAGCCTCCTTCAGCTCTTTCGGCACGCCCTTGAAAAAGGTTCTGGACAGAATGATATTCCACACGTTCACGGCGCCTGGAATGATGACGGCCCACACGGTATTCAGCATGCCAAGCTGGCGCACCAACAGATATGTAGGAATCAGCCCGCCACCAAAAAACATCGTAATGATAAATAGAGTCATGAAGAAGTGGCGCCCCGCAAGCCTTTGATCCGAGAGCGCATAGCCGGCGCATACCGACACCATAACCGTAACGATCGCGAAAGCGGCAGAATAGAACACGGAGTTCCCAAATCCCCGAAGCATGGCCGGGTTGGACAGAATCTTTTGATATCCCTCCAGACTCCAGTCCGAAATCCGGAAAGACAGCCCCTTGTTGAGCAGTACGGTCGGATCCATAAATGAAGCCACCACGATGTAAACCAAAGGCACGACGACAATAAGAACAGCCAGCGTCAGGAAAATGACATTGATGGACAGCAGAAACCGGTCGAACCTTGAATGCTTGACAGCCATAGCACCTACGCTCCTTTCTAGTAAAGACCTTCGCCTTCATTAAGTTTCTTGACGATAAAATTCACGGTGAGCAGCAAAACGACATTGATGACCGAATTGAACAATCCCACAGCCGCAGAGTAAGCATAGTCGCCTGACTGCAAACCGACCTTGTACACATACGTGGCAATAATCTCCGAAGCGGGAAGATTCATCGAGGTCTGCATCAGGTACGCCTTTTCAAATCCGATGGACATGATACCGCCAGCCGCAAGGATGAACACGATCGCCATAATCGGCCGGATGGTCGGAAGATCGATGTTCCTGATCCGCTGCAAGAGGTTCGCCCCGTCCAGACTTGCCGCATGATGCAGCTCCGGATCCACGCCCGCAAGAGCAGCCACATAAATGATGGAGGACCAGCCGGCAGCCTGCCATATATCCGATAAGATATAGATCCATCTGAAATATTCCGGTTCAGACATAAACATCAGCGGTTTGCCCGTGATCCCTGAAACGATCTGGTTGATCGGTCCCGTAGGAGACAGAAAGATAAACAACATGCCCACAATCACGACCACCGATATGAAATTCGGCGCATACAGAAAGAGCTGAACGTTCTTTTTCACCGATGTTTTGCGGATTTGGTTCAACATGAGCGCTAGCAGGATCGGGACCGGAAAGCTGAAAATCAGCCCGAAAAAGCTTAACTTAAGCGTATTCATAAAAATCACGTCGAAATTGGGTGAGTTCAAGAACTTCTCAAAATGCTTCAGCCCCACCCAATCGCTGCCCATAATCCCCTTGATCGGGCTGAAATCTTTAAAGGCAATGATGGCACCATACATCGGGACATATTTGAAAATAAGGGTCAGGATGAGTGCCGGAGCCAGCAGGATATACAGGAAATAATTTTTCTTCAGAAAATCGAGCATGCGCCCTACCGGGCTCCTCCGTTTAAGCACCGCTGCCCTTTGATCGACTTTGACCGTGTTTTCCAAACCTTAACCTCCATTCTTACAAGAAAAAAATGTACATGCAGCGTACAGAAAAGGCTTTCAAATTGCGTTGATGTTAACCGCTGCTTTTACAATTTACCAAACGATGTAACATTCGTCAATAACTTTTGTAAATAAATATTTGTGCAATTGACAATAGTTTTTTGTTCATAATTAAGGATGCTTGGAGTAAAATGTCATATTTCAAGTCACATTAAGTTGGAAAATGTTAGAAATCGCCGATTTTTCTTTAGGTATTTGAAAATGAGCACTAAGAAATAAGCTGGGATGTTTGCGGTATATTCAACTTTGTGTGAAAATGTAAAACAAATGTGTGCATTTGTAAAATTAACATTGCTATTTCGGCCAATCTATTATACATTTGTCATAGAATAAATAAGACAGAAAACAACGGGGAACTACTCAAAGGAAACGGCTCGAACTAAATCGTTAGAGGTGAAATAATATATATGATGAAAGATAAAGTTACGATTCAAGATATTGCCGATGCGCTGGGCATTTCCAGAAACACGGCTTCCAAGGCGCTGAACGGCAGCGACAATATTCCGAGCGAAACCCGGAACAAGGTCATCAAGAAAGCCATCGAACTTAAATACAAGCAATTTGCATATATGGAGACCGAAAACCTGTTAACCAAAAACCCGGGAAACATCGCTCTGTTGACCGCCAATTTGCCAAGCACTTCCCACTTCGGTTCGCGGCTCATCAGCGGGCTTGAGAAAAGAATCAGTGCCGAAGGCTATAATCTATCCATCCACATCGTACGCGACATCGAACGGAACTCCCTCATCTTGCCGAACAATTTTGAGATATCCAAGGTGGACGGCATTATATGTATCGAATTGTTCGACATGGAATACAGCAAGCGGATCACAAGTCTTGGACTTCCCACTATCTTTATCGATTGCGCGGCAGACATGCTCTATCCCGACCTCGAGGCCGACCTGCTGTTGATGGAGAATGAGCACAGCACGTACTACATGACCCGCAAATTGATTCAGAGCGGCTGCAGCTCCCTTGGATTCATCGGTGATTACAACCATTGCAAGAGCTTTAATGAACGCTGGGCGGGTTTTAGCAGAGCTCTGACCGAAGCCGGGATGCAGCTTGATCTTAACCAATGCGTTCTGAATCCGGACAGCGAGTTCTTCTCCGAAGCCGATTGGATGGACGAACGTCTGGATCAGATTACGGACATGCCTTCCGCATTCGTATGCGCCAACGATTTTATCGCGGTAAACGTCATGAAATCATTGAAGAATAAAAATATCAACATTCCGGAAGACATCGCTGTTGCAGGATTCGACGATGCGCCTGAATCGCGTATCGTCGAGCCGCACTTAACGACTGTGCATATTTACAGCGACGAGATGGGGATTACGGCAGCCAACATGTTGTTATCCCGAATCCAGGAGCCTTCGCAGCCCCACCAGATTACGCATATCCAGACCAAGCCGGTATTCCGGGATTCGACCATGACAATCGAAACATCGCATATTCACACAAGTTAGTCCCTCCGGATTCGGATCGCCCGGATTCCCCTCCGTTCCAAGATCATAATAAAAGGCAATCTCTTGGCCCTGTCATGGACAGGACGTAGAGATTGCCTTTTTTGCTCAACACTTATATGGGGTTCCTAATGCTTATTCGTTCGGCTCCATCCATTGAAAATGGAACGTACCTTCCTTGTCGACACGCTGGAACGTATGCGCTCCGAAATAGTCGCGCTGCGCCTGCAGCAGGTTGGCCGGCAGACGCTCTGTACGGTAACTGTCGAAATAAGCCAGGGCCGATGCAAATGCCGGAACCGGGATGCCGCGCTGCATGGCGATGGAGACGACGTTTCTCCAGGCCTCCTGATAATTGTTCACGACCCAGCCGAAATAATCGTCGAGCAGCAGGTTTTTCAGACCCGGGTTTTTGTCGTAGGCTTCCTTGATGTTTTGGAGGAAACGGGCACGGATGATGCAGCCCCCTCTAAAGATCATCGCAATGCTGCCGAAGTCCAAATTCCAGCCGTATTCCTCGGAAGCGGACCGCAGCTGGGCGAAACCTTGGGCATACGAAGCGATTTTGCTGGCATACAGCGCTTTGCGCACGGCTTCAACGAACTCTCTGGAGTCGCCTGCATACGGAGCGTTCTTAGGTCCGCTCAGAACCTTGCTGGCCTGCACGCGTTCTTCCTTCATCGCGGACAAAAACCGGGAAAATACCGATTCGGTTACGATGGAAAGCGGTACGCCGAGATCCAACGAGCTTTGGCTTGTCCATTTGCCTGTTCCCTTTTGCCCTGCCGCGTCCAAAATGACATCGACCATCGGTTTGCCGGTTTCAGGATCCTTTTTGGAGAAAATGTCTGCCGTAATCTCGATCAGATAGCTGTCCAGCTCGCCTCGGTTCCACTCCGTAAAGATGTCATGCAGCTCTTCAGCTCCAAAGTTCAGTACATCCTTCAGCAAGTGGTAAGCTTCCCCGATAAGCTGCATATCGCCGTATTCAATCCCGTTATGCACCATTTTGACGTAGTGCCCTGCTCCGCCTTCGCCAATGTAAGTCGAGCAAGGATCTCCGTTTACTTTCGCGGAAATGGCAGTCAGGATCGGTTCCACCAATTCATAAGCGTCCTTCTGTCCGCCCGGCATAATGGCTGGGCCTTTGAGCGCTCCTTCTTCGCCACCGGATACCCCGGCTCCGATAAACCGGAGTCCTTTAGCCTGAAGCTCCTTGTATCTGCGCTCGGTGTCCGGGAAATAGGCGTTGCCGCCATCAATCAGAATATCTCCCTCTTGCAAATAAGGCACCAATTGCTCAATTAGCGCATCGGTCGGCGCTCCCGCTTTGACCATCATCATGATTTTGCGCGGCGACTCGAGAGATTGTACGAATTCCTCGATACTGAACGTGCCAACGACGTTCTTGCCTTCGGCCTCAGCCAGAAGTTCTCTCGTTTTTTCCGGCGAACGGTTATATAGTGCAACCGAGAAGCCTTTGCTTTCCATGTTTAAGGCCAGGTTTTTGCCCATGACGGCAAGTCCGGCCACTCCAATTTGTTGTTTGCTCATCGTTTCTCTTCTCCTCCTAAGTCCCTTTACCGATTACTGAACGCTGTTTTTCCAGTCGGCTGCGAATTTGGCCAGTCCCTGTTCGGTCAGCGGATGCTTCGCGATTTGTTCAATGACGGCAAACGGAACCGTGGCGATATGGGCGCCTGCCATCGCGACACGCGTCACATGATCCGGATGGCGGACCGATGCGGCGATAATTTGCGCGTCCAGTTGATGTGTGCGGAACAGCTGCGCGATTTTGTCCACCAGAAGTACTCCGTCCTCCGAAATATCATCCAACCGGCCCAGAAAAGGTGATACGTACGTTGCGCCGGCTCGGGCCGCAAGAAGTGCCTGGTTGACGGTAAAGATCAACGTTACATTGGTTTTGACGCCTTTGGCGGACAGATAACGGCAAGCTTCCAGACCCGCAAGGGTCATCGGCAGTTTGATCGTAATGTTAGGATCATGATTGTTGATTTTGATCAGTTCATTGGCCTGCGCAATCATCTCTTCCGCGGTTTCCGCATCCGGCGTCACTTCAGCCGATACCGATTCGACTTCCGGGACTGCCTGCAAAATTTCAGCAATGCGATCCTCGAATTTGACGCCTTCCTTCGCGACTAGAGAAGGGTTCGTTGTCACCCCGGACAAAACGCCGATTTTATAGGCAGATTGAATATCCTTTAGATTGGCTGTATCAATAAAAAATTTCATTACAAAACCCTCCCGTAAGTTTAAGTTCCAATTCCGGTCTACCTTAGATGAGATGACTTGATCTCAGACTGAACTGACAGACACGGGTTCGATTGCTTGAAGTTTCCCTTGATCCGCTGGCCGCACCTCTGCAGAAACAGCAGGTTCGGAAGGTTCGTCGAACCACCAATGGAATCCGTCTTCAGCAAGCAGCGCATCGGCGGCTGCCGGACCGTGAGAACCCGCTTCATACGGATACAGCGGCACCTCGTTCGCCGCAAAAGCTTCAAGGATCGGCTGAACCCACTGCCAGGACAGCTCGACTTCGTCCCAGTGAACGAAGAAAGTGGAGTCGCCATGAAGCGCATCTTGAATCAGCGTTTCGTAGGCTTCCGGCGCTTCTTCCCGGTCCGGGTACATATCGATATGAACCGGTTTGAACTTCTCTTTGTGATGCGGGTCTCTCGTATTCAACTGAAGCGTAATGCCTTCATTCGGACCAATCTCAATAACAAGCATATTCGGGACGGTCGTCTTATCCGGATGCAGGGAAGAACTCAGCGGTTCTTTGAACTCGATGACGATCCGTGTTTGTTTGGACCGCATGCGTTTGCCCGTCCGGATATAAAATGGCACGCCCCGCCAGTGATAATTATCGATGTGCAGCTTGGCGGCGATAAACGTATCGTTCATGGACTCGGATGAAATGCCGGGTTCGGTGGTGTAGCCTTGAACCGGTTTGCCATTAATGTTCCCGGCTGCGTATTGCCCCCGAATGATACGGCTGTGTACATCCTGTCTTTGAAGGGGATCCAGCGCCTCGAGAACTTTTCTCTTCTTGAGCCTTACATCCTCCGCCGAGGCAACATTATGAGGTGAATGAATGGTCAGCATCATGAGCAGTTGGAGCATATGGTTCTGGAACATATCCCGAACGGCTCCGGCCTGATCATAATAACCGGCACGCTCTTCCACGCCCACGGTTTCGTCTGCGGTAATCTGGACGTTAGCGATATATCGGTTCGTCCACAGCGCCTGAATGACGGGGTTCGCTTCCTTAAGCGCCTCCAGCTGTTGTACCATCGGCTTGCCGAGATAATGGTCGATCCGGTAAATTTCCTCTTCGGTAAAGGCATGGCTGAGCTGGCTGTTCAGTTCACGCGCGGAAGCGAGGTCATGGCCGAATGGCTTCTCGATCACGAGTCGCTTCCAGCCCGTTACGCTGCCGAGTCCGCTGTCCTCGATTTGGGATGCAATCGTGCCGAAGAAGTTCGGGGCGACGGACAAGTAGAACAAACGGTTTGCCGTTCCTCCTGCCTCCCGCTCCCATTTCTCCACTCGTTCGTTTAACTGGACAAAGTGTGCTTGCTGGTCGATATGAAGGACGTTAAATCCGAACAAGCTGATAAAAGCTTGCAAGGTATCGTTTTCTTCGACTTCCAATCGGTAGAAATCATACAGAGACTGCTTCACATGAGCCTGAAAAGTCTCGTCCGATAGTTCCTTACGTCCGAGGCCGATCACGGAAAAAGACTCCGGCAGCTCTCCGTTCATATATAAATGATACAAGGCGGGGTATATTTTCCTTTTGGCTAAATCCCCGGTTGCTCCAAACAATACAAAAGTGACAGGATTCATTGCGATTGCTCCTTCCCTTCAGAGCCTAATGACGAAAGATAATTCCGCCCGCAAAACTCTGGTTTCTTTTTCTTGGATTCACTATAATACAAATAAGTGCCATACATGTAATCAATATATTTTCGAGGAGCTATAGATCATGTCTATGACTAATAATTACGAACTCTATAAAGTTTTCTATTGGGCCGCTAAAATGGGAAGTTTAACGCAGGCAGCCAAAACACTGTACCTGACCCAGCCCAGTGTCAGCCATGCCATCAAGCAGCTTGAGGAAAGGGTGGGCATCTCCCTCTTTTACCGCAATGCTAAGGGAGTATCCCTCACGCAAGAAGGAAAGATTCTTTTTTCATATATTGAACAATCTCAGATTCTCATTACCTTGGCAGAAGAAAAAATGGTAGCGCTGAAAAATCTGGACAGCGGCGATCTGCGGATCGGCGGCAGCGATTCGTTGTTTAAGCATTATCTGCTCCCTTTTCTGGAAGACTTCCATGTTCAATATCCGGGCATTAAACTGCATCTGAAACATGGCACGACACCAGAAGTCATTTCTTACCTCAAGGAAGGGCGGATTGATCTGGGGGTGGTGCGGATGCCGATCGTGGATTCCCTGCTTGAGGTTACCGAAAGCATTCAGCTTCAGGACTGTTTCGTAGCAGGCGAGCGTTATGCGGAGCTCAAAGGACAGGTCTTGTCCATGGAGCAGCTGATGGAGTACCCGGTGATCCTGTTCTCGCGCAACAGCCGGGTACGGATGGCCATCACGGAGCTATTTGAAAAATACGGCCATGAGCTGAAGCCGGACATTGAAGTAGGCAGCGTCGACCTGCTCATCGAGTTTGCCCGGAGAGGTCTCGGCATTTCTTTCGTTACGCGCGAATTCGTATCCAAGGAACTGAAGGAAGGATCCCTGTTCGAGATTGAGCTGGATATTGAGGTTCCGCCCTCCAATGTCGGAATGATGATTATGCGCAATATGCCAATCTCTACGGCAGCCACGAAATTTTTGGAGATGGTTCGTTAGTATAATTGCCATATAAGATGAACTTCGAAAGGATTTTAGGCTTGTCATCACTGCGCATGCGGATTATTCTTACGATGTCTGTTGCCCTCAGATTTCCTTTTATTAGATAAGGTGTGGTTAAACCATTCTATATCGCATCTAATACGCTATATTAAAATAAAGAACAACGCTGCCCGCTCGGGACAACGTTGTTCTTTGATTTTGCCTCTAATCTCTTCCTAGCAACGGAAACGCTTAAACTTACGACTCACTCCCCATGTCACGGATCGTTTGCAAGGAGGAATCCCAACGCCATCTTGGACAACGCCCTTGCAAATGGACCCCGCCATACCATGCATCCAATCCTTTCTTTTGGGTCCAGTCCTGGTTACCTTCCATAACGTCTCTCCCCAGCTCCGTCAAAGCAGAAGTGCTATTTCGAAGCAGGATCGAAGAATCGTTATAAGCCGGAAACGCCTGCAGGCCGCTGATTTGCAGCAGAGGATATGGTTCCTGTGACATTTTCATTAGAATATGCCAGTACTCCAAATCCCCCATGCCTAACACGTGAAGCTTATTTCCCACATGTTCGAACAACGCTTGCGGAGCGTGTATTCCGGCATCGACCATCTCCAGCGTGGTTTGCTCTACGATGCCAAGTCCATTACAGGTAGATGGAAAGCGCGATAAATGCATCTGGAAAGCATCATGAGCAAACGGCAGCGCGGACGTATCTTCCCTTAGCAATTGCTGTAGTCGTCCCGGATCTTGCGAAGTGTATGCTTCCCAAAATAATCGGCCCACGTTCAGCTCCTTAGCTCCAATCGACTTCCATGTGCCTGACAAAGTTTCCATCTGTGCCCGCGAGAGCTGCCCAAGTCCCCTAAACAACTCGATTCCCGGATACTCGCCGATGCATAATAAACTCAGCTTCGCGTTTTGCAGCGGATGCTCCGAGAACCAATAGAGTAAGAAGCTCAGCATGGTCTGATCGAACAGATCATGCTCAAACCAACATACAATTTCGTCGTACCGGTCCGAATCAGCCAAAATCTTCTCTTGCATTTCACAACTCTGTATATATTCTTCTGGCGGAATCCCAAGCGTCTGTTCAAGGTAATCCGCCCGGACGGAACGATTGTCCGCTTCAGAAGCATTCAATGTTGCGGGACCATGCGGATAAACCTCCCGCCACACGAGAACATCGCCTTGCACAATGCCCTTTCGCAGCTTCTCCGCCACCGAATCCCCGTTTACGATATGAAGCACACCTTTTCCCCCTTCGTACAAATGGTTGAACACGGAAATGACGTCAGCCACGGGAAGCGCACTTTTCAGCTTGCGGCGGGCATCAAACAGCCGTTTTTTCAGCACCGGAACCGAAGCCCCCAGAAATCCGGAAATCTCTTGCAGGGAATACCCCTGAAGATAAAATAATTGAACGGCTATCCTCATATTGGGCGTTAATTGTGCGATGGAATCATGTACCAGCTGCTGAACTTCTCTTTTCTCAATCATATCGGATACGCTCATGGGGGATTCTGCCGATTCCGCTACGTCGTCATAAGGTACGGCCAGGTACGGCTTACGGCGGATGATCCGGTAACACTGCCGCACCACGATCGCTTTGAACCACCCTGGAAAAGCTTCGATGGCTCGTAGTTTGCCCAAATGCAGAAAGGCTTCCGTAAAAGCTTCCTGAACGGCATCTTCCGCCAATTGAAAATCATGCAGCTTTTCGTACGCCACCGCATTCGCCATCCCTGCATAATGCCGAACGATATGTTCAAAGGCCTGCCGGTCCCCTTGCTTTGCCTCTTCAATATACTGAAGCATGCCCTTCCCTCCCTTCTTCCGTATTACAACTAAGTGCCAATGTAGCCCTCAAAGGTTACCTGCATGAATCAAAGTCATTTCTCCAAACAAACCTGTCATACAAGAGTATACGAAAAAAGGGGCTACTCCGCCGCCTTTATTACTCGCTCATCCCAAGGTTAGCGGCTTCAAAATGCACGTTGAACGCCAAAAACAGCCGAATCGACATCGGATCCGGCTGGTCTTGGATCATGCTAGTACAGCGGCAGCGCCTCTTGTTTCAGCCCCGTAAAAATATCGCCGGATTGCTTGAAGAAAGCACCACTCAATCGATAATAAGCATCTCCCATCGACACGACTTGTAGATCGGGAATGATATACATGGCCATGTCGGTTCCGTCCTTGAGATTGAACTTCAATTGATACGATTTCCCTTGGGATTGCGCCTCGGCAATGGCCTCGTATTCTTTATTGCTTAAATCAGCCATTTTAGCATCGTACAGCCCCTTAACGATAGACTCTACGGAAGCATGATCCGTAACTTTCTTCAGCACGTCGTCCCCCACATGATTTAGAATATGGATGTCTTTCGTATCCTCTTTCAGGTTAGACATATCCAAATAATCCTTGGCAGTGATCGCGGAATCATTAACCTTCGCCACGATTTCCGCCAGATAATAGTTTTGTTCATACTTTACCGCAATGCGGAAATGGGATGGATATCCCGGGATTTCATACAGCTTTCCGCCAACGGCGAACGTCGCGGCATAATCCTTTTCAGCAACGTTCTTCGCATTGTTTTTTTCACCGTTCTGCCCGATACCGCTAGCCATATCCCAATCCAATGTTCCAAGCGATATTACCGGTTCCGCTCCTGTGAACTTAAATTGAGCCCCATCGCTGACAAATGCATATCGATACCCGTTGTAATTTAGAATTTTCCTGATTCCGGTTGGGGAAGCGGACGGCGTCTGCTGCGAAATCTGCGGCGAAGCAGGCAGCGTCATGTGGGGGAATTTATAAATAACCAATCCTAACACCAGTGCGACGCAGGCTGCGATCGATCCCCATCGGGTATAGTAGCTTTTCTTATTCATTCGTTTCGCTGTGGCGGCTTTTTCGATGAGATGGCCGTCTACGCTGCCGATAACTTTAAAGAATTCTCTATTATTCATAGGACATAACCTTCTTTCTTCAGGTAGTTATGGAGTTTCTTCCGTGTTCTGAAAAGGACCGATTTGGTCTTGCTTTCGCTGATGGAAAATCGCGAGGCGATATCCGCCATTGAATCGGAGTACCAGTACCGCCGCAAAAAAATGTTTCGATGATCTTCCTTCATGCTCTCCAAGAATTTGCTTATGGCCCCTGCCATTTGTTCTTCCTCATACTTGCTTTCAACGTTGTCTGTAGAGGACAAGCAGTCGTTTAATTCATCAAGTATCATCTCGAATTCTTTACTGCGCTTTCGGGCCGTATAATAATCGAACCGGTTCAAAGCGATATTCCGCGTGATCCTCCCCAGAAAAGACGACAGTTTGTCAGGAGACTTCGGCGGGATCGCCTCCCACGCCCCCAGAAAGGCATCATTCACGCATTCTTCCGAATCTTCTGCGTTGGACAGAATATTATGGGCAATCCGGGTACAATAATGCCTGTATTTTTTGGATGTTTCTTCTATCGCTCTTTCATTGCGCGCAAAGTACAGCTGTATGATTTCTCGATCTTCCACTCCATCACTTCCGTTCGGTTTGATTAAGGCCTTCACTTATAAAGTAGGAAAAGAAGCGTTCGGGTTGCAAAAATTCACTATTTTCTATGTATGTCCATCATCTTAAGCTTCGACATCCGGCGCCGTTAATATGATATTCTGCACCAGCGGTTCATCGTCGCTACAACGAAATCGAATCGCTTCGGTGATACCCCGCCCAACGCAAAAAACACTTACCGCTGCATTTCTCCGCAGCAGCAAGTGTATGATTGTTGTGGGACGCCTCCTTTTACTCCTCCACGACGCCCAGAGCCCTGTTTTTCTCTTTGAAACGGTCGTTATGGGAGGACACGTACGCCATGCGCGGCGCCTCCGGGTCCATGAACAGCTTCGCGCTGTTGACCGCGAGCACCGCATCCGCGAAGGCTCCCGCGATCAAATTCACTTTGCTATCGTAATGCGCAAAGTCTCCGGCGGCATAAATGCCCGGGATGTTGGTTTCGAGCTTGCCGTTTACGTATACGTTCCAATCGTCCATTTGCAGTCCCCACCGGTTGATTCCTGTAAAATCGGACATTAATCCGTGATTGACGATAACCGCATCCACTTCGAGCACATCGGTGGCTCCCGTCTCCATGTGGCTGACCTCAACGCTGCCAATCGTTTGCCCGTCCTGGCTGTTCAGTTGCGTCAAGGCATACGGTGTTCTGACGTCAGCCCGCGATTTCATCCGCTCCACATGCTTCTCATGGCCGCCGAACCGGTCTCGGCGATGTACAACGGTGACGCTCTCGGCGATCGACTCCAACTCGTTCGCCCAATCGACCGCCGTGTTGCCGCCGCCGGAGATGACCACGCGTTTCCCGCGAAACGGCTCCAGCTCCTGCACGACATAGTGCAGGTTCGTAATTTCATACCGATCGGCACCTTCGATATCCAGCTTCGCCATACGAAGGATGCCGCGGCCCAGCGCCAGAATCACGGTGCGCGTCCAATGCTTGTCGCCCGTAGAGGATTCGAGCACATATGTACCGTCCTCAAGGGCTTCAAGCCCGGTAATATGCTGTCCGAACGCGAGCGTCGGATCGAAGAGCTGGGCCTGCTTCGCCAGCTGCCCGATCAGCTCCCCGCAAACGATCGGCGCAAAGCCGCCCACATCCCATAGCATTTTCTCCGGATATACGAGCATGCGTCCGCCAAGTTCTTCTCTCGCATCGATGAGTTTCGTCTTCAGGTTCCGCATACCGCTGTAAAAGGCCGCATACATCCCCGCCGGCCCGCCGCCGATAATCGTAACGTCAAACAATTCCAATGGTTCTGACATTTCAAACCCTCCTATATGTTAATGTTCCGGTAATCGAAACTATTGATATTCATTCTCAATTACATATAAGTTATTTTATCCCTGCCGATCCCTTCCCTACAATGCACAAACAAGGCGGAAACTTTGCACAAAATCGGCCTCGGGGCTAAATTTTCGGGCGGTTTGTACAAAATCAATGCAGCTTTTTCTCTTTGTCCATTGAGGCATGAACGGACATTCGCTATGATGATTTCATTGATAATGATTATCATTATTATGCATAGTTAACAACATTTTATATGGGGGAAATCACATGAATCACACAAGAAAAATATCCGTCCTCAGCATGACGGCGGCAATGAGCTTCCTGCTGATGGCTTGCACCGGCCAACAGGAAAGCCCAACTTCAACTTCGTCGTCCGCTCCGCCTGCCTCATCCGCTGCTACAAGCCAATCTTCCGAAACAACAGCGGCGAAGGAGGCCGATGCAGGCGCTACGCGTTCCTATACCGATTATATGGGTCACGCTGTAAACATCCCTACGTCGCCACAGCGGGTTATTTTCGCAGGTGAAACGTTCAGCGACGTGCTTGCCCTTGGCGTTCAGGCCGTCGGTTCCGATTCAGGCACCATGAAGGGAAGCGTGTACGAAGACAAGCTGACCGGTGTCGAGGACGTGGGCTTTCCCATCAATCTGGAAAAAACACTGAATCTGAGTCCGGATGTCATTCTGGTTGCGAATACCGATGAAGCGGCTTACCAGCAGCTGGCCAAGATCGCGCCGACCCTCATGTTCGATACCTTCGCGCCGCTGGAAGAAAGGCTGCCCCTGCTCGGTGACATTCTGGGAAAAAAAGAACAGGCAAAGCAGTGGGTCGCAGATTATCAGGTGCAGGAAAAGGCCATGTGGAAAGCCTTGCAGCAAGCGGGCATCAAGCAGGGGGAAACGGCGTCCGTGTTTACGTACTATCCGGGGGACCGGCTGTTCGTCATGGCAAAGACGGGGCTTTCCCAAATCCTGTATCAGCCTGACGGATTCAAACCGACGCCGAAAATCCAGGAAGTTCTCCAAGAAGACGTCGGCTTTAAACAAATCCCGCTCGAAGCGCTGCCCCAATTCGCGGGAGACCGGATTTTCATTTTGACTCCCGTAGCCAAAGAAGCACAGGATTCAACGGATGCCATGCTGAAAAGCGCATTATGGCAGAACATCCCGGCGGTCAAACAAGGGCATGTATATACTATCGACATTCTGAAATCGGGAAGCGATGCGTTAACAAGACAATGGCTGCTTCAGAAGCTCCCGGAAATCATGGCAAAATAACGGCCCATCCATGATCTCCCCTTTTGCGCATGAAATAGCTTCTTCCCTTTGACGAATATATGTTATAGTATATTCAAAAGTGATAATGATTCTCATTATCATATGAAGAAGGTGATTCACATATGCCTGATCAGAGGTCATCGGTTCCGCTGCAATCATTATGCTTTCACTTGAAGGATATCGAACTTCTGGACATGCCTGTCGGCTGGACTTCGGGTTCTCAAACTGCCGTCTTGCATACCTTGCTCGTATTCGCCAGGGGCAGCGGTTGTCTTCATACGGATCGGCGCATGCTGCGTTTCTCACCCGAGCAGTGCTACCTGCTGTCGCCGGATATGCCATTTCGGTTGGAAAATGAATACGACGAAGCGCTTCGTTGCTACCGAATGACCTTTCAGGTCATTGAAGTGAGTGATCGGCAGTATAGCCCGTATGCGGGCGAGCTATTTCCCGGACGCATCGAAGCCGCAGCTTACCCCTTCTCGCGCCTGCTCCGCATGATCCAGTCCCTGCATACCGGCGGAGTGGATACGGAAGCTGACGGAGTGCAGCGGAACATACGGTTTCAAGAGCTGATGGGCTTTCTACTGGAACAGAATTTGCAAGCCGAGCCGACGCTTACGCCTGTGCAAGCCGTGAAAAATACGATCCGGTACATGCACGATCACTATATGCATCAACATATAACCGTTCAATATCTCGCGCAGCTGGCTCATCTGACGACCTGGCGGTATACCCCGATCTTTCAAAGAATAACGGGCAAGAAGCCGCTGCATTATTTGACCGAGCTTCGCATTAACCGCTCCAAGGAACTGCTGCTGCATACCCAGGAGCCTCTGCGTCACATCGCCCATGAGGTCGGCTTTGCGGACGAGTACTATTTCAACCGCCGTTTTCGCCATATTACGGGCTTGACGCCCAAACAGTATGCGCGCCAAATGAAACGAAGTAAGCGAATCCGCGACTGGACGGGGCATGAAGTGGACATTCCCGCGTCGCCGGAGCGCATCGTCTACTACGGGGAAACGTTCGGAGATTTGCTGGCGCTGGGCATTCAGCCGGTCGGCAGCGACAATCCCGGTTCCGCGCCTCGCCCGCTGGCCCAGGAAACCTTGCCGCAGGTTCATGATATCGGTTATCCGTTCAACGCCGACAAAACGATGGCGCTAAAGCCCGATCTCATCATTTTCGCGAACGCGGATGAAAAGCAATACCGATGGGTGTCCAAAATCGCCCCCACCGTGACGTTCAACTCGTATGCCCCCTTGGAGCAGCGGATGCAGGTGCTTGGGCGAATGCTCGGAAGAAAAAGCGAGGCCCAGCGCTGGCTTGACGCATACGGGGCCAAAGCGCAGGCTATGTGGTCCCGCATGCAAGGCCACATTCGGCCGGGGGAAACCGCTTCGGTCTTGATCTATGATCGCGGCGGCCGTTTGTTTGTCATGGGAGTGGCCGGACTCTCCTCGAGCCTCTATCATCCCTCGGGGTTTAAGCCGACGGAGCCCGTTGGATTAATGCTCGCCGATGGCTTGGGGTATGCGGAAATATCGCCGAGGAGACTACACGAGTATGCCGGTGACCGCATTTTCATGCTTCTATCTGCGGAACCTGCTTCACGTCAAGCAGCCGCATCAATGATGGAATCCCCTCTGTGGCGCAGCCTTCCAGCGGCACAAAGCGGCCAGGTATATGTCATTGAGGCGGAGAAATGGAACTACGGGGATGCATTTACACGGGAACAGCTGCTGGAATGGCTGCCCCGGTTGTTGTCACGGACTTGAAAACCGTTGGATTAAATATGGGCAATTCATTTAACAGCAGATAGCTTCATATGCAGCAAAGGGAACGGCTTGCCCATCCCATCGAGCGGAGACCGCCCAACTACCTCGAAACCCTGATGCAGATAGAACCCCACGGCTTGAGGATTCTGTTCGTTCACATCCAGCTCCGTCGCGCCTAAAATTGTGACTGCATACTGCAGGAGTTTCTTGCCGATTCCTTGCCCGCGTGCAGTCGGCGCGATAAATAGCATCTCAATCTTTCCCTCGGCAACGCCGATAAAGCCCTGAATCTTGCCATCCTCATTCCTAAAAGCATACAGCCTAACGGCATAAAAATATTCGTTGCGTACTTGCGGGCGCAACCACCTAATATCTGATTCTTGCAAGAAGTCATGGGTCGCCCTGACGGATGTTTCCCATACCTCGATCAGCTCGTCGAAATCGCTTTTACCCGGTTCAAAAATAGGGCTCATACTCTGCTACCGCCTTCCAGTTCGATGAAATATTTTCTAGTGTAATCAATCTTCGCTCGGATTAGCATAACACGGATGGTTTAATCGAGTTAACCTGGACGAAAAAACAGTTGGATCATCATCCGGCTGTTTTTTCGTTTCTCCAGTGAAGTATCATCTTACTTGCTCCTTTGCCCTTCCTAAACATCACCCGTGTTCAGGTCAGGTACGGTCGTTCCGGAACCAGCGGGCCTTCGTGTTACTCAAGTTCGTTCCGAAGATCATTCCATTTACAGCGGAGAAAATCCGGACTTTATAAAACCCATGGTGAAATGAATGGTAACTTCCTGTTATTGACATAATAACAGCCAGGGGGAATTTGGAATGGTTCCAATAAAAAGGATACTCTTATACATGAATAGTCAGGGGGAGTTCAGTTGATGAGAAATTTACATAGATTATTGGGCCAGAGCAAAAAGCCGTATTTCCGATCCGTACAACAACCATCCCGGGCGGCAACGACTTCCCCTCTTTCCAATGACCAACAAACCAATGTGGAGACTTTGCGGAAAATTTATTCGAATAGCGTAGATGTCGTGTTTCGCTCCTTTTTGATCGGCGGCAAAACACAAGCAACCTTAATTTATATTGAGGGGCTTTCGGACACTGAAGAAATCAACACGAACCTCTTGCGTCCTCTCATGGAAGAATTCGAGGAAGGGTTATCTCTTCGTCAATTATTTGAGAAGAAAGTGAACATTTCCAAAATCGACGCTCTGTCAACCTACGAGGATTGTGTTGAAGCTCTTTCCGTGGGTAAGCCGGTCTTATTTCACGAGGGCGACTCTAGTGGATATGCCCTTGGGTTAAACCGCTGGGATAAGCGGGCGATCGAAGAACCTGAAGCCGAGGCTGGAATTCGGGGACCCCGTGAAGGTTTTACGGAAACGATCAGCGTAAGCACAGCGCAACTGCGGCGAATCATTAAAAGTCCCGCTTTGAAAATAGAACCCGTTAAAATCGGAAGTTACACCCAAACGCAAGTCCTGATCTCATATGTTGAGGGCATTGTCGACAAAAACATACTTGAGGAAGTCCGCACTCGTTTAAGCCGGATTGAGATTGATGGCGTCTTGGAGAGCAGTTACGTTGAGGAAATGATCGAGGACAACCCCTTTTCACCATTCCCGCAAGTGAAGACGACTGAACGCCCCGATACGGCTTGCAACGCCATATTGGAAGGGCGAGTGGCGATTTTGACGGAGGGAACTCCCTTTGTGTTGATCGTCCCGACAACCTTATTCTCCTTACTACAATCGCAGGAAGACTACTATCAGCGCTTTTTAATCAGTACGCTTATCCGGTGGCTCAGGTATACTTTCGTCACCCTGTCCATGCTGCTTCCTTCTCTTTATGTAGCGATCCTGACTTTCCATCTGGAAATGGTTCCGACATCCTTATTAATCACGATGTCAGCTTCAAGAGAATCCGTCCCATTTCCAGCCCTCGTGGAGGCATTGCTTATGGAAGTGACATTCGAAGTGCTGCGTGAAGCCGGCGTCCGCTTGCCCAAACAGGTTGGTGCCGCTGTCAGTATCGTCGGAGCGTTGGTCATCGGACAAGCGGCCGTACAAGCCGGCATCGTCTCGGCTCCCATGGTTATTGTGGTTGCCATAACAGGGATCGCTTCCTTCATGGTTCCACGTTATAACATCGGAATAGCTTTTCGGATACTGCGTTTTCCCGTCATGTTCCTCGCGGGGGCCTTAGGGTTGCTGGGGATCATGCTCGGACTCATCGCTATCTTGATCCATTTGTGCAATTTGCGGTCATTCGGGATTCCTTATCTTAGCCCGATTGCCCCCTTCCGAAGTGCCGACCTTAAAGATGTAGCCATGCGTGCTCCATGGTGGATGATGAACACCCGCCCCCATCAGACAGAGGAAGAATTCAACCAATACCGGCAAGCCCCGGCGCAAAAACCAGGGCCGGATCGCAACAAATAACCCTAACCAAGAAACGAGGATTGCATACGATGCTGGAGAAAGGAAAAATATCATCTGCACAAATGGCTTTTATGCTCTTTGCGGCTGTAGTGGGTACGGTTATCCTCTCGATTCCGGCGATTAGCGGAACATATGCGAAGAATGATGTGTGGATATCTCCTATTTGGGCTTCCTTCGCCGGCCTAATTGCAATCATGACGGCTTACAAGCTGCAGAGTTTCTACCCCAAGCTTACAATCATCCAATATGCAGCGCGTATTCTGGGTCCGTTTCCGGGGAAGTTGCTAGGTCTCGCTTATCTGCTCTTTTATATCGTCATGAACGGTCATGGCGTCCGAATTTATGCGGATTTCATCGTGGGTACGACACTCCCCCGAACTCCACTGATTATACTGGTTGCCACCATGATCTTACTTTGTACCCTTGCTGTAAGGGGCGGCATTGAAGGAATCGGGCGGGCGGCCCAAATTATTGTGCCTGGTTATATGATTGCGTTCATTGCTTTAATCCTGCTGATCCTGCCGAATTGCAATGCGGAACATCTCTTTCCCATTCTGGAACATGGTTTAACACCATCCCTGCAAGGGTCCATTCCTCCTCAGGGCTGGTTTGCTGAATTCTTTCTTATTTCCTTCCTTCTTCCCTTTCTGTCAGACAAGAAAAAAGCAAAGAAATGGAGCTGGGTCGCCCTCATCACGACGACATTAACATTGGTCGTTACGAATCTCGTGATTCTTTGTTTGTTTGGCCGAAATATCTCAAGTTATACGTACCCGCTATTAACGGCCACACGATACATAAGTCTCGCTGATTTCTTTGAAAATGTGGAATCGGTCATTACTGCGATATGGGTAATCGGCAACTTCGTCAAGTTCTCGGTCGTTCATTACGCGCTTGTGCTTGGTACAGCACAATGGCTAAACCTTTCAGACTATCGTCCCGTTGCATGGCCGATTGGAATTCTGACGATCATCATTAGTTTCTGGAGCATGCCTAGCCAAATGGCCCTTAGCCACTATACCACTTTTGTTTTTCCATTCTACTCGCTCCTGTTTCAAACTCTCATTCCCGCACTCTTGTTGCTGATTGCATATATTCGGATGCGGGATTCGAAAGGTGATCATTCATCATGAAACACAAAGCGCTTATTGTTGGTCGCATTGCCGCGTTGTTAGGCATTCTTCAAATGCTTTGCGGATGCTGGGATCGAACGGAGATTAATGATATGGCTCTTGTCACGGCAGCGGCGATCGATAAGGACGAACGCGATGGCATCGAGCTATCCCTTCAAGTATTCATGCCACGGGCTTTGGGAAGCAACAGTGGCGGTTCGCAGGGCGGAGGAGGACAAAAGTTAACCTTGGTAAGATCAAGCAGAGGACAGAATATCGCAGATGCGGTCTCCAAAATTCAGACCAAGCTTCCCCGCAAAGTATTCTGGGGGCACTGTAAAGTATTTGTTCTTGGTGAGGAATTCGCTCGCAAGGGCGTTAGAGAGGAAATGGATTTTTTGGCTCGACATCCCCAGCCTAGGGAAAGAGCGTATATGTTCGTAAGTAAGGGAAAAGCGATCGAGACTCTCAACCTTCTCCCTCCCCTCGAACGATACTCCGCGGATATGATGAGGAAGCTATCGGAGCTTAAGATAGGACTTAAAGTGACCATGAAGGATTTCATTATCATGCTGGGCGGAGACAGTAAAGCGGCGGCTCTTCCCATGCTTGATATCCTCCCGCCTGAAGAAGGGGAGCAACCGTCCCAAGGAGTTCCGTACATTGCCGGCACTGCGGTTTTTAAGGAGGACAAGTTGATCGGGGATATCACACTACAAACAACAAGGGGGGTTTTATGGTTGACTAAAAAAATGGAGAAAGCGACGATCACGGTGAGACCCAAAGACGCCAAAAGCGGATTTATTACAATCAACCCCAATCATCATGTGATCCATCAAACGCCCCGTATCGTCAACGGAAAATGGCAGGTACTGTTGAGCATCCAAACGAGCGGCGATCTGGTTCAAAACGGGACCAATTGGGATCCGATGAATCTGGATCTGCTTCATGCCATGGAAGCTGCGGTCCAAGATAGCATTAAAGATAAAATCGAACTGGCTTTAGATGAAGTTCAAAAAACGATGAAAGCAGATATACTCGGGTTTGCAGAAGATTTTCATAGGTCATACCCTAGGCAATGGGGGAGAGTTAAGAACCGATGGGATGAAGTTTATCCGACAATTCAGGTGAAAACGGACATTCACGTGAACATTCGCAGACCTGGACTCAGCACCGTGCCGGTAGCGATACCTGAAGATGAGGTTAAAAAGAAATGAAATGGGGAACATTCATTGGCGTCATGGTGATCATTGCCGCTATTTTCGCATACGAATGGCCACGAATGAAGCAACTTCCCAAGAAGGATAAGGCTGCTTTTATCGCATTGCTCTCGATCGGTTGGATTTTGACCCTGTTTGATTTGCAAAATATGGCGGGGCCCGCCACTGTTCTCGAAACCATATTCAAACCGTTCTCGAAGCTGCTGGATACGAGGTAAAGGAGGAATGAAATATGATCGAAAAAGGAAAAATCTCCGGTATGCAGATGGGATTCATGATGTATCCAACCGTTGTTTCCACGGCAATTCTCATGGTCCCAAGTGTTACGGAGAAATATGCCCATAACGACCTATGGATTTCTACCCTACTTGCTTCGTTGGTCGGTTTTATTTCGATGTATATCGCGTACCAATTGCATCGTTTGTATCCGAACCAAACCGTGATTCAATACAGTGTACATATCATCCCAAGACTTGCCGGCAAAGTGCTCGGGCTACTCTTTTTGTTTTTTTATTTGCATTCGACGGGCGCCGTTGTACGCGAATATGCGGATTTTATTTCAGACGCGTTTCTTCCCCAGACGCCCATGATTTTTATCGCTTCATCGTTGCTGCTTCTGTCCGCGTTTTCTGTACGCTATGGAGTTGAAAGCGTTGCGAGAAGTGCGTTTATCTTTACGATCATCTTTGCATTCCCCGTCATATTCCTGTTGCTGCTGATTCCTGATCTGACTCCCGGGAACATTCTCCCGGTCATGGAGCACGGAATCCTGCCGTCCCTTCGTGGCGCGATCGTACCCCAGTCATGGTTTAGTGAGTTTTTCATGATTTCTTTCTTCCTCCCTTTCCTGTCCGATATTAGAAAAGGAAGAAAATGGGGACTGATTTCTGTGTTTGCTGCCATGATCAGCCTTACCACCATCAACCTTACCATCCTGCTCCTTTTCGGAGATAGGGTATCCGGGATGTCCTATCCGGTATTAAACGCCTTTCGCTACATCAGAATGGGCGTTTTTTTCGAGAATTTCGAGGCGATCATCATGGCCATTTGGATTCTCGGCAACTTTGTTAAAGTCTCCGTATTTTATTACTCGGCATCGCTTGGTCTTGCCCAATGGTTAAATCTAAAGGATATTAAACCTGTCGTTTTGCCTCTTGGCATTCTAATTATAATTTTCGCGTATTGGAGCTTGCCTTCCTTTCAAGATGTTACCTATTATCTCACCGGTACTTTTGCTTACTACGGGCCCCTCATGCAAACGATTATTCCTGCATGCCTTCTCTCGATCGCTTTCGTTCGAAGAAAACGACCGTCTTCCTCGTAACGCTAATCTCAAGAAGGAAATTACCTCGAGAAACAAGTTTCGTTTCAATAGTTATATCAATGTTGTTCATTTCAAATATTGTACTCAACGTTAAAAACCCTTACCACTTCTTCCGAAGCGATAAGGGTTTTGATCATGTTGATTTGCTTTGAATCCTGGATTCGATTACTTCAATTCTTCCGCTTACTTCTCTACTATTTTCCGCGGCATCTTGATCACTGCGAGCAGCACGCAGCCCATACCTGCTCCGGACAGCAATCCATCCGTGAAATCATTCAAAACCACGCCCGTATGCTTCAGAACCAATGGCCCCACGATCATCAGCATGCCTGCCGCGATGACATATTGAAAGGCTTTTTTACTCATTGGAAAATCCTCCTCAATGTATATGATTAAAGGTATGCTACACTTTTTATACTTGATGACTGAATTTCCATGTGCCCTATGACTAGATTTTATACGCCTTCATCGCCTTGCGCAGCTCTTTGAACGATGGACGCTTGCCGTACATCAGAACGCCGGTGCGATAGATCTTCGCAGACAGCCAGCCGAACACGAGGATCGAACATATCAAGAGTGCGAGCGAGATCAGGATCTGCCACGTCGGTACCTCGCCCATGCCAACACGTACTAACATCGCGGTCGGCGCCGTGAACGGGATAAAGCTGGTAACTTTGATCAACATGCTGCCTGGGGCGTTGATACTGAAAATACCGATGTAGAACGCGGCCAGGCCAAGCATTGTAATAGGCATTACCGCCTGCCCCAGCTCCTCGGTACGGCTCACCATGGAACCGATGGCGGCGTACAGCACCGCGAACAGGAAGTAACCGAAGATGTAGAAGGCCAGGCCGAACAGCAGCACCTCCATGTTAATATCCGTCAGGCTAAGGTGAAATTCTTTCAGCATGCCGACGTTATTCGGCAGCATCAGGTTGGCTCCGATCACGATGCCGAACACAGCGATCTGAACGATCCCCACCAAGAATATCCCGATGATTTTGCCAAACATCTGGTTGAGGGGCTTCACGCTGGTAATGAGAATCTCCATAATGCGTGAGCTCTTCTCAGCGGTAATTTCCGCTGCGATCATATTGCCTGTCATCATGTTGGAGCTGAAGAACAGTATCATCAGGAAATAGACAGTCACGTAATTCATGATTTTCTGGTTTCTGTCCTTCTCCGCATCATTGCCCGCGCTGGCTTTGGCGTCATCGGAGATATCCGTTGAGCTGAAGGACACCGGCTTATTCAACGCGGCAATTTGCTCCGCCGTCAAGGAATCCTTTGTAATCAAGGTCGTTTTGACGTTTTGCAAGGCTCCTTGCAGATAGGTGCCGAGGCTCTGACTCATATCTCCGTTGCCAGCGTAAACCACCTTCGGGAATGACTTGTCACCTGGGTCTTCCTCAAATTTGAGGTAGCCTTCCAGCTTGTCGTCCTTGACATCCTGCTTCAGTTGATCCTCGCTGCTTCCCTCATATTTCACGAAGGCGTAATCCTTGCTGCCTGCAGCCGCCGCAAACTTCTCCAGCTCCGCCGCGGTCTCCTGCTGACTGCCGTACATAAGGCCGATCTGCGTAGCCTTGCCGTCATCCCCTCCGCTGAATTGCTTGATCAGGTACGGCAGATTCATGCCGATCGTGATGACGATAGCGAGCACCAGCGTCGTGATCAGAAAGGATTTCGTTTTGACTTTATTTTTAAACGTGAATCCGATTATGGTTCCCAAATTGTTATTCATTGGACTCCCCCACCTCTTGAATGAAGATTTGGTTCAGTGTCGGCTCCTTGATTTCGAAGCGCTCCACCGTCGTTTCCGCCATCGCATGCTGCAGGATCAACTGGGCTGTTTCCGGTGTGCGGATATGAATATGATACCCCCGGTCCACACGATCTACCGACTTGACTCCCGGAATGGAATCCAGCCGATCCACTTGTCCTTGAGTGTACAAAATCACTTCCTCACGCGGATAACGGCTTTTGATTTCTTTAATGTCTCCCTGCACGACCGTATTCGACCGGTCAAGGATCGTGATGCGGCGGCACAGTTCCTCGACATGTTCCATGCGGTGGGTAGAGAATAAGATGCTCGTTCCGTTGTCCCGCAGCTCCTTGACTGTAGCCTTGAGCAGCTCCACATTCACCGGATCCAAGCCGCTGAAGGCTTCATCCAAAATCAAGATTTGCGGCTTGTGCACGATGGCTGCGATAAAGCCCATTTTCTGCTGATTGCCCTTGGACAGCTCTTCAATCCGTTTATCGTAATACTCAGGCACCTCGAACCTGTCGAGCCAATAGCGCAAGCTTTTGTCCGCATCCTGTTTGGACATGCCGCGGAGGCGGGCAAGATAAACGATCTGATCGCTGATCTTCACTTTCGGATACAATCCCCGTTCTTCCGGCAGATATCCCATGACCCGCGTCAGCTCATTGCTGTATGCCTTGCCGTGGTAAAGGATGTCCCCGCCATCCGGGTAAATCAGCCCCAGCACCATCCGCATGGTTGTTGTCTTGCCGGCGCCGTTCGCGCCCAATAACCCGTAAATCTCGCCCTGCTCCACCTGAAGCGAAATGTTGTTGACTGCCGTCTTCTCCCCATACTGCTTAAACACATGATCCAGTTGTAGCGATACCATGTTTATTCCCCTTTCCCTGACTGCGTTCCAGCAGGCAGATGGCCTTTTAGCCATAGGCTTAATATTTCATCAAGCTCAAGCGTTCGGGTCTTTAAAACCGTTATTCCCGAGTCATGCAAAATCCGCTCCGTCGCTTGGCACTCCGTTGTTATCATTCGTAAGACACCTTGCATTTCCTGCTGTACCTGGATAATTCCCGGCAAATCTTCGGCAAGCTCAGGACTTCCATTCATCCAAACCTCTTTCCAGTTGTCCATCATGCTGTCTTTTTCCGCCATGCCATGCAACTTACCGTGATGCAAGAGCAGCACATAGTCCGCCAGTCTTTTGACCTCATCAACGATATGCGTTGACAGCAGAATGGTGGCCTCGCCCGATTCCATGTAGCTTCTCAGTTCATCAATCATGAGCTTCCAGGCGAAGGGATCAAGCCCCGACGAGGGTTCATCCAGCAGCAGCAGCTTCGGACGCGGCGCAAGCGCTGCTGAGATCTCGTATTTACGCCGCTCTCCCTTGGACATTTTCTTCAGCTTGATGTTCCGCGGAACCTTGAATTTCCCGAGCAGCTCTTCAAAATACATCTGATCCCACTCGGGATACCACTGTGCCCGAAACTCCGCCGCTTCCTCTGCGGTCAGGTTATCCTCCTCACTGCTGGACTTCTCGGACACGAAACCGATCTGGCACCGGATATGCTGCGGAATCTCCTGCTTGTAGCTCTCGCCGAACCAGGAAATGCTGCCCCGGTCGGGAAAAACGATTTTCAGCATCATATGCATGAGCGTGCTTTTGCCCGAGCCGTTCTCCCCGATCAGTCCAATGACATAACCCTTGGGAAGTTTCAGATCGATGGGGCCGATCAGCTTTTGCCGCATTTTCTTCTCAATACCCTTCATTTCAATGGCGACCTGTTCCATCTAAGCATCACCTTCTCCCTTTAACGGATGATATTTCTGATTTAATATCCTTAAGAACAGTTGTTTCAGTTCTTCCTCTTCGCATTTGACGGAAATGCCGACATCGACTGCCGAGCTCAGCGCCTCTTCTACTGCTTCCCGTCTGAACACTTCTCGCTGTGAATCCCCGACCTTGGCGACAAACGTTCCGGTTCCTTGCTTCGTCCGCAGCAGCCCTTCGCCTTCCAGGTCCTGATACACCCGGCGAACCGTAATGACGCTGCAGTTTAATCCTCCTGCAAATTCCCGGATGGATGGCAATAGGGTTCCCTCCTTGATTTGTCCGCTGATGATCAGCGATCTTAACTGGGATTCGATCTGATGGTAAAGCGGTTCAGCGCTGTTTTCATTCAGTTGTATAGGAATCCACACCTTTCGCACCTCACCTCTTGCTTCTCGAACAGTCGCCGCTTCGGCGCTCTATTGACGGGGAGCCTATATTTATCTTGTTACACCAGATCTCTGCTTCTAAGCTTACGTAATGTTATTCTTGAAAAAAGCGTCAAACTTGCCGCTGCTGCTGCAAGCATCGACCACATGATCGGAGACAGCAGACTCCATTTTGCCGCCATTTCAATCGAGAAATTCAGAAGATTGCCGCCGCATAGTTTGATAGTGGCTGCCGTAATCACCGCCACTGCGAGCAGGATGAATGTCGATCTGAAATAGGCCTTGCCGTGATTCGAAAATTCAAAGTACATGTATGGTCCCGTCATCAATATTCCGTATCCAATCCAGGTAAGTGCTAATGCCAGATAGCCTGCAATCGTCATTTCGCTGCGGACTGGCTCGGCAATCCAATACATCAGACCGAAGAACACGATCCCGTTAATCACAAAGGCCAAAAAGCTTTGCATCAGCCGGTACGCAATCACCACATGGTCTGAAATCGGCAGTGCACGAAAATAGGCAAGCATATGCGTATATGAATCTTCGCTTAAGTACTTAAAGGATCTTCTGCAGAAATAGAAGCCCAGCATCGGCATCAGTAGTAAAAACAAACCATCCGTCACCGGACTTACATACTTGGGTGCTTCCATCTGCCCTCTAATCGCCATGCCAAACGTAAAAGCCATGTAAGCGGCAAATACAATCGTCCACATAAAATACTTTTTCTCGCCTTTCAAATCTTTGAGGATCATGGACCAGGCTCTCTTCGTGTTTTCCAAACGGCTCTCCCCCGCTCATTCTTCGTTATCTGTTAAGTGTGTATATACACCTCATCGGTGTGCTTACTGTGTATATCTTTATACACAGTATATAGTGTAACTTTCCAACACGCAATAGGAATTCCATAAATATTTTGGAAAATTTTATAATACGATTTCTCGCACAAAAAAAAGGCCCGAACTCCCTAATAGAGCTCTGAGCCTGATCATTCAACAATCGATCATCCATATTAATATACAAAAGTTCCGGGATTTCTGGTATAAAAATCAAGCATCGTCTGTGCGTCTTGCGCTTTTTCCGCAGGTACTTCGATCTCGAGCATCGTGAACATGGCATTGCTTTGCCCGAGATACTGAAATGCCGCACCGTATGTTTCATACGCCTCTGCATCCTTTTTCAATCTGTATTGCACGATATGCTCATTCAATTCTACTCTACTCTTGAACACAGGTGTATCCTCAGCAAAACCTTGTTCTTCCGCCCATTTTTTCTTCGCCGGAAAAAGACTCCCAATCTTTCCGATCGCGCAACCCATACAAGGACCAACATCCAAATAAGTCATATGAATGCCAGGGTCCGCCGGGTCTCGCATCTCGATTTTAACAGAGCCATCCATACCTGTATCCGCCAGGGTAACCTCCCAGTGACGCGGTGCGAGCATGAGATAGCCATAGGTACTGCTTTCATTCAAAAGGTAGGCTCCCCAGCGCGTCGAATCCGAAGACGGAAGGGATATTCCTTGAATCACCGGCAGTTCCTTATGCGGAAGATTGGATGGAATATACTCACCGTAAAATTTGCCTGATATGCAATACAGCGGAATTTGCTTGATGCGTTTTTCTGACGATTGCTCCAGCTTAAGCACACCGCATTGAACTGCCGGTTGCTTGCTCATACTCTCGGGATCATCTGCACTCGGGCCTTGCTTTGAATCAGACGGCTTTCCGGATACGGGTGGCGTTTCGTTCTGATTTGTCTGCCTAGTTTCTTGTTGCTCGTCTGCCGACATCTTTGCGGGGTTCGAGAGCGAGGTTGTAAACAGTAATGTTACGATAGCTGCTACTGCCAGAACATAACGTCTGGCCCTCTGACCCTCCTGTTTCCAAAAGCCGTTACGTTTCATGTGGATCCCGGACCTTTTCAGTGATTTAGAGGTTCACCCTTATAAACTTTAAACGTGATCAGGAAGCATAATGTTACCGTTTATTTTTATGGCGTTCCTTTATTAATACCCACATTCTAGGTCCAAGAACATAGGAATCAAGTAAAAATGCGATTTTTCCCATCCACCCCTCACCCAAATGATACGGCAGACTTATGATATTCCGCCCAGATACTATTATGAGTCAGAACGAACAAAAAGACCTTTTCACCCTGCCCGGTTGCGGACATCTGAAAAGGTCTCTTATGCTTGTCTACTGCAGAATGGATATCATCCAATCTTATGCGCCCAAAATGACTTCCCACACCGGCTTGGTATGCCCGCCTGGATATAAAATATACAGCAGGACATAAACAGCTACGCCGGTAATGGCCGTTACAAACCAAATGGTTGCCGTAACTCTTCCCCACTTCCGGTGTTTCGAGAATTTCTCTTTGAAAGCCAGCACCAGCGTGGTGATCCCAAATACGGCAGCAATCGTCGCCAGCGTAATGTGGAAGATCAAGAAGATTTGGTAATACACTTTCATTTCGTCCGATCCGCCCCAGGATGTATTACCTACGAAAGCGGTTCGGGAAACGTAAATAATGAAGAACAGCAGCGCCGCGATCGCACCGCTTATCATTACCTTTTTGTGGGCGTCGCGTTTGCCCTGAATAATGAGCACCCAGCCGATTGCCACCAAAATCGCACTGATGACAATAAAAGATGTGCTGACTGTCGGCATCAGCATGTATAAATCCATGAAAATCCTCCTTACCTCGTATACATCAGCTTATGCCCGGTTCAACGAACCTTCGCCATATTCGGCCGGCGCTATATCGTCATCTTCTTTATTCTCAGTCTTATACCATTGGAAAAATACTCTTCCGAGCATGGACGCGAAAATAAATTCCTGGATGAACTTCATCACGATTCCGCCAACCTGCTGATCTACCTTTGTGCTCATGATGTTGAAAAAAGTTGGACCGCCAAAAGCCTGCAACAGCTTCGACGGATCTCCGGATACGCAGTATCCCATCGCTTGGGCCCAGATATTCGGATCGCTGTAAGTCGCGTACATCGGCTTGGTCGAGAAAATGATCAGACCGCAGGCCGGTGTCAGCAGGACCATGTTCAGGAAGATAAAGCCGATCTTCGTAAGTCCGGAAGCTCTGTCCTTCTCGGGCAGCGGATTAATCAGGGTCCACCACATCAGAATGGCTGCGATGAACAGCACCAGATAATACAATCTGTGCAGCGCAAAATGCAGCATCACATAATCATGAACGGCCGGGAAGTGATAGAAAGAGAATAACCCGTTAAACACGACCGCCGCAACGACAGGCTTGGCAAAAAAGCCGAGCTTCTTGAACGGATTCACTTTCAGTATCGCTCTCCACAACCATGCAGGGATCCCCATCATGAGCAGTGGCGGCGCTACCAGATACGATAGTGCCATCGTGGTCATGTGAAACGTGAACATCATGTGTCCGAGCAGACTGATCGGCCCGCCTTGAGCAAGGTACAGAATAAACATACCGCAGACGAAGCTGATCTTTTTGCTTAAAGACACGGGTTCAGCGCCGGCAAACCTCTCACTAAGCGGTCCGATAACAACAAAATACGCAGCCGTCACGATCAGCATAAATGCGAGAAATAACGGACTGAACAAAGCGCTAAAGCTAAAATATTCTAACCCCAGCATGTTAAAACCTCCTCTCAGGCAGCATCAGTTCTGTCGAATTTGTGACAGCTCGCCTTCATTGAAAAAAAGAGGGGGCCAAAGCCCGCCTCTTTCTCTATTTTACCACCAAACCCAGTACAATGCTGTGACAATCGCCGTACCGGCTACGAAGAATCCGCCTATCATGAAAATGATGGGCATCATGTGACCCCGATCCTTCAAGTGCATCCAGTAACCCATTTGTACCAGAACTTGAATGATCGCCATCAGAAGGAGGAACAAAACGGTGAAAGCCGTGTTCACTCCGCCTGCAATAACGGCTGCAAAAGCGATGGCCGTCAGAATGATGGAGAAAATGAATACTATAATATGCTTTTGTGGTCCCTCATGACGTTGGCTGTGTTTCACTGCGTCATGAGTCGCCTGATGATCTGCAGAAGTCATGTCTTAGCCCACCTTTCCGAGCAGGTAAACAACCGTAAAGATGAATACCCACACGACGTCGATAAAGTGCCAATACATTGCCGACACATAAACCTTAGGCGCCGTTACGACCGTCAAACCTTTTTTGAACAGTTGTCCGATCAGGACTGAAATCCAGAGTACACCGAAAGCAACGTGGGCACCGTGGAAGCCAACCAGCGTATAGAACGCCGAACTGAACGCACTGGTCGTCATGCCGAACTTCTCGGCGATGACATATTCAGAGAACTCGTAAATCTCGAGGCCGAGGAAGCCAAGGCCCAGAATAACTGTAACGATTAACCATACGCGAAGCTTAGCGACGTTATGTCGGTGCATCGCCTGAACGGCGAACACACTGGTCAAACTACTCACGAGCAGGATCAAAGTCGCAAGGGCTGTCGTCGTAAAGGAGAAGAGCTCATTTGCGGTTGGCCCTTCGTTCGTTTGATTGCGAAGCGCCAGGAAAGTCGCGAACAGGGTACCGAACAGCACGGCCTCTCCACCAAGGAAGAGCCAGAAGCTGAGCACTTTATTGCGGCCTTCCAACGTCGCTTTTTCCGGTTCGTGCGGCAGTGCGCCGTCTACCGTTTCTGCATGCGTTGTACTCATGCTTTTACCCCCTCTTCATCGAGCTCTTCCACTTCGATGTGCCAGCCGTGATCGTCATACAGGGAACGCAGCAGCATGGAACCGAAAGTGATCAACAAACCGATAATCACGACAATCCAGTTATTGAAGATCAGGCTCATAAAGGAATTCGAGAAATCCTCTTTACTGAACATGAATCCAAGACCGGCAATGAAAATACCTACAGACATTACGAAAGGAAGAATCGTTGGCGATGGCATATGGATAGGTCCGAGCGGTTCTGCCGGAGTCATGCCTTTGTTGCCAGCCATTTTTTCTTTCCACAAAGCATCGATACCGCGCACAAGCGGGATCTGCTTGAAGTTGTACTCCGGAGGAGGGGAAGGAATCGCCCATTCCAGCGTACGTCCGTCTTCCCAAGGATCGTCTGCCACGCCTTTAGGCTTGAAGGCTGTTACGATGGCATTGATCAGGAAGAAGAGGATACCGATACCCATCAGAATCGCACCGACGGTACTTACCATATTCAGCGTATCGAAGCCTTGGTTAGGCAGATACGTAAATACGCGGCGCTGCATACCCATCAGACCCAGGAAATGCTGTACGAAGAAAGTCAGATGGAAACCGATGATAAAGAACCAGAAAGACAATTTGCCAAGCGATTCGTTCAGCATACGACCGAACATCTTAGGCCACCAGTAATGCAGACCTGAGAGAAGACCGGATACGAGACCACCCACAATAACGTAGTGGAAGTGGGCTACGACGAAATATGTGTCATGGAACTGGAAGTCAGCAGGAGCCGATGCGAGCATAACCCCTGTAACGCCACCCATAACGAAGGTAGGGATAAAACCGATCGCAAACAAGTTCGGGCTTGTAAAGCGGATTTGACCGCCCCACATGGTGAACAACCAGTTAAAGATTTTAATACCTGTAGGCACCGCGATCAGCATGGTCGCAATCGAGAACAGCGCGTTCGCAACCGGGCCAAGACCCGTTGTGAACATATGGTGAGCCCAAACCATGAAGCCGAGGAAGGCGATCAGGATGGTTGCAAACACCATGGAGCTGTATCCGAAGAGACGTTTGCGCGCGAATGTCGGTATAACCTCGGAAATAACGCCGAAAGCCGGCAAGATGAGGATATACACTTCAGGGTGACCAAAAATCCAGAAGATATGCTGCCAAAGAACGGGGTTACCGCCATTGGACACTTCGAAGAAGTTAGCTCCCAGAATCCGGTCAAACGAGAGCAGTACCAAACCAACCGTAATGGCCGGGAAGGCGAACAGGATCATCGCAGAAGTAATAAAGGATGTCCATGTAAACATCGGCATTCTCATGAAGGACATTCCCGGCGCACGCATCGTAATGATCGTAGCCAAGAAGTTGATGCCCCCGATCAGCGTACCGAGACCGGCAATCTGAAGGCCGACGGTGTAGAAGTCAACGCCGTGCGTTGTACTGTATGTCGTCGTCGAAAGCGGAGTATAAGACGTCCAGCCGGCATCCGGCGCACCGCCCATAATCCAGCTCAGGTTGAGCAGCAGACCGCCGAACAGGAACGTCCAGAAGCCGAGTGAGTTCAAAAACGGAAATGCGACGTCGCGTGCACCGATTTGCAGCGGAATGACCGCATTCATCAGTGCAAAGATCACGGGCATAACGCCCAGGAAGATCATCGTCGTACCGTGCATCGTAATCAATTCATTAAAGGTCTGGGCTGATACGAAATCATTCATCGGTTTGATCAGCTGCAAACGGATCAATACCGCTTCGATACCGCCGATCCCGAAGAATAAGCCGCCAGCCAATAAGTAAAGTATGGCTATTTTTTTATGGTCGACTGTCGTAAGCCAATCCATTAAGCCCTTATGGCGCTTGACACTATGAGCATGAGCCAAGGTTGGTACCCCCTCTTATAAAAATCTTGCTGTTGCTGCTTAGTAGTTCAATTTGTAGTTAGCCAAGTAATCGGCAATGCCATCGATTTGTTCATCTGTCAGACCCAAATCTTTTGGAGCTGGCATTTTGTTGCCCGGTTTCACAGCTTGTGGATCTTCAAGCCATGTTTTGAGGTTTTCCTTAACCGGTTTGCCGCCGTCTTGACCTTCATTCAGCAAGATACCGGCAACAGATTCACGGGAACCGATGCCTGTAAGATTCGGAGCTACTGGACCACCTTGATCACCTACAGCATGGCAAGACAGGCAAGATTTCTTGAAAGTTTCAGCCAGTGCCTGATCTTTAGGCAGAACGGCCGGTGCTTTCATTGCCGCAACCCATTTGTCGAACGAATCCGGGTTCACAGCCTTAACCTTAAATTCCATCAAACCGTGTGAAGGACCGCAAAGCTCGGCACATTTACCGCGGTAAACCCCTTCTTTATCCGTGCTAAAGCTGAACCGGTTAATGGTTCCATCCGGGTTCGTGTCCATTTTACCGGACAGGGACGGTACCCAGAAAGAGTGAAGAACGTCAGCAGTTTTCAACTCGAAAGCGATGTTCTTGCCTGTTGGAAATACCAGTTCCTGGGCGGTTTTCACGCCGTACTGAGGATATTCAAATTCCCACCAGTATTGGTGCGAAGTTACTTTTACCTGTACGGAGCCCTTTTCATTATAGTGGTCATCACCAAAAGCAAAAATCTTTTGAACCGTAGGAACGGCGAGAATGAACACCAGAATAAGCGGAATCACTGTCCAGATAATCTCCAGTTTGAAGTTACCTTCCACTTGTTCAGGCACATCTGTTTGTCCCTTTTTCCTGCGGAACTTAATCAAAACGTATACCGCAATTGCAAATACGACGATCAGGACCACGATCATAATCGTGATTGATAGCTTCATCAAATCGTACTGTCCTTCCGCCACAGGCCCCTGTGGTCGTAATGCCGACAAGTCCTCGCGGCCGCACCCGGCTAAAAGCAGAGAAAATACTGCGAGCAAGGGAAGGAGTCGCTTTACAGCCTGCCACCGTTTCATCATTGATCTACCCCACTTTGTACATTTTCACAGGCGCCGCCAAAGACACATTCAGCGGTCAATCACCTGCGCTATAACGGATGAATTGCTACTGTCAATTAAAACAATCACCTATTTAATATAAGTTTAAGGTACTATTTTGTCAATGTTTCTGACCTAGTTCACAAATTGTTCGAAAAGTGCCGAAAGTCGCGCCACACAAGCGTTTGCAATCGTTTCCACCGTGCCTGCACCCCCCTTTCAGCCCCTCGGTTTGGAACCTTAACAATCCCTTTTCGTATACCCACATTTCTTATCTTTCATTCATATTTCCCCTTTTTCCAAGGTTTGAATCGTCATCAAATCGTCATTTTTCAACAAAAAAAGGAGCCGATCGGCTCCTAATTGGTCAAGATCATCGGCCCTTCTCTTGTAACGGCAACGGTATGCTCAAACTGCGCACCGCTTGTGCCGTCCGCCGTCTGAATGCTCCAGCCGTCATCATTCCATAGTACGGCCCCGGTAGAACCCAGCGTAAATATGGGCTCGACCGTGATGACCATCCCCTCGACCAGCGTTTCACCATCTCCGCGCCTGCCATAGTTCGGCACATCCGGCGGCTCATGCAGCTGTTTACCGATACCGTGACCGACAAGAGGCTTTACAACGCCAAATCGTCCCTTGCGTGCCGCCTTATCAATAACATAACCGATGTCTCCGATCGTATTTCCGATTCTGGCTTGATCAATCCCGGCATACAGTGCCTGTTCCGTCTTCAGCAGAAGCTTTTGCAAGGGTCTGCTCAGCCTCCCTACTCCGTAGCTCCAGCCGGAATCCGCGAGCCAGCCATCCTTGTTAACGACAATATCAATGGTTATCACGTCCCCTTCCGACAAGGGAACATCATTCGGAAAGCCATGACAGACGGTATCATTGACGGAAGAGCAGATGGCAAACGGAAACCCGCGGTACCCCTTCTGCTCGGGAGATGCCCCATACCTGGACAAATACTCTTCAACGAAAGCATCAATCGTAAGAGAAGTTATGCCGGGAGCGATCATCTGTGCAATCTCCCGGTGACAGGCTGACAGAATGCGGCCCGCCTCCCGCATATAGCCGATCTCTTCCCTGCTTTTCAAGCTTATTTCCATGTTGCACTCCCTTTCGCCTACGCTTAAATGCCCATCAAACGGGGAATGTTACACTATATGCGAGCCGCTGAGCCGGGAATCAGCTAACAACACAAAAAAAACCGCAGTTCCGCGAAAGCTCCGCGGAATACGGTTCTATATCCATTGCTTTATTTATATTTTGTACCGGCACTGAAGTGATTATGAAACAGAAGAGTTCATTCTTCCGAGTTCATGCTCCACAACCGAGGTCAATTCTTCCTCGTACCCTCCCATAATATGATATTTCCGGACGTATTCCTTAACAAATTTCTTCGGATCCTTAGGCCGGAAAATCCGTGTCATTTCCCGCAGACTTTCTTTTACTTCGTTATGACCTTTCGTTGCCATGATAGTTCCCTCCCAAAACACTTGAATGGATTGCTCCAATTAAGAGAATGCCGAAAAGACCTTACCTGACATGAAGAAGTAGTCGTTTGCAGTTAGTTATTTAGGTTTGGGCTTGAACGCTCCCGGCTCCCGCTTTAGGCTCTGAAATGTAACATACCCTAAGACGGAAAGTCTGAATCACTCCTTTCATTGTATCATATTCTGCTGCCGAAAACAGCTTTCCAAAAAAATGAATAGATTAAGTTTTTTTACAATGAATTCAAAGGTTCTTATCTTTGATCATCGGCTAATCGGGTTAAGTACATAATAACAATTAAAAATCACGCATCATTTCAGGACTTTGGAAAGGAGATCTGAACATGGAACGCCATGATATGCCGATGTTTAGAGCACCATCCTACCGTCCCCCGCCCTTTCCCTACCGCCAACCGGACAAGGAGGGCTGTGACGAACATTTACTGAACCTGGCCGATGAAGCCATCCGCAACTCTTTTCCGAAAATGCACAGCTTTCTCGTAGCCCAGAGCGGCGACCTGATTTATGAAAAATACTATAATGGCCAGAATAGGGGATCACTGAATGATTTGAGATCGGCCACCAAGAGCTTTACCTCAATTCTGACGGGAATTGCCCTAGACCGCTGCCAGCTGCCGGATCTGGATGAGCCGCTCATGAACATACTTGAACGATACACTTCAGAAAGAACCGATCCGGCCCTGCATCGGACCCTCACGCTCAGGAGATTATTAACCATGACTACCGGATTGGCCTGGCAGACCGGCAAAAGGCTGGGGGAACCCTTCATTCACCACTTTCACCGGAGCAGGCACTGGACCTCGTATGCCCTCTCCCTGCCGGTGCTTCCGGAAATGGTGGGATGCTTTCAATACCGGAGCGTTGACACCCATCTCCTGTCTGTCATTCTTTCGGAATGTACGGGTCAGGATGCATACAGCTATGCGAGGGAGCATTTATTTGGGCCGCTGGGCATCGAGCATGCTGAATGGACTTCCAGTCCTGAAGGCCACAGCATGGGACATATCGGTCTATATCTTACGTCAAGGGATATGGTGAAATTCGGTATATGTTGCCTGGAAGGTGGGAATTGGAATGGACGGAAGGTGATTTCCCCTACCTGGCTAAGCCAGGCGCTGCAGACCCAAGTGGAGGGTTACCCCGCTTTCGGAGATTACGGTTTCGGCTGGTGGACAGGCAAGATGAACGGACAAGCATTCAGCTATGCGCACGGGCATGGCGGACAACAAATCTATGTGTTTCCCGAACTGGATGCCGTCGTCGTTTTTACCGCTGATTGCAAGGTGAGCCGCTGGAAGAATCCCAAACCTCTGTTGCAGCAATTCATCCTAAAGGCCTTGAACGGATCTGCCGCCAAGGAACGGATAATCCGCAGCAAGGATGGGAACGTTAATAAGGCAGTTTTACGTCTTCAGCAGAATGATCCCGACAGCAATTGAAGGAGGACTCTTGAATGAAAAACAAAAACAAAGCCATGCTGCCCGTTTCCCGTGAAGAAGTCGAGGTTGACGGAGTCTATACCAATGAATGGGGACGCGAGGAAATACTGCATCGAGGCCAGGATTTCCCGGCTGATCCGATGCTGGGAACCACCGAATGGCAGCTGAGCGAGCTCGTTTACGACAATCATCATGAAGGCCGGACCGATCCTCGCCTGGTTCCGAAGGAAAACGACACGGACAAGATCGGCAAAATTACGCATCCCCGCAAACAACAGCAAGGCGGCGACCCTTCCTAAGGATTGACTTCAGATATTTTATGCCAAAAGGCATCTTCAAGAGCGGGCTCACGGATATTTCCGATTGCCCGCGTTCAAGAAGATGCCTTTTTTACGCTCATAACTTGTCTCACCTGGACATATGTTTATACAACAATCCCGTTGTAAGACAAGGAGTGTATGAATATGTCCCCTTTCTTCAAATCGTCCACTGGCCTGCCTGAAAATATCGCCGCAACACTATGCTATCTGTTCGCGTTCATCGGCGGCATTGTGTTTCTCGCACTCGAGAAACGCAGCCGATTCGTCCTGTTTCACGCACTGCAGTCGGTGCTTGCTTTCGGAGCCGTAATGATTGCCCATGTACTTTCCGGCTTTATCCCCCTGATCGGACCGCTGATTGCCGGGCTCCTCTCCATCCTGACCGTTGTCATGTGGGTCGTTCTTCTCTTCAGTTCTCTGCAAGGGAAGTGGCTGAAGCTTCCATGGATCGGCGACTTGGCCGAAAAGCAGCTCCGTCATTTGTAATATCCCGCATATGTCCATTAATTCAGGGTTTCCTTTTGGCTCCGTAATTCTTACAATAAAGGCAAAGGGTTCTTTGAAAGACATGGGGGAAAACAAATGTATTTGTTTGTAGTCAATAAAAAGTCGGGCAATGGCCACGGCTACCGCACCTGGCTCAAAATCAAGAATGCCCTGGATACAAGAGCGATCAGCTATCGCTATCTGTTTACCGAGAATGCCGGGCAGGCAGCCAGACTCATTGCCGAAACCCTATCCGAACCGGAGCATTGGCAGGGCGTGGCCGTCATCGGCGGAGACGGCACGATCCACAGCGTACTACCTGTTCTGAAGGACTTCAACATTCCGCTTGCCGTGATTCCGGCTGGTTCCGGCAACGACACCGCCCGCGGCTTCGGCATTCCGCATGATCCATTATCTGCGCTGGACATCATGCTCGCCGGACAGACCAAGGCTGCCGATCTCATCGTCACTTCCGGCGGTCTGACGCTCACGGCTCTCGCCATCGGATTTGATGCCCAGGTAGCGGAGAATGTGAACACCAGCTTGTACAAAAAGGTCTGCAATTTTTTCCGCGTCGGCCGTGCTGCCTATATCGTCGGCATCCTGCATACGCTCCTGACCTTCAAGCCATGCAGCCTCACAGTGACTTGCGATGGCGAAACAACAACATATCGGGATGCATGGCTTACCGCCATCTCGAACGTCAAAAGCTACGGCGGCGGGCTGCATATTTGTCCGGAGGCCCATCCCGGTGACGGCCAGCTGGATATATGCATCGTACATGGGTGCTCCCGGCTGCAGCTTCTTCGTCTGTTTCCAACCGTGCTGAGTGGTAAGCATGTACATCTGCCATTCGTGAAATTCATGCGCGGCCAGGAAATATCCATTCACTTTGACCAGCAAAGATTGGCCCTCGGCGACGGCGAGAATATGTCCACCGGCCCGTTCGATATTATCGTTGAACCGAATGCGCTTCAGGTCTATGCCGTGTAACCATAAGAAACGTATATCGACGCACTTATGTTTTTCTTGCAATCATACAATGGTTCAGCTTCGCTGAAATATATAAATTCTATAATCCTAAAAAAAGAAGGGCAAGCCGCTTACGCGGCTTGTCCTTCTTTTATCGCAGTATCTTCCGTGTTGGGCAGCCTTCCTCCCTTTAGCCCATTGAACAACAGGTTGAGCACAATCGCTGTGACGCTGCCGGCTACGATGCCGTTGTCCACCAGGATACGCGCCCAATCCGGAAGGAGCTTGAACAGGTCCGGACTCACGCTAACGCCAAGCCCCATCCCTACCGAGCAGGCAATGATGAACAAATTCTCGAATTTATTCAAATCTACTTGCCCCCCCAGCATGCGGATGCCGGATGATACTACCATTCCGAACAAGGCTACCATCGCTCCGCCCAGCACCGAGGTTGGAACCAACTGCGTCAACGCGGCGATTTTCGGCACGAATCCGATGACGATCAGAATACCTCCCGCCACGAAAATAACGTCTCTCGTTTTTACCCGGCTCATTTGAACCAGACCCACGTTTTGCGAGTATGTCGTATAAGGGAATGAGTTGAACAAACCGCCAAGCACAATTGCCAATCCTTCAGCGCGATATCCTTTGGCAAGGTCCTTGGAGGAGACATCTTTGTCGACGATTTTGCCAAGCGCCATGAACACTCCCGTTGATTCCGCAATGCTCACGATCGCCACCAATATCATGGTAAGGATCGAAGAAACGTGGAACGTGGGCGCTCCGAAATAGAAAGGTCTGACAGCGTGAAACCAGCTTGCTTCCTTCAGCGGCGTCAAATCCACGTGCCCGGCCGCTGCCGCAACCAGCGTACCTATAATCAGACCAATCAGAACAGAGATCGAGCGGATAAATCCCTTAGCAAAACGGTTCATTAGGATAATAAACAACAGAACCCCAAAACCAAGCCCCAGGTTCAGCAGGCTGCCGAACTCGCCGATTGCCTTCGCTTTGTCACCACCGCCAAGGTCATTGAGAGCCACCGGAATTAACGTAACCCCGATCACCGTTACCACCGATCCGGTAACCACCGGCGGAAATAAAGCTATTAATTTACCGAATAACCCCGAGAACAAGACGACGAATAATCCCGAAGCGATGATCGCTCCGTAAATTGCGGACACGCCGTCTTTCATGCCAATGGCGATCATCGGCGAAACAGCCTGAAACGCACATCCGAGCATAACTGGCAGCCCGATGCCGAAGAAACGGTTGCCCCAAACTTGAAGCAGCGTCGCCAGACCGCAAGCCATTAAGTCGATCGCGATCAGATATGTCAGCTGTTCTGAAGTGAAATCGAGCGCTCCACCGACAATAAGGGGCACGATCACCGCGCCAGCGTACATGGCCAGCACATGCTGGATGCCTAGCGAGAAGGTTTTGAACGGATTTCTGCTTTTCATTAACTCATTGCGCTGACCTTGATTGGTGCGTGCCATACGAAATTCATTCCTCCCTGAATCTTGGTTTTGATCAATGATATCTCTTAGGATTTCACTCGCTTGATATCCCGTTTATTCCGCAAAAGTAACGGTTCCATTGTCGAGGGCAGCCACCCTGACCAGTGACTCTACACGGTAACCCGCTTCCTTCAATAGACGTCCTCCGGGCTGAAACGCTTTTTCGATCACGATGCCGATGCCCGCCACTTCCGCTCCGGCCTGCTCCACAATGCGGGCAAGTCCAAAGGCAGCTTCACCGTTCGCCAGAAAATCATCAATGATCAGAACTCTTTCCCCCGGCTTCATGAACTTACGGGATACGGTGATCTCGTTTGTTTCCTGTTTGGTAAATGAGAATACCTTCTCCACAAAAATATCTTCACGAAGCGTCAATGATTTCTGCTTGCGCGCAAAGATCAGCGGCACTTCGAGCTCAAGTGCGGTCATAATGCCAGGAGCAATACCTGAGGATTCTATCGTAAGTACGCGGTCAATGGATTGGTCTGCGAATAAGCGCTTGAATTCCTTTCCTACTTCCTTCATCAGAACAGGATCCATCTGATGGTTCAGGAATGAATCGACCTTCAGTACCTGATTGCTGAGCACAATTCCTTCATTTAATACTTTTTCCTTTAGCAGCTGCATATCTTTTCCCCCTTAAGAATCTCCTTGCTTCACATCCTTCGAAACACAAAAAGCCCGCCTCTTCCAGGCACTGCCTTGCGGGCAGTACTCGGATAAAGAGCGGACTCACGGAAACAACTCAAAGATGTCGGGACAAAAGCCCGACCGCTTCGTTATTCCCGTAGTCCGATCATTTCCGGTGATCGGGTAGAGACATGCAGGCCTATTCCTGCACATATACGAGAAGCTGTATGAAAGTTTTCAAACGTAAAGACAATGCATGAAGTATACAGCATAACCGTGATAAAAATAAAGAGGTATTTGATGGGGACGCACAAAAAAGCCGCTAAAACCACTCATAAAGTGCTGATTTCAGCGTCAATCTCGTTTATACTTGAATCAATTTCATAATGGGTTAATGAGATAATGAAACGAGATATAGACAAATAAACTCTACTATATCCTATTGGCTAAAGCCTGCTTACGGTATTATGAAATTGATTTATTTTAAAGAAATTATCCCATACTATGAGTAGATTCATAGAAAAGGATCAGGAGGGGAACCTATTGAAGGGCTTTATTCATGAATTCAAGGAATTTGCCGTTCGCGGCAACGTCATTGACCTTGCGGTTGGTGTCATTATCGGGGGAGCATTCGGCAAAATCGTTACGTCCATCGTTAATGATATTATCATGCCGCCGATTGGGCTAGTGCTGGGGGGCGTCAATTTCAAAGATATCATCATTCCGCTGAAACCCAATCTAACCCTGCCCAACGGCAATCATATCCATACGCTGGCAGAAGCGCAGCAAGTCGGAGCGCCAGTCATTGCGATCGGACAATTTATCAATGTCATTCTCGATTTTGTGATTGTGGCTTTTTGTATTTTCCTGCTGGTGAAGGGTATCAATTGGCTGAAGAACAAAGAGCACGAAAAACCCGAGCCAGAGAAAACAACCAAGGAATGCCCTTATTGCATGTCCGAAATTCCCGCGGCCGCTACACGCTGTGCTCACTGCACATCCGTTCTGGAAACGGAACCTGGGCAAGCCTAACTGTAGGGCTTCATAACAGGCAAGGTCCGCGGGGCAACCCGCGGCTACAGGCCTGGAGGTCTTTGTGGCATCAGACTGCCAATGAGCTTCTTCAGATCATGATCTTCCGTATACTTCTCTTCGCCGGTATCCAGTTCCGTCACACGGATGTATTCGTAATCCGAACCAGGCTCCACAGGCGTAAATATCAGTTTCTCCGGATCAGTCAATGCCACCTGATATTTCATATCCTTAAACATTTCGATCAGCTGCTCTCCGTCTGGCCTTTTGCCTTTTTCAATGAAAAGCAATCCCCGCAGACGCTTCAATTCTTGCCTGTACTTCACTTCAAAACGAACGATGCATTCCATGTTGATCCTCTCTCTTTCCCTATGAAAATAGCTTTATATAAACCGATATGCCCTAAATTGCAATAGCTTGCCATCCGTTCAGACCTGCGGGATAATTACCCTATGATGAAATGACCGGAGGTGCTACGGCAGCTATGAGCCAGGAACTATTTGATATCTATGATGACAATGATCGAAAAATGGGTACCGCCCCGCGGGATGAGGTGCATGCCAAGGGTTATCTCCACCATTCCTTCCACTGCTGGATTGCCAGAGATACGCCAGAAGGACGTAAAATTCTGTTTCAGAAGCGGCAGGACAGCAAGGATACCTTCCCTGGTCGCTACGATATTACGGCCGCTGGGCATCTTTCCGCCGGAGAAACCGTCCAGGACGCTGTCCGCGAAGTGGAAGAAGAGCTTGGGATTCCCGTCCGCATGGATCAGCTCACATCCCTTGGTACCATTGATTACTACGCAACCGGCACTGCCGGCGGCAAACCGTTCATCGACCGTGAAAAATGCTTTGTCTTTGGCTATCTTCTGAATCTCCCTCTCACAGCATACCGGCTTCAAGAGGAAGAAGTTGCCGGGCTCTATGAAACCGATCTGGATGATGCCATTGCGCTGTTTGAAGGCTCTAAATCCGTCATTCCAGCTATGGGGATCCATTCTATTACGGAAAACAGGGTGCCGCAAATTTTTGATACTACTTTAAGCTTACAACAATTCGTGCCTCATAAAAGTGATGATTATCTCCACGTGTTCAAAGAACTAAAGAAGCTGTAAACAATCCGCAGACTAATCTATGTATGAAAAGGGCGCCTAGGCGTCCTTTTCCTGTATATGCTCCATCTGTTCTTCCGATGACTGCGGACTTTCCGTCCCGACATATTTGCGGTAGATCCGCTCATAGCGTGGACCGTAACGTTCCGTCAACTCTTCCCCGATGTCCTGCTCAAGCTCGAACAGCACCATTTCCTGCGTAAAATGATGAAGCAAAAGCTCCACCATCACCGGATGTTCCGTGACAAGACCTTGCGTTGTGCTGTCCTCGCCGCGCATGCCAAGCATGCACCAACGGCGGTCAATGACAAATGAGAATCTCCGTCCCGGTTTGACGCCATCCTTTTCCTGCTCTAGCGAAGGCCATGGAAGCAGACGGCTTACACCTGCGTCCGTCCCCATGCACGACCACAGCAGCTTCACGCCGCGGTTCTCGGCATCCTCAAGTCCATGTCTGACAAGCGAAGCTTCTTCCCGCCATACGTCGACCACGATTTCATGCTCGGCACGCTCCAACTCACGCGTTAATGTCTCCAGAACGTTACGATCGCCTTCAACGCTGTAAAAGGGCTGCTGATCCGCCTCGACGCGCGGCATTGTTGTTTCAATAAAGGACAGTGATTCTTTTACCTGCCCCGATATCATTTGTGTCAGTTCTTCAGGCTTCAGCATGCTATAACGTACAGGCTCTCCTGCGCTGCGCCGCACAAATCCATGCTGCGCCAAACGCTGCAGGGCCGCATACACGTTAGAACGTGACACGCCGAGCCCTTTCGCGACTTCATAGCCGGAGGATGGGCCTTTGCCGGCCAGTTCCACCATAATCTTCGCTTCCATCTCGGTGAAACCCAAGTTCCGCAGATGCTGTAGCAATTGTTCCATCATTTTGTCCTCCCAAGCTGCGAAAAACCCTTGTCTTGCTCTTGTATCAGGATGCATTACGATCCCGGTATGCATAAGTGCAGAATAATGGTTACTTCATAGGATTGATCATTTCGGTAATGAATTAAATTTGTTCCGCTCCGCAGCGTGGGCACCACTTGGAGCCTTTAGGCAGATCCGCACGGCAAATTTGGCATTTCACCGTATCGCGCTGAGTATCTGCTGGCGTCTTCTCGGTATCTTCCTCGTTATTTTCTTTCCAGTAGCGGATGCGGCGATCAAGCTCCAGCTGGCGTTCACGTTCACGCTCCAGTTCTTCAGCCTGCCTGCGTTCCCGCTCGTCCGGGTAACCTTCCTCTTCCTCAGACTCCTCCCAATCCGAGCTTGCGGAGTAATCATATTCATACTTCCGTTCCGCAGAAGCGCCTGCTTCTTCCCGGTCATAAGTGCGAACGTCATCTTCTTCATCTTCTTCATCTTCTTCGTGTTCTTCATATTCTTTATACTCTTTATATTCATGAACAGGTTCTTTATAAATTTTGGTCTCTCCGTAGTCCTCTTCCTCTAATACGGCTGCTGAAGAAGCCGGGCGGGATTCGGCGCGTTTCTTCGCGGGTTGATCATCATTCAAATTTCTACCGCAAGCCGGGCAGAAATTGGCGTCGAGCTCAACCGTACGTCCGCATTTGCAGAGCTTCTCATTTTTCAGTTCCGCGATACGGCGGCGTAAATCGTCAATCTCTTTCTGCAGACCGTCGCAAGCCTTGGAGTGCTTCATCATGTCACGCTCGGCGACCGTAAGATCCTCCGACCGGTACCCGTCATAGAAGGCTCTGCCCATCTCCACGAAATGAAGCTCCATCTCCTTCTCTACCTCGGTAATCTGCCCGTTGAGTTTGCCGACTTCAACAGCACCTTGCGCTTTTTCCGTAGCACGGTTCGCCCCGTCCTTGATTCGTTGCAAAATGTTCATTGATTTTCTCCTCCAATTTCCCAAAATCATCCCATGTAAGAATCATAATCGACTCGTATTGTTTTTTGTTTTTTATGGTTTAGTTACAGCAAATCCTTGTTACAAAGATACCATGTCACGCCTTCACTGTGAAATCTGCCCAATACTTGTGCATCAGCCTTCTCGATTGCCGCCTTCTCGGGGTATAATGGACTGCATGCGTTTTTGGTGTATATATCATACCAAATTTATAGGGCACTTGTGAAAAAAGCAATCCCTTACATCACTTTCAGACTTTTTAAAGGAGGGTGCAGCCATGGTGAATACACTGCTGACGCTCACTAGCGTGCCCGCCCATGTGCCGACTTCCGCCAAGCCACCGAAGGCAAGCGACGCTCCATCCCTAACCAGCCGCGATCTGGTGAAAGATCACGCCCGGGATGCGTTCTTCTTCCGGGAGCTCGAGCACCACGGCATATTGCTGAATGCACCACAGATTAAGGCCGTCCGCCACGGCGAAGGCCCCATGCTGATTCTGGCCGGCGCAGGCTGCGGCAAAACGACTGTTCTTGCGGCCCGTACCGCTTACCTTATTGCCGTCCGCCGTATACCGGCATCCCATATCCTGCTGGTCACCTTCACAAGCAAGGCCGCCAAGGAAATCAAGGAGCGGATCGGGCGGATGCCCGGCGTCACTCCTGCGGATGCCCGCGCCGTGGAGGCACGAACTTTTCATTCCTTCGCACTCATGCTACTGCGCAGAAGCGGTTGCAAAGAACAGATTATGGGGGAATTCAATGCGCAGCACACCATCATGAAAATGGTTCTGCGCAGGCTCGACCCATCACAAACCTATCAGCCGGAAACGATCCTCGCCGCGTTATCGTCATGGAAAATGCAAGGTCGTGGCGTAGAAGAACTTCCGGACAAAACATCGGAAGAGGCATCTGTCAAACGAATTCTCGAGGCATACGAGTCCTGGAAGAAGGAACGCCATTTATGGGATTTCGACGATATCCTGCTTCAGCTGCGGCGACGCATGAACGACCGCATGTTCCTCAAACAGCTTCAGAATCGATATACCTGGCTGATGGTTGACGAATTTCAGGATACCAATACCATTCAGTATGATCTGGTGCAGTACCTCGCGGCCGCCCACCGAAACCTTGCGGTCGTCGGCGATGATGACCAGACCATCTACTCTTTTAACGGGGCCCGCCAGGAATCCATTCTGGAATTCGATAAGCTGTATCCTGAGAGCAAAATTGTCACACTGGATATTAATTACCGCAGCGACAGTCGCATTCTCGGCCTTGGCACTGCCATTGTGCGGCATAACCGCTTCCGGCGCGACAAAATACTAAAAGCAGCCGGTCCTGCCGGACAGATGCCATATTATGCCCTCCCTGCTCATCCGGAGGAAGAGGCACTATGGGTCGTCAACCATATTTCCCAGCAGGTTCAGTCCCAAAACGCGGCCTATAAGGATATTGCCATTCTGCACCGAACAGCAGGCAGCAGCCGTGCAGTTCTCGAGCAGCTGCTGCTGCGCGAAATTCCGTTTGTGCAGTACGGCAGTTCATCCGTGTTCTATGACCAGAGCCTGATTAGACCGCTCATGGATCACCTGAGACTGAGTTTGAATCCGCGGCGGATGGAATCCCTCCCCGGTGCTCTCGGACCGCTCTACGTTCCGAAAGAAGAAGGACAAGCCTTCATTCAAACCCAGGAAAGGGAAACTCGTAAAAAGTATCCGCTGATCCACCTTACGCGCTGGGACAAACTGAAGCCGTTCCAGCAGACGGCCGTAAAAGACCGGATCAGACTGATCAAGTCGCTGCAAACGTTAAAACCTGCCTATGCGATTCAGGAAATGCGCCGCCTCTTTTACGATAAATACATCCAGGCAGGCGATCCTCTGGTGTACACCCAGTACAAAGATATGGTCCAGGATTCGCTCGAGGAGCTGGAAAGCGCCGCAGCACGGTTTGATACGGTAGAACAGTTCGTCGCCTATGCAGATGAACTATCCCTGAGACATGCGCAGATGGAGCTTATGAAAGACCAGCATGACGGAGATGCCGTCCAGCTCATGACGATACATCGAGCCAAAGGTTTGGAATTTCCTTACGTATACTGGATTGGAGCCAGCGAAGGCATTCTCCCGCACAGATCCGCGTTGAAAGACAAGCCTCCGGAAGAAATGAAAGCCGCGGCTCCCGGAAAAGCAGATCAGATTGTAAGCGAGGCTGCATTGGAAGAAGAACGCAGACTGGCTTATGTCGCGGTCACGAGAGCGAAGGAGAAACTGTATGTCAGTTCCCCCGCTTATTACCATGGCAAGCCGGCTGCCCCTTCCCGATTCCTGATGGAGGCTTACGGAATTCACAAATCCAAGAGCTCATCCACTCCCTCAACGCGACCTTCCGGTGATTCAAATAAGGCCGCTTCGTGTAAGAAAAAGTAAAGCCATTGATGCCATAAACCATTTTAGCGATGAATCGGCATCAATGAGGGAGGGAATCTTTCTTATGGAAAATGATAAGAAACGGTATTATATTTCTGTGACTCATAACTTGATTCAAGATGTGCCCAATGATTCCACCGAATTTGAATTGATGTTGACCGATGATCAGGTCACCAGGCTTAGGGACCAGATGGACGAGCTAACGAAGGATGATGAATATACGTTTAAAAGAGCATTCGTTCCTTTTAAATCTGCCGACCATGATGATGCCACCGAGCAGTTCGATGAGAAGCTGCTTGGCTTGTACGCTTACTTATATGAAGTGGGCGACGAAGAAACCAAACGGATGATCGAGGAGTTAAACGTTCTGCCCAAGCTTCATCAGACCGACTATCATGATGAGGGCTATGAAGGCTCTCCGTTAAACAAATAATCAAAGAGTACCCTTTATCGCATCCAAAAGCCTCTGCCGCGAAGAATGCTCCACCTTTGGAGATTCTGAGACAGGGGCTTTTTGCATACAATGAAGGGTTATCTTTGTAAGGTTTTGCCTAAGTTCCTATTTTTCAGGTACAATAATAGGGGAAACGAAAGCTTGCGCCGTTCGTCTGAGTTCACCACAAATAAAAGCAGATATAGGAGAACAACCATTGAAAGAAGAATCGAATCATCAGCTTGTTACAGGTTCTGTCACGCTAAAGGATTTGCAGAAGCTCGATATCGAGAACAATTTGCTGAATCAGTTTAATGAGTGGAAAAAACTCCCGATGCTTTATCAGCTCGCCTTGGAGGAGCTCCAAAATAAGATTAAACTCATCAAGACGGAGCTGAAACTTCAGGATGGTTACAGTCCGATTGAACATATTAAGGTTCGGATCAAGGAACCGAAAAGCATCATGAACAAGCTGGAGCGCAAAGGCTTCGACTTTACACTCGATAATATTTTGACCCACATTCATGATATTGCCGGCATGCGCATCGTTTGCGCCTTCGTGCGGGACATTTACCGGCTTCTGGATCATTTCTCGCATCGGGATGATATTCGGGTTATTGAGATCAAGGATTATATTGCCAATCCCAAGCCTAACGGCTATCAGAGTCTGCACGTCATTGTGGCGGTTCCATTGATCCTGTTTGAAGGGACTCGCTGGATGAAGGTGGAGATCCAGATGCGCACGCTTGCGATGGATTTCTGGGCCAGCATGGAGCATATTATCTACTATAAATATGACAAACAGGTTCCGAACCATGTCGTCGGTGAATTAAAGGAAGCTGCCGAGGCCGCCGATAAGCTGGATCATCAGATGCTCCGCCTGCGAGAGGAAATTCTGGCGCAATCCGGGGACTATGTAGCAGAAGATTTGGAGAAAATCCAAGAGAACTGATTCGTTATGTTCGAAGATGATTGGGCTCGAAATAGCTAGTCATCCATTGTGTCCATGACAGCTTCTGTCTTTTCTGACGCCGCAACAACGATCAATATCAAAATAATACCGGCAGCACAAAGCATTCCTAGCATGTCTGCTCCACACCTCATTTTCATATATTTCAATTTCGTTTGAAATATTATATGAGAGCGTGTTCGTTCTCATGCTACTAGGATGAACAAAAAGAAGAATGGGCAAACAGCCATTCTTCTTTTTTTGCTATTCCAGGAAACTGGATACGCTAGCAGGTGTATTCAATTGTTGAGCTGGCTTATTCCCGGGCATGAGTCCCAGCCTCTGCGTAAGCTGCTTGTTAATCTCGGTCATTTTTGCCGTGTGTTCTGTAGCCGTCTGAATAATCGTCCGGTTGGATTGCTCATACAGATCAATGGCAGCAAACAGATCCGACATCGCCCGGTTGACCGAATCCATCTCAATAGCCGGCTTTCCGAGCAAATCATTCGTTTTCTGGGTTGTTTCCTTCAGTAACCGGGAGTTCTCCTCGAACATATTCTGAAGGCTCTCATTGGCTGAATTCACGGCCTCAATCGTATCCAATTGATCCTGAAGCGCCATAGAAATCATCGCGGATACGGTGATCAGATGCTGTGTCTTGTCGATCGTTGCGTTTACGGAGTCTATTAATTTATCGTTATTATCATTGATGATATCGGTACCTGCAATGGCTTGCTGATAAAGCATGATCATTTCCGTAAAGGATTGAATGCGCGTGACGACCTTTCGCAGACCACGTTCTAAGAGCGTCTTGCGGTTCTCGTTCTCCGGTTTGGCAATTTCCTGTTCAAACAATTCCTTCAGCTTGTTCCCCATCGCGATCCGCACCTGCAGATTGTATACTTCTTCAATGGAGGATCGCTTTAAGTTCTTCATATAGACGACGTTTTCTTGCAGGGTGTCCTTGCCGTTGCGCAGTGACTGTACAATGGCGTCCACGTTTGTCTTCACCGACTGGTATTTGTAGATATAGTTTTTAATCGGCGTCTTCCGCAGCATTTTTTCGAAAAATCCCAGCTGCTTGCTCTTGCTTAACGAATCGATTTCCGTTCTGAGCTTCACGATATTATTGGTCACCTCGGAACGCTTGCCTGACATCAGTTCATTCACCGGACGTTCGAGCATCGTAAGAGACTGCCCGGCTTTCTCCATCGTTTTCTGGCCTATCTGCCCAATCTGGTCCATTAGACCTTCGAGTTCCATCGTGTCGGTAGTCGACACCTGCGAGATGACCTGCCTTGCTTCCTGTTCCACTTTAGCGATATCCGCTTCTTTCAGCTGCACCATTGCAGTCGTAGCCATCGTTCTGACTCCTCCTTCATCTTACGAATCTGTCGTTCGGTATCTTGCCTGAATTAAGTCCATCCGTGTCTGAAGCTCCAATATATCCCTGCTCTCAATCGTTTCCACATAAAACGAAAGCTTGGAGTCAATATCCTTGAGCCCGTTCAGCAAAAGCCTGCGATTAAGAACCTTGGCTTCTCCGCTTAATTTAAGGAACGGATTGATAGCTCCATTGAGATCTTTAAAGACAAGCCTTTGGATGTTGTGATTAATCGATCCGTCGTTGATTTCTTTCAACTGCGGAATCAGCCGGTTGATTCTTGCGAGCAGCGCAATGGTCTTCTCGACGATTTCATTATCCAGGGTGTTCTTCTCCCCTTCGGACATCACCATCTGTTCGATTACGCTGATATACTCATGAACAGGGTCCCATATCGGATCTCCGGAAGTCCCCGTTTGGGCGCTAGGCGCTGCGACTTCGTCCGCAATTGCAACTTGTCCTTGCTGTGCCCCATGGATCTTCGAATCCAGCACAGGCTCCAGGATGTTCGGAATCTCCTTTACCGGAATTCCCTTATTGCCGAAAAAAAACATCCCTATAAAAACAATGGCTGCCGGTATTAGCAGATTAATAGGATTGGATAGAAAAAATCCCGAAATTAATGAGATGGCATAGGTTCCAATCATAAAAGATCCTGCCAGTTTCAAACGTTTCATCTTCATCCACACTTCCCTTTTGCCCATTTACATGAAGCCTGATTACGTTATGTTAAACATTCTCTTCGGTTCAGGAAAGCAGCACAGCTTGTTCGACATAACTTGCTCTAATGCCCAGCTTTGGCTGCGGAGTTTCAAAGGGTTGCCCCAATATGGTTTTCACAGCCAGATAAGGGATGTTGATACCCGACAGGCAGGTAATGTACAATCCTCCGGACATGCGCGGGTTGATTTCAAGCAGCTTCGGAACCCCTTTGTTGTATTTCACTTGGATGTTAAATACATAGGGGATATGGTAGGCCTCTGCTACCTTCTCCGATATGCTTGCCAGTTCCGGTATGTTGTCCAAATGATAGGTTCTGCCCGAGGATTTTCTGCGTGGAATGGCTGTAATCAGTTTCCCTTCCGAGTCGGAGAGACAATCGATACTGTACTCATCACCTTCCAGCAGTTCCATGACCATAATGTCATCAAATCGTTCCTGCAAGGAAAAAATGCTGTACGCTTCCTCAAAGGACATGTTCAGATTGATCCGGCCGTATATTTCCTCCAGCGGGTTACGATGATCCTGAATGATCCGAAACCCGTTTCCACCTTCCGAATGGGTAGGCTTGAAACAGACGCGGTGGCCTCTTTGCCGGAGATCCAAATACGCTGCTTTAAAAGCATCTGCTGTATTAACCACATGGTAGGCCGGAATCGCGACGATGCCCGTATCCTTCACCAATTCATAGAATTTGTCCTTCACGGTTATGCTCTGTAAAAGTTCCGCATCGCCGCATACCATAACCTTGGTACCTATTTCTTCAAATAGCGTGACGTGAGCTCCGATCTCTTCCATCTTCAGCCGGGGGATAAAAATATCAATCGAGTGCCGTCTGCAAAAATCCAAGCAATATTGCACATACTCAAAGCCCTCCAGCACAGGCTCTGCTTCGGCGTGGTCACACGCTTGCAAAGACATATGACGGATATCGGGATGGGTTCCATAAAATTCGAAGGCCTGCCCATCCGCGTTGTCACGGATCATGTTCATGTAATGGTACGCCACGGAAAACCATCGGTTAAACCAAATTCTTGTCATGCTCCTTGTCCCTCACTGTATGCAAATTGGGTTACGCTGCTTTGAATCGAAAACCATTCCATAACTCTCCGGATGATTTCTTCCGATGCCGTCAATCCTGAATGCTTCGTAAACTCCAGATACGACGGACCTTTTTCACCGTACAGACTAAACAATTCTCCATGGCTGGGTGCCAGTTTGTACATTGCAGTTTCGAGCAGGCTCTCATCGAGAAGCGAATCCCCGGCGGCCGCGACCACCCGCTCCTCCAGGCGATCCATCAGGTGTTTTAATGCCTTTCCCTTGCTCAAACCGGAAGGTACCAGATAGATTTTGCGTCCTTGGACGGAAAGGCCCCAGCCCATGGCCGCGAGATCAGCTCGCAATTCTTCTACTTCAAGAATAGGCATGGCTTCCCTGTTGATGACAATCGCGTAGAACAGTTCCTCGCAATGCTGCGTCCGCAGCACCCAGGATGGCGAAGCCATGTCTTCGAACCGCTTGAACACTTGACTCGCGCTGGCACTCTTCCGAAGCTCTGCCCTAACCACTGCATTCCATTCCTCATCAGGTACGCCCCGCACGAGAATATTCCCGCCGTTGCTCGTAATGGCATACTCCGGACAGATCGTGGTGTTCAAGTAAAAAATGCGTCTGTATTGCTCCACCGTCCTCGTCGTAACAGGAATGAAATAAGCGGATGCCGAAAGTTCCCGTAAAAGCCGTGCCGCGACCTTGGACATGAATGAAATGTATCGATCATTCTCCTTGGAAGACTCAACGGGAAAGCAAGCTTCGGCATTATAATCATCCCCCATCGCGTTCATCGAATATATCAGGGTCCGATCCAGGTCGCTTGCGAATATCATAGAGGCTCACCGCCCTTCACGGGCTTGATCAGGCCGCAACAGGAATACGTCAGCTGAGGGTATACTTCAACCGGCACCCCCTTGTCTTCTGCCAACAACAGAATATGCTTCAGATTCGGGTTATCCATCCGGTCCACAAGTATCTTCCAAGGTACCCGTCTCAGCAGTACTCTCGTCGTTTCACCGACGCCAGGCTTGATCAAATTCACGTCTTTAATACCAAATTCATTCCGGATCTGCTCGATGTCCTTCATGCCTTTCCAGCTTGCTTCCGTAGAGGCCGGAGAGTGATATAAACGTTCTGCCTCTGCGGCAGCCTCCTCGAATACTTCTGCAAAGTACAAGGACACCGTATCCACAAAATGATTCGATACATCCTCGGTAAGCCATTCCCTGTAATATTTGGCTCCATGGTAATCATCCGGACCTATCAAATCGTTTCGAAGGACCGTGCGGCTCATCAGTCCGGATACCGTCGAGTTCAGGCAAGCGCTCGGGATCAAGAAATCTTCTCTTGTTCCAAACGTCTCGGAGCACCAGCCCGGATCGGCCAACACTGCCAGGTCATCTTCAAAATGTATCCCGTACTTCTCATCCATCCGCTGAGCCGCTTCTATCAGGACCTTCCGAATCGCTCCTTTACCGGTCCAACCATCAACAAATTGAATGAAACGTTCCGGATGGCGCTCATGAATGTATAGTATGGCGTTCTCATCAATCCCTTTGCCTCTAATGATCGATAGACTGTAATGCGGCAGGTCCTTGTCATATCTCTGTTTAACATATCTCTTCATCAGAATGCCGATCGGCGTACCCGCCCTGGCCAGCGATGCCAGTACGATATCGAATCCGCGCTTGCGGATGACAAGCTCCGACACAATGCCGGCGGCCAATGCCACCTTACGGGCCGATTCCTGCAGAGTTTGATGAAAAAGCTTGATGTATTCAGCGCTGGGTTGATATTCCACAGGCAGCATTTCAGAATAATGGGTTCCCGATTGTATCGCTTCTTCCCGGTCCTCGGTCCCTCTTTCCAACGATATGCTGCTCAGATCCTTGAGAAGAAACAGAACATCTTCAGGTCTATAGCTGCCAACCGGTGCGGGATCAGGCAACCTCCTGGATATTGTGAGCTTACTCATTTGCCATGTCCCTCCGTCTTCCTCATGAATTGAACGTAACCAGATGAATCTTGGGAATCCCGGTGCTCTCCAGAGCTTGAATGAAAGAGATTTCCTGTCCTGCAGGCATCTGACGCTCTATAAACACAAACAGTTCGTCGTATTGTCCTTGAGGAATATTATAAAAATAGTTCAGGACCGATACGTCCTCAGGAGCATGAAACGAGAATCTGTTGGAAACCGCATATTCAGGGGCTGAAGAAGGATATATTGGACTTCTGGTGCTAGATTGATAATTTATCCCCTCCCCCATTTCTGCGGCGATTCGCATCGGTATATACATGAATTCGCCCGTGCCCATGCACAGCGCATTGGACCCGCTTCTTTGGGATTTTAGGAACGAAGCACATTGGCTTACCTGCCTATCCAGCTCTCTGCAATCTCCAGGCCGCAGGCCAAATCTGCCGGTATTGGAAAGATACGTGCTCATGTTCTTTTCATTCAGCTGATTCCAGGAAGAATAAGCAACATGATCGAACCAATCGCTCACATCGTGGCATACGAACTCAGGAGAAGAACCGCTCCATGTTTCAGACAATGCCTCTGCTTGTTTTTTCTCGGGTTCGCCGTGAACCTCAACCCTGCCAGACATCAACGAAATGCAGCGGATGCTTACGCCGAGCTCAAGAGCGGTATCATCAAACCGTTTTAAGTCCGCCTCTGAGCGCCAATCCAGCAAGCTGGCTATCGTATACTTGGCGCATGGATGCGTATGATGCAGCTCTCTGATAATGTTCAGCGCCGTCTTCCCGGTCGTGATTTCATCATCGACGAGCACAATCGCATCCGCTTCCTTGATGAATTCCCCGTCCACTGAATAACAACGATGTGCGGTAGCATGGGAGTGTTCCTCTTCAAACTGCAGCACGGGTTCCATTTCGACAATCCGTTCCCGGGTCGTATGAAGAAACGAAGCATTGCCTTCGAACAGATCATACATCGCGTGTCCCAATGCTGTCGCCGTTTCGGCAAAGGCTATAAATAATGTTTTTTCATGCACCTGGAGCAAGCGGGATTTCAGGTATCCATACACAGATTCGGCCTGATCCGGAAATTGGAGTCCCTTCATGACTTTTTCGAGTTTTTCGGTGACCTCCCCACCTTCCTGCTCGTGCAGGAGAAGTGCAAGTGCCGCTCCGCCCAGAAGGGGAATGTAGGGATTGACAGGTATATGCTTGCCCAGTACTTTGCTGACGAATAAAAAGCTTCTCTTTTTGTTGATTCTGGCTGCCATCTGGAACAATATGTCCCTGGAGAGATGAAAGGGATTACGGGTAATCTCCACGTCAACGGTCAAATTGTCCAGTATAAGATACGACTTCATGCTGCTCTTGCCCATTTTTTCTAACGAGTAACGTGGTGAAATTCCGGTTTTCATTCAACACCCCATATATTTTCGAACGAATCAAGATGCGTTTTGCCCAATTCAGATGCGGCTTGATTTCGTTCATTTTATTGGCATACTGGCTCTTAAACACTCCAAGAAGACCATTATTTTTCGATAGGATATGGGTGGCATCCATGAATTCTTCATGGGTCACCGCGTACATGGACTGTACCGGCAGGATATGGGAGGGATGGATAATCGTTTTACCGATCATTCCATTTTCCTTATCCATAGCAACCTCCCGAATCAGCCCGTCAACATACTTATTGATGTAATGCATTCTTAGCCGTCTTCCGTTTCTTCCAGCACTTTCTTCAAAAGGAGTCTGTCTAAGCTGGGACTTGAGTACTCTGTCACTCTTGAAATATTCCCATACCGGACCGGAAATCACATATTGATCTTCAGCCCTTCCGAAAATATTGATGATATCCGTAATGCAATCGCGGATCACGCCTATGTCATAAATCGTCATGTCCGGGCTCCGCCTTAATCCAAACAAACTGGAAAAGTCCGTCGCTCCAATCCTCACATTTAAGATACAATCCCGATATTCATCTAGCAGCGCTCTAATATTCATCAGCGTTTGTGTACGGTATTCACGATAAATAACTTCTGAAGATTCCAATATGGGCATGACATACAGTAATGGGGAGTGCGGACTTCTGACGCCGTTGTAAGCGTCCACAATTTCCAAATATCGCTGACCGTTATGTAAAGAGAACTTTGGAAGCACGAACCCGGTTACGCACTGAACTGCTTCTCCAAGCAAATCGATCACGCGCTTCATCTGTTCCGGTGAACGGACGCGAATAAAAATGAGCGGGATGGTTTGCTCCGTCACCATGCCGGACTTTAGACATGAATGAATGGAACGGAGCTGAACTTGAAGAGACTCCTCTGCTTTATCCACCTGATCGTCACCCACGGCATCCTCAAGGTCCAGCACGACGGATACAAGGCCCTCAAACTTTTCGGTTATCATCTGATCGGCAATATCCTGCCTTGTGGCAGGCATGTAGAGCGCAGCACCAACGGCATGAGACAACAGCTCCTTGTCGGAAGTATGACTGAAGCTGATCGGAGAAGAATGAAAAATATCTTTTTCTTCTTCGCTTGAAAGATAATTAAAGTACCGCATGTCTTTCCCCTCCATGACCTGGATGAATGAGCCGGCACGGCTTCATGTTGATTAGACACAGAGATCGTGCAGGGTAAAAATATCCCTCCTAGCGACCAGGAGGGAGGGATATAGAATGTAATGCCGCCAACAGGTCATTTACCGTACGATTGATGTTCGCTTTTCTTTTGGCGAATAGAACTGAAGATCAGCGTTCCTACAAAAATAAGAATCAGGACACCGAAGAACAACAGCTGCGGAACTTCAAAGCCAAATGCTCCGGCGATCATTTTGGCAGCGATAATGATGATCAGAATAAAGGCCGTTTGCTCAAGCTCGGGAAATTTCTCGATCAGTCTCAGGAAGAGCTGCGCCACTCCCCGCATCATTAACACACCCAGAATTCCGCCCAGGAAAAGAACCCAGACTTGGTTGCTTACACCAAATGCCGCCAGAACACTGTCCATACTAAAGGCAATATCCATCAGCTCGACCGCAAGCACCGTACGCCAAAAGCCGTAGCCTTTATTCTCAACTTCTTCCTCTCCGTCATCCTTTTTGCCGATATGCGGAATCAGGGGAACTCCCCCGATGCGGGCCCATTTGATTTCAAGACCAAACAGGTTGCTGCAGGCGATCCATAGCAGATAAATACCGCCTACGACCTTGATCCAAGTGATTTTTACCAGGAAGGTACCGATTCCTATCGCAACGAACCGGAATATATAGGCTCCGAGAATCCCATAGAACAAGGCTTTTCTCTGCTGGCTTTTCGGTAAATGGCGGACCATAACCGCTAGTACTAGCGCATTATCCGCCGACAACAGTCCTTCGAGGACAATTAATGTACCAATGACTCCCCAGTTCACCGGATCCGAAAGAGTTTGAACGATGACAGACCAATTAAAAAAATTAGAAAAATTATCAATGAAACTTTGGATAAAGCTCGACATGAATTGTCCTCCTCAAGAGCCTGTCCACATTATTTGGATCCTTTTACCCACCGCAACCCCCAACGATAGGCTTCATCCATATCCCTGTGACCCGAAAAATACTGAACCAGCTTCTCGATACTAAATGTTTGGTCATTTACATTGGTAATCATCGCAATAGCGCACATTCCCTTGCCGTTTTTATGCTCATCCATCCGAATGACGATATCCGGTCCCTCCTGCTGACGGATCGTGACCACGCCGTCCGCCTCAGACCACTTGCTGACTCCCTCATAAATAAAGGCATAGATGAGAATGCGTTTGATGTCCTGCACCTGGGCACCATTGATTCGCAAATTTTCCCCCGTTTGGGTCATGCCCGTCCGGTCATCGCCATCGAGCTCTATGTACGGGAGATAAAAAAACGAACCAAAGGATTCCCCTAATGCTTGAACGGTACCTTTACTTCCGTCCTTCATTTCGAACAAGCAGCCTAAATCAAGGTCAACGCCGCGTCCGCCAAAAAATCCCGCTTTCTTTTGATTCCAATTCAGGTTCACCCGGATTTCTCCGATAGGCCCTGAACCCTTTTGCAGGTTAATGACATCGCCGCGCTTTTTGAGTTCGATTTTGGCCAGCGGGGCGGGAGGCGGCGTTGAATGTTGATTCATTGGCGTGGGTATAGGCGGAACAGGAACGGGTGAAGGGATTGGCACAGGGACCGGTTCAGGTATCGGCTTAGGGGTGGGAGTAGCGCTCGACGGCTCAGCCTTTACCTCGATGCCGAAACTTTCACACAACGCCTCAAGACCACCTGAATAACCTGAACCTACGGCACTAAATTTCCAGTCGCCGTTATACCTATATAATTCTCCAACGACAATCGCCGTTTCAACGGAGAACGCCTTGCCAAGATCATAACGAATCAGGACGTTGCCGGTGGAGGCATCCATGATTCTGATAAACATCCCGTCCGTAAGTGCGAAATTCTGCTTACGCCGATCTCCCTCGTATATGGTCAAGCTTAATGCGACTCTATGATATTGCTGCGGTATATTCTGAAGTACGATGGTAACCTGCTCCTGATCTTGGATGCCGGAAAGCATAAGCTTTTCGCCGGTCTGAATAGATACAGATGCGTTACCGCCAACAGGATTGCCGTAAAATATTAAATCTTCATCCCGGGTTACCTTCGATTGCTCGTTTAGCATGAAGGCGGAAAAATCAATCTCTACATTTTCCGGGCTCCGCCAGCCCATGCCGACAATAATGCGACCGAGTGTTGGATTGGTTTTCGTCAAATCCGCCTTTTGCCCTTTTACCAAGGAAATCGTCATATTCGCTTAGTTTGCATCAAGCCCATAATTATTGCATAACGCGGCAAGCCCGCCCGAAAAGCCTGAACCTACAGCTTGGAATTTCCAATCGGTTCCTTGACGGTAAAGCTCGCAGATGACAACGGCTGTTTCGACGGAAAAATCTTCACCCAGGTCATAGCGGAGGACTTCCCGGTTATTCAATTCGTCAACAACTCTTACGAAGGCATTCGATACTTGTCCAAAATTCTGGCTTCGTGCCTGTGCGTCATGAATCGTAACCGTAATGCCAATGCGCTGAATTTGCTCCGACAACAGCGAGAAATCGATTTTGATCTGCTCGTCGTCTCCTTCGCCTTCTCCCGTACGGTTGTCCCCTGTATGAATAACGGAGCCGTTAGAGGTTTGGAAATTGTTATAAAAGATAAAATCCTCGATCCCTTTGGCCTTGCCGTCCTGGTGAAGCAAAAATGCTGAAGCATCCAGGTCAAACTCCGCTCCGCCGTTATACTTATTGGTATCCCACCCTAGACCGATAATCACTTTTTGAAGCCCCGGATTGGTTTTCGTCAGATCGATGCGCTGACCTTTGGCCAAACTGATAGACATAAAGATACACCCCATTCTTTTTTTCATTGGCAAGAATCTTTTAGAATGAGCTTCAGGACCGCCCTCTGAGTGAACGGCCGCTGAAGCGAAGAATTACCGGTTAACCTTAAGCTACATCGAGACCAAAATCGCGGCAAAGGCCCGCAAGTCCGTCCTGATACCCGCTACCGACCGCACTGAACTTCCACTCGCCGTTATTACGGTACAATTCTGCCACCACGATAGCCGTTTCAACGGAGAAATCCTCTCCGAGATCATAGCGGATCAATTCCTCGCCGCTGCTTTCGTTGACGATACGTACAAAGGCATTGGATACCTGTCCGAAATTTTGGCTGCGCTCGTTGGCTTCATAGATCGTGATACAGAACGAGACCTTCTCTACATCAGCCGGAATGGCAGCCAGATCGACTTTGAGCTGCTCATCATCGCCTTCGCCCTCGCCCGTGCGATTATCTCCCGTATGTACGATTGCTCCGTTCGAGCTTTGTGGATTGCTATAGAATACGAATTCCTTTTCAGAGCTTACTTTACCGGTAGCATTCAGAAGAAAGGCTGAAGCATCCAGGTCAAAGTTCTTTCCGCCGTCGTATTTGTTGGTATCCCATCCAAGACCCACCAGAACTTTAGTCAGGCCGGGGTTCGTTTTCGTAAGATCGATTTTTTGTCCTTTTTGCAAACTGATCGCCATGATTATTACCTCGCTTTTTTATGATGGATTAGGAATATAGTGCTGCTAATTGATTGATATGGGCCGCATGGGTTCCTTCGCCGATGGCGTTGAATTTCCATTCGCCGTTGTGTCGGTAAATCTCGCCTACGATAAGTGCGGTTTTGCCCGCATAATTCTCGGTCAAGTTGAATCTTATCAGTTCCTGGTTACTCGCAGGATTAAGGACGCGAATATACGCAGAACGAATCATGCCGAAGTCCTGACCGCGCGCCTCGCATTGATAGATATTCACGACCATCAGAATTTTACTGACATCTTCCGGAACCTTCGATAGCTCGATTTGAATCTGTTCGTCATCCCCTTCCCCTTCGCCTGTCAGATTATCTCCTGAATGGCGCACGGAACGGCAGGGACTGACCAAATTGTGAAAACATACCGTATTTTTGGATTGGCTCAGCTTTCCACTCGCGTTCAGTAGAAGTGCAGAAGCGTCGCAATCGATATCAGCCGCTTTCTTCTTCATTCCGAAAATGCCTCTTGTTTCCGTCTGTACAGGATCCCAGCCCAAGCCGACAATCACTTTCTGCAATCCTGAATTCCCTTTGGTAAGGTCAACCTTTTGACCCTTGACCAGAGAAACCGTCATATTCCACAACCTCCTTTTTATGCTAGTTAACCCACATAAATTATACTTTTCATATTCATAGAATATCAATGATATATTGTCTATTTATGGGATTAATCCTCTAATACGGGGTTATTTTGTTGAAGTTTCAAACATATTCATTATTTTCTTCCGTAGAAATATAAAAGCACCTCGATAGACTTAAACAAACGGGTCAAAAGGAGGTGCTTCCCTGGAATATTTGCATGAAAAGATACCTAGGAGTGACGGGCCATTTACAGACCAAACTCGCCTGGACTCAGCCCGAGACAATTGCAGATATCGCGGACCACAACCTTCTCCTGGTCATCGAAATTGCCGTCTGCGGCCCCAACGGCGCAGCATACCCCCACGATAATCCGGCCAATCTCCGGCTTGGACTTGAACTTGGCGATAACGCGCAGCGCTTCCTGTTTGCCAACCATGACATCAAAATCCATATTGCCGGCAAAATGGTTGAAGCGGTCAATGACCTCGCTCATGTTAAAAACGCTCAGTTCCTCGCTTCTCCCCAGATAACCCGCCATCTTTTGCTTCTCGCTGGCATCAATCGTACCGTCGGCGACCGCAACAACCGCACAGCCTGCAACGATGGCGTCCATGAGATCCTTGTTCTTAAACCGTTTGACCTGATCCTTTAAACCGGTTTTCGTTCTCGATAACCAGCCTTGAAAAGCACTTACTGAAGCCATGTGAATCCCTCCATATCACTTAATTAATGATTTTGTTTTTGCCTCTTGAATCCAGGATGGAAATTCGTTCAACAAACGGTCATATAGCTCATCGTCTGAGATTTGGCCAAGATTTTTGATCTGAAAAAAGTTGGCGTTATCTATGAACCGGCCTTGCAAATGATCCAAAGCCTTCAAAAATTCGAATCTTTCATCCCCCACGCCTACGAACTGCCAGAAGATTCCGAGCTCGGCTGAACGTACAACCATCTCTGCCGTCTCTTGATGGTCAAAGCAATTACCGTCGGTCACAAAGATCACATATACCGGCTCCTGGTTCAGATAGCTGCTTCTGTCTATGTAAATTTCCTTTTTGCCCATTCCAAAAATGCCGCTCTTCTTCATGCTCAGCGATCCTGGGAAATAGTAGTTAACGATTCTCCGCATCACGCCGGCGTAATTCGTTCCATTTTCCAATCTGTACTTGGTATAAATATTCCGATTCACGAAATCGTAGAAATTTTCCTGCTGTATCTCCCCGACCTCATAATCCTTCAGGCCAAACAAAAATACGTCTGCAGCGCCGTTATCGTCAAAGTTCATGCTGAGTCCAAGCGTCCGCTCGGTTACCTTCTGGACAATCCCCGTTTTATAGAGATTCGTCATCGATCCGGAGATATCCAAAGCAAGCGCAACCCGTGCCGTCTGCCCCTGAAGCCCTTTTTTTGCCAAAGAAATGCTTGCTTTTTTCGACAAATCGATTAATTGCTCGCGGGCCTTCTTTTGCAGGTCAATACTCAATCCATAAGCACCTCCTCGGCAGAAAATAGTAAATACAGTAAAATAATAATAGATATAACATTCTAACCTCTAATTACTTGCAAATACAGGGTCTGGTTGTCGAAAGTATACAACTTATGTCATATTGCGTCAACCTATATTTTCCAAACGATGATGATTCTAATAGATTCACCTTACTGTTGGAACAAAAAAAGCAGATGTTCCCAAGTCGAAAACTTGGAAACATCTGCTCTGTGGTTGAACTCTACTCCGTTTACAGCTTAATGTTCGCCTCATCAAAATATTCTTCCAGTGTCATGCCGCTTTTGGCAACGTCCTGCGCAAGATCCGTACCGATATAGCGGATATGCCACGGCTCGTATACGTAACCCGTTATGTCTTCACGATCCTTGGGGTAGCGGATGACAAAGCCGTAATCTGCTGCATGCTCGGCAAGCCATTTCCCCTCTGACGAATCGCCGAAGTTCTCCTCGAGCTCGTTTTTTACGCTGGGACTGGATACATCGATGGTCAGCCCAGTCTGATGCTCACTGGTTCCCGGCACGGCACTCACGCGTGAAGCGTATTCCTCGCCTTTGGTCCGGACATTATTCTCATAAATGGACTTTTGGCGGCTGTAAGATCGATATCCCGATACGGCACGAAGCTCGATGCCATCTTCCTTCGCTCCGGCAAACAGCTTCTCCAGCGCGTCGGCGGCTTCCTTCCGCATATGGCGTTTCTCATGCGGTCCGTCAAAGGAAAACAGAACGTTCGGCTCGACAAGATCCGCAGGCTCGTAGCCATCCGGCAGACTGCGCTGCTTGTTCACGATAACGGTCATTGCTTCCGGATTCGTTACGACTTCCTTGCCATCCACTTCTTTAATCGTCGTCTGAAGGGAGTTCTCGCTGCGTTTGGCCATGACCGGATCCGCGGGAACTTGCCCTTCCTGTTCGCTCTTGCCTGCGCCTTGCAGGGCTTGTCCCTGCTCTTTAGCGGAACCGCCGGTTTTCTCACAGCCGCTTAGCACGGCGGTTGGAAGCACCAACGCGCTAATCAGCAGGCATGTCCAAATTCCTTTTTTCCACATTTGCTGCTTGCTCATAAACCATTCTCCTTACTCTTTACTCTACCTGTCCTGTCATATGTACATTGTACTTGATTCTCGGAAAAGCGGCAAAAAACGCCGAGATCCGCTTGCATGGAACGTCGACGTTTGTTAGGTGGTTATCAGGAATCTTTGGTCATATTCAAACGATCTCTTGCCTTCCCTGCGGCTTCCAGGGTGATCTGCCGGACTACCTGCTGCACAGCTTTGACTTTCGGCAGCAATTCCGTCCAGTCATCAATTTCCAGTTCATCTTCCGGTACAGCCTTCGGGGAAACGGATACTTCCCGATAAGCGGCGCCCGGCTCATGAAGCTTGCCCTGCTCGGCAGCCTCCGCCAGCCATTCTCCCGAAGAGGGGCCTGCCTTGCCCTTCTCCTCCAGCTTGCTTAGCGCCTCTCCATCCGCAGTTTCAGCCGCCGGAGGCACCTCTTCGGCCCATTCCCGAAAGACATGGTTCAACAGATTTTCCCGGGTGAGCCCCCGTAAGACAAGCCGCAGCAGCGGCTCGGAGCGGAGCTTCTGTTCCGCAGCCTCCATGACTGCCTGGATATGGCCGCAACCATCTGTTCCGCAACTGCAAACCGCCTGTTCAGGCAAAGAGGCCCCATCCGGGAGCAGTCCATCCAGCCAAGACGGCGCCTCGTTCTTCAACAAAGCATATAAAGCGTACGGATGACCGGCAAACCGCTCACCGATCTCCACCTGTCCATCCATCGTAAGCAGCGGGTAAGGAATATCCACTTTCCAGCCTGCTTCCGCGATTCCCGGGCCCGAGTCTGATTTCTGGCTTTGAGCCTCTTTCGCGTGAATCCAGCCGGGTACAATACTCAGCTCGTACGGCTCATTCTTCTTTAACATCGTACCCCTCCCGGTCTGTTGTCATGAATGCCTACATCCAATCTTCTCCCTGAAGCGTAATCAGCTCCCGAAGCTCATTGTCGGACATTTCGGTGAGCCAGGTTTCGCCGGAGCCAACGACCTGCTCGGACAGCGCCTTTTTATGTTCAATCAGCTCGTCGATACGCTCTTCCAGCGTACCTTGGCATATCAGTTTATGCACCTGGACGTTCTTATTCTGGCCGATGCGGAAAACGCGGTCGGTGGCCTGATTCTCCACTGCCGGATTCCACCAGCGGTCGTAATGCATTACGTGGTTGGCGCGGGTGAGATTCAGGCCTACGCCTCCGGCTTTCAATGAAAGCACGAAAAACGGAGATCCTTCGCCATTCTGAAAGGCATGCACCATCTGATCCCTATCTTGCTTCGAGACCCCTCCGTGCAAAAAGGACGGCTTGACGCCATAACGCTGCTCAAGTTTTGATACGATCAGATGTCCCATCGCCACGTATTGGGTGAAGATAAGCGCAGATTCTCCCGACTCTTCGATGTTATCCAACAGATCGTAGAGCCGCTCCATTTTACCCGAAGACTCCGCTTTCGATCCCTTGGTCTCTTCCCTTCCCAGCAGCTGCGGCGAGTCGCAGATTTGCTTGAGCTTGGTTAACGAAGACAGTACAAGCCCTTTGCGGGCAATGCCGGTTTCTTTCCCGATCTGCTCCATGACCTGTTCGACCACGGACTGGTACATTGCCCCCTGCACCGGAGTCAGCGCACAATACGACTTGATCTCCAGTTTCTCCGGAAGGTCCTTGCGGATATCAGGATCGCTCTTCAACCTGCGCAGCATAAAGGGCGCCACGAGCTTATGAAGCTCCTGCAGCTTCCCGGTCCCTACGTCGCTTGCCGTATAGCGCTGCCGGAACGAAGACGCCGAACCGAGATATCCCGGGTTCAAAAAGTGAAAAATCGACCACAGCTCCCCAAGACGGTTCTCCACTGGCGTCCCCGTCATCGCAATGCGGTGCGGAGCTGACAGCTTCATGACGCTCTGGGCCTGCTTAGTGCGGTGATTTTTAATGTACTGCGCCTCATCCAACACAACCGAGGTCCATGTCATCGCTGCCAAATCCGCCCCATCCCGGCCCGCCAGATGATAAGTTGTGAGTACAATATCATGCCGGGCTGCCTCATCCAGGAAATCCTGCCCATGCTGGCGGCGATTCCCGTGATGTATATAAAGATTCAGATCGGGTGCGAACCTCTGCAGCTCACGCTGCCAGTTACCCAGAAGCGAAGTCGGGCAGACGATCAGAACCGGGCTGCCTTCTTTCCGGTGTTGCTCCAGCAAACAGGTAATCACCTGAATGGTCTTTCCCAGACCCATATCATCTGCCAAGCAAACGCCAAAACCCATGTCCCTCATCGCAGACAACCATTGGTAACCTCGTTCCTGATACGGACGAAGCACGCCATGAAGCGAAGCAGGCACCGGCCTGACCGGAACCTTCCTCGGTCCTTCCTCTCCCAGCAAGGATTGGAGATATCCGGCGGTTTCGATCCCCAGTATCGGAATGCCCTTCCACAACCGTTCTTGGCCGTCTTCCGCCGATAAATGCAGCCATTCCGAAAGGTCCATTTCCCCTTCCTCATGCCGCTTCAAATAGCGCAGAACCTGGCGGATTTCCTTCAGGTCCAGCTCGATCCATTCCCCCCGGAACTGCACGTAAGGCAGCGAGGCTTCCGCCAGCTCGGCCAGCTCTTCGCGCGAAAGGGTCAGACCTTCAAGCGCTGCCTCGACATGAAACGAGACAAGCTGCTCCATACCGACTACGGGCAATCCCGGCTTACTCTCATCCGATTGCATTTTCAAGGACAACCCGACCCGGCGCCGTCCCTTGCGGCTCCATCTGGAAGGCATCTGCACCGTCATGCCGGCTTTATTCAAACGCGGAACGGCGTTCCGCACAAAGGCCACCATCTCTTCGGAGGTCAGTTCCATCCCTTGAGGGGCGGGAACGCAAAGCGCCTCCGCTATCTCCGGTGATAACGCCGCTGCTTCTCCCAACAGGAACAGCATTTGCTCCTGCACATTCGTATATTTTTTTCCGCGCCGCTGAATATCGCGTTCTCCGTATCCCCAAATCGCCGCGATCGGCAGCCAGGCCCCGAATTCATCCTGAAATTCTGCCCAAAAGCTCACACGCCAGCGTTCCTGCTCCTCCGTATGGCTTGGTGCAAGACGCAGCCCGAGCTGCAACTGCCCTACGCGGGAACGCTCTTCGCCTTCCGGACTTTCTGGAATCGATGTCGAGCCGAAAGCGGATACCTCCTCGCCGAGTGCGGTGATTTCCTCAGCCGTTCCCTGCACGGCAATGGTTCGGCTCACCGTAAGCAGGCTGTTCCACCAGAGCTCCGTCAGCGGCGACGTGCCTCTGCGGTAATCGGCCTGGCAGCGCGACAGCTTGCCTTCTTGCATCCGGACGATTTCCTGCACGCGTGAGTGAATCATCGCGCTCATGAAGGAATGCAGCACGGCAGCTCCCGCCTCCTGTTTCGTTAGCGGCTCACTCCCCAAAAGCGCTGGCACTCCAAGCGCAACCGGAGGCATGGCGCCCGCCAGTTGCAGGAAGCGTTCAATATCCTGCGGTTCTTTCAGCTTCGGCTTCCAGCTGCCCGTCAGCGCAAGGACTCCCGCCCGCCGGCGTGTGCCGGCCGCTGTCACTTCTGAAGCGCCTGGAGCAATCTGGCCGCGCAGCAGCAACTCCAGGGCAAACCGTGCCGCCTTGGACCAGTAACCCATCTCCGCTCCCGGCTGAAGGCCATGACGAACGCAGGAGGATTCATCCCATGCCAGCAGCATGGTAAAGGCGTCGGCAGGCATCAAGGCAAGCCCCTCGAGGGTTCTGCCCATCAGCTGACGCCGCTCCCCTCGCCGAGCTGTACGCTGTCCGGCCGTAGGGGAGGGATAACGCAGCTCCGCCAGACGGAGCGCAGCTTGCGCGAAAGGTTTCGAGCCTTCGGTCATGACAAGCGTTCTCATGACCTTGCTCCACGCATCCACTCTCGGTTCGGACATTTCTCCCGAAAAACAAAAAAACACATCACCTAGCCATACCCCATATAGCGGTTGATTCATGGTTGTCTCCTGTCGTTTCCGTAATAACACATATACTTCCATCTTATACGAAAACGACTCAATTTAAAAACCGCAATCGACTTTTTTATATAATTCGAACGAAAGAAATGGCGAACATCTCATTCGCTTCAATCGTCCATCATGCAAAAAAACGGATGCAGACATAACATTCAAAAAGCCTGCTTTGCGGATTTACCGGCAAAACAGGCTTCTTCATTGATGGAGCATAGTCCGGTTTACTCGCCGGTACGAATAACCCAGCTCGCTCCAGTCGGTCGGTCGTGGACCTGAATGCAAAGCTCTCCGCCCGGTTCATCCAGCATCCAGCCTTCCATTCCCCCTTGCAACTGCTCAGCAGTCACAGCATGCAGACCTTCCACACCTTGTGGAGCAAAACCCGAATAACGAAGTTTAAACACCAGCAGGTTCCGGTTAGCTTCATAACGTCTGTCATCGTATTCATAGGAGAGATGAAGCATCCCATCCCCGCCTTTAAGACTGACATGTAACCGGGAAGAGACCTGGTTTCGGTAATCAAAGGTCACTCCATCGTCTTCATATAGACTGTAATCCGCAGTGAAACCTTCCCGAGCCTCAGCCCCGTAAATTTGGAAGGTCACCGTTTCATCGGCATCCTCTTCCGCATGCTGCATGAGCATTCCTTCCGGCACGATGGCCCCGGCCTTGATATACAGAGGCATTATTTCAAGTGGGCATTCCGCCAATATATGGCGTCCCCCTTCATATTTATCGCCCGTCCAGTAATCGAACCATTCGCCTGCCGGCAAATATACCGCACGATGATCCGTATCTGGCCGGTATACGGGAGCCACGAGCACCGAATCCCCTAGCAGGAACTGGTCGCACAGGTTCGTGACCTTCGGATCTTCCGGATATTCCAGCACCAGCGGGCGGATCACCGGCAGCCCAGTGGATGCCGCCTCGTGAAACAGGTTGTACAGATGCGGCATCCAGCGGTAGCGCAGACCAATATAATCCCGCAAAATCCCCTCCGTCGCCGGGCCAAACGACCACGGTTCCTGCCGGAGGGTATCTATAGAGGAATGGTTGCGACAGTACGGAAAGAAGACGCCCATCTGCGTCCAGCGCACAAGCAGCTCTCCGGAAGTATGGTGGGCGAAGCCGCCGATGTCAGGTCCGGAGAAGGCCAGCCCCGACAATCCCATGTTCAGCACCATCGGCATGGCCAGCGCCATATGCTCCCAGAAGCTGCGGTTGTCTCCTGTCCAAACCGCAGCATAACGCTGGATTCCGGCGTAACCTGCCCGGGTCAGCACGAACGGGCGGCGGTTATCCATATGCCGCTCCATTCCCTCCGAGGTGGCTTTGGACATGAGCAGGCCATACGCATTATGAAGCTCCTCATGCGTCTTCATGTCGCCGTTATTACGGTGGATGACATCCAGATCCATCGTCTTGCTTTCATTAAAGACAGCCGGCTCATTCATATCATTCCAGATCCCCTCAATGCCGTACTGAGTATAGAAGGCATGCTGATCGCCCCACCAATTAGAGGTTCGGTCATCCGTAAAGTCCGGAAATGCGCTTATGCCGGGCCACACTTCGCCAAAGTAGATATCCCCCTCCAGCTTCGTGCAGAAATGCTCCTGCTGCACGCCTTCGCGGTAAACGCGGTAGTTCGGATCCTTCTTGACTCCCGGATCGACGATCGGCACGATGCGGATCCCCAGTTCCCGCAGTTCATTCATCATGGCTTTCGGATCGGGGAATCGAACGGGGTCAAACGTAAAGACCCGGTATTCATCCATGTAGTGAATATCCAGATAAATAACATCGCACGGAATTCCCTTCTCGCGGAAGGTGTGGGCGAGCTGCAGTACTTCCTGTTGATTCATATAGCTATAGCGGGATTGATGATAACCGAGAGCCCATTTCGGAGGCAGCTGGATTCGTCCCGTCAGGGCCGTATAGCGCATGACCACGTCCTTCATACTCGGACCCGCGATGAAATACAGATCATATGCGCCGGTGGAGCAGCCCATCGTATAAGCCATGCCATGCGACCGCATATCCACTTCAGTCAGCCCCGGATTATCGAGAAACAGGCCGCAGCTCTTCTCACCACTCCTATGAATCAGAAACGGAACCGACTGGTACAAGGCTTCAATTTCCGGCATGTGAGGCGCATACACATCCGTATTCCAGTTTGTGTACCGTTCGCCTCGCTTATCCAGAAAGCTCGATTTCTCTCCGAGTCCATAAAAATGGGAATTCGCCGGCATATCATAAACCGCGCGGGCGCCTCCCCGCGGATCAAAGGAAATGCTGGTTTGCCGGGATACAACGCTGCCGTCCAAATCGCGCACCGTAATCATGAAGGTCTGCTTCTCAAGCTCCACCTCCATGACGGAGGAACGGAAAATGAGGAATCCTTCCTTTTCTTCCGCTTGGATTCCACTCTCCGTCTTCAACCGGTATGCCGGGTCAATCGCGATGGTTTGCGCCAGATCCGCCTCGCTCCCAATAAAAAATTTGATCCTGAAAATCCCTGGGGCAGTGAACAGGGCCGCTGCCCCTCCCCGCTCCGTCCGGCATATAAAAACATCCCCGCGCTTCTCCATCCCGGTAACCGGGCCAAGGTCTTTCCAGTTCTCCGGTACTGTAGTCATTTCGTGCTTGTCCGGCCGGATTGCTTCACTGCCTTCCATGATGTCATTTCCCCCTTCATGATCGAAAGAGGCCCCTTTTGTCGTCAAAAGGGAGCCTCTTTTTTCAAAACCTATGCGTACTCGTACTCGAGGATTATTTCTTCAGGTTATCCCACGTTTTTTGGAAGTCTGCAAGGAGCTGGTCTTTGTCGGATTTGCCCGCGATGTAGCTCTGCATGCTGGAGCCGAATTCATTCCATGCGCCTTCAGGGAATCTCGCGAACTGCCAGCTCAGAAGCTTGTCCTCTTTGCTGTATTTCAGCACTTCTGCGCCGAGCGCTCCCAAATCCTGTTCCGTAGCATTGATGCTCTTGAATGCAGGGATGAATTTGAATTCTTTGGTGATGTAGTTTTTGCCTTGATCGGAGGTCACGAGCCAGCTCAGGAATTCCTTCGCGTCGTCTTTCACTTTGGAATTCTTGTTGACAACCCAGTTGTTAGGCACGCCAACGAGCAGCTTGTCGTTCTCATCCGCATTGTCGTTGATCGGCATTGGCAGGATGCCAATGTTCATGTTCGGCGTAATGCCGTCGATTTGAACCTGCGTCCAGTTCCCTTGCTGTGTCATCGCTGCCTGACCGTTTGCGAACATCGTCATTTCGGTATTGTAGTCGGTCGTCAGCGGGTTCTTTTGGCCGTATTTCAGCGTCAGGTCGAACAACTTCATGAATTCATCCATTTGCTTGTTGCCTGCGAATTTGGCAGTGCCTTTATTCAAACCTTCGATGTAAGCACTAGGATCCTCTTGATGCGCGAACGCCACGTTAAGCGTATGCTGCCCAATGATCCATCCTTCTTGATATCCGTTAACGAATGGCGTGATGCCGGCGTCTTGCAGCTTTTTGGCGGCTGCATCCAGCTCTGTCAGCGTCTTAGGAATTTCGGTAATGCCCGCTTTTTTGAAGAGATCCTTGTTGTACACGAAGCCGTAGCCTTCAAGGTTCATCGGCATACCATAGATTTTACCGTCTTTCGTAATTTGATCCTTGGATACGTCAACCATGTCGCTTACCCATTTTTCGCCCGAGAGATCTTCGAGCTTATCCGCCCAGGTATTCAAATCGGTGTAACCGCCGACGTTGAAAATGTCGGGCTCTTCGCCGGACGCGAACTTCGCTTTCAGCGCTGCGCCGTAGTCGGAGCCGCCGCCAACCGTTTGAATGTCGAGCTTGATGCCCGGATGGCTGGCTTCGTAATCGGCTTTCAGCTTATTGAGAGCTTCCGCAATTTCGACTTTGAATTGGAAAATATGAATCGTTTTGGTGGCGCCTTTACCGCTGTCTCCGCTTGCGCTGTCGGCATTTTTGTCTGTTTTGGAGCCGCAGCCGGCAAGCACGACGGAAAGTGCGAGCATAGAAGCCAGTGTAATTTTGGAACGTTTTTTCATGAATGAATCCTCCCTTTTCTCTTGTCCTTCGCATCATTAAATATTAAGGTCATTCGTTTGGATAACAATACTGTAATCGCTTACTCTTTCATTATAGGGACAGGCTGCAAGGTAGAGCACTTACGATATTGACGAAACAGGGGGACGGGATTGACCTGTCCGTCAGCCGCCCCTGCTTCTGTAAGAATCAGCCTTTTACGGCGCCCTGCGTAATACCTTCCACAATATACTTTTGCATCGCCAGGAAGAAGATGATGACCGGCAGAATACCCAGCACCAGCGCCGGCAGCGCCAGGTCCCACTGCTTCGTGAACTGTCCGAAGAACGCGAAGGTCGCGATCGGGATCGTCCGCAGATCCGCGTTTTGCAGTACGAGGGACGGAAGCAGATAGTCGTTCCAGATCCACAGCGTGTTCAGAATAATGACGGTTACGAACATCGGCTTCATCAGCGGCAGCACGATGCGGAAGAACGTGCCGTAGATGCTGGTGCCGTCCACGCGCGCCGCTTCTTCGATCTCGAGCGGAATGCTTTTCACGAAGCCGTGGAACAGGAACACGCTGAGCGGAACGCCGAAGCCGAGGTAAGCGACGATGAGTCCCGGAATGCTGTTCATCAGGTTCAGGCTGCTCATGACTTTCACGAGCGGGATCATGATTGACTGGAATGGAATAACCATCGCAGCCACGAAGACTGCGAACAGGAACTTGTTAAAGCGGCTGTTGTGACGGACCATGCGGTACGCTGACATCGCGCTGAACAAGGCGAGCAGAACGTTCGAGATGACCGTGACGATCAGCGAGTTGCCGAAAGCCTTCGGAAAGTTCGTGATGTCCCAGGCTCTTGCGTAGTTATGCCATTCGAAGCTGCTTGGCCAGCTGGCCGAATTGGTCAGCAGATCGCTGAAAGTTTTGACGGAGTTCACGAACAGGAAGTAGAACGGAATCAGGAAGACGAGCGCCAGCAGAACCATGATAATCTCGGTTGCAAGCGTGCCGAAGCGGTACTTTTTCGATACTTCCATCAGGATTCGACCTCCTTGCTTTTCGTTAATTTAACCTGCAGACTGGTGATGATTGCAACGACGACGAAGAATATGATCGCCTTGGCCGTACCTAGTCCGTAACGGTTGTTCTGGAACGCTTCGTTGTAGATGTTCAGCGCTACCGATTCCGTCGAGCGGAACGGTCCGCCTTTGGTCAAGGACAAGTTCAGGTCGAACATTTTGAAGGACCAGGAAATAGCCAGGAATAGACATACCGTTACTGCAGGCATCACAAGCGGTACGATGACCGATTTCAGAATTTGCATTTTGCTTGCGCCGTCAATTTCAGCAGCTTCGATGATATCCTTCGGAATGTTGTTGATCGACGAGATATAGATGACCATCAGATAGCCGGCCGTCTGCCAGACGAAGACCATGATGATGCCCCAGAACCCGGTGGTTGCGTCACCGAGCCACGGCAGATTGAAGAAGTGCCAGCCAGTGGCTTCACCCAGTGCCGAGAAGCCTTTGACGAAAATGAACTGCCAGATGAATCCGAGCAGCAGGCCGCCGATCACGTTCGGCATGAAGAAAATCGTACGCAGCACGTTCCGCGTCTTCAGCGGCTTGGTCAGGAAATAGGCAAGGAAAAATCCGAGAAGATTGGTTAAAATAATGCCAACCACCGTAAACCTTACCGTAAACCAGAAGGCCTTCCCAAAATCGGGATCTTTCGTTAATATTTGTTTGAAATTGTCGATGCCGACCCAAGTCACTTGGCCGGAGACCCCATTCCAGTTGGTAAAGGAATAATACAGACCCAGCAGGAACGGAATCACAATAATAATGGCAAAAAAGATTGTGGATGGGCCCACAAATACCAGCTGCTGGAGCAGCCCGGATGATTTTTTGCTTTTCATCCCGATCTCCCCTTTTTGAAAGTTTCGATACTGTTCGTAGCTTCAGTATGCGGGAAACAGAAGTCGAAAAACACGGAGGATCGTGAACCGTTAGGGGGAAAATATTGATATGCCGAAAAAGGGTAACTATGTTCATGAGAGCGATAAACCGATGAAGTTCCGCAGCATCCGTTCGCGGCTGATCCAGTTCATGCTGCTGGCGACGACGATTCCGCTGCTGCTCTCCATCAGCATTACGTATACCCATACCAAGGAAACAATTAAGGAGCAGGCGCTCGAAGAGAATAAGCATTTGATTTTTCAGGGGAAGACGAATCTAAACAACTATCTCGACAACATCAACAAGGCCTCGCTGGTGGTATACACGGACACCAACTTTCTGCGGAACCTGCGCAAAATACCCGATGACTATCGGGCCGTCGCCGAAGTATACACGCTGCTGCAAAATATTCAGAACACGATCAACGGAATTGAGCGGATTTACCTGCATGCGAGCCAGTCGGGCCAATCCACGCTCGTGACGCCCGCAACTTTTCCAAAAAGGGAATACCGGTCCGAGCCTTACGTGAGTACAAGACCTTATGAAAAATACACGACGTCCGTTGAACCGACGCATCAAAGCCATGATTATGGTTTCCCCCCCTCGCCTACCTCTTATTCCAAGCGCGAGGTGTTTACGTTCCACCGGACGATCACCAACATCCCTTCAGAAAAGGTGCTTGGCGTAATGGCGATCGACGTCCGGCTGGATGCGGTTGCCGCCATTTGTGAGCAGCTGTTTAATAAGAATCATGAGCAGCTGCTCGTCGTCGACCGGAATGGCAACATCATCTATTCCGCCAGGGACGATCAAATCGGCAAACAGCTGCAGGACAAGGTCGTCTTGGAACATATTCGCATGAACCAGAGCAGCGGTTCCTTCGAAAATGGCGGAGCCATGCATGTATTCGAGAAAATGCAAACACCCTATGCAGAATGGACGATCATTAAACGGATTCCGAACGCCACCCTATACGAACGCGCGACCCAGCTGACCCAGATCAATACGGCCATCGCCGTGATCGCCCTGCTCATCATAGTGTTCGGAACGCTATTCATCTCCGTGCGCATAACCGAGCCGATCAAGCGTCTGACCAGCTATATGAACCGGATTCAGTCCGGGCAGTTGAACGTCGATATCGACTGGAACAGCCGCGATGAAACGGGCATCATGTTCGCGCGGTTCCGGCAGATGATGGATACGATCAACAACCTGATTTTGCGGGAATATCGCCTGGAGCTGGCTAACAAGACCAATCAGCTGAAGGCGCTGCAGGCGCAAATCAACCCGCATTTCCTGTACAATACACTGCAGTCGATTGGAACACTGGCGCTGCAAAATAACGTGCCGAGGATCTATGCCCTGCTCTCCTCACTCGCCAAAATCATGCGCTACAGCATGAACAATAACGATGCAAGGGTTACGCTCAAGGAAGAAGCCGAGCATGTGAGGATGTATCTCGATCTGCAGAAGGAGCGGTTCAGCGATCAGCTCGAGTTCAACATACAGCTTGCGCCGGACACGCTGCGGGTCCCGATGCCGAAAATGATCCTGCAGCCGCTCGTAGAGAACTATTTCAAGCATGGACTCGATACCGGGGCCCAGCAGGGCCGACTGGAAATTACCAGCCGCATGAAGCCGCATGGCGTCCTCGAAATCGTGATCGAGAACAATGGGGAATCAATTCCGCCGGAAGAGCTGAAGGAGCTGAAGTGGCAGCTGGAACGCAAGCCAAACGGCGGAATTCAGGCCGAATGGACGGATGAAGACGGCATCGGGCTGCATAACGTGCTTATGCGCCTGCGGCTGTATACGGAGCATGAATCCGCGCTTTATATCGACAACATTAAACCGCAAGGCGTTCGAATTACCGTGGAAATTCACACCGAAGCGAAACATACAGAGGAGAATGAGGAATGACAAAAGTATTGATTGCGGACGATGAAAAGCATGTCAGAGAAGCCATCAAACTGCTCGCGGATTGGGAGGGCCACGGCATCACGGCAATCCTTGAGGCTGGCGACGGGCAAACCGCCGTGGAACTCATCATGGCGGAATCGCCACAGATCGTGCTAACCGACATGCGTATGCCGCGCATGGACGGAACCAAGCTGCTGGAGTGGATCAAAAGCAATCGGCCTGCCGTAAAGACGATCGTCATCAGCGGATACGACGATTTCGAGCTGGTGCGGCATGCCATCCGCAGCGGCGGCCTGGATTATATCCTGAAGCCCGTGGACCCGGACGCGCTCAACGAAGCGCTGGGCAAGGCCGTGGAGGCTATTCGCCTGGAAACGCTACAGGACTCCTTGAGCGCGCAAAAAAATATAGAATTGAACCGCATGAAGCCCCATTACGCCGACAAGCTGCTGTCCGATCTGATCAGCGGCCATGGAAGCAAGGAGGAACTTGCCGGGCAGCTGATGGCCGAATTCGGCCTGCCCGAGAACATCGGCAGCTGCTACGCTGCCGTCATCAGCACCGCGCAGCTGGATCAGGACCTTCTGGACAAGTTCCAGCATATGCGTCAGCTGCTGTATTTCACGCTCACCAACATTTGCAATGAAGTGCTGCTGTCCGGACAAAAGGGGATTGCCTTTCACCATCTCGGCAATCCCGAAGAAGTCGTGCTGCTGATCTGGGATGACACCATGCCTTTGCAGGCGACGCTCGCAGAAATCAGAAGCGGAATCGACCTAACGCTGCACCGGCAGATTCATATGGGCGCAGGCTCGCGCCAGCCTTTTCCGGCGGGCGTGTCCGGCTCGTACCAGCAGGCGCATCACGCGTTATGGCAGCGGAATGCGGGGGAGCTCACGGGCTGGCTTCACGTCGGCACCCCGCAGCCGCAAAAGCCACTGCGGCTGGCCACGCATGAAGAAAGCTTCCGCATGGCTGCGCTAAGCGGCAGCATGGAGCAGATCGGCAGTGCAGTCGACAGTTGGATGGAAGAGGTCCGAAGGCTCGGAACCGTCACGCCGGCAGAGCTTGAGCAATGGAACGCCGAGTGGGACTGGATGCTGAAACAGTGGATGGACAGAAGCTCCGATCCCTCAAGTCCCGGTCCGGACAAAGATGCGCTGCTGGAACTGCCCCGCTCGCTTCCGATGGATCTGCAGGGCAAAATCTCCTATCCGCTGTGGAAAGACCAATATGAAGGCAGATTGACGGCGGCAAGCCGGATTCTGACGCAACAGCACTCGCGGGAAAACCATATCATTCATGATATCGCCCGTTATCTCGAGCATCATTACGCCGAGGACATTTCGCTGCAGGACATGGCTGCGCGCTTCTTCCTCAGCCGGGAGTACATCTCCCGCCGCTTCAAGCAGGAATTCGGCGTCAACATATCGGATTTTCTTGCCGGGGTGCGCATCGAAAAAGCGAAGCTGCTGCTACTCAATCCGCAGCTTCGCATCTCGCAGGTCGCCGAAATGGTCGGTTACCAGGACGAAAAATACTTCAGCAAGGTATTCAAAAAACAGGAAGGCCGCACTCCCAATGAATACCGGAAGGAGCAGACTTCCCGTTAACGTGTTTGAATTACCTAACGCTCAAATTGTCCCAGTTCTGCTGGAACTGCTCATACATGCCTTCCTTGGTAACTTTGCCGCCGATGTATGCCTGGATCGCTGCGGCAAACTCGGGCGACATGCCGTTCGGGAACCGGAACCAGTTCCAGGTCAGCGTTTTGCCGGCGTCCGTATATTTCTGTACGTCCATTCCAAGCTGACCCAGTTCTTCATCCGTGCCTTTGATGCTTTTAAAGGCAGGGATAAACTTGAATTTACTGGTGATGTACGTTTTGCCGATATCGGATGTCACCAGCCAGTCCAAAAACTCCTTGGCTTCTTCCTTTACCGGGGAGTTTTTGTTCACTACCCAGTTATTCGGCACGCCTACGTACAATTTGTCTCCAAGTGCTGGATCATCGTTAATCGGCATCGGCAACATGCCAAGGCTCAGCTTCGGATTGATTCCGTCGATCTGCACCTGCGTCCAGTTGCCCTGCTGCATCATGGCCACATTGCCGCTCGCAAACATCGTCACCTGCGTGTTGTAATCGGTTGTCAGCGGATTGGGATTCCCGTATTTCAGTGTCAGATCCAGCAGGTTGGACCACTCTGAGACGATTTCATTCGAGGCGAATTCTACGCTGTGCTCATTCAGCCCCTTGATGAAGGCTCCCGGGTCTTTCTGGTCGGCAAAAGCGAGATTGATGTTATGGTTGCCGAGCACGAAGTTCTCCTGGTAGCCGTTCGCGAACGGCGTAATGCCCGCAGCCTTCAACTTCTCCGCAGCCGCTTCAAGCTCGCTCAGCGTAACCGGCCGCTCCGTAATGCCCGCTTTTTTGAACAGATCCTTATTGTAAATAAATCCGTATCCTTCCAGATTCATCGGTTGTCCATACAGCTTGCCGTCCTTGGTCATCGGCTCTTTGGCGATGTCTTTCACGTCCTTCACCCAAGGCTCGCCGGAGAGATCTTCCAGGTATTCCTGCCACATGTCGAGCTCATTATAGCCACCGATATTGAAAATGTCGGGCTCCTCGGAAGCCGCGAATTTAGCCCGGAGCGATGCTCCGTAGTCACTGCCCCCGCCCACCGTCTGAATATCCAATTTCACGCCCGGATGGGTCTTTTCATATTCTACCTTCAGCTCCTTTAGCGCATCGGCAATTTCCACCTTGAACTGGAAAATATGAACGGTTTTCGTTCCGCTGCCGTTTCCGCTGCCGCAGCCCGCCAAAAGGGCAATCAGCGCCACCACAGCAGTCACGCGAGCCCATGCGGCGCCGGTACGGGATTGCTTGCCTTTATTCATGGCGCGTCTCCTCCTTTGCCCATTTCCCAGATTCACCTGGGTTCTATGATTTGTTCGATTGGATCATGTCCGGATTGGATCGTGCGATTGAATCGTGTATGAAGATCACCCTTTAACCGAGCCTTGGGAAATGCCCTCGATAATGTATTTTTGCATCAATAGGAAGAAGATGACGATCGGCGTAATGCCCAGCACGAGGGCGGGCAGCGCCAAATCCCATTGTTTCGTAAACTGTCCGAAGAAGGAATACGTTGCGATCGGAATCGTCTGCAGATCGGGATTTTGTAAAATCAGATATGGCATCAAATAGTCGTTCCAGATCCAAAGCGCATTCAGAATAATGACCGTAACGACCATGGGCTGCATCAGGGGCAGCACGATGCGGAAGAAAATGCCGTAGGTCGAGCAGCCATCCACCCGCCCGGCCTCCTCAATCTCCTTCGGAACCGTTTTGACGAATCCGTGGAACAGAAATACCGACAGCGGAGCACCAAAGCCGAGATAACAGATGATTAGTCCAGTCCGCGAATCCATTAGTCCGATGGTGCTGACGACCTTCACCAGTGGAATCATGATGGATTGGAACGGAATCACCATGGCTGCGACGAAAGCGCCGAACAGCAGCCGGTTAAACCGCGTATCCCGCCGCACCATCCGGTACGCGGCCATGGAGCTGATGAGCGCGAGCAGCACGTTGCTGACGACGGCTACCACAAGCGAATTCCAGAACACCTTCGGAAATGCGGTCAGCTTCCAGGCCTCGGCGTAGTTCCCCCACAGGAAACTCTTCGGCCAGCCGGCCGCATTCGTCAAGATGTCACCGAAGGATTTGACCGAGTTCACAAGCAGAAAATAGAACGGAACCAAAAAGATGAGCGCAATGACAATCATGATTGCTTCAGCGGCAAGCCACTTGCCGCGGCGTCTAGTCGTTCCCATTAAATCTCCACCTCCCGGCTCTTCGTGGCGCGCACCTGGATAATCGAGATGATGGCCACGATGATGAAGAAGATAATCGCCTTCGCCGAGCCCATGCCGAAGCGGCTGATATTGAAGGCTTCGTTGTAAATATTCAGCGCGACCGATTCCGTCGCTTTAAACGGGCCGCCTTTGGTGAGCGACAGGTTCAGATCAAACAGCTTGAAGGACCAGGATATCGCGAGGAACAAGCATACCGTCACGGCAGGCATGACCAGCGGTACCATGACTTTGCGGAGCACCTGCCCTTTCGATGCGCCGTCGATCTGAGCGGCCTCGATGAGGTTCTTCGGTACATTGTTCAGCGATGATATATAAATCACCATCAGGTAACCGGCATTCTGCCAGACGAACACGATGACTATGGCCCAGAATGCGGTAGAATCGGTCCCCAGCCAAGGCAGATTAAAGAACGAGAAACCGGTTGACTGACCCAAGGCTGCAAACCCTTTCACGAAGATGAATTGCCAAATGAAGCCGAGCAGCAGCCCGCCGATGACATGCGGCACAAAGAATACGGTTCGCAGCGCGTTGCGAGTAAACAAGGGCCGTGTCAGCAGATACGCAAGCCCGAACCCGAGAATATTCGTCAGCACCACGCCCAATACGGTAAATTTCACGGTGAACCAAAAGGAATGCAGAAACTGGGGATCGGCACTGAAAATATGAACATAATTGCGGAGTCCGACCCATCCCGCATGCCGGGACACGCCGTTCCAATTCGTGAATGAATAATAGACTCCCAATAAAAAAGGAAAGATAACGATAACAAGAAAAACCAAGGCGGAAGGCCCTACGAAAACCAGCTGCTGCAGCAGCTGAGAGGTCTTTTTGGATTTCAAGCTGCTCACTCCTCGAAAGTTCAATTTTCCCTAATATTACCTGCATACCGGGAAAATGAATCGGACTTGCTTATGTTCTGCCGCCGGGTTTTTGGGTATATCTTTAGGGAAAAGCTGTTCATGAGGACTTCATGAGAAACTGAATAGATCCGTTTGGGAGGCTGATGATTTTGCTGAGGAGTAATCCGTACAAATGGTGGAACCTGCTGGGTTTCATTGCTGTCATCATCGTAAACGTGCTTGCGAATACAACCGTATTGAACGGAATGAAAACAGGGGAAATATCGGACAAGTATCCGACGCTGATTACGCCGGCGGGTTACGCGTTCATGATCTGGTCGCTGATTTATCTGCTGCTGCTCGGGTTCATCGTTTACCAGTTCCGGAGAACGACGGAATCCCGCGAATCGGTGCAGCGAATCGGCCCATGGTTCCTGCTGAGCTGTCTGTTCAATGTTGCCTGGCTGCTGCTCTGGCAATATCTTTACATTGAGCTGTCGGTGGTCGCGATGGCGCTGCTTCTGCTATCGCTCATTATGGTCTATATGCGCACGCGCCGCATCCATTATCCGACGCCGGGCGAGATGTGGTTCGTGAAGCTGCCCTTCAGCCTGTATCTCGGCTGGATCAGCGTCGCTACGATCGTCAATGTCAGTGTTGCGCTTGAGAAAAACAATTGGGACGGCTTCGGCCTGAGCGATTCGACCTGGGCGGTCATCATGCTGCTCGTTGGCGCGCTGATCGCCATTCTGGTCAGCTTCCCTTACCGGGATAGCATCTATCCGCTGGTCTTCGTCTGGGCTTATGTCGCAATCGGCATCAAACAGAAGGATATGGCGGAGAACGTGTTCGTAGCGGCGTTTATTCTGGCGGCGATATTGTTCATTTATGCGATTTATTTGTTTTTTGCGCGGAATCGGGATCGGGACTGAGGCTTTTTGTCGGCGCTCCGGGGGGACGTAATTAAGTTCTTGTGCGCAGGAGCTTCGCATGGCTTTCTGGAGGGCGCTGCGCAAACGAATCGTTCCTGCAATCGCTGGTGCCCCTTCATTTATGTCTACCCATGCAACCCGCTCTGTTTATACACACAAAAAAAAAGCGCCGCCGGATCGCTGATCCTGGCGGCGCTTTGCGCTTATGGCATATGGTTTATTTCAGCGACGCGATGGTTTCGATTTCCACCAATCCGTCCTTCGGCAGGCGCGCTACCTCTACCGCGCTGCGCGCCGGATACGGCTCAGAGAAGTAAGAAGCGTAAATCTCGTTGACGGCTGCGAAATCGTTCATGTCCTTCAGGAACACGGTCGTTTTCACGACTTGGTCCAGGCTGCTGCCTGCAGCTTCGAGGATGGCTTTTACGTTGCTGAGGGCAAGACGGGCCTGCTCCTGCACGCCGCTGCCGAATTCTCCGGTTTCCGGATTCAGACCAAGTTGGCCGGACGTGAAGACAAGATCTCCAATTTGAACGGCCTGGCTGTATGGTCCGATTGCTCCTGGCGCCGATGTTGTAGAAATCACTTTTTTACTCATTACATTCATCCTTTCATGTATGGAATTCCGCTACAGAATCCCGTGTCAATGTATGTATGTTCAATCCGCCGGAACCGTGCCCAGCACGTGAATGACATCATTCGGATATGCATGCGTTCCCGCTGTACCCGTCAGAGCGATGCTCACCATGGCCCGTGCAAGTGTCGCGGCGGGCATTGCCCGATATTTCGATGCGCGACCGCGCATAAGTGGATCAAGTCCTTTCATGACCAATGCACCTGCAGATTCGCCGAAACGAAATTCCTTCCGGTCGCCGATCAGCAGTGATGGACGAAACCAATGGACCCCGTGAAGCCCCACGGAAGACACAACCTGTTCGGCTTCACCCTTCACGCGGTTGTAAAAAATACGCGATGTGGGGTCTGCTCCCATAGCCGAGACGGCAAGAAACTGCTTCACGCCTTGCTGTTTCGATACTTTTGCGGCTCGCAGAGGGTATTCCAGATCAACCTTGCGGAATTTCACTTGTGAGCCAGCCTTCCGGATGGTCGTGCCCAAGCAGCAAAATACATCCCGCATTCCTGAAAAATGCTCGGCATGCTCCTCCAGTTGTTCCAGATCAATGATGGTCTCCTGCAGCTTCGGATGCTGGAAACCTAGCGGACGTCTCGACAATACCCTGACCAGACTATATGCTTCGCTCCGGAGAAGCTCCTGAACGACTTCCCCGCCGACAAGGCCAGTGGCACCAAGCACTAATGCCTGCAGCCCGATCTTCCTCACCCCGCTTTCAATGCTCCTGCTTGTACTCATTCTACCTGCTGCAGCTACCCCGTTTCAACTGTTATGAAGGTAAAATGCTTCCGATCCGATCAACGGCAGATGAAGGGAGAACCGGCTGCCTTTGCCTTCTTCGCTCTCCATCTCTATGTACCCGCTAAGTAGTCTCGATAAGTCCCTGCTGATGGACAAGCCTAGTCCTGTACCGCCGTATTTGCGGCTGATGGAGCCGTCCGCCTGTTTGAACGCTTCGAAGATATGTGCCTGCTTCTCCTTGGGAATGCCTATGCCCGAATCAATGACATCAAAGACGATCCAATCCTCTTTCTGATCAGTGCTTCCGAGCCGTTCGAGCCGGATATTCAGCTTCACTTGCCCATCATGGGTAAATTTAAATGCGTTTGAGAGCAAATTCCGTAAAATCTGCTGCACCCGGTTGGGATCGGTATACATCGTTTGCGGCAGGCGCTCATCCAACTGTATTTCAAAGGAAATATTTCCTCTCTCGGCCGCATGTTCGAAGTGCATGGCAACCAGCTGCGGAATTTCGCTGATGTTCATATCCTCATTTACGATTTCGAGCTGTCCGGCTTCTACTTTCGTCAGGTCAAGAATGTCATTGATAATCGTCAGCAGCTCCTGACCCGATTGATAAATGATTTCTCCGTATTCGGCTATTTCTTCTTTCGTCCGTCCTTCATCAGGCTCACTGATCAGTTGGGCGAAGTTAATGATGCTATTCAGCGGAGTTCTCAGTTCATGCGACATGTTAGCCAGGAATTCCGTCTTATACTGGGATGATAACGCCAACTCGCGGGCACGCTCTTCAAGAACGATTTTGGCCTTGTGCAGCTCTTCCGCTTGGGCGGAGAGAAGCACATTGCTGTGCTTGATCTGTACCATCCGGTTTCCCTCCAGCTGGAAATCACGCAGAATCAGCGAAAAAATGAGACTGAGAACAAGACTGAGCGGCAAAGCGATTGGCATGATTTCCATAAAATAAGTCTTCGCCGAAATGACGCCCAGAAAGGCGATATCCAAACAGTTCAGCAGGTTGATCACTATAATTGTGATAAGTCCTTGCGTAATCAATCCAAAACTTCTGCGGTTCATCCATACATGAAGCAGAGCCGCTGCCACACCCAAAATGCACAGGTTCAGGCACCCCGCGATCGAGGCCTCATTTATGCCGAATAAAAGGCGCGATATTCCAATGCTGGCACCGATGATCACCAGCGTCAATGGTTCCGCATAGGAAACCGTGGCTATGATCAAGGGAATGATGCGAAGATCAAAAATGACGTTCTCGCTCACATTGTATCCGAAGAACATGCTCAACCAACCGCAAAATATAATGAGCAGCACCGAGCTGACATATTTCACAGATGACGAGGTCCGACTGAGCGCATATTTATATATCAAATTGGCCAGGTATGCAACGGTAACGAGCAAAGCGGTATTGCCAAGAAATATTTTGGAAAACTCCATGGACTCACTCCTGAGTGTTTTCATAGAACATTACTTTCTATCATATCACGATGATGCCAGTTAATCAGGTTTTTCATACAAATAAATGTCAAAAAACCCACCTGAAGGCTCAGGTGGTTTTGGGGTGGCATGATGTCTATATGCTTAATCCATAATATCAATCCGTGTGGGAACGGGACCAGTTATGGTATTCCTTTTCGGCGGCATCCTTCGTATGTCCGTAGCGCTCCTGCAGCTTGCCTACGAGCTTGTCCTTTTCGCCGTTGATCTGGTCCAGATCATCATCCGTAAGCTCGCCCCATTGCTTCTTCGCTTCGCCTTTCAACTGTTTCCATTTTCCCTTAAATACGTTGTTATCCATTATGATCAGCTCCTTACGTTTGATGGTTGTCTGTACAGCGCATTCTGCGCTGCCCTTGTATGTTCATATTACCCGTCCGCGAAGAGGCTGAATCCCGCACAGTCTGGTAGAATCATCCAATACTACATGGTAATTCTTTATCGCATCTCTTCTATCAGGGATTGAAATTTTAAAAATATGAAACTATACTGAAGAGGGATTATTTTAGAATGAACGTTCAGTATAATTGTGAGGTGATCATGATTCTAAATAAAAAACAGCTTTCCAGCCAACAGACGAAGCAAAAGGTAGCCGACGCCGCACGGACGCTTTTCGGCCAAAAGGGATATGCCTCCACTTCGATCGAGGACATCGTGTCGGCCACGCAGATCAGTAAGGGCAATATTTATTATCATTTTAAAAATAAAGAAGGCCTCTTCCTCTACCTGCTCGAGGAATGGACACGGGAATGGGCCGAGCAGTTTCAGGCCAAAAAAGCCCGTTTTCAAACGGTCAAGGAACAAATCATTGCGCTGGTGGAGCATTTCGTCGTGGACGGGTTCCATCACCCGCTGACCCGGGCTACCAATGAATTTTACGCAACCGAGCTCATTACTTCGCCAAATCAGGACAAAATTGAAGAGATGATGCACATGTATCTCCGCAATTACGAGGAACTGCTGGCGGAGGGCATGCGCAGCGGCGAATTCAAGCAGGATGACGCGCATCTTTTGAGCATCATTCTGGAGGGCATGCTGGCAGGCATCGAATTTTCTACCAACAAGCTTGATTTAGATGAGGCACTAGAGCTCTACCGGAAGGCGATCCATGTGTTTTTGTACGGCATCGCCGAATCCAAACCGTTCATTCAATAAATATATAATCTGCTTAACGCCCCTTTCGGGGCTATGGAGGACATCATGAGTCAAGAAAAAGTTATGCTTCCTTCGATGGAGACGGACTCCGTAGGGAAGGTATTCGTACGTTATTTAATTCCGTCATTGGTCGGGATGCTGATGATGTCGATCAACGTGGTCGCAGACGGCATTTTCGTCGGCCACCGGCTCGGCGCCCTTGCACTTGCCGGCATCAACATCGCATCCCCCGTGTTTTCCGTGTTTTTCGCCATGTCGTTATGGCTTGGCATCGGAGGCGCAACGCTGTATTCGCAGTCCAAAGGCGCCAGGAACATCAAGCAGGCTCAGCAAATTTTCACCCACTCGCTGATCCTGATATTCGTTTTGACCCTGCTGGTCGCCGTGACGGCCTACCTGGCGCGCGTCCCTCTGGCCTATGCGCTCGGCGCAAACGAAGATACATTGCCCTATGCGCTGGAGTACATGACCGTGCTGCTGACCTACGGGTTCATCATTACGATTCAGAATGCGTTCAGCCTGTTCGTCCGCAATGACGGCAACCCGAACCTGTCCATGATTTCCATGGTCGTGTCTGCCGTGCTGAATATCATTTTGAACTACATTTTCTTATACGTGTTCGATATGACCGTCAAAGGCTCGGCTTTGGCTACCGTTGCCGCCACGCTCGTCGGAGCGGTTGTGCTGTTCGCCCACTTCCTGCGCAAGGAGCGCTCCCTTGCCTTCGTGAAGCCGTATTTCTCATGGAAGCTGGCGATCCGGACTTTGACGATCGGCTTTCCAAGCTTTATTTCCGAGGTTGGCTTATCGGTATTCACGATTGGATACAATGTCGCGATGGTGCGCTGGGCGGGCACCGCAGGCGTTGCTGCTTTCTCGGTACTGAACTACGCCCACAACGTCATGCTGATGCTGTTCCTCGGCATGGGCTCGGCCATTCAGCCGCTGATCAGCTATTATCGCGGAGCCAAGCTTCGTATCCGCGAAGTGAAAACGATCCGGATCGCCGCCTTTACGGCCTTCTTTTCCGGAATAGCGGTTTTCCTGTTCGGACTGGTGTTCGCGGGAAGCATCGTATCCTTGTTCGGCGATTTCTCGCAAGAGGTCCGCTCGCTCGCCATCAGCGGCATTCGGCTGTTCTTCACGGCCTATATGTTCATGGGTATCAACTTCGTGATGATGACGTATTTCCAGGCATCGGAACAGGTTAAAGCCGCTGTCTGGATTACCCTCTCCCGGGAGATTATTCTCATGGTCCTGTTCCTGCTTACGCTCCCCCATCTGATCGGTACCAATGGGGTTTGGCTGTCGATTCCGCTCTCCGAGTGCGTGGTCGCCGCCTGCATTTTCATCTATGTCAAACGGAAAAACCGCTCCCTGCCTGCGCTTCAATAAAGCTCTGCAAGCATGGAGCCGGATTACCGCGAAAGCCTGCCTGTCTCCTCGCATGGAGCTGGCGGGCTTTTTTTGATTTTCTAGAATTGACCAAATACTTTTTTAAAAATAGCCTATTGTATTAAGTGTATTAGGTGATATAATACACTTAAATCACTAATCGTACTTCCGGTACGGTAGGAGGAGCGTCTATGGAAGAACAGCAGGTTGGCTCGCTGCATTTTCACATTGACTTCAGTCAACCTTTATATGAGCAGATACTTGATCAAGCCAGAAGCGCCATTGCAAAAGGAGAGATCGCTTTGGGAGATAAAATGCCATCGGTTAGAGAACTCGCGCAGGAGCTGCGGATCAATCCGAACACCGTCATGCGTGCCTATCAGGAGCTTGAGCGGGACGGACTAACGGAAAAGCGCCGGGGCCAGGGAACATACGTCACCTCCTCGCCCGAACATGTCGCTTCCTTCCGGACGGCCTTGGCGGCCCGGTATATCGACAGCTTCATGGAACAGATGGAAAGCCTCGGGCTAGCCTGGGAGGACATCGAGACATACATTCGCCAGAAAAGGGACACGGAGCAAGGAGGAAGCGATTTATGAGTACGAATATCGTGGAGTGCCATCAAATTACCAAGCACTACGGCAAGAAAAAAGCGCTGGACCAGTTTGAGATTGCCATTCCCTCAGGACGGATTACCGGCATTCTCGGCCCGAACGGCTGCGGGAAATCGACGTTTTTCCGGATGCTGACCGGCCTGGTCAGACCGGATGCCGGACACATCGAAGTGCTAGGCAAAGCTCCGAGCTGGCAGACCAACCAGGACATTGCCTACCTGCCCGATCGTGCCAGATGGTACCCGAACCATACCGCGCGGGCGGCGCTGGAATGGGGAAACAGCTTTCTTCCCGGCTTTTCCATGGAAAGAGCGATCCAGCTGACAGACTACATGGACATTGACCTTGACGCCAAAGTCGGCGGCATGAGCCGCGGTCAGGAAGCCCGGATCATGCTGATTCTCTGCCTTGCGCGAGATGTACAGATGATCGTACTGGATGAGCCTTTTACCGGTATCGACGTTATTTCGAGAGAGACGATCGTTGCCAGCCTCATCGATTATTTGGAGGAAAGCGAGCAGTCGGTCCTGATCAGCACCCATGACATTCAAGAGGTTGAAGGCTTGTTCGACTACACGGTCATGATGAAGGAAGGCCGCGCAATCTGGACCGGCAGCACGGAAAATTTAAGGGCAGAATACGGCTCGCTGCGCGACGTTTTCCGCAAAATGTACATGAAGGAGTGGAACAAGTGATGGACTCGGCTGTTTTCCGGAATCTGGTCCGGCATGAATTCAAGGGCAAAGGCAGCTGGCGCAAGCAAAGCCGCTCACGTATTTCGCGCAGCTGGTGGCTGGCGTATTGCCTTATTATTCTCATCGCCGCCATCGGCACCATGACTTATTTTGCCATTAATGAACAACTGCAGATCAATTCCATTTGGTTCGTTACCATGGGATTTCCTTATATGTTTTTTTTCTGGGGCTACGGCTCCGTGAAACGGGAATGGGAAAATGACACCTACGGCTGGTGGCTAACCATGCCGTATCCGCGGACCAAGCTGATCACCGCCAAATGGCTGGGCATCTGGCTGAAGCTTCTGATCGGCATCGTCATCGTCTTTGCCGTCCTGTCGGTGTACGTCCTGATCCTGTCGCTCGTACTTCCTGCCTACTCGCTTGCGGATGTTGGCTCCTTCATGGTTGCGGGAGTCGATTGGCTCACGCTGGTCGCCGGCTTCAGCCCGCTCATCATCGCACTCGGCATCCTGATTTCCATCGTTCAAAACAGCTCACTTCGCCCGATTTCTCCGGTGTTATGGATTGTGTTTATGGGCGGCCTGAGCTTGATATTTCAGCTGCCGGACGTCGTTATATCGGAAAACATGATTCAGCAGGGAACGGAGCAGATAAGAGCCGAATGGTTCCCTTACGCTTGGGAGCTGCCTATGGTCATGGGGATTAGCTGGATTCTGACCTATGCCGTGCTGAAATTTTCAGGATACCTGCTTGAGAATAAATTGGAATTATAGGAGGAATACCGAATGGTTCAAGTCATGATTGGGGCCGAGCCCCTTCATACCCCCAATTCATCTAACAACGATTATATGCTAGAGGTGAACGGACTTAAAAAAGCTTATGCCAAAAAACAGGCTCTAGAAAACGTAAACTTCTCGCTCAGACCCGGCACCTCCTTCGGCTTTCTCGGCCCCAACGGCGCGGGAAAATCGACGACCATGAAAATATTGACCGGGATCGTGAAGGCGGACAGCGGCTCTGCCCGTCTGTTCGGAAAGGACCTGACCCGGGAGCCGGCCGCCGTCTCCCGATTTATCGGCTACGTACCTCAGGAGATTACGCTGTACGAGAAGCTGAGCGCGTACGATAACCTTCTATTTTTCGGCGAAGCGTACGGCGTCAGCGGTAAAGAGCTCAAGCAGCGGATTCACGACGTGTTGGCAAGAACCGGACTGCTGGAACGCTCCAAAGACATCGTCAGCACCTTCTCCGGCGGCATGAAGCGAAGAATCAACATCGCCGCCGCCCTGCTCCACCGGCCCAAGCTGCTCATTCTGGATGAGCCGACCGTCGGGATCGATCCGCAGTCGCGGAATCATATTTTCGAAATGATCCGGGAGCTGAACCGCGAAGGCGTGACGATCATTTACTCCACCCACTATATGGAGGAGGTTGAAGCGCTTTGCGACGAAGTCGCCATCATGGACCAAGGCTCGATCAAGGCGATGGGGCCGCTCGGAGAATTGCTGGAGCAGTACGGCAGCAATGCGATTTACCTGGAGGTGCCCGGGCTTGCGGAACTCCCCCATGACCCCGATGTCACCTCCTATCGAAAAGAAGGCTCCGGCTGGCTGCTGGAGACCGGCAGCTCCGCCGCCGTCATGCAGCGTCTGCTTCGCCTGGCCTCGCAGCACCGCTGGGACGTCAAGCAGCTCGAGGTCGTCCGCCCTTCGCTCGAAAGCGTGTTCCTGAAGGTTACGGGAACGGCGCTGCGCGATTAACAAATAAACTCGATATCAAAAAGGAGTTATAGACCATGAAAGCGATGATTATCAAGGAGCTTCGGCTCATCGGCAAGGACCGGCGCAGCTTCATCTTCCTGCTCCTCATGCCTATCATTTTTATTGTGATGTTCGGGTCCATTTTCAACCAGGAAGGCGGCTCCTCCATCACGCTGCGAACGGTGGACCAGGATCAGTCCTCGGCTTCGAAGGCGCTGATCGAACAGATGAAAGGCATCATGGACGTGAAGCAGCTGCCAACCGACCATTGGGAGGATCAGCTCGATAAAATCAAACAAGGGCAGTTTTCCGCCATGCTGGTCATTCCGAGCGGCTTCGAGCAGTCCATGAAGGAAGGCAAAGCCTCGAACATCAAGCTGTACCAAGATCCGGCCGCCCAGACGGAAACCGCGCCGATCCAGGCAATTCTCGGCAGCATCTCAACAAGCTACCGCGAACAGAAACTGACGGACCTGCTGATGGCAAAAGGCGATTCCAAGGCGCAGGCGGATGCGGCACTCGCTTCCCCGATTCACATTGAAAATGTATCTACGAATTCCGACCACTTGAACATGATTGATCAGGTCGTGCCGGGCATGACCGTCATGTTCGTGTTCTTCATCATGATTACGATGGCCCGCCGCTTTTTCGAAGAAAAGAAAACCGGCCTCTTGTCCCGTATCCGCACCACGCGCATCAAGCCGCTGCACTACCTGATCGGCATGTGGTTCCCGTTCGTGCTGACCGTGATATTCCAGTGCGTGATCCTGTTCGCTTTCGGACATTATGTCTATGACCTGAAGCTTGGCGATATCGCCGCATTGTCTGCCGTCGTTCTCAGTCTCAGCATTGCCGGGACGGGCATCGGCCTTGGCCTGTCCTTTCTCGTTCCCGGTGAAGGCGCCGCGATGGTCGTTACGCAAATCATTTCGATGGGAGGCGCGATGCTCGGCGGTCTGTGGGTTCCGTCCTACCTCCTGCCCCAAAGCGTACAGACGATCGGGCATTTCCTTCCGCAGTTCTGGGCGCAGCATTCCCTGCTCGATATTATCGCCCACGGCGCGCATCTCGGCGACATTTGGGGTTCGGCGCTCATCCTGCTGGCCTTTGGCCTGGCCGGGCTGACGATCGCCCTGATCCGGCTTCCCGGGTTCCTTCGCTCGGCAGCCAACTAATCTTTTCGAAAAGCCTTATGCTTACCCAAAGCCTGGAACGGACATGTAAAATGATCCGATTCAGGCTTTTTTTCGTTCCCGCGCCATTCTCTCCCGCGTAATAACGGAATGATCCGAGACCCATCTTAAACGCCGTGACACTTGTGATTACTTTCACATAATTACGTTGTGCTCCTATGCTACAATGCGATCGACAAGAGAATTTGGAATATCAACATGATTAATAATCATGGACGATCGCCTGCAAAATGCGCATAAGAGCATATTGATGATGGTTTTAATATTTTTCCATAGATCTTATCAAATGAACATTGGAGGTCAATAGACATGAACAAAAGATGGTCCATTTTATTATCCGGCGCCCTGATGGCAGGCCTGCTCGCCGGATGCGGCAGCGACAAGGATGCGGCAGCCGGAACTACCGATCCCGCACCGTCAGCAACCGGCACGAAAGAAGCGTCAACTCCTCCCGCCGACGGCGGCAGTTACAAGGACGGCACGTATTTTGCCGAAGGTGCCATGGATGAAAAAAGCGGCTGGCAGCCCTTCGTTGTCCTCTCCGTCGAAAGCGGTAAAATCACCAAGGCCGACTGGAACTACGTCAGCGCCAAGGGCGGACCCGACAAAAAGACTCTCGACAAAGCAGGCAAATACGGCATGAAGGCCGGCGGCGGATCATCCGAATGGTATGAGCAAGCCGAAAAAGCCGAGCAATACCTGATCGAAAAACAGGATCCGGCAGCGATTACGGTAACGGATGAAGGCAAAACCGATGCTGTTTCCGGCGTATCCATTCATGTGAAAGATTTCACCTCTTTATCCGAGCAAGCCTTGTCCGCAGGACCTGCAGTCCACGGTACTTATAAAGACGGCTCCTATCATGCCGAAGGCGATGCATTCGACAAGGAAAGCGGCTGGAAGCCTACGGTCGATATCACGGTCGCGAACGGCAAAATCATCTATGCCTACTTCAGCGGTGTCAACACCAAAGGTGAAGACAAACAGACCGTTTCCAAGGAAGGCAAATATGGCATGAAAGCCGGCGGAGCACAAGCCGAATGGCATGAAGAAGCAATCAAAGCGCAGGATTACCTGATTGAGAAGCAGGATCCGGCGGCCATTACGCTCAAGGATGACGGTACGACCGATGCCATCTCCGGCGTCAGCATTCACATCAAGGACTACGTGACCCTGGCCCAAAAAGCGCTTGATGAAGCGAAGTAACGAGGCAGGCAAGCACTACATCGCACTGAGGCAAGGCTCAGGGTCAGAATTTAAGTCAAACGAGGTGAGCATTCCATGAAGAGAATCGTTTTGCTGGGCGGCGGTTACGGCGGTGTCCTCACGGCCAAGAAGCTGGCGAAGAAATTCAAGAAAGACGGCGATGTCGAGATCACACTAATCGACCGCAATCCCTATCATACATTGCTGACGGAGCTTCACGAGGTGGCGGCCAACCGCACGCCCGAGGATGCGGTCAAAATCGAGCTTAAAAAAATATTCGAGGGACAAAAAGTTCAGGTCGTTATGGATGAAGTCCGCCATATCGATTTCACGGCCCAAACGCTGGAATCCCGGAAATGCAAATATAAATACGACTATCTGGTCATCGGCACGGGCTGCAAGCCTACCTTCTTCGGCATCCCCGGCGCCGCAGAGAACAGCTTCACGCTCTGGTCCTATGAGGATGCGGTACGGCTGAAAGAGCAAATCCGCGATATGTTCGGCGAAGCCGCTAAGGAAACCGATCCAGCGGTGCGCAAGACCAAGCTCTCCTTTGTCGTGGTAGGCGCAGGCTTTACCGGCGTGGAGCTGGTCGGCGAGATGGCCGAATTCCGCGATGAGCTGTGCAAGGAGTTCTTCATCGATCCGCAGGAGGTCCGCCTTGTCGTTGCCGATATGGCTCCGAAAATCCTGCCGATCCTGCCCGATAAGCTGATCGCGAAGTCGGAGAAGCGGCTTGCGAAGATGGGCGTCGAGGTCATCACGAACGCCAAAATAACCCGCGTCGATTCCCAGGCCGTCATTATGGGCGATCAGCGGATTCCCGCACATACCATTGTCTGGACCGCAGGCGTGGAAGGCTCCGAGCTGGTGGGCTCGCTCGACGTGCAGCAGCAGGGCCGCAAACGGATCGTAACGAACGACAAGCTGCAAAGCGTGGACCATGACAATGTGTATGTCGTGGGCGATAACATTTTCTACATCCCTGAGGGCGAAGAGCGGCCGGTTCCGCAAATGGTGGAGAACGCCGAGCAAGCAGCGCCGATCATTGCCCATAACATCCATGCCGACGTCAAGAACCAGCCGAAAAAATCGTATAAGCCGGGCTTTCACGGCACGATGGTCTGCATCGGCAGCCATTACGGCGTAGCCAACGTCGGCCTGCCGAACCGCATGTTCATGCTGAGCGGTTTCATGGCGCTGTTCGCCAAGCATTTTATCAATATGTTCTACCTGTTCACGGTCGCAGGCTTCAATAAAGTGTGGTCGTACATGATGCACGAGTTCTTCCATGTGCATCACCGCCGCAGTTTCGTCGGAGGACACTTTTCCAAGCGCTCGCCGAACTTCTGGCTGCTGCCTCTGCGGCTCTATGTAGGCTATATGTGGCTGTCGGAGGGGCTCGAAAAGCTATGGAAAATCATCGACAATCCATCGCGCATCTTCCTGATTCCGCCTTCTCCGCATGCTGCGGATGCTACCTCGGCGGCCAGTCAGGCCGTTGACGCGGTAGCCAAGACGGTGGACGCCCAAGCAGCCGCATCGGCCGTGACGAACGCCAAGGATGCGGTCGAAGCCCTGCCTGTGCCGCATTTTATTACAAGCATGATGAACGGCTTCATGGATATCTTCTTCTATCAATCAAACGGAGATTACACGGTACTCGCCAAGGTGTTCCAGACGGGCATGGTCCTCGCCGAAATCACCTTCGGCATCCTGCTGATCATCGGATTGTTCACCGCCCTTTCTTCGGTCGCGACCATCGCTATGGGCCTCATGATCTGGTGCTCGGGCATGGCGCCTTATGAAATGCTCTGGTATCTCACCGCCGGTGTCGCTTTGATCGGAGGATCGGGCAGTATATTCGGACTGGACTACTACGTCCTTCCTTGGTTGAAAAAGCATTGGAAACGAATTCCGTTGGTACGGCGCTGGTATCTGTATACCGATTGACGCCACAGTACGGAACCTCACAAGGATGGAGTAATGTGCAGCAACGCGCACGTTGCTCCATCTTCGTTTTAAACGATTTTATCAGGGGGTGCTTGACATGACCGAACTTATCGAAAAAGCCCTGCAGCTGCTTGCCGCCGCCTGCGCACCGGAAGCCATGGCCGTGCTGGACGCGGATCCTTCAGAGCTTAAGGAGACTGCTTCCTTGCTGGAGCGATACGCGATTCCCCGTTCCCGCGGCGCCAAGCTTTTGGCCTTGGTTACCCTGTTGGAACTGGCCCGCAAGCGCCATGACGGCCTTACCCTCGCCGATGAACGACTCACCGGGCGAATACTGGACGGCGACTACTTTCAGAGCCTCTACGTCCAGTTGGCCGTTCAGTTTGAAGAAATGGAACTGGTTCGATATCTCGCTCCGCTCCTCAAAAGGCACTATGTCCGCTTAGCCTTGGGCGAGGCCGGAGGCGAGCGGCTCGTGGTTAGCCTGGAAGGATATTTGCGGGCCGAACAAGCGGTGTCCCGCGAAGAACATGCCATCTAACTGCTGGCTTGTCAGCCGCATTTACGAGCAATAACAAAGATGAGGACTTGGAGGAATGTGACATGAAGCCATCCCTGCCTGAAACCCTTCATATCGATATCAAGCGCATCAACCGCGAAATCGAGCATATCGTCAAATACGACAAGGACGTTCCCCGCACCTCGGTGCTTGCGCGCAGCGTCCTGCAGCTGATCCGCTCCGGCGGCAAGCGGCTGCGGCCCGTGCTGGTCATTGCCGGCAGCCGCTTTGGCTGCGCAGCGACCGGCAGCCGCCAGTATCAGCTTGCGGCTGCCGCCGAGTTCATCCATGCCGCGTCCCTGATCCATGACGATATCATCGACCGCTCGGAGCTGCGGCGGGGCGCCCCCTCCCTGCATACGCAGACCGGCGTGTCCGCGGCAATCCATATCGGGAACTACATGTCCGCCAGGGTCGTAGAGCTGCTCTCCGGGTACACCGCGGACCATGACCGTTTCGTCCACGACCTCTCTTCCCTGGCCACAGCTCAGCTCTGCCTCGGGGAATACGAACAGCTGCGGCATGCCTACGATTATGATCAGACCCTGGAGCAATATCTTGAAAAGACGCGCTGCAAAACCGCCCAGCTCATGGCCACCTGCCTGCGTACGGGCGCGCTGTCCGCGGATGCGCGGCCCGAAACGGCCGCCATGCTCTACCGCTTCGGCGAAGCGCTTGGCATGGCGTTTCAAATCGAGGATGACATCCTCGATTTCACCGCGACGGCCGAGACGCTAGGCAAGCCGGCCGGCAGCGACCTCGTCCGGGGGCAGGTGACCCTCCCCGTTCTTTATGCGCTCGCAGATCCCGGTCTCGAACCTTACATTCGCGCCATTCAGCCGGAAACCCCGGCGGCGGAGGTCAATGATGTGCTTGAGCGCATCCGCAGCGGGGACGCGCTCGAAAGATCCGAGCAGATGCGCAGGCAATATTTGCGGAGCGCCATGCAAGCGGTCGAGCCGCTGCGCAGTCACCCGGCGTACGGACAGTTGGAGGTGCTCCACCGGTATTTCGGCGGAAAGACGGCATAAAGCGAGAGCTGCATAATCCATCCCCGGTCTCCACTCCAGCGAATTCAAAGTAAAAAGCCCTCTATATATAGAGGGCTTTTTTCTTGTTATCCATGAGTGGGTTATACATCTTCAAGAAAGCCTGCTCGTTCGAAAGCTTGCCCGGGTTCCCCTGACTTCGAGCTCCGGTTTTGGCAAGTTGCGATCCGTATCGGTCTTGGCTTCAATATTTACTCGGCCTTGCCGCTACATTTCCGTCCCGTTCATTCATCTCTTCTCTCATCGTCATTACTCTCCGATGGGCTGGGCAGCTTAAGACCCTGTGCGTCATTTTATAAAGCTGCAATCAGTAATGCGGCGCCAGCATAACCGAGCAAAATCAAGGTTTTACCCGCAGTGAGCACGGGCTTTTGCGAAGCCCGGTAGAATCTGCGCTGCGCCAGCAATTTGCGGTGCACGACATACAAGATGGCAAGATCCGCCGTCGAAACGAGCAGCATTTCGATCAACGTCAGCTGCCCGCCCCTTAGCAATGGACGCTGGACTGCCCCGAGAGCCATCAAGCCAAGCAGCAAGAAGACGATGCTGCGCATCGCTTCCAGTATCCAGGCCGCGGCTTTTCCCAGACTCATATCCCCACCTCCCGTTCGCTCCATTCTTCCCTCGCCCATAGTTTAACAAATGTTCCCACTTTTGTGAAATCACATGGACAATTATATGAAAAAGAAATCCAGGAGCGTGCAGAACAGAATGACCATGCTGATGACCTGGTTCAAGTTATAAGAAGCCAATTTCATCATACGCGCATTTCCCGGCCGGATGATTCCATGCTCCGTCATCAATAGCAAGGCAGCGATGCCAAGCCCCGTCAAATACAGCCAACCCATCTGCTGCGTATAATATAGCAACAGAAGCAGCATCATCATGACCAGATGCATCGCCTTGGACATCCGCAGCGCGTTAGTGAGGCCGAAAAAGCTGGGCATGGACCAGAGGCCGTGGGAGCGGTCGAACTCGATATCCTGCGTGCCGTAGATGACATCAAAGCCCGCAATCCAGAGCATCACGACCGTCCCGAGCACGAACGGCGTGAACGCGAAGGCGCCGGTAACGGCAAACCACGCCCCGATCGGCGCGGAAGCGATCACGAAGCCGAGATACAGATGGCTTAGCCAGGTAAACCGCTTCGTATAGGAATAGGTCGTGATCAGCAGAATCGCTACCGGCGACAACGCCATGCACAGCGGATTCAGCATCGAGGCGGCGAACACGAAAATCGCATAGTTCACCGCAACGAACACGCCCACCTCCCGCGTTCCGAGCAGATGCCGGGGCAAATGCCGGTGCGCCGTGCGGGGATTGGCGGCATCGAAGCGCCTGTCGGCAAGCCGGTTAAAGGCGTTCGCCCCGTTCCTCGCGCCAACGAGGGCAATAAGCCCCCATAACATGACATGCCATGAAGGCCAGCCGCCTGCGGCCCACACCATCGATATCACGGCAAACGGCAGCGAGAAGAGCGTATGCGAGAACATGACCAGCTCGCTGAACTGCCGTGTCTTATGCAGTACCTTCTGAACGCCTGCAGCCTGCATGTCTCCTCACTTCCTCTCTTTCGTGGCGGTGACGGGATGCCGTTCTGAGGGCCTCATCTCGTCTTGAATCGATGCCAACACCTGATCGAGCGCATCCAGCATCAGGCGAATATCCTCCCCCGTAACGACCAGAGGCGGCTGGAAAGCAAGCACATTACGGTGAACGCCGTTCTTGCCGATGATATAGCCGCGGTCCTTCATTTCCTCCAGCACCCGGTCCACCCGCTGCGCGCTTTCTTCCGGCGAGCTGCCGGATATTTCGGCGCCCACCATCAATCCGCGGCCGCGGACATTGGATATTAACGGCTCATGGCGTTCCTTCAGCCGCATCAGTCCAGCCTGAAGCGTCTCGCCCAGCAGCTTGGAGCGGCTGACGAGGCCGGCGTCTCGGATGTAGTCCAGCACGGCAAGCGCGGTCACGGCTGCCACCGGATTGCCCCCGAAGGTGGAGGCCGAAGGTTGGTTCATTGAAGCCGCGATGGCGTCTGTCGCGGAGAATGCCGCCACGGGAACCCCATTGCCCAGCGCCTTGGCCATCGTCATGATGTCCGGCACCGTGCCGAAATGCTCCATGGCGAATAACCGCCCCGTCCGCCCGAAGCCGGTCTGGATCTCATCCGCGATCAGCAGGATGCCATAGCGGTCGAGCCGCCTCCGGACCTCGCGGAAATATCCTGCGGGCGGAATGATCATTCCGCCGTTACCCTGGATCGGCTCGACGATCATCGCCGCAATTTCGTGCCCCCGTTCAGCCAGCACCCGGTCCAGCGCCTCCAGGGAACGCAGCTCGGCCTCCTCGGGCGTTAGCCCCGGCTGGAACGGCCGCGGAATAAATGCGGTGTTTCCTTCCAGGAATGGATCGGACCGCCACATCGCAAGCCCCGTCACTTCCATCGTCAAGTGGCTGCGGCCATGAAGGCTGTGCTCAAGCGCAATAAAATGCTTGCGTCCGGTATGCCTACGTGCCAGCAGCAGCGCGCCTTCATTCGCTTCCGTGCCGCTGTTCACGAAGAACGTCCGCCGCAAATCGCCCGGCAGCAGTTCGGCAAGGCGCTCCGCAAGCAGGGCATTCGGCTCCGTCAAATAAATCGTCGACGTATGCTGCAGCCGCTTCAGCTGCTCAGCCGCAGCCTCGGCGATGACGGGATTGCAGTGGCCGCACGCTACCACCGAAACGCCGGCAAAAAAGTCGGTGTACCTCCTGCCGCCGGCATCGAACAAATACTGCATCACGCCGCGCACGATGAGCGGCGGCCGTTTGTAAAAATGCTGTGTGCACGGATAAAAGTATTGCCGGCGAAGCTCTTCCACGCTGGACGCATCCAGTGATTTCAAAATTTCCGACATCGTTGTCTCCCCTTTCAGGATGTTCTCGTCCGTGTTAGTTGAACTGCAGTGATCCGAGCGTATAGCCGGCAAACACCGGACGAAGCTCCATAGCGTCTACGGTCTTCGCCTCTGCTCTGCGAGTCTGAGCTTGACGGTAAGCTTGAATCACCGTTCGCAGATCATGCACAGAATATGGCGCTCCCTCAATCCGGAAGCAGCCTACGCCTGCTCCAATCAGCTCAGGCACCAGTGGGAGAAGACACAACTCCTTGCTGAGCAGCAGATGATTCCGTCCATGCTGGTCCCGGTATACCGGATTCTCGCCTTTATCGGTCATCAGCACCAGAATATCGTTTCGGACATAGCGGTTATCTTCCTCGCCGACCGCCTCCATCAGCTCCGTATTTTCATAAAGGTCATGTTCCATATACATGACGGTCGGGGAACCATGCACGGTCATCTCCAGCGGCACGCGGGCATGCATCAGCAGATCGCCGAGATGTCCGGCCGTGATCTCCGGCGATACGGTTACTCTGTCCAGCCCCTGCGCACCATAAAAGTCGGCCGCGAGATGGTTGTAAATATTCAGGCTCACATCACCGAGCATCGGATAACCCAGCTCCCGGAAGGCATGCACCGCCCCGAGATTCGTCACCAGCAGCCCATCCAGATCCAATCTTTCGCCGCCGCCAAGCAGCTGTGCGTACTGCTCGAAATGCAGTTCGCTCATCATACGCGGCAGCCCGAGGATCATGCGTGAACGGCCCTTTGCCGCACACAGTGATTCGATATCCGCCTTCGTGAAAGGCAGATCGGGGAGGAATACATCACCGGAGAGATACACATCGTCCACGCCCTCCTCAAGCGCCATCCAGGCCTGGGCCATGTTGTTCACCCTGACGGACAGCCGCGCACCTGCCTGTTTCTGCAAAGGGGTGCGAGCCTTCTCCAGCACGCCCGACAAGCACCCGCGCACCTCCGATATTCGCTGATCACTCATCTCCTTCTCCGGCGTTGGAGTACTGAACACACGGCCTGTGCTGTAAAACTTGCCGGTTCCCTCGTAGCGGCGGTTGATGTTCGCAAGACCCGGTTTGCCGAATGCATAAGCGGTGGAAAAGTCCCGTTTTCGATGTTCATATAAAAACTGCGCGTCCTGCGCCCGGTTAAACCCGACGGGATCGCCGATATAACGGTCAATGGCATCCGCATAGCTGTTCACGAGCATCAGGACAAAGGAGGCATCCCGCATCCGCCCTTCGATTTTGAAGGAACAAATCCCCGATTCGATCAGCTCCGGAATATGCTCATACATGTACATGTCCTTCACGGCCAGCGGATATTCGGCAGGATAGACGCTGCCGTCCTTCTTCACGCGGTAATCCCAGCGGCACGGCTTCATGCACTTGCCCCGGCTGCTGCTCATGCCGAACACATAGGAGCTGTAATGGCAGTTCGCCCCGTGCGCGACGCACATGTCGCCATGGATGAAATACTCGAGTTCCATGCCGCTGACGGCATGAATGTAGCGAGCCGTTTGCAGGTCCATCTCCCTGGAGGTCACCACGCGGGTGACGCCAAGCTCCTGCAAGGCCTTGACCATTTCCAGATTGTGCACGTTCATCATGACCGAGGCATGAAGCGGCAGCCTCAGCCCCATTTCCTTCACCAAAGCCAGCACGGCAAAGTCCTGCACGATCAATGCGTCCACGCGGGCCTGCTCGAGAAAGCGCAGATACTCTCTTGCCCCCTCGACCTCCGCTTCGCTCAGCAGATTGTTGACGGTCACGTAGACCTTTTTCCCAAGCGAATGGGCCATGCCTACGGCTTCCGTGATTTCCTCCAGCGTAAAATTGTAGCCTTTGCGCATCAAACGCATGTTAAAGGCCGGTCCTCCTAAATAAACCGCGTCGCACGGTGCCTGAATCACTTCCTTGAAAATCTCGAACGTACCTACGGGCGCCAGCAGCTCAATCTCTTTTTGTCCAAACCAGCGTGACACAGCGATCCCCTCCACCATCTCTTTTTAATAAAATCCAACCCATACCACTTCCAGGCAGATCAACACGAAAACGGCGACAAAACATGTATCCTTTAAGCTCCAGCTCAGCGGGCGGTACTGCGTTCGCGGTGCCCCGAGCCGGTATCCCCTCGACTCCATCGAAGCGGTCAAATCCTCCGCCCGCCGGAATGCCGAGACGGTAACCGGCACCAGCAGCGCCGTGAGCATCCGCGCCTTTTCCTTCCAGGGCAGCTCTTTCAGGTCCGCTCCCCGCGAGGCCTGCGCCTTCATGATCGTCTGTGCCTCATCCAGAATGGCCGGAATGAACCGCAGGGCAATGCCGGTCATCAGCGACAGACGTTCCGGGGAGATACCGCACCGCGCGAACGGCCGGAGCATCCCTTCGAGGCCTTGATTCAGCCGCCCGGGCGATGTCGTAAACGTCAGCAGCGCCGTGAAGCATACGAGGAGCGCCATGCGCAAGACCGCGTGCATACCGGCTTCGAGCCCGGCCGAATCCAGATGCCAGGAGCCGGCGGCCAGCAGCACGCTGCCGCCTTTGACGGCGAGGCACTGCACGATGAGGATGAACAGCATCAGGATGCGCAGCGGCTTTGCCGCCTTCAGGTACGTGCCGAGCGGAATGCGGGTCAAAGCCATGACCGCGATCGAAAAGGCAGCCAGGCTCAGCAATGCGGGCCAGGACCTGGCCGCGACCACTGCGGCGGCATAGAGCAGCATGGCCGTCAGCTTGGCTCTCGGGTCCAGCCGGTGTACCTGAGATCCGGTATCAATCAGTCGGCCGATCAGCAGCTTTTCACGCATAGGTTAAGCTCCTTCCTTGCATCGGCTTCCATGAGCTGCATGGCCCGCTCTGCCAGGGCAGCCGGGCTGAGGCAGGGCTCCTCCGCCTGAAGCCCGTATGCCGTTTCAAGCTCGTGCCAGCAGCGGATGGACAGCGGCACCGACAAGCCATAATCCGGCAGCTTCGCGGCCGTATCCACAAGCCCGCGCGCCGCCCCCTGAAAGACGGGGCGGCCATCATGCATGATGATCCAGCGGTCCGCATAGGGCAGCAGCTCATCAAGCCGGTGCGTGACGATGATGACCGTCTTGCCCTCCTCCTTGCACAGCCGATGCAGAAGCCGGATAAGCTCCGTCCGGCTGACCTGGTCCAGCGTCGCCCCCGGCTCATCCAGCACCAGGATGTCCGGTTCCATCGCCAGAACTGAGGCAATCGCCGCTTTGCGCCGCTGTCCTCCGCTCAGCTGCAGCGGGTGGCGGCCGAGCAGCGATTCTTCGAGCCCCATCGCTTCAAGCGCCTTTCGCGCGGATGCGGCTGCTTCCTCAGGCGACGCTCCAAAGTTCAAAGGGCCGAAGACCAGGTCCTCCTCCAGCGTTCTGGCAAACAGCTGCTGCTCCGGGAACTGAAAGACGAGCCCTACCCGTTTGCGCAGCGGCGCCAGTTTGGGCAGCTTTTCCCCGGCGTTCAGCCTTACATCCAGCACCTTCACGCTCCCCTCCGTTGGGAGCAGGATGCCATTCAGCAGCTGTAGCAACGTTGATTTGCCCGAGCCGGATGAACCCGCAATGCCGGTCAAAGCGCCTTCCGCCAGATCAAGCTCCACATCCCGAAGTGCCGTCTGCCGGAGCGGACTCCGCGCATCGTACGTATAGCTCACATGCTCCAATTGAATGCCCATTTCCGCATCACCTCCGTGACCGGATACGCCGCAGTGCCCGCCGGATCTCCTTCCGGCACAGGCGGTATCCCCCGTTTCTCCAGCTCCTGAGCGAGCTGAAGCCGAAACGGCAGCTCCATCCGGCACAGCCGCAGCAAATCCCCGTTTCGGAACAGTTCCCGCGGTGCCAAATCCGCGGTCAACCGGCCCCGGTCCATTACCAATACCCGCTGCGAAGCCGCGATTTCCTCCGCGTCATGCGTGATGGACAGCAGCGTGTACCGCTCCTCGCGGTGCATCTCCCGCAGCAGCTCCAGCATTTCGCCCCTCGCCTTCTCATCGAGCATGGAGGAAGCTTCGTCAAGTATGATCAGCTCAGGCTCCATGGCCAGGATGGCGGCCAAGGCCGCGCGCTGCTTTTGGCCGCCCGACAGCTCCTGCGGATGGCGGTGAAGGAGCCCGCTGATCCCTAGACGCATGGCGTACCGGGTGATTCTGCTTCCGATCTCTTCCGCACCCAGGCACATCCCCTCCAGACCGAATGCCATATCCTCCTCTACCGTCGCGCCAATGAACTGATTGTCCGGGTTCTGGAATACCATGCCCACCTTCTGCCGGATGACTCCAACCGTTCCTGACTCCAGCCGGACGCCGCCGATCGAAATGCAGCCGCAGCGGGCCCGTAGCAGCCCGTTCATCAACCGGATGAGCGTCGATTTCCCGCAGCCGTTCGCGCCCGCCAGTGTGACCCACTCTCCTCTGCCGATGGCAAGGCATACGTTCTTAATGTCCTCATGCTGACCGTCATAGGCAAACGACACATTGTCCAGCAGTACCATGTCCGTCTGCTCGGCCATCCTCGCCGCCACATGCTCCTTCCCGCCGGCGGCGGTGAAATTCACCTGATTTCCCACTGCAGACCTGCCATTTGGCGGCCTCGTCTTCACTCTGTTCATACCGATTCCCCTCCCTTGCCGTAAGGTAAATTCAGCTCTTCTGGAATACATTGAACAAGGTCAACCGCGATAAGGCCGGGGCCAGATACTTGACGGCGATGCCGACCAAGATGCCCGTGGCAATGCCGCTGATCAGCAGGGCGGGCAAATAGTAGAAGATATTCAAGGTCGAAAAAACGATGGAGGCGGCCGCCAGCTGGCCGATATTGTGGGCAATGCCGCCCGCAATGCTAATGCCGATCAGGCTGAATTGACGGCGTCCGAGCTTCATCAGCACCGCCATAACTGCGAAGCTAAGGAGCGACCCGAACAGGCTGAACAGCAGGCTGGAAAAGGTCCCGAAAATAAACGCGGTCAAGATCGTCTTGAGCACCACCAGCGTGAGCGCATCCCTCGCTCTCAGAAAATACAAGCAGGTCAGAATCATGATGTTGGCAAGCCCCAGCTTCGCACCCGGAATCTGAATGTTGACCGGTATCATCGATTCGGCAATGCTAAGCACCACGGCCACTGCGGCAAAAATCGCGATCATCACCGTTTTCTTCAGCACAAGCGAGGTTTCTTCATCAGATAACGGCATCGGCTCCCCCTCCTTCCCCGCTCGCACCCTCGATTTCTACGATGACTCTGTGCGGCAGGCAGACGATGGTGTCCCCCTGCCTGCTCCGGAAGCCAAAGGTCAGACACACCTTATCCGGACAATCGGCGTCCGCCATCTCAATCCCGTAATCATGAACTTTGAGCAGGTTATAGCCGCGGTCGGTACGGATTTCGATCGTCTGCTCTTCTTTTGTCAGCTTTACGGTCCGGTACACCTCCCCCTCCACCTTGATCACGGCTGTTTTTGAAATATTGTGATTTTTTTCACTTATCTGACCGCCTTGAACCCATCTTGGAACCATCACCAGCAGGGCGGCCGCCAAAATCCCGGAAACAAGCAGCAGGTCTCCACGTTTCATAGCGCGAAACTCCCTTAGTTTTTAAAGTTTCAAATCTTAGATGCCCCCATTATAGCTGTGTTCTCCGCAAGCTTCAATGAGCGATGTCGATGAAAATTATTATTTGTTGCGAATTTCACAAAATGATCATCACCCCTTGCCTGCCACCTCATCCTCTTGTGGCATGTCCGCCAGTCAAATGCATGAATGCCCGCATATTCTCCAGGACATTCCTTCGATATATCAAAAAAACGTCCGCCTTTTCCGGCGGACGCTTTCCTTCGTTTTATGCCCCATGCTTCGGTATGGATGGCAGCTGCTTGCGCATATGCTCGACGAATACCTTCGCAAACACGGGATCCCACTGGGTTCCTCTACCCTCGTCCAGGATCAGGAGCGCAACCTGCGATGCCATCCCCTTGCGGTAAGGGCGGTCGGATGTCATAGCGTCATACGCATCGGCCACAGCGATGATCCGTCCCAGTACCGGAATATCTTCCCCAGCAAGTCCGTCCGGATAACCCTGGCCGTCGTACCGCTCATGATGGGAACGCACGCCGGGCAGCAGCACTGCCATGGCATCCTTCGGTTCGATCTGCAGGAGAATATTTTCCCCAAGGCCCGGATGCAGCTTGATCTGGTCGAACTCCTCTTCCGTCAGACGGCCTTCTTTGAGCAGAACCGTATCCCGGACGCCAATTTTTCCGATGTCATGCAACAAAGCGGATTTCCGGATGACCACCAATTCTTCCGGAGACATCCCGCAAAGCCTGCCGATGAGCTCCGAGTATTCAGCTACGCGAAGCGAATGGCCGGCAGTATAAGGATCACGCGCATCCAAAGCCACGGCCAGCGTAACGAAATAACTGTCCAGCATCGCTTGGCTCTGTTTTTCCCGCAATTCCAGAGCGCCCACCATCATATTGAATCCGTCAACCAGTTTAGAAAATTCATCCGAGTAAATGTTCTGGATCTTCGTCATGCGTCCATCCTTGATGTCGTTCATCGCATCATACAGCTTAGAGATCGGTCGCTCGATATCCAAGGTGATCAATCTTGCACCTGTGTAGGCGAAGGCAATGTCGATAATCAGAATAATACTGGCCCAGCCCCAGTAGTTCTGGAACATGGCACTGTCCAGGCTCTTCAGCCGGATTTGGGCAGCCAGACTGAACAGCAGCAGCGGCGAAATGCCCATCAGCATGGCGCTGACCAGAAATTTGGGACGGATGGACAAAAACACATGGCCGCCCGCATCCAGCTCCACTTGAAATTTTTCCTTCGCACTCATTTTCAATTCAAGCAGTAGAGGACGTATCGCAGCCGCCGTCAGAAAAAAATCGAACATGGCATGCATACCCGCCACGAGAAATGCTCCCATCGCCGCTATGGCCATATAAAAGCCGGGAAAGGTTAACAATCCCTTGTTCAGCATCCATGCTGTAAGCAGGATCGCCGGAATGGACAGGCCCAGCAGATGCGGTACAAGAATCCGATATACAGACAGCAGCGGTAGACGATGTGTCTGTATGTAAGCTTTTCTCAGCATATCCAGATCAGCATCCGATGACAGTATCCCCAGCCGAATAGGGTGTACATGGCGCGAGAATGCAACCAGCTCTGCTCCAGCCATGACGGCGAGCGAGGACAGAAGGATGAATACAAGACGTCTATATTCCTCCGAAGGCACGTCCAAAGTCGTCAGAACCATTGTACTGCCTACAACTAGAACGGCCAGTAGCGAACCAATCAGATAATTGCGTACCAATTTGTTCAGAAATGACCGGTAAAGCTTTTTAGCCCCGGAACAGGCAGATTCGGTATTCATACAACGAAGCCTTCCTTATCATAAAATAGCTATATAAAATGAACTAAAGCCCGTTCTGCCATTCTTCGATCTTATGCCGTTTATAAATGGAGAAACCTTGACTTTCTCTTCAGCTCAATCTATATGGTCCAATACTACTATAAATATCGGTCGAAAGACGGAAAATTGTGACAATAAACTGGCGAAACGTTTCGTTTCTCACAATTTTTTCGTCCTTTCTATGATATTTATCTGCTTTTTTGCAGTAAATTGTCTGAATATCTGCTGTTCCTAAGAAAAGAGGGCCACCTGAAAGGGGGGTAACACATATGGGGATCATATGATTTTTTTGTTCGCATTCTGCCTTACACATTCCATCCCTTGCCATTAACCTGGATTTATGATATTATTTAATATTGTAAGTTTCATTTAACCCCTTTCACGTTCCTCGCAAGAAGAATAACTCTTCGTGACCACGAAGTTTTAAATTCCTATTTTGAATAACCCAAACGAAGTATGAGTTTATGTAAAGACGAGATTCTGATTCACACTGGCGCGGTCATCGGAGCCGCAAGGACAAAAGAGAGGTAGGGCTTTTGTTGTTTTAGAAATGTCATTATTCTGTTCACCATATAAATTGAACTAAAGGGTAGATACCTTCCCTTTGTATTCATAACCTGACTCACAGCAGATGTAGAGTTAAACTTTAGTTCATTTTATATCACAAGAAAAACCAGGAACCGGCTGCAGTCTGTTGTTAGACTGTCAGGGGTTAAATAGTTGGCGTCATGCTGCGCCAGACCAAAAACACATAGAACCCCCGGAGAACTGCCAGCGGCAGCTTCCCGGGGGTTCGCCCATTTTTATACCTTATAGCCTTTAATCGGCGTTTTGATCGGTGCCCCTCTCTTCATGTACTCCAGAAGCGCTACCGGATCATTATCCATTCCTCCAGCGTTAACGCGATAGCCGATATATTGGCCCGGACTGTTAATCCCCTGCTTAACGGAGAACGTGACCTGTACACCAAGCTTTTGACAGATATCAATCACGGGTTTAGAGTATCCGCCGTAAGGAAAAGCAAGAATATTCCGCGTATTCCCGAGCTTTTGCCGGAGAATCTCATCGGATAGCCCCAAATCTCGAGTCACACGCGAAGTGTATTCCTGATCGGTTTCCACATGATGCAGCGTCTTATTATCCTCCGGTCCCATCAGCATCGGCTCTTGGCGATCCTTCCCTTTCCCCGCAATCCGGATATAGCCGTAGGCATGGGAATCATAGGTATGACTGTAAAAGTCGACTCCCGACCGGTGCATCGCCTGAACCTGCTGCCAGTCGAGCTTCGGAATGCCCGGATGCAGCTTGTTCCCTACCGTTGCAACAATCAGAAAACTCGTTGCGGGCACATGATATTGCTGCAAAATCGGATACACGTCCTGGTAGAACGTCTCGTATCCGTCATCAAACGTCAGCAGCACCGCATTATCCGGGACCGGCTGTTTTTTGGTAATGAAATCCGCATACTGGTCCATCGTAATCCAGTGGAAGCCATTCGCCTTCATAGCGTCCAACTGCTGCTTGAATACCTCCGTATCGAGACTCTTGCTGTTGGTGGGATGGGGCTGGACGTCGTGATACATTAGAACAATGACTTTATTTTTATAATATATTGCGTTAGGCGTTGGTTTGGTAGAGATAAAACCATGGACCCGGACTGCGCTGGTTCCATCCTTGCCATGGCTCGTGCGGGCTGGATGGTAAGCATAGGGTCCCTGTCTCCATAGAAACAAGGAGGCGATGAGCAATAAAATGCCAAGTGTGCTGTACTGGAGTGTCTTTTTGCGGCGCATGTCGTTCATAGCTCCTTTATCCGAAAAAATATTCGTTCTGGTCGGAGATACGTTCTCCACATGATAAACATACTCTGAAAATAAGGAGTGATGCAAATGCCCGATTACCGGATCATTGTCGACCTGTCTGACCGCATGCTCTACCTGCTGGACGGCGATCAAGTAACCAAATCGTATCCAGTTGGCATCGGCAAAATGCTGACGAGCACGCCGACAGGCGATTACCGCATTATCAACAAACAGCAGAATCCCGGAGGTCCATTTGGTGTCCTCTGGATGGGTCTGTCCAAGCCGCATTACGGCATCCATGGCACGAACGATCCAGCCTCCATCGGACACGAGGTCTCTCATGGGTGCATCCGTATGTATAATGAGGACGTATTGGATCTGTCAACCTACGTTCCCGTCGGTACCCGGGTCACCATCCGGCAGTAGCCTGCTGCAGTAACCCAGAGAAATCCCTGCCGGATGGCTTTCCGCAGGGATTTCTGACACTTTAATCATGCGCGATTCGGAAAGCGGGCATCTTACTTGGAACCGCCGGCGTTGTTCACCCGTATCCCGTTCTCATGCCGATACTGAATGACCAGCTGCCGCCAGTAATCATAGCTTCCCTTATCATCGGAAATAAACGGTTTGTAAAATTCATAAGCATCCTTCGCCCAAACCGGACAAGGCATGCTCTGCAAGCTATCCTGCTGCTTCATCCATTCGGATTGCTTCGCAACGGCAGCCTGCAGCGCTTCGAAGGCCGCCTTTTCTTCCTTCGTCATCGGTTCCCCCTCCTCCGATTTGGCATCGTATTGATACAGGTTATTTTGATCCATGATTTGAATCAGCTTATCCGCATACTGCGGGTCGGTTGCATATCCGGCCTTCGCCACCAACCGTGCAGCCGTTTTGCCGTCCGCGTTCAAGGCTCCCGCATAACGCCTGTCTCCGGCCACTCCGTTCACAATCAGGCGTGAATGGTCCTGGATGGACTCCCCCCAGCTGTGATACATTCGAAAATAAGCTTCTATTTGCACCAGCGTGCCCTTAATATATTCCGAGGTCAGCATGCGTATGCTGCCAGCCGGCCCCTCCCCCTTGATTCCAAACAAATTGTTCGCCTTGGCCGTAAGTCCACTGCCTCCCCAGGAGGACTCGAGTGCCGCCTGAGCGATCGTGAGCGAAGCCGGGACCCCCGTCTGAAGCTGGTCTGCTGTGGCAAGAGGCGCTATTTTCGCAATAAAATCAGCCCTATTCATCCCTCTTTCACCCCCTTTCTTCATCTGCTTCTATACAATGCAATCCTGCTTGGAGTGGCCTGTATGGACACACCTGCACAAGGGGGAGAACAAGCCCAATTTAACCTTTTACTACGTTTATTTGCGTATTCTCCGACGACTTCTTACAATAGAATCATATGGTTATGGAGGGTGAAAACATGAGTATGAATACCACTGAATGCAGCATTACATTGCAGGAGATTCAGCCTGGGATACAAGCCGTTCAAGCTGGGCCGGAGGATAAGGAGGCCGTGAACGCCCTTATGGTTCAGGCAGCGGCATGGCTGCAAAACAAGGGGTCCAAACAGTGGTATGAGCTTCTAGCCGGTGAAGACAGGCACGGGGTCACCGACGCGATTGACCGCGGCGATGTGTTTATTTTCAAGCAGAATGATATGCTGGCCGGAATGGTCATTCTCCAGCAGCATGCAAGCGATTGGGATAAGTCCTTGTGGGGAGAAGACGGCCATGAGCCTGCGGTCTATCTGCACCGTTTGGCCATTAATCGCGAGTTCGGCGGCAAACAGCTTGGCAGCGCCATTCTTCATTGGGCAGAGCATGGCGTCCGCTTTCCGGGCAAAGATCGGGTTCGGCTTGACTGCATTGCATCCGTACCTGCACTCAACCGCCTTTACAGCGGAGCAGGCTTTACATATAAGGGACAAACGCCAAGCGGCTTTAATCTATATGAGAAAATGCAGCCGTCAGCGGATTAGGCTCACCCCATTCTACAGGAACACAAAAAAGGCGGGCTCCTATCAAACGGAGGCCGCCTTTAACCTATGAAATATTAATGGGATGAATCGATGGAAAGGCCGATTTTATCCATGATATGCTGGCTTTCCTTGTTTATTCCAGCTACCATGACTCGTTTTCCCAAAGCTTCATACTTGCCCACCACTTTGGAAAGAGCATTGGTTGCCGATTGATCCCATAAATGAGAGCGGCTGAAATCGATCAGGATTCGCTCCGGGTCATTCTGATAATCAAACAACTGAATGAAATGCGACATTGTCCCAAAGAACAGTTGTCCTTCAATGCCGTACACCTTGATACCTTCTTCGCTTACCACCGCCGAAGCATGAATCCGGGCCATCTTCCATCCGAACCGGAGAGCACTCAGGATCACGCCCGTAACGACGCCCAAAGCCAGATTGGATGTGGCTACCACAATGGCAACCGTAACAACCATGACCACGGTATCTCCCAGAGGTACCTTGTTGAGTGTCCGTAAAGAATGCCAATCGAAGGTACCCACCGATACCATGACCATCACGCCAACAAGCGCAGCCATGGGAATGACTTTCACCACACTGCCCAGGACGATAATCAAGAACAGCAGGAACACGCCTGCCACAAACGTGGAGAGCCGGGAGCGTCCGCCGGATTTCACATTAATAACGGTCTGTCCGATCATGGCGCATCCTGCCATCCCGCCAAAGAAGCCGGTGATGATATTGGCAATACCTTGTCCTTTAATTTCACGGTTCTTGTTGCTTCCTGTATCCGTCAGCTCATCCACCAGATTGGCCGTGAGCAGCGATTCCGTCATCCCTACCACAGCCAAGGCCAGTGCATAAGGCAGAACGGTCAGAATCATATTAAAGGATAATGACACGGATGGAACATGGAATGAAGGCAAGGTCTGGGTAATGGCTCCCATATCCCCTACCGTTTTGACATCGGCATGCGTCAGTACCGAGACAATCGTCATGATGATAATCGCCATCAGCGCAGAAGGCACCGCCTTGGTCAATAGCGGGAACAGATAGATAATAAGCAGCGTTCCGGCAACCATCAGGTACATCATCCAGGTTGCATCCACGAAATTCGGCAGCTGTGCCATGAAAATCACGATTGCCAGCGCATTAACGAAACCCACAATGACCGGTTGTGGAACGAAGCTGATGAATCGGCCAAATTTCAGCGCCCCCATGAACCACTGCAATATCCCCGTTAATACGGTCGTTGCAAACAGATACTCTATCCCGTACTTTGCTACTATCGGTCCCATCAGGGAAGCCATAGCGCCAGTCGCCGCCGAAATCATTCCCGGACGCCCTCCGAAGAAGGAGATCGAAACCGCGATCAGAAATGAAGCATACAGTCCCACCATCGGGTCCACCCCGGCCATCAGCGAAAATGCAATTGCCTCCGGAATCAGCGCGAACGCAACGGTTAGCCCGGATAAAATATCTTTTCTGACATTACTTAAGAAGCCTTGCTTGATCCAATCTAAAACCAAAGAAATAACCCCTCCAATGATGTTTGGTTTAAAAACGTCCGCTCGTCTTTCCCTTACGATGAATGTCCTGCTCATGGCGCCCCACTCTCAGGTTTGCCGGGTCCGATTTTTCACTTTTTTCATTATAAGCATGAAAAGGAGCATTAACAAAACGTCATGTAAACGCTTCAAATTAATCCTATCGCCTCTATGCTTGTTCTATCTCTCTTTTGATCATCTTTTCAAAAAGATCTTCCCGCCTTTGCAGCTGAAAGACTGCATGATGACTTCTCCAGCTCATCCCATTACCGATGCATCCATAGAAATGAGCGATTCTCCCGTTGTTTCTATCACGAAACATCTTATGCCACCTGAATATATTAATAGAAACGAAGATGATATATAACATTTTCGTTTCTCCGCCTACCACTTGCTTCACCCAACATTCCCCTCGCTCGGCAAAAAACCTGCGGCCCGCTCATCCGCAGGTTTTTGCGTTTGAAGGGTTACCTCTAGATCAAAAACCCCTGATCTTACGCGATCAGGGGTTTGTTCCTATACAATAACAGAGAACGGGTTTGATATAACTAGCAGGATGACTGAATGGATCATTCTGCTGACTTACTCGACGGAGATGGACCCAACCGAGGAAGACAGCGTGATGAGCGGCCCACTGCCGTTGAGGTCGCTCTTGCCTCTGGGTGCGCCAGAAATAATGCCAAGGTCGCTATCCAGCTTCAGTGAGCAGGCAAGCGTTTCCTCCAGACTGGCATGTATGCTGCCCACATTGGTGTTAGCTTTGAGGCTGCTGCCTTTCTCCGCATCTTTAATGTTAAGCTGCAAGCTTCCAGCATCCGACTTGATGCTAGATTTGCCCATGATGCTTGCTCCATTCACTACGATTTTCCCGACATTATTCTCAACCTGATAGGAACCTTTAAGTTGGTCCATCGTTACTTCGCCAACATTATTAGCAATCTCAAAGCCGGTGATCGCTGCCGGAACCTCCACTTCATAGTCAATCTTAAATTCGGAGTATCCATATTTGGACTGACTCCAATCCCACAGGTCACGGTCTGAATGGCCCTTGGCATTCGTTACAATTTCCAGCTTGCCGTTTCGAGATACCAATGAAGTTTCGGCATTTTCCGCTATTTTCATGTACGATTTTTCATTTAGAAACCAGATGGTTGTCTTCACCGATACCGAGTTCCCCGTTCCTTGCACGATCTTGATGTTACCTACCTTATGGTCGATCTGAAGCACCGCTTCCGAACCGATATCGCGCTGTGAACTCAATTCGATCCGCTCCCCATCTTGTGTCAAATGTTCAGCGAAGTCATTGACGGTTCCCACCACCGTATTCCCGGCGGCAAATGCCACCTCTTGCGCGTCCTGCCTGACAGCCTGCGCGGCATCATTCACCAAATCACAACCTGAAAGGAGTATAGCTGAAAGCATCGTTCCGGCTCCGATCCATTTGTACGATATCCCCATATTCTTCCTTTACCCTCCAAATCGTATAAACCGAGTTTTCTTTAATCCTCTTATATCGCTGATTATGTATATTATCTATTATACGATTGGGGGATATTTCCACACCTAGCCGAAGACCAGTTTGATACTGGACCTTGGTCCAGGAAGCAGATGCGGATGACTTACGCCCATGGCAGGATTTAGCGAGGATCTATTTTATAGTGCTTCCATGTAAGGTTCCCATCTTGAATCGGGAGCTCCCTTCGTATCCTTATGTCTGCACGGACCTGATGTCTTCAAACCTGATCCACTGCCAGTCGTCTTCCTCCCGCAGCTTAATTTCCTTCAAATATGTATTAATCACCGTCACGAAGCCTCGAAGCTGGCTGGTTCCATGCGGAGTATCCACCGTCAAACGAATTTTGACATGCTTTTCAAGCGACAGGGAAAGCTCGCGTTCCATCAAAGGCCAATCCGGCGTGCCTTTCTGTTGTACGGCTGCATCCGTACCGACAATCTTTCCTGCTATATCCGAAGCCATCAAAGGGGATAGATGCTGTCTGTTCAAAATTATCATCTCCCATTACATTTTCAAGAACAAGTGTTCTTATTATACTCCAACTCCTGCTCTTTTGGCAATGTGAAAAAAGCCCTACTGCACAAAAAGTGGTACCCTTTCGTCCCTTTGACGAAAAAAGCGCAGCCCACTTTAGCGTGGACCGCGCATTTGTCATTCGATATCTTTCCAATGATTGCGTGCGAAGCTTCAACCTCGTTCCGGTACGGTTCTCTCACTGTTTTTGTTAAAGCCCGGGTCATATACGCTGAAAAAGGAAATACTTGATGTCTTCACATGGTGCTCGCTCAGTTCAACCCACTCTTCGCCTTTAAGCATTGCGATAACACCCGGAATGTCGTCCGTAATGATGTTTAATGACTCTCCGCCCACAAAATGAATCGTAACACTGCTGTCGCTCATGGCTTGCACCTCCAAAAATTGGCTTGTCACTTCAAGGAAGTATACCCCATTCCTTTATTTCTTATTTACACGGATTGGAGGGAGGGCAATCTTACTTAACCACAATCAATGCATTCTGCTATCATGAAATAGACCGGTATGTATTGATCCACTCTTCTTTTGCTTCTTTAATGACCCGCTCCGCCCCATCTACGGATCACATCCTGCATACAGTGCGTCCCGTTATATCTGACTTCCATCCCCGCAAGGCAGGAACTCACAACGATCATTTTCATCACCTCATGCAGCTATTATACAGGATGTGAAAGTCATCAACTTGCGAACTGTTCCAGGAATTTGACGTTTCTATTCATAAAAAAAGCACAGTCCATTTCATCATGAACCGCGCTTCGTATGAATGCTCTATAATCCCACTCCGCGCATGCGTCTTTACGTAATCTCTAGCTGCGATCCGGAATCTGTTGAGATCGAACCCATCCTCATTGCTGCTGCAAGTAAATTATTGATTATCACCAAACCAAATATTTAAAGTTCCTGTTCGCGTATCTGCCCAAGCGGTTACAAGACGTCCAGTCTGTGGGACAATCGCATTTCCAATGTAGTCGCCAATGAGAGGAAGGCCTGTGACGTTAAATGAGGTTGTCGTAATGCGGGTGTTAGTAAACGTGTTTCCTCCATCCCTGGACGTAGCAAGATAAACGTCAATATCAGGCGGATTCAGTCGGTTGGTGTAATAGGAAACAAACACCGCTCCATCCGTTGGGGAAACGGTAATAACCGGGAAGAAACTCTGGGATCCTACCGGACTGCCCGTAATAGGCATCGGTGCACCCCAGTCCACGCCGAAATTCGTGGAGATTGCGATGAAGATATCGGAGTAACCTTGCCGAAAGTCCTGCCACACGGAATAAACATTGCCTTGTGATGCTGGTGCGTTCGAGATGTCCGCTGCCATGGTAGGATACGTCAGACATCTGAATTGATATCCGGGTAGCGGCGAGGGAGGCGAAACTACCGGGGAGACCATGGTTTCAGTCTGGAATGTTACCCCCCCATCAAGTGACGTACGTATATTAAATTCGTTTCTTTGGGGGTTTTGGGTTATCCAACCTACAACAAGGATGCCGTTTAATGTGACGGCGATGCCTGGAAACTCTTCAAAATCAGCGATCGAAGACAGCAGACTGGGGCTCATGTAAGTGTCCCCCCCGTCTATAGAACGATTAAAGAATATCGTATTTCCCGGTATAAATTGCGTGTTGTAATCATGGGTATAACCGGTGTAGATGTTTCCAAAAAAAGGGCTCGATCCGGCCTTATCGGCGACAACCACCACCTGGTCATCATTGACAAACTGTCCAAATCCCTGGTTAACAATCACCGGAGGAGCAAATGAAGAAGCATTATCGTTAGAGGTGTAGGAGACGATCGAACCGCTGAGTCCATCCGAATCAAAAGCATGGGCTAATACAACAAATGAATTGGGAAAAAAGTAATCAATATGAGGCGCCTCGATACCCGCGAACCCGGCTGGTAACGGGAGTAACGTCGTGCTCCATGTTGCTCCTGCATCAATTGACTTGTACAAGCCGATATTCGGCGGTCCTGCACTGAGATCCACCGCTACTGCCACCATGACCGAGGGATTGAGCCAATTCACCGCAATGGTTGGCTCAAACTGAGCACTTGAACTTGGCGAGATTTGTATGTTGACCATGGTAACCTCCCTTGTTGCTATATTTTAGAAAGCTGCGGTTTTCATCACTTATGGGTTGAGCTGGGCAATTTGGGTGAGTTGTGTATTCAGCACTTTTTGATGAGGAATGACGTTCCCGGATGAATCCGTTCCGAATACCGTGATGACTGTATCTGTTGGAACCGTGCCTGTAACCAGAAATTGAACTTCGTAAGAAGTATTGCCAGCGATATTGAAACTAAGAATTTGTGCAGTATTGGCATTGACCGTCAGTGAATTGGAATATACCAGTGACTTGCTCACCAAGCTATTCCATACATAGACGTGATAAACCACGTTGGATGAAAAGCTAAGGTTATCATTGCTAATGTTAATGACAAGAGTCGATGCAGGGCTCGTTCCCGTATTCGTAATGATGCCTGTTGTTGTCGCCATGAACTCACAACCTTTCTATTCTTTTTTTATTACCATATGAGCCCCTCTTCCTTGTTGTGTGGACCATTTCAACAGCAAAGCGAACAAATCCGAAACATGAAGAATCAGCCTACCATTCGGCACAATACTAATGAGAATAATCTGCTTCTGATAGGATTCCGCCGATTGGAATATACGGGTTGGAATCGGTTTGCAAATATAAAAATACGCGGCCTCCGATTATATCGGACACCGCGCTTTAATTTAAGATGCTATAGATGCTTTCAGATATTGGCATGTGGTTAGAAGATCCGTTAGAAAAAGATGTTAGAAACATATTCGTCTCCAGAGGACCCAAAAATCAGTCTTGATCTCTTTCAGGTATGTGTTGATCATCTGACAAAGCCGTGCCGTGTCTGTCTCTGATCGATCATAGGTTATGGCCGCAGATCGTTAGCCGATTGCATTTTAATTTTTTACATAATTTTGGATGAGGAAAGTCAAAATACAAATGATGGTTTTCTGGTAGTCGTCTGAATGTTTTTGAATATTCAACTTTGATTTTCCCATTACGTAGCTTGCGTCACTATTGCTCTAATATAAGAAAGGAGGGCTTTATCGTGGCCTCAAACGTTGCCCATGCAGAAAGTACACTCTGGACACTTCAGAAAATAAAAAAGCTGTTTATCAAAAGTTCCGATGTTGTCATCAGAAAATACCGTATAAAAAAGGATGAACCCGCATCAGATGTTGTGTTGATCTATACCACCGGGCTTGCCGATTCCAGTAAAATAAGTCTCGTTGTTCTGCCTGAGCTTGAAGAGATGTATCATGATACTGGTTATTCTTCACAACAGGGTGACGTGATGTACGGCAAACTTCCACTCGTTCAATTTAAAAGTCCCATAACCGATCAGGCATTAGAGGATATGGTATATCAAGGCGAACTTGTATTGTTCTTTCCTCATAACAACGATCTGTATTCCATGGATATCAGTAGCATTCCCAAGCGTTCTCCTGAGGAGTCAAGCGTTGAAATATCCATTAAAGGTCCAAAGGACGGTTTTACCGAGGATTACGTCACGAATATAGCCCTTATTCGTAAACGGGTAAGAAGCAATTCGCTGTGCTGCGAAGAATCGATCCTGGGCAAACGTACCCGCACCAAAGTGGCCTTGATGTATTTTGACGATATCATCTCACCCGAAATCCTGGATGAGGTGCGAAAGCGTCTTTCGAAGATTGATATCGACGGTCTGTATTCCATCAACCAGTTGGAGGAACTGCTTGCCGATTCGAAATATTCACTCTTTCCACTTCTGGATTTTACGGGACGCCCGGATTATGTAATGACCTGCCTCTTAAGCGGCCGTTTTGTTATGATCATCGATGGTAACCCGATGGTATTAATCGGACCCGGGACGCTCTCGCTCCTGATGAAATCTCCAGAGGATGTTCACTTCAACTATATCTATGTTTCTTTTGTAAGACTGATCCGCGGCTTAAGTTTGCTGTTGTCCATCATTCTGCCTTCCTTCTGGGTTGCATTGGCCGCTTTCCATCAGGATCAAATTCCATTTCGGCTTATGGCAACCATAGCAACGGCCAGACTCGGGCTTCCTCTTTCGGCCCAAATGGAGTTATTTCTCCTGCTTGTCCTACTGGAAATATTCAGGGAGGCTGGCGTCAGGCTTCCAAAATCCATTGGTCAAACATTGACGGTCATTGGTGGATTAATCATTGGCGATGCTGCTATCCGTTCTGGATTTGTTTCCCCCTCTTCCGTTGTCGTCGGATCTATCACAGCAGTTGCGGGGGCAACGCTGGTGAATCAAACCTTGAGCTCTGTCGCCAGTACCATCCGATTTGGTCTGTTTTTTGTTTCCTCCTTCTTGGGTATGTACGGCTTGATTCTCGGGATCATTCTTCTGTTGGTCTATATTTCAAGACTCCGGACCTTTGGAATCCCATATTTGGCCCCGTTATCACCGATGCTTCCCAAGGATATTTTAGAATCCTTATTACGGGTTCCATGGAAATCACTCAAAAAAAGACCTACGTCACTAAAAACTGTTGATTCCGATCATCATGGAGAGAATCCTTCATGACCATAAAATGGAGCAAAACTAAGTCTCCATGGCCTCTTCAACAAAAAAGACGCGGCTTCCGAAACTCGGAATACCGCGCCCTGTAAGGCTTTTGAAAGATGCTGGTGAAGGGAATTGAACCCCCGGCCTACGCATTACGAGTGCGTTGCTCTACCCCTGAGCTACACCAGCTTAAAACAAATCATTTCATTTAGATGCAACCAACGAAACAAAAACTATTATACAACTTTCATTTCAAAATGCAATACTTGTCCCATTGGAACTTATTGCAGCTTCGACCGCACCGATTGCAGTTTCTGCTCACTGGAAGCTGCTTTATCGCGTCTATCATCGATTTTGACGGAAGTGGACACCCGCTGCGCTCCCGACATGAAAGGTGCGTCATGCAATGCTGAAATAGCCTTCCATACCTCTTCCAGCGGTCCCTCAATGATCGTACTCATCGAAGTCAGCTGATAGCTGATTCCCTGCTGGGATGCCAGCACCCTCTGCATATCCGCCACATAGGCGCTTAGACTTGTCGTCGCTGTTCCGATCGGAATGACCGTGACTTCTGCAATTGCCATGTTTTTTCCTCCCTATCCCCTATATTTAGACAATCCCGTGATCTTCTGCGGACTCTTTCCTTATTGTATCCAACTACGGAAAAGATAGCAAAGTCCCAAGTCTTCACCAAAAATTTTTTTTATCGCGCCACATCTGCTTTTTTGCCCTTAAAGGGGCATTTTCGGACATTTTTCGGGTCCATCCCTTCACCCTCATAGTAGCAAATAGACCGCTTCTCTGCTATAATTCATCTTGCTTGTCTTTTTGATTTTTGTGTTTACAAACACAACATATTGGGTTAAATTAATAAAGCAATAACCAAATATAGTAGAGACGGGTGAATCAGGCTTCAAACAGCCCATGGTTCCTAATAGGGAAGAACGGTGTAAATCCGTCACGGTCCCGCCACTGTAACCGGACAGCCGGAAGGATTTCAGCTTCGGCAAAAATCGGCAGATGCCACTGTAAGCATAGCCTTACGGGAAGGCGCCAATATAAGCTCCGGGAGTCAGGAGACCTGCCTGTTTCGTTGCACAAAATACCTACGAGGAATAGGAAACGTGTTGTCATGAACATGTCTACATATAGTGTGTAGATATATTCTTTTGCGCCCATTTTTAGGGCCTATAAGAATGGCATGCAGCATTTTCGGCCTCACAATAGGAAAGGTCGCCGGAAATGCTTTTTATATGGCATCGGCACCTCCTCAAAAAGAGCGTTTGCTCTCCAATCGTTTTATTTTACTTATTTCACCCATATTATCTCATTTTTGAAAGGAGAACTGCACATGCCTCAGCTCGTGACCAAACCGAACAATCGTCAGCTGGCTTTCGATGAAATCCGTCTCTCCGTTTACGCGGACCGCGTTCTGGAAGGATTGGAGACGCTGGATAAGGAACGCCTGCTTCGCGGTGTAACCAGCAAACTGCGCCGGGAGGAAGTTACCGGCGATGAAATCAGCAATGCTTTTACGATGTCGGCACTTGAGCTTGTAACGAAGGAGGAGCCGGCCTGGAAATTCGCAGCAGCCCGCTCCCTACTGACTTCTTTATATAAAAAAGCAGCGTACAACCGCCGCTATAAAGCATACCCTGATGAACCATATGGTGCCCTCTATCCTCTCATTTCCGAGCTGGTGCAAAAAGGCATCTACCGGGAAGAGCTTCTGGAATGCTACACCAAAGAACAGATTGAAGAGCTTGGAAAATGCATCGATCATAGCCGTGACTTGTTGTTTGACTACATAGGTCTTCTCACCTTGTCCGACCGCTACCTCGCCCGTGATTTCGACGGTCGTGTCATGGAACTTCCTCAGGAACGTTATATGATCATTGCCATGTACCTGATGCACACCGAACCAGCCGAGAAACGGATGGAACTTGTCAAAGAAGCCTACTGGGCCATGAGCAACATTTATATGACTGCAGCAACTCCGACGATGTCCAATGCCGGTAAAAAGGTTGCCGGACAGCTTTCCAGCTGCTTTATCGATACCGTGGACGACTCGCTCGAAGGTATCTTCGATTCCAACACCGACGTTGCGCGTCTCAGTAAAATGGGCGGCGGCATCGGCGTTTACCTTGGCAAGGTTCGTGCCCGCGGATCGGATATCCGTGGCCATAAAAATACCAGCTCCGGCGTCATTCCTTGGATCCGCCAGCTGAACAACACCGCGGTCAGCGTTGACCAGCTCGGAACGCGCAAAGGTGCGGTTGCCGTTTATCTGGATGTGTTCCATAAAGACATCCTGGCCTTCCTGGATCTCAAGCTGAACAACGGTGACGAACGCATGAGAGCGCATGACGTGTTCCACGGCGTATGTATTCCTGACTTGTTCATGGAGGCTGTTCAAGAGCGTCACGAGTGGAACCTCTTCTGTCCGCATGAAGTGAAAAAAGTAATGGGCTGGAAGGATGAAAAAGGTACGCCGCTCGGCCTTGAGGATTTCTATGATGAGACTGTTGGACAAGGCGAATTCCGCGAAAAATATGCTGAAGCCGTTGCCCATCCGCTGCTCTCCCGCATCACCGTGCCTGCCATCGACATTATGAAGCGCGTCATGAAGTCCCAACTCGAGACCGGTACGCCTTACATGTTCTACCGCGACACGGTGAACCGTTCGAATCCGAACAGAGCACATGGTATGGTGTATTCCTCCAACCTGTGTACGGAAATCATGCAGAACCAGTCCGCAACCGTGGTGGAAAAAGAAGAGCTCGTGACGAAGGACGGACAGACCCGCATCGTGATCTCCAAAATTCCTGGCGATTTCGTGGTGTGCAACCTGAACTCCATCCATCTGGCGCGCGCTGTGCCGGCAGACGTGCTTGAGCGTCTGATTCCGATCCAAGTACGCATGCTGGACAACGTCATCGATATCAACAATATCGAAGTGCTTCAAGCTCAATACACGAACAGCCAATACCGCGCTGTGGGTCTGGGTACGTTCGGACTGCATCACCTCCTCGCACTCGAAGGTATCCGCTGGGAGTCCGACGCAGCCGTGGAATATAACGATAACCTGTACGAAAAAATTAACTACCTGCTCGTCCGCTCCAGCATGGAGCTGGCCAAGGAAAAGGGCCGTTACGCGAAATTCGAGGGCTCTGATTGGGAAAGCGGCGCTTACTTCACCAGCCGCGGTTATGTAGACGGCGAGCATGTTGGCAAATTCGTGACGACCGAGCAGTGGAAAGAACTTCAGCAGGAAGTTCAAAAGAACGGCGTCCGCAACGCTTGGCTGTTCGCCATCGCGCCAAACGGCTCGACTTCGATCATTGCCGGTTCTACCGCAAGTATCGATCCGCTCTATGATCTGCTGTCTTACGAAGAGAAAACAACATACAAAATCGCCAATCCGGCTCCGGATCTGTCCGAGAAGACGATTTGGTACTATAAAACGGCCTTCATGATTGATCAGAACTGGTCCATCAAGATGGCTTCGGCCCGCCAGCGTCACGTTGACCAGGGACAAAGTTTCAACCTGTACGTTCGTCCGGACATCCGTGCATCTGATTTCCTTGAGCTGCACCTGCATGCCTGGAGTGCCGGCATCAAATCGACGTACTATGTGCGCAGCCGCGCGCTGACGATTGAGGAATGTGAGTCTTGCGCATCGTAAAGTTTAAGAAAAATTCTTTTTTTCCATCCCTCCCAAACCCTCCCTTACTAAGGGAGGGCCCCGAGGGCTCTGCCCTCTGGACACCCGAAAGTTTGGTGGAGATAGGGTATATAGTGCTTGCAAGTGACGACGTGCTAGGAGCGCTTTCGTCCCCCGCTTGTTGCTTTGCAACATCGCTACGGGACACGCTGTAATTTTACTTGCAATAAAAACAATAACTACGCCAGGCCTCCCTGTTTTGCTTCGCAAAATGCGGTCGGCCTCGGCTTGTTTTTTTCAAAACACGAATCTTAACAAATAGAACCAGTAAAACATTACAAACAGATAGCAATATCCTCATACGATCACAACATCATGCCGATGTTGATATAGATGCTTTTACAACTTAACCATTAAGGAGTGAACGGACGGTGCAATTACAGAAAATTTTCAATACCGAAGCGCCAAACCAATCTACAAAAATTATCGAAGGCGAATGCTCAGGTATCCTGAACTGGAACGATATCCGCATGCCTCATATGTATAAATTGTACAAGGTTCTTTTGCTCAACCACTGGATTGCGGATGAAATTCCGATGTCCAAAGACGCGCAGCAGTTTCCTCTTCTCGACGCGGAAGAGCAGCGCACTTTCAAGATTAATATCTCTCTGCTCGCGGTTCTGGATTCCATGCAAACGATGTTTGTCGGCGACGTAAAACGTTACTTCACGGACTCCTCTCTGGAAGCCATCTCGGCGATTATCGGACAACAAGAGGTTGTCCATAACCAATCGTATTCGTACGTGCTTTCTTCCATCGTGTCGGAGCAGGAACAAAAAGAGATCTTCGAATACTGGAAGCATGATCCGGTTCTTCTTGACCGCAACCGTTTCATCTCCGAAATTTATCAGGAATTCCGCGATGAGCAATCGCCGCAGACCTTCTTCCGCGCGCTTGTGGCTGACCTGATTCTGGAGGGTATTTTCTTCTACAGTACCTTCGCCTTCTTCTACAACCTGGCACGCGACCAGAAGATGATGGCAACCAGCCAGATGATTTCGTACATTCAACGCGACGAGAATCAGCATTGCTACTTCTTCGCCGAAGTGTTCAAACAGCTGCTGAAGGACTTCCCTGAGCTGAACACGCCGGAAAACATGGACTACGTCTACCGCACCATCGACCGCGCGGTTGAGCTCGAAACGAACTGGGCGCATTATACGCTCAGCAACAACCGCGGCATCGACTTGAACGAGCTGTCTGACTACATCAAATACATCGCCAACAAGCGTCTGAAATTGATGGGTCTGGAAAAAGGATACGAAGGCGTCGACTCCAACTGCATGCCTTGGATCCGTCCGTTCTCCGATGAAGCGCTGAACGCCACCAAAACCGACTTCTTCGAAGCCAAGTCCCGCAACTACGGTAAAGTCGGCGACGACAACGGATTTGACGATCTGTAAGAAACCGAAATCATATATTTCCCGTTCTCATTCAAAAGCACCTGTGATCTTCCTAGATCACAGGTGCTTTGTTGTAGTTGGGCCAGAAGGACCGAACGGAGCTGCCCCGCCTTCTACTGAATCTGAACTCGCAGGCTCCCTATTAAGGCCGTACAGGCTTCGGGACCGTCTACCCCGGCATTCCCCTCCGAGCGCATGAGGCTGCGCCGTCCCAGCTCTGCAGAGAGCTCTTCCAGCGCAGTATCCAGCCTTTCTATAAGCTCTGAAGCAAGTATCATTTCTCCGGAACTGATCCGTGTAATCTGAGTATCGACCGTAAAAACCCCGCCGAGAATATGCCTGGCTCCCATTGCGGACAACACCGGCTTCAAGGCATAGTCCATCGCGAGCAAATGCGCCAGACTGCCACCGATCAAGAGGGGCAATATCATTTTTCCGGCAAGTCCCTTTTGCGGGACCGTATCCAAAAAAGTCTTGAGCAGTCCCGTATACGAGGCCTGAAATACCGGACTGGCGATGATGACGGCATCCGCTTCTGCAAGCGTACGATTAGCGGAAGCGATCTCTTTGCTATCGATCCGGGCCAAAATGAGATCCTCGGCCGGCAGCTTGACCACATCGATCCGGTGGAGCGGATGTCCTTTTTTCAAAGCATAATCCTCCGCATACCGCACGACCCCCATCAGCCGTGAAGTTAGCGAAGGACCTCCGTTCAGGATGACTATACTACGCAACAGTAAACACCTCTTTTTTCGGCTGCTGTATGACCGCATTACCTGTCTGTAATGCTTCTCCTTCCTTACTATAAGCAGACATGGCTGCATAGGTTCCTTGTTCCCTCCAGTCATGTTCGGCGCAATATGAGAAGGCCTGCCTCCCTAGGATCATGCTGCATACAAAAAGGGACGAAGCAGGCTGTTTTGCCTAACTTCGTCCCTTTTTATTTCATTCAAGCGACATTTACTTTACAGTATAACGCTCTTCGATTTTGTAGAATTTCCATATAAAAACGGCCAAACCCCAGATCAACAAGAACGAAATAACCAAGAAATAACCTAAATTGCCGAAGTCGATGGATGCAATCACATCCCATAAACCGCCCGACAAATGAAGCTTTTCGGTCGTAATTTGGGCCAGTTCAACAATGCCGACCGCCAGTGCCGCAACGACGGATATCGCGGTGACAATCAGATTGTAGTACACCTTGCGAACCGGTCTATCATTGGCCCAAGCATAGCTTTTGGTCATCATCAAGCCATCAAGCGTATCGAATAAACTCATACCCGCCGCGAATAGAAGCGGGAGTGCAATGATCCCGAGTACAGGAAAGTTATTGTTCGCTGCACCCGCCGACATGGTTAACAATGATATTTCGGTTGCTGTATCGAAACCCAGGCCAAACAAGAAACCAATCGGATAAATATGCCAGCTTTTCGTAACCACCTTAAATAAGGGTCCCAAATATCGGGTGAAAAAGCCCTTCGCTTCGAATAATTGCTCTAAATCCGACTCGCGGATCTTTTCTTCCTTCATCTTGCGGAATGTTCTCCAAAGTTGAACGAACAACATCAGATTGAGTATCGATAAAAATACCAGAAAAACACCGGATACCGTCACGCCGATAATCCCGCCAATATCCTGCATGCTGGACATGTATTTGGCAACAAACTTCACGGACACCGCGGTTAATACTGCCAGTAAAAAAACAACCGTGGAATGTCCTAATGAGAAGAAGAACCCTACTCCGCGCGAATCTTTCTTTTGTGCGATCAATTTGCGGATCGTATTGTCTACCGCGGCGATATGATCGATGTCAAACGCATGGCGGACACCGAACACATACGCAGCGATCCCCATGCCAACGAAGGTTGGATGGGTGGGCACCACAGTGAACAAGGCGATGAATCCCATGATATGAATAACCAAAACACCTAACATATAACGATTCCAAATAAATTTCATGCTTTCTACCTTTCGCTCGTCATAATTTGTTTTAGTAATACGAACGTTCCGCGAAAGTCTTCATGCCTTCGTCAGGGCCGCTCGTTTGCATCCCTCCGTCATGATGCTCATTTAAGGGTGATCCATTAGAATTCATTAAAAAAAGAAATGCTCTGCATTATTTTATTGAAGGTTCCCGCACTGATGATTCCTAATAAAAAATGAATTATATTGGTATTCTCCATAATCTTCAAAACCCAATGGCACCACGAAATCTCTTCTTTATCTAGTAAATTACTTCTATTTAGTAGGACATACCGTCCAAAATGCTTGGATGAAATACTGTATTCAGTCTCCACTTTGGCGATTTTTTGATCTCGCAAAGCTACCTTATGTTCTAATTTAGCTATACGATCGTGAATTAACTCTTTCGCTTGATTCTCATCTGTCATCCACATCGAATACATCTTGATCAAAAATTCATCGCGAAGGATGGGATCGGCAGTCTTGCCGGTAATCCATGTTCCCAGAGATTCTTCTCCCTTTTCCGTAATTGAAAATATTTTTTTATCCGGTTTGCCCGTTTGCTCGACATGCTCAAACACTACCAGTCCATTCTGCTCCATTTTGGTTAACAGAGGATAAATCTGACTATGTTTTGCGGGCCACAACACTTCTAAATGGGTTGCTAATTGATATCCGGAACATGGCTTCCTACCAAGTACACTGAGAATCGCATAGCCAAGAGTATTCATATATTCTCATTCCTTATTTTCATTTGAGTAGCTAATCCAATCTACCTGATCTTCCACATAATTGTATCTGTAATCGTTTTAATTGTAACCTCTTTTATAGTTCTCAGGTAGTATCTTTTCTGTGAAAGACCCGGCAACCTACAGGTTGCCGGGTCTTCGGCATTAATATTTTCTTAGAAAAGACGGAATAGTGTTAAATAGCTCTCGACTGATCATATGGTGACATGTTGTATGAATTTTCTCTATGGTTTGCGTAGAGTTCGCTAAGACCCGAACGATAAGCCCAGAAACCGGCAATAAGGAGAGTCCGATTTTATAATCGCCCTTATCCTCATGAACCGCGTGATATAACTGATCGAGAAGATCAGCATTCACCTGCTCCCCGACTACGATCATAGACCCTAGATGGGAGAAGCCTTCCATATACCCAAGCGAAGCCATATGGTGGTTTGCCGGATTCAATTTGATATGATCATACACAACCAACTCATCATCCATATAGATTTCACTGATTAATTGAAGCAGATCATAACTAAATTGTTCTCCATCGGGCGACCATCCCGAAGTAATGATATCGGAATAAAGGAAGGTTGCGCCCTTCTCCATTTTGACGACCGTTTTTTGTTGATAGCGTGCATCCTTATATCCAATCAGCGGATCCGTAATATACTCCAGATAACTGCCCTTCTTCAGGATAATTTCGGTTTCCTGGTAGGCGGGTTGCTTGGGCGTCCTGTATATTTTTGTTGCTGATTGCGTGGTTAAAGTGAGCCGGGCCTGTTCATTTAATGCAATTTTCATTTGATAGCGATCCCCATCCAAGTAACCTCCGCCCGGATTTAGGATATAATAGCACACTTGCCCGGAATGATCGTGATACACCGGACGCATGACTTTATAAGCGCCCTGAAAATACACATTTTTGGCGACAGTTTTTCCGTTTCGTTCTTCAGCTTCCAATCGCAGAATCCCTGTCCAGTCCTTCATCCTATTCCAATCCCTTTAAGAATGCATTCTCTTTAAGCCATTTAATAACCTGGTCCAGTCCGGAATTGTCCTTTAAGTTCGTGAATACAAACGGCTTATTCCCGCGGAATACCTTCGTATCAGACTCCATGACTTCAAGACTTGCACCGACATAAGGCGCCAAATCCGTTTTATTGATGATAAACAAATCGGATTTGATCATGCCTTGTCCGCCTTTGCGCGGAATTTTCTCTCCTTGCGCCACATCGATAATGTAGATCGAGAAATCGACCAGCTCGGGGCTGAACGTAGCCGCAAGATTATCGCCGCCGCTCTCCACGAAAATAAGCTCAACATCCGGGTGCTTCTCCTTCAACTCATCAATGGCAGCAAAATTCATGGAGGCATCTTCACGAATGGCTGTGTGAGGGCATCCCCCGGTTTCAACGCCGATAATCCGATCTGCCGGCAGCACGCCGTTCGCCATCAGGAATTTGGCATCCTCTTTGGTATATATATCATTGGTTACCACCGCCATGCTGATTTCGCCCTCCAAATGCCGGGTCAATTTTTCTACGAGCATGGTTTTTCCGGCGCCGACAGGTCCTCCAATGCCAATCTTAATCGGTTCCATATAACACACTTCTTTCTATAGTTGATATTTTAAGACATGAAAATTCGAATATTGACGCGTTCATGCTGCATTTGCGATAATTCCAGGCCGGGTGAGATGATTCCGAAATCCTCTTCATTCAGGCCCAGGATCTTGTCCACTGCTTCGAGCAATACGTCCTGGAATCCTTGAATGACTTTCTGTCCAGCCGTCTGGCCTAACGGGATGGCCCGCACTGCGTTTTGCACCAAGCTTGAAATCACGGAATACAAATAATATAGAATCGTGGTTGATTGCGAAACGCCAAGATGATGCCCGATCATCGTAAATACGATCGCCGGATGTCCGAAGCACTGCTTCTTCTTGATTCGGTCCCGATACAACAACAACACAGGCACATCATACAAGGATCCTACGAGATTCAACATGCGGTCACCCATCTTTTGCGTCCCCTCCCTCGTTTCCCGAGGCAGGTTCTGGACGGTCAGCATGCGATCCAGCTTCCATACCTGATCCAGTTTTCCATCCTGCAATGCATCGAATACGAGCCGGGAAGCAAGCCCATCGGAATGGACAAGCTGTTCATTCACATATACATGGAGCCACTTGGAAAATGTCGTCTGATCATGCACCTGATCTGCTTGGATGTAACTTTCAAGACCATACGAATGACTGAAGGCGCCCGTAGGAAAGTTCGAATCGCACAGTTGAAATAACGATAGCGTATTCTTATCCATGGCTGTGGCCGATATGGCGGAATGCCTGTTTTACTTTCCTCTCTTCCCTTTGATACGGGATTTCCAGCTGCTTCAGCAATTCTTCAACAAGGTAATCGTATTGAACCAGCATTTCATCCTCTTCAAACTGGGCCGGTAGATGGCGGTTTCCGAGTTGATGAGCGATGGTTCCCATTTCTTTCAAGCTGCGCGGGCGAATGACGATTAAATCATCCGAGAGGACATCGACCATAATGATATTTTTATCATCCATGAACAGGATATCTCCCGCCACAAGGTCACGCGGGTCTGTTAAACGAATCCCGATTTCCTTGCCATGGTCTGTTTTAACCCGTTGGATTCGCTTCACTAAATCGGCGCTTTCCATATATATTTTTTCGATGTGGCGTTTTCCAACTTCATCTTTTCCTAAACTTTCGATATTGGTTAGGACTTTTTCAATAATCAATGTTTTTCACCTCAAAATAGGAAATAGCGCTGGCCCATCGGTACTCTGTCAACAGGCTCACATGTAATGAGTTCCCCGTTGACTCTCACCTCATAGGTTTGCGGGTCCACTGTAATCTCAGGCGTTTCGAAATTCAGCTTCATATCTTTCTTCGTCAATGTTCGGATGCCGTGAACCGGGAGAATGATTTTCTCGAGGCCCAATTGCTCGTGGACTTTATGGTCAAAAGCATACTGGGAAATGAAAGTGGCCGAGCTTCTGGAAAGAGCCTTTCCATATTGCGCATACATCGGACGATAGATGACAGGCTGCGGCGTCGGAATGGAAGCATTGGCATCTCCCATCAAGCTTTGCACGACCATCCCGTTTTTGATGATCATCTCAGGCTTCACGCCAAAAAATGCAGGTGACCAAATGACAAGGTCCGCCATTTTCCCGACTTCAACCGAACCTACATACTCTGAAATCCCGTGCGTAATGGCCGGATTGATCGTATATTTGGCAACATAGCGCTTGGCACGATGATTATCCGAGAGCTCGCTGTCTCCCTGCATCGTTCCCCGTTGTTTTTTCATTTTGTCAGCAGTTTGCCATGTCCGCAAAATGACCTCGCCTACACGTCCCATGGCCTGCGCATCCGAACTCACCATGCTGAAGACGCCCATATCCTGCAGAATATCTTCCGCGGCAATGGTTTCACGACGAATGCGCGAGTCCGCAAAAGCAAGATCCTCAGGGATCGAAGGATTCAAGTGGTGACAAACCATGAGCATATCCAAATGTTCATCGATCGTATTCACCGTATAAGGAAGCGTCGGATTCGTAGATGACGGAAGAACGTTCATGTAGCTGGCGGATTTGATTAAATCCGGAGCATGCCCCCCGCCTGCGCCTTCCGTATGGTACATATGGATAACCCGGTCTTTAATGGCAGCCATCGTGTTCTCCATGAAGCCGCCTTCGTTCAGGGTATCGGCATGAACCGCAACCTGCACATCATACTTATCCGCCACGCTTAATGCATGGTCGAGAGCCGATGCCGTAGCGCCCCAGTCCTCATGGACCTTGAGTCCAATCGCTCCGGCCCGTACTTGTTCGGCCAGAGGCTCTTCCGCCGCAGCTTGTCCCTTTCCTGTGAAACCGACGTTGATGGGCATTCCTTCCGCCGCCTCGAGCATCCGCTGAATATTCCATGCACCAGGGGTAACGGTTGTGGCCTTGGAACCCGCAGCAGGACCCGTACCTCCACCGATGAGCGTCGTAAGTCCGGAAGACAACGCCGTTTCGATCTGCGCAGGATTGATAAAGTGAACATGCGTATCAATGCCGCCAGCCGTGACGATCATGCCTTCGCCTGCGATAATCTCCGTGGAAGCCCCGATGATGATGTCCACGTTATCCATCACCAATGGATTACCAGCCTTTCCGATTCCTGCGATCTTTCCGTCGCGAATCCCGATATCCGCTTTATAAATGCCGGTATAATCCAAAATAATGGCATTGGTAATGACCACATCCGGAATTCCGTCTCCGCGGGTAACCAAAGGATGTTGGCCCATTCCATCGCGAATCACTTTGCCGCCGCCAAACACGACTTCATCCCCGTAGGATGAATAATCCTTCTCGATCTGAATAATCAAATCCGTATCTGCAAGGCGTATCGAATCTCCCGTTGTCGGTCCATACATTTGAGAGTATTGGGTTCTTGGCATTCTAAAGCTCATTGTTGGCCCCCGCTTTCCACAGATCCATCAGTTTTATTGTTAAATCCATAGACACGGCGTTCTCCGGCAAAGCAAACCAATTCGACTTCTTTCTCGTCTCCGGGCTCAAACCGCACTGCAGCCCCCGCCGGGATGTTCAAATGTTTGCCGAAGCCGTCTTCACGGTTGAACTGAAGAGCTTCGTTGACCTCGTAAAAATGAAAGTGAGAACCTACTTGAACCGGCCGATCCCCGATGTTCTTTACAGTGGTTCTTGATGCAAGTCTTCCAGCATTACAGATAATGTCTTCATCCTTCAAAAAAATCTGGCCTGGTGTCATTTGAATTTTCCTCCTGTCGTTTGGTTACTACCGTATCGGACTATGTACGGTGACCAGTTTGGTTCCATCCGGAAAGGTGGCTTCCACCTGGATATCATGAATCATCTCCGGAATGCCCTCCATCACGTCGTCACGAGACAAAATAGTTGCGCCGTATTCCATTAATTCTGCAACGGTTCTACCATCCCGGGCCCCTTCCATGACTTCATAAGTGATATAGGCAATGGCTTCAGGATGGTTTAGTTTAAGTCCTCTTGCTTTTCTTCGCTTGGCAAGATCTGCGGCAACTACGATCAAAAGTTTGTCCATCTCACGCGGTAACAATTGCATGGATTAGCCTCCTAGTTGTGATGTATTCATCGTCTTTTTAAATTCCCAAGGAATTACCGTGTATTTATACAGCATTTGAGCCAAATCTAGGATATATGGATTTGATTACCTCATATCCTTAATATATCATATTTTATATATATAATAAATTCCATATTCAATTTATTATATATAATACATATTGCAAATGTTGATCTAGTAAACTCGCCGGATTGTTCAAGTAGAATGCAAGGAAACCCTTCCCCAGAAAAGGAGATCATCATGCAAACGGACAAACGAAAAGCATTACGAGAAGGAACGTTAACTCCACTCATTGCTGCAACCTTAATAGGCATTTCCCAGGTTATATTCATTGAAAATGCTGTCTCGGGTCTCATTATTCTGATCGCTATCATGCTATCCTCGGTTTCGATAGGCATTATCGCATTGCTGTCTGCATTCATAGCTGCTCTCATCGGCCGCTTCGGAGGAGCGGAGAAAACCATTGTTAACCAAGGATTACTTAGTTATAACTCGGTACTCGCCGGCATCGCGCTGGCGTTAAATCTGGATGGAGACATGCGCTGGATCATCGCTTTAGGAGGGGCCGCCGTGGCAGCTCTTTTTACCGCAGCTATGATGCACATGCTGCGAAATACCACAATACCTGTAATGACATTTCCGTATATTGTACTCACTTGGTTTCTGCTGCTTGCTTCTTACCGTTTGGAGGCCTTCAAACTCAATCCCGACCTCTTGCCGCAGGATCTATCGCACTGGAAGCTGCATGCCGGAGGTTCAATGGACTGGTTTCATGGGCTAGTTAACGGGATTGGACAAGTATATTTTCAGGATAATGTTTGGTCCGGAATTCTCATATTCATTGGGGTGCTATGGGCCGGTTGGAGACTGGGCCTGTATGCGGTGATCGGTACGATCGTTGCTTGGTTAGCCGCTTATGGACTAGGGGCGGAGGTTTCATTGCTAAATGCCGGGCTTTACGGATATAATGCCGTGTTAACCATACTGGCGGTCGCTGCTGTATTCGATGCAAAGAGCCGGTTTGCGCCATGGGCGGGTATCATTGCAGCCATTCTGACCGTGCCTGTTACGGCAAGCCTGGACAGTTGGCTTTTGCCTTACGGACTCCCGACGCTGACGATGCCGTTTGTTCTATGCACATGGCTTTTTCTTGCCGCAAGAAAGGTCCTTCCCAAACTGTAAATGCGATTTCCGGAATAAATGTATATTGCGCCGGAAACCGGTTTACGATATACTAAGCCAAAAGAATTGAACACCAACCACTATGCCGATGATCAGCATCCAACTGTGAGGCGTTTTCGATCGGAGCAGAGTTTCGCTCTTCTCCCTAAGTTTACCGGCTTTCCGTCCGTTACCGCGGAACCAAGAGGATCGGCTCCTGCGTATGCAGTCCGGTCAAGTTGGGTGGCACCGCGAGCAAGCGCTCCTCGTCCCAAAGGATGAGGGCGCTTTTTGTATTTTTTTACGGACAAAGGAGCTAAGATCAATCATGTTAACCATGCAATTTATCCGCGATCATGCGGAACAGGTACAGCAAACGGCGGTACACAAGAACATTCCCTTTCAGGTAGATAAGCTGCTTGAATGGGATTCGAAGCGCAGGGATCTGCTGCTGCAAACGGAAGGAAAAAGAGCACAGCGCAACAAGCTCAGCAAGGAAATCGCACCGCTCATGAAGCAGGGCAACAAGGAAGCAGCAGAACCGATGATGGCTCAGGTCAAACAGCTGAATGAAGAGCTGGGCATTCTGGAAGCCGGGCTGCAGGAAGCCGACCAAAATGTGTCGAAGCTCCTCCTCCTTGCTCCCAACGTCGTATCGGCCGATACACCCATAGGCAAGGATGACACCGACAATGTCGAGGTTCGCCGGGTCGGAGAAACTCCGGTATTTGATTATGAGCTGCGCGATCATGTGACTCTGGGTGAAATGCATGACATGATCGACATTCCGCGGGGCGTAAAGACCGCAGGAACGCGCAACTATTATTTGAAAGGTGCAGGTCTCTACCTTCATCTTGCAGTACAGCGTCTCGCACTGGATTATCTGACTGCACGCGGATTCACGCCCATGGACGTTCCGGTGATGGTCCGTCCCGAAGCCCTGAACCGGACGGGCTTTTTCCCCACCGGCCAGGATCAGACATTCGAGCTGACCGGAGAAGACAAATGGCTGGTCGGTACGTCGGAAGTATCGCTTGTATCGTATTACAGCGATGAGATCGTTGACGTGACAGAGCCGATCCGGCTCGCGGGCATGTCGGCCTGCTATCGGCGCGAGATCGGGTCGGCCGGACGAGATGTGCGCGGATTATACCGCGTTCACCAGTTCGCCAAGGTGGAGCAGGTCGTGCTCTGTCAAAACGATCCCGCGGTATCGGAGGCGGTGCTTCAGGAAATTACCGGCCATGCCGAAGGTATTCTGCAGCTGCTGGAGCTCCCTTACCGGGTGATGGCCGTCTGCACCGGCGACATGTCGCAGAAAACCCATAAGCAGTATGATATCGAGACCTGGATGCCTAGCCGTGATGCCTACGGCGAAACGCATTCGTCGTCGAATCTGCTGGATTTCCAGGCCCGCCGCTCGAATATCCGGTACCGGGACGAGGAAGGAAATCTGCAATACTGCCATACGCTGAACAACACTGCCGTGGCATCGCCCCGCATCCTGATTCCGCTGCTGGAGAATCATCAGCAGCAAGACGGCAGCATCTATATCCCTGAAGCACTGCGGCCTTACATGGGCGGCGTGGAGCGGCTGGTTCCGCCCCAACTCCTCACTTAACGCTTCTTGATGGCATCGACAGAAATGCCAACCATCCTCCTCGTTGCGCAGCAGACCGCTGCGCAGTGAGGAGGTTATTTGTATAGTTGCAGAAGACATTTCGATAGGAATATACTGGATGTACTATCGTTCTGGAAAGCCGAAACATCCATATACGGAGGTGATTGGATTGGAAAATCCAACAAACGTTCAAGATTTGGGAAGTGTTTACCTTGCAAGCGCAACGGCAAAATTTAAAGAACTTAAGCAATCCGCTGAGAAAGCCATTGCCCAAGTACAGGATGATGTAAAACTGAACTGGGCACCGAACGAGGAGTCCAACAGCATCGCCATCATCGTCAAACACCTAAGCGGCAATATGATCTCACGCTGGACTGATTTTCTCACAACGGATGGCGAAAAGCCCGGCCGCGACCGGGATGAGGAGTTCGAAGGTACGATCGAGTCCAAGGATGATCTTCTCTCCATATGGAACCAGGGCTGGGATGTCTTTCTCCAGACGCTCTCGGATCTGAAAAGCGATGACCTGCTCCGCACCGTCTATATCCGGCAGCAGCCCCATTCGGTTCTGGAATCCATCGAACGCCAAATGTCTCATTACTCCAGCCACGTAGGCCAAATCATTTATGTGGCTAAAATGATCCAGGGCGATGACTGGCACACGCTGACCATCCCGCGGAAAAAGAAATCCTGATTTTCACGCACTCCATTTTCACGCCATCCTACGTATTTTGAAATAACGAATGAAATAAGGAATAATCTCATGGAACATCACTGTCCGTAATACGATGACAACAGTCATTCCGTTGACATGGGTTCCTCAACGGCAAAGGCAGCCTCCCGGTCGGATCAGGAAAGGCTGCCTTTTGTCTGCTCATTATTGCTATTCAGCTGGTTCAGTCGTCTTCTCTCGGCCCTCCTCCGGGCTTCCAGCTCTCTTTGCTGGTTGATCAAAACCACGCCCAGCATGGCAATAACCGTGCTAAATCCTACGATGGGCACCATGACCGCAAGATCGCCTGAAAATAAAACAATCAGGAAAAATGCGAGAAACACACCACAGAAAATACCTAAGCCAGCCATGAATTTCTCCATTCGCTCTCCTGCCCCCTTGTTCCCGAATTCGTATTCAACATCGCAGGATACATGCATGTAACATGCACATGCTTCAATGGCTCATGCAAGATTCACTCCGATAACCAATTTTACCACATCCTGCATATATCCATGTTTCGCAACTCAAATTCTTGGGGGGGATCATAAGAAAAACAATTATTTCATATCGGTTATAAAGGAAGTTTTTCTTGCGATATCAGGGGGGCTCTTCTCGGATGCGTCTGCCTGATATCTAAAGAAAAACATTTATATCATATCGGTTATAAAAGGAAGTTTTTCTTGCGATATCAGGGGGCTCTTCTCGGATGCGTCTGCCTGATATCTAAAGAAAAACACCCAACTCATATCCTCGCCCCATCTCCCTGTAACCTTTCTTAAGGATGAAGATTATGCTGTACCAAGGATCATAATGGGCAAGGAGAGGACCGAATGATGAAACCGGATTATTCCTTTATCCATGCCCGGCTGAAGTCGGGCAAATATACGATGAACAAGCTGGCATCAGCAGGCCTGACCCTGCTGATGCTTATGCTGCTGTCACGGGTGCTGCCATTGCCTGAGATGCCTTGGGGCGCACGGAGCGATGAGCTCTCCATGTCGCCGGAGATGTGGGTTTACAGCTATGCCATGTTAATTTCCATAGCATCGGACGCCATCCTGGCCATGCTCCCGCCGCTAAGCCGTCTGAAACAGGCTGCCTTGTATGCAGCCGCCGCTTATACGGCATATTACTGCCTGTTTATCCGTACACCAGAGTTTGACGGATATCCTGAGCTCGCGGCAGTAGCAGGCGTCTGCACTCTATTGGTGTTTTTTACAGGGAAGCGCCTTTTCTCCAGCGATTCTTTGTTTACGCCATTATTTGCGCTCGTCGTGCCGTTGATTTGCCTTTTTTGCTTGTAGAGGATCGTAGAGATGGCAGACACCCCGCCGATGATTACAGTGCCTCGATCAGATCTCCGGCAATCAGTGATGACATGTGCCCGCGCCGCGCGGCCGCCGTCTCTCCCGCTAAACCGTGCAGATATACGCCGTAGGCGGCTGCCTGAAGACCGGTTAGTCCTTGGGCCAGAAGTCCGGCGATGATGCCCGTCAGCACATCTCCGGAGCCTCCCGTCGCCATGCCGGCATTGCCGGTCATGTTCACGTATGCCGAGCCATCGGGAGCGGCAATGATGGTCCGTGCTCCCTTGAGCACCAGCGTCACCCGATTGACCGTCGCATACTTCACGGCGGCTCCGATCCGGTCACGCTGTATTTCCTTCGTGGACAAGCCCGCCAGCCGAGCCATTTCACCCGGATGCGGCGTCAGCACCGTATCAGCCCTCCGCGTCTTCCAAGCAGATAGATCCGTACGATCCGCCAGCATATTCAGAGCATCAGCGTCCACTACCAGCGGACACTGTGACTGCTCCCAAATACGGCGAAGCCATTCTCCATCCTTCTCGAAGCGCCCTAGGCCGGGACCGATCGCTATCACGTCCCGGCTTTCGGCAAGCTGCAGCACGGATGTCGCGGAAGCTGCGTCCCAGTCGCCCTCCGCTGCGGGGGCGAGCATGATTTCAGGCGCTGCTCCTGCCATGTGCGGCAGCAGCGGTGCAGGCAGTGCCCAGGTCACGAGGCCGCTGCCCGCACGCAGCGCCGCGCGGCTGCACAGCAGGCCCGCGCCGCTCATGCGCGGGCTTCCGGCCGCCACAAGCACGTGTCCATACGTGCCCTTGTGGCCGTCCGGCGAGCGGCGGCGCGCCGCGTCCACGCGCAGGCGGCCGCGCAGCGTGCCTTCGGTCAGCAGGTAGGCCAGGCCCTCCTGCTGACCGCACAGCTCCGAGGGTATGCCGATGGAGCGGACCACCACCTCCCCGGCGGCTTCCGCGCCGGGGTACTGCGTCAAGCCTCGCTTCAGGAACGCGAGGCAGACCGTCAGCCGCGCCGCGATGCACGGCTGGCTGACTTCCCCCGTGTCGGCGTCCACCCCGCTGGGAATATCCGCCGACACGATCATTCTGCCGCTGGCATTCGCGGCGGCAATCATGTCCGCGTACGCGCCGCGCGGTTCGCCGTGCGCGCCCGTCCCCAGCAGGGCATCCACGATGCCCGTGCATGCGGCATAGTCCACGGCATCGCGTCCGTGGACAAGCAAGGGGATGCCCAGCCTTGCAGCGGCGTCACGCTGCAGGGCGCCATCCCCTTGCAGCTGCTCCGGCGGAAGAGCGTACACGACAGTGACGCCGACGCCCGCCTCGCGAAGGTAACGGGCGGCTACCAGCCCGTCGCCGCCATTATTGCCTTTGCCGGCAAGGATCAGCCAATGCTCTCGGCCAGGCTGTTCAAGCTCTAGAGCTTCATCGCCTCGAATCGAGCCGCGGAGTTCCCTCTCCAGGAAGCTGCCACGAGCTTCGTCAACCTGCCGCGACATGTTCCGCTCCCGGCACAGCCGTATCACTTCCTCCGCAATAGCTCTCCCCGCATTCTCCATTAATGCAGCCGAAGGAATCCCGATTTCCTCTATGGTGCGGCGGTCCAGCTCCCGCATCTGCGCTGAAGTTACCATGTACATGCATCTCTTCCTCCCTTTTTCCATATCACATTCTAATGTAAACCACAGTGAAATATCCCTATCCTCTAGCACGGATCCCAAACTTCTGAATCCTGCCGATTCTATAGAAAAAGCAGCGCTGCACATCCACATTGGATCGCGCCCGCTGCCCTTCTCCCTTTCCCTTAACGGCCAAGACCGCCTATCGTCCTCTCCGAACGCTGCTTAACTGCATTAGATCTTCAGTTCCTGGCCAAATCCGGCCCTAATACGCCGCCGTAAACCGGGAAGCGACGAAATACGGATCCTCCATCTCATCCATCAGCGCCGCGGCCAAATCCCCCGTCGTGATCCGGCTGACGCCAAGCTCATCCGTTATCAGGCGGTCAATGCCGATTCTGAAATTCCCGCTGCGGCGGCCATCCTCAAGCACAGCAGCCGGACTGAGGTAAGACCATTCCAGCTCCGACTGGCTGTATATCTCAAAAGCATCCGCATGCGCTTTGGCCAGCGGATAGACCTCTGCAGGAAAGGCTGGCGTATCCATAAGAGGCACGCCTTCGTCCGTAATCAGACTCCCGGCTCCCCCAATCACCAGCAGACGCTTTGCCCCGGAGCGCCGTACGCCTTCGACCAGAGAACGAGCAGCTTCCACAAGCTCCTCCTCCGAACCGAACTTCGGACCATAAGCGCTGATCACCGCTTCGCGTCCTTTCGTATGCTTTTCTACCGATGCCGGGTCAAGGATATCGCCCTGGACCACATGCAGACGTTCATGCTTGTCGGTTAGCCGGGATACGTCCCGCACGACTGCCGTTACTTCATGCTCGCGGCTAAGTGCTTCTTTAAGCACAGCCTGTCCGACCGTGCCGGTTGCGCCAAATATCGTTATATTCATCGGGTGAATGGTTTCTGTCATGAAATAATCTCCTCTGTATGGTTTAACTATGCGTACACTCCTATATTACCCTCAAATGGCGGTTCATGCCCGAAATTCTTGACCATTCATCGATCCTTCTTTTTGTGCTTATGCTCAAGAATGTATAATCCCCGCCCCTCCTGCCATTCCGCGTACGCGATTTTTTCCGGTTCCTGGTATCCTTTTTCGCGAAGCTGCTCCAACAGCCATGTTTTATCCTTGCCCAGAGCCTGAAGACCTTCTTCATTCATGCGGCCGTCCTCCAGAAAATGATAAGTAAAGCCCGGCTCATCATCCGAAATCTTCAGATCCGATTTTTGCACAGCCTCATACGCTCCATTTTTCATCACGCTCAGCGATCCGTTGGTCTCGAAAATAGCATAGGATACCTCCCGGACGGAAAAGATATCCTTTTGACGAAGCATCATCAGCAGCTGTTCGAAATCGAGGCGGTTCCGCTTCATTTCACGCATATCCACTTCCCCGTTACGGATGAGGATGGAAGGCGATCCTTCCAAAGATCCGCGGGTTTTCCTGGCATATTGGGTTACTTTTTCAAATACATAAGATAAAATGAACCATATGGCCAGTGAAAACAAAAGCTGACCGACATGGACGTCTTCCTGATATACGGTATTGCCCACCAATTCACTCAGCATGAGCGAAGACACAAAATCAAAGGGAGTCAGCTGGGAAATTTCTTTTTTGCCCAGAACGCGCGTCATAATCCACAATCCTAGAAAACCGGTAATCAGTTTAACGGTGATCATTCCCAAGTCCATTCCGAAACCTCCCTGGCAATTCCTTTTGGTATCTATTTACCCACCTGAGTCAAGAGTTGAAAAATACCGTGAACGAAGTAAGCAAGGAAATGGGGTAATAAATCAGGAACTCTTCCGCAACTGTTTGTTAAAGGAGCTGATGAATGCATGATTGCAGAATACATGATCCGTTTGGCGGTGGCCGGGCTGCTCGGGGCCGTCATTGGTTTGGAGCGTGAACTCAGAGCCAAGGAAGCCGGGCTGAGAACCCATTTTCTCGTCGCCGTCGGCAGCGCGCTGATCATGCTGGTGTCACAGTATGGATTCTCACAGGTTCTGGACAATGATCATATTGCGCTGGATCCCAGCCGGATCGCGGCTCAGGCCGTCAGCGGCATCGGTTTTCTCGGAGCTGGCATGATTATTATTGAACGCAAAATGGTGCGCGGTCTTACGACGGCTGCAGGGGTATGGGCCACCTCGGGCATTGGCCTGACCATCGGCTCAGGCATGTATGCTGCCGGAATCAGCGCGACCATTCTCGTGATGATCGGACTTGAGCTGCTCAGCATGATCTTCAAAACCGGAAGGGCGCTCAACATCTCCTTCGAGCTGGAATCCAAGGAATCCGTGCAACCCATTCTGGAATCGCTTGCCGCCAGGAAAATTGCCATCGCTTCTTATGAAATGGAGCAGGATCCCGAACGCCTCGGCATGTATCATCTCAAAATCGAGGGCAAGACCAGACATAACGGTACTCTACAGGAGCTTCTGAAGGATCTCGACAGTCTTCCGCATATTTTATCCGCGAAGCTGGAATAATCAGGCACATTGAAATATTGTAATCCGGAGCCTGTTATGCAATAGTGATAACAAAAGCGATGAAGGAGGGATTCGGCGTTGTACCTTGCGGCTTGGATTAATGCAAATGATATTACCGATACGCAGTCCAGAATCATGATCACCGGACTTGCGATCATCCTTTTTCTATGGCTGTATTTCCGTACCGCCCGTTCCTTCCGAAGCATGGCTACGGCACGGCTGGAGCGCCTTCACCAAACACTCGAAATCTATTCCCGCGCAGCGGGTATGCTGGACAACGAAGCGGCTGCGGATTCATCGTCTGAATCCGAACAAGAGCCTGAGTCCCTGATTCTGCTGCTGCAGCAATGCAAAGCTGCTCCACTGATCACAACGGAGCTGCTTGAAGCCATTGATGCATACACCAGAGAGCGTGATGCGTCGCGTCATCTGCAGCTGCAAAGAGTGCTGGACCGGGAGATCAGCCGGCGAATCCGTGAGCAGTCGTCCATTATCCGTTCACTGGACAATCCGGGCTGGGGCATCGGTTTCTGGAAGCTGATCCGCCCTGCAGTTCCCTTTGCAGCCATGGTGCTGATTCTATACTGGTGCCTGCAACTGTATCAGGAGCTTCCAGGACAGAGCTTCACGGTGTTATCCTGGACAAGCGCCGAGCTGTGGATACGGTTTGTGTCATGTGTTGCAGCAGTCATCTCCTTCTACCTCGCCGTGATGACGCCGAGAAAAGACTCAACCCGAATTTCGTATCGGGTTCTGGCTCTTCTCATAAGTGCTGCCGCGCTGGCACACTTGGCGGGCTTAACCGCTGCCCCTTACATATTAGCTGTACAAGTTATTCTCTTTGCGTGGGGATTTGCCATGAACCCTCATCGTTCAAGGCGTGACCGTCCATATGCAGGCTCCGCAGATTTACTTGAGGTTTCCGAAGAAGAACACATGCAAACTGAAAAATAACCCGTCGATGTTCGCCCTCCCAAGGGCTATACCATCAACGGGTTTGTTTTTTTCAAGCTCGATTGAACATCCATAACCATTCACGTTCCTCAGCAGCACATCAGGCCTGCCGGTGATCCCGGGACGTCTTTTTCAGATCCTGCCGGGTTCTTGCCGTAATCCCCGTCTTGGCTGCTTTGGCCGGCGTATTCTCAAAACGCTTCCGCTCGGTCCGTTCCATCTGCACGATTTGGCCTTCATGCACGACGATATGAAGCGAGCCGAATTCCATGTCATTTAATTGGCCTGCGATCCGTTCGAGCCATAATTGATCCACCTGGAGCCCTTTTGCCATGATGCAGCCTCCTTTGCTTCAGAACGTTTTTGGGTATTTCACATTCATCTCATTCATGACATTCATCACGTCGATGACATCATATCGGATTAATCATTCTTTTCCAACCAATTTACTATGTTTTACAGTTACATTATCATGCCGGCAAAAAGACTGTCAATGCGCATTTTTTCGGGCATAGAAGCTCTTGATCAGCAGCGTAGCCAATGCCAGCAGCAGCAGCAGGGAAGCCACGGCAAAGGAGGCGGAGAACTGATATTCGTTGTACAGGATCTCGACGTGCAGCGGAAGCGTGTTGGTCTCTCCGCGAATATGCCCGGAAACGACCGATACCGCGCCGAACTCCCCCATCGCTCTGGCATTGCACAGAATAATCCCGTAGATCAGACCCCAGCGGATGTTAGGCAGCGTCACCTTCGTAAACACGACCCAGCCTTTGGCTCCAAGCGTGATGGCGGCTTCCTCTTCCTGCTGTCCCTGATCCTCCATAAGCGGAATGAGCTCTCTCGCCACAAATGGAAATGTGACAAACAGCGTAGCCAGCACGATACCGGGCACAGCGTAGATGATCTTGATGTCATGATCTGCAAGCCATGGGCCAAACCAGCCGTTCGCCCCGAATACGAGCACGAAGATCAGGCCGCCGATGACCGGCGAGACCGCAAATGGCAAATCAATCAAGGTAATAAGGATGCCTTTGCCTTTAAATTTGAATTTCGTTATCGCCCACGCTGCCGCGACTCCGAAAATCGTATTCAGCGGGACGGTGATAAGAGCCACCAGCAATGTCAATTTCAGCGCAGACAAGGCATCCGGATCGGATAAAGCGCTGAGATAGACATCCCAGCCCTTCTTCAGCGCCTGCGTCAGCACGACGGCAAGCGGAAGCACGATCAGCCACAGAAGCACAAGCCCTGCTCCGGCAATCAACAGCCATTTCACCCAAGGTGCCTCTGATGCCGCCCTCGAAGTTTGCACCGGACGTGGCGCTGCGGCTCCTGGTAGAGTACCTGCCATGTTATACCGCCTCCTTTTTCCGGCTGGACCAACGCTGCAGTGAATTGATCACAAGCAGCATCAGGAATGAAATCAGCAAAAGTAGCACGGCTACTGCCGCGGCACCCGCATAATCGTATTGCTCCAACTTGGACATGATGAGCAGCGGAGCGATCTCCGTTTTCATCGGCATATTGCCGGATATAAACACAACCGAGCCATATTCCCCGATGCCTCTGGCGAAGGCAAGTGCAAAGCCCGTCAACAGCGGCGGCACAAGCCCCGGAAGAATGATGGTGCGAAACGTCCGGAATCTCCCCGCTCCCAGCGTCGCCGAGGCCTCCTCGGCGTCACGTTCCGCATCCTGAAGCACCGGCTGCAATGTTCTTACGACAAACGGCAGGCCAATAAACATCAAGGCGAGCGTGATGCCAAGCTGCGAAAAGGCTGCCTTAATTCCCAGCGGTTCGAGCAGGGACCCGATCCAGCCGTTCGGCGCATACAAGGCGGTCAGCGATACGCCCGCAACCGCAGTCGGCAGCGCAAACGGCAGATCGATCAGCGCGTCACACAGCTTCCTTCCCGGGAATTCATAGCGTACCAGAACCCAGGCGAGTAGAAGGCCCAGCACTGCATCAATCAATGCGGCGGCAGCGGAGGTGGTAAAGCTGATCCGGTAGGAAGCGAGCACGCGCGGATCCGTCGCCACCTGCCAGAACTTCGCCCAGTCGAGGCCGGTCGAATTGATCAGCAGCGCGGACAACGGCAGCAGCACCACGAGGCTTAAATAGGCAACACTATATCCGAGCGTAAGGCCAAAGCCGGGAAGTACCCGGCTCCGCCCTGCCCTTGCTTGGCTCATAACATCTCATCCTCTCCATGCCTGTCTGCTTTATTTGCCCGGCGTATAGATTTGGTCGAACACGCCGCCGTCGCTGAAATGCTTGGTCTGCGTCTCCTGCCATGTTCCGAATACATCCTTGAGCGTAAACAGGTTGATGTCTTTGAACGTATCCTTATACTTCTCGATGACGCCGGCAAGCGTCGGACGGTAGAAGTTTTCTGCCGCTATTTTTTGGCCTTCCTCCGAGTACAGATATTTCAGGTAAGCTTCCGCCACTTCACGAGTTCCCTTCTTATCCACGACTTTATCCACGACGGCAACCGGAGGTTCCGCCAGAATACTGATGGAAGGATACACGATATCGAATTTGTCCGGACCAAGTTCCTTCACGGACAGCAGCGCCTCATTCTCCCAGGCCAGCAGCACATCGCCGATGCCGCGTTCCACGAATGTTGTCGTCGCTCCTCTGGCCCCGGTATCCAGCACCGGTACATGCTTGAAGAGGTCACGGACGAACTCTTTCGCTTTTTCTTCATCGTTATTGTTCTGCTTCAGGGCATATCCCCAAGCGGCCAGATAATTCCAGCGTGCTCCGCCAGATGTCTTCGGATTAGGCGTGATCACCTGCACGTCGCCCTTGATTAGATCGTTCCAGTCCTTGATCTGCTTCGGGTTGCCTTTGCGCACCAGAAACACGATGGTTGAATTGTAAGGCGTGCTGTTCAAGTCAAATTTGCTTTGCCAGCCCTCATTGATGAGTCCTTTTTTCTGAATCGCATCAATATCATAGCCGAGCGCGAGCGTCACGACGTCCGCCTCCAATCCGTCAATGACCGAGCGGCTTTGCGCACCGGAACCGCCGTGCGACTGTTTAATAGTTACCTTCTGTCCCTTTTCCTTTTCCCAATAGGCTGCAAATGCTTTGTTATAATTCTCATACAGTTCCCGGGTCGGGTCATAGGATACATTCAGCAGGCTGATCTCTTTGGCGCTGCTTTTCGTTTCCGTGCTTTGACTCTTTCCTTCTGCGGATGCACCGGCCCCATCCTTGGATCCGCAGGCTGCCAGCGCCGCCGTTAACATAAGTACAAGAGCAATCACCACTCCCTTTTTTGCTGTTCCAAACCCCTTATTCCTTGCTTTGACCATCTTCCCCACTCCTCATTGTAAAATTTCGAATCCCGCCAGACCGTTCCTAAACCAAACAAAAAAACGGAGAAATGCTATCCAAGGCATGACCCATCCATCATGAATGCGATCCATTCCCTTGTTCAGCAGTTCCTCCGTTTGTACGGCGAGAACGAAGTATTCCATTTTCCTTTTTATAACCATTATTCCTACCTGTTTAGTATGTTATATTCGTATTGTAAACACAGTCTATATCTTCGTCAATCCTTTTTTTGGGAAAATTACGGGATTTATACGATGAATATTGGTACATTATGGAATACCATTATATAATTGAAAGTGTAAGTCTCATTTTCAATCTGAATGGAGGCTTGTCATGGAACTGGATACAACTACCGCGTCCCTTCCTGTCTACGAAGCTCTGGCCAGCCGTGTGAGGCTCAATATCCTTCAGCTTCTATCCGAGCGGCAGATGAATGTTCGAGAGTTGGCAGAAGCCCTCTGCTTAAGCAGCGCCATCATGACCATGCATGTTAAAAAGCTGGAGAAAGCCCGGTTAATCACAACCCGAATGGCTCCCGGCAAAGGCGGAGTGCAAAAAATCTGCGCCTTATCCGCCGAACGAATCGAGATTACGATCCCCGCGTCCCCTGCACTCCACCGCAAATCTCATCAAACAGAGGTTTCCGTCGGCCATTACACGGATTTCGAGCTTACTGCCCCCTGTGGAATCGCAACCGTTGAGCACACCATCGGGGAATATAACGAACCGAGGTACTTCTGGTATCCCGAACGCGTCCAAGCCAAAATGTTATGGTTCCGCAGCGGCTATATCGAGTATAAGGTTCCCAACTGTCTGCTCGACAGCCAAACTCCAGAAGAGCTGGAAATCACCTGTGAACTGTCAACCATGCTTCCTTTCCATCCGAATGCCAAGCCGTCCAGCCTCGTCTTTTCCTTCAACCGGGTAGAGCTCGGCGGATGGGCCGGCCTAAAATACCAAAGTACCCACCAGGGCACCTATACCCCTGCCTGGTGGTCTGATCCCGGAAGCCAGAACGGCATGCTGAAAACACTTCGGATCAACCAGGACGGTACGTATGTCGATGGAGAACGAATCTCGGGCGTTACGCTTAGCAGCCTTCCCGTACGGGACAAGCAGTGGACCTTCCGCATCGCGGTACCGGGGCAGGAAAAAAACACAAGCGGCATCACCCTGTTCGGAAAAGGCTTCGGCAACCATCAGCAGGACGTGTTGTTTCATCTGTATTACTCCGAAGAGAGAGGCTAGTTCTAAGGATAAGCGCGGGTCCCGGGTCAGAAGTGCCCCCAAGGATACGACCGACAACCGCTTGGTTCATGGGCAGCAGCGTCCTCCCAACCCGAAAAAGCAGCCTCTGCTTGATGCAGAGGCTGCTTTATTAATCGACTTTCAAATGACCGACTAATGTTTGCACTTGGTGACCGGAAGGATGCATACCGGCTTCGGTACCTCAAGCGCATATCCCGTTGGAGTTAGCCGTCCATTCTCCTTGTCGATTTTAAAGGAAACGATGGTGCTGCTGTTCTGATTGGCCGCCAGCACATAACCGCCTTTAAAAACAGCGAAATTCCGCGGCGTTTTTCCGCCCGTGGATACCCATTCCACCGACGTCAACAAGCCTGTGGATGGGTTGACGTGATATAGTCCGATACTGTCCTCGCTGCGGTTGGAAGCATACAGAAACCGGCCGCATGGCGTGATATGAATGTCTGCGCTAGCACTTCCCCGTGCGGCACCTTCCGGAAGAGCTGACAGGGTCTGCAGAATTTTCATATCCCCTGCCTGCGAATCCAAGGCATACACGTTCACCGTATCGTCCAGCTCGTTGATACCATAAGCCCATTGCCCTGACGGATGGAAGTCGAAGTGCCGCGGTCCCGCCCCCGGAGCCGTCTTCACGGCATGGTGCGATACCAGCTTGCCATCCTCAAGACGATAGAAGACAATCTCGTCCATTCCCAGGTCGCATACAAGCACATATTTCCCCTCCGGATCCTGGAATACGGAATGCGGATGCGCTCCCTCCTGGCGATCCTGGTTGATGCTGCTGCCGCTATGCTGAACCAGACTGCTCAGCTCAAGCTCCCCCTGATCCCCGATGCGATAAGCATCGACATGGCCGCTTGAATAATTGGCAACCAGCACATGGCTTTCGTCACGAGTCAATGCAATATAGCAGGGAGCAGAACCTTCCGTTGGCTTGCGGTCCAGCAAATGCAGCTCGCCTGTTTCGGCGTCAACCGAATATGCGTAGACTTCCCCTTGCTCCGTCTCGCTTACCGCATACAACCGATCCCGCGCGTCATTCAAAGCCAAAAACGAAGAGTTAGCTATGCCATCCGTACCATTTACGATCTCCATTTGTCCACTCTGTAAATCCAAAGAACACAGGAATATCCCCTGTTCGTCCGCCCCGGTGTATGTACCGGTATAAAACAAGCTCTTGTGATCACTCATGTTGAAATCCACTCCTTTACCATCATTTGATCAATTCAAATTAAAGATCTGTCCATAATTTCTACAATAAAGGTTTACATGTCCCACGGCAATGTTAACTTGTGTTTTCCAGAACTAAACTTGAAGCGCTTCTCTTATCTATTACCCATGGCAGTTGTCTTTTTCCCAGTGGCGGAATAACTCCCCACCAGCAAAAAAGCACCGCCGACGCCAGATCAGGCGCAGGGCAGTGCCATGATATATAGAGCGATGGATTACATCCGCAACTTTCTTCTCGCTTTAAACTGCTTGTATTGAAAATAAACCGTGCAGCCGATGCAGTATCCGCAAATGGCAGCAAAAGCGGCCAGAAACAGCATGGCGGCAAACACATAACCCAGCACAGGCAGCCCGATCAGGAAGGACAGCAGCGACAGCGTCAGGAATAGGACAGCCAGCGTATTATTGAAGCGCTGAAGTTCCAGAGCCTGCGTATGCGCCCCCTTCACTTTCAAAAAAGGCTTCGCCAGCAGCACAAACAGATTTTTACCCGCAATAAGCCCCACCACCTGTATGCACCAAAGTGCCAGCAAGATCAATGGCTGGTTGAACACCGCAGTGAAGATGACCAATAAAACGATTCCGGTCTGATTCGCTTTTACATACGGCTCAGGAATTTCCTTCATCCGAGAGCACCCCCTTCTTGAATCCAACTATATTATACTATTCCTATAAGATAAATGTGAATTGAATATCTTCAAAAAGAAAAATATTGCACTTCGGTTAACCATCCCTTTTCCGGTCTAGGATATAATAGATGAGCAGTATCAATCGTTAGAGAAGAGACCAGACTTGCGAGGAGGAGATTGGCGTGAAATCAGTAGCTGTTTTTTGCGGCTCCAGTAAAGGAGCATCCGGCATTTATGTGGAAGGTGCAAAAAAGTTAGGCGGGGAACTGGCCCGGCGAGGGATTACGCTCGTATACGGGGGATCCAGCGTTGGCGTTATGGGGGCGGTTGCCGATGCCGTTTTGGCGGAAGGCGGACAGGTCATTGGGGTCATGCCCGGCTTTTTGGACAAAAAGGAACTCTCCCACAAGCACTTAACCGAGCTGATTATCGTGGAATCCATGCATGAACGCAAAGCCAAAATGGCCGAACTGGCTGAAGGCTTCATGGTTCTTCCCGGCGGACCGGGCACGATGGAAGAATTTTTCGAGATCTTCACTTGGGGCCAGCTTGGGCTTCACCGCAAACCGCTTGGATTTCTCAATATCAACCACTATTACGACCCTTTACTGGCATTTTTTCAGCATATGGCGAGCGAGCAATTTTTGCACGAACAATACCTCTCGATGGCAATGAAGGATACTGATCCGGCGGGGCTGCTTGATCAATTCACATCCTATGAACCGCCTGCGGTTAAGACGTTTCTTAGAGCGGACCAGACATAAAAAAAACTGCGAACACCAAACAGACCCGGGAACTCCGGGTCTGTTTGGTGTTGCCTTTGTATTGTTTGCTACTGCCATATGCCTGAATGTCCGCATTGGACAGACTTACAAACGGTTTTATTTTTTGCATACGAAAAAAGCAGCCCCTCATTCCGGAACTGCTTAACATGGTAAGCTATTGGGTTTAAAACGTATACGCCGCTTAGGCTTCTACGATCTGGCGTTTGACATCCTTCATCGTAATCCCGTCCAGGTAACGCTCCAGCGCCGATTCCCCGCCGCTATATATTTGATCCATAATCCCCTGAATATTGGCCGCCACCTCGCATGGCAGTTCATCACCGCCTGAGCACCAGCCAGGCTTTAGGGAACCTTGGGCAAGCAGACGATACAAGTCTCCGAGCGTCGCGTTTTCTGTGCCGGGATTCAGCAGATATCCTCCGCCAACCCCTTCTTTTGTCGCCACATATCCATGCTTGCGCAGCAGGCCAAGCACTTTGCGAATGCGAGCGGGATGCGTGCAGACGCTTTTCGCAATCTCTTCACTGTTAGCCATATGATCCTCTTTTAAGCTAAGAAGGGTTAAACAATGGACGGCAATGTTAAACTCACTATTCATTTTCGCTCCTCCTTATACTGTAATTATATGGTTAACAGTTGGTAATGTCAACCTGAGAAGCCCCTTTTGCATGCACACGAGCCCCTTTAGATCCTGATGATGAGGACGCTTTAGTCCTAGTGTGACTTTCTCAAGTCAAGATAAACCTCACTCCTGTGATTTTATCCCGAATCGGGTTTGCGTTACAATAGAACCGAGGGCAACCCCCTCCGAATTTTCTTCAAGGAGATGAAACTCCAGTCATGATTATTAAGTTCATTCGTTTGCGTTAATGGAAGGTACAGATTGAATCGGCCCTGCTGCTTTTTTCAAAGCCAAGACCCAGGGTTTATTCGGCTGTGCCTTTTCATTTGCATACCAACGAATGAATGGGGTGTTTTACATTGTCCAAAAAAGAAAATACGCTTGTGCGAGCGCGCCTGATGGCTCTCTATGAGCATATTTTTCGCTGTCCGGTCTGTTCCTTGCCGATGAACATCGTAAACGAACGGAGCTTGGCCTGTACAGCAAATCACAGCTTTGACCTGTCCAAGGACGGCTATGTTCACCTGCTGCCGAACGCGAAAGCCTCCAAGTACGACAAGGAGCTCTTTGGAGCACGCCGACTCATCAACGGCAGCGGTTATTTCGCGCCCTTATTGGATAAACTGGCGGACGGCATACAAGGTAGCATGATGCAGCCTGCATCCGCGCAACCGTCATCCATTCTCGATGCCGGCTCCGGGGAAGGATCGCATCTCGTTTACCTGCTTCATAAGCTGCAGTTCGCCTCGCACCGGGATATCCTTGCAGCGGGTATGGATGCGTCCAAGCCTGGCATCGCGCTGGCGGCCAAAGGAAATGCTCCGGTGATCTGGTGCGTGGCGGATCTGGCCCGCAGCCCGTTTCAGGATCGGACTTTTGATATCATTTGCAATATTTTATCGCCCTCCAATTACGAAGAATTCCGGCGATTGCTGGCTCCAGGCGGCAGGCTCGTGAAAGTCATCCCTGGACCCGGCTACTTGAAAGAGTTCCGTCAGGTCCTGTACGGCCGACCCGGGCCTTTGCAGCAGGAGAAATCCGGCGAAACGGCCGCCCTGTTTGCCAGGCATTTTCCGGGGATGACGCAGCAGCGCGTCCGGTATGAGGTCCAGCTGAGCGGACAACATCTGGAAGCGATGCTGAGAATGACGCCCTTATCCTGGCATGCGCCTATGGAAAACATCCGGCGGCTGTTGGCACAACCAACCTTTACGCTGACGTTTGATTTCATTATTTTATGGAATGAACCTTTAAACGGATTAACATGAAATGTATGAGTCCTTTCATGTATAGATAAACTTAAGCCCAATATAAAAAAGCCGTCATGTTCGTCTCATGAACATGACGGCTTTTGGTTTGCGAATCTAACGAAGCGCCTGCGACAGCCCGGTGAATATGACGCCCAGAGCATGTGCCCCGGCATCCGGATAGCCGATGCTCCGCTCTCCGACCGTTCCGGCCCGGCCCATCCGGGCTACGATCGATTCGGTCTTGCGGGCGCCTTCCACGGCGGCTTTAGCCGCCTGAATGCCTGCCTGCTTCAGCTCCAGACCATCACGGGCCGCAGCTGCCCATGCATCCGCATAAGGCACCAGGGCATCGATCAGCGTCTTGTCTCCGACCACGGCTCCTCGTCCGAAAGAACGTTCTCCCGTATCCTGAATGCCTTTGACGACTGCACTCATCATATCCGCAATTTCCGGTATGGACAGTTCCTTCCTGGCCCCCGCGTATTTGCTGGCTGCACGGAAAGCCGATCCCCAGATCGGACCCGAAGCGCCGCCGCAGTGCTCCATAATGATCAGTGAGCAGGCGTCCATGAATGTTCCAATATCCCTTGCTTGGGCGGTTATGTCATCCCATTCTGCTTTGAGCTGCTTGAAGCCCTTGGCCACGCTCATGCCAAAGTCGCCGTCGCCCGCATGGGAGTCCAGCTCGCAGAACGGAATCTCGTTCTCGATAATGGTCTCGCTCATTTTATCGATCAGATAGATCATGTTGCCGAGCGACAGCTTCCCGCCTTGAACGACAGCATGCGCTTCATCCGTCACCATTGTGTAGGATACGGATTCCCCGCCCTCCTCACCAACCACTTCGTTGAATTGGACAGGCTCGAATGCGTTCTTAACGACAAGTGCCGGCGTGTCGCATTCTTCACTCAGCAGATACGTCAGCTGATCATTCAGCTTCATGATGGATAGCGAAGCGCCTGCCATGTCAATGCTCGTCATGTAGTTCCCTACGAATACCTTAACGACCGTGACATTTCGGGAGGACAGTTCCCGCATCACAGCGTTGTTCAGCAGATACAGCTCCTGCAGCGGAGTTCCACCGAATCCATTGATTAATACGGCCACTTTCTGCGCATTATCGCCGCTGATCTTCAAGCTTTCCAGCAGCTCTGACACCATTCGGCCAGCCAGTTCGTCGGCTGAAATCAGCTTCTCCCGCCGGATACCCGGTTCGCCGTGAATGCCTACGCCGTACTCCATTTCATCTTCTCCAAGAGAAAAGGTTGGCGTGCCCTTGGCAGGTACTGTGCAGGAGGTGAGCGCAAAGCCGATGCTTTTGACATTGTCGATGGCATCCTGGGCAGCTGCTTTGACCTGCGCAAGAGACATGCCTGCCTCTGCTGCTGCACCCGCGATTTTATGGACGAGGACCGTTCCGGCAACCCCTCTTTTTCCGACGGTGTACAGGCTGTCTTCCACGGCGATGTCGTCATCCACTTTCACGTAGTCGACCTGAATGCCGTCCTCGGCAGCCAGATGTGCCGCATTTTTGAAATTCATGATATCGCCACTGTAGTTTTTGATGATCAGCAGCGTTCCCTTTTCGCTTGCCGATGACCGGATCGCTTGATAGACCTGAATCTGGGAAGGGGAAGCAAATACGTCACCGCAGACGGCGACATCCAACATGCCTTTGCCCACGAAGCCTGCATGCGCCGGTTCATGGCCGCTGCCGCCGCCACTGATCAGCGTGACCTTTTGCGCGTGGATATTCTTTTTCTTGATGATTTTATGTTTGCTGTTAAACTCAAGACCGGGATGCGCCATGACGAGGCCATTGCACATTTCTCTGACGAGCGTCTCCGGTTGGTTCATGATTTTTTTCATTTCATCGCATCCTTATTTTGTTTGAATTCCCGGCCGATTTGGTCCGCTACCACGATGGCCGCCGCGACGGATTCCTCCGTGATCGGGAACGGCATCGCATGAATGGATTCCTCCGGAATGCAAGCCATTTGCGCAACCTTGAGCAGCTCTTCCTGCGTCATGCTGTCCACGCCGATATCGGCAAGGCATACCGGCAGGCCAACCGCTGCGCAGAATTCCAGCACTTCGTTCAGCTCGGACTTGGGTGCATTTTCAAGAACCAGCTGGGCGATGGTGCTGAAGGCTACCTTTTCGCCATGGAAATAATGGTGGGTACCTTCAAGCGCCGTCAAACCGTTATGGATCGCATGCGCTGCCGCCAGGCCACCGCTTTCGAAGCCGAGTCCGGACAGGAGAATGTTCGTTTCGATAATATTTTCAAGCGCCGGGGTAACCTGGTTACTGTCGCAGGCGATTTTGGCATTCACGCCGTCCTCCAGCAGCGTTTCGTAGCAGAGCTTGGCCAGCGCGAGTGCAGCCTTCGTTCCCCGGGCCACTGGCGCAGCTCCGGCATGAACGCCGCATGGCAGACCGGCATTCACCTTCGTGAAGGAGCGCGAAGTCGCTCTTGCTTCAAAGTATGTCGACAGGGCGTCCCCCATGCCGGATACAAGAAAACGGGTCGGCGCATTCGCAATCACCGTCGTATCGATCATGACCACGCTTGGGCTTTGCTTGAAGTACGCATAATCCTCAAACGCCCCTTCGTTGGTGTAGATGACAGCCGAATGGCTGGTTGGCGCATCCGTGGCCGCAATCGTCGGCACAATAATCAGCGCATCGCCTTCCGCCACGCATTTCGCGGTATCGATCGCTTTGCCTCCGCCTAGTCCGATCGTGCAGGAACATTTCTTTTCCCGGGCCAGCTCCTTCAGCCGCTGCACTTCTTCTCGGGAGCACTCGCCGCGGAATCCGCTTTCAACGAGCGTAATATCAAATTGTTTTATGGTAAGATCCAGCTTGTCTTTCACCCGCTTCACGTCCTCCGGATGGGCAATCAACAGAGCAGAATCCCCGTATGTTTGAATAAAGTAACCCAAATTTAATAATTCGTTTTCACCTTGAACGTATTTGCTGGGACTGATAAATGCTTTTCTCATAATATTCTTCCCCTCCACCATTAGTCTAATATTCATTATACGAGGGGCAGATAGTGGAATTCATTGCACTCCAAGTGCTTTTTAAAGCGCTTTCCGATGGTGTTTTGATGTCTCATTCCACACAAAATTGTACTATCTTGTTCTATAAGCGGGCGTTTTAGTATAATAAAAGGAGCTCAACATCTTAATGCTTTGGAAGCATATCCTTTGTCTCCGATTTTCTACCTTTTCCGAAGAATAGATCAGGTATTCAGAGACTACAGGGATCGAAAGAACGATCCTTCACCGTACCGGCCACCCAAACCATTCCCAACCATCTGGAGCGATAAATATGAACTCACGTTATGATTTGAACCGGATCATCGATATTGATAAATGGCACAAGCTGCAAGACTCGCTCTCGCTCGTCACCAAGATGGCGATCATCACGGTGGATTACAAGGGCGTTCCGGTCACGAAGCATAGCTACTGCCAGTCCTTTTGCCAAGCCGTGCGCAAGGATGACGCGCTGTCCTCCTACTGCCAGAAATGCGATGCGCGCGGAGGTCTGGAGGCTGTACGTACCAATAAACCTTATGTGTATCAATGCCATTTCGGCATCGTCGATATTGCCATTCCCATCATTATTGACAACCAGTACATCGGCGCCATCATGGCGGGACAAATCAAGCTCCGCGATTCGGGTCTTCCCCTAGAGCAAATTGTGACCCGCCCGCCGAACGCGGAAACGGACCGGAGGTTTGCTGCCCTGCAGCCGGAATATCAGTCTCTGCCGTTACTGTCTTCGGAAGAGGTATCAACCATAGCCGATATGCTTTTCCATCTGTGCAACTATATCGTGGAAGAGGCCATTCACAAACATACGACGATCGATATGTATAAAAAGACCCTCTCGCTAGAATCGCCTGCCGCTGCTTCCATGCGCGCCGCGGCGCCGACGTACGAAACAATCCAGGCGATGCAAAGCGAGCTGTCCAGCACACTGATCGAAACGAAAATCAAGAAAAGTACGACCAACGAATACCGCTCGTCGAATCCGCTGCTGCAGCCCGCCTTCGATTATTTGTACCGCCATAAGCATGAAAACATCCGTCTGCAGGATATGGCCAGCCTGTGCCATGTCAGCCCCAGCTATTTCAGTCGCGTGTTTACGCGTGAAACGGGCGAAAATTTCTCAGTGTTCGTGCCCCGCCTAAAAATCGAATGGGCCAAACAGCTGCTGGAGACGACCGATTTGCCCATCAGCCTGGTCAGCGACGAGCTTGGCTTCGCCGAGCCGGGTTATTTTATCAAAACTTTCAAGAAATTTGAAAGTTTGACCCCGGCGGTGTACCGGAAAATCTATTATCGCGAGCATGAACGAAAGTTATAGCGAAGATGGAGCTAGGGCTCTATAAATGTAAGAGGGCTGAAATAGTTGCAAAAAGAGAATACCCCTAATCGGTTCTTCACCGAATAAGGGGTACTCACTAAGGCTAAGGCGTCTCCGAGCTCCAGTAGCTCTCCGGGTCCACGTTTTCAAGTCCCGGAATCGGCTTGCCCATCGGCAGTTCGAAGGACCAGTTCACGTTCGGATACCATTTTTCGGTGACTTTACGGATCAGCGTGGCCCTTTCCGGCAATTCGGTCATGCCTTGCACGACAAAGCCGGGGTCGCCGGAAGCCTCCTTGATCTCGCCCATAAAGACTGACCCACTGACTGCTCCTCTGAACTCTGCCGGATATTCCCTTCCATCCTGATCTCTGACCACCCATTGATCGCGTTGAAAGATATTTTTGAAGTTCCCCTTCATCTCGATCAGGCCTGCGATGATCGGTTCGTTTATCCTCGCATTTGGGTCATGGCCCACCGTAAAACCGCTTAATGTAACGATGTCTCCCTGATCCTCGAATATGACCGGGTGCTCCTTAAGCTCACTTGGAACAAGCTCTACAGAACCGCTGCTTTTCATCGGAATGGAGTATCCGTCCAATACGAAGCGCAGCTTTTGCGAGTCATAGGGTAGATAGTTAAATGTATATGCCCATTGCCGTTTACCGTCTTGAAGCTGGCTATCTCGTCCAATGACCCTGCTACCTCCGAATACGTTGTCTACGCTTGCGACTTTCTCTCCCTCTTCATTCTCAACATGAAACATGAGCTGCTGCATGCTTTCCAGTTCGCCCGGGGAGCGTTTTGCCGCATCAGGACTTAGGGTGGTTGCCATAAACAGGCGCACTCCGCTTGGCGTGCGAACCAGCTTCTCCATCTGAATCATTAAACCGTCCGGCGTCGTATAGGTTTCATGCAGCGGCGTCGTGATATTGAGTGCATTGGCTTTTCGAATGTCCGCTTTAAATTTGAAATCCCAGTTCCCCTGTACAACCTTATCTGACCATGGAATATGAATTCGGTTCACATGTGCCTCTATGACCAACTCATCCGTATGAACTTCCTGTACGAAAGAAATGTTTAATTTTTCAATATTGCTTGAGCCCTCCTGCCCCCTGATTTGGCCAATCTCATTCCCGTTCATATCCTTAATATGAAGGCCACTCCAATCCACTTGATAAATAAGAGGTTTCCCCCTCGGATCCGTCACCTTCACCCCCATCACAAGCCGGGTCGCATCGGCGACCACTTCGTTAATCTCAATCGTGTAACCTTTATCCTTCACTTTTACATGGGGGTTCTGCACGAGCCCAAGGCTTCGGGCATCCATCATCCCGCTATCCGAGGTTTCCTTTGAAAAGATCGACCGGACCCAGTCGGCTATGGACGGCTGCGCGTACAAAGTCAATGCCATGGCTACGAGGAGAAGCGAAGCGACCCACAAAGCGCTTTTTTTCAAGAAAGGCCACGATCTCGGATGACGCTTCTTGGAAACAGCCATGGATTCCTCCCAAGCAGGCTCGATCTCCATCTGTTCTAGGGAAGTCATCACCTGCTCGGTGAAGCCTTCCGGGAGGTTCTCGGCATACAGAAGCTGCGTCCATACCTTTTCCTCCTCATCAGCCGCAGCTATCAGACCCTGGCATTCCGGGCACATCCGGATATGGAATTCCAGCTCTTCATCCGCCTTATTTCCAGACTGAATGGATTCTTTGGTCTGAGCAAGCTTCCAGCATGTCATGTATCATCCCCTCCTTCTCCTTGAACTTTTTTCGTAGAGACTTTTTGGCCCGGTGCAGCCGGTTGCGTACCTGATTCACCTCAATGCCGGAAATAGCGGCAATTTCGTCATAGCTTAGTTCATTCGTATATCGCAGCAGCAGGACGATCCGATATTTATCAGGCAGCTGCTGCAGTAATTGCTGCACTTCCCCGCCGGCTTCCTTGCGGAGATAAGCCGATTCCGGCGTTTCGGCTTGATGATGCTGTGCCCGGATCAGCACATCAGCGTCCACCGGCTCTGGCTTTTTTCTCCTTCCGGCATCCTTCATCACGTTCACGGCGATGGCGTACAGCCAAGAGGCGAAGCTCGCTTCCTCCCTGAAGCCTGCCAGCTTGCGATAAGCTTTGAGAAACGCCTCCTGCGTGTAGTCCTGGGCATCCTGCGGACTGGCTCCCATACCCCTTAATAGGCCATATATTTTGTTTTTGTGCATATCCACCAACTGGGCAAAGCTCTTCTTGTCCCCAGCCAGTACCTGCCTGACCAGCGCAACGTCCTGTGACGGGTCTGCCATAACGATCCTCCCTGCTCATTCATCGTTCATTTATATAGTAGACGGAGGTACACTGCTGTTTCTCTCACTTTTTTGGCAAAAAAAGGAGCCCTTCCCAAGGAAGGACTCAAAAATCAGATTAGACATATGAAAGGGTTTACAAAACCATTATAGTATGAATCTGTCTTTTTGAAAACGCTTTTTTCGCAATCATAGAATAAGAACCGTTTCCTCGATGAAGCTTCATACTTATACTCGCTCTTATATTGAAGGGGAGATCTTAGGGACCGGATGCAAAGTATAGGAAATATAACCATTGCAAAAACTAATTTCATTAGTTAATATACTAATAATATTAGTTTATATTATGGGAGGATGCTTATTTATGAAAAAAACGACCGTTCATCAAGTGACCCAGCTTGCTTTTTTACCCCGTCTGTTCCCGGTTAATGTCTACTTGGTCGAAGAAAACGACGGCCTGACGCTGATTGATGCAGGTATGCCGTTCAGTCTGAAGGGAATCTTGAAGGCTGCACAATCATTCGGCAAGCCTATTACCCGGATTGTGCTTACCCATGCCCATGGTGACCATGTCGGCGCACTGGATGGTCTGAAGGAAGCCATTCCTGACGTCAAAGTATATATATCGCGCCGGGATCAAGCCCTGCTAGCCGGCAGCCGCGCCCTTGAAGAAGGGGAGCCTCAGATGCCGATCAAGGGCGATGTACCGAAAAAAATACGCACCAAGCCCGATCATCTGATCGCTGACGGCGAACGGATCGGCTCCCTGCAGGCGATCGCCTCCCCGGGCCATACGCCAGGCCATATGGCTTTCCTGGATACGCGCAGCCAAGTGTTGATTGTCGGCGATGCATTCCAGGTCCGGGGCGGTATGGCCGTATCCGGTCATGTGCAGCCGCTGTTCCCCTTCCCCGCCATGGCGACGTGGAACAGGGATGCTGCGCTGAACAGCGCCCGCCGCCTCGCTGAGCTACAGCCTTCCTATCTGGCTGTAGGCCACGGACATATGCTGAAACAGCCGCATGAGGCCATGATCCGGGCGATTCAGCGTGCTGAAGCCGCCTTCCGGGAGGTGAAATAGCAATGGCAAGAATGGGACTTGACCGCCAAACCCTGCTGGTTGCCGCAGCAGAACTGGCCGATGAATCCGGCCTTGATTCTCTTACGCTCGCAGCGCTTGCTCAGAAGCTAAACGTACGCTCCCCTTCCCTCTACAATCATGTCAAAGGACTTCCTGATCTGAAGGGGGCGCTTACCGTTTACTGCCTGCATCTTCTCGTTGATGCGACCCGAAACGCCGTTATCGGCAAATCCGGCGATGAGGCCATCCTCAGCATGTGTGAGGCTTACCTCCGGTTCGCCCGTTCACGACCCGGCCTCTATGAAGCCTTCTATAAAGTAAATACGCAGCAGCATGAGGATCTGGAGACAGCCAAGGAGGAACTTCTCGATCTGTTTGTACGGATCATGGAGCCTTACCAGCTTGGAGAGAAAGAGACACTGCATGCCATCCGCGGACTGCGCAGCCTTTTGCATGGATACGCTACCCTGGAGCAGCATAGAGGCTTCCAAATGGATCTGGAGCTAGAAGAAAGCGTACAATATGGACTGCGCACTTTCCTAAAAGGAATGCATTTGAATAAAAGCGAGGCTTAAGGTCAAAGATGTTATGTGACGTTCAAGTTTACTTCTTGATGGGTGTGATATAATATAGTTATACGTGATTAATTACATCATATTCAGAGAGGAGTCTTACACTTGGCTCATATTAGTCCCTCATATCTTCAAATCGGCTCCACCGTGGGGGCTCTGGTTATGGCACTCCTGGTCATTTTTGTCCGCTTGAAGGCCAGTAATAGACCGGTGACCATCAAAAAGATACTCATTCCGCCGCTTGGCATGTCAACAGGCTTTCTCATGTTCGTGGCGCCTGAGGTTCGGGTTCCATGGCTTTGGGCCTTGGCTGCTTTTCTCGTTGGCTGGTTCATATTCTCATATCCGCTGATCCGAAGTACGAAATTTGAAGTCAGCGAAGGGCAGGTATTCGCAAGGCGCTCTAAGAGCTTTATCGTCATTCTGTTCGTTCTGCTCATCGTTCGTACGGTGCTTCACCAAGTCATCGATGAGTATGTTTCGATCCCGCAGTCCGGGGCTTTATTCTTCCTGCTGGCTTTCGGCATGATCGTCCGCTGGAGAATTTTCATGCTGAAACAGTATCGCGAGATCGAAGCTGGAGGCCAACTCAGCGGTAAACCGCTTAGTCCGGAAGCGCCTCATCAGCCTTAAAATAAACAACTGCACAAATGCATTCCCAAAACCGCTCCCCTTTTTGCGCTGTGCAAGGGAAGCGGTTTTTTTCTGATCTTACTCATCATTTTCAAGCGATGAACACATCATAGGAAGAGAAGGTGAAATCGCCTGGCGGCAACCGCTATTTATGCCTTGGCCGGAATGAGGTGAAGAGCCTATGGAAGAGCGTTCCCGGACCGGGGATTATTCCCTGTTTTATGCTGCCGCGCTATGGATTCCGTCACGTTTCCAACGTAAAAATGAAGCAAAACAGAGAATTTTGGACCAAGATGCCGTAATCATGTGTAATTCTTCACAATTCGTCACTTCCCACTTAAATGCCTCGTTATCCTTTTAGAGAGCATTATGTTAACATATGTAGTGGTGATTTAGATCAATTGAACTAAAGTATAGCCAGTTATCATCGCCATCTGTATTATGGCATATTTAGATACTCTACCGTTACTTTAGTTCATTTCATTTAGATCTCGGCCTTTTTCTTTTGGGAAAGGTCTCTCATGGTTATAGACCCCTCTGCCTAAAAAGGGTCTATCAGCCCTTTTTTATAATAAAACTAAGCATTGCTGCTTACGCAAAGGAGAAATGGACATGTCAGAAACAATTACTGATGCAAAGACTGAACAAGCGAACACGCCTGTCAGCCAAGATCAAAATGATTTGCTGGACCAGCTGCTCAAGCCAGAGGTTCAGGAATCTTTGACTACTCTGGTCAACCATCTTCCAAAGCTGACTGAGCTTGTGAATGTATTGACAAAGTCTTACGACTTCGCTCAATCCGTCGCTACCGACAAAACGCTGAAAAGCGACACTGTAGGTGCAATTTCGGAAATGGCTTCCCCAGTAATCAAATCCGCTAAAAATGTTGCAGCCAACGTCATCGAAGCCAAAGACCGTGCTGAAGAGAGCCATGAAGTAATCGGTCTTTTCGGTATGCTCAAATTGCTGAAAGACCCTCAAGCGCAAAAATTGTTCCGCTTCGTGAACGCATATCTTCAAGTTTCTTCTGAGCGCGCTAAAGAACAAAAATAAATCTCTCTATATTACCAGTAAGGACGGAGGAAAATTCTATGTCAAAACATATTGTCATTTTGGGTGCAGGATATGGCGGACTTCTCTCTGCTCTGACTTTGCGCAAATATATGAACAAAGATCAGGCGCGCGTCACCGTGGTGAACCAATATCCGACTCACCAAATCATTACCGAGCTTCATCGCCTTGCAGCAGGCAGCATCGAGGAAAAAGCCATTGCAATGCCTCTTGACAAACTGTTCAAAGGTAAAGACATCGATCTGAAAATCGGAAAAGTTGATTCTTTCTCGGTAGACAGCAAAGAAATCAAATTGGCTGACGGCTCCAAGCTCTCTTACGATGCGCTCGTTGTTGGTCTGGGCAGCGTCACGGCTTACTTCGGTATTCCAGGACTTGATAAATACAGCATGGTACTGAAATCCGCTGAGGATGCCAACCGGATCCACCAGCACATTGAAGACCGCATCAAAGCTTATGCGCAAACGAAAGATGCAGCTGACGCTACGATCCTCATCGGCGGCGGCGGCTTGACTGGCGTTGAGCTTGTTGGCGAGATCGCTGATATTTTGCCAAAATTGACTGCAAAATACGGCGTTAACCAAGCTGAAATCAAATTGCTGCTCGTTGAAGCAGGTCCTAAAATCTTGCCTGTGCTTCCTGACCACCTCATTGAGCGTGCTACGGAAAGTCTGCAAAAACGCGGCGTAACATTCCTGACAGGGCTTCCTGTAACGAATGTGGAAGGCAACGTAGTTGACCTGAAAGACGGTCAAAAAATCGTTACCAACACTTTCGTATGGACTGGCGGCGTTCAAGGCAACCCTCTTGTGGGCGAATCCGGTCTGGAAGTCAACCGCGGACGCGCAACCGTCAACGAATTCCTGCAATCTACATCCCATAAAGATGTATTCGTTGCCGGGGACAGCGCTGTTGTATTCGACGCAACCGGCCGTCCTTACCCGCCAACGGCTCAAATCGCTTGGCAAATGGGCGAGCTGATCGGCTACAACCTGTACGCATATCTGAATGACAAAGCATACCAAACCTTCGCTCCTGTGAACTCCGGTACACTGGCAAGTCTTGGACGCAAAGACGGCGTAGCTACTGTAGGCGAAAACAACATTTCTCTTAAAGGTCTGCCTGCAACTATGATGAAGGAAGCAAGTAACATCCGTTACCTCTCCCATATCAAAGCGTTGTTCACACTGGCTTACTAGGACTATCATCCATAGTCAAAACAATAACGCCCCACTCAAATGTCGATCATTTGGGCGGGGCTTTTTGGTTTGCGCTTATTCGCTTGAAACGGCTTCGGCCGCTAAGCTCTTCTCCAGGGCCGCTTGCAGAGAGATCAGCTCCTGCCGGACTTTCGGGGCAAGCGCAAGCTCCGGTACCTCGGGCAGGACCATGCTGCGCTGCTGTTCGGCGCTTTGGGCCGTTTTCTCGAAAGACAACAGCAACCGGGCAAGCTCGGGATCAGGAAGCTCGGGCCGGTTTGGCGTTCTCGCATAGGAGTTCAGCAGATACGCAAACTGATCCAACGCCCACACCACGGGCAGAAGACGCTGCAGCTCCGCCTCGCTTCTTGGAATCTCGCCGAGCGCCGTCGCATAGACAGTCGTCAAATTGGTCAGATTCGTCTTCATATAACGCTGTTCTCTGCTATCTTCCGCGCGGTAAGTGGCCGGTTGTTCGGTGAAAAGCATCGCAGCCATCTGCGACTGGCTCCGGATCGTTCGCCCCATCAAATAAGGTATGCGGCTTGATGCCGATCTGCGGCCCAAGAGCAGCACCCCAATCAAACCGATCACACTGCCGGTGATCACATCCACGATCCGGGTTCCCGCAAAATACGCCACGTTATGAATATGTGAACTCGCTTCTGCCATCAGGAGCGCATTCGGCGTCACGAACAAAATAGCGATGGCGTAATTGCGGACAATCAACAGCTCGGCAAAAAAAGTGAACAGCATGATGGCAACCGAGATGACGAAACCCTCCGGCTGAGCCCACAAAATCGCGCTTGCGGCCAATATGCCGATGATCGTGCCGATCGAACGCTGAATGGCCCGATGGAAGGTCGCTATCACCGTTGAGCCGAGCATGACCGATGCGCACGACAAAGGAACCCAGTAGGAACGGTTCAGATTAAACGCATGGGCTGCCAGCGCCGCTATTGTTAATATAATGCCGAATCTCAAGGATAGGAGAAAGACGAGTGAATTTTTGTCGAAGGCACCCAGAAATATGCTTTTCGCCGGGGTGCCCGTTAATCGTCCCCCTTGCCATGCCTCTTTCGAATCTTGCTGAACAATGGAAGACAGCTCTTTGACGGGCTGAAGAATGTCCTGCAATTGCGGATCATCTTCCAGTTCCCGTAGAGCCTCCACCTGCAATTTCCCGCGCGAGCGAAGCGCCGCGGAAGCACTGTTCACCGCTTGTCCCAACGCCGCCGGAAGCGGCTCCTTCCTGCGCCGGTTCCACGTGTCCGTTGTCTGGTAGATCACATGGGCCTGCCGGAACAACCTGAGCAGCCGATCGACAAGGCCGGGTTCCCGCCAGGAGCTGCCTTGACCAGCAAAGGCGGTTTCCGCTTCCACCATGGAGATCAGTGTCTCATGCCTTGCCTTGGTGTATTTTTCCGTTCCGGCTGCATTCAGCAATTCCGCTAAATTGCGGTACAATGCGCGGAGCGTCTGAATTTCGGGACCATACGGGTTCGTGAGCCAGCCCGCCATCGCGATCAGCCAAGCGAGCGCTCCTCCCAGAATGACGAGCATTCCCCGTGTCAACGCCTCGGACGGTCCATGCGGCATGCCGGAGGCAAGCGCGAAGCTGAGAACGAAGAACAACGCCGCCGGACCTTTGAATTTCAAGGCTCCGAACATAAAAGTAGCCAGCGCCCCGATCAGTCCGAGCACTACCGCCGACAGCACCGGATACGGCGACAGCAGCGAGCCGCAGAAGACGGAGAACCCGAGGCCGAGCATCGTGAAAAACAGCTTTCGCGCCCTTAATACATAAGGCTCATTAAACGCATACAAATATGTAAAACCGCCCGTCCCCGCCAGCAGTCCATAATCGAAGCGGCCTAGCAGCAGGCCGATAAGCGATGGAAGGCCGAGGCAGATGCCCGCACTGATGGCACGGTTCCAGGGCAAAGCCGTTTTTTTGATTTCAAACGCTTGCCGAATCACGGGATGTATGAGCGACGACCGATGACTTCGCGTGTTCATGCTTCTTTACTTCCTTTCTGAAAGCGCCAGCCATTTTGAAAAGGGCAGCTTTACTGGGAGCAGAATTTCATCCCGCACCGTGTAAAGCTGCCCTAGGCCGCTCTTGCTATGAACAGTATTTCCATATAGCGAATCAAGTATAACCCTGTCCTTAATCTCAGCGTACCATCGCCTGCATGCCGATCTTGTGATTTTCATCACATTGATTATGTCGGTTCCATGATCAGTCAAAATCGCAAACAAAATTCAAACTTGTCCGCATGTTCTTAAAATTTGCCATCCACGATATCCTTAAAAAGGAGTTTATGACGAAAGCAAGGAGGAACGCATGCGAGGGCTTAGAGCTACGGAATTTACGGTCTGGGTGTTTACCCGGACCGAACTGGTCAAGTTCGTGGTGGTGGAAATCCTTTTCAGCTCCGCACTTTATGCGGGATTGAAACGGGTGAACGGACACGAGGCTATCGCGATTTTGGGAAGCTCGGTCGGTACGCACCTGTTCAAATACGTGGGGCCGGGCGGAAAATTTCCGGTATGGCGCAGCAAAAAACGGCTGCAGCATCTGCCATGGAGTCCGGCGGCCTAACGAATAGTACGCTCGGGAACCGGTTAAGCTGTTGCTGCCGGTTTTATTCGTATGAGACGGTTTTCAGCCGATTTCGGCTGATTTCGTCTGTAATGGGATTTTCATGGATTCCTCATGTAATATAGTGTTGAAGGAGCGGATGACCTATGAACCGTAAAAGAAGAAGAGTTGCCATCGTAGGCTCCGGCATGGTCGGATCGAGCTGCGCTTACTCCATGATCAATCAGTCCATCTGCGACGAGATCATGATGATTGACCGCACCTACGACCGGGCGCTAGCCCAGGCCCTGGATCTGTCGCATTGTATAGATTTCACACATACCCGCACCACGGTCTATGCCGGAACCTATGCGGATTGTTCCGATGTGGATGTTGTTATCCTTACCGCAGGTGCGAATCCGAAGCCGGGGCAGAACCGGATGGATGTGCTTGCGGAAGCTGCGGAAATTACGCGGCAGATTGTAACCCCGATCGTGGAGAGCGGCTTTAATGGCATTTTCATTACCGCCGCGAATCCGGTCGATATTGTCACCTACATGATTTGGAAGCTGACCGGCTTTCCGCGCCACCGCGTGATCGGATCCGGCACCTCCATCGACTCCTCCCGCCTCAAAACGCTGCTCTCCGACGTTTTCTCCATCGATCCACGCAGCGTCAGCGGATATGCGCTCGGCGAGCACGGGGAATCGCAGTTCGTGGCGTGGTCGCATGTGACCATCGGCGGCAAGCCGATACTTGATATTTTGGCGCAGCATCAAGAACGTTTCAAGCATGTCGATCTGAACGACATTGCCCGCAAAACCAAGGACGCGGGATGGGAGATTTTCACGCGCAAGGGCTCGACCCATTTCGGGATTGGCAGCGCGATTGCCCATATTACCCGCTCCGTCCTGAATGATGAGCATAAAATAATCGCCGTATCCGCCATACTCGATGGTGAGTACGGCCAATACGGCGTGTGTGCCGGCGTGCCGGCGATTATCAGCAGCGACGGCATTCAGGAACTGCTGGAACTGAAGCTGAATGAGGATGAACAGGAGCGCTTCCATACTTCCTGTGATCTCATCCGCCGCAACCTGGAAGGACTGGAACTGGAACCGATTCAACAAGGCTAAAAGTCTTTCGAATTCGGATCAGCAGGAGTATAATGGAAATATAATCCAAGTTATTGGAGTTGATTCCACTGGTATTCCTTGCTGTCGCCTTGGCCATCGTCCTCATGTGCGGATTTTATTTTGCTATAGCGTATTTCGGTTTGAAGTTCTTGTTCAAAAAAGTGTTTCACCGATCCGTCGATCCGGTCATATTGTTGGCCGTGATTACGATTTGTGCTTTCTTCATTCAAATCGGACAGAGATTGTGGTATCACCAGTCCCTAGAAGCCACGCTGCTGCTGCCGCCAATAGCTGTGCTCTTCGTGCTGCTGCGCCGCATCCGAATGCGAAACCGCCAAAGATAGTTGAACGACCGTTGTCCTTTAAGGAGCCTTAACCCGCTTTCCGGCAAATGAAGATCATTTCCGGACTCGCCGAGGTTAACGGCTCCTTTTTCCATCCACCGTAGGTATGCATCACCTCAAACCCGCTCTGCCTCAGCAGACGAAGAGCCTCCTGCGGAAAGGTGTACCGGATCTGGAGATGAATGTCCTGCCGGGACAGCTCTTCTCCGCTTTGAGGGACGGTCGTAGTTCTGATCGTCGCGCATGACAGCAACTGCGTGATCGAGTCATATCTTTCCTCATGCTGGTCCGCGACTTGCTGCTCATGTATGTCTCCTTTAGTTTCAATAACGAACAGCTCGATATGGTTATCGAGCTGTTTCTAAGGGATCCCCGAAGCTAAGCTTCATCCAGCCTGTTCATCTCCGGCGGCACGCGATGTTTCGTCGCCTGCTCGTATCCGTAAGCGATTTTAATCAAAGTCGGCTCGCTGTAAGCCGTCCCGATGAAAGTAATGCCTGCCGGACCTTTGGTAATGTAGCCGCCAGGGGCAATAATGCCGTCCTGCGCATATCCTCCCGGAACGGTAATGACCGGATATCCCGCCCGGGCCGCAATATCGTCTCCTTCATCGCAGCCCAGGAACAGAAGGGCATCCAGCTTATGCTTCTCAAGAGCAGCATCGATTCCTTGCGCACGCGACATTTCCGTATTTAAGCGGAGGGTATCCAGGTATTCAGGCTCCGACAGAGTTCCGCTTGTCGCCTCGGATTCTTCCAATACACCTTGCCCGTATTTCAGGCACTCTTCGGCATGTTCGTTGTTAAACGCAATGACCTCTTCCAACGAATGGACAGGGATGCTGCTTGGCAGTTGCAGGAGATAGTCGTTGACGCCCTTTTTGAATTCATAGAGCAGAACATTCCAGTTCCACTTGGTCTCCTGACACGGCAGCTCCACCGGGTCAACGATCGTCGCTCCCTCGCTGCGCAGCACCTCGATCGCATTCTCGAGAATTTGCATCCGCTCAGGGTCAAGTCCCTCGTAATAAAACCGCGGAATGCCGATCCGCGCCTGCTTCAGAAACGAAGCATCCAGAAATGGCGTATAGTCCGTTAAAAAATGTCCCTGGCTCGATGTCGTATAATCATCGCGTTCATCTACGCCCGTCATCGCCCCCAGCACAATCGCTGCGTCCGTGACGGTTCTGGCCATCGGCCCTGCGGTATCCTGGGTACGGGTAATCGGGATGATACCGGAGCGGCTGACCAGTCCTACCGTGGGCTTGATGCCTACCAGCATGTTTTGGCTGGCCGGGCTGATGATTGATCCGGATGTTTCCGTACCTATGGCCGCGGCCGCTAGATTGGCAGCTACCGCTGCTCCCGAGCCGGAACTCGAGCCGCCGATGAACAGCTCTCCCGGACCATACGGATTCAGGCACAACCCGCGGCGCGTACTGTATCCGGCCCACATCCCGTGTGCCATAAAGTTGGCCCATTCGGTCATGTTCGCTTTCCCGAGGAAAACGGCGCCTGCCTTGCGCAGCTGTGCGGCTACGAATGAGTCCTGCGCAGCGGCATGCTCCGCCAAGGCCAGCGTTCCCGCACTGGTATGCAGCGCATCGTGCGTATCAATGTTATCCTTCAGGAGCAGGGGAATGCCATGCAGCGGCCCCCGGCTTCCTTTTTCGAACCGCTCGTCATCCAGCGCTCTAGCAATGCTGATCGCATCCGGATTGACCTCAATGACGGATCTCAGCTTTTCGTCATAACGTTCTATGCGGTTCAGATAAGCCCGAACAAGCTCCTCAGAGCTCATCTCGCCCGATTCCATCGCTGCTTGCATCCCAAGGATGTCGGCTTCTATGATCCACTCTTCTATATTCAATATACTCTCCAATTGACCTCACCTCATCGATTAAATGGGCCTAATTCAGATATCCGCTAGGTCCACATATTATTAAATCCCGTTCAATACGTACAGCCCTCAAATTCCGCTTGTATTCTGCAGAACGATTCGCCAGCCATCCGGATCGCATATCGTAATCCCGTTCACGTCCCAATACGGATTCTCTGAGGGCACCGCCGGGTAGCCCATCCGGTGCAGCCTGTTTGCAATTTCGTCTCTCGACTCTTGATCCGGGATGTAAAATACAAGAAGGTTGTCCTCGGAAGGCGGCGGCACAGCGGTCCCATGCTCATGCTGCGTAAATTCTAAATGATAAGCGTGGTCCGGCATGCCGAACATGACGCCGTCGTAGCCTTGATGATTTTGAAAGGAGCCGATCACCTGCAGTCCGAGGCCATCCCGGTAAAATTCGGTGATTTTCTCGATTTGATGTGTCGGCCGCGCAGTGCGGAATTGAACCGCAGGCATGCGGCCGGTCCATGGTTGATTCATATGAACGCCCTCCTCGAGCTTGACTATGTACTATTGTCCTAATTTTTTCGGCATGGCTCTTTCGTTCACTTCACCGTGCGCAAAAAAACCATTTACTTCAATTCATCATATCAGCAATCGCGGCTGTGACGCCATGCCAAGAATGGTTATAATGATTGTCTCATAGCGGTAACCATGCGCACGCAACGAATTTTAAGAGACAATGGGAGATCTTTTGGTATTCCATTTCATTTTCCATTTCATTCCTAGCACGTTTACCAGCAAATCCTTATTCTTATATCTAGGTTAATAATCAGATACATATCTCTCTTAAAGGCAGGGGATTTCTATGATTCAATATCAGGAACATATGCAACATATCACCGAAGCATCCTTTGCGGAAGGCTTCTTCGACGGATGGCCGAATCCGCCTTCAACCGAAACCTTTATCCGGATTCTTCACAATGCTACTTACGTCATTTTAGCAATCGATGAAAATACCAATCACGTTGTCGGGTTCATTACGGCGCTGTCCGACAAGGTGTTGACGGCCTACATTCCTTTGCTGGAAGTCGTACCCTCCTATCAAAAGCAGGGTATCGGAAAAGAGCTCACCCATCGAATGTTAGATAAGCTGAAAGGTATTTATATGGTTGACCTGTTGTGCGACCCGGATCTTCAGGAGTTCTACGCAGGGCTTGGCATGAGGAAGGCACAAGGGATGCTGATTCGGAACTATGAGCATCAATCCGGTAATACGGGGTCATAACTTATATTTCCATCTTCATTAGGATAGGCAAATACACAAGCACCTCTCAAATCGAGAGGTGCTTGTGTTCTTCTCGTTGAAGGATATCGGGAGACGATGATGCAAAGCGGCCCGCTCGCACCTTCTAGCGGAGCTGCATTCATTCAACCGTCAGGGCAGAGTAGATGTTCAAAGCCTGCAGCACAACCTGAAAGTCGATCCCGGAGATGCGATGGATGCGCTGCGCCCATTCTTCATTGCTGTGCAGTTGTGCCTCTCTATCAAGTCCTCCGTTCCGGCTGAAGAAGCTGGTCCATCGGTCAAACTCCCAGTGCACCACTTCACCCGGCAGATACAATCGATGCTCCACAAGCGGGTGACGGAGCAAACGCTGGGAATGATCCGCGGCCGCCAACAGATTCTCCATGGCAATAGGCGCGAGATGAAAGGACTGCTTGCTCATTTTCCCGCCCGTTCTGACATAGCTGAACTCCACATGCTGAGCTGAAGCATCCAAAGATACCTGAATGCGTCCGCCCGTAATAAAGCCTTCATGCGCTTCCTTGGAGTCGGCATAAGGTTCGTAATCTACCAAAATAGGCTGTATCCACTGATCTCCCAGATCGCAGAAATACCGTCTGCCTGTTTCATCCTCCGCCACAACGGCAACATGGGCCATCGGCGACCCCAGGTCATGCCCGACCGCATAAGCGGTAATGCCTTCCGCTCGATAGTCATCCAGCAGCCAGATCGCCAGATCAAAACAATTGCCCGTGATGCCATAGCGCTCTCGATGCTCCTTCATTTCAGGAACGCTCCGCTGGCCTCCTTCTCCCGGCTGCAGACTGTACCAGGCCTTGGTCAACGTCTCCATTGGATAACCGTCAAAACGGTGCCAAACCCGCAAGATGTGCTCCGGCGCTCTCATGCGTCATCTCCTCCCGTCATTTCCAGATGATGATTAGCCGCTGCTTCTGCTATTTGCCATCAAGGCTGCCCATCCCGCAGCAAGGCTTCCTCCAATACGAGACCGATCAATCGATTCTCATTCACGACATGCTCGAATTCCGTAGGTTCCACCCAGATCCGGGACAGGCACTCGTGCTCGCGGCTGAAGGGCAGCCGTTCGGTAATATCCATCCAGTAAAACAGCTGGTAGCCAATCATCGGATATTTCCCGTTCGGATCAAAGCCTTCATCCTCTTCGTGATTGACCTCCATTTTCCCGAGATATACCGCCGTTCCTTTCACGCTGCCCTCCTCGAGCGCTTCCCGGTGAAAGGCCGCCTCCGGCGTTTCCCCAGGCTCCACATGCCCTCCAGGCAGATTAAATCCCCTCCCCTGCACATGGACTGCCAGAACATGATCTTGATACAGGCATATACCGTGCACGCTGGTGACCAGCGCCGGATCTGGTTGCTCCGCTCCCGCGATCCAGGTCAGCTTGACCTTATGTCCATTCCAAAGTTCCCATATTGATGGATTCATGTTGTATGCTCCCTTTTATCTTCAAAATGTGTCGCTTGGCTTATCTTTACCTGCTGCCGCTTTCCTCCTGCTCCTCTGGCACTTCCACAATCCGAATGCTGACTGGCATCTTCGTGAAATGGGTCAATGTAAACTCTACTTTCTGATTCGCCGCCAGTTTCTCGAATACATCCGGTTGCCCTATTCTGATGCGTTTCAGTTTCTCTTCGATCGTCAAAATATGCACGATTTTATTTTCCTTATTGATGACTTTACCTTCGCAGACAACTTGCTTCTTCGCGAATAAATCTGCGCCAATAAAAATAGCCAGCGTTACGAAACCCAATCCCATGACAAAAAACATACCGGCTATAGCCGGATTTCCGTGCATTTGAATCTGCAAGAGAATTTGAAGACAGCAGAAACCTAGTAAAAACAAGGTAGTGGCAAACCATTGGGTCAAGTTCTTGTAAGGATATAAATTCATCCGAATTCCTCCTTATGAATCGGCCTTTTCTGATGCTTCATGGGGATACGTCCCTCTTATATGTATGCCGCAGGCTGCTAAACCCTTCCCTTTTGAAAAGCCGATGTCGATTTTTGGATAAAAAAAGGCCCTGTGGCTTGCTTCCACAAACCGCCGGGCGAATCCTTCCTGATTCTGTATTTTTCTTATTTACCTGCTATGCGCCGGTATGTCGCCTCATCCGAAACGACATACAAGCGTGCATCCGCGGGAATGGGATCATTCAGCTTGCGGTTGATGGACATATCACTGCGGTCGGCCAGCAGGGTCGCTCCCTGGCGGAGCAAATCCTGAAAGGCATCTCCATAGGTGCGCCATTCGCGGGTACGGGGAACCTCATAAATATCATCCCCCTGCTCGCGGCTGATCAGCTGGCTGATGACAGCGGAGTTGCCTTCCTGCAAAGCTGCCCGCACGGCTAGACTGGAAATCGCATCATGCGATAATACGAATTCATTGACCTGCACAAACCGAAAGTTTTGAATATGTTTCTCATGCATAACCTCCACGGTGGTATGTACCTCCGGTGCGATCCGCTCAATACTGGAAGCGATCATCAGTGATTTGCCGTCGATCAGCGAGGTCTCCTCGATCCGGGTATCCGCGAATATGATTGCCGCTCTAGCCTTCTCAAGCCCAGCCTTCCGCAAAATATCCTCCGCCGAAGGATCACCGCTGACAAAATGCACCTGATGCTGCTCCTCCAGCGGATGTCGTTCCAACTCGTCAATAATGACGATTTGAGCCCTTTCATCATACGTTAGAATTTCATGAACGGCCGATTTCGCCTTCTTGCTCCAATTGATAATAATAACCTGATCCCGGCCGTGATAATTCAAATTTCCCGCCTCCCTCTGCCGCTGAATGCTGCCTATGGAATCAATGACTTTGCCAATGACCAAGCTGAGGAGTCCAATGCCGAAAATATAGAGAAACAGCGTGAACAATTTGCCCCAGACGGTCGCGGCGAAAAAATCGCCGTACCCCACGGTCGCCATGGTCGTCATGACCCAATACAAGGCATTAAACCAGCTGTGAAACGTAGACGGCTCCAGAATGTAAGCTACGGTTGCGCTGCCGGTCACGAAAATAAAAATAATAAGAGCAATGGTCGTTTTGCGCATCCGCATCATGCGAGTGGAAAACCGGAGAAAAAAATGCAACTGCCTACCCCTTTCCGAAGCGATCGTTTAAACAATCAGACTGCTGACCGCAAAGGCCGTTCCGATGAATACCATGCACAGCAATGTGGCTACTGCCACGTTGCCTTTTTGCAGCATGTCGGCGATATTAAAGCTTGGTGTCACAAGCTCAAAAATCCAATACGCCGCCACGAGACATACATAACCGACGGCAAACCACATCGCGAGAAACCAGATGGACGTATTCGTAAATGCCGCAACCCCAAGGACGATAGCCGTAGCGAGGAATTTCCCTCCGAGTGCGATTCCTACCGCCACATTTCCTTTTTTCAACTCTTCCATATCCTTAAACGGCGTCATCCAGCTGAAGATCAGCATCCCAAGCAGCTGCAGCACAATGATGACAAGTACACTTACGACTAGATTAACGACGACGGTCAACTCGCCCACCCCCTGAATTTTGCATAGGCCGAATCATAATCGGCAAAATCATGTATTTCCTCCAACTTGACGGAGACTTTCTTTTTCTTCTCCAGACTCTTGTAGCGGTCATCATCAATCGGCTGTTTGATCCGGTTGCCGGAAGGCAGCTCAAGGACGGCGAAATTCCGCGTCTTATCCTGATATTGCGTTTTGTACACCCCGACGAGATCGATTTCCGTGGTCACGGGCACCTTCAGGTTGGCCATGTCTTTTTTGGCATCCGCCTGCGTCTTGAAGGTCTTGATCGTGCTCCAGGCCGACAGCTGCACGTTGTTACGCTGATTCGTATCCGTGGTCATTTCCGCATCCATGTATTGCAAAGCCCAAATTTTGTCTCCCGTTGCATAGTTCTCATCATTGGGTATCAGCTCATTGTCCGGCAAAATCGTCATGTCGCTGCCGATCAGGTCCCCGACGCTGCTTTCGACGATCCGGTAATCCCACGGCACCCGCGCCACATTATCCAGCGCCTCCTCCGAGGAGGAATTCGTGTGGAATACAGAGCTCTCATTGTCGGAACATGCATTCAGCAGGAGCATCGCCAGCATCGTAAGGATCAAACCGGCAGCAAGCCTCCACGGGGTTCTGGGTGAACGGTTTTCCCTATTCCGGTTTCTTGCCATCTATCTCACTCCAATCGCTATAAAATGACTCGTATTTCCTGTAATCAACCCGCCAGCTCTGCCGAGCAGCCCGCATGGTTTGCCGTTGATCATGAACATGCCTGTCAACAAGCGGCGTTCTCCCACGACCGTGGGGATTGCCGGAAGGTTTGCCCTCAACTGATAGACAGAAGGAAACAGCTCGCTGGTGTCAAAGCCATCCTCATCCTTGATCTCGAGCTCTCCCCCGCTATCGAACATCTGAACCGATCCACCTTCGCGTCCAAACATGGATTTGGAGACATAGCTTCCTGAAAAGACGGGCTTGTTGTAGGTCGGCAAAATATATTTTTCAATTATTTCGCGTTCGCCATCGTTATATAAAATCCCCAGTTCATAGAGCCCCCAGGCTGCGGCCAACAGACCCTTGGATTGCAGAAGAATGCTGTGCGGCGAATTAAACAATTCAAGCTTGCCGGTCTCAATGGAATAAGCCAGCGCATCCCCCGCGTCATCAACGGCCATCCATTCCTTCGGATAAAGGGCAAACATGCGCTTGATTTCGCGTCCTGTTCCATCCTTCACGATTCCGTGGTCGATGGACAGCTCAAGGCAATCTACACACTGAATATCCAGGCCGCTATGCCGTACAAGTGCATCAATCGTTCCGGAATCCTCCAGATGCTCGCCATAGGCGATGCAGGCCGCCGTATCCGGCTGTTCCATGCCCCAGGCTTCCGCTATTAGCCCCTTCATTTGTACATTGGGCGAATCGATGCCGGCTTCCCGGCACATCCATGGCGTGACAACGGAAGCCTCCACATAGCCTGTCGGAGTATCCGCATTCAGTTCGTACAGCTTGATGCTCCCGTCATGCGAGACGGCGTAATCGAACCGGGCATAACGGCTGATCTGGTTCTCTTCAGGCAGCGGACAGATGTCCAGCATATCCCACAAAATCTCGGGGATGCCGATCAGCTCATAAAGATGCCGGTTCCCATGCACGTAACGCACCGTCCGGTCCAAAATGCGCCACAGGCAAGCCGACGCCTCCTCCAGTTCCTGATAGGTTTCCCGGTTCATGACGACCAGTTGATCGAGCCAATACTCCTCATCATCGATATTCGCCCAGGTGAACCCCATCTTGCTAAGCAGTTCCACCCGTTCCTTGCGGTCATGCCCGCCTGGTGCCAGTACTTCAAACACAGGGCCGGTCATCCGCCAAACCCGCTCCTCGAGCTCGATTTCGAGCCCGAAAAGATACTTGATTTCGAGCTGGAGCTGCCGGACGAGCTGTAACCGCTGGATTTGCCGCCAATGCCGCCGGAGCTTGATGACGTTCCGCGCCGCGTAATCGATCCGGTCGATCTGGAGGTTTTAGGCGTGACTCTGGAGCCGACGACCGGTTTATTTTGAAATGTGCTGCTCGAATAGGAACGCGGCTTGTAGGTTTGCGATGTGCCTGTGTAATAGGTGCGGCGGTTGTCATAATATGTGCTTGGACGATAGCTTGAACCGCTGTTAAACAAGAAATGATACAGCAGCAGGTCATCCCATCCGAAACCGGAGTGGCTGGTACCGTAATTATTGATGACGGTCGTGCCTCCGTTACCGGTACTACCTGTGGTTCCGGACTGCGTCTGGTCATCCTTCTCGATTTCCTCGGGAAGAGGAATGTTCCAATCGGCGTTTTTATCGAAGTACGCCTTTACCTCCTCCGTCGACCAGGAGACCAGCTTCGGCTCATCCGCCGATCCGGTAGTGGCTTCTGCAGCCGTTGCTCCCGATAACAGGAACGCATTCGCGAGAAGCGCTACGCCCAGCGATGTAGACAAGACGCGCACCGGCTTGCCTTCCGGCGTAAACAGCTTGGAAACCGTCTTTTCTTTATCCTGAGGCTGTTGTTCGTTCTTCATGTCTCATTCCTCCCTTCATGCGTTTGTGCAGCTATTCATTGCGGATCCGTACGAGCAGAAGCTCCAGCTTGCCCTCATCCACGTTCAATCTTCCCTCAATAGCCTCGTATTCCTGGCCTCCAACAACGAGATAATTGACGTGCTCAAGTGCAGCAACCATATTCATGCTCCAGCTGCGCTCTTCAATACGACGAAGATCGCCGCTTGGCGTTTTTTCCGTTAAGATCACGCTCATATCATTACCCATGTCTATATCCTCCCCTGTTCAAGTGATTGCATATGTCATTTGATACGTAAGAAATCAGCGGTCCGTTCCAGTACGAAGCGCATGTTTTCATCAAAGTCATTTCACAGAATATGGAATCACGCATCTATCAGAATAAAACCTCTCCATCAGAAACGCAATGAAATATTGTCAATTTTCCGTTCTGCATCATTCGCATGATTCGTTTAACGATGACTTCCCCCTGAAAACTATTACGGGTCTTATCGGGTCAGGTTTAATCTTAACTTGATTTCGCGCAGTAGTTCAGCAACCTTATTTTGGTTAAAACGTTTAATATATGAAACTACTACTTGGTGCCATCACATAATCTCACTATAAACATATCAAGAAAAGAGGTAGATAATATTGAATGCAACTCAATTGTTCCGTGCCGGAGCGGTATCCGCCATCGCTGCAGCCATGTTATGCGGAGCAGGTTCCGTTCCTGTTACACATGCCGATGCTCCTGCCGTTTCTTACGGTTCTTCGTTCGGCGAGAAGATCAAGGCTCCGCTGCAAAAATCGCTATGGACGGCAGCCGTCGATCCGGGATCGAATGGGACCGTGACGGATGACGGACGAATCCTCTCTTTTTCAGGAAAAAAGCTGGTCGCGCTGAATCTGGCTACTGGCAAGACGTCATTTACGTATGGCAGCGGTTTGAAGCCTTCCATCCAATACGTGAACGGCAGCGCATATGGCATTACGGAGAATGGCAGCGTGTATGCCCTTAACGTTAAGACCGGCAAAGCTATTTGGCAGACAGCCGCAGGCCTGTCCGATTCAAACTCCCCTGTTGTCATCGGCAATACCGTCTACGTTACCAAGAAAAATGCCATCATCGCGCTCGAAGCAGCCACGGGCAAGCAGCGCTGGAAAGCGGCGGAAGATCAGGCCGATTACGGGGGCAATATCTGCATGGAATCGGATGGCGTATTGCTCGTGTCCTATACGATCTCTGGAGCATATTCGTACTCGCAGCTGAATGCCTTTGATACAAGCACGGGCAAAATCTTATGGAAAGCAGGTAAACGCGAAGCCCCGATTGCAGTAAGGGACGGACTCGTCTATTCCAAGGTAGAGTACTCCATGTTCGACGAAGTCAGCGACATACCGAGCCTAACCTATTCCGTCCTCAATGCAAAAACAGGAAAAGAGGTCGGAACGCGTGTATACTCCTGGGCGCACTCCAGCACACCAACACAGGGTGTGAGCGGCTCCACACTGCTTATCAATAATGACTTCTACCTAACCACCGAAAATGCAATACAGAAATATGACTTCAGTCATTATGAGAAGGACGGTAAGCCGGTTCAAAAATGGGCCAAACCCTATAACTCCGGATGGCTGACCGGATCGGTGCACGCTGGCAGGTTATTTTTTATAGATTACTCCGCGAATCGGATCACAGGCATGAAACTGGCGGATGGCCAGGAAGTCAGCTGGGGAGCCGATAACCCTCCCGTTCAGACGGATATTTACGGCAATGGGGTGTACATCGGGCAAAGTGACGGCGTTTTCCATGGCTACAACCTGCAAACTACAGCTCCAGCTTTTACCGTCAACACAGGGGCCCGCAATTATGGTCCAACCCTCCGTTCCGGCAATACCCTGATCATTCAAGCCAAGGATACCGGCAAGCTGATTGCGGTTGCGGTGCCGAAGGCGCTGCAATGAATGGGATGCAGATATGGATAGACGAAAAGAGAAAGCGGCGGACTTCGCCTCTTTCTCTTTTCGTAAACGCACTGAAGTGATATCTTATTGCTGCATCACATCTCCCGAATAATGTTAAGGCGCACTCTTTATTGATAGATTCCAACATAAGAAGTCTCAAACGATTTTTTTCTAATCCAGTAAACGATCTTTCCCTGTTTCATCATATTACCCTCTCAGATAACGAATATTTAATCAAATGAAGGTTTAGCCGGATTAGATGTAAGTTCCGTTAACTATTAGAGAGTAGAAGATCATCTACCTGAAGAAGTTGTGGAGTCACGGCCTTTCGGACTTACTGACCTTTCGAACTTACTGATAAGTGGAGTTGCATAACGGGACGCAAAAAAAGGCAGAAGATAAACCGTAGCGTTTATCCTCTGCCTTTGGTGATTAAACTGTTAGGCTTCCGCCTTGGCGTACGATTCCGCAGCCGCATTCAGGTAATAAGCCAGACCAATCTGCTGACCTTCCAGCATCTTCAGATGAAAATCATCCTGCATGAAGAAAGAAGTCTGTGCCGCGAAATCGGCTGCAGATACCTGGTGTCCATGACCATTCATAAACGTCAGGTGGTCGCGAATCAATTCCTGTACTCGCGGATCATTGTGCATGACTCCGCCTTGCAGGGAGGCCGTCATGTCCCTCATGAAAGCCGCGGCCTCCGCAGCCTGCTCATTCATTTCCTGCACATCGATCGGTTCTGTTTGAAGCTCTATCCCATATTGTTCTTGGAGGTAATCGGTTTGCTCCTGCAGCGCTTCCCGCCACGCCTCTTCCTCCTCAAAGCCGACAAACAGTTCCTCCTGGGGCAGCGGTTTACCGCTCTCCAGACTGGCTTTTGTTTTCCTGAGTGTATCCATGATCCTGTCCAATCTCTCCCGTCTCTGCTGCATAAGGCTTTCCTGCTCCGCCAAAATCGCTGCCCGATCCGGCTCCCGATCGAGCAATTGACCGATTTGTTCCAGCGGGAAATCCAGCTCACGGTAAAACAAAATCGTCTGCAAGCGTTCAAGCTCCTTCGTCCCGTAGAGGCGGTAACCCGCTTCGCTGATCTCGGCCGGCTGGAGTAAGCCGATTTTGTGGTAATGATGAAGCGTCTTAATCGTCACCTTGGACAGATCGGATACTTCTTTGACTGTGAATAGCATCATATGCTTCACTCCCTTCTGACAGCAGTCTAAGGTCTGACCTAAGAGGAGGGTCAAGGGGGAAATTCCAAAGTTAATGTTATGTCTAATCCTAACACAAAAACACCCCACTCTTATGAGCGGGGTGTCTTATGCAACCTTTTTCTATTACCATCTCACCGTAGCCGCCGCCCCATCGGGCAGCGATAACGAGATATAACCATCGCCTGTATCGATCTCCATAACCTGCTCGGCTTCCGTCCGGTTGGAGAGGATCAGAACCGTCGAACCGTCCGGGTTCAGGAAAGCGGTACTTTCCAGCTCATCGCGATAGGTCGTCGACTCGATCCGGTATGCGCCGGGCGCGACAAACTTGCTGATATGTCCCATCGTGTAGTAATCCAGCTCATATTTCACCTCACCGCTCGCCTGGTTGATCTGTACCAAGCCGCGGCAAGTGCTGTTCGATAGCACGGTTGGACCGTTATGCTCGTCGAGCGCGAGGTTCCACCATACGACCGACTTCGACCAGTTGCGTGTCGTGCGGATCACATGCTTCATCTGGTCGAGAAACGCCGTGCGGAACGGCGGAATCCAGCTGCCGCCGGATGCCTCTGTGAACCAGACACCCTTATCCTGATGTACATTCCTCACCAGCGACATCGCTTCATGCTCGCCGCCGTATACATGCCATGCGACCCCCGCCACATAGCGTGCCGCTTCAGGATCGGACAGGATTCCGAGCGGATGCTGGGGCACGTCCCAGTTATGGTCATAGCAGAGAATCTTCGCTGCTATCCCGGCTGCTTCAAACGCCGGGCCGAGATGGTCGCGGATAAATTGCGCTTCCTCCTGCGGCGTCAGGATCATCCCCGGATATTCCTTCGGCTCATAGCCTGGCTCATTCTGAATGGAAACTGCGTAGATCGGTATTCCGGCTTCCTCATACGCCTGCACGAATTTCACGAAATACTGGGCATACGTGCTGTAGCACTCCGGCCGCAGCTTGCCGGTCACCATGTGGTTTGATGTCTTCATCCAGCCGGGCGGGCTCCACGGGGATGCCATCACCTTGATGCCCGGATTGATCCGCAGCGCTTCAAGCACAGCCGGAATGACATAGTCACGATCATGATCGATGCTGAAATGCTTCAGCTCGAAATCCTCTTCGCCTTCCGGCATATCATCGTAACTGTAGATCTCCGTCGTATAATCGGTTGCCCCCATCGGCTGGCGCAGGAAACTGATGCCGATGCCTTCCAGCGGATCGAACAGCTTCTGCATGACCTCCTGCCTCGACTGTTCATCCAGCACCCGGTACACCAGATAGGCGGAAGCATCCGTAAAGGAGGCACCGAAGCCGTCCATTTCCTGATAACGGGTGCCGGGGTCGACCTGAACCTGTTTAATCGTCTGTTCCACGGAAGCTGTTTTCGCCACAGCCACAGGCGTCTGCTGATGCAGCTCCTGCTCCTGATCGATCGTACTGAGCCATACTTCTGCGCGCTGATTCATTGCTGCTCCTCCTTACAGATCAGGCAGCGCCTAACCGGCATCCTGCGGATCGCTCGCAAACCATTATGAGCTTCTCGCTTTTGCGGCTTCCGTCAGAATTCGATGCGCTGCCTGCGCTGATATTATTCAGACTTTTACAAAGTCCCTATTTCAAGCCTTTTTCATCTGCGTACGCGTTAACTTCCTTTTGCACATAAGCCAGCACATCATCCACGCCGGCCGCCTTCAGTTTATTGCGGTAATTTTCGATCGCCTTATCCACATCCGGTACAAGCCCCATCATCAGCGGCATGCCGAACTGTTGGTACACCTGGTTGACAGCTGCCAGTTGGGATTTAACAGGCTGGTAGTCCATCAGGATCGGGGAGAAAATTTCCGGCTTGCTCTCCGCCTTAAACTCAGCGATCAGTTGATCCTCGCCTGCCCAACGGGACGAAGACGGATGATCGTTTTTGGCGTATCTCCAGCCCCAGCTTGCGATGCTGTAGCCTTTTTTCGGATCTTTGCCTGCCGGTGGGGAAGTAATTTCTCCCTTGTCGTCCAGCGTGTAGTTTTCGCCTTCAATACCGTACGTCATCAAGTTGTAGTACTTCGGATCGTTACGCAGCTTCTCCAGCACCATCAGGGAGCGTTCCGGATTCTCCGAGTTTTTCGGAATAGCCATGCCGTTGTTGATGCCGAGGTTCGGCACCGCATAATTATGGAAACGGGTGAACGGGAAGTAGCCCATTTTCTTGATTTGCTTATAGTTCTTCTCGATATCCGAAATAAAGCCGGATGCGCCAGGAGCATTACGCCAGTAAACGGCGCCGGTTCCTGTTTTGATAAAGTCGCCCGACTCCTGCTGGATCGAAAGCGTGTTGGACGTCCAGAACCCTTTGTCCGCCCATGTCTTCATGCGCTTCGCCCACTCTTCGAACTCCGTCGTGAACGGATAGGCTACGACATCGCGAGGTGTGTCATAAGATTTGGCCACGATCACGCCGCTGTCGCCGCCGATATTTTTGAAGTCATAATAGCTGTGGAAGAGGGTGTTCACTTCGTTCCAAGCCTTACCTTTGATCGGCGTTACTTTCTTGACGGCCTTCACCGCTTCCAGGTATTTCTCGATCGAATCGAGATCGGTGATTTCAGGAACATTCAGTTCTTCTCTCCAGTCCTCACGGTACACCAGACCATCCGGGGTATATTCGGGATAGGTGCTCGGCACGGCGAAAATTTTGCCGCCTACCGTCACGTCCTTCCAATCCTGCTCCGGTACCTCTTTCCAGGTTTCCGGCGCATACTTAGGCAGCATATCCTTCAAATCCAGGAACGCTCCCTGCTTGGAGTATTTGAAAAAGTCGGCCCATGAGGAAGCAAACAGCATATCTACCTTCTCGCCCGATGCGAGCAGCAGGTTGTATTTGGTCTGCCAGTCGTTCCATGTCGTGAAGTTCAGTTTCACGGTCGTGTTGAGATCCTTCTCCAGCATTTTGTTCCACTCAGCCACGACCTTTGGCGTATCCGCATGGGCATCGCCCAGCAGGTACCAGTTCAGCACAACCTTTTTGGATGTGTCTGGCTTGCCGTCATCCGTTGTTGCGGTCGTTTCCTTCGAGGATGAATCCGTTCCCTTGCCTTCTTCCGAGCTTGCGCTTCCTCCACTGCCGCCGCAAGCAGACAGCATCGCGGTCAGCATGGCCACCGTCATGCAGATGGACAGCAGCTTGAATAACCTCTTTTTCATGAGATACTCCCCCTGATTTTGAATTTATGTGGATCATGGCATCTGGTTCGGACAGGCTTTTATACGACCTAGCCCTTCACAGCGCCAATGGTAAGACCCTTAACGAAATATCGCTGCACAAACGGATAGAGGAAAATAATCGGACCGGTAACGACGATCGCCACAGCCATTTTGAGCGTCTCGGCAGGTGCCTTGAAATCTGCGCCCAGATTGCCGGCAATATTGGTCTTGAGCACCGCCGCGCTGGCCAGGATTTTATACAGCAGGAACTGGAGCGGATACTTTGACTCGGTTGTAATGAAAATGTTGGCGGAAAACCAGTCATTCCAGTACGCCAGCCCAAGAAACAGGCCAATCGTGGCCAGCCCCGGTGTCGATAGAGGCAGAATCAAACGCAAGTAGATCGTGAACTCGCCTGCGCCGTCGATTTTGGCTGACTCCACAATGGAGTCTGGAATCGATTTCATGAAATTTTTCATCAAGATAATGTTCCATGCGCTCAGCAAGGACGGAACCAACAGTGCCAAATAGCTGTCTTTCCAGCTCAAATAGTTGACGATCATGATGTACCATGGAATCAGGCCACCGCTGAACAGGGTCGTGAAATAGATGAAGAACGCAAGTTTGTCGCGGTATTTAAAATCCTTGCGGGACAGGACATAGCCAGCCATCGATGTGAAAAACAATCCCAGTACCGTCCCCGTCAGAGTCAGTCCAATGGTCACCTCGTAGGCTTTGAAAATCTGCATTGGATTGCTGAATACCGCCTTATAGGCGTCGACGGAAAAATGGTCCGGCACCAGCTTGAAGCCATCCCTGATAATGTCGTCCTCCGCCGAGAGCGAGCCGGAAATGATCAGCCAGAACGGCAGCAGGCACAGCAGGGTCAGGACCGAAATGACGATGTAGCCCATCATGTTGAAAACGATGGTCGAGCGCTCAGCACGCATATATACGGCACCTCCATTCAAAAGTTAGGCCTGGCTTTAAAATAACGCATAATCCTTCTGCACCTTGCGGACGATCCAGTTGACGGTCACGACCAGAACGAAGCCGAAGAAGGATTGGAACAATCCCGCCGCTGTCCCCATGCCGATATCGAAATTGATGGCAAGTGAGCGGTACACATAGGTATCGATGATATCCGTCGCGTCATAGAGCATGCCGTTGTTGCCGACGATTTGCCAGAAGAGATCAAACTGCCCCTTCAAAATGCCTCCCAGGCTGAGCAGAATCAACAGAATGAATGTCGGTCTCAGCAGCGGTAGCGTAATGTAGCGGATGCGTTTGAAGATATTGGCTCCGTCGATTTTCGCCGCCTCGTGGTATTCGTCGCTGATGCCCATAATCGCTGCCAGGTAAATCACCGTGCCATAACCGAGACCTTTCCAGACGTTGAAGAAAACAATGATGTATTTCCAGGGGGCGGCATGCAGGTAGAAATCATACGGCTGAAGCCCCATCTCACGCAGCAGCGTGTTCACCGCGCCGGTATCGAAGTTGAAGAGGTTGTAGACGAACGCACCGACCAGAACGAAGGAAATAAAGAAAGGCAGGAACATGATCGACTGCGTCGTTTTCTTAAACCATTTGCCGGCCATTTCGCTCAGGAACACCGCGCAGACCAGCTGCAAAATGTTGCCGACGAATATAAAGGCCAGATTGTAGAGCACCGTATTTTTGGTGAGGTTGTACAGCGCGCCCGATTCGAACAGAAACTTGAAGTTCTGCAAACCGACAAACGGGCTTCCGAACAAGCCGCCATCAAAGCTGAAATTGGTAAACGCATAATAAACGCCCACCATCGGTATGTAGCTGAAAACAACGAAAAACACCAGCGCCGGCAGGATCATGAGGAATAACGTCCTGTTTTTAACCAGCTCTTTGAAAAACTCCCGCATCTAGCTTCACCTCGGTTCGCAAAATAAAGTCAGGATTTAAGAAATGGGATTCAGACATATCCGTAAATGTAATCGATTTCATTAAAATGCAAAAATGATGTAAATAACCACCCCTTTTAACGATTATCCAATATAACTCCCATAAAATGAAATCGTTTTCTTTTTAATCTAAAATAAAAGCCTCGTCTTTTGGTGGAAGATCAGGCTGGTTTAATGTTTGCAGCAGGTTAAAACTTAGCCCCTTAGCAGATATTGTAATCGATTTCATTTTGAATTATAATTACGCAAGAAACATTTGTCAAACATGGATTTTAATAAATCCAAAAAATAAATTAAAGTAGGTTGAATCTTATGGATGCAAAAATCGTGGACGTAGCCGCCAAGGCCGGAGTCTCCCCCGCTACCGTATCCCGCGTGCTGAATCAGGCCAGCGGCGTTACCTCCAAAACAAGGGATAAGGTCATGAAGGCTGTCGATGAGCTAAACTATCATCCGAATGCCGCAGCCAAAAATCTACGCCAGCAGAAGACCATGAACATCGGCGTCATCGCCCAGGATATCAATAACGCCTACTTCACCGAGATCATCAAAGGTATTGAAAATATGGCTTACGCCCAAAAGTACAGGGTGTTCATCTGCGATGCCGAGAATCAGTCTGAGAAGGAACGCGAATACCTTACCATGCTGATGGATCGTACCATGGACGGCGTGATCATGATTGCTCCGCAGCTCTCGGATGAGGAGATTTGCGAAATGGCGGACAAGGGCTACTATATTGCCGTGATCGGACGCAATATTGAACATCCGCGAATCCCTTGCGTTTACACGGATAACGTTAAATTCTCCCGCCAGGTTATGGAACATTTGCTGTCATGCGGGCACAGGGATATCGTGTTCCTGAACGGCTATCCGGAGGCTGTCGACAGCTACGAACGGCTTGAGGGATATTTGAAAGCACTCAAGGACAACCAGATCCCCTTCCATCCGGAACTCGTGGAGAATGGCGACTTCAATGAGACCGGCGGATATGAAGCGATGAAACGGCTCTTTGCCAAGAACCTCCATTTCACGGCCGTCTTTGCCGCCAATGATGAGATGGCGCTTGGCGTATACCAGGCGTGCGCTGAACGGGGCATCTCCATTCCAAGCCAGCTCGCTGTCGTCGGTGTCGACAACAACCGGATTAGCAAGTATGTCACCCCCTCCTTAAGCACAGTGAATCAGCCAAAATATACGATGGGTGCCATTATTGTGGAAAGGTTTATCGATCAGATGAATGAGAATCAGTTTGAGGATAAGCGGGTATTTGTCGTGGACTCCGAGCTGCTTATCCGGGAGTCGTCCAATTTTAATATGAAATGAAAACCTGCAACCATGAAAAGAGCGCCCTCGGTCCCGAAGACGCCCTTGCCATGGTTTACCCGTCATGTTGGGAATTCAAACCACTTTTCTGAAAATTCTACGCAATTCCTATACTTCTTTCATTTTGAAATAGACCCACCCAAAGATAAAGAAGACGACGAAGCTGCCCAGCACGGTAATCATCAGGCTTTCAAACGGAAGGTTCAGCGCGCCGAAGCCTCCACCATCCATCTGACTCCCCGGAATAGTAGCCAGGAGCGGTTGAGCCCACGGGTAAAAGGGACCGTACGTGCCCGAGTTCGCCACCAGAATATTCGGAATCGTAAACGTCACATTCAGCGCAAGCGGCGCGGCGAAGCTGCTCCACATCATGGATACAGCCAGCTGCAATGCCGCCAGCGGCAGACAGGCAATCCAGCCTCCCAGAAGACTCCGCAGCATGATATCCCATTCCACCGGAGCATGAATCCCCTTGATGAATCCCACCAAAAATACGGATCCCGCCAACAACAGCTGGGTGATCGCTAGCATAGCAATCACGACTGTATACTTGGCAAAATAGACTCCTGTACGCGTGACCGGCAGAACCAGCAGCTGCTTCCACCCTCCTCCACTATGCTCGTAACGGCAAATAAAGGCAGCAAAGATCCCCGACATGATCGGCATGAACAGCAAGGCATGCACCATGCTCATCACCATCAGCAGCGAGATCCAAGGCGTGGTTGACTTGTCGAGATCGAAGAGCAGCCCGGTCAATATCGCGATCAGCGGGCTCACCAGCACGAGAAGAACGATATAGGAACGCGACATTTTGAGCCGTTCTGAAGATAATATGTTGAAGTAGCCTCCCATTTAGTCCACATCCTTTCTGGCAAAATGGCCCGTCCCCAGCAGATATATGATGATGAACAGGACAATTCCGGACGCCACGGGCACAGCAGGCTTGGCATAGTAAGCGAGAAACGGCCACGCCAGCGGCAGGAAGTCCGGATAGTTCCCGGCGAAAATCGTCGCAATGGCAGCCGTGATACCGATCATAATCGGCAAGGCCTGATTCTTGAAGGTTAACGACAGATACAGCTGCAGCGCAAGCATCGGCAGAGCTCCCAGAAACGGGAAGAACGCCAGCTTCAGAATCTTCAGGTACGGAATATGCTCTGCGCCAAAACCAAAAGCCAGCCCGAGTCCGATCGTACCGGCAAACAGCAGCACGCACGCTACGGTCAACGCAATGACGCCTACCAAATATTTCGAAGTAAAGACTGCAGCTCTGGATATGGGCAGCGCCAGCAGCTGCTTCCAGGAATTGTTCAGATGCTCCACGTTCGCAATCTGGGAAGCGATGAGCGTTACTCCGAGAACCAGGGCGATGGGGACAAAGTCGACAATTTCACCAATTAGACCTCCCCACGCATCCTCCTTATACAAGTGTCTTACAAGATAGTCGTAACGGAGGCCGAAATTCAACGCCTGCAGCGCGACCAGTCCGAGCGAGCCCAGAAGGACCAGAAACCACACGCCTCTCCTGCGCAACTTGAGCAGATCTGCCGACAGCGCTCTAAGGACCATCACTGGAATCCCCCCTGCTCGATCACCTGCATGAAGATATCCTCCAATGTCCGGCGTTTTTCTTCCACCCGGTAAATCGCGTGGTTGTTATCCACCAGACGTTTCACGAGCAAGGCCACCTCGGGATCGCTGAGCTGATCCAGCTTCAGGCCGCCATTCTCGAGCTGCCCGGCATAACCTTGTCCACGCACGAGCTGCAGCGCTTCCTGCGGCTCGGAGACAACAAGGTGGAATCCGCTGGATGCCTGCTGCTGCAGGTTGCTGATCGTATCCTGAAAAACCATCTCACCTTCACGGATAATGCCGACGGTTCCCGCCATCTGCTCCACCTCGGAAAGGAGATGACTTGAGACAAGCACAGTGATGCCATGCTGCTTCGGCATGCTGCGGATCAGCTCGCGGATCTCGTGAATCCCTTCCGGATCAAGTCCATTCGTCGGTTCATCCAGAATCAGCAGCTCCGGATGGCCCAGAAGAGCGGTAGCGATGCCCAAACGCTGCTTCATGCCCAGCGAATAGCCCTTCACCGGACGCTTCGCTTCCTTGGTCAGGGAGACAATATCCAGCACTTCATCAATACGCGATTTGGGTACATCCAGAATCCGGCGAACTGCCTCCAGATTCTGAATCGCCGTCAAATGCCCGTAATTAGATGGGTACTCGACCAGCGAACCGATTTTGCGCAGAATATTCATCTTCTCCTTCTTCAAATCCTTACCGAAGATGTGGATCGATCCCATCGTTGGACGGATCAGGCCGAGGAGCATTCGAATTGTCGTTGTTTTACCTGCGCCGTTAGGGCCAAGAAATCCGTAAATTTCCCCTCTGGCAATCTCCAGGTTCAAATGGCGCACGGCATAACGGCCGGCGTATTTCTTATTTAAATCTCTCGTCTGAATTACGAGTTCATTCACAACTCATCACCTCGGAAACAATCTTAGCTCCCCAAGGTTAAAAGACAGGCAGCCCCAAGTTTAAATTTCGTTTAAACTTGGGGCTGCCCTACTGTTAAACTCTCTCTTTCAGCTTCAATCCGGGCTCACTTCCGGAGGCGGGATAGATGAGAACGCTAGTACCTCCGCCGGTACTGCTGATATCCATGGCAAGTCCCATTTCTCTTGTCAGAAAACCGACAATGGCAAGGCCGATTCCCGCTCCTTTATCACCGGAGGCGGATTGCATGCCCTTCCCTTTATCCGAGATCACAATAGCATACTTGCCTGCCGCATCTCTCTCCGCATGAATGCCAATGTAACGTCCACTGTGCGCATGTCTGACCACGTTTTGAAACAGATTATCCAGGATCCTGCGGAACCACTGCGCATCCAGCGTCCAGAATAGCGGATTCTCCGGCAATTCGATATCCGCCTCGAAACCTTCCTTTTCCCAGAGCGGATACCAAGCTGCCGCGCTTTCCCGAACAATCCGGAGAACATCCGTTGATTCGGGATGCAGCGTATATTTGCCGCTTGTCAGCAGATTGTAGGATAACAGATTATCGATCAGGCCGGATAAATCGCCAAGCTTCGTTTCCGTTAACTTCAGCAATTCCCTGCCTTTATCCGATAACTGTTCCTTTTGCAGCGAAAACACGTGACTGCGGACCACCGTCAGCGGTGTTCTTAAATCATGCGACAGATTGGCGATGAGCCGCTTGCGCAGCTCCTCCTCTTCGCGTTCACGCTTCAGGCTGCTGCCCAGTTGGTAGACCATGCCGTTGAAGGCATACTCCAGCTGACCGATTTCATCGGCCTTTTTAATGATGATCGGCTCCGGCAGTCCGCTGTCATGCTGCACCGTCATGGCGGATTGGAGGCGAAGCAGCCGTCTGCGCATATTCACGAAGAACATCCAGGACACCGCGATGAACAGCAGAAACATGAGCATAATAATGCCGAAGAAAATCATCGAGGTCTGTGCGGACATTTCATAGCCGCCTGTGTTCAGCTCCGATCTTGCCACCTGCATGACCATGAAGCCCTGGCTCAGCTTTTTATCGTCGCCGATAAACGCGATGACGGAAAACTGTTGCGACGTGTTTTCCTTGTATCGTTTCAAGTAGGCGACGGCATCCGCGGCTTCCCAGGTTGGAGGAAGGTCGAGCCTGCTCGTCCCGGGCTGCCTCACCCGCGACTTCGCATCGACCCAGAACATGTCGACTTTCGGATAGGCCGCGTGAAGTTCGTTCATTTTTGCATCAATCTGATCCGGTGTTTTCCCCTTCAGCTTTTGGGCTTCCCTATGCCACATCGATTCGAGGTTGTTTGTCCTGTATGGATCATTTCGCTCCTCCGGTTTTGGAACGAGATTGCCGAGCACTACGCCCTGGACCAGCTGATAGCCGATAAGCGAGACCGGGAACACGACCGGAATGAACAGCAGCGCAACCACGATAATCAGCAAATATCTGGAGAGCAGCGTGCCGCGAAAACGGGATTTGGGCCGCTTCCCTTCCCTCATGCCTTCACCCGGTAGCCGACACCGCGGATGGTCTCAATAATCTCCGGACTTGCCGGATCCCGCTCCAGCTTCTCTCTCAGATACCGGATATGAACCATCAGCGTTTTGTCCCCATCCAGATATGGATCACCCCATACACCTTCATAGATCTGTTCTTTGGTCAAAATCTGACCCAGATGTCGGACCAAATACGTAAAAATTTGAAACTGCTTGCCTGTGAGCAGAATTTCCTCGTCCGTTTCCTTGTTTACAATCCGGTTCTCCCGTTCATAGACGAGCAGATGCTTCAATACCAGCGGTTCGGAAGAAAAAGAGCCCGAACGACGCAATAGCACCTCAATCCGGGCGGCAAGCTCATCCGGATGGAACGGCTTCGTCAAATAATCATCCGCGAATTGCAGACCCTCAAGCTTGTCATCGATAGAGGTTCTGGCGGACAGCATGAGAATCGGCAAATCCGGATATGCTTTCTTAATACGCTGCCCTACCGTAAAACCATCGAGTCCAGGCAGCATCACATCCAGTATGACCAGGCGGCTGCCAGCCGCTTTTTCCAAAGCATGCTCACCGCTTTGCAGCCAAGTCACCTCGTATCCCCGTCCAATCAAATCTTCATGGACCCAATTGCCAATTTCGGCATCATCTTCGATATATAACAAATGAATTCCCACGGTCTCCCGTCCTTTCCAGCCAAGCCATGTCTAGACTTAGATCCGACAGCTTGCGAAGGTATCAATAATGATACAGTCTTGCCATTTTTCGGGTTGTGCGACAACCCTAATCATGATATATTTTATCTGTTAAGCAGCCCCGCGCAGCGGTGCATGCCGACACTACCAATTTAAAGGCTATGCTACCTTAAAATCAAGGTACAACCTCGAAGACTCCAACAGAGTCCCCAGGTTGTACCTTTTTTGCATCCCAGAAATCATCTATATATGAGGAGGAAAACAAATGCTGCTAGAAGCCGTGTATCACCGCCCCAAACTGAACTGGTGTTATGCTTATGACGGCCACACCATCCATCTTAGAATCCGTACGAAACGGGATGATGTAACCGCTGTATCCGCCATGGCGGGTGACAAATATATCTGGGATCAGTCCATGTCCTATGTGCCTATGCATAAGCTGGCTGCCGACGAGCTGTTTGATTACTGGGAATGCGAGATTGTTCCGGAATACCGACGGCTCAAGTATGGATTTCTGCTGGAGAACGGACCCGAAAAGTATTGGATGACGGAGTATGACTTCTTGAAGCAGCCTCCTGAAAATCCGGACCGTCTGTTCGAGTATCCGTTCATTAATCCGGCTGATGTGTTCAAGACCCCGGAATGGGTAAAGGATGCCGTGTTCTATCAGATCTTCCCTGAACGTTTCGCTAATGGCGATCCGTCCATTGATCCCACAGGCGCGCTGCCTTGGGGCGGCACTCCGGAGCGTGACAACTTCTTCGGAGGCGACCTGCAGGGGGTGATTGATCATGTGGATCATCTGTCGAAGCTTGGAGTCAACGCTATTTATTTCACTCCGCTCTTCACGGCCACGACCAATCATAAATATGATACCGAAGATTACATGCAGATCGATCCGCAATTCGGGAATATTGAAACGCTGAAAAAACTGGTGGGAATCTGTCACGAACGCGGGATCCGCGTCCTGCTGGACGCCGTCTTCAATCATTCGGGCAGAACGTTTGCACCGTTTGTAGATCTGCAAAAGAACGGGGAAAATTCCCGATACAAGGACTGGTTCTACATACGCGAATTTCCGATTGCGGTTCAAGACGGCATCCCCACCTACGACACTTTTGCCTTTGAACCGCTAATGCCGAAACTGAACACGGACAATGCGGAAGTGAAGGAATATCTGCTGAAGGCAGCGGCCTATTGGATCGAGGAAGCGGATATCGATGGCTGGCGCCTGGACGTCGCCAATGAGGTCGATCACGAATTCTGGCGCGAATTCCGCCGCGTGGTGAAAAAACTCAAACCGGATGCCTACATTCTCGGCGAAATTTGGCATGAGTCCTCCCCTTGGCTGATGGGCGACCAGTTTGATGCGGTAATGAATTATCCGTTCACCAATGCGGTGCTGGACTTTTTCGTGGATGGCATCGGTGATGCAAGAAACTTTGCCAATGCGATCGGCAAGCAGTTTTCCCGATATCCGCGTCAGGCGAATGAAGTCGCCTTTAACCTGCTCGATAGCCATGATACGGCCAGACTTCTGACCAAATGCGACGGTAACAAGGATAAAATGAAGCTCGCCGCCCAGTTCCAGTTCACCTACACGGGTGCCCCATGCATCTACTACGGAGACGAAATCGGGATGACAGGCGGTCATGATCCGGACTGCCGCAAATGTATGGAGTGGGACGAAGCGAAACAAGATCAGGAGCTGTTCTCCTTCTACCAGGAATTGATTCGTCTGCGTCTGAAATACAGTGCCCTGCGCACCGGCAATCTGACCTTCTTGTCAGCAGAGGAAGGCAGCGCGAACCTCGTTTATACGCGGGAGGACGCAAAAGATAAAATCGTGGTATTCATGAACAACGCCGCGAAACCACAGAATATCGAAGTCGCGGTGGAGGAAGACAGCTGGGAGGATATCCGCAGCGGCGAAGCGATATCTGCCCGTCTTGGAGCATTAAATATCAAATTGCCAGCTTACGGCTGCGTGATGCTAAGAGTCGTTTAGAGTGTCATAGCATTGCCGATCCTATAACTCACAAAAAAAGAGGCTGCCCGCAAGTATTCATACTTGAGGCAGCCTCTTCCTGTATTCGAATAATAAGATTTACACGAAATTCCTCGTGTCGTTATTCCGTCCGAACTTATAGGTCGCGATCAAAAAGAAGACAACCGCGAAGGCAAACAAAATCGACAGATTAAACCATATGCTACCCAAGCTTTCTCCTGACTGGAGTTTCTCGATGGACTGCAGCACCCAGCTCTGCGGCAAAAAGTCCGCAATCCGGCGGAGCACCGCAGGCATAATGCTGATCGGAAAGAAACATCCGGAGAGTAGGCAGGTCGGTGTAACGATTAAATTTTGGAGCGCTCCAGCCATCCCTGAGCTTTTGGAGAATGCCACAATGACCAATGATATGCTGACCGATACTAGAGCAAAGAGCGCCAGGAGTATCAGCATCTCTCCCATTGGAATGCCCGGATCCAGATTGAACACGACCCGCATGAAGAATAGTGCGACTACGATTTGGGCCACCATGACAATCAAGTTCATGATAATATTCGCAGTAACATATGTCCTCGCATTAATCGGAGAAGACAGTACCCGGAAATAAGTGCGGTTCTCCCGGTTTTTCAGAATAAGCTCCGATAGCCCTACAGCGGAGGTCATCATGAACAGCAACAGAAAGCCGATCGATTGGTATGACATATCCTTGGTGGTAGCCGTATCGTTTACCGACTCGGATGTCAGTTTTAAGTCGGCTGAGCGGTACTGATCATACAGCGCTTGGAACTTTGCCGAATCGCCTCCGGCGATCTTGCCCATTGCCGATACATTATCGATATATCCGTACAGCATCGATTTCATATAAGCAGTGACCTGCGCACCCTTCACCGATTCAATGGCAATGTGGCCCGGACTGCCGCTGAGCACACTCTCCGAGTAGCCGGAATGAATGATCAGGCCGCTGTCCAGCTTGCTGGCAGCAAGCTGATCCTTAAGGTCGCTTAGCGTTACGTTTACCATTTTCACATGATCCAGACTCTGCACGAAACCGATGGTATCGGCCGCGATTTGCTGGCCTGCGTCCTCGTTAACGATGCCGACCCGAAGCTCTGTCGTTCCCTGCGAACCATAGAGAAGAACGGAAGCCAGGATACCGACAATCGGCAGACCGAAATATAGAATCAGCGTGCTGCGTTTGCAGAACGTCTTCTTCAGCGTTCGGGTAACCAGAAACCATATATCTCTCCACATGTTACAGTCCCTCCCTGCGTCTCATCATGATCATTGAAGCTCCCAGGAACAATGCGGCGAAGCCGATATTTATGCCAACGACCGGCCACGCTGCCGACACGTCATTCCCGTATATGACTTGCGTTAAACCACGGTTCGCCCATCTGATCGGTGACAGGTTAACAAGGAAACCCATAAACCCCCCGCCGGAATCATTGCCGATTGGGAAGTACGCTCCCCCGAAAAAAGACATCAACTGTACGACCAGGCTAATGATGCCACGGGATGCTGCTCCTTTCAGCAAATAACCTCCGGCAAGTCCCAAGCTCATCGCCATGACGACTTCCGACACCAGAACAACGAGGACGATTCCCATGTGGCTTCCCCAATACGCCTTAAACACATATTTACTGAACAAAATAATCACGATAACGCATAATAGATTCGTCACGATGCCGCCTAAAATTTTACCGATGAAAATCTCGCTCTTGCGGACAGGAGCCGTGACGAGCCTCACAGCCGTCCCACGTCCAATCTCTCTTTGAATCAGCCCGCCTGCCGGCATGGCCGCCCACATCGCGACCATTACGGTCATGGCAAGCGCATAATAATCGATGGAGCCCGGCGTCCGGTCCGGATCTACAGACAGTTCCTTAATATAATCTTGCTTACCGCCCGCGAATACCATTTCCGTCTTGGCCGGTTCGATCCGGGCCACCGCCGCCGCCGCGTTATATTTATCCGTGAAGGAGGCCAGCATGCCCTGTACGATATTGCTTCCGATCGGGTCGCGGCTGCTGCCGTATACAGAGATTCCCTGGTTGGTCAGCTCGACATAGTCCGTATACCGGTTATTTTCTACTTCTTCCCGTCCATTTTCTCCAGGTTGAAGCGATTCAAAGACTACTCCCGTCTTGCCCACTTCCTTCGTGAAGGTTGTAAAAGCTTGAGATAATTCACCGCCGCCGGTAGCGTCTTTAACCACGACCTTCAGATCTCCGATACTGACATCGGAGCTGAACGCATTCGTCAAAGCCAGACCGAGGATCAGCATAAGTACAATCGGAAATACCAGCAAGAACAGCAGCGTGCGCCGATCGCGGAAATCCTGCTTAATCTCTTTAAGTGCAATCGATAAAATATTCACCGTGTTAACCTCCTTTTCCGCGTGATATTTAATCCCGTAAATTACGTCCGGTTAGCGTCAGGAATACCGTTTCGAGATTGGGCTCCTGCTCTTCGACCGACCGGATCTCCTTATCGTCTTCCATCAGCTGCTTCAAAATCCGGTTCAGATTATCGACCGCCGCATCACTGTGAACATGAATGATATTCTCCTCCTGATGAACGGTACGAACGCCCGGAATCGATTTCAGCTTCTCCCCTTCAGCACCTATCGCGGACTTCAATTCAATCCGGATATTTTTCACATCGGTGATCGTTGATTTCAACTGCTCTTTCGTTCCCTCGGCGATGATTTTGCCATGATCCACAATCGCGATGCGCGAGCAGATTTCCTCGACTTCCTCCATATAATGGCTCGTGTAAATGATCGTGCAGCCGGATTCATTCAGCTTGCGCACCGAGGTCAGAATATAGTTCCGCGACTGGGGATCAATCCCGACCGTCGGCTCATCCATAATGATCAGCTTGGGCTTATGCGCTATGGCACAAGCGATGTTGAGACGGCGTTTCATGCCGCCCGAGAAATTTTTCGGAAAGCTTTTCGCCTTGTCACTGAGCCCGACAAATTCAAGCGCCTCAAGGGTCCGTTCCTTCAACTGGGAACCCCGCAGTCCATAGAGTCCCGCAAAAAAACTTACATTCTCATATGCGGTCATATCCTCGTAGATGGCCAGATCCTGCGGAACGATGCCCAAGTTGAGTTTGGCAAAACGACTCTGCTTCATAATGTCCTTATCCAGAATCCGGATTTCACCGCTGGTTGGGCGCAGCAGCGATGAGACCATGTTGATCGTCGTACTTTTACCGGCACCGTTAGCTCCGAGAAAGCCGAAGATCTCACCCTCCCGAATCGTTAGCGATATATTATCAACAGCAACAAAATCATCAAATTTTTTCGTAAGACCGCGGATATCCAATACGTTCATCATTCATTCACTCCGTTTCACTGTTCTCTTTGATGATCTTATTGTAAGAAAAAAGGATGCCCTTATGACAGTGCATAAGTTCATCCTTTGTACATGAGAAATTTCATATATTGTTGAGAGCATGAATGCTTTGGGCAGATGAGAAATCTCATTCATTCCCATACGGAATCAGAGTCGTGACGCTGAAACCGTTGGTTCCATCTGCAATGACGGTGCCGTTCACGGCCGCGGTCCGCTCCTCCATCCCGATCAGGCCCAGTCCCTTGACGATCTTCATGGAGCCTTTTCCGTTATCGGATACGACCACCTTAATCAGTCTGTTCAAGACCCTAAGCTCCACGTGAACGGTCGATGCACCGGAATATTTGGCGCTATTGGTCAGTGCTTCGGTGACATTTTCATAAATGATTTTCCATTGAAGCGGAGTGATAATCTCCATGTTTCCTTCATGGACGACCGAAGTCATCAGGCCGGTTTTGCCTCCAAATGCTTCTACGGCCGTTTTAAGCCGGCTGAGCCCCAGTTGTTCCACCGGAGGCTTATTGCTTTTGAGCGTAATCCGGATTTCCTCGATGGCTTCCTTCGATATACCGATGGCATTTTGCAGCAGCGTCTCCGCGGTCGGGGGATCGCTGTTCAGCAAACGCTTGGCTGCCTCCATCTGAATCAAGGCGCCGGTCATGGCATGTCCGATACCATCATGGATTTCCTGGGTGAGGCGGTTCCTCTCCTCCAGCTTGACCATATAGGCGGATGCCCTGGCAAAATCCTGGTTATCATTCAAACTTTTGGCCAGCTTCTGCATGTCCTTGCGCATCTGCTCGATCTCGTCTTCTTGTTTGTTCACCCTGCCCATGTAATGTCGGATCATCACATAGTTAAAAAAACTCAGCACTGCAATAAAGACATACAAAATCATCATGGTGTCGCGGAGAAACAGCACAGGAAGCAGCACGATAGCCAGCAGAAGACCTTTCTTGCGGGTATAAAATGAAGCCAGTTCATAACAGCTAGACGGCAGCAGCAGCGTGAAGTAGGGATGATAAATCGCGCATCCGATCAGGTAAAGGATAATCGCCAGGATGATGGCCTTTTTGGCGGTGTTTTTCGTGACAATATGCAGAACCAGATTCAGCGCCAGATACATCAGAAAAAAGAGGACCAGCCACGGGTCAGCCGTGACCGCCGTAAAATATGAAGCAATCACGACGAAAAGAAGCAGGATCGTCTTATTGCCGACAGTCCACAATTCCATGAGCAGTCACGTCCCTCCCATTCTAGCGGGTTTTGCCCGTCAGATAATAGATCGCGATCTGCGTCCGGTGCGAAAGCGCCGTTTTATTCAAAATGGACGTGATGTAGTTGGCAGTGGTTCCTTCGGAAATAAACAATTCCTTGGATATCTCCTTGTTGGACAGCCCCTGCGCGATCAACGCCATGACACCCAGCTCCCGTTCCGTAAATTGGGTGCGGTCGAAAGGACTCGCGCCCTCGGATACGCCTCCCTGTTCGGAAGTGACCGTGGAAGCTTCTTGTTTGCTCGCTGCAGACGGGATGGAAGGCTTCGAATCTGCGTTAAGCTGCTGGCCGCCAACCATTTGCGACTTCAGCTTATCCAGCACAATATCCTGCAGGACGCTGTGTCCGTTATGTACGCTCTTAATCGCATCGCGGATGCGTTCCGGGTCATTGTTCTTAAGCAGGTACCCCTTCGCTCCGAACCGGATCGCGTCCAAAATATATTCATCATCATCAAAGGTCGTTAGAATGAGCGGCTTGGTTGCCGTTTGCCCGCTAATCAGCCTCGTAGCCTCCACGCCGTTCATATTCGGCATCCGCACATCAAGCAGGGCTACATCCACCTCATGCGTTAGGCAATAGTCCACAGCCTCTTGGCCGTCACCAACGGTAGCAAGCACGTCAAATTCCCCGAATGTATTTAAAATAATCTTCATCCCTTCCCGGATGAATGAATTGTCATCGGCTATCAGCACACGAATCTTCATCATACGCCCCCTTGTGGTCCCTATTGTACCCGAATGTTGTATTTTATTGGAAGAATAATTTCCTGTCATCTTATCGTTCCACTAAAAAAGAGCAGCAGCATCCCTTCATGATCTGCTCTTTTCCCTGGTATATTCAGCCGGGAGATATCCTCCAGCTCGGCTAAGTGGGGCCCCCGTTTCTGATTTCAGACAAAAAAAGATACAGCGTGCATTGAAAATGCGACAGCCGTACCTTGTTGTCATCTATGCGGTTTAACCTTTGCTGGCACCCGATGTCAGTCCGTCCACAAGCAATCGCTGCAGGAACATGAACAGAATGGTAATTGGAACGGCAATCAGAATGGAACCTGCCGCAAAGGCCGGAAAGTTGCTGTTCTGGTTGGTGCTGACCATATCGTAGAGACCGACGGCCAGCGTCCAGTTTTCCTTGGTCCGCAGTACCAGTCGCGCAAAAATATAATCGACCCATGGGCCCACAAACTGCGTCAGAGCAACATACGTGATCAGAGGACGCGACAGCGGCAGGATAATCCGCGTAAAGATGGTCCAGTTGCTTGCCCCATCGATTTTGGCCGCCTCATCCAGCGACCTTGGGATCGTATCCAGGAATCCCTTCGCGATGAATGTACCCGTCAGGGGCGCACCCGCCGCATACACGATGATCAGGGCCAAATGCGTATCCATGAGATGCATTTCCTTGAGCAGCAAGTAAATCGCGATCATGCTCATGAAGCCCGGGAACATGCCCAGAATAAGCAGGATGGACATTGCGTTCTTTCTGCCCTTGAATCTGAAGCGCGATAGCGCATAACTCGTCAGAAGAATCAGCAGCACGCCGATAATCATGGAAAAGGTAGCAATCTTCAGCGTATTGAGATACCACTGTCCGAACAGGATGCTTTTGCTGTTAAACAGCTCACGGTAATGCTCCAGTGTAAAATGCTCCGGCAGCAGCGTCTTGCTGTACAGCGATTTCCCTGGACGGAAGGAGCCCATCAGAATCCACAGCGCAGGATAAACCGCACAGACACACAAGAGGATGATCAGGACATAACTCAGCGACAAGCGAATCCTTCTTTTCGTCTTCAGGCTGTTCATTGGATCATATCCTCCTCTTTAAACGACTTGGTACGGCGATAATTGTAAATGGAGAATGACGCAATAATGACGAAAATGATAATGCCGACCGCAGCCGCCATATTGTACTTATTTTGATTCAGCGTGAGCTTGTAGAGCCAGGTGACGAGCAAATCCGTCGCTCCCGCGTATTGATAATCCCCCTTGACCGGGTTGCCGCTTGTAAGAAGATAGATCGCGTTAAAGTTGTTGATATTGCCGGCAAACTGCATAATCAATGTCGGCGCCGTCGTGAATAGAATCATCGGCAGCGTAACGATACGGAACTTTTGAAAACCGCTTGCCCCATCCACTTCGGCAGCTTCGTACATATCACGGGGTATGGTGGTCAGTACGCCCATGATCAAAATCATGGATACCGGGATACCAACCCACATATTCACGAGAATAACCGTGGCCTTGGCCCAGAATGGATCTGTCAGCCACGGCAGGCCGCCAAGCCCGAAATACTGCAAGTATTGGTTGATCGGCCCGAACTCGCCGTTAAACATATTTCTCATGACAAGCAGCGATACCAGCTGCGGAATGGCATAAGGTAGAATCAGGATGGTCCGCCACAGTCCCTTAAACTTGATTCCCTGCTGATTGATCAGCAGCGCCACAAGAAGGCCTCCGAAATAGGTGGTTACTGTAGACAGGATCGCCCAGATAATTGTCCAGGTTAATACGCCAAAGAGGGTATGGCTCCACGTTTTGAGCAGGAGCAAATCCCTGAAGGTTTGAAAGCCGACCCAGTTCACCAGTTTCGCTGGCGGAATATGGTTCGGGGAGGCGTAGTTGGTGAATGCAATCATGACCATAAAAATGATCGGCATAATCGTAAAAAACAAAATACCGATGCCCGGAATGATCAAAAAGGTCTGCGCAAATTTGTAATCCAGAATATAACGCACGGTTTGTTCGAAATTGTTGGGCTCGGTGCCCTCTTCTCTTCCAGCCGCGATCCGGCGTGCATCCCTAATGTTCATCACATAGAAGTACGCGAAGATCAAGAAAAACATCAGCGTGATCAAGCTTTGAACCAAAATAAAAATGGAATGGTCTCCATCGACGAATTTTCCATTGACGCGATGACGGGTTACCTCGCCAAGAGTGCTGATCCCCCACAGAGCCGTTCCGAGATTGTTAATCAGGTAATACAAACCGGCTGCCCATGCCAGCAGCATCAGCAAGCCTTTGACGAACTGTCGGTTATACATCTGCCCTAGACCCATGCTCAAAACCGATAGCGCGGTAGCGCGATTGCGGAGTCTGTCCATAGCCGTCTGTCTCCTCTCCCCGGTGCAAATGGCCCGCCGCAGTATGCGAGCGGGCACATCCCTAGGGTTTTTCTTAGACCATCAGCCGTTCATGCGGCTCTTTATTTGCCAGCGCCGTTGTTGAGGTCCTGTATTTGCTTGGCTGCATTGTCTAGCGTGGCTTTCGGATCTTTGTTGTTATCCCAGATTTCGGCAAGAGCTGCGCCCATCGGATCCCACATATTGCCGATCTGAGGAATCGTAGGCATTGGCTGGGAGTTCTTGGTTTGCTCCGCAAAAGCAGAGAGGTATGGATCGTTCTTGATTTGATCGGTTTGCAGAGCTTCCAGATTCGTAGGAATCGAACCGACTTTCGTGTTCAGAAGAAGCTGCGCGTCTTTGCTGGATGCGAAGTTGGCGTACAACTGGGCAGCATCCGGATATTTCGTAAAGGAATTGACATAGAAAGCCTTGATGCCGGAGAAGGAAATCGCCGGTTTGCCGTCCATGGATGGAATTGGAGCCAGACCGAGCTTATCGCCAAGGGCGGTTTTGTAATTCGCCAGCTCCCAAGGACCCGTGATATCCATAGCTACGTCACCTGTCGTGAACAGGCCGCGTTTGATGTCCGGATTAATGTCGCCGCTCTTTACAGGCAGAACGTCTTTCAGTTTCACGTACGTTTTGAAGCCGGTAAGAGCTCCTTCGTTGTTGACACCGATGTCGTCTTTGTTCGTGCCGTTATCGCCGAAGATGTAGCCGCCTCCCGTAGCGACGAACGGATAGTTAAAGTACATGTTGCCGACTTCCCACATGATGCCGTACTTCTTCTTGGATTTATCGACCAGCTTTTTGCTGATATCATACACTTCATCAAATGTTTTTGGCGCATCAGGAACGAGTGATTTATTATAGAATAACGCATAGGTTTCAGCTGCTCTTGGATAGCCGTAGAGCGTACCGTCAATCGTTACGCCTTGTACGGAAGCCTCCGTATTATTTTTCTTCGTTTCTTCCCCGAATACATCGTTGGGAAGAAGCAGACCTGCTTCAACCGCTTTACCCAAGTTGTCATGCGGGAACATCACAACGTCTGCTGCCAGACCTGAAGGGCCGTCTTGAGTCAATTTCGTAACCTGATCAGGGGCTGCAACTTCTTCAACTTTAACCGGCACATTATATTTCTCAGTGAATTGCTTAGCAATTTCATCCGTGAAAGCTCTCTCTTCTTTACTTTCCCAGACAACCAAACTAGCACCATCTTCGGGCTTCAGTTCATCCGTAGATGTAGTTTGATCTTTGTTATCCGCAGCTGGAGCAGTAGTCTCCGTATTGGTGTTGCTTGATGTAGGCTCCTCAGCATTTTTGCTTGAGCTGCCGCATGCCGTAATGGAGAATGCCATGGTCAGCGTCGCAGCCAGTGCCATAACCTGTTTCATTTTCATTTCGAAATACCCCTCTCCCAGATATAAACTTGTTCGTTCCTGATCTAGCGCAAACGATTTCACAAAAAGAATGACCGACCCATTTCGTATGTATTTGGATCATATATCATGAAATATATGTCAAGTAAGCGCTTTAATCATGCGTTAATCATACACAACACGTAATACTTTGTAAAAACGTTTGCACATTGTATTTTGGGCCATTTCACGTAATTTCAACAACATTATCAGGTTATATCTCCGAGTATCACAATATTACTTTGTTTTTCGCTCTTATTCACTGCAAGACAATGCTGGAATAAGCTGGAATGCTTACAACATTTTCGTGAATAGTTGCAGTATTACTGCTGTTTCTAACCATCTGGGAGAAGATCGACAAATCTGAAGAATCCAGCTTAATTTCCTGCGGCTGACCGGATAAATTGTGCAACACAAGCACAGTTTGTTGTGCGCTTCTGCGCACGAAAGAAATGATGGCCTCATTGCGGGTATCTACGCTTTTCAGATCACCATTGCGGAGTGCCGGCAGCTCATTTCGCCACTCTATCAGTTTCCGGTACGCGGAGATCAGCGAATTCTCTTGTCCTGTCTGGGTTTCCACATTGGCATTCGCCAGATCCGCGCCGCTGACGCTCGCCTTCTCCCAGGTCGTTTGCCCTTTATCCTGTCCGCTCTTGGTCCAAGCAAACGGTTCCCGGATATGCTCGTCAGGCTTCTTCCCCTGCATGCCGATCTCTTCGCCATAATAAATAAACGGGTTGCCCGGAAGAGTGAGCAGCAGCGCAGCCGCCATTTTCGCATGATTCCAATCATTACCGAGCTGGCTCATGATACGATCCTGATCATGATTGGACAAAAAGATGGCGTCGATGAACTTGTTCTTGGATTGTTCCATGTAAAACTGATTGGTGCGTTCCAGGGTAAAGCCGAGATTGTTGTCCTTCTCCTGCTTGACCGCACTCATGATGTTGTCCGCCAGGCTGAAATCGAACGCGGAATCAAAAGCCCCGTCTACATACGGAGCGATGGCCGCCGCCGATTTCTCCCATATCTCACCCACCATATAAGCATCCTTGTTCACCGCATTCAAGCTGTTGCGGAATTCCTGCCACCAATCCGCGTTTTTGGCTGTCGTTGCCGAGCCGCGATCGCTTTGCAGATTCTCGTAAATATGCTTGGCCCCGTCCACACGGTAACCGTCGACGCCAAGCTTCAGCCAGAACTGTCCGACATCCTCGATCTCCTTGCGAACCTCCGGATAATCATAGTTCAGATCGGGCATGCCTTCCCAAAATGTGCCGAGATAATGCGTCCCGCCGCGTTCATACCAAGGATTGCCGCTGCCGGCTGCACTGGTTCCCGTAGGAATCTTTCCCTCATCCTCTGACCACACATACCAATTCCGGTATTGGCTGTTTGGACCTTTGCCGGCATCGATGAACCAAGGATGCTTCACGCTGGTGTGATTCACGACCAGATCCATGATGACTTTAATTCCGCGTTTATGTGCCTCCTCCACCAGCTTCTTCATATCTTCCAGCGTTCCGTAATCCGGATTGATGTTCCGGTAATCGGTAATATCGTAACCATGATAGCTTGGCGAAGGATTTACCGGCATGAGCCAAATGCCGCCCACACCCAGATCATCATGAGTATCGGGATTACCGTCATTGAGATAGTCCAGCTTCTCCGTCAATCCCTTTAGATCACCGATGCCATCCCCGTTTGAATCGTAAAAAGACCGGACAAACACCTCGTAATACACCGTCGAAGGCTGCTCATGAATGACATCGGCTTTTGCCGTTTTTCCTTGCTCTGACATGTCTGCTGACTGCTCTTTTGATTTGTCTAACCCCTCGGGCTGCTTGCCTTCTGTTCCTTGTGCCGTCTGTTTGTCTACGGACTCAGACTTTTCTTCACCGCCGCTGCAGCCTGCAAGCAAGGAACCCGTTAATATCGCCGCCGTCACGCCTGTCCCCAGAAGTTTGATTACGGCCTTGCGTGATTTTTTTAACTTCATTCTCATTTCATCCTTCCTGCCTGGGAGTATATCGTTGTTCCTTACTACGCAGAATACGCTGTATAAAAACGTGTGCGCAACCATTTTTTTCTTGAACTAAACTGATAGCCCCGGGAGGGTCTGTATAACCTGAAAGATTAGCCTCCGCCTTTTCATAATCTTCAATTCCGGCATTTTCATCGGCCTCCCCATCTTACAATCCGTGTTTTCCCGCTATTTTTCTTGAATAATTTCCAAGCCGTAATGAACCGTATTTACAAGCTTCAACCTTTGGATTAAGATAGCAAGTGAAAAATAGCATATGAAAATAGTGATGTCGCTTTTACATGATCAGGCGATTATTCGCATTAGCAGAAGTTCTCATGGCAACTATCGAAGGGTTCAACTTCGCTAAGCGCCTATCATTCTTTAATATAAACGGTGAACAAATGTTCAACGTTCATCCAGGAACGCAAACGGTTCCACAGGGAGGTAACAATGTCTGTAACGATAAAAGATGTCGCCAAAAAAGCGGGCGTTTCCCCCTCCACCGTGTCCCGTGTGCTGTCGAACAACACCAGAATCAGCCGAGAAACGTCCCAGAAGGTGCGGGATGTGATGGAGGAGCTCGGATATCATCCGAACATTATGGCCAAAAGCCTCGTCTCGCGGACCACGGAAAGCATTTGCGTGATTCTGCCGAAGCCGGCCGAAGAGCTGTTTCTGAATATGTTCTTCATGGAGCTGATCCGCGGAATTGTCACCCAGGCCAACCGTTCGGGGTACGATGTATTGATCAGTTCAGGTGGAAGCGAACAGGAAGAAGTCGAAGCGGTATCGCGTCTTCTGAAGGGAAAAAGGGTTGATGGGGCCATACTGCTGTACTCCCGCAAGGACGATCAGGTGGTTGAATTTTTAAAGACGAACCAGTTTCCATTCGTTCTCGTCGGACGCAGCGAAAAGTTTCCCGAAATCCTGTCCGTGGATAATGACAATGTCATGGCAGCCTACGACGCTACCAAGCATCTCATCTCGCTTGGCCATCAGCGCATCGGTTTTGTCAGTGGACCGCCGAACCACATTGTGTCACGTGACCGCTTAAAGGGTTATGTTACCGCGCTCGAGGAAGCAGGACTTGAAATGCGCAAGGAATGGATCGTCGAAGGAGAGTTTTTGCAGGAAAGCGGCTACCGCGCCATGTCCTTTTTCATGAATCTTCCGGAGCGGCCAACCGCCCTCGTTGTCGTTGATGATCTGGTGTCTCTCGGCGTTTTGCGTGGACTGCATGAGCTTGGCTACAAAGTTCCCGAGGATTTATGCATTGTCAGCTTTAATAATCTTTCCATTGCCGAACTGTCGAGCCCACCAGTCACAAGCATCGATATCGGCATATATAATCTGGGATATACCGCCTCGCAGGCCTTGATTCAATCGATTCAGCATGTCGGAGACAGGCAGTTTCAGAAGCGCCATATTATCCCGCATCGACTGGTCATCAGAGAGTCATCGATATACACGCCGCCTAAACCATCATAATTGCCGCTTGGATCCGTCCGGCAGACTCTTTCAAAAAATTCCTCTTGACGTCCGGGCCTGTTTGACGTTATTTTCACAGAAGAAGCATTCCTTATCGTGCCAGTAGTGTACATAGGGAAATTACGCATACGATCTCGGATTCGAATCCAATCCCAAAAAGTGGAGCATCTTAGGTGCTTCCTTTATTTTCAGAAATTGTTCAAACGTTTGCACAAATGATAAGGAGGACTTCTTCCATGACTCTTCATACTCCAATTCGAGCTTGTCTGTTTGATCTGGACGGTGTGCTCGTCGATACCGCGAAATATCATTATTTGGCCTGGAAACGTCTTGCCGGTGAACTGGGTTTTACCTTTACCGAACAGGATAATGAACGATTAAAAGGGGTGAGCCGGATGGCTTCACTTGATATTCTGCTAGAGGTTGGCGGTGTGACGCTGGACGATGAAACCAAGCTGGCTCTCGCTGAGAAAAAGAATGGCTGGTACGTCGATTACATTTCCCGCATGGATGAATCAGAGATTCTGCCCGGTGCGCTCGCTTTTCTGAAGGAGCTCAAAGCAAACGGTATTCTGATTGCCCTTGGCTCAGCCAGCAAAAACGCCATGACAATCCTGAACAACACCCAAATGGTACCTTACTTCGATGCCATTATCGATGGTACAAAAACCGCCAGTGCCAAGCCAGATCCGGAGGTATTCCTGCTGGGGGCTCAGGAACTGAACGTCAGTCCTTCCGAGTGCGTCGTATTCGAGGATGCCGAAGCAGGCGTTGAAGCAGCCATTCGCGCAGGGATGCGCAGCGTTGGAGTAGGCTCCAAGGATACTCTTGGCCGCGCCGACGAAGTGGTTTCTTCTCTGCAGGAAATGTCGGTAAGCCGCCTGATTACGAAGTTTATGACGCACTAATTTCGGGATATTTCCCCGGAAATTGAAAATAAATGACATCAAGTTTTGGCAAAATAGTTTATATTACGCCTTCAAAGGAGCCGGTTACTGTGAAGCAATATTTAAAACTCGATAAATGGAACATTATCGAAGAGGATTTCCAGCTGCACCAGCATGAAATCTCTGAAAGTATTTTCAGTATCGGAAACGGATATATGGGGCAACGCGCCAATTTTGAAGAATCCTACAGCGGTCCGTCGCTGCAAGGAAGCTACATGGCTGGCGTATACTATCCGGACAAAACCCGTGTAGGCTGGTGGAAAAATGGTTATCCGGAGTATTTTGCCAAAGTGCTGAACAGCACCAACTGGATTGGCATCCATATCGAAATCGATGGCCAGCCGCTGGATCTTGCCACCTGCACGGTGAAGGAATTCTCGCGGGTACTGAACATGAAGGAAGGCACGCTCTCCCGCAGCTTTACGGCTGAACTGGAAAGCGGCAAGGAAATCCGCGTTGAGGCGCTGCGCTTTGTCAGCATGACCCGCCACGAGATCGGCGCAATCCGCTATGCGGTTACCCCGCTCAATTTCAGCGGAACATTGACCGTAACTCCTTATCTGGACGGCGACGTACAGAACAAAGACTCCAATTATGAGGAGAAATTCTGGGTTGAGGTCGCAAAAGAATTCGGTGAAAATGACGCTCTGCTGACCGTTAAAACCAAAAAGCTCGACTTTCACCTGACTTCGGTCATGACGTTTGAGATCAGCAAAAACGGCGAACCTGTGACATTCGAGTCTGAGCACATCGAAAAAGACAAATACGTGGGCTTCCGCGCACAGGTTGAAGCTGCCCAGAACGAGCAAATTGTCATTTACAAGTATGTAGCGAACGTCACATCCCGTGACTACGGATTTGGCCAGCTGGCTGATGCCGGTCGTTCCGCACTTCAGAGCGCTGTAGAGGCAGGCTTCCAGGAGCTGCACAAGGAACAGATTCAAGCTTGGGCTGACAAATGGCGCGACAGCGATATTGTGATTGAAGGCGATGTGGCTGCGCAGCAAGCGATTCGATTTAACATTTTCCAACTCAACCAAACCTACAGCGGCGAAGACGACCGTCTCAACATCGGCCCTAAAGGCTTTACAGGTGAGAAATACGGCGGCAGCACTTACTGGGACACGGAAGCCTACTGCCTTCCTTTCTACCTCAGCACCGCTGATTCTGCCATCGCCCGCAACCTGCTCATCTATCGCTACAAGCATCTGGAAAAAGCAAAGGAAAACGCGCGCAAGCTTGGCTTTACCAAAGGCGCTCTCTATCCGATGGTGACCATGAACGGTGAAGAATGCCATAACGAATGGGAGATCACCTTCGAGGAAATCCATCGTAATGGTGCTATCGCCTATGCTGTCTACAACTATGTAAACTACACAGGAGATTTGGATTACCTGGGCCAATACGGTCTGGAAGTTCTCGCAGAAATCGCCCGCTTCTGGGAAGAACGCGTAAACTACGTGCCAGCCAAGGATCAGTATGTCATGCTCGGCGTCACCGGCCCGAACGAATATGAGAATAACGTCAACAACAACTGGTATACCAACCGCATCGCCTCGTGGACGATGGAGTATACGCTTGATGTACTTGATTATCTTCGTGAGAACGAACCTTCCCGCTACGCCGAACTGGTCGAGAAACTGCATTTGACTGAAGAGGAAACGGCAAAATGGCAGGAAATCATCGATAAAATGTATTATCCGTTTGATCCGGAGCGCCAAGTATTCCTGCAGCAAGACGGCTTTCTTGACAAGGATCTTACACCTGTAAAGGATCTTGATCCGAAGCATCTGCCGCTAAACCAGAACTGGTCCTGGGACCGGATTCTGCGCTCCGCTTATATCAAGCAGGCGGATGTACTTCAGGGCCTCTTTTTCCTAGGAGACCGTTATGATTTGGATACGAAAAAACGGAATTTCGATTTCTACGAGCCGCTGACGGTGCATGAGTCCTCCCTCTCGCCTTGCGTTCACTCCATCATGGCTTGTGAGCTCGGCTACAGAGAGAAGGCCTACGAAATGTACTTGCGTACCTCGCGCCTGGATCTGGACAATTACAACAATGACACTGAGGATGGCTGCCATACAACCAGTATGGCTGGTACGTGGATGTCCGTCGTTCACGGCTTCGGCGGCTTGAAGGTCAAGGATGGCGCTCTGCATCTGAATCCGTTCAATCCGGGTCACTGGAAATCCTTCTCCTTCAAGGTGATGTTCCGCGGCTCGCGCCTGAAGGTAACTGTCGGTGAACATGACGTACTCGTCACCAACGAATCGGAAGTACCTGCCGACATTCTTGTTTACGGTCAAGACTACACCGTAGGCGGCATGGGCAATGTGAAAGTTGCCCACTAAGATAGAAGCTCGTATCAAATGAATTTCGCAAAAAGACGGACCGTATATTAGGGTCCGTCTTCTTGGAATGATCGAATGCTTATGCTTCCGCACCGCTGATAAATCATACATTCACTTTCTTAAAAAGAGCCGTCCCATGCGGGACGGCTCTTTTGTATTAGGACTGGATCTGTACCAGGATCTTCGCCTGACTCTTGTCCTGAACGAGAAGCTCGAGGCCGTCTTCGACGATTTGATCCAGCTTGATTTTCTTCGTGATGACTTTCTTAACATCCAGTGCGCCTTGTTCTACCAGTGAGATGACTTCCGGGAACACGTGGCGGTAAGCCAGACTTGCTGTGACATTGATTTCCTTCACCAGAAGTGAGGTCATATCCAGCTGGGCAGGCTTGGCAAATGCCGCGATAACCATACATTCCCCGCCCTTTTTCAGTGCCATCACGGCGTTTGTAAAGGTTGGCTGTGCACCGGCAGCCTCATAAGAGATAGCCACGCCATCGCCGGTCAAAGCCATGATTTCCTTCACCGTGTCGGCTTCAGCCGCATTAATGACTGCTGTCGCGCCAACTTCTTTGGCCTTTTCCAGACGTTCCGGCGAGATATCTACCGCAATGATCTGCGCAGCGCCTGCTGCCTTCGCGCACAAAATCGTAAGCAGTCCAATCGGACCCGCACCAAAGACAGCCACATTATCACCGACTTTGATCTTGCTGCTTCTTACAGCTTGAAAAGCAACGGCCGTTGGCTCAATCAGTGCGCCCTCTTCAAGCGTAACCTGATCCGGAAGCTTGTGCAGCATATGCTTCTTCACGACCACATATTCAGCAAAACCGCCGTTTGCATTCAGTCCGATAAAACCAAACTTTTCGCACAGGTTGTAATGTCCTTCACGGCAGTATTTGCATTCACCGCAATAAATCAACGGTTCGATAGCCACGCGGTCTCCTACCTGATATTGGCTGACGCCTTCTCCAAGCTCGGCGATGGTTCCGGCAAATTCATGACCAAGCGTCAGCGGAGCTTGTTCTCCTGTCAACGGATGCGGTCCGCCCACTTGGACGCCCATGCCATGGTGATACGCGTGAAGATCGCTGCCGCAAATGCCGGCCCATTCCACTTTAACTTTCACTTCACCGGGTTGTACTTCGCGTACATCCACCTGTTCAATGCGTACATCTTTGGTTCCGTGCCATACAGCTGCTTTCATTGATCTATTCTCTCCTTTATGAAGAAAGTTAATATATAAAATAATAAGAAGTGTAAACGTACTTTCACATAAAACGAGCCTTATTCGAAGGCTTCTATTCTTTAGGATCTAAGAACATACAGCTTCGCTGAAGCGTATACATTCCGTAAATCATAAAACGCGAAAGCATGTCTTACAGCCAATATTCTACGCCTATGTTATGATTAAATAAATTTAAATATTGTTATATTAACATAAGCACAGCTTATAGAAAGAAGGTCCTAAGGATGAACCTGGATCAGCTGAACTATATTGTCGAAGTCGCTCGGGTAAAGTCGCTGGCCAGTGCGGCCCAGAATCTCCATGTGACGCAATCCGCAATCAGCCAGGCCATTTCGAGTCTTGAAAACGAGCTTGGCGTGAAATTATTTGAGCGCTCGCGCATGGGCAGCTTTCCCACGGAGGAAGGCAGAGGCATGATCAAGAAAATGTTCGAGGTGTCCAAGCTGGTCCAAGAGATCCGGATGGAGGCGGACAACCGGTTAAACAGCCTGAGCGGCCACCTTCGCATCTCGACCATGCCGACGGAGATGATCACGCTGATCCGGGTCATTTCGCAGCTTAACAAGGAGCATCCCGATCTTCATATTGAGGTGCTGGAAAAGGGATCGCAAGAGATTATCAGCGAAATCCAGGCCGGCAAGGCCGATCTCGGATTAGTCGCTTTGCCCGAAAGCCTTCTTCCCCTTCACGGTTTGCAATTTCATACCCTTTTTAAAGGCAGGATGATGATTGCCGCAGGCAAAGCGTTATGGCCTCATGCCAGGCACTCAATTACACCGCAGGAAATCCAGCAGTATCCCTTTGTGGTCTATAAAGATGACTATGTGGACCGGTTCATCGAGGATTTCGGCCGCAAATTCGGCCCCATCAACGTTTTGTTCCGTACCAATAACGGATCGGCCGTGCAAAGAGCGCTGGAGGAAGGACTGGCGCTAACGATTGGCCATGACTACTCCTTTTATACGGTGCAGCACTTGATCAGGGACAATCTGGTCATGCTTGATATTGAGCATTTCTCGCAGCAGCCGGTTCATTTCGGTTGGGTTTGGTCGGACAAGCAGCCTTCCCCTCTATACGCTTATTTCATTAACCGCTTCCGTCAGGAATCCGAGCTGATCAACACGGAGTTCACAAGACATTAGCATTCAAAGAAAATGACTTTCGGCGGAATCCTAAAAAAGACCGTAATCCTATATAGGATTACGGTCCCTTACCATTATACCGCAGACTCACACAGCACGCAGCGCATCAAACGGAGGCCGATCAGACGGTTTGCCGAACAAATATCCTTGAGCCAGGTGAATGCCGGAGTTTCGGCAAAAGTCGAATTCCTCTCGTCGTTCAATCCCCTCTGCAAGCACCTGTCCGCCAAATTTCTCGGCGCGGTCAATGATATTCAGAATTTTCTCTCTTTTAGCGGCATCTTGATCACAGCAATCGATCAGGCTTCGGTCGATTTTGACGTAATCCGGTTTCAGCATCGACATCACTTCCATCGTCGAATAACCGGAGCCGACATCATCCAGCGCCACCTTCATGCCGTGATCCCTGTAAGCCTTGAAAATTTGGAGGAGATGATCCATATTATCGATCCGTTCCGTTTCCACCACCTCAAACACAAAATCTTCAGGATCCAGATGCAGCCGATCAATGGTTTTAAATGTATGGCTCAAACAATATTCAGGGTTATATATGGAAGATGGGAGAAAATTAATAAAACGTTTAATGCCCCGCGGCAGCCACTCGGCACTGGTCTCGATCGCCGAGATTCTCGCTGCCCGGTCCAAGAAGGAATGCATGCCGGTTTCCCTGGCAATTTCAAACAAATGATAGGGCTGGAACATGACACCGTTTGGCGCAGGACGCAGCAAAAATTCAAAGCCGATGATTTTTTCCGAAATATCGACAATCGGCTGCATATGACTGGAAAACTGCCCCTGCTGAATGATATCCACCACGTTAAAATGATTCATTCTGGCCCTCATCTGGGACAATGAAACCCACTGGCTGCTGCTCTCGTCCCGGCCGCGACCCGTAATGGAGAGGGATGTTGCTTCAATGATCTCTGCCGGAAGCATATACATGCGATGCAACAATTCAAGTAGTTCGTCCTTCGTGTCGTACGATACGACGACGGTATCCTCAGCGTCTATTTCCGGTGCCAGTCGCTTCTCATGAATGATTGCAGATACTAGATGATGACTGGGCTTAAACCGAACCCTTCCTTGATCTTCTACTGGTTGTATGGGGGCGCATCCGCTGCAACTCATGTAGTTCCTCCTTGGCATATTTTGCCGAAAATTGTTGATTTGATTATAGCACGGCACCCACCGTTTGTGTGTGAGGTTTTGTTAATTTTAAGCAATATTTTAACAAAAAGAAGCCGACGGTTTACCTTAACCGCCGGCTTGTTGTTTTGACTATAACATATGTCACATTAGACTTAAGGAATGATGATTTGCTGTCCGATTTTGAGGCCGCGGACATTGCTGATTCCGTTTGCTTTTGCTATTTTTTCCCAATCCACGCCGAACTGAAGTCCAATGCGATAGAGGTTATCACCCTTCTTAATCACGTAAACCTTGCCGTTTGTAGACGGTTTAGAGGTTTCCGGTTTGGTTGCCGGTTGCGATGGCTTAGCCGGAACCGTAGGAACCGAAGGAGTGGTTGGCTTCTCTGGCTGCACCGGAGTAGTCGCAGGCGGATTTGTTTCTGATGGGGCTGCCGCTTTAACGGACAGATCCAAAGCGTACTTGGCGAAGCCGTTTTCGCCATCGCCAACATACGACATGTTATTGCTCTTCTCTACCAGGTTCTTCGCATCCGGAGAAGAAGTAAAGGTAACGTTCAGCTTCTTGTCCACTTGCGCAAACGACCAGTTGTTGTCCGCGGCAGGGTTGATTGTGCCATTGTCACGGATGTAGTCGATGATCACCTGACGGTTTTCGTCCGGAGCTGCCATAATGATGCGCTTGCCGTCCGGATTTGCGAGCTTCGAAGAAGATGCGCGGTAGTTGTTCGTTGCCACGACAAATTTTTGTTTCAAATCGATCGGTTTGCCGTTATACTGCAGGTTTTTGATGCGGTTGGCATCGGCGTTAACCACAGTGCCCTTAAGATCGTATTTGTTCGGTTGCGTGACATCGATTTGATATGTTACACCATCGATAACGTCGTAGTTGTACGTTGGGAAGTCGTTATTGATAAGCGGTTGTTCCGTTGTTTTGGAAGGATCGATCTGGTTGAATTGTCCTGCGGACCACTCGAGCCAGTTCTTCAGCTCTTCCCCGTTTACAACCACCGCATGTACGGTATTCGGATATACGTAAAGATCGGAAACGTTTTTGATTGCAATGGTTCCCGCAGGAATATTTGTATAATAGGAAGCGCCTGAACGTCCGCCTGCTTTAAATGGAGCTCCAGCGGAGAGAACTGGGAGATTCTCGTAGTCGGTACCCTTCAGGTTCTTCTCGACATACCATTTTTGTGCATTGGTGACGATTTGGATCGAAGGATCATCTTGTACAAGGGCAAAATAGCTGTTGATTGGCGCAGTCGTTGTGCCGACAGGGCCGCGAACATAATCAATGGTTGCATCATGCTCGGTTTTCACCGCATCAACGATCTTCTGGTCAGCATCCACCAAAGCCTTTTTGTTGGTTACGTCATATACGGCGCGGGTTTCGGTTGTCGAATTGTTTACTTTCCATTTGCCGTCGACCTTTTCGAGATCAAGATCGATGATTCCAAGGTGATCCCCCCAATATCCTGGCTCTACGGAAGGTACGCCGTTGATGGTGCCTTTATCGAGGTCAACGCCTTTTTTGCCTTTGAACTCAGCGCTTGGGAAGGTTTTATGCGCATGTCCAAACATGATCGCGTCGATGCCTTCTACCTGGCTCAGATACAGAACGGAGTTTTCCATCAAATCGGTTTGCGGAATATCCTCAAAGCCGGAGTGAGGGATCGCGACGATAATGTCGGCTCCTTCTTTTTTCATTTGCGGAACGAATTTTTTAGCGGTTTGGATAATGTCTTTGGTAATAACCTTACCTACCAGGTTTGCACTATCCCATTGCATGATTTGAGGAGGAGCAAAGGCAATAACGCCAACCTTCACGGTTTGCTCTTGACCGTTCTCGTCAATTACTTTCTTGTTCAGAATGGTATAAGGGGTAAAATAGTTCACATCATTGCTGTTATCCTGATCCCCGTCGTCTTTATAAATGTTCGCGTTAACGATCGGGAAATTGGCTCCCTTTTCAGCCAGTTTCAGAAAATCGAGCCCGTAGTTAAATTCATGGTTCCCAACGCCGCCTGCATCATAACTCATCAAATCCATGGCTTTGTACACAGGGTGAGTTTCCCCCGGCTTCAGCGGGTTCACTTTAGCCACATAATCTCCAAGCGGATTGCCTTGAAGGAGATCGCCATTATCAAACAACAGACTATTTTTTGCTTCTTTGCGCGCTGCGTTAATCAGGCTGGCCGTTTTGGCAAATCCGTACTCATCCGTAGGCTTGTCTGCATAATAGTCATAATTGACCATGTTGACATGCAAATCGGATGTTTCCATCAAGCGGAGCTTCACTTTGGAGTTCGGCGTGTTTCCATCGGCATAAGCCATGTACGGAAGTGCCAGAACGTTGATGGCAACGGCGGCTGCGGTAATGCTTTTTACTACTTTTTTACGGGACTTCGACATTTTACCCCTCCTAAATATATGTACCTAAAATGTACCGGCGCGGACCATTTTGTAACCGCTCTCTTAAAATAACCATCGGTTAAATCCTTCGTCGATCCATTAGTAGTTTATATCGATTTCATGCTGAAATAAAGACAAATACACCCATTTATTAAAAAATAATACCTGGGACCCTGTCCCAGGTATTATATAAGATCTTACATACTATTTATAGGCCTAAAAACCCTATTCGCAGATGCGCTTTTTACTCGACCCATTCGTGCTTTTCGCCGCTGCTTGAGGTAAATTCGATACGCACCGGCTTGACCTGGAGAATCACATAATCGGGGTCGTCCGGACCGGAAAACATCTTCTCGAATTCCGGCTTCCACACCTGCTTGCGGAGCTCGTTGTTATCCGAAACGGTGCAAGTACCCTCAATTTCCACGACATCCTTGGTTCCGCCCTTCTCATATCCCAGCAGCAAGGAGACATGCGGATTCTCCTGGAGCTCCTCCACCTTATGAGTTTTCCGGTCTGAAACCAAATGTATGCTGAGCCCCTGATTGTAAAGCGCCATGTAGCGCTGCTTGGGCCGATTTCCTTCAATGGTGGCAAATGCGCAGAATTCATTGTGATCCAGGACTTTCGCAAGATTCTGTTCCATAACAATTTTAGCTTCCATCTCTATCTGCTCCTATCCGTTGTTGATTAGCATAACGCGCGTATATGTAGTGTACCCTTTCCGAAATTGGATGAACCGTACAGGAAATTTTTTTATGAATCGATATACGCCGAAGCGGCAGCTTGGTATGATGAAAGATGATACGATCTCAGCATACTATATAGGTAAAGGAGTTCATCATGAAACGCTTAATATGGATAGGATGCTTATCCTACTTTTTGATTGGTCTGGCCCATGTCGTGCTCGGCTCGGTTCTTCCCGTGCTTCTCGAGCATTACGGGCGTGAATACAGCGAAGGCGGAACGCTTATTTTCACGCAATTCGCCGGCTTTCTGGGTGGAGTCCTTGTCTCCCCTATACTGAACAAGAAATTCGGCAAAAGAGGCGGTCTGCTGATCGCGGTCTCGATGCTCTGCGCTGCCGAACTGGCTTACATGCTCCTCCTGCCTTGGGAATGGCTGTACCCGATTGCCGCATGCGCGGGCTTTGGTTTCGGCATGATTGAAGCGGTCATTGGAACCATTATCATTGCAGCCATCAAAGAAAAAACAGCTGTCGCCATGAGCCGTCTTGAGGTCCTTTTCGGTGTCGGGGCTATGGTTATGCCGCTGATTGCCAGCGGAATGATTACGCAGGGCTTGTGGCGTTTTTCATTTCTCGTCATATCCCTATTCGCCCTGGTTACCTTACTGTTCTGGTCCAAGAGCTCCTTCGGCGAAACCATCAATGCCGAGCTTGGTGTCAAGAAGGCAACCGCTAGTCTCAGCGGCTCGGACTCCATGCCCAAGAAGGCTTTCCCCTATCAGGGCAAGTCCTTATGGATTCTGTTGATGTTCATGCTGTTCTTCTTCATTTATGTCGGCACCGAGATGAGCCTGGCCAATTTCATGCCTGCCATTTTAATTGAAAAAATCGGCATGAAGGAAGCCGGAGCCGCACTCAGCGTAACCTGCTTCTGGGTCGCCATGTCCATTGGCCGGATCTTTGCGGGAACCATCGCTGAGCGCATTCACTACCGTGTGTATGTATTTGTCAGCTGCATAGCGGCGCTGATCCTGCTCGCGATTTTTCCTTTTACCGCCAGCATCTGGTCTTCTTTCGTCGTTATCCTCCTGCTCGGCCTGTTCATGTCTGGCATTTTCTCGATTGCACTCGTGTTTGCCAGCAAAATGCTTGCAGGAAGCGAAGAGTCCACGCCTAGCATTCTGATTGCTTCCGGAGGCGTTGGGGGAGCATTGATTCCGCTGCTAACCGGCTGGAGCATGGATCATTTGAAGGTAAATCAAACCTCTTGGATGCTAGCACTGTTTACGCTCTTCATGGTCATTTTAAGCTTCGCGGCCTTCCAGATTCAGCGCAAACAGCGCGGATATAAAGAGCAGCAAGTGATTCAGGCTGGCTTGTAGACGGATAATGGCGTATTCCAGCTCGCATTCCTCGGCTTCGGAGACAGCGACGAAACGGAAATCGAGCTGATGCAAGGCTACAGTGATACCCTTCCGGCAGAAGGAACCGTTCATCATTTTGCCATCCAACGAGTACCGCTACTTCTTCATTTACGGTCCGGAGCGCGAATGGATTGAATTCTTCCAGAGATAAGAAAGCGTCCCGGGTCCGGGACGCTTTTTTTACTGAAGAACCCTTACCTCATCTTGGATATTCCACCGCTGATGAGATTCACCTTAATATCAATGTTATCGATACTGCTTGGATCCAGAGCGATTTTTTCCTTGGTGTTCAGCTTGTGCCATTTCTTTGGCATACTGCGATAGAATTGTGCCGATAGCCCATAAGCATCTACCTCCATATTCAAGCCCTTCAAGTAAGTCTCCATAATTTCATCTTTTATTTCCTTTGTCGCTTGCAGTTCAAGCTGTTTCTTATGAAGACTTGTGTTTAATTGAGGGAGCGTAGCCTGCATGGATATTTTGATGTCGAACGCGGGCTTGCCCTGTTTCAGCTTTGGATGTATGGATGATTTAAGCTTGTTCATGACCATCAATGCCTTTACTTTATTACCTTCCTTGAGCACCAGGGGCGTTCTTTGCGTCTTTTTTTCCAGCCATCGAAGCCCCAAAATATCATTGCCCTCCAGACAGCCCCGGTATTGCTGATTATCCAAAAAACAGACTCCGGTCATGCTAATGTTGGGAGATGGCTGTTTGTTATCGTACCAGCCTGGCTTAATCTCCAGATAAGGCAATAGCACCGTCTCGCCTTTCTCTTTCCACTTTCTTATAAAGTTGTACAGATACATCGGAGCAATGATTGAGCTCTGTTCATACGTATGCATGGGGCTATTAAGCTGCGAGTAAATCACGGATAAATCACTGATTGACGCCGTATTGAGTACTTTTTCGATAGGTTCCTTGGTCCCCATGGTCCAAACAGTATAACGAAATTCATAATACCGGTCCCACACTTCCATAACCTGTTTGATCACGCCATTCTTCAGGGCTGCCTCACTAAATACGATCGTTTTCACATTGCTCCAGACAATCCTTTGCGGGCTTGAACTGTACAAATTAAAGATCGCGGTATCAAACGAATCGCCTTCCGCTCTCCCTAGGGACGTTTTCTGCGCCTGGGTCTGCCCCGACTCTTTCTTGGCAATACCGCTGAAGTTAACCATTTGGATATAAACCACGACTTTGCCCTTTACATAATCGACACCGATTGTATTGACGTAAATCATATGCTCGATTTCCCTTGCACCCCAGCAGCCCGTAAGCAGCATGGAGAAAAGCGCGGTGACAAGAATGCATCGAATTATTTTCATGCTCATTCTCATCCTTTATTTTCCGAGTTGTCGGTGAATTTCCCCTTGCCCCATGGCATTCTGAAAAACACTTTATATATGTCCTTAAAGCGCGGCGGAGATATAGGAGACAGATAATAGGTGCCGAAAGAACGTAGATTAACCAGAAAGAGGACCAGAGCCAACAGACTTATTAACGTACCAAACAGCCCTAGAATTCCGCTGATTAAGAGTACGGCAATACGAACCAAGCTGACAACGCTGACCAAAGGCTGATTCACAAGCGTAAATGTGGCGAGTACAGAAATCGCTGTAATCACAATGGTGCCGGGAGCAGCAATGCCGGCGCTGATGGCTGCTTGACCGATAATTAACCCGCCCACAACCGAAAGCGTCTGTCCGAACGAAGAGGGCAATCTCATTCCCGCCTCCCGGAATATCTCGAACAAAAGGAGACTGACCACGGCTTCCAAAGGAGTTGGAAGAGGCACGCCTTGTCTGGAATTTACTATGGTTGCCAGTAATGTAAAAGGAATCTGGTCTTGGTGGAACGTCGTGATCGCCGTCCAAAACCCGGGTAGAAATATGGAGAGCAGCACTCCGCATATCCTTAAAAACCTCGTGAATGAAACAAAGATATTAACGTAATGGGCATCCTCCGAAGTATTGAGCAGAAAATTAAAAGTCGCCGGTCCAATAATCACAGTCGGTGCACCACCCATCACCAGCAGAAACTTGCCGTGAAGCAGCGAACTGACGGCATAGTCCGGCCTTCCCGTATAAGACATCAGCGGAAAAAAAGAGAACCCCATCAGATTTTCTTCCAGCTGGGTACAGCTGATGAGTCCTTTGATTTGTACGCGGGACAGTTTTGTCTTAATCTCATCAAGAACATGCGGCTGGATCGTGTCTTTGAGGTATAACAGATGAACTTTCGTAGCCGTCTGGGACCCAATCGTGAATTCTTCAACCGCCAGTAAGTCGGTCTTGATTCTTTTCCGAATCAGAGCAATATTGGTGAATGAATCTTCCGTAAAGCCATCTCTGGGTCCTCTTGTTGACACTTCCGTATTCGGTTCCTCCGGCGTCCGTTTGGGTGGATTGGACAAGGTCACGGAGAAGAGTTGATTCGAAGGCTTAAAGATCAGTAGGAGATCACCGTTTAGCACGGTTTCTTTCATGGATGCTTCCACCTGATCCGTTTGAAGGGGATTCATATGAAATGGAATTTTTTGCTCCAAATCCATATCACTCGTCTGGAAAATATCCTCTGGAATATTTTTTAATTCAGGTATGATGTATTGCTCCACTTTATTGACATCGCACATTCCCTCGCAATAAACCAGGTGTACGGTATAGTCCGAATTCGACAGGGAGATTGTCCTTCTCTGAATATCTGCGCTTGAACTGAATAACCGTGAAGCTGTATCCTCAAGCGTTTGGGTTTTCTTTTGATCAAGCTCTTTCATGACGTCACCTTCCCCTTTCGGTGGGCCAACCCGATCAGCCCGGCAATAATCACTGAAAATATCAGCATTCCCCATAAAGAAAATGGAAGCACGTAATAAGACAACATTTTCAAGAAAAATTGATCGCTCAAAGGAATGGTCGAGAACACGATAATGGCCAAAAATATGCAGCCAAGCACCCATAGCTTCCCCTTTTTGCTCTTAATTTGAAATACATCGAGAATGAGGAACATGGCCAGGGAAATCCGCAGAAATGCACCGCTGAACCACTGGTACACGCTGAAAAAGTCCAGATGCTCGATGTAGCGGCCAATCATCAGCAATCTCCATTCCTCATACGCGGGGAAGCGGAGCTTATCGGCTTCATCGGCACCAAATTCAACAATCGCGCCGATAATCGGACCGATCGTGAGACCCAAGAGAAGCAGAATCATGATCATAAAGGATAAATATGTCAGTCGCGACTTGATGTGATGCTGCAAAAACAGAAGCATGATAACCTCAACAAAACCGGCTCCTGCGTATACAGCCCCGTTCCAAACCGGCTGGATGCCGTGTTCCAGCATCGGCTGTAATAAGGAATAATCCTTATGAGGTGTGTTCGATAACGTTACAAAAAAGCCCAAAACAACCACAATCGGCAGCAGGATGCCGGCGGTATGGGCCAGGGAATGAATACCCAAATAAGCGTTTATCGCCGAAATCAAAAGGAACAAGAAGGTGAAAACCACAATGGGCGTCTCCGGAGAGAAGGTCAGATGGATCCAGTACACCGTGTCTCTGGTTGTGAGCATACATATGGCAAATAGATATACGCCAGCGATCCCTGCAAACATGCGCCCTACAATGGGATGGTAAGCTTTCGAAAGCCATTCAAACAGGTGCTGCTTATTGATTTTGGTGCTGCTGATTTGCAGGATAAAAATCCAAACCAGCGCACATGCGCCAGCCAGCAGCACTGAAATCCAGGCGTCTCGCTTAGCTGCATCCAGCATAATAGGAAGGATAATAACATGATTCAGAAGGCCTGTACTTAGCATAATGATCATGATGGATTGCGCAAACGAAATGGGTGCTTTTATTTTCCTCATCCTCCTAAATAGACCAGCCCTCTCCTCCATCCTTATAATGGCATTTTTCTGATGCTTTATACGCCTTCTTTTAGGGGCGTAGCGGGAATGGATTGAATTCCTCCAGAGATAAGACTATAATACTCATTGATATACCCGTAACTTCATAAGAATCCGGGGTGCTGGAATTGGCCGGCTGAGATTGTATCCCTTCAAGATACTGACCCTTAAACCTGATCTGGGTAATGCCAGCGTAGGAAAGCATCGTCATGGCGCTTCGCCATGCCCATCTTGCGCTACTTAAGCGTCCCGTATACGGGGCGCTTTTTTGTTGAATGATAGAGTCATCGGAATACATATCCGTCATGATCCTGTTATTCATCTCTCAGATATGGAAAGAAACGATTCTACTGCAATGAAGGGGAGAAAACTGGTAAGGAGAGAGAAACAATGAAAACGAAGAAGATCGGGCTGCTTCTACTAGCCTTCCTGCTCATGCTGGTTGCTGCCGGCTGCGGAAGCAAGAACACCCAAACGACGGATGCGGGCAAACCATCCGGTGAATCATCCTCTGCTGCGGATGGAACTGAAACCAAGAAGCTCAAGGATGTAAAGGTTGTCCTCGACTGGACGCCAAATACGAACCATACCGGACTGTATGTGGCTAAGGACCAAGGCTACTACGAAGAAGAAGGCCTGAATGTCGAAATCGTGCAGCCTGGCTCCGGTGGAGCAGATGCCATGGTAGCATCCGGCAAAGTGCCCTTTGGCGTCAGCGTTCAGGAGAACGTGACCCAGGCGCGGACGCAAGGGGTACCGCTCGTGTCCATCGCGGCCGTCATCCAGCATAATACTTCCGGGTTTGCTGCGCCGGTGGACCGGAACATCAAGAAGCCGAAGGATTTTGAAGGCAAGACCTACGGCGGCTGGGGCTCTCCTGTCGAGCAAGCGGTGATCGATTCCATTATGGACATCGACAAGGCCGATGTGAGCAAAGTTAAAATCGTCAATATGGGTGAAGCGGATTATTTTACAGCCGTGAAGCGTGATATTGATTTTGCCTGGATCTTTTACGGATGGACCGGCATTGAAGCCGAGCTGCGAAAACAGCCGCTTGATATGCTGTACGTGAAGGATTTCTCCGACAAGCTGGATTATTACACACCGGTGCTCGTAACGAACGAGAAGCAGATCAAGGACGATCCGGAGCTTGTCAAAGCCTTTATGAGCGCTACTTCCAAGGGATATCAGTATGCGATCGACCATCCGGAGGATGCAGCTAACATTCTGATCAAAGCCGTGCCTGAGCTTGATAAGGATCTGGTTATGGCCAGCCAGAAATGGCTCAGTCCGAAATACAAGGACGATGCAGCGCGTTGGGGCGAGCAGAAGGAACAAGTATGGCAAGGTTATTCCGATTGGATGTATGAGCATAAGTTGCTCGACAAGCAGTTGGATGTCAGCAGCGCATATACAAATGGCTTCTTGCCTTAAGGTGTATGGAGACCCGAGGCCGCTCCGGTGGCGGATCATTCTTCCAATCGCTGTTGTCTCCAAATTTCCTGATTATATTATCTGTAAGGTAGAAATTCGGAGACAAAGGCGACCGCTGCGCTTCTCCAGAACGATTCCGCCCCCTCCGCTACCTTTCGCAGCTAGTCACACCCCATGATTCACTCAAGTTATCGAGTAATACATTTTATCAGAAGGACGTGATTCATTATGGCACATACTCTGCTCAGCATTCAGGTCATTCCAAAGACCCCTAATAATGAAGATTCCATTCCTTACGTAGACCGCGCGATCGAAGTTATTCAACAATCCGGTGTGAAATACGAGGTTCATCCGCTAGAGACGACGATGGAAGGCGAGTTGGAAGAACTGCTGGAGGTTGTACGCAACATGCATACGGCTCTTGTGGAAGCAGGCAGCAAGAGCATTATCTCCCAGATCAAAATCGCCCATAATCCCAGCGGTATCAGCATGGAGCGTCTCACGGAGAAATACCGTCCATGAGACGCTGGTGGAGTCAGGTGTGGCCGCCCGTCGTGGCGGTCCTCTTCTTTTTGATCGTATGGCAGCTGTGTACATCGCTGTTTCATATTGAAAAATGGATTTTGCCTTCTCCGGGAGATATTGCTGAGCAGACCACTGGCGGCGGAGCCGATTTATGGGGTCATGTCTTGGCCACAGTCAGGCTGACGCTGGAGGGCTTTATCATCGGAACGCTGGTCGGACTCGTAATTGCACTGATTCTTCATATGGTTCCTTTCCTGAAGTCGGCGCTGTATCCGCTGCTGATCTTAAGCCAGAATATTCCGACCATCGCCCTTGCACCGCTCCTGATGATTTGGTTCGGTTTTGGCCTGCTGCCTAAGATTATCGTGATCACGCTCGTCTGCTTCTTCCCCGTTGCCGTCGCAACGATGGGCGGGCTGAAGCAAACAGACCGAATCATGCTGAACTACATGCAGATGATTGGGGCAAATAAAAGACAGATCTTTGCCAAGCTCGAGCTGCCGCATGCCTTGCCTTCGATCTTTTCGGGCATTAAAATCGCGGCTACGTACAGCGTCATGGGTGCTGTCATTGCGGAATGGATTGGAGCCGATAAAGGCATCGGTTACTATATGATGCTGCAAAAGGCCGGTTACCGCACCGACCGCATGTTTGTCGCCATTATGATCATTGTCTTGCTAAGCCTGCTGATGTTCGGGCTGATCGCCCTGCTCGAGAAATGGCTCGTACGCTGGAAGCCGAAGCAGGAAAGCTGATGCCCGGGATGAAGAAAGGAGCTGTAACCCATGTCAATTACTGAAGAAATACGGTCGGATGCCAAACCCGCTACAGCGGAGACAGAGCTCCCGCCTGCCCTTGAAGCATCGGGCATCAGCAAGTCCTTCCGTGCCAAGCGCAGCAGCCTGCAGGTGCTCGACGATATCACGCTGACCGTCCGGAAGGGTGAGTTCGTGTCCATCGTTGGCCCGTCCGGCAGCGGCAAAAGCACGCTGTTCCATATCATTGGCGGCCTTGTGAAGCCGGATGCCGGAACCGTGCGGATGAACGGGACGGATGTGACCGGAGAGCAGGGGCATATCAGCTATATGCCCCAGCAGCCCGCGCTCTTCCCATGGCGGACCATTGAAGATAACGTGCTGCTCTCGCAAGAGGTGCAGGGCAGCGTCGACCAGGCCGCCCGGGAAAATGCCCGCTACTGGCTGGATAAGGTCGGCTTAGGCGGGTTCGAGAAAGCCCATCCCCATACGCTGTCAGGCGGTATGCAGCAGCGGGCGGCCTTTCTGCGCGCTCTGCTCAGCCCGCAGGAGCTGATGTGCCTGGATGAGCCGTTCAGCGCGCTCGATGCGCTGACGCGGAGCGACATGCAGCGCTGGCTGCTGGATATCTGGGAGGAAAGCCGGCGCTCCGTGCTTTTTATCACGCATAATATTGAAGAAGCCCTCCTGCTCTCCAGCCGTATCTATGTCTTCTCCGGCCGTCCGGCCTCGGTGCTTCAGGTCGTTGATGTGCCGTTTCCACGCCCGCGCCGGGAGGAAATCATCGAGCATCCGGATTTTATCAAGCTCAGACGGGAACTCTCCGGCTGGATGCGCGAGGAGCAGCAGAAGATGCAGGGCTCTAGGTCGAAGAAATAATACTGCTTCGAGCGATAAAGTCCAAAAAGAGGGGTGCTACAGGTTCATTAACCTGTAGCACCCCTCTTTGATGTGATTCTCTTCTACACAAACGCTCCCGCCGTCACGATACTCTGATACGTCGCATTGACGTTCAGCGGACCCGCTTCCGGCACGCCGGTCTGGTCGTAGAGCAGCCGCTCCGCGTCCAACTCTTCGAGCTTGTCCACATGTCCATCGATATAATCCAATACGCGGTCCTCCGCCGAACGAATCCGGGCTAGCAGGCCGCCATAGCGGATATCGAGCACTTCCCAGCCGAATGGCTTATACGTCTGCATCCACATGCGGCGGTGCGCGACGCGCAGCTCATCCGCACGGCGATACAGCTCAGGCAGCGCCTTTTCCGCCAGACGGCGCAGCTCGTCCTTCTGTCCTTTGTCATAGAAGCGCTTGAGCTGCACGCCCATCGTGCTCTTCAGCGCAAGCACGCGCGCCAGCTTCTCGTACATCTCGAATAGTTGATCGAAAGGTGCGTCCAGGGCAACGCGGTAACCGCCCAGCTCCTTCGCCATCTCCTCGTAATAATCCGGCAGAACCGCTTCCGTATCTGGCTCGATATGCTTGTCGAACAAGCCGATCAGTAGATCCTGCCACAGCAGGTATTTGGACGGATTAGCCATCCAGTAGTTCTCCGGTAGGACGCCAGGCGCTTCATCCATCCTGCTGAGCGCAACCACCGGCTTGAACAGGTCGAGGCCCGTGCAGATACGAAGACGGTCCCGCAGGCTCTCTTCATCCGCTTCATGGCCATATCCATGCTCGGCGAACAGCTGAAGTCCCGGCAGAATGGTGAGATGGTTATTTTCATTCCCGTTATCTGCCCATGCAGTCGCAAGCACTTCGTCCAGCTGCTTGGTTTTGGCCGCACGCAGCGCTGGATGGCTGATATTCCACGTCTTGCCGTAGTTTGGAACGATGTTGTTCCAGATGTGGATACCCCCTGCAAAAATCGGCTTGGAACCGAATTTCAGGTGTTTGTCATACATGAGTCCGTAGCCTTCTTCATCCGCCTTGCCATAATCCCAGTATACAAACTGGACGCCTTTCGGGATCTGGTCCATTTTATCCTCGGAAAAGTCGGCATTAATGTTGTACAATCCGCCCTGTGTATCATTCGACAGCAGATTGAAGTACATATCGCTCCAGATCATCGGCTTCAGGCCGTAGCGCTCCGTAATCTCCAGCACCTTCGCCACATGCTCGTTCATCAACTCGAAGCGGTTGTGGTAACCGTGCTTCCGCAAATAATTTCCGAGCCCGACCTGGAACGCTTCGTCCATGCCGATGTGGATACGCTTCGTACGGTAGGTTTTGGCGGCGGATGCGATCATTTGCTCAATGAACTCATAGGTCTTCGGCTCGCCGACCAGCAAAATATCCTGATGATCCTTCATGCCCGCTGCATAACCCCATTTCAGCGCTTGAGCCAGGTGGCCAAGCGTTTGGATGCAGGGAATCATTTCAACGCCAAGCATGTCCGCATACGTGTCGCACTCTTGCAGCTCTTCCACTGTATACCGTCCCCGCATGTAGCCAAAATAAGGCTGCTCCTCAACTTCGAATGTATCCTCGGTATACATCATCAGTCCGTTCAGTCCCATCAAAGCCATATAGCGAATGAACCGCTTGACCATCGGAACCGTCAGCACGCCATTGCGGGAAACGTCCAGCATGGTACCGTTAAAGCTAAAACTCGGCTCTTCGGCTACTTCGAATTGATCTTTCTCCGCAGCATGCTGCACAAACAGGCCCAGCGCTCGGAAAAAGTGTATTTTATCCTGATAGCGAATGATGCCTTTGCCGCCCTGAAGTTTAGCCTGAAGCGCTCCAGGCGCCTGTACCACTTCAACCGGAAGCCCATTCTCATGCAGCTCTATATGTAATATTTCCGACAGCTCTGCCATGCCCTCGATAAGTCCGCTGATTTGTCCATATAAATGAATCTTCACTGCTCTTTCCTCCTCTAAAACGGATGCAAACCCTATTTTAATCATCTGCTATGGCAAATATGGCAAGCATCTTGATCTAAGTACTATAGCACTTTAGAAGAGAGATCGATACCACAGGTGCAGCTTTTCCGCTCCTAATGGCTAAGTTTCATTTTTTGTTCACAGGATATATATCATTTTTTACTTCGCAGAATAATTTCGCGCAAAGCTGGGGATCGTTGTATACGAGGTGAATCTATGAAAACCCGATTACGATCGGTTCTGCTGCTGATGTCCATTCTTCTATTCTTCATTCCACTTAATGCTGAAGCCTCCGTTATTCAGTCCAAAGAGCCAAAATTGCTGCTGTACCAAGACATGGTGATGGAGTTTCTTCTTCCTGACGTTCAACAAGCCGTTAACGACTATTATCAGAACCGGCTTCCTGACAATCCGCTCGTGTATCCGTATCAAATCGAGATCAAGCAGGCCAAAAGAGTCAACGGTGGGCCGGGAGACCGCGGCTTTCACTTTTCCATTACGCTGGAGACCACGCCTGTCCTCGGGCCTCATATTGCGGTCGGAAAAGACCGGATGACCTTTGAAGTCTCCCCTCTCTTCCCCGATAAAGTCAAACTGATTGCCTTCAGGCATCTGCAGACCTTCGAGCTGCCTCCGAATCTGCAGGAGATGCTGAAGAGTACGAACGGAACACCGTGATCGGCATTCCAGCTCCTAAGGTTCTTTCGTTTCCGGGTTCCAGCCGACGCGGCCGAAATTCCGCAGGGCCAGATGGTATCCGGCATTGCGGATGATATTCCACCAGAGCCCTGTTCTCGACTTCCACATCCGTTCGATAATCGAAGGTACCGAGTAGAACTGCCTTGCCGCCCATTCCATCCCCATGAGCAGTTCTTCGGGAGACATCAGGGCTGGCTGGTACACGACATCCTTCTTACCGTTGTATTTGGACCAGTCCCGGGTCAAAATCCGTCCTTCTGCGTCCAGCCGGTTGAACAGCGGAGTATTGGGAAAAGGAATCAGCACGCTGATGGTTGCCGAGTCGAGACCAACCTCGCGGTAAAATTCCACGGTTGTACGGAAAATGGACTTATCGTCATGATCAAACCCAAATACCGTTCCAGCTTGAACGGCAATGCTGTAATCATGAAACCGCCGGATAATCTCTCGATAGCGGTCCACATGATTATGCGCCTTGTTCGCGGAATCGAGACTTTGCTGCGAGATGGTTTCGAGGCCCAGAAAAAGCGCCTTGCAGCCGCTTTGCGCAGCCAGCTCCATGAATTCATCGTCAAAAGCCACGTCTGCTGTGGCCTGGCTTGTCCACCAGCGTTTGTAAGGCGCAATCGCCTTAAACAACTCCTTGGCATAGGCCTTGTTCGCGCCGATATTATCATCCCAGAAGATCAGGGCCCTTCCGGGCATCCGCTTCATATGTTCAACGATGTCCGCAACCGGACGGTAACGCATCCGGCGCTGATACATTTGGGGAATGGTGCAGTATTCGCATCCAAAAGGACAACCTCTTGTCGCAATGGTAACGCCCTTGCCGTAGACTCTTCCCTTGATCAGATCCCAGCGAGGCGCAGGCATATTCTTCAGATCAGGAAGCTGGCAGGAGCGGTATACAGGCTTTAGGCAGCCTGCTTCCACATCCGCCAGCAGCTGCGGCCAGACCAACTCCCCTTCTCCGACCACCACCGCGTCGGCATGAAGCTGAACTTCTTCAGGCATTAATGTCGCGTGCGGTCCACCAATAACGACCTTGACGCCCCGTTTGCGATACGCTGCCGCTAACTCATATGCATGTGGCGCAGCGGGGGTATTCGCCGTAATGCCCACAACATCGTAGGGACGGTCGAACCGGACCTTCTGTACAATCTCATCCGTATGCGTCACTTCCCAATGATCCGGCGTATATGCCGCAAGCAGCGGCATGGTCAGCTGCGGAAAACGGATGATTCTCCGGTGCCGTACACGCCGGGAATCCTCGGACTCGGCCGTGATCAGATGAACCTGGTATCGCGGATTCATGGTTGTGCTCACTCCATTCTAAGTAGATATTCTATGTACTTACTCGTAGCGAGTCCATTCCACAACAGTCCGCAGATAAGCTATGGAAAGAACTTGCGTGCATTCGCGGGAAAAAGAGCATCATCCATGATTCAGTGCAGCCGATTTCCCCCATTTGCAGCCCATGCGGACTAAATGGCCGAACATGAATGTAGCACCAACGCACAGCAGGATAAACGGCAGACTTAACAGGGAGTCAAACCAATACTCCGGTATTATTCGAAATAAGACTAGAAGCATGAACAAATAATTAGGCAACAGTGGAAGGATTATAATACGCCGGATGCACTTCTCTGCCTGAGCCCCATATTTGCGTCCAAGCATAAATCCCGAAAGCAGCCAAATCAGCGTATACATAAGGAGCACCCATTCCTTCTGAGCCGCCAGCAGCTGGAATCCATACGAAGCAGGAGTTGATCCTAAGCGATGACTAATGATAAACCACGTACCCGCTGCAAAGCATAAACCGTTGACCGACAGCAGCGCTGCGCTCCATACCGCTGCCGGTAAAGGCCTCCCGCTCCTGTATGCCAAGGCCAGCTTTCGCGGATGCGGCATTTGGCTTAGGGCCAAATTTACAGCCTCTGCCGTACCCATGCCTGTCGCCCGCAGCTCCATGGCAGCTTCCTCCAAATGTGCACGAAGCTCCGCTACCACGTCTTCCCGGTTGATCGACCTGGGCAGATGACGATAAACAACTTCCAGATAGCTTTCCAGCTCAGCGTTCATCCGCGCTTCCCCCCAGCACCTTGGACATCACGGCAACAAAGCGGCTCCACTCCCGGCTCTTGTCCTCCAACATCTCCCTGCCTTCAGCTGTAATGTTATAGTATTTACGGTCAGGCCCCTTGGACTGCGCACTCCAGTAGGATGAGATGAAGCCCTGTTGTTCCAGTTTTTGCAATGCAGGATACAACGTTCCCTCTTTCAACAACAAATGCGAGTCGCTCCGCTTCTCCATTTCCTTGGACAAGGCATAACCATACATGTCCTGCTCGCTCAGCAGCTGCAGCAGTGCCAGCGATATGCTTCCTTTAACCAAATCCCGATTAAACAACCTCTTTCACCTGCCTAATGCTTTGCAAATTATCTATATAGAAATTCTATGTAGTCACTTGAGTATTACTGTAGCATATGAGGCGTTGATCAGCAAACGATGAACTGTTAAATTTTATATAAGCGCGATTCACTTCAACACACATCTGCATCCGGAGGTGCCTTACTATGAGCTTTTCGCCAGAAACCGATGACAAGAACAACACACATACCAACATTCACAGCAAGGGAACAGCTCATGCATTAGATATGACTGAATCCCTTCCACCGCTGATCGATGCGCATATTCACCTCGACTCTTATGAAGAAGCCCAGCAGCAGCAAATCATGTCCGAGCTTAAAGATACCGGTGTGGAAAGCGTCATTGCCGTCTCCATGCACCTGGATTCCGCCCGTACCCATCTGAAGTTGGCTCAGCGTTATCCGTCCCACATCCATCCAGCCTTCGGGTTCCATCCCGAGCAGCCGCTTCCTGATGAAGCCGAGATGGATAAGCTCTTCGCCTGGATGGACTATCATAGCGGGGACATGATTGCCGTCGGCGAGGTTGGCTTACCTTATTACACCCGTATGGAAGCCGAAGAGGCAGGCCACCCTTTTGACTCCCGTCCCTATGAGGAGCTGCTTGAGCGATTCGTAGCCTTTGCCCAGCATCACGACAAACCCATCGTGCTTCATGCCGTCTATGAGGATGCCGCTATCGCCTGCCGCCTGCTTGCACAGTATAAGATCAAGCGTGCCCATTTCCACTGGTTCAAGGGTCCGGCTGAAACCTTGCAGCATATGGCGCAGCAAGGCTACTATGTATCTTTCACACCCGATATTGTATATGAAAAAGAGATTCAGGAGCTGGCAAGCGTATATCCTCGTTCTCTCGTCATGTCGGAAACCGACGGACCTTGGCCTTTCGAGGGACCTTTTGCCGGGCAAATGACGCATCCACGGATGACGGCCGATGTGGCTGAAGCCTGGGGCCGTATTCAGGGATTGCCTCTGCCTGAAGCGCGCCGTCTGCTGTATGACAATGCCAAACGCTTTTACGGCATCTAAAATATGAAAACGGCCGAGCCACATCCAACGCGAGATGGAAGTGTTCGAGCCGTTTTCGCTATACCTTGTTATTTTTTCATGAAGCCCTTGTCGTCCAAAAATTCTTTCATATGCATGCGGATCGGTTCCGCCAGCCTGTCGGCCATCACCTGCGTCCAAGGCGTATCCTTTTTGCCGCCTGTACGTTCACTCAGATAAGCCTTCATGGTCGCGTCATAATCCTTCACCGGCCCCACGCTCTGCTCTTCGGAATAGCCATTCATGTGCAGCACGGATTCCAGCGGAAGGCGCGGACGCTGTCCAGGCTCCTGGTCGGGCACGCCGATGCACATGCCGAATACCGGATAAACGAGCTCCGCAGATCCAACAGCTTGGACAATTCAGCGATGCGGTTGCGTACGCCTCCGATATAAACGATGCCAAGTCCCATAGATTCTGCGGCAATGGCCGCGTTTTGGGCAGCGAGCGCGGCATCCACTGTCGCCACAACAAAATTTTCCGTTGTCGTTTCATAGGATTCCCGCTCCTGCAGGGGCTCTGCCGTTACCTGCTTCAAGCGGTACAAATCCGCGCACCATACGAGAAATACCGGGCATTCCTCGATGTAAGCCTGATTGCCTGCCAGTACGGCCAGCTGCTTTTTCAGCTCAGGATCGGTAGCGGCGATAACGCTGTAAGCCTGGACATTGCTTGACGTAGAGGCCATTTGCGCCGCAGAGACGATCGCATGCAGCTGCTCCCCGGAAACCGGTGCATCTGTGAATTTACGAATCGAGCGGTGATTCATAAGTAGGGTCAACGTATCATTCATTTGGAAATCTCCTCCTTCTCATAGCTGTCACAATGGATGAATTCTTATGTAATTCTCCCCATCGTAGTATTACCCCATATGAATATTATACTTTAGCGGAATTTACAAATGGAGAGATAAAAGAAGCTCTGGCATCACAAATCATATTCTACAATAAAAAAACAGCCTTGGAACAGGAAGCGAGTTCGACTCGCGACTTGTCCAAGACTGCTGACTATTTTTTATGAATTCACAGTTTCACCCGCTGCAGCCGCAGCGCATTCAACACCACCGACACCGAGCTGAAGGCCATGGCCGCACCGGCCAGCCAAGGGGCGAGGAAGCCGATCGCGGCGATCGGGATACCGATCGTGTTATACGCCAGTGCCCAGAACAGATTCTGCTTGATATTCCCCATCGTGCGGCGGCTCATCAGGATCGCGTCGGCGATCGCGTTCAGATCGCCGCGCATCAGCGTCACATCCGCCGCCTCCATGGCGACATCCGTCCCGGTACCAATGGCCATGCCGATATCGGCAGTGGCCAGCGCCGGCGCGTCGTTGATGCCGTCGCCAACCATCGCGATGCGCTTGCCGGATTGCTGCAGCTTCTTCACTTCCTCTGCCTTGCCTTCTGGCAGCACTTCGGCCAGAACCTGATGGATGCCAGCCTGTGCCGCAATGGCCTTCGCCGTGCGTTCATTGTCGCCAGTGATCATGATGACCTCGATCCCCATCTCCTGCAGACGGGATACCGCTTCACGGGAGGTTTCCTTGATCGTATCCGCGACGGCGACCATACCGGCATACTTGCCGTCCACGGCTACCAGCATGGCCGTCTTGCCTGCGTCCTCCAGCTGACGCATCGCGTTCAGGGCAGCCTCTACCGGAACGCCCCGCTCCGCCATCAGCTTACGTGTGCCGACGAGTACCAGCCTGCCGTCTACTCTAGCAGAGACACCATAGCCCGGCAGGTTCTCGAAATCCTTCGCTTCAGGCAGCGGCAGGGACTTGCTACGGTCAAGCGCCCCTGCGACAATGGCATCCGCGAGCGGATGTTCAGACTGGCGCTCCACGGCAGCCGTCGTGCGGAGCAAGGACTGCTCCGTCATCAGCGGCGCGGGAATGACATCGGTCAGAACTGGCTTGCCGCTCGTGACTGTACCTGTTTTATCGAGCACGACGACTTCAATTGCCTGTGCCGATTCCAGATGTTCTCCGCCTTTGAACAGAATGCCGAACTCGGCCGCCCGGCCCGATCCGGCCATGATCGATGTTGGAGTCGCGAGACCCAGCGCACATGGACATGCAATGACGAGTACTGCGATGGCCTTTTCGAGTGCCGATGCAAATTGTCCCGGTTCCACGCCGAAATACCAGATCAGGAACGTCACGACCGCGATGCCGACCACAATCGGGACGAAAATGCCGGAGATGACGTCGGCAATCCGCTGGATGGGAGCCTTGGAGCCCTGTGCTTCCTCCACGACCTTGATGATCTGCGCTAATGCGGTTTCACTGCCGACCTTGGTTGCCTGGACGCGCAGCATCCCGTTTTTATTCAGTGTAGCCCCTACCACTGCATCGCCCTCACGCTTTTCGACAGGAAGGCTTTCACCTGTCAGCATGGACTCGTCCACGGAAGACAGCCCCTGGAGCACCTTTCCATCCACCGGGATTTTTTCTCCCGGCTTGACGATGACCGTATCGCCCACTTCCACGTCTTCAACCGGAATGCTGACCTCCTGGCCGTCCCTAAGAACAAGCGCAGTCTTGGCCTGCAGACCCATCAGGCTCTTAATGGCTTCGGAAGAGCGGCCTTTCGCGAGCGCCTCAAACCATTTGCCGACCAGGATCAGCGTAATCAGAATGCTGCTGGTTTCATAGTACATCTCTACCGGATGATGCATTTCCATCCCAATAGAGCGAATCGTCAGGTACAAGCTGTAAAAGTACGCTGCTGATGTCCCGAGCGCGACCAGCACGTCCATATTTGCGCTCTTGTTGCGCAGCGCCTTGTACGCTCCGACATAGAACTGGCCGCCGATCAAAAACTGAACCGGTGTCGCCAGCACCAGCTGGAACCATGGATTCATAAACAGCGACGGTACCGGAATCCAAGAAGTAAAAGAGAAATGCCCTACCATCGCCCATAGCAACGGCAGCGAGAGAATGGCCGCCATCATCCATTTGAACCTTTTATGATTGATCTCCTGCCGGCGCAGCTCCGCGCTGTCCTTGGCTTCCTGCTTCGGGAGAGCCTTGTAGCCCAGCTGCTCGACCTTCTTCATCATATCTTTAACGGTAACCATGCCTGCCGCATATTCCACATGGGCGGTTTCGAGGGCCAAATTGACATTCGCCTGGGATATGCCCGGCATTCTGCTGAGCCCTTTCTCAATCCGCGTGGCGCAGGCTGCGCAGGTCATACCGGTAATTTCAAAATCCATCGTTTCCTTCATCGTGCCATAGCCGAGAGACTCGATTTTCTCTTCCATCTTCCGTAAATCCGACTGCTTCGGATCATACGTGACGGTGGCCTGCTCCAGCGCCAGATTGACGTTGGCCGAGCTGACGCCTTCCATTCGGCCCAGTCCCTTTTCAATCCGGGTCGCGCAGGCTGCACACGTCATTCCGGTAATCTGCAGCGTCGCCTGATGTTCGTTCTCCCGGTTTCCCGTATTTTGTTCCATGACCTCGGCTCCTTTCCAGAAATATACCCTTACGGGGTATATACTTTCTATAAAAAAGGGCAGCGACTTCAGACCTCATCGGATCTGGGGCTGCCCGGTATTCGTTACGGGATATCTTAAGCTGTTAAGCTTAGACTACTACATCGTAGCCTTGGTCTTCGATGGCTGCTTTAATGGTGTCGAGGCTTACTTTGTTTTCGTCATAATCCACAGTAACCTTGTTTCCAGACAGATCCACTTTGCCGGTTGCACCTGCATTTTTCACAGCACCTTCAACAGCATTTACACAATGATTGCAAGACATTCCCTGAACATTCAACGTTACGCTTTTCATGATATATTCCTCCTCTAATTGTACAATCCCTGCTATATAAATTGAAATAAAGAAAAGAATCATCCTCTCATCGGAAGCAATAGCCGCTCATGAGATGGCAGAACAAGCCATATTTCATTTTATATAGGGAATATTATTTCATCAACTTCTTCACCGTAACCAACAATTCATCAATCACGGCATGATCACCGGACTCAATTCGCTCCACCACGCAGCTTCGCATGTGATTCTCCAGAAGCAGCTTGCCGACCCCATTCAGAGCGGCCTGGATGGCTGCAATCTGATTCAGGACATCATCGCAGTAGGTATCTCTTTCGATCAATCCCTTGATGCCGCGGATTTGCCCTTCGATGCGATTCAGACGGGTTATGAGATTATTCTTCGTTTGCTGGGAATGATGGCTATGCCGCTCGCTGCATCCAGCCTCACAGGTTTCGGTTTCATTCTGCAGGGCAGCTGCATTGTCCGGGCTGGCCTGAACATGGTCATTCTGATTTGTCTCAGCAATCATCTCAATCCACTCCTCCTTTGATCGAAGCCACAACAACATTATACTATACCCCCTCTAGGTATGCAAGAGACATAAAACAGAACATTCGCTCCGCCCTTTAACCTTTTTAAAAAAACCTCCCACCTAGAAGGAATTGCCAATTCATGGGTCGAATAATTCACCTTATCGCTATGGGTTCACTCAGATAAAATAATACGATTAGATAAGCATCCCTTTTAAGAGAATATGAATGCAGAGGAATTAAAATTCAATGTAATTCTCAGGGATATTTGCGTGTGGAAACCGTTTCACTTATATTGATTTAGCGCGCCCTCTTCCATACTGATACATGTATTCATCATACATACGGGCTTCAGCTTCAGAACACATCATGAACGACAGGAGAAGATGCCATGTTTAGAAAACGCCCTTTTACGAATTCCTTGATATCAAGGAATATGAATGCCCTCTTGTTCAGCTTGCTCGGCACCTTCCTGTTTTTGTTCAGTATTAGACATCTGTCCCTCCACTATTCATCCGACCAATGGCTGCTGTTGGGTTCCATGTTCTGCGCGTCGCTGATCCTTTATTTTTATACTTTTCAGATCCCTCCTGAAGGCAGCAAACAGTCGATGGATTCAGCCGTTTACCTGGCCTGTCTCTTCATTTTCGGAACTCCGGCTGCGCTGGCACTTCTGCTTCTGAGTTCGCTGCTTTTTGCGCTTTTGGAACGAAAAGTTTCATGGTGGAAGCATTTAACCAACTTTGCGATATATACCATCATGATCTTTGGAGCCGGGACGGTTTTCCAGGGGCTTGGCGGACAGCAAGGACAGCTGCAAAATGTACATCTACTGTCTTATGTAGGAGCCTTGATCATATACTTCGCCATCAACGTGCTATGCATCGGAATTTACTACTATATGATCGACCGAAGCGATATTTACCGCATGGTAAAAGGACTTCTTCAGGAATCGGTACTGGTCTACCTGTGCATTCTGATTTTGTCGCTTGTGCTGACCATCCTGATCGTAAACAACGGGATTACCGGACTTGTTTTGTTCCTCGGGATCAGCATATTCCTTTCTCATCTTTTTAAAAAGCTGTTTGACATGTACATGCAGCTTCAGGAACGGGCCATTCGCGATCAGCGTACGGGTCTCTTCAATCACAGCTATTTTGAAAACCTTCTCGAAAAGGAAATCAGGTATGCCCGCAGTGAATCTACCCCGCTCTCACTCGCCATGATCGACATTGACGATTTCAAGCGCTATAACGATCATTTTGGCCATTTACAAGGAGATAAGCTGCTCGGTTTACTCGGATCAATTCTGCAAGAGGAGGCTGCCCGGGCCGGGGTGACGGCTGCACGTTACGGCGGCGAGGAATTTACGCTGCTGATGCCGGGATATACGGAACAAGAGGCGCTGATTCTCGTCAACCGACTACGTAAAATGGTTAATGACACCGCGTTTGAAGGGGTAGAGATCCTTCCGCATGCATGTCTTTCCTTCTCGGCGGGCATTTCCTCATATCACATTGACATCCATGATAAATCACTCCTTGTGCTCCAAGCGGATCAGGCACTGTATGATGCCAAAAAGCAGGGTAAAAACATTGCCTACATCTTTGGAAGTTCCGTCCCGATCGAACAGGAAATCGAAATCGCCCAGGATGTGCGGGACATCGAGCAGCTGCTCAATTTATTTCTCTACAAGGATATCAATACGTTCAAGCATTCCAAACGCGTATTCCGTTATGCCATGGATATGAGCCTTCTCCTGAAGCTCGATGCAAACACCCGCAAGCAGTTCGTGCTTGGCGCCTTGATCCATGATATCGGAAAGCTCGAAATCCCCTGGGAAATCCTGAACAAAAAGGATGCCCTGACTCCTGTAGAATGGGAAGCGATTAAGAAGCATGTGAACTGGGGCAAGGAAATGGCCATGACCAACGACAAATTCAAGGGGCTTGCCCCTTACATTGAGCTTCACCATGAAAGATATGACGGACACGGCTATCCCCATGGCTACAAAGGCGCAGAAATCCCCCTGCTTTGCCGGATGCTCACCATTATTGACTCCTTCGACGCGATGACCTCAGAACGGCCATATCAGGCTACGAAATCCATCAAGGAAGCCATCGAGGAGCTCCGGCTTTGTTCCGGAACCCAGTTTGATCCAGAGCTGTCCGAACTGTTCATTGCCTATATTGAAGGCAAAACCGGACTGGAACCGGCTCAGGCCGAATCCAGCTTATAATTCAAAAGGGCTGTACCACCGCAGAAGGATTCAGCGGTGGACAGCCCTTGTCTATTTACTATGAAAATAATCAAGATGTTTGCAAAAGAGTCTACTTGTGGCCGTTCATTTCGTGGGAAGTTTGATGCAGCTCTTTAATCATTTGCTGCAGAAACATGTTTTCCTGACGGCTGATTCCGTGTTGGTTATCCTGAATGAGCAGTTGTTGAATGTTTTTCTTCAGCAGTTCACTACGGCGTTCCAATACAGCTTGACTCATAAAATTAAATCACTCCTGGATCGTTTTTTGAACTTACCGGGAAGTTCTTTATCATTATAAAGCGTTATGAAAAATATTGAAAATGTTCAGAAAAAGCCTGATCATCCCCTGACCCAGCTGAGCTTGCAGGAGGGTTGCTGCAGCGGTATCAGCCGAAAAGATACTCCCGAATCCTCCGGTATACCACCTCATTCAGCAAATTACCTACTAAAAAATCCCTTATTCATCTATAAAAGGGCAATGACAAGGCCTTTTTGCGCCAGATTATCCAGACATTCCTGCAGATATGCCTCATCATGCTCGGGATAAGATGATGCTTCATCCAGTGCAACAAGCTCTGCTTCCGACCATGGTTCGCAGGACTTACCACGATAAAGTGAATTTTGCCACAAATTGTCCACATGATAAGATCTGCTCTTCATTTCATTCATAATCAGCACATGATAGCGAACCAACATCATCGGATTGTGTTCAAAAACATAGTTTACGGTAGCGTGTTTTTTGCCCCAACCGTTGCCGCGTAGCGCGCAGCATTCCCGGTGTTGGCCAAGCAACTGCGGGCGTGGCAGCCTGGAAATCAACGCCTCATGCCATAAACGCATCGGTCCACCCTCTCCTTTTTTTCGCAATGATTGTCCTGATCCTATTATACCGCCAAACCATCTGTTTGAACGTCCACGCCAGGGAAGTGTTGCACTTCTCTTCATGCCGAATAGCCCACTCGGGTCATTTCCATCCGCGGGCAGCAGCTATAAAATAATTTTGGGGCTCAGGCAATACACTGAATACTACGCTCGCTCACGCCTAACCCTGTGCCAAAGCGTGCACACTAAAGACAACTCAGGATGTTTGCAATTGAGGCTTTAACTCTGTTCGCTATTTGCAAAGCTCCGCATAGAAGGTGATGGATTGATAAAGAAATTAGGGTTTCTTCCGGGATTCATGACGGTGATGCTTGCAGCTTTGCTGCTCTTTCCGGGATTCGCTTCGGCCCATGCTTATATCGTCAAGTCTTCTCCGGCCGAGAATGAAGTGCTGGCCCAGCCGCCAGCCAAAGCAGTTATACATTTTAATGAGCCTCTGCAAAAAGCCTTTCATTCGATAAAGGTCACAAACTCATCCGGAAAAACGGTAAATCTCAGTGAAAGCCGGATTCCGGAAGGAGAAAATTCTGTTCTTGAGGCCGACCTGCAGCCGGATCTGCAAAAAGGCGTCTATGCTGTTCAATGGAAAGCCGTCTCTGCGGACGGTCATCCGGTGGAAGGCACCTTTTCGTTTCAAATTGGAACAGGCGGCGGCAGTACCGGCGATGCCTCGCATACGGTCGTCAACGCATCCGATTGGCCCGGGACTGACCTGGTCATCATCCGATGGCTGTTTTATACCAGTCTTGCGTTTCTCGCCGGAATCTATTTCTTCCAGCTGTACCTGCTTCCGGCAGGTGCCGGGAACCGGTCGGCATGGTCCGGTAGAAGCATCCGGCTGATGTGGATCAATATCGCCGTTCTTGCCGCAAGCTTTCTGCTCAGTTTACCGCTGCAGACCGGGATCGATGCCGGCGTGGGCTGGAGCGGAGTCTGGTCTGATCCGTCTCTGCTCCTCAAGATGCTGCGAATCACCAGTTTCGGTGAGGTCTGGATGGTACAGCTCATTCTGCTGGTTCTGATTACGGGCCTGGCTGCCGCTCTTCCTAAAATGAAGGACCGGGATAGTGCTTATATTGCCCGTACCGTCTCCTTCCTGCTGGTCATGGGCATGCTGCTGGCAAAGTCCTTTATCGGCCATCCCGCCGCTTCCGAATACAAAGCCCTCGGTATCACGATGGACTTTCTCCATCTGGGCGCCGCTTCCCTATGGCTTGGCAGCCTGCTGGCATTTGCCGTGCTGCTTCCGAAGGAGGCTTCCCTGCCCGCAGATCCCGAGGACCGGAAAAAAAGTTATTTTGCCGTGATCCGGCGATTCAGTTTATGGGGAACCATCTTCGTCGTACTGATTCTGATCAGCGGCATATACGCCAGTTTGCAGTATGTTCCGACCTGGTATTCACTGTTCCATACGTCGTACGGAAAGATTCTGTATGCCAAAGGCATTATGATGCTCATTATGATCGCCTGCGCTTTCTGGAATTTGCTGCGCGGCAAAGAAGCCAAAGACACTTTAAAGGCCGGTGTATGGCTTGAACTTGCTGCGGGTGTCATTGCCCTCGTCTTGGCGGCAGCACTGACCAATATGCCAACCGGCTCGACTTCGCCTGGCCCGGTCCATATGGAGCAGACGCTGGAGAACAAAAACGTGATACAGCTTGATATTACTCCGAATGTAACTGGAGTGAATGAATTCCAGGTTAAGGTAGAGGATAGCAAGGGCCAACCGGTCAAAGGAATACAGCAGATCAAGCTCACCCTGACCTCTTTGGACATGGATATGGGAAAATACGAAATCGTCATGCCAGGAGGAAAAGCGGAAGGTTACAAGGCCCAGGATCTGATCACCATGGCAGGCAAATGGAATGTCCATGTGCATGTTCTGACCGATCAACTTGAAACCTGGGATAGCGATATGGTGATTCATGTCGGTAATCGTTAATGCCATAAACTAAGAATTTTAATTAAAATTTTCACAATATACACAAAAAAAAAGAATCCGCGAGGATTCCCTAAAGGAGAGAATCAACATAATGAAAATCTTCAAACGTCTTCCGTTCATCGCTACCGCTGCGGCGGGCCTGCTTCTATTCTCCGGCATCGCAAGCGCGCATGTGACTGTCAAGCCTGCGACCTCCCAGCCGGGAGCGTGGGAGACTTACACGATTAAGATTCCTTCCGAAAAGGAAATGGCGACGACCAAGGTAACACTTAAGGTTCCGGAAGGCGTTGAGCTGATGCAGTATCAGCCGATTCCAGACTGGAAAATCACCACCGAGAAGGACAGCGCAGGCAAAATCAGCAGTATCACCTGGAATGCGACCGGCGAAGGCATTAATGCAGGAGAATTCCAACAGTTCAATTTTGTGGCCCATAATCCTGAAAAGGATACTGATGTAGCCTGGGATGCGTTCCAATACTACAAGGATGGAAGCATCGTGGAATGGACCGGCGATGAAGGCTCTGAATCTCCGCATTCCATTACGAAGATTACAACCGTTGCCGGCCAGGAAGCTGAATCATCCGGCCATAACGACAGTACATCTGCGGACAAAGACCAGCAACCGGCAAGCTCCGGCAGCACGGAGACGGCTCCAGCTGCGACAGACAACTCGTCCACCAGTGGCGTACAGACAGCTACACTCGTGGTCTCCATTGCCGCTCTCGTCCTTTCGATCATTTCATTAATCGCCGCATTAGCGAAGAAAAAACGTTAATTTATCAATATATTTCTTTTGTGTTGCAGCCCGCACCAGATACAGGTGCGGGCTTTTTGTGTCCGTATATAATGGACAAAAAAATCATATCTGATGACAAATCAAGCATGATGGCCTGAGCCCGGCAATATATTTTAAAGATGTACGCATCGTCCAAGGCCTAAGCAGCCTGAGGCGAAACGACATAACGAAGGGAGGTCAAAACATGATCGAATTCCGCGGAGTACACAAAGCCTTCGGCAGTTTTCAGGTTCTTCAGAACATCAATCTCCGGATCGAAGAAGGCGAGGTTGTCGTCATTATCGGTCCCTCCGGCTCTGGAAAAAGCACCCTGCTCCGCTGCATCAACCGCCTCGAAACCATATCCTCGGGGGAACTGGTCGTCAATGATACGCCCCTTCACGGCAAGAAAGTGGACATCAATCGTTTCCGGAGGGATATCGGGATCGTATTCCAGCATTTCAACCTGTATCCCCACAAAAAGGTGATCGACAATATCACGCTCGCTCCCATGAAGGTGCTCGGTCTTCCCAAGCACGAAGCAGAAGAGAGGGCTCTCTCGTACCTGACCCGAGTCGGCATTGCCGAAAAGGCGCAAAGCTATCCTTCTCAGCTTTCGGGAGGACAGCAGCAGCGGGTAGCTATCGCGCGCGGACTCGCCATGAAGCCGAAAATCATGCTGTTTGACGAGCCGACTTCTGCGCTGGATCCGGAAATGATCGGTGAAGTGCTCGATGTCATGCGTTCTCTGGCCCATGAAGGGATGACGATGGTCATCGTGACGCATGAAATGGGTTTCGCCAGGGAAGCCGCAGACCGGATCGTTTTCATGGACAATGGCCAGATCATTGAGGAAGCACCTGCTTCCACCTTCTTCGCGAAACCGCGCGAGGAGCGCGCACGCTTGTTTTTAAGCCGCCTGATCAAGCATTAGGGAGGCATCTTACATATGGAAAGGGGTAAAAAAAGAGATGAATAAACGTTCAAGGCTTGGAGCTTTTCTGGTACTGCTGGTTGTATGTCTTGTGTTTGCCGGGTGCGGAAGCAAAAAGGAGTCCGCCGAAAAGGGAGGTACGCTTGAAGCTATCAAAGCACGCGGTAAAGTCATCGCTGGCGTGAAATATGACACGAAACTGTTCGGTCTGAAGGATCCCGCCACGGGCAAGGTCGAGGGCTTCGACATCGATATCGCCAAGGCGCTTGCCAAGAAAATACTCGGGGATGAAAACAAGGTCGAGCTGAAGGAAGTGACCTCGAAAACCCGGATTCCGCTCCTGCAAAATGGAGATATCGACCTTATTGTCGCCACGATGACGGTCACGGAAGAACGCAAGCAGCAGGTCGATTTCAGCGACATTTATTTCAAAGCCGGTCAATCGCTCCTGGTCAAGAAGGGAAGTCCGATCCAAGGCCTGCAAGATCTAAAAGGTGTTAAGGTGCTGACTGTTAAGGGCTCAACCTCAGCCAAGAATATCCGGGAAAAGGCGCCGGATGCCAATGTACTTGAATTCGAAAACTATCAGGATGCTTTTACCGCACTAAAGGCCGGACAGGGTGAAGTGCTGACGACCGACAATGCCATTCTGCTCGGCATGCAGCAGCAGGATCCGAATTACGTGCTGGTCGGCGGCAATTTCACCGATGAGCCTTACGGCATTGCAATTAAAAAAGGCGATGCGGAATTCGTGAAGGAAGTGAACGACCTGCTCAAGGAAATGAAGTCCAGCGGAGAATACGACAAACTTTACGAACAATGGATGGGGGTCAAACCGGAGTAGCAGGAACTCGGGTTCCCGGGGAGATGACTCTCCCCTTCCTTCTGCCTTCCGGTAAATCACTCTTTCAGGAAAGGAGAACTGCCGCATGACAGGCAAATTTGATGTCAATGTCCTGTTTAATCATTGGGACCGCTTTTTGGAAGGCTTCATCCACACGGTGGAATCCAGCATCATCGCCTTGATTGGCAGCTTTATTCTCGGTACCATCATCGCCGTCATGCGCATATCGCCTTATAAACCTCTAAATTGGATTGGAACGGTCTATGTCGAGTTTATTCGCAACATTCCCGTGCTGCTCGTTACCTTTTTCTTTTTTCTCGGCCTGCCGTCTCTCGGCATTCCAATCGGCGGGTTCACCGCTGGCACTCTTGGCCTCATGGTATATACCGCGTCGTTCATCGCCGAATGCGTCCGTGCCGGAATTCAGTCCGTGCCTTTCGGTCAGACAGAAGCCGCGCGCGCTACGGGATTAACGTATATGCAGACCATGCTGCATGTCGTGCTGCCCCAATCCATCAAAATCGTCCTGCCGTCCATCGGCAACCAATTCATCAATCTGGTCAAGAATTCTTCGATTCTTGCCGTCGTAGCCGGCTTGGATCTGATGTATTACGCCGATTTGATCAACGCGGACACGTTCCTTCCGCTGACCGTTTATACTTTCGTCGCCCTGTTCTATCTGGTGCTGACCATTCCGCTCAGCATAGGGGTCCATTATATGGAGCGGCGTTTCAGCTCAACGGATAGATAGCCGCCTATATTACCGTGAAAGGAGGCTGCCGCATGGATTTTGCAGGCGCGTATTCCTGGCCGAACCTCTCCTTTATTCTGCAGGGATTCGGCGTTACCCTTATCGTAGCGGGCCTCTCGATCGTGTTCAGCTTTATCTTGGGAACCATTCTAGGCATTCTTCGTTTTACGCGCTTTCCCCTACTGACCCAGGTGCTCGCAGTCATCATCGATCTCATTCGGGGTCTGCCCCTGCTGCTCATTATCTTTTCTATATATATTGTATTGCCGCAAATCGGAATCAAACTGTCTCCTTTCTGGTCGACCATCGCCGGCCTGACGCTGTTCGAAGGCGCGATGATTTCGGAAATCGTCCGCGGCGGGCTCGCCTCGGTGGATCGCGGTCAGATTGAAGCTGCCCGTTCCTCTGGCCTTGGTTACATCCAGACCATGCGCCATATCATTTTACCGCAGGCGCTGCGCCGCATGGTGCCGCCCCTAGTCAGCCAATTCATTTCGCTGCTGAAGGACACTTCTCTTGCCATCGTCATTTCCCTGCCGGAAATCATGCACAATGTACAGATCCTGCAAGGGCACAGTCCGAACTATGTCATCCCTGCCTTGCTTCTGGCAGCGCTGCTGTTTTTCGCGGTCAACTACACCCTGTCCATTATTGCGCGAAAATTGGAAGCCCGAAGAATCTAGCTGCTGCGAAATTGAGCAACCCATACAGCGTTCTATGGCTTAAGCGTCATACATGAAGTGCAGCTTACGTCCATTTACGGATACGTAGCTGCACTTTTTTTGTTCTATTACCCAGCTTCACAAGGATAAGACATAGAACAAGGCGAAGTTGTATATCCTATTCTGCATGACTAAGGAGGATACAGGATGTCTTTTATGACTCGTTTAGAGAAGTATGCCGAGCTGGCTGTCAAAGTCGCAGTCAACATCCAGCCCGGTCAATCGCTGTGGATTAATGCCCCTATCCATACACCCGAATTTATCCGCTTGATAACAGCGCAAGCGTATAAAGCCGGAGCCAAGCTGGTACATATCGAGTGGCAGGATGAAATAAGTATTCAGCTTAAATACCGCCTCGCGCCGGATGAAGCTTTTGAGGAATATCCATTATGGAGAGCGCAGGCTGTTCAGCAGTTTGCAGAGAACGGCGGGGCATTTTTGTTTATTGAGTCCACCGATCCCGAGCTGCTCAAAGGTGTAGACCCCAAGCGAATTGCTGCCAACTCCAAAGCTGCCGGAACCGCTTTGGCCAAATGGAGAGAATATATGTCCTCTTACAAGATGACCTGGTCCATCATCGGGGTACCTTCGGAGGGCTGGGCCAAGTTGGTCTTTCCTGATCTGGAAGCGAAAGCGGCGGTTGAAGCACTCTGGGATGCCATCTTCAAAGCGGTTCGTGTCGACCAGGACAATCCGGTTCAAGTCTGGCAGGAACATAATGCCACGCTTCACGACAAAAGAGCTTATCTGAACCGTAAGCAGTACAAAAAGCTGCATTACCGCGCTCCGGGAACGGATCTGACGATTGAGCTTCCGGAAAATCACATCTGGAACGGCGGTATCGCCGTCAACGAAGCCAAAAATCCGTTCAACCCGAATGTGCCTACGGAGGAAGTATTCACCTCCCCTCGCAGAGAGGGTACCCAAGGTGTGGTTCACAGCACCAAACCTCTCAGCTACCAAGGCAATCTGATCGAGAATTTCAGCCTGACCTTTGAGAATGGAAAGGTTGTCGATTTTGCAGCGGAGACTGGTTATGAATCACTGAAGTCCATGCTGAATATGGATGAATCCGCCCGGTATCTCGGCGAGGCTGCACTCGTTCCGCATCATTCTCCGATTTCGGAGTCCGACCTGATTTTCTTTAACACCCTCTATGACGAGAATGCTTCCAATCACCTGGCCTTAGGCGATGCTTTCCCGACTTGTGTTGAAGGCGGCCTGACCATGTCCCGCGGGGAACTGGACCAGGCTGGGCTTAATCACAGCATCATCCATGTTGATTTCATGATCGGGTCCGCAGAAATGGATATCGATGGAATCACGGCTGACGGACAGATTGAACCCGTTTTCCGGAATGGAAATTGGGCCTTTTAATCATAGCTTCCGAACAAAACAATCCACTGACCAAGGTCGGTGGATTGTTCGTGTTCGGCTGCGCCGACTTTTTACGACTGGTTTGATCCTGTCTGGTATGAAAGGTACCTCGCCTGGTTGTGCTGGATCAACCGTTCAAGCGCTTGTATGGCCGCATTCGCCACTTCGATATCTTGCTGGCTTGTGCCCCCGCTTACGCCTATCCCTCCGATAATCGTGTCCCCCACCTTGAGCGGAATCCCTCCGCCCAGAATGACGACTCTTCCGTGATTGGTGGTATTGATTCCAAACGACGGATGTCCCGGCTGGGCAGCTTCGCTTAAGTTCGACGTGGGCATCTGCAAAGCCACGCTGGTCCAAGCCTTGTTCTGCGAAATGTCGATGCCCCCTATTTTGGCATGATCCATCCGGTGAAATGCGACCAGATTGGCTCCATCGTCCACAATGGCAATATTTTCGGCAAGGCCCATCTCCTTGGCTTTCTTTTCCGCTGCCTCAAGCAGAAACTTGGCTATATCCAAAGTGATCTTCACTTGTATATTCACCCTCCATTTGTGTTTATTTCATTAATATATGGTCATTCGCACATTTTAGTGTATTAGACATTAGACAGCTTGTTTATGTCACTGTCCAGAAATCATTGTTCTTAAATTTCCGAAACCGCTTCAGCAATGAATGCAACATTTTGCATGTACGCCTCGTCAAGGACTATGAAAAGCAAGCATAATTTAACAATTGATCATGTTTGGCCATAAACATCACCAAACGCTCGTACAAGCCCACATTTAGGAGGAATTACAGATGAACAAAATGTACAAAGTGTTAGCTACTGCTTCTATTCTGGCCATGGCAGCCATGCCGGTTGCGGCAAACGCGCAAGACGTCCCGCCTCAGACCGTTCATAACGGACAAGGAAACATTCAAAATCAAGTGAAAGTGGTTCCTGCAACCATGGGACAAATCACAGATTTCGTAAACGATAAAACAGGCAAGTTCATTACCGTAACAGGCCGCGGACTCGCTCCTACGGATCAAAGCCAAATCATTCTGTCGATCACCAAGGACACGAAAATCGTCGATGCCAAAGGAAAAACCGTGGCTCTGAAAACGATTATGGATGAGAAAAAAGTAGTGAAGGCCTTCTACGGACCGAACATCACGAAAAGTCTTCCTGCCCGCGGAACAGCCTTGACGCTTGTCGTTCAGGATCAAAGCTTTACCGCTATTGATGGCACGGTTTCCGAGGTTATGGATGGAGGCATCCTTGTCAAAGGAACCGACATTTATAACGCGAACGAAGACTCGATTATTCTGCATTTTGCAGATAAAGCCACGATCCTCGACCAGGACGGAAAAACGATTGCAGCCAAAGACATCAAAGCAGGCATGAGCGTAAAAGCCTTTTACGGCCCTGCCGTAGCGATGAGTCTGCCTCCACAAGCGACTACCAATTACATTCGCGTCAACACCAATAACGAAACTGGTGAGGGTGAAGGTGAAGTGGGCCATGAACTGGCAGCAGGTACGGATGGAATCATTACGAGTACAACTGACGGCAAGATCACTGTGATCGGAAAAACACATGAAAAAGGCGGCGTAAACTACGTCATTCTCTCCGTGGATGACAAGACGCAAATCGTCGATGAAGGCGGAAAAGCCCTGACCAAAGATGCGCTAAAATCCGGCATTCATGTGGACGCTTCTTACAGCGACATCATGACCATGATCTACCCGGCTCAAACGCATGCCAGCAAAATCGTGGTAAAGAAAGCGGAATCCGTCAAGATTGAAGGTACCGTGGCACCTTCGGACCGCACAACGAAAGATCAAGTGTACGTTAACGTAGGGTCTGACGATTCTACGGTAAACGATGTTATTCTCAACATCTCCAAGGATACGCAGATCATCCCTACCATTGGCGGAGACACAGCTCTGCGTGCAGGCACGAAAATCGTTGCTTACCATTCTCCAGTCATGACCATGTCGCTCCCTGGCATCACCAATGCCGAAGTGGTCATTGTGACTTCCGATGAGAATGCTGTAAAACCCCGTTAATATAGGTGAAAATGGAAAAACCCAGCCGTCCTTTTAGGATCGGCTGGGTTTTTTTATGCCCTCTTTCTTTTGGCCAGCGTCAGTGATAACGGGATCAGAAACACCGTGTACGCAGCAAGCAGTTTCTTCACTCCGCCTGGAGCGGCGGTTACGTTCTCGACATATCCGGCCGGTAACAATGGACTTGCGCCCCATGGGGGCTAGATCCAAGTCTGTAACCAGTTCTTGGGCCCGGCCCGCAGCTCACCAGACAATAAATAAGGACACCGGCTTCACTCCGGTATCCTTATTTTTATATTCTGCGTTATTTATTTTCGAGCTTCGCCTGCTCGACTCGCTCTAGCGCCGCTTCATAGGTATCGATCAGCTTTTGCACGCCGAGTCCATTGATTTCTTCCACGTATTTATCCCATTCGCTCAGGTTTCTCGTACCAAGAACAAATTTGGAGAAGTTCTCTTCCCGGTATTTCTTCACGGCCTGCCCGGTTACCGAGAGCACTTCATTCTCCGCATCCGTAAAGGCAGGCTTTGGCTGCATGGCAGGCGGGTCGTATTTGGCCGCTTCCTCATATGCATTCTTCAAATCCGGCGAAAATAGGGACAAATGAGCGTCATAATCGATCCATGCGTACGTGCCGCTCGTCTGTAGGCCCGTTTGTTTGCGCATTTCCGTGACGTCCGTAAATTCGGGCTTGAACTTCTTTTGCCCATTCTCCTCGGTATACGTCTCGCCTTCCTTACCCCAGCTGCTGAGCGTCCGGCCTTCTTCGCTGTAGAAAAAGTCCATGTACTTCATGACGTCATCCTTGTGCTTGGAAGTTGAAGCGACCGTCAAACCGCCTTCCAAATAGTGAAAATACGGGTTCTGCGGCTTCATGCCGGACAAACCTGCCGGGGGAGCCATGAACTGCAAGCTGTATTCCGGGTTATCCTTGCGCATGGCATTGTTGAAAAAGTCGACGCGGCTGATATAGTCGATAGTAATGAATGATTGCCCGGTGGACATCACGTCCTGCCACTGCTTGGTTTGAATCGAGAGGAAATCCGGCGGGATAAGTCCTTCCTGATAGAAGGTATGCCACATGCTGACCATCGCCTTGTAATTGTCTTCCGTCGGACCAAATTTCCATTTCTTCTCGTCAAAATTATAATAGACATCGGTTCCGCTGCCGAAATTGGTTGTCAGGTTAGCCATCATTTCATCCGGAATTTGGCCGAAGCGCATGGAGAGCGGATAGCTGTCCGGATACAATGCTTTGAGCTTTTTCAGCACTTGGTGAAGCTCCTCGTACGTCGTGGGCGCGGCAAGTCCGTTTTTCTTGAAAACATCCTCGCGGTACAGCCAAATCATGCGGTTCGTTTCCCCAAAACCCTGGTTCGGGAACATATACATTTTGCCGTCTGCGGAAAGCGCCGCTTTGGCTTCTTCCGGGTACTTACCCATCCAGGCTTTCAAGTTCGGCATCTGGTCCACATGGTCCAGGATGTTCTCGAGCGCCCCTTGATCGCCATATTTATTGGAATCGCGGCGGCTGGACATATACATGAGATCCGGCAGGTTCCCGGAAGCCATGACCAGATTGAGCGTATCGCTCAGCTTGCCGGATGGCGTCTCCACATTCAGCGACACCCCTGTCTTATCCTTGATCCAGCCCCATATCGGCCACTCCTTGCTGTACGGAAACGTCGCATTGTTGTCCAGCAGCGCCGTTAAGGTCACGTTAGACCCGGTCTTCACGTCCGGATCTGCCTGGCCTGCGGGTTGTGGTTGTGTCCCGGCATTCTTATCCGCGCCCGCCGAGCAGCCAGCTACCGCAAACACGACGAGCAGCGCGGCCAACAGCCTTGCATACGATCTTTTCTTCCCCATACATACATCCCCCTTGGATTTCCCTTATTGAATCAAAACGAATGAGTGACGACCTCTAGAATCCGCTACGATGCCGAGTGTTCTTACGACCGCTAGTTCCTCCCGGATTGCTATGAATCAACAATCCATTGTGGAAAATCCGGGAGCAAAGGATAACGCTTCGCTTCTTCAGCAACCTCTCCCCTAAACATCAGGTTTTTCATTTGCGAATGCTGCAGCTTCCCTATGTTCCCCTATCCTTTCACCGCGCCGATCATCGATCCTTTAACGAAATATTTCTGGACGAAAGGATACAGGATCAGAATCGGCAGCGTGGACACCATGATCGTCGCATATTTGAGCGAATCCTCTACAACCAGGTTATCCCCGCCGATCTGCGTCACCTGTCCGGAGCTGACGCTGCCGGCAAGCACCAGATTGCGCAGCAGCACCTGCAATGGAAACAGATCCTGGCTTCGCAAATAAAGGAGTGGATAGAGGAAATTGTTCCAGATTCCGACGGCGTAGAATAAAGAGATCGTCGCGAATACGGGCTTTGACAACGGCACGATGATTCGGAAAAAGATCCCGACATCATTCAATCCGTCCATCCGCCCCGATTCTTCCAGCTCTTTCGGGATACCGCTGAAAAAGGTACGCATCAGGATGAGATTCCAGGTACTGACCGCGCCCGGGAGAACCATTCCCCAAATCGTATCCACCAGTCCGAGCGAACGGACGACCAGGAACGTCGGAATCATGCCCCCGCCGAAAAACATCGTGAACACGATGAGCAGGGTAAAACCTTTATGAAACATCATGTCTTTGCGGGACAGCGCGTAGGCTCCCATCGATGTAATCAGCATGGCGATGGCCGTGCCCAGCAGCGTGTAAATGATCGTATTCCGGTACGATGTCCAGATCTTGGGGTCGCCAAGCACCAGTTCATACATCCGCAGGTTGAAACCCTTCGGCCACAAGGTTACTTCCCCCTTCATCACATACACATCCCCGCTGAGGGACACGGCGAGCATATATACGAACGGATACAGCATGACGGCGGCAAGCGCCAGCATCACCAGCGTGTTGAAGACGGTGAATAAGCTGATGCGGCGCTGCAAGTGACTGGTGTTTACCATAAGCTCGTTCCTCCTAGCCGCCGGCTGAGGTAATTCGCCGAAAAAATAAATATAAAGCTGATAACTCCCATAAATAGATCGATGGCGGACGCGTAGCTGAAATTGCCCTGCTCCATGCCGACCCGGTACACATATGTGCTGATGATATCCGCCGTGCTGTAGACGGCCGGATTGTACATCAGGAATACCTTTTCAAAGCCGATCTCCAGCACCTTCCCGATATCGAGAATCAGGATGATCATAATCGTTGGCGCGATGCCGGGCAGCGTCACATGCCACAGCTTTCTCCATCTTCCGGCCCCGTCAATGCCGGCCGCTTCGTAAAGCTGGGGATCAACCGCCGTCAGCGCCGCAAGGAAAATGATCGTCTCCCAGCCGATATGCTGCCAGATTTCCGAAATGACGTAGATCGGCCGAAACAACCCGGGTTCCATCATGAAATTAACAGGCTTGCCCCCGAGCGCCGTAATCAGCTGGTTGACGATGCCCCCAGTCGGCGACAGAAACATGATCACCATGCTGGCTACGATCACATTGGAAATAAAATGCGGCAAATAGCTGAAGGTCTGCACCCATCGTTTGAACACGGCATTTCTGACCTCATTCATGAGAAGAGCGAGAATAATCGGGGCCGGAAAGCCGAACAGCAGCTTATAAACCCCAAGCAAAAACGTATTGCGCATTAGCACCCAGAAATCCGGATTGCCGAAAAACATGCGGTAGTACTTCAAACCGACCCAGTCACTCGCCCAAATTCCTTTGAAGACATTATAGTTTTTGAACGTGATCACCAGACCGAACATCGGGGCGTATTTGAACACCAAGTAGTACAGCAGGCAGGGCAGAAACAGCAGCCACAAATATTTGCTTCGCCGAAAGGCTCGCGCCATCCGCCCGCTGCCGGGGCGAGTCCGCCGATGTGTCTTCACGATCACGCCGGCGCCCGCCAGATCCGTCTCCGCCGGTTTCATTTCACTTCCGCACCTCCCCTTTTCGTTCATGAATGGCCTTACCTGTAACGACAGCATACCGGATCGCACATTGGAAAATAAATCGGCATGTTTGCGGTGCCATCCCCCTTTTTCCGGATCAGTGGAAAGGTTGTAGAGAATTTCGAAAAGGTGAATATTGTGTGAACTCGAAAATAAACCTTATGATATAGTCACTCTGAGGCCCGCCGCTTCTGCCAACAGATAACTGACCTACAGAACATGGAGGTGTTCATTGAATGTCGATCGTTTTGAAGAGAAAACTTGGTTTTCATACCCTGTTCACCAAACTGTTGTCCGGTTTTCTCGCCGTCATCCTGCTGCTCACCGCCTTTAACCTCGTTTCTTTCTTCTATCTGAAGCAGCAGATCCACAATGAAATCGTCAAATACAATGAACTCGGCATGAATCACGCCGCACGGGGCTACGAGAATCAGTTTCGGCTGACCCGGGAGATGGTGCTTGGACTGAACCAGGATCCGCGTTGGACGACGTATGTCAACCAGCTGCGGCAGGTGAAGATCAATCAGGCCTATGGTTATGTGAATGATGTCATCGCGGAGATGAAAAGACTGTACACCAACCCTTTCCTCAGCATGGACAATCTCATGATCTATTTCCAAAAGGATGCCTACGTCGTCGAGAAGGACGGGACAAGCAGCGCAAAATCCATGTTCGGCACGTATTACGTCAGTCCGTCTTATCCGCTGGCATTCTGGGATGAGCAATTTGGCGAACCCTATGCCTTTCACGTCTTTCCCGCAGCGAAATTCGCCGAAAACACGCCCGGATCGGCCAAGTCGAAAGGAACCCTGCTGCCTGTCGTCATTAAAATGATGCCTAACAAGGATATGTACCTGATCGCCATGCTTGACGCGGATCGTTTGGCCGGCAACCTGCAGTCCGCCATGGATGGAGACTTCTACATTTTGGACCCTGCAGGTCATCCTCTCTATACGCCCGAATCCGAGCCCAATGCCGGTGATCTGCCTGCGTTTGACTCGCTCGACGGCCTGCATTCGTATGTGCAGACAGGCGATTTTTACTACTTTTACAAAAAAGGCTCGGAAACGGGGTTCACGTATATCAGCAAGGTTCCGGTTCAAAGCATTTCCGCCCAGCTCCTGAATCTGAATCTCGTCCTTCTGTCTCTTCTGGCCGTTGTTGGCCTGCTGGTCGTCCTGACATATTGGTTCAGCCGCCGGGTCCACCGCCCGATTCGCCTCATGGTCGACAGCCTCCGGAAAGACGAACCCGAGCCCGATGCAGGGCCTGTCCGCGAAATCGATCTGATCAGCCGAAGAGTACAGCACATGCGGTCCTCTCATCAGCGGATATCAAGCGACCTGGCCCGCAAAAATTCCATGCTCCGCCACTACGCCTACACGAACAGGCTGAAAAACATTCATATGAATCTAAGCGAACTGAGAGAACTGGCGGATGCCAGCAGACCCTATGTCATGATCGTTTATCAAATCATATTCAAGGAGAAAGACGCGCAGTATCGTCTGGAACAGGAGAAAAGCGCTTATTATGTACGGGAATACATTGATCTGGTCTGGCAGCAAGGCTATCCCGATTCGGTCACGATCCAGACGGAGCCGAACCAGGTCCTGTCGATTGTGTTCCTGCCAGATGAATCGACAGTTGCCATTTCCAAGCTCCAACACTTGATGGAGGTGTTCGGCGCCGATCGGGACATCTATCTCATGACAATGGCCGATAGTCCGGTTCAGCCGGCGGGAGCGCCGTTCACAGGCGCCTATGCCAAGATTACCGGAATGCTGAAGCATCGCAAGCTGCTGGATCAACCCCAGTGGATTCGCCAGGAAGAAGGCGGCGGCACCGTCAGGGAGCCCCGCTGCTTCAAAGCGCTGTGGGAGCAGGAATTTCACAACAGGATGTTAAGCGGAAGCGAGGACAGCATGCAAGAGTGGACCTTGAAAAGTCTAAGCGCGCTTGAAAAGAAACAGGCTTCCGCCCTTGAGTACCGCCAGTTCGCCAAGGATGTGGCGGATGAGCTCGACAAGCTGCTGCGCAGCCTCAATCTCTCCGCAGCCTACCACGACGCCCCTGCGCCGTCGCTGGATATCACCCGGAATTTCTACAGTGCGGAGCAATACGAGTTCTGGTTCCGCGCTTTGCTGAATCCGGCCCTGCAGCTGATCCGCCGCAAGACGGAACATCATGATCCGATCACCTCTTTTGTCATGACTTATATCAACAACCACCTTGAGGAAGATATCAATCTGGACATGATGGCCGATAAGCTGAACATCACGTCAGGCTACCTGTCCACCTATTTCAAGGACAAAACCGGACATAACTTCAGCGATTACCTTAATGACATCCGCATCCGTACGGCAAAAGACATGCTGCAAAACCTGGACCTGCGCATCCAGGACGTCGCGGCCCGCGTCGGCTACCAAAACGTTAATTCGTTCATCCGCATGTTTAAACGGCATGCCGGCATGACTCCGGGCGAATTCCGGAAAAAGTATGCTTCTTAGAAGCCTCGGGGATCACGCCGGGTTTAGGTCCTAAATGCGGCTCCCTATTTTCTTTTGCGGCGTTTCTTCGTACTATTGAAACGGGACTGTCTCCAGTAAGCTTCGAGCTTGCAGAGACAGTCCCGTTTGGTTTCAGAGCAAGTTCATTCTCATGCCGGCCGGCAAAACATCCGTTTCCCGCGCTTGTACGTTTCTTGAATCCGGATCTTTCCGTCTTGCATCGTAAAAACGGCAATGTCCGCTGGGGACCCGGGCCGTAGCCCCTCACGGGTCTGGAGCTTCATGAGCCGCGACGGCGCGGTCGATGCCATGTCCCAGGCTTCACCGAGACTGCAAATACCCGCCGACACCATATGCGCTATTCCTGAAGTAAGGGGCAAGGCCGATCCGGCCAGCAGAGCCGGCTGATCGGTAAGATGCAGCCGCCCCTGCTCCGTAAGCGTGACATTTCCGCCGACGGGGGTATCATAGATTCCGGGCTGCATACCGCCAAGGCTAACGGCATCGCTTACCAGGATCAGCCTGTCGCCCTTAACCTTGCGGGCTACCTTCAGAAAGGCATCCGGAAGATGGAATCCGTCGGCGATGACGCTCGCCCATAGCCGGTCTTCCGCCAACTGATCCCAGATATAATGGGGATGGCGCGGCAGCACCGGGTGGGCGCCGTTGCCCAAATGCGTGGATAAGCATGCTCCGGACGAGGCAGCTTGCTCAATCTGAGGACTTGTAGCGGCTGTATGCCCGACAGCCACCACCAGTCCGCTCTCCGCGCAGCGAGCAATGAAGTCTCCGCTGCCCGGCCACTCTGGAGACAGCGTTACGATCCGGATACGACCGCCCGCCGCCTGCTGCCACGCTGCGAATTGCTCAGCATCCGGCGCTCTGACATGCGCCCGGTTATGGGCACCGCGCGGACCGTCCTCCGGGGAGATGAACGGGCCTTCCACATGCATGCCCGCAACGCCGTGCGCCGCGTCCGCGACATATTCCTGTTCAACCCGGCGGCAGGCTTGATGAATCGTCGCAAGCGTATGCGTCATGGATTCATCCGATCCTGTAATGATCGTAGGATAGAACGTGGTGACTCCTTCTCCCCACATCCGGTCCATAAACGCGATGACATCCGCTTCCGCGAGATCCGGAGCATTCATGTCGATGCCGCCATAGCCGTTGATCTGCAGATCGACCAGGCCCGGAGCGATCCAAGGCAGCTCTTCTTCCTTCTCCGCTTCCTTGTACAGGCCGGATGCGGCAGCGATACGGCGGCAATGGGTAATCATCCCTCCAGCCATATCAAGAACGATGATCTCCCCGGTCCGGTAATGCCTCCCTCTCAGCGTTATATTGGAGGATTGAAAACTGCCTGTAACCATGTGTTCGCCACCTTCTCTCTTGAATCACCGGAAATCAACGGGGCATGATTCCCGGTCGAGATAGAGCCGGCAATCCGCGTGCGTTCTCAGAATCGAAGCAGGACAGGTTGGAGAAACCGGCCCCTTTAACACGTCCTTCACCGCGTTTCGCTTGGCCGCTCCCGGCACGATACAGAATAGCTTCTCGGCAGATATCAGCGCCGGAACCGTCATGGTAAGCGCATATTCCGGCACAAGCTCCAGCCGTTCGAAGCACCCGTCGTTAACCTGCTGCTGTCTGCACTCTTCATCCAGCTGAACTCTTTTAACGGTCGATGGATCATTAAAATCAGCCACCGGCGGATCATTGAATGCGATATGTCCATTCTCGCCAATGCCCAGGCATACGATGTCCAAGGGAGCCGTCCGAAGCAGTGCGGCGTACCGATCGCATTCCTGCTGCGGCTCGGCCGATCCATTCATCACGTGAATGACTCCAGGATTGACGCGGTTAAATAATCGTGTGGCCAGGAAATGGCTGAAGCGCTGCGGCGCGCCCGGATCGAGCCCGATATATTCATCCATATGAAACGCCGTTACCCGCTGCCAGTCGATTCCTTGCGCCTGAACGAGATCGTGAATGAATTCGTTCTGGGAAGGCGCCGCGGCAAAGACCATCCGCACAGCTCCCTGCGCCTTCAGTTTTTCTCTGATCGCCTCGGCCACGTCTTCGGCAGCCGCTCTGCCCAGCTCGTCGCGGCCGGCATACTGCCGGATCTGCAACCGTTCTTTTGTCCATGCCCTCTCAGCCGATGGGGCTCTCATCATACAAGGATTCCTCCTCTTGTAGGTAATCGGAAAGCTGCTGCCCTTGAAGGCATGTCAGCAGATCTTCTGTCCATGTTGTTCCAGCAGCTCGAGAAGACTTTCCAGGCATTCTACCGTCGCTTCCTCGCCGCCGGCGGAAAAGGCGTAGCCCGCCGGACGCTTCAGCTGCTCTTCGCTCAGCGTGGAGGCAAGCCGGTAATGGGTTTCAAGGACAAGCCATCCGTCGTACCCCTCCGCTGCCAGCCGGGCCAGCAGCGGGCCATAACCGACCTGACCCTGGCCTATCGCCACAGCCTCTGTCCGCTCCTGTTCCCGCACGGCATCCTTGACATGAATATGGCAAATATCTGCACGCAAGGCTTCGTATCCGTCCGGATATGGTATTTCCCCATCCGGATCCCACATATTATTGCCGGGATCATATAATGCGCCGATCCACGGAGAAGACGCTGCCTGCACCAGCCGCGCGACCTTCGCCCCATTGGTGGCGAAAACGGAAGGGTCGGCTTCCAAGGCAAATTGCAACCCGTATTCCTCCAATACGGGCGCGGTGCGCTGCAGCTCCTTCACGATATCCGGATAGGCTACCTCGAAATCCCGGTCTGCCCAGAAGCTGAAGCCCCGAAGGATCCGGGCATCCAGAAGCCGCGCCAGCTCCGCGTAGCGGCGGAGCATGCGATGATGCGCAGCAACCTCTTCCTTGTTCTTCAGATTGCATTTAAATACCGGAGTGGACAAACCGCAGACTTGCAAGCCTGCATCATGAATCATGGCAGAAATCTCTTTCACCCTTTGGTCGCTAAGGCGATGCATCTGCTTCCCGTCCACCGACCGCAGTTCCAATCCATCCAGGCCATACCGCTTCGCAATCCGGATCGAATCCTCGATGTTTTGCGATATTTCATCCGTGATTACACCCAGCTTGAAATTTGCCATGGGCAATCCTGCCTCCTTCGCCGCTGCTCTGAACGGCCATCTTGGATGATCTTAACACAGTCGCTAACGGGCTTCACCCGACGCCGGAAGCTTAAGCTTGACAGGGCTTCCCGTACTTCTGCTTTCATTCGCCGCTTCCAGGAAAGCGATGACCTCTATCGTTTCAGTTATATGAATAGGCACTGCCTTGGTTTGAAACATCTGCATCACCGCTTCCAGCATGCTGGCGTAATACGGCTTTTCATTCGTATAGATGTCCACGAAATCCGCTCCCCCCTCACGGTGAAGCAGGGCACCAAAGCGCTTGTTGCCTTTGCGGTTTCCGCGGATGGTGCCGATCCGCCCATCGGACCAAAGGCCGACTGCCAGATCATGCTCCTCGCTGCTTGTCGCCCTTACTTCCACGCAGCCTGGCCCCATGCAGCGGTACAGCATATCCGCCATATGAATGCCATACCAGAAGAACCCCGGCTGCGTGGATTGCAGCTCCATCGGGCCGCTGCAATCCACGCCAATAAGTTCTCCAAGCAATCCCTGCTCGGCTGCGGCTGCCAAATTTGCCGCCCAACGAACCGACGAACAGCTCATGAGCGGTACATGGTGCTCTTCCGCGAGGCGTGCGATGGTCTGGGCGTCCCGGCTGCTGAGCGCAAACGGTTTATCGATGAATACCGGTTTTCCGTATGGAGCCACCGCTTCGAACTGCTCTACATGCAGCCTGCCGTCCACGGTCAGGAGCATGATTGCATCCGCTGCTTCCGCAACGGCCTCCGCGTGATCGACCATCCGCACGCCGTATTCATCGCGGATCTGGGTTGTATAACCCTCTACCCTGCTGATACTAAGCGGAAAATCCGGTGATCCTCCCGGAAAAGCGGTAGTGACTCTTCCTCCCGGGACATGAAATGGGTGAGCAGGGCTATTCAGCATCTCCGCAAACAGGGGGGCGTGGGAGGTATCCAGGCCAATCATGCCAATATTCAGGGCTTCCTTGTTCATGGCTTGACCCCTCCCGCATTCAACCGTACTTCCCTTCCCGTCCGGGCAGATTCATAAATGGCCAATATCAGATCAACCGATTTACGTGCCTCTTCGCCCGAAATCAGCGGCTCACGGTTATCCCTTACCGCCCGGATCAGGTCATCCACCAGAATATAATGGCCGTCTGCCGAAATGGCATGCGGATCATCGGTACCTTCGGCTGTTCCCCCCGGTTCGCTGCCCGGGACTGTATCTCCATCCAGCGTCTTCCATACTTTGAATCCGCTGTCCCCGTAGATGATGGACCCATGCTCGCCATGGATCTCAAAGCGAGCTTCCTGGCCCGGGTTAACGGTCGTCGCACCCTGAATCACGCCGTACGCTCCGCTTACATACTTGATGACTGCAACGGCGGTGTCCTCCACCTCAATGTCATGAATCAGCGGGGACGCATAGGCAAATACGCTCTCCACGTCGCCCATCAGCCACCGGATAATATCCACGCCGTGAACCCCCTGGTTCATCAGCGCCCCGCCGCCGTCGAGCGCCCAGGTTCCGCGCCATCCGGCACTCTTGTAATATTCACGGCTGCGGAAATATTTCAAATACGCGTCGCCCATCACCAGGCGTCCGAGCTTGCCTTCATCCACCACCTTTTTGGTAAGGAGCGCCGCTTCCGTCGTCCTCTTCTGAAAGACGGTGGCCAGCTTCACCCCGTTCGTATGGCACGTTTCGATCATCTCATCCATATCTTTTGCCGTAATGCCCAGCGGCTTTTCGCAGAGCACATGCTTGCCTGCTCTAGCCGAAGCCACCGTAACATCCCGGTGCAGCCCGCTCGGCACGCATACGCAAACCGCATCCACTTCTCCCTCGTTCAGCATCTGTTCCAGCGTGGCAAACGTAGGAGGAGATCCGAACTCTTTAGCCAAGGCATTGGCCTTCTCCGGTATCTCATCAACGATGGCCGTCAGCTCCGCTTCCGGATGGCCCAGAATCGCACGTGCATGGAGCGGGGAAATGACACCCGCGCCGACAATGGCAAAACGCATTTTCTTCGTCATTGCAACCTCCTTATCGGTGAGTGCACCATGGTTTACATCCTCATTCTAGAAGGGTGTATCTTAGCTGCCAATCCTCCGTTATAGGGCTTTGCCTACACCTTTGCCTGCATCCGCAGAATGGGAGATGAATCTGTAAAGATGCATATTCAGATGTATATGAGGCTTGCCAGCCCGATTATCGCAAAAAAAAAGAAGATGCATTCCGCATCTTCCCTGCTTCACTCGCCTTATGCTTGTTTTCTGTCTTGCTCTCGGGGCTGCTCCTCGAGGTTCCATCTGGCCGCCCAGCGCTCCATTTCCAGAAGGGCCGTCTTAAAATCCATGCCCTTCTCCGTCAGCGAATACTCCACCGTCACAGGCACCGTCGGGAACACCTGCCGATAGACGATGCCGCTATGCTCCAAATGGCGGAGCGCGTTGGACAAGGACTGCGTCTTGACGATGGCCAAGTCCCGACTGAGCTGATTGAACCTTCTCGGCCCCTTCGACAGCTCCGCGATCACTAGAAAAGCCCACTTGGCCCCCAAAATCTGCAATACCGAGCAAATATTCGAAAGGTCTTCCTTATTGCCTGGCTGAGGCTGTTCCATATGCCAAACACCTCCTTACCATTTGTAAGTAACTCCATGTATTTGGATAACATCCAAATGTTTTGCGTTCTTACTAAAGGAATGCAACATCATTATAATGCAATGGAGAGCTCTCCAACACCCCCGAAAGGAATGATTTTGATGAACCGTTTGTTCATATATATTCTGACGCTGGGCGTTTTTCTCACCGCCACCTCCGAACTTATCGTCTCAGGCATTTTATACGTCATCGCTTCCGATCTCCGTATTTCGGTTGCGCTCGCGGGGCAGCTGGTTACGGTTTACTCGCTTGCTTTTGCCTCCTTAACGCCCGTGATCGTATTTTTTACGTCCCGCTGGGAACGCAAAAGGGTGCTGATCCTGTCGCTCGTTCTCTTCATGCTGGGAAGCGCGGCTTCCATTGTCCCTCATTTCGGTGTCCTTCTGGTTTCCAGGGTCCTTCTGGGCGTAAGCTCGGGCGTATACCTGGTGACGGCTTTCGCAGCCGCGGCCAAAATCTCCCCACCCGACAAAGTCGGCGCCGCCATCGGCACGATCGTGCTCGGCTTTAGCTCGGCCATGATTTTGGGAGTTCCGATCGGCATCGCCATCGCCAAATGGCTCAATTGGCAATCCATCTTTGTCATTCTCGGCGTGCTGAGCCTGTTGATGGCCCTCATCATCCTCCGGTTTCTTCCACGCATGTCCGGCGATGAGCCGGCTTCATTACGCCAGCAGTTCAAAGTACTGGGCTCCAGCGTCATCGCCAGCCTGCTCCTGCTCAGCTTTTTCCGCGAGTCCGGAAATTCCGTCCTGCTGACATATTTGACGACCTTCTTGAACGAACTGCTTCATTTGAACGCGGGGACGATCAGCCTACTGATGCTCGTGCTTGGACTCATCGGCGCGCTGGCAGCCCGCCTGGGCGGCTCCGGCGCCGATCGTTTTGGAACCCGGCGCATCATTCTCGCCAGTTTAATCATCCATGTGTCAGCACTGCTCCTGCTCCCGCTATTCACGGGCTCGCTCGCTGCAGAAATCATGCTGATCGGATTCATCATGTTTTCGATGTTCATGGGCGGACCTGCTCTGCAAACCCATGTGATCAAGCAGGCTCCCGAGTCTTCCAGCCTCGTCCTCAGCCTCAACACGTCGATGATTCATTTGGGCCTCGCCGCTGGAGCCGGTTCGGGCGGCATGCTGATCGAACGCACGTCGACCGTCCTGTACAATCCATGGCTGGCGGGAATCGTCGTAATGCTGGGGCTTGGGACCGCGCTCCTCAGCTTCACGCTTAGCAAACGGCGCACTGCTCAAAGCGCGTAAATGACAGGGGGGCACACTCCCCTCAGCAAAAATTCGCCTATACGGCCGTCTTCGTTCATATGCCTCCGATTTCATACAGGTGTAATACCCGTTTTCCGCTTTGTTCAGATCTCTATGAGGGCAACAAAAAAAGAAGATGCTCTCGGCATCTTCTTTCTTTCTACAACCCATCATTTCGCAGCGGTACGGACTATTCTGTAATACGCTCGCTGCCTGTGGCTGTCCGCGTAAAACCATGGTCCAACGAAGCTTCTTCAATATCTCCATAAGCCCAGTGCTTGGACGGAACATCCTTCCATGTCGGTACGATAACGCCTTCCAGCGGACCGCGCTTCAGAATGCGGTTCAGCACCGTCACGGCTTCGGCGCGCGTCAGCGGCTTGTCCGGACGGAACGTGCCGTCCGGCATACCCTTCATGATACCCGCTTGAATCACCAGTTTCAGGTCCTTTTCGGCCCAATGTCCCTGGATGTCCTTGATATCACTTGCAGCGGTTGTTCCGGCTGCTTCCTTCAGGCCAAGCCAGCGGGTGACGATCGCGGCCATCTCCGCCCGGGTGATCGATTGTTCCGGTCCGAAACGTCCATCCGGAAAGCCCTTCATCAATCCCGTCTTGGTCATTTCCGTCACGGCATCCTTCGCCCAATGGGTGGCAGTCATATCCGGATAATCCACCGGTTCCAGGATGCCGGCTTTACCGGTACCTATCCGCGACAGCATGGTTGCCATTTCTGCCCGCGTGAGGCTTTTCTCCGGTTTAAATGTGCCGTCCGGATATCCTTTGATATAAGCCAGGTGGCTTCCCTCGGCATCCCCTGCCGAAGCACCGGAGCCTATATTTCCCGCCTGTCCCAGGCTTTGTCCGTGATCCTTCAGATATTGGGCAAGATTGTCGATATTCACGATGGTAAACGTGCTGAACTTCGTAATGTTAAAAGAAAGCCCTATTCTGTTTTCATCATATGTGCCGATTTCAGGCTTCACGAGAACACGCTCGCCATCACTGTGTTCGATGAAAACTGCCAGATTGGACAAAAATGCATCCCGCTCCGCTCCCGAAGGAATGGAGGATGGATCAAGAGGCAGCGTAATCGTAACGGCGCGGCTGCTCATGTTGGTTTCGATCGTCATCGGACGTCCAACGACGTAAATGTTACCGTCGCCGAGCACTTCACGAACCACTTTTTCCTGCTTGGCACGCATCTCTACTTGCTTTCGCTCATCTTCCTTTTTAATCGGTACGATACGGAAATAAAGATCTTTATTTAATCCTGTTAAAGATTCAGCAGGTATACTGATCTTGCCGTTCTCCGTATAAATCTCTACATTCAGGCCAGCGCCTACCAATTTTTCGATCGCAAGTCTGGAGATATTGACATCCACGGCTGACACTTCGTCCTTCGCGTCCGGAATGAACAAGCGTGCCGTCGTCGAACCGTTCGCTTGAGCCATGTTCACCGTTTCCTCGGCCTGGCTCTGCGTATAATTGACGGTATCTTTTTTCGTTTTGTCCGGCAGCGTGGTTCGAGTAATGACCGTTTGAGCTGCATTTTCGAATTGCGTGCCTTTGCCTACCTGGACATTCACTGTAATCGTCTCGGTCTCGGGCTGCGGAACTGGTGATGGCGTGGAACCCGATCCGCCTCCTGAGTTTCCACCCGTGTTACCGCCCTGCCCATTGCCCTCTGAGGACGTCTCGGCCTTGATCACGAGCGTAAATTCCTTCGTAACCGTGGCATCGCCTTTTTGGATGGTCGCTTTTAATGTCACGGTCTGATCCCCTTGACCGCTAGCTGGTCGCGTAACTTTTCCCGTGACAGGATCTACGTAACCTTCCGGCTCGCTGGTCCATGTGATTTCGGTTCCATGTTCTCCGCTCGTCGGAAGCTCAACGTCATGCAGTACGTGATTCTCATCTTCGCCTTCGCGATAGTCGATGTTCAAAGCGGTTTTGTCCAACTCTACGGCTTCTTCATCAGTCATCGGTGCTGCTTTGACGATCAGCGTAAAGGTCTTTGTATCCGTTGCATCCCCATTGGTAATCGTTGCTGTTAGGATGACTGTCTTGTCTCCTGACGTAAAGCTCGGACGCTTAACATCCCCGGACGAGCTGATCACATCGGGATCACTGGAAGTCCAGGTAATGTCCGAATCGTTTGTTCCCTTTGTTGTCAATCCAACATTGCCGGTAACACTGTTGCTCGAGTCTCCAGGTTGATATATCACTTCCAATAGGTTCTTATCCAATTGTACGACCGTGTTTTTACTAGGAACATCCAAATAGAAGTTATTTGAAGTTAAGCTATTTGTCGTTCCTTCCACACCGTTCGGCTTAATCGTAACCGACGCATACTTGGAAACATTGGTCTTAACACTTGTTTGCCCAGTAAACGTAACTTCAATGGTATAATCGTCTACTTTTACCGCTTGGGCCTGAATGCCTTCAGGCAAATTATTCACGATCAAGCCTGCTGCTGCTTCGGAAGTAAATTTCCCGTTGCTTAGCGTAACCGTAAGCTTAGGAGCGATCGTTCCGTCCGGCTGATCCAGAATCCGATCCGGCGAAACCTGAATGGTTGGTGGCGGATCCTGGAACACAATACTGAACGAGTTTGACTCCACATCCTTGGTCAACATGATCTTTTCGCCCGGAAAATCTATTTGATCTTCGTTAGGCACAATACATTCCTTAGCAACAGACAGAATGATGTCCGAAATACTATTGGCCGCCGAATGGTCCAATGCTTTGCCGGTCAGCGTAATGGTCAGCTCATGATCCGAGTTGCTTACGGCGCCAATTTCAATGCCTGCTGGAAGCTTGTCTATCTTAATGTCCTGAGCTGTCAACTGACGGTTTAATGATCCGTGATACACCACTGCTTGAACGGTATTCGCAGACCCACTCAGTGCTCCATCATTTTGATCCGATTCGCGGAGCACAGGTGTTTGCACGAGCAAATAAGGCTCCGGTTCATTGTAGTTGATCTTGAAGGTGTTGCTGGTTAAGTCTTGATTGTTGCTGCCGGTGACTTTATTTGCTTGAACCACAAGGGACGACATCAGGTCGTCTTCATTGTCATGTTGATTGGCGTACGTATCGAATGTCACCGTGATATGGGAAGGGTCCACGAAAGTAACCTGTGGATTATTCATTCCATCCGGCAAAGGATCAAGATGAATGCCGTCGTTCTCAATCTCCGGTTTAAAGGCGCCATCCTGGATGCTGACATTCAGCGATCCTTTAACCCAACCGCGATTAAAATCAGGTACCTCCGCTACCTCTCCTTCCTCCACGTGGATCCGGGCCGGATCCATGAAGCTCATCGAAAACGTTGGAGTCGTTAAATCCTTCGTTTCTCCTAATATGGCTTCCTTATTGATGGTAAAGGAGACACGATCCGTCGAGAATTCCTTGCTGTGGTATGTCGCTTGTCCAGTAAAAGACAACTCAATGCTTTTTCCATCTGCGCTCCGGACAGCTTGAGGGATGAGTCCGACCGGCAGATTATTCACCTTCAGGCTGCTGGAGTTAAAGCTGTCCTTAAACATTCCCCCAGTGATTCTGATGACCTGTTTGTCGATTATGGAGCCATCGTTCTCCTCGGATTCCACGAGTTTCGGCGTGTCCAGACTGAGCTTCGTATCCACCGGGATTACGACGGTTTTCTCGGAGTAAATGCCTCCCGGTCCCTCCACGCGAACGAGTGTCGTCGCCGGATAATCTGCAGTCAAATAAACGAATGCCGTGCCGTTCGCATCCGCCGTCACTTGAGCCTGCGAAACGTGAACGTCAGGATTGGCAACACGAATGGTAAGCGGTACGTTGCTAGCAGGTGTTCCGTTCACATTAAGCGCTGAAATGTTCAGCCTCACTCCCTGATTAGCTTCAACCACTGGCGTAAACGACACGCTCTTCGGAGCTTCCAGGTACGTCTGCGAATGGAGGTCAATCGGACTGTAGGTATTGGAGAAGTACCATTTGGTTATGTTGTGCTCCTGCCAAGCTGATCCGGTGGATGCCGTAAACCCGACATACACATCGTCTGACTGTAAAATGTTAGTCAAATCCAGTCCGGTTTTACGCAGCACAAAATCTGCCGGCCGTCTATCGGTCGTGCTCATCCGCACTTCGATGGACTTATCCGATCCGTCATAGTCAATCCAGACATGCTGAGTGTTCGTGTTTTTGCGCATACGAATGTCCGGCGTGGTATCCAGATTGCGGTAGTCGCCAACATAGCCGTTCACATCGGTGGCTTCCTTTTGCCCCTTATGGCTTACTGCGCCATTGATATCAATAGCCGTATGGTTGGTATACAGTGCATCTGAAGCATTGGCTCCTTTTCCAAGAGGGTCTCCTAGATCTCCAATGTCAGGTCCGTTTCGGAATGTATCGAACTCGACGCCAACGCTACGCCCGATTCCGGAATAACCAAGGCCAAGACCCGCTCCGCCGGCACCATTGGAAGTGGTCTGAACGGTAAAGACGAGACCGTCCGCCCAAGTCCACGGCGTGCCGTTCACGACGAGGCCGCTGCCCTTGGTCATATCGAATTCGAAATAGGTACTGAAAGACTTATTATTGGATAAGGAAATTCGGTCATTGTTAAACACGGTCCCCCATTGACCGGACTGGCTTGGTGTAAGTCTCAGCCCATTGTTCACGATGGCCGAGTTGCCATTCAACTTCAATCTCCCGTCGCGGGTGAATTGATCGTATTTGAACGTCAAATAATTCTGCTTGTTGGTTTGTGCATAACCGACAGAGATGAACAAATGACTTGCCTGCAAGCATAGAAGCGCAATGACCAACAAGCAGGAAGTCCACTTTCTCTTAAACATATTTCGATCCCCCTCTTTATCTAAAAAAATTACCCGGCGAAGATGCGGCCATCCGATCAATAATGAATTTTTTTCAGAGCGCATCATTCTCCTTGCTGTGGCATGGAACGTATCCACAATCGGAATATAACAGATGTCACTGAACCGATTCTGAACATTTTTTTACATCATTCTACAAATTTAGACACAATTAGAGGAGGGTAAAGTTGAATTTTTGAGGAAGGACACGCCACTTGGGCAATTGCAGCCGCCAGCATTCCCTGCTTATACCCAGAAAAAAGAGAACGCCATAAGCGCTCTCTTTTCGCTTTCCTTTCCTTCAGATCAGGAAATGGCAATATTCAATGTTTTGATTTCATATGGCGCGATGGCTACCTCGATGTTCTGTCCAGCGAATGGCAGCGCGGATGGATGTTCTTCCATCAGGTCCGTTTCCTCCGCAGAACGGATTGCTCTGAGATACGGATCAACCGTTACGGCCGCTTTCGTCCGAATGCCTCCGAATTCGTACAGGCGCACGATCAGCGTTTGGCCGTCTTCGGATTTTTTGACCGTATCGATCATGACATTGCGGGCGTCCGTCTTCAGCATGCCAAGCACATCCGGAAGAGCGTTGCCGTCAGCAACAGCAGCCGTCAGCAATGGCGAATTCAGCTCGCAAGCCGCTTGATGGGTTCCGGCCTCGTACCATCCGCCGCTATGTGGATACAAGGAATACGTGAAATCATGCCGTCCTTGATCCGCATTGCCGTCCGGGTAAACGGCCGACTTGATCAAGCTCAAACGAATGACGTGATTGCGGATGTCGTGGCCATATTTGCAATCGTTCAACAGGCTGACGCCGTAACCGCCTTCGGACAAATCCACCCAGCGCTGGGCCACCGATTCGAAGCGCGCATAGTCCCAACTCGTATTCCAGTGTGTCGGACGTTCCACATTGCCGAACTGGATCTCGTACGTCGCTTTCGTCGAGCGGATCTCCACAGGGAAGGCCGTTTTCAGCAGCTGCTGATGCTCGTTCCAATCCACGCAAGTTCGGAAATCAATGCGCGGGCTGTCGCGATACACCGTCATATGCTGCTCGATCGTGGAATTTTGATAACCATAGACCAGTTTCAACACGCCGCGCAGCGGACCAGCTTCGAGCACCGTCAGTTCCTGCAGCGTGTCCACGACGGTCATTTTATCCTGATAATAAATATCGATGTCCCAAGCGTCATGTGCCATCGGCTTATCCTCGAATACCTGGAGCACGTTGGCCGGCTCACCCGGCTTCAGCACTTCGCGTCCGGCCCGCTTGTCATAGAGCGAGGCCATCTGACCCGCTTCATTCAGGCGAATGCTGTAGTATGGCGTCTCCAGACGATCGGTCCCGATGCTCCACGTCTCGGAGGCTACTTCACCGTTCTGCACTGCGTCGACCGTAGATCCAGCCTGCGCACTCTCCACGTTGCCCCGCCCATAAATCGTCACGTATCCATAAGCAGGCACATCATGAACCGACACGAGCACTTTACCCGAATCTGAAGTGTTGTCCGAGGCCTTTTGGGCTTCTAGCTTCACACCGTCTGGGCTATACCAGTTCATCTCAGCGGCGCCGTCCAGCTCCACCTCCGCGAGGAAAGAACGCGGATGGCCAAGTGAATTAAAGATGCGGATAGCCTTGCCTTGCGGCGCCTCCGCTCCGGCGATCTCCCCATTTTGCTGCACCAGACCACTGAGTCCGGTATCGATAGCTGCAAGCGCCAGCTTTTCCGACTCCTCGTATTCCAGCTTGCTGTCCTCATACACTTCATGTATGGAAGAACCTGGAATGATGTCGTGGAACTGGTTGCGCAGCACGATCTCCCAGCTCTCCGCCAGTTGGGCGGAAGGATACGCATGCTCCGGATTCAACACGAGCGCAAAAGCGTTCAAGAATTCCGCGTTATGCAGCAACAGCTCCATCCGGCGGTTCATTCGCTTATTATACGCCTGTGAGGTATAGGTTCCGCGGTGGTATTCGAGATACAATTCCCCGTCCCATAAGTGCAGCTGCGGCTGATCTTGGACCTGCTCCTCAAGCCGCACGAAGAAGTCCTCCGCTCCTCCGGCTTTGACCTGAGGCGCCCCTGGCATATCCTCGTAACGCCGGACGGCCTCCAGCATATCTCGCGTCGGCCCGCCGCCTCCGTCGCCCCAGCCATAAGCCAGCAGAAGTTGATCGTTGATGTCCTTCTGACGGTAATTGTTCCACAGGCCCTGCACGGAGGCACCCGTCACATTGCCGTTATACGTATAGAACCAACTGCCGTCATTATCCGGCGTCGTAATGTAATGCGTCAGTATTTCCGTTCCGTCGATGCCTCTCCATGTAAATGTATCGTAAGGGAAGCGGTTGTACTGGCTCCAGCTGATTTTGGTCGTCATGAAATAGTCGATGCCGCTCTTCTTCAGAATTTGCGGAAGCGCCCAGCTGTAACCGAAGACGTCCGGCAACCACAATACGCGGTTGTCCACGCCGAATTCCTCCTTGAAAAACCGCTTGCCTGTCAAAAGCTGACGCACCAGCGATTCGCCGGAAGGTATGTTGCAGTCCGATTCCAGCCACATCGCTCCGGTTGCTTCCCAATTTCCGCTTTGCACGCGGTCTTTGATCTTCGCATACAGCTCCGGGAAATCTTTCTTCAAATATGCATACAACTGCGGTTGCGATTGCAGGAACACGTACTCAGGAAAACGATCCATCAGCGTAAGCACCGTCGAGAACGAGCGTCCCGATTTTTCGCGGGTATGCTGTAGTCTCCACAGCCACGCCACGTCGATGTGGCAATGTCCCACCGCCGTAATCTGCGGACGCGGTCCGCGTGGAATGGCCTCCAGCCGTTCCCTCAGCGTACGGCGGGCCTGCACGGCGGAAGCATAAAACGCCTCCGAGCCCGGCTGGCTCCAATCCAGCTGATTAAATGCCGCTTCCAGCGCATCCGTCAGCCCATGTCTTTCCAACTGGCGTTCGTCCAGCTGCTTCACGGTTTGCAGCATGTGCAGCGACGTATAATACAAGTCGTCCACATCTTCGTCCAGAATCGCTACGCTCAGCGAATCAATGCGGTGATCAAACGGCGAACGTCCATCCGGCGCGGACAGGCCGCTCCAGGCATAGATGGCCAGTTCCGCGCGGCCGGATGCCACCGTCTCTTCCGGAAAGAAAAGCTCGGCATGATTGCGGTCCAGCGCCTGCAGCGCTTCTCCATTCAGAAAGACCTGCGCTTCGTATCCCGTGCAGTTTCCCCCGCCGGTCTCCCCAAGCTTAATGAGGCCGATCACGTCTTGCCCCTTCCAGCTTTGCGGGAATTCGATTTCAGTCATAAACCAGGCATAGCGGTCTCTGCCGCCCCAATGATCACCAATGCGAACGACAGCACCCGATGCGGACTGCTGACGCGCCTCATCGAGATCCTTTACATCCGGAACGATATGGACGCGATCTAACGCGCGTCCTTCCCGGTATCTCAGTCCACCCAGTTCCCGAATACGGTTTTCCAACTTCTGCAGAACGAATCTCATAACTGTTATGTGCTCCCTTCCCCACGCTTCTTCATTTTTAGTATATATAATATATCATTTATGTATAATGTGAAATAAGAAAAACAACTTCTTGCGATATCAGGATGATTTTCCCGGAAGGCTGTACTTTCTGATTTCTTAACAAAAAGGCTGCCTGCTATTTTTATAGCAGACAGCCTGTGGGTGGTGCATTTTAACATCCATGGGCATCAACAAAAGACGAAAGAGTTACAACCGCAGTTAAATGCCCGTCCGTTTCTAATGATCTGCGACAAATTGATCGATCGTTTCAAACGGAAGATGGTCGGTAATGAATTCCCCATAATAGGCGACCCGGATCATGCCGTTCTCATCGATCAGAAATTCGGCCGGAATCCGGTTGAAATTGGAGCCTGCCTCCGGCATAAGCTTGAAACCGGCCGCCTCCACCCGGGCAGCGATCTCCTCGTGGATTCCTGGCTGTGACAAAGTAGCCTGCACCTTGGCTTCCGATGTCTCCACACCGTATAATTCATAGATTCGGGCTTCGGGATCGGCGATAAGCGGGAACGGGGCATCTTGCTGCCCTACATACTTGTGAAGATTGGCTTCCGGCGATTCGAAAAAGGCAATGACGTCCATCCCCTGCTGCTGCCACGAAGCGTAACGCTGGATGAATTGATGCACCCGCAAATTGCATAAAGCGCAGGCCGAATTGCGGAAAAAGGCGAGCAAGACTTTACGGCCGCGATAGGTTTCAAGTGAAACAGATTGGTCTTTCTGGTCCTCCACTTGGAAAAAAGGGGCTATATCTCCGGATTGAAACTGATCAGTCATTATGGGATTCCTCCTGATAATTAGTCATTGGCATATATGCGCCTGCCACCTAATCTAGCAGGGAAAAACCTTCCCCTCTGTGACTTAGTCACCAAGCTGATCCTCCAGCCGTCTTCTCTGATCGATCCTCACCCATCCCCTACCTGTCTCAATCCATCCGTACTGTTTAAATCTCTGCAGCGAACGGGAAACGACCTCGCGCGCAGTGCCGATTTCATCGGCCAACTCCTGGTGGGTTGCATGAATAAGCGGCTGTCCCTCTGCAGTCGCACGCAGCAGTGCCTTGACCAGTCTTTTCTCTAGCGGCATGCGCTGCTTCTCCTGCAACATATCGACCATGCGAAGCATACCTTCAAAAAGCCCGCCAAAAATAGCGGTGCGGATCGGCTCATATTCCTGAACCCAGCGCAAAAAGCTGCTTTTGAGTACAAACAGCACGTCTACATCGGTCTCGGCGATCAGCGAGCCCGGATAATCGCGTCCGCTCAGCCCGCTGAGCACCATCAATGAACAGACCTCGCCCGCCGTAAGCATATTGAGCACCGATTCGCTCCCCTGCTCGTTAATAAGGGTGATCCTAACCGTCCCGCTGAGCAAGAACATGCCATAAATTGCTGCATCTTCCCGTTGAAATATGCTGGATTTAGCCGGGAAACGCCGCATGAACGGATGGGCTTCCGCCCATTCATTAGGCTGTACCGCCCCTAAACAGGGAAATACATTCAATAACTGCTTGTCTTCAGGATCAAAAGCCATTTTTTCACCCGTCCTTCCAAACCGCTCCATTCATCAATATCACAGTTCCTCAAAAAAACAAACCGGCATCCCCACGGGAATGACCGGTTTGTTGCTCTATAGGCATGAATGCAATCAGGAAAGCACAGCTCCTGTCGTTAAATTCACGACAAGCTCCGGCTGCAGTACCGTCTTGCTGTATTTCGGAGTGCTTTCCGGATCCTCCAGGATGTCAAGCAGCCTGCTGGCTGCCTCGAAGCCCATCCGCTCCTCATTCTGATCGATAAACGTGAATGCGCTGAGCTCCTCCAGCATCGGACTCGGATTATCAAAGGTGATAATCGAGACATCCTCCGGCACACGGAGCCCTGCCTTCCGCGCCACAGACCAAATATGAACGCCAAGCTTGCAGTTCAGGGCAATGTAAGCGGTAGCCATTTTACTTTTAATAAAACGGTAGAGCGCATAATCATCCTTATACGGCGCGTCTAGAATGCTGAAATCGGTCAGAATGAGCGCCGGATTGATGAGTGCCCCCTTCTGCTTCAGCGCCTCGTTGTATCCTTGAATCCGCTCCTCGACCGTCACGGTCGGCATCGGCGTATCCGAGCAGATCGCAATGCTGCGATGTCCCTGATTCCACAAGTGTTCCACCGCGAGGATGGAGCCCTGCAGCGGATCGGACAATACCACGTTTGTCTCCACGCCCGGCAAATGACGGTCCAGAAGTACGAACGGATAGTTTTCCATTTTAAGCGCTATAATTTCCTCATTGTATACCTCGGCATCCACCGGGAAGATGATAAGACCATCCACGCTTGAGCGCAGCTCGCGGATCGCTTCCTTCTCCAGCTCCTTGGAATTGTAGGTAAACATCACGATCAGTGAATATTTGCTGTCCTTCAGCGCATTGCGGATTCCACGCACCATTTGGATGGCGAAAAAATCCTCAATCGACGGAAAGATGAGTCCGATTTTGGGTGCGTTTCCGGCATGTACCTCCGAAATAACGGCGCCGCCGCGGGCATTTTTGATGTAGCTTTCCGGAATGCCTTTGACGTAACTGCCCCGGCCCGGTATACGGTATATCCAGCCCTCATTAGCGAGGTCTGCGAGCGCGTTCGCTACCGTAATGCGGCTGACCTGAAACTGGTCGATCAATTCTTTTTCGGTTGGAATCCTGTCATCCGGAGCCAGTTGTCTCGTTGAAATCAATTGTTTGAAATGGTTCTGAATCTGGATGTACAGCGGTTCCCGTTCCTGACTCATTAGCTAATCCCCCAGTGATGTTTATTCCTTCGCCTCTATGCCGCTTCTCTTGTTCTCTGCTTTCTTGGCATGTATATGTTAGCATTATATCATCTTAACTATGAGGCAAGTCAACGGATTGGAAACGTTTTCTGCCTCGCAGCTCCCGGGGTGTTTGATCATATTTCTTTTTGAAAGCACGTTCAAAATGATTTAATGTTCGAAATCCTGACGCGAAACACACCTCGGTCACTGGCAGTTCGGTCAATCTTAGCAGCGAACAGGCGAACTGAAGCCGCTGCTCCTGCAGGAAGATCTGAAAAGGCACACCAAGCTGCCGCCGAAAGCATTCACTGAAATAACTGTCGGAGAGCCCGGCGTGTCTTGCCACATGATGCAGTGTAAGCGGCTCCCGAAAATGATGCTGCAGATAAGTGACCGCCGCCCGAATGGAGGGGTGCAATCGTCCTGCTCCCGGATACTCCCTCCCGTTCGCGGTTCCCTCTCCCATGCGCGCCAAATCGATAAGAACCCTCTCCAGTGCCCCTTGGGCAACCCATTCACTACCGGGCTGTCCCTGCTCGCTCTCTTCCCACAGTCGGTCAAACTCTGCGCCCAAGGACGCCAAGCGCTTTCCTTCCAACTCATACACCCGTTCACCAGAGCTTTGAAAAAGCCACTGGAACAGCTCCTGCCGGAGCACATGCTGGGTAAACACCACATCATACAGGACAATAACGCTGCCCGGATCTGGAATGATCTCATGAAAATCGGCAGGCGTAACGAGAAACAAGCTTCCCGGCGCAAGCCGTATGCTTTTACCATTCAGAACATGCACACCCGAGCCCTCAAGCACCAGTGCCATTTCAAAAAATTCATGCCAGTGCACCTCAATCGCTCCGTCGATCTGGTGCCTAAAAATGCGAAAGGGATCGGACTCGGACAAATAATGCTCACTCTGCAGCCGTTTGGGCTGAATGTCATCCATAACGTCTCTCCCTTTCCTGATCTCTAGCAGGCCTTATACATTAACAAACGGATTGCCGGCAACATCCTTGCCGCGGGCGAGCCAAATTCGGAAACCCGGATTATTTTCCGGTATGACCTTGGCTTCCGTCGAAAAATAACGCATCGTGTATCCGCAGCGCCGGTATGGGCTCGTATTCGGCTGTGCGCCGTGAATGATGCGCGAATCATGCAATGAGCATTCTCCGGGCTCCAGCTCAAAATACACAGCTTTGGACTCATCGACGCCTTTAATCTGAGTAGAAAAGGTATTTGCCTTGCCATCCACATCTTCATAATCGGAAAATCCGTTGTCGTGCGTACCCGGAATGACGCGCATGCAGCCGTTTTCCTTCCAGCTGCGGTCGATCGCCAGCCACACGGTCACGATTTTATCAAAACGGTTGAGACGGCCTTGCCAATAGGCGGAATCCTCATGCCATGGCGTCGCGCGTCCCGTGTATGGATCTTTGCATATAAAATGGCTCGACCATAACCCGATATTCGGACCGATAATGGGCTCGACCAGATCCAGTACCTCGTCGCTCATCAGAAAATCAAGCAGGCGCTCGTCCCGGAAATGCGGGGTGTCGAGCTCGTCGGACAGTTTATTTCCCTTTTCAGCCAGCTGCTCCTCGAAAATTTGCTTCAACTCGCTGAATTTTTGCGGACTGAACAGCTGTTTTTTATATATTGCATATCCGTCTTTACGGTAATCCTGAACTTCTTCCATTGTCAACGTTGCCTGATTCATAAGCGGTTCAACCTCCCGGCGGGATGTGATATTGGTTACACCACTAATGGTACGAAAGCGCCGAAGGGAACGCTTCGTTTATTGCCGGGAAAAGTGTGCATATTTTCGGATTGTTGTCATGAACCTTACTTCCACCCACGTGTGAACATGCCCTGTTTGCAGGTATAATATAGGCATATTGATAATAACAACGGATAGGCAGGGAGTTGACCTCATGATTCATATATTAGTCGCAGATGATGATATACATATTCGCGAGCTGCTCAGGCATGTCCTGCAGCATGAAGGATACGCGGTATTCGAGGCAGCCGACGGAAACGAGGCTTCAAGCGTGCTGTCCCGGGAGCAGATCCACCTGGCGGTCATCGATGTCATGATGCCAGGCAAGGACGGCCTTCAGCTATGCAGCGAGATTCGGCAGGATTATGGTTTTCCCGTGATTTTGCTGACGGCAAAGGATCAGCTGCCCGACAAAGAGAAAGGTTATACGGCAGGCACCGACGATTACGTGACCAAGCCCTTTGAGCCCCAAGAGCTGGTGTTCCGGATTAAGGCGCTGCTGCGCCGCTATCAAATGGTCAATTCGCAGGTCATCAAGCTGAATGATACCGTGATTGACGCCAAAAATTATATGGTGCACTGCGGTGATCATATGTTCATGCTGCCCATGAAGGAATTCGAGCTGCTAACGCAACTGGCCAGCTTTCCGGATCGGACTTTTACTCGTGAAGAGCTGATCCAGCTGATCTGGGGCGCGGATTTCGAAGGGGATGACCGAACGGTGGATGTCCATATCAAAAGACTAAGGGAACGTTTTGCGGATATGACGGAAGACTTCAGCATCCGTACCGTTCGCGGCGTCGGCTATAAACTGGAGGCGGTCAAAAAGTGAAGTCGTTGTATATGCGGATCGTCCTGACCACCATCGCCGTCATGATGCTGAGCAGCGTACTCGCATTCGTGGCGGCCAATATTTTTTACCAATACGAGCTTAAGCCCGTCAATGACAGCAAAGTCACGCATGTGGCGGAAAATATCAAGCATTTCTACGAGAATAACCCTGCCCAGGAACGCGAGTCTTATCTTCAAAACATCGGTACCTTGGGCTATCAAATCTATGTCGTGGATCCACGCGGCAGCGGTACCTTTTACGGCGGTGAGTTCCGGAGCCAAGAGCTTTCCCCTTCGATCATCCGGCAGGTGCAGCAAGGAGAAGTGTATCATGGCATTAAGCATTTCCCTTCTAAAGCTTTCATCACAGGATTTTTTGATAATACGCTGGTTAATACGATAGGCGTGCCTCTTCAAGACGGAACGGAAACGTATGCCTTGTTCGTACGGCCTAATGTCGATATGCTGTTTGGCGAGCTTCATATTTTTCTGGCGGTCATTGTCGTCCTGATCGTTCTGCTCAGCATTGTGCTGGTCGTGGTCAGCACCCGCTATATCGTCAAACCGATTACGAAGCTAACCGAAGCGACGCGTCTGATCTCGCAGGGAACTTATTATTTGAAGCTCAATGTGAACCGGAAGGATGAGATCGGACGGCTCGCAAGTCACTTTTCCCAGATGGCGAAAGGACTCGAACAGCTCGAAGCGATGCGCCAGGAGTTCGTGTCCAACGTATCGCATGAAATCCAATCACCGCTCTCGTCCATTCAAGGCTTCTCCCAAACGCTGCAGTCCGGGGAAGTCAGCGAGGAAGAAAGAAAGCATTACCTATCCGTCATTGAAAGCGAGGCCAGACGCATGTCCCAGATGAGCCGGCAACTGCTGATGCTGGCGTCGCTGGACAAGGAAGGGGAGGCGCTCGAGAAGACCAGCTTCAACGTGGCCGACCAGATCAAGGAAGTGCTGATGACGACGGAATGGAGCTGGCGTGAAAAGGAGCTGGCTTTGAACTTGCAGCTTCCCGAAGTGATGATTACCGCGGACCAGAAGCTGCTGCATCAGGTATGGGTCAATCTGATGACCAATAGCGTTAAATTCACGCCGGAAGGCGGCACCATTTCAATCCGGCTGCATCAGGATGAGCAGAACTGTTATGTGGACTTCACGGATACCGGTATTGGCATATCGGGAGAAAATCTGCCGCATATCTTCAACCGCTTCTACAAAGCCGACAAAGCCCGCAGCCGCCGCGAAGGCGAGACAGGCAGCGGGCTGGGGCTGGCAATAACGCATAAAATCATTCGTATGCACGGCGGGACGATCACCGTGGAAAGCCAGGAAGGCGAGGGTACGATATTTCATATCACGCTGCCCATACAATGATGCGAACCGCTTCGCTGATCCGTCAGATGGTTTCGGGTCGCTCACAGAACCAATTAAGGGTGAGCTCCGTTTCATGCGGAGCCACCCTTTGTCAGCTTACGTTGTGCTCGGCGTTTCAGCCGCCGGAGATCCCGTCTTCCCCTTCAGGCTAGCCTCCCTGGAGATTCGGCACACCAGTCGCATCAGCTTGCGGTGCAGCGCCGGAAACAGGATGAAGAAAATATCCATGGTGCGGCGCATCGGCATCGGGCAGATGACAGCCTCGTTGCGGTGAATTTTGGCAAAAGCAATCTTTGCGAACTGCTCCGGGCTCATCGACTTCTGCTTGCTCACCTGCTCGTTGATCTTCGCCTTGTCCATGCCGACGGCATCGGCGGCGGCATAAATCGGAGTATCCACGAAAGCCGGGCATAACGCACTGACATGAACGCCGTATGCCTCGGCTTCATAATGCAGTGAGGTGGTTAGCCCGACAACGGCGTGCTTGGTGGTCGCATAAGCCGAAGTCATCGGCGCTGGTCCGAGTCCCGTAGCGGAGGACGTGTTCACGATATATCCGAAGCCCTGCCGTTTCATCAACGGATACACCGCGTGTGTTCCGTGAATCGCGCCCCACAGGTTGATGTTCACAATCTTATGCCAGAGTTCCAGCGACATGTCGCACAGCTCCCCGTACATGGCGATGCCAGCGTTGTTGAACATGTAATCGAGCCTTCCGTATGTGCGGAATACCCGGTTCACTAGATCCTGAACGTCCTCGGCGCTGCTAACATCCAATTTTTCAAAATAGGCTTCGACCTGCCCGGCTTCATGGATTTGCCGAACCGTTTCTCTCCCGCCCTCTTCATTGATATCTGTTACGATAACGATCATGCCATGGGCCGCCGCCTCCTTGCAGAGCGCGCGTCCAATGCCTGATGCTCCTCCCGTAATCATTGCTATTTTCCGATCGCTTACTTGAAGTGTCGTCTCTGCTGTCCAATCCGCTGTCGTCCGTTGATTTTCCATAGCCATGTTCTCCCCTTCTGTTCGTGATCGAGTTGGTTGTACGTTAGTTATGTTGCGTGTAATTAGAACCTTTAGAACAATCGTTCTAATGTGGCTGGCGAAAAGCACGCCGGATCAAGGATTACCTTTTCCGGATGCCTCCCACAAATATGGTCACCGATTGCTGAAACAAACGCTGCAGCGGTTCCCCTTCCATCGTAAGCGTAAACTGGCACAGCGTACCCATCCAGCTGCCGAACAGGAGCGTCGTCTCCTCCACGTTCTCGATGTCGAATTCTCCGCTCGTCACCCCTTCGTGAAAGATGGCTGCATAGGCTGCCATCGGTGTGACGGCCAGCCCCTGCAGCGCCTGCAGCGTCTCGGGCGACGTGTTCGGATTCATCGCAAGCTCCTGCCCGACCGGCAGCAATGGCGTCTTGTAGTTGTTCATGACAAAGTAGGCCATGCCGTACAACTTCTCCGTCGCCGTGCTGTATGATCCTGCAACCGCATTCCACCTATCGCCCCAATGCCGCATTGTTTCCAGCGATAGGTGCACAAAGAGCTTCTCTTTATTTTCGAAATGGTAATAGATATGCCCCTTGCTGAATCCCGTTTCCCGAGAAATGTCCGCGACCGACGTTCCGGCAAAGCCCTTCTTGGCGAACAGCTGCGCTGCCTTCTCAGCAATGATCTGGCGCGTTTCCTCGCTGTTGTAATGACGTTTATTCAAGCGAATACCTTCTAACTTTTTAAGCCTTGAAGCTCCTTATTTGAACGATTGTTCTATTTTGAGTATATTTCAAATTTTATCCATTCGCAATCCAAAAGTGTTGCCATTCTGTGTCGCTTGACGCCATGATCTCATTCAAAAAAAGCCGGGCTCAGCCCGGCTTCATCATCCATTTACTGCACCAAACTCGTAATCTGTTTGTTTTTCCAAGAAAGCCAGTAATACGAATAGACTAGAATCATGCTTACGATAAATGCCGCCGGGTAACCCAGCCAGATACCTCGAATGCCAAGACTCGTATGATAGGAGAGAAAGTAAGCTACAGGCACTTCAACGCACCAGATGGAAATGACGCTGAATATCATCGGCCACAGCACCACGCCGCTTGCACGCATCGTCGCCGCGATAATCTGCACATGACCGAAAATCAAATAGCTCCAAAGGGTAATAACCAAGAGCTGATGGGCGATATCCAGCGTCTGCGGGCTGGTAATAAACCAGGACAAAATATTTTTCGAAAAAATATAGATCGGAATCATTAACACGACTCCAATGATATAGTTCAAAACGATGCCCGCTCGAATGACTTCCTTCAAACGGCCGTTTTGCTTGGCTCCGATAGATTGTGCGGCGAGGACGGAAACCGTCATACCGAGGCTGATCGCCGGCATCTGAACGTAACTCACGACCTGATTCACCGATCCATACGCAGCGGTAGCGTTGGAGCCATACCGGTTCACGAACACTATGACCGCAATTTCGGACAGCGATACGAGAATCATGCTGACACTGGACGGGATTCCGAGCCGGAGAAGCAGCTTCAGCATATCCTTGTTCATTCGCAAATGCCTGCGGACCGAAGCATCCAATCGAAGGGGGCTTTTTTTCCAATACATGTACATCAGCAGCAGAACAAACGTAATTACGGTAGAGATCAGATTGGCATACGCCGCTCCGTAAATGCCGCATTCCGGCAGTCCCAGCCAACCGAAAATGAGAACCGGAAGGAAAATCAGGTTCAAGACCGTGCTGACGATCAGCGAATAGAATGGCGTCTTGGAATCGCCCGTTCCCCGCATGAAAGTGGTATATACCATATATAGAAACATAATCGGCAAGCTCCAGAACATAATGCGCGCATAGTGCACCGTGACCTCCATAATATTGGCCGGTGTACCAACCATGCGCAGAATGTCCTCCGTGAAAATACCGCCCACGACAGCGAGCACGATGCCGAGCAGGAAGGTGAAGGTGAGCGTCGTCCCCACAATGGTTTTTAGCTTTTCCATATTTCCGGCCCCATACGCCTGGCCGATCAGAATGGCGCTGCCTGATCCGATTCCGATTACAAACGATACAAGCAGGAAAAAGAGAGGGAAAAAGGCGGATAACGCCGCGAGTGCATCCACTCCGATCCAGCGACCGACGACAATCGTGCCAGCGAGCTGGCCGACGGATTGCAGAATATTGCTCAGCAGCAGGGGAATCAAAAAGGCGATCATCGCCCGGTAGACGCCGGGCTGGATTTGAGGAGTCATCTGAGGCTCCACCTCAGGCCTTCGGTTTTCCGCCGCATGGCCGGCGGTTTGCTGTGACGAGTTCATGGTAACATCTCCTTTGATCTACTAAACGAAAGCGACGGAAAGAACAACGCACTTTGGGATCATCGCAGGGTCGGAGTAGGCGACACTATCCTTCGTTTCAATTTATATAGACAAAATACTTTTTGTTTGTTAATTACTTAGACATTATATTGTAACGTTTATAAAAATTCAATAGAAATGTGAAAAAGGCCCGAAAAGAGATGTCTCTTTTCGGACCTTTCAGGATACGCATCAAATGGTCTGCCCCTATTGGGAGACCTTTACAGGGGCGCCTTGATGGAATAATGAAAGCGGAATGGATCTTCCACTTCCGTTTTCTCCTCACTACCTTCTACTCCGTTAACCACATACCATTGTCCGGTGAGTTCATATTCCCCGAACGCTGCTCCTAGCCACACTAGCTTATATCCTTCTTGCGTCTGCTCTTCATCATCCGCAGGATAATCCAAATTTAATGTTCCATCCGAATTTGTCTCGCTATTTCCCACTTGCCGCCCGTGGTAGAAGAGCTTGAAATGCTGTCCGGGTGCAGCCGCGATGCCGCCATCCTCATGCTTCCTGAGGCTTAACTGCAGACGCAGATTTGCCGGGTCAACCCCCGTAGGGGGCTGCAGCAGCTGCTCTACATCACTTCCATCAATTCCGTTAATGAGGGGATAGCCGGATACGACGTTGAATGAGCGTGTATAAGTCCCCAGGGACTTCTCCGTCTCTCCCGTCTGAATGAGTTCCACGGTGATGCTGTATGTTGCCGGTTCCCCCCAAATTGTGCGCAGAGAAACGGGATTTTCGGAAAGTTCCTCAAGCGTAAACGGAGTTCCTCCTCCGGCATCGAGCGTGACACCGCGATTCAGGAAATTCCCCATGGATAAATAATCCTTATAACTATAGTAATACGCGATTCCGTCAAAGCTGACCTCCCGATCGGGTGTATACGTCACCTTTATTTTGATAGGCATCTTGGGATCGAGCTTTTCGGAACGGACTTTAAAATCAAGCAGGTGGTTCTCACCGATCAGCCTGTCTCCGGTTGGATTCTCCAGAAAGTCAAGATTGAACTCCGTTGGGTCCGTCGGTGGTTTAACCGGTGGATCGACAGGAGGATCTACCGGGGGAGTTACCGGCGGATTCGTACTCGATACCGATCCTCCTGTGGAAGAACCAGATCCGGGGGAGGTCGGGGGCTGTGTACTTGCCGGTTTGGATGACCCCATCTGCTCCCGGTCCTGTTGACGCTGATCCTGATCCTTCTTGAACTGTTCTTTCTGGGCTTCCGACAGCTGCTTTTCGTAGTCTTCTTTAGCCTTACGTTCCTTTTCTTCCTGAGCTTTTTGATTCGCCTCTTCCAGCTTCTTCTTCATCTCATTGAGTTTCTCGAGCTCTTGCATCTTTTTATTTAGCTCTTCCTGCTGCTGGCGTTTGATGAGCTCCTCTTGCTCTTTTCTTTTCCTCTCCGCCTCCTGCTGCTTTTTACTGGCTTCGTCGAGTGGATTTTTGGTAGGGTCCAATGTAGAGGTATGATTCAAATCTATCTGCTGATTAGGATTCGAAATTTTGCGGTTTGCTTCTTCGATGGCCTTCTCCACAGCCGATTGAGAGATTTTATTGTTGTCTAATGCCTGATTGACGATATCAGAAATGAGCGTATTCAGGTTTTTCTGTATCTTCTCTAATTCTTCCTGGTTTTGGATTTGTTCTAAGAATTCATTATTTTCATTTTGGATTTCCGCTAAATTATGAATGAAAGCCTCAATGATTTCCGGAGATGAATTCTCAATGAATTGCTGGATATCTATCGCGGAAAAACCCGGGTTACCAGGCTCCGAACCGAAATCCGATACAAGCTGCTGACCAGGATACAGGAGCGTGGAAGAATCCCCGCCGCTGACCGTATTGCCTTGCGGAGATGCATTAACAGTTCCGGCCGCAACGAATATCGTGGATTGGCCGGTTACAGGATCGACGCCCACATAAAAATGCGTTCCTTTGACTTCGAGCCTCCGGTCTGAAGGACTCAGCTCGAAGGAATCCTGAGATTTCCTAAGATCATGCACATCCGCATAGGCCGTACCGCGCAGCAGCTGAAGCTTGGTCGCCGTGTGGCCATTGGCGGTATTCAGCAGCAAAACGTTCAGCTCGCTGTTATCTCCAAGCGTAATTTGATCCCCTGCATCCGGTATGGATAACGTCATGCCCCCGGTGCCGCTGATGATCCGGTCGCCCGCTCTAAGCTCCATGCCTTTGTATGCGTGGATTTGCTTCGCACCGCCATGACTGATATAAGCCGTGCCCTTGATTTCGCTGATTACGATAGAGCGGTTGGCCGTATCCGCAGCGGATGCCGTACCTCCGACCGCCGCCGACAGCCCCAGCAGCAACGCTGCCATGGGGCCGGCAATTTTAAAGGTTAAACGATTGTTTTTCATTCCGGTCCTCCTTTTCCGTTTACTTATCGCGAATGACAACGTCCTGCTGCTCCCGCAGCCACTGCACATCCTTGCCAAGGCTCTCTGCCAACAGGCGCAGCGGGACATACAGCCGGTCTTCGCGAGTGTATATGTTTTCAGGCAGTTTGAATTGGACTTGCCGTCCATCCTGCTGCAATGCTACCGTGCTTTTCGAAACAGACATGACCGAAACACCCAATCCCCCTGCCGTATCACGAAGAGGCACCATGATCTGCCCCTGTTTCATCTCCGGCTGGATGGATAACCAGCTCGTTCCATATGCCGCAGCGATTGCCCGATCCGGACGTCCTGCTGGCAGCTGAATCAGCTCCCAGGTACGCGTCCCATTGCCTGTGATCCATCCACCGGAACCGTCCGGATCGACGCTGACTCCTTCCGGATGATCCAGCGCTGCGCTTTTTTCCGTGCCGTCCCCTTTTCCCGTTTCGCCCTTAAGTGATCCAAGCAGCGTATATACCGTATTATTTTTTATGACACGTATAGCACCATTCTGGGAATCCGCCACATATAGCTGCTGCTGCCCCGAGGACCAGGCGATTCCCTTGGGAAAACTGAATTCGGCCTGCTGCGCCGAACCATCCCGATAACCGCCGTCAGCATACAGCGCTTTGGTGCTTTGCGTATACTCCGAATTCATTTTGCCGGCGACCGTCGAGACCTTGCCTGCGCCAAAATCGATATAACGGATGACCTGATTGCCGGAATCGCTGACATACAGATTCCCCTTGTCATCCAGCGCCAGGCCCGACGGTTCATTGAACAGGGCTTCCGCAATAGGACCATCCTTATAGCTCCCCGCAGCGGAGATAACTCCTGGATACACTTCTACTGCCCGCTCGGAAACAGCGCTAAGCGTGCTGACTTCCCCGTCCGGATCCACTTTTCGAACGGCATGATTCATGGTATCCGCGACATAGATCGTGCCATCCTTGGCTACCGCCACATCCTCCGGTGCATCAAACTGCGCCTCAGCGCCTTTGCCGTCCGCAAAGCCCAGTACTCCATTGCCCGCTACCGTCGTCACCTGCCCCTGCGTATCGATTTTGCGGATAGCATGATTGCCTGAATCGGCAACGTACACATTGCCTGCCTCATCAGCAGCGATGCCGACAGGCTTATCGAAAAAAGATTTATCGGCTGCTCCATCAAGGTAGGCGCCCAGCGGCCGGTCGGCTCCATCATACCCCAGCGGGAGCTCCAGCCCGGCGAATACGGATTTCATCCCGTCTTTGACTTTCCAGATGACATGATGGACCGCATCCGTCAGCAGCACGCTGCCATCGGGTCTCATCAAGGAACGCTCCGTGATCCGCCATTCATGGGGGATCAAATCCAGTCCGCTGCCTGTTCCCGGTGCCGTCTGAAGATCCGGCAGCGTCTTAACCTCGGCCAAGAGACCCTCGGGGCGGCTTCCTTCTCCAAAAGCAAAGGCCGGCACGCTAAGCCCCATCATCAGCGCCATAAACAGCGGCAAGACTGCGGGCCAGGCTTTTTTATAACTTTGCAAGAATATTCCTCCGTTTCATCACGTTTGATGTTTGTTGTTATACTGCAGCCAGTCGTTCTAACGTAAAATTTCATAAATGGCGGCATTTCGACATAAATAAATTTTAATACAAGGAGATCGGGATTATAAACCAACTAAAGTTTGTTTCTTCCGCCAACCGGGTCCAGAATGCTGCGTTTAACGACAAAAAACGATCGTTTCAGTTCATGATAAAAAGCCCGCTTGGCTCCAAGCGGACTTTCCGTTTATGATTCTTCATGTTATTTATATTGATTAAAGCGAATCTATGATCCCGCGGGCAATCCAGACACCCGCTGCACCCGCCTGCGCCAGCCCGCGCGTAATTCCCGCTCCGTCGCCGCCGCAGTAAAGTCCGCGGATTTCCGTCTCCAGCGTCTCCGACAGCTTCGGACGAGCCGAATAGAATTTTGCCTCTACGCCATAAAACAATGTATGTTCCGAAGCAATTCCCGGCGTCACCTGATCCAGCGCCTGCATCATTTCAACCAGGCTCTTCATCGTGTTGTAAGGCAGCACCAGTCCCAGATCCCCCGGCACCGCCTCCTTCAGCGTCGGCTCCAAGAATCCCTCGCGGATGCGAGATTCCGTGGAACGTCTGCCGCGCAGGATATCCCCGTACTTCTGCACGATGATGCCGCCATTCGACAAGTCATTGGCTCTTTTGCATATTTCGCGCGCATATTCATTCGGTTTGTCGAAGGGCTCCGTGAACTTATGCGACACCAGCAGGGCAAAGTTCGTATTGGAGGAGCCCAGCGCCGGGTCCTTGAAGGAGTGGCCGTTGGCCGCCATCGCGCCGGTATGGTTCTCCACCACGACATGACCGGATGGATTGCTGCAAAAGGTTCTAACCCGCGTTCCCACCGACGTGTTGAAAATAAACTTTCCTTCGTATAGATGCTCGTTGATTTCACGCATGACCACATCCGACGTTTCCACCCGAACGCCCACATCCACCTGGTTGTTATACATTTTCAGGCGGCGCTTCTTGAGAATCGAGGTGAGCCAGCCGGAACCGTCCCTTCCCGGCGCGATCATCACGCGGTCCGCTTCGTAGGTCTCCCCGTTCTTCAGGACAATGCCGTGAACCGTATGCGTGCTGCCGTCTTTGGTCGTGATCATATCTTCGACTTCGGCCTTAAACATCATATCGATGCGCGTTTTCAAATATTCATAGATGGATTTCAGGATCTCCAGATTCTGCTCTGTTCCAAGATGCCGCACTTGTGCCCGCAACAGCTTCAGTCCGGCAGCATAACCGCGCTGCTCTATATTGCGGATGACATCCGTTGTCGGGTCGGTAATGTTTGTTGTTGCCCCATGCTCCAAATTTAGCGCATCCACATAACGGATGAGGTCGATAACCATAGATGGCGATAAATAATCCGTCAGCCAACCGCCGAATTCGGTCGTAATGTTGAATTTGCCGTCACTGTATGCACCTGCACCGCCAAAACCGGCCGTAATCGAGCATGCGGGCATGCACCCGGCAAACTCCTTCCGGCCTCCTGCAGGCGGACACAACTTGATTTTGTCCTCCAATATCGGACAACTGCGGCGGTAAATATCATGCCCTTTGTCCACCAGCAGCACTTTGAGATGAGGTGCCTTCAGCGCAAATTCATAACAGGCGAAAATGCCGGCCGGACCGGCTCCAACGACAATGACATCATATTTGTTCATCGTGACCCTCCTGAAAAATTGAGTAGTTTGCACAAAAAAATCCCTGACCCGTAGAATAGGTATGCCAAAAGCAGCCTATTCGTAGCCAGAGATTTACGGTCTCTTGTAGAAACCCTCAAACCATATCAATGAGGATATACGAACAATGATCTTTATATGACTAACAACACAGGTAATTTTATCGGACGAACACGAATGTGTCAACATATTATATAAAAATAATTCGCTTTTTCAATATATATCAGCATTTATTTTTAATAATTATGATATAAATGTACCTAAATCCGAATGTTATAATCACACCATGACTTTCCTATAGCCTCTGATCCTCCTCCCAAACGCTGATTTATATTGAAAGTTATTCCATCCCTGATTACGATGAAGGCGTTATCATTAACTACACCGCTGTCTAACGCGGAAATCCATAGGAGGTAATCCCAGTGATCAAACGAATCGGGCATCTGGCATTTGACGTGGCCGACATGGAGCAGTCCTTACATTTCTACTGCGGCATACTCGGCTTTAAACATGCATTTTCTATCGAAAGTGATCAAGGCAATCCCTGGATTGAGTACATCAAAGTCACCGAGGGCCAGTTTATCGAACTCTTTTACGGCGCCCAAAATAAACCAGGACGCGTTGAACATCCGATTGGCTTCTCCCACCTGTGCCTAGAAGTTGACAGCATCGAGAAAATCGCTGATCATCTGAGAGCATCGGGCGTGGTGCTGGACGTCGAGCCTATGCAGGGCAAAGATCATAACTGGCAGTGCTGGGCCAAGGACCCCGACGGCAACCGGATTGAGTTCATGGAGCTGCATCCCCATTCGCCTCAGATGAAAGCTTAAGATAGACCCAAAAAAGAGTGTCCCTCTCCGTTTTCCGGATGAGGGACACTCTTTGTATTCGGGAAATATCGCATTATTTTTTTCCGGTATCCTGGTTGCCGTTTGTGTCACTGCCTTGCGTATTGTCCTGGATTCCGCTGCCGCCATCGGCGTCGCTCTGCGTATTATTCTGCGCGTCTGCCGGTGGCGGCGTCTTCCCAAGCTGATCTTCCGGTATAATCGTGTACGGTATATTATCCACGAGCACCTTATCCACCTTGGTCAAATCAAGCTTCTTGATAAGCTTGAGAGTTACCGTACTGGTATAGGCCTCCGCTCCATCAACGTCACCAGCTGCTGTGTCGTCTTGGGTGCCGCTGCTGCCTGTAGTCCCGTTTGTATCGGTACCCGCAGTTCCATTTCCTGTAGAGGCTCCTTCAGATGCTGTACCATCTGTGGTCCCGGCTCCCGCTGTACCGTTTTTATCCGGGCTATCCTCCGTTCCGGCGCTGCCAGTCGAACCATCAGCAGCTCCGCTGCCATTGGTTCCCGCTGCTGCATCGTTACCCGTATTTGCATCCTGGTCCTGAACCGGATCAGCTGCGCATTGATGAGCAAACTGAGGCGTAGGAATTTCCAATATAATATTGCCGTCTTTCCCCATAATCGTCACTTCATCTGCCTTGAAGTCACGACAGTATGCAGGCTGCTTGAAGTGGAACACCAACTGCGTAACCCGGGTTTTGTCGGCATTTTTCAGCGTCTTTGACGTCAGCACCGGCACTTCTTTTACAACTTCCGGCTCTGTCGGCGGCGCAGTAGTCATCGGTGGATTCGTCGCCTCCACTGGCGGTTTTGGCGTTTCTTTGACGAATCCGCCATTAGCTTTGATGACGAGAAGCATGCCTCCGATAACCACGATCGCCAGCATCAGGACGGAACTGAGTCTGAACACCCTCGGGTTCCCCCTAAGAAATTTGACCAACGGCGATGACAGTTCGCTTCGCACTTGGGCATAAACCGGCTTCAGTGCCGGAGCGGCCGTATCGAAGTATTTCCGGACATGATCTTTATTTTTAAATGCGCTAGGATCATTATTTTTAAAATAGTTTACGATGGCTGTCGCATATGCAGGCACAAGACCGCGCGGCCGTACGAATGCAGGCTGCGACGCCGACCACTGGATAAACTCGTATATCGTTTCCTGATGTGGAGAATGCCTGTGCAGGAAGTCCATCAGACCGTTGTAATCTACGGCCTCCGTATCCACGTCATAGCAGAAGGCCAGCGTAATGCTCTCGAAACGGGACGGACCGATTTCCGTGCGAAGCCATTTTTGTCCAAGCTGCTGCACCTCGTCCCGTTCAGCAGGTGAGAGTCCCTTCAGCATGGATAGATCAGGATGCGGACTGGAGAACCACTTGTGCGCTGCGAGCATGACTTCCCCTTTGGATCGCGTGCGTGCATCAAACCGGGATACCCATGAGCGGAACTCCTTCGGCGTGTTGAGGAAGCCGATCTGAAGCAGCTGTTCTTTGGTTAGTTTGTCCACCTGGATATCCTTCAACAGGAACAGGTTCGCGGCATACATCAGCCTGTCCACGAACAGCGAGCCTCCCTCTACCAGAGCGAAGCCATGATGCCGATCCCGATCCAGTTCATCCAGCTGGTCCAGCACCTGATTGACTGCCTTGACCGGTTCCGCCTCTTTGCGGAGCTTGTCTGCCAGCTGCGCTTCCGCGACCTTGGTGAAAAATTCACTTTCCAGCACGACCGGATGGGAAACGACCCAGCGGTTCAGCAAATCGACGATATCTCGCGCCTTCGGTGCTTTTTTCAGCCGATTCTCGATGTATGGATCAAACAACAGTTGCGGTAGTCCCGGACTTGCGAGCACTTTGCCGAAAAAAGCCCGGCTGAGTTCCGGCTCGCTATCAATCATCGCATAAATGGACGAGAGCAGATCCCTGCGGTTCTTGGAGATCGCATTGTTTAACGTCCGGATGAAATACTCGACGATCTTACGTTCGCTATGCTTCTTATCGATCTGGTAATAGTCCTTGATGCTTTCCATGACCTCAGGCTCCGGGATCTCCCCTTGCTTAACGCGGTCAAATTCCAGATCAAAGCCCGCCAAAAAGAGATCATTCATACGCATTTTGGTTGAAAGCGCCCCGGCTGGCGCCAAGTAATCGAGCATGCTGCGCAGCACAACCTGTTTATTCGGCTCATACAGCTTCATATTGCCCTCTTCAAGCTGGAACAACACCGCAAGCTCGTGGTAGCTGGCAATTGCAATTTGACGGATTGGCTCCATGTCTTTAAGCATTTGAACTGCAAACTGGTAAAATCGTTCGGCCCGCTCCGGATTGCCCAAGGCATCCCAGGCAAAATCGAGATACGGCTGATCGTCCCAATCCAGCTCCGCATTAAACACCCGGCCTGCCGCCAGCTCGAACAGAAAGTCCTTCTCGATGCTGCGGTCATTCAGACGAAGGCTCCCCTTCTCGACGAACATGATCTGAATACCCTTCTTGCTCTGCGGCTCCTTCGCGTAGGTCAGAAATCCCAGCTGGCGGCGGATACCGTAAGGAAGACTGGCAAAAAGCAGTGCAAGCAGCTCCTTGGCCTTGTCGGACAGCTGCTCAATTTCTACATCAAGTACAATATATACTTTTTTCTTGCCGGCTACGGAGGCCATGGCTGCAAACAGCAGCTGCTTGAACACCTGTTCATCGATCTTCAGCTCCTGCAACAGGCCCAGCGCCTGCTCACGATCGAGACTGCCGCCCCGGTCCTTCGATGGAATCGAAGTCAACTCCGGAATCTCCATCCCCTGCTCAAGATCATACTTTTCGGCAAAGGCGGCATTCAGCCAAGCACGGTAATCCGTTTCCGGGGAGTCTTTGTAGTCTGCTGGAATGACATAGTTATGGGTAAAAAAGGCGCTTCGCAGCCCGGTAAAATCCGCCGGCTGGTACACGCTCCTGCCCACGATGGTTTCGCCGGATTCCGTGTGGATCACATGCAGCGCATCCGGGTACTCCAATCCTTCTTTTTCTGTACGTGCCATAAGTTCTGCCGGTGCATCATACTGGCAATAGGGGTGCAGCACTTTTTTGATGTAAGCAGGATCCAGTCCCGGTGAGCGCGCAATCGTGTCAAAACCTTCCGTCGAACGGAAGATACCGTGCCGCTCACGCGTATACATCTGCTGCTGGACTTTGTATGGGGTCAACATCACGCTTCGTCTCTCCCCTCAATATACTTCAGCTTGTACATCAGCCAGATAAACGGCTCGTCGACGCGGATCGGGCTAACGACGGACTGCATTTTCTGGTTCACCGGATTGCTGCCGAGCGCGGATACCGCAAAGTAAGCCGTATCGGAGAAGTACACATCCATCGTACCTTTAAACGGACGGTCCACCTTTTCGATGAAGCGGCGGATTTCGCCGTCGATATTTTCAAACTCAGTCAAATCCATCGCTTTTCGGTGCACCATATTGTTAAACACGTTGCTGTTCGACTTGATGTATTCGCCGTCCTCATCCTTCAGAGAGTGGAGCATATCGCTTTTGGTCAGAACAATTGCGGTAGGAATATCCGTTTTCCCCTTATCCTCATAGGCGATAAAGTCACCGAACATTGTCAGCACCACGTCGCGCGGTTCGTCATACTGCGATACCCATTCACCCGGTTCATCGCCCATTTGAATGCGGATTTTATCGCGGATAGAGCGGATTTGCAGCGGATCAACCATAAACAGAATCCCTGCGGAGTTCTTGATATGCTGTCCGTGCAGGCCAAGATAATCCTCGTCAACCATGCCCTCGCCGGCAACATCGAAGAAGACCAGCGTAAGCGGCGGCTTCGTCTCGTCCTTGAAGACGAATTGGAAAATGAAAGGCTCCTGCATCCGTTCCTTCTGCGTCGAAGCGAGCAGATCTCCGCGCTCAAACAGCGGCTCTTCGTACATCGAGCGGAATTTACGGCTGATCTCCGCGTTCAGTGGCATGCAAGCTGCGTTGAAATGATCTGCCGTCGAATGCTGCAGCGTATGGATCAGCGAGGTCATATACACGGATTTCCCCACTTGCGAGGCGCCGATGATGGAAATGATATTGCTTGGCACCTTGCCGGACGTGACCGGCAGCTCATTATGGCATCTTGGACATAATCGATGCCGTGTTACCACGCCGTAACGGTCATTCAATCCAACTAATACTTGATCGGAATAAATATGATGCTCCTCAGGAATGTCGGTTGGACGCAAAATAGCTTCCATATCATACACCGAGTCGAGGCCAAAGCGCTCGCGGTAGCGATTCAGCGGTTCATCTTCCTGAAGCGCGTAATCCTCGTCATCTTCACGGCTGTGCGCCGCGCGGAACACAACCTCGTACGGAGCGAATTTGCTGAAGCAGTACGGACACACAATATCGTAAAAAGGCGGCCTTGGCTCGTCGATTGGTTTCTTTTTAAACATATTAAAAATGCCCATGGTTTCTTTCTTCCCCCTTTGCTTCGGGTTATGGCATAGAAAGCCGCTGCGGTGAAGGATCGTTCTTCCGATCGCTGTTGTCTCCGGGTTCCTTGGACTATTTCCTAAAGGTAGACTCCAGAATCCCGGAGACAAAGCTTATGCTTCCGAAGCAAGCTTTCCTGCTTTTAGGCGAACGCTAACGCTTCTTCAGAACGATTCCGTCCCCTCCGCTATACTATGCATTTGTTGTATTCATTCTGGAACGAGTTTTGTTAACCGGCTCGTTAGACAATAGTTGAGTGGACACAAGGATGATTTCTACGAACACACAACTATGTGTATTTATGGGCTCATCCGTTAGATTTAACGTCCCTTTCTAAGGACTCTTTCCAGCTAGTTATACTTCCGAAAAAGAAAAATCTCTCGCAAAGCTGCTCGTATTCTCTACTAAAACCGCTCTCAGAGCCTTCTGCAAATCTAAGACTTACAGATGAAGCTTCCAATGTTGTCCACCCCGCACATCCCAAAAACTAACTCTGGATCAGCCTAGTTCTCTTTCATCATACCAAGTGGAATGTAAATTCCCGAAGAGTTTACGCGCTTCCTTTGAAATCGTGTTATTACCTTCCAATTCATTCCGATAACACGATTTCAACAGAAGCAACGCTCACTCCGGCACCAGCTCATACACCTGCCCATACCTTTTCCCGTCGGTAAAGAACAGCCGCACATAATCGTTTTTGCCCACCTCAATGACAGGCAGTACGTTCCGTCCCGCTTCAAAATCCGTCACAAAAGGATACATCGTACCGTCATCCTTATTCGCCGGATAGCTGCCTTCCTTCTTCACGTAGCACAATGCTTCTTTCGGAATGGGAATTTCCGTCGTGACTTTGATCTGTACCGATTTGTACTTCTGGAACAAGCCGCTCTTCTGCCGAATGGAGAACCACACCTTGGCTTTGCCAGTGCTGAATTCCTTCCGGTTCTGCCCGTCATGCTGGCGGATCAGCGCCGGGCCGTCCTCCGTTTCGGTGGACGCATATATGGTATAGATAACCCTGCCGACACCGTCGATACGGTCATGATAGCCATTGGCAGCTTTATATTCATTACGGGTGTACAGCTTCAACCGGCTCATGTCGGGCCTTTTCGTATCCGGCATCGGCTCTTCCCCAGCCATGCTTCGCTCAATGTAAACCGCCGTAATATCCTCCGGCCAACGCCAGCGGAGCGTACAGCGGTCACCATCCAGCTGATGGGTCAAACCGCGAATGAGCAGTGAGCTGATATCCGCATCAATAAACCGCATTCCTTCATTCGCCTCCCATGTTAAAATCCTCTGCTGCTGTTATCCTTGGAGCGTCCTGATATTCCAGTCTGCGAGCGGCCGGCTGAACCGGGGCGCTGCAGTCCGCTCTCAAGCTTGCCGTTCTCTTTAACCGGTATGACAGCCGTGAACAGCGCCAGCACACCGGCAAGCACCAGGCAGGACAAAAGGCGGATGACCGCATCGCGCGTGCTACCGCCGGATAATCCGAACTCCAGCAACAATCCCGCAAGCAAACCGGAAACAGCGCCGCCTACCCCAAAACTGCGGGCCAGATAGCGGTTATCAAAGATAAGCCCCAGTGCCAGGCCGATGGCTGCGCCGATCAAAGCCAAAGACGCCACACGAAGGATCAGATAGACGATGCTGTTTTGCTGTGGCCCCGTCCGCTCAGTCACAAGCGTACGCTCGCCTGCATCCTTGTAGATTTTCTGAAATATCACCGACAAATCGCCGGCATTCTGCACATCGTAATACTGACCGCCCGTTTCCTGCGCGATGGACTTCAGCAAGGTCGAACCGTCCGACTGCACAAGGCTGAGTCCGATCGTGTTCACCTGAACATTCTTTTGCTTATACAGCGCAAGCGCCGAATTCAGGTCAACATCACTGAAGCCGTCCGATAGCAGTACGACCATGGTTCCGCGTCCCGCATCGCCTTCGTCCTGAATATGCTTCATCGTATCCGACAATGCTAGGCTGATATCGGTACCGCCATCTGTGGCTTCGAGCGCGTCAATCTCGCCCGTTACTTTATCCTTTGCCGCCTGGTTTTGAACCTTCATAAAAGGCTGCAACAGATTCGTTTGATCATTGAAGACCATAACAGCCACCCGATTATCGTTATCCATCCGATTGATCATATCCTTGGCAGCAGCGTAGCGTCCGTCGTCCGGATCGGTCTCCTGCATGCTGCCGGAGTTATCAATGACAAGCGCAATATCCTTAATCGGCTTCGATCCGCCGGCATTGATTTCGTACACAAACTCCAGCGCCAGACCAGCAACAAACACCATCACCAGCGTGGCAGGAACCAGCAGCTTCCACGAGGTCCCCGTATAACGTTGTCTCCAGGATGGACCATTCAGACGCGGTGACACAATCTCCGCCACCAGGCAACCTAGCCCGATAAACAAGGCCAGCAGGCCAAAATACAAACCGATCACGATGATCCAGGGCCAATCGCCGCCCCACTTGTCCAGAATGACCTCCCCGATGGCAAAGCCGACGGCACCCCCGATCAGACTGAAGAGCAGCAGGAGCAAATTCAATTTTCGCTGCATATAACATGCTTCCTTTCCAAAATGGGATTGGAGCTATTTTTTTCTACCTTAGCTCCGGCAGCCGTCCTGCCTCAATGCCGTGAAATTCATAGCCGTTCTGGACGTACGTCTCGTAGTAGACTCTGCCATTTCGGTAATACATCAAATCCTCCAGATGAAACCCGCCCATGATGTTCAGCTTCTCGACCCCGCTGCTGCGTTTCTCATGGACGACACCCAGCTTGTATATGCGGGAGGTTTCGTCTGCAGACGATGCATACCGGATAAATTCACTTTCCGCGTCGCCGAAGAAATACTTCTCTTCATAGCGGTGCTCCTGCGTATATTCCAGAAGGCGTACATTGATGACCGCATGGTCTTCAAGGGTCCGGTACAGCTTCTTGAACAGTTCTTCCTTCGACAAGACCTGCCTGTTGTTGTAATCCGTTGTGACATTGGCACGGTTTAACAGTTCTTCTTCAAAGGTCTGATCCAAAGCTTCCGCTTCCAGCAGTTCTTTCCGGCACACCTCGACGAGCCGCTCCAATATGCGTGTCCGGCCATGATCCAGAAGCTCTGTGAAGTTGCCCATAAACCGTTCTTCGAAAAAGACACCCTCACCGCGCCGGGATTCGAGCTCACGCATCCATTCCTCCGTGACCACTCCGTAGTACTCCATGATGTTCTGGCCGATGTAATCATCAGCGGTACAAATGCTCGCACGAGCTGCGCCGAGCAGCGTGTCCTGCAGATTGATAAGCTCCGATGCCTGATGTTTATACTCCTCGTGAATACGCACAAGCTCCGCCTCGTAACGGCGATACAGCTTAAGCTCCGTTTCGATCAGAAGGATCTCGAGCTTGCGCTGATACACCGTTTCGAAGAAATAGCGGATAAAGCTGCGGACGTTATGTTTTTCCATCAGTGGGCGTTTCGTAAAGGGCTGCTCTTCTACTCGTTCCTCATAATAAACCGCAAGCTGCGATCTTTCAGAATCCAGATGTCCCGCGAGATCCCGTATACGACTTTGAACGGCTTCAATGATACTGCCTGTGCCGCTTTTCTCATCCGTCCAATCCGCAACTGCAAAAATGCCTACGCCGGACGGCTCACCGATACGGCCCCGGATCCATGCCCGCAGTTCATCACCGGCTTCCAGCCGCTGCAGTTTATGCATCGATTCCTGTACGTAATTGCTCTGAAAATATGCCTCGCAGCCTCCAGCGAACAGCGCTTCTTCCGCCTCATGCAGCGTCATGCGTTTCAATGAGCCATAACTTACCGGATGCGTCATCATTCCGGTCATTTCGGCGATTTTGCCGCTATCCGGAACAAGCTTCGCTGCCCGCTCCGACACGGAAGCCGGATCAAGGCCGAAGAAAGACACCTTCTCCTTCATGCCCCAGTCCGGCAGTCTTTTCATACGCTGCAGCAGTCCGCTGTAAAAGTGATACAGCACCGCAAGGGCAATCGATTCATTCGGCCGCTTCACGCGCGAGAATCCGGCGGAAACATAACCCTGCCGACCGGATTCGGTCATGATGTTATTTTTGAAGGAGGTGTTGTTATAGCCTCCGGTGTTCATGTCGTAATGGCTGTCCTTCTGCTTGCGGTTCTTGAGCAGGCTAAGATGACAGATAATCTCGTAATTGCCTTGCATGCCGCCTTGCGCGGAAATACCACGCTCATTTTTGTCGGAAAGCACGTATGCCAAATCAAACAAAGGGGCTGGCTGATGCGTCACGGGAATGGATAATCCGTCCTCTGTGACATGCAGCTTTGCAGAAAAGCTGTAGTCGGGGCTTTGCATCAGCTCCACCTCTCTTAAAAAGGCAACCCCTGCCGAGCTTCCATAGCCGAAAGCCTCCATTTGGTCCCGTTCGCTGATCAGCACATACAAATCCATCTGCACGGATTTGAAGGACTGGCTGAAAATGGACTGCGCCAAGAGCGAAACTTCCGGTATGAACACATTAAGCGGGTCGTCGACCCGCGTAATGACAGAAAGATGAATACGATCAAACGATGAATACAGTCTACCGTAATCCGCTATATCGTAACTAAGCTGCCGCAGCGCCCGGTTAAGGCCATAGAGCTGTTCCTCATCCCGATAGAAGGATTGATACAGCTCCTTACGCAGCGTTTTGACATCACTCTCAGCCGGTGCTGATCTCATCACGAAACGGCTGAGCCGCTGCTCCGTATCAGGAGTTCCCGGACCGGACTGCGCTGCCCCGACCTTCGAGCGCGGCTGCTCGGATGCTCCTATTCCAGAAACATTCCGGTCTGGCGCACCGGTCCCGACATGAAAATACATGACGCCGGCGCTGTTATCCCATTTTTTATGGTTAATGCTCATCATGGGTTCGATCGCACCCGCCGACTTGTCGCCGATGAAGAGAAACACGGCCGGGTAATGGATGCTGCTCTGGTCATCTCCCTTACCCGACAGCTGATCCTGATCGGCGGCATAGTTTGCGGCGAACCGTTCCAATAATTGATCCATGATTATTTCAACCTTCTGCGAATGTCATTTAACTTGGAAGACACCTGCTTGTAGAACTGATGGCGTTCTTCCCCATCTGCCAGCTCCACCTTCTCGTACTCCAAGCGGTCACGCGCATCAAGGAACGTCTCAGCCAGCTCCTCCAGCTTGGCTAGCAGCGAAGAAATATCCTCGGTCGCCGTCAGCTCGTTATCGCGGCGGGAAGCCTTGCGCAGCAGCGTGCTCCGGCTCTTCTCATCCAGTACGCGGAAGTGCTTGTAGACTTCGTACTCGACGTAGTTGACGCTCTTCATGAGATTGGCGAACGGCTCCCATGAATCTTCTTCCGGATCGCGGTCGTAGACATACAACGCACCTTTCTTCGTAATCGTGCCTGTGTACATCGCTTCGATGAAATGGTCCAGCCACTTCTCTTCGTCCTGATTTTGGCTGATAATCTGCTCAAGCTCCTGCAGCTTGGAAGCAATGACCTGATATTTCGCCAGCTCGGCGCGCACGCGCGTAATTTGTTCCGGTGAACGAATCAGATTCTCCTTCGCCAGATCTTCGTTGATACTTCCAAAAATATCTTTCGTACTCTCTTTTTCCAGACCGCCTTCCAGCAGACGCTTCAGCTCGGTTGCTGCACGCTTCACCTCTCCCAGATTCGGTTTGGCTGCGGTAAGCTGCATATCGTAAGCACGCAAAACATCGTTCAAGTCAAACGGTTTGGTATGGATGACCGCGTAGCGGTTGCTCGTATTTTGGTCGATATCCTTCTGTACGATGACCTTGTACGCCAGTGCCTGTTCGAATTCCGCACGAACACGGGCATTGTAGCTTTGAACCCGCGGGTTGAGGTAGGTTTCACCCCAGGATTTTTCCGGAATCGGCGAAGGCAGATAGGTCCAGTTGGCACGGTCGGTTTGCACCAAGTGGCGTCCGATGCCTTCCTTGTCCAGAATCGTGCGTTCATAGCTTTCTTCAAAAACCTTTAGCGGCGTATACACGAAGAGCGGTACCCCGTTTTTCGTATTGAGCCAGAATATGCGGTTCTTCACTTCGCTTTCCTTCACCGTAAAATGCGACTTACCCACCGAATTGTTCTGGTAGTTCCGGATCCCCTTCAGGATGCTTGGAGCTTGAACCGGTACAGATACAAAGCCCCATGAAGGAAAGTACAGATTACCCGCGCTGTTGCTTAAATGGAATACCGGCACCGCTTCCTCATCCAGCTTGCTCGCGATATTCCGTTCCACGAACTTCTCGATGGATTCCTCCTGTCCAAATTTCATGATCAAGAAATCCTCCATCGACTTGGTGATCAAATCGCCGAATTTCTCGGTCAGGAAGTCGGAAATCGAGCTGACGATGTCAATTTCCTGTTCCTTAATCCACTGATTGGAATGCCGGAGCAGTTCCTGGGCAAAATCACGGATCAGATCCTCTACGTCCTTTTGCTCCATCATTTTGTTAATAACCTTGGAGATGTCCGGTACGCTGACGATATTCCAGTAATACGTTTTGTTGCCCTTATGATCCTGCTGCTCTTCACCGCTAAGGAGGATGTCCCCGTTTTTGGCGAAGATCGCGTTCAGTGCATTCAGTATTTCGGTATATACGTTATAAATGCGGTTGTTTTCCTGATTCAACAGATCGTACAGATCCTCGTAAAACTCGATCATTTGCTCAGTGCGTTCCACGTCCGCCATCAGCCAGTATTCATTGATTTTAGCCTCAATGTAGACATTCTTCTTTTTGTCCTTTGATACAAAAGCGCTTTTCGCGTCGCCAAGACGGTCGTTCGCCTGCTCCCTGGCCGCTTCGATATCACGCGGGATGCGGGTCAAATTCTCGCGCAGCGTCTCGATGTAGGACAGCAGCATTTTCAGGAGGCAGAAGCCCTTCTCCGTATACAAGAGGCGCGATACGTAAAACGGGCCTTGCTCCGGATGCAGGAAGATCCGGCGAATCTGGTCGCTGAACTGCTCCACGATTTCGCCCGGCAGCTGCTTCTTCGCCTTGATGTATTCTTCACGAGCACGCGCAAGGAAGTTCTGTTCCAGCTCCGTGTCCATGTTGATGACCTGGTTTTTCACCACGTTGGTATAGCTCAAACGCTCGCTGTTCTGATACCCCGGCAGTGGTTCAGGCACGCGGGACTCGAAGGTTTTCATCATCGTGTCCAGATCGATGCCCAGCTTGCGGGCAAATTTCTCGACGTCCTCCTGGTTTGGCGCCTTCTCGAACATGGTTTCCATTTTGCCGAACAGGCGGAACGCCAGAAAGGTCGTCATTTCCTCAATCGGCAGCACCGCGGAGGATGCACCGATAATGTTGTAATCATAGTTGGCCGGATACGCCTTATTCATCTGCGCGATATTCGTCCGGATGTTGCTGATATAATCGTGGATGGCGAATTCTTCGCCCGACTGTTTTTCCTCGCTGGCCATAAAGTTCGTAATATTCTCTGCGGTCACGTTCATGCAGTAGTCGTACGCATTTTCCAGCAGCTTGCCTTCTGTGTTCGTTGCCGAAATCAAATGGCACAGATTAAACGGTGGAAGCGGTGAGTTCACCGACAGGATGTTGCCGTACTGCTGCTTGAAGCGCTCACTACGGGCGTCGACGTTCATCCAATAGTCAAGTTCTTTGAGCGCGGCATAGCCGTTTTTCTTAATGTATTCGCGCGTATGCTCGCTCAGACTCTTGTTCGACAAGTTCACGTCCGGCGTAAACAAGTAGCCGAGCGTATTGACGCGGTCAATCCCTGCCGAGCCGTGGTCGCGTTCGATAATGCCGCGCACGATATAGGCGATGTCCAAGAAACAGCCGCTGCCCGTACCTCCGGAGAGGCCGGTCAGCAGGAACACCATCAGCTTTTTGTTGGTGCCTACGGACAATGTTTTGATCTTTTTATCGATGGCCTGCACGACCTGATTGATCTTCGTGAACAGCAGCAGGCGTCCCGCCTGACGCACGCCAGCCGCGCCGTTCATCCCGTCGGTGATGCTCAGTTCCGGTGACAGCCAGTCTGTAATGTAAGGCTCCAGAATGCTGCGATTCTGCAGCAAGCCGCCGATTTCGGCGTTCGAGAGAAGCACAAACTCGTTGATGGAGTCCAGTCCAACACCTTTATAACGTTTGTTTTTGTCCTGCTCGTTCGTTTCGAAGGCCAGAAACTCCACGTTGGCCGGCTTCTCCATTTTCTTCTTGGAAAGTGGGTCCTCCGGCAGCTTGAAACGGCGGTTGATCTGATATTTCAGGCGCAGCAGCGCGTCAATCCCCGTACCTCCAAGGCCAATGATCAGAATCGGATTGTCGATCGTGTCGACGCGGATCTTCTCGCTGACGATGCCTCCGCCCAGCGATACATCCAACTGCTGTATATGTTCTCTTACTACCGGTTTCATAGTTTCCCCTCCTGAAAGTATCTTTAGGTTCTTATATCCAATGTCTCGACAGTGAGCGGGGTGGCCGCTGACGCTACTTCAGGTCGATTCCGCCCTCTTCGCTACTCTCGCTTTTTGTCATACATTTATACCAAATACTCAATCAAAATCGTCTTATCCACCTGCGGCAGCGAAACGCTGAGACGATCGCCGCTTTTGATCTCGGCTCCGCGGGATGCATCCACCGCACGGCCCGATTTTTCGATCATGCAGGCCGATCCGTTCTTCAGCAGCAGCCGGTCGTTTTTGCCCGGCATAAAGATCACTTTATCCGTTTCCTTCAGCTCTGGTGCCAGCTGGAGCAGCTGATGCAGGTTGAACTTGCCTTTGAAGGCCGTCAACTTCTTGTACTGCGGATACGTTTTCTCACCGGTATTCTCATCGCGGATTTCCACGACCATCTGTCCAACGAATCCTTTATTCGCTTTTCGTACCGCCCCCAGAATAAAGTAGGCTGCGGCAGCTATTGCGGCCAAGGCAATGACACCAATCACTACGGGCCATACTGGAAAAGGTTTCTTTTCATCCTTTCCAGCCGCAGGGGTTTGCGCGCTTCCTGCTGCCCCAGCTTTCGCATTGATGGTCACCGGCTTCGTTTCCCGGTAGAAGCTCTTGTCCTCGGCGCGCGCCTTCAGCTCGTACTGATGCTTCGCTTCTACGGTGTAGGAGCCTTCGAAATGATCTCCTTTGTTGGTGAGATTCACTTCTTTCGTGTCGCCGGAATCCAGATCCTTGACGATCAGCTTTGCGTTCATGTTATTGTAAAGCCCATTACTCTGCAGCTTCTGCCCATTGCTGACGAGATAGGCATTGATGTCGATCGTGTCGCCCTTCTTGACGGTGGTCGACTTCAGCGGAGCCATGTCCAGTTCAAGATCGTAGTTAAAGATCAGATTAATGTCGATTTTATCCTTCGGAACGCCCTTGACCTGGAGCTTCCAGTCGCCCTGATCCGGCTTCAGGAGCTTGATCAGAGAATAGGTTTTTGACTTGGAGAGCAGCACGTCCGCTGATGGGATTTGCTGGCTTTTGCCCGACGGGTCTATTAACTTCACATCCACCGGCTTGCTGGACATCAGCGAGATATTGGCTTCCAGCACGTTCGCATTTGGCACATTAATCGTGACTTCCTGGTAGCTTCCGTTCGCCGTGATCGCGCTCACAGGCACGATCTTCAGCTTCTGGTGGCTTGCGAAAATTTCACTCAGAATTTGCGGCAGCTCATCAGCCGAGCTGGTCGAAAAAGACTTGCCCGAGGTCTTATCTGACAGTTGAGCCAATGCGTTCTTGTTCAGCTTGCCGTCGTAATTCAGACCGATCGTGTAAATCGGAATGCCTGCGGCCTTCGCCTCCTGCACCGATTGGCTTAGCTCCTGATCGGACTGCGCCTGGGTTCTGCCGGATTTCGGATCAAGCGCGTTGTTGCCGTCCGCGAGAACGACGATCATCGGCTCATGCCCTTGTTCGGCGCCCTGCTTCAGCACCTTGACTGCTTCCTTCACGCCTACGGATATATCCGTGTACGCTCCGCGGTCAAGTTGGTCGATAAATTGTTTCAGATCGGTTTTGTCCGCATCGGACTGGATTTCCAGCAACGCCTTCTCCCGTTGAATCTTATCGGTGTAGGAGACGATACCAACCTTATCTCCTTGCGTCGACAGCATATCAATGAACATTTTCATCGCTTCGCCGCTGATTTGGTTCGGATCACTGGCCTTCATGGAGTTACTTGCGTCCATGACCAACACGGCATCGATATGGGAAGACTGCTGCGCGGCCGCGGCTCCCCGACCGCCTAGGGGCAGAAGCAACAAAACAACCATCAGAAGACAGAGTGCTATTTTATTTTTATGAAGCATAAGCTTTCGAAACTCCTTCTCTATTGAATTGAACTGATTTTTTTCATAAGCTTTCATTATATTCTAGGAAAAAGGTCTTAAGAAATTCTTAAGAAACGATAAATTTACATGTAAGAGGCATGTTTAACTTTTTCCAGATGGATTAGCCGCGCTTCCTCATAGCCGACTAAAAACTCCCAATACTTTTATATTATGATATAATTAAAGCTGGCAAAGTTCAATGAGGATGGCCCGGACACGCTTTAAGCACCGCTTCTAGTCAATAAGGCCTACGGCCCCTTTTTACCCGCCATTTTGCCACCAGAAAGGAACTTGCGGATGATCATTGCATACGGATGCCTCGGCATTTTGTTTCTCTTTGTTGTTATAAAAATCGCCATCTACTTTAATAGGCAGAAGAAAGCTCCTACACCCGAGGATCTTGATGAGACCCTTCTGGCCATTTCCAATCCGCGGGGTGAACATTCATCATGAATAAGAAGAAACCGGTGCGCCTGCGCCCCTATTATAAGACGAAACATGCCTATGAAAAGTTAAGAGTTTGCAAACATTGCCGCTCTTTTACCGTGCTTTGGGAAGATAAATGCGCGAATTGCGGCAGGCATACGCTGATTCCTGTCATGGATCAGGCCCGCTTCAATGCCAAACGGTCCATGCAAAACGAACGGCTCATCGCCCTTCTGATCACGCTTGCTGCCGTGTTGTTCAGCCAAACCTTTCTACAGATCGTCCTCTGTCTCGTTGGCGGTTTTGCGCTGACGGCGCTGCTATGGTGGTTTCAGCGGCGGGTCATCGAATCCGAAACACGACGTCAGCTCGATAAGCTGCTGCGAAGCAGCGACCGCCGGATCATCGAAGGAATCTATATGAATCTCACCACCGCTTCTGCCGCCATCAAGGAAGATGAGCAGCTTGGGTACGAAATTTTACGGGAAATTGCCACGATCGTGCACAATGACCGGATTCGCCTGCAGCAGATCATGCTGCTTCAGACGTTCGTGCTCCGCAAAGATATGGAGCTGGAGCTTGAATCACTGATGCTGGACGGCTTTGAGCCTGCCCTCGCGGAATATATCGGCGAACTCGCCAAGGTCAAACGCGAGCTGATCAAGAGCACTGCCCTCAGGTACGTGCTCTTACATGAAAGGCAAATACTCCAAATGAAGGGCGGCGCCGGTATTCTGGCGGCTGTAGCGGGAGCTGCGGTGCGGATGAAGAAATACGTGGATTCCTATCCCGATTTCATTCTCCGTTATGTCCGTCAGCTTCCGAAAGACCGCTATCTCCGGTTGTACCAGCTGGTACGGCGTAGTCCGAATCAATCCTGGAACGGTCTGCGCGACGAAGTCTCGGCCATTTATAATGAAAAGTACCGCTGGGATCCCGAATTTCAAAACTGGGATTAGGCATGTGTCCAAATTCTATTAAAGAGGCCATAAATATATGACGATTATTCATGCGCAAACCCTGCGTAATTTTCTTATGAAGTCTGTTGAAATGGATGGAAGGAAGCGGCGGGGAATGGCAAGAGACCTGGCCAGCGGCCAGGTCTCTTTTACAAATAAGGAATTGCATCCGGTTTGAGCGCAAGACATGAACATGCCTGCTTGATCTACATCAGATTGACGATCTGCACCTGCTGCTGCAGCAGATATTCGATAAGGGTCGGCAGCAACCCCAGCGTTTCCTTGGATTCATGTAAGAGGATCACCGATCCGCCGGCTTGGGCTTGCTCGAGATAGCCGAGCACCTTTTGCGCATCATTCTTGGACTTCCAGTCCTCCGGGTCACGGTTCCAGAGCATGATTTTCATGTGAGCGGATTCGGCAATTTCTTTGGTATGAGCATTCATCGAACCATAGGGCGGCCTAAGCAGAACCACAGGCTTTGAAGTGATCTTCTCGATAAGTGTGCTGGTGTTGACGATTTCCGCTTTTTGCTTGTCCACTGACAGCTTCTGGAGATTGGGATGCGTCATGGAATGATTGCCGATGGAAAACCCGTTGTCGTCCACATATTTTACCGATTCGGGGAATTTCCTCACCTGTGTTCCGACGAAAAAAAACGTTCCCCCAACATGATAATCCCTTAACACATCAACGATACCTTTGGTATATTTGGACGGTCCGTCATCAAAGGTGATCGCGACCGAGTTTTTCGGGACACTGTAATTGACCTTCTTATCCATATTGACGGCCGCAGGTAAGGGTGTTTCCTCCTTGAGAGGAGTAGGCTGCGGCACTGCCGGCACTACCGCGGCAATCGGCTGAATTCGCTTTTCCGCTTGCTCCATCAAAGTGACTTGCCGATCTTCCAATGAGGGAGAGGAACTTGCTGGTTCCTTATTAGCCAGCACCTTCTCATTCATATGGGAGAAACCTGTAAAAGCAAGATAAAACAATAGAGGAACCGCAAGAAGAGCGGCAGCAAGTTGAATCCAAGTCCCGGGTTTGCGTCTCGTCCCGGCGGGTTCCGCCGCCTGAGCCGGCTCCTGTAACTCTTGGCTCTTCTTCGGGCCAGACGCTTCATGTATAAAAGAAGATACATTTCTCAATTCACTGAAATCGCTAATTTTCTTAAGGGCTCCAAGCTGCTTCGCGAACGATTCGGAACAACCAAACTTGACCGCCCTGCTCGAGCGTCTGCTATACTCGGTGATTTGAGCATAATACTGCTTATCCACGGGATTGCATTCGCTTAGAAAAGAGAGCCTGAATTTCACATCCGGGCTTATTGCTTCTGTCAATATATGATCGATATGATCCGCCGTGAAGGAATCGACTTTCCATATCAAAGCAGCCGATTGTCCATTGACGAAATCCACGTTCATCAAGCAAGCACCGGATTCGTTTTTTTCGATAGACCGGATTTCGATCCATTTTGTCAGATAGGATTGCAGCATGATACCAACCTCTCCTTTCCGTTTAAAAGTGTGCCTTTTATTCCGAAGGAGGAGTGAATGAGAAATTCATGCGCGCAGTGAAATCCGCAATCGTTTGCAGCAGATGGTTCTTTTCTTCCAAAACCTTTTGATGTTGGCTCTCGACCTGCTGGTTCTCGCTTTCCAAATCTCGAATCTTTTCTTCCAGTTCCTTGGTCTTTTTCATGCTTTCATATTGATAGTTCGAGAACTCTTCGTTAATCTTGACGTATTTATTCCGCTCTTTCTCTAACTGATACTTCAGGTTCTCGATGCCGGAATTGGAAGAGTTCTGATATTCTTTATAGTCTTCGAGAAGCTGGTCATAACTCATCTGCTTATGCGTCAGCTTGTCTTCAAGGCTTCTGAATTCTTTTTCCTTCTCAAGGATAAAGTGCTCCTTTTTACTCAGCTCGTTTTTAAGACGGTTCATCGATTCGAAGGCGCCTTGAAGCTGCTGTTCGTTATCCTTGTTTTTCAAGGAAGCAAGCTGACGGTCATTGAGCATATTCTCGACAGCGGCAATGAGGTCCATCGCCGCTTTGTCTTGCTCTAGCAACGAATAGTCCGTTTCCGCAGAGGCTTCGAGGCTGACGGCATCCGAATCCGTATCTTCTTGGACTTCGAGCGGTTCAGGTACAGTTCCCGTGCGAGTATTTAATATATTTTTAAGCCATCCTCTAGTTTTATACGTGGGGATCGATTTGCCATTCATGATGCATGTCTCCTCATTGATCAATTTATCAAGTCGAATCGTTTAGCATTTGACGCCTCGGCGAAAAATACTGCATTCTATTATTATCGGAATAAACGGAGCGAAATTTAGTGAATTAATGAGGTAAACCATGATCAAGAGCAAGATCTATGTCTGGACCCAGCGTCCAAATCCTATTAAAGAGGCCATAAATATATGACGATGAAACATGCGCTGACTTTGCGTAATCTTCTCATTTTGTTCTGTATCGCCATGCTGGTCCTGATCGGCCTGAAGGGAATCGATATCAACCGCAAGATGGCCTGGGTCGCCGAGGCAGAACGATATTATCAGCAAAAAGACCTCATACGCGCGGAGGAATGGTATCAAAAGGCGGACGGCAATACATCCATTCATTATAAAGAGACTTTGATTGCGAAGCGTTTGCGAGAGCTTGAGCCGATCACTCTGATGAAGCAGACACTCTCCCAGCTGGACCAGCGTGCGGAACGCACGGGCTCCGGGCAGGATTTTACCGGCTTCCTGCAGGTGTATCATGATCTGCAGAGCACGCAGAACAAATACATGAATACAGGGGATTCATTCTCTGCCTACTATCCGGAGATTTCTGCAAGTTTTGGGATCTCGGATGATATCACACGCTACTTCCAACAGTTTAAGGCATTGTTCTACAGCCAGCTCGATGACCGTCTGAACCAGGGCGAAACGGACGAAGCCTCACCGAAGTGGAATTTGCAGGCCATTCCGGACGCTTTTTTTGGTGGGACAACCGAGAAAAACAAACAGTTGACCGCCAAATTCAAGGATTTTGATGAAAGGCTGATGTCCAAACTGGCCGGAGACGGCAAGTTCCAAGATCTCCTGGATGTCTCGCAGTCGCTCATGAGCCAGTACCAAGGACGCGAGCTGAAGGCACCATGGGTTAAGACCAAAGCGGAAGAGCTCGCACGGATCATTCTGAAAAAGGATGTCGACGGCGACCAGATGGCGAATTATGCCCTCCATGCCAAAACCTATGAGACCTATGCCAAAAATACGGGAATCAAATCGAGTTTGCTGAGCGAAATCGACCGGCAAATCCGGAAATGGCTAACCGCTGCGCAGCGGAAAATAAAAAATAACGACTACGAAGGAGCCATTACCATCTATCAGGCGCTCTCCTCCTATCAGGACACGACCGCAGACGTGAAGAAGGCAATGCTCGCCTGGACGGTGCACGATCCGCTGCGGCTCTTGCAGCAGACCGATCAGACGAAGAACTACAGCCATGTCAGCGGCGGCGGCGACCGCTTCGGAGGCAATGCTTATGCGATCGGCTCGGATGACAGCAATACGGTATATTTCGCAAAAATGAATGAGGATGAGTCAGTCCAATTGCTGAGTACCCATGACTTCCCTTCCAACGTGAATATCCGCCAAATTTCTATTGAGAAGTCGCTCAGCACCAAGAGCGTACCGGTTATCCTCGTTGAAGGGGAATCCTCTTCAAGACAGGCACTTTATGCTGCTTTTGAAGTGCATGACAGCAATATAACCCAGCTCTTCATGTTCAACGCGGACGGTTACGAGGTGCAGCCAGACAAGTCGCTGCTCGTTACCCGCCCGGACGGCGTTGAAGGATCGGAGACCGCGGGAGCATCCCAGGCTGCCATCTATGCGCGCCAGGACAACAGCTATCAATTCATGGGCTTCCAAAAGGATTATACGGATATTGATGTCAATAACCTGCTGAGCTACTCCAACGAAAAAGTCCGCTTCACCTGCTATGTCGTTTATGGAGGCGAAGGCGATGCTCTTGCTCAAATGGGCGATTCTTACCTCAAGCTGCATGGCAGCTATACCTTCTATGACGGCATGAAAGTGACCGTAACCGGCCTCTTCAGCCAATTCGAGGATGTATACCCTGGCGGCGATCAGACGGGCGAAATGCTCACCGTTCCGGTGTTCGATGTGGAGAATATGGAGTAATACAAAAGGGCAATCCGAGAATCACTCTCGGATTGCCCTTTCTGCTTGTTCCAACATGCTGCTTTTGAAGCTCTATTTCACCGTTACAACTACCTTGGTGGATTTGCCGCCGAAAGTAACCGTAATCGTTGCTTTACCTTTGCCTGTCGCCTTGACCACGCCGTCTTTTACCGTCGCGCTCAGAATACGGGAAGACTTCCATAGCGCCGGCTTCGATACATCCGTTTCGCTTCCATCACTGTAGGTGGCGGTTGCGATCAGGTTAAATGTCTGGCCTACGCTCATATTCACGCTGACTTCGTTGGTTTGCAGGTACTTCAGGTTGTCCACTTCCACCGGAATGCGAAGGGTTTTACTTCCATACTTGGCCAGAATGGTTGTTTTTCCGCTGGATTGCGCCGTAACCTTACCGCCCGTTACGGTTGCGATCTTGTAGTTGGAAGAACTCCAGTCCGCTTTGTCACTGACATCCTTGGTGGAACCGTCGCTGAACGTTACGGTCACCGTTACGTTCTTCGCTTTCTCTTTGGCTGTGCCTGCGGTTTTCAACGAGATGAAATCCACATCTGCGTCAATCTTCGAGATCACATCGACTTCAATCGCAACGGTAACCTTCTTGCCGCCGTATTCCGCAGTGATGTTGGCTTTACCGCTCTTCATGCCGGTAACGACACCCTCGCCGTCCACGCTGGCCACCGAAGGGTTGCTTGACTTCCAGGTTGCTCTTTTGTTCAGGCCTTCTGCGGCTTCAGGATCGTTCACGGCGGACAAATCGATTGTCTTTTTATCCCCCGTCGACATGATGATCAGGCTTTGAGGAGAAGTCAGCTCACTGACCAATCCCACCTCGACTGTCATCGTGTAGGATTTGCCGTCGTACTTGCCTGTAATCGTGGCTGTACCTGCGCTGACGCCGGTAACGATGCCTTTGTCATCTACCTTGGCTACTTCATCCTTGCTGGAGCTCCATTCGACTTTATCCGTCACCTTCTCCGCAGGCTTGTCCGTGCCGTAGTCAAGGATGATGCTTGCCTCATACGTTCCTCCTACTTTCAAGGAAACCTTCTTGGAGGAGATCTCCACTTTCAACGGCATGTCGACCGCAACATGAGTTGTTACCGTTACGCCGCCGTAGGTTGCGCTAATGTCCGCTTCACCTTTTTTATAGGCTGTCAGCATTCCGTTTGATACATAAACAATATCTTCTTTGCTGGATTTCCACTCAGCCTTGCTTTGCACCTTCTCGACTTCGCCGTTCGCATAGGTTGCAGTCAGTTCGAGCTGTTTCGTTTTCGTACCGGTCAGACTGAGGGCTACCTTCTCCAGCATATCAAGATGGCGCGGAACATCTACGTCCACATTGATGGTTACGGTTTTTTCGCCGTATTTGGCTGTAATGACTGCCGCACCGGGTGCGTTGGCCGTCACAGATCCTTGCTTAACGAAGGCTACCTTCTCATTGCTGGATGTCCAGACAGCGTCCTTCGTAATATCTACCGGATCTTTATCCGGATAAACAGCTTCCAGCTTGATCGGGTTCTTCAGTGTCTCATTGGCATGCAGGAAAATATCCTGTTCGCTTGCCTGCAACCGAATTGTCTTGTCTACATCAACCTGAATCGTTGCTGTCTTGGTACCGTATTTGGCCGTAATTGTTGCCGAACCCGGGCCGTATGCGGTGATCTCGCCTTTGATAACATCGGCCACATCCGCACTGCTTGTGGACCATTCAGCTTGCGCAGCGACATCATTTTTGACATCCCCGTCAGGATAAGTTGCTTTCAGGGAAATTTGCACCGGTTTGTTCTCGCTGGCAAGCATGGACACCTGCGTCACGCTTGGATCCAGGCGTTTCACCAGCTCCACGCTCACCGGAATGGATACCGTTTGCTTGCCATAGGTTGCCGTAATGGTTGCCGTACCGGGACCATTCGGCTTCACCTTGCCGTTGACAACGGAGACGATACTGCTGTCATCCACGGTCCACTCGGCTTTATTCGATGCATCTGTATCCGTCGTGTTGTCGGTATAGGTTGCGGTCAGATGGATGGTCGGGCTGTCGCTCATTTTCAGATCCAGCTTCTGCACATCCTTGGTAAGAGCTTTGACCTTCTTCGTCACGTTCACAGATACCGATTCGGTTTCACTGCCATACTTGACCAAAATGGTCGAGTTGCCTTCCCCGACTGCAGTGATCGTACCGTTATATACCGTGGCTACCGCGTTGTTTTCGCTGGTCCAGGTTGCTTTTATCGTCACGTTTTCAGTTGAGTTGTCTTTATAAACGCCCGTCGCCGTCACAGATGCCGTATCGCCAATCTCCATGGTGACCTGGGATTTTGAGAGAACCAGCTTGGACAAATCGGCCGAGGTAGCCGCCCAAGTGACTCCGGAATATGCCATGCACAGCACCATCACCAGCGATATGACAAGCATCTTTTGAAGCTTCTTATGCAATGTTAATTCCCTCCAATTCCTGTTTTTATAAACACATCATACCTCACATATCGGTCATGCGGGGGCCGAATGTTAGCTTTTTTGTGTGTTTTTCGGGTTTTTTCGCGAAAACGAGGGATTTTGTCGAATGCTTCAACAATCGTTCTACGGGGTAATACATTAGTTGAAAAGTTCCAACCTAGAACAACTATCCTTCCGATTGCACGTCTATTATACATATGGAGGTGCCTACCCATGATCATATCCGACCATCCTTTAATGGGCAGAGCCGAAGCATTAACACGGGAGCATTTCGGCAGTCAGTCCCCGCTCACCGTCACGATCGGCATTCTGGAAAATGGCAACCAGTATTACTGGGGCCATGGTCAGCCGCAGGACTTCGATTATTCGTCGGCCATTTATGAAGCGGCATCGATAACCAAGGTTTTTATGGCAACACTGCTGTGCATACTGGAGCGGCAGGGCAAGCTGAAGCGGACCGACACCATCGGCAAATACATACCTGAATGTGCTGGTCATCGCAAAATCAGCGCAATCACCCTCGAACAGCTCTCTGCCCATACATCCGGGCTTCCCCGCCTTCCCGCGGGATTGAAATCTGTCATGACGAACAAACTTAACCCCTATGAGCATTATTCGGAAGAACATCTGCTGAAGGATTTGCAGAAATGCAGGCCGGCTTCTGCCGGGAGATTCGAGTACTCGAATCTGGGCGCAGGACTGCTCGGGTATATTCTAACGCGCTGCACTGGCCGTAGCCTGGGGGAGCTCGTGAAAGACGAGATTTGCGGACCTCTTTTCATGGAGGATACCGTGTTCGGGCTAAACCCGGCTCAGCAGGACAGACTGCTTCCGGTGTACACGGCGAATGGAAAAGAAGTCCCCCATTGGGACTTAGGCGTACTGGCAGGAGCCGGGGGCCTTCGCACCACAGCCAGAGATTTGCTGCAGTTTGCCAAGGCCAATATCGGCATGGGAGCTTCTGCCGTGACGACGGCCATGAAGGAGACTCAGAGGCCGGTGCACCGTATTCGCCGAAACGCCGAAGTCGGCATGGGCTGGATGATCCGGTCCGGCGTATATCATGACCGGATGCACTGGCATAATGGCGGAACCTATGGCTCCAGCAGCTTCATCGGCTTTCATAGGGAGAAAAATATGGCCGTCATTGTTCTTTCGAATAATGGCAGTTTCACGGTAGGCCCCTTTTCACTGCTTCGCGCACAGAAGAGACATGTCGACGAAATCGGCCTGGAACTGCTCCGGTCCATGACCAAAACGATAGATTAGTGAGTAAATTTTCACTTTTCTGTTACCGAAACACGCTTTCTTCCACTTCTATTTTGCATGTATGGTTAACGATAAGGTACTCATTCTCTGGAAATAAGGAGGACCATCATGCAGAAATGGATCGCAATCGGAATATTCGGAATTTTGTTACTTGGAGGTGCAGGCGCCGTGTGTGCTAAGATGCAGCAAACGCAGCCCCTTCATGCTCCTGCCGAACATGTTCTCCAATCATCCTGTGCGGACGGAGAATTGCCGAATTCCAGGAAAACAGCCGAAACCGACTTTGAAGTGGGAAGCAAAACAGTGCACCGAACGCACTTTTCCGCTGCCTACCCGCAGCTCAAAGGATTGACAAGCGGATTTCCCGAAGAAATGATCAATCAGGATCTGGAGAATATCATCCGAAAATACAGCGAGGACATGACTGCAGACGATACGCTAAAAGTGACTTATGAAGTCACCCGAAGCAGCGGAGAGTTTTATTCGTTTGTCTTCCATGGTACATTGACTCAAGGCATGCAAAACGGGACGGGAGGTGAATCTTTCCCTCTGCTTGAAGCATTGAATTACGATGCCGGGACAAAAATCAAGGTCACCGTTGAAAACCTCGTGAAGCACGACAAAGAATCGATGTCCGCCTTCGGCAAATTGTTCTCGGCTTACGCTGGCAACAATGCAGAGGCATTCGGTGATGGTATGGGTGTTTATTTTACGGACAACGATGTCGTCTTTTATTTTCTGAAAAATGATGCAGCCTTGGAATACACGCAGGTTCATGTTCCCTTGAAAGAGGCCAAGCCCTATTTCAACACGCCAATCCAGCCGCTCGAATAACATCGAACTGTTTGATTTGCCAATATGAGAATACCGATTTCCTACTATAGAAAAAAAAAGAGACTGTCAACCGCCAGGTTTAACTTCAAACCTTTTGGTAACAGTCTCTTTTTTTAGAGACAAGAAATATATACGTCAGAGGCTTAACATCCTTATCTCGCAAGTAAATGATTATTCCTTATCAGGCAGAGCACATGATCCGTCCTGGCAAGCCAGATCATCCGAGCCGCCTACCATGGTCAGCGGATGGTCTTCCTTCCAGATCTTCTCCAGCGCTTCCGCGAAGACGTCCTCTGGCTGAGCACCGGAAATACCGTATTTCTGGTTCACCACGAAGAACGGTACGCCCGAAATGCCAAGCTTGGTCGCCTGGCTTTCATCCTCGCGCACATCCGCCTCATAAGCATCGCTTTCGAGCATGTCTGCGGCAGCCTTGGTATCGAGTCCGATTTCTCCGGCAAGACGCGCCAGCGTGGCGCGGTCGCCCAGGTGCTCCGAATCGGTAAAGTATGCTTTAAACAGACGCTCAGTCATTTCATAACGCTTGCCTGATTCCCCTGCCCAATGCGTCAAACGATGGGCATCAAAGGTGTTCGTAACCTTCATCGTATCAAATCGATAGGTCAATCCTACCGCCTTCGCCTGCTCGGTCATATTTTCATTCATCGATTTTGCCTTTTCAACACTCATGCCGTACTTGGAAGCCAAGAGGGTATGCATATCATGCTCGTTCTCGCGGGGTGCATTCGGATCCAGCTCGAAGCTGCGGAACACGACCTCGACTTCATTTTTATGCTCGAATCGTTCCAAAGCCGCCTCAAACCGCCGCTTGCCGATGTAGCAGAATGGGCAGGCAAAGTCGGACCATACTTCAATTTTCATTTGAAATCCTCCTAAAGGTTTAGAATGTATGATGTGCTAACTGATACTTTTTTATGCACAGAATAGAGCAAAAAGAAAGGCAGGGTATCCCGCCAACTAACTGTAACTTCTATATATACATTATATAATGAGTGCCTGCGTTCTGCAACTTGAAAAGCCGCTGCAACGCAAGTGAAGCCCCCAAGATTTACCCTACCTGCTTATTATCCTACGGTAGGCGCCGCTGCAGGGATCGGCTCAGGCTCCACTGGTTCAACGAGCGCATGTCTTTCCCATTTCCTGCTCTTCCAGCGGAAATACATGATGACGGCGCGCGTCCATTCATCTGCCGCAATCGCAAGCCAGACCCCGGCCAGACCCAAATGAAGGCGGAATATAAGAAAATATCCGAGCGGCAGCGACATGCATACCATCGAAATCAGCCCCATATATACCGGGAACTTGGCATCGCCGGAAGCGCGAAGCGAATTAATAATGACAATGTTCACTGTCCGTCCCGTTTCGAGAAGAATGCTGAGCAAGATTACCTGTGCACCCATGCGGATGATGGCCATATTATCCGTGAACAGGCTCATCAGGGGAACACGGAATGCAATAATGATCAAGTCGATGACAACCGTTGCGGCCAGAGCCCATTTGACGCTTTGAAATACCCGCGTGTAAGCATCCTGGTTGCGGCGCGAGCCGACATAATGGCCGACAATGATCGCCGTGCCCATGCCGATGGCCATGCTGAACAAATAAATGTACATGGAAATATTGCTGGCATACTGCCGTGTAGCCATTGCCTCTGCGCCCAGATAGGTTACATAGAGGGTGAAGGTCAGCTGGCAGATCTGATATACGATATTTTCAAACGCCGATGGAATGCCGATACTGAGTATTTTACGGACATACTCTTTCGAGAGTCGGATGTAGTATTTCCATTCCACCCGCACGTCCATGACTCGGTACATCAACCAGAAGAAGATGAGCAAGCATGCCAGACGGCTGAATACCGTTGAGATGGCCGCACCTTCCACACCCATGGCAGGAAAGCCCCAGTGCCCGAAGATCAGCAAATAATTGCCGGCCACATGCAATATATTCATAAAAAGGGAAACAACCATCGTTTCTTTGGTAAACCCGTGCGTACGGATTGTTGCAGCCAGCGCATTGATGAGCGCCTGCAGGAAGATTCCGCCCCCGACAATCCGCATATACGACTGCGCATAGTCGAAAATCTCTCCATGCACATTCAGCAACTGCAGCATATACCCGCCCAGTCCGAGGAAAATAATGCTCAGGATCAGGCCGACGGCCAAATTCAGCGTCAGCGCATTTCCCGTTACCTTCGCTGCCTCAAGCTTTTTCTTGGAGCCCAGATACTGGGCAACGACGATGGCAGCCCCGCTTCCGATGACTTCAAGCAAAAGAATGGCGATCGATATAATCTGGTTCGCGGCGCCCACGCCGGATACGGCGTTATCTGACACCGAGCTAATCATGAACGTATCCACGCTGCCCATCAGCATGAACAGGAACAGCTCCAGAAAAATCGGCCAGGTCAAACGCACCAGGCTAAGACGACCCGCTTCTGACCGTTCGGACGAATCATTAACATGTGCGGTCATGAGTCAGAAATCACCCTTCTTCCTTATAAAATTATCTTTAAAACAAAGGTATGGTAGCACACTTTGCTCGAAAATACAGTCCTTTCGCGTAAATTCCTTGAAAGAATTTTCGTGAATTTCAGAGGGCTTGGACATCCGCCGCAACCCTTTCTGCGCAAGCCTTTGACAGACGTCCCGCATTTGCTTCAGAGATGGCATTCAAGGCAGCGCTTTCATTTTTCCAAAAAAACAGTTGATAATTGAGAAATCATCCTCTATGATAATCTCATCAGGCCGGATATGAAAATTAAAGCACTTTAACTTTTGTACATATTACATCCTATGAAACCTTTTATGAAGGGCACACTCTATTCTAAAAGTTAAAGCGTTATAATTTTTAGAACAAATAGAAAGGTTGGTGTTTCCGTGACCCATCGCGAAAGCCGGCGGCAGACATTTTATATGTACCTCTTCATTTCTCCATGGCTTATCGGTTTCCTGGTGTTTGCCTTGTATCCGATTCTGTCATCCCTGTATTACAGCTTCACGGACTATGACATTATCCACCCGCCAAAATATGTCGGACTCGCGAATTACAGCGAAATGTTTCACAATGATCTGTTTTGGAAATCCGTCGTCGTAACGGTGCGGTATACGTTTATCAGTGTACCGATTCAGCTGCTGCTGGCACTCGGATTCGCACTCCTGCTCAATACGAAAATACCGTTCCGCGGATTTTTCCGGACAGCGATGTATTTTCCGAGCATGGTCTCCGGCGTGGCGATGTCACTGTTGTGGTACTGGATTTTCAATCCATCGATCGGTCTGTTCAACTACGTGCTTTCCTGGTTCGGCGTCCCAGGACCATCTTGGCTCATGAGTCCTGATTACGCTCTTTACGCTTTGATGATTATGTCCTTCTGGACAGCAGGCTCAGGCATGATCCTGTTCCTTGCCGGGCTCCAGGGCGTGCCTGCAAGTCTCGTAGAGGCCGCCAAGCTAGATGGTGCCGGTCGATTCCGGATTTTCCTGAATGTGACGCTTCCGATGATTTCGCCAGTGCTGTTATTCCAGCTGATTATGGGTGTTATCGACTCCTTCCAGGTATTTACTCAAGCGTATGTCATGACCCAAGGCGGTCCAAACTACTCGACCTGGTTCTATGTTTACAACCTCTACACCAGCGCTTTCAAGGAATACCGGGCAGGCTACTCCTCCGCTCTCGCGTGGGTGCTGCTGATCGTCGTCATGCTGTTTACGGCGCTCATCATGAAATTCTCGAACCGTTACGTTCACTATGAAGGAGGGCGACGCTAGAATGAGTACGATCCCGGCTGCCGGCCCAGCGGCATCACCTTCTTCGAATAAACGCCGGCGCAAAATCGATGCCGTAAGCATTGCCAGCTTCATTGCTCTGGTGGTCACCACCTTTCTCATGCTCCTGCCATTGTTTTTCATGGTCTCGACCTCGTTAAAATCGAAAAAGGAACTTTTGAAGTTTCCGCCGACCTTTTTGCCGGAGTCTTGGCAATGGAGCAACTACAAAGAAATTTTCGACACGCTGAACTTCGGCCAAATGTATATGAACAGTCTCATTATCGGCATTTTGACCGTTGTCGGCACTCTGCTGTCGTCGGCGCTCGCGGGCTACGGCTTCGCCAGATACCGGGGCAAGGGCAGCAACCTGTGGTTCATGCTGATGCTCAGCACCATGATGCTTCCTTATCCGGCAATTATGATCCCGCAGTTCATTCTCTTTTCCAAGCTGAACTGGATCGATACGTTCCTGCCGCTGATCGTGCCTGCATTTTTCGGCTCGGCATATAACATCTTTTTGCTGCGCCAGTTCTTTTCCACGCTGCCGGATGAACTGTTTGACGCCGGGCGCATCGATGGCTGCAGCGAGCTGAGGATGTGGCGGCAGATTGCACTGCCTCTGTCAGGCCCGGCGCTTGCGACCGTTGCCATCTTTGCTTTCATTTACAGCTGGAACGACCTTCTGACACCCGTGCTCTACCTAAGCTCATCGGATAAATTCACGCTTCCGGTCGGTATGTCTTCCTTCACCTCGTCGCGGTTCCGCATTCCGCCGTGGCATCTGCTCATGGTTGCCTCCGTGCTGGCCATGCTGCCAATCGTCACCTTGTTTGCGATAGCCCAGAAACGGTTCGTTGAAGGAATTGTACTTACAGGCATCAAGTAAAGACCCCGCCGCAGCGGCGGCAATAAACTTGAATATATGGGGGACTGTCATTCATGAAAAAGAGAAGGATCAAAAAGACCTTTGCACTTCTGCTTGCGTCCAGCATGCTCGTCGTATTGGCACTGTCAGGCTGCAGCGGCGGCAAATCAGCGGGAGATGTGGCACCCGGTAACGACAGCGATAGCACCAAATCCGGCTCTTCGGGCGAGCAAGTAACGATTACGCATTACACCATGGACTCGGAAGACCGCACTTTTATTGAAAAGCTGGTTCCGGACTTTGAAGCGAAACATCCGAACATCAAGGTCAGAATAGAAAAGGCTCCATACGAGCAGTTTGACAGCAAGCTGCAAACGCTGATCGCCGGGGGTAAATCGCCTGACGTAACCAGCCACTACGGCTACGGCGGTTTTGCGGAATATTTCAACAAAGACATGCTGCTCGACATGAACGACATTATCAAGGAAGACGGATTTAAAGCAGCCGATTACAACATTCCGGAAGACCTGATGAAAATTTATACCGTCAAAGACCATGTATACGGTATTCCGGTCAATATGTACGTGACCCTGATGCTCTACAACAAAGACATGTTCGATGCTGCCAATGTTCCTTATCCTCCAAGCGATTATGAAGATAAGAGCTGGACGTTTGACAAAATGGTTGAAGACGCCAAAAAATTAACCCATGTGTCCGATGATATTGCCAAAACGCAGTATGGCGTCGACTTCACATGGTCCGAACGCGATATGCGTCCGCTGTATTTCGGCGTTGAGCCTTACTCCCAGGATACCTGGACCAACGGCGGTGTGCCTTCAGAGACACATTTTGATTCTCCCGAAGTCATCGCAACTTATAACAAACTGTTTAACCTGATTTTAAAAGATAAGGTTTCCCCAACAACGGAATGGAGCAAGAGCGTGGCAGGACAAAATGGCGATGCATTCGTAACCGGCAAGCTTGGCATGACCGTCAGCGGCTCTTGGAGCCTTGCCGGCTCCAACGACTTCCCATTCAAGGTTGGCGTGGCTGCAGTTCCTGCAGGCGGCAACGACAAGATCCGCAGCGTGCTTTTCGTGGATCCACTCTTGATTCTGAAGGGCTCCAAGCATCCGAAGGAAGCTTTTGAATGGATCAAATATTTGGTCAGCGAGGAAGTTCAGGAGAAGTCCATTGACCTGAGCGGCGGTAACCCTCCTGTAAATACGAAGGCAGCCGAAGCTTACTACAAACATTTTGACGGCATCGATCCGGAAGATGTGAAAAAGGTTTATGAAGGGGCTGTGAAATACGGCTTCGAATCCTATAACCACCTGATCACCAACTATTCGCAAATCAACGACATGTTCATCAACGAAATGCAGCCGATCGATACAGGTCACAAAACCGTTGAAGAAGTGATGCCGACCATTCAGAAGAAGGTCATGGAAATTATCAAACGTTAAAGCTAGACTTTTGTACCGTCCCGAAAGGGGCGGTGCATCTGTTAAATTAGCTTCGCGGCCAGGCCCCCGTACATGTATACTAGTGTTAAGTCAATGTTAACGTACGGAAAATCTGCCGCAAGGAGAATAAACAATGAAGGTTAGTATATTTGATGTTGCCAAAAAATCAGGACTGTCCGTTGTGACGGTCTCGCGGGTCTTAAACGGAGCCGAATCCGTCCGTGAGAAAAACAGGCAAAGGGTTCTGGAAGCCATTAAGGAGCTCGATTACCGCCCTAACGCCGCAGCCCGGAGTCTGGCCCGCGGCAAAACAGGAATCGTTGGTTTGATCGTGACGACACTCCAGGATTCCTTCTTCGACGCTGTCGTAAAGGAGCTGAATGAGGTTCTTGCGCTTCACGGCTATTTCCTCGCCGTTTCGGTCTCCACCGGCATCGGTTCCGATGAAGCCCATTACCTGATCCAGGAAGACCGGGTAGACGGTCTCATCCTCCTCTCTCCTATGGAAGAGGACAACTATATCGTGGAATTAAAACGGCGCAATATTCCTTATGTCCTGATTGACAACCAAAAGCCGGAGAATGACGCCTTTTCCGTGACGATAGACAACTACAAAGGCGGCTACGCCGCAACGAAGCACCTGCTCGACCAGGGCCATACTTCCATTGCGCATTTAAGCGGGCATAATATGTTCCGCAGTACGAGGGAACGCCGCAGCGGCTTCCTGCAGGCTCTTGAGGAAAAGAACTTGGCTCCGTTCGACATGATCACAGGCGAGTTCGAAATTGACTTTGGTTACGATATCTGCCGTAAATGGCTGCGGGAAGGACGACTTCCTTCCGCCGTATTCGCAGGCGATGACAATATCGCACTCGGGGTTGTGAACGCCCTTCTGGAAGAAGGCATCAAGGTGCCTGAACAGGTAGCTATCGTAGGTTATGACGATCAGCATATCTCATCCAAGCTGCATCCTCATCTGACAACGGTTCGTCAGCCCGCTGACCGGATTGGGGTTGCCGCAGCGGATATGCTGCTTAAACGCATGGACGGAACGATGAAACGCGGGGCCAATGTGCGGATCGACCCTGAACTTATCGTGAGAGAATCTACAGGTACCCCTGCAGAAGGTACGTCCGGATCATAAGGAAAACGTCTATCGACGTACTCTCAAAGGAGACAGACCGCATCAAGATGTTGTTTTTCTTGCGATATCAGGATGGTCTTGCTTCGAACTTTATACTTTCTGATATCTTAGAATACATCCTTATATATAGGAGTGACGACCATTGACTTACTACTTGGGAATCGATGGGGGAGGAACAAAAACATACGCTCTGCTGACCGATGACCGCGGCAATGTGCTTGGTAAAGGCGTAAGCGGCAACGGCAATCACCAGATTGACCGTGCCCTGGCCGCGCAAAGCATACAAGAAGCCGCGGAAGGCGCCCTGAGCGAGGCTGGACTGCGGATTCATGAAATCTCGCATGCCTATTTCGGACTCGCTGGCGCAGATCGGGAAGTGGATTATCGGATCCTGCATCCTTTGGTTCAGGAAATCGGGTTCAACCGGAATTACACGATCAATTGCGACACAATGATTGGCCTGCGCGCTGGTACGAATCGTCCTTACGGAGTCGCTCTGATCTGCGGCACAGGCACCAACTCAGCAGGCCGGAACCCGAAAGGAGAACATATTCAAGTCGGTGGCTTCGATTATATGTACGGTGATTTCGGCGGCGGCGGTTCCCTCAATATTGAGGTTTTCCGTTCCGTTATCCGTTCTTGGGATGGCCGTGAACAAGAGACGCTATTGACGCCGCTGCTGCTGAATTTCCTTGGATATGACAGCGTCGGCGATATGTTTGATGATTTCCAGGATCATGGCAAACATGTACCTGTGCATACGGCGAAGCTGCTCTTTGAAGCTGCTGCGGAGAATGACGATGTAGCTCTGGAAATTCTGCACCGCCAAGGCGTCGAGCTCGGTAAATCAGCGGCTGCCGTCATCCATAAATTAGGCATGGAAAAGGATACGTTTGACGTTGTTCTGGCGGGAAGTCTGCTAACACGCGGAGACCGCGGCTGGATCCGCGAAAAGGTTGAGCTGGCCGTAGCGGCTGCAGCACCGAAAGCTTCCGTTGTGACGCTGTCCACGGAACCTGTTGTCGGAGCATTGTGGTCTGCCATGGAGGCGGACGGACATGCGGTAACCCAGGAAGTGTATGACAAAATGCGGACCTTCCGCGATTTTGAACATATTAAACAAACGATAAAATAGACCCCCAAATATAAATCCAATTCTGACAAGACTGGAGTGTGCAAAAATGGCAAATGAACAAGGACTGAAAATAGCGGTAATCGGCGGTGGATCTTCCTATACTCCGGAGCTCGTTGAGGGATTCATCCTCCACCATGCGGAGCTCCCGGTACGGGAACTATGGCTGGTGGACATCGAGCCCGGACAGCGCAAGCTGAATATTGTCGGCAACTTGGCCAAACGCATGGTTGAGAAATCCGGTCTTCCGATCGAGGTTCATCTTACTCTGGACCGCCGCGAAGCGATTAAAGGTGCAGACTTCGTCAGCACTCAAATGCGCGTCGGCATGCTCGACGCCCGCGGCCGCGATGAGTCTATCCCTTTGAAATACGGCGTCATCGGCCAGGAAACCACCGGCCCCGGAGGCATGATGAAGGCGCTTCGGACGATCCCGGTCCTGCTCGACATCTGCCGCGATATCGAAGAACTGGCTCCCAATGCCTGGCTGTTGAACTTTACGAATCCTGCGGGCATGGTCACGGAAGCCATTCTGAAGTATTCCAACGTCAAGAGCATCGGCCTCTGTAATGCTCCGATTGGCTTGATCAAGCAAACCTCTGCCAAATACGGCGTAGAGGCTGATCGCATATATGCCGAGTTTGTCGGCCTGAACCATCTTCACTGGATTACTCGTATCGACGTGAACGGGGAAGACAAACTGGATGAAATGCTGGCCGATACGGCAGGCTACAGCGCGAAGAACGTGCCCGCACGGGAGTGGAATCCGGAATTCCTGCAATCTCTGCATGCCCTGCCTTCGTACTATTTGAAATACTTCTATATGACCGATGCCATGCTCGAAGAGCAGCTGGAATCCTTCAAAAAAGGCGGCAACCGTGCAGAAGTCGTTAAACGTGTAGAAGAGGAACTGTTCGAGTTGTACAATGATCCGGAGCTGAAGGATAAACCGAAGCAGCTGGAACAACGCGGCGGTGCCTTCTATTCCGAGGCAGCCGTTAACCTGATGCGTTCGCTCTATAACGGAACAAATGATATTCAGACGTTGAACGTGGCTAATCAGGGCATCATTGATTTCCTTCCGGACGATGCCAGCATTGAAGTGAACTGTGTGGTCACCAAGAACGGCCCGCTGCCGCTGCCGCTGACCAAAGTTCCTCCAATGGCTGTTGGACTTATCCATGCGGTCAAAACCTATGAGCGCCTCGCTATTGATGCTGCCATAACTGGCGATCGCGGCCTTGCCATCCAGGCACTTGCCCATCACCCTTTGGTGCCGTCCGTTGAAGTGGCCATTCAAATGCTGGATGAGATGCTCGAAGCCAATAAGGAATATCTGCCTCAATTCTATAAAGAATCGGCTGCTTTATAGAACGCCTGATACGGTCATTATTCATACCGTGCTCTTACATGAAACAAAACCGCCCTGCCCAAGAATTCCTGGAGCAGGGCGGTTTTCGTTTGCGGGCATGCTTCAATTTATTTCACTTGCTCAAACAAATCGTTAAAAATCTCGCTCATTGTCGGATGCGTAAAAATATGATCTCTGAGGAATGTGTACTTCTGCCCTGTCTGCATGGCGATTTGAGCGATATTAATGATTTCGCTGGATTCCGTGCAAAAAAGCGCACATCCTAGAATTTGTTCCGTCTCCGCGTCCACGACTGCCTTTAAGATCCCTTCCGTTTCTTTCATCAATTGAGCACGCGGGCTGGCAGCGACAGGCATCTTGGCAATTTTGATCTGGAAACCCTGCTTCCGGGCTTCCTCCTCCGTCAACCCAACCCGCGATAAGGGAGGATCAATGAACACGGAATATGGAATATTCACCCGGTCCTCCGTATTCCTCGTTCCATCACCAAACAGCTGGTCTTTAACGATCCGGTAATCATCCAGCGAAATATAGGTAAACTGCGGTCCACCCTTCACGTCTCCCATCGCCCAAATCCGCGGAACGCTGGTTTGAAGATGCTTATCCACCTGAATGGCGCCCTTCTCATCCAGCGTCACGCCTGCTTTATCCAAATGCAAACCCTCTGTATTAGGCTTTCTGCCGGTAGCCAAGAGAATTGCATCCGTTTGAACGGTTTCAGGGTGCTCTCCATCAAGCAAATAGATGACCTGCGCCCCTCCTTCCATGTCCTTGACGGACTGGACTTTCGCGTTTGACTGATACTGAATCCCTTTATCTTCAAGCGTTTTTAATATCTCTTCGGCAATATCGCGATCCTCACGTCCCAAAAATTCCTTGGCACCATCAAGAACCGTCACTTCTGATCCGAAATTGGCATACATCGATGCGAATTCCAGGCCGATATACCCGCCGCCAACGATCACCAGACGTTTTGGAAGCTCCGTTTGTTCCATGAGCGTGGTGCTATCGTATACGCGATGGCATTCGCCTATTCCCTCGATATTCGGAACGATTGGAACAGCGCCTGTATTAATAAAAATCCGCTCGGCCGTGAGAATAATGGTTTCATCCTGCATTTCCACTTTCACTTCACGGGAGGACTCAAAGCTTGCTTTGCCCGTAAAAACGGTCATTCCCCCTTTATCGCTAAGTTTGTGATAATTTTTAGAGCGTAAAGAGGACACCAGCTCGTCCTTGCTTGAAATGGCTTTGTGGTAATACGCCTTCTGATTCTGAAAAGACTCACGATGGAAGCTCTCGGCATGCTCGGATTGGTACGCCAGCGATTTGGATGGAATACAAGCGATATTAATGCAGGTCCCACCATACATGTTAGCCGACTGTTCGATCATCGCAACCTTCCATCCTTGCCCCTCCATCGCACCTGCGAGCGTTTTTCCGCCTTTGCCAAAACCGATAATAATAGCGTCATACTTATTCATCGAATTCTCTCCTTTCTTCGTAGCTTTGCCAAATTTACACTATTCCATTAAGATGCCCATCCCTACGATTACCCCAATAAAAAAGAAGTGTAACTATGAAAGTTACACTCCATCCCGAAACTTAGTCTATATTTATATGTTCTTATTTATCCCGGATACTTCTGTTGGAAGCATCCGTCTTCCCGCTCCGCGAACCAGAAGCAAATAACAAAGCACGGAACAGACATCTGCGAAAGCGATCACGATCCCCATGGGAACCGCCGAGGTACTGCCGCCAATGCCCACCAAAGGACTGACAATCCCGCCGAAAATATAAGATAAAAGTCCGAGCAGGGCCGATGCGCTTCCTGCCGCATGTCCGTAATCCTGCAATGCAAGCGAGGAGCCTGCGGTACCTACAATCCCGACACAGGAAACCACAATGAAGAGCGGCGGCAAAATCGCGGCGAGCGGAGCTTTCGCAGCCAACAGAACCAAAAGCGACATCCCCCCGATGGTTGCCAGTGTAATGCCCGTTACAAGCAGCTTCTTCTCGCTAACCCGCCCGGCAAGGCGCCCTGTAATTTGTCCTGCGATAATGATGCCAAGTCCGTTCATAGCGAAAATTAGACTGAACATTTGCGGGCTTACCCCGTAAATGTTCTGAAGCACAAACGGCGATCCCGAAATATATGCGAACATGGCTGCCGAAATAAATCCCGAGCTTAAGGCAAGTCCCATGAATTTACGGTCTTTGAACAGTACGCCAAAGGTTTTCAACGTATTTTTCGTGCCGCCGCTCGAGCGTTTTCCAGCTGCGAGCGTCTCCGGCAAGCCAAAAAGCACCGCTAGCAGCATCACAATGCCAATAGCCGCCAATACGATAAAAACTCCCCTCCATGAAGTCACCTGCAGCAGCTGACCTCCGACAATGGGGGATAGAATCGGTGCCGCGCCGTTAACCAGCATCAGCATGGAAAAGAACTTAGTCAGCTCTGATCCGGAATACATATCCCTGACGATCGCACGCGAAATGACGATGCCGGCGGAACCGGCAATTCCTTGAATGAAGCGGAGAACGATCAGCATCTCAATTGAAGTGCTGAATGCGCATAATAAAGATGAAATCCCGTATACGACCATACCGATCAGCAGCGGAATGCGCCGTCCACGCACATCACTCAAAGGCCCGGCAAGCAGTTGACCCACCGAAAGCCCGATCAGGCATGAAGTCAGGCTGAGTTGCGTAAGCGATGTTGTTGTATGCATCGTATTCGCCAGGCTTGGCAGCGCAGGTAAATACATATCCAGCGAAAAGGGTCCGAAGGCAGATAACGCCCCCAGCACGATAATCATCCAAAGCCGGCTTGTGCTGGGACGCGCGGGCAGTTCCTCTTGGCTTCTTCGGACGGTCTGTGATTGTTTATTCATAACGATTGTCTTAGTTCCCCCTTATATCCTTTACAGCACGAGCTCTGCGAGCGTTTCATGCCATCGCCGGAGGACGGACTCCTCTTCCTTCAGATCGATCTGTATCCCCGTGGTAATATCGGCGTAAGCTGCAACATCTGATCTGACCGCCACAATATCAGCCTCGAACCGTTCACGTGGATGCTTGGCGGCAGGCAGGACCGGCAGCCGCTTCAACGACAGCTTGATATAATGCGCAGCCCCCGCGTAGATGAATGCCAAGGTGGCTTTTTCGGTTCGAATGAGATTGCGCGTCGTCGTCGTACCGGACCACATGGCCAATCTCACCCGCTTGGAGCCCAACGCGATCACTTCACCTACACTGATCATGGCCGTATGAGGCCAACCTTCTTCAGTGACGGTCATCAGCATCATGGCTTCATGCTGCTTAGTCACAAGCTCCTTTCCGTTCAACAGCTCGTACAATGCATCGGAAAGCTCATGTCTTTGCATCCGCTCCATAGGATGGAATCCCTCCTCCTCCGTTTGTTTCACTCTATTGTAGCCTATTTCACCTTTGAAAAAGAACCCTTAATATTTTCATATGGCGGGCTTTGCTGGATAGCGGGAAACGAGAAAAAAGCCCAACCGGAAATTCCGGCCAGGCTGCATCATCCCGTTTACCTCTAATGCAAATAACCCGTTTCCACTTCATTTAGCACTCTTCGGGCATGATCCACCCACATATCATCCAGTGGAGCATCATCGTCAATCGGCGGTTGAAATTGATCAAATACCGCACCCAGCAGGTGAGGGGCAGCATGCTTGTCAGTGCCCGTATTGTAAATGTATTTGAACACGAACGGGCGGCCAAGCTTGACGGTAGCATGACATCCGCCGCACTCCCCATCCAGACTGCCCTTGGTGACACGGAAGGGAATCCTCAGCCAGACCATGCGCTCCTGATCCAAGCGTTTGTCCAAGTAGCCATGCTTGTAATCCCAGTTGCCGGCGAGCGTAAAATCATGTTTGCACAAATAACTGTCAATGTTCACAAAACGATCTTCGATATTCTCAAGTCTCGATTCCAGGTTAATCATTCGAATTCGCCCACCTCGCTGTTTTTAAGTTAAGGATGGGCCTGAACTCGTAACTTTATACGGAGAATGCTGGGGAGGCAGAAAAAAGCACGGGACCCTCCGGTCCCGTGCTTGCTTTGCTTTTAACATTTTGGATCATTATTGCGAGCCGCCGTTTGCCGGATCAGCTCCCGCAGCAGCTCCTGCATCGGGCTGGACGGGTGCGACTGGGATTGGTTTTGACAAAGCGTTGTTTTTACTTCCAACGGTTAGTACGTAAATCAAGTAAGCTTTCTTGTTGTCGATCGGATTGCCGTTCGCATCGATTTCATTTGTATTAAAAGAAACCTTTGATGTTGGCGGTGCTCCTTTTTTGATGTTTTTACCTGTATTCTTTTTGCTCATGACTTCCTCGCTTGTAAGATCTACTTGGGAGATCACAACAAAGTAATCCTGTACTTGGGATTCGTCCGCTAACTTGGAGAAAGTTACATCAATTGCTCCATTACTCCATGCGGCCGCGACATCCGAAGGTGCAGTCACGGGGTTCTGCGGAGTGGTATCGGTCAACGTGACCGATGCCGGACCCGCGAGAGCACTACCCGTTTTGGCGTAGGAAAGTACATAGACATTATACGGAACATTCTCAACCAGAGGCTTATTGTCCGTATCAGTCGTGCTCTGGGTCATGACTTGATTGAAATTGCTGCCGACGGACGTCGGCGTATAGCGTCCTGATGCCAATGCATCCTGAATATTAAAATTCCGGTTCGCGTTCACAACGAATATCCGGTACTCCAAGATATTTTTCTCATCGCTTGCCTTGATAAAAGACACCTTCAAGTCACGGCCATTATGTTGATCGCCGTCATCGCTTGCTCTCAGATCGCCTACCGGCTGGGTTGAAACAACCGTATCGAGCGTAATCGCCCCCGAAGCTCCCGAAAGAGCGTTTGTCCCATGATTGCCTACGGACAGGACGAATACTTTGTATGAAACGCCGTTTACGATAAATTCACCGTCGGTATCCCTGGCATCCGTGTTCAGGATCACATTGTAGCTGCCGTTTCCGTTATTCCGGACAGCCGTATAATAGTAACTATTCAAATTGATCGCTGCCGCGTCGTTAAAATTGCCCGCTTTCGAAGCTTTGACGACCATGACGCGGTATTGGCTGATATCTGTGTCATTGTCTGCACGGGTAAATGTGACCTGCAGGTCGCTGCCATTATTGCTGTCCCCGACATCTTTGGCACTCACATTTTTCGCCGCCCCTACGGCATAGCTTTCAGATAATGTAATCGCCGAAGAATAAGAAGACAACGCATTGCTGGTATAATAACCGCCTGCACCTACGGAGAGGACAAATACGCGATATTTGGTACCGCTTTGAATCAATCTGCCGTCCACGTCCCTTGAAGTTGCTGAGAGCGTCTGGGTGAGCGTATTATTTCCCGTCTTACTTACCCGGGTATAATAGCTGCTGGATACCGCATTGGCAGCGGACAGATCAAAGTAGTAGGCATCGGAATCCCGCACGACCATGATTCGATATTCACTGATGTTGTATTCTTCATTCGCTCGGGTAAAGGTAACGCGCAAATCGCGGCCATCCCCATAATCAGCGACATCGGCAGCAGCTACATTCGTTGCCGGATATACCTTGGAATTCGCCGAAAGCGTAATCGCCGGAGAATAAGAAGACAACGCAGTGGTATTGTATGCTCCCACCGAAAGTACAAATACCCGGTAGCTGACGCCGTTGCGGATCGATTGCCCATCCACGTCCCTTGCGCCCGAAGAGAGCGTCTGGGTGATGTTATATCCGGTTTTGCTGACGTTCGTATAGTTCGAGCTGGATACGGCATTAGCCGATGACAAGCTGAAATAGTTGGCGTCCGAGGCCTTCACGACCATGATCCGGTAGTTGTACAGGCTGCTTTCGTCCGCTGCCCGCGTGAAGGATACGCGCAGATCGCGGCCGTCGCCATAATCGGAGACATCACTGACGCTAACGTTTGTAGCTGCATTCACGTCCGTATTTCCGTACAGGACAATGGATGACGAAGATGACGAGAGCGCATAGCTGCCGGAGTAGCTGCCTGTGCCGACAGCCATGACAAACACGCGGTAGACCACTCCAGGGCTGATTAGCGATCCATCCACATCTCTCGCTCCCGAAGACAACGTCTGATTGATGTTGTATCCGGTTTTGCTAACAACAGAATAATAAGCACTGGAAACGCCATTTGCTGTAGATAAATTGAAGCTCCCCGCTTTACTATCCTTCACGACAAAGATGCGGTAGGAACCCACACGCGACTCATCGGACGATTTATTGAAGCGCACCATCAAATCGCGGCCGTCGCCATAGTTGCTTACATCCTCTACTTTGGTAATGACAGGTGCTCCAATCGCGCTGGCGGTCAGCGTGAAGGAAGAGGACGCAGCAGAAAGTTGGTTTGTCGCATTGCTGCCGCTGGCAACGGAAAGCACAAAGACGGTATAGGAGACGCCGTTTTTAATATATTCGCCAGATGTGTCCCTTGCTGCAGAACTTAACGTCGTCGTAACTGTTGTGCTGTTGGTTTTGCTTACTGTCGAGTAGTTGGAACTTGCCAATGCATTGGCTGTATTGAGATTAAAATTGCCGGCATCCTTGGTCTTAACGACCATGACGCGGTAATTCTGGATATTGCTTGTATTTTGCGGCTGATTGAAACTGACCGAAATATCGCGGCCATCGCCGTAATCGTTGACATCGCTCGCTTTTACGCTGGAAACGGAACTCACCGGCGATGCGGTGCTGAGCGTAACGGATGGGGACACGCCGGAAAGGGCATTTGAGCCTTTTTTGCCGACCGTCAATACGTATGCGCTATAAGACTGGTTAGCCTTCAATATATCGCCGTTCACGTCTTTGGACTGCGTTGACAACGTGATGACCTGATCATCCCCGGATGGCCTTACCGTGGTATAATTCCCGGTGGAAAGCGCCTGAGACAATGTAAATCCATAGGCATTGGAAGACTTGACGACCAAGACGCGGTATTCACTGACTTCCGATTCGCGTTGTACCTTAGGAAAGCTCACTTCCAAGTCGCGACCGTCGCCGTTTTTGCCTACAAGGCGTGCAGACACGTACGAAACGGCATTGACGTTGGTATTGGGATTGGAAGTCAAGATGCTAACCGTTTGTGTCGATTGATTCCATAGTACCTCCGCACCGAGCGTTTCGCTCACAAAGCGGACCGGTACCATCGTGGTTCCATACAAGTTTTGCGCAGGCACATCCAGCGCTACCTTTTGATTATTGACAGTAGCTGTCTGGGCACCGATCTTGAGTACAATGGTAATGTCATCACGGATTGCCGTCACTGTACTGGTTTTTTGGTTCCACAGAACCTCAGCGTCGAACGCCTCAAAAATGGCTCTCATCGGCAGCATGGTCCTGCCTTTTACCATCGTGGGCGCCTGCAGCGGATTCAGTTTGACTCCATCTACATACACGCTGATCTTTTTGGCGGCTGCGGCCCCCTCTACAGGCTGCAGAGAAAATGAAACTACCATCAGCACCGCCACAAGCATAACCCAAAGCTTTTTCACGGTTCTCCTCCTCGATTTTTCGTTAATAAATGGCCTTATCTATTTGACGAGAGAAGATGGGGAAATGTTTTCCATTTCAAAAAAAATAAATGGGATTTCTCCCATTTGCAATTCAAAAAAAAGCACAGCCCATAGGCAGTGCTCTTTTTTATTAAATTTAAATTTTTATCTAGTAACTGCCTGTTGGGACTGGGCTCGCTTTAAACGGTACAAAATGCTTTTCCGGAATGAAAAAGGGCTCCCGATTTACGATATCTGACGGATTATACCCCCGGCAATCCATCTCGCATGCGGAAAGGCCGGTACTCCATTTCGCCCTGAACCGCTCTGCGTTGGCCAGTGACGAACGTTTGTAGTCGATGCGGTTGGATGAAAATGTGCCCTGGCCTTCATGGTGTATAAAAACATCCTGAGCTGCCCACAGCCGTTTGCCACCAATCCGGGCGCGTATGGAGAAATCATCGTCCTCATAGTTCCCCGGAAAAAACCTCTCATCTAACCCCCCAATCCGATCCAATAAGCTGCGGTGGAAAAGCATGCAGAACCCGACAAGCTTATGCGCGTAGAATCCTGCGCCGGCCAGTTCCTTCTGACGCTGAATCGCAAAAGCATCCAGATTTTCGATTGCGGGCCATTCACTCACGGGTATTCTTTGAATAGGAGCCACATGATTGGAAACCGGCCCTGCAATACCAATGTTCGGATCCCGGCTTAGCGCCGCATGCAAGACAGTGAGCCATCTTGGCGTTACCACCGTATCATTATTCAGAAGCAAGATATACTCTCCCGACGCCACCAACATCCCCTGATTGGTTCCGGCAGCGAATCCCTTATTGTCCTCGTTCGCAATCAGCTTCACACCCGGCATGGACCTCCAGAATTCGAGCGTACCGTCCGAAGACCCGTTATCCACCACTACCCATTCCAGAGGTTCCGCGGTATGGCGCAGCACGCTTTCCACGCACCGCCGCGTCATATCCAGGCCGTTACGGGTCAGCATGACCACTGAAGTCAATGGCATATGTACATCCTCCTTTAATAGAGTATTACGCGTATGGGAGTTACAGCCCCGACGTGTTCAAAATATATGGCAGCACCCTGGAAACCGGAGCCGCAGTAGGCATAATAATCCCGAGACCGTTATTCGAATGCAGTTGATGCCAGGTTAGATCGAATTCCGTCTCCCGCAAAAAATCCTCAATGGCCGCCAGGACGCCATTGCGTTCTCCATGTTCAAGTACCGCGTTGCTGACGACATGGTTGAAGCCGCCGTTAGGTACAAGATTTGGATTCCCCGGTTCCAGCCCCTGCTTGGCGTTAGGTTGACGATAATCCGCGGGTATGCTTTCAGGGAAATAGTACATATCCCGCCTTCCGTATGGCCAGTCGATGTCATGTAGCAGAACAACCGGAAAAGCTCCAGCCGATTGGGCCATTTCCTCCACCTGCTTCAATTCATGATAAACGGTATACCAGTTGTGGTCTCCGTCAATGAGGATCATGTCATAGGGCTCAAGCTTGGGCATCGCCTGCAGACTCAGCTCCCGCAGCATGCAAAAAGCCTCTCCGTAATAGTCCTTCAGCAATTCCACGTCAAACTGCGGGGCAGGATCGATTACCGTGCATCGTGCATCCGCATGCTGGCAATAATCCAGTAGTTTAAAGGTATTTAGGCCCGTCAATGAGCCAATTTCAACGATGTTTACCGGCTGTACGGCGATGATCATTGGTTTAATGACTTTATCCCAAAAGCGATGCATACTCATCCTCCTATCCTTAAAACATGCTTCATCCCCCAATTTATGTCGGTTACACTCCTTTCATACGCTGTCCGGCCATTCTAGAGCAGGTTTTTATGCATGAATAGAAAACACCTCTACCGCGACTGATTGCGCTGTCTCGGAGAGGTGTTTTTAAGTTTTGAAAGTCTGCTATCAGGTAATCGTCAAGCCCGCGCTTGCATATCCGGCTACCGTATTAAGCAGTGATAGTCCGGTCGCGGTCGCCTCGAACACCAACAGAAGTCTAGTGGATGTTGTAACCGGAATACTCAGACCGGTCGTCGAACCTGAAGAAATGGCTCCCAGCGAAATGACTCCAGTCAAGGCAGGTGACAGCGTTACCGTCGCTCCTGCGACCGGCGTGAACGTATTGTTAGGCGTCGGCGAACTGTACAGCTGGGCGGTAAGCGTGACTGTTGTACCTACAAGACTGAGTGCAGCCGTTATGCTGAAGAAGGCCGAGATGGAAGTAATCGTTCCTGAACGCGGCATGGAGAAGGAAAAGTTCAGAAGCGTTCCGGCAGCACCCGTCAAATCAATGGTATTACCGACCGCCAGCGCTGTAGTTCCGGAGTTGCCAAAGCCTACAAGCCCTATGGTACCTACCAGTCCGCCTGCGATTGTCGTTAAAGCTACCGGTAGTCCGGAAGCAAACGGAATAACCGCTCCCGACCCCGTCGCTCCCGTATCGCCTGTTGCCCCTGTGGCTCCCGTTGCTCCTGTGGCTCCCGTGACTCCCGTTGCTCCTGTGGCTCCCGTGACTCCCGTGGCTCCCGTGACTCCTGTGGCTCCCGTTGCTCCCGTATCTCCGGTTGCTCCTGTGGCTCCTGTATCTCCTGTCGCTCCTGTGACTCCCGTTGCTCCGGTAGCTCCTGTCGCGCCGGTTGCTCCTGTATCTCCTGTCGCACCTGTGGCTCCCGTTGCTCCGGTTGCTCCCGTTGCTCCGGTATCGCCCGTGGCTCCTGTTGCTCCTGTAGCTCCTGTAGCTCCTGTCGCACCTGTGACTCCCGTTGCTCCGGTTGCTCCTGTATCGCCCGTCGCTCCCGTCGCTCCCGTGGCTCCTGTGGCTCCGGTGTCTCCCGTTGCGCCCGTCGCTCCTGTTGCACCTGTTGCACCTGTTGCGCCGGTTGCTCCTGTATCTCCTGTCGCACCTGTCGCACCTGTGGCTCCCGTTGCTCCGGTATCGCCCGTGGCTCCTGTAGCTCCTGTAGCTCCTGTCGCACCTGTGACTCCCGTTGCTCCGGTTGCTCCTGTATCGCCCGTCGCTCCCGTCGCTCCCGTGGCTCCTGTGGCTCCGGTGTCTCCCGTTGCGCCCGTCGCTCC
>NZ_WUBI01000003.1:495656-682004 GCF_009807035.1 Paenibacillus dendrobii
TCGCTCCTGTTGCTCCCGTTGCTCCTGTATCTCCTGTCGCACCTGTTACGCCTGTTGCGCCTGTATCTCCGGTAGCTCCCGTTGCTCCGGTAACTCCCGTGGCTCCCGTATCGCCTGTTGCTCCTGTTGCGCCGGTTGCTCCCGTGGCTCCTGTCGCTCCGGTGCCTCCCGTTGCGCCGGTGACTCCGGTGGCTCCCGTATCTCCGGTAGCTCCTGTCGCACCTGTTACTCCTGTTGCGCCTGTATCTCCGGTAGCTCCCGTTGCTCCGGTAACTCCCGTGGCTCCCGTTGCGCCTGTTGCTCCTGTTGCGCCGGTTGCTCCCGTGGCTCCTGTCGCTCCGGTGTCTCCCGTTGCGCCGGTGACTCCGGTGGCCCCCGTATCGCCCGTGGCTCCCGTTGCACCTGCCCCTGTGGCTCCTGTCGCTCCGGTAGCTCCCGTTGCGCCGGTGACTCCCGTGGCTCCCGTATCGCCTGTTGCTCCCGTTGCGCCTGCTCCCGTGGCTCCTGTCGCTCCGGTGTCTCCCGTTGCGCCGGTGACTCCGGTGACTCCGGTGGCCCCCGTATCGCCCGTGGCTCCCGTTGCACCTGCCCCTGTGGTTCCTGTCGCTCCGGTAGCTCCCGTTACGCCGGTGACTCCCGTGGCCCCGGTATCGCCCGTGGCTCCCGTTTCACCTGCTCCCGTGGCTCCTGTCGCTCCCGTGGTTCCCGTGGCACCGGTAACTCCCGTGGTTCCCGTGGCTCCCGTTGCGCCCGCTCCCGTAGCTCCTGTCGTTCCCGTTGCGCCTGTTGCGCCTGTTGTACCGGATGCGGCAAGCAATGTGTAATCCGGCGAACTTCCCGGCGTTCCGGCAGGCCCAGCCACATTGGCAATATACGTACTGCCATTGAAGGTTACCACTTGCCCTGCTGGATATCCCGGACTTTGGTCCGGGTCAAAAGGTACAACGCCGTTTAATCCCACACCCGTTGCTCCTGTCGCACCGGTTGCGCCCGCTCCTGTCGCTCCCGTTGCGCCGGTTGCGCCTGTTGTACCGGATGCGGCAAGCAATGTGTAATCCGGCGAGCTTCCCGGCGTTCCGGCGGGCCCAGCCACATTGGCAATATACGTACTGCCATTGAAGGTCACCACTTGCCCTGCTGGGTACCCCGGACTTTGCGCAGGGTCAAAAAGTACAACGCCGCTTAATCCCACGCCCGTTGCTCCTGTCGCACCGGTTGCGCCCGCTCCCGTGGCTCCTGTCGATCCCGTTGCACCTGTTGTACCGGATGCAGCAAGCAATGTGTAATCCGGCGAACTTCCCGGCGTTCCGGCAGGCCCAGCCACATTGGCAATATACGTACTACCATTGAAGGTTACCACTTGCCCTGCTGGATATCCCGGACTTTGCGCCGGGTCAAAAGGTACAATGCCGCTTAATCCTACGCCCGTTGCTCCTGTTGGCCCTGTTGAGCCCGTTGGACCCGCTGCTCCAATGGCACCTGCGGCCGCCAGTAAAGTGTAGTCAGGTGACGTATCCGGAGTCCCAGTCGGAAAATTAACGTTAACCAAATAGGTGCTGCCCTCATAGGTAACTACCTGGCCTTCCAGATAACTAGGTCCTTGAGCGGCATCATAGGGGATGGCTCCGGTTAGTCCAGCTCCTGTTGCTCCTGTCGCGCCGGTTGGTCCAGCAGGTCCGGTATTACCCACGGTTCCCGGAGCTCCATTTTGTCCCGGCGGCCCCTGGCTTCCTGCCGGACCAGATGGCCCTGGAGGTCCTGGAGGTCCCTGCGTACCGGATGTCCCCAATGAAACCGATGGCAATATGTCTGCGATTGTGCGCTGAATTTGCCGGATCAGCTCAACCAGCGTGTCCTTAATAACCGGCTTCACGCGGAGCAGCAGAATCGTCGAAAGCAGATCATCCAGAATTTCCTCCAAATTGATGAGCAATCCCACGCCTGATGCGGGAATCGCCTCGCACATGGTTATTGCGAGCTCAAGCGCAGACTGAAGAAAGGCCTTGTCTCGCACAGGAAATTCCGTGTCCGTGACAAAGGTTTGAAGTCTCTTGAATACTTCCTTCAATGCCGCTACCGATGCCGGATCCTGCCTGAGCAAGGCGGGCGGAACCGTCTGCAGCAAACGGGACAACAGACCGATGAGCTGTTCCGTTTGATGGGCAGTAATCGGAATGATGCCTACCTCATCTTCGTCTGGTCCCCATCCTTTCTTATCATCGTCTTCATTCATGCTCATGCATCTTTCCTCCTTCATGTTCCATTGATGCGAACCATTTGTATTTCTTTTTTTCGAGTACATTGGACTCATGTGTTCTAAGTGCCATTCGCGGTCTGCTTTTCGGTTTAATGTCATACATATGACTGAAGCCGTTCGAGTTTTTTCGCAGCCCAATACCTAATGTATTCATGAGATTTGTACCACTTACTAGGTTTTGGGAATTATTCTTATTCGGGATCTTGCAAAATTCATATTTAAATGATTTAACATGCCAAGGAGTGATAAAAAAATGATAACCATCAGCCTGTGCATGATCGTCAAAAACGAGGAAAACACGCTTGAGCGCTGCCTTTCTTCCGTGCAGAAGGCAGCCGATCAGATCATCATTGTCGATACCGGTTCAACGGACGGCACTAAACAGATCGCCCGCAAATTCACCCGCCATATTTTCGATTTTGAATGGATCGACGATTTTGCGGCTGCGCGCAACTTTGCTTTTCAGCAGGCGGAGATGGATTATATTTTGTGGCTGGATGCGGACGATGTTTTCCTGGAGGAAGACCTTTCGAAGCTGCTCGAATTGAAAAACGCATTGGATTCGGGCATAGACTCGGTAACCATGAAGTACCATCTGGCTTTTGACGACCAGGGAAACGTGATTTCAAGCTTGCGGCGCAACCGCCTTGTGAAGAGAAGCAACCAATTTCGCTGGATCGGAGCCGTACATGAATATCTGGAAGTCGGGGGACGCATCATGGACAGCGATATTGCCGTGACGCACCGGGGAGATGACCGCGACAGCGACCGGAATTTGAAAATATATATGAAGAGACAATCCGGCGGCGAAAATTTTTCACCGAGAGACGTCTACTATTTTGCGAATGAATTGAAGGATCACCGTTTTTTTGAGATGGCCGCCGTGTATTATGAGAAGTTCCTGAATGACGGGAAAGGATGGATCGAGGACAATATTGCGGCCTGCGGCAAGCTCGCCGATTGCTATCATGAACTCGGGGAGCCTGCGATGGAGCTTGCGAGCATGTTAAAGTCACTGGAGTATGGACCGCCCCGCCCCGATTTTTGCTGCCGCATGGGGTACCGCTTTCTGCAAAAAAACGACTATCACGCCGCATTATACTGGTATAAGCAGGCCATCGAAATTCCTGTTCCCGAAAATTCCTGGGGCATGCAGAACCTAAGCTGCTCCACCTGGCTGCCCCATCTTCAGCTCTGCGTCTGCTATGACCGCATTGGCCTGCATGACCTGGCTTACCGGCATAATGAAGCAGCGCGCCAGTATCAGCCGGATCACCCGTCCGTCATCAGTAACAAAGTATATCTGGAGGAAAAGCTGGGGCTTGTCCAAGAAGCCGAAACCGCCGCAGTATCAAGTACTTCATGACACAACGAACAAACATCGCTCCATAAAAAATAAGCCGGGGACTTCGTCCTCGGCTTTTTATATTAAAGGGTGTGATATTGCATTTAGGTGCAGTGTCCAAAAGTTTTAGACAATAATAGGCTTATTACAACATTAAGACATGCGTGACAGGAACGGTGCCAAGTCCACCTGAAGGGCCTCCGCCAGGCGTTTGCCCAGCTCCTCGTCCGCGCGGTAGAAGTTGCATATGGCAAGCAGCTTGGTTTGTTCGGCCACATTCGCCAAATCGTTCGCCAGATTGCCGATCAGCTGCGCCTTCACTTCCGGCGTGTATTTGCGGAATACCTCACCGGCCTGCCCGAAATCATTTGGCTTATCGATTTTTTCCCTTGATATAACGCCTTGTACGGGCTGCGGCACATCCCGGTATGCCGGATCTTCCTTCGGTGTATCCTGATAACGGTTCGGTTCATAGTTGATCCGGCCCGTTTGCTGCTTGAAGGGCATGGCGCCGTCACGTTGATTGTTATTCACCTGAGCGAATGGGCAGTTAATCGGAAGCTGCAAGTAGTTCGGTCCGATGCGGTGGCGCTGGGTATCGGAGTAGGAGAACAGCCGCCCCTGCAGCATTTTATCTTCCGACGGCTCGATCCCCGGCACCAGCACGCCCGGATTGAATCCGACGGATTCCGTTTCCGCAAAAATATTGTCCGGATTGCGGTTCAACGACATCGTACCCACCAGCTGGTAAGGGATATCCTCCTCGAACCAGTCCTTCGTCGAATCCAGCGGATTGTAATCGAATCGGTCCATATCCGCCGGATCCAGAACTTGCACGTATAAATCCCACTCCGGATAATCTCCGCGCTCGATCGATTCATACAAATCACGGCTGGCGTGGTTGAAATCCTTCGCCTGAATGGCGGATGCTTCCGTCCCGCTCAAATTTTTCACGCCTTGCTTCGGCACCCAGCGCAGCTTCACGTATACTGTATTGCCGAACGAGTTGATCCATTTGTAAGCATGGACGCTCGAACCCCGCATCTGGCGGTAGTTTGCAGGAATGCCTTCATCCGTGAACAGATGCACCATCATGTTCGTCGACTCGGGCGTTAGCGACATAAAGTCCCAGTAACGATCCGGATCCTGGAAGTTCGTGCGCGGATCGGGCTTCAGCGAGTGAACCATGTCCGGGAACTTCATGGCGTCGCGGATAAAGAACACCGGCAAGTTGTTGCCGACGAAGTCATAGTTGCCTTCCTCCGTGTAGAACTTCACCGCGAAGCCGCGCGGATCGCGCAGCGTCTCAGGCGAATGCGTTCCATGAATGACCGTGGAAAAGCGGGCGAACACCGGCGTCTCCTGCCCTTCATTTTGCAAAAAGGCCGCTTTCGTATAGCGCTTCATGCTATTCGTCAGCTTGAAGACGCCATGCGCCCCTGCCCCGCGGGCATGAACGACCCGCTCCGGAACGCGTTCGCGGTCAAAGTGCGCAAGCTTCTCCAGCAGTTGATAATCTTCCAGCAGCGTCGGACCATTCTGGCCCGCCGTTCTTGAATTTTGATTGTCCCCGATCGGAACGCCTTGATTTGTCGTGAGTTTTGCCATAATCACTTTTCCCCCTCATATATTAAATTAGAATAATTATAAATAAGTAACTGATGTGATTCATTGTATCCTAGCTGATAATGAAAATCAATATTAAATTATAATAATTATAATCTGGTAATTTATATGATTGTTTTTGCAGTGTTATGCTCCAAAATCACGTCTATTTACTGTACTCTGTCCTTTCTTTTCGTGAAGCCGCACGCGCTGTGTATAATAAAGGGGTAATAGCGGCTTCCCATCCATCAATATTTGAAGGAGCTATCCTTATGTATAAAATCCTTATCGTTGAAGATGATCCGAAGATCGCGGACCTGCTGAAGTCCCATATTGAAAAGTACGGGGACAATGGCATCGTTATTCATGATTTCGATCATGTACTGGAACAATTTGAGGCGCTTGAGCCACATATTGTTCTTCTGGATATCAATCTGCCGAGCTTTGACGGGTATTACTGGTGCCGTCAGATCCGGCAGATTTCAACCTGCCCGATTATTTTCATATCCGCGCGCAGCGGGAAAATGGATCAGGTGATGGCGCTCGAAAACGGCGCTGATGATTTCATTACCAAACCGTTCTACTACGAAATCGTGATGGCCAAAATCCGCAGTCAGCTCCGCCGCGTGTACGGCGAGTTCGCTGCTAAACATGAGGAACGCACCGTCGAAAAAGACGGCCTGGTTCTATATGCGGAACGCATGGAACTGAAGCTAGGGGCTCAAACGGTCGCCTTGAGCAAAAAAGAAGCCATTCTGATGGAGACCCTGCTGGAACGCAGCCCGCGGGTGGTTAGCCGGGAGGTCATTTTGGAAAAGCTGTGGGATGACGCTTTCGTCGACGACAACACCCTGAGCGTGAACATTACAAGGGTACGAAAGCGGCTGGCGGAGCTTGGAATCGGGGATGCCTTGGAAACGGTGCGCGGACTCGGTTACCGCCTGAATGCGACATGGAAGGATCTATCGCTGTCATGAAATTATTTTTGAGGGAGCATCTTCCCCTGCTCATATTTACGCTGCTTGAGCTGCTCGGCGTGCTGATGGTGTTCTGGTTCGACGGCTACGACCATCCGCTGACGGCCCTTTACGCCCTGTTTCTCGGACTATTCCTATTCGCGGGATACCTTGCTTTCCGTTACGCAACCCATCGCGGCTTTTACCGGGCACTCTCCCGCCCTCTGGACACTTTGGCGGATTCCGTACAAAGCCATGAGGCCTCACCCCTGCCTGCGGCTCTCAGCGAGCTTTTGGAAACCCAGTACAGGCAGTACCAGAACATGCTGCAAAGCTGGGAACGCAAAAACGCGGACTACCTGACCTTCATGAACCAGTGGGTTCATCAGATGAAGACGCCGTTATCGGTTATCGAGATGGTGACGCAGGAAGAAGAGGACCACCGGCTTACCAGCATTTCGGAAGAAACCGACCGTTTGAGAAGAGGCCTGGAGATGGTGCTGTATGTCGCGCGGCTGGATACGTTTGAACAAGATTTCAACGTAGAACAGGTTGCTCTCGGACAACTTGTGAAGGATACAGTGCATGAGCTGAAGCGGTACTTCATCCGGAGCCATGTCTATCCCGAGGTACTCATTGACGAAGGCTTGACGGTACAAACCGATGCCAAATGGATGAAGTTTGTGCTCGGACAGCTGCTGAACAATGCCATCAAATACTCGGCGGGCAGCGGACAAAAGGTCACCGTCTCAGCTAAGCAAGAGGGCCGCGCCGTTATACTCGATATTCAGGACCGCGGCGCAGGGATTCCGAAGGCCGATCTCCCACGGGTATTTCGTCCCTTTTATACCGGTGAAAACGGCCGCCACTTCAAAGAGTCCACAGGCATGGGGCTGTATCTCGTCAAAGAGGTCATCGGCAAAATGAACCACCGGATCGAGCTGGAATCGGCCGTGGGCCAAGGCACGCTCGTGCGAATTCGCTTTCCTTATGCAAACTGATGCCCCTTAGCGGTTCCTTACAACGTTGTAAGAGAGGTGAAAGCTGCGTCGATAGGAGATTCGTTCCCGGGCAGGTACACTTGGGATAAAGACTCATAAGGAGGCATGCTAAGCCCATGGAAATTTTATCAGTCCGAAACCTCGGCAAAATATACAAAGGCATGGTCTCATACGAGGCCCTCTCCAACATTGACCTGTCCATTAATCAAGGCGAGTTCGTAGGGATCATGGGTCCCTCGGGAAGCGGCAAGACGACGCTGCTCAATATGATTTCCACCATCGACAAGCCTACCTCGGGAGAAATACACATCGCCGGCGAGGACCCTTACACGCTGTCGCAAAATAAGCTGGCGATGTTCCGCCGGCGCGAGCTCGGTTTTGTATTCCAATCCTTCAATCTGCTGAACACGTTAACCGTTAAGGAAAACATCCTGCTGCCGCTCACGCTGGACGGAGTGGGAATCAAGGAAATGAATGCACGTGTCGAAGCGCTCGCGGATAAGCTTGGCATTACGTCTATTCTCGATAAGCGAACCTACGAAATCTCCGGCGGACAAGCGCAGCGCACGGCGATTGCCCGCGCCCTGATCCATGAGCCCAAGCTGCTGCTCGCGGATGAGCCGACAGGCAACCTGGATTCCAAATCCGCACGCGACGTCATGGAAATCCTGGAGAAGCGCAATCGGGAGGATCAGTCGACCATGCTGCTCGTGACGCATGATCCGGTCGCCGCAAGTTACTGCAGCCGCGTCATTTTCATTAAGGACGGACAACTGTATAACGAAATCTACTACGGGGACAACCGCGCCTCCTTCTATCAAAAAATCATCAATGTCTTGTCGCTGCTGGGAGGGAACGGGCATGAATTTCCGTCAGTTCGCATCTAACAACGTTTTCCGGAACAAGCGGACCTACGTCGCCCATTTTCTGAGCAGCGCCTTTTCGGTCATGATTTTCTTCACGTATTCCCTGCTCTCCTTCCATCCCAACCTTCGGGGAGAGATCGTTTCCGGCAGCACGACGCTAAGCGTATTGGGTACGATGGGTATGAAGATATCGCAGGTGATCATTTTTGTTTTTTCATTTCTGTTCCTGCTGTACTCGGTGAGCGCCTTCATCAAACTGCGCAAAAAAGAGTTCGGCATCCTGCTTTTGCTCGGTATGTCCCGCAAACAGCTCAACCGCATGCTCTTCGTCGAAAACATCGTGATCGGCGTTGCAGCTATTGTCACCGGCATTCTAGTGGGTGTCGTATTCTCCAAGCTGATTCTGCTGATCTGCGCCACGATGCTGGCCGTCGAACATGGACTGCCGTTCTACCTGCCGGGGAATGCCATTCTGCTGACGGCAGCGGCGTATCTGGCATTGTTCATCATTGTCGCCGCCTTTACGTCTTTTATGACCAAGAAGGGAACGCTGGCCGAGCTGATCAAAGCCGAGGATAAGCCGAAGCCGGAGCCAAAGGCCTCCGTTCTGTTGTCCCTGCTGTCGGTGCTGCTCATCGCAATTGGCTATGCCTGTGTGTTCATCTTCGTGATTGGGCGTATCCTTTCGTTTGCCCTGCTGTTTGGAGGCGTGCTGCTGGTTATTATCGGCACCTATTTCCTGTTTACCCAGCTGAGTGTTTATATCATGAGAGCCTTGAAAAGACGACCTCACATCTTCTTCAACCGCACGAATCTGCTAACCATTTCCGAGATGGTCTACCGGATGAGAGACAATGCGGTCATGTTCTTCATGGTATCGATTATTTCGGCTATCGCCTTCACGGGCATCGGCACTTCCCTGGCCATTGGTGATCCAGGGCTTGCCGCGATGAAAAATCCATATGCCTTTTCGTATATTTCCTTTAATGAATCCGATTATAAAAATGATTTCGAACAAAAGCATATCCGTCTGATCGAAGAGACGCTGGAGCGTGAAGGTTTCGCTTATCAGATGGCCTCATATACCCCGGCCCATACCCAAGAGGGATTCACGCTGGTCAAGCTGAGCGACTACAACCGTCTGGCATCAGCACTTGGTTATGACCCGGAAATGCTCCAACACGGGGAGACGCTGGCAGCTCCCTCAACCATATCCCAGAACAGCAAATACAAGCTGGAGGGGGCAGGCACCGATACGGTTAGGATGGTACAATTCGAAGGCAGTTGGGAAATGACTATGCATATCAAAAAAGCTCTTCAGCATATCGTCATTCCGGAACCCTACGAAGTTTATATCGTTACCGATTCGGACTATGACAGGTTTAATGCCGGCAATTTAATGAAAGTAAACTATGTAGAATTTGTCGTGCCGAAGTGGCATGATACGCGCGCCGTAACGCGGGAATTAACCGACGCCATATATAAGGGTACGGATACCGGTTCGCTGCAATATACTCCTTTTCAATTCAGCGCCCTGGTCACCCAGTGGGTGGAATCACGGCAGACGAACGGCATCCTCCTCATCGTCAGCGGGCTTGTCGGCATCGTGTTCTTTACCTTTGCCGCCAGCTTTATCTATTTCAGGCTGTACGCCGATCTTTCCAGGGACGAGGAGCAGTACCGGATGATTTCCAAAGTCGGTCTCAGCCGCAAGGAGCTGGCCAAAACCGTGACGAGGCAGCTTGTCCTCATGTTCTTTCTGCCGCTCCTGGTCGCCTTCATTCATAGCAGCGTGGCATTTCTGGCACTGCAGCAGCTCGTTGATTTTTCCGTCGCCTCTCACACACTGGCGATTTTCGCTTCATTCCTGGCGATCCAGATCATCTACTTTTTCGTCACGCGCTGGAGGTATCTGAACCATTTATATCAAAAGGTAATGTAACATTCTATTGAAATCTATTATGGTACTTTTACAGAAGTTTGGTTGAAACGTTATTATACCTGTTGATTTAAAAAAGACATCTGTCCGTTGTTCGAATACGGCTTGCAGATGTCTTTTTTCAGTTTCGGAGATTTCATAAATTTTGCAGCTCTCGCCTGATATCCTTCCGTCGATTCTCAATATAAGCATGGATGACATCCGGTTCGTTAACAAACATGCCGAGCGGCCATTTATATTTCGGATCCCGGTAAACGTCTTGCTCAATCTCGTGAAACATTTTTCTGACCACTGGCATCAACTGCTGAGTGGTAAACGCAGAAGCGAGGATATCCTCTAAACGCCTCTTATACTGCTGGCGGTAGGCGCTGTAAGCCATGACCTTCGCAGTCAGTCTGTTGTCTCCCCTGATCTTGACGAGATCGGATGCGACTGCCTTTCCATAACAGTTGCGTCCCCAGGTTCCCTCATAATCCCACGGAAGAATGCCATACGCTTTCCTCTTTTTATACTCAAATATCGTATAGTTCTGCCGGAATCCATCATAATTACCCGTAAGTACAGCCCCGCTCAGCCACTTTAAATAATTGTCCATGTACAAACGTCCATTTAGGTATTTCTGGAGTGTCTTCCCCCGTTTGGCATGAATATTTTTAATGAAGCGAATTAATCTCATGCGATCCTCTCCTGTTCCTTTCATCAGGCTGTACCCTGAGAACAGGGAGCTTTTGGATTTATCCGTATCTATATCCTTGAGCTCAAAAGTGGCATTATCATTTACGGCATAGATAATGCTTCGCACCTGGATTTTACGGGCACGGAAAAAGGATTGATTGACCGCCTCGATCCTCAAATATACTCCTTGGTTCACTCCATTTAATTGAAGAACGCAGTGCTGCGTCGCTGGACTGGGGACTCCGATCTTATTAAAGAAATGAAATGAGAGCGCATTTCTGAGCAAAGAAGGATCGTCATGCTCCGCGTTAAAATGATACGTCGCGCGCGAGGTACGAATCTCATAGGATTTCTTGGGATATTCGCGGGTATGACCGCCGCGATAACGGATTTGGACAGATTGGGATCCGCTTCCGTTCGAAAATGTCGCCGGAAGAAATTTGTCGGACCAAATTTGGTTCTCCATCTGCTGTAAGTCCCTTTCCTTGATCACGATCCGGTAAACGGGCAGACCCATGCACGAAAACCGCCTTTCCAACAGGAAGAGTAGCCCATAGCGGGCTTTGCACCATTCTATGCCACATCAGCGGATGCCGTCAGGGCAGACGCCCTTGTGCTTCAAGGATTTTTCCATTTTTCTCTTCCATGTCTCTCCTATCAATTTATATGAGGATATTAGCTCAATTTTGGTAATCTAGTATATTCGGCTAGTCCCTGCTCGCTCGAGGACACATATAAATAGAGCATAGATAGACTTGAAGGACGAATGAACGCTCTTCTTCGTCTACCTAATGATCTTGAGGAAGGGGAATGTGAAATGTCTTTATCCGGTAATGATTTAATGAGCTTGGTCGGCCAGACTGTGAAAATCAACCGCGGCGGACCCGACTCGGTAGAAGGTGTGCTGCTCAGCGTGCAGAACAACTACCTGGCAGTATGGAGCAAGGAAGGCAGTATCGTATATGTCAGCACGACGCACATCAAGTCCATCACGGCCACCGGCAAATCCGGGGGCGCACAGGGAACCATGGCAAGTCCGATCAGCGCCTACAACTTTGCTTCACTTCTGCAAGCCTTGCGTTACCGTCATGTGCAGATCAACCGTGGCGGACCCGAGAAGCTTGAAGGGATTGTAGCAGATGCCAATCAAAGCTATCTCATGCTGGCCGTAAAAGGAGAGGAAGTTGTCCGTATTCCAATCTACCACGTCAAATCCGTTTCGGTACTCGTCAACTCCAGCGGCAACAGCAGTAGCGGTAACAGCAGCAGCGGTAACAACAAAAATAATTCCGGTGGCAACAAATCTGGTGGTAACAACTCGGGCGGTAACAGATCAGGAAGAAACCAATCCCGGGGGAACCAAAGCGGGGGCAACCGCAGCGGTAATCAAACCCGTGGCAACCAAAGTGGCGGTAACCAGACCCGGGGCAACCGGACAGGGGGCAATCAATCTTGGGGCAGCCGCAGCAGCAATCGCACTGGCAATCGCACTGGCAACCGCAGCCGTAACCGTACTGGCAACCGTAGCGGCAATCGCACGGGTAATCGTCGTAGAGGTAACCGCAGTGGACGAAGCAGCGGTGAATAAATGATAGGACACGCCAATCCTGCAGAAGAAATCAAGAATTAAATATGCTCAAAAATATAACGCCCCCTGCGGAGTCTATGAATCTGTTCCCTAGACGAAAAGGCATATGGATTCTTGCGGCCGCAGGGGTCGTCCCTTTAACCTGCACTTCATCGAGATTAATGAAATGTTTAGCGCATTATATGCTTGGTGGATTCATTGTGACACTAATTGGGCTTGTAACCCTCTCTTTCTGTATATTGGGTCCGATTGAAGTGTGAAAGGAGGAAGTTTATGGAGTCTATACGTTCTCTCCTCGGAAAATATGTGGAGCTTAAAATATCAGGCTGTAAAATCCCCATCGCCGGAGAGCTCGTAGATCTTGGCAGCGATATTATCGTCATTTTCTCCGAAACCAGATATATGTACGTACCCATTCATCACTTGCAGCATTTGAGACTCTCCCAGGACGGAGAAGATTCCTCTTCGGATGGCAAGGAGCCTTTAGTAGATCATACGAATATCTCTTATCGAAAAATGCTGATGAATTCCAGAGGTATCTTTACGGAAATCGATCTGGGCGGCCCAAGCCCCCTTCACGGATATGTAACAAGCATTATGAATGATTACTTTATCTTCTATTCTCCTCTATATCATTCTGTCTATATCCCCCTGCATCATGTGAAGTATATATGCCCTCTTCCGCCAAACATGACTCCCTTCTATCTCAGCCAGCATCATTTCCAGCTCCAGCAGCCTGCTGTCTCACTCTCCCGTACATTAGAACAGCAGCTGGAGAAATTTCAGAATGAGCTTGTCATTTTTGACCTGGGGGAATCCCCGTTAAAGGCAGGGTTGTTAAAAAAGGTAGATAATCGAATCATGGAACTGGTGGAGGCTGGAGGAAACACCATCTTCCTTCACTGCGATCACGTCAAATCGGTTCATCTGCCTTAAACGGTATACGTGTCAAAAAAAGGGCTGCCGCAGAATATTTTCTACGGACAGCCCTTAACTTGTTATGTCCTTTTTTAGCCGTCGATCCGGCCGGCTGCGTTCAGCGCCCGCTGAATCATGGCGGCAAGCTCGGCGCGGGTAACATACCGCTTTGGCAGAAGCCTTCCTCCGTCGCCTTGAATGATATGATAGCGATATGCAGCTGCCGTACCAGACCGTGCCCAACGGCTAAGCGACTGCTCATCCGAAAAGGATGAAAGGTCCTCCGCCGCCTCGGATTCCGTTCCTTCAGAATCGAGGCCTGCCGCGCCCAGCATTCGGCCAATCCATACGAAGGCCTCTTCCCGGGTCACGGGCTGATCCGGTTTTAATAAGCCGTCCCCGTAGCCGGTAATCAAGCCATACTGCTGCGCCGCGGCTGCTTCCCTGGCCATCCCGCTGCCTTCACGGATATCGGCATAAGGTACCGGTTCGGCGGAATCCGGCAGCCCGAGCGCCCTAACCATAAGCGATATCACGTCCCCGCGTGTGCTTGGCAGATCGGGACGGAATGCCTTTTCTTCCTCAGGCTGCAGGATCAGGCGTGAAGCCAGGTCCTGGACGACTCCTGATGCCCAATGCCCTCTCATGTCGGACGGCGCGTCCGCTTCATGGTACAGCAGCGAGTATTCGCCTCCGCTTAGAATGCTGGCGGCAGCATACCATTTACCCTCCACACTCGTCATCCGGGTCGGTACGGAGCGTATCGTTCCGCTGGCATCCACCCATGCTGCCGTTAACTTTACAGTCAGGTCCGTCCCCTGCGGAATAGGAATGAGAAGCTCCGCGTGCCGAGACAGCGGACCGGCCTCCACCGAAACCAAGCGGCCGGAAGCATCCCTACTAGCGGCTGTCATCTTTATGCCAACAGGATTGGATAGCCATTTCACACGGTCGTCTGAGGTCTGCTCCCAGAAGCTTGGCAACGTGCCGGACAAGCTCAGCCGTATGCTGACATCAGCAGGCTGCACCGGCCTTCCGAGCTGCTTTTCCAGCTTGGAGAGAAGCTTGCTTACTCGAAGGCCCGCAGCGCTGAAGCTTGCATTGCCTTTCATCGTCTCCACCGTAAGCCTCGCATCCCTGCCTTCTAGCGCCATCAACGCTCCCCCGGTCACCCGAAGCGTCAGATCATCGGCAGCATTATCTGCAAACCGCACGACAATTTCCGGTGCCCCGTTCTCCTTCGCAACGGATTGGAGAAGGGCCGCCGTATTCAGCTCAAGCTCTGCCAGGCTTCGCCCGTTCTGGCGCGTCACGGCATAATTCGAAAGCTCTGCTCCGGAAACCTTGCCGTTTATGCGAATATCCGGTTTCGTTATAAGGGGAGTGGGCGGTTGAGATTCGCTTACTGCTGTGTTCCCGCTTCCCGATGAGCCTGGATTTCCTTCACCCGGGCTGCCTCCAGGCTCTGTTGGCACTCCTGGATTGCCTCCCGGACTGGTCCCTTTTCTTGAGACGTTCAGCACGTAGACCTTCGTGCTCCCATCCTGCGCGGTAACGTTCAGCTTCACTCCGAAATTACCTGCCGGTACGGTAAGAATGTTCCCCTCCGTCAGATCCAAAGGAATCGGCGCCCCGGCTTCTCCCCCCTGGGCATCATATACGCTGACCGTTACGCTGGCATGCTCCTCAAGTGGTTCAGCCATCAGCTTGACCCGGTCATCGCCGCTGCTCATTTCGGATTGATATTCCGGTATGTCCTTATCAAAAGCCGGCGTAAGTATGGCAAGCGCATCATCCGCTATGAAGCGGAGCGATCCAAGACGCGCATCGCTGCTTGGCGCTTCGGGGCCGGCGGTCATAAAATGCCACTCTCCCGGAGCAATTCCCGCAAACGCATTTCCCGCCTCATCCTGGAATGCGCCCGCTTCGATCTGCACCTCATACGCCGTATTAAACTCCAAATGTGCCGCAGGCGTAATCACGACCCCCGTGCCTGATATTCCGATCTTTTGTGCATCATCCGCCAATATGGTTTCCAGGATCATGCCATCGGATGATTTCCGAATCGTGATTTGTTTGCCCGTAACCGCCTGGACCTTTTCGTTAAAGGTTACCTGCAGCGGCTGATCCACCCGAATGTTACCTGCCCCGGACTCGGGAAAATATGCAGCAACCCGGGGAGCCGCCGTATCCGGTACGGAAGTCCACACGGGATACAGCATCATGTTAGCTGAGCCGATCGTTAGCGAATCGCCCGGTGCATAGATCGTGCCGCTCCCATCTTCATTCATGCTCCATCCGGTAAAGGAGAAACCCTCCTTTTGCAAATCCCCGGTATTGCCAAGCACAATGACCGTGTTTCCTTCCTCATAACCGTTAGCATCCTGAGGTGGATTGCCGGATGTGCTGTCCCTTCCGTTGTAGCTTACCTGGTATTTGGGAAGAGCCTGCGTGGTTGCCTGCTGCATGGCATAGGCCTGTTGATTCCCCGCAAGGTCTTGGACCAGCACGTTAAAATAGTAAGTTTTGCCCGGTTCAAGTCCCTTGATCTCCAAATGGCCCACATCCGCCTGGAAATCTCCGATGGGAACCCCCTTCGACTTCATGGCACTCGCGGTCTGAATATCCGCCTTATCGGATTGATAAACCTGATACTCCAAAAGCTCCGGATCGTTCCAGTTATCCGCTGCTTGGTTCCAGAACAGCGTCAGGCCTGTCTTTGTAACGTTGGTGACCGTGATTTCCGGCTGAGCCGGGTAGGGCGGTGTAGTATCCAAAGAGGCACGGCTAAGCATGGGCAAAGGGGTTTTATCAGCCCTTCCCCCATTGCCCATCTCTCCGTCGCTGCCATAGCCCCAGCCCCATACTTTGCCGTCGGCTGTCAACGCATAACTGGAGAATCCGCCTGCCGCCAGGCCTTTAACGCCGGTTAAATTCATTGTTTTAACAGGATTTGCTGCGCTTCCGGTACTCTCACCGTTACCTAGCTGGCCGTAATTATTGAGTCCGAAGGCCATTACCGTACCATCCTCGAGTTGAAACAAACTGTGATACATACCCGCTTGTATTGCTTTTACATTATTCATTTTGTCCATAAGCTGTGCAAGGGGCTGCCTATAGCCATTAAAGCCAGGTCCAAGCGATGCATTGCTATTCCGCCCCCAAGTCCATATATGACCATCCTCGTCCAAAGCGATGTTATGATAATTCCCTGCCGAAATTGCCTTGATCCGGGTGAGACCATGAACCTGAACCGGAACGGGGCTGTCCGTTAACGTTTCGTTGCCAAGTTCTCCTTCTCCATTGTAGCCCCAAGCCCACACGGTTCCGTCCTTTTGGAGTGCAAGGCTATGATAGCCTCCCGCGGAGACCGCCACCACATCGCTAAGACCGGATACCTGAACAGGTGCTGTGCGTATCTCCATCGTTCCGTCGCCAACTTGCCCGGCGTTGTTAAGACCCCATGCCCACACGGTTCCGTCGTTTTTCAAGGCAAGCGCGTGGTATCCCATTCGACTGGACATGGATATCACATCGTTCAATCCGGTAATTCGCTGCGGGACACCTGCATCCGTTGTCGTGCCGATCCCAAGCTGACCATGTTCGTTGTCTCCCCATGCCCAGACGCTTCCGTCCTTTTTCATGGCGTAGGCGCTTTTGATACCCGCCTCGATCAAGGTAACCTGATCCAGATTTTTGACCTGTACGGGCGTGAGTCTTCCTTTATTGTCTCCCACGCCGAGCTGCCCATAGTTATTCGCACCCCAAGTCCACACCGTGCCGCTGCTTATCAGGCTAAGTCCGAACTGATATCCGGCCGAAATCTGCGGAACTGCCGTCCAGGGCTGCACTCCCGAAGCCGCATCGGTTTTCGAATACCCGGGAAACAGAGTCAACACCAGAAGCAGACAGACCGCTGCTCTTCCCCATTTTTTCATTTCTTCTTGCTCCTCCTTGCCGTCATCCCTGTCCTGGCGATGACGATCCGTCTCTCACACCTCCCAATCTTAAAAAAATAAAAGTCCGAAATGAATTAACGAAAGTTAACGGACCGCGAATTTTTTTATATAATGTGGTAAAACGGGTGAAACCATAGGATTTTGTCGCAAGTTTGGAGGAAATGAAGAATGAGCCTGACCACTCCTGTCGTTTTGAAGACCAAAATCACCCCGCCCCTTTGCAAAGAGGGGCTCGTCGAACGGACAAGACTGCTGGATTGGATCCAGAGCGGCGTGCGCGGACGGATCAGCCTCGTGTGCGCCCCCGCGGGGTTCGGCAAAACGACGCTGCTTATCCAGTGGGTACATGCAAGGCACATGCAAGGCGCATGGCTGACGCTGGATGAACGCGATAATGACCCGCTCCGCTTTTGGCGTTACGCGGTGCACTCGCTTGCAGCCGTCGTCCCTCCTGCCCTTAAACCTAAAATCACCGTTCTTGCCGAAGAACTGAACGGATTGTCTCTCATATCCTTTCTCGATGCTTTGATGAACGAGCTCTATGAACTGACGGAGCCGCTCACCTGGATTTTGGATGACTACCATGTAATCGGGGACCCACGCATTCACGAGAGCCTCTCCTATTTCATCGAATATATGCCTGAGCCGCTGCATCTGCTGGTGGCGAGCCGCAATGAGCTTCCTTTTGCCACCGTCAAATGGCTTTCCAAAAGCGAGAGCCGCGAACTCGGTGCTGCCGGGCTGCAGTTCACCCCTGACGAAACCGAAATTTTATGCCGCGAAGGGTTAGGTCCAGGAATGACGCATAGACAAATCAACGAGCTGAACCTACGGACGGAGGGGTGGGCTACCGGTCTGCAGCTGGCTCTGCTGTCTTTGAAGTCGGGACAAGACATTGACCATTTCATCGGGCAGTTTCAAGGCAGTCACCGCAACGTGACGGATTACATTTTTCATGAAGTGATCTCGGGCTTGCCGGATGAACTATATCAATTCGTGCTGAAGACATCCATATTGGAGCGATTTGACGCGGAAATATGCGAAGCGGTCACGGAGGATCAGGAAAGCCGCACGAAGCTTATGCAGATCCAGAAGCTGAATCTTTTCCTGATTCCGCTTGACGAAACCAACGAATGGTTCCGGTATCACCATCTGTTTACCGGCTCTATACGCGAGTACTTCAAAAGACACCGCCCGGAATCGTGGGACAGGCTTCACCGTCTGGCAAGCGAGGCTTTCACGCAGCGAGGTTACATGGATGAGGCCATAGAGTACGCGGTCATTGCTGAAGACTTTCATATGGCGGAGACGCTGTTGGAAAATCATATCCCGGCTCTGCTGAAAAGCGGAGAGCTCGGCAATCTGCTGCGCTGGCTCGACAGCTTTCCCCGTTCCTACGCGCTGAAGCCGGAAGTCGAGCTGTTCTACGCCTTCGTGCTGGTGCTGACCGGACGATTTGTTCTGGCTGAGCAGCGCTTGGAGCACTTCGAGAACGAACAAAAAGACGGTCATCCCGATCGATGGAAGCAGCTGCAGAGCGGCATCCTCTTCGTCAGATCGAATCTCATGTTCGCAAGCGGCGACTTCGGGAACTGGTATGCGTTCATCGGTACGATGCTTGATGATATTTTGCCTGCGGATCCTACCTTTTACAAATTTAACTTCAATGTAAGGGAGCCTTTCATCCGGCGTACGGCGCTTGGTCTGAAGGGGGCTTTGTCGCCTGACATGGAGAACATCGGAGGGCTGTATCTCGGGGTGCTGGCCTCGCACGGGCTGCAGGAATCGCTCGTTTACTATTACGTGAAGCAATCTCTTGTAGAGGGCTATTATGAATGGAACCGAATCGACGACTGCCGTGCGGCCATGGAAGCCATGTTTCCGGTCGCCTCTGATGCCGAGCTGCCCGGCCTGCTGCTGCCGATGCTGCTAATGCGCATCGAGCTGCATCTGCTCGAGGGCCGCAGCCGTCTTGCCCATGATTTGATTCAGGAAGGCCTCGAACATGCCCGGGTTCAATGGAACCAGCCGTGGAACTCCCTGCTGCTGGCCCGTAGAATGCGACTTCACGTCAAGGAAGGCAAGATGTCCGCCGCCAAAAAAATCGCCGCGATGCTGTGCCTTTCGGCAAAGGACCGGCCCACCTTTCAACGAGAATACGAATATCTGTCGTATGTGCGGCTGCTGGGGCGCCAGCGGAAGGAAGCAGAGGCGCTGCGGCTGCTGGAGCAGCTGAAGCCCCAGTCGGTACGAGAACAGCTCCTCTCCAGCATCGTGGAGATATCGATTCTGCAGGCGCTGTTGGAAGAGCAGCGGGGACAGCGAAGAGCAGCCCTTCATGCACTACATGAGGCGCTGCTGATCGGAGAGCGTAACGGTTATGTCCGAAGCTTTCTTGACGAAGGGAAGCCCTTGCGTGCCCTGCTTACCCGTTATGCAGCAGAAGCCGGCATCGGACCTTTAGATACCGCGCAAGAGGGCGAACCCAGACGGGCGAGGGTATCTTCCGATTACGTCCACAGCCTGCTGCAGCAGTTTTCGCCGGCTGAAGCGGATGTCATACGCGAGGCTTCGGCGGCTCTGATCGAGCAGCTAAGCCGGAGCGAAACCGTCCTTCTGCAATTCATCCGCAAAGGTGCCAGCAACAAGCTGATCGCTTCCGAGCTCGCTTTGTCGGAAGGAACGGTTAAAGTGTATCTTTCGCGGCTGTATGAGAAGCTCGGCGTTTCTTCGCGGACGCAGGCGCTGCTGGCTGCACAGGAGCTGGGCTTGCTGCCGTAACCCAAGGCAGTTGAACGGTCATCGTCGTCCCTTCGCCCAGACGGCTGGTAGCCGTTACGCTACCTTGATGCATCTGCACGATTTTTTGAATAATGGATAATCCGAGCCCGCTCCCCCCGCCCGAGCGGGTTCTTGATTTATCGGCCTTGTAAAACCGGTCAAATATATGCGCCTGATCCTCTTCCGAGATGCCTATGCCTGAGTCCTCCACCCTAACGCGAACCGCGTCTTCGCCCGCTTCCAGCCGGACTTCAACGGTTCCCCCATGCGGCGTGAACTTGATCGCGTTATGAAGCAGATTCACCCATACCTGGCTCAGCAGATCCGGGTCCGCTTCAATCGTGACCGGGCTCAGATCGGCCGACATGTCCAGATCCTTCTCCAGCCACAGCGGTTCGCAGGCCAGAATCAGCTGCTGCAGCTGCTTATCAAGCCGTATCGGAGCCGGATGGAACGGATGCTGCTCGGAATCCAGCGAAGCCAAACGCAGCATATTTTCCGACAGGCGAGAGAGTCTCACGCTTTCCTGCTCGATGATATCAAGGTAATGCTCCCGCTCTTCCGCACTCAATTCCTTCTCCTTCAACACCCGAGCAAAACCGCTGATCGATGTCAACGGAGACTGAATTTCATGCGACACGTCCGAGATGAACCCCTGACGCATCGTTTCGAGCTTATTCAGATCGGCGGCCATGTCGTTGATGCTCTGGATGATGTCTGTAAAACGGCCGTTATCCATGCCTTCCAAGGGCAGCGAAACCGTAAAGTCGCCTCTGGCAATCCGCCGAAAAGCATCAATGATGCTCTGATAGAACTCCATCTCCTTTCTCCGGCCAAATCTCGATATGATCGAGATGATCAAGCCGAAAATGAAGAATCCAGCGATGGAAACCGCCAGCTGCCTCGCAAGAAGGGCTTGAGGCCAGCTTAACCAATGCATAAGAAAGTAGGCCGCCGTCCAACAGAGACTGAGCGCGATGAGTACGAGCAGCATGAAAAACACGACCTTTAGCTTCATCCAGATCCCTGTATGCTTCAAGAAGTCACCTCCATCCGGTAACCAAGCCCGCGAATCGTCCGAATCTGGAAGGCCTGTTCTTCCGGAGGGAACCGCTCCCGGAGACGTTTGATATGCACGTCGACCGTGCGCTCGTCGCCTTCGTAATCGAATCCCCAGATTTGCTCGATCAGTTGGTCGCGGGCAAACGTCTTCCCGGGATAGCTTCCCAGAAGGAACAGCAACTCGAATTCCTTCAGGGGCAGAGTGATGGCTTCATCTCCGCTATAGCATTCGTAGTTTTTACGGTTCAGCCGGAGCGAACCGATCTGGATCTGCTGAGAAGCGGAAATTCGGTAGCGCTTCAGAAGTGCCTTGACCCGGACGATCAGCTCCGGTGGATCAAAGGGTTTCACCAAATAATCGTCGGTACCCAGCTCAAAACCCTTGACCTTATGGACAGTCTCGCCTTTTGCCGTCAGCATCAAGACAGGCAGATCCTCATAGTTCTCCGTTAATTCCTTGCACAGCTCCCATCCGTCCATGCCCGGCATCATGACATCAAGCACGACCAGATCGGCCCGCGTCGTTTCGAGCACCTTCAGGGCATCATGTCCGTCAGCGGCTTCCGCCGTGTGGAAGCCTTCGCTTTTGAGCAAATGGCTGACCAGTTCGCGAATATGCGGATCGTCATCGACCACAAGAATGAGTGGCATTCTTCCCCTCTCCTTTCCATAATTGTATAAGCGAACGTTTTATTCGTATTTTATCAGAGCGCATTAAACATCTAAGCCATCATACCCCGATATCGCCAGAAAAGGTTCAGCTATAATCGATTTCTTTGAAGATCTGCGCTCCAATCTCGTGACAAAGGTCCATGCGGATGGCATACGCAGCCGTATCTGTTAGATATTCACCGTTTTATTGTCCTTCACCATTCCGATGAAAAAAATACTCGGCGAGCTGCAAATCAGGAACATCCGAAATCAGCTTACGGTACATAGATTAAACGTCCAATATGAACTGAATATGAACGGAGAGAAAATAACTGTCATGGATAAAGTTTTCTTTTAGCCGAACTTTATCTTGAATCGCTTCCGAATTATTGTATGATGGATATTATTTGCATCTGGTCAATTAATTGGGTTGCGGCCAGACGCAGACTATAATTCTTAAAAATACATATTGTTATGGTTTTGGAATTGGGGGTTTTCACATGCAACAACCTAACAAGCCATCGATGTCATGGCTCTTCCGGTATCTGCGTCCGGTCAAGGGCCGGCTGCTCATTCTGCTGGTGCTGCTGCTCGCTTCCACCGCGGCCCAGCTCGTGAATCCGCAGATTGTCCAGCGCTTTATCGATACGGCCGCAGATAACGGCATCGTTTCCAAGCTGCTGGTGCTGGCCGGATATTACTTGCTATTTGCCATATTGAACCAGGTCGTATCCGTTGCGATCAGCTACCTCGGAAATGATGTTTCCTGGCGTGCCACGAATCAGCTTCGCGGCGATCTCTTGAAGCACTGTCTCCGCCTGGATATGCGTTTTCACAATTTAAAAACGCCCGGCGAGATGATCGAGCGGATCGATGGCGACGTGACCAACATGTCGAACTTCTTCGCCATGTTCATCATCAAGGTCATCGGCAGCTTCGTTCTCCTCGCCGGCATACTGGGCTTCATGTTTACCATTAATTGGCCGATCGCTGCAGTGATGACCGTATTTACGCTGGCTTCCATCGGCGCCATGGTGTTCATCCGCGATCTCGGCGTAAAGTCCTCCAAAGACGAACGCGGCGCAAGCGCCGCCTTGTTCGGCTTCATCGAGGAACGGATAGCGGGCATCGAAGACGTTCAGGCCAACGGCAACGTGCCGTATGTCATGAACCGCTTCCACCGGGCAATGCGGAACGTGTTCCTGAAAGGCCGCAAGGCTTGGATGCTCCGCGTCATTCCGTGGAATACAACCGTCGTTCTCTTTGCGATCGCCGTCACGGTCGTGCTGCTGCTCGGCGTCCATTATTATCTGACCAGCCAAATCACGATAGGGACGCTGTTTCTGATCTATCAATACACCCAAATGCTGAACGATCCGATCGAACAACTCGGGGATCAGGTACAAGAGTTTCAGAAAGCCAAATCCGGCATGATGCGTTCGCAGGAGCTGCTGGGCAACCGCAGCGAAATCATGGAAGGAAACCAAACGAAACTTCCGGAAGGGGCGCTAGGCCTCGAATTCGATCACGTAAACTTCAGCTACAACCCGGATAAGCCGGTGCTGCATGATATTACGTTCAAAGTCCGGCCAGGCGAAAGACTTGGCATCATCGGGCGCACCGGCAGCGGCAAATCCAGCCTCAGCCGCGTCCTTCTCCGGCTGTACAATATTAACAGCGGTGCCATTCGGGTCGGAGGAACGGATATCCAGGATTTGAAGCTTGAAGCCTTGTACCGCCGGGTTGGCATGGTCACGCAGGATGTGCAGCTGTTTGACGGCACGCTTCGCGATAACCTTACGCTGTTCGACGGCAGCATTTCGGATGAATACATCCTGGAGACGACCGGTCGGCTTGGTCTTAAGCAGTGGATCGACTCGCTGCCTGAAGGCCTCGATACGCATCTAAAGGCAGGAGGAGCTTCTCTCTCCGCCGGTGAAGCCCAGTTGTTTGCCCTGACGCGCGTCTTCCTGACCGAGCCTAGTCTGGTAATTCTCGATGAGCCTTCCTCGCGCCTGGACGCGGCTACCGAAGCCATGCTTCAGTCCGCCGTGGATCAGCTCATGAAGCAATGCACCGGCATCGTCATCGCGCATCGGCTCTCTACATTGGAGCAGGTGGATCACATCATGGTACTTGGGGATGGACGAATTCTTGAATTTGGCGAGAGGGAGGCACTGGCCAAAGATCCATCCTCGCATTACGCCCAGCTCCTGATCACAGGCAGAGAGGAGGATTTAGCATGACCGTATCCCGATTTATACAACGCCTGTTTACCTATAACATATCGCTTTTTATCGTAAACGGCCTGCTCTGGGGCTTGTTCCACTCTCTGCCGCTGCTCCTGGGGTTTGGCATGAAGTGGTTCTTTGACAGAGTCCCGGTGCAGTCCCATGACTACCTCTGGCTCGCGGTTCCTTTGATTTTCATTGCACTCGTAAGGGTATCGCGGGTAGGCGTCTTTTTCTGGGCCTTCTTCAAATGGGTTACTTACATTTACGATATCCAGGCCATTTTGCGTACCAATATGCTCAAAGGAATCATGCGCTGGCCGGGCCGCAACTTGCCTGCTTCCCCGGGGGAAGCGGTCAGCCGATTCCGTGAGGACGTGGATGAAGTCGTCGAATACGTGGAATCCTGGGTCGACTTCTGGGGCCGGCTCGCGTTCGCCGTCATTTCTCTCGTCATCATGGCCAAGATCAATTGGCAGATCACGCTGGTTGCTCTTCTCCCGCTCATCGCAGTGACGCTGCTGAACAATCTTTCGGGCAACCGCGCCAGACGCTACGGCCAGCAAAACCGCGAAGCAACAGGACGCATTACCAGCTTTATTGCCGAGTCCTTCGGCGCCGTGCAAGCCTTGAAATTGGGCCAGGCGGAAGAGCATGTCCACAAGCGGTTTGTCGAGCTCAACGAATCGCGTCGGCAGGCAGCACTAAAGGATAATCTGTTCAAGCAGTGGATGCGCTCGCTCAATCAGTATGTGTTAAGTATCTGCACCGGCATCATTTTGCTGATGTGCGCATCGGCGATGAAGGCGGGCCAGTTTACCGTTGGCGACTTCGCCCTCTTCACTTCATATTTGTCGAATATCGCTTTCAGTATTTCGTTGTTCGGATATATGGTGTTCCAGCATAAGCGCTTAAAAGTATCCTTGGATCGGATGAGCATCCTCTTCCGTCCCGGCGAACAGGAGCGAATCATGGAGTTCAGCGAAACCCATCTTTACGGGGACCCCCCAGAACCGCCGGTGATCAAGAAAGATCCCCAAGAGCGGCTTCAAACGCTTGAAGTTAAGGAGCTCTCCTACACCTATCCAAACTCTGAAAATGGGATCGCCGATGTGAGCTTTACGATGGAGCGAGGCAAATTCGTGGTCATTACCGGCAGGATTGGCTCGGGTAAATCGACGCTGGTTCGTACATTGCTCGGGCTGCTGCCTAAATCCGGCGGAGCCGTACATTGGAATGGCCAAGAGGTGGACCCGGCATCATTCCTTATTCCGCCTCGGGCGGCCTATACGCCGCAGGTACCAAGGCTGTTCAGCGATACACTCCGGGAGAACATCATTCAGGGAAGCCCTTCAAGCGACGAAATACTCGCTAGGGCGGTTCGTTTAGCCGTCATGGAGAAAGATATTGAGGATCTGGACAAAGGCCTTGAGACCTTTGTCGGCCCAAGAGGGGTGATGCTGTCCGGCGGTCAGATCCAGCGCGCAGCCACGGCGCGGATGATGATGACAGAGTCAGATCTCTTCATCTTCGACGACCTGTCGAGCGCCCTGGATGTAGAGACAGAGAAACAACTTTGGGAACGGCTCTTCGAGGAACGGGACGTCACCTGTATCGCCGTTTCCCACCGTAAAGCGGCACTGGCACAGGCTGACCATATCATCGTCATGAAGGACGGACGCATCGAAGCAGAAGGTGCCTTGTCCGATCTGCTCGCAACAAACTCCGAGATGCAGCTCCTCTGGCAGGGTGAGACATCTGAGGCGGAGGACACGGCTTCGAATGAAAGCCTCGTGACCACGACCTCGATCAACTGAGCCACTGATAAAGGCAGGACCAAGAGAACCCTCTTGGCCTGCCTTTTCTTTTTCTCCAAATGACATATGTAGGGTCTGCTGCTGATCAGAACGCCAGTTGCCATATTACATTGTCACACATAGTAATATGTGTTACATTATATTCACGAGGTGAACGCGAGTGGGCGAAAGCAGTATCAGCAGTGATCTGATCCGCGGCAATATCGATACGATTATCCTCCGCATTTTGTGTGAGGGTGACAATTACGGCTATGAAATTATTAAATCCATCTTCAAATACAGTCAAGGCCAATACGAACTCAAGGAACCTTCGCTTTATACGAGCCTGAAGCGGCTGGAATCCCTAGGCTATATCACATCCTACTGGGGAAACGAAAGTCAGGGCGGCCGCCGCAAATACTACACGGTTACGCCGCATGGAATAGAAACGTACCACCGCAGCGTCGAGGCTTGGAAAATCGCCAAAAGATTGATCGATCAGCTGATTGAATCCGGGGAGGAATCGATTTGAATCCATTACAGGAGCATGTGGAAAAATTATTCGCGGGATACAAGCCCACGCCGCAGGTTCGGGAGTTAAAGGCTGAGATTCTGAGTAATCTGGAAGCCAAGGTTGCGGATCTGACCGGGGATGGCATGGAATACAGCCTGGCCGTGGAAGCAGCTAAATCCAATATAACGAGCGTTGAAGGATTGGTTGAAGAGCCCGCCTCCTATGAGGTAGTTAAATATCGGAGCGAGCTGCTGCAAACAGCGCTGCTGTACAGCCTGATCGCCTGGATCATCACGATTCCGATGCGGCTCTTCCAGGTTGCGGAGAATCTCAGCCTCCTGCTGCCGCTCATCGCAGTTGTACTGGGCATCCTTTACTTGTTGGTCCGCGGTTCCGCTGCCGGAGCCGATTCTAAGACAGCAAGTTTCAATCATACATCTGCGGTACGCTCCCGTACGCTGGCTTGGATCATATGGGGCATATTCGTACTGGCGATGACGATGTCTACGACGGCGGTTCATATGGGCAGCAACATCTGGTTCGGCAGGCCGCTGCATATTTCAGGCCCTTACCAATTTGGCACGCTTGCCGCACACTATGCCTGGCCATTAGTGACCATAATCATCCCGCTAATCTTTAGCGCCTCTCTCCGGCTCAAAATGAAACATGAGGCAGGTGGCAGGCATGTGGACTAAAAATAAAACCATTCTGCTGCTTGCAGCAGCCGGAATTTTGCTTTTTACCGCGGTTCAAGGCTTCGTTCTGCCGCAGTGGGACCGCGACAAGCAGGTATATGCTGCCGAGCAGCAAAGCCCGCTGACGCATGATCTGCAAAGCATCATGAAGTATCAGAACAAGTACATGGGCAACTTTTCGAATCTCTCCAACCTTAATCATGCACTTCCGCTGAACGAGATTCCAAGCACAATGGAGCTTCATCCGGACAGCTTGGCGGCCGACATTCTCTATCAAGCCGGGACGGCCGATCTGGATGAAGAAAGGCTTGAACGCTCACTGATATACAACGCTACAGCATCGTTTGCGCTAATCGACAACCTGCAGCAAATCCGGTTTAAGTTCGATAACCGCACTTATACCGCCAAGCGAACCAAGTTTGAGAACTGGTACGGCAAGAAGCTTTCCTCTCTGACCGATTCGCCGAAAATTTGGAAACCGGCCGTCCAGGAACCTCTCGCAGATCGCGCATATGTTACAAAAGGAATCGACAACCTGTTTACCGTTACAGATGTGTAGACAGGTTTTTCTCATGGAATTACGATGATGCCGGACGTAGATATTCCATCTTTCCTACATAAGAGGAATGTTTGTCCAGCAGGATGAATTAATTATATAATAAGGCAACAAAACCATATAAACGAAGAAATAGGGTGTTTCTCACATGTTTGGAATGATGGCCATATCCGGCTTATCCTTTTTGCTTGTGGCAGTGCTTATGCCCATGCTCATTTGGGCACTTCGAAGACTGAGGCTCACGCAGCCAATCCGCTCGGAACTCCCGGCAGACCACCAAGCCAAACGCGGAACGCCTCTGATGGCCGGGCTGATTTTGATGATTGGCGTAGCGACCTCGCTGCAATCCCATCCGGTACCGCTGATGCTGCTGCTTTGCGTTACGTTCCTATTGTTCAGCTCAGTTGGCTTCCTGGATGATTTCAAAAAAGCTGCTTGGCAGGATCCCTCCGGCATTTCCGGTCGCATGAAGTTGGTGCTGCAATTCATTTTTACAGGCGTCATTCTGTATATGCTGCTTCATTCATTTGGTTTGACCAGTGATATTGCATTTTTCCAAGGGACTCAGCTCCATCTGCCTGTGTATGCCTACGTAGCTGTCATGCTTTTGTTCGTGGTCGGCTCGGCCAATGCCATTAATTTTACGGATGGTTTGGACGGCCTGCTGATTAATGTGGCAATCCCGACTTACTTTTTCTTTTTCATGATATCGGACAAACCGGAAGTGCAAACCTTCTCGCTTGTGATGATCGGTTGTCTCCTGGGCCTTTTTCTGTACAATATATATCCGGCACGGGCCTTTATGGGGGATACCGGATCGCTCGCCATCGGAGGCTCCTTGTCCGTCTTGGCCGTGATTGAGAAGGTCGAAATCCTGATTCCCATTCTGTTCTTCGTGTATCTCGCCGAACAACTATCGGTCATTTTGCAGGTGTGGTATTACAAACGGACCAAACTGCGGCTGTTCCGGATGGCCCCGATCCATTACCATTTCAGCCTCAAATACGGATGGAGCGAGAATAAAATCGTCATGATTTTCGGTTTCACATCCTGGTTATCCGTGCTAATCTGCTGGCTGATCTGGAAGTTCCTGATGTAGAAATTCATCTATGATAAACATACATATGAGAAATATCCGAATGGCTGAATCTTAAGAGATTCTTACCTTATCGCCGTGTTCACTTGGGAAATCGGATGTCAACGGATGCTTTGAGCATCTTTTCTTCCTTAACCAAAAAAGAAGGCCGGGAGCTGTTCTCCCGGCCTTCTTGCATATGCGAGATTTTCCCTGATGCCGCTTAATATGTCCACCAGTTGCCGGACATCACAATCATGGAGAACAGTTTGATGCTGTCTTCATAATAGCCTTCATTGGAACTTCCTGCCGTTTTGGTCCACACGGAATTCAGCCAGCTTTGGTTGGCGGAGGAAGTCATGGCACTGACACCAAATGGTGCGTAGAACGCGCCGCTGCCGCCGGAGCCGGTAACAGTACCGTTCAGTTTATAACCGTCCTTCACGCTGCTTGGATTGCTGCTCACTTTGCCTTTAATCCATGTGTTCATTTGATCAAGCTGACTCAGGGCGCGGTTATCACCGCTGATCAGATAGTCAGTCGTGATCCGCCAAGGCGTACGGCAGGAGTTGTAATCGTAGAAGCCGTCATTCGATCCCTCCAGGAAGTTCGCGGAAGCAGGCTTGTACGTTGAGCCCGACAGAACCACGAAATCCGGAAGCAGCCCGGTTGACGAGCTGTAGCCGCTATAGAGCGAGTTGATAATGGTATAGGTCTTGTCGATCACGTTCGTCCACTTCGTATCGCCGGTTGCCGCCTGGAATGCCTTCATGTGATTCAGCATAAAGTCGGATGGGCGGGTGGCATTCTTGTAAGTGTTGTCCGTTGCCCAGTCGCCTAGACGGAGCGTCCATTGCGACTGGTTCACGTCACTTTGCATGATGGCATTAATGATGTCTTTGCCCGCTTGGAGATAATTGATGCTGCCGCTGCTTCCCCACTGCTTGTCCGCGAGGAGAAGAGAATAAGCAATGTCCATATCCCCATCCGTCGCCGAGTCAGCTCCTTCGATGTTCTGGAAGCTGCTGTTTTGTTTCCAAGCCATCAATTTCGAGTTGTTGTCGCTTGGATGAGCCTTATAATATTGATAAAGTCCGTCAAAGTAGGTCTGCGCGTTGCTGTCATAACCGGCCATTAAGACGGTTGCCAGCATGCCGTAGCCATGGGCTTCGGACACCGTATCCCCATTGGACTCGTATTTCACGTAATATTTTCCGGTACCGGCCGGCTTCAAGTAAGCCGATTTCCAGCTGTCCCATTTGGACTGGACGGCGCTGTCCATCGCGCTTTGCGTGATGTTGCTCGGTTTGATCGTACCGCTGGTATATGTCGTATGCTGCGGGAACGGCTTGTTAGGAGAGGCGAAAGCGAATCCTGCCGGAATCAGAAGAAAAGCGAGACAACACATCGTGACAGCCTTGCCGCTAAACGAAAATTTCCTGTTTTTTCTCATAAACTTACGCTCCTTTAGGTTCAAATGGGTCTTGATCCATGACATAACCTTGAAGCCGTAAAGCAGTACTGCACCCTGATGAATCAGACGATGATTCACGATGAATGGCGGCCTTCACCCCCTTGTTAAATTAAAGCGCTTTAACTTTAAAAACGCTTACACATAGTTTAGGACTATTCCTAATATTTGTAAATAGAATTTAGGGAGATTGAATCTAAAGTCCCGAATCGACATTTTACAGAAAAAACCCCGGGATCAAATGTCCCAGGGTTTCTAATAACCATCCCGCGTTCTTACGTCCATGCCCACATAAAACCATCGCGATCCCATGCGATCCGGCCTCCATGAAGCTTGCGGAAGGCCTTTTTCACTTCCTTGGACAGCGAAGCATTCCCATTCTCGTTCACAAAAACAAAATCCTCGCCGAAATTTTCGCGCACATATTGAATAGCATCGGATTGATACAGATTGCCCTTAAATCTGATCTCCTCAACCATCCATTCGGCTACCTGCTGAGGCGTATATTCCATCATGACATCGATCCCTTCCATCTGCGTTCACCTATTATAACAGATCGGTTCCGGAAGTCGATTGGCAAGGCGGATGACACTAAGCGTTAAATTTGCGGATCTGCGCTATTTGGCCTGCGTGCAGACCGTTATGGTATAGCACTCTTCCAAGTGCCTCGCGCGGGGTCGAAACACCGAGCGGCGAAGATACCGGAATATCCCAAGACTCCTCTGACAGCGAACGCATCGCCATCGTCAAATGTCTGTCGGATTCCTCCAGGAATCGAAGCAGTTCCTTATGATCCGCGTATTCCGGATGCTCCTTCGTACCGTCACTGGTTAAATATACGACGCCCTCAGGCTGCGCTGTTTGAAAAAACCATTCCGCGAACATGTACTCTACCTCGGCATTATGGCGCAGCATCCAGCCTATGGAAGAACCCTGGCCTGACAAATTATGAGACAGTTCTTCTTCACGAAGTCCCAGCGCCAATTTATAAAAGCGGTCCCGGACGGTTCTCCAAATCGGGTGTACGGCTTCAAACGACATGAGTCCAGCTCTCCTTCCTCATTTTGGAGTTTACTTATTGCTCATTGCTTGCTCTTTCCCTTGCTTAAAACCATGATGTGAACTCTTGCCAGTAAGCCTTGCCTAAGATCTTTAATAATTCCTGTTTGCGGTTTCTCGCTTATGACTATTGCTTGTCCTTCTTCTTATCGACCACTACATGATCAAAGCGTTCCCCGGACAAATCCACATCAAATGCCTGACCAAAGCCGATGACATATCTTCCATGCAAAGGCGTCAGCTCAAACAGTGAAAAATCCAGCCCGCGCAACATGTTCATCATTTTATCGCCGAACTTCAAATTGAATTCCCCGAAAATATCCTCATAACCATCATTGCCGATGTTTTCCGACGTGCAGGCGAAACGGGCCCGCTCACGGGCAAAGGTGTTCGGCGTTTGCGACTCGTCGGCAATCATCATGACATGAATCTGGGCATTCTCCTCCACATACCGGTAATGATCAGAAATTTGGCTGATATAGATGTAAAGCTTCCCGTCCACTTTCACAAATGGAGCATAGCTGATAAAAGGCGCCCCGTTCTCGTCCAGCGTGCTGATGATCAAGGTGGTGCGGCTATCCATAAAAGCCGTATAGCGGGTCTTAGTAGTCTCAATATCGATGGTTTTCATCATGCATACCTCCTGCATTAGTCGTAATGTATATCAAGCTTCTATTGAACTCTTTAAGAAGACTGGCTGCATTTAGCGAAGTTTTTCTAGCGATATTTGGATCCACTCGCTTATAATGAGGCAACCTGTGTCCTGCGGATCGGATGAATGCGCGGATACTGCGCGTTACGAACGAATTCTACCTCTGCCTCCACGCCGTATATCTCCCGTATGGTCGCTGAAGTCAGCACTTCCTTCGGCTTGCCCGTTAGTGCAATATGTCCTTCGCGAATAACGCAAATGGAATCGCTGTAAGCACTGGCTTGGTTCAGATCATGAAGCACCATCACGGTTGTGATGCCCAATTCCTGGTTTACGCTTCGTACCAATTCCAACACCTCTAGCTGGTGCGCAATATCGAGATAGGTTGTCGGTTCGTCCAGCAGAAGCACCTTGGGCCGCTGCGCCAGCGCCATGGCAATCCAGGCCCGCTGCGCTTCTCCTCCGGACAGCGATACGACCAACCTTTTGCGGAAGGCATCCAGTCCGGTCTGGGCGATTGCCCAGTCGATAATCGCATAATCTTCAAGCGATAATCTGCCGTACCATTTCATATGCGGCAGCCGCCCGTAAGACACCAGCTCCTCCACGGTCATATCCGCAGGCGTCTGGTTCGACTGGGAAAGAATGCACATGAGCTGCGAAATCTGCTTATTGGGCATAGATCTGAGTTCACGGCCGGCAAGCCGTACCGTTCCGCTCTCGCAGGGAATCAGTCGGGACAAACCCTTGAGCAAAGTCGATTTCCCCGAACCGTTCGGACCGATAATGGACACCATCTCTCCCTCGCCGATTCGCAAATCCACATTGTGAATGATCCTTTTTCCGTCATATCCAATTGTTACGTTGGTTGCTTCCAGCAAATTAGATGTCTCCCTTCCGCATCAAATACAGAAAATACGGGCCACCGGCTACAGCCATCACAATCCCTGCGGGAATATCAAGTGGTGCAAACAGGGTCCGCCCTGCCGTATCCGCTACGAGCAGCACCAGTGCACCGAGTCCCATGCTCATCGGCAGCATTTTGCGATAATCCGATCCGACGATCATTCTTGCCATATGGGGCACGACCAGACCCACAAAACCGATCATACCTACTGTAGAGACCGACACGGCTGCCAGATAAACCGCTACGAAAGAGATTATCAACCGAATTCGATTGATATTTTCACCCAGATTCAGCGCCGCCTGCTCTCCCAGTCTCAGCACATTGGCCTTGCGGATGCAAAACAAAGCAGCAATCCAGCCAATCACCGAATAAGGCAGCATCACCGTGAAATCTCCCATTCCCTTGCCCGACATGCTTCCGTTAAGCCACTGAAGGGCCCCTGGAAGCTTATCGCTGTAGAGAAGGGATAACAAGCCGATGATACCGCCGAAAATCGAGTTCACGGCCACACCGGATAAAATAACCCTTACCGGCGTAATTCCTCGCTTCTTCCAAGCCAGCGCATATACCATGACAGCGGCAACGCCGCCCCCGGCAATCGCGGCGATGGGGATAAACGACGAATACCCCGGTACGACCAGTAAAATAAACAGTACGGCTACAGCGGCACCGCTGGAAACCCCCGTGAGTCCGGGATCGGCCAGGGGATTATGCATCACAGCCTGCAGCAGTGCACCCGATACCGCCAGGTTCAAACCGATAACGGCAGCGAGCAAAACGCGGGGGATACGGATATCCCACAAGATCGTATCCGATACCTGTTCTCCGTATCCGGCGAGTGCCTTTACGATTTCCACCGGCGAAAACTTCACGCTCCCGAGCCCTATGGAACATATCATGGCAATGATCAGCAGAATAAAGGTGGTACTGATGGCAAAGCTTTTTGTTTTTTTCGTGTCCAGCACCCTTCTTATTCCTCCGTTCAAATGTGTCTCATTATGTGCTCAGGTTAGATCAAGGGTATAAAAGACCCAACATTTCTTTATAGGCGTCCGAAGCCTTTACGATGGATGCTACTCCGAAAAGATTATAATCAAGCGCCTGTACGCGTTTGTTTTTAAAAGCATTCAGCTTTTCCCATGCGCCGTTTTTCTTCACGTCCGCTTCAAACTTCTGAATGGCAGCCTCTGGATCACCATGTGACACAAGCAGGATTACATCCGGATTGGCTGTTACCACATTCTCCATATTGAGCGGCAAATAGGTTTCTTCCGATTTCAGCACGTCCGTTACGACGTTGGAAGCCCCAAGCTTCTTCGCAATACTGCCGGCAAAGGTATTTTCATTCATCATCATGAAGGATTCCGCCGAACCGAACAGCAGCATGACCTTCGGTGCCGTTTTCCCTTGAGCCTGGCTTACGGCATCCTTCTCTTGTTGTTCCATCGAAGCGATGAACTCGTTTGCCTTCTGTTCCTGATTAAACACGCGGCCCAGAACCACGGTGGATAATTTAAGCTCTTCCAGCGAGTCGGAAGGCACATAAGCTGTTTTGAGCGAGGCCGGTTTAAACTGTTTTTCCAGACTGTCTTTGATCGATTCCGGTCCCAAAACCACGTCTGGTTGAAGCTTCGTCACCTGCTCCACATCCGGCTTCAGCGCAGAACCGATCGGCTGAATGTCTTTGAATTTCTCCGGAAGTGCAATCGTAGATGTCGGTACACCTACAGGTGTCACATCCAATTCATTCAGGATTTCCGCGATGGCTACCGATGCTACTACGACTTTGGACGGCTGCCCTTGAAACTGTGCTTGCAGCTCCGCTGCCTTTGTTTCGTCTACTTGCACGGCCGCAGAGTCGGTTGTATTGGATTCCGTTTTCGCATCCGCTTTGGTATCGGTCGTTGCTGCTTCCGCCGTTGTTTCTTTTACGGGTGTTTCTGTGGTGGAAGACTCATTGCCACATGCCACCGTTGTCGCTAAAAGTATCAGTACAGCTGCGTAACCCCACTTGCTATTTATGTATTTCACGTTGCAGATACACTCCCTCAGATATGTAATTGATATTGATTATCAGTTTCATCAAGAAACATACTAACATGGCGCTGGCGGGAAGACAATACTAAATGAGAAAAATTATCATTCTCATCTATATGCGGATAAATACTACATCAACCGCGATATATTCCGCCCCGCAAAAAAAAGGCCGCCCGGGCAGAAAGGGAGAACCCCCTTCCCGGGACAGCCTTGAGATTTACTTTCCTCATTCTTAAGGATTTACATTGATGGTAAACGTCGATGTATTATTTTTGATCGGTGTCACCGTGTTCAATATTTTTAAATTATTGAATGTGACGGAGCCAACAGCCGGACCTTGACCCGGCTCAGGCAGCTCGTTGGCCCACAGTCCAACGCCGGATTTGGCATCAAAGGCATCGCCGCTCTTTTGCGCGCCGGAAATCGTAATGTTGGTGAAAATGGTATCCTTGATCGGATTTTGCGGCGCGTTACCGACGTAGTTCGTCTGGAACATAATACCGTGATAAGTCGGATCAATGATATCCACATCACTTACCCGGATGCCCTGGAATACCTTGGAGGCCGAGAAGAGCCACATCGCCGGGAAGGTCTGCTGGCCCCAGAAATGGCCGCCTGCACGAACGATTGAAATGTTCTCCAGGTTGGTCGTCGGCGATGCACCGAATCCGTTCATCGCATAGCCGAAGTCCAAGGAGCTGATGGTCACGCCGGAATAACACAGCGTATCAGCGATATAGATATTGCGGAACGTGTTGCCGTAACCGCCGTACACTGCAAGCCCTGCTGCCCGCCATGTGAGGAGTGACGTCAGATTCTCGAATACGTTATCCTTCTCGTCGGCACCGCCTGCATCAATGGCAGAGAACAAAGCGAAGCTGTCATCGCCGGTTGCCCTTGCCTCAATGTTGGTAACGAGGTTGTTGGTGCTGCCGTTCGTCATATTGATGCCATCCGCAAACAAGTTGCGGATCCGGGAGTTCTTAATCGTCATGTAGTCGGTATTGGCCCCCCAGTACATGCAGACCTGGTGCTCCACCCAGATGTTGTCGATGGTCATATTGGCGACATTGGAGAAATCGAATACTTTGCCCGGCCCGTCAATGCGGGACGTATAATTGCCGAAGTATGCAAAGTTCGCAAAGGTCGATCCGTTCGCCGACGAGGTCGCCGAGAACCCGATATCGGTGTTGGTCTGGTTGGACGGAGCCACAAATCGGGTGTACCATGGGCCTGCTCCGGTGATTTTGACGGCCTTGCCGTACACCTGGAATTTATTCGATGTCTGGTACGTGCCTGCCGGCAGGTAGACACCTACGAGATTGCCGGTGGTATCCATGCGCACCTTATCAAGCGCATTTTGCACGTCCTGATGGGTAAATCCGGCTGGTACGACGTATTTCGCCGGGTCCGGATTCGCAATCGGCGCTACCTTCTCCAGGTTGATGAAATCAATGGCATACTGGCTAGTATTTGCGGCATCTTTTTGCAGCTTGATAGTACTGTTTGCCGGAATATTGGAGTCGAACATGATGTTGGCTTCATCATAGATATGTCTTGGCGAGCCGGCAGACGGGCTATTCCCCGGATTCGTTTCGTTGCCGTACAGCCAAGCGTACTTGGACGTCAGATCGATGGTCTTCGTAAAGACCCCGTTCACGTAAACGTTCAGCGTCGTATTCATGCCATCTCCTCCCGGAGCATCCGGTATGGAGAAACGGACGACGAGCGTATTCGTATCGGCTTTGGTCGTAAACTGCACGTAGCTTCCCGTCGTATTCAACGTAACCGCTTTGCGGCCCGAAGCTTCGCCCGCGATATCGCCGATGTTGCGGTTCGGACCCACGATAGCTGCGCCGCCGCCGATCACGCCATCCTCTGCTTCGTACATATCGTATGGCATATTCGCCCCGCGGCCCACGAAAAAGGATTGCGTCGCGACATTATTCGCCTGCTTCGCAGGCAGTTCATTGGCATCCACGCCGATTTCCGTTTTTACGTTATATTTGCCGTTGGCTGCGGTCCAGCTGCCCAGATTCACCGGAGCCGCCGAAGCGCCGCTTGCAATAACGCCTGTTGTAGACCCGGTCAACGTCTTAAGCACGGCGCCCGTGGTAGCATCACTGAGTGTTAGCTTAATGGAATGAGCGCCTCCTGCCGAGGCCATCGTTCCTTGATTCTTCACCGTGACGGAGAAGTTCACGGTATTACCGGCCGATGGATTGCTTGGCGACCAGCTGACGGAGGAAGCGATCAGGTCTGAGCTTTGCACCGCACTGATCACCAGGGAGGTTGAACTCGTATAACTGTTATTGTCCTCGTTCTGCTCGATGACCGTGTTATCCTCGTCAACCTTGGAGCTGACCGCATACGTGCCCGCATCCTTGGCTCCCAGATTCAGGGTCACGTTCGCGGAGGCACCTGCCGCCAAGGCAGGGACTGGTGACGTTCCCACTTTCGTCGTGCCAATATAGAAGTTTACATTCGTAGCGGCAGACGCCGACGTGCCGATGTTCTTGACCGTGGAGGTCAAAACGATCGCGTCTGTTTCCACAGGCGAAGCCGGAGTCCACGACATGCCGGTGATAGTCAGGTCCGGATTGGTGGACGGCGTGCCGATGACCTGAAACTCGGCAATTTGGCCACCGGAGGAACCGGTATTTGCAGTGATTTTCAGCTGCACGGCGCTTGCCGTAGCGCTTACCGGAATCGTCACGCTATTTCCGGAAGCCGGATTGAACGTGTACTGCGCGGAAGAAACCAGACTCGTGAAATTGGACGAGTTCTGATCGTGTCCGAGCACTTGAATCGTTTGGGTGCGTGCGGCCCATGCACTGTCCGGATTCAGTTTCAGCACGATCGACGAGATATCCGCGTTAGCGCCCAGATTTACGGTCAACGTATTCGGATAGCTGCCGCCCGATCCTTCCCAATAGGTTGTCAGGTTGCCGTCATTGGCATTGGCGGCGTAATAAATGTATTCGTTCGAGGAAGCGGTGACCGGCTTATTCAGGGCCAAGTTGGTGCCCGTTCCACCGCCACCGCCGGTACCGGTACGCGTGACCGTGTTACTGGCTGCAGATACATTTCCTGCCGCATCCTTGGCTTTCACATAATAGGACACGGTCGCTGTGGTAGGCTGGCTGTCCGTGTAAGTCAGGACATTGCCGGCTACGTTCGCACGGAGGGCCCCATTCGCATAGATGTCGTAACCCGTGACTCCGACATTGTCTGTAGATGCGGTCCAGGTCAACTTAATCTGGCCGGATGAAGGTTCAGTATACGCGAGGTTTGCCGGAACCGTCGGCGGCGTGGTGTCCCCTGCCGGCGCTTGCCCGTAAACTTCGAATTCGGAAATCTGACCAGCTGGCCAGGCCGTGTTGGCCGTAAACACGAGCCGTACATATCTGGCGGATGCCGAAGCAAAATTGATCGTGACTGTGTTACCGCTGGACGGATTGAAAGTATAATTTGCAGAAGCTGACAGATTACTGAAAGACGAACCGTCGCTGCTTCCCTGTACGCTGAGCGTCTGCGAGCGCGTCTCCCAGCCGCTTGGAGGCAGCTTCAGGATGACCTTATTCACATTATATGAGCTGCCAAGATCCACCTGGAGCCACTGTGGAAAGGCATTGTTATTGCTCTCCCAATAGGTGGATGCGTTGGAATCGCCCGCATTCGAAGCCGTATAGGTCTGCGTATACGAGCTGGCGGTCATCGTTTTGCCTGCAGCCAGGTTGCCGGCTTCAACGGCGGCAATAACGGCATCCGAAGCCGTCAGCTTCGCTCCGGCAGGGTCGGAAACATTATCGGATGCCGGCTCCGCGGCGGGGTCAGATGCCTTTTGTGGATCGGCGGAAGGCATTGTGGTTTCCGGTAGCTGCACCGAAACAGCAGATTCTCCTGCAGAAGCTTGAATCGAATCTGCAGGTGAAGCGGGATCAGCAATTGCGGCGGAAGTGCCGGAAAATGGTACGAGAATAAGCAACATCACGAGCAGATACATTGTCACCGATTTTTTCAAGGCATGAACTTTCTTTGCAGCCATACTTGGACCTCCTGGTATCAAATATAGAAAAGCGTTTTCATACTTCTGCCTTGTTCTGATAGGTTCGTTTTTTTGCGGCTTGGCCTCAGCCCCGCTATTATCGCCTCCTTTTGCGCGTCTCAGTGCCAAAACAGGAGCTTGTGTTAAAGTCAGGTCGATCTTTAGATGGATGGGAGTGTGTGTGCTGTAAGGACATTTCGGGAGTCGGCTAAGCAGCCTGAAGCTGAAACGTTAATCGAAAATGCTGTACGCCTTAGAGCACGCAGTTGTTCGCCCTCCCGAACATTTGTGTCCAAATCGGGGCGAACGGGGGAGATTAAGATGTGACAATACTATAAGTCAGACTGTTGGCTTTGACGATGCGCGTTTGTACGATTTTCATGTCAGATGGTATGTTCGCAGGCGATCACGAAACTGAGGATTCCCTGCAGTCTTCCTGTTCTTACACTGGAACGATGACTGCTAGAAATTCCGATTTTTCCGGGCATTCGACTTAGCTGAAAACGGATGGCAAATGAAAGAACCCGACAGAAGATGCTCTGGCGGGTTCTTTCTTGTTCTTTAATTTGAAGAATGTAGAGGCCGAAGCGACAGCTTGCGCGGCTGCATTAAATACGTTCCCGCAATCCGGTCCGCGTGCAGCTCCAATGTGTATTCGCCCGCCTCTGCAAAGTGAAGTTCGCCAAGTTCAACGCTGCGGAACTCGTAGGGACCTCCCGTCGACTGAACCTCCGAAAGAATCGTTTGACCAGGGGCTTCCAGACGGAAGGAGCCTCCTCCCTCATCACCGCAGCCGTATTCCAGGCTTACCGCAAAGGTGCAAGGTCCGGCTACGCGCACCTTCCAGGATGCATAATCCTGTAGATAAGCCCAATCCAGCAGGTTATCGCGGTTCTTTTTGCCCGTATCGTAGCGGAGGGCCGTTCCGGTGATTTCGCTCTCAAAGACACCCAGATCATAAACATGGGATGCCCCGTCACCGTTCATAAGCAGCCTGACGGCGTTCCCGTTCACCAATCCGGAGCATTCCACGGCCAGCACAACAGGCTTGCCGTCTTTTGCTTCCAGCTCTCCCGCAACCAGCCGTACGACAAGATCGCTGCTTCCCAGCCACTGGTATTCCAGGTCTTCTCCGCCTGCAAGCGGATAGATGCGCTTTACTTGGCTGAGCAACCCTGGAACCACCAAGTAGCCATCGGCAGGCGGCTCAAATACATGCAGATACAGCGTCTGTCCCTTTAAGGTGCATCTGCCCCAAGATGGCTTGGCGGTCGGCGAAGCGCCCGCGCCGTAGATGCCGTCTCCGTTGACGCGCAGCCAATCTCCCACCTCCAGCAGAATCTGCTCGGAGACCGGGTCCCATTCCCCCGTCCCCGTCGGGCCGACGTTAATGACCAGGTTGCCATTTTTGCTGACCACGTCAACGATTTGACGGATGATCGAAACCGGGGACTTCCAGTTGTTGTCGGATTTCTTATATCCCCAGGAATCATTGAGCGTGATGATGTTCTCCCAATCCTGGCGAATTGTCCGCGTTTCCAGCTGATTATCCGAGGTATTGGCATAATCCCCAAGCGGGCTTTTCCAGACGCGGCTGTTCACCAGGCAATCCTGCTGGAGCGCATGGACGGTGGTGAGGAACAGCTCTCCCTGCTCCCTTGTCAGCTTGCCGCCACAGTCGAACCACATCAGTCCGACCTTGCCGTATTCGGTCAGCAGCTCACGCACCTGAGGCAGCGATTTACGATGCAGGTAATGGTCGAAGCGCGAGCGCTTATCCTCGTCGCGAATCCAGCTCTCCACATCGTCATACGCGCCGATGTTTCCCGGATAATCCCATGTGTTTCCCTGCGAGTCGGGATCATGCCAATCCATCGCATGCGAATAGTAGATGCCGAGCACAAGACCTTCCTCGCGGCAGGCATCCTCCAGCTCCCGCAGCGGATCACGGCCGAACGGGGTATGCCTGACGATGGAATAGTCGGAAACCTTCGAGTCGTACATGGCGAACCCGTCATGATGCTTGGCGGTAAAAATAATATATTTCAGCCCTGCCTGCTTCGCCGTCCGGACCCACCTGCCGGCGTCAAAGGAGGTTGGGTTGAACTGCTCTGCCATTTCCTCGTAAGCCTGCACCGGAATGCGGGCCCGCAGCATGAGATGCTCGCTGTAAGAAGCCTCGATCTCCTCCCCATTCCATTCGCCTGCCGGAAGCGAGTAGGGTCCCCAATGGATAAACAGACCGAGCCTGGCTTCCCGCCACCAAGCGATCCGCCGCTCGTGAACATCGTCTTGTCCGGTGCCCGATTCCTCCTTCAGAGCCTGCAGCGGATCGTCTAGAAGGTTCTCTTCCTGTTGAACGGAACCCGTTTTTTGCAAATCGGTCTGATCTCCCATGATTGTCGATCCCCTTTCCATGTCCTTTTCTATATCCCTTACCAAGTGAAAAGCATTCTGTATCCGCGGGTTCTTTACCAGAACCGCCGTTTCGAGCCGCGAAGCTTAGAGACAGCCTCCACGAAGAAATAATCGCCGTAAATGAGCGGCGTATCGATATGCACTCCGCCAGGCAGGTTCGAGGTTCCGGACAAAATCAGTCCTTCCTCATCCTCCCGGTCCCAGGCGCCGTATTGTTCATCCAATGCACGGATCAAACGCGCAGCAGCTTCCAGGTACATTTGGCCTTCGCCCTCCGGCAGGCAGTCCGCCAACTCGATCAATCCGCACGCGGCGCAGGCCGCAGCCGATGTATCCCGCGGCGTGTCCGCGTTCCGCGGCGCACGGAAGTCCCAATGCGGCACATAATCCTCCGGCAGATTCGCCAGGAAGAAATGGGCGGCCCGCTTGGATCCGATCAAAAACTCTTCATTGCCCGTATATTGATACGAAAGCAGCATGCCGTAAATCGTCCAGGCGCTGCCTCTCGCCCAGGCTGAATTTTCCGCATGTCCCTGTCCGGCATCGGCACCCACCAGTTCGCCGGTTTCCGGATCAAAGCGGAGAATATGATAGCTTGATCCATCCGGACGCATGAAATGCTTCAGCACGGTTTCCGCGTGAGCGGCGGCGATATGGCGAAAACGCGGATCGTTCGTCGTTTCCGAAGCCCAGTACAACAGCGGCAGGTTCATCATCGTGTCGATAATCGACCAGCCCGCGCGGTTCACAGTCTGTGTGTCATGCCATGCGCGGATGTAGTTGCCCTTCAGATTGAAGCGGCTGGCCAGCTGGGAAGCCGCCATCAGTCCCCGCTCCTTCGAGCGCTCACTGCCCGTAATGCGGTAATTGGCGACGGAAGAGAGCAGCCAGATAAAGCCCGAGTCATGATGCACGGCCAGCGCGTTCAGCGGCTCATCCAGACGTTCCTCGCACTGTTCGGCGATCGCCTTCAGCTCGGAATGCCCTCCGTCCGCCGCCAAATGCCATAGAATGCCCGGCCAGAATCCCGCCGTCCACCAGGATACCCTCATATCGTCATATACGCCGTTCACGGAAGCATGCGGACAGCTAACGCCGATCCGGCGGCTGGTCCGCCCGACCTTTTGCTCGATTTTGTTCCACACGCCATCAGCCCAGGATTGGACAGCTGGAGACAGCTGTGCGTACTCGGATTTCGCGGTCTGGTTTAAAGTCTGTTCACTCATTGTGTAAATCCTCCTCTGTGTGCTTTAGTCCGTTATCTATTCCAGCGGCAGGCGGGTCTGCGCAAAGCGCCAGCCCGTAATGCTATACCTGCGCTCCGGACCGCCATTTGCGGCCGTTCCCGCAAATCGGCCGTCTGCAGTTTGGGTAACGCTGACCTTTCGCCAGCCGTCGCCGCTTTTTTCATAATCAAAGGTTTCGCCGTCATCGTCATACAGCAGCCCTTCGCCGGGCACCGATCCAAAGTGGATCATTTCGATCGGAATCATAGTATCGCCTGCAGGCACATGATCCAGCGCCGGCATCATCGGGATGACGGCTCCTTCCCGTATGAATAGCGGCAGACGCTCCAGCGGGCAATTCACATGGACGATCCGGCCGCCTTCATGCCGCACGCCGGTTTCGGCTTCATACCAGACCCCGTCCGGCAATAGCACGTCACGTCCCGTTTCGCCGGCAAACATCGGAGCTACCAATAGATCGCGTCCGATGCAAAATTGATCATCCCATTCGCGTTCGGTTTGCTTGCCGTAGGCTCCTTCCGTCGTATTAAATCCGTTAGGGGATTCCCCTTCGGTGGAAGCATGGAGTCCTGCTCCGGTTGGATCGCCCTTCTTCGGCTTCTCAGCAGCCAGAACGAGCGGCATCGCTTGAAACGGCGGCGTCCCTTTCATCTCGTACTCGGCAAACACCGTATATAAATAAGGCAGCAGGCGCATCCGCAGGCGGATGTAATGCTTGACGATGGCTTCAGCCTCCGGATAGCTCCATGGCTTGACCCCGTCTCCCCACGCGTTCAGCATCGCAAGCGGCGAAAAGCAAACCGTCTGCATGCGCCTTACCCAATCCTCCGCGCTGTCGGCCCTGCGCACCTCCGGGGTCCACAGCAGCCCGCAAAATGAAGCATTGCACAGCGCCCTGACGAATTGGCGGTGATCATACAAATCCGAATAGAGCACATACGGCAAATTAGACGCTCCTGCATTCGAGGCACGGACGAGCCCGTAGGTTCGCCGGTTCTTCCCGCGGTAGAGCCGGTCCGTCATGTCCTGCAGCAGCAGGCCATACAGCTGCCGCATCTGCTCCCCGTCATGTCCGGACGGGAATTCGGCATGCGCCGGAAACATCCAGGAATTGCGGGTCAGCTCGCTGCCGTCACATTCATCCAGCTTGTAGCCCGATACGCCAAGGCTGACGTGCTCCCGGTCGTGTTGGTCCGAATACAGTTTGCGGGCTTCTTCCAGCGTATAATCGGGGGCGAGCCCGCCCCATACCGAATAACTGCCCGACAGCTTCCGCATGCAGTCATACAATGCCGACTCCGGCGATAGGTACGGATGCTCCCATAGGTTGACCTGAAAGCCGGACCTTTTCATTCTGCCGACAAACCCGGCCGGGTCGGGAAAACGGACCGCATCCCATTCATACGTGACGGGATAGCTCGCCGAATGCCAACCGGGCTCCAGCCCGATGACGTCGCAGGGGATATCCCGTGCCCGGAATTCCCTGGCCTCCGCTTCAACCTCAGAGTCCTTGTAAAGCGTGGGCACGCGGTGCCAAAAGCCCAACCCCCAGCGGGGCGGCAGGGTGCCTCCTCCGCAGAACAAATTGTAGCGCCGCACCGCATCCTGCATGCCGGGTCCGGCGAACAGGTACACGTCGGCGCCCTCCTGCGGCAGGCGGATTTCCAGCCGGTCCGAGACCGGCGTCGCCTTCCAGCCGCGATCCATGTTGCGGTCGCGGGCCTGTGCGGCTGCATCTTCCTGCTGACGCAGCGCCGAGCCGCAGTAAAAGGTGACGGCTCTGGCGCTGTCCACCAGAATGCCGTATCCCCGGCCGCTTACCAGAAAAGGAACCGGCGCATGCGTCTCGCCGGTATCTTGCTTCGGATCGCTGTTCACCCGCAAGTACCGGGTCCGGCCGCGCTGGTTCATGCGCATGAACTGCAGACCCGTGCCGTACAGCTCCTCCCCGGGATCCAGCGGCAGCGACAGCAGGCTGCCGCCCGCTGTCAGAATTCTCAGCTCGATCTCCTCTTCGCTTAAAGGCCAGTTTCCCTCAGGCAGCTCCTTCATCGCTTCAGTTCTAGGCTTCCGGTTCAGGCAAGTCAGCGGGGTCAATCCCCCCGGGCTGCCAACCGTTGCCTTCCAAACGCCCGGCGCCGCTTGAGTCCAGTTGATTTTCTGCATGGGTCAGTCCTCCTTGAACGCGTCACTTGCCGCCGATAGCGGGATGACCATATTCCATGTGTTTTCCGCCTGGCGAAACCCTCCAGGTCCATCGGCAACGGCGGCAAACATATGCGTAGGTTTGCCGTCCTGAAACAGCAAAAACGGCCGTTCAAAGCTGCCCATCACCCGTTCCTGACCATCGTCCCATACCACGGTTCTCGAATAAGCCTTCCGGCTGTCCGCGAGCTTCCAGTCCGTGCCGTTCACCGACACCGCAAGGATGCCGCCGTGCTTTTCGCCGCACAGATGACCTTCCATATCCTTCGCGATCATGGCGTATCCTTCTTCGGTCCGCCAAATGAACGGATCTTCCACATGCACCTGCGGCGGAAACAGCGGTTGTTCGCTGATCACATGATAAGGACCTTCAGGAGTGTCCGCTTCCGCAGCGCCAAGCGTCATTTTTCCGTACGTATGCCCTTCGTATCTCCGCGCCTTGTAGATCAGCAGCACCGATCCGTCTTCCCGAATGCAGGGAGCGGGGTTAGATGTCAAATAGCTGTCGAACTTGCCCGGACGCACCGGCAAAATCGGAGCATCCATCCGCTTCCACGGTCCAAGGACGCTGTCCGCCACTGCCAGGCCGACCCGTTTACCCGCCCTGGCCGCAATGACCCGGCAATCGTCCATTTCAACCGTATCTCCGGGCTCCGCCTCGGCGAATGGATGCGTGGACCCCATATAGTACAGCAGGAATTTGCCGTTATGCCGGATGATATGCGGATTATGGGTGCTGCGTCCGTCCCAATATTCCGCTCCCCTCGCCGGGAGTACGGTTTCCGCGTACTCGTATGGCCCTTCCGGCGTGTCCGACACCGCACGCACGATCTCGGAGCGGATCAGCCAGCCCGGATGCATCGGCAGCCACTTGGGCCACCGCGAGGCAAACATATGATAACGCCCGTCTTCACCGCGAACGACCGATCCGCACCACACCCACCAGTTCTCCATGCGGAAGCCGCCGCCAACCGGCGCGGGCAGCATGCGTTCCTTCAGCGAAAAGGACATTACGCTCCCTCCTGCCCGCTTAAGCCATATCGTTTGGCCGCGCTGCCATACAGCCATTCCGAAGCGCAGTAGAGCGCCCCTTCCCGGTCTATCCAGCCTTTAGCCACCTGATCGTCCAGAAAATCGGCGAGCAATCTTTTCACGACATGGATCTTGCCGTAGGTCCATTCGATGCAGCGGGCATCGGACACGATCAGCGAGCTTTTCAAAGGTGCCAGCGCTTCGAATCGGTACTGCATGCTCTGGGTATATGCACTTGCCCGGAAGTTGTACCACCACATGCCGCCGACATGCACGTTCGGGAAGTTCCATGCCGCCTGTACCACGTCCAGGTTGCTGAGCTCCGCGGCGGTGACCAGCTCGAACGGGATGCTGTAACGCTCGAACAGTCCGTACAACCGGACCACCCGCAGCGAATCGTTCACCGGTGCTGCGGCCGTGCTGCCCCATCTGCGCTCCACGCCCAAAAACAGCTGCAGGAACATGCCCAGGCTTTCAAGCTCGGCGCATATTTCATGCAGAAGCATGAACATTATTTCATCGGAAGCCGCGCCGCTGATTGCATACTCCTCATGCGCAGCGGCTTCATAATTGGAGAGCGTCGTCATGATGCCCGGACAGCCTGTCTCATGATAGCCGCGAAGCTGCTTCTTGATATGCATTTTGGCTTGTTCCAGAGCCTCTTCCCGGTTATCCGCCTGGGCCACCTCCTGCACCAGCTTCGGCAGCCATCCGTCAATCCGCGGAAACAACAGCGCGTGATCCCTCATCCCGGCAAACGCGGCATGATCGGGATGATTGACCGCAAAGCGACGCACATGCAGCCGATCCGCGACGCTTTGCGCCCAGCCTGCCTCTTTGCTGCGCGCCCTAATCCGTTCATCGGCTTCCAGGATCGATGCCCTATCGGTAAGCTCCACGCCGTATAAATCTTTAAGGATAGTCGTGAACGCAATGTTCATCAGCGTGTTGCGCGAGGCTTTGTATGCCTTCAGAAAGGCGTCCATTCGCTTTTCCTCCGGCAGCTTTTCCGCCTCCGCAGGATAGCCTCCGGTCTGGAGCTCGCGGTTTAACCAGAAGTAGTCCGCGATCTTCCAGAAGTCCTCCGCGCACAGATGGTCTCCCACCAAATGGGTATGCGTATCGATCACGTCCATCGCCATGATGTCATCCAGCAAGGATGCTTGCTTCATACGGAATCCTCTCCTTCGTTGCCTGCTCATGTATTTTCCGTTGCTTCTTCCAGCGCTTGCTATTGAAAAGCCGCTTCAACCACAACCGGTTGTCCTGCCTGAAGTTCTACCTGCACGCGGATGGGATCCTCCCCAGTCAACATAATGCCGTTTGCAGCACTTTCCCGAAGGCGTGGCGCGCGATCCGAAATCCCGGTGCCTGCCGGCAGTTCCACGGTTATGCTCCCAGCGGAGGCTGCCCTAAGTTTCACGGCTAAATGGCCCTTCTTCCGGTCCCAGTCCACATCCACTTCGATGTTCCCGCAGGCGAGCATTCCATGAGCCCGCCCCCGGGTCCAACGATCAGGAAGCGCCGGCAGAATCCGCATCAGTCCGGGTTCGGAGTACAAGAGCATTTCCTGCACGGCGGCCGTCCAGCCCATATTCGCGTCGATTTGGAACGGCGCCCAGTCCATCGACAATCCGATGCCCATATTCCGCCAGTCGTTATGAAGCGTATAAAAGTTGTTGATAACCGCCGAGCGGCTCAGCAGATCCAGGCATTCCAGCGCCAAGTTGCCTTCGCCGAGGCGGGCGTACAGATTGGCCATATGGGCCAGCGACCAGCCGGTCTGTTCCTTCAGGCCAACGACCAGCCTTTTCTTCACGGCGGTCAGGAACCCGTCAAACAAAGCAGGCTCCTTCCCTTTCGTGATTTCCTTGCCTGGGAACATCGGATACAGATGCGACTGGTGACGATGATGGTACTCATCGGCATACGAGGCATGCATCCATTCACGAACCGCCCCGTCTTCATTGATCTGGTAAGCCGGAATCCGGCCGAGCAGATCTTTCCAGACCGGGACTTCCCCAAGGTACAGCTTCTCTTGCTCGGCTCCGTCCACCAAGCGGGTCAGCACCTCTTTGGCGATCGCAAAATCCATCGTCGCGTTGACCGTCGTTCCCTTCGGTCCGCCGGCCCTATTGCCCGGCCTATTCTCAGGCGAGTTGGACGGGCAGCTAATCAGCTGTCCATCCTCTCCCGTCATGAAGAAATCCTCATAGAACAAGGCGACCTCCCTTAAAAAGGGTAGTGCTCGTTCTCTTAAAAATTCGCGATCCTGCGTATACAGGTAGTAATCGTAATAATGCTGCGCAATCCAGCCCGCCGCCCCGGTCCAGTGGATGATATGCGGCGTAACCGTCTTGATCAGGCCCGAATCCGGCGCTGTCGGAGCCGGAATGAAAATCCCGCGGCAGCCATAGATATGTCTGGCATTCAGCCGGAAATCATCCATTAGACGCTCCACGTAATCGAATACCGGCAGCAGCAGCTCCGGCATCCGGCCGCTCAGCGCCTGCCAATAAATCATCTGCAAATTCTCGTTTGCCATATTAAAGGCCCAGAAGCCGCGGTATTCCCCACACCACAAGCCGTACAAATGGCATGGGCTGCCGCCCTCGCGGGAGCTTGAGACCAGCAGGTATCTGCCATAAGCCCACATTTTCTCCTGCATGGCCAGAGGCGCCTCGCCCTGATAAGCTTCAAGCAGCAGCTCCTCGTTGGAACGCTCGCGTCCTTCGGCACCAAGGTCGAGTGACATGCGCCCGAACAATTCCCGGTGCTTGCGTACATGGGCTGTCAGAAGCTCGGCGTAGCTGCGTTCCTCCGCGGCCAGCTCCGCCACAAGGCGCTTCCACTCCTGCTCCCGGCGGCCGTGAACGAACATGCGCAGCAGCACCAGTACTCCATCCGCCCCGCTGATCACTGCCTCAGGCCCGTCAGCTGTCAAGCTCCCCTGCTTAGGGATGATTCGGGCCACGGCGCCGAAGTCGGTACCGTCATCGCTTCGCGCTGCGTACCATACATAGGTGCCGTCCGATCCCGTTTCCGCCTCCGTGGGAAGCGGAGCCTCAGGCCGCTCCGGCGGCCGCTTCACATCGGCCGGATCGTGCAGGCCGAGCGACAGCCTTGCCTGAATGGAACCTTGGTTCTCCGCTCGCAGTTCCATCACAATCATGTCTTCCGGACGGGATGCGAACAGGGCCCGCTCGAAAGCGGCCCCCCTGTCCTTCCAGCGAACGGTAACTTCGCCGGTCTGCATATCAAGCTCACGGGAATAGTGCTTGAAGCCCGCATCCACATCCGACACGATCGTGAGATCCCCCAGCGGCAGCGGAACAGCCATCACCGGATCATATCCTTTGCTGTGAAGTTCATCAACCAGGACCGGCTCGGCCTGCGCTTCCTGCCCTTCCATCATTAGCCGGCGCAATTCCGGCAGCCGTCCGCTGACGTCGGGCAGTTCCGGCGTTCGGCTCTGCCACCACAAGTCGCCATGTGTCAGCATCACCGTCTCCCGGTGCACCGCTCCATATACGGCCGCGCCAATGGTGCCGCTGCCAGTCGGCAGCGCCTCTCGCCACTTGGCACCCCACCAGGAGGCGGGGGTCCTTAGCTTCAGCTTCCAGGGATGCTCCGTGTTCATGCCTCACACACCTTTCTTCCCGTCTTCTTGATCATTCTGCGGTTCATCTTATTTGTGGCGGCTCGATTGGTTCAAAATGCCCTCATTGTTTTTAAAGCGTTCGGTAGCTTCCTTGACGATGTCATTGCCGCCTTTTTGCTTGTATTCATCGATAACCTTCGGCCAATTCGAGATCGGCTCTTTGCCGTAGATCATTTTCACCATGTGGTCGATGATCAGCTTCGGCGCCTGATCCGGACGCTTGGACGCGAGATCCGGATTCTTACTGAACGACTCCAGCTCTGGCACGAAGCCGATACCGCCGATGCCTTCGTCAGCCAGTGTTTCGTCCAGTGCTTTCAATACGTCCATCCCGCCAGGAAGCAGCTCGGTACGCTCGCGGTTAATCGTGGCGTCGCCGACCCATCTTAACAGGGATCGGAAGCCTTGCTCGTCATTGCCCGCCTTGTCGGTAGGGAATTTGTATTCGATTTTGCCATCTTTCTCGGTATAGTTTTCGCCTTCGATGCCAAAGCTGAAGAATTTCGTTGCTTCAGGCGTCTGCATCCAGTCGAACAGCTTGATGATCCGGATCGCTTTTTCCTTGCTGACTTTGCTGTTGATATACAAAGAGGTATTGACTGAGCTGTACAATCCGTAGCCCTTCATGCCGCTATCGCCTTCCGGAGACGAAATGATGTCCACTTTGGCATCCGGTACGGAAGCCTGCACTTTCGTGCGGAAATCAAGCAAGCTAGCGGCATTCGCCGTCCAGATTCCTGCATTTCCCGCTTCGATATTCTCGGAATATTGCGGTGCTTGGATCGTGGCGAAGTCCTTCTGGATCAGGCCTTCGTCATACATCGTTTTGTATACGGTGAGCGCTTTTTCCATATTTTCCGCATTGAAGAATTTCGGTACGACTTCGCCATCCTTCTCCATGAACTGATAGCCGAGCGCATCGTAGGCTCCGAAGCCGATATCGGCATATTTGAAGTTTTCGCGCGCTTGGTACGGCGCAGGAACGCCCAGTTTCTTGAATGCGCGCATGACGTTCAGGTAATCATCCATCGTTTTCGGAACCGGAAGCCCCGTTTTTTCGAGCAGGTCGGTACGAATGTATGTCGCGCGGCGGGAAGGATTACTTATCCACGTCGGCACGCCGTAAATTTTTCCTTTATAGCTGACTTCGGCCCATGCTTCCTTCGGAACCGCTTTCATGATGTTGGGTGCGTATTCATTAAGCAAGTCATCGAGCGGCATGAACACGCCGGCTTCAATGGAGCCCGACATCGATTTATCTGTTGCACCGCCGACGTTTTGCACCACGTCAGGGATATCCCCGCCCGCATACATGACGGCCATTTTCGAGTCAAAGTCCTTCAGTGGAATCATGCGCATGTCGACGTCGACGTTGGCCCGTTTTTCGAATTCTTTTACCCATTTGTCGCTGTTTACATCCTTGGAGCTTTCCGCGTAAGCGTTTCCACTTGTTGTCAGGGAGATGGAGAATTTAAGCGGTTTTGATTCATCCGAGGCGTCGGCTGCTTCTTCCTTCTTGCTGCCCCCGCATCCTGCAAGTCCTGCTGTAAGAAGTGTTGATGCCAAAATCAGGCTGACCCATTTCTTCATTAGACCTTTCCCCTTTCCGTTATCGAAAGACATTCTGTACCTGTGCTTACCTCATGATAAAACGAAAATCCGGGGAGCACCCATGGGGCGGATTATGCTGGTGGTGTGTTTTTTTAGGGTATGTCATTGAAAGTCGGCTGTTTAACAGCCAGCTTGCCGCATGCAAAAAAGGCAGCAGATCCTTCTGCCGCCTTTCATAACTTCAATATGAACCATTTATCCTGTCTGCCACGAATCCCCTTCTGCCGAGAAACCTGGCGGGAGGAGCTCCGGCGTGGAAGCGGTGTCTGACGCCTGCCCTGCTTGATGCTTCGCTGCCGCAGCAGAGCGGGGCATCCGCATGATCATCCGCGTCCCCTGTTCCAGGCTGCTCTCGACCGTGAGCCCATACTCCTCGCCGAACACGAGCTGAATGCGGCGGTGCACATTCGCGACACCGATCCCGCCTTTCATCTGCCCTGCTTCGCCGTCATCGGCAAGGCGGTTCTCTCTCAGCTTGGCACGCAGCTCTTCCAGGCGTTCCGGCGTCATCCCGCAGCCGTTGTCCTCCACGCTGACCCAGAAGCTGTCCTCCTCCTCGCCAGCATCGATAATGATGTCATGATGGTCTTCGACCCCGTAGCGGAAGGCATGCTGGAACACGTTTTCTACCAGCGGCTGGAGGGTAAGACGCACCATTTTTCGCAGTAACAGATCAGGTCTGACTCGCATATCGATTTCGAATGTCCGGCCGATCCGATGGTTGATGATGACCATGAAATACATGACATGCTTCAGCTCGTTCGCCACCGTAATCTCTTCCAGGTTGGTACGGACGGAATAATGGAGCATATAGGAAAGCGCTCCGACGATTTCGGAAATTTCATCCGAGTCCTGAATGACGGCATAACAGACGACCGTTTCCAGCGTGTTATATAGAAAATGCGGATTGATCTGGAGCTGCAGCGACTGGAATTCGGCCTTCTGCCGCTCGGCCTGCATTTCCCTGTTCTTCAGCTCCGACTGATAAACAATGTCCACCAGCTCCGACAGCCGGTTCACCATCAGGTTGTACCTGACGATCAGCTCGGTAATTTCGTCATGCCGCTTCGGTAAGGGAATGAACTCCCAATTTCCCTTTTCCGTCTGACTCATCCCTTTCATTAAGGAACGAATTGGCTTCGTAATCGATGTGCCAAAACGGTTGGCCAGAAACAGCGCGCATAAAAACGTCAGTGCGGCCACGATCCAGATTAGCATGCGCGTCGTCTCCAACGGCTTGACCAGCTGGCTGTTCGGAATGGACACCACCAGATTCCAGCCGGAGTAATCGGCCTTGCGGCTGATATAAGCCCGTTTCGAGCCTTCCGCGGAGCTGCGGAACATGGACGTGCCCGCTTCGGACATTTCGCCCGCAAGCTTACTGGATATCAGCTTCCCCACCTTGGATGGATCGGTGTGATACTGGATGCGGCCTTTATCGTCCACAATGAAAAAATAGCTGTCTTCACCGATATCGATGCCTTTCCACAGCGTGGAGAGCTCTTCGGACTTCACTTCAATGCCGACAAAGCCCTTCATGTCAGGGGAGCTGAGACCGCGGATGCGCCTAATCAGCGTCAGCATCGGCGCCGCACTTTTCCCCTGAATGGTTTGGTTGATAATCGTCAGGCGTCCGGATTCATCGGTATGCGACTTGAAGTAGTCGATCTGCTCAGCCGTATCCTTTGACGAAAAGGACGGTTCCGTCCCGCTGTTGAAATAATAAAGCGCATTGCCGTTATACCCGATGATATAAAGCGCGCTGATCTCCGGATTGCGGATCCAGACCGGATCGACAATCGAATCTCGGATATCGGTCATGTAACGGTAATTTTCGTATTCCTCACGGTTTGAAGGCAGATCGATGTATTTTTTGACGCTCAGATTGGTGAGCAATGCTACCATCGAGCGCTGATAGGAGGACAGATATAAATTGGTATGATGCACGGCATTGTCCACGATCTGGGTCATTTGGTTCTCCGTGCTCTGCTCCAGCTGCCTGGCCGAAATGGTGTAAAAGGCAATGCCCACCGCGGAAAGCGAGAGCAAAATAACTACCAGGAAGCTGGCCAGCAGCTTGACCCGCAGACGGATTCTCATCCTTTTCATTATTCAATGCCAAAAGACGAGCGGTATTCGGAAGGCGACATGCCCACGAAATTTTTGAACGTCTTCGTAAAATGGGGATAATCCTCATAACCGACCTGCACCGCGATATCGGTGATGGTCAGGGCGGGAACCGCAAGCAGCTTGCGGGCCTCTTCGATCCGCTTCTTGATGCGGTAATGCACGAAGGTTTCGCCCGTCATTTTCTTGAACAAGGCGCTGAAATAAGTCCGGGTAAGCCCCACTCGTTTCGCGACCTCCTCCAGCGTCACTTCTTCGGACAAATGCAGGTCGATAAAAGCCTTCGCTTCCTCGATCGGATCCTTGAATTTGCCTTTGCGGGTCTGCTGCAGTTGCGTAAAAATGTCGTCCAGCACGGCTCCGAAGGCTTCCAGCGCTTCCTTTTTGCTGATATCGGTCCCGTTCTTGTCCACGCTGATCTGCGGCTGCCACCCCCGCTGCACGAGCCTTCCCACAATCATGTTCAGGCAATCTTCCAACACCGATTTCATTCCGAGTACATGCAGCCCGCTAAACAGGCTGTTTTCCTCGCCTTCCTTAAGCAGACGGTGCATATCGCTCTTTTGCAGCATCCAGATGCTTTGCTCCAGCTTCTCCGACCACTCCACGTATTTTTGCAAGGATACAATGTTCTCGCTCATCCCCGCAATGATCTCGCGCAGCGCGTTATGGATATCCTGCTGAGTCACCGGCTTCAGCAAATAACGCTTCACGCCATAGGCGATAGCCCGCTGGGCATATTGAAAATCGTTATAGCCCGAAATCACCGCCACCTGAACATGGCTGAATTCGCGATGAATCCGCTCACACAGCTCCAGGCCGTCCATTCGCTTCATCCGCAGATCGGTCAGCACCAGATGCGGCTCCTCGCTGCGGATCATTTCCAGGGCGGTTTCCCCGTCATCTGCCGTATAGATGGCCGAGAACGACGCGGGATACCGCTGCACCATTTTCACCAAACCCTTTTGAATGACAGGTTCATCTTCCACAATCAGCACTCGCATGGATCATAACCTCTTTTCTCGCCCGAATTTGAAGAAGCAATCGGCAGCGTGCTGCGTTTTGCCAAAAGCATGTCTTTATCGGCCCGGAAGCACCATGACGCCCTCGTTCGCGTGATAGCGCTGCGTCGCCTCGCGAATAATTTCGTCTCCTCCGCGGCTTCGGTATTCCTGAATCACCTTCGGCCAGTTCGAAATTGGCTCCTTGCCGTACATCATCCGTACGATGTGGTCGACGATAAAGGGAGGCGGCTGATTCGGATTGTTCGGGGCCAGCTCCGGATAGATATTGAAGGCTTCCAGATCCGGGATAAAAACGATATTGCCCCGCCCTTCCCCGGAAAGCGTCGAGTCGATCGCTTCGAGCACGTCCCCGCCGCCGGGGAGAAGCTTCGTTCTTTCACGGTTGATCGTCAAATCATGACTCAGCCACAGCAACTCTCGAAACCCTTGTTCGTCCTGCTCCTCTTTCGTTTGCGGAAACCGATAGTTGATGGCGCCGCCGCTCACGGTATAGGTATCGCCGGGAATTCCGAAGGAAAAGAACCGCTCGGCTTCATCGCTGAGCATCCAGTCGAAAAACCGGATGATCCCGATGGCCTTTTCTTTGGAGACATGTTTATTGATGTAATAGGAATTGATAACCGAGCTGTACAGCCCGTAGCCCTTCTTGCCGTCCGGTCCGGCCGGTGACGGGATGATGTCGACCTTCGCTTCCGGAACCGAATCGTTCACTTGAGCCCGGAAATCCAGCAGACCGGCGGCGTTCGCCGTCCAGATACCGGCTTTGCCGCCGTAAATGTTATGGGTATATTCGCTCGAGCTTACCGTTGCGAAATCTTTCGCGATCAGGCCCTCATCGAGCATCGTTTTATACACGGAGATGGCCTCCATCATGGGCTTTTCCTCAAAAAACTTCGGCACGACCTCGCCGTTCTTGAGTTCAAACTGGTATCCCAGCACGTCGTAAGCCCCAAAAATGACATCGGCGTATTTGAAGTTTTCACGCATTTGGTACGGATTCTCTACGCCCAGCTTTTTGAAGGCGCGCAGCACATCCAGGAATTCATCCACCGTCCGCGGAATCGGCAGTCCCGTCTGCTCGAGCAGATCCGTGCGGATATACGTGCCGCGCCGCGAGGGACTGTCCAGCCAGGCCGGAATGCCGTATATTTTCCCATGATAGCTGGTTTCCTTCCAGGCTTCCTCCGGAATCCGCTCCAGCATGCGCGGCGCATAGGTACGGATCAGATCATCCAAGGGCATGAACATGCCCGCTTCAACCGTCCCCGACATCGCCGCCGAGCTTGCCCCGCCCACGGTTTGGATCACGTCCGGAAAATCATCTCCCGTCAGGAGCACCGGCAGTCGCTTGTCAACATCCTTGAGCGGGATCATCGTTATTTGCATATTCGTATTTGTCAGCGCTTCCATTTTTTTGACCCACTTATCCTCCCCGATATCGGGCACCTTGGCCGCGTAGGGATTGGAGGCGGTGGACAGTACGATGGAAAAAGACAAAGCCCCCGGGGAAGAGCCGCTGCCGGCTTTTTGTCCAGGGGAGTGTTCAGAGGTGCCCGGAGATAACGTGATTTCCGGAAAAGAACAGCCAGCGAGAGTCATCAACGTGGCCAACATCAGATAGAACCACTTTTTCATTGCCTCCCCCTCTTTCTCGTCCTGCCTGTGACTTTTCGGACGTGATGGGCGCTATTCGATTTGGAACACCTCTATATTACCATATTTCGTCCATATGAAAACGAATTCAAAATGGGGTTCATAAGTCTTATTCTTAAAGCCAGCTTCTAGGTCTTGATCGAGCCTACCAGCATCCCTTTGATGAAATATTTCTGCAAGAACGGATACACGATAATGATCGGCAAGACTGAGACGATGATAACGGCCATCTGCACGCCCGCCGGGGACACTTCATTTACCCCGTCCAGCAGGCTTTCCGCCTGACCAAGATCGTTGCTGAGCACGATCTCCCGCAGCCGGAGCTGGAGCGGATACAAAGCCCGGTTGTTGATAAAATACAGTGCCGTGGAATACGAATTCCAGTGGGATACGGCGTAAAAGAGCCCCATGGTCGCCATGACCGGCTTGGACAACGGCAGGATGACGCTCCACATCGTGCGCATTTCACCTGCTCCGTCAATCCGCGCGCTGTCGATCAGTTCTGGCGGAAGCGCGACGAAGAACGATCGCATGATGAACAGGTTATATGCGCTGATGGCTGACGGAATGACGAGCGCCCATAGCGTATTCAGCATGTGCAGGTTTTTGATGACCAGGTAGTTCGGGATCAGCGGCGCCTGAAAAATCATCGTGATGAGGATGAAGATCAGGACGACCTTGCGCATGGAATACTCCGGACGGGACAGCGGGTAGGCCAGCGATGCCGTCATGATCAGGTTGATCGCCGTACCCCCGACAGTAATGATGACGCTGACCAGAAATGCCCGCCAGATCGAAGTATCCGCCAAGATTACTTTATAGTTCACGAGGGTCCAGTCCACCGGAATCACCTTGACGAGACCGGCGTTGATCGCTTTGCTGCTGCTAAACGATTTGGCAAGCACGTGGAGCAGCGGAAATACCATGATGCAGCCGACAAGCGTCAGAAAAACCGTATTGCACCAGTCAAACCATCGTCCTTTGATGTTCATTTCGACTTGCTCCTTTCTCTAGTAAAGTCCCTCTCCGCTTGTCTTCTTGCTCAGGGTGTTGCCGATCATGATGAGCATCAAACCGACAATGGATTTAAACAGGCCGATGGCGGTGGTGTAGCTGTACTGCTGGTCGATAAGTCCAACCCGATAAATATACGTATCAAGGATGTCGCCTTTATGTTCGTTCAGCGAGTTGACGAATACGAATACCCGTTCAAAGCCGAAGTCCAGGAAGTTGCCGATATGCAGCAGGAACATGATCGTAATCGTTGGTAAGATGGCTGGAATGGTGATGGACAAGGTCTGTTTCCATCGGTTGGCGCCGTCCATGCGGGCCGCTTCGTAAAGCTCCGGATTGACGCTCGCGAGCGCAGCCAGATAAATGATCGTGCCCCAGCCGCTGTCTTTCCAGATGCCTGTACCGACCAAAATGCTTCGGATATAGGAATCTTCGCCGAGGAAATAAATGGACTTGATGCCAACCGCGTTCAGCATCTGATTCACGATCCCTGTCGTCGGCGACAGAATGCCGATCATGATACCGCCGATAATGACCCAGGAAAGGAAATGGGGCAAATAAACGATGGTTTGCAGTATCCGTTTGTAGAGCACTTTCCTCAGCTCATTGAGCAGCAGCGCCAGGATGATCGGCACCGGAAAAGCAATGAGTATATCATACAAGCCGATCAGCACCGTGTTTTCCAGAATCCTCAAGAATTCCGTATAGGTAAACATCCGCTTGAACTGGTCCAATCCTACCCAAGGACTGCCTGTGAAGCCTTTGAAAATGTTGTAGTCCTGGAAGGCCATGACTGAGCCCATGAGGGGCAAATATTTGAAAATAATAAAATAGAGAATGCCTGGGATCGTAATGAAATAGAGCGCTTTGTACTTGCGGAAATTACTCCTTTGCTTGCCGAGAGGCTTGCGGGCCTTCATGCTTTTCTGGCTGACTGTGGGCGCCTGTCCTGACATCGTCATCGCTCCTTCTGCTTATGAACCGGAATGCGCGGCGCTTGTCGTTTGCGGCCGGTTCAGTTTCACGTTTATTGAAAAAGAAAGCGTTATCTCAAATATTCGAATGCTGCTCCAAGACACTCCGCTTTCGTATTTATCTTACCGCTGCCTCATAACCCGCCGAAATGGGGATTTGTCGACTGAACCTGTGTTTTATTACGATCGGTTACTCTCTTCACCGCTTCCGGAAATCCTCGTTGTTTATTGTGAGGCTGGTTCCCTGAATCACTGAAACCCGGTAACGGTATCCGTGATTGTTCGGTTTCACATGAGTTACGTTTTCTTTCTCAGGCAAGGACATAAGACCAACAGCATTCAGCGGCACCGGCGACCAAATCTGGCAGTCTCCGGTTTGCCGCGGATGGATCGTCACTTTGGACAGCGCTCCTTCCCGCCAGCTTATATCTACGGTATATCCGCCCCGTGCCCGCAAGCCCCGGACTTCGCCAGATGGCCACTGCGGCGGAAGCGCTGGCAGCAGCCTCAGTTCGCCGGTATGCGACTGCAGCAGCATCTCCGCCACACCGGCCGCGCCGCCGAAATTGCCGTCGATCTGGAATGGCGGATGACAATCCAGCATATTCGGATAGGTGGACTGCGACAGCAGCTTCGCCAGATGGCCGTGCGCTTCACCGCCCATCAGCAGCCGGGTATAGAAATTCATGATCCAAGCGCGGCTCCAACCGGTGTGCCCGCCTCCGGAGGCAAGCCTGCGCGCAAGAGTCGCTCTCGCGGCTTCCGCCAGCTCCGGGGTGTCGAAGGCATCGATGAGCCGACCCGGATGCAGGGCGAACAGCTGTGAAATGTGGCGGTGTCCCGGATCGGCTTCCTCATGGTCAGTCTGCCACTCCATGATCTGGCCGTGGCGGCCGATTTGCGGCTTCGGAATGCGGCGTACGGCTTGCTCGAGCTCAGCGATGAGGCCGGCTTCAGAGCCCGCGCCGATTACCTTCGCGGCGTCCAGGCAGGCATCGAACAGGGTCAATGCGATCTGAGCATCCATGGAGGGCCCCATGCACAGGCTGCCGCTGCTGCCGTCCGGAAGCACAAACTTGTTCTCCGGCGACACCGAAGGGCCGGTCACAAGCTCTCCGTTCTCACCCTGCGTCATATAGTCGAGAAGAAAGACGGCGGCCTCTTTCATTACCGGGAAGGCCCGGCTTTTCAGGAATTCCGCATCCAGTCCGTAACGGTAATGCTCCCACAGATGGAGACTGAGCCACGCCGCTCCCATGGGCCATACGGTGCAGGTCATGAGAATGCCCTCCGGTCGGGTCTCCGCCCACAGGTTCGTATTGTGATGAGCCACGAATCCCCGGCACCCGTACATTTCCTGCGCCGTGACGCGCCCGTTCGGTACCATTCGCTCGATCAGGTCGAAGAGTGGTTCATGACATTCTTCAAGACCAAGCGGTTCCGCCGGCCAATAGTTCATCTGCGTATTGATGTTGATCGTATATTTCGATTCCCACGGTGGTGTAAAGTTATGGTTCCAGATCCCCTGCAGGTTGGCCGCAAGCGTGCCCGGCCGTGAACAGGAGAGCAGCAGGTAGCGTCCATACTGGACGTAGAGGGCCATTAAACCGGGGTCGCCGGGTATCTCTTGTCCGGCCAAGCCCGAATCCCGTACCGTTTCCTTCAGCCGGTGCAGCCGCTGGTCGGTCGGCAGCTCCTCGAAGGGGTCCCCTTCCGGCGTAAGCGTCAGTTCAAAACGGTCGAATCTTTGCCGGTACTCTTTCACATGACGTTTGAACAGCTCGTCATAGGGGGTGGAAGCGGCCCGTTCAAGCTGGATCAAGCAGGCCTCCTCCGGGTTCTTCTCCCGGAACGAAGTCTGCGCAGCAAGCAGAATCGTCACCGCATCCGCTCCCTCCACGGACAGGAAATCCCCGATCATTCGTACGGTGCCGCCTTCCGGGACGGCACGGAAAGCGGCGCTGAAGCGGATACCATCTGCGCCGCATTCGCCGCCCATGATGATGGTGCCGTCCGGACCCGGCCAGCAGCCGCTGTCAAAGGGACGGCGCATGAGATTGGCCGCGAAGGTCAGGGCTCCGGAACGGTCCGCCGTCAGCCGCACGACCAGAACACCGTCCGGCTCGCTGACGAAGTACTGCCTGCGGTAGTTCACACCCTGCGCATGATACGTGACGTTCACGACGGCGCGCTCCAGATCGAGCTCCCGCTCGTAGTCTTCCACCGGGGAGGCATCCATAAGCGGCTTCAGCATCAGATCGCCAAGCGGATGATAGGGCTGCTCATATTTGGGCGAAGCTGTGAGCGCCATCCGGGCCAGATGCTCCGCTTCCGCCTGCCTGCCCTCGCGCAGCAAGCTCCGGATTTCATCCAGATAAGGCCCTGCTTCGGGATTAGCCGCTCTGGCGGGACCGCCGTACCAGAGCGAATCCTCATTCAACCGGATCGTTTCGAGCCCAAGCGAACCGTAGACCATTGCACCGAGACGTCCGTTTCCGATGGGAAGTGCCTCCTCCCACGCTGCTGCCGGGGCGTTATACCACAGTCGCAGCGGGCGTCCATGACTGGCCGCTCCGCGTATAACTGGTTTTCCGTTATCTAAATAATCCCCATCCTGATTCCAATACGGATGCTCTTGATTCGCTCCTTGCTCCGGCGCTTTATTGGATCCGCCGATTGCTTGCTGCTTCATCCCGCCAATCTCCCCTTTCCTTGCCGTTGCTGCAGCTTTTTATGACTAAATTCAAACCTTATCCACTTCAAACACGATGGCCTTGATCGGCTCGTTGCCGTCATTGACAAGACCGTGTTTCCACCAAGGTTTGTTTACGATCACGTCTCCAGGGCCCACCCGCGTTTCTTTCCCGTTAATCGTCATCAGTCCGGTACCCTCCAGGATGATATACACCTCTTCGTCTTCACGATGCCCGTGGTAGCCAATCGAGGTCCCCGGAGGCAGCACCGAATAATACAAAAATTTGAGCGGCGTCTCGAAATCCGCATTGCTGTACAGCCGCGCGCTGTCGACCAGTCCTTGACCCCCGTGGCTTGAGGAAGGCTTCAGCTCGGCCCGCAGGAAATTGCGGATATCCGCCGGTCCATAGCCCCAGCTGGCGGAGGTATCCACCTGCTGCCCCTGCTTTAGCGATAAGCGCGTGTAATGGGCGAGCGCCTGATTCTTGAGATACTCCTTCGCATCCGTTTCCCCGCGCCGCTTTTCTTCCAGAGAGCTCATGAACTCCTGGACCGGCGTCCGGACCGTCACGTCGCTGAAATCACTCCAGCGCTGCACGCCGGCCGGCGTCGTCAGCTCAATCTCCCCGTCCTTAAAGGTCAGGCTGCCTTGATCGCCTTCAATCCGCCAATTGCCCGGCCACTGGGTTTCATGCCCCACGCTGTGCAGCGAACAGCGAAAGGAGGCCTGAATGCCTGCCTGCAGATCCATCACGATATGGAACACATGGCGCTTAACGGCAAACAGTTTGCCGATTTCACGTCCCGACAAATGGCGCACCAGGTCAAAATGATGAATAATCACTTCCTCGAGCTCATCGTTCGGCTCCAGCGTCACCCGCTGGCGTTTGCGGAAAAATTCGCATTCCAACGTCTGCAGCGTGCCGACCGCGCCTTCGTCGATCAGCTGCTTCAGCTTGCGCAGCGGCGCGAACGTACGGTAATTTTCCGCGATCATAAACGGAATCCGCTCCTCCTCGGCCCTCTTCACAATCTCCACAGCCTTCTCATAACTCTCCGCTATCGGCTTCTCGCATAGTACCGGAAGCTTATAATCAAAGGCCAAGTGATTGATATTCGTATGCGCATGACGCGGCGTCACATTGATCACGAAGTCGGGCGCCTCCCGCTCGATCGCTTCCCTCGCATCTGTGTAAAAAGGAATGCCGTCCTCCCGAATCTGCTCACCCCGGCTCCCATCCGTATCGGAAACGGCAAGCTCCAAATCCCCGTTCAAGCTCCGCAGTCTGCGGTACCAGCCGCTACCGGCCTCACCAAGTCCAACTAAAAGCGCTTTCATATAATTGACCTCCTGTCCCATACCGTAATTTATGCTTTCTTCCATGCTACTACCGGACGGTCAGTACCTCCATTGCATAGGTTGCGCTCGCTTGTGTTTTTTTACGGTACCGCATGAAATTGCCTATGAAAACGCAAAAAAGCCCGGCCTCATGGCCGGGCTTCACTTATAGCTCTAGCTAAAAAAGTTGCTTCATCCTATGACAGCGTTCGCGGTCATTCGTTGCCTTATTTAAACGCGGGCAGCCAGCTGCCATGCGCTTCGATCAGATCGTCGCACAGCGCCACGATATCATCCAGGGACAGCTCTGCAGCCGTATGCGGATCGAGCATAGCAGCATGATAGATATGTTCCTTTTTGCCGGTCACGGCAGCCTCGATAGTCAGCAGCTGCGTATTGATGTTCGTGCGGTTCAGCGCGGCCAGCTGCGGCGGCAGATCGCCCACGAACGTCGGCGAAATGCCGGAGCGGTCTACAAGACACGGCACCTCGACGCAGGCTTCCTTCGGCAGATTCGTGATCAGCCCGGTGTTCATGACGTTGCCGCCGATCTTGAACGGTACATTCGTCTCCATAGCTTCCATAATGTAAGATGCATACTCCTTGGAACGCGTGTGTTCGATATTCTCGCTGGCAAAGATCTTCTCGCGCATTTCCTTCCAACCGTTGATCTGGTTGACGCAGCGGCGAGGATATTCGTCGAGCGGGATGTTGTATCTTTCGATCAGCTCCGGATAGCTTTTCTTGATAAAGTACGGGTGGTATTCGGCATTGTGCTCGGAGGATTCCGTCACGTAATACCCGAAGCGGAGCATCAATTCGAAGCGGACCATGTCATGGTGCTTCTCTTTCTGCTTCTCGGCGGCGCGGCGTTTGATTTCCGGGTACAGGTCCACCCCGTCTTTTTTCACTTCAAGCAGCCAGGCCATATGGTTAATACCCGCAATTTTCGATTCCACGCCCGTCTGGTCCATATCCAGCGCCTTGAACAGCTCGGATACGCAGTGCTGCACGCTGTGGCAGAGACCAACGGTTCGGATGCCGCCCACCGTATTCATCACATTGGTGAGTACCGCCATCGGGTTGGTATAGTTAAGGAACTGCGCGTCGGGACATACCTCCTGCATGTCTCTTGCAAAATCGAGCATCACCGGAATCGTGCGCAGGTTGCGGAAAATACCGCCAATCCCGAGCGTGTCGGCAATCGTCTGGCGCAGGCCGTATTTCTTCGGAATTTCGAAATCGGTGATGGTGCATGGATCATATCCGCCCACCTGAATGGCATTAATGACGTACTTGGCGCCCTTCAGCGCGGCCTTGCGGTCGCTGTAGGCCTTGATGACGCAGGTGCTGCCCAGCGTGTTTTTGATGCTGTTCAAGAGCCGCTCGGAATCTTGCAGGCGCTCCGGATCGATATCAAACAAGGCGAGCTCAAAGCCTTGCAGCGCAGGCGTCGACATGACGTCGCCGAGCACATTTTTAACAAAAACGGTACTTCCCGCACCGATAAACGTAATTTTAGACATAACGGATAGCCTCCCATTCGCTTTCGCTTTCATTTGCTTCTAACTATACCTTCCGAGCAGGTGGCGGAACATGGAGCAACCCCAGCAATACATGTCATAATCCCATATCCGTATCCGCTTTCAACTGGAATGAACAACGTTTTACTTGTTATAATGTTGAGCAATAGACCATGGCAGGAAGGAGAACCAATCGGATGGCACGTATCAATGTCAACTACACCACGCCCGCGATGCAGGGCCAAATGGATTTGAATTTGCTCTTCTTCGGAATGGAGGAATGCGCGCCGGGGCATACCTGGGGCCCGGGTCTGCGCGACTCTTATGTCCTGCACTACATCCACAGCGGGCATGGCGTGTTCCGTACAACGGAAACGATCTATAAGCTTGGGCCCGGACAGGGCTTTATTCTGATGCCGGATACGCTTGTCCACTACAGCGCCGATGAAGCCGACCCCTGGACGTATTCGTGGATCGGCTTCAAGGGCCTGAACGCTAAATCGCTGCTGCTTCGGGCACAGATTAGCGCCGATCGCCCCATATTTACGGAACTTGCGGGAAGCGGGTTCAGCAGTTTTTACGAGGAACTGAACATGGCCGGCGATGAACGCGGCAGCGACGTGCTCAGACAAAGCATCCTGTACCGCATTTTTGCCGATCTGATCCGCTGCTCCCCGGAGCAAGACGGCAGCCATAAGCCCCAACACTCCCGTGAAGGTTATATCCGAAGGTCCGTTGAATATATTGAAAGCAGCTACAGCCAAAAGGTCACCGTGCTGGATATCGCCCGTTCGGTCGGCCTCGACCGCACCTATCTCTCGGGCCTGTTCAAGGACAAGTTCGGCGTATCGCTGCAGACTTTCCTGCTGGAATACCGCATGAGCAGAGCGACCGATCTGCTGCGCAATCCGGAGCTTTCTGTCAGCGATGTCTCGCGTTCCGTAGGATATAATGATCCGTTTCTATTTTCGAAAATGTTCAAAAAGGTCGTGGGCTCGTCCCCGAAACAATACCGGGAAACACAGCTCTAGCTATGCCCGGCTCTTTTCAAACAAACGCAGAACGGTTTACCGACCCGAATTCGTTTTCACTAATTTGGTCATGATCGGAGAGCGTTTGATATGCTGCGGGAACGTGTGGCTATGACTTGCTGCCGCATAGGCTGACAGCTTCAATTTCTTATCCTTAGGCCTATTCTTGTCCTGTATTCCTTTCACTTGCGGTTTATTGCTTTTCTCCAACTTGTCGACGTAACGCAAACGGCCTTTATCCAAGATTTCCTCCGCCCGTTTTGTGTATAACGAAATTTCCACTCTTGTTCTAGCCTCTCTGATCATTTGCTTCAGCTTGTTGTACTCATTGATTTCGTCATTCGTCAGCGTGATCTTCCCAAGCGTCATGTCAGTTTCTCTCCTTTGCGGTCTGAAATCGCGAGTTCAAACGTCACTTCTTCTGCAGCATCCGTGTCCTGGACGCTCGACGCCACGATCGTCGGCAGCTTATCCTGCGAGGATATCTTCTCTTCCGCCGTCAGCTTGGCTTGTTTGGCGATGAAACTGCCGCCCCCGAAGCCTGCGATGATCGCCACGTAGATGTATTTTGGAAACTCAAGCCCAATGGGAAGAACCGCAATCAGGCCGGCGCCAGCCCCGAGAATGATATCCGAAAGAAAACCGATATGATAATTTTTCCTTCTGGACCCGTCACTGAGTTCCAGCTCAATAATCTTGGGCAGTATAAGGGATCCGTCATGGATATACAGACTCGACAGGAGGCCGCCAAATGAACCTGACGCTATAATCACCAGGAAATCAGTCCAATGCATGATCGGATTCCCCCTATACTTTCTAATATGTAATCTGAAGCAAAATGGTGAATTCAAAAAATGAACATGAGATGACATTTGAGCAGTCATTCTTGGTTCTGCTATTTTATGCGCGGGTTCGCTTCAACTTGCGAATTTTTTTAACGATGCCTGACTTTTTGAACATAAGGCGAATGGCAAAAAGAACGGCTGCTGATGCAGCCGCTCCTGCCGGAACTTCCATTATGCAAAGGTTTACCAGCCAAAATCCAGCATATTGCCCGTTTCTGCCACCGTCTTGATATTGCTCAGGATCATCCACCAGTGTCCTTCGGCATTTTGAAAAGATGGATGGTTGTCCGACCATTGGTCGTTCACGAGCGTGAGTTTCGTGCATTTGCCTACCGTGTCGAGCGTGAATGTCACCCGGGAGGTCAGCTCCTGGTGGTTGGCATGATAAGACGGGCCCGGATGCTCAAGATAGCTTAGTACCTTGCCCTGTTCATACGCGAGGATATCCCCGTATACATGGACCGTTTCGTCACCGTCGTCCCCCGGCCCTACGTATGCAAAGGGCTCTCCAGCTTTGAAGCTCGACTGCAGCACGCAGTTGAAAAAGGTTTTTTTCGTCCCCTCCGGCGCTACCAGAAAACCCCATACCTTCTCGGGCTCGGCCCCGATATAAAACTCGTATTTTAGATTCTGACTCATATGTTTGCACGCTCCTTTGTATTCTTGTCGTTTGCAGTATATTTCCGGCCTGTCTTAGCACCTGGAAACTGATGCTAGACTCATGATACCTTGGATGAAATCCGATGTATTGTAAAAATGCGACAAGAACGCCAGTTCTGACATAATACTTTTATACAGCACTTTTAAAAAAGTTGGGAGCGTGATTCTATGCCTGCCGGATTGCCGAGACCCAGCATGGGCGTCCTGAATTTGCAGGGCGGAGAAAAAAGATTCAGGCTTTCCCGTCTTGCGGCCGCGGATGAATTAAGTTTCTTCGTCAAGCATTACTGGATTGTCAGTTGGGATTGCACGGAAGCGGAGCCTTATCTCCAACACGTCGTGCCTAACCCCTGCGTCAATCTGATCGTGGAACCGCAAAAAACCTTGATCTATGGCCCGTCCACTCAAAAGTTTTCTTATCCGATCCATGGTAAAGGAATGGTGTTCGGCGTTAAATTCAAGCCCGGTGGCTTCTATCCGTTCCTGAATCGGCCGGTCTCAGCCCTTGTCGGTCACCCGCTTGAGGTGGCGGAAGTCCTGGACCTCCACGGCCCGGAGCTGGAGGAAACGATTCTCTCCCTTGGTACGGAACGGGAAATGGCGGACGCCATGGACCAGCTCCTGCTGTCCAAGCTGCCTCCGCAGGATGAGCAGGTTGGGCTCGTGAACCGGATCATTAACTATATCGCGAGCGAACGCGAGGTTTCCAAGGTGGATCGGGTCTGTGAGCATTTCAATATGCATATCCGCAAGCTTCAGCGTCTCTTCGATCAATATGTCGGCATCAGCCCGAAATGGGTGATCCGGCTCTATCGCCTGCAAAATGCCGCCGAAACGATGGACCGCAAGCTGCCTGTCGATTTGGCACATCTGGCAACGGAACTCGGCTATCATGATCAGCCGCATTTTATCAAAGACTTCAAGGCCGTTGTCGGCAGCACGCCGGAGGAATACCGCCGGTCCGTGATGGAGAGCTAAAGTGCCCTCTCCTTCAATTCAACGGATCAGCCCGAATGCTGCGCCAATCAGCCACAATACCACCAGCAGCCAAAAGATCGGTAAAGACAAGGACAATACGAGCGCGATCCGCAGCATCCATGTCTTTTCCGGTCTTCGGATCAAACCCGCGAGCGCAATAGAAAAAGAAACCACGGTAAGCAGCACAAGGACAAACCCGCTGTATGGAAAGCTCTCCGGCGGAATGTGCAGCGGAATGACAAAAACGAACAGAAAACAAAGCAGACCCGTTAACAGTGCTAACCCGCTAAGCGGTTCAAACCGCTTTTTAAATTCCATGGTGATCTGATCCCCCTTCGGAGCCCTATGGAGCAAAGGGAATGGAGCCGGACATAAACCCAACGAAAATAACGATTTTATAAAAGACTGGAGATAATGATGACACCAGCGCAATCCACAGCAATGCTTTCTTTTCCGACCTCCGCATCAGCCCTACCGTAGACATGATAAATCCCGCCATGGACGACAATCCCAAGAGCAGGCCGCTATAGAAATTTCCGCGAATGATTTGAAAAAGCTGACCTGAAACGCATATCAAACAAATGATTCCAATCCCTAAGGCTAACCAGCTCCAGGAGCTGTATCGCCGGGCTTGTATGCCCTGCATCCCCCTACGCACTTCCTTTCATCGACAATGAGTTTTATTCCTATTTTACTATTTATAACCATATATTGGTATGTTGTTGATAAAAAGTTGATAACCTTCTGCTATCATCATGTAAACTTGTGGAATACTGGAGTTGACGGGGCCATTTGCCTCCGCCAGCCCAAAGAAAAGGAAGGCTGCACATGAACGAAACGCTTCTCATCGTTGACGACGAGCCAGGGATTGTTACGCTTCTGAAGGATTATTTTGAACTGAACGGCTACCGGGTACTGACCGCCGCAAACGGGGAGGAAGCGCTGAAGCAGGCAGCCCAAAACCCCGCCCTCATTCTGCTCGATATTCAAATGCCTGATGTGGATGGGCTGGAAGTATGTGCTGCAATCCGCAGCCATGTCTCATGCCCGATTGTATTTCTGACCGCGCGCGTGGAAGAAACGGACAAGCTAAGCGGATTCCGCGTGGGCGGCGACGATTATATCGTAAAGCCCTTCAGCATTGAGGAACTGGGCGCGCGCGTGGCGGCACATTTGAGGCGCGAACAGCGCAGCAGCCGCAAAACCACTGCCAAATTTACCGGAGATCTGGTGATCGACTATGGCGAACGCTGCCTTTTCTATCGAGAAATCCCTATTTCCCTTGCCAAAAAGGAATTCGATATCGTGGAGCTGTTATCCAAGCATACCGGTCAGATTTTAGATAAGGAACGCATCTATGAAAAGCTGTGGGGGTATGACAGCGAGGGCGACAGCAGCGTCGTAGCCGAGCATATCCGGCGCATTCGTGCCAAGCTGGCACGCTGTTCGGACCACGCTTATATCGAAACGGTCTGGGGAGTGGGATACAAATGGTTAAAGTAAAAAGAAGGTCTTTCACTGCCCTCTTAAAAAACATGTCGCTCCGGAAGTCCTTTATCGTGCTGACGATCCTATCCCTGCTGGTTGCCCTTATTCTTAGCACGATCTCGATTCAGATACTTGAAAGAATTTATGAGCCGCTTTACAAAACCATGATTACCAACGCCAATATACAGCACTATCTTCAACCGCCTCCAGACGCACCCAAGGGAACTGTCCCCGTTACGATTGCCATCGGTTATATGCAGCCGGGTAGTCCGCAGGAAGCAATCGTGCTAAGGCTCATCTCCGCGCTCAATCTGCTGCTCCCGCTTCTCTTTTTTGTCATCTCGGTGACGGCGGCTGCGGCATTCTTTTATAAACTGAAGCTGAAACAACCGATCGGGCTGCTGAATGACGCTGCCAACCAGATCTCCGCGAACAATCTCGACTTTTCCATTCAATACGATAAAAAAGACGAAATGGGTAGGCTTGTGGATTCCTTTGAACGGATGCGATCCGAACTGAAAAGCAGCCAGCAGGCCATGTGGCGGATGATGGAGGAGCGGAAACGGCTGAACGCCGCCTTCGCGCATGATCTGCGTACGCCGGTGACGGTGCTGAAGGGATACACGGACCTCTTGACCAAATATATGCCCGAAGGCCGGATCGAACCGGAGAGACTGGTGTCCACCTTGAGCTTTATGTCCGATCATATTCATCGACTCGAAACCTACGTTGACTCTATGAACACGCTGCAGCAGCTGGAGCATACGGAGGTTCATGCCTTCCCGCAGCATACAGGTGAGTTTGCACGCCAACTGGCCGCCCAGACCGAGATGCTGTCCAAGCAAGAAGGAAAGACGTATGAGCTGAGAAACCTTCTGCCCGCGTCCATGCTTTCTTTTGACGATAAAATTGTATTCCGTACGGCCGAAAATCTGCTGACAAATGCATTCCGTTATGCCCGAAGCCATGTATTGATCACCTGCGAGCAGCTGCACGATGAGCTGGTTCTGAACATATTCGATGACGGCCCAGGTTTTAACAGGGATGAATTGGAGCTTACGACACGTCCCTTTTATACCAAAAATCCATCCGGCGGCGAATCCCACTTCGGCCTCGGTCTTAATATTGCCAAAACTCTGTGCGAGCGTCACGGCGGCTCCCTCAGGCTCTCCAACGCGGAAGGCAAAGGTGCGAGAGTGACTGCAAGCTTCTCCGCCAAAGTTGATAAAACGTAGATATCTGTCCCTTATACTCTCCTTGTACAGTAAAAAGGCTAAGCAGCCACTTAAAAGCCATCTGACGAGGAGAGTGTTTTGTTATGAACCCGAAAATTCACATCCGCCATCTTAATAAAAGCTACGGAACCAAGCAAGCCCTGCAGGATATCAATCTCGATATCGAAACGGGCATGTTCGGTCTGCTGGGCCGCAACGGGGCCGGCAAAACGACGCTGATGAAAACACTGGCGACCCTTCATATGAAAAACAGCGGCGACGTCACCGTCTGCGGCATTCCCATCGAAAAAGCCAAGGAGGTCCGCAGATGTGTCGGCTATCTTCCGCAGGATTTTGCTGTGTACCCGAACATGACCGTCTACGGCGCCATGGACTACCTCGGTACTTTGTCCGGTCTACCCACCAGCATCCGCCGCGAGCGGATTCCGCAGCTGCTCCGGCAGGTCAACCTGGAGGATCGGCACCGGATGAAATTCAAGGCGTTATCCGGCGGCATGAAGCGCAGACTGGGTATCGCCCAGGCGATTTTGCATGATCCTGAGGTACTGATTGTCGACGAGCCCACGGCAGGACTGGACCCCGAGGAGCGCATCCGATTTCGCAATTTGCTCAGCGAGCTCGCAGAAGACCGGATCGTGATCCTGTCTACGCATATCGTCGGCGACATTGAAGCAACCTGCGAACGAATCGCTGTACTCGATCAGGGACAACTGAAATATACAGGCACAGCCCAGGAACTGACCGCCAAGGCAGCAGGGAAAGTCTATACTGTGAACATGTCCAAGCAAGAACTGGAGCGAGTTAAAGCCGTATACACTGTCACCGCCATGCTCACTCTCGGCAATGAAGTGACCGTCAGGCTGCTCGCAGACCGCATGCCCTATCCGAATGCAGTCCCTGCCGAGCCAACGATCGAGGATGCGTACATGCTCATGATGGGAGGACATAGCGATGTTCGTTCATCTATGGCTTAAGGAATGTCGGCTTCTTCTGAAAAGCATTACTTACCTGCTCTTCGTCGTGATCATCGGTCTGTTCTATGCGACCCAGATGGGAAGCCAGGTTCAGGATGATATCCGGGATGCCGATCCGGGAAAGACTGCGGCATCCCATCAACAAACAGCAGGCAGCACAATGGGCATCTCCGCCACGCCTCCTGCGAGCCCTTTTGCCAAACCGCTGCCCGGCCAGAGCAGTTATGGGGAGAAGACAGCGGAGAATCCCGCTACAATCATGCCGGAGGCCGTACAGTCGCTATATATGGAATATACGGACAACCGTTATGCGAGCTATCCGCTCGGCTTTTTCAAGGCCGTAAAGCTGAGTCCGTCCGAGCAGGAAAAGATCGCCGCCGCGATCACGGAAATCACTGGCTCCACGATGGAGCAACTGCGGCAGAGCATCAGCGATGCCTCCCAGAAGGCAGCCGCGAACGGATTGCCTCTGCAAATAGGCCGCGGAAATTCCTTTTCCTTCCCAATCCATGTGACTTACGACAGGTTTAAAGAAGTCATGGCCGGGGTAGAGAAACTGACCGGAAGCAGCTCGAGTTACAGTTTGCAGCATATGATCGATTCCTATGGTCATTCGCCTATCACGTACGCGGAGAAGCTGGCGGAGTATAACGATTTTATTCAGAAGGATCGGATCACCGGTGCTTACGCACGCCTCTTCAGCGATTATATGGGCATCATGCTTGCCTTCTTGCCGGTCTTCGTGACGGTATTCTTCATCATGCGCGACCGCCGCGCTGGGATGCAGGATCTGATCTATACCCGTAAAATTTCATCCTCCGCTCTGGTTGCCGCACGCTATTTGGCATTGATCGCGATGATGATCCTGCCGGTGCTGTTCCTGTCGCTTCATCCACTAATACAACTCATGGGATATGCGGGTGATCACGGCATAACCATTGACCATCTTGCTTTCGTTAAATATATCGCAGCTTGGCTTATGCCAACGCTAATGGTTTCCACTGCCGTTGGCATGTTCCTGACCGAACTGACGGATACGCCGATAGCCATTGTTGTACAAGGCTTGTGGTGGTTCATCAGCCTGAATTCGGCGCGGTTCATCATGGATGGGGGCTACGGCTCTCAGCTCATCCTGCGTCACAATACGATCGGTAATTTGCAGGTGTATCAGGATCACTGGATTACGCTGCTGTTGAACCGTCTGGGTTATACGGCACTGGCTCTTATCTTGGTGCTGTTGACGGTGGGCTTGGTCCAATTGAAAAGAAGGGGGAAGTTGAATGCCCGGAGCAAGCTTACAAAAATACTGGCAGCTTTTAAAATTCAATCTAAAGCTCGCGTGGTTGAATAATGCCTTCATGGCTGCAGCCTGGCTCCTGATTATTCCGCTTCTCTCCGGCATCAGCCACTTGGATCCTGCTGCTTCTGCGGTTGTGCTGGAGAAGTTTACCGCATTAACCGGGATCATTCTGATGACACCGCTGTTCCTGCCTGAGCAGAACCGGGACATCCGCGACCTGATGGATTCCAAGGCCACACCGCAAACCGGAGTGCAATACATCCGACTGCTGCTCGCTTCGCTTACAATAGTGGTTATGGTTTGGGGGATGGTTACGGTGATGCAAGCGATGGACAGCCATTTTCCCGCCGCCCGCTATATTTTTGGGACCTTTGCAAGCGCCTTTTTCCTCGGGAGTATCGGCTTTGCCGCCTATGGTCTCTGCAATCAGTTGGCTATCGGATATATGGTACCGCTCGCCTATTACCTGACCAATATGTTTACAGGCAGCAAGTATGTACAGTACTTTTACCTATTTTCTCTTGGGAATGGAAGCTTTGACGAGAAATACTGGCTGTTCGCAGGTGGAGTGATCCTCATTGTTCTGACCCTGGCGTTTAAGGAAATCCAGCGTCGCCGCTAACAGACAATGCTTGTTTTATGAATCTCCGCCCTATGGTCAGGTCGCATAACACCAGTATTTGCGAACCCAAGACCCGTCCGGTTCGGCAGAGTTATTCATGCATTTAACCGACTCAGGGGTGGCTCTAGTGTATTAACCGGCAAAATCAAGAGGCTTCCAAAGGTCTGCTGAACCCTTTGGAAGCCTTATTGTTGTATTTCTATTCTCTTTCAAGTCTTGCTGATGGGTAGATAAATATCCACGGTCGTTCCTTCGTTTACTCTGCTCGTGATGACCAGACGGCCTGCATGAGCCTCGATAATCTTTTTTACGATCATCATGCCAAGACCGTTGCCATCGGCTTTCGTAGTATGAAAGGGCTCCCCGATCCGCCCCAGCACCTCCTCGGTCATACCTATTCCGTCATCGGTGAAACGGATGAGCTGATAACCCGCTTCGTCATCGAGCTCGATTTGGACGGAGCCGCCAAAAGGAAGAGCTTCCACGGCATTTTTCAGAATATTCATAAATACCTGTTTAATTTGATTGCGGTCGCATCGGATCATATGATCGGCGTTCATCGTGCAATTTAACGTAATACAGCTCAATGCCGCCTGGATTTCAAACAGATTCAGCACTTCCTCCAGAATAGGCATGCAGCGCTCCTCCCTGAATTGGACAACCTGCGGCTTGCCCAGAATCAGAAATTCACTGACAATCAGGTTCATCCGTTCAAGCTCCGACATAATCAGATCGTAATGCCGTAGATGAGTACCCTTTCCTGATAATTGCAACATTCCCTTTACCGTCGTCAACGGATTACGAATTTCATGCGCGATCCCTACCGCAATCTGCCCGGCAAACACCAATTTCTCGGTATTCCGCAACATTTCTTCCGTCCTCTTCATTTCGGTAATATCACGTAGAGTCCCCACCACACGGATAATAGAATTGCCATTATCATATACCGGTAGCACATCAAGCATATAGTGATGATTTCCGTCTTGCAGATTCACACACAGTTCCATACCAATACATTCCTCATACCGCTCGATTGCCCGTTGGAAATAGTTGCTGATCAATCCGATACTTAATACAGAGGTTTCTTCAAATATGGCTTGATCGTCCAACTGCAGCATGGAGCGGCAGCGTTCGTTCATTTCCAATATACTGCCTGTACCATCCGTAATGATGACTCCGTAAAAATTCGTATCCAACAGGAATCGGTTCAGGATCTGAAGCTGGGTGTTCTGCCTCCGGAGCAGCAGCTCCCGCTCCACGGAATCTGCCATCGTACATAGCAAAGCAAGCAAGTGCGGATGGGCAAAATGGATATTCGTCATCAGTGAAATGGTTCCCAGAACCTCGCCTTTATCACTGTGAAATTCCGCCGTATAGCAGGCAAGGCCATGCAGAATGGTGTGGTAATGATCTTCGCCGACCAGCTGAAAAGGCTGCTGGTACGTCAGGCAGAGATCAATTGAGTTGGTGCCAGCATCCTTATTGAATTGAATACCTTCCTCAATGCCCAGATGCCTAACCGTCTTGATAATCGTCGGATCGCCCGCAAATTCCAAAACATAGCCCTGATCATCGGTCACGGCTATCGTAATCGGGCTGCCCGAAATGGAGGATAGGAACTTGCTGATAAAAAAGTGGATGACTTCGATGTACTCCCTATACTTTATCAGCTTCACCGCCAACTCAGCATGACTGTTCCGCCGGATAAACGTGGGGAGCTCATCCGCATGAATACCCGTTTGCCTGCAATACTGTTTGGACAACGCTATTGCTTCTGCCGTATCTACTCTATGTAAAGATCCTCCCATACTGCATACCTCATTTTTCTTCTTTACTTATTTCTTGTGAAGCTATTTGAATCCAACGGACTCAAGCCGGTTCTGTCGTTGCTATGAACGATGCTGTGCGTAATGTTGCAAAAGAGGAGTCCCCCCTATAATACCACCCTATGGCTATTCCTTCACTATAACGTTTTGCAAGGGTGAAATAACGCTTCGAGGGGCTTCCATGATACACTGTTGATATCAAAAACAGAGACTGCCCAGGGAATCCTTGGTCCCTGGATCTAAAGGAGAAGCCATGCAGCCATTTACCATGTTAGTCATTGAACAAATCAAAGCCATTCCCGCCGGCAAAGTCATGACCTACGGCGGTATTGCTGCGGCTGCCGGAAGCCCTCGTGCCGCAAGGCAGGTGGTCAGGATTCTTCACTCCATGAGTGGCAAATACCAGCTTCCCTGGCACCGGGTCGTGAATGCCAAAGGTGAAATTGCCCTTCGTGACGATGAATCCCGCTTCCTTCAGCAAGCACTTCTTGAAGACGAAGGGGTCGCCGTCAGCTGGGATGGACGAATTGATCTATCCCTTTATGGAGCATAGGATACAACATAGAAATGAATAGATTACATTTTGGATGTAAAAACGTTGTTCTTAAGCAGCGTATACAGCGCACACGATCTAGGGTTTGAAATAAGCATGCAGACACGTACCCGCAGGATACCTGTCTGCATGTTCTTATTTACGTCTTGTTTAACGCTTAGAGAACGGCTTCCTCAGGGACTTCCGCAGGGATATCTGCAGGGTCTTCCACCACAGGAGCCTCCTCCGGTTCTGAATTCAGGGCAGGTGGTACAGCTCCCTTGATCGTGAATTGCACCGTTTTAACGGTGATTTTAGCGCTTGTATCATGGACAACGATAACCGTTAAGGTGTAGCTTCCCGGTTCAGTGATCGGAGTCCCCTTGACATAAGCCTTGCCGTTCAGTAAAGCTCTGCTGGCTGTACCCGGTTCATTTGTCCAGGTCGGAGCGATACCCGAATCATACGCACCGCCGTCAGCTACTTGGTCAATGATCGGCTCAGCCGGAATGGTTGTCAGATCCCCGGCATAAGGTATGCCTTGAATTCCACTCGCGAGTGCGGCAAGCAGACTTCCGGATCCATCCTGACTGTACTCCCAGAACATCGCTCCGCCGAGTCCCTTATCAAGGACATACTGCCCTTTGGCCGCTACGGACTGCGGATCATCGTAGGAGATCCATGTGCTGCCGTCGAACAGATATGGGGCTTGAGCCGCTTCGTCCCAATAGCGGACGAAGCCGTTCTGTGCGTTGTAATTTGCAAGAATATCATTGTAAGTCGGCGTATCCCCAGAGCCCTTGGCATTCCGCCCAAGACCCGTGTCTTCCGGGTCTACGGTGACGACGTCTGTCCACTTATGCCCGTAGAATGCGGCTCCGATCACGAGCTTATCCGCAGGTACGCCGTTCTTCATATACAACTTCACCGACGCATCCGCACTGAGCCCGCTGCCGTACAAATTCGCATGGTGTTCGGCAGTACTGTTCCAGCCTCCAGCAAAGTCATACGTCATTAAATTGATGTTGTCGACGTATTTGACCACTTCCCCAATTTCAACGCCATTCAGATAACTCTGAGTGGCTCCGGCAGCAATGGCGAGTTCGTAATAACGGTGCTCCTCTGCACCCAGCCGATCCAGCTTCTCCCTCAGCAGCTTAAGCAGCAGCGAGAAGTTCTGCTTATCCTCCGGTCTCGCTTTGGTATCCCCGGCAGGTTGGGTAGGATATTCCCAGTCCAGATCGATTCCGTCCAAATCGTATTTTTTGACATATTCAATGATGCTGTCGGCAAAAACCTTCCGGCTTTCCTTCGTATATGCAGCATCTGAGAAGCCGTCAGCCGCCCAACCGCCAACCGAGTTCAGGATTTTCAGGTGCGGATTCTGCTCTCTCAGGTTCTGCAGATAAGCATAGTTGGCATCATCATACTGGCCATCGATGGGTACGATCTTATTGTCTTTAATATGCGTAAACGCATAGTTGATATGGGTCAGCTTACTGGCGTCAATCGGCTTGGCGTCAGACCATGCCACCCAGCCCGGTACATACGCGATCACCTTCGGTTCCTTATCCTTAACGGTAAAGTGAACCGTTGTCTTAGCGGTTTTCAAGCTCGCGCCATGTGCCGCGATGACGGTAAGCGTATAGCTTCCAGCTGCTTTAATCGCCGTTCCTTTCTCATAAACGAATTCATTCAAGAAGGCTGCGCTCGCCGTTCCAGGCGCATCGTTCCAGCTTGGAATAAATCCGTATTCATATTCGCCGCCCTCCGTCACGTTCGTGATATCCGGCGCGACGACATCAGTCGTATCCTTTACAAAAGGCTTGCCCTGGAGGCCATCCGAAAGCGCGGTAAGCAGGGCTCCCGTCGTATCCTGGCTATACTCCCAGAACATCGCTCCGCCCAGCTTATGGTCCAGGACGTATTGAGCTTTCTCATGCAAAGATTCTGGGTCATCATAAGACAAGAACGTGCTTCCATCAAACAGGTAAGGCGCTTTTGAATCCTCATCCCAGTAGCGGGTATATCCGGTTTCCTCGTTGTACGTCGCGATGGTTGCGCTGTAAGATGGCGTGTCACCGCTACCTTTCGCTTTCCATCCTACGGCCTTACCTTCACCTTGCTCAACATCCGTCCACTTATGGCTGTAGAAAGCTGCGCCAATCACGATCTTATGAGCCGGTACTTTGTTATCCAGCAGCACCTTCACGCAAAGATCGGTGCTGATGACCGGTCCGAACAGATGCGTGTGATGGGCCGTATTCTGCACCCAGCCTCCCGCGAAATCATAGGTCATCACGTTGATATTATCCAGAAGCGGGGTAATATTGCCGATCTCGACGCCATCCAGGTAGCCCCAACCGGCGCCGGCTGCAATGGTGAGCTCGTAATACTTGTTCTCTTCCAGTCCAAGCGCATTCAGCTTCTCGCGTATCAGCTTCAGCACCCGTGTGAAATTCTCCTTGTCTTCAGGTCTGCCGGTTACAATACCACCTGCATCCTGGGACGGGTATTCCCAGTCCAGATCAATGCCATCCAAATCATATTTTTTCACGTATTCAATGATGCTGTTCGCAAAGATTTCACGCGATTCTGCCGTCAATGCAGCATCGGAGAAGCCATCTGCTCCCCAACCGCCAACCGAATTCAGGATCTTCAAGTTGGGATTTTGGGATTTCAAACTTTGCAGGTAGGCATAATTCGCGTCATCGTTCTGATCCTCGATCGGAATGATTTTATGGTCCTTGATATGGGTAAAGGCATAGTTGATATGAGTCAACTTCGCTGCATCCACCGGCTGGGACTGTGACCAGTCCTTCCAACCTGCTACGTAGCCGATCAGTTTGACCTCAGGATCCATGGTAAAATTGACGGTCGTGCTTGCTTTTTTCCCGCTTGTCTTATGAATAGCGGAAACAACCAATGTATAAGTGCCTGCTTCAATAATACCGTTGCCTTTTACGTATGCAGCCCCATTCAGCGTTGCGCTGCTGGTCGTATCCGCTGCATCGTTCCAGTTCGGGAGCACTCCGGAATGATACACCGTGCCATTCGACACTCCCGTAACGGTTGGCGCCTGAGGTTGGGTTGTATCTCCTCCACCGCTGTTGCCGCCGCCGGAGCCTGAGCCACCGCCCGAGCTGCTTCCGCCGGACGATCCGCCCGATCCTCCGCTGCCGCCTGCCGTGCCGGTCTTGATGGATCCGGCCTGCGGTCCATCCACGATACCCGGAGCCGTCTGGAACGAAGAACCCTTGGCGCCTTCATTGATAGTAGCTTTAAGAATTTTGCCGGTTCCGAACACTTTGGTTAGTGCATTCAGCACCAGGCTTGAAATACTCGAATCGCTCCCGAGCTGAAGGATGTTTCCCTGTCCGTCGATCACGACCGAACCGAGCGAGCTGCCGCTGATCTCAAGCTCTACTCCCGCAGCCTTAACGATAAGCGTTCCTTCCACTTTAACATTTTTTAAAATGATCTTTCCTGAACTGATCCCTTTATCGAGAATCAGGTTACCTCGGATCACCAAATTTTGAAGCGTAATGCCCGGTGCCGAGATAACGGCATTTCCGTTAACGGTTTCAGTCCCCGTAGCCGGGCCGTACGTTCCTGCTTTGCCATATGTCGTATCTGTTGGAGCCGAAGGGACGGGCAGTCGGCTGATTAGGACCGCACCCTCCGCACGTGTCAGGGAAGACTTCGGACGAAGAGTGCCGTCTTCATATCCGCCCAGCTTACCCTGCTGAATCAGGTAAGCAATCGCCTGTCTGCTCCAGGCAGCAATCGTATCGGCATCCTTGAAGCGGCTGAGAATATCGAAGTTGCTGCCCAGCTCTGCCTTAAGCGCCTTAGCGAGCATGACGGCAGCTTCCTCTCTTGCTACCAGCTGGTCCGGATGTATCGTGCCGTCCTGATAGCCGGTAATATAACCAGCCTGCAGCGCCTTTGCGGCTTCCGCATACTGCCATTGTCCGGCTGTCAGATCTGTGAAAGTGACTGGCTTCTCGTCTGTAAAATGAAAGTACCGGTTGATCAGAGCCATCAGCTCTGCCCGGGTCAGCGGCTTATCCGGTTTCATGGAGCCGTCAGGATAACCCTTAAGCAGGCCTTGTTCCTGCCAATTTGTGAGGAGCTGTTCTGCCCAATGCCCCCGAGTATCGGAAGAGCTGGCTGAGGCCTGTCCGGCAAAAGCATATGATGATACTATAATGGCTGCGCAAACGAAGCAAATAAACCATTTCCATTCCAGTCTTTTCTGAAGCGCTTTCATAACACACCCCAATCTATCAGATTTGCTGCAATGCGCCATTCCTCAGGAGAAACGGTGTTCACCTCCACTTTTTAGGGACGATATCGGCGTATGCATTGCTCTTAAACCCGGTCAGGAAGGACCGGACTTAATGACATTCGTGATTCTGACTGATCAGGAAGATTGAATCTGCGTAAGATGATAAGCTGAGCCAGGCCAGGCCTTTTCATGTATATATACACGTCGAAGAGTAGCAACATAGGGGAATGGAACGGGTCATACCGGACAACTGCTGGTAAGGAATATTATATTTGATTTAACAGGTGTTTCCAGGGGCATTTTTCTATGATCCAGGGATACATTTGTCTATACAAAGTGAAGGATCGATATTTCCCCTGCTGTTCCTTCAGCATATCACCCCTTTCCGCTCAGGAAAATCGGTTTCAGGATATGTATCTTATTTCATTGATTTATATCTTTTAATGAGACAAATCGAACCCCCGGTCCAAATGGACCGGGGGTTCGATAGATTCAAGTATTCGATTTACGGCAAGGTAACGAGGAGTGGCTTGACGGTATTGGCAAAATTGTAGTTGCTCGTCTTGTCCCAGTTGATGGACCACGTCATGGCGCCGCGGAAATCGGGATACTTGGCTACAGGTTTGTAGCTGCCGCAGCTTGTTCCGTTCGCAAGGCAGCTCAGAGCATTATTGACAACGCTCGGAGAGACGTAACCGCCGCCAGCAGCGCCGGATACAGCAGGCAATCCAAGTCCAAGCTGCGATGGAGCCACCCACTGCAGGGAGAGATCCGACAGGGCCGTCAAGAAATCCACCGTGCCTTGGGAATAACATTTGCCGTCACGCCCCAGCATGCAGCCGGAGTTGTAATATTGAACATTAATGACCGTTGTAATGTCCTTAAGGTTATTGTAGAGCTGCATATAGGACGTGCTGTTGCTTTGCATATCAATGGTTTGTGGAGCCATGGTCAGTATGAAGCCGGAGCCTACACGCTGCTGCAGCTGCTTGACGGCGCTGGTTAGGTTGGCTACATTCATGCCGTTCTCCAGATCGATATCGATGCCATCAAGACCGTAGGTCGTGATGAGGTTGTACATGCTGTCCACAAAGTTGGCCACGTTCGGAGATGCGCTACCCAGGTTGACGTTGCCTTTTTCACCGCCCACGGAGATAATAACCTTCTTGCCTTGGGCATGCTTCGCTGCAATATCACTGATTAGATTGGCATTCGTGTAGCCGCCAAGCGCCGTCGATAGTGAGGAATCCACGTTAAACGTTACACCGCCCGGCTTGGTAGGATCCATATCGGCAAAAGCCAGCACGATAATATCATATTGGCTCGGCACATCACTCAGCTTCAGGTTCGAAGATCCGTTGATGAAGTTATGCCAGTAACCTGTCAGCACATGCTTCGGAAGCTGGCTATTTCCGCCACCTCCGCCGGAGCTTTGGGTTGTTGCCGTAACGGCGGCGCTTTGCGGAGAGACGTTGCCTGCGGCATCCTTGGCTTCTACCTTGAAGGTATACGCCGTTCCCGCAGTCAGGCCTGTAACCGTCGCGCTCGTGCCTGTAACGGTCATCACTTGCGTTGTTCCTTGATAGACGTTATAGCCGGTTACGCCGACATTGTCCGTGGAAGCCGTCCACGAGAGGGAAACGCTGGAGGTTGTCACGCCAGTTACGGCGAGGTTCGTCGGCATCGTAGGAGCCTGCGTGTCGGCTCCGCCGCCGCTTGTGCTCGTCTTCACGCTCAGGGCGCTGCTCGCTGCGGATACGTTGCCCGCGGCATCCTTGGCTTTTACCGTGTAAGAATACGTCGTGTCTGCGGCTAATCCCGTATGGGTAAAGGCCAGTGTACTGCCGGACACACTGCCGACAACCGCGCTGCCTTGGTAGACATCATAGCCTGTCACACCGACATTATCCGTGGAGGCGTTCCAAGCCAGAGCAATGCTTGAGGAAGTCACCGCCGTCGACCTCAGGTTCGACGGAGCAGTTGGAGCCTGCTGGTCTGTGCCGCCTCCACCGCCGGGTACGAGCTGCCACAATGCAGGCACATTCGGCGGCTCCCAGCCCGTCAATGAGGTATGCGGTTGAATCACCTTATAGGTACTGCCGCCATAGGTGGCGGTATCATTCACCGCGTATGCAACATTCGGAGCCCATGCCCCGCGGTCCGCGGCGGATACCATTGACGGCAGCAGCCCGATAAACAAAGTCATTATGATGACCAGGGGCAGAAACCGGGTAAACGACCTGCCTTTTAATAATGAAGCTTTTTTCATAAAACTTCCTCCTCTTAAATGAAATCGTGCTTCAACCCAGCTTTCCTTGCCTTCCGTTTTGCCTCTGCCCTCCTTTTTTTGCGCGGTATCACGCCTTAGTCATGTCAACGCCTGCGGTGCATCATATGGAAACTATGCAATGGCATAAGAAGAAACAATCGTCTGTATTGCAGGGATGAATCGCGCATTTGATGCCGTTAAGTCTCCATCGAAATCAAATTATGAAAGCGCTTACAGTTTATGCGTAACCGGCTTCCACATCCATGCTTCATGAGAAGCTGATTGCAGACATTCCATTTGCTCATGGGATGAATAACCATAACTTATACTAATTGTAATTAAATGTTATTTATCAGGCTATAGACCAATAGTTGCAATTTTAATAATAAAAATCAACGATTTTGCCTCAAAACTTCCGAGATCCGGCGCGTTCACCCCACTATGGGCGTCCGTTCCGGTATACAACGTGTCCACCGCTAGTTAAAAAATCCCCTCCGTTCAACAAGATGAAGACCATCATACCGATGTCTTTTTCTCTTGCCTACTAAAAGGGGGTCTCAGCATAAACGACGATTTTTACATATTCATGAAATACGAATTGCCATTAATATCCCGTCTGCGAGAAAAACAATCGGAATCTAAGCTCCGTTATTCAGAAGTTGCCAATATATATTCTACTAAGTCTTCTAACGGTACCGTAGCCAGCCCGATTGACGTATCCGTGCAGCCGTAATAAATATACAACAGTCCATCTTTGACAACATTGGCCGTCGGAAATACGACATTCGGGATGAACAGGCCAAACTTCTCGTAATACGCTTCAGGCTCCATAATCCAGCGGTTGGACCGGGCAACAATCTTCTCGGGCTGCTCCAAGTCCAGCAGCATGGCCCCCACTCGATACACGTTGTCCGCATCGACTCCGTGATACAGGGTCAGCCAGCCCTGATCCGTACGGACCGGCGGGGTAGCGCCGCCGATCTTCTTACATTCCCAGTCCGCCGCAGGAGATGCAATCAGTCGAGGCTCTTCCCAATCAACCAGGTTGTCCGAGTAAGTAATCCACATGCCGGGCTTCTCCGTCCCAAACGCCTCTCCGACATATTCTTCCGGCCGGCGCAGCAGCACGAACTTCCCGTTTATTTTTTCGGGGAATAGGATATTGTCCCTGTCATTGATATCGAGCGGCGTAGTATCGCACAGAAAATCCCAGTTGATCAGATCTTTGGACACCGCAATGGATGATCGCGTCAACCAATCGCCGGGCGATTGACCCCAGCCGTCCGGGTAGTCCGGCTTCGAGCTGTTCGGCACTCCGAGACCCGTGGGGTAATAGTTCATGGAACAGGGACGCATCGCATAATTCAAATAGTAGGTTCCCTCAATGTGGACAATGCGCGGATCTTGAATACTTCCGTAGGGAAAGCCGAATTGCTCCGGATGGATCACCGGACGGTCCAACACGTGCTTGAAATGAACGCCGTCCTCGCTTTCCAGCAATCCGAAAAAGCATTGGAACGGCGTCAGGCTGCCTGCTGTCCTTTCGATCATGTAGAACTTGCCATCCTTGAGTATCACAGCCGGATTGAACACCGTTACTCGGCGCCAGTCATATTGGCCGGGTACGACAATCGGATTGGCCTCACTCCGCTCGATTCGCATTCGTATCATTCCTCTCGGTTGGTATCTTTCCTTCAACAACATAGTCCCTATCCTAAATCCGGCTGATCCTGCAAACGGATTTCAGGTGCCACGCAGCGATACAGTTCAAAAACGACGATTTCGTTCTGTCCCTGTTTCAGGAGCGGTCCTGGTACATACAGCGTTTTTTGAGGGCCCTGATCCCAATAGTGTCCCAAGTTAAATCCATTCACGAACACGATCCCTTTGGTCCATCCTTCGAGACGGATAAAGGTGTCGGCAGGCTCCTCCGCAAAGAATTCCCCGCGGTAAAAGGCCGGGCCGTTCTTGGCGTTCTGACGTTCCAACGCTTGAAACTCCAAACCCGACAAGTCATTCAAGGGCAGGGGATACATCGTCCAATCCGACAGAAACTGTAGTCCAAACCGGACTCCCTCCGTAATCCCTTTCGAATCTTTCAGGTACGGACCGTAATTCACCCGTCCCATATTTTCCACGAGCAAGCTAAGGTGCTGACCTTTATCTGGAACCTCGAATTCAATGGTTGTGTCCGATTCGCATCGATCCACTGTCCCTGCATACTCCCCGTCCAAAAATACGAGCGCCCGGTCGCGTAGTTCCTGAATGTAGAGCTTGTTTTGAGATCTGGGTCCGGGAATGAAGGTATCGTATTGGATGAAACCGAAATCCTGGCCGAGTTTCTCCATGGTTTCCGTATACGCCGAGCGGACCGGCTTTGAAATCCGCTCCAAGTTTGTCGCTAAGGTAGCCTGCTGCGTCATCACGACGGTTCCGTAATCCTTTTTGGGCAGCGGCGCCGGCAGCTCGGCCGCGTCCACGGTTTTATACTTCGCAATCACGTCACGAACCGCGTGGTATTTAGCCGTCGGTTCCCCGCTTTCGCTGAGCAGCGCATCGTAGTCATAACTCGTTACCGTTGGCTCATAGCTGTCTTTTACATGGCCGTTGGCCCCATTGTAGAACCCGAAATTGGTGCCTCCGTGGAACATATAGAAATTGACCGATGCTCCCTGACGGAGCATGTCGTCCAGCACGAGCGCCGCATCCGCCGCCGAACGGGTATGATGTTCCTCTCTCCAATGGTCGAACCAACCGTTCCAGAATTCCATGCACATCAGAGGCCCATCCGGCTGATATTCCCGCAGCTTGTCAAAAGCCTCTTCCGCGCGCGACCCAAAATTCACCGTAGCCAGCACACCATCGACCATGCCTCCCTGCAGCATGGAGTCTTCGGGACCGTCAGAAGTGAACAGCAGAACATCCATCCCCCGGCGGACCATCGCGTCATGGATATAGTTCAGATACACTTTGTCACTGCCATAGCTTCCGAATTCATTTTCGATTTGCAGGGCAATGATAGGTCCGCCTTGAGTACAAAGCAGCGGCTTCAGCTTGGGAAGCAGCACATCATAATAATCATCGACATGGTCCAAAAACGGCTTGTAGCTGCACCGAAGCCGCATATTCGAATCTTCAAGCAGCCAAGCGGGCAGGCCGCCGAACTCCCACTCTGCACAAATGTATGGAGACGGACGTACAATGACGTATAGTCCAAGCTTCCCCGCAAGATCGATAAAGCGGACGAGATCGGCCATGCCCTCAAAGTTGAATTGCCCCTTTTTCGGTTCATGCCAATTCCATGGCACATACGTTTCCACCGTATTTAGGCCGCAGTGTTTAAGCTTTAGCAGCCGGTCTTCCCAATACTGTGGAACGACGCGGAAATAATGAATCGCTCCAGACAAGATTTGCACGGGTTTGTCGCCGTCATAAAAGGAAGAACCCGAATAACGAAATGTAGACATACTTACCTCCAAGCGTATTTTGTTATGCGTTAGATGTCATGGGATAACGCCGACGGTCCGATACCGATACCGTTGTCGTTGTCAGATACTTTCGTCCCTTACGGCGCTTTCCTGCCGGTCAAAAGGGCTCCTGTCCCGTCTCCAGCCGTTCCTTTGACTCTTCGAGCGGTTTCCATTCGGTCACGCGGGTAATGCCCAGTTCCTCGGCTTCTTTAAAAAAATCGCTCCGAACCTGATTCAGCTTCTCCGTCAGAAGCATCATCCTCGTATACTTCACCTGCATGTGCACCGTACGAACCCGCTCTTCGATTTCGGGCGAGTCCGCCAGCCTAAGCGCATGCCCGAGTAACCGCTCCGATTCGTCCAGAAGTTCCGGGGAGAAATATTTGTCCGTCGGAGGGTCAAAACAGCCGGCGTGGTATCCGACCAGCGCATCCACCCGATCTTCAAGCAGCCTTATGTAGGCCAGAATCGATTCAGCAGCGGCGCCGTAATAATGCGTGGCAAACTCCTGAATCAGCGTCTGCGGATCAAGCTCCGGATTCCATAAGAGTCTGGCGGTCAAATAGCTTTTCATCTCGGCAAACTCGGTCTTCAGGCTGGTATGTGCTCCTTGCGCCATGATTCCGGAGACGTTGCTTTCGGTAAAAAAGCGGATATTCGGCGCGATCACCCGCAAATTCGGATATGGCATCACATAATGCTTAAAATCAACCAGGTAATCCCAGATGTAGACCTGGTCGCAGATTTTCCCCCATCCCACGACATCCTGCACGAACGAATCATTCTGCTCGCATTGATCGAGCGGATGCATAAAGCAGCACTCCATGCTGCAAAGGCGAATAATGACGTTTCGGTGAGGCTTCAAATGCTTGGGCGGTTTACGCGAATACCAGTAAGCTAACGTTTCAATACGTTTATCGGGGTATTCTTCCTCAATTGCTTCGGCAAGGCGATTTACGAAGGTCAGGATCGAGCCGATCGGGCTCTCTTCCTCCTCATCCAAGGCACGGCACTGTTCGCATTCGCATGCTCCCGTGCAATCGTTCTGGGACACGCCGAAAATCGCTGCCTCCGGCTCCTCGTCCATCCAGCGCCGCAATTGTTCTAGAGCGATCCGGAAGACATCCGGGTGCGATAAGCAGAGCTGCGCATCACTGCCGCGGCGGGTACCGTCAACAAGCGAGAAATATTCGGGATGGGCCTCGAAATATGCTTCCGGCGGGACCAGCTTGTAAAACGTATGGACAAAATGCTCCGACATCGCGATTTTGCCGCCATGCTTCTCCTCCAGCGGATACGGTGACCAACAATTGATTTTATTTCTCGCCGCCCAATCCCCGTCGTAGGTATCCATGAACAACGCCGTCCGGGTCGCAATCCGCGGAATCCGTTCGCTGTTGATCTCGGGAAGCTGAATGCTGCTTCGCTTCGGAATAAGGCTCTCCGTCCGGGTAAACCAGCGGCAGCCCAGCTCTTCTTCGAGCAGCGAATAGACTCCGTACAGCGTGCCTCTGGGTTGTCCGCCTGCGATCACAAGCCGGTTACCAACCGTTTTCAGCACAAACCCATCCTGCCCAAGCCTTCCCGTGTCCAGATCGATTCCGAGTTCACGAAGATGCCGGTTGTCTCCAACGATCAATTCCTTCTCAGCAAGCGGCTGCTCATCTGAAACAATCGGCAGCTCAGCTCCGCAAATTTCCCGCAGGAAATGCTGCAGCTCGCGCGCGGCATGCGTCTCAGATGCAATAGCCCCCTCCTCAACAACGATTCTCCAGTCGGACAACCCATCTATCGCTATCGTCACCGGCTTTCCCATCTTAGAGACGGTGCTCATATCAAGTCCCTCCTTTGCTATCATTTCCCTGTTCTTCATACTCCGGCCAGCGTCTCTGGCAGCCGGGCGTCCCACTGTTCCGGCGCTTTCAAATTCAAAGCTTTAGCCACGATGGCGGGCATATCGGTGATGTTCAGATCCGGAATCTGCATGCCCGGCGCAATCCCCGGTCCGGCACAACCCCAGAAGACGGTCTTATCCCAAGGATGATCACTGCCGTGATCGTATCTGGACGCTCCGCCCCCACCATGGTCGGTCACGATCATGATCAGGCTATCCTCGGCGAGTCCCAGCCGTTCGATTCTCGCTAGAACGCTGCCGATCAGGCGATCAGCCTCCGTAATGGCTTCCAAATAACGGGGGGAGTCGCTTCCGTAGCCTTCTGCGTGCCCGGCTGCATCCGGATCGTCAAGCTGCATGAAAAACAGCGTTACATCCGGATGCTCTTCGAAGTAAGCCGCAGCCGCCTCTGCCAATTCTGCATCGGGGAGACATACTTTGTGGACTCCGATGCCTTCCTCGATAATGCCTTCGTTAATCGGCGACCAGGACGTGAAGGAAGCTAGCTTGGCGTCCGGAAGCTGCTCCCGGACAAGTCTGAAAATCGATGGGTACGGTGAACTCAACGGGAACCTTTCCGTGCTTGCGCGGTCGTTGTTTAACCCGTGCTTGTCCGGAACGACGCCATGGAGCATCGAGCCCCAGCACTCAGCGCTAATGGTCGGGAAGGCTGCCTGCGCATCGTAAGTCAGAATTCCCCGATTTAAAAACTCATCCAAATGCGGCGTTTCTGTATCGCGTATAAAGTTTCCTGCACCATCCATGCCGAGAATGATCACGCGCTTGCAATACTCTAACCGCTTCATCCGGTGCTCTCCCCTTTCGTGTATGGCGGGGCCTCTTTATATACCCCGAAGCTCGAAAGCGTCGGGCACTGTCTCGATTCCGTTATGGTCAGTCTGATATGCCGGGTGGTGACGCGATCCATTCGGCAAATACGCTTGTAGCCTACAATCGTGCCGTGGTGAATGTCATGCCACACGTCTCCTAACTTGCATGAAATATAAAAGCGCTCGATCCGCTGCCCGGAGCGGATATGCTCCATCAAAACGATCCGGTCAAAGGTTTGCTCTTCCTGCAGATCGATCTCGATGACGGCTTGCTCCGTCCCCTCCGGGGAATGCCAGTAAGTCTCTGGATCTCCATCGAATATCTTGTTTACATGACATGACGCCATCGCCGTCGATGAGGCTTCAGCGGTTGCATGAACCGCAAGGTTATCCTGAAATGTCCGGGAAATCACGCTTCCCAATTCCTTCAGCCGCTTCACATCATTCTCATGAATGAGCCCCCGTTGATCCGGCGGCAGATTTAGAAGAAACGTAGCGTTCCCGCCGACGGCACCGTAATAAATATCGAGCAATTCTTCTAGCGAACGGACCTGGTCATCTTCCGAGGCGTGATAAAACCACCCTGGCCGGATCGACGTGTTGACCTCTGCCGGATACCAGACGAGCTCGTCGTAATTGCGTATCACTTCCCTGCTGCCAAGATCCGGTACCATCGTATCGATTCGTCTGGAGAATTCCCCGTCGTCCTCCTGCTGCGAATCGGCCATGATTTTCTCCTTGTTGGTCAGCACGGCCGGAACGACGCTCCACTCGGACTCCCGCGTATAACCCGCTTCGTTGCCACACCAGCGCACATCCGGGCCGCATACGGATATCACTGCGTTCGGCTGCAGTTCCCTGATGATTTCAACATATCCGTCCCAATCGTAGACCTGTTTTTTTCCGTTGGGGCCTTCTCCGCACGCGCCGTCGAACCATACGCAAAACAACTCGCCATATTCGGTCAACAGTTCACGAAGCTGGCCTTTAAAAAATGCATTATAGGCCGGCGAGTCTCCATAGGAAAGTTCATGCCGATCCCAGGGAGACAGATATACGCCGAACTTAATCCCGCCTCTGCGGCACGCGTCGGCGACCTCTTTCACCATGTCGCCCTGTCCATCCTTCCACGGACTGCTTTTCACCGAATGATCGGTAAAACGGCTTGGCCACAAACAAAATCCGTCATGGTGCTTGCAAGTCAGAATTAGACCCTTCATGCCAGCGCTTTTACACGCGGATACCCACTGGTCGGCATCAAATTGAACCGGATTGAAGATTGCCGGATCTTCGTCCCCGAGTCCCCACTCCTTGTCGGTAAACGTATTCATCGTAAAATGGATGAACGCATAGAACTCCGTTTTTTGCCATTCGATCTGTCTTTCCGAAGGTTTCACTTGTGCAGCGTAATGAATAAAAGGATCCATCGAAAATTCTCCTATATATGAATTGATGATATGGGCGGCTTGTACGTAAAGAAGTCTTACCTTTTATTCACGGGATGCTCGATGCCTGCTTGATCCAACAGCTGTCCCCAGGTTTTTATCATGCTGTCTTTTTGACCATAAGAGACCGGATTCGTGAATGCAATGAGCTCGCCCGCCGAGTCCCGAATCTCCAGCCTTGCCCACCGGTATCCGGTTGTTTTCCACTCGCGAAACAGTTCAAAGCGCTCACCGGATTTCCGGATAGGGCTTGATTGAACTCGCTCCCCGTTCTCGATGAAGTGGATCGTTCCTTCCTTCATCTTGTCAACGACAACGGTAAATTCGACTGTTCCCTTAAGCGATTGATTGACCGCTTCCGTTAAATCACAGCCAAGCGGATAAGTTCGTCCATCGACCTTCACCTGAATGTCCAGCTCCGCACACCGCGATACATAGACCCGTCCGGCCCGCACGGCGGACAGAATCGCTGAAGCCGACAGTTCGTCGGCATCCACGTAAGTCGCGGGATCGGCTAGACGGGCATGCGTGCCATCCGCCGTTTCTTCATCCGTTGGAGGTACGGCGTGGATATCCGATCCGCCAATCCCGGTCGTCCGGTATCCCTCGTTCCAAAGGGCATTCCAGGCAACAAGAGCTTGTTCCGTTGCCGCTGAGCTGGTGGAAGACGTTGGCGAATTCATGACTTCAAAGCCATCCAGCAATGAAAGCGGGGTCTCCATAAACATCCAGGCAAAAGGTGTATCAAGGGGGTGATTCAGACAACGGAGCGTTCCCGTCCCCCCGCATTCCTCCATCAGCCGGTCCATTCCCTGCTGCGTATCAATCCCCCCGCCCGGGGCTCCGATCCGCCAATCCAGCCATCGCTTCACACCGATCGCGTTCCAGTCGCCCTTCCCGAACGAGGTAACTTCAAAGCCGGGAATGACAAGCGTACGGCTCTTGGGCCACCGGCACGCCAAGATGTTATGTTCCGTCGTCGCGAAAAAATCCAAACCACGTGCCTCTGCCTCTCTGGTAATCTGACCCGTCGTCATATCGCCATCGGACAGAACCGTATGCGTGTGAAGGTCTCCTTTATACCATCTCCGCTTCCGTTCCCTAGGCCCGTCCCAGTCGAACCGGTTCAGCGTGTAATAACCCTGGGCATGGGCTTCAGGCGAATGACCGTCAAACCAGACATCCCACTCCTCAGGCTGTTCCGCAACCGGAAATGGGGCATCGCCGCTGCCTGTTTCCCATTTCAATGTAATCGCTTCCGGCAAGCCGCGAACAAACTCGATTTTCCATTCCCCTGCCGGGATATCGCCGGGGATGGCCTGCTCGCTCGTTTGCAGAGGGTCACGGTGGATGGTTATCCATCCGACTTGATGGTAATCGAGGTGGGAAAAGCGGATTCGTCCTTGGGAATCCCACAGATTGATGTAGAACCACCGGCCGGGATCGGCAAACTCAAATTGAAACCGAACCCAATCCACGCCTGGTTCAACGTTAAAGGCAGCTACCTCCGCTGCAGGTTTCATAAGGGTCCATTGGTTTTCCATTAGGGTGCACTTCCTTCCTTCATATTCACTGGAGGGCTCAGGTCTTATCATCGATGTCTTTCATCGATGTCTCTCACGAAATTCTTGAGGCGTTACTTCATAGAATTTCTTAAACACCTTGATGAAATAATTAGGGTTCGGGTACCCGAGCCGCAGTCCAATGTCGTATACGAGATCATCCGTCTCGAGTAATAAAGAAGCGGCCCGCTGCATGCGCAGTTTATAGATATAATCGCTCATGCTCTCGCCCGTCTCATTCTTGTATACCTTCGACAAATAATCGGAGTTAAAATGAAGTTCGCCCGCAATCGTTTCAACCGAAAGGGACTCGCTTAAATGATCATCGATATAGCGCCTGATACGATCAACGATGGAACGGCGATTGCTCTGCCATTCGGCTTGCGCATATTGTTTGAACGCGTCCATGAGCCCACTGGACCACTCCTTCAATTGCTTCAGAGAGAAATCCAATCTCATATGGGGAAGCTCAAAAAAGGTATGCCCGACGATGTCATCAAGCAATGCGGTATTCTTATGAGCCAGGTGCGTGAACGTGTGCGATAGATAAAAATAGAGTTCCCATACATATTCTTGGGAGGAAAAGATACTGCTTTCGAATTCGCCGAAAATTTTCTCCAGCTTTTGTTCCGCCTTATCCCACGACCCCGTCTCCATGAGCTGCTGCAGCGACGGCTGCTCGCTTAAATAGTGGATATGGATCGCTTCATCCCGTTCGTTTTGATCGAGAAAATGGATGAATAAGCCGCGTTCTTTGCCAATCTGCCGCCTAAATGTCGATAGCGCTTCTTGATAAAACATGGGCAAATCCGCAGGCAGGGAACCAAAGGGCGTCATGACAATGGACACCGATAATTTCAGCAGCGTTTGGACGGCGAGCTTCAGTTCGCTGATCTTCCGCTCCAGTAAATCCGCTGAACCCGGTGATGGCACAGCATCCCTATCCTGAAGATCCTGACGAATGATCATAAGAAGATAGTCGTTAGGATCTTTGCATGTCCAGAGTACAAATGAACCTTCACAGAGTTCCTCGGCAATATTGGTTACCGCATATTCAAGCAGCTCTCTGCTCTGAAGATCTTCATGTTGATCTTCCCACTCAATACGCATCAGAACTAGCGCAGCGGAATCGCCCGCCTGGAAAGAAAGCTCATACAGCCGTAGGCGTTCATCCAAAATATCCGTGCTGATCCACTTGCCGCGAATTAGATCCTGCAGCAACGCGCTTCGAAGCAGCGGCAGATTTTGCTTCAACGTGAGAATGGACTGTTGGCTGGCTACGAGGGTTTCCCATTCCTGGCGAATTCCCTTGATCGCAGTCGTGATGACATTCTCCAGTTCGCCGTCCTTGACAGGCTTCAGCAGATAATCCAGGGCACCGTGTCGGATTGCCTCCTTCGCGTAATCGAACTCATTATATCCGCTTAATACAATCGACTTCGTTTTGGGAGAAAGCTGGCCTATGGCCTCGATCAACTGTAAGCCGGTCATACCGGGCATGCGAATATCCGTAATTAACAGATGTACCGTTTCCCGATTTATCGTCTCAATCGCTTCAGGCCCCGAGTAAGCCGTCATGACCTTGTGAATACCAAATTTCTCCCAATCCAGTGCAACCGCCAAGCTGTCGGCCGCATGTTCCTCGTCATCCACGATCAGAATCTGAAACATCACGGCACCTCCAATGTAAAATGACTCTCATCCCAACCGGGACAGCCGGGTTAAGCCGAACCCCTGCGTCATCGCCAAAGTGGAGTTTCATGCGGAGATGAACATTTTGCAATCCGCATCCTTCCGATGCTGTATCCGGATTCGCAGGTAGATTGATTTTTTGACGCATCTCGTCTAATAGCTCACCCGTCACCTCTATCCCGTCATCTTCTATGATTAGGAGATATTCTCCGTTATGTTCTTCGCCCGTAATCCGAATCCGCCCGTCTCCCACCCGTTGCTCGATGCCATGGAGAATGGCATTCTCCACCAGCGGCTGTACGATAAGCCGCGGAATCATGAGGGAAAACATTCCTTCTGAAACATCGATTTCATAGCGCAATCGCTTGCTGCGCATCGACTGGATTTCGAGGTAGTGCGAAATCATTTGGATCTCTTCCTGAACCGTCGCCAGTTGATTCTCGACATGCGTGGTGTAACGGAAATAGTCGCTAAGATGATGTGCCATGGCTATAACCGCCTGATCCTGCTTTAACTTGGTCATGTTGACAATAAAGCTGAGCGAATTGTACAAGAAATGCGGATTGATCTGCGATTGCAACTGTTTCAGGGTTGCGTCCCGCGAACGTATCGTTTCGACATATACCTTATCGATCAATTCGGCCAAGCTCCTGGCCATGTTTTCAAACTTCTGAAACAAATATTCGAATTCATTCCCCGTACGCGGGAACGGCTGCACCGAGAAATTCCCCATTGCGATCCGATTGGATCTTTGGATTAATTGTTTAATTGGAATCTGCACGCTCCGATAGAGCAGCATCGCGGCGAATGCCCCGAGTAACAATAAAATTAAGAGAGAAGCGTAAAACAGGTTCCGGCTCACCGCAATTGGATGCAAAATCTCGGTTAGCGGAATATAGCTGACTAGATACATGCCGATCGTCTTGGATTTTGCATAAGAAACAATATAATCGTTAGCATCGATACGAATCGTCGTGTAACCCTGCAGCGATGGTTCATTCAATTTCGCTATCACATCGTAAATAAGCTTCGTGTCCGAAGAGTGGGGAGCGATGATATGACTCCCGTCCGTCAAAAACGGCTCGCCTTTCCCATCCATCTTCAGCTGATCCAGAAGATCCGACAAATTGCTGGTGGGTATTCTGGTTTCAACGACAGCTTGTGCCTGAAGTATACTGGCCGTCGGCGGGTAAGTGATCTGGCGAAAAAACTCATGCGTTCGATCGTTTTCCCGATACGTCCAGTTTGGGGCATAGTGCTCTTTGAAATAGCCCTCCACATAACCTACGCGGTCCAAATCCGTGGATACCACGCTCTTTAGTTCCGGGAAGTATACCGATATTTGATTCGACCAGTTGGTGGCCGATCGTTGAAGCAGTAATTTGCTGGTCAGGTCATTTTGAATTTTGGTGCGGTTGTAATAGGTTTGGAGCAAATAGCGATCGGTCATTTCCAGTACGGCCGGGTCGCTGCTTAACGTGATGCCGTTTGCGGTGAACTGGTCCATCACCGTATCGATTTGGTATAGAAAAAAAGCCGACCGGTTCAAATTGGAATTCGTCAGTTCCTCCCGGATTAATCTCACGCTTCTTTGATACGAAAAGGAGTAAAGAATTACCACGCACAGTAACAGCAGTATAATGACACAAAGGATTTTCGTGAATGTGCTTGTCTTTAGTTTCATCGCTTCGCCTCATCTGCTCGAAATCTTTTACTCCCAGCATATCACAGGGCTGACTAAGCCAACGACTACTCTTTTACCGAACCGAGCGTCATCCCCTGAACGAAGTATCTTTGCAAGAAAGGGTACACGATCAGGATCGGAATCATGCTCAAAAAGATCTGGGCCGCTTTTACGGTTCTTTGCGCAATGTTTTTCAAGGCATCGGCGTTTACCGCGCTTGAAGTGCTCATATCTATACCTGCCGTCAACTGCTGCAGGAGGGTCGCCAGCGGATAATCCTGCGCATTATTCAAATAGATGAGACCGTCGAACCATGCATTCCAATTTCCCACCATCGAAAATAGCGACAAGGTAGCTACGGATGGCATGGAGAGCGGCAGATAAACTTTCCAGAGCGTTACGAAATGTCCGGCTCCATCCATAAATGCCGCTTCTTCGAGGTCCTTAGGAATTCCCCGGAAAAAGTTGAGCATGAGAACCATGTTATAGACGCTGACCGCTCCAGGAAGCACCAGCGCCCAGATCGTATTTTTAATGCCCAGATTGGTCACGACCAGATAACTCGGAATAAGACCCGCGCTGAACAGCATCGTAAAAATGAAAAACCATGAGTAAAAGGTGCGTCCCGGAAAGACCCGATTCTCTTTGGACAACGCATAAGCCGCTGTAATACACAGCACCATGGATATCAATGTCCCAAGAACGGTCCGTTCGATGGAATTCCATAGGGAACCGATGAAAAAGGAATTCTCTATCGTAAGCCGATACGCGTCAAACGTTAGCTCTACCGGCCAAAATTTGACGATATTTGCCGTTGCAGCGGCCTTTGAGCTAAGAGATACCGCAAGAATATGTAACAGCGGCAAAATGCACAACAGGGATATGAGGACCAAAAACAAATGATTGGCAACCGAAAATACCCGATAGGAAAACGAACGTCGCATGATTACCTCCCGTTAGAAAAGACGATAGTTAGCATATTTGTAAGCCAAGCGATAAAAAACGACGATAAGCGTCATGCTGATGACAGATTTAAACAATCCAAAGGCCGTTGAGAAGCTGAATTGCGAACCTAGAATCCCTTGACGGTATACAAACGTGTCGATGATGTCCCCTTTGTTATACACGAGCGGGTTATACAGGTTCATGATTTGGTCGAAGCCGGCATTGAGGATATTGCCGAGCGCAAGCGTTCCGACCAATGCTGCAATCGGGAGAATCGAAGGGATCGTAATATGAATCGTCTGCTTCCATCGGCCGGCTCCATCGGTTTCCGCCGCTTCGTATAGCGAGGGATTGATGGCCGTGAGCGCCGCTAAATAGATAATTGTCGAAAATCCGAACTCTTTCCAAATATCACTCAGAATGACCGTGAAGCGGAACCAGCTGCCATCCTGCAGGAATGGGATTTGTTCAAATCCGAGCCATGACACGAATTGATTCACAAGTCCATTGTTAATGGACAGAATGTCCGTCAAAATTCCGCCCAGAATGACCCACGACAAAAAATGCGGCAGGTAGACAAGCGTCTGAACGCTTCTCTTGAAAATGACGAGACGTATCTCGTTCAGCAGCAGTGCGAAGGTAAACGGCACGATCATCCCGGCCACGATTTTAAAGAATGCAATGATGAGCGTATTGACGATGACCTGCTTGCTGTCCGGATACGTAAAGATGTACTCGAAGTTCTCCCATCCGACCCAAGCCGAATGCCGGATGCCCAGCCAAGGCTTATAGTCCTGAAAGGCAATGACAATGCCGCCCATGGGAATGTACTGAAAGATCAGTACAAACAAGACGGAAGGTAAAACGAGCAAATGCAGCGGAAATGAGCGTCTCCATTTCAACTTCTATGACCTCCTTAATCGCAGTCAAAAAAATGCAGGGCTTACAAGAAGATCGACAGACCTTTTGCAAGCCCATATTGATCCAGCTTCGTCGCTCGTGCGACATGACTTACTTCATTACTTGGTGCTCTTATACCATTCGTTGACTTCTTTCGTAATCTCGTCGCCGCCGGCCTTCGCCCAATCCGTCGCGAACTTATCAAAGGAGTCCAACGACTGCTCACCATACACAATCTTCAGGAACGTTTCCCGTTCCATTTTCTTCAATAGTTCATCCTTCTTCGACATTGTAGGCGTGGCAGGACCGGCGAAGGCGTTAAACATCGCCTGTTTGCCTTTGTCTCTGTACATAATGGAGAATGCATTAAGCTCTACCTCAGGTAAAGATGCAGCTTTGATCTCATCTGGCGTTTCCGGAGTTTTTCCGGCTAACAATTCATCATAAGGCTGCTTCGTCCCAGGTAATTTGTAAGGGAATGCCGTTAAATGCAAAGCGTATGGATCCGCCCCGGCCGTCACCTTATCGGAATTGTAAACCGGCTTCCCGTTTTCCATCGCATAATCGAAGCCTTCCTGTTGTCCATAGTAGAATTCAGAGTCCTTGTCATATGGCTTCATCGTTTTGTCCAGATATGCGAAGAATGCATCCATATGCTTGAAATCCTTCCGGAACATCAGCGCGTGGTTCGTTTTCTCGGCCGCCGTACTGCCAAATTGCCCATCCGGTCCTTTTGGAATCGGATATGCCTTAACGGCCATTGTTTTATCCTTCATCATGTCCGAAAGCGGCCATTCCGGAGAGTAGGCAGGACCTACATAGATACCGGACTTTCCTTGAATGAAGCTTTCGGCTGCTTTTTCGTTGTCGAGGGTTCCAAGCGATTTATCCAGATAACCCTTTTGGAACCAATCAGCTAATTTGCCCAGTGCCGTTTTTACCTCAGGCTGAATTGATCCATACTTCAGGGTGCCATCCTCCGCTTTAAACCAAAGCTCTGGCATTTGGTTATACGCGCCGAAGACGAAATCGGCGGTCGCCGCCCAGGTAGCGAGCTTATCTTTACCCGAAAGCGATATGCCGATGGTATCCTTTTTGCCATTGCCGTCCGGGTCCTTGTTAGTGAATGCATCCATGACCTGCTCCATCTCATCGATGGTTGTCGGCGCTTTAAGGCCCAGCTTGTCCAGCCAGTCCTGGCGGATAAACATAACAGCATTCGTTTCCGTATCCGACAAGACCGGAAGCCCGTACTTCTTCCCATCTTTCGCTACTCGAACCCATAATTCGGGGTCCTTGTTAAAGGCCTCTTTCAACCGTTCGGGTGCATACTTTTCAAACGCTTCAGTAATATCCATCACTTGTCCCGATTCAATAAAGGTATTGATTTGGTTATTGTGGACGTACATCACATCCGGCAGCTGTTCATTGCTGGCCAGCATAAGCCTTTGCTTGGTCTGATAAGCCTCTGTTCCGTCAACGTTCCATAAAAATTTAATGTTGATGCCCAGCGTATCCCTGGCCCAGCGAATGTGAAAGTTATCATTCAGCGAATCGCCTTCCATAAACTTATATTGCGGCCCAATAACAGGGGAAACCGTTGTAATCGTGATTGGCGGTTCAAACTTTCCGTTTACCAAATGGCTCTCCTGATTTCCTTCGGCACTCCCGTTTCCATCGGTTTTACCGGCTGAACTGCAAGCGGTTGCAATTGAGCACACCATGGTAAGAGCTAGGATACTATTCCATATCTTTAGCTTCTTTCTTCTCAAACCCGATTCCCCCTCAAGTTGTGATGTGGTTTTGTTCCTATTCTCAAGTATAGAGAGCTGGCTTTAGGCGAGAAATAGAAATATTCCGAGGTTGATGGTAATATTCCGACTTGTTGTACAACATCCATGGAATTATACCCATCACCGGTGGCACATGTTCCGGAAATCGGTCCTGGACTTCTACTATAAAATGACCAATCAGACAAAAAAAAGCCCGCCTATGGCGGGCAAGCGAATTGCGAGCGTGTCATGCATCACTTCATCAATCAAATGTTCACTTTTCATTCAAAGCAACTATCCCTTGATCGAGCCGGCCACCATCCCTTTCATAATCTGATCCTGCAGGATCAAGTAGATGATGATCGTCGGGATGACGGCAATCGCCATGGCTCCCATCGTCAGGCTGTAGTCCGTCCCAAATCCATCGGAGAACAAGGACAAGCTTAGCGGCAGCGTCTTCAGGGATTGCGAATTAATAAAAACCAGCGCGAAGGAAAAATCATTCCAAAATCTCAGAAAAGCAAGAATGGATATGGTCGCAACGATCGGCGTACAGAGCGGAAAAATGATCCGGCCGAAAATCCTCCACCATCCGCTGCCATCGATCATAGCGGCTTCTTCAATTTCGCGCGGAATGGACGCCATGAATCCAATAGCCAGAAAAATCGTGATCGGCAGCTCAAATGCCGTATAAGGCAGGATTAAAGCGCCGTAAGTATCCAGCAGGCCGATCTTCTTCATCATTAGAAACAAAGGAACCAGCGTACTGTGAATCGGAATCAGCAGACCGACAAGGAATAGTCCCATGACGAGCTTCTTCAGCTTGAATTCGAAACGGGACAGCACATATCCGGCCAGAATGCCAAGCAAAAGCGTCAATATCACGGCCGCTACGGTGACCAGCGTTGAATTCATCATCGCCCGTCCCATTTTGCCCAGCTCCCAGGCCCGGGATATATTCTCCTTCATCCAGACATGGGGCAGCGCGTAAGGATGCCTGAAAAAGTCCTCATTCGTCTTGAACGCGCTGATGAATAGCCAATACAAAGGATATAGCGTGAGCACCGCATAGGCGGTCAGAAGCAGCTTGCCGAACCCTGACAGGCCCTTCCATGCCCATCCGCGCCCTTCCTTCTTCCGTGATGCGGCGGTTGTAAGTTCCATCTCTCCCACTCCCTTCCCTATGCAGATCTACGCTTGGTCACAGCATAATTCACGGCGATAAGGAGCGCGCTGACAAGCATAATAACCGTGGAAACCGCCGAGCCGTATCCGTACCTATACACATGAAAGGTATTGTTGTACATATACGTGGCGAGCAGTTCCGTGGTATGAGCGGGCCCGCCGTTCGTCATGACGATAACATGATCGAAGGCCTTCAGACTGCCTGAAATGCATAAGACCAGCGTAACGATGACAGTGCTCCAGATGATGGGCAGCGTGACGTAAATGAGCTTTCTCCAGCCTCTGGCCCCGTCCACTTCGGCAGCGTCGCCGATTTCGGAGGGGATATTTTGCAGCGCGGCAATATAGATGACCATATACGGCCCAATATTGCTCCAGTTGATCGGAATGGTAATCGCCAGCATGTTGATGTGCGGCTCCGACAGCCAGGCCCGGGTCCACGACCCCAGTCCGATCTCCTTCAGGATAAAGTTGGCCAGACCGAACTGCGGGTGATAGATATATCCCCAGATCAGGCCAACGACGACCGTAGACAATACCATCGGCATAAATACCGCGGAGCGGATGAACTTGGAAAATAGCGAGTTGCGCAGCAGCACCAGCGCCAGCAGCAGCGCCACCGGTATTTGTCCGACAATCGCCGATGCGACGAGCAACAGATTATTTAGCAGCGCATTCCAGAATATCCGGTCATGAATGATTTCATTGTAATTGCCGAAGCCGATGAATTTAGCTGTTCCGAGTCCCTTCCATTCGAAGAACCCGTAATAGGCCGACCAGAAAATCGGAATAATCACGAATACCAGAAACAGAATCAGGGCGGGTAGCAGGGCAAGGGCGATAAACCCTTTGCTTTTGAGAGCGGTTGACATGGCGTTATCTCCCTCCTTCATGCTGAATCAAGCGGCCTCTAAGGAGTTATCGATCTAGCCTGCGCATCCTGAAGTTTCTTCGCGATGCTCTCCGGTGAAGCCCCGGTCATGATTTCCTGAAGACCGTTATTGATGACCTCGGCGGCATCTGCAGTCAGATACGCATCATATACCGGCGTGATGGCCGTTTTCTTCACCAGATTAAACGCCTTGTAATACAAGGAGCTGACCTTGCTCTGGTCGATATCCGTGTCGTACATGACCATAGAGTTGCTCTCGGCAATCGCCTTCTGTGCTTCAGGACCGCTGATCGCGTAAATAAGCTTCAGCGCGGCTTCTTTCGTAGCCCCTTCCGTCCGCTTGCTCAGAGCCATGCCTCCCCCGGCACCTCCGGAAATGGTCTTCGCTTCTCCTTTGCCCCCGGGGATCGAAGGCATCACCGTTACGTCAATATCCTTCAGTTGTTCCTCACTGGCTGAAGCCGCAAGGTTGGTAAGTGTCCAGGCGCCGCTGATCATCATAGCCGCATTGCCTTGGATGAAATATTGTTCTGCCTGTGTATTATCGATACTGTTGGCCCCATCCTGGAAGGCCTTGTTATCCACCAGCTGTTTGAAGTAGCCCAGGGCCTCGACGAACTGGGGATCGGTAAACTTGGCATCCTTCTGGGCTGCCGCATTTCTGAACCATTCGGTGCCCGTCACGTGATCCGCGAGCGTGCCCAGGATCGTTGATTGCGCCACCCAAGGCGCTTTATTGCCCAGCGCGATCGGAGTCAGCTTGTTCTCGTTAAATACTTTGACTGCGGTCATCAGCTCATCCCAGGTTTCGGGAACTTTTACGTTATATTTTTGAAACAAAGCGGTGTTGTAGTACAAAATCGAGGTAGCCGACATGCCGATCGGCGCAGTGTAAATCTGGTTATCTTCAAATTCGTACGGATCGAAGGCTCCAGGCAAGAATTTCTCCTTCCAGTCCTTGTGTTGCTCCGCGATTTCTGTAACCGGTTGCAACAATCCGGCTTTGTACATCTCGGCGGAGTGGCTGCCTGCGTAAACGAAGAAAATATTCGGCAGTTCATTGCCTGCTGCCACCGTGCTCAAACGTTGGCGGTAGCCGTCCGGCGGAATCGCCTGCGCATCCAGCTCAATGTCCGGATTATCCTTCGCGAACTGTTCAATGATGCCTCTGACGGTTTTGGCACGCAGATCGTCGCCGGCAAAGTTATGCCAAATGCTGAGCTTTACCTTTTCCCCCGAGCTCTTGCCTCCGGATTGATCAGCGGTTTGGCTGTCGCTGCCGCTGTCTCCGCATGCTGCCAGAATGAAGGTCATAAGCAGCAGTAAAAGACCTATTTTCCGTACTGGTTTCATCAATCGATCCTCCTTGGATTATGCGGAAGCAGCCCGGGACTTGTTGACTTGGCCCGTCCGGCGGCTTCCGGATATGTCGAATAACCTCAGTATAAGAGAGGATGCCTCCCCGGCCATAGGGGACAGAATTCAGCCGGTATGGGGAATATTTTCAGCTGTTTCCGCGGTACTCCGACGGAGTCTTGCCTGTAAACTTCTTGAATAAACGGTTAAAGTACTTGATATCCTCATATCCGATCCGCTTGGCCACCTCGCTGATCTTGGCAGGCGTCTCGCTTAGGAGAACCATCGCTTGGCGGAGCTTGGCCTGGGTGACGAATTCAATATAGTTCTGACCGGTCTCCCGTTTAAATACCTCGCTGAAATAGTTGGGATTCATATGTACATGCCTCGCCACCTGGGCAAGGGAAAGGCTCTGTTCCAGATGCTCATGGATGTAGGTGACGGCGCGCTCTACGGGAGTCGTTTCGGAAACCAGTCTTCTGTACTCCTCCATCATGTGCCTAAACCGGCGGAAAAGCTCCTGCTGCGTCTCATCTGCAAGCCTCACCCGTCCCGCTTCCTCCCTCTCCTGCAGCTGACGGTTATACCCGATCGAAGCGGCTGCCCGTTCCAACCAGCGTTGACCGGCGAGAATAAGGGAATGCAAATACGCTGAGGCTGTGGTTGGCGTGGCTTGTCCGTCTATTCGGAGCTGATCTGTAACACTCGTTACCCAATTCCGCAAAGCTGTCTCATCCCCTGACTTCAACAAGGCTGTAAGCGCCGCTTCCTCCTCATGGGTACACATCCCCCGGCAACCCTTGCGCGTCTGAATATCTTCGAACCGTACGATATGCTGTCCGCCCAGCAGCCACTCATAGGACTTGGCGGTTATCGCTGTATCCAGCGCCTCCCTTAGAAACATCGCGTCGCTGACCGGCTTCCCGCAAGCAGCAAACAGCCTGCAATCCAGCTTTTGACCGGCCTTTCGCAGGAGCTGTTCAACGGGATTCCATCCCACAGAGCCATCCTTGGCATGCATGAGCAGCAGCAGCGACTCATTCCATGGCAGCCACTCGCATGTCATCTCCTCCATAAACAAGGACCCAAGCGATCTATACAGCGTCTCACGGTTCTGCCCTGCCTCCGGAGCTCTACTTGAAGCAGTAATCAGCCATATCTGCAGATAACTGCCTCCTTCAGGCCGAAGCTGGGGATACCGTGTCCACAGTTCCTGCAACGCCTCTTCAGCCGGTACGGAAACTGCGGACAGCAAACTGCTCAGAAAGCTGCGATTCAGCAGCTGATCCTTCTCCCTGCCTAGCTCATCCGACTTCCGCCGCATCTCCAGCCGCCCTTTTGCCCGTAAGGCAGCTTGTATGATTTCGTCAGGACGGCTTGTTTTCAGCAGATATTCGCTGACCCCTTCCCGAATAGCCTGCTGGGCATATGCAAACTCATCATAACCGGAAATAACGATCCACTCGGTATCCGGGCAATCTGCTTTGACCTCGCGAATCAGATCCAATCCGCTTTTGCCTGTCATACGGATATCCGTAAAGATAATTTCCGGACGCTCTGACGGAATCCGCAGCAGGGCTTCCTCCGCCGAAGAGGCTGGTTCCAAAATTGTAAATCCGCCTTGCTCCCAGTCAATGACCGTGCTGAGACCGGTACGGATAATCACTTCATCATCTACGATCAGAACTTTCATGCTCTTCTCCCCCTTCTCTCCGCTTAAGCCGTTTCCCCCTCGGCCCTTATTGGCAAAAGAACGGCGTCCTCAAGGTATGGAATGTTGAACGTAATTCTTGTCCCCTTACCCTCGGCGCTCTCAATATGCAGTCCGGCATCACGTCCGTAGTGCAGCAATAGGCGGCTGTGGACGTTGCGAAGCCCGTACCCGCCCTTGCCGGCAGGTCCCGAATTTTCTTCCGGCGCACTGCTCAACTGGCTTCGCAGCCATTCCAGGCGTCCGGCGGGGATGCCCAGTCCGTTATCCTCTACGGCAAAATGCATCCCTTGTTCGTCGCAGCCAATTTCAACCGTGATTTCTCCCGGACCCTCCCGGCTTAAAATGCCATGCAGCATGGCATTCTCGACAAGCGGCTGCAGCAGCAATTTCAGCATATGCTGTTCCTGCGCCTCGGCATCCACCCGAACCTGAATGCTGAATTTGTCCGGATAGCGGATAGACTGAATGCTGACATAATTTTTGACATGCATCATCTCTTGACCGACAGGACAGTACTCCTGACCGTTATTCAGGCTGAACCTTAGAAAGTCGCTCAGCGAGCCGACCATCTCCGCAATTTTGGAATCCCGATTCATGAGCGCCAGCCAGTGGATGGATGAAAGCGTATTGTACAGAAAATGGGGATTGATCTGGAGCTGCAGCGCTTGCATGTCCGCCTCTTTCTTCAGCGACTCATTGCGCTTCACCTCATCCGTCAGCTTTACGATCCGGGTACTCAGACGGTTATAGCTGACGATCAGCTGTCCCACCTCGTCGATCGATTTTACGGGAATCGCGGGAAGCGGTTCTTCCGGGCTTGAATCTTTCAGAAAGCGAGTCAGTGCCGATAATGGATTGGTGATTTTCTGGATCAGGAAGACAACGAAAATAATAACAAACAGCATGGCCACGCTGACCGCGACGGCAGTCAAAATCAGAAAGTAATGGTTCTGCGAGCGGTATTCCTGCGTAGGGATGATGCCCACCAGCTTCCAGTTCACGCTGGACATCGTATTGTAGAGTACCGTTTTTTTGTCGGCTCCCGACCCATAATCCAGATATCCGCTTCGTCCCTTGAAAGCTCCGATCTCGGGATAGTAGACGGATAGCGGCATATTGGTTTCCATTGTATCCGGTCCTGCTATGATGTGGTCCTTCTCATCCAGGAGCAGAACGAACCCTCCCTTTTCCAGAGCTGCCTGCCGAATCTGCCGGGCAATGACACCCTGATCCAGGTTAATCTGCACCTTGCCGATGAGCTTGAATTTGTCCGTGCTACGAATGGGTCTGGCCAGGGTAATGACCTTGCGCGCGCCTTCAAAGGTCCACTGCCGGTGCACGTTCGACCACCATTTGGGGTTTTGCTCGTAATAGTCGGGAATCGTGGTGGTAATGTCGATAAAGTCGGAACCCACGATGGACTTGTGGGAGATCGGCGGCTTGCTGCCGAGCGGTTCAATAATAATGTTCGCGATATAATCCTTGGAAAATGCCAAATTCGTGAGGAAATTGATAATCGTGGTCTGCTGAAGCAGGTCGCCCTCCGGCGATTTCAAGTAATTCTGCACGCCGTTATGACCGATCAGAAACAAAGACATGTTTTCCACGTCCTTGACCATGGTTTCGAGGTATACCTCCACCTGGCGGAGCGTATTCATCCCGGAACTCTTGGCCTTTTCCTCGGTCAAACCTTCTGCCGTCTTATACGAAAACAAACCGAGAAACAGGAGCGGAACCAGCGTTGTCATGATAATCAGCAGCGAAAGCTTGTGCTTCAGCGATCTTCCCAGCCATTTTTTCACACATACACCCGCCTTAAAGCGTTTTAATTTTGATGAGAGAATCATGAATATCCGGTTTTTCTTGCTATAATACTTAACATTTTCCGACTTGTAAACGTTGTCAAAGGAAGTGATGCCGATAGAATGCCAAAAAGCCTTGGCAAAATTGCCAAGGCTAAACGATATTGCGCAGATTATTCTACTGCTCCCTCATCTTCTCGTTCAGCAGACGGAAGGCTTCCTGGAGTTTGTCCTTCGGCACGTTCGGGTAGCGGTCGCCGATGCTGATCTCAAAAGAACTGATACCATCCCCGGCATCGCGCAGCCATGCGGTTAATCCGACCCCCGAAGCCTCCAAAACCGAGGTGAGAATCGAAGCCATTTTCTCCTCCGGAAGCTCGAAGTAAACATGGAACATATTCGATACCGGCACCTCGGGCTTGGTGAGTACACCTTCGCATGCATTGTACAAAGCCGCGAGCTCCTTGGCTCCCTCATAATACTGGGACATTTTGCCGATCCGCTGCTCGAAGTAGTAATCCGAGCTGATGATATAAGGATACAGGCTGATCAGATCGCCGCCATGGCGTCTTTTCCATACCTTCGACTGCTCCGTAAAGCCCTTGTCGCCCGCCAGAATCGCCCCGGCGATCCCGCCGATTCCCTTGTACAAGGATACATAGACGCTGTCGAACAGCGCGCAGATTTCTGCAGCTGATTTTCCGTAATAAGGTATGATCTCGAATAATCTCGCTCCGTCGAGATGCAACTTAATGCCTTTTTCACGGCAATAGGCAGAAATGGCCTCCACTTCTTCGAAAGCAGGCAGTTGGCCGCCGATCTCACGCTGCGGCAGCTCCAGAAGCAGGCAGGATATCTCCTCGTCCAGCTGCTGCACATCCGCCAGCGTGATCAGCCGGTCTTGGGTTGCGAGCAAAATAGGCTCAATGTGATGAAGCTCTTTCAAGCCGTCCTGCTCGTGAATTTCCAAATGACAAAGCGGATGATAGGCGACGCGCTTCAATCCCTTCTCGTCACACCAGATCCGGAGCGCAATCTGCTGCGCCATCGTGCCGCTTGGGAAGAACACCGCCGATTCCTTGCCCAACACCGATGCCATCTTATTTTGAAAATCCTCAATGACCTTGCCATTGCCGTACATATCACTTCCCAGGCTTCCTTGTACCTGATCGAAGGCTTCCTTCAACACCTGAACATCGCGCGGACCGTTGCCACCCAGCGGGTAAGCTGTCTGTTCATAGGCTTCGATTAATGTTTTGCCGCTCATGACTGTTTGTCCCCCTTTGGTTAAACTCTACTCCTCTAGCATACTAAATCCGCATCGGGTTGAGAAATCTTATTTATGCCAGCTGTATGCCTGTACGCTAATCTGCTGCATCTTTTCCTCCAGACACCTCCATCTAGGCATCCGCATACGATATTCCATGCGATAACCCCAAATGGAGGTCTTAAATATGAGTCTGCAGTATCCTGGCTATCAGCAGCAAACCTTATATCAAGCTGATCCGAATATGCACCATACCCTCAAATCGGTCCGTGACAAATTCAGCCACCTCTGCCAAAAACACGTCAACCAGCTTGTCCGAATTGAAACGCTCGACGGCGATGTCTTTGAAGGCATGATCGTCAACTGCAATAACGGCATCCTGTACATTCAAATGCCGATGGCACAGCATAGCGGACAGCGCAGCTTCAGCGGTGCCATACTGCCTCTCGTTCTGTATGAACTGCTCGTCATTACCTTACTGGCAACCTGATGGCTTGACCCCAAACTAACCATTCGAAATCCCTATCTTAACGAAGGAGTGTTACGAACCATGGCCTTTATGCCCCCTTTTGGTCCGCAAGGACAGCAGCAGGCGCCCACCGCCCCGCCGCCGCAGTACACCCCGCAGCAGCCTGCCGCTTCAGCGTTCGCCGTCGATCCCGGCGCGATTTCCGGCTGCTTGTTTCGCAATACCTATGTTTGGTTGTCCGGCGGCCGCGGCTTCTGGTTCTATCCGATTTTTGTCGGACGGACCTCCGTTGCCGGCTTCCGCTGGAACGGCTTCTTCTGGATGTATACCGGCATCGATTTGAGACAAATCCAGTCGTTCACCTGCTTCTAGCCAGCGTCTCGCGAAATATGTACGCAAAAGCCCCTGCTTCGGCTGTTCAAACAGCGGCAGGGGCTTTTGGCGATCTCCTTGATCATCTTTCGTTACGGCACATGGTTTTCTCTCTAGTTTAAAAGGCGGAAAACTTACTTCGCAGCGGCTTCCTTCTCGGCGATTTGCTGTTTGTACTGCTGGAGCAGCTCAGCCAGTGCTTTCTTGATGGCGTCTGCATTATTGGATTCCTCGGCTTCGGTTAAAGCTGTCCAAGCCTTTCCGAAAGCTGACTCGGCTCCCTTGGCCTCAATCGTTGAGAAAGAGACGGTGAGCGAAGCCATTTCCGCTTTATCTTTCGAATCCGTCAAGCTGGCTGCGGGGACCGCCAGCTCAAATTGACCTGTTTTTTCTCCAGAGATATCATCCTTAAGGGTAGCCGTACTGGGAGAAATTTTTACAGACGCGATTGTCTTTGCTTCGCTTATAGGGACAGCAATCTCATATTGACCTGTTTTTTCTCCAGAGATATCTTTGATCTTTTCCACGCTAAAGATGGGTTTATCGGAAGGAACAGGCTGTGCCACTGTCATAGGAACGGACAGCTCGGATTTGTCCATTTTTACACCGGAAGCATCCTTCAGGCTTACTGCTTTACTGACAATAACATTCTGCATCGTTTCCGATGCGAAGGTTTTTTTGAATTGTTCCAGTGTCTTTTGCCAATCCGCCACCGTTTCCGGGGCATATTTTTTGGCAAGAGCCAGCGGATCGGAAATCTTCGTGATTGTGATGTCCTGCATGTTGTTGCCATCCTTTGCGGAGATGGCGATCGCAGCTTGTGTCTTTGCAGCAGGCGTCTCGGATTGATGGCTGCTATCCGCATTCGTCACGGCCGGAGCCGCAACTGCAGAAAACATCAATGCGGACAAAGCCGTCCTTTTAAGTATGTTTTGTACGTTCATGGGTAACACTCCTTCGTTTTGGTTTTGCAAGTCCCAGTGTACAAGGCGGATGTGGCATAACAAGGGCCGATTTGTGGAAAAACGGTGGCGCAAATCCTATTCGACAAGCCGTTTGACAATCGCGTCATATGTCAGGACCGCCGCCTCCGAACAGGCAAAGAAGGCACACCAGCACAGCAGCATCAGCCCCGTCATCCGAAATATTCTTTTGAGGGCAACATGCGGCTTATTACCGGTATGCCTGGTTCGCTTGGCCATTTCCGTCTACTCCTTTATATCAGCTAGACCATCATCTGCCGGTATTCCCCGGCTATCCGGGCTTGCATGTCCAAGTATATGGATCAGATGTGGCACGCTATTGGTGGATTTGTGGAAAAACGATGGCATTCCCCCTCAGCTGCCTTCCCATTGATATACTGATAAAAGAAATTCCGCTTGGAGGATATAGTAATGAACAACAATTATCTCATTGCCGTCGTGGACGATGATTTGAATATACGCAATCTGGTCGAAGCCTTTTTGCAAAAAGAAAACTACCGCACCGTTGGACTTGGCAGCGCAGAAGAAGCCTGGGAGCTGTGGAAGAACAGTCCGCCCGACATGTGGGTGCTGGATATTATGCTGCCCGGCATGGACGGATACGAATTTTGCCGGCGGATCCGCAGCGAGGCGGAAGTACCGATTATCATGATTTCCGCCAGAGACAATGAGGTTGATAAAATTCTTGGACTTGAGCTCGGAAGCGATGATTATCTGGTGAAGCCGTTTAGTCCGCGCGAGCTTGTAGCCCGCATCAAAAGACAGCTGCAGCGCTGGTATAAAATGAACAGTTCGGAAGGACATGCCCCTGCATCGCCTGAGTCGATTGATATCGGCCATCTGCAGCTGCTACCGGAGGAACGCCGGGTGTTTTGGCAGGGTGAAGAAGTGGACCTCACCAGCAAGGAGTTCACGATGCTGCAGGTTTTTGCTGAGAATCCGAACCGTGCATTTACGAGAGACGAGCTGCTTAGCTATGTATGGGGAGATGATTATTTCGGAAGCGACCGTGCAGTAGACCACTTGATTAAGCGGATGCGCAAGAAAATCGGACACCTGCCGATTGAGGCGGTATGGGGACATGGCTACCGAATGCGAAATGATGGAGGTGACCGGCACGATGAAACTCGTTCATCAAATTAATTTGGCCTTTGGTATTGCGCTGGTACTGGTGCTTTCCGTGACAGGCATCGTCATTCACTATGTGCTGCTCGATCACCTGATCGGCGCGCAGAAAGACGACTTGAAGGCCATGAGTGTAGAAATGACCGCTTCACTGCAGCATGTAGAAGCAACTGAGTACAATACCATCGCCAAAGATTACTCCATAGCGATGCCGTTAGCCTCGTCGACTGCCAATGTGAGTGCCATTCTGACCGACAAAACGGGCAGCATTCTCACGGTATCGCCATCGCCAGCTTATTCCATTGAGGAAGCCCAGCCGGTGGCCATGACCAAAATAGCTAAAATAGATTCTTCCAGCATGCAGAGCATCCGTGACGGGTTCGACAAAAGCTATATTACTGTGGACAAGTTGACCCCTCAGGGGAAACTAACGCTCTATACTCCCTTGAGCAAAATTCAAACCATCGAAAAGGCCCTGCTGAAACGGCTGCTAATAATTTTCAGCACAGCGGGAGTGGTCATGCTTATCCTCAGCCTGTTTATTACAAAAAAGTTCATTGAGCCACTAATCAGGCTGCGGGATGAGCTGAACAAGGTGAAGGAACGCCGTTTTGCTGACGTCAGTTTCGTAAAGGCCGGAGGTGAAATCGGCTCGGTGGCCAAATCGGTGTATGACATGGCAGGTGAACTAAACCGCTTCAATCATGTGCAAAAGCAGTTTTTCCAAAATGCATCCCATGAGCTAAAAACGCCCCTGATGTCCATCGCGGGTTATGCGGAAGGCATCCGCGACGGTGTGTTTGAAGGGGAGAGCGTCCACAAGGGCCTCGATGTCATCATGAGCGAAAGCGCACGCCTCAAGAAACTCGTCACCGAAATGACGCTGCTCGCCAAGCTGGACAGTGAAGAGGATGTTTTTACTAGCGAAGAGGTCTGCCTGCAAGATCTGTTAACGGAAACGGTGGAACGCATGAACCCTCTCCTCGTCAAAAAAGGCATTCAGCTTCATACGGTGTACGATGATGTGCAGCCCGTAACGCTTCACGCTGACCCTGATAAGCTGCTGCAAGCACTGTTGAACGTCGTTTCCAATGCGGTACGTTATGCCAAGCATCATATTTATGTCCATGTCGATATCCAGAATGAGCATGTCGTGATTCGCGTCAGCGATGACGGTCCGGGCATACCGGAAGATCTGCTGCCGTATCTGTTCCACCGCTTTGTCAAAGGAAAAGACGGCGAATCCGGACTTGGACTTGCCATCTCCCGCGCCATCGTCGAGCGCTGCGGCGGCCTGATCCATGCCGGCAACGGACGGGATGGTGGAGCCGTCATCTCGTTGAATTTTCCTGCGATGCTACATGCGTAACACCGCGATCACGGAGAAAGTAATGACTGCATTTCATCGATTCCAACTCGGCACAAGCCACTTATGGAAATTTTTAGATAAATGACACAATGTTACCCCCTCTATTCTCTTACCTATGAAAACATGCAAGTACATCCTCAATACAATTGTGATCCGATGTAGAAAAATCACAACAAAAAAACGAGCCATACCAATTGTTGGCTCGTTTTATTTCCGGGCTTGAATAACCATTCAAAACTTCATCTCAATCTTGACAAGACGATTTAAGCTGCTGCCATTTGCCGTGTCCACTAAACGTCTTAACCTATCGCAGCTGCCCTGCAAGCTTCAGTGCCGAGCGCAGCCGCGGACGCTTCAAGTGCTCTTGTACATACCGGTAATCGGTCATCTCAACGCCAGCATCTCGGAGCGCATAGCTGAAGTCATCGTCAAAGGGCAGACGATACTCCCATACGCGCTTCGTGTAATTCGGTATATTCTCCTGCATCCAGGCATCCGGCACACCGGGATGAATATACGTTTCACAGACGCCGTCCGGCAGATGGTACAACTTCGCGATCATCGACTGCTTGAAGCTCTCATAGGTCTCCCCATCCTCGATCCCAAAAGGATGCGACAGCAGATAATCGGGAATGGCCACACCGAGCGCATCGGCCAGGGAAACCACGCGGGCGACTGGACGTTCGATGCCTTGCAGCGATCCGAGCAGTGGATCTTCCTTGTAGATATGCCGGAAAAAGCGCATCGGCAGTTTCCAGCGTGACACCTTCCAAAGCGTCTGCGGCAGCAGACTGCGTCCGGTTTCCATGCCGTACAGGCTCCCCATATGGTTATCGACATGACTGATCACGATGCCCGCCTTCCGTGCCCGCTCATACTGGGCATCGATTTCCTTGACCGCAGCCTTCGTCTCCGCCCCTTGTTCAAATTCCTTCACGGTGCGGTATTGATAACCGCTGTCGTCATGCAGTGACGGGTCGCCCGTCAGGCTGCGCCAGCGCAGCGCTTCGAATTCGCTGGTCATCGTCAGGTGCAGACCCACGTTCGGCTGCTTACGGCGGGCTGTCCATGCGGCCGCCTCTTCGAAGCCGGGCGCTACCGCCATAATCGTGGCCGAGGACACCTTCCCCTCCTCCAGAAGAGCCGTAATAGCCTGGTTCAGGGCAGGGCTTTGGCCGAAATCGTCACAATTGATGATGAGTTTCTTCCCCATGCGTCAGATCTCCTCTCCGGTGCGTGGTAAATTCAAAACGGGTGAGCAGCGAAATCACGATAGATACCAGAAGAAGACAGAACGGCACAATACTGATCAGCACTCGGAATGTCATCTCTGGATTCGGCCCCGGCTTGTCGCCGCTTTCATAGCCGAAGATCAGGCCGACAATCAGAAAGGCGAGCGCCGAGATGAGGCCACTCGAACGGGTAATGAATCCGGCGACGGCCGTATAAATCCCCTCTCTGCGAAGCCCCGTTTTTTCTGCATCTTCGTCAATAATCCTGCCGCTGACCATCGCAGGCGTGACCAGGAAGCCGGCAAGTCCGAAGCCGACGGCAATCCCCGCAGCGACTCCGCTGATCAGGTTGAAGCCGAACCACAGCGGAAGCACGGATACGGCATAAACGGCCAGCGATAGCCGCCAGACTTTAACCCCGTCCATCCGGCGGCAGATCCAGTACCATACAAAGACCAACGGAATGACGGATACAAATACAGCTGCCATCAGGATGGTGACCTGCGCTTCGCCGATCTTCAGCACATACTTCGCATAAAATGGAATTATGGAGCTCACGAGCCCATTTACCGTCTGAGCAAAAGAATTCGAAATATTAAACAGCCAGAATTTCTTGTTCTTTAGCGTTTCACGGAACGCGGCGCCAAGCTTTAAAGGCTCCCCGACACTGTGTTCTTTGTGTTCGCGAACCATCAGCATACATACCAGCATGCTGATGCCAAATACGAAGGCGTAAATAATGGACATGTTGGAGAAATTCAGCGCCTTGAAAATAATCGGCGTCAGCGCCGAACCGATCAGCAGCGCCACCACCTGATAGCTCTGCTGAATGGCCGATGCCTTGGCGCGGAGGCGGTCCCCTTGGTACAATTCCGGAAACAGCGCTCCATAATTGACCCACAATACCGTGGATACCGCTTCAAATAATATTAATGCCGTCAGGAACCATGCAAACAGTCCGTTTTGCGATAACCCGCCGGGAGGAGAGAACACCATGACGAAGGTCAGCATGAACAGCGGCATGGCGCCGAAGATCCAAGGCCTGCGCCTTCCGAGCCGAGTGTTGGTTCGATCGGACCAGTGGCCGAACAGTGGATTGTTCACCGCATCCCAGATGAGGAAAATCGTCCGGGCCAGCGTCGCGAGCCCGATGCCAAGGCCAAGCTTTTCCACGTAAAAGAAGCTGTAGAACGTGCTGAAGGCCTGGCTCGGAACCATCATGGCAAACATACCGAGTGCAAAGGTGTATGGCGAATTGACCCATTTGCGCTGCATACGCATCCCTCCCATAGCAAGAAAATCATTTGTTTCTATAGTATTCAACGCTTGGGTTATTTTACCTCTACGGGAAGACACATGATATAAAAACTTATATCTATCCTTCCATATGCGCGTCCATCCATCGAAACATGCAGATTCTATGTAAAAAGAACAACTAAATGAATCCCTATCCGCTAAACGTCCGATCACTATAAAAACTCTTTTCTGCAGCAAAATAAAGAGGAAGGATCATAGCGATCCTCCCCCTTTGAACTATGATACATCCTTTAAAGCCCCAGCAAATGCAAGGGTAGCGCCAGCATGGACACCCATATGCCGGTCAGGCCCATGCTGAAGCCGCTGACGGCACCCATCCATTCCGAATCCTTAAGTACTCGCGCCGTACCAATGCCATGCGAGGTCGTGCCGATGGCAACGCCGATCGCGGTCTCATCCGTAACACCGCAGAGCCGTAACAATGGCGGGCCAATGATACTCCCCGCAAGCCCGGTTAACACGGTAAGCACCGCCGTAAGTTCCGGATAGCCGCCATAGAGCCGTGATACCTCCATCGAGATCGGCGTCGTCGCCGACTTGGGCATGAGTGTCCAGGCCATGTCACGGGTACCGCCCATCCATAACACAATCAGACCTGCGCTGAGCAGACCGCAGCATGCTCCCACTGTAATGCCGCCCAGGATGGGCCGCCAGCTGCGGCGAATCTGTTCGGCATTCTTGTAAATGGGCACACCGAGCGCAATCGTCGCCGGTCCGAGCAGAAAGCTCAGCCAGGAGCCGCCCTTCTGATAATCCTCAACCGGAATTCTAAGAATAACGAGCATCAGCATGATGACCGCGCTCGTCATCAGCAGCGGCTGAACCCAAGACATGCGGGACTGCAGCCACAAAAACAACGCGTATACAATAACGGTCACGGCGATGCCGAACAAGGGATCAGCTGCGATGGACATGCGCATTCTCCTTCTGTTGCCGGTTATTTCGGGCCTGTATACGGCTCTGCACCAGCCATCCGGTCACGAGCAGCGGCAGCAGCAGACTAATAACTCCACTGCCGGTAATCACGAACCAGTGCTCGCGGAGATACGGAAAGAAGGCAAGGCTGCCAACAATGACCGGCACGAAAAAAAGACTCATGTATTTGAGCAGGAATGACGCCGTTTCCTCCACTTTATGAAGTGGCACCCACTTCAAAAACAAAGCCGCAATAAACAAAAGCAAGCCGATCACATTGGCAGGGAGCGGCAGGCCCGTCAGACGCTGAATAAGCCACCCGACCAGTTGAAAAAAGGCGAGTATGGCAAATCCAATCATCCTGATCCCTCCTTGTGAACGGCTTGATGTCTTGTATTAGTAATTATAGGTCTTTTAAGAATTGAATGATTTTATCATGAAGCCCCGGCAGGCCTTCATGGCCGAAATCAGGGAAAATCTCCAGCTGCACCGGAGCGGTCATTTTGTTGATGGCCGCAAACTGCGTGGACGGCGGGCACACGGTATCCATCAGTCCGACACCGACCAGCACATCGGCACGTATGCGAGGAGCCAGGTTTTGAATATCGATATAACCCAGCTTCGTGAAAATTTCATCCTCGCGCTTATGCTGCGGATCGAAATAGCGGAAATACGTGCTGAGCTCCTCGTAAGCGTTCTTGAACAGGTCCATTTCCCAGGTTCTGCGGTAATCGCTTAGAAACGGATAAACAGGAGCCGCCTTCTTGATCCGCGGTTCCAAGGCCGCGCAAGCAATCGTCAATGCACCGCCCTGCGACCAACCTGTGGCACCTACGCGGTCTGCATCGACTTCCGGCAGATTCATGACAATGGCGGCGAGCTGCGCGGTATCCAGGAATACATCCCTGAACAGCAAGCGATGGGGATCCTCATTCTCCAGGCCCCGAATAATATGGCCGTGATTCGTGTTTCCGATCACGCCGCCCGTATCTTCAGACAAGCCCCCTTGTCCGCGAACGTCCAGGGTAGCCATGGAGAATCCGAGCGCCGGATAGACCATCTTATCCATCCAGTCGCCGCTGTTGCCGCGGTACCCATGAAATTGCAGCACGGCAGGATGCGGCTCTGTCGCTTCTTTAGGGCGAATATATTTCGCATGCACTCTGGCACCGCTTACACCAGTGAAATACAGATGGAAGCATTCCGCAAAAGGAAGCTGGAATTCGGCTGGAACCAGCTCGACCTGAGGATCTACGGCACGCATTTCTTCGAGCGCCTTTTCCCAGTAATCATCAAAATCATGAGGTCTTGGATTGATTCCTTGGTACGTTTTCAGCTTCGATAAGGGCATATCAATTAGTGGCATCGTCATCACCTTTTTCTTCTGATTTAACAGCTTTAAGTTGATTTTGACAATATCAATTTTATATTTTTTTATCATTTATCGTCTCGCCCATTATATCACGCCTCTGCATCGTTCCAGAAGAATTTTTCTTCCATTACTGAATTTATAATGACGAAAATCTTCAATTCACCCCTCGCCGGGTGTTAACGGTGTCCGCAGCGGATATTCCCACAACTGCAGGCCCGCACCGATCATGCCGCTGTAATTGCCGCGATAGGCAGACACGATTCTCAGATTTTCGGTAAAAGAAGGCATCGCCCGCTTCAGCGTTTCCGCCCGGACCCGCTCCAAAAAAACCTCTCCGCTCTCCGCCACTCCTCCGCCGAGGACGATCATCTCGGGATTGAACATATGAATGAGCGAAGCCAGGCCAGAGCCGAGCGCACGGAAGGTCTCGTTCATGATTGTACTGGCTATAACGTCGCCCGCTTGCCAAAGCGCGATCACCTCACGGGCATCCACGGCGGCTGTATCCCGGCCCACGGACTCAAGCTTGCGCCGCATGCGGGCACCGATTCCCGTACCGGAAGCATACTGTTCCAAACAACCCATGCCCCCGCAGACGCAAGGCAGCCCGTCAAAGTCCACCGACATGTGGCCGACTTCTCCAGCTCCCCCCCAGCTGCCGCGGACAATCTGCCCGTCCGCCATAATGCCTCCGCCGACGCCCGTACCGAGGGCAAGACATACGAAATTGCGCAAACCTTGGGCAGAGCCGAGCCTCTTCTCCGTGAGCGTCAGCACATTCACGTCATTGTCCACAAATACGGGCATCTGGAAACGCTCCTCCAGAATCCGCCGAAGAGGCGTGCCCGTATAACCCGGAATCAGGTCCGTGGAAAAATGCACGGATCCTTCCCCCCAATTGATCTGACCCGCACTCGCAACGCCGATGCCGCGGATGCGAATCAGATCGGGTCCGTCTTCATTTTGAAACAGCTTCTGTAATGTCTCTATGATCCGGTCCGGAATGCTTCCATGACCCGGCAGCGTAGGCAGGGAGCATGCGCTAAGCACATGCCCCTTCTCATCCACGATGCCTGCATTAATTTTGGTGCCGCCAAGATCAATCCCGACGGCATAAGTCGAATCCGGAGCGTAAACAAATCTTGTCGTCCCCATTTGGCCCCGCCTATCCCAGTACGGCAGACATCGCCTGTACATAGTGTTCGGTGATCAGCTGCGGTCTGGTGATCGCGCTGCCGACAACCACGTATTCCGCGCCGACGGCCAGTGCCAATGCCGCATCCGCCGGTGTGGAAATTTTGCCTTCGGCAATCAGGACCGCCTTCGTCAGCGACTTGGCGAGCTGCGACATCAAACGGATATCCGGTCCAGCGATTTGGGTGCTATAGGATGTATATCCAGACAGCGTTGTTCCAACATAGTCCACACCTAGCTTTTCAGCTGCCATTCCTTCTTCGAAAGTCGATACATCCGCCATCACAGCCGCCCCGGCTGCATGTGCGGCGTCAATCAACTTCTTGACCGTTTCCAGACGGTTCTCGCGGTCCGTCACATCCAGCGCAACGATATCTGCCCCCGCTTCAATGATCTGGTTCACTTCTGTCAAAGTGGGCGTAATAAAAATATCCGAGCCCGTCATGACACGCTTGATGATGCCGATCACCGGCAGCTCCACCGCCTGCTTGATGCCCCAAATATCCAGAACGCCGTTCGCACGGATACCGATGGCGCCGGATTGCTGCGCAGCCTGAGCCATCTTGATCATCGTATCTCCACCATGCAGCGGCTCATTCTCCAGTGCCTGACAGGATACGATCAAGCCCCGGTTTTTGAATATGCGATTCATATGTCAGCTCCTCTCTTTTCGAAAATCAGGCTTTGACGGATGCCAAGGCCGCTTCCGTGTATTCATGAATTTGCTTGTGCAGCAGGACAATGCGCCCGTGGTCTGCATCGGACACCGGAAGCAGCGGCAGCCTTGGCTCCCCGCACTCTACGCCTTGAAGCCTCAGAACGGCCTTGCATGCCCCGTACAGCGAGGGAAAGCTAAGCAGGCCTTTAATAATTTCATTGATGTTGAACTGCCACTTACGCGCCTCATCCATGAGGCCTTCACGGTAGCAGCTTTCTACCTTCAGGAACAGCTCCGGCATAACGCCATAGGTTCCTCCGATTCCGCCGTCAGCGCCGATGCTCCGGCCTGCCAGATATTGTTCATCAGGACCGTTCAGCACCAGAAAGTCCGGTCCGCCGATGGCCTTGAACTGCTGCAGTTCATACGTGCTCTCCGAGGAAATTTTCACGCCGATGACTTTATCCTGCGCAGCCATTTTCGCCAGCAAGTCCGCCTGGAGTTGAAACCCCGTTGTTTGCGGAATGTGATAGATAATAAACGGCAGCGACGTGCTGTCGATCATCTCCTGCCAGTGCCGCTCAACGCTTGCGGGTGACAAGCGGTAATAGATGGCGGGAACTGCGGAAATCGCGTCGGCGCCAGCCGACTCCGCATGCTTCGCCAGTCCCACACTCTCACGCGTGGATGCCGAACCGACATGAGCGATAATCGTCAGTTCGCTTCCAACCTCCTCCATTACGGCCTCCAGGACGACCTTCCGTTCCGCAGCCGTTTGCAGCATGCCTTCCCCGCTGCTTCCGCCGACATAGAGCCCTTTGACTCCCTTATCCGCGTAGTGCCGGGCAAGTTTTTTGACCCTTAACGCATCTACGTTGCCCTCTTCGTCATAGCAGGCATATAATGCCACGATAATTCCCTTGAATTTTTCGAGATCGAACATATTCATCATCTCTTCCTTCCCGCGCATTGATCTATTCATGAATGATTGCACCATCCTGATTATTGAAAGTCCGCATCACATACCGCAGGATGGACGAGCCATTAACCTTTTACCGCACCCATGGTAATACCTTGCGTGAACGCTTTTTGGAATGTAAGGAAAATCGCGATCATCGGAACCGATGCCAACGCCGCGCCTGCCATCATCACGCCATAGTTGGTGGTGTACTCCCCTTGCAGGGTGGCAATTCCCATCGGCAGCGTCATCATTGAAGTGGAGCGTGTCATGATCAGCTGGCTGAAATAGTCGTTCCATGATCCGATAAAGGTGAAGATCGCAAGCGCGCCGAGGGCTGGCGTCAACAGCGGCAGAATAATCGTGGAGAACATGCGCACCTCTGAGCAGCCATCGATTTTGGATGCCTCGATGACCTCCGCCGGAATCGTTTGGGAAAACTGTTTCATCAGGAACACGCCGAACGGCCAGCCGATTGCCGGCAAAATCAGACCACGGTACGTGTTGACCCAGCCAAAGTCGGCCAGCATCGTAAACAGCGGCACGAGAATGACCTGCTTGGGCAACGCCATTGCGGCGACAAACATCGTGAAGATGATTTTTCGGCCGGGAAAGGATTTTTTGGCCAGCACATAACCCGCGAGCGCAGCCACCAGACAAACCGCAGCCATTTCGCAGAAAGAAATGAAAAAGCTGTTGAACGTCCAGCGCCATACCGCATTTTTGAAGAGGTCGGACCAGTTCTGTAACGTAGGATGCACAGGGAACCACTCTGGCGGAATGGCCGTCGCCGTCGTTTGCTTTTTAAATGCGCCTGTAATGATCCAGTAAAAAGGAAAGATGAAAAACAGCGTAGACAACGTCAAAATCACATTGGATATCCACTTGCCGAAATTCAATGGTTTCTTGCCGGCCAAATCGGATGGATTGATTCCCGTCTTCATACCGGCCTGTATTGATGAACTCATCGCATGCCCCTCCTAGTACTCCACATCGCTGCCAAAATATTTGAATTGGATGGTGGAAATAATGCCAATGATCACGGCCAGTATAATGCCCATGGCGGAAGCCATGCCGAAGTTGCCCAGCTTGAATGCCTGCTCATACACGCCGTACATGACGGTGGAGGTGCTGTAATACGGGCCCCCGGAGGTCAACAGCTGGATAATTGCAAAGCATTGGAACGTGTTGATGGTCGTAATCACGATAATATAGAGATTGGTCGGCATCAGCATCGGCCAAATGATTTTCCGAAATATTTGCCAGGACGAGGCCCGGTCGATTTGTGCCGCTTCGATATATGAGGTTGGAATATTGCCCAGTGAAGCGACATAGAGAATAATCGGCTGCCCGACGGAGGTGGTGATCAGCACGGCTATGATGGATAGCAGCGCCGTTTTCTCATTCCCCAGCCAGGAGATCGGTTCAGCTCCGAACAGACCGGTCAAATAATTGAGCACGCCGTAGTTCGGGTGATAAATCCAGCCCCATACCACCGTGATGCTTACCACGGAAGACACGGCCGGAAGATAAAATACGCCTCTGAAGAAGGAACGCGCGAACTCTCTTTTACGGTAAATGCTCATGGCTACAAAAATGGAGAACACAATGACGATCGGAACTGTGATCAGTACCAGCAGCGACGTATTCCACAGCGATTTGATAAATGTTTCATTGTGGAACAGGTCAACATAATTGCTCAAGCCTACATATTCAAACTTGCGCAGACTGTAGTTGAAAAAACTGATGTATATCCCTCTCAGCATCGGATATGCAACAAACACGAGGAAGAATCCGAATGCCGGGAGCAAAAACAGGTAACTCATGAACCAGTCACGCAAAATGTTAGGATTTATTTTACGTACCCTTGTTTCCATGGCTCTCTCCCCTACTTTCCCTATCTCTTGGTTGAACGGCTCTGCAACAATCCTGATTGAAAGAGTAGCGCACCATTCGGTGCGCTACCCCTGGCTCTTTCGGGTCGTTCATGTGGCTATTTGCCGGCTTCGGCCTTGGCCTTGGCGATGGCTTCATCCGCCTTCTGTGCGAATTCATCCAGTACTTCCTTGCCTGAGGCTTTGCCGAGCAGCACTCTTTGCAGTTCCGGGAACCAGAACGTACGCACTTCAGCGTAACCGTCTACGATGGTTGGCGGATTGGAATAGAACTCGCGGGCTTGCTCCGCATAAGTGTACTCCGGATCGTTATACAGTCCTGTAATGGAGCTGCGTGCAGACAAGCCGCCGGTTTGGATCAAGTCCTTCTTGCCCCATTCCGGATCATTCGCGATAAAGTCGATCAGTTTCTTGGAAGCGGCAATTTTGGCATCATTCCCATTGTTGAAAATAGCCATGCCGCCAAGGTAAGGCTCGAGCTTTGGCTTCGCGCCATCGATGGTTGGGAACGGCACAAGAACATCTTCGAATTCGGCTTTTTTAAGCGTTTGGTTCTGTGCTCGAAGTACAGGCGAGTAGTTCAGCGTAATCGCCAGCTTGCCTTGCAGGAACAGATCGTTAACGTCACCGCCAGTGAGGGATTCGGAGCCCGAAACGACCAGCTTATCCTTCACGCCTTGCCGGATCCAGTCCAGAGCAGCGCCAGCCTTGTCCGTGTTAATCGCTATTTTGGAATAATCGTCGTTCAGGAAGCTGGAGTTCCCCAGGTTGGCGATATAAGCGCGCGTACCTTGGTCTCCCGCCTGGCTCTTCGCAAAAAATCCGGATGGAATGATATCAGGTGCTTTTTCTTTGACAGCCTGCAGCGCTTTCTTATATTCGTCAAAGGTCCAGGTACGGTCCGGACGATCCAGCGGCAGCAAATCGAGAGCGCCGATTTTTTCGAATACGGTTTTGTTAACGCCCATCATGAATGGTGCGGTGTTAATTGGATACATGTAGGTTTTATCGCCGACCATGGACTGCTTCCAGAGCGCTTCCGGTACGTCCTTGCGGACCTCATCCGTCACCATGTCGTCCAGCGGAGCGAGCAGATCCTTTTTGGCCCAGTCCAGAATTCGTCCCGGGGCGTCATAGATGACGTCCGGCGCGGTATTCGATGCAATCGCGACATTCAGTTTTTCCGGGCCGGCTTCGAAAGTGATCATCTCCAGATTGACCTTGATCTCAGGGTATTTCTTGTTGAAGGCCTCGATGATCTGTTTCTCGTACTTGCCGACTTCCCCATCAAGCGCTTGAAAGCTCGGAAAGTTCCACCACGTGATTTCTACGGGCTTGGCCTCATCCTTTTTTGGCGTGTCCGTCGTTGTTTCTTTGTTGTCGGTGCCAGCAGGCTCCGTTGTTTTCGCCGTATCGGTTGTCGATCCGCAAGCAACGAGCTGGGTGCCGATCAGCGTGATGCCTAGGAGCGTCATCAACCCTTTTTTTACTGTTTTCATTTCTTACCCCCCTGAATGGTTTGAAATTATCTTGTATAGCGCTTACAAGTGTAATTATAGGGGCTTTGGACTCTTTTCTTGAATACCCTTATTTTTACTTTCATCCCTCAAAATTGACCCATATAGCAAACTCTTTTACGCCGCTTTTGAATTTCCAGATATTGTTTTTTATCTTCGAACAGCATCCGATACAATCGGAATAAACCTGAAGGATTCTTTAGAATCCTTCATAGATTCGCTCACCGATGTCACAAGACATGATCCAGTAGGAAGTCTTTCGACGTATTCTCTTTTAAAAGACAAACCGTATGCAGCGGAATCTTTTTCACAACGAATTACCGGGGGCTAAGCGATGTATAAATTGATGATTGTTGAGGACGAGCCGTTAATTCGCATGGGGCTTCAAAAGTATTTGGACTGGAAGGATCTAGGATTTCAGGAGATTGTGGAGGCTGAAAACGGGGCCGAAGGCGTCGACATTGCGCTGAAAGAGAAGCCTGACCTTATTATTACCGACATTCGGATGCCGCTGATGGATGGACTGGAAATGATCGGTTCGCTGCGTCATAAGCTGCCGGAGACGCTTTTTGTCATCTGGACCGGCTACAATGAGTTCGAATATGCCCAGGAGGCCATCCGTCTCGGCAATGTGTCTGCCTATCTGTTAAAGCCGCTTCAATACGAAGAAAGCCTGAAGACCATTCAAGACTGCGTAAAGAAATTGGAGAGTAAGCGCGAACAGGAGCACCTGGCTTCCGCCATGCAACATAATCTGGTGGAAAATATCCAGCTGAAGCGCAGCCATTTCGTTAAGCAGCTGCTGGAAGATGGGGAAGCATATTCAGATTCCAGACACCTTGCGGCCTTAATCGGAGTGGAAACCGCGAACCTGCTAATGCAGCCCTTCGTTCTATCCTATGTGCCTGAAACTGTGCCTTCGCCGCAGTCCAGAACCTGGTGGCGGCAAAACGCCGAGAAGCTGCTGGCATCCATGCTGCAGCAGTTCATACCTTCCATGGAACGTCAGCTTCTATTCAGCTACATTTCCCACAATAAAATGTATGCGTTTACAATTTTGGTTGAGGAAAACACGCCCCTCATCCTGTCACCTGGAATGCGGAGGGAAGCCGAATCCTTTCTCCGCAATGTGGCAGCGGGGCGCAGCATACAGTTGTACCTGGGTCAGGGAACGGCAACCTCTGACATCAAGACCCTTGCTTCCCTGCTTCAGCAAGCCGAGAACTCGCTTTTCGCCAGGTTTTCCGGGGATGGGCAGCATATGTATGAGTTACAGGCTGCTGCAGCCGACCCCATGAGGTCAGTCCTCATGCAGCTCGGAGACAAGGACAAAATGCAGCTGCTCTCTTGTCTGGAACACGGCGATATGAAGCAGCTGCAGCTACTTATGCGCCGCCTGGCTCAAGATCTCAAGTCCAAAGCCGGCCACATCCCCATGGAACAAAGTCTCGGTTTCATTCAAGAAGTCATTGCGACGGCGATCCGTTATGCGGGCAAGCATGGAATTAACATCGAAGAGATGTATCACCAGCGGCTGCTTTATTTCCGGTTCGTGGACGACTTTGATTCAATGCCCGTCATGTTTGATTGGCTTACCGACTGGATGATGCAGCTCCGTTCGGATGCCGGGCAGGCCGCCAAGAGCGACGGAAGCTTGGATACAGCCGTATTTGAGCAGATTGAAGCCTACATTCTCCAGCATATTGACCAGGAGATCACCCTTCAAATGGTTGCCGACCGTTTTTTCTACAATCCGTCTTATCTCAGCCGCCTATTCAAGATCAAGCTGAACAAAAATTACATGACTTTCGTGACCGAAATCCGTATTGCGTATGCCAAACGCTGCTTGGTGCAGTCCAAGGTTCCGATGACGGATGTGGCCCAGATGTGCGGTTACGCCAGTTATAAGCATTTTGTCAAAACCTTTCGAAAATTAACCGATATGACACCCTCCGATTACCGGAAGCAAATGGGGATGATGGATTGAAAAGCTCATTGTGGCTGCGCAAAATTTTTCATATGAGGCATCTCAACACGCAAATATTCGTCCTGATGATCCTGACGGTCACCATTCCGCTGCTGATCATCTCGGCCATCATCTACTCCGCCTCTTTGCAAACGGTTAAATCGGAATACACCAGCAGCTCCGACCTGATCTTGAAAAATTTATCCTTTAATATCGACCAATACCTGCAGAGCATTGAAAAAGGGACGCTTTACGCGCATATGGACGGGCAGCTGCAGAATGCGCTGGAAAAATGGATCCATAATCCGGATGACGACCAGAAGCTCTCCTCCCAGTACGTCATCCAGCATTTTATAGGTACGTTAGAAATGACGATCAAAAACGTCGACAGCGTGCAGATTTACGCCGGGCATCAGCTTTTCTATTCTGCCAACTTCAACCGCGCGGACCTGCATTATGAAAATTTCGAACAGGAGGATTGGTACCTCAAAACGCTCGAAAAAAAGGGTGGCATTGTCATCTTCGGCACGCATACCCCCTTCCACAAGATCGATACCAAAGAAAAGGTGATCTCGATCGCGAGGGTCATTAACAAAACCGGCGGCAAGCAGCCGCTTGGCGTCATGCTGGTGGACATCCGGCTGGATTCCCTGCGCGAAATTCTGAGCCTGTCCGAGAATACGAAGCGGAATTTTGCCATTACGGACCCATCAGGAGCCATTATTTATGCATCAAAAAACCCGGATTTTTCGAAGCCGATGCAAATCGACAGCCAAAAGTTCGAGCAGGTGCTGGGTCAGCAGACAGGCAGTTTTTACAGCTATTTCGAGGGCCATGATTCCTACTTCAACTTTGTCACCTCCCCTTATTCCGGCTGGAAGGTCATTCAATATACGAATGAGAAGGAAATGACCAAGGATTCCGCAATGCTCGGCCGGATCATTCTCTTCCTTGCTGTCGGCTCCATCGGTATGGCCATTCTTTTTCTGCTCATCATGCGGGCACGCGTAACGAAGCCGATTATTTTCCTGAAGCGCCAGGTGGAACGGGTCGGTATGGGCAATTTTGACGTGGACCTCGGAAGCAAACGGCAGGATGAATTCGGCGTGCTGTATCAGGGTCTGCGCAAAATGGTCGAGGAGCTGCAAGATTATATTGAACGCTCTTCCAAAGCCAAGGTACAGCAAAAGGTTGCGAGGCTGGGCGCCCTAAAGAGCCAGATTAATCCGCACTTTCTCGCCAATGCCCTGGAAACGGTGCAAATGAAGGCCATTTTGAACGACCAACGCGGAATCGGGGAGATGATCGGCACGCTGGGGCAGCTTTTCCGCATCCATACCAAGATGAGCAAGGATATCGTTTCGCTGGAACAGGAGCTGCAGCATATCCGGCTGTACATCAAGGTGCAGCAGATGCGTTTTGGAGAAAAAATCCGGTATTCCGAGCAGCTGGCGCCTCATACCGAGTCCTTGCAGGTCGTCCATTTTTCCTTGCAGCCGCTGGTGGAGAACGCCATTATTCACGGCCTCGAAAAGAAACCCGGCCACGGACTGCTGGAAGTATGCGCCGAGCTGCATGAGCACCAACTGCTTATCACCGTCCGTGACAACGGAGCGGGGATGAATCCGGAGCAGCTTGCTGCTCTGCGGCAACGGCTTGCCGACCATACCGATGCGGTGAATGATGATAATCATATCGGGCTGGTGAACGTCCAAGAACGGATTCATCTCTATTTTGGCACGCAATACGGCATGGCCATGGACAGCAGTCCCGTCACTGGCACGACGATTACGATCCGTCTCCCGGCCGTTCGGACAGGCTCATAAGGAGAACGTCCTTCAAAGGACCTCTACAATCAGTGAAATCAAACCCGGATAATATGTGTCATTTCGCATTCCCGTGAATAGGCTATATCATCACATTTGATCTGGAGGTTCTTTCACATGACGACTAGCTATCCCTACGGGCCTGGCTTCCAGCACATACATCCGGTTCCTTTTATGTATGATCCGTATCCTTATACATTCCGCAGTCCGTTTCCGCCATCCTTCTATTACTGGCCCTCACCGGAACGGGCCTATCCCTATATGGGATCTTATCCGGGATACGCGCCGTATCCGTCATATCCCGCCTACCCTTCTCCCTACCCCGGCATCTCCTATGCCGCACCGTACCAACCGCTGGATCCCAACCGGTTCGAGCCTACTCCCAAGGGGTTTCAAGTAAAGCTTCAACCTCAGCCGGAGAAGAAACCCGAAAATGTTCAACCCGAGAACTTGAAGGCAGAAAACCAACCGGGAGTGAAAATGAATACCGGCATTGAGGTCGGAGGCAAGCATGGTGCAGGTTTTCAAGCCACGACGCAGGTAGACAAACACGGTGTCAGCAATCAGGTCAGCAGCCATGTAGGTTCGGAAAACTACGGTTTGAATGTGCAAGGTGAAGCGAACCTGAACAACACGGCCAAGGGCTTTCAATTCGAGACCGGCAGCCAAGTCGGCGGCAAATACGGCATTCAGGCTCATGTAGAGGGCCATGCCGGCTTACAGCAGGGAATTGGTCTGAACACAGAGGCCCAGGTCGGCGGCGAGCATGGGATTGGTGCTCACGTGAAGAGCCAGTTGGGCGGCGGTCAAGGTGCTGAATTCAGCACCGGCGCATCCATTGGCGGAGACCATGGTCTAGGTGCCCATGCCGGTGCCCAAATGGGTGGCGGTCAGGGTGTGAGCCTCAAGCTCGGCGGGAATGTCGGCAGCCATGACGGACAGGTGGGCATCAATCTGGGCGGCAAAGAGAAGAAGCAGGCTGAGTAGACAGTCAGAAGCATCACCGGGAAGCAGGCTCGATTCTCTCAAGAATGCAGCAAAAAAAGGTCATCTGTGAAGATGACCTTTTTGGTATTTCGAAGGGACCTTTGTTGTATGAATCCTGTCCAGATGATTCAGCGATTAAGCATGCTGCAGCTGCTCTGTCTTAACCCCAGGCAGCGCCGCAATGCCTGCCGAATTCAGGAAGTTCCACGGCTTGTTGTAGTGCGGTTGGAAGAAGAAGTCCACAAAGGCGAGTTCATCAACGGTCATTTCGTTTTGAATGCATACCGACAGCGTGTTCATCGCCTGGGTTAAATCGACGGCCGACATGATCTGCGCCCCGAGAAGGCGACGGCTTTCTTTTTCATACACGACTTTGAGTGTCACCGTCTCTGCGGTAGGCATAAATTCCGGCCGGTAGGCATCCTCAATCGTAACGGCTTCCGCGCTCAGCTTCTCATCTGCGCAGGCTCCCTCGGTAAGGCCGGTCGAAGCCAAATTCAACTCATATATTTTCAGGCCGGACGTTCCTTGTGTACCCAGATACTTGGTCGTTTGCCGCATCAGGTTGCGGGCGACCAGCATCCCCATGCGTACCGCATTGGTCGCCAGCGGGATGTAGGCTGCCTTCCCTGTCGGATTATAACGTACCGCGCAGCTGTCGCCGGCGGCAAACACATCCTGCTTGCTCGTCTGCATGTATTCGTCGACGATGATCGCGCCGTTCGGCAGCATATCCACCTGACCCTTAAGCAGCTCCGTGTTCGGACGAAATCCGATACAAAGAATGACCAGATCCGTCTCGATTTCGCCTTTGCTGGTAATGACACGGCTTACCTTGCCATCCCGTCCTTCGAAAGCCTGCACCGTCTGGCCCAGCGCCAGCTCAATGCCTTTACCGCGGAATGCATCCTCGATCCGACTGCTGAATTCGGCGTCCAGGTACCGGTTCAAAATCCGATCCGCGCTGTCAATCAGCGTCACCTGTTTGCCGCTTTGCTGAAATGCTTCCACCAGCTCCACGCCGATGTAGCCTGCGCCGACCACCGTAATGTGATTCGCAGCCTTTGCCTTTTCGATGATGGTATTCGAATGCTCATAGTTTTTGCAGAGCAGGATATTGCCCAGTTCCATCCCGGCAAGCTTCGGTATAATCGGCCACGAACCCGTCGTGACGATGAGTTTGTCAAAAGTATCCGTAAAAGCTTCACCCGACGACAGGTTGCGGACCTGCAGCGTTTTGGCGTCCGTATCGACCGACAGAACCTCATGGCGCATATGCGTGACGACGCCCAAATCGGACAGCTGCTGCGGCGAAGAGTAGAAAAGTCCTTGCGGGTCCTGCACAACGCCGCCCACGTACAGGGCGATACCGCAAGATAAAAACGATACGTTATCGTTACGCTCGTAGACGGTGATCTGAGCTTCAGGATAAAGCTTTGCGGCGTTAACCACCGCTGCGGTTCCTGCATGAGTACATCCGATGACTGCGATTTTCATGAAAAATTCCTCCTTGGGTATCAAATCGAGTTGAATGAAAAATATGAGTAAGAAGAATTGAATGTTGTGCTTGAGGCCTTCGTGCCATTTGAATATTGGGGTTGGCCATTATTTAAGTGATCAGCGAATCGTTCTTGTCTTCCATTTCGTTTTTGTGATTTATTTCACATTTATAATATACTGTGATTTTTTTCACATTGCAAGAGGTTTGTAGTCTATTTTCGAAATTTGTTCATTTTTTCACAATATAAATAAGTCTCTTCATCTGTCCCGCCGTCATGAGCGTAAGCCTGATTACAATTGTGTGGCCTATTGCGGAAAATATAAAAAGCACCTCCCAAATGGCCATGCATCGAACCGGCGGGTTCTTCATGCTCCATTTGGAAAGGTGCGTTGCTAAGACATCATATTTAGTTATTCATTCGTAACCTTCAGCCTTTCATTACCTGAATGGCGTTATCCTGAACATCCACGTTGATGTGCGATACATTCTCGTCGTCCAGTACGAGATCGGTGATGCCGTCCTCCACGTACTGCTGGATGACGCGGCGCAGCGGACGGGCCCCGAATGCTGGGTTATAGCCGAGCTCGGACAGTTTCTTCTTCGCCTCATCGGTCACGCTGAGCGTAATGCCCTGTTCGCCCAAAGTGCTCACGATTTCATCGAGCATATGATCGACGATTTGGACCAAAACCTCTTCCTTCAGGGAAGCGAACGGAATGATTGCATCGAAACGATTCAGAAATTCGGGACGGAAGTACGCGCCCAGCGAATCCAGAATCGAGCTGGTCTGCACCGATTCGGCGGCTGAGAATCCGACGGTAATTTTCTTCTCCATAATGCCTGCGTTCGACGTCATGATGATGACCGTATCCTTGAAGCTTACGGTCCGTCCCTGGCTATCCGTCAGGCGGCCGTCATCCAGCACCTGCAGGAACATATTCTGCACGTCAGGATGCGCCTTCTCGATCTCATCGAGCAGGATGATGCTGTAAGGATTGCGGCGTACGCGCTCCGTCAGCTGGCCGGCTTCGTCATGACCGATATAACCTGGAGGCGAACCGATCAGCTTCGAAACCGAATGCTTCTCCATGTATTCGCTCATATCAAGCCGGATCATCGCATCTGCTTGGCCGAACAGCTCTTCGGCGAGCGACTTGGACAATTCGGTTTTACCGACGCCGGTCGGTCCGACGAACAGGAAGGATGCAATCGGTTTATTCTTCGGCTTGAGGCCTGCGCGGCTGCGGCGGACCGCTTTAGCCACCTTGTCGACCGCTTCGGTCTGGCCAATCACCTTTGTGCCGAGACGGACTGCAAGGTTTCTCATTTTATCCTGCTCATCCCGCTGCAGCTTGCCGACTGGAATGCCGGTCTTCCGTTCAATAATGTGCTGAATGTCTTCCACGCTAACTTCTGCCTGGGCTTCTGGCTGCCCTGCGGTATGCAGCTGGCTAAACAGCTCGTTCTCCTCGTCGCGCAGCTTGGCGGCGCGTTCGTAATTTTCGCTGCGTGTCGCTTGATCTTTCTCAGCCTTAACCTGCTCCAATCGAGCCTTAACCTGCCCCTGTCCGCTATCGGACATCCGCAGATTCAGTTTGGCGCCTGCTTCATCGAGCAGATCAATCGCTTTGTCCGGCAGGAAGCGGTCCTGAATATAGCGGTGTGACAACTGAACACAGGCTGCAATGGTCTCATCCGGATAACGAACACCATGGAATTCCTCGTATTTCGGACGCAGTCCGTTCAGAATCTCGATGGTTTCCTGCACATTCGGTTCATCGACCATGACAGGTTGGAACCGACGCTCCAGAGCGGCATCCTTCTCGATTTGACGGTATTCCTTCAGAGTCGTCGCACCAATCACCTGCAGTTCGCCCCGCGCCAGCACCGGTTTCAGGATGTTGCCTGCATCCATGGAGCCTTCGGCTGAGCCTGCACCCACTAACAGATGGATTTCGTCGATGAACAGCAAGATGTTCTCACGCTGCTGCAGTTCAGCAATCAATTGCTTGACCTTCTCTTCAAATTGGCCACGGATGCCAGTGCCGGCTACGAGCGAAGCCACATCCAGCGAATAGACTTCTTTATTCAGCAGCTTGGCAGGCACTTTGCCTTCCGTAATGCGAAGGGCAAGCCCTTCGGCGATCGCCGTTTTACCGACCCCCGGTTCACCAATCAGCACCGGGTTATTCTTGCTGCGGCGGTTCAAAATTTCGATGACGCGCTCGATCTCTTCGTCACGGCCGATCACGGCATCGATCTGGCCTGCCTTCGCCGCGTCGTTCAAGTTACGTCCCAGCTGATCCAGTATGCCGTTCCCGCCCTGGCCGCTGCGGCCGGGAGCCCGGGTGGCTGCACCATTCGCGCCATTTGCATCCTGATGGGATTGCGGCGGCTGCATGAAGCCTTTGAAAAATTCATCAATCGGCGACATGCCGGACGAGCCGAAGCCGGCGTGGAACGGAATTCCGCTGTTTATTTCTGCATAGCATTCCTTACATATATAAAGTCTCTCGGATTGTTGATTTACGGTTAGGCTAAGTCCTACGGTTGCTTCGTTATGATTACATTTTTGACAACGCATATTCATTGCCCCTTTCTTGTATAGCTGGATTATGGTTTGGTTTAGTACAAGGTATCTGCCTGCTAATACTGCTCCTATAAACACGGATACCGGCGTCCAGTCTAAGCTTGATCCGTCCGGTTTGACGTTTGATCAAATCTTTTGACTTTGACTTTCTTTGACTATTATTATAACGCATCCGTACGCCATGTCAACCCCTTTTGAAAATATATATTGAAAGTTTTCAGCAAAACAAAAAAACCACGCCCAGTCCCGTTATTACGGACTTAGACGCAGTTTTTTAACGTAATTCAGGATCAGCGATCCTGTATCTACTTGGATTCCGAAGCAAAGAACGAGGTTTCGCCATCAACCGAGCTTCGGATGTTCTCCCCAGTTTTCACCCCAAATGCGCAATTCCCGAAGCACGGGGATGTACGCCCTGCCTTTATCCGTTAGGGTGTACTCAACGGTTACAGGTCTGGTAGGGAAAACCTGGCGATTGATGACTTCATGCTGCTCCAAGTGGTGCAGGACATCCGTTAGAGACTTGATACTGATATGGTCTAAATTTCTTCGCATTTGATTAAAGCGCTGCGGACCCAGACTAAGTAAGGTAAGCACCAAAATAGACCATTTTCCGCGGACAACCTTCAAAGCTTCACGAATGGAAATGAGGCATAGTTCATCCTCTTTGCTTACATCCACTAAAATCACTCCTTACTATAATATATCTAGTCTATTTTATAGAGCTATATAAAAATAATGTGTCTACTTTAGATTATACATCTGATAATTTATAGTAACATTAAGACATATCTCACTGCTATGATTTAGCTTAAGCAGCGTTAGTCTTACAAAGCTTAGGAAGGAGACTTAGACATTGTTTCATATAGAGGGTACATGAAATTCTAATTACCAGGGCTGGCATTCGAAGACCGAAGGCCATATGAGCTCAAAACTGTAATCATTATGATATCAGTTAATAGTTCGTCTGCATTTTGTTTGAAGACATCTTGTGCCTGCATAGAGCACGGTAATCATGAGGAGGAGAATAGCATGTCCGTTGTACAATCGTCTCAAAAGGTGGAACAGCAGCAGTTCTTTAATGTGATTCAAGATCGGCGGTCCGTACGCTACTATCATTCTGAAGCAAAGATCCCGCGGGAGGAAATGAACGAAATCCTGCAGCAAGCTACACTATCTCCTTCAGGGGCCAATCTGCAACCGTGGCGGTTCCTCGTCATCGACTCACAGGAGCTGAAGCAAAAACTGTTTCCGATCGCCAACCAGCAGCAGCAAGTGATTGAGGCATCGGCTGTCATTGCGGTACTCGGAGATTTGGAAGGCTACACGTTGGCTGAGAAAATCTACGGAATGACAGTCGATGCGGGTTACATGCCTGAAGAGACAGCCAAATCATTCGTGGAACGCTATCAAGGGATGTTCGCGAGCATGCCTACAGAGACTGTTCTCCGAAAAGTATTGATTGACTGTGGATTGGTATCCATGCAGCTGATGCTTGTCGCCCACGCTAAAGGCTATGATACGGTCCCGATGGGCGGGTTTGACCAAGGTAAATTAACAGAAGCGTTCAATATTCCGGAGAGATACGCTCCTGTTATGCTCATCGCCATCGGCAAGGGGGCGAAGCCCGGACACCCGACGGTAAGATTGCCAATTGAGGATGTCGCTTTCTTTAACGAAATGCCTAAAGCATGAAATCATAACCTACGCTTGTAATGATGTGAATATCGTGTAAGAGAACGGCGAGGGTATCGTAAACCCTCGCCTACTTTATGTCGATATCGGCTCCCGCCTGCGCAGGATAAGATTCATCGATAGCCCCGTTCGCAATCCGAATCCCGACCTCGTCACCCACAGAAACGGCGTCGTAATCACCCTTTCCGACAGACAGCCAAATCGCATCGGGCTGAGCTTCCGCCAGGATATCGTTCAGCGGCGTTTCCGGCGCTGCCTGCTTGCGCACGACCAGCACCCTCCCGTTTTCTTTGGCCACGACATATCCGTGTTTGTGATCCCAGCGCCCTTCCGGTTCCGCAACCTTCGCTGCGGAGCAGCCCGTTATTAGCAGCAGTATAACGGCAAAGATCCAATGCTTGCGCATGTTCCTCCTCCTTCCATATACTCCTGTGACGGAAATGATCCTTATCATGTTGCGCTTTGCGCAAAAAAAGACATCTTATCGATGTCTTCTTCATCAATTGCGTTCAGGAAAAACCCGAAACGTTAACTGATCTCTCTTTCAACTCTATGGTTTCGGGCGCTGTGTATCGACCTTGATCTTCAGCAGCAGTGTTAAAGCATCCGTTGCCAGCATCTCCTTCAGGTCCAGGGGGTTATTCACGTCATAGGTCCGATAACCGCCGGACTTATTCTGGCGAAATACGGCCAAGGTGGCAGACTCCCCCGCTTTCAGCTCCAGCTCCTTATCCCCTATGACAGAGCCCATCATGGACGAAAGATCTTTATCGACGACACCGGGGACGTCAATGAGGCCCGTGCTGACTCCTGGGGCGTATAAAATCATGGACTTCTGCTCCCCGCCTTTTGTGACCATTCCCCAGCCCATCGCACCCTCGCTTGATCCGGAGGGGCGTTGCCGTAAGAGAGACGGATCAGCTGCGAATCCTGCATTTTTTCACCCTTTTTATAGCCCTCCACCCAAACCTCAAACCAGGTTGTATCCGCATGCGGCAGCCGCAGGTTATAATCGAATACGCTGCCGAGCGACAGGGTCTTGAACATATCCGAGTAGCTTGAGTCTTTCTGCGGCTGAATGACCGCCAGTGTGTCCACCTGCGGCTTCGAACCGGCGCACCCGGCGAGCTGCAGAGTCAGCAAGAACCAAGCCATCATCCGCTTTCATCCTCTTATCATGGCTCCCCCTTTGACGTTGAAAAGCTAATAAAACGCCCTTAACCTTGTAATAATTTGTATATATTGTAATTTTACTCATGGATATCATAAACCACGAACAACAAAAGAAGCATCCGCAGATGCCTCTCTTCAACCATTTTTTTATTTTTTCAGCATGACATGCTCTTTAATTTTTCCGTTCATCCATTCACGCTTGGACAGAAGCCAGTCAGCATTCTTGGGATAAACGCTGAAGGTGATCGGTTCGTCCAGCCCTTCGTCCAATGCCGCGAGAACCGCTTCTCGTCCGATCAGCTCCTCCAACAGCCTCATCGCCCGCAAATCCTGCAGTGCCTCCCTCAGCACCTCCATCCGAATCGATTCGATCGGACCGTTCTCGCCCGGATATACCAGGAAAGGATCCCCTGAAGGGAAAGCGCCCCCTGCGTCTGTGACGCGGAACGGGTCGATTACCTTTTTGGAATACTGCGTATACCAGAAGTTATAACCCCAGTGCAGGAATCCGGCCGCATCGTATTTGTACAATTGGTAGCCCAGAATCCGGTTCCGTGCGGATGGCATGCTGAAGAACCGGTTGGATACCTTCTTATACTGCGAGACACAGTAATACGTCCACAGCGGCGTTACCCCATTCTTCAAGAAAGGCTCGATGTGATCGTTGGCCGGGATCGGATTCTCCACCAGACCCTTTTCATAAAAATCATAATCCGACAGCGCGTCGATGATCGGGAATCCCTCGAGCAGGTCCTTAACGATATTGCGGGCACTTTCGTAAGAGTCCAGATGATCCAGCGTCGGCTCATCGGAAATATGGAAATAGCTGCGGCTTTCCAGCCCATTCTCCCGGATCCATTCCACTAGCTGCGGCAGGAATTGGTTCAGGAAGGCATGATAAGCTTCGCCCGACGCGTTGGTCTCCCAGCCGAAGATGCGCTTCGTTTCGCCGCCAACGGTTGCCATGATTTTCGGCGCGTGCTGAGCGCCCCACTGCGTGAACAGATGCGAGAATTCGAAATACTCGATGCCGCAGGCATCGCATAGATCGGTCCAGCGCTTCAGGCGGTCAAATCCGAAACGGTATTCGCCTTCGCCCGTCACCTCAACGTCCACCAACTGAACCGTCGGACGCTCGCCCCCGACTTCTGTATCAAGCGGCGGCGTGAACAATGGGGTCAGCAGCATGTTAACGCCATGGTCAACAGCGGTTTGTATGTACTGCCGAAGCAAATCCCAATGCTTTTCGTCGAAAGCTTCCGTATGGTAGTGCGTCGTCAGGCAGTCCGTATGGAACCACTCCGTATGGAGCAGCTGCTGTTTCGGCAGCGAGGCGCCGATGATCTCCAGCTCAAAGCGCTCCTCCGCCAACTGTTCGCCGGATACCGACTCAAAGCGAACCACGATCGGGTATACGCCGGGCTTCACCTCATTTTGCGGATTCACCGTGATCCATATCGAACGCCATTGCCCCGGATATGCACGCACGACGTCGCCGTCCAGCGGCAGCAGCGGATCCGGGTATAAGCCGGGTTTCGTCCGAAGCATGTTATCATCATGATCATGCTGCACAGGATACTCCGATGGCGCCAGGCCGACGCTGCGCAGCATAATCCGATTACCAAGGCCAGACTCCACGGTTACCTTAACCTCAGGAATAAGCTGCTGTGACCGATAGGCCACTTGATACGAGAACACCTCGTTCAACAGCGCGGCGCCCGAAGCCGCGGCGATCTCCGTCAATTCCTCATCAGAAAAAATTTTCACCAAAGAATGGACAATACGGGTCTCAAATACTTGCGTCATGAATTAAATCCTCCCTTCATATCTCACCACCCCGGCTTGAAGCCGGGTTTATCATTATTTGCGGCAGCGCTTACAGCAAAGATTATAACCAACTCTTCTCCATGTTTCTATGCACGATTTTGTTTTGTTTTATATTAATTTCTTTACATTCCGAATCTCGCAAAAAAAACCGCAGGATAGACGCCTGCGGACAAGCGCCTTTCCATGCGGTTTTTAATTTTTTTACAAGTTGAACGGGGCAAGCTTATTTCGTAGCGTTTTTCCAATCAGCAGCAAATTTCTCGATGCCTTGATCTGTCAAAGGATGTTTTGCAAGCTGCGCGATAACGCTGAACGGAACGGTTGCGATATGCGCTCCAGCCATAGCTACACGGGTTACATGATCCGGATGGCGGACCGAAGCGGCAATGATCTGCGCGTCCAGGTTATGAATGCGGAACAGCTCGGCGATTTTGGATACCAGCAGCACGCCATCTTCCGAAATATCGTCCAAGCGGCCCAGGAATGGAGAAACATACGTTGCGCCTGCGCGTGCAGCCAGCAGAGCCTGGTTCACGGTGAAGATCAGCGTAACGTTGGTTTTCACGCCTTTTTTGGTCAGGTAGCGGCAAGCTTCAAGACCATCCAATGTCATTGGAAGTTTGATCGTGATATTTTTGTCGCCGCCGTTGATCTTGATCAGCTCTTCAGCCTGTGCGATCATTTCTGCTGCGGTTTCAGCATCCGGAGTCACCTCGGCAGATACCGATTCAACCTCAGGAACAGCCTGCAAAATTTCAGCGATACGGTCCTCGAACTTCACGCCTTCTTTGGCAACCAGCGAAGGGTTGGTTGTTACACCGGACAATACGCCGACTTTGTATGCCTTTTTAATGTCATCCAAATTTGCAGTATCGATAAAAAATTTCATGATTCACTTACCTCCAATTTGTTTTTTGATTAGTTTTTGACTACAGCGTGACCGCCAAACTCATTGCGAAGCGCGGCAACCACTTTGCCTGTGAACGAGTCATTCTCAAGAGAACGATAACGCATGAGCAGGGACAATGCAATTACCGGAGTCGCGGTTTGCAGGTCGAGAGCCGTCTCCACGGTCCATTTGCCTTCGCCGGAGGATTGCATTACGCCTTTGATGCCATCGAGATTCGCATCCTTCGAGAAGGCCTGCTCGGTCAATTCCATGAGCCAAGAGCGGATAACGGACCCGTTATTCCATACGCGTGCCACTTTCTCATAGTCATAATCAAAATCGCTCTTCTCAAGGACTTCAAAGCCTTCTCCGATCGCGGCCATCATGCCGTATTCCACGCCGTTGTGGACCATTTTCAGGAAGTGACCGCTGCCGGCTTTACCTGCGTACAGATAACCATTTTCGACCGCTGTATCTTTGAAGATCGGTTCAACGATGTTCCAAGCCTCTTGATCTCCGCCGATCATATAGCATGCGCCATTACGTGCGCCTTCCATACCACCTGATGTACCCACATCAAGGAAGCTCACGCCGATTTCCTTGAGCTTGTTGTATCTGGCGATCGATTCTTTGTAATGAGAATTCCCTGCTTCGATGACGATATCGCCCTTCGATAGAAGCGGAGACAGTTCATCGATGACAGAATCGACTACCGAATGCGGAACCATGATCCAGACGATTCTTGGGGATTCCATTTTGGACACAAGTTCTTTCAAAGTTGCGGCGCCTTCAGCGCCTTTGCTTTTCATGTCTGCAACTGCAGCAGTATTGAGGTCAAACGCAACCACGTTATGGTTATGATCCATAAGATTTTGTCCCAGGTTAAGACCCATTTTTCCTAATCCAACTAATCCGACTTTCATATAATTACCTCCACACCATGCTGTTTTTATCTATTATTAATTTATTTAACCCGTATGATCTCCAAGCGATCAGGATTGAGCCACCAATTCTTTATCTTCCGCCTTTGCTTCAGACGGGGTTTTATCAAGCCACCATTTGAATCCGTCCGCCTCCACCAATTGGTCGGAAGCCTCAGGTCCGTTGGAGCCTGCAGGGTAGTACGACAAAGGAATGATATCTTGCTCGAAGCTATCCAGAATCGGTTGTACATATTCCCATGACAACTCAACTTCATCCCAGTGAGCGAAGAAAGTGGAATCGCCGCGGACCGCATCGAAAATCAGATTTTCGTAAGCTTCCGGCACTTCCTTTTCGTTCGAGAAGAAGTTAACGCGCATTGGCTCAAGCTTCTCTGTGTTCAACGGATCTTTTTTGTTCAACTGAATAAAGATGCCTTCGTTCGGATTAATTTCGATGACCAGAAGATTAGGGTCGCTCGTGGTAGTTTGTCCTTTTAAAGGTTCTTTAAATTCAATGACGATCCGCGTAGATTTTTCCGCCATGCGTTTGCCTGTACGGATATAGAAAGGGACTTCGTTCCAGAAATAATTATCGATCCATAAACGGAGTGCAATAAAAGTATCGTTCTTCGAGGATTTCGGAACGTTTGGCTCATCCGTATAGCCAGCCACAGGCTTGCCTTGAATTTCACCAGCCGTATATTGACCGCGGATCACGTTGCTCGTGATGTTATCGATATGAAGGGGGCGCAAGGATTCCATCACGTTTCTCTTCTTCATGCGGACTTCGCTGGCGTCGCTTTTGCGCGGAAGACGCATGCTAATCATCATAAGAAGTTGAAGCATATGGTTTTGTACCATGTCGCGAATGGCTCCAGCGTTATCGTAGTATCCCGCTCTTTCTTCGACACCGACCGTTTCGCTCGCGGTAATCTGAACGTTGGCGATGTGGTGGTTGGACCACAGGGCTTTGAGGATAGGATTTGAGGATTCGAGGATTTCAAGGTTTTGCACCATCGACTTGCCAAGATAGTGGTCAATCCGGTAAATTTCGTTTTCGTCAAAAGCTCTGCTGAGCTGCTCGTTGAGGTGACGTGCCGATTTCAGATCGCGTCCGAACGGTTTCTCGATAATCAGACGTTTCCATCCGTTCGTGGTTCCTAGGCCGCTTTCTTTGATGCTGAGCGCAATGACATCGAAGAATTCCGGTCCGACCGAGAGGTAGAACATGCGGTTACCCGGAATGCTCAGCTCCTGCTCGCGCGACTCTACCAAAACCCGCAGTTTCCGGAAATCCTCCAAATGACCCGCGTCCAACGAGGAATAACGGATCGAATTCAAAAAGGAATTAAGCACAGCCGGGTCGTTCGCCGCTCTTCTGGAGAAGGTCTGCAGCGATTTGGCTACAACTTGCTGAAACTCTGCATGGGACTGCTCTTTTCTTCCCAGTGCAATGATCGAGAATGCCTCAGGCATTTTGTTATCTATATACAGATTGAATAGGGCAGGGTATATTTTTCTCTTCGCTAAATCCCCTGTGCCTCCAAACAAAACAAATGACATATTGTCCACCGTATGTTCCTCCATTCCACCATAAAACTCTAAGCTGCCGGCAGCAGTTTATCACCGCTATATGGTTACTAAAAATAACCCGATTACTTAACATGGGCAATATTAAACCCATTTTTCCGCTCTGTCAAACATTTTTTGTCCAAATTATGAACAGTGCCCTCAGGCCTTTAATGATAGCGCTTTCCGTGATATTATGTTGTATAATCAATATGGATTCATCAAGTTTTTATCCATTTTACTTGAGTAGTAACTTAAATACGTTTAGTAACCACATAGTAGAGGAGTGAGTCAAATGGACGGCGAAAAACAAGACAATCCGTTATGTGAAAAGGTAGAAATCGCTTACCAAATTACAGGGAAGAAGTGGGTCAATCTCATTATTCATACCCTAATGGAGGAGCCCAAACGTTTTAGCGAGATTCAGGCGTATATTCCAGACCTGAGTAAGCGCATGCTGAATGAGCGGATCAAGGAATTGGAGGATAACGGAATCATAATTCGGAATGTCATTACGGAGCGTCCCATTCGTACGGAATATTCGCTGACGAGGAAGGGAACGGAACTCGGGAGAGCTTTGCGTGCGGTGGAAGAATGGGCAGAGAAATGGTACTAAATCGGGACTATTTTCTGCCTTTTTTGTTACCGTTTACAAGTAAAATATTAGCAATATGTCATTATCTACATATTAATTTTTCGGCTTTTTCGGGGAATCAAAATAAGGCTCTGCATCGGAAGATACAGAACCCCTTGTGCCGCCTTTTTCGCTTGGGGAAACCGTTAGGCCAGAGTCATGACTTCATATTTCTCGGCCAGCTCCATAAAGTAACCCATACTCGAAATCTCGCCTACCGTGAGCTTTTCACGCACATCATAGTAGTCAACGCATGTCGCGCAGGCCAGCACCGGCACGCCTCGGTCTGCCAGTTCCTTCAGATGTACGGAAGCCAGCGACTGCTCGGTTAGTGCAAGCACGCCCCGGTTTGCGCAAAAAACGGCCGCAGGCAGCTGCTCCCGCTGTTTAAGCAGGGTAAAGAACGTCTCCAGTATTTGCGTTCCCAGCTCCCGTTCTCCGTTACCCATGCTGTCCGTAGTCAGAAAAATAACTTTACTTTGCATTTTCACATCCCTCCCTTCCGTCCTTAGGTTCTCATATTCACTTCAAAGATAGCCCACGCCTAGTAAAAGAGCAAATGACGGTAATGCTTCATTCCCTGCAATTATCCCCATCTTGCCTTACACATGCGGAAGGAAGGTGAAAAAATGCGGATGCTGTGCTACAATACTGGAATTGCACCGGCAAATAGATCAGGGAGGTTTATATACAAGCCATGCTCATTATTGGTATCGCAGGCGGGACAGGCTCCGGCAAAACGACAGTAGCCCTCTCCGTCATTGACCGTCTTGGCACGGGAAAAGTTACATTTATATCCCAGGACAACTATTATAAAGATCACAAACAACTCACGATGGAGGAACGGGCGCTGATTAATTACGATCACCCCTTCGCCTTTGATAATGAGCTGCTGATCGAACACCTAGCCCGGCTTCGGGCAGGAGAAGCAGCATACGCACCGGTGTACGACTTCACGGTCCATGCCCGCTCCGAATCGGAAACGGTTGAACTGAGACCCAATAATATTGTGATTATCGAAGGACTGCATGTGCTGTCCGACGAGAATCTTCGCGGAATGCTTGATATCAAGGTATTCGTCGATACTGATCCCGATGTCCGCATACTGCGCCGCGTCGTTCGCGATATCGAGGAACGCGGTCGTTCCATCCAATCGGTGAATCAGCAGTATCTGACTACAGTCAAGCCGATGCATGAGGCATTTATTGAGCCTTCCAAGAAATACGCCGACCTGATCATTCCCGAAGGCGGACAAAACGAAGTAGGCATTCAGCTCCTGTCGATCCTGACGGAAAAATTCCTCTCAGGCGACCGGGATTGGTCTGACTATTAGGCGCAGCTGCATGAGTGCAGCCAGCGAGCATGTATAGGAATACAAGACACCCCCGTGCGCTTATATGCGTCGGGGGGTTTTGTTTTAGATAAAATGCCGGTTAGTCAATATTTCGCTGCCGAATAGGATTGTACCTCCTTCGGGCTCCCGTTCTCCTCCCCCAACGCTTCGAGCAGTACCCGCTGCGCCGGATAGGCCAGCCGGATCCCCTCTTCTTCCAGCACCTCCAGCACCGTCAGATTCACTTCCTCCTTAACTATCAAATACTCCGCCCATACGGTCGTTTTCGTAAAGAAATAGAACATGATGCCGAGACTGCTCTCCTGGAACTCCGTAAATTTGACCATGATGGTGGCCGGATCGATCCTCTCATCTCCCCGGAGCATTCGTTCCAGGCGTTCCGTTGCCGCCGCGAGCCGCCCTCGGTCCGTATCCAGTGCCACATTCAGCGTAAAATTGATTCTTCGTTTGCCCATCCGGCTCCAATTCGTAATGGGCTGGCCCGAAAGCGTAGCATTGGGCACGGTGACCAGAGCATCCGCAAAGGTACGGATTTTCGTGCTTCGAAAGGTGATGTCATCCACAAAGCCCTCCACGCTTGGCGTCAAGATCCAGTCTCCCTTGGAAAAGGGTTTCTCCAAAATGATGACGATCCCGCCGATGATATTGCCGAGTGTATCTTTAGCAGCCAGCGCGATCGCCAAACTGCCGAGTCCCATACCCGCAACCACGCCGCTCATGCTGAATCCCCACTCGGATGCAACCAGGGTGATGATCAATACAAAGACGACAAAACGGAGCACTTTGGACAGAAAGGGGATCAGCATGCTGGAATCGTCCAGCCGGATTTTTTTGCTGATTTCCTCTAGCAGGAAGGAGGATTGGTTCGATAGAACAAGCAGTCCCCATCCGGCCAAAATGATGACCGCGCTCCGAAACCACCGGTCAAACATCATCCCCGCGAGCCACGCGGCCGGAAGGAGATATTTCAAGCCCAAATACACGCCGAGCAGCACAATGAACAGCCGCAACGGCTTTTCGAAAGCCTGCCGCCACATGAGCGCTTGCTCGCCCGCTTTGAATTTTTTGTTCATAAATGAAAATACGTATGTAACGAGCAATCGGTTTACAATGAAAAATAAGGCCATAATGCCAAAGGCAATCAACACGTCCATCCACCGGATCTGGTGGTAAACATCCCCTGCCCATTCCCAAACTTTCATGGTGACACCTCCTCGAAAAATGAAGTTACTATTGTATCATTCCTTCCACGCCGTTGTCTAAACACGAGGACTAACCAAGCTATGCAAAATAGCGAAAAAAAAGAACATCCGAGGGATGTCCTAACGTTATACTATTCTATTTATGAGCATCCGTGCACACTAAGCCTGTTTCCGATCCGCTTGGACGGAGTTAAACTGCTCCCTGTACTGCCCGGGCGTCATCCCCTCCAATTTCTTGAACATCCGGTTGAAATACGGAGGCTGATAACTGACAGCCTTGGCAATTTCGCTGATCTTCATATCCGTGGTCACGAGCAGCTTCTTACAGTGATTCATTTTGATCGAGGTTAAATAATCAATATAATTAGAGCCCGTCATCTGCCTAAAGGCCTTGCTCAACTGAGACACGCTTACATTCGCTTCCGTGGCGAGCGTCTCCAAAGAAATATCGCTCATATAGTTTTCCTTAATCGTCAAGATCACCTGATCGACAATATGCTTCATGGATTGATGGTAGCTTTTGTGCAGCACTTCGATATATGGCTTGATAATGCTGGTGCGGAACCACCCAATACAAGCGTTTGAATCCCGGAGCGCCTCCAGCTCCTCTTGTAATTTCACCCCATCATACAGCGCATATGGGTTACGGTTGGACTGCAGCATGGAACGGTACAAGCTGTTCTTCAGCCGCATCAGCCCCTGATGAACGACCCATTCCGGCGCCCCGTCATTCTGAAGCACCTCCACAAACCGGATCAGGATTTCCTCGGCTTCTTTTTCCAGACCCAGATTCAGCGTATGCGTAAACTCCTGCTCCAGATCAAAGGGAAACTCCACCTCCAGGTTCGCCTGTTCCAGCACGACAGAAGCTTCAAGCAACTGGCTCTCCGATGTAAAGCTGCGGTAACTCAGCGCTCTTCTGCCCTGCTCCAGCAGGTAAGGCACATCCGTCCAGACCCCCGCCGGGCCGCTCACAACGATCGTTGCCGGCATATTCATCACATCCCGGAGCGTACCGATCATGTCCGCGCTTAATTCCTTCAGCGGCGACTTCAGCTCCTCAACCGGCGAAGCTGCCGGTACGAATCCGATCACGGCAAAGGAGCCGTCCATAAAATCGATGGTATGCACATAGGAAGCCAGGCGCTCGGACATTTCATGCAGCAGATTGATTGCCGCATAGGCAAGCAGCTGATGATCCTTCGCCGTTAGCTGGCCGCGGTCCTCGCTGAGGGAATGGAGCTGGCATACGATGATGAAGAAGTGCTGCTTCGTAATGTCCAGCTGCAAGCCTTGCAGCTTCTCTGCGATCTCGGATTCCGTCAGATGGGCGGCCTGCCCCGATACGAATTGGTTGATCAGCGCCTCCCGAACCTTCGGGATGGACTGATTCAGATTGCTCTGCAGCGTTTCGTTCACGGAGCGGTACTGCCGCCATTTTTCCTCGATGTATTTCAACTCGTTATTTTCCGTCGTCGTCTCGGATTTGCCTTCTTTGAATAAATCCACCATCCGGCGGATCGGCCTATACATCCGTTTTGAGGCAAACCAGCTCAGGGCTAAGGCCAGCAACAGAGAAACGCCCCAGTAGGTCAGCACGACATGCCTGTATGGTCCGGTAGGTGCCGTAATCGCCGAGGAAGGCGTACCTGAAACAAAGGTCCAGATACCCCCCATTTTCTCAAAAGATAACGCGCTCACCAGTAATTTGTCATTCTTCATCGGAAGCTGGAAATGCATCTGGGTGTCGTAAGAACGCTTGGTGGTGCTCATGACCTCCTGAATATCGGGTATGACCTCCGGATACTGCATGCTGGCATCGGATTGTCCGACAAGGGTGTCCTCCCCGTCCAAAACAAAAGCTACCTGTTCGGAATTGGCATTCAGATGAACCTTGGCCGGATTAACGTATAACACAAGCGCCCCGTAGGACTGTTGGCTGTTGAAGGGCAGTTTCATCACGATGGCATGAGACGAGTTCCCTTGATTGAAGGGTTTGGATAGATGATTGGTCCAGAAGATGCCCTTATCGGAGCGCATGATATTTCTCCAGGCAACCGCATCCGCCGGGTTATCCAGCGTGCGCAGACCAAGCATGGGCTGCATGATCTTATTTTGCTTCTCCACATACAGATACGCTTGGTCGATCAGCGGGTCCCCATTCTCGATAAAATACAGCGTGTCGCTCAGTTCCTGCGTTTTTTCGAATTGATCCACAAAGTTCCTGTCGGCCAGGGAAGGCTTCAGGATGGGATTGGAGATCATGTGTACGGCATATTGAACCAGCTGGGAAAACTGCTCGTCGATTTGCCGCGCGGTATCCTTCACCAGCTCTTCGTTGTTCTGCTGATGCTGCCTGATGAGGTATTGATTGCCGACATGCCAGCTGATAAAACTCACAATGGATATCGGAACGCATGTGAGCAATATGGCAAGCGCAATGGTTTTCCAGTACATGATTCCCTTTGACGCCAGTTTCCTCGTCCACTCTTTACCCAAACCCCTCACTCCTGACCGTTTCCCAATTCGGATATGAAACTCTGATGATTCGTGGCAATGTTTTCATCCATCATAGCGAAATGAAGTTGACATGGAAAGGCTTTCAGACAGAAAAAAACCGGTTTTTACGGAAAAAAGACCCCAAAATAACGCTTATCAAAAAAGTGCAATCCCCTGAAATAAAAATCCGTGAAATGCTTGTAACAACAGCATTCCAAGCCGCCCCGCGACCTTGAAATAAAGTCGAATTGCCGAAAATGTTGTAAGCCTTTACATTGGGTTTATCGTTCACTTTTTGACCCAAAGAAAGCGAGGTAGCCCGATGCAAGCAACGAAGTCGAGAACAAAACCAAGACAGCCCAAACGATCGATATGGCCGGATTTGAAAAGAGATAAGTACCTGTACCTGCTGGCACTGCCAGGCATTTTATTTTTTATTATCTTCAAATATATTCCCATCACGAATCTGATCATCGGTTTCCAGGATTACTCCCCGTACCTCGGGATCACTGGAAGCGAATGGGTCGGATTCGAACATTTCACCCGTTTCTTCTCGAATCCGGACTTCTGGATGCTGCTGCGCAATACGCTTGGCATCAGCGTCATGAACCTGATCTTCTTCTTCCCGGCACCGATCATCCTGGCGCTTATGATGAACGAGGTTCGCAACCAGATCATGAAGCGCACCGTGCAATCCCTGATCTATATCCCTCATTTCCTATCCTGGGTGCTGATTTACGGACTCACCTTCCTGATGTTCTCCCAATCCGAGGGTTTGTTCAATAAGCTGCTGACCGCGATGGATAAGAACACGATCGATATTCTATCGAATCCGAATTATTTCTGGGGGATGCTGACCGTACAGTCGATCTGGAAAGAGGTCGGCTGGGGCACGATTATCTTCCTCGCTTCCATCGCCGGCGTTGATCCGCAGCAATATGAAGCCGCCGTCATCGATGGAGCCGGACGCTTCCGGAGAATGTGGCATATTACGCTACCCGCGATGCGAAACGTCATTATGATCCTGTTCATCCTTCGCCTGGGAACCATCATGGATACGGGCTTCGAGCAGGTCTACCTGATGATGAATGCTGCGGTAACGCAGGTGGCCGAAGTATTCGATACATACGTATACCGTGTGGGTATCCGGCAAGGCGAATTCAGCTACAGTACCGCAATCGGCCTGTTCAAATCCATTGTAGGCGTCATTCTGGTCGTTGGCGCGAACAAAGCCGCCAAACGCTTCGGCCAGGAGAGCTTATATTAAAGTCAACGGAAAGGAGAGTCTTCAGATGATCATGGAACTCAATACGTCTTGGAAAGACCGTCTGTTCAACGTCACCAACCTGGGCCTGCTTATCCTGTTTAGCTTGGCGATGGTCTTCCCCATCTACTACACCATCGTGCTTTCATTCACCGATCCGACGGAATATTACACCCGTGATTTGATCCTCTGGCCGAAGCAGTGGTCACTGGATGCCTATAAATATCTGCTGGGCAACGGCTTGTTCGTGAACTCCCTGATGGTCAGCATTTTTCTCGCGACGGTCGGAACGGCTTTAAGCCTGCTGGTAACGGGAGGGTTGGCGTATGCCATCTCCTGCCGGAGGCTCCGTTTCCGCAAAACCATGATGTTCATGATTCTGCTGACCTTTTTGTTCACGCCGGGTCTTGTCCCTCTATATATGGTCGTAAGAAACCTGGGCCTGATCGACAGTATCTGGTCCCTCATTCTCCCGTCGCTCACGAGCGGATGGTACGTGCTATTGATGAAAGGCTTTTTTGACAGCATTCCGGAAAGCCTCGATGAAGCAGCTCGTATTGACGGATGCACCGAAATCAGCGTATTCTGGCGGATTATCATCCCGCTTTCGCTGCCGGCGATCGTTGCCTTCGGACTTTTTTTCGCCGTGGGCTACTGGAATACATACTTTAACGGCATTATGTTCATCAACGAGCAGTCGAAGTGGCCGCTGCAGGTACTTTTGCAGAATATGCTGGTTGATCCGACCACCATGGGCGGCGGAGGGGGCAATCAGAGCGTGTCGCTGCAAATGAACCGTCAGCTCCCGACGGAAACGCTCAAAATGGCTGCGGTCGTCATTGCTACCATTCCCATTATGTTGGTGTATCCGTTCCTTCAGAAGCACTTCGCGAAAGGCGCCATGGTCGGTTCTGTAAAGGAATGATGGATATATAGGTGTTGCCAATCCAAAGGAGGTTATAGAAAATGAATCCACCAAGAAAACAGGTAAAGAAATCTTTGCTGACGAAATCCGTGCTGGTCGTGCTGGGCGCAAGCGTTCTTCTCACAGCATGCGGCGGTTCCAAAGGTGCATCGACCGATTCATCCGGACCAACGAAAATTCAGATGCAGACGCTGAATTATGCTACCGAATTCATTGACAATACCAACGTGATCTGGAAAGAATTCGAGAAACGCACCAACACCAAGCTGGATATTACCTGGCTGTCGCCATCCACATCGGAGGAAAAAATCAACGTCATGCTCGCTTCCGGCGATTTGCCTGAAGTGACGTTCGTGGAATCCCTGGTCAACCCGCAGCTGCAAAAAATGATCCAGCAGGGCGTATTCTGGGATTTGACACCGTATATCAAGGATTATCCGAACCTCAGCGCGCCAAACCTGGAGGAAATGTGGACGGACTCCAAAGTAGACGGCAAGAACATTGTCATCCCGCGGTATTATCCGAGTTATGGCGGCGGCGCTTTCCCGATTCTGCGCAAGGACTGGATGGATAAGCTCGGGCTGCAGACACCGACCAACATGGATCAATTTTTCGATGTGCTGAAGGCTTTTAAGGAGAAGGACCCGAACGGCAACGGACAAGCAGATGAGATTCCGTACGCCGCCAACCCGGACACACTGGGCTTCGTATACGGCGTGTTTAACGGAGTTCAAGGCCAGTGGAAGCTGAAGGATGACAAGCTCGTCCCTGTCATTACCGAGGATGCGTCCCGCGATGCCGTTCTCTGGATCAAAAAGGCCTTTGAAGCCGGATTGTTTCCGAAAGATTTTGCTATTATGAAATATTCCCAGACGGTTGACCTGATTCGCGGAGGCAATTCGGGCGGAACTTCCCAATCCATGAACCATGCCTGGGTCACCGGCTCGAAAATCCGTGAAGTGGTCCCTACAGCCGACTACATGCCGATCACGTATCTGCAAAATGCCGGCGGAGATCAATATACTCCATCAGGATCGCCGTATTATGGCGTTTATCTGATCCCTAAGAAAGTTCCAGAGGCCAAAGTGAAGAAGATTCTGGAGTTCTTCGACTATGCCTACGGTAAAGAAGGCAATGAACTGGCTACCTACGGCATTGAGGGCGTGCACTACAACGTCGAGAACGGCCGCAAAATACCGACGCCTCAAAGCGCTACCGACCATTTGGGTGACGGAAACATGAACAATCTGATCCACCTCATCAGCGACGATATGTCCATCGGTGCCGTGGGCATGCCGGATGATGTCTATGACCGCAACGTCGAAATCGTGAATGAGCGCAAGAAAATCAAGACACCGAATCCGAGCAACGAGCTGTATTCCGAAGCCTACAACAAGTATTATCCTGAGATTTCGAAAAAAGTGAGCGATATGCGTACCAAGGTGATCATCGGCAAAGACACCATCGAGAACTACGACAAGCTCATCGAGCAGCTGCGCAATGATCCAACGCTCAAGCAAGTGGCAGATGAAATGACGGAAGCTTATCACAAAAAAATGAGCAGCCAGTAAGAATCGCCTTTACTTCTACGACTACATTAAAGGGAGACTACGATGAAACCTATTACTGCAATTGTGATTGGTGCAGGCGACCGGGGCATGAGAGCTTATGCCCCCTACGCGCTTGCCCATCCGGAGGAGCTTCAGATCGTCGGCGTAGCCGATCCCAACCGTCTGCGCCGTGAAGCCTTTGCCAAGGAGCATCATCTGACCGAAGATCAGCAATTTGAATCAGCCGGGGACATCCTTGCCCTAGAAAAATTTGCGGATGTTGCGATCATTTGCACAATGGACACGATGCACTTGGAACCCACACTCAAAGCGCTGCAGCTCGGTTATCATGTTCTGTTGGAAAAACCCATGTCGCCCGTACCTGCCGAATGCGTACTGATGGAACAGGAAGCCAAGAAGCATAACCGCCTGCTTACCATTTGCCATGTACTGCGATATACGCCATTTTGGCAAACGATCAAAAGAGAGATCGAGCAGGGAGCCATCGGCGACATCGTATCCGTTCAGCTCAATGAAAATGTGGGCAACATGCATATGGCTCACAGTTTCGTCCGTGGCAACTGGCGGAACAGCGATATGACCAGCCCGATGATCCTCCAGAAATCCTGCCATGACATGGATATTCTGGCTTATATCATGGATGAGCCCTGCGAGCGCATCAGCTCGTTTGGCTCCCTGATGCATTTCCATCAAGGAAACAAGCCGGAAGGCGCTCCTTCCTTCTGCATCGAAGGCTGCCCGGCGGAACGGGACTGCCAGTACCACGCCGTGAACTATTACATGAACGAAGGGCGCGGCTGGGCACGGAAGATTACGGATCATCACACGGACGAGGGGATTCTGGAGGCACTCCGCAGCGGACCTTACGGACGGTGCGTCTATCAGACGGACAACAACGTCGTCGATCATCAGGTCGTGAACATGGAGTTTAGAAGCGGTGCGACGGCAACGTTCAGCATGTGCGGTTTCACGCAGGATAACACCCGAATCGTGCAGATTATGGGAACCAAGGGCGATATCCGCGGCAATATGGAGGATGATACGATCACCGTCCATTCGTTCGTAACCAAAGAAAAACGATTGGTGCCGATTGAAGTGTCCGAATCGGGACATGGAGGCGGAGATGCCGGCATCGTCCGTTCCTTTATCGATGAAGTCCGGCATTACGGCGAGCGGAATACCGAAAGCCTGTCTTCCGCCAGCGTCTCCGTCGGCAGCCACCTGATGGCCTTCGCTGCGGAGGAGTCGAGACTGCATCACGGAAAAGCGATTGATTTGTCCGAATACAAAAACCGGCTGATGCTTGCGGAAACCGCGGCAGCCGAGGAATAGAGGTGACTTACTTGAAAGGACTCGAAACCAGAGGCAAAGAGTTCATTGTCGACGGAGCGCCCGTCCGCATCATCTCGGGCGCGATCCATTATTTCCGGGTTGTGCCCGAGTACTGGGAAGACCGGCTCCGAAAACTTAAAGCATGCGGCTTTAATACGGTGGAGACCTATGTCGCCTGGAATATCCATGAGCCCCGTAAAGGCGAATTTGTATTCGAAGGAATGGCGGATCTCGCCTCCTTCATCGAAACTGCAGGTAAACTCGGATTATATGTAATTGTGAGGCCGAGTCCCTATATCTGTGCGGAATGGGAATTCGGCGGACTGCCGGCCTGGCTGCTTAAAGACCCGGGCATGCGGCTGCGCTGCGACTACAAGCCGTTTCTGGATCATGTGGATTCTTATTACGATGTGCTGCTGCCCAAGCTCGCCTCGCTGCAGCGTTCAAACGGCGGACCGATCATTGCCATGCAGATCGAAAATGAATACGGCAGCTACGGAAATGACCAGCGGTATCTGAACCATCTGAAGGAAGCCATGACGTCACGCGGCATCGACGTGCTGCTCTTCACATCGGACGGCCCCGGGGACTTCATGCTGCAGGGCGGCATGGTTCCGGGCGTTCTCGAGACGGTCAACTTCGGCTCCAGAGTGACGGAGGCCTTCGCCAAGCTAGGCGAATACCAGCAGGAGCTGCCGGATATGTGCATGGAGTTCTGGAACGGCTGGTTCGATCACTGGGGTGAGTCCCATCATACCCGCGATGCCGCGGAAGCGGCCGGCGTCTTCGGGCAGATGCTGGAGGCGGGCGCGTCGGTGAACTTTTACATGTTCCATGGTGGGACCAACTTCGGCTTCTATAACGGCGCGAACTGCGGAGAAGACGGTTACGCCCCGACAACGACCAGCTATGATTACGATTCCGCCATCAGCGAATGCGGCGACCTGACGGATAAGTTCTATGCGTACAGGGAGACGCTCGCAAAGTACGTGGATCTTCCAGAATTGGTGCTGCCGGAACCGATTGCGAAAAAGAATTATGGCCAGGTGGCACTAACGGAGCGGGTGACATTATTCGATGCGCTATCCAGCTTATCCGTTCCGGTAGAGAGTTCGGTTCCTCTGACGATGGAACAGTTGGATCAGGATTACGGCTTCATTCTCTACACCACGGAAGTCACCGGTCCGCGTGGAGCCAGCGAGCTCGTACTGCAGGAAGTTCGCGACCGGGCGCTGATCTTCGTAAACGGCGAATATCAGGGCATTATTGACCGGGTGCAGCATAAGCAGCCGATCAAACTGGCTATTCCCCCGGAAGGAGCCAAGCTACAGATTCTGGTGGAAAATATGGGCCGCATCAATTACGGGCCGTTCATGAAAGATCCGAAGGGAATTACGGAAGGCGTACGGCTGGGAAATCAGTTTCTGTACGGCTGGACGATTCATGCTCTTCCGCTGAGCGATTTGGAACCATTGAACTTTGCGGAAGAAGCCGGGAATGCAAGCCCCGGGACACCCGAAGCTGCTGCCGATGCTGGCGGAATGAAGGTAAGCGGCAAAGATACGCCTGCTTTCTACAGAGGAACCTTTCATGTCGGCGAAACCGCCGATACCTTCCTGAACTTTGCAGGCTGGACCAAAGGCGTGGCTTTCGTGAACGGCCATAACCTGGGACGATATTGGGAAATCGGTCCCCAGACCACGCTTTATATCCCTGCCCCGTTCTTGAAGCAAGGAAGCAATGAAATCGTTTTGTTCGAGCTTCACCATGGTCAAAATACATTCATTACACTGCAGGACCATGCCGATCTAGGCTAAATCTTCTACTCATACGTTATATATCCACTAATATATCCAGCTGTCTAGAAAAGGGTATCTCAGGCCATAGGGTCTGGGATACCCCTTTTTTCAAGATGGGAAAGATCTCCGTTTACAAATTGCGCCTCGCAGCATAGTCGCCGCATGCTTAATATAACTACCGCTTTTGTCCTAAATTGTATACGGCTAAGCAAATAACTGCTGCCGATACTCCCCCGGTGCGGTACCCGTCCACTTTTTGAAGGCGGCATGAAACGAGCTAGGCTCGGAAAAATGCAGCAGATAGGCGATTTCGGCGACGGTGTGCTCCGGCTGCGCAAGATGACGGATGGCCAGTTCCCGCCGAACCTCGTTGGCCAGCCGATTATAGGTCGTCTGCTCATCCTTCAACCGGGCCTGCAGCGTTCTGGCGCTCAGCTTCATCTCCCGGGCCGCGTCCTGCAGCGTAGGGAAATAGGATGGCATACACGATAGAATCCATTCCCGCAGACGGGACGACAGCACCGCCCCCTGTGTCAGCTTTAACCGCACTTCCTCCGCAATCGTTTTGAAAACACCGAGCAACCGCGTATCGGCTCCCAACACGGGATAATCCAGCACCTCTACGTTAAACGCAAGCCCATTTCCCTCCTGTTTGAACTGCGGCGACACTCCCAAAGCCGCCATATATTCCTCCTCCGCTGCCTGTCGCTCATGAGAAAAATTCACTCCCATAATCTTGATCGGCTTGCCGCTGAGCTGCAGCATGATCTGAACCAATGAAACCGCCATATCCTCTATGCAGTGCCGACTGAAGCCGCCTTGAGCAGAATGGTTCAAAACCAGATGGATGAGGGCATGTCCGTCTGCGTATTCGAGCTTCGCATTGTACTGGCTGCAGACAACGTAATTGTATTTCTGATAGGCTGCAAGTGCCTCGCCAATCGTCTCCGAATGCAGCATGACATATCCCAGCACCCCGAGATCGGCGAGATTCATGGCCTGTCCCTGATGAAGCCCGAAGGCGTGGTCCTCCGTAAAATCGGCCGCCGCCTGAACGATCTGCTCGAAACGGCCCGCTTCGATCCGCGCCTCGGTTTGGCTGAGCAGCCCTCCTTCGATTCCCGCTTTCGTGCAAAACTCCTCCCAGTCATATCCCCTCGTCACGATCGATTTTCGTATAGGCCACAGCATGGATACTGACACATCCTCTTTTTTCAAGCCCATTTCCCCTCCACTTAGCGCATATGAACATGATCTTGGCGCGTTTTCTCATGTCGCAGGTGATGCGTTCCCGTTTATGATGATGTTGGCTTTATTTTAACATGGCATCTACCCGTGCAGCAGCATGAAGACTCTGCTCAATGATGCCGGTTCCGAGGAGGACATTCCCATGAAAAAAATCGCAGTCATTATCGGTCATTCCGATTCACAGAGTTATTGCCATGCGCTCGCGCAGGCCTATATCCGGGGAGCTGAACGCACGGGTGCGAGCGTTCGCATCCTCGATCTCGCAGCAATGGAATTCAGCCCCATATTGCAATACGGCTACCGCAAGCGAACCGAGCTTGAACCGGACCTGGTCTCCGCGCGGGAAACCCTACTTTGGGCAGATCATCTGGTCTGGGTATACCCCACCTGGTGGGGCACCATGCCTGCCATTCTGAAGGGCTTCATCGATCGGGTATTTCTGCCGGGATTTGCTTTTACTTCGGCGCCGGACAGCCTGATTTCCAAGAAACTTCTCAAGGGAAAGACAGCCCGGCTGTTCGTCACGATGGATTCCCCTTCGTGGTATTACCGTTTTGTGCTCAGACGTGCCGGACATACGATTATGAAGCGGGGCATCCTGCAGTTCAGCGGCATTACCCCTGTGCGGATCAACGAAGTGAACACCGTGAAGATGTTGTCGGCGGAAAAGAGAAATCGCCTGCTCGAAAAGGCAGAGGCGATGGGAGCCAAACAGGATTAATCGCATGCATAAAGAAGGGTCCCCGCGAGCCGTTTTCACGGCTTTGGGAACCCTTTTTTCATGAATTCATCGGTTTCAATACGCCCTACTCCGGATTTTCATTACTCATCCAGCTGTCAACTTGAAGCGGTTCGCCGTAATCCTCCCGGGCGGACAACTTCTGGAGAAGCTCTTCAGCCTCTGCTCGGGACGCGAACCCGCCCAGCGCCAGAACATACTTGCCATCCTTCGTCTTAATGACGCTGCTGCCGTCCTCTGCATACTGTTCGTCAAGGATTCCCAGCGTTTCGCCAAGCTCCATTCCCTGGCTCCGCACATAGAAAACCTCACGGGCTTTCTCCCTTTTCGCTGTGCCAAACAGCTTCAGCTGGATATATCCCGGCTTCTGATATTCGGACACGGAGTAGTCGATATTATCCTTCAGCTCAACCACAAAGCGAACCGCGGAATCATCGAGAATGACATTGCTGTATATATCCTTCACATTCGAGAGGGCGCCGATATCCTGCTTCAGCTTCTCCAAATCCAGATTACGGACACCATTAAAGGTAAAGATCAGACGATTCGGCGCTTCCCTATGATCCACCGCGTAGGCCGGGGCGCTCTCGGTTTGTTCGCCATCGATCATAAAATGAATATTAAGCGTGTTCTCCTGAACCGTCGTTGTTACGGAAACGCCGTCCGTCCGCTCTCCGCCCCCGCCAACCTGCAGTACCTTAACGATCGAACCCAAGACCGGCACATCGGATAAAGCCATGGCAACGCTTGGCACGTTCACGGTAATCATCAGGGCTGCGCAGGCGGCCACAAGGATGGATGAGCCGCGCAGCAGCCTCATTTTCCGTTTGTGGATTCGTCCCCGCTGCACGGATTCCTGAATGACTCCGGAGAGGCGGGAAGGGATCTCGATATTGTCGTAGCGTTCTTTTCCTGTCATGTGATATCCACCTCTTCTTTGATCAAGTGTTTTTTGAGTTTGGCGAGAATCCGGTACACCTTGGTTTTGACGGTATTTTCCGGGAGAGATAATACTTCGGCCATATCCTTGAATCGTTTATCCTCAAAATATTTCAGAATGATAAATGCCCTGTCCTCCGGTTGAAGCTGATCCAGCGCCTCGTACAGATCCCACTTGTCTTCCAGAGACAACGGACCTTCCTTGGCGGAAAACTCGACCGAGCTGTCTTCCATGTAGGTGTATCTTTTGTTTTTCCGCATATGATCCAATGCGCAGTTGATCAGGATCCGGCTGATCCATGTTTCGAAATACTCCGGATTATGCATGTTTTTATAGGACAGAAAGGCCTTATACGTTGCTTCCGATACGATTTCCAAAGCCTCCTGCTCGTTTTTCACGTAGCAATATGCAAAGCGGTAAAGCTTCTCTTTACATGACTCGATCCGCTCGCTGAATTGTTGTTCGGTTAGTTTGGCGTTTCCTTTCAGTTCCTTCACCCCCTTGGCGGTTGAAAAGCATTCAACATGCGGCCGCATCCCATCCGAATGAATCATTGAATGCTGCTTTTGCCCGTTAGACTGAGCAGTGCGCCAAAAAGTTTCAAGTTTTGATATCCGATTATTGGCATCATGTTTAAAGTCTCCCTGGTTTATTAAACATATAACGCGAGGGTCTGCTAACCAAAGAAATGCCCTCCGATGGAGGGCATTCTTTTTCTGTCGAGTACGCATGTTACCTAGTTCTTCACCATCAATGTTTTAATCACATACCGTGATCCTGCCTTTTGTATGACTGCCTCGACTCGGCCATATGTGCCGGAAGATGGGTCATTCGGGTCGTAAAGTTCCCCGTTAACTTCTACTTTGCCCGACCCCAGATCATAAATGCCTTTCACTTTCACATAATCGATCGGATACACGTTGTACCCATCAAACAGGTATCCTTTTCCATTATATTCATAGCCTGTTACAGACTGATGACTGCGAAAATTAATGTTGAAATACTTGAGCAAAGATTGTTCTACCGCGGCTTTCGGAATGAACAGCCTTCCGTCACTCGTACCTGTAATCGTGGTTTCAAAATTATTGATGAAGTTATGTAACACTCCAAAATCAATCAGATCCAAGCTGCTTGCCTTACTGACATTAAATTGCTTCCAGTGCAGTTCTGTTAAATTGCTTAACAGGATGCCGATGGACTTGGACTCTGCAGCGGATGTATTGATTTTTTTGTTAAGATTATACGTCCCATTCGGGAATGAGTATTCGGAAGAACCTTGGCCCTTCCAGGTTATGTTCACGCCGTTTTTTTGCATCTGAACCGTCAACTGGCCGTTATTGTAGGGATCCTTGAACTTTAGAACTGCCTGTCCCTTACTATTAAATTGCACGTTTCCGTATACAATGCTGCTTCGCACTTTTCCATTCCTGTTTTGGAAGTTCTCTCTCAAATCATAGAGAGGTAAAAAATACTCCCATTGGCATTCCAGATAGACTTGCTTCCCCCTGTTTTCCATGAGAAGCGTAATTTCGTCCAATCCGTACTGGCCAACATCCTGATAATATCTCCACTTGCCGTCATATTTGGCCGCTGCGTGTACTGCGGGTGCCTTTTCCGTCCAAAGTAAAATGATGGTTAGCGTACAAAGAATAGTCAGGATTCTCTTCATAATGTCCCCCTATAAATTCTATAAAATTCCAATCCGATCATATCACAAATTTGAACAAAAAAAAGGCCGGAAATTACCGGCCTTGCTGCGTTTTTTCATACTGCTTTTTGGCTTTATATGCAAACAGGCTATATACCAGAATCATGACCGGAATCATCATCCAGGTAAAGCCCCGGAAGAACGCAAATGGCGTTTCAAAAAGAAAAGCTCTCCAAAATTGTCCCCCGCTCATGTCCCACAGCCCCGGCGTATAATACAGCAATTGGGGTTTAAGAAAGGCAGTCACGTCAATGGCATCAGTCGAGATCAGCACGGCAAACAGCGGAATAAAGCAGCAGGCAAGCGATAACCACATGTCGGAGATCCGTTTGTACCGCGCAGCCTTCGAATCCACATCAGAGAAAATATCCTCGCTCCCTTCCGCACCGGTCTGCTTGAAGTACTGCGAGCCTGAACTTCTGGTTCCGGCGATATGGGTCCAGCCGCTATCCTCGAACAACGCTTTGTAATCTTCAAAATCCTGCCTGCTTTTAAAGGTCCGATAATCCATTCGGAAGTTCGCATTTTCCGGCTGAACCTGCGCAAACTCGTAGGACAGCGATTTTCCGGTCAACACATATCCCTGTCTGGCCATTTCATTCAGCCACTGTTCCTCATGGTCAAAATTCGTGAAAAACTTAAACTTCTTCATGCCCCTTCCTCCTCTTCCTACCCCAATATCGTATTCGTCATTTCAATCATATGGCGCATGCGCTCATAATCCTGTCGCAGCATCCCGAGTCCCCTGTCCGTGATCACGTATACCTTGCGGCGGCTGTCCTCACTGTGGACCGGCTGGATGAGTTTTTGCTTGAGCAGATTTTCCACCGCCCCGTAAAGCGTTCCGGCAGCCATGTGCACCTGACCCGAGCTGAGTTCCTCCACTTTTTGCATAATCAAGTATCCATGCGCAGGTTCGAGTAAAGCGAGCAGTATATAATAAACCGTTTCGGTCAGCGGCAGATTCTTGTCTCTGGTCAATGAAAATTCCTCCTTCTGTTCAGTGCCGCTTTATATCGCGTAACTGTATAGTTACACTATATATAGTCAGACTGTATAATGCAATAGGAAAAAAGCCAAAAACTTCAAAAAAGAAGCTTCGGCTTCGAAGGGTCCTTCATAAAACTCAAGTGAAAGGGATAACCTCCCCCTCATTTTTCATCCGTTGGTTTCCGTATTTCTTCGAGGGCTATTGGTAACTCGGTATGGCTATCCGAATGGAAACCTCCCCTCCAGTCTCCGGAATGCAGACAGCCACGCAGCCGCTTCCGGACTCCGGCAATGGCCTGATTTCAATCTTGCAGTCACTCGCACCGTCAATGGTGAAATGCCCTTTTTCAAGATACGCCGCGCGAGGATGATAGATTACCGTCTCACCACCGGTTGATATGAAGTCCATGGTTAATATGCCCGTATCATAGTCGTAATGATAGCCATTCAGCACACCGCCCGTGGCTTGCGGGTAAGCCCGCTGCAGCGCCTGCCGGTAAGGGGCCTCCCGGAAACCGTCACACCAGCACCAATACGTATTGCTCCATAAGTACTTCTCAAAAATAAAAATCAGTTTTTGCGCCAGCTCATAGGTCGCGCCATGATGGGTAAAAGCGCCCCACTCCCCTATCAACACAGGAACATCTAAGCGCTCCTGCACCTTGCGATGCGTGGCAAAAATCAGCTCCACCCGCTCCTGGTTATAAATCTCATAATGCTCCGTATCGACCACCAGATCGTAACCGTGAGGCGCAAATATCTGGCCCGGGAAGACAGATCCGCCAGCATCCGCAAGTGCAAGACCCGACTCGACACCCATATTGGAAAAATAACTGCTCTCCAGCATCAAGAAACCGTCCGCAGCAGCCATACGGATCGCCGCCCCCGTCTTGCCGAAAAAGGGAGCCAGCACATTCTCCTCAAACCGCTGCGAAGCTTCCTTCGCACAATCCACGAGCATCCGGTATATCCCCATATCAGCCATGCCTGCCAGTACGTCCTGCTTCTTCTCCTCATCGAACCAGAGTTCTGCCAAATCCGACATGTCCGCATCCTCCTGGCCCATCACCTCGCGGGCATAAGCGGCAATCATCCTGCCGAACACCTCTTGTCCCTGGGTACCCGGATAAGGCTCGTTCATGATGTCATAGCCGATGATATTGGGACAATCCGCAAAAAAAGCCGCCGCATGTCTCCACATCGCCGCATAATGGTCCTGCAGGCCGATTCCGTCCCCAGCCGGCGCATTGGCCCAAAATTGATCCAGCGACCGGTTCACCGCCGGGCTTTCCAGATAAGCATCGCTCCACAGACTGCCTGCCGCGTGGGGAAGATTATCATGCAGCGTCGCCCACCCGGGCGCTCCATCTCCATACAGTGAGCTGTACAGGTCCTGATGCATATCCAGAAAAACATAGATATCGTGCTGCTCTGCCCAGTGGATCTGCTGCTTGATCCGGCCCAGGTAAACATCATCATATACGCTCGGCTCCGGCTCCACGCCATCCCAGATGAGGCCAAGACGGATCACATTAAAGCCCTGTTCCCGAAACCAGGCGAAAAGCTCAGGGCCGCAGGGAGTAACATAGCCCTTTTCCTTCTCCTTGCAGACCAGGTTCACCCCGCTTAAAATCACCTGCTGCCCATCTTCATTTACAATCCGCTGCCCATCGATTTTCAGCTTCTTCATATGTAATCTCCGCCCTCCATGCCCCTGTCTTCCGCAACCGGAATATACATCTCGATGTAATGCTTGTCGTATTGGTTATACAGATTGATTTCGAGTGAATGGCCGTCAATGCGCATTCCCCTGCGGCGGATAAAAGCCTTCATCTGTTCGTAATGCCCATCCAGCTCGGCATAACCGTCCTTTCTGATCACGACGCATTTTCTTGCACAGTAGCAGGGAGCAAGCCTATGGAAGCCGCCCGTATGTTCCTCCATCGGGAAGGTCGAGAGAATGCCGTTATGCAGGTAACTGTGGAATTGTCCGGACTCCAGGTTCTCCTTGGAGACCACCGAGATAATATGGCAGAACGCCAGCCACTCCTGATGGGCGCTAATACTGCGCACCTGCTGCTGAACACGGCTTCCCAGCTTTTTGTCTCCGCTTTCCATCACCGAATCCGTGAGCAGTACCCAATAGGGATTCCTTTTGACCAGCTCGATCATGTCTGTATCCTCGAATCTGCGGAACTGCTCATCCAGCGTATCCAGTTTGCGGGACAACTGCGTCAAAAACGTAAGCTGACGGCTGATATCCTCTTTTTTATCGGCAATCAGCCTGCGGACATCCTCCAGACTGTCACTGGTCAAAAGCCCCTGAATCCGCTCGATCGGAACATCCATCGCTCGCAGCATTCGGATAGTGATCAGTGAATCGAACTGCTCCAGATCATAGTAGCGGTAGCCGTTCCCATCCCGGGCATTGGAAGGCAGCAGTCCGATTTTGTCATAGTAGCGCAGGGTATCCATGGGAACATCCAAGATCTTTGAGACTTCTCCAATCGTAAATTTCAGCTTAAGCAGCGGGCTATTCATCTGACCGCCCTCCTCATTTGGCGTGGCTGTTGAACGCAAGATTTCCTTTTGTTTGATCTTATCTGCATATAACCCTTACCTGCATCAGTACTGGTTCGCCCTAATTATAAAGGATGGAGTAACTCCAGATGGAAGAGGATTCTCAAAAATAATCGCGCCTCAGCGCTGCCTATATTATTCGTCTTCACTCAGACCCTAGGCCTGCTTATTGCCCGTACCGGGGAATTTCCGATTTTGTTCATTCGATTGGAGAAATCGTCATCGGGCATGCCAAAAAAGACGATCGCTTTAGCGTTTCTGCACATATCCGCCGGGATGGCGTTTCGATAATCTGAAATGGTAAGAATCACACATATCCAAGTGGAGGTTGTAGAAGCATGAAAAAAATTGCAGCTGCGGGTCTGATCTTCGCAATGCTGGCTTCTCTGCTGGCGGGCTGTTCATCCGGCGGCAAGAGTGACGAAGGTGCGGCCAAGGGGGCAAGTTCGGACGGGGCGGCCGAATCGACTGCATACCCGCTCAAAACGGATGAGAAGCTGTCCTATTGGGGAGAGATCAACGGCAACCTGGTCGGGGTCAAGGCTTCGCATAACGAAATTCCATTCTTCCAAAAGTGGCAGGAAAAAACCGGGGTGAAGCTGAATTTCAACGCGCCGCCGACCGGTCAGGTCAAGGAAACCTTCAACGTGATGCTGGCTTCCGGAGATTTGCCGGATATGATCGAATATAACTTTATCGGCGATTTCCCTGGCGGGCCGGAGAAGGCCATCAGTGACGGCTACATTTTGAAGCTGAACGATCTGATCGACAAGTATGCTCCGAACCTGAAGAAGTACTTGCAGGAGAATCCCGACATCGACAAGATGGTCAAGACGGACAACGGCAGCTATTACGCGTTCCCGTTCATCCGGGGCGATGAGTATTTACGCGTATTCCAGGGTCCGATCATCCGGAAGGACTGGCTAGATGAGCTCGGACTGCCGGTGCCGGAGACGATCGATGAATGGACGACAACGCTGAGAGCCTTCAAAGAGAAGAAAGGCGCAGCAGCACCGTTCTCGGTAGTGAGCAAACCGCGCTTCTTCAACGAGTCCGGCAACGGCGCGTTTATCGGCGCATTCGGCGTGAACCGGGGATTCTACCAGGAAGACGGGAAGGTTAAATTCGGCCCCGCCGAGCCTGGATTTAAAGAGTATATGAAGCAGTTTCATGACTGGTATAAGGAAGGCCTGATCGACAAAAACATTGCGACGGCCGACACGAAGGCGGTCGACGGCAACTTCGCTTCCGGAGCTACCGGAGCGTCGGTAGGAAACGCCGGGGGCGGCATCGGAAAATGGCAGCCGCTCGTTGCGGCAAACGATCCGAAAGCCGTTCTCGTCGCGACACCTTATCCGGTGCTGAACAAAGGAGACAAGCCCAAATTTGGACAACTGAACCAGGCCTACGCCTCCGAAGGAACCGTAGCGGTCACGACATCCGCCAAGGATCCTGCTCTCGCAGTGCGTATGCTGGATTACGGCTACAGCGAAGAAGGGCATATGTTCTTCAATTTCGGTGAAGAAGGCGTCAGCTACAACATGGAGAACGGCTATCCGAAATTCACCGATCTCTTGATGAAAAATCCGGACAAGCTAGCTCCCGCCCAGGCGATTTCCATGTATGCGCGCAGCAGCTATAACGGACCGTTCGTACAGGACAAGCGCTATGCGGAGCAGTTCTTTGCGCTTCAGACCCAGCGGGATGCGGTGGATATTTGGAAAAACACCGATGCGGCGAAGTACAACTTGCCGTCCATCACGCCGACGCCGGAAGAGAGTTCCGAGTATGCTACCATCATGAACGATATCAATACACTGGTGGATGAAATGACGATCAAGATCATTCTCGGCTCCGAGTCGGTCGATCAATACGACAGCTATGTCGCCAAAATGAAATCGCTAGGCCTAGACCGGGCGATCGAAATCCAAACGGCGGCGCTGCAGCGGTACAACAGCCGGTAAGCACAAACAAAGGGGAGGGCCTTCCCTCCCCTCATGAAATTGAGGTGAACATTCAGGCATGGCAAATCGGCAATCGTTTCGAAGTCGGCTGGTTCGTGATTTTGTGCTCAACAAATATTTGTACATCATGATGCTGCCGGTGATCGCCTATTATTTGATCTTTCATTATGCGCCCATGTACGGGGCGTTGATCGCGTTCAAGGATTATTCGCCCATGAAGGGGATTCTGGGCAGCAACTGGGTCGGACTGAAGCATTTTCAAGATTTTTTCGGCAGCTATTATTTTCTGAGAGTATTGAAAAATACGGTCTTGATCAGCCTGTATACGCTGGTATTTGAGTTTCCGGCGCCTATCTTGCTGGCACTTCTGATCAACGAGGTCCGCAAGAAGAAGTTCAAACGGGTCGTGCAGACGGTCACATACATGCCTTATTTTATTTCGCTCGTGGTCATTTGCGGCATTATTACCGATTTTACGAACGCGGACGGGCTCATTAACCGCCTGTTCATGTTCCTGGGCTATGACGGCCAGGCGATGCTGCAAAAGCCCGAGCTGTTCCGTCCCATCTACGTGCTGTCCGAAATCTGGCAGCGGATCGGATGGGAATCCATTATCTACATCGCGGCTTTGATGAGCATCGATCTGGAGCAATACGAAGCCGCCCGGATCGACGGAGCCAGCCGGATCAAGCAAATGCTGTACGTTACACTGCCCGGCCTGCTCCCGACCATCATGATCATGTTCATTCTCCGGATGGGGAATCTGCTCAACGTCGGGTTTGAAAAAATCATCCTCTTATACAATCCGGTTACATACGAAACGGCTGACGTCATCTCGTCCTTCGTGTACCGGAAAGGTCTGCTGGAGTTCGGCTGGAGCTACAGCTCCGCTGTCGGTTTGTTCAACTCGGTCATCAATCTCGTCCTCCTGATCACGGCCAACGCCATCAGCCGGAGGGTGAGCCAAAACAGCCTATGGTGAGGTGGTAAGCTTGAAAAGAGAGAACGGTTGGGGTGACCGTATATTTAATGTCATAAACTACAGCCTGATGATTATGCTGGTCATCGTGACCTTGTACCCGCTGCTGTACGTCCTATTCGCTTCCTTCAGCGATTCGGCCCAGCTGCTCGGGCATAAAGGATTTTTGTGGAAGCCAGTCGGCTTCAGTCTAGACGCTTACAAGAGCGTGCTGGATAACCCCGGTATCGGCATCGGTTTTCGCAACACGCTGTTTATTCTTGTCTTCGGGGTGGCGGTCAACCTCCTGCTCACCTCCATGGGAGCTTATGTCCTGTCCCGTAAAAACGTGATGTGGAACAAGGTGCTCATGTTCGTCATCATCTTCACCATGTTCTTCAGTGGCGGACTGATCCCATTGTATCTCGTGGTCAAAGGGGTCGGACTTCTCGACACGCTGTGGTCCACCATCATTCCGTTCAGCGTCAGCACGTTTAATCTGATCATTATGCGGACGGCGTTTATGGGCATTCCGGACGCCCTGGAGGAATCAGCCAAAATCGACGGCGCGAATCATTTCACCATTTTGTTCCGGATCATTATCCCGCTGTCGATGCCGGTCATCGCCGTGATGATCCTTTACTATGCGGTGGACAAGTGGAACGGATGGTTCTACGCGTCGGTGTTTATCAAAGACAGAGACCTGTTCCCCCTGCAGCTGATACTGCGCGAAATTCTGATCTCCAACTCGACTGAGAGCATGTCGGCGGGAGCTTCAGCGGGGGACCGTTTCCAAATCGGGGAGACGATCAAATACGCAACAATTATGGTGGCGACGCTGCCGATTCTATGCGTCTACCCTTTCCTGCAGCGGTTTTTCGTGAAAGGGGTCATGGTCGGGTCGCTGAAAGGTTGATTCGTAAAGCTGCGATGCTTGGTATGGGTCATAAAAAGGAGGTCTTCGGATGAAGGAATTCGAGACGAAAAAGCAGGAGATGTGGCAGCAGATCGTCCGTAAGGCGGGACGGATGCTGGAATTGATTGGCGACAAATCGCCGCATGTCGCCGGCCAGGACGGCAAATATGACGATATGCGGCTCGATTGGTGGACTTCGGGCTTTTGGCCGGGCATTTTATGGCTGGTGTACGACATGACCGGTGAAGACCGGTACCGGGAGGCAGCCTGGAGCTGGGATGAACGGCTGTCGGAGCTGTGGCTCGCTCCAAATTCTTATGATCATGACGTCGGCTTTCAATTTCTGCCGACCGCAGTCATGAAGCATAAGCTGACCGGAGACGCGGATGCCGCAAGGCGCGCGCTGCTCGCCGCCGGGTTCATGGCCGGACGCTTCAATACAGCCGGCAAGTTCATCCGCGCCTGGAACGGCGACATGCACGGCTGGTCCATCATCGATACGATGATGAATCTGACGCTGTTGTTCTGGGCGTCGGAGGAGAGCGGCGATCCGCGGTTTGCGCAGATTGCGCAGCAGCATGCGGACACGGTTGTCCGTCACTTTGTCCGTCCGGACGGATCCGTGCATCATATCATCCGGTTCGATCCTGAAACCGGGGAAGCCCTTGAAGCGATCGGCGGTCAGGGCTTTGCGCCGGATTCGGCCTGGAGCCGGGGAGCGGCTTGGGCTCTGTACGGTTTAACGAATGCGTACCGTTATACGGGCCGGCCGGATTATCTTGCGGCTGCACAGCGCGTGGCTCACTTTTTCATTGCGCACTTGCCGGAGGACTACGTGCCGTATTGGGACTTTCGTGCGGAAGCAGTCCCGGAAGAAGGCGGCATCTTGCGCGACAGTTCGGCTGGCGCCATCGCTGCTTCCGGACTGCTGGAGCTTGCGGACGCGCTCGGCGGTATCCGGGGCAGAGGGTACCTGGACGCCGCAAAACGGATGCTGCATTCGCTGTACACGGACTACAGCACCTGGACGAATCCTGAGCATGAGGCTATCCTTTTGCACGGAACCGGCCATAAGCCGGTCTCGCAAAATGTGGACGTGTCTCTCATTTACGGCGATTACTTCTTCGTCGAGGCGTTCTCTAAGCTGAACGGCTGGAAGCACCGAATCTTTTAATTGAATCTACCATCGGCGAAAAAGGGCGTTTATGATATTTTGTCCTATTCATTCGCAGAGCCTGGGAAGACCGCAAGGTCTCCCGGGCTTATTCGCGTTGATGCGGCGTAAACCGCGGCGATTTGCGCTTTTGTCAATCGGTTTGAACTTTTTGCCTATACGCGTCCCGGGCGATATTCGATATAATGAGTGTCTAATCAATCGAGACAAAACTATTGAAATACGGGTGATGGTCTTTGCTGAACATTCAAAATCTATGGCGGAAGCGGGAGAGCATCATCGTCACGTGGCTCGTATCTTACAGTGCTGTGCTGTTCATTCCCATCGTGATCAGTCTGGTGATCTATGCCCAGGCCAGCCATGCGCTGAAGAGCGAGATCCATCGGGCCAACGACTCGCTCCTGAAGCAGATGAGGTACACGATTGACAATCAAATCGACCTGATGAAGCGTCTGAATATGGAAATGACCTGGAGCGCGAACTTGCAGCATCTGATGTATTCCAGCATGCCGGCCCAGGAAGTGCCGTACACGGCATACCAGCTTGTGAACGAATTTCGCCTCTACAAGACGTCTTATGCGTCGATCGACGAGTTTTATGTCGTCTCCAGCCGGGATGGCGCCGTGTACCGGTCCGGGAATATCCGCGACTTGAACACCGCATTCCATACGATTCACCAAACCGGTGCGCTCTCGTTCGATGACTGGAAAAACACCGTGCTTAACGGGGTGAGCAATTCCTTCGTCGTGCTGCCCCATGCCAATGCGGCCGATGCCAAAACGGCGATCGCCTATATTACGCAGCTGCCGAAGGACATGAACGGGCGGAGCACGGGCAGCGTGGTGGTCATGTCCGATACCCGCCGGTTTCAGGAAGCGGTGGAAGGCATATCGGGCTTCAGCGGAGCGACGCTGCTCATCCTTAACCATAACAATGAGATCCTCATGTCCAACCATCCGGAATCGAAGGAGCTGGCGCCCTTCATGAATGGTAAGCGCATTCAGATCGATCCCGATAAGGCCGAAACATCGGAGCTGTTCTCGATCGACTCATCCGTTTCGGACCTCAAATACGCACTGATCATTCCGAGCGGGATTTATTGGGAGAAGGCGGAATACGTGCGCAAATTTACGTATGTCAGCATACTCGTCAGCCTGGCGGGAGCCGGGGTTCTGACCTGGTTTTTTATGCGCCGTAACTATTCGCCGGTACAGCAGCTGATCGAGTCGCTCATGGATAAGAACACGGACCGAACCTATGCCGATGCGAACGAATTCAGGTTCATCCAGAAGGTGGTTGCCCGTACCCGGACCGAAAATGACGAGATTGCCCTGCAGCTTAGAAAGCACCAGCAAGCGCTGCGTTCCAATATGATCAACCGGCTTCTGAAAGGCAAGCCGGACACCCTCGTTCCCTATGAGGAGGCATTCCGATCCTTTCAGATGAAGCAGATTTCCACGGAATTCGCCGTCATCCTGTTCGTGATCGAAAACGAAGAGAAACTGTACGAGTTCCTGCCGGGCATCGACATGAATGAACGGGATAAGCTGATCCAATTGATCATTTCCAATGTGGTGGAAGAACTGGCGGAACGGAAGGGACATGCCGGATACGTGGTCGAAACGGATGACATGACCGCTTGCCTCGTTAATTTGAAAGCGGATTCTCCCGATTGGGAGCGGGATCTCCATGACATCGCCGCCGAAGCTCAGCGGTTCCTGGAGCGGTACGACATGGAGCTGACAATATCGCTGAGCGGACGCCATGCTTCCTGGATTGGCATCTCCGAGGCGTACCGGGAAGCGGTTGACGCGATGGAATACAAGATGGTCCTTGGCAAAAAAGGCATCATTGCGTACGAGGATGTCCGTGCCGACGGATCCGCCGGCATCGGTTACGGCTATTATTATCCGCTTCAGGCGGAACAGCAGCTGATTAACGTGATCAAGGCCGGAGATCAGGATCAGGCCGCATCGTACATGAACGAGATCATCGAGAAAAATCTGGACAAGCCCGTCATGCCGCTCACGCTCACGCTGGCGAGATGCCTGATGTTCAACCTTGTCGGGACGATGATCAAGGCGATCAACGAGCTCGGCGAAGGAAGCGGCGGCATTACGCTTGCCGACAATCCCCGCTGGATCGACGATATCATGGCATGCGGCACGGTTCGGGAAATGCAGGATAAGCTGCAGGCCCTCCTTCAGGAAGTGTGCGCTTACGCATCGGCCAAACGATCCTCCCATGTATCCCGGGAGCGGGAGGATTCCCTGCGTAACCTGACGGAGGAAGTCCTCCAGTATATCCAAGCGAATTATATGGACCTGAACTTGAACGTGAACGCCATCGGCGAGCATTTCGAGCTAAAGGGAAGTTACCTGTCCAAGCTGTACAAGACCCAGACCGGCGAAGGCATACTGGACAGCATTCACAAGTACCGGATTGAGCAAGCCAAACGCCTGATGCAGACCAAAGCGGAGTCGGTCAGCGAGATTTCCGGACAGGTCGGATATAACGATCCGGCGACCTTCATTCGCGTGTTCAAAAAATACGAAGGCATTACGCCAGGCAAATACAAAGAAACTATCTAATGGTTTTCTTCGGGAGGTACCTATGAAGCGGAAAGGAAGCAGAAGATCAGCGGTTTGGGAATGGATGGCGTGCATCGCGCTGCTGATGCTCGTGCTGTCGGCTTGCGACCGTGCCGAACGCACAGCGCAGGAACCAAGTACGGAGCAGTCCGCCGAATCAACGTCTATGCCGAGCGACAGCAAAGGTTCATTCCATTCGGAAGGCAAGCTCACCTATTGGGCGGAACTGAACGGCAACGCCGCTGGAATCAAGACCACCTTCAACCAGGTGCCGTTCTTTCAGGAATGGCAGCGAAGAACCGGTGTCCAGCTGACGTTCATTCAACCGCCGGCCAACCAGGCTAAGGAAGCGATTAACGTGCTGCTGGCATCCGGTGAATTGCCGGACATGATGGAGTATGAATGGATCAATTATCCGGGAGGACCCGAGAAGGCGATCAACGACGGCTATATTCTGCGCTTGAACGAAGCCATCGACCGGTATGCCCCGAATTTGAAGCGGTACCTTCAGGACCATCCCGATATCGACATGCAAATCCGTACGGCCGGAGGAAGCTATTACGCTTTTCCGTTTATCCAGGGAGACGACAAGCTGCGGACTTACCAGGGACCGATTATCCGCAAGGACTGGCTGGATGAGCTGGGGTTGGACGTGCCTGTAACGATCGACGATTGGCATACGGTTCTCCAAGCCTTCAAAGATAAAAAAGGAGCGCAAGCTCCCCTGACCTTCCTTGGCGTGCCGAACCCGCTATTCGGCATTGAGGGCGGCGGTTTTATCGGCGCATTCGGGATCAAGAAAGACTTTTACCAGGAGGATGGAAAAGTCAAGTTCGGCCCGGTTGAGCCCGGATATAAAGATTTTCTAACGCTGTTCCGGAAATGGTATGAAGAAGGATTGATCGATCGGAACTTTGCCACGGTAGACTCCGAGACGCAAGATACAAGCATGATCCTGAGCCGAAGCGGAACAGGCATTTGGAATGCAGGCGCCGGCATCGGTACCTGGCTGCCCGTCATGAAGTCGAAGGATCCGTCCGTGGAGTTGGTTCCCGCGCCGTATCCGGTGCTTCACCAAGGGGAACGTCCCAAGTTCGGCCAGCTTGCCCCGGCTATCGGGTCCAGCGGCGTGGCCATTTCGGCGAAGAGCAAGCACGTAGAAGAAGCTGTAAAAATGTTGGATTACGGCTACGGAACGGAAGGACATTTGCTCTTCAACTTCGGGATCGAAGGGGTCAGCTACGTGATGAAAGACGGATATCCGGCATATACGGACGCCATTCTGCATAACCCGGATAAGCTGGCTCCGTCGCAGGCGCTGGCGATGTACACCAGAGCGAGCTATTTCGGACCCTTCGTCCAAGATGTCCGTTATATGGAACAGTACTATTCCCTGCCCGAACAGAAGGAAGCGGTTCGGGTGTGGTCCGATACGGATGCAGTGCTTCATACGCTGCCTGCGCTTCCGACCACGGAGAAGGAAAGCACGGAACTGTCTGTCATCAAGCAGGAAGTCAACCAGGTCGTCACCGAAATGTCGCTGAAGATCATCATGGGCATGGAACCGGTATCGGCCTTTGACGAATACGTGAAAAAAATTCGGTTGCTGGACATCCAGCGGGCTATCGATATCCAGCAGCAGGCATTGGACCGTTATCGGGCATCCGTGTCCAAATCAGACGTGAACAGCCCGAGGTGACTGCTGATTCATGCCCTGCCGTGTTCCAGTGTTGAATTCGTAGAATCTTCCATTCATCCTTTTTTCCTCAAGCCCGGTTCGTGCACATGGTTTTTTTATGGAACGGACGGGCTGTACTCCTGCTCCTTATTCGTTGGCACCTCATCCCCTGCGACTTCGCGACTTCTACGTATTCCTCTGCTAATATTTGCCCCTGTTTCCTGTACAATTGCCCGTATGTCCGCCTGTGCGGTTGCCGCATGTCGGACTGCCCCGACTGATGCTACGGCGGCTCTGCTTGCCACCAGCATTTGATCCATGATAGGTTTTTATAGTATACATAGATAATGTGGAACCAACGGAAAGGAGGGAATAAGAAGACCCTCTTCGGAAATCGATGACTGAGTCGTGTGCATCATTCGTACGACTCCAGCTTCATGCCGGCAGCCTGGTAACTTTCCGGAGCTGATTTATCACAGTAATTGGAGGATTCTATGGCCCGTCCCAAGAAAAAAAAGAATGTTTACCGTACCGTCATATGGAGCTTTGTCAGCGTTATCGGACTTTTGATTCTGATCGCCGGATCCTATGCGGGATTTTTACATCATAAAGCGATGTCAGCCGTACATAAAATTTCCGCTGCCGAGTATCAGTCACCCCAGCATGAGGAAACGAAAAATGCGGTGCAAGTCACTGAAAACGTGACCGAAGATGATATGAAGCCCATGACGTTCCTGCTTGCCGGAGTCGACAACCGTGAGGGCAGCGGAGGAACGATGAATACCGACGTTATGATGCTGGTGACGTTGAACCCAAAAACCAAGTCCGCCAGCCTGCTGTCGATCCCGCGCGACTTAAAAATCACGCCGGCCGGCCAATCCAGCCACAAAGCGAACTATTTCTATGCTCATAACTATATTAAAGATAAATCAACCGCCATGAACGAAACCAAGCAGCTTATAGGAGACTTGTTCCACCTCCCAATCGATTACATGGTACTTATTAATTTTGACGGATTCCGACAAGCGATCGATGCCGTAGGCGGCGTTGATGTCGATGTCGACATGGATATGCACTATATCGATACCGCAGACGGTACCAATATTAATTTGACCAAAGGACCGCAGCATCTGAGCGGGAAGGAAACGCTGGATTTCGTGAGATATCGCAAATCCAACGACGGCTCCTCGCCTTCATCGGACTTTGACCGCAACAAGCGCCAGCAGCAGGTGCTGAGCCAAATGCTGGACAAGCTGACTTCCCTGAATGGCATCAGTCAATGGGGCAGCATCCTGGACATTATTGGCGACAATGTCAATACGGACATCCCTGAAAAAAGCTTGACGCGGTGGCTGCTGAATTTCAAAAAAATGAAGCCCGATAGCACCAATCTGCTGACGGTAGAGGGAGATTGGAAAAGCCCGTATGTCTACTGGAACAAGGATGATTTGACGAAAGCGATGGAAACCCTGTATTCGAATGTAGATCTGAAACCCAATAGTAAAACCGACCTTGGAGAACACTTGGGGCTCTATACGGATTCCAATCGCAAATAACAGCTTCACAGATGCAAAAAAACCACAACCGGCATGGTTGTGGTTTTTTATATGTTCAATTATTTGACGGAGCCTGGTCTCTTTCCTTCCGCCAGCAGCCCGTTGATGCTCTCGATCAACTGCGGGAGCTCACGTATCGTATTCATTGTAAAATCCGCTCCATGCTGCATAAACGTTTGTTTTGTTCTGGAGATGATTGCTTCTTTTTCGGATTCAGAGAGTTCTTGGTACTCGGCTTCCGTCAGTCCCATCTCGGAGCTGCCGACAGCAACCCCAACCGACCACACGCCGGCTTGTACACCTTCCTTGATATCAGAAGTCGTATCGCCAATCTTGATGACCTTCCAAGAGGCGGACAGCTTCAGCTGCTCCATATTCCGGTAGATCATATAAGGATATGGTCTTCCGTAAGAGTCGGTGTCATCCGGTGTTACGACATGATCCGGACTGTAGCCCTTTTGCCGGGCATTGGACACGACGACCTCCATCATGGAGCTGGTATAGCCCGTTGTGGAGCCGATTTTCAGTCCTTGGGCGCGAAGCTCCTGTACCGTCTCGATGACACCATCAATCGGATCAGTGTATTCGGACAGAGAAGCCATCAATGCAGGCTCAAATTCAGCGTACAGATGCTTCACATCCTCTTCGTTAAAGGATCTTCCGTACTTGTCTTCCCAAAGTGCCGAGACTCTTGGCATGGACAGCATAGCGCGGATATGATCGATCTTCAGCATGCCCATCGGGCCTCTGGCTTCCTCCATCGTGACCTCGATACCGGCATGGTTGAAAATATCCACAAATACGTTTACCGGTGCGAAGCATCCAAAATCTACCGCCGTTCCAGCCCAGTCCAGGATAATGCCCTCGATTTTGTTCATTGTCCCACTCCTCCCATGTATTCTCCGATGATAGCACATAATCTTTCGATATCTTCCAAGTAAATTTCCCCGATATTGCCAATGCGGAAGGTATCCACGTCAGTCAATTTACCTGGATAGATCACGTACCCTCTTTCCTTCACGTAAGCGTAGAAGTCTCCAAAACTAAAGCTTTCGCTTGGAAACAGGAACGTTGTAATGATGGGAGACTGCTTTTCATCTGAAATATAGGCATGAATGCCAATTTCCGCAAGTTTTTGACGGAGTAGACGGTTATTTTCCCGGTAGCGTGCATATCTTGCAGGTACCCCGCCCTCTTCGACCAGTTCATCAATGGCCTTGGAGAATGCGGCAACGACATGGGTTGGGGATGTAAAGCGCCATTTGCCGTCCTTGTCCATTCCCTTCCACTGATCGTATAAATCGAGGGACAAGCTGCGCGCGATGCCTTGACAAGCCTTAAGCTTCTCCAGTTTGGCAATGACAAATCCGAAGCCGGGAACGCCTTGAATGCATTTGTTCGCACTGCTGATCAGATAGTCGATTCCAAGCCCTGCCACATCGATTTCAATGCCGCCGAAGCTGCTCATGGCATCAATGATTAATGTTTTCCCGTATTCTTGGGACAAGCCAGCAACCATATCGATCGGATTCAAAATACCCGTCGTCGTCTCACAATGAACCATTGCGATATGCGTCAGCTCCTGGTCTGTCGCAAGCAGGGCTCTAAGTTCCGCTTCCTCAGGTTGTTCATCATAGCTTACGCGATATTCCGTAAAATTCAATCCGATATATTCCGCCATCTGGACAATCCGCTCGCCGTAAGCGCCGTTGGTGATAATCAGTACCTTATCATCATCAGAAATGGTCGAGGTCATCACCGATTCCACAGCGAACGTACCGCTGCCTTGCATCAGCACAGTTGTATACTCCTGCGGATCAGCTCCTGCAAAGTTCAGCAGCTGCGTTCTGATTTTTTGCGTAATGGATTTATAATCATCATCCCATGTGCAGCGGTCAAACAGCATAACTTCCTTTACGGTGCTCGTCGTGGTCAGCGGTCCTGGTGTTAACAGCTTATATTGGTTCATTTCGCTTCGCTCCCTGTTGAATTATTTTGCGCTATTGAAGAAATCCTGGTGTTCTTTGAGCAGTTCAACGGTCAACGGTTTCGTAAATTTCATCGATTTGGCTGGCTTGTTGACATCTTCCACGGTCTCGCCTTGATACAAAGCCACCGGATAGTTGGTAATCAGATCTTTTCTTGCATCCTTAATAATCGTCTCGGCCATCTTCATCGCCAGGTCTGTCGTCGCATTTTTCTTGTCGACCACGGCCACGGATTCGGTCAGCGAGAAGTTTCCTTCGGTTGGGTCGACATAATCGATTGGTGCTCCGGCTGCTTTGGCCTTAACCGCCTGATGGCGCAGACCGAAGCCGGCAGCAACCTCTCCCGCCTCAACCTTCTTGATCGGACCGGAGCCGGAGCTTTCCAGATGCGGGCCGACGTTCGCGATCAGATCGTGGAGAACGGTTTTGCCTTCATCCTGGCCGTACTGGCTGATGATCGCTTGAACGAGCAGCCAACCGGTGGAGGAGTCCATGATGTTCGGAATGGAGACCATGCCTTTAAACTCAGGCTTCGTCAAGTCCTTGATCGATGTCGGCATTGGCAGCCCTTTTTGCTTCAGTACTTCGGTATTCACGAAAATAGAGCCGGTGTTCGCCAAAATCGGCGTATAGTAAGACGGGTATTGATCCATTGCATTCGTTGTAAACGCAAGGTCTTTGTACATGGAGTACTGGGTTTGCGAGCTTTCGATAAAATAGGAGCTCATCGTGATCAGATCCGCTTCGATTTTGCTGCCCTCTGCCATAAGCTTGCCGCCGAGCTCCGAAGTTCCCAGCGATTGCAGCACGTATTTGCCGTCATAGCCTGCGTTTTTCAGTGCGGTTTCCATGGATGCGACCGCTTCTTCATCACCATTCGTGTAAATGACAACTTTCTTGGCTTCCTCAGCTTTGCCGCTGCTGCATCCTGCCATGGCAATGACCAGGCTGATCGCGAATAATGTAAGCAGCATTCCTTTAATCGTTTTGGACATGGTCGTAAATCCCTCACTTTTTATATTTAATGGTTTGTGAAAATGGAGTTGGGGTGCGGGGAAGGCCGCTCCGAGTACGGATCGTGCTTGGGCTTCTCGTGAATGAGACCGCTCCGAGTACGGATCGTGCTTCCGATCGCTGTTGTCTCATGGTCTCTTCCTAGGATCGAGCAATCAAAGATACTTCTTTAGCTTGATTTCGGTTTCACCGATGAGTGTTCAAGATGAGTGAATGAGTCCATTTCTTAAAAATCAAACATCTGAACGTAGTAGACGAATGGATTCTGAAGAAGCGTAGCGTTCGCCTTTGCCACCGGATTTCTACAACTAAAAAACATTCAATAAATCCGGGGGCAACAGCGATCGTAAGAACCATTCGAATACGAAGTGACACAACTGTGTTGAGATCAACTCAACGTGCTGCTCTTCTTCTCTGCAGAAAGTCGCACAGCACTTTTATCAGTAAATTAGTGAAGAAGATCAGCAGCGACAGCACGAAAATCTCGTTAAACTTGGCGAAATGCTGCAGTTCTTTGATTTTGCTGGCCACGACGGACGTATGGGCCGATACCAGGAAAATGATCCCGCTGATGGTCACCATGGAATTGATGAAATAGTAGCTGAACATCTCAATCACGGTGGAAGCCGAGTTCGGCAGGATCACCCTATAGATCGTTTTGAACCAGCTGTCCCCGAGCAGCTCCCCCGTGGTCTCCCACGATGGATTCATCTTGGAGAGAGAGTTCTTAGCCATCAGATACGGCGTTGTAAACAGATGCACGATGTTGCACAGCACGATGATCGTGAACGTACCCTTCAGGCTGCTTGCATTAAACAAGAGCAAGTACGATATCCCGAGCACCATGCCCGGCACCGTATTGGTCATCATCGACACAATATCGGTCGCTCCCCTCGCCCTAAGCTTCGTGCGCACATTCAGCAGCGCGGAGCCGTAAGCGACCAGCGTGCCGAATAGCGAGGTTAACAACGCAACCCACAGTGAATTTTTATAGACTCCCGTCAGATCGCTGGATTCAAACACGTCGGTGAAATGCTTGAACGTAAAGGTGAGATCGTAGGGAAAGCTATTCAGAAAAGGTGCGATGAACATAACCGCGAAGATGGACAGCATGCCCAGCACAATGGCGGAAGAGACCACTGCAAAGCCGGTATCGCGAACCCGGTGTCTCGGCAGCTCCACCTCCGTCACCTTGTCATAATGGAAATTAAGCTTTTCCAGGTATTGCAGCAGCCAGATGCCGAACACCGCGGGAACCAGCATCAGAACCGCGATGACCGCCCCCTGGTTGAAGTCCGGAATGGAGCCGAGCATCACCTGATACAGCTGTGCAGCGATCACCGAATATGTGCCGCCCACCGAGGCAGGAATCCCGAAATCCGTGAAGCTTAGGATGAAGGAGAGAACAAAGGCCCCGCCCAGCGCGCCCGCAAGCGGACGCAGAACGGTATTGGAGAAGCTCCGAACCGTGTTGTCGCCCATGAGCCTCGACACGATGATGAATTTTTTATCGATATACCCGAACGCATTATGGATCAGCAGAAACGCCGGTGGCAACGTATAGATGACATAGCCGATCAACAATCCGTTAAAGCCGTAGATTTCGAACAAGTTATGGCCGATGATTTTCGTGATTAATCCTTGATTGCCGAATGAGTACATAATGGCAAAACCATACGTGATCGTCGGGAGCAGCATTGGAACGATGATGACCGTTTTCAGCACGCCCTTGATGGGGCGGTATATTTTGGTGCAATGAATGGAGTAAGCCAGGATAAATCCGAGCACCGTCGTAACGAAGGCTGTGACTGCCGATACCTTCACGCTGTTCCAGATGGCTCCGATCATGTCCCGCTCCTTCCAGACGGATACGTAATTCGCAAGGGCATATCCTTGATCGGTCTCAAAGGAACGAATCAGCAAAACGATGAGCGGCAGGAACAGGAACCCGGCGAACAGCAGCAGGAGCAGCGTGAAAACCACCCGCATTTCAGGCTTGACTTTATGCATACATCTCACCGAACAAGTTATAAATATTCTGCCGTTTGATCTGTAATTGCTTAATAATGAACTGCTCTACGAACTCGTTCTCCGGCCGGTTGATAATTTCCTGAGGCGTGCCGAACTGCGAAATTTTCCCCTGGTTGATAATCAGTATTTTGTCGGACAACGTCAAAGCCTCCTCGGGATCATGCGTTACGATGATGGTCGTCAGCTTGAATTCCCTTGCGATCGACTGGATCCGCTGCTTGATGGACTCCTTGATCACCCCATCCAGCGCGCTGAGCGGCTCGTCGAGCAGAAGAATCTTTGGATTCGTCACCAGCGTTCGCGCAAGTGCCACTCTCTGCTTTTGCCCGCCGGATAATTCGCCGATCCTCTTTTTCAAATGAGGCTTTAATTCCAGAAAATCGATATATTCCTGAACCTCTTTCTCGCTTACCGAGCCCTTTTTATTGCGCAAGCCATAGACGATGTTGTCATACGCATTCAGGTTCGGGAACAAGGCATAGTCCTGAAACACGATGTTAAAGCCACGCTTTTTCATAGGAACATGGGTCAGGTCCACATCGTTGAATATGATGCTGCCGTGATCCATCGGGGTCAGGCCCAAAATCAGATTGAGCAGGGTCGTTTTGCCGCTTCCGCTTGGACCCAGGAGCGACACGATCTCGCCCGTGCCAATTTCGAGGTTGATGTCATCGAGAACCACTTTATCGTCAAATTGTTTGCTAATATGATGCAGCTTCAGCAAACCGCTCACCTCCCTTAAACACATCCTCAGTATAAAAATCATATGTCATCCCGAATCCACGTCTGTGTAAATTTTGCGTAAATTATGCATAACTCTTTCATATGTTATGACTAACTTTGGAGGATATTGGACATCTGCACATGCTGATCTATGTAAAATCTATTGAATAACGAGAGTGTTGACAGTACACTGGAATTGTTTCTATTTTTCAATAGATGAGCAACTTAACGTCATATATTAGCGGGTGAGAGAGATGCTGCCACTGGAACGGCAAAAGAAGATTCTCGATCTATTGACAGTCAAAAAGGTACTCAAAATAACGGAGCTTACAGATGAGCTGGATATCTCCATCGATACCCTTCGCAGGGATTTAAACTTGCTGACAACCCAGGGCAAAATCGAAAAAATCTATGGCGGCGTCAAGCTCGTTGACAGGTTCGGGGAGTCTTCCATGGATGAGCGGATGGTCAATCATTTGGAGGAAAAAGAACGGATCGCCCGCAAATGCAGCGAATATATTAGCGACGGCGATTGTATCTATATTGACAGCGGATCGACGACCTATCAGATTGCCAAATATATTAAGCAAAAAAAGAAACTTACGGTCATCACCAATTCTATCCCCGTCATTAACGAACTCATGCATTGCGAAGTCGAGCTGATCATCATCGGCGGGAAAATCAGACAGGATGAGCAGTCGGTCGTGGCGTTTGATTATATTTTCAATTTTCATGAACTGAATGTCCGTAAGGCCTTCATCTGCTGCAGCGGCATCACGATCGAAAGAGGAATCTCGGACTACAACCTGGAGGAAGCCATTACGCGCAAAAAAATGATCGAGCTCTCCAAGGAGGTATTCGTCGCCGCCGACAGCACCAAATTCGGAAAGGATGTTACGATCTCCATTGCCCCGCTTGATCGGATTGACACGATTGTGACGGATGGAAACGTGGATCGAAGCTTTCTTCCCAAGTTTAAAAAAACGGGCACGACCTTAGTTATTGCCGACGTTTAATATGAAGACAACAAAACGGACCTTTCACGAGTCGTTAATCCGAAACGACCTGAAAAAGTCCGCTTTTTTATTTACTATTCATTCTGAAAAGTTCTTTCCACCCGGCTGCCCAAACGGCTCAGTATTTCATTGCTCACCGTACCGCAGCGCTCTGCAATCTGACAGGCAGTAAGGGTCTCTTCTCCGTCTTGTCCAATAAGGGTAACCGTATCCCCTTGCCGGACGCCATCGATGGAGGTAACATCCACCGTCAGTTGATCCATGCAGATGCTGCCGATCATGCTTGCACGCTGGCCGCGGATAAGAACGTACCCGCCATGTTCGGACAACGATCTCGGAATGCCGTCGGCATAACCAATGGAAACCGTGGCGATCCGGATATCATGGGAGGGTACGAAGTTTAGGCCGTATCCAACCGGATGATGGGCCTCTACCTCTTTGACTTGGGTTACCTTCGCCCTGAGAGTGAGGACCGGCCGCAAGTCGGCCTGGGCCTGCACCTGATCCCCTTCATGGCTCAGCAGCCCATACAGAGCGATACCGGGGCGGACCAGGTCATAGCCAGCTCCAGGATAGTTCAGAATACCGTAGCTGCTCTGAATATGAGTACGTCCAGGATTGATTTCCGCCGCTTTCAGCTTACGGATGACCTCGTCAAAACGCCGCATTTGCTCCTGCGTAAACTCCCGTGCTGTCTCTCCCTGACTGTCAGACATCGACAAGTGACTGAAGATGCCTGTGACCCGCAGATGCGGGAAGCGGTAGCAATCCCGTATGGATTTCATATCTTGATAGGGCTCGCCCAAACGGTTCATGCCGGTGTCGATCTTAACATGGATGTTAATAGAAATACCGAATGCCTCTAGCGCCTCGCCGTATTCCCTGTTTACAAGCGTCTGAGTCAGCTGGTAGCGGGCAAGTTCAGGCGCAAGTCCGGGTGAGGTATATCCCAAAATGAGAATCTCGCCGCGGATCCCATGCTTTCGCAGGCTAATTCCCTCGCCAATTTCCGCGACCGCAAAATGGCCGATGCCTGCCCGGCTCAGTTCTTCTGCGATTTCATTACTGCCATGGCCATAAGCGTTTGCTTTGACGACGGCCATGATGCGTGTCGCAGAAGGCGCAATTCTTTGCAGTTCTTCCGCATTATGTCTTAAATGATCAAGGTTGATTTCCGCCCAGGCCCTACCCCCGCTTAGCGCGGCTTCCTTTTGTTTCCCCGATGGAACAAGCGGAGCATAGGGTATCTTTCTATATAATGAGCGGACCGGTGCGGCCGTCAGCATGGGCAGGGAATGATATCCGGAAAGCTTCGGCACGCCTAAGGGACGGCCGGACGGCCGAACCATCAACGGTTCCAGGCCGTGTGAACGGACTGATTTTCTTTTTGTTCCCTGCACAGAAACGAGAGAAGCCGGAAAGACCAACAGAAGTACGATGATGAGCGTTATCATCGGGCTGCCTGTCCCTGGTCATGATAAATCGTCACGATACAGCCGTTCACATTATTGCCGGACACTTCTATCTTTGTCCCCGGCTTCATATCGATCGCGATTTCTTTCTCCTCGGCGCCCATCTCAACAAAATACATTTCAATCAGATGATCTTTATGCTTTTTGAACAAATGCGGACCGTTCTGCGTGAACTGCTGCATGTACTCGGTATATTCCTCCAAACACATGCCGTACTGTTCCATGATCGTCGCATGCGGAATGCCGATGTAACGGAAATGCCATGGTTCGCAGGCGATATGGGTCAAATGCTCTTTCCCGTGACGATAGCGCTGAATGAACCCATGCGCTGCTGCCTGCCGGCGAAAAGCTGCATATACGCCATGATCCGGGAAGGAAGGGCACAGGTAATCCACGCCTGCGGTCAGCTCTCCGACATCCACAGCAAGCCCCGTCTGATGCTCGCTTTCATCCGGTCTTGCGACATAGCTGGCGGTAAAGATCGGCCCGTTATCCGCATAGGACTGATCGTAAATACGCTGCTGCTCCATGCGGGTACGGTAGCCGCTCACAATGCCAACTTGCTCTTTGGCCCCGCATGCCTTGAGCAAACCCTCCAGCTGCTGCAGGCATGTCCGCTCAAGACGCATATTCCTCTCTTCCGTACTGGCATGCGTAATATCTTGAACCGGCGCTAAGTTCTTGGGGTGGACGGCATATTGCAGCGGGTGCTCTGAATTCACCAGAACCAAAGTGCCGCGGCCAATCATCTTCGGATGGATGCGGATCATGCATTCGGATGTGCCAATCATGAGTTTACCTCCCTTGCCAGAGCGTGCTGGATCAGTTGATCCATCAGCTCCGGATATGAAATATGGCTTGCGCGCATCATGTTCGGATACCGGCTTGCAGCCGTGAATCCAGGCATGGTATTGACCTCATTAAACACAATGCATTCATCCTCGGTGATGAACATGTCCACTCTGGCCAGGCCTGTACAGCCCAGCGTGCGGTAGATCAGCTTGGACGTTTCTCTCACCTTAGCCGCCATTTCTTCGGAGATTCTTGCAGGCAGGTGGATTTTCGAAGAGACCAGGGAATATTTCTCGTCGTAGTCGAAAAACTCGCCTTGCAGCTCGATTTCATCGACCTCGGCAATCATCGGATCGCCATGGCCGAGTACAGCGCAGCCCACCTCGAATCCGGTAATATTTTGTTCGATAATGACTTTTGTATCATGCAAAAAAGCGTTCTGGATACCATTCATCAGTTCCAATTTATCATAAGCTTTGGTAATGCCGAATGATGATCCAGAGCGGGACGGCTTGATGAACAGCGGGAATCCAAGCGGCTCAGCCTCTTTTACTGCCGTGTATAAATCATCCTCCGCATACACGGTAATGGACTGTGCAACATCAATTCCTGCAGCCTTCACAAGCTGACTCGCGATTCCTTTGTCCATGCACACCGCTGAAGATAACGTATCGCAGCCGACAAAAGGGATTCCGGCCAGCTCCAGCAGGCCCTGCACCGTACCATCCTCGCCGTTCTTGCCATGAAGCACCGGAAACACCACATCCACCGGCGTCACACGGTATTCCGTGCCAACCAGCTCCACGATCCCGGCCAGATCCCGGCTAGGCGATATGAAGGATGAGATGCAGCTGGAATGTGCCCGCCAGCGGTCATCGCGTATTTCTTCTGTACTGCCGCCGTATCTGAACCAAGCTCCCTCTTTCGTGATGCCGATCAGGACCAAATCATATTTGGACGCATTCAGATGATCAATGACCGAAGCCGCCGACTTCAGCGATATATCATATTCCGTTGAGCAGCCCCCGAACAATACGGCGACGGTTTTCTTCTGTATATTTTGCATCGAATAATCTCCCCAGTTCATACGGGCCGGCCAGAAGTATGCTTGGGCCAACACCAAGATACGTTGAATTATAGGGAGCGCACTTTAAGTAAATTGAAACGAAAAATAAAAGTTGGTAAAGGAAATCTAAAGAAAAGATAAAGATTCTGCGCAATAAAAAACCACATAGAGCAGGTGCCTCCCATGTGGCTGAAATTCAATACCATCCTAAACTCTCGGGTATACAAATACCGTCAGCGCACTGACGGTATTTAATGCCTATGCTTTTCATTGTATCTGTAAAAAATCAACGATAGCCTTACTTACTTTCTACTATTTTCACTCTCTTTTGCATTCCGTCCGGTACACGCACTTCAACCTCCACCCCGCCAGGCACGAACACGTCGATATCCATCATGTCCCCGTCCACACTCCAGCTTACATCCATTCGGCCACCCTGCGGCAAAGGCACGCTGCCCCTTGCCCAGACAAGATCGCATGGCTGCGGTTCAACGAGGATGCGGGTCCAGCCGGGATCGGCACGCTTAACGCCGAGAATGTTCCGACCCAAAAAATATCCGGGTGCCGCCGACCAGGCATGACAGTGGCTTCTTGTTAATTGGTCTTTGTTAGCCCGGTTTTCCGTGAAATTCGGGTACATCTCCCAGCAGGTTGTAGCATCATATCGAAGCATCTGCCCATAATTGAAACGGATATCGTTCAGCATGTGCTCATACCGTCCGGCTTCGGCAAGCGCCTCATAATAGAAGAAAGACATGAAAGGACTACCGATTTGAACGAAGGACGACGGAGGGTCCAGCAGATACGAACCGACGATCTCTTTGCGCTTACCGGATGCCACGCCCGACAGGTATGCCAAAACCTGCGTCTGCATGCTGAAGATATCCGAACGTCTTCCATCCGAGTGAATGCAGTCCAGATACGCCTGCTGCCCTTCTTCCCATAGATGGGCGTTAATCGCCGAGGATAGCGTCTTCGCCGCTTGAATCCATGGCTTTGTGGCTTCTGCATCCTCGCCCGCGATCCGGGCAAGCTCGGCCGCCTTCTTCAGCGCAAGCACAAGCACCAAATTCTGATGCGTCACGATTCCGTCATTCGGTTGATCGATCGGGGCCCAATCCAGCAGGTTCCATCCCCTCATATCGAGCAGCCCATCCGCATTCAGATTCTTTAGATAATGCTCCAGCGTGAACCGTACCGCCGGCCAAATCTCCATGGCAAAATCCCTATCGTTCGCATGTTCTACATACTCCAAGCAGGCGATAGACCAGAAAAACGTCCAGTTCGGAATCACGCTGCTCCAGCCGCTCGGCACCTGATCGATATAAAGCGGAGACATGTCCTTAGACCCCGGAACCAGATTCAAGCACCTTTTCACGATATCCAGCGCGCCAAAGACATAATAGTTGACCAGAGCCTCATTCCGGCTGTCTCCCACCCAGAATACCTGCTCGTACGAAGGACAATCCACGAATGTATCCTCCATGCACAGCCTTGTCGTATGCCGACTGATATTCCAAATCTCGTTCAGCATCATGTCAGAGCATTGGAAGGCTCCCGCGTTCGTCACCGGGTACGTGCTTTGATGCACATATACCTCATAGAGCCTCACAGGTGCCTCAGCGCCTCGTATCGTCAGCACCATATAGCGGAATCCCCGGCGAACCGGTGACAGGTAACGCTGCCTTCCCTCGCGGCATATATACCGGATCGTATTGTCCAGCCCATAAGTGTGTTGTCTGAATTCGTCCCGAATATACTCAATCCCGTATACATCAATGATCGTTCCCGCCTTGGCCTCAACCTCAAATCCGATGAACCCCGTCGTTTCCCGGCCTACATCAATCACGATCTCATAGTCGGATTCAGCATTCTCAAACCGCGGTATCACAGCTGGCTCCGGCGTTGGCAAAATGGCATGCTCAAGTTGAGACGGAATACTGAGGGACTCAGCCTCTACCGTCCAAATGCCAGCCCCAAGCACATCATCCTCACAGTACAAGGCGCCCGGCAAAGGTCGTATCCGTCCGCTCAGATCCGCAAGCTCTTTTACACTGGCGGCCCCGGCAGCCTTCACATATTCCGGATGGTCCACCCTCATCTGCTGTGGCTCCTGATGATCGATATGAACCATGGTATCAAAAGGTCCTATCAGCACAAACGGAGTCTCCTCCATATTGGTTCCGGTTCCCCCTGGTGTTCTCCATTCCAGCGCTGCTTCACTATTTGCGGCCAAGTGGAAGCTTCCCCCGTGATCCCATGACGTGACGTCAATCAGCACAAAATGCTCCCCTGCATCCAGGTCCAGCGTGCAATATCGCTCGGGTGTATCGCCGAACCATTCCGTACACAGCTTACCATCCACCCACACCCTATCAGTCCGCCATCCCCCCGGAAATCCCAAAGTGATCGTGCCGGATTCCTTCAATAGAAGCTCTCCTGCCAGATAACCGACATAACTTACCGGATTGGCATGCAAGATGCTGTCTGGCACCATCGCTGCCCTGAGATCAATTGCCGCCGTCCAGGATGGAGCCTGTACCCGGCGCAGCGAAACTAACCGGGAAGGGTACATCTTCTCCTCCGTCAAAAAAGGGATATCTCTTGGCTTAAGCCGTTTCCAAGGATCCACGCCTGCAGGCCCGATGCACTTGGCCTTCTCCCATGTGGAATCCGGCCCGTCTTCACGGTAGCAGGTCAATATCCACTTTTCATCCCATGCCCGTGCATCATATACGTCGGCGAAGCCCTGCTGACAGCACATACGCGGTGAGCGGGGATTCTGTGCAAGCAATTTCGAAGTTGACCATGTATCGTCGCTGCAAATCCGCAGGATATTATTCCGGACGGCATTTGAATCTGGCGTGAAGGTGCATTCCAGTTCGGCCAAAAGGCCGCCTCTGCCGCGTATATAATAGAAGTTCGTTAAACCGAAATGCAGGACATGAACCGCAATGACATTCCGCTGTCCAGCACGTAGGAGATGTCCCACTTCATAAGAGTCATAAAATTGTTCCTCCCTCCAGGAACGCACCGGCCCTCGGCCGATCCGCTCACCGTTGACGTAGAGAATATAGCGGGAATCCGCAGCCAGGTGCAGCCACGCTTCCTCCAAACCTTCCGCAGGCAATTCAAAAACTTTTCGAAAACAGCGCCACTCATTACGCGGACTCTCCTCGTGGCCTCCCCAGATCCACTGCGCGGTCCATGATCTTGCATTCATTTGATTCATCAGCTCCTTTTCGGGATGGATAGGATTGAAATCGCATACATGTTTGTTCTGCTCTTACGTTTCATCAACAGTACATATCATTCCTGCTGTGAACACCCATTTCGTTAAAAATGAAATTCCACTCTCATCTCAATACGGAGTACATCCAAAAACTTGGCGGTTCATGGGATAAGCCTGTTCATCGAACGATGATCCGATTTACGATCATTGAACTGGATTCAGACCCTTTGGACTAAATATATTCTTTTACCCATTAAAAATACTGATTCTATAGACTCGGGCATCACGCCTATCCGCCCACGCCCGATGACCCAGTTTCTGCCATGATTCCAGACCATTCGTCAACATTTAACGCGACTCTTTTCCTACTTTTATCTTGACTATTAAATCTAGCAGATTTAATATATTGGTAGATAATCCCTTCATACTAGATTCATGTACTAGAGAGGGCTATCTATTCTTCAGTTCAATTTACAGATAATAGATTTTAATGATCAAACACTAAAAAAATGATAAAGGCAAACCCATTGAAAAGTGGGGACGCAAAACTACAGGGGCTAACGCGAATGATTCGCCATGCCAGCCAGTTACCGACATAAGGTGCAACGTTATTCGTTGTTATTCAACCCTTCTTATTTCGGTAAGAAGGGTTTTTCGCGCTTTATCACAATTACATATGTCAACTCCGTATTGACAAAGGCAAACCCATTGAAAGATGGGGGCGCAAAGCTATAGGAGCTAACGCGATGCAAGTCGCCATGCTAGCCAGTTACCGATATTGAAGCCTAACGTTTGATATGACGTTAGCTTTTGGAGGATGTTCGAGATGAAATGGACAAAACGCATACTCGCCGTACTTATCATTATTGCATTGATTGGCGTATTTCCTAAGAATGAGGTTCATGCCCAAGATTCGACTATCAATCAGTTAGTTGTCCTGCCAACAGGCAATTATAACGTGAAGGAAGCCAATGCCATGATTGGACGGTTAGAAAGAATACCTGCTCCAGTCCTGAAAGCTTTGAATGATAAAGGCGTAAAAATCATCCTGACCAACGACATTATCACCAATGAACCGGAACTGAAGTACCTGAAGGGACAAACGCCAAGAGGCTGGGAAGGTACTGGTTTAACTTGGGATGACGTGCCTGGTGTCAGTGAGAAAAACGTTGTTGTCCGTATTGGTTATAGTAAAAAAGGCAAAGGCCATAATTCGTACAATCTGGAGATCCATGAAACCATGCATGCTGTTGATCGTTTCGTATTCAACAATGCGAGTGACACGCAAGAGTTCAAGGATATTTTCAATAAAGAAGCTGGCGTGAACTATAACAACGATGGTTATATGTCGGTTTACCCCGTTGAATATTTTGCTGAAGCAGCGAGTATGTATCTGTACAATGAAACCACACAAAAGGAACTGAAAGAAAGCACTCCGTTAACATACGATTACATGGACAAGCTTTTTAATAAATAATAAAAAGAAGGCCCCTCTATTAGAGGAGCCTTCTTCTTTTAGTTAAGGATACACATGATCAGGTTTTACTTGTTCCCAAGTTTCCGTATCATCTGCATTTCTGCTGTAATCATGATAGTTGGTTGCTTCGAGCACATCCGCATAATACCATTTATCCTTCGTATTATCCGGCCATACCTTCGCATCTGCATGAATACCTGCTGCCGTAACCTTGCGGTTCAATACACTGTTGATGAAAGCCATGGCTTCCGCCCGTGTAATGTACTGATCCGGTCTGAATTTGCCATCCGGATATCCTTTGATCCATCCTTTATTCGCAGCAGATACGATGTACTTCTCAGCCCAATGGCCTTGGATGTCTGAGAACAACGTATTCTTCTGCTCATCCAGATCATCGAATCTTGAAGCGATTGCGGCAAATTCTGCTCTTGTAATTTGACGACCCGGCTTGAATGTTCCATCCGGATATCCTGTGATAATGCCCGCATTTTCCATGGTCGCGATGTTTTTGCTGGACCAGCGAGTTTGGGCAACATCCTTATACGTGCTTGTATTCTTGATGTAATCACTGCGCGTTGCGTCATCCATCAAACGATAGAAGATAGCGGCTACCTCTTCGCGGCTGATGTTGTTCTCCGGTTTAATCATGCCATCCGGATATCCATTGATATAGTTGTAATGGTTATCGGTATCCAGCTTAGGGGGCGCTGGCGGCAACGGTGTAACCGGCGGTGCAGGAGGCAGCGGAGTTATGCCGGAACCGCCTGATGATGAACCCGGATTGCTCGGAGTCACAGGACTGTTTTTCGTATAGTAGAAAATGTATTCCTGTCCGTCATTATCTTTGAACGTGTACTCATAGGTGGACTTTACCGGAGTATATCCGGAAACCGAAACGGCTGTTAATGTAGCGGTATCGCCAGCTTTGCCCTTCTTCGTGGTCGAAGCGGCCAACACCGTGCCTGTTCCCTGTTCCAGATACTTCACCGTAACTTCCTGATCCTTCACAACCGGCTTCTCAGCCTTGATGTAAGGAATGACATACTCCTGTTCAGGATTTGCATTGAACGTATAGGTATACGTTGGCAGCTCTGGATTGTAAACCGCATCACCCACCGTGATTGGTTCCGGCGTGATCGTGATCGTTTCATCCGGTCTGCCCGAGCGAGTCACATTCCCCAGTTCCTCACCCGTCTCTTTATCAACGAATTTCACCAGGACCTGCTGAACATTTTCGTCATTACCTTTTTTGTAGTAGATTGTGTGCTCCTGATCCGGTGCATCGGTAATGAGATATTCTTGGTGGAATTCGATGGGTGTATACACCGCATCGCTAACCGTAATCGGCTCCGCATCCCACTCAAGCTTCTTCCCTACCTCACCGCTAAGCGTTGTAGGTTCGATAAGATCAATATTCGTTTCTTGATCAACATGATGAATAAGAACGGTACGCTGCTCGGCTTCAGGAGTATCTTGGATGTAGTTGAAAATGTACTCCTGTTTCTCTTCAGCGGATACTGTGTAACTCACGGTGTATTCTGGCAACGTATATCCGTCAAAGTGCGGCGCCTCCAGCAGAATTTCCTGGCCTACTTCACCTTCGCGGGTCGTAGGTCCTTGAAGTTCTTGAGTTGTGCCCTTTACCAGGTACTTAATCGTAATGGTCCGCATTTCCTTAACCGGTTCGTTGGCTTTGTAGTAGAAGGTGTACTGTTGATCTGCTTTTGCAGTGAACGTGTACTTACCGTCTGTTTCCACTGCCGTGTAGCCTGCGATCACCGGTGGCGTCAGCGTAATCTCTTGATCCGTCACACCGTCTTTCGTCGTTGGAGCTTGGATCGGTTGATCCGTATCTTGATCCACGTAGTTGATCGTTACCGTTTGTTTGTTCGCTGTGTAGTACACGATGTGCTCTTGACCTTCTTTGTTCGTGAAGGTGTAGCTTTCAGTTGCGTTCACAGCGGT
>NZ_WUBI01000003.1:682098-749325 GCF_009807035.1 Paenibacillus dendrobii
TTGTAGTAGAACGTGTACTGTTGATCTGCTTTCGCAGTGAACGTGTACTTACCGTCTGTTTCCACTGCCGTGTAGTCTGCGATCACCGGTGGCGTCAGCGTAATCTCTTGATCCGTCACACCGTCTTTCGTCGTTGGAGCCTGGATCGGTTGATTCGTATCTTGATCCACGTAGTTGATCGTTACCTTTTGTTTGTTCGCTGTGTAGTACACGATATGCTCTTGACCTTCTTTATTCGTGAAGGTGTAGCTTTCGTTTGCGTTCACAGCGGTGTAGCCTGCGATTGACGGGATGGCAACGTTCACCGTTTTACCGGCTACGCCTTTTTGCGTCGTGGGTTCAGACAGCTCTCTTTCGCTGCCTTTTTCCAAGTACTTCACCGTTACCGTTTGTTCGTTGGCTTTGTAGTAGAACGTGTACTGTTGATCTGCTTTTGCAGTGAACGTGTACTTACCGTCTGTTTCCACTGCCGTGTAGCCTGCGAGCACCGGTGGTGTCAGCGTAATCTCTTGATCCGTCACACCGTCTTTTGTCGATGGAGCCTGGATCGGTTGATCCGTATCTTGATCCACGTAGTTGATCGTTACCGTTTGTTTGTTCGCTGTGTAGTACACGATGTGCTCTTGACCTTCTTTGTTCGTGAAGGTGTAGCTCTCATTTGCGTTCACAGCGGTGTAGCCTGCGACTGGCAGAATGGCAACGTTCACCGTTTTACCGGCTACGCCTTTTTGCGTCGTGGGTTCAGACAGCTCTCTTTCGCTGCCTTTTTCCAAATACTTCACGGTTACCGTTTGCTCGTTGGCTTTGTAGTAGAAGGTGTACTGTTGATCTGCTTTCGCAGTGAACGTGTACTTACCGTCCGTTTCCACTGCCGTGTAGCCTGCGATCACCGGTGGCGTCAGCGTAATCTCTTGATCCGTCACACCGTCTTTTGTCGATGGAGCTTGGATCGGTTGATCCGTATCTTGATCCACGTAGTTGATCGTTACGGTTTGTTTGTTCGCTGTGTAGTAAAACGTGTAGTTCTGATCCTTGTCGGCTGTAAAAGTGTACTTGTCGTTTGCCTTTTCCGCCGTATAGCCCGGAACGGCCTTGGCAGTCAGGTCGACTTGTTTTCCCTTCAAGCCTTTTGCAACCGTCGGTTCAGCAAGTACTTTGTTCGTTCCCTTTTCCAGGTACTTGACGTTAACCTGCTGCTCGACTGCTACCGCAAATCCGAACCAAACGGTTTGAGTCGGTTTATTCATGGTTAAAGTCACATCGGTGGGATTCTTGCCGGCTCCGAGCTGGTAGCCATCTACTAAAGGAGCTTCCACGGAATAAGTCTTGTTGATATCCAGCGAATCCTTGTCACCCTGCTTGAATGGTTGATTGTACAGCTGCTGTGCAAGCTCCGGCTTGTCGACAACCACGCCATCTGCATTGATGGGTTGCCCCGCATCGTTTACGAGATAACCTTTAACCGTAATGGAACCTTTGCCGAAACTCACCTTAGGTACTTCGAAGTCTTTAGAGGTTCGTTTCCCGTTAATATCATCATATTTCAGCGTTGTCGTTCCGTTGGTCGGATACAACTTATTCGGGTCAGGACTTTTCGTTTGGTCCATCGTGACCGTGTAAGTTAAGGTAGCCGGGGAACCTTCCATGATGCTGCCGACATTCCAGGTGAATGTCTCCGACTTGCTGTCCCAAGTAATGGTTCCTTGCGAAACGGCCGGCTCGCTGACTTTATTGAACATGTCTCCCATCGGATCCGTTACGATGGCATTTTGCGCTGCATAAGAAATTTGGCCGGATAATTCTGAGAAGACTTTGCTCAAATCAGCGCTGCTGGAGGTGTAGTAACCTTTGTTTTGAACTGTGTTCAGCACATATGTTGCGTTGTTGTTATTTCCAACTTCAAGCCCGATAGAGTAGATACCAATGCCGCTATCCTTGGCGAATTTAGCTTCGGATAGAGTTCCGATTCCATTATCAGGTACCTTATAGCCCTTGACGGTATAGGTCTCGTCTTTAGTAATTCCGAAAATACCTTTATATTTCAGACTGTAATCCCCACCGGAACCTAGAATGGTACTGTAATTGAAATCGGAAAGGGCAAAATTGTATTTGTTTTCCGGCCATTCGGATGCCGAGGCATTCTTTGCTTTATAGCTGTAGGTCGGTTCCCCGTCACTCAACAGGACAATAACCTTGTTTTGAGCTTTGCTTTCTCCAAGCATGGTACGGGCTTTGTTTAGTCCGGCTTGAATATTCGTTCCGTTACTGCTTACCGTAATCTTTTTAATTGCCGATTTCAGTGCTTCCTTTTCACTCGCGCTTTTAAAGGAGGACACTTCTGAAGAGCTCTCATCAAACGTAACCACTGCAACTCTTGTAGTCGAATCTTTAAACAGCAGATTGTCGACAAACTTATTCGCAGCTTCCTTTGCATTGGTCATCCGACTGTAATTGTCCATACTTCCGGATCTATCAATCACCAACACAACGTCTGAAGTAGTCTTGATGTTCTTACCCTCAACGGTCAACGTTACTTTCCATTGACCTGTCCCTGCAGGATCAGCCGTCTTCGTCAGATTGACTGCTCCGGGATTGGGCCAGATGAGCTCATTGGATGCTGCAGATGCTGAGCTGACAAACAGATTACCTGGTATAAATCCTGTGAACACCGTCAAAATGAACAGCCATGATACTACAAGTTTTAAACCCCGTTTCATCTCGTCCTCCTTAAGATTGAATTTAGTTCCCCGGAACGCAAAAACGCCCGGCTGCATTAACGATGTTAATTGCAACCGGACGATCATAAGTCATGAGACTGTTAGACTCCAGGCTTTGCGAGCTAATCTTTCGATTAGTGTGCCAAATATATGAAATTGTCGTTAATGGCAGATACCACTTGATAAATATCCGATATAAGTTACTAGTCCATAAGTAGTATATTGGAACTATTGACGTAAACCAATATATACCAAGTACCTACGATTGTCAATTACCCAATATGAGCTGAATCTAGCCTTTTTTTATCGGCAATATGCATTTTCTATTCGCAGGATGGTTCCAATAGGATAAGCACAGCGCTCGCTTCTGCGGAGGAAACGTAGGGCAAGCGCGAGCAAAAAATGCGTTTTATTCCCCATCTATCTCCTAACCAAACTGCGCGGCCTCATGTCTATCCAATGCTGATTAACATATTCTAGGCATTCCTCGCGGGGATTCGGTCCAAAAACCCGATCCCAGCCGGACGGCATGTTCGCAAAAGACGGCCACAACGAATACTGCTTCTCATCGTTGATTAATACCAAATATGACCCGTCCGCTTGTTCAAATGGATTCGCCATTATATATCCCCCTCTTCTCAATCCGATCTTAAACCATCCCATTCTAATGCGCTGCACATCTTGCTCCAACATGCCCTTGATCTTAGGAATGCAATTCAAGCGATCCGCGCATGAAGTGGCCGCTGCTCAGCTTCTGCAGAATTCTTCCTCCGATTTCAGCAAGTGGACCCGGCTGACATAAGTCCTTGTGGCGGCAAGCGATATCGTAACGCTCGATCTGCCCTCCAACGTAAGGAACCCACATTTCCGGTTCAATCGGGTCAAACCAGTCCGGGATAATGGTCGAGCGGAAGAACAGCAGGTCGCCTTCGAATTTTTGCGGCACATAAGCACCCAATAGACGCACCGAATTTTCGTATGTCGCTTTCAGATTCATGATGGTCTCTTCATCAAGTGTAGCCAAAGCACTGCTGTCGCTGCGCAATATCCGTATCGCGCTTTCGATTGTAAGCTGTTCCTCGCCGATGCTGTCCCGGTCATAACCTCCTAAGGCAAGCAGAGCGGTCAGCGCTTCATCTTCATCCGGTTCCCCGCGAATCGACAAGTAATGGCTCGGGTATGCATCAAGCATTGCGAGAAACGCCACTTCTTCCCCTTCCTCTTTCAGTTGTACAGCCATCGCATGCGCTACATTGCCGCCTAATGACCAGCCAAGCAGTCGATAAGGCCCATTCGGCTGAATCATGCGCATATGGCGAATATAATCCGCCGTCATTTCTTCCAAAGAGTACGGCAGTTTTTCTACTTGAGCGATGCCTCGGGCTTGCAAGCCGTAAATCGGATAATCCACGCCCAAGTGTTTCATTAATCCGGCATAACACCAGCTGAGACCGCCTGCGGGATGAACACAAAATAGCGGAATTTCTGCCCCGTGTGTCCGCAGCGGGAGCAGCACTTGCAGCGCATTGTTCCCGCAATCCCTGTCCAGTTCGAGCATTTCCGCTAGCGCGGCCACGGTTGGTGCTTCGAACAATGCCGCAATGCTGATCTCTCGCCCGAGCGCTTCGCGAATACGGCTGATGAGCCGAACAGCAAGCAGCGAATGACCGCCAAGCTCGAAAAAGCTGTCATCGATCCCGATCCGGCGAACGCCAAGCACTTCGGCGAACAGATCGCAAAGTACCTCTTCGCGAGGCGTTCTCGGGTTACGTCCATCTATGGCCAGCATGATCTCCGGAGCCGGCAACGCCTTGCGGTCAAGCTTGCCGTTTGGAGTGAGCGGCATTACGTCCATGAGTATGATCGCTGACGGTACCATATAATCAGGGAGCCTGGAAGCCACGTGACGGCGAAGTTCCGATAATTCCCAGTTGGCGTTATGTTCAGGTACGACATATGCCGCAAGTCTTTTATCGCCCGGATTGTCCTCGCGAACAATAACCGCCGCCTGAGACACACCGGAATAGCTTGCAAGTACGGCCTCAATCTCGCCCAGTTCTATGCGGAAGCCGCGAATCTTCACCTGGTGGTCGGCACGGCCTAGATAATCCAGTGAACCGTCGGGAAGGCGTTTCGCCAGATCTCCGGTTCGATACATCCTGCTTCCGGGCGGACCGAACGGATTAGCGATAAAGCGTTCCGCCGTCAAACCCGGACGCCCCCAATAACCGCGTGCCAAACCTCCGCCGGATACGTACATTTCCCCTGTTACACCATAAGGGACGGGCTGCAGTTCATCGTCCAGCACATACACCGCCAAATCCGGAATCGATCCCCCGATCAGGCTGGACGCTCCCGGAACGTCGCTACCACGATTCAGTTCCTTATAGCTGACATGGACGGTCGTCTCCGTGATGCCGTACATATTAATCAGCCGAGGCGCATCATCCGGATGACGCTCATACCAACCGCGCAGACGGCCCAGTTCCAACGCCTCGCCCCCAAACACGACGTAACGCAGCGACAGCGCCTGACCCAGTTCCGGAAGCTCCTTGTCCGCTTGCATCAATTGATAGAACGCAGAAGGCGTCTGATTCAAGACGGTAACACCTTCTTGTGCGAGCAAGGCCAGGAATTCCTCCGGCGATCTGCTGACCGCGTGAGGGACAATGACGAGACGGCCTCCATGCAGTAGCGCCCCCCATATTTCCCATACCGAGAAATCAAAAGCATACGAATGGAACAAAGTCCACACATCATTGTCATGGAAATGAAACCACCCCTTGGTAGCTGAGAACAGCCGAACCACATTTTGATGCGGAATCAGCACGCCCTTGGGTCTGCCCGTAGACCCCGACGTGTAAATGATGTAAGCGGGGTTAAGCGGAGATCGTTTGCACCCTTGTTCATCATGGACAGGATTAAATTCAGGACAATCTCGAAGCTGCTGTATAACCCCCTGCCCATCAAGCACAATTCGCGGCACATATCCGGCATCCGGCAGCTTATCTTCCGTATTCATATCGGTCACGATGCATACCGGACCGGCATCCTCCAACATATAAGCAAGCCGCTCCGCAGGATAATCGGGATCAAGCGGCAAATAGGCTCCCCCTGCCTTGAGCACCGCCAGCACGCCAACCACCATCTCGATGGATCTGGGCAGCGCCAAAGCCACGATCTGTTCGGGGCCGACACCCTGTGCCATGAGCAGATGCGCAAGACGATTTGCCCGCATGTTCAACTGCTCATAATTCAAGGCAACTCCTTCATGAACAATGGCAACGGCCTGCGGCGAGCGTATGACCTGAGCCTCGAACAATTCGGGCAGCGTTGCCGGGATGACGCCCTCCGTTTTGGGATTCCATTCCAATACGATGTCCCGCCGTTCCTCCGGAAGTAATATATCAATTTTTCCAATTGGTTTACTTGGTTCAGAAACAATGCACTCCAATACACGCACATAACGTAGAGCAAGCGCCTCAATCGTGCTGCGCGCGAACAAATCCATGCTGAATTCCAATATTCCATCCAAGCCATCCGGCGAACCGCTTCCGTTACGGCGTTCATTCCATTCCCAAGTCAGATCGAACTTGGCCGTACCTGCGCTCTGAATGCCAAGACTCGATGTCGTGCCCTGCAGCTCGAGTACGGCATCCGGCGTATTTTGGAGCACCATCATAATCTGGAAAAGCGGATGTCGTGCCCGCGAACGAACGGGATTCAGCACCTCAACTAGACGCTCGAACGGGACGTCCTGATGCTCGTATGCCGCCAAACTGACCTCGCGGACGCTGGACAGCAGTTCATCAAATCCGGGATTTCCCGAGGTATCGATACGAATGACAAGTGTATTGATAAACAATCCGATCAAGTCTTCAAGCGAGTCATCGTTGCGCCCGGATATAGGGGCTCCAGTCGGGATGTCATTCCCTCCGCCAAGCCGGGTCAATAAAACGGCCAGCGCTGCTTGAAGCACCATAAACAAGCTGGCACGATGCCTTCTCGCCAGGTCTGTCAGCCGTCCATGCAGCTCGGGATCGATGTACAACGGGACGGTACCGCCCTTATGACTAGACGTCGCCGGTCTCGGATAATCGGTTGGCAACTCCAGCTCCTCCGGTAAACCCTGAAGCGCTCTTGTCCAGTAATCAAGCTGACGCGCAATAGGACTATCGGGATCATCGGCGCTGCCCAGAAACCGCGTCTGCCAAAGCGAATAATCAGCATATTGCGCCAAAAGCCGCTTCTGGCCAGACACCTCGCCGCGGCACCGCGAAGCATAAGCGGCGGACAAGTCCCGTGCCAGCGGAGTCAATGACCAGCCGTCCCCCGCAATATGATGCAGCAGCAGAAGGAACGCATACTCGCTTGCGCCCAACCGGAACAAGTGAACACGTAAAGACGGTTCCTCCGAAAGCCGGAAACAGTAACCTGCCGCTTCAGCCACTCGTTCGGGAAGCTCATGCTCCTTTGCATCCGTTACGATAAACGGGATCTGTACCGTTTCGGGACTTAGTATAAGCTGATATGAGGTTCCTTCATCTTCCGGGAAAATGGTGCGCAACGTCTCATGCCTATTCACGATATCCCCGATTGCCGCCTGCAGCGCCCCAATGTCCAGCTCACCTGAAAACCGGGCGAAGATCGGAATGTTATACGTAGGAGCAGGACCTTCCAGTTGGTATAAAAACCATAATCGCTGCTGGGCAAAAGATAATGGGACCCGGTCCGGCCGCATCCCTACGACCGAGCTAACAGCCGGCCTCCCCTCCTGCGCAGAACCGATCTTGCCGACTAGAGACGTAACTGTAGGCGAATCGAAAATACTTCCTATATTCAGTTCAACGCCAAATGCTTCACGAATGCGTACCACCACTCGACCGGCCAGCAAAGAATGGCCGCCGAGAGCGAAAAAGTCGTCATCGATACTCACGCGGTCGAGACCAAGCACCTCCGCGAACAAAGCGCATAATATTTCTTCTTGCGGAGTGCGCGGTCCGCGTCCCGCTGCTTCGGAAGCGAAATCCGGCGCCGGCAATGATTTGCGGTCGATCTTTTTGTTTGGCGTCAGCGGCATGGCATCGATTACAATAAATGCGGACGGAACCATATAATCAGGCAGCTTCCCTGCCGCATATTGGCGGAGCGTGGCGGGATCGATGCTGGCCGAAGAAGACGGAACCACGTAAGCAACCAGCCGCCGCTCCGAAGCATGATCTTCATACACGACTACCGCCGCTTGCGACACGCCTTGATGCGCTCCAAGCTGTGCTTCGATTTCTCCCGTTTCGATGCGGAAGCCCCGCAGCTTCACCTGCTGATCCGCGCGCCCCAAATAATCGATGGTGCCGTCCGTCAGCCATCTCGCAAGGTCTCCGGTACGGTACATCCTCGTGCCCGGAGGGCCAAATGGATCGGGAACGAACCGTTCCGCGGTCAAATCCGGCCGTCCCAAGTAACCTCGCGCAAGCCCGGCGCCGGCAATATATAACTCGCCCGCTACCCCGGGAGGTACGGGTTCTAATGCGGGGTCGAGCACGTACAGCTTCGTATTTCGAATCGGACCTCCAATGGACGGCTTGACAGTCCGGGCATGGTCTAGCCGCGCGGCGGTGGAATAGATGGTTGTCTCCGTCGGCCCGTATTGATTATTCACTTCTCCGCCCAAATCCTGCAAAGCCAGTTTCAAACCAAGCGGCAGCGGTTCCCCGCCCGTTATCATTGTGAGACCGCCAGACATATCCGGTTTGCCGTCGGCGAGTGCCTGCCACAATGTCGGGGTCGCCTGCATGATGGTTGCGCCGGTTGCCGCAATTCGATGCGCCAATGCGGAAGGATCCAGAATCGTCTCCCGCTGGGCAATGTCGATACTGGCTCCGGAAACAAGCGGCAACAGCAGCTCCATTACCGAGATGTCAAATGAAATCGTAGTGACGGACAGCATCCGATCGTGCTCGCCGAGCGCAAAACGCGCCTTCATGTCATACAGCAAATTAGCAAGCCCGCCGAATGTTAGCATGCCGCCCTTCGGCCTCCCCGTGGAGCCGGAGGTGTAAATGACATAGGAAATATGCTCTGGCGAAATCGTGGCATCCCTGTCCTCATCCGATGGATTATGAGCCGGAAATTGTGCAAGGGCGCCCATAATTTCGGGCTCGTCCAGCACGATCATCTCCTTGTTGCAAAGCGGTAAACCTTCAGCCGTCCCCTTTAGCGAGATGAGACAAACCGGATTGGCATCCTCCAGCATATATGCAAGACGTTCGGGCGGGTAGTCCGGATCGAGCGGCAGATAAGCGGCTCCAGCCTTGTGTATCGCCAGTACAGCCACTACCGTTTCCACGGAACGCGGCATCGCCAGCGCAACGATCCGATCCGGTCCGACGCCATGGGCAATGAGGTAATGAGCCAGCCGGTTGGCTTTCGCGTTCAGTTCCCCGTACCGGAGCAACTCTTCCCCGCAGACAATCGCAACCGCATCGGAAACGCGTTGTACCTGTCCCTCGAAAAGCTCCGGCACGCTCATACGCGGCAGCTCATGCGCCGTGTCGTTCCACTCATGCAGAACCTGCCTGCGTTCATCAGCCAATATCACTTCCAATTGCCCGATCGGCCGATGCGGGTCAGCGCGGGAGATTTCGTCCAACAGATGCAGGAAGCGCTGCTGATGCATATATAATTCGTCGGAACTGTAGATATCGGGATTCGCGTCGAAATCCATACGCACCCCTTTGCCGTCGAAATCGCTGTATACGTTAATCGTTAAATCGTCTACGGGTCCTGCAGACATATTGCTTATTTTGCCGCGATAGCCTGCAAAGCTTAAATCCTCCGTAAAAGGCATCACATTGATGAGCGGTCCGAATAATCTGCGACCCTCCCCCAGCAATTTTAAGTCCCTTCGCAAATCCTGATGCCGGTATCGCTGATGGTGCTTGATTTGTCGAATCTCCCGGGAAATCTCACTCAAGAGACCTCCGAGGCTCATATCTGACCGCACCGATACGCGAAGCGGAAGCAAGTTCATGACCATGCCGGGAACCCGCATCGCGGCCGAACCCAGGCGGCACATGACGGGCAAGCCGAGAATCACTTCCGGTTCACTCGTCAATCGATGCATGTATATGGCCATTGTCGCTACAAGGACTTCAGGCCAGCTTGCGCCCGACTCGGCTGCAGCTACCGCATCCGGAAGCTGCGCCGAACGACGCACAAAACTGCGCGCCGTGCGCTGCGCATGCCCTCCTAAACTGACCGCTTCCAATCCGTCGGAGAAGCGCTGGCGCCAAAACTCGCGGTCGCGGTCCATCTGCTCCGATGACCGGTACGCTGCGTCCTCATCCAAGATGGAGCGCAGGGAACCGAAAGTGCCTGTGCTATTCGGAGGACCATCCGCCAGGGCCGTATAATGATGCGCGGCTCTTCGTGCCAGAAGAGCCGCGCCGTAGCCATCGACCGCAATATGATGTATGCGCTGGTACCAATAAAAACGTTCAGGACCAAGCTTAAACAATGCCTCCGTAAATATCGGCCCGCAACACAAATCGACGGGCTGGGCCAAATCATGCTTCATCCATGCCCTGGCCGATTCATCCGGCTCCTCCTCGCCGCTTACGTCGATAACGTGAAGCGTCCAATCGCCGTCAGGAACGACCATCTGCCATGGCTCTCCTGCTTCCTCGCCAAAACGGACATGCAGCGCTTCCGCCTCCGTCACGGCTTGGCGAAGTGCAGTCTCAAAACGCACGGGATCAAGCGGACCGTGGATATCCACGCATTCAGCCGTATTGAATATCGGATTATCGGGATTGAGCTGCTGCGCGAACCATATTCCGGCCTGAGCCCCCGATAGAGGCAAGCGGACCTTCTCATGATCATGCAAGATGAAGTCCCCCTTTACATTTTTAGAAGTAATCATAATTCGGCGTAAAATCATGATTGGGATTGGAATGATTCTGTTTGGCCGATAAAAGCTCTCGCCAGCATTCCACGGTAGGCTGCTCTGCCAATTCCACGAAACTCACCGCAATACCACTGCGCCTCCATTGTTCAACCAGGCTCATGATCCGGATGGAATCCAATCCCCATTGCATAACCAGATTGTCATGATCGCCGATTTCGGAAGGTTCCTCTTGCAGCAGCCGCGCAACAGTATCACGAATGGACTGCTGCGTTACCAGATCTACTCCTTCCGCATTTGCATTCCGCTCCTCTTCCAACACTGTTGAATTCCCAGTGCGGTTTAAGGCGTCCAATACGCGCTCTGTCGTGGTCGTCACCGCACAACGCTCAGCCGCGTAGGTGAGCGCCATCCGGTGCTTGTCCGCGGAAAAATCGGCAACGGCATCAGCGATGAGGAAAGGCTGCACATCCTGCATAAACGCCTCGCATGAAGTCATCAAGCAGCCGATATGCGCGTAAATACCGCAAACGATCAATTGATCCCGGCCGCGCTCACGCAGGATATCCAGCAAATTCGTTTTCTGAAATGCGCTATAACGCCATTTCGTCACGACAATATCTTCTTCTTTGGGTACCAACTCGCTCACAAATTCCTTCTGGTACGGTCCGTCGTTTATCCCCGCTCCCCAGAAATCCTGAAGCAATCCGCGCTGGTCGGGACTCTGACCGCCGGGTTGCGCCGAAAAAATGACGGGGATTCCAAGCTCTGTACAGCGGGCGCGCAGCTTCTTAATGTTCGCAAGCAGTTCAACCATCGGCGACTTTCCTGTCTGAAATGCATCGACGAAATACTGCTGCATGTCGTGAATAAGTAGTGCGGCACGGTTCGGATCAGGAATCCAAGCGGCTTTGTTCGCCGGCAGCTCAGTCTCGCTAGGCATCGAATATGGAACGATGGAAGGAAGAGCCATCATATCCCCTCTTTTCAATTCAAATTTGGGTTCAGGTAAAGCCAGAAACATCCGATAAGAGTTCTTGGTTACTTCTTACTTAAGCGCTTTGTTTTTTCGGCAATGCTGTCGCGCAGCATTTTTTTGCTCACCTTGCCGACCCCGGTCTGGGGTAAGGAATCGACGAATTCCACCCTGTCGGGTATTTTATACACCGCGAGCCCCCTTTCTTTTAGAAAAGTTTTCAATTCACCTCCCGTCACGGAGGTTTCATAAGGAATCACGAAAGCACATGTTCGCTCACCCAGATATTCATCCGGCATGGAAACGACCGCAGCATCAAACACGCCGGGATGCGCCAATAGATGGTTCTCAACCTCCTCGGCTGCCACTTTATCGCCGCCGCGGTTAATTTGATCTTTTGCTCGTCCTTCGATGACCAAATAATGGTCTGAAGTCATTCGGGCAAGATCGCCCGTACGGTAAAAACCGTCCGCCGTAAATGACTTAGCGTTATGATCCTCGGCTTGATAATATCCGCGAATGGTATACGGACCGCGCGTCAGCAAGTGCCCCACTTCCCCGGGAGCCACTTCCTCATCCGCGTCATCCACAATGCGGATCTCATCATATGGGGACATCGGGCGGCCCTGCGTGTTAATGATCGTGTCTTCCGGATCATCCAGCCTCGTGTAGTTGACCAGCCCTTCCGCCATACCATACACCTGCTGCAGTTTGCAGCCGATGGACGTCCTGACCCGCTTCGCCGCTTCTGCGATGAACTTGGCCCCTCCAACCTGCAGCACCTGCAGATTGGACAAATCAAAATGGCGCGATTCCGCCGCATCCAGCCAAATTAAGGCCAGCGGGGGCACAACAGCGGCAATCGTGACGCCCTCTGCCGCTATAAGCGGAAACACCTCATCCGGGCTTCCGCCGCGCGCGAGTACGATTTTGCCCCCCGCGTACAGCGTGCCAAGCACGCCGGGGGAGCTGAGCGGATAATTATGTGCGACGGGCAGTGCCGCCAAATAAACGCTGTACTCATTCAAGCCGCATATTCCCGCGCTCTGCCGCAAGCTATAAATATAATCATCATGTGTGCGTGGAATGAGCTTCGGAAGACCGGTCGTACCGCCGGATAGCTGGAGAAATGCCACGTCACCGGCGTCCGATTCTTCGAACATATCGATCATCGGTTCTGCATCATACAAGTCTGCCAAAGGCGTAAACTCCCCGGGCTCGCCAACAACGAGGACATGGCGCAGAGCCGGAACCGCATCCCGGACCTGCTTGGCAAGCCCCCGGTAATCAAATCCCGCATCGGTGTCGGGAATGACATATGCAGCAGCCTCCGTGAACTCGCATAAATAGGCGATCTCGTTCTTGCGGTGCGCCGGCAAGGAAAAGACAGGCAGTGCGCCAATGCGAAATAGCGCAAAAATGACTTCAAAAAATTGAGGTATATTCGGAAGCTGGACAATGACTCGATCCCGAGCCTTGATTCCCAGTTGGAGAAAACCTGAGGCAAGGCGGCCTGCCTTCTCATCCAGCTCTGCATAACTCATGCGTCCATCGCCGCTGACAATCGCGATGCGATCTCCATATTCAACTGCACGCCGGCGCAACATCCCGCTAAACGTCTCTCCCTGCCAGCATCCCGCCTGTCTATAACGGGCAGCAAACTCTTCAGGCCATGCCTTACAACCTGCCAGCATCGTTCATCCCTCCTGCGTCATCATCGATTGTTGTTCATGTAATCCCATCGCTTGCAAAAGCGTGCGGAACTTCGCGGACGTTTCCGCAAACTCGGCTTCCGCAGATGAGCCAACAACGATGCCGGCCCCCGCATAGAGAATAAGCGAGCGTCCCGTAACTTCCGCGCAGCGGATGGTAACGGCCCACTCTCCGTCTCCGTTTGCATCACACCAACCTACCGCTCCTGTGAAGAACCCACGTTCAAACGGCTCGATCTCTCGGATCACGTTCCGGGCAGCCTCCGTAGGCGTCCCGCATATGGCTGGCGTCGGATGCAGCGCCAAGGCAAGCTCGATCGAAGTTACGGAATGATCCGCAAGCTCGCCGGTTATTTCCGTGGATAGATGCCACATCGTTTTCGTATGCACGAGGGAGGGCCCTTCCGGAATATTAAGCTTGCTGCAATAGGGGCGCAGGGCGGATACGACCGCATCGATGACCACCGCATGTTCATGCCGATCCTTGACAGATCCCATAAGCCCGGCGGCTCGCTGCTCGTCTTCAATCGGATCATCGCTGCGGGCAGCCGAACCTGCCAGCGGATTGACCTTGATCTGCCTTCCCTTCTTCGTCACGAGCAATTCAGGGCTGGCTCCGACCAGGGTCCGCGGCGTCTCTTCTGCATCAACGCCGGCGTCTATATCGTTTCCATGATTCTGCCGCATCGTTAACGGGACCGCGAACGTAAACCCCTGAGTATTCTTGGAGGACAAACGCAGCAGCAATCGCTTGGTGTCGACGGTTTGCGCCAGCTTGACATGCAGCGATCTTGAAAGCACCACCTTTTGCAGCTCGCCCTGACGAAGATGTTCCAGGACCTGGTTCACCCCCTGCTTATATTGTTCAGGACTGGGAACCGCATGAACGGTATAACCGTGGAGAAGTGGCTGCTCCGGCATATCACCTGCTTCAAAATGCAATGGTTCGCAACGGTAAACCTCAGCCGGCACATAAAGGCGTGCGGGCTCCTCGCCGTGGAACGGGATTGCACCGACGACGACCGGAAAATCATGACCGCTGCGCCGGGCGGAATCCAGCAGCCTCCAAGCGGCCTCATGCAAACTTTCCTTCCCAGCGGCGACCTGACGTTCCTCCAAACCACCCCACTCCCCGTGCGCCAACAAAACGCCTTGTGGCGACGAAAACAAGAAGGATGAACCTTCCCTATATTGCTCCAAAGGCTGTATTCCCTCTGCTGCGGGAACAACGCTGCACTTCAACATCCCTGTCACTTCCTTCACATGTCTTGTAGTCCGTATTCAAAAGGACGGCTTTCAGCACCGAGAAGATTGGATGAAGCTGGTTAGATATAGATTTATAAATGATCAGCTAAGCTGACGAAATTCGATATCGCAAGAAAACGCACCAATTGCATCGCGGTGGCTCATCCTTGAACGGCCCTCGATCGCTGGTTTTCTTATCAAAAGCAGAACTCTTAAACAGCTCTTGTATCAGCAGCCTAACGTCGCACCGCCATCGATACACAGATCATGCATCGTAATATGCCGGGCTTGATCGGATGCGAGAAATATGACTGCATCGGCAATGTCCGATGGGAGCGCGATCCTGCCAAGCGGGATCCCAAGGCGAAAATGCTCGGGCGAGCCTGAGATAACCGCTTCGGCCCCATTCTCTTCGTTCCACAACGCCCGCTGCATCTCCGTATCCGTGGAGCCCGGGGACACGATGTTGCAACGGATATGGTGCCGGGCATATTCCAGGCCCAGGCATTTGGTGAACATCGTTGCGGCAGCTTTCGATGCCGCATAAGCAGACATATGAGCACGCGGCACCCCGGAAGCATTGGAGCTAACCGTTACGATTGCGCCCGATTGGCGACGGGACATGCGCTGCACGACAGCGCGAGACATATAAAATACACCGTTGACGTTGACTCTGAAGGTTTGCTCCCACTTTTCGTCACTGAACGTCTCGATCGGGCCGGTCCGCAGCAGGCCTGCCACATTGACGAGCACATCGATTGGCCCAAGCTCGCTTTCGATCCGCTCAACCGCCCGTTCCACGGCAGCGCTGTCACCTACATCTGCCGGATAAGCCGCGACATGGAAGCCACCTGCGTTAAGCTCGGCCGCAAGGCTGGCAATGCCATCTTCATTCCGGTCGACGGCAGCCACGATAGCCCTTTGACCGGCCAAGGCGCGAGCCACCGCCTCCCCTATGCCCTGGGCCGCACCTGTGACGAGGGCGACTTTTCCCTCGATCCCTGAATATTTCATCACTACACTCCCTCTGGATGGTCTGGATGCAGAGCAAATCTTAGCGCCCGGCTGACCAGTATCGGCAGGACAGACACATGGCCTTCATTCTCGAATTCCTTGTATTCCGCCTTCACACCAATATCCTCCGGGATGGCTGTCAATCGATCCGTCAACGCCCGGGCGCGATCGCAATTCCGGCACACATGCGTTTTTTCCAGTTCTCCCACGCCGAGGAGTACCCGCGCATGGATAGGTCTCTCTTTGGACTTTGCGACAAAGTCCCGTTCCAGCTCCAACATATATTCTTGATTCCAGTGCAGGGACGGACTGCCCGCAATGTAATACTGAAAGGATTCAGGCTTGCTCAAAAGCGCATACAGAGCGAACAGCCCGCCAAGAGAATGCCCGAACAGCGCCTGCCGCCTGCGGTCGACCGGGAATTCGCTTTCGATTTGCGGCTTCAGTTCTTCTTCGATAAATTGCAGGAAAGCCTTCGCCCCGCCTTGCTCGGGAACCGGATCATCATCGGAACGCTTCCGGTATTCCATGGACGGTAAAGGTGTAAGATCGTAAAATCGTTCCGTTGCATACGGACCATTCGTCTCATATCCAATCCCGACGACAATCGCAGGCAATACCCCCGTCTGATCCGGCCTGCGGCACTGCAATCGCAGCGCTTCCACCATCGTGGCGAATACGGAATTGCCGTCCAGCAAGTAGATGACCGGATAGCCGCCTGGCGGAGGCTCTCCCGCTGGGCGCGCAACCATGATCCGATAGATGCGCCGTTCCGCGCGTGAACGAAGTACCCATTGCTCTGCACTCGGGATAACCACCTCGCGGCGCGAAAAATCGGTAAGCGTTGAACTTGGTATCATCTGTTCCATAAACAGCCTCCTATTTCGTCAGAAACCGTACCACGTCATCGATAATTTTTTCATAAGCAATCAAACCGCTTCCAAGCCAATAGCCGTTGTCGACTTCATAAACATGTCCCTGCTTAACAGCGGGCATGCTCTTCCAAATCGGACTATCCATCATCGAGCGGTCTCCCCCTTGATTAATGGCGAATATATAGTCTGCGTCCAATTGAGGAAGAACCTCCAGCGATAGATTTGCGCTGTTCGCATCCCCAACCAGCGTCGTTTTACCAAGTCCCAGTTCCTGATGAAGCAGATATCCGGCCAAATAGTTTCCACCCATCAAATTGACCCCTTTGGGCGCGAAGCGTATAATTGCTACCTTTTTATTCTCCGTAGTCTTACTCAGCTTCTCCTTGGCGTCCTTTATTTTTTCCCGATAGGCCTGCAATGCCGTATCAGCTTCGGCAGACTTGCCTAGCAGATCCGCTATCGTCGTAAGCGACTTCTCCATATTTCCGGAAGCATTCTTGAAAACGTAGGTCGGCGCAATCTTCGCATAACTTTCATAGGCTCCGTTTGCTGCGAAAGTCTCCGTATGCAAAATAATGATGTCAGGTTCATATGACATGACTACCTCTGGCGAAGGCATGCCTGCTGCAAAATCAAGAATCGGTACATCGTCCAGTTCGCTCAGCCAGTCGACATGTCCATCCTTAGCGTTGGAATATCGCGCCACAGGGATTACACCCAGCTTCAACAAGGATTCTTCCAGATAAGGGGCAATGACCCTTTTGGGTGTAGCGGATAGCTTGACCTCGTGTCCAAGATCATCCGTTACAATCCGCTCTTCAATCGCTTCATTGCTGCTCCCTTTGGCAGCTTCGGCAGATGCTTTGGCTTCTCCAGTCGAGTTTTGCTGTTCGGACGCGGCATTCCCGCCCTCGATCTTGGCGCCGCAGCCAGCCAGCAAGCCTCCTAGGATTACGCAACTCAATAGAACCGAGAACAGAGTCTTCCAACTCTTTTCCCTTTTGACCCAAAGTCTTAACATGATATATCCCCCTTAATTGATAATGATTCTCAATCGACTTTGAGTATACTTATGTTGGCAAGGATTCACCATAGTCATAATCCAGAAGTTCATTTGGACAATATCCTGTAAATAAGAGCAGGGCTTCGTCCAGCATCCGTGCAATCGCTACAGATGAATACTCAAACCAAGGATCAGCACTGATCATATATACCTGATTGTTCTGCACGGCCTGAAGCTGCTTCCACCCGGCAGCATGCTGCAATGTCAACCAGTATTTGCGCGTAGAAGCCTCCGGGCATACAAACAACAAAATCCGATCGGGGTTTAGCTCCTGCAGTTCTTGTATTGAAATAGGCAAGTGGCTTTGCAGCTCTCTTCCGCAAGCAGCTTGGAGGTTTAAATCCTTGTACAGCACCTCCTCCAAACCTCGATTCTGGTAAACGAACATTTGTGTCTGGTAAATCCGCAAGGCCATAATACGATCGTCGCCCAGCACATTTTTGATTTGCTTCCTCGCAAATTGAACGTTGCTTTCATAATTACGAATCCATTGCCTTGCGCTGTTTTCCTTGTCTAAATAAATTGCAATATCCAGCAGCTGATCTCTCCAACCTTTTTTGGCTGACATGCAATGAACCGGAGCAATCGAACTCAGCCTGCTGATCTCTCTGATTTGAAGGTGATCCGAACCGATGATAACGTCCGGTCGTGCTTGGCTCAGCTTATCCATATTGGTTTCAAAGGCTAATTTGTGATACGGGTTAGTGAGAATAAGATGTGACTTAATTTTGTTGCTGTAGAGGTTGTAGTAATACGGACTCCATTTGGGATCGAGAGGTGCGACCTCCGGAATGATGTTAAGTGCGAGCAAATGGCCGATGGCCGGGGAGGAACATGCTGCGAGGCGCTTCTTCGTATTTTTCGCAAAATCGGTAGGGGACAGGCCCACTTCCTTTTTGAATTTGCGGCTAAAATAAAACTCATCCTTGTACCCTACCTTTTTCGCAATATCCCTCAGTCGCTCATCGGACTCCGCCAAATACCGCTTGGCATGATGAATGCGCACGTCCGTTAAATATTCCATCGCACTCTGACCGAATGTTTTTTTGAATAAATCCACGAAATATTTGGGGCTAATGTTGACCATCTTCGCTAATTGAGCAATAGACACCGGTTCATTATAATGGCTTGCCATAAACGCTTTGATATCCTGCAAATCAGTCTTATGCATGCGACTCGTGGTAATTGAGCCGTTGTTCGTATGTAGTGTATCTTTTGTATTCACAGTAACCATCCCCCTCTGATTGTATGAATAATAAAAACAAAATTGATAATGATAATCATTATCAATTTTGTTAAAACTAGCATACCTTCATAGCGAGATCAAGTCCAATTTTATTTGTGATTCGTTTATTTTCCTTCTATCAGTGAATGAAATTAATAAAAAAAGAGACATCTTTACAGATGTCTCTCCCCATAACGATAAATTCCGGATATAGAGTCTATTGTCTCTCTCCGCTTACTTCCCCATTTGCTTCTGCAGCTGTTCAAAAATTTGCCTCGTCAGCAGCGGCTCCTTTTCATTATAAAAAATATACACATCATCCAGCTTGATACGTATATAAGGAGGGTTATTCTTGAAGATATACAATCGGGATTTACCCAGTTCTTTCAAGCGAAACTTCCCACGTGAATATTTTCCTGTGGCTTCGCCATTCGTTTTGACGCCTCCCGAAGGTACCGTATCGGCCAGTGTTAGCTCTTTAATATCGTCAATGCCGAATTCGTAGGAATACATCGGATATCGAATATCTACTCGTTGATCCGATGTAATAGACAGCGTAGGCGATGTGATCTCTGACCGCACCAGCATAAAGGAAACACCGATGATGAGCGCTGCGATAATTCCGGCCGTTCCCCAGATGATACATTTTCCGACCCGCGTCGCAGTATTTATGGTCGCTCCCATTCCCACGCGCTTGGGTACAAAAATACTTTTATCATGCGGGTTATGGTACGTGAATCCGTTCGCCCAATATTCATCATCATCCGTATAGATGACTTTACCGTCCTGCGCCAAAACCTCTTGCTCCAGAGCATGAATTTTATGATATGCATAATAAATACTGCCAGCCGGAATCGCTGTAAACAGTAAAATTACCGCAATCCACAAGCCATCCATGCCTGCATTACCGTTCACCAAAAGTATGTAGATGAGTAAAAAGTGGATGTTCTCAGCGATAGCCATCCATAGCCATAAGTAGGAAATCGTTCTGCGTCTTGCTTGGTTTAAAATGATATTGACTTCGCTATTCATACTGTACACTTTCGACTTGATTCTACGCATGTAGAGTGAAATGAACAAGAAGAGCGCCGTAAGAACCAAGCCGCCGGTCGTGACACCAAAAAACGGATCTTCACTGCGCACTGCCCACAGCAGCATGCCGATTGCCATCGCAAACGGGATAAGGTAGAGCCAAAGGGAAGCGGAACGTTTATTCTTCAATTGGGCTACACGCAAATCGCTTAGGATCACGCGCTTGTTACCGACAAACCATTCATGTTCACGTTTTAAAGCCAGCGTATCGCGAAAAGCTCGCCGAAACGGAGCCACCACGGCCAGTACGAGGGCACATAACCAAACGAGAAAATAAATAACTTGATATGGAATCCAGGCGTAAAGAATCACAAACGGAATGAGACCAATGCCCATCCAAAGGCCCGCTTTTGAAAATGATTTGTCGAAGCGTGCCCGGACATGTTGAAGATCTGCGTGCTCCAGAGCGCCACCGGGCAAGGTTACAGCAAACAGCATGCCATTTTGATATTTGGCCTGCTGCTTATACGTGGCGAGCAGTGCAATATAACAGATCATCGCAGAAAATAATAAAAGAATCGTTAACATCAAGACACCTCATTCCAGATGGTTAGTTTAGGGGTGCTGATAAGTCATTTTGGAGAAAATCTGCGAACAAAGTGTTTGAAAACGCGACTCATTGATGCCTTGTATCGCTGCCTGCGCAATTATTAACTGAAGCTTATCCGCAAGCTCTGGGGACGGAACCGGATTGTCCTGCATGACTGGACTTACCTTGGCACCATGACGCCGATCGATTACAATGTAACCTTCCTGTTTTAATAGCGAATAGGTTTTGTTGACTGTCATCGTATTGATCCCCAGCTCTTCAGCCAATTGGCGGACCGTTGGCAGCTTCTCCTGCGGTGCCAGCTCACCCGTGGCAATGCCGATCACAATCTGATTCCGCAATTGTTCATATAGAGGTGTATCGCTGTCCAGTTGTAAGGAAATAACCATATGTACTTTCACTCCCTCAGCAGGTTCATTCAACCATTAAGTATTATATACTGTAATACAAATAATACTTAAAGTCTAGAAAGTCATTGGTAGTTGCCCGTTCGGACGTGGATCTTCTTTTGAATAGAAAAATAAAAAAAGACACCGACAATTCATGTCAGTGTCCTGCAGAGCGCCTTGGTTTCTCCTTGGAATCATTCTGTCGTCTGTAGATGGACAGAAGCTGGCCATTCATCAAAACGTGATCCAAACACCCGACTTATCGTCAGATATTTTAAAGCGGGGATAACGGATACACTCCGGATCGTCTTGTTCCAGGGCCAGAAGCCACTCGGCATAACGTTCTAAACCGTCGGAAGCAACGCTGCGTAGAAGCTTCTCGTCCAGCCTCTCAGCGCCGGCCTCCGGATTTGGCCACTCCTCCGGATAGAACAGGCCATCCGTCACGAGCAGCAGGCCAGCCAATTGGATTCGATTGATTCTACCGCTTTCCAGATATCGATCCGCATCCGGCAGCCCATTCAGCACGGAATATCCGTTATCAGTGTTCATTTTGTCCTTGTTGCCGAGTAATTGCGGCTGCACCTGCTCCCACAATGCTGCTTTCGTTCGAATGCCTGATGCGATTCCCTGCCTCCATGTCTCCATCGATATTTCGCCAATATGAGACACGTGATCGCGCGTAATTGTTCGTACTGAGCCATCACGATATAAAGCCATCAGCATGCAATCGCCCGCTTGAACGTATTCGATATGGTGGTCGGTGATGCGAACCAGCGCCATTGCAGCCGTCCAAAGCTCGCTCTTGCGGTCCATCTGAATGTCGCTTTCGCGCATTTTTGCTCCAAGCCTGGAGTTGGCCTCAATCGTCAATGTCTCCAAGTCGCGGCGGTCCCCGCTTGCAAGCTCTTCGAAGAATTGCTTGAGCAGTTGCGATGCAAGCCGTCCGCCTGTTTCATTGTTCGCGCTCCGGAACGGGACGAGTGAAGTAGCCCCATCGATGACGCCATAAAGCTGCTGTCTCTCGTTTAAGACAACCGCATCCTCGTTCCAATCGCCTGTACCTTGAACGGAAATATGATGTATGTTCATGATGCCGCCCCCTTTGACCCCATTTAGATTATTTAGATAGATGACAGAAGTTTAATCCTTCATCTTCTTGATTTTTGCTGCAACAAAGAGATGGTACCTAATTCTTCAGTTTAATTTATTCAAATGGTAGCACATACAGGAACAAACGAATAGTGAGGCACGGGTAAACGTTTTCAACAGCGCGTGCGGATGTTCTTGGATAAAAGAAAAACCTGGTCCTCATGCGGACCAGGTTTTCATGATGGAGACGAATCGGAGCTGTATACATACAATTCGTCGCCGCATTAAATATCTTTATTTTTTAGACTGGCTGGGGCTTGTATTCGTCAACACCGTCAGCATTCTCTTATCTTTAACCATTTTTGAATGACATTGGGGGCATACAGGAGCCTCGGAGAAAGCGAAATTATCCCGCATCCATCCCTTGCAGTCCTCGTTCGAACAAGACCATATTTCGGTTAATTCAGTAGGCAGATCTTCCAATGGTTTTTTTCGTGAGTTGTACATATGCATCCCTCTTTCTATCCAGTATTGGTTTTTTGCGGCAATAAAAGTGCCCCGAACAAGTCTGTTCGGGGCACAAGGCTCTAGATTAGAGTTTTACGACATTTTCGGCTTGTGGTCCGCGATTGCCTTGTACGATATTGAATTCTACGCGTTGGCCTTCGTCCAAAGATTTGTAGCCGTCGCCAACGATTGCGCTGAAGTGTACGAATACGTCGCTTCCGCCTTCAACTTCGATAAAGCCAAATCCTTTTTCTGCGTTAAACCATTTTACTGTTCCTGTTTCCATTACCAATTACCACCTTTTTTAAATTTTATATGGCATTCTTATTCTTAAATAAAAATCACATATCGTACAAGGTTATTGAATAAATGAATAACCCTCTACGCTATGTGAATTCGTTTAGGTCGCTATTACAATATCTACATTATAACACAGTTGTACATGAATAGATACTTCCAGAAGGTGTAAATCCAAAAAAAATTTTTTTGGGGTTACGGCCGCTGCCTGATTTACGCATCATTGCTCCATTGGATGCCGGTGTATCCTACATAATATAGCCATTTGGCAGCCTTTTTACCCTTCATTGTATTCCTTATTCAGATTATATTCAGAAGCTACCTATATAATGATGCTACGCAAAAGTCCTTCGAGAAAAAGTCCCTTGCGGATATAATTCAATCATTTCTGCAACCGCAATGTTCAAACCGGAGGCAATCAAGTCACAAAGCACCAAACCATTTCATTTAGGAGGAAAATAACATTATGATTCAGGCAGTCAAATTAAGGCCGCTGCTTATTGTCATCTGCATGTTGGTTGCGACACTCCAGCCGATGACAGCAGCAGTCTACGCTGATCCCGTAGACAAATGGGTGACCTATAAAATTGACAACTTCAGCAATTCGAAACAAGTCGACTTGTTTGCCATAAACGGTCAGGCAAAAGTTGTCACAGACTCAAAACAGCGTAAAATACTTCGCCTAACGGAGGCAAAAGGCAATCAATTCGGCACCGCCTTCAACAAGAAGCTCATTGCGGCAGGCAATCATTATTCCTTCAGTACTTATTTCAAATTCCGGCTGAACGGAGACAACCCGCAAGCATCTCCCGCTGACGGAATTACATTTACGGTTCAAGCACAATCCAATAGCGCGGGCAAAGTTGGCGAGGGCATCGGCTATGGCGGAATCACACCCAGCTTTGCCATTAAATACGATACTTACAAAAACGCCAGCCCCGTCAACGACCCTTCCGATAATTATATTGGTTTGGCGGTGAACGGCAGCGTCAATAATACCAACCCTTCTTGGTACACGACCAAGCTGAACGGCATTAAGCTCTCCGGAGGCAAGGATCTAAGTTCCTGGATAGATTATGACGGAGCGAGCAAAGTCGTGAAAGTCTACCTCAGCAATGACGATACCCGTCCGGAGGTTCCAGTACTTACGACATCCGGCATTAACCTTGAGGGGATTTTTGACGGATATCCTGGCGTGTATGCCGGGTTTACTTCGGCGACAGGCGGATCGATGGAGACGCATGATATCATCTCCTGGTATTTCACCAATTCGCCCGATCCGATCGATACTGGAAATGAAGATTATGTGTATAAACAGGCGCCCACTGACGTTAGAATCCAAGTCGTTCCTACGGGCGATCCTGGCAAATACGAAGTAACGGGAACTGCGTTCGATGTCAACGGCGATCCTGTCGAAGGCGCCCCGATGACGTTCTACTCCGAGGAGGGTGTTCTGTTAACCCCTTCGCAGCAGACAAATACATCGGGACAAGCCAAGACCATCCTGGATTTCGGCAGCGCCCCTCCTTCCGGAGAAATTAAAGTGGTTACTGTGGGCGGCGCTTATGCGACCATTCCGAAACCTCCCGTGCTCGAAGCGGGTACAACTCCGCAGACAGCCAACACTTTAAGCTGGACTACTGTAACAGGTGCAACCTACTATTCTCTTTATAAAGACAATGTCCTGATTGTTCCGCGCATTGATGGAACAACAACATACACATTACAGGGGACAGACTTGGATGATGTATCCCGCTATACGGTTACCGCCGTATTGGAGAATCCAGTCGGTCAAATCGAAACGCTTCCTTCCAATTCAGTCACCATTGGACTTTATTTGGATCAAAAAAACTATGAACTCAATACCAATCCCGAAAAGGCAGAGTACCAGCATCAAACGGTCGTTACCTCAGTTTATACGGACGGCACCAGAGACGTGACCCTTGAGGGAACTACCTTTGTAATAAAAGATCCTTCCATTGCATCTGTTAATTCCGAAGGACTCATTACGGCTGTGGGTGCAGGAACCACTGTCATTGATGCCGTATACAACGGAAAATCTGTACAAGCTGTCATTAAGGTAACAATCGACGCACCGGTGATGCAAGCAAGCAGTGTGACATCCACCACCGCCGAGCTCTCTTGGAATGCCGTCCCGGGTGCGCAAACCTATAATATTTACGACGGCAGCGGCAAACTTGTAGCTGATGGACTGACAGGTTCGAAATATGCATTGGCGGGACTGAAGCCGAATACCACTCAAACCTATACCATTACAGCAGTCAGCAACGGAATCGAATCCGGTTCGTCGCTGCCCGTGAAAGTGCAGACATCTGCATCGAGCCTGCGTGATCTGTTCATCGATCCGGCAAGCATAACCCTGAAGCCCGGAGATGAACATACACCGAAGGTAACAGCGGTGTATGCGGCTGACGAGAGCATAGAAAACGTGACCGGCAAAGCAACATATACGTCTTCTGATCCAAGTGTCGCAACCGTTGATGCCAACGGCCGCGTTATCGCAGTTTCACCTGGCCTGGCTATCATCACGGCTTCCTATGATGGTAAATCCGTATCGGAAACCGTGCAGGTGAAGATTCAGGAACAGCCGTATGAGCTGGACCTCACCGTGACTCCTGACAGTGTGCTGGCAGATGGCAAAAGTCCGGTACATGTCACGGCTAAGGTGACCGATTCCGAAGGCAAACCAGCCGCCGGTGTACCGGTTGAAATCACCCTTGATTCCGGGAAAACCGTTACGCAAGTAACGAACGAGGAGGGCATCGCCGTATGGACGTATATCCCTGATGCATTACAGGGAACGACGCCTTCACACGATACCATCACGGCTAAAATCACGGATCACGGCACAAATACCACAATTCAATCCAGCGCGGGTATAGATTACTTCCCTGCAGCCATTGACGGGATCATTATCGATCAAGTTAGCGGTAAGCCGGTAGCAGGTGCCAAGATCACGGTTGAATCCGATTTTAACCATGATGGGACGCCGGATTTCACCGCAGAAGTGATGACCGGCGAAGACGGTTCATACCATATTCCCGTACCTCGCGGAGATTATACGTATTCATTGAATATTCAAACACCGGTTCAGGTCGGAGGACAGCAGGTAACATTGACCGAAACCAAAGAGGTTACTCTCGGCACGATCCAGCCAGGCCAGACGATTAAACCGGTGAATACGCTCAAAGGGCAGCTGTTCATCGTGCCTGCAGCCGGCGGGGCTCATGCTCCAAGCTTAAGCGATCTGCTTGGAAACGGCGAAGCTTATGCCGTTCTCAAGGGCCTGGATGGCAGCAATTTTGAGAAAGAGCTTCGTATCGGCCAAGACGGAACCTTCTCCATGGAACAAGTTCCAAAAGGCAGATACGAGATATCCTATCAACTGAAGACACCGGAAGGAGCACTGCTCGCCGGACCTTCTTCGATCGTTAACGTTGATATGTCCCAAGACGGACAAACCAGTATTGTGTATTCCCTCATTGACCCATATGGTGTCGTGACGGATGCTTCCACTGGAAATGTGTTGAGCGGCGCGGACGTTCAGCTGTACTGGGCAGATACACAGCTCAACCAGAAAAACGGACGGATACCGAACACGCCTGTCTCCCTGCCGGCACTACCGGGATTTGCGCCTAACCAAAACGCCAATCCTCAATCTACCGATGCAGCGGGTCAATATGCATGGATGGTGTACCCTCAAGGCGACTATTACATCATTGCCAAGAAAGACGGCTATTTCGCTTATGATACCCGGCAGGCGAAACCGAATGTACCAGCTAACGGCTCCGATAGTTATATTCAAGACGGTATTATTCACGTAGGCCAAAGTATTATTAATTTGGATTTTGCCATGCAGCCGCGTCCAACAACGAGCTCGGGCGGCTCAAGTACATCTGTCAGCACTCCTTCCCAAGGCGAATTAACCTTGAACTTATCCGTGGATAAAAAGCAGGTGAAGGAAGGCGAACCATCGACCATTAAAATCGATTACAGCAACAAAACAACGTCTGCCGTGAACGGTGCAGTCATCAAAGTCACCATTCCTGAAGGAGCTGAGCTCATCAATGCGGGAGGCGGTACTGTCGAAGGCAGAACCGTATCTTGGAGCATTGGCAGTTTAAAGGCCGGCGGTACGGGAAGCTTCCAAATTGAAGTGAAATGGGGAATGCTCCATTCGGAGCAAGTACAGTATGAGATAGTTGGCCAACTCCTAGCAGGAGGCAGCAGCAAAAAAGCTTCCGTGCAGGTCCAAGTATTCTCCGATCGCTTTGGACAGCTGAAGCATCAGCGTTATATTCTCGGTTATCCGGATGGCAAGTTCCATTCCGACGGTTCCTTAAGCAGAGCCGAACTTGCCGCCATTGTTGCCCGTCTCTCGGACAAAACCGAGGTTCACGCAACGACCTTCAAGGATATCCGAAAAGGACACTGGGCAACGGACTATATCCAAATCGCCACTTCCCAAGGCTATTTTAACGGTTACGCGGACCAGACATTCCGTCCGGATGCCCCTGTAACCCGCGGCGAGTTGGCTTCTGTATTGGCACGCTTCCTGAAGCTAGACAGTTCATCTGCCGTGAACCATCACTTCAATGACCTTAGCGGAAGCTGGGCTGCAAACTCCATTGAAGCCCTATATCGTAACAATCTGCTCTCGGGTTACCCGGACGGCACCTTCCGGCCTAACGCCAAGATTACAAGAGCAGAAGCGGTTACACTTATCAACAGAGCATTGTACCGCGGTCCGCTTACCGGCCTTGATCCGATATTCCCGGATGTGAGCACAGGCTTCTGGGGCTTCGGAGACGTGCAAGAAGCAACCATATCTCATGAATCGATCCGCAACGATGATGGTTCGGAGACTTGGAAGGCCAGTCTACAGGATGATATCAAGTAATCATAAACGGTAAGAATTGTAGAATACATGTTTTCAACAAAAACGGATGCCAGCGTTTAATCGCGGCATCCGTTTTTCTAATTGAACCATAGCCAGTGATAACATCACATGAAGACTTTCATTCACTCTTGCTCGTTTCATGATGCATCTTCCCTCCGCTTCCAGCGAATACTAACGACGCAATGTTAATTTCTCAGTCGTTAGGAGCTAAGCGGATGAACAGCCACGAAAAGCACAAGTACCATTGGCCGCGGATCGGCAAACGGCCTAGACCTAAGCTGCATCAAGACGACATTACCATCGTGGACGCAAAAATGGCGAAAAAAGCCGTTGTCGCAACGGCCCTGGGCAACGCGATGGAATGGTTCGACTTCGGAATATATTCTTATCTTGCCGTCGTGATCGGAAAGGTTTTCTTCCCGTCCTTGAGCGGTTCAGTACAGTTGATTTATACGTTCGCCACGTTTTCCATCGCCTTTATCGTTAGGCCGTTCGGAGGATTATTCTTCGGACGTCTCGGAGACCGCTGGGGCCGTAAAAAAGTGCTTACCATTACCCTGCTGATGATGGCGATCTCCACGCTCTGCATCGGTCTCATTCCAAGTTACGCATCGATCGGAGTAACCGCATCCGTGCTACTCTTGGTAGCGCGATTGGTACAAGGCTTCTCCACGGGCGGTGAGTACTCCGGAGCGATGACCTTTATCGCCGAATCGACGCCCGACAAAAGGAGGGGCTTCTTATCCAGCGGACTTGAAGTGGGGACCTTGATCGGTTACATTGCCGGTTCCGGATTAGTCACGCTGCTGACCTATATTCTCGGTTCCGAGCAGATGGTTGCTTGGGGCTGGAGAATTCCTTTTTTCGTTGCGGCTCCGATCGGTTTGGTCGGACTGTACCTCCGCAGACATTTGGAGGAAACGCCAGCCTTTGAAGCGATGGAAAAGGCAAAGGATGAGAACAAGCCGAAGGTGCCGCTTAGGGAGCTGTTCTCGAAGCATTGGAAGGTCATGCTGATCTGCACCGTGCTGGTCTTTTTCTTTAACGTCGTCGATTATATGGTGCTGTCCTATATGCCATCGCATCTGACCGCCGTGCTGGGTTACGGGGAAGCTGAAGGGCTGCTGCTGATTCTGATCGTCATGTTTATCATGATTCCGATCGTACTGGCCATGGGTCATTTCAGCGACCGGTTCGGCAATAAACGGATTATGCAGATTGGACTTGCAGGACTGCTGGTGCTTTCGCTTCCGGCATTTTTATGGATTGGCAGCGGCAAGCTCGGGCTTGTATTTCTGGGACTGCTGATCCTGGCCGTGTTCCTCACCTGTTTTGAAGGCACGATGCCTTCCGTATTGCCTGCGCTGTTTTTTACCGATGTTCGGTACGGCCTGCTAGCGATCACGTATAATATCTCTGCATCCTTGTTCGGCGGCACGACCCCTCTCGTGATGGCTTGGCTGATTAATCTGACCAAGAACAACCTCGTCCCGGCCTACTTTTTGATCGCCACTTCCATCATCGGTTTGGTCGTCGTGACGTTGTGGTTTACCGAAACCTCGGGCAAAGCGCTTCGCGGCTCCCCGCCTGCCGTCGCGGAGAAGCAAGAAATCAAGGAGCTGCTGGAAGAACCGGAAGAAGCATTGTGGTGGCATGAGGAACATGTCATGATTCAGGAAAGCGAGTCGGAAAAAAGGTAGCCCACTCAGCCACGGACGCGAATACGAATATATACGAGTCCATCTCCGGACATGCTTTTACCAATACAAAGACAAAACCAGCCTTCCCTTCCATTCAATAAGGAAAAGAGGCTGGTTTTGTGCTGATTTTAAACCTGTTATTTACTTAACTCTCGTTGGTGTTTCGGTTATCGATAAGCTTGGCTTGGATCAAAAACCGTTGCACAATCGCTGCAGTTTCGCCCCGGGTAAGGTTTCCTGTCGGCATCAAGCCTTCACTCGAACCTTTCACGAGTCCGTTCTTCACGGCTGCGGCCATGGCCGGCTTCGCCCAAGAAGCTACCTCTGCTCGGTCTGCAAACGGGGACAGCACGGACTCCGCATATGCACCATCCGCTTCAAGTCCTGTCAGCTTCATCGCCCGGGCCATGATCACCAACGCTTCCTGCCTGGTAATGGTTTGGGTAGGTGCGAACGTCTGGTTCTCGTAGCCTTCGATCAAGCCGTATTCCACAGCCTTCGCGACAGCGCCTGCATACCAATCCCCGGACTTGACATCCGTGAAATCGGTCTTGCTGCCGTTCTCGGACAAGCCCAACGCCCGTACCACAATAGCTGCGAGCTCCGCCCGTGTAATGACCGCATCGGGATTGTAATGGTTGTCGTCGGTCCCTTTGACAATCATTCGAGAAGCCATGTCGTTTACAGCCTTTTTCGACCAATGCCCTTCCACGTCCATGAAGGTCTTCGGATTCCAGATCAGGAAGTAGTCGCTATTGGTGAGGCTGTTCACGACCGCATAATTTTTCCCTTCACGAGTCGTGATAACGGTAGGAACATGGCGAACGCTGCCATCCGGGTTCAACACGGCAGCTGTTGTCACCTTGCTCGGATCGAGACCGGAGGGAAGCGGAATTTCGCGTTCCACATAGCTGCTAAATTGCTCTACGGCTACCGTTTTGCCGTTATAAGAAGCTGTTACATTAAATGTGACAGGCGGAGCTACCATCGCAAAGCTTCCTTGGGTCGCCGCAGCTTCTGCGAGAACCGTCGCTGCCTCATCGCTCTTGGCAATCTCCACATGAACGACTATGTCTGACAATTTGACCTGTTCGCCCAGTTTAGAGGAGATTTGGTCGATGGCTATTTGTCCGGCAGGCAGTTTGTAGATACCGTATGGCGTCTGTACCTCCAAAACCGCCTGCTTGGTTTCCATGCTCTTCACTGCTTCGCCGGTCAGTACCACCAACACCTTGTCCACACTTGCGGTAACAGGGACAATCACGGTGGATTTGTTCGCCGCCTGCTTAAGCTGATCAACCAGCTTGGATGGGTCGATCGTGGCCGTCAGCACAGACTTGCCGTTCTCTTTAGTGGTCAAGCCTGTAGCGATTTGGTCCTTCACGACGCCGTCGACAATCACCTGAAGGCCTGCAGGCTTCTCAGGGGTCGACGTGCCTGAACTTGTTGAAGGAGAGCCAGAGTTATTTGAATTGTTCGAGTTGTTCGAATCATTGCTTGTCCACTTCGCATACAACGTCACATCGGACGTGACCGTATCCGCTGCGAAGTTCCATGCATGCGTTCCAGCCGCTTCTTTATACCAGCCCGCGAACGTATAGCCTGCCTTCGTCGGTGCTGTAGGAGCGCCGATTGTCATGTCGTTGTCCACGTGGGTAATGCTGTCAACCGCACTGCCTCCCTGCGAATCGAACGTTACGGTGAATTGCACTGGTCCCTCTTTTACCGTCACCTTGCCGGGAGTCAACGTTTTTTCCATCTCGTTCCCGGACGAATCCAAGATCGAGAAAAGAATGGGTTCTTCCGTTTGCACCGTCAGTGCCTTATCGCCTAACCCTGCCCCGCTCTTAATCTTGAAACTGATGGTGAACAGCTTCTCTCCCGCCGCGATCGGCGTATCGCCCGCATCGCTGTCTACCCATGCCGTTTTGAGCCAGCCTGTGACGTTATCGTAATTGGAGTCGAAGTAATCTCCCGCATTTCCCGCAATGCCTGTTAATTCCAGGGCCTCCGTGTCAAAATCAATCTGTATGTCGTAGGCTGCTATTCCATAGGTGGATTCGCCTGCTGTGACCGGTACGTCCACCGTAGACCCGGGCGTTCCGCTCACCGAGCCAATCTGAATCTGCACCGCGTGCCGCGTCCAATTCGCGTACAGTGTCACATCGGACGTGACCGTATCCATTGCAAAGTTCCATGCAGCCGTTCCCGCTGCATCCTTGTACCAGCCTGCGAACGTGTAACCTGCCTTCGTCGGCGCTGTCGGCTCGCCGATCGCCGTGCCACTGGTCACGTTGGTCGCGCTTTCTACCGCGCTGCCTCCCTGTGAATCAAACGTCACGGTGAACTGCTCCTGCGTAGTCGACGTCCAATTCGCGTACAGTGTCACATCAGACGTGACCGTATCCACTGCGAAGTTCCATGCTTCCGTTCCCGCTGCATCCTTGTACCAGCCTGCGAACGTGTAGCCTGCCTTCGTTGGCGCTGTCGGCTCGCCGATCGTCGTGCCGCTGGTCACGTTGGTCGCGCTTTCTACCGCGCTGCCTCCCTGTGAATCAAACGTCACGGTATGTTTAGTGTTCACTGCCCTTACCGTAATTTTGCCGTCTTCCACCGTTGTCGAAGCGATTTCTACGCCCTCATAGAGATCGTGCTTAGGCACAGTCAGGTCCAAATCGCCTGGCTGCACAGAGTCCTTGATTTTGAAATGAAGAGTGAACACCTTTGTATCATCATCCCAAACCGGGTTGTTAACCAAATTAGCTTTTACATTGGCGATTCCCGTAATGGTGATATCCGTATCGAACGTATCGCCTTGACTGGCACCCAGTTCATTTGTAACTTCATTCCCGGACACCAGTTCGAGCGACGCAGCATCGAACCCGATCGAAATGTCGTACTTGTTGATCATATCCTCCGGTGTCAGAAACACCGGTACATCAACGAAACCTCCGGCATATCCCTCTTCACTGCTTACCTTCATCGAGTTTGACGCTATATCCGACTTTGCATGGACCAACGTTCCGAAAGGCAAAAACATAACGACCGCAAGCACTGTCGAAATCCATTTTTTCCAACGCATTAAATCAATCCTTTCCCACGGAGATGGCAAGAATAGCTTTGACATCCTCATCGTCCCATTGTCCATCACCGTTCATGTCGAGCGCCTGCAATTGCTCCGGTGTCAGCGTAATCTTACCCTTGATGTATTTGGTCAACAAAAGCGCGTCCGCAGCCGTTACCTTGCCGTCCCCATCCGCGTCTCCCATGACAACCACCGTGTAATAAGCGGTATATGTCACGTCAGCGGTCACCGTCGAAGCGGCAACCTGTTGGCTGCTAAGCTTCGTGATGCCTCCATCGCTGCTCCATCCAGCAAAATGGTATCCCGCCTCAGGAGTGACCGTCGGTACCGCTGCCGGATGCCCGCCGATCGCCACCTGTTCACTCGCTCCGCTGATCGTTCCGTGATCACCAGGCGCGTAGCTTACCGTCGCGAGCTGCGTTGTAATAATTGCGCTCGCTTCCACTGAGGAGGAGCTCTCCCCATTATCGTTAACGGCCGTCACGACGAAGTAATAAGTCGTGCCGCCCGCAAGTCCCTGAACTTTATAATGGCCGGTCGTGCCATCTACTGTCTTGATCGGATCGGGGCCGTACACCCCGCTGGCGGTGCCTTGATAAATCTTGTAATTTGCAACCCCGCTGCCCAAATTCCAGCTAAGCTCCGCTTCCCGATCTCCCGCAACCGCTTGTAAACCCTTAGGGGCAGCAGGCGGTTCCCGGCGCTCGGACACATAAATTTTCGAGACGTCGGACCATGCTAGATACATCGCGTTGTTCAATAAGGCAAAAGAAGTAACGTTGCCGAAATTCGTGTCCGCAATTCCCTGGTTCGCCGGGCTCCACTTCGTGCCGTCGTATTCCTCGACCCGGAGGTCCCACTGGAACCCTTGCGAATTCACATCGTTCCAAACGGCAACCAGCTTCTGATTATATACAAATAAATTCGGGCTTTGCGATTGAACCCCCGTCGGCTTATCCAAATTGCCGCTACCGACTGGGCTCCAGACACTTCCATCGAAGCTGCTTACCTTCAACTGAGCGGGATTGTTATCCCTCCATACCGCATATAACAGCCCGTTATAGGCTTGCAGAACCGGGCTTCCTGCCGATGTCGTCGTATTCGTAATCCCCAAATTCCCCGATACGTTCTTCCAAATGACACTTCCTGCACCATTGATGGTTTTTTTCATGACGGGAATATAAGAGTAATACGGGCTGTCCGCCATTTGCTCGCTCCAGGTTAAATAAAGATCGTCTTGATAGACTGCGAGCCGCGGCCCAAATGCCACTCCGTTTGAAACGAATGTCATATCCACCGCTTCGCTGCTCCAGACGCTGCCATTATATTTTTTCACTTGAATTTTTCGGCCCGTACTCCCGTCCGAAGTACCTATCCAAGTCGCATACAAATCATCGTGATAAACGAGGAGCACCGGCAATTCACCTCTGCCGCTGCCGCTTACCGGATCGTTTCCGCTTGTCGAAACCCATCCGTCCCCGCCTCCACAATTTTTCTTGGCTCTGATCTGAGGGATTGATGAAGGTCTTTCCGACCAGATGGCGTACAAACAACCCTTATATACTGCAAGTGAAGGATTGTTTGCACTGCTGTTGGATCCAAAGTTCAGACCGCTCCCGTCATCAGCCGGCGACCACTGACTGCCGTCCCACTGCATAACTCTGATTTCCGGTTGCCCGAAGCCGCCATTTTGCTGCGGCCATGCAGCATACAAATGGTTGTTCCAGGTCGCGATGCTCGGGTCCCTCGAGCTGGAGTTCGAACCCGTACCCGCGCTGAGCCCGCCCCCGTCGATCGGCTTCCATACGACTCCTGGGGCGGCGGAAGCTTGTCCCGGCACCGCCAACATTTGGAGAATCGCCCCGAACAGCATGACCAGGCTTATAACGACGGATATGACCGCCCTGTAAGCGGTATTGTTCCTCTTTTGTGCGTTCATGTCTGATCCTCTCTTTCCGAATGTATAAATTACGGACCTCATAGTCTTGAGATCGTCTGCATCTGAGTCTCATTGTAATAAGCAGCTCTCAACATTTTCACAACATTGCTCCCATAAAACGACAAAAACAGCCTTCAAATGAGTATCTGAAGACTGTTTTCTCTACATTTTCTGCGATTGTCGTCTGCTACTTTCGCCCCAATCGTCCCGTTCTATTCTCCCTTCAGCTCCATCTGCTCCATCATCGCCCGCACCCGGCGAACGCCATCCTCGTCCCCAGCCTGGTACAGGCAATCCACAAGCAAGTCATAATAGGGCAGCCGGCTTGGCTCCAATTCGATCAATTTCCAGAGAAGCTGCAAGCGGAATTCATTCGGTACCCGTCCGAGTGCTGCATTCATGGAGGACATCATGGCCGAGCGAAGCTCCATCCGGTAGGCATTGGCCCATTCGTAATGCTCCATCTCCAAATAATCGCCGCCGCTGTACAGTCTGATCATGTCTTCGGCTTTAGTTGCCGCATCTCCTTCCTTCAGCATTCCAAGGAGCTCCTCCAAGTCGCTGCGGATGGCCGACGAATCAATCCAATACCGCTCATCACCGTATTTCACGAATCCGTCGTAGCCTTCCGCCTTAAATAGGCTCCGCAAGTAATAAAGGGACGTATGCAGCAGCTTTTGTCCTCGTTCCGCCGAATCATCCGGCCACAAATATTCCAGAATCGCGTATTTGTATACCGGCCGACTCCGATGATGCCAAAGCAGCGCAAACAGCTCCTTCGTTTTCTTGGTACGCCATGTCAATAGCCGGCCGTCTGGAGCATACAGTTCCATGCTACCCAGCACTTTAAGCAACAGCCGCGGCTTATCTTCCGCGTATCCTTCGAGTCCAGCCGCCGGGCTGGCGGCATTCAGCTCGTTCCCACGCATGGATTCAACGCTTCGGATCTGCCTTTTGGCTTGCCGTTCCGCATAACGGGATAGCGTCTTAACAAGCCTGTCCTTGGCGACGGGCTTAAGCAAATACCCGATGGCGGAGGTGTCGAACGCGTCAATCGCATACTGGTCGTGGGCCGTCACAAAGACGATTTCAGCATCCGGACAGCATGCTGCCAGCGCTCCTGCAGCCTCCAGCCCGCCCATTCCAGGCATTTCGATATCCAAAAAAATCAAATCCGGTTGGAGAGTGCCGCATTGTTCAATCGCTTCGGTAACCAGTTGAAACCTGCCGACTACCTCCACATCACCAACTTCGTCCAACAAAATGCCCATGACGTCAAGTGCGATCTCTTCGTCGTCAATCAGAATGGCTCTCCACATAGTGCCCCTCCGTCAAATAAATCGTGATTCGAGTTCCTTCGCCTAAGCGGCTTTGAATGTCTAGACTTCGTCCGTACCTCATTTGCAGACGGCGGTTCACATTTCCGATGCCGATGCCCCCGGTCTTTCCTTGTTCCAGCTGCCTCAGCGTCCCTTCATCCATTCCGACTCCGTCATCCTTGACGACGATCTCGACACCGTTATCGCCGCGGCGGACGATGATATCCACGGTCCCTCCCTCGGGCTTTTGCCCGATCCCGTGGCGGACGGCATTCTCGACAATAGGCTGAAGGGTAAGCGGAGGCAGCATACTGTGCACATTGTCTTCGATTGTATAGCGGACGACCAGCCGCTGACCGAAACGAAGCAGCTCAATGGCAAGGTAGGCGCGCACCAGCTCCAATTCCCGTTCCAGTGGAACCGCGTCTCCTTGGAAGACGAATGTAAACTTGGCACGAAGATACGTGGTCAAATGATGAATGGTTTCCCTCAGCTTGTCCACATTCTTGTAGCTGAGCCCAACCAAGGCATTCAGGCTGTTGTACAGAAAATGCGGGGAAATTTGAGCCTGCAAAAAATCCATCTCCCTACGTACAGCCCACTCCGAGGAGCTTTTCATCGCCAGCAGCGACTGCGCCCTGGCCCGAAGTTCCGCCAGTTCAAAAGGCTTTTGCAAAATATCGTTAGCCCCCGCAGTAAAAGCGGCCAGAATGTCACGCGTCTGCCCCGAGGCGGTCAGCATCAGCACCGGAAGCTCGGCCAGACCGTGCAATGAGCGGATTTTCCGGCAAATGTCGAGTCCCGACACGCCGGGCATCATTAAGTCGAGCAGCACGAGGTCTGGCTTCTTGCGCCGCAGCGCCTCCAGTGCCTCTGCTCCGCCGCCCGCCGTTGTATACGTATGACCCATGGAGGAGATTGCATCCATCGCTACCTTCAGGTTGGAGGGCTCATCGTCGACGATCAGAATATGGAACGTCTCCTCCAACCCGGCGGGCATGAACGGGAGAGCAGTGATCGGTTCGAGGTTCTCTGGAGACTTCATGTGCTTCTCGTACTCTGTGCATTCCTCGTCCACCGTATATTCGGCGTATTCTGCGACTGCCGCCGCCTCGCGCGCTCCACTCCAGGCAATCGGCAGCGTGAACGTGAACCGCGAACCGCGGCCAACTTCGGACTCTACCTGCAAATGCCCACCCTGCAGCTCCACCAGCTGCTTCGATATGCTGAGCCCGAGCCCGATGCCATCGCGTGATTGGAAGCCTTTCTCGTCATGTTGGAAAAACGGCTGAAACAGGTCGTCCATGATTTCAGCCGGAATACCCCTCCCGGTGTCGCTAACCGAAACAGCCAGCATCTCTCCCCGTCTTTCTGCCGAGATCGAGACGTTTCCCCGGTCGGTGTACTTCAGCCCGTTCTCCAGCAGATTGTGCAAAATCTGCCGCAACCGATTCTCGTCAGCCAGTACAAGCGGAAGCGCGGGAGACAGCTCGCTTACAAGCCGGACGCCGCTCTTGATCGGCGAAATCGACAAGGTCTCCATGACAAAGCGGGTCGATACATACAGATCAACCGGCTTCGGCTGCACATGGAGCTGACCGTACCGAATCCGGTTCATATCGAGGATGTCATTCACCAGCCCGGCAAGCCGCCTTCCGATCAGATGCAGCAGCCTGACGTTCTCGCGATGCCCTGCTGCGAGTGGCACTTCCTTGTTTTCCAGCAGCGCCTCCGACAGATTGATGATGCCGTGCAGAGGCGTGCGAAGCTCATGCGACGTTTTTGCCAAAAATTCGTCCTTCTGCCGGTCATGGATCAGCAGTTGTTCGGCCAAGCGTTCGCTGCGCAGAAAAGCTCCCCGAATCCGGTCCGTCATCAGGAACGACTGCGACAGTACGACCAGCAGCAGCGTGACGATGATGTAATAAGGACTATCCAGCGCCAACTGGTAACGGGTCTGGGCAAACACCCAACTGATGATTAAAAAGAACACGCCGAGTAGAATATAAAAAACCTGGATTCCCTGATGACGATTGCGGAAAATCGAGGCGAAAATGAACCCGAAGGCCACAATCTGCAAAACAACGCCGGGCCACAACAAAACCATTAGATAATCATTCGGAAGCGCGGCCAGCAAAACCAGATAAACACAGGAAACCCCAAGGAATGTCCTAAACCAGTACCCGCTTCTGTCGCTTAAATAGAGGCGCACATAATGAATAAAGAACAGAATAGACAGGTACGGGAGGATGAACAACAGCTTTTGCAACAGCAGAAATGACATCGAGGGAACCAGGTTCCCCATAATAATTTCGTTGTCGATACTGAAAAAAAGCCCCAGTGCCCAACAGAACAAGCTGAAGAAAATCAAGTACGGCTCCCGCCGCCATTGCCTGAACATCCCCGCAAAATAAATGCCAAAGGACAGCAGCGTGGTCATAACGATCACGTCGGCTATGCGGGCGTTATCTCTCCGGGCCATGACGTCGACCGTTAGCCCGAACTCGGGTGCTTGCACAAGTCCTCCTTGCAGATATCGATAGCTCGACACCCGGACGATAATATCGATTTCCCGGCCATCCGCCTCGATCGACCCGAAGAATGGAACATTGCTGGGCACAAAATCATTATCCGACAAGGCAGGTTGCCCAGTGCCTCCAAGCTCCTTGCCGCCCATGTAAATGCGGCTCGACATCCGAATCTTTTTGGCTCGAAGACCGTAATCGCCAAGATCACCCACCCGTATCCGCAGACGGTAAGTCCCGGCGCCATAGCCGTCATCCGACACCTTTCCCTCCCAGTCTCCGGGGACAGGGAGAAGACGCCGCTCCGCTTGCAGCTCCGTTCCCCGATCGGCGAAGTCCCGGGGCGTCAGCAGCCGATCCTTGTAAAATTCCCATTCGCCTCGAAGCGGGATGATCCCCTGCTGCGTAAAGTTCCAATGTCTGGCATCCAGCACGCCTTCATGCGCTTTCGGGTAGTTGACATTTGGATGAAGCCATTCATAGATGAAAATTGAGGTCGCGACGGCAAATACGGCGACCATGACGATCAGACCTGACAATTGCTTTTTCATAGGCTGCATGTTCCTTCCTGCCAAAGGAGAAAGATTCAGAACCCCACTTTTTCCCATTCAAGCTTGGTTAAGGCTATCATACCACGGCAGCAAAAAAAGCAGATTCATAAAATATAATAGAAGTACTTCAAAAAGGCAGCCACCCGGAAGGGTAGGCTGCCTCAACTGTTAATACACCCGAATTTCCACCAACTCGGCGCAAGGGGCGCCGTTCGTTTCTTCGATCACGACGCGCAGCGCATCGGCCAAGATCGAGCCCTTCAAACGGATGCGATTGCTCCTCCGCCGATTATCCTCGGCAGAAGCCACCGTACTCCAATTCCCTTGGACCCGTGCCTCGATCCGGTAAGATTTCACCAGTTCCGGGATGGTATCGAATGACGTGCGGTGATGATGAAGGTTAATCAGGTCTTCATTCACGTCGTCGTTCCACGTCAACATGATTTCCTTCATCGATATTTCATGCTCCCATGTCAATTGCAGCCAAGCCTCGCTCTCCGGACCGATCGGCTCGGATGCCCACAGATTAGGACCGCCGAATGGCCGCTTGTATCCGCCAACCGCTTTTTCCGGCGCATAAGCTGTGGTCATGCCCTTGACCTTGAAGCAGAACGGCTGGCGGACCACAGCTTTCATGCTCCAGGCCACAACCGGTTGATTCTCGTCGTGGTCCTCCAGATTGGACGACGCGTTCGGGACCGCTCCCTTCTCGAAGGCGAGGACGCCGGTAAGCGGTTTGGACGTCCGGTACAGGCTGACGCCCGGATTCTCGCGAATGATGACAAAGGCGTTCTGCGGCGCGTCCGGTTCCCAAGCGAGGGGGATGGATACCCACTGCGCTTCGCCCTTGGCGATGGCCGCTTCGGCTTCAGCCACCTTCGAATACGGCACGTAATTCTCCGGACGTCCGGTGTCCCATAACTCCACGGTAAGCCGGGTATCCTCGGCTGCGTCTACGAGCAGCTCCAGCCCTTCGACTGCCGGCTCGACCGGGAACAGCACCGCGACATCCCGGCTTAGCTGAACGGCGGAATCCGGGTTGTCGAAGGAGATGGCTCTGCGAACCGATGATGCCGAAACCTTCGCCAGCGATGCCAGGTCCTGATCGTCTTCATGCGACAGACCAATAATGGAAGCGTCCTGGCGCAGCAGCGTCTGCTGCAGCTCCTGCAGATGCGAGCGGTAGATATCGCGCGGCGACACGCCCTTCGCTGCGCACAGCGAAGCAGCGGTGCCGGCCGCTTCCCCCATGACCGCGCAGGTCGCCATGACGCGCGTCGTGCCGAACGCCACATGGGAAGCGCTGACGTTCCGGCCGGCGAACAGCAGATTTCCTACGTTCGCCGAATACAGACAGCGGTACGGAATATGATAGTTGCCGTCCGCATGCATATGCTTGGAGCCGCTGGCTTCGGCATACATGCCCTGCGGCGGATGCAGGTCAATGGACCAGCCGCCGAAGGCGATGCGATCATGGAACGGCTCCTGCGCGATGATGTCGTTCTGATTCAGCACATAGTCGCCGACGAAACGGCGGTATTCCCTTTTTCCCGGAATGGAACCGACCCATTCCAGGGTCATGGTATCGGCCTCAAACTGCCCCGAATTTTTGATATAATCCCAGATGCCATAAATGACGGACCAGAGCTCGTCCCGGATCGCTTCATTATGATGAACCGTGTCCAACTCGCCGCCCCACTCAATCCACCAATAATGGCAGCCCGAATCGCCACTGCGGATGACCCGCTTGATCGGGATCGGCGTCTGCGTGATGTCCTTGGCGAAGGAAGGCGGCACGAACCGGACGGGATGCCCCGCGTCCTTCGTATAGAATAGCAGTGTGCTGCCCAAGGTAATGCCGTCCGTTTCCTCCGGCGCCCACGCTTCCCCGTATTCATGGGCGGCTTCACGGCCGATCCGGTACCGGGCTCCCGCCATAAAGCCGACGAGACCGTCGCCGGTACAATCCAGGAAGACCGGACTTTCCAGGCGTATGCGCCGTTCGGAGCCCATCATCCAGCCGGTCACCGACCGAACCATGCGGTTCTCCTCCGGACCATCCGCCTCAACTTCATGCACATCGGTATTCAGCAGCAGCGTAATGTTCGGCTCCGCCTTGACCGCTTCCAGGATAACCAAATCCCACAAGTACGGATTGCCGTCCGGGTTGCGGTACTGGTTCTCCACGAACAGCTCGCCCATGATGCCCGTCTCCCGCGCATACCGGTTAATGCCGTGCGCGGTCGCCCCGCACACCCATACCCGTACTTCGCTGCTCGAATTGCCGCCCAGAACCGGGCGATTGTTCACCAGTACGACCTTGCTGCCGAGCCGTGCCGCCGCAATGGCGGCGCATACGCCTGCCAGCCCGCCGCCGATCACGGTCACGTCGCTTCGCATCGTCTCCGTTTTCATCTTCTCACCCTTTCACCGCTGAGTTGGTCAAGCCTTGAATAATGTAGCGCTGGCCGATCGCGAACACGACGATCATCGGAATAATGCCCGCAGAAGCCGCGGCCATCATGCCGTTGTAATCCACCGTATTTTCCAGGATGAAATTCTGAAGTCCAAGCGGAATAGTATACAGCCGCTCGTCGATCAGGAAGACCAGCGCATTCTCGTAATCGTTCCACTGCCAGGAGAAATCGATGATGGCCAGAGTAGCCAGTGCCGGTTTGGCGAGGGGCAGAATGAGCCGGAAGAAGATCCGGAAATGCCCCGCTCCGTCGATGAAGGCCGACTCGGAAATCTCATGGGGAATGGACAGAAAGAACTGGCGCAGCATAAACACGCCGAAAATCGTGAACATGCCGGGCAGGATCAACGACCAATGCGTGTTGTAGATGCCGGCCCATTCAAACATGATGAACTTGGGCACGAACAGTACCTGCGGGGGAATCATCATCATGGATAAATAGAGCATGAACAGTGCATTTCTCCCCTTGAATTCGACCCGGGCGAAGCCATATGCCGCGAAAGCGGACAGGAACGTGGCTCCGACCATGCCGATGAAAGCGATCTTCAGCGAGTTCAGATAATAGGTGCCGAAGCTTTTCGGGCCGCTCCACACCTTTAGATGATGCTCCCACGTCGGATGCGCAGGAATCCATTCGATCGGGTATTTGAACACCTCGGTCGGGGTTTTCAAGGACGTACTGATCATCCATAAAAAGGGCATGATCATCACGATGGCCAGCGCCAGCATGATCAGCGTCACCAGCAGCCTGCCCGGCGTGCCGGAAACGAGTCGTTTTTTGAGTTCCATGATGCTTCAGGCCTCTCTTTCTGTTAATAGTGGACCCAACGTTTTTGGCCGATCCATTGAACCACGGTGATGATCAGGATGATGATGAACAGCGCCCACGAGATCGTGGCGGCATAGCCCATGTCATAATATCGGAAAGCATTCTGATAGACGTACAAGGAAAGGATGGTCGTGCTGTTCCCAGGACCGCCCTGCGTCGTCGCCTGAATAATACCGAACGTCTTGATCGTCATGATCATGCCGGTTACGAGCAGCAGGAACGTCGTGGGACTGACGAGCGGCCAAATGATTTTACGGAGCAGCTGACCCGGCCGCGCACCATCGATCTTCGCGGCTTCCAGCAGTTCCGGCGATACTTCTTGCAGCGCGGCCAGATAGATGATCATGTTATAGCCCATCAGGAACCAGATCCAAATGATATCGATGGCGAACATCGAAGTTGTCGTGGTGGACAGCCACCCCGGCGGATGCTCGATGCCGATGCCGCGGAGGAAACCGTTGATCGGCCCCTGCTTCGGCTGAAACAGCAGCATCCAGACAAAGGCGACGGCTACCCCGCTCGTGATGTACGGCATGAAATACAAAGCGCGCAGCAGCTTTTTTAAATAGATCCGTTGGTTCAGGATGACCGCGACGACGAAGCCAAGCGCGATCGACACCGGCACCGCCACGAGGAAGAGGACCGTATTCTTCAGCGACAGGTAGAACAGCTTGTCGTGCAGCATCCGGATGATATTATCGAAACCGACGAACCCGACCTTGGGATTCATGAATTTATAATCCGTGAAGACCAAGCCCAGGGAATATGCGGCCGGTATGAGAAAGAACAACAGCACGCCGATCATGCTGGGCCCGATAAAGACGTAACCCAGCCTCCGCTGCCTTCTCATCCAATGGTTGTTCATGCGTTTTCCCCTCATTTCTTGATTTGATGTACTCAGTCTAGCAAGCCGCAGCGGTTCACGAGAAGGAACAAAACCATCGTCTTCATACCACAAAATGATGCAAAAAAAACACCGTGCAGCTCGCCGCATGGCGCTTGGTCATCAAATTGTTCTATCTGGAATAAAAAAGAGACGGCCATCAAGCTTGGGCCGTCCCTTGTCATTTTCACCTCCGCAGCAAATGATTACTTTTGCGGATTGGATTTCAAATATTCGTTATGCCGCTTAACCATCTCCGCCACTGCCGCATCCAGACCCTGGGAACCCAGGAAGTACTTTTCGTATTCCTGCGAGCGCAGATCCATAACTTCCTGCGGAACGGTACGGACAAAAGTCGGTGTCTTATTGTCGAACATGACGTACATCAAGGATTCCTGATCGTAGGTGTCCCCTTTGTCGCCGAGCATGCTCTTCAGCGCCGCGTCCTGATCGGAATCCTTGGATGCCGGCAAACGCCCTCCTGCCGCCATCGGCGCCATGCCGCCGTCCGCGTACCATTTCAGAAACTCCCATGCTTCCTTTTGATGCTTGGACTTGGCGTTGATCGAGATATAATCACCCAAACCGCCGCGCGTCACGTACTTCGCCGCATCCTCTTCCAGTCTCGGCACCGGCGCGAACGCAATTTTGAAATCGCGCGGATAATCGGTGAAGTTGTTAGAGCTGCGGAGCAGCCATGCCCCGATGTTCAGCATCGGCACTTCGCCGCTGAGGAACATTTGCTCGACCGGCATTTTGGACGTCAGCTGCTCGCCGAGCGGCGGCGTCGTTTGATCATCCTTCATCATGCGGTTCAAGGACTCCAGCCATTTTCTCACCAGCGGGTGATCCAGGTTGGACGTCCCGTCCGCTTTGGTATAGCCTTCTTTGGCGAGCACCGAGTCGATCGGATCAACGTACGGCTCGGTGTTTTGAATGAAGCCGTATCCGTCGCCTTTTTTCAGCTTTTTGGCGTATTCCATCATCTCTTCCCAGGTCCAATCCTTCGGAACCGGCAGATTGGCCGCATCCAGGGCGTCCTTGTTCAGCGCGACGAAGAACGAACTTTTCGTCGTCGGCACACCGTAATATTTGCCTTCGATCTTCCAGCCTTCGGCTTCCGGCCCCATTTTCTCATCAATATTATAGTCTGTGAATGAGCTCAAATCGGCTGCTGCCCCCGACGTTACCCGTTTCGTCGCCTGCGAAGCGGAATAGTTGATGAACAAGTCCACATCCTGGCCGGTCATAATCGCCGTATCCAGCTTCAAATTGCCCTCATCGTCGTTTACGTACCGCACGTACTCCACTTGAATGTCCGGGTGATCCTTATTCCAGGCGTCCATGACCTCCTGCGGCCCGGCTTCCGGCGGAACCCCGCCCCACATTTTCAGCTTAACAGTACCCGAGGACGAAGCAGCCTTCGCATCCGCCCCTTCGGCTTCCCCTTTGCTTCCGCCGCCGGAGCAGCCCGACATCACGCCCGCGATCAGCGCCAGCGATACGAATCCCGCAAGCAAACCTTTTTTTCTCAATTGAAGCCCCCCGCATCAAATAGGAATGTTGTGTTGCAGCTCAAGGATAGCAAAGCAGCGGGTCACGCCGTAAGTAACAGAATCATGATTTCCATGGAACAGATATACGCAGTTAGGGGCTTATCACCGGTCGCCCGGAGATGCATTTTGTTCTATTGCTTCATCCGGTACTGGCTCGGCGTCATCCCCGTCATCCGCTTAAAAATTTTAATGAAATAGTTGTCGTTCATGAACCCGACGTTCTGGCAAATCCGATTGACCGGAAGATCCGTCGTCGTCAGGTATTCGATGGCCTTCTCGACCCTTGTCCGGTGCAGGTAGTGGATCAGCGTCTCCCCGGTTTTCTTTTTGAACAGGGCGCTGACGTAGTTTTCCCCCATCATGACGTAGCGTGCGAGTGATCTGAGCGTAATGTCCTGGTCATAGTTTTGTTCGATGTATTCCATGATTTTGTTCACTTCGGGATGGGTGATCTTCTCCCGGGCAGCCGCAGCCGGACGAACCGGACGCTCGGCCGGGGAACGCTGGGCCGACAGCTCCCTGCTCACCTTCACCAGCGTCTCCCGCAAATCCTTGACGCTCATGGACAGCTTCAAAATATAATTGGATGCGCCGTATTCCATGGCTCTGCGCATCGATTCGAAATCGCCGATGCAGGTCAGCATGACGAACTTGGATGCGATGCCTGCTTTCCGCGTCTCCTGCAGCAGCTCCAGGCCGTCCATCTGCGGCATGACGATATCGCACAGCACCAGATCCGGCGGATCTTCCTTGATCATCGGCAGCGCCTCCAGGCCGTTGCTTGCCTCGCCGGCCAGCGTAAAACCCATCTCTTCCCACCGGATGATCTCCTTGACCGATTCCCTCACGAACGTTTCGTCTTCCACCAGCAGTACCTTCCACATATGCGTTCTCCCCTTCGCAGTTCGCTAGATGATATCGGATTGCCGTGCACTTTCGTAGGGCTCGGACAGCAGCACCGGCAAATGCATGCGGCACAGCGTGCCCTGCTCGAGCGGAATGATCTCAAGCTCTCCTTTGTCCTTGAACAACAGGCGCAGCCGCTCCCGCACGTTTTGCAGCCCGATGCTCGGGCGCTTGCGTCCTTCTTCACGTTTCTTACCGGACTGCCCCATGCCGGCGCCGTTGTCCTCGACCTCCAGCGTAAGCCGGTCCGGCAGCTCCGGGCTGCGACCCATCCGGATCAGAATCCGCCCGCCTTCCGCCATATTGCCGATGCCATGCTGAATCGCGTTGTCCACCAGCGGCTGCAAGCTCAGTTTCGGCACCAGCGCGTAGACCAGTTCCTCGTCATAGCTGAACTCCACTTGAAAGCGGTTCCCATATCTCACCTGCTGAATGTAGAGGAATGCGCGCGTGAGCTCGATTTCGTCGCGGAGATGAATCAGGTCTACGTCGGAATTCAGACTCGTCTCCAGCAGCTTTCCGAGGGACAGGCATATTTCCACGATCTCTTCGTTTCCGCCCCGCAGCCCGATCCACTTCATTGTATTGAGCGTATTCAGCAGGAAATGAGGGTTCATCTGGGCCAGCAGCATTTGAAAATGCACCGCATCCTTCTGCCGTTCCTCGGCCCGCAGCCGCTGGACGAGTCCGTTCATATCGACCATCATCGCATTGAAAGTCCGGGTCAGCTCCAAAATTTCGCCCTTGTAGCGCTTCTCGGGCAGCCGGATCCGAAGATCCTTGTGGACCGCTTCCTTCATTTTTCGCTGCATATGGGATAGCGGCCTCGTAAACGCATGGGCAATCATGAACGCAACCGCAATAAACGCGGCGGTAATGACGTAAAAGGTCACGAAATACTGTTTCTTCAGGGTTTCGATTTCCCGGAACAACAAATGGAGCGGAATCCGGTCCACGAGGTACCAGTCCAGGGAAGACAGATAGCTGTAGTTAACGAGCGAGTCGGACTGCTGATCCGTCCAGTGGCCGTTTTGCGGCAGACTTGCGATTTCCTGCACGGCTTCCGGAGACAGCGAAGCATCGGGGATGGACCTTGCGATCACCTCGCCGGAACGGGTCATGATGAAATAGGCCTGATCGCTCTCGGATTTTTGCAGCATGGATTGGAACCAGAACGAAAAATCGATGCTGATGCGCGCCAGGCCGTAAGCCCGGTTGCTGCGGTCCCGAAGTTCTGCATACAGGGACAGCAGTGCCGGGCTTTTGCTGATATCCCGGGACACGTAATTGTCATCGTCAGACACCCAAAGATAGGAACTCTTGGCCTCCTCCAGCGCTTTGAACGACGGGTTCGAAGCAATCTGGCTGTAATTCAGCGACTTATTCGGCGGATAGGACGTATATACATGGCTGCTGTTGTCGAGCAGCGTGAAATAGACGGACGGATTATACAGGAAAAAGCTGTTATTCAGACCTTTGAATTTGTCCTCCATAATCTCCTTGTTGTCCAGGACCGAACGCTCCTCCGGCTGCTGCAGGATGCGCCTGATTTCCGAATCCTGCTCCAGGAAGATCAGGGTCTTGAACGCGATGCTGAGCTGATCCTCGAGCGAGCGGTGCAGATTGTCCAGCTGTTCGTGGCTCTGCTCGCTGATTTTATTTTGGACAAGCGATTCGATTTTCTGGTAGTTGTATAAGTTCAATACGCTGAACGGAAGCAAAATGACGAGCGCAAACACGGCAAACAACCGGTATTTCAGCTTGTGGGGAACGAGGTGGCCGAGCCATTTCCGCATCACGAGAACTCCTTTATACTCTTGGTGCTCCCATTATATCTCACGCGATGTCCATAGATAAGAATGTTCGTGCAATACCATAAAAATGTAGCGTCCCGGGCCGCTAAAAGCATCAAATCGTTCTATTGACAAGTGCAGAACCGCCCCCTTCCATCTGAGCTGTTGTGTTTTTCGATTTAATTCCTGCCATAATTCAGCTTGCGGTTCGTGACGTCCACGAGATACAAAATATCGACGCCGTTATCATTGCGCTTCACGCTCAGCCGCTCGATCGGCTTGCCTGGCGCAATGGACGTTTGGCTCCAGCCGCCGCCCGACGGGACGGCCATGAAGGCGCGGTCCGTACCGCTGCTTTTGGCGTAGTACACCCGAGGCACCGAGCCCGCCCACGTGATATCGATGGCTGCCTTGGTCTCCGACGCATTATACACCGTCTGCAGGTTCCAACCAGCGCTACCGTAAGATGCATACTTCACGGAGAAGGTGGTGCTTCCTTCCTCCCGATAACGGTACGCAACGACAGGGCTGCCCGCGGAGTCGACGGCCAGCTTGGCGCTCTGCACGCCGGGCCCCCCCGGATCACTGCCCGTTTGAACATACACTTCGGTCGCGGCAAGCGGCTGGATGATATCCGCGGTTCCAGGCTTCAGCGGCAAGGAGACGGCGCTGCCGTCGGCCTTGGTGAAACTGCCCGTCGCCGGGCTGTATTTGACGTAAGACAATTCATGCCGCAGTGCGCTGGCCGCAAAAGCGGACCACTCAAACAGAATGTGCAAGTCGCCGTTCGCATCGAACACGAGATCGTCAGGGTAGAACGATCTGTTCAAGGACGAACCAACCACAGCCACCTTGGACCACGTGGAAGCCGCATTGTCAAAGCGGAACAGCTGCCCGGACCGGTAGCCGGCGGCATCCTCGCTGGAACGTATCAACAGGTACACGTCCCCGTTCGGCGCCGTGGTCAAGACGGGATACGTGCCTTTGAACGTGGAAGGCGTCGGCATGTCGGCGGAATGATTTTGCGGCGTTCCCCCGACCGTATCGGAACGGAAATAATGCCAGGCTTCATCATGCATCGAAGCAAACACATGGAATCTCCCGCTTCCGTCCCTGGCGATCGACGGCTGGTTATGGCCCACATCGTCGGTGTACTCCGCAACCTTGCTTCCATCCATCACCGGAATGTTGGACCATGCCCCGGTTCCGTCCCGGCGGGCGATATAAACCTTGTGCGTCGATTCGACGCTTCCGGGGGCGTTATAAGCCATGTAGGCGTACTCCAATCCCGTTCCATACGTTTCGAGCGGGGACCACCAACCCGCCTGATTGCTTGAATCCATCGCATACGGTACCTCGGTTAGTGCCGCGGCAGCGCTGCCCGTTCCTGCGGGCAGGAGCGTCGCCAGCATCAGCGCCGCAATTCCCATTTTCCACGGTCTGCCTCTTTTCATATCATCATCCGCCTCCTTTGGTATGTTAACCCTCTCATATGCAAAGCATGGGACTCTATCCGGCCGGTATAGTAAAGCGCTTTCATTTTTTTATGTGGGCATGACGTCGTCATGGATATCGTAGCACGACGGCCCGTCCAACTGTCATACACAAAATGATGCTTCCCATAGAACAAAATCACTTCATTTTCAAAGCTGGACGCTACCTTATCCCCAAAAAAACGACGCCGGGTTGGCGCCGCTTTTCAAACCTTCGCATGCTCGATTCTCCGCCTGCCTCCATGCAGTGGTGAACAATATCCGATCAATTCCTATTCATGGTCTCACTCTTCGAACCAGTCGGGAAAATGATTACGTAAATAGTCCAGCTTGATCTCCGTATGGCCGGCCCCTCCGCCTTCATGCCCGTTAAACGGATAAATGACGATGTCTTTGCTGTTCGTGATCCGGTTATAGGTAGCGAAGTACATCTGCGGCGGACACGTTTCGTCCTTTAATCCGACGCTGGCGAGCACCCTGCACGAGATGCGGTCCGCAAGGTTCATCGTATCGAAGTAGCTCAGGTTGTCCATCACGAGGTCCGTCTGCTCCGGGTGCTTGTTCAGATATTCGGCTACCGCCGCAAAAGCCCCGTGGTTACCTTCGATTCGGCAGACGAGGTTGCTGTTGCTCGGCACGTCCACCATCGAGAGCACCGGACGGTCGTCCAGAGCGGATACCGCCGTACCGAGCGCCCCGCCCTGGCTGCCGCCTTCGATGACGATTTTCGAAGCGTCGATATCCTCCTGGGCGCAGGCGAAGTCGATCGCCTTCAACGCATCCATATACGCGTACCGGTAATAATACTCCCATTTGTTATGTACGCCCTTGCTGGCTACATTCGCTGTATACCCGTGAGAGTAGGAAGCGTTGTTGCCCGTCCGTCCTCCCTGGTCGCGGCAGTCCACGGACAATACAGCCATCCCCATCATCACCCAATGCATGAGCTCGGAGGGCTTGCCCCGGCTGCCGTTAAAGCCGTGATAATGGATGAGGCACGGATATTTCTCCTTTTTCGCAAATGCCGGAACGATCAGCCAGCCGTGAATTCGGGTTTCATCCATTCCGTAATAAGAAATTTCGTAGACCTTTGCGTAGCGGGCCGGGTAATCCACCTGATCCCTCTCCGGCTCCAGCGGGACCGCCTTGGCCTGCTGGATCGTGGTCTTCCAGAACTCGTCAAAATCATCCTGCTTGGTGAGAGGGGGAAGATAGCTGTATAACTCCTTCGATACCTCGTCTATGTAGCCCATCGTGTCATCCTCCTTCATAACTAGCAGTATAGCGGATGCCTCTCCCGTTTGCACCGATCTTTTGACGAAAAAATAGGATGCCCGTGTGTAAAAGAAGCCCTGGCAACGATTCACGACAAGTCAAAAACATCTTAAAACGCTACTGACAGGCTGTTGTCAGTAGCGTTTTTATATAATCAGCTTCATAAACGAAAAGGAGTGGTACGACATGACGAACACGAACACGATACTTTGGGAAGTAGATCCTCAGCACAGCTCCGTCGAATTTTCGGTGAAGCATTTAATGATTAACAAAATCAAAGGCGTATTCGAGCGATTTCAGGCTCAAATGAGCTTTGATCCGAATGCACTTGAAAACATGGCGATCGAAGCCTCCATCGATGCAAGCAGTATCACGACCCGCCAGCCGCAGCGGGACGAACACTTGAAAAGCGATGATTTCCTTGATTCAACGAAATATCCTGATATCACGTTTCAAGGCCTCCGCTGCGAACCTGCTGCCGAAGGACGGTATGACATCTCAGGAAATTTAACCATGCACGGAACGACTAAACCCGTTATCTTCCATACCGCTTTCGAAGGAATGAACCATGATCCTCGCGGCCGGCAGCGCGCTGGTTTCCATGCCATCGCCCGCATCGATCGGAGCGAATTCGGCTTGACCTTCAACTCCCCGCTGGAAACGGGCGGCGTCGTGGTTGGAAACGAAATCACGATAGAGCTTAACTTGGAAGCCATTAGAATAGAGTAGCGTTTGGATGCACGGGGAACCTTGTTCACGATTGTTCCAACGTGGCGGCATAGAGCCGTTTACGCTGGAAACTCGCTGCAGTTGCGGCCCGGGTAAGGTTTCCTGTAGGCATCAAGCTTTCATTCGATTCATCCGCCATTATAATCTTTGATTAATCTTGATCAACAATTCCTTTAACATCTGTTTCTCCTCTTCGGTAAGGACTTCAACGATCTCTTCATCGACCTTTTGGAAGGAGTCATTAAAAGCTTCAATCAATTCAACAGCTTTTGGCAAAGCATAAATATTTTTTTGCCGCTCATTATTGGCTGGAATTTTCCTCTCGATGTATCCTTTCTTCTCAAGCCCCTGCAGCATACTTGTAATGCTAGCCCCGCGCAGCTGAAATCGATCGGCCAGATCCTTTTGAATGATATCTTGATTCTGGTTCTCGTAAATATAGCTGATCATTTTTCCTTGCTGCGAGTTTAACCCCAACTCTTTTATGCTTTCATCCGCTTTTTTCTTTAACTTAAGGCCAATCATCTGAAACAATTCCAGATAGGGCGTATCTTTGCGAGGTTTCACCATTGTACCTCCTCGAATTGTTAGAATCCTAACTTTCAACATTTAAATAACTATACGGGGAGGGAGTTTGTATGTCAATTATTATATTAGTTTATTGACTGTTAGAATTCTAACTGTTATCATTCGTACTGTTAAATCATAAACTATTGGAGGAAGACAGCATGAAGAATACAGTTACGGTGATTGCAAATGCAAGGATTTTCGATGGGGAAAAAGTGATCGATTCAAGACATGTTATCATCAAAGGGGACACTATCATAGCGGTAGGAGGAGAAATCCCGGCAGACGCAACCATCATTGATGCGAAAGGTGCGACTTTATTGCCAGGCTTGATCGATGCGCATGTTCATACGTCCATTGGCGGATTAAGGGATGCTTTACAATTCGGCGTGACGACAGAGCTTGAAATGAACGGCGATTTTACGGAAAGGGGGCGTACCATCCAATTGAAAAATGTGGATAACGTCTCCGATGTCCGTTCTGCCGGTACGGCGATCACCGCTCCGGGCGGTCATCCGGATGAACTGCTGCCGGATGGCGATGAAATTCCTGATTTCGTATTAAGGGAACTCGAGAAGTTGTCGAAGGAAGACCGCGAAGCTATGCTGGCCGCTTATGCTCACGATCATGAGGAAATCCCCCAAGTGACGTCTGTGGAGGAAGCGATCAAGCATGTGCACACCCAAGTGGAGAATGGTGCGGATTATATTAAAATCATGATTGAAGAAGGAACGGTCATGGGGGCTCCGGGCTTACCTGTATTAAGCGACGAAATTCTAAAAGCGGCCGTGGAAGAAGCTCACAAGCTCGATAAAATCGTTATCGCCCACGTCTTGACCGCTCATTCTTCGCAAACCGCCATCAACCTTGGCGTGAACGGATTGGGCCACTTGTTCATCGACCGGCCCGAATCCACGCCCGAACTGGTGAAATCCATCGCCGATTCAGGCGCGTTTGTGACGCCGTGCTTGGTACTGAACGCGTCCATCCTTGGAAATCCGGCAACGGAATTGGCGAATGATCCGCGAGTTTATTCGAAATTAAGTCCGGATTGGTTGGATATTTTGAACTCCAGCTTCAATACTTTCCCGCAAGGAAATTTGGAGAATAGCTTTAAAAATGTCATGGATCTTCACCGGGCCGGAGTGGATGTTCTGGTCGGAACGGATGTCTCACCCGTCCCTGTACCGAATCTCGGCGGACTTGCGCATGGCGCCAGCGTTCATCATGAAATGCAATTGTTGGTCCAGGCCGGATTCACGCCGATCGAAGCGCTGCAATCCGCTACTTCCAAACCGGCTCGTCGTTTTGCTCTTCATGATCGGGGGCGGATCGCTGCAGGAGCGCGCGCCGACCTTATACTGGTGAATGGCGATCCGACCACCCGTATTTCGGATACCTTGTCGATTGAAGCCGTGTGGCTTAAAGGCATGAAGCAGCTCCATTGAGCGCCTTCCGAACCCTAATCTATTTAATGAATCATAACGCTACTTGTGATTCCTGCGCCACGCATCCAGCTGCCTCTGCACCTCTGCCCTGACCTCGTCAAGTCCTGCCTGCCTCAGCTCCTGATTGAACTTTGGCAGCTCGGTGTCCACATCGACGCTGCCGGTCATCAGGCTCGGGTAATATTTTTGCCAGACCATTTCGATATTCTGCAATTGGATCGGCATCATGGTTAAATCGGGCGTAAAGCCGAGCAGGCTCGATTTGACGACTCTGGCGTTGGAAGAGCGAAACTCATCCCATTTGTTGATAGGGTCCGGGTTTGCCCCGCCCATGGTCTTCAGAATAAACCAGTTGCCCTGGGTGTACGTTACCCCTGTATAATTGGGCGGCGCATCCGCAATAGGATCTCCGTTCTCATCTTTAGGAGGAATCGTCACGACTTGGCCGCTCTTATCCAAGGTATAATGCACGCCCTCGATGCCATAATTGAACAGGTTACGTACCTCAGGATCTGTATTCAGCAGATTCAGGAACTTGATGGCCTCCACGGGATGCTTCGTTTCCGAGCTGACCGCCATGATGCCTCCCCGCACGGACTCCGTCGTCACGAGCTCAGGCGTGACCGGGTGCGCCAGAACCGTGTATCCGCGATCCTTGCTCCAGCTATTTTCTGCGAGAGGGCCGCCTTCCGAAGCTTTCCAGAATACCTTGAGGCCTCTTTTAAGTCCCTGACTCTCCCGCAATGCGGCATCTTCATTGATGTATCCTGCCTTGTAATAGCGACGAAGCGTCAAGAGTACCTGCCGCGCTTCCTTCGTTTCGAAGATATTCACGACTTTGGAGCCGGGTTCCAGAGAACGCACCATCAGCGGAAGCTTCTTGTCCATGAGATATTCATAGCCATATAAAGCGAAAAAATTCTGAGAGTCTTTGTCCAGCTCCATCGGAAAATAGTCCGGTTCCTTTTGCTTAATCATCTGGAGTAAAGGCTCAAGCGACTCCAGGGTGTTGTACTGGGCAATATCGATGTTATACTTTTTCACCAGTTCTTCCGGATACATCCACTGCTGACGCACGGCCAATTCCTTATTCGTGGGTATGCCGTAAATCCCTCCGTCATCCATGCGCAACCCCTCCCAAAAAATAGGGTCGATAACATCGTACAGTCCCTCCCCTACATTGGACAGATAGTCGTTCAGCCTCAGCCACGCCCCCCGCTTGACATATCCCGTAAAGTCGGACGCAAAGGCAATGTCAAAGGGAGTCCCCGCCGACACCATCGTATTTAGCCGGTTATCATACTCCTGCCAACCCACCTTGATGTATGTAAGGGTTACGCCAATTTTTTTGGCCAGAACTTCATTGATTTTGTCATTGACCATTTGAAGATCCTTGTCCGGCTCTCCGATCGTGTAATAGACCAGATTGACCATGCTTCCGCCAGGCTCCGTACCCTGATCTTCGACTGTAGACGAGGAACAGCCTGCTGCAAGCAGTGCGAACATGCCGGTTAACGCCATGTATAAGGTGATACGGCCGAAAAAAGAGGGGTGATGCATCGTAAGCCTCCTTTCTCCCATGGGGAGCCTAACCTTTTTTCCTGAGTTCCGAAGGCGACTTGCCAAAGTACCCTTGAAAATGGGTGTAAAAATAGTTCAGGTTCGCGTATCCGACCGAAAGCGCGATACTTGCAATTTTCTCATCCGTGGTTAGGATGCAGTCCCTCGCTTGAAGCATCCGATAAGCCATCAAATATTCCGAAAACTTCATCTGGGCTTCCTTTAAAAATAGCTGCCCGAGATAGGTACTGTTCATGCGGAAGCGCTCCGCCACCGACCTCAACGTGATGTTCTGGGCGTATTCCGCCTTCACCATCAGCAGGATGCGGTTGGTCAATTTAGATAAACCTTCATATGGAATGCCCAGGATCGGATCTGTGCTCAGATCTTCACCATTCACGCCATCCAGCGTGCCATGCAAATCCTCCACGATGATTTTCTCGATCACCATCTGCAGCTTGGATCGCTCGACAGGCTTCAACAGATAATCCTTCACGCCGCAGCGAATGGCCTCCTGGGCATATTCGAATTCGCTGTAACCGCTCATAATGATATATTTCGTAGGAAGACGCAGCTCGTTAAGCTTGTTGATGATCTCGTAGCCGCGGTCTGTGCCGATACAGACATCAAAGATCGCGATATCCGGCAATAACTCCACAGCCTTGGAGACGGCATCTTCTCTGGTTTCGCTGGTCTCGATGCGGTGGAAGCCGTAGCTCGCCCAATCCAAAGTCCGTTTCATCCCTTCCAAAATCTGAGGTTCGTCGTCTACGATCAGAAGCTTATACATGCCTAATCACTCCTTTGCAATCATCACGGTAATTTTAACGCCTGCCTCCTCGTTATTATCAATCGCCATGGAAAAGCCCTCTCCATAGAAAAAGGAAAGCCTGGTATATACATTATGCAGCCCTATGCTATGAACAGGAGCGTCGTCACGGTAGGGAAGATTACGGCGGACCTCATCCAAACGCTCTTGGGTGATCCATTTTCCGTTGTCCACGAATTCCAGTACATAACTTTCTTCCGTTTCCCAGCCATTGACGATGAGCAGATTGAATTCATGGCCCGGGTTGAAACCATGAACGAAAAAGTTCTCCGCCAGAGGCTGCATCCAAAATTTGACCGTCGATAACGACATCAGCGCCTCATCCACATGGATCTGGTAATAAAACCGACCAGGGTACTTTAGTTCCATAATTTTTAAATATTGTTGCAATAACTCGAGCTCACTGCCGATGGAAATAATGTTTTCTTTTTTCACGATATCCCGGTATAAGGTTCCTAACGTCGCAATGGCATCGGCGGTATCCACATCGCGGTTCACCAAAGCCGTAGAGCGAATGGCCTCCAGCGTGTTGTACAAAAAGTGCGGATTGATCTGGTGCTGAAGCGCCTTCATTTCGGTCTCCTGCTGTTTCAGCTTGAGCAAATACTCGGTACGGATGTGTTTATCGAGCTGAAGAACCATATCGTCGAGTTCCCGGGCAATCATGCCGTATTCGTTTCGCCGGTAGCGTGCGGGAGAAATCGACGTGAAATCCGCGGTTTTCACGCGCTTGATGGAATGAATAATGCGTTTAAGGAATCTCGCGTCATCGCGCAGATTATAAACGATAAGTATCAGTACGCTGATCATGGCCATGAGTACGATCAAAAATACGGCGACGAGCATGGTGGCATTTTGACGCATGAGCAGGAGCAAATCCACGAGGACGACGAACTTGTAATTGAACTTGGTGGAGGAGTAGGTCATGTAAAACACCCTTTTCACTCCCCCAAATGAAATATAGCCGCTGTTCCGCTGCTCTGCCGCTGCTTTGAGGGCCAGCGCTTCCATCCTGTGATCACCACCGGAGACCATGTATACTTCACCGGAATCGCTCACGGCTGCGGCGATATCCAGTTTGTAGCCGCGTACCTTCTTGAACAACTGCTCGCTGCTGACCCGAAAACGGAACTCCCCGATCTGGCGCGAAATTTGATTGGGATCGGACAATTTTTTGCGGTATACGAATCCCTTCTGAATGGACTCGCGGAAGGCGTCGTCCGTGTTCGGAAGCCGAAATTGAAAACTGCCATTGCCGTTGCCGTCAAATCGGACCACATTGCCCTGAAACTCGGTATGAAGACTAATCTGAGTAATGTCTCCCTGGGCCGAGCTGTACAGAAAGGCCTTCATATCTTCGGGAAAGGAGATGAGCGGTTCGCTGGATTGGCTATTTTGCAGCCTGCCCGTGAGATATCCTTCGGCGCTGTTGCCCAAAAAGTAACGGACATCCGTCATCAGGCGATTGTTGGAATAAATGCGCTGCATGTAAGCTTCGATCCGGTCATTATCAGACTGAAGCTCGCCTTCAATCCGGGCAAAGGCGCTGACAGCCTCACTGCGGGCATTCTCGATCCACTGATACAGCAGCACCGCGCAAGTCAGAGCGCCAAGCGTCAAGCCAATAGACACCACGAATACCGTATAAGCAATGAATTTGCCGCGATAGATCTTGATCTGCCAAAAGGAATTCATGCGGCCGCCTCCTTTGCTGTTTGTCATACGGCACTCATTCCATCATAAAATGCAGGCATCAATGAATTCAATGGCATAAATCCATTTCATCATACCATTTGACTGCTTCCATCCAGACGATATATAGAACAAAATGTTTTTATGCAAAATTACCGATATAACAAGACCCGAACGGCAGTTGACTCCTCCGTTCGGGTCTTTAATGCAGGGCGTTAAGACTTACTTACTGAAGAAAGCATCGATCTGTTCTTGAGCAGCCTTCATGATGGCATCCATGCCGGCCGATTTCATTTCAGAAACGATCTTCGGTACCATTTTCTCCGGATCGGAAGCGCCCGTGAGCAATTCATAGCGGTACTTATCCCACACGGCCTTCGTATTCGCTACTTCGGTAGCCAGGTTGGTCGTGTCCATGGAGAAGCCCAGCAAGGACGAAGCGAAAGCATCCCCGTTCAGTTTCTCAACCTGCTGCCATTGATCTTCTGGAGCGCCTTTGGTTGTCGCCATATCGAAGAACGTACCTTGCGTATAAGCAGCCAGTGGCCATGTGTCCGTTGTGCGCTCAACGACCTTTTCGCCATCGATCTTCTTGTAATCCACATTCTCTTCGCCAAAAGCAAGCATGTTGCGCAGTTTAGGATCGGTATTGACCAGCTCCAGGTACTTCAGTGCTTCTTTTTTATACTTGGAGTTCGCAGAGATTGCATTTAAAGAGCCTTGAATGGTCGAGGTCGTATAGATTGGACCATAGTTTTGTACCATGTCGTACTTTTCTACGCCCTCGTTGATTTGCCAGCCCACTTCTGCGCCAGGGAACCCTTGGGCACTAAAGAATGCGCGTCCTTTGTCCGGCTCAGGCTTGGTCGGTGCATCCGGGTTGATAATGCCGTCTTTGTACCATTGGTGCAGCGTCTTCAAACCATCCATGACATCCGGCTGTTCCAGAACGGAGATGACCTTACGGGAAGTGTCATCGGCTTTCACGCCAATCGGAGGAAGCCCGAGTGCCATATCGTCATAACCGTTAAAGAATCCGTTCAGTCCTTCGCCTTGCGTCATCGGCAATGGATAGAAGCTTTTTCCTTCGCCTGCTTTCATATCATGCAGAGGTTTATCCAGGTCCTTGAGGGTCTTGATATTGTTCACATCGATGCCGTATTTTTCAACATACTTATGATCGAATACCCAATACTGCGTCAGGGACGAGTCTTTATACGTAGGTACGGAGTAAATTTTGCCGCCAATCTTGGTGCCATCCCATACTTTTTCAGGAATGAGCTTCTGCAGATCCGGCGTTTCGCTTTGCACAAGATCGGTGAGGTCGGCCAGAGCGCCCATCGAAACCTGCTGGCTGTACTTGGAGCCGGTGGTGAACAAGATATCGAATGGCTCACCCGTGTTTACGATCGTGTTGATCTTGGTATCCCATTCGCCCCAACTAGCGACCTTAATGTCGACCTTGACGCCGATTTTCTCAGCGGTGTATTCATTCATCGCTGCAACGGCCTTGTCAAAGTTGTTCGGAACCTGGCCGCCGATCGTCCACCAAACCAACGTTGGCACATCCTTGGAAGATGAAGAAGATGAAGACGAATCGGAAGCTTTTGAATCCGTGGCTGTGGTATCCGACTTCGAACCGCAGGCCGCAAGCGCGGACATGAAAAGTGCCATAATACACATGGTGGAGAGGAGCTTCAAAGGTCTTTTCATTGGTATTTCCCCCTTTTAAATGTTCTGCCGCCGCTCTTCGGTCTCATGTAAAATGCTCGTATGCTTCAAACGGCGATGTTATGATCAAACGTCTTTCGACGTCGTCTCAATGAAGGTAAACGCTTATCAACCTTTCACGGCACCGACCGTCAGACCGGAAATAAAGTACCGCTGGAAGAACGGATAAGCAAAGGCTACAGGCAGCACGATGACAATGGCAACCGCCATCCGCGCAGATTCCTTCGGCATCGTCGCTGCAAGCATCGCATAGCTGACGCCCATGCTGGCTGCGTTCTTGGCGAGCGCGTCCACGTTGCTCATCAAGTTATTGAGCAGCGCCTGCAAGGAATACAAATCCTGGTTGTTGATGTAGAGCATCGATTGGAACCAGTCATTCCAGTAACCAAAGCACAGAAACAATCCGATGGTTGCAATGACGGGCAAGGATATCGGCAAAATAATCGAGAAGAAAATGCGCATCTGGCTCGCGCCATCCATTTCCGCAGATTCGATCAGGCCATCCGGAATCGTGCTCTTGAAGAATGTTTTGCAGATGATCACGTTAAAGGATGAAACCGCCAGCGGCAGAATCAGCGCCCAAATCGTGTCCTTCAGCCCGAGCATGTTCGAATTAATGTAGTAACTTGAAACCAGGCCGCCGTTAAACACCATCGGAATAAATACGATCCAGGTGAGCAGCCCTTTCAGCTTAAAATTCGGACGGGAGATGGCATAACCCATCGAGGTCGTGAGCAGTACGCCCAGCACGGTACCTACGATCGTAACGAATAAGGATACCCCAAGCGCACGCAGAATCATCGTTCCCTGATTCACGATATAGCCGTAAGCCTCTCCGGACAAAGCAGTCGGGAAAATGTGATATCCCGTTTGGCGGATGGACTCTTCGCTGGATAGCGAAATGGACAGCACGACCAATATAGGCACGACGCAGACTAACGCGAGTATGATGAATATCAGATTGAAAATGATATTAACGCTTTTACTGGGACGGTTGAATCGATCTAGACCACTCTCATATACCGTTCTTGTCGCCATAAACCCACCTCCTATATCATCGCGCTATCCGGATCAATTCTCCGAACGACCCAGTTGGCAAAGAGAATCATCAAGCAGCCCAGTACGGATTGGACGAATGCGGCTGCAGAAGCCATGCCGACCGTTGCGCTTTTCAATTGTTTGTACACCAATACATCAATGGTTGTGGTCACGTTAAACAGGGAATTCGAATCCCGCGGTACCTGGAAGAACAACCCGAAGTCCGTATAGAAGATGCGACCCACCGCCAAGATGAACATCATGATGATGACAAGCTTCATCAAAGGCAACGTAATGAACCTTGTCTGCTGCCAAATGGAAGCGCCATCAATTACGGCTGCCTCATAGTAGGTTTTATCAATGCCGGTAATCGTCGCCAAATAAACGACCATCCCGTAACCCAGACCCTTCCAAATATTCATGAAGATCAAAAAGTACGGCCAGTATGAAGGTTCCATGTACCAGTTAATTGGGTCTCTGCCCATATCCACTAGCACCTGGTTGACGATCCCCTTGTCAAAGCTTAGAAATGCCCAGCCTACCGCTGAAACGACGACCCACGACAGAAAGTAAGGCAGGAACATCATCGTCTGATATACCTTTCCCGCTCTGCGATTGTGGATCATGCCGATCATCAGCGCCAAAGCGACCGGAATCACAATGCCGAGAATGATAAATACGATGTTGTACCCGATCGTGTTACGAATAATGATCCAGGCATCGTTGGACTTGAACAAAAATTCAAAGTTCTTGAATCCAGCCCAGGGACTGTTAAAAACGTTGCTTAGAAATCCACCGCTTATTTTGAAGTTCTTAAAGGCAATAATGATACCGAACATAGGTAAAAAGCAGAAAAGAATGTACCATACGGTCGTCGGCAATGCCAAAATCGTCAGCTCCGTGTCCTGCTTGCGCCAACGCGTACGAAAACGCTTACTTTTGGTTTTAGCGTCCATGTCTGTCACCTCTTCCGTTAGCTTCGTATTGCTTCGTATACGTTTATCTTATAGGAAATAGAGCGCTTTCATCCAGACAACAAACTTGATACTATAGTCAAAAAACGTTAGGTTTTGATCACAAAAATGGGAAGTTACATGACGCTGACGTCCACATGTGTACATCACAAAAAAGCAGGCACCAGAGGTGCCTGCTTTTATCTATACTTCATTCATTTTCAATCTCTATTCGCTCGAAAGCTTCCTCAGATCCTTCGCATGGCTTGCATCAATACAGCGAATAATCATCTATGACATTGGAGTTATTCAATGGTGTTTTTCGTTGCCTTATACATATTCTCTACGTATTCGTCGACTTCATCTCTTGACATGCGTAGGCGATCCACTGAAGTGCCATATCCAATTTCTTTCTTACCCTCTTCTAATCCCTTGAAAATGCCATCGGCGAAGGCATCTAACGGTTCTCCATGCGTATGCAGCCCCGATCCCCCTAAATCTGTATTCACTGCCGGAGGAGCAACCTCAATCACTTCTACCGACGTGTCAGAGAGCTGGTGTCTAAGACTCATGGTAAATGAATGAAGCGCCGCCTTTGTCGCGGAATAAATCGGAGCAATCGCAAACGGTGTAAACGCGAGCCCCGATGTCACGTTCATGATCGTCGCCGATTCTTTTGTGGCAAAAAACGGAGCGAACAGCATCGAGAGATGGAATGGCGCTTCAATGTTGGTTGTAATCTCATTGTTGAAATCGTTCCAACTGTTCTTCGCATCCGCTTTTAAAACGTTAAATCGTTGTTGGATCCCTGCATTATTCACTAACACATTCACTTCAGGATAGTTCGCTGTTACCCAATCAAATAAGGCTATACGCTCGGATTCATGATTCAAATCACTTACATGAGTAATCAGGCCTGGGAGTTTTTCTTGCGCATGTCGAAGTACATGTTCCCGCCGTCCCGTAACGATGACAGTATTTCCAGCTTCTAAAAAGCGTTCTGCAAAAGCGAGTCCGATTCCGGCACTTCCGCCTGTAATAAGTATCGTATTTCCTGAAAGCTTCATGATTGTTCCTCTTCTCCATAATGAATTTCAAAGAAATGAAGTCAATTCCTTGAGATGCGCCGGTTACGCATATGCTTCATCCGATCATTCTCCTGATCTGGTCTGCGTACGTTGTTTGGTATAACGTGAAATTTTGAAGTCAATTCCTTCTAAGGACTCTGTCATCAATGAAATCTCGGCTAGCACCGTTTGCTTGTGGTTTTTCATCATTTCAAGCCGAAGCCCTATAGTGCTATCCCCTTCGACTACCCAATCAATGTATTGCTTAATGCCACGAATCGGCATGTTGGTGTTTTTTAAACAAATCACGGTGTTAAGGAGCGCCATCTGATCTTCCGAAAATAACCGCCTACCCGCTCCATCACGTTCGATTAAGGGAAGTAGTCCTTTTTTTTCGTAATAACGTAATGTTGATTCCGGAATATTGAATTGGGCTGAAGCTTCGCTAATGGAACAATACTTCATCTGGAGGCCTCCACATTTTATTTTGCATCGTCGACAGGTATAGGATACGACTTAAACCATGGTTTAAGTCAACACAAAAATAAATCACACGCAAACAAGCCCCCTGTCCACGGGTGGACAAGAGGCTCCTGTTTGGGGTCAAGCAAGATTGCTAGAGAGCTTCTAAAGCTCTCGATACGCTGGATGCATCATCCCTTGAGTAGGCTGATCACCTTGGTACTCATTATTTTGCGACTCGACCGAAGCATACATTTGTGCTTCCACGGGTACTGACGGCTGCTGATATGGCTCATCTACATACATGATTCTGCGCTGAATTTGCATGAGCCCATTCACGACGCGAAGCGCCAGCCAAAAGAGTACAAGGCCAACGCCTACGTACAGCAGATATTGCTGATTATAAGTCCAATCGATATGAAAGTAACTAAACAAGCTGTTCTCTAAAATATCAAGCTGCATTTCATTCATCAAAATAATATGCACGACTGGAAGAGCAATGAATCCCAATCCTAGTGCAATCACCGTTACCATAATCACAAAGAATACGATGCCCGTGACAAATCTGAGAAGTACGAGCAGCAGATTGCGAATGAATAGCCCCCCGTCAAAACCTCTCACCATTTGCATCCACCAGTTCTGCCCGGCTTCAGACCGTCGATTGTAGCTATGCGAAACAGGAGGAGTAGGTAAACCCAAAATTTGTCTAATCATGTTTTGTTCAAAACTCACAATCCCATTCAATAGCTTAGCCACTCCAAAAAACAGCGGAATTCCGATAAATATTGGAGTTAAACCGATAGATAATGCAAGCCCCGTTACCGCTACTGTAAAATAGAGAATCCCTAACGGGAGAGATAGCAATAAATAGAGGATCGTTGTATAGGTTTTTGGATTAAAAAGTACCCAATTTACCTTACCCGTTGGCACCTTCTCAGTCGCATCTATTGCCTTCACATTCAAACACCCCTTTAGCTTCATAAGTCACGCTCTGAGTAATAAATCCATTATATCCGCCTTATTCGCCTGACATAACCGTCTTAAGGGGGATCTGAAGCTAGACTTTAGACTAGGACGGTTTCTCTTCAGATGAGCTTATTGAAGCAAAGACGCTAATGAGTGTTGTGATTATTTCGATAATCCAGGTGCATTCACCCCTGCTCGAAGACCGCGCCACATAAGCTTCTACGAGTGTAATTCAGTTCTAAACACAACACCTTACTATAGTGAAAAATCGGTAACGCCCTTTTTATATGCATATTTCAGAGTATATGTTTCTTCCTTTCCATAGGGCATTGTAGCGATTTTTATTCGAGTATAATCAAGCCTGCTATCTCTTAAAACTCTTTTCACCAAGGCAATACTCGGTTCTTCCTCCGTAACAACACAAAATATATTAAGAACATACTTTTTCGGGTCAGACATGCATTTCCCCATATCAAAGCCGTCCACATAGCCTAAGCCAGCATCTGCCAGAGATATTTCCAAGCATTCCATTACTTTTGCTCTTAACCAGTGGTCACGTTGACTGCCTTTAACACTTTTCAGTGGATACTGTACAACTAACCAGAATTGTTCATTCATCCAGATTCACCAGCCAATCTACAGTTAATATATTTAATTCGATCGCGTGTGCGAAGATCCGGCGCTACCAATGAATAATCTCATTTAAATAATTATAACAAAGAAGTTTGTAGAAGGAGATGCTTATTATCAACAGAAAAAGCACCAACCTCATGCGGAGGTGTTCATGATGGTGAGGGAAGTAACAGGCTATGTTTGAAAATGAATAATTTTTCAAATAACTACAATAATGATGAGGGACAATCAAATCAAATCAAAACAATGAATAATAAAAGATGTAAAGAAACCAAAACCCAGGAGGGAATTATGGGCAGATTAGTTCATTTCGAAATTCATGTAGATGACATGGAGCGTGCTAAGAAATTTTATGGCGAGGTATTTGGATGGACATTTGAGGATTGGAGCGATTATGCTGGAATGCCCTACTTCGGGGCTATGGCCGGGGATGAAACTGAACTTGGAATTAACGGAGCTTTGATGCAACGTCAAGGTGCTGCCCCAGAACAATCCCAAGCTTTGAATGGCTACGCATGTACAATGGGAGTGGAAAACTACGATTCTACTGAAACAAAAATTCTTAATTATGGAGGCAAACTAGCATTGCCAAAATACGCACTGCCTGGTATGGCATGGCAAGGATACTATATTGATACTGAGGGGAATCTTTTTGGGATTCACCAGCCAGACAAGAATGCAAAATAGGATTATTTCCATTTCTACACATAGAAAAACCCGACCGCGTAAGATCGGGTTTTTCAAGATGGAAACAAACCGTGGCTTTTCGCCGCCAATCACTCTTCATAGAAGAATGACTGTCGTGTGAGCACGTGTTGATCCATCCCTTAAATCAGATCAGACTTCTGTAACAAATGCTGCAGCATAATCGTTACTTCCGCTCTTTTGACGTTTGCCTTCGCTGCAATGGTAGTATTGCTTCTACCTGTGATGATTCCCGCGAGGATGCAAGCCGCCGCGTCGTTTTGCGCCCACGAGGCTACCTATCCGCTATCCGCGAATGGTTGAAGCGTTACAATCGCTTCTTGAACCGGCAGCCGATCTTTTAACCCGGTAAGCGCCATTGCCTTGGAAATGATCGTCATGGCTTCCTCGCGCGTAATCGTCTCCATCTGTCGGAAGCTTCCATCTTCATAGCCGGTGATCAAGTGATACTGTACCGCAGTCCGCACCGCGAAATTCGGTTTGGATCAATGCGATCAACTTCCGCAGATTTCTTGTTGAAATTCTTGAATCCAATGTGGGGCAGCCGCCAACGACCACTCCGTTCTGGGAAGGATCGACTTTTTCTCAAATCGAACCTGTCATGGATTTCCAATTCGGAATTCCCATATTATTAGTTAGAGAGAGGGGAACTGACGTCAGTAATGGAATTTGGGCTGGAGGAATCACACCTCTCAACATTTTTGTTGATTGGGATTCCGACAACCAATCCGTAGATGATTTCTTTAAAAGTGTTCAATGGAGAGAGGTCTTTGCAAATTGGGCTGCCGAGGTAAGGGGAAACTATTTGTTTCGAACGGAACCCCTGTTCAATAATCAACATTAATTAAAAATTCACAGCGGTAATGGCTGTGGATTTTTTTAGAATGAAGGCGAACCACAGGGATGCCCAAAGCGTCTCGAGGTCGTTGATGTCAAGGATGCTTAATGATTACATGCCCCAAAAAGCAAAATCCACAACCTCTTGAAGTTGTGGATTTAATTTACGTATGGAGACACGGGTAAATTCTCAAGGGTTAAGTGCGTTCCTCAAATTAATTTATTTTATAAATTGGCTATCTGACAACGCAGACTAAAAGATCGGGATGACACGATTTGAACATGCGACCCCCTGGTCCCAAACCAGGTGCTCTACCAAGCTGAGCTACATCCCGATAAATATGATGCCGGTGAAGGGACTCGAACCCCCACGGTTTCCCTCACGATTTTGAGTCGCGCGCGTCTGCCAATTCCGCCACACCGGCATGTGTAAATATGACTCTAAGATAAAAATGGCGCGCCCTAAGAGATTCGAACTCCTGGCCTTTTGATTCGTAGTCAAACGCTCTATCCAGCTGAGCTAAGGGCGCAAATATTGGAGCGGACGACGGGAATCGAACCCGCGACCCTCGCCTTGGCAAGGCGATGCTCTACCGCTGAGCCACGTCCGCATATAAAATAAAACTGGTGAGCCATGAAGGGCTCGAACCTTCGACACCCTGATTAAAAGTCAGGTGCTCTACCAACTGAGCTAATGGCTCTTAATTAATGAAAAGACGGGATACTCTCACTTCGTTCGAGACTGCGAAGCAGCGCTAACGAGATTTATGCTTCGACGAACCCGATAACCGGATTCTCATCCCTGAAGCAAATTTAAATGGCGGAACCGACGGGATTCGAACCCGCGATCTCCTGCGTGACAGGCAGGCATGTTAGGCCTCTACACCACGGTTCCACAGAGGCACTTTCTATGTAAGAAAGTAATTGCGGGGGCAGGATTTGAACCTGCGGCCTTCGGGTTATGAGCCCGACGAGCTACCGGGCTGCTCCACCCCGCGTCAGTAATAAGTATTTAATTCTTCTGGTTCCCGGAAAGTATTTGGAATAAGCTACAAAGCTTCATCTTCACTTTTTGGGGTAAAATGGTGGAGGCTGAGGGGATCGAACCCCCGACCCTCTGCTTGTAAGGCAGATGCTCTCCCAGCTGAGCTAAGCCTCCATACATATGGTTGTAATTAAAATGGTGACCCGTAGGGGGATACTCTCACTTCGTTCGAGACTGCGAAGCAGCGCTATCGAACTTCATGCTCCGACGAACCCTTATGGGTTCTCATCCCCAATCGAAGCTAAATCGTAATGGTGACCCGTAGGGGATTCGAACCCCTGTTACCTCCGTGAAAGGGAGGTGTCTTAACCCCTTGACCAACGGGCCTTATATGGCTCCCCGAACAGGACTCGAACCTGTGACAACTCGATTAACAGTCGAGTGCTCTACCAACTGAGCTATCAGGGAATAATGGTGGAGCCAAGCGGGATCGAACCGCTGACCTCCTGCTTGCAAGGCAGGCGCTCTCCCAGCTGAGCTATGGCCCCATATCTCACCTCAAAAAGTGAAGTATGGCTTCGAGGTTTATTCCGATTACCTTTCGGGAGCCCCGGCACTTACTTTATGAAGTTATTGAAGTTATATGGTGGGCCCTAGTGGACTCGAACCACCGACCTCACCCTTATCAGGGGTGCGCTCTAACCAGCTGAGCTAAGGGCCCATATCTAAAAACAATGATATATGTGGGAATTTAAGCAAAAAAAAGGCCCCATCAAGGGGATTGCTTGGCGGCGTCCTACTCTCCCAGGACCCTTCGGTCCAAGTACCATCGGCGCTGGAGGGCTTAACGGTCGTGTTCGGGATGGGTACGCGTGGAACCCCTCCGCCGTCGCCACCAAACAGGATTTTTCCGGTCGTTCCACTCCCTGAATTCCTTCAGGAAAATATCCGACACTAGAAAAGTCATGCAGCTTAAACTGCGAATCAGATGTTTAATCACCTGAAAACTAGATACGAAACGAATTTGTGTTTTAGTTATTAGGATAAGCCCTCGACCGATTAGTATTGGTCAGCTCCATGCATTGCTGCACTTCCACCTCCAACCTATCTACCTCGT
>NZ_WUBI01000004.1 GCF_009807035.1 Paenibacillus dendrobii
ATCAGAGAAGCAAGCTTCTCATCAAGTCCGCTCGACTTGCATGTATTAGGCACGCCGCCAGCGTTCGTCCTGAGCCAGGATCAAACTCTCCAAGAAAGTTTGTAGCTCATTTTGAAACTGACGAGATTATAAATCTCATTTGTGCTCCACAGTTCGGGGACCGAACTGTTTTGCGTTTCGACTTCATTACTGAAGTCTGTATCTCACTCGTTGTTCAGTTTTCAAAGATCAAATTCTTTCGTTTTCGAAGCCGCTCAGTTAGCTCAGCAGCAACTCTTATAATATATCATGTCTTTCGTTTAAATGCAAGCTTTTTTTTGAAGGAACTTTTAAAGCTGCATTCTATTCGTTTCACGCCCTCGTAAGGACAAGAAATAATATAACACAGCTTCATTAATTAAGTCAACTATTTAATTTAAAGATATCACTTCATCAATGTAAAGATGTCTTTGCTGTACCAAATTCACGATTTCTCCATTCACCGAGACCATAGGACGCGTCGGGTTGCTGCGATCTGTAAAGACAATTTCCCCGGCCTGATCATTGCTTAGACGGACGACCGTGCCGTTATGGAATTCCGTCGACTTTTGGATGAAGACCTGCACCAGAGTCGGATCCAGTTTGCCGAATGCTTCAGAATGGATTTGCTCCAGTACCAAATATGGGGATTGTGCCTTTCTGTAAATGCGGTTCAGGGTCATTGCATGGAAAATATCCGTGATACCCACAATCTTGGCATATACATGAATCTTGCTTCCCTCTAGACGCAGCGGATATCCCGTTCCGTCGACCTTCTCATGATGCTGAAGTGCAGCAAGTCTGACACCTTCGTTAATGGCTGTTGTATTCTTAAGTATCTGGTAGCCATAAGTTGTATGCCTGCGCATTTCCTCCACCTCTGCAATGGCTAGCGGCTGAGGCTTGAACAAGATGGCTGGATCAACCTTTACATTGCCGATGTCATGAAACAGGCCGGCAAAGGCCGCCTGCATCCAATCCTTTTGCTGCAATCCGCTCCACTTGGACAGCAGGTATGAGGACAGAGCACATAAAACGGCGTTATGAAATATGTAGTCGTACTCATTCATTGATTTTGGCGTAAACGTCAGCGGATTATAGTCCTTAATATGTGCAATTACCGATTCCAGCTGGTTGCGAAGCTCGTAGATTGGCAGGTCTGCGGCAATAACTGACTGATAGGCGCTTTTAACGAGCAAAATCAGTTTGTCATACTCTTCCTGAAGGTTAGAGATTTTACTTGTCGTAATCTGCTCGTTGGAAGTTGAATCGTTCAACTGGCTTTTGCGCGCTGCAGCCGGTTTTGATCCATTCTTCGCATCCGCTTCTCCTGTATCCACCTCCACATACTGCACCATAAAAGCCCGCAGAATGTCCAGGTCACGAGGAAGCAAAACGGTGCCCTTTTGCAGCAGAAGCCCTCCAAGGGGGGTATGTACGTCTTTTAACAATTTAATACCGGGTTTCAATTCCAAAATAGATATGCTGGCCATAACGATTACCTCGCTAACTTCCACTGATAAATAATGGCAATATACATCATTATATTACGTATGGTAGGCCTGTACAATCTATATTCCAATAAGAATTGCATATGTGCGTAATGTCATCATTAAACACTTCAACAAATGCTACAGTTCAATACAGTGTCTTCTAGAACTCACTCCACACCCGCCATCCTCCTCCAAAATCGCTTCTTCGTCCTTTTTCCACATAAAAAGAGCAGGGCTCTTGATTTCAAGAACCCTGCTCACAATCAGTATATTATTCTTCTTCCGAAGATTGTTCCGGTTCGCTATCAACAGCGCTCTCAGCAGCCTCTTCAGCCTCTGTACCTTCAGATGGAGGAGTCATGCCGTTCTCATCGAACTCGGCTCCTTCTTCGTCCTCCTCAGGCTCTTCACTCTTGTCCGCTCGGCATACCGTTGCTACGAAATCATCCTCACGGATATTAATGAGCTTCACGCCTTGTGTGTAACGGCCCATGATGGAGATTCCTTCGATGCTCGTACGGATTAGTGTTCCACTCGATGTGATGATCATCAGATCCTCATCCGGTTTTACAACCTTCAGTCCAACGACTGTACCATTCTTCTCCGTCACATTCATTGTCTTAATCCCTTTACCGCCACGGGTCTGGGAACGATAGTCGCTAAGTGGCGTCCGTTTGCCATAACCTTTGGACGTTACAATCAGGGTATCCAGATCTTTGTCGACGACATCCATACCAATAACCTGATCATCTTCATCAAGCGTAATCCCTTTGACGCCGGTAGCACTGCGGCCCATAGAGCGAACGTCGTTTTCCGAGAAACGAATCGACATCCCCTGAGCTGTACCCATGATCATTTCCCGCTGCCCATCCGTCAGTTTCACTTCGATCAGCGCATCATCCTCACGGAGATTAATGGCGATTAGCCCACCTTTACGGATATTCACATAATCCTCAAGCGGCGTTTTCTTCACAATCCCGCTCCGGGTAACGAAGAACAGATACTTGTCGCTTTCAAATTCCTCCACCGGAATAACGGCGTTAATCGTTTCCCCTTGTTCAATCTGAATCAGGTTAATGATTGCCGTTCCCCGTGCGGTGCGGCTCAGCTCTGGAATTTCATAAGCCTTGAGCCGGTACACTTTGCCTCGATCCGTGAAGAACATCAGGTAGTGGTGGGAGTTGGTTACAAACAGATGCTCGACAAAGTCTTGATCCTTCGTATCCATCCCCACGACACCACGTCCACCACGTTTTTGGCTACGGTAGGTGTTGGCCGGCAAGCGTTTGATATAGCCTGTATGCGTAATGGTGATGACCACTTCTTCACGCGGAATCAGGTCCTCATCCAAAATGCTTTCTTCACCAACCGTAATTTCGGTACGGCGTTCATCGGCAAAACGTTCTCTGATTTCAAGCAGCTCGTTGCTGATGATTTCCAGAACCAGATGATGGTTGGCCAAAATTTCTTTGTATTCAGCAATTTTGATCATCAATTCCTGGTATTCATTCTCGATCTTCTCGCGTTCCAGACCTGTCAGGCGCTGCAAACGCATTTCGAGAATTGCCTGGGTCTGCTCATTGCTGAGTCCAAAGCGTTCAATCAAGCGTTCACGAGCAATATCGGTGGTCTGAGATCCGCGGATAATCGAAATGACTTCATCCAGATGATCCAAAGCCACCCGCAATCCTTCGAGAATATGGGCGCGCGCTTCGGCCTTTTTCAAGTCATATTCCGTGCGCCGGCGAATAACCTCTATCTGATGCTCCAGGTAGTAGTAGAGCACATCGCGCAGGCTCAAAACCTTTGGTTCATTATTCACAATCGCCAGCATGTTAATGCCGAAAGTAGACTGCATCGCCGTATGCTTGTACAAATTGTTCAGCATCACGCTTGGATTTACATCCCGGCGCAGTTCGATAACGATCCGCATGCCGTTACGATCCGATTCATCCCGAAGGTCGGTAATGCCATCAATTCTCTTCTCGCGTACCAGTTCGGCAATCTTCTCTACCAGACGAGCTTTATTCACCTGGTACGGAAGCTCCGTTACGATAATGCGCGCTTTGTTATTGTTTTCCTCTATTTCCGCTTTGGCTCGCATCGTTACGGAGCCGCGTCCGGTTTCATAGGCTTGGCGGATTCCCGAACGACCAAGAACGTAGCCGCTCGTAGGGAAATCCGGTCCCTTAATATAATCCATCAAATCCAGCGAAGTCAGATCGGGATTTTTAATCAAGGCCAGTGTGCCGTCGATAACTTCACCCAGATTATGCGGCGGAATATTGGTTGCCATCCCTACGGCAATACCCGATACGCCATTTACCAACAAATTCGGGTAACGTGCAGGCAGCACAACCGGTTCCAGCTCTTCGCCATCATAGTTTTCGGTAAAATCAATGGTTTCTTTGTTAATATCACGCAGCATTTCCTGTGCGATTTTCGATAGACGCGCCTCGGTATAACGCATAGCAGCCGGAGCATCACCGTCAACAGAACCAAAGTTCCCGTGACCCTCGACAAGCATGTAGCGCATCGAAAAATCCTGAGCCATCCGGACCATCGTCTCGTATGCAGGCACATCACCGTGCGGATGGTACTTACCGATGACCTCGCCGACGATTCTCGCCGATTTTTTAAACGGTTTATCCGGGGACAAGCCAAGCTCCGACATCGCATACAGCACGCGACGGTGTACTGGCTTCAGTCCATCCCGCACATCCGGCAACGCCCGGCTCACAATGATGCTCATCGCATAATCCATAAAGGATTCGCGCATCTCGACACCAATGTCCCGCTCCTTAATCTGGGGATTATTTTCTTCAGCCATGGTGGACCTCCTCCATTTCACTACAAACGCATCTATATTCAATCCAAACTAAAGATACACAACCGCAGAGCCCCTTGAAGATCAAGCTTATCGGGGTTTCGCGATATACGAACTTCAGTTCCATGCAAGCATAAAACGGCACGCCGCAATCCACCGGTTACCGGAGGAGAGCAGTACCGTTCGAACATACATAATACGATAAATCCACTATTCTTTATTATATTACTTTCACAAAAAGAGCACAATTAAACGTTTGGCATTTTCTCCGTACATAACCGCCCAACTTCCTTGCCCTTGGGGATTCGCCCTACCTTCTTTTTCCTGCGGACATATACTAATAGGCAAAAGGAGCTGTTTTTCCGGTTTTGCTTTTAAAATCACAGCATCTTTATATTATACCATTCATTTGCTCCCTTGTCCTATGTTTTACGCATTCCTTTAACCGACTCTAGTTTCGCAGAAAGGATGAAATATCTTGGCCATACAGCGCGTTTCAAGCAAATGGGCTAAAACAAACGTTCTGCTGCGTAACAGGCAGGTCGCGCGATACATCCCCATCACTTTAAAATACTCGCGGGCTGCCCTTGGCGAAATGCTGGACCAACGCTCACTTGTATATATCAAGCCCGATATCGGTACTTACGGCAATGGCGTCATGTGTGTTGAACGGCTGCATGAAGTAAAAAAAAATATCGAACAGGATGCCCCGGACTCTATTTCGGAGCACTATAGGCTCCATTATGTGACCAGCAGCGAGGATTATCATTCACTGAATGATCTGCACGGCGCAATTCGCAGCCGAACGCAACAAAAGACTTACCTCCTGCAGCATGGCATTTCCAAATTAAAATATAGGAACCGTTCGTTTGATCTAAGGGTTTTGACGCAAAAGAATCCCTCCGGCAACTGGGAAACCACCGGCATTATCGGACGCGTGGCAGCCAAAAACAAAATCATCACCAATTATCACAGCGGCGGCTCCATTCAAATGCTGGATGAGGTGCTGAAGGAGCATGCCTCCCAAGAACAAATTAATGAACTCGAAAAGGAGCTCTATAATCTTGGCGAGAAAACAGCGCAGCAGCTGCAAAAGGACTATCCGCGGCTAAAGGAAATCGGTCTGGACATAGCTCTCGATACTGATTTGTATCCCTGGATTCTGGAAGTAAACACGCTGCCCGCCATCTTCCCCTTCAAGAAATTTTTCAAGGACAAAAGCGTCTATCGACGTATTGAACGATACGCCATCGCTTATGGGCGCATAACGGTGCCCGCAAAAGCAGGCCGCAGCAAATCTAAGGCCTAATCTCCCTTCATGTGAAAAAGAAGAAGGTGCCCGCAAAGGCACCTTCTTGGTGTTGAACAAATTAATCGTGTTAGATATCCAGGTTCTTTACATGCTTGGCATGCTCGTGAATGAAATCGCGACGCGGTTCAACATTGTCACCCATCAGAGTGTCAAAAATCATATCCGCCTGCATGGCATCATCGATGGTTACCTGCAGCATCGTCCGGCTCTCCGGATCCATCGTGGTTTCCCACAGCTGATCAGGGTTCATCTCTCCCAGACCTTTATAGCGCTGAATGTTATATTTAGCATTTTCTCCGAATTCGGCGATAATTTCATCGCGTTCTTTCTCGGTTCCTGCATAACGTATGGTTTTGTTCCGTTCGATCTTGTACAGTGGCGGCTGGGCGATATAGACGTACCCCGCTTCAACCAGCTGACGCATATACCGGTAAAAGAAAGTCAGCAGCAATGTGCGGATATGTGCTCCATCGACGTCGGCATCAGTCATGATAATCAGCTTATGGTAACGGGCTTTGCTGATATCAAAGTCCTCATCACCAATCCCTGTCCCCATTGCTGTGACCATCGCCCGGATTTCCAGATTGGAGAGGATCCGATCAAGACGTGCTTTTTCAACGTTCAAGATTTTACCGCGGATTGGCAGGATCGCTTGGAAATGACGGTCACGTCCCTGCTTGGCGGATCCGCCGGCGGAGTCCCCTTCGACGATGTAGAGCTCACTGATCGATGCATCCTTGGAGGAGCAGTCTGCAAGCTTACCCGGCAACGCACTGATTTCGAGCGCACTCTTGCGTCGTGTCAGCTCACGCGCCTTGCGTGCGGCTTCACGGGCACGGGATGCCTGCAGCGCTTTTTCCAGTACGCGTCTGGATACAGAGGGGTTCTCACCCATGAATTCCTGCAGCTTTTCGGAAAAGAGGGATTCCACGATACCGCGGACTTCGCTGTTACCCAGCTTTGTTTTCGTTTGTCCTTCGAACTGAGGTTCAGGGATCTTAACGGAAATAATCGCCGTCAGGCCTTCACGCACATCATCACCGGACAAGTTCGCATTACTGTCCTTAATCATACCGCTCTTACGGGCATAATCATTAATGATCCGTGTCAAGGCACTCTTGAATCCGGATTCATGCGTACCGCCTTCATGCGTGTTGATGTTGTTCGCAAAGGAGTAGATGTTCTCCGTGTAGCTGTCATTGTACTGCAGCGCGATTTCGACCTGAATCATATCGCGTGAGCCTTCGACGTAAATCGGCAGCTCATGGAGCGGCTCCTTCTTCTCGTTCAAATATTTGACGTACTCAATGATGCCGCCTTCGTACTTGAAGTAGTTGGAGGCCCCTGTCCGTTCATCAGTCAAAGTCAGAGCGATGCCTTTATTCAGGAATGCCAGTTCTCTGATCCGTGTCAAAAGGGTGTTGTAGTCATACTCAGTCGTTTCCGTGAAAATCTCCGGATCGGGCAGGAATGTAACCGTCGTTCCGTGATCATCGGAATCGCCAACAATTTTAACATCATACTGAGGTACGCCCCGATGGTATTCCTGTTGATAGATATGACCGTGCAGTCTAACCTGTACGACTACCTTGGTGGAGAGCGCATTAACGACAGAGACGCCTACACCATGCAAACCGCCGGAAACCTTGTATCCGCCACCGCCGAATTTACCGCCTGCATGCAGTACGGTCATAACGACTTCAAGCGTGGATTTTTTCAGCTTGGCATTTTCACCGACCGGGATGCCCCGTCCGTTATCAATAACCGTGATGCTGTTGTCTTTGTGAACAATGACCTCGATATGATCGCAAATACCGGCCATAGCCTCGTCGATACTGTTGTCCACCACTTCCCATACCAGATGGTGAAGGCCTTTGGCACTGGTGGATCCGATATACATACCAGGACGTTTACGGACGGCTTCCAGACCCTCCAGAACCTGAATCTGACTCTCATCATATTGCGGTTGATTCATAGACATGCCTGTCACCTACTTCTATAAATTCTATATCTGCTGTTACGTATCCTAATCGATAAAAATTCATATATGTCAAGCGTTGGCCACGAACACTTTCGCCCGCTTCTTGAGTGTGGAGGAGGAGATCGGGGAATAATAGACCGTGCTTTTTGTCACGACGATGGACTTGGCTTCCTCTTCGCCGATATATTCCACATTCTTTTGCTGACAAGCGTGGCTGGCAAACTGCTTGGATATTTTCGAGGATTTCTCGATCGATATATCAAAAATAGCGACCAATTCCGCGGAACGGATAATTTTTTCACCGCCCAGATGAATATACATAGTCCCAACTCCTTAAGAGCCAACATGTCCGTCATGGACCTGATAGATATTGGCATTCTTCAGTTTATCCACACTAAGGCTCTCGACTCCCGTCGCCGTAATAAAGGTCTGCACCTTGCTCTGAAATGTCTCGATCAGTTGTGTCTGGCGGTATGGGTCAAGCTCGGACAGCACATCATCCAGAAGCAGTACAGGATACTCTCCGATCTCTTCCTGGATCAGTTCAATTTCCGCCAGTTTAAGAGACAGTGCAGTTGTACGCTGCTGTCCTTGGGATCCGTAAGTATGAACTTCCCTGCCATTGATGTAAAAGGCCAAATCATCACGATGAGGCCCGGCAAGTGTCATACCGCGCCGAAGCTCCTGATCCTTCAGTTGTGATAATTTTAACATAAATTGTTCAAAAAGATAAGCTTCATCTTCCTCCGCCTCTTCTCCAAACGACGGAAGATAGACAAGCTTGAGGTCTTCGCTGCCGTTCGTAATGCCGTGATGGATGGTTTCCGCCCATCTTTGCAGCTTTACTATGAATTGTTTCCTCTTTTTGATGATTTTAACACCATGCTCCGCCAGCTGCTGGTCCCATACCTCCAAAAGCCCCTGCTGCGGCTTGTCCTTGCCCCACATTTGCTTGAGAAGGTTATTCCGCTGATTCAGCACCTTCTGGTACTGCTGCAAATGATACAAATACCCGGGCTGAACTTGGCCGATCTCCATGTCAAGAAAACGCCGGCGAATGCCTGGCGTTCCCTTCACAATCTCTAGATCCTCAGGAGCGAACATGACCACGTTCAGCGATCCGATAAAATCACTCAGCTTCCGCTGCTCAAGGCCGTTGAGTTTTGCCTTCTTTCCTTGCGGGGATAAACTCAAATCGAGCGAAAGCGGTCCGTACTTCTTCTCCACCATCGCCGACAGATGCGCGCTTTTTTCCTGAAATGAGATCAGTTCGCGGTCTCTTGAAGTCCGGTGGCTTTTGGTCAGCGCGAGAACAAAGATCGCCTCAACCAGATTGGTTTTCCCCTGGGCGTTTTGTCCGATCAGCAGGTTAACATCGCCGAAGGAATCCAACTGCAGCGCCTCATAGTTACGATAATGCTGCAGACTGATGCTTTTTACAAACACTTCCGTTTCCTCCTCATTTCCCGCCTATTGCCACATGTAGCCGCGGCTTCGTGAGGGGTATATCAAGACTTTTGGGCAACGGTAAATTCGCCGATCGTCTCGACCTTCACTTGATCCCCGGCATAGAGCTTGCGTCCGCGGCGCTCCTCCGGTTCACCATTCACCAGCACCTGGCCTTCCTGCAGCAGCGCCTTCGCCATTCCGCCTGTGGATACGCAGTCCGCCAGTTTTAGAAATTGATCAAGCTTAATATATTCACTGTGGATAACTATTTTTTTCATCGGTGACACCCTTCCTGTGCATAAGTTCAGGAGCCTTTAGTTCGTGGTCCGGTAAGGAAGAATGATATACGAGCTTTGGCTGTCATCCATCGGTTTAAGAATGATCGGACTCATCATGCCGGTAAAGGCAATCATCAGCTGCTCGCTTTCCACGATTTTCAGCACATCAAGCATATATTTGGAGTTAAAGGAGATGCGCAGCGGCTCCCCTTTGAAATCAATCACTTCAAGTTCTTCACGCACTTTACCGAGCTCGGACGAACTGGAGGAGATTTCAATTCCTCCGTTCTCCATCGTTTGCAAGCGAACAATATTCGTTTTTTCCTCACGGGACAACAAATAAGCGCGGTCGATCGATTCGCTTAATTTTTTTGTGTCCAAAACAAGTTCTGTTTTGTAGCTTGTCGGAATAATTCTAGAAGTATCCGGATAAATGCCATCCAGAATGCGGGAATAGAACAACACTCGGTCCAGCTTGAACAGAACCTGGTTATCTGCAACGACGATATCAACCAGCGTGTTCTGATCCGGTACGATTTTACTCAATTCATTCAGTGTTTTGCCTGCGATGACGACATTGCTGAATTTTACTTCTTCAGTCCCGTCCAAATGAGCGGAGCGGGTTGCAAGTCTGTGGCGGTCTGTAGCCGTGAATTTCAAATCGTTATTTTCGAGGTTCCACAGTACACCTGTCAAGATCGGAGTCGTTTCTTGGGTCGAAATGGCAAAGCCTGTTTGGCGGATCATGTTCTTCAGCAATGCTCCCGGAATGGAAATCGTCTGATTTCCTTCGATATCGGGAAGGACGGGGAACTCTTCAGGATCCAGTCCGACCATTTGAATTTCAGTGGCACCTGAAGAAATAAAGGTTTGGAATTGTTCCTTAACCTCCATTTGGACTTCTTGAGAAGGAAGTTTCTTGATGATCTCCACGAAAAATTTGGCTGGAAGAACAACGCTGCCGGTTTGCTCCACTTGTACGATCGTGCGGTTGTCATCCTCGACTGGAATAAATGATTGAATGGAGATATCCGTATCGCTGGCCGTTAAAGTGACACCCTGATGAGTCACATCCAACTTGATGCCACCAAGGATCGGAATGGTTGTTCTGCTGGATATCGCCTTGGATACATGCTGAATGGATTCGTTAAGGACATTTTTTAGAATGCTGATCTTCATCTTTTCACTCCTAGCAGGAATTTCGGGCTGATGAGCGAGCATGTTTTCGAACTCGCTGCGCGCAGCTCTTATGGTTATATATTTTATATTTTAAAACATAGTAATAGCAGTAGGGGCACTGAATATGTGGATAAGCCCGGAAAGCCTCAACAAATTAAGCCTATCCACATGTGTATAGATTGTGCATAGGCTTTGAACTTGTTCAGGTTGGATTTTTGATTTTTTCTATAATGTTATTGACCACTTTAAAGAGATCCTGGTCATTTTTCAGCGACTGGGATATTTTTTCATGCGCATGGATCACAGTGGTGTGGTCTCGGCCTCCGAAGGCTTCCCCGATTTTGGGCAGGGAAAAATCCGTCAGCTCGCGCGAGAGATACATGGCAATTTGCCGAGGGAAGGCGACGGCTTTTGTCCTTTTGCGTGCCTTGAAATCCTCCAGTTTCAAATTGTAGTATTCCCCAACTTTTTGCTGAATGTCCTGGATGGTGATCATTTTGGGACGACTGGAAGGTATGATATCCTTCAGCGCCTCTGCAGCCAGGTGCGTGGTGACGTCCTGATTGGTAAGTGACGAATAGGCGACGACCCGGATCAGGGCCCCTTCAAGCTCACGAATGTTCGTATCGATCTGATTGGCGATATACATCATGGCTTCGTTCGGGATGTCAAGATTTTCGGCCTTCGCTTTTTTGCGTAAAATGGCGATCCGCGTTTCCAAGTCCGGCGGTTGAATGTCGGTGATGAGTCCCCATTCAAAGCGGGATCGTAACCGATCTTCGAGCGTCGGAATTTCCTTCGGTGGCCTGTCACTGGAGATGATGATTTGCTTCTGTTCCTCATGCAGCGCGTTGAATGTATGGAAAAATTCCTCCTGAGTCGATTCTTTCCCAGCAAGGAATTGAATGTCGTCAATCAGTAGTATATCCACGTTGCGGTACTTGTTTCGGAAACTTTCCGCCCGGTTATCCCGGATGGAGTTGATGAATTCATTCGTAAATTTCTCGGAAGAAATGTAAACGACGCGGCTCGCAGGATTGTGCTCCAGGATGTAATGGCCAATCGCGTGCATCAAGTGCGTTTTTCCCAGACCTACGCCTCCGTATAAAAACAAAGGGTTGTAAGCTTTTGCCGGCGCCTCGGCGACGGCGAGCGATGCCGCATGGGCGAACCGGTTGCCGGATCCAATGACGAACGTATCGAAGGTGTATTTGGGATTCAGCATATGGGTAAATGCTTCTTCTTGGGTCACCTGAGGCATTGGAGTGGGCTGCTGGGGAACGATTTCTGCAGGCTTGTTCTCTTCGATGACGAATTTTACGTCAACTTGTTTGCCAAGTAATTCGAAGATCGTCGCACTGACGAGTTTGGTATAGCGGCTTTCCAACCATTCAACAGCAAAAGTGGTAGGCGCGGAAATGACAATGGAGTGGTCACTCATTTGGATCGCTTTCGTTGCTTTAAACCAGGTGTCGAAGCTTGGCTTGCTCAGCTTGGTATGAATAATTGATAGGATTTGCTGCCATAATTCGGAAGTATGGCTGTCCACAGACTGTCACTCCTTTAAATCTTCCAAATGCGGCTTTGCCTCCGCCACTTCAGTGGAATTGTCGAAAAAAAATGAATGCTGGTGAATTTTATCCCCATTTTCAAGGCAGGAGAAAATAAAAAAAAGTGGACAAATTTAAATTGTTCACAAGTTTATCCACAGCTTGTTGATAATATTAGGGGTGAAAACAGATATTCACATCCAAAAGTAATATAATCATAGCAAAAGAATCCCTTTTTATCAATGTGTGCGTCCAATTTATCCACAAATTCAATAAGTTGTGTATAAATGATATTCACAATACTATATATTGTTTATAAATTGTTTAAGTTTCGACAGCATCCTTAAAATTACCAAATGAGTTGTGCACAGCTTGTGCCAGAAAAAAGAAAGATGCGGCGATTCTTGTGAACAAGTGGATAACTGTGAATTGTGGATTTCTGCTGTATGTATTTTGCTTAGCCTGTGGAAAACCTATTCGGCCACCAGTGGGGGGTATTCCAAGGTGTTGAGTATGGAGATTACGGATATATCCCATTCAGAGAGGCAGCATCTAAATACGAAAATCGACTTTGATCTCTATAGAAAAAATGGCATGTGAGTAGATGTCTTCTTTATAAGAAAGGAGGACACCGAAGATTCAGTCTTGGATAAAATGAGGGAGGATGAATTTTTCAGTTATGAATTTGATGTTTTAGGTAAGAATTTGATGTTCATGAGGGAAGGGATCAGTTGACTTTTAGGCGATGGCATGGTTAAATGTATAAAGGCATTTTCTGTGTAAATGAAAATGAATTAACCATAAAGGTTATGAGATCCTGTAAGGGGGTGTGCAATACATGAGACCGACATTTAGACCGAATGTGAGCAAACGCAAAAAGGTTCATGGTTTCCGGAAAAGAATGAGCACGAAAAACGGCCGTAAAGTGCTGGCAGCTCGTCGCCTGAAAGGCAGAAAAGTATTGAGTGCGTAAATTTCGTGCATGAAGACCACTGCGGTGGTCTTTTTTTCTTCATTTTTGTAGGGATTAGGATATCTTTTTGGAAAATATAGAACGATAAATATAGTGAAGCAAAACGATACGATTTTGCATGTATGACAGCAATAATGATAGTTTTTCCTCTCAATTAGTGATCTGATCGCTAGTTTTTATTGGTGTAAAATGATGGATTGACTCTAAAATGAACAAAAAGAGGGAAGAACAAACTTGCTATAATGGTGGTTTATGATGTCTGAGGGATGACAATACTGTTTCTGATACTTTCCTTCTATTATATGAAGCTAAAATTTTGAACTCCCATTTTGGAGGTTATGAGGGTTCATCCTAACTGGGATGCCCTCTTCTGAATATGCAAGAAAAATAAAAGCTTTCTTATCGTCAAGAATTGACCGCTTGAACAAGAGAGCGGATGGCAGGCAGGGGATACGGTTGCACAGAAGTTTACGTTTACGAAACCGAGCGGACTTCAGCCGCGTATATCGGCATGGAAAGTCTTTTGCAAATCACCAGTTTGTCGTCTACTGGTTTCGCAAAAAAGAGGTTGAGAAATTTCGCGTAGGAATTTCCGTCAGTAAAAAGGTGGGCAACGCCGTTGTCCGCAACCGGATGCGTCGTCTCGTCAAAGAAATTGTCCGTCATCAGGAGGGCAAGTTGATCGAGCATGTGGATCTTGTTTTTATTGTCCGCAAAGGGGCACTGGATATGCCTTATAAGGATTTGGAAAAGAGTGTGCTTCACGTGCTTCGAAAAGCGTCATTACTGCGTCCTCCAGGACGGTGAAAGCTGGTTTCTTTGTCCAATTAATTATGGTATGATTTACGTTGAACGGAAGTGTTCAGAGAGGGGTTATGAAGTGTCGCTATTCAAGACGAGACGAGGCAGGAAATGGATCCTGCTCATTGCTGTCATGATGCTTGCAGTGATGGTATTATCAGGGTGCAGTTCTAATTCGGTACAATATACAACCGAAGATATGAGGAATAGCCATAGTTTCTGGCAGCGAAATGTCGTTTATTATTTCTCGTACGCACTAGATACGTTTGCACATTGGTTTAACGGCTCTTACGGTCTTGCCGTCCTCGTGATGGTGATTATCGTGCGGACGATTATTTTGCCGCTATCCATCAAACAGGTTCGCAGCTCCAGAGCCATGCAGGCCATTCAGCCTGAGCTGGCCAAAATTAAAGAGAAACACAAAGACAATCCGGAGAAGCAGCAGCAGGAAACAATGCGCTTGTTCCAGGAAAATAAGGTTAATCCGATGGCAGGCTGTTTGCCCTTAATCGTGCAAATGCCTGTATTCATCGCTCTCTATAACTCGATTATTCACAACAAAGATTTATATGGACATCCTTTCCTATGGCTCCAGCTCGGTAAGCCGGACCATACTTTCGTACTGCCGATACTTGCCGCAGCAACGACATTCCTGCAATCCAGAATGATGATGAAGATGAACCCAAGCCCGCAGCAGGGGGCGATGCAGTTCATGATGATGGTGTATCCGGTGCTGATTTTCTTCATGTCGTACCAGTTCCCGTCCGCACTGCCTCTGTACTGGTTCTTCAGTAACCTGTATACGATCATTCAGAACTATTTCTTGTACCGCAATCACAAGCCGACTGCCAATGTTGCTGCCGTTTCTTCAGCCGGAGGAAGCAGTAAAGGCGGAAAAAACAGTAACCAAGGCGGAAAGAACAACAGCCAAGGTAACAAAGGCAACAACAATAAAGGCAATGCGGGAAAAGGCAAAAAGGAGGCCAAAAAATCTAAATGAGCAAAGTCGTCGTATCAGGAAAAACCGTTGAAGAAGCTGTAAGACAAGGGCTAGCCCAGCTCGGGGTAAGTCAGGACCGTGTCACGGTCAATATCATAACACAGCCGTCAAAAGGATTCCTGGGACTGATTGGCGTCAAGGAAGCGAAGGTAGAGCTAACGCTGCTGCCAGAGCCCAAGCCAGTCACGACGGCGTCCATATTGCCATTAGATCCGGTTTTGCCGGAGGTCGCAGAAGAAAAGTCAGAGCTTGATCCTTACGAAGAAGCCGTACAGTTTATCAAGGACGTCGGCAAGAGCATGGGCCTGGACGTCACCGTAGACGTGCAGCATGCCAAGGATGTTACAACGCTTCATATATTTGGACCCGACTTGGGTCTGGTTATTGGCAGAAGAGGACAAACCCTTGATGCTCTGCAGTACCTGGCCAACATCGTGGCCAACCGCTACTCGGACAGCTACATCCGCATTGTGCTGGATGCAGAGAACTTTCGGGAGCGGCGCAAGAAAACGCTGGAGGATCTGGCGGACCGCCTCGCGGGCCGCGTCATCCGTTCACACAAAGAGGTTGTCCTTGAGCCGATGTCTCCACAGGAGCGCAAAGTCATTCACTCCAAACTGCAGGATCATCCGCAGGTGAAGACATACAGCAAAGGGGAAGATCCCAACCGGCGTATTGTCATTACATTAAAGTAGATGGGATCTATTGATCTCCTAGATGAGGAATGATGTGCAATGACTTTACTCAGCTTTTATAGCTGATGGAGTCATTGCTTTTTTCGTAGATAAGGGAGCTGTTTATTCAACCTAGTAGTTGAAGTCTTCGTATCCCATGAACTGGATAGGATAGGGATAAGGGGCTCAAAAAAGGAATGACAGCCGGAAAAAGAGGTGAGTAACGTGCTTAGCGATACAATAGCAGCCATCTCGACAGCCGTGGGGGAAGCGGGCATCGCGGTCATCCGCGTGAGCGGTCCCGAATCCATAGCTGAGGTGGAGAAAATCTTTCATAGCAAGACCAAGCTGACAGAGGCATCGACGCATACCGTCCATTATGGTCATATTCTTGATCCAGAGGGTGGAGAGCGGGTGGAAGAGGTTCTGGTCACGGTGATGCGTGCTCCCCGTTCCTTTACGACGGAAGATGTTGTAGAGATCAGCACACATGGCGGCGTCATTTCGGTAAAAAGAGTGATGGACTTGCTGCTTCAACAGGATATCCGTTTGGCGGAACCGGGTGAATTCACCAAACGTGCCTTTTTAAATGGACGGATCGATTTGTCGCAAGCGGAAGCGGTTATCGATTTAATCAGGTCTAAGTCCGATCGCGCCTTTTCTGTTGCATTAAAACAGGTGGAAGGGGCTTTGTCCGATCAGATTATGCAACTGCGGCATGTATTGGTGGAGACGATGGCGCATATTGAGGTCAACATTGATTACCCCGAGCATGATGTCGAGTCGCTTACAGCGGATTTTATTAAGGAGAAGAGTACCGAGGTGATGCAGGGCATTGCAAGGCTCCTCAAGACGGCAGAGCAAGGCAAGATCCTGCGTGAGGGTATTACGACAGCCATTGTCGGCCGTCCGAATGTCGGCAAATCCTCGCTTCTCAATGCTTTGGCGCATACCAATCGCGCGATCGTTACAGATATTCCAGGTACGACGCGGGATGTGATTGAGGAGTTTGTTACGATTAACAACATTCCGCTGAAGCTGCTGGATACAGCCGGAATTCGGGAAACGATGGATGTTGTGGAGAAAATCGGCGTGGAACGCTCCAAGCATGCAGTTACCGAGGCGGACCTGATTCTGCTTGTTCTGAATGGCAGTGAACCGCTGCATGAGGATGAATTGGAATTAATGGAACAAATCCGCGGTAGACAATCAATTGTTATTATGAATAAAATGGACTTACCTCCACAGCTGGATCGCGAGATCCTGTCGCGTTATTATGCGGAGGATTTGATAGTGCCGATGTCTGTGAAGACTCAGGAGGGAATCGACGCGCTGGAAGCTGCGATATCTCAGCTCTTTTTCAGCGGAAGCATTGAGTCCGGAGATTTGACGTATGTTAGCAATGTACGCCATATTGCATTGCTCAAGAAGGCTAACAAGTCGCTGCAGGATGCCTATGATGCGGCTGAGCAGTTCATTCCAATCGACATGATTCAGATCGATGTCCGTCTCGCTTGGGAGCAGCTGGGTGAAATTATTGGGGATACGGCGTCCGATACTTTATTGGACCAAATTTTCTCGCAATTCTGCTTAGGTAAATAAGGAATAACTTATATAGAATACAATGAAATAAAGCTTTGTTCTATTTTCATCAGAACGAGCCTACCCTGAGGTAGGATGAGTCTAAGAGCAGACAACCATATCGTGTATTCACAACGTGAATCAAGTAGATCTAGGATCAAATGTAATTCAGTCTATTAGACGACATTTTAGATATTTAAAGGAGGTTTTATTCATGAGTTTTGATGGCGGCAGCTATGATGTGATTGTCATCGGTGCGGGTCATGCCGGCTGTGAAGCTGCCCTGGCTGCAGCCCGTATGGGAAGCAGTACGCTGATGATTACGATAAATTTGGACATGGTTGCATTTATGCCCTGCAATCCTTCAATAGGCGGTCCTGCAAAAGGCCATGTGGTACGTGAAATTGATGCGTTGGGCGGCGAGATGGGACGCAATATTGACAAGACCTTTATTCAAATGCGCATGCTGAACACGGGGAAAGGGCCGGCAGTTCATGCGCTGCGTGCTCAAGCGGATAAATTCTCGTATCAGCACACCATGAAGGAAACGATGGAGAAGGAACCCAACCTGACGATGCGCCAAGGAATGGTGGAAGAGCTGATCGTGGAGGATGGCGTGTGTGTGGGTGTTATCACCAAAACCGGTACGGCATACCGCGCGAAGGCAGTTGTTCTAACGACGGGTACCTATCTGCGAGGCAAAGTGATCATGGGTGAAATGACATATGAGAGCGGACCGAATAACCAGCAGCCTTCGATTAGATTGGCAGAGAACCTGCGTGAGCTGGGCTTTGATCTTGTTCGTTTTAAAACAGGAACGCCTCCTCGTGTTCATAAATCGACGATCGACTTTTCCAAGACCGAAATCCAGCCTGGAGATGAGAAACCCAAGTTCTTCTCCTATGAGACGGAAGGCTCCGATAACGAGCAGCTACCTTGCTGGTTGACTTATACTTCGCTGGATACTCATCAAATTATTAATGCAAACCTGCACCGTGCACCGATGTTCTCGGGCATTATTGAGGGTACGGGACCGCGTTACTGTCCATCCATCGAGGATAAAATTGTTCGCTTCAGCGATAAGCCGAAGCATCAGATTTTCCTTGAACCGGAAGGAAAGAATACATCGGAGTATTATGTCCAAGGACTATCCACCAGTATGCCGGAAGATGTTCAGCTAGCGATGCTGCGTTCCATTCCGGGGCTGGAGAAGGTTGAAATGATGCGCAATGGTTACGCCATTGAATATGATGCGGTCGTGCCTACTCAATTATGGCCTTCGCTTGAAACCAAAATGATCCCTGGGTTGTTCACGGCCGGACAAATCAATGGTACTTCCGGTTATGAAGAGGCTGCTGGACAAGGAATTATGGCGGGCATTAATGCAGCACGCCGGGTGCAAGACAAGGAGCCGGTTGTTCTGGACCGTTCGCAAGGTTATATTGGCGTATTAATTGATGATCTGGTGACGAAAGGTACGAATGAACCTTATCGCCTGCTGACTTCACGTGCGGAGTATCGCCTGCTGTTACGTCATGACAATGCAGATTTGCGGCTGACACCGCTTGGCCATGAGATTGGTCTGATTTCCAACGAACGCTTTGCCAAATTCCTTGATAAGAAGGAAAAGGTAGAGCAGGAGATCGAGCGCTTGCAGGCTGCTAAAGTAGGCCCTTCCCATGTAAATGAAATGCTTGAACGCATAGGTTCTGCTCCAATTCAGGATGGAAGCAATTTGCTCACCATTTTGCGCCGTCCGGAAATTAGCCATGATCATATCGAAGAGATTTCACCATCTCCGTTTGATCTGACGGAAGAAATGAAGGAGCAGGTAGAAATCCAAATCAAATATGCCGGTTATATTGAGAAACAGCTTATCCACGTAGAGCGCCTGAAAAAGATGGATAAGAAGAAAATCCCCGAAACGATTGACTATAATGAGATTGAGGGTATCGCGATTGAAGCAAGGCAGAAGCTCACCAGTATTCGTCCGATTTCAATCGGTCAGGCTTCCCGGATTTCAGGCGTGACGCCTGCGGATATTTCAATACTGCTGGTTTACCTGGAGCACTACAACCGGGTAACGGCCGCGAGAGGTTAATGCATGGATCAAATTCAAGAGGCATTTACACAGCGGTTGCAGGAAAAGGGAATAACGATCAGTTCATCCCAACTCAGACAGTTCGAAATCTACTATCAAGAACTGGTCTCATGGAATGAAAAGATGAATCTCACGGGCATTACGGATCGCGAACAAGTGTATACGAAGCATTTTTACGATTCGGTATCCCTTGCCTTCTATGTGGATATGAATAAGATTCAGACGATGGCTGATATTGGGTCCGGTGCGGGTTTCCCGGGGATTCCCCTTAAAATATGCTTTCCGCATCTTCAGCTAACCATTATTGATTCTTTGAACAAACGGATTAATTTTCTTCAACATATTGTTCAGGGTACAGGTCTGGAGCAAGTTCAATTGCTTCATGGCCGGGCGGAAGATTGGGCTCGCAAACCAGAACATCGGGATCGGTATGATCTGGTAACGGCACGTGCTGTGGCTAAGCTTGCGGTGCTGAATGAATTTTGTTTGCCATATGTCAAGGTGGGCGGAATTTTCGCTGCGATGAAAGGAAGCAATCCGGATGAGGAAGTGAAGGAAGCTTCCAAGAGTTTGAAAGAACTTAAAGGGAAATTGAACCGTGTGGAACAATTCAAACTTCCCATTGAGGACTCGGAGCGGCATATTATTGTTATCGATAAAACAGCTCCAACACCCGCGAAGTATCCACGTAAAGCGGGGACTGCTATCAAGACACCTCTTTAATACGGGTGAATCTATGATAAGGTAATCTTCACAGTTTGATATAGAAATGAATGTTAGAGGAATGTTTCACGTGAAACATTCCTCTTTTTGTGCAATCCGGAAGAATGGTATACATGCGATTTACATCAACGATATGTGGTATGCTGTTAGGCTATAGATGAGATGAGCACGAAGGATTATTCGGAGTTTCTATAGATCTAAATCAAAGGGTTTTGATGAAAATATATGGATAATAACGGAATGTGCAGGATTAAAAAAGAATGTCATAAAGACCGAAAAAATAAGTGTACAGCAGGAAAAAAAGAGCACTTTGGAGAATAGGATTATATGAAAAAAAGTGGTAGAATAGAGAGAGTTGTTATTGAAAGTTTTAAATGTTGATTTGACGTAACGGTTGAACGGAGCGCAAGGCGCTAAGCATGTTTGTTCCATGGAAAAGTATGGAGTAAACATACGGCTTGAAAGCGGTATAAAGACATATTTTCAACATACGAGGTTCGAAGGAAACTTACTTACTGCAAATGATGCTAGCCAAGCGCTTTGCCAAAGTGCTATTACGAAATTAGGTGGTAATATACGGAATGAAAGAACAATTCTCTAAATTGTTTGGTTTGACGGAGAAGAGCAACGGCGATGAAGTGAAACAAGTCCCTGTGGGCGAGATCGTCAGCAGTCCTTATCAGCCCCGCACGATTTTTGATGATGAGAAGATTGATGAGTTGTGCCAGACCATCAAGACCCATGGTGTCATCCAGCCGATTGTTGTACGTGTCCGCAACTCCAAATACGAAATCATTGCCGGAGAACGGCGTTGGCGTGCTGTAACGAAACTTGGGATGGAAACAATCCCAGCAATTGTTCGCGAATTTAATGATTCACAGGCGGCCTCGATCGCATTAATCGAGAATCTGCAGCGTGAAGGATTAACCTCGATCGAGGAAGCGGTAGCTTACCAAAAGCTGATTGATCTCCATCAATTGACTCAGGAAAGCCTCGCTCAGCGCCTCGGAAAAAGTCAGTCTACCATTGCCAATAAAATCCGGTTACTTCATCTGCCAGAAGAAGTGAAAACGGCTTTGATGGAGCGGAAAATAACAGAACGGCATGCTAGGGCCTTACTATCTCTGGATACGGAAGAGCTGCAGCTAAAACTGTTATCTGAAATTATTTCCAAAGAACTCAATGTTAAGCAAACCGAAGCAAGAGTTGCTTATTATAAAGAAGCATCCAAAATTAAAAAATCCAAACGCATTTCCTTTACCAAGGATGTTCGTTTGGCTCTGAATACCATTCGTCAATCCATTGATATGGTTTCCGACTCTGGACTGGCTATTAAAACGACAGAAAATGACCGGGAAGATCATTATGAAATCGTAATACAGATTCCCAAGCGTTAATACTTGTTGCGGTTTAGGCGGCTGGTGAGGCCGCTTTTTTTCAGCCGATGGATGGAGCAAACAGCTTCTGTGATCTCCTTGGCAATGTAAGGGGAGGAGGCAGTTTGCATTTTTGCTGTATTGCGCTTTGAATCAGAAAATAATGAGAAATCGATGCTTGTGGTTCCAGACTCAGGATTTCCTTTTAGGAAAAATGCACTTGTGCAGGGCGAAGCCGCTTCAGCTTGTACCTGGAATTAAAGTTCCGATCCTAATCGGGACGGCTTCTACGAAGCTTATTTCAGGATGTATGCAGCCGATTGTTTTGCTGTGTAACACAATCCCGTGACCTACAAGAAGAGTTTTCATACACAATGAGGTGAAATTGAGTGTCCAAAATCATTGCCATAGCAAACCAAAAAGGCGGAGTGGGAAAAACCACAACCTCCGTCAATCTCGGTGCAGGTTTGGCTTCGCTCGGTAAAAGAGTGCTGCTTGTAGACATTGACCCGCAAGGCAATACCACGAGCGGTGTGGGCGTGAATAAAGCCGATGTTGCCAACTGCATCTATGATGTCATCATCAATGAAGTTCATCCCAAGGAAGCGATTCTTGAGACACAGGTCGAAGGACTGCACATCATTCCGGCTACCATACAGTTGGCAGGAGCGGAAATTGAACTGGTTCCAACCATTTCCCGGGAGCTTCGTCTTAAAAAATCGTTGCAGCTTGTTAAGGCGAACTATGATTATATCCTTATCGATTGTCCGCCTTCATTGGGGATATTAACGATCAATTCGTTGACTGCGGCTGATTCGGTCATTATTCCGATTCAATGTGAATACTACGCGCTGGAAGGTTTGAGCCAACTGCTCAATTCCGTACGGCTAGTGCAAAAACATCTGAATACTTCACTGCAGATTGAAGGAGTGCTGCTTACGATGTTGGACGCACGCACAAATCTTGGTATTCAGGTCATTGAAGAAGTGAAAAAATATTTCCAGGAAAAAGTTTACCGCACCATTATTCCTCGGAATGTCCGCTTAAGTGAAGCTCCATCCCATGGACAATCCATCATGACTTATGATCCTCGTTCAAAGGGTGCAGAAGTTTATTTAGAGTTGGCAAAGGAAGTGATTTCTTATGAGTAAACGACTGGGCAAAGGACTTGATGCATTAATTCCTTCCCTTTCCATCAATGATGATGACAAAATTGTGGAGATTCCACTCAGCCAACTGCGGGCGAATCCTTATCAACCGCGAAAAGACTTTAATGAAGAATCCATCCAGGAATTAGCTGAATCGATTCGCCAGCACGGTGTGATACAGCCTATTATCGTTCGAAGCGTGTTGAAGGGTTATGAAATCATTGCTGGTGAAAGACGCTTTCGTGCATCACAGTTTTGTGGGAAGGCAACGATTCCGGCCGTTGTTAGGGGCTTTAGTGATCAGCAGGTCATGGAGATCGCGTTGATTGAAAACCTGCAACGTGAAAACCTGAATGCGATGGAGGTTGCGGTTGCTTATCAGGGTTTAATGGATCAATACTCACTCACACAAGAAGAATTGTCGCTCAAGGTAGGGAAATCCAGATCTCATATTGCTAATTTTCTAAGATTGCTTTCGCTTCCAGAGGAAGTGAAGGATTATGTTTCACGTGGAACATTGTCCATGGGTCATGCTCGTGCCATTGTGGGATTGAAGGATGCGGCACTTATCAAAGAGCTTGCTAAGCAATGTGTGGCGAACGAGTGGAGTGTTCGCGAGCTCGAAGAAGCGGTTAAAAGTCTGGACCGCAAAGCAGTGGATAAAAACAAAGTCAAAGTAAAAAAACGTGATCCATATATCGATAACCTGGAAGAATCTTTGCGTGAGAGATTCAGAACAACGGTTAAAATAAAACAAAACAAAGAAAAAGGCAAAATAGAATTGAACTATTACAGCAAACAGGATCTGGAGAGACTGTTGGAGCTTTTGCAGTAAGAGTAATCTTATGATCAAGCCAAGGTGACATGTCCGGCTGTAACCCCGACAGGGGAAGGGGATATGTCATTCTCTATTTTATGGGAGGAAAGCGAAGAGGCCATCAAAGAGAATGTTTATGTCTTAACGCTAGGCAGACTTTGGCTGAAATCACGATCCGACTGTAGAATGAAGAAGATCTGAAGGGGGAACGCCCAGTGAAGCCACTTGTGTATTTGGATCATGCCGCTACGTCATGGCCCAAGCCTCCTGAGGTAATGCTGGCTATGCAGAAGGCGATGGATGAGGCGGCAGCTAATCCGGGGCGTGGAAGCCATCAAATGGCTGTGAAGGCGAGCAGAGTGCTGTTTGAGTCACGCAGGGTTCTTTCTCGGCTATTTCAGGTTCATAATCCGAATGACGTGGTATTTACTCATAACACAACGGAAGCCCTGAATTTGGCGATCAAGGGATTGCTCCATGAGGGTGATTATGTTGTGGCGACGATGGTTGAACATAATTCCGTGAGAAGACCGCTTGAGTTTTTGAAAAGGACACTTGGAATTCGTGTGGAGTATATACCGGTTGACAGCCAAGGCAACGTTGATATGCAAAAGCTAAGGTCAGCTTTGTCCAGACGCCCTAAATTAGTTGTTTGCACTCATAGTTCAAATTTGCTGGGAAGTATTCTGCCTATTGCAGAAATCGGGGAGATGGCACATGAGCAAGGCGCCATTTTTTTGGTGGATGCGGCACAAAGCGCAGGACGCCTTGAAATTGACGTGAATGCTATGCATGTGGATTTATTGGCTTTTCCTGGACATAAGGGCCTACTCGGACCACAGGGAACCGGAGGATTGTATATATCCCCATCCGTAGATTTGGAGCCGTTCTTGCACGGAGGAACAGGGAGCCAGTCCGAAGAAATAGAACAACCTGCTGTTCGTCCGGACCGGTATGAAGCTGGCACGCCCAACACGATAGGAATCGCCGGCTTGAAGGCAGGCGTCACGAAAGTGTTTGAATTGACGTCGCAGCGGATCTATCAGCATGAGTGGAGCCTGACACAGCAGATTATGGATGGTATAGAGGATATACCAGGTCTTCGGATCCTGGGCCCGGATAAGGGTGAGCCGAGAACAGGAATTGTGTCGTTCGTATCAACTGAAATAGACTCGAGCCGAATCGCTTTTCAGCTCGATAGGGAATACGGAATTGCTGTCCGTGCGGGTATGCACTGTACGCCGCTTGCACATGAGGCTGTTGATACACTACAAACCGGTGCGGTTCGTGCGAGTGTTGGAATAGATACCACTGCCGAAGAAGTGGAGCTACTGATTAGCGCTGTGAAAAACATTTGCGGCGCGTGAAAATTCATGTGAATGGATAAGTTGACGATGATCAGCAAAAATAAGGAATAACCGGTTAGATCAAGAATGAGGAAAAGGAATGAACAGCAATGTCGGACTTGAATAGTTTAATCATGGAACAGCTGCAGTGGTTTATCGGCGGGGTAATACTCCTCATTTTGATCTTGCTCGTTATGGTGCTTACGCAAGGTGCGAAGCTCAGAAAAATGCGCCGCAAATATGATTTGATGATGGAAGGAAGCGGAGTCGAGAACCTCGAAACCCTGCTGATTGATTTGAAAGTGCAAATGGATAGTATTGAAGATGAGCAGGAGCAGCAACGCAAATCTCTGGAAATACTTCTCACTAAGCTGCAGCAGGTGAAGGGCAAAGTGGGCATTAAACGTTACAATGCATTCAGCGATCAAGGAAGCGATTTGAGCTTTTCGCTTGCAATTGTGGATGAAAAGAAAAATGGAGTTGTCATTTCAGCTCTTTACAGCCGTGACAGCTCCTATGTGTATGCCAAGCCGTTAGCGGCTGGCGAGTCGACATATGCCTTGTCTCCAGAAGAAGTGGAAGCGATTAGTCTAGCCGTGCAACAAGGGTAGCGCGGGACTTCCATTCCTGAATCGCTGAGTGTAGACTGGTGGCAATGATATCAGATAAACGGACAACGAGACTTAAACGCGTGTTCTGCAATACAAAATATTCCATGAAGCCGCCGACATTAACGATACCCGTCAAATGGATATCGCCAACCGGCGGTAATTCTTTATGTACACCTGCACCGGGTTTTAAGGGGCCGTTTGCGACTTGGATACAACCCACACTGGCTGATTGTCCCAGACAGGCGTCGATGCCAATCACGAAAGGGTTATCATACAAGGCATAAATAGAGGAAAGAGTATCCTGCAAATTCACTGCATGGACAGGCTCCTCCAGCGTGCCGAATAAATGGAACCATGGGCTATTATAGCGTGCCAAAGCGGTACCCACCAAAGGACCCAGGCAATCTCCAGTAGAGCGATCGGTACCAATGCAGACAATAATGACCTGTTGTTTGTCTTCAGCTTGCGAGAGGTGAAACAAAAGACGGTGAATGATTGCAGAATGGATTTCAGGGTCCGTGTGTGGTATTTTTAAGCATGAAAGCTGCTGTTGCTGGGAAGGTTTGGGCAGCTGTGTCATAGAATCTTCCTTTCAAGTGCAATTGGTAGTATCTAGTATATGGACCGTTGCATGTTTTTATACTTCCTGAGACAAGCAATTTATTACGGAAGGCGGCCCTTGAAAAATGGAATCGTGGATGTTGATTGCTTTCGACTCGACGCAGCAGGCGCTAAGAGCTGAAATGCTGCTGGAGTATGCCGATATTGAAATTGACCTTTTTCCTACACCGAAAACCATTACGGCCGGCTGCGCCTTATCCATTCTGTTCCCGGAGGAGGAGCTGGCTTCGGTTCAGCAAATCATTGTACAAGAACTTGTGGAAATCAGAGGAATCTACTACAAAGACAACCAAGATAGATATATAAGCATCGAAGGATAGGGGGTAGAGGAATTGATGTATCCATACTGGCTGGAAGCAGAGACCAGTGAACTTGAAGGGGCTGTGGATAAAGCAGTGAAATTCAGTGATAAGATATGGGACTGGTTTACGAATGTGGATATGTGGACAAATGTTTTGTTCTCAGGGATCCGGATTATTGTGCTGTTTCTGGTTACCCGTGTCATTATCCGCGTTGTATCCAAATTGATAGACCGGACGTTGTCTCACCGAGAGCAGAGAAGAATCAACGTGAACCCCCGCCGGTTTGCAACGGTTGCAGAGCTCTTGAAAAATGTTACAGCGGTCACCTGTAATTTCGTCATGCTGCTGCTGATCCTATCGGAGTTCAATTTTCACCTGGGACCGCTCTTGGCAGGGGCTGGCGTGCTTGGTCTTGCGATCGGTTTTGGCGCTCAGAGTTTGGTCAAGGATGTGATTACCGGCTTCTTTATTATCCTGGAAGACCAATTTGCAGTAGGAGACGTCATTCAAACAGGGACCTACCAAGGAACCGTCGAATTAATCGGGCTTCGTTCCACGCGGATTGTCAGCATGAATGGGGAAACCTATATCCTGCCAAACGGAATGATTACAAGTGTAACGAATTATTCCTTTTCCAATGCGCTTGCAATGGTAGATTTGCCAGTGAAAAACGAACGAACACTTGAGGATACGGTAGGGTTGATCAAACAGGCACTAGCGGGCTTGCAGGAGCGGGATGGCAATATTATCGCTGTTCCGGATGTGCTTGGAATTCAGTCCATGAGCACCAGTGAGTATGTGGTTCGTATAGTGGCTCAATGTGTACCGAATACGAGATCGGAAGTGGAACGGACCATTCTGGAGAATATTAAGCAGGCAATGGAATTTGAAGAGATGCAAAAGCAAGCTTTAGCAGAGTTATCAGCTGCGGAAGAAAGCGAAGGGGGAGAATAGGGATGGAACGCAAGGTGTTTCAGCTCGGAGACGTCGTCCAAATGAAAAAAAATCATCCATGCGGAAGCAATGAAATGGAAATTATTCGTATGGGAATGGATATTCGAATCAAGTGCGTAGGCTGCCAGCATAGTGTGTTAATCCCTCGCGCCAAATTCGAGAAAAACATGAAAAAGGTGCTCCGTTCCAAGGAAGCAGGGGAAGAAGCAAACGATAAGTAAAATTTGTAAGGCTTGTCTTGCAAATATGGTAATCTTATGATATAATCAATTTTGCTGCGGAAAGGTACCCAAGAGGTCCAAGGGGGCTGACTCGAAATCAGTTAGGCGTCGCAAGGCGTGCGAGGGTTCGAATCCCTCTCTTTCCGCCACATTCCCTTTTTCATCAAATATACTTCATGGAATAACGTAAACGGATAAAACCTTTGGCCCGTCATCGCCAAAGGTTTTTTGCATTTTCTGAATGAAAAATCGCTACGTTTGATGGTATAAGATATATGCAAACCAAAGAAGGACCCGAAAGGTCCTTCTGTTTGGCAGACGGTACTTAAATGGATTTTGGAATTCGTTCTACAACTAACACGTCAGTTGAAACTTTGGATAAGCCGAGGAGCAATCTAGGACTGCTCCAGACAAAATGTCTTTGGCACGTCCCTCCGCTTCTGTAATGTTATGCTGTTTCTGACTCCCAGTGATTTGTTACGCAGCTCAGGCCCAACGGAACCACACCTCTCTCGTAACCGTCTAATTGTATTATCTGCAGCTTGTACAGAATTATGCATCGTTTCGGAAAATAAATTAATGCACCTGGGCTTTGCTTTTTTTCTTCCACTTGCGGTCCTTGTTCGTGGTTTGGGGGAACGTTTCCCCCCGCTCCAAAGTAACCATTTTCGGGTCTTGGATTTCCGTATGAAAGCTAGCCTCGCCAACCTCCATATATACTCCCGGGTTCGGAGCTTTATCTCCCGGTTCGAATTCGCTTTTTTCACCCATAGCAGGACAGACCTCCTTTGTAAAAGAAAATAAACTGCTTTTGTAGTGTTTACACATCATGGCGGATCCAACACGACTGTTCCATTCCAATAATTGCATTCATCCCATCGTCTTCTGTTGAAGTTCTCAAGACCATTACCTAACTCCATGCACAGTAGATCGGCTCTGTACGTCGGGGTGAAGGGAGACAGAGGTTGATCATAAAGGTCTGCGGTTTGTCATTCCACCTTCAGATGATTCGGATACTCCTTTCTATAGAAAGAAGAGAATGGAAGTAGGAATATATATGGGGGCGTAAGAGGGCATTATCAAGTATTCATATTGAGATGGAAGAACCCTCGTCGTAAAGACTTGGAAAAGCAAACAGCTTGCATCTGATATAACAATTTGTTATATTAATATGGTGCGAGTTTAGGCTCGCTCCTTGTTCCTGACTCGATCAGGGGCCGAAGTCCATAAGGAGGTGAAAGTTATGCGCAAATATGAAGTGATGTACATTATTCGTCCGGATATTGAACAAGAAGCTGTTCAAGCTGCAGTCGATAAATTCCAAGGCATCATGTCCAACGGTGGAGAAATCACGAAGCATGAAGTGATGGGTAAACGTCGTCTTGCGTATGAGATCAAAAAATTCCGTGATGGCACTTTTGTTCTGGTAAACTTCAGTGCAACACCTGAAGTCGTTGCCGAGCTTGAGCGTATCATGAAAATTTCCGACGAAGTCATTCGTTATCTCATTACTCTTGACGTTGCTTAAGACCAAACTTTTGGCGTAAGTGATGAATTCGTTCGAAGGAGGGGATTAGATTGTTGAACCGTGTAATTTTGATTGGCCGTTTAACCAAGGATCCTGAGCTTCGCTATACTCCTGCCGGAGTTGCGGTAACGCAGTTCACGCTGGCCGTAGACAGACCGTTTACGTCGCAAGGCGGGGAGCGGGAAGCGGATTTTATTCCAGTGGTGACTTGGAGACAGCTAGCTGAGACCTGTGCAAACTACTTGCGCAAAGGCCGTTTGACGGCAGTTGAGGGTCGCATCCAGGTACGCAATTACGAGAATAACGAAGGTAAACGTGTATACGTCACCGAAGTCATTGCCGATAACGTACGTTTCCTGGAATCGAACCGCGATGGCGGCGGCAGCGGTGGTCAAGCTCCGCGTGAAGAGTCCTCTTTTGGAGGCGGAAACCGTGGGAATAATAATTACTCCCGGAACAATTCCAATCAAGATCCTTTTTCCGATGACGGAAAACCGATAGATATTTCGGATGATGATTTGCCATTTTAATTAGGGAAAGGACTGAACAGCATGGCTTTTAAACAAAGAGAAGGCGGAGACAACGATAAAAGACCGGCTCGCCGCGGCGGCCGTAACAAACGTCGTAAAGTGTGCTTCTTCACTGTGAACAAAATTACTCACATTGACTATAAAGACACAGACCTGCTGAAGAAATTCATCAGCGAACGCGGAAAAATTTTGCCACGTCGTGTTACTGGCACGAGTGCAAAATACCAACGCATGCTGACGATTGCGATCAAACGCTCCCGTCAAATCGCGTTGCTGCCTTACACAACGGAATAGTCCGTTACGCGTACAAGACCAGCATTCTGGATAACCCCAGGATGCTGGTTTTTTGCATTGTTCAAAACTCCGACATTTGAATAAGGGGATAGGGAAGAGGTATCATAATATCTGTCATCATTAAGGTAGCCTTAAGGGAAGTGAGAAGTGAGAACGATGCTGAAGAGAAGCTACCAGAAATACATCAAGAATAAGCTCTTTAATAAAATGATTCTGATTTATACGATTATTACCACGACCACGTTTTTGACGCTGGCTTTCGTGATTTATTATTTTATTTCACAATCCTTTCAGGAAAAGGAACTGGCGGCCCAGCAGAAAACGGTGCATAGTGTATCCGAATATTTAGATCTGAAGATGACCAACGCAGAGCAGGCCGTGCTGCAAATCTATCAGGATAATGCATTGTCAGACGATTTCCTGGCATTTATGAAAAATGATTATGAAACATACATCAAGCATCATTTGGACGTGTATACAGAGTCCGGCTATTTTGCATCCCGGAGTGTGGATAGCTTTATTCGGGGACAGATCGAAAAGGACACGGACCTGTCCAGCATTATGCTTTACAGCAAGGATAAACGATTCGTATACCGTTATGAGCAAAATGATAACCAGGAGTACCAGCAGTTGAAGGAAGGCGAGGCAATTCCCCAGGAAATGGTTCCTTTGCTGGGCAAGGATCTATCAGGGGATATTAATCTGAAATTCAATACGGTGATTGCTTCACCCGAAACAGGAACGTACAGCATCGCTTACCGGATTAACGATCCATCAACGCTCAAGGACGTCGGATATATTTTGCTTGTGTATCCTACCCAAAATATTTTCAAAGCCATCGATAACATGAATCAGAATTTTACCGGGCACTTGCTGGTCATGCTGCCAAACGGAGAAATCATGTTCGACACAGCAGCGAAGCCAACCTCATCGAAATACCCCTATTACGAGCAGGTTATGTCCGTAAAGGGACAGGAGCGGTTGATGCTCGATGAGAATTCCTATGTTACCCGGCAGGATAACGGCAAGTCCAAACTGGAAGTGGTGCAGGTCGTTCATGTATCTGAAGTGCAAAAAAGCTACGGCCATCTGAAGCGCTTGATTATTAGTTTGACGGGGCTCAGCATTCTGGTGACTTTTATATTATCCTATCTGGCGGTGAAAAACGTATCGAACCGGACGCAAAATATTATCCGGGGGATGAGAGTCGTGCGAAACGGTAATTTATCGGTGCGACTGCCTGTTGTACGGGAAGATGAGCTTGGTGATATATCAGCCAGCTTCAATCAGATGTGCGAAGATCTCAACCGTCATATTCATCAGGTCTATATATCCGAAATAAAGCAAAAACATGCGGAGCTGGTGGCTTTTCAGGCTCAGATTAACCCGCATTTTCTATATAACACGCTAGAAGTGATCCGAATGAGGGCGATTGCCAAGGGAGCGGATGATGTAGCGGAAATGACCTATATCTTATCGTCCCTTTTCAAATATCTGGTGAAGAAAGAAACGATGGTCAAGGTAAGTGAGGAAATCGAGAATTCGCGGAATTACCTGGAAATGTTCCGGATTCGTTATAAAGAACGTTTTCACTTTACAATCGAGGTCGATCCTGAAGTGCAGCAGGCTTCCATTCTGAAGCTGTCGGTACAGCCGGCAATCGAAAATTATATTCTTCACGGCATCCGTTCTGGACGCACGGATAATGCCATTCGGATTCATGCGTATACCGATGAGATGGGAATCCGAATTGATATTGAGGATAACGGCAAAGGCATATCCAGCGAAAAGCTTGCTGAAATTCAAAGCCGTTTGAAGGAACCGGGAGAGTTCTCGTCGGGTTCGCTGGGGCTCAAAAACGTGGCGGAACGCCTGCGGTTGATGTATGGAGACCCGTATGGATTAACCATCGACAGTACACCGGATCAGGGAACGCGGGTCTCAATCTGCATCCCGATTGGAACAGAGGAGGGTCAGCATGTATAAGGTGTTTCTGGTGGACGATGAGCCGTTTATTGTGGAAGGATTGTATTCCATTCTGGACTGGTCCGATTATCAGCTCGAAATCATTGGTAGCGCAGAGAATGGCAAGGAAGCGCTGACTTTACTGCAGGAGCATCCTGCGGATATTTTGATTACGGATATAACCATGCCGGAAATGACAGGCCTTGAACTGATTCGGGAGGCGAGGGCTTTATTTCCGGATTTAAAAATCATTATTCTCAGCGGCTATAATGAATTTAACTATGTAAAAGAGGGCATGCAGTACGGGATCGAAAATTATCTGCTCAAGCCGATTAACGTGGAAGAGCTAAAGCAGACGTTAAAAAGTACGGTGGATAAGATCGAAAGCACGCAGGCACAGACCATAGGACATCAGGATATGGATATTTTACGGAGCAATATCCTGAACCGGTGGTTAATCGGGCAAATCGAACAGGAAGAACTTCTTGAACGCGGGCAACTGCTGAACTTAGGGGTATCGCTCCCTTACTATGAAACCGCTGTGATTAAGCCAATGATTCCGCCGAATCCTCAGCATGAGGATATGATCTTATACCGCAACGAAAAGCTGGAACAGGTTTACCAGCGGGTACGATCCATGACCGAACATGATGAAGCCGCACCGGGTATTTGTTTCGTGGATTGGGACAGCGATATTGTCGTGGTATTCGGATGCAGCAGCAAGGATGATCAGGACATGCTGGAAGAAGCTTTTGGCCAGTTGATTGCTCAGCTGCGCATCATTTATCCGTTTGAGCTGCTGGTATCGATGGGCGAGCTGCAGAGCGGTCTGGACGGGGCTGCGGAAAGTTACCGGGATGCCAAAAGAGTGCAGCAATTTTTCCTGATTAGCCCGCATCATCTGATCCTGACTAACAAACGCCTTGAGGAGCTGAGAAACCAACCGGGGAGCAGTATCCATGTGCCGGATTGGGGCGAATACTCCAGACTACTGCTATCTCTCCAACAGGAAGAGCTTTTGCGCCGGATTGAAGAAGACCTGGATCAATTATCGGGCACGGAGGGCATTACGCCACATCAGGTCCAGAACCGGGTGGTGGAGATGATTATTTGGTTCAAACAGGCTATTAAGGAAGCGAACCTTCCCGATCCGGAAGAGGCAGAGGGGTATAAAAGCATCTTCGCCGGCGTGTTCAGCTCCCTGACGATGGATGAATTAAAGCAGCAGGTGATGCTCGCTGCGCAGAATGTGATGAGTTATCTGAAGGAACAGCAATCGCTAAGCCCGGTGGTCAAACAGGTGCTGACGCAAATTCACGAGCATTATGGAGATGAGCTGTCGCTGAAACTGCTGGGACAAGAGTATAATATCAATCCCGTGTATCTAGGGCAGCTATTCCACCGCGAAACGGGCAAAACGCTATCCGATTACGTGAATTCCTACCGTATAGAAAAGGCCAAGGATCTTCTGAAGCGCTCGAACCTGAAGGTTCAGGAGGTGGCGCGGATGACCGGTTACCTGGATAACAGTTATTTTTTCAGACAATTCAAAAAGTACGTCGGCGTTTCGCCTGCGGAATTTAAAGGACTGGTGTGATCTCGTGGATCACATCAGTTTTTTTTCGTTTTAGTGGGAAAGGCTTACATTTACCTCTTATTTTCCGGTTACATGTGTCTATGGACTTATTTTGTATTTAATTTGTCCATCAATTCTATAGTATTTCAACTTTTTCAGAAAACGCTTTCAAATTATACTGAATGTACAGAGGGGGAGGGACGAACATGAAAGGCTTTGCCAACATGCTAAAAAACATCAGCCGGAACAAGTGGTTTTTGTTGATGGTTTTGCCGGCAACCATTTGGTTCCTGCTATTTTCCTATTTGCCTATGGTGGGTACGATTATAGCTTTTAAAAGCTATCGCTATTCCAGGGACGGATTTTGGGCAAGCTTGTTTCATAGCGACTGGGTCGGATTCAAGAACTTCAAGTTTTTGTTCGCTACCCATGATGCTTACATCATAACGCGGAACACGCTGCTATATAATCTGGCCTTTATTATCCTGGGTCTGATTTGTTCGGTAGCGATGGCCGTTGTATTAAGTGAAATTGTAAATAAAAAACTCGCAAAAGTGTATCAGACGGGGATGTTTCTGCCACACTTTTTGTCATGGGTCATTATCGGTTACTTCGCGTTTGCTTTCTTGAGTGAAGACAAAGGGGTTCTGAACCAGATTCTTACGGGCGTCGGATTGCATCCGATCTCTTGGTACTCGGACAAGACCTATTGGCCTGTCATCTTGATTGTCATGAACGTATGGAAGGAACTCGGATACACAAGCGTCATGTATCTGGCAGCGATCGTCGGGATTGACCGATCTTACTATGAGGCGGCCATGATCGATGGAGCGAGCAAATGGCAGCAGTTCAAGAACATTACGCTGCCGGCAATTTCGCCGCTCATTATTACTCTCACCCTATTGAACGTGGGACGCATTTTCTATTCTGACTTCGGTCTGTTCTTCCAACTGCCACGGGACTCGGGGGCATTGTATGCGGTAACGAACACGATCGACACTTACGTATACCGCGGTCTCACCGCAACAGGCGAAATTGGCATGAGTACCGCCGCCGGATTATATCAATCATTGGTCGGATTTGTTCTGGTCATGGCTGCCAACCTGATCGTTCGGAAGATCGACAAGGACAGCTCATTGTTCTAATTCGGAGAAAAGGGGGTAAAGGCGATGGCCAAAGCAAGAACTTTAAACCAGCCTTCACGGGCATCTAATACGATACTCAATGTAATCGCCGCAGTCTTCTCGATTGCCTGCGTGTTTCCGTTCCTGTTCGTCATCATCATTTCGTTTACGAATGAGAAGGCACTGTCCCGGGACGGATATCGGATCATTCCGAAAGAGTGGAGCCTTGAAGCATACAGATACATCTTCAAAACAGGAGATCAGCTGCTGCGCTCGTTTGGCATTACGGTTCTCATTACCGTGGTGGGGGCACTGCTGTCACTGGTTCTGATTTCGCACTTTGCATATGCGATTTCGCGTTCCAGTTTCCGTTACCGCAATTTCTTTTCATTCATTGCAATCTTTACGATGTTGTTTAACGGAGGGATGGTTCCTTCGTATATCATCAATACCCGCATGCTTCACTTGAAAGATACATTATGGGCGTTGATTCTGCCGCTTGCGGTGAACGCCTTCTACATTATGATTATGAGGACGTTCTACCGGACAACCGTGCCGGATGCCATCGTGGAAGCGGGCAAGATCGACGGTGCCGGCGAGCTGCGCGTATTCTACAGCGTCGTGCTTCCGATCTCGCTTCCGGGACTTGCTACCATCGGTTTGTTCAGCACGCTGGGCTACTGGAATGACTGGTTTAATGCCCTGCTGTACATCGATAATCCGAATTTGGTTCCATTACAAGCGCTTCTGATGCGTATTGAAAACAGCATGCAGTTCCTGGTGACGAACTCCGCACTGAGCGGATCGGGTCAAGGTATGGCCTTGCTCAGCACGCTGCCTCAGGATTCTGCACGAATGGCGATGGTCGTTTTGGCGACGGTTCCGATCGTACTGGCCTATCCATTCTTCCAACGGTTTTTCATTTCCGGTCTTACGGTAGGTGCGGTGAAGGGCTGATTCGTCAGCCTGCCGCCGGCTCCGGCCGTAGGTCAACCCATACCGGTTTGAAAATAGCATTATAAGCTTCGTAAGCAGTATACTTTGATACACAACGAAGGGGGATTTTCACATGTGGAAAAAGAAATTGGCCACCGTGGTCAGCCTGGTCACCGTATTCTCGGTTGTGCTTGCTGGATGCGGCGGATCTAAAGATGAAGGATCTAGCGCAAGCGGCGGAGACAAGAAGGATAAACCTTACCAACTGGTTTGGTACCAAATTGGTGATCCGCAGAAGGATACTAATAAGGTCGTTGAAAAGATCAACGAGTACACCAAAGAGAAAATTAACGCAACCGTTGACCTTAAAATGATCGGATTTGGCGATTACAGCAAAAAAATGCAGGTTATCACCGCTTCCGGTGAACCTTACGATATCGCATTTACTTCTTCTTGGGCAAATGACTACCTGCAAAACGTTTCCAAAGGTGCATTCGTAGAGCTTGACGACCTGCTGGACAGCAAAGGACAAGGAATTGTGAAAGCGCTCGATCCGAAGTTTATTGAAGGCGCGAAAGTAAACGGTAAAATTTACGGCATTCCTACCAATAAAGAAGTGGCAACGCAAAGAGTATTCCGCTTCAACAAGCAATTCGTGGACAAATACAAACTGGACATTTCCAACGTCAGCTCGCTGGAAAGCCTGGAACCAATCTTAAAAACATTCAAAGAAAAAGAAGGATATGCACCACTTTGGGGTGACAAAAACACATCTCCATACCTGGCATATGACTTCATCACTGAAAAATTGCCAATGGCAATTCCGTTTGATTCGACCGATTATAAAGTCGTGAATTTCCTGGATCAACCTGATACAATGAAGACATTCGAAACGCTGCATAAATATTACAAAGCCGGATACCTTCCAGCTGACATTGCAACATCTACCAACTCCGACTATCAGAAAAACGGCAAATGGCTCGTGGATATGGCTGACAGCCAGCCATACGCTGATCTGACTTGGTCCCGTAGCGCGGGTTATGATATCGAATCGAAGGCTGCCGGTGATGCCATTGCGACGAACACGTCCGTTCTTGGCTCTATGATGGCGATCTCCAGCACGTCCGAGAATCCTGAGAAAGCGATGGAATTCCTGAACCTGCTGAACACCGATCCTTATCTCCGCAACCTTGTGGATATGGGTATCGAAGGAACACATTACAAGAAAAACGCTGACGGAACTGTTACGGATCTTCCAGCTGCAAAAGATTATGACATGCCTTCCTTCGCACTTGGCAACGAATTTATCCTGAACCTGTACGACAACGATCCTAAGGATAAATGGGAACAGTTCAAGAAATTTAATACCGATGCAAAAAGCAGTCCGCTGCTTGGTTTCCACTTCGACCCATCGAAAGTGCAAACCGAAATGGCAGCTCTGAAAAACGTATCGGATGAATACATGCCTGCTCTGATGACAGGTACGGTGGATCCGAAGGATTACATCGCCAAAGCGAACCAGAAGTTCAAAGCTGCCGGACTGGATACTGTAATGGCTGAAGTCCAAAAGCAGATCGATGAATGGAAAGCGGCTCAAGGAAAATAAGTTTGATCCCATAGTAGTTCTAGAAGAACATTTTCAACAAAGAAAAGACCTGGACGGCACACATGCGCTTGCCAGGTCTTTCTATTCATGTACAAGCACTGATTTTATTTTAGAATACGAGAGAGGAAGATCCCGCTATGACAACAGTATTGCCGGATGCCATTCAAAAAGCGATGAAGAGGGCGGACGAAACGCTGCAAAACGAGAAGCTTAAAAAGATGTTCCGCCAGTGCTATCCGAACACGCTCGAGACGACCACGAAACGGCTGGAAGATGGCACGACCTTTGTATTCACGGGAGATATTCCGGCCATGTGGCTGCGCGATTCCAGTGCCCAAGTGCGTCAATACCTGCCTTTTGCCAAAGAAGACGAGGATTTGCAGCGTTTGATCGGCGGATTGGTCCGTCGTCAGGTTGAGTGCATCCTGATTGATCCTTACGCGAATGCGTTCAACGAACAGCCGAACTATAAGAGCTGGGATCAGGATTTAACGGAGATGGGTCCATGGATTTGGGAGCGCAAATACGAGATCGACTCGCTTTGCTACCCGATCCAGCTGAGCTATCTGTATTGGAAGGCTACAGGGAATACCGATATTTTTGACGCAAAATATAGAAAAGCAGCAAAATCCATTATTGCGCTGTGGAAAACGGAACAGAACCATTTTGAGGATTCACAGTATCTGTTTGCGCGTACCCAGGGACCGAAATCGGATACGCTTCGCAATAATCGTAAAGGGATGCCGGTCAACTATACCGGAATGACCTGGTCCGGTTTCCGTCCGAGCGATGATGCCTGCACATTCGGATATCTGGTTCCTGCGAATATGTTTGCGGTTGTTGTCTTGGGGTACATGGAAGAAATTGCCCGGGAAATTTATAAAGATGAAGACTTTGAAGAGGCAGCGGCGGTACTGAAGGAGGAAATCGACTTCGGTATCCAAACCTATGGTACCTATCGTCATCCGAAATATGGTAAAATCTATGCTTATGAAACAGATGGATTTGGCAATTATAATCTGATGGATGATGCGAACGTGCCAAGTCTGCTGTCCATTCCATACATCGGTTACGCCGATAAGAACGACCCGGTATACCAAAATACGAGACGTTTTATTCTGAGCGAGGAAAATCCTTATTATTATGAGGGTACAGCAGCGAAAGGCATTGGCAGCCCGCATACGCCTGACCGATACATTTGGCATATCAGTCTAGCCATGCAGGCGCTGACCTCGAATGATCCGGCCGAAGTGCAGGAAATCGTCGATACCATTTTGCGCACGGATGCGGATACCGGTTTTATGCATGAAGGATTTAACGTGGACGACCCTTCCCAGTTTACGCGCCCTTGGTTTGCATGGGCCAACAGTATCTTTGCGGAACTGATCTGGGGACTGATCGAAGAAGGACAAATAAAATTGTAACGCTGATCCATGGGAGCGGAAGGAGCGAACATTCTTGAGCGATATGTTGATATTTTACGATGGGTTATTTCCTTATGACGGAGCGCGCCCAGGGGAACAGGATCTGAACATGCTTCGTGAAGCGGGGCATGTCGTAGATGCTGAAGGGCTTGAAGCTGCACTGAGTGAACTTGCTGGAGGCACGCTTGTTATGCTGCATGCGCCTTATGTGCCGAAGCAGGCATGGGCGGCGGTATTGGCTTTTCTAAAACGCGGGGGAAATCTACTCAGCCTTGGGGGAGCACCGTTTAAGCGTCCGGTAAGGATGGCCGAGGGTAAGTGGAAGGTTGAAGCGGAGCAGACAGCTTATCACCAACAGCTCCATATCCATGAGGCGCTGCGGGTAGAGTCGGACCCGGTGAAACAGCTAAAGGCGGATACGCTGAATCCTCTGTTCGAAGGCCATGAAGCTTTGTTTGATGTGGCTGACACTTGGAACCTGGTACCGCATGTCACCAAAAATGTCGAGCTGCCCCATCAAATGGGTTCGGCCGGATCGATGGACACGCAAATATCGGCGATTCTAAAAGGTTATTCCGCAGATGGCCGCGAAGTGGCTGCACCTGTCGTCCAGTGGGAGAACAGCAGAGGGCCGTTTGCCGGTGGACGTTGGTTGTTCGTGAACCAAATCCTTGGACAAGGGTTCTGGGAGCATGGCGGAGCAGAGGCGCTGCTTGAATGGGCTGCTTACTGCAGTCACGGCGTTACGGAATGGTCGCTTAAACCGGGATATGCGGCATATCTCCCGGGAGAGCGGGCCGTACTCACGCTGCAGACGCAGGATCTCGGACGCGATCTCGGCGATGAGCAGACGGAATGGACCTTTAACATCACCGTTCGTCATGCGGATGAGCAGGAGCCGGTTTTCGCAACGGAGGTATCCATTCAGACAGGAAAAGAGATGGAAATCCTTCGCATTCCGGTTCCTGAGGACATTAAGCCGGGAATGTATAGGGTGGAGTGCCGGGCAGAGTCCGAACATGGGGAGACCCGTTATCTGAACCAGGGCTACTGGGGGCATGATGCCGAGCTGCTGAGCGAGGGCACGCCAGTATCCTGCGGACGTGATTATTTTATCAAGGACGGACGGCCGCTGCCTGTCGTAGGCATGACCTATATGGCATCCGATGTGGCACGGAAGTTCTTGTTCTTGCCGAATGCGGCTGTATGGGACAAGGATATGGCCCAAATGGCGCATGCAGGCATTAACTGGATCCGCACCGGCATCTGGACGGCATACCGCAACGTGATGCAAGCAGACGGCCACGCCTCGGAAGAGGTGCTACGTGCGATCGACGCCTTCCTGCTGACGGCGAAGAAACATGGACTGCAGGTTACCTTTACGTTTTTCTCCTTTACCCCGGAACCGTGGGAAGGTCTGAATCCGTATTTGGACCCGCGCAGCCTTGAAGCGCAAAAACGCTTCATCCGTTCTATTACGCTGCGTCACCAGGCGACGTCCAACGTCGACTGGGATCTCATTAATGAGCCGTCGATGTTTGATCCCGAGCGCATTTTCTCGGATGGACCACGTTCGTCGCGCGACCCATTTGAGAAGGCAGCGTTCGTGGAGTGGCTTAAGGAGCGTCATGGCGATATTTCCGCTCTGCAGGAGCGCTGGAATATGACGCCGGAGCAGCTGCCGGATTTCGCGGCTGCCGTGCCACCGGAAGCTTCGGAGATTAACTTTGATATACAGGACATCCATTCGGGCAAAAAGGGAACCCGTTGGCTGGACTATGTACTCTTCTCCATGGAGATGCATAACCGCTGGGCTTCTGAGCTCACAGGGGCGATTAAGAGAGATAACCCGGATCAGCTCGTTACAGTTGGGCAGGACGAGGCACTGGGCGCATCACGGCCGTCTCCGTTCTTTTACGGAAAAGTCGTTGATTATACGACCGTACATTCCTGGTGGCTTAACGATCATCTTGTTTGGGATGGTATTTTCGCCAAAACCGTGGACAAGCCGAACCTGATTCAAGAGACGGGGATCATGTACGTGGAAACGCCTGACGGACGCGCGAAGCGCTCCGAAAAGGAGCTGCGCTCCATCTTGGAACGCAAGTATGCCTATGCTTTCTCGACGGGCGGCGCGGGCGCCATCCACTGGATCTGGAACACCAACTTCTACATGGATAACGCCAACGAATCTCATATCGGCGCGCTGCGTGCCGACGGTACGGAGAAGTCGGAGGCGGATGTATCTTATGATTTCGGAAGCTTTATCGGCCGTACACGTGACTTGTTTGTGGACCGTCAGCTGGAAGATGTGGTAGCTATTTTCCCTTATTCCAATGACTTCTCCAACCGTAAGTTGGCTTTTGAGGCCACGACGCGTTTGACGCGAATTCTCTCCTACGAGCTGAAGGTGCCATTCCGGGCCATCGGTGAGTATCAGATCGATGATCTAAGACAGGATGCACCTCCGAAGCTGATTCTGCTGCCGAGCGCGCATAACATTGCTGATGAAGCCTTTGAGCTCCTGATCGACTATATCCGTGAGAGCGGGTCTACGCTGCTTGTGACGGGTCCGATCGGAATCGATGCCTACTGGCATCAGACCAGCCGCCTGGAGAATGAACTGGGACGGTTCGAAGACGGTACCCGCATGCTCAGCAACGTGGTGAGGGAAGAGGTGCTGGATCTGGATGGACAACAGCTGCCGGTCTCCTTCGGAAACCGCAAAATCGCTCAAGTCATGAAGGAAGTATTTGGGGGCATTAGCGGGGAAGAATCGGTGGAAACAAAGGCAAAAACAGAGCCAACCAAGCTCATTAAAATGTCCGTTGGTAATGGACAAATGTTTTTCTGTCCGCTGCCTGTCGAAATTAGCGACCGTGAAGAGGCTGTCACAGAACTCTATCGCTTTGTCCTAGCACAGTCGGGGTATACGCCTGAGCTGGAGTGGATTTCAGGTGAGAATTCTGGAATTTACGGCAGAAAGCTTCTATATAAAGAGGGAGCGCTTTTCGTTTTCGTATCCGAGCAGGCTATGAATACATCTGTAGCAATCAAGGACAAGGCAACCGGAAAGACATATGCGTTTGAACTCGAAAAGGAACGCTCCGTTTTGTTCGCCGTAGATGGACAGGGAGAGCTGCTGTCCGTATATCGGCCACACGAAGTAAGCATTGAAGTGAAGTAACTCTAGCGCGGCTGAAGCAATCATGATTTGACTATAACGGGAGAGGAGATCACCTCACATGACATCGAAGACACAATCCAAAAGAACCGCACATATCATTTCGCACACGCACTGGGATAGAGAATGGTATCTACCTTACGAAAAACATCACATGCGCCTGATTCGCCTCATGGATGTGCTTATGGATACGCTCGAAAAGGATACGGAATATAAAAGCTTTTATCTGGATGGACAAACCATCATTCTAGAGGACTATCTGCAGGTCCGTCCGGAACAGAAGGAACGTCTGGAAAAATACATCCGCGAGGGACGTATTTACATCGGCCCATGGTACATCTTGCAAGATGCCTTCCTGACAAGCGGCGAAGCTAACATCCGCAACATGCAGATTGGGCACAAGGATGCCAGCCGCTATGGTCAGATTTCCAAAATCGGCTACTTCCCGGATACCTTCGGCCTGGTAGGGCAGACGCCGCAGCTGATGCGCCAGTCGGGCATCGATAATGCCGTGTTCGGACGCGGAGTGAAGCCGACCGGCTTTAACAACACAGTAGCGGATTCCGATTATGAATCCTCGTTCTCCGAGTTGATCTGGGAAGGTCCGGACGGCTCCAAGGTTCTGGGCATTCTGTTTGCCAACTGGTACAGCAACGGTAACGAGGTTCCGGTCGATCCGGAAGAAGCTAAGATATTCTGGGACAAGAAGCTCGCCGACGCTGAAAAGTATGCTTCGACGTCTGAGCTTCTGTACATGAACGGCTGCGATCACCAACCGATCCAGACCGATTTGGCACAGGCTATGGAAACGACACGCTCCCTATATCCGGATACGGAATTCGTGCATTCGAATTTCCCTAAATACCTGGAAGCAGTGCGGGAAGCCAAGGAAGGCGAGCTATCCGTCGTACGCGGCGAGCTGCGCAGCCAACGCACCGATGGTTGGGGTACGCTCGTGAACACGGCTTCGGCCCGCGTGTATCTGAAGCAAATGAATCAGCATGGACAAGCGATATTAGAAAAAGTGGCCGAGCCGCTGGCTTCGTATGCACGTCTTGCTGGTCAGGAGTACCCGCATGATATGTTTACCTATGCCTGGAAAACACTGATGCAAAACCATCCGCATGACAGTATCTGCGGTTGCAGCGTGGATGAGGTTCACAGTGAAATGGTGACGCGCTTTGCTAAAAGCCGCAATGTCGCCGAATCGATCATTGATGAGAGCAAGCAGGCGATTGCCGATGCGGTAGACACTTCCGTATTCCGCACTTACGGTGAGGGTACGCTTCCGTTTGTCGTGTTCAACACAACCGGCTGGAAACGCAGTGGAACAGTATCCGTAGAGCTTGATGTGAAGCGGGCATATTTCCGTGATGGAGGCACGCTCGAAGAGATGAGCAACCGAATGAAGGAGCTTGATCTAGGAGTACGTGCTGTTATCGATGCTGAAGGCAAGCCGGTCGCATACACGCTTGAAGATCTGGGCCTGCGCTTCGGCTACGATTTGCCGGATGATAAATTCCGCCAGCCATATATGGCTCGTGCCGTTCGGATTACATTGCAGGCAGAACAGATTCCTGCGCTTGGACTCAAAACCTATGCACTGGTTGGCGGATCTGCAGCCGAAGGTCTAACGGTTAATACGAATTCGCTTGTAAAAGAGGGGTATGTCATGGAAAATGACAACCTTCGAGTGGAAGCGGCCGCAAATGGCAGCATTGCAATTACGGACAAGCAAACCGGCCGTGTGTACAGTGATCTGTTGATCTATGAAGACACGGGAGATATCGGTAATGAGTACATGTACAAGCAACCTGAGGGTGAAGAGGCTCTGACTACCCGAGATCTGAAGGCATCGATCCGTGTCGTAGAAGATACGCCTTATCGTGCCGTTCTGGAGATCGCTCATGACTGGGCCATTCCTGCCTCTGCAGACAAGCTGCTGGATCAGGAGCAGGTGGAGCTGGTGTATTATCCTGCCCGTAAGGCACAGCGAGTAAAGGAAACCGTCCCAATGAACATTCGCACCCGGGTTGTTCTGGAGCGGGGAGGTCGAGGCGTCAAGATCGAAGCCAGCTTTAATAACCAGGCTAAGGATCACCGCGTGCGTATGCTGATGCCTACGGATATCGAGTCGTCCAAGCATCACGTCGATTCTATGTTCGAGATCGCAACCCGTGACAACGTTCCTGCGAAGGAATGGGAAAACCCTAGCAATGCGCAGCATCAGCAGGCGTTCGTCGATGTTAGCGGCGAAGGCGCCGGCTTAACGGTGGCCAATCTTGGCTTGAACGAGTATGAAGTACTGCGCGATGGACGCAACACCATTGCCGTAACCTTGCTCCGCTCCGTGGGCGAACTTGGTGACTGGGGGCATTTCCTTACACCGGAAGCCCAATGTCTTGGAGAACATACCGTTCAGTTAGAGATCATCCCTCACAGTGGCGACGGCGTCGATGCAGGAGCTTATCAAGAGGCATACCAATTCCAGATTCCATGGACCGTCAGTCAAACGGGACTTCATGACGGAACAATTCCTGCCGAGCATACAACCATTGCGTGGGAATCCAACCACATGGCCTTTTCTTCTTGGAAAGTTAGCGAGGAGTCCGGAGATGACATGCTGCGCTGGTTCAACATGAAGTCTGAACCTTGCACATTGCGCCTTGAGGTTTCCAAGCCTAGTAGCTCGGTTTACAAAACGACCATACTCGAGGAATACAACGAAGACCAGCTTGATGCGAGCAGCTCCATCGAACTGCCGATCGGACCTTGTGAAATTGTAACGACTGGCGTTCGCCAATAACCTGTGATGATGTAATAGATCATAGGGAGAAAAGAGGACCCGAGGGTCCTCTTTTCTTATTGTTTATTTCAATTCTCATAAAGGATTTATTGGCTCGTCATCGAATAATAAAAGAATACATAGCGTAAACATTTTCATTGACAGATGATTTTGTATCGAGTACATTTTAACGTATTATATCAAATCGCCCTCCATGTCATATAACATGACACGGAAAAATGAATATTACTAATGTAAGCGATTTACAATTTTTATTGCTCTCCTAATTGACCATTTCTTAATACAGGCATCCTCTGCTTTTAACATTAAAATTCTTAAGGAAATTGGTCCCTATTTCGCAACAAATCCTTTGATAGCGCTGGTTTTTGATCATTAAAAAAAATTAATACATTGTACCCAAAAAAAATATTGACGTGATATAAATTTACACGTATCATTTACATTAAATTTATATTAGGAAGTTTTAACCAGTAAGGTCTATGGTCATTCTTGCTGAGTTCAATTGACCGATGGTCATTTAAAGCATTAATGCTTTATTGCGTTATTAGGATCGCGTAAAATTCGTCCGGTATGTTCACAATATTGGCTTGTGCTATACGTGAATTATATTGGGCGCGAATCTCCCAACATTTGGATATATTAATTTATAATATATTGCTTCACCTGTTTTCTCGTCTTGTTTTTACCAATGAATGAATACAAGAGGGGAATTGCTTCTTCGGGGGTCTGTAGAACGAATTCAACACAGGTGTACAACCTAATAGCCAGACGGACTTGTTTCGTTTGAACTGTTAGAAAGGTCTTGGGATGCTCCATGCAGCTACTGCAGGTATCCATCATTTTTATTTTCAAAGGGGAGGAATATGGTAAATGGCAAGTAAGAAAAAATGGTTGTCTTTGATGGTATCATTGTCTGTTGTCAGTGCTCTTTTCGTTGGTTGCGGTGATTCCAAAACTGCAGAAGCTCCGAAAGACGAGCCTAAGAAAGAAGAAGCAGTAAAAACGGATGACAAGCCGGCTGAAAGTGGAGAGCCTAAACAAGGTGGAACACTGACTGTAGGTACTTTCTCCGACATCGTTAGCGTGAACCCGATCTTCGTACAGGATACGGCTTCCGGTGATGCTGAACAGTTTCTCTATGCAAAATTGTTCGACTATGACAAAGAAGGAAATGTCGTAGCTGAGCCTTGGTCCCTGGCCGCTGAGCCTATGAAAATCTCTGAAGATGGTCTCACTTACGAGATTAAGCTGAAGGACAACCTGAAATGGAGCGACGGACAGCCAATTACAGCTGACGACGTGAAATTCACGCTTGAAACAATCATGAATCCGGAAACGGGTTCACCAGCAATCTCCAACTTTGACAAAGTATCGAAAATCGAAGTTGTAGACGCTCAAAACGTGAAAATTACGATGAAGCAAGTATATGCTCCATTCAAATACAGCCTTGCTGCGGAAGTTGCACCGCAACATGTGCTCAAAGATATTAAAGTTACAGAAATGCAAAAAAATTCCTACGGTACAGATCCTGCGAAAACCGTTACTAGCGGACCATGGAAATGGGCTGAGTGGAAACAAAAGGAATATCTGAAATTCGAAGCTAACCCGGATTACTGGGGTCCTAAACCAAACATTGCAACGGTTATCTACAAAATCTATGCTGACCAAAACACTGAGGTTCAAGCACTGATCAAAGGCGACATTGACTTGGTAAGTGGCGTTCCTGTAACTCAGTTGGATGCGGTTAAGAAGGTTGATTCCATCAATGTTGCATCCCTGCCAGGACCACAATACGAGTTCGTTGGTCTGAACCGCAAACCAGAAAACTTCAAGGACAAATTCGTTCCTTGGGAAGGCCAAAAAACAAGACAAGCGATGGCTTATGCCGTCAACCGTCAAGGTATGGTCGACAACGTTCTGAAGGGCGTTGGACAGCTGATGAACGCTCCGTTTATGCCTAACTCTTGGGCAGATCCTGGTGACGCGGCTGTAAACTACCAATTCGATCCTGAAAAAGCTAAGCAACTGCTTGCTGAGGAGGGATGGAAAGCCGGCAGCGACGGCATTCTGGTCAAAGACGGACATCGTTTCTCCTTCGAGTTGCAATATAACTCAGGCAACAGCCGTCGTGAACAAGTTTCGCTCGTTATGCAGCAAAACTTTAAGGATGTTGGTATCGAAATGATTCCTAAAGCGATCGACTTCGCAGCATGGAACGAACAGAACCTGACTCCTGGTAAATTTAACGCAATCCTGCTTGGCTGGTCCCTGAACAGCCCGGATCCGGACGGCGAATCTACATTCAGTTCCAAGTTCTTTGCTCCTACGGGACAAAACATGGTCTTCTACAAAAACGATAAGCTCGACAAGTTGTGGGAAGAAGGAACTAAAGTCGTAGACCAAGAAAAACGTAAAGAAGTTTACAAAGAAATCGCAACTGAAATTTCTACTGATCTTCCATACATCTTCTTGTACCAATACGGTACACCGCAAGCACACAGCAAGAAAATTAAGTTCAAGGAAGAGGATGCTCCAATCTCTAACTTGGCCTACGGAGAGTTCTTCCATGTGATCAACTGGTGGATGGACGACGCAAAATAATTCGTAAAACATAGGGCACAAACGGGTGCTGGAGGGGAATTGTTCTTCCCCTCCCCCTTTTTTGCGTTTTATCAAAGTCGCGGTTTTGGTGTGTAAATTTGTTAGGAGGATCAATTTATGACTGAATATCTCATCCGCCGCTTACTGCAATCCATACTAGTGCTTTTTTTGATTTCACTGGTAACTTTCGGACTGATTCATGCAGCTCCAGGCGGACCTACCCAGATGATGATCTCACCTGGTATGTCACCGGCAGCAGCCAAGGTGCAAATGCACAACCTGGGTCTGGATAAGTCGATACCAGAACAGTATTGGATTTGGATCAAAAACCTGTTGACAGGCGATCTCGGCAAGACATTCAAAAACAATACACCTGTCGGGGATATTCTGTGGCCGACGATGAAAAACACCTTTGTACTTATGGCCTTTTCCTGGGTACTCTCCATGATTATAGCTATCCCTTGGGGGATTTATAACAGTACGAAGCCTTATGGTATTTCTGATCAAACGGCAAACTTTGTATCATATATCGGATTTGCAATGCCGGCGTTTTGGTTTGGCATTATTTTGCAACAGATATTTTCGTTACAGCTTAACTGGCTTCCGTTATCGGATATGTATGCCATGGATAAGCAAGGCAACTTTATCGATTTGTTGTACCATTTGATTCTGCCGTGTTCGGTTCTTGTATTGGCCAACCTGGCGGCTTACTCAAAGTATTCGCGTTCCAGCATGCTCGAAGTATTGGAACAGGATTATATACGTACCGCGCGCGCGAAAGGTGTCCCTGAGCGCAAAGTAATTTTCCGACATGCACTGCGTAATGCCCTAATTCCGATAATTACAGTGTTAGGTATGGAATTGCCTGCTCTCGTCGTTGGTGCCGCATTGACTGAAAGTGTATTTAACTGGCCAGGCATGGGCCGTCTATTTGTTGACATGGCTAGAGCGAGAGAGTACTCCGTGTTGATGGCAATTACCCTGGTAACCGCCGTTGTGGTGGTACTGGGCAACCTGATCGCTGATATACTTTATAAACTTGTCGATCCACGTGTTCAGCTTGGACGTAAGGGAGGAAAATCCGCATGAGTGACATGAATGCAATGTCCGCACCAAGTGTGCAGCAGTCTGTTGAACCGCAGGTGCCGGAGAACACTCCACTTCCTCCGAGCGACAAACCACCGGGTCCATGGAAAACGGTGTGGACCAAATTCAGAAAAAATGGCTTTGCAATGGCAGGTCTTGTCGTATTGATACTGTTTATATTAGTTGCAATTTTCGCACCTTGGATAGCTCCTTACAAGCCAGACAGAATTGACTTTATGATCACCAATCTGGCTCCAGGAACGGATAATCACCTTTTGGGTACAGATGAAGTCGGAAGGGATATCTTTTCCCGCTTGGTTTACAGCAGTCGTATTTCCATGTTCATCGGTTTCTCGGTTGCAGCCATTACCGTTATTATCGGTTCCATTATCGGAGCGATTTCCGGCTACTTCGGCGGATGGGTTGACGCCATCTTCATGCGCGTTGTCGATGTTATGAACTCGGTTCCTACGCTCTTCCTGAATATTCTTGTTATGGCCATTTTCGGTACGAAGATATCGTATATGATCATGATTCTGGCATTTACCAGCTGGACCGGTGTCGCACGTCTCGTACGGGGTAACTTCCTCCAGCTGCGCGAAATGCAGTATGTTGAAGCTGCCAAAGCAATCGGTGTTTCCAACTGGGGTATCATCTTCAGACATTTGATGAGAAATGCAAGCTTTCCAATCATCGTTAACGCTACTTTGATGGTAGGCGGCGCTATTTTGTCGGAATCGGGTCTTTCTTACCTTGGACTCGGTATCCAGGCTCCTGCCACAAGCTGGGGTCTTATGCTGAGCAACTCTCAGGAGTTCATGCTTACCAATCCAATGCAGGCGGTTTATCCGGGTCTTTGCATCCTGATTGTCGTGCTTGCTGTTAGCTTCATTGGCGATGGCATTCGTGATGCCCTCGATCCAAGACAGAAAAATTCCCGGGGGAGGTTAGCTAAATGGCGGAAAAGCTTCTCGAAGTCCGGAATCTGACCACAGGCTTTTTAACGGAAAAAGGTTTTGTGAAAGCGACGGACCGTATCTCCATTAATATTGAAAAGGGGAAAACGCTTTGTCTCGTCGGCGAGTCCGGCAGTGGCAAAAGCGTAACCTCCCTATCGATTATGCGTTTGATCGATTACGCCGGCGGTGTCATTCTTGAAGGTAATATTAACTTTAAAGGACAGGACCTGGCGGCCAAGAAGCAAGAGGAACTGAAGGATATCCGCGGGAATAAAATCTCGATGATTTTCCAGGATCCGATGTCGGCACTGAATCCGGTCTTCACGGTCGGGGATCAGATTGCCGAAAGCCTGCGTCTTCACCAGAACAAAAATAGCGACGAAGCCTGGAAAGAAGCCATCGAGCTGCTTCGTATGGTTGGAATTCCTTCTCCGGAGATTCGCGCGAAGCAGTATCCGAACCAATTGTCCGGCGGTATGTGCCAGCGTGTCGTCATTGCTATTGCACTGGCTGCAAAGCCGGAGCTGCTGATCGCCGACGAACCGACAACGGCCCTTGACGTGACGGTACAGGCACAAATTCTGGAGCTGCTCCAAGATCTGAAAGAAAAACTCGGTACTTCCATTCTGCTGATTACACATGATATGGGCGTAGCAGCAGAGATGGCTGACCATATTGCCGTTATGTATGCGGGAGCAATCGTGGAGCAAGGAACCGTGGAAGAAATATTTACGAATCCTTCTCATCCGTATACTGTAGGACTTCTGCAGTCCATTCCAGGCTTTGAAGGGGAGCGCGGCGGTGAATTGTACACCATTAAAGGTACAATTCCGGCGCTTGGTAATCTTCCGCAAGGATGCCGCTTTAATCCGCGATGCCCGCATGTGATGGATAAATGCCGTCAAGTCGAGCCGGGAGACATTCAAATTGGCAGCGAGCATTTTACGAAATGCTGGTTGTTTGAGGATAAAGATCAAGCAGCGACAGCCGGGAAAGGGGACCGCATCCATGGCTAAGAATTTGGTTGAAGTCAATAACGTAAAGAAATATTTCCCTATCCATAAAGGCCTTTTGAACCGTGTTGTCGGTAACGTCAAGGCCGTTGATGATGTATCTCTGACCATCCGTGAAGGGGAAACCTTTGGTCTGGTAGGAGAATCCGGCTGCGGCAAATCGACGCTCGGACGCGTCATTTTGCGATTGCAGAGCGCTACGGATGGTTCGGTTGTCATTAACGGACGCGACGTTCACAGCTTGAACAACAAAGAACTGAACAAAATGCGTGAAGATATGCAGATTATTTTCCAGGATCCGTTCGGCTCGTTAAATCCGCGCTTTCTAGTTAAGGATGTTATCGGTGAACCGCTCAAGATTCATACGAAGATGTCCGCAAAAGAAATTGATGAGCGTGTTGTGGAACTGATGAAGCTGGTGGGTCTCGATCCAACACGCCGCAATCGTTATCCGCATGAATTTTCCGGTGGTCAACGCCAGCGGATCGGGATTGCCCGCGCCATTGCATTGAAGCCGAAATTCATTGTAGCGGATGAAGCTGTATCCGCACTCGATGTTTCGGTACAATCGCAGGTTATCAACCTGCTGATGAAGCTGCAAAAAGAAATGGGACTAACATTCCTGTTCATCGCCCACGGTCTGAATGTCGTACGCCACATTTCCGACCGCGTCGGCGTCATGTACCTGGGTAAAATGGTTGAAGTCGGTGAAACCGAAGCGCTGTACGCAAGCCCGCTGCATCCGTACACGGCGGCGTTGCTCTCGGCTATTCCGAAGCCGTCTCCTACCAAAAAGCGGAACCGAATTGTCCTGCAGGGCGATGTGCCGTCACCGGCGAATCCGCCATCGGGCTGCCGTTTCCATACGCGCTGTCCTTTTGCTCAAGAAAAATGCAGCCAAGTGGAGCCGAAGCTGGAAGAAATTCTGCCAGGCCGCCAGGTTGCCTGCCACTTCCCGATTGGTGTGGAAGGCGGCTCGGATCTGAGTAAGCTTGCAACAAAATAAGATAAGCTAACAGGCGGATTGGGGTCCTCCTGAGCGTTGAGTTAAATACGAAATGCCATTGAACAGCCTTGTGCCAAAGTTGGTCGCAGGGCTGTTTTTTGTTGACTCTAACATGGTATTTTTAAGTCAAATGACTTGATGTTCACTTTTGCTATTGTTCTCCGAGTAGATATAATAAGTTGATTAGAAACATTGGTATTCTAAGTACATAACTTGAAAAGGAAAGCTCTGCCGTTATGGCAGGTTTTTTGCATGGAATGAATGCACTATAAACTGCAAAAATTTAACACCAAAGGAACCATTTTTTTCAGGAATCGACACGGTTATACGGTTTCTTTTTATAAAATTAGCGTTTACAATGTTAATGTCGTTTGACAATGTCCCAAAACGGATCTTTCAAACACATCATGCGTCAAAAAATCCATGATCCGTTTATATAAAGGGAGGAGGCCGAAGAAAACCGTTTACTGTAAATAAAATGAATAAAATGAACTAAAGTTTGTGCCTTATCGTCCTGGAATCTACGAAGATAATACAGGAGAAGGCGCGCCTTTTTCTCTAGTTCAATTTATTGAGGAATTTAGGACTTTTATTCTAAATAAAAGAAGGAATCATGAAATGAAAAAGAGAACAAAAATATATATATCTTTAGCCGTGATTCTGGTCCTGGTTGCAGGGAGCGCTTTTGCTTTCCGCAAGCAGCTTGCGGTGATGGCATTTGACTTATTCCTTTCCAAGCGGGTCGAGAACTCGCTGCAGAAATCCTATCAGCCTCTGGAGTCCAAGGATAATACACCTACCAAGCCGGCTGAACCGGTAGTATACCAGAATAAGCCCTTTTCAGTGATGCTGCTGGGCTCGGATCAGCGCAAAGACGAACCTGCCCGTTCGGATACGCTGATTTATGCGGTTGTACGTCCCAAGGACTCTAAAGTACTGCTCATTTCTATTCCAAGGGATACGTATACTGAGATTATAGGAAAAGGAAAGAAGGATAAAATTACGCACGCGTATGCGTTTGGCGGACAGCAAATGTCGAAGGATACGATGGAAGCTTTCCTTGACCATGAAGTGGATTACTACGCTACCATTAATTTTCAGGGACTGAAGGATGCTGTTAACGCCCTTGGCGGCGTAGAATTGCCGATCCAGAAAGATATTGTCAACAAGGGCCGTGACCATGAGAAGTTTACGGTCAAAGCCAACAAGCCTATCTACACCGGTGAGGAAGCCTTGAATTACGTGCGCTACCGGGAGGATAGCGATTTCAATCGCACGAAACGCCAGCAGGTGTTCCTGGATGCGATTGCAAACCGGATGCTTCATCTGGACCAGATATCCAAAATTCCGGATTTGCTTGATATTATGGGAAATAACTTCCAAACCGATATGCAGCCCAAGTTTATCATTGATCTGGCGAAGCAAGTGCTTACGGGTACTGAAGCGCAAATCTCGAGCTATACGATTATGGGCGAAGGCATGAAAATTGATGGCATTTATTATGATGAGCCGATCAAAAAAGATGTGGATAAGGCCAAAGAGCTTATCGACAGCTGGAAAAATCCCGATACGCCTTCCGATCAGCTGATGTCGCCGGATGACAAGGCAGAGGACAGTACGGTAAAATAAGGGAAGCGGCGATTGAAGTTGAATGACATGAGGAAATGCTGATCGGCAGCCACAGGTGCGGCTGCTGATTTTGTGTCCGCCTGAAACAATGCCGGGATTGAAACGTATGAAGTTAGGAGAAGCTTGAAGAAGGGTAGAGGAGGATTAGTCCCACATGAATATTGCGTTTTTTCTGCTACCTAAACAGGAAGTCGTGACGGTTACGATGGACTCCACGCTACGGCAGACGCTTGAACGTATGGAGTACCACAGGTACACAGCGGTACCGATTTTAAGCAAGGATGGCGCGTATGCCGGTACGGTAACCGAGGGCGACCTGCTTTGGCATATGAAGAACTCGAACGGTAAAGTCAATTTTGAGAATGCTTCCAAATTTTTGCTCAAGGAAGTGCCGCTTAAGGTAAACAATAAGCCAGTGTCGATCGACGCCAATATGGAAGATTTGATTAATTTGGCCAAAGTCCAAAACTTCGTGCCGGTGGTCGATGACATGAACCGATTTATCGGAATCGTCCGAAGAAGCCAGATTATAGAATATTGCGAACGGCTTGTTTCGAAAGAGTCCTTGAACTCGCGTTGATACGGTTTGAAGTACTCAGCATCGTTTTTCGAAAATGTTTGCGATTACACGAGGAACAAGAGGCATAGAATGATAAAAGACCTGCTTTTGATTGGATAGAATACGCAGGTCTTTTTGCCGCAGTTATAAGAAGTTTGGCGGCGGGGGAGATTTTCGTGAGAGGCAGCTTTTTATGATATAATCGAGAATAAAGCTTTTTCAGGGAGTGTGACCTTCAGACATGCCAAAGGATTTGGATGTAGCCAAACGTGCGAAAGTCATTGAATGGCTAAAAACCGAAGTGGTTGACAACGTATCGAGGCTGTTTAGGGCATTATGGGAAGGCAGCACGACCCGCGTGGGTGACAGTCTCGCCAGTTTGATTATGAGTTCCTACATATTGGCTCGCAGGCTTGGGATGTCGTACCGGGATCTGGATGATCTTTTGATCGAGAAACTGAAGAAACATAAACAGGAAGGCCACCAGCTTGAAGACTGGTATCAGGATATTTCCGCGCTGGAAGAACATATGCGTAAGAGGTGAAGACATTGAAAATGCGCTGGACATCGGTAGTATGGAGTGTTGTGTATTTGCTTCTGCTACTTTCCTTAATTTCTCCATTATCCATCGTGACGGTATTTTTTCTGATATTACCCGCCACGATTCTTTTTGCTACGTTAAACTTCAAGTCGTTTTTGCTCCATGTCATTCCGGTATGGCTGATCGCTATGATCGTGCATCCGGTGAATTTATTACTGGCCATATACTTCGTAATCCCCGCTATTGTGATGGGTCGGGCTTATAAAAACAAGGCCCCCGCAATCCGTACGTTAATGATCGGAGCCGGTACGATTCTGGCCGAAATGCTGGTGTTGTTGTTGATTGGCACGGTATTTTTGAACTTCGACCTGTCCAGCTACGTGGATGACATTGTGAAAATGACGACGTCGCCGCTGAGGGATGTAGGCGGGAATAATCCCCTCATCAGTGATTTGGCCTGGACTGCGGAAGATCTGCAAATTTTAAGCAACGCCACGATGCAGATGATTCCGTTTGCGATGATTATCAGCTCCTTTATGATGGCCGTTATCACACATTCACTGGCCCGCCCGATCATCGAAAGCACCGGTTTCCACGTACCTAAACTGAAGCCTGCGCGCGAGTGGATGATGCCGCGTTCGCTGATCTGGTATTATTTGATCGGAGTCGTGATTGAAATGTTCGCACGCAGTTCCAGCAACTCGTTTCTGATCATGATTGCCGCGAACCTGGTGCCGCTTCTGCATATTTGTTTTATGATTCAAGCCATCGGGTTTTTCTACTATTTGGGACATACGAGAAAATGGCATCCGGTTATACCGCTGCTGATCGCGATTCCGATCTTGCTGTTTCCGCCGATGCGGATTATCGGAATACTGGATCTTGCATTTCCGCTGCGTCAATTTATGACTAAATCAAAACGTTAGGGTGGGAGTCATGCCTAAATTTTTACAACAGCGCTGGCACGGCTATTATACCGTCTGGGCGTTTATGCTGATGCTGCTTCTGGTCATTATCGTGACCCGGTATAACTGGCCGCTCGGGATCATAAGCCTCATCCTTGTGGCAGCGCTCTGCTACCTGTTGCTGAAGGCGGAAATGCGGTACCGAAAGAATCTGCTGGAGTATATCAATGGCTTGTCTTTCCGCGTCAAAAGAGTTGAAGGCGAAGCGATCAGCACCTTGCCGTTTGGGATCGTGCTTTATAGCGAGGATAAGGTGGTTGAATGGAACAACCGTTACGTATGTAAAATATTCGATCAAAAGTCGCTCGTGGGCGACTCGCTTCATGAGTTGTTTCCGTCACTGTCATCTGTCATGAACGAAAAGAAGGATGGGCATAAGGACGGACACAAGGATGGACATAAAGTTTTTCATACGGAGCTCAAGATCGATGAGTCGTACTACCACCTCATGCTGAATACGGAGGAACGGCTGATCTATCTGTATGACATAACGGAAATGGCCGTCCTCCGCGAGAAGTACGAGTCGGAGAAGCTGGCGATCGGCATTATTATGATGGATAACCTCGACGAAGCGGCACAGGGCATGGATGATCAGCAGCGTACTTCTCTGATTGCCAAAGTAACGACGGAAATCACGGAGTGGGCTAAGCATTACGAGGTCTACCTGCGCCGGCTGTCCTCAGATCGATATTTGATGATGCTCAATTACAGCTCGCTGCAGGAGTTGGAGAAAAGCCGATTTGTGATTTTGGATGAGGTGCGTGAAATGACGGCCGAACTAAAGGTTCCGATGACGCTGAGCATCGGGCTCGGCTTCGGTCAAGAAAGCATTAGCGAGCTCGGCGAATTGGCCCAGTCGTCTCTGGATATGGCGCTTGGCCGGGGCGGGGATCAGGCTGCGGTGAAAGCAGGGCAGCGTTTATCCTTTTATGGCGGTAAATCGAATGCTGTGGAAAAACGCACGCGGGTGCGTGCCAGAGTCATTGCCCATGCCCTGCGGGATTTGATCCAAGAAAGCGATAAGGTGTTCATCATGGGACACCGCATGCCGGATATGGACGTGATTGGTGCCTCCATCGGGGTGCTGAAGGCGGCTCAGATTTATAATGTAGAGGCTTATATCATCCTGCCGGGTACGAACCCGTCGATTGAACGGATGATGGCCCAGGTACAAAAGGACGAAAAGCTCGTAGAACGGTTCATTTCACCTGAGCAAGCGCTTGCGATGCTGAATCCGCACAGTTTGCTGGTGGTGGTGGACACCCATAAGGCATCGATGACGATGGAGCCGAAGCTGGTACAAAATGCAAGCCGGATCGTTGTCGTGGATCATCACCGCCGCGGCGAGGAATTTATTAACGATGCGGTGCTGGTGTATATGGAGCCGTATGCCTCTTCGGCATGTGAGCTGGTTACGGAGCTGTTGCAATATATTCATGAAAAAGTACAACTTACACCGATGGAAGCAACGATGCTGCTGGCCGGCATTGCCGTTGATACGAAGCATTTCGCTCTTCACACGGGTTCGCGTACTTTCGAAGCGGCAGGTTTCCTTCGCCGCAGCGGCGCCGATACCATTCAAATCCAGCGGATGCTGAAAGAAGACCTGCAGGAATATCTGGCAAAGTCAGATATCATTAAGCATGCTAAAATGGTATATGATCATGTCGCTCTTGCAGTAACCGAGCCGGGAACCGTCATCCCGCAGCTGTTGATTGCTCAGGCGGCAGATGCGCTGCTAAATATGACCGATGTCGTTGCATCGTTCGTCATCAGCGAACGGCCGGATGGTCTGATTGGCATTAGTGCCCGTTCACTGGGCCGAATGAACGTACAGGTCGTTATGGAAAGACTGGGCGGCGGCGGACATTTAACGAATGCTGCCGTACAGTTGAAGGGCAGCGTGGAAGAAGCCGAGAAGCAGCTGCTTGAGGTTCTTGCGCAAATTGAGGAGAAAGAGGGGTTGTTCGAATGAAAGTCATTTTATTGAAGGATGTAAAAGGTCAAGGTAAAAAGGGACAGGTTAAAGAGGTCTCTGAAGGGTATGCAAGTAATTTTCTGCTGCCACGCGGATTAGCCCGCCTGGCGACGGATGGAAATATGAAAACGCTGGAGAACCAAACCGCAGCGGAACAAAGACGCAAGGAAGAGGAAAAGGAAGAAGCAGAGCAGCTCGGCAAGAAGCTGGAGGAGATGATGGTACAGCTGAAAGCCAAAGCGGGAGAAGGCGGACGGCTGTTCGGCGCCATTACCAGCAAACAAATTGCTGAAGCCATGGCGGGACTTGGCGTGAAGATCGACAAGCGCAAAATTGAATTGGACGAACCTATCCGCCACCTGGGCGTAACCCAGATGACGGTAAAGCTGCATCCTGAAGTGAAAGCAACGCTTAAGGTTCAGGTTACGGAGGAATAAGATGGGCGGAGAGCTCTTTTTCGACCGGATTCCCCCGCAAAACCTGGAGGCAGAGCAGGCGGTTCTAGGCGCGATTCTCCTCCAGAGTGAAGCGATGATTACCGCGATGGAGCGGGTGCAGCCGGAGGACTTCTACGACGCGCCGCATCAGCTGATCTATGAAGCGATGATCCAGCTCGGAGAAGAGAATCAGCCTGTTGACCTGATTACCCTGACTTCACGGTTACAGGATAAAGGACAGCTGGAGGATGTCGGCGGCGTCAGCTATCTTGCGAAGCTAGCCCATGCCGTTCCGACAGCTGCCAATGTAGAATATTATGCCCAGATCATCGAAGAGAAATCGATGCTGCGGCGCCTGATCCGGACAGCTACGCAGATTGTCAGCGAAGGCTATACCGGCGGGGAAGATGTATCTGGTATGCTCAGCGACGCCGAACGGAAAATCCTCGAGATCTCCAACCGGCGGACAGGCAGCGGCTTCGTCGCGATCCGCGACGTGCTGATGGATGTATTCGACCGTGTCGAAATCCTGCATCAGCAAAGTGGAAGCACGACCGGTATCCCAACGGGATTCGTGGATTTGGACAAAATGACTAACGGTTTCCAGCGTTCTGATCTGATCATTGTAGCGGCGCGGCCTTCCGTTGGTAAAACGGCTTTCGCTTTGAACATCGCTCAGAATGTGGCTGTTCGGGCCAAAGAGACCGTTGCCATCTTCAGTCTGGAAATGTCTGCGCCGCAGCTCGTCAACCGGATGATCTGCGCGGAAGCTAACCTTGATGCCAACATTATGCGGACGGGTGATTTCAAGACCGACGACGATTGGGCCAAGCTGACGATGGGGATTGCCTCACTCGCTGAGTCTGAAATTTATATTGATGATACACCGGGGATTACGGTAGCGGATATCCGTGCCAAATGCCGTCGTCTGAAGAAAGAAAAGGGCCTCGGCATGATCGTCATCGACTACCTGCAGCTCATTCAAGGGCGCGGCAAAGCCGGTGAGAACCGCCAGCAGGAAGTATCTGAAATTTCCCGTACACTGAAACAAATCGCCCGTGAGCTAAGCGTTCCAGTCATTGCACTGTCCCAGCTCAGCCGGGGTGTCGAGCAGCGTCAGGACAAGCGTCCGATGATGTCCGACCTTCGGGAATCGGGTTCCATTGAGCAGGATGCCGATATCGTAGCCTTCCTCTATCGCGATGATTATTATAATCAGGAGACGGAGAAGAAAAACATCATCGAGATCATTATTGCCAAGCAGCGTAACGGTCCCGTAGGCACGGTTGAGCTTGTGTTCCTTAAGAACTTTAACAAGTTCGTCAATTATGAGAGGACCCACACGGATGCCTTTGCCATGTGACCGAAGCAATTATATATTCCGTATCTTTACCCGGAAGGCAAAACTCAAATATACGGTTCTATTTCCGAACAATCACACATGCGGGTGTGTGATTGTTCGTTTTTAATTTGACTTTAAAAATAGGGACTGGTACACTGGTAATGCTGCTTTAGGAATCAATTTCATAATGGATAATGTCAAGTTACTGAACCTATCTAGCTTGATTGTTGACGGCTAATGGAATTATGAAATTGGTTATTAGTGCAGTGAAGCTCCGTGCGAACATGCATAGAGTTTTGGATTTTCGTGCAAAATTCATAGGAATTATTAAAATGAGGTGCGACTAATAGCACCAAGCGGGGGAATGAAAATGTCAACTGTAGTCGTTGTGGGAACACAATGGGGAGACGAAGGCAAGGGCAAAATCACGGACTTTCTCGCGGAGAGCGCCGATGTGGTAGCCCGTTACCAGGGCGGCAACAATGCCGGACATACCATTCTGATTGACGGTAAAAAATATAAGCTTACGCTGATTCCATCTGGCGTATTTTATTCCGATAAAGTATGTGTGATCGGTAACGGTACGGTCATTCATCCGGCTGCACTCATTGATGAAATCAACTACATCCATGATAATGGATTTACAACAAATAACTTGGTTATCAGCGATCGCGCGCATGTTATCATGCCATACCATCTGGTTCTTGACGCGCTTGAAGAAGACCGTAAAGGTCAGAACAAAATCGGAACGACACGCAAAGGCATCGGCCCTTGCTACATGGATAAAGCAGCTCGTAACGGCATCCGGATCGTCGATCTGATGGACGCGGAGGAATTCGAACAGAAGCTGCGCCCTCTCATGCAGGAAAAGAACAACCTGATCCAGCAGGTTTATGGCGGCGAGCCGCTTGACGTCGAAGAAGTGCTGAAGCAGTATCTGGAGTACGCGGAAGTGCTCCGCAAATACGTAAAAGATACTTCGGTCATTCTGAACGAAGCGATCGATGCGGGTCAAAAGGTGTTGTTTGAAGGCGCTCAAGGCGTGATGCTGGATATCGACCAAGGCACCTATCCGTACGTTACTTCCTCGAACCCGTCTGCGGGCGGCGTCTGCAACGGTTCCGGCGTGGGTCCATCGCGAATCCAGCAGGTCATCGGGGTGGCGAAATCCTATACCACCCGTGTAGGCGACGGTCCGTTCCCAACCGAGCTGGACAACGAAATCGGTCATTTCATCCGTGAAAAAGGCCATGAGTACGGTACGGTTACCGGACGTCCTCGTCGCGTCGGCTGGTTTGACAGCGTCGTGGTACGCCATACCCGTCGCGTTAGCGGCTTGACCGGCCTATCGCTCAACTCGCTTGACGTGCTGACCGGTCTCGATACAGTTAAAATTTGTACTGGATACAAATACCGCGGTGAGATCATCACCCATTATCCGGCAAGCCTCAAAATGCTTGACGAATGCGAAGCGGTATATGAAGAAATGCCAGGTTGGCATGAGGACATCACCGGAGCGAAAACGCTGGAGGATCTGCCTGAGACGACTCGCAATTACGTAAAACGCGTATCCGAACTCACTGGCATCCCAATTGCCATCTTCTCCGTTGGCCGTAATCGTAACCAAACGAATCAAATTTTGCCAATCTACTAAGGCTCATTGCCTGAGATTATCTCATACTTTGCGTCATGACAGCCCATTTGCCGGGAATCCCCCGGTGGATGGGCTTTTTTTGTATCAGGGGATTTAAAGCTGCCTTAACCCGTCAATACTTCTAGTAATAGAAAGTTTCTCAACTTTCCGTACTAGCAATCATCCAGCATGGTTGGCATAAAGGAGGAAGACGGCATGAAAATTACACGGTGGCTGATCAAAGTGGTACTGACAGTAGCATTGATCAGCGGATTGACCGTAATGACGACCGGAGTTATCGTAAACAGCTATGTGCAATCCCTGCTATCAAGTTTTAATATAACGCTTGAGGGGCAATCTCTTAGCTTGGGCAGTATGATGAAAGGAATGCTAGGCTTCAAGAGCGGAGGCAGCGCTGACAAGACGTCTGAGACGAAAGACAATGCACAAACACCAGAGAAAAAGGATACAGCAGATCTGTCCGGTTCGAATGATAAAAGCTCACTTACCGGCGGCAGCGTCGGGACATCTGACAGCGATATTTCCAGTAGCGGGGAGAATAAACCTGCTGACGGCAGCACGGACGGCAGCAGGGGTACAGACGCTAACTCTGCGGAAAGCGGGGAAGCGCCGGATAACGCGGTGCCGGTCATGGGTCAGGGACTGATCGGGCAATCTGCTGCGGAAAGCCAATCGGCCCAGGATCAGCAGGTGTTAATCAGTCCGGATGATGTGGCCAAGAAAAAGCAGGAGCTGACCACCAGCGAGAAGGAGCAGATCTTCAGTATTCTGATGACGAAGCTGCCCCAAGCGGAGATGCAGAAAATTTCAAGCGCTATGGAGGATGGACTGACGGAAGATGAATTAAAAACGATCGAGGACTCCATATCCAAGTATTTGAGCACCGAAGAGTATAATGTATTAAAAGGGATGCTGGAGCAGGAATAGTATCCGGAATTGAATTAGGTCGACACTCGAAATATCAAATAAACACGGCGTTCATGGAGATAAATGTTATCTTTTTGTAATCAGCATGGATTAACCCTTACGAGTATATAAAGCCCAAAGCCCGCTCCCGGAGCGGGTTTATTTGCTAATTGCACAGAGTTGAATTGTTAACTGACCTTGTGTTAAAGTAGACGAGGGTGTAAAAAGGTATCAAAATTTTAACCTTTTTGTCTAATGATTTGTAAAATCTATGACCCCCGATACACATCGCACAAGGGAGAGTATTATGAAAGGTTTGAGTGATTTTCGCCAAACGGAAGAGACGCAGGCCGAAGAAACAGCGGCAAAGCATGCTTCCGGGCACGAAGAACATGACGGCATGAGCACTTCTACCCTGGGTGGGCCAAAAGGGCGAAGATGGAGTGCTGCCCGGAAATGGATCGTAGGCGCGGCTGGTGCAGCCGTGGTAATTACGGGTCTCGTATTTGCCGGCAATCAATATGTCGATGCCAAGACGGTTCCTTACTATCATGTCTACATACATGGGGAAGAGGTCGGAACGATTGATGATCCGGCACGCGTTGAACAATTATATAGCCAGAAACGGCAGGAATATCAAGATAAGTATCCGGATGTGGCGATGGAGCTGCATACCGAGGGAATTACAACGAAGTTGGAAAAGGGCTTTAAAGCTGAGCCCGAAACTCAGAAAACGATCGACAAGCTTAGCGGTATGCTAAAAGCTTACGCAGAAGGCGTAGAGTTAAAGGTGGACGGCAAAGTTGTAGGCATCGTTAAGGATCAGGCCACGGTGGATGCCGCCTTGGAAAAAGTGAAGCAGAAATACGCGCCGCAAGCCGCGGCAACCGCTGCAGCAAACGGTGCGGGCGTAAAGAAGCTGGCTTCGAGCAAAACGGCCAAGCCTCAATATATTGCAGCGAATCCGGCCGTGAAATCGGTGAACATCGAGGAGAAAGTGACCTTTGCTCCGGTAGAAACGGACCCGAACAAGGTTCTGACCGCTGAAGAGGCAGCCAAGCTGCTGCTTACGGGGAAAGATGCTCCACTGCTTTACACCGTTGATGAAGGCGACACGATCAGTTCGATTGCCGGCCAGTTTCATGTCAGCCAGAAGGAGATATTTGCGAATAATCCGCAGATCAAAGAAAAATACTTGCAAATTGGCGATCAGCTGCAGCTAACGGTACCGAAGCCTCCTCTGACCGTCACGACCGTAGAGAAAGTATCCGAGCAGGTGGCGACAGCGCCTGATATTGAAATTCGTAAATCCAAGGATCTCCCTGCGGGCAAAAGCAAGGTCGTACGTCCGGGTCAGGAAGGCCTAAAGGTTATGAATTATGTTGTCACAAAGCAAAACGGCAAAGTCGTTGATGAGCAATGGGTGGGGCAGAGCGTCGTGAAAGCTTCGCTCAAGGAAGTGGTGCTGCAGGGAACCAAGGTTCCGGGCAAAGGCTCTGGCAAATTCGCTTGGCCGGTGAGTGGTGCCAGAATCTCCAGTTCCTATGGCTCGCGATGGGGAAAGATGCATAAAGGCCTCGATATCGTCTCAGGCAACCGGACGATCAAGGCTGCGGATGATGGCACGGTCACGTTCACCGGACAGATCAACGGATATGGCAACGCCATTATCATCAGCCATGGCAATGGCTATGAAACACTGTACGGGCATTTGCAGAGCATATCGACTCATTCGGGCGCACATGTGAACCAGGGTGACAAGATTGGCGTTATGGGCAGCACTGGCCGTTCCACCGGTACCCATCTCCATTTTGAAATCCATAAGTCGGGTTCCATTCAAAATCCGATGAAATATTTGAATTGATTTTGATCATACACGTTCAGCAATCATACACGAATATCTTATAGACAGGCACTGCCTCTTTCCTTGGGGGTGGTGCTTTTGTTTTGAGAAATATGCATGGATGGTGGGAACAGGGAGGGCGTGATGGCAGTTTTTTTAGCGATATACCGGAAAATCCTTGCTAAAGCGCTTGGACAGGATGTGACGCGAAGTCAGGTATGGTAAAATAAAAGTACGAGTGACTGATGAACGGGGTGAGAAGCGGATGCAGGGAACCATTCTGGTAGTGGATGATGAACAGCCCATTGCCGACATATTAAAGTTCAATTTGGAAAAAGAGGGTTATGAGGTGATCTGCACCTTTGATGGCGTCAGTGCGGTCGAGATGGCGGTCTCTATTCGGCCGGATCTGATGCTCCTGGATTTGATGCTTCCAGGCAAGGATGGCATGGACGTCTGCCGCGAGCTGCGCGCCCAGGGCCTGCATATGCCGATTATCATGCTGACTGCCAAGGATGGTGAGATTGACAAGGTGCTGGGCCTCGAACTTGGCGCGGATGATTACGTCACGAAGCCGTTCAGTACGCGCGAGCTTCTTGCGCGGGTGAAGGCGCAGATGCGGCGCCAGACCAAGCCGGTGGGCACGGAGGCTGCCACAGTGGCCGCGCCTGAGCCCAAGCAAGGCATCCAGTTGTTTGATCTTTTTATAGATACCGATATGTACTTGGTGTACAAAGACGGCGAAGCCTTGGATTTGACGCATCGCGAATATGAGCTGGTGTATTATCTGGTGAAGAATGCAGGTAAAGTCATGACGCGGGAGCATCTGCTCCAGGCAGTATGGGGCTTTGAATATTTCGGCGATGTCCGAACGGTGGACGTGACGATTCGGAGGCTGCGGGAGAAGATCGAGGAGAATCCGAGCAAGCCGGAGTATATTTTGACGCGCAGGGGTCTCGGGTACGTGATGCGCAGTCCCAAAAACGGAGGCCTGTAAATGAAATGGACCTCCTTTTTCCGCACCATTCAGGCGAAGCTGATCATTATTTACGTACTGCTGATTTTGATCGCTATGCAGTTGATTGGTGTTTATTTCGTGAGCGCCATGAAAAACTCGCTGACCCGAAATTTTACGCAGGACCTGCAGGAGAGAGCTGAGCTTTTGTCCGTACTGGCCGCGGAGAAACTGGAGAGTACCGCCGATACAGGAGAGAATAATTCCGTCGAAAGTCTGGGAGCGATCGTAACGAATTTGTTCAACATGGACGGAGCGGAGATTCAGGTACTTGATGCGAGCGGCAAAGTGCTGATCACGTCCAACCAATCGCACGCGGACTACGTAGGCCGCAAAAATACGCAGACCGTGGTCAGCCGCGCGCTTCAGGGCAGCAAGGACAACGAGGAATACGTCATTGACGAGGATAATATCCGCAAGAAAGTCGTGGCCAAACCGGTCATGAACAAAGGTAAAATTGTCGGCGCGGTATACATTGTCGCTTCTATGAAAGATCTGTACACGACGATGGGCCGGGTCAACAATATTTTCATATCCGGCATTTTGCTGGCACTGGGGCTTACCGCCGTTCTGGGCGTGATTCTGGCGCATACCATTACCCATCCCATCAAGGAAATGACCAAGCATGCCACGGCGGTGGCAGAGGGGAATTTCGACCAGAAGATGCCTGTTTTCGGCAATGATGAAATCGGCCAATTGAGCGAGGCCTTTAACTATATGACGACCCGATTGCGGGAAGCGCTGCTGGTGAATGAAGAGGAGAAGGAAAAATTAGCTTCGATTCTGACCAACATGAGCGACGGCGTGATCGCCACGGATGAGGCGGGGCGTATCATTCTGATGAACCGCCGTGCCGGCGCTATTCTGGGCGTGGATGAAGAGGAACTGTCCGGCAGCGGCATCGCCGAAGTACTTGGACTCAGCGATGAACAGACGCAGACGTTCACGGAAGGCACGTATGTCACGATGCTGCTGCAAATGAGCGCGGAAGCGGAGCACTCTTACATGATCCGGGTGACGTTTACCCCGATCCATCGCCGGGAGTTCGGCATTACGGGTACAATCGCGGTACTTCAGGATGTGACCGAGCAGGAGAAGCTTGAAGCATCGCGGCGCGAGTTCGTGGCGAATGTCTCGCATGAGCTGCGGACGCCGCTGACGACGATCAAGAGCTATACCGAGGCGCTGGATGACGGCGCACTGGATGATCCGCCGCTAGCGTCGCGCTTTGTTGGCGTTATTCAGAATGAGACCGGCCGAATGATCCGGCTTGTAACGGACCTGCTGCATTTGTCGCGGCTGGATAACAAAGAGGCCCTGATCCGCAAGCAGCCGACGGATGTACTGGAGATGCTGGAGGATGTGGCGGATCGGTTCTCGTTTCAAATGCAGCAGAAGGACATCCGTTCCGAGGTCAAGGTGGATGCCGGGCTTCGTAAGGCGCTATGCGATCGCGATCAGATCGATCAGGTGCTGGATAATCTGGTGTCCAATGCCATGAAATACACGCAGCCAGGCGGAAGCATCGCCATGGGCGCGGCATGGGCTCAGGGGAGCATGCTGGCCATTTCCGTTCAGGATACGGGCATCGGAATTCCGAAAAAGGATCTCGACCGGATCTTTGAGCGGTTCTACCGGGTCGATAAGGCGCGTTCCCGCAGTATGGGCGGAACGGGGCTTGGCCTGTCCATTGCCAGAGAAATCGTGCTTGCACACGGCGGTACGATTTCGATTCAGTCCGAGCTAGGACAGGGCACAAAGGTGACGTTTACCCTGCCGATGGCAGGGGATGAGGGGGTGGCAACATGAAGGAACGGATGAAATCACTCCTCCTGCTGCTGCTTGTGGTGGGCAGCCTCATACAGAGCTATTACCTCATCTATCGCCTTCCGGGCAGCGATACGGCTGCCAAAGCGATGAACAATTATATCAAGACAGACAACATGGGTCCGCAGGACAAGGTGGAAAATCTGCTCTACCCGGATAAGATGCTGATTCATATGGGCGAAGGCAAGCATACCGTCTTCTATCCGAATTCGACGTTCTATAAGTTGATCTATACCCGCCTGAAGGGACGGAGCTTCGAAGGCTTCCAGCGGCGGTCCGTGGAAAATATGGATTGGAACAAAATACGTAACGAAAATCCGGGGATTGAGCTCACTTTCGGCTCCGGGATCCCGGTATCGCTGCTGCAGAGGGTGATGCAGATTCAGCCAGATTCGCTTTTCGAAGCTGAACAGATTAACCGGATCTGGATATATAGCGCCCCAAGCGACTCGAAGGCGCATGCTCTCTTTTTCAGTACGGAGGGCGATGTGGTGTACGAGGCAGGCAAAGTCGATCTGACCATGCAGGATGTGCAGCAGCATGTCGACTTCGGGAAGAATTGGATTCCATATGCGATACAGGGCAACGGTTCTTATTATCTCCCGGAGAAGCCCGTGGATATGGTAGAGGCGGATCTGGATATTAGTTCTTATACGATTGCGCAAATGCAGCAAAGCCTGTTTTTCGATCCGGGAATTACCCGTTATATTCAGGAAAAGGATGGCTCGGAGATTTATACGGACTCCAAGCGCAGCCTCCAGGTACGTCAGGAGCAGAAATGGATGAGTTACACCGATCCGGCAGCTCCGCCGGCAGGTGAGAGCACGGACAGCAAGGATATTTTGGCGGCCGTCGATTTTGTGAATGAGCATGGCGGCTGGAACGGCACATACCGTCTGGACTTATCGGGTATCGGGACAGAGCAGAGCCAAATTATGTTCCAGCAGTATTACGGCTCCTATCCGGTGCTTGATACGATGAACTTTCATTACGGCACGATGAAGCTGGATTTGCAGCAGGGCAATGTCTCGACGTATGAGCGTTCCCTGATCTATATGAAGACGGGGCAGCAGACGAAACAGATGAAGAAGCTGCCTGCAGGCGATGACCTGAAGGCGCTGCTGACGGCCTTTAGCAAGGAATCGCCGATCGTGGATCTTTATCCGGCCTATTTGCCGGAGCTTGTGACCAAGGGGCTGAAGCTGACGCCGGTCTGGGCCGTGAAGCTGGCGAACGGACAAATCCGGACGATTCGGTAAGCCGCGATCGGACGAACAATCCGTGATCACAGCGATCAACGCGAATGATGAGCAAAAGGAGGCAAAAGGATGGATTGGGGAAGAGCTAAAAATGTGCTGATATACGCTTTTTTGCTGCTGAACCTCGTGCTTGGCTACCAGCTGTGGGCGGACGTGCGCGAGCAGGCAGACACCAGTCTGGACTTTGCCTCCTTGTCCGAGAGCACGCAGAAGGTGATGAAGGAGAAGTCCATCCAGTTGCTGTGCCAGATTCCAAGCATGACGCCGCAGCTTCCCAAGATCATATATCAATATGTGAACGGGGAGAGCATTGGCGGGCAGGTTGTACTCAAGGATAAAATCGAAAGTCAGCTTGTCTTTAGAGATAAGGAATTGGTGAGCGCCCTGAAGGGGGCCATCCCGGAAATCGGCAGCTACCGGTATGATCCGCTGGCGAGCGAGTATACGAGCAAGAGTGAGACCGAACGGGTTAAACAGGCTGGAGCAGCCGGACGGTTCGTGATGCATGCGCTGGTAGATCAGAAATGGCCGCTCTTTAACGATCAGCTGGAGCTGTACTATAGTGACCAGCGGATTATCTCATACCGGCAGTCGCCGATAGAGATCACAACCTCGGGTGAAGAGGAGCAGCAAAAAATGATGCCGGCCAGCAATGCACTCAAAACGCTGGTAGAGCGGCATCTTCCGCCAGGCTCCAACATCAAGGACATTCAGCTCGGGTATTACGGGCAGGTATATAATTCGGAAAGCCAGGTAGCCGCGCCATCGTGGCGGTTTACGCTGGAAAGCGGAGAAATGTATTACGTGCAGGGGATCAGCGGGGACGTGACCGTGAGCAGCCCGAAGACCGAGAAAGAAAGGGAGTAGTGTGAGATGGGAATATCTTTTACCGTGTTATCCAGTGGATCGACCGGCAATGCTACCGTGGTCAGAAATGAAGACACAACACTGATGATTGACGCGGGTTTAAGTGCCAAGCGGATTGATGAGCTGCTAAAGGAGCGGGATGTGACGGGCGAGGAGATTGACGGCATTCTCGTTACTCATGAACATTCGGACCATATCAAGGGTCTTGGCGCCGTGGCGCGCAAGTACGATCTGCCGATCTACGCCAATGAGAAGACTTGGGAGGCGATGGAGAAGTCCATCGGCAAGATCGCGGAAGAGAACCGCATTGTCATGGACAGCGGCGAAGTCCGGGATTTCGGCTCGCTACGCGTGGAGTCTTTCGGCATTTCGCATGACGCGGCGGAGCCGGTGGCTTACTGCTTTTATGACGGGAATGAGAAGCTTAGCGTGGCTACAGACCTCGGCTACATGAGCGATAAAGTCAAGCAGGCTATCAGTGACTCGGACGTGATGGTACTGGAATCGAATCATGATATCGAGATGCTGCGGATGGGCAGATACCCCTGGAATATTAAACGCCGTATTCTGGGCGATATGGGCCACTTATCCAATATCGCTGCAGGTGAAGCACTTAGCGAGCTAATGACGGGCGATTTGAAACGGACCTATCTGGCACATCTCAGCCGCGACCATAATATGATGGATCTGGCGAAAATGACGGTTCGTGACAGTATGGAGGAACGCGGCTGTTTTTATAAAGACAGTGAATTCAAACTATGCGATACGTATTATGACCGCCCTACACCGTGGGATAAGGTGAGTGAACCATAAACTGGTCGAGTTCGGCCGCCTTCCTCTCCACTTCTTCGCGGGTGAGGATGCCCTTGTCTACCAGCAGCTCGATGATCGTGCTGAGGGCAAGGGTATTGCGGTAATGCTCGTCTTTTAAATCTCCAAGCTTGGCCATCATCTGCACATAGTCCATACCGGACGGAAATCGTTCCATAACGTTCTACCTCCTCAAAAGTTCTATACTATACGTAAGCTCTCTACTACTATGTTTTCCAAAAATACGCAATCAAATTCCACAACTCACCAGCATTTGTTACCCGAATAAAATTGGGCCGAAGGGCCTTGATATGTTACAATAGTCTGTACCGGAAAAAACCTGAAAAGCCTTGTGGGAACTGGGTTGAGAAGAAGCATGAGCCCTTCAAGATTCAGGAAATTAACCGGAAGAACTTTGCTTTGAACAGGGCTGATTTCTGCCTGCCTGCTATTATTCTAGTGACTTGCCGGCGAAAATATGCCTGTTTTTTGAGAGAATCATGAATAAACTGAGCTTTGGAACAAAAAGTTTTAAGAAAAATGGATTTTTTTGCTTAAGAGTGGCTTTTTTGTGGTGATTTAAAATAAAGGATATGTCAAACGCAACCTTTAGGGTCATCCAGCAGTTTATATAAATGAAGACTTTTGTACTACAGAAAAAGCAGCACCAAAAAGGTAATCTTTAGGTAGATCGAACAACTGAGTTGAAACAACATGCAGATGATTTTCCTGGAAGATATGTCATGACGATTTTGACAATGGATGCATAAGCTTTATTTTAATTCAAGATAACGATACGGAAGAGGACCGGACGGGATTACATACCTAATGGGGTATTGAAGCTGCAATGATGGCGGATGGTTTTGGGTGCGTGACAACAAAGGGGAGAGGATCACATGGGGCTGTTTCAAGATGATTTTTATTCGACCAAGGTGACGAAGCGCAAACGCGGATTCCGCAAAGATCGCAAGGCGCAGGAAGTCTGGCCGAGATACAGGCGCAGCCGGGGTCTGACGACGCTTCAGATCGCTACGATCAGCTCGGTCATCAGCGCATTTGTGGCGGTGCTGTTGTTCAGCATGATCACGGGTCTGCCTTCCTCCGGGAAAGAAGCGGCCGCAGTGAGCGCCATAAACTCCAAGCAGCTGGATAGCAATGTAGATCCATACGACAGATTGGTGACGGCTGCAGCGAAAGTACGCCCTACCGTAGTAAGTATCGTAAATTACAAGGATGCCAAGAAGGATAAGAACAACCTGGAGGACTCGGCTCTGGGTTCCGGCGTGATTTTCAAAAAGGACAAAGGCCAGGCTTTTGTGATCACCAACAACCACGTTATCGAAGGCTCGCAGGAGCTTGAGGTGGTGACGGTCAGCGGTGAAATGAAAAAAGCGAAGCTCGTGGGCTCGGATAAGGTCAATGATATTGCTGTGCTGGCCGTGAACGACAAGAACATTAACGAAGTTGCGGAGATGGGCGATTCCGGCAAGCTGCGGCTTGGCGAGACGGTGTTTGCCATCGGCAACCCGCTTGGACTCGGCGACACGCTGACTTCCGGCATTGTGAGCTACACGAACCGCATCGTGCCGGTTTCGCTCAACCAGGATGGCGTTTACGACTGGGAGCAGGAGGTCATCCAGACCGACGCGGCGATCAATGAAGGCAACAGCGGCGGCGCGCTCGTGGACCTGAACGGCAAAGTAATCGGGATTAATACGATGAAAATTGCGGATACCGGCGTGGAGGGACTTGGCTTTGCCATCCCGGTGGACCAGGTGATGAAGACCGTCGACGAGCTGATGACTCACGGCAAAATCGCCCGTCCGTATATCGGCGTGTATTCCATGGATCTCGGCAATTCGTATGCCGCGATGGATGAGGATCAGCTCAAAGAGCTGAAGCTGCCAAGCGACGTGAAAGAAGGCGTCGTCGTGCTCGATGCGATCGGCCCGGCACAGGAAGGCGGCCTGAAACTTAATGACGTGATCGTGAAGTTCAACGGTGATCGAATTACGACGACGCTGGAAATGAAGAAGTTCTTGTACGATAAAGTGAAAATCGGCGATACCGTGAAAGTCACGTTCTACCGCGACGGTAAGGAGCAAACGACGAACGTGAAGCTGGCGGAGAAGCCGGACCAATAAGAAAAAACAAGTGTGCGAAATGTCTAAAAAAGGGCTATAATTTGAGTAAGACATCAGCATTTTGCAAAGAATGGACTTATGACAACCGTGTGCAGCACTAGAAGGGATGCTTTCATTTATGTATGTAGTATGCAAAGAACATTTGGAGCTTGCCATTGAAACGTTTGTGGACGAATACGAGGACGCTCCGGACGTGGTGGACCTGAAGGATACGGAATTTTCCGACTGGGACCCACCCGTGCAGTGCGCGCACTGTGAGCAGGCCGGGAAGTTCCTGGTGGTCTAATAACGAAGTGCATAGGGTAAGGAAGGAGCGTGCAGGCACGCTCCTTTTTAGTTGTTGCCAAAGTGTAGAGCGGCGGTTTCTGTGATTTTTGCGGCAGCTATAAGGGATATAGAATCCTGAAAATGAGAGAGATTGAGTCTGCTTAATCTAAGCAGCACACTCGACCCGGAAGAACGGGATGTAAGGCAAAGTCATTTGCCATAATAGAGTACATCAAGAGGTTCGAATGAACGGAGGACATCACATGTTGATTCAATTGATCGGCGTCGGCAAGCTGAAAGAGAAGTATTTGGTGCAGGGCATCGCGGAATACGCCAAGCGGCTGACCCCTTACATCAAGTTCCAGATGATCGAGGTCGCGGACGAGAAGGCCCCGGACACCTTGAGCGAAGCCGAGGTGTCGATCGTGAAGGAGCGCGAGGGTGAACGCATCCTCGCGCAAGTGAAAGAGAGCGCGCATGTGGTCGCGCTCGCCATCAGCGGCCAGCTATGGAGCTCGGAGGAGCTGGCCGCCGAACTCGACAAGCTCGGCACGTACGGGACGAGCCATGTCGTGTTCGTGATCGGAGGGAGCCACGGGCTATCCGATCAAGTGCTGCGCCGCGCCCAGCAGAAGCTCAGCTTCGGGCGCATGACGCTGCCGCATCAGCTGATGCGGCTGGTGCTGGTGGAGCAGATTTATCGGGCGGTGAAGATCAATCGGGGTGAACCCTACCACAAGTAACGGCGAAAAATTTTGTTGTGGACAGTTGGAGAGTGTTGTAGGGGAAGTTGAATAGTTCGACAGAGGGTGTCCCAAAAGTCATAAAATGACGGAGGGACACCCTCTTTTATTTTAATGAGGGAGCGGAGCGCGTAGGGAAGGAGCTGGAGATTGTGCTGAAAGGACAAGACTATATCTCTACCCTTGCCATTTCCAAAATTCAGGCGAAAAGTAGGTAGACTCATGACAAGCGATTAGATTACTATAATGGAAATAAGAGACATACATTGAGCAAATCTGTAGGATATATTCAAGATTCAGGCTGAGTAAGTAAGCGATTAGAGGAGGCCATTTCGTGGGAAGATCATTCGCAAATTTGCATATCAAGTCGAAAAACCTTGAGAAGACTGTCGAAGCATTAAGAGAGCTAAGCGATGGGCATGCCAAAGTATTAGGCAAGCCAAATAATGAGGCTGAAGAGACCAAAGATGTCATGTACGTAAGCAAAAGCAACGAGAACTGGATCAGCGTGCTCCACGATTATTTTGTATGGGGTACGGTGAAGGAGATCGGCAAAACGTTGACCCGGCTTATCGAGGAGCCAGTGATGACCACCGGATATATGAATGAGGAAATATTCGAGTTGTCGTTTTTCGAGAATGGAGACATTCAGGCCGAAAGAATCTTTTGTGAACAGTGGACGAGGGATGAATATGAACAACTCAAAGAAGAGCGTCTTAATGATGACTACTTGCGGAAAGCGTTGGATATCCGTAATGAGGATTTTGAAGACTTAATTAGCATCACGAGTCCGGAAAAAGCCGTAGATAAGCTGTCAGAACTCATAAGAATGTCTTTATGGAGTGATTCGGAGTGGATACCGCACGAAGAAACGCTCAGAAAACGATTTGAGAAATATGAATTTTGAAAATACATGAGCTGTATAGGCACGCTTCCTTGCTTTAAATAGAGATGATGAAGAGCGGAGGTGAGAGAAAAGAAATGGACAAATTAAAGAACAGCGGATTTTATAAACTTAAATTCTTCATAAGTCCGGAAGAGTTTAAAAGCGTTTTGAAGCTTTTTGAACATAAGCAAGCGCAATTTCATCTTACTAATTATGCCCACACAGAGCATGATCAGAATCAGGTGTATGAGGCGTATCAGACATATTATCAGTATTTTGCGGCAGAGGAGAAAAGGAATGATTGTCACCCCTTCTTTGTTTATTCCATTTCTGTTGCGTTTGATGATGAAAGCTCCGGATTTTTTGCGAGAAATGAAGGTGTCCATTTTTCATATTGCGGACAATGGGCAGAGGATGAACTGCCGTGTATCTTGCTTTCATTTCCTAAAGGCTTTCAAATAGATTTGGAAGATAAAAAAGGGAAGTATTATATCTATGAGGATATCCGGGACCATAAGCCGTTAACATATACGTTTTTTGATGAAATAACGGGCGCTATTAAAAAAGTGACAAAGCCGCTTCGCTTCTCGGCGCATGACGTAGATGCTATGAAGGAGCAAAAGCCCTCTGTGCGTATAAGCCATGATGCGATTCACGACTTGAGCAAATCGTGGATTTTCAGTAAATATGGACTTGTGATCAAATAGGAGGATTTACGAATGCGCAAAATATGGAAAAAAAGAATACTGATCAATAATCCTATTGCGCTGGACCGGGTTCAGATCGAGCAGGACTTACGTGGCGGCAACCAAGTAATTGTCCAGTTCTCTCACCCTGAGTTTTATGGCTCCATCTTGGAAGAAGTGGATGAGCTTTGCGCGCGCTGGGATGAGGATTTCGGAGTACGTTTTTACGCCCACTATTCCCTGTCTTTTGATTGTCAAAATCTCTTGCGGATTCCCCATGTCAAAATGCTGCAGCTCAATAGTCTCGTCCAGGCCCATAACACCGAAGCATTGGCCAAGCTGGATAACCTGTACAGTTTGAGCTTAGGCATATACGAGCTGGAGAATTCGGAAATTTTGGGGATTGATACGTTGCGATCTCTAAAAATTTTAAACATTATCTCGGATAAAAAGATCCTTAACCTGCAATATTTTAAAGAGTTCTCTTATCTGGAAGAGTTGCATGTAGGGGGCAAGGTTAAAAACCTTGATGCAATAGGTTATCTGGAGGACTTGAATTACCTCGCGCTGCATTCGATCAGCAAACTGCCGTTACATTTTATTAACCGGCTGAGGAAGCTGAAGAACCTTCGCATTTTGCTTGGAGGCCGAGAGCATATTCAGGAAATTGAAGAGAATGAAATCGAGGACCTGGAAATCAGTAGAGTCCGCGGTTTTCATGATCTGACCAATATTACGGCCTTTCAAGCCCTGAATAGACTTGTTATTGAGGATCAAATCCAGCTGCAAGAAATCAGCTTTAACCAGGAAATGAAGGCACTGGAGGAGCTATCTATCAGGAATTGTAAAGGCTTGACTCGTTTGATGGGAATGGAGCAACTGCCTTTGCTGCACAAGCTTCACATTTTCAAAACGGCAATCGATTTTGATTCCTTTATCAATCAAAAACTTCCAAATTCTTTATCTTCAGTGGAGTTTGCAACTTTCAAAAGTAAAGCAGACCAGGAAATACAACAATCTTTATTAAAATTGGGTTTTCAATAAAAGGGAGTAGTCTTGGCGACCACTTCGTTTCTCCAGAATCCCTCTCCCCCTCTACCTCGTCTGCCTGTGAAGTCAACCCTAATTTTAAGTTACTCGGAGCGAGTTCTGTTGTGAAATTTAATTAGCTGTCAATAAAGTCGGACCATCGTGCGGTAGAAGACCTGTTGACTTGAACCTATGTATAATTAAGGATAATGGAGGAATGCCGAAATAATGTTTGCGATAAAGTTTATCTGTACCTGGGTATTGCTCGTTGCATCATGTTCGGCGGTATGGTGGAGTTTCAAAACAAAAAAGCTTATAACCGTCTCTTGACTGGCGGTCACCGCTAAACTTCTAAACGAAAGCCTCGGTACAGATTATACCAATTATGGTAACTTCTGCTCATATTTGTATTTTGCTGCTTCATTCCAAAGCGGAGTGCAGGTCCGTTTCATTTCAAACCGAGCTATGCCTATTGATCATTATGGTAACAGGAGGAGTATTTATGTACATTGTATCTCGACCAAAACCGCTGTCTGATGGCCGAAACCAAGCACTTACGAAGAAAGACGCCACTGTTTATCCACCGGGCTACCTCCGGTTTTTGCGGCGATTCGGCGAAGGGACTTACAGAGGGTGGTTGAATGTCCAGTTTCCAGATACGGAGGTGCTTAAACCTTTTGCCGAGTACGGGTTATGGGAGCATGACGAAGACAGCCCCATTACTGAGCAACAGATCGGCGAGTGCATCGTAATAGGTACAACGGTGGATGGTGATTTTCTGGCAGTGCATCCCCAGACGGCTGGGCTGCTCTGGCTACCTCGGCACGCGGTACACGTAAAGGCGATTTCTTTGCAGGTACGCGAGCAGGAAGACGATGGAATGTACGCCTTGGTGCTGGACGAAGTATATCGTCAGGTGTATGGAATCAGTCAAGAGGAGGCTGTCTATTATGAACCGTGGACGGGCACTCGGAGCCATCTCTTTTTGCGTTTACCACAAGGGCAGGACCAGCTTTCGCTGCCCGATCTTGCCGGAATGTGCCAAGCGGATTTTCCACCTGATTTGTCCATTGAGACCCAATATGCTTGCTTCCTGTTCTACCGGCAACTAGGTGGCTATGTACGATTGAATTATGCCTACCAGCAAGAGGTGGCCGTCTTCTATGAACAGGATGCGGGGCAGGCGTTTGCCGTTATGGAGCAGTGGCTCTTGTCGAAAGGGTGCGAAGCGATCTCAGGAAATAACAGATGATCTGGGTGCTCCTGAAGTGTGGGAGAGGGAGGTATGCATGAAACTAGTTTTTGCTCTGGATACACATGGAACGTGTGTGGGTCAATTGAGAGATGAACTGCTACCGTTAGAGGAATTAGCAAATACATGGAAGTTTCCCTATGATATCTTTTTTGTATTGCGTGTTTTACCTGAAAGTTATGGTCGAAAAACATCCAGACGTTTTGATAGCAGGGATCATACCCTCGATTTAGATATCAGCATTAGTTATGAGCAGTATCAACGGTTGTCCAAGCATGAGCAACGTGAGGTATTAGGTATTTACCTCTATAACTATCTGTCAGAGTCCGTTGCTAAATATAAACAGCATGCAGATAAGGAAACCCAAAATCAACTACTGGACCTGGTGAAAAAATGGATGCTTAAAAACAATTGGCTAAATGGAAAGATAAATCAAGCACGGAAACTTCTTTCGCAAGACATGGGTCTTTATGAAGTCAGCCAAAAATTGCAGATGCCATTAGAAGAAATTGAGTATATCCTTCTCCGCATGAATGACTATGAGCCAACTGACGTTCATCCTGACAACCTTGTAGTAGGAAAAGCGCTGCCATATCATTTGTAGAAGGCAGGAGAGATATTCAAAACTTACAATAAACTCATGAATAGGAAGAGAGGATCGAACTCATGTATGAGCGTTTGGCAGAAAAACTGAAAACGACTTCCGCTTTAAAATGGTTTCCTGGTCATGGTGCGGAAGAAAGCTGGATAGCAGAAGCCGAAGAGGAATTAGGATTCCGCCTGCCGCCATCTTATCGCTGGTGGTTGATTCATTATGGTTATGCCGGGCTAAATGGCGGGAATATTCTAACGATTGCTGCTCCGGAACACAGAGAGTATTACGACGGCGACCTTCTTTATATACACAGACTGAATATAGCTGAAGAATGGTGGGTAAGCCGGTTTCCCCACAGACTGGACTTGTTCGTGCCGGATAGCGACGAGCTTTATTTTTTTGATACGTCTGCTAGAGATAGTCAGGGAGAATTTCCGGTCATGTGTTATGATCTCATGAATGATTTGATCGACGAGTATGCTTCAACGTTTGCGGAGTTTCTAGAACGGCTGATTGACGAGCGTTCTTAAATAATCTGAGCTGATCGACTAACGGAGAGGAGGGGCGTTGTCATGAAGCCGATGCAAGAAATAGAGACGCTGGCGATAGAGATTGCCGATGCTGCCAGAACGCCTTTTCGCGCTCTTTTTGAAAATGGTGAACGTTACTATTACTGTACGCTATATACTACTGGCGAGGGACATGCGCCAAGCATCTCCGCCTGGTCGTGGGAAGCTTTGGAGATAGAATCGGCCAGGCAAGGAGACGAAAGTGACACACCGGGATCGACGATTGCAGAACTCATCAAATGGTCCTACGCCGATTCGCACTATTGTTGTTTTGGGGATGAGAACTTCGATCACGTTAAACAACGATTTATCGAGCGTCCTTTCAATGCGGATCTTGAGAATGATGAAGGGAGTCACGAGTTTGATTTGAGACTGAAGGCCATGGAGCTGGCGATGAAAATGCTCGATGATGAAGGCGTGTTTGCCTTGAATCAACTGCGAGAGTCAGTATGCGTCCTTGTCGAAGTCATGCCGCCGGATGAGATAAAACCGAAATCGTCCTACGTTTGAATCGGGCAGAATCTCCGGCTATGCAAGTATGGTTGGCGGAAGCGGCGGAGTAGAAGCATCCGCTTTCGGGAACTCTGACCGTCTACTATGTTCCGATTTAATAAAATGGTCGAGATTAAGGAGGATGTAAGCCTTGCGGCCTCTAGGGGAGCATGCTTTTCGTTACCGTTCATAATCTAATTCGCCCTATAGATGTTACGGAGAACCGTATCACAAATAGGGCGATCTATAACGGTCATTAATAACGAGTCAACCTTCTGCCCAATTGTCATCCCACGCAATTCGGCTATGGGGCATGTGTTGTGCAGCCGAAAGCACAGGAATTTACGACTTGAATGTCGAAGTTACTCCTAATTACTCATTTGTTGTCTTATGGAGGGCTATCGATGATTACCGCAACAAAGATGCACATCCCTTATGTACGGCACACCTTGGTTGCTCGTACGGATCTGCTTCGTCTGCTTGATGAGGGTATGGACGCGAAGCTTACGCTCTTATTCGCTCCATCTGGTTATGGGAAAACGACGGCGCTAAGCGAATGGGCCAAACAAAGCGGCAAGCTTGTTGCATGGGTGTCACTGAGCAAGCAGGACGATGATTGGAGCACCTTCTGGAACATGGTCATCGTTTCGATCCAGAATCATGTCGAGGACTTTGGCCTGACCATTTTGCCTCTGCTGGCGGAGGGGTCCTCTGCATCTTCCACATCGATGGAGACGGCGATGAACGTGCTACTAAACGAGTTGAATCAACTGCCGGGTGAGCTGGTCGTCATGGTTGACGATTATCATCTGGCGACGATGCCAGCAATCCAGAATTCGATGAGCTATTTGCTTGAACACCTTCCAAACCACATTCATTTATATATCGCAAGTCGCAACGACCTCCCATTTCCGACAGCAAGATTATTTGCGAAAGGCGAGATGCGGCGGATTACGATCGAGCAATTGAGGTTCCGACCAGAAGAAGTAAACGATTTCTTCCGAGAGACGACGGAGTTGAAACTGTCGACTGAGCAGCTCAATATGCTGTATGACCAAACCGAGGGTTGGATTTGCGGCTTGCGGCTTGCGGCCATCTCACTGAAACGAAGCGGCAATGTGACTGAATCGATCCGTCAATTCAGCGGCCATCAGCAGCACATATCCGATTACTTGCTAGAGGAAGTCATTCGCGATCTGCCAGAGGCGATGCGCGATTTTTTGCTGCAAACTTCCGTGTTAAGCCAAATGAATTATGCATTGTGCGAGGCGGTGACCGGTCAAGCGAGAGGTCAGCAGCAGTTGGAACAACTGGAACAGCTTCAGCTATTCATCATTCCTATGGACGATCAACGCAACTGGTATCGCTATCACCATCTGTTGTCTGATTTCCTGCAGTCGATGCTTGCTCGAACATGGCCTGAGCTATGGGTTCAGGCGAATGCGCGTGCCGCGCAATGGCACGAACATAACGGGTTTATTGTAGAAGCGGCGGAACATTATTTGGCGGGACGGCAGTATGAAGATGTAGCTCGCCTGATCGAAGCGCATCTGTACGAACTTCTTGGAGGCAAGAACACCGTCGTTGCTCGTTGGGTGATGCAAGTGCCTGAGCAATATGTAGCGAGCCGACCGCTTGTTGAGCTTTTTTATTTGCTCGTGATGGTCGGCGTTCGGCAGTTTCATAACATTCCGGATCGAGCGGAACGGCTTCGTGTTCGTTTCGAAGCGTTGAAGGATCATATAGATGCTGACGTATGGCGCATGACCATGGGGGACATCTATTATCTCTGCGGTACTGCTGCCTATGTGAAGAAAGACCTTCTGAGCACTGCTGACTATTTTATCCGTGGAGATACATTTGCACTCGAACAAAGCTTATTTATTCAAGGAGGCAACAATAAGCATTATTCGGTCGAAGAGTTTGAAGACCATCTGGGCTACATTAACGATTACCATGGTGCAGCACAATTTTTCATTCGGATGATAGAGTATTGGAGAGATCGCGTTAACCATCCGTATGCGACACCGATGTATGCTTCCTATGCCAAGGTATTGTACGAGTGGAATCGGCTGGAGGAAGCGGAGGACTGGCTAAACCGCATTATGCATGTAGATGGATTCGCGCCGGTGTCTCGCAATCGGTATCAGCTCTTTGTGGCAGCTTCTAGAATTCAGCAAGCAAAGGGGAACTCACTAGGAGCAGCGACACTGCTAGAACAACTTAAGCTGAAGATCGATTCACCCGATTATGAGATATTCATACGCAAAATCGAAGCGGAACAGGTGAGCTTAGCGGTGCGTCAAGGCGACATTGCGTCTGCTCAGCGATGGTTGGAGCAATGCGGGATGTCGCACTCGGACGAAGCAACGCTGGACCAAGTTTCCGAACAATTGGTGCTCGTTCGTGTACTGGCCGCTTGCGGACAATTCGAATCAGCACTATCTCTCGCAGAAAGACTGTATCATCTGTTGACGAAGGAAGACCGTCTGCGGGACCGCATTCACATTCTGAATTTACAAAGCATGACGTTATATGGCGACAATCAAATGGAGCCGGCGCTTGCGAAGCTGGCTGAAGCTTTGCGTCTCGCCAAACCTCAAGGGTTTATTCGCAGTTTCGTGGACGAAGGCTCGGCGATGGCAGAGCTGTTGTCTATTTATGTGCAGACGTATGGAGACAAAGGTGCGGGATCGAAGGATGCATTAAGTTATGCGCGTCTCGTGCTGCAAGCGTTCCATGTTTATGACGCACATCCACGAGTTCATATCCGATGTTTCGGGCGGTTGCGCGTAGAGACAGAGAATGGCTCTGCGGTCAAATGGCGGACTTCCAAAACCGAGGAATTGATGGCATTCCTCATTTACCATCGTGGCGAGGCGGTAAGTAGAGATCAAATTCTCGATCGTTTGTGGGGAGAGGTGGAGGTAGACCGGGCAGGTGCCCAGTTTAATACAACGACTCACTATTTGCGAAAAGCTTTAAGTCAAATCGGAATTGACGGTATCGTCCAGCATGTGGAAGGCGGTTATCGAATCGATATGAGCCAGTTGTACTGTGATCTCGATGAGTGGGATCGTTTGCTGGCCGCACAGGCGCAAATCGACGACTTAAAGCTGCGTGACTATGCCGGTGAGATTGTCCAATTATACGGAGAGGGCTTTATGGCAGGCACTTCGTACGAATGGGCAGAGCCGACGCGAGTTCGCCTGGAAAGCGAGTACGTCGCAACGTTGCTTCGCCTTCATGAACGTGAGGAGAAGAAGGGGCAATATGATGCGGCTGCGGAACTGCTGCGGCAGGCGCTTGTACATGATCCGCTGAATGAGTCCATTCATGAACGGCTCATTCGCGTGCTGGTTATGGCGGATGACCGCATCTTGGCGATCAAGCAATACGAGGTATTAAGAATGCTGCTTCTGACGGAGTTCGGGATTAAGCCGAAGGAAACGGTCAGGAGATTGCTGGATATAAATTGACGCATATTCCTCCATAAAGGGAGTGTCCCAAGGTTATCAAAAATAACGGAGGGATGCTCCCTTTTCACTAGCATTTGTTTAGGATTTGTTTAGACTGACTGTGATATGGTGAAGCAGAAATCGACATTATTCTGCAGAAAGTTTAGACAAATTGCGGGAGGGGAAACACGCTTGTATAAACGTATTATAAATTTATCGCTTTTGATTTGTATGCTCGTATCCTTAGTATCACCAGGGTTCGCGGCCGCTGAACGGAGTGCTGACGCACCTGCAGCAGTACTGGAGCAAGGATCTCCAAACTCATCGAGTGCTCCGATAAATTCGTTTCAAGATGTTAAACCGACGGACTGGTTCTATGATGCTGTCACGTATGTGAAACAAAATGGAATATTCGGCGGTACGGATAATGACAGCTTCTCGCCCAAAGGCACAATGACTCGTGCCATGTATGTCACTGCACTTGGGCGAATGGCAGGAGTGGATATCAGCCAATATTCAATTTCCTCCTTCTCAGATGTACAAGCAGGCACTTGGTATGCACCTTATGTGCAATGGGCAATTGAAAAAGGCATTACAAGCGGTACAGGTGACCATGATTTTTCGCCGAACGCTGCTATATCAAGGGAACAGATGGCAACGCTGGCTTTGAGGTATTTTGAAAGCTATAAAATACCTTATCAGACCAACGCCAGCCTGACCTCTAAACCTAACGACACAGTCGATATTTCGCCATGGGCGGTAGATGCGGTCGTAAAGCTTTGGCAGGCAGGCTTGCTTCATGGAGATGCAATCGGTAATTTCAATCCAAAGTCAAATGCATCTCGTGCGGAAGCATCCGTTTTCTTCATGCGAAACAACGAAGTTGTGAAGACATGGATTACCCAAAATCGAGTCGTTCCAACACCAACGCCAACACCAACATCACCAACATTAACAACATCAACACCAACATCAACTCCCGACTCAGGCAGCGGTAATGGCGCTAACCCAGGTGACACGAACGCAGGTCCATATATTATTACTTTTGAAACAAACGGCGGTTCGGCCATTAACAGCCTGTCTCTCAAGCAAGGAGCGACGCTGAATCATCTTCCAGATCCAATGAAGTCAGGCTCTATTTTCGTGGGCTGGTATAAAGATAGCGCTTTGTCGGAGCCAGTATATCCAGATGCTATCGTCAACAGAAATATGACGTTATACGCCAGATATGAAGAACCATTCGAAACTCAAACTATTCCTAGTGTGACCAAGTTGGATCAGGACAAAAGCTTTACGATTGGAGTAATCGATGGCACAGGCAGCATGACAGCAGATAGTGTTAAAGCTGGGATGACCTTTGAAGCGCTAACCCATCCTGATTTTGCAACTCATGTGGGTATTCGGGTAGAGGGCTCCAGTGGCGAATTTACAGTAGGTGCAAATAGTGGTGCATTTGAAGAAGGCGGCACCTATCAGCTCAAGCTGAATAACGCCAATCTATCTTTTGCAGGACAAGATAAATCCACTACAACTTACGTATTTACCATTGCTAAACAAGAAGTTCAGCATGTGACTCTGAATCCTGACTTGATTTATATTCCTTCTTCGGAAGTCACGAATATGACCCAGAATGGTAAGGTTGTTACCCCTGGTACGATTCCTGTTATAGACTTGAATGCCGGTGATGGCGGAGCCGTTCAATCGGTGGGTAACGCTACAGAGGGTATATTCCAATATCATGGGAATCAGAATATACAAGTCGGCAATACCGTTGCTATTTATAACGGAGTTGCACCGAATCAGCGTAATCTGGCAACAAGCGCCGACGATGACGGTGAAGTGGCTTATGTAACGATTCGGGCGATCGACGGCAGTACATACACATACGAAACGGCAGACGCCAAAAAAGTTCTCTTTACGCCGGACGTCCTGCCGGTCAGCGATACAGCAGATATGGATGGGGATTTAAGCAATCACTCCATCACGGTAAGCGAGAATACGATGAACTATAGCGACAGCAAATATGCACAATTGGGTCTTACTGCAAGCACCGTTGTACAAGCAGGTGACTTCATCGCCTTCTACACAGGTGTATTCGGTGATGCTTCGTCCCAGCTTGCCGGCTATGCTCAAATTACTGGAGTCAGCTCTTCGGGAACTAACGATGTCATTACTTATACAGATGTAACGCTTGAGCAAATAACGGCTTCGATGGATTACTATACGCAGCAAAATGTAGAAGGAAGTCAGTTGCTGCAGAACACCGATGTAGCGGTTATGGAAGCTCAAATCGAGGATCAAGCTCTGGAAAGCGGATTTGTGAATAAAGCTACGCAGTATTTAGCAGCTTTGGCAATCGATACGGATAGCTTCAAAAAGCTTGACGGCGACTTCGATATGAAAAATTACTCTATTACGTATGCCGATGGCTCATCTGTCTCCGATCGCAATGTTATGCGGTTGAACGGAAATAGAGTACAAGTAGAAAATGTGAGTGTTAAAGCCGATATTGGTACAGAACTGCAACATTTTGCTGATAAGTCCGGTTTAAGCGCTTCTCTTCAAGTGAGTTGCGATATTGTAGTTGACGCAGGCGGCCAGCGCAACATCGTGATTCATTTGACCGGCACCTTCGAGCAAGAAGTACGTGTTTCTCTTTCTGCCGATGCCAATACCGATTGGGGACTATTTCTGGGGTTCATCCCTTATTTGAGAGAATACGAGGTTTCCCCAACCGTAGATACCTATACCTATACAGCGATTAATTTCGACGCTGAAATCGGCACATTTGAGAAGGGTGAAGAATGGAATTGGAATGATAACAGCAAAGTACAAAACATCGCCAAACAAATAAAGGCTCTAATGGACGCTAAGGAAGATTTGGATGAACATTTTAATGGCATAGATTCATTAGATAGCTCATTGCCGGCTCTATATCAGAATATGCTTAATAACGAGACGGACTGGGTCGACCTATTTGATGTAAATCTTGTTGATATCAACATGCGTCTTTTGTTGGGTATCATCCAAGTGGAATTTAAAGGAGATTTTGTCGTAAGCGCAAATGCGAATCTCTCAATCGGTTGTACGTTCAGTTATGAGAATGGGAAGAGATATATATTCAATGTGAAACTTTTTGCTAGAGAAGCGACGAACAAGACCGTAAGTCTGCTAGATGAGAAGTATCAATTTACGTTCTACACCATGGGTACGTTGGGCTTACGGGCAGGTCTTCGGCTGGAGTTGGCAGTAGGTCTATTCTCTACTGAGGCGAATAGCGTAGGTGTGCAAGCGGACGTTGGCGCTTACGTGAAGCTGTGGGGCTACTTCTATTACCAGCTGACCTATCTATCTTCTCAGGGCAAGACCTCCCATTATGCCGGAGCCATAGATCTGGAATTCGGCGTGTTCACGGAAGTGAAATTCAAGGCACAGCTGTTTAAGGGTACCTTCTCGTACGAGCCAACCTTGTATGAGGATGAATGGCCGCTCTATACGGTAGGTTCCCGGCAGAACATTCTTGATTTTGCCTATTCACAAGATGATGCGCCTAGAGTTAATCTGCACGGTCAGTCAACAAAATCGACCATTTTACCGTATAGCATCTTTGATATGAGCTCGATGGATCTGCAGACAGGCGAGGTTACGGAACAATCTTATGACAGATCCAAGGATTTCACGGTAAGCATATCCAACAAAAATTTCATATACGATACTAGGACCAACCAAGTGCTCTTACAGAACTATAATTACGATCCGACTGGCATGGATGCCACCATGACGATCACTTGGAGAAGGGCGCCTTTAACTTTCGGTTCTGCTCCGATTGCGCGTACGATTCCATTACACTGGGACGATCTCAAGGGTAGTTATAGTCTCTACTTGTACTCGCATGAAACGAATGATGGGAAGCTTACGCTATTAAAGACAATCAGCGGGAAGTACAATGATCCAATTCCGGCAGAGCCCGTTCCTACAAGAAAAGGATATAAATTCGTTAATTGGTATAAGAATGATTCCGATGCTGGGCCAACTGCCCTACCGGGTAGAATGCCGTCTTACGACAGCATGTGGGTTGCAAGATGGACTCCGAAGACGGACACCCCTTATAAGGTGGAAGTTTACTTGCAAAATGTCTCTAATGATTCCTACACGCTTAGCGACGAATTCACCTATAAGGGCACAACAGATTGGCCTGCAGCCGCGCGGCCCCCTGCCTATGCGGGTTTTGCTACACCGGCCGAACAGTTCACTACGGTTAAAGGCGACGGGAGTACTGTCGTAAAGTATTATTACGCTCGCAATGTGTACAAACTGACCTTTGATCCAGGCCATGGCGGAACGCCAATCACATCTTCGCTTAAGTTTGGTGCCCCTATTACCGCACCTATCGTGAACATGCCGGGCTATGTGTTTACTTCTTGGCGCGACACGAATCTGAGCGAGAACGTTCCTGCGTCAGCCAATGTTGTTGCGCCTACTATGCCGGCTATCAACACGACTTATAAAGGGATATATAGCTTAGATTCACATGTGCCTATTACAGTGGAGTATTATCTTGGCGATAACACAGGTTCTAACTTCCAACTCATGGAGGCAAAAACCAAGTATGGCACGGCATTTTTAAGATTCGATAATAGAGATATAGGGACAATGGATGCGAGGTGGATGTCACCCTACTCGAAACTCACAACAACGGTACCTTCGCCTTTATCGATTTACGTAGATCCAACCCTGGATCTTCGTATCAAGTTGTACTTCGTTCCTTATTTGTTTAACCTGACATTCGATGCCAATGGAGGCGTGGGCGGCACTGTATCACAGCTTGCATATGGGTCGCCGATAAATCCGCCTACGGTGACAAAACCAGGCTATACGTTTGAAGGTTGGTCACAGTCCGTTCCAAGTACAATGCCCGGTAACGATCTGACCTTCACGGCCGTTTGGCAGGCCACGGGCTATCAGGTATTGTATTATCAGCAGAATCTGGACGATGACGGCTACACAGAAGTGGAAGCCGTTGCCGGCAGCGGCGGAATTGGATCAACAGCTACGGCAACTCCGAAGGATTATACCGGCTTTACCTATGACAGCAGCAATCCTAACAACGTTACCTCGGGTACGGTAACCGCTGACGGAACGCTCACCCTTAAGCTATATTACACACGTAACAGCTACACGTTATTATTCATTGATTCAGTGACGAGTACTAACTATTCGACAGCTCAAGTCAAGTATGGGGCGACGATCGTACCGCCTGCTGATGTAATACCTTCAGACTTTTATCCCCCAGGCTTTGTACTAATAACTTGGGACCCGTTGGAAAATGATACGCCGTCGTTGGAGGCGCCAGAAGGAGCAACCATGCCGGCACACGACGCGAGCTATAACGCAAGGTTTGGATTTCCGGGCGGCCAGCTCGGACTATAGTTTTGGTGAGTTTCGTTATTACCCCGCTGGGAGCGTTTGTCGGTCGAGCCACCGCGGCCGCGGAACTAAACTAGTTGAAGAAGTGGGCTCTATTGGGCTATTTCCGGTCATTTGTACAAGCAGATGATTCGGTCGGAAGATGCCGAGATCGAAATGAAACAGCGATAAGGATTATTGAAGGGCACCCGCTTAGGGTGCCTTTTGAATTTTGAATTCGCTCTATAGATGATACGGTGAACCGTATCACAAGTAACGGCAAGTTATTAAATATTAAATTTTCTTGTAATGTAGAAATCAGAATAGCTGATACGTCATTATAGCGAAACCAAATTCCAATACGGTTTAAAGGGAGGAGTTTTTGTATGAATTACACTTTGATGTTTTACGAGAGTCAGGAGGACTTTGCGGCAAGAATGGATCCAGCCCGACAACAAGAATATTTGGCAGGCTGGACGCACTACGTGCATGCTTTGCGGCAGTCTGGAATTGTGGTATTCGGTTCGGGTCTCCATGCTCCCGAGACAGCTGCAACGATGAAGAGGCGTGGAGGTGAGGTGGTTGTTCAGGACGGACCTTTTCCCGAGACGAAAGAGCAGCTCGGCGGGATATTCGTGATTGATGTTCCGGACCTGGACACTGCATTAGAGTGGGCTGCTCGAGGTCCTGTCGATACGGTGGAGGTTAGACAAAACCTTCCCGCGTTGAAGTAATCACTCTATGGAAGCCCATCAAGTCATTGAACAAACAGCCCGTAACGCTTACGGACGATTGCTCTCCTATTTGGCTGTGAATTGGCGGGATCTGCAGGCTGTTGAGGATGCCATTGGAGATGCTTTTCTCGCTGCGCTAGAAACTTGGCCGAAGATCGGTATTCCGGATAAGCCTGAAGCATGGCTCGTTACTGCCGCCAGGAGGCAGCTTATCGACCGTGCACGCCGTACCCGCGTTTCCGAAAGTGCGCTGCCGACACTCATTACCATGTCAGAGGATGCACAACGGTTGGCTTCTTCTAGTGCTGGCTTTCCGGACGAACGACTGAGGATGATGTTTCTTTGTACTCATCCGGCAATTGATCCTGCAATGCGTACACCGCTTATGCTGCAGACGGTGCTTGGAATCAATGCAGCCCGAATTGCGTCTGCATTCATTGTCAAGCCATCCACCATGAGTCAGCGTCTTACCCGGGTAAAGGCAAAAATTCGTGCCGAACGCATTACTTTTGAATTGCCTGATGAAGAAGAAATCTCGAATCGTCTCGGTTCCGTTCTGGAGACCATTTATGCTGCTTATGGAAGCGGGTGGGACGAAGCAGTTATAGCCGACTCGCCTCGCAGAAGATTGGCGGAGGAGGCGATTTTTCTAGGAAGGTTGCTTCTCCAATTCGCTCCACGCCAACCGGAGGTGAATGGTCTGTTGGCGCTCATGCTGTACTGTGAAGCACGGCGTGAGGCCCGGCATGATGGTAAGGGGGACTTTATTCCCCTCTCTGAGCAGGATTGTGCCCGATGGGAGCAAAACTTGATCTTGGAGGCGGAGCGTTATCTTCATATCGCCTCGCAAGCCGGCGAAATCGGACGCTTTCAACTCATGGCCGCGATACAATCGGTGCATGCACAGCGTTTACGGACTGGGCGTACAGAGTGGGAGGCGGTTGCTCAGTTATACGAGGGCCTCACTCATATATCCCCCACACTGGGCGCTTTAGTCAGCCGAGCCGCTGCGGTGGCGGAGGCTTATGGATCGGAACACGGCATCGCTCTTCTAGAAGCCATTCCATCTGCAGAGGTGGTTAGCTATCAGCCCTATTGGGCACTTGCGGGCCATTTGTACAAGCGGATGCAGCGAAAAGAAGATGCCCATTCGGCTTATAGCCGTGCCATTGGACTAAGCACAGATGTATCGATTCGGCAATTTTTAAGTCGTCAAGCTACTGAGATATAAAACACACACTGAGATAAATAGAAGGCACCCGAGAGGGTGCCTTAAAACTTGCCGTCACAGACAGAGCGGAGAACTCGAAATTGCTCTGTTCCGATGGGAATGAAAAAACTGCAACGGAGAGCGGTTTTAGGTTATCAATGATAGGCGTATTTTTCGCCGTAGACCCCGTTAAGCTGAACCGTACCAATAAGTAACGGCAAGTTTTATGTCGTGGCCCCTTATTTTTTAACCACAGGCACCCAAAATTCCCCGTAGAAAGTGCCGTCCCCGTTATCATTGCGGTAAGTCGCATTTGGACCGCCGATGTAAGCATAGTCGGTGACTTTGGCCAAGACTTCGTTAAAAGCGCGGTAAGTCAGTTGATCAAACAAAGTTTCCTTGTCGCCATTTCCTGCGACCACGATATAGTCGCTCTCTGGAAACTCGATGATTCGCGTTGCGTCAGCCACTGATTTGCCAGCCTCTACCGCGAAATAATTCCACGGCTTGCCTTGATAAACCTCATTGACTGACCATTCGCGATCGTTCTTTGCGGCGTCTTTGAGCTTATTAAAACGGCCGTCAGCCTTGAGTCTGCCCCAAAACTCGGCTTTTTCCTTTTGCAAAGTCGGCATGTCCTGAAAATTCGACTGGATTGAAAAACCATAAGCGGTCAATGTGAATGATTTTTTGTGTTCAAGCGTGTAATTTTCCATGGATTACTCCTTTGATCCGAGATATTAGTCCTCGACTTTTTGTGCACGAAGCCACATTTCGCCGTAGAAGCCACCGTTTTCAGCTGCTTTAACGAATGTTGAGTTACCAGGCCCAACGTATTTGTAGTCCGTGATTTCTTGCAACATGCCGCCAAAAACTTTGCCCGTGATTCCGTCGGCAAGGTGGTCTTTGTCAGCGCCCGTGCCAGATACGACGAGGTAATCGCCAGCGAGGAAATCGAGGACGACCGCGCCTTCCACGTCGAACTCGCCCATTACGCCGAAGCCGCGCCAGGCCTTACCGTCTAAGACGTAGTTGATTTGATATTCTTGCCCGTCAGCGAGCGCGAGCAGTTCAGCAAGCTTGCCGTTTTCAGTGATTTCGGCTTTTCTCGCTGCAGTCTTTGCAGCATTACCTGCCCAGTCGTTGAAGTCTTCAAAAGAAACACCGAAAGCAGTCATTTTGTAGTTATCTAGAATTGTCTTGATGGAGTAGTTAGACATTTGATTCTCTCCTTAGTGGATTTACTTCTTACAGGTTTGATTCTATTTGCTGAATGTATCAAAAAATGATACTCTTTTTTGCAGCATCAGCTACATTGTTGATACAATAAAGTCATGAAGAAAACAGAACGAGTGAACCTGATTATGCGTTACATCAATAACCGTGCGCATTTTACGATTGCCGAGATCCAGCGGGAGTTCAAGATTTCCCGTGCGACGGCAATCCGCGATATTAACGAGATCCAGGCGATGGGCTTTCCTCTAACGACCGAGCTTGGGCGCGGTGGCGGCTACCATGTCTTGCAAAATCAGTATCTGCCCGCCACCCGCTTCACGCCGGATGAGCTAAAAGCGATTTTTATCAGCTTTATCGCCTCGAAAAATTCGCAGCTGCCGTATCTGCAGAACCGCCGCTCAATCACTGAAAAGCTCATCGGCATTGCGTCGCAGACCCAGCAAGATGAGCTGATCGAGCTGAATAACATCTTGCTTTTCGAAAACACAAATCCTGGGAACCCGAATCTCTTGGAGCTCGACGACGCGGCGCCTGCAGAGCTGAATCAGCTGATTTCGCTTGCTGTGCGGGACAAGCATTTGCGCATGACTTATGAACAGAGTCTTGGCTGGCCACAATTGTTGGACGTTTTTTTGCTGCATATATTTAACTCCAACGCTCAGTGGTTGGTCGAGGTTTATGATTTTGATACGGATGAGTTTCGCTATTTGCCAGTTGATATGCTCCGTGACTCGGCAATTTCCGAGCGGAAGATGAATTGGTCCGAGCAAGAAATATTAAGTGAAAAACGGAATCGTGCACGTGAGTCCAATCTTGTTGTGAAGCTTGATACGACTGGGATTCAACGCTTTAAGCGTATGCACCCGCCGGGGATTATCTTGTATCTTACCGGGATGTTTCAGTCGAGCGGAATGTTCAATGTTCAGCTGGATGTGACAGATGTTGAAACGCTTTCGTACTATGCAGATTGGCTTTTGTTCTTGGGTAAAGGGGTCGAGTTTGAACGGATTCCCGAAGAACTGCGCGTCATTTTGGAGGAGCGTTTAATATTATGGAAAAAACGGTAAGGACCATGAAACATGAGAAAAAGGTCAATTAGTGGTTCAGAAATGAAGGTCCTTGTTTATGGAGCCTCTGAAAGTGTAGGTACTTATGCGGTGCAGCTTGCCAAATATTACGGTGAAGATGTAACAAGGGTATGCAGTGGTTGGAACAGACTCCCGATGCCCACCATTATGTTGAACAAAAACATAAGAAGGGGAGTGTCGTCGTCACTGTAAGAGAAAACTAAAGATGGAAGCAGGAACAAATGTTTGTGGTTTTCCTTTTCTTTTGAGCAAATACTTTACTCTTTCGCAATTTGAGCGACTGACCGCGCAAGACCTAATGGGTCTTGCGCATTTTTTGGTTACAGCGAATGAATTCATGTTCAGTTCATAATAGCATGCCAATGTATAGATAATGATTCGCAACATTATTTTGAGGAGGTGGTTTGTGTGGCAACGAAAGAACAACAACGTATTGCAATTATCGGTGAAAGTCCGGGCGGGTTAATGCTGGCGCTTATTCTACAGAAAAGGGCGCCCGAACTGGGTGCCCTTGATTTCGCTCAATAGATGATACGAGGAACCATATCACAAGTAGGGCGAAATTTTTGGCCTTAGCCGCGAAACATGTGGAGTGATACTACTGATGCTTAAGCAAACCGCCCTTGATCTTAATCGGTTTGTCCATATGGCCGACTGTTGGCAACTTGTTTCTCCTTGTTCATTCGAAGAGCAAAGACCAATATTAACGCCGCGGGAACAAATAACCACATAAACATGTGAGTGAGCGAGTAGGCAAACGCTCCGCTCATGCTTCTCAATAAGTCATCAGGGATTTGCGAACGCCCTCCAGGCGTCAGCAGAGCTTCCGGATTCAGGTTTTGCAGATGCCCCTTTGCATCTTCATTATCGGATAGCAACTTGCTTATCTGATTGGTCAGCAAATTCTTCTGAATGATGCCAAATACGGTAATGCCGACGGTCATGCCGAATGCGCGCAGAAACGTTAGAATGGAGTTTGCGGCTCCCCGCTCAGCCCCGTCGACGCTTCGATTCGTCCCAATGCTTAGCACAGAGAAAGAAAAGCCGACCCCAATTCCGATAACGATCATGTAGAGAGCGGACAACAACGGAGTCGTGTCCTCGGTCATTCGAATCAGAAGAAAAATGCCGCACGCGTAAACGCATCCAGATATGAGCATAGTAACGCGATAACCGATTTTCCTAATGAGCGTCGAACCGGTCATGCTGGTTAGGATCGAGCTAAGAAGCAGAGGTATCAAAATGAATCCAGAATTGATTGCTGGTCGTCCCATAACACCTTGTACGAATAAGGGCATATACACGATTACAACAATGTAGGCTGCTCCATATATAAATGCCAATAGGAGGCATGTGGAGAGGAGTCTGTTCTTGAACATTCGGAATGAAATGATCGGCTCCGGCACTTTCTTTTCGGCATATAAGAAGGTACAGAATAGCAGTACGAACATGAAAAATAATGTAACGATGACAGGAGAAGTCCATTCGTATTCACTCCCTCCCATCTCCAAGGCAAAAGACAAGCAAACAAGAGAACCTACAAGCGTAAACGTTCCCAGCCAATCAATCTTTTGATTGGAGCGGGTATGGGTTTCCCGATAAAAGAAAACGACCAAACCCAGGCTGATCAGTCCCGGGATCAAATTGAGATAAAAGATCCAGCGCCAACCAAGCATCTCCGTTAAATAGGAGCCCAATAGGGGCCCCAGAATGCTTGCCAAGCCGAATGCCGACCCGAATAATCCTCCGATCCTTCCTCTTTTTTCATCCGGAATAATACTATAGGCAATGGTGAAGACAATAGGTTCTACAACACCACCCCCGATACCTTGAATAGCTCGATAGATACTAAGCTCAACCATATTGTGAACGAGTCCACAAAGAACCGATCCAAGAAGAAAGATGAATACGCCGAACACAAAAAAACGTTTGCGTCCGAACATATCCGAGAGTTTACCGTAAATCGGCATGCCTGCGAGTTCCGCGATGAAGTAAGCGGATGATACCCATACATATTTATCGATTCCGCCAAGATCAGCAACGATCGTTCCCATGGCTGTAGACACAACAGTCTGATCTAATGCAGCAACGAAAAGACTTATCAACAATCCGGTTAAAATCAAGCCTGTATTGCTTTTTGCCACGTTAATTCACCTTCTCATTAAATTTGTTTGTGTTAAGCAAATATGAGTATAAAGAATCAGGCAGAGCCTGTTCATTTACTTCATTACGGCTTTTCCGTTCTCCAGGATTGACTTATTTTTCTGCGATGGGCTTTTTTATCGCTTATGGGGTATTTCGCCTTCCAGCTTGTTAGCTCATTTGAGAATCTGGACATGAAATTCGTTATATCTTGGATATCATCCGCGTCCCAATGACCGATTATTGAGGAGAATAAATGAGTAGCCTGTTCAGTCAAAGTATCTAATAGCCGCTTGCCATCGCTCGTAACGCTAATAAGAACGGAGCGTTGATCGGCAGGGTCTTTGGTCAAACGAATGACCCCGTCTTGCTCCATGGCTTGAATTCGACGGGTAATGGAGGACGGGTTTACTTCAAGGACGGCTGCGATGTCGGAGGCGCGAACTGCCTCGTGCGTATGACAATAATCCAAGATGAGAGCCGTTACCTGGTCGATCCCTCTGGACTGCAGATCTTTAATTTCATGAGCGACAGTCAACATGGTTAGAGCCAGTTCTTTCATCATTTCTTTATTTGCATTCATTGATTGTACTCCCTCCAACAATTTGTTTGCTTTAAGCAAATTATAGAAGGTTGAATTAAAATTTTCAAGCCCAAAGATAACTCCACTATTATATTCGGGCGTGTGAGATGCCTGCATTGTTTATAAGTAACATCGAGACGGCCCAGATTCGTTCTGAATACGCTCTGCTGCAGCACGAGTGGATTCCTGATCTGTAACGTCTAGCTGAAGAGCGTGGGCACTTTAGGCTGTTATTATCCAAATGCCCGGGGTAATATTAAGTAATACAGTCATTGGAGGAACGCTCATGATGAAGAAACGTATTGCTGCAGGCTTATTTATTTTTATTTTTGTCCTAGGTTGGGTCCTTCCAGGACAAGCTTCAATGGAATCGTCTAACCAAGAAGCGGTTATTAAAGATGGAAATCTCGAACAAGCGATTCATTCGTGGTTAGGTAAAAAAGGCGATGAACCCATTACCAAAGCGGATTTAGAATCTCTCACCGTTGTATCTCTATCGGGTAAGGGAATTAAAGATCTGCAGGGATTAGAGTATGCGGTCAATGTCACGGAACTCAATTTAGACAATAATGAAATTACGGATCTTGCACCGCTAAAGAAGCTTTCAAAGATCCGTGATCTCAGCCTCAAAGCAAATCAAATCTCATCCATTGAGGCATTGTCAGCCCTGAAAGAGATGAAATATCTGGAGGTAGGCTCGAATCGGATTTCATCCTTGGATGTAGTGAAACAATTGCCTAATCTGATCGAGTTGGGCGCCGACCACAATCAAATTTCGAATGTTCAAGTGCTCTCTAGCGCCGCAGAATTAAAGTATTTGAAAATGAGCGACAATGCAATCGAAGACATGGCTCCCCTCGGCAGCATGAGAGGTCTGACATATCTGGATGTATCCAATAATAAAATCAAGGATTTAACGCCGCTGCGGATGCTGTCCAAAAGCCTGACGTATCTGGGGATTAACGGAGATCAGGTTACGGATCTGAAGATATTGGAGGGATTCAGCAATCTTGGAGGTCTCTCTGCTAGCAACAATAACATTGAGAGTCTTGCTCCTTTAGCGAAACTAACGAACTTGACTACACTAGATCTATCTTCCAATAAGATTAAAGAATTAGAACCGTTACAACATTTGAACAAGTTGAATACACTCTACTTGGATAACAATCGAGTGTGGAATTTGGAACCGTTAAGAAATCTGAAATCCCTAAGCATCCTCTATTTGAACAACAACCGGGTGTGGAATCTGGAGCCGATTCAAAATAATAGCTATGATTTTCATTGGGATACGGGGGCGGAGCGATATGGGCTGCAGTTGAACGATAACAACTTGGACTTAAACCAGGGAACCCCAACGTATAAAATATTCAAAAAATTGAATGCAGATTCTTATGGAATTAGTTCTCAGCGTAAGACTCAACGCTTGATGATCGGCAGCAAGACAGCCTATTTGGGGGATAGTATCTACAACATAACAGCAGCGCCATTCATTCAGACAGATCGTACCTACGTGCCTATTCGTTTCATTTCCGAGAAGCTTGGGGCAAATGTAAGTTGGAACCAGAGTACGAAAGAGGTAACGATTCAAAAGGACGGTAAAACGATTCATTGGCGTGTGGGGAATAAGCAGGTTAAGGTAAATCAGCAAACCGTGATATTCGACGCCCCTTTACTGCAGAAAAGTAACAGCACTTTCGTTCCTGTACGCTTTGTGTCGGAACAGCTGAATACTTCTGTTGAATATTTGGGCAGCAAAAAAATGGTCATCATATTTGAGAATTAGACCGTATAACAGATTCAATCTTATATCAACATGGTACAAAACAGTTTTCAACCACATTTTTCGAATAAAAAACACATTTGGCCCCTCCACCGTTAAGACGGGAGGGGCCAATTCAATTTTTTGAACAATGGAATCCAGCAAATCGTATTTAACGACCTAGTGCGGATAAATTGTCTTTCTGCTAATATCGGCTCTTTCAGTTAACTCAAAGTTTGCGCAGCCTCGGGTGTAAAGGGGATCAGTTCATCCCACCGGCCATCGCGGATCTTGATTGCCCAATAGGGATCGACCAACAGGGACCGGCCAACGGCCACGAGATCGAACTCGCCGCGTTCCACTCTCTCGGACAAGCCTTCGATTTTGACGATGCCTGCTCCTTTGCCCTCGGAGATGAAACTCATGAATTCCGTGTCCAGGCCAACCGATCCCACCGTAATCGTTGGTTTGCCTGTCAATTTTTTGACCCAACCTGCCAGGTTCAGATCAGAGCCTTCGTACTCGGGCTCCCAGAAGCGGCGGGTAGAGCAATGGAACATATCGACACCCGCAGCGACCAGAGGTGCCAGGAACTGTTCCAGCTATTCAGGGGTTTCTGCCAATTTGGCGTTATAGTCGATTGCCTTCCATTGCGAGATACGCAGACCAATCGGGAAATCTGGTCCGACGGCTTTACGGCAAGCCTCAATAACCTCGACCGCGAAACGTGTACGTTTCCATAGGATAAAATGAAATTTTTTCGTTATTATTGACTTTGTGGTCAAGAAAAGGGCGAATAAACAGCCGTACGATAGATCTCTAAGCCTCTTTGCTGAACTACTTCGTTTCTTTGATTCGAAAATTCCCCGACAGATACAGTCCTGACAGCACAACAACGGTGGCGATGACAGCATACCATGTAAGAGGTTCACCCAGTACGATGGCAGCTAGTATATAGCCTGAAACAGGATTTAAAAGCAGCCAGTTATTTGCTCTGACGGCATCTTGTTTCAGCAAACGAAACCAGAGACCCATACTAATTATAGAGAGAACGATGACAGACCAAAGAAGATAGACTACAAGGTGAACATCCACATGTAACGGCTTCCCAGACTCTAAGAATAGGGTCGGGATAATTAAAATGACCCCCCCAATGAATACCTGCCATGCGTTTATCACAAGAGTAGGCAACTGAAGATTTGCCTTTTTAAAAACAAGACTTCCAACAGCCATTGAAAACATTGCTAGAACAAGCAATAAAATTCCGCTTAAGTTGGCGTGGCTTTTTGCCAATGATGGGTAGGTTGCAATGAATAGACCTATAGCGGATACAATCATACCCATCCATTCTTTTGCGCGAATGTTTTTTCCCATGAAGATTAAGGAGAATATCGCAAAGACAAAAGGATTTATGGGTAAAAAGAGATTGAATATCCCCGCCGAAATGTTTCGAAGCGCTAAGTTGCCCAGTCCAACAAACAACGAGGTATTCAGCAAACCCAGAAGAATTAAAATGCCCCATTCTCTTTTGTTAGGCAATGGGTATTTGCCCTTTCTAAATATATAAATAAAGATTAGCAGCAGCATCCCGGCTATCAGAAAACGTAATGTTGCTAATGTTAACGGAGACGCAGAATGTAAACCGATTTTCATGATAATAGCTCCAGATGAATATAGAACAGTAAAAAGTATACCTGTTAGCAAGCCTTTTAAACTCATGACACTTCTCCTTCTCTCTTTTGTATGTTTTGCTTCGTGTGTCCTCTCAAGGTTCTCCTGTTAAAGTGCCTCCTTCACCTGATGAATGATTAAACTACACCTTACCAGAGAGCGTTCTTGGTTTACCCAAATAGTATGTTGTATACTTTATTTAGTAAAGTACGCATATTTTTATGGTATAGTATTAAAAATCATACTATTGGAGGGGATAAGGCTTTGGGCGAACGAAGAAACAAAAACATCATTAGTCCGGGCGTGGAAGGGTGTCCTGTAGAAACAACTTTGGAGGTTATCGGAGGGAAGTGGAAGGGGCTCCTTCTCTTTCAAATGATCGATGGCCCGAAAAGATTTAGTGAATTCCGCCGCCTCTATCCGGGAATAACGCAATTCATGCTTACCCTGCAGCTGCGTGAACTTGAGAGAGACGGCATTATTCACCGCGAAGTTTATAAACAGGTACCTCCCAAGGTGGAATATTCACTGACTGAATTTGGAAGAACGTTGGAGTCGATCATCTTGTCCATGAGGAATTGGGGAGATGCTTATAAAGATACACTAAATGATTTTCGAGTTTTATCACATCAAGGGGAAGATGTTTGAATGGATCCTATAGGTGTTACAGAATTACAGAAATGAGACTGGAATAAAAGCCATTCCCGGCGGAATGGCTCGTTGAATGCGCTTTGTTAGATGGCGCCAAGGAAATGAACTTGCGGTAATCAGGCCGCCGGTTACTTCGGCTGTCCATGGTCTATATATACAATTTCGGACCGTATCTCTTTCGGGGTGGGATGGTTACTAGGGGGAACGATTCAATGGAGAAGCAACGGAGGCATATTTATAAGATTCTGATTGTAGACGACGAACTCGATCTTCGCAAATTGCTTACTGATTATTTTGAAATGAACGGCTATGTTGTCATGACGGCCAAAAACAGTCAGGAAGCGCTTCGGCATATCGAAAAGCAACCGGATCTTATTTTACTAGACATCAACATGCCGGAGAAGGATGGTCTTGAATTGTGCAGGGCAGTCAGGAACTTCATTTCTTGTCCAATTTTATTTCTAACCGCCCGCGTGGAGGATGCGGATGTCATCTCGGGTTTTCGAGCGGGAGGGGACGATTATATTCAAAAACCGTTTAGCATTCATGAACTAGGCGCGAGGGTAGAGGCTCATTTGCGTCGGGAAAACCGAAGCCAACATAAAACGTCGATCAAGTTCAGCGAAGACTTGGTGATCGATTATTCGGCTCGTTCTCTTTATTTCCGCGACGAACGAATTTCTTTGGCCAAAAAAGAGTTCGATATTATCGAGTTGCTGTCTACGTATCCCGGCATGGTATTCGACAAAGAACGTATTTTCGAGAAATTATGGGGAATTGGCGACGAGGGCGATAGCGCTGTCATCGTGGAACATGTCAGGCGAATTCGTTACAAATTGAAAGAGCATGGCTGCGAAGACAGGATCGAGACGGTCTGGGGAGTAGGTTACAAATGGCGAAAATCATAAACGGGCTACGATTGAAACGGATGAGTTTACTCAGGTCCTTCATCTTCATATGCTGTATGACACTAATCGCGGTATTAGCCGTTATCGTATTGGAGTTTCAATGGGCCGAAAACATACGTCAGCGCAATGACGCGCATTCAATCTCAAACGGCTGGATACTGCCTTCGCTCATAGCGTTGGTGATGTTAACCGTAGCCGTTGGTATCGTTCTAATGGCTAGCCTTTATTACCGTTGGAAGTTAAGAAAACCGCTTGATCTCTTGATGAAGGCATCGGAGAAAATTTCTGCGAACGATCTGGGATTTCGGATTTCATACGACAGCAAGGATGAGATGGGCGAGTTATGCCGTGTTTTCGAAATCATGCGCGGCCAGTTGGAGAAGAACTATCACTCATTATGGCGATCGGTTGAGGAACGAAAACAATTGAACGCGATTTTTGCACATGACTTGAGAACGCCTTTGTCTGTCCTGAAAGGAAATTCTGAGTTTCTGAGCGCCTATCTGCCCCAACGCAAAATCTCCGAAGAAAAGCTTTTGGACGTGATTCAGACGATGGGTGTACATATCGAGCGTCTCGAAAAATACACCGAGGCGATGGGTTCCATACAAAAGTTGGAGGACATGCCGGTTAGCAGCCACCCTATTGAAACGGATCAACTCATTGCTTTGCTTCATGAGAGCGGACGCCAAATCATCGGAAATAGCGGCAAATCTTTCAACACGTCTGTTGCGGCGGATGCGAATAGCATTGCTGTTGATGTCCATTTGGTGCTGCAAGTCTTCGAGAATATAGCTGCGAACGCAGCGCGTTTTGCATTCGGACATGTAAGTATTCATTATTGCGTCAACAAGGGTAAACTGTCCATTACGGTTTCGGAGGATGGTACCGGCTTTACGGAAGCGGGGCTTCGTAAAGCGATGCTGCCCTTTTATCGCGGAGAGGTATCGGATGCCGACGAACACCATGGGATGGGCCTTTATATCTGCAAAATCCTGTGCGAGAAACATGAGGGAAGTCTGCAAATAGACAACGGTCCCGATGGCGGGGGGCAAGTCACGGCCAGTTTTTTGAACGGCGTTGATAAATAGTTGATTATTATCGATTAGCATCTCCTTATCAAGCGATGAGAGGTGCTAAACATGTTAATTGTACTAAAGAAAATGAGTTTGAGCTTGGGCTGCTTGTTATTGTCGGCAACCGCCTTCCTGGCTGAGCCGGCCTCAGCTGCCGAAGTCCATAACAAGGCAGACATACAGCAGAAAATTGATGATTTTGTAACGAAGACAATGAAAACGAACCATATTAAGGGTGCGGCCCTTGCGATCGCCAATAACGATGAGGTTTTCTATGCGCAAGGCTTCGGAGAACGATCCGATGGCAGCGAGATAGACGGTAGCGCCCTCTTTCCCATCGCCTCGCTAAGCAAACCGTTTACGGCGCTGGCCGTGCTGCAGTTGGTGGGCAAAGGGTTGATCGATCTAGACGCCCCCTACGCAACCTACTTTCCCAATCTGTCCCCCAAGGACGAACGCGTTCGCGAGATTACGATCCGGAACTTGCTCAATCAGACGAGCGGTCTGAATGATAAAGTGAATCCGGACATGACGAGATCCTCTCAATATGAGTCGTTGCAAGAAATTAACCGTTCGTTGGATGCGGTTAAGCTTGCTCATGACCCGGGAACGGCGTATAACTATTACAATCCGAATTATGAATATTTGGCTTTGCTTGTGGAGCAAGTAAGCGGACGGAATTTCTCCGATTACTTGACGAGCGAAATATTTAAGCCATTGGGCATGGATCATACCTTTAATGTCAGTTCTACACAGCAAATCAATCATAACTCCGCTATTACGCGGGGACATTACCTTGTGCTGGGGCGCCCCGTCAGTCAGAATGAACCCTCATGGTTTGTCGACGGTCCCGCCGGCATCGTCTCCACTGCCGAAGATATGGCGAAGTGGATGCTTTCCCAATATAACGGCCGTCTTCTTTCACCGGAGCTGCTGGAACAGTACCATAAAGCGGGACAGATAAGTCCTTATGGAATGGGCTGGCTTGCTGAAGAGGATGATCAAGGGGGACGGACGATTTCCCATAGCGGAATTTTTTGGACGTATAAGTCGGAGATGACGATCTATTTGGACCAGCGGTTGGGCATTGCGATGATGTTTAACTCGGGATTAAACGCTTTTATCGATTATGCGGCTTTTATCGACGGGATTGCAAAGATCATGCACGGCGAAGAACCTAGCGCTTCCATCCTCAACGGCGGAAATTTGGAGATCATGATGGTTCTCTTGATCATGGTGACGATTTGCTGGGGGACATATAGATTTATTCTTATAGGGAGAAGCAAGAAAGGCATCACAACAGGGAGATTGATTTTTTCAACGATGGGAAGGGTAATTCCAATTTTAATTCTCCTGTTTTTGCCGTCAATCGCTACATTTATTGGCGGCGGACGAGTATTGCCTTGGTTTGGACTGTGGACCACCATGTCCTCTCTGATCTTATGGCTTGTCGTATTATCACTCATTAATATAGCGAATTTGGTATACCGGTTTAGAATGTATTACCTCTTGAAGAAGAGGCAACATTTTGTAAACGAAGGCAGAAATTTTTTGTCCACGAACCGATAGGGTAGACAAGAGGGGCGTTCCCAAGTCATTCATGATGACTTATGGGAATGCCCCGTACTTATAAGGCAATAGACAAGCATTTGGGCTACTGATGTTTATGCTTAATTTGATTGCAAGAATTTTAATACGGCACTCATGAATTCCGTTTGATACTCGATATTCGAGAGGTGAACGGACGGCAGCAGGACGAACGTTGTGTTCGGTACCGAGTCAGCAATCAATTTGCCGTGGCCGGGAAGCGTCACGGTATCATATTGGCCGGCAATGACCAATGTTGGGCTATTGACGAGGGAAACAGTCCGGCGCATATCCATGTCGCGGATCGCAGCCCAGCTTCCTGCGATTCCTTGCGGACGAGTAGCAAGCACCATCTTGCGGAAGGAGTCGACGACCGCTTTCTCCTCTTCCAGCATATGCGAAGGAAACCAGTTCTTGATGAAGCTTTCGGCGAATTCGGGAAGGTTCTCCGGCTGCAGCACAGAGTTGATTAGGCCTTGCCATTGTTCGGCCGGTCCCAGGTAGGAGGATGTATTGCTTAGAATCAGCCGGTCGATCCGCTCTGGAGCGTGAATACCGAGCCATTGGCCGACGGCACCGCCTAACGATAATCCGAGGAAATGCACCTTTTCAATGTGAAGAGCATCCAGGAGTTCGACGACATCTCGTCCCAGTCTGTCAAACGAATAGGGGCCGCCGGGCGTATCCGAGTCGCCATGCCCTCTATAGTCATAGCGAAGGACGTGGAAATGCTGAGAAAATTCAGCTATTTGGCCGTCCCACATGTTCATCGTGGTGGCAATGGAGTTCGCAAGCATCAATACTGGCTTTTCGGTTGATCCATCGATTCGATAAGCAATTCGAACGCCATCAATGGTCGTGAAATATTTTAACCCATCTACCTCTTGCGTTTTGTTCAAAGTCGTTGGCATATGTTCGCTCTCCCTTACTGGTTTATAGTGGAATCTTATTGGATTTGGCATACAATTTAAATTGGATTATTAAGAAGTAAGGGGCCTGAAAACTTAATTCTATCGTTGTTTTCGAAACTAACTTTAATAAAATGAGGTGCACGGACTATGGACCGGATAGACAATCAGATCTTGTCGATCATTCATGAGAATGCCCGCATTACGGTCTCTGAGATGAGCCGGAAAATCGCGATGTCGCAGCCTGCCGTAACGGAACGACTTCGGAGGCTGGAGGAGCAAGGAGTCATAACGGGCTATAGGGCAGTGCTTTCTCCATCTAAACTTGGCAAGTATACAACGGCGTTTGTTTTGTTTAAATCGAAAAACTGCAAGGAATTCGAGGAGTTTGGAGAGGCGGCGCCCGAGATTGTCGATTTCTACAGAACAAGCGGGGAGTATAACTATTTATTGAAGGTTGTAACTGAAACAAGCGAAACCTTGGAAGCCTTCCTTGAAAGCTGCAACACATTTGGATTCTCATCGACGCTTGTTGTCCTGTCCACGCGTTTTGAGGATAAAGGTCTTATTACAAGCCAGGATGCATGAAACTTCAACGTCATTTCACGGATAGCGCCGTGCGGAATGCGCTCCCAAAAAACGCGGCGGTCGCGCTCTGCCCTCAATCGGTTAGGGAGGTTCGATATAATAAAGAAAACAACACGTAGTGTACAATGCACTCGTGTTGTTTCGTTTTTAGATGGAGTTTGCGTTCAGCAAAATTCTTCCCCGTCCATGTCTTGCTTCACTTTTTTCCAGCGCTTTATCCGCTTGGCTTAAAGGGAATATAGAATCAATCTCTGCCTTAATCACGCCTTCGGCCATTAATTCCGTTAAGCTCTGCAAGTTCTCGCGGGTTGGAAATTTGGTATTGAATTTAGCTGTTACGCCATGCTTCTGAGCGTTCTCTTGGGATGGATCCTGAGTCAAAGAGACGAGGATTCCGCCCTTCTTCAGAACGGACCTGGTCTCCGTCTCGCCTCCAACAGAATCGACGACCAGATCGACTTCTTTGGCGACGTCTTCAGCTGAAGCGTTCAGGCAATTATCAGCTTTTGAAGATATTAAGAATATTGTATTTAGTGCTTTCAACGCGGGCATTAAAGATGTGGATTTGTTCATTGCCGTCTTTTTGCTTATTGGATCCATTTCAAGTGCTGTCTTCATTCACAAGAAAAAGAAACCTGATTCTGAATAAGCAGTCACGGGTGTTCGGAGTTTTTCACGTACTTCACTGCTAATGTGAAAAAATAATTATTGAGTAAGTATTTAAAATCAGGCCGCCGACTACCTCGGCGGCCCTTGTTAATATTTATGAGAGCTTGATTATAGTCCAGGTAGTGAACAAGGAAAGACCGGCCCCTATGCACGGTGGAGACCTTTTCGCCGATAGATCCGTTAAGCTGAACCGTACCACAAGTAGGGCGAAATGGAGTACTAACAGCTGCAACTGTGCGAAGTCTGGTCGGCGTTTCAAAGCGATGCGACTTTTGTCAAATTTCCTGAATTTTTTCAATATGCGCAATCCCGTTTATTCATGCTAGAACTTGAGATAGGCTTGCTCCTAACTTGGCTTACGGCTGATGAATAAGAACGTAATCACTCCTCCGCCAGCAAGTACGAAGGCCGAGATCATTAGCGCCGAATTGAAACCGGCTGCGGATTCAGCATGCGCGCTGCCAACGTTCATGCATAAGCTAAGAACGGCAACGCCTAGAGCGGCTCCGAGCTGGCGGATTGAGTTCAGAGCACCGGAGGCGACGCCGGCATGGCCAGGGGGAGAAGCGGTTACGATAGATGTCACCAGCGGTGGAATGGTTAAAGAGAGCCCATAACCGATCAAGAATAGACCGACGAATAGAAGCCAGTAGAAGTCCCCGTTTGAGATCGTCAGCATGATCGTGCCGATAGAGGTGAGGAAGAAGCCGCATATCATGGGCAGCCTCACGCCGACGCGGTTTACGATACGGCTTGTTATCATCGGATTTATCATCATCGGCAAGGTGAGTGGAAGGAAAGCGAGTCCGGTCAAGAGAGCGGAATAGCCTTGGCTTTGCTGAAAGAAGAAGGTGAGTACGAACAAGCAACCGGATAACCCGAAGTTAACTGCCAATCCGGCGGCGAGCCCCGCCGAAATGCTGCGTCGCCGAAGCAGCTGAACGGGCAGCATTGGCGATTTGCTTCGGGCCTCGACGACGGCAAATAGAAGCAGGCTAATAATAGCCACAGTAATAGCAGTAATCACGGAGAGGGAGCTCCAACCTAACGAGCCTCCTTCGACAAGTGCAAAGGTCAGCGTAAGGAAGAATAAGGTTGCTGTCAGTTGACCTGTAAGGTCAAGGGTGCGGTCCGTATTGCGCTGTGTCTCACTGGCGTTTAGGACGATGAGGAACAGGCTCAAGACTGCGATCGGAATATTCACCATAAAGATGCTTCGCCATCCGAACCAATCGACAAGCATCCCCCCCATGACAGGTCCTGCAGCTAAAGCTACGCCGGAGATGGAAGCAAAGACTCCAAGCGCTTTCGTCCGTTCTTTCGGATCCTGATAGATGGAGGCAAGTAGCGCTAGTGAAGCGGATGTCATTGCCGCGCCACCGATGCCAAGTAACCCTCGTAGCACGATCAATAATTCTAGTGAAGAGGCAGCGGATGAAAAGGCGGAAGTAATTGCGAAAAGGATAAGTCCACCGCCGAAGATGCGTTTGGCTCCATACCGGTCGGACAGCGATCCCATACTGAGCAACAGGCTGGCGAACAAGACGGTATAGGCGTTAACCACCCACTCGAGAGATGTAAAATGGCCGCCCATATCGGTATGAATGGCAGGCAGCGCAACCGTTACAATTGTCGTATCGAGCAACACCATGAAGTAACCCAGAGAAAGCCCGAACAAAGCGAGAGATTTCTTTTTGGTTGTTATTAAGAAATCTGCCGTTGAAGATGGATCTGTTGATGAATTTGATTGAGTCGGTATTGGCATACCGCACCTCCTATTTCCCTTATTTTCTCAAAATAAGTGTATAATTAAGGAAACAGGTTAACGAGATGATGGTTCATCATAGGATTCTTACTCCTACAATGGCGGATGTTCTGGTGGATAGGAGATGGAGCAAACGATGGATATGACCAGGCTTGAGCAACTGGGGCAATTCCTGCGTACGAGGCGAGAGCGGCTCACACCGGAGGCATTGGGATTACCTAATGATGGCAAAAGGCGGACTCCCGGCCTTAGACGTAGTGAGGTAGCGATGGTCGCTAAGGTTAGCGTCGATTGGTATACATGGATGGAGCAGGGAAGGAATATTCAGGTCTCTGCACAGGTGCTTGATAGCATCGCCAGAGCGTTGCAACTGGATGCCAGCGAAAGGAAGCATCTGTATTTGCTGGCGACGAGGCAGTTTCCCGCGGATGTTTTGCATACGGAACTAACCGAGGTAAGTGCTACGCTGCAGCATGTTCTGGACCGGCTCGAATACAGCCCGGCCATCGTAACCGATGCGCGCTGGAACGTTGTCGCATGGAATCTAGCGGCGTGCGCCACTGTCGGCGATTATCGCGTCATGCCGGAGAGTGAACGAAACATGGTATGGAGGGCATTCACCTCACCGTATTTGCGGCAACTACTGCGGGACAAATGGGAGGAACACGCCCAAATAAGACTCGCCCAGTTTCGAGCAAGCTACGGAACGTATGCCGGAGACCCTTGGTGGGAGGAATTCATCATCGGGCTTTCCAATGTAAGCTCCCATTTTCGGGAATGGTGGGCGAAACATGAGGTGCTTCCGGTATCGGAAGGGAACAAGGTATATTTCCATCCGGAAGTCGGGGAACTGACGTTAGAACATATTACGTTCCAACTGAGCGATGCTCCCGGCCTGCGGGTGATGGTCAATACGCCGATCGGCGAAACGGAAGGAAAGATCAAACGGTTGACTGAGAACCTGAAGAACATCTCGCATCCATAATTGGCGTTATTACACAGCAGTTCAAGTAGAGAACAACCAGTGTAAAGTTTGACCGTAGGCAAACGATAGTTAAAACACTGGCAATCAGGCCGCCGATTTACTCCGGTGGCCTTCGTGCATCACTATATAGGCATAAATGTCATTTTTGAAGAATCGAAACTATGCGATCGATCGCTCCTCCAACACATCCACTCTCTCCTGCAATCCATCTACAACTTCCTTCGGTATTTCCCTGACCGTGATATCTCCCCTAAGAAAAGCAGCCAATTTGTTATTTCGGCCAATCCATCCGGACGATGAACATTGACGAAGGTCTTTAAAATGGCCGTAGTTTGATAAGGATTGGTGTATGAAATTGTAATTTTAATGGATGATACTTTTTGAACTAGGCAATCGCCGTGGGACCGAGCTCGAGGACCATGTTGATGGCTTCTTCCTGCTTGCTTAGTTCTTCTACAATCTTCTTTTTTTGCTTATTCTTTTTTTCTCGGGGGATGGTTTGACATTGGTGAGATTATGATAAAAAGAACTTTAATTTCATTATAGGTAGAGCGGGCAGTGGGCAGGACAGAGTTGTTCATTACAAAGTAACCCCCGTCTCTCCCGACTTCGGCGACCAGAGGCTTCCTGTTGCTTCAATTTCTCTGATGTCTCGAATCGCCGTCGATCGCGAGATGTTAAACTCATGCATAATTTCCGATATGGTGGCGCGGTTGTTGATGTACCGCATGATGATGTTAATCCGTTCTACTTTTTTCATCGGGCCCTCTAAACAGTACCATATTTTGACATGATTTATCGTTATTATAAACCCATCAAGTGGAAAACAAATGACTTGATCAAAAAATAGGAGCTTGGACAATGGCCCTTGAAGAGAAAGAAAGCTTTAGCGAAATGTGAATTCCGGTTGTGAAGAAGTAAACGATACCAGAGGAGGAATGGAAATGAGTTTAATTACCGGTAATGAAAAAATTGTGAAGGCTGAATCCCGCCCTATTGGAAGGATGGCCGCTTATTGGACCGTCACAATAATTCTCGCATTCTCTATTACATTAAGCGGGATCGGGCAATTAATGCGGTATGGTGGCAATGTCGATTTAGTGACCGATATTGGTTTCCCGCTATATATCACGAAAATTCTCGGAACTTGGAAATTGCTTGGAGTCATTGCGATCGTAATGCCAGGTTTCCCCCGGCTTAAGGAATGGGCTTATAGCGGTATCTTTTTTCTAATGACGGGAGCGGCCCTATCTCATGTGTTCGCTCATGATTACGGCAATGGCGGATTCCATGTTATTCTTCCGCTTTTCTATGCCGCGCTTGGCATCGCTTCTTGGGCGCTGCGTCCGAAAAGCCGCACACTTTAATCGGCAACCCTCTAGACAGTACCGCATTTTGACATTGATCCATTCAGAAGAGGAGCTGGAATTATGGCAATGTATACCTTTGAGGAAAAAGACAGCTTTATCGTTCAGCGAGACGGCTCCGTATATGGCGAAATGTGGATTCCGGTTGTGAAGAAGTAAACGCTCCGTTCAATTGAAATGAGAAAAGCCGCCTTCTGGGCCTCATCAGGTCCATCGGACAGCTTTTGGGTTATATGTTTACGAAATGCGGCTAACCAATCACTGCGGGCAATCATTCCACATAACGTCCAAAAAGCTTTCTTCTTCCTAAAGATGAGCCTAGAGATCGTATTAAAAGTAAGAAGAGTTAAGGCGCCGAGTAAAACCAGCACCCCGTAGAGGGTTCAAACATCTAACAGGCCGTACATTGAATGGCCCAACATGGGACTCGTACCCACTGGAAAGGGAATATGTTACTGTATAAGAAAATAGCTGTTGTAATGGGCATCCCTATCAAGCATAAGGGATGCCTTTATATTCGCTCTATAGATGATACAGTGAACCGTGCCCTGAAAAGCGATCAAGTCAACGAGGCCTTATCGGAGGCTGGGGTCGCCTTTTGTTCTTTCCGCCAGCTTCGTAATCGATTCAATGTCTTGATCGGTTAGTTGATCCAGAAAATACTTGCGTATTGCCATTGAGACGATGGGTAGGGCCTCATCCAAAGCTGCTTTTCCGGCAGAAGTAATGATGACCTGGACACCACGATCTGCTTCTAATGGACACCTTATAACAAGGCCCCGTTTTTCCATCCGCGTCAAATGATGGGATAATCTGCTTTTATCCCAGTTCATCGAGTCGGCTAGTTCCTGTTGGCGAAGCTTGCCTTCTCCGAATTGGACTAACCGATCTAGTATTCCAAAGTCTCCTTCTGATAGTCCTGTATGTTCAGAAAGCTCCTTAACAACACGACCGAAGATTCGCTTAAAGGAGCCTTTCCACATATTCCATATGCGCATTTCATCTTCGCTTACTTTGTTGATATCCATGCAAGTATAATATCATGGTTGACACATCAACCACAAGGTGTTATCCTACATTCAAGTTGACATGTCAACCACCGAAGGAAGCTGATGAGTGCTAAGTTGATGTATCAACCTGTATCGAGCAGGAAATCCCCAACAAAGGAGTTATTTCTTATGCAGGATAAACCCGTGGCCTTGGTCTCCGGGGCCAATAAAGGAATCGGTCTTCAAATCGCGAAAGACCTCGCGGCGCACGGCTTCACTGTGCTCGTCGGCTCGCGCAATCTCGAGAAAGGGGAGACGGCCGCGAAGAGCATCGGAGCGGATGCCCGCGCCCTCCAACTCGACGTAACCAATCAGGATTCCATCTCTGCCGCTGCAGAGCGCACCCGCAGCGAGCTCGGTCGTCTCGACGTGCTCGTGAACAATGCAGGAATATCGCACGTAGGTCAGCCGGGCAGGCCACTCGAGGAGATCGGGAAGTCGGGGCGCCCAAGTGTCGCTTCTCTAGATGAGGTGCGGGCAGTGTTCGAGACGAACGTGTTCGGCGTCATCGCCGTCACGCAAGCAATGCTGCCGCTCCTTCGTGAAGCGCCGGCAGCGCGTATCGTCAACGTATCGAGCGGCTCGGGCTCGCTAACGTTGAATGCGGATCCGACTAATTCACATCGCGAGATGTTCGGTGCCGTTTACAGCCCTTCGAAGACGGCTCTCAATGCGATTACGCTCGCCTTCGCCATCGAACTCGAGTCGACAGGCATTAAGGTCAATGCGGTATGCCCAGGCTTTACCGCGACGGATCTCAACAACTTCGAGGGCACGGGGACCGTCGAGCAAGCCGCGCGACATCCCGTGCGCCTTGCGCTCCTCGACGAGGACGGTCCGACGGGCACATTCTCAAACGAAAGACGCCAACTCCCGTGGTGATGTAGTCTCGAGTAGCACGGACTCACCGAGATATATGTAGACAACCTGAAGGCGTGAACGCCTTCCCAATATCCTTAAGGAGTGTGTAATCAAATGGAATATGTAAAACTTGGACGTAGCGGTTTAGAGGTATCAAAGTTAAGCCTTGGAACCATGAGCTTCGGAGTACCTGAACGCGGCAATACCCCATGGTCTCTGGATGAGGAGCACAGCAGACCGATTATTAAGAAGGCACTCGAATCGGGCATCAACTTTTTCAGTACCGCCAACATGTATTCCGACGGAACAAGCGAAGAAATTCTCGGGCGTGTCTTAAAGGACTTCGCTCATCGGGACGAAGTCGTCATAGCTACAAAGGTATTTGTTCCGATGCGCAAAGGTCCGAATGCTATGGGACTTTCCCGTAAAGCTATCATGACCGAAATTGATAACAGTCTAAGACGACTCGGAACAGACTATGTCGATTTGTACCAGATTCATCGCTGGGATCCTAATACGCCAATTGAGGAGACCATGGAGGCTCTTCACGATTTAGTTAAGGCGGGAAAGGTCAGATACATCGGAGCATCCTCCATGCTGGCATGGCAGTTTGCGAAAGCGCAGCATGTCGCAGAGCGCAACGGTTGGACACGGTTCGTCTCTATGGAGAATAGATTAAACCTGCTCTACCGGGAAGAAGAAAGGGAAATGCTCCCCCTTTGCAGAGACGAGGGAGTTGGCGTCACTCCTTACCTGCCTTTGGCTGCAGGCCGGCTAACCCGGGATTGGAATGAGCAGACCGCGCGATCAGAGAAGGACCAGATAGCAAAGGCCTTGTTTATCAAAACGGAAGACGCTGATCGCAGAGTCGCGGAAAGAGTTGCGGAAATTGCCGCTAACAGGGGGATTTCGCGTGCACAAGTTGCCCTAGCATGGTTGCTGCAAAAGGAAGAGGTCACATCGCCGATTATGGGTTCGACCAAGATCAGCCATCTGGAAGATGCGGTTTCGGCGTTGTCGGTTAAATTGACATCTGAAGAAATTACCCGTTTAGAAGAACTGTATATTCCACACCCATCCGTATGAAATTGACGGAAGCAAGGTGTGTATATGGTGAATTCTATTTGAGAAGAAAACACGCAGGAGTCTGCGTTGACTATTGTTATTACTTTGCTCGGCGCTTTCAGAAGAGGCAGCAAAGCCTCGGTTGCTAAGCGCCGAGCTTCGGTCAATGGTATGGGGCTTCTAAGAGTTCTCTATGCCGTGTTTGCTTGCAATTTGTTCGCCTTGGTTGGGTTGGCCCTTACCCTTGGTAATCAAGTCGCGAAGGCTGCCGTTTATGTAGATGCCCCAGGAATCCGTACAGACGGCGTAGCACTCATACGCGGGAACGAGGCCTACGTGGGTAAATCGAACTTCTGTTTTGCCGTCCTCTTCGGTGATGTCAAAGACAATGTCTGTACCTGTCCACTCGCTCTTATCCTCTACGAAGTTAAAGTAGTTGTCTGCAATGTGCCAAACAACTTTTTTACCTGGAACAAGCTCGGTGATCTGGATGGTGCAGCGGTGAATATCTTGGTGGTGGTACTTAAATTGACCGGGTTCGTCGGTATTGCCCTCAATTTCCTCAGACCACCATCCACGGACGTTATTGATGGCGGCGAAGACTTCTTCGGGGCTTTGGTCTACCTTAAAAAAAGTACTGTAACTTTGCTCCATGCAAGTTATCTCCCCTCGTTAATTGTTGACTACACACAGAGTATAAATTACGTACTTGCAAAACACAAGTACAAACTTGCAAAATGCAAGCACGAATTGTATAATCATTTTCATGAAAAAGCGACCTTCCACAGTTTGTCCAATCGTATATGCGCTTGACATATGGGGTGATCCCTGGAGCCTAGTCATACTTCGTGACGTCCTTATCCATAACAAGCGGTATTACCGCGAGTTTCTTGCTTCGCGCGAGCGCATCTCAACGAATATTTTGAGCGCACGGCTCCAATCGCTCGTTGAAGCAGGCCTGCTCGTCAAGATCGAAGGGGAGTCAAACCGCGCACAAACCATGTACCGACCAACGCAAAAGGCACTTGACCTGTTTCCGGTGATTTTTGCCATTATGCACTGGGGTCTGAAGTACAACCCCAATACCGATATGACTATTCCGATCATGCAAGAACTATTAACAAATGAAGAAGGGCTGAAGCTGCGCCTTTTGCAGAATTTCAGCGATATTACATCATAAAAAATCGCGGCGCAACAAAGCTGATAACAGCGGGTTTTAGCCCGGGGGCACTCTAATGAGTGCCCTTGTTTTAGTTCAAAAACTTGCCGTTACAGATAGCGCAGTGAACCGTACCACAAGTAGGGCGAAATGTTGGCTTTTACTGTGCGGAGTTCAGAAGGTTACTCGAGCCAGTGGAGTGAAATTGTCTAGGAGTAGGAGGAAGGTAACTGCGCAACCTTGAAGGCCGCCGCTAATGATTCTGACAGCAGGTCAACGACTTTTTGCTCGAAGGCAACGCCGCCGATTCCAGCACCTCCAAACATTTGATTATATTTTGGAGTATAATGTTGGTGAAAATGAGTTGAGAAGATGTACGTTCAGCTAAATGAATGCCCGATATCTGCTGTTTGAAATCGCCCCAAGCTCAGTCATCCGGATAAGTTCGCTTTGCTACCGATGAATTGTTCGGTATACTGCATATATATAGGATTAAAGGTAGGTTAAACGATGTCCGAAGTTAAAACGAAAATTATCCAAGCAACACTCGATAGTATTGCTGAACTAGGCGCATCACAGTTATCGCTTCGTGATATATCAGCGCGCGCCTCTGTCGCACTTAGTCAAATTCATTATCATTTCCAAAGCAAGGAAAATCTGATAGCTGTAGCCGCGAATACGCTGATTGACCAGTTAGTTGAGGAACTGCTAGCCGAACTTGAAGGTATTCAGGATCCATTGGATCGAACCATTCGAACCATTGATTTCATTTATCAAAAACAGATAACAAAATCTCCGTTTGTTCGCATCTATTTTGAACTTGCTATTATGTCTTTTTCCAACCCGCTGCTTAAAGACCATGTCAAACAAATCCATCAGCGCGTAATCGACTGTATGACCGGTAAAGAGATCAGCCTATCTCTTCGCCATCCCGAACTCGGTATCTACATGAGTATATTTCTTGACGGCGTGGCTTTCCAAACCTTTCATGAGACCTCGCCTGAGGAAATCAATTTTTCTTATCAATTATTCTTGGAAACGATAAAAAAACACTTTTAAAATCTGGGCCAGTTGGCAGGTTTTAAAAGTGTTTTTTTATGCCACGCTCTTGCAAGAATGGTTTGCATCTTGTTATTATGAATTAGGTCGGACGTACGTCCGAATTATAAAGCTATTTATATTCTCCCATTATTTGATGCAAGCAAAAACAAAAATAAGGAGTGTTTTAACCATGAAAGCCGCTATTTTAGAAGCTTATAGTTCTCCGCTTATTGTCAAAGAGGTTCAAGATCCATCTTTAACACCGGACGGTGTCATTGTTAAGATTGAAGCGAGTGGCGTTTGTCGCAGTGACTGGCATATATGGGCAGGCCACTTACCGGTAAATGAACTTCCCCTTATTTTGGGTCATGAGATTGCCGGAGTTGTAGAGGAAGTCGGCAAAGATATCAAAAATTTCAAAAAGGGCGACCGGGTTATTATTCCGTTCAGCCAGAGTGATGGCGTTTGTCCGTATTGCCAAGCCGGGCACCACAACGTTTGCGACACACGCACAGTCGTTGGGGCTGATTTTAATGGCGGCTTTGCTTCGCATATTCATATTCCCCGCGCCGACCTTAATCTCATTGCGTTGCCGGATAGCATCAGCTTTTTAGAGGCAAGCGCGATGGGATGCCGGTTTGTAACGGCGTTTCATGGCGTGATGACTCAAGGCCGCGTACGCGCAGGCGATTGGGTATCTGTTTATGGGTCTGGCGGCGTTGGGCTCTCCGCGATTCAAATCGCTTCTACCGCAGGCGCGAATGTGATTGCGGTTGATATCGGCGATGACAAGTTGGAGATGGCTAAAAAATTCGGAGCCGTTCATATCGTAAACAGCAAACGCGATAACCCTGTTGAAGCAATTAAAGAAATTACCAAAGGCGGATCGCATGTGTCAATTGATGCCCTGGGTATTACCGATACTTGTGTAAACTCGATTCTGAGCTTAACTAAAAAAGGCCGTCATGTTCAAATCGGCGCGAGTTCGAATGAAAACTTTGGCGCAACGCCGATTCCAATCAATTTAGTGACGGTTAACGAAATTGAAATCGTTGGTTCTGCTGGCATGCCAAATCCGGATTATCGAACGCTATTGCGCATGGTGGAAACAGGACGTCTTAATCCCGGAGCGTTGGTGACTAGCGAAATTTCCCTCGAGGATATCAACAAAACATTTGAGGAAATGAATGCATATGCGGGCTCCGGAATGACGGTTATTACGAAATTTTAAGAGCATAAAAAAGGACTTCACCCCATCTTGAAAAGTTTTTGGGTAACGACACCAAAGTACTCAAGAGGAGGAAGTCCTTTTTGATCTCTGCATCAGTTCACTACAAGGCGAATGCCGTTACCGTGGCTAATGTCCATGCATAGGAATAATCTGATGAGATGAGCAACGCCATAAATGAGGATGGTGGGCATAAATGGCATTAAGCCGAAAAAAAGCTACTACTCAGTTGACCGGAAGAATTGTATTCCCAGGCAACCCGTCATACAATGCAGCTCGGATGGAGTACAATAGGCGGTTCTCCAAATTTCCGCGGGTAATCGTCTTTTGCAGACGAACGCAGGATGTCATTAACGCTATCAAGTGGGCACGTGAGAGGGGAATCCCACTGAGGGCGCGGAGCGGGCGGCACAGCTATGAAGCTTTTTCGGCAATAAACGGTGGTATTATTATTGATGCAAGTGAGATGAATAAAGTAACGGTTGACCGCAAGAAGATGGTGGCACACATCCAGACAGGCAATCCACTGGAGCGGGTGTACCGGAAGTTGTGGAATAAACGAGTTGCCCTCCCTGCCGGAACTGCACCCGATGTGGGTGTTGCCGGACTCACCTTGGGAGGCGGGATTGGGTTATTGTCGCGAAAGTATGGTCTTACCTGCGATAATCTGGAACAGGTCGAGATGGTAGTCGCTTCAGGACGGTGTGGAGCAAAGGCGATCATAGCGAACAAAAATCAACATTCCGACCTACTCTGGGCATCAAGAGGCGGTGGCGGAGGAAACTTTGGAATTGCTACATCGTATAAGTTTCGGGTTCAGCCTATCTCAACCGTCTCCATCTACAGTATCACTTGGAAATGGAGTGATCTGGATAAAGTGTTCCCAACATGGCAGCACTTTGCGCCTTCCGTAACCAATCGGTTAACCTCAACGATTGAGGTATCTTCCAAGAAGGTGGGGAAGATTGAGTCTACTGGACAATTGCTGGGGAGTGCTGAAGAGCTGCGACAATTAATCAGGCCATTGCTACAAGTAGGGACTCCGGTGAAAGTCATGGTAAGGACGGTATCTTTTATTGAAGCAACCAAGTTTTTTGCCGCGTCTGACCTGAACCTGGAGCCGAAATTCAAAATAACTGGGGCGTACGGATATCAGCCTTTGCCACGTGACGGGGTGCGGATTATTCGAGACTTTCTTGCAAAAGCGCCAAATCAGCATGCAACCGTGTGGTGTCAAAGCTTGGGGGGAGCAGGTAGTACAGTTAGTCGGATAGCTCCGACAGGGACGGCCTATCCTCATCGGAATGCAGAGACGATCTATGAGCTGTCCGCTCGATGGAGAAATGATAACGAGCAGCCGCGAAATGTTCAGTGGGTGAAGAGGTTCCGCAGAGCGCTCCGTCCCTTTGTGATTGGGGATTATGTGAACTTTCCTGATTTGCAGATTAAGAACTGGCCAAAGGCGTATTATGGTGCGAATTTTGCTAGGTTGAAGCAGGTCAAGCGGAAGTACGACCCACATAACGTGTTTCATTTTGCGCAGAGTATTCCAGTGGGTAACAAGTTAAAAAAAAAGTGAAGAAGCGAAATGTGATAGGTAGTGGATGACACTCTCTGCCACCAAGTTCGGTAATTTTGAGGGTACAGCGAGTTCAAATGCCATCAATTTATTCCGAAGACCACCCGCGGACGTAATTGATGGCGTCGAAACTTCTTCGGGGCTTTGATCTACGGTAAAAGAAGTACTGTAATTTTATTGTGCTGAACGGACAAGACTATATCTCTACCCTTGCAAAGGTTATTTCCAAAATTCAGGTGAAAAGTAGGTAGACTCAGGACGAACGATTACTATAATGGAAATAAGATACATACATAAAACCGATCTATAGGATATATAGAAGAATCAGGATGAGTAAGAAAGCGGTTAGAGGAGGCCATTTCGTGGGAAGATCATTCGCAAATATGCATATCAAGTCGAAAAGCCTTGAGAAGACTATCGAAGCATTAAGAGAGCTAAGCGAAGGGCATGCCCAAGTATTAGGCAAGTCCAATAATGAGGCTCAAGAGATCAAAGTCGTCATGTACGTAAGCAAAAGCAATGAGAACTGGATCAGCGTGCTCCATGATTATTTTGTATGGGGTACGGTGAAGGAGATCGGCAAAACGTTGTCCCGGCTTATCGAGGAGCCAGTGATGACCGCCGGATATATGAACGAGGAAATATTCGAGTTGTCGTTATTCGAGAATGGAGACATTCAAGCCGAAAGAATCTTTTGTGAACAGTGGACGAGGGATGAATATGAACAACTCACAGAAGAGCGTCTGAATGATGACTACTTGCGGAAAGCGTTGGATATTCATAATGAGGATTTTGACGACTTCATGGGTATTACGAGTCCGGAACAAGCCGTAGATAAGCTGTCGGAACTCGTGGGAATGTCCTTATGGAGTGATTGGGAGTGGATCCCGCACGAAGAAACTCTCAGAAAACGATTTGGGAAATATGAATTTTGAACAATATTGCCCAGCAAGACTGCGGAATCGTCGTAGCTGATCTGTTCAACATCACGATAGAACCCCCATAAACTCCCTTTCTTTGACAGCGCGAGTCCTTTCCCAAATTATGCGAATGATTATAAAATGAAAATTTGAAGTAGAGGTGAATGAATTGTACAAGCAGATAAAGAATAAGTACGCCAATATGTTAGCTGTAATACTTAGCATTGCTATTGTATTCGGCTCATTTAGCTTTCCGTTAGTTCCTACGGCGTCGGCGGCTGGTCCGTTACCTGCTCCGCAGAATGTGAGGGTTACTGGCGTAACACATACATCCATAACGTTACAGTGGGATCAGGTAGCAGGTGTCGATCAGAACGGCGGCTATCATGTATGGAATTCTAACGGAGTTTGGGCTGGGTGGACTTCAGCTCCTACAATGACCCTTGAAGGTCTGAGTCCGAACACGACCTACTCTTTCTATGTAACGGCTATTAGTGAAACAAACGATAGAAGTGCTATTGTAACGGCAACCACGGGTGCTGTGCCATCTGTACCGCAGGTTAGTTCTGTAAGTGTGCCGGCGAATGGGACCTACTCGTCGAGGCAAGATCTCGACTTCGCGGTAAATTTTGATCAGGCGGTCTATGTGGATCAGGCGAATGGTACACCAACTATTTCGCTAGTGATCGGAATCAAGACGGTTCGAGCCGATTATGTTTCCGGTTCGGGAAGCAGCGCGCTGCAATTTCGTTACACGGTTCAAAGAGGGGATTCTGACTTGAACGGTATAACTGTCGGAGCGTTAGTTCTCAATGGAGGTACAATTAAAAATTCTGGCAACATGGATGCCTCATTAACATTAAATAGCGTAGGCAGTACGGCAGGCGTGCTCGTCAACGCTCCTGTCGATGCTGCGACGGTATCAACGGATTCGGTAACGAATGTTACTTCAACCTCGGCAGACGTGGGCGGGGATGTAACTAACGACGGCGGAGCGGTGGTAACCGAACGCGGAATTGTTTATTCGGCGAGCAGTAATCCAACAATAGCGGATACGAAAGTTATCGTTGCTGGCACGACAGGGAAATACACATCGAATCTGACCGGGCTTACAGCAGAAACAACCTATCACGTCCGCGCATTTGCGACGAACAGCGTAGGGACAAGTTACGGGAATGATGTCAGCTTTACGACGCTTGCAAGTACTCCTCCAACGGCAACAGTAATTGGGATGTCTTTAGACAAGCATACTGGAACAATACAAGTTGGAGATACTCTCACTGTAGTAGCTACTGCTACTATGAGTGATGCGACTACTCAAGATGTAACTTCTCTAATGACTTGGACAGTTGATGATCCCTCCAAAGTTGCCATTCATAATGGGGTGATCACAGCACTGCAGTCAGGCACTGTAAAAGTACAAGCAACGTATTCAGGTGACTCAGTCATCTCGGATTATATTAATCTCACAATTACGAACCCAGCTAGTTCAAATGGTAATAATAGTTCTAATAGTTCTACTCCTTCAATTCCAGTAACGAGTGTGACTGTAAATTCAGTGACAGATTCCGTTTACAAAGGGAGCACGCTTAGTTTAGTTGCAGTAGTACTACCCAAATCGGCTACCAATAGTCTGGTGGTTTGGTCTGTAAAGCCAGATACGGGCATGGCTACGATTAGTCCTTCTGGTTTGTTGACAGGTGTTGCGAACGGGACTGTAACCGTAGTTGCTACTTCGACGGATGGAACCCAAATTCATGGTAGTAAAGTAATTACTGTAGAAGAGCCTCCAGCTAGTGCTTCTCCAATCTTCACTACGGTTGTCAATATTGCAAAGGTTATCTCAGAAATTACTAAGAAGTTAGAAGACAACAAGGGAGTTGCTGTAGACTTTAATGACACGGATTCCCACTGGGCAAATCAAACGGTTAAGTTATTTACGAAGCTTGGAGTTGTAAAAGGCTACGAGGATGGTTCATTCCGGCCTAATGACAGTATTACCCGAGGAGAGTTTGCTGCTGTCATTGATAGAGTGTTTGGATTGACAGGTTCTGCTTCTACTGAATTATCAGATGTTAAAGGTCATTGGGCTGAAGAAGCTATTATAGCATTGTCCTCTACTGGTGTTATCTCAGGTTACCCAGACGGAACATTTAAACCTGACAGACCCATTACTAGAGCTGAAATTATTTCAATTATCTCTAAATTAGTCGTTCTCAAGCCAACTCCTAGTCAGGATATTTTCAAAGATATTGATGGGATCTGGAATCAAGATCAGATTAAGGCGGCTGCTTCTACGGGACTAGTAAAGGGGCAGGATCGCTTTGCACCACAATCCCATGCTACTCGAGCAGAAGCACTTACAATGGTATTGCATGCATTAGAATTGGACCCAAGTCTTAAATCTTTATTTGAACAATAGTAAAGAATGTCACCTATAGTTCTCGAACCACCTGTTTAACTACGAGGGTGGTTCTTTTTTTGTTTGAGGAACAGCATCATAAGCTGCCGTATCCTTGCGACCAACAGACAAACGTACCTTTTTTTCTTGTTCACATGTATACCATACCAAAAAGTCTTACAGCCAGTTCGGGGCAAACATAATGAATGGAGTACGATGGTATACTCGTCTATTTGTGCTTTTTAATATACTCCTTGATTTGAGAAAGAATAGGGGAATTCCATTTTTTTATCTTATAATAGATACTTAACATGAGATAGAAACAGGGAAAAGAGGGAAGAGATGCCTACGATACTGGTTGCTGATGACGATGCAAACATTCGCGAACTGGTCTGTTTATTTCTGCGCAACGACGGATTTGCAACAGTCGAAGCCGCGGACGGCAAGGAAGCGCTGGCCATCTACGCCTCGACGCATGTCGATCTTGTCGTGCTCGATATTATGATGCCGATGATGGATGGTTGGGCGTTATGTAAGGAGCTCAGAAGAGCCAATCCGGATCTTCCGTTACTGATGCTGACTGCGCGAGGCGAAACATGGGAGAAAGTGAAGGGCTTCGATCTGGGGACGGATGATTATTTGACGAAACCATTCGATCCGTTGGAGTTGACGGTTCGTGTCAGGGCATTACTGAAACGATACCGGATTGGCTCCACGCAGATGATCCAGTTCGGCAATGTCACCCTTGATCGGCAGACCTATAAGGTGATGAGAGGGACGGAGTCGTTCACGCTGCCACTCAAGGAGTTCGAATTGCTATATAAGCTGGCAGGAACACCCGGACAGGTCTATACGCGCGAGCAATTGATCGATCAAGTGTGGGGGATCGATTACGCTGGAGATAGTCGAACGATAGACGTCCATATTAGACGCCTGCGCGAACGGTTCGCAGCTACACCCGATTTTCAGATCGAGACGGTGCGCGGGCTTGGCTACCGGCTTGAGGTTTGCGAATGATCAAATCCTTATATACACGAGTTGTCCTGACATTTCTAGTCTCCGTCATCGGGGGGACGGTCATTTCCTTTTTTGTGGCAACTTGGGTGTTTAGAGATAAATTAAATGAAAATTTGCAAATCCCCTTGTTTTACTTCGGTCAGGACATCGCCCGGATTTACAATACACTCCCGTTACATGAAGCGGATGCATTCGTAAGCGGAATGGATCAGCTCAAATACTATCATCTTCGAATTTACGAAGAATCAGGCAGGCTCCAGTCTTATGGAACAACACTCAACGGACATCAACCAGCCACTGTGACGATGGAACAAGTGAAGAAAGTACTGGCCGGAGAAGTTGTTCAAGTTAATCCGAGTGGGATCTCTACGACTCTCTTAGGGCTGCCGTTTACAACTGATACGGGCACGAAAGCCATGTTTATAGAACCGATCGGCCCCCCTTCCGCCCCTTTTATCATAAAGTGGATTTGGAACTTTTTAATCTTTTCGTTGGCAACAGGAAGTTTATTGATTCTGGTTGCTGCCATGTTCCTGGTCCGACCGATCAAAAAGCTGACAAAAGCGACCAGGCAAATAGCAGGTGGTGATTTCAACGTCAAGCTGAACATTAAGCAACAGGGTGAATTGGGTACTTTGGCTCGAAGCTTCGAAGAAATGATGCATGATCTGCAGCAGCTTGAACAGATGCGCAGGGAATTTGTATCGAACGTGTCGCACGAAGTTCAATCGCCGCTCACCTCGATATCCGGTTATGCTCTGGCACTCAAACAAGCAGATATCACAGATGATGAGAGGAGCCGTTATCTCGATATTATCATCGCTGAAGCAGACCGGATGTCCAAGATGAGCGACAGCCTGCTAAAGCTGAGTTTGCTTGAATCGCAATCTCAGCAGTTGCGGTTGGTCACGTTCAGCCTGGATGAACAGATCAGGCGAGTCATCGTCGCGATCCAGCCGCAATGGTCGGCTCGCAACATCCGTTTCGAGCTTAATATGAGGGCTATTCGGATCATGGGAGATCATGATCAATTAAACCAGGTATGGACGAACATCATCGGCAATAGCATAAAATTTTCCGCTGATGGCGGCGTTATTAGCATCAGCATGAAACAAGATATCAAAAACGTGACAGTTCGAATATCCGACACAGGCATTGGTATTTCTTCCGAGGACCAGAAGCGTATCTTCGAACGGTTCTTTAAGGCTGACCGCTCCCATAGCCGCAAGTTTGGCGGCAGCGGTATGGGATTGGCCATCGTTAAACAGATTGTGTCGCTTCATCAAGGTGACATCCGAGTGGAGAGCGAACCTGGGCGAGGAACGAACGTCATTATCATCTTGCCAATCACAATGCTGACAGAGTAATTCATTCTCCGTGTTACGGCATCATGTGCAAGCTTTTGCATGTGATGCCGTAACATTTTTTTTGCTTGTTCATACTGCGTTAATATTGTCGTCACAGGCAGTACATTTTCGTCGTGTAAACTCTCCTTAGCAGACGATAAGATAGCCGGAATAAACGGCGAGAACAGGAGAAGATACGAATGGAACGAAAAGAAGAGGCAACGAAAAAGAGGATGAGTAAACCGCTTCGCATGATCCTTAAATCCTTAGCAGCTGTAGCTATAGCCATTTTACTTTTTATAGCCGTTGTTTTTATCGTTGATAAGATCAGCAGCAAAATAGAGCAAGGAAAAATACAATCCTATGGCCAGTTCGTACCTGTGGATGGGAAAAAAATGAATGTTTTGATTCAAGGAAAAGGCGATGAAACCGTCGTGCTCCTGCCGGGTTATGGAACAGCTGCACCAGCTCTTGATTTTAAGGGACTAATCGAGGGGCTGTCTCCCTATTTCAGAGTCGTCGCGATTGAGCCTTTCGGTTATGGGCTAAGTGATCTAACGGATAAAGAGCGGAATACGGACAATATTGTAAGTGAAATTCATGAAGCTTTACAGCAGCTCAATATTGACTGTTACACGTTAATGGGCCATTCTATTGCGGGCATTTACGGGATGGCTTATGTAAACAAATATCCGGACGAGGTGCGTGCATTTGCCGGAATCGATAGCAGTGTTCCAACGCAAGCGGGTATGGATGTCGAATTCCCGATAACAACGTTTAAATTACTTAAACAATCAGGTTTCGGCAGATTGATGCTGAAACTGGGTTCTGACCCCTATGCTGGACTGCCGTTTGATGAAGAAACCAAAGAACAAATGAGAATGATTACGCTTAAAAATATGTATAATGAATCTACCTTGAATGAATTGGGGAATATTTCATCCAATTTTAAAGGGGCCGGGCATTCAACATTCCCAAAAGAACTTCCCCTTATTTTATTTGTAGATGCGGGTAATACAAGCAATGAAGGATGGATACCGCTCCATGAAGAACAAGTCAAAAATTCTGTACAGGGAAAAATGGTGACATTGGAAGGCGGACATTATCTACACCATCTCCGGTCAAAAGAAATCGCTGAAAACTTCAGACAATTTATGCAAGAAATCAAATAAGTGTACTAGAAGGTTCATGAAAACAGAGGGTGTCTCAAAAGTCATAAAATGACGGAGGGACACTCTTTTTTTCGATGATGTTTGCCGAAGCCAATTCCACAACTAAATCAAACAAGGATGAACCGATGGTCTCCGTTCATCCTTGTCTGTTAGGTTTTTGCACGAGAGGCAGGAAGATCGCGTCCACGATCTCGACAACGGCCTCATCGGTCAGCGGTGTGTGAGTCGTAAGCAGCTCGAATCTTATCAGGTCAACAGGAAGGGTGATGACGCGATCCGGCAGCTCCTCGAGCTTCACCTCGCCTCGCCGCTCCGCGTTGAGCAGGATACTTTTCATGGCTATGGCGAGTATATCCTCCGATCTCGGAGGCAATGTCATCTTGGAATGAATCTCGTCCCCGTGGAATTCGCCCATCAGTCCGTGAATCGTCTCAGCCCCGATCATCTGTATGGGCTTAATAATTCTCTCCAGCAAGGTAAGCACATCTTCTCTCAGATTCCCTGTATCTGGAGCTTCAAGGGAAGGCTTGGGCGTATGTTTCATAAGAGAAGCGACGACCAGCTTTGCCTTGCTTGGCCACCTTCTATAAACGGCATTCTTATTCGTCTTCGCCCGTGCGGCGACAGCTTCCATCGTCAATCGAGAATAGCCGGTTTCCCTCAATTCCTCCCACGCGGCTGAAAGGATGGCATTCTCCAGAACGTCTCCGCGCCGCCGCGACTTTGTTGTATGTTGTTCTCCCTCAGTATTCCCCTTGCGATCTTTCGATTGTTCCGCCATATCGTATTCCTTCTTCCAAGCTGAATTTCATTCGGTCATGTGGGCTCTTGTAAATAGTATATTGCATTTTCATCCGAATGATAATATTATAACCAAATAAGGTACGGTACGTACTGTACCTTAAATGATGAGAGGTGGGTAACAATGGCTAATATTCAAGCGAAGGCAACAAAGCCACCCAAAGAAAAAATAGATCGCGGAATTTTGAAAGTTGCACTTATTCTGGTATTCGGCGCTATCGCATCTCAGCTGGATTCAACAATGGTCAATGTGGCGATTAATACGCTTGCAACTAACTTGCACAGTACGGTGTCGGCAATTCAGTGGGTGATCACGGGTTATGTACTGACGATGGGGCTGGCGGTTCCGATTTCGGGTTGGGCGATTGGGCGGTTTGGCGGGAGGAACGTGTATATGTTCTCCCTATGGGTGTTTCTCATTTCTTCCCTTTTATGCTCCCTGGCTTGGAACACCGGCAGTCTGATCGGCTTTCGGTTGATTCAAGGGATAGGCGCGGGACTGCTTATCCCGACGATGCAGAACGTGCTCGTTCAATCGGCAGGAGGCCGCAGCCTTGGCAGGCTGATTTCCATTATTAGCATTCCGGCGCTGCTTGGTCCGATTCTCGGCCCGGTCATTGGCGGGCTCATCATGGACAATCTGAGCTGGCGCTGGATCTTCTACGTGAATATTCCAATCATGATGGTTGCTCTCTGGCTGACTTGGAGACATATTCCGAGAGATGAGTCTTCCCAAAACAAACCGAGACTCGACGTGATTGGGTTCCTTCTATTGTCCCCCTCGTTCGCGGTTCTGATTTATGGCATTTCGAAAATTAGTTCTCAGGGACAACTAATCTCGGCGGGAGTGCTTGTTCCACTGGCAGCCGGACTTCTCCTGTTGGCTGCATACATCGTATATGCCTTGCGTTCAAGCCGCCCTCCGCTGCTTGATTTGCATTTATTCCGTTCCCGGCATTTCCTGGCGTCGAACGTCACCTTGTTCCTCTCGGGTATGGTGATGAACGGGGTGCTTCTGCTGCTCCCGCTCTATTACGAACAGGTTCGCGGCGAAAGCGTGCTGATGACGGGACTTCTATTAATCCCTCAAGGGGTAGGGATGCTGATCACACGAAGCTGGATTGGGGGATTGGCCGATCGGGTTGGACCCCGAAGTATCGTACTCTTCAGCTTGGCGGTGACGTTTGTGGCCAGCATTCCCTTTGCCTTCGCGGGGGCGGATACAAACCATTTCCTGCTGGGCGCGGCGCAGCTTGTGCGGGGTGCGGCGTTAAATGGTATTCTGATTCCAATTATGGTTTCCGCGTATAAAGGATTACGGAAGGAACAAATTCCACATGCAAGTATCTCGACGCGCATCTTTCAGACGATCGGAGGCGCATTCGGCTCAGCCGTCTTGGCGACCGTTATCGGACAACAATTGAAGGGAGGAGCGGGAGCGAGCCTTTCTTCACTATCCCATGCGTATCAAACAGCTTTCTGGTGGTCGGTCGGGTTTGCGGCGGTATCCTTTTTTCCCGCCATGTTCTTGTCTGGTCGAGAAAGTGGAAACGGCGATGCTCAAACTAAACAGTGAATGGTAGCAGAATACTCCACCGTGTTTGTCGCAATGCAACTGGTGATTTCCGTTCTAGCATTTTGCCTCATTCGACGCCAATATAAGCATTCATATGGGCTGGAATCCATAAGGGTTTCCAGTCTATTATGCTTAAATACCAACTTTAGTTGTCTTGATTGCGCCGTTGCTTGAATGGTAGATTGAGGAATAGTGCTGAATTGAGGTAGGGATATAAGGGTGTAACCCTAAAAGGAATGAAGGATGTGTGATTATCCAATGAACGAGTATGTATTGAATTGGCGGAAAATATGGATCTCCATGATCGTTCTGACTGTGATTTTACTGGGAGCATGGCCCGGTGCGGGGATTCGGGAAGCGAAGGCTGCCGAAGTGTTCGGTGATTATGAATATGTTGACAATGGAAACAGAACGGCCACGATTACGGGTTATAAGAAGTCTGGCGGAGCCGTTGAAATTCCTTCATCGATTGGATTATTAAAGGTAATCAGTATAGGGAATTATGCCTTTTCGGATAAACGTGTAAGCAGCGTGATCATCCCGAATAGTGTAACCAGTATAGGTGATTATGCCTTTTATCATAACCAATTAAGCAGCGTGACCATCCCGAATAGTGTAACCAGTATAGGTGAGTATGCCTTTACGAATAACCAATTAAGTAGCGTGACTATCCCAAATAGTGTAACCAGTATAGGTGAGTATGCCTTTACGAATAACCAATTAAGTAGCGTGACTATCCCGAATAGTGTAACCAGTATAAGTGATTATGCCTTTACGGATAACCAAATAAGCAGCGTGACTATCCCAAATAGTGTAACCAGTATAGGGGATGCTGCCTTTGCGTATAACCAAATAAGGAGCGTAAACATCCTGAACGGTGTAACCAGCATAGGGGATGCTGCCTTTTTATCTAATCAATTAACTAGCCTGACCATCCCAAATAGTATAACCAGCATAGGGAATGCTGCTTTTGCGGTTAACCAAATAAGCAGCATCATTATTGAAAGTACATCTCTAACAACGTTTGGAGTTGATGCATTTTCAAGCAATAAATTTCCAACGTTTATTGGTTATGACAATGCAAGGAACTACGCTAAAGCTATTGGATATAATTTCAAAGATATATGGACTGTTTCAATCGATCCTAACAGCAACTCGACATGGGCACAATCTCATTCAGGTGTTGTGACGGCCTCGTCTTATATCGATGGATCGCTAGCATTTAAGTGGGCTCAGTCGGTAGATCGCCCGGATTCTAGCGGTTGGAAGGCATTCAAGAGCGGAGATTCGATCGTTACGCCTTTGGAGACGGGGGAATGGTATCTGCATGTTCGATTTACGGATCATAACGGATTTGAATCTTACGATCATTCGAATGCCTTTAAAGTCGATCAGACTTCTCCCGACATTCAAATAAGTGTGGATTTAACCGATCCTACGAATCAGTATGTTATGGTTACGGCGGCTGTTAATGATGCGCAGAGCGAGATTGAAGTGACGAAATGGGCAAGTGGCGATTATCCAGCAGCTTATTTTGGAACAGGTGGAACCTTGTTTAACGAGAGCTTCGAGGTAGATGAGAACGGAACCTATACGGTGTATGCGAAGGATGCCGCAGGTAACGAGAGCGTAGCGACGATTCAAGTTACGAACATCTATACGGATAAACCTACGATACTGCTGACGATCGCACCAAAGGAACCGACGCAAGGAAATGTCTCTGTTACTGCTGCCGTGTATGCCCAGAGCGGGATTGAAGAGTTAAAGGTGGGGCAAGGTCAGCAGGACATAAGCTATTTTGCTGCTGGAGGAACGCCGCTATCGATCACGGATGGTGAAGCAGACATCGTTGTACCGGACAATGGCTGGATTAGTGTATATGCGAGCGACCATGCCGGCAATCAAGTGGTGAAACAGTTGGAAGTGACGAATATTGACCGTGAGAAACCCGTTATCGTCTTGAAAGGCGATGCGGTGGTCGAAGTTCGTCTTGGAACGTCATATACGGATCCCGGCTACAGCGCCATGGACAATTATGATGGTGATGTGACCGCGCAAGTGATTGTATCCGATGGCATTATAGATACGAGTAAGCCGGGACAATATACGATTAATTATGACGTTAGCGATCGTGCGGGGAACGCGGCTGAGCGCGTCAGTCGTACGGTGAAGGTGATTGCTGCTGAGGGAATGACTGTAGGGGGAGGAGGCAGGCCGTCTCTGTCCAACAATACGGATCTCAGCAAGCTGGAACTATGGGCGAATGACCAGATGATTCCACTTATCAAGTCAGGGACAACATCCTACACGACGGAAACGGAAGCCAGTCAGATTGAATTGAGAGCTATAACGGCGCAAGCATCAGCGAGACTATCGTTGAAGCTTAACGGAGAAGCGCTGGGTAGCGACAAGAACCTGAGCTTGAAGGCAGGCGGTAACCTGCTTGAACTGATCGTTCAAGCGGAAGACGGGACGACAAAGACGTATACGATCACGATTCATCGGAATGTGGTGAAGCGGGACGAAGCGATCGAATTGTCCGATATCTCCGGGCATTGGGCGGAGAAGCAGATTCGACAAGCCATAATGAGCAACATCGTGAGTGGCTACCCCGATGGAACGTTCCATCCGAACGCATCGGTGACGCGGGCGGAGTTCGTCGTGATGCTGATGAAGGCGATCGGGCAAAGCGAGAACAAAGGCGGTGGTCACACCTTCTCCGATGCGTTCACGGTTGGAGATTGGGCGAAGTCAGCGATTGCGCAAGCTGCGGCAGTGAATATCGTGAGTGGTTATCCGGACGGCAGCTTCCGACCCAATGAGCGAATTACTCGCGCAGAGATGGCAGTTATGGTCGCCAAGGCATTCGGGGTTGAACCGTCACTGACGAACTCCGGGTTCGCAGACGACGCGAGTATACCGACGTGGGCGAGAGGTACAGCGGAAGCGCTTAGACAGGTGGGTGTGCTGCAAGGACGCAGTGGCGGCAAGTTCGCGCCGAGCGCGGAAGCTTCGCGAGCAGAAGCGTTGACGATAATCTTGCGTTTGTTGGATATGAAACTGACCTGATTACATTTGAATCGTAGAATTAGCGAGAACTGGACAAGCGTCAGATCGGATATAGACCGTTCTATGGAGCCTACAAGAGACCCCGAAAGCTTCATTTTCGCCTGAATGAGGGATATGGTTAATATGTTCATGCATCATGGCAGAAATCATTCATGAATGAGCTTTTTTGGGGTAAGAATAATGCAGAACTACGGAACTCACACTCAATCACCTTGACGACAGCTAAGAGGCACCCGGACGAGTGTCTTTTAATTTCGCAATATAGATGATACGATGAACCGTACCCTAAGTAACGCAAGTTTTATTGTACTCAACATTCTTTATTAAGGCAGATTGGAGAGGTTAACATGGGAAATACGGACAAGTTTGAAATGATAGCGAACATATATGACACTCCTGAAAGAATTCAAATCGCAAAGGTATCATCTGATGCCATTCGTGAATATTTAATTGACACCAAAAGTAAGAATGCGATTGATTTTGGGTGTGGAACGGGTCTTGTCGGAATGAACCTGTTAAACGATTTTAATTCTGTGCTTTTTCTGGATACTTCACCAAACATGGTTAATCAAATCAAGCAAAAAATTTCCGATTTCAATATTCAGAATGCCGATACGCTATGTTTTGATTTTGAAACGGAAGGTTTATCCGATTTACGGGCTGATTATATTTTTATGGCTCAGGTTCTACTCCATATTGATGATGTTGAATTCGTTCTATCAAGATTATTTGATGTTCTTAATGAAGGAGGACATTTGCTAATCGTAGATTTTAATAAAAATGAAAATATCGTTTCAGATATCGTTCATAACGGATTTCATCAAGAGGAGTTAACTGACATTATGAAGAAAATTGGTTATGGACATATTCAATCCAAAACTTGTTATACTGGAAGTAAAATATTCATGGGGCAGGATGCATCGATGTTTATTCTTGATGCTCAAAAATAAACGTTTAGACAAAAATCGTCCCGTTAATAACTTTAGACGATCTAGATAGCGAGACTCCAAAAAGGCCACCCGTTAAGGATGGCCTTTAAACCTGCCGTTACAGATAGCGCGAGAAGCGAGAGAGGGTGAGACATAATGAAAGCGAATCGGATGGAAGCGTTCAGCGATGGCGTACTGGCGATAATCATTACGATCATGGTGCTGGAATTTAAAGTGCCGGAAGGCCATGACTGGAATGCGCTGATCGCGCTCGGCCCCAAGATTCTTAGCTACATCTTTAGCTTCGTGTATATCGGCATCTACTGGAACAATCATCATCATCTGCTGCATATGGTTCGAACAATGAACGGACCATTGATGTGGCTCAATTTGCTGCTTCTATTCTGGTTATCCCTTATCCCGTTTACGACGGCTTGGATGGGGGAAAGCCACTTTGGAGCCACTCCTACAGCACTGTACGGTATTATACTACTACTCGCAGCATTTTCGTATTGGCTGCTTCAGCGGGCGATTATTAACCAGCATTCCAGCGATTCCTCATTCTTTTTGGCGATGGGAAGAGACTGGAAAGGAAAGGTATCCCCCATACTCTACCTGGCAGCGGCCTTGACCGCATATGTGAGTCCTTGGATATCTGGCTTCTTTTTTGTACTCGTTGCCGTAATCTGGTTTATGCCGGATAAGCGAATCGAGCATGCTCTGAAAGGGCACGAAGAAATACTCTGAGTGCAACAAAAAATAGGGTATGGAATTTTCATTTGTACCTCAAAAAGGCAGGATCGGGGATTGCCCCGATCCTGCCTTTTTGCCTGTGATAGGTTTCTTACTGTACTAAACTATCCAAATCCGGCTGTAATTTGGATCGCAGAACATACAGCATGATGGCACCCACAAGGAACGCGACGGCATCGGCAATGACGAGCGACCAGACCACCCCGTGGAAGCCGTTCATGTGATTGGCGATATAGAGCACAGGAATCAGCGTAATTCCTTGAATAATTGACATAATAAATGCGGCCGTTCCTTGCGCTGTTGCTTGAAAGATCCCTGTGAACAACGTGGTCATTCCTGTAATGAACAAGGATAAGAACGTCACATGCAGAATGTAGCTGCCCATTTCGATTAATTGCGGGTCATGCGTAAATAAACCAATTAAGTGGTCGGAAATCAGATAGACGATGACGCCGAACACGACGGCTAACGCCACAATCGTTTTGATCGTAAATCCAATGGTGTGCTTCATGCGTAATTTATTCGCTGTAAAAGAGAAAGCAATGAGCGGCACGACTCCCTCGCATAATCCCATCAGAATAAACTCTGGAAATTGCAATAAACGTGATGAAATTCCGTAAGCCGCTACGGCCGGATCTCCATATTCAACAAGAAAATGGTTAAAGATGAGCGACATGGCGCCCAAGAAGATACTCATAATAAAGACGGGAACTCCGATTTTGAATACATTGCTTAGAATCTCCTTGGTGGCCTTGAACCACTTGACGGAGACAGTTAAGAATGGGCTCTTATTTCTCATATGGAAGGCGTAGAATACACTTGCAACCAAGTTAGAAATGACTGTAGCAGATGCAACGCCGATCACATCCCAATGGAACACGAAGATGACTAACGCATCGAGAATAATATTGACAACAACACTGAGAATCATACCGATCATCGATGTGATGGCTGCACCCTCCGAGCGCACGATATTCTCCAGCGTGAAGAATAATACGACGAATGGTGAACCCATAAGCATAATCGTGACATAGTCCTTCGTAAATCCGAAGGAGTCAGGCGTTGCCCCCAGGCCATGAACGATGGGATCGATCAACGGGAGGCCAACGGCCATCACAATAAGTCCGAGAACTAAGCTGCTGTAAAAGGCGAATGAAGACACATGCTTTACATCATCAACCTTTTTCTCTCCTAGCAAACGGGAGATGAATGTACCACTACCCATGCCAATCAAGTTGCCAAGCGCCATAATGATCGCGAATAAAGGCAAGGTTAGCGCTAGTGCGGTTAACATGGCTGTATTGTGGAGTGTACCAAGGAAATAGGCATTCAAGATGGAATAGATGACGCTCATTGACGTGCCTAGCATCATCGGTACAGCGAAGTGAGCGACGGCTTTTGCGACCGGTGCTTTTTCAAAGTAATGGAGGTTTTCTGCATCCATGCGGGTCACTACTTTCTTTATTTATTTTGGACTCTAATCTAACGGTGTTAGGTTGTGCCTTACAGTGTTAGATGATATCATGAACTTATGAACCTGTAAAGCACAAACTTACACTGTTAGATAAAAGGGCGGATACGATGAAAAAACAGCAGCCTCAGATTTCGGAGGATAAGATTTTGGAAACCTCGTGGGAGCTTCTTGGGGAGGAGGGCATCGAGAAATTCAGCATGAGGCGATTGGCCGTCAGGCTAGGAATTCAGGCTCCCTCTCTATACTGGTACTTCAAGAGCAAGCAGAATCTATACCAGCGTCTAGCCAACCAGGTATCGAAGATCATTCTGGAGGAATACCACTCCGAGGGGGACTGGAAGGAGCAGCTGAGGGGGCTTGCGGTAACGGTGCGAAGCGTGCTCGGCCGGTATCCTTGCTCCACGCAGCTCATGATGTCGACGCTGCCCCACGAGCCGGACATCATCCGGTTCACCAACCGTATGCTTCTCTGCGTGGAATCGACGCCGCTCGAGCAAGAGCAGAAAATGCAAGTGGTTCTTACGCTAATGAATTATGTTTTCAACTTCGTTCTGGACGATTATGAGCACCAACGCAATGTTTCCGCGATTCTTAAGGACCAGGGAGCAGAAGCGCTTCCGGGTGAGGAAATGATTCACCTTCTGAATTCCATGAGCGAGACGGATGCGGGACTGTTCCGGAGAATGTTCACGAACGGGCTGTTCGAACTGATGGGGACCGACAAAGCATTCGAGTTCGGCTTGAAGCTGATTCTGCTAGGGATTGAGCAGGTGATCAAGGAGCAGGAGAAGTAAAATGTAAAAGACCGCTCATCCGGTTCATGGAGGGGCGGTTTCGATTCGATCTACCGTTTATACACGTCAAAATTCGCACGGAGAACTTTATATAAGCCTGTCAAAATCGCCGTCACGGACAGCGCGCTCATGGCGGAAGAAATTCATGATCAGCAATAATATACTATATTGCACTTCATTTTAAGATGTAGGATATGGGAACAGCTAGAAGGGGGTTGTTCTCATGGACATTACGTCTTTTTTGATTTACTGTATAATTGCTACTTTTACGCCGGGACCTACGAATATCGTCATTTTGTCCACCGTTCATCAGGATGGGGCCAAGAGAGCAATGAAATATACTTATGGAGCAACGGTTGGTTTTGGTTTATTACTGGTGATTTCTGCTGTATTGAATCATTTGTTAATCACGATCATGCCGAAAATATTCATTACCATGCAGGTAATCGGGAGCATGTATATGCTCTATTTAGCTTATCTGGTCTGCAAAACGAACTCGTCGGACCCAACCGTCAAAAAGACGGGCACCTTTTTATCCGGCTTCGTTATGCAATTTCTAAATCCCAAGGTCGTATTATTTACATTGACTGTAATTCCAACTTTCATTATGCCCTATTATAGCGATGCGCCTTCTGTGACGCTAAGTATTATTGCGATAACGTTCATCGGCTTTTTGGCTTTTACAACGTGGGTTCTTTTCGGGACGATCTTCAAATCGTTTTTGCAGAAGCACAATAAGATGGTTAGCTTCATTATGGCCATACTATTGGTTTACGCTGCCATCATGATCTGGATTTAGTTAAGTTTATATAGAGGTGCGGCAATGGATAAATTCATCTATAAAAAATCAGCAGGTATTACTGCTTTATCAGCAAGTATGATTGATTTTAAATATAAAAAGCACGCTCACAAGGAGTATGCCATTGGCGTAACATTGCGCGGTATTCAACATTATCACATGGACGGCAGCTTGCAATTGTCTCATCAGAATGGCGTGATGCTCTTCAATCCAGAACAGGTACATGACGGTATGGCACACGATAAGTCGGGTCTTGATTATGTGATGCTGTATATTGATCCGCAATTGCTCTTAGAGGGTATTGGAAAAAAGGAGATTGTGCGATTTTCAACTCCGATTGTGTACGATCATCGACTTGGACAGCAGGTTTTAAGCCTTTCTCAAGCTATATTAGGCGAAAAGGATGAGGCGTTATGCAGTGAATTGTTCTTATCCCTGACGGATAACCTTGGCCAAACCCATCTTTCTTCGGACGACAAGAAGGATAGCACGATAATAGGAAAAGCCAAAGAAATGATTCATGCAAACTTAGAGCACGTCCTCAAGCTTGATGAGATCTGTAAGGAGCTTGATTTATCGAAATTTCAATTCATCCGACTATTTAAGGCGAATACGGGAACTTCACCATACCAATACTTCCTTAATTGCAAAGTAGAACGTGCCAAGCAGTTGATCGAAAAAAATAGAGATATTTATTCAGCAGTAGCTGCATATGGTTTTTTTGATTTAGCCCACTTAAATAAACACTTTAAAAGTGTATATGGAACAACAGCCCTTGAATATATTTCACATTTAAATTGAGAGGGTGATGTATGATTTCGTGTGTAGAAGCAAATTCAATAAAAAGGTCTTATCCAAAGCAAAAAAAGGTCGATGATTCCTTATCTCAGGAAAAATCGACCTTTTTGTTTTGTCTATGTCATGTTTTGTACGTTGTTTGCAAGATCCCCACAATGAATGAGATTATAAAGCATTTTCTTCTTTAGTTTTAATTAACATTTCAGATTGAGTTGTATTTTTTGGAGCTTTTTCCGGTTCATCCAAGAAGTTCGTTAGTATAGCACCTGCAAAATACAATCCTGCAATCACCCAAGTAACACCACTTGCTCCAATGGAATTAATAAGCAAACCGACTAATGCTGGGCCAGCAAGAACAGATAAGCCTGTTCCCAAGTTTAACACGGACATGACGGCCCCTTTATCTTTTTCAACCGTATTCGCTGACATGGCATCCAGAGGTACATAACCACCCAAGCCTGCTCCCCAAATGATCGAAAGTAGAAGTAAAATCGGATAGTTTGCCCCAATATATTGCGGAGCGAAGAAAAGAAGAAGACTTGATACGCCGGTTAAGACCCCACCGCACCAAATGATCGTTCTTTTGCATCCGATTTTGTCTCCAACGATCCCCCAGATCAAAACGAAAAAGATATTACTGGTAAAAGCAGTACCCCATATACTTAACCATTGGGTGGTCGTAAAGCCCTGAGATATCATATACATCGGCAGATACACAGGAAAAGCAAACTGAGAGATGGTATTGATTATTCGAATAATACAATTAAGAAGTAACTTAGGACGTTCTTTAAGAATAGTGATTCCTTTTAGAACGCCTTTAATATTTTCCTTGGTACTCTGTTTACCTTGAGGCTTAATGTTATCGCGATTGATTACTAACGCAAAAAAGGAGCCAGAAATGATGAAAATGAGAGTAGTCCATAGTGTATTAATATGGCCCAATTGATTGATGGCCCAGCTAGAATAAAAAGTAGCTATTACACTCATTCCACCCGAGAAAACAAACCAAAACCATCCATAGGCTGTGCTCACTTTTTCTGCTGGGCTTCTATAAGCAATCCAAGTTGCTAACGCATATACGAAGAGAGGATAGCCAAAGCCTTTGATGGCCTGTGTGATCAACAAGAACGGGTAAGACATGTCACGTAGTCCCAGGCTTACGAAACCGGTCATGCCAACAACACAAAAAATGGAGCCAATCAGCATGGTACGTTTAGCACCAATTGTTTCAAAGAACACTCCAGCAAACCAGGATGATAATGCCACAGTAAATCCATACATCCCAAATAAAGTAGACACTTGTTGTATGCTTAATCCGTTATCCTCTAAATAAGGGCTTAGCCACCCTACTTCAACTCCATTACCAATCATAAAGATCATAACGCCCAAGTAACTCCAAGATAAGACGCTTGGTATACCAATTCTATCTAAAAAGTTCCCTTTGTTCATCTGCTTCATGCTAGCTTCACCAACCTTTTTTATTATCAGCCACAGTTGTTATTGAAAGTAACCCTCTAGAATAACTTAATTTTCAATAATGAGTTGAGAAACCACTTTATCAATAAACAAGAAATGTTACATATTCCTCTGTTTTCCCTCCTTGATGTATTAAGTAAAATCATATGTTCATTTCTTGTTAACAAAAAAGTAGCTTCAAACATATTAGCTTTTTGGAAGAATATAAATTTCCCATTAGTTATTATTGGCAGATTTATTCTCCTTTAATGCCCAAAAAAAATTTGTTCACCTGGTAACCTAATCACTTGACAACGCTTTCTTTCCAAAAGTATATCACTGCAACTATTCCTTTTCAATAAATAAAGAGAAAAAAACCGGATTATAATATTTTTCTGGTGGAAATATTCCTTTTTTCTTGCTACAATCAACGTAGGTAATTTATTGGCTAACGCCATACAAGTAAAAGTAAATAAACGAAAGGAAAACATGATTGCTGGATGATCGAGCTCTTTGAATGCCTTTACAAAAGAAACTACTGTTCTCTCGTTTTGTTGGAAAAATGGGTTTTAAAGATGCTCGAAATGAGAATAAGTAATATTACTGTCCCATATGGTCACTGCCAAAGCGATTCGCTGGAAGCTTACTTATATTAAAACACGATAAAGGAGTTGATAATAATGAAAAGAATTCCACTGAAAATGGTGAGAAAAAACACGCTGGAAATTCCTCAGTTTTCCCTTCCTGATGGTTTTCGAATTAGGTTATTTGAAAAGGGTGATGAACATCATTGGGCTAGAGTTGAAACAAGCGTAGATGAATTCAAAACCGAGGAAGCTGCACTAGAACACTTCAATAAAGAATTTGGTCCTTATATTGATGAGATGACCGAGCGTTGTCTTTTTATAGAGAACAAAGATGGAGAAGTCATCGGTACAACAACAGCATGGTATGGCGACTTGAAAGGCGATGGAGAAATATCCGGTAGAATTCATTGGGTTGGAGTTGCTCCTGAATACCAAGGGAAAAAACTTTCAAAACCCTTACTCAGTGCAGCTATGAATATCTTAGCCCAACATCATTCCAAAGCGTATCTCACATCACAAACGACGAGTTATCAAGCAATCAATATGTATTTAAACTTTGGATTTGAACCTTTCATCGCAGAACCAAGCTGTTATGAAGCATGGAACCTACTGGAAGAAGTATTAAATCGAAAAATTCTATAACTGGTAGTTATCAATACAATGATATCTATTGGAAATTGTTAACGTGCAATAATCGGGTATTCGAAAAATGTCGAATAGAATTTTTATCATTTGAAAGGGTGATTAGTGTGTCAATTAAAGTTGGAGTTATCGGAATGGGTCAAATGGGAACGTATCATGCCCAAATATATTCAAAACTACCCATGGTGGAACTCGTTGCGGTGTGTGAATATAATGATCAACGTCGTAAAGAAGTTCAAGAGCAATTTGGCTGCAAAGCTTATAAGGATTACAATGAACTACTAGCCGATCCGGAAATCGATGCCGTTAGCATTGTTTTGCCTGATAACATGCATAGACAGTGTGTAGAAGTTGCCGTTGCAAACAAGAAACATATTCTGCTTGAAAAACCATTGGCAAAAACATTAGAAGATGGAAAAGCATTATATGAGATTACAAAGGATTACGACAAAGTATTTACGGTAGGATTCCTTTTGAGATTTGATCCAAGATTTAATATGGTAAAACAAGCATTGGATCAAGGAGAACTTGGAGATATCATCCATCTGTACTGCAGAAGAAATAGTCCTATTACAGGGCCAAAAAGATATGTCGGTGCTTCCGATTTAAGTATGCATGTAATGATACATGATATCGACTACATCAATTGGTACATGGGCTGTGAACCTGTAAAAGTATTTGCTAGAGGCAGAAGCGTATTGCTCAAGGAACAAGACATGAAGGATGTCATTTATGCCATCGTCACTTATGAAAATGGAGCAATTGCATGTCTTGAAGCGTGCTGGGTACTGCCAGAAAACTCACCTACCATTATTGATGACAAGTTAGAGCTAGTAGGTACAAAAGGTGTGGCATATGTCGATTCATGCGATCATGGCGTTCGCTTTGTAAGCGAAAAAAGAATCAGTTATCCTGACTCAAGACATTGGTATTACACAAATGGCGAAATTTCAGGAGATCTTGCTGAAGAATTAATGGCTTTCATAAACAATATAGCCAACGGAACGAAATCTATTATCACTCCGAAAGAAGCATTTGATTCGCTGCGCGTGGTGGATGCTATTGAACGTTCGATGCAAGAAGGAAAAGAAGTCGAACTCTAATATCCATTCGATAGCTGCTGATGCTCTGAAAATAGACAGAGACGCAGAATGAACTTAACCAAAAAAACCTTAACCCTTACTTACAGGGTTAAGGTTTTTTTATTCATTAAGCCAGTCTCATCTTAAAATCCTGATAGCCGAACTCGCGCACGACGCGGCAATTGCCGTCTTTGTCCTGCACGGCGATGGCCGGCAGCGGCATGCCGTTGAAGGTGTTGGTCTTGACCATGGAGTAGATCGCCATGTCTTCGAACACCAATCTGTCGCCGTTCTTCAGAGGCTGGTCAAAGGAATAGTCTCCAATGACGTCACCCGTCAGGCAGGTTGGACCGCCGAGCCGGTAGGTGTACGGCTTCTCCCCGGCTTCGCCCGAACCGATAAGCGGCGGACGATACGGCATTTCCAGAACATCCGGCATATGACAGGTTGCCGACGTGTCCACGATCGCAATCTCAATACCGTTCTTATGGATATCCAGGACGGAGGTGACCATATAGCCTGCATTCAGCGCGATGGCTTCTCCGGGTTCAAGGTAGACTTCCAAGCCGTATTGTTTCTGCATTCGCGAAATGCAAGCTTCGAGTCTTGGGATATCATAGTCGTCTCTTGTGATATGGTGACCGCCGCCGAAATTGATCCATTCCATCTGCGGCAACCATGGCCCAAACTTGTCTTCGACGGCATTCAGCGTGGTCTCCAAGTCGTCCGAGTTCTGCTGGCACAGGGTATGGAAGTGCAGTCCCGTGACGCCTTCGAGCAGCTCCGGCCGGAAATCCTCCCGTTTGACGCCGAATCTGGAACCAGGCGAGCAGGGATCATAGATTTCATGTCCCTCTTGCGTCGAGCATTCCGGATTGATGCGAAGGCCTACTTTTCGACCTGCAGCAAGAGCTTTCGTTTTATACTTTTCCAACTGGGAGAAGGAATTGAAGATGATATGGTCGCAAATGGATATAATCTCGTCGATTTCATCTTCACGATAGGCAGGGGCAAAGACATGATTTTCTTTGCCCATTTCTTCGTGACCCAGCCGTGCTTCGAATAAACCGCTCGCGGTCGTGCCGCTTAAGTATTGCCCGATCAGAGGATACATGGCGGTCATGGAAAAGGCTTTTTGCGCCAGCACGATTTTGGCTCCCGTACGCTGCATGACGCCGTTCAAAATATTCAGGTTTTTTTCGATGAGTGCTTCATCGACTACGAAACAGGGTGTCGGCAATTCCTCGAACCGCATATTAGCGAACGAGCTCCGGCTGTTTAGCTTCTTCAGGCAATGCGTCAACCAGCACAGGGTTGAAGTCTTCTACCCATGGCAGTCCCCATTTGTTCAGCTCTTCCATGAATGGATCTGGATCGAACTCTTCGATATTGAATACGCCCGGTTTATTCCATTTGCCAGTCATGACCATCGCCGCGCCGATCATGGCAGGTACGCCGGTTGTATAGGAGATGGCTTGGGAGCCCACTTCTTTATAGCACTCTTGATGGTCGCAAATATTGTAGACATAGTACGTCTTGTCTTGGCCGTCTTTTTTCCCTTTGAAGATACAGCCGATGTTCGTTTTGCCTACCGTACGAGGTCCCAGGGAAGCCGGGTCCGGGAGTACGGCCTTCAGGAATTGAAGCGGAATGATTTGTTTTCCTTCGTATTCGATCGGTTCGATGGACGTCATTCCTACGTTTTCAAGCGCCTTTAAGTGCATGAGATAGCTTTGGCCGAAAGTCATGAAGAAGCGGATGCGTTTCAGTCCAGGCATGTTTTGCGCAAGGGATTCAAGTTCTTCATGGTAGAGCAGATACATGTCCTTTTGGCCGACTTCAGCAAAGTTATACTCGCGTTTGATTTCCATTGGTTTCGTTTCGATCCATTGCCCGTTTTCCCAGTAGCGTCCATTAGCGGACACTTCGCGGATATTGATTTCCGGGTTGAAGTTGGTTGCGAAAGGATAGCCGTGATCCCCGCCGTTGCAATCCAGAATGTCGATATATTCAATTTCGTCAAAATAGTGTTTTAGCGCATATGCAGAGAATACACCGGTTACGCCTGGATCGAATCCGCTGCCCAAAAGAGCTGTGATCCCTGCTTTTTCAAAGCGCTCACGGTACTCCCACTGCCATTTGTATTCGAATTTCGCCGTATCTTCCGGCTCATAGTTTGCTGTATCCATATAGTGCGTTTTAGTAGCCAGACAAGCATCCATGATCGTCAAATCTTGGTAAGGCAGAGCCAGGTTCATGACGATATCCGGTTTGACTTCGTTGATCAGAGCGATCAGTTCATCTACGTTGTTAGCATCGACCTGTGCAGTCGTAATTTTAGTTTTGCCGCCGTCCAATTTGGCTTTCAGCTCATCGCATTTGGACTTCGTACGGCTGGCGATGCAGATTTCTTCGAATACCTCGCTGTTTTGAACGCATTTATGAATGGCTACAGATGCTACGCCGCCGGCGCCGATGATTAGTGCTTTTCCCATTTTTTCGATCTCCTATCTCAGATAAATTTTTTCAATGTAAAAACGGCAACAAAAAAAGCAAGCGAAACACGCACCATGCGCATCACACTTGCTTTGATATAGTCAAATAATAAGATCGTCCCCATAAGCATGACCGGACAAACCTCTTGCGTGCTCGTCAGTCAGCCATAAAACGCAGCGTTTTATGAAAGGCGCTTCATATTCAAATATATCATGTTAGGATCAGAGTCTATATAGCAAATAATTACTTTTACCACTCTTATTGACCGTTTCACAAGTTGTGTGCATATGCACTGGTTGTAAAGTAACCAACTTATAAAATTTGAGCTTTTAACTCAATCAATAAGGCAACGAAAGTTGCCAATCGGCATTTGACCCGGCTGTCCGTATGGCCTTAACTTCTTCATGGAAGTGGTCAAAGATTATCTGCTTGGAAAGATCCTACATCTATATTGAATATTCGCTTTCCAAAAATCATACTTCTCCATAATAACAGGATAGGAGTTATTGAACAAGAAAAATTTTTAAATAAACGGATGCGTTGAAACCGGAAAAGATTCCTTCTGCATAAATGAAAAATAAAAACCCCGGCAAATCTGCCGGGGGTACATATGCATAAATTAAAGTTGCGTACAAAAAAGCACTATGGTATGATGGAAAAACCAGTATCAACTTTTGAAAAACTATAAATTTATCCCATCATATTTACATTCTAATCTTATCACAAAAAAATACGGTTTGTCAAACGCTATTTTTCAGCAAATTGAAATGAGGGAGGGCATTTAAAAAATGGTGAACGCGGAGGATTGGAAACAGGAACAGGAGCGGCTGGACCTGGTTACGGAAAAGCTGGAGGAGAGAATCGCCGAACTGGATCCGGAGGTGACTGGGCTGCAAGGTCAGGTGACGGACATCCGCAAGCAATTTTGGGAGGAAGTTACCGTCAATACAAGCACGGACGAAGACTTTGAAGAGACCTTTTACAGTATCAGGCAGCAAGAAGCGATACTATCCGAACGGGAGCGAAGCTACCGCGGGCGCGTGCAGCAATGGAAAAACATGAAACGGCTGCTGTCATCCCCTTACTTCGGGCGCATCGATTTTCATGAGGATGGCTTGAACTTTACCGAGCAGGTTTATATTGGCGTAGCATCCTTCGTTGATTCGGACGGCATGAGTTTTCTGGTTTATGACTGGCGTACTCCGGTCGCGAGCATGTACTACGACTATTCACCGGGAGCGGCTGGATATGATACGCCAGGTGGAACCATCACAGGAGAGATGAAGCTGAAACGGCAGTATCAGATCCGCGGGGGCCAACTGCAGAATGTGTTCGACACAAGCTTAACGATCGGCGACGAATTGCTGCAGCAGGTGCTCGGTAAGGGTGCGGACAATCAGATGAGGAGCATCGTCGCGACCATCCAAAAAGAGCAAAATGCCATCATCCGCGATGACAAAAGCCGGATGCTTATCGTGCAGGGGGCGGCTGGCAGCGGGAAGACCTCGGCGGCACTTCAGCGGGTGGCGTACCTGCTGTATAAGCACCGCGAGCGGCTTAAGGCTGACCAGATCGTTCTTTTCTCGCCGAATCCGATGTTTAACAGCTATGTATCTACCGTTCTTCCTGAGCTTGGTGAGGAAAACATGCAGCAGACGACCTTCCAGGAATATCTTGACCACTCACTTGGCAGAAAGTTCCGCCTGGAGGATCCCTTCGATCAGATCGAATACGTGCTGGCAGAACAATCGACGCAAGCGTATAAGGCCCGGCTGACAGGGATTCATTACAAGTCATCCGTAGACTTCCTTCAAGCTCTGCGGAATTATGCACAGTGGTTGGAGCAGGAAGGCATGTTATTCAAAAGCATTCGGTTTCGGGAACGCGATTTGATCTCTGCGGGGCAAATGGAGTCCAAATTTTACAGCTATGATCCTTCCATTCGCATGACCAATCGTATCGCTATGCTGCAGGAGTGGCTGCTGCGTGAACTGACCTTGCTGGAGAATAAGGAGCGGGAAGCGGTTTGGGTGCAGGATGAACTTGATTATCTCGACAAGGATCAGTATGCCGAAGTTTATCAAAAACTCCATAAAGAAAGAGGCGTCTTTGATTTTGCCGAGCAATATGAAGAAGCTCGTGAAATAATCCAAGGCGAGCTCAGGTCGGATGAAGGCGATTTTGACTATGCCGAGCGGGAAGAAACACTGCTGCGCCGGATGATCGTGAAGGAGCAGTTCATACCGCTCAAGCGAAGCGTGAAGCGGATGTTATTCATTGATATGGCTCAGTTGTACGTGCAGCTGTTCGAAAATGGGGATGCCTTCAAAAAGATGACAAATGGGGCCGACATCCCTTCACTCTGGCCGGAAATCTGCGAGCAGACCAAGGATAAGCTCGGCCGGCTTGAACTATTCTATGAGGACGCAACACCGTATCTGTATTTAAAAGAGCTCATTGAGGGCGTTCGGACCAACACGGAGGTACGGCATGTATTCGTCGACGAGGGTCAGGATTATTCAATGTTTCAATATGAGTTTCTCAAAAGGCTGTTTCCCCGTGCCCGCATGACGGTGCTCGGCGATTTCGGTCAGGCCATCTTTGCCCAGGCCACGGAACTGTACGGTGAAGATTCGCCGCTCATTCGGCTGTACGGCGAGTCTGAGACGACCTTGTTTCGCCTGGTCCGCAGTTACCGGTCGACCCGCGAGATCGTGGAATTCACGAAGTATCTGCTGCCGAACGCTCAGGAGATCGTACCCTTTGAACGACGCGGCAGGAAGCCTCTCTTCTCTAATGTGGGAAGCGGCGAGAAGCGGGCAGCGAGAATAGCTGAGCACCTGATGGCGCTTCAGGCTGAAGGCCTCACCTCTATTGGCGTCATTACCAAAACGGCGGCCGAAGCCAAAGATGCTTACGAGATCTTGACGTCTCAAGGATGCCAGGGGCTGAAGCTCGTGACGAAAAACACGCCCACCTTCGAGAAAGGGATATTGATTATCCCGGTTTATCTCGCTAAAGGCGTTGAATTCGATGCCGTACTAATCTACGATGCATCTTCACAGACGTATCACCTTGAGAGCGAGCGCAAGTTGTTTTACACGGCATGCACGCGTGCCATGCACCGGCTTCTGCTTTTCGCGACAGGAGAGTGGACCCCATTCATTCAGGCGTTGGATACGTCTTTATATGAAGTAGAGGACATTCCATCAACTTTTCAAGATAAATAGGAGTTTGAACAAGCTAAGCTGTACGGCTTAGAAAGCGCTGAACAGAACCTTGATCAGCTGCTAACATTGTCGCCGTTCACGTTCTCTACCTGGGGATTGGACGGCGATTTTATTTATAATTCGATCATAAAAAAGTCTGACGAACAGTACGTATTTGGCTGTGCGGAATCCGTTTCAGGTTGCTGTGTTTTAGCACTATTAAGGATCTTGGCCCTGATTTAATGGGATGAACGCCGCTTTATGATATATTCAAGTTAAGATGGCTTAACCCCGAAATGAAAAATCATGATGAAGGATGTGTGAACAATGGATCTAGAAACGGTTATGCAAGAGCTTGAAGCTCTCGGCAAGGAGCGAACCAAAAAGATGTACCAGTCCAACGGCGCGCAAGAACCGCTTTTTGGCGTGGCTACCGGTGCGATGAAGCCCATTTTTAGGGAAATAAAACGCAATCAACCTTTAGCCGAGCAGCTCTATGCCACGGGGAATTACGACGCTATGTACTTCGCCGGGGTCATCGCCGATCCTAAAGCCATGTCTGAGGCGGATTTTGAACGGTGGATGGATGGAGCTTATTTTTATATGCTATCGGATTATGTAGTAGCCGTAACTTTGGCAGAAACGGATATTGCGCAAGAAGTTTCCGATCAATGGATTGCAAGCGGTATGGAGCTGAAAATGTCCGCGGGCTGGAGCTGTTACTGCTGGCTGCTCGGGAATCGTCCGGACAGTGAATTTTCCGAAGGGAAAATGGCTGAGATGCTGGAGCTTGTAAAAAGAACGATTCATGAGGCTCCTGAACGTACGAAATATGCAATGAACAATTTCATATATACTGTGGGCGTATCCTATTTGCCGCTCCATGATAAGGCGGTAGCCATTGCGAAGGAAGTAGGCCCGGTGGAGGTCAATCAGAATACCTCAAAGAGCAAGTTTTTGAACGCTTCCGTTAATATTCAAAAGGCGGCAGATAAGGGGCAGCTCGGTTTTAAACGAAAATATGTAAGATGTTAGTCAATGAATCTGGCATGATTCCGATGCAAAAAACAATTATTAATGAATTACGAATATAAAACGGATGGAACGATCGCCGCGCAAAAAAATTCCGGTAGAATTTCGCTTGCACCTTACGTAACGTCATGTTTTACAATGAAGCTACCGGTACATAGCTAGCGCCAAAGAGTGGGGATGGTTAATGAAGAGACACTGGAAGGTCGGGGACCTCGCCAAGCTGACGGGGCTTACCGTGCGAACCCTGCGTTATTATGATCAAATCGGTTTGCTATCTCCCTCTGACCAGACGGAATCGGGCCACAGGCTATATGGTGAATCAGACTTGTCACGCTTGCACCAGATTTTATCGCTTAAGGAGTTAGGCTTATCTCTTGAGGAGGTTAAGTCGGTCTTAAATGGCGGGCAGATCAGTCCGCTTGAGATCGTGGGCCTGCAGATAGGCCGAATCCAAGAGCAGATCAAGTTGCAGCAGAGGCTGTTGGAACAGCTCAGACATGTATCCAAGCTGATGCAGGGCAAAGCGGAAGTATCGGTGGAAGATTTCACGAGCCTTCTGCAAGCGATGAAGATGGAATTTGAGAAACCGGTCATTGAGCGGCAATGGGGTTGGGAGCGACATTTGGACCTGTTGGGAGACTTTCTTGCCGAGGAGGAAGTACAAATTTCGAAACATAAGGAGGAAAATCAATGAAAGAACGATTCGTTAAGCACGCCACCTTCGTCGTCGAACGGACTTATGCAGCATCGCCGGAGCGGGTTTATCACGCCTGGGCCGATCCGATAGCCAAAGCCAAATGGTATTCCAAGCCAGACATCTTCGATTTCCGGGTTGGAGGGCGCGAGTACAGCAGCGGCGGACCGCCGGAAGGGCCGATCTTTACCTTCGACGCGATCTATCAAGAGCTTGTTCCAGAGCAGCGCATTGTCTATACGTACACCCTGGATTCGGGCGACACACGCTTCTCCGTCTCGATCACAACGGTCGAGCTTATCGAGGTTGATGGTGGCACGAAGCTGATTTTCACGGAGCAAGGTGCATTCTTTGACGGGCACGATACGCCGGAAGTGCGGGAACACGGTACAAACATCATGTTGGACACACTAGGCAAGGTATTGGTAGGAGAGGTCTGAACATGACAATAGGCGAAAGTGAACTTGTGGCTATGCGTGAGTACGATGTCCCGCGGGAGCTTGTGTTTCGGGCATGGACAACCCCTGATTTATTAGCAAGGTGGTGGGGACCGAAAGGCTTCACCCATACGTTTCACGAGTGCGATATGCGGCCGGGAGGCACGTGGAAGTTCACCATGCACGGACCGGATGGCGTGGATTATCCTAACCATAACGTCTTTGTGGAGTTCGTGCAGCCGGAGCGGGTCGTGATTGATCATCTAAACGTCCACGAATTTCGGGTAACAGCTACATTCGAGAGCTTCGAAGGGCGTACGAGGGTCACCTTCCGTCAACGTTTCAAGAAAAAAGAGGAGTTTGAACAAGCTAAGCCGATCTGCATCGAAGCTAATGAACAGCAACTTGACCGGCTTGGCAAGGTGCTGGCGGAATTGGCCTCCTAGCTGAAAGAACTGCCACTTAATTGATGACTCAAAAATTGTCGCCGTTCACGTTCCATGTCGGGAATTGAACGGCGAATTTACATACGAGCTTTGGCAGGAGGTTAACCATAAATAGCAGCAAGTACAGCAGAAGCCATACGTTAGCGCCTTCGTTTATAGTCTTGGATAATGACATCCATCACATGCCTTCCCCAGTTCGAGAGCTCCGAGCCTTTCTCATTCCAAGAGTAGGTGATGAGTGCTTTCCATAAAGCCCAACCTCGCGCACGATCAACCGTATCCTCATCCATATTCATGCTGTTCAGGAATATAACGCGGCTGTCATCGTCAAAAAAGTTCCAAGCCATCACAAGGTCGCTTGAAGGATCGCCCACCCCCATGGTCCCGAAATCAATAACGCCGCACAACCGTCCATCCTGGACGAGCAAATTGCCTACTGCCACGTCACCGTGCAGCCATAATGGCGCAGACTGGTATTTTGTTGAGAGGGAGCGTTCCCATATTTCAAGCAAGAGTTTTTGATCGTATTGACCTGATAGTGCTTGGATGACAGACCTTGTATCTTGATCGTAAACTGCCAAATTTCCCCCACGATGAAAGTTTTGGACACCCGCCGGTATGCCGAGGCTTGCATCGATCGCTTGTAATTCCTTCAGAAAGCCTGCGAGGTCTTCGGCAAATCCATTTAAATCGGCTATGTTGCCGCGTGTGACGGTATCGCCTCCAATCCATCGGTTGACGGACCATGGAAGGGGATATTCGTTCGTGGGCTCGCCTTTTGCAACGGGAACCGGAATCGGCAAGGACAGATGAGGCTTGAAAATAGGAAGCCATGTCTGCTCTTTCTCAATAGCCGAAGCATAACGTTCATGGCTTGGAAGTCTAACGGTCATCTCGTTGCCAAGCCGATAGGTGCGGTTATCATGCCCGGATTGTTGAACAGGCTTAATTGTCAAATCCCTCCACTGTGGAAACTGCGTATCTATTAATCTGCGTACCAACTCAGTCGTAAATGCAATCATCTATTTCACCGCTTTCTGTATAAGTCTTCCTACATCACACTTTAATTATAAACACTTCATCATAGCTACCCAAAGGATATAAAAGTTATAAAAAAACTTGCTGTTACTGCTTTTTTTCGATTTGCAAAACACGAATTTCCTTTTGAAACGATATGCGTTGGGCTTGATTCAAATTCCGCTTGAAGATGATAAAGCGTTATTCATAAACATTGAGGGAAATGAGCAACTGTGGGATATTGGTTTATGAAGAAAAAATATCTCCGAAGTTAAGCTGAAAGGACATGCTATATGACAAAACTGAGATTGGCCGTGATCGGCCTGGGCCATATGGGAAAGCACATGATTCACCGCTGGATTCCCCAATTTGCTGGACAGGTTGAATTAGCGGCGCTATGTGATAATGAGGAAGACAGGTTGCACAGGGAAGCAGAAGCAGCCGGAGGCAGCCCGAAGCTGTACACAGACTATCGGACAATGCTCGAGGAGGTTCAGCTGGATCTGGTGTATATCGCAGTTCCGCCGTCCATGCATTATGATGTGGCGCGGATTGCCTTTCAGAAAGGCATTCATGTCTTCTGCGAGAAGCCGCTTGCGAACAATCTGGAGGAAGCCAAGCATCTGATGGAACTGGGAGAGCAGTCCGGTCGACTGCATGCCATTCATTTCTCGTTCCCGCTGGACCCGGAAGTCCTGAAATTAAAGGAACTGATCGATGAGCAAGCTGTTGGACCGATCAAGAGCATGAACTTATACCTGGAATTTCCGCAGTGGCCCCGTGCCTGGCAGCACAACCCTTGGATTACGACAAGACATGAAGGCGGCTATCTGCTTGAAGTAGGCATTCACTGGATTCATATGATTCAGCAGGTGTTCGGACCGATCACCCAGGTGATGAGCGAGATCGAATACCCGACGGATGGACGGCAGTGCGAGAGCCGTGTGAGAGCAATCATGCGGTTACATAACAATATTGACATCCATGTATCGGGTACGGACCACCGTGTAGGGGAAGAACGTGTCTCCCTGGTTGTTCACGGGGAAAAGGGAACCGTTGCGCTGGAGAATTGGAGCAATCTGTACATGGGCGCGACTGAAGCCGAAATGAGTCCCGTACCTCCTGCTGAGGAAGAGGGAAGGCTGCCTATTTTCAAGCAAGTGCTCCGAATCCTGAATGGCGAGCCGGGACAGATTTATGATTTCTGTGACGGATATAATGCGCAGGTTGTATTGGAAGCGCTGCGCAAGCCTGGCGAAGGCTTCACGGATATAAGGGCTCAATTGCTTCAGGCAGCGTATAAATAATGGTGATGAAGGCCGGGTTCTCTCTGTGGGGGGACCCGGTTCATCCATCTGGCGTTTATTTTCCAACGTTTATAGCTGCCCCAGCATATTCCCATCACAATGTTATCAGCTTTGAAAAGCCGTTTAACAATCATTTAATAGTCCATAAAATAGTGGTATACTAGGATAAGGTTATAATTCATCTAGAAAAGGTGTGTGACCAGGTCGTACTTTGGCTGATATGGGAGCGCCTACATCTTTTCTTCAAATATTAGCGTGTAAGGACGGTAGACATGAGTAACAGACAAACCGAAACAGACGTTATTTTAATTGGTGCCGGAATCATGAGTGCGACTTTGGGAACAATGCTGAAAGAATTAGTGCCTGACTGGAACATTAAAGTGTTTGAGAAGCTGGCAAGCCCAGGTGAAGAAAGTTCCAACGAATGGAATAATGCGGGAACGGGGCATGCTGCGCTGTGTGAGCTTAACTACACAACTGAAAAACCTGATGGATCAATCGATATTAGCAAAGCGATAAACGTGAATGAACAGTTTCAAGTCTCCATGCAGTTTTGGTCTTATCTTGTCAACAGCAATCTGATTCACAATCCGCAAGACTTTATCATGCCGTTGTCCCATATGAGTATGGTGCAAGGGGAAGCCGATGTAGCGTTTTTGAAGAAACGTTTTGAAACGATGTCGAGCAACCCTTTATTTAAAGGGATGGAATTTTCCGATGACCCGAACAAACTGAAGGAATGGATTCCGCTGATTATGAAAGACCGCCCGTCGAATGAAGCGATAGCGGCAACAAAAATGGACTCCGGAACGGACGTAAACTTTGGCGCTTTAACGCGCATGCTGATTGAACACTTGAAAAATAAAAACGTCGGCGTCCATTACAAGCATAGTGTGGATGACATCAAACGCACGAGCGATGGCGCGTGGGAATTGAAAATACGGAACGTCGATAGCGGTAGCGTCGAGCGCCATACGGCGAAATTCGTCTTTATCGGCGGCGGGGGAGGCAGTCTTCCGCTGTTGCAGAAATCCGGTATTCCGGAAGGAAAGCATATCGGAGGCTTCCCGATCAGCGGACTGTTCATGGTCTGCAATAATCCGGAAGTTGTCGCGCAGCATCACGCCAAAGTATACGGCAAAGCGAAGGTTGGTGCGCCTCCAATGTCGGTTCCGCATCTGGACACCCGATTTATAGATAATAAAAAATCGCTGCTCTTTGGGCCGTTTGCAGGCTTTTCGCCAAAATTCCTGAAGACCGGATCAATGTTTGATTTGATCGGTTCCGTAAAACCTAACAATATTTTCACGATGCTCGCGGCTGGCGCCAAAAACCTTTCGCTCACCAAATACCTGATCCAGCAAGTGATGCTGTCGAAGGAAAAGCGCATGGAAGAGCTGCGGGAGTTTATCCCGAACGCCAAAAGCGAGGATTGGGATATGCTGGTAGCCGGCCAACGCGTGCAAGTGATCAAGGATACGGCCGCCGGCGGTAAAGGAACGCTTCAATTCGGTACGGAAGTGGTGAGTGCCGCGGATGGATCCATCGCCGCATTGCTCGGTGCTTCTCCAGGGGCTTCAACCGCCGTTTCCGTCATGCTGGAAATCATCGAAAAGTGCTTCCCGCAGCATCTCAAAGCATGGGAACCGAAACTAAAAGAAATGATTCCTTCTTATGGCGTGAAACTATTGAAAAACCCGGAGCTTATCCAAGAAATTCATACTACAACCGCGCAGGCGCTTGGTCTCAGCAAAGAACTGCGCCACGCCAAGTAGATCGTTTACCCATAATATGCGTTGAGTTGCCTTCGTCCTGATTTGCAGGATGAAGGCTTTTTCGCTTTGGGGGTATTTTGCATTGTTGTTGGAGTCTATGGATAGAGATGGCATGGTCTGAAAGGTGATTTCTATTGACAACCGGAAAAAGAAAGGATAAAGTAATCATCATCATATGAGATTGATAATCATTATCATTATAAGGGGATTGAACATGAACAAAAAGCTGCTCCTGCCATTGCTGTTGCTGATGATTGTAATCAGCGCGTGCGGCAACCAAGCTGTTAACGACAATAAAGCCGCCTCGGCCTCGTCTAATGAGGACCAAGCGGCCAATTCTGCAACGAACGCCGACACGGCGTCTGAATCGAATGCCGGTACCAAGACCTATCAGTCCGAGTCCGGTCCCGTAGAGGTTCCGGCCAATCCCAAGCGAATCGTCGCACTGACGAATGCGCCGAACGTGCTTTCGCTTGATGGTACGCTGGTGGGCGTTGACGAGTGGACGTATAAAAATCCGCTATTCACCGACAAGCTGTCGGGTGTGAAGGTCGTATCGCCAGACGATCTTGAAAAGATTATTGAGCTGGATCCTGATCTCATTATTGCTAGTTCCGACAGCAAAAATATGGATAAGCTCAAAGAAATCGCGCCAACTGTCGCGTATACGTGGGGTAAGCTGGACTACCTGAATCAGCAGCTGGAAATCGGCAAGCTGCTGAACAAGGAGAAGGAGACCCAGGCCTGGATCGATGACTTTAAACAGCGTACTGCTGAGGTAGGTAAGGAGATCAAGGCGAAGTATGGAGACAACGTGACCGTGTCGGTTCTCGAAACCGACTCCAAGAGCTTCTATGTGTTAGGCAATAATTGGGCGCGCGGAACGGAAGTGCTGTACCAAGCGATGGGGCTGAACATGCCGGAGAAGGTCAAAGCCGACGCATTGGGTCCTGGCTATTATACGCTTTCACCGGAGGTGCTGAGCGATTACGTCGGTGATTTCCTTGTACTGAGCAGAAGTTCACAGGGCGATAATTCGTTCATGAAAACGGCAACGTGGAGCAATATCCCGGCCGTCAAAAACAAGCATGTCATCGAGATCGACTCAGAATCTTCCTCGTACAGCGATCCGACGACGCTCGAGTACTTGCTTGGCATTTTCAAGACAGGCTTTCTCGGATAAGAGGCGAACCAAAACTTGTCAATAGGGCGGCGGAATTCACCGCAGTAAACAAGGAACCCAGCGTTATACGCATGGGTTTTTTGTTTGTTTAAGGGGGCTACGGCAGAACAGCACTTAATAGATATAAAAATTGGATATCAATTGCTTAACCGTACTTGTGATCTGCCCCCTGATTTCGGCAAAATCTTGCTGGAAACGGTATAATGAACTGGAAGAAGTGTACATTAAAAAGCGATGGGACCAATATTATACGCCAAAAGAAATAAGGAGAGTTCATGACAAATCATAAAGAAACAGGATGGAATTTCGATAATAGCTACGCCCGTTTACCGGAATCATTTTTTTCCCGGATTCAGCCCACTTCCGTACGATCGCCTAAGCTGATTATTCTTAATCAACCGTTAGCTGCATCTCTTGGTCTGAGTGTTCAGGGATTGCAAAGTGAAGACGGCGTAGCCGTTCTTGCCGGGAACAAGGAGCCGGAGGGGGCCGAATCTCTTGCTCAAGCCTATGCGGGGCATCAATTCGGATATTTGAATATGTTAGGGGACGGCCGTGCCGTGCTGCTTGGCGAACAGGTGTCTCCACAAGGCGAACGGGTGGATATTCAGTTGAAGGGTTCGGGCAGAACGCCGTACTCTCGCGGAGGAGATGGCCGTGCCGCGCTTGGACCGATGCTGCGCGAATACATCATCAGCGAAGGCATGCATGCGTTAGGCATCCCAACCACCCGCAGTCTTGCCGTTGTGGCAACGGGGCAGTCCATCGCGCGTGAAAAGGATCTTCCGGGTGCCATTCTGACACGTATAGCTGCCAGCCATATTCGCGTCGGAACCTATCAATACGTTGCACAATTTGGCTCTGCCCAGGACCTTCGTATCCTAGCCGACTATACGTTAGAGCGCCATTATCCGGAAGTTGCAGCGGGTGAGAACCGTTACCTTGCACTGCTTGACGAAGTGATCAAGCGTCAGGCTTCGCTTATTGCCCAATGGCAGCTTGTTGGCTTTATTCACGGGGTGATGAACACCGACAATATGACGATAAGCGGGGAGACCATCGATTATGGTCCTTGTGCTTTCATGGATACGTATGACCCCGCGACAGTATTTAGCTCCATCGATTCGCAAGGCCGCTATGCGTATGGCAATCAGCCGTACATTGCCGGATGGAATCTTGCTCGGTTTGCTGAGACGCTACTGCCGCTTTTGCATGATGATCAGGAGCAGGCCGTCAAGCTGGCTCAGGATAAGATTTCGGGCTATATAGATTTGTATGAAGCCAATTGGCTTGCAGGCATGAGAGCCAAACTGGGGATTTTTAATGATGAGGATCAGGATGAAGAGCTAGTGAATGACCTTCTACGTTTAATGGAAAAATATCGTGCGGACTATACCAATACCTTCCGTGCATTAACCTTGGATGCAATCGAGGGTACGGATCTGTTTGAGGCTCCGGAGTTCGCCCAGTGGAATGAGCGTTGGAAGACGAGACTTGGCAGACAACAGGTAACAGAAGCCTCTTCAAAACAGCTGATGCGAAACAGCAATCCTGCCGTCATCCCAAGGAATCATCTGGTTGAATCGGCACTGGAAGCTGCAACCGATCAAGAAGATTACGGCGTGATGGAACGTCTGCTTGCGGTACTGTCCACCCCGTACGCATATGCTGCCGAACAGGATGAATACTGTGCAGTACCGGAGTCGATCACACCTTACCGGACATACTGTGGCACGTGATACGGTGGATTTCCGCCGCGGAGGCCTCTCCGAGAGGCAAAGCATCAACAATTATCGCTGGAAGCAAAAAGCAGCTTGCCGACGTCAACGGTGAGTTGCTTTTTTGCATAACAAAATAAGATCAAGAGCTCCAGATTTGGGGCATTGAATGACAATATTCGCCGTCCCGGAATGCCGGAGCGGCTTTTCGCATGTGGCCAATCCAATATCAACCTAATTCATTTTCCCCGTTGCGCTGGAATTAATATTCTGATATTATTTAGACGCCTAATATTTACATGTCTAAATATTAGGCAGACTATATGTAATAATGTAAGTGTCGAAAGGAGCCTGGGATAAATGGCGAAAATGAACGACAAAGTGGCGCTGATTACTGGAGGCGCTTCTGGAATAGGCCTGTCTACTGCCAATTTAATGGCGGAAGAAGGGGCTAAAGTAGTTATTGCAGATTTCAATGTCGAAGGGGCTAAGGAAGCGGCAGAGCATATTAAAGCCAAAGGCGGCGATGCGGTGGCCGTATTTCTTGACGCCGGAAACGGAGATTCGATTAAGGAAGCCGTGGAATTTACCGTACAACAGTATGGAAAAATCACCACCCTGTTCAACAATGTGGGCTTGACCAATCTAAAGAAGGATCTGGATGTCGTTAACGTAGATCTGGATGAATGGGACCGTCTGATGAACGTGAACCTCAAGAGCGTTTTATTGGGCTGCAGATACGCTATTCCCCATATGATCCAAGCTGGCGGAGGCTCGATCATTAATACGGCTTCCATGGCGGGTTTTGCTAGTGATGCGATTCGTGTTGCTTATGGGGCTTCCAAGGCGGGGGTTGTTAATCTTACGAAATATATTGCTACCCAGTACGGCAAACATAGCATTCGTTGTAATGCCGTCGCTCCTGGACTGATTTTGACGCCGGCAGCCAAGAATAACATGTCTCCGGAGCTGCTGAATACCTTCGCGAAATATAATGCACTGCCTTACCACGGAGAACCGGATGATATCGGACATACCGTTCTGTTTCTGGCTTCGAATGCTTCCAAGTTTATTACCGGGCAGACGATTCAGGTCGAGGGTGGGCACTATATTGCCAATCCAACCGTTCCGGATTTCGAGCAAATGATGAACATGGCGTAGGTCAATAGCAGCTGGAAGCTGTACGGATATGAGAGAATGGGGGATTAACAAACATTATGAGCCACGACAAACGAAAAATTCACTATGCTTGGTGGATTTTGCTGGGTCTTTGCTTGATGGTTGGCTTGGGAAAAGCTGAATTAAACAACTCTGCGGGTCTTTTCTTGAAACAAGTATCGAGTGATCTGGGAGTGGGGATGGGCAGTTTGTCCCTATACTTCAGCGTATCGGCCATCATTACCATGATCTTTTTGCCTATAGGCGGCAAATTGATGGCGAAGTACGATACCCGGCTTATCTTGATCATTGCTATCATTTTGCAGGCCGGAGCCTTTGCTGCGTTCGGCTTCATGCACTCGGTATGGGGTTGGTATATTCTAGCCATTCCACTGGCCGTGGGCGGCGTATTTATTACCGTTATCGCGGGTCCTGTACTCATCAATCAATGGTTCAAAAAAAGCAAAGGCTTGGCGCTTGGAATCATGGGTGCGGCAGGCGGCGTACTTGGCGCGATTACCCAACCTGTTGTTGGGAACCTAATCGCGGGTCAAGGCTGGAGAGCCTCCTATATGATTGTCGGCATTGCGGTCATCATTATCGTAGTGCCCATCGTGCTGCTGTTGATCAGAAGGTCGCCTCAAGATAAGAAAACGCTTCCTTACGGCGCAGAATCGTTGGGGGGCACCAATGCAGCCGCAGCCAGTACATCAGCGGATGATAAAGGCGTAGCGTTGGCTGCAGCAAGAAAGTCTTCTGCTTTCTATGCCCTTGTCGCTTTTTTCTTTTTGATTACATCTGCCGCAAGCTTTTCGATGCACATTCCGACTTATCTGATGAACAAGGGATTCGATGTTTCCTTCGCAGGCAATGTTATGGCAACCAACATGATCGGCGTGCTGATCGGCTCACTGTTGATCGGATATGCGAGCGATAAAATCGGTACCCGAAACACGGCGATTGGCGCCATGCTTCTGGGTATGCTGTCCATCGTGCTGTTATTGTTCGCGGCATCGAGCACGGTCGTTATATCGATAGCCGTGTTGCTATTCGGCTTGGTCTCTGCCTCCATCGGTACATTGGGCCCGGCTCTGACATCGAGCTTATTCGGCAACAAGGAGTATAGCCAGATTTATTCCAACGCTTCCTTGGGGCTGGCCATTTCGTCGATCGTTGCTTTGCCGGCTTACGGGTTCGTGTTCGATTACACGGGAAGCTACACCCCCGTTTTGTATGCCATCGGCGTCATGATGATCATTAATATCGTCTGCATCGGCATTGCTTTTAGAGGCAAGAAGAAGCTGGAGCAAGCGGGTTTGTGGAATTAACTCATTCGTTAAGCAGATAGCGGTTCAATTCATTTACGTTAGGAGCATGTGATTAATATGGGGAAATTGGATAATAAAGTAGCAATTATTACTGGCGGGGCCTCGGGGATCGGCGAATGTATGGTTGATCTGTTCGCTGAGGAAGGCGCCACCGTGATTGCCGCAGACATTAATGAGGCAGCGCTGGAGAAGGCAAGCCAGAAACAGAATGTCTACGGAATGAAACTGAATGTCGCTTCGGATGACGACTGGCAAGCACTGGCCAAAGAAGTGAACGATCGCTTTGGTAAAATCGATATCCTGGTTAATAACGCAGGTATCTCTTCTGAAAAGCCATACGAGCAAATCAATGCAGAGGATTGGCAGAAAATGCTCTCCATTAATGGTTTTGGTCCTTTTGCGGGCATCAAGCATGTGGCCCCTTATATGGCAGACCAAAAGAAAGGGTCCATCATTAATATTTCCTCTTACACGGCGATGATCGGCCAAGGCTTTAACCATTACTCGGCATCCAAGGGCGCGGTACGCGCATTATCCAAAGCGGCTGCTACAACGTTTGGACGTAAAGGAGTTCGGGTGAATGCCCTTTTCCCGGGAATCATCGAAACGCCAATGACCCAAGCTTTAAGTACCTCGAAGGAATTGCTGGGCCACTTAATTCAAGCTACGCCGCTGCAGCGTTTAGGACAACCTGATGATATCGCCAAAGCGGCTTTGTTCCTGGCTTCCGACGATTCTTCATACATTACAGGCTCGGAGTTGGTTATTGACGGTGGATACTCTGCCCAATAGCGTGTAAAATTGATGACAGCCCTTCATTCCATTGGGGGGCTGTCGTTTTTTTACAAGGAGGATTACATGGAAGACTATATGGAAGAGCAGACTATTTTTGAACTCATTCACAACATGGAGAGTTTTACGAATAAATTGATCGTTCAGTGGAACAAAACATTCAATGAAGACCTCGGTGTCTCCCATGTTCTCGTGCTCGGCCACTTGAAGCAAAACGGACAAAGCCGTCCGTCGGACATCGCCAAAGCATTGGGCCTTACCCCGCCTACGCTCAGTTATTTATCGGACAAGCTTGTCGCGAAAAAATTAGCCGTCAGAAATGTAGATGAGTCGGATCGCCGAATTATTTATTTGGAGATCACTGATCAAGGTGCTGAGGTGTTGATGAGAGCGACACTGGAAGGGCAAAGGCTGAAAAGAGATTTGTTTGAGAAGTTATCCGAACAGGATCGGACACAGATGACGGAAATTTATAAAAAGCTGAATCTTTTAGAGTAGTTTCCGGACCCTATGGATATCATGAAGCCGATTAGACCGGGGGATATGAACTTATATACCTTTAACTGGAGGGTATAATATGAAGAAGTCTGCCTCAGGTTGGTGGACTTTTTCTTTTTATTTCCATATTTCCGGCTTCGTGGGAAGGATCACAGCCACCTAAGAATAAACAGAAGAGAAGGTATTTCAAATGCTGAAGAAAATCGCAAATCGAGTATACTATATGCCGCATGTTTCCGAGACCGATCGCCCGACGCTGGGGCTCATCTGTGGGGACAATTACAGCTTGATCATTGATTCGGGGAACTCACCTGCGCATGCAAAGGATTTCCTGAATTCTGCTCAAAAGATGGGTATCACGCCAGCGAAGTTCGTTGTGATCACGCATTGGCATTGGGATCACATTTTCGGCATGAAAACGATGGATTTACCAACCGTTAGCCATGCAGATACGAAGGAAAAAATACAATATTTGAAGACCTTGAAATGGGACGATGCCTCGTTGGATGCGCGGGTTGCGACGGGTGAGGAGATCGAATTTTGCAGAGATATGATCAAGCGTGAAATGCCGACAAGGGATCATCTGGAGCTTAAGGCGCCAGACTTCACGTTTGACGGCAAAATCGAGATGGACCTGGGCGGCGTGACCTCTATCGTTGAGCATGTCGGCGGGGTGCATGCACAGGATTCGTCCATTGTATATATTCCGGATGCCAAAGTGATGTTTCTGGGGGACTGCATCTATCAAGATTTTTACAGCGGAGATTGGAGCTATGACCAGAACGAACTCACCATCCTGCTGGACAAAATCAAAAAGTACGATGCGGATTACTATTTGACAGGACATCAGGATCCTAAAACCCATGCGGAATTGTGGAGCGAGCTGGATGAACTGTCTCTGATCGGGGAACTGGTGGGCAGCGAGATTTCCTTAGATAACGCGGTTGCCAGATTTAATGAGGTACGGAAGACCGCACCTAATGAGGAGCAGCTCGAGTACATCCAAAATTTTGTGAGCGGCAATCAGAAGATACGGAATGAAGCTTAGGAAGTTATCGAAACCACTCCATCAGGAGTGGTTTTTTTTATGCGCTTTGAATATTTTATCCATCATTAATTCTTTGCACTCTCGTTCATATTCAGTTCATAAAAGTGTTTTATTATCCTTTAAGTAAACAGTTCACAGCTCACCTTACAGTCGAATGACATGGAAATATCGGTCTCCAGACGGAGGATGTATTCCGGCCCAGGTCCATGTTAGAAATAGCGAATGCACATTACAGTAATGAAGAAGGGGAGGGTTCTTAATGAACAATATGAACGGAATGGAACGAAAAACGGCCCAAGGCGAATGGGCTGTTGAAGCACGTGGGCTCGTCAAAAATTTTGGGGATAATCGTGCGGTAGATGGCGTGGATTTGAACGTGCGTGCGGGTACGATTTACGGCGTTCTGGGTCCTAACGGGGCTGGGAAGACTACCACAATCCGGATGCTGGCGACCTTGCTGCGGGCAGATGAAGGGACGACGCGCATCTTCGGGTACGATGTGGCGAAGGATCCTAATATCGTACGCCAGTTGATCGGAGTCACCGGGCAATACGCCTCGGTGGATGAGTCGCTCAGCGCGACCGAGAATTTGATTATTTTCTCCCGGCTGTTGGGTCTAAGCCGTGCGGAGGCGAAGCGCAAAGCAGCAGATCTGCTGGAGGAATTCAGCTTAACGGAGGCCGCGAAGCGTCCGCTTAAAAATTTCTCCGGGGGTATGCGCCGCCGGCTGGACTTGGCAGCGAGCCTTATTGCCCAGCCGCCGCTGATCTTCTTGGATGAGCCGACCACCGGTCTTGATCCGCGGACACGCAACCAAATGTGGGACACGATCCGCCGATTGGTCAAGACGGGGTCCACCGTGCTGTTAACGACGCAATATCTGCAAGAGGCGGATGAGCTGGCCGACCGGATCGCCGTGATTGATCACGGCCGAGTGGTTGCAGAGGGCACGGTGAATGAATTGAAAGCATCCGTGGGTACTTCATCCTTGCACTTAAGCATCCAAAATCCGCAGGACATTCAAAGCGCCCGCCGCACGGTGGAACGGGTGCTTCAAGTCCAGTCTGCGGTATCGCCGGAAGGCGGGAAAATTACGGCGCCGATGGCCGATGCCGACCGGGTGACGGACCTGCTGATCGCCTTGCGCGAAGCGAGAATCCCACTGGCGGAGATGAGCGTGCAGAAGCCGACTCTGGACGAAGTTTTCTTAACCATTACCGGCCACGGGGCCGACGGAGACGCTACTCAGGCATCCGATGAAGCGAAGGAGGTAGGAGCATGAACAGCACTTCAATGAAACAAACGGTCAATCGTCAGCTGCGAAGCAGAACAAGCTTCAGCCAATCGATCCGCAATTCGCTAACGATGGCTTACCGCGGTCTGTTGAAGATTCGGCGCACGCCTGAACAGTTGTTTGACGTTACGCTGCAGCCGATTATTTTCACTTTGATGTTCACCTATATTTTTGGCGGGGCCATTTCAGGAGACGTTCAGAGCTATCTGCCCATTATCATTCCGGGCATCCTCGTCCAGACCGTCATTACCACCTCGATTGTCACCGGCGTCCAGCTTCGCGAGGATATGGATAAAGGCGTATTCGACCGGTTCAAGTCGCTGCCGATCGCGCGTATTGCCCCGCTTGCGGGAGCGCTGCTGGCGGATACGGTTCGGTATACGATCGCAACCGTGCTTACGTTTGGCATGGGATATGTCATGGGATATCGCCCGGATGGCGGACTCGGATTCGTCGCCCTCGCAGCCCTGCTCGTGATTGTATGCTCCTGGGCGATCAGCTGGATCTTTGCCTTCTTCGGCGTCATTGCGCGTACGGCTTCAAGCGTACAGGGCATTTCGATGATCGTGCTGTTTCCGCTGACGTTTCTCTCCAATGCGTTCGTGCCGGCGGATACCTTGCCGAGCTGGTTGCAGTGGTTCGCGAAGATCAACCCGATCTCGCATCTAGTCACGGCCGTGAGGGATTTAACGAATTCGGGCACCGCCGGCTGGGATTTAGGCATCTCCCTAATCGGGGCAGCCGTGATCGTGGCAATCTTTGCACCCATTACGGTACGTGCGTATATGCGCCGGACGTAATGATACTGGATTAATCTGGACTATGTTGTAGGCTTATCATCGCCAATTAGAAAACTCTTAGGGAGCCTCGGCTCCCCGAGAGTTTTTTTGTCTTTCGTACATGTATAGGGCGTGCACCGTTATGGGGGACTTGGAATTTACAAAATGACGGTGGAATTTGATCTTTTGGAGTGATTTCTATTTTATGTAAAAATGTCATATGACATATGCATGACAACGCTCACTATCGGCGCTGATCCGTAATGATTATGATAAAACTATATCTGGCGAGGGTTTCCGGCTTCTTTTCATCTCGTACATGGCATGATCGGCAATATTGATCAGGGCTTGCCCATCCCTGCCATCGGCGGGGTAATAGCTTACGCCGATGCTCATTCCGACAGGATTATCTCCGTATTTGGACAAGAATTGCAATAGGCTAAGCCGCATTTGATTCAAGATGCGCTGAACCTCCTTTTCCGACGGAGAATGAGGGACGAACATGATGAACTCGTCGCCCCCCATTCTGGCGGCCATCCCGCCTGGAGACGCTGCGATCTGAATAATCCGGGCAGCTTCCTGCAGCAATTCATCGCCGGCCAAGTGCCCAAGCGTGTCATTCAACCATTTAATCTTGTCCAGGTCGATCAGAAAAAGAGCCAGCGTTTCGCCCGAGCGCTGCGCTTCTCGCAGAGCTTTATCCAGTTTCTCGTGGAAATACCTGCGGTTGGGCAACCGGGTCAGCGGATCATGAAACGCCAGAAACCGGATCTCTTCTTGATACTGCTTCTGCATCGTGATATCCCGAAGAATGAGCAGCACGTGCTGCTCATTATCTACCCACACATAGTCCGCATCCACGAGCAAGGTATGCCGCTGACCTTCTATCAGGATCTCCGTTTCCTCCTGGCGGATCACCTGTTTTGCTTGAATGTCAGCATGGATCCGGCTGCCCAGCAGATCAAAAAACGAAGCGGAGCGGATGGAACCAGGCCCCAATAGATCGGTCGCTCCGGGGTTCGCTTCCTTAACCGTCCCATTCAGGCCGGCAAGAACGATCGGATCCGGATTCATATGAAACAGTTTCTCGTATCGTTTATCGTAAAGGTTGAGGAAGTCATGTTTCCTCATCGTATGGCGCAGGAAATAGCACCAGATGATGCCGCTGTACAGATAAGGGTAGGGAGGTAATTTGTTTCCGTAGTCGATATAGCCGAACGCAGCATGCCAGAGCACGGCGGCGACGATTCCGATCATTAACAGGTTGTAGATGGATTTTTGTTCCGCCGTATCCGCCTTCGCCTTGGCGAAGCGGAGGAGAAGGATGATCAGGAGATCCGTGGCGACGCTGGCGGTCATGGCGATGTAATATCCGGCGTTATATACGGGCATCTTCCACATGCCGAGCTGTACAAATTGCTGCGCGGAAATCATGTCGGCTCCCGTAGCCAGATTGATGATTACAAAAACCAGCGGCAGGTAAAAAACATACGGGTAGATCAGACGCGGCATTTTGGCATCCAGACGGGTGAATTTGAGCAGGAAATGAAAGCAGAGACCCGGAATGACGATCCCGACGCTGCTTAACCATCCCGACGACAGCTCCGGACTGTATTCCACGGAGACCTGATTTCGGACATACTCTTCGGCGAAAAGAAGGAGATAGCACAGGCAGATGAGACTCAGCAAAATATGTTCGGGCTTGCGTTTATTTCGCAGCAATACGTCCGTTGCCATATAAGTAAAAAATAGAATCGGCAATCCGTGCGTGAGTAAAAGGATTAGAGCATCCTTCACATTCATGTAATCACCATGACTTTCTATAAATGAAGTATCTAATTCTAGCTAATATGATGTTATTTTAACTTATTTTGAATAACCTGTGTTTATCGAAAATTCAAGCTTTGTTATGATGAAGTGAATACATAGCTATGGGGGCGGACGGGGTCATGTGGGGCCAAGCAGGATACCAGGTTATCGAAGAGCTGGGGAGTAATGATGAAGTCAGCTTATATCGAGTGCAACGTATAGAAGATCATTTCAGAATGATCGCCAAGACGACAAGCGATTCGTACGCCGGTCCGAGCAGGGTGGATTCTTTTCAGCATGAGTATGAACAGCTGTTGAAGCTGAAAGGGCGAGCGGCGCTGGAGCCACTTCGGCTGGAGATCATCGATCATAAACCCGTGCTATTTTGCCGGGATTTTCGCGGAACCACGCTTTTGCAGCTGATGAAGTCCGAAAGACAGGTCTTGAAGCTTCCGGCTCTGATTGAAATCGCGACGGCTGTCGTAGAAGCTATTCGCCATATTCATCAGGAGCATATTTTGCTTAATGAAATCACGCCCATGCACCTGCTGATTGGCGATAACTTTGCGGAAGCGAAATTCATCCATTTGGAAGCGTGCAGTACGAAAGTGGATGGGGGCGAGCAGGATCCCGCGCTAGCCAAATCGGGCAGATCGGACTCCGTTCTTCCTTATCTGTCACCGGAGCTGACGGGAAGGACCGGGATGGCGGCCAGCCAACGTTCCGATCTATACACTTTAGGGGTCATCCTATATGAATGGTTTGCCGGCGTTCATCCGTTTTCGTCGCTCAATGCGCTGGATTGGGTGCACCATCATTTAGCCGTTACGCCAGCACCGATCCATGAAGTTAACAATTCCATCCCTAGGATCGTTTCGGACATGGTTCATAAATGCATGGAAAAAATGCCTGAGGCCAGGTATGCAAGCGCGTACGGCCTGAAATCAGATTTGGAGGATTGTCTCATTCAGCTGAGAATTACGGGCAGAGTGCAGGCATTTCCAATAGCGAGCCGCGACGTGTCGGAATCATGGATGATGCCGGAGGGGTTATTCGGCAGGCAACGAGAACAACAAGTCTTGATTCAAGTCATGAATAAGGCGCTTGCGGGAGCTGCAGCAGCTGTCTGGGTGAGCGGAGAAGCCGGAATCGGCAAAACGGCTTTGATCGTCGAAACGCTCCGCAAAGAAATACCTCCCGAGGCCATATTGGTTGTCGTACAGGCCGATTCTGCGGCACTTGGGCAGCCTTTTGCGCTTTGGAAACGGGTCATTGAGCAGCTGGTATCGCTCTTGCTCGCGTCCAATCAGCTTGAAGTGGAAGTATGGAGGTTAAGGGTCATCGATGCGCTGGAGGGATACGGCGGACAACTGTTGATCGATTGGGTTCCGCGGTTGAAATTGCTGATGGGCGAGCAGGCGGCGGCATCTGAGGCTGTAAGGGAGATGCCGCGGGCGAAGGATGAAGCTGCGCTTCATCTCGCACTGGATCGCTTTTTCCGGCTGTTTTTCGCGAACGATCAGCCGCTGGTCGTGTTCTTGGATGATTTGCAATGGGCCGATGAAGCCTCCTTCCGGTATTTAAGCCATCTGCTGATTGGGAAGACCAAATCTTTAATGATTGCAGGCGCTTATCGGGATCATGAGGTAACCTCGCAGCATCCGTTAAGGCGGTTGATCACCATGCTCCGGGACCGCCGTACGCGCACGGAGATGGAGCAGCTCCATCTGGCAAGATATGATCATGCCGACATCAAGCAGATGCTTGGGCCCATGATACGCGATACGTCGGAGCGGCTCGACCCCTTCATTGATGTACTGCTGCATAAGACGGAGGGAAATCCTCTGTTTCTCAAGCAATTTTTACAGGAACTGCTGGAAGTGAAGCTCATTTATTTCGATGAGCGGAACCGGATATGGGAGTGGGACTTAGGACAGATTGCGGAATGGAATATTCCGGATCAGGCGGCAGCAACGTTAACGGGCTTGATGAGGGAAATGCCGGATCGGTTGTTGCGGATTCTCGCGCAAGCATCGATGCTGGGGAAGCGGTTCGATTTGGAGGCTCTATCCATCCTTACGGGACTTGGAGCCGAGGAGGGCCTGGATTGGGCACGGCATGTCGTGGACATGCGGCTGCTTGAGCCGGTGCCGGGAGCCAGAAAAAGCTATATTTTTCAGCATGACCGCATTCGTCAGTTGTCGAAGGGGATGCTCTCCGACAAGGAACGGTTGGAACTGCATTACAATATCGGTTGGTTGATGAATCACCGGAAAGATTCTGGCGAAGTGATCGATGTTTTCGAGGTTCTGGAGCATTTAAATCAAGCTTCGGACATGGTCATTTACCAGGGAAAAGGACGGGAGCTCGTTCATCTGAATCTGGAGGCCGGCCTTAAGGCCAAACAATTGGGAGCGTATGAAAGGGCGCAGGTTTACTTGCGGCTGGCGACGGAGCTTCTGGATGCCTCATGCTGGTCGTCTTGTTACGATTTAAGTTACCAAGTCTATAGTGAAAGAGCCGAAGTGGAATTTCTATGCGACCAGCTCGATTGCGCCCATGAATTATATCGCCTGCTGCTGGAAAAAGCGCCTGGCGATCTGGACCGGGTGCAAATTGGCGTTATGCTGATTCGGCTCGAGCTGAATCGGGATCAGTATGAAGAAGCCCGAAATTTAGGCTCACGATGTTTGGAATGGCTCGGCATGACTTGCAATTTGAGACCAAGCCCGCTTCAGCTGCTATCCCACGGCCTCAAAATCCGCAGGAAGCTCCGCAAGCATCCTGTCGATGCGATGGCATCGCTTCCGCCTATGATAAATGAACGCCATAAGCTGGTGATGTCCGTGCTCGTCTATATGTCAACTGCCTGCTTTTCCTTGAATGAGAGCAGCTGGCTATCGGCGATCTTCACGATCCTTGAGATGACGATCGACGAAGGGCTGACGCCGGAGGCCTCGATCGGATTTGCGGGTTACGCCATTTTGCTGAATTACCAGTTCCACCGATATGAAGATGCCTACAAATGGGGGATACTGGCGTGCGAGGTTTCGAAGCCCGATCCAAAGTTATATGCGCAGGCAAGCAATTCATTTTCCCTTTGCTATCATAGCTGGATGAGGTATGAGCCGAAACTGATGCTTCGTTTTGCCGAAGATCTAAACCAAAGCGTTTTGCAGAAAGTAGATTTGTGGCATGCCAATCAGAGCGTCCTGATCAATGGTGCGCTGTTGTTTGAATTCGGGCATCCGCTGAACGAAATTTATGCCAGACTCATTTCCCATTCGGCAGATTCTATGCGGAATGAGCATCGTCTTCATTGGAAACAGGCAGCCATATTCAACGAGCTGATCTCGCGGTTAACGGGTTACCGTCCCAACGATAATCCCTTTCAGGGAACGGATATAGAAGCACCGTCCTTCTATGATCATCTGAGTGAAGGTTCCCGGATGGTTTTGCAGGAATATATGGATATCTATCGATATATTACGAGATATTTATTCGGCGATATTCAGGGGGCATATGAGGCGCTAGAGCACAACTCGCATAAGAAAATGAATGAGGGGGACCCATCCGGGTTCTGCTTTTACCGCGTCTTGGTGATGAAAAAGCGCTATGAAGCAGGAAGTCCGCAGGAGAAACGAACGATTCTGCCTACCATACGCCAATGCGTGAAGAAGCTGAGAGGCTTGGCCCGTAGGTGCCCGGAGATGAACGCGCACAAATATTTGCTGGCCAAGGCGGCGCTATCCGAACTGAAACGCAATCATCGCACGGCCGAGCGGCAATATGAGGAAGCCTTGGCCGCCGCCCATCGGCGGGGTTATCTGCATGATGCGGCCATCATAGCCGAATGCTTCGCTCAGTATGGTATTCGTAACGGCAAATCCATGATCGCCAAGCTGTACATGAACGAATCTTACGAAATGTACCTGAAATGGGGGGCGCTGGCGAAAGCGGAAGATTTGCAGGGGAAATACGGGCATTTGCTAAATATCAAGCAGGATACGGACTTGGAACGCATGGACTATCTATCCGTGGCCATCTCTGCCCAGGCGTTATCCAGTGAAATGGAAATGAACCGATTGATGGACAAGCTGCTTGGCATCATGCTGCAAAACGCGGGGGCCGAGTATGGGGCGCTTATTTTTGAAAATGAGGATCAGTGGTTCGTCGAGGCATATGGGACCATGGAGAAACTGTATGTGGAATCCATCCCGCTTGAGGCAGCCGGTCACCTCGTCCCGACGTCGATTATTGGATATGCTGTCAGAACGCGAGAAGAAGTGGTGCTCTCCGATGCCCAAGGAAGCGATGCGTTTAAACGGAGCGAATATATTCGGGGTAGGGATATCCGGTCGGTTCTGTGTCTACCCATCATGCATCAGAACAAGCTGATCTGCCTGCTCTATATGGAGAACAATTTATCGACGGGCATGTTTACCAAGGCGAGGCTCGATGTACTCCGGCTCCTGAGTTCGCAGTGCGCTATTTCCATTGATAATGCCAAGCTGTATACAGGAATCCAGTATTTAAAAAATAACCTGGAGGCTGAGGTGGAAGAGCGGACGCGAAGTTTGGAGAAATCGATGCAAATTACGTCTGAAGCCTTGGCGGAAGCGACGATTTACGCTGAACGGACAAGGATCGCCCAAGAAATTCACGATATCGTGGGCCATACGCTGACGTCGACGATCCTGCAGATCGAAGCGGGCAAACGGCTGTTGGATCGAGATATGGACAGTGCACGGGTGCGGCTGCAGGAGGCGCAGAATTCGGTCCGTCACAGCCTGAGCGAAATTCGCAACTCTGTCCACATGTTGAAGGAGGATAAATATTACGAGCTCGAAGACGCGATGCACCTGATGATCTCGGATACGGAGAGAAATGCGGGCGTGAGCATTCATGCGGTCATCGATCCCGTGGAGCATTTATCCCTTATGCAAAAGAAGGTCATCTACCATGCGTTGCAGGAGGGACTAACGAATGGAATACGGCACGGAAAGAGCAGCGAGTTCAGCTTCAGCCTGCGCGACGACGGTGTTTCCGTGCAGTTTCGATTGGCGGATAACGGCTTGGGCGCAAGTCGGATCGACATGGGATTCGGCCTCAAAATGATGCGTGAGCGTGTCAAGCAGCTCAAGGGCACGCTGTATGTGGATTCGGAGCCGGGCAAGGGCTGTCTTCTGCGTCTGAATTTGCCTTATTCCATGCCTTGAGGCTTGGATGCATTGAATTGCGAGTGAATGGAGATGATCCGAGAATGATACGGATTCTGATAGCGGATGACCAAATGATGATTAGAGAAGGACTCAGAACCATTTTGGATTTGGAAGAGGACATGGAGGTCGTTGGCGTAGCCAACAACGGAATAGAAGTTTGCGGATTGGCTGAGGAACTAAGGCCGGATCTCGTCATGATGGATATTCAAATGCCTCAGATGGACGGGATTGCCGCGCTCAAACAAATTAAAGAAAGCCGTCCCGATATCCATATTTTGATCCTGACCACCTTTCTTGATGACCATTATATTATTGACGGACTGGCGAGCGGGGCGAACGGGTATATTCTAAAAGACATGGACACGGATAAAATGCTCGCCGCGATCCGCGATACGGTGTCAGGACAGTTTATCCTGCCGATGGCTGTGGCTTCGAAACTGGCGAAACGAATGTCGCAGATGGAAATGCATTTTCCATCCCGCACCTTGGCGAACCAGCAGAAAATCCGACTGACCGAACGTGAACGGGATATTGCCGAGCTGATGATCGAGGGGAAGAGCAACAATGATATTGCCGCGGCGCTGTATCTATCGGAGGGAACGGTTCGCAATTATATCAGCAACCTGTACCGGAAGTTAAATGTGACGGATCGCATGCAGGCGAGTTTACGACTAAGGGAATGGTTGGAAACCGGAGAGGGATAGTAAAGCGTAAGGCAAGCAAAAAGGCTGTTTCGAAGGAGGCCGTACAGGGCCGACGGAGGAAGAGTCTTTATTTATTTTGTTAATAAATGGATTTGTTATATGACAAAGTCATGACAGACCATAAAAGCGCTGGAACTGGATCTTCTTGTACTGCAAAAATGCATATGCATTCCGCAAAAACCTCCAAGCTGGAGACCGTCCTGCGGTTAATGTTATACTTGAAAAAAGGCTTAAAGTGGGAGGCATGCATGTTGAGAGAAGATCTTTTGGCACAGCTGGACACGTGGCATGAGGAAGATGAATACGGCAAAACCGTCGACGCGATCATGGAGATCCCAGCGGAGGAACGAGATTATGTGCTGGTCAGCCATTTGGGAAGAGCGCTGAACAACCTGGAGCAGTACGAAGAAGCGGTTGAACAGTTCTTAACGATTGCGGAAGAGGGAAAAGAAGACCCGCTTTGGCACTACCGAATCGGACTGGCCTACTATTATCTGGACCGGTATGAGGAAGCGCTTAGAGCATTCGAAGCCGCTCATGAACTCGATCCCGGGGATGAGGACACACAGGAGTTCCTGGAAGATATCCGGAGCAAGCTTTCCGATGAAACGGACGAAGAACATGAAGAAGATCATGACGAGGAAACTGCCGACGATCCGTCCGGTGATTCTTCCCTGGAAACGGATGCTGTGATCCCTGCAGAGTCGCCAGTGATCGCTGCCGATTTGGACACGCCGGTTGAAGGTTCAGGCTTTTGGAATGACAATGCGCAAGCGCTGGAACGATATGTATCTGCACCGCCTACGGACGAGATGATCTCCTCCGTGGAAGAAAAGCTTGTATTCAAGCTGCCGGCTTCCTATATCGAGCTGATGAAGGTACATAATGGGGGCATTCCCCATAACCGATGCTTTCCTATAGCTAAAGCTGCTGACGAGGGAGCGACTTTTATTACGATTTCCGGCATTCTAGGGATCGGATTCGAGAAAAAGCACTCCTTGTGCGGCGAACTCGGCAGCCAGTCTGTCATTGAAAACGGCGGCTATCCCGAAATCGGCGTCATGATTTGCGACTGTCCTTCCGAGTCCGGCATCGTGATGCTGGACTACCGTGAATCCTTGAATGACGGGGAGCCTGAGGTTGTTTACGTTGACAAAGGGAATAAAAAGATCGCGAAGCTGGCTCCGAATTTTGAAGCTTTTATGAGCGGATTAGTGAATGAGCGCCAGCTGCGGGCAGAAGAGCTGACTTAATAAAGTTAAAAAAATCCACTCCTGATTAGGGTGGTTTTTTTATTGTTCCAAACTTTATGATTTTCTCTTGACCCTCACACTAATGTCACGGTTTATAATGATTGCGAAACGAAAATTCAGGAGGCATGAACCATGAAGATCGGAGAGCTATCGACATGTACGGGAGTCAGCATCCGCTCACTTCGTTATTATGAGCAGCAAGGCTTGCTTACGCCGGTTCGGCTGGAGAACGGGTACCGGGAATACTCGCCGTTTGCGGAAGAACAGGTACGGACGATTCAATTGTACCTCAATCTCGGCCTGTCGACGGAGCAGATCGCCGGTTTTCTGCACTGCGTCCTGAAGAACAAGGAGTCGTTCTGCGAAGAAATCGTTCCGGTATACCGCGAAAAGCTGAAAGAGATCGACGAGCAAATCAAATTGCTTCAGAGCATCAAGTCTAATCTGGAGGAGCGGATGCAGTCGATTTTGGAAGAACAATCAAGCCAAGAGAGGGAGGAATGAAAATGAGTGTGCAGACCATCGACGCTTCCAATTTTAAGCATGCGATTCAAGAGAAGGAAGTGACGTTCGTCGATTTTGTCACGCAGTGGTGCCCGCCCTGCAAAACGCTGCTCCCCATTCTGGAAGAGATGGAGCGGGAAGAGGAGCATCGTCTGTCGGTCGTGAAAGTGGACTGTAGCGAGTCGCCAGAGATTGCCGCGCAATTCGGCGTCATGGGTACGCCGACCGTCATCGTGTTTCATAATGGGGAGCCCGTGGACAAATTGGTTGGACTCCGGCCCAAGAGTGTATACCAAGCGGTTCTTTCGCGGTATGCATAACGGAATGTAAAGATCACCTGCGGATGGATGCTGCCGACTCTGGGCATGTTAACTGAAAACATGTTTGGGGAGTGTGCATAGCCATGTCCAGAAGAAACCGAAAATACGCAGTGCCGGGAGCCGAGCGCGGGATGCAGGCCTTCAAAACCGAAGTGATGAAACGCGAGGGCTATGACGTGGATCCAAGCCGTCCGGATGACGTGAAATACGAAGTGGCCAAGGAATTGGGAGTTCCGCTGAAGCCGGGCGGCAATGGAGAGTTGACGACCGAGTCAGCCGGGCAGATCGGCGGCAAAATCGGCGGGTCCATGGTGCGCGAAATGATCCGGCTTGCCCAGCAGCAGATGGCAGACCGGGAAGGGCAGTAATTTAATTCAAAGGATTCACTATCGTTGGAGAAAAGGAAAAGGGCACCCCTTAAGGTGCCCTTTTTTGGCGTCGGCTAGCCGGAGTGTCTGCGGGGAGCGGCTGCTTTTCTACGTCAACCCAACTGCACGTAAAAACTCGTCTTTTCCTTGGGCACGCTTTTCGCGTAAATTTTCCCCTTATGCTGCTCCACGATCGATTTGGCGATCGCAAGTCCCAGTCCGTAGCCGCCGTTCTTACGCGAACGGGCCGAATCAATCCGGTAAAAGCGGTCAAAGATACGGTCCAAGTGTTCCGGAGCGATTCCCTCGCCCGTATTGCTCACGGTCATCAGCAGATGGTTATGCTGTTTTTTCAAATCGAGATGGATAGAGCCTTTCGGATTGGCGTATTTGATGGCATTATCCAGTAAGATCATCACGACCTGTTTGATCTGCTCGCTGCTCCCCGTCATTCTATGATTCGGTTCAATATCGTAGGTGAACGAGATATCCTTTTCGAAAATAACGGCCTCCATGGTCAGAATTATGCTTTCCACAGCTTCGCTCAGGTTAAACGGAACGAATATTCTCTGAGTTCGGGCATCGTCCATTTGGGTGAGGTACAGGAGATCGTTCGTGAGCGTCTTCATGCGTTCGGTCTCCGACTTGATACGATGCAGCCACTTGGACTGCGACTGGATGGTCTCCTCGCTGTTGGCCAGAAGCACGTCGGCATTGGTGTTGATGACCGCCAGCGGCGTTTTCAGCTCATGAGAGGCATCGGCGATAAATCGCTTTTGTTTATCAAAGGCTTCCTTGACCGGCGTGATCGAGCGATTGGCGAAATAGCGGCTCGTCAGATAGATGACCGCCAGCATCACCAGGGCAACGATGGAAAAGGCGTAGATCAGGGTAGTGATTATTTTCAGCTGCGCGGTGATGTCCAGAAACACGATCGTATAACCTTCCGCTCCCTTCTTCACGGTATAGGCCCACCGTGTGTCTTCAAGCGTGAATTGGCCGTCATTGTCCGGGTCCTGGACGGCTTCATCCCTCGCATCCTCATAGAAGTCATCATCCATATCGAACCGGGAATTGACCGACAGCAGATTCCATTTCCGATCCGTTTGCAAAGCAAAGGAAACCGACAGCTCGGGTGGAGGGTTTTGTCCGCCTGTCCGCGGCTTGGACAAATTGGACCCCTCCTCGGGCAGGTCTTCGTCCGAAGGTTCGCCGACCGGAGTTCGGGAGGATCCATTCCCAAGCGCCCCTTGACGGCCGGGCCCCCCATCTTTATGGTAAAAATCCGATACTCGCTGCAGGTTCATCTCGATGTCGCGGCGCACATTTTGATACGTAATCGTGTAGATCGTCGCGAAGGCCACCAGCATGATGATCGAGATGATGACCATGTTCATCAACAGGAAGCGGTTGCGCAGTTTTTGGAACATTAGAGGCCAGCCTCCAGTACATAACCCACGCCCCGGATGGTGCTAATCCGCACCGATGCATTCAAAAAAGCCAGCTTTTTCCGCAGAAAAGAAATGTATACCTCCACGTTGTTGTGTTCGGCCTCCGAATCAAAACCCCACAGCTTCTCGATCATCTGCTCTTTGGACGTTACCGCCTGCTTCCTCGTGATCAACAGCTCCAGCAGCTCGCTCTCCTTCAGAATCAGCTTCAGCTCTTTACCTTTGCAGCTCAGCTTCAGGGTCGAGGTATTCAGCTCGATATCGCCGAACTTCAAGCCGTCTTCCGGGATCACCTCACCCTTGCGCCGCAGGGCTGCCCGGATACGGGCCAGCAGTTCTCCCGTCGAAAAGGGTTTGGCGATATAGTCGTCCGCGCCACAATCCAGTCCGGTAATGGTATCTGAGATCTCGCCTTTGGCGGTGAGCATAATGACTGGAGTCGCGATGCCTTCGCAGCGGAGCGTCTTCAGCAGCGTAATTCCATCCATTTCCGGCAGCATGATGTCGAGCAGCAGCAGATCGTAGATTCCGGTGAGGGCGTTGTCCAGTCCCGACTGGCCGTCGAGAACGGCATCTACGGAATAATGGTTTTTTTTCAATATTTGGGTCAGTGCCTCCGAGAGATGCACCTCGTCTTCAACGATTAATATGCGCATGGCTTTATTCTCCTTCATCCCGTCATGAAACGGTGTTGCATGCCCATTATAGGAAGCGAACCTTTAATCAACCTTAATCTTCCCGATTATCGGCACGCTTTTCCATGAAAAGCAGCTTCTTGCAAAAATAAAATTTGGCTCTTCTTTTCCGTACATATCAGGGTGTGTGCGTTATATCATCCGAATGTTAACGGAGTGTTATCCCTGTGTTTAAGCTTCGTTAAAGGTTCGGGCTTTAAGCTACAGACATGGAAGGGCAATAAGAACAATCCGTATCAGCGAAAGGAGCGTCAAGAATCGATGGCGATTGAAGTATTCAACCGTTATGAAAACAAGTATTTGATGGACACGAAGGCTTTTTACAACATTTACAATGACTTGATGGCATATATGGAACCGGATGAAAACAACAAGGATGACAAGTTCTATACCATCAGCAACCTGTATTACGACACGGAGCATCACTCGCTGATTCGCACCAGTTTGGCCAAGCCCAAATACAGGGAGAAGCTGCGGATCCGGTCTTACGGCGTGCCGGGCAGCGATGCCAAGGTATACCTGGAGCTGAAGAAAAAGGTGTTCGGCCTGGTCAACAAAAGAAGAACGTCGCTCAGACTAAATGAAGCCTATGAGTTTGCTCGGACCGGAGAAGCCCCTGCGTACCGCAAAGGCATGAATCAGCAGGTGATCCGCGAGATTGAGTATTTTCTGAGCCGGTACGAGCTGCAACCCATGGTTTACTTGGCGTACGATCGCATCGCATTGTTCTGCAAGGGCAACCGGGATCTGCGGATTACCTTTGACACCAATATTCGCTCGCGGCGCTATGATCTGAGGCTCGAGGCCGGCGATTATGGCGATCAGCTGATAGAGCGGGGCCAGTGGCTGATGGAGGTCAAAGCCGAGAAGACCATTCCGGTGTGGCTATCTAAGATGCTATCCGACCATCAGATGTACCGCACGAGCTTCTCCAAGTATGGCAATGAATATAAAAAATCGATTCGAAATGCACCAATCGTTGAAAGGGAGAGAGTTGTTTTATGATTGAATCCATTTTTGCTTCGTCCGCTGCGGACACGAGCCTATCTTTATCGCATGCGCTTTTGACATTGGCGGTTGCCATCGTGCTCGGTGCCATTATCAGCTTTACGTATATGAAAACACAGCCGGCCTATTCCCCGAGCTTCACCTTGACGATGATGGTGCTTCCCGCGATTGTGGCGATCATCATCATGCTGATCGGCAGCAATATCGCAAGAGCCTTCAGCCTGGCCGGAGCGTTCTCGATCATCCGTTTCCGGAGCGCGCCTGGGGACTCCAAGGACATCTCTTACGTGCTGTTCTCCATGGCGGCCGGACTGTCTGCCGGCGTCGGCGCGTTCGGTTATGCCGTGCTGTTCACGATTATCCTCTGCGCGTTGATGTACGTTCTGAAGCTGATCAATTTCGGGGCAAGAAAAGACGCCCTCAAAACGTTGAAGGTTACCATTCCGGAAAATTTGGGGTACGAGGAAGCGTTCGAAGAGGTGTTCCGCACGCATCGCGTCGATTATGAGCTGAAAAAAGTCAAAACGACCGAGCTCGGCAGCCTGTATGAAATCGTGTATTCGATCAAAATGGGGCCCGGCACGAACCAAAAGGAATTTCTGGATGACATCCGGACCCGTAACGGGAACCTGGACATTACCCTGACGATGAACCCTGCGGTGCAGGAATATTAAACGAAAAGAGGTTATACGAATGAAACCATCTTATAAAACAAAATTTGCGTCGATTCTGATTTTGTCGGCTATGCTGGCCTCCGGCTGCACGACCAATGCAGCAAGCAGTACGACATCTGAAGGCACGGCGGCGACGGGGGCCGAGACAGACACGGCCACGGTGGATGCGAGTGCGGCCAATGCCAAGCTGGCAGGGCTCAAAATCAAGGATTTGGTGGAGTATGATAACGATGACACCACCGCCGAATGGAAAGCCGACGACTCAACGACGATTACGCTGAACGGTACGAGTGCGACTGTTACCGGGGATGGCGCGAAGGCCAGCGGCGGCGATGTGACGATTTCCTCGGCGGGAACGTACGTGGTCAGCGGCAAGCTGACGGACGGCAGCATCGTGGTGGATGCGGGTAAGGATGATCTCGTGCACTTGGTGCTGAACGGCGCGCAAATTATTAGCTCTGACGGCCCTGCCATTCAGGTCAAAAAGGCCGGCAAAACCGTGCTGACGCTGAACAAAGAAACGAACAACACCCTGTCGGACGGCAAAACCTATGCGGACACATCGGAGGATGCCCCGACGGCGGCCCTCTTCAGCAAGGAAGATCTGACGATCAACGGCGCGGGCAAGCTGACCGTGCAGGGGAATTATAAGGACGGCATTACGAGCAAGGACGATCTGAAAATTGTCAGCGGCACCCTCAACGTCAATGCAGCCGATGACGGTATCATCGGCCGCGACCTGGCTGCCGTCAAGGCGGGTGCCATTCATGTGAACGCTGGCGGGGACGGCTTCAAGACGACCTATGACGGCGACAAGGACAAAGGATACCTGCTGATCGAGGGTGGCACGTTCCAAATCGAATCCGGCAGCGATGGATTCCAGGCGTCGGCTTCACTCCTGATCGATGGAGGTACCTTCGACATGGTGAACGGCGGCGGAAGCGCGAACGCGGAGCCGCATCAGGAGGAGATGCCGATGGGGCGTCCTGATTTCGGCGGCCAGCCCGGAACCGGAACGCTAAGCGGGCAGAAGGAAGCGCAGGGCACGGGAAGTGGTTCGGCTGCGGATTCAAAGGACGCGGCAGCGGCCAAGGATTCCGCGGGTTCTCAAGGGAAGGACAAGACAGCGGCTGAAGACAGCGCTACTGCAACCGGTACGGATGCTGCGCAAGCAGGCAATGAGGAGAGCGATTCCAAGAGCATGAAAGGGCTCAAAGCCGAAAAGGGCATTGCGGTTTCGGACGGAACGTTTAGCATCGATTCGGCTGATGATACCGTGCACAGCAATGGCAGCATTCTGGTTTCCGGCGGCCAATGGGCTCTTACCACGGGCGATGACGGCATTCATGCCGACGTATCGATCGTTATTTCCGGCGGAACCGTGAACGTCAAGCAAAGCTACGAAGGCATTGAGGCCGCGGATATCAACATCTCCGGCGGAGAAGTGCACGTCGTTTCCAGCGATGACGGCGTGAATGCGTCGGATGGCAGCGGCAGTGAGGAGGGACCGGGCGGCATGTTTGGCGGCGAGCGGCCTGAAGGCATGCCGGGACAAACGCCGCCTGAAGATCAGGCTCAAACGAACGGCAGCAAGACGCAGTCTAACAAGACGCAATCGGGAGCGGCTTCATCGCAGACGAATCAGGCTCAATCGGCTAATCAGACCCCATCTGGTGACCAAGCCCAAGGTCAGCAACCACCGGCAGGGGGACAGGGAATGCCTGGCGGACCGGGAGGAAGCGCCGGCACCGCGAAGCTTACCATCAGCGGTGGATATCTGACCGTCGATGCGGAAGGGGACGGACTCGACGCCAACGGCTCCATCGAGATGACCGGCGGGACCGTACTGGTGAATGGCCCAACGATGGGCGGAAACGGCGCTTTAGACTATGACGGCACATTCGAGCAGTCCGGCGGTCTGCTGGTCGCAGCCGGAAGCTCTGGCATGGCACAGGCGACATCCGAATCTTCTTCGCAAAGATCAGTAATGATGACGTTCCCGAGCACGCTGAAGGCCGGCACGCTGGTTACGCTGGCAGACAGCAAAGGTACGCCGGTCCTGAGCTTTGCTCCGGCCAAATCCATCCAGAATATCGTGGTTTCCACGCCGGATCTGAAGGCTGGAGAGACGTACACCTTTTATACGGGCGGGACGTCCACGGGTACAACGAAGGGTGGACTGTATGAGAAGGGCAAGCTTACAGGCGGCACGAAAATCGTCAGCTTTAAACTGGGTGACACGGTCACTTACGTCAATGAATCCGGCCTGACAACCGGCGGAGGCGGCTTTGGCGGCGGACGTGGGCAAGGCGGGCCAGGTGGAGGCCGTGGTAAGGATGGATCAGCTGGAAACGGTGCTGCCGGTCAAAGCGGTTCAACCAGTCAAAATGGAGACAATTCAGGTTCAGACAGCGCTAATACCTCGAAATCGGATACTTCCAAGTGAGGATTGGGTAGGAGAAAAGGGAATAGAGCGATATGAAAGAAGAGCCCCTGCATGATGCGGGGGCTCTTCTCTTTGCGCTACGTATACTTCTTCATACGCAGGGCATATACGACATGAAAATTACCTTTTTCCTTTGCGGACTTTTAACTGCTTGCCTTTGACCGTGGTGTTTTGCATCAGCTCAAGCACAAGCGGCCCTTTGCCGTTCAGAATTTCCACGTCAGTCACAAAATCAAGAATCGTTATGATTCCGATATCGTCGGCGGTTACCCCGTCTAGCTTGGCGATGGTGCCGACGAAGTCCACGGCTCTAAGCTTCTTCTTCTTACCACCATTGAAGTTAAGTTTCATAATCTGCTTGTTTAATTGCTCGCGCTTATCCTTTTTCGGCTCAGGCTTAAACTTGAGTTTCTTTTCAAACTCTTCTCTATGGCGATCCACTTCCTCTTCGGAAGGAGCTTTCACCTTCGGAATCTCAAAGCCAATATACGCTTCAATCTCAGCTAATCGCTTATCATCCCTCGGCGTGACGAGCGTGATCGCTCTACCTGCTTTGCCTGCACGTCCCGTACGTCCTGTACGGTGAACATAGCTTTCCTTCTCAAGCGGAATATCATAGTTGATGACATGGGTAATGTTCGTGATATCAATACCTCTGGCGGCTACATCGGTTGCAATCAAGTAACGGAATTGCCCTCTTCTGAACGCATTCATGACCTCGAACCGCTCTTCCTGCTCCATCCCGCCATGAATACGGTCACATGGATAGGCAAGTTCGGCCATTTCTCGGAATAGTTGATCGACATGCTCCTGCGTCCGACAGAAAACGATACAGCTGTCGGGGCTCTCCACGATGAACAGATCCTGGAGCAATACCAGCTTGTCCGACTCCTTCACCTGAATCAGAGCATGCTCAATCGTCGCTGTCGTCAGGCCGCTTGCTTGAATCTCGATTTGGACAGGGTCGTCCATATAGTTGCGCGACAATTGAGCTACATCCTCCGGAAACGTAGCGGAGAATAACATGGTAACTCGCTCACGGGGCAGTGCTTGTATGATCGTCTGCACCTGCTCGATAAAGCCCATATTCAGCATTTCATCCGCTTCGTCAATAACGAGATAGGCCATCCGATCCAGCGAAAGCGTGCCGCGTTCAATATGGTCCAGCACACGTCCGGGTGTCCCTACCACGACATGCGTTCTTTGCTTTAACTCGGCTTTTTGTATATGAAAAGGATGTTTTCCGAAAAGAGGCGTCGCCTTGATCCGCTTGAAGCGCCCGATATTCGTTATATCCTCGTTGACCTGCAACGCGAGTTCGCGGGTTGGGGTCAGGATTAATGCCTGCGGCTTGTTCTCGTTCCAATCTACCAACTCGCAGAGGGGAATACCGTAAGCGGCCGTCTTGCCGCTGCCTGTTTGCGATTTGACAACAAGATCCTTCTTTTCCAGCGCAACAGGAATGACCTCTTTCTGGACCTCTGTAGGAGTCTCATAGCCCAAACTATGCAGTGCTCTCACAATCTCTTCACTTAATCGATAATCTGTAAAATGCTTCTCGCTCATCTTTAACCTCTTCTACGCTATATTCGAAATGCTATACATACAGAGCTTCGCCGTGCATCTATCGTATACTTGTCTATTATACTCGAATCCAGTGATCTGTATCGGGTACATGCCATGCATGCTTTCTATATAAGGATGAATACAGGCTTTTTTAATAGGTCTTCAACAAAGAATAGATATGAGTATCGTAGGGGACTTCATTTTGGTACATATAATTTCTCAAAGTTCCCTCTTTCACAAAACCTGCATTCGTTAATAAACGATTGGAAGCATGATTCTCCACGAAAACAACCGCTCCGATGCGTTTCAAGCGAAGCTCATCAAAACCGAATGATATGACTTGGCTCACCGCTTCCTTGGCATATCCCTTGCCCCATGCTTCCGGAAAAAGCGCATAGCTTATGTCTGCTCTCTGATGCTCAGAAGACCACTCTTGAAGCCCGATGGTCCCGATGATATTCCCTTCGGCTTTGAGCTCGATGCCCCACTTGATTCCCCGTTTTTCTTCGAAACTTCTCGAAAAATGCTCAATGATTTGTTTGACCTGTTCAATGCTGGTCAATGGTTTTTGCCCATAGTAACGTAAAACTTCGGCATCGGAAAAACAATGCAAAACCGCTGGCGCATCCTCGTCGGATAATTCTCTAAGCCGTAATCGTTCCGTTTCTAATGTAGGAAACATAGGTCACTTCCTTTTTCATGTTTGCGATGGTGAGCGACAACCCTTAGTGCATCCACCGATGCTTTTTTTGCTTTTCAAAAAGGGTCAGAATATTCCATAAGGTTTAACTTTACTTATAACGCTCGATTAGCGTAATCTTCTATAGTATAGCCTAAAACCTGACAAAGATTTTTCTGCGTAATGGGGCCGAAAGGAAGTTATCTCTTGTTTGAAACTTTGCTTTTGAATTTCTTGTTTTTACTGTTACCGGTAGTCGCTTTTCTTATTTTCTTTGAGCACAAAACGCAATCTTATAATCAAAAGATTCTTGTTTTACTATCGGCAGTGACGATGAGTCTCTGCATTGCCAGGCCTATTAAACTCGAAATCGGATTTATATTTGATTTAAGATACATTCCGTTTATTATCGTGGCTCTTTTCGGAGGATACAAGAACGTATTCCCGCTTTATGTGATTCTCAATATCTACCGTTTCTATGTGGGCGGGGGAGGCACGGTGCAGTCTTTTCTTTTCTCGACAACGGTCATGATCATCGTACCTTTTTTCAGCAAAAAATTTGTGAAGCTGCACTCCAGGGATCGAATCCTATGGGCAACCCTTGCTTCTTTCCTTACCATCGGATTTTATCTGTTTACATTAAGCTTTGCGAAAGGCGCACTGGACAAACAATTCTGGATGCTCACCCTTAATGCCTTAACGACGCATGTTGGGGTGATGAGCATTATCATGATTCTAATAGAAAAGATCATTACCAATATTCAGAACCGCGACCGGATCATGCAATCGGAAAGATTAAATGTCGTCAGCGAGCTGGCGGCGAGCGTATCACACGAGATCAGGAATCCGCTTACGGTGACAAGTGGTTTTCTGCAGCTGTTAAATAAGTCAAAAACCATCACTCAGGTGGAAAAAGAATACGTGGAATTATCTTTACAGGAACTCCAGCGGGCGGAAAAAATAGTCAGTGATTATCTCTCATTCGCTAAGCCGCAGTCCGAAAACATGGTTTATTCCAACATGAGTGCGGAGTTAGAGTATACCAAGAATATTATCATGCCATACGCCTCCATACATAAAGTGGAGGTCCAGTTCAGTTTTAATAACTCGCTGAATAAACACTATGACCGTAACCAAATCCAGCAATGCTTCATCAATTTATACAAGAACGGCATTGAAGCGATGAAGGAAAAGGGCGGAGGGACCCTAGTCATTGATATATCGGAGAGGAAGCAAAACATTATGATCCGTATTCAGGATACGGGAATCGGCATGACAAGAGAGGAAATATCGCGTCTAGGCAAGCCGTATTATTCGACCAAAGCGGAGGGAACGGGCCTGGGTATGCTCATGGTCTACAGTACCATTAATAAAGTGAGAGGGACGATCGAAGTCGAGAGTGAAAAAGGTAAAGGCACGACGTTTCTCATCACCATACCTACGTAATAACATGTACCACGCAAGGGACGGCAAGTTTTGAACCGATTAAGGGATTGCATTTCAATAAACAGACGTAAAAAGAGCCCAATAAGGGCTCTTTTTTGTTGAGGGTATGTTTCTAGCCAGCGCTATAATGAACAGACAAATCTGCCGTTTGGCTGACCGGAATGATAAACGATATAGTCGTACCTTGGCCCGGTTTACTGGAGATGGATAAGCCTTGACCGTACAGTTGTATCAACCGACGGTTCGTATTGGAGATCCCGATACCACCCTTGCCCTTCATGGTTGGACTGAGGAGCTGCATAACCCTTTCTGGCTCCATACCCTTGCCGTTATCTTCGACTTCTACTAGCGTGAAGCCTTCTCGGCTGGCAATGCGGATCTGAACCGTACCGCCCTTTTCCTGGCTCATGAGCCCGTGCCGGACGGCGTTCTCGATCAGCGGTTGAATCGTCAGCGGTGGTAGAAGCAAGGTGATGTCCGGTTCAACTTCCCACACGACGGATAATCTGTCTTCGAACCGCTCTTGCTCGATATACAGATAAGCTTCGGCTAACTTTAGTTCATGGGACAGCTCCACCAGTTCACCTGTATTCAGAAAATCAAAGCTGATTCTTAAATACGATGCGAACGCGTCACCCAGATCCTGCATTTTTTGCGTATCAATCTCGCTCAGGGCCATGATGGAATTCAGCGTGTTGAACAGAAAATGCGGATGAATCTGCGCCTGCAGATAGGCAGCCTCCATGCGCAGCCGCTCTTGAATGGACTGTTTCATCGCGGTTAATGCCCGAATACGGTATTTCAGCTCCAGGGCGTCAACAGGCTTGGTTACATAATCGCTCGCCCCCGCCGAAAATCCGGCGTAAATGTCGGCAGCCTGGCTGCGCGCGGTCAGCAGCAGAATCGGAAGCTCCGATATGGAATAATGCTCCCGGACTTTCTGCGTCAACTCGTAGCCGGACATCTGCGGCATCATGACGTCGGCAATCAGCAGATCCCATGGCTTCGTGCCCAGCAGCTTGAGCGCTTCGCGGGCGGAATGGGCAGTTGTAATCGTGTACGGCTCCGTCGAAAGGATGCCGACAAGTACATTCAGGTTCACAGGGTCGTCATCGACCACAAGGATATGCATCGTGCCTTCCTGCAAAAGCGGGGTTATCACGTCCGTTGCTGCGATTTCGGCTATCGCGGGTTCCGGTACAATGAATCCGGCAGACTGATCTGCCGTCATGAACGCCATTTCTTGCGATGGAAGGTATTCTTGCTGCAGATCGGTACAGTCGGCGTCAGCGAGCGGGAGGACAAAGCTGAATTCGGAGCCTTGCCCATGCATCGATTTCACGCTGAGCGTACCTCCGTGCAATTCTACCAACTGCTTACATATGCTCAGGCCAAGTCCAATGCCTCTTCCATCGCTGATTCCGTAAGTCCCTTGTTCATAAGGGAGAAAAATGCGGGATTGCGTATCCTTATCCATGCCGATACCGGTGTCGGAGACGCGAATGACGGCATGCCCGTCCACCATCTCGGCGGAAACCGAGATGGTCCCTTCTTCCGTGAACTTCAGGGCATTATGCAGCAGGTTATGCAAGATTTGCACGAGTCTCTTTTCATCGGCCCATACGGGAGGCATGGATTCCGCAATATTCACGCGCAGCTCGACGGGCTTGCCGGCGGACATGAATTTGAGCATGCCGATAACTCCGGGGACAACCGACTGAATCCGTAACGGCCGCTGTTGCAGTACGATCCGATGTTCCTGGAGCCGTGCGACATCCAGAAGGTCTCCAAGCATCAGAGACATGCGGCGGCTGATGGTAATCAGAAGCTCCATATCTCTCAGGCTGCTTTCGTCCAGCTTGCTTTTCTCTTTCGCGGCAACGGTCTGCGCAATGTTCATGATGCCATGCAGCGGCGTTCTCAGCTCATGCGATGTATTGGCAAGAAATTGATCCTTCAGTTTGTTGGCTTGTTGTAACTGTTCATTCAATTGAGCGTTCTCGTTGGCGTTACGATAGAATTTCTTGAACCAGTATGCAGAGAAACAGACAATGGCCGCAATGATATCGATTGGATAATAGACATGCGTGACCCCCTGAGTAGAATCCCAAAAGCTCCACAGTAAATTGGAAGCGATGCATGCCCCGGACAGCAGGAGGAAAATGGCGTCAGGGTCGACTTGCTTCCTGAAAATCATCGTTCCGGCGACATATAGAAACCAGACGAAAGACAATCCGCTGATTAAGGCGAATGCTCCCAGGGTGGTTGACGCATTTACGAGCGGAACGGGAGCAGCCAGTATAAAGATGGTATAACCGATGATCCCCGTGGTATACATCTGGAGCCATATGCTCTTCAAAGGAGCTGACGTGAATCTTCTGAAAACAAGAAGAATGAAAAAGGTTTGCCACACCAAAGAAAGCAGTTGAATTTTCACACCCCATGTATAGTTGATCGGGAGCCACAGCATGAGCAGGTTGTCATGTTTGGCGACAATCGATATTCCGACGAAAAGCGTCAGCAGTCCGACAATGAACAACGTCCGTTCACGGCGGTTGAACAGGTAAAGAATAAGGGCATAGATGCCATGAATCAGCAGGATAATAAAAGCTACAAGCTGAAACCCGATGGAGTACCAGCGCACGTAATCTATGGCAGCTTGGGAACCGATGCGAAGGGATTTCAGCATACCGCCTGTGTATCGATTCTCAAAATTGGCGACGCGAATGAGTATCTCGATTTCTTGCGTCCCTTTTAGATCATAAGAGGCAGTGTAAGAAACATTATTTGGCGTATATTCATTGGCGTTCGCAGCAGGATTGCCCACTTGGCTTTGCACCAGCCCATTGATTTCCACTGTCGATGATGCTTGTATTCCCCGTAACCAAATCGCGACAGGCTGATCCAGAGGATCCACCAGAATGCGAAGGCGGTATGTCCCGTATCCGTTGGCCCCCGATCCTTGGGGAAACGCACTCCGCCAGTTTCCCGGGACCTGAAGCTTCCGGGGCTGATTTTCGGCTTGTTGCCCATTTTGCCGGGAGACGAATTCGCCGGGATAGAACTGCCACTCGCCATTCAAAGAGAGCGTGGACGTATTATTGAATTTCCAGCCGCGCAAATCAAGGACGCCCCCGGCTGCGTGGGGATGCGCCTTTGTCTCGAAAACTTGCGACCAGGCCGATCTCAAGCCAAAGAGCGCACCGCAGAACAAGAGCACGGCCGCAAGATATTTTAAGGTGGTTTTATTCAGTATTCGTATCATACAGAACAGATTCGTCATCAGGAAAGGCGAATCCTTCATTTGATCGGTCCGGAAGTAGGTGGTAGATGGCTCGAACCCGCGGATCTATACCGACCTCAATCTTAGTAGTTATCTAAAATTTCAGACATGTTTTTATCTCGCTCGGGCCAGTTTTCTCTACTTAATCTTAGATCCGTCAGATGCTTCTCTATATTGTCAGGAGTCATATATACACCGAAATAAGAGGGGACTTGTTTCATTTCTTTGTTTAGCATTCGATATAGTATTAGATTACCTACTTTTTTCGAAAAGTGGGAAAGGTCATTATAGTTTTTTTCGTTTCGTAAAGAACTCATCGATATCTCATGATATCCCGAAAAGTCCCAGACAGGAGCAATATCTACTAATTCTCTTTTCCAATCTTCAAACTTCCCCCACAAGTTGTTCTGCCAATACGTTTCTAAAATAATGGCATGAACGGGACTAATGTATATGTATAATTTAAGACCATTTTGTTCGCATAATTCCTTCATCTTTTTTACGTACAACATACTGCTCGCAGATAATTGAAAGGAGGTTGGAAGAGTCTGTAATGTATTTTGGTTCGTATAAGGAGGATATACAAGGTTTTCATCAAAACTACCGTCACCTAAATATCTGGTCTCTGTAAAATCAGTTGTTTTGTTTAAGTTATCCATCACGACTTTACGGCTTTCCTTTAGAGCAGTTTCAGATAGTAAGGTTGTAAATAAATCTTGGGTATAAAAAGAGGAATTCAATCTTTTCTCATTAAAACTTACATGGTTGGGATAATTATTATCGAAGACTTCAAAATCCAGCCCAAGGAAAACCGTTTTCAGGTTTTGATCGACCTTAATAACATATTGCAAGTAATTTAAGTCGATATAAGGAGTAGCGGCAGAAAGTCCTAAGTTGTATGTATTATCTCCAGTTAAAGATTTAATTAGCGGAGGGTTTAATCGCATTGCTCTGGAGGTACCTAATACGAGAGCTTGAGGCTGATACTTCCTACTCTGAAAAGTTTTGAACAGATAGGGATCGCTATTTTTGCTTTTCTGAACATTATAGTTCCTACCTGAGAAGTGATAGATCCCGTATGGATCAACTACGTAATTTACAGTTACGATTGCTAACAGGACAAGAGCTGTGAAAAGGAGTGTTAGCAGCGTCCATTTTTTGTGAGTCATCGTCGGTCACCTTAATATTTAGAATTTGAAATATAAGAATTCGGAAACTTTTGTTAAATTTATAATAGAGTAGACTAGAATAATAGCAATAAAAAGGGCGTAAATTAAAGTGGGTCTGAATGTTTTCATTTTCTCAGAAGTATTCTTAAACCCTAAAACAATGAGAAACCCTAGAATGATGAAATTTAAGGCTCGAACCTTATTCATTAAGGGCGTACTTTCAAATTGTATCCCCAAGGTTGAAAGCGGACTTAAAAATTCAGATAACTGTTCAGGCAAAATAAAACCATTACATCCAAGCATTGCTTTGATAAGCCATAGAGCTTGTTTCAGTTCACTAATCCTGAAGAAGACGAGAGTTAAGTTTAAATAAGCAAATGTGATGCCCCATGCCAAGAGTGAAGGCAGTTTTATATTCAATTTTTTCCAAAAACGATATATAACAACGCCGCCCCCTACAAGTAGACCCCAAATGATAAAATTCCATCCAGCGCCATGCCAAATTCCACTTAAGAGGAAAAGTATGATGACATTAATTGTAGTGATGGTACTCGTACTCAGTTTATTAAGTTTTTTTGACTGATAACGATTCATCGGAACATACACATATTCATATAGGAAACGTGTTAACGTAATATGCCAACGCGAGATCATCTCTTGAAAGTTGGTTGCTTTATACGGCGAGTTAAAATTGATAGGTAACATGATGTTAAACAATAACGCCAATCCGATAGCCATATCAGAATAGCCGCTGAAATCGAAGTATAGCTGAAAAGTGTAGGAAAGGATGACAGTCCATGCATCAAAGAAAGTGATGGATGCTAAGTAGTTCATGCCATCCAGCACGGTTGTAGAAAAATTATCGGCAAGGATCACTTTTTTGAATAATCCAACAGAAAAAATAAAGACACCTAATGCGATATTGTTAAAATTGATTCTCAGATTCTTAGTACTTTGGAATTGAGGCATCATGACCCTGTGATGAACGATAGGGCCTGCAATCAGATGAGGGAAAAAAGTAATAAATAATGTGTAGTTGATCATATTATAGTTATTCACTTTCCCCTTATAGCAATCAACCAGATATGAAATCTGTTGAAATGTAAAGAAGCTGATAGCTAATGGAAGTACTAGGTTTAATAGAGGTATGTCGGTTGAAAACAGGAGGTTAATATTCGTTAGAAAAAAGTCGAGATATTTAAAATATCCTAAAAATCCTAAATTAATAACAATCCCCAAAATAAGAAATGCTTTGTGCTTATATAAAATAAGAACCCTGCCTATTATAAAATTTACTGCAATCGATAATAGGATGAGAGGTAAGTAACGGGGGTTCCAAAATCCGTAGAAAAAGAGTGAGCAAGCAGCAAGCCATGCTCTAGAAACATAAACAGGAAAATAAGAATTAAGGAGAAAATAGCCTCCAAAGACAACAGGTAAGAAAAAAAGATGAACTGAGGGGAGTTAAAAAGCATATGTACACATCCTATAAGTGTGCCACAAGGCAGGTTTCCTCGTAGGCGAATATGTTCTGCAGAACTTACAATTTTTTCAAGTTTGTCATGTGACAGAAATCATGACAATACTCACTAGGCAACGACATGAAAGTTCATTAAAGTTGGATGTAGGAGAAGCGGAGCAAGCTCCGATATTACAACGCAATCATTCGTGAACCATAATGAAATTCTTGGAGTGAATATGGACTGATGTTATATGCATTGAAAGGGTACTCGGAAATGGACGACCGGTTAAAATATGCTCCTTGCGGATACGTCTCCATCACGTATGATGGCATCGTTACGGATGTCAATCAGACCTTTCTGAATGTGATGGGTTATACATATGAAGATTTGGTGCAAAAGCATTTTGAATCAATCATGACTTCTGAGAATCAGCAGGTTTTCCAATCCGGTTTCTATCCGCAAATCAATCAGACCGGACAAGTGGAGGAACTGTTCATCTGCTTAACGGACTGCAACAAACAGTCGATTCCGTTTATCTTAAATGGAAGAAGGTATACGAGTGACGGTGTGGAAATGATCGACTGCGTGCTCGTACAGATGAAAAAGCGAATGGATGATGAACAGGGGCTGCGTTCTGCGAAGAAGCACATGGATTACTGGCAGATGGATCAAGCCCTGGTGAAGCTGGAGCAAATCCACACCGAAATTGAACGGAAGCAAGCCGAGCTTATGGAGATCAACGCGAATTTGGTTGAACTGTCGATTACGGATAAACTGACCGGACTTCGGAATCGGCGTTATTTTCAAGAGAAGTTGGAAGAGCAAATGAAACTTTACGGCGAAACGGAGCAGCCCTTTTCCCTTATTATTATTGACATTGATTATTTTAAAAAGGTGAATGACACATGGGGGCATCTGACGGGGGACGACGTACTCGAGACTCTGGGAAAAATCCTGTCCTCCCATGCCCGTAACGGAGATGTGGTGGCGCGGCTTGGCGGGGAGGAGTTCGTGCTGATTTTGCCACATGCAGACGGTCCTCAATCCAAGAAAGCTGCAGAGCGATTGCGCCTCGCTGTTGTAGGATCTCCTTGGAAGACGGGAAGCATCACCGTGAGTATCGGGATAGCCACATTTACCCCTGAGGATACAGGTGTGACCCTCTTGCAAAAAGCCGATCAAGCGATGTACGCCTCCAAGAAAAATGGAAGAAATCAAGTTACGCATATCATGGATGTACAGTAAGGAATAAGTGAATACTTTTCTCAGTCAAAAAAACCCGGAGCCAGTGATCATAAAGATCGCTTGGTTCCGGGTCTTTTTCGCTTTCATCTGAATCCGTTGTTGCAGAAGCTCCGCAAGGGTTTATGGAAGAATATTGCCCGCTGAACGGAAAATATCGTACCATTCTTCACGCGTGAGGCGGATGTCGGATGCTTTGCAGCAATCCTTCAGGCGCTCGATATTCATCGTACCGATGACCGGCTGCATGTTGGCCGGATGGCGGAGCAGCCACGCGACCGCAATGGTCGTGTTGCTGACGCCGTATTTGGCGGCAACCTCGTCGATTTTTTGATTCAATTCAGGGAATTTCTCGTTGCCGAGGAATACGCCCTCAAAGAATCCATATTGGAACGGAGACCAAGGCTGAATGGTAATGTCATGCAATCTGCAAAAGTCGAGCACGCTGCCGTCGCGGTTCACGGCCGAACCGTTCTCCATGTTCACATTGAAGCCTTGGGAGATCATGGTGGCGTTCGTGATGCTGAGCTGAAGCTGGTTGGCGACGATCGGCTGCTTCACAAACTTCTGGAGCAGCTGGATTTGCATGGGATTCTGATTGGAAACGCCGAAATGGCGCACTTTTCCAGAGCTTTCGAGCACATCAAAAGCCTCGGCAACCTCTTCAGGCTCAACGAGCGTATCCGGACGGTGCAGCAGCAGCGTATCCAGATAGTCGGTTTTGAGACGTTTCAGAATACCATCCACCGAGTTCAAGATATGCTCCTTGGAAAAGTCGAACATACCGGGCCGGATACCGCATTTGGATTGCAAAATGATGGTCTCGCGTACGCTTGGGCTCATATGGATGGCCTCGGCGAACCGCTCTTCGGATTTTCCGCCTCCATAAATATCCGCATGCTCAAAGAAATTGGCACCTTCTTCAATCGCGGTCTGGATAAAGCGTTCGGTTTGCGGGATGTCCAGCGACTCGATGCGCATGCAGCCGACTGCGACAACAGGCACCTCAAGCGAACTGGTACCCAGTTTAATCGTTCTCATGCTTATGTACCTCCGTTTGGTATAAATAGAAAACGTAGAATGGCGCCTAGACACCTTCCCGTATATTGTTGCACACGCAGAGGATGGTTTCAACATCGGCGGGGAATGGAAAATGAAGTAACTTGTCCCCGTCTCACCGGTTCGGCCGTTCAATGGCTCGTCAATTGCATACCTACGAATAATATGCTATGACTGAACTACAAAATAAGGAATATAGGTGTGGTTAAGATGACAATCAAAGCTCTATTCGTGGCCCCATACGCAGCAATGGAGAATTTAATAGATGAATGCCGGGAACAACAAAAGGAATTAGATCTTACGATCCGGATCGGGAACCTGCAGGAGGGCGTCAGCCTGGCGAGGCAAGCGGAGGCGGAAGGCTTCGACGTCATCATCAGCCGGGGCGGAACGGCGAAACTGATCGGTGAAGCAGTCGAGATTCCCGTGATCGATGTCCATGTTTCCGGATACGACATGCTTCGGGTGCTCACGCTGGCCAATGATTTTCCCCGGAAGAAGGCCATTGTGGGCTTCCCTGCCATTACAGGCGGAGCCAAAGCAATCATTGACCTGCTCGACATTCCAATAGATATGTTCACGATCCATGATGAGGATGAAACGGAAGCTCTTTTGAGAAGACTCAAGCAGGATGGATACGAGTTGATCATGGGAGACGTGGTCACTTTCGAAACAGCATCCAGGCTTGGACTGCTGGGGATTTTGATCCAGTCGGGGAGAGAGTCCATCTTCGATGCATTTACGGAAGCTAAGACGGTTTCCCGGTGGCTCTCGCAAAGCAGACAGGAGATCGACCGGTTCAAAGGCATTTTGCAGGCAACCGCCGAGGATGTGATGGTTCTGTCGGAACAAGGAGATGTTGTCTATGAACAGTGGCAGGATTTCAGTTCCAGAACCATACCGGATATTCGGTTTGAAAAGGGTACGCCCGAAGACGGCGGAGCGAATCGCGAAGTAGTCCATGTTGCCAACTCGGACGGACAAACCGTGAAGGTGATAAAAACCAAGATCATGATTAATGGAACAGCTTATCTGGTGTGTGAATTTTTCCGTCAGCCCATTCATCAGACCGCCCTGGATAAAGTGAAGGTACATATGCAGCCAGCTCCTCTGATCATTCACCAAAGCGAGGCCATGAATACATGTCTCACAATGATCAACCGGTGCCTGTCATATGATCTGTTCGTTTTTATCGGCGAAAGGGGTACGGGGAAGGACATGCTGGCCCGCTATGTTCACGTCCAAAAGAATCATGGCGAGGGCTTATATGCGTCCGTTAAAGCTTCCGATCTTATGGATTTAGGTCCGGAAGAGATCGATACCGAGATTAGGACCCTCTATATTCACGCTTTCGACCGGGTGGAGGATGGATCTGTAAAAGTGTATTGGCGGATGATAGAGGCTCTGAAGGAACGAGGCATAACCCTTATTTTTGCCATGACTGAAGAGCAGCCTTTTGGGGAAAATAGGATATATGATGACGAAATGATCCGTATTCATATCCCTGCGTTGGCGAATCGGAATGAGGACCTCAAGGAACTGGTGACCTCGTTTTTGCTCCATTTCAGCCAGACGCTGGGTACCTCGGCCATTCGAATGACCGAAAAAGGCTTAAACCTGCTTGCAGAATACAGTTGGCCGGGTAATGTCTCCGAATTAAAGGCGCTGCTTCAAGAGGCGGTGATCTTGGAAAAGGGGTATGTCATTGAGCATCCCTTGATCGAGCGTTTGCTGAACCGGAAAGGCATGGAAACAGGCGGAACGTCCTCCGGGCTTCTGAGAGGAACCCTGGAGCAGATCGAGAAGAAAATCATTGAAAAGGTGCTGGAGGAAGAGGGATTCAATCAGACCAAAGCCGCAAAACGGTTACAAATTAATCGCTCCACCTTATGGCGCAAATTAAAGGATTAGTGATACGAAATAAGCTAACGGCGGTTCTCTCTTCTGTAGTTCGATTTATCCTTGAAAACAACATCAATAGTGTTTAATAATGCAACAGTTTGTGTCTGTTACTATTTTACAGCCCTAAAACTGTTGCATTTTATTTTGTAAGCGATTAATATAATGAGCGTAAACGCAATCATTACTTAATACTGTTGAAAAATACAACACAGGAGATGAGACAGCTATGAAAATCAAGGCAGCCATAGACAAAGTTCCCGGCGGAATGATGTTGATCCCATTGTTGATCGGTGCCATTATCCGTACGTTTTTTCCGGGTATCTTTGATACGCCTGAATTTAAAAGCTCTTTTACGGGCGGGCTCCTGACAGGGACCTCCGCGCTGCTTGCAGCTTTTTATATTTGTTTGGGTTCGACGATTCGCTTCCAGGCAACCGGTTACATTCTGAAAAAGGGCGTCAGCCTATGGGTGGGTAAAATCGGTACCACCTTTATTATCGCCCTGTTAATCAAACTTATTTTCCCGGATCAGAACAACCTGTTCCTTGGATTGTCCGCTTTGGCCATCATCGCCGCCTTCTCGGATACGAACGGCGGGCTGTACATGGCGCTTATGGGCCAGCTCGGTAAAAAAGCCGAAGATGTTGCCGCCTATTCCATTATGTCGCTTGAATCGGGTCCGTTCTTCACCATGCTGATTCTGGGCGTGGCGGGTCTGGCAAGCTTTCCGATTATGGCGTTCGTCTTTGCGATTGTACCGCTCGTGCTCGGCATGATCTTGGGTAACCTGGACGAGAAAATGCGCGAGTTTCTCAGTAAAGGCCAGGACGTGATGATTCCGCTCTTCTCGCTGGCGATCGGGGCAAGTATTAACCTTGCCAACGTCGTGAAAGCCGGCGCTTCCGGCATTATTTTGGGCATTGGCGTCGTTGTCGTTACGGGCGTCGTGCTGTTCCTGATCGATCGTCTGACTGGCGGCGACGGCATCGCCGGGATCGCGGCATCGTCGACAGCCGGTAACGCGGCTGCAGTGCCTGTAGCGGTAGCAGCCGTGTACAGCGGCTACAGCAGCATTGCGGCTACGGCCACACTTCAGGTGACTGCGGCCGTCATTGTAACAGCCATCTTAACACCGCTCCTGACCACATGGCTCGCCAAACGGGCACAGCGCCGGAAAGCACAAGTATAAGGGAGTCGTTCAGATATGCAGCATTTTTACATTATTGCAGATGATTTGACAGGAGCTAACGATGCCGGAGTGCAGTTATCGAAAATCGGTATTGCCTCTACGGTCTTCCTTGATTTCAAGGCGGCACCGGTGCAGCATAGCGGCCATGTCGCCATTATAGATACAGACAGCCGCGGGATCAGCGATCAGGCTGCCTATGATCGGGTGTCCGAAGCGAGTGCTATTTTCCATGGACAAGGGTATGAGCATGTATATAAGAAAATGGACTCTACGCTAAGAGGCAATGTAGCTGCAGAGCTGGCCGCGGTCGTCTCGGTCCATCAACCGGAGGTGGTTGTCATTGCTCCCGCCTATCCGAAAATGAACCGCGAAACGATTGCGGGTTATCAATACGTAAACGGTCAGCCGGTATCCGAAACGGAATTCGGACGGGATCCGAAAACCCCGGTCAGAGACAGCTTTATTCCGAATCTGTTTCAGCAATATGTGGACGTGAACCGGATATGCCTGATCGGACAAGAACAGTTAAACGGCCCGTCAGAGCAGCTCATGAATGAGATTGCGGCGAATATAGCGGAGGGCCGAACATGGTTTATCTGCGACGCCAAGACGGATGACGACTTGATCGTCATTGCTGATGTGTTTTCAAGAGTGAAGAAAAGAACCGTCTGGGCCGGATCGGCCGGACTGATCGAATATTTGCCCGATGCCCTTCAGCTGGATAAGGCCTCCGACCGTGCGAAGGAGCAGCTAGCGATCAGCAAGACATTGACCGTGTCAGCGAGTTTATCGCATGTGACGAAGCAGCAGCTGGAGCTGGTGCGGACCATGCCGGGAACTTGTTTTGTGGAAATTGACCCGGTAGAGCTCATCCGCCAAACCTATGTCGTGCAGGACGTGTTGGATGCGCTGGCCGATGAATCGGACAAAAAGCATTTTGTATTATTCGTGGATGCGTCGGAAAAGAATAGAAAGGCAACCAAGGTACTGGAAACAGAGCTATCTTTGAGCAAAACGGATATCAGCGAAGCGATATCGAGAGAGCTTGGGAAAATCGCCCATGAAATCGTAAACTCCTTCGATGATATCCGCGGGTTAATCCTAACCGGGGGTGACACGGCAAAGGCGGTATGCAACCAGCTTGATATGAATCAGATGCAGCTGTATACCGAGGTTGAGGTTGGACTTCCGCTGGGGAAATTAAAGAATGCTGCAGGCACGAGCATGTATTGGACCGTGACGAAGGCAGGCGGATTCGGAAACGAAGATTCATTGGTGAATGTGTTGAAATATATGAGTGGAGAGGATGAATGACATGAGTCAAGCAAAACCGATCATTGGGATTACGATGGGGGACGGCGCAGGGGTCGGACCGGAAATTATCCTGAAAAGCCTGCAGAACCAGGAGATTTATGATCTGTGTAATCCGGTAGTCATTGGTGACAGTAAAATTCTAAGCCGGGCACAAGCTTATGTGAACAGTCATTTACAGATCAAGACGATTACGGATGACCAACTGGATCAGTTGGCGTTCGAGTTCGGAACCGTCTACTGTCTGGACCTGGATTTATTAAGTGCCGATTTGCCGATTGGACAAGTTTCCGCCGAAGCGGGACATGCTGCGTTCGAATATTTGGCCAAAGCGATCGATTTGGCAAAAAAACAGCAGATTGATGCGATTTGCACGGCTCCCCTGAACAAAGAGGCGCTGCATAAAGGCGGCCATCAGTATCCTGGGCATACCGAAATTCTGGCAGATTTAACGAATACGAGCGAATTTTCGATGATGCTGTCCGCCCCGAACCTCAAAGTGATTCATGTAACCACGCATGTGGGCATTATTGATGCGGTAAAAATGATTAATCCGGATCGGGTCTATCGTGTCATTCAACTGGCTCATGAAACGCTGACGAAGTCAGGCATCGAGAACCCAAGAATCGCCGTCTGCGGCATCAATCCGCATGCAGGCGAGAATGGCCTGTTCGGCTACGGCGAGGAGGACGAGAAGGTTGTGCCGGGCGTCAAGAAGGCGCAAGAAGAGGGCATCAACGTGGTTGGCCCATTGCCGGCTGATACCTTGTTTTTCCGTACCGTGCGCGGTGACTTCGATATCGTCGTTGCCATGTATCATGACCAGGGCCATGGACCCGTGAAGGTACTCGGCCTGGATGCGGGTGTCAACATTACCGTTGGATTGCCGATTATACGGACCAGTGTCGACCACGGAACCGCATTTGATATCGCCGGCAAGGGCATCGTTGAAGAGAAAAGCATGATGGAAGCGATCCGTCAGGCCGTTGAGCTTGCACCCAAAAGAAAATAATGAGTTCGGATGATATATACGTGAAAAGACCACTCCATGATGGGGTGGTCTTTTTGCTACAGCAATTCCGTAGGCGCCAAATAATGAAACGTCGGCAGATTCCTCAGCAGTCCGAATGCTAGCGTCAGGATGAGCATAACAGCCATGATTGCGTTGCCGATTCGTTTTCGTTTTCTTTTATGGGCAATCCCGTACATCGTGTACAGGGGAATCAAGGTAAATACCAAGGGGTTATACCGAAACGCCTGAACCACATCCAGGCTGAGCAGTGAGAGGACAACCCTCGTTATTCCGCATCCCGGACAATACAGCCCGGTCAGCTCATGAAAGATGCAGGGAACATGGATGTGGGTCACGGGCAGCCACACTTTCAGATAGAGCAGCCCTGCGGCGGCCAGAGCGGCACCCCGCATGAGTATAGGGTGTCTTCTGGGATCAAGCCTATTAAGCGAGTTGGTTGACATCGTTTTGTACCAGAGCATAAGTTACGATGGACAAACCGAAGAACGTGAGGATCACGTACAGGATGGAATTATCCGACACCGCTTGTCCGCGCTGTCTTTGCGCTTCAGCCACATGCTGACCGATCTGGTACGCCCAAATGAAGGTCCAAATACCGCATGTAATTAAGGTTAAAAGGAAATGCTTTCCGCCTGTGAAGGAATAATCTTTACTTAGAATACCGACCTCGTTGGTCATGACAATAAACCAGTAGATTCCGTAAAGTCCGCAGGTTACAAGAGATAAAATAATGGCTAATACAATGTTGCGTTGACCGATCATGAATACACCATCCCAAAATAATTGATTGTCAAACGGACACAGGGTGATAAAACGACAATAAATAGCCAAATTTGACAATAATATATTATTGAACCATGGATGAAATCACAAGGTAATATTAACCATTTATTCATAAGGTTTGATCCAACCGGGTGGCGAGGTTCGCTTTTCATCAATAAAATGACCGGGCAGCTAAGGCTGCACCGGTCTTATTAAGCGAGGAGTCCTACTGAAACAATGCAATTAGCCAAGGGACGATCAGCAGCGTAACAAAGGCGGTCAGCATCATGGCGATGCTGGCAATGGAACCTGCCACCGCGTCATATTCAAATGCTTTGCTGATGCCGGCCGAGTGTGCGCTGGTTCCAAACAACGTTCCTTGACCGATCGGGCTGTGGATGCTGCACCATTTTACGATGAGCGGTCCCACAATCATGCCGATGAGTCCGGTAATTAAGGTGGCTCCGGCTGTAATGGTCGGGACGCCTCCGATCATGCCTGAGATGGATACGGCGATTGGGGTCGTTGCAGTCCGGGGAGCCAGACTGGCCAGCACATCGCTTTTCAGACCGAACAGATGCGCCAATTCGGCTGTGCTTAGGAAAGAGATGACGGCTCCGCAGCATACGCTGAGAAGGATGGCTTTGACATTTCTTTTCAAGACATCGATGTGTTTATACAGCATGACGGCGAGTGCGATTGTGGCGGGCTCGACCAGATCGGACAATACGACAGCCCCTTTGTTGTAGGTATCGAATGTGACTCCGCTCATGATAATGATGGTGATAACGACAAGCGGCGTAACCAGGAGGGGGGTAAGATATACCCTTGGAAAGGCCCGGTATATCCGTTTGGCGGCCATGTATACGATAATCGTGCACAACAGCCAGAAGAGTGCTTGTATCATGCAGCGTCACTCTCTTTTCCCTTGGATATCCGCTGACCGATCAGGCCTGCGCACAACATGACGACGATGGTGCTGCCCGCGATCGTGGCGAGTACTTGGAGTCCGCTGTTCATAATCAGCGTTTTGTAATTAATGATACTGACCGTGGCGGGGATGAAGAACAGAAGCATTTCGGACAGCAGCCACTGCGACCCCAGCTCGATCCAATCCAGGCGAATAACCTTGAGCTTCAGCAGCGCATACAATATGATAATGCCGACGATACTGCCCGGGACAGGCAGGTGCAGCCAGAGGACGAGCATATCGGAAAATTGGGCTATGAGGATAAAAAATAAGACTTGAAGAACGATTTTAAACAAAGATTTCATTGAGTTAAGGCTCCTTCCAGACTTAAATATACAGAGCCGCTTTTCATAAGTAAAATGAATATATGGAATTCGTTTCATTCCTTTGATCTATGGAAGAGGGTTAATCATGGATATTCATCACATCAAACAAATCTCGGAAATCATGCGCTGGAACAGCTTCACCAAGGCCGCAGAGGCCTTGCATGTCACGCAGCCGACGATTAGTAAGGCCATCAAGAACCTGGAAAATGAGCTGAACACGGAGGTGTTCATCCGGGAAGGGAATCAATTCAAGCTAACGGAGGCAGGAGAGACCATTATGAAATACGCGGCTCCCATTCTCCAGCTGTTCGATCAATTGTCGGCGGAACTGGATGATCTGGCATATTTGAACAAAGGCACCATCCGGATCGGTATGCCTCCCATGGCGGGGCCGAGTTTCTTTCCCGGCGTCATCAAGGCTTTCCAAGAGCGCTATCCCGGCATTTCCGTCAGCTTGGTCGAGGATGGAGCGAGAATGGTCAAGGAGTATTTAGAGGGCGGATCGCTGGACGTCGGCGTCATTCTCTTGCCGGTCGAATCACGGATTATCGATTCGTTTCCGATCGTCGAGGACCGCTTGAAGGTAATCGTGCCCGCGGCTCACCCGCTCGCGAAACAGCCGCAGATCTCGTTGAGAGAATTATCAGAAGAGAGGTTTATTCTGTTCAGCAGCGGGTTCGCCCTCCATGACCGAATCATTAATGAATGCCGGAACGCCGGGTTTGAGCCCCGCATTGTGTACGAAAGCTCGCAATGGGACTTTATCGGAGAGATGGTTGGGGCGGACCTTGGCATCGCAATGCTGCCGGATACGATCTGCCGCGCGCTGGATTCCACTAAGGTGCTGGCGGTGCCTTTAATTGACCCGGTCATTCCCTGGCAGCTTGCGATCGCCTGGAAGCGGGACTGTTATTTGTCCCGCGCAGCCCAGGCTTGGATTGCCTTCACGAGAGAGATCTTCAAGGCAACCTGAGAATGGGCCTGGCGGTAGATGCAGGCGGACAAAATCACCTCTACGGTTCGCGAAACAGTCTATTCAGAGCTTACGGACGATCGTGCCGCCAGTCAGGGAAGCATCGCCTCACTCTTGGTGAATTCGCTTGATATTTCCAGCACTTCCCTTCAGAATGGAAAGAAAGCTGATAAAGGGAGTTATACGAAATGATCGATGTGGCTGAACGCAATAATGTGACCATGATGGGTGAGGGCGACCGCACCATTATCTTCGCGCATGGATTCGGATGCGACCAAAGCATGTGGCAGTATATTGCACCCGCTTTCGCAAAGAAGTTTCGGATCATTATGTTCGATTACGTGGGGTCGGGACATTCGGATTTGAACGCATATTCATCTGGGAAATACGGAAATTTCCGCGGCTATGTACAGGATGTACTCGATATTATTGAGACTTTTAACCTTGAAAAAGTTATTTTTATAGGCCATTCGGTGAGCTCGATGATTGGAATGCTCGCATCCATTGAGCGGCCGGACGCCTTTGATAAATTGATCATGATCGGTCCTTCCCCGCGTTATTTGAATGACGGGACAGACTATTACGGGGGCTTCGACCTGAGTGATATTAACGAACTGCTGGACATGATGGAGATGAATTTTGCCGGATGGGCCAGCTTCTTGGCACCTCTGGCGATGAATGCCCCTGATTCCCCGGCATTAACTAAGGAGCTGGAACGGAGTTTCATTTCAGGCGATCCGGTGATTGCGAGGGAATTTGCGGAAGTGACCTTTTTATCGGATCACCGGCAGGAACTATCCAAGGCTACCATCCCCACGCTGATCATGCAGTGCTCGGATGACAGCATCGTACCGATTGAAGTAGGGGAATATTTACATCGGCATTTGAAGAACAGCACGCTGTGTCTTATGGAGGCCAAGGGCCACTACCCGCATATCAGCCATCCGGAGGAAACGATCCGTGACATTAATCAATACCTTGGAGTGAATCTGAACGGATAATGCGCATGGAAAGGACTATTTGATCATGGATGAGCGGTTGAAATATGCACCCTGCGGGTATGTCTCCATTACGCACGAAGGGATCGTTGCGGATGTAAACCAGACTTTTCTGGATCTGATGGGTTACTCCCATGAGGACTTGATACAGAAGCACTTGGAATCGATCATGTCGACGGCAAACAAGCTTATTTTCCATTCCTACTTTTACCCGCAGATCAATCTGAGCGGACGTGTGGAAGAACTGTTTATCAGTTTAAAAGACAAGGACAAGCAGTCGATTCCTTTCATATTGAATGGTAGGCGGTTCGTGAGCGACGGCGTAGAAGTTATTGATTGTGTTCTCGTGCAAATGAGAAAGCGCATCGATTATGAGCAGGAACTCCGGTCTGCAAAAAAGCAAATCGAAGAAGCCTATTGGCAGAAGGATCAGGCGCTGGCGAAGCTGGAGCAAATCCATAGGGAAATTGAGCAAAAACAGGCCGAGCTGATGGAGATGAACGCCATTCTCGTAGAGCTGTCCGTGACCGATAAATTGACGGGGCTTAAGAATAGAAGGTTTTTTCAAGAGAAGCTGGATGAGCAGGTCCATGTGTATGGCACGAGTCGGAAGCCCTTTTCTCTGGTTATCATAGACATCGACCATTTTAAAAAGGTGAATGACACATGGGGACATCAGATGGGGGATCAAGTGCTTGAATCGCTGGCGAGAATCCTAACCTCCCATGCCCGGGGCGAGGATGTGGTAGCAAGGCTTGGCGGGGAAGAGTTCGTGCTGATTCTGCCGAATACCGATGGGCCTGACTCCAAAAAGGTTGCGGAGCGCCTGCGGCTTGCCGTTGCCGGGTTTACTTGCGAAATCGGAAGCTTCACGGTCAGCATGGGCATTGCAACGTTTGCACCGGGGGATACGGATGCGTCCCTTCTGAAAAAAGCGGACGAGGCGTTGTATACCTCAAAAGAGAACGGCAGAAACCGCGTTACACATATCATGGATTTGAAATAGAATACGGTACAAAAAAGCTCTTCGCCGAATGGGGAAGGGCTTTTCGCTATTTATGATCCGCTCGCATTTGTTCAGGACGATGTTACTTTGTCCCCGCCTACAAAAAATCTCCAGCCTGATCGGATTCCGTATATACCGCGATCAGGATAATGGCCAGCTCATCTCCAATATTTTTCACTAAATGAGGTGTGCAGGCATTCCACGAAAATGAATCTCCTTCGGAAAATTCAGCCGAATCTTCTCCTTGCTCGGCGTAAATCTTTCCTTTGATCACCACATGAACTTCTTCACCCTCATGAGCGTGCGGAACCAGCCCGGTTGAAGCTCCAGGAGGGGCCTCGACGATCATCATTCTTACGTTTTTCGTAGCGCTCAGATGTTCAACCTTTAGCTTTTCGATGCCGCTGGTTGTTATTTTTCGTTCGTCTTTGCGGACAATATGCATACGGTCTTCTTTTTTGAGCAGCAAATAGGCCAAGGGCACCTTCAGTGCTTGTGCGATATTCTCCAATGTGGCAATGGATGGCGATGTTTTATTGGTTTCAACCTGACTCAAGAATCCTTGGGAAAGTCCGGTTTCCTCGCAAATTTGGGCGATGGTAATATTTTTTCGTTTCCGGATGGCCCGGATATTGGAGCCGATGTCCATAGATTTCACGCATCCTCTAAAATATTTGTAATACTAATTTTATATTCATATTAACAAAAATTCAGTTGACATGCTAGTGTGCTGTGCGTTAAATTACTCATATGAAATATATTTTATTATTACTAATATTTTAGGAATGGAGATGATCTTTATGATTAAAAATACATGGGTACCGACGTTACTTCGTGTGGTGCTTGGAATTATATTTCTCGCACATGGCATCAGCAAGTTTCAAATGGGTCTTGGCAACGTGGAGGCTTGGTTTAGTTCCATGGGCGTTCCGGGATTCATGGCTTATGTCGCGGCGATTGCCGAAGTGGTTGGGGGGATCATGCTGATCATTGGTTTGCTTACCCGTGTGGTATCCGCGCTGTTTATCGTATTGATGATTGGGGCTATCGTGACGGTGAAGCTGTCTGCGGGTCTCTTGGGCCATGACCAAGTGGCCGGATACGAGCTGGAACTGAGTCTGATTCTAATTTCGGTCTATCTACTTGCATCGGGGCCGGCGTCTTTGTCGGTCGATCGGCTTATTTTTAATAAACGGAGTGCTGTTCAATAAAATAGGGGGCGATTCTTGTGGTGCCAGCTTACGAATATGACGTTCAACTGCCTGCGAACATGGAGCCGGGCAAAGCATACCCTGCGATCTTTACGCTTCACGGAAAAGGTTCGGACGAAAGGGATATGCTTGGACTAACGGCTCCGCTTGCGGATCATTTTATCCTGATTCATATCCGGGGAAATCTCTCGATGGGCGCAGGATATCAATTTTATGAACTTAAAAGTTTGGGGAATCCGGATCGTGAGGTATTTGATCAGGCGGTGCAGCAGTTGGAAGCATTTATCCGTTATGCGACGGAGAAATATCCGGTTGATCCGGGCAAACGTTACTTGCTTGGCTTCAGCCAGGGCGCGATTTTATCGATGACGCTTGCGCTTACGATGGGGGATCAGCTGAAGGGAATCGTTGCGTTAAACGGGTATGTCCCGGAATTCGTCAAAACAGAGTATGCTCTGCAATCCGTCAGCGGCGTCTCGGTATTTATCTCTCATGGGGAGTTTGATCCGGTATTTCCGGTACGAATCGGGCATGAGACAGCAGCTTATTTTGAGCAGCAGACACCTCATCTGACGTTCAGGACTTATCCCGTAGGTCATGGCGTTTCGGCTGATAATCAACGTGATTTTGTGATATGGCTCGAGCGAGATGCCGGTGTGAACATGAATAAAGGAGTGAATTAAACGATGATGCCATCTTACTTTTTCGCGCATGGTGCGCCTTCGTTGGTGCTCGAAGAACATGCATATACGAATTTACTTAAGGAATTTGCGGCAGGGAAGCCCAAGCCGAAGGCGATTGTGATTTTTTCCGCCCATTGGGAGGAATCCGTTCAAACCGTGAGCTCAGTGGATCAGTACAGCACCATTTATGATTTTGGGGGATTCCAGGATGAGCTATACCGGATGACCTACCCGGCTCCTGGCGAACGCTCGCTTAGCGAGCAGATCCGGTCCTTATTCACCAAGCAGGGAATCAAGAGCAAGCCGGATGAGGAGAGAGGGCTTGATCACGGCGCTTGGGCCGTACTGAAGCTTATCTATCCAGATGCGGATATTCCGGTAGTGGCGCTCTCTGTTAATCGTTATCTGAGCAACGAACAGCAGTATGAAATCGGTAAAGCCCTGTCGGAACTGCGCGAGCAAGATGTGCTCATTATCGGCAGCGGGGGTACCGTCCATAACCTGAGAAGCGTGAATTGGCGTGCACAAGGGGTTGATGAATGGGCGGGAGCATTCGATAACTGGCTGCAGAGCAAGCTGGAGGCATGGGATACGGATTCGCTGTTTCATTACGAGGAGCTTGCTCCTTACGCCCGCATGGCGGTACCGACAAGCGAGCATTTTATTCCGCTGCTAATTGCGATGGGGACCGGGGACGCGAACCGCAAGGCCAAACTGCTGCACCGCAGTTATCAGTACGGAAACTTAAGTTTGAGCTGTTGGCAGTTTGATTGAGATAGGGTAAACGGAAAAAGGCCATTCAAGTGCGATGACTGCACTTGAATGGCCTTTATTCATGTCTCCCTATTTGTAAAAGGGCCTATTGGGGAGTCAGGGTTTTCTCATGCTGGAGCAGCCAGTTTTTTCGCGTTAAGCCGCCGCCGTAACCGCCCAAATCACCATTGGAATTAATCACGCGATGGCAGGGTATTACAAGCGCAAGCTGATTTGCGCCATTGGCCTGTGCCACGGCCCGGTAAGCCGTAGGCTTGCCGAGGGCATGGGCAATATCCGCATATGAGCGCGTTTCGCCAGGAGGTATAGCCATGAGCTGCTCCCAGACGCTCTTTTGAAAGGGGGATCCAATCATCATCAGTGGCGATGTGAAACGGCTTAGCTTTCCGTCAAAGTATAGCGTCAGCTCCCGTTCGATGGAACGGATCGGTTCAGTCATCCCTGGAATAATCGCTGATTTCGTCCTTTGCCGCAAACGTTCCACTTCACGCTCCAAGCCCCGGCGATCCACGAATTCCAGAAGATACAGGGACTGCTCATCCCCTATGGCCATCATCGGGCCAAGACGTGTATCGATCCAGGATGCTTTGAGTACGTTGCTGCCTTCCAGCAAGGTAGGTGCTGCGCCCATGATGCGCGAGAATGCGTCTCTGAAACCACTGCTCGATTCGTAGCCGGTGGAGAGCTGCGCATCCAGGACCGTTTGCCCGGAACGGATGTTTTTCATGGCAAGCCCCATGCGGCGGGCACGGGCATATTCAACGAAGGTCATGCCAAATCTCTTTTTGAATTGTCGGCGCGCCGTGGATTCATCTACCGAAAGTTCCTTGAAGTCCGCTTCCCGCCACCTTTTTTCGGGATGCTCCTCCACGGCTTCAACCAGCAGCCGTACCATGTCGGAGACGTGATTCGGATGCGATAACGGTCGACAGCGCTGGCATGGCCGGTAAGAAGCCAAGAGAGCCTGCTGAGCATTGTCAAAAAATTCGCAGTTTTCAAACTTGGGCTTTCGAGCCGGACAAGTCGGGCGGCAGAAGACCCCCGTCGTTTTGACTCCAACATAAAATACGCCTTCATATTCCGTCCGTTTTTCCAACAAGGCTTTGTAGTATTCTTCATTCCGTTCGGCTGTCGCCATGTTCCCACTTCCTAACCTCGTATATTGTCCTTATTATATCCTCTCCTTTTCACTCGCGTGGCCGAAAATCAGGCATCTATTTTTAAAATGGAATGCATGATGGGTCTGCTAAAATACGCGGCGCGCGGTAACGAACCGCTTCTTCCATTGTCCGTCAAAAGCTTCCACATGAACGCCAAGTTCCTTGGAGTAGGTATGCAGAATCTGATTATTGCCCGCATAAATGGCTACATGTCCGATATCCAGACCCCGTGCGCTGAAGAAGAGCAAATCTCCCTTACGCAGCTCGTTGAGACTGACTTCCTTGCCTACCTTCGCTTGATCGTAGGATACGCGTGGAAGTTCGATCGTCAGGGTATCTTGGAATACGCGCTTCACGAAAGAAGAGCAGTCAAAGGTATTCGTTTGGTCGGGGGAGGCTCCGAACACATAAGGCTTGCCTAAATATTTTTTACCGTAAGCAATGAGCGCATCGCCTTGCAGTCCGGCGAGGGAAGGGCTGGTATAGTCGGTATATTTCGGCTTGGCCGATATGTATCCGGTGCGGTTATCCTGGGTCTGCACTTCGAGCCATGAAGCGTTAACCTCCCGGGTCACATGGACTTTCGCGCCTGCAGACAGCATTTCAAGAGAAGAGCCTTTCTCGGCATCCGGCAGGCTTCGCAGGTTGACTCCCCACAAAATGGAGGTATCGTAGCTGACCGTTGATGTGATACGCACGGTACGGGTATCCTGATCCCATTTCACGGCGCTGCCCAAGGCTTCACTGACAAAACGCAGAGGAATCAGCGTGTAACCGTTTGTAATTTGGCCCGGAACATCCACGCTGACTGCTTTACCATTTAGCGAAGCGGTATGTTCTCCAATGCGGTAGGTTAGCGTTGTACTTCCCTTGATTGCCGTAACGGTCTTGTTCATATTGTTCCAGGTGAGCTTGGCGCCCTCTTCTTCAAAAATTCCACGCATGGGAACGAGTACGGTGCCGTTCAGGTTAAGAGGTTCGACTTCCGTCTGCAGCTCGCGTCCGTCGATGTAGATGGTTACCGGTTTGGCCGTCGCATGCCCTTGAGGAGCGGTTTCTGCATGTGTTGGTGCCGCATATAACATAGAAGCGGTCAATAGAAAAAGGAATGCTTTACTTTTCGTCATCGATTCATCACCTTGCTGTCGGTATAGTCTTACATATAGTTGGACGGTGTCATGCGTAATAGGTTTTGTACCAAATAATGGGAAGGTAATGGGTAGATCATGGCAAACGACCGAATCGGGGAATTTTCTACGGATATGTTTTTTTAATCATCCGATAACGTGGAGTTAATACAACCAAAACGCTTCGCTGATAGGATAGGACCAAATCCTATCCGTGAGGTGTACATAATGCATAGAATAAGAAGGCCCAAATGGTTCGTGGTATGCATGGCGATTTTCATTGCCATCGCAGCGGCTTTTCCCGGGACAAGGATACAAGCCGAGGCCGATCCGTCCTCGGTCGGAAGTGTGCCCGTTGAGTTGATTCCCCAGGGCTCAAGCTGGAGCTACAGCGATGAAGGCATCGACTATAGCAGCGCGATGACCAGCATATTCGATTTTTCCAATTGGAAGGTCGGACAAGCTCCATTTGGCTATAAAGTGAAAAACGGCGTAACAACGAACGAGGTGGCGCCGGACAAAGAGTTTGGCAAGGTTGCCACGGTTATCAGCTTTGGCAATGACGTGAATCAAAAGCATACGACTTCCTACTTCAGCAAGATCGTTCCGATCGCGGACGTTGAAGCGTATGAAGCATTCCAAGGCACCTTCGGCGTCGATGACGGCATGATACTCTACGCTAACGGCAAAGAGATTTATCGGACGGGAATGCCTGTCGGCGAAGCCGTCTATGGCACGTTGGCAACATCCAACAAGGATCTTCCCGTGGTGACTTCGATTGACTTGACGAGTGCACTGAAGGGACTCCTCAAGAACGGCGACAACGTCTTTACGGCGGAAATACATAATCAAAGCCTGACCAGCTCCGACCTGTACTTCGATATGAAGCTCACTGCTAGTCTGGGGCAAGGCGGATCGGGCAACGGCGGCAATGGAAGCGGCAACGGAGGTAACGGTAATGGGGGTTCAGGTTCCGAAGCCGGTAACATCAAGCTTCTGGCGCCGAACTCGGCATGGAAGTATCTCGATAACGGGTCCGATCAGGGGACAGCATGGCGAGCAGCGGGTTTTGACGACTCGGCGTGGAAGGCAGGTCAGGCTCCGCTAGGCTATCCTGCTTCCAAGTCCACGTCTCCGTTCGGCAGCATCAAGCAGACGATCAGCTACGGACCGAGCAGCAGCATGAAATACCGTACATCGTATTTCCGGACGACGGTCAATGTCGCGAATTTGACCGACTACAAGAAAATAGCGGGAACGTTCGGAATGGATGACGGAGCTATCGTGTATGTGAACGGACAAGAGGTCTATCGTTACAACATGCCGGATGGCGAGGCGAATTACCAGACGCTTAGCGCAGCAACCGTAGATGAACCCGTTACAGAGACGGCTGATTTGACTCAAGCCCTTCAAGGCGTCCTGCATGAAGGCATCAATACGGTTGCGGCTGAGGTTCACCAGCGCAGCGACAATAGCTCCGATTTGTACTTTGATATGCAGCTGATCGGGAATCCTACAGATAACGGGTCGGGCGGTTCCGTGACAGGGCCGCAGACGCCGACTGCCATCGCGCTGACATTCAATGGCGATGCTCAGACATCGCAGGGATTCGCCTGGTACACCGATCCGGGCATCACCGGAACCAGGCTGGAGATCGTAGAATCATCCTTGGCTTCTGGAGGGAAATGGCCAAACGCAGGCGTGGTTTCCTTCGAGGGCAGTTCCATGCCAATCGAAGTATACCAATCGAGTTCAGATAAAAGCGCAGGCAAAAAGACCTCTTATGCCGATCACAAGGTTACGGCGACCGGCCTGCAAGCAGGTACGGAGTACAGCTATCGTATCGGGGACGGCCAAGAGGGACATTGGAGCGAGATCGGGACCTTCAAGACGGCAGATCAGGATCCCGAATCCTTCACGTTCCTCTATACAACGGACCCGCAAGGCACAACGGAAAGGGAATACGTCACCTGGAACCACACCCTGGAGGAAGCCTTCAAAAAGTTCCCGGATTCACGCTTCATCACCATCACGGGTGACCTTGTCGACAATGGAGATATCGAGAATCAATGGATGTGGCTGCTGAATCAGCCAAAGTCGATCTTGAAGAATACGCCTCTCGTGCCGGCACTCGGCAATCATGAGAGCAAGTCCAACAATAATTTCTGGTATCATTTTAATCTTCCTAATATTTCTTACACCGGAGCCAAGCCGGATGGATCGGTATATTCTTTCGATTACGGTCCGGCGCACTTCATGGTGATCAACACGGAGTACAATGAAGCCAAGGGGCTGGATACGATATATGAGAAGCAAGAGGAATGGCTAAGAGCGGAGGCGGCCAAGACGGACAAGAAATGGAAAATCGTCCTGTTTCACAAGTCTCCGTATTCGGTTGCGAATCACTCCTCCGACAGCGACGTTCTCTTCTTCCGCGACAAGCTTGCCGCTTTGTTTGACGAAATCGGCGTCGATGTCGTGCTTAGCGGACATGACCATACGTACACCCGATCCTATCCGATGTATGATAATGTACCTCAAAAGGATGCGATGGACGAGAATGGCAATATGAATAATCCGAAGGGCAGCCTGTATCTCGTCAGCAATGCAGCCGGGGATAAAAGATACAATCCGAAGTCCGGTCCGTTTCCGTACGCTTTCAAATACGGCCAACCGAACCAGGAAATGTTCACGGGCATAACGATCACCAATGACAGCATTTCGTTTAAGACATATACGACAACCGAAACAGGGACAACGGATTTATATGATCAGTTCGGTTTGACCAAATCCGATGCCAAGCCGGGTCCGGTGCTGGATGCCAAGCTGGGTTCCGTACAGGATGGACAGGCGTTGTTAACGTGGAAGAAACCTGAAAGTGGCCCTGCAGTCACGGCTTACCGAATTTATGAGAAGAATGGTCAGCTCGGGCCGAACTGGAACATGCGTGTTGTTCCTGCAATGGGCGAAGCGGTAAATAACTATTTGGTAACAGGACTGGATCCGCTGAAGACCTATCAATTTGCCATTAAGGCCGTGAGTGACAAAGCCAGCTCCGAGGAGGTCATTGCCAAAACCGGCGATGGAAATAACGGCGGCGGTGATGGAGGCAGCGAAGGCGGAAATAATGGCGGCAATAACGGCGGCGGCAACAGCGGTAACAATGGCGGTAACAATGGCGGCAATAATGGTGGAAATAATGGTGGAAATAATGGGAATGATGGCGGTGGCAACAGCGGCAACAATGGCGGAAACTCAGGTAGCAATGGGGGTAGCCATAGCGGCAATAACGGAAATTCAAGCAGCAACAACAACAATAGCAGCACTGGTAGCAATAACAGCAACGGCACGAATAACGGAAATGCGGGCAACAGTGGCACGAACAGCGGCAGTGCGGTTCCATCTGTGTCGGATATCGGCAATCATTGGGCGAAGAGTTCCATTGAGAAGGCGTTAGCGCAAGGAGTCGTTACGGGATATGCCAACGGTCAATTCCGCCCGAACCAGCAGGTAAGCCGTGCGGAATTCATCACGATGCTTTCCAGGGCAATACCAATGACAGGAGCGACTAAGAATTCCTCGTTTGCGGATCAAGGGCTAATTCCAGACTGGGCGCTTGATGCGATCAAGAAATCGTTCAGCGCAGGCCTGATCAATGGTTATACGGATGGAACATTCCGGCCGAATGAGGGGATCTCGCGTCTCGAGATGGCGGTTATCCTCGTTCGGGCAGCTGGAATTAGTGTGGATCCGGCGGCGAAACTGGCCTTCGACGATACCGACCAGATTCCTTCCTGGGCGGTTCCATATGTGGCAGCCGCAGCCCAAGCAGGATACATCCACGGTGTTGGCGGTAATCGATTTGCGCCAAGCTCCAAAGCAACCAGAGCAGAGGCAGTCACAGTGATTATGTCGATCCTCAAGTAGAGGGAAATGTATCAAAGAAACGAAAAGGCCCCACCGGAAGTGTCCGGTTGGGGCTTTTTACGTTGATCATGCAGGCCGCAAGCCATCTTTTGATATAAGCCCGAAATACGTAAAACACCGCATTTAAGCTTGAAAAATCTCTTATAATAGTTCAATATAAAGATATCAATCATTAAAATTTACACTTTTATAAAGTTGATTACAAAAGAAAAGCATATATAGGAGGCTGAATATGGAGATCGGGATCAGTACATTTGTAGAAACGACGCCGGATGCTCATACCGGTGAAGTGATCAGTCATGCACAGCGTCTTCGTGACGTTGTGGAGGAAATCGTGCTTGCAGATCAGGTGGGACTGGATATATTCGGCGTGGGTGAGCATCATCGCAAGGATTATGCGGCCTCATCACCGGCTATGGTACTCGCAGCGGCTGCGCCGCAAACGAAGCGTATCCGGCTGACCAGTGCGGTAACGGTACTTTCGTCAGCCGACCCCGTACGTGTCTTCCAGGATTTTGCGACGCTGGACGGCATCTCGAACGGCCGGGCGGAAATTATGGCGGGCCGGGGTTCCTTCATCGAATCATTTCCGCTGTTTGGCTATGACTTGAACGATTACGATGAGCTATTCGATGAGAAGCTAGAGCTGCTGCTCAAAATCCGGGAATCCGAAAAAGTCACATGGAAGGGCGGGCACCGGCCTGCCATCAACAATCTGGGCGTATATCCGCGTCCGGTTCAAGATCCGCTGCCGGTATGGATTGGAAGCGGAGGCAACCAGGAATCTGTCATTCGGGCCGGTCTCCTGGGGTTGCCGCTGGTGCTAGCGATTATCGGAGGCAAACCGACGCAGTTTGCGCCGCTTGTTCAGCTCTACAAGAGGGCTGCTGCTCATGCGGGTCATGATATTACGAAGCTGCCGGTGGCATCCCATTCCCACGGATTTATTGCGGAAGAGACGGAACTTGCAGCCGATAAATTCTTCCCTTCGACCCAGGCAGCCATGAACGTGCTTGGACGCGAGCGGGGTTGGGGGCAATACGACCGTTCCAGCTTTGACTTTGCGAGAAGCTTTGAAGGGGCGCTGTATGTAGGTGATCCGGAAACGGTAGCTCGTAAAATCATTCATCTTCGCAAAAAAGTGGGCATTACGCGCTTTATGCTCCATGTACCTGTAGGCTCGATGCCGCATGAGGATGTCATGAGAGCCATAGAACTGCTCGGAACTGAGGCGGCGCCGATCGTGCGCGAGGAAATCGCGAGATGGGAAGCAGCGGGAGAGCCGCAGGAATAAGTTTATATATGAGCAGAGAGGGGGCCTTATAAAGGCCCCCTCTTGCCGCTTATTCGTAAGCTTGAAAGCCTTCCAAGGATAGTGCGGCAACCTCGCATCTGCTCAGCAGCAGAGCGGTATATTGCAATGGTTTACGAGTACTCGGAATATGGAGCAAGGATTACAGATTAGTAGAGGTGATTGTCTGCGAAATTGAAAGGCCAGCCGATGATTAGCAGCACGAATGGGGAAGAAACTCCCATTGTCGTACAAGGCGACTAGGCGTAGAATGACTTTTAATATACAGCTAGGTTATTACATCAGAAGTGAGGTTTGATGCGATGAACACCGTTGCAAAGGTAAGCCGTTTTGTAGGAGGGACCTTTTCCCTGTGGGTTATTTTGTTTGCAGGATTGGGCTTTTTTTTACCTGAAGTCTTTAGCCATTTAAAGGGATACATTTCTCTTTTTCTCGGAATCGTCATGTTTGGCATGGGACTCACGTTATCCTCGGCTGATTTTCGCGAAGTCTTCCGCCGCCCGCTGGAAGTACTGATCGGCGTTGTGGGCCACTTCATCATTATGCCGCTGCTGGCTTATGTGCTGGCGCTAGTGTTGAACTTGCCTCCTGATATCGCCGTAGGCGTCATTCTTGTCGGCTGCTGTCCTAGCGGCACATCCTCGAACGTGATGACGCTGCTTGCCAAAGGGGACGTGGCGCTCGGCGTATCCATCGCCTCCGTATCGACAATCATTGCTCCGCTGGCAACTCCGGCCTTGATCAGCCTGCTTGCGGGTCGTTGGATGCCTATTGACGGCGGCGCATTGATTAAAGACATTCTTATGGTCGTGATCCTGCCCATCCTTCTGGGCGTCATTGTGAAGACATTGTTTAAAAAACAGGCAGAAGCCAGCACGCAGGCTCTTCCGCTCGTATCGACGCTGGCCATTGTGCTGATCGTGGCGATCGTGGTCAGCGGCAGCAAAACCAAAATCATCGAAAGCGGCATGCTGATTTTTGCGGTCGTGATTTTGCACAACGTACTCGGGTATGCCCTGGGGTATTTGTTTGCCAAACTGTTCCGTATGAATGAGGGGAAACGCAAGGCGGTTCTTTTCGAAACGGGCATGCAGAACTCGGGCCTCGGCGCTGCGCTCGCAGCCGCCCATTTTAACCCGGTGGCCGCGGTTCCAAGCGCGATCTTCAGCGTCTGGCACAATATTTCCGGATCTCTGTTGGCTACATGGTTCGCACGCCGGGCTGAGAAGGAAAGCCTGGAGGCAAGCAAGGTAAGCTGAAGGATATTCGCAAGGAATGATTCGCAGGAAATGAAAGAAAGGCCATCCCGGCACGGGGTGGCCTTTTAAGGTTGGAGCTTGAGGCGGATCAAAGGTTGATGGCCCGGTGCGGCTTGCTGTAATGACTTGTACCTCCGCCTCCGACCAGTACTCTCCCGCCTTTGTTAAAGATCAGGCGTTTACTCAGTCCCCCGGCCAGAATCACGTCGACTTTCGCGTTATTCGCTGTTGCGATATAGATGACGTAGCCGGCGCTGGAGAGGACGGTTCTCCAGTTGCGATCGAACTCCGACCGGAGCACCCGATTGGAATACACCTGATTTTCGACTCTTCCCGGTTCTGATTTTGACATTCTATCGATCCTCCTCTCTACTAACTTATGCGTCGGCGGCAAGAAGGTATGGACATTCCGAAGATGCCTCATAACCTGGTAACGGAAGCAATCTATTCTGGATTTCCCTCTTTGGTTTGCGAGATTTAGAAAATTTATTTTTGCATGTTTTCATCTGGATGCTTGGTTGAAAGATAGTACTCGATGCCTCCAGAAAGCATTCGAAAAAGAGTTTGCGCATATTTGCGAAAAAGATATGACCTATAAACTCACTCGAAATGAAAATATTGTAAATCTATGTCGATCATGCTATCCTACTACGAAAGAACCAAAATACATAGTTCAATAGACTCATCGAAGTAGGGGGAGAAATCATGAAGAAATGGTTAGGCACAAGCTTGTCCGGGTTGCTGCTGTTCGGCATGCTTGCAGGTGGCGTATCGGCAGAAAAAAATGAAGTTTCGTCCGTAGCGGATGCTGCGGTTAAATCAAACGCGGTTGAAGTTAAAAAAGCCACATTCAGCGACATGTCAACTCACTGGGCCAAGGATGCGGTTCAACTTTGGAGCGGCAGAGGCATCGTGCAGGGGAGCGAGGACCGTTTATTCGCTCCAAACCGCGAAATCACGAGAGCAGAGTGGACAGCCATGATTAACCGGATGTTTCAATACCAAGGGAAGTCAGCAACTACTTTTAGCGATGTCCAGCCAGAAGCCTGGTATGCAAAAGATGCAAGTGCTGCTTTGGCTGCCGGATACGCTACAGGATATAGCGACGGAACGTTCCGTCCAAACGGTACTCTGTCGAGACAGGAAGCAGCCGTAACGGTTTCACGGATTCTGAAATTGCAGGGCGGAAGCGGAATCACGTTCAACGATGCTTCATCGATTCCCGCATGGAGCAAAGAGGCGGTTGCTGCTGCTTCAGCCAAAAAATTGATAGAAGGATACACAGACGGATCCTTTGTTCCGGGTAAGGCATTAACACGAGCCGAGGCAATTCAGATTCTTGACCGCACCTTTAAAGAGTATGGAGATTGGTACGGCGAAGGCGCTGTATATGGACCTGAGAAAGGGCTTGAGAAAAAAGGCGGCAGCGTCGTCGTTAATTCGGCGGGAGTCACGCTGCAAAACATGGATATTGCAGGGGATCTGATCATCGGGAAGCAAGTTGGAGATGGCGATGTATATCTTCGCAATGTGAACGTTCATGGAAAGACGTATGTATACGGTGGCGGGGAGAATAGTGTCCATTTGGAAGATTCCGTCCTGTTAACCGTCATTGTCAATAAGCAGGACGGTACGGTTCGTCTTGTAGCGTCGGGGAAAACGACCGTTCAGGAAATAACAATTCAAACCGGAGCGAAGCTGGAGGCAGCAAAGGGTGCGGATATCAGTAAAGTATCGTTGTCTGACGAGCTTCCGGAAAAATCAAGAGTATACTTGACGGGGGATTTCGAGACGGTTGACGTATTGGCCAAAAGCATCAGCATCCAGGTCCCTTCAGGCTCCATCGGGGAGTTGAACGTAGCCGATTCGGCTGACGCAACTTCAATTGAAGTCAGCAAGGAAGCGAAAATATTGAACGCGATCCTGAATGCAGCCGTGAGTATTCTGGGCGAAGGCAGCATCGAAAAGGCAGTTGTCAATGCAAGCGGCATTACGATGGATAAGGCACCGGGAAAAGTGGAGCTTGGAAGTGCAGTACCCAAAGATACGAATATAAAAATCGGCGGTATTGATAAGCCTGCCGATCAATGGACAGCCAAAACGCCGTCTGTTCCTTCCACAGGAAGCGGCAGCGGCGGCGGCGGATCAACGCCTAATACTGGCGGAGGAAGCGGCGACCCGGGGAATGGCGGCAGTACCGATCCTGGAAACGGCAATGGCGGTGGAAATGGAGGAGGCAGTACACCGGGCGGTGGATATGACGGCGGCACCTGGTTTTCGATAGGCATTGAGTCGGATACGGTCACGGTCACGGAGTCTGTCTATATCAACAGTCCTCGCACCGGATACGCTTATTTCACCGATAGCAGAGTAGATGGGAACAATCCAGTCATGCTGGAAGCGGCTGTAGAGGCGGGAGCAGCGAACAAGGTGCCGGTAACGGCATTGACGCGGACCGAGCTGCCGACGACGGGAGTGGCTAAAGGATTCGGGTCCTCCTACAGGGCATTCGTTGTCGATGAGCAGGGCAAAGTCTCCTATGTAATAACGGTTACCGTATTGGATGGAGCAGATAGCCCTCTGAAGCAAAAAGGAATGATCTTGAGCGGAAGCTGGACGGATAACCAGGAGAGTTACTTCATTTATTTCAACAGGGCCATTCAGGCTGTGGATGGCTTCAATGTTCGTGATTATATCCAGTATTCGGCCAAATCAGCCTTGCCTGACTTTAAGGCTCTAGATCCGAATGACAAAGTAGAAATGAAGACCAACGGGATTTTGATAACACCTCAGATCGCCAGTCTGGGCAAGTCAACCTATTTCCGTTTGCTGCCTGGAGCCGTTGAGACATTGGATGGGGCTTATAAGAACGAGCTGTATACATCTACCGCATATTCGTCCTTTACACGGGCGGATCTCATAGATTACCCGGGCAAATGGGATATTACGGTCCCTATTGGAACTGTGCTGAATTTCAAAGTCAATTACAGTGGGGATGTCTACTTTGTATACCGGGATACGTATGGAACTCAGACGGATTTTGATAAGGAAGTAACGGATGGACACGGTCTGAAATTGTCGGTATCGGATGATGCCATTGATGAGGTATATGCATTTGATACGAAGGACCTTCAAGAAGGAGAGTATAAGTTGTATCCTTTTGGCGGATATACGATTCAGGTTACGTTAACCAAGCCATAAATCCATAAAAGGTTACCTGCCGGTCTTAGAAGACATGGCGGGTAACCTTTTAACTATGGACTGCGGTTGAAATAAATGCCCATCAAGGTATCGTTGACAACAGAAAAACATCGTGCTATATTTATCTTAAATTAAAGAATCTTTATAAAAAGTTATATGTGCCATTTCATTTTCAATAAGCTTTTGGGGAAGCTTAAAATACAAGGAGGAATATTCATGAACGGATTAAAAGGAGTACACCACGTAACGGCGATTACAAGCAGCGCAGAGAAGAACTATCAGTTCTTCACATATGTGCTTGGCATGCGCTTGGTCAAGAAGACGGTGAATCAGGACGACATTCAGACCTATCATTTGTTTTTTGCAGACGATAAAGGCAGCGCGGGTACGGATATGACGTTCTTTGACTTCCCGGGCATTCCGAAAGGGGTTCACGGTACAAATGAAATTTCAAAGACTTCGTTCCGGGTACCTAGCGATGCAGCTCTTGCTTACTGGGAAAAGCGGTTTGAGCGCTTGAACGTGCAGCATTTTGGCATCAAGGAAATGTTCGGAAAAAAGACGTTGTCCTTCGTGGATTTCGATGATCAGCAGTACCAGCTGATTTCAGATGAGCATAATGAAGGCGTTCCTTCCGGCACACCTTGGGAGAAGGGTCCCGTTCCACTCGATTATGCCATCACCGGGCTGGGGCCTGTGTTCGTGCGGATCGCAAATTTCGATTATTTCAAGGAAATGCTGGAGAAAGTGATGGAGTTCAAGGAAATCGCGCAGGAGGACTCGTACCATCTGTTCGAGGTTGGTGAAGGCGGGAATGGAGCGCAGGTCGTCGTGGAATATAACGCAGTGCTGCCTCCAGCCCGGCAAGGCTTTGGTACGGTTCACCACGCGGCGTTCCGTGTGGAGGACCGGAAGGTGCTGGAGCAATGGATTACCCGCTTTGATCAGTTCGGATTTTCGACTTCCGGCTATGTGAACCGACACTTCTTCGAGTCGTTGTACGCCAGAGTGGCTCCGCAGATTCTGTTCGAGCTTGCTACAGACGGACCTGGCTTCATGGGCGATGAGCCTTATGAAACATTGGGCGAAATGCTGTCCCTGCCACCGTTCCTCGAGCCTAAGCGCGAACAAATCGAAAAGCTGGTTCGTCCGATTGATACGGTACGCAGTACGATTGAATTTACCAAGGAATAAGGGAACACCTAAGAGGGGAGTGCATTCATGTGTACTCCTCTCTTTTTTAATATCAAAATGAAAACGCCCTTGCATGAACCAGAGGGCACCTTAATATACATGGCGGGAGGAAATTCAAATGAGTAGATAGGGGGATTCGCGATGACGGCATCCCAAAATAAGGGTGGATTCATTACGGACACAAGTTTAGCGCAAGGAATTCATATCGAACGTCTACGGGGTCAATTTCCAGAGCGGAGAGATGAATGGGGGAAATATTGCATTGGCGAATTTACCTACGGCATGCCGGTCGTCCGTTCCTGGGGAGAGGATGCCATGCTGAGGGTAGGAAAGTTTTGCTCCATTGCAGATCAGGTGACCGTCTTTCTGGGCGGTGAGCATCGGGTCGATTGGGTGACCACGTATCCTTTTAGCGCCCTGCTGCCGGAATTCGCCCATATCGAAGGCCATCCCAAAAGCAAAGGCGACGTTATCATCGGCAATGATGTATGGCTAGCGCATGGAGTTACCATTTTGTCGGGGGTTCGTATTGGGGATGGAGCTGTCGTCGCCGCGAAAGCGGTGGTGGCAAGGGATGTTCCGCCATACGCGATCGTTGCGGGAAATCCAGGAACCATTATGAAGCATCGATTCGAGCCGGAAGTCATTGCTCGTTTGCTGGATATCCAGTGGTGGGATTGGGAGCCGAAGTACCTCGAGGAGGCTGTTCCGTTGCTTTTGAGCCAGAATGTTCCGGGGCTTATTCATTATGCAGAGCAGCATGGCTTAGGTCGTAATCTTTCATTATAAATAAACTTTATCGGGAGCTCCATGCCCTCCCTCGGATACAATCCAAGTATGAATTGGGGAGAGGGGCAGCATAATGAGCAGGAAAGAAGTACCGCCAATAGAAGCTGTAAGATCTTTTATAGATGGAAAATGGCATTCGGACGATTACCGGATCGCAAGGGAACGAAGTGGTGTATCCACCTATGTATACCGCGTATGGAACGACAAGGAGACCTTTTATCTGCGGATTCTCCCGGAACAGACATGAGCTTCGGTGTGGAAGTGCATGTACATCAGCTGCTGCTGCAAAAGGGAGTGCGGGTACCGGAAGTGATTTTCTATGAAAATCATCATGAAGCGTTCGGTATGTCCGTGATGTTGGTTCGCGAAATACCTGGTTCGTTGGTGGGAGATGACTTGTCCATGGGCGAATTTGAAAGGGTTCTGCGGGAGGCGGGGAAGCAGCTTGCCGTTATCAATCAGGTACCGGTGGAGGGTTTCGGCTGGGTCCGGAGGGGACGGAATGAGGGAGCGAGGAATCTGGTGGGGGAGAAGAACGGAATAGGCGATTTCATCGCTGAGCATCTCACGGAAGATTTGCATTTCTTATCCGGGAACCTGTTGTCCATAGCTGAAGCTGCCCGAATACAGGATATTCTGAAGCTTGGAGCTTCGCTTATGAGCAGGCATGAATCCAGGTTGGTTCACGGTGACTTTGACGATTCTCATATCTTTCAGCAATTCGGGAAATATAAGGGTATCATTGATTTTGGAGAAATTCAGGGAAATAGCCCGCTATATGATTTGGGACATTATAAATTGCATGATGGACAGCGCTATAGCGGATTTAAGGCATTGTCGGAAGGGTATCAAGAAGTCGAATCGCTTACTGCAGAGGATCTGCTGGAAATTGAATTATGGGCGCTGTGGATTGGGGTGCGACGATTGGGGATCGTAGGAAGGCGTTCTTCCGGAAAGTACGTGGAGATTTTACTGCAGGCAGTCCGAAGGGAAATGGGCATCATCCAGGGCAGGTTATAGCATCATAATCGAAGGCAGTAAATTCGTTTCGCTGTAACAAAGTATAAACATGGAAACGGGAAGTTCCTGCTTAAACAGCGGGAACTTCGTACTTGTTGATTTCGACAGCAAATTTCGACAATTTTCGAAAAACGTATAGCATTTTAAACCGATTGCTACTAAAATAAAGTTAGTAGGAAGTTTTAACTAAGTAACATGTTAAACCGGAGAAACCTTGTAATAATTGGATTCTCATTGCAATTCCGAGTAATCCGATATACAATGTAAAACAGTTTTATAGAGAGATGAGGGATAAGACATCATGCGTAAATATTTTTCAGGAGTCATCATTTTGGCATTGCTGACGATGTTGGTCAGTGCATGCGGAGGCACGACGGACAATTCCGCATCATCTTCCGATGGATCGCAGACATCCAGCGAACAGCCGAAAGATGGTGGCAGTTTGATTATCGGCGTTGCAGCCGATCCGGTTATCCTGAACCCGAACTACGCGGGCGACCGTGTCAGTTTGACGATAGACCAAGCTCTTTATGCACCTCTTTTCCAAGTGAATAATGGTAAAAAGACGTTTTATCTGGCGGACAGCCTGGAGCCGTCTGCAGATAACTTGACGTATACACTGAAGCTCAAGAGCGGGCTAACTTGGCATGATGGAGAGAAGCTGACGGCGGATGACGTCGTGTTCACCATCGACAAGATTTTGGACGAGAAGCAAAACAGCATGCTAAGAGGTAACTTCATCATCGGCGGCAAGCCGATCAAAGCGGTGAAAGTCGACGATACGACGGTGGAATTCAAGCTTCCTCAAGTCAGCCCGGCTTTCGAAGCAACGCTGGTACAGGTAACGCCGATTCCGAAGCATATTTTCGAGAATGAAGCGGATATTGAGAAGAGCCCTAAAAACAATACGCCTGTAGGTTCCGGGCCGTTCAAGTTCAAGGAATACAAAACGGGTGAGTATGTAACCCTGGAGCGTTTCGACAATTACTTTGGCGGCAAACCGCATCTGGACTCGATCACGTACCGGATTTCCAAAGATGCAAACGCGTCGAACCTGGCCTTGCAGAACGGTGAGATTAACGTGAAGTATGTTGATCCGCAGGATGTTGCGACCATCGAAGCGAACGGTAATTTCGAAATGAAGAATTACAGCGAAGGACGCTTGTCCTACTTGATCTTTAACCAGAAGAGCGATACCGGCCTGATGGCCAAGAAGGAAGTCAGGGAAGCATTGTCGTATGCCCTGAACCGCGAGGAACTGATCCAAGTGGCTTACACATCCGCTGATTATGCCGACCCGGCCAAATCCTTCGAGACACCAGACGGTTTGTACCACGACAACAACGTCACAACGTATGACAATGACGTGACTAAAGCGAAAGAGCTTCTGCAGTCGAGCGGTGCGGCAGGCATGAAGCTGCGCTTCATGGTATCAGGCGGCAACAAGGCGCAGGAAGCCATTTCCCTCTATGTTCAGCAAAAGCTGAAAGAAGTAGGGGTTAACGTGGAAATTCAGTCCATGGATGCTTCCGCCTATAGCAACAAATTTACCGATCCGAACGCAGCTGATTATGAAATGACCGTAGGCGGGTATATTATGGGCTTTGATCCTGACGCATACAGCATTCTGTATGCATCGGGCAGCGATTCCAACTATTCGCACTACTCCAACAAAGAAGTGGATGAGCTCTTTGCGCAAGGCGCCGGCGAAGCCGACGATGCGAAACGCGGGGAAATCTATAAAAAGCTTCAGGAAAAAATCGCTTCCGACGCCGTCATCTATCCGATTGCCTATACGAAAACGATCGTGGCCGTAGACAAGAAATTCGGCGGTCTGGATGAAGCGGTGCTCAAACCGGTCGTGATCTTCGAAGATCCGTCCAAGCTTTATCAGAAATAATGTTCACGATTCGAGATTCATAGGCAGAAACGACAGCTGCGCCCCCAGGGTGCAGCCGTTTCTGTTCTGTTCGCTAGGATCGAAACTGAGGCATATGAAAAGGAGTCATCTCCTGATCTTGCCGAATTCAACTAGGAGACTATGAGCATGAAAAGACTGATCGTCAGAAGATTATTGCAAACTGTGCTACTGCTGTTTTTTGTGTCGATCGTCTGCTTCATTTTGGTGAAAGCGGCGCCCGGGGATCCCGTGCGTTCTTTTGTTACACCGAACATGCATGCGGCGGACATTGAGCGCATTAGGCATAACCTCGGCTTGGACAAGCCTGCATACATTCAATATTTTATTTGGCTGAAGGAGTGCTTGACCGGCAATTTCGGTTACTCTCTCGTGAATCATCAACCGGTGCTCGGGCAGATCCTGGACCGGTTGCCGGCAACGGCAGGCCTCATGGCTTCCGCCATTGCGCTGGCGGTCATTTTGGCGATTCCAATGGGAATGGTGGCCGGGGCAAACCGCAGCCGCTGGGTGGATAAGCTGGTCAACATGATCGCATACATCGGGATTTCGCTTCCGCTCTTTTGGCTCGCGATCCTGCTGGTATACTTTTTCTCGATTCAAATGCACTGGCTTCCGAGCATGGGGATGCGAACCATCGGTAAAAGCTCCGCGCTCGATGTGATCAAGCATGGCATTCTGCCTTGCTCCGTGCTCGCTATCGGCTTCCTGACCGTATACGTCAGGTATATTCGTTCAAGCACGATCAGCCAGTTGAAGGAAGACTACGTTCAGATTCAATATGCTTTTGGCTCTACGAAAAGAAATATTTTATTCCGGCACGTCATGAAGCACGTTATGCTTCCCGTCATTACGCTGCTTGGCATGTCAATGGGCGACCTGGTCGCCGGGGCGATCGTGACGGAGACGGTATTTTCCTGGCCGGGCATCGGCTCGCTTGGCATGACGGCGGTACGGGGGATGGATTACCCGGTCATTATGGGCATAACCTTATTCTCCTCCGTACTGCTGATCCTGGGTAACCTGCTCGCGGATATCCTGTACGGCATCGTAGACCCGAGAATTAAAACAACGAGGTGATCTCATGAAACGGAGTAAATGGGTTAATGTTGCCCGCGAGCTGAAGGGGAACAAGCTGGGGATCGCCGCCGTTATTCTTCTGCTTATTATTGCCTTGGCAGCGATTTTTGCATTTCTGTCCTCGAAGGACCCCAACCAGCTGAATGCGTTGGAGCGGCTGAAGCCGCCGAGCAAGGACCACTGGTTCGGTACGGATGATTACGGCCGCGACACGTTTGCGAGAGCGCTGTACGGGGGCCGGATTTCTCTTATGGTCGGCGTGCTGTCGATGCTTTTCGCGACGGTGATCGGCGTGACGGTCGGCGTGATCAGCGGCTACTTTGGCGGTTGGATCGACGGACTGCTGATGCGTATCTTGGATATCATCATGTCCATCCCGTCTTTCCTGATCCTGCTGCTGCTCAGCGTTTACCTGAAGCCAAACGTCAGCAGTATCATTATGATCATTTCACTGCTCATGTGGATGAGCATTGCCCGGGTTGTCAGGGCGGAGACGATGACGCTGAAAGAGCGGGAGTATGTCCTGTACGCGAAGGCATCGGGACAGAGCACCTTCGGCATCATCCGCAAGCATATTCTGCCGGGACTTATATCCGTCGTGATCGTCAGCGCAACCAATAACATCGCTTCGGCGATCATGATGGAATCATCCCTCAGCTTTCTGGGCTTTGGCGTGCGTCAGCCGCAAGCGACATGGGGCAGCATGCTGAACGGAGCACAGGGATATATTGCGCAGGCGCCTTACATGGCCTTGTTCCCAGGGCTGCTTATTTTCTTAACCGTGCTTTGCTTTAACATTCTCGGCGATATTTTGCGCATCGGGCTTGAACCGAAGCTTGGCAAAAGATAACACGCTAGCGCAGGCGATGAAGGAGTGAGAAACCAATATGACAAAACCACTACTGAACGTCGATGAGCTTAGGGTCTCATTCCAAACCAGGGACGGACAAAACCAAGCGGTACGCGGGGTGAGCTTTCATGTCGGTGCAGGCGAGACGGTCGGCATCGTCGGCGAATCCGGAAGCGGCAAGAGCGTGACGGCGAAAGCCATCATGGGGCTTATTGCTCCGCCAGGGAAAATTACGCACGGCAGCGTTGATTTTAAGGGAGAAGACTTGGTGAATATGAGCGATAGCCAGTGGCGCAAGCTTCGCGGCAACCGAATCGCCATGGTGTTCCAAGATCCGATGACGGCGTTGAATCCGGTCAAAACAATCGGATACCAGATGACGGAGGTCATCCGCCGTCACCGGGGGCTTGGCAAGAAAGAGGCACTGCAGGAAGCGGTGGAGATGCTGCGCAAAGTAGGCATTTCTGAACCGGAACGCCGCGTGAAGCAGTATCCGCATGAATTCAGCGGGGGGATGCGCCAGAGGGTCATGATTGCGATGGCGCTCTCCTGCAGTCCGGAGCTGCTGATCGCCGACGAACCGACGACGGCGCTCGATGTGACGATCCAGGCGCAAATTCTCGATCTGCTGAAGCAGTTGAAGGATGAGTCTGATACCGCCGTCATGCTCATTACCCATGACCTCGGCGTCGTGGCGCAGGTATGCTCCCGCGTCGTTGTCATGTACGGGGGCATGGTGATGGAAGAAGGAACGGTCGAAGACATTTTCTATCGGACCGGCCATCCATACACCCAGGGACTGCTGCGCTCCCTGCCGAAGCGCGTCGGTGCGAACCGGGAGCGGCTGGTGCCGATCGAGGGTTCGCCACCCGATCTGATCGACCCGCCTGCCGGCTGTCCGTTCAGGGACCGTTGTCCGTATGCGTTCGAGAAATGTTCGGAGCTGCCTCCCATGGCCGAGCTCGCTGAAGGGCACCGTTCCTTGTGCTGGCTCGTGCAGGATAAGGACACGCTGGCTGAGGCGCTGGCGGAAGGAGGGACAAGCCAATGAGCGAACAGATTATGGTCGACGTGCGGGATCTGAAGAAGCATTTCAAGAAGGGATCGGAAGTCCTGAAGGCCGTAGACGGCGTCAGCTTTCAGATCCGCAAGGGCGAGACGTTCGGGCTCGTGGGCGAGTCCGGCAGCGGTAAATCCACGGTTGGACGCTGCCTGATCCGGTTGTATGATTATACCGGAGGCGAGGTTTATTTTGACGGTCAGAACCTCTCGAACTTCGGCGACAAGCAGCTTAAGCCGTATCGCCGGCGGATTCAGACGATTTTTCAGGATCCGTATTCGTCGCTGAATCCGGGCATGAACGTGCTGGAGCTGATCGGGGAGCCGATGGATATCCACGGCATTCATATGAAGGCGAACGAACGCAAGGAATTCGTCGCAGGCCTGCTGAAGAAGGTCGGACTGAAAGAAGAGCATCTGTACCGTTACCCGCATGAATTCAGCGGCGGGCAGCGGCAGCGCATTTCGATTGCACGGGCACTATCGGTGCGTCCGGACTTCGTCGTCTGTGACGAGCCGATCTCGGCGCTGGACGTGTCGGTGCAGGCGCAGGTCGTGAACATGCTCGAGGATTTGCAGGCCGAATTCGGCCTGACGTACCTGTTCATCGCGCATGATCTGTCGATGGTGCGCCATATCTCCGACCGCATCGGGGTGATGTACAAGGGACGTCTGGTAGAAGTGGCGGAGAGCGACGAACTGTACGACAATCCACTGCATCCGTATACGAAGGCGTTGCTTTCCTCGATTCCGATCCCGGACCCGCGCACGGCAAGCCAGAACATGGCGATCAAATACGAGGTGCCCACAGCGGGAGACGGCGCGGTGCCGGAGCTGCGGGAAGTTAGCCCAGGCCATTTCGTGGCCGATCATTAAGTTACGGGAGGCGCTTTAAACATGGAAGAGAAACAACGCGTCAAGCTATCCCAATGGGATGCATTAATGCTGGAAGGATTGCGTGCGTACGGCTGGTCCAACGAAGAACTGCTGCAGCGGGTCCGCGAGCGGAATCTGCCCGAGGACCACAGCATGTACGAGTTCGATTATCAGGCACTGGCCGAGTTTGCAGCCGCTAATCCCGACTTGTTCGAGTCTGCGGTCAAGGACGGCTATTCCATCAAGTACAACACACTGGGAGGCCTTCGATCGTGGATCGCGGTCGCCTATGGCCTGGAACCGGTGATCGTGCGCGATCCGGGGCAGGAAGCGGTCTTCGCCGAGCTGACCGAAGCCCAGAAGGAGCGCCTTGAGTCGATCATTTCGTTCGGCTGGGCTATTCATGAAGAAGCAGGCAAGCCTGGCGTGTACCGGATGGAGCCGATTCAGCGGTAAGCAGGCATTACACGGGTGCACACTAAAGATTTTTGCTGCGAAATAAGAATATGCGCTTTCCACAAGCATCGCCAGATCCGAGAGGGTCCAGGGTAAGCTTGCGAAAGGCGCATTTTTTTGCTGTCTTAAGCTCGTATAATCAGAACTAATGGCAAGATCGGCCGAAAAATAAAATAATAGGAATTTTAGTGAACGATTCTGATCCAGAGAGCCAATACATCATGTATACAATTTCAGGAGGCCTTCGCAAATGAACGATCAAGAGCTGGAACCATGGTTGGACCGACTGATCGCCGGCGATCCGGAAGCGCTGGAAGTCGTGTACGGGCTGACGAAGAAAAAAGTGTATGGGACGGTCGCGCTGCTGGTTCGAAATCAGGAAGATGTCAACGATATCGTGAGCGAAATTTATGTTCAGCTGTGGCGCGCGCTTCCCGGTTATGACCGTAAACGCCCCTTTCTGTTCTGGTTGAACGGCATCGTCATCAGACAGGTCCATAACTGGCGCAGGCAGGTGTGGAGAAGATTCCGATTGCATGAACGGAATGATCGTCTTGGCGAATTTCCGCAGGTGGAAATGCCCGATGAAGCCTTGGAGAGGTCTGAATCCCACCGGAAGATCCGTGAAGCGATCAACCGGCTGCCCTATAAACTGAGGACGGTAGTTATCTACCGTTATTATTACGATTACACTTATGAGCAAATTGCCGAACTGCTGCGTATCCCGCCGGGAACCGCGAAATCCAGGGTACATCTGGCCATCAGGCAGCTGCGTAAAGGGTTCGATGCAGAACAAGACGAGGGGGAGTTTCCGGCATGTTTCAAAAGCACGAAATTGAAAAGTCGCTAACGAAGTACGTCGACGGGGTACATGTTCCCGCAGAAGTCGATCGGCGCGTCAGACAGTCATTTGAACAGTTTCATCATCAAAAGGAGAGACGACAACCCATGAAAAAAAGAATCGCCGTTTTGAGCATAGCCGCTGCGATCCTGGTACCTACCGGCGTGTTTGCATCTACAGGTGGGGCATCTTACTTTTTTAACGGCAGCGCCAATATCAACGGACTCGTGGACGACAGCATGAAACAAGCATTATCCGAAGGAAAGTCTGTTCCGATGGATGAGAAAATCTCGGATCAGGGCATAACCGTCCACTTGAAGGAAATGTATGCTGACGGGCAAAAAATCTTTGTCCATTACAGCTTGGAACAGTCCGACGGCACACTCGTGCCTTATGAGTTTGATACGAAAGGCTTGGATGTCTTATCAGATGGGAAGAAGGACGGCAAGCAGGTCGAGAATCCGACCTATCAGGAATCCGGAGTTGACGGCTTCAGCGTGCTGAATTTTATCGGAACCGGCCAAGAAGACAGATTGCCATTCTACCTGACGGACGCCAAAGGAGATAGAATCGACTCGGGCGTGGCGGAGAAGGATCTGCCTGAGGGCGTGTTTGCCTTTGTAACGGACGGCACCAAGCTGCCGACTTCGGTTACTCTGCATGTGGACATTAACCGGATCGGCAAAACGAAGGGCAACTGGAAAGGTGAGTTTTCCGTGGGTCAGAGCCAGGTGAAACAGGAAACGGAAGCCGACAGGAATAAATAGGGATGAAGTAAGGGAGATAAGAATCGCGAGAGTTTTATCAACATTAAACCTGCCCAACCGGGCAGGTTTTTGCTATTTGACACGAGAGGATTGTCCCTTGTTTACAAGCCATATTTCACGGCCATCGCCGCGATATGCTTTTTCAGCTCCTTTCGATTACTTCCACCGGTTCAATTACCGTGACGCTGCGGCTGAAGCTCAGTATGTTTTGCATGGCTTTATCCATGGAGGAATAATGAGCAGTGACCGAAACCGCGCCATCATTCATATATGTAACTTGTTCTGAGTTGCTCTATTGGTTGCAACCAGAACATCGTCTGTTATTAGCGAGAAGAGGGAAATAAAGGAGGAAACGATGAATGATAGAGAACACAAGAATGAGAGACTTGAGGTTATTATGGATAACAGCAGGATTTGTATTCATTGCTGTAAACCTTCTTTTGTTGTCATTCATTCTTATATCGGGTTACTTATTTGACTCTATTATTACCAAAACCATGGGAGTAGCTATCATTTGGGGAGTTATTATATTGTATTTAAAGGTAACAACCCGCCAAATACCCTGCAAAATGCAAATAAATAACAGATATTATGTAACTTTATTGAATTCTGGGTGTTATATAAAATGTACAAAAATTGAGGTTTTGAAAAGGCAATTGAAATCAGGATTTTTAGCATTATTCTCAGTAATTTTACTTCTTGGATTTAACTTAAGTGCATTTGCAGCAGATGAACGGACTACTACAGAAAACAGTAAGGATGAGGGTACTACTGTTGTAACGGGAGGGTACATAACACATTTAACACCAAGCCAAGCTGAAGAGTATGAAAAAAATCTTGTTTTTGGTGAATCCAGATTGGTTGAAGGAACTATTCCTGGAATCACAACATTTGATGCTGTTGTTTCATTGCAATGGGAGAAATTAAATCAGTATGATCTTGTATCTGCATATAACACTCTTACTGTAAATAAAACATCAACTATTAACGTTACATTGGTACAATGGGCAGACTCTTTTACATCTCTCAGAAGTCCGGAAATGACTTACGGACTTATGAGTGCAGACTATCAAACAAATAGAAGTATCGCCGGAAAATACGATAATACCAATGCAACAATTCAGTTCTTCAATGTACCGCCTGGTGAATACCGATTATCAGCTTATAATGCAAGTAGTTACACTGTCTCCGGGAACTGTTATGCAAAAAGAGATCAAGGTGCAAACTAATTAATCTATTGATTAAAATGAAATTGCTCTTGACTACGCAGAGAGAAGGGAATTGACACAGATGAAAAATACACGAAGAAACCTACTCATAATCGTGGCATGTACATTACTTTTAATCGGTTGTATAGTGATCACTTGGCCATTTATTGAAGATGCAATGAATAATGGTCAAGTGAGTAATCCAAGTGCAAACCCAAATCTTAGGCATTTAACGGAGGCAGAAAGGCAACAAATTTTAGATACCACTGATGCAATTGTAACTAAGTACGGAACTTTTAAACGTACGACTACTACACAACCATTGCCTGATAAAGGTGTAGTTTATGATACAAAATATGTTAATAAAAATACCAAAGTCATTATAAAAGATGGTAGGAGATTCGACCGAGTACCAGATGGCTCAAAATTTTAAAAAAATACCCGCTTAATGAATTAAAGCATTTTGCGGGTATTTTTTATAAGATAAATTGTAATATATTATAAATTATGGAAATAAATTATGAAAATTTTAAGTTTTGGTAAAATTGCTGCAGTGTTTTTAGTCGGATCACAGATTTTTGCTAGCCCAATCAGTTCTTTTGCTGATCAAAGAAGCTCTATTCCTGACAAAATGCTTGCAGGAACTGTAATTCAGTATGACGAGAATAACAACCCAGTTTATTTGAAAACAGGCACAACTCTACCATTACAGATATCTGCAAATACAACATTGCACAAAGCACTAACTCCTGAGGAGCAATCAGTTTTAGATGAAGAAAATAAAATGGTACAAGGAATTCTAGATGAGGCTAAGTCTCTACCTTTCATCCATATCGATAATCCGGAACCTCAACCTGGAATGAAGGTGATTTATGATGGAGAAGGGTATCTTAAAGACATTATTTATCCACAAGATCAAAAGACGATCGAAGTAATGAGCGCTCTTCCACAAAACAGTCGGAAAGCTCCTGGAACGTATACATATGGTGCACACAATAATTCAATTACTATAACTGGAACAAGTGCTGGTAAAGTACTGGGGACAGGGCGTGGTACCACATTTACGGATACTATGGGGGATAACGATAATAATATGAAGAAAGGAGATTGTGCAACTAAGGGTGAAATTGATAATCCACGATTTAATACAGTAATTAGTGTAAGAAATTTGGACAATAATATTGTTTACGATTTTAAGAAAAATGATAACGGAACCCTTCCAGATGCTGTTATAGATATTTGGAAGGACGGAGTTTCATATTTAGGACTAACATTTAGTTCAACTCTTTCGTTTTCAGGAAGATACTATTATGAATTTTAAAATATGAAAATAAATAATATGGGTAGGACAATCCTATCCATATTATTTATTTTATACGGAGGAAGAGGTTTATATTGAAAAAAAAACATAATCAGATAGTTTTATTCCTATTGCTTTGTATTCTCTTTTTATCATCTTGTTCAAACACTTCCGATCCAATTAATCAGACGACTACAGGAACTGTAGAAGAAAAAAGCACCATGTCAGTTTCTCCATATTTATCAATTACTTATACTGAATATGTGAATGGCAAAAATACAGACAACGGCATGGTTATACGGTCTATGATTTATGATTTAATAACGAAGGAAACGAAGACATTAGCAAATATCCCTTACACTTCACAAACCCCACTATCAGTGATTTCAAAAGCTGAAAATAAAGTATATTATTCTGCAGGCGAAGGTAATAAAGGAGATCAGTTGTTCTCTTATGATTTAACTAGTCATAAAGAGGAGAAATTAACAAATAATTTATTTGCAATTAATTATATTGTTCCAACCTCTTTTAAAGGTGAACTTGTGTTAGCAGCTGTAAAGAAGAACGAAGGGAATTTAAAGACGATTTTTCTTAGTAAACAAATGAATTCTTTGAATTTCTTGCATGACACGGATACTGATACTAATACATGGTGCTTAACTTATAATGATAAAAACAAATCAATTTACACGGCTGAATATTCAGAAAAGGCACAATTCGAAGCACGAGAGCTTGCTGGAAAAAAACAGAAGCCAACTGTTCCTCCCGATTATATTATAAACGAAATCAACACGGAGACTTTAAAAGAGAGGGAAGTTATTAGATTACAGAATGAACAGGTCATATCATTAGCTAGTAGTGACGATCAATTATTTGTGGTTACTTCACGTTATTATAATCGTGGCGAAAATGAGTATAATTTCGTGAATATTCAAACAGGAAAACGTACCAAATTGAAGCTTCCAATAATTGCAGCCAGCTCTACTGCTATTACACAAGATGATAGTGAATTATATTATCTCGGAGGACCATCAGGTATTGACAAAAGGGGAATTTACGTTTTTGATTTTAAATCTCAAAAATCAGTACCTATTTTTATACAGGGTGATGGTTTTATTAATGAATTCTCTTTGATTCAGTAACTCAACATTCGCAGGCAGGTGTGGAGAAGATTCCGATTGCTTGAACGGAATGATCGTCTTGGCAAACATCTGCAGGTGGAATTGCCCGATGAAGCTTGCAGCCAGTTCTTTAACATAATCAAGGGAAATGCCGTACTTCCACTCTGCTTCGGGCAGTGCATCGACCCAGCGGGTACGGGAGAGACGGTACTTCAGATCATCCAACACTTATATATCCATCTTAAGCCAACCACCCTGACAGCCTTATGTCAGAGTGGTGAGGAGTCAAAAAATTTTCTGTTTATTTTTGCAAATACAAAATCAGCTCAGCCCGGCTGCCCAGCTCCAACTTATCGAGAATATGCGAAACATAGTTTTTGACCGTACCTTCAGCCAAAAATAACGCCTCACCAATCGCTTTGTTGCTTTTTCCTTGCAAAATCTGTTCCGCAACCTCGATTTCTCTCGGTGTCAGCAGCTCCGTTAAGTCTTTATGTATAACCGCCTCATTCAGAATCGGGGCAGGTGGATTGTCGGCCGCATGAAGCGCATGGATAATCCGGTTCGTAATTTCCGGCTGGAGCAGCAAATTTCCTTCATAGGCGGCGCGGATTGCCTTGATCATTTCCTTGGAGCTTGTGTCTTTCAAAATATAGCCGTCCGCACCATTCTTCAGACCGCTGAAAATATACTGATCCTCATTGAAGGTCGTTAGAATAATGACTTTAACATCCGGGTACTGCTGCTTGACGAGCTTAGTCGCCTCAATGCCGTTCATAATCGGCATTCGAATATCCATAAGAATTACATCGGGCACATCTTTTTGCAAAAGAGCCAGAAGCTCTTCGCCGTTCCCTGCCTCTGCGATGACTTCGATCTCATCATATAAGCTCAAAATCATGTTCAGCCCGTCTCTGACGATTCCTTGGTCATCGGCTATCATTACACGAATCATCTAGTTCATCTCCGTACCTGTGGAATATGGAATATCAGCCGTAACAGCAAATCCGCGGCTATCAGGAGAAGAGAAATGAACCGTCCCCTGCAGCGCCGCGATGCGTTCTTCGATTCCGCGAAGTCCATGTGATTTATGGATATGCGTGCAGCCAGCGCCGTCATTTTCAACGGCAATATGCAGCATCGAGCCTCTTTTTTCCACGATAATGTCGAAAGACTCAGCCCCTCCATGCTTCAGCCCGTTTGTTACGGCCTCGCGGACTGTATTGTAGATCCCTTGTTTCGTGTCCAGGCTGGCAGCCTCGATGGCTTCATCGAATTGCAGCTTTATGTTCAGCCGCTCAGCAAGTTGAATGCTGTCGATCATATCTTGGATGGACTCCTGCAAATGCATGACGGGAGGCGGCGTATGGGCTTCTTTCAGAACAGAGACGGCCTTCCGGAGATCCGTGATACTTTTTTGGGAAATGGCAAGAGCTTTGCCGATGACCTCTTTGGATTGCTCCGGCTTCTTCTCCACGGTATTCTCGGCAAACTCTAGATGCATCCGAATCGCAACCAGCCCATGACCGATGGAATCGTGCAGCTCTTGGGCGATCCTGGTGCGTTCCCTGACGATGGTGATTTCCTTCAGCTTGGCATTGGCATCGAGGAGCTCCGCGCTGAGAGAGACGTTCTTCTTACGCTGCAGGCTGTTGTTGCGGAACAGATACACCAGCATGAGCATGGCCATGTAAGGGATGACAGAGCTCACGACACTGGCTCTCAGCGTAATCATGGCAGTCAGAAAAACCGCAATATGCACCATTATTAATCCGGTCTCCAATCGTGTGCTGTACAGAAACATCTCGGCCAGAGGGAAAAAATAATAGAGATCGGCTGCAGGACTGTCAAAGAAAATCATGTAGAGACCGATGCCGACAATGCTGGCAACCATGGATAGGGCATACCAACCCCGATTACCTTTAAAAAAGGGAAGGGTCGCTCTCCCGAAATCATTCGCCTGAATAGCGAGAATGCCCGCAATGGTTGCGGCTTTAACGGCCGTTGAAAGTTCGTAGCGGGTCACAACGTCAATGGCGACAAAGAGAACGATCACAATTCGGAAGAGCAAAAGAAGAAACAGGGGTTTATCTTTAACCATCGCATCACTTCCAGAGTGGTTTGTATTTCCTAAATTATACTATTCAATAGGAAGAATGGAATAGATTACTAAAGTCATATTCCGAATACTAACGAAAGTCATGCCAAACGGATGACTTTCGTGTCTTCAGACGGCTTCATGACTGCTCTACAATGGGAACTGTAAGCAAATGAATCCATGAGGAGAGTTATGATGATGACAAAAGAGATGTCCCCGAATAAAGCAGCCCTATCTTATATGTTAACAGTACTTACAGCCTCTTGGCTGATCACGATTATCCTGTTTATCAAGCCGGAGGTCGGCATCAAGACTTTTTCCATCATCATGTTTATCCCTGCGGTGGCTGCCATCGTATTTAGAAAAATGCAGGGAAGAAAGCTAAGAGACCGTCATCGCAAAATGAACGCAAAAGCACTGGGCTTTGGCATTCTGTATCCACTCCTTCTCATCGTGCTGTGCGCCGCGGCGTCCATTCTTTCAGGAACAGGTGCGTGGCATCCAGAGCAGCCGGTTGACTTGAAAAGCATCATTACGGTACTTGTGACGATCGTCGTCAACCTCATTGTGGTATGGGGTGAAGAGTATGGCTGGCGCGGCTATTTGCTTCCGGAGCTCACCAAGCATTACGGCAAATTGAAAGCGACCTTCTTCGTGGGCATCGTTTGGGCTTTATACCATATGCCTGCGGTTTTCCTTCTGGCCAAAGCCACAGGCATGAGCCATCCGTTGCTGCTATGCGCCATTCAAGCTTGCGTTGTGTTCGCGGTAAGCTTTCCATTCTCGTATTGTTACTACTTGTCAGGCAGCCTCATTCCCGTACTGTTCTTCCACTCCGTATGGAATGTGGTTAACACAAAGGTCTTGGGCGATATCTATACCAATACATCAGGCCTGCTTCAAGGCAATCTGTTCATAATGAATGGAGAAGGTGTCATGGGGCTTATTGTGTGTGGCGCGCTCATGGTGTGGTTCATTTGGAAGCTGAGACGTAATGGCGTGGAGCGGAAGACTATTGAATTGAGGTCGGTACACCAGTCGATTCAATAATAAAAAAGCTCAAGCATGCCGCGGAGAGGTCCGTGATTTGCTTGAGCTTTTTGACACTGTAGTTAACATTTTATTTCTTCAAGAGCAAATAGATAAAGTAAGGTGCACCGATCAGAGCGACCACAATTCCTGCTGCGAGGCCATCCGGATCGGCAACTTGGCGCCCGATGGTATCGGCAAGCACGAGCAGCCAGCCTCCAATCAGGATCGACACAGGAATGAACATCTGATTGCGGGGACCTACGAGTGCCTTCGCGATATGCGGAGCCATGAGGCCGATGAACGCAATGCCTCCTGTCACCGATACAGCGGATGCCGCCAGCGCAACTGCCGTTAGCAAGAGAACAATCCGCTCCTTGTTCAGCGATATGCCCACGCCGATGGCTACAGGCTCATTCAGGGACAGCAGATTCAGCCGATTGGCCTTGTACATGGTAAAAGGGATGAGAATGACAAGCCAAGGCAGAATCGCCCAAACGAAGGGCCAATCTGCGCCCCAAACGCTGCCAGCCAGCCATTTGGAGATAAAATTGACTTTCTCCCTTTCGGCGGAAGAAATAAGCACGACCATGACGCCGGAGAGAGCCATGGAGAATCCTACGCCCATGAGCACCATCTTCACCGGCTGCAAACCGGTTTTCCGGTTATAGGAAAATAAATAGATGAGACATGCGGTAATCACGGCTCCGCCGAATGCCATCAGCGGCAGCAGGTATATGAACGAACCGGCTTCAATCGGCGAGAACAGGAAGAACAAGGCTACCGCCACGCCAGCTCCGGAGTTAATGCCGACGATGCCGGGATCGGCCAGATCATTGCGGGTGATTCCCTGCAAAATCGAACCGGATAACGCAAGCGCCATACCAGCGAGCAGCGTAATGACGATCCGGGGCAGGCGCACCGAGAACAGCACGAAATTTTCCTTGAATGTTCCTTCCCCGAGCAGAGTCGGAATGAGCCGGTCAAACGACAGGGAGGAGTATCCCAGTCCCATGCTGATAACGACGGTTAGCACAATAAGTACAAACAGGATAAGCACAACGAGGCGCTGCTTCCTGATGAGAGATGGATGAATCATGAGAATGCTCTTCCCCCTTTACGCACAATGATCAGGAAGAAGGGAAGACCCAGAACGGCTACAATGGCCGCCACAGGTGCTTCGTAAGGGGCACTGATGGTCCGGGCCAGCGTGTCTGCGAGCATCATGAATGATGCACCGAAAATGGCTGACATCGGGATGGTGAAACGATAGTCCGTACCGACTACGGCACGTACGATATGCGGAATCATCAAGCCGATAAAGGTCAGACTGCCGACCAGCGCGACCGAAGCGCCTGCCAGCATAACGGTTACGACGAATAGAACGGCTTTGACACGGGCAGTCTTTTGACCGAGCCCAACAGCGACTTCCTCGCTAAGACTTAAGATCGTCAGCTGCTTGGAGAGCAAAATGGCGATGATAATGCCAATGACGATAAACGGTACGATGACCTTCAGCTGCTCCCAATTGGCCCCGATCAGGCCACCGGAGGTCCACATGGACACATCCTTCGAAATTTTGAAGCTAATGCCCACGCCATCGGCAACAGCGTACAGAAAAGCTGAGATGGCTGCGCCTGCCAGTACGATGCGCAGCGGGGAGAAGCCTCCCCTTTTCACTGCGCTGATCCCGAATACCAATCCGGCACCGACGGCAGCGCCGATAAAGCAAGCGATCATCAGGCCGAAATAATTGACGGAAGGGATAAAGGCAATCGTCACGGCCAGTGCCGCATTGGCGCCAGCCGTTAAACCGAGGAGTCCCGGATCAGCGAGCGGGTTACGGGTCATCCCCTGCATGATGGCTCCGGAGACCGCCAGTGCCGCTCCGACGAAAATGGCTGCAATTTCACGCGGCAATCGAATTTCGCGGATGACGGACAGTTTCTCGCCATGGCTGGTGCTTGTCAGTGCCGCCCATACATCCTGGACAGAGGTCTGAGCTGCTCCGAGTACCATGGCAAGCAAAAATATGATAACGAAGAGCAGTGCGGCGGCGAGTAATTTGAAAATAAAAGGGATGCGTTCAACCGTATTCTTCATACCGCGTTACTTCCCTAGAAAGCTTTGAATAAAGAAGTTCAGCTGATAATCAAGTGTCAAAGGGTCGTTAAAATAGAACGCTTTGGCATCAGCCACGTACATATGATTGTTTTTTACCGCAGGGATGTTTTTATAAGTCGCCGTTTCTTCAAAGGAATTATCGGCATCTTTATTTTTGCTGAAGATCACATAATCACCCGCAAATTCCGGCAACACTTCAGGAGAAAGCGCATAGTAGCCTTCTTTCAAAGCGGCATTTTTCACTTTTTCAGGCATTTTCAGCTTCATTTGTTGATACAGGATTTCGGTACCGCGTCCCCAGTTATCGCCGAAGACGTACAGTTGTTTGTCGAAGCTTTCGATGACGGAAACGGTAGCGTTTTCGCCAATTTTGGCTTTGATTTCATCGCCGGCCTTTTGAGTGCGTGCTTTGAAGTCATCCACCCAAGCCTGAGCTTCCTTTTCTTTGTTCAAAAGTTTGCCGATTTCCAGGTGCTGCGTCAGGTAGTCTACTTTTCCGTACGTAAAAGTAACCGTTGGAGCAATTTGTTTCAACTTGTCGATGTTTTTGATATTGGACAAGCCGATGATCAGGTCCGGATTCAGCTCAATGATTTTTTCCAGATTTTCATCGGAAACTTCCTGAACGTCCTTCAGTTTATCTTGGAAGTTCGGATTCATCTTCGACCAGGAGTCCACGCCCACCAGATTCACGCCTAAGGATAGAACATTGCCGGTAAACGAGGAGAGAACCACGACGCGCTTCGGATCGGCAGGGACCTCAACCGGGCCGCTCTCCGAGTGATACGTGATCGTTTGAGGTTTGGAACTCTCGGCGGCTGCGCTGCCTTCCACTTTATCGCCGGTCGGTTCGCTGACTTGCTTATTGCCGCAGGCGCTTAAGACCAGGATGAGACAGAGTAAGAGAGGGAAAAATGCTTTCTTCATGCTTATGAACTCCTTCAAGAGGTAAATTTTTCATTCAGATCAATGAACTGGGGATTTAGGTTGGAATTCTTTTATTTAATCAGATTATACGTAACGCACATCGGTTTATCCGTTCTTGGATCCCGTCCGATGGCGGCATCGATTTGGTACACCTGCTTCAAGACTTCGGGGCTGATCACTTCCTCGCCGCTGCCGGTTTTGACGATCTCTCCGTCCTTCAGGGCGATCAGATAATCAGCGAACCGCGCCGCTTGGTTAATATCATGCAGTACCATGACGATGGTCCGCTGCTGTTCGTGATTGAGCTTCTGCAAGAGCTCCAGTACCTCCAGCTGATGCGCCATATCGAGGTATGTAGTCGGTTCGTCAAGAAAAATGATATCCGTTTCCTGGGCAAGTGCCATGGCAATCCATACCCGCTGGCGTTGTCCGCCGGAGAGCGTATCCACGGAACGGAACTTGTAATCCTTCGTGCCCGTTTTTTCGAGCGCCCAGTCGATGACTTCATAATCCTTCGTTGTCAGACGACCAAAGCCTTTTTGATATGGAAAGCGTCCGTACGACACCAGTTCGCCTACCGTTAGCCCTGCAGCGCTTTCCGGTGTCTGCGGCAGAATGGCCATCTTTCTTGCGAGCTGTTTCGTATTTTCCTTGGCAATATTTTCACCGTCGAGAATAACCGCTCCGGCTTGATGCGGAATGATCCGTGTGATGGCTTTCAGCAACGTGGATTTACCGCATCCGTTAGAGCCGATGATCGCAGTGATCTTCTTGTCGGGAATGTTCACACTGAGATTCTTCACAATGGAGCGTTCGCCGTAACCAATATTCAATTCTGTTGTGTACAGCCGAACCATGTTTTGTCCCCCTATATATGGATAAAATTTTGTTGAAAATAACTATTGATAATGATTCTCAATATCGTTAAAAGAATAAGGTTATTTTGATGAGTTGTCAATAGAATCTTGAAATGGGAGGTGAAAACGTGTATATTTTTATTGAGAATGAGAATTGTTATCATTAATAATGATTTCTGAGGAGCGAGCGGAAATGGGCCAGGAAGAAATTTTCGATATGACTGTCATCGGCGGGGGTCCGGCTGGACTTTATTCCGCATTCTATAGTGGTCTGCGAGAGATGAAGACCAAAATTATTGAGTTTCAATCGGAGCTGGGCGGCAAAGTCCATGTATATCCGGAGAAAATGATCTGGGATGTCGGCGGCTTGACGCCGTTGCCCGGAGCGAAGCTCATCGAACAGCTGGTACAGCAAGGACTGACGTTTAACCCCGAGGTTGTCCTGAATGAGAAAATTGAAACCATTACGCGCCGGGAAGACGGAGTGTTCGAGCTGCACGGCACTTCGGGCCGCATGCATCTCTCCAAGACGGTTATCGTGGCTGTCGGCAGCGGTATTTTGAACCCGCAAAAGCTGGAGATCGAAGGCGCGAGCCGGTTTGAGGTCAGCAATCTGCACTATACCGTGAAGTCCTTGCGGCAGTTTAAGGATAAGACCGTGATCATTTCCGGCGGCGGCAATACGGCCATAGACTGGGCGAACGAGCTGGAACCCCTTGCGAAGAAGGTCTATATTACCTACCGCAAAGATGCGTTAGCCGGACACGAGGCGACCGTGGGACATCTGCTGAACAGCTCGGTGGAGTGCCTATTCCATACTTGTATTACCAAGCTGCACGCACGGGGCGACCACGAAGTCATAGAACGTGTCGAGCTTACCCATCAGCAGACCGGAGAGGTCATGGAACTGATGGTCGACGAGGTGGTTATCAATCACGGATATGAACGGGATACGACCCTGCTGCAGAACAGTACGCTTAAGATCGATATTGCGGAGCAGGATTACATAGCTGGTACGCCGAACAGTGAGTCTTCCGTTCCGGGGTTATATGCGGCGGGTGATATTCTGATGCATGAAGGCAAGCTGAATCTCATCGCGGGGGCTTTTCAAGATGCGGCCAATGCCGTTAACAAGGCGAAACAGTTCATTCAGCCGGATGCCGGTCAAATCGCGATGGTCTCTTCACATAATGAGGTGTTCAAGGATCGCAACAAAGAGCTCGTTAAAAAAATGATGAGCTGAACTTCTTCCTTGAAATATGCCATGACAATCACGGATACGAACCCCTCGAGAGAGGGGTTTTTTGATGTGGAAATAGATTTCGCCACATTAGAATCCGGAGAACTTGTAGCCGCGAAAATATCCCCATTGCGACAGTTTATGCCTCTCTTCGAACGCGTTCGCGTGTTGTTTTGCTAAAATAACTAAAAATTACTATTTTTTTAGGATTGTATATATAAAAAAGAGTGCAAAGTGAGTTAAAATAAGGAAAATAGGACCTTATATCAGAGCAAACACAATCGATATTAGGATTGGGAGATCATACGCTTGTACAACATAAGTAGTTCATATTTAGCAGGACCATACATCGATGTCAAACGAAGATGACAAGGGGAGAGCGTGTGATGGTGAAGGAGCAAACGAGGTATTCCCGGCTTGCAAACATTACAAAATTAATCAACACCAAACTGGAATTGCGAGAGGTACTGCAGCATGTAACGACGGCAATCTCGGAGGAAATTGTCCAATGTGATTCGGTGGGGATTTATTTGCCGCAGGGGGATGGCAACTTCAGAGGATATGTCGGCAAACCGGAAACCATTAACGGTATGACGTTGGACATGCACATTATTGATACCGAACGTGACCTGCTGGCCAAAGAAGTGATCGAAACGCAAAGAACGATCTACATTCCGGACACATCACAAGATGAGCGCCCTGACTCCTGGGCAATAGAGGGATTTGAGATCAAATCTCTGCTCGTTCTTCCTATCTCGTATGAGAAAGAACTGTTTGGACTCGTATTTTTATTTGATTACGGCATTCCGATGAACCTGACAGAATCGGAGATTCAAACGGTCGAGGCCTACGTTAATATGGCGGCTGTCGCCATCCGCAACGCCAACAATTTGACGCATAAGGAAAATCTGATTGCCGAAAAGCAGCTTCTGCTCGATGTGACACGCAACCTGTCGATGTGCTCTACCATGCAGCAAGGACTTGATACAAGCTTTTACTATATTGCAAAAGTACTGAACAACTATAATGTCGGCGCGCATTTGCTCGATCCGCTCGCAGGCAAGAGAATCAAACCGGCCAAGCTCAGCAAGGACAGCGACTGGACCGAGGAAGACTGGATGAGAACGCATCAAAAAATCAAAATCGATCCGGAAAATGATGCGGTCTTCCAGGAAGTAATACGCACGAAAAAGGTGATCATCATTCCGGATGTTTTCGAGGATGACAGACCCAATCATGAAGCTTGCCGCGATTTCGGGATCAAGGGGATGTTCATGTTCCCGCTTGTGTCCATGGGCGAGGTTCTCGGGGTCATCGCTGTCGTGAATCTGGGCGAGAAAATCACGTTATATTCCGAAGCGACCGTGCAGCTGTGTCAATCGATTGTCGAGGCAACGGCTTCAACGCTGTCCAATCTTCTTTACATGGAAAAGCAGGAAGTGATCATCGAAGAAAGAACCTCCGAAATTACCTTTAAGAATAAGGAGCTCGAACGGGTCGTTGCAGAGCTGAAGCACTTGAGCCGGGAGAAGGAATTGATTCTTAACTCAGCGGGCGAGGGGATTTTCGGTCTCGACTTGGAGGGCAATATTACGTTCTGCAATCCGGCAGGGGAATTCATGCTCGGCTACGAGGTGAAGGGCGAGCTGATCGGACAGCCCGGCAGCATTATTTTCAATGGCAAAAGACCGGATAAACAGCAGGAAAACTACGTTAATGAACGCAAGTGGAGCAACTGCCATACCGACGACCGCTTTTACCGCAAAGATAACTCCAGTTTTCCAGTGGAATATGTCATCTCTTCCATTAAAGAAGGCGAAGACATTGTGGGCGATGTGGTCACCTTCAAGGACATTACGCAGCGGAAGCAGATGGAAGAGGAAATCAAGTACCATGCTTATTTCGACAGCGTGACGGACTTGCCTAACCGGGTCTTACTCAAAGACAGGCTGAATCAGGGTATCAAGTATGCCCAAATGAATGGGGGAAAAGTAGCGCTCCTGTACCTGGATTTGGACCGTTTTAAATTCATCAATGACACGCTGGGTCATACCTACGGGGATTTACTGCTGCGTGATGTGGCCAAGCGCCTTAGCGCCTGCATTCCGAAGAGTGCCACGGTTTCGCGCCAAGGCGGGGACGAGTTTACTATCTTTTTACCGAACATTAAGAGCAGGAAAGAGATTCTGAAAGTCGTGAATCAGGTTGTTGCATCCTTCGCCGAGCCTTTTTACGTCAAGGATAACGAGGTATACATTAAAACGAGCATTGGCATCAGCCTTTTCCCCGACCACGGGGATACCAGCGAAAGCTTGATCAAAAATGCGGATACCGCCATGTATAAATCGAAGGAAATTTCCGGGAACAGCTATCATTTCTTCAGCTCGGGCATGGATACGCGCACCTTTGAAATCGTTAAATTCGAGAACGCATTATATAAAGCCCTCGATCAAAACGAACTGATCATATATTATCAGCCGCAGATCAACTATGAGACCAATACCATCGTCGGGGTGGAAGCCCTGTTACGCTGGAATCATCCAACCGAGGGTATGGTTTCACCGGATGAGTTTATTCCGATTGCAGAGGAGACGGGGCTGATCGTTCCCATTGGGGAGTGGGTCTTGAGAAATGCCTGCTCGCAGATTAAGGAATGGCATAAAATGGGCTTTCCCCGCATCAGCGTGTCGGTGAATTTGTCCGTGAGACAATTTGAGCAGGACAACTTATTCGGGATGGTCAAGAGTATTCTGAAGAAGACCGACTTGTCGCCTGAATATCTTCATCTGGAGGTCACCGAAAACCAGATTATCAAAAATTCCGACATTACCCTTAAAACGATGGAACAGCTCAAGGGTCTCGGCATCAGCATTGCCATTGATGATTTCGGTACAGGCTACTCTTCTCTGGGATATCTGAAGAACTTCCCTATCAGCACGCTGAAGATTGATAAATCCTTCGTGCAGGATATCATCCAGGACGATGACAATGCGGCTATTACCAACACGATCATTACGCTGGCCCAGAACCTGCACCTTGATGTCATTGCCGAAGGGGTCGAGACGAAGGAGCAGGCTGAATTTCTGGCTGCTCGCAGCTGCTATCTGATGCAGGGTTACTATTTCAGCCGTCCGATGAGGCCGGAAGATATCGCTGAATTATACCTATCCTGTGGAGTGAACTAGAGCCTACGGGCTTTGGTCACTCCGTTACTTCATAGATAAAAATGTATTTTTAGGAGGTTTCTTATGAAAGCAGCACGTGCAGTATTGGAGTACCTGAAAGGACAAGGCGTAAGACATATTTTTGGAATTCCGGCAGGTTCCGTCAATGTCCTGTTTGACCAATTGGTGGAGATGCCTGAAATCACGCCGGTTGTTACCAAGCATGAAGGGGCTGCGTCGTATATGGCGGCGGCCTATGCTAAATATTCGGGCCAGATGAGCGTAGTGATCGGCTGCAGCGGGCCAGGCGGAACGAATCTGGTCACAGGCGCGGCCAATGCCATGCGTGAACATCTGCCGGTTCTTTTCCTGACGGGTGCAGTTCCGGTAAACACGCTTGGGCTCAATGCGTCGCAGGAGCTGGATGCGGATCCTGTATTCCGTCCGATCACCAAATACAGCGTGATGGTAAGAGAATCAAAGGATCTGCTGGCTGAAGTCGTCAAAGCCGTTGAAATTGCGATTTCCGGCGTCCCTGGACCGGTACATGTCGCAATGCCGATCGATGTGCAGCAGGGTGAAGTGCAGCATGTCATCATTCCCGATCCACCGAAAAGAGCACCGATCGTCCCTGATTTGGGCGTCATCAAGCAGGTAGCGCTCGAACTGTCGCAACGCGAAAAAGGTTATATTTTTGTGGGACAAGGCGTTAGATATTCGGTTGACCAGGTCCTCGAGGTAGCGGAAGTGCTGAACTGGCCTATTTTGACTTCGCCGCAGGCCAAAGGATTCATTCCTGAAGAGCATTCGCTTCATGCAGGCGTCTTCGGCTTTGCCGGCCATGAAGGAGCATCATCGCTAATCAATGAAGGCGACGGGCAAGCGCTTCTGATTCTGGGTTCGAGCTTGGGTGAGACTGCGACAAACAACTGGAATGCGAATCTAACGAAGAACCGGTTCTGCGTTCAGATGGACTTTGACGAAACGGTATTTGGCCGGAAATATGAGATCGACATTCCGGTTCTGGGCGATATCAACCTGAGTCTGATGTTCCTGATGGAGGAGCTGAAGGCACTGGGACTGCCCCGTGACGGAGCGAAGGCATTGGAGAAGCCGCAAGGCTATAAAGTCACGGAGGAATACAATACGCAAAACGTGCTTAAAAACCTGCAAAAGCATTTGCCTGCGGATACGCGCTACACCGTGGACATCGGCGAGTTCATGTCTTATGTGATCCATTACATGAACGTGCTGGACTATAATACGTTTGATATCAACGTGCATTTCGGTGCAATGGGCAGCGGCATTGGCTCGGCCATCGGTTCGAAGCTTGCTGAACCGGACCGTCCGGTCGTATGCATCACAGGCGATGGCTGCTTCTTCATGCACGGTATGGAGATTCTGACGGCGAAGGAGTATAACTTGCCGATCCTGTTTGTGATTATGAACAATGCACGCCTTGGCATGGTTTACCATGGCCATGAGCTGCAGTATAAACGCTCGCATGCCTCCTTTGGACAAAAGGAAATCAGCATCGCGGCCATGGCTGCCGCGATGGATATCCCGAGCTTCCGCGTGGAAGAGCTTGACGATCTGACCCAGGATTCCGTACGCAACCTGCTGAACACAGGCGGCCCGGCGGTTCTGGAGATCGCGCTGGTGGATAACAATACGCCTCCGATGGGAGACCGCGTGAAATTCTTGTCTTCCTTCGGTAAGTAAGCGAACTAAAGGGCCCTGATCGTCTTAGATCAGAGCCCTTTTTTTGATTCCGCCCAGCCTGATTTACAAATGAGAGCAGGAGCTGCGGATGGTTGCCATAATAGCTCCCATGGTCTGCCCCTTAAAGGCATCCGGAACGGCTTGACCTTCAGCGTCTGCATAGTAAAAACCGTTCGTTTCTTCATCGATATGATAGCCAAGGCTATTCAGAGCCTGCTGCAGGTCTTCGGGCAGGCCAGCCATTCCCGTTTTCTCCAGAAAATATGCAGTCGGGTACACTTTGACATCTACATCACCTTCGCCGGTATAGACTACAAAGAGATCATGGTCCTGTTGTACGATCCACTGGCCTTTGGAGAATAGCGAAATCCGTGCCTTCTCCAGTGAAGAAATGGCGTCGAGATTCACGCCGAACAACTGATTCAGCATGATGCGAATTTCGGGGCCTGTTCTCAGTTTGCCATGGGCGGCAAGCTGGGAGTCCAGCACGTGACGGGGCAGCATGCTGCTGAAGGAAGACGCTTTGGTGCCGATCTCTGTCTGCGTATCCTGGGCAGCAGCCAAAGCTTCCTTCTCAGCTTCCGTTAACAGAGAGGCGTTATCCAGATCGATTTCGAATATCTGAAGAACAATTTTATGAATGACCTCGCCGGTCACTTCACCTTGAAAAGAATGGAGACAGGCGTCCATGAGCTGGGCCTTGTTCATTTGGCTTCGCCGTTCATGAAGTTCAGCCGGACTGGCTTCCGGCATATCTGCGGTTAAGGACTTATTGATGCAATCGGTAATAAAAGAAAGGGCATGGTCTGCATTTCCTTGATTCATAGAACCTCCGCAATTGTTAAAGTTATCCATATGATGGTTTGATTTCATTATAGCTTACTCCGCCATAGCCACAACAGAATTCTTGCCTCAACTGCAGATTCATGCATACTGACGGTTGTTGAAGATACATTTTACTCTTATAATATGGTAATACGGTAGTAAGATAAAGCGATAATATAATAAATTGACATTTAGAGGAGCGCATCATGAAACGAATAGCAGTCATAGGCAGCAGCGGCGGCAATTTATATAATTTGGGAGGTAAGGATCCAGACAAGCTGATGGGCGAAATTGCAGCCCAATGTGATAGTGCCGGGGTTCGAATCTGCGGTGTGCAATTCATTGCGGCATCGGAATCGATGGATACGGCAAAAGACGTAACGGCGGCGGTTCTATATGAATGGAGCCCTGAGGAATCCCGGTTGATGAAGCGTGCCAAGGGTTCCTTAAAGGAAGTGAACCAAGCGGCGGCGGAAATGGATATGCAGATGGCTGACCTGATTCGGTCGGAACAGATTGACGGCTTGATCGTCATGAGCGCGGATCCCGAAGAGGCCAATCGGCTGACGATCGAGGCAGCGGCAGAACGAAGAATTCCTGTGGTCGGAACAGGCGGCACCTCAATGGCCATGATCAGCTCCAAGGGAGCGAATGTGATCGCCACCTCCGGAACAACCGGAACGACGAACCGGACCCGCGCAGTGTCGTTCATCACTTCGCTGTGCAAGCACTGGGGCATGAAATATGTGCCGGTACTTGGCAGCCCGGGGAGTTCGAAGCTTCCCTCTTCCGGTAAACCGTGGCGGAGAATCAATCTGAAAGGGATTATGCAGTCATCGCTGCCGGGCTTTATTGCGATGGCCATTGTGCTTGCGCTCAGCCAGATTCCGGCACTCAAAGGCTTAAGCGAAGTCTTCGATATCATGCTGAAGGCCCTTCCGGTTGTGCTGGCTGTCATCGCCGCCAAGCAGATTTCTGACATGGACGAGGTTTCGATAGTTGCAGGGGTCATCGCTGGTGCCCTGTCTATCAACGGCGGCATTATCGGGGGCATACTCGGCGGGATCGGGGCCGGACTGCTCGTACAGCTCCTGTTCGTCCAATGCGTGCGCTGGCGGTTTCCGATGACGACCGTGAACATCGTGGCCGGCGGGTTCGCCGGGCTGATATCCGGGCTTATCATGTATTATTTAATCGCTCCGTTTGCGCTGCAAGCCGGGGAATTCATCAAGTACCTCATTAATCTGGCGATTTCTTTTAACCCGATCGTGGCTGGCGTGATTGGCGGTCTTCTGATCTGGCCGGCCATTCTTGGCGGCGTGTATCATGCGGCGATTTTACCGATCGTCCTGCTCGAGATGGAAAAGACGGGCAACAGCTTCCTGGGTGCCATTGATATGGTCGGACTTGTCATGGTATCGGCAGGTATAACGCTTGCTAACCTGATTGCTCCACGCGATAAGGGCGAGGCGGCTGTGGCAGCGCCGGGCTTCCTGATCAATATGGGCTTCGGCACGTTCGTGGAGGCAGCCTACCCGTTCATGTTCTCGAATAAATGGGTATTCGCGGGAGCGATCTTTTCCGCAGGCGTTGGCGGCGGATTGGTTGGCGTATTTAATGTCCGGGGCACTGCGTATGTCCCGTCCTTTATGGGTCCCCTGCTCTCGAATAACGTCATGGGCTTCACCCTTTCGATGGCGGTGGCTTTGCTGCTGGCATTCCTTGTAACCCTGGTGGCCAACAAGGCGACGAGAAACCGGAAGCAGGCAGAGCAAAGCGTATCCGTCCAGCAATCCGCTTGATAGTTACAACATACACATAACGTAAAAAGACCCGCACAGCCTTGTCATTAGGCTGAAAAGCGGGTCTTTTTTGTGACTTTTGGCATGGCAGCTGTCCTTTTTCCACCGCCTGTCAGAACATCCGGAGAATATCTGCCAGGCGATTGAGGATATGATTAACGCAGCAGCTCCTCAGCCAGCAAATATCCGGAGGTGGCGTTCAGGCCGCCGCCCGGCCAGGTGGAAGCACCAACAATATACAGACCGTTCAACGGCGTTTTGTAGCGGGACCAGCCCGGGAATGGACGGAACAGGAAGTTCTGGTCCAGGTGATGGCTTCCGGCCACGCTGTCCCCGCCGACGAGATTCGGATTGGCTTTTTCCAGGTCCTCCGGTGAGTATACGGTGCGGTCAAGCAGCACCTGCCGCAGATTCGGAGCGTATTCCTCCAGCTTTTTCAGAACGCGTTCGGCATAAGGTTCTTTCATATCCGACCAGGAACCGATGGCGATCTCGTTCAAGGAATCCCCTTTCGGCTTGGAAGGCAGGGCCCGTACCTGAATCCACAGGGTATGTTTGCCCTCCGGTGCGCGGGAAGGATCGAATGCGGTTTGCTGGCCAACAACGAGCATCGGACTTGCAGGGAGAATACCGTTGATGGCATCCGTATAGGTTTGCGAAACGTTATGAACATACGGACCGATATGCACATAGGCGAATTTCGAGAAATCCTCGCCGGCTCTCCACTGCAGCGGGCCATCCAGCGCAAGATGAACCATCATCGTACCGGGACCGAAACGAAATGACTTGGATTTCTGCACATATGTCGATGGCAGATGGATCGGGTCCAGCAGCTTGGTGACAAGCTGAGTTGGCGTTACGTTGGCAATGACGCCACTCGCTGCGTACAGTTGTTGTCCGTTGGCCAGCTGAACGCCCGCAGCTTTATTGTTCTGGACCAGTACTTTATCTACAGCGTGACTGACCATCACCTTGCCGCCAAGCTCTTCCAATGTTTTGACCATGCTGTCGATCAGGTTGCTGATGCCGCCTTTGACAATGGCCATTCCGTTCATATGATCAAGCGGCGGTTCGACGAACGGAAACTGCGCGCCGCCGGATACATCGGGTCCGAAGTCCAGGTGAAACGCCCATGGAATGAAGAGGGCCTGAACCTTTTCCGATTCGAACCAGTGCTCCGCGAATTGGCGAGGGCTCTTCAGAATGAGATCTCCGAGTTCCATCAGCTTGCGGTACCCGAGACCGCGAACCATGCCGTACAGCGATTTCACCGCTTGCAGGGAAGGCATCGGCTGCTGCAGCAGAGGCAAGAAATAAGGAGAAGTTTCATTGAATACCTTCAGGAGTTCTTTCCAGGCTTCTGCATCCTTCGGGGATTGACGCTCGAACTGTTCGATCGTACGTTGTTCGTCTTTGTATACGCCGATTCCGTCGCCATCCGGGAACACGCTGGAGAAGGGTTGATCGGACACGGCAATGTCAAAGCCGTTCCGGTGCAGATCCTGCTTACATTCCTGGTAGATTTGCGAACCGACAAACAGGCCGATGTTCGTGGCGTACAGGTCATGCACGAAGCCCGGCCGCGTGATTTGACCGCTCTTGGCTGCTCCGCCGGCTTGATCCGCTTGCTCTAGCACCAGCACTTTCTTGCCGGCTTTCGCCAGTTTTAAAGCACAGGCAAGCCCGTTATGTCCAGCCCCAATGACAATATAATCCGCATCATTCATGTACCATAACCTCGCTTTCTTGCAGCTGAAATTATTTTAGTCTTAAGAAATAGGCATATGAATATTATAACCAATATCTAGATGGGTGCCGCTCCTTTTCGTGCTTCATTTTCAGGATGACCAACATCATTTCATTTTAGGCATGATGCGATGGGAATTCGGTAGTCAAAGGGAAGAGGCCTAAAGACAACTGCTTACCTGGATTTATCTGCTTACAATCTCCTAACTTCTTGCGCTATCCCACTCTGTATACCAGTCCTGCACTTTGCCGCTGATACTGCTGCCCAGTTCACCTTCAATTCGGGCTGCCAGCAGCCGGTATTGCTCCTGAACCCCCTCCTTATCACCTATTTCCCGGTACAGCTTCATGAGTGTAAGGCAGCATTCCTCATCGTAAGGAAACAGCTGCTGAACGCGCAAATTGAGGCGAACCGCTTCGCCCGTAAGCTGATGCAGTTCATAAAAAGCGCTTAAACTCCGGGCCGTCCGCAGCCATAACCCGCGCAGATGCTCCCGTTCCGGTTCTGCCCATACATAGTCGTATTCAGCCAAGTAGTCGCCTTTGTACATATCCAGCGTCAATTCGTAGTTAGATGCATTGATCACATTCAGCGGGCCAAGCTTTAGCACCTGTGTTTTCCATTCTTCCGTGTCCAAACGCAGATCCCCGAATGTCAGTCGGTAGCCGGTCTCAAAGCTTCCGCTTGAAATGGTGATATGATCGAGTCCATTGTTCTTCAACGTTTGGCGAATATGGTACACCGTCGTGTACAAATACTGCAGCGCCCGGGGAGTATCATATTCAGGCCACAGCATCTCAAGCAGGGTCTCCTTGTCCACAATGCGGCCGCGGTGATGCAGCATGAAGGCAAACAGCTCCTGGGCCTTGCCTGTGCGCCATTTCAAGGGTTGGGGTGGTTCGCCTGCTGGTTGGTACTGCAATTGGTTAAAACAGCATAGAAGAGCCTGTCCGGTATCTGCCTCCATGCGCTTGTTTTCACTCTCCCGGAAGCGCTCAAGCGTCTTCTGCAACCGTTTCGGATTCGGCGGCTTGAGGATGTAATCCAGCGCATTCATTTCAAAGGCTTCAACGGCATAGCGGTCGTAACCCGTGACAAATACGATTTTTAATGAAGGAATCGACTCCTGCAGCAGATCCCCCAGCTTCAAACCGTCAATGCCAGGCATATGTATATCGAGAAAAATAAGATCCGGTTGCAGCTCACGGGCTTCTTCCAAGGCCTGCACCGGGTTGGTATAAGCTCCAACGACGGTTACGCCGCCGACTTTTTTCTCCAGCATCTGCTGGAGCAGTTCCAGCGCCAGTCGCTCGTCATCGACAAGAATGGCTCTCATGACACCACCTGCAATTTCTCCGAGTATTTACCTTATTATAACATCCCGGAGACAAGGCTTACACCTTGAGGAATTGCCGATTAGAGGACATAAAATGGACCCGGTATGTGGGGCTTGTGGATATAAATGTTTAATGATATGGCAGAGGAAAATTTTGTGACTTTGCGTTTGTATATTTTTTGTATATGTTGAATTGATATGCTGTGTCTGAATGGGTAGAAGGTTGCATGAAGTTTTACATAAAGGAGCAAGGATGATGCAAGTGAGTAAAGTGAAAAGACCTGGGAGAAAAGCGTTTACACTCCTGCTTTTGGCACTGGTATTTACTTTTTTGCCCGGTTGTGGACTGTTCGGCGGTGAAAAAGGTGAAATCGGGACTGACAAGCAGCCCCAGGTTCAGCAGCCGGTCACGAAATTTACAGGAGCCAAGAGCCGGGCGATTTCTTATGTATATACCACGAAAAGGGAACTGGCGCTGACATTTAACGGAATGGCGGATCGCGGCACGATGACCAAACTGCTGGACGAGCTGGACCGGTACCGGATCAAGGCGACCTTTTTCCTGCCGGGCATGAGAGTGGCGGAAGAGCCTGATATTGCACAGGATATCAAGTCCAGGGGACACGAGATCGAGAACAACACGCTGAATGGCCTGGATCTGAGCAAGCTTACCTATGATCAGATGTATAAAGAGATTCGCCTTGCGAATCAGGTCATTGAAAAAGAAACCGGAGCCGCACCGCGATACGTGAGGACGAAAACGGGAACCTATAATGACGACATTCGGCTGGCAGCCGCACATAACGGGCAGAGTGCGGTGATATCCTACAGTCTTTTTTTGCATAACTGGAATCAGGAGACAGAACTTCAGAAAAAGCAATATATTCGAAAATACATCAACCGCGGCGGCATTATCACGCTCGACATCGAGGAAAACAAGCAGCTGGAGGAAAATATCTCCCTTATTGCAGCCGCTGCCAAGGACGTCGGCTACACTTTCGTGCCGCTAAGCAATCTGGTCGCGGAGGGCAGCGAGCGGAAGCCGCTCGAGGAAATTGCAGGGTATGATGCAGCCAAACCGAATGCGGATTATCACCAAGTCCCTTACAACCTGATCTATAGAAAGGAAACCCCGCGCAAAGAAATCGCGCTGTCCTTCGATGATTGGGGCACGGATTATACCATTACCCATATTCTCGACATCTTGGACAAGTATCAGATCAAGGCTTCCTTTTTCCTGCGGGCGGATGGTGTAGAGAAGAATCCGAATCTGGCAAGAGCCATCGCGGAGGCTGGGCATGATGTGGGCAACCATACGTACAGCCACCCCGTATTGGACACCCAAACCGCGGAGCAGCTTCAAAATGAGGTGGTGAAGGCGCATCAAGTGATCACGGAAGCCATTCAGCAGAAGCCCGCGATGATTTTCAGGCCGCCGACCGGAGAAATCAACGAGGCCGAAGCGCGCATGATTTCGGCTGCCGGTTACCATACGATTGCGGATTTTGACGTGGACCCGAACGATTGGAACCGGAGCCGAACCGCGGATCAAATCGTAAAGACCATTACGGAACAGACTCGAAGCGGGAGCATCATTTTGCTCCATATGCTGGATGATCTACACACCATCGAAGCGCTGCCCGAAGCCATTGAGAAGCTGAAAGGCAAAGGTTATACATTCGTCAGGGTCAGCGATTTGTTGAACCCGTAGAAGCCAGTTAGGAAGCGAAGGAGATAGAGAGATGAGTTCAACCATGTTGGAGGATATTGCGAATCGGCGGACGGCCATCGCAGTGATTGGTCTTGGGTATGTGGGCTTGCCGATTGCGGTTGCTTTTGCCAAGCAGGTTCGGGTCATTGGATTTGACGTGAACGAGCGGAAGATCAGCCGTTATCGAAGCGGCAATGATGTTACCGGCGAATTGGGGAATGGGGTAATCGGGAACTGCGCCGTCGAATTCACCTCGGATGCGGATCAGCTCGGAGAGGCCGGATTCTTTATTATTGCGGTCCCAACTCCAGTGCAGAGCGGCAATGTTCCCGATCTTAAATATGTAGAAAGCGCAAGTAAGATCGTCGGGCAGAAACTGGCCAAGGGTTCTGTTGTCGTGTTCGAATCGACGGTGTATCCCGGCGTTACCGAGGATATCTGCATTCCTATTCTGGAGGCTGAGTCGGGGCTGCGCTGCGGCGAGGATTTCAAAGTGGGCTACTCGCCGGAACGCATCAATCCCGGAGATCAGGTTCATCGGCTGGATAATATCGTGAAGATCGTTTCCGGCATTGACTCAGAGGCACTTGATATCATTGCCGGCGTATACGGGCTTGTGATTGAAGCGGGCGTACACCGCGCGGCAAGCATCAAGGTTGCCGAAGCAGCCAAAGTCATCGAGAATGCGCAGCGGGACATCAATATCGCATTCATGAATGAGCTGTCCATGCTGTTCCATCAGATGGGCATCGATACGCAGGAGGTTCTGGAGGCCGCAGGGACCAAGTGGAACTTCCTGCGCTTCACACCAGGACTTGTAGGCGGGCACTGCATCGGCATTGATCCTTATTACTTGACCTATAAGGCGGAGGATACCGGATACCGGTCCCGGATTATTCTGGCTGGACGTCATATTAACGACGGAATGGGATCATATGTGGCCCAGCAGATCATTAAACTTCTCGTGAAACAGAAGCTGGACTTGAACCACTCCCGAATCGGCCTGTTTGGCCTTGCCTATAAAGAGAACTGTGCCGATATAAGGAACACGAAGGTTACCGATATCCTTGAGGAGCTTCAGGAGTATGGCGTATGCCCAATCATCACCGATCCTTATGTGGACCGCCAAGAAGCTTACGATGAGTATGGATTGGAACTGTCCGATTTGTCCGAAATGCGGGATTTGGACGTGCTGATCGTAGCCGTTCCGCATCGGGAGTTTGCCCAGATGAGCTTTTCCGATATCGACCGGATGTTCAGCGGGAAACAGCCCAAAGTGATGGTGGATTTAAAAGGAGTCTACAGCAAGGCCGAATTCGAGAATGAAGGCTACTATTACTGGAGGCTATAATTCATAGATTGGAGAAGGGCGCCAGTGCTTGGAAGAAAAAAGAAAGTTATTGAAGAGGTATTGACTTCTCCGCGCGCCGACCGTCGCATTTTGCCCGACGTGCCTGATCCCGAGCAAATCCGGACCAGCCCGGACCGCCGGGGAATGAAGGAGATGGATCAGGAGCAAACGGATCAGGATCCCGATCTGGTATCGAAGCTCAGGCTGCTCAGTTTGCGCTATGAGGCTGATTTTGAGGTTCGGATGACGGCGAAGGGACAGCGGAAAAAAGGAATGCTTAAGGGACACGCCGTGGATATATCCTCCACCGGCATTCTGGTTCGAATGACTGGAGCGGAGGTTCCGTTCAAACCCGGTGATGCGGTGCATATCCGGTTCCATATTCCGCCTGGAACCATGCCGGAAGGCTTCGAATCGGCCGTGAAAACCGATGCGATAGCCATTCGTCTCTTTACGGAGGAGCAGAACGGCTGCGAACAGCAGATGATCGCATTTGAATTCGAAAAGCCGCTGACGGTCTATTTTCAAAAGAAGCGTTGGGGATATTCCGTGTACACCGCGAGCGCGTTGCTGTTTGCCTCGGTACTGTTCATTATGCTGCTGCGTGCGGAAAGCATCATCTATTTTAAATATAATTTGCTATTGTACTTATACAGCCTGATTGCGGCGGCATTTTTGCTGACGCGGTATTTTTTCGGGGCGCTCTACCGTGATGTTCCGGTCAATCCGGAATATACGCCGGGCGTATCGATCATTATCCCCTGCTTCAACGAGGAGGAGTGGATTCACCGCACGGTGCTCAGCTGCATGAACCAGAATTATCCGGTGGACAAGCTGGAAGTGATTGTGGTGGATGACCGGTCAACCGACCGCTCCGTAGAGCAGATTCAGAAAACCATCGATCTGGTTCATCGCGAGGCAGACCGCTACAAGACGAAGGAGCGTCTGCGAATGCATGTACTTCCTGAAAACGGCGGTAAACGGGTTGCATTGGTGGAAGGGGTAAAAATGGCTAAACATGACCTAGTCGTGTTCGTGGATTCAGACAGCTTTCTCGATCACCAGGCCATCAAGAATCTGGTCCAGCCGTTTCAAGACCCGCAAATGGGCGGGGTGGCAGGACGTACGGACGTGGAGAACAAATATACCAACTCCGTGACCAAGCTGCAAACCGTCAGGTATTATATTGCATTCCGGATCATGAAGGCTGCCGAGTCGTGGTTTGACAGCGTGACCTGTCTTTCCGGGCCTCTGTCCTGTTACCGGAAGGAACTGATCGTGCAGCACTCGGAGGCGTGGCTGAACCAGAAATTCCTGGGACAACCGGCCACCTTCGGCGATGACCGCAGCATGACGAATTATATTCTGAAGACCCATCGTACGGGTTACCAGGATCGCGCCATTTGTTCGACGATTGTTCCATCGGATATGGGCGTGTTCCTGAAGCAGCAGATGCGCTGGAAGCGTTCCTGGCTGCGGGAGTCGCTTCGGGCGGGGGGATTTATCTGGCATAAGGAGCCCTTCATGGCGCTGTTCTTCTATATCGGGCTGATCGTACCGATTGCCGCGCCCGTTATCGTGCTCTACAATCTCGTATACGTTCCGGCAGTGCATCACATCTTTCCGACGACATTCCTGATGGGGCTGCTGATGATGGCCATGCTCATGAGCTTGGCGCATCTGTTGTTCCGTAAGAGCAGGCTGTGGATATTCGGACTGGTGTTCTGTGTCTTCTACGAGCTGGTGCTGCTGTGGCAGATGCCTGTAGCCTGGGTGACCTTTTGGAAGTCAACGTGGGGTACGCGGGAAACGCCGCAGGATATTGAAGCACGCAACCGGAAAAAGGCAAGGAAGCAGAGAAAGAAGCACAAGCACAAGGACCGTAACATCGATCTGCCGTTCTAGTCCCGTGCAAGCTGAAACTATAGAGTGAGGTTGGCCGAAATGAACAATGGAAAGCGGAGAACCGCCCTGGACTACCAGCGCAAAAACCGCCGGAAGCGGATCAAGACGGTGGCGCAGCTGGCGATATTGCTGGTTGTGGTCATCCTGCTGGTCCAGACGATTTTTAATACGAGGCATTATGCAGAACCGTCCAAGGAGAACTGGACGAACCATAACGGCTTCATCGCCTTGTCTTATTTTGGCGTGGATCGTGCCGGCACCCCGAAGCTGGTAGCCAAAAAGCAGCTGGAGCAGCAGCTGGGAACGCTGTACGATCAAGGCTATCGTACGATTTCCCAGCAGGATGTCCTGGATTTTTATGAGAAAGGCAAGCCGCTGCCGGATAAAGCCTTGTTCCTTTCCTTCGAGGATGGGCGCAATGATTCCGAATTATTTGCCCAGCCGCTGCTGGAAAAGTACAATTTCAAGGCTACGTTCCTCTCCTATGCGAACAAAATGGGAGACAGCGACGGCAAATTCGTCCAACCCAAGGAAATGCTGAAAATGATGCGGACCGGCTATTGGGAGCTGGGCACAAACGGATACCGCTTGTCTTATATCAACATATTTGATCGGGATGGCCGCTATCTCGGGCAGAAGACCGAAAACGAAATGCGCAATAAAAAGAATATCGCGTACTATAATCATTACCTGATGGATTTCATCCGCGATGAGAATATGATACCGCTCGAAGACCGTAACCAGATGGATGCCCGCATTCAGGGGGATTACGATCAAATGAAGTCCGTTTACACGGCAAAGCTGGGTTTCGTGCCTCCAGTGTATATGATCATGCATGCCAACACGCTGTATGGAAGCATGAACCGGTTGGTGGCTGAAGCCAATGATGAAAATATTCATAAGCTGTTCAGCATGCATTTCAACCGGGATGGCAATATGTATAACGACAGCAAGAAGAATCTGTATGATCTGACGCGGGTACAGCCGGAGCCTTATTGGTATACGAATCACCTGCTGATGAAGGTGGAAAGGGACGCCGGGCAGCAGATGGAGTATATTAAAGGGGACGAAAAAAGGGCGAGCCAGTGGCAGCAGATCAGCGGCGCGACTGAGTATTTGGAAAATAAAATTGCCTTGACCTCAACGCCTGCCGGGGAGGGGAAAATCTTACTGAAGGATAGCATGCAAAGCCCGGATCTTCGGCTCAGCGTGAAGCTGACCGGCAACGTGGTGGGTAAACAAATGGTGTACGTCCGCGACGATGAGCAGAAGCAGTCGTTTATCCGCATCGTGCTGGACAATAACGAGCTCCGCGTTGAACAGAAGAAAGCGGGACAAGCCGTGGAGATTCTGCAGAAGCGCAAGCTCGATACCGTGCAGTGGCGAGCAACGGACCTGACGCTGGATAAGGCGGGCGTGTACTCGGAGCAGGTGGCGACTGCAGGGCTAAAGACTTCTGAGGATGAGTACCCGGTTAATGTCGGCCAGACCCGCAATCTGGAAGTAACGATTCAGGGCAGCAAGCTGGATGTGAACGTGGACGGCGAGCCGTTGTTTGTGCAGCAGTCCGTCGACGCCTCTATCCAGACAGGAGGCGCAGCCCTGGGTTCGGAATTCAATAAGCAGAACACCAAGGACGATATTTATGACGGCGTTTTTGAGAGCTTGAAAATCGAAGCCTTGAAGGATAAGAACGATGGCGGCAAGTTACTGTGGAGCAGCCGCTCTACGGGCATGAAGGGCATCGTGGTAAAGGTTCAAAACATAATCAATGCTTCCATCGATTGGGCAATCGATACTTTCTGAGGAATCAGAGGTGAAGGGAAGAGTGAAAGGTGTCTAAACCAATGCAAACGAATAAATGGTTGGTTGTCTTATCCATCACGATCATTTCAGCAATAACCGCCATTTACATGGGAGTTAAGGAGCAGTTTCATCTGGATGAGACACGGCCTGTGGCCCCCTTACAGAAGGAGCTATCCTCCTGGGTGGTGGATTGGCAGTGGAAATCGGGGCTGGAGGATTTCCGGAGGATGTCAAGCGGCCTTGGAAGTCTGCAGCTTTTTGCGGTGTACTTTGACGAAGCGGACGTTTTGTATATGACGGAAGACATGAAGAAAGCCTTTCCGTCCATGCTGCAGGCCGCGCAGGATGCTTCCATCAGCAAGGTCTACTTGACGCTGGTGAATGACCGTTATCTCCAGGATGGAACCGAGGTACAGAAGGACCCGGATCTGCTTACGCGCCTGCTGGGTTCGGAAGCGGCTAGGAGCAAGCATATCGGAGAGATTCTAAGTTTGATGTCGCAATATCATATCCAAGGTGTGGAGATTGATTACGAAAAGGTCAAGGACAGTGACTGGAGCAAGGTTACGGCTTTTTATAAGGAACTGTACGAGGCTCTGCACCAGCAGGGGAAATCTTTACGGATTGTCCTGGAGTCAAGGGCGCCAATAGAGCAACTGGATTTGCCAACGGGACCGGAATACGTCATGATGGCCTATAACCTGTACGGAACGCACAGCGATCCCGGTCCGAAGGCTGATTACACGTTTCTGGATAAGCTTGCACGCCGGATGAACCATCTGCCGGGAGACAACGTCATCGCCATTTCGGCGGGAGGTTTCGATTGGAGCGGGCAGGGGAAGGTCACGGCGGTGACGGAGAAAAGGGCTGTAGAGCTGGCCCTTCAGGCGGTTGCTTCGCCGGAGCGGGATACCGCAAGCGGAAGCCTTCACTTTGAGTATGTAGATGACAAAGGGGAGAAGCATACCGTGTGGTATGCAGATGATTCCACCTTGATCGGATGGCTGGATACCCTCCGACGGGACGGTTATGGCAAAGCAGCCATCTGGCGTCTGGGTGAACTGAGCGAGAACTCGCTTGCTAAGCTGAAGAGCTGGCATGAGGATCATTAAACAGAATGGAATGAGGATGGGCCCCTGGTGAGGGCGCATCCTTTTTTACATATTTCAGGGTCATCCCAGTCCGAAAATCCTGTTTTTTGCAGGCTTGCTATCCATTTTGGATTTTGGGTCGACTTCATTGACAAATCCAAAGAGAGAACGTATATTCACTAAAAACAATGAGCAGCGTTTCCGATAAGCCGGCGTACGGCTTTCATTCTACGTATTTTTCAGACATCCGAGGTGTGGTTTTATGAATGGTTTAATTGGTCTACTCTGCCTGATTTGGGGCTTCAACTGGGTATTTATGAAGCTGGCGAACGGCGTTTTTCCACCGGTGCTGTTCGCTGGTTACCGGTTTGCACTTGGGGCTCTGGTGCTGATTGCCGTATGCATGGTCCGGAGGGTGCCGCTTCCCCGCATGCGGGATTTGAAATGGTATATTCTCTGCGGTATTTTGCAGACCATGTATTTTAATCTTGCCATCCAATTATCACTGGAGGATCTCAGTGCAGGACTCACCTCTGTACTTACTTACAGCATGCCGCTATGGCTGACGTTGATGGCACATTTTTTGTTGCCGGGTGAACAGCTCCGCATTAGGAAACTGCTCGGTGTTGTGATTGGTATCATCGGTTTGTTCGTTGCGATGGATGCTCACTGGAGCGGTAGTACGCCCGCGTTGCTGCTGGCGGTTTCCTCGGGGTTATCCTGGGCTCTCGCCAATCTGCTGGTTAAGCGCAAGCTTGGACATTGCGACATGCTTCAGTTCACGACGTGGCAGATGATTGTCGGAGCGGCAGGATTGCTGCTGTACTCGGTTATTTTCGAGCATGGGGAAAGTCATTGGGGCGTGATGCCTGTGGTGTATGTGCTCTTCTCGGGCATCGTCGGCTCCGCACTGGCTTTTGTGATGTGGTCTTACATCTTGTCCAAGGTCGAAGCCAGCAAAGCCTCCATCTCGCTCCTTCTGGTCCCGGTCATCGGGGTGGTTTCGGGCGTCCTGTTTCTAAACGAAAGTCTAAGTATGGTCACGATCGCAGGTATCGTGTTTGTATTGATGGGCATTTGGCTGGTAAACGGCAAGAGCCGGAGGCAGGAGACGGGAGTACAGGCTGCAGCAGGACAAGAGCAGCAAACGCAGGTCATGAAATAAATAGGGTTACTTGGTAAAAAACATCGGTAGAGGAGCGGATAATCATGAAATATCGTCGACTAGGAAACAGCGGCCTGGAAGTGTCCATTCTGGGCCTTGGAACGAATGCATTCGGCAAACGCGCAGATCAGGATGCATCCGCCCGGATTATTCACCACGCGATGGATCGTGGCATAAATTTCATCGATACAGCGAATATCTATGCAGGTTCGGAATCTGAACGGATTATCGGCGAGGCCCTGGTTGGCAGACGGGACAAAGTGGTGCTTGCAACCAAGGCAGGGCTGGTGAACGGGGAAGGGCCGAACACGCGGGGTTCATCGAGGTATCATTTGATGCAGGAACTGGAACGCAGTTTGCAACGGCTGAAGACGGATTATGTTGACCTGTACCAGATTCACACATTTGACCCGAATACCCCTTTGGAAGAAACGCTCCGCACATTGGATGACATGGTGCGGGCCGGCAAGGTGCGTTATATCGGCGCTTCCAACTACGCAGCCTGGGAGCTGATGAAGGCACTGAGCGTCAGCGAAGCGAAAGGGCTGAACCGATACGTATCCACTCAAACGAGCTACTCCCTGGCTGACCGTACCCCCGAGCAGGAGCTGGTGCCAGTGTGTCTGGATCAGGGAGTGGGCATTATTCCGTATTTTCCTCTGGCAGGCGGCATTCTGACCGGCAAGTATAGCTTCGACGACCGTGCGCCGCTGAAATCGCGCGCACAGACGGACCCGAGCTTCAGCCGGTTTATTAATGACCGGACGCTGACGCTTGGCGAAGAGGTGAGCCGGGTCGCTGAAGAGAATGGGTGCACGCCAAGCACATTATCGCTGGCATGGCTGATGGAGCAGCCCGCGGTTTCAACCGTGATCGTGGGTGCAACCCGAACGGAGCAGCTGGATGAGAACTTGAAGAGCGTGGAGCTGAGCCCAAGCGAACAAGTGCTGAACAAGCTTGACGAGATCAGTGGGTCATTCCGGTACGGCAAGCCTTTTGCGACATATCGGTTGTCTTAGATACCAGTTTGGGCTAATGATTGCTTGAGACACTTCACCATAGAGGCTAACCAAACCACTCTTCGGAGTGGTTTTTTTGTAATTAAGCTCAGTCAAAGCAGCGGAACCACAAGCATTGTTGCTGCATCTAGTCATGAACCCATGCCCAGGCCCCTGCATAGCATATAGCACCACTTTGCAGCAGGGGAAGGGAGTGACCCAAGAGATGGTCATTCATTTAACGGCAATTCATTACGTGTATCTGGCGTTTATCGTGTTGATCATGGTACTGCTCATCCGGCGGCGCGATACGACCATGATTTGCGTGGCAGGGATTTTGGCGCTGGGCGTTTTGGCTACAGGCACGGTCAGCGGATCGGTGTCCGGTGTCTTTAACTCTTTCATTTACGCTACGAAAGAGCTGATGGGTACGATCATGATCATTTCTATTATCGTGGCCATGAGCCGGGTGCTCATTCGCACGGGTATCAATGAAGCGATGGTAGCGCCGCTCACGCGCTTTTTGCGTACACCGGCGCTGGCTTTCTGGGGAATCGGAATCATCATGATGGTGACATCCTGGTTTTTCTGGCCGTCACCGGCCGTCGCCCTGATTGGAGCCGTACTGCTCCCGGTAGCGATTCGGGTCGGCTTGCCAGCCCTTGGCGCGGCGATGGCAATGAACCTGTTTGGCCATGGCATCGCGCTGTCCGGCGACTATATCATTCAGGGAGCGCCGAAGCTGACGGCGGATGCCGCAGGACTTCCGGTTACCAGCGTAATGGAAGCAAGCGTACCGCTAGTGATCGTCATGGGGCTCGTTACAACTGTAACCGCTTTCTGGATGATGCGGAAAGATATGAAGAACGGAACTTGGCGAGACGGCTTGGTTACAGTTAAAGGCACAGGGAATGTCCTTGCCGCAAACGGCGGGGAGGATGAACAGAACGTTATTTTGCCTTCCAAGGTGAAAAAAACGCTGGCGCTGGCGATCCTCCTGCTTTTTCTTGCCGATGTGGTCGCCATGTTCGTACTGAAGCTTCAAGGGGGAGATGCTACCGCGCTCGTTGGGGGGACTGCGGTGCTGATCCTGATTGTCATCTCTTTGCTCGCCCATAAAAACCAGGGGCTAGAGAAAATAACATCATACTTGATTGACGGCTTCGTTTTTGGCTTTAAAATTTTCGGTCCGGTCATTCCGATCGCAGCCTTTTTCTATCTTGGCGATGCAGCCTTTACAGATCTGTTCGGTAAAGTATTACCCGAGACATCGCATGGCATCGTGAACGACTTGGGCGTGGCGCTGGCGGGCAGCGTACCGCTGAACGGCGCAGTCGGAGCCGTGACGTCAACCATTACGGGCGCGATTACCGGCCTCGACGGCTCCGGCTTCTCCGGAATATCGCTCGCGGGTTCCATCGCACAGCTATTTGCGGCGGCTACGCATACCGGTGCGGCGACGTTGACGGCTCTTGGCCAGATTGCAGCCATTTGGGTCGGCGGAGGCACGCTCATTCCGTGGGCCCTCATTCCGGCGGCTGCGATTTGCGGAGTGAGTCCATTCGAGCTGGCGCGCCGCAATCTGAAGCCTGTGCTGATCGGTCTCACTGTGACTACGATTGTTGCCATATTCCTGGTATGATTTTTCTGAAAAAAACCAAATAAAAAAGCACGATTTCAATGCGCGGTTGAAATCGTGCTTTTTATTCTAATTTAGGATAATGGGGCTCCATACTTAGTTATTGTTACCCCGGGCTTCTCCGCCCTTTCTACCGTTTTCCCGGTAAAAATCCTTGTCATGGTTTTTGGAAGTGGCCTCTCCGCCCTTTTCGCCGATTTCCTGATAGAATTCTTTGTCATGATTCCGTGCTGTTGCTTCTCCGCCTTTACGACCTGCTTCTTCTCTGGACATTTTGTCTGCCATGATTCATCTCTCCCTTTATTTTGTATTTTTGCAATAATCTATGTTATTGATACGTTATTTATATAAACTCTATCCGGATGGACTAAACAAAAATCGTATTTTCGAGTGTTTTGAAAATACTGGTAAAGTTACGGGACAACGAAGTGTTCCATCCAAACCGGCATAGTCTACTATTAACCGTCTGGCCAGAATGCAATCGGATTGAAGGTTTTATATCTCTGGAAGAGGAGAAGACGCGGGCGCCCGCAAATACATATAAAAAAGTAAAAAATTGAGCGCGGTGGAAAGCCGACTACGCAGAGCCCGGCAAAAATTAAAAGAGGAGCTGTATGACATGGTCCATGATTTTTTGGAAGACAATCGCCTGGAGGAGCAAAAATTCGAGAAAGAAGTGACCTCGCGACTAAAATCCCTTTTTCATATGCAAATTCCGGTCAAAGACATGGATGCATCCATTGCTTGGTACAAAGAAAACCTTGGGTTCACGCTGAGAGAACATTACGGAACCTGTGCATTTCTTGAATTGCCAACCGGACCGTTTCTCATGCTATGGCAGACGGCTGATGATACCACAGCCAATTTCACGGTGGATGGAGCCTCGATGCCCGTGCTCTTGTATGCAACGGATGATGTGCACTCCATGCGGGACTCTTTGGAAAGGAATGGTGCAGTCATTACTTTTTATAAAAAGGAGAGCTTCGGCTGGGTTCTGAAATTCGTAGATCCAAGCGGAAATATGTGGGGCGTCGTTCAGGAGCATGAAGCCAGGTAATATATGGATGAATGTTTATTCATCCATATATTGACAACAAATTCAAATGAGGTTAGTATCAAATTGTTAGTGTTCACTAACATTCGAAATGAAGGCAGAAGGCAGAGGATTGGAATTATATGAACCAGAGGCTGAATAGTAAAGACAAGCTGCTTCTGGCGGCGATTGATCTGATGGCGGACAAGGGATATAACGGCGTGACGACCAAGGAGATTGCCGCTGCGGCCGGAGTCAGCGAAATGACACTTTTCCGCCATTTCGGCACAAAACGGGCGCTGCTTGAGGCGGCTGTGGACCGTTTCCATTACAGCGGGGATATGAAACGGATTTTTCAGGAGGAGCTGTTCTGGGACTTGCGGGCGGATCTAAGCCTGCTTGCAAATCGCTATCACGAGATCATGAACCGCAATCGGAAAATGATTCAGATTGTGCTCAAGGATACGGGCCTTGAGGATGTGATGAACAACGCTCAGAAGCATCCCCGACAGCTCAAGGAAATGTTGACGAATTATTTTATAACCATGCAGGAACAAGGTAAAATGATCGCTATGGATGCGGAAACTCAGGCCATGACCTTTATGTGGATGAATTATGGGGCATTTATGACCCACCTGTACCAAGCGGAATCTATCACCAGCATCACGATGCAGCAGTTTAAGGAGAGCAGCGTGGATCTGTTTGTCAGGGCATTGACACCCTGATTTTTTTAAGGATTTATAATCTAAGGTCACAGCGGCATCGAACTTACATTTACTCGCAAAGAAAAATTTCCGGGCAAGACGAATGATTAATTCGAAACGGAGGTTGATGTTCAAATGAACCCATCACGTGATGTAATGAAATCATCCGGGGAACGCCAAGCAGTTAAGCCGGTTGGCCAGACGACGAGCGCAGGCTTTCAAATCGGCGTACGCAGGACTTTTCCGATATCGGGTCAGGAAGCCTGGACGCTGCTTGTCTCCCCCGAAGGAATGATGCATTGGATCGGGGAGGTGGGAAGCCTTGAAATGAAGCCTGGAGAGTCCTTTGCATCTGTTGAAGGCATTACGGGCGAACTTCGGGTCGTTAAGCCGATGGAGCAGCTGCGGATGAGATGGCAGCGCAAGGACTGGAAACATCCGTCAACGCTGCAAATCCGCATTTTACCGGCCTCACAGGGACAGACAACCATCAGCTTTCATCAGGAAAAGCTGGAGGATATGCATGCCAGAGAGGTGATGAAGGACCACTGGGAGCAGGCACTAAACAGCCTTAAGGAAATGGCGGGAGAAATTAAACGCGGGAGCGGAAAGGAGAACAATAATGAACAAATTTAGCCATATCGATGTGCGCGTTCGCAGCTTGCAGGATGCACTTCCTTTTTATGAGCAGCTGCTTCCGGCACTTGGATTCAACCGTACGTTTCACAGCCGTGACTGGCGGGTATTTGCGGCGGACGGGGAGCTTCCAAGCGCTCCTTATTTCGCGATTACGGAAGATCCGGAGCATCAACCAAGCAGCCATCTCACAGGCTTTTGGGCCGAAGACAGAGCTGAGGTGGATCGGCTTGCGGAACTGGTATCACAAGCTGGAGGGCATATAGAGTCTGGTCCGCAGCTATTTCCGATCAGTCCGACATACTATGCCGTTTATTTCGAGGACCCTTGCGGGAACAAGTTCGAAATCGTTCATAGGCTTAACTGAATTTGGTTTAAAAACACCGAGCGCATAGAAGCGGAGGGGAGAACATCATGAACAGAACGGATCGCTTACTGGCAATCGTTCTTGAGCTGCAGGGCAAAAAAACCATTCGGGCCGAGGAGTTGGCCGCTCGCTTCGAAACAAGCGTGCGCACCATATACCGGGATATGCAGGCGCTCAGTGAAGCGAATGTGCCTATCATAGGCGCACCCGGTCAGGGATACTCCCTGATGGAGGGATATTTTTTGCCTCCCTTAAGCTTTACAGCCAGCGAGGCGGTGACACTCCTCGCGGGTGCGGAGTTCGTGCAGAAAAAACTGGAGCCGAATTACGGCGTTCATGCTGAGTCCTCCAAGGCTAAGATTGAGGCTGTACTTCCTGAACAAGTAAGGCTTGAGGCGGAGCAAGTACGTGCCACCATGCGGTTCTTCTCGGCCAGGGAGGCGGAAGGCAGCAGGCGTGAGCGGGAGAATATGGAGCTGCTGCGCCAAGCCATGCTGGATAAACGGAAGATTCGCTTCCATTATGCCAAAACCACAGGTCCGGTGCTTCAGCGGGAGAGCACGCGTGTGGTGGCACCCTACGGGTTAGCGCATATTCAGGGAGCATGGATGCTGGTGGCCGCCTGCGATCTGCGGCGGGACATTCGGCATTTCCGGCTATCGCGAATGAGCGGACTGGAAGAGACCTCTGACAGTTACGAGCTTCCTCCCGATTTTAACCTGGAGGCTTACAGACCCCGGGACGACCGTGAATTGAAGGTCATTCTCCTTGCGGATCCCGATATTGCGGATCGGGTTAGAGAATCGGATATCTACTATATCGACGCATTTGAGGAGCATCCTGATGGTCTCCAGATTAAGCTGCGCGTCAGACGCATGGAGGACATCCTGTACTGGGTGCTCAGCTGGGGGGCGGATGTAACCGTGCTGGAGCCGGAATCCTTACGTTCCCGCGTTGTTAAAGAAGCCCAAAAGCTCCTGGAACGCTACTGACATAACGCTGTCAGTAGCGTTTTTGTATATTGGTCTCAAGATCAATTACAAGGAGTGATTTGCTAGATGACTACGCAAGAAACGATACGTAAATTGGACAGCGTGACGCATCATTATTTGGAAGAATTGGACCGTTTCAGCATGGAAGATTTAACCCGGAAGCCCAGTGAAGAGGAGTGGTCGCTTGGTCAAATGTACATGCATTTGGTTCACGCGTCCCTGTATATGCATTTGCGCAATGTCCGTGCATGTGCTGCTTCAGCCGACGAAGTGTTGACGGAAGGCGAGAAATCGGAGAGAGGGGAGGCCGCATTCGCGAATCAGGCGTTCCCTCCGGTACGGATTCAGGTTCCGCCTTCTCCAGCATATACGCCGCCCCAACCTGATAACAAGGAGCAGCTTCGCGAGGGATTGCGGAGCGTGCTGGCCGAAATGAGAAAGGCGGAGCCGCTCGCAAGGACTGCGCCAGTGCAGAATAAATTGATCCATCCCGGATTTGGCGCCTTGAATGCGGCCGAATGGTTCATGCTTGTCGAAATGCATTACCGTCATCATTTGCGGCAGAAGGAGCGCTTGGAGAGTTTTATTGAAGGAGCGGGCTGCTAAGGCTGTCCGCTTCTTTGGCATTGTCATCAGCGTCGTTGTTCATGAACGGATCTGAATGATTTGTTGTCTATTCTATTTACGTAGTCATATATATCATTTTTTCCGCAGGTTTGGAGAAAATTGTGCCGCTGACTTGTACGGGAAGCAGGGGAATGACATACCATATCCTATCAATGGTGAAAGGGTGTAGAGCGATGCCTACTTTTGATAGTGTATTGGTAACGGGTAACCAGACTATAAATCAGAATTTGCAGGTGGATGGCAATGAAACGGTTGGAGGGATGCTGCAGGTCGAGAACAACCAGACCGTTATGGGCAGCATGCAGGTAGTCGGGGATCAAACGGTGGCAGGGAATTTAGCGACGGGTGGGTTTTTCCTTGCGAATAGCGACGCATTGGTGCTGGGTTCCGTGGATGTCGGAAATACAGTGAATGCGGCCAGCACGGTGAATGCGATATTCAGGCTGATGTCCTCATCGCAATCGACTACACCCGCTGGAGGTTTCAGCGCCCAGCAGGTCCGGTATTACTCAGCCGTCATGGCAGGCCAGCCGGGCCTGGTCCTGAAAGGAACGGATGGCAATGATTACGTACTCTTCGTAGATGTGTCGGGCGGTGTGCCAAACCTGGGCATCATGAAAGCTTAGGTGGCCGAGATTCTGACCGCAGCATTTGCCTTACTAAGCAGGATGGGGCTTTCAATCGAACGGGCGGAAACCTGCCCGGGATAGAGCCCGTTTTCCGTCAAGGCATCTCTTACGGCTTCAAGGTATCGGAAACGGTGGTGCTGATCGGGTTCCAGATAAGCCCCCTCAGCCCACTCATTCCAAGCATTAATAAACATAAATTCGCTTTGGTATACCGCCGCGGCGCGGCGGATCTGCATAGAAAGATAATGGCGGAACCTCTCCGGAGACGCGCCGATGCAGCTCTGGCCCCTTTCTCCAAGTCTTGGCGTATTGTCCCAATTCACGAAAGCACCGGGGAAAATGGTCTCTCCGTCTCGATGGGGAGATCTTTTCAAAATGGTCTGCCATATGCTGTCATAGTCCACAACCAAATGCTCCATTTGCCTCGTTGAAATATAATTCCATAGACTCCCGTTAGCATGATTCGCGAACGTGTAGTGAGGCTCGAATTCCACACTGGCGTCAAAGCCCCTTTGCTGTGGAACCGCAAATCCGCCGAGCGTCCGTGCGAAATAAATTCCATCCAGGCCATTTCGTCTGGCTAGCGTATTCCAGAAATGGAGCATCTCCTCACAGCGGGGAATATTACCGGGACGATAGATTAAAAATAGGGGTTTATTGTTTACCCGGATATATCGTTCGTCCTCAAAAGCTTCAAGCAGCTCATGGAAGTGACGTTCCCAATCATGCTCGTTTCCATAGTCCTGCTGCTGTAAAATATGCCCTTCTCCGCCATCCCATTTTCGAGTCCAAGCTTCGTTTGCCCAGGACAGGCAGAAGGGGAAATGCGGCTCTCCGAGTTGAAGCACCTGATGAAATGGTTTTTCGAGCAGTCGTTTCCCTTTGAACCAATAATGGTAGTAGCAAAATCCGTAAATGCCGTATGTGCTGGCTAGATTGGCCTGCCACAACCTCGCCGCGCTGTCAGTAAGATCATAATAGTAATGATCCAGCGGCTCTTTGGGCTGCTGATGGCCTCTATACAGTGGTCTGCTTTTCCGGGTATTCGTCCATTCCGTGAATCCTTCTCCCCACCAACTGTCATTTTCGGGAATCCGGTGAAACTGAGGCAGCAAAAATGCGATAAGCTTCAAGCTGTATACCTCCCTCAGCAAAGCGGTTTATTTGTGAATTCTAAGATGATGTTGAGATGATGATTCGAAGGAGCTCAATGACCATATGCAGGGGCGAATATTCGTAATGGGTGTTCCAGAGTGCCTGACTTGCAATTAATCTTCTCTGGTCAACCTGATCGGTATAGTAAGTCAGCCGTGTTCCGAGCTCCGCCGCGTTCTGAAACGGGACGACGTCAATGCTTGCGTTCATGTATCTAAAAAGGTCGGCGCTGGCCTCTGCCAGTTGAAATACGCCGCAGGCTGCGGCTTCGAATACTCTTCGCTGGACTGGATCCCACTGGATAATCATGTTAGCGCGATTATAGACCTTCTGCAGGCCATCCTCGGCTGAGCAGGGAACAGTTTTAACAGAGAATGGCTCCCAGCCCTTGCCTATGGCAAGCAGCTTCAGATCCGTGGAGAAATCGCGGATGACACGAATATATTCCTCTCTGGAACGTTCGGCATCGCCGATAATCAGAATGTCGCAACGTTCGTATTCGCCGGATTTTCGGGGGGGAAAAACCTCCGGATCCGCAGGAAAAGGCAAATAATGTACGTTCAGGCACCCAAGGGTCTCCTGATAGATGCAGAGATGAGCATGATGTTGTGTGAATACATAGTCAAACGTCTGGGCCATCCACCGCTGGGAATCAGTCACCCCGTTTTCGTCATCCATCCATACGGCTGCAGGAATGCCGGAATCCCTGATGGTTTCCAGATCCGTGGAAATCATCACCTCGGTTCCGCCGAGCAGTAGAAGAAGATCCGGCTGAAGCCGGGTCAGAGCATCCGTAAACCCCTCATAGGCTTTAATGACGATCAATTCTTTGACCAAAAGCCGCAGTGCTTCCGGTATGGATTGTCCCCCCACGGTATGGTTGGTGCGAAAAAAAGGCGTCACAAGAAGAACTCGTAAATTCTTATGGGCGATGAAAGGCAGCGCGGCCTGAGACTCAGGGGGAACGGGGAGTTCCGGCTCCTTCTGCCGCGATGGGTATTCTTGGCCGGTCTGTTCCGGAGCATGCGGAGGCAAGTTCTCATGAATGACATAAGGTTTGGTTAACGTTCTCAGCCATTCCTCGATGCTGCCGGAGGGGGCGGCGGAAGGGATCTTTTTTCGTTTGGGGGAATTTCTCCGGGGAGCTTGTTTTTTTAAAGACCGGATGACAGGATGGCGTCTTTTGGATTTATGTTTGTTTTTCATAGCTACACCCTTTGCGGAATCATCCTCTTTTTGGATCATTATATGATGGGTGAGGCTCCTGTTACAGGGCAATTGTGCGTAGTGCGGAAAAATAGGCAAGATGCCCGCGGCAATTGTTCCTGCCTCAAATCCTGCCTGTCTCCCCTTGTTTTAACAATGAAATTTTGGGACAATAAAGACAGATTGCCGTTCCTTTTCTGGTAAAGTAGAGAGGGACTGAATTATAGGTTTTTTGAAAAGAGGAAAGCATTCATGAACAAACCATCCATTTATGGATTAACTCTCGACCAACTGGCCGCATGGCTGGCTGAGCACGGGCATAAAAAATCACGGGCACTGCAGGTATGGGAAGGACTGTACCGCAAGCGGGTGACGGAATTCTCTGACATGGCTGATGTTAGACCGGAATGCCAAGAGCTATTGGCCGAGCATTTTGACATTCAGACGCTGGAGGAGCATACCAAACAGGAATCCGCAGACGGAACGATCAAGTTCCTGTTCCGGCTCCAGGACGGCAACTTGATTGAAACCGTGCTGATGCGCCACAAGTTCGGCCTTTCCGTATGCGTAACAACGCAGGTAGGCTGCAATATTGGATGCAGCTTCTGCGCCAGCGGACTGCTGAGCAAGAGCCGGGACCTGACCAGCGGCGAAATCGTGGGACAGGTGATGAAGGTGCAGCTGCATCTGGATCAGCGGAAGCTTGATGAACGGGTCAGCCATATTGTCGTGATGGGCATCGGCGAGCCTTTCGATAATTTCGAGCATATGTCGAATTTCATCCGCGTGATCCGCGACCATAAAGGGCTGGCTATTGGTCCTCGTCACATCACGGTATCGACCAGCGGCCTTGCGCCGAAGATCCGGGAGTTTGCCGACAGCGATCTGGGCACCAACCTTGCCATTTCTCTGCATGCGCCAAACAATGAAATCCGTACGCGGATCATGAAGATTAACCGGGCATATCCGATCGAGCCGCTGATGGAGGCCATCGATTATTATCTGGAGAAGAGCAACCGCAGAATCACGCTGGAATATATCCTGCTGAAGGATGTGAATGACCAGCCGGAGCATGCGCTGGAGTTGGCCGAGCTGGTGGGCAGCCGCAGAGCCTTGGCTAACGTTAACCTGATTCCGTATAATCCGGTCGATGAGCACAGCCAGTATCAGCGGAGCTCCCAGGAGACGATTACCGCCTTCTACGATACGCTGAAAAAGCAGAACATCAGCTGCAGCGTGCGTTTGGAGCATGGCACAGACATCGATGCCGCTTGCGGACAGCTGCGCAGCAAGCAGATTCAGAGTGAACGGGGACGGAGCGCGAAAGCAAGCCGGGCCGTAAACGAATAAAAAGGCATAAAAAGAGCGCATTTCCGAATGAAGAAATGCGCTCTTTTTGTATTGCTTCTTCGTTATCCTTGAGCTGCAGCAACGATAAACAGGACCCATCCGGCCAAAAAGGCAACTCCGCCAAGCGGCGTAATGGCGCCAAGCTTCCGGATGCCAGTCAGGCTGAGCGCGTACAGACTGCCGGAGAAGAGCAGGATACCCGCAGCGATGAACCAGCCGGCCAGAACCGCCATAGAGGCGTGGTCTGCCATGCCTGCGTAAAGTCCGATCAGCACCAGACCAAGGCCGTGGGCCAGATGATATTGAATGCCGGTCTGATATGTTTTTAACTGGCTTTCGTTCAGCCGTTCCTTCAGGGCATGCGCGCCAAAGGCGCCCAGCGCTACTGCGAGGAATAGCATGATACCGCCAAGGATCAGCATTGTTTTCAAGTCGAATCACCTCTTAAGACTCATATTACCGATCGCATGGTCCTGACGTCAATGGTATTGCGTATTGCATCCGGTCTCCATTTACCAAGAAAAATTTGTTAGAATGATAGGGTAAGGAAATCGGAATACATATTTGTCTAAAAATAAGAAACATGGCTCTAGGCGGAAACTAAAATCAGAAGACTTGCTCCATTTTTGCAAGCGTTTTAACGACATCATGGATGAATTGAAATGGTGCAAGAAGAAGGGCGGGAAGAGGTATGGAGAGCGTGCATCAGTTGGCGCAGAAATTAAAGCGGAACATTGCAAACGTGATTGTGGGCAAGGAGCATGAGGTGGATCTGCTTCTGACGGCGCTGCTGGCCTCCGGACACGTACTGCTGGAGGATGTTCCGGGAACAGGCAAGACCTTGCTTGCGAAAAGCCTGGCGGCATCGCTTAGTCTAAGCTTTCAACGCATTCAGTTCACACCGGATTTGCTGCCTTCGGATTTGACGGGCATCCATTATTTTAATCAGAAGGACGGCGAGTTCCATTTCCGTCCGGGACCGCTGTTTGCCCGCATTGTGCTGGCCGATGAGATTAACCGTGCGACACCCAGAACCCAGTCAAGCCTCCTGGAATGCATGGAAGAGCGGCAGATTAGCATCGAGGGGAAGACGATGCCGCTGGCAAGTCCGTTCATGGTGCTGGCCACGCAGAATCCGGTGGACAATCAGGGAACCTTCCCGCTACCGGAAGCGCAGATGGACCGGTTCCTGATCCGGATGAAGCTCGGTTATCCATCGGCAGCCGAGGGGCTTGAGATTCTGAAACGGACTGCCGCCGCAGGCCGTCTGCGGGCGGAGGATACCGCGCAGACGGCAACCGCAGAAGAGGTACTGGAAGCGCAGCAGCTGTGCGGACAGGTAAGCATTGCGGATGATCTGCTGGGCTATATTGTTTCTCTGGCTGAGGCTACCCGGAGTCATGAACAGACGATGCTCGGCATCAGTCCCCGAGGCACGCAGGCGCTGCTCCGTGCTTCCCAGGCTTACGCCGCGCTGCAAGGAAGAAGTTACGTGCTGCCCGATGATATCAAACGGCTCCTTCTACCGGTTTGGACACACCGGCTGGTGCTGCGGAGAAGGCATGAAACAGGAAGCGGCCACGGCGAGCGTATTTTGACGGAAATCATGGATAGCATCCCGGTTCCAAGCGAAAAGGAACTTGAAAGCGGCGTGAAATAATGGCTGTATTCTGGCTTTTTCTTGCCTGCGGCGTCGTTATGGCACTGCAAGGCCTTATTTTGGGGAAGAGCGCACTGAACAAGCTGTCCTATGACCGGCATTTCAGCACGGGGACTTGTTATGCCGGAGACCGGATCGAAATGGTGGAGACGATTGAGAACAAACGCAGGTTCCCGATTCCTTGGCTCCGTTTGGAAGCGATGCTACCGGCATCCCTGGGCTTCAAACGAAGCAAGGAAACCTGGATCAGCGAAGGCCAGATCTATCAGAATCATACGAGCTTTTTCTCGCTTCCCGCGCAGACGCGAATCACCCGGACGCATCAAATTCAGTGCCGCGGCCGCGGTATCTTCCGCATGGATACGGCTACCATGACCGGTAGCGATTTGTTCGCGATGTACACGCCGTCTCTACAGGTGACGCTGAACAAACGGCTGGTGGTGTACCCTTCTCTTCGGAGAGACGAGGAGCTGCCTTCTTCCTGGAAAACCTGGCAGGGTGAGCTGGCCGTACGCCGCTGGATCGTGGAGGACCCCTTTCTATTCACGGGGGTAAGGGGCTATGCGCCTGGCGATGCCATGAACCGGATTCATTGGAAAGCCAGTGCAAGATCGGGAGAGCTGCAGGTGCATCAACACGGATATTCCGCAGATCCGAAGGCGATGATCCTGCTGAATATTGAGGTTACGGAGCAGATGTGGAATGTCGTGACCAAGCCGGAGGTCATTGAAGAGGCGCTGTCCTATGCGGCAACCTGCGCCGCAGCGCTCATTCATCAGGGGATGGCGGCCGGATTCGCAAGCAACGCCTATTTTTCGCCTGATGCCGATGGCAGGCTGGCACATCTTGCGCCGGATTACGGTCTTCCTCATCTTGAGGATGTGCTGGAGGCGATGGCGGCCGTGGAGCTTAAGGTCTATAGACCCTTTTACGAGCAGCTGAAGCTCGAGGCCGAGAGGGATTTTCACGAGACGATCGATTATTTCGTGGTGACCCCGCATGTATCCCAGGCGATTCGGGACGCGGTCCGAATACTTGAGACGAAGGGGCACCGCGTGTCTATAGCGCATTTGGACGACGGGCTGAAGGAGGCGGGAGCATGATGCATTCCGGTCAAGAAACCCGCAGGCGCAAGCTTCTGGCTGTACTGGGCAACTCGCTGCTCGAGACGGCTGCATGTTATCCTTTTGTGGTGCTGTACATGGTTTATGCCATGCAGTCTGCTCCATGGTGGTTGATGCCATTGATATGGCTGCTCCATGCCCTGGGTACGCTGATTGGCAGACGGCAGGCGGCAGGCCGCAAGGAATTGCTGGTTACGGCTCTGCTTCTGGTGGCTGCGCTGCTGCCGCTGGCGGTACTCGGGCTGCGCCCTGCCATATTGGCTGTCGTCGTCTTGCTGCTGGCCGATTTTCGCGGGCTGATTGTCGGCCGCAAGGATCTGTGGAGATTCATTCAATTGAATCTGCCGCTCGCGGGGCTGGCAGCAGCCCTGATTGTTTATGGGGTATCCTCCAACGTGGAGGCTATCGAGCCTTACCGAGTTCCCCTTTACTTCATGAGCATCTTTACGCTGTTTGCGGTTTTGCTGCGGTGGAACGGGGACCGCGTGCGTGAAGCCTCCAATGCGCATGAAACCGACCGGATGCAGCTTCGCAGAATACTGTCCAGAAACCGCTGGATGACCTGGCTGGTTGTCGCGTTTATTGCAGTGCTGAGCTTGTGGAACGGACTTGGGGAAGGCTTGGCTTACTTCAAACGGTGGCTGACCGGATTGTTGAATGGCCTGGGCAAAAGTGGACAGGCGGAGAGTCCGGAGCAGATGCCGCCGGCGCAGCCGGGACCGATGGAGCTTCCTCCACCGTCTCATCAACCGAAGTGGCTGCACATTGTCGGCCAAATCGCGTTTGCCGTGCTCGTGGCCGCCGTTGCTGCGGCCCTGCTGCTGCTGTTGTACCGCCTGCTGCGGCGCTGGCTCCCGCAAAGCATCCGCGCCTGGATAGCGCGGATGGCCCAGCGGCTCCGGCTTATGCGTGAAATGAGGCGCATTCCTACGGATCAAGGGGATTACGTAGATGAAGTGGAGAGAATTGAGCGAGTGAACAAGGGTCAAGGCCGATGGCGGAGAAAGCGCAAAGAGGGTCCAACCTTGGCCCGGGATGGCGATCCGCGCCGAGCTTATGAAAGCTTGATCCGTATGGCCGTCAGACGGGGCTTCAAGTTTCGGCCGAGTCTTACGCCTTCCGAGAATGGCGCAGCGCTGGCCTCGGACAAAGACCTTACCGGTCTACCGGCTCAGGACATGGATCAGGTCATCAGCCGGTACAATCAGGCACGTTACGGCTCCAATGATAAGAGGTGAGGCGGTCGCCTTTAGGTATCACTAAGTTACAGACCAATGATAAGACCAGACGCTTGGGCGATCCCAAGCGTCTTTTTATATGGACCTATCCAACGCAAGCGAAACCCGAAAATGATGCTTGCCTGAATCCAAACGATTGAAACGGTTAATATTCTTTTATCGAGAGGAATGATCTACAACTGTCACCAGAAAGCAGAGGAAGGCGGGTCAAGCATGCGAAAATATCGTATATCACTGATGATCACCGGGATTTTTTTGATTGGAGTAACGGGCTTTTGGCTCTATGGAAGGGACCGGCAGTCCGAGGTTTCACCTATCAAGACGGAGGCCTTTATCCAAAAATTCATGGTTAATCCTAACGGCACGCTGGCTACCTATCTGCAAAGCGGAAGCTCGGCCAACCCGGAGATCGCCGCGGGCCGGGAGGCTCTGTCGGAATCCATGGGGTTCTGGATGCAATATGCCTTGTTAAAGCAAGATCAGGGGTTGTTTGAACAAAGCTATGAAGCGCTGAAGCGGTATTTTCTGACTCCGCAGCATTATTTGGCATGGAAACTTGCACCTGACGGGACAACGAATGTACATACCAATGCGCTTGGAGACGATCTGCGAATTATCGGGGCTCTGTTGAAGGCGGAGCAGTTATGGGGCACGGCGGAGAATCGGGGGCTTGCGGAAGAACTGACGGGCACGCTTGTTACTTCTGCCACGGTTAAAGGTTATTGGACCGATTTCCATGATTTTTCCCGGAATGAATCCGCACAGGTCCTAAGTCTAGCCTACATCGACAGCGACGCCCTCAATCAGCTGCGGCAGGCGCAGCTGATTGAGCCGGCTTTCTATAACCGGCATATTCGGCTTTTGGAGAACATGCCGAATGACGGAGCCTTTTATCCGAAAAGCTTTGATGTAATGAACAGGCAGTATGCGTATGATGACTCCGTCAATTTAATTGATCAGCTGCTGGTGGGACTGCATGCAGCGGAAATCGGCCGGAGGCCGGAGCCGCTGATGGACTTTTTGAAGAAAGAATGGGGCCATAGCCACAAGCTGTTCGGGCGTTATGACCGATCTTCGCGGGAGAGCAGCGTTGATTATGAATCCCCCTCGGTGTATGGGCTGGCTGTTCAGCTGGCACTCAGGGTAGGAGATCAAGACTGGGCCGGCGAGCTCTACAAGCATATGTTGTCACTCCATGACGGAGAGCGGCAATATAACGGAGGCTACGTGTTTAACGGGAACACGCATATTTTTGATAATCTGCTGCCGCTTCTGGCAACCCAATTGTGGAATGATCGTGCATAAATATGAAAAATATGGTTAATTCATGATTTTTTGCGTTAATAGATGAATAATGATGGAAGTGAAATGTCGTATTTTGTAATATTTAAATAGGAGGTAGGCGGCTCACTCTTGTGTCGGACCATCAAGCATTGGAATGGGGTGCCGTTTTTAGTACAATGTCTTTTCATCGCATGAATCTGCGGTATCCGCACTGGCAGAACCTACACAAGGAAGGAGAAGAATGCGGATGAACAACAAGACAACAACGGGCCGGCTCGCACTTGGATATGTCCTCTTAATCGCGCTGATCATGGTACAGGAAATGCTTCTCTTTTTGAAAATGCATCTGAATGCGTCCTATACAACCATGGAGTTCGTGTTAAGCCTGGCGGGACTTGCGGCTCTGTTGGTCGGCTTCATCATTCCTCTAGGCGTTTCCGTTGTTCTGGCGTTTGTGTTCCTGGTGAGTTATTTTGTCTGGCTGACGACATACGCGCCCTTCAATGTACTTACATTCTCATGGATGCTGCTGATTCCGGCGAATATGCTGATCGCTGCCTTTATTAAATCCGGTCTGATCGGTAGCAAGCGCTGGATGGAGCGAATGGAAGAGATGAAAGGGAGCCATCCGCAGGTGGATATCGATACGGCACTGGGCAACAAGGAAGCTCTGGCGGATACCCTGCAGAAGCAGTCCAATCTGGCCCGTCGTTATACGGACCGTTACGGTTTTTCGATGGCGATGTTCAAAATCGACTTTTTGCCGCTTGTTCAGGAATCGCTGGGTTCGCAGCAATATTCGCGCCTGCTGCTTGAAATGTCGGACACGATTCAGAAGCAAATTCGTTATGAGGATTATAAATTCTCGATCAGCAAGGGCCGGTTTATCATCCTCTGTCCCATGCTGGGACAGGAGAACCTGCATATGCTCACGAAAAGGGTCAAAAATGCCATGATGGCTGTCGATATTCTGGATAAAAGAGGCGGTAAGCTGAAGCTGGTTGTACGGGCCGGAGCTCTGGTCTTTCATAAGGAGCAGTTCGGCAAATACGAGCATATCGATCAGGTCATTTACGCGCTGGAGCGCAATACCGAGACCGATCTGATTGGCGAATATATTTAGAGGAGGGCTTCATATGTCATATACGAGCTGGTTTATCCCTTTATGCATTGCCGTCAGCGCGATTTTTGCCATGACCATCCTGATTCTGACCATCGCTACGCTTCGATTCCGGACCTATGTCAATAAAAAATATGATCGGGGGAACTTCAGTGGCTGATGTGCTGTTGATCCTATCCATTGTAACCATATGGATTGCGGTATTCGAATCGGTGATCATTATGGCAGGCGCGGTCCGGTTTATTTTCAAGCAGAACAAGAAAAAGCTCGTACTCCCAAAAAATATGGATGATTTCCCTACGGTAACCGTTATGGTACCGGCACATAATGAGGAACTTGTGATTACCTCGACAGCCGAACATATTCTGCAGCTAAACTATCCGGAGCATAAACTGCAGCTGATCGTCATTGCCGACAATTGCTCGGATCATACGGCCGGAAAGCTGAAGATGCTGAAGGAGATGACCAGCTACAAAGATCGTGACTTTATCATTCTGGAGCGCAAGGGAACCGGCGGCAAATCCGGGGCTCTGAATGATGCGTTGAAGCTGGCAACGGGCGAGTGGATCTGCGTGTACGATGCGGATGCGGCGCCGGAGCGCAATGCGCTGATGTTCCTGACGCAGAAGGCGATGGAGGACCCGGGGAGATACGGCGCCGTCTTCGGGCGCAACAAGGCGCGTAACCGCGGCCAGAACTTTCTTTCCCGCTGTATCAATCTGGAGATCATTACGATCCAGCGCGTTCACCATACCGGGTTATGGGAGCTCTTCAAGCTTGGAACGATCCCCGGCACGAATTTTATCGTGAAAACAGCTCTAATGCGGGAGATTGGGGGTTGGGACGAGCAGGCGATTACCGAAGATACGGCCGTTTCGTTCGAGATCATGTCGCGGGGACAGTTGATTGCGCTCGCTCCTCAAGCCGAGGCGTACCAGCAGGAACCGGAACAACTGGGCGTATACATGAAACAGCGGGAGCGGTGGGCCAAGGGCAACTACAACGTCGTCGTCGAAAATTTGCATCATCTGTTTGACCGCAGCAGCTGGCGGATTAAGCTGCATGTTCTCTACTATGCGGCCAGTTATTTCTGGTTTATGATTGCCATTATCGTATCGGATATCGTCTTTGTCGCTAATCTGGTGTATCAGGGAATTGCTTTGTTCAAGCCCGGCGTGGTATCTCCCTTCCAGTTCCAATCGGACGTATATGTCTATCTTGTGGTGGCCTGGGCACTCATGTACTTTTTGTATGTGCTGCAAATTAATCTGGCGCTTGCGACCGATATCGGGCAGAGCAATGTGCGTAATTTCGTGCTTTCGTGCATTTCCTATTTTACTTACGCGCAGCTGTTCCTGCTGATATCCGTCAAGGCATTTTACAACATGGTCATGGATAAGATCACTGGACGCGAAAGCAAATGGTACAAGACTCAGCGCTTCGGCTAACCAAGTAACCAGGCTTGTATTTATATCGAAAATGGAACCAATCAGCTTTCTTTGGCTTGCACCGGGGAAGCTGTTTTTTTGTATGCTTTGGACGTACTTGCTTCAGTAACGACATGGGTTATTGACTTATGGGGGAATTGACTTAAACTATAAACAATTATTCCGATTCGATTAGTAAGAAAAAAGCGGCGGAGGAGACCCCATGAATTCAATAACACTCACCCAAAAGATCAGCTCCACCATCATCGCATACACGTTCGATAAGAGGCCAATATTCAAGCGTTCCTCGCTCAAGAAAGAGGTATCCCGTGCAGCGTAGTAAACAAATTCTAGTCGCCTCCCACTGCGTGCTCAACCAGAATGCCGTCGCTCCAGGTGGAGCGCTTAGCCCGGGTATACTGAGGTCTGCGGTCGATTGGGCCAGTGATCAAGGATACGGCATTTTTCAGCTGCCATGTCCCGAACTTACATTTTGGGGTCCGGATCGGCCGCGAATGACCGTGGAAGAATGCGACACGCCGGAATTTCATGCGCATAACCGCAGCATTCTGCAGCCCGCGATCGAGCAGCTTAAAGTCTATCAGATGCACGGATACGAGATTGTCGGCGGTCTGGGCATTGCAGGCAGTCCTTCCTGCGATCCCGGCAAAGGGATATTCATGAACGATTTCCTTATGCTTGCGAAGGAGCAGGGTGTACATATTGATTTCTTTTGGCAAATCCCGGATACAGAGGAGGGCCGGTTTGATCCGCGCGATAAGAATAGCGTGCACGGTCCGGTAGGCGTGCAGCTTCGGACCGTTTCGGTGAAACCAGAGAAGGCCCGCGGCAGAAAGAGGCACGGATTGTCGTAATGCGAATCAAGCGAATCCGATCACAACTATTCGATGACGTTCAGGTATGGCCGGTTCATTGGCAGATGACACTATAGTGAAAGGCAATTGAACCGGTGACCGCAGTCTGGAAAAGAAGGAGGATGAGGCGTGAAAACCGCATCACTGCTTGAACGGTACAAGCCGGCTATACGGAGATTGCCGCATGGCCGTGACCTGACCCGGCAGGACCTGCTGACGGATGCATTTCGTATGACAGCTGAGGGACGAATCGCAATGTACTATGCTCCCCATAACGAGTGGATCAACGATTCTGCCAAGGTGGTGATTCTCGGCATTACTCCCGGTTGGACGCAGATGAAGATTGCCTTTCAGGCCGTGCGAGACGGTCTTGACGAAGGTTGCACGGATGAGGAGGTTCTGCGCCGAGCGAAGCGGGAAGCCGGGTTCGCCGGCACCATGCGCCAACATTTGATCGGGATGCTCGACTGTCTTGGCCTCCAAAATGAACTCTGTATCGAATCCAGCGCCGACTTGTTCGGGGAGCGGGCATCGCTTCTTCATACGACTTCGTTGTTGAAGTATCCTGTGTTTGCGGGAGAGCGGAATTACACCGGGGCGAACCCCGATATACTTGCTTCAGCGTTGCTGCGCGGACAAGCCTTATCCAGCCTGGAAGAACTGAAGGAGCTCCCTGATGCGTTGCTGATTCCTCTTGGCAAGGCGGTGGAACGAGTGCTCAGATGGCTGGCCGATCAAGGGCATTTCGCGGGGCAAAGGGTATTATGGGGGTTCCCGCATCCATCCGGAGCCAATGGGCACAGGCAGCGGCAGTTTGAAGAGAATAAAGAGAAGATGCAGACTATATTTACGGAGTTTTTCCGGGAGCGATGAAGAATCCTCCACAGAATTGAGAAAAGTATCGTTAAAAAGAGCGGGTGCTACGTAGCATCTGCTCTTTTTGGACTTATGCGATGCGTTTAAGCTAATATGTGTGTTATCAAATGATAAATCCTTGAAGGAGATCATGAACCTGATGAAAATAGATCGATTGCTAGCGATGACCGTCCTCTTGCTGAACAGGGGGAGAATCAGCGCTAAGGAGTTGGGTGAACGATTCGGGGTTTCCACTAAAACGATATACAGGGATATGGATACGCTTAGTCTTGCGGGCATCCCGGTGATGGCACATCAGGGAACCAGCGGTGGTTTTGAGATGATGAGCCATTACACGATTTCGCGGCAGTTTCTTACCCTGGACGAGATTTCATCCGTCTTTTCGGCTGTCAAGGGTGTAAAAGCAGCCATGGATGACCGGACGCTAGACCAGCTGCTGGATAAAGTGGGATCGCTGCTGCAACGTTCAGATCAAACGATGGATGCAGGGATGGCCCAAGGCCTCCTATTTGACCTGAATCCCTGGGGGCAAGCAAAAGGAACCAGAGATAAGGTGAGTTTGCTGAGGCAGGCGTCCAACGAATCCAGAAAAGTGAATATGCACTATATCAACATGAATGGCGCAGAAGGATGGAGAATCGTTGAGCCAGGCAGGTTGATTCTAAAAGGGAATGTATGGTATCTGCAGGCATTCTGCACCTCCCGCGAAGATTTCCGGATTTTCAGAGTATCCCGCATCTTGGATATGAAGGTTCTTCCGGAGGCGTTTGAACCACGCGAGCTGCCGCCTTTGGAGGCCTACGAGTGGAATCCGGAATGGTCCAGCAAGGATCACCAGGCGGTAACATTGAGGTTTTCTCCGAAGGTCAGACATAGGGTGGCCGACTCCTTCAGCCCGGAACAGATTTCGGTGCAGGGGGATGGAAGTCTGCTGGTCAAAAGCGGGTTCCCTTTGGATGAATGGTTCTATGGCATGGTCCTCAGCTATGGAGACCAGATCGTTGTCGAAGCTCCGGAGCATGCAGCTATGGAAGTGGTACGGCGGGTTCAGCATATTTTGAGGCAGTATGCGAAACCGGACAGACAGATGTCCACGTAGCCTCTATACAATGGAATCATCTTTAAGGAAAAGAGGAACCCTTCATGAATTATGAAATAACCCACATGCCGGCTGTTGAACTGGCAGGCATCAAGATCCGAACATCCAATCGACGGGAGAGCGGGCCGGATGGGCTCATCCCCTCGCTATGGGAACAATACGGCCAAGGCGGCCTGTCCGCAAAGCTGAAGCCAATACATCCACAATTGCTCTACGCCCTTTATACGGAATATGAGAGCGACGTGAACGGAGATTATACGCTGCTCCTCGGGCATGAGCGGGACCTTGGATTTCTAGGGGAAGACGCCATTGGGATTGCCTCGATTCCAGAGGCGACGTACCTCAAATTTACGACGCAGAGGGGACCCGTACAGCAGGTTGTGATCCAGCTATGGCAGGAAATATGGGCTTTCTTTGAGAATTCGGAGATTAAACGGACCTATACCGGGGACTTCGAGCTGTATAACCTGCAGGATCTGAATTCGGCCGATGCCGTAGTCGATGTTTATATTGCTGTAGAAAAGCACTGAAAGATAGGTTTTTCATAAGAAAGCCAAAATAAACGGCGTGTCTGCAAGAGTCGACTGGACTCTTCGGCACGCCGTTTGTTGGTACTCGGCCTTGATACAAGGAGATTATAGATATTGTTCGCGTACAAGCAGCTCCAGCTTTTTCATCCATGCGAGGTCCATGTGCAGCTGGCTTTGCGTATGATCATGGATCAAATGAACGGCGGGCGGTGTTTCGTCACGTACCTTATCCCAGAAAACAATACCGCTCTGAATTTTGTTTTCCAGCTTTTGCTGGGCTTCCTCAATCAAAAACAGCAGTTTGTTCGGATCGGCATACTTCAGGAATAGCGTGGTTGAATAGAGGGCTTCTACGCGGGTGAAATTTTTGAAGCTTGCATAGATCTCTTGCTCCAGATGCTCTTTTCCAAACGTTGTGATGCCGTAAGTTGTCTTCTCCGGACGGTTGTCGTCACGGATCACTTCGATCTTCTCGATATATCCCTTTTTCAGCAGGACCTCGAAATTATAGTATAAGGACCCATCATTAATTTTGGAGTTTTCATCCACAACGTTTTGCTTGAACATCTTCTTAATATCGTAAGGATGATGGTGTCCTGTACTCAGAACACCCAGTATAAAAATTTGAAGCGACATAACAGCTACACTCCCATCCGAAATCATACGAAAAGCCGGCTGACTCGAGGGGAGTGAGCTGGCTTCGCGTGTATGCGATATAGAAGGACCCGGAAGCATAGATTCCGAGCCCGTTCCATTCAGCTAAAGATAAATGAATGAAGGCTAATGAATACCCCTGATGCGCACTGCGCGATGTTAAGCGACTGCGTGCTTCTCTTGGTCATCGGCTGCTTCTTTCGGAGAAACAAAGTAGAAAGCAAGAAGGCAGATGATCATCGAAGCAATGGATGCGATCCACAATCCGAGCAGATGTTCAGGCAGCTTGCCGCCGCCGAAAATGATCGAAAAGTCCGTTTGAACGGTATAGAACATGATGGAAATATAGCTCACAATCTTAAAGAGCCACGGCATCATTTCCTGAGACATCGTCGCGCCACTGCTGATGGTTTGGATCAGCATGAGGGTCAGGTTGGCGAAAATGGCCTTGTCCTTTAATAATAAACTGAAGATGGACATAAACTCAATGGCTCCGAACAATTCAAGCGCGTGTACAAGCCATACCTTCACGAAAGTCTCCGCTCCGTAACCGCCCTGAATCAGGAAATAAATCGAAATCCCGATCAGCGGCGCAATCAGAGAGACGATCGCATTGGTTGCTTGCGCGGACCAGAAGGCCTGCCAAAAGCCCATTTTGCGTTTCAGCGCGTTCATGGCACCGACCATCATCATGGAGAAAATCATGGCGCCCACATAACTGACCATCGTCAGGAAAAATGGTGCCATTTGGTTATGCATGCCTGCCGGTACCGGATTGGTATTGACGATATTGGCATCCAGCTTGGTAGGGATCTCGGCTGCGAGCTTCTGTGCCTGCTCCGCCGGCATTTTCATCGATTGGAAGACGCCCTGGGCGGACTGCGTCGCCAGCTGGTTATTCAAATTGGTCGTGATTTGCGTAACGACCGACTGCATGCTGCTGGAGACCATCGCCGGGTTGGACTGGTTCATGAAGAAGTCCATTTTGGCTTTTGTTCCGGATGTAGACAACTGCTTCGTAAAGTCCTGCGGAATGTGAATGATCAAAGCAATATCACGGTCATTCAACTGCTCCTGGGCTTTATCCAGCGGAAGATCGGTCACCATTTTGAAAGGAAGCTGCTTGGCCAGACCTGCCGCAATATCTGTGCCCGCCTGTTTGTCCTCGTTGACAATGGCGACGGTCATTTCGTTCATGTTTTTCGGAATTGCGCTGTAACCTGTCATGAAAATCAGGATAAAGGCAACCTGGTAAAACAGCACCATCGTGATGCCGCCAATGACGGATTTGTTTTTGAGAAACGTTAAAATATTTTTCATTGCCCCACACCTCAATATTCTAAATTTGATTTGATTACTTTAATTAGAGTAATTGATTTAGAATTATACGCCGGGGTTTTGGAGGTGTCAACAAATGTATGCGCTTGTATGTGATTTTGGTCATATACAAAATGAAAAGTTTTCATTTAAGACACAATTACAGTTGTAATAGTTTGATGCATCGTTTATATTTACACTTGTAATAGTTTAATTTGAACCGGAAAGGAGGTGTGAGAATGGAAAGTATGCCCAAAATTTCGGAATCCGAGTGGGAGATCATGAAGATTGTCTGGAAGGAAAACCCGCTCACGGCGGAGCAAATCGTGCAGTATTTGCCTGCGGATACGGACTGGAGCGATCAAACGGTCAGAACGTTCATTAACCGACTGATGAAGAAAAAAGCGCTGGGGTATCAAAAATCCGGCAGAAGCTATCAATATTATCCGCTGATTTCGGAAAAAGAATGCGTGCGCGCGGAGAGCAAATCCTTTTTGAACCGTGTGTTTAACGGAGCGGCGGGACTGATGATGACGAACTTTTTGGAGGAAACGCAGCTGTCTGACAAGGAGATCGAACGATTGCAGCAGATTTTGATGGAAAAGCAAAGTCAGGACTCGAAAGATTCACCACAGTCATAATGAAATCCAAATTTAATCAAATGAGGTCATTCCATGAATATAGCTGAAAGCCTCTTCAGATGGTTTGTCGCTTCGACACTGACGGCCAGCTTGGTCGCCATCGTGGTGATGGCAGTACAACATCTGCTCCGCAGGCGCATCAGCGCCCGTCTGAGGTATTCGTTATGGCTGATCGTGCTGGCAAGACTGGTGCTGCCGGTATTTCCGGACAGTCCGGTGAGCTTATTCAACGTATTTCCTGCCATCTCGGATATAAAAAATGCTGTTGCCCATCTTCCGTCTCAGCAGGACAAGCCGAGAACGGAAACAGGAAACAGCATCAAAGAAAATACTACTCAATCCCATTATACATTGAATGGAGCCGGAGGAAACAGTCAACAGCAGCCGGTCCTGCAGCTGGATCGAGGCGCAGGCGCTGCTGCGATTACAGAGAGAGAAAATCATCCGGCGATTCGGATTCTGTCCGTCATATGGCTGGCCGGTACGGCATCCTTTTTGGCGTATCATTTGATGTTCTGGCTGCGGATCAAGAGAAAGCAAAAAAGCTTCAACCGCGTCAGTGACTTAACCATGAGAAATGTGGCAGAGGAATGCCGCCGTTTATTTACTTTGAAACGTCCGGTATCTCTTTACATGAGCCCTTCGATACAAAGCCCGTATATTTCGGGAATGATCCGTCCGGCAGTCTATCTGCCTGAAACACTCTCCTGTGATCCGGAGGAAGCAGCCCGTCTGAAGCATGTGATTGCGCATGAACTGGCCCATTATAAACGAAAAGATACGGCTTGGAACATGCTCGGCAGTCTTGTACTTGCCGTCCACTGGATGAATCCGCTGGTATGGATGATGATGCGCCGAATGAAAGCGGACCGGGAGCTGGCATGCGATGCCTGCGTACTGGAGGTGCTTGGCGAAGAAGAAGCCGTACCGTACGGCATGACCATTATCGGGTATCTGAAAAGGTACTCATCCGGCCGGAATCATCCCCATCTGCTGTACTTCAAAGGCCTGAATGGTGAAAAGGACATTGTGCGGCGGATTCGGATGATTCAATCCTTTAAAAGGGGTTCATATAAGTTTTCCGTACTGGCGGTACTGTTGGTGCTCTTGGTCGGCGCGGCCACGCTGACGAATGCGCCGGTGTCGAAGGCGGGGACTTCCGCCTGGATTCATGCTGAAGAGGGCGGGGATGAGATGCTCTTCGCGGATGGCGAATTCCGGGAGTACGATAATCTCGAAAAGGCAGCCCGTGTGGCGCCGTTCCGGTTCAAGGTTCCTTCGGTGCTGCCGAGTGGATATACCTTCGACAATATCAGCTTTCACCTGCAACCCTTAACATCATCAGCAAGTTCCGCCGTAAATGTACGGTACCAGAAAGCGCACGTGAATGAAATCTCCGGCTATATGGATCTTAACATCGTACGTGGCGCGGAACCGCAGCAGTGGTATGAACAAATCCGCACCGAGGAAGAAGATCTGGGAGACGCGCAAGCCGGCGGCAAGGTCATTGAGAAATCGGCGGTGTCCGTGAATGGGCTTGAAGGCTTGAAGGTAACCATTCGAATGACCGCATGGAAAGGGCAACCGGAAAGATACTACTATGTCTGGAAGGATCAAGGCGTCGCTTATAAATTGGGGGGCGATGGTCAAGTGACAAGCCGGGACTTCGAGAATATGATCGCTTCCATGAAATACCCGGATGAGAATCTGAACAAACTTTACGAAAACAATGATTACTACGCGAGAGCGCTGACATATCTGTTCGATACGGAGGATATCCGGCGTGCACAGAAGCTCATTGGTTATCATGCCTCATTTCCACGGAAACTGCCCGGGGATTTTGCCGCGAGCGGAGCCTATGTGTCCCGTAAAGTGAATTTCAACTATCCGGAAAGTGACCAGGACTCCATGCGAATGCTGCTTGCGGTTACGTATAACCCCAGTGCTTCCTCCGCCGGAGTAAAGCGTGTGGAGCTCACACAGATGCTGAACGGGCATATGTACGAAGATATGAAAAAGGACAGGAAGTTATCTTTAATGAGAATCGACGGGAAGAAATTTACTGTTAACCTGCAGCCCATCACGATTCAGGGCCGTGAAGTGCTCCATTCAGAAAAATTTAAAATCGATGGCGAACTTAGCAGCCCGAACGAAACCGACCGTGTCAGTTATTTTTGGCTGAATGACGGGGTCATCTTTCAGGCCAGATTCATTGGTCAAGGTTCAGAGGAGCAAAGCATTGTGCAATATTTAATGGAGCAAGGCAAATCATAATATTGTGGAACGCCTTGGTTCCATAATAAGGAATAGGCGGCTGGATTGACTTCTCATCTAACGGGGAATAGTATAGTTCTATGACTATCAAACCTTCGAAAGACGATGAAAAGCGGGCTAAGATTTTTAAAGCCATGGCGGAAGTAAAGCGCATTGAAATGATCCGTTACCTGCACCGCCACCCGAGCAGCAATACTTGTGGTGAGATTGGAGAGGCGGTCGGAGTGGACAAGTCCAATGTATCTTACCACCTCAAGATTTTGTACGAAGCGGACTTGATTCAGGTGTTCCGTAAGGGCCAGAACAAGTGCAGCGAGTTGAGGGAGGAGACATTGAACGAATTTATGCCGGGTTTCTTGGACAGTTTATAATGGACAGGAAACCCTGATTTTAGACCAATAGTTTTAAAGTTTTAAAACTATCTGATTAAATGAACTGTCTTACTTATCCGCCCTTTGCCATTTGGGTGCAGACAGCACGGGATTGCGTAGTCACTTTTCATCAAAAATATGAATATGGGAGCAGTGAACATACATGCAACAGTTAACCAATAGATCCATTGCTTTGAAGTCACGTCCGGTGGGAATGCCGACGGAACAAAATTTTGAATATCGCGAAGCACCAGTGCAGGAGCCAGAAGCAGGACAAGTTGTGGTACGCAGCGTGTATCTGTCCGTGGATCCTTACATGCGCGGCAGAATGAGCGATGCCAAATCCTATGTCGCGCCGTATGAACTGAACGAGGTCATTTCAGGCGGAATCGTGGGAGAAATCGTAGCGTCGAAATCCGATCTGTTTAAAGCCGGCGACAAAGTGATCGGCATGCTGGGTTGGCAGCTCTACAATGTGGTAGACGCGAAGCTTGTCCGGAAAATTGATGAATCCATTGCGCCGTTGTCCGCTTATTTGAGCGTGCTCGGTCTGACCGGGCTTACCGCCTATTTCGGTCTTCTGGATATCGGGCAGCCGAAGGCTGGAGAAACGGTTGTGGTATCCGGTGCAGCTGGCTCCGTAGGCATGTTCGTTGGACAGATTGCGAAAATCCAAGGCGCCCGCGCCGTCGGCATTGCCGGAACGGATGAGAAATGCGCATATCTGATCAACGAGCTGGGCTTTGATGCTGCTATTAACTATAAAACGACTAAAGATTTGGGCAAGGCGCTGGAAGAGGCGTGTCCGAATGGCGTAGATGTGTATTTTGACAATGTAGGCGGCTCGGTTTCGGATGCGGTGATCAATCTACTGAATGATTATGCCCGTATCCCGCTGTGCGGCGCGATATCTTCTTACAATAGTACAGATGGCGACATGGGCCCGCGCATTCAGTCGAAGATCATCAAGACCCGTTCGCTGATGAAAGGCTTCGTCCTGGGAGACTATGCTTCCCGCCAACAAGAGGGCTTGACACAGCTTGGAAAATGGTTGTCCGAAGGCAAACTGAAATACGAAGAAACGATCGTTGACGGCTTTGACCATATCATTGACGCTTTCTTGCAGCTGTTCCAGGGAACGAACCTGGGCAAGATGCTCGTAAAAGTGGATTAAGCGGCAGACTCATTAGAGTTTGACGAGGAAATATGAAACAGGAAGAGGCTCTCTCCGTTTGTGGAGGGAGCCTCTATGCATTATCCCAGGGAGGGGGCGTCCCGCATTCGTTCCCTGTTAGCGGATTCCGGGGGGCTTTTTTTCGGGGAAGCCTTGTGCGGGCATGAAAATAGCGTTATATTGAAGAGCCGGTACCTATCGGTCCTCGGCGATATTTTAAGATAAGGAAGTTTCAGACTATGACTGCAAAATTTAAAGGCAACAAGATGAACATCGTGATGTTTGGATTGCTCCTGCTCGCTGTTATCATCCGGCTGGCGCTGCAGTCGACCTCTGATTACACGACGGCACAAGCCGTGTGGAATATCGTTTTTATGGCGGTGCTCCTGCTCTTGTCTTTGCGTTTCGCTTATGTGTATGCACGTTACATCCGCATCAAGGGAGACAAGGTGAGGGTAGTCAACATCCAAGGCACTAGGACGTTTGATCTGACGGAAGTAGAGAAGGTTATGATTTATGACAATTGGATCCGTTTTACGATGAAGGCGGACCGTGACGTGTTTATTCATATTAAGGATCTGAATGTACGGGGGCGTGTTCCATTTGTGGCCTGGGCAGCGGATCAATTTGAAATTGAAAAGGATTAGGGCGAAAGAAACGCACCCTAATCCTTTTTTTGTTTTGAGGTATCATTTTGGCTAGCTATGCCCGAATGTAGAACAGCAGCTCCCGGCCGTTTTTCACGGGTTCCTGTTCAAGCGTATAACCATGCTTGACGACTTCCTCTGGAACATTGCGGAAGGCGGCAGGGCAATCGGCAATCACCTGCAGCAGTTCTCCCTTTTTCATTTCCTGAAGCGTTTCAAGTGTATAGATCACCGGATAAGGACAAGATTCTCCGCGAAGATCAAGTGTGTAATCAATGGACATGTTTCGTTTCCCCTTTCTTGAACCCGACGCCGAAGCGGTAGTTTTTTTGCCAAATGACAGCAATGAGAAATCCGGCTGCCAGCAGAACAAGGGTTGAAATCAGTGCCCATGCCGGCCCCATGACCTCGATCAGGTTGATAGGTTTTCCCATCTTCACCAGCGCGTTATAGATTCCGAGATGATCCCAACCATAGGCAAGCACGGTAGCGCCGGCGATATTACCGATAAATACCGGCAGGAAAATCACCTGTCCCTCCATCAAGCGGTACATCATGCCGGTTTCGCATCCGCCTGCCATAACGATGCCGACGCCAAACAGGAGGCCGCCGATCAGCGTGCTTGGAGCCGCCATTTTAGTGACAGGGTCCATGCCGTTCACCAGAATGATGATCAGCGTTACGATGGAGCTTACACCCATGCCGAGCGTAATGGCTTTGGTCATGGTGGCGCGTCCGCTGATCCACAAATCGCGGAAAGCGGAGGTGAAACAGATTTGTCCTCTTTCGATGAGGATGCCGAAGGCTGCGCCGAACAAGGCTGCCGTACCCAGCATGTTTTTGCCTGCTGCATAGAAGTAAATAATAAGTAGGGCATAGGCGAGCGCAAGGACGGCTCCGATATACGGCTGAATTTGTTTGCGTTCCTTGACGATCGAAGCCGTGTTGCCCTTTTGCAGGACAGGCTTACCCTTCCACCAGGAGGTGTTGACGATTTTGGCGCCCCCGAAGGTACCGACTGCCGTGGCGACAATGAAAATCCACGAGTGCAGCGAGAACTGCGGCACGCCTGTAAAAAAAGCAGCCAGGTTGCAGCCAAGCGCCATCCGGGCGCCGAAGCCGGCGACAAATCCGCCGATCAATCCTTGAAACAAACGGCGCTTTTGTCGCGGCATCCTGATTTTGAAGTTATTGCTGAACAGCACCATAAGCAGCGCTCCGATGAACATGCCCCAGACAATCCAGCCGTCCGTACGGGTGAAGGTCGTCCCTTCCATATGAATTAACTTGAAGTAAGCCCAATCGGAAATATCAACGCCGAACAGCTCGAGAATATGCCCGCCCAGACGGGTAAACTCACCGGTTACCGCCCATACCGTTTTGGTAATCCCGAAGTATACAGCGCTCAGGATGCCTGCAACAGCCATCACGATATAAGGACTCCAGTACTGATTGAATACTTTTTTTAACACGATTGCGATTCCTGCCCTTCATAAACGCTAAAATGTTGGAATAACGAATATGTATGTTCCAAACCTTATCAATTTTACATCATTTATTGGAGCATGTGCGGGGAATTCTTTTTTAAGCCGATGGGTTCTGAATCTCCGAATTCGGAGAACCAGGATTTGAAATATGAACATCTTGTGAATTTTTGATAGATATATATTAAAAAACGATTTCGATTTTAAAAAATATGGTTTTATAAAATCTATTTTCGTGTATAAACATAGTATAAACTAATAGGTAATAAGTCCCATTATATTACATACTCTGAAGGAGCTTGCAAGCATGAAATTTAAACAAAAACTGTCTCTGAGCTTTGCGGCCGTTCTGATCCTTACCGTGATTGTAGGCACCATTGGCTGGGTGCAGCTCTCGAGCGCCAACAAAAGCTACCGTAGCCTGATAGATGATCGTGTACAAAACATGCTTCTGGCCAAAGACCTTGGGCGAATCGCTGCGCTGGAGGCCGAGAATGTCAGAGGATATTTGCTGACGGGAAATGAGGAGGATTTCAGTGGCTACGAGGAGACGCGCAAGCAGTTTAGCGATACGCAAACAAAAGTGGGCGGCTTAAATCAAACGGGAAAAGGGAAAGAACTGTCTGATCAGCTTGCTGATTTGGAGATTCAGTATTCCGTGATCGTGGATGAGATTGCGGCGTACAAGAAAAAAAATGACGTGGCTACGTATACCCGCCTTGTCGAGGAAAAATGTGCACCCATGGTTAAGAAAATGACCACAGCCGCGGCTGAGCTGGAAAATTACCAGCAGGTGCTGCTGAATGAAGACTTGGAGCGGACCAAGAAGCAGGAAACGCAAACGAAAGTGGTGCTGGGCATGACAGTGCTGCTGTCCTTGCTGGTAGGAAGCGTCATGGCTTACCTGATGATTCGTATGATATCCCGTCCGATTTCGATGGTTGCAAGCGCTGTGGAGCAAATCGCCGGAGGCGATTTGACGGGAAGGGATCTGAATATTCGTCAGAAGGATGAGATTGGCAGCATGGCCCGTTCTTTTGATGATATGAGGCATCATTTGAACCAGCTGATGCGTCAAATTGATCACCACGCGTCTGAGGTAGCTGCAGCATCCGGGGAGCTTGTGCTTGGTTCGGAGCAGACTGTGCTGGCTTCGCAGCAGATTGCCGAATCGATGCAGGAGGTGTCCGCAGCGGCAGAAAACCAGATGGCCCGGATGAAGGAGAACAAAACGGCGATGGGGGAGAGTTCGGCAAGCTTGCAGCGGATCGCGGAATCCGCATCGGTTACGGTTGAATCTGCCGAGACCGTGCAGAAGCAATCTGAACAGGGAAGAGAGCTTCTGGCGGGAACCGTATTGCAGATGAACAAAATCCAGTCTGTGATGGAGGAATCCCGAAAGGCTGTCAACGATTTGGGTCACCGTTCCCAACAGATTGAGAGAATTTCTCTGTTCATTAAGGGGATCGCAGACCAGACGCATTTGCTGTCGCTGAATGCAAGCATCGAAGCTGCGCGTGCAGGGGAGCACGGAAGAGGATTTGCCGTAGTAGCCGGCGAGGTGAAAAAGCTGGCTGAGCAGGTCGGTACCGCTTCGGAGCAAATCGCCGGAGGCCTCCGTGACATGGTGGGGAATGTATCCACATCCGTCGATGCCATGCAGAGGGGATCGGCTGAGCTGGAAGCAGGGATGGAGGCGATGCATCAAACGGGTAAGGCCTTTGAGGATATTTACGCATCCATCCAAACCGTTACCGGACAAGCCCAAGAGGTATCTGCATCCACGGAGGAGCTCTCCGCCTTGACGGAACAGCTGCTGAGCTCGGAAGAACGGATGGTAGAGCTGTCTTCCCGCATTGCGGAGCACTCGCAAAGCGTGGCAGCAGTGACCGAAGAGCAGCTGGCTGCGATGGAGGAGATCTCCGGGTCCACCGGATCTATGAACGGGATGGCGCTCGGATTGCAGGAAGAGATCCGGAAATTCAAATATAAAGACAGTTGAATGTCGAAAAAAACATCTCTACTTTTGTAAATTTGTTAAATTACGGTTTGAAAAAATGGAAACCCAAGCATTTTGTGTTACAATGGCGCTAGGACATGAAATAAGGAGATGAAAAGGCCATGAGCGGCACACTCAACGAGAAGGAGCTTGTGCAGTACATAGCGGCTGAGACGGGCGCTGAACCCGACAGCATCAGGGCTGTCCTGAAGCATGAGAAGACGTTTATTAACACGGCGGAAGCGAATGAACAAGGTGAGGTTGAGATCGACAGCGATGACTTGGTCGATTATGTACTGAGCCGCAAGGATGTTAAGCTGGATGAAATGACCGTCGAAGCTGTACTCGATGCCGAGATGGATTATCTGATGGATATAGGGATTGCCGTAGACGAAGATTAGTCGAAGGCTGCACACCCGCTAGAATAGCTCATTGCCCCGTTGAAGGGACCAATGGGCTTTTCTTGTTGGCTTCGGGGGACAGAGCGTGACCGTGAGAGGTGACAGATGACAAAAAAAGGCAGCCTATTCAGGCTGCCCTTATGAACTGAAACGTCTACATGCGCTGTCCGCCATCAATATTGACGCAGGCACCGTTGACGTAGCTGGCTTCATCGGAAGCCAGGAATGCGATCACGTTGGCAATTTCATCTGGCTGCGCCAATCGGTCCATCGGATAGGAAGGATAGTACTGGCGATCGGTCTGCGGCATGTCTTTGGCTGCCTCTTTGACAAGGTTGGTATACACGGTGCCCGGACAAACGGCGTTAATGCGGACGCCCATAGGTCCGTATTCCACGGCTGCCGTTTTGGTAAGGCCGACGACACCATGCTTGCTTGCCGCGTAGATGCTGTTGAGCGGAGTGCTGAACAAACCGCCGATCGAAGCCGTGTTTACGATAGCGCCCTTTTTCTGCTCAACCATAATTGGAAGCGCATACTTCATGCCGAGGAAAACGCTTTTAAGGTTAATGCCGATAATGCGGTCAAAATCAGCAAGCGTTTTCTCGGCGAGCAGGGTTGCTTTCTCCACGACGCCGGCGTTGTTCACCAGTACATCGATACGTCCGTAGGTTTCCATCGTTTTTTGAATATAGTTTTGCACGTCCTCTTCAGACGACACATCGGTTTTGACGAAAATGCCTTCGCCTCCAGCACTTTTGATTTTCTCAAGGCTTTCGAGGCCGGCAGCTTCGTTGAAATCGACCAGCACGACTTTAAAACCCTGCGAGGATAACTTTTGAACTGCGGCGAATCCAATACCTCCGGCTGCTCCGGTTACGATGGCTACTTTGTCTGACATACTGCTTCATCCTTCCCATTTTTGAATATATGAGCCTCGAAATCTGCATCCTATGTTGCTGGCATGTCTCGATTAGTCGGCAGACTATCCTAACATATTCTAAAGCTAACGGCACATGTAAGATGTTAAGGATCATTGAAACTTAAGGGAAAGTACTGATAATTTTGAAGCTTGAAACCGGAATATGGGTACATTTAATATAAGCTTGGACGAAAGAGTCTGGAGGGATGAGGCGGCAATGAAGGAGAAGGATTACAGAGAACTGTATATTTCCGGGATTCTCGATTTGGCGGAGGAGCATGGGCTGGACTATCCGAGGAAAACCCTGGAGCAAATGGCGGAGAAGGATCTGATCGAGCTGCGGGATGCGCTGCGGATGAAACATGGAAATATAAACTTCAAACGCTTTTGCTAGATGATCGGGCCGGTATTGCGATGTACTCTTATAACATGGACGAAACAACATGAATAACGCTGAATTCGGAGGAATGCGCATCGGGTGATGCTTCGGGATTCGGCTTTTTTTAGATACAAAAAAACTAAGCTTCGAGGAGCCGGGTTCTTTATATCGCAAGAAAAACATTCTCTGAAATGCGGTTTGTCTACCTTGAAAGTACGGGGATATGCGATTATTTTATTATGAAAGAAAAAATCTCCTAATTTATATTTAATAATGGAGAAAATCTTTAATATTTGCTATAATCGTTTCCATGAAGCATCGGAAAATCATTCCCGTACCGAAAAGGTAGAGGATAAACAGGAGATGAATGCATGGGAGATCTATATTTTGAAAAGATACGAGGCGGGTTGATCGTTTCTTGCCAGGCTCTTGAGGATGAGCCGCTGCATGGAGGGGACACGATGGCCAAAATGGCTCTTGCAGCTGACCAGGGCGGCGCTATCGGTATCCGGGCGAACAGCGTACACGACATCACGTCAATCAAGCGAACGACCCGATTGCCGATTATCGGTATCATCAAACGGGACTATGATGACAGCGGTGTATATATTACGCCCACTCTTCGCGAAGTCCGTGAGCTGATGGATGCCGGGGTGGATGTCATCGCGCTGGATGCGACCCGCAGCCCAAGACCTCATGGGGAAACGCTGGAAGAGCTTGTGGCTTACATGAAGGAACGCGGGCAAAGGGTGATGGCCGATATATCGACGATGGAGGAAGCCTTGTACGCAGAGTCCATCGGAGTCGATTGCATTTCGACGACGCTTTCCGGGTATACCCCTTATTCACCGCAGCAAAAGGAGCCTGACTTCAAGCTGCTGCAGGAGGCGGTTCGCAGCATCCGGATCCCTGTCATTGGGGAAGGAAGGATCAATACACCGGAGCAGGCTGCGCATTGCCTGAAGCTTGGAGCGCACGCGGTCGTTGTCGGATCGGCTATTACAAGGCCCAAACTGATTACGGAGAGGTTTGCTGTGGCTGTCCGCGAAGCGTCGGACGGGGAAGCCCGTTAAGAAGGCCGGGGACAATGAAAGGATGGGAGCAGGCATGAAGGTCATAGGTATCGATATTGGCGGCACCTCTATTAAAGGGATGGTTCTGGATGATTCGGGCCGGGTTATGGATCAGGGTAAAATTGCAACCGAGGCCACGCAGGGGAAGGAACGCATTCTTGAAAATATGACAAATCTGTTGGATAACCTCATGGCACAGCATGGGGATATCCAGGGCATTGGGATCGGCACGGCCGGCAGGGTCAACGTGCGGACAGGCGAAATTGTATATGCGACTGACAACCTGCCTGGCTGGCAGGGCTCTAATGTGAAGCAATTTGTGGAAGAGGCGTATAAGCTGCCTGTATTTGTTGATAACGATGCCAATACCGCGCTGGTCGGCGAAGCCTGGCTCGGAGCGGGCAGAGACGTGAAGGATCTGTCCATGCTGACGCTTGGAACGGGTGTTGGCGGAGCGAATATGATCGGCGGCGAGCTGTATAGAGGGGCTCATTGGAACGGTGGAGAATGGGGGCACACCATTTTGGTTCCTGGCGGTAGGCTCTGCAACTGCGGTTTACGCGGCTGTATCGAGCAATATCTGTCGGGTACGGCCTTAGTCAAGCTTGCCAGTGAAGCTACAGGAAGTACGTATACTTCCGGTGTCGAAGTGCTGGATGATCATCTGAAAGGGAATCTGCTGGTCACTGAGGTGTTGAAGCAGTTCACTGCGCATTTGGCTATTGTCGTGAATAACATTCATGTCGGCTTGAATCCGCAGGCTATTTTGCTCGGTGGAGGCCTTATCGACTCCAGGGCTATATGGTGGCCGTACTTGTTGGAATGCATGCAAAACATGCAAATGGATGCGGATATTCGTCCGGCCGAGCTTGGCAATGAAGCAGGTGCAATCGGCGCGGCTAAGCTAATTCTGGAGCATTTGAGCACAATCAAAAAATAAATGTAGATGACTTCGTTTTCGGGCAGCATTGGATGTAAACCGATGAGTCGAAAATGATGTCAAATGACGATAATAGGGCGGCTGAGAGCTGCTCTTTTTTTTGATTATTAGTTAGTATAATAAATGTTTGTATACATATAATATTTACAAAAATGAAATGAACCTATACAATTAAACAATAACCAGCAGCCAACGAAGGAGGCAGCAGCTTCAGGTATGGAGGACAAAGAGCATCTTTACGGGCATTTGATTTCAAAGACCAGCCGGACATTACTGCGTTACTTAACGATGCATTTTAAGGAAGACGACATTACACCCGAGCAGTGGACTGTACTGAAACGTTTGGGGGAGCAGGACGGGATTACACAAAAGGAGCTGTCCCTCATCGCGGATAAGGATCAGGCGACACTGACTAAAATATTGGATATTCTGGAACGCAAGCAGCTGGTCCGCAGAGACAAAAACAAGGATGATCGGCGCTCGTTTCTTATTTTTATTACGGATGAAGGCAGACAACTGAGGGAAAGGCTGTTTACGCATGTGAATCAGCTTTTTGCGGATGAGATTGTAGCCGGAATTCCGGAAAAGGACTTGAGTATATTTTTGGCGACGCTAATGAAAATTCAGCATAATGCTGAGTCGGCAAAAGAAACGGATCACAGCTGAATCCTGTACAGCATAAACACGATGACAAAAGAGATTACCAACTGGAGAGAAACCTAATGATAACTGAATCGCATCAAAATGATTATGTTCGGCGCAGAACGGCGCAGCGGGGGCCGGCTGCAGTGAAGGTGCGCGACGCCTTCCGGGTTCGGCCTTTGCCGCTGCAGTGGTTCCGGGGCATCGGCTCTGCCGTCAGTGCAGGGATTCCGGTTCTGATCGGGGCTTTGACCGGACATATGGATTATGGATTATGCGCCTCCATCGGGGGCTTTACCTTTTTGTACGTATCGAATGAAACCTATAGACAGCGGGCGATTAAGCTGCTGCTGGTGGCCTTGGGGATGGCTGTATCTTTCGGACTCGGCTCTTTGACGGGAACGATTCCTTGGCTGATGGTACTGCTGTTCGGGCTGATCGGTGCGGCTGCCGTATTCTGCTTCGGAGCCTTCCAGGTCACCGGGCCATCGGCCATGTTTTTTATTTTGACCTTTGCTGTCGGTACGAGTCTGCCTTATGATTTGTCATTCGTTCCACTGCGGACCGGATTTGTTTTTGCGGGCGGGTTGCTGGCTTGGGTTGTCGGCATGGCCGGATGGCTGCTGAATCCGCATCGGCCGGAAACGAAAGCTGTTGCAGGGGCCTATGCTTCATTAGCCCAATTCATTGACTCAATGGGCACGGAGCATCAATATGACGCGCAGTATAAGGCAGCGGTCGCCCTGCAAAATGCCGGTAAAACGGTAGCCGGCGGCGAATTGCGCTGGAGGCATGCCTATGCGCCAACCCAGCGCCTCATGCAGCTGTCCCAAAAGGCCAACGAGATGTATCTGACCCTGGTAGAGATTGCACTGGGTCAGCGAGCTTCAGGCGATGTGGAGGCAGCGGCTTCGATCCGGTCGATTGCAGCCGGAATTCAAGGAGCAGGGCATGTTGAGGCTTCTCGAAAGGTTAGGTCGTATACCCGTACCGAGGATAAACTGAACGAGCGGCTGAACTTCCAGATGGAGGAAGCTCGGTCTCTATTGAGCGAATCAGGCGAGGCTGTTGTTCAAGCCCCATTGGCTGAACCGGAGAACCGCCTGCGGCTGATTCTATCCGGTGCGTTTAACCGCCAATCCACGCTGCTGAGCACCGCCGGCCGCTACGGCATTATGATTGCCATTGCGGCAGCCGTTGCTTATGGATTCGGCTTTCACCGCTCCTATTGGGTGCCTTTGTCCTGTGCAGCCGTCATGCTGGGCACGACGGCCATCGGCACGATGCACCGCGCGCTTCAGCGTACGGCAGGAACGATCCTTGGCCTGCTGGCCGGGGGTGCACTGCTGTCTCTGAAGCCGGAGGGAGTCTATGTGGCTCTGGCCATGGCAGTGCTGCAGTTCATCGTCGAGCTGATCTATTTGCGGAATTACGCACTGGCCGTTATCTTTATCACTCCCAGTACGCTGCTAATCGCAGAGAGCAATCATCCTGAAACGGCCATGACCTACTTTATGTCGGCCCGCATCGTCGATATCCTGGTAGGCAGCGCCATCGGCTTGGCTGGAATACTGCTGTTATGGCGGCGTGCCTCCTCCAGCCGGCTGCCGGGAGCAATGGCAGCCGTCATCCGCAAAGAAGGAGCCCTGCTGGAGCAGCTTCTCGCCGGAGGCCCAAATGCCGAAGAAGTGGTTCATCCTGCAGAACTGGAAACGGCCATGCTTCGAGTCAGACTGCTCTACGATGCCTCTCTGGCCGAATCGGTGCGAAAGCGTGAGCGAATCAGCCTGTGGTGGCCGGCAGTGGCAGAAATTCAACATTTCGGTTATGTGCTCATTGCGGCAGCGGAGAGGGGACTAGAGCATCGTGAACCGCCCGAGACCCTGCGCGGCCTCGAGCAAGCTTTTCATGATATGGCCCATGCCGTCCAGCATTCGGAATCGCCGGCTCCGATCCATGTGCCGGAGCTGCCCTCTTTTTCGGCGCTGCGTTATGAACTGATGGAGCTTCACGCTGCATTGCAGATCGGGGAGAACACCGCTTCGCTGAAATCGGGGACATAAGATGCTATGAAATAAGCCTGTGCCTGGCTCCAATGCACTCTTGCATGAGGAACCTGGCACAGGCTTGTTTTCTTATATAGCTGCCGTCCTACCTTTTTACGACCGGAATCCATACCTCGCAGCGGTAGTCATCACTCATGGTGTCGCCGGGAGGATAAACTTCCAGTTCCGGTCCTGGGGCATGCTCATATCCGCTGGCTGGAAACCAATCTTGGTAGACGTATTGCCAGACCTGTTGGATAGCAGCCGGCAGGGGGCCGATAGATGTGAAGACAGCCCAGGATGCAGCAGGAATGGAGCGGGTTTCGAATCCCGCTGCTTGCTGCCGGTTCGCATCCGTCTTGACTCCGATCAGATATTGAAAACCGCCCTGGCCATCAAATTCCATACAAATGCCGAGCAGATCTCCTCCCTCTCCCATCACCTCCAGCTTCATCGTAGATCCGTCCCGGTGACACTCCTGCCAGAAGGCTGGAATATCCACTAAATTGCTGCCGTCCTTTGAGGATACACCACGCATTTTACCCGTGACCGTAAATGACTCTTTATCAACAACCTGAAACTCCATACCTATCCCCTCTTTCTCGCTTTGATTTCAAAAAAAACTTTGAGCTGTCACACATGTGAATAACTTTCGAGCCCGCGGCAGAGCTTTCCTGCCGGTAATATTCGTTATTTGGCTGTTTTTGACGGATCATGACAAACGTTGTTCTAATTTGTACGACTAATGTCAAACCGAGTCTCCTTCGGTTGCTTCCTTCGAGAGGAGAGCATCGAAAAACTGGCGGGCCGGTGGGGGGAGCGGTTCTTTTCGCGTATAGACTGAAATGGGATTATTGAGCTTCACCTGCTGTACGTGAACCCTGGAGAGCTGTTTCTGGGTGATGAAGAAATCCGTTTCCAGCGAGGAGAGAAAAGCGGCACCGTATCCTTCCATGACAACGCGCAGCGTTTCATGAAGACCGTTCATCTGCAGTCCGATCGAAGGAGCGGGAAGGTTATGGACATGGCAGAGTGAAAGAAGCTGTTCACGGGAGAAACTGCCTTCTTCACGAATAATGAAAGGCTCCCGCAGCATTTCGGCAAGCGGAATATCGGCTCCTGCCAGGCGATGCCCCGGATGTACGACGAAGCACATCTCGTCTTCTACCCAGGAGGTCCGGTTCAGCAGTGGGTGTTCCTTGGCAATGCCGCCGACAACCGCAATATCTGCCTTGAAATGAACCAGCAGATCGAGCGCTTGACTGGAATTGGTCGTCGTCAGTTCCAGTTCGACAGAAGGATATCGCTTCTTATATGCAGCGATAGGCTTGGGAAGCAAATAGTTGGCTGGCAGATAAGTTGCGGCGAAATGTAGTTTGCCCGCATCCCCTCTTTTCAGCCGCTTGAGTCTATCCTCGATGCTTTGCTCCAGCTCAAACAGCCTTTGAGCCTCATCAGCCAGCATGCGTCCTGCCTCGGTCAAGGCCACTCCCCGCCCTTGCGGGATCCAGAGCTGAACACCTAGCTCGCGTTCCAGCCTTTTAATCTGCGCCGTGACCGCCGGCTGGCTGACTCTTAGCAGTTCGGAAGCCAGCGTTACGCTGCCGACATCCGCCACCTTGGCAAAAAAACGAAGCGCATGCAGGTTCAATGGGGACCCCTCATTTCCTTATTCATAACTAAATATGATAGATAACCAAATATAATATATTAGATTTATAAAATGTTCCTGCTTATTCTAATTCTAACCGGGGCAAATGACAACGAGCAAAACGAATCGCTCCGAGCCAAGGATGAGAGGAAGAAGATCAATGAAGCTGGTGTGCGTGGACTGCAGTGCCGAGCTTTCATGGCGGGAATCCCATACGGCGTGTTCCTGCGGTGGAAGACTGGAGGTAATTCAGGATCTTAAGATGCTGGACGGAGAAAGGCTGAAGACGGTATTCCAAGAGAGGTTGGCGGAGCGAATGTCGGTTTATGCCAGCGGCGTATGGCGTTATAAAGAGCTGATCTTACCTGGGGTGCCCGAAGAACATATTGTGACTAAATATGAAGGCAACACCGGACTCTATACCTCGGAGCCGATTCGCAGCCAGCTTGGAATCAGAGCCTTGTATTTCAAGGCCCAGAGCGAGAACCCGAGTGGTTCCTTCAAGGACAACGGGATGACGGCAGCTGTTTCTCATGGACGTTTTCTGGGCTACAAGCACTTTGCCTGCACATCGACGGGCAATACGTCATCATCGCTTGCCATGTATGCCGCTTGGGGAGGCTGCTCTTCGCAGGTATTCGTACCAAGCCGCAGCGTATCGGTGAATAAGGTGCTCCAGACGCTTGCTTACGGCGCAAAAGTGATCCGTTTTGACGGAACCTATGACGATGGCATCCGGTTTCTCGAACAGCATGGAGAAGAGCTTGGACTTTATGTATGCAATTCGGTGAACCCTTTTCGGATTGAAGGACAGAAGAGCATTATATATGAAATTGCACAGTATTTGAATTGGGAACTGCCGGACTGGATTGTCATACCCGGAGGGGCACTAAGTAACGTATCCGCACTTGGGAAGGGACTCGAGGATCTGAAAAACCTCGGCATGATCACGAAGCTTCCGCGGATTGCCCTGATTCAGGCAGAAGGAGCCAGCCCCTTTCACCGCATGATGGCGGATGGCCAGGATGAACTGATTCCACAGCCTAATCCGGCCACCAAAGCCTCGGCACTTAATATCGGAAACCCGCCAAGCTGGAAAATAGCTCGCCGTGTTTTGCGGCAATGCCAAGGAATCACCTGCAGCGTTAATGATGAGGAGATCATGGTATCCAAAAAAATGATCGACCAAAGTGGTATTGGCTGTGAGCCAGCGTCGGCTGCAACTTTGGCGGGATTAAGGAAGCTAATGGACGATCGTATTATCGATAAGGACGAGCGCGCACTGTGCATTCTGACGGGGAATTTGCTGAAGGATACGGATATTTTGGCCGAAACGACGGATGACATGGTGTATTCCGATTTGACGATCGAGAGCCTGCGTGACTTATAGAGCAAATCATAATAAATAGTTGTTGTGATTCCTGAAAGCAATCAACTATAATCGAATAAATTCATGCAGGATTCAAATGAGTCCTGAGCTGGGAGGTTTTTTATTGTGTTAAAAACGCAGACGAAGCAGTGCTTAGTGAGAACGTTGTCCAATCAAATGACAGGCAGTGTGATGCGTCCGTAATCGAAGTAGTGGCATGAATTTTGAATGAATGAGATTGTTCACGGACTTTTAGCGTGACGCGCCGCCTGCCGAGAAGGGCGGAACTATTTTGCGTATTCAACATGCGTCACAAGTGTATATTATCATGAGTTTTATCATGGCTTTGGCCAACAGCATCATGTTCACCACCAGCGGGATTTATCACGTGACATCGCTCCACCTGAATCCATTTGAGCTGGTGTTGATGGGAACGGTGCTTGAACTGACAGTATTGGTCTTCGAAGGCATTACCGGCGTGGTAGCCGATACGTACAGCCGGAGGATTTCGGTCATTATCGGCATGTTTATTCTCGGTTTTGGATTCGCAGTGGAGGGGAGCGCGCTTTGGCTTTCCGAGGCGGGTTCGTTGATTTCCGTATTCGCTTGGGTTGTGGTCTCGCAAATCCTGTTCGGGATCGGCTGGACTTTCGTCAGCGGGGCGAATACCGCATGGGTCGTCGACGAGATCGGCGAGGAGCAGGCAGGTGGAATTCTGATGCGGTCGCAGCGGATGTCGCTCATCGCTTCGCTCTTGGGTATTGGCTGCAGCGTGGGATTTTCGATGATCGCCCCTAATCTGCCATACCTGACAGGAGGAGTATTATATGCACTGCTGGGCATGCTGCTCTTGGTCATCATGAAAGAAACCAAGTTTGTGCCTCAGGAGCATGCTCCGCAGACTTCGCATTTCAAGCGAATGACCGGCACGTGGTTGAGTGGGGCTAAGGTGGTCCGCAGACATCCACTGCTAGGAGTCATCATTGCCGTTACCGTGTTCACAGGTGCTGCGTCGGAAGGTTATGACCGACTATGGCAGCCTTTTCTTATCAGCGGCATGGGCCTTCCCGATCTGCCTGTATCCTTGGCAGCATGGTTCGGCATCGTTGCGGCAGCAGCGACGCTGCTCGGGCTTGGAGGCGTTCGGCTGGCCGAGAAATGGATCGATATGAGTAACCAGAGGAAGGTATCCATAGCGATGTTCGCGCTTACGGGAATGCGCATTGCAGCAGTCCTTTCGCTGGCTGTGGCACCGAATTTTGCCTGGGCTATCGCGTCCGTGCTGATGGCTTCGGCATCAGTGTCGATCAGCGAGCCGATCTATGGAACATGGTTGAATATGAACCTCGAAAGTAAAACAAGGGCGACGGTACTGTCCATGGTCAGCCAATCGGACGCGTTGGGGCAGACCGCGGGCGGCCCGGTGGTCGGGTGGATCGGCAGCCGTTATTCCATACGGGCATCCCTTCTGTCCGCAGGTGTACTCATGCTTCCTGTGTTGGCCGTTTTTGCAAGGATCATACGAAGACGCACTTAGTTTCACGATAAGGGCATGATAAATACCGATGATTGATATGAAGTGAAAGGAGCCGTTCTGAGCAGAACGGCTCCTTTTTCGTTGAGTCCCCTTTTGTAGGGTTACTGTAGCGTAGGTTCAATCTCCTCTTAAAGGGAATTGGCAAAAATGGAAGGGGATTAGGGATGATTTGATGGCCGAAAAGGTAAAGTAATAAATACTTGATGGATTTATCCTACTAAACAGGAAATGAGCTGATGTTCGTCTGTGTTATGGTCAAACAAGATAGGGCAGCGCGTATGGATGGTTATGATCATCGCATGTATAGCGACAGCCAGTATGCCGGTCTCTGGAGCGGAAGGCTACGGACGTTATGATGTCGTTGTGATCGGAAGCGAACTGCAGGGAATATTGCTGGCAAGAGAAGCCCGCCATCTGGGTTTGCGCGTGCTGATACTCGATCCCCGTAGCAAACCGGGAGGAGAATTGATTCAAGGAGAGATGCTTTTTCTCGACGAACCGTTGAATAAAGAACGGAAAAGCATCGTCCAAGGCGAAATGAAGAATCTTTTTGAACAATATAATCAAGGCACCATCCGTGATAGGAATGAGTTCAGGAAGTACTATAACAAGCTGATTCAAGGCATGTCTCTGAAAAGCGGCATTACCATCAGGCATGTAGAGGAGACGGTTGCAGCAGGCGGAAACCGCATCCTGAAGTCATTGACCTATACGGATCGTGATCAGAAAACATATAAGGTGGAGGCCGATTACTGGATAGAAAACACCGATTTCAATGCGTTGACCGGCAGGCTTAGGCACAAGAAACGCATTCCCGGCATGGAAACGGTGGAGAACAGCAATAAACCGGATTACATGGGCGCGACTTATATGCTGAAGTTTAAGAACGTTAATTGGAAAAGACTCCACCAGGATATTATGGGCAGTGATTCATTATCCAATGTCGAAAGATGGTATGGTCCTCATACCTATGTGGATTGGAATTTCGGGGTGGGATTCAGCAACGTCATGGCCAAATATGAGCCTGCAGGAAGGCTCATGCGGCTGCGGGGCCTGAATATGGTCAACCAGGGAAACGGAAGGGTTATCGTTAATGGCCTGATCCTATACAATGTAGACCCATCACGCGGCAAATCCGTCAGAGAGGCGCTGCGGAAGGGGAGAGCCGAGGCACCCCGAATTCTGGAGTACTTACGCGCTCGACTGCCGGGGTTTGAAAATGCGGAGCTGAATGGTTATCCCCGTTATCTCTATATCCGCGATTTCAATCGTTATGAGACCGAATACGTGCTGACTTACGAGGATGTCATGAACGGTAAAATATTCTGGGACAACGTCAGCATCGGCGCTTATCCGGTCGATTTGCAGGGTACGGTACACATTCCGCACGGAATTCATCTCGGAGTGCCTGAACCTTACGGTATACCTCTTCGTTCCTTCCTGCTGAAAAACTATGACAATGTGATCGTGGCGGGAAAAAATATCGGGGCCGATATCAGAGCTTACGGTTCAGCGAGAATCATGGCGAACAATGCTTTGGCTGCGCAAACGATCGGTATTATTCTGGGGCTGGAGTCGAAGAAAAAACAACTGAAGGAGTTAACGCCAGAGGATTTTGAACGAATCCATCTCCTTTTGAAAACAGAGTACAAGATTGACGTGGAGCTTCCCTGATGGAGATTGGTGAAGGAGCCGGCTTTGCCTTCGAATGTACCCCGGCCCCTACTGCTGAAATAAAAAAGTTGTGCACGATACCTAACTTTAGTTCGTTTTTTTAAAGTTTGATTCTTGCTAATCTAAAAGGAAGCGAACGCTCAAGGAAAGCTCATCACCCTCGAATAGCCTCTTTTTGTACCCCGCTACTGAACCCGCGGTTTCTCTGCGACATGTTGAGGGTTGAGTCCGGCAACCGCCGGGGTTAACCCTTCTTCTATCATGAGCGATTGCGACTCGCCGAGATCGGCACTTTATAATTCCCAATGTTAAGTCCGGGGGATGACGGCAGGCTGCATATAAATATGCTTCTCAAGGAGCGCCTTCCACCACGGGGCCCCATTCACATGCCTGCTGCCGTCCACCGTGAAAATATCGAGCTGATCCGTCGAGGACAGGCGCAGCTTCGTTTGGTATTCGCTTTTCAGAACGGACAAGCTTTCATTCCCGTAATGAAAAATGGACAGCCGCTTGCCCGACTCCGCCAGAGAACGGAAAAGTCCGTTGATATGGCCGTCATCGCCGTTGAAGCCGTAGCCGATAATCGCAATGATGTCCGACCGGGCGAATTGGTCATACAGCTCAACGTAACGACGTGACATCGTAATCGAGGTCAGCGGCTTAATTCCGCTCTGGGTGAAGATCAGCGGGACGAGCATCCGCGGATATGCTGTCAGTTCTGCTTCCGTAGGCTGCTCCAGAATCAGGTTGCAGTAGGGATCATAGTATTCTTCCACGCAGCCGTTCAGATAGTAGACGGGGATGGACGGGAGCTGCTGATGCACGAGATCCCGGGCGAAGCCGTTGTAATTGGTCGTGCCGACGGAAGTAATCTCAGCAAGTCCGGATAGCCCGGACAGATCATGGTAATATCCCGGTCCTGTGGCCAGCCTCTCCATAAGCAGGTCATCCGATTTGCTAATATACCGTCTTACGGTGCGCAGGAAGATAGCGATTCTCGTAAAGCGGGCCCAATGTGCCTTGGGATTGTACAGATAGCGGAAGTGGCTGTCGACCAGCGCCTGGTAGTCGAGGGTACGTGAATAGATATCCTCCAGAACCGTATGGCACAGCGCTGTCATAATCTCTGTCGGCGAATCGTCCTCAGTCACGGGCTCTAAGGTTTCCCCGAGTACAATGTCCATGCCTGTCTGCCCGACACTGTGGTAATTGAGGCTAAAAATGCCGGAGAGGTCATCGAATACGGACAGTTTATCGGGTGCGGATTCGAATACCTCCTCATTCAGCTTGGCGACCAGCCGCTGACCGCAGGAGCCGACCAGAAGCTCAAGGATAGCGCGGACGCAATGCTGCAGCCGGGTCTGATCGGGATGAAGCTCCAGCAGTTTCAGCCAGGCGGAGAAGAAGGCGGAATTAAATAGCCCCACGCTCTCCGCTAGGCGGCTGTTGAGCTTGACGGCTTGTCCGTAGAGAATCTGTCCCAGCTCGTGGCCGGTTTCGCTTCGGAAGAGATCACGGATATGCTCCTCGCTGACATCCCAAGAACGGAGCAGGCGGAGTACGTGCTGATCAAGCTGTTCGAGATAAGATAAAATGTCGTCTTTACGGTATTCCAGACTGGAGGCGATAATGCCCTCATAGTCGCTTTTGCCGAAGACATGAATGCGTTTCTTCAAGTAATCATCCGGGAGCCATTTGGTAGCGTAAGCGGACGTATTGTCCAGCGACTTCAGCTGTTCTTTGAAATCGCCTTTATCTTGATCTACAGGAATACGGAACAGGTCAAGCGCGAATCGGCCTCCAGAAGGAAGTCCGTAGCCTACCTCGGCTCCGGCGCCAAAAAACAAGGATACTGCTGGTTTATCCATAAATATGGCCCCCATTCCTGATTGCTAAATCCTTACATTCATTGTAGCATAAAGCGCTTTCCCGAACCTGCGAAAAACGAACCAATAAAGCTTGTTTTGATAGAAAAAAGATCCGGGAATCGGGCAGATGCCAAACTCGATTTGCCAATGGAATGCCCAGGATTTATAATCAGGTTATAAAATAATAGTAAACAGGTGTTTATTTATGCAGATCCTAAAAGAAGACGTCCGCCAAAGCATTCTGCGGGCTGCCCTGAACGAGTTTAAATCCCATGACTACGCCGGCGCTTCCATGCGCCGTATTTCAGCGGCGGCAGGGATTACGACCGGGAATATCTATCGCTACTTCAAGAACAAGGAAGAACTGTTCGAAGCGCTGGTCGGGCCGATTTACGAAAAGATCATCCACTACATCCTCGATCTGAAAAAAGAATTGGGACGCAGCTATGCGGGTGAAGACAACGGGCTGAAGTATTTGAATATGGTTGAGGAAACGATCGTCGGGTTGTTTTTGGAATACAGCGCGGAGCTGACCATTTTGATGAACCGCAGCAGCGGCTCGAAATACGGCCAGGTGAAGGAGCGCATGGTCAGCCTGATCGTAACCATTTTGGAGGATGCCTTTACGGCCGGTCCCCAGAACGCGGCGGAGCTGACGGTGGCCGATCGCCAAAGTGCCAGAATGCTCGCCGGAACCATCGTGGAGGGCGTGTGCCTGATCCTGCGGGAGCACGAGGACGGGGAGACCGTGAAAAGGCTCGTGAACGAGTTCGTCTTCCTGTATCATCTGGGCATGCAGTACAGGTGCACCCATTAAATGGGGCGCCTTCCGCCCTTTTTAGGATGAATAAATTCAGCGCTGCCTCATTATTTATGATTAGAAGCGGAAGCTTTCTTTTTTTGGCTGAATAATGAACGCCTGTTTACTAACCGAATTGGAATTAGAGGAGGAAAATCAAAAGCATGCGGCAAATCATCAAATGGCGCTGGGCGATCCTGGCGCTGTGGCTTGTGGCAACCGTGCTGTTGACTGTATTTCAGCCGGACGTGAACGCCATTTTGCATGAGCGGGGCCAGGACCCGCTGACAGAGGACAGTCCGTCGAAGGTAGCCGGTAAGTTGCTGAACAAGATGACCGGCACCAGCGGAACGAGCGACATCATCGTCTTTCACAAGGAAGGTAAGCTGACGGATGAGGACATGAACAATATCGGGTCCGGGATCGAGAACATGGTCCGGCAAAAATCGGAGCTTGGCTTCAGCCAGCTGATCGACCCGTTCACGACGCCTGCCGCCAAATCCTCTCTTGTATCCGAGGATAACACTACGCTGATGGTCAGCTTTAATCTCGATAAAATGGGCCGCAACGTGGATGACATCGACAAGCAGTTCAAAGCGGCGCTGGGGGACGTCAAGGTTCCTTATTATTTGAGCGGCGAGGACTTTATCCAGAACGATTATCTCAAGGCATCGGTAACCGGCGTGGAGAAGAGCGCCGCACTCACCGTCATCTTTATTCTGGTCGTTCTGGTCGTGATGTTCCGCTCCGTTATCATTCCGTTTGTTTCCTTGCTGGCGGTGGGCATTTCCTATCTATGCTCCATGGGGATCGCCGCACAGATTATCGACAAGCTGAATTTTCCGGTGACGAGCGTCACGCAAATGCTGCTGGTGCTGATTCTGTTCGGCATCGGTACGGATTACAACATTTTGCTGTTCAACCGGTTTAAAGAGGAATTGTCCCACGGGCGCTCGGTAGACGAAGCGATCATCATTTCCTACAAGACCGCGGGCAAAACGATCATATACAGTATCGCAACGGTGTTCATCGCGTTTGCCGGACTCAGCTTCTCAAGCTTCGGCATTTATAAATCGGCGAATGTCGTAGCGATCGGCACGGTGGTGCTCGTGCTGCAAATGCTGACGCTGACGCCATTCTTCCTGAAGGTGCTCGGACCGAAGCTGTTCTGGCCATCGAAAAAAGTGGCGGGCCACAAGGAAAGCACATTCTGGGCGAAATTGACGGGAATCTCCGTCAAGCATCCGATTATCGTCACGGTGATTATCGTGGTTCTGATGATCCCGGCGCTGCTGACAAGTGGACAAAAGCTGTCCTTCGACCAGCTGAAGGAGCTTGGCGACGACTATCCGTCCACCAAGGGCTTCAGCATCGTGGCGGAGCATTTTAGCCGCGGGCAAGCGTTGCCGACCACCGTCGTCATTGAGGATGACAAGGCTATGGACAACAATGAGACCTTGGGTGTCATCGACAAGCTGACGGAGAAGCTGAAGGCAGTCGATGGCGTCAAGTCGGTTGCAAGCGTGACGCAGCCGCAGTCCGAGCCGATCGATCAGTTCTACATCAGTAATCAGACCGAAACGGTCACGGAAGGCATCTCGGCTTCCCAAAAAGGTGTGGACCAGATCAAGAGCGGTCTGGACCAGATTGGCGACAAGCTGAGCACGCCGGATACGTCCAGCGCGAATCAGCTCGTTACCGGTACCGGACAGGTGAAGGACGGATACGACCAGATTACCAAGGCGCTCGGCCAGGTAGCCTCCGGCATTAATCAGGGTGCTGACGGAGCCGGCGAGCTGAGCAAAGGCATCGCGGGCCTTGCGAGCGGGATGGATACCGTGAGTGCCAACACCGGCAAAATCAGCGATGGCCTGTCGCAAATCTCCAAAGGGTATACTTCTTTGGCCGCGGGCTATAAACAGATCAGCGGGCAAATTCCGCAAATTCAGCAGGGCCTCGTCGGCATGAACGGCTTGATCGCCGGTCTTGGAGCCAACCATAGCGAGCTGGCAAGCGATCCGGATTACGTGAAGCTGAAGGCGACCGGAGAAGGACTTGCGGGGAGCATGGCACAGCTGAGCGGGGGGCTGCAGGAGCTGGACGCGAACTATGCGAAGCTGAATGCTTCCCTGAGCGAGACTTCCGGCGGTCTTGGACAGATCGCGGCAGCGCAAAAGAAGATGTCTGCCGGACTGTCGGCCCTGCAAAAAGGAGCGGCTGATCTGCAGAAGGGCCTGCAGCAGGGCGGAAGCGGCAGCCGTGAAATCGAGGCGAACATGAAGAAGCTGAATGCGGCGCTCGGTGAGGTGCAAAGCGGACAGAAGCAGCTGATCGGCGGCTTGTCCAGCTTGACAGGCGGCATGTCGCAGCTGAAGGAAGGCATCGACAAGAGCGGCAGCGGTCTCGGCGATATCTCCGAAGGGCTGGGCAAAACCGGAGATTTCCTCACGCAGCTGAACGGTTCGAAAACCTTCTTCATTCCACGCGAGGCTTTGGATAGCGGGGATTTCAAGCAGTCTGAGGACAATTTCATGTCCAAGGACCGGAAGATTACGAAACTGCTCGTGATCCTAAAGGATGATCCGTATTCGCCGGCAGCGCTGAAGACCATTGAAAAGGTTAACGACACGGTATCCAGCAGCCTGAAGGGAACCGTGCTGGACAATGCCGAGTACGGCGCGGCAGGACCAAGCTCAACGACCTATGACATGAACAAGGAGCAGTTGAAATCGTTCAACAGTACCGCCATCATCGTCATTGTGAGCGTGTTCGTCGTTCTGCTGTTCGTCATCCGTTCGTTCTGGCCGGCGGTCTTTATCGTGTTGTCGCTCGTTGCTTCCTATTATGTAGCGATGAGCGCATCGAATCTGGTCACGACCTACATCATTGGAGCAGACGGCGTATCCTCCTTCGTGCCATTCTTCTCGTTCATCATCATTGTAGCGGTAGGCGTCGACTACAGTATCTTCCTGATGGAGCGTTACCGCGAGAATGGGGACATGGCACCGGGCGACGCGATCGTGAAAGCGGCGAAGAGCGTGGGCGGAGTCATCATTTCCGCGATGGTCATTTTGGGCGGCACCTTCGCTACCCTGATCCCTTCCGGGCTGGTGCTGCTGATCGAGCTGGCTTCGGCCGTCATCGTAGGCTTGATCGTGCTCTGCTTTATTCTGCTGCCGATGCTGGTTCCGGCACTGATCGTGCTGCCGGAGAAATTGCAGCAGCGGCGCACGGAACGCCTGCACGTCGCACATGTAAGCGGCAAGGATCACGACAAGTAAGTTTGGAACAAGCAAAAAGGACCGGAAGAGCTGCAGGCTCTTTCCGGTCCTTTTGTATATGAAGGTTCAATTCCAATCTGCCTGCTTAGAGGGGGGAGCTTGCAAACAGGATTAAACCAGGGTTTTTAGCGTGTCAGGCGTGAACGGCTTGAGCTCCTCAAAGCGGCCTTCGCGTACTTTTGCAGCCCAGGCAGGGTCGGCGAGCAGAGCGCGTCCTACAGCTACCAGATCGAATTCATGATTCTCCAGACGGTCCAAAAGCGCGTCGATATCCTGTTTCCCGGCACCTTTGCCTTCGGTGAAGAGAGCGGTGAATGCCTCGTCAAGGCCAACGGAACCGACGGTGATGACGGTCTTACCTGTCAGCTTCTTGGCCCATCCGGCAAAGTTTAGGTCAGAGCCTTCGAATTCAGGTTCCCAGAAACGGCGTGTCGAGCAGTGGAAAATATCCACGCCTGCGTCTACAAGAGCAGTCAGCAGCTGTTCCAGTTTTTCCGGCGTATCTGCCAGCTTCGCATCATACTTGGTCGTTTTCCACTGGGAAAGGCGGAGCGCTACAGGGAAATTGGGCCCGACCGCTGCACGGACGGCTTGAACGACTTCAATCGCAAAGCGGGCGCGCTTCATCATGTCGCCGCCGTATTCGTCGGTCCGCTGGTTGGTAGTTTCCCACAGGAATTGGTCGATCAGATAGCCGTGAGCGCCGTGGATTTCCACGCCGTCGAAACCGATCCGTTTGGCATTGGCGGCCGCATCGGCATAAGCCTTAACTACGCGGTTAATCTCATCCACCGTCATCGGCTCAGTCACTTTGTTCCCGTTCAGGTCGAGCCCGGATGGGCCGATTGGCAGCGCCTCAGGATTCGGCTCGGAGCCTACCGAACGCGTCATGCCGACATGCCAGATTTGCGGCATAATTTTGCCGCCGGCTTCATGGACCTGCTTCACGACTTCGGCCCAGCCGTTCAAGGCTGCTTCGCCGTGGAAGTTCGGTATGCTCGGGCTTTCAACTGCCGCCGGATGGTCAATTGCCGTGCCTTCCGTGACAATCAGGCCGACGCCGTTCTCGGCGCGGCGGCGATAGTAGGCAGCCACGTCGGCTCCCGGTACCCCGTTCGGGGAGAAGCCGCGGGTCATCGGCGCCATGACGATTCGGCTAGAAAGGCTAAGGTTACCCAGGGTGTAGGGCTGGAATAGTGATGCGGTAGAACGAACGCTCTGTTTTTGGTTACTCATGTATGGATTCCTCCAATTTAAATAATTTTATTTTTCTATATTTCCATAAAAATAGATATATATATGATCAAAAGAAAGAGCCCTCTGCTTAAAATGGCGTATAATTATGCTTTTTAAGCCTAAAGCTCTTTCTTGAGTTGTTCGATAAAGCGGTCAATACCCTCCTCATTACGTCTGTAATAAGTCCATTGTCCCGAGCGCCGGGACTCCAACAAGCCTGCCTTCTGCAACTTGACCAGATAGCCGGACACAACCGATTGGGCGAGGCCTGTTTTCGCGGAAATCGAACCGACGCATATACCGCCCTTGAAATCACAGGTCGCAGGCATGTGCTCCTGGGGACAGAAATGCTCCTCGGGATGCTTTAGCCATTCCAAAATGTTGAACCGGGTCTCGTTTGATATCGCTTTGATCGTTTGTAATATATCCATGCGCTTTATTATATCTATTTTTATAGAAATGTAAATATTCTTTCCGAACTTTTTATTAGGGAATTTTCACCGGTGCAGCTTCTTTGGCTGAATCGGGGCTGGCAGTGGTGAAGAATCCCATGACCAGCACGTAAATACTCCCTCCAAATAAGAACAAGCAGAAAAAGAGCGAGGCAACCGCTCCATCCAGGCTGCTGAATATCGAAGAGAGGACTGGAAAAATGAAGATCGAAAGAATCATTTGGGACAGTCCGGCCGCGAATCTCTGCGTTCTTCTTTGCTTGGTCATGACGACAACCATAAAGGTAATGAATGCTGCCAACAGCATCAGTAAGAATAGGATTTCCATCCGCAACTCCTTTCTACTCCTGAATCATTCGCGTCATTGTACCATATTATGGAATATTAATAAATTTAGGAAGGTTTGCTTCTCGCCTCGGTTCCGTTTAAGGGTGAATTCCGAAGGGTAATATCGTGTGTATTCAACTTCGGACGATCGTGCCGTTACATAAGAACAGGAGGGAATGAACTTCATGAACAAAGACCGGAAAAACATGAACATCCATGAAGAAAGCAAGAAGGAGCAGCTGAAGGATTTTAGCGTGAATGACTCCGGAACGAAGATGACCACCAACCAGGGTGTGCGCATTACCGATGACGAGCATTCGCTGAAGGCGGGAGACCGCGGTCCGACGCTCATGGAAGACTTTCAGTTCAGAGAAAAAATGACCCATTTTGACCATGAACGGATTCCTGAGCGGATTGTCCATGCCAGAGGCTTCGGCGCACATGGTTACTTTCAGGTCTATGAGCCGATGAATGAGGTTACCAAAGCCAAGTTTCTGCAGGATCCATCCGTGAAAACTCCCGTATTTGTCCGTTTCTCAACCGTAGCAGGCTCCCGGGGCTCTGCGGATACGGTAAGGGACGTGAGAGGCTTCGCGACCAAGTTCTATACCGAAGAAGGAAACTTCGACCTGGTAGGCAACAATATGCCGGTCTTTTTCATACAGGATGCGATGAAGTTCCCGGATTTCATTCATGCCGTCAAGCCGGAACCGCATAACGAGATACCGCAGGCTTCCACTGCTCATGATACTCACTGGGATTTCATCGCGAATAATACTGAATCGACGCATATGATCATGTGGGCCATGTCCGACCGCGCGATTCCGCGCAGCTATCGGATGATGGAAGGATTCGGGGTTCATACCTTCCGCTTCGTAAATGAGAAAGGTGAAGCGCATTTCGTTAAATTCCACTGGAAGCCGCTGCTCGGTGTGCATTCGCTGGTGTGGGACGAAGCCCAGAAAATCGCCGGTAAAGACCCTGACTTTAACCGCCGCGATCTGGCGGACGCCATCGAGATGGGGAATTATCCGGAGTTCGAGTTCGGCGTGCAGATGATCCGTGAGGACGAGGAATTCAATTTTGATTTTGATATCCTCGATCCGACCAAGCTGTGGCCAGAGGAGTTGATTCCGGTACGCCGCATTGGCAAAATGACGCTAAACCGCAATGTCGATAATTTCTTCGCTGAAACGGAGCAAGCCGCATTCCACGTGGGACATGTGGTGCCTGGCATCGATTTCAGCAATGACCCGCTGCTGCAGGGCCGTCTGTTCTCTTATACGGATACGCAGCTGTCCCGCCTCGGTGGACCGAACTTTCATGAAATCCCGATTAACCGCCCGTTAGCGCCCGTGCATAACAACCAGCGCGACGGGATGCACCGGATGACGATCAACCAAGGTCAGACAAGCTATCATAAAAACTCGCTGAACAACAACGATCCGCATGAAGCGACCGAGCAGGAAGGCGGGTTCGTTCACTACCAGGAGAAGGTGGAAGGCCGCAAAGTACGCTCCCGCAGCGACAGCTTCAAGGATCACTACAGCCAGGCTAAGCTGTTCTGGAACAGCATGTCCGACGTCGAGCAGAAGCATATGATCAAGGCATTTCGCTTTGAACTGGGCAAAGTGCAGACCAAAAGCATCCAGCAGCAGATGGTCGACAATCTCAGCAATGTCGATCTGGAGCTTGCACAGCAGGTGGCGCTTGGCATCGGAGCTAAAGCTCCGCAGGCACAGCCGGAGGAGACCCGCGAAAGCGTAACCCTGCTCTCACCGGCGCTTAGCCAGCTGAACACGGTGAAATCCGCAGCTACCCGCAAAATTGCCATACTTGCGGCGGATGGTTTCGATTCCGCCGAAATGAAGGCTGTACAGTCGGCGCTTCAAGAAGCCGGAGTCACCGCTGAAATCATCAGCGAACATCTCGGGATGATCACGGGGACCGAAGGGGATCCGTTGCAGGTGAAGCAAACGTTCCTGACAGCCGACTCTGTCTTATATGACGCCGTGTATGTTGCCGGAGGCAAGGAAAGCGTGTCGCAGATCGGGACGATCCGCGAAGCGGTGAATTTCCTGAATGAAGCTTACAATCATTGCAAGACGATTGGTGCCGCGGGTGAAGCCCTTGATCTGCTCGGTACAGCTGGCATCCACGCTACGAGCCCGGATCAGCCGGTCGGCAATCTGGAGAAGCCTTTCACGGATACCGGACTCGTTATCGACAGCGATGCAGGAAGTGGCGCCGACTTCGGTCAAAGGCTGGTGGACGCGATGGCCATGCACCGCCACTGGGACCGAGAAGTTTCCATGTCCAAATAAGCCGTTAACGGCTTAATCAAGAGTTCATAAGCCAGTCCGCGATCTTCATCCGGGCTGGCTTTCTTTTTAGACATTTGTATCATCCAAGCTTTATGTTAGGATAATAAGGGAATTTAGTTCCAATCTTTACAAGTGAGAGGGTGCATGGCATGAAGGAAAGGCTGGAGCGGTACAAAATATTCCGTATCCTGGCTTCCATATACCGGATTAAAGCCGTCCGATTGCTGATACCGATCGCGGTCATCGGGCTGGTCTACTGGGAAGGCCAGAAGGAGCTGCGTCAGGTTTCTCTCGGCCGCACGTTTGGCGAGCTGCGCCGCTTGCCGGTCGAAGCTGTTGTGGAAATATTTCTGTTTTCCCTCTTTTCGATCGCGGTCATGAGCCTCTATGACTTTATGATCCGCCACCACTTCCGGCTAAAGGTTGGATTTTGGAGTACGTTCCGATACGCTTGGATCGCCAACACGTTTAATAACATTATTGGATTTGCCGGATTGACCGGAGCCGGACTCCGGACGATTTTATATAAAAGAAGCGGGATATCGCCGGTATTGATGGCTTCCGCGGTCGTGTTTCTATCGCCGGTCGTCGTTACAGGGCTTTCAATTTTATCCTGGGGCATTATCGCTGGAGTATTTTCCGTGGGAGATTTGTTTGCGGAACACCGGTGGCTGATCTTTGCGGTATGGGGGATGGCGCTGTATTTGCCCCTCTTTGTACTGATGCAGAGATCCTCGCTCTTCGCGAAATGGTTCAACCGCGGAGAGGGAAGAACGCCATGGACAACCGTCGGCGTGTCCCTCAGTGCGTCGCTGTTAGAATGGGCCTGCGCAGGGGTGACCTTCTGGCTGATTGCCAGCAGCATCCTGCATGACGTATCCTTCCGCGAAGTGATCGGTATGTACTCGGTAGCTGCTATTGCCGGGATTTTGAGTATGGCGCCTGGAGGTATTGGAGCCTTCGACCTGACCGTGCTCTTGGGACTGGAGCAGCTGGGATTTCCCTCTGACCGCGCAATGGCGGTACTGGTGCTGTTCCGTTTGTTTTACTATATTGTGCCGTGGCTGATCGGACTGATCATGTCGGCTTTCGAGCTGGGCAGCGCGGCCAAACGTGCCGGGGACAAGGTGGACGAGGGGCCGGAGTTTCCTTTGAATGTATGGCAGAGGCTGTGGCGCTGGCCGGGCCAGTATCGCTTTTTGAGTGATCTCGGCGTATGGGCACTTGGCAAGCTGGTGCTGGTGAGCGGACTGGTGCTTTTGCTCTCGGCCGCTACGCCAGGCTTGTTGTACCGTCTGAAGCTGACCGAGGAGATATTGTCCATGCCGATCATGCGCATATCCCATCTGATTTCGGTCATTATCGGCTTTATGCTGATCGTTCTTTCGCGGGGCATATCGCTTCGGATCCACAGGGCCTATGTATGGACGGGCGTACTGCTGCTTGCGGGCGCTATCTTTACATTTACCAAGGCATTCGATTTTGAAGAAGCGATTTTTTTGCTCATTGTCGGTATTGCGCTGTGGATGTCGCGCTCCCGGTTCTATCGTAAAGGGGCCGTGGTGGATGTGCGGAGCTATCTGCTCTGGTATGTCCTGTCAGCGGTCATTGCGGCAATCTATTTCTGGATCGGAAGCCATGTTCACCACGGCTGGCTCAGGCACCTTCCTACGGCCGACCGCATCCACTGGATGTTTGGCCCAAGGCCATACGCCATAACGGCGTTGATCGGACTTGCTGGAGCCTGGCTGCTGCTGACGATGCTTTTGCTGCTCCGTCCCAACCGTAAGATGGCTGCCGCCGCAGGTCCGGAAGAGCTTAAGAAGCTGAAGGCATTCCTCCAAAACAATCAGGGCAACTTATTGACGCATATGCTGTTTACGGGAGATAAAAGCTTCTTTTGGGCTCAGGACGAACGTGTACTCATACCTTATGCGAAGGCAAGGGACAAGCTGGTGGTTTTGGGTGATCCGCTGGGTCCCGTAAAGCTGGTGCCTGACGCGATCGGTGAATTCCAGCATTACGCCGATCAGTACGCGATGGCTGTGGTTTTCTATCAGGCGACGCCGGATTACCTGCCCATCTATCATGAGTACGGATACCGTTTCTTTAAGCTGGGGGAAGAGGCGTTGATCCCTCTGGACCATTTCACCCTAAGCGGCAAAAAGGCTACCGATTTGCGAAGTGTCCGCAACCGGTTTGAACGCGAAGGCTATGCATTTGAGGTAGTTCATCCGCCGTACAATGATTCACTTCTGGAAGAGCTTCGATCCGTATCCAACGAATGGATTAAAGGGAGACGGGAAAAGGGCTTTTCGCTGGGATGGTTCGATAAGTCATATCTGGAGCAGGCTCCGATAGCCCTGCTGAAGAATCCCGAGGACAGCATCCTTGCGTTTGCCTCTCTTGCGCCAGGATATGATGAAGGCCGGACGATGTCTATCGATCTGATGCGGCATCAAAGTGGTACCCCTAACGGCACGATGGATTATTTGTTTGTTAAGCTGCTTGAATGGTGCAAGGAGCAGGGATATGAAATCTTTAACCTTGGCAACGCGCCGCTGTCCAGCGTCGGGGAGAGCAAAAGCGCGCTGCGCGAAGAGAAACTGGCTGCGCTGGTGTTCCAATACGGCGGACACTGGTATGGATTCAAGGGCCTTCGCAGATATAAGGAAAAGTTTGCGCCGGAGTGGGAGCCGCGTTTCCTGGCTTATCCGGCATGGGTATCGCTGCCCGTGCTCACGATGGATCTGGTTAGGCTCGTATCGAAGCGGGTACAGGAGAACAGAAAGTGAGAAATGGACGAAAAAAGAGCAGGGGCTGGGACTATACTTCGTATGGTCTTGTGCCTACTGCTCTTTCTTTGGATCTGAGGAAGGAAGTATGGCTTAGGTTATAAGAACAGCCCAAGCCGTCTTCATGCCCGTTTGGGCTAAACAAGACGGCTCGATTGGGAGAATAATGAGGCTTATTTCGGAAGCCGGATACGGAAAATGATGCCTTTCGGCTGATTATGGAGCGCCTGAATGGTGCCATGATGGCTGTCAACGATCCACTGCGCGATCGACAGTCCGAGTCCTGATCCGCCGCTTTCACGCGAGCGCGCCTGGTCTTCGCGGTAGAACCGGTCGAAGATGCGGCTTAGACCGGCCTCGCTGATACCAATGCCGGTATCGCTGACCTCAATAAAGACTTTATTCTCCTTCACGAAGGTGCTGATGCCGATGCTGTCATGCTCTCCAGTATATTTCAGCGCATTGTCCAGCAGAATCACCAGCAACTGATGCAGTCTTGCAGGGTCGGCCTCCAGCCGGATTTTACTGTGAAGCTTCAGCCACATATGCTTTTCGGAAAGTTCTGCAATTTCCGCATACGGACTGCAAACCTTGTGAATGAATTCGTCCAAATCAATGGTTTGCTTTTCGAGCTGCGTCTCGGTCGAGTCCGCTCTGGCGAGCGTCAATAGGTCGGTCGTCAAGCGCGATAGCCGCCTTGTTTCGGACAGGGAGAGGGCGATATTCTCGAAGGTATCGATGATTCGCTTCTCCGGCGTTGTCTGCAGCAGCTCCAGTTTGTTCTGGATGATCGTCAGCGGGGTCCGCAGCTCATGTGAGGCGTTTTCCACGAACTCCACCTGTTTGTCCCAGGAGCGGATGATCGGTTTCATCATTTTCCGGGACAGTATGAAGCTTGCAGTGATGGATAACAGGATGAAGATAATCGAGCAAATGATAATAATCCGTTTAAAATTATCGATCAGGTTTTGCTCGGAGTCGACATTGACCATCAGCTGAACATAAGTACCCGTTTGCGTCGGATGGGGAATGGATATCGTTCGGTAATGAAATATATTATGGACTTTTATATTCGTGATGACGCCTATGGTGGAAGGGTCGAATTTCAGGTCGCTGAAAAGAGATTCATTAAAGCCGATTTGATGAATATTCATAATTTTTCCTTCTTTGCTCCACTGAATGGGCGTCACCCTAGGATTGAACTCCGGCCGGCCGTTCTTGATAGGGGGAGGGAAGCCGTTCTTGTCCGCGATGGGGTCCTTGTCCGGGCTCGTGCCGTTATTCGTCCCTCTACCGCCGGACTCAATCATCATTTTATAGCTGTTCAAATCCGTGTCCGTCTTGGCATAGAGTGTCGTCTTGATCTGACCGAAAATAATCGTACCGAAGATGCCGAAGAGGATGGTGAACGCAATCAGGGTATAGACCATAAACCGCAGCTGCTGGCTGCGAATGACCTTGTTCTTATTCATGGTCATCCTCATTTTCGGACAGCATGTACCCCATGCCCCGGATCGTCTTGATGTATTTGTCATAACCAAAGGATTTGAATTTCTTGCGCAGATTACTGATGTATACCTCGATAACCGTATTGGACGTGCTGGAATCCATGCCCCAGATGCGATCGAAAATCTGTTCCTTGGTCAAAATCATGTTTTTGTTATTGATCAGATATTCGAGAAGGTCGATTTGCTTACCGTTCAGAAGCACGGATTCCCCGCCGATCTGGACGCCGCGGCTTTTGAGGTTTAGCTTGAGGTCCTTGAACATGAGCGTACTTTCCTTGAACCCGCCGACCGAGCGCCGCAAAATCGCCTCCAGCCGCAGCAGCAGCTCTTCGCGGTGAAAGGGCTTGACCAGGTAATCGTCGGCCCCCGTCTTAAAGCCGCGGATTTTATCGTCGATCCCGTCCTTGGCCGTCAGGATCAGCACCGGGGTTGCAATGCCCTTTTGCCGGAGCTCGCCAAGCACCTCGTATCCGTTCATGTGAGGCATCATAATATCGAGAATAATGACGTCGTAAATGTTCTGTTCCGCCATATATAAGCCTTCTTCCCCGTCAAAAGCCTGCTCGGCCTCAAACAGGTCGCGGGTTGTTTCGCATACCGTATCGGACAGATGTTTATCATCCTCGATGACCAGGAGTCGCATACCGGTTTCACCTCTTGATATTTATTCCCTTGTATAAGAACGTCTATCGACGTACACAAAAGGGGACAAGCCGCATGCAGCGGAAGTTTATCTTCTTGCGATATCGGGATTGGAAATCCTCGGGCGTTTATATATCCCTGATATCTAAAAATAAACATTTTGCGGTGAATGTCAAATTCCGTCCCTGATCGGCAATGAAATAATTGTATCTGTCCTGAGGCCATGTCAATCATGAAAAAGCCCGGTATTAACCGGGCATTTCGACCTTCGCTTCATGTTGGTGTCTGCGGTTCAGCGAAGGCAGCACCATGAGGTAATATACGCTTACAATGAAAATGCTGGCTGCCAGGATCCAGTAAAGTGCCGTTACCGATACCAGGGCAGGGAAGAAGATGGCGACGAATCCGAGCGCCAGCGCCTGACCGGTCGTGGACAATGGCTCGATCCAAGCGCTGACCCGGCCCATACTCTGTGGTTCCACAAGTTCCGGCATCCATCCGCCCAGCACAACGTTAATCGGTCCAAGGATGATGCCAAGCAGCACCGCTATGCCCAGATACAGCTGAATATAGGCGAAGCTGCCTAATATGATCGTCAGGATACCGACGAGGAAGAGGCCGGTAATCAGCACTGTGACTTTGCCGACTTTTTTGATGAGCGGTGTGCTGATCGCGCTGCCTATAAGGTAACCGATGCCGAGAAATACCATCACCAGGGGGGTGTATACCTGATAGTGGTCGGGACTTAGTTTGTATTTCATGGTAAAGAGAGGAAGAATCGAGAACACGCCATTCACGATGCCAAAAAAGAAGAAGCCAAGAACGATCGCGAGCAGCAGCCGGTTACGGACGATATATTTGAAGCCTGAGCCGAAGTCCGTAAGGATGCTCTTCATGTTCAGGTCTTTCAGCTTTGCTTTGCCGTTTGGCTGGCGAACATGGAGCGGGAAATGACAAAACGCGAGGAGAAGGCCAGAAATAATAAAGCTGACCGTGTCGATGATAATGGCACCTTCGATGCCCAAGTAGTAATAAGCAGCAGAACCCATACTCATGCCGAACAGCATGAAGATACCCATGATAGACATATTCAGGCTGGAGGCCTGAACATATTGCTCCGGCTTCATAATGCCCTGAAGCAGGCTCATTTCGGCTGGGGCAAAAAATTTTGAGATGGCGCTCCGCAAAAATAAAATGGCAAAAGCGGCGACGATCCAGTCTTCATGTACAGCCAACAACAGAACCAGCGACAAACCGGCACGGATCCAGTCGCTTAGTACGGCGATGCGTTTGCGGTCGAGCCTGTCGGCCAACACGCCGATGAACAGGAACACCACCAGGGTCGGGAGCGAGTACATCATCTCGGCGACTGTGGCATAAGTAGGCTGATTGCTGAAACGGTCGATCAGGTAAAAGGCGAATGCCATGGTGCCGACCATGGTGCCAAGCTGCGAAGCGAATGCAGCCAGAAACATTCTGACGAATATGGAATTGCGGAAGAGTTCCATGCGGGGTAATCCTCATTTCTTTTTTATTTTTGGGAGTATTCGATTTACGTGGATTCTCGAAGGTGAACAATCTGATGGAAAATCTCGATTTCATTTATTTAGTAACAGTTTACAACGATATCCCCTATTCCGATAACGGCGCAGGAATGATGTTACTATCGGTCTTTGGACGGAGTCCAGGCATCCATTAATGGTCCGCGTGCACCATACAGCGGGTCGGTGCCGGGAAGGGGTACGTTGCGAATGTCCTCAAGTACGCGCGGCCGCTCATCCGGTTCGCCGGTACACAAGTTATAGTCCATGCCGCCCGGGTAAGCCCCGACAACACTGAAGTCTGAAGTGGCGGAGATTTTTTTGTGACCGGTGCCAGCGGGCAATACGACCACATCTCCGGCAGCAAGTTCAAACTTTTGTCCGCGTTCTCCGCCCAGCTGCAGAACGGCCGAGCCGCTGACAACGCCCAGGACCTCGTGTGCAATACTGTGATAGTGGTGGTAACTGAATACGCCGTTTTTCCAGCTGTTCAGCCAGCCGTTTTGATTGAAGATGCTCTCGGTCTCCATAGGCTCGTCCCGAAGTACACCTTTGTACACCATCACGGGCAAACGGGGGTTGCCCGGTATCTTTCCGTCATCCTTAAAATAATAGGTGTTGATATCCGCTCCGTTCAATGTAATCCCTCCATATAAACCAAAGTAGGTATAAAATGGTGCGAATTTCTGATTGTTAAATGCACGTTTATGCTGGGCTTGAACCCAATGGAACGAAGGGCTCTTTTTTTTATAATGAAACTTGTGCTATAATGCATGTGGAATATTAATAACTGGATAATATGTGGGTAAATGAATGAATATATCCCTTGGATAAAAGTCACTTTCATGGCCTAACTTCTCTTCATATGTTAAGGGAATGTTAGGCCTTTTATTGTTTAAAGGCCCGACGTTTCCGGCCAAATAGTCCGGCAAACAGGGTGATGGCCCGCCCGCTACTTCGTAATCAGGAGGGAAAGAAGGATTCGTTTCCAGATAATACGGCAACCTTGGGGTCATGCCTTCAGATCGTGCTAACAGACCATGGAACGGGTCAAATTCAATGGACCAATTACATAATCAATCATTTCAGCAAATTATCGCCAGTTATACTGGCAAACTATTAAGGGACCACTTCGGCAAGGGACCAGAGTCGGTTGTGGTTTCCACAGGCAGTACGTTTATAACCATTTATTTGCGTAATTTTATGACTCCGACGGAAAAGATACTGCTGGAACAGCATCAAGAGGGGCTCGTGATGGAGACCAGGGACAAGCTGATGCTGGCGGTTATGCCGGAAATTTTGCAGTATCTGCAGGATATGAGCAGCGTAAGCATGGAGGAGTGCTATTACGATTGGGACCTGGAACAGAAAACAGGGATGATTATGATTATAAGCCGGGAACCGGTCTGTCATGCTCACTTCATCTCAACGGAGTACAACTGCAGGAAGGAGATCGAGGCGGAGCTGAACAGGATTAGTGCCCATGTGCAAAAAGCACCGTGCACCACCGATTCTTACGAGATGAACCCGCGCACTCTCCTGGTGGTCCGTAACGGTGTTCTGCTGCCGATGGAGCAGGAGATGATCCGCTTGGGGCAGGGAGATACCTTGAAACGCGTGAAACGCAAGCTGGAAAAGGAATATGTATTAAAAAGTCATATCCTTGAGGAACTGCTGCCAACCCGCATTAGCGATTGCTTCATCGATTGGAATTACACATTGGATAAAAGTATTCTCGTGCTTGCACTGAACCCGCACCGCTGACCGGCCGTGCGGGCTTTTTGCGTGTCATCCCGAAGTATAACGCCGTCTGAGCTGCTCTGCCATATCAGCGACTTCACGGCTGCCCGGCAGTATGAGACGTGCTGCTGAAGCCGCAGTACCCTCCGCCGTTTGCCGGCTGCGGATGATGTCTTTGACGGCACTGGCGAACTGCTCCGCCGCGTGCGGTCCTAGTCCGGTCAATTCTTCCAGGGAGGCGGTACTGCGGCTCTCCACCTGCGGATAATCCGCCGCAGGGGCACCCGCCCCTGCACGGTCGTAGAACTCTTTTACGAGCTGTGCCCGTTCCTGCCCCGAGCCCGCCGCAATCACGAACGCCTGCACGACAAAGGCATGGGCCTGACGTCTCTGCGCGATGCCGCAGAATTTGCGACCGCCGATACTGAGGTCAAAGTCTCCGGGACAATACGCGCCCGCAATTTCACCCTTGTCCACCTCGAAGCCGGTGTGAGCCAGCGCTTCTCGAATCAAACCGTACATCCGTTCGAAATCGCTGCGGAAGCGTTCGTCGCCTGCTCCTTGTTTCGGTAGAATCAGGGACAGGTTAACGACTCCAAGATCGAGCGGAACGGCTGCTCCGCCTGAGTTTCGGACCGCGGTACGATATCCCATGGACTCAAGCCAGGTTCTCGCCTCAGCAGCTCCCGGCAGACGACTGTCGCGAAGACCGATGATAAAGGAACGTGGCTGCTGCCAAATGTGGCACACAGACGGTCCGCCTAGTCCAGTTTCTTTGCACAGTAGCTCATCCAGCGCGAAGGGATATAATGCATCCTGTTCGGTGTGAGCGTTCATCCGGTCCAGGATAAGCATGGAGCCGAATACGTCGTTGATTACTTCGGACATGTGAATCGCTTCCTTTTCGGGTATCATTTCATTCATACATGAATGCAAAAAAATCATCGTTATTCATCGCATTTCTCTTTTGATTATGCCACATGTGATTTCCCGGTGGCTAGGATGGCAAAAAAAGATGATGGCGGGCTTACTTTGGTGAAGGGAAACAATACATGGAAACGAAGTAGAGATGTACTCCTATCCAAAAAAAACCGGGACTGCCACTTACGGGCTTCCCGGTTTTGCGCTAGGATCAGACTTGACCCGTAATCAATTGGCTGACGAACTTTTTCATGTCCTCTCCTGTACGGTTTAACTGCTCGATCACATCCATGAACTCCGTAACCAGCACGGCCTGTTCTTGGGAAGAGGAAGCGATCTGAGTGAAATCCGTTTCCATCTGCCGGATGGAGTGCTGCACGCTCCCCAGTGTTTCGGAGATTTGCAGCGTTGCCCGCTTGGTATCCTCAGACAGCTTGCGGACCTCCTTGGCGACAACATTGAAACCTGCTCCCAGCTGCCCTGCCCGGGCCGCTTCGATAGAGGCGTTCAGGCCCAGAATATTCGTCTGGCTCGATATATTGCGGATGAAATCGATGGTCTTGTTGACATTCGAAGATTCCTGCACGGCATTTTTGGAGTTGTCCAGAATATGCTCGCTCGTGGCAGACAACTCCTCGGAATGCGCAGCCACATTTTGCACCATTTCCACCAAACGGTTGGAGATGTCTTCAATCCGCCCCATGTATTGCTCCAGCCGTTCCTGGTTCTCATAGCTTTGCGCCGTTGCGAGGGTACCCACGACCTGCCCCTGATCATCAACGACCGGAATGGCAGCAGCCAATATGCGGTGGCCGTAGATCTCAGCCGGAAGCTGCGTAGAAGACCGGTGCCCGGCAAGGGCTGTTCTTAAGTTTGCGTCTTCCTCCGGTATCGGATCGCCTGCCTTGAGCCCGAAATCGATCGTATTCGATGGCTCGTACAATAGAAACTTCTCACGGTCCGTAACGCCAATCATGATATTCCCGCCCGTGATCTGTTTGATATAAGGTATCGCAGCGATAATTACATCCAGAATATTCATCTTTTACACCTGACTCCCAATTGTTTTGTATAAAATGGAATTGTGATCGGTTAGTTGATTCACTACATAATATATCGTCGCAAATCCTGCGAAATGTGAGGGAATCGTGACATCCAGATGTTTACAGGCTTCAAGATGGTTCGGTGCAGAATATATGGTATATTAAATTATTAAGTGGAATTTATTTGTCTGAATTTTACATGGGAGAGAAGAGTTTGAAGAAAAAGATGATGATAGGCGGCGTTTCTTTTATTGTGCTGGTATTGATCGTAATTACGTCGGCCAGCTTCTATTTTTACCATGTGGCTGTTGCGCGTGCTTCGAAAGACTTTTTAAACGGAAGTCCCGATCTGCAGGCCAGTCCTGAAGTGGAACAATCGAAAGATACCTCGAAAGCGGACAACGATTGGTGGAACCATCAAAGCTTTGACCGGTGGGAGATGGATTCGGATGATGGCATTCGCTTGAAGGGGTATTATTTGGCGGCTTCCAAGCCTTCCGATAAAACGGTCATTATCGCACACGGTTACTCTGGCAATGCCACGCAAATGAGCGGCTACGCCAGAATGTATCATGAGGATCTGGGATACAATATTCTGCTTCCGGATGCCAGGGGACACGGTGAGAGCGATGGCAATTATATCGGATTCGGCTGGCCGGAGCGCAAGGATATTGTCAAATGGATTCAGCGCGTTCTGGACGTCAACGGAGCAGACACGCAAATGGTTCTCCATGGTGTCTCCATGGGTGGTGCGACCGTAATGATGACCAGCGGCGAAGACCTGCCGTCTAATGTGAAAGCTATCGTAGAGGATTGCGGTTATACGTCAGTGAAAGACGAGCTTACATTTCAGCTGAAGCGGATGTATCATCTTCCCGCGTTTCCAATCGTGGAAACCACAAGCCTGTTAACCAAAATGCGCGCAGGATACTTTTTCGGGGAGGCTTCCGCACTTGAACAGATCAAAAAATCGAAAACCCCGACTCTGTTCATTCACGGGGACAATGATACGTTCGTACCGACGGAAATGGTCCATCAGGTGTACGAGAATAGCCCGGTCGAAAAGGAGCTATATATCGTTCCCAAAGCCGGGCACGGAGAGGCTTACCGCATGGACCCGGTGAAATATGAGCAGGTGGTTTCTGCGTTTATCGGCAGGTTCGTCCAATAATTTCTTGCATCCTTCTTGCAGATTGTATGGAAGAAATGCAATTTTTAAGCACCTAATGGAATATAGATAAGACATACCCTCCCTAACACGCAGCATTTCATAGGGATAAGGGCAGACAACTTCGTTCAGTCTTGGTAACATAATTCAGCGTTTCCGGGCCATACTAAGGAAACAGCTGGGATGCTGCGAAAATACAGGATGAGGACGGGATTGCGATGTACTTCGGAAAAAAAGCGGTTGAGGAAATTCCTGAGGCGGACACGACGATCTGGTCTTGCTCCAATGAGGACTGTAACGGCTGGATGAGGGATAATTTTGCTTTCGAGCAGGAACCCTTGTGCGCGCACTGCAGCTCACCCATGGTCAGCGGTACGAAGATTCTGCCATTGGTCGTGAATGACCATCCTATTAAAATGCTGAAGAAGGGCACATTAATTTAGATGTCCGCCATCATATGAAATAAGAAACAGGGCCTCTGGGAAAGAGGCCCTGTTTCTATGCTGCTTGAAATAAAATCATGCACTTAAATCGTGACTTTGCTAAGAGCTTTCTCGGCCGGTATATAGTCGTAACCAAGGTCGCGGGCTACCGCTTCATAGGTTACATGGCCGCCCAGGACGTTGGCACCGCTGCGGATGGCCGGATTGGCAATCAGGAGCTGCTGGAGCTCAGTGTCCGCGAGCTTAAGCGCAAACGGCATCGTGGCATTGGTGAGCGCAAGCGTCGAGGTGCGCGGTACCGCGCCGGGCATATTCGCAACGGCATAATGGACTACGCCGTGCTTCACGTAAGTTGGATTGTCGTGGGTGGTAATATGGTCAATGGTTTCGACCACACCGCCCTGATCAATGGCTACGTCGACGATCACCGATCCGGGTTTCATGGTCTTGACCATGTTCTCCGTGACCAGACGAGGTGCCTTGGCTCCCGGAATGAGCACGGCGCAGATGAGAAGATCGGTTTCGGCGACGGCTTTGGCGATATTAGCGGGAGCGGATACCAAGGTACTGATCTGATTCCCGAATATTTCATCCAGCTGGCGAAGGCGCGGAATGCTCAGATCCAGCAGCGTGACATCCGCACCAAGTCCGGTGGCGATCTTGGCGGCATTCATGCCCACGATGCCTCCGCCGATAATGGTTACCTTGCCTCTGGACACACCGGGAACACCGGACAGCAGAATGCCCTTGCCTCCATGCGGACGCTCCAGCAGCTGCGCACCGATCTGAGCGGCCATGCGTCCCGCCACTTCACTCATCGGCGTAAGCAGCGGCAGCGTTCCGTTCACATTTACGGTTTCATAAGCGATGGCATGTACGCCCGATGCAACGAGAGCTTTAGCCAGTTCCGGCTCAGCGGCCAGATGCAGGTACGTGAAGAGAATGAGCCCTTTACGGAAATAACCGTATTCGCTTGGCAGAGGCTCCTTAACCTTCATGATCATGTCCGCCTGCTCCCATACTTCCTTGGCATCTGGTATAATGACGGCTCCGGCCTCTTTATATTCTTCGTCGGTGAATCCGCTTCCAAGTCCGGCGTTGTGTTCTACGAGCACTTTGTGCCCATGCTGGACAAATTCCAAGGTTCCTGCCGGGGTAACGGCGGCGCGGTTCTCATTATTTTTAATTTCCTTTGGTATTCCGATGTTCATGACAGATCACCTCTTCATTCATATTAAGAAACGACATTTTGTATTTTTTCTCCATATATTAAAAGTTTACAATCGATTGGTATGCGCTGCATCATACGTCTTGTCAATGAAATAGATCACATGACAGGACATAATGTTCAGCCTGGAGGGACCGGAATCTGTATTGAAAATGGCCCGCCAACCTTCTATAATGTCTCCATTAAACCTGAGGGATGTGACGGCTATGGGCGGGTTTACGCTTTACGTCAGGGACGTGCTGGAGCGCCCCGTATTTCAAAGAGCCCGGCTGATCGCAGGCGCGGGCGGCACCGGCCATAAAGTCGGTTGGGTCCACATACTGGAAATCACGAATGTGGCTCCTTTTGTAACAAAAAACGATCTCATTCTAACCACCGGCCTCTGGCTTCGTCATTATGAACAGGAACGCCTGTCCTATATGCAGCAGCTTATACGCCAGGAAGCCGCGGGGCTGTGCGTTGAGCTCGGAACGAGCATCGAGAACATTCCAAGCGAGATCATCGAGCTTGCGGATGCGTCGAATTTTCCTCTCATTGTATTTGAGCAGCCTGTCCGTTATGTGGAAATTACCCAGGACATTCACGGCCTGCTGATTAACCAGCAGCATCAGATGCTGAAGGATTTGGAGGCTTACTCGCGCAGACTGCAGCAAATTACCCTTCAAAGCACCGACGTTAACGCCGTTCTCCATGTATTATATGAATACACCGGACAGCAAGTTGTGTACCATTCCACCGTAGATACGAATAAATTTGTCCCCCGCGGAATTTCCGCCGCTTCTGCAGAAGAAGTCACCGTATTGTACAGGCACCAGGTGGAAACCAGCGAATCGGCCCAGCAGGAGGCGGGCACCTTCGTGCTGCCCCAGAACCGTTTGCTGCTGACGCAGCCGGTCATTTGTCTCGGACAAACGCTGGCGCATGTCGGACTGGTCATTTCAAGCCAACAAGCCCAGGACCGGATCACGCTGCTGCTTGACTATACTTCCAAATCGCTGGCGTCACTTCTTCTTAGGATGCTATTTCTTGAAGAAAAAATGCTGCGGGACCAAAATCAGCTTATTCAGGATCTTTTGAATCACCAGATGGAGGATGAGGAAGAGGCGCGGGCGCGTATGGGGCTTCGGCCTGCCAAGCAGGGAGAGATATGGTTTGCGGCGGGGATGATCGAAACGGAGTACAGTGCCGAGGAAGGGGACCTGGACCGGGATAAAATAGAGTCGGATCAGCAGGACCTTCTGGTCAGATTGCGCGCGTTATTAAAAAAGCATGCCCTTCACAATTTATTGATGCAGAAAGGCCGCCGGATTTATATCCTATGCGCGCGCGATAAGGCAGCAAGAGAAGATACGACGGCACTCCTGCAGCAGACGATCCGCAAAATCGTGGAACGTATGCAGCTACCGGGTGCGGGAGCGCCAATGTTCCGGCTTCATGCTGGCTTTGGACTGATGCGCACCCGAATGACGGATATGCATAAGAGCTTTAAGGAAGCGGAGCAGGTGCTGGAAATATCACGTTCGGCAGCATTGGTGCAGGAAGGGCTCTTTTACGACCGGATCGGGGTGTACCGCTTGCTTAAGGCCATACCTGCGGAGGCTCTGGGGTCCTTCATTCAGGATCAGCTCGGAGCGTTGATGGCCTATGATCAGGAGCATCATCTCCATCTGCTTCAGACGCTCGATATGTATTTGAAATGCATGGGGTCCAAAAACGATACGGCCAAGGCACTGTTCATTCACCGGCAAACGCTGTACAACCGGCTGGATAAGCTTACGGAAATTTTGGGCGAGGATTTTTTGGAGCCAAGTCGACGGGTATGCCTGGAAATGGCGCTGCTCGCGCTGCCGCTACTGTCTTGAACATTTGATGAAATCAATTTGGTTTTGAAAATAACTGCGTTGAGAGCATAAAGGATGAATAACCAATGAAAAAAGTCGGTTTGATCATGCGCAAGATCCAATTTAGCGAAAATCAGGGCCCCCGCGTCTTTGCGGACCGCCTGAAAGCCATCGGCGAAGAATTAGGCGTGGACATCGTGTTCATCTCTCCGGAGCGCCATGTAAGCGGATATGACTGGGTGCCGGGCTATGAGCACGAAAAGGGAGATCTGGTGAATTATGATATTGTGCTGGATCAGATTTATCAAAATAACATCGAGCATGTCATCTACACGGTTTCAGGCTTCACCTACTTGAAAATGTTTTTGGAGAAAAGCGTGCTCTTTCCCCACAGCTTTCCCGATCCTGCGTTGACGGGATATGAAATGATGAAGCCCTTTTACCAAATGGTGGACAAAGCGATCGTACAAACGGAATTTCTGAAAGAGGAGTTTGCCCGGAACTTTGGCGTCACCGACGTGAACGTCATTCCGATCGGCTTCAGCGAAAGCTTGGCGCAAAAGCATTTTGACCCGGCACAGGTTGTGGAGAACCGCATTCTATGGATCGGGCGTGACGAGGAAAACAGGCGGCCGGATCTGGTGCTGAAATATGCAAAGCAAAACCCGGACAAGGAAGTGTTCATGGTCTTCGGCGGCGTGCGCTACCGGGAAAGCATGAAGAAATATGATATTCCGGATAATGTACGGCTGCAGTTCGCTTTGAGCCAGGATGAGATATTCGCGCTGATGAACTCGGCCAAAGTCTATTGGAGCTGCTCGCGGTTTGATACTTTTGCCATGCCGCTGACCGAAGCACTCGCAATGGGCAAAATCATCGTCAAACCGGAGCATCCCTGCTACCGTCACATCAATGCGCGCCATTCCTTTTCAGGAAACGAGGAGAACTGGTTCGAGCTGGTGAACATGGCTGCCGCATCGCCCAAATCGTATTCGATGGATAACCGGCATTATGCTTTTGACCAATTTTCCAGCCGGGTGATGAAGGAAGGGTATAAGAACTTTTTTGATCAGTGGCTTAGAGATTGATGCTGGAAGATAGCTATTAAAATCGGCAGGAAATGAAGAAATCGACCTGGTAACTATTTCGACAAAACGCTCACTAATTTGGGATGTTTTTGTCTGGATGTTGCTAGGTTTTTTTGCATTTTGCTTCCTAATTCGATCTAAAGTAACAAATATTGATAAAAAAGTGATTCCCAACATTTGGGTAAGGGGGTATAATACACTATGAATCTCTATATTTTAGTAAAATATAACTATAAAGGGGATGATCTAAAAGTATTATAGTGACAGAAGTGTTTTGGCATGAAAATTATTGGAGGGGTTGTTGTTTTGAAGGGGAAAAGTTCACTACATAAGAAGTTATTTATTTTAGTCCTCTGTGTTTGCCTTAATGTTGTTGCATTGAGCAGTGTTTTCGCTTCCACAGAGACAAAGGCAGAGGCTCAGCCAGCAAAGACAGTAAATGACATCCAAGGGCACTGGGCAGAAGGCGTACTGAAGGAGTGGCAGCAAAAAGGCTACCTTTCTGGATTCGAGGACGGTTCATTGAAGCCGAACGGCAAGATTACCCGCGCCGAATTAGCAGTACTTATTAATAAGTCTTTTGATTTTCAACAAACGTCAAATGTTACATTTAAGGACGTGAAGTCTTCAAACTGGTTTAACCAAGACGTTGCAAAAGCAGTGGCAGCGGGCTATATGAAGGGTTACACAGACCAAACGTTCAAACCCAATAATGCAGTATCCCGTCAGGAATTGGCGGTTATCATAGCGAATTTGCTCAAACTGAGTCCATCGGACACCGCGGATCGTTTGCCTGATACGAAAAATAGTCCTGTATGGAGCAAGGGAGCGTTGGGGGCAGTCATTGATGCCGGTCTCATGAACGGGCAAGATCAAAAATTCAGACCACTCGATTCCGCTTCCAGAGCAGAGGCAGTTAGCGTTTTGGATCGGGCCTCCAAGTTAAAGGACACTTATACCGTGTCTTATAACAAGGCAGGCGTGTACGGACCAGCATCCGGTACAGAAACCGTAAAAGGCTCTGTGAAAATTAACGCACCGGGCGTAACACTCCAGAACACAGTGATTGAAGGCAACCTGGTTCTGGGTGAGGGAATTGGCGAGGGAGATGTTTTCCTCAAAGGAGTTACTGTAAAAGGAACGACTACGGTAAACGGCGGCGGCAAGAATAGTGTTCACTTTGAAGACTCCGTTCTGGTTACGGTTATTGTTAATAAAAAAGATGGCAGCATTCGCATAGTCACGGAAGGCGCGACTTCTGTCCAGCAGATTACACTGCAATCCGGTGCAAGATTGGAAGAGTCCAATCTCACAGGCAGCGGCTTTGGCAATGTATCGTTGTCGGATCAGCTTCCTGCAAATTCACTGATTACATTGGCCGGAACCTTCGAAACGGTTGATGTGATTGCCACTTCCATTCGTGTGGACCTGACATCCGGTTCCATTCAAGCATTGAATGTTGCATCATCTGCCGGTCACGCTGATATTCAATTAGCGGCGGGTACAAGCGTTAACGCGATGATTTTGAATGCCATAGCGAATGTCACGGGCACGGGAAGTATCGGTACGGCAACGATTAATGCTTCCGGTGTAACGATTGCCCAGACTCCAGGCAATGTTGTCGTTGGCGGTAATGTGCAGGCGACGGTTAATGGAAGAACGGTTGGAAATACTTCTGGAACAACCTCTGGCGGAGGGGGAAGTTCGAATTCAGGAGGCGGCACACCATCCGTTCCTTCAGCAGTGTATGGCTTCGGGGGTACGATCACGGATGTAAATGATCTGCCCGTTGCCAACATGACGATTAAATTCCGCAAAGGCGTAGGCGCGATCAGCGGTGACGTTGCAGCCACCGTCGTAACCGATGCAGAAGGAAAGTACACGGTTGTCGTTCCACCAGGCATCTATACAGGCGAACTGGTGAAGGCTGGATTTATCACAACGTATGTGGTTGGCGTTTCGCTAACTGACCGCTATAACCCGGATCAAGATGCAACGGCGATCAAGGTACCGGCGGCAGACGAACTTCGCATTGTGTTGACTTGGGGAGAAAAACCAAGAGATGAGGATTCTCACTTGCTTGGACCTACACCAAACCAGCATAGCTTCCATACATGGTACGGCGGCAAACAATACTACTATGGCGACAAGCTGTATGCAGACCTGGATCATGACGATGTAGATTCCTATGGGCCAGAGACAACGACGATTCGTAAAACGGTTGATGGAACGTATACCTTCTACGTGCATAATTATTCCGGGAATTTCGATGGTACGCAGACATTGCGTAACTCGAATGCAAAAGTAGAAGTATACTCGGGGAATTCGGCAACACCGCTGAAGATTTATCACATTCCTGTCGGATATGGCGATGAATTATATTGGAATGTATTTAATATGGTGGTAAATGGCTCAGATATTCAGTTTCAGGATAAGAATGAGCTGACATCGGTGGCTCCAACGCATGAACTTCCTGAATATTCTAATATAAGCGCAGCTCCCGAACTGAACAATATTACCGCGGTGAACAATGTCGGACCGCATGACACTTTAACAGTAAAAGGTTTGTTCCCAGGAGACAAAGTGAAGCTTTATCATGATGAATTTGTCTTCTACTCCGATCCTGTAGCAGAAAGCAGTGATACTGCAATCATACAAGATTTGGACTTTTATCCACTGGGAGAAACGATATACGTATCGGTTATCAGCCCGGGGTTGATAGAGAGTCCATGGGTTGAAGTAAGAGTTCTTCCTGAAGAGGGTTCGGATATTCCTAACACGACTTTAGAGAACGAACTTCAAAAAGTGAACGACCATGTTGTTGTTCCTGGGTTAACGACGGTTGGCGATTCGGTGTACTTAACCAATTCGGAAATGAATGAAAAAGCGGAGCTGGAGATCATTCATTTTGAACCGGTTACGGTGCAAGATACAGTGTATTTGGAGCTTGATGCAGCAAGCAATGAGATTAAATTGTTGCAATTCAATACCTCGGGTGAGCCAATTCAATATCGCGCAACCGTAAAGGTCACGGTAGGGCAAGAATCCGATACGAAAGTAGTAACTATAACGCTGCCAACTCTGAGAGAAGCTCTAAACGAAACGATATTTGCTGTTGAATCTCTCGAGAACGTATTAATATTGAGTGATGCGGATAAACACTCTATTGAAACTGCGAGAGAGATCTATAACAACAATGATGCGGCGGAAGAGGCGCTTATCGAAGCATTGAAAGACATGTGCAGCATTTGGAAATTCTATACGAACAGATCATAGCTCATCGGTAGTTTGAAGAAAAAAGCGTCAGGAGATTCCTGACGCTTTTTTATGTATATCCACGATATACAATGATTGGGTTTAGAAAGATATTCCCTTATAATAATTCGTGACTTCTGAATAAAATGGGAGTAATCTCGATAAGTAAATATGTATTAAAATACATATAGGTTCGCAATTATAGCCAAATTTGATAACAAAAGGTGTGTCCATCGATGTCCTTTCTTCGCAAATATATCCGGAAGTACGGCAAAATGTTTGCCATTGCGGTGTTGTTCCTGATGCTGGAGGCCTTCTGCGACCTGCTGCAACCCACGATCATGTCAAAGGTGATTGATGACGGTGTTGCAACGGGAAGCATGAACAAGGTTTTTACTTTAGGCGGGCTCATGCTGCTTGTCACAGGAATTGGCGCCTTGTCAGCATCGATCCGCAACGTGATTTCCAGCCATGTCTCCCAGCGCTTCGGGGCAGAGCTGAGATCGGATCTGTTCCGTAAAATCCAGTCGCTGTCGTTTGAGCGCATGGACCACTTTGACAGGGCTTCCCTGGTCACGCGCCTGACCAATGATGTGACGCAGGTGCAGAATTTTATGAACGGTCTCATGCGTTTTTTCGTAAAAGCGCCCTTGCTGGGGATTGGTGCCCTGATCATGGCTTTGCGGCTCGATATTCATCTATCCGTGGTCCTTGCCATTGTAGTACCTGTCGTAGCGGTTCTCATTGTGATGAACATGAAGATCGGCTTTCCGTTCTTTATCCGCGTACAGCGCGCGCTTGACCGCGTGAATGGCGTCATGAGGGAATACCTGTCCGGTGTGCGCGTCGTAAAGGCGTTTAACCGTTTCGACTATGAAGTGGATAAATTTAAATCAGCCAATGATGAGCTGACAGATCGTTCGATGACTTCCATGCGGGTCATGTCGGTATTTGGGCCGGGGATATCGCTTGTCGTTAATTTTGGCATCATTGCTGTCCTTTGGCTCGGCGGGCTTAGAGTTGACAATAACCAGATGCAGGTCGGCAGCATCATCGCGTTCATCAACTATATGACGCAGATTTTGTTCGCGTTGATGATGATTTCGAACGTATTCAATATGTTTGTGCGGGCCAAGGCATCCGCCGGACGGATCGGAGAAGTCATGGTGGAGGACAGCGGTATGCCGGGCGGGGGCGCGAAAGCAGAGGCTTTTACCGGAGAACGCGGGCGGATCGATTTCGAACGGGTCAGCTTTGCTTATGCAGGCTCCGCGGGAGATCCGGTGATCCGCGATTTTACGCTGACCTGTCTGCCGGGACAGACGGTTGGCATTATCGGCTCAACAGGTTCCGGCAAGACCTCGCTGGTTCACTTGATCCCCAGATTCTATGATGCGACTTCCGGCAAAGTGAAAGTGAATGGTGTGGATGTAAGTCAGGTGGATCCGAAGCAGCTTAGGGATTCCATCGCGATCGTCCCGCAGAAAATCATGCTCTTTACGGGTACGGTGGCGGACAATCTGAGATGGGGCAAGGAGGATGCATCGGAGGAGGAGCTTGTGCAGGCGTCGCGGATGGCGGAAGCACATGAATTCATCATGGCTTCTCCGGAAGGCTATGGCAGCCGGATCGGCCAAGGCGGCGTAAACTTCTCCGGCGGACAGAAACAGCGGCTCTCCATTGCCCGGGCGCTGGTCAGAAAGCCGGAAATTCTGATTCTAGACGACTGCACGAGTGCGGTGGACGTAGCAACGGAAGGGCGGATCAAGGAAGCTCTGCGCACCTATGCCAAGGGGCTGACGTGCATTCTGATTGCGCAGCGGATCACCTCCGTCATGGATGCCGACCAAATCGTCGTGATGGACCGCGGGGAAATGGCCGGCAGCGGAACGCATGAAGAGCTTATGCTGACCTGCCGCGTGTACCAGGAAATTTACAAATCCCAGATGGGAAAGGAGATGCAGCCGAATGACGCAGAATAATCCGGCGCGTGAACAGAAGCAAGCTCCTCTACCTCAAGGTGCAGCGTCTCCTGGCGGAAGACCGGGCAGTCCGATGGGAGGAACCATGGGCAGAGGTGCAGGCGGGAAGCCCAAGAATCTTGGAGGAACGCTCCGGCGGTTATGGGGGTATTTCGGCAAAGAGCGGAGACTGCTGTCACTCATTCTGGCGTTTATTGTGGTGGATGCGGCCGTGACCCTGCTGGGTCCGTACCTGATCGGCCGATCCATTGACGCCATGTCGCCACTGGGCGGAGGAGTGAACTTCAGCTTGCTTCAGATCCTCATTATCGTCCTGGCCTCGGCTTATGTAACTGATGCGTTATTGACGTTTTTGCAGGGCTGGCTGATGGCCGGCATTTCGCAGAGGATCGTAGCCTCTTTGCGGAGAGCTCTTTTCGGGAAGCTCCAAAAACTGCCTGTGGCTTATTTCGACGCCCGTTCCCATGGTGAGGTGATGAGCCGGCTTACGAATGATATCGATAATGTGAGCTCAACGATTTCGCAATCGACCGTTCAATTGATGTCCGGCGCCATTACGATCGTGGGCTCGCTTGTCATGATGTTGATACTCAGTCCGATCTTGACGCTTGCGAGTCTGATTACCGTGCCGATTCTATTCGTGCTGACGCGTACCGTAACACGGAAGACCAAAGTGCTGTTCAAGGAGCAGCAAGTACAGCTGGGGATGCTGAACGGCCATATTGAAGAAAGCATCTCGGGCATGGAAGTGGTCAAGGCCTTCAACCATGAGGATAAAGCGATATCCGAATTTGAAAAGGTAAATCAGAAGCTGTTCGATGTAGGTTTGAAAGCGCAAATCCGCTCCGGTTTTCTCATGCCGATGATGAACGTAATCAACAACATCGGATTCGCTGCCGTTGCTTTGGTAGGCGGGGTCCTCGCGGTTAAAAGCCTGATTACCATTGGCGTTATCGCCAGCTTTATCAGTTACTCGCGTCAATTCGTAAGGCCGCTGAATGATCTGGCCAATATTTATAATTTGCTTCAATCCGGCGTTGCCGGAGCGGAGCGGGTCTTCGAAGTGCTCGATGAGAAGGAGGAGCCTGAGGATTCCAAGAGTGCGGAAGTACTGGATCAGGTTATGGGCGAAGTGGTGTTCGACCAGGTCAGCTTCGGGTACAGACCGGAAGTTCCGATCTTGAACAACATCAACTTTACTGCGAAGCCCGGAAGCAGTACGGCGCTGGTGGGTCCGACAGGGGCGGGGAAGACGACGATCGTGAACCTGCTGACGCGGTTTTATGATGTTACCGCCGGCTCTGTTCGCATCGACGGGACGGACATCCGGGACTATACGAGGGACAGCCTCCGCCGAAGCTTCGGATTCGTTCTGCAGGACACGTACTTATTCTCGGGGACCATCCAGGAGAATATTAAATACGGCAAGCCCGAGGCGACGGACGAAGAAGTGAAAGAGGCGGCGGCTATGGCGAATGCAGATGTATTCATCCGGCGTTTGCCGGAAGGGTATGACACGGTGTTGTCCGAGAATGGCGGCAATCTCAGTCAGGGACAACGCCAGCTGTTGGCCATCGCGCGCGTTCTGCTCGCAAGGCCATCCATCTTAATCCTGGACGAAGCGACAAGCAGCATCGATACCCGTACGGAACTGCACATCCAGGACGCGTTGCTCCACATGATGCAGGGACGAACGACCTTCATTATTGCACATCGGCTGAATACGATTCGGGATGCCGATACAATCATGGTTATCGACCATGGGGAAATCATTGAGAAGGGCAGCCATGAAGAGCTGATGGAGCAAAAAGGGTTCTATGCCCGCATGTTTGAGAGTCAATTCAAGAATCTGGAGAGTACGGTAGATATCGCCTCCGTTCCCCGGACTTCATAGTGAACCAAGTTAGGCAAGAAAGGCGCCCGTTCGCGGGCGTCTTTTTTTTTGTCTGCATCCAATAGATCGCTAAGATACGTACTTCGCCGTGACCCCAAAATGCTTGCCGGGTTGGTTTCCCAAAAAGGTCGTTTAATCCTCCCCTAATAAGAAAATAATACCTGTATAACATAGTTTTTGGCATGAGATCGTTCGTTTAAAACGTTTTCGTAAAGGGTATTTCTTAATTACAGAAGCTATTTATATAGAATGATCCAAGGTATCGCTTCCGGATCATCAGCTACTCATGATGCTGTATATGGGAATTTTAAGATTAGGGGGGTCCAGCATGAAAAAGGGAAGACTTCTGCTCGCCTGCGTTTTGTTCGTTTCGATGCTGTCGGGATGCGGAAACGGCGACGGGACAGACGGAAAGATCAAGCTCGAATTTTTTCAGAACAAACCGGAAGCAAAAGGTTCTTTTGACAAACTGATCGCGAAATTCAACCAGACGCATCCGGGCATCGAGGTTAGCCAGATCAACCCGCCTGATGCGGAAACGGTGCTCAAGACGCGCGTCGTCAAGAACGATATCCCCGATGTCATTGCCCTCGGCGCGACCGATACGTATTCCATCCTCGCACAGAGTGACATATTTACCGACCTGACGCAAAGCAAGCTCTTGGACAACATTGAACCAAATTATATCCAAATGCTGAAGGACATCACCGGCATGGATAAAGTGACTGCGGTTCCGTATGCAACCAATGCCAACGGCATCATGTATAACAAGGCCATGTTCAAAGAAATGGGATTGACCGTTCCGAAGACCTGGGACGAGCTGATTGCAACGGCGCAGAAGGTGAAGGACAACGGCAAAATCCCTTTTTATTTTACATACAAGGATGATTGGCAGACGAACCTTCCGTTTAATGCGCTGGCTCCGAATTTAGTGGGCATTGATTTCTTCAAGCAGCTGCGGGAAGGAAAGGTCACGTTCAAGGACAAATTCCGCGAGGTGGCGGAAAAGCAGCTGAAGCTGCTGGACTACGGCCATGGAGATAACTTCGGCAAAAATTACGCCGACGGCAACCGTGCCTTCGCCAAAGGCGAGGCCGCGATGTACATCCAGGGCAGCTGGGCGATTCCGGAGATCCGCAAAGCGAATCCGAAAGCCGATATCGGCTTCTTCCCATTCCCGACCGGCAACGACCCGGACAAGATCAAGCTGATCTCCGGGGTAGATTCGCTGCTGGCTATTTCGGAGGATACCAAGCACAAAAAAGAAGCGGAAGAGTTCGTCTCCTTCCTGCTCGAACCGGAGAATATCGGGCAATACATTCAGGAGCAGACGGCATTTGCCGCTGTCAAAGGCGTGAATCAAGACGACCCGGCGGTTGCCGAATTGCAGCCGTATTTGAAGAAGGGCAAGGTGCTGGATTTTGCGGACCACTATTTGCCTGCCGCGATGCAGCTGAACTCGATCGTACAGGGATTTTTGCAGAACCGGAACATCGATAGCTATTTGCAGACGCTCGACCGTGAGTGGGATAAGGTGCAAAGCCGCAAATAAACGCACGGATCAAAGGAGGAAGGAAGAATGACGAAGCGACTCACGGCTTTTTACTGGATGACCGTGCCTGCCGTTATCTTGTTTTTCATATTCATGACGCTGCCGGCCCTACAGGGTATTTATTACTCGTTCACGAACTGGAACGGCTTCGGCAAGCATTACGACTTTGTCGGATTTAAGAATTACATTAACATCTTCACGGATAACAACGTGGGCAACGCCTATTGGTTCACTTTTAAATTCGCGATCGTGACCACGATCCTGATCAATATACTCAGCCTGCTGATTGCGCTCGGACTCAATGCCAAGATCAAGTTCAGAAACTTTTTCCGCGGCATTTACTTTCTGCCGAATATTCTGAGCGTGCTGATCGTCGGGTACATTTTCAACTATCTGTTCTCGAACGTCTTTACGATTTGGGGCAAAAACTTAGGAGTCAGCGCCTTCTCGACCAACATACTCGGCAATGAGCATCTGGCCTGGATCGGGATCGTCATTGTGGCGGTATGGCAGGGGATTGCGTTCAACACGATTTTATACCTGGCCGGGCTGCAAACCATCCCGACCTCGCTGTATGAAGCGTCCAATCTGGACGGGGCCAGCCGCTGGCAGGAATTCTGGAAAATCACGTTCCCGCTAATTGCGCCGTTCTTCACCATTAACATGGTGCTCGCGATGAAAAACTCGCTGATGGTCTTCGACCAGATCATTGCCTTGACGGGTGGCGGACCGGGCCGGGCGACGCAGTCGATTTCGCATCTGATCTATACCGGCGGCTTCCAGGGCGGGGAATTTGCTTACCAGTCCGCGAACTCGGTCATTTATTTCATCGTGATTGCTATCATCTCGGTACTGCAGCTTAAATTCCTTCAGGGAAGGGAGACGGATATGTAATGCGAACGAAAACGAACTGGCTCGTCCTGGGTCTGATTGCCATCGGAACGATTCTGATTTTGTTCCCGCTGTATATGACAATTACGATAGCCTTGAAAAATCCGGAGGAAATGACGCGTTCTGTCTTCGCGATTCCGACAACCTTCCACTGGGAGAACTTCCGGAATGCGGTGAAGATGACGAACTTCTTTCAGGCGTTCCGCAACAGTGCGCTGGTGACCCTGTGCACGGTGGTGCTGACGCTGCTGACCAACTCTCTGGTTGCTTATGCCATTGCGCGGAATATGAACCGGAAGTTTTTTAAAGGTCTGTATTTCTACTTTATCAGCGCAATGTTCATCCCGTTTCCGATCATCATGCTTCCAATCGTCAAGCTGACCTCGGCGCTGCATATGACGAATCTGGTTGGTCTGACGATCTTGCATACGGTGTACGCGCTAGCATTCAATGTTTTTGTCTATGTCGGTTATATCCGCTCGATTCCGGTTGCGCTGGAAGAGGCGGCGACGGTGGACGGGGCGGGCACTTGGGGCACGTTCTGGCGGATTATTTTCCCGCTGATGGCTCCGATCAATGCCACAGTCGGCATTCTCATCTGCCTCTCCACGTACAACGACTTCCTGCTCCCGCTGATCATTATCAGCGACCAGAATATGTACACGCTGCCGCTGGTGCAGTACATTTTCCAGGGGCAGTTCAACACCGACTTCAATCTCGCGTTCGCTTCGTACCTGATGGCGATGCTGCCAATGATCATCATCTATCTGTTCGCGCAGAAGTGGATCATCAATGGGGTGACGCAGGGGGCAGTGAAATAGGCAGGCATTGGCTAAATAAAAGAGTGTCCCTCAGTGGTCTTTAGGCTGCAGGGATGCTCTTTTTTGCATTTGCAAGGTGCCCCGAGAACGAATCAACTCCTCCGCTCGCTGCCGCTTCTTCGGCATCGAATCATACTCTACGCTGCTTCGTGTGTCGTCCGCCGTCCCCCTAAGGGCAGAAGAAGCGTTTTTTTAGATATTAAGCGTTACTCTTCGTCTGGCTTGCTACTTGTTGACGAGGATCTGCTCCGCAAACGTTTGAAAATCTTCTCCTTGTTTTTCTTCAACAGTACAAACAGGGTGATCAGCACTGCCAGCACGACCATCGTGGCCGCAAAATAACGGGAGACTACATGCAGCAGCTGTTCGATATTCGGTCCGAATAGTTTACCGATGGATACATACACCAGCACCCATACCAGGCCACCGATATAGTTCAGTACGAAAAAGGTGCGCTGCGGCACTTTCAGTACACCCGATACGTATCCGGTGAAATGGCGGAGCCCCGGCACGAAATAACTGATCAGAATCAGTTTATTGCCGTATTTGCCAAACCAGGTCGTAACCTTCGCAAGGCGTGTTTGGTTCAGTAGAACGTATTTTCCGTACTGCTGAAGAAACGGCGTTCCCAGCCTGTAGCCGACGAAATACGTAATGGTCGTGCCAATAATGGCACCGATATACGAATAGAAGATGATGAAGGGGATATGGAAGTTGCCAAGCGAGGACATATGACCGGAAATGGCCATCGCGAGTTCTCCCGGGAAGGGAAGGGCGAGAGACTCCGAAAATAAACCGAGAAACAGCACAAGATATCCATATTGTTCAAAAAGATTGTTCATCCATTCCATGCTTTTGCTCCTTTATGGCGGGATTAGATTGCGTAATGCTCCCCGCGTTCGTTCAATGCACCATACAGAAGCACTGTATGGGAATCAAAGCCTGCCATTTGTTCCATTCTAATGAAATCGGCGAAGTGCCGAAACTGACCGGAGGCTAGGATGGAGCCAGACTTTGGTCTTGGCGGCCTGGCCGCTTGACTATTGATTTAGACGATAGGGGAAGGTTCAACCCTGCAAAGGATATGAAAATCAGGTATTCATCAATGGACTTTGGACAGGAGGACGGCGATAGAGAACCAATACCCCCAAAGCGCTGCTCGCGGATATTGCTGACTCGCTGGACGTGCAAAAAAGCATCCGCCCTCAATGGATACGGACGGATGCTTGTACGGTTATTTATTGGTGCTGTGCTGCTTGTTCGGCAGCGGTTTGCTGGAAACGTTTTGGCCATGGTTTTCTTTGTTCTTGCGCTGTTTCTCCTGATTATCATGAACCTTGTCCACAAAATCACGCGTACTGTCCGTCATTTACCCCTCGCTCCCTTCGTTATGGAAATGGCATTCCTTGTTACGATGTCCGAAGAAGGGAGATGGAATTCATGTTAGGCGGAGTCATTCCTCCATTCACTGTGGATGTCAGGGGATCCGGGAGGCGTAATGAATTCAGATTTTTTCGTCAGACGGATGATCCATGGCATTTGCACTAATTGTATACATTTCTTTGCATGAATTCACAGAGTGGACAGGCTGTAATCCTTGAGGTTACGGCCCTCTCAGCCTTTTCTCTGTTTTGTGTCGATCCCCAAAAGCTTGATTTAATCACATTTATGCGGTTGACAAAACCGAGCCAACTGATAGAATGATAACTAAATCAATCTAATTGAGAATGAGTATCATTCTTAACATATGTAGATTTATGCATATAGACTGAATAGATAAAATGAACTAAAGTGTTATTCTTCTCCATGAAACTCGTGATCATACAGGGGAGCAGCTACTGTTTCTTTAGTTCAATTTATAAAGAAAGAGTCGAATTCCTTATGAAAATTTGGTACTTGTGGGCAGCATTCATACTTTTATCCGTCATATCCCTGTTCGTGGGAGTTAAGGACATTACCCCGTGGGATCTTTTTCATCTGACACCGGAACAACAGCAAGTATTATGGATTAGCCGTATGCCTAGGCTTGTAAGCATTATTATCGCAGGCACCAGCATGAGCATCATCGGTCTGATTATGCAGCAGCTGACTCGGAACAAGTTCGTCTCTCCGACGACGGCGGGCACGATGGACTCGGCAAGATTCGGCATTTTGGTGGCGATGATGCTGTTCTCGAATGCGAGCACGCTAGAGAAGATGCTGGTAGCCTTCGTCTTCGCGCTGCTGGGCACTTTCATTTTCATGCGGATTCTTGACAAGGTGAAGTTCAAGGATACGATTTTTATCCCGCTGGTGGGATTGATGTTCGGCAATATCGTCAGCTCGATCACGACCTTTTTCGCGTATAAAAATGATTTGATCCAGAACATGTCCGCCTGGCTCCAGGGTGATTTCTCAACGGTGCTGAAGGGCCGGTATGAAATGTTGTACATCAGCATTCCGCTGCTCATTATTGCCTACCTGTACGCGAACCGCTTCACGATTGCGGGCATGGGCGAGGAATTCGCGGTCAACCTGGGGATGAACTACAAAGCCGTTGTCAACATCGGGCTTGTGCTGGTCGCTGCAGTGTCGTCGGTGGTTATTCTGACGGTAGGCACGATTCCGTTTCTCGGGCTGGTCGTTCCGAACATCGTAACGATGTACCAAGGTGATCATTTGAAGAAAAACCTTACGCATACCGCCCTGCTTGGCGCCGTGTTTGTCCTCTTCTGCGACATTCTGGGCCGGATTATCATTTATCCGTACGAAATTTCCATCGGTTTGACGGTTGGCGTACTGGGCAGCGCGATCTTTATTTTCCTACTCCTGAGAAGAAAGGCTTATGCATCATGAAAAAAAAGCTGATTTTCCTAACCATTATCGCCCTCGCGCTGATCGCCGTGTTCATGCTCATCCAAGCCGGCGGCCACTGGGATTACATCCTGCCTCGCAGAGGCAAAAAAGTGCTGGCGATGATCATTACAGGCGGGGCGATCGCTTTTTCAACCGTCGTCTTTCAGACGATTACGAACAACCGCATTCTGACGCCGAGCATTATGGGACTCGATTCGCTGTATATGCTGTTCCAGACCTTTATGGTTTACATATTCGGTTCGGCGGGCTTGACCATGATGGGCAAGAACGTGAATTTCGTCATTTCGGTCGGTCTCATGGCACTTTTCTCGGTGGTTTTTTACAAGCTGCTATTTAAGCGGGAAGGCCAGAACATTTACTTTCTGCTCCTGCTCGGACTGATCTTCGGCACCTTGTTTCAAAGCCTGTCGACATTCATGGAGGTGCTGATCGACCCGAACGAGTTCCAGATTGTGCAGGATAAAATGTTCGCAAGCTTCAACAACATCAACACGGAGCTGCTCGTGCTGTCGATCGTGCTGATGGCGGGGGTCGCGATTTATTTTACTCGGTATGCCAAGTATCTCGATGTCATTGCTCTGGGAAAAGACCAGGCGGTCAACCTGGGTGTGGACTACGACAAGGTCGTCAAAAGAATGCTGGTCGTGGTGGCGATTCTCATCTCCATCTCCACGGCGCTGGTGGGTCCGATTACGTTCCTCGGATTGCTCGTGGCTAACGTCAGCTACCAGTTCATGAAAACATTTCGGCATCATTTTCTCATCATCGGAGCCATGCTGCTCAGCGTCATCGCCCTCGTGGGCGGCCAGCTGCTGGTCGAGCGGGTATTCACCTTCTCCACCACGCTGAGCGTCATCATCAATCTGGCCGGAGGAGTGTACTTCCTCTACTTGCTGCTAAAGGAGAGTAAATCGTCGTGATCGAGGTCAAAAACGCAACCAAACTGTACAATGGCAAAACCGTCCTGGACGACGTGTCCGTCTCCATCCGCAAAGGGAAAATCACTTCCTTTATCGGCGCAAACGGTGCAGGCAAAAGCACGCTCCTGTCCCTGATCAGCCGCCTGATTAAAAAGGACGGAGGCGACATTCTGATTGAAGGCGAGTCCGTCGACAAATGCAAGAGCAGCGACCTTGCCAAAAAAATATCGATCCTCAAACAGTCCAACCACATTAACGTGAGGCTTACGATTCGCGAGCTGGTCAGCTTCGGGCGGTTCCCGTACTCGCAGGGCAAGCTGAGACCGGAGGACTGGGCATTCGTCGACAAGGCGATCCGCTATATGGAACTGGAGGAGCTGCAGCATCAGTATCTCGACCAGCTGAGCGGCGGCCAGCAGCAGCGAGCTTTCATCGCCATGGTTATTGCCCAGGACACGGAGTATGTGCTGCTCGACGAGCCGCTGAACAACCTGGACATGAAGCACTCGGTGCAGATCATGAAGGTGCTGCGGCGCATGGTCGACGAACTTGGCAAGACCGTTATTATCGTCATTCACGACATCAACTTCGCATCGGTCTATTCCGATGATATCGTGGCTCTCAAAAACGGGAGAGTCGTTAAAGAAGGACCCGCCGCGGAAATTATAGATTCCCCTGTGCTTAAGCAGGTATACGGCATGGACATCCAGATCGAAACGATCAACGATCATCGAATTTGCATTTATTTCTCTTAAAGGCTTCTCCTGCATTTATCACTTTCGGTAATGATATGGGATGTAACGCCAGCATGCCAGGGCCCGGCAGCACGGCTTGCATCGCATCATTTTATAAAAACAACATTTTGAGTAATTGAATTATTGCGCAGAGGTAGCGCAGGGGGCGGAATCGTTCTGAAGAAACGTCAGTGTTCGCCTTTGTCCCCGGATTTCTACCCTTTTAAATGGCAAATAAAGAAATCTGGGGACAACAGCGATCGGAAGAACGATCCGTCACCGGAGCGGCCGCCGTGCACAAAAGCGAGAACTTAAAAAATATTATGAGGTGACCACTGTGAAAAAAAGAAATATGCTCATGCTGATCATATCCGCAATGCTGGTGCTTGTGCTGGCAGCCTGCGGTAACAATAACAAAACCGCCGAAACGCCGGTGAATGAAACGGAGGCTAATGCCGCCGCCGCTCCTGAAGACAACCAAGAACTGACCATCAAGCATAAGCTCGGCGAGACCAAAGTGAAAAAGAATCCGCAAAAAGTCGTTGTGTTCGACTTCGGCATTCTCGATACGCTTGATAAGCTGGGAGTTCCTGTAACAGGTGTTCCTCAAGCTAACATTCCGCCATACTTGTCCAAATACGAAGATAAAAATGCCTATAAAAACGTCGGCAGCCTGAAAGAGCCGGATTTCGAAGCCATTAACGCGCTCGATCCGGACCTGATCATCATTTCCGGCCGTCAATCCGATGCTTACGAAGAACTGAGCAAAATCGCTCCAACCGTGTACCTCGGTCTCGATACCACGAAATTCATGGATTCTTTCAAGGAAAACATGAATACCGTCGGCCAAATTTTCGGTAAAGAAAATGAAGTGAAATCCGAGCTGGAAGCCATCGACAAGTCGATTGCCGAGGTTCATGACAAAGCTGCCGCTTCCGGCAAAAAGGCCCTGATCGTGCTTTCCAATGAAGGTAAGCTAAGCGCGTACGGCCCGAACTCCCGTTTCGGCATCATCCATGACGTGCTTGGATTCGCCGCGGCGGACGATAAGATCGAAGTATCCACGCATGGTCAAAGCGTAACGAGCGAATATGTAGCTGAGAAGAACCCGGACTACCTGTTCGTCGTTGACCGCGATGCTGCTGTGGCTACCGATAAGGACGGAGCAGCCGCTAAGAAAACCGTTGAAAACGAGCTGGTGAAGAACACCAACGCGTCCAAAGACGGCCATATCGTTTACCTGGATCCGAACTACTGGTACCTCTCCGGCGGCGGTCTGCTGTCCGTGCAGGAAATGGTGAAGGAAGTTGGAGAGAGCATCAAGTAAGCTGCCTTAAGCAGGCTGCGTACATTGGATACAAGCGTCTAACTGGCGCATCATCAAAAGGCTGTCTGCCATCCCGAGGGGATGGAGGCAGCCTTTTTGCTGTTTCATGGCTTATGTTATGAACCGTAACCAAGTGCGTTCCTGATTAGAACACATACTGCACCATGATCATGTATAGAACCGTTCCGCCGCCGATGCTCAGCAGGAGGTTATGCTTCCATTTGTGCACGCCGATGACGAACAAGCCGGCCAGCAGTTCAGGTATGCCGTAGGGCCAGGCCTGCGGGGAAACGGACTTGAAGCAGTAAACGATGAGCATGCCGATAATCGCAAACGGCAGCACTTTGCCCAGATAGGCTACAAAAGGCGGAGTCTTCCGATGAGCCGGAAACACCAGAAACGGCAGGACGCGGGTCAGCAGCGTAGCGGCCGCGATGACGAGAATCGTTAAGGCGGCTTCCGTGGTGGACAGAACCATTATTCAGACTCCTTTACATGCAATTTGCCTCTGAGAAGCGATAGGGAGACCAGGATGCCGGCCATGGCAAACAGAATAAAGCGGTCGGCTCCGAACAGGATAAGGCAAAGGGCGGTGATGACGATGCCCAGAATGGCTGGTACATGATTCTTGGCCTGCTCCCACTGCTCCACGAAAATAACGATGAACAGCGCCGTCATCGCAAAATCGATGCCCGTCGAATTAAACGAAATGAGTGAGCCCGCGATATTGCCGATTAGCGAGCCGGCGATCCAGTAGCCCTGATTGAGGAGGGCGATGAAGAACATGAACCATTTGGGATTCACGTTGTCCGGCGCTTTCACGGAGCTTAACAATGAGAAGGTTTCATCTGTCAGCGAGAACATCATGTAGGGCTTGAGCCTGCCCGACGCCTTGAACCGGTCCAGCATGGACAGTCCGTAAAACAAGTGGCGGGCGTTCACCATGAGCGTAATGAAAAAGGCAGCGGCGAGCTGAAAAGGACTCACCAATAGATTGATGGCGACAAACTGCATGGAGCCCGCGTAGATGAGGAGGCTCATCACGAAAGCCCATGCGGTATTGAATCCTTTGCTGTTCAAGAGGACGCCGAAGGCGATACCGAGGAACAGATAGCCCATCAGGACGGGCAGGGTATAAGGGAAGGCGGTTTTGAGTGCGTGTCGTTTCATTGTCAATTCTCCTGGCTGTAGTTATCTCGGAAGTTTGTCCGTTCGTTGGATATGATTTTAGTCTATCGCGAACCTATGGATCGGGCAATTGAAAATTGGAGTTATACTCGAATCCGGCATATGTCTTATAATAGAATGACCAAAACGAACGGATATGGGGAGGAAAGAAGCGGTATGGCTTATCTGGAGTTTGACCCGAGCGACTATTCCGTCACGTTTCAATCGGAAACGATTACGTTGTTGGCCAAGGAGTATGCGCTCCTCCGGTTTCTCTACCAGCATGCTGGTCAGACCTTCACGCGGGAACAGCTGCTGGATCAGGTATGGCCGATGGAATACCCGGTCGAGCGCACGGTGGATGATCATATTTACCGGCTGCGGAAGAAGCTGAAGCGCTGGAGCGCGCGGGTTCAGCTGGGTACCGTGCGGGGGCTCGGCTACAGCCTGGCGCTGAAGGAAGCCCCTGTACTTGCGGTTCCGTCTCTGACGGACAGCGGACTTCAACAGCAGATCCGGCAGCTGCTGGACACCTACCAGCTGCTTGGACAAAGCAAGGCGATGCTGGCCCTCGCCAATCAGCAGGAGGTGCTGGGCGTAAGCATCGATTCGCTGCATTTGAATTTTTTGCACTTTGTGCAGGCGGATCTGGAAGGACTGATGCAAGCCTCCGAAGCGGATGGACCGGGCGTATTATATTGGCTGCTTGCGTCCTATTATTCCTATTATTATGAGCCGCAGCAATGCCTGGGATATTTTGAACATGCGATTCGAGCACGCATTCTCCCGTACGAAATGCAGCGCGAGCTGGAACTGCTTAATATATTGGGGCTGTATGCCGATAACGGCCGAATGGCAGAGGATTTGGAGCGCGTGCAGGAGGCTTACCGGGTCATCGACGGGCTTGATGGCGAGCTTGATAGCTTTAGAGTCCACATCGCATCGGTTGAAATGTACATCCACCTTAAGGCAAGGAACGAGCAGGAGGCCGAGCGCTGCTCGGTCGCGATCGAGAAGATGCTTGCTGAAGCTCCCTATCTGCGGGAGATCTGCACCTATCATGGGCTGAAAGGAAGACTGCTGCTGCTTCAGGGACGCCGTTCGGAAGCCGCGACAGCATTCGAGCACGGCCTTGCTGTCGGCGAGGAGGCGCATAATATGCCGCTGCTCGTGCATTCTGTCATCGGGACGCTGGATTTCCTGGAGAACGTGCAGGGAGATCCTATGCTGCAGCGGAAATTCCGGGCGCGGTTGGTTGAATTTGACCGGATTTACGAACTTTCGATGCATAAGAAGCCAATAGAACTAGCTATTGAGCGGATTTTGGGATCCGTCTGATATTCCTCTGATATTTCCCCGTTAAAGTGAGCTTATCTTGATCTAAACGGAGGAATAAGCATGACCACTCTATCATCAGCATCTTCTAATGCAAGCAAGCGCCCGGCGTCCGTCTGGGCCAACAAGACGTTTACACGCATGTTTACCGCTTATGCGATGGCATCCTTCGGCGAATGGTTCGACGCGTTTGCGATCGAAATCCTCGTGGCGTACCGTTGGCACGCCGATCCATTCATGATTGCCTTAATCCCGGTGATGATGGCCCTGCCGGGAATCGTGCTCGGTTCCTTTGCCGGTGTCATTGCCGACCGGTGGAAGAAGGTTAACCTCATGATGCTGGCCGACGCGGCCGAGACGGTGCTGACCATTCTGCTGCTGTTTGTACCGAACATGTATTGGCTGCTCCCGCTATTGCTGCTTCGTGCCGCGATGGGTGTCATTCGCGTTCCGGCGCATCAGGCGCTCACGCGCCAGGTCGTTTGGAAGGACCAGCTGCTGAAGGCGACCTCCTATAATGGGCTCGTGAATCAGTTCTCGAAAATCGCCGGTCCCTTGCTGGGCGCGGTTGCCCTAACGGTCATTTCGCCGCAGCTGTGCATCGCCGTGAACGCGTTGACCCGTTTGGTTTCTGGCATTCTGCTGTTTACGCTAAAGGATATCGACCAGAATACGGCCGCAGAGAAGTTCGAGGAAACGCAGTGTCCGGAAGGTGGAGAAGGGCGTAAGCCAAGCTTTATTCAATTGTGGAAGCAAGGGTGGTCCGTGCTGGTAGAACGGCGATTGCTGCTCAGCAGCTTTATCGTCAATATGACCGTGACGCTGGTGATCCTGATGATCGATTTTCAATTTCCGACGCTATACCGGGAAATCGCTCCGAATAACGAATCCCTGCTTGGCTGGATGATCGCTTCGACCGGCGTTGGGGCCGTCTTGACGATTCTGCTCTTAAATCGCCTCGGCAGGGTCCGCTACGGGATCGGGATCGGAGGCGGTGTGGCGCTGATCGGAGCAGCCTTTGGATGCATGGGGCTGCTTAGCCCGGAATCTTCGGAAGCGTGGAGCATCGTGCTCGGGCTGTTCATCGGCATCGGCAACGGGCTGACGATCGTGACGTATAACTATGTGCTGCAGAAGGAAACGCCGGAAGGGTTGACGGGCCGCATTTTCGGCATTCAAAATACGTCGGCCAGCACCATGATGATCGCAGCGCCGTTGATTGGAGGCGCACTGATTCAAGGAATGGGCGTGGGCAAGGTTTTCTTCATGCTGGGAATTGTGGTTCTCGTCATCGGAGCAGGCTGTCTGGCGTTTCAACGGTTGCTGTGGCCACCCTATCAGGTAACAACTGATTTACAAGCTTCGAAGGAAGTCTCCGGCTAACCGCAAAATGATGTATAGGGATTCGGAATGAGAGATGAAAGGCGTGACCCGGTACCGTTCGAAAATAGATTGACAGCCTTTTCCATTCTCACTTTAATAGAGGTTGAGGTGATGATCAATGACAACCGCTTTACTCATCATTGATATGCAGATTGCTTTATTCTCCTATGAGGGCGAACCTTTATACAGGGGAGAACAAGTGCTGGACAACATCGGCCGCCTGATTGATGGGGCCTGGCGTGCCGGGGCACCGGTCATTTACGTGCAGCACTGCAGCCTGGAGGACGACGAGTTCCGGGAAGGCAGCGACACGTGGCCGATCCATCCGCGGATTGCGCCGCAGGAGACCAACTTTATCGTCAAAAAATACTCCTGGGACGCTTTCCACGGAACGCCGCTTCAGGAATACCTTCAAAATCAGGGCGTTCAAAAATTGGTGATTGCCGGCGGACAAACGGAATTCTGCCTGGACACCACCTGCCGCAGAGCATACAGCATGGGGTACAAAAATATTCTTGCGCAGGATGCGCATACCACCTTGGACAGCAAGCTCATGACGGCCCCGCAGATCATTGCCCATCATGAACATGTGCTTGGGGGGAGATTCGTGGAGCTGAAGCCGTCGGCAGAGGTTATTTTTAAATAAACGAAAGAAAGCGGGGAATTCGCTATGATCCGATATCCGATCTTGAAGGAAGGGGCCGTCATCGGCAGCACAGCGCCTTCATCCGGCGTGGAGCAATCCATGCACGGCCTGATCCGGGAGGCAGTCAGCCGCCTGGAAAGCGCAGGATTTAACATGGTGGTCGGAGATACCGTATGGACGCAGGCCAAAGCCAAATCCGCACCGGCGAAAGTGCGCGGCGAGGAGTTTAACCGCATGCTGCGCGACGATGCCATCGATCTGATCGTGCCGCCATGGGGCGGTGAGCTGCTGATCGAGATTTTGGAACATTTGGACTTAGAACATATACCGGAAAAATGGATTCTCGGCTACTCCGACATCAGCTTGCTGCTGCTTACGATCACGCTCCGAACAGGCCTCGCAACCGCCCACGGCACCAACTTGGTCGATCTCCGCGGCGAGTATGCGGACGACACGACCGCGATGTGGCATACCGTGCTGTCGACGAAAGCCGGCGATTCCGTGCTTCAGCACTCGTCAGCCCGGTACCAGAAGGAATGGAATCACGCTGAACCCTCGCCATGCGTGTTCCACTTGACCGAGCCGACCGCTTGGGTGGCGGTGTCCGGTGGCAAGGTCAGCCTGAAAGGCCGCCTGCTGGGCGGCTGTATCGACGTGATCCGGCACGTAATCGGTACGCCGTACGGCGATGTCCGAAGCTTCCAGCGGGATACCATCGGGGGAGAGCCCGTCCTATGGTATCTCGAAAACTGCGAGTTAAACATGGCCGACCAGCGGCGGTCGCTGGTACAGATGAAGCTGGCGGGATGGTTCGACTACTGCTCGGGATTGATGTTTGGCAGAAGCGGGGCCAATCGCCCGGTTGAAGGGTACAAGGCCGAGGACATGTACCGCGAGCTTGCGGAAGAACTGCAGGTGCCGATCGTGTATGACATCGACTGCGGCCATGTGCCGCCGCAAATCACCTTGATCAACGGCGCGTACGCCGAGGTGGAGGTAGAGAACGGGCAGGGGAAGATTACGCAGTATTTTAGACCGTAAGCGTGCTACTTTTTCCGCCTGAGCGGTTTCGAACCAGCGGCCGATAGGGCAAGCCCAACCGGCTTACGGATGGAGATACTAGCCGGATGGAAAACAGTTGGCGGCGAAATGCGTGCATAGGTCTTTGTTTTTTAACAATCATGTGCAAACGTAGCGGAGGGGGCGGAATCGTTCTGAAGAAATGCAACGGTCGCCTTTGTCTCCGAATTTCAACCTTGTTAAAATAAAATTAAAAATTTGGAGACAACAGCGATCGGAAGAACGATCCGTCACCGGAGCGGCCACAAAGCACGATGACCAAAATTAAACGCCAAAGGACAGCCATGTCCCGAGGCGTTTTCTTTTTACAAGCTACACATTCACCTTAAAAAATCACCAGCCCATAACACAGGACGCCATGCAGCCTACACCATTCAGGCAGTAGTATATAGGCAAGCACAACCCGTGCATAAGAGGCGAAGGAGGCTCGTGATGTCCAACCAAACCGAAACGGCTGCACGCTTGCCAACCGGCATCAAGAGAAAAACGAACAAAGATAACAACATTTGGCGACTGATATGGAAATACAAGGTGCTTTACCTGATCTCCATCCCCAGCATTCTCTACTTCATCATCTTCAAATACATCCCGCTGGGCGGCTCGATCATCGCGTTCCAGGAGTACAACATTTTCAAGGGCTTCGGCGGCAGCGAGTGGGTTGGTTTTGCCCATTTTGCCGAGATGTTCAGGCACTACGACTTTCTGCGGATTCTCAATAACACAGTACTGATCGGCTTGTATGACCTGATCTTCGCTTTTCCGGCGCCGATCATCCTGGCGATCCTGCTGAACGAGCTGCGGCTCATCGTGTTTAAGAGGGTCGTGCAGACGGTGGTCTACATGCCGCATTTTCTCTCCTGGGTCGTCATCGCCGGTATGTCCGTGGCGATTTTGTCTCCGACGACGGGCGTACTGAATCAGCTGCTTGGCCTGTTCGGTATTGATCCTCTCTATTTTCTCGGCGATAACTCCTACATCCGCACCGTGCTCGTCGGTTCGGGCATTTGGAGGGATACCGGCTACGGCACCATTCTGTACTTGGCAGCGCTCGCGGGCATCAATCCCGAACTGTACGAAGCGGCGCAAATCGACGGGGCCAACCGCTGGAAGCAGACGCTGCGAATTACACTGCCGGCGCTGCTGCCGACAATCATGATTTTGTTCCTGCTGCATATTGGCAAGTTTCTGGATTTCGGCTTCGAACGGGTGTGGGTGTTCCTGAACGCCCTGAACACGGAGAACGGCGAGATTTTGGATACGTATATTTATCGCGCGGGGCTTCTCTCCCAGCAGTACAGCTATACAACGGCCGTCGGCTTGTTCAAATCGATAGTCGGGCTTGTGCTGGTGATGGCGGGTAACTTTTTCAGCCGCAAAACGACGGGCGAGAGCCTGTACTAACGAGGAGGGGACAACAGCATGTACGGAACCATATCCAAAAGCTACAAAACCTTCAACGCGTTCAATATTCTGTTTCTAACATTGCTCGGGCTGATCATGTTCCTGCCGTTCCTGAATGTCATCGCGCAATCGTTCAGCTCGTCCGCGGCCATTACGGAAGGAAAAGTCAGCTTTTTGCCGGTAGACTTTACCTTGATCAACTATCAGTATGTATTCAGCGATGCCTCCATCTGGCGGGCTTTCGGCGTATCCGTGTTCGTCACGATTGCCGGCACGCTGATCAACCTGGTCGCAACCGCGACGCTCGCGTATCCGGTCTCCAGACCCGAGTATGTGGGACGCCGGATCGTCGTGCTGATGGTGCTCATCACGATGATTTTCAGCGCGCCGCTCATTCCGAACTTCCTATTGATTAAAAACCTGCACATGATGAATACGCCGTGGGCGCTCATCATTCCGGGCGCGGTCAGCGCATTCAACTTTTTCGTGATGCATTCCTTCTTCAAGCAGCTGCCGCCGGAAATCATCGATTCCGCACGGATCGACGGCTGCGGAGAACTGCGGATCATGATGAAGATGGTTCTTCCTCTATCCAAGCCGGTCATGGCTTCGCTCGGCATCTTTTATGCCGTTGGGCACTGGAATGCATACATGAGTGCATTGTATTATATTGATCAGCCGAAATGGTGGCCGCTGCAGGTCAAGCTGAAGCGAATGTTCGAAACTGACGACATCAGCATCGACCCGAGCGCATCGCAGTTCACGGACCTGGCACATACCTCGCCCGAGGGCATCAAAATGGCGACCATTATCATTGCCACACTGCCGATCATTATGATTTATCCGTTTTTGCAAAGGCATTTCGTGAAAGGGCTTACACTTGGGGCGGTGAAATCTTAAAAAATGACATGTGCACATGAAGCTGCGACCTCACGGTATCTTCAAATTTGAGGATACAATCGAGTATATAAGCCAAAGTAGCGAAGGGAACGGAATCGATCTGAAGAAATGTAATGGTCGCCTTTGTCTTCGGATTTCCCCCTTTACAGGACTAATTCAGGAAATCCGAAGACAACAGCGATCGGAAGAACGATCCGTAACCGTAGCGTCCACCTAGCACGATGATGTTTTGTATTGCTTCTAAGACTTACCCGCAGCAATTCATTATTTCGGAAAAGAGGGGATTTGTTTGAAGAAGTGGGCCAGCTTGGCGTTAACCTGCATGCTCGCGATGAGCTTTTTGGCAGGATGCTCGGGGACAAAGGAACCGGCAAAGGAGGAGGCCGCAAGCGGCGGCGACAAGCCGGTGGAAGCAGCGGCGGATGAGGTCACGAAGTTCTCGATTTCCCTGCGGACGCTCAATTTCGGTTATGTGGAGAAATCGCCGGACATCAACGCGGATAAATGGGTGAAAAGACTCGAGGAAATGACGAAGACGGATATGGATATTCGTCTCGTGCCTCATAAGGAATATGAGCAGAAGATGGTGCAGATGTTCGCCACGAACGATATCCCGGACGTCGTGCAGGGACAGGGCGGCACGACCGGCAAAGAAATGGCGGGATCGGTGGAGGCGGGCGTGTTCATGCCGCTGGATGATCTCTTGAAGGAGTATGGACCGCATCTGCTGGAAAAAATTCCGAAAGAAGCATGGAATCGGATGTCCTATAAAGGTAAAATTTATGGTATCCCGGAATGGCTGGGCAATCCTTCCCGCCGGGCGACCTGGATCCGCAAGGATTTGCTGGACCAAACGGGATTACCCGTCCCGAAAACCGTGGATGAATACCTGAACGTGCTGCGCGCCTTCAAGAAGCTGGGCGTGGAGAACCCGTATATGGGACGCCAGGATTTCAAATACGCGGATACGTTTTTCGGCTCCTATGACGTGTTCCCTTACTTAAATCAGTTTGAGGAATCAGATGGTCAGGTGCAGCCGAAATTCATGGATTCGGACAATATGATGAAAGCGCTGTCTACTTATAAAACGATGTTTGACGAGGGCCTGATCAATAAGGAATTCGCAACGATCAACCCGACGACGTTCAAAAACACGATCCTGGCCGGCAAAGCAGGCATGTGGACGATGAATGCCAACGAGCTGATCCAGTGGCAGACTCAGCTGCAGGATACCGTGAAGGACGCCAAGCTTGAAATCATTCCTTCTCCGGTCGGACCGGACGGCAAAGGCGGCTATTACCTCTATGGCGACGTAGCCCGTTCTTATTTCATCAATGCCAAATACAAGCATCCGGAGAAGATCATTCAATTCTTCGACTGGATGGTGTCGGACGAAGCCGAGCAATTCTTCACTTATGGCGTTGAAGGCGAGAATTACACCAAAGAGGGAGACCAAATCAACTACAAACAGCCAACCGATTCCCAGGCTGTCGACGAGGAGCGCTACCGCCAGGCCTTCCTGTGGATGGTACAGGATACGACCTACAATAAAGGATCGCTGAGCCTGACAGAAGAGGGCAAAAGCCTGATGAGCGTCTTTGACAATACGCTGGCAAACGAAGGCCGGGACGGCATCGAGTTCGACCCGCGCCTGGAAGCATTCAAGAAGAATCCGGATATCACGCCGCTTTCCGATACGCCTCCGCCGCTGCTGATTACCCATATGGTGAAAATGGTATACGGCCAGGAGCCGATCGAGAATTGGCCGAAGGTCATCGAAGAGTGGAAGTCCAAGGGCGGCAGCGACGTGCTTAAGGAAGCGAACGAGCGCTATCAAACCAAGGAAGGCGTGTTCCTCCCTCGTAAATAGCGGACCAGCGCCATGCAGCCTGAAGCCGTGCCGGGATTGGCAACTATCCGGATATCTCTTCGCATATGGAATCGAAAGGAGCTGCATACGCATGTACCGAGTTCTTATTGTCGATGATGAGCCCATGATTCTGAAAGGATTAACGGTATTTTTGCAGCAGTCCGGTATCGGCACCGCTTCCATCCGTTCGGCTTCGAACGGAGAGGAAGCGCTCGCGGCGATCAGGGAAGAGCTTCCCGATTTTGTATTTACGGATATCCGGATGCCAATCATGGATGGCCTGGCGCTATGCGCGCGCATTGCGGAGATGGATCAGCAGATCCAGACTGTGGTGGTGTCCGGCTACGATGATTTTACGTACGCGCAGACCTGCATCAGCTATGGGGTGAGGGAGTATCTGCTCAAGCCGATCAGCAAGCGCGACCTGCAGGATACGCTCCGCAAGCTGATCCAGAGGGCAGAGGCGGCGAAGCCCGCCTCCTCATATCTCTCCGTGGCCAAGATGGATGAATGGCTGGAGGACATGGAGCAGGCGGTGTATTACATGAACCGGGAGCATGCGCAGGAACAACTGCGGATCTGGGAACGGGAAATTGCCGACTTCCATCTGCAGGATGCGCAGAAATCGGAGATGCTGGTCGAGCTTCATGTCCTGCTTATGAAAAAGCTGAAGGCACGGGACGTGAACATCGAACTGCGTCCGCTGCCCGGCCTGGAGCGGGAGCTTCCGTTCCATACGGCCTACGGACAGTTTGCAGGTAGCATTCTTGAAACGATGGAGAACCTGTACCGCCGCCGCAAGGGCAAGCTCAAGGACCCGATCGAGGAAGTGAAAATGTACATCGAGCAGAATCTAGGCAGCGAGGTATCGCTGGAAGAGGCGGCGGAGCTGCTCGGGCTGCATCCGAATTATTTTAGCGTCATGTTCAAGCAGATGACGGGTGAGACCTTCATCCAATACCGCACGAAGCGGCGCATGGAGCATGCCAAGCGCATGCTGGGCGAAGAGCGCTACCGGATTACCGATATTTCTTATGCGGTTGGATATGCCGATCACTCCAACTTCACGAAAACGTTCAAAAAATACGAGGGCATATCGCCCTCTGAGTACCGGCAGAAGCTGGGAATCTGATGCTCCGCATCTTCCGCAGAAGCATTTCGCACCGCATTTTCGGCTATTTCATGATTCTGATCGTAATTTCGCTTTCGGTGGTCGGCACCATTACCTATTTCCAGTCCTCCAAGCTGCTTGACCGGCAGCTGGAGCGTTATTTATCCCAGATGATTACCCACGCGGCCTATCATACGGATCTGTACCTGCAAACCTTCGACAACGCGAGCAAAATCATTTTGTCCAACGGGGATGTTCTGAAATTCGTGGAGATGGACCCGGATAACGGCTACCAGTATTATGAGCTGTCCAAAAAAATACAAAGCCAGGTGTTCGACTCGGCTTTTATTATCTATCCGCAGATCGAGCTCATCTATATCATCAATGAGGACGGGAAGGCGATCACGACCAAAGACATCATCCAGGACGAGGTCAAGGACTATAAATCGTATTATCAGCTGATCGAAAAAAACCTTCCGGAAAACGGTCTTGGCGCACTCATCAACTCCGCATCCATCGCTCCCGAGGACGATCAGTACATCACATTCGTCCGCCGGGTGCGCGGGATCGTCTCGCATCAGCCGCGAGGCATCCTCGGCATGAAGCTGAACACGCGCGAAATATCCAAGCTGTGGGGACAAATGGATCTCGGGGAAAAGGGATATTCGTTCATTATCGATTCCAAGGGGAATTTCGTGGATAAGCCGGGCCACGTTGCGGCAAGCGAATACATGGATGACGAGGTGAAGCGGAAGCTGCTCGCCGGGGACGGCGGTACCTTTACGGCCCGCGTGGGCGGAGAGAAGCGGATGTATGTGTCCGAAACCCTGCATGCAGCCGATTGGCGCATGGTGATCTCGGTACCGGTCAGCGAGCTGCGCAAGCCGATTATGAATATACGGTATACGACGGTCATCGCGGGCGCAGTGACGCTGCTGGTGGCATTATGGATCGCCGGACGTTTCGGCAAATCACTGGTACAGCCGCTGAAGAAGCTCGTGCGCAGTATGCGTCAGATGGAAAAAGGCGAATGGCAGCTGATCGAAACGGATCACAGGCAGGACGAATTCGGTTATTTGATCCTGAATTACAACAAAATGCTGACCCGGTTGTCCGAAATGATCGAGCGGGTCTATGAAGCGGAGCTGAAGTCGCAGAAAACGGAGCTGAATTTGCAGCGGATTGAGCTGGAGCAGCACAAAGCGGAGTTCCAGGCGCTTCAGCTGCAGATCAATCCCCATTTTCTGTATAACACGCTGGAGACGATCAAATGCTACGCGGTCGTGCAGGATTCCGAGGAGATCATGGACATGGTCGAAGCGATGGCCGCTATGCTGCGCTACGCCATCCAGACGAGCCTGACCGAAATCACGGTCGTCAATGAGCTTAAGCATGTCCTGAACTACATGACGATCCTGCGATACCGTACGCAGCGGCAGTTCGAGCTGGACGTCGATATTCCATCCGAGCTGCTGCTTCACAAAATGGTCCGGCTGACGCTGCAGCCGCTCATCGAGAATATGTTTCAGCATGCGTTTCCGAACGGCATTCAAGATCATCACCGGATCCGTATCCTTGCGTTTGTGGAAGGAGAACAATTCCATCTTGCCGTGGAGGACAACGGCGTCGGCATGACGGAGGAGAAGCTGCATGGGGTGCAGGAGAAGCTGCGCCTCAACCGGTTGGCCGAATCGGACTCCCACTCGCTGTACCATAAGGGCGGGCTTGGGCTGATGAATGTGCACCGCCGCATCCAAATGGTGTATGGCGATTCGTACGGGCTGTCCATCGACAGCAAAATGGATGAAGGGACGAAGATTACGATGTCGCTGCCGCTCGACGGCAGCATCACTTGCATATATGAGGAGAGAGTAGGATGACCATTCAACTGCAGGGAAAAATCGCTTTGGTAACTGGTTCGAGTTCAGGAATCGGGCGGCAGATCGCGGAGACGCTGGCTGCGTCAGGAGCGGCTGTGGCCTTCCATTATCGGAGTGGAAAAGAAGAAGCGGAGGCGGCGGCTGCGAGCATCGTGCAGGCCGGGGGCAAAGCTGCCGCTTTCTACGCCGACGTGACGAAGCTTGAGGAGATGGATCTGATGGTGGAAGCCGTAAAGGCAGAGCTCGGTGGCACGGTCGATATCCTTGTCAACAATGCGGGCGATCTGATCCGCAGGGTGCGAAACGCCGAGATGACCGAGGAGCATTACAACCAGGTCATGGACGTCAATTTGAAATCCTGCGTGTTCTTGAGCAAGCTGGTGCTTCCCGGCATGACCGCGAAAGGGGCCGGAAAAATCATCAATCTGACCTCGGTGGCGGCCCATGACGGAGGCGGACCAGGCGCGTCCATTTATGCGGCGAGCAAGGCAGCCGTCATCGCGTACACCAAGGGCCTGGCCAAAGAAGCCGCTCCCCTCGGCATCAACGCAAATTGCATCTCGCCGGGATTCATCGGCCAAACCGCTTTTCATGCCACGCACACCTCCGATGACGGGCGGAAGGCCACGGTCGCCAAAATTCCGCTCGGCCGCGAAGGAACGCCGCAGGATGTCGCGGACACGGCTTTGTTCCTGTCTTCTTCCTTGTCGGACTACCTGACGGGAGAGACGATCGAAATCAATGGCGGAATGTTCATGCGCTAATCTAAACCCTAAACCAAGGATGGAGGCATGCTAGACATGGGCACCACGAATGCGCTGTACCAGCCATTAAGCGGAGATTTGACGGTTCAGTACCTGCCCTGCGAGGAAGTCCGGATTAGCGAGAATCCGCCGCGGTTCACCTGGATTCCCGCGAAGCTCGAGGACGACAGCTATATGCTCGAAATCTCGTCTTCGCCGGAATTTGCACCGGAGAACACGAGAACGTACGGACCGGTTCCTTATAATTTTTTCACGCCTGACGATGCGCTGCTGCCGGGCAGCCACTACTGGCATTATGCGTTAATAGAAGGCTCGGGAAAGGAGGCGTCGCAGTCCGAGTGGAGCCTCACGCGGAAATTCGAGGTTCCCGAAGGACTGCCGGAAACGCCGCTTCCTCCACGTGCCGGCCGGTACGACGGGGTGAGCGGGAGTCATCCGCGGTTGTGGCTGCAAAAGAGCGGAATTGAAGCGTTCCGGGAGCGGCTGCAGCAGGATGCGGATGGAGCGGGCTGGACCGAATTCTATGAGAAATCGGTTCTGCCGTGGCTGAGTCGGGAATTGGTCGCCGAACCGGCTCCGTATCCTAACCATCAACGGACGGCTCCGCTTTGGCGGCAAAGCTATCTGGACTGCCAGGAAGTGCTGTACGCGATCCGGCATTTGAGCATCGCCGCGGTGGTCCTGCAGGATGAAGCTTTGGCGGACCGGGCGAAACAGTGGCTGCTGCATGCAGCTTCCTGGGATCCGCTGGGCCCGACGAATCGGGACTACAACGACGAGGCTGCTTTCCGGATCGCCGGGGCGCTCGCATGGGGATATGACTGGCTGCATGATGCGCTAACGGTCGACGAGCGGGAGCTTGTCCGCGGGCTGCTGCTGCAGCGGACGCGTCAGGTCGCATTCCACGTCATTGAGCGTTCCAAGATCCATCAGGTGCCTTATGACAGCCATGCGGTCCGCTCGCTGTCCTCCGTGCTGGTTCCGTGTTGTATCGCTTTGTTCGATGAAGAGCCGGAAGCCAGGGAATGGCTGGATTATACGGTGGAGTATTATTACACGCTTTTCTCCCCTTGGGGAGGCGAGGACGGCGGCTGGGCGGAAGGGCCGCATTACTGGACGACAGGGATGGGGTATCTGACCGAGGCGCTGGACCTATTGAAAAACTTTGCAGGGCTCGATGTGTTCCGGCGGCCGTTCTTCCAGCATACCGGGGACTTCCCGCTATATTGCTACAGCCCGACCACGTCCACCCGAACCTCCTTCGGCGATAACTCAACCCTTGGCGACGATATTATCAAGAAGGTGGGCTATAATATCCGCCAGTATGCCGGGGTGACGGGCAACGGCTGGTACCAGTGGTATTACGAGCAGCTGAAGGACCGGAATCCGGAGGCGGACGCTGCCTTTTACAATTATGGCTGGTGGGATTTCAATTTCGACGAGATGCTGTACCGCTCTAATTATCCCGTCATTCCGGCGGTGGAGCCGGCGGACATCGAGCCGGTCAAGTGGTTCCGCGACGTCGGCTGGGTGGCGATGCACCACCGGATGCATGACAAGGCGGAGCAGATCTCGCTTGTGACCAAGAGCAGCCGATACGGATCGGTCAGCCACAGCCACGGCGACCAGGGAGCGTTCATGCTGCATGCGTTCGGTGAACCGCTTGCCATCGAAAGCGGCTATTATATCGCATTCAACAGTTCCATGCATCTGAACTGGCGCAGGCAGACGCGTTCGAAAAACGCGATTCTGATCGATGACCAGGGCCAGTTCGCGGACCTCAACAAAGCGCTGAATATCGCAGCTAAGGGCGAAGTCGAAGACGCTTGTCACACCAAGGATTATTCCTATGTGCGGATGAACCCGACACAGGCCTATCTCGAGCATGTTCCTTATTTGAAGCAGTATAAACGGGAGATCTACTTTGTGCAGAATGCGTATTTCGTCATCATCGATTCCGTCGACCTGGAGCAGCCCGGCCGCATCCAGTGGTTGTTCCACTCGCTCCATGAGATGGAGCTGAAAGGTCAATCCTTCCATGTTCACGGGCAGCATGCGGACATGGAGGGCCGGTTCATATTGAGCACGGCCGGAGAGCTCCTGTTGACGCAAACGGATGAGTTTGCCGGCGTCGACCCAGCGGAGATCGAAGGGCTCGCAAAGCATTGGCATCTGAATGCCGAAACGCCGCCTGCCGCTTCGCACCGGATCGCGACGCTGCTCGTGCCGAAGCGGCACACCGAGCGCGGCAAATACGTTTCCTATTTTATGGATGATCAAGGCTTCAGTTATAATCTATACTTAACGGATAACGGCCGGACGCAGAAAATCGAAATCGCTAAGGCATTTTAAGTCCAGCCGGTCGCCTGGCTTAGCCTGCATAGAGGAGGAGATCAGAATGGGCAATATCGGAAAATGGGAAGATGCTGAACCCGGTGTGATTCGCAAAATTATGCCGCCGGGGGCTTCGCTGATGATGATGGAGGTTCATTTCGAGGAGGGAGCCGAGGGCTACGAGCACTCGCATCCGCATGAGCAGATGTCCTACTGCCTGAAGGGGCAGGTTGAATTCACCATTGAGGGGGAGAAGACCGTTATTTCCGCAGGTGAGACCATCGTCATTCCAGGCGGAGCGAGACATGGAGCCAAGGCGCTTGTACCAAGCGCGCTGCTTGACTGCTTCACACCGCTGCGCGAGGACTTGATCCGTAGCTAAACATACGTAAGGAAGGAGTCCCGGGAGGGACTCCTTTTTAAGATGTCAAAACGTATTAACTCCGAAGAGGCGCATCCTGGTATCGCAAGAAATGATTCTAATAATGGCCTTTTTTCAGGGAAATGACGTCGATGGACGTTTTTTTATTTTCTTTGAATGTATATATGAAAATACTGCCGTGCTAGAAATTATGTTAGTATTTGGAAAGAGGAATATTACTACAAATACATAGGCAGTGCCCAAGGGAGAGATGCGAATTGATAGAAACAGCGGGAAATTCTAAGGAACGCGTAATATCTATCCGCAATTTGAGAATGAGTTATGGAATCAAGCCAATTTTGCAGGGCATCGATTTGGATGTGTATGAGGGCCAAATTATTGGATATATCGGTCCGAACGGCGCCGGCAAAAGCACGACGGTCAAGATTATGCTCGGTCTCGTGGATGGCTACCAAGGAGAAGTGAGTATTTTTGGCAGGGACATCGCAGATGGGAATATTGAATACAAGCGGCGCATCGGTTATGTGCCTGAAGTGGCGGAGCTGTACGACAGTCTGACCGCACAGGAGTATCTGGGGTTCGTAGGCGAGTTGTATGGGCTTACCCAGCGGCAGGCGAACCATAAGGCGAGACGGCTGATGGGGAAATTCGGCATGGAAGAGGTCTATTTCGACCGGATTTCGTCATTCAGCAAAGGCATGCGGCAGAAGGTGCTGCTCATCTCCAGCCTGCTGCATAATCCGGACATTCTGTTCCTGGACGAGCCGCTCAGCGGCCTGGATGCCAACAGCGTCATGATCGTGAAGGAAATCCTGGCGGAGCTTGCGGCCGCGGGCAAAACGATCTTTTACTCATCGCATATCATGGACGTCGTGGAGAAGATCAGCAGCCGCATTCTGTTGTTGAACGGCGGGCAGATCGTCGCCGACGGCAGCTTCGAGGAGCTGCGCGAGCAGTCGCATGAGCGTTCTCTGGAGCAAATATTTAATGACCTGACGGGATTCCATGAATATAGGGACGTAGCGGCGTCGTTCGTGTCGATCGTCCAAGAGGTGTAGCCTATGGATACGATGAAATGGCTTAAGATCCTCGACCCGCTGCGCGGCGTGTTCGAAAAGTCCGGCGTCGATTATGTCATGATGCGCAAAATTTTGGAGATCAAGCTGCTGATGGACGGGCGTCGCGCGCCTACGATCATTCAGAAGTCCAAAAACGCCGATCCCGCCACGCAGTCCAACCAGTTCATCAAATCATTATGGATTTATGTGGTTCTCAGCATTGTGTTGGTGCCATTCGTTGCCATGAAGATGAACTTCATGTTTCAGATGAGCCTGGTGTTCGGCATTTTGATGTTCATGGTTACCACTTCGATGATTTCCGACTTTTCCTCGGTGATGCTGGATGTGCGCGACCGCAACATTCTATTTTCCAAGCCGGTTCAGCGCAAAACGATCAATATGGCGAAGATGCTGCATGTGATGATTTACCTGCTGCTGTTGACCGGATCATTGACCGTCATTCCGCTTGTGGTCGGACTGTTCAGGCAGGGTATCCTATTTTTCCTGCTGTTCCTTCTTGAAATCATTCTGATGGATATTTTTATCGTCGTGTTGACCGCGGCGCTGTACTGGCTGGTCCTGCGATTCTTCGACGGAGAGAAGCTGAAGGACATCATCAATTACGTCCAGATCGGACTCACCATCGCAATGACTGTCGGCTACCAATTTATCTCCCGGTTATTTAATCTGATGGATTTGAAGGTCACATTTTCGGCAAAATGGTGGGAGATTTTCATTTTCCCGACCTGGTTCGCTTCACCGTTCGAGTGGCTGCTGGGCAGCAGCCGGGAAGTGTTTATCGTCATCTTTTCGGTTCTATCCATTATTGGACCGCTGGCGGCCATATGGATCTATACCCTGCTGATGCCTTCCTTCGAACGGAATTTGCAAAAGCTTGCCAGCCATCAGGCTCGAGGTAAAACGAATCGGATTCGGCTCGGAGAAAGGTTCGGGAGGCTTTTGTGCCGGGGATCGGTGGAGAGAATTTTTTTCCGGTTTGCCTGGGATATGATGGGGCGGGAGCGCGATTTTAAGCTGAAGGTTTATCCGCAGCTGGGTTTCTCGATGATCTTTCCGTTTATTTTTATGTTTAACATGCTGCGCTTGGAAGGCGGATTTGCTGCGATGAGAACGGGAAGCGGTTTTTTGTTCTTGTATTTCTGCGCACTGATGATTCCGACCATCATCATGATGCTGAAGTTCTCGGGTAACTACAAAGGGGCATGGATCTATGGGGCGGCGCCGCTGACGGATACGGCTTCGATTTATAAGGGTACGCTTAAGGCGATGATCATTAGGTTGTTTGCTCCGGTGTTCGCTATTCAAACTGTTATTTTTATAATTATTTTCGGTGCGAGAATTATTCCGGACGTCATCGTTATTTTGCTGGGCATTTTGCTGTACACCGTTCTCAGCTTTCTGATTCTCGAAAAAGAGCTTCCGTTCTCGCTGCCCTTTCAGAACACGCAATCCGGCAACGGATTCGTCATTCTGGGGTTGATAGTGTTGCTAGGAGTATTCGCGGGTGCCCATTTGGGCTTTAGATTTTTACCATATGGGGAGTACTTGTGGATGCTCATACTTCTGGTCTCCAACTTCATCGCCTGGAAGCTGACTTTCCGCAAGGTGCCTGCAAGCTCGTTATCCAATGCGTGAAAAATGCGCTATCTCCCGGGCAGGAATATTCTTTGCACTTTACTGCCTATATTTCACACTTTGATTATGTCCCAAAGAAGTAGTACATTAATAGATGAAATCATAAGGAGGTTTCTGAATTAATGTTCTATGAAGACAATGAGAATTTGACCATCATGACCTACACCTTGAATAGTGGCATTAAAGGAACTGTACCTTTATCGAATAAGCAAATTCAGGAATGGATCGAGTGCTATCGTACCGATGCGAAATTCATCACAGCTATTGGCAAGGAGTTTTTCGGCCTGAATCCAGAGCTGGTTGCGGATTTTAAAGTGCATAACCGTTTCTCCAATTACGCTGAAGTGCTCAAGCCTGTAGGCAACCCGATCACAGAACCGGATAATGCCGATCAGCTTTCCAAAGCGTATGAAGAGAACCGTGTGTACTTTAAAGTCGACTGCAAGTGCGGTACCACCTACACGACCTTTTCCCAATACTACACGACGAAATGGTATTGTTCCAAATGTAAGGAGATCGTGTTTTTGGACAAGAAGAAGGGCAGAGTGTCGACCGACAAAGGCGATGCCTGGTACATGACCAACAAGTATTATGTATCAAGGGACTAGCATGAACGAGCGAAAAGCACCCGTCGCAGGGTGAAGATATAGAAGATCAATTGAACATGTTTTAAGGGACTGCTACCGGGCTGAATTACGGCTCGGAACAGTCCCTTTTGTTTTGTGGTTTATTTGAAAGTCTATAGTTTGAACTTCTCAATCAAATGCTGAAGCTTCTCGGATAGAGTAGAGAGAAAATGGGCGGAAGAGTCTACCTCCTCCATGGCAGCCAGCTGCTGCTGGGAGGCTGCCGACATGGTTTGTGCGCTGTCATTGTTCTGGTTGGCGACATCCACAATGGTTTGAATGGAGGATACGAGCTGAGCAGAACTCTCTGACAGCTTGTGAACGGAAGCAGAGATATATTCGCTTTGCTCGGCAATGAGGCTCGCGGAATGCTCGATCTCGCTGAAGGAGGTTCCGGCGGATGAGATGAGCTCACTGCCCTGCACAATCTGAAGGGCGGTTTGTTCCATGCTGGTTCCCGCTGTTTCCATCATATCCAGTGTTCTGAGTATCATGCCCTCAATTCGCTCCACGGAGCTTGCGGATCGTCCTGCCAGCTTGCGTACGGAGTCTGCCACAATCGCGAATCCACGTCCTTCTTCCCCGGCCCGTGCGGCCTCTATGGCGGCATTCAGGGCAAGCAGATGCGTCTCCTTGGCGATGTCCGAGATGATATCGAGCACGTTTTTGATCTCATGGGAGTGACTGGTCAGCTGCTGTATCGTTTGCGCCAGCTCCGCGAAAGCCTCATTGACCAGACCCATCTGATTCGCAGTATTCTCCATCGCGATGCAACCGTCGCGTGCCTTCTTGAGGTTGCCGCTGGCGGAGAGCAGAGCCTGCTCCGCATTCATGGATATATTGCGGATAAACAGGGACATATCCTGCACCAGCGCGGACCCCCTGCCAAGAATATGAAGCTGCATATCGGCGCCTTCAGCAAGCTCTGTTGTCACAAGCACCGTATGTTCTCCCGCTTCGCCGGTCTGTGTGGCGCTCGCGGATAACTGCTGCGCCGACGCCGAGACATGCCGGGAGGTTTCCCGAACTTCCGTAATGATATTTTTTAAGTTTTGCGTCATCTGATCGAAACTTCGTGCGAGCCGGCCGATTTCATCGCGTTTGGTGAAGGAGAGCGGACCAAGCGTCATGTCTCCGGCAGCTACAAGCTCTACCCTCCGGGTGAGTATGGTGAGAGGTCTGACCATACGGCTGACCATGAAATAAATGACGACTGCGGTAGCGAGCAGCATGGCAGCTCCCAGGGCATACGGCTTGACGATCATCTCCAACGTGCGCTCTTGAATGATGGAAGCGTCGAAATTGACTGCCATCAAGCCGACGATATCCTTGGTGGGATCATTCTCTTGAAAAATAGGTGCATAACCCGTTTTGAGCCGGGCCCCGTCGTATGTATAAACCTGCGAGTATAAGGGATGCTTCATGGTTCGCAACATTTGTGCATCTGCGGCATTAAGATAAAAATGGCTTCCTGCTTCATAACCTCTTTTTTGGAGCTTGCTGTCTGCTGCTAAAATAGTGCCGTCCATTGCGATGATAAAAGCTTCCTTAAAGATAGGCTTGTGCGAGGTAATCCAGTCGATGGTGTTCTCCACCTTGTCACGGTCAGCGGCATTCCCGCTTGAGAGCGCCTCGATTTCTGCCGGATCGACGAGTCCGGTCGTGATGTTGGCGCAGCCCACCAGCTCGATGCCTGCGGACTCGTCTACCTGACGGTATGCCATTCGAAATCCGAATAGTCCTACCGACATGCCCATGATGAAGAGCAGGGAGAGCATTGCCAATGTGATTTTTTGAGCCAGTTTCATTCACATGAACCTCCATTTACCGATATTGAGTTTTTGCAAAATCCTTTTCAGGGAGTAATGCCGCAGGAAAGAGTTTTTGATGGATCTAGGGAGATTTTGGTAATCATTGCGATGATTTTGGGTAATGAATCATGGGCTGCACCGGAGTACTGGAGTGGATATGTATGTCAATTCATAAGCCGGCGAGGGGTATTGCCTAAAATTTTTAATATTTTGTGACATAATTCACATTAACTTATTTTTGGACCGGAGAATGTGACATTTATCACATTGAAAGCATCGTTCGTCTGCCAGAATACATACATGAAAAGGATTTGCAGGAATCACTACAAGCATTGGAATCGGTTTTTGCACAATCCGAAAGCAAACAAATCATATGTGTTCACGAATCCGGGAAGTACGGGGTTCTAAGAATAACTTTGGAAAGAGGGAAGAAAAATGGATGTATTGATGCTGTCTCGGATCCAGTATGCGGCAACGACGATTTTTCACTTTTTCTTTGTACCCGTGTCGATCGGACTCGCTTTACTGATCGCCATCATGGAAACGATGTATGTCGTTAAAGGCAAAGAAGAATACAAAGCGATGGCCAAGTTCTGGGGTAAGCTGTTTCTGATCAACTTCGCTATCGGCGTGGTTACGGGTATTCTTCAGGAGTTTCAATTTGGCATGAACTGGTCGGATTATTCCCGATTCGTCGGTGATGTATTCGGAGCGCCACTGGCGGTCGAAGCGCTGCTTGCCTTCTTCCTGGAATCTACGTTTATCGGACTGTGGATTTTTGGCTGGGATCGTTTGTCCAAAAAGGTCCACGCGGCTTGCATCTGGCTGGTTGCCATCGGCACCGTGATGTCGGCCTTCTGGATTCTGGCTGCGAACTCTTTTATGCAAAGACCGGTCGGTTTCACTCTAAATAATGGACGCGCGGAAATGAATGACTTCCTGGCACTCATCACCAACGGCCAGCTGCTGCTGGAATTCCCGCACACCATTCTGGGTGCCTTCCTGACGGGAGCGTTTCTGATGGGAGGCGTGAGCGCATATAAACTGCTGAAGAAACAGGATGTTTCTTTTTTCAAAAAATCATTCACGATTGCCGTTATCGTTGGGCTAGTGACATCCATTGGCGTAGCTCTTGTGGGTCACCAACAGGCGCAATATCTCGTTAAAACACAACCGATGAAAATGGCCGCCACCGAAGCATTATGGGAAAACAGCGGCGATCCCGCGGCCTGGACGGTTACGGCATTTATCGATACGAAAAACCAAAAAAATTCGGGCGAGTTCCAGATTCCATATCTGCTCAGCTTCCTGTCGTACAGTAAGTTCTCCGGCGAAGTGAAGGGCATGAAGGAACTGCAAGCCGAGTACGAGCAAAAATACGGCCCTGGCGACTACATTCCACCTGTCCGCACGACATTCTGGAGCTTCCGCCTCATGGTGGCTGCGGGCTCGTTGATGATCTTGTTCAGTTTGTATGGCGTGTATCTGGCAGCGCGTAAAAAGCTCGAAAACAAAAATAAATGGTTTTACCGGATTATGCTGTTCAGCATATCGCTTCCGGTCATTGCCAATACATCCGGCTGGCTCATGACCGAAATGGGGCGTCAGCCATGGACCGTGTTCGGTCTCATGACCACGGCGGACAGCGTTTCGCCAAGCGTAACTGCCGGACAGGTGCTGTTCTCCATCATTGCTTTCGTAGGAGCTTATGCGATTTTGGGAACCGTTATGGTGTATCTGTTCATTCGTACCATTAAAAAGGGCCCTTACGAAGTTAAGCCCGTCAATGAAGAATCCCATGATCCATTCGATAAGGAGGGATACCATCATGCTATCTCTTAATGAACTTTGGTTTTTGCTGGTCGCTGTTTTGTTCACAGGCTTTTTCTTCCTGGAAGGCTTCGATTTTGGCGTCGGGATGTCTACGGGCATCCTGGCCAAAACGGATGGCGAACGACGCTTGCTCATCAACTCCATCGGACCTTTTTGGGACGGTAATGAGGTATGGCTCCTGACGGCGGGGGGCGCGATGTTCGCGGCCTTTCCGAACTGGTATGCCACGCTGTTCAGCGGATTTTACACCCCGCTTGTGCTCCTGCTGCTGGCGCTGATCGGGCGCGGGGTTGCTTTTGAATACCGGGGTAAGGTCGAAAAACAGTCTTGGAAAAAAACCTGGGACGTCATTATATTTACTGGCAGCCTGCTGCCACCACTACTGCTGGGCGTGGTGTTCTCGGACTTGATCCAAGGGTTGCCGATCGATCAGGCGATGGAAATGAAAGCTTCGTTCTTCGGTGATATCGTCAATGTCTATTCGGTGGTTGGCGGTCTGACGATGGTAATGCTCTGCCTCGTGCATGGACTTCTGTTCGCAACGCTGCGGGTAAGCGGCGATCTGCACGACCGAGCACGCAAGATGGCGCGAAATCTGATGGTGCCGCTGGCGGTGCTGGTTGTGGCATTCCTGACCCTGACGTATTTCAATACGAATGTTTTTGAGGTTCGGGGCGGTATTTTGGCGGTTGTCATCGTCCTTATGCTCATCGCTTTCGGACTGGCGGCGTTCTTCTCCGGCAAGAAAAAGGACGGCTGGGCCTTCGGTATGACCGGCGCGGTGATCGCGCTGACGATTGCTTTCTTCTTCATCGGGCTCTTCCCGAACGTGATGGTCAGCTCGATTGATGCGGCCTTCAACCTGACCTTAACCAACGCGGCATCCGGACATTACTCGCTTAAAGTGATGACCATCGTGGCTTTATCCCTGCTGCCTTTCGTGCTTGGTTATCAGATCTGGAGCTACTTCGTCTTTCATAAACGGGTTCACGAGAAGCATCTGGAGTATTAATGGATCGGAATTTACTAGGCTACAAAGGGATAAAGCCAACACTTGCCATCGTACTGCTGCTCACGCTGGTTCAAAGCGTATCGATCGTTCTGCTGGCAAGATGGCTGGCGGAGGTTCTCTCCGCCCTCTTTGCCGGTGAACCGCTTCATACGCAGTACACTAAATTCATGATGTTTCTCGGTGCTTTCCTGATCCGGCACATCATGAACTTCATTCAGCAAAAAATCAGCTACGCCTTTGCGGAGCGGACGGGAGGCAGCCTGCGTAAGCAGGTCATGGAGAAACTGTTCCAGCTCGGCCCCCGGTTCGCCAAGCAGGAAGGAACGGGAAATCTGGTAACGCTTGTTATGGAAGGTACAGCGAAGTTTCGTAACTATCTGGAACTGATCGTACCGCGGATGGCGGGCATGTCGATCATTCCCTGGGTCATTCTGGCGTACATTTTCATGCAGGATATCACGTCCGGGATTATTCTGATTCTGTCGATGCCGATTCTGATCGTATTTATGATCTTAATCGGGCTTGCCGCCCGCAAGCATACGGAGAAGCAGCTGGATACGTACCGCACGCTCTCGAACCACTTCGTGGATTCGCTGCGAGGCTTGGAAACGCTGAAGCTGCTGGGGCAGAGCCGCTCGCACGGCGATACGATCGCCCGGGTGAGCGACCGTTACAGATCTGCGACCATGCGCACGCTGCGCGTGGCCTTTCTGTCCTCGTTCGCGCTGGATTTCTTTACGATGCTATCGGTTGCCGTTGTGGCCGTAGGCCTTGGTTTGCGGCTCGTAAATGGCGATCTGGCATTGGTAACCGGGTTGACCGTGCTGATCCTGGCTCCGGAATATTTCCTTCCCGTCCGTATGGTCGGTGCAGACTTTCATGCGACGCTGGATGGGAAGGAAGCCGGCGCGGCGATGCAGCTGATCATCGATGAACCTCTGAGTCAGGAGTCGGCTGCTCAAGATGCCGGTCAGGAAGAGAAAAAACTGAACTGGTCGCATGACAGCAGCCTGGCACTGTCCGGGGTTGGCATACAGCATAAGCAGGAGGGGCCCCATTCGTTGGATGAGGTTACCCTGGATATTCACGGCATGGGTAAAATCGGCATCATCGGCGCAAGCGGCGCCGGCAAATCCACCCTTATAGACGTGTTGGGCGGATTTCTGAAGCCGTCGGAAGGGACCGTTGATCTGGACGGCCAGATTCTAAGTTCGCTTACGACGGACGCCTGGAGACAGCTGACGACTTACATCCCGCAGCATCCGTATATTTTTAGCAGCACGCTGGCCGATAATATCCGGTTCTATGCACCGGATGCGGGAGCTTTGGAAGTAGAGCAGGCCGTGGCGGCCGCAGGGCTGACGGAGCTGGTCAGCAGCCTGCCGCATGGTGCGGAAGAAATGATTGGCGGCGGGGGCCGCCAGCTGAGCGGCGGGCAGGAGCAGCGCGTGGCGCTGGCCCGGGCCTTCCTCAGCGATCGCCCCGTGATGCTGCTGGATGAGCCGACGGCCCATCTGGATATCGAGACCGAATATGAACTGAAGCAAACGATGCTGCGGCTGTTCGAGGAGAAGCTGGTATTTCTGGCGACGCATCGCCTGCACTGGATGCCGGACATGGATCTGATTATCGTGCTGGAGCACGGACGGGTGGCGGAAACCGGCACTCACGAGGAATTGATTGCCCGTAAGGGTGCCTACTATGAGCTGATTCAATCGCAACTGGAGGGAGCGTAAGTGAGAGAAGAAGGATGGCTGTTGCCTTATATTCGCACGTACTGGGGCCGTTTTCTGATGATCATTGCGCTGGGCTGCCTTACGCTCCTGACGGCTTCGATGCTGATGTTCACTTCGGGCTTCCTGATCTCCAAGGCGGCGCTGCGCCCGGAAAATATCCTGATGGTGTATGTGCCGATCGTTCTTGTTCGTACTTTCGGGATCGGGCGTGCTGTCGTTCACTATGTGGAACGTTTGGTCAGCCATGATGCGGTGCTTCGGATCGTATCGCTGATGCGCACCAGACTGTACCGGATTCTGGAGCCGCAGGCTCTGTTCATATCTTCGCGGTTCCGTACCGGAGATATGCTTGGCGTCCTGTCGGATGACATTCAATACTTGCAGGACGTGTATTTGAGAACCGTCTTCCCGAGCGTAGTTGCCTTCGTCATGTACATCGCCTCGATCGTTGCACTGGGTTGGTTTGATCTCCGGTTTGCGCTGTTCATGGCCCTGTATATCTTCATCCTTGTCGCCGTGCTCCCATGGGTGTCGCTGTTAATTACCAAAGCGAAAAGCCGCCTTGCCAAACAGCAGCGCAGCAGCCTGTACATCAAGCTGACCGATGCCGTGCTTGGCATGAGCGACTGGGTTATCAGTGGAAGGCAAGCGCAGTTTCTCGCAGCGTATGACGCGGATGAGCGGGAGGCTGAGCGAGTGAACCGCCAACTGAAGAGCTGGGCACGTTGGCGTCAGCTGATCGGGCAGGTCGTGATTGGCCTCAGCGTCATCACGATGACCGTGTGGGCGGCCCGCGAATATGCCGGCGGGCATATTCCGGCCACGCTTATCGCAGCCTTCGTGCTGGTGGTGTTTCCGATCATGGATGCGTTTATGCCGGTATCGGACGCGATAGAGAAGGTTCCAAGCTACCAGAGTTCGCTAAAGCGCCTCGGTGAGATTGAACAGTCAGCGGGTGAGAGTGGACGCGCCGGCGTTCCGATTGAGGAAGTCCGCCAACTGGCAGCATCGGATGTCCACCTGAAGGTGCAACATGCCAGCTTCCGCTATGATGAAGCTTCTCCCTGGTCGCTGCAGGATGTTACCCTTGATTTGCCGCAGGGCAAGCGAATTGCCATCATCGGCCGCAGCGGGGCGGGGAAATCGACGCTGTTGAAGCTGATCGAAGGCGCCCTGGTTCCTACGTCAGGCAGCGTCAGCCTGAACGGCACGGATGCGTTTGAGATTGGTGAACGTATGCCGCAGGTCGTGTCCGTATTGAATCAAAGCCCTCATCTGTTCGACACTACCGTGGCGAACAATATCCGTCTCGGCGACCGCGAGGCCGAGGACGAGGATATCCGGCGTGCAGCCGCACAGGTGAAGCTGGACCGGTTGATCGAGTCGCTGCCGCTTGGCTACAAAACGCCGATGCACGAGACCGGTCAGCGATTCTCGGGTGGCGAGCGCCAGCGGATCGCGCTGGCGAGGGTGCTGCTGCAGAATAATCCTGTTGTCGTTCTTGATGAGCCGACCGTCGGATTGGACCCGCGTACGGAGAATGACCTACTGGCCACCATTCTGGATACGATGAAGGGCAAATCCCTGATCTGGGTAACGCACCATCTGGTAGGCGCCGAGCATATGGATGAGATTATTTTCATGGAAAACGGACGCATCGAGATGAGGGGTTCACACACGGAGCTGATGATATCGTCCGAGCGGTACCGCAATTTGTACCGGCTCGACCGTCCGGAGGCGCTTATGGCGAAGTGAAGAGAGGATATTAGGAGTCACGCAGCTAAGAAGCGGCGCGGCTCCTTTTTTGATGGGTAAGGAATGTCGAATGCATAGCTGCATCATTGAATCTGATCGGAATCCGAACCTGCCGTCCCATGCTGATATTTGCATCTGAGCTTATGGCAATCTCCCCAAAGATGCATAAAACGCAGCGCACCGCTGCATCCTACATATGGGCAAGTTGGCAATTCATTGGTAACTGAAAGGGGTGCAAGCACAGGTGAGCAACAATTCCCAGGAGCCTAGCAAAGCTGAGGTGCAGACCACGAAGCTGAACAAAATGCCGGTACCGGACAAGCAAAGAGAAGAATTTGCCGATGAGATGGTGCAGGACGCGAAGGAAGCGTTCGGCAAGCAGCAATCGAAGAATCAAGAGTAGTGTTTTGGAGGGACTGGCGGCAGGAAGCTTCCGGTTCATTCAAGAGTAAGGAATACAGGGTGCACCATGTTTCTTCATGGGCACCCTGTTTTTTATGAAGCATAGGATGAACAAGCACACGGCAGCGAAGGCATATGCCATTGTGCTCGAATTATTTTCTTTAAAGAGCAGAGCCAATTCGATATAATTCCAAAACCGCATACAAAAGAGCAGCCCGTCCAAAACCGGACAGGCTGCTCTGCTGCTATAAATTAGTCTTCTTTCGGATGAATCATTTGCTCCGGACGCACGACTGCATCAAATTGCTCCTCGGTCAGCAGGTTGCTCTTCAAGGCTGCTTCTTTGAGCGTCAGACCTTCCTTATGAGCAAGTTTGGCAACCGCTGCGGCATTTTCGTAACCGATATGCGGGTTAAGTGCCGTAACCAGCATCAGCGATTGATTCAGGTTGCGATCGATCACGGCGCGATTAGGCTCAATACCTACGGCGCAGTGGTCGTTGAAGGATACCATCGCATCAGCCAGCAAACGTGCCGATTGCAGGAAGTTGAAGATGATGACCGGTTTGAACACGTTCAGTTCGAAATTGCCTTGGCTAGCCGCAAATCCGATGGCTGCATCGTTACCCATCACTTGGCACACGACCATTGTCAATGCTTCGCTTTGGGTTGGATTTACTTTACCTGGCATAATAGAGCTGCCTGGCTCGTTCGCCGGAATGACCAGTTCGCCGATGCCGCAGCGTGGACCGCTTGCCAGCCAGCGCACATCGTTGGCGATTTTCATGAGATCCGCGGCAAGCGCTTTCAGCGCACCATGGACATACACGAGCTCATCATGGCTTGTCAGCGCATGGAATTTGTTCGCGGCGGAGGTGAAGGTTTTGCCTGTCAGTTGGCTGATGTTGGCAGCCGTCATGTCTCCGAATTTCGGATGCGCGTTGATGCCAGTGCCTACGGCCGTACCGCCGATTGCCAGTTCGCGCAAGGACTCGATGCTGGTGCGGATCATGCCTTCGCTTTTCTCCAGCATGCGGTGCCAGCCGCTGATTTCTTGGCCTAGGGTAAGCGGAGTCGCATCCTGCAGATGCGTTCTGCCGATCTTGATGATATCCATGTACTCTTCGCTTTTCGTGCGGAACGTTTCTTTCAGCATGGCGATCGCAGGGAGAACTTGATCCTCAACCGCAACAAGCGCTGCGATATGCATAGCCGTCGGGAACGTGTCATTCGAGCTTTGCGATTTGTTGACGTCATCGTTCGGATGAATGCGCTGCTCGCTGCCTTTTTCCTGCAGCATCTGGTTGGCGCGGTTCGCGATAACCTCATTTACGTTCATATTCGACTGGGTGCCGCTACCGGTTTGCCATACAGCCAGCGGGAAGTGCTCGTTCAGCTTGCCTGCAATGACCTCATCGGCTGCCGCCACGATTGCATCGGATTTTTCGGCATTTAGCTTGCCTAGCTCTTTATTAGCGAGAGCTGCACTCTTTTTCAGGATCGCAAATTCGCGGATCAGTTCCAGCGGCATTTTCTCTGTGCCGATTTTGAAATTTTCAAAGCTCCGCTGCGTTTGGGCTGCCCACAGCTTGTCCGCAGGAACCTTAATTTCACCAATGGTGTCTTTTTCAATTCTGAATTCCAATTGCATTTCCTCCTTCACCACACGTGTGTTCATATTCAATTCTGAAGTCCATCCCCAAAACATGCGTATTGCAATGGACCCACCTGTTATGAAATATATCATAATCTTCCTTCTATATAAAATGAAATAAAGCAAACCTAACTTTCTTTCAATTTATCGATATAAAATGAAATAAAGCAAACCTGGCTTTCTTTCAATTTATATACTTTTTCTCATTCTACTATTGGCGTGTCCAGGAATTATACATAGAATTAACATTTATTAGCATTTTGTTTAACAGTTTCCTCCTATACTTGCCTTAAGAATCATTCATTTGAAGGAGGAATTGTGATGAGAACGAAAAAACGGGGTATCGTGCAAGCAGCATTGTGTCTGACGGCGGCAGCAAGTCTGGTCATTTCCGGAGGGCTCGCAGAGGCGAAAGGAACTGCAGCATCTGCGAAAGCGACGACCAAAGCGAAGAATGTCATCCTGTTTGTCGGGGATGGTATGGGTACGGCGCAGCGAGATGCCATTCGCTTGAATACGGTAGGATTAAACGGCAAGCTACAGATGGATGATATGCCTTATTCCGCATTCCTCCGCACGCATTCCACAACCGCTGTAACCGATTCGGCAGCCGCAGGAACCGCCATTGCCAGCGGTGTTAAGACGTATAACGGCGCCGTAGGCGTCGATGTGAATAAAAAGCCCGTTAAAACCGTGCTTGAAGTGGCAAAGGGACTCGGCAAGTCTACGGGTCTGGTGACGACAAGCCAGATTACGGATGCAACGCCGGCCGTATTCGGTTCCCATGTCGAGGATCGATCGCAGCAAAGTAAAATCGCCAAGCAATATTTGGATAACAGCAAGGTGGACGTGCTGCTCGGCGGGGGCGAAGACTTCTGGTATCCTGCGGGCAACCCGGGTAAATTCGCGGATCATCCTGCGGAGGACCCCACAGAGGAAAGCAAGGGAACCGAAGGAAATCTTGTCGATCATGCCAAAAAACTTGGCTATCAATATGTAACCAGCAAGGAAGAACTGAAGCAAGCGAAGAACGGCAAGATTCTCGGATTATTCGCCAATGAAGAAATGTTCCAACAGAAGCCTGAAGGAGAAGGGGACGTGTACAATCCGGTCGTGCCGTTGAAAGATATGACCCAAAAGGCGCTGGATACCCTGTCCACAAACAAAAAAGGCTTTTTCCTGATGGTTGAAGAGGAAGGAACCGATGAAATGGCGCACGAAAACAACGCGAAGCTGACGATTAAGGCCGGACAAGAGCTGGATAAGGCCGTGGGCGTGGCCAAAGAATTCGCGAAGAAGCATCCGGACACGCTTGTATTGGTGTTGGCTGACCACGAAACCGGCGGTTTTACGCTCGAGGGCGTGGATGATAAGGACGAGTCGGGCGACGGTATCTCGAAGGAGGACGGACCGTTCAGCATCTTCGGCTCCAAGGAGCAGTTTTATGTGGACTGGACGACTTCAGGGCATACTGGAGTCGATATCCCGCTGACAGCGATGGGAAGCGGTGCGGAGCTTTTCACCGGCGTACATGAGAACACCTATGTGCATGATGCGATCCTCAAGGCATGGGGTCTTAAGAAATAATCCTCTCAATGACAGCGAACGATCCTTATAGCTCGTATGAAAATAAGCCGCTTATCCCTGACCTAGATCAGGGATAAGCGGCCTTTTGTGCATGGTGCCCAGCTACTTGGCGTGTTTCGGTTTCCTCGCCGGCTTGCGTGCTCTGCGCAGGAAGAAGGACAGGAGCAAAGCAATGATGGCAATCCAGGTTGCCACGATGAAGGCATCGTTGATCCCCTCGATGGTACCTTTTTCAGAGACGATTCCGAATACGCTTTGTAAAGCCAGACTGTAGCCTGTTTCTACCGGAACGCCCGCTGAGGCGGCTACGCTCTGCCCGAGCGCCGCCAAATCCTCGCTGACAAACGGGTTATCCGAGGTATAGTGGTTGGCAGCATCGGTAATATGTAGCGTAGAACGGGTCGACATAACCGTAACGAGCAGCGCTGTTCCAATCGAGCCGGCCACCTGCCTCATGGTGTTGGACATCGCCGTGCCGTGAGCGCCAAGCTGCGGCGGCAGCTGGTTCAGGCCCTCGGTCTGCACAGACATCATGATCAGTGACATGCCGAAACTCCGTACGGTGTACATAACCATCAGATGCGAGAAGGAGGTGTCTGAGGTCAGCTTGCTGAACTCAAAAGTCATCACGGCGGTGATGAACAGGCCAACAATCGCGAGCGGCCGCGCTCCGATTTTATCGAAGATTGCGCCGGAGATCGGTGACATGACACCCATTAGCAAAGCACCCGGCAGAAGGAGCAGGCCGGACTGCAAAGGCGTAAATCCGCGAATGTTCTGCAAATAGATCGGCAGCAGCAGCATTGCCCCGAACATGGCCATGTTAACGAGCCCGCCGACTATCGTGGAGACCGTAAAAATATCGTATTTGAATACCCGGAACTCCAGCATCGGTACTTCCATCCTCAGCTCCCTCAGAATGAACAGCATGATGAAGATCGCGCCGACAAAGAGGGAGCCGAGTACGGTGACGCTTTCCCAGCCCTTGTCTCCAGCGGAGCTGAAGCCGTACAGCAGAATACCGAACCCAAGCGTTGAGAACACCACGCCCCAGAAATCGAACTTCGGCTTGGTGAGTTTATTGACGTTGGTCAGCCACCTGAAGGCAAAGAGAATATCCAGCAGCGCCAGCGGAATGACCATGATGAAGAGAATGCGCCAGGTGTAATGCTCTACAATCCAGCCTGACAGTGTCGGACCAAGTGCGGGTGCAAACATCATGGCGATGCCCATCGTGCCCATTGCGGTCCCCCTTTTTTCGGGCGGGAAAACCGTTAGGAATACGTTCATCACCACGGGCATAATGATTCCTGCGCCACTGGCTTGGATAATCCGTCCAATGAGCATCAGTACAAAGGAATTACTAAGTGAGCAGAGAACGGCACCCGCGGTGAACAGCCCCATGGCCGACATGAAGAGCGCCCGCGTACCGTACGAATTAATCAAAAATGCCGTAACTGGCACCAGTACGCCGTTCACCAGCATATAGGCAGTGGATAACCACTGAACGGTCGTGGCAGATACGTTGAATTCATTCATCAGATGGGGGATGGCAACATTCAGCAGCGTCTGGTTCAGAATGGAGATGAACGCTCCAAGCAGCAGCACCGTAAGCGTGCGTCCCATATGAAATTCTTTTTCCATGGCAAGACCTGCCCCCTCGCTAAATGTGAATTCGGACGGTTGCGTTCATGCCAGGGACAATTCCGAGACCTTTGTAGCCCTCAATTGTGATGATAATGGGTACGACCTGCGTCACTTTGGTGTAGTTGGCATTAGAGTTCGTGCTTGGAAACATGGAGAAGGTGGAGGCGGTGGCCAAGCCGATCTGATCTATTTTGCCGGTAAGCGTCGTATCCGGAAAAGCATCTACGTACACATCGACCGTCTGCCCGACTTTGATTTTATCCAGTTTAGTCTCCTCGATATTCGCCGAAATCCACAGATTGTTCAGATTATAGCCTCTGGCCAGGGAAGTGCCAGGTGCCACATAGGAATGGGGGATGGCGTTCTGCTGAACGATCGTGGAGCTGAGGGGAACCGTGACATCAAGACGTGTTCCCTGTGCCGCTACGCTCCCGATCACGTCGCCGGTTTTGAAGTATTGGCCGACCTGGCCGTTCCAGCTGTCCAGCTTTCCTGCGGCAGGCGCGGTGATGGACACGGCTTGCCCCGTAACCTGAGCATTATCCGTTTTGACGTAACTGGATGTTTGATTGTAATAGTAGATCGCCGCTCCGCCCAGTCCGAGCACAATAATGACGACGAGTACATTGACAAGAAGTGCGCGTGAATTCATAACGTGTTGTCTCCTCCTAAATGGTTGCTATCTTTAGCCAATTACGAAAGAGCATCCCCTAAATGCGGAATTTGTATTCAGCCGCGTTGATTTCAGCATGACATCTGAGGAAGCCCGTGGATAAACATAGAGCTTCTGGGGATAAATAAGAAATCAAAGCATGGAAAAGGGGACATTCCGCATGAAAATATATGTGATTTACGATAGTGAGAATGGGCATACCGAGGCGCTTGCCCGATCCGTGATGGAAGGAGTCTCCGGGGTGGAAGGGGCGGAAGCCGAGATTGCCCATGTCAATGATGCCGATATTTATAAGCTGGAGGATATGGATGCGATTATTTGGGGCTGCCCGGGTCATTTCGGTACGATCAGCGCCGGCCTCAAAACCTGGATTGACCGTCTGGGATATTTGTGGGCTCAAGGCAAACTGGTTGGAAAAGTAGGAGGCGTATTCTGTACGACGGCTACCGTTCACGGCGGCTTGGAGTCTACCATGATCAACCTGATTACTCCGATGCTCCATAACGGCATGATTATTGTCGGCCTTCCCGGCAATATTCCGGAGAATGCGCTGTACGGATCGTATTACGGCGTTGGGGTAACCTGTCCCGTGGAACTGTCGGAAGATGACCCGAAGAATCTGCCAAGTGAAAACGACTTGATTCTGGGTCGGGCCCTGGGAAGACGGGTAGCGGAGGTAACCAGGCAGCTGGTTGCTTCTGCAGCAAGGTAGGGGTGAGTGCTATATGGTAATTGCTTTTGTTGTATTGGCCATTGTGGCGCTTATTTTTCTTTTCGTGTATAACTCCCGTTTAACGAAAAAATCCGGACAGCGCCGGGAAGCCAGGGAGGAGCCTCCAGCTCCGCCCGCAGCACCCGCTACTCCGGCAGTCCCGCCTGCTGAATCTCCTATACCTGCAGCCACGGCTGAAGTAAGGGTGGAAGAAGAGCAGAGAGCGGTTGTGCCCGAAGTGTCAAATCAAACTGCGATCATGGAAGCCGAAGCCGAAGCGCACCGGTCAGCCAGTGAAGGAGACCGCGCCTACCGTGAAGCCCTCCGGAAATTCGCGGGCCACGGGCCGCAGGAAGAACAAAGCCTGCCTCCGGCTGCAAAGCAGCCGGATTCCAGCTCTGACGATGCTTACAGGGAAGCGCTTCGTGCCATGATGCGGGACCAAAAGAAGTGAGAAGCTCTCGAAACTTGATACGCGATGCAACGAAAAGCAGCCTTGCCGGGGATCTTACAGCCGGCGGCTGTTTTTCTTTTTTTACTGCGGAACATTTCATTGTCACCGGCATGCGGCGAATGTTATTTTTAAGGTATAGTTACCATGGCCTGAATCAGCGGGCAGCGGGAGGAAATCATGACGGCAGCAATAACGGTAATTGTATGTTTGATCTTCATTGTGCTGGTGCTTTTGGGAGCCAGCTTGTACTTCTATCATGTCGGGATACGACGCAGCAAAAAGGAATTTTTGGAGGAAGATCCGGCATTGATTAAATTGGATCACCCTTGGGAGCAAGAGGAGGAATGGCTGAGCAGCCAGCCGCTTGAAATGCTCCATCTTCAATCCGAGGACGGACTTCCTTTAACGGGCTACTATATTCCGGCTGATCATCCGTCGGAGCGGACGGTTATCCTGGTACACGGTTACTCCAGTCAGGGCAAGGAAATGGGTGCATTCGCCAAACTTTACCACGAAATGGGCTTCCATGTGCTTATGCCGGATAACCGGGGTCATGGAGAAAGCGGAGGCGACTACATAGGATTTGGTTGGCCTGACCGCCGGGACGTCATGCAGTGGATCGGTTATCTATTGAAGCGGAGCGGCAAGGAGATGCAGCTGATGCTGCATGGCGTATCGATGGGCGGTGCTACGGTGCTGATGACGAGCGGGGAAAAGTTGCCGGAGCAGGTGAAATGCATCGTGTCGGATTGCGCGTACACATCCGTAAAGGATATTCTGACGCATCAACTCAAGCAAATGTATAGGCTGCCCCCATTTCCATTGCTCCCCATAACCAGTCTCGTATGCAAGCTGCGTGCCGGGTACTTTTTTGGCGAAGGAACGGCACTGAAACAGGTGGCCAAGACGCATCTGCCCGTCCTGTTTATACATGGGGATCAGGATACCTTCGTGCCTTACGAGATGGTGCATCGGCTAGCGGCCGCGGCAGGAGGAGAGCATGAGCTGTATGTGGTGGCGGGCGCCGTGCATGCCAATGCGTATTTTGTAGATAAAAAAGAGTACAGGGATCGTATAAGCCGCTTTATCGGCCGTTATATGGTACCAGCTACGGAAAAGGCCGGGAATCACCCTGCGGTCTGAGGAAGAAACGTTCGTCAATTCTGAGCAGAAGGCAAGCGGATTAACGGAGTCTGTATCAGATAATATGCCGCAAGCTCATCGCTTAAGGCGGAGCTGATGGGACGGATTCGGTTCTGGAACATTTGCGGAAAAGAATATAATAAAAAAAACCGGCACTGCTCTCAGCAGCATGCCGGTTTGTTCGTTATGAATTTCAAACGGGTCATATCGCCCGCTGAAATTGGCTGGAATACAGCTCGTAATAGTAACTCTTGGCTTCCAGCAGTTCATGATGGCTACCCTGTTCGGCGATGCTGCCGTCACGGATGAAGAGGATGCGGTCTGCATCTTGTATCGTGCTCAGACGGTGGGCAATGACAAAGCTGGTCCGACCCTTCATGAGCGTCTTCATCGCCTCCTGGACATGCATTTCTGTACGGGTATCCACGCTGCTGGTCGCCTCGTCCAGAATGAGGATCGCCGGATCGGCGAGAATTGCGCGGGCAATGGTCAGAAGCTGACGCTGCCCGTGGCTGATATTGCTGCCTTCTGCAGCCAAAATGGTGTCGTAACCCTCCGGGAGACGGGTAATAAAGCGATCCGCATTCGCAAGTCTTGCAGCTGTCTCCACTTCTTCATCGGACGCATCGAGCCTGCCGAACCGAATGTTCTCCCGGATGCTGTCCGAGAACACATAAGCATCCTGAAGCACAATCCCCACCTTGGAGCGAAGGCTGTTCTTATCCATTTCCTTGATGCTTCTGCCATCGATCGAGATGTCACCATCATCAATCTCATAGAAACGGGTCAGCAGGTTGACGATCGTCGTCTTACCGGCACCTGTCGGTCCGACAAGGGCAATCATGTCCCCCGGCTCAGCTTCGATAGAGACCTGCTTCAGAACGGGATTGTCCGGATTGTAGCCAAAGGATACCTGTCGAAATTCAACGCGTCCGCGAACATCATCAAGCTCCTTGGCATGGGGGCTTTGATCTTCGTATTCGGTTTTCAAATCAAACACTTCGAACACCCGCTCGGCCCCTGCAATGGCAGACTGCATCAGGTTAAACTGATTGGCAAGCTCCGTAATCGGCCGCCCAAACTGCTTGGAGTAATTGAGGAAACTAACGATAATGCCGACGCTTGTATGTCCATTGAACGCCATCCAGCCGCCTACGGCAGCGATGAGGGCAAAGCTTACATTGTTCACCATGTTCATGACCGGACCGACCAAGCCGGAAACAATTTGCGCTTTGATGCCGATGCGGTTCAGATTGCGGTTGATGTTCTGGAACTGCTGCATAACAACGGGCTCGCGCCGGAACAGCTTGACGATTTTCTGGCCGCTGACCGTTTCCTCGATAAAGCCGTTCAGTTCGCCCAAATGCTGCTGCTGCGATTTGAAATATTTGCGGGTCACACCGGTAATCTTCCGGGTTGCCAGCAGGACGAGGGGAATGCTGATCATGCTGACCAGGGTAAGGCTGAGATTCAGCCTCAGCATAATGGTCAGAGAACCGGCGAGCATAATCAGGCTGTTCAACAACTGCGTGACGCTTTGATTGAGGGAGTTGGATACATTCTCAATGTCATTGGTCGTCCTGCTCATTAGCTCCCCCGTGTTATGGGTGTCGAAGAACCGCAGCGGCAGCTGCTGATACTTATCAAACAGATCATGCCGCAGCTCTAATACGGTGCGCTGTGAGACACCGGTCATGACATATACCTGAACCCAGGAAACAAGACTTCCCAGCACATAGATACCGATCATGAGCAGGCACAGGGACAAGAAACCCTCATGCTTATCCGGCATAATAAACTGGTCAATCGCCTTCCCGATCAGAAAGGGACCAATCAGAGCGATGATAGAGCTCAGAATGGTGGAAACATATACGGTAATCAGTCCCCAGCGCTGCCGGTTCAAATATGACCATAACCGTTTCAGCGTAGCGGACGCCTGTTTGGGCTTGGCTTTGTTCATGATCATAGGGCCGGGTCCCCCCGGTCCCCGCCCCATCATGGGAGGCGCTCCGCCCCCGGCGGACATTCCGGGCTTAGTTGGTTGCGGCATGTGCATGATCCTCCTTCCGCTGCGAACGATAAATATCCTGATAGATTTCGCTGGCTTGAAGCAGCTCCTTATGCGTTCCTTGTGCAGCGATGGTGCCGTTATCGAGCACAAGAATCTGATCGGCTTCCATAACAGAAGAGATCCGCTGGGCAATGATAATGCTCGTACTGTTCTGAACCAATTCTTTGAGTGCGAGCTGGATGCGGGATTCTGTTCCAACATCAACAGCGCTGGTACTGTCGTCAAGTATCAGGATTCGCGGCCGGATCAGCAGGGCACGGGCGATGGATATGCGCTGCTTCTGACCGCCGGACAGGTTCACGCCCTTCTGCCCGATCACGGTATCGTAACCTTCCGGCGTTTGCATGATGAATTCATGGGCCTGGGCTGCCTGGGCTGCCTGGACAACCTCTTCATAAGAGGCATCGGGACGGCCGTATCGGATGTTATCGATAATTTTGCCGCTGAACAGAACCGATTGCTGCAGCGTCATGCCGATCATCCCGCGCAGCTCATCCATCGGAATATCGCGTACGTCATGGCCGTCAATGCGGACCTGACCGCTTGTCGCCTCATAAAGGCGTGGAATCAGATGGACGAGAGAGGACTTGCCCGACCCGGTTTCGCCCAAGATGGCGGTTGTCTGACCGGGCTTCGCCTTGAAACTGATGTTTTTCAGGATGAGTTCTCTTGCATTGTGTTCATGCTGCCCTCCGTAGTCAAAGGAAACATCATGGAATTCAACCTCTCCGGACCATGAAGTCCGCTGTTCACGGCTGTCTGCCGGATCAGGATCATGGATTTCCGGCTCGGTATCGAAGACTTCCTGAATCCGGTCGGCGGATACTTTGGCACGCGAGATGAAGGTCAGAATGTTGGTGATCATCAGCATGGCGAACAGCAGCTGGGTCACATAGTTGATAAATGCGATCAACTCCCCTGAGGAGAGAGAACCGCCTAAAGTGAGCTTGCCCCCAAACCAAAGTACAGCGACGATACTCAAGTTAAGGATTAGTGTCATCACCGGCATGTTCAATGCCAGCAGCCGAGTTGCCTTGATGGCGACGCCGGTGTAGGCCTGATTGGCTTCGGCGAAACGTTCGCGCTCATAATCGGAACGCACAAAAGCCTTTACGACACGAATGCCGGACAAATTTTCCTGCAGCACACTATTCACGCCATCCAGCATGGCCTGCACCTTCGTGAACAAAGGGAAGGACCGTCGGATGAGCATCATCAGAAATACAAATAACAGCGGTATCGCTATGAGTAAAATCAATGACAGACGCGGACTCATCACGAGAGCCATGATAAAACTGCCGATAAATAGCAGCGGCGAACGGATGCTCCGCAGCATCATTTGAACAAAAGTCTGTACTTGTACAACATCATTCGTCAGCCTTGTAATCAGCGAACCGGTCTTTAGCTCATCGATATTGCGAAAAGAAAAGGTTTGAATTTTGGTGAACAAGCTGTTTCTCAAGTCCATGCTGACATTTTGGGACGCGTAGCTTGAAAAGATTGTACAGCCTACCCCGCCGAGCAGACCGATGAAGGCAACGCCAAGCATCAGAAGTCCTGTTCGCTGAATATAAGCCAGATCGCCTGCAATAATTCCATTATTCACGATGCTTGCCATCAAGGCAGGAAGCCATAAATCCATGCTTACCTCCAGCACCATAAACAATGGAGCCAGTATGACGGAGGTTTTGTAGGGACTCAGGTATGATCTCAGTTTCCACATATTCTTTCCTCACTCCGTATCTTGTTGGTCTGAAGCAGAGTGGGGAGAGGTGGATGTGTCTTTTGCGGCGGTGGTTTCAATTTCCCGAAGTTCAAACGTGTGAATGTAATCCTGCATCACTTGGTCTACGGCCTTCAGTTCACCGGTTATGATGGGCGCTATCGATTGAAATTCCGGCTGGGTGAGCTGCTGCATCAGCGTGTTCCGCTGCACCTGCAGGCGCTCCAGAAACATGAGCACGCGTCCACGACGGAATGTCTGGGCACTTTGGAAATTGCGCGCTTGCTCTTCCTCGCAGCCACCGTCTCTTCGTCCCCGTCCGCCATGGTCATGTCTTCCGTGTCCGCCGCGGCGTCCTCCATGTCCTCCATGATCCTCCTTACCATCGCTTGTTCCTGGCTTCATATCTTTAGAATCATCCCTCATATCTTCACTCCTTCTATGTGTATACAAATGAATACGTTTTGTTTATTGTATACAAATGTATACGAGGGTGGTTTGTCCTGTCAATCCTCCAGTGCCTCCATATGGCAATCAAATGCCAAGAACGGTTATATAATACCCGATACAAATTTGTTATAATGTTGACATTCAAATAAGCTAACAAAATCATGAGCGATATCATAACCGAACCACAAGGAGAGTCCTCAAGATGAAGGAGAACCGGAGACTGAACGCACGCTGGCGGCTGAGCGACATGAGCATGAAGCGGCGGTTGCTGCTGGTATTTATTATCATCATTATTCTTCCGCTGTCCGTCATCAGCCTGATTTCGTATAACAGCTATTCACGCTCGATTCAGGAAAATACGGTTCTCTATTCACGCAATATGATCGGTCAGATGATGGAGAGGGTGGACGATTACATCGAGGATATGAAACGGATTTCGTCCATCCCTGCCTATATTGATGATATCAAGCTCAATCTTGTGCGTTCCAATCAATACCATGAGCAGAGGCAGATGGTTGTGGGGAAGGATGGCAGCAATACGTTCCCGAATGATTTTGATCTGCAGCTATCCATCCAGCGAGGGATTGAGGGAAACATTGCTTTTATAAACAATATTAAAAGAGGCGCTAATTCGGTCTATATCTTCGATCAATACGGTAACGGGTACTATTCCAGCAAGGACGGCGCCGTACGGCTGGATATAACGGACAGCTACGAGCTCTGGCAGGACAAGGTGGCGACCACGCACGGTGAAGCGCTTCTGTTCAGCACACAGGAATACCGCAGCAATCTGAAAAGTACCCGTTACGCTTTCACGATTGTTCGCAAAATCCTGGACCGTTCGCTCAGTCCCATCGGACTGATCGCGGTAGACGCGAATATCAGCGTGATCGAGGATCAGGTAGTGGAGCTCGATAAGGTTACCCGGGGAACCTCGCTCATCATTGATGAGCAGGGGGATGTGATTTACGACAGCGGCCGTAAAATGCTGGCGACCAATGCGTCCAGCAACCCGGTGGTGCTTAAGGCAAAAGGGAGTAGCGGCAGTTTCTACGATACGGTGGACGGCAAACGCCAGTTGTATATTTACTCCACATCACCGCTAACGAAGTGGAAGGTCATTATTCGGATTCCGGTCAAGGAGCTCACGAAGGAAGCGGATGTGACTCGGAATGTGACGCTGTTGGCCACATTGTTTATCATAGGCGTCGCACTCCTTGCTTCCATTTTTTTGTCGTTTGCTTTTACGAAGCCGATGAAGAAAATGGTTGAGCTGATGCGGCGGGTGCAGGCGGGAGACCTAAGTGTCAAATTCAAAGTGAAGCACCGCGACGAGATTGGGCAGCTGGGGAACCAGTTCAATCGCATGCTTAGCCGTATTCAGCATTTGATCGATGATATTTACCAGATCGAGAGCCAGAAGAAGGAAGCCGAGATGCAGGCGCTGCAAAGCCAGATTAACCCGCATTTTGTCTATAACACGCTCGAGACGATCCGGATGACCGCTGAACTTAATGATGATACGGACGCAGCCGACATGATTTCCATTCTTGGCAAAATGCTGCGTTACAGCATTGGCGGCAAGATACATGACGAGGTTCCTTTGCGCGACGAAATTGAGCATGTCATTCACTATGTGCAGCTGCTGAATTACCGCTATCCGAACCGGTTCGAACTTCATCTGGATATCCCTGAGCCTTTGATGAAGTACGCCATCATCCGTCTGCTGTTCCAGCCGATTGTGGAGAACGCCGTTTATCACGGATTGGACGATCTCAAGCTTACAATGAATATATGGATGGAAGCGGAAGTAACGCCACGGGTGACCCGAATGACCATCCGGGATGACGGATGCGGTATGGATGAGGAAACGCTGGAGGCGCTGAATCAGTCGCTCCAGGCTGCTTCTGCCCGGCGGAGGGAAGGCAACGGGGGGATTGGCCTACGAAATGTGCATGAGCGAATCCGATTACGGTATGGCAGTGCCTATGGGATGAAAGTATTTAGCCGCGAAGGGGCTGGAACGGAGGTTGTCATTGAGCTGCCGCCGGAAACCAAGCCGGTCATGCTTAAAGGCAGCCCGGAAGATCATGGGGGGAATAGCCATTGAGAAGAATTTGGAACCGCTGGCTGCTTATCGGTATACTGCTTCTGTCTCTGCCAGCCGCGGGAGGGTGCAGAGAAAAGGCACTGCCGGACCCGATCGCTGAACAGGCGAAAAATGGACCACAAGCGGACGTACTGATGAGCGGAACCATCCATGTCATGACAAATCGGGTTGATCTGATCGAAAATGGCACGCTGGAGAAGTATGCCAAGCGTTTTGAGCTGAAGTATCCCGGTGCCAAAGTAGAGTTTGAAGGCATTACCGACTATACCAATGACGTTATGGCACGATTGTCAACGAGGGACATCGGTGACGTGCTTTTACTTCCGGTCAGCATTGCCAATAAGGATTTGCCCAGCTATTTCGAACCGCTGGAAGCGTCGATGTTCGAGCACGTCCGTTTTCCGGACTTTAAAGCGTATAATGGTGTGCGGTATGGTATTGCTACAGGGAGCAGCACGATTGGGATCGTCTACAATAAGAAGGCCTTTGCCAAGGCCGGAATCAACGGGGTTCCACAGACGTTAGATGCTTTTTATGAAGCTTGTGCCAAGCTGAAAGCGGCGGGTACAATTCCGCTGTACATGAATTACGGAGCCAAGTGGCCTCTTCAGCAGTGGGGGGAGAACATGGTGAACTACATGACGGGATCTGCGGATGCGCTGAATAACATGGTGAATGAAGACGAGCCTTTTCAGCTGGATAATCCCTGGGGACAAGCCGTTGGCATCGCCAAAACCCTGATTAACCGGGGTTACGTGGAGGATCATTTATTTTCGAATAGTTGGGAAATTTCCAAGAGCAAAATCGCCTCCGGCGAAGCGGCTATGTATTTTCTGGGCAACTGGGCGATCCAGCAGGTTATCGATGCCGGGGCAGATCCCAAAGATATCGGTCTATTTCCGTTTCCGTACGATAATAATACGCAGCATTACTCGCCTCTGACTCCCGACTGGTTCATCGGAGTAAGCAAATTTAGCACCCATAAAGAGCTCGCGCGAGCTTGGATCGAATTTTATGTCAAGGAATCAGGGTATGTGAACGACTCCGGCTTTTTACCGGTAGATAACACCCAGAAGACGACGTTGCCGCAGTTTCAGGAATTTCTGTCCTATAAACCTGAGCTTGTTGAGAACAAGCAGCAGACGGACGAGTTCATTGAACTGGCGAATAAGGCAGGGATTTCTTTCTGGTCAGGCGGTTATATTCAGGAGCTGATTGCCTCTCCCGATCTGGGCAAAGCTTTTGAGGAGCTGAACCGCAGATGGAAGCAGGCCAGAAGGATTTCTAAGATTTAAATACACGGAGGCTTGAATCCGTTCGAATAGGCGAATGCTGTAATAAGAGAATTCATATGAATCATTGTCAATTGAGGTGGAGAAAGAAATGGCTAAAAAGATAACGATGCAGCAAATTGCCGACCATCTGGGCGTGTCCAAATTTGTTGTATCCAAAGCGCTGTCCGGCAAAGGCGGCGTGAACGAAATGACCAAGGAGCGGGTCATACAGGCCGCCTCCCAGCTAGGCTATTTTTCGCAGAAGAATGCTTACATGAGAACCGTAAAAACGGAGCGGCCGCAAGGCTTGACGGGCGGGAAGCAATCCGTCATCGTATTGATGCCGAATATACGCTTTCAGACCAAGGACTCGCTCTACTGGGGCAAAATTGTCGAAGGAATATCGAGCTCTCTGGAGGACTTGGGCCTGGGTATGGTCATTATTTCCGAGCAAAGTGTGGATAATTTCGTAAACATCCTGAATCCGGACGGGATTCTCGGGCTGATCGGAGTAGGCCAAATCTCAACGCCCCTTCTGCTGGAAGTTCACCGGATGGGATTGCCGATTGTTCTGGTCGACATGGAAGATCCGCTCATCCCTTCGGATACCATCTTCGTGAATAATATGGATGCCATGGCGCGATTGACAAACCATCTCATCGGAATCGGTCATAAGCGGCTGCAATTTATCGGCAACGATCGTTTTTCGCGGAGCTTCCGTGACCGTCACATCGGATTTCGCAGCACGCTGGAGGAGCACGGATTGATGGCGGGCGTTCAAGAAGGGCTGATGCTGCAGCTGCAGGAACTGGAGCAAGGCGACATTGAAGGAGAGTTCAGAAGCTGGGTATCGCGTAAACTGAAGGCCAAATCCTTGCCGACGGCTATGGTGTGCGCTAATGATTCCATTGCTGTGACAGCTATGCGGGTATTGCAGGAACTCGGTGTTAAAGTGCCGGCGGAGGTGTCCGTGTCCGGATTCGATAATATTGAAGATTCACCGCCGGGCGGTTCACGTCTGACCACGGTGCATGTGCCGAAGGAGGCTATGGGACGCCGGGCGGTTCAGAAGCTGCTGGAGCGGATTGAGAAGGGGACGGAGCCCATGGAAAAGATTCTGTTAGCCGGTGATGTTGTCTATCGCGACTCGACGGCAGCAGCTGCGGGAAGCCAGTCATCGGCAGAGTAACGAAGAAGCTAAGCTTAGCGGTAAGGATGACGACCGGAACAAACGGAGCATGACGCGGCCTTTATTCTCTGAAGAGCTGCTGTCTCAGAGAATAAAGAAAATGCACCCCTGGAATCAGGGGTGCATTATTATTGTCCTGCAATTAAGCAGGGGTTATATTCTTATTTCGTTTCGATGATCAGCGGAACAAGCTGCTGCTTATCTACATCCACCAGACCCAGGTCTGTGATCTTCGCTTGCGGGATGACCGGAAGCGTGACGACGATCATGCGGTGGATCGGGTTTTTGCCCGGCATGATCTCAGCCTGGATGATATCGATGAATTCCTTGATCTTCGGAGCAAAGGTTTCGCCTTCTTCCAGGCTCATGATTCCCGCGAGTGGAAGCGACAGGAATGCAATCACTTTACCGTCCTTGACGGCAATCATGCCGCCATGACGTTTGCGAAGCTCATTGGCTGCGATAACCATATCTTCCGTATTCACGCCGAGCACGGTCAGATGATGGCTGTCATGGGCAACGGTGGTTGCCACGGCACCCGCGATGATGCCGAAACCTGCGAGCAATCCGAGTGCCTTGTTGTCGTTCAGTCCATGACGGTGCCAGACGGCCACGCGGTTCAGCGGTCCCTTGTGCCCATCATAGCTTTCCGGAACAAGCTGTCCGTCTTTTACCGGAAGTACGGTTTCAATGAATCCCGTTGGCAGACCTGGCGCAAAATCATATTCGATCACACGAACACGTGCCTCAGAAGCATGGGCATCTTCGACATGGAGATGCAGATCCTCTTCATGGATTTCAGGCAAATGAACGGTTTGCAGATATTCCTGCGGAGGCTCCAGATGCTGCTGGCGCTCTGTCAGCTTGCCTTCCGCAACGATGGTCTTGCCTCCGATAAATACGTCGGATACATTCATGGATTCGAGTGCATCGACGAGCACGATATCCGCGAGACGTCCCGGTGCAATGGCTCCGATATCCTTGCGGTTCAAGCGGTTGGCAGCATTCAGTGTTGCGTAACGGATCGCATCTACAGCCGGAATGCCTTCCTCGATGGCGCGTACTACCACATGGTTGATATGCCCGCGTTCGATCAGATCGGAAGCCAGAACGTCATCCGTACACAGGGTTACGTTAGGGAGATAACCTTTGCCGACGATGGCTTTGGCTACTTCCGCCATATTGAGGGAGAAGGAGCTTTCACGGATATCCACGATCATGCCGGCACGAAGCTTCGCAATCGCTTCTTCCATCGTACGGCATTCATGGTCGGAATCGGGACCTGCCACGAGATAAGCGGACAATTCGCGCCCAACCACGGTTGGTGCATGTCCTTGTGGGATCTTGCCAGCGCGTTCATTCGCTTCAAGGATGCCCATCATGCGCGGGTCTTCGTGGATGACCCCATGATAGTTCATCACTTCGGCAATGCCGTCGATTCCATCCCAGGTCAGCATGCGTTCAATGACCTCAGGCGTGAATTCGGCACCAGCGGTTTCAACGGCCGGCGCGGACGGTACACAGGAAGGTGCCAGCGTCATGACGCGCAGATCAAGCACCTTGCTGGCTTCGACCATGTAGCGAACGCCTTCTTCGCCGAGAATGTTTCCAATCTCATGCGGATCGGTGACGATCAGTGTAGTTCCGTGAGGCAGCACGGTCTCAGCGTAATGAGCCGGTGTCAACATGCTGCTCTCAATGTGCAAATGCGTGTCGATAAGTCCCGGCACGGCGAATTTGCCTTGTCCGTCAATGGTTTTCAGTGCTTCAAGCTCGGTTTCACCGGGTGCGGTGACGTGGACGATGGTACCATCTACGATGCCGATAGCTGCCGGATAAATTTCTCCGGTGAATACGTTGACCAACTGGATATTATTAATAGCCAGATCTAATGGATGATCGCCGCGTGCTGCGGCAATAAGTTTGCGGTTCATGTTGATCGATCTCCTTATTCCAGATTATTTTAACCAGAGGTAGTAAACGAGCGGAATGCAGAGTATCCACAGTCCGATATGGATGTCGCGGAATTTACCCATAAATACTTTGATGATGACATAAGACAAGATGCCGAATACAATCCCGTTAGCCAAGCTGAACGTAAGCCCGGCAGCAATAACGGTAAGCAGCGCCGGAAGGGATTCTTCCCATTCGTCCATATTAATATTCTTCAGCGTTGCCAGCATGGACAAGCCGATAACAATTAGTGCAGGCGCCGTTGCCGCACTTGGAATTAACAGAATGATCGGCGTAATGAAAAGAGCAAGCAGGAATACGATCCCGGTGGTGACAGCCGTAAGGCCTGTACGTCCACCAGCTTCAACACCACTGGCCGATTCAATGTACGTGGTAATGGTGGTTTGCCCCATAAGCGCACCGCCCACTGTCGCAACGCCGTCAACGATAAATGGTTTCTTGATATCGGGCAGGTTGCCTTCTTTATCTAACAAATTCGCCTTTGCGCCTACGCCAAGGACTGTACCCATCGTAGAGAAGAATTCGCCCGTAAAGAAGGTGAACAATAGTGGGAAGAACGCAAGCTTCAGTGCGCCTGGAATGTCAGCCTGGAACATAATGGACGACGGGTTAGGCGGCAGTGAGAATAGATCGGCAAAAGAATGCGGAAGCTTGGTGATACCCATTGGAATACCGATGATCGATGTAATAAGGATACCAATGAATACAGCAGCTTTCAATTTGCGGGCCATGAGCCCGATGATGATAACCAGTCCGATGACGGACAGCAGCACCGTTGGCGAATGCAGGCTGCCCAGCGTTAATGTGCCGGTTTTATTTTGAACAATGAGTTTGGCGTTCGAAAAGCCGGTACCGATGATGAACAATCCGACGGCCGCCCCAATGGCATGTTTGATATTTTTCGGAATAATGTGGGATATCGTCTCGCGTAATCCCAGGAACGTAAGCAGTAGGAAGAGCACGCCTGAGATGAAAATCATGCCGAGGCCTTGCTGCCAAGTAGCCAGTCCAGCCGCTACAATACTATAGGCAAAAAACGCGTTTCCACCCATACCTGGCGCTACCGCGAAAGGGCGTTTGGCATAAAGCCCCATAATGATGCTGAAGAGGCCGGATGCAATCAGTACGGTAACCATAACGGCACCTTGATCCATGCCTGCGGCTTTCATGAGGTCAGGTTGAACCACGATGATGTAAGCCATCGTAACGAAGGTAGTAAGACCCGCGATAATCTCAGTCTTGACATTCGTTTGGTGCTGGCTGAGCTTAAAGAAACGATCTAACCAGGATGAATTCGTGTTGTTCATGATTGCTAGAGGACTCCTTTTCGTCTTGTGTTTACGTTATTGTGCCCTGTAACTATAACATGTACTTTTCGAAACCGTCAAAGCCAAAAGCGAACTTTGTATAAATAAACAAACATGAATGTTCGTATTTACAGAAATCGTAAATGCTGAGGCAAGAGAAGATTGAACCCGGATTATCCATAGAAATTTGCTCGCGGCAGTGATATGGTGTATAGAAGTGAGGATGATTTTACAGGAAATCTGGCGCGCCAGAAAAAGATTGGAGCTAAGCAGATATGCAGATGACAGAAGAACTTATTCAGTGGTTAGGTACTATAGGTTCAGACTCGGATGGCGGGGTAACCCGTCTTTTATATACGCCTTCATGGAAGGAGGCGCAGGAAGCATTGGCGGCTAAAATGGAATCGCTTGGCCTGCAGGCTTATTTTGACGATGCGGGGAATCTGTGTGGACGTCTGCAAGGAACCGATGCCGATTGTTCGTGTATTTTAACAGGTTCACATGTCGACACGGTACAGCGTGGGGGTAAATACGACGGAGCGTATGGCATAGTGGCCGGAATCACAGCATTGTCGCGTCTTCGCGAGCGTTACGGCGCGCCGAAGAAGAGCATTGAAGTGGTGGCTTTTTGTGAAGAAGAGGGCAGTCGTTTCCCTTACAATTATTGGGGTTCAACTTTCATGACCGGAGCCGCGACGTATCAAGATATCGAACAAGCACGGGATCAGAAGGGGATACCGTTCATGACAGCGATGGAAGAGGCCGGATTCGGTCCGGGAACTCACGGGCGGGGTCTACGCGAGGACATTGAGACCTTTATCGAGCTTCATGTGGAGCAGGGGGCAATTCTGGAGCAGGAGCAGCAGTCGATCGGCATTGTGGAGCAGATTGTGGGTCTGCAGCGTTACACGGTTCGGGTTCAAGGAGAAGCCAATCACGCAGGTACAACGCCGATGGTTTACCGGAAGGATGCTATTCGGACCGCAAGCGAGATGGTCATTGCCATCATGAACAAGACGGAAGAGATGGGTGCTCCGCTGGTCGCGACCGTAGGACAGATGGAGCTAATACCGAACACGCCCAACGTCATTCCGGGACAAGTGAACTTCACCATTGATGTTCGCCATCCCGATGGAAGCGTTCTGGATGGCGCTTGCCAGCAATTGGTGGATACCGTTCGTTCAATTGCTACGCAGCAAGGCCGGGAAGTGGGGATCGAACGATGGATGAACGTTGCGCCAATTGCCATGGATTCGGCACTGACGGATGCAATTGAGGATATTTGTCAACAGCAGGAGCTGTCCTACCGCCGGATGCCAAGCGGAGCAGGACATGACGCTCAGATATTCGCCTCGTATTGCCGTACGGCGATGGTATTCGTACCCAGCCGAGGCGGCATCAGTCACTCCCCTCTGGAATATACAGAGCCGCAGCAACTGGAAGATGGCGTTCGCGTGCTCACGGACTTGCTGTATAAGCTTGCGTACTAACCCGGAACTCAAGTGTTGCGTACGTGAATCCCTGAATAGAGACAAGCCGGAAAAAGGCAGACCTGATGGAGAATTCCATCGGTCTGCCTTTTTTTGTGCAGTGGAGCTTTATTTCGCAACTTGCAGATTGCGTTCAACCAGCTCCAGACGCTGCTGAACACAAGCGTAGGAACGAAGAGGATCTTCCGGTGTATTCATCACATAGTCGAGCAGCTGCCCCACGGTCGTTGTTGCCACATGTACCCGTGTATCCGAGGATGCATAGTAGATATAGACCTCCCCATTGTCACGGGCAATGACGCCGTTGCAGAAGACCACGTTGGACACGTCGCCGACACGCTCCTCGCCCTCTGGCGCAATGAAGTGACCTCCTGGGGCATGGGTAACGCGGTAAGGCTCATTCAAGTCAGACAGGAAGGCATACAGCACGTAACGCAGCCCTGCAGCAGTGTTGCGTACGCCGTGCGCGATGTGCAGCCAACCCTTTTCGGTTTTGATCGGAGCGGGTCCCTGTCCGTTCTTCACTTCCTTGATGGTGTGGTAGTACCGCTCATCGATGATGATCTCGTGCTCGATAACGGCCTGTTCAATCGACTCCGACAAGCCCCAACCGATGCCGCCGCCTGAGCCTGTATCAATGAATCCATCTTGCGGACGGGTATAAAATGCGTATTTGCCGTCCACGAATTCCGGATGCAGCACAACGTTGCGCTGCTGCGGCGAGCTCGTCTTCAAATCGGCCAGGCGCTCCCAGTTGATCAGGTCCTTCGTACGGGCAATGCCGCACTGGGCGACAGCGCTGGACAGATCACCGCGGGGGGCATCCGGGTCCTTGCGCTCCGTGCAGAATAAGCCGTAAATATAGCCGTCCTCATGTTGCACGAGACGCATATCGTACACGTTAATGTCCGGATTCTCGGTCTCCGGCATCACGACGGGACGATCCCAGAAGCGGAAGCCATCTACGCCGTTATCGCTCTCTGCTACCGCAAAAAAGGATTTGCGGTCAACGCCCTCTACCCGGGCCATCAAGTAAAATTTGCCGCCAAGCTCGATCGCACCAGGGTTGAACACGCCATTTACGCCTATCCGCTCCATGAAATAGGGATTGGTCGCTGCGGAGAAATCATATTTCCAGATCAGCGGGGCATGCTCGGCGGTCAAAACCGGATATTTGTAACGGTCGTAAATGCCGTTGCCATCAGGCGATTTTGGATTGGGACGGGCGATTAGTGCCTCATAACGTTCTGTCAGCTGTTTCTTGCGTTCTTCGAAAATTCCGTTCATTGCGCTTCTTCCTCTCAAAGTTAGGATAATAGGAGAATATTCATTCCAATTCAATTAACTAAGACGTTCAATCATTTCCATGCAGGCCCGGCCATTATGATAAGGGCATTTCCAGGCACTGACCTTCGGCTGATCCCGGTTTGGCCGGCCTTTGCGGTCGGCGTTCCAGAACCATTCCCCATACTCATGATCGATGATGCTCTGCCCAATGAACTGCCAGGAGCGGAGGGAAGCCTCGCGGAATTTAATGTCGCCTGTCAGCTGATACGCATTATAGAAACCGACCATGGCTTCAGCCTGCGGCCACCAGTCTTTACGGGTATCGATGTATCCGCTGGCATTGGCCTCGTTCACCATGCCGCCGTCTTGATCAACGCCCCGGGCCAGCGCATGCTCTGCCATGGATACGGCTGTCTGCTTGACGCGGCTTAGTAATTCTTCATCTCCGAGTACTTCCGCGGCCTCGGCCATAAGCCAGCTGCCCTCAATGTCATGTCCGTAGGATATATGATCGGACTTTGCCACCCATGTCTCATCGAAGAACAGGAGGAAATGACTTTGATCCGGATGAACGATATGATTCAGAGTTACTTCAATGAGCTCGGTCAGCTGATGATGGAGCCTTGGATCAGGCCATACGCGGTATAGATTGGTATACGCCTCCAGCACATGCAGATGGGTGTTCATCGACTTTTTTTCGTTCAGATCCTTATCGCTCAGACTGAAATCGCCGGTCTGCTGCCAACTGCGCGATAGAGCCTCAAGGTACCCTTTGTGCTCGGAATCATAGCTGTACTCTTCCAGCAGGCGAAACAGGTGGATGGCCAGATCCAGTGCTTCCTCCTGCTGCACTGCCCGATAATACTCGGATAGCGCATAAATGGCGAAGGCTTGACCATATACCTGCTTTTTGTCATTAGACACGCTTCCGTCCGCGTGAAGCATCCAGAACAGACCACCGTACTCCCGGTCGACGAAATGACGGAGAATATATTGATAAGCACGTGTGGCTGGCTGCAGGTAAGTTTCGTTTCCGTACAGCCGGTAGGCGGCTGCAAATGTCCATAAAATACGGGCGTTCAGTACCAGGCTTTTGTCCGCATCGTCTCTCACCGTTAAATCCGTCGCGATTTCTCCGAGAAATCCGCCATGCTTCTCATCCAGGGCATACTTCATCCAAAAGCCGAGAATATGCTCATGCAGCTCCTTTTCCAGCTCGGATTTCCACGTTTCGGCCTGCGCCAGGAGATTCATGGGGCTTCTCTCCTTTCCGTTTGCTGTATTTTGGTTTCGTAATAGGAGCGGATGACGTGTTCGGCCTTTTTGGCATAAGGACAGTAGTCATCATTCGCTGCGGCCAGCCCCGGTTCATAGAGAGAAGCTGGCCAATCCCACAGCATGAATCCGGAAATCCAGTCTCGTTGTCCGCAGCTTTGGAACATTTGGTTATAATACCGAGCCTGTTCTTCCTCGCTGGGTTCTCCGGCAAGTCCCCAATCATTCGGAATTTGACTCGAACCGGTGCGGCTTGGACAGCCTGCCTCCATGAAGAAGAAGGGCTTGCCGTGCAGTTTCACGAGCGGTCCAATCCGGTCCAGCTGTTCTTCCCAGCTATCGATTGGATAGTAGCCGCTCGATGAGATGATATCGACAGCATCCCACCATTGAACCTGGTTTTCCTGGTACTTATCGCAGTTGTAAGTCACCAGGCCGGAGTATACCTTTCGTACTTCCCGGATGAGCTGACGCCATTCCAGCTCCCGGCGGTCCGTCTGAACCATTTCGCAGCCGATGCACAGCATCTCGCAGCCGGTTTCTTCGGCAATCTCGGCGTAGTGGAGGATAAAGCGGGTATAGGATGCAAACCAATCGGACCATTTTGGCTCACACGGTACATCCATATCAAAGAAGTTAATATGGGCGCGCCATGTGCCATCCGCGCAGTTTACCACCGGCTTGAGGCAGACATGAAGACCCAGTGAACGGGCTTCCTGAATTGCCCATCTTACTTCCGCATCCGTTACAGTAGGCTGTTCCCCGAGGTGAATCTCCGTAGATTGGGCTGTATCCTGGAGAGCCCCCAGTGCAATGGCTGTCCAGTTTACGCCCAGAGCATTCTTCATCTCCTGCATGGAATGAACCGCCTCCGGTATGTTCCAGGTTCCGCGAATGCCTGTCCAGCCCCAGGTCATCCCGGCGACATATTCGGGCAGTTGCTTTGATTGCATGTGATATACCCCTTCTTCCTCATGTTATCATAAACGCGATTTTGTTATCATAACGAGATACCTTTTTTATAATACGAATCCGTAAATATAGCAACCTTTCTCATGTAATTAACTAGAAAGCGCTTTAATAGATACGCGTAAACTGAAAATACAGACTATTTAATTCCAAATTAGTGAGTGTCTATGTATTGAAATCGCTATATTAAATAAAGTTATTATTTTGTTATACATGTCAATTGAAGACTATAAATAAAAATACAGACCATTTTTTAAGCGGTTTACATGCTCTATAATCGATTTTGTAAACGCTAACAAAAATGATATAAGGGGAGAAAACCATGAAAAAATTATTATCGTTATCATTGGTAGTGTGTCTGATGATAACAATGCTTGCAGCTTGCGGTGGAAAGGATACCGTCTCCAGCACAAATACGGGTACGGATGCGGCCGGCTCGGATAACAACGCTGAGACAAAGGATACCGGGGACTCTGCCAAGGATGATGGACCAAGCGGGAAGCTTGTGTTTCTGACCAACCGGACCGATATGATCGGCAAGCAGTATGACGACTACAAAAAACGTTTTGAAGAAAAGTATCCGAATGTGGACCTGCAGTTTGAAGCAATCACAGACTACGATAAAAATGTAAAAATCCGTATCTCCTCGGGTGAGTATCCGGATGTGGTATTCATTCCTACCATTCCGAATGCAGACCTTCCAAAATACTTTGAGCCGCTCGATGATATTCAGTTCTCCGGAGATCTTTATTTTAAAGATGCGAAGGTTCAGGATGGCAAAATGTACGGCATATCCTCCGGCGCTTCGACGGTGGGGATCGTATACAACAATAAGGCGTTTGAAAAAGCTGGTATCACCGAGATGCCTAAAACTTATGATGAGTTTCTTGCCATCTGCGAAAAGCTGAAGAATGCGGGCATTGTACCGCTGGCTTCCAACTTTAAGGACAAATGGCCGCTCGATACTTGGGTATATGATGTACCTTCCATAATCAGCGGCAAGACGGACCATGAAATGAAACGTGCCGAAACCGACACGCCGTACACCATGGACAACGAATACGGGAAGTCGTGGGGCATGTTAAGAGAGCTGCAGCAGAAGGGTTATTTGGAGAAGGATGTTAACTCAACCAACTGGGAGCAGTCCAAAAAAGATATCGCTCAAGGCAAAATGGCCATGTACCTTCTTGGCAACTGGGTCATTAACCAGGTTATCGAGAATGGCGCACCTTCGGAGGATGTCGGCTTCTTCCCGTTCCCTGCGGACAATTCCGGACAATATAAAGCCCCTTTGAACCCTGACTTCTTCTATGCCGTCAATAAAAACGGTAACGTGAAGGCGGCGAAGGCTTTCGTGCAATGGATGATGGAAGACTCGGGCTATGAGGATTTTGCCGGCTTCATCCCTGTCCTGAAGAACAAGGAACCTAAACTGCCGCAGCTGGCCGAGTTCAACAACTATAAACCGCAATTCCTGGAGGCTGTTTTTGGGGATGACACGGCGACTGCGATTCAAAACAAGGCTCAAATGGACCAACAAGCCATGGTGCAGGAGTTTGTATTAAGCAAGGATCCGCAGAAGGTACTGGACAAATATGATGCAGCGTGGGCAAAGGCGAAGAAGAGCTTGGGGAAATGATCCGCCAGCAGCCGATGAATCGAACAGAAGACTATAGATCGCCATGAAGCATGGAACATGCCGCAGCGGCTTTCGGGAGGGAAATTCCGGAAGCCACGCGGCTGATCTATTTGCTCTTCGACAGGCGATCATCATCAATGTGGGAGGAAGGGATACCATGCTCAGCCATCTTTCGTTTCGCAAGCAGAAGACCATTATCATGATCCTATTCACGGTAGTGCCTCTGCTTTTGCTGCTTACTTTTGCCTATTATCCGGCCGTTGAGCTCGTTCGTTTAAGCTTCACCAACTGGGATGGACTGAGTCCGGACAAACAGTGGATCGGGTGGGAAAACTATAAGGAGGTTTTTTCTAATCCGGAAATTTTCGGGGTATTCAAGCATAACCTTGCCTATTTTGTGGTAGGGATCGTCCAGAACCTATTGGCAATCTATTTTGCCGTCCTGCTGAACAGCAAGCTAAGGGGCAAATTATTTTTCCGTCTGCTGCTGTTCCTGCCCTATATCCTGAACGGGGTAGCCGTAGCCTATCTTTTCGGTTATGTATTTGACACCACTCAAGGCTCTCTGAATACGGTTCTTGGGGTGTTTGGGCTTCCGTCGGAGACCAGCTGGCTCGGCAGTGAATCCTTTGTAAACTACACGCTTGCATCCATCGGGCTATGGCGCTTTATGGGCTTTAATATGGTGGTTTATCTGGCAGCGCTGCAGTCGATTCCCAAAGACATTTATGAAGCGGCGGCGATTGACGGTGCCAGCGGGTGGCAGTCTTTTGTCCGTATTACGCTTCCGAATATATATCAGATTATCGAGCTTAACCTGTTTTTGACGGTAACCGGAGCACTTGAGGTATTCGATATTCCGTTTGTTCTCACCCATGGCGGGCCAGCAGGCGCGAGCGAAACCTTCGTCATGAAAATTCTCGAAACGGCGTTCCAGTTCAATAACTACGGGCTGGCTTCGGCCATGAGCGTTGTCTTGCTGGTGCTCGTTGTCGCCGTGCTTGGCGTCCAGCGTTATTTCTTGAACAAGGGGAGGGGTTAGGCTATGGTTACTCAAAAGAACGGCGCTCAGATTGCGATCCAGACGCTCAAATACATCTCTTTACTCATTGCGGTATTCGTCATCCTGTTTCCTCCATATATCATTGTGGTCAACTCCTTTAAGACGAAGGAGGAATTCCTGAATAATCCGACGCTGTCACTGCCGGATAACTTTTTGAATTTCAGCAACTTCATCCATGCGTTCAAACAGGCGGATATGGGCCTTGCTTTCGGCAATACCCTGATCATTATTGCGCTGACGCTCATTTTGAATATATTTCTGGGCTCCGCGTTTTGCTATGCGGTGGGCCGGTTCGATTTTCGCGGTAAAGGCCTGATCGTGGGTTTGTTTCTGTTTGCGACGATCATTCCCCAGATTACGACGCAGGTCGTGAATTTCAAAACCATCCAGGGCATCGGCCTGACCAATAACCTCCTCGGTCCTGTCCTGCTCTATATCGGGGCAGATATTATGCAAATCTATATTTACCTGCAATTTATCCGCAATATTCCGAATGAACTCGACGAAAGTGCGATGCTTGAAGGAGCTTCTTTGTTCCGGATCTACCGCTCCATTATATTTCCGCTGCTGGCTCCGGCCACGGCAACCATCGTTATTCTGAAGACGATTGCCATATATAATGATATGTTTACGCCATATCTGTATCTACCGAGACAGGAGCATGTCGTGGTGTCCACCTCGCTGATGCGATTTTTCGGCGTTAACAGCGGAGATTGGCAAATGGTCTCTTCAGCGATTATGATTATCATGATTCCGACAGCCATTTTGTATCTGTTCCTGCAGCGGTATATTTTCGCGGGGGTGACGAGCGGCGCGGTAAAGTAGTATATGTTTCTATTGGTTGTACTCTACCCTCATATGTGTAAGGATACGACTTGCGAAAGGGTGTGATGGCCTTGAATATCATGATCGTGGACGATGAGGAGGTTATCCGGCTGGGATTGGAAAAGATCATATCCAAGATGGACTTGGATGTGACGGTGATCGGTTCCTTCGGCAATGGGATGGATGCACTGAATCAGCTGTCCAAATATAATCCGGGCGAGGTGGATTGCCTCATTACCGATATTAAGATGCCGATGATGGATGGGCTGCGCCTGATCGAGCATGTGAGGGAGAAACTGGACCGACTTGCGATCATTGTGTTAAGCGGTTTCAGCGAGTTCGAGTATGCCCGTCAAGCGCTCCGATTCGGAGTGATGGACTACCTGCTGAAACCCATAGATAAGATGCAGCTGTATGAGCTGCTTAAGCTGTTAAAGAGTAAAGCTGTGAACGATAACGGCACAATGTCTATGAAGGCGGCGGAAGACACCGGAGATTGGGCCGATCACGAGGCTGGCGAGCATTATGTGGTGGATCAGATTAAGGGTTTTCTGGATAAGGAATATGATAAAAACTTCGAGCTCGAGCGTTTGGCTGAGACGACGGGCATGAGTCCGAGTTATATCAGCCGCCTGTTCAAATCCACAACCGGTCATACGATTACGGATTACTTGATCGAGGTGAGGATTGAGAAAGCTAAGCAGTTTCTGGTGGATCATCCGGATCTGAAGAATTATCAAATTTCGCAATTGGTTGGTTATAGTGACCCTGTATATTTCAACAAGCTGTTCAAACGGATGGTGCAAATGACACCCAAGGATTACAAGAAACGAAATACCAAATGACAGCGGTATATGCAAAAAAGAAGTCTCTCCCCGATCGGGGAGAGACTTCTTAGGTTTGGAATGCAGCATATTCGTCTTCTATGGGCATGGTACCGATGGTGACGGCGCTGAGTGGTTTACTTCAAAGGCTGCTGGTTCACATAGCTGTCAGACAGATTGAGCAGCTTCAAAGCCCGGTTGTACTCATCCTCGGTGGTACCTTTGCCGACTGAATCGTAACCGCTCAGCGGATACTGGGTGCCATCTTCATAGCCGCTGCCTGACATGAACATCGCGTTATCGTTCAAGAAGGAACCTGTCGGCAGATAGTAACGCTCGGGAATCAGATTGTACGTTTGATTGAGCAGATCCTGTCCGAAATGAATATAATTCTTCATGGATACTCCAAGCAGATTGGCGACCGTTGGCATGATATCAGACTGTGCGCCGATCTCTTCGCGGATCTGTTCATGCTGGACGCCGCTACCGGCAATGATAAGCGGAATGTTGAGCATGTCGGTGTACGAATATTCATGACCGTATATTTCCTTCATGAGCTCTTTATCATCGTGATCCAGCGAATAAATTGGAAGACCCATATGATCGCCGTAGAGAACGATCAGGCTGTCATCCCAAAGGCCTTTGCTCTTGAGATCGTCGATCAGTCGACCCAATGCATAATCGGCATAGTTCTGGGCCCGGATATAATCGCCGACAAAGGTGCCCTGATATCGTTCGGGAAGCTCCATCTTATACTTGTTCGCCGGAATGGTGAACGGGTGATGCGCCGACATCGAAATGATCTGGGCATAAAAAGGTTTGTTATCCTGGTCCATTTCCTTCATTTTATCCGTGGACTTTGCGTACAGCACTTCATCAGAAGAGCCGAAGAACACCATGTCCTCTGTACCGAAGAAGGATTGGTCGTAGTAATGCTGGAAGCCAAGAGATGAGTATAGCTCCGCGCGGTTCCAGAACTGCACGTTATTGGTATGCAAAGTGGCGGTGTTGTAACCATTCTCCTCCAGCAGCCGGGGCAAACTCGGAAGTTTTTTGTCTACGTACTTCTGGGTTGCCGCGCCGTCTGGCGGGATATAAAAGGAAGTATTCACGACGAACTCGGCGTCGGATGTATTTCCCTGTCCAACCTGTTGGTTGAAGTTTGAGAAATAAAGCTGCTCGTTTGCGAGTTTGTTCATATTCGGCGTAATTTCCTTGCCGTCGATCTTCAGGTTAATGAGAAAGTTCTGGAAAGATTCCAATTGGATGATAATCAGGTTTTTTCCCTTTGCGTTGCCGTAGTACTTCGGATTTTCAGGCACGGTAATTCCCTTTAACTTGTCGATGGAAGCTTGGTTGATGTTCTTTAATGGCACAAGTGGTTCCTTCTTAAGAGAGAGAATGGTATAGGCCTCGTAATTCAGAATGCCCATTTGCTGGGCTTTTTTGATTTCGTTCATGCTGGCCCGGTTCGGGAGAATGTTGAACAGACAGACCATCAGGCACAAGATGAATACGACCGATACAATGCTTTTTTTGGTCTTGTGCTTTATGCTGCGTCTCCAGTCTTTGACCCTCCGGCTCTTAAGCAGCAGCACGAACAGGACGATAATATCGGCGAAGACGAGCAGATAATACGGATCCATGAGCGAGAATACACTGCTTTTCACTTCGGTCACCTGGTTGACCTGAGCCAGAGCATGATAGGTAACGATGACGCCGTAATACTTGAAGTACATAATGACTGCAAAAAATACGCCGGTGAGGATCAGGTTCACAATGGTGTAGTTCATTAATTTTCGCTTGGAAGAGAACCATTCGATAAGGCAGAAGAGCAACCAAACAAAAGGTACCTCGGTAATCAGCACCTTCCAGGGCAGCCAGTCGCCGAAGGTTACGGCCCAGGCCAGATATCCTTTGAGCAGGAGTATGATCGTAAAAATAACGAACGGTTTTTTGAAAAAATGGGTAATGGATTCACGTGACACGATACAACTTCCCTCCGTTGTAAAACAGCTGGTCAAACGACAATTGGCAGCGATTGGTTAAATAACTTAGCTGATAAGCTTTTTATATTGATAAAAACATTATGCCCCGGGGGAGTGAAGAAGTCAAAACCAGGGAAATACCTGCCTAGGTATATAAGAAAAATATGTAAATATGAATCAAGGCTGTTGACGTTTTATTTCCTGCTGTCACATTGTTATGAGTAATGAATATATGTAGGCTGGACCGGAATGTTGACTGGTTAGGGGCCAAAAAACATGCATAGGAACCGTTTATTATTAATAATAGTAGGAAACAGAAAGGGTACAGCAAACAAAGATGCTCGGCAGATGGGTGTAATTAGCGGCTTCCCGCACGGAAGAAGAATAAAAAACGAAAAAGCATCCGGTTATCCGAATGCCTTTTCGTTTATTTTATAATGAAGAACGAATTAGATCACGCCTTGAGCGATCATCGCGTCAGCCACTTTGACGAAACCGGCAATGTTGGCTCCGACCACGAGGTTGCCTGGGTAGCCATACTGCTCGGCCGCTTGGGCGCTGTTGTTATAAATATTGATCATGATTTGATGCAGCTTCTCGTCAACCTCTTCGAAAGTCCAGGAGGTACGGATGCTGTTTTGGGACATTTCCAGCGCGGATACGGCTACGCCGCCAGCGTTGGCTGCCTTGGCAGGTCCGAAGAGCACGCCGTTCTCGAGGAACACGTCGATGGCTGCCAGCGTCGAAGGCATATTGGCGCCTTCTGCAACGGCTTTAACGCCATTGGATACGAGCAGCTTCGCAGCTTCTGCATCAATTTCGTTTTGCGTCGCGCAAGGAAGCGCGATATCGCAAGGAATCGTCCAGATGTTGGAGCATCCTTCGAAATACTGCGCGTTCGGATGAATGTCCACATACTCACTGATCCGTTTTCTTTCCACTTCTTTCAGCTGTTTCACTGTTTCGAAGTCGATGCCTTCCGGATCATAGACGTAACCGGCGGAGTCGCTGCATGCCACGACTTTGGCGCCGAATTGGTTGGCTTTTTGAATCGCGTAGATAGCTACGTTACCGGAGCCGGATACAACGACTGTTTTGCCGGAAAGGCTCTCGCCCTTATCCTTCAGCATTTCATTCACGAAGTAAACCGTACCGTATCCTGTAGCTTCCGGACGCGCCAAGCTTCCGCCGTAACCGATGCCTTTGCCTGTCAGAACACCGGCTTCGTTGCCGCTGCGGATGCGTTTGTATTGTCCGAACATGAATCCGATCTCACGTGCGCCTACGCCGATATCGCCGGCAGGAACGTCCGTGTCTGGTCCGATGTATCTGTACAGCTCTGTCATGAAGCTTTGGGTAAAGCGCATCACTTCAGCGTCCGATTTACCTTTGGGATCAAAGTCGGAACCGCCTTTACCGCCGCCGATAGGCTGGCCTGTCAGGGAGTTTTTCAAAATTTGCTCAAAACCGAGAAATTTGATGATACTGGAGTTTACAGAGGGGTGAAAGCGAAGTCCGCCCTTGTATGGGCCAATGGCACTGTTGAATTGAACGCGGAAGCCGCGGTTGACGCGAACGGTTCCTTGATCGTCGACCCAAGGTACCCGGAACGTAATCAATCTTTCAGGCTCAACCAATCTTTCCAAGATGCCGTTTTCCATGTACTTCGGTTCCTTGGCAAGCACTGGAACGAGCGAGTCGAGAATTTCCTTCACAGCCTGGTGGAATTCACTTTCATTCGGATTCCTTTTACATACCGTTTCGAAGATTTCATTGACGTAAGTTTTGGCTTTCTTTTCAGCGGGCAACTCTACATGCAAAAATGTCATTGGCTTCTCTCCTTATTCCCTAGATTCAAGATTACAGAATGCTGAAGCATTAAATGGCTTAAGGCTCACGCATTCTGTAAGCATGAATCTGTATTTAAAAAAGAATTATACACGAGTAGTCGGGAAATCTTCAACCCTTTAATACTTTAAATAGGCATTGAATTTAAAAAAATTTTTATTTTCTGAAACATTTCAGACACTTTTATGGGATATTTAGCCTCAAAGCAAGGGCTGAGTAGGCTCTGTTTTTAGGTTGTGGTATGATGAATAAAAATAAAAGGGGAACGGGTGATCCTATTGTCTGGTGCAGAAGAGGAAATGACGGTCGTTCATATTTCGGTAAGGCCGCTCGTGGAATATGTATTCAGAAGCGGGAGCATAGATTCCGGGTTTCGTACCGCCACCGCCATGCATGAGGGGACCCGAATTCACCAGAAGGTGCAGCGGAGCTATCAGGAAGGGGACCAAAAGGAAGTCTACCTAAAAGCGGAAATTCCGCATGATGGCATCGTGTACCAGATCGAGGGAAGATGCGACGGGCTGATTCAAACAGAGCATGGCTGGATGATCGATGAGATTAAATCAACTTCGGCAGGGCTCGATATGCTGGAGGGGGGACGCGACGTACATTGGGCGCAAGCACAAGTGTATGCCTATATTGTAGCGAAGGAACAGGCGCTTGCGCAAGTGGGCGTGCAGTTGACCTACGTGGATACGGTTTCGGGGGAGGAGCGACGTTACAATCGTTCATTAACCCGAACAGAGCTTACCGATTTCGTGCAAAGCGTGGTATCGCAGTATGCTCCGTATGCTGTGCTGCGGCTGCAGAATGGCAGAGAGCGGGATGAGAGCATCCGGGTCCTTCCATTTCCTTTTGATACCTACCGCGAAGGTCAGCGGAAGTTGGCTGGGGCCGTGTATGGGGCGGTCAAAGAAAAGAAGAAACTATTTGCTAAGGCGCCTACCGGGATTGGCAAGACGATGTCCACTCTGTTTCCATCGGTAAAGGCTATGGGTGAGGGGCTGGTACAGCAAATTTTTTATCTGACGGCCAAGACCATTACCCGCACCGCCGCTGAGCAAGCGCTGTCACTTCTGGAGAACAAGGGGCTGCGTCTGCAGGCTCTTACCATTACGGCGAAGGACAAAGTATGCTTCCAGGAGGAAACGAATTGCAGCAAGGAAGCCTGTCCCTTTGCCGACGGATATTACGACCGGATCAACGGAGCCGTGCTGGACATTCTTTCACACGAGACTCTCATGACAAGACAGGTGCTGGAACAGTACGCTCGCAAGCACAGGGTGTGCCCGTTCGAGTTCTCGCTGGATACCGCCTACGGCGTGGATGCGGTTATCTGCGATTATAATTATATTTTTGATCCCAGGGTGTCGCTTAAGCGCTTGATCGAGGAGCAGAAAAAAAGGACGGTGCTGCTGGTCGATGAGGCGCATAACCTGGTGGACCGGGGACGGGAGATGTTCTCTGCAACCATTGGTAAAGCAGAATTTTTGCAGCTCAAGCGCGACTATAAATCATCGAACCGGGCGATAGCGGGGGCAGCCGATGCCATTAACAAGTATTTCATTGAGCTCAGAAAAGCCTGCGGCGATGACCGTCAGCAGCTGTCCAAGGAGCCGCCGGAGGAGCTGGCAGGCCTGCTGGAGAGCTTTGCGGTTGAAGCGGAACGGGTGCTGGCCGGAGGGGGAGAGGATCGACAGCTGCTGCTGGATGCGTATTTTGCCGCGCAGAATTTTATCCGCACGGCAAAGCTGTATGACAGCCGTTATATCACGTATGCGGAAGTACAGCGCAGCGATGTCACCTTGCGGATGTTTTGCCTCGATCCTTCATACCTGCTGTCCCAGGCGGATAAAGGCTTCCGTTCGGCCGTGTTCTTCTCGGCAACCTTGTCGCCGATCTCCTATTACAGGGACATGCTGGGCGCAGATGGGGAGGATTACAGCATCTCCGTCCCTTCTCCGTTCCGCAGGGAGCAGCTGGATGTCCGTATCCTGCCTGTGTCCACGAGATACCATGACCGTGAGCGGACACGTGAGCAGATCGCCGATTTACTCTTTGAAATGTTTTCGGAGCGTCTTGGCAACTATATGGTGTTTTTTCCCTCTTATCAGTATTTGCAGAGCGTTTATGAAGTCTTTATGGAGAAATACCCCGGGATGCGGACGATCGTGCAAGGATCAGGCATGGCTGAAGATGAGCGGGAACGGTTTCTGGATGCTTTTCAGGCTGATAACCGGGAGACGTTGGCGGGTTTCGCAGTTCTGGGCGGTATTTTTTCGGAAGGCATTGATCTGCAGGGTGACCGCCTCATCGGCGTGGCCGTGGTTGGCGTCGGACTGCCTCAGCTCGGGCTGGAGCGCAACTTGATCAAGGAGCATTTTAATGGAGAAGGCAAGAACGGTTATGATTATGCATACGTACTGCCGGGGATGAACAAGGTGCTTCAGGCCGGGGGGAGGCTGATTCGCTCAGAGCAGGATGAGGGCGTTCTGCTATTGATTGATGATCGCTTTCGTCAGCCGCATTACCGTAATCTGCTCCCGGCAGAGTGGAAGGATTAATGGTGCGTATAGTCCCTGCACGTATCCCGAAAAGGAAGGATAGCCCGCAGGAGATGTGTTAGGTATAATGGACGGTAAATATGCGTAAAAGGTGGGCATCTGTCATGACGCTACAGATCGGAATCATCGGAACGGGCTGGTTCAGCCAGGTACATGCAGACATTCTTGCGGCGGCCGAGGGCGTAAAGGTACAGGCATTTCTTGGAACGAGCAAGGAAAAGGCGGAGCAGAAGGCAAACGCCTATGGTGCGACAGGGTACGGGGAATTGCATGAAATGCTGGATAAGGAGCACCTCGACGCGGTGTATATTTGTGTTCCGCCGATGTCGCACGGTCCCATTGAAGAAGAGCTCGTCCGGCGCCGTATTCCTTTCCTGGTGGAAAAGCCTCTGGGTGTGGATGCTGAGCTTCCCCGGAGCATCCTGGCCAAGATTGAAGATGCACAGCTCATCACCTCGGTAGGCTACCACTTCCGATATCAATCGAACGTGGACAAGCTGAAGGAGCTGCTGCAGCAGCAGACAACGGGCATGATGCTTGGGCGCTGGATGGGCAGCATGCCGGGTGTAGCCTGGTGGAAGAGGCAGGACGGTTCGGGCGGGCAATTCGTCGAGCAGACGACGCATTTGGTGGACTTGCTGCGTTATCTGGCAGGCGAAGTGGAAGAAGTGTATGCGCTTTACGGAAACCGAATCAAGCATGAACAGGTGGACGGGGTAGAGGTTGCGGATGTAGGCACGGTGACGCTTCGAATGGCAAGCGGCCTTGTTGCCAATATCTCCAATACTTGCGCACTTCCGGAGGGAGCGGGGCTTAGCCAAACCGGACTAACTTTCTATACGGATCAGGGCGTCCTAGACTGGAACCCGCAGCGGCTGCAGGTAGCCCGGCCTGGAGAGCAGACTGAATATCAAGAGCGCTTCAATCCCTATGTAAAAGAAACGGAAGCCTTCATCCATGCGCTGCGCACGGGTGACGGCTCCCGGATCCGTTCGGATTATGCGGATGCGTTTAGAACGCAGGCCGTTACCTGCGCCGCGCTGGAAGCAGCGGCAACGGGCAAACCGGTCCGCATCCGTTATTAATAGAAGGAATGCTGGCTAGTGCATCAGGACGGCCATCATGAGCGGTGCTGCTCCAAGCGTGAACAAGGCAGCCAGGATCATTGAAATGCTGGATATGGTCCCGGACAGCGAGCTCATCTCGAACGCCTTGGAGGTGCCTGTACCGTGAGAACTGGTGCCGTACAGAATGCCGCGCGCGATGTCGTTTTCAATCTTGAAAATGCGCAGCACCATTGGGCCGATCATGGATCCGAGCAGTCCCGTAATAATGACAAACACGGCCGTTATATTCGGTACGCCGCCGATAACTTGCGATACATTCATGGCTATCGGGGTTGTAATGGAACGCGGCATCAGGCTGGTCACAAGCGACGAGCTTAAGTGCAGCCATTTAGCCAGGAACACCGAAGAGATCATGGCAACGCACGAACCGGTAAGCACGCTGACGATAATTTCGACGGCGTGCTTTTTGAGTACCTTGAAATTTTTGTATAGCGGCACGGCAAAAGCAATGGTTGCAGGCTGGAGCAGACTGCTCAACCATTTGCCGCCTGAATTATAGGATTCATAAGGAATCTGAGCCCAGATCAAAATAAAGATAACGATAATAGGCGTAATCAGGAGCGGCGACAGATATACCTTGGGCCGCTTGGCATAGATGCGTTTGCATATGGCATAAATGCCGAGTGTAACGAGCAGACAAATGAGGCCGATCATCGTGAAGCCCTCCGTTCTTTCTGTTTGGCAATCCGGGATGCGAGCAGGCCGGAGCTGGCCATGACGATAAATGTACTGAAAATAACCACGATCAGAATACGGACGCCGTCACTTTCGAGCATCGGAATATATTTCATGACACCGACAGCCGCGGGAATGAAGAAGAGCAGCAGCTCCGCAAGGAGCCAGTTAGCTCCGAGTTCAATCCATTCCAGGCGAAGAATGCCGGTCTCCAGTAAAATGAATACCACGATAATCCCGAGAATGCTGCCGGGCACCGGCAAATGCAAAAGTTCGGCCAGCTTGTTCATCAGCAGCGAGAAGATCATGAGTGCCGCTACCTGCACCGTACCTTTTACAATATTGTTCACAGGGATTCTCTCCTTTCATCGATATGAAAATTTTACATCAATTATTTTCATGGGTAAAATGAATAAAACGAATGATTATCATGCAATTTTTCTATAGTTAACAACGACGATTAGAACTTGAAAGGAGATGGGGGCATGGACATCCGGCATTTGCAATATTTTATGGAGGTGGCCCGGCTGCAGAGCTTCACGAAAGCTGCTGAATCTCTGTATATCACGCAGCCCACGATCAGCAAGACGATCCGTAATATTGAGGACGAGCTTGGCGTTACGCTATTCGACCGGTCCAATAAACGAATTGAGCTGACGGACGCGGGCAGAATTATATATGAGCAGGCGCAGCCGATCGTCAAATCTTTTCAAAGCTTGTCCGCGGAGCTCGGAGATCTGAAAAATCTCCAAAAGGGACATATCCGGTTAGGTCTGCCGCCCATGGTGGGCTCCAGTTTTTTCCCGGAGGTGATCGGCCAGTTTCACAAAAAATATCCGCAGGTCACTATGCAGGTGTTTGAGGATGGCGCGAAGAAGGTAGAGAAGGATGTGGAGAGCGGGCTGCTGGATGTTGGGGTGGCGGTCTTGCCTACCGAAGACGATCTGTTCCACTACTTTTCGTTTGCGAGGGAGAATTTAATGCTCCTGGTGCATCCTTCCCACCGCTTATCCGGACGGGGAGCCGTGCCGCTTGTTGAGCTTGCGGATGAGAGCTTTGTACTGTTCCGGGAGGATTTCGCGCTGCATGATCGGATTATCAGAGAGTGCGTCCGCGTTGGATTTCAGCCGCGCATCATCTATGAGAGCTCTCAATGGGATCTGATCAGCGGCATGGTGGCGGCCAATTTGGGGATCGCGCTGCTGCCGGAGACGATTTGCCGGGAAGTGGATCAGGAGCGGATCCGTATTTTGCCGCTCATTAATCCGTCGATTCCTTGGCAGCTGGGAATGATATGGCGCAAGGAGCGATATTTGTCGTTTGCAGCAAGAGAATGGATCTCATTCGCCAAGAGCATTTTAATGGTGGAAAAACGGGAAGGCTAACCTCCATTTGGGCGGCAATGGCAAGCGTGAAGCGGCTGACCATATGTATACATTGACATTGATTTTTGGGAAGGGATATAATTTAGGAGCACTAATTAATAGGTAAAGTAAATTAGTTTCTTAGCTATCTGGAGGTGTACGAAAAAATGACCTCAAATCAATCGAATGAAGGGAGATGTAACTTGGAAATGAGTGAACATTCACCGGTCGAAAACTCTACCGCCCTTAAGCTAATGCAAGCCACCATGCGTTTCAATAAAGCAGAGTTTCGGCATCGGAAAATCGTGGGTATCAAGATGAGCGAGCTGGGGCTCTTATTCAGTATAAAAAAGAATGTGAAACCTGGAACAACCGGGCTTATGGTTTCGGAAATCAGCCATATCTTGCGTGTCACATCGCCGACGGTAACCCAACTGATCAAATCGATGGAAAAGAAGGAATGGGTCGAGCGAACCATGGATGAGCTGGACCGCAGAGCGGTTCGGATCAATCTCACGGAGGAAGGCGAAACCGTCGTCCAAAAAGCGATTGATTCCACTATGGAATCCTTTGCTGGCCTGATTGATTATTTGGGCGAAAAGGAGGGGAATCAACTGGCTGATTTGCTAACTAAGGCGTATACCTATTACGAAGCCAAGGCAGACCCTTCTGCGGGAGGTGCGATAGAAACATGCTGAAACTATTCCGTAATCTGAGACCTTACCGGTTGCCGATTCTGTTTGTGTTTTTACTCGTATTTGTTCAGTCCATGTCAGATCTATACCTGCCTACGCTGATGTCCGATATCGTGGATAAAGGCATTATCAACGGGGATATTCCTTATATCTGGAGGATAGGCGGGTTTATGCTGCTCGTAGCTCTAGGCGGAGCCATCTGCTCGATCGGGGCCAGTTACTTATCCGCGAAAGTAGCGGGCGGCTTCGGCAAAAATCTGCGCGGCCGGGTATTTCACCATGTCCAAAACTTCTCGCTGCAGGAGTTTGACAAGCTGGGAACAGCTTCGCTGATTACCCGCACAACAAATGATATTACCCAGGTTCAGCAGGTGCTGACCATGATTCTGCGGATGATGATCAGCGCGCCGATGATGTGTATCGGCGGGATTATCATGGCGGTGTCTAAGGACGCGAAGCTGTCTCTGGTTATTGTCGTTGTCATTCCGGTGTTGGCTGGCGCCATCGCCATCATTGCCGGCAAAGGAATTCCGCTATTTAAGGCCATGCAGGTCCGTCTTGATAAGCTGAACCGCGTTCTGCGCGAAAATCTGACCGGCATCCGCGTCATCCGTTCATTTAACCGTATCGAGCATGAGCAAAAGCGTTTTAACGAAGCGAACTTCGATCTTACGCAAACTGCTGTGAAGGTCAATAAAATCATGGCGGCCATGATGCCGATCATGATGCTGGTGATGAACTTTTCGACGATCGCCATCGTATGGTTCGGCGGCATCCGGATCAGCAACGGGCATATGCAGGTCGGGGATTTGATGGCTTTTATCCAGTATGCGATGCAAATCATGTTCTCGCTGATCATGGTATCGATGATCTTCGTCATGGTTCCGCGTGCGTCAGCATCGGCGACCCGCATTAACGAAGTGCTCGACATGGAGCCGCAAATCGTGGACCCGGTCCGCGCCGGATCATCGGCCGCGGCTGCCAAGCAGCGGGGCTACCTGGAATTCCAGGATGTGACTTTCAGTTATCCGGGCGCTGAGCAGCCGGCTATTCATCATATTTCATTCGCTGCCGGACCTGGAGAAACGACGGCGATCATTGGAGGTACCGGTTCCGGTAAATCGACGCTGCTCAGCCTTATTCCGCGATTCTATGATGTGGACGGCGGCAGCGTGAAGGTCGACGGCCAGGATGTGAAGAGCATGACCCAGGAGGAGCTGCGCTCCAAAATTGGCTTTGTGCCGCAGAAAGCCGTATTGTTCACGGGAACGATCGCGGATAATCTCCGCTACGGCAAGACGGATGCAACCGATGAGGAACTTCATCAGGCAGCGGATATTGCGCAGGCGACCGAATTCATCTCCAAGATGAAGGATGGCTTCCAGTCGGAGATTTCCCAAGGCGGGAATAATGTGTCCGGCGGCCAGAAGCAGCGTCTGTCCATTGCCCGCGCACTTGTGAGAAAGCCTGAAATCTATGTTTTTGACGATAGTTTCTCAGCCCTGGACTTCAAGACCGACTCGAAGCTACGCGCAGCGCTCAAGGAAGTGACTAGAGATGCCACGGTACTGCTTGTGGCACAACGGGCCAGTACGGTCATGGATGCCGATCGGATCATCGTGCTGGATGAAGGACGGATTGCAGGCATCGGCAAGCATCGTGAACTGATGGAAACCTGCGACGTATATCGTGAAATTGTATCCTCGCAGCTGTCAGAGGAGGAGATCGCATGAGTGAAGATAGAAAACGTCATGGAAGCCGTCCGGCAGGTCCGCGCCATCCCGGCGGCCATCCCGGACAGATGATGCCTGCCGAGAAGGCCAAGGATTTCAAGGGCTCATTAAAAAGGCTTCTTGGATACTTGCGGCCGCGCCGGGCAACGCTCGTCACGATTTTTCTGATGGCCATTCTCAGTACGGTGTTCAGTATCGTAAGCCCGAAAATTCTGGGTAAAGCGACGACCAAGCTGTTCGAAGGCATCGTCGCCAAAATGAAGGGCGTGCCCGATGCGTCCATTGATTTTAACTATATTACGCAGATTCTGCTGATCCTGATCGGCTTGTATCTGTTTAGCGCAGCCTTTAGTTTTTTCCAGCAGTATTTAATGGCAGGCGTAGCGCAGCGGGTCGTTTACGATATGCGTGAACAGATCAACCGCAAGCTCTCCCGGCTGCCGCTGAAATATTTCGATTCGAAAACGCACGGCGAAATCCTGAGCCGCGCTACCAACGACGTGGACAATATCAGTACGACGCTTCAACAGAGTTTGACCCAACTGATTACCTCCATCGTAACGCTGGTGGGTGTTATCGTAATGATGCTGACCATCAGTCCTTGGCTGACGCTGATCCTGATCGTGACGCTGCCGCTCAGCTTTATCGTGATCCGGATGATCGCGTCCCGTTCACAGAAGCACTTCATGGGCCAGCAACGCTCTTTGGGCCAGCTGAACGGACATGTGGAGGAGATGTATACGGGCCATAAAATCGTTAAAGCCTTCGGGCGCGAGGACGAGTCCATGGCCGCGTTCAATGAGATCAATGAGAAGCTGTACAATTCGGGCTGGAGAGCTCAGTTTATATCCGGCATTATCATGCCGATGATGTCCTTTATCGGCAACATCGGTTACGTCCTGGTATGCGTGGTCGGAGGTATCTTCGTTACGCACAAGACGATCACGATCGGTGACGTGCAGGCCTTCATCCAATACGCGAGACAGTTTACCCAGCCAATCATGCAGACGGCGAATATCGCGAATATTATCCAGTCGACGATCGCCTCCGCTGAACGGGTCTTTGAACTGCTGGATGAGAAGGAGGAGGTTCCAGAGGCAGCCGAACCGGTTGTGCTTGCAGATCCTCAGGGCAACGTCAAATTCGAGCATGTGAAGTTCGGTTACAAGGAAGATGAGATACTCATTGATGATATGAACATTGATGTGCTGCCTGGACAAACGATTGCGATCGTTGGACCGACCGGCGCGGGCAAAACAACGCTCATTAACCTGCTTATGCGCTTCTATGAGCTGAATGACGGTGCGATCACGATCGACGGAGCCAACATTACGGAGATGAAGCGCAGCAATTTGCACAGTATTTTCGGAATGGTGCTTCAGGATACCTGGCTCTTCAATGGCACGATTATGGAAAATATCGCTTACGGCCGCAGCGGTGCGTCGGAAGAAGAGGTTATTCAGGCGGCTAAGGCGGCCCATGCCGACCACTTTATCCGTACGCTGCCGGATGGTTACGAAACGGTGCTGAATGAAGAGGCTTCGAACATTTCGCAGGGGCAAAAACAGCTGCTGACGATTGCGCGTGCCATTTTGGCTGATCCATCGATTCTGATACTCGACGAAGCGACGAGCAGCGTCGATACCCGGACGGAGGTATACATTCAGAGGGCCATGAATGATCTGATGAAGGGCAGAACCAGCTTTGTTATTGCACACCGCCTGTCTACGATCCGTGACGCCGATCTCATTCTGGTCATGAACAACGGCAGTGTGATTGAGAAGGGCACTCATAACGAGCTTCTGGAGAAAGACGGATTCTATGCCGATCTGTACAACAGTCAATTTACGGGAGGCAATGCTCTGGAGGTCAGCTGAGCTCTTCCCTTTCGTTTCAAGAAGAACGATATAACAAGGACATCCCTCTGATATGAGGAGATGTCCTTGTTTTTTGTGCGTTTCATGGTTTACGTATGGAATATTTTAGATTACAATAAGCCTCTGGCACGGAGTTGATAGCGTTAACATTTGCCAGGAGAATTCTTTGAATTGGAAAAGAATAATTGAATAAAAGGGGAACGAAACAACATGTTGAAAATGAAGGGCAGCTTCAAAAAGCTGACTGGACTGGCTCTCGCCGCCGTGATGACGGTATCCGGCGCTTTGGTATTCCAGCCGACCAGCGTCAAAGCCGCAGACGACCAGGAAACGCATATTACACTGCTGGCCACCTCCGATGTTCACGGACGTTTTATGCCATGGGATTACGCGATGGATACGGCGAACACGAACGGGAGCTTTACCCAGCTCTACACACTGATCAAGAAAGTCCGTGCCGAAAATCCGAATACGATCCTGCTCGATGCAGGGGACGTGATTCAGGACAACTCCGCGGAGCTGTTCAACGATCAGCCGAAATCGCCGATGATGGTTGCGATGAACGAAATGGGATACGATGCGTGGGCTATGGGCAATCATGAATTTAATTTTGGCATCGATACCTTCAATAAAGTAACGGGCCAATTTAACTCTACCAAGCTCGCGGGCAATGTATATAAGGAGAACGGCGAGCGTTTCCTTCCAGCGACCAAAATCGTGGAGAAGGCCGGTATCAAGGTGGGCATCATCGGGATGACCACACCGCTGATTACCGACTTTGAGAAGGATACCGATCATCTTAAGGGTCTGGTTGTCAAAAACCCGGTCGATGAGACGAAGAAGGCCGTCAAAGAGCTTGAAGGCAAAGCCGACGTTATGATCGGTCTGATGCATATGGGTCTGGACAACGAAAATTCGCTGCCAGGTACAGGTGTATCGGATATTGCGAAGGAAGTACCGCAGCTGACGGCGATTTTTGCCGGCCACATGCACAAGCTCGTGAAAAGCGAGACCGTGAACGGCGTGCTGATCGGTGAACCGGACAAATACGGCACGCATGTGTCACGCATTGACCTGACTTTCGTGAAGCAGGATGGCAAGATGGTTCTGAAGGACAAGGTAGCGACCGCAATCCCGGTGAAGGGCGCTGACGGCACACCTGCCGTATCCGATCCGGACCTTGAGAAAGAGCTGCTGCCATATCATGAATTCGCCCGTAAAGACGCCAACATCGTGGTGGGTGAACTGACCGGCAAAAACAACTTGGTACCTGCCAATGAAATCAAAGGCATTCCGGCCGTGCAGATCCAAGAAACGCTGCTGTCCGATTTCTTTAGTGAAGTCATGCTCCATTACAGTAAAGCCGATGTTGTTGCGCATCAAATTGATAACGACAAAGCCAAGCTGGACGTAGGTCCGATCCGCAAGAAGGATATCGCCTACAACTATCAGTTTGCTCTGGGTGAGATCACCAACTATCAAGTGACAGGCAAAGACCTGAAGGATTACATGGAATGGTCTGCGGGCTACTTTAACAGTACCCGTCCAGGTGACGTGACCGTGAGCTTTGATGAGAAACGCAGATCCTCCAAATACAGCACCGATGATTTCTTCGGCGGCGTGAAATACGAGATTGACCTGTCCAAGCCATACGGCAGCCGCATCACGAACCTGCGTCATATGGACGGAACGCCGATTCAGATGAATGATACGCTGACTTTGGGTATGAACTCTTACCGTATGGACGCTCTTGTTGCCAAGGGCGGGGCACTTGAAGGCCGCAAATTCAATAAATTGTGGACATCCAAGGCGGAAAGCGCCTTTGGCGAAACCGGCGGAACCATCCGCAACCGTGCCATCGCTTATCTGAAGGACGTCATGAAAGGCAAATACGAGCCGAAGATCCAGGACAACTGGAAAATCATCGGCGTAGATACTACTTCCAAAGCACGTGCGGATGTTGTGGATCTGATGAACGCCGGCATGTTGACGGTTCCGACGACAGAAGACGGCAAATACACCAACATCGCTTCCATTAACATTCTGGATCCGATAAAAGCAGAGGATGTAACCAAGCTGGCTGAAAAGGCGGGCGTGGATGCTGCGCTTCTGGCTGATGCGAAAACAACGGGCGAGCTGTACCACAAGCTGAATGAAGCGGTAAAAGCGGCAGCGAAGCCGGATGTAACCGAGCCGGCACCTGCGGAGAAACCAGAACCTCCTGCGAAACCGGAAGTTGAAAAGCCTTCTACCAAACCAACGGAGGAACCAGCACCAACCAAGCCTGCAAAACCGGTTACTCCAGCCAAACCGGTACCGACTGCACCAGCAGTAAAACAAGCCAAGATTACTGCCGACTACCTGAACGTGCGCACGGGAGCTTCCGCGAAGGCGAAGATTCTGGGATCGGCTCCTAAAGGAACCGTTATGGACGTTACCGGCACAGCTCCTTACGGCTGGTTGAAGGTTGTCTACCAAGGCAAAACGGCGTTTGTATACGGAAAATACGTAACGATGCTGCCATAAACTCGTTGATTGAGTTATGCAAAAAGAGGCCTTCTCTAAGAGGGGCCTCTTTTCGTTCAACAGAAGTTTAAATGGTGACTCATCGATGGCTCATCAAGTATAAGAACCAAACAGCATGATTCTGCTCATCCATGGCGATGCGGCGCAGCTGGTTTTTCAGATACAGATCCTGCGCCCGATCGGATAAACTTAAGTAGGAATCAACGGTTTCCTGTTCATCCTTAAACGAAGCATTGAGACCTGCCTTGTACTCCTCGGGACAGGTTTCCGTTTGAACAGGCTTATGGGTCTGACCCGTCAGATGTGTGTATACATTCGTGAAAAACTGCAGGTGCTTCTGTTCGTCCTCGCGAATTTCTAAAATACGCTTCTTGGCATGTTCGGTGGGAGCGAGCTTTGCCAGCTGCTCATAGCAGTTGATTGCACTGTATTCGCCATCAATCGCTTTTATAAGATCTGCTGTCAAGGCGGTGTCGGGATTCGCTGCAGGACGGTAATAGAATCCGTTCGGAATCAAGAGGGTATCCTCCTTTTTTTGTTAATGCTTGGGCTTCTATACCCTATGCATATCAAGAAGGAGAGGTGCAGAGAAAGGAGTAATTTGCTAATTTCAGCAGGATAGGCTAACTTATAGGGAACATTTATGCGAACACCTGTAAGTCGAGATGATGAACGGAGGAGAGATCCATGCCCAAAAGTATTCCATTGGTAGAGCCCTTTAACGCGGAGCTGGTCATGAGGTCGGTGAGGAGCCAGAATCCGATGCTGGTGTACGCCGACCTGCAGCATCCTGTATTTACCAAGGTGCTTCCTGCCGGCACCCGCAAAATTCCGGTTAAGGTGACGCTGATTCAGAGTGGTGAGGGTCGCGCTGCTGAAATTGATTTTCTTGAGCCTTGTTCTGAAGCGGAACAGGAGGATGCTGCCGGATTTATCAGCCGTATGCTCTCCAATCACGTGAATTTGACACCCTTTTACAGTCAGCTCTTGGCAGAGCCGGTCATCGGATCGATTCTTCCGGATCTGTACGGGATGAAAATCCTGCTGGAGCCGAATCTCTATCAGAACCTGGTGCGTACCATTATCGGACAGCAGATGAACCTCAGCTTTGCCGCGGCGCTGGTCAGCCGGATTACGGAGCGCTACGGAGCACCCTTCCAAACGGAAGGACGTATGCTATACAGCTTTCCTGAGCCGGGCTCTCTGGCCCGTCTTGAACCTGAGGAGCTCATGGAGCTTCAGTTCAGCCGGCGTAAAGCGGAATATGTCATTGGCTTGTCACGGATGATTGATGATGGATCGCTTGATTTGTACGCGCTGCCCGGCATGGAGGATCAGATGATTTTCGAGAAGCTGCTTCCCATCCGGGGAATCGGCAAATGGACGATCGAATGCTTCCTGCTGTTTGGCGTGGGTCGGACCGACTTTTTTCCGGCCGATGACATTGGCCTCAAGAATGCGATGAAACTGCTATGGGGCTTTGATGCACAACCCTCTTCTCCGGAGATGCTGGCCATCAGCAGCAGCTGGTCGCCTTGGCGCAGCTATGCCGCCTACTATTTATGGGCTTGGCTGGATGAATGGAAGCTGCAGAAAAAGGCCGCGTCTGCGGCCAAGAAGAAGTAAAACGATTACGAATCTGAAGGCATTTGGGAGCCCCCGGAGCGGAATTCGGGATTTAATCCGACTCCGTTCCAGAACATTAAGATAATGTCATGGGCGAGCTCTGTCGGAGAAGGTGCAAATTCCTTCGCCACTTCCCGGTTGCCGAGCATCAGCATGGAGGCAAGCGTGTGAGCCATCAGGAGAGGATGCAGAGGACGCACCTCTCCTTTTTCAATGGCTTCCGTGAAGCTCACTGTAAGCACATCATGAATGCTCTCCTCACTTCGCCGGATACTCTCCAATTGTTCTTTGGACAATGAATCCGCGGCTTCGCGGAGAATGGTCTCAAAGTCTCCATGTGGAAACCGCAGTTTGCGTTCTGCGAGCATCACGAGCCTGTCGTATAAGGGCATGTCCTGCTGTGACATGATTTGCTGGGAAGAGGACTGCGCCTTCTCCATCATGGCGGTTACAGCCGCGGTGAAGAGCTGGGCTTTATTTTCAAAGTGATAGTATATGGAAGCCTTGGTCACACCACAGGCCTTGGCAATCTGTTGAAGGGATATCGGTTCATAGCCGTACTCCATGAACAGTTCAGAAGCCGTTTTCAGAATAAACAGGTTGGTTTCTCCCGCCTGTTCCTGACGTTTGGGCCTGCCTGGAGAGCGTTTGGTTTTGGGTCCTTGCTGGGAAAAATTCATGTTTAATCCTCCACTGACAAAAAACTTGTTTGATAATTAACCTTCCGGTATATATAATTATTATAAACCGTTCCGAAGGTGAATACACCTTCTGATTTTTGCACTTCAAGGCAATACATATACTATACCATGTACACCTGTATAAGGGTGAGGAGGAGAATCATGCAGGAAAAATCAGGATTTGGACGTTTCGTTGCCGGAAAGCGGAGCAAATGGATCACGCTCGCGGTCTGGATTATTATCGTGGGAGTTCTCAGCGCTTTGTGGCCGATGGTCAACAAGGAAGTCCAGAATAACGCAGCCAATCTGAAGGAAGACACGCCGTCCGTTCAGGCGGAAAAGATAGCGGAAGAGCAGTTCAGCGGAGGCTCCAGCGTACCGGCCTTGCTCGTATGGCATCGTGAGGGCGGGATGAAGGATGAGGACCTGCAGCATGTGCAGAAGCTGTACGCGGAGTGGGGCAGCTCACCTGTGCCTTATCAGGACAGTGTGCCGCCGTTTGACAAGATGCCTGCTCAAGCATTGAAGGCACAGCTGTCCGAGGATCAGAGTACCCTGGTTACACCGGTTCTTTTCAAAAGCGATGCGGACAGCGATCAGCTGAAGGAAGGCGTGGAACAGCTGAAAGAACAGTCTGCCAAAGAATTCGGGGCCGATCCGTTTGCAGTGAAACAGAATGCGGCAAGCGAACTCAGTGCCCGGGTGACCGGTCCAGTCGGCATCTCGATCGATGCGGTGGGATTGTTCAAAAATGCGGACTTTAAACTGCTGATGGCAACGGTCATTCTTGTTCTTGTCATTTTGCTCTTAATATACCGCTCGCCCATTTTGGCCTTCATACCTATCATTGCAGTGGGCTTCGCTTATGGAGCCGTCAGCCCGCTGCTTGGCCTGATGGCCAGCAAGGGATGGATCACCGTCGATTCACAGGCCGTATCCATTATGACGGTTCTGTTGTTTGGCGCAGGTACGGACTATTGTCTGTTCCTCATTTCTCATTTCCGTCATCTGTTGAAGGAGGAAGGCAGCAAAGGAAAGGCGCTGGCGCGCGCCCTTACCGAGACTTCAGGCGCTATCGCCATGAGCGGTTTTACGGTCGTGCTGTCGCTGCTAGCCCTGCTGCTGGCGAAATACGGAGCCTATCACCGTTTTGCTATTCCGTTCAGCGTATCCATCCTGGTGATGGTCATTGCGAGTCTCACGCTCGTTCCCGCGCTGCTGGCTATTTTCGGACGCGCATCGTTCTTCCCGTTTATTCCGCGTACGCCGGAAATGGAAGAGGAACGTGCCCGCCGAAAGGGAAAAACAGCGCATACGCATAAACGGAAAAAAGAAAGCTTTATCGGCCGATGGGTTGTTACCAAGCCATGGCTGATCGTGATCGTGACGCTGGTCGTGCTTGGCGGGCTTGCTTCGTTTTCGACCCAGGTGAAATTCACCTATGACATCATGTCCTCCTTCCCGAAAGATATGGCTTCAAGAGAAGGGTATGATACGATCGGCAAACAGTTCTCTCCTGGCGAACTTGCTCCCGTCAAGCTGATGGTGGACGCTGGCGGGCAAGAGGATGTACTGGGGGCGAAGCTTGCTGAGCTGCCTTATATCAATAAAGTTTCCAAGCCGCAAAAAGGTGAGAAGGACGCTAACATCCTCGCTTACGATATTGAATTGAACATGAACCCGTATTCGAGTGAAGCGATCGATCTGATACCACAGCTGCGCAGTACGGCGGAACAATCGCTGCAAGAGGCCGGAGTCGCTTCACCTGCCGACAAGGTATGGATCAGCGGTCAAACGGCTACCCAGTATGATACAAGAGAAACGGGCGACCGCGATACAATGGTCATCATTCCGGTGGTCATCGGTATGATTACCCTGCTGCTGCTCGCTTATCTGCGCTCCATCACGGCGACCATTTACCTGGTGCTGACGGTTATTTTGTCATATTTCTCGGCTCTTGGCCTTGGCTGGATCATTATCCATTACGGTCTTGGGGCAGAAGCGATACAGGGGGCCATTCCGCTCTACTCTTTCGTATTCCTGGTCGCCTTGGGCGAAGACTACAATATTTTCATGATCTCAAGCATCTGGAAGAAAAGAAAGGTCATGCCCCTGAAGCAGGCCATCAAGGAAGGGGTAGGCGAGACCAGCTCCGTGATTACTTCTGCAGGGCTGATTCTCGCTGGAACATTTGCCGTACTGGCTTCCCTGCCGATACAGGTGCTGGTGCAGTTTGGCATTATTACGGCTGTAGGCGTGCTGCTCGATACGTTTGTCGTCCGTCCGTTCTTGGTGCCTGCGATTACGCGGCTGCTTGGACGTGCCGCTTTCTGGCCGGCAGCTCATGTAGAGGTGCCGGAAGCAGAGTCAAGCAAGCAAATCTAAGGTCGGCTGAATAAGGAGTTTGCCAAGGGTGGAAGGGTTACCGGAAATCGGTAACCCTCCCACCTTTTTTTGCATCATTACGGTTCATATTCATTTACAGTTCATATTCAGTTCATATAGCTTTTTTATAATCAGAGTACCAAAGGTAAAGGAGCTAAAAAAATGGAGAGTGCGTTAAAAGGCGGTCAAGGGATTTTAGAGAAGAAAAATAACAAAATCCTTGTTATGATCGGCTTACTTATAGGAATCATATTTTCCGAATTGGACGAAACGGTCGTCAGTACCGCGATGCCGACGATCATCCGTGAGCTTGGCGGGCTGTCCCTGTATGGATGGGTAGCCGGGGTTTATATGCTTGCCATGTCGGCGTTCATGCCGATTTTAGGGAAATTGGCCGACTTGATGGGCCGAAAAAAGATTTATTTAATATGTATGGCCTTATTTATCGGGGGTTCGATCGTGTGCGGACTTTCCCATTCGATGACCTTATTATTGATTGGACGCGGCATACAGGGAATCGGTGCCGGCGGTTTGATGCCGCTTGCGATGACGATTTCGAGCGATCTTTTTCCAGTGGAGCAGCGGGCTAAAGTACAAGGTTTAATGGGACCGGTCATGTTTATTCCCATGCTGCTGGGGCCACTGATGGGCGGATTTTTTGTCGATCAGGTGAACTGGCATTGGATCTTCTTCGTCAACATTCCGGTTGGAGTGATTGCAGCGTTCTTTTTGGCAAGCGGACTTCGCGAGTCGAAGCAGGTGAAGAAAGTAGTGATAGACTGGGGCGGGGCCATACTGCTGGTCGCTTCGATCGTATCTCTGCTAATCACGCCCGTACTCGTTCAGAATAGCGGATACGCTTGGGGCTCACCGCTTATTGTTGGTTTGATCGTGCTGGGCATTGTGCTGCTGGGAATCTTTATATGGGTAGAGTCCAAAGTCAAGGAACCGATCGTTCCGCTGCATTTATTCAAAAACCGCAATATTTTGGTTTTATCCATGATTGTATTTATCGTGGGTCTTGGGCTCATGGGCTCCTTCTCGTCGTTTCCGTATTTCGGGCAAAATGTGCTAGGGCTCACGCCGACGGAGTCCGGTTATTTGCAGCTGCCCATGATGGTTGGTGCCGTCGTTTCGTCCATGGTTTGCGGATTCTTGTTAACGAAGGTTCGCTATCGCGAAATATTTGGCATCGGATTTATTCTGCCGGTGATCGGTTTCTACCTCTTTTCGCATATTAATATAGATACGACCATCATGCAGATCATCATTTTCTTTGTGATCTCGGGCCTTGGAATGGGTGTTCTGTTCGGCGGCGATAACTTGATTGTACAAGAGTCTGTTGAAAAAGAGCACACTGGGGTTGCCTTGGCAACCGTTCCATTATTTCAAACGATTGGTGCAACCATCGGCGTAAGTTTGTTCGGCAATCTCCTATCGTCGACGCTCATATCGAAAATAGGAACCTTAGGCCCGCAGCTGCCTGAGAGCGTCAAAGGACATATGCAGGATTTGGCCGCTGGTGGTATACCTAAGGATCTTCCTCCAAATCTGGTCACGACGGTGAAAACGATGTTCGTAGAGTCGTTCCAGCACATCTACATGTACTCCTTTGTCGCGATGATTATCGTGTTCATATTGTGCTGGTTTTTGAAGAAAGAGGTGCTGTCATCCAAGCCTAAGGATGCTGAGGTAGAAACCGGGGCATAAATGATGGATGTTATCATGGCTCCGCTGATTCTTATGAGACAAGATTCACGAATATATCAACTCTTCAAGGGTACTGCGGCTTATTTAAGCTTATAATAGAACAGTGCTAGGGTTATATAGTTGAGGTGAATATTCGTGAAGACACATGACATACTGCAGCAGGAAGCAGAAAATTATATTTTAAGGTGCTATCAGGAACTTGGAAAAACAGATCAGGAAGTGGCCCAAAGGCTTGTAGAGATTAGGGCCAGCATCGAAGCTTCCGGAACATATGAACATACGTATGAGGAACTTGAACATGGAGCTAAAATGGCTTGGCGCAACAGCAACCGCTGCATCGGGCGCCTGTTCTGGGATTCGATGCATGTGATTGACGAGCGCAGGCTGGAGCATGCCGGGGATGTGGCTGAAGCGCTGCTGCGCCATATCTCCTATGCAACCAATGGCGGTAAGATCATTCCCACAATAACGGTATTCAGGCCTGCGCTTCAGGACAAGAAGGATGTCCGCATCTGGAACCATCAACTGATCCGCTATGCGGGTTATGAACATAACGGGACGGTTACCGGTGATCCGGCTTCCGTTGCGTTCACCCAAATATGTACGGAGCTGGGCTGGAAGGGCAAAGGCACGTCTTTCGATGTGCTTCCCCTTGTCATTTCAGCAGGGGGGAGCAACCCGGAGTTCTTTCCAATTCCACCTGAGCTGGTGCTTGAGGTATCCCTTACCCATCCGGATTATCCGGCATTCGGGCATCTTGGCCTGCGCTGGTATGCAGTGCCGATCATTTCGGACATGGATATGGTCATTGGCGGAATTCGCTATACCGCAGCGCCATTTAATGGCTGGTATATGGCAACGGAGATCGGCGCCCGCAATTTCGCGGACGTGAACCGCTATAACGCGCTTCCGCAGGTTGCTGAGCTGATGGGTCTGTCTACCGCCAGCGAAACCACGCTGTGGCGGGACCGTGCGCTGGTCGAGATGAACGTGGCTGTGCTGCATTCTTACAAGCAGGCAGGCGTCAGCATGGTGGATCACCATACCGCAGCCGCACAGTTCCAACTATTCGAGCAGCGAGAGGCCAAGTGCGGACGCCCGCTCACGGGATATTGGAATTGGCTGATTCCACCGGTGTCTCCGGCTACGACCCATATATTCCATCAATCCTATGATAATACGGTTGTCTATCCGAACTTCTTTAAGCGATCCGAAGACTGAAGCTCCTTTCAGGCTCTTCCGGATTCCCGGGAATGACAGTTAAACGTGGCCTGCCTTCGATGAACGTTGGCAGGCCTTTTTTAGCTGCCAACATGCCTTTGACGAGAATGGAAATTGCTTGCTTACTTGTTGCATTTTTGCAGATTGCTCGTATAATAGCTATAGAAATTTGGAATAGCAGAGGAGACTGGGAATCAGCGTTGGAGAAATTGAACTTGAATCGGATCGTAGATCAGCTGCTGCAGCGTTCGGGCCTTGAACTTTCAGTTAGATTGGAAATGCGTTTTGAAGACGGCCGCTTGATCGGCGGTAAGTATGGCATGATCTCCCGATCCGTGACGATGTATACGGAAGTCATTCAGGAGCAGTGTTTACAGTTGTTCGGTTCCGTGGGGCGGATGGAAGATTATTTTACGGTCGTGCTGGCTCATGAACTTGGCCATGCGGCAGATGCTGATTTACCCCGCCTTTGTGAGGAGCTGGAAGATGCTGCGATGAGCGGAGAGCGACGGACTAGAATCGCACTTCAAATCGAAGAAAATGCATGGAATTATGCGCTGGCATTGGTGCCTGAGGTGGATGCTGCATTCTTCAGCATCGTGATCGATGAGTCGCTGCTTGCTTACCGGATCCAGGTGGAAGAAGCGGCAGCCGCGGCGGCTACAGCTTAAATGGCGGCGATACAAGATAAACAAAGGATAGCACGGACTATGGCGCGGGAAGCGCAGTCCGGCTATCCTTTTTTTAACACAACTACATCTAACCGAGGTCTGTCCTCTGTGGAAAAATCAAAGGATAGTGCTACTCGGACGCATTCAACGGGCTGACGACAAGCTCATACTGGTTCAGTGAGGAACCCAGAATGGCGTCATGACCGCCTTGTCCGCGATGGGACTCGCGGAAGGATTCGCTGGAGGTCCAGTTGCGGAAGGATGCTTCGTCCTGCCACACCGTGGATACTTTCAGCTCTTCGCCTTCAGCATCCTTGCTCTTGCCGAGCCATACTTCCATCCGTACGAACCCGGGCATTTCCTTGACCCCCTGGGCCTTGGCAAAGCGTTCAGACATGGCTTTTCCGGTACCTTCTTTGAGCCGGATTGTGTTCGTAATGACTATCATCGATGAATCGCCTCCGCTTGGTAAAATGGAATAAACCTTACATCTAAAGTTTACTCGTGTCCATCCAGTTTCTCAAGCGGCTCGGTTGCCGGGCCTTCGATGACTGCGCCTTCATAGGTGAACCGGGAGCCGTGGCACGGACAATCCCAGCTTCGTTCGGCCTCGTTCCATTCACATTCGCAGCCCAAATGCGTGCAGGTGGTATCCACCAGATATAGATTGCCCTTGGCATCCTTATAGCCTCCGGCGCGTTTACCATCGAGGGTAATGACGCCGCCCTCATCAGGCTGCAGATCCTCGGCGCTCCGGTTCACCAGACCCACCTTGCCGGCAACGAAATGCTTGGCCACATCCGCGTTCTGAACCACGAAATTTTTGACGGAAGGATCGGCTTTGAAACGCGAAGGCGTATACAGCGGCGTATATGGGTTGTCTTTTCCCAATATTTGATCAGAGAGGATCATGCCCGAGAGCGTACCTTGAGTCATTCCCCATTTGTTGAAACCGGTCGCGACATAAATGCCTTCATCCCCCGACGTGATTTGTCCGATATACGGTACCTTGTCCAAGGTAACGAGATCCTGCGCTGACCAGCGGAAGGGGATGCTCTGAATTCCAAATAGTTTGCCGCCAAACTCTTCGAGCTCTTCGTAGTGATTGTGCGTGCAAATGCTTTGACCGGTCTTATGGTTTTCTCCCCCTACGAGCACCAGCTCCTCGCCATTCCATGAGGCCGTGCGCAGCGATCGCTTCGGCTTGTCGGCGCTGAGATATGTCCCCCCGGCGAATGCGGTTTCCGGTTTGATGGCTACCACATAAGAACGTTCTGCATGAAGGCGGGAGAAATACAAGCCGCCTCCATCGAAAAATGGAAAATGGGAAGCGGATACGACATGGCTGCAGCGTACTTTATGTTTGCCGCGGTAAGTGGTCAGCGTGAATGGCCCTTCCTTTTGCAGCGTCGTGATGGTTGTATGCTCGAAGATTCTCCCGCCTGCTTTGAGAATTTCATCGACCAGCGGTTTCAAATAATGCAGCGGATGGAACTGTCCCTGATCCGGCATTTCGATGGCGCCGCTGACATGCAGCGGGATGGGGAGCTTGTCTCTCCATTGGCCGGGAATGCCGAGCTTGATATAGGCATCGAATTCCTTTTGCAGCTTTTGCAGCTCATCGTCACTTTCCATATACAAATAAGCGCTTTCCGGCTGAAGCTCGCATTCAATGTTCAGATTGTTCACGTTGTTTTGAATCAGATTCATGGCATCACGGTTCGCCTGGTAATACATTTGTGCTTTTTCCTCGCCGAAATGATTCAGCAGCTCATCATACAGCAGGCCATGCTGGGCAGATATTTTGGCTGTGGTGTGGCCGGTCGTGCCGTTCAGAATGCTTCCCGCCTCGAGTATAGCGACCTTACAGCCTTGCTGCGAGAGCAAGTAAGCCGTTGTAATACCGGCTATGCCGGCACCGACAATTGCGGCGTCCACCTGAATGTCCTCGTTCAGTCGTGGAAAGGAGGGCAGATCGGTGTTGGCTCTCCATAAGGATTCGGGAAACTGCGGCATTTGCCGGGAAACGGAGTCAGATGGTTGCATGTAATATCCTCCTATCATTATTCATTCTCATTTATTACCACTTGCTGCCTAAAAGAAACGAAGCCTTTCCATGGAAATGAAGGTTGTTTACAATATGGAGGAAGAATATTCTACCAAGGGAGGCTTTGCTTGTGACTATGAAATACCGAAGATTGGGTAAGAGCGGGCTTAAGGTGAGTGAAATCAGTTTGGGCAGCTGGCTAACCTATGGGGGTTACGTCGAAAAGGACAACGCGGTCAAGGCGATTCAAACAGCCTACGATAAGGGCATTAATTTCTTCGACACCGCGAATGTGTACGAACGCGGAGCGGCAGAGGAGCTGCTGGGCCAAACGTTGAAAGCGTATCCGCGCGAGTCTTACGTGCTGGCGACCAAAGTATTCGGGAAAATGGGCGACGGCCCCAATGATATGGGACTGTCCCGCAAACACATTATGGAGCAGTGCCATGCGAGCTTGAAGCGGCTTGGCCATGATTATATTGATTTGTACTACTGCCACCGCTATCATGCGGAAACACCGATCGAGGAAACGCTGCGGGCGCTGGATGATTTGGTGCGTCAGGGCAAAGTCCTGTATATCGGAGTAAGCATGTGGACGGCAGCCCAGATGGAAGCGGCGCTAGGAACGGCCGACCGTTATCTGTTGGACCGGATCGTGGTAAACCAGCCGGTGTACAATATGTTCAACCGGGGAATTGAGCAAGAAATTATCCCGCTCGGCGAGGAAAAGGGGATCAGTCAGGTCGTTTATTCACCGCTGGCCCAAGGTCTGTTGACAGGCAAATATAAAACGGCCGGACAAGCACCTGAAGGCAGCCGTGCCGCCAAGCTGAACTGGAAGGAAGAGCAGATCAGCGAAGAAAAAATCGGCAAAGTGCAGGAGCTCAGCATCATTGCGGATGAACTCGGCATTCAGATGAGCCAGCTTGCTCTCGCCTGGATTCTGCGCCAGCCGAATGTGGCCAGCGCACTTGTAGGTGCCAGCCGTCCGGAGCAGGTAGCAGAGAACGTACAAGCTTCTGAAGTGGCGCTTCCGGCTGAGGTATTGGAACGAATTGAGCAGATTCTGGCATAAAAACATTATCGGGGCTGCACGTAGAAGGAGGACACTCGCTTCTGCGTGCAGCCTCTTTTTAAATGATGTAGAGTAATCCGTTTTCGGTTCGGGAACGCTCTGAAGAAGGGAATTCTTTCACGGGTTTTGGGACGGAGGCGGCTTTACATCGAAGGGGCTTTGCTTGTAAAGTTGTCTACACAGAAGCGGTCTTTGAAAAGAGCAGCAGGTGGAGGTAGCGAATGTGAAGCATCGATACGAATTCATTGAACATCATGAGAACAAGCCTTTTAAGTTGTTTATCAATAGCATTGACCATATCCCGTTTCACTGGCATAAGGAGATTGAAATCATTTATGTGCTGAAGGGCTCGATTGATATATTCGTCGACAAACAGCGGTTTATCCTGGGGGAAGAGGATCTGCTTGTTGTGAACAGCATGGATATTCATAAGCTGGATGCCACGAATGAGGAGAACGTGCTATTGACGCTGCAGCTCGATCCCGGAATGTATCAAGGACAGAACCAGCTGACCAAGCAGCGAATTGACTGCAATTCCTCCCGTCAGGGAGAAGAGGGGATATTTGCAGCCGTGCGTGCTTACCTGGCTCAGATGATGTGGGAGCTCAGCAAGCGTGGGGATGGATATAATGATAAGGTGATGGGGTTCCTGCATCTTCTGATAGGCCATTTCGTACGCTACTTCTCTTCCCCCGAAACAAGGGATGACAGTCTGAGCTCCAGCAATCAGGATCTGGAACGGCTGCGAAGAATCATTCAGTTCGTTGACGAGAATTATATGACCAAGATCAATCTCAATCAGATGGCTGAGCAGGAGCATCTCAGCTTTTATTATTTTTCCCACTTTTTCAAAAGCAAGATCGGCATATCCTTTCAAAAATACTTGACGCTGGTCAGACTCGAGAAGGCGGAAATCCAGCTGCGGGAAACCAGCAAAAATATCATCGATGTAGCGGCGGATTGCGGTTTTGCCAACGTGAAGCTATTTAACAAGAATTTTAAAGAAAAGCTGGGTGTCACACCCTCGGAATACAGGCAAAAAAATGAGAAAAAATCGGTATCTTCGGCGGAAAAGCATCTACCTTTGACCAAAGAAACAACCGAATATGGCTCCTACATTCAAGTAGACACCGTCAAAGTGCTGGACGGGCTCTATAAACATCTTCCGCAGCCGTGGTCATCCCCTGAAATCAGCTCTTTTGACCAATCCGTTCAGGGATGCATCGTCGTTGACGCCAAGCTGCCTGGAGAAGAATTCGTTCATCATTGGAATCAGCTGCTGACGGCAGGAAGAGCGGTAGAGGGATTGCGGCAGGAATGGCGCAGACAGTTGGCAGATATCCAGTTGGAACAAAGCTTCAAGTATATTCGTTTTCACGGCATATTCAATGACGAAATGATGGTGTATAACGAAACGGACGAGGGTAAGCCTTTATATAACTGGAGCTATGTCGATGAGCTGTATGATTTCCTGCTTTCCGTGAATATCCGGCCTTTTGTTGAGCTCGGGTTTATGCCGGGCAAGCTGCGGAAGTCCGATGAAACTTTATTTTGGTGGAAAGGCAACATCTCGCCGCCCAAGGATATGGGGAAGTGGAAGGGGCTGGTCGGCAGCTTTGTCCGGCACTGCATTAACCGTTACGGCATGAGCGAGGTTAAGTCATGGTATTTCGAGGTCTGGAATGAACCGGATGCGTATGAGATTTGCTGGGCAGGGACCAAAGAGGAGTACTTTGAGTTTTACTGCGCCACGGTAGATGCGATTAAGGCGATCTCATCCGAATTACGCGTTGGAGGGCCCGCGCTGAATTATATTACCGTATGGGAAACGTCGTGGATCCATGATTTTCTGCAATATAACTTTGATCATGACGTGAACATCGACTTTTTCTCTTTTCACAGCTATTCCGAATACTGGCCAGATGGCGAACACTCGACGGGATTATCCAATACAAAGCCCCCGGGATTTTTTACGGACACGATCCATAAGGTAAGGGAGCGGATTGCAAACTCCCCCTTCCAAAGTCTGGAACTGCATCTGACAGAGTGGAATTTCTCCCTATATCCTCGTAATCTGCTGCATGACACGATGTTTATGGCACCGTTCATCATTAAGAATGCTGTTGATTCCATTGGATTGCTGCAATCGCTGGGCTTCTGGACATTCACGGATATTTTTGAGGAGACTGGTGCCGGAGAAAGTCCATTTCACGGGGGATTTGGGCTCATAAATATGCAAGGACTGAAGAAACCATCCTACTACGCGTTTAGACTTCTCAATAAGCTGGGGCACCGTGTGCTTGAACGTGGACAGCATTTCATTGCTACCAGGGAGCATGATGATATACAGCTTTTGGTCTGGAATTACGTTCATGTCGATGCACTGTTTTCTAGCGGGGAATGGTCGGCAATCAGCGAGAAGAACCGGTACAGCGTGTTTGAGAAGAATGAGAGCCTCGAATTGGAACTGAAGTTTGCGGGTCTTGAGGGAGATTATAAAATGACGCGGCATACCATAGACCGGGAGCATGGATCTGTTTTCGATGCCTGGGTTCAAATGGGTGCGCCCGGGTTCCCTTGCCGGGAAGAGATTGACTTTTTGAACCAAAAAAGCGGACCGGCTTTACACACCGCAACGTTGGCCGAAGCGACATCCCACACGCTAAACATAACCGTTCCACCGCATGGTGTGTGCTTAATTACCTTGAATAGAATCTACTGATTCATGTGAAAGCCCCTTGCAATCCATCGGCGATTGGCAAGGGGCTATTTGCTGCGGGCGGATAAAATCGCAAAAAACGGGGTACATCTGAACAAAAGAGAAGAAGATGCGAACGGCCTTTGCGTCTACAATAAGCAGTATAAGCCGGATGATTCTGCAAACGTCTACATTTCATGATAAAAGATATGATAAAAAGGACTGAATACACAATGAGCAACGCTATAGCTAATCTTCTCTCGTCGCTGACCCTGGAAGAAAAGGCTTCACTTGTCGCGGGTGCGGATATGTGGAAGACCCAAGAAATCACAAGAGCCGGCATTCCGGCTATTCATATGTTTGACGGTACGAATGGAATCCGAAAGCCTGAAAGCACTCAAGAAATGGGCCTGTTCGCTGATAATATACCGGCAACATGCTTTCCTACCGGCGTAGCCCTCGGCTCAACCTGGAACGTGGATCTGCTCCATGAGATCGGTATTGCGCTGGGACATGAGAGCCGGAGCCTGGATACCCAAATTTTGCTTGGCCCCGGAGTGAACATGAAGCGTTCACCGCTCGGTGGCAGGAATTTCGAATATTACTCGGAGGATCCCATATTGACGGGAGAACTCGGGGCTGCCATGGTCAATGGACTCCAGAGCACGGGAGTGGGCGCTTCAGTCAAACACTTTGCTGGCAACAATCAGGAAACGGAGAAAATGATATCGAATTCCGTCGTTGACGAACGGACCTTGAGGGAAATCTATTTAAGGGCTTTTGAGATCATCGTTAAGAAGGCTAATCCTTGGACCATGATGTGCTCATATAACCAATTGAATGGAACCTATACTAGCGAACATGAGCATCTGCTCAAGGATATCCTTCGCGATGAGTGGAACTATGATGGAGTCCTCATGTCGGACTGGACAGCGGTCTATGACCGTTTGAAAGGAATAGGCGTAGGCCTTGATCTGGAAATGCCGGGACCGGCTCAGTACAATGCGGTACGCTTGGTTGAAGCCGTACGCAGCGGCGAGCTGGACATTGAAGTGTTGAACGAGTCCGTGCGCCGGATTCTCATCCTTATTGACAGAACAACTTCAGCATCCCCGGCAGATCATGGCTGGAATGTGGAGGAGCATCATGCTTTGGCCCGTAGAGCTGCAGCCGAGAGCATCGTTCTGTTGAAAAACGAAAAGAAAATCCTTCCTCTTCGAGTCGAACATCTGAAATCGCTCGCCATAATCGGACGGAAAGCTAAGAACCCCCGCTATCAGGGCGGCGGTAGTGCAAGGGTCACGCCAACCATGCTGGATGTTCCTTTGGATGAGATTGCGAAAGTGATCGATGGCAGAGCCGAATTGAAATTTGCGGAAGGATACCATGACGACAACCGGGTGGATGATGCATTAATTCAAGAGAGCGTCAGAATTGCCCAAGAATCGGATCAGGCGGTCATTTTCGTGGGTCAGCCCGAAGGAACGGAATCGGAAGGATATGACAGCGATCATATTCATCTGCCTCCCGCCCAGACCAAATTGATTCAAGCGGTCTCGGCCGTTCAGCCCCGTTGTATCGTTGTGTTATGTAATGGTACGGCACTTACGATGCAGGAATGGATCGGACAGGTGCCGGCCGTTATCGAATTATGGCTTGCCGGTCAAGGAAGCGGCTCGGCGATCGCCAAGGCCCTGTTCGGTCTCGCCAATCCGTCAGGCAAGCTGTCCGAGACCTTCCCGGTCAAACTGTCTGATAACCCTTCGTATCTCACATTTGGCGACGGAAATCATCAAGCCGTATACAGTGAGGGGATTTTTACCGGGTATCGGTATTATGACAAGAAAGAGATTGAGCCTTTGTTTCCGTTTGGTCATGGACTGTCCTATACCACCTTTGAATACAAGGGAATGGATGTGAGGACTGACGGGGATGTGACGACCGTACAATGCGAGGTTCAAAATACAGGCGAAGTCTATGGCAAAGAAGTCGTCCAGCTGTATATCCACGATGAAGTTAGCAAACTGATTCGCCCGCTGAAGGAACTGAAAGGCTTTACGAAGTTATCACTTCAGCCGGGAGAGACGAAGACGGCGACGTTTACGCTGGAAACAAGAGATTTTTCTTATTTCGATCCGAAACGTAAAGCGTGGATTGCCGAGACAGGGTTTTTTACGATCATGGTTGGCAGTTCCTCCCGGGATATCCGTCTCTCCACCCGCGTGAACATGGATTTTGGTCCTTTACCGGAAGCCGGGCTTGGAAAATACAGCTTGGTGGGCGAATGGATGTCCTTCAGTCCATCCTCTAAGCGGGTTCTGCTGCAATTTATCGATGGGATGAACGCACAAATTACCGATAAAATCCACATTGATGATAAGTCTATGGCCTTTCTCGGGGATTTTCCGCTCATTAAACTTATTCAGCTGTACGGGCAGGAGATGCTTGGGGAACAGTCGCCGGATACGATTGTACAAGAGCTCATTGCATCCGTAGACAAAATACAACCACGGATTCCCGCGGAGATTTAGCATGACAGGCGCAGCGATCGTGACCGATCCTGTGCCTCTTCTTTATTTAGAGCAGATAAACGGGGAATTCAGCTGATTCTGGCAAGCCACCGGCCAACTAAACAACAAAAAACATGAAGATTCTCAACAAAAAACGCAATGAAAGCGATATCACCATTTTTTATAATGAAGCTATGAACAGCAAGGGATAATAGATATCCAAGCAAGAATGCAGAAATGAAAGCGGGGCAAGAAATATGGAGGCACAAGCACAAAAGAATTTAGGAGCTTCGGTATACGGCAGACTCAGTTCCTTTAGAATGATGGGATACGGTTTAGGAGATGCGGCCAACAACTTTGTCTGGGGAATGACTTCCGTATATCTGATGTTCTTCTATACGGATGTATATGGAATCAGCCCGGGTGCGGTTGCGTCGCTGTTCCTGGTTGCGAGATTTTTGGATGCAATATTCGATCCGGTGATCGGGATGATTGTCGACAAAACCAATTCGCGCTGGGGAAGATTCAGACCTTATCTGTTGTTTGGCAGCATTCCGCTGTCGCTCATGTTTGTGTTATGCTTTTCGACTCCTCACATGGGGGATACGGGCAAACTGGTGTATGCCTACGTGACTTATATTTTACTCGGCCTCCTGTATTCTTTGGTTAACATTCCGTACTCCGCCATGTCGCCAGTGATTACGCAGGATCAGCGGGACCGAACCAAATTAATGACCTACCGGATGATCTTTGCCAATACGGCCATGTTGATCGTATCTTATGCGACCAGTCCGCTGGCAAGCTGGTTCGGTGGCGATAATACGGCTAAAGGTTATCAGTATACGGTTGGATTATACGCTATCGTTGCCATTGTGCTTCTGCTCGGTTGTTTTAAAAGCACGCAGGAAAGGATCCCGATCCAGAAAGAGGTCAGCACGAAAGCCGGTTTGAAAACACTGGCCCAAAACAGACCGCTCTTGCTAGCATCCTTTGCGATGATGCTGAGCGGCGGTGCTAACACCATCTTTTTAGCCATACCGGCTTATTACTTTAAATACAATGTAGGAAGAGAAGAACTTGCAGCTTATTACATTCCGGTTGTCCTGCTCGCGGGCATGGTAGGAATGGCATGCGTTCCATTCGTCGAGAAAAGGATCGGGAAGAAAAACACGCTGCAATTAAGTTTCCTAATCACGATTATCGGCAGTATTTGCTTGTATTTTACGAACTACAGCAATGTTCCTTTGATCTTTGTTTTTTCGTCCGTGATCGGATTGACGCTGACCGTGCCATGGGTTGTCGGCTGGACGATGGCTGCCGACTCCGTCGATTACGGGGAGTGGAAGACGGGGGTCCGGGCCGAGGGCATCAGCTATGCTTCCTTCAGCTTTGCCCAGAAGGTGGCGACGGCATTGGCAGGTTCCCTGTCCGGCATATTACTGACCGTTACCGGATATGTAGCCAACCAGCAGCAAACCTCCACCGCCCTGCATGGCATTGGGTTTTCACTGACGCTTGCACCGGCGATTCTGACATTCGGTGCAATGGTATTGATCTTCTTTTATAATTTGTCCGACCGGAAGTATGCGGAAATTATACAGGAACTCGAGAAACGCAAATCGGTTCAATCATAAGCAACAAGGATGGCCATGATGGCCATCCTTGTTTGCTTTGCCAGATGGTTGCAATGTCTGTCCCGGCTATCGGATTGGCGTTCCTCAGTAGGGAAAGTTATACTTAAAGTATACCTTTACTATAGGGGGAGAAAGGCAATGGAATGGCTTAAAATTGACGATGTTGCCAAGGAGACGGGTTTGACGAAGCGGTCGATCCGGTATTACGAGGAAATTGGTCTGATGAAATCGCCTGAGCGTTCCGATGGGGGCATCCGATTATATACCGAAGAAGACGTTCAGCAGTTGAAAAATATCGTGCTTGCCAAGAAGGTGCTGGGTTTCTCCCTGCAGGAGATTCAGGAGTTTCTGCAAATTCATGATCAGGTCATCCAGCACCGCAGCAATGCCTCCTCATCTTCCGATGATGCTCTTCGCCAAGCGGAGCTGGAGCATATGGCCGAAGCGGTGAACAAGCAGCTGGAGCTGGTCGATTATAAAATTACGGAAATGGCAAAGGTCAGAGAAGAACTGGCTGGCCTGAGCGGACGGATCACCAAAGCGATGAACAAATAGCAAAAGGACAGCCCCGGATCAGCGGGTTGTCCTTTTTTTCATGAGCTGTTTTATTTTTGAGTATCTCATCGTTCGATAAGTTGAGCCGAGGGATGGAGCGGTTCCAGCCGTCCGGCTGCACACACCTTATTGCGTCCGTTGTTTTTGGCCTGATACAGCGCTTTATCCGCCTGCTCGACAAGCACATGATCTGTCTGCTGCATGCCTTCCGTGTCTGCGGGATACGTGGCTGCCCCGATGGAGACGGTAATCCGCAGTTTTTTCTGATTGATCGTTGGCAGTTTGAAAACGTTGGCTTGTACCGCCTTTCGAATCTTTTCTCCCAGTACAAAAGCGGCTGGAGCCGAGCAATTCGGCAGAAGAACGGTGAATTCCTCCCCGCCGTTGCGGGAAACGATATCCAAAGGACGTGCCTGATCCAGCAATATTTTCCCAAGATCCCGCAGCACTTCATCGCCGGCAGCATGGCCGTAAGTATCATTGACAAGCTTGAAATGATCGATGTCAATGACCAGCAGGGACAGACTCTCCCCGCTTAGCTTCGCTCCCGCCATTTCATTTTGAAGAGACCATTCAAACTGGCGCAAATTGTTCAGCTGGGTCAGATGATCGGTTGAGGCCCTGATTTGCAACTGGGCGAACAATACATTCGAGGAATCGATATGTTCGGTGATGACGTATAAAAATAAACAGGCAATCACTGAAATGATTAACTGCGTTGGATAATACCGCATCACTGTTGTCATATTATTGAGATTCAGGCTGAGCGTAACGAATATAACGGCCATGCTTGCCAGATTCATCACATTCATTTTGAACAAACGGGACCAGGGAAATGTAGAGAGCCACGCGCATAAAAAACCGACCGTCAGCAAGCCGATGCATGCAATGAACGCAGCAATGGACCAGCCGTATAGGGCAATCCTTGCGATACTCAGCACAATGCCGCATAAGAGCGCGGGCAGCCATCCCATATATACCCCGACAACCACAACGGTCAGATGGCGCATGTCGGCAATGACGTGAGGACCAACCGGGAAACTGTAGTTCATCAGAATGATGCCGTACAGGCCAAACAGCAGCCCGGAGCTGATCTTGACGGGCATGGACAGGGAACGGGATCCAATCACATATTTCTTGGACAGGACTCCGGAAAAGAATAGGAATGTCACAAAGATACAAACGTTCACGAAGAGACTGCTCAGCATGTCCTCTAATAACCCTCCACTACCCAATTTCTTGCATCTTGCTTCCTATATTAGCGGATTTGATAGAAATATGTCAGCTTTTATGGAAACTTTTCATAGAATTTCGAAGAAAGAAAGCAGATTTTCAAGGAATAGTCCTCTATGCCTATGAAACGGATGATGATAGAATATTTTAAGGGAAATGGATATTAGTTGAAAAAATATTGTGCAATATTCCGATAATATATGAATAAGTGCCTAAATAACTATGTCCATGGTACGATTTTTGGGGTAATTTCCCCTAGATTATTAATGCTGAAAGGAAAATGCCATTGTGAAACGATTGTCTTTTACTATCAAAAGAAAGTTGTTAATTACGTATCTTATCGTTTTACTCGTCCCGAGCTTTATGATTGGCATTCTGTCCTATGAATCCGCCAAAAACGCGAACGCCAAGGATATGATGAACAGCGCGCTCGAGAGCACGAAATCAGCCGATAATATTGTTACCCAAAATGTGCAGGCTAAGATTGATGACCTTACATATTTGCTGCAGCAGCCTTACGTGAATCGTGCCATCGCGGATCCCATGGGGAAAAGTGGGGAGTTGAAACTGCAGTTCAGACAGTACATGACGATGCATAAAGACGTAAAAGACATTATTTTGGGAATTGACGGCGGATCTTTTATTCGCGCTTCCGAGGATCCGTTGCCGCAGCAGTATGACGTCACCAAGCAGGATTGGTACATCCGCGCGTTGAAGCAGGGCAAAACTGCGACCATTTCCCCAGTATTCAAAGCGGCTAACGGCAAAATGGCGGTTTCCATTTCTCAGGCAGCGTCTTCCGGTAATGGAGTGCTCTCCATTGAGCTGAACCTGGACAATATCCGGACGCTGACGAACTTGAAGCTAGGCATAGAGGGGTATATCTTTATTACCGACCAAGCCAAAAACTATGTGGTTCATCCAAAATATACCGGACAGTTGGCAGTAGGAGATTTCCTTAAGCCGATGTACGCCGGCGCAGAGGGACAATTCTCATACACATTTGAAAATGAGAAGAAGCGAATGGCCTTTACGACCAACAAGCTGACGGGCTGGAAAATCGCCGGCTCGATGTATGAAGATGAGATAGAGGCATCAGCAACGGGTATCCGGAATTCGGTCATCATCGTTATGGCCGTTTCCATTCTGGCGGCACTGGTGATTATATTCCTGAATATCCGTTCGATTATCCGCCCGATCACCAAGCTGACACAGGCGACGGAACGGATCAGTCAAGGCGATTTGACGGAAAATATCGATACCTCAAGCAAGGATGAAATCGGTAACTTGAGCCGCCACTTTCAGGCAATGGTGGACAGCCTCCGATTGATGATCGTGAATGTACAGGATATCACGGGACAGGTCAGCATGTCGGCAAAAGGCCTTTCGACGGGAGCGGATCAAACGACCCGGGCGATTGAAAATGTGACCGAAGCCATTCAAGAAGTGGCGGTGGGAAGTGACCAGCAGCTTCGCAGCGTAGAGAAAAGCATGGAGAGTATGGATGTCATGTCGATGCAGTCCGAGCGAATCCGCAGTCACATGGATGATGCATCCGCGAAAATGTCCCGTACCTCTGCTTCGGCAGAGGAAGGACATGCGGCTGTCGAGGATGTTACGGGCAAAATCCAAGGAATACATACGACGGTCAGTGATCTGGACGGCATCGTATCCCATATGAACGAACGTACCAGCCGGATTGGCGAAATCGTTACGCTGATTGGCGATATATCCAAGCAGACGCATTTGCTGGCCCTGAATGCATCCATTGAAGCAGCTCGTGCCGGAGAGCATGGCAGAGGCTTCGCCGTTGTGGCCGTAGAGGTGCGTAAGCTGGCTGAGCAATCCGGCCATTCGGCACAACGCATCGAAGAATTGGTGTTAGGCCTGCGTACGGAAATGCAGCGAGTATTGGCAGCCATGGATGATGCCAAGGGCCGAGTGTCCGAAGGGATACAAGCCGCGGACGTCACCGGCAAATCGTTTACACGTATCCGGAAGGCTGTGCAGGGTGCGGCAGATGGCATTCATTCCGCAGCGGAGGCCTCCAAGGAGCTGGCACGCAACGGAGAAAACGCAGTAGAATCCATTCGGCATATCCAGGGCATTTCCGAGATCGCTGCGGATAATACGCAGTCTGTCTCCGCTTCCGCACAGGAGCAGCTCGCATCTATTGAAGAGATCGCCTCTTCGGCGGAGCATCTGAGCCGTCTTGCCGAGCAGCTGCAGGAGCTAGTGTCCAAGTTTAGAATTGCATAATTACCGAGGTAATAAAATTAAAACAGCAGCGCTTCTTCGGCGCTGCTGTTTCTTTGTATCCGGATTTATCCTTTGCCTCCACATAATTTATCCAATTTTGGCACAAGCTATGGCGTAAACATTCCAGGTCTTGGACGGCATATGAGGTGATAGTGGAAATGGGTAGACGAAATTCAACAGGTAACTCGGCAGGGGCATTGTCATCCGGCACACCGCTCGGACTTCCTTCTCCTCCTTGGGAGAAACTGCCCGTACAGAAAAGCTTGGACCAGAACATTCAGACACTGAAGACGATATTTAAAGACTGTTCGGATATGATCTATCGCACCATTGACATCGCTCCGGACATTAAGGCCTTTGTCGTTTATGTGGAAGGTATCGTGTTCTCGGCGGAACTCGAGGCGCATATGCTGGAGCCCATGGTGGAGGCATATGTCCGGATGAAGAGCGCCGTTCCGGCTGAGCGGATTGAAGCATCCCAGTTGGAGCCGCTTGAGAATACGAGGGTTTCCCTTTCTCAAGTCATGACAGCCGATCAATGGATCGATATCGTGGAAGGGATCTTGAATTCCAGCGTGGCCGTTTTCGTGGATGGGCTGAGTGAAGTCCATCTCTTCAATATCAAGGGAGGAATCCGCCGGCCCGTGCAGGAGCCGGAGACCGAATCGGTCATCCGTGGTCCCCGTGAGGGCTTTACGGAAATGCTCCGTATCAACACGGCGCTGGTACGCTTTAAGATCAAAACGCCGAACCTGAAGATGTACAGCATGGTGCTCGGAACGAATACCAAGACCGATATTGTCGTTTCTTATATTGAAGGGCTGGCTGATCCCAAGGTAGTAGAAGATGTGAAGAAACGGCTGAAGGATATCAAGATCGACGGCGTTTTGGAGTCGGGTTATCTTGAAGAGCTCATTGAGGACCATCCCTATTCGCCGTTTCCGCAAATGATGTATACAGAACGCCCCGACAGCATAGCGGCGCAGCTGCTTGAAGGAAGATGCGCCATCTTCGTGGACGGTACCCCGTTTGTCTTAACCGTGCCGGTAACCTTTTTTCAGTTGATGCAGGCAACGGAAGATTATTACGAGCGGTTTTTTATTACGAACTTCATTCGGTGGATTCGGTATATTTTCTTGTTTATCGCTTTGTTTCTACCCGCGCTTTATATCGCGGTGACGACTTACCATCAGGATATGCTCCCCACGACGCTTATCCTGAGCATCGCGGCGGCTAGGGAAGCCATTCCTTTCCCTGCGCTCGTGGAAGCCATGATGATGGAAATTTCATTCGAAGCGCTGCGCGAGGCAGGGATTCGGCTCCCCAAGACCGTGGGGCAGGCAGTCAGCATTCTGGGCGCCCTCGTGATCGGGCAGGCCGCCGTACAGGCGGGCATTGTGTCGGCACCTATGGTCATCATCGTGTCGATGACAGGAATTGCTTCCTTTACCATTCCTCACTTTAACTTGGCCATTACCATCCGGCTGCTTCGTTTCCCGCTGATGCTGCTAGCAGGGGTACTTGGGCTCTTCGGCATTATTCTGGGGGTCACCTGGATTCTGGTCCATGTGACGCAGTTGACCTCGCTTGGTGTTCCTTACATGTCCGGCGTCAGTCCTTTCCACGGTTCGGACCACAAGGATATTTTTGTGCGGGCTCCTTGGTGGAAAATGAAAAGACGGCCATCCTGGTTGTCGAAGGAGAATCAAGAACGGGAAAAGCCGGAAATCAACGGCACGCCCAACTCAAACAAGGTATGGTGATGTCTTATGAAAAGATCCCTTTTCACAGGCGTTCTGCTGCTGTGTATCCCGCTGGCGTTGTCCGGATGCTGGGACCGCACGGAAATCAATGACGTGGCCTTTGTGATCGGCTCCGCGGTGGACAAGGAAAAAGGGTTATACCGAAGTACCCTTCAGATCGCCCTTCCGGGCAATTTGGGAGGCTCGGGGAGCGAGGGTGGAGGCGGCGGAACGGAAGGTAATAAATCATATTATCTGGAATCGAAAACCGGGCTTACCCTTCGGAATTCCAACATGGAGGTGCAGGCGGGAAACTCCAGAAATCTATCGTTCGCCCATCGCAGAACGCTGCTCCTTGGTGATGACTTCGCTAGAGGCGGCATCGCATCCATGCTGGATCAATTTGCCCGGATTCCGCAAAACAGGCTATCCTCCCTGGTTGCCGTAACCGAAGGGCCGGCATATAAAATTTTGGATGCCTCTGCGCCCATGGAGCAATTTCCGAGTGAAATGGTTCGCGAACTGATGAACCAATTCACGAAAAGGCCGGTTACGATTAAGTATCTGGCGAACGATTTGCTGTCGGAAGGCATCGATGTTTCCTTACCCTATATTTCACTGCAAGAGGCGGTTCCCGAAGGGGAAGGTCAGCCCAAAAAAAATATTCAGATTACCGGAATGGCCTTGTTCAAGGAAGATAAACTAGTCGGTGTTTTAAGAGGCCAGGAAGTGAGAATGATTAATTTGGCGATGAATCAAGCCACATCACCGGACGTATTGGTATCCGGCCCGAACGGCAATGGATATGTCACCATCAGGTTTACGGAGAATGTGACGTCGTTAAAGCCTGTCATTCATGGCGATGATATTACGATGCATATTAGCATTTTAGCGAAAGGTTCGGTAATCGAAAATAATTCCGATTACAGCCTGGGCGGCGAGAAGAACATGAGCAAGCTGGAGCAAAGCGCAAGCAAGGAAATCATCCGGCAGATCCATTCGGGTATGCGTCTGCTCCAGGATAAGTATCATTCGGATGCTTTGGGCTTCGGCCGAGCCATCCTGCAGAAGGATCCGCATGCATGGGCACGTCTCAAAAATCACTGGGACGAGGTGTACCCGACCGTTAAAGTGGTCATTGATACCAATCTGCACGTGGAAAACATCGGGGCAGTGAACAAGCCGTTCGGCAGAAAGGACAAGGAATTGAAAAATGATTAAGCTCCTGCTTATTTACATCGTGTCGGCTTTGATTATTTGGCTTATTGATCATAAGGTGATCCGCAATCTCCCCAAGGTCAACCGCTGGTTTACCTATATTCTCTTGGTTGGGGGAATGGTGATATTCACGTACAGCCTTCAGGTCAAACATGTGATGTACCCGTCGGTATGGCTTGGTCGTTGGCTGAGCCCGCTGGTTCCCTATTAAGAGTAAGTGCATCCGTCTAAGGAGGACTTTCCGTGCAAAAGATTACTCCCCGTCAAATCGTATTGCTAGGGGTTACCTATGTGATTAATCTTACGATGGTCAATATCCCGAGCCAGATTGTTAACAGGGCAAGCCAGCATGGCTATTTGTCTTACTTGCTGGCTGGTGCTCTCGTACTGCTGATGCTGTTTTTTCTGACGCGAAGCTCCTATCGTTTTCCAGGAAAGGATTTGTTCCAGTCTTTGACAGCCCGCTTCCCCTTCATCGGAAGAGCCATTGTCCTGCTGTACATCCTGTTCTTTTTCATGATTCTGGTTCGGGATATTCGCATCATGACCGACTTTACGAACGTCATTTTACTGCCGGTCACGCCGATACTTATGATTTCACTGTGCATAAGCGCGACGGTCATTTATATCGCCAGGGGCGGTGCGAGGACGGTACTGGGCATTACGGAGTTGTACGGACCCATCATGATTATCGTTGTGCTGATCATGCCCGTGATCGCTTTGCGGGATTTAGATTTCAATTTGATGAAACCTTTTTTTTATGTCAACTGGAAGGGCGTGACGGAGGGTGGATGGTTATCCGTCTCGTATCTTGGACAGCTGCTGGTTCTTCCGTTTATTTTCTCCAGCAAGGATTATAAATTCAAGTACGGTTTATATTCGATGCTGATCGCTCTAGGCGTACTGACAATCCTGATACTGATGGCGATCATGCTGCTTGGAGTCCCCGTTTCCGGCAGAATGATGTATCCGTCGTACGAGCTGGTGCGCCAGATGCGGGTTACCGATTTTCTGGATCGGTTTGACCTGATCGTGGTTGCCTTATGGTACCCTGCGGTGCTGCTCAACATTGCGATCAGCCTCTATATTGTCTGTTATGGTCTTAAAAATGTGATTCCCACCGTCTCGGGTAAAATGATGGCGGCTCCATTGGGACTGTTCGCGTACAGTTGCGCCTTCTGGTTCTACCAAAATTCCATCGAGCTGTTTGAATTCAATAGGCAGTGGACGGTAATAGCCCTGTTTTTCATCGTGGTCCTGCCACTTCTGATCTTTGCGATTCACCGGCCGTCGAAAGCTCGAATAGAATAGGGACAGACCGGAAAGAATCGTTAGAAAAAGGGGCGCGGAAATGATACAATGAGCATAAGGGCGGCCTTGTATGGTACGGCTCCCCAGACGGCATTGCGTCGGTTTGGGCTATGAAGGGTGATCACATGACAAAGAAGCGCAAGAAACATAATCTATTTCATAAATTTTCCCGGAAACTCAGGTTTAATATGATTAAGCTGTTCCGTTCCCCGGGCGGGGCGAGAAAGGTATCCCTCGGCTTCGCACTCGGTTTCGGACTTGAGATGATCGTGATCTCGACGGGTTCGCTTGTATATCTCATCTTTTATCCCACCGTCAGACTTGCAGGAGGATCACTTCCCGCCGCCATTATCGGCAATGTGATCGGCAAACTGACTTTCCTGCCTATTGTCCTTCTTCCCTTTGCGAAAAAAATCGGCGAGTGGTTCTTTCCGAAGAAAACGATGGATATGCCGATGGAAGAGAACGCATGGCGCAATCTGCTGCATGGAGACTTTACGATATTCAAACATTTGCTGCAGGGCGGCCTGCATGTGTTGATCGGGATGTCTGTGTTCGGCTTGGTGCTCGGCGTGATTTCATACTTTGTTGTCCAGTATCTGTACAATCAGCGCAAAAAGCACCGTCTCGCCAAAAGAGCGGGCGCATCGTTGTAAAATTCCTTTCCCTCTTCCGCTTGGTCAAGTATACTGGTTCAAAACAGGGCGAGCTCCGGAAGAGGGGATACGATATGGCGAATCGATTGACAGGCAGGACTGTTGCATTAACAGGCCCGCGAAAAGCGGGAGACATGGTCAAAATCGTGGAAAAAATGGGCGGTACGGCCTTGATACGTCCGGCTCAGGGTACAGTGTTCTTGGATGACTCGAAGGTCCGCAGTGATTTGGCAGACTGGATTGCAAAGCCGCCGGCATGGACAATTCTGACAACCGGGATGGGGCTGGATGCTTTATTCGGGATTGCTGCCGAGATGGGCATGGAAGCTGAGTACCTCGAGATGCTGCGGAATTCGTCCATAGCCGCCCGTGGCTATAAGACCGTCAATGCTCTTCGTAAAAGAGGACTAACACCGCTTGTTCGTGACGACGACGGCAGTACTTCCGGTTTGATCCGCGGCCTGGAGGAATTCGGCTTCCAAGCGAAGGATACCGTGCTCCAGCTTCACGGAGACCCGGCACCCCGGCTTGAAGCCTGGCTCTTGGAGCAGGGGACGGAAGTGCGCAAAGTGCTGCCGTATCAGCATATTCCCCCGGAACCGGAGCAGCTGGAGCAGCTTCTGCGCGATATTCTGGAGCACCGGATCGATGCAGCTGCCTTTACCAGCGCGCCGCAGGTTCGCAATCTCGCGGAACATGCTCGCAGTCAGGGCAAGCTGGATGAGCTGGTGCGTGCTTTCCAAGGACCGGTTGTGGCGTCAGCCGTCGGTAAAATTACGGCACAGGCTTTGCTGGAAGAGGGAATTACGCGGGTGGTGTATCCTTCGGAAGACGAGCGCATGGGCAGTATGCTGGTTGAGCTGGCACGGTATTTTCAAACGGCGGATAACGAAAACCCAATAAAATAATGATTTTAGTATTGCTATAGGAGGGGATGCGAAAAGAGATGCATCCTTTTTTTATTAGATCAATCCCATGTTTATTCCCAAAACATCATCTCTAATTTGCGTTGTAGTGCGTGAGATGGTTTATTTTTCTTTAATATATTCGATAATGTGGAATGCTATCGGATAAACATACAAGAATGAACGGTGCACCAAAAGGAGGAATAGCCGTGTATAACAAAAAAAGCATCTTGCTGGGTGATTACACCCATCCCAAATTCCATCCATTGCAGGGTATCGATGCGCAGATCAGCCATATTCTGAATGATGTGATCTCCGTACAATGCAGTGAGAACAAAAACCTGCTGCTCCTGGAACATTTGAAGCCCTTTGATCTTTGCATCTGCTATTTTGATCTCTGGGATGAGCAGGTGTCGAGGCAGCAGACGTCGGGGCTTCTCTCTTATGTCAGTCAAGGAGGCGGCTTGCTTGTCATTCATAATGGCCTGTCTCTGGGAAACCGGCGCTTCGAGCTGGCTCAGCTGATGGGAGGGCGTTATGAGGGGAATGGTCCGATTCAGCCTCTGACTTTCAGAACGCAAGGCGAGCATTTCATCACCGAGGGAATTGAGCCGTTCGAGCTCGCGGAAGAGCCTTTCCAGATTCAGCTCAGCCCGTTCACGGAACGTAAAGTGCTCCTCGAATACAAGGAGGGGGATACATGGCATCCAGCGGCCTGGAGACATAATTACGGACTCGGCAGAGTCGTATTTTTCATGCCGGGTCATCATGAGCCGACCTTCCGACATCCGCAGATCAGGCAGCTTATTTTGCAGGCAGCCCAGTGGGCGGCGCATTTGCCTGGTTAACCTTGCCTATTTCATATTGGCCAAGAGTTCAGGTTATAATAAGGAAAATATAGCATTGGGAGGGAATATCATGAGTGATCTGTTAAAAAAAGCGATCTCGTTAGGATGGGGTCTTACCATGGTCAGTAAGGAGAAGATCGAAAAAACGGTTGATGATTTGGTCAAGCGTGGGGAACTTGCCCCGTCGGAATCCAAGGATTTGATTGAGCGCCTTGTCGAACGCGGCGAGGAAGAGAAGTCTCAATTCAAAGACTTTTTACGGGAACAAATTCAGCGTATTTTAACAGAGCTTCATGTGCCTTCCGAAAACGATGTAGCAAGCCTGGAGCAGCGCATCGCTGTCATGGAAAAACGGATCGCAGAGCTCGAAGGAGCGGATGCGAAAATGAGTCCGGAAACGGACATCGAAACGGATACGCCATAAATGGCTGTAAGGATCAGGCATACCGGACGTTACCGGGAGATCGCCATGGCGCTCATGCGTCATGGCTTTGGCTACATGGTGGAGGAACTGGGACTATTCCAGGTACTGTCCCTGCCACGGCGCTGGGTTACGCATGAAACGCCTGAAACGAAAACGCTTGGTGAACGCATCCGTATGGTGCTTGAGGATCTGGGCCCTACCTTCGTGAAGCTGGGGCAGCTTGCCAGTACGCGTTCGGATCTGCTGCCGGAGTCGATCATTCAAGAGCTCGTCAAGCTGCAGGATCAGGTGCCTCCGTTCTCCTCTGAGGCTGCGCGAAGCATCCTGGAGGAAGACCTGGACGCTCCGCTCGAGGATATGTTCTCCTGGTTCGACGATACGCCTGTCGCCGCGGCCTCCATTGGACAAGTCCATCTTGGCAGGCTGAAGTCCGGGGAAGAGGTAGCGGTTAAGGTTCAGCGTCCCGGCGCGCTGCAGACCATCACCCGGGATTTGGGCATATTACGTGATTTGACAACCCTGGCTGAGAAGCGCTGGGTGTGGGCCAAGCGTTATCAAATGGTCAGACTCGTCGAAGAATTTTCCAAATCCATGCTGGCGGAGATGGATTACAGCAGGGAAGGCCGCAATACGGAGAAGATTGCGCTTCAATTCCGGAGCGACCCACATATTTTCATTCCGGAAATCTATTGGCAATTTACCTCCTCCCGCGTCTTGACGATGGCGTATGTGGATGGGATAACGTTAAGCCAGCGCGATCAGCTGGAGAAGGCGGGCTTTGATCTGAAGCTCATTGCGAAGAAATTCGTGAACGCGATGCTGCATCAGATGTTCATTGAGGGCTTCTTTCATGCGGATCCGCATCCGGGCAACCTGCTCGTTCGGAAGGATGGCAGTTTGGCTTTTCTGGATTTCGGCATGGTCGGACGGCTCAGCGAAGACATCAAAGATCATTTATCCGAGCTGATCATTGCTCTTATGCGCAAAAACACCGACAGCATGATCCGGGCGATTCTTCACCTCGGGCTGCTGCCTGATGATCATGATATGGACGCTTTGCACAGGGATCTCAATGCACTGCGTGATGAATACTATGACATTCCCTTTGCGGAAATCGGCATAGGTAAGGCGCTGAACGATCTGTTTGGTGTTGCACAGCGGCACGCGATTGTGATGCCTCCGGATTTGACGCTGCTTGGCAAGTCACTGCTCACAATGGAAGGGGTTATCCAGAAGCTGGACCCTGCCCTGAGCATCATCGATATGGCCGAGCCATTCGGGCGAAAGCTGGTCAAGGAACGCTTCAGTGCCCGCCGCTTACGAAGCAAGCTGCTCGGCGGAGCTACCGGACTTGCTGAAGCGCTGCTGGATCTGCCTGCACAGGCAAGGCAGCTGTCCGCACTGGTCAGCAAAGGCAAACTGAAGGTGGAAATCAGCGTGCCGGAGATGGAATCTCTGATGAGAAAGCTGGACCAGATCAGCAACAGGCTGTCTTTCAGCATCGTATTGCTGGCGTTCAGCATTATTATGGTGGGGCTGATCATCGGATCATCTCTAAACCGGCAGTCCTCGATCCTTTGGCATTTTCCCGTCATCGGGATCGGATTTGTTGTTGCATTCTTGATGGTACTGTGGCTGTTGTTAGCCATTTTTAAATCAGGGAAATTTTAAAAAAAGAACTTGTTGCCTAAGGGCCGGACTTCTATGGTAAGATAATTTTTTAGATATTAGAAAGTATAAACTTTCATGGATGCACATCCTGACATTGCAGGAAGAACTTCCGCTAAAAGCGGTCTGTTAAATCACGTTGAACGGCGTTTTTCTAACATGCTAATTGCGGGATGATGTAGATCCCGGAGAGAAATAGAATTTAATGAGGTGGATGTTTTGCCAAATTTTTTAGAGCTGGGCATACAGGAGCAGTGGGTTAAGACCCTGAAGGAGAACGGGATCACCGTACCGACGCCGGTACAGACGGAGACAATCCCGCAGCTTCTGGCCGAACGGGACGTCATCGCCCGCGCACGGACAGGAACTGGCAAAACGCTTGCCTTCCTGCTGCCGATCATGCAAAAACTGGATCCGGCACGGGCCTTTCCGCAGGCCTTGATCATCGCTCCTACGCGCGAGCTGGCGCTGCAAATTACGGAAGAGGCTCGAAAGCTGGCGCGTGGCACGGAAATTCGTATTCTTGCCGTCTATGGCGGTCAAGACGTGGATAAGCAGCTGCGCAAGCTGGAGGGCGGGCGGCACCTGATTATCGGAACGCCGGGACGCTTGAACGACCACTTGCGCAGAGGGACGCTCGAGCTTGGCGGCGTGAAGACACTTGTGCTTGATGAAGCGGATCAAATGCTGCATATGGGCTTCTTGGACGAAGTGGAGACGCTGATCCAGGCTCTGCCGTATAAACGGCAAACCATGCTGTTCTCCGCGACGATGCCTGCTGAAGTAAAGCAGCTGGCTTCCTACTATACCCGCGATGCAGTTGACGTAACGATCAAGGTGGAAAACTCACCGGTGCCGCTGAAGCATATCCGTCAACTCGTGGTGGAGGTTTCGGATCGAAACAAACAGCAGGCGCTTGTATCGTTAATTGAGTCGAACAAGCCTTATCTGGCCATCATTTTCTGCCGCACAAAGCGCCGTGCATCGACGTTGAATGCTGCGCTGCTGGAATTGGGGTATGCCTCCGATGAGCTGCATGGAGATTTGTCGCAGGCTAAACGTGAACAGGTCATGAAGCGTTTCCGGGATGCGAAGCTCCAACTGCTGGTTGCTACGGATGTAGCGGCAAGAGGCCTGGACGTAGAGGGCGTTACCCATGTCTATAATTACGACATCCCGCAGGAAGTAGACAGCTACATTCACCGTATCGGCCGTACGGGCCGTGCCGGGGAGAAGGGAATGGCGATTACGTTTGCTTCCCCGCGAGATAAGGGTGAGCTGCAGCGCATTGAACAGGGCATCCAGTTTGCCATTGAGCGCAGCCATTACGAGAAGTCCGGTACAATCGTGGAGAACCGCGGTTCATCCCGCACGTCCTCTGGAGGCGCAGGAAAGAACGGCAGTCGTAAGGATAAGGAAGGCCGCGGTAAAGAGGGCCGTCCATCGCCCGGTGGTCGCCGTGGCGAAGGACGCGTATCCAATGGAAGCCGCCGGGGTGAAGGCCGTTCCGGCGAGGCGCGTTCAAGTCAAGGCCGCTCGCGCGGGGAGGGCAGAGCCCAAACCTCCTCTGCCCGTACGGGAGGCGAAGGCCGGGGCGGTTCCAATCGGGGGACATCAGGCGGACGCAGTCAGGGCCGCAGTGATCCGCAAGGGCCTGGCCGCGGTGGACGCGGCTCCTCGACTGGTCGCCGGGGCGGATCGGGCCGCAAATCGTAATGAATTGAATCTATACCGGGAGCAGCCATCCAAGGCGCTTCCGGTATTTTTGCATGGGAATGATGACTTCGGAACGCATAATTTTAGTGTCGTGACTGTAAATGATATAATGTGAGCATTTCAGAAGTTGGCAAATGAAACGCGAAAAAGGTTCATATTCATACCCATCATTCAAAACAGAAAGGTCTTGATACCATATGATAAAGCTTAGCATGTTGGATCAGTCGACCATCTCCGAGGGAAGTTCGGCGGTTGAAGCGTTAGCCCAAACCAGGAAAATGGCCCAGGAAGCCGAACGTATGGGTTATCACCGTTTCTGGGTATCGGAGCACCATTTTTCTCCCAATCTGGCGGGGTCAAGCCCGGAGGTGCTTATCTCGCATCTGGCAGCGGTCACTTCAACGCTCAGGGTCGGTTCCGGCGGGGTTATGCTTCCGCATTACAGCTCTTATAAGGTCGCGGAGAATTTTCGTGTCCTGGAAGGGTTGTATCCGGGCCGCATCGATCTAGGCCTCGGGCGTGCTCCGGGAGGCATGCCGCTTGCGACGCGGGCGCTGCAGGAAGGGAAGATGCACAACGGGGACCGTTATGCGGAGCAAATCGCTGACCTAAGCGCTTATCTGACAGATACCTTAAGCCCGGGTCATCCATTTGCGGGGTTAGTGGCCACGCCACTGATCAGAACGATTCCGCAAATGTGGATGCTCGGCTCCAGCGGCGGGAGTGCCGGTATTGCTGCGCAGCAGGGCACCGGCTTTGCATTCGCGCAGTTCATCAATGGCTCCGGCGGAGCGGACGTGATGCGCTGGTATCAGGAGAACTTCAGACCTTCCGCGGTCCTCGATAAGCCAAGGTCGCTGCTGGCTATTTTTGCGGTCTGCGGGGAAACCGAAGAAGAGGCCAATCGTTTAGCTTCCAGCATGGATCTGTCTCTGCTGCTGCTCGAGAAGGGCGGCGCTTCGCACGGAACGCCTTCGGTAGAAAGAGCCATGAACTATCCTTATTCCCCCTATGACCGCATGCGCATGCAAGAGAACCGCAAGCGAATGATCGTGGGCTCTTCCGAGCAGATCAAACGGAAGATTGAGAGTCTGTGCGAGGAATACCGAACGGATGAGGTGATGGTCTCGAGCATTATCCATCGTTTCGAAGACAAGATAAAATCGTTCCAACTGATGGCGGAAGCCTTCGGACTTTCCAATAAGGCGTGAACGAATACAGCGGAAACTTGCACTTGCATCTCCCTGGTGTATGATGGAAGAGAAAAGGCTAAATAAAACGATTTTCAAAGAAAGCGGGGTAAGGAAATGTCTGTTTATTCGTATTCAGCCGCTACGCCGGCGGGCAAGGAAGTATCTCTTGAAGATTACAAGGGGAAAGTGCTGGTCATCGCCAACACTGCCAGCCAATGCGGACTCACGCCGCAGTATGGCGATTTGCAAAAGCTTTATGACCGTTATCAGGAGCAAGGGCTGGTTATTCTCGGATTTCCGTGCAATCAGTTCGGTGCGCAGGAGCCGGGCAGCAGCGAGGAAGCCGCTTCTTTTTGCCAGCTGAATTACGGCGTAAAATTCCCGGTTTTTTCGAAAATTGATGTGAACGGGGACCATACACATCCGCTCTTTACGTATCTGAAGGAGCAACAGCCAGGAGATAGCGGAAACAGCGACATCCAGTGGAATTTCACGAAGTTTTTGGTGAACAAGAGTGGAGAGGTAGTAGCCCGCTTCGAACCGAAGGAAGCACCGGAAGTGATGACTGGAGCTATCGAGCAGCTGTTATAGCACCGCATCATGAATGATGACATAAGATGAAAACCAATAAAGAGGAGAGTCTGTCCGAAGAGCGGCAGACTCTTTTTTACAAGCGGTAATCAAAAAAGGAATACATAGGAGGTACGATCAGGTCATGAAACCAATCAGGGAAGTTGCAGGTTCGATCGGAGTGAGGGAGGAGGAGCTTGAGCTGTACGGCCGCTACAAGGCCAAGCTCAGTCCGGCTTTGTATGAGCGCGTGAAGACGCATCCGGATGGCAAACTCGTACTTGTCACCGCTATGAACCCGACGCCGGCGGGGGAAGGAAAAACGCTAACGACGATCGGACTCGCCCAGGCGCTGAATGTGATCGGGCATAGGACGGTGGCAGCTTTGCGCGAGCCTTCACTGGGACCGTGCTTTGGCATGAAAGGCGGAGCTACAGGCAGCGGGAAGGCGCAGATTATTCCTGCCGAGGATATCAACCTTCATTTCACAGGCGATCTTCACGCCATTACATCAGCGCATAACTTGCTGGCAGCCATGATCGATAACCACATTTTTCACGGTAACACGCTCCGGCTTAATCCACAGCGGATCGTATGGAAGCGGGCGATGGATATGAACGACCGCAGCCTCCGCGGCATTGTGACTGGGCTTGGGGACGGAAATGGTGCTGTTCGAGAGGGCGGTTTTCTTATCACGACAGCCTCGGAGGTCATGGCTGTGCTGTGTTTGAGCGAGAGCATCATGGACCTTAAGGAGCGTCTAGGGCGAATCATCATCGGCTACAACCAGGAGGGGGAGGCCGTGACAGCTTCGCAGCTTGAAGCCGTGGAGGCCATGACCATTCTATTGAAGGATGCGATCAAACCGAACATGGTCCAGACATTGGAGGGGACTCCGGTGATCGTGCATGGAGGGCCATTCGCCAATATTGCCCATGGTTGCAGTAGTGTGATCGGGACGCGTCTTGCGCTGAAACTCGGGAAGATCGTGGTGACGGAAGCGGGCTTCGGCGCGGATCTCGGCGCGGAGAAATTTTTGGATATCAAATGCCGTCAGGCTGGTTTGAATCCGGCAGCTGCCGTACTGGTCGTGACGGTCAAAGCGCTGAAATACAACGGCGGTGCAGCCAAAGACAAACTTCATGAGCCAGATATGAAGGCGTTGGTGGATGGGCTGGCCAATATGAAACGGCATGTGGAAAATTTGAAAAAGTTCGGTGTGCCGGCCGTCGTGGCAGTGAACCACTTTGCGGATGATTTGCAAGATGAAGTAAACCGTGTGCTCGCCGAGTGCCAGGAGATGCATGTTCCAGCGGCTGTGTCGAATGTGTGGGCGGAAGGCGGCGCCGGCGGGATCGAGCTTGCGGAAGCCCTCGTCAAGCTGCTTGGGGAGGAGGCATCAGGTTATCGTCCGCTGTATGGGCTTGATATCGATATGCGCTCCAAAATTGCAACGATCGTCCGGGAAATCTACCGGGGGGCGGACGTAGCCTATTCTCCCGCGGCTGTGCGGAGTCTGGCCGATATTGAAAAGCAGGGATACGGAAACGTTCCGGTGTGCATGGCTAAGACGCAGTATTCTTTCTCGGATCAGCCGCGCCTGCTTGGAGCGCCGGTGGGATTCACTGTTCAGGTAAGGGAGATTTCGCTGTCGGCAGGCGCAGGCTTCGCCGTTGTGCAGACCGGGAGCATCATGACGATGCCCGGCCTTCCGAAATCTCCGGCGGCCGTGCATATGAGCATGGATGAAGAGGGGCGGATTTCAGGGATGTTCTAGGGATGTTCTAAGCGCATAAAAACCAGCTGTTTCCCATTTGGAAGGAAATGGCTGGTTTTTATTGTGCTTTAAGTTATGTGGTGCATACGTTTTATTTTCCATCCTCGTCCGTATGACTGAGATTTTGGAGAGCAGCTTCCAGCGGTTCGGAGCCTTGAATCAGATCGAAAGACCGATTTCGGGTTTCATTCATGCTTAAGGCTAATACGGCCGCGGAAGCGACGTCGTCACGCGAAATCCGGCCGGAGCCTAAAGTCCGAAGCGAAGCCGTCACGCTGCCGACAGCTGGATCATTGGTCAACCCGCCCGGGCGAATGATCGTGTAGGTCATGCCGCTTTCTTCAAGCACCTTTTCCGCTTTGCGCTTGGCAATGAGAAAAGGCTTGAGGAACGGAGGCATGTCATCCGGATTCATCGTACCCATGGAGCTGATCAGCACGAACCGGGGGATTTTATCCAGTACGCACTGTTCAATCAGCCTTACCGTCCCCACATGATCGACATGCTCGGGATCGCCTTTGGCACCGGCACCGACCGCACAAACCACGATGTCCGCGCCCTTCAGGCCATCCGAAAAGGATTCAGATAAATCACCGAGATAACCTGTGGCCCCGGCTGCTTCCACATCACGTTTATGATCGTCACTACGCACGAGTCCGCGTACATCGTAGCCTGCCTTCACCAGTTCCCTGACGATCCGCCCTCCGGTCTGACCGTGGGCTCCAGCAACGAACACTGTTGTCATCGCCTAACACCTCCATGTTCTTTTTACCCATTCTAGCTTGTCCTTCAAGCATAGAAGAAGTTCGCATAAAAGACAACGAAACGCTGGTTTGAGGTTGAAGATTCGGATTTATTTGTGATTTAATTCACATATTCATTTTCCTTTCTTGGCTATAATGAAAATGAACAGGAGACCATGGATGATATCCAAATACCTGATTCGTTCAAAACTGTATAGATTAAAATTTAGATAAGGTCGATCCTTCCATACAAGCATGTAAAGGAGAGAGCGTTATGGCTTCCTACAAACCTCAGCAGATTGCTGAACTCACCGTGGAAACAGGGATCAAGAAGGCGCATAATCCGCTGCTTGCGGTATTGGTGCTTGGATTTTTGGCCGGAGCATTTATCGCACTTGGCTTTTTGCTGGATATTCGGGTTATCGCAAGCGCTCCGAAAGAATGGGGTTCCTTCGCCGGATTCATCGGGGCGGCAGTATTTCCAACGGGCCTCATTCTGGTGCTGCTGGCGGGTGGGGAATTGTTAACGGGCAATATGATGGTCGTCTCCCTGGCCCGCATGGCGAAAAAGATTACGACGCTTGAGATGTTGAAAAACTGGGGTTTGGTGCTTGTGGCCAATTTTGCCGGCGCGTTGTTCGTCGCTTACTTCTTCGGTCATGTCACCGGGCTGACGGAGAGCGGCCCTTATCTGGATAAGCTGGTGGATATGGCGGGGCATAAGCTGGATGACAGCTTCCTGCAGGCGTTCGTTTCGGGCATCGGCTGCAACTGGCTGGTCGCTCTGGCGGTATGGCTCAGTTACGGATCGGACAGTCTCGGCGGCAAAATCCTCGGGATCTGGTTTCCGACGATGGCGTTCGTCGCCATCGGCTTTCAGCACGTTGTCGCCAACATGTTTCTGATCCCGGCAGCGATTTTCGCGGGTCATTTTACATGGGGGGATTACTTCATGAACTTTATCCCCGTGCTGCTCGGCAATCTCGTTGGCGGTGTGGTATTTGTCGCAGCGGCGTACTGGGCATCTTACCTGCGGGACGTCAAGCCGGCGGCCGCGAACAAGATGGTCGATTCCAAGGCTGCCGGGCTGCGCAAGCAAGCATAGAGAAATGCGTTTGACCATGAGAAAAACCGGACGTTCCCAAAGTTGGGGACGTCCGGTTTTCTATTCGTACAGGTTTTATTTAACTAAAATAAAATTCGCCATGATAAAGTTCGGGGGAACGAAACTTTACATGGCGAATTTTTGGGAGTGGTCCATGATATGGCATAGCTGGCGGAACGAGTCGTCGTCCCAAGTGCTTTATGCTCTTATTTGAAGTTTACCCTGTACTCCCGAAAGTGAAACAACATCATTCGATTTTCTTTGCGCATTCTTCTGTCGCCGATTAAGATAATAGAAGAGCATATGATCATGGAAAGTTCAGAGGAGAGTGTAGCGGGAATGATCGAACAGAAAAATGGCGTATTCCCGGCGGTTTGCCCGCTGGATTGCCCTGATACCTGCGGCCTTCTGCTGCATAAGGAAGACGGGAAAATCACTAAAGTGACCGGTAATCCTGAGCATCCGGTGACCCAGGGAGCAATTTGTAACAAAGTCCGCAACATGACGGAGCGGATTTATCATAAAGAACGTATTTTGTATCCCTTAAAGCGCACGGGACCGAAGGGTTCTGGACAATTCTCCCGGATTACATGGGAGGAAGCGGTGCAAGAGATCGCAGGACGATACCAAGGGCTGATCGAGGAATATGGACCGGAGTCCATTCTGCCCTATAGCTTTTACGGCAATATGGGTATTCTCAGCGTCGACGGCATGGATCGCCGTTTTTTCAATGCGCTGGGCGCGAGCAAGTTAGATCAAGCGATATGCAATTCCGCCGGAAATGCCGGCTGGAAGTACACGATGGGCTTCAAGGGCGGGACATCGCCGGAGGATACGGAGTTTGCCGATCTCATCATTGTTTGGGGCGGCAATCTGATGAGCACGAACATGCACCAGGTGGTGTATGCCGAGAAGGCGCGCAAGCGCGGCGCGAAGGTCGTCGTCATCGATGTTCATAAGAACCGTACGGCCCAGTGGGCGGATTGGTTTATTCCACTATATCCGGGTACGGATACCGCGCTTGCGCTTGGCGTTATGCATATCCTGTTTCGGGACGGGTGGACGGACGAGGCGTTCATGCAGCGCTACACATTGGGTCATGAGGAGCTTCGCGAGCATGTGAAGAACTACACGCCTGACTCGGTCTCGGCCATTACGGGAGTCCCTGCGGAGGATATCGAGAAGCTGGCACGTATGTACGGGGAGGCGGCTGTTTCCTTTATTGCCATTGGCAACGGACTTCAGCATCACGACAACGGCGGCATGAATGTACGAAGCATTGCCTGCCTGCCGGCGCTGACCGGCCAGTGGCTGAAGAAGGGTGGCGGCGCGGTCAAAACCAACGGCGGATACAATGCCATGAACAGCGACTACTTGGAGCGGCCGGATTTGCGTCCGAATCCGGAAGCAAGAACCATCAACATGAACCGGATCGGCGAAGCGCTGGAAATGCAGGAGCAGCCGATCAAAGCGGTATTCGTATACTGCAGCAACCCGCTGGTCGTTGCACCGGATACTGAGCGCGTACAGGCAGGTTTTGCCCGCGAGGATCTGTTCACAGTAGTGCATGATCTTTTCATGACGGACACGGCCAAGTATGCCGATATCGTTCTGCCTGCGGCCTCATCCTTTGAGACAACGGAGCTGTTTGGCTCCTATTGGCATCATTTCGTACAGCTGCAGGAGCCTGTCATTGAGAAGATAGGCGAGGCGAAAGGGAATGTGGAGCTGTTCGCCATGCTGGGTCGCGCGATGGAATTAGATGAGCATGCCTTTTCTGAATCCGAGGAAGACATGATCGCAGGTGCGCTTGAATTTCCCGAGAACCCGTATTTAAACGGAGTGACGCTGGAGGCGCTAAAGGAGAAACGGTTCGTGAAGCTGGATATGACAGCCCAGGCGTCGTATTTGGATCGGCTGAATACGCCGTCCGGCAAAATCGAGTTATATTCTTTAGCCATGCAGGAGGCGGGATTGCCTCCGCTTCCGGAATATGTACCGCTGCAGGAAGGTTATGACGGAGTAAGCCGGCCTGGACAAGACGAGCTGTATCCGCTCATGTTCATCTCGCCGCCGAATCATAACTTTCTCAATTCCACCTTTGCCAACGTCGAGAAGCATCAGAGGCTGGAGAAGGAACCGCAGCTGCAGATTCATCCGCAGGATGCCTCAGAGCGGGGGATCAACGAAGGGGATATGGTTTGTATCTATAATCAGCGTGGACAGCTTGAACTCAAAGCCTTGGTTACCGATAAAATGCTGCCGGGGACGGTCATCAGCCAGGGATTATGGTGGGATGGCAAGGGCGGCAAGCAGCGTGCCAATGCCTTGACGGCGGACCGGCTGGCAGACATGGGCGGAGGAGCCACTTTCTTTTCGACCGTTGCCCAAGTAAAGCGTCAGTGAGAGCTATTGCCGGGACTACGATAATGATGGATACTGGTTCTTGGACATGAAAAGCGTGAAACCTCATTTCCTAAAAGCCCCTTTGGGGGCTTTTGGTGGTTTTGTGAGTTGATTTTACCTAAGCCTGAAATGGCATGTCTTTCATCGTAATTTGCTAACAGGAGAAAAACATATGAAATTTCTGCAATCCTATCCGAAGGAAGTCAAAATTTTTCTTGCAGCCAGCCTAATCAATTCCGCCGGTGGATCGCTGATGTGGCCTCTGACCACAATGTATGTCTTTGATGAATTGGGACGGAGTATGGCGGATGCGGGACTGGTCGTGATGATCCAGGCATTCGGCGGCATTATTGGGCAGCTTCTGGGCGGGGCATTATACCATCGCGTAGGAGTGAAAAGACTCATCGTCGGCTCGCTTGGTCTCAACGCACTTGGACTGTTTACGCTGCCTTTTATAAGCTCGCACTGGATGGTTTATATGGTGATGATGGGATTTATCGGACTGTGCAATGCCGTTTCCATGCCAGCCATTCAAGCCTTTGTCGGTTTCCGCTTCGCTGACCGGCGAGGCGAGCTGTTTAATGTCATTTATGTCGCCAATAATATCGGCGTGGCGCTGGGGACAGCGCTTAGCGGTTTTCTTGCCGATGTATCTTACCATTTAACTTTTGTTCTGAACGGGGTCACTTCCGCCGTGTTCGCGATGTTCTTCCTGAATTATTTGAACCGGCTGGACAAGCAGGAGGGTCCTGTGCATCTGGAGAGAAAGAGCAAGGCCGAAGCAAGGGAAAGCATCCCGTCACTGCTTGGCAATACGCGAATTTATTTGTATTTGGGCTTAGGCTCCCTGTTCCTGTGGTTTGGAAATTCGATTTGGAACACAGGGGTTTCGCCGCATATTATATCTGAAGGCATGAACAAGAGCTCCTACGGATTTTTATGGACGCTAAACGGAATATTGATCTTTGTTGCACAGCCGGTTACCACATGGATTAAACGCTGGTTTGCCAAAGCCTCATCGGCACAAATGACGGCCAGCAGCATCTTTTACCTGGCGGCTTATATCGTCATTCTGATGCTGCCCAGTTATGGGGGCATGGTGTTTGCCATGGTGCTGGCCACGTTGGGGGAAATGCTCGTTTCTCCGGCGGTCCCTGCGTTTATCTCGGATCATGCTTTCAAAGCGGCCCCTTTCTATATCGGACTGACAGGCGGGATGACGGCTGTTGGCCGCATGGTAGGTCCTTATTTCATGGGCATACTATACGACCAGGGTGGGCTTCAGCCGGTAGCGTGGCTCTCCATCGTCATTGCGATTGTAGCCGTAGCCTTTTTCGTCATTCATTCGGTACGCAACCGTGCCGCGGAACGATCTTTGGCGGAGTCGGTTAGCGGCTAGCCTGGGTGCAAACGCCGGAATCCGGCATCAGTAAGTTTCTTGAAAAAAAGAGGTGTGAACCCATGAAGCTTCATCAGCAGACTTTGACGATCAGGCTTTCCCAAATCAAAGATGCCCAGTCTCTGATGGACATCGATGCGCTGGTGTGGACCGAAAGAACAGCGCCCGAACCACTGCTCTGGCCATCCAGAGAGGATTTCCTTCAGCACTGTCCCCCGGCATCCCAGCTTGTGGCTGAGGCTGACGGGATCGTATGCGGGTACGTCGGTTTTCGCCACCCTACCGGTCTTGCGGGCAACAGGCATGTCTATGAGATCAATATCGCCGTACATCCCGCTTATCAACGTGAAGGTCTTGGCACAAGATTGATCCGCGCGGCCAAGAATTGGGCCGCGGAAGAGGGAAAGCTGAAACTGAAACTGCGAGTGCTTTCGACCAACCCAGGAGCCATAGCCTTTTACCGCAAATGCGGGTTTGTGGAGGAAGGACGCTTCATGGAGGAATACCAGGTGGAAGGCAAGTATGTGGATGAGATCTGGATGGCCTGTTTTCTGGAGGAAAGACCTAAATTTGATATTTTGGTGTGACGGACTTATTCTTAAATGAATAGAGTGAATATATGGACTTTCACGATGTGAAGGTCCTTTTTAAGATATAAGGAAATATGGCACAAGCCCAATTAGTAGAAATTTCCTGTTTGTCCCGGGATGTAAATGTGTAATATGGGGTATCTGTGTCTTTGTGATCAGGGATCATTGCAGCATTTCAAATGATAATAAAAAAACTATAATTTATATATTAAGAAAAGGGGTTGTCATTATGGATTTGCAACTTCAAGGCAAAAAGGCGCTGGTCATCGCCTCCAGCCAAGGTCTCGGCAAGGCTATTGCCGCAGAGCTCGTGAAGGAGGGAGCGGATGTCATGATCAGCAGCCGCAACGACGATAAGCTTGAGGCGGTACAGCAGGAACTGCAGCAGCTCGGCAGCGGACAGATCGAATATTATGCGGCCGACATCACGATTCCGCATGAGGTGGAAGGTCTGATCCGTTATACGGCGGAAACCTTCGGCCGTATTGATATTCTCGTCAACAATGCAGGCGGGCCTCCTTCAGGAACGTTTGAATCCTTTACCGATGAAGATTGGGAGAAGGCATTCCAATTGAATCTGCTCAGCTACGTGCGAACGATACGATGCGCATTGCCGCTGATGAAGGAAAAAGGCGGTCATATCGTCAATTTGACGTCGAGCTCGATTAAGCAGCCGATCCCCGGATTAATTCTTTCGAATACCTTCCGCACGGGAGTCGCGGGCATGAGCAAGACGTTGTCGCAAGAGCTGGCACAGTACGGCATTCTGGTGAACACGGTTGCGCCAGGACGTATTGCAACGGATCGCATCAAGAAGCTGGATGAAAGCAAGGCCAAGGCGAAAGGAATCACGGCCGAGGAGATGAAAGAGCAGTCCCAGCAGGAAATCCCGCTTGGACGCTACGGAGAGCCTGAGGAATTCGCGAAGGCGGTTGTTTTTCTGCTGTCCGGAGTTAACACTTATATTACAGGCAGCACGCTCGTCATTGATGGCGGTCTGGTCGAAGCCTTATAGATTTCATTTTAAATACTTTTTGAGCCATGCCGTGTTCTTCTGTTATGATGAGAATCATCAATACATAGGGGGAGCAGGACTCATGATGAGGGCGGAAGCAACGGAACCGGTTCGCCGGATTATTTCAGTGAACGTAGGCAAACCTATAACAGTGGATTATCAGGGAAAGCCGCTGGTTACAGGTATTCATAAACAGCCCGTAGAGGGCCCGGTATTCGTAGGATGCACGCAGATGGACGGAGACGGACAGGCCGATTTGAAAAATCATGGCGGTCCCGATAAAGCCATTTGTGTGTATCCTTTTGAACATTATGCGTATTGGGAGCAGCAGTTTGGTAAAAAGCTGGACTATGCGGCTTTCGGCGAGAATCTAACGGTTATGGGCTTTTTGGAGAATGAAGTGAACATTGGAGATGTGTATGAGATCGGGGAAGTGGTCGTACAGGTCAGCCAGCCCAGGTTTCCCTGCTTCAAAATTTCAAGCAAGCACGGCATTAAAGAATTTCCGGCCCGCGTGCTGGATACCGGATACAGCGGATTCTATCTCCGCGTATTGCAGGTGGGCAGCTTGACTGGGACTTCTCAAGTCATCAAGCGTGAATCCCATCCAATGCAGGTCAGCGTGGCATCCGTACTACGGCAGATGGCCTTGGGCCGCAGTCAAGCGGACCCGATCGAACTGAGACGAATGCTGGAGTTGGATGCATTGGCATCCAGCGTAAAGGATAATTTTCAAGCTTGGCTGAATGAAGTATAACAAATACAAAAAAAAGCGCCGCCGCTCCTTCAATGGACAGGCGGCTTCGTATGTACATATCTCTCATCGGGATGGGTTAACGCAACAGCTTCCATTCGCTTTGCACCATTCCGTATATGGCATGATTAACGCTTCCATGTGATAATTGCTCGGCTTCCCGAATAACGCCTTCCAGTACAAACCCGAGCCTTTCCGGTATCGCGCGGCTTTTCCGGTTGCCTGTGGCGCACCGGATTTCCACCCGGTTAAGATCCATATCCATCAAGGCGTAATCTACGAAGGTACGGCAAGCACTGCTCATGATTCCTCTGCCTTCGTATTCCCGGCCAAGCCAATACCCGATACTGACAGATCGGTTATGCCAGTCGATTTGATGATAAGAAATGATGCCGGCCATTTCATCGTCAACCCAAATTCCTGCGGTAATACCGCCATTCTCCGCTCCTTGCTTGATCGCGTTACGCACAAAATTCACGGTATGTTCTATTTCTCTGATAGCATCGACCCAAGGGAGCCATTCGCGCAGAGAAACACGTGATCGGTCCGTCAAATGGAATAAAGGACGTGCATGCTGGAGTGCCAATGGCTTGAGCTCAATGTGGTCGTCAAGTGCATAAGAAAACATGATGATGACTTCAGTCCTTCCTAACTTTTATTTCCATGCTACCCTATTCAAAAGCCCTCGTCAAAACGGATGGGGATGAATTTTATTGATTATTTTTCTATCGGTTAAGGAGAAGTGAGCGCATGCTCTATTTGAAAAAAAGCGCGTTATCTGGTAGAGCTGATGATTTTCATACTGGATATTTACTTGATCGTATGGCTTGTGAAAAGGGTCATCCGGCGGAATCGTTGAACAATCCGGTCATTACAGGTATATTTAAAGGAAACACGCTTATACAGAATAGATATAGAGTGGGGCAGAAAACTGCCATCGTTTCATTCTATTGAAGCGGCATAATTCAGGATGAAAGGTTGATTACTGTGGAGAAACCAAGCACCCCCTCCAATTTTATTAAGAACGTAATTACGGATGACCTGGAGTCCGGCAAGGTCCAGAAAGTGATTACCCGCTTTCCGCCTGAGCCTAACGGCTACTTGCATATTGGACATGCCAAGGCCATCTGGATTAACTTTACGCTAGCGCAGGAGTTCGGCGGTTCGACGAATCTCCGCTTTGACGATACAAATCCAATGAAGGAAGACGTTGAATTCGTTAACTCCATTGAGAAAGACGTGAAGTGGCTCGGTTATGACTGGGCGGAAAAACGTTTCGCTTCGGATTATTTTGAAGAGATGTACACACGCGCTGAACTGCTGATTCAAAAGGGCAAAGCTTATGTGGATGATCAAAGCGCCGATCAGATCCGCGAAAATCGCGGCACCTTGACCGAGCCGGGTCAAAACAGCCCCTATCGCGAGCGCAGTATCGAGGAAAACCTGGAACTGTTCCGCCACATGCGCGCAGGTGAATTCAAGGACGGCGAAAAGGTGCTCCGCGCCAAAATCGACATGAGTTCGCCGAATATCAATTTGCGAGACCCTGTCATTTACCGGATTGCCCATGTAGTCCATCACAATACGGGTGACAAGTGGTGCATCTACCCGATGTATGCCTTTGCCCATCCGCTGGAGGATGCCATTGAAGGCGTCACGCACTCGCTCTGTTCCCTGGAGTTCGAAGACCAACGCCCGTTCTATGACTGGGTGATTGCGGAATGCGAAATGCCAAGCACGCCGCATCAGTATGAATTCGGACGTTTGAATGTCGCGCAGACACTTACGAGCAAACGCAAGTTGAAACTGCTCGTGGATGAAAAGATCGTGGACGGCTGGGATGATCCGCGCATGCCGACGATTTCAGGACTTCGCCGCCGCGGGTATACCCCGGAAGCGATCCGCAGCTTCGTATACGAAACGGGCATTTCCAAGAGCCAAGGCCTGATAGATCTGCAAATGCTGGAGCATTTCGTGCGCGAGGATCTGAAGCTGAAGTCACCGCGTACCATGGCTGTGCTGAAGCCGCTCAAAGTGGTCATCACGAACTATCCTGAAGGCCAGGTCGAGTGGCTGGAAGCTGAGAACAACACCGAAAATCCGGAGATGGGAAGCCGTCAAATTCCGTTCTCGCGCGAGATTTACATCGAGCAGGATGATTTTATGGAGAACCCTCCGAATAAGTACTTCCGTCTTTTCCCTGGCAATGAAGTTCGCCTGAAGAATGCGTACTTTATTAAGTGCAATGATTTTATTAAAGACGAGGATGGAAACGTCACCGAAATTCACTGCACCTATGACCCGGAAACCAAGAGCGGCTCCGGATTTACGGGTCGCAAGGTGAAAGGTACTATCCATTGGGTCGAAGCTTCCCATGCTGTACCGGCCGAGTTCCGTCTCTATGAGCCTCTGATGAAGCCGAAGGAAGAAGAGGCTGTGGAAGGAATCGAAGGCGCAGAAGAAGCAGAGAAAGTGGAGAAGACGTTCTTGGATGAAATCAATCCAAACTCCCTTGAAATACTGAACGGGTTCGTGGAACCGGAGATGAAAGATACGAAGCCGCAGGATAAATTCCAGTTCTTCCGCCATGGATATTTCAACGTGGATCCGAAGTATTCCAAACCGGGGCAACCTGTATTTAACTTGATCGTGTCAATGAAAAGCTCATTTCAGCTCCCTAAATAAAAAGATGTTGAATCATTGAGACAGAAGAAAGGCCAGCGCTTAGAGATGTTCTCTCTGGGCCCTGGCCTTTTTTTATTACATCGTATGGATATTATGTTTCCGCCTGGCGAATGAGATTGCTGGAAACGATGTTTCCCATATCAGTGCTGCGCCTAGAGCAGTTCTTCCAGTTCGGCCTCCGTTGAATCGCCCTTGTGGTGACCTTGCATCCGCAGCCAGTACCACATGATAATAAAGCCGATGGCTCCAAACATGGCCAGCATAAAACCGGTATTGTACATAGCCTGTCCGCCGAAGTTCTGAAACAGCCAGCCGCCGGCCAAGCTGCCTATCATGCCGGAGATTCCGCTCCAAGTCAGCGTGAACAGGGACTGGGCAGAGGCGCGGTGTACCGGAGGTACGAGCTGGCTGACGACCTGCGTGCCGACAAAGAAGTAGCCGCCGAAAGTAATGCAGTGCATAATCTGAATGATCGCGACTTCAAGGGGATGCGTGGCACCTGCCATGAGGAGCCAGCGTATGCAAAAGAGCACGCTCACCAAGGCCAAACAGCCAATCAGAGTAGTGAGGGATCGCTTCAGGAAGCGATGAAAGAGCACGAGCACGGCAACCTCGAGGAAGGATGAGAGAAACATGGCTAGTCCAACCATCGTCTTGGAGCCGCCAAGCTCCGTAATATACAGCGACATGAATGTATTGTTCATAACATTGGGCACGGAGACCAATACGCCAAGCAGCGTAAACGCGACGAAGTAGCGATTGATGACTATTGTTCCGAATCCTCTGAGGCGGATGGGCGGCGTTTCCGAAGCTGCCCGCAGCGGGGGAAGCAGCAGAACCGTACCTATAGCCAGCAGCAGAATGCCCGTAACGAGGAACGACAGTCTGGAAATTCCGATCCGGTCAATGAGCAGCCCTGCGGAGATGGCAACGACGGCCCACCCTATGGATCCCCAATTGCGGTAGGCCCCGAAATTCTGCGGCTTATCCGCGATGTATCCCAAGATCAGGGTGTTGCTCTGCGCGAAAAGCGGGCTCTGAAAGAAGAAAAAAAGGATCATCGCCACATAGATCATATTGTACGTACCCGCGTGGAATACGAATTGAATGAGCAGAAGGGTACCGGTCATCATAAACAGCAAAATACGCCTTGTGTTTTGCAGGCGGTCACTCCAAAATGTCCAGAAAGGATTGGCGATAAGAGACACGAAGGGACCCAGCGCCATCAAGCTGCCGATTTCCAGTTTGTCCATGCCTGCATCCTGCAGGTATAATTGAAAAAAGCTGGTGAAGATCACCATGGTGCCGTAGATTAAAAAATTAAACGCCTTAAGCGACGCCAGCTTGGACTGTTTTTTTACAGCATCCTGCACAGTGCACATTCCTTTCCGACCGAATGCAAAACGATTGGAGGCTTTTTTGAAGCCGCCAATCCCACTTTATCATTTGTTGAAAAGGGATACAAACCATTAATTGTTAAAGTATCCAGTTGCAAGTTTTTTAAACCGATCATGGTTTGGATTTATTGAGGATCCAGGCCTTATATCATGTTGCTAAAGGAAGTGATATCGCCATGGGAATAGAAATAACGGGCGTAGTGCTGGCAGGTGGACAGTCGAGCCGGATGGGGAGAAATAAGGCACTGCTCACGGTCGGCCGCGAAAAGGTCATCGATACCATTATTAGCGCGATGTCGGAGGTAGCTCAGGATATTCTCATCTCAGCTAATGACCTTAATGCTTACCGGGAGCTTGGCAAGAAAATCATAGAGGATCAGTTCCCGGGGCAGGGGCCGCTGTCCGGCATTCATGCTGCACTGCAGGCTGCCAATACTCCCTGGATCATGGTGGCGGCTTGTGATATGCCTTTTGTGTCTTCCGATCTGTTCCGCTTCCTAGTTAAGACAGTGGCTGAGGTACAAATCAGCGATACGGGCGAATCCAATTGCCAGGCAATGATTCCAATCGGAGATGGAAGAGTACAGCCTCTGCTCGGAGCTTATCACATCAGTTCTCTTCCGGCTCTTGAGGAATCGTTGAAGAGTGGGAAGCTTAGGATGACAGACTGGCTTGCACAGCTTCGGGTTCAATACATTACGGAAGAAGTCCTTCTTCATGAAACGGGCATGGAAGCAAGTCGTGCGTTTTTTAATATGAACAACCCGGAGGATTATACGTTGGCAGTGCAAAGGCAGGCAAAAGAAGAGGGGGAGCTGAGCTGAGGCAGCTTCCTCTATGATAAAGACATTAAAGAACTCAATTTTGAACATTTTATTAAAATTTTAAATATAACTTGCCGTTTTATTATTTGATGTGAATAATATCACATATGAGCTTTCTATTTTAGGTTAAGGTGAGATCAGGAACAGGAAAGCGATATCTTGTCTTGCGTTTTTAATGAAGAGTGGAGACATTTATGATAAGGACCTTGATAAAGGAGGATTCAGCTATGACGACGATGGCTGTGGAGACACTGCTGGACACCGTGGAAGGAACTCGCTGGCTTCAGGGAAGAGGCTGGGTATACCAGCTGCTGATTGATTTTTTGGAGGATCCGCCAAGCTTGTCGCAGATGGCATCGTGGCAGCGTCAGGCCGCAATGCGTGAGGAACTGGGTCTGACGGTAGGAGGACGACGGTTGCAGGAATACTTGAGTAAGCTGGAACCTTGCGAGCTGCCTCAAGTCTGTGAGGAAGAAACAAGAGAGTACAAGCGGCTGTTTGCTTGTTCCGATGCTGTCCTCCCTTGCGTTTGCGAAAGCATGTACCGTGCTACGGATCAGCGCAGCGGTCAACGCTGCCTGCAGCAAATTCGGGAGGCCTATGCGGGCTGTGGCATTGTATTCAACAAGCTGCAGAGCGAGAAGGATGATCATCTTACGATTGAGCTGGAGTTCATCGCTGTAGCCGGCGAGCATATGGATGACACGCAAGGTATGCCGGAATGCCAGTTGATGTGGCTGGATACGCAGATCGATTTTCTGGAACATCATTTGATGCAATGGACCCCTGAGTTCTCGGAAGAACTCACGGCTCTCGCCCAAACCCTGCTGTACCGGGAGATTGGCCATGTTCTGGGCGAGTTTATACCTTATGATGTGCAGATGCTCCGGCTGTTGCGAAAAGAATTGGCTTGAAAATAGAGCGCATGTCTCAAGCAGGCATGCGCTTGCTCTTTACCCGATCGGCAACAAAAAAGACGCGTCTCCACCCTAACGGGAGGGGCGCGTCTTTTTTTATAAACGAATCTTCACATCTTAATCTTCCACTTTGGCTTTGCGGAACTTCATCAGGAACTCGTATACAACCGGTACGATGACGAGCGTCAGCAGTGTAGAACTGATCAGACCGCCAATAACGGTAATGCCGAGGCCTCTGGAGATGATGCCCGCACTGTTTTCGAGTCCGGATACCAATGGGAGCAGGGCTCCGATCGTAGCCAGGGCTGTCATCAGGATCGGACGAAGACGGGTGGCGCCTGCTTCGAGCAGGGCTTCACGCGTCGACATACCTTCGCGTTCCTTGTGGATAACGCGGTCGATCAGTACGATCGCGTTGGTCACGACGATACCGATCAGCATGAGCGCACCCATAAGTGAGGATACATTCAGCGTTTCTCCGCCTATCCATAGACCCACAAGCGCACCGATAATGGTGAACGGCAGGGAGAACAGGATCGCAAACGGTGCAAGACCGCCGCCGAAGGTTACGACGAGTACGAAATACACGATCGCGATGGCTGCTGCCATAGCGAGGCCGAGCTGCGTAAAGGTATCGTTGATCTGTTCGGTTGTTCCGCCGAATTTGATCTCTACACCGTCCGGCTTATTGATTTTATCAATTTGCTTCTGCAGATCGGACGATGCTTGACCTACATTGGACGATACGATGTTGGCTGTTACGTTCACGACCATCTTGCCGTCCGTGCGCGTAATCGTATCCGGAGAGGAGCCTTTTTCAACTTTTGCTACATCTTTGATCGGTACGTTCATGCCGAGCGGCGATGTAATGGTTTCATTCGAAATATCATCTATGCTCTTGTATTCCTTGCTGTCTGTTTCAATGTAGACCTTGTATTCCTTGTTATCCACCTTGATCTCGGTCAGTACTGGGCGTTCCCGTACCGGACTGAGTTTCATGGCGATCTGACCTGCGGTAAGCCCCATCGAGCTCAGTTTTTGCTGGTCAGCGATAATGGTGTACTGGTCATAGGCTTTGGACAGGCTTGTTTTGGCTTTTTCGAAGTTCTTCGCGTCAGCTTCAACCAGCTTCAGGATTTGATCGGATACAGGCTTGATGTCATCGAGGCTGTTGCCGAATACGCTGACGCTGAGCGAGCTTCCGCCCATGCCGCCGGACATATCCATTGTAGCCCATTCACCCTTGTTGACTTGTTTTTTCAGACCTTCAACAAGGTTCTTCTTCACGTTTTCAAAATCTTTGGTGTCTTTCTTGTATTCAACATAGAAAAGTCCGGAGTTGGAAGAGCCGCCGCCCATCGGGTTGCCGCTGCCCCCAACGGAATACTGCATCTTATCTACGTTTGGCTGTTCAAGAATATATTTCTCGGCATCCAGCGCACGCTTCTCAACGCTTTCAAGCTGGGCACCAGGCTCTGGCGAATAGGTTACCATGACATATTTGTCTTCCTGAGACGGCATGAAGCTGGTACCGATCAGCGGTGTCAGGAAGCAGCTCGCGATGAGCAGGATGACGGCAAGTCCGAAGGTGATCAGCTTATGAGACAGCGACCAGTTCAGGATGCGCTGATAGCCGAGGGCCATTTTGCCCGGCTTGTCATGATCATGTTTTTTCGATGTTTTGATGCCTTTTTTGAACAGGGAATGCGCAAGCATCGGCACCAGGGTAATCGCAACGAGCAGAGATGCCAGCAGGGCGAATACCATGGTAAGTGCAAACGGCATAAACAGTTCCCCGACCATGCCGCTGACGAAGGCTAGCGGCAGGAAGACGGCAATCGTAACGATCGTCGAAGACATGATCGGCACGAACATTTCGCGTGTTGCTTCACGTACCAGCTCACGTCCGCGCAGCTTCTCGCCGCCGCTGGTCATTCGCCGGTAAATATTCTCGATAACGACAATGGAGTCATCGACAACGCGCCCAATGGCGACCGTCATTGCGCCCAGTGTCATCATATTCAAGGTGACATCCATTCTCCACAGGATCAGCAGAGCGATTAACAGGGAGAGCGGAATGGATAGAATCGAGATAATGGTGGAACGGATGTTTCTCAGGAAAATCAGGATGATGAGTACGGCGAACAAAGCCCCGAATACGGCTTTACTCAGCATCGTGGATACCGCATCTTCGATAGGTTTGCCTTGGTCGAGCAGAACCGTCAGATGCATGCCCTTGAACTCGCCTTCAAGTTCCTGGGCTTTATCCTTCACGGCATTGACGACATCAACGGTGTTGGCATCGTTGTCTTTAACGATTTGCAGACCGATGGACACCTTGCCGTTCGTACGGGACACGGATTCCGCCTTACCAATGACTTGAATATCTGCGATATCACTCAGCTTCACGGTAGGGATGCCTGCAGGGATACCTTGAGCGGCATTGCCTTGCAATGCGGCACCACCGTTACCTTGGGCTGCGCCGCCAGGAGCGCCTTGGGCACCAGCCGCCGCGTTACCAGCTCCTTGCCCTTGAGCACCGGCAGCAGCTCCGCCCGAGCTAGGAATGACAGGTATCGTCAGATTCTTCAAATCGTCCAGCGAGACGATGTTGCCATCGACGACAACAGCTTTTGAGGACTCATCCAGGGTGAATAGACCCAGTGGAACACGGATGGAGGAGCCTTGGACAATCCCCTTAACGGTATCTTCAGAAAGCCCAAGCTGGGCCATTTTTTCCTTGTTAAACTTCAGTTGTACTTCTTTGACATATTGACCCGAAGTGGATATGGAGGCTACACCAGGAAGTTTTTCGAGCGCAGGTTCCACCTGATTCTCGATATTTTTGGTCAGCTTCTCCAGATCGTTGGAGTCATCTGAAGCACTAAGCGATACGACAGGAAAGGAGCTCATGCTGAATTTGGAAATGCTAGGCTTCTGGGCTCCTTCAGGCAATGTCACTTCATTCAGTGCTTCACGGACAGCCGCGGTCGCCTGATCCAGATCCGTACCGTAATCGAATTCCATCGCAATGTTGGAGGCATTCTCCATCGACGTCGAGGTGACGGTTTTCACGCCGTCCACATTACGAAGCCGCTGTTCGAGCGGCATGGTTACATCTTGTACGACACCTTCTGGAGCTGCCCCGGGATAGACCGCGGTGACGCTAAGGAACGGAATGTTAATGTTCGGTATCGTTTCCTGCTTCATCGCCAGACCGCTATAGAGCCCGGCTGCTGCAACGATGATCGTTAAGATCCATATTGCGAATTTATTATTGAGTGAAAAATTAATGATCCCTTTCATTTGGCAGGTTTCTACTCCTCTCTATATACCTTTCAAAAGTACGTTCATGAACGGTCAGATCTTGAGTTTACATAAAGCTGGTAAATTTCTTTCAGTTCTTCACTCATCGGCGAGAGCTCCGGTATTTGTTCCAGATTACTCATCATGCCGATCAGGATGGTCTTGCGCGGCTCCATATCCAGCAGTTCCTTTTCAATAATCTGAATGGATTCGAGAGCGAAATCCCGCCTAGCCTCATCGATGGTAATATCCTTCAGCCTATCTTTCATTTGCTTGGTTACCATCAGGGGATGACGCAGACTGCCGGAGGCTTCCATGTACTTCTCCATCCAGTGCGACCAGATCTGCGTGGCTATCAGCGGTTCCTTGCTTGAACGAAGCGTGCTGGCAACGACGTCATCCAGAAGCGTAATCAGATGCTCTGCCATTCTGCGCAGGTTCAACGGAAGCCCCGGAATCATCAGCATTCGGATGTAGCCGCTCAGCATTCCCCCGACGAACATGGTTAAATCCATGGTGTAAGGCTGTACATCCTCTCCGTAGATCAAGACCAGTTTATTATGGAACCAATTCAGGGCATGCATATGCTTCTCGCGAAGGCATCCGTTCAGATCGGGCTTCTTGCCGCCCATATGCTGGTCACGCAGCTGCATCACGACGAATTCGCGCAGTTCGACCAGACGGTTCAGAAGAACTTCAACCTGCTTGTGAAGCTGTTCTTTGGGAGTCAGAAGATGCTCCTGCTCCACCTGCATAACACTGTCACGGATCATCCCTTCGCAGTAAAGGTAGATACTCTGTTCCAGTTCTTCCTTGGACTTGAAATGCAAATAGAGGCTTCCCTTGGACATGCCGCAGTATTCCGCGATTTCCTGCATGGAGGTGGATGATATCCCTTTGGTGGAAAACAGCTGCAGGGCGGTCTTCAGAATCTGTTTCTTTTTGTCCGCCAGTTTCTCAGACAAATGAACATTCACTCCTTTCTGAACACTTCGGTTCTCAATTTGACCGTGTAGTCAGAATTATTATATTACAAAAGGCAGGGTGGATTCAAATTGTGGTCGCCGCTTGGGGGCATCCAGTTATTAGGAAGATACTCAGAGGAAAGAATGACGCTTTCCAACGTCTTGTGATCGATGAGAGGAAAGCCATTCAGCGGAGGCTTTGCCTGGGGATATTACAATGGCACGGCTCAGCTTGGAACTCTCTCATTCCAATAAAAAACCGCCGGAAAGGCGGAAGGCACACAGCTACATACGTTTGGAATGATGGCTTGGATTCATTTTTTTGAAAATAGCATACAGTGGCTTGCGGAATGTTATTCTTCGTTTCCAAGATTTGTTTGATGGAGAGAGGATTGCATGAACTTCAGCTTCGCGGGATTTTTGATCATATATAAATACTGCAGCCGGTCTCCCGATGCCGTAAATCGGAAGCAGAGCACCGCTTGAACTTCATTCCGGCTCATATATACGATATTGATCTCTCCATTGATCTCGATCAGGCACGCTTTCCATGTACGCAGATCCCGGTAAGCTTTTGGAGATGTGAAGAGTCTCAACAGACGTTCACGGCTGACAATCGGACGGGTGGCCGTACGCGACGCACCTCCGCCGTCGGAGATCAGAACCGCGTCCTCTGCCAGCAAACGGAGCAGCTCCTTGGCGTCATAATGTTGAAATGCATCGGCAAAACGCTCGATCATCGCTCTGCGCTGCCCGCTCTCATACGAGATCGCAGGCATTTCGGCTGCTTTGAGCTGCTGCTTCGATCGGCTGAAGATCTTGCGGCAGTTGGCTTCCGTCTTGCCCGTCATCTCGGCGATCTGATGATATTCATACTCAAACACTTCCCTCAGCAGAAAGACCGCACGCTCCACCGGGCCAAGGCGCTCCAGCATCAGCAGATAGGCGTAGGACAGGGTGTCCTTTTGCTCTGCAGCTAGCTCAGGGAGCAAGGCTGTGCCTGACACCGGTTCAGGGAGCCACTCGCCTACGTACTCCTCACGCGTCTTCTTGGCCGAATGCATCAGATTCAGGCAGCGGTTGGTGACTGACTTGGCGATGTAGGATTTCATGTTCAGAATCTCCGTCATATCCTTGTTCGCAAGCTCGGCAAACAGATCTTGAACGACATCTTCGGCATCGGTAAATGTACCGAGCATTCGATAAGCAATGGACAGGGCATAGGAACGGTAGGTGCGGTAGATCGATTCGATTTCCGTGGGTTCAATCATTCGAGAGCCTCCTAGATACGGATGAACCCAAGAAGATTGGAGCCTGGGTTCAGGTAGAATCGTTACGGGTATGCAAAAAAATCGGTTCAAGGCATAGGGATGGTACGGTAGGATCGATGCAAATCTATTTCGTTCCTATCATATAATTATGAAAAGAAGAAAGAAACCCTGCGCCTTATTAAGGTCAGGGTTTCTTTCTGTTTACAGGAGTTTTTGTTGGATTATCTCAATCAAAACATCCCGGGAACATGCCCGTGGATATCGCGATCCGGTTCCAGCTGTTGATCGTATTGATGGCCAGAATCAACTCCATAAATGTTTTTTCGTCAAAGGCCTCTCTGGCCTGGTCATATACGTCTTCCGGGACGCCGTTCTCGGAAATTCTCGTTACCGCTTCAGCCAGCGTAAGCGCGGCCCGTTCCGGCTCTGTGTAGATCGGAGCTTCCCGCCAAGCATTCAGCAGCAGAATATGGTCCTGGTAATCCCCGAGTTTCAGCAGATCCTTGGCATGCATATCGAGGCAAAATGCGCACCCGTTGATTTGGGACACACGGATCTTGATTAGCTCATGCAGCACCTTATCAATGGATGAACTTGAATCGGATTTTTGCAGGTTCATCATCGCTTGTAGGACATGCGGACTCGAGGTCCGGTAATTTAATCTTAACTTCATTGGGTTTCTCCTCCTTGGTCCCTGATCTGTAGGATGGTTCATTATCCTTACCTAAGGAAGACAAAGGAGGAGTCTGCTTTGTGACATGAATCAAGAAATTAATTTAAGACCTACGGCCGAGCCGAGAATCATCGCGATGAACAACACTCTCCGCCATTCCTTCGGCTCCCCGAACAGAAGCATGCCAACCACGGTACTGCCGACGGTTCCAATCCCGGTCCATACGGCGTACGCCGTACCCATCGGGAGGGTGTTCATTGCATAAGAGAGCAGCAGGAAGCTGCAGACGAAAGACGCGAGCATGAGCAAGTAGGCAGACCAGCCCTTTTTTTGCGTCACGCCCTTGATGCCGATGACCCCGAAAATTTCGCATAATCCGGCGATTACAATTGCTGCCCAAGCCATTACGCATCCGCTCCTTTCTTGCTGCCTTCATCCGCCGTAATCAGCTTCAAGCCGATAACGCCTGCCAGCAGTACGAGAATGAGCAGGGTCTTTGACCATCGGAAGGGCTCGCCGAAGACCAGCATTTCCGTAACGACGGTTCCCGCCGTTCCAAGGCCCGTAAAGACCGCGTATACCGTACCCACAGGCAGATGTTTCGACGCGTCGATAATGAGAAAAAAGCTGATGATAATAGCCACTGCCGTCAAAATCCATTCCAGGACGTTGCTGGAGTGTTTCAGGCCCGATACCCACAGCACCTCCACAACACCGCCCAAAATAACAAATAACCAATGCCGATTCATGGTGTTCTCCTCCTTTACTGTCCCCTATGGGGATCAGCTGCTTGAATTCCTGCCCAGTAAATGGGCCATGAAGCCTTCAGTCTCCGCTGAGCGCCGGGCAGCCCGCCATATACCATCTCTACAAGGATGCCGTCTACCAGCGTCATATATGCAACAGCCGCATCTTCCGGATGGGCCGCAATTTGGACGAAACCATCTGCCTTGGCCTGCTCCATCAGGTGGACAACTTGTCTTTCCATCGAATCCAGGAAGGGGTAAATCAGTTCCATTACCTCGTCGTAGAGAGAAGAGGGCGGGAAAAAGGCCATCCGTAGCACGAATTTGCTCTCGCTGCTGCGGGTGTATTCCTCCTGCAGGAATTCCAGCAGCTCGGATAGGCGTTTCTCAAGCGGTTGGTCCCTGAGGCTGACGATATAGCGGGTAATCCGCCGCTTTTCTTCCTTCAGCGCATTTTTGAGCGTGCTGAGGAACAGATCATCCTTGCCCTTGAAGTGGGCGTATATGGAGGGCTTTTTAATGCCCACGTCTTCGGCTATTTTTTGAAGGGATGCTCCTTCGTATCCTTCCTGTGCAAAATGAGCCAGCGCGGTTTCCACAAGCGTGCGTTTTGCATTCATATCATCAACTCCATCTTTTTGCTAACTAACGATCGTTAGGTAATATCTTTTCACGAAATTACATGACTGTCAAGCGTTTCGAAAAAACTGCATAACACGATACCAATCAAGAAGCAGAACCTACTGCTAAACTTCCGCCAAAATCAATTATTCTCTGTGGAAATGCGTCGAACAGACCGTTTTTTTCTGTATTTTATATAGGAAGATCGGCCCTGTTCATGTAAAATATAACTTACTGGCTCTCATCGATTCGTTCTGAAAGAGTGATGTTGATATAAAAGTGAGGGAAGATATGAGAAGAGGAATACAGGCTGTTTTGGTAGCCGTTTTATTATTCGTTTTTTATTATTTCGGCTTTGGTTTTTTCGGTAAAACGGCGGGGACCATCGTCAGTATTTTCTCTACTCTGACGGTCGTATCGCTCGGATTTATGATATTTATGGAAAACAGGAATCCTTCCTCTACCATGGCCTGGATTCTGCTGCTTGCACTCATGCCTGTCGTGGGGCTGTTTTTTTATTTTCTTTTCGGACAAAACTACTTCAAACGCCGTAAATTCAACAAGAAGGCTGAACAAGATTTGAAGTCCTACGAACGATTGGAAGAAGGTAACGTGCGTATTCACCAGGATCTGTCGGGCTTCAATCCGATGCAGCAGCAACTGCTAAGGCTGTCGCAGAGGCTGGCGAGAACGCCGATTTCCTTTTCAAGCGAAACCAAGATTTTGACAAACGGAAAAGAGACCTTTTCGACCTTGCTGCAGGAGCTGCAGAAGGCCAATCATCATATCCACATGGAGTATTACATCTACCGGGCGGACGACATCGGGACCCGAATTCAGCGGATTCTGATCGATAAAGCCAAAGCCGGTGTTCATGTGAGGTTCATGTATGATGCCTGGGGCAGCATGCAGCTCCCCAAATCTTTTTTGCAGGAAATGTCGGCCGCAGGGGTGCAGGTGGTTGCATACGGCAGCTCGAAAGCCTTTTTCTTGTCGAGGGTCAATTACCGTAATCATCGCAAAATTGTTGTCGTTGACGGCGAAGTCGGCTTTATCGGCGGACTGAACGTAGGTGACGAATATCTAAGCCGCAATTCAGCCTACGGATTCTGGCGCGACACGCATATGTCCGTTAAAGGCGAGGCGGTAAGGACGCTCCAGATTATTTTTCTTCAGGACTGGCACTACATGACGGGAGAAAAGGTGCTTGAAGCGGAATACCTCTCGCCGCTCCTGTCCGAGCGCAGCAGCGGGGCGGTGCAGATTATACCGAGCGGACCGGATAATGACCGCCGCGCGCTTAAGAATATTTTTTTCTCCATGATTACTTCCGCACAAAAGTCAGTTTGGCTGGCTACGCCGTATTTCATACCGGATGACGATATTCTGACCTCCCTGCGCGTAGCTGCGATGTCGGGCCTTGATGTGCGTATTCTGTTTCCGGCCAAACCGGATAAATGGCTGCCTTTCTTGGCATCCCATTCCTATTTTCCGACACTGCTCGATGTGGGCGTCCAAATTTATGAATATGAAAAAGGCTTTCTCCACTCCAAGCTGCTGATTATCGATGGGGAAGTGGCCACGATCGGTACGGCGAATATGGATATGCGGAGTTTCCACTTGAACTTCGAAGTGAATGCCCTGCTGGTACAAACGGATAGCGTTCAGCGCATTGTGACGGATTTCGAACGGGATTTGAAATCAACGAAGCAGATTAATCCGGAGAATTTCATGAAAAAAAGAATTTACGAGCGCTTCCTGGAGTCGCTTGCCCGGCTGATGTCCCCGCTGCTATAGCGGGTCTTTCCTTCGGGATGGAGTTGACAGCGGGGTGCGGACATTTTATTATTAGTGATAATGATTATCAATTATTAGAGTGGATACAAGGCGATTTACTATGACATATATTTCACAGGATCGTTGTGACCGATAATATATACTTAAAGCAATGAAATGAAGAACAGAGAATGGGGAGGTAACCGGCGATGACCCTTTTGCAAACCGAATCACTGACGCTCAGTTACGGAGATACGGAGATTATTAAGGACCTCAGTCTTCATGTTCCTGAAGGCAAGGTGACCGTGCTGATCGGCAGTAACGGCTGCGGCAAATCGACGCTGCTGCGTTCGCTGGCGCGCCTTCTCAGACCCAAGAGCGGTTCTGTGCTTCTGGACGGAAAAGAAATACACCGTACGTCGACCAAAGAGATTGCCCGGAATATGGCGATTCTGCCGCAAGGGCCGACCGCGCCGGAAGGGTTGACTGTACTGCAGCTGGTGAAGCAGGGCCGTTATCCTCACCAGTCCTGGCTGAAGCAGTGGAGCGTGGAAGATGAACGGCTGGTACGCGATGCGCTGGCGATGACGGGATTATCTGACCTTTCGGAACGTACCGTCGACTCTTTGTCAGGCGGGCAGCGACAACGGGCTTGGATTGCCATGACTCTTGCGCAGAATACGGACCTGATTCTGCTGGACGAACCGACAACTTATCTGGATCTCAGCCACCAAATCGAAGTGCTGGATCTCTTATACGAACTGAACCGTGAACAGGGACGTACCATTGTCATGGTGCTTCATGATTTGAATTTGGCCTGCCGTTATGCGGATCATATGATTGCAGTCAAGGATCAGGGCGTATACTGTGCCGGAGCTCCGGAGGACGTATTGACTCCTCAAATGGTCAAGGAAGTGTTCTGCATGGACTGCATGATTGCCGAGGACCCGATTTTTGGTACTCCGATGTGCGTACCGCACGGTAAAGGCCGCATATGCGGGGAACGATGTCAGCTTAAAGCCGTGTGTGAGAAATAATTGGAATGAAAAGATGCTCTGCCTCAGGCAGAGCATCTTTTTTTGTGTTTGTATAAGTCGAATGGGTCCATATCCCCAACCTAGAAGGTGGTGAAGCCAAGCGCTTTTTGGATGCGGAACAACACATCCTTGAACCAGGTGGATTTTTCCTGATAGGCACTGAGATCCAGACTGAAGGATCCGTCCTTATTGTTCCATAGCCGCTCGAAATATCCTTCCATCTGCTTGTCCAGGGGATCTCCGGATGGGACGGATACCCACAGGTCATTTTCAAGATTGTAGTTGTCGAGATTGCGCGGTGTCATGTTGGTCGAGCCCCCGAGAATAATGGACTGGCCTTCGGACTTATGGATATACATCATTTTCGTGTGAAACTGCTCCTGCGTCGTATGGTACCACCGAATCGCGATGCGTTCTTTAGAACGCTTTGACAACTCAGCGGCTACCGGACGATTGGGAATGCCGATTTTCTCCTGACCGAAGGCATTTTCGTTGGGATCCAGCAGCAGCCGGATATCCACGCCGCGGTCTGCCGCGGACAACAGTGCGTTTAGCACCTTCTCATCGGCGATATAGAACATGCCCATCCAGAGTGTATCCCCTTTTTGCGCGGCATCGATTTCCTGAAGCACATACTTATATACTTTGCCTTCCGTTAGATATCGTACCCCGATGGGTCCATCATTCGCCTTGTCATTCCCGTCCGGAATGTACTGCGGAAGCGGTCCCCCGCCCGACAAATCGGCTGCCGCCTGCTCCGAAGCAAGAATATCCCGGATGATCGGTCCTTGCACCTCGAAGGCAACATTGGAGTGATAGGCGCTGGCGTCATGCACATTGCCTGAAGATATCAGGGCCGTCTTCTCGCTGACGATGACCTTCCGATGATTGGCCTTGACGTTGACAAGCTTGAAGTAGGATCGGACGGTCATTTTGGGACCGTCACTGGCCATGAGATTGGGAATCCAGCCCTTACCCGATTGTCCGAACCACTGGATGAATGTGCGCCACACGGAAGAATAGATGGGATTGGAGTCGCGGAGCGGATCTACATCCGTCACGATGACCCGGATTCCTGCCGCTTTCAGCTGCTCCAGCAGCGGGTTCGGAGCCGAGCCGTAATTCGTATTCACATCATCGGTGATCAGGACCATGTCCATATCAGGATAATTCTTTTTATGCTGAACCAGCTTGTCCGTTAATCCCTGACTGATTTTGGGGAAATCCTGCCCTTTATGAGTGTAGTTATTAAAAAGGAAAAGGTCGATAACTAGAAATTTGCGCGAGTCATCCACGATTTCATGAATCCTCTGCAGTATCTGCTGCTCACTGACCACCTTGCCGCTCTCGTTCGGATAGGTTAAATCCTGGAGAAAGCGGACCTGCTTCACATGGTACAACGGGCTTTCATAGGATATGCCGGGAGGAAGGGGCTTGTGTGTCTGGTAGACGATCACGCCTGCAAGCCAAAGCACCAATAGAGCGATTACCGTGAATATCCAGCGCCGTTTGCGGTGTTTATGCCTGTTCGGTTTGCCTGTCCGGTTCGACAGATCGGCTTTAGACGGATCATTATGGTCGTCTTGATTCGTTATATCTAATGCCATCTTTATCCTCCTTGCGGGAAACTTGTCCATCCAACTATGTATTTTAAGATTTAGGAATAAGCTTTGGTCTGGTCTGACCAAGTGCCCGATATGTTATTAACGTCGAATCTCCTGTTTGAAGCAGGGGGCACTGTGCAAAAGACTGGAAAGGGAAAAGCTGTACAGCCTTTAGAAAAAGGTGCCGTACAGCAGATAAATGTTCAATGCGGCGATGATGACCGCGACAAATCTCGCCAGCACGCGAACCCAGCGGGGCGCCACAAAAGGGCCCATTTTGACCGGATCCGAGGTGAATTTAATAAGCGGGAAGATGGCAAAAGACAGCTGGAGGGAAAGGATCACCTGGCTGAAGATGAGAAGTTGCCCCGTAGAACCTTCGCCGTATAGTCCAATCACGATCACCGCGGGAATAATGGCGATCAGCCGCGTTAGCAGCCGCCGAATCCATGGTTTCAGCCTCAGGTTGAGAAAGCCCTCCATCACAATCTGCCCGGCAAGGGTACCTGTCAGGGTAGAGTTTTGCCCTGAAGCAAGCAGCGCTACGGCAAACAGGACACTGGCCATTCCTGTTCCGAGCAGCGGGGTGAGCAGGTGATAGGCGTCCTGTATCTCTGCTACCTCAGTATGCCCCGTTGAATAAAAGGCAGATGCAGCCAGAATCAAAATAGCAGCATTGACGAACAGCGCAATGGTTAGAGCAACGGTTGAATCAATCGTAGCAAAGCGAATGGCGGACTTTTTGCCGGCTACACTTGGATCGATTTTACGGGTCTGGACGATAGAGGAGTGCAGATACAGATTATGGGGCATCACCGTGGCACCAAGCATGGCAAGGGCGATATAAAGCATCTGCGGATTAGTCACGATGTCGGTCGTTGGCACGAAACCGCCCATGACACTGGCAACATCGGGTTTGGATAAGAAGAGCTCAACGCCAAAGCACAGGATAATGATGGCAATAAAAGAAATGACCATGATCTCAATATGTCGGAAGCCCTTATTCTGCAGCATCAGGACCAGGATGACGTCCACTGAGGTAATCAGTACGCCGTAGAGGAGAGGAATGCCGAATAGCAGCTGGAGCGCGATGGCTGTTCCGATCACTTCCGCGAGATCGCATGCGGCGATGGCAAGCTCACAAAGTATCCAAAGTCCCATGCTGACAGGTTTGCTATAGTGATCGCGGCAAGCCTGCGCAAGATCGCGGCCGGTGGCGATGCCAAGGCGGGCAGAGAGGGACTGCAGCAAAATCGCCATGAGATTGGAGATCATAATCACGGATAAAAGCGAGTAGTTGAACATGGCGCCGCCGGCCAGATCGGATGCCCAGTTTCCCGGATCCATATATCCGACAGCGACGAGATAGCCAGGTCCGGCGAAGGCTAGCAGCTTGCGCATAAACCCACCCTTCAGTGGGACTTTCATCGATTGATGGACTTCGGGCAGGCTTGGAGACTCATTTCGCTTTCGCCAGCCTCGGCTTGCGGCAGTTACTCTGCTTTCTTCACTGGCATTCATGGGCAGTACTCACCTTCCTGTAGCAAGGATATATTTTGCGGACAGCCGCTGAAGGGCTGACACGAACGGTAACGGACTGGACGGGGCTCAAACTTGCTACCTCATCATATGGAATGGGCGCGGCAGAATTGCATGTACGTAAAACATTTTCCTGAGGGAAACTTTAGGCCCCATCCCACTGGAAAGTGACATGCTGTCGCGCATCATGACTCATGCTCCCTTTGTACATCTTTTTATATTTACTGTCTGCTTTGTATGCTGGTATTATTTGGTTAATGGGTTTTTGAAGAAGTCGCTTTATGGCGTGAACTGCACCTTTAGTCGGCATGGCGGTTAAATGTCTGTCAGACAAAGCGGGATGCCAGGAATCGATGGTTAAGTATACTCTTGCCTGCAAGAATGCTTTTGCTAGTGCGTCTTCGCATGAAGATCTCGGTAGGCGGGAGTGTCACCAGGTGGGGTTATACATGGAAAGGCAGGCGTTATAAATGACACATCAGGCGGTTATTATTGGGGCGGGACTTGGCGGATTATCCTGCGCGATCACACTCGCTTCCAAGGGATGGAAGGTTACGATACTGGAACGCCAGCATACAGCGGGCGGGAAGCTGCAGCGTGTCCAGAAGGAAGGATACATATTTGACCGTGGCCCGAGTTCGATCACGATGCCCCATGTTTTCCGCGGCATCTTTGAGCAGGGCGGCGCCAAAATGGAGGACTACATCGGGTTGTACGAATTGGAGCCGCGCTCGCGGAATGTTTTTGCGGACGGGTCTGTAGTGGACATGAGCCGAGATGCAGAGAAGATGAAAGATCAGATTTCGACATTCAGCCCTTCCGACGCATTGCAATACGAGAATTTTCTACGAGAATCGGCTGAGCTTTATCAGCATTCGGAGGAAAACTTTTTGAACCGTCTTATGCTCAACTGGCGCGATAAGGCAAGGCCCTCCATGCTGCGCAGCCTATTGCGGGTAAGACCAATGACCCCACTGAGTTCCTTGCTGCATCGTTATTTTCAGCATCCGAACACGCTGGCGATGATGGGCAGATATTCGACTTATGTCGGATCATCACCGCAACAGGCGCCGTCCATGTTCGCGATGCTCGGTCATGTGGAGGCGGAGCTGGGGGTTTACGGAGTTCGCGGCGGTACGTACTCCATTGTGGAAGGCATGGTAAAGCTCGCTAGAGAGCTGGGGGTTGAACTCATTACCGACACGGAAGTGAAACACATTGCGGTATGGGGCGGCAGAGCGACAGGCGTGGATACCAGCAGCGGTTATTATAAAGCCGATACCGTCATCTCTAACGGAGATGTACTCACGGTGAACCGGACGTTACTCGACGAGGAAGACCGTCCCTCCATGAGCAATGAGAAAATCAGCAGCTTTGAGCCTTCGCTTTCGGGTTTTGTCACGCTCGCGGGAGTTCCGCGTCAATATAACAAGCTGCTGCATCACACCGTCTTTTTCCCTGAACATTATGATCGCGAATTCCAAGAGATCTTCGTGGATAAACAACCGCCCGAGCATCCTGCGCTCTATGTTTGCTATTCAGGATACTCTGAAGCGGGCATGGCTCCGGACTGCTGCAGCAACCTGTTTATTTTGGCCAATGCACCTTATCTCAGCCCGCTAACGAACTGGAACCGGGAGACGGAAGCTTATGGCGAGAAAGTGCTCGCTGACCTGAAAAGCCACGGGTTGAAGGACATTGATAAAAGCGATGTGCTTCTTCATTACACGCCGCAGAACATCGAGGAGGATACGCTGGCATACAAGGGGGCCATATATGGCATATCTGCGAATTCGGTCAAGCAGACCTTCTTCCGTCCGGGCAACCAGAGCAAGGATGTCAAAGGACTGTGGTTTGTCGGCGGAGCGACCCATCCGGGCTCAGGAACGCCGATCGTGACATTGACCGGAAGACTTGTAGGTGAATATATCGATTCACATAAGGTATAATATATTTTTCGAGATTCTCGAACGGATGTGCAGTTTGGATAACTACGGCTGTTCGGAAAGGGGTCAAGCCATGAACGGAAAACATGATGAGAACCGGTCGCTCCTGCCGGATGCGCCTACGGGCGAACGGAAAATAGAGCATGTGAGGCTGTGTTTGAACGAAGAGGTGGGCAGTGTCGGTGTGACTTCAGGATTGGAAAAATACCGTTTCCGCCATAATGCGCTGCCGGAGACGGATTTCAACGAAATTTCTTTGGGAACATCCTTTTTGGGGATGTCGTTACGCACTCCACTGCTCATAAGCTCGATGACGGGCGGTAGCGCGGCTACCGGCGCGATCAATGAACGACTGGCTGTTGCCGCTGAAGAACGGGGCTGGGCGATGGGAGTGGGTTCCGTGCGCGCGGCCGTGGAGAAGGGAGAGCTGGCTTCAACATTCCATGTGCGCAAGCATGCACCCACGATCCCGGTGATTGCCAATCTTGGCGCGGTGCAGTTGAATTACGGATTTGGTGTGGATGAATGCCGGCGTGCTGTTGAAATTGCCGGGGCGAATCTGCTGGTACTTCACTTAAACGGGTTGCAGGAGTTATTTCAGCCGGAGGGCAATATCAATTTTAGCGGACTGTTATCCCGAATTGAGGAAGTGTGCCGCCAGCTTCATGTCCCTGTAGGCGTGAAAGAGGTCGGATGGGGGATCGATGGCGAGACGGCAGCAAGATTGTTCCGTGCTGGCGTGAATTTCGTGGATGTAGCCGGAGCCGGAGGCACCTCGTGGAGCCAGGTTGAAAAGTTCCGCAGCAAAGATCCGGTACGCCGGGCCGCGGCGGAGGCTTTTGCCGGATGGGGCATTCCGACGGCCGAGTGTATCACGGAGGTTAGAAAAGTATCGCAGCAGGCGGGGCTAATCGGCAGCGGCGGGCTGAAGAATGGCGTCGATGCAGCTAAAGTGCTCGCGCTTGGTGCAGATTTGGCCGGTTATGGCCGAAGCGTGCTTGGTCCGGCAGTGGAGTCGGAGGACTCGCTGCATGCTGTACTTGCTCAGGTGGAGTTCGAGCTTCGTGCGGCAATGTTTGGCATTGGAGCCGGCGATATCGCGGCCTTGCGGGGAAACACAAGATTGGTACGAAGCCTGTCCTAAGGGAGCGGATGAGCCTTCAGCCCGATGATAACGGGAACGGGGGGCTTTTTTTGCATCCTTTGTCTAAGGAGGCCTTTGTCTTGATGACCCCAAGGTTCTAATATATAATGGGTAGGATTGAGAGACGCTGCTCTCCAGTTTGATCACATTCATTTATAATGATAGCTAGCCCAGGCTTTTAGCCCATTCTAATATGAAATAGGAGTGTCACATCCATGGCTTTGAAAGCAGGTATCGTGGGATTGCCGAACGTAGGCAAATCCACCTTGTTTAATGCGATTACGCAGGCGGGTGCGGAATCCGCCAACTATCCTTTTTGCACGATTGATCCGAACGTAGGTGTGGTTGAGGTTCCGGACGAGCGTCTGGACAAGCTGACCGAGCTGGTACAGCCGAACAAGACCGTTCCAACCGCCTTTGAATTTGTAGATATCGCGGGGCTGGTTCGCGGTGCTAGTAAGGGCGAAGGACTCGGTAACAAATTTCTTGCCCATATCCGTGAAGTAGACGCCATTGTACATGTGGTGAGATGCTTTGAAGACGAGAACATCACGCACGTCGATGGCAAAGTGAACCCGGTTAGCGACATTCAGACGATTAATCTGGAGCTAATTCTGGCGGACCTCGAGAGCGTCGAGAAGCGGATCGACCGTTCCCGCAAGAACATGAAGGGCGGCAACAAGCAGTATGAGCAGGAAGTTGCCGTGCTTGAAAAAGTAAAAGAAGCGCTGTATAACGATCAGCCAGCACGCAGCGTGGAGCTCTCGGATGATGAGAAAGCAATCGTGCGCGATCTGCATCTGCTGACGCTGAAACCGGTTCTCTATGCGGCCAACGTCAGCGAAGATGAAGTATCGGAAGCGGATAACAACCCTTATGTTCAGCAGGTCAAAGACTTCGCAGCTGCCGAAAATGCTGAAGTCGTGCCGATCAGTGCCAAGGTTGAAGCTGAAATCGCCGAGCTTGAAGGCGAGGACAAAGAAATGTTCCTGGAGGAGCTTGGCCTCGAAGAATCCGGCTTGAACCGCCTGATCAAAGCGGCATATCGCCTACTTGGCCTCTACACTTACTTCACGGCGGGCGTGCAGGAAGTCCGTGCTTGGACGATCCGCAAGGGTATGAAAGCTCCACAGGCTGCAGGCGTCATTCACACCGACTTCGAACGCGGCTTTATCCGTGCCGAGGTGGTATCCTATGATGATCTGGTTGCCGCAGGCACCATGAACGTGGCCAAAGAGCGCGGCCAGCTTCGCCTGGAAGGTAAGGAATATGTCGTTGCAGACGGCGACGTTATGCATTTCCGTTTCAATGTGTAAATGGATTTGAATTCTTAAAGGCTGCCAGGATAACACAAATATCAACATTGGCGAATTCAATAGAAAACCTTGAGCGGCATCACGCCACTCAAGGTTTTTTTGTTACTCTTTTCAGTTAATTTACTCTCCGTAATTCACTTTAATACTGCTGTTAGAGGTCGTCAGCTCAACCTTGTGGGTGCCGTCGCCAAGCGTAGCGCCAGCCTTGTTGTCGCCGCTTTCCTCGCTCCAAGGTATGTCGCCCTTGATGGAAGAGTTGGAGGTCTTAGCTTTAATTACGGCGCTCGTGTTCTTGGGAACGTTCAGGGAGATGCTGCCGTTCGTGCTGGTGCAGGTCCAATCCCCGCCAATGGCTGACGTCCCCTTAATGGAGCTGTTGCTCGTTTTGGCCGTCACCGCACCGGCGATCCGATCCAGCGTCAGGCTGCCGTTGGTCGATTTGACCTGTGCAGCTCCGCCGATGTCGGCCAAATGGACCGAGCTGTTGGACGTTTTCGCGGAGACGCTGCCCTTAATATTTTCCAAAGTGATGGACGAGTTGGAAGTTACGGCCGTGAACCCGGCATCCAGCTGCTCACCTTTTACGGAGTAATTCTTGGTATGCACTTCGACTTCAAGTGCTTTGGGTACATCCACGTTCAGATATTCATCCTCAGGACTGAATCCGATATGAAAGAATGAATCCGCGCTATCCTCAAACGAAAGCACGAGGGTATCCCCGGAGGGAGTTACCTTCCATTTCTCTTTGATTTTGCTGTCGGCGGCTTCTTGGCTGGCGACATCCCGAAAACGGAATTTACCGTCATATGAAACCTTGGCATCGTCGGAGCCAATCACATTGACCTTTCCATGATCCACGAGAATTTCCACGCGTTTAATGCTGCTCCCGACTTCAGCCGAACCTTGAACGGCAGTCGCATATCCTTGGTTGAACAGGGTGCTCCAATTCGGAATGGCTACCTGGGCGGCGCTGACGAGCATCAGCAAAATCAGGATCGTCACGCTGCCTCCACCAAGGCGGACCCGTTTGTCGGAGTGTAGAACGTTAGCCAGCACCACCTCAAGGCCAAGAAGAATCAGAAGTACAGGCCATACATATTTTAACGATTCGAACGAAATCAAGTGATTGAACTGCAGCAGAACCAGCACACCGATGCCAATCAAGCCGATGGCTGTGGTCCACCTGCCTACCTTAACGGTAGGCGGCGTGTTGTTAATGGGGGTGTTCATAAAGACTCGCTCCCTTTACGATCAGGTTTCTTGAATAAAATCCAGAGGCCGTATCCGATCAATGCGACCGCCAGCAGCACGCTTGCCACATTTTGCTGGAGCAGCCAGTGCCACATATCGGGGAAGATGGTCATCAGAAGCACCATCCCGCCGACAAGGATGCAGCCGGCACCGGTCCATACCGGATTTAGAGTGCTTTCTTTTTGATATCCACCAAGCGTCATCCAGTCCTGTGCGCTCCAAGGATAACCGAAGGTTTCCTGGCCCATCATCATACGCTCGTGTTCGGCGGCAGCGGCTTTCATCCAGGAGGCTTTTTGCAGCGCATCGAACATCTGATAGAACCACAGAATCGCCAGCGCGAATGAGAAGATCAGCGGGATGGATGGAATTAGAATAATACAGGCGCAGGTGCCGATCATAATCTGCAGTCCCTGTTTGGTGAAGTTGAGGTATAGGTGGCCGAGGCCGGGAATCAAGGCAAGCAAAAAGGTTACCCATTTGTGTTTTTTAATCATCGTTTACCCTCCTTTAATATATGGTCCACAGAATTGGAAAAGATCTCCGTCGCTTGCGTAATGCCCGTTTGCAAATGCTCGAATACTCCGAATTGGAATAAGCAAAAGGCGATGCAAGCGGCGAGCCCGAAATGGGCAATCATTGTTTTCCGTGAATCCCTTGGCTTTATGCGCGAAGCCTGGCGTTTATATAGGGGCGGCATCTGCCGGATTTCATCCATGATGTCGGCCGTCATATCGGGAACGTCCAGCTCTGGTCCAGGCTGCTGCCAGATGCGGGCCATCTCCCGTACCTCCTCGAGCCAAGCCTGGCATGAAGGACAGGTACGAAGATGCTTTTCAATGTAAAGGGAGGATTCGGGCGGCAGCTCACCTGCGGCATAAGCCCCCAGCTGGTATTCAATAAATTCGCATTTCATCGTAATTCCTCTCCTTTCTTCCGCATCATGGCCCTTGCGCGGTACAGCTGCGATTCCACCGTTTTCGGCGTAATCCCGCGCCTCTCGGCGATTTCCTGATAAGAGCATTGTTCAAAATAATACATCTGGACAGCCGAGCGGTAAGGTTCACCCAGCTCGTCAACGATCCTGCGGAGCTTGCTGCTCCGTTCTTCGGACAATACGATTTGTTCGGGTGTTTCGTTCGTTACCCAGTCGTTTTCGGTGACTTCTCCCGGACTCCGCCGTGCCTGCTCGCGCTGATGCGCGCGTTTCCAGTCGAGACATTTACGGACGGCAATCTGATAGAGCCATGTGGAGAAGGAGGAATCCTCTCGGAAGGCTGGCAGCGCCGAGTAGGCCTTCATAAAGATGTCCTGCGATAAATCTTTGGCCGATACGTCATCGGCGGTTATTTTCAGGCACACATGGTACACCATATTCTGATAACGCTGCACCAAAAATTTATAGGCTTCCGGGTGGCCTGCCTTGACGGCCCGGACCCACTGCAACTCTTCCAGTCTTCTCCCCTCCTCTGCTTCATTTAGTTTGACGCCGCTGCTTGATGTATCCCTGCAAATTTTTTTTAAAAAAATATGTGGGAGGATAATCCATTATTTTCCGTAGCACACATAAAGGCAAGAACAATCTTAGGAACCGTGGAATACGGACTGCTTCGCTATTACAACTCTCCTGCCAAGATGTGAATCACCAATTTTGGAACTGGCAAATCCGTGATTTCCATGGTATAATAAAAAGTCGTCTGTCCAATATAAATTGAAATAAAGCTTGTTCTGTCATCATCTTGAATTTCCTTTATTTCATTTATGTGATTGGTTTTAGGATGGGATATACGGCGCTTTTCATATTCGTAATGATTGAAAGCATTTTGAACAGGAGAGGTGAACCCCCTTGTTGGACCGATTACAAGCTTTGGCAGACCGCTACGAGAAGCTTAGCGAGCTGTTGTGTGATCCTGATGTTGTAAATGACAGCAAGCGACTTCGGGAATATTCCAAAGAACAATCTGACTTACAGCCTGCATTCGAGGCTTATACTGAATATAAAACTGTAACCGAAGAGCTGGATGCCGCAAAAGTCATGCAGGGCGAGAAGCTTGATGACGAGATGCGTGAAATGGTAAAAATGGAAATCGACGAGTTATCTGCCCGCCAGACCGAACTCGACGAGCGCATTCGCGTTCTTCTGCTGCCGAAGGATCCTAACGATGATAAGAACGTCATCGTGGAAATCCGCGGCGCAGCCGGCGGTGACGAAGCGGCACTGTTTGCGGCTGACTTGTATCGCATGTACACCCGTTATGCCGATAATCAAGGCTGGCGCGTCGAATTGATGGATGCCAATACGAATGACCTTGGCGGATTTAAAGAGGTTATTTTCATGATTAACGGACGCGGAGCGTACAGCAAAATGAAGTACGAAAGCGGCGCGCACCGTGTGCAGCGCATTCCGACGACCGAATCCGGCGGACGGATTCATACTTCGACCTCGACGGTGGCAGTTATGCCTGAAGTTGAGGATCTCGATATCGAGATCCATGACAAGGATATCCGCGTGGACACGTTCTGTTCCAGCGGCGCGGGCGGTCAGTCCGTTAACACTACGAAATCGGCTGTCCGTGTCACGCATATCCCGACAGGGATTGTGGCGACCTGCCAGGATGGCAAATCGCAGAACTCGAATAAGGAAAAGGCACTGCAGGTGCTTCGCGCCCGGATCTTCGATATGAAGCGCCAGGAAGAAGAAGCGAAATATGCCGGCGAACGCAAGAGCAAAGTCGGCACGGGTGACCGCAGTGAACGGATCCGCACCTATAACTTCCCGCAAAGCCGTGTAACGGATCACCGCATCGGGCTTACGCTGCACAAGCTGGATCAGGTGATGAACGGTGAAATTGAAGATATCATCTCCGCGCTGAACATTGCCGAACAAGCGGATATGATGGAAAAAGGGGAATAACGCTTTGCATGAAACCACTTTTGTGATGAAGCCAAAGCAAACGATACGGGAAGCCTTCATAGAGGCTTCCTCTTTTTTAACAGAATGCGCGGTTACGGAACCGCAGCGCAGCGCTCAGCTGCTGCTCGCGCATGTGCTGGGACTTGAAGGAGCTGCCTATTACATGGCGCTGCCCGATCCGTTCCCCGAGGAACGTAAATCACTGTGGGAGCAGGCTATTACGCGCCGCGGGGCAGGGGAGCCTGTGCAGTACATCACCCGGGAGCAGGAGTTCTACGGCATCCCGTTTGAAGTGACGCCGGCGGTGCTGATACCGCGGCCGGAGACGGAGCTGCTCGTGGAGGCCATGCTGATGCAGGCGAAGCGGCTCTGGCCCGAAGGCGCAGCGCCTAGCCGGAGCGAGGGCGGCGCACTGCGCCCGCTTGAGTGCGCCGACATCGGCACCGGCAGCGGTGCGATCGCCGTCACGCTGGCGCTGCAGGCCCCGCGCTGGCATGTCCGTGCCAGCGACATCTCGGACGGCGCGCTGCAGGTTGCCGCGCGCAACGCCGCCGCCAACGGTGCCCAGGTTGCCTTCCTTGAAGGCAACCTGCTCGAACCGTTTGCGGGCGAATGGCTCGACATCATCGTGTCGAACCCGCCCTACATCCCTGCAGCCGACATTGCCGGGCTGCAGCGGGAGGTGCGCGACCATGAGCCGCGCACCGCACTGGACGGCGGTACGGACGGCCTTGGTCCGTACCGCATCATGATGGAGCAGCTGCCGCTGCTAAAGGCACCGCCCCGGCTCATCGGATTTGAGCTCGGGCAGGGGCAAGCCCAAGACGTCGCGGAGCTTCTGCGCGCCGCGGGCCACTGGGACGAGATTATCATCGTCCCGGACTTGGCCGGGATAGAGCGCCACGTGCTCGGCGTGTCGAATAGATTACGATAATTTTTCTTTGCATCCGGTTTAAACTACAATAGAGATATTGAGGCCTTGATTTCATTGATTCCTGATCAAATTGGAGGATGCCGCATGCTGCAGAAATTCAAACGAATGGATATGTCCATCATCTTGATCCTGCTGGCGCTAATGGCCTTTAGCCTATTTTCCATCTACAGCGTAACCATGGGCAGGCCGAAGGTCGGACATTATACGGAGCGCATGGGCGTATATTACGCCGTGGGCTTCGCAGCTTTTTTAGGTTTCTCGCTGGTAAGCTACAAGCTGTTGATCAAGTATGCCTTGTACATCTATCTCTTTGGGTTGATGCTGCTGGTATTGGTACTTTTTATCGGCAATGAATATTACGGGGCGAAGGGCTGGATGACGCTCCCGGGAGGACTCAGCCTGCAGCCCGCAGAGCTGTTCAAGCTGTTTCTCGTCATTTTCATTTCCTTTTTACTGGTGAAAAAACGGAAAAACAAACTTTCCTTCTGGCGTGACGTGGTGCCGATCGGTCTTCTCACGCTTGCGCCTTGGGCGCTGGTTATGCTGCAGAACGATCTCGGCAATGCGCTCAGCTATATGGTCATTTTGGCGGGACTCCTATGGATCGGGAACATTAAATATACACATGCGCTGATTGGTTTGGCCGTCGCCTTCGCTGCGGTCTTCAGCGGCATTCAGGCTTACATTCATTATCACGACAAGGCAGTCAAGCTGATCAGCGAGGATCTGGGCAAAAAACACTGGATTGCGCGCTTTGATCCTTGGCTGGTTCCGGATCTTGCTTCCCGCGACGTCAGCTGGCAGACCTACAACGCGATGCTGGCTATCGGTTCGGGAGGCATCGAGGGCAAGGGCTACATGAAAGGAACGACCATTCAGTCCGAACGTGTTCCGCTGGCGTATGCCGATTCCATTTTCGTGCAGGTGGCCGAAGAATACGGATTTATCGGTTCGTCGGTACTGCTGTTGCTGTATTTTATCCTGATCCACCGCATGGTCCTGATTGCTGCCGATTGCCGCGACCGTGCCGGACCTTATCTGATTACGGGCATTATTACGATGTTTGTCTATCAGATTTTTGTGAACATTGGCGCTTTTATTGGGCTGATGCCGCTGACCGGCATTACGCTTCCTTTTATCAGCTACGGGGGGACCTCACTCCTCATCAATATGATGAGCGTGGGCATTGTCATGAGCATCCGCATTCACGGACAGGAAGAGGAGGATCCGTTTCCTCTGCCGGAAAGACCGGTGGAGGGCGGCTGGTTCAGCAGAACTTTGCAGCATATCCGCAATGGATTTATCAGGAATTGAATCTAGCATGGCTATTCCTTTACAATAGACAAGTGAGATTGAGCACGCATCACGGCAAGAGGGGCGTAAAGAGCCCCGCACAGGAGGATAGCAAATGCTTCAAAAGCTGAAAAAAGTGGATTATGTCGTCGTATTCATACTTTTAATATTTATGGGCATTAGTCTTATGGCCATATACAGCGTCACGACCGGAACCAAATTCGCAGGCTCCCATATCAAGATGCTTGAGTTTTATATTTTGGCCTTTATTGCCTTTTTTGCGCTGATTTTATTGGACTATAAGCTGCTCGTCAAATACGCCCTTTACCTTTATTTATTCGGAATTATGCTGCTCATTGCGGTCAATTTTTTCGGATCGGACGTCAACGGGGCACAGGGGTGGTTCAAAATCGGGGGCTTCAGTTTGCAGCCGGCCGAGTTGTTTAAGCTTCTCCTGATTATTTTTCTGACCTATTTGCTGATGAAAAGGCCCAAAGCCAAACTCTCTCTCTGGAGAGACGTACTGCCGATCGGGGGTTTGACGTTTATTCCGTTCGCGCTTGTTATGATCCAGAATGACCTCGGAAATGCGCTCAGTTATGTGCTGATTCTGCTCGGACTGCTATGGATCGGCAATATCAAATTTCTGCATGCGTTCCTTGCGCTCATCATCCTGGCGGCGGTTGCCGTAGGCGGGATTTTCTCGTACATCCATTACCATGACAATATCGAAAAATTTTTGAATAATATTGGACGGAACCACTGGACCGAGCGGATCGACCCGTGGCTGGTACCGGATAAAGCGACGGCCAAAGCCTCCTATCATACGAAAAATGCGAAACTTGCCATTGCCTCCGGCGGGATGATGGGCGAGGGCTATATGAAAGGTACATCAGTGCAATCGGGCCGCGTCCCTTATACTTATTCCGATTCGATCTTTGTGGAAATCGCCGAAGAGTTCGGGTTCGTAGGATCTTCCATCGTGCTTCTGCTCTATTTTATTTTGATTCACCGCTTGATTCTGATCTGTCTGGAGTGCCGGGACCGTGCCGGGCCTTTGCTGATTGTCGGTGTGGTGTCGATGATGCTCTATCAGATTTTTGAAAATATCGGTGCTTTTATCGGTATTATGCCGCTCACCGGTATTACGCTGCCATTTATCAGCTATGGCGGTACCTCGCTGCTGATTAACATGGCGAGCATAGGTGTCGTGATGAGTGTACGCGTTCATGGTCATGAGGTCAGTGAAGATTTCATCACGCCGACGCAGAAAATTTCGTCAACTAAACAGGCCTGATCGAACAGCAATAGACCGCTTGCTCCTCGTTAAGAGATGATGCATGCGGTTTTTCTGTATGAAAAAAATACATTCCGCCCAAATCATAGATTCATAGAAACCTGTGTTTAGACTCTATCAAATCCGGACATACTGATCATTATCATAGGATGATTTGATAGAGGGGGCACAAACGATATGTACAAACATAATCATGAAAAAGAGGACCGTCTCCGGTCTTTGGTTAAGAATACTGCCATTATTTTTTGTATTATGTTCATGCTGGCCATGACTTGGGAAGCACAAAAAACCGATGCGGCGGTGGCTGGGGGCCCCATTCCGCAGGAATCGATACGCCTTCGCATTCTGGCCAATTCGGATAATCCGGATGATCAACTGGTCAAACGCCAAATCCGTGATGCCGTGGTTGAAGAGATGGATGGCTGGGTTAAAGACCTGGAGAATCCGCAAAGTATTGAAGAGGCACGGGTTACGATCCGGCATCACCTTCCTGAACTGAATGATCTGGTAGGCAGGGAGCTGGAGAAGAAAGGGATCACTTACGATTACAATGTTGAGCTTGCGGTGGTGCCGTTTCCGACGAAATTGTACGGAGGAACGGTATATCCGGCGGGAAACTATGAAGCGCTGCGGATAACCTTGGGTGAGGGCAGGGGCCAAAACTGGTGGTGCGTGCTGTTTCCGCCACTTTGCTTTATCGATGCGGGGAGCGGAGACGCGGCTGCGCAGCCTGCGACAGCGAAAGCGGAGACGGGCAAGGAGCAAGGCGGCAAAGTGAAGAAAACGGCTTACACTCCGGCGAAGGTGGACGGACAAACGGAGAAAGCGGCTGATGCTGCACCAGTGAAAGCTTCCGAACCGGAAGTGAGGTTTTTCCTCTGGGATTTGTTCGAAGGCATTGTGAACTGGTTCAAGTCCTTGTTTTAAGGGAGTCTGTTCGGCCGAGGCGTTTTTGTTCGATCTGTGTTAATATATTTATGAAAGATAGCGCTGGGTGGCCGTACGTACGAAAGCAGTCCGCTGAAGAAGCGATATGTTGGCTTGCGGTTATCGAATCATTTGGCACTGCCCAAGTGTTATATTCTGACTTTAAACGAACGATAAAGTGCTATGTCCATGGGCAGCAGGTTAGCGGCTAGACCGCAGCTTCTGTCAAAGGCCTTGGCGCTTTTTTAGATATGTGATGAATACGAAGAGAAAGACGGGATGGAAATGGCGCATATTGAAAAAGAAATCGGGACTGGCCGTATGCCGTCCGCTCCTTATTGGCATATTGATTCTGAAACGGCAGCAGACCCTGCCAAGCTCCGGGAGAAGGTCAAAGACGCGGCGATGCTCCTTCGAGATGGAGGCGTCGTCGCTTTTCCGACGGAGACGGTATATGGACTGGGGGCAGATGCCCGGTCGACGGCTGCCGTGGAGGCGGTATTCGCTGCGAAGGGAAGACCCTCGGACAATCCCTTGATCGTCCATATATCCAAGAATGCGCAGCTGGAGGGGTTAGTTGAGCATGTAAGCCCGGCAGCTCGAAAGCTGATGGAAGCCTTCTGGCCCGGGCCGCTGACGGTCGTGCTCCCGGTTAAGGCGAACGTCCTGTCCCCGCGCGTGACGGCAGGATTGGACACCGTGGGCATCCGTATGCCGGATCATCCGGTAGCATTGGCCCTGATCGAGGAGTCTGGATGTCCGGTGGCGGCTCCGAGCGCGAACCGTTCGGGCAGACCTAGCCCGACGCTGGCCAGCCATGTCGTGGAAGACCTGGGCAGCTTCATTGACGGAGTCGTTGATGGCGGCGCGACGGGGGTGGGCGTGGAATCGACCGTCATTCAGGTTTCTGAGGACGGCAGTGTTACCGTACTGCGTCCGGGAGGGATCACGCTGGAGCAATTGTCTCAGGCAGCCGGCGCTTCCGTTCAACTGGATCCTGCAATTTTGCCGGAATCAGATACTGCCGGAGATCTGGCACCCCGGGCTCCGGGTATGAAATATACCCATTATGCGCCGAAGGGAACGTTAAGCATCATAACCGGCGCATCAAACAAGGTATCTGAATACATGAGCAGGAATTTGCAAGAAGCCGCGGGACGCGGGGAACGGACGGGAGTTCTCGCCTTTGATGAGCATATTGGCCGATATCAGGCCGATTGCATCGAATCGCTGGGCAGCCTGTCCGATTTGAGCACGGCGGCACATCGGTTATATGCTGCGTTGCGCCGAATGGATGAGGAGAATATCGGCTTTATTTTATCCGAGGCCTGTCCTGAAGAAGGGATTGGGGCCGCTATTATGAACCGTCTGCGCAAGGCCGCCGGGCAAACGGTGATCCATCTCGATGCAACTGCCCGTTAAGCATTGCCTGCATGTACAAGTCATGATTGTCCTATTGTCCGCATATGGTTGTACAAGAACCTAACGGACATGGGGGAGTTGGAATGTTTGAGACATCTGCCGGTTTAGGGCAGCTGATTACCGTCCTAATTATGGCCGCCGCTTTAGGGATGGACGCTTTTTCCTTGGGGATTGGCATTGGCATGAAGGGGATTCGCCTGCTGCATGTGCTCAAAATCAGTGTTCTTATCGGTTTTTTTCATATTCTGATGCCGCTTCTGGGTATATTCACAGGCCAATATGTGAGCTCTTTGCTGGGACAGGTCACGACCTATGCGGCTGGGGGCTTGCTGATTTTGCTAGGGGCTCATATGGTATTTAACTCCTTTAAAAGCGGCGATACCCGGATGATAGACCATCGCACACTTCTGGGGATGATTCTGTTCTCACTCAGTGTGAGTGTGGATTCCTTCTCCGTTGGCGTGTCGCTCGGCATGTTTCAGAGTAACTTGATTTTAACGGTTTTGGCATTCGGCATTTGCGGAGGAGCGATGTCGGTGATGGGGCTCCTTCTGGGCCGGAGAGTGAGCCGTAATTTAGGGGATTTGGGGGAGGCGCTCGGGGGCGTGATCCTGCTCGGATTTGGCCTTGCCTTTATCTTTTGAAGATATTAGAAAGTATAAACCTCGAGCTTGTGTTATCCTGATATGCAAGAAAAACATCTGCTAGAGGCGGTCTGTCTCCCATGTGTGTTTACCGATAGACGTTTTTCTTTAGATATCAGGAAGAATACAATTCGAAGTATCGGCTAACTGATATCGCAAGAAAAACATCTGCTAGAGGCGGTCTGTCTTCCATGCGTGTTTACCGATAGACGTTTTTCTTTAGGTATCAGGAAGAATACAATTCGAAGCGTCGCCTACCTGATATCGCAAGAAAAACATCCGCTAAATGCGGTCTGTCTTCTGTGAAAGTTTACCGATAGACTTTTTTCTTATACAATAATCGCCAAAGAACAATCCGGGAGGTGCGATAGACGTGAAGCATATTTTGTTTGTATGTACAGGGAACACGTGCCGCAGCCCGATGGCGGAAGGTCTTCTTCGTAAAATGGCGAAAGACCGCGGTATTGAAGTTGAAGCGCGTTCGGCCGGTGTTGCCGCTATGGACGGAATGTCGATGTCCCGTCATGCGGAGGCGGTCCTGCGCGATCATGATATTGATGATCGTTTGACGTCCAAGTCGTTAAAGCGGGATGCAGTCATTTGGTCTGATCTGATCCTCACGCTGACGCAAGGACATAAGCAGCATGTGATCCGGAGCTTTCCGCAGGCGGCTGACAAAGTGTACACGCTCAAGGAATACGCCGAAAGTGATGGCGATGTGCTGGATGATCTTGCCGAGCTTGACAGCCTATACGCGACTTGGGAGGTCAAGCGTTCGCTTGGACAGGATCTGAGCGATGCGGAGAGGGAGCGGCTGATCGAAATTCAGCAGCGGGTGCCAAGTTTCGATATTTCTGATCCATTCGGCGGATCTCGTGAGGATTATGATTTGGCCGCGGCAGAAATTCGCACGGCAATTGAGCGTTTGCTGGATAAACTGGAGTCATTCCATACTTCCTGATGGTAATTTTACTTATTGCTTTTCAGTCTTGAATGTTTTATGATGGGTGTGAAAAATACTCGGTTCCGGTGTAACTGGCGACAGATGTGGATCAAACCACGATGGAGCACCGGAAGATACGGCCGGTCGCCTGGGCAAAAGAGCAATTCTGCGGATATCTGCGGACTGCTCTTTTTTGTATTTAAGTGTGGGTTCCCCGCAAAGTATCCATAAGAAACCTGCGGAGAAGAGGCTTCATTTTGCGAGGTTATTTTCATCTTACCGCTCTGAAATAGGGTATAATGGTACGAGAAGTCACAATAGCACGAAATTTCAGGGAGGTATTTCAAGAGATGAAGATTGCTGTGGGAACAGACCACGCGGGAGTGCGTTTAAAAGAAGACATCATTGCCGTCATTCGGGAGATGGGACATGAGGTTACGGACGTAGGGTGCAGCTGTGCTGACTCTGTGGATTATCCTGACTACGCCCTGCCTGTATGCGAGCAGGTAACCTCGGGCGAGGCTGATCGCGGCATTCTGATCTGCGGAACTGGAATTGGTATGAGCATTGCAGCAAACAAGGTTCCCGGCATTCGCTGCGCACTGGTGCATGATGTGTTTTCCGCCAAGGCGACCCGCGAGCATAACGATTCCAATGTCCTCGCGATGGGCGAACGCGTCATTGGCCCGGGCCTTGCGCAGGAAATCGTGAAGACCTGGATCGGTACGCCGTTCAGCGGAGGTGAGCGGCATGTCGGACGCGTAAACAAAATCAAGGCCATTGAGGACCGTTATCTGCAGCATTAGGGAGGTGTTCGTATGGAAAACACCCATTCGGGTGTCCCATCGGAAGTTTCACTAAAAGAGCAAGTGTCGGTAATTTTACGCGAGCTGGCAGAGGCTGCCGCACTTGGACCCGGCAAGGTAGTCGTTGTCGGGACCAGCACCAGTGAAGTAGCAGGACGCCGCATCGGCACTTCGGGAGCCCTTGAGGTGGCAAACGAGCTATTAGAAGGCATTGATAAGGTTCGGGGGGAATATGGCTTTGAAGTCGTATTCCAGTGCTGCGAGCATTTGAATCGTGCGCTGGTGATGGAACGCTCCTTACTGGAAAGCTTGGGTCTGACCGAAGTTGCTGCCGTTCCGGTTCCCAAGGCAGGAGGCTCCATGGCGAGTGCGGCGTACCGGTCCATGAAGAGCCCGTGTCTGGCCGAAGCCATCGAGGCTGATGCCGGCATCGACATCGGTGAAACGCTGATTGGCATGCATTTGCGGCGTGTGGCCGTTCCTTACCGTACACAGCTTCGCTATGTCGGGGAAGCGCGTGTGAATACTGCCTATACCCGGCCCAAGCTGATTGGCGGGGAGAGAGCAGTATACAGGATGGATGCTCAACCCGAAGAAGGAAACGCCCATCTTTGCGATTAAACAACTAAAAAAGAGAATTTATATTCAAGGGAGGAACAAGGAATTATGGATCAATTGCGTAAGAAGGACCCGGCTGTACTGGATGCGATGAATTTGGAACTGAAACGTCAGCGCAGCAACATCGAGCTGATTGCCTCGGAGAATATTGTCAGCGAAGCGGTGATGGAAGCCATGGGCTCCGTCCTGACGAATAAATATGCGGAAGGTTACCCAGGTAAACGTTTCTATGGCGGCTGTGAGCGTGTTGACATCGTCGAGGATATTGCCCGTGACCGTGCGAAGGAATTATTCGGCGCAGAGCATGTTAACGTTCAGCCGCATTCCGGCGCTCAAGCGAATATGGCGGTATACCTTGCTGCCCTTAAACCTGGCGATACCGTGCTTGGCATGAACTTGGCTCATGGTGGACACCTGACGCACGGCAGCCCGGTTAACGCGTCCGGCCTTCTTTACAATTTCGTGGCCTATGGCGTTCAAGAAGACAGCTTCCTGATCGATTATGATGAAGTTCGCAAAGCTGCCTTCAAGCACCGTCCTCGTCTGATCGTTGCCGGTGCCAGCGCCTATCCGCGTGCAATTGATTTCGAAGCCTTCGCTTCCATCGCGAATGACGTGGGCGCACTGTTCATGGTCGATATGGCGCATATTGCCGGACTGGTTGCTGCAGGCGTTCATCAAAGCCCGGTGCCTCATGCTCATTTCGTTACGACCACAACGCATAAAACACTGCGCGGACCTCGTGGCGGCATGATTATGTGCAGAAAGCCATGGGCACAGGCTATCGATAAGGCCGTATTCCCGGGTTCCCAAGGCGGACCGCTGATGCATGTGATTGCATCCAAAGCTGTCGCTCTCGGTGAAGCGCTGGATCCATCCTTCAAAACCTATGCCCAAAACGTCGTGAAAAACGCCAATGTGTTGGCTGAGACTTTGATCAGCGAAGGCTTGAACATCGTTTCCGGCGGAACAGACAACCACTTGATGCTGGTGGATACGCGCAGCGTGAATATCACTGGCAAAGAAGCGGAAAAGGTTCTGGACTCGATTGGCATCACGGTCAACAAAAATGCTATTCCTTTCGATCCAACCAGCCCGTTTGTAACCAGCGGTATCCGGATCGGTACCCCTGCCGCTACTTCGCGGGGCATGGACGAGGATGCGATGGTAAAAATTGGCCAAATCATCGCCATGACGCTGAAACAGCCTAAGGATGACACCGTTTTGACTAAAGCTGCTGCCCTGGTGAAGGAATTGACGGATCAATATCCGCTTTACCCTGAATTGACTTACTAATTTAACATATTTGGACGCTTTCGATATATAGAAAAAAGGCTGGAGGCCTGGCCTCCAGCCTTTTTTTTATAGTCATTTCGGGGACATCGTGCCCTTACAAACATCAGATAGCCTTTTCCCATGAAAGTCCCGTTGTCACAAAAGGTTTAATTTGCGGCATATTATGGCGAAAATAAACATGTCTTATGTAAATGAATTGAAATAGAGAAGCATCCGCTCATTAAGAATAGGGCAAGCAGGATAAGGGTGAAACAAGCTTTAATTCATTTTATGTAGGTGCAATTTCATTTCAGGGAATGATATAATAAACAGGATTTGTGTACCTGCACGTATTTGCGCAAGGCAAAACCGGCACTGGCAGCACTAAGACTTACAATTACCGGAGGGACAAAACAATGGGAAAACTGGTGATTTGTGATCACCCTTTGATTCAACACAAGCTGACATTTATCCGTGATGTGCGGACAAACACAAAGGATTTTCGTGAACTTGTAGATGAGGTTGCTTCTTTGATGGCTTATGAGATTACACGTGAGGTTCCACTTGAAACGGTTAAGGTCCAAACACCTGTAGCCGAAATGGACGGCAAGGTTCTCGCCGGACGCATGCTTGGGCTTATCCCGATTTTGCGTGCGGGTCTTGGCATGCTCGACGGGATGCTAAAACTGATCCCTGCAGCGAAAGTAGGGCATGTCGGCCTGTTCCGTGACCCTGAAACGCTGCAGCCCGTAGAATACTACACCAAGCTGCCTACAGATGTAACTGAGCGCGAGCTGATTGTGATCGATCCGATGCTGGCTACTGGCGGATCGGCGATTGCGGCGATTGACGTGCTGAAAAAACGCGGTTGCACCCAGATTAAGATGATGAATCTGATCGCTGCCCCAGAGGGTGTTAGAGCGGTACAGGAAGCTCATCCTGATGTGGACATCTATGTTGCTGCTCTCGACGAAAAATTGGACGACCATGGATATATCGTACCGGGTCTTGGTGACGCGGGAGACCGTCTATACGGAACCAAGTGAAGCGAAAAGAGGGTATAACTCATGTCTAAAATAAAAGTAATGACCATTTTCGGGGTGCGCCCGGAAGCCATTAAGATGGCTCCGCTCATTCTGGAACTGGAAAAACATCCCGAGCATATCGAATCGGTGGTCTGCGTTACCGCGCAGCACCGCCAAATGCTGGATCAGGTGTTGGAAGTTTTCAAAATTACGCCGGATTACGATCTGGATGTCATGAAGGACCGCCAGACGCTGAATGAAATTACCATCCGCGTGCTGGAAGGGCTGGAGCCTGTTCTGCGTGAAGCGAAGCCGGATATCGTACTGGTGCATGGGGATACGTTAACGACCTTCCTGGCCAGCTATGCATCGTTCCTGCAGCAGATTCAAGTAGGACATGTGGAGGCGGGACTACGCACCTGGAACAAGCTTTCTCCTTATCCCGAAGAGATGAATCGGCAGCTTACGGGCGTTCTTGCGGATCTTCACTTTGCGCCAACCGAATGGTCTGCGGGCAATTTGAAAAAAGAGAATAAAAATGAATCAAGAATATATGTCACAGGCAACACGGTGACCGATGTGTTTCAATATACCGTACGGCCTGACTACCACCATCCCGTACTAGACTGGGCCGCAGGCAAAAGGCTTGTTCTCATGACGGCCCATCGCCGGGAATCCCAGGGTGAACCGCATATGAATATTTTCCGGGCTGTCAAGCGGATTGCCGACGAGTTTGAGGACATTGCCATCGTTTACCCGGTGCATCCGAGTCCGGCAGTCAAAGAACCAGCACATGCTGTACTGGGCGGACATCCTAGAATCAAACTAATTGAGCCGCTGGATGTCGTGGACCTGCATAATTTCTATCCTCATACCCATTTGATTCTGACGGATTCCGGCGGACTCCAGGAAGAAGCCCCTTCTTATGGCGTTCCTGTACTTGTGCTCCGTGATACGACCGAGCGTCCGGAAGGAATAGATGCCGGTACACTCGAACTGGTAGGAACGGATGAAGAGACCGTTTACGAGCGCACCAAAAAATTGCTCAGCGATCAGGCCCTTTACGACTCGATGAGCGGGGCGGCAAATCCGTATGGAGACGGCAAAGCTTCAGAACGGATAGTTCAGGCGATTTTGCATCATTTTGGCATCAAAAACGAGCGTCCAGAACAATTTCACAGAAAGTTCACAAAGGAAAGTTAAGCCATATTCTTAGGGCTAAGAGTACAGCATACAGTTAAACTGTACGGTTTACACGGTTTTGAAGCGTTTTGCTGTGATTATTTTCATAGTTTCAGGCTGAAATGACATGCATTCGCTCAATTGACAAACTCTTGTGACATTCAGTAAAATGAACTGGGATTATGAGGGTGGACTGAAAATGAGTAAACCTGAAAAGCCGCTAAAAACCAATAAAAACAATGCAAGCCCTATGAAATATATGGGACTTGTAAGCGCAATCGGAATTGACCTGGCAGCATGCACTTTGGGGGGCTTTTATCTGGGCTCCTGGCTGGACAAGGTTTTGGGAGGACCAGGACTGTGGATCGCCTTTGGCGTTCTGCTTGGGCTCCTGATCGGCGGCGTAAGCGTTTTTATGATCACCAAGGCAGTCATGGGGGAAAGTGATGAATGAATTATGGAAATACCGCAGGGTATTGACCAGAACCACACTTTATTTCCTGGCCCTTTGCTTTTTGGGTGCTGCTGTCTTTCCGCAATACCGGAGCATTGCGCTAGGTATGGTGCTTGGCTCCAGCGTAAGTTTGCTTAACAGCTTTTATCTGGGGTACAAGGTGCAGAAAGTGTTGGATACTGTCACCGGCGGAGAAGGTAAAAAGGTGAATATGGGGTTTATGACCCGCGCTGCCATAAGCGTGCTGGCCGTTGTAGTGGCTTATCAGAAGCCGGAGACGTTCAATCTTTACGCTGTTGCAGCTACCCTGATCTTATCGCAGTTCCTTCTCTTATTCATAGGAATTCGATTGTCTCGTAAGGAAGAGTAGATTGTTCAACTGAGAAAGGGGTGAGAAAAACATGCATAAATCACCGATTATTGAATTGGGCGGCATTCCATTTGACCTTTCCATTATCCTGATGCTCATCGTGACATGTATTGTCGTCTTCGTGATTGCCAAGTTGGCAACCCGAAATCTGTCTGTGGAAAATCCGGGCAAACTGCAAAACTTCATGGAATGGGCAGTTGAATTCGTTCAAGGCCTGATTTCGAGTACGATGGACTGGAAAAAAGGGAAGCACTTCTTGTCTCTTGGCCTCACGTTCATCATGTTCATCTTCGTAGCGAACTTGCTGGGTTTACCGTTTGGTATCGTCACTGATTACCATGATGCGAGCCATGCTCACATCTTCGGTAAGGAGATCACATCCGTGACGGAAGAGTTTGCGAAACATCCGGATGTTGAAGAAGTTGGAGTTGCTTGGTGGAAATCGCCGACGGCCGACGCTTCGGTAACGATGGCACTGGCTTTGATTGTCTTCCTGCTGTCGCATTTCCTCGGAATAACGAAGAATACGAAGAGTTATTTTAAACACTATTTCCAGCCGTACTGGTTCTTCTTCCCGATCAACGTCATCGAACAGTTCGCTAAACTGCTCACGCAGGGCATGCGTCTATTCGGTAACATTTTCGCGGGTGAAGTTCTGATCTCCGTATTGCTGAAATTGACAGCGCTTGGCGCTGTGGGCTGGGTTGCTTCCGCACTCGGACTCGTTGTTTGGCAGGGCTTCAGTATTTTCGTCGGCGCCATTCAGGCCTTCGTCTTTACGATCCTGACCATGGTGTACATCTCGCAAATGATCGAGACGCACGACGAACACGAACATTAGCTTCAACAGTTAAGCTGAAGCAATGCTTCACTCTTAACTAAAACATAAATTCTAACAAATACACATCTCTAAGGAGGATTTTACAAATGGGAGTTTGGGCATTTTTGGCAGCTGCTATCGCAGTAGGTTTGGGCGCACTTGGCGCAGGTATTGGTAACGGTTTGATCGTAAGTAAGACAGTTGAAGGTATCGCTCGTCAACCAGAAGCGAAATCCACGCTTCAAACAACAATGTTTATCGGTGTAGGTCTGGTCGAAGCCCTTCCAATCATCGGTGTAGTACTCGCGTTCTTGTTCTACGCAGGAGCATAATTTAAAACGAGCAAGGTTTGGCGGGGAAGGCCACGGCCATCCGCGCCTTCTTTTTAGCCGTCAGAATGATTCTTTCGGAAGCGAGAGTGAACGGCAGTGTACGTGCACCGGAAAGGAGTGACTAGATTTGAGTATTAACATCGCGTCTTTTGTACTCGCGTTAATCGCATTTGTGATTTTGTATCTGCTTCTCAACAAGTATGCTTTCGGACCGCTCTTTTCCATCATGGAAAAACGCCGCGAGCTGGTGATGCAGCAAATGAACGAAGCATCGCAAACCCGTGATCAGGCAGTCGCTTATGTAGAGGAGCAAAAACAAGCTCTCGAGGCGGCTCGCAAGGAAGCATACGAAATTATCGAACAATCCAAACAAACGAGCAGCAAACAGGCTGATCAGTTGATGGCACAAGCGAAGGAAGAAGCGTCCCGCATCAAAGAAGAAGCGGTTCGCGACATCGCAAGCGAAAAGAACAAGGCGGTTCAGGAACTGCGCAACGAAGTGGGCGCCGTGTCTGTGAAGATCGCTTCCAAGCTGCTTGAAAAAGAAGTGAGCAGCAACAATGTACAGGAAGAGCTCGTGGACCAATACCTTAAAGAGGTAGGGGGCAGACCATGAGCCGGGACACAATAGCAGCCAAGCGTTACGCAAAGGCGCTGTTTGAAGTGGCTGCACAGCAGCAGAAGACGCTGGAAGTGGAACAGGAACTGAAGGCTGTCGTGGAAGCCATTGCGGCGAGCGATGATGTGCAGAAGTTTATCTCCACACCCAACATTTCCGAATCAGTGAAACTGGATGTGCTGAAGAGAGCCCTTCAAGAGAAAGTATCCCAGCCGGTCATCAATACCATTGAACTGCTCATTGAGCGGGGCAGAGCTGATACCCTTTCGGATCTTCTGGATAGCTATATCCGGATCGAAGGCGAAAGCCTCGGCATTGCGGATGCTATGGTGTACTCCACTTATCCGCTGAGTGAGCAGGAGCAGGAGGCCGTTGCTGCACAATTTGGAGCCTTGGCTAACAAGAAAATTCGCGTGAACAACGTGGTTGATAAAAGTCTGCTCGGCGGCGTGAAAGTCATCATCGGCGATATGCTGTATGACGGCAGTCTGGCAGGGAAACTGGAACGGCTTGAAAAGTCTTTTATTAGACAAGCACAGTAGATAGGGGTGAAGACACTTGAGTATCAGACCTGAAGAAATCAGTACGCTGATTAAAAGTCAAATTGAACAATATAAATCAGATATCGAGGTATCCGAAGTCGGTACCGTTATTCAAGTAAGCGACGGTATTGCTCGTGTTCACGGTATTGAAAACGTAATGTCCGGCGAGCTCGTGGAATTCGCAAACGGTGTCTCCGGTCTTGCGCTGAACCTTGAAGAAAGCAATGTCGGTGTCGTTATCCTGGGACCTTACAAGGAAATCAAAGAAGGCGACCAAGTGAAACGTACCGGCCGCATCATGCAGGTTCCTGTAGGCGAAGGACTTCTCGGACGTGTTGTTAACCCTATGGGTGAACCGCTGGATGGCAAAGGCCCGATTGAAGCCGCTGAATACCGTCCGGTAGAGAACATGGCTCCTGGCGTTATCGATCGTAAATCGGTACATGAGCCAATGCAAACGGGTATCAAGGCCATTGACGCCATGGTTCCAATTGGCCGTGGCCAGCGCGAGCTCATCATTGGTGACCGTCAAACCGGTAAAACCCAAATTGCAATCGATACGATCATTAACCAAAAGGGCAATGGCGTAAAATGTATCTATGTTGCAATCGGACAAAAGCAATCTACTGTAGCACAGGTGGTCGAATCTCTCCGTCGTCATGGCGCGCTTGATTACACGATCATCGTTACAGCATCGGCTTCCGAGCCATCCCCACTCCTGTACATCGCTCCTTATGCGGGCTGTGCAATGGGTGAGTACTTTATGTATAAAGGCGAGCATGCGCTGATCATCTATGATGACTTGTCCAAACAAGCAGCTGCATACCGCGAACTTTCCTTGCTCTTGAAGCGTCCTCCAGGCCGCGAAGCATATCCTGGTGACGTATTCTATCTGCATTCCCGTTTGCTGGAACGTGCAGCGAAGCTGAGTGATGCATTGGGTGGAGGTTCATTAACCGCTTTGCCATTCATTGAAACACAAGCTTCCGACGTATCGGCATACATTCCGACGAACGTAATCTCGATTACGGACGGTCAGATTTTCCTTGAATCCGAGCTGTTCTATGCAGGTCAGCGTCCGGCGATCAATGTGGGTATCTCCGTATCCCGTGTCGGCGGTTCCGCGCAAATCAAGGCCATGAAAAAAGTAGCCGGCGGTATGAAGCTCGACCTTGCCCAATACCGTGAGCTTCAAGCGTTCTCCCAGTTCGGTTCCGATTTGGATAAATCCACGCTTGCCCGCTTGAACCGTGGTGCAAGACTGATGGAAATTCTGAAGCAAGGGGTTAACCAGCCGCTCCAGGTTGAGCAGCAGGTTGCCAGCTTGTACACGGCAGTTAGAGGCCATTTGGATGACATTCCAGTGGGCGATATCCGCCGCTTCGAAAAAGAATTCCTGGCATTCCTGGCGAGCAATCATCCGGAAATCCTGGCTTCCATTCGTGATACCAAAGATCTGGTCGCTGACAATGAAGCGGCTTTGAAAGATGCGATCGCAAAATTCAAAAGAGGCTTTGCTGTGATGGCGTAAGTCATTAACATGAACCGGGCCGCAAGGCTCGGATTCATCTTTTTCAGATATAAGCGCTTTGACACTGCAGTCAAAGCTTAGCTATTGCTTTCGAAGTAAACTTTGGCTCTGCCAAAGTTCGATTTACGCTTACGAAGTTAACTTTGGCTTCGCCAAAGTTTGAAGGTGGTGAAAACATGGCAAGAGGATTGCGTGAAATAAAACGTCAGATCAAGAGTATTCAAGGTACGAAGCAAATCACGAAAGCGATGGAAATGGTTGCTGCCTCCAAGCTTAGAAAAGCTCAGGAAATGGCACAGCATGCACGTCCATACTCGGATAAGCTGAAAGAAGTGGTGTCCAGCATCGCTTCGGGTACGAAAGGCATCAAGCATCCGATGTTTGAGAAACGTCCCGTGAAAAAGACCGGTTACCTGGTTATTACCTCGGACCGTGGTCTTGCCGGTGGATATAACGCCAACATTTTGAAAAAAGTGATGACGACAATCAAAGAGAAGCACAAGTCGACTGATGAATACGTTATTTTCGTCATCGGACGTAAAGGTCGTGACTACTTCCGCCGCCGCGAAATGCCGGTTGTGAAGGAAGTTACCGATTTGTCCGATACGCCTTCCTTCTCGGATATCAAGTCGATCGCTTATGCGGCGGTCCGTCAGTTTGAAGATTCTCAGATCGATGAACTGTTTATCTGCTACAACCGCTTCGTGAACGCACTGACTCAGGTTCCTGAAGTGGATCAGCTTCTGCCAATGGAAAGCATGGAAAGTCAAACAACCGGCGTAACGGCAAGCTACGAGTACGAACCGTCTCCGGAAGGCGTGCTTGAAGTGCTTCTGCCAAGATATGCGGAAACGTTGATTTTCAGCGCGCTGCTGGACGGCAAAGCGAGTGAGCTCGGAGCGAAGATGACAGCGATGGGCGCTGCGACGAAGAATGCATCCAAACTGATTGGCGATTTGACACTTACGTACAACCGTGCGCGTCAGGCTGCCATTACTCAAGAAATTTCCGAGATCGTGGCCGGAGCGAACGCTCAGGCATAAGAATAATGTTTTATGTATCAATGACAAACCCCATGAACGGAATATGGCGTTAAGCTACTTGCAGCTTACGATGATGGTTTGCATATAAGCAGACTTGTAGGAGGGAATCAAAAAGATGAACAAAGGACGCGTAATCAGCATTATGGGTGCGGTTGTCGACATCGAGTTTGAAAGAGGTCAACTTCCGGAAATCTTCAATGCGATTAAAATTGAGGGCACTGTCGCTGGCGGACGCCAAATTGACTTGACCCTGGAAGCTTCAAACCATCTGGGTGATAACATCGTACGTTGTATCGCGATGTCGTCCACAGACGGCCTGGTTCGTGGATTGGAAGCTGTCGATCAAGGCGCTCCAATTTCGGTTCCGGTAGGTTCCGTAACACTTGGCCGTGTATTTAACGTTCTCGGCCAGCCGATTGACCAAGCGGGTGATGTGGTTGCTGAAGTGAACAACCCAATTCACCGCGAAGCTCCAAAATATGATGAGCTGTCCACACAAGCTGAAATGCTTGAGACAGGAATCAAGGTTATCGACCTTCTTGCTCCTTACCAAAAGGGTGGTAAGATCGGTTTGTTCGGAGGCGCGGGTGTAGGTAAAACCGTTGCGATCCAGGAACTGATCAACAACATCGCGCAGGAACACGGCGGTATCTCCGTATTTGCGGGTGTTGGTGAACGTACTCGTGAAGGTAATGACTTGTATCATGAAATGAGCGACTCCGGCGTTATCAGTAAGACCGCGATGGTATTCGGACAAATGAACGAACCACCGGGTGCGCGTCTTCGCGTAGCATTGACAGGCCTGACGATGGCGGAATACTTCCGTGACGAAGAAGGCAAAGACGTGCTGCTCTTTATCGACAACATTTTCCGCTTTACCCAAGCCGGTTCCGAAGTATCCGCCTTGCTCGGCCGTATGCCGTCCGCGGTAGGTTATCAGCCTACGCTGGCAACGGAAATGGGTCAGCTGCAAGAGCGTATCACTTCCACGAAAAAGGGCTCTGTAACATCCATTCAGGCGATCTACGTGCCTGCGGATGACTACACTGACCCGGCTCCTGCAACGACATTTGCTCACTTGGATGCTACAACGAACCTTGAGCGTAAAATCTCCGAGATGGGTATTTACCCAGCGGTGGATCCACTCGCTTCAAGTTCCCGTATCCTGGCACCTGAAATTGTAGGCGAAGAGCATTATAACGTAGCTCAAGGCGTTAAGCAGCTTCTTGCCCGCTATAATGAGCTTCAAGATATTATCGCAATCCTCGGTATGGATGAGCTGAGCGAGGACGACAAACTGCTCGTAGCTCGTGCGCGTAAAGTACAACGTTTCTTGTCCCAACCGTTCCACGTTGCGGAAGCATTTAACGGCATGCCAGGTACGTATGTACCTGTCAAAGAAACGATCCGCAGCTTCAAGGAAATCCTTGATGGTAAACACGATGATCTTCCTGAAGCAGCTTTCCTCTTCGTAGGAACGATCGACGAAGCCGTAGAAAAAGCAAAAACACTGGAATAGGTCCTGCAAGGGAAGCTATAGCTTGCCGAAGCGAGCTGTTCAGGAGGGATGAACGTGAGTACCTTTTTATTGGAAATTGTGACGCCGGATCACTTGGCATATTCCGGAGAGGTAGAAAGCCTGACGGTTCGGGGAGTGGAAGGCGATCTCGGTATCTTGCCGGGACACATTCCTATGGTTACCCCGCTTCAAGTCGCTCCACTTATCATCAAAACTGGCAAGAAAACAAGCCAGATCGCGGTGAATGGCGGCTTTGTGGAAATCCGTAAGGACAAGGTGGTTGTTTTGGCAGAAAGCGCCGAAACGGCCGAAGAAATCGATCTGCAGCGTGCTGAGGCTGCCAAGGAACGCGCGGAGCGTCGCCTTGCAGTCAGCGGCAAGCAGGATGAAGTTGATTTCCGCCGCGCCGAACTGGCTCTGCAAAAAGCCATTAACCGGATCACCGTTTTTGGCGGTAAAAAGTAAATAAGCTGTCCAGCCCGTCTCTGTCGTTTGGAGACGGGCTGTTTTTTTGTAAGAGCTGTTGAATAAGGGTACAAAAAGTAGAATCAGAAGTTATTATTGGGAATATTTCCGAGGAAATGAACCAACATATGTAGAGAAAGCGCTTTATCGAAAAAGAATTTGGTAATTACGAATTTGATGCTGGATTCTTTGGTCGCTGCCCAGTATTATATAATAGTCCCTTTGAATGTATGATGATGGGTCAATTCGAAAAAGATGGAGGTGTCATAATGGATTCAAACCTCAAGAACAACCTGGTGGGCAGTATGGGTGTCAGCGGTCTGATCTCGATTATCGTCTCTCTGATCTGTATTGGTCTGTCTTGGTGGGCTCTGCAGAATCTGAAGCTAGACCTGTTCATTCGCTTTCCCAAGAGCGCACAGGGCAAGCTGCTTCATCTGCTGCTGGCCATCGTTTTGGGACATTTCGTAGCTAAGTTCCTGCTTGATTACTTGAGTTGGAGCCAAATGGTTAAGTATATGTTTTAACGAAGCCTTCTTTGGTTATATCTCTGTTAGGTTGTTGTCACACAGGATGTCGGATGGACAATGAATGTGTCGAATAATAACATTTTTTTATGTCAACAATGAATACAACAGTATAAAATGAACTAAAGCATAATATAATGCCTTCTGAATTACCCGATGAGATGACAGGAGAAGGTTTGTCTCTTCTTTAGTTCAATTTATAAAAGATTTCATGCTGGTAAAACCCCGTGTTAAACAATTGATTTTGGGCTTTGCGCAGCAGATTCGGTGTGCACGAAAATCCCTCTGCTTCATTGACAGATCCGGCTGAGTTCAGGCAATAGGCCTTCAGTCCCAGGATCAGCCGTGTTTTGGGTCTCATTCGCCAAAAAACGCTTGTATCCATGAAAAGGTCGGTGTTATGATGGAAGTTAGGGAATTAGCAATGTAATTTCTTGAAAATACAGAATTTGTGGAAAAAAATGAACGCGGAGGGAATCATGATGAGCAAATTTATCGTCCGCGGTGGCAATAAACTGACCGGAAGCGTGAAAGTCAGCGGAGCAAAAAATTCAGTTCTTCCGATCATCGCTGCCTCTCTTCTTGGGGAAGAAGGAGTAAGTGTCATTTATGACGCACCTCCTCTTGACGATGTAATTACAATCAGCAAAGTGTTGGAATCGATAGGTGCAAGCATTACATACGAAAATGATGTAATGAGGGTTGATGCCCAAGCTATTTCCTCTTGCGAAGCACCTTACGAATGGGTGCGAAAAATGCGTGCGTCTTTTCTGGTCATGGGTCCTTTGCTCGCAAGAATGGGGCATACGAGGATTTCTCTGCCGGGCGGCTGCGCAATTGGAACAAGACCGATTGATCAGCACTTGAAAGGCTTTGAAGCTTTAGGTGCCGAGATCAGCCTTGGACAAGGATACATTGAGGCGAAAATGAATGGCAGACTGCGTGGGGCTAAAATCTATCTGGATGTAGCCAGCGTAGGCGCTACTGAAAATATTATGATGGCCGCCACTCTTGCTGAAGGCGTGACCGTAATCGAAAATGCGGCGAAAGAGCCGGAAATTGTCGATTTGGCCAACTACCTGAACGGAATGGGTGCCAATGTTCGCGGTGCGGGCACAGGCGTGATCCGGATCGAAGGCGTCGAAAAAATGCATGGTACAGATCATACGGTCATTCCTGACCGGATTGAAGCTGGTACTTACATGGTGGCCGCAGCGATCACCGGCGGCGATGTGTATGTCGAAGGAGCGATAGCGGACCACCTCGGCCCAGTGATTGCGAAGCTGGAAGAGATGGGCGTTTCCATTGAACCGGATGAGAACGGCGTGCGTGTCACGGCGGATCAGCCGCTGAAGGCTGTGGACATTAAAACTCTTCCTTATCCAGGCTTTCCAACCGACATGCAGTCACAAATGATGGCCTTGCTGCTGAAATCCCAAGGCACGAGCGTGGTAACCGAGACCGTCTTTGAGAACCGTTTCATGCACGTGGATGAATTTCAACTCATGAATGCAGAGATCAAGGTAGAAGGCCGTACAGCAATTGTTACTGGCGGAGCGAATCTGAAAGGCGCGAAAGTATGCGCTACGGATTTGCGTGCAGGAGCAGCTTTGATTCTGGCGGGCCTTATTTCGGAAGGAACCACAGAAGTGAGCGGAACGCACCATATCGACCGCGGATATGTGGATCTGGCCGAGAAGCTTTCCGGGCTGGGCGCCGATATCTGGCGCATCTCCGTGGAAGAGCCTGTGCTGGACCAACCGGTCATTGCGAAGAAAAAGGTGGAACTGGAAGAAGAGGTGGAAGTTCCTCTGTTCAATGTTCAGCCAACCTGGGTATAACCGTTTTCGGTTCTCTTATGAGAAACGAGAATAACATTGTACTGGAAAAAGGCAATAACCTGGACTGTAAATGATTATAAAATCTCAGGAAAGACCGAACCCTTCGGGGTTTGGTCTTTTTTGCTTGTTCCGCTTGTTCCTCCCATATGAATCCTCCTATTCTCTCAAAAACGGTTCTATCATTTGTAATTGGCTCATAACTATCATTATCGGGTCTAAGAGGCGCGAAAGATTAAGATAGTGCCGACGTTCAAATTGAACGGCGGTTCCGAATCCGGATCCGAGGAAATTTGAGTGTCTGAATCAAACAGATGATCAACGACAAATGGAGGTAGGAAACATATGAACGACCCGCGGACACAAATTAAAGTATCTGTTGCGCAGAGAAATAAAACGGCAGGGCCGGACATTCCTATAGATCAGCCGGATGCAAAAGCTGCAGCAGGGGGCGGGCGGGAACGGATCCCGGCCGGAGGGCCAGTATCGGGCCTGCGGCCTCAGCCCGATGCTGGCCCCAGGCCCAAGCCCCGGCAGCACCTCAGCGGGCTGCCGGGTGCTTCTGTGCAGACGCCACAGGCCGCTGCTGCGCCAGAGATGCCGGAGCCGCGTGAACCGCTCCGGCATCCACAGCCGGGCGAGCCCGTAGGCGCCCGGCGGCCATGGGCCACGCCGCCTACAAGCGGCCGCAGCGGCGCCAGGTGGCCGCACCGCCCGGGCAGCGCCCGCAGAGTGCCCCCCGCTGCTTACTGGGCGGGGGGGCTGCTCACGCTGGCGCTGCTGATCCCTGCGCTTGTGGTGGCAACGCACCACAAGGAAGTGCCTAACCCGGCGCCCATACCTGCGCCGACCGCTCCGGCAACAGTGCCTCAAGTACTGACACAGCCGCAGGTGTCCGTCTATCTATCAAAGACGGGCAAGGTGGAGACATTGTCACTAGAAGACTATGTTGTTGGCGTAATCGCCGCAGAGATGCCGGCGGAATTCGATTTAGAGGCGCTTAAGGCACAAGCGGTTGCGGCACGGACATTTATCGTACGCAGACTGGCGGACGGGGATAAGAGCGGCGTACCCGGCTTGCAGGCGGATGTGACCGATACCGTTAACCACCAGGCCTATCTCTCTAAGGAACAGCTCGAGACACAGTGGAAGGGAAAGTCCGAGCAGCTGGCCAAGATAAAGCGCGCGGTTGAGGAGTCCCGGAATACCATCATGACCTATAAAGGCAAGCCTATTACAGCTTCCTTCTTCTCTACCGGCAACGGATATACCGAAAACTCAGAAGATTATTGGAGCCAGAACATCCCGTACCTCCGCAGCGTGGCTAGTCCATGGGACAAGCAGGCGCCGGGATACGAAGAAACCGTAAAAATGAGCCGGGGAGACTTTCTGACCAAACTCGGATTGGCAGGCAAGAGCGTACCGGCTGCGACGATGGGAGAGAATCAACCTTTCATAGAGGTTCTATCATCGACCGCGGGACATCGCATCAAGGAGATTACAATCGGAGGGGTAAAGTTCACTGGCCGTGAAGTGCGTGAGAAATTGGGTCTCCGTTCCAGTGAATTTAGCTGGAAGACCTCCGGCGATGATGTACTGATCACAACATACGGTTACGGGCACGGCGTGGGCATGAGCCAGTGGGGAGCGGAAGGAATGGCCAAGGAAGGTTATACGGCAACCGAAATTATGAAACACTACTATACTGGCATCCAATTTTCGAAAGCTTCGGATTTCGTTAAAAAGTAGTTTTCGCCTCATACCCGTTCCTTTGATATCGAGTCATCACTATTAGAGGAATCCGGCGAGGAATATAGAAAACAGAATGAGAGATACAGAATGCAGAGAGTTCTATAGATGCAACATCTTTTTCATTACCTGTCACGGTAGAGAGATTGAGAGGTGCAGCCAGGCTGATGCCTCTGGTCAAGCCCGGTAGCTTCGGCTTTGCAGAGTTACAAATGATCATGCTCTATCCTTTTAGAAAAAATAATATAAGAGATACGTATAAAAGGTTTGACCCCGGTAACAATGATTACTGAGGTGATAACCATATGAATGAACAAAACAAAAGTAATCAAAACCATGGAGAAACTCCTAAAAAATCACAGGGAGAGCTGGTTAGCCAGCCGTCTGCATGGAAAAAGCTGTTGTCCAAACGGTGGGTATACCCGGCAGCTTACGTGGCCGCAGCAGCAATTATACTAACCTTAGTTTGGGTCTACCAGGATGCCAGCCAGAAGAAACTCGCTCAAGACCCTGCTAAAGTATCGGAGACTGCAACGGCCCCTACCACGAATGAAGCGGGTAAGGATGCTGCCAAGGATCCAAATGCTGTAGAAGTCACTGCAACAGTCGTAGACCTGGCATGGCCGGTAGCCGATGCCAAGGATGTCAAAGTCGTGAAGCCGTTCTTTGAGGAAAATGGAACTGCCGAGAACAATCAGGCAGCCATGGTGCAGTACAACGACACGTTTACGCCGAACATCGGTGTAGACTTGGGCCGTGAAGACGATAAGACGTTTGAAGTCAAAGCAGCACTTGACGGTAAAGTAAGCCGTGTGGAACTGAACCCGCCGCTGACGGGTACGGTCATCGAAATCACGCATGATAATGACGTGAAAACGGTATACCAGGCTCTCTCCGATGCGAAAGTCAAAGTTGGGGATACGGTAAAACAAGGCGACACGATCGGTACGGCCGGACGCAGTGAAGTCGAAAAGGAACTTGGCAACCATGTACACTTTGAAGTGTATGAAAAGGGTACGCCGATGAATCCGGAAGATCTGCTTCCCAAAAAATAAGAAAAACGTCTGTCGAAGCGGAAGTTTTTCTTACGGGATCAGGAGCGCATGCTTCGGTACATCAACCTTCTGATCTCAAAAAACGGCATGAAAAAGGCAGGGAAATCCCTGCCTTTTTTGCGTGCTCCCGAAAATAAATGGGCCTTGCGTAGCTTGTCAGGTCCTGAAAGCGCGAATATATAGGCACGCCCCTCATATAATGTACCAAACTATCCACAGTAGGGAGGCGGGAGCGTGCACGATTACATCAAGGAACGGACGATTAAAATTGGACGTTGTATCGTGGAGACAAAGCACACGGTCCGGACAATTGCCAAAGAATTTGGCGTATCAAAAAGCACAGTGCATAAGGACTTGACCGAACGCTTGCCGGAGATCAATCCGGATCTGGCAGACCAGGTTAAGCATATTCTCGAATATCACAAATCGATCCGTCATCTCCGCGGAGGGGAAGCCACGAAAATCAAGTACAAAAAGACGAAAAAGCGCGAAGCCGTGGCATCGGCCAAATCATAGTTTTTGCGAAGGAAAAGCCGCTTTAAGCCATTGAATCCGTCCCCTGAAGTATGATATGTTAAAAGATGGTATAAGGTCGAAAATTGTGATCCCTGCATCCCTATTATACATATTCCTGCCGCATCTTGTCGAAAAGGGACTTTCAAAAGGCTCAGGGACTCTTTTACCATAAAATATGACTTTGGGGGCTCTTTTCATGATGTTTAGCAAGGATATTGGGATTGATCTGGGCACGGCTAACGTGCTGATACATGTCAAAGGAAAGGGAGTTGTTCTTGACGAACCTTCCGTCGTGACGATCGAAAGTGACACCAAACGAGTCCTTGCCGTAGGTGAAGAAGCACGCAGAATGGTGGGGCGTACTCCGGGCAACATCGTGGCTATCCGTCCGTTGCGTGACGGTGTTATCGCCGACTTTGCCATTACGGAAGCAATGCTTAAATATTTTATTGACCGTGTCGGAGGACGCAGTTGGAGCAGTCGTCCCCGCATTCTCATCTGCGCGCCGACCAATATTACGTCGGTTGAACAGAAAGCGATCCGTGAGGCAGCCGAACGTAGTGGGGCTAAAGATGTGTTTTTGGAAGAAGAACCCAAGGCCGCGGCAATTGGTGCGGGAATGGATATTTTCCAACCTAGCGGTAATATGGTAGTTGATATTGGTGGCGGTACAACGGATGTTGCTGTGCTTTCCATGGGCGACATCGTGACCGCTTCTTCTATTAAAATGGCGGGGGACAAGTTCGACGAGTCCATCGTCAAATATATCAAGAATAAATATAAATTGCTGATCGGTGAGCGCACCTCCGAAGATATCAAGATCAACATCGGAACCGTGCGTCCGGGAGGACGCCAGGAAGAAATGGATATCCGTGGACGCGATATGGTGTCCGGGCTGCCGCTTACGGTCAATATTTCCTCTAGTGAAATCCAAGAAGCTCTCTGGGAGCCGGTATATTCCATCGTGACTGCAGCCAAATCGGTACTGGAACGCACACCGCCGGAATTATCAGCGGACATTATCGACCGTGGCGTTATTCTGACAGGCGGCGGAGCGCTCCTGAACGGACTGGACGAGCTGCTGGCCGAGGAACTTCGCGTTCCGGTGCTGATCGCAGAGGATCCGATGCATTGTGTCGTTAAGGGCACAGGCATTATGCTGGATAATTTGGATAAAGTGGTTAAGAAATCGTTCTAAGCCACCGATATATATAAATAAATGAAAGAAGAAATAGGTAGAGCATCTACAACACCACATCATTAAATGGTGATGGTAACAAAACGAGATTTTGTTCTATCTATAATGCTAAATGAAATTATGGGTTTATCGCGACCCATTTATTATAAAACCGGATGATGCTAGCACAGGAATTTGGACTAGATAGCACAACCATGAAAGGGGTGCCCCACTCGCATGATTAGAGGACTATACACAGCCGCCGCCGGTATGCTGACCCAGGAGAACCGACATGATACAGCGGTACAAAACTTAGCCAACGTGAACACGCCCGGATACAAACAGGTAAATAGCGTTGCCCGGTCTTTTCCGGAAATGTTGCTGACAATGTTGGGCGGAACCAGTGATGCGCCTGTTTCAACCATCGGCAAGCTGAACACGGGTGTGTTTGCGGAAGAGGCTTTGTCGATGTATCAGCAGGGTGTCATCAAAGCTAGCAGCAATCCGACGGATTTTGCGCTGGTTTCCGATATGGAAATGACGGATCCTGCCACCGGACAAAACATTTCGTTTGACGGTTCGGGCAAATATCTCAGTGCTAACGGAGATGTCATTTATAAGCCTGAAGCTTTCTTCACGGTGGAAGATCAGGATGGACAGACACGCTACACGAAAGACGGCAATTTCAAGGTCAGTACGGACGGAAGATTGCTGACTTCAACGGGCTACCAGGTATTGGATGGCAATAACCGGCCAATTGTGTTGACAGGCTCTGTGGACAGCTTTAAAGTGGACGAGCAGGGGTATGTTCTAGACCCGAATACTGGAGCACGAGGGCAGCGAATCGGTGTGTCCGTCGTGGGCCAGCCTTACCAAATGGTGCGTGACGGCGAAGGCGTATTCCGGATCGATGATCCGCAGGGAGCCGATGTCCGTGCACTTGGCATAAACGATAGGGTGGAAGTGCGTCAAAACTACCTTGAGAGCTCGAACGTGAATGCGTCCGAGGTTGTGGTGGACATGAATACGGCACTGCGTGCCTATGAGGCCAATCAGAAGGTCATTCAATTTTATGATAAAAGCTTGGATAAAGCCGTTAATGAAGTAGGCAAGGTATAAGGCCGACGAGGCATAAGGGAGGTTTATGATGAATAACTCCATGATCAGCGCATTGGTATCCATGAACAGCATTCAGCGGAAACTGGATGTCATTGCTGACAACATCGCGAACCTGGATACGGTGGGATATAAACAGAAGCAGACCTCTTTTGAGGATACGCTGACTTCAGTCATGCAGCAGCCTAAAGATTTTCAGCAGCAGGGCAGATTTTCACCTCTGGGATATACAACCGGATACGGCGTCCGTACGGGAGATGTCACACGGGATATGACCCAAGGGCCTATGGACCAGACAAACAATCCGTTAGACCTCGCTATCGAGGGCAGCGGCATGTTCGCGGTTGAAGCTTATGGAAATCGTGCGTATACACGGGAGGGGGGCTTTCACTTTGCTCCCGATCCAAGCGAGCCAGGTTCCATGGTGTTACTGAATAATCAAGGATATTTTGTGCTGAATGATAAAGATGAACATATCAAGGTATCGGATAAAGCTAAGGTAGCGATTGATTCCCATGGGCGGGTGATGGTGGACGAGAACGGCACCATTACGGCAGCAGATACGCTCAAAGTGCTTAAGCCGTCTCGTGAGGATGCGCTTCAGCAGATGGACGAAAATCTCTTCGTGGTTCCGACGAGCTTGACGGAGAATCAAGTGTTTGAGACACCGCCTACGGGTGGCGGCATTCCTCAGGGTACCTCGATCCGCTCAGGCTACCTGGAGAAATCCAATGTGGACTATATGAGCCAAATTACGGATATGATGCAAATGCAGCGCGCCTACCAGTTGGCTGCACGGGCAATTACTTCGAGCGACATGATGATGAACCTGGCCAACAATATGCGGGGTTAAGGTGGAAGCGGCTATGAATGAAAACAATAAGCCTGCTGACAAGCTGACGAGAATCCAGAACCGAAAAGAGCCGCCCGCAAAGACCGGATCGGATGGGGATAACCAGAAGCCGGCCAGGAGAAAGACGGCTCGCTGGAGAATTGTCATTCGTTGGATGATTCCGCTGTTCCTGCTGCTCGCTTTATTAGGAGGAATGACTGTCGGATACGTAGTCATTGGCAAGCAAAGCCTGTCAGAGGTTTTCGAATGGAAGACATGGCAGCACGTCATCGACTTGGTCTTTGCTCCTTAACGCCAGTGAGCTATATCCACAGATGGACTATAAGACTCCCCCGCTCGGCTGGGGGAGTTTTCTTTTTTGGCTCGGAAAATGTATAATGATGGGGGACTTGGGGTCAACAAAAGGGCCCCGTCCGCGCCACTGCGGTTAGACCGTGGCTTGCGGAAAGAGCCCCTTATCTGAACCTTCACTTCTGCAGTTGGTGAAGGATAACTATAGTTTTTTCCGTATATTCGTGTTTTTATGCAAAATAGCAGGATTTAAAGGCTTAAACAGCCTAAATTGCCAATTTCGGAAGGAGATTTGATGTCGTGCTAAATGTCAAAGAAATTATGGAGATTATTCCTCATCGTCCTCCATTTTTGCTGGTGGATCGGATTGTGGAAATGGAGGTTGGCAAGCGTGCAGTCGGCATTAAGAATGTGACGATTAACGAGCCGTTTTTTACTGGCCATTTTCCCGAATATCCGGTAATGCCAGGAGTCCTAATCACCGAAGCTTTGGCTCAAGTGGGGGCTGCCGCAATTTTACAGGAAGAGAGTAATAAAGGCAAAATTGGCTTTCTGGCAGGGCTTGACGGCTTCCGTTTCAGGGGACAGGTTGTACCCGGGGATACGCTTCGTTTGGAAGTGGAGATAACTCGGTTAAAAGGTAGTATAGGCAAGGGGCATGCCATTGCCAAGGTTGAGGATAAGGTTGTTGCTGAAGGTGAGATTATGTTCGCTTTGTCCGATCCTTCCAAAGCCTAAATACGATACCAAACAACCGTAACGGTGAAAGGGGAAGCACTATGACACAATTAAGCAAATCGGCAGAAGAGAATGTACAACGGTGGTTGTCGGATACTTCGATTGACGAAGAGACCAAACAGGAGCTTCAGGGCCTGCATGAGCAAACGCAGGAGCTGGAAGACCGTTTCTATAAAGATTTAGAATTCGGAACAGGCGGTCTTCGCGGCATCATCGGCGCAGGAAGCAATCGGATGAATCGTTATACCGTCGGTAAGGCAACGCAGGGTTTTGCACGCTACATATTGGAGCAGCACGGCCAGGCAGAAGGTAAGCCATCGGTTGTGATTGCTCACGATTCACGCCATTTTTCTCCGGAATTTGCGCTCGAAGCCGCGCTGGTGCTTGCGGGCAACGGCATAACAGCGAAGCTCTTTCCTTCCCTGCGTTCAACGCCTCAGCTTTCTTTTAGTGTGCGCCATTTAGCAGCTACAGGCGGCATTGTGGTCACGGCAAGCCATAATCCCCCGGAATATAACGGGTACAAGGTATACAACGCCGAAGGCGGTCAGCTTGTACCGGATCAAGCCGAGAAGGTCATTGGCTACATCCAGGAGGTTGATTCTTTTGCTTCGGTGAAACGACTTGAACAGTCCGAAGCAGAAGAGAAGGGACTGTTGGTTTGGCTTGGTGAGGCAGATGATGAGGCTTTTACGGACACTGTCGCCGCAACCAGCGTTAACCGGGATCTGATCCGGAAGAAGCTAGGCCAAGAGTTTAAAATTGTATATACCCCGCTGCATGGAACAGGTAACATTCCCGTGCGCAGCGTGCTTGAGAAGGTCGGATTCTCGAATGTTCATGTTGTTGCAGAGCAGGAACAGCCCGACGCTGAGTTCTCGACCGTGAAATCCCCTAATCCGGAGGAGCGGGAGGCCTTTACGCTGGCGATGAAGCTCGGCAAGGATATCGGAGCAGACATCCTGATTGGAACAGATCCGGACTGCGACCGGATGGGCGCTGTCGTGCTGAATGATGCTGGCGAATATGAAGTGCTTTCCGGTAACCAATCCGGCGCTATTATGATTCATTACCTGCTGAGCCAGTTCAAAGAACAAGGCAAACTGCCTAAAAACGGAGCGGTCATCAAAACGATCGTAACCAGCGAAATGGGAGCTGCCATTGCTCGTCACTATGGGGCTGAGATTTTCAACACGCTGACCGGATTCAAATATATCGGCGAGAAAATGACCGAATTCGAAAAAACCGGCAGTCATACGTATTTATTCGGATATGAGGAAAGCTATGGTTATCTCGCTGGCAGCTATGCCCGCGACAAAGATGCCGTGCTTGCTTCGCTCCTGATCTGTGAGGCGGGAGCCTATTACAAGGCGCAAGGCAAGACGTTGTATGATGTGCTTCGGGAATTGTATGAACAGTTTGGATATTTCCGCGAAATGTTGGAATCCCGCACGTTGAAGGGCAAGGACGGTCTGGCTCAAATTCAGGCGAAAATGACCGACTGGCGCGCAAATGCGCCGGAGAAGGTTGCCGGAGCATCCGTGAAGGAAGTTCTGGATTACTCTAAGGGTCTGAACGGCTTGCCTCAGGAAAACGTGCTGAAATATATGCTGGATGACGGCTCATGGTTCTGCTTGCGCCCATCCGGTACGGAACCGAAGATCAAAGTATATTTTGCGGTACGGGGATCTTCGCTGGCTGATGCCGAAGAGCGGATTCAGAAGCTTGCGGCTGAAGTCATGGCGCGGGTAGACGCTTAATAATTCAAGATATGGATAGTCTGCAAGGCCGCCGCGACCGCTGTGGCTTTGCGGAGTTATAACGAGGAGGTACTTTTGGTGCATCAAAAATGGCAGCACTTCGGCACGGTATCGCGCAAATGGCTGTGGATCCTGGTCGTTCTTGGCATACTTGCCGCACTGCCGGTTGCATATGACCGGTATCAAACGGAATCATCATCAAACAACGTGGAGCTGGTATTCAATTACCGAGGCTTGACCGAGGTAGCTTCCTACCATTCGCATCCGGAGCAGTTCATACAGGAACAGCTCGATAAGTTGAAGGCTGCCGGCATTACCAGCATGGCGATGTTTGAAAGCACTTTGGATGACTTTAAGAAAAGCCGTCGGCTGATGGTGTACAATGCCCAGGATATTGCGCAAATGACGCAGAGCGTTGTGCCGACTGACGAGAACTTCACTTACATTCTGTTTACCAATGAAGAGAATGCGGGCCGGTTAACACCTCTCATTGAAGATACGTTCACGAGTATCGGCATTAACGTGAAACCTTGGGAGTTTCATAACCAGAAGGGTCTGATTGTGGAAACATCGCCGGAGGATGCCGCGCTAAAACCGATGCAGCCAGATCCGATTTCATTTGAAATGCTGCGCAGCAAAGGATTTAATATCGTTCCACGGATGTCGGACAGCCTTCCTTATGATCAAGATGCCATGGAGAAGCTGCTGGCTTATTATGAGGCAAACGGCGTGAAGCGTATCTTGTTTGAAGGAGATTCGGTCAAGGGCTTCAACGACAACGTAGACAAGCACAGCCTGCAAAGCTTCTCGAACCTGCTCAATCAGCACGGTATCGGCATTGCGGCGATCGAGAATACGAAGAAGCCTCAAGCGGGTATCGCGAAGCTGGCGTATTCCATCGATTATAATGTGGTTCGTTTGTATTCCTTGAGTGACAAGGATGCCAATCTCGATGAAAAGACAATTGCTGACCGATTTGCTTTGGCTACCAAAGATCGGAATATTCGTATGATTTATATCAACACAGCACCTAGTAAGAATGCATCCAAAGCCATGGTAACGGATTCCATTGATAATTTAATCAAAGGATTGGACGAGCCTGGTCACGCGATTAAGCAGATGGAGAATAACGGATTTAAGATGGGACGCGCGGAAGCTTTCCATATCACCGATTCATCGGCACAACGTTATTTTAAACTGGTAGTTGTTCTTGGCGGAGTTGCTTTTATTTCGCTGTTGGTCTCCTACTTCCTGCCTTCTCTTACGCTGCTGGCTTTCGTTCTTGGAATGATCGGCAGTGCGGGATTATATGTTTTGAAACCTACACTGTTCGAGCAGGCACTGGCCTTGCTTGTGGCTATCAGCGGCCCGACTGTAGCGATGATTCTGGCGATCCGGAAGGTGAACTCGCTCAATGCGACGAACGCTGAGATGGCGACTGGACGACGTCTGACTGCGTCGATCGTGCTCTTCATCAAGACGTCCATTATTTCTATGGCTGCCATTCCGTTCGTGATTGCTCTGCTGAATAATATTACGTATAGCCTGGTATTGAGTCAGTTCCGCGGCGTGAGTCTGCTGCATGCGGCACCTATTTTGCTGATTGCCGTATTTGTCGTCTTGTATCGCGGCGGCCGTCCGGTTCAACAAATCGGCAAACTGTTCAAAACACCGATTACGCTGGTGTGGGTTGTGGCAGCCGTGTTGATCGGTGCTATCGGATTCTATTACTTAAGCCGCACGGGCAACGGAGGCAAGGTCAGCTCTATTGAGATGGCTATCCGTCCGTTCCTGGAAAATACATTCCACGTGCGTCCGCGGAATAAGGAAATTATCGCGCATCCGTTGTTCCTGCTCGGTCTGTTCCTGTCAGTGAGATATCGGAACGCGATTTTCATCATGATATTCGCTGTCATCGGACAGCTGTCCATGGTAGATACCTTTGCCCATATCCACTCACCGATGAAAATTTCATTCGCCCGTGACCTGCTTGGTCTCGGAATTGGATTTATCCTCGGACTGATCGCCATCTTGGTATGGCAAATCGCAGAAGGGTGTTGGAAAAAATGGTCACCTCGCCTCAAAAGACAATAGTCATCTCGGGATATTACGGCTTCAAGAACAGCGGCGATGAGGCCGTGTTGCAATCGATATTGACGGCTCTGGAGGAGAAGGGCAAGCAGGAGGGCATTCAGATCAATCCTGTCGTGCTTTCCATCGATCCGGAATGGACCTCCTCTACCTATGGCGTGCAGGCGGTCCACCGCATGAAACTGGGCGAAGTGAGACAAGCTCTTAAGAATAGCAGTGGACTTATCAGCGGCGGCGGCAGCCTTTTGCAGGATGCGACCAGTCCAAAGACCATTCCTTATTACTTAGGTGTGATCAAGTTGGCTCAGTGGTTGAAAAAGCCCGTGTTCATTTACTCCCAGGGTGTGGGTCCGGTGAACCGGAAACTGTTTAATCCGATGATTAAAAATGTTTTTAAAAAATGTGAATACATTTCGGTGCGCGACGTGCAATCTTCGGAGCTGCTTCAAAGCATGGGGCTGCAAAACAGCCGCATTCACGTGGTACCGGATCCGGTCTTGGGTTTGACGCCTGAATCCGAGAACCTGTCTTCTATAGAACCTGAGAAGGGTCAGCGGCTGCCTGTTATCGGGATTTCCGTTCGCTACTGGGATCCAGGGCGTAGAGAGCTCAAAGGAATTGCCGAGGGACTTCGCCAAGTTTGCGAGAAGCAGCCGGTGCATCTGCGGTTCCTTCCCTTCTACTTTCCGAATGACGAAAAGGCATCGCAGGAAATCATCCAGCAGCTTGGTGATATTGCCTCCGGCGGCAGCAAGGTATCGGTTTGCAGGGAGGCTGTTCATCCCCGGCAGATGCTGGCGGAAGTGGGGCGCTGTGATCTCGTGATCGGCATGAGACTTCACAGTCTGATCTACGCCGCGAATCAGCTCGTACCGCTCATCGGGGTATCCTACGATCCTAAAATCGATCATTTCTTAAAAAGGCTCGAAATTGCTCCGGTAGGAACAAGCAGCTCGCTTGATCCCGGTAAGCTGGCGTCTGAGATCTCTCATCTATTAACAGGTGCCGAAACCTGGAAGGAAGCAAATAAGCCGAGCATCAACAGATTGAAACAGGAAGCGGAGGCTCCAGCGCAGCATATCATTGATTTTTTGAAGAGATAAGAAAGTATAACTTCAATGCCTATGCTTCCATATATCGCAAGAAAAACTACCGCTAAGTGTGGTCTGTCTTCAATGAATTACGTCGATAGATGTTTTTCTCATCAGCAAAGGACAAGGTGATACAACCGTGAATTCATTAGAACAAGTGCCTACGGTTTCCATTTACGGTCTGCAGGTCAGCAGATTGGGCATGGAAGACACTGTTAAGTATTTAGCCCAGATCGTGCAATCTGAAGAACGACAACCTTTTCAGATCATTACGGCCAATCCGATCATGCTTATGAAGGCTCTGGAAGAGCCGGATTACATGCAGGTCATGAAGAATGCGGAAATGCTTGTACCAGACGGTACCGGAGTGGTGTGGGCCGCTTCCAGAACGGAAACACCCGTACGGGAGCGAGTAGCAGGCTTCGATCTTTTACATGAATTAATGAGGGTTGGAGAAGACTATCATTGGAAGGTATATCTGCTCGGTTCTACGCCGGAAGTGATTCAGGCGGCTGCTGAAAGGTTACATTTGAAGTATCCGGGAGTTGAAATCTCGGGATTTCGTGATGGTTATTTTAAAGAAGATCAGGATGCGGAAGTGATTGCTGATATCCGAAAAGCGGCCCCTGATCTCCTGTTCGTTGCACGGGCAGCAGACACGCAGGAGCCCTGGATTGCGCGCTATAAGAAGCAACTGGGCGTACCCCTGATGATGGGCGTTGGCGGAAGCTTCGATGTGATCTCGGGCAAGTCCAAACGTGCGCCCAAACTATTCCAAAAACTTCGTGCGGAATGGCTTTATCGCCTTCTGCGAGAGCCGACAAGGGCATCGAGAATGCTTGCGCTGCCGAAATTCGCACTAAAAGTGATGCGGGATAAAGAAAACATGACAAAACCGAGATAAAAGAATGAAATGAGCCGCAAAAACCCGATATTTTGCTGAAAAACAGGATTGGTTTTATTTTTTTGATGAGAGTATAATTCAATCCGGTAAAGAAAATGGGGGTTGAACGAAACATGTTAATGATAGCCATCATCGGATGCATTGTGTCATTAGCCTTGGCACTGCTATTAACGCCGCTGGTGAAAAAATTTGCGATTAAAATTGGCGCTGTGGATGTCCCGAACGCCCGAAAAGTGCATACGAAAATCATGCCCCGGCTTGGCGGATTGGCGATATATCTGGCATTTATGCTGTCCATGTTTGCCGTCCTTCCATTTGTCGCGGACCATTTTTCCATTCGGGATACGAACTTTATTAAGGCCTTTTTGCTTGGCGGGTCACTGATCGTACTGATCGGCGCTCTCGACGACCGTTTTGAACTGTCAGCCAAAGTAAAGCTGCTTGGCCAAATTATCGCTGCATGCGTGGTCGTATTCGGATTTGACATCAAAGTTGATTTTGTAAATATACCTTTTAACGATACGTATTCATCGCTCGAGAACTGGATTGCGATACCGCTCACCATCTTCTGGATTGTAGGCGTCACAAATGCCATCAATCTGATTGACGGACTGGATGGTCTGGCTGCCGGGGTATCCGGAATTGCTATAGGTACGATTCTGGTCATGTCACTGCTGATGGGCAACTGGACGGTAGCGCTCATTTGCTTGCTGCTCCTTGGAGCCATTATCGGTTTTCTGTTCTTTAACTTTCATCCGGCACAGATTTTCATGGGAGATACGGGCTCGCTGTTCCTGGGCTTCTGCCTGGCCATGCTTTCGATGCTTGGATTTAAGCAAATCGCGATCGTATCCTTTATTACTCCGCTGATTATTATCGGCGTACCGCTATCGGACACGTTCTTCGCGATCGTGCGGCGCTGGATTCAGAAGAAACCGATTTTTGCTCCGGACAAAGGGCACCTGCATCACTGTCTGCGGGAAATTGGCTTCAGCCACCGTCAGTCTGTTCTCATCGTATATGGCATCGCCGCATTCTTCGGCGTACTGGCTGTCATTCAGTCTTCTGCCGCGATGTATGAAGCGAATTGGGTCACCTTCGTTGTCATCTGCGTCATGATGTTCTTCCTGCAGATTGGCGCGGAAGTGATCGGCCTAGTTGGCAAGACGAAACGTCCGATTCTGGATTTGGTTGCAAGATTAAGAATGAAAGCAAGTGCGGAGCGCGGTTCGAAATAGTGAAAATCAAATGGCTCTTATATCGTTTATATCAAAGAAAGCATCCACTGGTACGAAAAGGTGGATGCTTTTTTATTTGAAGAAAAAGGAAAAAAAGGTACTTTGAATGAGGGGGTTTTCTTATAAATTCCTTCAAAAAAGGGACTGGATAACCGATAAAGAGAGTAACATGGATGAAAAAGGAGAGATAAGACGCATGCAACGTATGAAAAAATCATTCATATGGATGATTTTAATGGCGCTTGTTGTATCGATCGTGCCCCAAGGCTTGGCACCTGTGGCGCATGCCGATGGGTTACCAGATGCGCAAACCAGTTATTTTACACCGGATATTAAAGACATTCGCAATACAGTGCAATTGACACAGGATGGACCTGATACAACCATTATTAAACGTGAAAGACTTTATCATGTGACCGACTCGCAGTTAACCGTCACGGGTACATTCACCAAGGTTACAGGCTCTACACTTGGCGTGAATGTACAGCAGTTGAACTGGGAAGAAAATAAATGGGTTGGCAGCAACACGCATGTGACTCCGGGAGTTATTCAGCTTGACGTGGAGCGCCCGGATAACCGCTTCAAGGCCAATCTGACCTTATACCAAGGCGTTAACAAAATTACTTTCACAGGCGCTCAAGGCTTGAATGAGCGTTCCGAAACGTTCTATGTCCTCTTTGACACCGTTCCATATGTGGAGAAGCTTACGGTTCTAGGCGGCTCGGATAAGCTGAATTTGAACGAAGGAGCTCAGATCGTCGTTCCAGTTCAACAAATCACTCTTGAGGGTAAGGCCCAAAATGCGACCAAAGTAACTATTGCGGCGAATGGCGGTTCGGCTTTGGCTACGACGCTGCTGCAGGATGGAACATTCTTTACGCCTCAGCTTCAGCTCAACCCGGGACTGAATGATTTGAAGCTCGTCGTGCAGAATGCTTCGGATTCACTTACGTTCAACTATCAGTTGTATTATTATGACGAGAAGAATCCGATTGTGAGCATGTATTTGGCAGATTCTTCTGATGCAGGTCAAAACGTACTCAATCAGGTTCCCGTTTTTACGGAAAATAAAGACAACGGCAAGCTTTATGTACAAGTATTAGTTCCGGATAACAATGGAGCTTCTTTTGCAGGAACCGCCAATGTTCAGCTGAACAATAATGCGGCCCCTGGATTGGAGTATTTTAAAGATATCAAGTTGAATAGCGGAAAAATCACCACGACAGCAGGTTCGGAAATTTTTATACCTTCTGTTTCCCAAAATACGCCGGCTTACCGACTTGTAACGTTCAAGATTGATCCACTTGCATTTAGTAAAGAAACTAATGGTGATATCTCGTTGTCGCAGATCCATAATCTTTCCATTACTTATGGCACCAAGACCATCAGCAAGAAAATCGAGTTTGAATATATGCAAGGCAAAACAGTAATCACCGATTTGAAGTATTTAACTGGATATACGGGTACGGGAGATGTGCCGGTAGGTGAGCCACTGAACGGCGCAAAGGTGAACTCCAGCGATTTTTACATCCAAGTGACGACAAACAGCGCTCCGAGTGACGTTACAAAATTGCTGGCTCAATACCTTCCTTTGGCATCAAAAAACATTTCTATTCAGTATGTAACGACGATTACAGGCACGACGCAGTATATTTATAAAATTAGCAATTTTCAAAACGGCAATCAGACTGTCCGGTTCAATTACGAGGGTTCCAGCGCATACAAGGATGCAGTCATTTCCTTTGCGTCCAAAAGCTATATTTACGTGTCGAACTTAACGGATGGCCAATCCTACAAAATGGACTCAAACGGCACTAAAAAATTCCCGATCAAAGGACAATATGTAGATTTTGATCTTGCAAGCCCGTATTTTACGGCAGATCTGTACGTGAATGGAACTAAAATCAATACAGACAATTCTTGGCTTGATGCTTCAGGTAACTTCACTCAGAATCTTGACGTAGATGCGGCTAAAGGTCCGTTTGTATACGGCGAAAACCGCATCGTACTGATCGGAACCACGAAAGATGATAAGGGACAAACGCGTGAGGTTAAAAAGGAACTGCGCATTTATATCCTGGATCAGAACGTATCTACGATTAGTAAGTTCCAACCGGCCATCGGAAAAGACCGCCCTGCATTCCCATCGCGTGATTTTGACGACAAGAACGAACAGCTGGCCAAAATTTTTAACTTAACGCCTGATTTCGTTTATAAGGATACACAGTTTAAGACCAGCTTGAAAACATATGACATCGTACTTCGCGGTAGCGGTGCGAAGCGACTGAACTTGAATTTGGGTACCAAGAACATCCTTTCGGTGGATATTCCAGCAAATACGACAACAAATGAAATAGTAACTTTTGCAGATAATATCCGTTATACTTACGAATTTGCAGGCAGTCAAAAAGACTTTGTGATGCGAATTCAAGACTTTGTATCGGATATGCCGGGTACGTATGTATATACTTTGGAACTGATCAACGAAACCGGCGCTAAAACAAGTCAAAAGCTTGAGCTGGTTAGAGAAGAAAGTGCGTACCGTATCATTGCTCCGCAACCGACGGTTGGCGGCAAATACGTAGTTACTAAAAACTTCCTTCACTTTGATATCGAAGCAGAGGGAGCTACATCGGTACTGATCGACAAGGAAGAAGCCGTTAAGCGTACAGACCTTGGAGAATACCGCTTTGCTCTTGATTATGTTGGACTGAAACAAGATAAATCCAACAAGATCAAAATTACGATTAAACGAGGCAACGTCACCAACACGGATACGGTAGAAGTATTTTATAGTGGTACTGTTGCCGTCGATGCTGAGTACATGGCACCTAAGGTTGCCAATAAATACGCAGTGTTCAACAAAGCCCTCCAATTGGAATTTCCAAAGGGAACCGTAATGCAAAGTACGGATATCCGCGGACTTAAAAAGTATTATCCTGAAACCAAGCTGCTGTTCGGCATTGCAGATCCAGTGAATGGAATTGTGGAACGCCGCAATGATTATGGCAACATTATCGGCTTCCCTGGTACGGGAGAAGACAGCGGTACACCTTCGTGGTCTATTCCGGATGAGTATATGCTGAGATTTGGATCTACGGCAAAAACGAACAATTTCACGCGCGTATCCAATGTGTATTGGCTTAGCGGAGGTATGGGAGAAACGACAACCCCTTATTCTCCGGCAACCAATGGACTGGCACCATACTCAGTCAATGGACTGTTTGGTGATCCAACGATCGCATCCGAGCGGAAGATCACTCCTTCGCAGCGGGGAACATTGACTCTGTCTTACAATTCAAACGTTGTTGATGAAGCCGGATATACCATTACGGTGTTCCGTTATACCGCTAAACGCGAATGGGAGAATATCGGCGGGGAAGTGGATTCGAAGAGCCACACCGTTTCGGTTCCATTTGATGAATTCGGTTATTATGTGGTTATGAAAATGAGCCGCGGCTATTCGGACGTTACCAACCATGCATGGGCACGTAACATCCTGAATGCTTTGTACTCCAAAGGTTTCATGAATAACCTGCGTTTTGAACAATTCGGAGCGGATGATCAAACGACTAGAGGCGAATTTGCGACCCTTCTGGTGAAGGGCTTGAACATGCCTCTGAATTACGACGACAACAAAACGTTCGTTGACCTTGTACCGACAGCCAGCTCGACGACTTGGGATTATGCTCATATCGAAACAGCTGCGAGAGCAGGTATTGTTACAGGTCTCACAGACGGAGTCTTTGCTCCGGATCAGCCGGTTACTCGTGAACAGGCAGCGGTGATGATCGCGCGGGCTCTTAAGCTTAAGCTTTCACCTACCGATCAGAAGCTGAAGGACGCTTTGGCCAAATCATTCCTGGATAGCGGAAAGATGGACGTCTACTCCATGTCTTCCATTCAGGCGGTGACCAAAGCCAATATTATGGCAGGAGCCGTTGTGACACAGCCTGGACAGAAGAAGCCGTCTTACAACTTCAATCCGAAGTCAAACATGACTCGTGCGGAAGCAGGTAAGATCGCCGTAGAACTGCTTAAAAAGGGTACCAAAGTATTCCCTAAAAACTTGAGCTAAGGTAAAGACTTGTTCATGAAAAGAGAGGGCCTGAGGGGCCCTCTCTTTCAATTTCCAATTACATGTCTTTGTAATTTGTCAGAGTTTAGGATACAATGTCGTAGAACGATAATTTATATGTATAAAGGGTGAAGGCTATCTTATGAAACCGATCTATTCCAAGGCTCAGCTCGACTATATGAGAGCAAAAACCAAATTTGAGAATAAGGCCAGCACATTGGAGCAAAAGATTGAGATGACTCGCAAAACCAGAGAGATTACTCAAGAAGTTATGGAAGGCCTTGTACTGGAGACGGGCTTTCATGATGCCTATAACGAACTGATGAAATCCGAAAACGAACTTATTGAATGGTCTCATACAACCATCAAGCACGAGAAGACATACCGTGAGAACAAGCAGCCCATTGAACAAATGTATCAGAATCTGAATACAAGCCCAGAGATGCGCGCGCAGATCATCGAATTGGCGATGAAGATTCGTTAATTTTTTGTAACCTTTACAGCTACCTTTCAATAATAAAGGACGCCTTTCGGCGTTCTTTTTTTATTTTGCTGTTTAACTTCCAACTGTCGCGGTTATTTGATTACCATATATTTCTTGTACAAACCTGTCGGTTTGGTTATAATTCTGAGGGCAGGTAACAATTTTGAAATTTTTTTAAAAAAGGTGCAACTTTTCAAAACTTACTGCGTCTAAGATGTAGAGTCAATTACGGTGGGCGGTTCCAACAATGACCTGTATAAGAAATATGTCTATATTATAGAAAAATGTTCTTTACGGCATCTAGACCCCATTGTATAATACTTAGGTAGGATTAGGAATCTACTCTTTTTTTGTCGTATTCCAAGTTTACCAGTTTCTGTGATTTCGTCACAGACATCATTTATATGAAACTTTGCTCAAACTCGGGAAAGGGGGTGCATTGACTATGAGTAACAAGAGCTACCCAATTAAAGAAAACTCTAATGTGATGAAAGTTCAAGGAGGAGAACAAAAGGTTATGAAGAAAATTTTAACAGTCGCATTGTCTACAGCTATGGCATTCTCCATGTTTGCATCTGTAGCATTCGGTGATTCCGCAACGGCAGTATCTGTACAAGACAAATTTGATTCCCTGAAAGCTAAAGGAATCTTCAATGGTTACCCAGACGGCTCCGCTCATCTGGAAAAAGACATGACTCGCGCTGAGTTCGCGAAAGTCATCACTAAACTTCTTGGACTGAAAGAAGTAACTGGCACATTGTCTTACAAAGACAAAGGCTACGACGCTAAAAACTGGGCTGTTCCTTACATCGAAGCAGTAACTGCTGCTGGTATCATGGAAGGTCAAGACACAGTTAAGAAAATCTTTAACTACAACGGTCAAGTAACTGTTCAAGAAATGGCTACTGTATTGACTCGTGCATTGAAACTTGAAGTTCCAGCTGACGCTGACAACAGCGCATCTGCTTGGGCTAAAGGTTATGTGCAAGCTGCAATCAACAAAGGTCTGATCTCTAAAGATCTGAACTTCCAAGCGAATGCAACTCGCTCCCAATTGGTTGAAGCTGCTTACACAATCGACCAATTGAAAAACGTTTCTGTAGCTTCTTACAAAGTGGCTGACAACGGTAAAGATGTTGAGTTCACACTTAACACTGGCGAAGTTGTTAAAGTAACTTTGGAAAAAGCTCTTGAAGCTAACAAAGAAACAGAAGTTACATTCAAAAACGCTGCTGGCCAAGAAATTAAAGCTAAAATTACTTGGGTAGTAACTAGCGCTACTAAAGTTCAAAACGTAGCTGCTGACAACCTGAAAGAAGTTGTAGTAACTTTTGATGGTGAAGTTGATAAGGCTACTGCTGAATTGAAAGACAACTACAAGCTGAGCGACAGCCAAGCTGTTAAAACTGCTGTGTTAAACGATGCTAAAAACGCTGTAACTTTGACTCTCGAAGGTAACCTGAGAAACCAAGCTAAATACAACTTGTCTGTATCTGGTGTTAAAGCTGGAAACAAAACAATTTCTGTAAGCAACTATGAGTTCGCTCCTGTGGACAATAAACTTCCTGAAGTTGTTAGCGTGACTAGTCTCGGAACAAAAGCAGTTAAAGTTGTGTTCAGCGAGCCAGTAAAACAAACATTGACTGGCAGCTTCCTGCTTGACGGTCAAGGATTCTATGGATCTCCTTCTGTAGATGGTCGTGAACTGGTTATTAAAGCTCCAACTGCACTGAGCGTTGGCGAACATACTCTTTCTGTTGCAAATGTTGAAGATTTCAACTCATTTAAATCTTTGAAATCCGAACATAAATTTACTGTTGCTGAAGATAACACAGCTCCAACAATTTCCGAAGCAACTGCTACTTTGGAAAAACTGACTGTAACGTTCAGTGAAGATATCGATCCTGATACTTTGGATGTTGCTAACGTTTACCACAAACGTGGTGATTCCAAACTGAAACCTAATAAAGCTGTTAGAGTTTCTGGCAACAAATACGAATTCTATTTCGATACAGACAAAGCCCTTCCAACATATGCAACAACAATTTATGTTGAAAAAGTGAAGGACTATTCCGGTAACGAAATCAAAGAAACATCCAAACAAATCACTGCTACAATCGACACTGAGCGTCCAGAGGTATTGGATGTACGTGTTAACCCAACAAACAAATCTCAATTGGTTGTTACATTCAGCAAAGATCTCGCTGACAACCAAAGCTGGACTAAATTGATCACTGTAAAAGATAAAGACGGAAAAGTACGTCAAGTATCTGGTGCTTCTCTGAAATCCAGTGATGCTAAGAATATCCTGTTGGTAAACTTCTTCTCTGAATTGCCAGAGGGTACTAATACTCTTGATATTAAAGGCATTAAAGACAACACAGTACTGGGTAACGTTCTTGCTGACTACTCCACTACGTTCTCGATCAATGATTCTGGATCACCTAAGGTAGCTGGTGCATCTTTCAAAATTGATAATGATGCTCGTCGTGCTGTAATTTACTTCAGCGAAGCGATGGATGTTCAGTCGTTGACTAACTATTCTAATTACATCCTTACATTCAATAATTCTTTGACTGCACTTCCTTCTTCTGCAAACATTGCAGTTATCGAAGGCGGTAAAGGTGTAGTAATCGATCTACCAGTTCAAATCGGTGGTATTGATGTGAACAGTCTGAATTGGACTGGAATCAAAGTACAAGGAGTTAAGGATCTTTCCGGTAACTATCTTGAAAATTACTTCAAGGATATTACTGTTGGAGACTACTCTACTCTGAAGCTTTCTAAAACTTACAACAGTGACAAAGATACTGCTTCTTTGACTTCTAGCAAAGAAATCAAAGTTCAATTGGATCAAGCTGTTGCTAAATTCAATGGCAACCTTGGTACTGTTTCTGTAAAAGTTAATGGAAATACTAAAACAGTAACAAATGTAGTTGCTAACAACAGTGATGTAATTACTGTGAAACTTGCTGATGATGTTTACAGTAATGAAAATCTGGTTGTAACATTCACTGGTACTTCGTTCGTAGGCGTTGCACAAAATAACATTACTTTGGGAAGCGCAACTACACCTGCAGTAGTGGGTGATGCTACTTACACAATTGCTGATGAAGTTGCTCCATCTGTGAAATTGAGTGAAGGTCAAACTGGATACCCAGTAACTACTACTGGTTCCACTTATTCTGCAATCATTAACTTCACAGAAGCTTTGGATGTTACGATCCCAGTAAATCTTCTTGCTCAAGACTTCGTGGTTACTCGTTTGACTGGCGGTACTGCAACTATTCCGGTTGCAACTGGCGCTGCTGGCCAAAACACTTACTTCCAAGTAGTGGTTGACCCAGCTAATCATAGCAAGCTTATTGTTAAAATTACTGATCCAAGCGTAACTGCTGGAGAAGGTAAGTATTCGATTGAAGTTCGCGAAAATGCGAAATATATCCAAGACAAAGCTGGTAACACAGTTGATGCTAAAGAAGCACTGCGCACTTTTAATGCAAACTAATTAGCTTCTTGAAAAGGAGCAAGGGGATTTTTATTCCCCTTGCTCTTTTTAATTTTATAAGCAAAATGTAATTTTGTAATTATCCTTAATAAGGAGGAAATTATGAGGAAAATTTTGAAAATCACTTTAGCCACGACGCTTGTATCAGCAGGCATCGCCCTAGGCTCTATCTTCAACATCACCGCTCAAGGAGCTGGTGCAACGGGCCAAGCGGGAACAGCTGATGACCCTGTCGTTACCAAAAGCTACGTAGATCAACAAATCCAAAAAGCTCTAGGTGGAGGCGTAAGCACACCACCAACAACGCCTACCAATCCAACAACACCACCACCAACCACAAATCCGTCCGACAACAAAGAAACGACGGTTGTAGAAAATACGGTATCCGTGGTTACCCTTAAACCAGGTGAAAAGCTGATTGCCAAAGCCGGAACTGAATTCATCATCCGCAGCGGCAAGGGAGTAATCTACAGTGAGGATGCAAATGGTGTAGCTGATCTGACCGATGGTAAAGACATTGCCAATGGACAAGCTGCCGGCAATAACCATTTGCTGTCTTTCCCTAGAGATGGCCGAGGAATCATGGTTCAGGAAGGCAACAAGTATAATTTGATTGTCATGGTACGTGGTGGATACTCGATTCAATAATGAGTCCAAAGGTCATGAATTTAAGCGTAAAAAATCTCAATGATTATAAGCTTATTTTTGCCATAAGTAACAATCATTTATACGTCTAGAGCGAACTTAATTACAAATACTACTCTTGCAGTACCAATTTGCAGGAGGTGTATTGAAATGGCCAGAAATAATAATCGTAAAGTTGTCCCTGAGTCGCGAAATGTCCTGAATCAAATGAAGTATGAAATTGCTGCAGAATTTGGTCTTGGAGCAGCTTACGGTGGGTCTTACAATGCTTTTGCGGATACGGAATTTGGTTCGGAATTAGGTGAAGCTGGTGGAGCATTTACTGGTGGAAGCGGATACGGTGGCCACCTCACTTCGCGTGAGAATGGATCCGTTGGCGGGGAAATGACCAAGCGGTTGATTCGTCAGGCTCAGCAAAGCATTTTATAACAATAGCACTGTTCTTCTTGCGTTGACATAGGTTGACAAATACGTTAATATGTCCATTGAGGATTATCATGCAGCCTTTTCCTACTAGAGGAAAAGGTTCATTTTTTATGTGAGACATACTGTATACTTACGCCATTGTTATGATTATTCTTATAATCGCAAGAAAAACTTCACGCTAGTTTACTGTGAAGTTCGCCTGGGTAAAGTTTTTCTTATATTATCTTTATAGGAGGTTGATACTATGTCTGTAAAAGGACGCCATCTGTTTACATCAGAGTCCGTTACGGAAGGACATCCGGATAAGATTTGTGACCAAATTTCCGATGCGGTGCTTGATGCTTTCCTGGAAAATGATCCAAATGCGCGGGTAGCCTGCGAAGTCTCAGTTGCGACTGGACTTGTGCTTGTGATCGGCGAAATCAGTACTAAATCCGAGTATGTTGATATCCCATCTATTGTTAGAAATACGGTAAAGGAAATTGGGTATACTCGCGCCAAGTATGGCTTTGACTATAATACATGTGCGGTTTTGACCTCCTTGAACGAACAGTCCGCTGACATCGCTCAAGGCGTGAATGCTGCTTTGGAAAACCGTGATCCTGCCCAAATGGACAAGGAAACGGAAAACATCGGTGCAGGCGACCAGGGTTTGATGTTTGGTTTTGCAACCAACGAAACGCCTGAGCTTATGCCGCTTCCTATCGCACTCTCTCACCGGATTGCACGTCGTTTGTCTGAGGTTCGCAAAGATGGTACTCTCGAGTATCTTCGTCCGGACGGCAAAACTCAGGTTACGATCGAGTACATGGACGACAAACCGGTACGTGTAGATACCATCGTTGTATCTACACAACACGCCGAAGATGCAACCTTGGAGCAAATCCAGGCTGACATCAAAGAAAAAGTCATTCTCCCTGTAGTTCCAGAAGAACTGCTGGATGAGAACACCAAATATTACATCAACCCAACGGGACGTTTTGTAATTGGCGGACCTCAAGGTGATGCGGGTCTGACAGGCCGTAAAATTATCGTTGATACTTATGGTGGTTACGCTCGTCACGGCGGTGGTGCATTCTCCGGCAAGGATCCTACGAAAGTGGACCGTTCCGCAGCATATGCCGCACGTTATGTCGCGAAGAACCTCGTAGCGGCTGGCCTGGCTGACAAATGCGAAATTCAGCTTGCGTACGCGATTGGTGTAGCTACTCCGGTATCGATCAACGTGGATACGTATGGTACTGGCAAAGTAAGCGACGAAAAGCTTGTTGAGCTGATCCGTGGCAACTTTGATCTTCGTCCTGCCGGCATCATCCGCATGCTGGATCTGCGCCGTCCGATTTACAAGCAAACTGCAGCTTACGGTCACTTTGGCCGTACAGACGTGGATCTGCCTTGGGAACGCGTGGACAAAGTGGAAGAGCTTAAGATTCAAGCGGGTCTGTAATATAATAGTAGAAGATAACCCTGGGAGGACGCTCGTCCTTTCAGGGTTTTTTTGATGATTCTAGAAGTTATAGCCTTTTGGCGGTGATGAACTACCATTCTATAATCTCAAGGAAAAGCATCCATTAGCTCTATCTTTCTTCTGTCGAGGTAATTTGATAGACAATTTTTTGGGGTTTGGATATTCCGATTCATGAAGATGATAGGCAATCATGCCGCTAAGCTAAACTTCGATCTTATTTTTACCGAAAAAGTATTATAAGCGACTATTTTTAAAAGCGTATATAAAAAGATAGGCTACCGATTGGCTCAAGCTTGAAAAAACATATAGAAGGGTAGGGGTTATACATACATGAGGAAAGCACTCATTTTTTTCTTGGTTATGCTTATTGCTTTTGTGGATTTGGGAAGTACGAAAATTTTGGCGGCACCAGATGCAACTGGAGGAAATCCGGTCATCACGGTATCCATTTCCGGAGGAAGTGAGGGAGTATCGCGAAATCCGGTGGTTACACTTAAAGCAGATAAGCCAGTTTCTATTGCGGCGGGAACAGCCGGTAATTCAGCGGGTATTCGGGTCATTGATGCGTCTTCAGCCAAGACCGTTAATATCGATCCTTCAAAAATAACACAGGATACCAGCCGTGATAGCATGACGTATTACTTTCAAATCCAAGCACCCGATACGTTAGCTTTTGGGCGCGGATATCAGGTCCAGGTCGATGCGGGAGTGTTCAAGGATCAGAATGATTCTCCGTCCTTGAAGGCGGATTATGCTTTTCAAACGCTTCACGCGTTCGATGTAGTACAAACAAACCCTGTGAAGGACGCAAGCGGGGTTAGTACTACGCTACCACAATTAGCACTAACTTTTAATGAAGACGTGGTACTGGGAAGCGGAAGCGCTCGTTTGGTACGCACGTCAAATAATCAGACTGTCGACACGTTTACGATAACGAATGGTACAGGAAATGCCCAAGTAGGGGTTGATGGAAAGATCCTTAACCTTAAATTGTCCAAGACTTTGGAAGAAGGTACAAGCTATTATGTTTTAATGGATAAAGGATTCGTGGCGACGAAGGATGGTATTATTTTCGAGGGGATAAACGTAGGCAGTCAGTGGTTTTTCAAAACAACAGGGAAAACCTCAATCATTAACAAGAGCCCGTCTAATGGAACCACAGGTGTTGCGGTTGGAAGTAAACTGCAAATGACATTCAACAACGCTGTCTATCCCGGTGATGGCACGATAAGCATTTATAAAAGCAATGGAACCCTGATAAGATCCATTGCTTCGCAGTCCGCTCAGGTATCGGGAGGCGGCTCGTCCGTGATCTCGGTCGATACGGGAACGTACCTGGAAAACAACGCGAATTATTACGTGCTCGTTTCAGAAGGAGCTTTTCTGGATGGTGAGGGCAATAAAGTATCGGGTATATCTTCCAAAAGCGACTGGACCTTTGCCACAGCGGTGACGATTACGACTCAAGTAACTTTGGACAGCTTTAGTCCTACCGACCGCAGTACGGGGGTCTCTGTAGATTCTGATCTGGTGCTCTATTTTAATAGAGACGTTCTTCGCGGAAACGGAAGGGTAAGTGTCAGAAAATCTGGCAGCGATGTGGAAATACCCACACAGGTTGTCGTTTACGGCACGAGAGAGGTACGAATTCGCCTAGTCAGCGGTTATAGCTATAGTATGGATTCTTCTTACTATGTGACCATAGAAAGAGGCGCTTTTTATGACAAACAAAATGCGAACAACATCTACGCAGGATTAAGCGGCTCGTCATGGACTTTTCAAACGATAGGCTCCGATAAGACGCCACCTGTTCTTCAAAGCAGTGAAATGTACAGTAATACAACCATCAGGCTCGCGTATAATGAAATCCTGTATTCGGACTCATGGTTTTCGAATGGGATGTTCACTGTAACGGTTAATGATGAAACGCGCAAAGTTTCAAGTGCCTACACCTCCGGTGAGAGTGTGTATATATCCTTGGAAACAGGCGTTGCTGTCGGTCAGACGGTGAAGATCAGCTACAATGGAGGTTCCAGACCGATCAGGGATGCAGCGGGTAACTCTGCGGCTACCTTTTCCCAGCGTGAAGTGGTTAATGGTATCGATACAGCGCTCCCTAAGCCTAGCAGCGGCTATGTATCCTATAGCACAGTGACCCTGAGTTTCAGCCAGTCGCTCAAAAGTATTTCATCGTATGCTTATGAACAGTTTACCGTTAAAGCAGATGGCACAACGATGGGAATTCAGTCGATCAGACAAAGTGGGCAGACCCTATATTTGACGCTGAGCAGTGCCGTGTCTGACGGACAGATTGTGAAGGTCAGCTATACTCCGGGAAGTTATGCCCTTCAGGATAACCGCGGACAGAACATCAGTGCATTCAGCGACTTCTTTGTACGCAATTATCAAGATACGAAACCACCGGTATTCCAATCGGCAGAAGGTGCCGGGAATAAAGTAGTGCTGTCCTATAATGAGGCGCTAAGTACCACCAATATCCCTATGAAAAGCCAATTTTCCGTTCTCGTGAATGGTTTGCCAAACTATGTTAATACGGTAGAAATCAAAGAAAATCTGGTTACACTTACTTTGGCCTCGGCATTAAGTAAAGATTCCAAGGTAACGGTATCCTATGTGCCGGGTACAAACCGGTTAACCGACTTGAACGGCAATGCCGCAGGATATATCAACCTGGAAACGGTAAAAGTTTCGGAGAGCGGATTAACGGGCGAAATTAAATCCGTCACTGTTCAAGGAGATGTCCTGCAAATCACCTATAATAAAACGTTGCTGACACAGTCCTACGTCGCTGCTGAGCAGTTTCAGGTCTATGTGGACGGAATGCTGCGCGGCGTGAATCAAGCCTTTGCAAGCGGCAGTACAGTCACGCTCAAGCTCTCTAGCTCGGTGGCAACCGGACAAAAGGTGGAGGTTACCTATTTACCGGGAACGAACGGCATCAGCGATAGCGCGGGGATCCGTATGTCCTATTTCAATCGGCTGGTTGCCAGTTTCATTACCGGCAGCAGCACGGATGCCAATCGTCCGGCTTATCTTACTTTTACGGATCTGAAGGAATTTGGTACTTCCACGTTCGGGTTAACAGATCAATCTTTCATCATCACTGACGTGAAATCCCGCAATAATCAACTCATCAAGAAATTAACCGTGGATACAGACAAGCTTAAAGGTTCGTTTGATTATATCGTCAGCGCAAATGAAAAGACGCATATGATCATGTTCAATGCTCCGAGCGGCTACAGTTCCGTTCTAACGAGTATTTCGCTAAGCACCCTGGAAACGATTTATGGCAAGGATAAGAACGCAGCTATCGCCGTTCGGGCGGGAGATGCCATATACGTCCTGCAGCTCAGTCAGCTGAATATAACGGAGATTTCCAGAAGCTTGAATACTTCATCCTCTAATATCCAGTTGAACATAGGAGTGGAAAAGCTGTCTGCAGATGCGGGCGCGGTACTGAATAGCAAAATTACGGCAGCTTCCGTTCAAAAGGTTACTGAACCGTTCGATTTCTACGTGACAGCAGTGAATTCCAGTAATTCCGCAAGCTCGGTAGAATTGTCAGTTACCAATCAATATTGGATTCTAAGCAGCATCGCCGCAACGGCAGATAAGGTAGGGTTGTTCCAGTGGGATTCCGCGTCGGACACCATGACATTTGTGCCTGCGCTCATTCAAACGACAAGCGATCGGCAAGTGTTCCGGGCCAAGATTAAAGGGAACCATACCGTCGTTGGAGGCATGTCTTACAAATACTTCAGCGATCTTGGAAACCACTGGGCCAAAAATGCGGTTAATATGTTGGCAGGAAAGCTGATCGTTGATGGACGAACCAAAACCGGTTATGCGCCAAATAAAAATATTACGCGCGCCGAGTTTGCCGAATATATCGCAAGAGGATTAGGTCTCTCTGGGGACATCAGTACGTCGCAGCGTTTTTATGACGTGACCAATACGAAAGAGAACGCATTTATCGGAGCGACGGTGAAGGCGGGAATCATTGTAGGTAATAAAGACGGTTCCTTTAAGCCGAACAATTCGATCACGCGCGAAGAAATGGCCATCATGATGATGCGGGCCATGAACTATTCCGGATTCCGGACATCGCTAAGCTATTCTCCTGAAATGTATATAAAGAAGTTCGATGATTACAAGAAGATTCAGTCTCCAGAGACGATTGCTAAACTGTTAAATGAGGGAATCATTCAAGGGGTTAGCGCAAAATCATTCCAGCCTAAAGGAAATGCGACAAGAGCACAAGCGGCAGTCATGCTGCAAAGACTTTTGGAGAAAATACAGTATATGTGATCAAGAGATCACAGATATGGTTGATCCCTTCTCTCATCCACGGATGAGGGGAGGGATTTTTTTGTGCCAATTCTACCGATTTCGCTAAAAATGCTGATTTTTCCGTAACTTTTCAGGTTTAAATCAGTCTATTAAATGTATGGAAGTTACAAGATAGTAACCTCTTATGATGATTTTTGAGGATATTTTCCTTGTTTTTGGGTGAAATCAAGGAACATTTTTACAGGTTTGAACGTCAGTAGATTCGTAGGTTTGTGCAAACAATGGGGAACGAAAGTGTTTGAAAGAGATGGGAGAGTAGCGCTTCATGAAATGGAATAACAAGCTGAATGAGAATAAAGGCCGGTTCGTATCGGGTAAAAAATGGATGGTAGTATCCCTGGCAGGTCTGCTCTTTATCGCGCCGGTGGTAGGCAGCGGAATTCCGCTGAACGGACATTCGATCTCTTCGGTCGCCAGTGCGGCAGCATCTTCGGTTACGAAGCTGGGAGAAGATCCGGTTACTTCGGGAGCGATTTTAACGAAATACAAATTCACGACGACGCGTTCAGGGAAACAGGCAACAGCGCTTGCGGATGTGATTCGCATCGATTTGCAGAACCCGTATGTGAAAATGGACGTGATGAACGGCAAGGATGGCCAGTTCACGACCAAGCAAAGCACAGGGGGCATGGCGAAGGAAACCGGGGCGGTCGCAGCGGTGAACGGGGACTATTTTAACACAGGCGCAGACGGAGCTCCGATTGGTGGGCAAGTGACGAACGGACAGCTAATGTCGACCCCTTCGGATATTAAAGGTATGTACTCCTTTGCGGTGACGAGTGATGGTAAGCCGATCATTGATGAGTTTTCCTTCGACGGCTCTGTAACAGCTCAGGACGGTTCTTCCTTCCCGCTCGCAGGGATCAATAAAACCTCCTACAATCCGGAGAGCAGCACTTCGTCATATAGCCATGTCAATGCGATGTATATTTACACCAGCGCATGGAAATCGACCGAACGCCCGAAAAATAGCTCCACCACCCCGATAGAGGTGCTGGTTCAGAATGGCGTTATAACGCAAATTTCAGATCTGGGTGGCTTTGGCGATATGGCGGTGCCGCAGGATGGTTACATTTTGCGGACGCATGGAACGGCTGCGGATTTTGTGAAAAATCACCTTGCAGTTGGACAACCGATCAAAACCAGTTATTTGCTCAAATCCAAAACGATGGGACAATCCGTGGACCCTGCCACTTTGCAGATGATGATCGGCGGGCATACCATTCTGGTGAACAACGGCCAAGCGTCGTCTTATTCGCGTGACGTGTCCAGCATTGGCGGATACCGTGCCAGAACGGCTCTTGGATATTCGAAGGATCAGCGGTATGCCTATATTATCGCTGTGGAGAAGAATGGTAACAGCTCCGGCATGTCGCTTGGGGAATTGCAATCCTTCATGGTGAATATCGGAGTATGGAAAGGCCTTAATCTGGATGGAGGCGGTTCTACGACGATGGTCAGCCGTCCTCTGGGTGAAGATAATAACGTACTTACCTTTAACACTGAATACGGTACGGAGCAACGCAGCGTAGTGAACGCCGTCGGCGTATATACAAGTGCTCCCAAAGGTGAGCTCAAGGGCCTGAAGATCAGCGGAAGCTCCTCTATACTGATCGGACAGCAGGCTTCGTTTAAATTGAAAGGTTACGATAACTATTTCAATCCGGTAGATACTTCGAGTCTTACGCCAACTTGGAAATCCAGCAATGGCAATATCAAGGTTAGCGGACAAACGTTGACGGGCGTGACGCCAGGCACATCCAAGATTACCGCTGTCAGCGGTAATGCCAGCACGAGCATGGATGTGAAGGTGCTTGGAGCCGATGATCTGAATGCACTTAACGTGGCTTCAGCTACGGCGCCGCTCAAGGCAGGAAGCACGGTATCGGTGTCGGTTACGGCTACGACCAAGGATGGACAGCAAATCAGTGTGCCTGATAGTGCGTTGAAGTGGGAATTCATCGGCTTCAAGGGCAGTGTGCAGAACGGCAAGCTCTCTGTAACGTCTGTGGATGCCAACGCCAAAGTGGGGTATGCGATTGCCCGTTACAATGGTTTCAGTACGGCGGTTGTGTTGTCGGCGGCCGGCGAAGATATGTGGGAGAATTTCGAAAATGTCAGCTATCCGGTGCAGTTTACGAGCAACAGCGCCCAAGTGAACGGTACGGCTGCCGTAACGCAGGGAAGCGGCGATCATGCCAATTCCAAAGTGCTTCAGCTGACATATGATATGACCGCGGGAACAGGCAAAATGTACGCCTACGCAGAGCTGAACGGCTCTACGGGCAAGGCTATCAACGCAGCGGCAACCTCCATGTCCATTGATGTCATGGGAGATCACAGCCTGAACTGGGCACGTGCCGAGCTCAAAGACAATAACGGCAACACGGTTTATGTAGACCTTGCCAAGACGATTGATTGGGATGGCTGGAAGACGCTCAATATCGATCTGAGCGATAAAGGCATTGCATTCCCGGCACAGCTCAAGCGTGTATATGTGGTCAATGTCGAAGAGGGTCAAGATGAGCGGGCGAAAACAGGTACGGTTGCTTTTGACAATATCAAGTTCACGATGCCTTCCCTGTCCAGTGAAGCCGGGTTACCTACAGGTAAAGTCATCATGGCTATCGGTCAAAAGTCCTTTATGACCAATGGACAGAAGAAAACGATGGAAACAGCACCAGTCATGAAGAACAACAGCACTTATATTCCGATCAAATACGTGCTGGATACGTTTGGCGGAAACGCGACTTGGGACCCGGCCAATCAACGAATAACGATCATTCGTGGTGGCAAAGTCATGGATTTGAAAATCGCAAATAAGGACTTTATTCTGAACGGCAAACGCAAAGGTGCAGATGTTGCGCCTTATATCAGCCAAGGTCGTACTTTAGTCCCACTTCGGCTCGTATCAGAGCAATTAGGATTAAATGTAAAATGGGAACAAAACACGAAGACCGTCACTATCGAATCATGATATGGTATGATATGTATAGAAATGAACTAGAAAACATGGATGACAGCTCATTCTATATAGAACTGTAGTGGTAAGAAATGGAGTAGAAGTACGTGGATTTTCAAGCCGATGCGATAGACCGCGTCATTAAGAACGCCATCCAGGTGGTGGAGAACAGCAAATATCAGATGTTTGAGATTCTTGAGGCGGCCCGTGACGAACTTGCCTCTTTGAATCAGGAACTGCAGTATGTGATGAAGGAAACCATCGAGACGCTGCAAAAGGTGGATCAGCTGGAGCTGAACTACCGGCGTTCTCGCGTCCGGCTGACGGAAGTCAGCCGGGACTTCGTCCGTTACAAGGAGGATGACATCAGGCAGGCGTATGAAAAAGCGACGCAGCTTCAGCTTGATGTTATGATTTATCGTGAGAAGGAAATGTATCTCAAGGCCAGACGCGATGAATTGCAAAAGAGAGTCCGAAATGTTGAGAACTCTGTTGAACGTGCTGAATCCATCGGATCACAAATGGGTGTGGTACTGGAGTACTTGTCAGGCGAACTGGGACAGGTGACACGGATTATCGAAACGGCTAAGAACCGCCAGCTAATCGGTCTGAAAATCATACTGGCTCAGGAAGAGGAACGTAAACGTATTGCCCGCGAAATCCATGATGGTCCCGCGCAGCTGCTTGCCAATCTGGTCCTCCGCACGGAAATTGTGGAAAGAATGATGGTAAAGCAGGAATTTAAGATGGTGCAGGACGAAATATTAGATTTGAAGGGACAAGTGCGCTCCAGCCTAGAAGAAATGCGGAAGGTTATCTTTAACCTGAGGCCCATGGCACTCGATGATTTGGGGCTGATCCCGACAATGCGGAAATATGTGCATGATTTTGAGGAAAAGACCAAAATCCGCACGATTTTCGAAACACGGGGGAAAGAACACCGCCTCTCTTCCGCGATGGAAGCAGCCATATACCGTTTGGTACAGGAAGCGCTCAGCAATGCGGCCAAGCATGCCTACCCGACCTATGTGGTAGTCGAAATTACATACCAGGCGCAGTTGGTCAAAATTGTTGTTCAGGACAATGGCCTAGGCTTTAAAGTCGAGCTTCTGGAGCAGAAATCGAAAGATCATTTCGGGCTGATCGGCATGCGTGAGAGGGTAGAGCTTCTCGAAGGAAGAATGGAACTTGAATCCGCAGAGAACCAGGGTACAAAGATCGTAATCCATATCCCAACGAACGTGGAGAAGGGGAAGGAGTAACAGGATGGAAAACAGGGATTCTGGCAAAACAACCATTAAAGTCCTCTTGGCTGACGATCATCAATTGTTTCGCGAGGGTCTGAAGCGCATTTTGAATATGGAGGATGACATTGAGGTCATCGGCGAATGCGGGGACGGCATTCAGGTATTGGAATTTTGCAATGAAATCAAGCCGGACATCGTGCTGATGGATATTAATATGCCTGTCGAGAACGGCGTGGAGGCAACCGAGAAACTGCGCGAGCTTTTCCCGGATGTGAAAGTTATTATCTTATCCATTCATGATGACGAAAGCTATGTATTCGAAACGCTGCGCAAAGGCGCGAATGGATACCTGCTGAAGGATATGGAGGCAGAGTCGCTTATTAATGCGATCCGCTCCGTACAAGAAGGGTATGCTTTTATCCATCCCAAAGTAACGGGCAAGCTGATTCAACAGCTGCGCCGCATGACCTTCCTCAACGAGACAGGTGCTATGACGGAGAGCGGCGTGAAGGAAGCGGGCGTGAAATTCGTAGCGGGCGAGAACAATCCGTTAACCCGCCGTGAAGCGGAAGTGCTGCGATTGATGGCTGAGGGCAAGAGCAACAAGATGATCGGCGAGTATCTCTTTATCAGCGAGAAGACGGTTAAGAACCATGTCAGCAGCATTCTGCAAAAGATGGAGGTTGACGACCGCACACAAGCGGTAATCAACTCGATCAAATATGGTTGGGTAACCCTTTAAATTCGGGTATATGTAATTTTGGTTTTATTGTAAATGATTGTGAAAATTACCACTGGATATAGGCGGCGGCCGTGACCCTCGAAAAGGGTGCGGGCTAATGATGCGCTTACATTCACCGACCTCATCTTACCAGCATATAGTGTTGGTATAACAGGGAGGTGAGTCTGCATGCTGACCCCGCTAATGTGGATCTTGACGGTATATGCGCTTGCTGCTGTGGCGGTTCATGTCTACCATGCCTGGCAAAAGCGCAGGAATACACGCCGGATTCACTATATTCTGGTGACTTCCAATCATGAACGACAGATTGAATGGTATATTCGGGCCCTTGGACTGTATGCTTTGTTTACAGGTAAGCGGCTTGGGCTAACGGTGCTGGACCTCAATTCGGATGATGACACACTTGGCATTATTCAGCGATTAGAGGGAATCGCGGGCGTTGAGCTTTCGATATCGAAGGATTTTTCGATATTGAGCCGTGGCGGAGAGCCGAATGTAAAGATTATCGATTTACGAAATCCGCATGCAGCGGGGCATATTCCATATGTATAGGATAGGGCCTGCGGCTGACAGCGGCATATTAAGAAATACAAGGTGAAGCACACTTATGTACGGGTTAACCGTGGGGTGTGCTTTTTTGCTGTTTGGATGTGCGGCTTGATCCGGGGCAATCGTGTGAGATGGAGTAAGGCTACTGCGCTCGGTTGTGGATTAAAAAATCGTTGATGGGTATGCATCTTGGGAAAACATGAATTACCCACAGGCTTAAAGTCGCTAAAAAGGGGAGAAGCCTGCTGGAAAGCTAATAATGGCACAGCAAACTGTGAATGATGGGGATGAATCTGTGGGTTTGTGGATGGATATGGTGCGTGGCGGAAAGAAAAGTGAAGACAAGAGGGGAGGACTGTGGACAAGTATGGATATAGATGGAGCTCCACAGTTTTGTGCATACTGAAGGTTTTAAAATGATGTTTAAAAAGGCTGTAAAAATCGGATTTTTAACGGTGAAGTCCATTTTGGCGATGGATCGAAAGGAGTTGGACGGGTGCGGCTGGCAGTTTATGGCCTGTGGAACGGGAGAAGTTGGACGATTAAACGATCGCTGGATATGAGGGTAGACGTGCTGTGGTGGGTCCGGAACAGAGAAAAGCTCGGCAGGTCTGGGAAAATGGTATTTCCGTCTGACGCAATAGCGTTCAGTCATGCACTTGAAATCGGGGAAACATTTGCGGAGCAGGCGGGCATGGGGAACTGGAGTTTGGATGAGTGGCATGCTTGGGTCATAGAGCTGTTGGGGGAAGCGAGCGTAGGGGCTGGGAAGAAGCGGAAGGCAGAGGTACCAGGGCGTGTGGATCTTTCATTTGGAGCGGGCGCTGCATCCTTGGGAGATTCCATATCGAACCAAAATGGGTTTGCAGGATGGATATGGAATCTGCATGAAGCGGCTCCGGACGACGTGCACCGGCTGCTCGCCGAGCCAGCGGGAGCAGGCCGGATGGATGCAGCTCTTCATACGGCAGGCGGCATGGCTGAGCTGGATGGACAAGCCGTGCTGCTAAATCAACTGCTGCAGGGGCGATCACTGCTTGCTTCGGAAGTGGACGCGCTGCTGGAGGAGATGGCGCCCTGGCTTGCGGGCGCCTGGTTCAGTGCTGCGCAGCTGGCCAGCCTGCAGGGCCGGCTGGCGCTTGACGCGGGCGTGGCGGCGGATGCCCGCCCGGGGGAGCGCGGCCCGCTTCGCTTGGGCCGCCAAGGGCTACCCCGCTGCCGGCGCTGCGGCAGCGAAGCCACCGGCCGCACGGCATGCGCCGCGTGCGGCCGCGCGGACTGCGCCTACTGCGAGGCATGCCTCGCGCTCGGGCGCAGCCGCGCCTGCTCGCTGCTGCTGCGCACAGCAGCGGGAGGGCACCCGGCCGTGCGTGCCGCGGCCGGGCAATCCACCGCCGCGGTGCGCGGGCGGTGGGGGCTTAGCGCAGCGCAGGGCGATGCCGCCTGCGCTGCACTGGGTTTCCTGGCGGAGCCGCCCCGCAGGGGCTCCGCCGAGAGGAGCGGCCGCAAGTGGTGGCCGCTCGCTGTACACGCCGGGCACATTCAGCCCGTCGGCAAACCCTTCGCGCCCTCCCGCTTTCTCCTTTGGGCCGTGACGGGCGCGGGCAAAACCGAGATGATCTTCCCCCTGCTAAGCTCGATTCTCGAACAAGGCGGCCGCGTGCTGGTGGCCACGCCCCGCCGGGATGTGGTGTTGGAACTGGCCCCGCGGCTTGCGAAAGCTTTCAGTGATACGAGGATTGTCACGTTATACGGCGGTAGTACGGAGCGATGGCAGGCAGGGGAACTCACGCTGGCAACAACGCACCAGCTCATGCGTTTTTACCAGGCTTTTGATCTAGTCGTCATCGATGAGCTGGACGCTTTTCCCTACCACAATGACCCCATGTTGGCATTTGCTGCACAGAACGCTTGCAAGCCGGATGGGAAGTTTGTCTACTTGTCAGCTACGCCGCCCCGGCCGCTGCAACGGGAGGCCGTGCGTGGAACGCTGCAGCATGCCAAGGTGCCGGTCCGCTTTCACGGCCATCCGCTGCCGGTGCCGAAGCGAATTAGCGTAAAGAGCATCGAACAGTGCCTCCGGCAGCCCCTACTTTTAAAGCGACTCACAGAAGTTCTTAGGCAATCGCTAGAGCGGGATGCCCAGGTTTTTCTGTTTGTGTCGCGTATTCGTCACATCGACCCGCTCGTTCGCATTCTCTGCCGTACTTTTGATGGCTACCGTATTGAAGGTACTTCATCAGAGGACCCACTTCGCGCAGCGAAAGTCGTAAGCTTCCGAGAGCGGGAGATCCGGCTGCTGGTGACGACGACCATTTTAGAGCGGGGAGTCACGGTTCCGCGCAGCGATGTTTTTATAGCAGATGCAGACAGCGGGCTTTTTGATGAGGCGTCTTTGGTCCAGATGGCCGGCAGGGCCGGGCGTTCCTCTGAAGATCCGGCGGGAAGGGTGATCTTTGCTTCTCCGCAATGGACGATATCGCAGAAAAGGGCGGTCCAACAGATTGTAGGCATGAACCGGATTGCCAGGAAGAATGGATATTTGAAAGAGCTGTAGTTTTAAAAATTACAAATTTGGACCATACCTCACCGTATTCGAAATCTCACGGGTTCGTTTTATTTAACTCTTTGTATTTTGTCGATAACATCGAAATCAACCGACAGGAGGTTACCTCGTGCACTCCCTTCGCTCCTCTATATCTTTTTTTGTTCGCGATCTGCTTGCACCTCCCGGAGACATTTGCCTCACATGCGGAAGCCGAAGCAGATTGACACGAGAATGGCCCGGTATTTGCGAACGATGTGCTTCAGCCATTCCTTGGATCGACAGACCGCGTTGTCCCTATTGCGGCAGAGCATTTGGCTGTCCGGATTGTCTGCGGAGGGAGGCGCAGCACCGGTCTTTTGTGTTGAATCGCAGCGCCGTGCAGTACAATGAAACCATGAGAGAATGGCTGGCCCAATATAAGTATAGGGGACATGAGAGATATGCCCCCTTATTGATCAAGATGATAAGCCGTGCTTTGATTCGGATGCAGCAGGAGATTTCTTTTCAGCTCAATCACCATCAAGCAGGTAGCAGAGAAATATGGAAGCCGCATCTTGTAACCTTCGTTCCCGTCAGTAGGGAGCGCCTCACCGAACGCGGTTTTAACCAGGCTGAAGTACTCGCTGTAGGAATAGGGGAATTGCATAAGCTGCCGGTCGTCCCTTTGCTGGTTCGGAGCGAGCATACGGGCAAACAAAGCTTTAAGACAAGGCAAGAACGTATTGATTCCATGAAGCATGCATTTGATATCGAGCCGAGAGGCTTTGAGTATCTGCAACATACGGTTATTTCCAATCCCATCACTTCTACAAAAGCTGCGAAATATACTACACGAAGTATAGAGTGTCTGCGTATCCTGTTGATAGATGATATTTACACGACAGGCAGTACGATTAACACCTGCGCAGCGGTTATCCAAGGAGAAATGCAACGTTGCCCTGATATAACTACAGAGGTGTATAGTTTGACATGGGCGCGCTCATAACCGACAAATTTTGCTAAAAACATGCCGATTTCGTGAAAAGGGATGGACGAGGCAACGTTGAATCATGTAAGCTATATATGTTTAGGATGGTTCAGGAATTTCTATACAGTTTCTTCTAGATATCAGTGAGAAGGAAACGTAGTTTTCCGTATAGAGTACATAGCATGAATCTTTCCGGAATTCACTTTGTAAAGAACGAAGGGGGCGTAATCGTGAATCTGGCAAACTGTCCTCGCTGCGGCAGATTGTTTGCGGCTAATTTTAAAGACATGTGCCCAAACTGCATCAAAGAAATTGAGCACGAATATGAAAAGTGTGTTCAATACCTGCGTGAGGAAAAGGGCGCAACGATTCAGGAGCTGTCGGAGGCTACCGAAGTTTCTATCAAGCAAATCACCCGATTCATCCGGGAAGGCCGGATCTCGGTGATGAATGCGCCGAATTTAATGTATCCCTGCGAAGTATGCGGAAACTTGATCCGTGATGGACATATGTGCGACTCTTGCCGCTCACGCCTGACCAAAGAACTGAATCAGGCCATGCATGAAGAGGCAAATAAGGATTCAGGCACTAAAAAACAGGGCGATGCAACCTATCGGGCTGTCGATAAATTTCATAAATAACAGACTAGCGCACTAAAAACATATACAACTATAAATAATGTTTCATTTATGACCGATAAACTTAGTAAAGATTATCGGTTTTTTACGTTGGTCTGGCGTGAAGCACCCGCCTGGATGCCATAATTATACGTACCCAAGAAACGCTTGAGGCGTCCTTATATATTTGAAAGAAGGTGGAAGATATGAAAATTAATGATACCGGAAGAGTTGGTGGAGTTAACCCTTATCAACGGAATATGGAGACTCAGCGGCAGGAAGCGAAAAAGATGGAGCGCCGCAAGGATGAAGTATCCATTTCCTCGGAGGCGATCGAAATGCTGGAGGCTCAGGAGCGCAGCACCGACCCTGATCGAGTACAACGGATTCAAGACCTCAAACAGCAGGTATCCTCCGGCACCTATCATGTAGAAGCAGGAAAAATTGCCGAGAAGCTCATGCCGTATTTTAAGTCTTTTCCAAATAAGTAGGGGGCGCTTATGCCATTACAACCATTAATAGAATCATTGGTCAGACTGAACGATGAGCATAAATCCATGCTTAAGTTGGCGCAGGGCAAGAAAGATGCGGTTATGAACAATGATGTTGACAATTTAATTCAAATACTTAATCATGAATCGCGATTAATGAAAAGAATTGATCAGCTTGAAAATGAAAGACAAGAACATTGCTATGCTTATATAAGAGAGAAAGGAATCAAGTCTCTATTAAATCTGAATTTAACGGAGTTATCACGACTTGTTTTTGATCCTCAAGAAAAGCAGCAGTTAAAGGATATACAGTTGGAGCTCGCCAACACATTGCATGAATTGAAGCAATTAAACGATCTGAATCAGCAGTTGATTAGCCAGGCCTTGGCTTTCGTGGATTATTCTTTAGATCTTCTTGGTGCGTCTCCGGGTGATGAACCAACCTATGCGCATCCTGCTGGAAAGACGAATAGTACAAATCGGGCTGGTCTATTCGATGCAAAGGCCTAATTTAGAGATTCTGAGGAGGATATATGACTTCTACATTTCATTCAGTGGAAACTGCGAAACGAAGCCTGTTTACTCAAACAGCTGCATTAAATACTACTGGTCATAATATTGCTAACGCCAATACTGCGGGTTTTACACGCCAGCGGGTCAATATGGTGGCTTCAAAACCGATCGAAGCATACGGAATGACTCACTCAACAGTTCCGGGACAGCTCGGAACAGGCGTAGAGTTTTCATCCGTAGAGCGAATAAGAGAATCTTTTTTGGATGAACAATATCGCAATGAAAACAAAGCTCTTGGCAATTGGAATATTCAATATGATACATTGGATAAACTTCAAACCATTATAAATGAGCCTTCTGATACAGGAATTAGCAGCTTAATAAATAATTTTTATAAGTCATGGTCTGATCTGAGTAAGGATCCAGAGAATGTCACGAACCGGAAGATTGTCAAGGAAACAACTCTTGCCCTAACTGATGCTTTGAATCATACAAGTAAGCAGCTGACGGACTTAAATAGTGATCTTACCAATAGCATTGATCTAAATGCCAGCAAGCTTAACTCCATGCTCTCTTCCATTTCAGATCTGAATAATCAAATAACACGTATTGAAAGCTCAGGTAGTGACAATGCCAATGATCTTCGAGATCAAAGAGACTTGCTGGTTGATCAATTATCTAGCTTAGTAAACGTAAAAGTAACCGAAATGCCTGATGGATACCAGGTTACGATGGGAAGCCAGGTTCTGGTGGAAGGCAGCATAGCGAATCAGGTAAGTTCGGAGACACTGCAACAAGCTTACGCAAGCGGCGATTTGAACAGCGGTGAAGTGTATGGCACGTTTGTTTCGAGAGATCGTTATGTTGCAGATTATCAAAAGCAATTGGATCAACTTGCTAATACACTTGTTAATGGTGACATTCAAATTACGATTCCTGCTGGCTCCGTTCTACCTGAGGGGACAGTTTTAGATGGTAAAACCTATACTGGTGCAGGAAGAACCTTATCTTCAGATTTAACGGTTACTGTGAAAGGTATTAATGGTCTTCATAAGCTCGGTTATGGTTTAAATGAAGGGAAACCAGTGGCTGGTGGGGATTTCTTCTCTGCCAAAGGTGATGGTCCTGTTACAGCGGCCAATATTACATTGAATCAAGCGATTATAGATAATCCGAGTTTGATTGCATCTTCAATGAGAACGATGGGAACCGATCCGAATGAACAAGTCGTAAAAGGGAACAACGGGCTGGCTATTCTCATGTCCAATTTGAAAGATACGAAATTCGACTTTGGGGGTGGACTCACTGCACCAACTACGGTTGATGACTACTTTAAAGCTATTGTTGGTCAGGTGGGAGTGCAGGCCAATGAGGCCAAACGCCAAGCAGAGAATGCCCAGGTACTAACGACTCAGGTTGATCAAAGAAGACAGTCAGTAAGCGGAGTTTCCCTTGATGAAGAAATGTCCAATATGATCATGTTCCAGCATGCTTATTCTGCTGCCGCGAGGGTTATGACGACGTTCGATGAAATGCTTGATAAATTGATTAACGGAACGGGCGTTGTTGGACGCTAACCTAGGGGGGTAAAAAATGTCGTTACGTGTTACTTCTAATATGATGAGCACACAGCTGATGCATAATTTGAATCATAATTTAAATGCTATGTCAGATCAGCAGAATCAGATGTCGACTGGCCGTAAACTGAATAAACCTTCAGATGATCCGGTGGGCGTCACTTATGCCCTTCGTTACCGCTCCGAACTTTCATCCAATGACCAATATCAACGTAACGTTGATGCAGCTTTGGGATGGTTGGATACGACGGATTCGGTCATGTCACAATCGGAGGCTGTTATGAGCAGAATTAAAGCACTTACGGTTCAGGCAAGCACGGGAAGCAATCCTCAAACAGCCCTTGATAGTATCGAATCGGAGCTCCAACAATTGAAGCAGCAACTGGGGGAGCTTGGAAACACTCAGTACAACGGAAAATATATTTTCAATGGCCAAACTTATGACAAACAGCCTTATAACCTAGGAGATCCGACTTCTCTTGCTGGAACGGACACGGATACAAGTGGTGTAGAATATACCGTTGGTCAGGGTGTAACATTTCAGATTAATACGTCGGGAAATGAGTTTTTTGGCAGTAAGAGTGAGGATGACAACATATTTAATGTTATTGACAAGCTATCTACCGCTATGAAAAACGGTAAATATGATGATATTTCCAAAGAGGCAGCCAATATCGATTCAAGATTGCAGAAAATGGTTTCAGTACATGCTGAGGTCGGAGCTAGAACCAATCGAGTGGAGTTAATGCAAAATCGTTTGAGTGATGAGAATCTCAATCTTACTAAGTTGCAATCCAAAACAGAAGATGCGGATATCGCTAAATTGACAATTCAATCTTCCGTGTCTGCTAATATTTATCAGGCATCTTTATCTGTAGGAGCGAAGATCATTTCCCCTACATTGGTTGATTTCATTCGATAGAAAACGGATAAAAAAGATATATAATGAAGCTATGAACAATATGCGTTCGTAGCTTTTTTATTACAGGAGGAATTAAACATTTATGCATGTTCCTAATATGGAGAATGAAGAAGTTCGAGTGAAAGAGGAAGTTTTTGAATTTAAAAATGGTATACCAGGTTTTGAACAGTATAATCGATATATGATTCAATCCCATGACGAGTATTTTTCGATTCTGCAATCTGTTGAGAATGAGGGAGTTGCTTTTATTATTACCAACCCCTTTATATTTTTTAATGAGTACGAATTTGAATTGTCAGATAATGACCAAGAGTTGCTTGGTATTACAAATATCAAAGATGTGGTTGTCCGTTCAATTGTTACTTGGGGGGATGACCCCACCAAGACCACAACCAATCTTATGGCTCCGATTATTCTAAACGTTCAAAATAAACGAGGCAGACAGGTTGTGCTGTATCCGACGCCATATAACTCTAAGCATCCGTTGTTAATACAGGATAGCGGCAAGAAGGGCGGAGAAGAATAATGCTTGTTCTTACAAGAAAAAAAGGCGAGGCTCTTGTGATATCGGAAAATATAGAGCTTACCATTTTAGGCATAGAAGGAGATACAGTGAAAATTGGCGTTAGTGCCCCTAGAGATATAGAAATTTATCGGAAGGAAATTTACCTTTCTATTCAAGAAAGTAATTCTGAAGCAACGTCAGAACCTCAGGAATTACTCCGCAAGTTATCAGAATGGAAGGATTCCCATAAATAATATAAAAAAAATATTTTCTCTATTAACAAAATTTCCTCTACCACCGATATAAATTATAGAGAGGTTTGAAACGGGCGGCCGACCTTCAAACCGTTCACCACAAGGATGTGGGAACTTTACAATTCAGGGAGGAAATTAAAAATGATTATCAACCACAATATTCCAGCTTTGAACACTCACCGTAACATGGGTCTGAACACTAACGCAGCAAGCAAAAACATGGAGAAATTGTCTTCCGGTCTGCGCATCAACCGCGCTGCTGACGACGCTGCTGGTTTGTCCATCTCCGAATCCATGCGCGGTCAAATCCGTGGTCTCGAGCAAGCTCAACGTAACGCTCAAGACGGTATCTCTTTCGTACAGACAGCTGAGGGTGCAATGAACGAAGTAAGCTCCATGCTGACTCGTATGAAAGAACTGAATGTTCAAAAATCGAGTGGAACATACAGCTCTAACGATAAAGCAAACATCAATGAAGAGCTGAAAGAACTGGGTGCTCAAATCGATAACATCATGACTAAGACAACCTTTAACGGTATCAGCATCACTAAAGGTGCTACAATCACCGTTAATGACAAAGCAACTGGTTCGATCACCATTGGTACTATTTCTACTACAGGCTTTAGTGGTTTGGGTTCCAATACTAATCTGTCGGCAATTGAAACAGCTATTAATAATGTGTCTACACAACGCGCTAAATTAGGTGCTGTTCAAAACCGTCTGGAGTACACTTCCAACAACATCGGTACAACTGTTGAGAATCTGACTGCTGCCGAATCCCGTATCCGTGATACTGATATGGCGAAGGAAATGGTTGCACTGTCCAAAAACAACATCTTGCTGCAAGCTTCGCAATCGATGCTGGCTCAAGCGAATTCTGCTCCACAAGGAATTCTGTCTGTACTTCGTTAATATCTTTTTCTCGAAAAGAGGCCCTGTTTACAAGGCCTCTTTTTTGCTGTTTCGTCTTTATAAATCAATGATTTATACCGATATATACAATAACAACTTGAATCGAAGAAACTGGTGATCAATACCTTGCTTTCAATATAAGGGAGGGAATATTTTGTGGACAATCGGATATCGGTCAATAGTCCAGTAATGGGATTGGGAAAGCCGACTTCATCCAAAGGTAGTTCAGAAGAAGTCGTACTAAATACTGAAGTTATTTCGTCAAACATGTCTTACCCTACTGGAAAGCTTTCAAATGATCAGGTGCAGGCAGTTCAACAGATAGAAAAGGCTATTAAGGCTGTGCAAGGTCCGGAAAAATCATTTGAAATTTCTGTTCACAAAGGAACGCATGCCATTATGGTAAAAGTTTTTAATAAAGAAACAGGTGATTTAATTCGAGAAATTCCACAAGAGAAGCTACTTGATGTAGCAGCAAGCATGATGGAGATGAATGGATTAATTATTGACAAAAAAGCATAACTAAGGAGGCACATATGAGAATTACAGGTTTAGCGTCAGGTTTAGATATAGATTCTATGGTCAAACAGCTTATGAAAGCTGAAAGGGTACCTCTGGATAAGTTGAACCAACAAAAGCAGCAGACAGAGTGGAAAAGGGATGGATATCGTCAAGTAAGCACTAAACTGGTTAGCTTAAATGATAAATTGACCAATTTGAACTATAGCAGTTCGGTAAATGCTAAAAAGGCGACAGTTACTGGTGCTTCAAATGTAATAACAGCGAATGCCACAGGAGCTGCTTCGGACTCCGTACTGAATATTACAGTTAATAATCTGGCAACTGCATCAAATGTGGTTTCAAGTGGTGTAACGGTTCCTAATCCTTCAACAACCAAAATCTCTTCCATTTATGGAGGCACGGATACCAGTATAACCATTGGTTCATCTACTATCAGTTTTAGTCCAGATGATACTATTGATTCGTTAATCAATAAGATTAATAGCGACAGAACAGCAGGAGTTACGGCCGTTTATGATGCATCCTCAGGCAAGATTTCTTTAACAAGCAAGGAGACGGGGAAAAAAGATATCACCTTTAGTGGAGATCTGTTAACTAATGTATTTGGCTTAAAACAAGCTGATGTAAAACAAGGTGTTGATGCATCTGTTACAATTAATGGCATAACAACAACTCAAAGTTCGAATAGTTTCACAATTAATGGTGTTGAAATCACCTTAAATGGAGTCACTCCTTCAGGACAATCTTCACAGGTTGAAGTAACTCAAGATATCGATAAAATGGTAGATACCATTAAAGCCTTTATTGATTCTTATAACGAAACCCTAGCCTTAATGAATCAGAAGACAGGAGAAGAACGTTACCGTAAATTTGCTCCTTTAACAACCGAACAAAAAGCGGACATGAAAGATGACGAAATCAAATTATGGCAAGAAAAAGCACAAAGCGGTATGCTTAAGGATGATTCTATTCTTAACAAAACCATCAGTGACATGAGATCAGCCTTAATTTCAGATGTCGTATTACCAAATGGTCAAAAAATAAATATAACTGAGTTCGGAATAACTACAGGAACCTACAGTGAAAAAGGTAAGCTTGTATTAGATGAAAAGAAACTCAGAGCAGCGTTGGAAAAAAATCCTGAAGGAGCCTCGGCTTTATTCGGACAAACTGACGCTACAGCAACCGTAAGCAGTAACAGCAAGGATGGAATTTTCAATAGAGTGAAAAAAATAACTTCCGTTTCCTTACAGAGCATATCTGACCGTGCGGGAACGTCTCGATATAGCAGCGATCTTACAACGGCTTTTCTTCCTAAGAGTGAAATGGGAGATCAGCTGAAGAATTTGGATGATCGTATTGATGCTATGAATGATCGACTGACACTCATAGAAAATAGATACTATAAGCAGTTCACAGCCATGGAAACAGCCATGAATAAATACAATAGTGTATCGTCCAGTTTGACGAGCATGTTATCCTGATCATAAAGGAGAGAACGGGTTTGATTAACTTACCTTATCAAAAATACCAACAGACACAACTGCAAACCGCTCCCCCGGCTCAATTGTTGCTTATGTTATATGATGGTGCTATACGTTTTGTACGGATTGGAATATCCGGGATCGAGGAACAGGATTATGAGAAGGCTAATACGTATCTGTGTAAGGCTCAAGCCGTAATTCATGAATTGATCGCAGCACTTAATTATGATTATCCTATTGCTAAAACGTTGCACCGTGTATATGAATACATGGTATATCAATTGATCCAGGCAAATATGAAAAAAAGCACTGTCCCGGCTAAAGAAATTTTATCCCACCTACAGGAATTGCGTGAGGCATGGGATACAGCTAGCAAGTCACTAAATAATGCGGAGCAAAATAATGAATGAGGTTAATCCTTACGTTAGTCAACTGGTATATTTGACAAAGGATATCGTAGAACGGCTTGACCGGGTTGAATATGAGGAGCTCGCATTGTTTTCGGATAAAAGGGAAGATATCGTCCATAAGATTGAAGCACTTAAAACTCATCTTTCGTCAGAAAATAAGCTCGAACTGAGAAATCTATGTCAGTTTGATCAGGCGATTCTTAGTAGGATGAATCACTTGAAACAGGAAGCGGGAGATTGGCTGCTCAGGCAAGGAACCATTAAAGTCCAGAAATCAGCATATCAGGCTGATTACGCACCTGAAAGCATGTTTTTTGACAGTAAGAAATAACTCGAGGGACGAAAACATATGAAACGGTTGAGTGTTTGTTTGATTGTTAAGGATGAGGAAGAGTTGCTTCCTCGGTGTCTGGACAGCGTGAAAAATATTGCGGATGAAATTATTATCGTTGATACAGGGTCAACAGATCGAACCAAAGAAATAGCGAGTTTTTATACCGATTTAATTTTTGATTACCAATGGACAAATGATTTTGCTGCAGCAAGAAATGTTTCTTTGCAACATGCGACATCAAAGTGGATCTTAGTGATGGATGCAGATGAATATATTGCTGTAGATGAACACAGTCAGTGGAATCTGTTTTTAGATAATGAGCAGCCGTTAGGCTACTTGGCTTACACACTTCCTGTCGTAAACTTCACAGGAGATAAGGAATACCAAGATGAAATTTCAACTTCTCCAGTTACGAGGTTATTTCCCAACTTCATGGGAATATACTTCGAGAGGCCTATTCATGAACAACTTACCCGTGGAGCACAAGGGGAGCTATACCATAAAAGGATAGATCTCATTATCTACCACACCGGCTATCAGGATCAACGCGTTAATGAGAAGAATAAGCATGAGCGCAACATGCAGATTTTCAACGATATGAAGAACAACAGCCAAATGAGCGATTACGATTGGTTTACATTAGGTAACCAGTATCGATATGTTCAAGATGAATTACAGGCACTAGAATGCTATGAAAAAGCGATTGAGGGAACGAGTGCGACATTGGCTTGGTACCCGCATTGCCTTGTCGGACTAATTATTCTCAATTATAAACAAGATCGTCTTGCTGAATCATGGAAGTGGACTGAATACAAACTATCAGAATTTCCTGAATACTCCGAATATTATGCAATCAAGGGGATTCATTTTGAAACTCTAGGCTTTTATGTAGAAGCTGCTGAGCAATACAGAAAAGCAGTGGAAGTTGCAGAAGCAAGGGCCGCTAAGCGTCAAGAAATATGGCTTGTGGATCCAATGTACAGTTTTGAGATGCCCGTGCAGCAACTGGTTAATGTAAGTTTCAAAATAAATGATAATCAGCAGGCTATCTATTGGTTATCTAAATTATTGAATAAGAATACCAGAAATCCAAGGGTATTGTTAAAACTTGTGGAGTGGTTAAATCATAATGAACAACCTGAATCCATTATTCACTTTCTAGATCAAATCTATGATAAAAGTAATAAGTCTGAAGCCGATTTGCTATATAAAGTATCTTTGGGCTTGGGGCGTAAGGAACTTGTAGACTATTACGAGCCACACATTGATCAGGAGAATCTATTAATAGAGGATCATCTTCGGCTTGGCATAGTGAGACATAATCATGACACGTGGCTCAAATATTCGGGGATGATTATTGGAGAAGACGACAAAGATATAGAGCAGTTTTGGATTCAAATTGCTGTTGGTTCACTACTGTGGAAAGATAATTCAATATTGAGAGTAGCTATAAACTCACGGAGAACAGAAGATGAGTTTAAAGGGTTGCTTTCATTGATTGCTTCTATTCCTTCCGAGGGAACAGGTAGGGAAGCACTTCTAACCGAATATGCAGACGACATTTTTTTAATAGCAAAACAGTTATTTATACTAAAGCAGTATGATTGTTTTGACCAATTTATACAAGCGACTAAAACGCCGAAATTAGTTAACCAGCTCGCTAATTATTTTTATGGTCTGAACCAAGTGGAGACGGCAATGAGTTATTATTCTGTTTTGCTGTCACAACAGCAATTAGACGAAGTGAGTTTAGAGAATTTAGGGTTTTATCACGCTAATCATGGTTATAGTACGGAAACGGTCGAATTTTTAGAAGAAGCTGTTCGATTACAACCTAAAGCGCGTCATCTTTACCACACGTTAATTCAGCATACAAGTAATGATTGTAAAGCTAACTTTATCGAGAAATTTATAACCGAATTTCCACAATTCAGCTCTATATCGTTTTTAAATAATTATTTTCAACATGAAAAGAAGATATAAAAGACTACCTAATAGTAGGTAGTCTTTTTCCTTTTTAAAATGATTTTTGAAGCTCTGATTTTATAGTCGTCGTAGATATATCCGGCGTACGTGGCAAGTATATGACTTCGCAATACTCACGTAACTCGTCAAACTTGCCAGACCAGTCGTCTCCCATAGTAAATATGGAAATACCCAATTGATTGACGTCTTCTTTCTTCTGCTCCCAGCAGCATTCCGGGATTACTTCATCTACATACTTAATGGCTTCCAGCATCATTTTTCGTTTTTCATAAGGGAAATAGACCGCCTTACCTTTAATGGCATTAAACTCATCTGTAGATAGGGCAACCGTTAAATGGTCTCCAAGTTCCTTAGCGCGTTGGAGCAAAAGAATATGCCCGTAGTGGAGCAAATCAAAAGTTCCATACGTAATGACCTTTTTCATAAGTCCACCTCCTAATTCATAGATAAATGTTTAAGTCTGTCCACGATCAGTGATCGGAGCTCAGGTTTATCGGTCATACTAAGAGCCAACTGGTAATATTGATGTGCTGTTTCTGTCTCACCGTTAATCTCATGCGCATATCCAAGGTTGTACACCAAATCCTCATCCCATGGAAAATGCAGGTGGCCTTTCTGAAACGATTGAATGGCCTCTTGGGGATTCCCATTCATTAAATGGAGCATACCATTCATTGCAAAAATATCCGGGTCGGCCAAATTAGTTTCCAAGTATTGTTCGATAGCTTGGTTGGCCTGAGCCAGTTGTTCGCTTTCGATCATCCCTTGAATGGTATGTTTAACTTGTTTCTGTAGCTCTTTATGTTCCAATTGCGTTCTTCTTCTGTCTAGGATTACATTCTTATGCTCCTCGATATAATTGTCAATTAGCTGCCAAATTCGTTCCGAGGCTTTATTATCTTGATATTGATGACATATATTTTTAATCGTATTCCTTTCCTGCTCATACCAGGAAGGTTCTAACAACAGTCGGGAAATCATTTGTTGAAGCTGATTCTGAGAGTAAGCTTTCGGTCCAGGTGCCCAAAACTCATAGGGCTCAAATAACAAGCCGCGGTTGTTTTTATACTCTTCCAGGTCCACAGGCAAAAAGAGAATAGGACGATTTAGTAACAAATAGTCTATATATACTGAAGAGTAGTCCGTGATAAGCATATCCGCTGCCCCTAGAACATCGTATAGATCGAGTTTATGCTCTCCAAGCATTTTGTCATTCAAAACAACGATCCGTTCCGATTTCATTCCGTTAAGTTCATTGCTGAAATAACTTTCCTCAAATGGATGCAGCTTAAGAACGAGAAAAAGATGGTGCTCCTCCAGAAACGCCGAGAGACTTCCCTTGTCGAAAGAAGGCAAGCCAAATATGTTTTCGAGTATCTTGTTTCCTTCCTTTTTATCTGGGGTCATTATCGATTTGCGGAAGGTTGGCATAAAGAAGATTACAGTGTCAGTCTGTGTATTTAAATGAGAATAAAGTTCATTCAGTCTAATTTTCGCACCTTCAGCCAACAATGCATCGTTTCTGGGAAGGCCCGTGATTCTATATTGGGAAATGTTAGACCCATTGCAGGCATTCATCGCCGAGTTATATAAAGTAGAATAAGACATGATCATATCAACCTTAGACCAATGGTGGTGGATATGATCATCTGGAGTGGTTTCTTGCTTGTCCATCTTAGCCATGCCTTTCAGGGGGAAACCGTGCCATAAATCGATATTAACTTTCTCGTAATTTGAGGAATATTCCCCATGCGTAGTAATATATACGTCACTTTGATCAATATGGCGATTGTAACGAAGTTGTTCCTCCGTTAGCAGTTCTATCTCATATTTATTTCTTAATTCATCGGAGGCAGCATGATATAAATAATAATTGTTGGAACCAGAGGAAGATAGGTGAAACAACGTTATCTTCACTTTTTCAGTTGTAGTCATCAGGGGTTTCCTTTCTTAAAATAGGATTTTCCTTATATATAGTTTATCGGCGAATGATAAAGAAGGATAAAGCAGTATGGGTTTTTTTATATTTGGAAAATAATTCATGTGCTATATTTCAAATATAAACCTCTTTGATTTCGACAATAAAACCGATAATAAACATATATTCATCGAAATAAGCCTTATGATATAACATCAACTATCTTCTATTCAGAGGAGTTTTTATATGCAAAAGACAAGTATTGTTATAGCTAGCTTATCTAATGATTTTGAATACACAAAAGAATCAATTGAGAGCATTCGCAGGTTCACAGAAAAGGGTACCTTTGAGATCATTGTCGTAGAAGGCGGAGGAGCGGAAGAGGCTTTAACATGGTTGGCTGAGCAGACAGATATAAGATCATTGTTTTCTGAAAACAAACTTACTTTGGGTAACGCCTGGAATCAGGGAGCACAAATGGCTGTGGGGAATTTTGTAGTGTTTATGCATCCGGATACCATAGTATCCCCCCAATGGTTGTCTTCTTTATCTGATGCTTTAAATCAAAATCAGCAATTGGGTGCTATTGAACCACTCAGTAATATTGGAGAGGATGGCCAGACTGGAAATCTCCATTTTGCTTCTATGGAAGAAATGCTCTCTCATGCAAATGAACTATATAGAAATAATGTCCATGTAGAAGAGAAAATTGTTCTTTCTGGATTTTGCTTCATGCTAAGAAGAAATACGATCGAAACTATAGGGGAATTTGATGTACAACTGGAAGGCAAAGCAATGATTGCCGACTATTGCCTACGAGTAAAATTAGCTGGACTGAGTCTAGGAATATGTAGTAATGCATTTGTTCACCATTATGGTGTTCATCAGATTAAGGAGGAGCAATTGTATGCGAGTTACTTCTCTAATAAATGGGGATTTTCCATCGAGGAAACAAGAATTGAGGATAGTACCGTTCAACTAATTAAGCGGACTACGGAAGATACGTTTAAAGTATTGATCATGGGAAGAGGCATCGGGGGGACCAGCTTGAAACTCAAGCAGTTGTTTCCTCATGCAGAAGTTTACGGATGCAGTTGGAATGGTAACTTAAATAAGGCCTCTGATTTACTTTTCCCCTTTATGTCCTGCACAATGATTGAATCTTCTTTACTTTGGGATCAGCATTTCGATTATATTATTTTAAACCCTGGCATCGAAATTGAATACGTAGAAGTCTTACCAACTGCATTTGCCCTTCTGAATAAAGGGGGGCGCCTGATTACCGAGATTGCAAACGCGAACAACTGCTCTTTGGTTAAGAGGATACTTCTTGGACAAGGCTTGGAAATGGGCAAGAAATATTGGAACATGGCGGATATTCCTAGTTTGTTCGAAAATGCAGGTTTTCAGGAATTGGATTTTGACTATGTAATGAATGAAGTTGGGGAACAGAGTGCTTCACTCACCAATGAACTTGGTCAATTTGTAGGACAACTCCCACAAGAATTTGACATATCCAGTTTTCTTATAACTGCCTACAAAACTTCTCAAGATAAAATATTGCATACGCTTTTTAAAGAACTGTTGAGTGAGCCTACAGACGCTGTCCTACTTGAAATTTTTACGAATTCTACAGCTCAGATCCTTTCATCTCTAGAAAGATATGAAGGGCCTGTAGTTTCAATTTTAAACTATTTAGGTATTTCTAATTTTGAAAAAAAACAATTAGATGAGGTACTTCCATATCTGACTAAAGCTTGTGAGCTTGATCCATTAAACTCGGTTACACTCATCAATCTTGCAACTTTGATGTATACGATTGGAGAAGATGAAGCTGCCCTCGAATGGCTTAATCGACTCGAAGAAAAAGACGAGCAGATTGAAACATGGATTAAAGAAATTGAGCATAACATTTACTCACACAAATTAGCTGCAAACATAGTTAAATTTTTACTTCGTAGGATTGAAAATGAAGTGGATCGAGAGGAAGCATATAGTGAATTGATCATGTTGCTCAGCAAAAATACGGTCTCTATTCAGGATATTATTCGTTCAGTAGAGGTTGACATCATTCATAAAACAGCAACATTAAACCGGATGGCAGTAAATTGCTTTAGTTCAGGTGAATATGATTATGTCATTCCTTTGTTGGAGAAGTCGTATTCCCTTGATCCGGAGGATGTAGACACATTGTTTAATTTAGGATACATCTTGTATAAATTTGGGGCGAATCGCGATGCTCTGAATTTCTTGACTCAGATCGATGAGCCAGATGGGGACATAATAGATCTGCAAAAAGAGATTGAGGTGGCAATAAACCATGAGCAACAATAAGATTTGTTTTATTACATGTTTTAATGATGAAGTTCTCTATGAGGAGTCAGTTAGATATATCCGTTCACTGTATATACCAGAGGGATATGAGCTAGAGCTAATTGCCATACGTGATGCGAAAAGCCTTACTGAAGGTTACAATCGTGCGATGAAACAATCCGATGCAAAGTTTAAAATCTATCTTCATCAAGATACATTTATTGTGAATAAGCATTTTCTCTATGATATCTTGAATATATTCATCAGTCATTCCCAGCTTGGCATGATGGGAGTTATCGGAGCGAAAAAGATACCGCCTAGTGGTGTCTGGTGGAAAGCAAGTGAGCGTTATGGCAAGGTATATGATAATGGACGTGAGGGTGGAATGAAGTTATTCCAGACGAGTGAAGTACAGGGCGATTATGAATCTGTAGAAGCGGTTGACGGATTAATTCTTATGACACAGTACGATCTCCCATGGAGAGAAGACCTGTTTAAAGGTTGGCACATGTATGACATATCTCAGGCTATCGAATTCAAAAAGGCCGGTTATGAAGTAGGGGTTCCTAATCAAAAGGAGTCTTGGTGTATTCATGATTGCGGGCCTTTAGAGCTAAATGGTTATGAAGAATATCGTTTGATCTTTCTTAAAGAATACGGTTCAATTATTTTACCTAAAGTAAGTATATTAATCCCTGCATATAATCGTCCGTATTATCTCGAACTTGCCCTGAGAAGCGCAATATATCAATCCTATCCAAACATAGAAATTATTATTTGTGATGATAGCACTAATAATGAGGTGGAACGGGTAGTAGAACCTTATCTGAAAGAATATAGCCACATAAAATATTATAAAAATCCTGTTAATTTAGCATTACAGAATTGGTACAAGCTATTTGATTTGGCAGAGGGAAAGTATATCAATTATTTAATGGACGACGATTTATTTAAATTCAACAAAATCGAGAAGATGGTATCCTTTTTAGAATGTGATCCCGACATTTCATTAGTAACATCATTTCGTGAACGAATAGACGAAAATGGTGAAAGATTGCCTTCTACTTCATCTACGAGACGATTATTCGATTCAGATGTTTGTATAGATGGACGGGAATTTGGCTCCTTGATGCTCAAGCAGACAGAAAATCTCATAGGAGAACCTACTACAGCTATGTTTAGAAAAGAGGATATAAATAAATTTGGACATTTTAATGAGAATGAATATTGTGTGTTAAACGATCTCGCTACCTGGCTTTCTCTAATGAAAAAAGGAAAAGTAGCATATATCTCTGAAGCGTTAAGTTATTTTAGAATTCATAGTGGACAAAATCAAAGAAATACTAAATACATGGTTCTGTCAATAGAAGAGTGGCTGAAGCTATTAACTTCGGCTCTGGAAGATGAATTTTTTTCCTCGAAAGTGGATTATAAGAAGTCATTAATTCGATACTTACAGAATTCACTAAGTATTATTGAAATCTATGTTCAGAATGAATTAACGGACGTTCTTGAGTATAACAAAACCAAAGAAAAAATTGAATTTACTTTAAATGAAATAATATCATAGTGAGTGGGTGTAATATTATGCGAAAATCGATTCCCTTTTTGAAGCCTAATCTTGTTAAAAAGGAAACATACATGAAGTATCTAGATGTAATTGATGAAACAAGAATTTATAGTAATTACGGAAATCTGAATACTCAATTTGAGAAAAGAATATTATCAGAGTATTTCCAAAATAAAGGGGCTGTTTCAACAGTAAGTAATGCAACAATTGGTTTAATGTTATCTATTATGCTAAGTAAAAGAAAAAAGGGTCGATATGCTATTATGCCAAGCTTTACTTTCTCTGCGACTGCACAAGCAGCTTTATGGTGTGGCTTGGAGCCGTTGTTCATTGATATTCGTTCAAAGGATTGGTGCATGGACGAAAAATTAGTTCAAAATTATGTTGATAAATTAGGTGAGGAAATTGCGGTCATAGTTCCATATGCAACCTTTGGAACTGTTGTTGATCTTAGCTACTATCAAAACCTAATGGAATTGGGCGTTCCTGTCGTTGTTGATGCAGCTGCTAGTTTTGGATCAACCTATGATGGGCTAGGGTTAGAAGCAACCTTTTCTGGACCAATAGTTTATAGTTTTCATGCTACTAAAGCGTTTGGTATTGGAGAAGGAGGACTCGTATATAGTCAGGATGAAGCCTTTATAGAACAACTTAGAAAAGCTGGTAATTTTGGTTTTGGGCCTAACAGAAACTCTGAACAAATAGGATTGAATAGTAAGTTAACGGAATATGCAGCTGCAATTGGATTGGCTAGTTTGGATAAATATCCAGAGAAAATTTTAATTAGACAAGAGATACGAAGAAAATATGAAAAAAGTATGAAGGAGGTTGGGTTATTCGATCACGGGTGGCAACTTCATCTTACTAGAGGTAATGTTGCACATCAAAATGTTTCTGTATTAAGCCCAGATGATTGTAACGCTATTGATGTTGTTTCCTTTTTGGAACAGTCTGGAATTGAGGCTAGGACATACTTTTCTCCCGCGTGTCATCAGCAGAGTTTATTCCTGAATTCTAATAAATCCATTATGGAAACTACTGAAAATATCGCTCGGAGAATAATTAACCTACCTCTCTGGGAAGAAATATCCGATCAAGAAATTGATTTTGTTGTAGGGCAATTAAGACTTTTTCAAAGCAAACAGAAAGAAGTAATTATAAATTCATGAAAAATAGACGCATTGCTGTTATCGATACTAAATTCCCTTGGATGCTGAGTGGTTTTCGTTACTGGGAAAACTACTACATTCAAGAGGAGTGTCCAGATACTGTATTCATTGCGATACAACCTCATACGGATCCTTTTCCAGCTAAGGTATATTCATTTTCAGAAATAGAAGATGTCATTATAAAGTACGGTATAACAGATTTGTATTGTGTCTTTTTAAACTTAGTCTTGAGCCTATTAGGCAAAAACGAGTTGAAGACAGGTGCCATGGTGCCTGGTTCCAATATTTTGTGGTGTATTATAGATCTGATAAATAAGTATAATCTAAAACTGCATACTACCCTTTATCCAGGAGGTGGATTAGATCCCAGAACCAATAAAAGTTTTATCGAGAGGGTAGGAAGTGAGTGTAAAACTGTATTTACAAATGTAGACGAAGTGATGAATGTGCTGCCTCAAAGCATTTATATTCCAGGGATTATTAATACTGAATTCTATAATCTAGAGGAAAAATCGCAGGTTTTCCCTATCCATCTTATATTTTGTGCAGTGAATGCTCCTCGAAAGGGATTTTCTACTTTAGTAAATGCATTTAACCAATTAAATGAAGATTTCCATATACATATTGTAGGGAATTGGGAATCTGAATTAAACACGATTAAAAATAAAAATTTCACGTTTTATGGCGTTTTAAATCCGCTTCAATTAAGACAACTATATAAAAAATGCCATGTGTTTATAAGTTGCAGCACTGAGGATGAAAATGCTATGGATGGCTTCCCAACAACCGCTGCAGCTGAAGCAATGTCAACGGGGTGTTTATTAGTTAGTACAAATGTTAGGAATGAGACAAGAGTATTCCGTGATCACTTTGATTATTATAGATTTGAAGCGAATAACTCGGACATGCTAGTTAGTGTGTTGCATAAAATAAAAGAAGAATTCCCTATAGTTCAGCAAATGGGATATCGTTCTGCTAATACAATACGTTCTTTAGTTGATGCCAGAAAAAATGTTGGATTTAAGCTGAACCAAATGTTAAAAGATTAAGAGAATAGAAGGGAGGGAGCAAATTGAAGAGAGCATATATTAAAGGGATTGATTACCATGTTCCTGAACTTTTTGAGAAGAATTCAGAAAGCGACAGAATTACTCGAAAAGTTGGAATATTAAAAAGGCCTATCGCTAATTGTGACGAGTACGCATCTGATTTAGCGATTGCTGCGGCTAAAAAAATGCTCACTAAACAAAATATAGATATAAGTACCATCGATATGTTGATCTACTGTACACAATCTCCTGACTATATTCTTCCTACAACTGCATGCATACTACAAGATGCCTTAGGTTTGTCGACAAGATGTGCAGCATTTGATATTAACTTAGGGTGCTCAGGATATGTCTATGGGCTTTCAGTCGCCAAGGCTTTTATAGAATCCGGCATGGCCAACAATATTTTGTTTTTAACGTCAGATACTTACAGTAAGTATATTAATCCGAAAGATCGAAGCGTGAGAGTTTTATTTGGCGATGGAGCAAGTGCAACCTTAGTTTCAGGTAAAGAATCGGACAGAGAATTAATTGGACCATTTGTTTTTGGAACTGATGGAACCGGTAAAGATAACCTGATTATTAAATCAGGTGGTCTAAAGGAACCCATCACGAAACAATCTGAAATAGAAGAAGAAGATTCATTCGGAAATATTCGCTCCAATAGAAATCTATACATGAATGGATCGGAAATTTTTAATTTCACTTTGAGAGAGATTCCACTGGCCGTTACCAAATTATTAAGTATATCTGGTATGAAGATTAAAGATTATAATCGATTTGTTTTTCATCAAGCAAACAAATTCATGTTAGAAAATTTAAGGAAAATACTGGACATTTCCGAAGAGAGATTTTCACTCAACCTTGAGAATTATGGAAATACGGTATCTTCCAGTATTCCGATTTCTTTGTGCAAAGATTTGGAAAACAAAAAAGCGAGCAAAGAAGATACTGCTATGTTAGTAGGCTTTGGAGTGGGTTATTCATGGGCTGCATGCAATATTATATTATGATAATTATAAGCTGGAAGGATGATGAAAATGACTAAGAATGAGTTTTTGAAAAGATTGGAAGAGCAAGTAATTATGCCTGATGAGGAAATAATTCTGACCCCGGATACAGTTTTGGATGATTTGGAGGAGTGGGACTCTTTGGCCGCAGTTGCATTTTTGGCATTTTCTGATCGGGAATTAGGTGTTCATGTAAACCCGGATCAATTGAAAAATTGCAAATTTGTTCGAGATATAATAAATCTGGTTTCAAGTAAGCTAACGGAGTAACTATGATAAAAAGCACTCATGTAAGTATAAGAGGCATTTGTTCAGCGTTACCCAAAAATAAGGTGGATCTAAGTACGGATATACCATACTTTACAACAAAGGAAATTAGGAAAACTCTAAATGTAATCGGAACGAATACAGTATTCAGAGCCCTTGAAGATCAGACAACAGCAGATCTATGTACTACAGCAGCTGAGAAAGTTCTTCAAGATCTTGATTGGGAACGGGACACAATTGACGCTCTTATTTTTCTGAGCCAAACACCTGACTATGTATTGCCTGCTACTTCATGTGTTTTACAACACAAATTAGGGCTATCTAATAATTGTATTGCATTCGATATTACGTTAGGTTGTTCAGGCTATGTGTATGGGTTGTATATAGTTTCTCAATTAGTACAATCTGGGGGCATCAAGAGGGCCCTACTTCTAGTTGGGGACACAATTTCTAAGTTAATTTCTCCACAAGACCGCTCTGTTAGTCTTTTATTTGGAGATGCAGGATCAGCAACGGCCTTAGAGTTTTCACCTGAAGTTAATGAAATTTCCTTTGTGATGGGAACTGATGGAGCGGGTGCAAAAAGCATTATCGTTCCGGCAGGTGGCTACCGCGAAAGATATAACGCTAATTCGATGACAAAAATACTCCATCAAGACGGTTATTTAAGAGCGCATGAAGATCTATATATGAATGGAACAGAAGTTTTTAATTTCACATCAGAAGTCGTGCCAAGATTAATTAGTGAAATCCTTGAAATGCATCAGTGGACTGATCTTGATGTGGACTATTATATGATGCATCAGGCCAACAAATTTATACTAGGTTTTCTTGCAAATAAATGCGGGATAGACATCACTAAAGTGCCAATTAATATTCATAAATTTGGTAATACAAGTTCGGCCTCTATACCGTTATTAATGACGGATAGCGAAGTGATATTAAATAAGAAGGATAGAGCAAACCTTATTCTAGCGGGCTTTGGTGTAGGGCTATCTTGGGGCGCAGCCGCATTAACATTAAAAAATGCAACTTTGTCTACTGTTTATGTATAAAAAAGAGGGGGGTTACAATTTTAATGGAGTATCCCTATTCGTTAAATAGTAAAACAATATTGATTACTGGTGCTTCTTCCGGTATTGGACGAGAGACTGCAGTTGTTCTTGACCAGCTTGGAGCAACCTTGATTCTTACCGGAAGAAATAAAGAATCACTTGAGGAGACTAAACTAAGTCTAGATGCCACGAAGCCGCATATAATAGCTCCATTCGATCTAAACAGTACCAGTGATATTAAAGCTTGGATGAAAGATTTAACAAAGCAATATAATATTTTGATTGATGGGGTAGTTCACTCGGCTGGGCTACACAAGACCATTCCCCTTAGATTAGGTGATTTGGCTCACTATGATCAATTAATGAATATTAATCTTTACGCTGGTACAGCTCTCTTACAATGCATGTTAAGTAAAAAGGTGGGGAAATCAGGCTTTTCTTTTGTATTTATGAGTTCAATCATGGGAGCAGTGGGACAGTCAGGAATTTCTGCTTATTCTGCTTCGAAAGGTGCCATAAATGCATTTGTTAGATCAGCTGCATTGGAAGTTGCTGATAAGAATGCTAGAGTAAACTCAATTGCTCCAGGGTTTGTGAAGTCTGAAATGTCCGAGAATTCTTTTTCATTGCTAACTATTGAACAACAAGAAAAAATAATAGAATATCATCCCTTGGGAATTGGTAATCCTAAGGATATAGCTTATGGTGCTGCCTTCTTGTTATCAGATGCAGCGAAATGGATAACTGGTACAGTTTTGACTATCGACGGAGGGTATACATGTCATTAAACAGGAGACTTGTTATTGCTGGCGCAGGAAGCTTTGGCAGAGAAGTATGGCAATGGGCGAATGACATGCAATCGGAACGAAGAGAATGGGATTCGATTGTATTTATAAATGACGATCTTAACGTAGCTCAAAAAATTATTGATTCAGGTATTAACTGCTCGATTATTTCAACAATAAATGACTATATACCAGAGCCTAATGATGTGTGCGTTTGTGCAATCGGGGAACCTAAAGGGAAACTTCAAGTTATTGATCGACTTAAAAACAAAAATGTTGTATTTACCAATGTTATCCATCCAACAGCGGTAATTGGTGTAGGAAGTAAACTGGGCATAGGGATTATTCTTTGTCCCCATTCTGTCGTTACTGTGAATGTAACTATAGGAGATCATGTAATTGTGAATATAGCATCATCCATTGGCCATGATGCTCACCTTGAAGAAGGAGTAACACTTAGCGCTCATTGTGATGTGACTGGTTATTGTAGATTAAATAAAGGGAGTTTTCTTGGTTCCGGGGCCAGAATGCTCCCTAAAAGTATATTAGGTGAATTTTCAGTAATAGGTGCTGGAAGCGTAGTTTTGAAAAAGGTAGCTCCTAATCGAAAAGTATTCGGAAATCCTGCTTACTATGTGGATTGATAAAAAGAGTAAATCATCTAAAAGATGCATTGAATATTAATTCAAAAAATTAAATAAACATAAATGTAGGGTGATTAATCGTGAGTACTTCTATTGAACTTATTAGATCCATTGAGCTATATGTCGATTTTATAATTAAGAAATTTGAGAAGTTTGAAATAGATCAAGATTTTGAAGATGCAGTTAATACTATTGCTGATAATTATGTATTTCTTTATGAATTAATCTTTAAGCAACAGCGATTTTATGAATTGAAATTATTTGATGAATTTACTGACACCTTGGTTGAGTTTATAGACCTAGTGAACGCAAAAAAGATGTCACAAGCTCTTTATTGCTTTTTGGAACGTTTAGTTTCACGATTCTATCTTGTCAAGGCAGTAGTAAAGCTCGAAGAGTATAAGTATTCTTACTATATCAAAGAAGGATCACGAATGGTAATAGTATGGGATATTCATGCGGAATGTTTAGGTAGAGAAGTAGAATTGCATCAAATAAATGAAATTGAGTTTGATTATGTGAATATAACAAGTGCAGAATACAATCTCATAAAAACAGGGCTAATCAATATTGGTGTTGATGATAATAAAATTTTACCTTCAAGCTATCCACATAAAAATCCAATTGAGACTTTCAGTCCTGATGTATATCTCAAGTTAAGAAACCGAAACTTTAGTATTGTATCAGATGATTGTTGGGGAGGATTCGTTTACAAACAGCTTGGATTGCCTTATAACACACCTTTTATGTGGATGTATTTTCGTAATAAGGATTATCTAAAATTGATTAGTGATTTGCAGTTCTATTTAAATAGTAAGCTTGAGTTTATCGACATACCGAGTTTCAATCATCCTGTTGGTTTATTGCAAGATATACACATTTACTTTAATCATTATAGAAATAAAGAAGAAGCAGAAGGGAAATGGAAGAAAAGATTACAGAAATTCAATTGGGATAATGTATATTTTAAGATGTCAACAACAAATGAAGAAGATGCAAATGAATTCAACAGAATTTTGTCATATACAGAAAAAAAAGTGAGCTTTTCCTTTGAAGAGTATGATTACCCTACAAATATACCTATGCTTGGGTGGAATAGTGAACAAGTACGAAATAGGTATGCAGGGTTTTATCAGTATTTGCATCTGCATTCTAATGATTATTTTGATTACGTGGAATGGTTTAATGGTGGTAGCAATTTCAGAAAATAAAGGTGGTAGCAATTCTATGCTTTTGCCAAAAAAGACAAGTATTATCATTCTCACATTCAATAAACTTGAATATACAAAAATTTGTATTGAGAGTATACGGAAGTTTACGCCAATAGGAACCTATCAATTAATCGTTGTGGATAATCTATCTACAGATGGCACACGTGATTGGCTTGCTGAGCAGACAGATATTATTACTATTTTTAATGAGGAAAATGTTGGTTTCCCAAGAGGCTGTAACCAAGGGATGGAGTTGTCGACAGGTGATAGCATACTTTTGTTGAACAATGATGTCGTGGTTACAGAAAATTGGCTGACATTATTAAATGATTGTTTGTATAGTTCAGATGATATTGGGGCAGTTGGACCTGTAACTAACAGTGCTTACGGAGATCAAGAGATCGCGGCTTCCTATTCAACATTGGATGAGATGTGGAGCTTTGCGAATAACTACAATAGAATTGAGCAGCCGGATTGGGAACAAAGGTTGAAGTTAATAGGCTTCTGTATGTTAATCAAAAAAGAAGTAGTTGATAAAGTTGGACTATTAGATGAAGTCTTTACACCTGGAATGTGTGAAGATAGTGATTTCTCATTTAGGTTAATAAAATCCAACTATAAACTAATGCTTTGCAGGAATGTATTTATACACCATTTTGGGTCTACTTCATTTGGAGAGCTGCCTGAACAAAGGAAGCAATTATGGAATAGAAATCGAGAGAAGTTTGAAGAAAAATGGGGGTTTCACACAGCCTTTCACACGCAATCTAGAGATGAACTGGTTCAGTTAATGGATGAACAGGATCGGTATAAGAAAATTAAGGTTCTAGATATTGGATGCGCTTGTGGGGCCACACTATTAAAAGTGAAATATAGGTATCCTAATTCAGAGTTGTTTGGTGTAGAAAGAAATGAATACGCAGCTTCCATAGCGACCTTCATAGGTGACGTGACAATAGCGGATGTAGAAGATATTTCTTTTGAGGCAAGTTTCTTTGACTATATTTTCTTAGGAGATATTTTACATCAGTTGAAGAATCCAGGGGAATTATTGATCCGGCTTAAATCTTCTCTGAAATCCAATGGCACCATTCTAGCAAGTGTCCCGAATGCCTCCCATTATAGCATAATTTTTTCGTTGATAAAAAATAAGACACTTTATGGGAAGGATGATGTTTTGGGACAAAATACTCTTAGATTATTCACATTGCCTGAGGTTCAGACTTTGTTTGAGCAAGCAGATTATAAAGAGATTAGCTATAAATTCGTTCACAATGAAACATCTAATTTGGAGCAGCGTTTCATACAGGAATTAAGCTCGCTCGCTGGATTACAAGATAACACTCACCTTGGTGCTTTAAAATATGTGATAAGAGCTGTGCGAGGAGGAATTTCATTATCAACCTTGAAAAGTCGACTGGAACAGATTAATCAAGGGGATAATCTTAATGAAGCAGTTCTTGAAATTATAGGAATGATGGCAGCTCACTCTATTAACTCATCAGTGATCATTTCAGAAGTAAACTCACTAGATATCGATAGGCAGCTTGTTTTCAATATATTGGCAAACCAGTTCTTCATGAATGGTGCATATAATGACATTATCCCCCTTCTAAATGCATCTCTTGAAATAAATAGCAGTCACTACGACACGTTATATAACTATGCCTATATCCTTCATTCTATTGGTGCAGACAAGGAAGCTTTACTATACTTGAATAAAATTGAAGAGAAAGATAGTGAATCTAACTTTTTGTTGGAAAAAGTTTTAACTCAGCTCACACTATAGGGGAATTTGCTTTATGAAAAAAATGCTTTCCTTAGTTATGATTGTTAAGAACGAAGGGTCCACTTTGAAACGTTGTTTAGAAAGTGCTTTTAAACTTGTTGATGAGATTATCATTGTTGACACGGGTTCAATAGACAACACGAAAGAAATTGCTCGGGAATTTGATGCTGAAATTTTCGATTATACATGGAGCAATGATTTCTCTGAAGCACGTAATTATGCTTTGGATCGATCGACGAGTGATTGGAACTTGGTGCTTGATGCGGATGAGTATATTTCTAACGACTGTAGAAATACCATTCGTCAATTCATTGAGGGACGTCAAGCCATAGGCAGAGTAAAGAGGATTGATAAATTTCAGGGGCATGATGGAATCAATTACGAACAGATTTATATTTCGAGATTATTTCCGGCATCCTGCAGGTATTCTGGGAAAATACATGAACAAATTGAATCGAACCTCCCTCATCTATTTGTCGATGTGGAAGTACAACATGATGGTTATTTTCAGCAGAGCAAGAATGAGAGAAATATAACCATTTTGCAGGGCGTCCTTCGGGAACATCCATTAGATCCATATTATCATTATCAAATCGCTAAGGAATACAGAGGTCTTGAGAATTATGAAAAGGCTTATTATCACTTGAAAATAGCCTATGATAATATGAAGGGCAATGAGGGATACGCCCCTAGCGTCGCTGTGAATTTATTATATGCTATTATTTCAACAGGTTATTTATCTGAAGGGATAGCAATCATTGATCAACAAGTTAATAAATTGGACAATTATTCTGACTTTTTCTTTGTTGCAGCTCTTTATTTGCTTGAACTTATACAGAGTGATCCAGTTCAGTTTGGAGAGTTGATACCTTTAATAGAACGTTATTATAAAAAGGCACTCGAAATAGGGGAGAATGGGCAAGAAGGAAGTGTACGGGGAACTGGGAGTTATGCAGCACTTCATAATTTAGGAGTTTTTTATGAGGTAACGGGACAAACTGATTTGGCCATTTATTGTTATGAAAGAGCTTCAGAAATGCTTTATAAGCCATCGATGGACAGGCTTCAAAATATCAAATCCTAAGATTGAATTATTAAAAACGGCTTCAATGTGATTCAGTTAAACGGTCTCTGTTTAATAATAATTATTAACGTTATAGTCTGTATGAACCAACCATCACTCGTTTGTAATGTAATTTAATTACAATAAATCATTTTCCTTTCCAATTGACAATGGACGAGTTCGGGTGGTATATTCAGGAATGTAGACGCAAGTCACACTTTATTTGATGACGAAGGGAATGTTTGTGCATGCAAGGAAAAGTTAAATGGTTCAACGCAGAAAAAGGATACGGTTTCATCGAAACTTCTGAGGGTGGCGACGTATTCGTACACTTCTCCGCAATCCAATCCGAAGGCTTCAAAACTTTGGAAGAAGGTCAAGACGTAGAATTCGACATCGTCGAAGGCGCACGTGGACCACAAGCAGCTAACGTCATCAAATTATAATCATCCGGCAAGTCCGACCTACATATACGGTTAGATGGTTGAGTAATTGAAGAGCGATAGCTTAGAACCCTGGAGAAATCCAGGGTTTTTTATATTTGCCCGAAAACAAGCTCGATGTCCAAGCGTTTTTGTGAACTGAATCATCGCTAAGCAAGGATGCCTATATATTTTAGAAGAGCGTTACATAAGACTTCATTTAAAAAGACCCCCCGTTCCTTTACGCACAAAAATCTACGGTATCCAACTTTATCCAAAACCTAGCTCACCTGTTTCATTTCCCTCACATCGGTTAAAAGTTCTTACCTCCCCTTAAGCGGGAAGCAGAATAAGTAAAGGCTTTCATTGTAATCTCCGTACACAGAAATGCCTTTTTACTTAGCGTTAACAAATGTGATATAATGGAACTGCAAAGGAGGAGTGCCCTATGAATTTTAGTATTCGAGGTCAACAAATCGATGTGACTGATGCTTTGAAAGACTATGTTGACAAGAAACTCAGCAGACTTGAAAAGTATTTTGATGCACCCCCTACCTCAGAAGGATATGTAACACTCAGTGTCGTCCGAGGTTTGCACACCGTGGAGGTGACGATCCCGCTCCCAGGCGTTATGCTTCGGGCAGAGGACCGCAGCGACGATATGTACGCATCGATTGATGCCGTTGTGGACAAGTTGGAACGCCAGATCCGCAAACACAAAACGAAATTGAACCGCAAGTTCCGTCAGGAAGGCAGCCTGAAGACACTCTTTACGGATGAAGCTGCAGCAGGCCTGGTGGCCGAACAACAGACGGAAGAAGATCATGACGATCTGGAAGTGGTCCGTACGAAACGCTTCACGTTCAAACCGATGGATGTGGAAGAGGCCATTTTGCAGATGAACATGGTCGGACATAATTTCTTCGTGTTCTCCAATATTGATACTCAAGAAGTGAGCGTTGTTTACAAACGTAATGACGGCAAGTACGGTTTGATCGAGCAAACGGAATCAGATTCGTATTAAGCAAGTTTCACATTCTGAAGGTACAATTTTCATGATTATGTAAAAATTAATTGCTAATAAGATTAAAAAAAGAGCTCATATCCTGCAACGGATTGGGCTCTTCTTACGTATATAGATAATGGAGCCCAAAACGGCGCATGCATTGTCATTCGGACTGTTGCGGCTTGACTTACAAACTGTTACAATTTATGCAAACGCGCTTTCGAGAATTTAATATGTATATTGTTACAAATTAACTTCAACTATATTCTGCCTGGATGGAATTGAGTCGGTATTCGATCCAACTCTTTCAGCAGATCACCCACATTTCTGTATGAATCGGTTCTTCGTGAATCCTATTTATCCAGCACATGTCTGTGAGGTTGGATAGGTCGGGGGATCGATCGCATTTGAACATAACCCTTGATTTTTTGAAGTTAATTTAACCATTTGTTTTGCGTGAAAGGGGTTAACCATGCTAGGACTTGTTAAAAAAATCTTTGGCGATGTCAATGATCGTGATATCAAGCGTCTGATGAAGACGGTTGATCAAATTAACAAAATAGAACCGGATTTCGTGAAGCTCACCGATGAGCAGCTGAAAGCCAAGACGGATGAATTCCGCGCGCGTCTGGACAAAGACGAATCGCTTGACGAGCTGCTTCCTGAAGCGTTTGCGACCGTCCGTGAGGCATCCAAACGCGTTCTCGGCAAAAGACATTATGATGTACAGCTGATCGGCGGTATGGCGCTTCATGAGGGCCGTATTGCGGAAATGAAGACCGGCGAAGGTAAAACCCTCGTAGGTACGCTCCCGGTATACCTGAACGCTCTCCTGAGCAAAGGCGTGCATGTGGTAACGGTCAACGATTACCTTGCACAGCGCGATAGCCAGGAAATGGGACAGATTTACGAATTCCTGGGCATGACGGTCGGGGTTAACCTGAACGGCATGGACCATGCGGATAAACAAGTAGCTTATGCCTGTGATATTACGTACGGTACGAACAATGAGTTCGGTTTCGATTACCTGCGTGATAACATGGTGCTTTATAAAGAACAGATGGTTCAGCGTCCGCTGTACTTCTGTACGATTGACGAAGTGGACTCCATCCTGGTCGATGAAGCCCGTACGCCGCTGATCATTTCCGGACAAGCTCAGAAGTCGACTCAGCTTTACTACGTGGCTGATCGCTTTGTGAAGCAGCTCCAAGGGGAAGAGGATTACACGGTAGATATTAAAGTCAAATCCGTTGCGCTCACCGAAAAGGGTGTAGCCAAAGCGGAACGCGCTTTTGGTATCGAGAACCTGTATGACCACGCTCATGTAACGCTGAACCATCACATTGTTCAGGCTCTGAAGGCTAACGTTATTATGCGCCTGGACGTGGATTACGTCGTGACCGAAGACGAAGTTGTCATCGTCGACGAATTTACGGGCCGCCTGATGGCAGGCCGCCGTTACAGCGATGGCTTGCACCAAGCGATCGAGGCGAAGGAAGGCATCGAGGTTCAGAACGAGAGCATGACGCTCGCGACCATTACGTTCCAGAACTACTTCCGGATGTACCGCAAGCTTGCAGGCATGACCGGTACGGCTAAGACGGAGGAAGAAGAATTCAAGAAAATCTATGGACTGGAAGTACTCCAGGTTCCTACGAATAAACCGAACCAACGCGTGGATATGCCTGACGTGGTTTACAAGAGCGAGAATGGCAAGTTCAAAGCCGTTGTAGAAGAGATCGTAGAACGCCACAAAAAGAACCAGCCGGTTCTTGTAGGTACGGTCTCCATTGAAAACTCCGAGCTGATCTCGGATATGTTGAAACGCAAAGGCGTCAAGCACCAAGTGCTGAATGCCAAGTACCATGCCGAAGAGGCTGAAATCATCTCTCGCGCCGGTCAACCGGGCACCGTAACCATTGCCACCAACATGGCGGGTCGCGGTACGGACATTTTGCTGGGGGATGGCGTGTCTGACCTTGGTGGTCTGCACATCATCGGTACAGAGCGTCACGAATCGCGCCGGATCGATAACCAGCTTCGTGGACGTGCGGGACGCCAGGGCGACCCGGGTTCTACACAGTTCTATCTGTCTTTGGGCGATGAGCTGATGAAGCGTTTTGGTGCCGACAACGTACTGAACATGATGGACCGTCTCGGTTTTGAAGAAGACCAGCCGATCGAGAGCAAAATGATCACCCGTGCGATTGAATCCGCGCAAAAACGCGTCGAAGGCAACAACTTCGATCTGCGTAAAGTCGTTCTCCAATATGATGATGTGATGAATCAGCAGCGTGAGATTATTTATAAACAACGCCGCGAAATTCTTGAATCCGAGAACATCAAGGATATCGTCATGGAAATGATCAAGCCGGTCATCGACCGCGTCGTCGAAGTTCACTGTTCCGACGAAATTCCGGAAAACTGGGAAGTGCAAGAGGTTGCCGATTACGTGAACAGCAAGCTGTTGGATGAAGGCTCTGTGACACGTGACGACCTCTGGGGCAAAGAAGTACCGGATATGGAAGATTACATTTTCGAAAGAGTGAAAGCCAAATACGATGAACGCGAAGAAAGAATCGGCTCCGAGCTCGTGCGTGAGTTCGAGAAGGTTATCGTGCTTCGTTCGGTAGACAGCAAGTGGATGGACCACATTGACGCGATGGATCAGCTTCGTCAAGGTATCCACCTTCGTGCTTACGGCGGTACGGATCCTCTTCGTGAATACCAATTCGAGGGCTTTGAAATGTTCAACGCGATGACGGCCAGCATTCAGGAAGAAGTGGCAACTTACGTCATGAAGGCACATATCGAAGCGAACCAGGAACGTCAGGCCGTGATCGAAGAAAGCAAGGTCACCACGAACGGCGAACCTACCGAGAAAAAACCGGTACACGTAGGCGATCAAATCGGACGCAACGATCCTTGTCCTTGCGGAAGCGGCAAAAAGTATAAGCACTGCCATGGTCAAGAATAGTTGCTGTTGTATATATTGAACTAAAGAAAAGTTATAATAACTTTAGTTCATTGTATGTCTAAGGAAATGCATAATATAGCATGCAGCTGGTGACAGCCGTCGGCTATATGGATATAAACCACATCCCGCTGGGGTGTGGAACAGGACTCCCTTGAACGAAAGAACCCGGAAGCAGAATGCATTCTGCGCCAGTGTCCTTGTTTAAGGGAGTTTATGTCGATAAAGAGGTGAGGGAAAGTTCATGATCGATCCGTCCATCAAGCATGACCTGCGAGAAATCGCATCCAAATTAACTAATCTTAGGGGGTCTCTTTGACTTAGGCCTCAAACAGGAAATGATTGCAAACTTCGAAGAGAAAATGTCCGCACCGGACTTTTGGGATGACAATGAGAGAGCGCAGGGCGTTATTGCGGAAATGAACGCAGTGAAGTCTTCCGTTGACAAATATGAAGGACTGCAGCAAGAGTATGATGACGCATCTATGATGGCTGAACTGGCAGATGAGGAAGGCGACGAGTCGCTCTTTGATGAAATCGCCGAATCGGTGAAGAGCCTGAAGAAAAAGCTTGAGGATTTCGAGCTCGATCTGCTTCTGAATCAGCCTTATGATAAGCTGAACGCCATCCTGGAGCTTCACCCGGGTGCGGGCGGAACCGAATCGCAAGATTGGGGACAGATGCTGCTTCGGATGTACACCCGGTGGGCGGAAAAACGGGGCTTCAAGGTTGAAGTCATGGATTATCTGCCTGGTGATGAAGCGGGCATTAAGAGTGTGACGCTTCTGATCAAAGGGTTTAACGCTTACGGGTATTTGAAAACGGAGAAAGGCGTGCACCGTTTGGTGCGGATCTCGCCGTTTGACTCCTCAGGTCGAAGACATACTTCATTCGTTTCATGTGACGTGGTTCCGGAGATTACGGAAGACGCCGAGGTGGAGATCCGGACTGAAGATTTGAAAATCGACACGTACCGGGCCAGTGGCGCAGGCGGACAGCACATCAATACGACGGACTCAGCGGTACGGATTACGCACTTGCCAACCGGCATCGTGGTAACCTGCCAGAATGAACGTTCACAGATCAAGAACCGCGAGCAAGCCATGACGATGCTGCGTTCCAAGCTATATGAACGTAAAATTGAAGAGCAGCAAAAAGAACTGGATGAAATCCGAGGGGAACAGTCGGATATTGCATGGGGCAGCCAGATCCGCTCCTATGTGTTCCATCCCTATAGTATGGTAAAGGACCACCGCACTTCAGTGGAAACCGGCAATGTCGGCGCTGTGATGGACGGGGATCTGGATCCTTTCATCGACGGCTATTTACGCAGCCAAATTAAAGTGGATACCGAATAAAACCTATGAAATTCCTACACGCTATATAGATTGAACATTTCTTTTCGTTCATTCTGTATCCTTGTGTAGGAATTTTTAGCGTCCGGCACTATTCAGCAATTGGACGCCTTCAACCAGAATGAAGAGAATATAAATCAAGGAGAGAAAATGAAGTATGTCTCAAATCACAACCTCGAGCCGCAGAAAGGCTCCCATGATTCCTCCAACCGGTCCTTTGCGTCATGTGGTGGATACCGTTCTTATCATCATTGGTTCCCTAATTATTGCATTAGGCTTCAATTTGTTCTTCCTCCCTCATGGAATTGCTTCCGGTGGTGTATCCGGCGTCTCTGTCCTAGGAGAGGCATGGTTTGGCTTGGAACCCGCATTTACGCAGTGGGCTCTGAATATACCGCTCTTTTTCTTGGGCGTGTTTTTGCTAGGTAAAAACTACGGTATACGCTCACTGCTGGGTAGCGTCATTTTGCCGCTATTCGTATATTTGACCAAAGACTGGCCCATGCCTACAGATAATCCACTGCTTGCTTCTATATATGGAGGCATTGCGGTAGGACTCGGTATCGGCATTGTCTACCGTGGAAGAGGTTCGACCGGCGGATTGACCACACTCGCTCAAATCATTCAAAAATACAGCGGGCTCAGCTTCTCGTTATGTGTTGTCCTGCTGGACGGCAGCGTTATTATTTTGGCCGCTTGTACCTTGTCCTTGGAAAAAGCATTATATGCCTTGGTTGGTCTCTATGTCACGGGGAAGGTTATCGATGCTGTAGAACTTGGCTTTAACTACTCGAAGGTAGCATACATCATTTCCAATCATACGGATAAAATCAGCGAAGCCGTGCTGCATGACCTTGACCGGGGTCTGACGAAGCTGAACGCTGAAGGGGGATTTACAGGAGATCATCGCACCGTACTGATGGTCGTGATCGGACAAAGCGAGACAACGCGCTTAAAGACGCTGGTAAGGACCGTAGATCCGGATGCCTTTGTCATCATCAGCAATACGCATGAGGTACTCGGGGAAGGGTTTAAGCTAGAGGGAAGCTAATGAATGAAAGAAGCATTGCTTGCTATCGTGGATGGCGGGCATGCTTCTTTTTTTTATCAAAGAACTTATGAGTTGGCAAAGCTTAGGTCTTGAAGGGGCAACGGCGGTAGAGATTTTGGCTGAATAGCATAACCCCTTATAGGACAAGGCGGAATTCGCGTGAAACGGTTGTATTTATATAAATACAGTCGTATAATAATACATATTTATTAGAGGGATGCAAGTCAGGTGATAGAGAGGGGAACACGGAGATGCCAGGGGAACAAGGGGAAACCAGTAAAATCAGAATTGCGATTGTCGGATCGACAGGCTACGGCGGGGTGGAATTGATCCGCTTGCTGCAGGCCCACCCGCTTGCGGAAATTACGTCGGTTATATCATCATCCAGCGCGGGAACGCCGATTTCGGATGGATTTCCGCATTTAACAGACATTATCGTCCAAAACTTGGATGGGGTCAATGCGTCAGAGATCGCGGAAAAGGCAGATGTAGTATTCACGGCTACACCTTCAGGCGTAAGTTCGAAGCTGGTGCCAGGGCTGCTGGAAGCGGGTTTGAAGGTTATTGATCTGTCGGGGGATTACCGGATCAAAGACGGCGAAACTTACGAGAAGTGGTATAAGCACCCGGCGCCTGAACAGAGTTACTTGGAGAAAGCCGTGTACGGCCTATGCGAGATTTTCGGCGAGGAAGTTACGGATGTGGATTTTGTCTCGAATCCCGGCTGTTATCCGACAGCGACGCTTCTTGGTCTGATCCCGGCGATTAGTGCCGGCTGGATTGATCCCAAAAGCATCATTATCGATGCCAAATCGGGTGTTTCCGGTTCCGGACGGGGCACAAGCCTGACTTCGCATTATGCGGAAATCAACGAAAACTTTAAAGCTTACAAAGTGAATAAGCATCAACACATCCCGGAAATCGAGCAGGTTCTTGGTCAAGTGACAGGCGAGCCGGTGACCGTTACCTTTACAACCCAGCTCGTACCAATGACGCGCGGCATTATGAGCACGATGTATGCACAGATGAACGGCGTGTATAATGACGAGGATTTTGTGGAGCTGTACAGACAGTATTACAAAGAGCGCCCGTTCGTGCGTGTACGGGATAAAGGAATCTGGCCGGCAACCAAAGAAGTATATGGATCAAACTATTGCGACGTCGGGTTTGCGGCAGATGCACGAACAGGACGGGTGACCATTATTTCGGTCATCGATAATATTGTCAAAGGTGCGGCTGGCCAAGCGATACAGAATCTGAATTTGATGATGGGATGGGAGGAGAATCTCGGACTGGGTTATACACCGGTGTATCCGTAAGGAGCGGGATCAAGACATTATGGGACAAGAAAAATATACCGCTGTGCAAAGCGGTTCGATTATAACACCTAAGGGTTTTTCGGCAGGAGGATTGCACTGCGGACTCAAGAAAACCGATCGTCATGATTTGGGTGCGATCCTATGCGAAGTACCGGCTGTAGCTGCGGCTGTGTACACGACGAATGTTTTTCAGGCTGCACCGCTGAAAGTAACGCGCGAGAGCCTGCAGAACGGAAGATTACAGGCCGTTGTCGTGAATAGCGGCAATGCCAATGCGTGTACGGGACAACAGGGTGAAACCGATGCGTATACCATGCGTGCTGAGGCTGCGCAGCAATTGGGCGTTGCAGAACAGGATGTCGCCGTTGCTTCCACGGGCGTGATCGGTGAGCTTCTTAAGATGGATCGTGTGATATCGGGCATTGCCGGACTCCCGCAGCGTCTGAGCGGTGAAGCTTCAGGGGCTGAAGATTTCTCGCAGGCCATTCTCACCACCGACCTTGTGAAGAAGGAAGCCTGCGTTTCCGTTGACGTGAATGGCAAAACGGTTACCATTGCCGGGGCAGCCAAGGGCTCGGGCATGATACATCCGAACATGGCAACGATGCTTGCCTTTATGACGACAGATGCGGTGATCGAAGCTGATGATTTGCAGTTGCTTTTGCGGAAAGCAACGGACACGACTTTTAATATGATCACGGTTGACGGAGATACAAGTACCAACGATATGTTGGTTGCAATGGCAAGCGGTCTGGCTGAGAATGAAACGCTGAATCCATCTCATCCGGATTGGGCGGCTTTTGCTGCAGGCTTTACGTATGTCTGCCAAGTGTTGGCTCAAGCCATCGCGCGGGATGGGGAAGGAGCAACCAAGCTGGTTGAGGTTTGTGTGAACGGTGCAGTAAGCGACCTGTCGGCACGTGCGATCGCCAAAACCGTGATCGGCTCAAGCCTGGTGAAATCAGCTGTATTCGGAGCCGATGCGAACTGGGGACGGATCATTGCTGCAGTTGGACGCGCAGGCGAGCCGGTGAATCCGGAAACCGTCGATATTCACATCGGAGATATTTCAGTTCTGGAAGGCTCGCGGCCGGTCGTGTTCGATGAGGATGAAGCGTTGGAATACCTTAAGGGCGATACGGTCCGCATTGTGGTGGATCTTCATCAAGCGGAAGGCCAAGCGACAGCATGGGGCTGCGATCTGACATACGATTATGTCCGTATTAATGCAGCATACCGGACATAACAGAGCGGAATGGGGGATGAGAGAGCTGTGAAGACATTGGATCATCAAGAGAATAACGTCGCTCGGGATGCATTGGAAAGCAAACAAAGCTTCGTGATGAAATGCGGTGGCAGTACGCTGGCGGCATTGCCGGATTCTTTTTTTGAGGATTTGAAGCAGCTGCAGGCATCCGGCATTCAGCCTGTTATCGTTCATGGCGGCGGCCCGGCTATTTCGGAGAATCTGGAGAAGCTTGGGATCGAAACGGAGTTTGTGAATGGACTTCGCCGGACGACGGAAGCTGTACTGGATGTAGTAGAAATGGTGCTGGCGGGTAGCATCAACAAGCAAATTGTCAGACGCATTCAGCAGAGCGGAGGACGGGCGCTGGGAATCTCGGGCGTAGATGGAGCCCTGATTCAGGCTCAGCCTGTAGCGAACGCTGCTGAGGTCGGCTGGGTCGGCGATGTTACGTACGTGCAGTCAAGCATTATTGAGGGCATTACCGCGATGGGTTATATGCCGGTGATTGCCCCGGTTGGCGTGGACGCGAATGGACAGCGATATAATATCAATGCCGATACGGCCGCAGGCGCCGTAGCTTCGCATCTCGGAACGGACCGGATGATTGTCGTCACGGATGTGCCGGGCATCATGAAAGAGATTGAAGGCACCAAGCAGGTTCTGCCTGTGGTGACGGTGCAGCAGATCGAGGACATGATCGCGAGCGGTGACATATATGGCGGGATGATACCCAAAGTGAAAGCCGCAGTCGGCTGCATCCAAGGTGATGTGCAGGAAGTAGTCATCGTGAACGGTAGCGAGCCGAAAGTGCTGAGCCGCGTTCTGCAAGGAGAGACGATCGGGACGAGAATCGTAAGGTAATAAACGAAGAAAATAAGATGCTAGAACTTCATTATTTGAGGGTCAGAAGGAATGGATGCAAGGGGATTTTGGGACTGAAGGGGCGGCAGCCCGAAGTTCTAACTATCGTCGCAGTCGCAACCTGAAGCCGGTTTAGATGATCAAAATTCATTTATCTATTTTCAACAATGCCAAGCCAGATATGATTCCAAAAATAATCCGATGACAGGAGTGATTTCAATGAGCAATCCGGCAGGACAGTCCAGCTCGCTGTTTCCGAACTATGCAAGATATTCGATCAACCTAGTTAAAGGCCAGGGCAGCTGGCTGTGGGACGACCAAGGGAACAAATATCTCGATTTCATGAGCGGCATTGCCGTTACCAATCTGGGGCACGCCCCGGAGAAGGTTAAGGCGAAGCTGAAGAATCAACTCGATGAACTATGGCATGTATCGAATCTGTTCCAAATTCCGAATCAGGAAAAAGCGGCCTCGCTTCTGACGGCGAACAGCTGTGCAGACGCAGTATTCTTCTGCAACAGCGGCGCCGAGGCAAATGAAGCGGCTATTAAGCTGGCGCGTCGTTATCATCAAAAGATTCAAAACAACGGCCGGTTTGAGATTATTACCTTTATCCAATCCTTCCATGGACGGACGCTGGCTACATTGACGGCAACCGGTCAGGATAAAGTAAAGGACGGGTTCCTTCCATTGCCCGCCGGCTTCAAAAACGTTCCGCTCCATGACCTCGATGCTCTCAAAGCAGCCATTACCGATAAAACGGCGGCAATTATGCTGGAGCTCGTGCTGGCAGAGGGCGGCGTTCTTCCCGTGGAAGCGGAGTTTGTTCAAGCCGTGAAGGCGCTGTGCGAAGAGCATGGTCTGCTGCTCATTCTCGATGAAGTTCAAACGGGCATGGGCCGTACAGGCAAACTGTTTGCGCACGAGCATTACGGTATTGAGCCGGATATTTTCACCTTGGCCAAAGGAATTGCAAGCGGGTTCCCGGCGGGAGCCATGCTCGGCAAGGCCTTCTTGCGTGATGCATTCAGCGCAGGCAGCCATGGTTCGACTTTCGGCGGAACGCCGATTGCGACAGCCGCCATCATCGCGACCATTGAAACCATGCTGGAAGATCAACTTCCGCAGCGTGCGGATGAGATGGGCGCCTACCTGCAAGAACAGCTAGCGGAGAAACTCGCAGGTATTCCACATGTTAAAGCGATTCGCGGTCTTGGGCTTTTGATTGGCATCGAGTGTGCAGAACCGGTAAGCGACCTCGTAATCGAAGGTCAAAAGCGCGGATTGCTGTTCATCACTGCAGGGCCGAATGTCATTCGGTTACTGCCGAACCTGTACGTAAGCAAAGAAGAAATCGATCAGGCGGTAAGCATCATCGCTGACGTGATCCATGACCATACAGCTATAAAAAAGGCTTAAACTAAAAATATTCTCATCATTAGTGATCGATAAAGAGCAGAGGTAGCAGAGGGGCGGAATTACACTGAAGAGTCGTTAGCGGCCGGCTAAGGTTTTGTTTAGCCAAGCTGGCTTCGACAATGATTTGTCTCTGAATTTGAACCAGTATCCAGCAGAATACAATTGGGGAATTTGGAGATAACGGCGATTGGAAGTGTGATCCATCAACTTTGCGGTTATTATGCGAGAGTGATCTAATGAGGACAAGGAGGAACACCCCATGACTCAAGCAGAACAGTTGAAACATGTGAACTTGAAAGGCCGGGACCTGCTGGAACTGGACGACTACACCACGGAAGAGATTCAGTATTTGCTGGATCTTGCGGTTGAACTGAAACGCAAGCAAAAGAACGGCGAGGTGTATCAGCCGCTCAAAGGCAAAACGATCGGACTCATTTTTGAAAAATCCTCAACGCGGACGCGGGTTTCCTTTGAAGTAGGTGCGTTCCAGCTTGGTGCGCACGCGCTCTTTTTGAGCAAGAATGATATTCAGCTCGGACGGGGCGAGATCATCAGCGATACTGCGCAGGTGCTTTCCCGTTATCTCGACGGCATCATGATCCGTACATTTGGGCATCACAATGTCGTTGACTTGGCCGAGTATGCATCGGTTCCGGTGATCAACGGGCTCAGCGATCTGGCGCATCCGTGCCAAGTGCTGGCCGACTTCCAAACCATCTACGAGCAAAAAGGCGCGTTGAAAGGGCTCAAGCTGGCTTACATCGGCGACGGCAACAACATGGCGCATTCCCTCATGATCGGCGGAGCGAAGCTGGGTGTGCATGTATCCATCGCAAGTCCGGAAGGCTATGAACCGGATCCTGAAGTGGTGAAACAAAGCCGTGAAATCGCGAAGCAAACCGGAGCTGAAATCGTTGTGACTCGCAGTCCGCAGGAAGCCGTGAAGGACGCCGACGCCATCTATACGGATGTGTGGGCGAGCATGGGCTTTGAGGAAGAGCAAAAAATCCGCGAGGCTGCCTTCAAAAACTATCAAGTGGACGAAGAACTCGTGAAAGGTGCCAAGAGCGACTACCTGTTCATGCACTGCCTGCCGGCGCATCGCGGTGAGGAAGTCAGTGCAGGCGTCATCGACGGCAAAAACTCGGTTATTTTCGATCAAGCGGAAAACCGTCTGCATGCGCAAAAAGCTTTGATGGCCGCATTGATGGGATAGGCTGAACAGATCGTGCTTGAACTGACGGTTCATGGCGTAGTAAAAGCAAGCTGTATGGTAAGCTCTCGGGTTTTATACTCATAGATGTAGTTTACACTCTTGGATACAGATAGATGTAGGATCAACATCGCAGTAGCGGAGGGAACGGAATCGATCTGAAGAAGCGGCAGCGTTCGGAAGAACGATCCGTACCCGCAGCGGTGACATATGGACGAAGAAGAGGCCGTACCCGAAACGGACATACGAGCGAAGTAAAGATTTCCTTAACTTTAAACCTAAGCACCTTTAATACGATATAATCAATCACAAGAAGCATAAACGAAAGGAAGTTCAAATCATGGCAAAAGAAAAAATCGTGCTCGCCTACTCCGGCGGCCTGGACACATCCATTATTCTCAAATGGCTCAAAGAAACTTATGATGCGGAAATCATCGCTTTTACAGCAGATATCGGTCAAAAAGAAGAGCTCGACGGCCTCGAGGAAAAAGCGCTGGCAACAGGCGCTTCCAAAGTATACATCGACGATCTTCGCGACGAATTCGCGAAGGACTTCATTTACCCAATGTTCCAAGCAGGCGCTTTGTATGAAGGTCAGTACCTGCTCGGCACCAGTATTGCACGCCCGCTGATCGCTAAGCGCATGGTGGAAATTGCCCGTGCTGAAGGCGCAACGGCGATTGCCCACGGCGCAACAGGCAAAGGGAATGACCAGGTTCGTTTCGAACTGGGCGTAGCTGCACTCGCTCCGGATATTAATGTTATCGCTCCATGGCGCCTTGAGGAGTTCCGTAACGACTTCCCGGGCCGCGCCGAGATGATCGCCTTTGCCGAAAAACATGGCATTCCGGTTACCGCTTCCGCGGCCAAGCCTTACTCCATGGACCGTAACCTGCTGCATATCAGCTATGAAAGCGGCGTGCTGGAGGATCCTTGGTTCGATGCCAGCGCACCGGAAAATAAGGGGATGTTCCTGCTGAGCGCGTCCCCTGAGGATGCTCCGGATGAAGCGGAATATCTTGATCTTGAGTTCGCACAAGGCAACTGCGTTGCGCTGAACGGAGAGAAGCTGAACCCGCTGCAAGTGATGGAAAAACTCAATGAACTGGGCGGCAAGCACGGCATTGGACGCGTCGACATGGTAGAAAACCGTTTTGTCGGCATGAAGAGCCGCGGGGTGTACGAAACGCCGGGCGGAACGATTCTGTTCACCGCTCACCGCAAAATGGAATCCATCACAATGGACCGCGAAGTCATGAACCTGCGCGACAGCCTCATTACCCGTTACAGTACGCTTGTATACAACGGCTTCTGGTTCGCTCCGGAACGTCTGGCTGTACAGGCACTGGTAACGGAAAGCCAGAAGAACGTGACGGGTACCGTACGTGTGAAGCTGTATAAAGGCAATATCATCGCCGCAGGCGTGAAGAGTCCGGTTAGCTTGTACAATCCGGATATCGCGACCATGGAAGCTGATCCGACGCAAGCGTACGATCAGGGGGATGCAACGGGCTTTATTCGCTTGAACGCGCTCCGTCTTAAAGTAAGCACAGGCGTAGAACAGAACCAATAATCGCCGTATCCATAAACGAATGGGCCGCTTGAAGCGGCAAGGCATTGACGGCCGTTCCTTTTCCGGGCGAGAAGGGGCGGCCCTCTGCCGTATCAGAGAGGGGAGAACATAAAGTGAGCAAACTGTGGGGAGGGCGCTTTACGAAGCAGACCAACCATTTGGTGGACGAGTATACCGCATCGATCGGTTTTGACCAGGCACTGGCCGAAGAAGATATTCAAGGGAGCCTTGCGCATGTAACCATGCTGGGCAAATGCGGGATTTTGCCGCAGGAAGATGTGGAGACCATCAAAGCGGGCCTGATCAAAGTACTGGAGAAAATCAATAACAACGAGATCGAATTCTCGGTATCCGATGAAGACATCCATATGAACGTGGAAAAAAACCTGATTGCCGAGATCGGTCCCGTTGGCGGTAAACTGCATACCGGACGCAGCCGTAACGACCAAGTAGCAACCGATATGCATTTGTACCTGCGCAAACGCGTGGTGGAGCTATCGGGCATGCTGCATGAGCTGCAGCAATCGCTGGTGGTACAAGCCAGAGACAATCTGGACACCATCGTTCCGGGCTATACGCATTTGCAGCGGGCACAACCGATCCTGTTTGCACATCACCTGATGGCATATGTATCGATGTTCCAGCGTGACAATGAACGTTTGATGGACAGCTACAAGCGTATCAATGTCCTTCCATTGGGTGCAGGTGCGCTGGCTGGGACGACGTTCCCGATTGACCGTCATTTCGTGGCAGAGCAGCTGCAATTCGACCGCGTGTATGAAAACAGCCTCGACGCTGTCAGCGACCGCGACTTTATTCTGGAGTTTCTGTCTCACGCTTCCATCATCATGATGCATCTCTCCCGTCTGTCGGAGGAACTCGTGCTGTGGAGCAGCACAGAGTTTAACTTCATCGAGCTGGACGATGCGTTCTGCACAGGCAGCAGCATCATGCCGCAGAAGAAGAATCCGGACGTGCCGGAGCTGGTTCGCGGCAAAACAGGCCGTGTCTACGGCAATCTGATGGGTCTTCTCACCGTGCTGAAATCATTGCCACTGGCATATAACAAAGACATGCAAGAAGACAAAGAAGGCATGTTCGACACTGTAGCGACGCTCGAAGGCGCGCTGCAGCTGTTTGCACCGATGATCGCCACCATGAAGGTGAACAAATCGCGGATGCGCGAAGCCGTGAATAAAGACTTCTCCAATGCGACAGATATTGCCGACTTCCTCGTGGGCAAGGGCCTTCCGTTCCGCCAGGCGCATGAAGTCATCGGGAAAACGGTGCTTTATTGCATCCAGAACGGCAAGTACTTGCTTGATCTGACGATGGATGAGTTCAAACAGTTCTCGGAGCTGTTCGATGATGCAATTTACGAAGTGCTGCAGCCGGAGACCGTGGTCAACGCACGTAACGTGTACGGTGGCACGGCAACGGATCAGGTCGCAGATGCCATTAAGCGCAGCGAAGTGCTGATGCAGATGACGGAGCAGTGGCTGAAAGAACACCAATAAGCATTGAAACAAAATAGTTCATAGGACCCATATATGAAGATAGCAAAGCCGGTATCAGAATCTTTGATTCTACCGGTTTTTTTGCTGTTTTTTCATAGGTTGGGGATTGCTGACTCCAGAGGACAAAGCATATAATGAAATAGTACATATTATCCATTTTTAGATATTTATATAAGGGTCACGAGAAGGAGAGTCGGCAGAAGTGTTCAATACCGTCTCAAAGCAGGAAAAAGGGTTTACTTTAGTCGAGGTTTTAGCAGCAATTGTGATCTTTTCCATCGTTTCTATAGTACTTACCTCCTACTTCGCCAATGCGCTATCCTATTCCAAATCCAATCAAAACAAGACGGTCATGATCAACTTGGCGCGCAATGCGCTTGTATTTATGCAGAAGCAAGATTACGGCAAATTACATGAATTCTATCATGCAGAAAAGTTCGGAGAAGAACATCCGGTCATTCTCGGCAGCTCGGCGGAGGCTTCACCAGATTTATACAGCGAACTATTTCCGAATACCGATGCATCGGCGCTTGCAGCAGTGCTTCACCCGACCATAAATAATGTAGCTTATGAGATTAATGTGGAGTACGAAGCGGATTTGCACCAGCAAATGCTGGGTTCATCGGATCAGCAAAAACAAAAGATGAGCAAAAATCTCATTCCCGTTAAAGTGGTGATCCGAGGGGCAGCCGGGCCCGGAGGTCATGCAACCGATAGCGCAGTGGAGGGGTATATTACGAATGAAGAACTTCGTTAAACGCCTCCGGCGGGAGGAGGGCTTTACGTTGATCGAAATGATTGCCACGCTGGCCGTCATGACCTTGGTGCTGGGCTTGGTATACTCTCTGACCGTTTTCGGAATGCGCAGCTATCATAAAATATCGATTGAAAACTCGCTTCGGGATGAAGCGGATCTCCTCATGTCGGCTGTGATTACGGAGCTGTATACGTTCTCCCCCGACTCGGTCGAGGCGAAAATTGCCGGCGGCACGACGGCGGTCGTGTTACGCAAGAACGGGGTACAGGCCCATGTTATTGAGATTGCAGACGGCAAGCTATCCATCGCGCCATATCAAGACAAAGGCACAAATCCAGATGCAGACCCTGATGCCAGTGTGGATCCTATAGGTGCAGAGGTAACCCGGAATATAGAATCTACCCTCACCAAAGATTCCTCTTTGACCGTGGACTGCACCGGGTTTACGGTATGTCAAAGCGGTACGCTGTCCATATCCCTGGAGCTGGAGCAGACATACGAGAACCGGCCGTATCAGCTGAACATGCAGAGTCGGTTTGGATTCTAGTATATACACTCTTTTTCCTATTAGCCGAAAGTGGAGGTCGCAATGATGATGAGGAAAATTCGCTTTCGCGATGAGCGCGGATCGGCTTTGGTAATGGTATTGTTCATGGTCCTGCTGCTGACGATTCTGGGAACGGCCGTAGTGGCTGCAGCCATTGGCGGTGCCCAGCGTACGCAAACAAGGGAGAATGACGTGCAGAGCTTGCATTTGGCGGAGAAATCGCTGGATGAAGGCGTCAGTTATATTTCATCTGCGTTCCAGGGAAGGTCCATCGATCCTGAGAACATGGATGGTATTATCCAGGAATTCGTGATGCAGATGCGAGGGAAAGCCGAAGACGGCGGATTGACGCTGGGTTCGGAGCTGGGTACAGACGGGCAGGATCAGGTTTCCGGTAAAATCACTTTAATCAATTACGATTCCGCTCAGCGAAAAAAGACGGAATACCCGATCACCTTGCAATCCGAAGCCGTCGTTAACGGAGTCAAACGCAAGCTCAGCCGTCAGATCGTCATCGATACATACCCGGATTTTCTCAAATATGCTTTGGGTTCGGAAGGAAACCTGATTTTGAATGGGTCGTCTCAAATCCAGGGCAACATTTATGCGGGTAACCTCCTGCAGCTATCCAATACGGCAAACTATATTCATGGCAGTGATTATACGGCGTCCACGCTTTTTCCATCATTAGACGGGGAGGCGCATGTGCAGTCTCTGAAAAGCGTAGCTTGCGCGGACCAGCTAATGTCCAAACCCCCATTTCAAGCAGAAGGATGCAAATCGCCGCTGGGGGATGGTTTCATGCTTGATCAATTATTAATCAAACCTCATGCCAAGTTTGTCTCGATTGATGTTCAGGATTCATTCGTGGACAAGTTGTCCGAAGCGGCGGGAGTGAGTAGAGAGACGCTGCAACAACAGTTTGGCAACGGGGCTTCGAACATCATCAAAGGGCTTCAGGAAAGCGAAGGGAGCTTGGGTATGTTAAAGCTAACGATGCCTGAACCTCCTGGAGAGCCGCCAATAGAACCTGGAGCCGATGCGGATGAAGCGAGCAAACAGACATATGAGACCCTAAAAGATCAGTATGAACAAGCGAAAATAGATTACAGTGACGGCATTATCAAGCTGAATCAAGAGCTCGCGGCGATGAAACAGTCCGTTTTGTTTCATGGGAATTTAACTGTTGATGGAGAGAATATTCGGAGTCTAACTTATGAAAACAAAGGCAACGGGAACGGGTCCTACTGGCTTATCGTAGATGGGGACCTTACCATCGATGCGCATTCGTTAAGCAAAAATATCAATATATTAGCCAATATCTTGGTTACAGGAAACGTATTTATTCAGGGAGATATTCGATTCGATTCAACCTTGTTCACGCTGAAATCCACAACGGTACAAGATGCGAATATTCGCGGACTAAACGGCAAGGAACTAGTATTGATTTCGGCCGGGAAAATATTGGTGAACCGCGTGGATGCCTTCAATAATTCAGGAGCCTCGGAACAAAATGAACTGAAAGCATTTTTTTATACGGACAGTACAGCGGATTTATATGGTGTGGGTTCAACCTTTCAGATCAAGGGAGGCTTCTTTGCAAAAGGCGACCTCACCGTCAATGCAATGCTTGGCAATGTCAACAGGCCGTCTTCTTCGACTAACCCGCTTATTTTTGAGCCACAGTCCGGAGTGGGGCAATATCACCGGTTTAGGGTGATCTATAACAAGGAGATCTATAATAATCAAAATTTAGGACTTCCCAAGGTTAATCGGGTCAATGTACGCGTCGGACCCCTGAAATTGGAGTAAAAGGATAGTATGGCAGGAACATAATAAGAAAGCTCCGGGTCGGCTTCTATGAGCGACTCGGAGCTTTTTTTATAATCTGTATGCGTGTTTAATATTTATCTTCATTATCCAGCCGTTGGACAATGATTTTGGCTGTAGCTGTAATGGCGGGGTCTTCCTTGTAAACAACGGTAACATAAGCGGTTCCTTCGCGGATGGCATGAATGACGCCGGTGTCCGGATTAACCGTGAAAATCAGAGGGTTATCGCTCTTCCATATCAGTTTATTGTTGCGGATATCCAGTTCATCATTCACTTCGCCATGGGGCAGTAACTCAAGCTTGGTTTGAAGATCCAGATCGGACCCCGCCATGATGGAAATCGGATTCGATAACCGAAGACCGGTAAATTGGTTTTGAATTTCCACCTTATGCTCCGCTTGAAGATCTCCGGCCGTCAATTGTACCACGACCGTACCCTTTTGCTTGCCCGTGACTATCACGCCTTCAGGAGTTACTCGTAAAGATGCGTATTTACTGTCTTCCGCTCCTTTTAACGACCAGACCAAAGGCGGAACGTTTTCCGCGTCCTCCGGATTCAATACCGGTGTGAGCACGATGGATTTTCCTGCGACAACAGAAGTCGGTCCTTTTATAGAGATGGACTCCAGCGGATGGATGATCAGGACCTGCGCCGAGGCGATAGATTTCACTTTGGTGGAAGATCCCGCGAGTTCAGCCTCCAGTGTTACTTCGACATTGACGTTCCCAACGGCAAGGCCTTTAAGGTCGCGGCTCCATTCATCTCCGGTATCTTTCAATCCAGCTCTTGCATCATCGCCGGCCCCGCTAAGTCTCCATGTAAGCTTAACATTTTGCAAATACTTCTGTTCCATGACGGCTTGCAGTTTGCCCATCTGATTCACTTTGATCTTGTCTGGTGCTTTCAAGGTCAGTATGGGATCGAAAACCGTGACTTTGGCGCTGGCTGAAAGTTTGCTGCCATCGGTTGAACGGACCGTAACCGTCGTCACGCCGGCCTTCATCCCGGTTACCTTGCCTTGATCATCGACGGAGGCGATCCTCGGATCTGCGCTGCTCCAAGAGAATACCAGCGATCTGGGGTCCACGTCCTTGGGCTCGTAAGTGACCGGCAAGGTCAGAGAACTTCCTTTCAAAATCGTATATTCCTCACCGATGGATAGACTGGTTAATCTCTTTTTGGCGGTGAATGAAATGACAGGGAAAGAAGCCGTTTTCGTTTTCTCATCAAAATCCCTAAAACCAAGCGTGGATTGATCCAGCAAATAGTTGCCCTTTTCCTTAGGCGTCACCGGGACAGTGAAGCGAATGACGTCATTGTCGTCGGTGATATAGCTTTTGCCGTCAGTAGAGAGATGATATTTCACGTTATTTAATGCACCGGTGAGCTGATAACCCTCTTTCAACGTGCCGGTCTTTTGAATGCTGCCTTTTGCGCTGTCCAGTTGAATTCCCCCAACTTCCAGATTCGGCGGCAGCTTCTCGTTAAAACGCAGCTCGGTCACAATCATTTTAGCCGGATCCTTGGTTCCTTGTTCGATGGGAATGGCAACCGGCTTGATGGTGTAATCAATAAGCAAGCTTTCGTTCGTGAACACGTCTTGTTCCCGTTTATCTTCAGGCAGGGAGCGGTCTACTTGCAGGCTGTCTTTGGCCTTGATCACGGTAATGTTAATGGTCTTGGGTTCTGCTTGGGCACCGTGCAAATCCCGGGCTGTAATCACGATCTGCAATTTGCCTTGATCCTTCACATCTTTCAGTGGGTTATCCAGATCAAGCGAGAGCGTTGAGCCTGAAAGAACGGTCTTTTCCTCGTATACCTTCAATTCCTTTTGATCTTGAACAATTTTGACTTGAGTCTTGATATTGCGATCCTTCAGATCAAGGTCGTTCACCGTATAGCTGACAGGAATCTTCTGATAGGAAGGAATGACCGCATTTTCCTTGGGACTGATGACCGTAATCTCCGGAGCGTGGTTGGCTCCAATGAATGCCCGGTACATGGTATTGACGAATAGGCGCTGCTCCCAGTTAGGGAAGCCTGAGCTGGTATGACCTGTGCCTGAGTATGTAACATTGCCCTTGGTGTAGGTATAGTAATGGTTCCAGCTGTCATCGACGTCTCTGTCGGAAGAATTGATGTTGTACCAGGAGACGACGTTCTTATCTTCGAGATCCAGCGTGAAATATTGATTGTGCGTCGTTGCGATCTGGCCGATGCTTCCGGAGGCGGGGGTCTTGCTAAGATCAAACGGGAACTGCGTCAGTAGGCCGTTGTTAACCGCCTTGGTCGACGTGCCTCCCACCGGGTTGCCGAAGCCAAGATTGGTTTCCGGAATGATTTGTCCCGTATCTGTCTGGAAGTTATCAACCCATGGATTGCTGCTATTCGTGCTTTTGTAAATCGTATCATGCGTAAACATGACTCCTTGCCCGGATGTAATGAAATCATGAACGACGCTGGCTGTGTCGGCATTGAGCGTGCTCCCTTCGTTATAGCTGTCCTTAAAGCCGAACACGACCATGTCGTATTTACCGTTAAGCGTTTTTTCTTTGTTTGCGGCCACCATACTCTTCAAGTCTTTAAAACTGATGGGAGAGATTCTGAGCTCATAATCATCGCTTTTCAAATAGGCTTGTTTCATATTATTCTCCATCAGAAGACTGCTGCCGCTCCCTGAATCAGGCATGACTTGCAGTACTCTCACGACGGTTTTTTCGTCCTGATACCGGATGGTTCCGCTCACGCTGTCGATGAGGCCGGTAATCGAATTGGACACGTCAAGCTTCCAGTACAGGAGTCCGGAATACGCCTTGGGCAGGTTATAGGTGAGTTCATTTCCCGAAGACTGCGTGATGGTTTTCAGGGCTACCTGATTCTCGTCGGTATACTGGAGCACCTTGTCCACGGATAAGTACAGCTTGGCGGTAATCCGGTTGTCGCTCAGGTTCTGCACATTAAAAGTATTAAATCTGAAAATAAGTGTATCGCCTGCTTTATAAGTCCTGCTGCTGCTTGTCCCGTTGTATTCGTCAGGCTTTACCGTAAGCTGAATTCTCGGGCGTTGATGCAGCTGTTGGTAGAGAGAGGAACCTGCCGTTTGAATCTGGGTCACTAGCTGGTTCAGTTCTGTATCATTAACGAAGTACACATTGTTGTTCGGGCTGGATTCTGCATGGGTGAAGTATTTGTTGAAAGTGTCATACAGGATCCGCTTCCCGCTGGCATTGGGCTGCTGCTGCAGCACGTTTTTGTGGACAATGACCGGAAGGCCTTGGCTTATGAAACTACGCTTGATCTCGTCCGCCTTTAACTGCGTGATGTCATTCATGACGAAGGAGGTCTGATGGGCCGCTTTTTGGTTGTTGGTATCCCCGCTTTTATTAAAAGAGGCTACGGGACCCGTGCTGTAGTTGGTGCTGATGCCGGTTTTGACTTTTGTCTTGTTGTTAGAATCTTTTAATTCATAGGCGTTCGCGAGATAGATCGCATCATACTTGCCGCTAAGATCCTCGCGCATGGCCACGAACGTTTTCATTCGCATGACGTCTACGTTAACGTTGGGTGTACCGTTAAGTTTTCCTTTGAGGACGGAGTAGTCGTTCTGATCCACAATCTCCAGGATGTTTACTTGATAAGGCGGTTCTTCGACAGCATTCACCTTCGCCCAGCCATAAGGGATAATCAATGCCAAAAGTACTATAAAAATAATGGCAGGGATAGCAAACCTTATTTTCCTCTTCATTCCAATCCTCCTAAATTAGAAAATGGAAAAATCCCAGATATATTGCGAATAATGCGAGATTCATTCGTAGTCTTTAGGGTTTTTTATTGTAAAATTATCCAATCTATGCTATATATCATTTTAGGATATAAGTCACTTGTTATCAACTCAAATATATGAAAAAAGAACCACATTTAATAGAACTATTATACTGATTTATGATTTTCGTATTTACGAACTATTTTCCCGAAAAAGTTCTTTGATGGAGTGATTCGGCATGGCTATTGTCAAAAAAAGGCTGGGAGATCTGCTGGTCGAACATCATGTGATTTCACATGAACAGCTTCAGGAAGCACTAAGCGAACAAAGCAAGACAAAGCGTAAGCTGGGGGATCTTCTCATTTCCCAAGGCTTTATCACAGAACAGCAGCTGATTGAAGTGCTTGAATTCCAGCTGGGTATACCGCATGTCAGTCTGTTCAAATACCAGATTGATCCCGCGATTACGCAGATTATTCCGGAGAGTATGGCGAAGCGTTATCAGGTGCTTCCTTTTATGAAGGATGGCAGCAAGCTGATGGTAGCGATGGCGGATCCGCTCGATTATTTCGCGATTGAAGAGCTGCGGATGACGACCGGCTTCAAGATCGAACCGGCGATCTGTACGCGGGAGGAGCTTCAGCGTTCGATTGCCCGTCATTATGGTTTGAGAGATTCGATGAATCAGATGATGATAGATTTGCCTTCCGCTGAAGATATCGAAGAGACCGAGATTACGGATGAAGATTCGCCGATCGTGAGGCTCGTGAACCAGATGGTGCAGCAGGCCGTTCATCTCAAAGCTTCGGACATCCATGTCGATCCCGGCGAAAATAACCTGGCTATCCGTTACCGGATTGACGGCCAGCTCCGGACCGAACGCCATCTGCCCAAACAGATGCAGGGATTCATCACCGCACGCCTCAAAATCCTGGCCAAGCTGAATATTGCCGAGCGGCGCCTGCCGCAGGATGGAAGAATTAAAATGCAGTTCGATTACAAAATGGTGGACATCCGCGTCTCGACGCTGCCGACCATTCACGGTGAAAAAATAGTACTGCGTCTCCTTGATCTGAGTACGGGGGTGAAGCCGCTGGAGCAGCTGGGATTCAACGGCAGAAATCTGCAGGTTTTCCGGGAGATGATCGAGCGTCCTTACGGTATTCTTCTCATCACGGGCCCGACGGGCAGCGGAAAAACGACGACGCTTTATTCGGCATTAAATCATTTGAACGTGGAGAACGTGAACATCATCACGGTTGAAGATCCGGTCGAGTATCAGCTTGAGGGCGTGAATCAGGTGCATGTGAATCCGGCGATCGGATTTACGTTTGCGGCCGGGCTTCGCTCGATTCTCCGGCAGGACCCGAACATCGTGATGGTTGGCGAAATCCGGGATCACGAAACGGCCGAAATCGCCGTTAGGGCTTCGTTGACAGGGCATCTGGTGTTGTCCACTTTACATACGAATGATGCTGTCAGCACGATTACCCGTTTGAGGGACATGGAAATTCAGCCTTATCTGATTGCTTCTTCCCTGGTTGGTGTGGTGGCGCAGCGTTTGGTACGGCGAATTTGTCCGGAATGCAAGGCGTCTTATACGCCGAGTGAACAGGAATTGATTTTGCTGAACAGCCATGGTTTTCAGGCAGACCAGCTGTACAGGGGAAGAGGCTGCGGCAACTGCAATCGTACAGGCTATCGGGGGCGTGCCGCCATTCATGAGGTACTGAACATCGATGATGAAATGCGCCAGCGGATTACCGGTTCAGCCTCCGTCGATGAGCTGCGGAACGCGGCACGCCAACAAGGCATGACAGGGCTAATGGAGGACGGTTTTGAAAAGGTTGTCCAAGGTGTGACCACCTTGCAGGAAGTATTGCGGGAAACCGTTGCGAATTAAAGGAGGCAGAGCAAATGCTTCATACCAAACGGGACGTTCGTGAACTGCTGTTGAAGGCCTTTGAACTGGGTGCCTCCGATCTCCATGCTTCCCCGGGCTCGCCTCCACTGCTTCGTATGGACGGAGCGCTTACGGTCATGCAGGAACAGAAACTGTCACCAGATGATATAGAGGTTATGGCGCGGGAACTGATGGGGCCGGGTGAAAGGCAGCGTTTTGAGGAAGCGGGAGAGGTCGACTTTTCCACTCAGATCGAAGGGGCCTGCAGGTTTAGGTTGAACGTGTTCAGACAGCAAAATGGCGTTGCCATCGCGGCGCGGCTGATACCTGCAGTTGTGCCGGATTTGGAGGGGCTTGGACTTCCACAGGCCATACGCTCCCTGATGCAAAAGCCGCACGGATTAATACTGGTGACAGGTCCCACGGGAAGCGGGAAATCATCCACGCTGGCAGCTCTGATTGATCATGTGAATCGTACGCAGCAGAAGCATATCATTACGCTGGAGGACCCCATCGAGTATATACATCATAACCGCTCATCCTTAATCCAGCAGAGGGAGGTCGGGAACAACACCGCGAGTTTTGCTCAAGGCTTAAGAGCGGCTTTGCGGCAGGATCCGGACGTGATTTTGGTTGGTGAGCTTCGCGATCTGGAGACCATATCGGCTGCCGTGACGGCAGCGGAAACCGGACATCTTGTGCTTGGTACGCTGCATACAACGGACGCTCCGCAAACGATTGACCGCATCATTGATGCTTTTCCGGGACACCAGCAAGGCCAAATTCGCATCCAGCTGGCGGGAGTGCTGAATGCGATCGTTTCGCAAAGGCTTCTCCCCAGAAAGTTGGGAAAAGGCAGAGTGTGCGTAACCGAAGTCTTGATTAACACGCCTGCCGTGGCGAATCTGATCCGGTCTGAAAAAAACCACCAGATCCGCAACCTGATGCTTACCGGAAAAGGCTCCGGCATGCATACGATGGATATGTCCATACGGGAGCAGCTGCAGCTTGGAACCATCGATGCAAAAACGGCGCAGCCATATCAGGCGGAAGGAGGCAGCTGATGCCGCAGTTTGAATATGTGGTTCGCACCAGCGGCGGCAAAGATCTGAAAGGGAAACTGACCGCACTGGATAAGCCTTCGGCAATGGACGAGCTCCGCAAAAGAAACCTTACGGTGTTTTCCTTAACGGAGCAGCGCACATCCATTCTCTCGCAGGATCTGTATATTGGCAATCCGGTCAAAACCATTCACTTCATCATTTACTGCCGACAGTTCGCGACGCTGATCCGAGCCGGAGTCAGCATCGTGGACGCCAACCGGATTCTGGCGGAGCAGACCGACAGCAAGGCGCTGCGCAAAGCGCTGCAGGATGTCGGGTCGAGCTTGCTTCGCGGGATTGCCTTCTCAACCGCCGTTCAGGATCACCGCAAAATATTCCCGAACCTGTTCGTCAGCATGATCCGCGCAGGCGAGGAATCCGGGGACCTGGAAGGAACGCTGGAGAGGCTCGCCGTCTTTTTCGAGAAGCAGCATAGCACCAAGGAAAAAATCAAATCGGCTCTAACCTACCCCATTACCGTCGGAATCATGGCGATCGCTGCCGTCGTATATCTGCTCTACGCGATCGTGCCCCAATTCGTTAACATGTTCGAATCCATGAACGCCCAGCTTCCGGCCATTACCAAAATGGTGCTTGCGCTGAGCAATAGCTTCCAGCATCAATGGTTCATCTGGCTGGCAGGACTGCTAATTCTAATTATCGCCTATCAGTGGACGAAGCGTACCGAACGCGGGGCATACCTGCTGGATTACGCCAAACTCAAAGTTCCGGTATTCGGCAAGCTGAACCAGAAAGGTTCGATTGCCCAATTCTCTCGCACCTTTTCGTCGTTATACGCAAGTTCTGTACCGGTTTTGCAGGCGCTGACAATCGTCGAGGAGGTTGCCGGCAACAAGGTTATCGGGCAGTATATTCGGTCTGCAGGAGATTCTCTCCGCCAAGGCAACCCGCTGTCCGATCCGCTCAAAAAAGCATGGGTGTTCCCGCCGCTCGTGACCCAGATGATTGCCATCGGCGAGGAGACGGGCGCGCTTGACCTGATGCTGTCGAAAGTGGCCGATTTCTACGAGATGGACGTGGAGAATACCGTCGATCGGTTGAAATCTTTGCTGGAACCGCTGCTGATCGCATTCCTGGCCGGGGTGGTCGGCATTATCGTGGCAGCGATTATGCTGCCGATGTTCAGCCTTTATAACAGCATTTAGAGCCATTCGGTTCTGATTGTATAAATGAGTGAATTCATAATTCTAAATTTGAATAAGGGGGATCATCGAATGGAAGCAGTAATGAACAAGCGATTTGGAAGATTGGGTAGAGAGGAAAAGGGGTTTACGCTGATCGAGCTGTTGGCGGTAATCGTGATTATCGGGATTATTGCGGTGATAGCGATTCCTTTGGTGAGTAATATTCTTAATAAATCCCGTAGCGATGCTGATGTTGCGACAGCGCGCCAGGTGTATGATGCTGCTAGATTGTATATTACGAGTGAAAAGAATGGGGACTTTAAAGGCAACACGTCGGTTGATATTACTGATTTGACATCAAGTGGTTATCTAGATAAAAAAATATATCTGCCTAGTTCAAAAGAGGAGATAAAAACTGGGGCAGTGGCGTTCTCTTCTGATAAAGGTCAACTTGAGGGTGTTACCTTAAATGGAAAATTATATTCTGCAGATAAGGTCTTACAAGTTAAAGGCGATCCAGAAACCGCGTCAGGAGGAGGGAAAGGGAATTAGAAAGTTCCGAATAATTCCGAGTGCCTAGCGAAGCAGACGGAATCGTTCTGAAGAAGCGTTAGCGTTCGCCTTTGTCGTCGGATTTCTACCTTGGACTTATTCAATCCATGAAATCCGTAAGACAACAGCGATCGGAAGAATGATCCGTCAGCGGAGCGGCCTCAAAAGCGTCATAGTATTTTTTAAGCAAATTCAAGCTTTTAACAATTCACATAGCCTCACAGTCACACCGTATCAAATAGCGGACATAGCCTCACATAGCCTCACAATCATAACCGCTTCACCAACCCAGGAACCGGATTACCCTTCCGGTTCCCTTTTCAAATCCATAACAGGAGCCACTTCCAATGACACTGATCATCTCCATCTACGCCCTGATCTGCGGCATGCTGCTGGGCTCTTTTTATAACGTTGTCGGACTGCGTGTTCCAGCGGGCGAATCCATTATTCACCCGCCGTCTCACTGCACTGGCTGCAATACACGCCTTACAGCTAGAGACCTGATACCGGTGGTCAGTTATCTGTTGTCCCGTGGACATTGTCGCCACTGCGGCGTGAAGGTATCCACGTTATATCCGCTCGGCGAGGCGCTGACCGGGCTACTGTTCGTATGGGTGATCCTGTATGAAGGTATCAGCGGCAGAGCGCTGATTGGACTTCTACTGGTTAGTTTGACAGTCATCGTCACGGTAGCGGATCTCAAGTACATGCTGATCCCCAACAAAGTGCTATTGATATTTGTACCACTCCTGGTTGCGGCGATCCTCTTCTTCCCGGAAGGTTCGCTGTGGGTTCATCTGGCGGGGGCGGCTGTCGGCGGTGGAATTACGCTGCTGTTGGCCTCTTTCGGCGGCATGGGCATGGGGGACGTGAAACTGTTCGCGCTCTGCGGCTGGGTGCTGGGTTTGCCTGGGGCAATGATCGCGTTTCTCGCGGCATGCTTCATGGGAACGGCCGTTTATGGAATACTGCTCATAACAGGCGTGATCCGGCGCAAACAGCCGGTGCCTTTTGGACCCTGGCTTGCTGCCGGAACGCTGCTGGCTTACGAGTATGGTTCAACGATGATAAGCGGGTACCTCTCGCTATGGAGTTAGGGGGTTAATGAGAATGAATCTTCGGGGGAACAGGCCGCTGGGTCTAGCCATTGAGCAGACGGGCATCCGGTATGTCCGGCTGAATAACAAAAAAAATTGGGGGATCGCCCGCAAAGGCATGCTTTCTCTCCCGAAAGGCATGATTGTAGACAACCATATCGCCGACCGGCAGGGATTGGGCGATTTGCTGCATCGATGGGTCAAAAAAGAGGGGCTGCGCGGATCCCAGGTATCCTTGTCGATTCCTCCGACACAGGTCATTATCCGCAAAATGACGATCCCGAGTACGAACCGTAAACAACTGGACCAACTGGTACGCCTTGAGGTAGAGACCGGTCTGCATCTGCCGTTTGACCATGCGGTATATGATTACATCGTAACAGATACGGATGACGATTCAACCCAACTGCTGGTTTTCGCCGCGCCGGGAAACCTGATTGACAGTTATATCGAACTGCTGCATGAAGCCGGATTGAAGGTTCAGAATATCGAGATATCTGCCACAGCATTAGCCAGAGCGGTTGTGCTGAGAGAAAGCTTGACGTTCTCCGACACGATGCTGATTCATCTGGACCGGACAATGCTGGATGTGTATTTATTCCATGCAGGGCATCCGTTATTTCTGAGGACCATTAATTTATATGACTTGACTCCGCCGCCCGGGGAACCAAGCTTTTGGAATGATGGAAGGTTGGCTCAGGAAGCAGCGGCATCTGCCGAGATGATGGAACCGTCGGATGAATCCGTGGTAGATCAGCTGTCCGCAGAGCAATTGGTAGAGATTACTGCAGAAATTTCGCGGATGCTGAACTTTTATCAATATAGTCTGCATGATGGCTCAACCCGAATTACGGAAGTGATTGTGACCGGTCCCGTGTCCGGACGGAGACAGCTGTTGCGTGAGCTTAATCAGATGCTGCCCGATATGGATATCCAGTCTGCACTATTCGAGGAGAAGGCAAGCCGGGGACTTCATCCGGGACAAGCCGACTTGAACGATTACCGAATTGCGCTCGGTGCAGCCTTATCCGGTCGAGGCGTCAGTGACCTGCATTTGATGCCAAGGGAGGACAGGGAAGCGCAGCTGTTCCCATACATAGTATTAGCGCTGGTAGCCGTTTGGCTGATAGGGATGTCCGGGATGGGATGGTGGTATGCAACTTCCCGCGGAGACAACGAAATGCTTGCCGAGCAAATCCAAGGTGTTCGTGATCAGAAGGCAGCGCTCCAAATGGACCTTGCCTCGATCAACAGCGGTGGGGCGGCCTCTAACGATCCGCAGCAGGTCGTAGACGAGATATTGGCGAATCGGATGGATGCTGTGGCCGTGCTGGATGATTTGGATGTTCAACTGCCCCAAGGAGCTGTCATTCGGAATATCTCTTACACCCAATACGGAGATATCATGCTGTCCGTGAACATCTTGCGGATGGAGGATGCAGCCGCTTATCTCACCGAACTGGAAAATATGCCGTTTGCACGAAAGGCCACCATAGATAAGCTGACGGAAGAGCAGACCGTTCAAGCCGGGGGAGCGGCTGCGGATGCCGGAACACTGATCAATAAGCCAAAGTATGCCGTGATGTATAAGATAAGTACAAGCCGGTTGGACTCAGCGGCAGCATCTGCGAAGGAGGGAAACCATGCTGGAGAAGATCAACCATAACCGTTCTGTCATATTGCTGGGCTTGGTAGCACTGTTTGTGCTGGCGTTTGCCTTCTACATGTTTGCATTGAAGCCCTCCATGAATACGGGTTCACTCCGTCAGTCAGAGCTTGCGAGCCAGCAGCGGGAGCGGGATATTCTCAAAAAAAGAGTGGCCGGCCTTCGCAGTAAAAGCAGTGCCGACGATCCGGATTTCCAGAATGCCCGGGAAGCGCTGCCTCTGGATGAAGATACGCAGCAGCTCGTGCTGCAGCTCAAAAAAATACAGGACAAGTCATACGCCAAGCTAACCGATATCGAATTCCAACTGCAGGACGGCAACCAAATTGCCCTCATGACCGGCAAAAAACCGGAGGATTACAGCTCCGTCAAGGAAGTAAAGATGAAAGCCGTATTGGAAGGAGGCTATGATGAAATCCATGAATGGATGAAGCAGCTTCAGGCGGCTCCGCGTTTGATTACCATCGATGCCTTCAGCTTCCAGCAGCCGTACGAACAGCGGAATCCCGGAAGCAGATTGATCGCCAATGTTTCATTTACAGCCTATTTTACCGCCGTTAAGCCCAATCCATGATCAGAAGACCTTTACCCCGAAAAAGCCGGTCCCTATGTTTGCCATAGAGCCGGCTTTACTGCTAAGGGTCTATCAACTTACATTCATGTCTCTTCCGGTCCTCATCTTTTATTTCTACTCATCCTATCTATTTTCGCGGTCATAGATCGGGTACGCCCCAGCGTATGACGAGCCCCGCATGTGTTAGGCCGCCTCCGAATCCATATAGAAGCAAAGTTTCTCCATGCTTCAATTTTCCCTCCTGCACCCCGAGTCCTAGCGCCAGCGGAATGGAAGCTGCCGAAGTATTCCCCATATACTCTACGCTGTACAGGGTGTTCTCAAGCGAAAATCCTGATTTTTCGCACATCGATTCAATCATTCTCAAATTCGCGCTGTGAGGTACAAACCAGTCGATGTCTTCGATGTTCATATGGGCGCGCGACAGCAGCTCTTTTATGCCTGCGGCGACCGTCCGCGTAGCCCATTTATATACTTCACGCCCGTTTTGAACCATGTGCCCATCGCCTTGCAGCGAAAGTCCGTGCATCGATTTGGATATTCCGGAACGATAGACATGCATTCCGCCGCTGCCATCCGTACCTTGAATAGAAGCAAGGAAACCCGGATTTACTTCGTCCGCTTCCACCAGTACGGCCCCGGCGCCATCGCCGAACAAAATGCAGGTTGCCCGGTCTGTATAATCGGTAACTTTGGACAGCGTTTCTCCGCCGACAACGAGAACTTTGCGGTGCAGCCCCGAGCTGATCAATCCGTTTGCCACATGCAATCCATAGGCGAATCCCGCGCAGGTTGCATTCAAATCAAACGCTCCGGTGCTTTTGATATTGAAGTGCTCTTGGATGAGGCAGGCGACGCTGGGAAAAGGGTAGTCCGCCGTTGTGGTGGCCACCATGATCAGATCCACATCTTCCACGTTCTTGCCGTAAGTCTGCATTAAATTCTCAACCGCCCGGATGCACAGATCCGATGTGAATTCCTGTTCACCGCTAATTCTGCGTTCCCTCATGCCGGTCCGCTGCACAATCCATTCATCGTTTGTATCGACAAGCTTTTCCAGATCTTCGTTTGTCATTCTCCGCTCCGGTACATAGGTCCCGATGGCTGTAATTCTTGCTTTGGAAGATGCGGTATTCATTGTTCACTGACCTCCTCACCAATATTAAAACCCATAAAAAAACGAAACGTCGGCCAAAGTTAATATCAAGTATTAGTACTTGGTACTAATTATATGCAATGCCGCATCAGTTGCAAGCTTTTATTTTTTGGAAATCAGGTATAACCCCATGGGAACCGCAACCTGATATCGCAAGAAAAACGATATCTACAAGCGGTATGTCATCTGTGAAAGCACGTCGATAGACGTTTTTTATTCCGGCATGTGATTTTTTCCTGAGCGTCCTTCGCTAAACTGCGAGCGTCTGAATTTGGCAGGGGATACGCCAAGCTTCTGAGTGAAGATCCGGGTGAAATAGTGGACCGATTGGAAGCCGCACAGACTGGCGATATCTTTGATGGACTGCTCTCCTTCCAGCAGCAGCTGGGAGGCAAACTGCACCCGGCGCTCCTGGACATAGTGAACGAAGGTTTGGCTGGTATGCTTCTGGAACAGCCGGGTCAAATGTCGGGAAGAGATATGCAGGTGGTTCGCGACGTTCATCAGGGTGAGCTCGTTGCTCAGATTATCGCCAATAAACAGCTTGGCCTGCCGAAACAGGATATTTTCATCATGGGCGGCATCCGCAGGAGGTTGGAAGGCAAACGCCGGATGTGGCCCATGGAGGGCAAGGATGGATAACAATAATGACGTGGAGCTGCATTTCAGCAATGCAGGCATGGCCGGCTCCGGGCTTTGGAAAATGGACAGAAATGCTTCCCAGAAACGGCCGGCAGGAAGCGCATCGGCGCTGTGGATGACAGGATGAGCCTGCTCCAGGAGCTGGCGATAAGCTTCAATGAATAAACTACTGGTACGTTCTTCATCGATTTCAAAGGCGACATACACCAAGGTGAGTCCGGTAGCACTCCGTATTTGATGCCAAATCCCAGGCAAAGACAGAAAAGAGGTTCCTTTACCGAGCGGGTATTCCACGCCGTGTTCGATGTAGAAACCGCTGCCGTCGATCACGTAGCAGGCCTCAAAGAATGAATGACGGTGCAGGGTGTTATCAAAATGCTCGGGCATGAATCCCCAATACAGGATGGAGATGCTCAGGTCATTTTCTTCAAGTTTGGTGAGCTGTCGGTTGCATATTTGGTTGGCACGGCGGAAGGCTGCTTCGATCAACGACATGGGAAAACTCCTTTGAAAATGGAATTGGAAACTTTTTGAGAACTGGAAGCTAACGGACATTAGATGTCCGTATTTTACAAAACGAAGACCCGTTCATGCAAAGACAATGACAGACGGTTTTTATACAATGTTACACAAGTTCGGCGCTATTGGGAAACGGTAGTCCGACCCAAATGATGGATATGAAAAATGGGCAGGGGCTGACGAAGGGTTTGGCTGATGAGCGGCCGTGTCGGCAGCGATGCCCTGGAAGGGAATGAAACGGGATGTTTGAAACGAGACCACTGAATCCGATCCGAAAAGCCGTGCTTGAACAGGGCATCGGACAAGGATTCGAGGAATTGCTGCAGCGGGTCATTTCCAATGCTCAAGGCATTAAAAGCAGCATCGTCACCCTTGTGGTGGACGGTACGCATGGTGCCGATTTTCAGGCGCTGCTGATGCGTTTGATCCCGTATGCTGAAGAGCGTGGATTTCGCTTTGTTGCAGCGGATGTATATGGTTATCTCAAGTCGGGTGTGGAACTGCGTGAGCATTTCAGCGCGAATATAACGGACAATCGCGCTTTTGGATATGTATCGGAGGAGAAAATCGATGCTTATTTCAGGAGCGGGGCTCGGAGGGAATGGGCGGAATACGCGGACGGGTTAACGGAATCGGCCGAGGATCGGGTGCGGACGTTATTGGTTGTATTTGGCCCGGGTGCTAAGTGGCTGTGCGATGGACGCGGGGATATCTCGCTGTTTCTCGACGTATCAAGGGAATATCAGGAGATTGCCCATAAACAAGAATTGCTGAATTTCGGCATGAGCTGGAATGCGGATGCAGTCGAAAAATACAAAATAGCTTATTTCGTGGAATGGCCGATCCTGGAAACTTATCGCAAGGAGCGGTTGCCATCGTTTGACGTCTATGTCGACATGAATAATCCGGTCTGTCCGGTGCTGTTAACCGCGCGCGACCTGATGGCCGTGATAGAAGATATTGCGCGGTTCCCGCTGCGCGTTAAACCTTTTCTGATGCCGGGGGTATGGGGCGGCCAATATTTGAAAAAAGTGGCAGGTTTGCCGGAGGACATGATCAACTGCGCCTGGAGCTTTGAGCCGATAGCGCCGGAAAATTCGGTGCTCGTAGCAAAAGGAGAACGGGTTGTGGAAGTCCCTTTTCTGCTCGTCATGGCGTATTCCCATCTGGATCTGATCGGCGCCCGTAATGTCCGTTTGTTCGGCGATTACTTTCCTGTGAGGTTTGACTATTTGGATACGATGGATGGCGATAACCTCTCCTGTCAGGTACATCCCAAGCAAGCTTATATCCGGGAGCAATTCAACGAATTCATGGAACAGCAGGAGTCTTATTACATCATGGAAAAACAAGGCGACGCCAAAGTGTATCTCGGATTGACGGAGTCGTGTTCGCCGGAATCGTTCCGGGCGGCTGCCGATCGGTCTCAGACTACCGGGGAACCGATGGCCTTCACGGATTATGTTCAGGAATGGACCAGTGAAAAAGGCGATCTGTTCTTGATTCCGACGGGGACGGTCCACTGCTCCGGCAAGGATAATTTCGTACTCGAGATTTCGGCGACGACTTGGTGGTTTACCTTCAAAATATATGACTATGTGCGCAAGGATCTGGATGGAAAGCCGCGTCCGATGAACATACAGCACGCTTTCGATAATATTGACTTTTCACGTAAGGGGCATGGGGTGCGGGAGCAACTGATTCCAAGGCCGATACTTCTGAATCAGCAAGGAAGTAATAGGGAGTATGTGCTTGGGGAAAGAGACGATCTGCTTTTTTATGTTAACCGCATCCATTTGACGGACCGCTGGGAGGATGCAACTGATGACGAGTTCGTCTTGCTTAATTTGGTCGAAGGCGAATGCGTGCGCATCGTTTCGCTTGCCGATGAATCGGTCTTCGTCGAATTTAGTTATGCGGAGTCCTACATCATCCCGGCTTCGTTCGGCGCCTACGCGATCGTGAATGGTGGAGGCCAGCCCTGCAAGCTGATTAAAGCAGGCGTTTCGAAACGATGGGAGATCAGCCTGGTTGATACGGATGGATGATATCGTACTGGCCTTTGATGTCGGCGGCACATATGTGAAAGCGGGCATCGTGGGGAGCGACGGGAGTCTTCTTGAGCCTTTAAGCATCTATCCCGCCCGCGCAGGGGAAGCGAAAGAGGAGCTGCTGCGGCATTTTGCCGATCTCATCGCGGATCAAGCAAAGCGTGTTTCTGCCGGAAACAGGATTCGGGGTGTCGGAATTGCATTTCCGGGTCCCTGTGATTATGAACGGGGAATTTGCCGGACACGGGGCTTGAATAAATTCGATGCGCTCTATGGCGTCAATCTCAAAGAAGAGCTGACAAACCGAATCGCCATCATTCCCGGTCTGCGGGATCGGTGGAGCGATGCTCCTGCGGTGGCCATTGAAAATGATGCGGCGTTGTTCGCGCTTGGCGAATGCGCCTTTGGCGCGGGTCACCCTTACGAGAAGACGATTTGTTTGACGATTGGCACGGGTTTCGGCTCTGCCTTCATTCGCAAGGGGCGGTTGATCAAATCGGGGCATGAGGTTCCCCCGTCGGGATGGCTGTATCGTTTGCCATATCGGTCGGGAATGATGGACGACTACATCTCGCGCAGAGGCATTGTCCGCCTTGCCGGGGAAATGGGGATCAAGGGAGTGCCTAGCGGCGAAGAAGACGTGAAGCATCTGGCGCAGCGGGCACGCTTCGGCGAAGGAATAGCGGTTCAGCTGTTTCGTGAGTTCGGCCATAGGCTGGAGGAAGTATTGCTGCCCTTTATCCAATCTTTCCGGCCTGAAGCCATCATCCTCGGTGGCCAAATTGCCCAAAGCGCGGATCTTTTCGTTTCGGAGGCGATAGGCAGCGTACCGGTTCGAGTCTCGCCGGATCTGTCGGTAAGTGCACTCCGGGGAGCATATCGGCTTTTTGCAGAAGATGGGAAGGACTGAATACCGGGACTGGAATTGTGGGCCGCAGCGGTCACTTTGCACGATATCAACAACTTATTTCAGTTTTGAGCCATAAAAAATGATGTGAGGGGATGTATTTAATGAATCGATTGGGCCGTAAATGGCGTATTTTTGTCATCCATCATTCGCATACGGATATCGGCTATACGGAAAGGCAAGAGCGCATTGAGCAATACCACGTTGATTTTATCCGGCAAGCGGTGATGATTTCCAAGGCCATGAGGTCAGGAAAACATGACGATTGGAAAGGGTTCAAATGGACCTGCGAGACGTTTTGGGCGGTTGAACGGTTTCTTGGCGAAGCTTCTGACGAGGAAAAAAGCGATTTTGCGGAAGCGGTGCGGCAAGGCGACATTGAGTTGTCGGGCACCTATCTGAACATGACCGAGCTCGCGGATGAAGACCTTCTCCGCTCGATCCATGCCAAGGCGGCTGCATACGGCCGTTCGATCGGCTGCCCCGTGGATTCTGCCATGACAGCCGACATTAACGGCTACAGCTGGGGGTACGCCAAGAGTTTGCTGGATGCGGGGATACAGCATTTGTTCTCCTGTATTCATACTCATCACGGTATGTTTGCCTTGGGGCGCAAGCAGATTCCATTCTGGTGGGAAACGCCGGGGGGAGAAAAGCTGCTCGTATGGAACGGGGAACATTATATGTTCGGCAACGAACTGGGATTTTGCCCGGACGGCGTGGGCAGCTACATGATCCGGGATGAATTCCATACGCCTGCGATCGTGAACAATCGCGAGGAAATTATGGAAACGCGTATCGGGCGTTATTTGCTCAAGCTCGAAGAAGAGGGATATCCGTATGACTTTGTGCCGGTCATGGTTTCGGGCCTCGCGACGGACAACGGCTCGCCGAACGGCGAAATCGCCAGCGCCATTCAAGCCTGGAACCGTGAGCATGGGGGCGAGGTTCAGGTACAAATGTCCACATTAAGCCGTTTTTTTAGCCATTTGAAAGAGCAAGAAACGGAAATTCCGGTGTATCGCGGGGATTGGCCCGATTGGTGGTCGGATGGCGTGAATTCCACGCCGATGCATACCCAGTTATTCCGGGATGCCCAGCGAACACTGCGCAGAGTCAAACAGCTCGACCCGCAGCAGCAGCTCATCGGTATTCAAGAGTTGGCGGATATCGAACAGCAGCTAGTTATGTATGCCGAACATACATGGGGATTTCATGCCTCCGTTCATTCGCCTTGGGAGTGGAACGTGCAGATGCTTGAAGTGCGCAAGCTGGCTTATGCGGCCAACGCAAGCCGGATGGCGCACGGAGCTTTGGATAAGGTTCAAAATGGGCAGGGCGGGTCTCTGCTGCGTCCCGGACGTGCCTTCCGCTACCGCGTAGTCAATACGGAGCCGGTTGCTTGCAAGCAATATGCCGTATTGGAATGGGACGGTTTCGAGAATGAACGGTTCAAAGAGGGACTGGAGGTCATCGATGAGGAGAGCGGACGGAAGGTTCCCCATCAGGCCGGCAATCAGCAGGTGTCGATTGAAGTGGAATTAAAGCCCGGGGAGCAGAGGCGGTATAGTCTCCGACCGATGAAGGCCGAGAAATCGGGGACCACGAGCAATCTCAAGCTGGTCGGGGCGGATACGGTTTATGATATGGAGGATATCTATTCTTCTGGCACTGCGAAAGATGCGGTCCTGGTTTCGGAGCAAGGTGCAGAGTCTCCATATGTGAAGATTCGCTGGGGCGAAGAAGGGATCATCTCCTGGGTCAACAAAGCGACGGGTGAAGAACTCATTCGCAACGACCGGAAGCATGGGGCGTTTACGCCTGTATACGAGTATACCCCGGCAGTGGGTCCGGTGACTTCGTCAACCATGTATGCAGCGCGCAGCGGGATGGGCCGCAACAGGAAGGGACTGAACGTGCAGCGCTCTACAGGACGGATGGTGAAAGCGAAAGCCGTATCGAACGGTCCGTTGTTCGGCGTTGTGGAACTGCAGTTCGAAACACGCGGCATGAGCTGTTATTCCGTGTTCCTTAAGCTTTATGCCACATCCGGTAGAGTGGATGCCTCCGTCCGCTTCCATAAGGACAGCGTCTGGGAACCGGAGAACGTGTATATTTCCCTGCCGTTTACGTCGGGTTCTACGGATGCCGAAACGTTATGGCTGGATAAGGCTGGCGGACCTCTTCGCCCTTGGATAGACCAGCTGCCGGGAACGCTGCTTGACTATTCTTGCATCCAAGAGGGATGGGCCTATGTAGGACAAAACGGTTCTGTCATGGTGGCTGCGCCGGATACGCCGCTTGTTCAACTCGGACCTCTGGAATACGGACAACGAATGCTCCATTCCCAGCAAAAACCTGGAGCGGAGACAACACGTCCGCTGTACATCTGGGCCATGAGCAACTACTGGGAAACCAATTTTAAAGCGACGCTCGGCGGATTCTATGAATTCCGCTATGTCATCGAATGGAATAAGGACATTCATACACCGGAGCAAGCGATTGGGCAGTGCCGGGCGATGAGCTCGGGGTTCGCCGTCTGGCGGATTGAGCCGGATGGTACTTGTAACTCATAATACTTATAGCCGAAGTCAACAAAAACGGATGGGAAGCATTCGGCACTTGTTGATCATTCCATAGATCTACCACCCTTCGTGATGAGGGGTGGTTTCTTCTTTTTCTATGATATCGAGCTGTTCTCCGCGTACCTAAATAAAAAAAAGTGATCCCAGTAAAAGTAATTTATTTACAACGTAACAATGTTATGTTACATTATTCAGCGAGGAGGCGATGTCATGAACGAAGAAGATCTCATTTCGAAGAAAGAACTACTGGAGCTAACAGGCATCTCCTACGGACAACTGTACCGCTGGAAACGTAAGAATCTGATTCCCGAAGCATGGTTTGTCCGCAGGTCATCCTTTACGGGGCAAGAAACTTTCTTTCCGAAGGATAAAATATTGCAGCGAATTGAACGTATCAAAAACATGAAGGATGGATTATCCCTCGATGAGCTGGCGGATGTCTTTTCACCAAGCTCCCATGTGGAATCTCTCTCCACGCAAACTCTCATAAAACGTAACATTGTTACATCATTCGCCATAGAATTGTTTGAAGAGGAGTTTGGAAGACAGGAGACGTTATCCTTTAACGACATCCTAACGGTATATCTTCTGCAGAAATTGCTGCAAAGCGGAGAAATCACCCGTGAAGAAGGAAAAATGCTGGTTACGGTCATGCGGGAAAACTACGGCGCTTTGGCAGCGAAACCATGCGAGCTGGTATTGATCCGCAAAATGGGAGTTCCTCTGTTATTCCTGGCAGAGTCGGCGGAACAGATTTATTTTGACAAGGATGTCAAATGGATCTTCCGTTTGTCCCTGGCAGCATCCATTGAGGAGTTGAAACTGAAATTAAACAATACGGAGGCATAGAGCATGGATACGAGATCTGAATTGCAAATTTCCGGCATCGGCCGGTCACAAGGCGGGAGCTATTCGCATGTCAGAACGGACGGCATGGCCAAGATCAATGGGAACACCGAATGCATTTCCCTCGACAGCAACGGAACATTGACTATTGAGGGGGCGCTGACAAGCGAGACCGTTTCGGTGAACGGAACGGCGACAGTAGAAGGCGGGCTGAAAACAAACCGGATGGTTCTTGATGGCATGGTATCGCTTAAAGAGCACGTGGTTTGTCAGGAACTGCTGACCGTGAATGGACGTTTGTCCGTTGGGCGGGGGCTTGACGGGGAACGGGTAGAAATATTCGGCAGCTTGAAAACAAGAGATGACGTGCAGTGCGAACTGTTGTCCGTTCATGGGGGCTTCAGTATCGACGGACTGCTGAACGCGGGCCTCATCGACGTCAAAATGAATATGCCCTGCAAGGCGCAGGAAATCGGCGGGGAGAGCATTACGGTCAGACGCCTCAAGAAATTCAGTGTTCTCGAACAGTTTGTTCCGGCCCTCTCCGCGAAGTTGCAGGCGCATACCATTGAAGGCGATGACATCTACCTGGAGCATACCGAAGCCGAAATCGTGAGAGGCAATGACGTCATCATTGGCAAGGGCTGCAGGATTGGTCGCGTGGAATACAAAAACCAACTGACGCAGGACGAAGATTCCCACATTGGAGCAGCTTATCAAATCTAATGGGTCGATGTCTAAAAAGGAGGAAAAGAACATATGGTAGCAAACGGGAATTTGGGCGGCAGTCGCGGCAACATGAAAATTACCGGCAATGGCAGTTCGAACGGAGGCGCTTTTCAACATATTAAAATTATGGGTGACGCTGTCATCAACGGAGATGCGGATTGCGAACTTTTCAAATGCATGGGCAATGCCAAGGTGAACGGTTCGCTCCATGCTGGAAGTGCGTCCTGCAACGGAACCATGAAAGTCACGGACAGAATGCGTGGCGGAAGCATCAAAGTGCAGGGTGAGATGAAGGTAGGCAATGAGCTCTCTGCCGAAAACGTATCGATTACTGGCGAGCTGTCGGTAGGCGGCCGAATGTCGGCAGGAAAGGTGAAGATCAGCGGCGAGCTTCATGTCAACGAAGACTGCCAGATGGAAGAATTGCATATCAAGGGCATGGTTGAGGTCAATGGCATGCTGAATGCCGAGCAGGTGGACATCAAGCTATATGGCTCCAGCCGCTTGCGAGAGCTGGTTGGAAGCCACATCCTGGTGAAAAAAGGAATCGGACTGCCGTTCCTCGGCAAGTTCATTCAAGGTACGGAAGGTTCGCTAACAGCGGAAACCATCGAAGGGGATACCATTGTGCTGGAAAATACCAAAGCATCGGTCGTACGTGGAAGAAGCGTAACGATTGGTAGCGGATGTCGCATCGGCCTAGTTGAGTATCAAGATGAATTCAAGCAGGACAGCGAGGCTTCGGTTATGCAGTCGGCTCAAATTAACCTGTAAGAACAAGGAGGGTAAGAGCGAAAGATGGCCGTGAAAAAAAACAGACTGGGCTTTATTGTTGCTGGGCTTTTGCTCGGCATCCTAATCGCTGCCATTGATAATACGATCGTGGCGACGGCGATGGGGACGATTATCGGGGATTTGGGAGGGCTCGATCAGTTCGTATGGGTCACTTCCGCTTATATGGTAGCCGAGATGGCGGGAATGCCGATCTTCGGAAAACTGTCCGATATGTACGGAAGGAAGAAGTTTTTTATTTTCGGCGTGGTGGTGTTCCTGATCGGATCCATGCTTTGCGGAACGGCCCACAGCATTACGGAGCTCAGCATTTACCGGGCCATTCAAGGGATCGGGGGCGGCGCGTTGATTCCGATTACCTTTACGATCATTTTTGACATTTTTCCGCCGGAGCTTCGGGGCAAGATGTCAGGAATGTTCGGAGCCGTATTCGGCGTGGCGAATCTGTTTGGCCCCTTGATGGGCGCGTACATTACGGACTTTTGGCATTGGCGCTGGATTTTCTACATTAATGTACCTCTCGGACTCATTGCGTTTCTGCTCGTTGTCTTCTTTTACAAAGAATCGCATGAGCACTCAAGGCAGAAAATCGACATATGGGGTGCGGCAACCCTGGTGGGAGCAGTTGTCAGCCTGATGTTCGCACTTGAGCTGGGCGGCAATAAATATGCCTGGGATTCCGTGATTATCCTTGGGTTGTTTGCAGCGTTTGCTTTGCTGTTCATCATCTTCCTGTTGGTGGAGAGAAAGGTAGCGGAGCCGATCATTTCGTACGAAATGTTCCGCAAAAGATTGTTTGCTGCGAGCAGCGCAGCCGCTTTGTTTTATGGGGCGGCATTCATTACGGCAGCGGTATACATTCCGATTTTCGTGCAAGGGGTTATGGGAGGGAGTGCGACTAACTCCGGGTTAATACTCCTCCCGCTCACGCTCAGTTCCGTTGTGGCTTCACAGGTGGGCGGTATGCTGTCCTCCAAAATGACGTTCCGAAGAATCATGATCTTCTCCGCAGTTGTCTTCCTGCTCGGCATGTTTCTGTTGGCGTCAATTACGCCGGAGACCTCGCGTCTGGTGCTTTCCTTCTATATGATGATCACCGGGTTTGGCATTGGCTTCTCCTTTTCCGTTCTGAGCATGTCAGCGATCCAAGGCATGGAGCTGCGGCAGCGCGGATCGGCTAACTCGACGATTTCCTTCCTGAGGTCGCTGGGAATGACAATCGGGATTACCATTTTCGGCATCATTCAGCGGAATGATTTCAAAGGTCAATTGACAGAGAAGCTGGGGGGAACGGGTCAAGGTATGCCAGCGAATGCCGATCCGCAGCAAATGTTGTCCCCAGAGGCGAGAGCGCTGATCCCACCTCAAGTGATGGAGAAGATCAGCTCGGCGCTGTCGATTTCCGTGGACCATGCTTTCCTGTGGGCACTGATTCCGGTCTTCTTCGCTCTCGTGTCCGTGTCCATGATGGGAGCCGGGCGCATGCAATTCGCCAAAGGTCCTTCAGCGGCGCAGACGAAAAGCCGGGAGGCATAGAGTGAAAGTAGACGAATTCCTTTTATTACGTAAAATGCGGATCAGCGGGTATGTTTTGGGGTAATGCTGAATAAATAGCTCATCAGGGAGGCTGATATTCATGAAAGTAATCATTACCCAAGAGGAAGCCGTCGAAAAGGGAATCTGGTCTGACGTAATGAAAATGTTCGGAGTAGATGATGAAGATGAAGTATGGCCTAGCGAAGAATATATTTTGACCGAGGAACAAGCCCGCCGGCTCCAATTGATACCTTGATCCGAGCCCGGTGATGAGTTGATCGATTCGTCCAAAAGCGCCCCTAAAAGGGCGCTTTTCTTCTATATAAAGTCGATAAGTGAAAAGATGATTTTTTATTCCCAAAAACAAGAGGCGGGTTCCTTGCCGGTGTTGTACACCGAAAGGGACGCCGCCTTCACGTGTAAAACGGATACATGCAGTTCTTAAAAATTCGGTCCGCTTACGCCATCCTCAACGACCTGATTCTTCGAATCCGAAGAATCATTGCTGATGCCGGACTCGCCGGAATGCACGGCGATCAGCCGGTTTTGCGGACGATAAGTGTCACGGGAGACCTGATTGCGCTCGACAACCTTCCCATTCACCTTTTTAACCTGATACGTCTCCACAATATATCCCGGTTTGCCCTCCTGCAGCACTTCCTGCGCTCCGACCGGAATGTCCTTGTTCTGCACGAACTTCTCCGTTACAGGCAGCGTTTCTATGGTGCGCGACTCCAGCGAATACTCGGTATTTTGGGGGAAGGTGCCGAAGAACTTCACCGTCAATGTGTTGCCGTCCACGAAGGCACGGATAATAAGTGATTTGCCGGTGGTATTTTTGAAACGGAAATTAATGGACCCCTCGGCAAATGTAGCGTCCAGGCCTTTTGGCAGGTAGCTGACCGGGAGGGAATGATTGCGGCGTTCCACAATTTGCAGCCCCGTGCGAAGTGCTGCGTTATATACCGTGCTGGACACCTGGCAGATGCCTCCGCCGATCCCCGGTACCAGCTTTCCATTGAGAATGACGGGTGCCTCCCGGAATCCGTATTTCTCTTCAGCCTTCGCGATGACCTTGCCGTAATCGAAAAAGTCTCCCGGTTTCAGTTCCATTCCATCGATAGCCTTTGCGGCTGAACTTACATTATAGATGCGACCTGATGCGCTTGAACCGAGCCCTGTGCTGAATTCGATGATTTTACGGTCAATGCCCTCTTCCTTCAGACTCTTTACCGTAACTTCCGGTTTCATTGTATATAAAGGAAGCTTAACTTTTAGCGGCGCTGAATCCGCATCGGTGCCGGCGAAGCTTTTCGGAATGATGGCCGTCACCGTTTGGGTGAGGGTTTTCCAATCTATGCGAAGGGCGGAGATCTCAGGCGTATATACGATTTCATCCGATGGGGTAATCCGGCGAGAGGCATTCACGGACTTTCCGAAATATTTTTCTTCCCAATCAGGGCTGAACGTTTGCTTCATCAGGGATATATTCCAATGCGGCGTAACACTCCACTCCTGCTGGAATTGTTGCCTTGCGTTCATCCGCTCGGCCCAGCTCCCCTCGTACAGGCGCGTAACCGCGCTGCGGAAGTCATCTGCTTCAAACGTGACTCCGGCGTTCTTTAGCGTGAGCGTGACATCCGGCACGTCATGGACATTCGTGTAAAGAGTGAGCGTTTTTTGCTGAAGTGCGTTTAGTTTGGCATTCAGCTCCTTCAGCACCTCGTCCTTTTTCTTTCCGCCCACATCCCATCCACCCACTACGACATGATTTGGAATCGTATTCTGACTGATATAGAGATGGATCCCTCCTGCGGCGAGGGAACCGATTAGCCCGATACTGGCGATGATGATCAGAATGAGATGAATTTTTTTCATGGCGCCCACCTTTTTCGCTTCTTATTAAACGTAATTGATTGTACCTTTCATATATATGTAAGAAAATTGGGAAAATTTCGGGTACTCAAAAGGTAACAAATTTGTTACAATGAAAAACATCGTGATGATTTCTAAAGTTTTTTAAAGGAATTAGCTGGAACATGTCGAAATTATAATGGCTAATTATGTAACTAGGAAGTGATAATGAAGTGATTGAAATGCAGGATGTGTGGAAGACATACCCCAACGGAACCCATGCGCTACAAGGAGTATCCGTCAAGATTGACCGTAATGAGTTCGTATATGTCGTCGGACCGTCCGGCGCAGGCAAATCGACTTTTATGAAGCTCATTTATAGAGAAGAAGTGCCAACGAAAGGGCAGATTTCTGTAAACGGGTTTAATATAGGCAAACTGAAGCAGCGCAAGATTCCTTACGTCAGACGCAATATCGGCGTTATTTTTCAGGATTTCCGGCTTTTGCCCCGGCTTACAGCTTATGAGAACGTAGCTTTCGCCATGGAAGTTATTGAAGCCCCGAAGCGACAAATGAAAAAACGCGTGATGGAAGTACTGGATCTGGTGGGCCTTAAGTCGAAGGCGAACCGTCAGCCAGCCCAGCTCTCCGGCGGAGAGCAGCAGCGGATTGCCATCGCTCGCGCCATCGTCAACAACCCTTCCGTTATCATTGCGGACGAGCCAACCGGCAACCTTGACCCCGAAACCTCCTGGGGCATTATGCAGCTGCTGGATGAAATCAATTTCCGCGGAACAACCATTGTTATGGCCACTCACAACAAGGATATCGTGAATACGATGCGCAAACGCGTCATCGCGATTGAACAGGGCAACATTGTGCGCGACCAGCTGAGAGGAGAATACGGATATGACTTTTAACACCTTCTTGCGGCATTTGCGGGAAGGGGCGAAGAACGTATTCCGCAACGGCTGGATGTCCGTCGCATCCATTGTATCCATTATCGTATCTCTATTCATTTTGGGCGTATTTATTCTGCTTGTACTGAATGTCAATGCTGTCGCCGACAAAGCGGACAAGCAGGTACAGATCCGGGCATACCTGAATTTGAACGTGGACCAGAAGCTGCGTGAGGCGGTACAGAAGGAAATCGCCGCGATGCCTGAGGTCAGCAAGATCGATTTTATTTCCAAGGAACAAGGATTGGATGATTTCCGTAAGAGCATGGGTGAAGAGGGCAAGGATCTTCTCGAAGGCTTTGACAAAGACAATAACCCGCTTCCGGATGCGTTCAAGATCGAAGTATATGAACCGACCACGGTTCCGTTTGTAGCCAAAAAAATTGAAGCGCTCAATACAACGCATACCGAACAGCAGCCGATTATGAAGGTGAAGTACGGTAAAGGAACGATTGAGACGCTGTTTAAGGTGACGCGCGCGGTGCGCAACATCGGTTTTATTTTCGTAGCAGGCCTGGCCCTGATGTCGATGTTCCTGATTTCGAATACCATACGGGTAACCATTCTGGCACGGCGCAGGGAAATTGGCATTATGAAGCTGGTTGGTGCGACCAACACGTTCATCCGCTGGCCGTTTTTCGTGGAAGGAACACTGATTGGACTCATCGGCTCATTGATTACGTTATTGCTCCTGTTTGTGGGCTACGACCGTTTGGCCGCATCTGTCGGCTCGGATATTTCGTTACAAATGTCGTTGCTGCCTGTGAGTGATTTGTGGCAGTGGGGCGGACTTTTATTGATACTCGGTGTGCTCATCGGCATGTGGGGAACAACACTCTCCATTCGCAAATTCTTGAAGGTATAGATCAGTCATGCAAGTTGCTGCTAAGCCCGGGATGATTCCATATGGAAGATGATTTGGAAAGGATGGGGAACGCAAGTTGAAAAAGATAGTTTCTGTACTTGCCGTCGTTTTGCTGGCGGCCGCAATTTTCCAGCCCTCTGAGGGTTATGCCAAGAAAAGAACCGTCGATCAGATCGAGCATGAACTGAAAGTTCTGCAGCAGCAGGCGCAGGCCGCCAAATCGCAGAAGGAAAAGGCCGATTCGCAAAAGCAGGAAGCTCAGCATTACAAAAACAAAACTTCGCAAAACCTGCAATATGTAATGGACCAAATTACTCAGGTGAGCAATAAAATGACGGGCATTTCGGTTCAAATCGATGCGACGCAGGATCAGCTTCGGACGACAGCGACGGAGCTGGATGCCGCAGAAGACCGGATTCAGTCCCGTGAAAAAATGCTGGAGTCCCGCGTCAGATTAATGTATACGGACGGGAGCGTTTCTTACCTGGAGGTGCTGATGTCCTCCACAAGCTTCTCGGATTTCCTGGAGCGGGCTGATTCGCTTAAAAACTTCGTGGATCAGGACAAGGATCTGCTGGAGCAGCATAAGAAGGACAAGGCACTGGTATTGGACAAGAAGAAAGAACTAGAAGGCCAGTATGCCAAGGCAAAGGATCTGTACGCCGAGATGGAGAGCCAGAAATCCATTCTGGACGAGAATGAGAAGCAAAAGCAGATCCTGATAGCCAAGTACGATCAGCAGATTGAGGAAAACGATGACATCAGCGAAGAGCAGAATGAAATGCTCGTGAACCTGGTGAGCAAACGTTCCGCGCTGCAGCAGGAGAAAAACAAGCTGAAAGCGGAAGAAGCTGCAAAACGCGCGGCTGCAGCTAAGGCTGCTGCGGCGAAGAAGGCGGCGGCAGCGAAGAAAAAGGGCAGCACGACTGTTGCAAGCTCAGGAGGCTTTAGTGGAAACGGCGGCCCTCTGTATATGCCAGTAAGCGGTGCTCGCATCTCGTCGGGATTCGGACGAAGAGTCCATCCGGTGACCGGAGAAGTCGGGAAAATGCATAAAGGCGTTGACCTGGCGGTTCCGCAAGGAACCCCAATCCACGCAGCAGATGAAGGAACGGTAACCTTGGCTGAATGGTGGAGCGGCTACGGCAACTGTGTTATTATCGATCATGGAGGCGGTATGTGGACGCTTTATGGCCATATCCGTACCGGCGGAATCAAGGTTAAGGTTGGCGATCATGTCAGCCGCGGCCAAGTGATCGCGGAATCCGGAGCGACAGGACAAGTTACAGGTCCCCATCTGCATTTCGAAGTACGTGAGAACGGAACCGCTGTAAATCCGATGCCTTATTTGTAGGCGTATAAATATTCCGTACAAGCCGGACATATACTAGAGTGGTTGGAACTGGTCCTGTAAGGCTTGGCCGGAGAATAAAAGGCGGTGATCACACTTGAAAAAACGTACGGTCGTATTGTTGGTCCTTCTGGCGATGCTGGGCGGAAGCGTACTGACGCTGGCATTGACAGGTTCAAGTTTTGCCACGCAAGCAACGACGGGACAAGGAGTGCTAGCGAGCATATCCAGCGGCCTGAAGCAGGATGAAGCTAAAAAAATCGGTACAGCTCTGGATCTGATCCAGTCGAATTATTATCAGGATGTGGACCGCAGTAAACTGGTGGACGGTGCCATTAACGGGATGATGCAGTCACTGGATGATCCATATTCCTCCTATATGGGCAAAAAAACAGCCGAAGAGTTCGAGGAAACCATTGAAGGCTCCTTCAGCGGCATTGGCGCTGAGGTATCTTCCGAGGATGGCAACGTCGTCGTGGTATCTCCAATTAAGGGCTCGCCAGCCGAGAAAGCGGGGATCCGCGCGAAGGATGTTATCCTGACCGTTAACGGGGAATCGCTGCACGGTTTGGAACTGAATGATGCGGTATCGAAAATTCGCGGTCCAAAGGGCAGTGAAGCCAAGCTGACGGTTAAACGAAGCGGTTCTACCGCACCGATCGAATATACCATTGTCCGTGCGGACGTGGACGTTGAGACTGTGAAGGCTCATATGGAACCAGGCAAAATCGGCGTTATCGAAATTACCCAGTTCTCGCTGAACACGGGCGATCGCTTCAAACAGGAGCTATCTAAGCTTGAAGGCGAGGGAATGCAGGGTCTCGTGATTGATGTCCGAAACAATCCTGGCGGCGTTCTATCCGTAGTCATCGATATAGCCGAGCAGTTTGTGCCTAAAGGCAAGCTGATCGTTCAGGTAGAGGACAAGAACAAGAAACGCGATCAGAGCGTTTCCAAGGGAAGCGGCAAATCCTATCCGGTTACCTTGCTGATGAATAAGGGCAGTGCCAGCGCCTCGGAAATATTGGCGGGTGCGCTTCAGCAGTCCGCAGGGGCGAAGCTGATGGGCGAGAATTCCTTTGGTAAAGGTACGGTGCAAACGAGCTTTAGCAAGCAGCTCGGCGACGGCAGCCTGTTGAAGATTACCATTGCCAAATGGTTGACGCCAAACGGAAGCTGGATTCACAAGAAGGGCATTAAACCGGATATTGCGGTAGATCAGCCGGATTATTTCTCGGTGGCACCGATTAACAAGGAAAAAACCCTAAATTACAATATGAACAATACGGATATCAAGAGTGCGCAGGTTATGCTGGATGCACTCGGATACAAGCCGGGACGCAAAGACGGATTCTTCGATCAGAAGACGGAAACGGCCGTGAAGTCGTTCCAGAAAGCGCAGAAGCTGAGCGAGAGCGGCGATGTTGACGCGAAGACAGCGGAAGCCCTGGAAACGGCGCTGATCAAGCATATACGTGATCCGAAAAACGATAACCAGTTGAAGGCCGGGATCGCTGAGGTCCAGAAGGAAATCGCAGCATCCGCGTCGAAACATTAAAGAAGGCTTATAAGCCTTCTTTTTTCTTTGATATTATATAAAATGAAATTACCGAACTCATTCTAATGCATTTTAAAAGTAACGTTTCATATGGGAAGGAGAGTGACATGACGTTGGAAGTCGCTTTGGAACTGCTTTGGCATTGGACGGACGCAGTGGTGCAGTTGCTGCTGCAGCCGTTTTACTATATTTCGATATTGTTTATGATGCTGGTGTACCGGAGGCAGGTGCTGCTGGAGCGAAGGCTCTTCTCTGTGCGGCTGCACAGCTGGGGGCTGCAGACCTGGCGGACCCTCATCGGAGGTCTGCTTGCGGGCATTAGCGTATCCGTCGTCATTGCCTTTCTTGGCATTTCACTCTCTCAGCAGGCAGTGTGGTGCATATGGATTGTTGCGATCATTCTGCTGCTGTTCCGTGTACGCTATTTATGTTTCGCATATTCCATAGGTATCCTTGGCATCATCCAATTTGTGATCGGCTTCTTTCCGGACTGGAATCCGGACGGAATCGCAGGCACAGCGGCGGAGACCGTTCGCGGACTGGACATCCCGGCACTCCTGGCCCTCGTGGCCGTTCTGCATCTGGCTGAGGCACTGCTCGTGAAGCTTCAAGGCGCCGGGTTCGCTAATCCGGTCTTTATGGAGAGTAAGCGGGGCAAGCTGGTCGGCGGGTATCAAATGCAGGCATTCTGGCCGATTCCGCTCTTCTTGCTGATTCCGGCTCCATCTGCGGGAGCGCTGCTCCCTTGGACTCCATTGCTTGGAGGAGACGGCTGGAGCAGCGGCTTCAGCATGGCTGCACTCCCGGTGGTTATTGGCTTCAGTGAGATGACCCAAAGCATGCTGCCGCAAGTTAAGGCGGACAGAACTTTCAAGCGTCTGCTTGTCTACAGCTTTGCCCTGTTGGCAATTAGCCTGCTGGCTTCCTGGTGGAAGCCGCTGATGATTGCCGCAGCCCTTGTCAGCATACTGGTCCATGAAGGGCTGCTGTGGTACAGCCGTCTGGAAGAGCAGCAAAGCAGCCCGATGTTTGTGCATCCGCAGCAGGGTCTGAAGGTGTTGGCTGTCATTCCGGGCAGTCCGGCCGAAAGCTTGGGTATACAGGCCGGTGAAGCGATCGTGAAGATTAACGGTATTTCCATTCGTACCAAGGAGCAGATGCATGCGGCTCTGCGAAAAAATCCAGCCTTTTGCAAGCTGGAGGTCCGCAATCTTCAGGGGGAAAGCAAATTCCTGCAGCGAGCAATCTACGCCGGAGAGCATCATCAGCTTGGCGCTATTCTAGCCCCTGATCCGGATGTCGGTGTCGCGCTCGTCATGAAGCCGGTTAGCATTTTCCAATTGATCGCTATGAAGGTACAGTCGAAGAACAAAACAAATGAAGCTCAACTCGGTAAACCGCGTGATGGTGATGCCGCAGAAATGTAAATGCTTTGATCCGGCGGATCATAAACAAAGGGCAGGGAGATATGATCTCCCTGCCCTTTGTTTTTTCTATTCTTGAAGCTGGCGCAGCACAATAATCTCTACGCGCCGGTTTTTTTGCCGTCCGGCTTCCGTTGCGTTATCAGCAGCCGGTCTTGTATCTGCATAGCCCGCGTACTGGAACTCTTCGGCATTCAAGTGCCTTTGATCCAGGAAATAACGGAGCACCGATAATGCGCGGGCGCCTGACAGTTCCCAATTATCCTTATACTTGGAAGCATATACAATTGGGAGGTTATCCGTGTGTCCCTCGATACTGATCGTGGTATGCAATTCCTTGAACAAGCTGGCAAGCTTGTCCAAGACCGGAACGGAACCTGTTTTCAGGTCGGCTTTGCCGACGTCGAACAGAAATTTATCGCTAAGCGTTATGGAAATGCCCTGCGGCTGATCGGCGACGAATATTTGATCCTCCAGTTTATTGTCTTTGACGTAGTTAGAGATAACCTTCATCAGGTTCTGCAGCTCCTGCTCCTGTTTGCGGAAAGCAAGTTCGCGATCGGAGAGCTGTTCCGCACCCTTATTTTGCTGCTGCGGCGTTTTTATGGCAGTATCCGGGTTTTTGTGATTGTACTTGTCTGCTGTACCGGTAATGCCGGAACCCTGATCGAGAATGGAGTCGCCGCTTTTGAACGTCAGCTGGAGCGATTGGGTAATCTCCTTGTACTTTTGGGTGTCCAGACGGCTCATGGCAAACATCATCACGAAGAAAATCAGCAAGAGCGTAATCAAATCCGCGTAGGTGATCAGCCACCGGTCACGGCTATTTTCTCCGGTGTCTCCCTTTTTGTGTCGGGGCCGGTTAGTCCGCTGTCTCATTGAATCCCTCCTTCACCGCAGGGACGGAGTAGCGTTCCACGGGCGTGAAGGATATCAGCTTTTTACGGACCAGATTCGGGTGCTCGCCGTTTTGGACGGCAAGAATGCCCTCCAGCAAAAGCTCCATATTTTGAATTTCATCGGCGCTGCGCGACTTAATCTTGGACGCAATGGGTAAAAAGATAATATTGGCGCTTGCAACGCCGTACAGAGTAGCCGTAAAAGCAACTGCGATGGAAGGACCGAGCTCCGTCGGTTCAGAGAGACTGCCTAGCACATGGATCAGTCCCATGACGGTACCGATGATTCCCATGGTCGGGGCATAGCCGCCGGCCGATTCGAATATTTTTGCGTAGCCCTCATGCTTCTGCTCCACGGCATCAATCTCCAGCTCCATGATCTGTTTCAGAAGCGAGTCATCCGTTCCGTCGACGACCATTTGGATGCCCTCGCGCAGGAAAGAGTTTGGATGGTCCTGCACCAGCCGTTCCAGTGATAATACGCCGTTGCGGCGGGCGGATGTCGCCATGTTCACCATGTCTTCAATCAGCTGCTCCGTATCGTCCTGCTGACGGGTGAAGGCAAAGCGCAGTGCCTTGGGGATGGTTTTGAGCCGTGCCAGCGGGAAGCTGACCACGACGGCGGCAATGGTGCCTCCGAAAACGATGAGCGCCGCCGCTCCTTGCATAAGTCCGTTAATTCGACCTCCTTCCCATAAAAAGCCTCCTACCAGCGCGGCAAGGCCGGCCAGTATGCCAATAATGGTTGTCATTTCCATGTTGTCGGTACCACTCCTATCCATGAGTTTGGGTTTGCATAGAGCAAACGATCAGAGTATAATAGACGGGAACAAGTATTCCTATTTCAACAAGGATTTCCTAATCATATTATCGGGAAATCTCGACATATAGTTTAGAATATCTATTTTAGATGATAAGGGTGATGTTGGGCAATGAGTGATATCGTCGTCAGTACCAATCCGTTCGAGCTTTTATCGGAATATACGCCTCAGGGCGACCAGCCCAAAGCGATTACGGAGCTGGTAGAAGGACTTGAGCAAGGGAAAGTTCACCAGACTTTGCTGGGGGCAACCGGCACAGGGAAGACTTTTACAATCGCGCAGACCATTGCCAAGGTAAACCGGCCGACACTCGTCATCGCCCATAACAAGACGTTGGCAGCCCAGCTGGCGAGCGAATTCAAGGAATTTTTCCCGAATAACTCGGTGGACTACTTTGTCAGCTACTATGATTATTATCAACCTGAAGCTTATATCCCTTCATCCGATACTTATATCGAGAAGGATTCGAGCATTAACGAGGAAATCGACAAGCTGCGTCACTCCGCGACAAGTTCACTGTTTGAGCGTCGTGATGTTATCATTGTGGCCAGCGTATCCTGTATATACGGTCTCGGTTCGCCGATGGAATATTCAAGCCTGCTGCTGTCTTTGCGGGTCGGCATGGAGAAGCCGCGCAATCAGATTTTATCGCGGCTCGTGGACATTCAATACCAGCGCAATGACATTAACTTCGTGCGGGGTACATTCCGCGTCCGCGGTGATGTCATTGAGATTTTTCCGGCATCTAAGGGCGAACAGGCTGTACGGGTAGAACTGTTCGGAGATGAAATTGAACGGATTACCGAAATCGATGTCCTTACCGGTGAGTTGATCGGTGAGCGCGATCATATCGCGATTTTTCCGGCTTCTCACTTCGTAACGAAGGAAGAGACCATGAGGGTCGCTCTTGTGAATATCGAAAGGGAACTGGAGGAGCGGCTGGAGTATCTGCGCTCCGAAGGGAAGCTGCTGGAGGCCCAGCGTCTGGAGCAGCGTACCCGTTATGATATTGAGATGATGAAAGAGGTCGGCTTCTGTTCCGGCATCGAGAACTATTCCGGTCCACTGACATTCCGTGAACGCGGAGCAACGCCGTATACGTTGATGGATTATTTCCCTGATGATATGCTCATCGTAGTGGATGAATCCCATGTGACGCTGCCCCAGATCCGCGCGATGTATAACGGGGACCAAGCTCGGAAGAATGTGCTGGTGGATCATGGCTTCCGCCTGCCGTCGGCTCTGGATAACCGACCGCTGAAATTCGAGGAATTCGAAGACAAGGTTAACCAGATCATTTACGTATCGGCAACGCCAGGCCCGTATGAAATGGAACACTGTGATACGATGGTCGAGCAGATCATACGCCCGACAGGGCTGCTTGATCCAGTGATCGAGGTCCGTCCGACCGAAGGACAGATCGATGATCTGATCGGTGAGATCCGTGAGCGGATTGACCGCGATGAACGGATTTTGGTCACGACGCTTACGAAGAAGATGGCAGAGGACTTGACGGATTACCTGAAGGAAATCGGCATCAAAGTCCGCTATCTGCACTCGGATATCAAGACACTGGAACGGATGGCTATTCTGCGGGATCTCCGGCTGGGCGTCTTCCATGTTCTGATCGGAATCAACCTGCTGCGGGAGGGCTTGGATTTACCGGAGGTATCCTTGGTTGCTATACTCGATGCGGATAAGGAAGGCTTCCTGCGTTCAGAGCGCTCACTCATTCAGACGATCGGACGGGCCGCGCGGAACTCCGAGGGCTATGTGCTCATGTATGGTGATAAGATTACCGATTCCATGGATAGCGCGATGAAGGAGACGGCCCGCCGCCGCGCTCTTCAGATCGCGTATAATGAGAAGCATGGCATTACGCCGCAAACGATCCGCAAGAAGGTGCGCGATGTTATCGAGGCCACGAAGGTTGCGGAATCGAAGGCGGAATATCTGACAGGCGCCGCCGGCAAACTGTCGAAGAAGGATCGCCAGTCCGTCATCCAGCGCTTGGAGGCGGAGATGAAGGACGCAGCGAAGAACCTGCAGTTCGAACGAGCCGCAGAGCTTCGTGACGCCTTGCTGGAATTGAAGGCGGAATAACGATAGATGAAATAGGAAAAAGGGAACGGCCCGGATATCTGGTCGTTCTCTTTGTGGATATATGAAAGAGATGTTCATAATAGTTACTTCAAACCTTAAGGAGATGAACGAGCATTGGCGAGTGAAAACATCGTTATCAAAGGTGCACGGGCTCATAATTTGAAAAATATCGATATTACCATTCCGCGGGACAAGTTTGTCGTGCTGACGGGTCTCAGCGGATCGGGAAAATCATCTCTGGCTTTTGATACCATATATGCCGAAGGCCAGCGTAGATACGTGGAGTCCTTATCTGCTTACGCGCGTCAGTTCCTGGGCCAAATGGAGAAACCGGATGTCGATTCGATCGATGGCTTGTCACCGGCGATTTCGATCGATCAGAAGACGACCAGCCGCAACCCGCGCTCGACGGTGGGAACCGTAACCGAAATTTATGATTATCTCCGGCTGCTGTTTGCACGGATCGGGCATCCTCATTGTCCGGAGCATGGTATTGAGATTACATCCCAGACGGTGGAACAGATGGTAGACCGAATTATGTCATACCCCGAGAAAACAAGATTACAACTGCTAGCTCCGCTGATTTCGGGGCGGAAGGGTGAACACAAGACATTATTTGCCGACGTTGCCAAACAGGGCTTCGTGCGGGTACGCGTGGACGGCGAGCTGCGTGAATTGTCCGAGAATATCGAGCTGGAGAAGAATAAGAAGCATACGATCGAAGTTGTTGTTGACCGGATCGTGATTAAGGAAGGCGTGGAGGCGCGTCTGGCCGATTCCATCGAAACGGCGCTTAAGCTTTCCGGCGGACAGTTGCTGGTCGATATGATGGGCCATGAAGAGCTGCGGTTCAGCTCGAACTTTGCTTGCCCGATCTGCGGATTCAGCATGGAAGAGCTATCTCCGCGAATGTTCTCGTTCAACAGCCCGTTCGGTGCCTGCCCGGAATGCGACGGACTTGGCGTGAAGATGATCGTCGATCCGGATCTGCTGATTCCCGATATGGAAAAGTCCATCGAAGAAGGAGCCTTCCTGGCATGGACGGGGAGTACTTCCAACTATTATCCGCAATTCTTGAGCTCGGTATGCGAGCATTACCATATTCCGCAGGATGTACCGGTCAGCCAGCTGAAGAAAGAGGATATGGACAAGCTGCTGTATGGGACAGGCAATCAGAAAGTCCGTTTCCGCTACGAAAATGATTTCGGCCAGCGGAAAGAGGCATTCGTTGTATTCGAAGGTGTGATTCCGAATCTGGAGCGCCGTTACCGGGAAACCGCTTCGGACGGCATTCGAGAGTTTATCGAGAACTTTATGAGCGCCAAGCCGTGTGAGGTATGTAAAGGGCATCGTCTAAAAAAGGAAGTGCTGGCGGTTACCGTCAACGACACTAACATTGCCGATGTGACCAGCTTGTCGATTGGCGAAGCCATGAAAAAGTTCGATTCTCTCGAACTCAGCGAGAAAGAACGTTCCATTGCGAATCTGATTCTGAAGGAGATCAACAGCAGATTAGGCTTCCTGGTCAATGTCGGCTTGGAATACCTGACACTGAGCCGCGCGGCGGGTACACTGTCTGGAGGCGAAGCCCAGCGGATTCGGCTCGCCACGCAGATTGGTTCCAGTCTGATGGGCGTCCTGTACATTCTGGATGAACCAAGTATCGGCTTGCATCAGCGCGATAATGACCGCCTAATCGCTACACTGGAGCATATGCGCAATTTGGGCAATACGCTGATTGTCGTGGAGCATGACGAAGACACCATGATGGCAGCGGATTATATTATTGATATCGGACCGGGTGCAGGCATTCATGGCGGCAGGGTAATTGCACAGGGCACGCCTAAGCAAATTATGGAGGATCCAAACTCCTTGACCGGTCAGTATTTAAGCGGACGCAAGTTTATTCCTGTCAACACCAAGCGGAGAAAGCCGGATGACCGCTGGCTCGAAATTCGTGGGGCCAAGGAGAACAACTTGAAGAACCTGAATGTCAAAATTCCCGTAGGCGTTTTTACGGCAGTTACTGGCGTTTCGGGCTCGGGTAAGTCGACGCTCGTCAATGAAATACTGTATAAAACATTGGCGAAGGAGCTGAACAAGGCCGTTAAAGTGAGACCGGGCGCGCATAAGGAGATCAGAGGTCTGGAGAACCTGGAAAAGGTAATCGATATCGACCAGTCTCCTATCGGTCGTACGCCGCGTTCGAATCCTGCAACGTACACGGGCGTGTTCGACGATATCCGCGACATTTACGCACAAACGAACGAAGCCAAAATTCGCGGCTACAAAAAGGGACGGTTCAGCTTCAACGTAAAAGGCGGGCGCTGTGAAGCCTGCCGAGGGGACGGCATCATCAAGATCGAGATGCATTTCCTTCCGGATGTTTACGTGCCTTGCGAAGTCTGCAAAGGCAAGCGTTATAACCGTGAAACGCTGGAAGTAAAATATAAAGGCAAGAATATTTCGGACGTGTTGGAAATGACGGTGGAGGATGCAACCGAATTCTTTGTAAACATACCGAAGATCCACCGCAAACTGCAGACGCTGCTTGACGTAGGTTTGGGATATGTTACGATGGGCCAGCCCGCCACGACGCTCTCCGGCGGGGAAGCGCAGCGTGTGAAGCTCGCTTCCGAGCTGTATCGCCGGAGCACCGGCAAGACGCTGTATATTCTGGATGAGCCGACGACGGGCCTCCACGTGGATGATATCGACCGCTTGCTAACCGTCCTGCATCGATTGGTAGATTCAGGTGAATCGGTGCTTGTCATTGAGCATAATCTGGATGTCATCAAGACAGCGGATTATTTGATCGATTTGGGACCTGAAGGTGGTAGCGGCGGCGGAACGATTATTGCGACGGGCACGCCGGAGCAGATTGTGAAAGTGGAGGAGTCGTATACAGGCAAGTACCTCAAGCCGGTACTGGAGCGGGATACGGCTCGTACCGAAGAAGCACTTAAGGTAGGCAGCTGATCAATGCAGAATAGATGTATAGCCCCTCGATAGAGGGGCTTTTCAATACGGAAGAAATGGTCGCTTTCGAACATATTTATGGAGAAGCGGGTTAATACTATATGAAAAGATACAAAAACCCTATCCAAATATAGGCAATTTTATGACAATTTCAATTTTTTCCGGGGGAAGTCTTGCATCTATCTCTGCGGAAGGATAACATGTAAAGAGATATGTAAAATTGAGCGAAGACATAGAGGAGGTCCAAACATGTTGATCGCAGAAGCTGCTGCATCGGCTGTATCTAAATTCAACACCTTTGATATCTTTATGGTTCTGTTTACGGTGCTTATTCTCATCGGAACAGTCCGTCTGATCACTCAACCTGTTAAGAACAAGTTTGCAATCGGATTCAGCATTGTGTGCCTGTTGGTTTTCCTTGCTTCTGATTTTGCAATGGTTCAGAACTGGATGAGCTAGTCCGGGAACCAAATGATACAATGAATGAAAGACACCTTACGCTTCGGCGTCGCAAGGGGTCTTTTTTTATTGGGGTTTACATGCATTTCATGCGCGAAAATCGTCATCCACTTGCTAGCGTTCGAAGAGGAATAAAACATATTAGGTTTGTAATCGTAACGTTCGTCGAATGATGTTTACGCAGGCTCGAAAAGATAGGGCTTCGGAGCAATTGTACAGTTCTAGAATGTGTGTTACAGTGGGCTAAGATTCAGGGTATAGCCCCTAATTATGTGTATAAATAGAAAAATAAGGATAGGTGAATGCATGAAGCCTATGGGGAAAAAGAGGGTCATATTACTGCTGTGCAGTCTGATGCTGCTGAGCGGAGCAGCGGAAGCCGGTGCGCAAAGTGCGAGCAAATCGCAAACGTCTGTCAAGACCAAATCAACTGCATCGGTCGCGGCGAAAAGCCAAAAGAGTGTGGTCAGTACCAAGGTGCAGATCCCCGCGGATCCGGTACCGCAAATCGTAAAGAATGTCTCACCGTCGGTGGTTGGCATCATCGGGCGTTCCACGGATCCCGCGGACAAAACGGCCGCAAATCGTAACAACTTGGCACATGGCACGGGAGTTATCATTAAATCGAATGGCTGGATCGTAACCAATGCCCATGTTGTGGACGGACTTCAGAGCACTGTCGTTGTCACGGCGGACGGTAAAACCTATAAAATTACGGATACATATGTGGATGAAATCAGTGATCTTGCTTTGATCAAAATCAATGCCTCTAATCTTCAAACGGCCGTGTTTGCGAAATCGGTGCAAAATGCCCAGGTAGGCGAGAAGGTTGTGGCGATCGGTACGCCGGTATCTTTTTCCTTCCGCAATTCGGCAACGGTTGGCGTGGTCAGCGGCCTGAACCGGGCCATCAATGCTTCATACCGGTTAATTCAAAGCGATACAGCGATTAATCCAGGTAATAGTGGAGGTCCGCTGGTGAATATGAAGGGTGAAGTGCTGGGTATCAACAGCATGAAATTCGCCGCGGTGGGCGTGGAAAACATGGGCTTTTCCATTCCTGCGGAAACGGTGCAGTACGTCATTAATCAGCTTTTTAAATACGGTGAGGTGAAGCGTCCAAGCCTAGGATTCAGCATGGAGGAGAGCTGGTCTGCCATTGTAGGGCTTCCTACGCAGGATCCATTGACCATTACCAAAATCGTCTCCGACGAAGCGAAGAAGGCAGGCATCCGCGAAAATGATGTTTTGTACAGCATAGACGGCAAACGGGTCACTTCCGTTGTGGATATCAACGAGATGTTCAAGTCTTACATGCCGGGACAAACCGTTAAGCTGCTGATGCAAAGTGACGGAGACATCGTAACGCGTAAACTTGTGCTTACACAGGGCAGCGGCGTGGATGTAAGTACGCTGGCGGACGATGACGGAGATGAATTTTAATGGGGAAGAAGGGAGATGAGCGGATGAAGAGAAATGCGTTTCTCAAAATGGGCTCTGCGCTTTTGGCATGCAGCGTCGTATTTTCTGCGGCCGTACCAGCCTGGGCGGATAGCGCGGCGGCGGACAAGCTGATATTTAAAGTGAAAACAGGCAGCACGGCAGCCTACATGAACGGAAAACAAGAAAAGATCGTAAAGCCATATATAGATCATGGAACCGTGATGGTTCCTCTAGGCTTGTTCAAGCGGACTTTCGGCAGCGAGGTGCGACTGGAAAATTCCAATGTTGTTAAAGTGACATACGGCGCGCATGCGATATCAATGACGATTGGCAGCCAACTGGCTTGGGTAGACGGTCGCAAGGTGAAGCTTGATGCGGCGCCGGCTATGGTATCAGGGACATTGATGGTTCCTCTGAGATTGGTTGCCGAAGGGATCGGGGCCAGCATAGCACCAGAAAGCACGGGTTCTCTGGTAGTTAGTCTTAGCCCTTCCGACGATGCCGTGGATGATGAGGATGTAGGTATTGACGCGGATCTTGGCAAAACCAAAATCGGCAACAGCTTCTATCAATGGACAATGAATTACCCGAGCGGTTTGATTCTCGGGGGCGGCGAGCAGGATGAAAGCATTGTATCGTTCAGCGATTCCGAGGATACCTATTATTTCGAAGTGCATGCGACGGATCAGGATGTGAAACTGGATGCAGACGAGCTTCTGAGCATGCTGGTGGAAGATGCCAAAGATGCCGGTGAGATCGTTGTTGACCGGGAGAGCTTTTCACAGGCCAAGGTGCCTTATGCCCGTATGATCGCCAAAGACGGGGATGGGACCTTCTGGGAAAGCCGGATGTACTACAATAATGACCGATTGTACGAAGTGTATTTTGCCGATCTGAAGGCCACGAATTATAAGGATCTCAAGAAATACGCCGGACTTTTGAATTCATTCAATACCAGCTATAATGCATCTGATAAGACGGTCAAGGATCTATCTACAGTCAAAAAGGGCATGCGCCGCGAATATAATGATGATTACGGCATTTCGTTGGATGTGCCTGCGGGCTGGAGCATTGATAATACCAATATGTATTACGAGGGCAAAGAAGGCAGCTATCTGAGCCTGAATGTATCTTCCGCTCCGAAAGGATCCAGCATAGAGCAATGGAGCCAAGAACTGCAATCTTGGTTGAAGGATTCCTTCGTGACGGATTCGTATCAAATCGTCTCCACGTCTCCTATTGAGATATCCGGGGAGCAGGGACTCGTCAATGAGGTCAGATACAACTACGGAGATGGGTGGATGACGGAATATGAGGTGATGGTGCTGCATAACGGCTACCGTTATTATGCCGAGTACTCCGTGCCCGAGAAACAGAAGGATGACTTGAACAAGTTCAAGGATTTGATGAAATCCATTGATATTGATTTCGATGTGGTGTCCGATACCTTCGGAAATATGGAAGAAGACGCGTTCCTGATCAACCGATCCAAGACGACAACCAAGACATCCAAGGCTTATCAGTATCAAATCAGCGTTCCGCAGTACTGGACAGCCAATCAGGACAAATTCGAAAGGTCACCTGTAGAGTATCAGTTCGTAGGCGGACGCTTCCGGATTACGGCCGAAAAATCGACTTCTTTGGAAGCAACGGTCAGCCAATTGAAGTCATACTACACGGAGGCGGCAAAATATCAAAAGGATCTCAAGGTGGAGAAGACGGAAAACATTACGTTTGCCGGCGAGCCTGCGGTCTCGATTACGCTGCATCAGGTGAAAGACGGCATTCCATACAGCGCGCGCCAAATTTTGCTGCAGAAAAACGATATCGTCTATACGATCAGCACATCTTTGAATGATGCGAATGCGACGGCCTCACAAAAGGATGCACTGGAGCAAGCGCTCAAGTCATTTACCTTGACAGAAGCCAAGTAGGGTTCGCAGCCATAGCTGTCATCTGGCGAATCATCAACAATCATTTTCGCAATGATCCAATGTTATAGATTCTTTTGAAAAAAAGCAGCTCGGTTTATGAGCTGCTTTTTATTTGATATCAGTACGATAAAGTTTGTGGAGATTGTAAAGCACTGCCGTGAGAAAAGCTCCCGATAAATTGACTGGCTAAAGGAAGACTTGGCATCGAAGAGATATTGTTCATTCGTTAGATTGCTCTAGAGTGAAGTGGTTTTTGGAAATTAATTTTATTAAGTTAAAGTTTCATCAAATTAATAGACGCCCTTTGTCCGTTCGCGTTGGTCTGTGTTGACAGGTACGCCGTCCAGTTAAGTGAAAGTAGAACTGGAACTGGACTGGTGTATTAAAAAGGGATATGGAAATTAATCAGCTGCTTGAACCTCAGTACGCCGAGATGTCATGCCTGACAATACAAAGGTAGCGATGATCGCAATCATTACGCCGAGTGCGCCGAACCAGGTTATAGAGGCCAGTGACACATGACCAACGATTAATCCGCCGATCCCGGCTCCGACGGCCATGGACAGCTGCATGGTGGATTGATTCAGGCTTAGCATGACACCCGAGGATTCAGGGGCGAGCGAAACCAGGTTAAACTGTTGCGTCGGACCGGATGACCAAGCGGCGAAAGACCACAGAATCAGAATGGCAAATACGGCAGCAACCGAATGCCCGGCGAAGGAAAGCAGAATTAGTGAAATGATATGAATCAGCATTCCGGAAGCAAGCGTAAACGTTATTCCCCGTTTGTCTGCGCTGTAGCCCCCGGCCTTGGAACCAATCAGGCTGGCAATACCGAAAACAAGCAGTGCTGCACTAAGCAATGAATCATTTAAATGAGTTACCTCAAGCAAAAAAGGCGAGATGTACGTATAGGCGAGAGAGTAACCCCCGAGCCAGAAAAATGTAATCCCTAACGCAACCGCAACCTGGGGTCTCTTTAACAATGCGAATTGCTTGATCAGAGGTATCGGTTTATCGCCCTTCATGCGAGGAATGGAGACAGCAATGACGACCATAGCCACAATACCGACCAGCGCTATGGCCAGGAAAACCGTCTTCCAGCCAAAAGCCGTGGACACCATTCTGCCTAGAGGGACGCCAATAATAAGTGATGCCGTAAAGCCCATCGTCACGGTTGCAATCGAACCGGCTTGTTTGCCGGGGGGCGCAATTTTAGCGGCAATGCTTAACGCAGTAACGACCACCATGCCCGCTCCTAGAGCCATGATGATCCGGGCTGCGATAAAGAGAGCAAAGCCGGGCAAGGCGAATGACAGCAGATTGGCTGCAATGAAGAGCCCAAGGGAATAAAGCAGCAGCTTACGCCGGTCCATTTTGGCAGTTAACGCCATTAGGAACGGAGTTCCAATCGCATAGGCTAGGGAAAAGACCGTAATAAGCTGGCCTGCTGCCGCAACGCTCGTGCCCAGCGTTTCTGCAATCCGGTCCAAAATCCCGGAAATAACATATTCGGATGTTCCCACCAAGAAGCTGATCAGTGCAAGAACATATACTTTCCACGTGCTTTCCATGTTTTCACTCTCCTAGTATGATTTCAAATACTATATTTTTAAAAATATCGAAATATAAATCGAAAAATTTAATCCAACAGGTAAGGTGCGTATCTAACAGCGATTCACTTGCGATGCTCTCGTAATATATTTTGAACAACTATATTTCTAAGAATATCGAAATAACGGTCAAAAAAATTCACTCCAGCAGGTATGGGGCGTATTTAGCAGCGATTTCCTTGTCCAAACTGTAGTATATGAAGGTTCCCTCTTTGCGGGAGGTCAGTAGTCCGGATTCTGCCATTTGCTTCAGATGATGAGACAACGTGGAGATGGCTACGGTCTGCAATTTGTCTTCCAAGACGGAGCAGCATTGATCGCTTTCTTGTTTCAAGAGCAGAGCGATCTTCAGACGGGTGGGTTCTCCGAGCGCTTTGTAGATTTTGACGGCTTGCTGTTGATCTTTATGTTCTTTCATGCGATCCCAACCTCCTGAAGAATGATTATATTTCGATATTTGTAGAAATAATGTATCATATGGATTTGGTTTCGTAAACCCTCAATTCACAATCATGGAAAAAATATTAACTTTAATATTGCCCGCATGGACGAGTAGAAATGTATATAGGACAACGAATCCATGAACTGGAGTAAGGCATGTGATGCATCCGACAAGATTGTTCCTGTCGGATGTGAAGTTGTCAGGCCTTTCCTGTAGTTCAATTTATAATAGGTAGAAGGATCGTCTGATGTCTGGTAAACTAGATAAGTTAAATCAGAGGACGCTAGAGCCACCGTTTAATAATAGATTTAAGTACAGCCGGCCGTGGCCGGTTCGGGAGGATATAGATGAACACAATATCATTACGTAGGGAAGATGTGGAGCTGCTCGCGCCGGCTGGTGACTGGGATTGCATGAGGGCAGCGGTAGCCAATGGAGCGGATGCGATCTTTTTCGGTGTGGAAAAGTTTAACGCCCGTGCACGTGCCAATAACTTTTTGATGGCTGAGCTTCCGGAGATTATGGCCTTCTTGCACAGTTATGGCGTGAAGGGCTTTTTGACGTTTAATATTTTGGTGTTTGAGAACGAATTGGAAGACGCGAAGGAACTGATCGATGCATGCGTTGACGCAGGTGTTGATGCAGTTATCGTTCAGGATTTAGGTCTGGTGAAGCTGATCCGCGAAATTTCGCCGGATTTTCCGATTCACGGCTCCACGCAAATGACGATTACTTCGCCGGAAGCGGTGGAGTTTACGAAGCCTTGGGGGATGGAACGCGTCGTTCTTGGCCGCGAAAACAACCTCAAGCAGATTCAGAAAATCGGCGAGCAGGCCAAACTGCCCATGGAAGTCTTCGTACATGGCGCGCTGTGCGTGTCCTACTCAGGTCAGTGTCTGACCTCCGAAATGTGGGGCGGACGCTCGGCGAACCGCGGCGAATGTGCGCAAGCTTGCCGCCTGCCGTATGACCTAATGGTGGATGGCGTGCAAAAGCCGATGGGAGATGTCACATATTTGCTATCTCCAAAGGATTTGGCTGCGATTGATCTGATGCCGGAACTGATTGAAGCGGGCGTAACATCATTCAAAATTGAAGGCCGTCTGAAGAGCCCGGAATATGTTGCCAATGTGGTGAGTAAATACCGCAAAGCCATTGACCGTTACTTTGAGGGAGACCAAACTAAGCCTAGCGAGGAAGAAATGCGCGAGCTGCAGCAGAGCTTTTCGCGCGGCTTCACGCACGGCTTCCTGGAGGGTACGAATAATAAAAAGCTGGTGGACGGGACGTTCCCGAAAAGCCGCGGCGTCTATGTCGGCCGAGTGGAACAAATTCTGCGTGACGGCGTAGTCTGCCGAATCGAAGCTCCACTGAAACGGGGCGACGGCATCGTATTTGATGCCGGCGATCCGACGAAGAAGGAAGAAGGCGGACGTATCTACGATCTTCGCCGTAAAGGCGTGAAGCTCGAAGGCGAAGCCGGAGAAGGATGGATCGTCGATATCGTTCCTGGCCGTAATGACGTGGATCTGCAAAAGGTCCATGTCGGCGACCGCATCTGGAAGACCAATGACCCTGCGCTGGACAAGCGCTTGCGTCAGACCTTTGAGACGGAGAAGCCCTACCGGGTCTTCCCGGTGCATGTGAAGGCGTTCGGCCATGCTGGCGGCCTGCTGACCACAGTCTGGACCGATGTGCAGAAAGGCACGACGGTTCAGGTGGATTCGGAGCTGGAACTGGAAGTCGCCAAGAAACGGCCGATGGATTATGCTCTGCTGGAAGAGCAGTTCGGCCGTTTGGGCGGCACCGTGTTCCAGCTGGAGCAGCTTGACGTCGACCTGCAGGGCGACGTCATCGTGCCGATGCGCGAGCTGAACAGCATCCGCCGCCGTGCGGTGGAGCTGCTCGAAGGCGAGCGTCCGAAGCCGCCCGTATACGTGAAACGGGCGGCCACGGTGTACGGTGATGCGGCGCATAGCGCAGCGCCGGTTGCACGCGGTGAGGCGAAGCTCACCGCGCTGTGCCGCAGCCTCCCACAGGTGGAGGCTGCGCTCGAAGCTGGCGTAGAATTCATATACGCCGACTTCGAGTTCATCAAGCAGTTCAAGGAAGCGGTAGAAACCGTTCGTGCCGCCGGCAAGCGGATCGCGCTGGTAACCCCGCGCATCCATATGCCGATCGAGAACGGCATCCACAAGAACATCCTGCGCCTCCAGCCGGACGCCGTACTGGTGCGCAACACCGGCGCGCTGTACTTCTACCTGCGCGAACGGATGCTGAACCCGGATGCCAAGCATCCAGAGCTGATCGGCGATTTCTCGCTCAACATCGCCAACCATAAAGCGGTGGATCTGTTCCTCGAAGCCGGATGTGACACCGTCACGCCGTCTTATGACCTGAACATCCAACAGATGGTTGACCTGCTCGGCCGCTCGGATACCTCGCGGATGGAAGTCGTCATTCATCAGCATCTGCCGATGTTCCATACCGAGCATTGCGTATACTGTACCTTCCTGAGCGAAGGCACGGATTACACCAACTGCGGCCGTCCATGCGAAGAGCATCGAGTCTCGCTGCAGGACCGCATCGGCATGTCCCACCCGGTACGGGTGGATGAAGGCTGCCGGAACACGGTCTACAATGCTATTGAGCAGTCCGGCGCCGAATATCTGGCCAACTTCATGGAGCTGGGCGTAGCCAACTATCGCGTCGAGTTCCTCGAGGAAACACCGGATCAAGTCCATGAGGTCATTGACCTCTACAACCGCGCTTTGCGCGGCGAGATCAGCGGCACGCAGGTATGGAAGACGCTGAAAGCAACCAACCAGCTTGGGGTTACCCGGGGGCAGTTGGTGAAATAGGACGTTTGGGATCGATAAAGAGCTCCTGCCTTTTCGCGATGTATGCGAATAGCAGGGGCTCTATTTTATACATAAATGCAGAATGAAAGAGTTCATGTTCAGAAGAATGACTGAAATATCAATCTGCTGATTGAGAAGATGGACAGGAGAAAATTGATTTACTCTTTCAGAAAGATTTCTATAGAAATAATATTGGATGCCCTGCTCATCTGGGCTGCCCCATTATCCTCGTCACTACGCGCAGCGACAAGGGAGTGTATCTTTTCTTTAATCTGATACATGGTTATTTTTTTGTATGAAAAATCAGTTGATGATAGATTTTGATTAGAAGTTTTTTAATAAGACGACTTCCATTCATGCGAACCTAAGCTATGTCCGATATAATAGGGTAAATAGATTACAGAGGTACATAATTTTCTTTACCAAGGAGCATTGTCATGAAAATTCGCAAGGCCATTATTCCGGCAGCAGGACTCGGTACTCGTTTTCTTCCGGCCACGAAAGCCATGCCGAAGGAAATGCTGCCCATTGTCGATAAACCCACCATTCAATATATTATTGAGGAAGCTGTTGCTTCCGGCATTGAAGATATTATCATCGTCACAGGCAAGGGGAAGCGGGCAATTGAAGATCATTTTGACTATTCCTTTGAGCTCGAACATAACCTGACGGAAAAAGGGAAGTGGGAGCTGCTTAACGAAGTTCGCAAATCCTCCGAGATGGCAGATATTCATTATATTCGGCAAAAAGAACCGAAGGGTCTGGGGCACGCGATCTGGTGCGCACGCAAATTCATCGGGGAAGAGCCGTTTGCCGTTCTGCTAGGGGATGACATTGTAGAGGCAAAGGTGCCCTGTCTTAAGCAGATGATGGAGGTGTATGAGCAATATCATTCGTCCATTGTAGGCGTGCAGCCTGTTCCCATAGAAGAGACCTCGCGTTACGGCATTGTAGATGCGCAGCAGATCAGTGACCGAGTATACCAAGCAGCGCGGCTTGTTGAGAAACCAGCTCCTTCTGAAGCACCATCTAACCTAGCGATCATGGGACGCTATATTCTAACTCCGCATATCTTCACGCTTTTGGAAGAGCAATCCGTTGGTGTGAACGGGGAAATCCAGTTGACCGATGCCCTGTCCAGACTTAGTGAGATGGAATCGATTTTCGCGTATCATTTTGAGGGCATACGTCATGATGTTGGCGAGAAGATGGGGTTTATTAGAACCTCCATTCATTATGCGCTTCAGCATGAGGACCTGAAGGAAGAATTGTTGAAGTATATGAGAGAAGTGATTGAGATGGAGCGGAAGTACTCTTTATAGTGGACCAAGGAGGGGCAAGGAAGAGCATCATTCAGTATATTCTTAAAGGAAGTTATTCCGTATTCGGTGAGGTTATCTTTCGGGTGCGGTTTGTGCGCTAAGTAGAAAAAGCAGACCACGATTAATCGTGATCTGCTTTTTTATGATGTTCCTCTATTTAGAAGTTAATCTGAACCAGTTTCGCAATTTGTTCCTTTTCAGTAGGATCTGCCTTAATCAGTTGATCAAGGATGGCTTGGTCGTTAGAACCCTGCTTTTGCAGCGCGGCTACGTACCAGTGCGCAATCTCCCGATTCGTAGGATCACTTAGATCCTGCTGCAATCCCAATTTAAGCGTGGCGGTTGCCTTATCCAACTGGTTCGTCATGTAGTACATTTTACCAGCGTTCAGAATCATGGCAGGTGAGTTGGCAAACGGACGGCCAGCCAACTGCTCTTTAGGAAGAGTCGCCAAATGCTTGAGACCGGCTTGGACTTTCTCGAAAGCGTTGATTCCTTCTTTGAAATACTTATCCTTCGCTGCAGTATCCCCTTTACCGAGTGCAGTGTATCCAAGCTCGAAGCCTTGAGCTATCATCTTCTCGTACCAATCAATATCCCAGTTAAACTTAGAGGCGTTGGAGACTAAGAGATCATAAGCTTTGCCCTGTTCGTTCTTTAACTGGTAGTTAGTCATGAGACGATTAATCATACTTTTGTTATATGGTTCTTTTTTGAGTGCGTCCGTTAAGAGCGAATAGGAAGCATTATAAAAATCATCATTCTGAGTTTGTTTATATACCGACTGATACAGTGATGACAACAGCACCACGGAATCAGGATGATTGTGGCGAATCTTTAAGTCCTTATCAAGCGGCGCCTTGATTTCCTCATAGGAGGTGCTTATCTGAGATATCTTTCTAGCCTCTAGACCCGCATTACTAGCTTGGACGAAACGAACAGAGGTGATAAGCACAACAACGCCGCAGATACCAATCACCAAACTGTAAATCCAACCGGCTCCTTCTGTCTTCCAGGAAAACTTCCGTAGCGGTTGACTTTCCATAGCTGCAGCCATACCACCCAAACCGATGAAGACTAATATTCCTATAAATACATAACTCATATTGAAATCCAAAATACTATGCAGCAGAAGGGACAGCGCCAGAATGAGATACAGGAAATGCGAATTCTTTCCGTCTTCATCCGTCTTGATGTATCCTCGAATGTATTTATAGAAAATAAACAAGATAAACGCCATAAAGATGACAAATCCAACAATACCAACTTCAAGCAAATATTGAACAAAGAAATTATGTGCCTGACGGCTCGTATAAGGATTGTTTTGATATTTTTCATATAAAGCAGCCCAAGCACCGCCGCCTGCACCAAGAACGGGATAATCTCCGACAACCTTCATGCCGTCCTTATAAAAAGTTATCCGTTCCAGTACGCTATGTTGATTGAAATTGATGTTCTCAAGACGAGTACTCATATTCTGCGGCAAAACATTGCGTACGTTGGTACCGATAAGCAGGAAAGCGACAACACCAACGACGATAACCGATCCGATTGGAATCCAGAGATTGGCCAGCTTCTTTGCAGAAGCCTTTGTAAGTCCCTGCTCCAGTTTTGGAGCGATAAATGCTTGGATAATCCATCCGATCACTGCGACAACAACCGAAACGATGAGCAGGAATGCCCAGCCTTTCGCAGCTTTACCAGCTTCGAAGTTCTGATTCAGTTGCAACCCGAGATCCGTAACTTCTTTTGAAATGGCGAGTGAAGCCACGCCTGCAATTGCGCAATACACAACCCATAGAATTTGTTTGGCTGGTTTAAGGAAGAGAAGCAAAAGCACGAATACGACAGGAAGCATCACGAGTCCACCACGGGAAAGCGTGAGTAATAAGGACAGAATGATCGGTACAAGCATGAAGGCATGAATGGCCTTGCCGTACCATTTTTTAGAACGTGTTAAACAAAATACGGCTGCGAACAAGAATGCCATCAAGAATGCGGCGTATGTATTTGCATACTGGAAAACAGAGGTCAGACGAAGTCCGTTAGAGTCAGTCATGACAGCATCCGTATATTTTCCATTCAGTACAGCGTTCGAAAACCATGCAACAAGCGTTCCAGCGAGTTTTCCATGCCCAAACCAGTTCAGGTAACCAAAACCGACAATAAGATAGGCTACAGTCATAATGGTCGTCTGAATGATAGAGTTGGCTCTACGGTCCTGCAGCAAGTAAATGCTGATAATAAACATGATGGCGTACAGACATTCAATCAACACCATATTCATCGCCAAATAATGAGAAGCTGCTCCAAAATACGACAATAAATATGTAATCGGCAGCAAAAGTACAGCTACCGGGAGCCAGTCTCGTTGTTCGGCTAATTTGAAGCTTTTGTAATAGTTAGCAATCCACAAGAAAAGTAATATACTGGATAGGGCTATGGCCCAAAATAACGGCTTCTCAAACTCTAGCATCTGACCGTTAAACAATGCGACCTGGAAGGGAGTCCACACCAAAAAAGCGATAAAGGCAATAACTAACAACCAAATCAGTACAGGCTTCTTTTCGACGTTACTCGACCTTTTAGCCTGCTTACCGTATACTGGATTAGACAAAGTTTCCATTCTCCTTTTTGTGAGATACGACAATATTTTACCATAAAGTAAGTTAACAATTCATTTACTTTATATTTTTCCACCTAGACTGATAGAAAATATAAAAGAGATTTATCGAATGATTTATAAAAGAAAATTTAGAATGGTTGAAATATTCCCTGACAAGGAATGCGGATACTTTTATAAAAGGGAGCTGTTAGTATATGTCATTTTACAATTCACTGAAAACAAAAATAGAAAAAAAAGAAGCGAAGGTAGTCGTTATAGGTATGGGGTATGTGGGATTGCCTCTGGCGTTAGAGCTTGGAAAGGCTCAATACAAAGTCTATGGATATGATGTTAATGAAGAAAAAATAAAAATGTTACATAATGGACAATCATATATTCAGGATGTAGATACTAGAGAACTAACAAATTGTTTGAATGAAGGTTATTTTTTTCCTACTTCCGATGATAACGTGTTAAGTGAGGCCGATATTATTACCATTTGTGTGCCAACCCCATTAACGAGAAATCAAGAACCTGACATATCATACATCGAGTCAGCAGTGGGGAAAATCAGGTCGAATTTTAGTCCTGGTAAATTAATCGTTTTAGAAAGCACAACTTATCCCGGTACAACCGAGGAAGTAATTATGAAACAATTAAATAACTTGGGTTACATAGTTGGAGAAGATTATTTCTTGTGCTTTTCACCAGAAAGGGTAGATCCGGGAAATAAAAAGTATAATACTCAGAATACCCCGAAGGTAATCGGGGGGGTAACTGAACAATGTAACCAGTTAGGCATCGCTTTATATGGAAATGTGATTGACAAGATTGTGTCTGTATCAAGTCCGCGAGTTGCTGAGATGTCAAAACTTTTGGAAAATACATTTAGAAGTATCAACATATCTTTTGTTAATGAAATGGCCATACTTTGTGATAAACTTGACATCGATATATGGGAAGTTATTAGCGCTGCGGAATCAAAGCCATTTGGATATATGCCGTTTTATCCGGGGCCGGGAATAGGTGGTCATTGTATTCCATTAGATCCTATGTATCTTTCATGGAAGGCCAAAGAGCAGAACTTTTATAGTCGCTTTATTGAGTTAGCACAGGATATAAATAAAAATATGCCGAATTACGTTATACAGAGACTGATTCTAGCTTTGAATAAGATGGGAAAGGCCTTGAGCAATAGCAGTATACTATTACTTGGTATGTCATATAAGCCTGATATCGATGACTTAAGAGAATCACCAAGCTTAGAACTGTATGAGTTATTAATAAATTATGGCGCGAGAGTTTTTTACAACGATCCTTTTGCATCAAATTTTAAACAATATAATGGGGAAGTCGCTACGTCTATTGAATTAAATTATCAAGGCATGTCTGAATATGACTGTATTGTATTATTAACCAACCACTCTCAATATGATTATAATGAAATTTATAAATTTTCAAAATTGATCTTTGATACGAGAAATGGGTTCAAAAATATTAATGATGCTTCCAAAATTGTGAAGCTGGGTGGCGGCAATTAGAATTTAGAGGGTGAAGATTTGTTAATTAATTTAAAGGCTATCTATAAATATAAAAATATGGTTTTTTATTTTACACGCTCTGAGATCCGAAACCGATATAAGGGTTCAATTTTAGGGGTGCTGTGGGCATTACTTAATCCTTTGTTTTTGTTGATTCTATATTCGTTTGTCTTTTCCTTCGTAATGAAAGTACAAATAACACACTATCTCTTATTTTTATTTGCTGGTCTCGTTCCATGGTTATGTTTTAAAAGTTCAATTTTATCATCTTCGGGAAGTATTGTTGGAAATGGTGGTTTGATAAAAAAGATTTACTTTCCTAGAGAGATTCTCATTATCACGAGCATTCTTGGGAATTTTGTGAATATGTTTATTGGATTATTATTGATAGTTCCATTACTGTTTATTTACAAGATGGGCATAAACATTAACTACTTATTTTTACCGCTTATTATACTGATTCAATTTTTGTTTAGTCTTTCCATTGGACTTGTCATTTCAGCACTTACTGTTTTTGTAAGAGATTTAAGACAGATATTAGATATAATAATGATGGGGCTTTTTTATACTACCCCTATTGTGTATCGTTCTGAAATGATCCCAGAGAAAATTAAACTTCTTTTTAGAGTTAACCCAATAGCTATTATAATTAAGTCCTATCAAGACATAATTTATCACGGGGTGGTACCGGACATATTAAGTCTCACTTTGTTAGGGATAGTTTCGATTATATTATTGTTCATCGCTTTTAAAATATTCAATCGCTTGAATAGATGGTTTGCAGAACACATCTAAGCAGATGGAGTAGTCTATTATGAAATCTATTGTTATTAACAACTTATCCAAAAAGTTCACTTTAAGTAATAGGCCTAAATCACTCAAAGATTGGCTGTTACTGCATGATAATAAGATTAAAAGGGAGTATTGGGCACTAAATAATATTAATGTAAGTATAAATCCTGGAGAATCAATTGGAGTTATTGGAACAAATGGGTCTGGGAAAAGTACTCTTTTAAAGATAATTAGTAAGATATTGTATCCTACGTCTGGGGAGATTGAGATAAACGGTACTATTTCAAGTCTACTTGAACTGGGAGCAGGTTTTAAGCCGGATTATACTGGAAGAGAAAATGTCTACCTAAATGGTTCTATTTTAGGTCTATCAAAGAAAGAAATTGACGATAAATTTGAATCAATATTAGAGTTCTCTGAAATAGGGGACTTTATTGATCAACCTGTAAGAACATATTCATCTGGAATGTATATGAGATTAGCCTATTCCGTAGCAGTTAGTTCGATTCCAGACATATTACTTATTGATGAGATTTTATCGGTGGGTGACTCGAAATTTAAAAAGAAATGCATAAATAAAATTATGGAATTAAAGCAACAGGGCACTACAATACTACTAGTTTCTCATTCAGATTCAATGGTAAATAAAATATGTGATCGATTGATTTGGCTTGATAAGGGAAATTTGGTTATGGATGGAAGTTCAAATGAAGTGATGCCTTGTTATAAAGAAAAGTTGAATTCATAGTGGAGGTCATTCGATGCATCGTTTTTGGGAAAGCATAACAAGACCTGTATTTGAGGAATTGAAGCCGAAGAATATTGTTGAAATAGGTGTGAAAGAAGGCGGAAATACCCAGTTGGTTTTGGAGTATTGTTTAGAGAATGACGCGAATCTATATTCAATTGATCCATTTAAATCAAATGGAATAATTGAGTACGAGAAATTTGAGAATTTTCACTTTATACAAGATATTAGTCTGAACGCACTTTCTAATATAGCAGATTATGATATTGTCCTTCTTGATGGTGACCATAATTGGTACACTGTTTTTCATGAGTTAAAACTAATAGAAAAGAACTGCGAAAAATTCCCTCTAATAATCATGCATGATATTGGGTGGCCATACGGTAGGAGAGATTTGTATTATAACCCGGATTTAATACCTAGAGCGTATTTAAACCCATATAAGAATGCAGGTATAAAATTAGGTGAATCTTCTCTCGTTGAGGAGGGAGGACTTAACGCACATTTAAATAATTGCGTCTATGAAAATAACTTTAGAAATGGCGTTCTTACTGCTGCAGAAGACTTTCTATCGGAATCTAAAAATGATTTGAACTTACACACCACTCTTGCATTTCATGGAATTGGTATTATTTATTCAGAAGAACACACTAACATTGTTCCTATGTTTAATCAGTTTGACAAAAATATAATAAAGCAACTTGAAAATGAAAGAATAGATAATTTGATTAGTTTAAATCAAAAAAAGAGAAAGTATAGAACGATGGAAAACTCCCTTCTGAATTTACAGCATGAAAGAAAGGAGTTCGAGGAGAAATTAAAGCTCAAAGATGAATCTCTTCTTGATTTACAGAAGGAAATAGCAAGATTAAAAGAAGAATTGAAGCTCAAAGGGAGATCTTCAGTTAATGTGGAGATCGAAAATAACGATCTTTCTAAACGTATCGAAGCCCTTTTAATTAATAAAGACAAATTAAACCAAGAATATATGAGTGTGCAAAGTCATGCTAATTTCTTAGAAAAAAAGGGCGCCTCGTTAGCAAATGAAATTTCAAACAAAAATGAGGAAATCTATACTCTTACAAATTCGATAAAATATCAATTGGGGGATGAGATTGTAAACTGTTTTTATAAGCCTTCGAAGCTTATATCATTACCAAATAAGATTTGGAAACTATATAAAAGAGGAAAAAAAAAGAACAGCAACTTCTACCCAAGTTTTAATCGCGGAGAAAAAGTTGCCACTGTGAAAAGCATAAGCCAAATAGAAGATGGAAGTAAATTTAATGAAGTGGCTCTCGTTATATGTGTTCACAATGCATTAGAAGACTTCAAAAATTGCATCGTAAGTTTATATTCAAAGAAAACTTTATCGTTCCAATTGGTTGTTGTAGATGATGGAAGCGATAATATAACAAAAAGATATCTGAAAAAAGCTAGATCGAAATACGGATTTGAATTAATTACCAACATAAATTCAAGAGGATATACAATTGCGGCAAATCAGGGAATAAGTGCCACTAACGCAAAGTATATTGTTTTATTGAACAGTGATACTATAGTTACATTTAAGTGGCTAGAAAAGATGATAGAGTGCATGGAAGATGATGAGCTAAACGGTATCGTAGGCCCACTATCAAACGCCGCCAGTTGGCAATCGGTACCCCAACTTAAAGAAGGAGATAGCTGGTCACTTAATCCCTTAAATGAGATAACAATTGAACAAATGGCTAATATTGTATATACCTCATCGGAGAAAGTGTTTCCTCAAGTCCCTCTCGTTAATGGTTTTTGTTACATGATTTCCAAGAAGGTAATTGATGCCATAGGGAAATTAGATGAAGATACATTTCCGAGAGGTTATGGAGAAGAAGACGATTTCTCGCTAAGAGCAGGTGCTGCAGGTTTTAAGTTGAGGATAGCGGATCATTGTTACATTTATCATCAAAAGTCCAAAAGTTTTACCCCTGAAGGAAGGAAGAGGATCGTCGTTGATTCCAAACAGTCACTTTACTCAAAACATTCAAAAGAAAAGGTCCTAAAATCAGTAAATGTATTAAGTGAAAACACTTATTTAGAAAAATTGCGTAATGAAATTAGTGGAAATTTGACTTTATATAAAGCCAATATGAACAATGGGGTTATTGTAAACAATAGTAGAGTAGCCGTATATACTGCTATTTTTGGAGACTACGATGTACTGGATGATCCTCAATTAATGGTAAAGGGAATTGATTATATATGCTTTACTAATAATCCTAAGCTATCCTCAAATTGTTGGAATATTGTACACGTTGAAGGAGATCCATTATTAGATTTGGTTCGGAATGCGAGGAAAATTAAAATACTAGCGCATCAATACCTAAAAGATTATGATTATAGCATTTGGGTTGATGCTAATATTAAAATTCTAGATAATCCAGTTATTCTAATCAACTCTTATCTTAAGGATAATGTTTTGGCAGCATATACCCATTCAGGAGGAAGATCGTGTATATATTCTGAGGCTGAGGCTTGTATTAAGTTGAAAAAAGATGACCCAAATAAAATACAGAATCAGATGATAGCTTATAGGAGTGAAGGCTATCCTGAAATTAATGGGCTTATTGAAACAGGTGTACTAATTAGAAAACATAACGATCCTTTCCTAATGGAGGCAATGAATCTATGGTGGGAACAGATAATAAGGCACAGTAGAAGAGATCAGTTAAGCTTTAATTATGTAATGTGGAACTTGAATATGGAATATAAAGTGATAGATGACTACATCCGAGACAATTTCTGCTTTCTTTGGAAGCCACATAAGAAAAGGGTAGAACGGTGAAGTTATGGAGACTACAAGAAAATACAAGTTCTGCATTAAAACATGTATTCCCAAAGTGAAGGATATGAATACTTGGGGAGACTATTATTTAGCTGAAAGTCTTGGGGAAGCTTTGAAAAGAAAAGGTCACGAATATAGTATACAGGTCATGACCCAATGGTATACTGATCAAGATCGTGATGCTAACGTTGTTATTCATATAAGAGGCTTAACTGCATATATTCCTAAACCCAATCATTTTAATATCATGTGGAATATATCACACCCAGCTAATGTCATGATAGAGGAATATAATAGCTATGACTTGGTTTTAATCGCATCCCTATTACATCATGATAAAATAAGTGCATTAATTGAGAAGCCGTCTGATTCCTTTTTGCAATTTACAGATGCAAATAGGTTTTTCCCAGAATACGATAATCTTCATAAGTCACAAATTCTATTTGTGGGAAATTCAAGGAAGGTTTACAGAACTATTGTAAAAGAGGCGATAGATAATAGTATCCCATTGTCTGTTGTTGGAGAGAATTGGAGCGGGATAATAGATAAGAAATATATAAAGAGTAAATGGTTCTCTAATAATTCTTTAAGGCTTTTATATTCCTCATGTAATATACTTCTTAACGACCACTGGGATGATATGAAGGAATATGGATTTGTTAATAATAGGCTGTTTGATGCACTCGCTTGTAGAGCTATCGTTATTAACGATAACAATCCTGAAATTCTCAAGATATTCCCGAATGCCATAATAATGGATGAATATAACCCTCTCGTAGCTACTATTAATAAAATTAATAGTAGCTACGAGAGTTATTGTCAGAATGCAATTACATTGCAGAATGAAGTGCTTAAACACCATACAGCCGATATAAGGGCCGAACAACTACTTAATTTATTAGAATCTCAATTTCATATTAAAAAGAATCATAAAATGAAAGGTTCCACAAAAGTAGGCATCTCTAATAAAATTCGGGATATGATTATTAGAAAGAGAGGCTTTGGTAAACTATATAAAATACTGAATAAACCTTATAAAATGGTTAAAAAAAGAATGTTTCAATTTGCCTATTATAAGTCTAAAGTTATGCCTAATAAAGTAACTATACTTAAAGGGGAACATCGGTTAATTTGTTTTCTTGTAAGTGAGAATGGAAATCAGACAACATGCGGGGACTTCTTTTCTGCTAAGGCTCTGGGAGATGAGTTGCAAAAAAATTATAATTATATTCCTATGTACTTAAGCAGGAATCCCTACCAATGGAATGATATACCGAAGAATACTGATATTGTAGTTTCAATGCTACATGATACAGATATAGGACATGTAAATGTCCCTAAAAATTCTATAAAGATTGCTTGGATGAGAAGCTATGTGGATCAATGGATACAGAGTCCTCAAATATATAATTATGATGGTGTTATAACAACATCAAATTATTGGGATTCTATTATCAGAAGTAATCTACCAAGTGATTTGTGTTGGGGAATCGTACCATTGGGTTTGAGTAATGATTTCTTTTTGCATAAAGGTAGGACAACGAACGATGAATCAAGAGATATCGATGTTTGCTTTATAGGTAATATATCTAATTATAATAGACAAGTAGTTCGGGATCTAGTTCTTCTTGATGCCTTCAATTTTCACTTTTACGGAACTCTGAATACACAATTCCATCATCCATGGAGAAAATATCACCGAGGACCGATTCAACATTCCGATGTTTACAATATTTATAGTAGAAGTAAGCTAGTAATTGAAGACACAACCGGAATGACATATAATACGATAAATTTAAGAACTTACGAGGCTGCAGCATGCGGCGCTTTTATAATTGCTAATGATACTCCAGGTCTAAAAGAACTACTGGATGGAAATGTCGATATATACCATGATAGTGATGAGCTGATGGAAAAAATTTCATTTTATTTAGGGCATCTTGAAACTAGAAAATTACTAGCAGATAGGGCCCAGAACATCGTTAGAAGAAATCACACATTTAGACAAAGAGCGGAATTATTTCATAAGATAGTATCTTCAAAAATGAAATGAATGAAGGAGTGTTTAAGAAATGAAAGGCATAATCCTAGCAGGAGGTACTGGCTCTCGCCTATACCCATTAACGAAAGTCACCAATAAGCATCTCCTTCCAGTAGGTAAATATCCAATGATCTTTCACTCTGTCTATAAGCTCAAAGAGGCAAGTATTGATGACATTCTAATCGTTACTGGTAAAGAACATATGGGGGATGTCGTCAATCTTCTTGGTAGCGGACGGGAGATGGGAGTTACCTTCACATATAAGGTACAGGACGAAGCGGGAGGAATTGCTCAGGCGCTCGATCTTGCGGAAAGCTTTGTTGGCGAAGACCAAATGGTAGTTATTCTTGGAGACAACGTTTTTGAAGACGATTTATCGCCATTTGTTCAAAACTTCCGATTGCAAAATGAAGGGGCGAAAATTCTTATTCAAGAAGTGCAGGATCCTAAACGCTTTGGTGTTCCTGAAATTAATGGTCAGCAAATTGTTTCAATAGAGGAAAAGCCGTCTGCACCTAAATCAAATTATGCAGTAACAGGTATTTATATGTTTGATCATCATGTATTTGACATTGTTAAAACATTAATCCCATCGGCACGAGGTGAATTGGAAATCACCGATGTTAATAATGCATATATTAATCGTAATCAGTTAACTTTTGACGTTCTTAAAGGTTGGTGGACGGATGCAGGGACACATCCTTCATTAGCAAGAGCAAATGAGTTAGCTAAAGATCTGACTTTTGGGGAAGAGTTTGGAAAGTTAAAATTATAAAGAAATTGGAGGAACTCCAATCATGAAAGTCACTCCTTTACAGCTGCAAGGCGCATGCTTACTTGAACCGGTTGTCCATGGAGACAGCCGGGGTTTTTTTATGGAGAGCTATAATGAGGCTATTTTAGAACGACAAGGTATCAAATTTAATTTTATTCAGGATAATCAATCGTTATCTGCCGAGCCAGGCGTACTCCGAGGTTTGCATTATCAATTAAACCCGAAGGCTCAGACGAAGCTGATACGCGTCCTCACGGGTGCGATCTACGACGTCATCGTTGATGTTCGCAAAAGCTCCCCTACCTTCGGTAAATGGGTCGGCGTCATCTTGAGTGAACATAATCATCGGCAGCTGCTTGTACCGAAAGGCTTTGCACACGGGTTCTGCACGTTAACGCCAAACGCCCAAGTCTTGTACAAAGTGGACGAATACTATTCCCCTGAAAATGACCGCGGCATATTATGGAATGACCCGGCACTGGGAATCGATTGGCCGACGTCCAAGCCGATTTTATCGGATAAAGATCAACATCATCCGCTGCTGCAGGATGCAGAACTGAATTTTGATTAGGAGGACGCTTTTACTATGAAACTTCTCGTCACCGGCGGAGCCGGTTTTATAGGCAGTAACTTTATGTTATATATGCTCCAGCAGCATCCAGATTACCAAATCGTTAACGTAGATTCACTTACGTATGCTGGAAACCTGGAGAATTTGAAATCGATCGAGAATCATCCCAACTATACATTTTCAAAAACGGATATTACGGATGCCAAGGCAGTAGACACATTGTTCCAACAAGGAATTGATGTTGTTGTCAACTTCGCAGCTGAATCTCATGTAGACCGAAGTATACTGGAGCCAGAAGTATTTGTGAAGACGAATGTCCTGGGCACGCAGGTACTCTTGGATGCAGCCAAAAAGTATGGCGTAACGAAATATGTTCAAGTTTCTACGGATGAAGTATACGGAACGCTCGGGGTTACCGGCCTTTTCACAGAGGAAACGCCGCTGACGCCGAACAGTCCTTATTCCGCAAGTAAAGCGGGAGGAGATCTGCTCGTACGTGCCTACCACGAGACTTTCGGTTTGCCGGTGAACATTACCCGCTGCTCCAATAATTATGGCCCATATCAATTTCCGGAAAAGTTGATCCCGCTTATCATTTCCCGTGCTTTGAACGATCAGGCTTTGCCAATCTATGGTGATGGCTTGAATATTCGGGACTGGTTGTATGTGGAAGACCATTGCAGCGCCATCGATCTGGTGATTCATAATGGTCGCATTGGCGAGGTGTATAACATTGGCGGGAACAATGAGCGAACCAATCTCCACATTGTAAAAACGATCTTGCAGGAACTAAAAAAACCGGAGTCCCTGATTACTTATGTGCAGGATCGCCCTGGGCATGACCGTCGGTATGGCATTGATCCAACGAAGATCACGCAGGAGCTCGGATGGAAACCCAAGCATAATTTTGAGACGGGTATTAAAGAGACAATACAGTGGTATCTGAACAATAAAGACTGGTGGACTCGAATTCAATCCGGTGAATACCAGGCTTATTATGCTAAACAGTACGCTGAGCGTCTAGGAGAATCTCTATGAGAGTCTTGGTAACTGGTGCTGCGGGGCAATTAGGAATGGATTTGGTTTCTGTACTGCAGCAAAAGGGTCACAAGGTTCTGGGGTGCGACCGTTCGGCCTTGGACATTACAGATGATGAGCAGTGCCAGCAAGTCGTTGAATCTTTCAAACCTGATACTGTTATACATTGTGCTGCGTATACCGCAGTGGATGCTGCAGAGACTGACGTAGATGTTGCACACCTTGTGAATGCTGTCGGCACGAGAAATATGGCAGTGGCAGCCGAAAAAGTAGGGGCCAAGTTCGTGTACATCAGTACGGACTACGTATTTAACGGTCGTTCCGATGCCCCTTATCAGGAATATGATAATACAGATCCACAAAGCGTTTACGGCAAGTCCAAGAGGGCCGGCGAAGTTCTTGTGCAGAGCTTATCTTCCCGATATTTTATCGTGCGCACCTCTTGGGTATACGGGATACATGGTAATAATTTTGTGAAGACAATGCTTCGGTTGGGCCAAGAGAAACCACAGATACAGGTTGTGAATGACCAGAAGGGCTCACCCACTTACACTGTTGACTTGGCTTCATTTTTGGAGGAGCTTATTCGAACAGAGAAGTTTGGGATCTATCATGCCTCAAATAGCGGGGAGTGTACTTGGTTCGAGTTTACGAAGGCTATTTTTGAAGAAGCTGGCAAGCTCGGTTTTAAGATTACTGCACAGCTTGAGCCATGTACCACAGAACAGTTCCCTCGTCCTGCTCCAAGACCGGGTAATTCCGTTATGGATCATTTGTCGATTCGAGCGAATGGTTTGACGGATCTGAGACCATGGCAGGAAGGTCTTGCCGAATTTTTAAAGCAACTGACAGAAGCGAAGAAATGATATTAAACTCCAATAATCTCTCACCAATTAACAGATTGGTCGGGAGATTTTTTGCTATAATAGATGAAAAAATAGATTGGATACATAAATATTATGACGAAACGTGTCAGCGTACATATTGTTACATTTAATAGCGAACATGATATTCTAGATTGTCTCGAGGCCGTACAAGCCCAAACGTATCCCATTGAAAGAGTTGTGGTAGTGGACAACCATTCCACCGATCGTACTTTAGATAAGGTTTCATCCTTTAAAGTAGGACTAGGCAGTAAATTGCACGTTATATCAAATCAAGATAACAAAGGCTTTGCTCCAGGACATAATCAGGCCATAGCTGCTACTGACAGTGACTATGTGCTTGTTCTCAATCCCGACGTTGCTCTGGACCCGGAGTATGTAGAATTTCTAGTGAACTATCTCGAAGACCATTCTGATGTTGGCAGCGCAACCGGTAAACTTTTGCTCAAATCCAACCCGCAGATTGTGGACAGCACAGGCCTCATCATGAATAAAGCTTACAGAGCTTTTGACCGTGGCGCAGGCGAGCCCGCTTCTCAATGGATGGATTCCGGTAATGTATTTGGTGTCTCTGGTGCGGCAGCCTTTTACTCCAGAATAATGATTGATGACATCAGCATGAACGGAGAGTTCTTCGATAACGACTTTTTTGCGTATAAGGAAGATGTCGATGTGGCATGGAGAGCTCGATTGCTTGGATGGAAATCTTATTATTGTGCGAGTGCTGTCGGTTACCATGCCAGGGGGTGGAAGAAGGGTGGCCGTCATAAGCAGCTTTTATTTATTCGAAGAGTTTCATATATTAATCGATATAAAATGATGTATAAAAACGGAAGCCGGAAACACTGGTTTAAGTGCTTGCTGCATACGCTACCTTATGAAATTGCTAGTAACGGTTATTTTTTGTTGAGGGAACCCCAAGTTTTAGGTGCTTGGAAGTCGTTTGGGGAGCAACGAAAAAATCTCAAAAGAAAGCGTAAGGCGATTCTGGAGAAGAGGAGGACACAATAAAGTTCTAGCGATCCTTCTCATATTTTCTATATTATTCCTACAGCACCCTGTCTCATATGATATAATGATGTCGAAAGCTGGAAATCAGCGTAAGATAATTTGTCGTTGTTTTTAATCCCTTTCCCATAAAATCTGTTAAAAGATGATGAGATCCATAACTTTTTCACTATAGTTCTCGTCATTAATATAGAAAATACCTTGTCAGGAAGTGCTTCAAATTGGATTTAAGCATTCTCATCGTGAATTACAATACATGCCAGCTTACTATAGATTGCCTTCGTTCTGTGTTTGAGTCGAAGACGCAATATGCATTTGAAGTGATCGTCATCGACAATAACTCCCATGATGGCTCGGTCGAGACGATCCAGAAGGAATTTCCGGCAGTCACGCTCATAGCCAACAAGGACAACACCGGATTTGCCAAAGCCAACAATCAGGGGATGGCGGTGGCCAAAGGCCGCTATGTTTTGCTGCTCAATTCCGATACCGTTATCCCCAAGGATACGCTCCAAACGATGATTGCCTTTATGGACGAGCAACCCAAAGTTGGAGCCTCGGGATGCAAAATCATTTTGCCTGACGGCTCTCTCGACAAAGCCTGTAAGCGCGGATTTCCGACGCCCTCGGCTTCGTTTTATTATGCCTTTGGGTTTTCGAAGCTGTTTCCGGATAACCCGAGGTTTAACCAGTACCAACTTGGGCATCTGGATCCGGATGATGAGTATCCGGTGGACTGCCTGGTCGGTGCCTTCATGCTCGTACGGCGGGAAACACTGAAGCAGGTCGGCGGGCTGGACGAGACTTTTTTTATGTATGGTGAAGATATCGATTGGTGTTACCGGATCAAGCAAGCGGGCTGGGACATTCATTATTACCCCAAAACGACGATCGTGCATTATAAAGGCGGCAGTGCCCGTCGGCGTCCGGTGCGCATCATCTATGAGTTCCACCGGGCCATGATCGTATTTCATCGCAAGCATTATCGCAAAAAGTACAATGTTCTGACGAATTCTTTCATATACATGGGTGTAGGACTGAAATTCACCATGGCCTTGATGAAGAGCATATTGGTTAAACCGAAACAAGACTCGAAACCAAAAGAAACGAACATGGAGGTGGGCATGTGATCCGCAAGAATCAGGAATTTCTAACGCAAATGTATGTTTTAACGGATTTTGTGTTCATTCAAATTTCGTTCCTTCTGGCTTGGTGGCTTCGTTTTAAAAGCGGTTGGATTCCCAATAGCAGGCCGCTTCCGGTTGAAACCTATGCAATGTGGAGCTTTATTTATGCAGGTATTGCCGTCATCACGGGCATGTTGATTGCGTTATACTCCCCGAAGCGCAAAAAACGTTTTGCGGATGAGTTCATCAAGATTATTCAAGTCCATTCGATCAGCATATTTGTACTTCTCAGCTTGATGTTCTTCGTGAAGGAAGTTAACATCTCGCGTTCGTATCTGGCCATCTACATGGTTAGCTTGGTCATGTTCATCATGTTTTACCGTTATGTCCTTAAAGTTTCTCTGAAAATCCTAAGGGAAAAAGGCTATAACCGGCAATTTGTACTCATTATCGGTGCAGGCAAGCTCGGTAAACGATTTTATCATAACCTCCGGCAATATCCGGAAATGGGCTATGAAGTTCTTGGCTTTCTGGATGATTACCAGCAGTGGGACAGCATCGAGGAGAAGAGGTATAAGCCGATTCTCGGTACGGTAGACGATCTTTCCAAAGTGCTGGAAGAGAAGCTGATCGACGAGGTCATTCTGGCGCTTCCGCTGGATGCACATTCCAAGTACGCGAAGATCATAAGCTTGTGTGAAAAAGCGGGCGTACGTACGTTGATCATCCCAGACTTTTTCGATTACCTACCGGCTCGCCCTTACTTCGATAATTTCGCTGGCATGCCAACGATTAACGTACGCGATATACCGCTCGATATGGCGGCGAACCGGATGTTCAAGCGTTTGTTCGATATCGTTTTTTCCTCCTTTGCTATAATCCTGACATCACCGCTGATGCTGGCGATCTGGATAGGGGTTAAGCTTACCTCACCGGGACCAGTCATTTTTAAGCAGGAGCGGGTAGGTCTGAATCGACGCAATTTTATGATGTATAAATTCCGCTCGATGAAACAGCTTCCGCCAGGCATGGAGGACACGGGATGGACGACGGAGAACGATCCGCGCCGTACGAAATTCGGTTCGTTCCTGCGCAAGACCAGCTTGGATGAACTTCCGCAATTTTTCAATGTACTGTTCGGTCACATGAGTGTCGTAGGCCCAAGGCCGGAGAGGCCATATTTCGTGGATCAGTTCCGCGAGGAAATTCCGAAATACATGGTGAAGCACCATGTCCGTCCGGGGATTACCGGCTGGGCGCAAAGTAATGGCTTACGCGGAGATACCTCCATCGAGGAACGCATTAATCACGATATTTTCTACATTGAAAACTGGTCTCTTTTATTCGATATTAAAATTATTTTCAAAACGATCCGTAACGGGTTTGTTAATAAAAACGCATACTAGTTATCTCATAAACATTAGAAAAGGCGGCGTGATATCACGCTGCTTTTTTGATGTTCATGGCCCACCCTCCAAATTCTCCCTCGTTTGATCTCGCGAACCGCCGGGTAAATCTCTTGTAAAGGTACATCTGAATAGAACATAAACTAGGATGCTGCAAAGGATGTGAGCCTCATGCGAAGATGGATCGCCCTCTTGCTGCTGGTAGTTGTGGCAGGGCTGCTATTCTGGGTTCCCCGGAGCAGCTCGGAGGAATTGGCCGGCGGCTTTACGGATTACAAAGTGATTTCCCATGCCATGGGGGGCATTAATGACCATGCGTACACGAATTCTTACGAGGCTTTTATCGCCAATTACGAAAAGGGGAACCGCGTATTTGAAGTGGATCTGCTGCTGACCGATGACGGTAAGCTCGTCGCCAGACATGAATGGACTCAGCATATGACGGAATTACTGCAGCAGGAGGACAAGCTTCCCCAGGATCGCCAGGCTACGCGGATGAGCTACGAGGAGTTTAAGCAGAGCAAGATTCTCGGAGCCTACGATCCATTGGATTGGAAGGACATCATGGATTTGATGGAGCGTTATCCCGATATATACATCGTAACGGACACGAAAGAGCAGGAACCGGAGGATATGAAGCACGAGCTTGAGATGCTTGTCAGCTTGGCCAAGGCAAGGGCTCCGCAGCTCTTGGACCGCGTAGTGCCACAGATTTATAACCAGCCGATGCTGAAGACGGTGCAAGAGATTTATCCATTCCCATCTCTCATTTACACGCTCTATGCGACCAAGGATACGGATCAAGACGTGATTGATTTTGTCTCAGATAACGCGATTGATGCGGTAACGATTCCCGAACAGCGGGTGACCAGGTCATTCCTCAGCAAGCTGAAAAAAGCGGGTGTCGCAACCTATGTGAATACGATCAATGAAACTTCAGATGCCAGCAAGTTAAGAAGAATGGGCGTGAATGGCGTTTATTCGGATTTCTTGACGGAAAAAGATGTCGAGTCCACCAGTTGGTTGTATGCTTTTGGGAAGTAAAGAGGAGTAAGGAGCAGAGGAGCAAGAAGTCCAAAGTACTCATTCAGCTATAGAGATATGCTTCGATTATGAAGTATATCTTTTTTTATGAATGGGTAAGTTGGAAATTCCATAAAAATGTTCGTATCCCATACGAACAGAAATTGACACTCCACCCTCGCTGACATAGACTAGATTTATGAGAAAAGTCGTGGAGGAATGACGTTTGAAGCAGATGATTAAACCCTGGAGACATGTCTTTAAGCTGGACCCGGACCGGGAAATAGATGATAACGCGCTGGAAGCGGTGTGCATGTCCGGCACCGATGCCATTATGGTAGGCGGGTCGAGCGGCGTTACGTATGATAATACCGTGGATTTATTGTCGCGGGTGCGCCGATATGAGCTTCCGTGCGTGCTGGAGGTTTCCAATCTGGAGATGATTGTGCCCGGGTTCGACTTGTACATGATTCCGATGGTGATGAACACCGCCGATACCAAATGGATTACGGGTCAGCACCAGCAGGCAGTAGAGGAATACGGCTATATGATTCCATGGGATCTGCTCGTTCCTGAAGGCTACATCATTCTGAACTCTGATTCTACTGTTGCCCGGATGACAGGTGCCCAGACCGAACTGGATGCGGCCGGCGCCGCCGCTTATGCGCAGGTAGCGGACAAGCTGATGTCGCTTCCGGTGGTGTATGCCGAGTACAGCGGAACATTCGGAGACATGGACACGGTCAAGAAAATACATCAATCCGTGAATACAGCAAGGCTCTTTTACGGGGGCGGCATTCACGATGCGGAAACCGCGGCCAAGGCGGCTGCCGTCTGCGATACGATCGTGGTCGGAAATGCGGTATACGATAACTTAAAACAGGCGCTGCTTACCGTCAAGGCTGTGAAGTAGGCGCAGCAAATGCGAAAATCACACTCAGGAAGGAGCATGCGTGCATGCAACCGATTGACATACAACAAGCCATTAAAAAATTGAATCCTCCGCAGCAGCAGGCCGTCGAAGCGACGGAAGGACCTCTGCTGATTCTGGCCGGAGCGGGTAGCGGCAAGACACGCGTGTTAACGCACCGTATCGCTTATCTGATAGCCACACGTAAAGCTCCACCTTGGGGTATTCTGGCGATTACATTTACCAATAAAGCGGCACGCGAGATGCAAGAACGTGTGACCAAGCTGGTTGGAGGCGAAGGCCGGGACATTTGGGTATCCACGTTCCACTCCATGTGCGTGCGCATTTTGCGCAAGGATATCGACCGGATCGGGTTTAATTCCAACTTTACCATTTTGGACTCGACAGATCAGCTGTCTCTGGTCCGGAACTGCATGAAGGATTTGAACCTCGATACGAAAAAGTTCGAGCCGAAAGCCGTTCTTTCCTTAATCAGCACCGCAAAGAATGAATTGATTACGCCTGCCCAGTACGAGCTAAAAGCCGGCGATTACATCGAAAGCATTGCAGCCAAGGTATATACCATGTACCAGCGGCGCTTGAAAAGCAATAACTCCCTGGACTTTGACGACCTGATCATGGCGACGATCCAGCTGTTTAAGGAAGTACCTGAGGTTCTTGATTTCTATCAGAAAAAATTCCAATACGTTCACGTCGACGAATACCAGGATACGAACCGTGCGCAGTACATGCTCTGCCGGATGCTGGCTGACGGCCATCACCGGATTTGCGTGGTAGGTGACAGTGACCAGTCCATCTATCGCTGGCGCGGCGCCGACATCAGTAACATCCTTAATTTCGAGGAGGACTATCCTGAAGCGCGGACGATCATGCTGGAGCAGAACTACCGGTCAACCTCGACCATTCTGAATGCGGCGAACGAAGTGATTAAGCAGAACAGCGGACGCAAGCCGAAGAAACTGTGGACGGACAAAGGCGACGGTGCCAAGATCAAGGTTTACCGAGCCGATTCGGAGCATGATGAGGGCTACTTCGTCACCTCGGAGATCAGCAAGAACGTTAAGACGGGCAAGTCCTATCAAGATCATGCCATTCTATATCGCACGAATGCCCAGTCCCGGGTCATAGAGGAAATCCTGATCAAGTCCGATATTCCTTACCAGATCGTGGGAGGCATTAAGTTCTATGATCGTAAAGAGATCAAGGACATTCTGGCTTACCTTCGCCTGATTTCGAACCCGGATGATGATCTCAGTTTGGCCCGTGTCATTAATGTGCCGAAAAGAGGCATTGGCGACACCAGCGTAGCCAAACTCAGCGCAGCGGCTGCCGAGCGGGGGATTTCCATCTTCCAGGTGCTTGCCGTCGTGGATGACCTCGGTTTTGCAGGTAAGACGCGGAATAGCCTGGTAGAATTCTATGATATGATCGCAGCGCTTAATCAAATGGTAGAATATCTGTCCGTAACCGAACTGACCGAAAAAATACTCGAAATGAGTCAATATCGTATCGATATGCAGCGGGAAAACACGATTGAATCGCGTTCGCGCCTTGAGAATATCGACGAGTTTCTCTCCGTTACGATGGAATTCGAGAAAAATAATGACGATAAATCGCTGATTTCTTTCCTGACCGACTTGGCTTTGATTGCCGATATTGATTCTGTGAACGATGAGGAAGAGGACAAATCCGATGCCGTCATTCTCATGACCATGCACAGCGCGAAAGGCCTGGAGTTCCCGATCGTGTTCATCGTCGGGATGGAGGAAGGCGTATTCCCTCACAGCCGCGCATTTCAGGACAATGAGGAACTTGAAGAGGAGCGGCGACTGGCCTATGTCGGTATCACGCGGGCGGAGCAGCAGCTGTTCTTGTCCTGCGCGCAGATGCGTACCCTGTTTGGCCGTACAACGGCGAACCCGCCTTCACGTTTCTTGGATGAGATACCTGAGGAGCTCAAAGAAGACACGGGCGTAGCCCGTGACCGGTACCGCAGAGGCGGTAATATTGGAGGCTCTTACGGCGGTCGTGGATTCGACGGCAGCGGCAGCAATTTCGGACGAAGCGCTGGCAACTCATCCTTAAGCGGATCTACCGCGACGGCATCCGGTTCTCAAGCGAAAATGACCGTGACGACCTCCGTGCCGCATCAAGCAGCTGCCGTGGGCAGCAAGGCAGATCTGACAACACTTAAGGCCGGCGATAAAGTATCTCATGGCAAATGGGGTACAGGCACAGTGGTGTCCGTCAAAGGCAGCGGGAACGACACTGAGCTGCAAATTGCCTTTCCGGCACCTGTCGGCGTGAAAAGGCTGCTTGCAGGGTTTGCGCCGATCACCAAGGTGGAAGACTAGAATCCTGAACTGTTTACTAGCCTTTATCTTTTATCTACAAGAATGAATGGAAGAGGATGAGTGCTTGCTTCTGAAAAGATGGATTTTTCTGAAGGCGATGCGTTATCCTGACTTTTGAAAATCACCATCAGGAGCATAAGTTGCTCCCGGGGTTCAACGTTATCATTTCAAATGATAAAGAACTATCTTCGAAAAAATTATTGTGACGGAGGGATGATCCCCGCATGGATCCGATGTTTACCATGGAGCAGCTCGTCGCCGAGCTGAATAAGTACAGCTATCATTATTACACGCTGGATAAGCCGCTGGTCAGCGATAAAGAGTACGATGTTTTGTATGATCAGCTGGTAGCCTTGGAGAAGGAGAGCGGCATGACACTGCCGGATTCTCCTACCCAGCGCGTCGGCGGCGAACTGCTGAAGGGATTTGCACAGCACCGTCACCTGGCTCCGCTCTGGAGTCTGGACAAAGCGCAAAATATCGAGCAGCTCGGAAGCTGGAACGCACGGGCCACAAGGCTGGTGGCGGACTATAACAGCAAGAACCCGCATAACCCGCTTCCTGAGCTGAGTTATGCGGTGGAACTGAAATTTGATGGTCTGACGCTAAACCTGACCTATACGGATGGCAGGCTGGTGCAGGCTGCGACCCGCGGAAACGGCGTGATCGGCGAAGGCATTCTGGCTCAGGTCAAAACGATCAAGTCCGTGCCGCTTAGCATTCCGTATACGGATGGCACCATCGAAGTGCAGGGCGAAGGCATTATGAATCTTTCGGTGCTGGAGAGCTACAACCAGACGGCAGCCGAGCCGCTGAAGAATGCCCGTAATGCTGCAGCCGGCGCGCTGCGTAACCTGAATCCGAGGACCACGGCGGAACGCCGTCTCAGCGCCTTCTTTTACAATGTCGGTTATTCCGACGATATCCAATTTGACAGTCACAAAGAAATGATGGACTTTTTGCGAGACAATCATTTTAAAGTAAATCCGTTTATCACGTACTTCCAAAACTTCGACGATGTGATGGAGCAGCTCCAGGATATTCAGGAACGCCGTTCCAGCCTGGACTACCTCATTGATGGGGCCGTTATCAAAATCGTGGATATGCGCACCCGGGAAGCCTTGGGCTACACAGACAAGTTTCCGCGCTGGGCCGTCGCATACAAATTCGAAGCCGAGGAAACCACGACCGTCCTTGAATCCGTATCCTGGGAAGTGGGCCGGACGGGCAAAATCACCCCGGTCGCACGCGTTGCGGCGGTTGAGCTGGCCGGTGTGACGGTCCAAAACTGTACGCTGAACAATATCGGCGATATCGAACGGAAAAACCTGAAGCATGCTCTCGGTACCCGCGTCTTCATTCGCCGCTCCAACGACGTTATCCCGGAAATTCTGGGGAAGGTAACCGAGGAGAGCGATGGCGAGGAGATCATTTATCCGGAGCACTGCCCGGCCTGTGGATTCCCGCTTGAGCAGCGCGGCGCCCATTTATTTTGCAACAACAGGCTGGACTGCAAGCCGCAGATTATCGGAAAAATTACGCATTTTGCATCCAGGGATGCGATGGATATCGAGACGTTCAGCGTCATGACTGCCGAGCAGCTATACAATGAGCTGAATGTGCGGGAACCTGCGGACCTGTACACCCTGACATTCGAGGACCTGATCAAGCTGGACCGTTTCGGCGAGAAGAAGGCGAACAATCTGTTAGCCTCCCTGGAAAAGAGCAAAAGCCGGGATCTTGCCTCATTCCTCTTTGCCTTAGGCATTCCGAACACCGGTAAATCGACGACCAAAATGCTCGCTGACCATTACCGAGATTTGCATGCCGTGATGAATGCTACCGCAGAAGAGCTGATAGCCCTCCCGGATGTGGGAGGAATTGTCGCTGACAGTATCGTAGGCTTTTTCGCGGATCCTTTTATCAAGACCGGCATTGAAAAAATGCTCTCCCTAGGCGTGGAAGCCAAGGCCCCGGAAGCGCCAAGAGTGGTGAGCACGGATTCCTTCTTCAGCGGCAAGACGGTCGTCCTGACCGGTACGCTGCATCAGCTGACTCGGGATGAGGCTGCAGAGAAGCTGGAAGCGCTGGGGGCAAAAGTCACCGGCAGCGTGTCCAAGAAGACAGACCTGGTGATTGCAGGCGAGAAGGCTGGCAGCAAGCTGGCCAAAGCCCAGCAGCTGGGAATTCAGGTCATTGAGGACGAGGATGAGTTTGTCCGCCTTTTGAATGCTGAAGCATAATTTCATATCAGAAAATCAGGAAGCCCTGGTTCATGCGACAATGAGCCCAGGGCTTTTTGTTTATTCAGCTGCATGGTCGTTTTCATAGAGTCACATTATTGGAATATTTGTTAATATGAAGGAAATAGAATTCACTACCCATTCGAAAGGATACATCCTTGTGAGAAGAGAAACCATTTTGATCGTCGATGATGAAAAGGAAATCGTGAAGCTGCTCGATATTTATTTTGCCAATGAAGGATACCGGCTGCTTAAAGCCTATGACGGAATAGAAGCGCTCCGCTGGCTGCAGCAAGAAGAGGTCGATCTCATTATTTTGGATGTCATGATGCCGAAGATGGACGGGATTGCTGCCTGCATGAAAATACGCGAAGAGCGCCATGTGCCGATCATCATGCTGTCTGCCAAAAATACGGACATGGACAAGATACACGGACTCAGCATCGGGGCCGATGACTATGTCGGCAAACCCTTTAATCCGCTGGAGCTCGTAGCGAGAGCGAAATCTCAGCTGCGCCGCTATCACAGGTTTAATCAAGGTACACCCATTCAGGCAGAAGAAAACCAACTGGTTTTTGAGGACTTGGTCATCGATACAGCCAAGCATGAGGTTCAGATCGACGGATGCAAGGTGAAATTGACGCCCCGGGAGTTTGCGATTCTGGAGCTGCTGGCAAGACATCAAGGGCAAGTGCTCAGCATGGAGCAGATCTACAACAATATCTGGAACGAGCCTTTCCTGGATGGTGGGAACACCGTCATGGTTCATGTACGTAAAATCCGCGAAAAAATCGAAAGTGACCCGAAACGCCCGCGGTACGTGCAAACGGTTTGGGGAGTGGGTTATAAATTGGACGGACCGTCCTGAACGCCGGAGGTGGCAAAATCATGAACGCAAAATACATAAGTACGATCCGCTGGAAGTTTATATGGGCTTTTATATTAAGCATAGTATCAGGAGCAGGTCTGCTCACGGCAGCGTATCAATTGGTACACGCCAGTATTTATGTGAACCCGGAGACCAGCCCCTCTCCCTACACGAAGATGGTAAAGTGGATCATCAATCATATCGGTTCGGCGCCGCTGCTGTTTACTGCAGGCATTATCAGTTTTCTGATATTCTTTTTCCTGTTTACCCGCAAAATCATTTCTTATCTCGAAGAGATTACTTCAGGGATTCAGCAGATGACCAAACTGGGAGAATCACACAAGATCGAGGTCCGGTCTGCAGACGAGCTGGGCGTTTTGGCTGAGAATATTAATGTCATGTCCGAGCGGTTGCAGCATTCCCTATTGGAAGAGAGAACGGCGGTTCAAGCGAAAAACGAGTTGATCACAGGCGTCTCCCATGATTTGCGCACGCCGCTGACGTCAATTCTAGGTTTTCTGGAATATATCGAGCAGGACCGTTGCAGGGATGAAATGGAACTCAGATATTACGTGGATATCGCCTATCAAAAAACACTGGTGCTGCGCAAGCTGATTGACGATTTGTTCGAATATACACGCGTGAACAGCGGAGGACTCCCGCTTGTGCTGGAGCGCCTTGATCTGAAAGCGCTCATCCGGCAGCTGGTCGAGGAATCGGTTCCGGAGCTGAATATGGCTGGCATGACCCTTAAGATTATCGACCATGCAGATGAAGCGTTATGGATCGAGGCTGCGCCATATGAACTGGTAAGAGCTTATGAAAATCTAATTACGAATGCGATTCGGTACGGGAAAGCGGGGAAAAAGCTGGAGATATCCTTTGAACGCAAAGAAGATGAGGCCGAGGTACGAATCAGCAATTTTGGAGAAATGATTGCGGAAAGCGATCTTCCGCATATTTTTGAACGTTTTTATAGGGCGGACAGCTCCCGCTCGCAGCATACCGGCGGTTCAGGACTCGGACTCGCCATCGCGAAGGGAATTATCGACCGGCATCATGGCGTGATTACAGCCCAAAGCGACATGTACCGGACCGATTTCATCACCCGTTTTTCATTGGAACATGAATAGCTGGCTGGTAAGCAAGGGATGTATCTAAGCTGCTCCGGATGATATTAAGAGAATGTTAAGAATTTTCGGGAGGTTTCTTAAGATTTGACGGGTATCCTTTTTTGCATAGGGTGAGGTGTCTAAACTCATGCAAGGAGGAATTACAGTTATGAAAAGACTGCTAACGGTACGCATTGGATATGTATACATTTTTATGGGGAGCACTCTGCTCAGCGGTATTTCTCTATTTGTGGTATATCGGGTATTCGTTCTGGCGTATTCCCATTTTTCGTCCGATTCGTTCTTCATCCGGTTATCACATGGGTTGATCAATCATATCGGCAAAACGCCAATAGCCGTTTTTATTTTTTTGTCCATATTTACCGGAGTGTTTATGCTTAGGTCACAGAAGCCGGCCGATGATATCCAGTCACTCCTGAGAGCGGCGGAAGAACTCGCTGAGAAAGGTTCTTTCGAGAAGCTGGAAGTTGCCTCCGGAGGAGAGCTTGGGGCATTGGCTGCTCATCTGCGTCGCATAAATCACCCGGAACGTTCATTATCAACAGGCTCGTTAACAGCACCGCGAGTAGAAAATAAATCGACGACTGCTGCTGCTCAGCTGGGAAATGACGAAATTATGGCTCTGATCTTAAGGATAAAATCCTTGCTTCGTACACTGGATGACATTGAAGATGATGGGAACCATCCGGACAGGACGGCTCCGTCCAAAGCGGAAGCAGTCAAGCGGGAGGCGCTTGGAATGGAAAGGTTCCTGGAGAGCCTGATCACTGCGTCATGAACGGGCTGCAGACTGCAATGAAACGCAAAGTGATGAGAAGCTTTTACGTTGCTTTTGATTTGGCGGTGATTGGTGTTGTACTTGTACTGGCCGGATTATTTTATGTTCATCAATATGGGGGATTCATCGTGGGACGCCATCCGGAAAAGCTGGTCCTACAGGAATCCAGTGTCGTTGTTGCTTCGGATGGAACCGTGTTAAGAAAGATTCCGCTGCCCGAATCGGGCTACAGGGCAATGGCGGAGCTAGAGGAAATGCCCGAATTGCTTAAGGCTACCTTTCTGGCCGTAGAAGACCGCCGCTTTTATAGTCATCAGGGCTTGGATTACACGGGCATCACGCGCGCATTATGGAACAACACCATGCGCATGAAAGTGTCTGAAGGCGGCAGCACCATTACCCAGCAGCTCGCACGGAACCTTTTCCTGAACCGGGACCAAAATATGCTGCGCAAGGTGAATGAGGCCTCCATCGCGTTGGCTTTGGAGAAACGGTTGTCCAAACATGATATTTTGCGATTATATCTGAATCAGATCTATATGGGGGATGGTCAATATGGCGTAAAGGCGGCGGCCGAGCACTATTTTGGGGTTACAGACTTGAAGAAGCTCGAGATTATGCAGATCGCAGCTCTGGCGGCTATCCCGAAAGGGCCCTCGATTTATAATCCGCTGAGCGATAGCGAACTTCCCAGGGAGCGGCGGGAGCTTGTGCTGAGCATCATGCGACAGCGGGGATTAATTACCCGTGAAGAAATGTTGGCTGCAGTCCATGAGGAGTATATGCCGCCTGCAGCAACCAAAAGTAAAACGATTGGTGCTTCTTATCTGGATGCCGTAATGAAGGAAGCCTCAGATCTTACCGGAAAATCGAGGGAGGATTTGCAGACGGGCGGGTATACCATCGTAACGGCGATGAATACGGCAGCCCAAAGCGCGCTGGAAGAGTCGTTTCGGAATCCCGATCTATTTCCGCCGGATGGAAAAGACCGGCAGGTGGAGTCGGCCATGGTCATCATGGATCACCGGACCGGCGAAGTGCTGGCGCTGACAGGAGGAAGAAATCCAAGTGCGGGGAACCTGAATAGGGCGGTTGTGGATGCGCGGCAGCCGGGCTCTTCCTTCAAACCGATTATTGATTACGGCCCTGCATTGGAAAGTGGTCTATACACGCCAGAGAGCGTACTTCCCGACCTAAAAACCGCCTATGGAAGCTATAAGCCTGAAAATTTGAACGGAGTTTACCGGGGGCAGACAACCATGAAAGTGGCACTTCAGGAGTCCATTAATGCACCGGCTGTGTGGCTGCTGAAGCAGGTGGGGCTCTCCAAGGCAATTGGGTTTGCCGCGAAGCTGGGCATAGATCTGCCTGAAGAAGACCACAATCTGTCCATTGCGCTTGGTGGGCTGCATCAGGGAATATCTCCTTTGAAAATGGCACAGGCATACAGCGTATTCGCCAGCGGCGGGTTTTTTCGTGAGGCTCATACGGTACGCCAAATCAAAGACTCGAAAGGGAAGGTTCTGTATACGCATGATTCTAAGCAGCGGCAAGCCATCAAGCCTGTAACAGCAGAAAGAATGACGGCCATGCTGCGGAATGTGGTCAATGAGGGCACGGGCAAAAAGGCGCGGCTGAACCGGCCTGTCGCAGGTAAAACTGGTACCACGCAATTGGACCTGGCCGGAATCAGCCGCAAGGCCAACCGTGATCTTTGGTTTGTCGGTTATACGCCCGAATGGACAGCTGCAGTGTGGATGGGCTTTGATCGCACGGATAAGGATAACTACATGACCGCAGGCAGCGGGCAGGCCGCCGCCTTATTTGCGGCAGTCATGAGTAAGGCGTTGAAGGGGAGATAAAGGGAGATTCCATGGAAACATGAATATTTCGTTAACTGCGTTTTGTGCTTGGCAGCCAGGCATCTTTATCGTAACCCCGCGCTTCCCAATAACCGATATGATCCTCTGCGATAAGTTCAATGCGATTGAGCCATTTGACGGATTTGTAAGTATACATTTGAGGTACGACCAGTCTTACCGGCCCGCCGAGATCGCTCGGGATCGGCTTGCCGTCGAGCATGACGGCGATCATAATGTCTTTCATTTGAGCTTGCTCCATAGTAAGGGAGTCTGTGTATTCCCCATCTCCTGAATAGAACTTGACCGTCTGGGCTGAGGACTGAACACCGGCTTGATCGAGGAGCTGCTTGAGCGGGATGCCTTCCCAAGTATTATTGTAGACAGACCATCCGGTGACGCAGTGAAAGTTACTCACCTGGACAGACCGCGGGAGCTTGACGAACTCTTCCCAGTTCCATTTCAGCGTCTTATTAACCAAGCCGTCTACAGTAAAAGACCAGTTTGAATTATTAAACGATGGGATGGGCGTCACCGTATAAATCCGAAAGCTTCCTTGGGAACCGCCTCCAACGGGCGGAAGGGATTCTGCCGCAGGCTGGGGAGCGGGAAGAAGATGATTGCCGTCTTTCTGAACAAGCTCTTCAACATTGCCGCTGGAGCTAAGGCTGGAGGACAGCCATTTTATAAAAGACGGACCGAGCGTGACGGCAAATCCTAAGCCGATGGCGGAACGGATAAATGCTCTGCGCGTATATAGCGGTTCCGTTGATACTGGGGAGGCCTCCGTTTGGATGTTAATATCGTTTCGGACTGTCCGCCGGTGGGGCTCCTTTAGCCAGCGTGTCCGGGTAAGGGAGTGATAGATGATGTAGGGAAGGCCGATCCAGGTAAATGTATCGTGAATGGTCAGAGCAGGATTGGACCAGGATGGACCGAAGGCCCGGAACTGCCAGAGAACGACTCCCGAGAGAATCCAGCCTGCCATTATAAAGAGAACGATGAACACATTCCATTTTTGAGCGGGACGCCCCTTGAGCAAACTCCAATGCTTGCCGGCAAGTAAAAGATAATATAGAACAGGAAGCAGCAGCGCGAGACCCACACCAACGTGAAGCCACTTAAGCCATACTCTTCCTGCACCTAGAATCTCCCTCCAGGCCCCCCAGGGAAGAATCAATCCGCTGACTGCGAGAAAAACGATCATCCATGCGTTCCAGCGATGAATGGAAGCAAGCTTTTTGCCTATTCCCTTCCTTACTCTCTTCAGCCAAGTGTCCATATGGATACACCTCCGTATAACCCTTCTATTAGCGGTATTCATTTTGTCAGGATATGAAGTGAATGAGACCTATTCATCCTAAGTCTTTAAAGTCGTAATTGTTGGGTAATTCTATCATGAAAATATTAAAACAAAATTAATTTAAAAAACAGTTGCATTATGTAGGACATCCATGGTATATTATTTCTTGCCGCTAAACACGGTAGACATTCAAACAAACGATGCTAACTAAATAAGTGTTGACTTGATTGAATGAATCTGATACAATTAAATCCTGCTTCGGTGAGAAACTTGTCGAATGAAGCAGAAAACAAGTTCCTTGAAAACTGAACAAATAGATGATGTTTTAAAATGAGATTAGAAGTAATGATATTTTGATTTCGCTTTTGCTTAATCTTAATTATCATTATATCTCGTCAGTTTCAAAATGAGCTACAAACTTTCTTGGAGAGTTTGATCCTGGCTCAGGACGAACGCTGGCGGCGTGCCTAATACATGCAAGTCGAGCGGACTTGATGAGAAGCTTGCTTC
>NZ_WUBI01000005.1:0-175524 GCF_009807035.1 Paenibacillus dendrobii
AAGCAAGCTTCTCATCAAGTCCGCTCGACTTGCATGTATTAGGCACGCCGCCAGCGTTCGTCCTGAGCCAGGATCAAACTCTCCAAGAAAGTTTGTAGCTCATTTTGAAACTGACGAGATATAATGAATTTTTGAATGAGGAAAACCCCAATCAAAAACTTCATTACTTAAAAATCTCATTTACGCTCCACAGTTCGGGGACCGAACTGTGGAGCGTTTCGACTTCATGACTGAAGTCTGTATCTCACTCGTTGTTCAGTTTTCAAAGATCAAAGTCTTTCTTTCGTCCATCACCGCATCTCAGCGGCAACTTTTATAATATATCATGATTCCTAGAGATTAGCAAGCTTTTTTTCAAAACTTTTTTTCTCTTAATCTCATTCGGCTTTTAGTAGTTTTCTTGGCCGGAATAATAATATACCATATGAACCAGTTATTTAGCAAGCATATTTTTAAATAATTATAGAACTTCTACTTTAGCGTTTAGGAACATGCAAAAGCAGACATACGACGTGTGGACGTATGTCTGCTTCATCCTACTTATTTCATATCTAACCTTTAATCCATGGATTCTTACGTTTGGATGAAACGACTTGTTTGTGGGGTTTCTTAGAACCAACTTTTTCGCTGGCAGCCTTTGTGTTGTTTTTACTACTGCTCATTGTTTTAACTTTTTTAGCAGGCTCCTGTTGAGGCTCTTCGACTCGATCTGCTGTTTCAAGAGAGTTACTCTGAACCTCTGCTGATTTTACACTGGCGGTATTCATGGCACCATCAGGCTGTGCCGATTGCGGAGGATATGCATATGCTTGAGCCCGGTCCCACTCTGGGTGTCCCATGCCTCCCCAGCCCGGAAAAGGCATATTCGGATCGTGATACGGCATATTCGGATCATGGCTGTATGCGCCTAACTGAGAATTCGGGCCCGCTCCATAGTGCCCTACCATCGGCGCGGGATATGGATAACACCAGTCAGGGTGCATAAACTGTGGAAATGCTCCCGGATGATGATACATAGGCTCTACATAAGTCGGTTGCGGTGAATGGTAGGCAGGAGATACATCTGAACAACCACAAGGGTTATAAGGAAGATGCTGTGCATGAACAGGTTCATAATACATTGGGGAGACGTTGGCGTGGTGGTAAGGCTGATTTGGCTGATAACTTACAGGAGATTGCATATTGGGTTCATAAGCGACGGGCGACTGGTGGTTCTCCCAATGGTTCTCACCCCACTGTCCAGCATCAGGCATCTGGGAGTACGGACTTACCCAGGACTGATTAGGCATACAATCTGCATCCTCCGCCCCTTCTACAATACCTGGATAATGAGAGTTTCCTGGATACGGCATGTTGTTGTAAGTATGAGCAGACTGGACATGATCATCACAATACATATCGTGGAAGGAGCCTACTTCCTGGACAGGGGTCGGATAGTGCATAAAAGGATGGTGCGCTCCCCCCATAAAGTAATTGTCATCGCAGCCACAAGGCTCCTCGGCTACAGGCATGACATGCATAGGCTTATTCTCTGAAAGAGGCATAATGTTTGGCATTACGTTTGGCATAATGTTTGGCATTGTCATCTCAGGCATGACGTTTGGCTTTTCATTTGGTTTGATCATCTCAGGCATGACATTCGGCATCACGTTAGGCATGATCATTTCAGGCATGACATTTGGCATGACATTAGGCTTAATCATTTCAGGCATAATGTTAGGGAGATTCGGCATCACATTGGGTACCGTAATCTCGGGCATCACATTCGCATTTGGCATCACATTTGGAAGTGGATGGTTAGGCATTTCAAGCTGCTGTGGCTGTACATTAATTGGAGCGGTGGCTTCCGCTTTGGGTGCAGTGATTTCTTCTTTAGGGCCAGTGAAGGCTTTACCACCCGGAAGTACTTTGTCATGATGGGCATTCGCATTGGCATTAGCATTTTCATTGGCGTTTGAATTCCCGCTGGTTTTGGGAATGTTTACAACCTCTCCAACCAAGAGGGCATTTGGATTTTTGAGCTGAGGATTGGCATCGATCATTTCCTTCAGCGATACTCCCCATGCTTTCGACAACTTCCAGAGACTATCACCCTGTTTGACGACATGCTTATGAATAATTTGATCATTGCTTGGCACCTGCACCGGCTCTGCGGGAATTTTCACCTTTTGTCCGATTTGCAGCTGGTTGGGATCGGAAATTTGAGGATTAGCGTCGATGATTTTTTGCAGAGGAACATCATACTTTTTGGAAAGCTCATATAAAGTGTCGCCATTTTTCACGATGTGTATCTTCACGCGGCAAATACCTCCTAAACTTCTTATAGGCGCATAAATCGTCCGCCTTCGTTACTACATCTTATGCACAGGATAGGCGGATGACATCCCTAATGACAAAAAAATCCTTTCATGAGCTTGTCATGAAAGGATTTTCCGGGAACCTGCACGCTCGATCCGGGCCAATTGCTTATGCTTCCCAGACTTTATAACCATCCTGAGTTACCGCTTTGCGGAATTCTTCGAGCAATTTCAACGTAATAGGACCTGCGTGACCTTCACCGATCACACGTCCGTCAATTTCGCGGGCTGCAATAACTTCCGCTGCCGTCCCCGTGAAGAATACTTCATCGGCAATATATACATCATGCATGGTGAATGGCTCTTCCTTCAGCTTGTAGCCCAACTTCTCGCACAGCTCGATAATCGCCAGACGTGTAATGCCCTCTAGAGCGCCTAGATAGCACGGCGGAGTGTATACGACACCCTTTTTAACCAGGAATATGTTATCGCCGGAACCTTCAGTCACGTAACCCTGTGCGTTCAGCATAATAGCTTCGTCAGCTTCAGCGAGATTCGACTGGATCTTCACCAGGATATTGTTCAAATAGTTCAGAGATTTAATCTTCGGATTCAAGGCATCCGGTAGATTGCGGCGCTGGGAAACCGAAACCGCGCGCAGTCCCTTCAAATAAGCTTCTTCCGAGTAGATAGCAAGCTGTTCCACGATAACAAGCACCGTCGGTTTCGGACAGCGTCTTGGGTCGAGCCCCAAATTGCCGGCCCCGCGGGACACAACCAGACGAATATAACCGTTTCTCATCTCATTGCGGCGAATTGTTTCTGCCATGACTTCGCGCATTTCCTCAAAAGACAGCGGAATGACAAGGTCGATGGATTTGGCGGAATCGTAAAGACGTTCCAAATGCTCGTCACATTTAAAAATATTTCCCTCATAAATCCGGATTCCTTCAAAAATACCATCGCCATACAAAAATCCATGGTCAAAAACGGATACCTTTGCGTTCTCTTTCGTAACGAATTCTCCATCCAGATAGATCCACTGCTCTGACATTAACTACTGCACCTCCGAAATTAGTTGCTGATAAGTATAGCTAGGATATGATCCCAAAACACGTACCTGACAGCCAAGAGCCTCGATTTCCTCAATCGCCGCAGTCAGGAGGACGGAATCCACCGATTCAAGCACATCAATATAAAAATAATAACTGCCAAGCTTTTTCTTCGTCGGACGGGACTCGATGCGAGACAAGTTTAACCGTCTCCATGCAAAAGTTGCGAGAACCTGGTGAAGCGCTCCGGCAAAATCCTCCGGCAACGTAACCAGGACACTTGTTTTCATTTGCTTGACGGGCTGCGGCACCTTAGAGAGTCCTTCTTGGCCAATCAGGATGAACCGCGTGTAATTATTGTCATGATCCGTCACTTTTTCAGCCAAAATGTCCAGCTTGTGGGTAGCCGCGCCCAACGTTGTTCCGATAGCAGCCAGTCCTTGACCTGGATTTGCTTTTACGATCCCTACAGCTTCCGTGGTACTGCCCGCATTCACCAGCTCTGCCTGCGGGGCATACTTACGTATAAACTGTTGGCACTGAGCCATCGCTACAGGGTGGGAGAGTATTTGTTGAATTCGGGTGAAATCCACATCCCCGGACTCTGAAATAAACTCCTCACGATCCCCGATTAAATTTTGTATAGAAGGATACACCCATTCGATTTGCATCGGGATATCCACTTCGTTAACGAGCCAATCCATATGAAGACTAACGGATCCTTCAATGGTATTTTCAATCGGAATGACGCTGTAATCCGTTTTCCCATGTACCGTCGACAAAAATACATCTGAAATCAGCTTGTGGTATACCAGTTCAACCTGCTCATCCCCAAGCAACTGTACGACGGCCTCATGCGACACCGACCCTTCAGGCAATAATGCAATTCTTTTCATGCTTTTACTTCCCCTTTTATGAGTTCCAAGAATGAGCCAGACGACATATTGCCGATCAGCTGAGCCCCTTCGGATGACGGGTTCAGCCAGCGGGCAGTCGCGCGAATGCCCTTGGCCTTCATCGTATTCAGGAGGTAGGCCTCCAGTTCCTTTTTCCGGTCTGAATGACGGTCAACCAATGCAAGAAGCGTTGGTCCCGCGCCGCTAAGCGCAATACCCAAAGCGCCGTGCTGAACGGCCTCTTTCAGAATCTCAGCCATCCCAGGGACGAGATTAGCCCGATACGGCTGATGCAAACGGTCAGACATCGTTCTCTGGATTAGATCCAGTCTTCCTTGGGCCAATGCCGCCACAAGCAATGAGGATCTGCTGATATTAAACACCGCGTCCTGGCGGCTGATCTGAGCTGGCAGCACTTTTCTTGCTTCGGAGGTCGACAATTGAAAATCCGGAATGACGACCAACACTTCCAAGTCCTCATGCGGCTCCATACGGATATAATCTGCATGCAGCCCATCCCATACCGCGGTAATGATTCCGCCGAATAACGAAGCACCGACATTATCAGGATGATCTTCAATGGCCGTCGCCATGTTGAAAAGCTTCGCTTCCGAAAGCGGAGAACCAATCAAAGCGTTCGCCGCGAACAGCGCGCCTACAATAGCCGATGCACTACTGCCTAACCCCCGCGTCAGCGGAATGTCGGAATACATGGATATTTCAAGCTCAGGTATATGGACTCCAGCTTCGCGAAATACCATCTGAGCCACCTTGTAGACCAAATTGCTCTTATCCGTAGGTATGCCTTCCATTTGGCTGCCGTACAAGCGGATCATGGTTTCCTGCGAAGACTTCATTCCGATCCATGCGTATATAGACAAGGCCATGCCGAGCGTATCAAATCCGGGGCCGAGATTCGCGGTGCTTGCAGGTATTCTCACATATACGCCTTCCGGTTTGATCATGCCCCGGCCTCTTCCAACTTCGCGATGGCCTCCATTACCGCTGCTTCGGTATCCGGTACCACAAGAGGATCCGCGTTAACTGTCTTCAGAGCGACATTCGGATCCTTCAACCCGTTGCCCGTCAGGACACACACGACGGACTCCCCGCCTTGGAAATAACCTTCTCGTTTCAATTTCAACACGCCAGCGATGGAAGCTGCTGAAGCAGGTTCAGCAAAAACACCCTCACGGGATGCAATCATGCGGTAAGCCGTCAAAATTTCGTCATCCGTTACATAATTAATCTGCCCGCCTGATTCCTCGGCAGCTGCAACTGCTGTTTTCCAGCTGGCAGGGTTGCCGATGCGGATCGCCGTAGCGATGGTTTCAGGCTCGAGAATCGGTTCGCCTTTGACGATTGCCATGGCGCCTTCCGCTTCAAATCCAACCATTTTCGGCAGGGATGAAGCTTTGCCTGCTTCATGGTACTCCTTGAAACCCTTCCAGTAAGCCGAGATATTGCCGGCATTTCCGACAGGAATCGCAAGCACGTCAGGGGCTTTGCCCAGCTGATCAACCACTTCAAATGCGGCTGTCTTCTGTCCTTCAATGCGGTATGGGTTAACCGAGTTCACAAGCGTGATCGGATGCTTCGCCGTAATTTCGCGGACGATCTCCAAAGCACGGTCAAAGTTGCCCTCGATGGCAATAACCTTTGCTCCGTAGATCATGGCCTGGGCCAGTTTGCCTAGCGCAATATTATTGTTCGGAATCAGCACGATGCAGTTCAGCCCGGCTCTGGCGGCATATGCCGCTGCAGCTGCAGAAGTATTGCCGGTGGAAGCACACATAATCGTACGGCTACCTTCTTCAATCGCCTTGGCAACGGCCATAACCATACCCCGGTCCTTAAAAGACCCCGTCGGATTCAGTCCTTCATATTTGAAATACAGATCAAGCCCCAATTCCTCCGAGAGATTCTCCGCACGGATCAGCGGCGTATTGCCTTCCTTCAGGGTAAGCAAAGGCGTTTTTTCATTCACTGGCAGGTACGATTTGTAAGTTTGAAGTAGTCCTTGGTATGACATGGGTATGGCTCCTTTTCACTTTATATATAGATAATTTGAAATAAAGAAAACACTCATCTTCTCATCGAAAACAGGGCCAATCATGAGAATGGCGGATCAAGCTTTATTTCATTTTATAATCGCAGGCATTTATCCCTCTACACGGTATACACTCTTAATTTTGCGAATGACCGAAAGCCCTTCGAAATGTTGGAGAACTTTGTCCATGCTCGTTTTAGTTGCATTATGCGTGACGATAATGATTTCCGCTTCCGGATTCAGCTCATTTGGCTGTTGTACCACCGATTCCAGACTGACCCCAAACTCAGCAAACACCTGGGTAATTTGGGCAAGCACACCCGCTTTGTCATCCACATGCAGCAGAATGAAGTTTTTGAAGGAAATTTGATCGTCGCTCTTCAACTTCTTCTGTTTATAAGGGACGATGGCCTTCAGACCATTTACGCCCAGCTTCAGATTCTTGATAACTGCAATCAAATCCGCCACTACGGAAGTTGCCGTTGGCATTTCGCCTGCGCCGGCACCATAGAACATCGTCTCTCCTACAGCCTCGCCATAGACGTAAACGGCATTAAATACACCATTCACAGAGGCGATCGGATGGCCTTTGCGCACCATGGTAGGCTGAACGCTGATACTCACATGATCATCTTCGCGGTCGGCTATGCCGAGTAGCTTCATCTCATATCCGAGACGTTTAGCATAGGTGATGTCTTCCTTCGACACTTGAGAAATGCCGCGAACGCTGACATCTTTCAGTTCCACATTGGTGCGGAAGCCAAGCGTGCCGAGAATGGCCATTTTACGAGCAGCATCCAGTCCTTCCACGTCGGAGGTTGGATCAGCCTCTGCATAACCCAGTTTCTGTGCCTCTTCGAGAACAGCCTCGTACGATGCACCTTCCTGGCTCATTTTCGTTAAAATAAAATTGGTCGTTCCGTTCACGATCCCCATAATTTTCAAAATGCGGTCTGACGAGAATCCCTCAATCAAGGTCCGGATAATAGGAATGCCGCCGGCAACGCTGGCCTCATAGAATACATCGCATTGTTTTTCCTGAGCCTTGGCTAAAATCTCAGATCCATGAAGAGCCATGAGATCCTTATTAGCGGTGACGATATGCTTGCCGCGCTCCAAAGCTTCTAGAATATATGCCTTGGTATGTTCAATGCCGCCCATGACCTCGACGATCACATCAATTTCCGGATCGCGGATCACATCCCAAGGATCTTCTGTCAGCTTGCTTTTGTCCACGTTGATGCTGCGGGTCTTGTCGCTGTTTTTCACGGCAATTTTCTCAATAATGATGGGAGAGCCCACTTGACTGCTCAAGTCCTCTTGATGCCCTTCCACAATCCGTACGACGCCTGTACCCACAGTTCCCAGACCCAATAAACCTACTTTTACCGGTTTCATTCCCTTACCTCCTATTTCGTCTGTTACATTCTCTTTCTTTTTCGCCACTAGCCTTGGCCGATGAGGTTTGCACGCTTGACACCTGCGCAGTCACGCAAGTTTTCCAGCATATCTCCCAGTTCGTCGCTCATTCTGGAGACCTCGACGGATATCACGACATTCGCAATCCCTTGCAGCGGTATGCTCTGGTGAATCGTCAACACGTTACCGCCAAAGCCAGCAACGAGACTTAATACCTTGGAAAGCATCCCCGAGCGGTGTTCCATGTCAATGGAGATCGTAACGATACGTTCTCTTTCCAGTTGGTTGATCAGATGAATGCCATCTTTATATTTGTAAAATGCACTGCGGCTCATTCCAACCTGCTCCACAGCTTCATGCACCGTCTTCGCGTCACCGGCCGCAAGCAGCTGCTTTACCTGCATGGTTTTCACCACGGCTTCCGGTAAAATATCTTCACGGACCAAATAATAGCGTTCTTTCACGAACGTCCTCTCCTCAAAGACTGATGTTTTTATATAGTGGACATTATAAAGAATTGTACAGGATGGGTCAATAGATTTGAGCCTTTTTGTACCAAAGAATCAAAGGTAAACGCTTACGGAGTGAATTCGCAAGTAAAACGTCATTTGAAGAGGTTATTTCACGGCGGAAGAACGAATTCCGTGTCCATGCACTCCGGTTATGTATGATTCCATTTTCGTTTGAATGCGTACATATGCTTGATTTAATTATAGAATGGGTCCAGCTTCGCTGAAATTTTTAAATTCTATCATCTTAAAAAAGCCGTCCAGGTGCCGGAATGCACCTTAAACGGCTTCTCATTTTAATAGTAGCTGCTACCTTCCACAAACTCGAATTCGAAGTCTGCGATTCGGACGATGGTACCTTCAACGGCTCCGCGTTTGCGCAGTTCCTCGTCAATACCCATATGACGCATCGTACGAGCAAGCTTCAGAATAGCCTCATGCGAGTTCATCTGAATTCTCTTCAGCATCCGCTCGATCTTCACGCTGTGTACAACATATGCCTCGTTATCCCGCGTGATGGTAAACGAATTGTCTTCTTCCTTCTTATCCAGTTTGTACACTTTTCTTTCCGTCGTTTCGGCTACTTCTTCGACATGAACTTCTTGTGGTATCGCGTCGAGAATGCCAGCCGCACGGTAAAGAAGCTCCTGAATCCCTTGGCGGGTAAGAGAAGAAATCGGCATGATTTCGATGTCCGGTCGCTCGCTCTGAACCTGTTCACGGAATGTGGCCAGATTCTCCTCTGCTCCAGGCATGTCCATCTTATTCGCGGCCACGATCTGTGGACGCTCGGCAAGAGCTGCATTGTACAACTCAAGCTCCTGGTTGATCTTCACCCAGTCTTCGAACGGATCACGTCCTTCGGACCCGGCCATATCGACGACGTGGATAATAATACGCGTCCGTTCCACATGCCGCAAGAACTCATGCCCGAGGCCCACGCCTTCATGGGCGCCTTCAATCAAACCCGGCAAATCGGCCATGACAAAACTGCGGCCGTCCCCTACTTCAACCATGCCGAGATTCGGCGTTATCGTTGTAAAATGATACGCACCAATCTTCGGTTCTGCTGCAGAGACCACAGACAGCAGGGTAGATTTCCCGACACTCGGAAACCCTACGAGCCCTACATCAGCCATGACTTTAAGTTCCATGACCAGATAGCGCTCCTGGCCTTCTTCACCATTCTCAGCAATCTCCGGAGCCGGATTCTTCGGCGTGGCAAAGCGGGTGTTACCGCGTCCGCCGCGTCCGCCGCGGGCTACAACGACTTGCTGGCCATGGCGCACCATATCTGCCAGTACCTCGCCTGTATCATCATCAATTAGCACGGTCCCTGGCGGGATACGTACGATCATATTCTCCGCATTGGCGCCATGCTGGCTTTTATTCCGACCCTTGATCCCACGATCAGCTTTGAAATGCCGCTGGTAACGGAAATCCATCAGCGTGCGCAGGCCTTCATCGACGCGGAAAATAACATCTCCGCCTTTTCCTCCGTCACCGCCGGCAGGGCCGCCTTCCGGGACGTATTTCTCCCGGCGGAACGCTACGAGACCATCACCGCCGTCTCCGCCCTTGACGTAAATCTTCGCTTTATCTACAAACATGAATTCACCTTCCTCATAACTCACACGGCACACGCAATTGAAACGAAGCCTGGGAGGGGTGTAGCTGCTCCGCTTTCATTCGTTTGCCTTGTACCACATTATATATTTGCTGCTTCAGGATTTCCGGGTCTCCCATCGACCCGTCTCCTTCGAAGCTTACGATAATCTCCGAACCATCTTGCCGCAGACTGAGAAGCAGTTTGCGGGTATCCCCCCAAGATACTTTTCCGCTATATTGATAAGCGCGAACCGTCTGCATGATTACAGCAGCCAATTCGGTGCCAACCTGCGGATTCAGCTTATCCAGCTGCATATCCTGATCCACTGCAATTTCCAGCTCCAGGTTACTGTTAGACGTTCGGAACGACTGCAGATAGAACACAAGTGACGGGATGCCAAGCTTCGAGATTTTGCTCTCCTGATTCATCCGCTCTTTTATTCTTTCCACACATTGAACGGCTTTATCAATTTTTCCGAGTTGAATATAACCATACAGGATCTGCAGGTCATTCATCCAGTCATGCCTGTGATGATTCAGCGTCCGAATGGCCGCCTCCTCAAAGCTCCGCAGCAGTGCCTGCTGTTCCTGATCACGACGACGGGCAATCACCTTATAGCCTCCTGCCAATACGGCCGCCACCCACAACACCAGAACAATGCTCCAGATGAGAGACTTGTCCTGTATAACAAAATATAAAGGTATAGCCACAGATATAGCGAATATAGCCAATAGGGTCTTCCAGGATTTCAATAGCCTCTCCCCGTTCCTGATCACCGATCATTCTTACATCAATTACCAGTATAACACAGCAATCGTTGATAGATCATCCATCAGCTGCAAGAAAAACAGGATACTCTTTTTTAGCAGACGCAAAAATCCTGAGAAGGTTCGGTGAAAGGCCATATTCCGCTCAAAAGAGCCCTATTTGCAATATTCCCACCAACGCTTATATAGACCTCATATATTTAAAAAAAGCCCCCGGCAAGCACTGCCGAAGGCTCTTTTCGTTACTCCAACCCGTTATGTGAAGACAACTTACGCTTCCACTGCTGCCGCTACCGGAGCGACATCAACAGGGTAGACGCTCACTTTTTTGCGATCGCGGCCCCAACGCTCGAATTTCACAACGCCGTCCACTTTTGCAAACAAAGTATCGTCTTTGCCGATGCCCACGTTCGTACCAGGATGAATTTTAGTTCCGCGTTGACGAACCAAAATGCTTCCGCCAGTAACGGTTTGTCCGTCAGCACGCTTAACGCCGAGGCGTTTCGCTTGGCTGTCGCGTCCGTTCTTTGTGGAACCAACACCCTTTTTCGATGCGAACAATTGAAGATTCAACTTTAACATGTTGTCTACCTCCTTCTTTAAGTAATAACTTCTTTTATTTGAATATACTTCCCGTATGATTCTTCAATCGAATTTAGCATGACAACCATAGACTCGAGCAGCAGCTGTATCTGCTTCCCAGCATCCCCATTTTCCTTGGAAGGAAGATAGGCGCTTAAAAAGCCGTTGTTCATCCTGCTGTCCATGATGGTTCCGGTTAAAGCTTCCAAGGAATTCACAGTTCCGATCGTGACCGTCGATACGCCGGCGCACACAATATCTTCACCGTGTTTCGCAAAGTTCGCGTGACCCTTCACCTCAAAGCCATGGATGCTGCCATCCTCTTGACGTAGTATGCGCACGTTAATCAAATCAGTGCACCTTCTTACGCCTGGATTTTTTCGATGGTTACTTTAGTGTAAGGTTGACGATGGCCTTGTTTCTTGTGGTAGTTTTTCTTAGGTTTGTATTTGTATACAACAACCTTTGCACCTTTGCCATGTCTCTCCACTTTTGCAGTTACAGCAGCGCCGGAAACCAATGGCGTACCTGCTACCAAACCGTTGTCATTAGATACGGCCAATACACGATCGAAAGTCACGCTTTCGCCGTCGCCCGCATTCAATTTTTCGATGTACAATACGTCGCCCTCTTGAACTTTGTATTGTTTACCGCCAGTTTCGATAATTGCGTACATTTGCTTGCACCTCCTCATGTCTCAGACTCGCCTGATCCAGGTGGCTGCCCTAAAGCATGCGCTTTTCAACCCGACCGGAGCGGTTACAGCATGTGACAAGCATAAATACCGGACACATACTCATAGATATTAACATAACACGTGCACCGGAGTCAATGGATGCCTAACAGATTTATTTTGCCCGTTCCGTCGCAGGTATCGCATGGCTTCGTAAACAGCATGGCTGTATCGTCACGTACCTTCTTGCGCGTTAATTCAAGCAGACCAAGCTTGGTCCAACCGACCACGTGGCTTTTCGTACGGTCCTTGCTCATCCCGGCCTCCAGCCTGTCCACCACATCTTGTCGATGTTGATCCATCTCCATATCAATGAAATCAACGATAATAATGCCGCCGACATCGCGGAGTCTAATGAGCCGGGCAATCTCTTCCGCCGCCAGTAAATTGGTACGCGTAACCGTATCCTCCAGGCTGTCTCCGCCGATATACTTGCCTGTATTCACATCCACGACCGTCAGTGCCTCCGTTTGGTCCCAAACGATCGAACCTCCGCTCTCCAGAATGACTTTTCGTGAAAAGTCCCTCTCCATTTGCTCCTGAATCCCGAAACTCTTGAAAATATGCTCCTGACCATGGTACACCTTGACCGGCAGATGGCTGCCGTGCGCGATTTCTTCCAGGAACATTTCCGCTTCCTTGGCTTCTTTGGCGCTGTCAATTTGCAGTTCATCCTGCTGCGGGTCAAACACATCACGAATAAATCGCTGCACAATACTCAGATCCTGATGCAAAAGGGACGGTGCACAGCTCGCGTCGGCACGTTTCTGAATCTTACGCCACTGTTCACGGAGCAGGCTGAGATCGCCGGCGATAGCCTCGGGATGCTCTTCTTCGGAAACAGTTCTCATAATAATGCCTTCCCCGGCATGACGGATTTCTTCCCCGAGCATTTTGAGTCGGCTGCGTTCATGTTCTTTGCTCACCTTTTTGGACACCGCCACATAATCGGCATTCGGCATGAACACGACCCATCGTCCCGGAAGTGAAAAATGCGTGGTTACGCGAGGCCCCTTGCTTCCAAGAGGCTCCTTCATCACCTGAACCACAACCTCCTGACCTACGCGAAGCAGCTCATCAATCGACGGTTTCTCTTTGGGCTGCTTGTCCAGATGTGGATGGAGAACATCGTCCACATACAAGAAAGCATTCTTCTTATGACCAATATCTACAAAAGCCGCCTGCATGCCCGGTAGAACATTGACGACCCGACCTTTATAAAAGCTTCCTACCAGACTATGATTATGGCTGCGTTCAACCGCAAACTCCACCAGTTTGCCTTCCTCCATGAGGGCCATCTGCGTCTGCTTCGGTTCACAATGAACTATCATTTGTTTCATGGCTTCACCCCTGCTAGAAGACATTTCCATTCCATATTACCATGAAATCCCCTTTTTTAGCTTATAGCTCGTATTCAATTATTGATCTTGTTTCATGTATTTATTTCATATGGGAGCCTGCTTGCCAAGCATCATCTTCATGATGGGCGGTCAGTGGCGAAATAAGCCGAAATCAGACGCTGCTCCGGAAGCATGGCGATGAGTCCTCCCTGCTTGTTCATTACATAAATGACATGATACTTCTCTCTTTTAAATAGACGCAAAATACTGTCCAAATGTTTCGCCTGATCGGCAATGATCGGCTGCGCAAATCCCCCTGTCTCCGACCCTCCATACCTTTTTTCCCGGTTCATGAGAAATCTGGTAAAACGGTACGGCACATGGCGATAGTCGGTCCAGTTTGAGTACAGCAAAAATATTCCGATAAGCAGCAGATTTAATTGTATCCTGTTTTCCCCTTGCAAGAAGGGCAATACCGAGAAGAAAACCACGCCAATACTGCCTGCAATGCTGATTCTCGAGGACCAAAGCAGAGTCTCATGGTAAGGAAAATACAGACTGGCTGCAGCGTGCACGATCTTGCCTCCGTCCAAGGGAAGGATTGGAAGAAGATTAAATAACGCAATCATGCCGTTCCCAAAAATTACATAGTTTAAAAATGCTCCATCCCCCGCTCCCCATTCACGAACAAGCAGGGCGGCAACGATCATAAGCAGATTTTGAAGCGGTCCGGCAATCGCAATGCCGATTTCCTTCCAGGCGGTTAACTCTCCATGGTCCTCCATTTCCACGACGCCACCAAACGGAAGCAACTGAACGGAGCGTATACGCACGCCGAACAGCAGAGCTGCTGCCATATGCCCAAGCTCATGTATAAAAACAATGGAGAACAAAACGATCAGTTCCAAAAAATGCCCAGTAATCACGGAAAAAAGCATGAGGATAACGAAAAATGGATGCAGCGACAACTTGATGCCCCTTATATTAATCAATAGGAATCACGTCCGCCGGGTCCACGTAATTGCCGTTCTCTTTCACGGAGAAGAATAGGCTCGGCGTTTCCCCTTCCGCTGCGGCCTGAAGATGTCCAACCGCATCGCCGCCTTCAACCCAGTCGTTTTTTTGCAGACGGGTATCAGCCAAGTGACCATAAGAAGCCACGATCTTCCCAGTATGCTGAATCGTTACCGTAATGCCGGTATCGGCACTTCCAGTTACATCGATGACACGTCCTGTTTCTACACTTTTCACCTCAAGCGGGATATTTGAAACCTTGCGCGGGGCAATTTCGACACCCTTTAAGCTCACGGCAAATGCCTGAACGATTTCCCCATCAATGGGCGGGTACAACGATTTGGAAGCATTCACTTTAATCGGGGACGTCTGGTTCTGCTTGAAAATCGGAATGAACGTCGGCGCCTTGCCAAAATGGGATTCATACCAAACCTCAGCGGCTTGAAAATCCATCTCACGGTTCAGCGACTGCATCACATAATCCTGCACCTTCATGCTCCAAGGCTGGGGAAATTTGAATATGCCCCACACCAGAACAAAAATGATTGCGCTGAAAAACAAACGCCACATCATTCCCGAGAAGAAGCGGGTTTTATGATGAAACGGGCCGCGGCCCTTGGCTTGCTCTTTTTTCCACAATTTCTCCGGATCGGGCTCCGGAGCATACGATTCCGGCAACTTTCCTTTATTCCAGAGTTTGGGCGTTTCTTGAACGGGCTGCAGTATCGGCTGGGCCAGATCCTCGCGAAGCAAAAGATCCTTGATTCTCTCTTCCCTGCGCTGCTTGATGGAGGATTTCGTATCCATTGCATGATCCCCTTTCGAGGCTTGTTTTTAATACATTTTATGAGGGGATGTCCCTGTTTTAGAACAAGCCCAGGCCCTTGGAACTGCCATATTTACAAAGACAGAGCGAAACGCCAAAAGGAGCCCCTTCATACGAAGGAGCTCCTGCGGAGTCAGATGTGCACCGATAGGCGTCAGCCGATATTTTGTATTTTGGCAGGCGCAGGAGCCGCACTGGCCGACTTTCGTTTGGACAGATCCATTTTTCGCTGCAGAATGCCAAGAACAAGATCCGCAACAATCGCCAGCACCGCAGCAGGTATGGCACCTGCAAAGATCCGAAGAGAGTTATTGCTGTTCAACCCGGCATATATCTCCCGACCAAGTCCGCCACCGCCCACAAGGGGTGCGATCGTTACGACGCCGATGGCGATGACCGCAGCAATACGAAGACCCGACATGATATAGGTCAGCGAAAGCGGAAAACGCACTTTAACGAGCATTTGGAAGGGGCTCATGCCGATTCCTTTTCCAGACTCCAGATAGCTGGGATCCACCTGTTTCAACCCTACGTACGTATTGCGCGCGATAGGGTTCAATGAATACAGAAAGAGTCCTACCATGACCGTTTTCGTTCCCAGTCCCAGCCATAACATGAGCACCACCAGCATGGCCAGGCTCGGTACCACCTGAAGAATGTTCGTTATGAACAAAATGATTTTGGCGGCCCATTTGTTTTTAGAGCAGAGAATGCCAAGGGGCACCCCGATGATGACTGCAAGCCCCAGGCCGATAACCACCATCGTGATATGCTGGATGAAATACTCCCATAGCATCCCTTTATTCCGTGATATATAGGACATAAAGTCCGCAAATGTTAAATGTTTATTTTCCATGCTTACCCTCCTTTAGCTTTTCAAGAGGCCCTGCTGCTTCAAGTACGTAATTGCAACCTCCCGCTCGCTTTTCTTCTCAATGTCCACCTGATAATTGAGCGATATCATCGTATCCGCATCCAGATGGCCAATTAAAGGCGCTATCGCCTCCTGAATTTCGGGATGCTTTTTCAGAAGATCCGAACGCAATACCGGGCTTGCATCATATGGAGGGAAGAATTGCTTGTCATCTTGCAGTGTCTGCAATTTGTAGGCTTTCAGCCGGGAATCCGTAGAATAGGCCAATACGATATCGACCTGCTTATTGGCTACCGCGCTGTACACCAAACTGATTTCCATGGGGAATATCTGACCGAATTTGATTCCATATGCTTTGGAGAAGGCGGGATATCCATCCGTGCTCCGCTCAAGCCATGTGGTATCTACCCCCAGCTTCATATCCGCCATGTCTTTTTTGACATCGGAAATTTTGGTATACCCTTTGGATTCGGCAAGATCCTTTCTTACCGTAAACGCGTATGTGTTTTCAAACCCCAAGGGCTTCATCCAAGTAAAATCGTAGTATTTCTGAAATCCTTCCTGGGCTTCCTTCAAAACCTCTTGGCGTTCTTTGGTTCCGCTGATCGGAAAATGGTTATTGAAAATTTCGCCGGTATATAATGTCGCCATCTGAACGTCGTTTCTTTTCATCGCATTGATAACCAACGAACTCGACGCCAGATCCGGAATAACGTCCACATTCAGATCGGTGCGGTCTTCAATCAGGGCTTTATACATTTCAGCCATAATCTTGGTTTCGGTATAGGTTTGTGTTCCGATCGTGATCTCGCTTTGAATCCCGCATGCGGAGGTTAACGAGGCAAGAACAATCGCGCAGATCAGCATCGGTATCCATTTGAGCTTATTCAGTTTCATCACGCCTCCCTTGTTCAGTCTGGGTCGCTGGTTCCAGAAGATCCTACTCATATGGCTGCATCCCGTGTCTGATGATAGCGTCTGCTGAGCCAGCCCTCTAGGAGGCCAAGCAAGCCGTCAGCTACAAGAGCAAGCAGGATCGCGCCAATGCCGCCGATAAATATCATCTCCGGTTTGTTGACACCAAGCCCCGATACGATAAGCTGGCCCAGACCTCCAGCACCAATCAGGGAGGCGAGAGTTGCCCAGCTGATGATATAAACGGTGGTAATTCGGATCCCCGACATAATGTAGGGAAGGGATAAGGGAAGCTGAATTCTCAAAATCGTCTGTGCCGTACTGTATCCCATCCCTCTGGCGGAATTCAGCACACCTTCATCAACGGAATGAAAACCGTCATAGGTATTCCGCAAGATTGGCATCAGGGAATATAGCAGCAGCGCCAGAATGGCAGGCTTCATGCCGATACCGAGCAGCGGAATCAGAATGGCAAGAAGCGCCAGACTCGGAATCGTTTGAAACAAATTTGCTATGAAAAATACAATACTGTTAATCCAGCCCACCCGGCTGTACACCAGCAGAATACCGATCGGGACTGCAATAATCGTACCCAGGATCACAGCAGAGAACGATAGGACGAGATGTTCCTGCAAAGCCTTCAGAATATCCGGATAACGTTCCGTGATAAAGCTCCAGAATGCATTCATATCACTCATCCTCTCCGTTCAGCAGCGGAGGGACCATGGTAGGATATACTTCGGCCAAATGTTTAACTACACTGCCTCTTGTAATTAATCCGAGGAATCGGTTATTACTGTCGATTACGGGGAGATTGCTGAGCTGATGGCTGTCCATAATTTCGATTGCCTGCGGAAGCGTGCTTCCGGAAGCAACGGAATAACGGACCGGATGCATAACATCCGCCACTGTTTTGCCTTCTTCGCCGTACTGGTCAAGTACCCGATAGATAGAAACTGCGCCCTGCAACTGTTTGTTGCGGTCCACAATCAGCAGTGAGTCAACCCGCTTCATCTCCATCATTTTGATGGCTTCCGCAAGTCCCCTGCTCGGGAAGGAAGTTACCGGGTTGGTAATCATCACTTCATCCACAAGCGGGATTTCATAAATGTTTTCATTCTCGTTCTCCAGACGCTTAGAACCGATGAAGTTACGAACAAAATCATTGGCCGGATGGCGCAAAATGGTGTCCGGTTTACCGGTTTGTACCACTTCTCCATCCTTCATCAAAATGATGGTATCCGCAATCTTGATGGCTTCGTCCATATCATGCGTAACAAAAATAATGGTTTTATGGAGATCCTGCTGAAGCCGGATCAGCTCATCCTGCAGCTGCTCGCGGCTGATCGGATCCAATGCGGAGAACGGCTCGTCCATCAGTATAATGTCAGGATCAGCCGCAAGTGCGCGCGCAACGCCCACACGCTGCTGCTGCCCGCCGCTAAGCTCCGACGGGTAACGGGTGCCGTAAACCGTGTGATCCAGTCCGACCATGTCCAACAATTCATTGACTGTTTGATCCGTTTTGCCTTTATCCCACTTTTTCAGACGCGGAACCACACCCACGTTCTTGGAGATATTCATATGCGGAAATAAACCGACGCTTTGAATGACATAGCCGATATTGCGCCGCAGTTCAACCGGATTCAACCCCGAGATGTTCTTACCGTCAATCAGTACTTTGCCCGATGAGGGCGTATTGAGCGCATTGATCAGCTTCATCGTGGTTGATTTGCCGCAGCCGCTCGGTCCGATCAGGACGGTAATTTCCCCTTCTTTGAATTCGAGATTAATGTCTTTCAGCGCGTGAAAGCCATTATCATAAACCTTGTTCACATGCTCCAGTACTATCATTCAATCGCCCCTTTGCAAGCAGTATCCATATTATGCGGAGCATTTGGCATATCATCCATCGGGGAACCAAAAAAACCGCTAAAGGAAATGTGTGATGCCAGAGTTAAGGGAAGACGGCAGCCTTGATATGTAGAAACGGAAGTGAAGCTAAGTAAGATGGCTAAAAAAAGAAATCAAATTGGAATAGGATTAAGCGCATTGATAAGGGTTGGAAAAAATTAAAGAGGAAGCCCTGAGGGTATTAAAAAACAAAGTCAAAAATCTTCGTTACGGCATTGACTTACATACCTAAAATTCCACCTTTATATGCATTGTAGCTTTCCAAGCTGTGCAATCCCCCTGTTACATCCATGCCATCCATCCGAAACATTCCAAGCCTGCGAGCCCGTGTTCGTTAAACAAGAAGTATGCGCTGTCACACATAAAATCCTGTTATACCTGTGAGAAAGCGAACTTCATTGCAATTGTGCTTCTGCTTCTCTCAGCCCAAATGGATATATGCAAAATGCGTAAGCAGGTAACGAGCCCCTTTTAAGTAGGTCCGTATACCTGCAATAATATGTTTAATACATTTACCCATTATGCCTTGGATTGAAACATGTATTTGGAATGATTTCGAATTGTTATTTTTTGGTACCTCGGGTCCAGAATCCTCCATGGAGCAGAACAGGTTCTGTAACGACAATAAAAGCCTTAGGATCCAGTTCAAGAATCATATTATATAATTTTTTTTGGTTTTTACGTTTCGCCAACACTTCAAATACCAACCGATGTCCATCCCGTCCGCTGCCAATCCATGAAGTGACCCCGTATCCGTTATCACGCAGAGCGTTAGCCATGCCACTGTCCGGATCATTCAAGATGACCTTCATCGTAATGTAGCCCAGAGCAATGCGACCCTCAATCCATGAACCGACCAAAACGCCAAGCCCGTAACCGACGGCATAAACAATCAAGCTGATCGGCTGGTTCACGTATTTCAACACGATACTGAGCCCAAGCACATAGATGGTGATTTCAAACATACTAAGAACAGCTGCCAAATATTTCTGGCCTTTCAGGGTTAAGATCATGCGCAGGGTAAAAAAGGTGACATACACGATTTGAATAATGAAAATGGATGCAAGAATTCCAAGCATTCCGGTTCACTCCTTTGTTAGTCTGGTTGATAAAAGGCTTTGCGGCTGTGCCGGACAAAAACTTCCGTATGATGTAACTTAACCCGATCTGAAGCTCTGTTATACATTTTTATCCTTTGAATCGGTAATCCAAAGATCAAGAAACAAACTCCCGGCACGGAAAACAGACCAAAAAAAGCCGCTGCTTAAAAGCAACGGCTTCGAGACATGCGGTTCAACCCATGCCAAATAGTTTTTTAAATTTCGAGAACATGCCCTTCTTTTGATCCAAATGCATTAGAGGAACCGTATCCCCTAGAATGCGGCGGGCGATATTACGGTATGCGATGGCAGCCCGAGAATCGGGATTCATCACCGTCGGTTCCCCGCTGTTCGCAGCTTTGATGACGTACTCATCATCAGGCACGATACCGATCAGATCGATGTTCAGCACCTGGAGCACGTCTTCAATATCCAGCATATCTCCTGTTTTCACCATATTCGGACGGATTCTGTTCACGACCAGCTTCGGAGATTCAACATCCGAACTCTCCAGAAGTCCGATAATCCGGTCAGCGTCACGTACTGCCGCATTTTCCGGCGTTGTTACGACTATGGCCTTATCGGCCCCGGCAATCGCATTTTTGAACCCTTGCTCAATACCCGCCGGACAATCGATAATCACATACTCATATTCTTTTTTCAGCTCAAGTATAATGTCTCTGACCTGCTCTGGCGACACGGCGTTTTTGTCTTTCGTCTGGGCGGCCGGCAGCATATACAGTTCATCGAAACGTTTGTCTTTCACAAGCGCCTGATTCAAACGGCAGCGTCCTTCCGCAACATCACATAAATCGTAGATGATCCGGTTTTCCAGCCCCATAACCACATCCAAATTACGCAGGCCAATGTCCGTATCCACCAGACAGACTTTTTTGCCAAGCAGTGCAAGCGCAGTCCCGATATTCGCCGATGTGGTGGTTTTCCCGACACCGCCTTTACCGGACGTAATGACAATAGCCTCTCCCATGTGCTACACCCCTTTAAACACGTTAAAATCGCGCCGTATCCGTACGATATTGCTAATTTTGTCGATTTGCATGGCTCCATCCTGCAAAAACGCGAATTCCATACTGGTTTCACGCGTTTCCCATTCATCCGGCGGACGGCTGATTTGCTCCGCGATGCGAAGCTGCGTCGGGGCGAAATGGGATGCAGCGATAATCGCTTCTTCCTTGCCTTCGAAACCTGCATGTGCCATGCCCCGCAGAGCGCCCAGTATATAAATGTCACCCGTGCACAGAATGCTGCCCCCCGGGTTCACGTCTCCCAAAAACAGCAAATCTCCATGATGGCTCAGCACTTGACCGGAGCGCACCATGCCGCTCATGATCGTATAAGCAGGAGCCTGCTCCGGCTCCGATTCAGGAAATTCGACAGAACGGATGAGCAAATTCCCTTTTTGTTTTAAAATATCGAGCATGCTTTGTTTCTGATCTTCCGTAATCCGCCTTGAACCCATCTTTACATCTACGTGAATGATTGGACCGGTCAAAATATTTTGATGGCTGTGCTCCAGCTTATAGCGGAGCTCGCCAAGCAGTTCCTCATATTCACATTCATCGTCAAGCAGGAATACCAGGCCATCTTTGATGCCCTTGATCGTGACATGATTCGATTTCACTGCCATGCCTGTCCCCCCTATCTCATTACATTTCGTCTTCGGTTGGCGAAGTTCCTGCTGGAAAAGAAAAATGGCGGTGAGGTTTACGCCGCCTTTTCCTTCTTCTCCCGTCTCGCAATCTTTTCAAGCTGCTTCCGGAGAGGAACATAAATAATGAGCCCGAACACAAAATGGACAACAAGATCGGGTAAAATGTGATGCAGCAAATTCCAGTCATAGGAAACCTGCGTTAAGGAGAACACTCGGTAAATGGCAAACAGCATACTGTCGAACAGCAGGCTTCCCAAAATCACGACCGTCATCATCAGCGGCATGGGAGCCCGAGGAGCACGAAAGATAAAGCCCATGATATAAGTAGAAAACCCCATAACCAGGGAATAAGTGCCGATCATATCACCGTAAAAAACCACATCGTGAATCAAGCCGAAAATGATGCCGAGCACGAGCGCCGTATGCCGATGATGGTACACCGATACAAACAACAAGACGATGAATACCAGATTCGGCATAATGACGTTTTGCCAGGAGAAGGGCAACAGCCACGGGACGATGGTACCTTGCAGGATGAAGAGGAGAAAGAGCAACAGAACCAGAACCTGCTTACGCACCACCATTATTTAGGTGCCTCCGGCGTAAAGACTACAAAGAGCTGTTTCCAATCCTGGAACTCGGCTTCAGGTTCGATGGTTGCTGTCTTCGTCTTACCGAATTTGCTCTCCTGAACGCTTTTCACCTTGCCGATGATCAATCCACGAGGGTACTTATCCGTATCTCCTAATGACACGATCATGTCTCCCGCTTTAATCGGGTCTTCCTGTTTGATTTGTGTCATCAAAAGCATCTGCGTTGCTTCGTCATAGCTTTCCACAATCCCGAAAGTCTGATGATTATCCATGGAAGTAGCGGCGATTCCGTTGGAGTTCGGGTCCTTCGCATCCATCGTTGTAATCAGCTTCACGGTAGAAGTGAAGTTGCTGACATGGCTGATCACGCCTACCATTCCCTTAATTGATATGACAGACTGACCGATTTTAACCCCGTCGCGTTCCCCTAAATCAATGACCAACGTTTTGTTGACCGTATCGGCATTGACGCTGATAACTTGGGCGATATGATAGGAGTAATCGAACTTTCCTTCTTGCTGCTTTGTGAATTTCAGATCTTCCATTAATTCCTTGTTCTGCTTTTCTATGAAATTATAATTGGCTTTTTCGCGCGTATACTGCGCCAGCGCGATTTTTAACTGCTCGTTTTCCTTGTATGTTTCCCGCATGTTACCAATATCTTTAAACAAGCCCGCTACATAGCCAGCGGGCTTATAAAAAATATTCTGGGCGAAACCGACGGTATCCCTGAGAAACTTCTCGGGCCAAGATAATGTAGCCCTTGGCCCGAGCGTGAAACCCATCAGCGCGATAAACATAACAAGGGCGATTAAAATCACAAATAAGCGTTTGTTGCCAAGCAGCTTAAACAGTTTCAACACCCTCTAACTCTACTGATTTCTCTCCCATTATCAGGGGTTGACCCACAAATTTTTCGGTCTTAGCGCTTCGAGCGCACAGCCGAGCTGCTGCGGGATTTAAACAGGTGAATGTTCTCAAGCGCCTTACCGGTCCCGATCGCAACGCAGTCCAGCGGATTTTCAGCTACAATAACAGGCATTCCAGTTTCTTCGGCAAGCAGCTTGTCCAGATTGCGCAGCAGAGCTCCGCCGCCTGTAAGCACGATACCGCGGTCCATAATGTCGGCAGCCAGCTCCGGAGGGCATTTTTCCAATGTAACCTTCACAGCTTCCACAATCGCATTTACCGTATCGGAAAGTGCTTCACTGATTTCATCGGAAGTGATGGTGATCGTCTTAGGTAGACCTGTCACCAGGTCACGACCGCGAATTTCACTTGTCTCTACCTGCTCCAGCGGAAGGGCCGAGCCAATCTCCATTTTGAGTGTTTCCGATGTTCTTTCGCCGATCATCAAATTGTACTGGCGTTTGATGTACTGAATGATGGATTCATCCATTTCATCGCCGGCTACGCGTACAGAGCGGCTGGTTACGATGCCTCCAAGAGAGATGACGGCAACTTCTGTCGTGCCTCCACCAATATCGACTACCATGCTGCCTGTAGGCTCCCATACCGGCAAATCAGCACCGATCGCTGCCGCAAACGGTTCTTCGATCGTATACGCTTCACGCGCACCGGCTTGCTTTGTCGCATCCTCAACGGCACGTTGTTCAACCGCTGTAATGCCGGAAGGTACGCATACCATCACGTTCGGATGGCGCTGGAACATCGAGCGCTGTTTCTGAGCCTGACGGATGAAATATTTAATCATTGTTGCCGTCGTGTCGAAATCAGCGATAACGCCGTCTTTCATCGGGCGAATGGCACGGATGTTGCCAGGCGTGCGACCGATCATTTTCTTCGCAGACTCCCCGACAGCTTCAATGCTCTTCGTATCCGTACGAATCGCAACAACAGAAGGTTCTCTTACAACAATTCCTTTTCCACGGACATAGACTAGCGTGTTCGCTGTCCCCAAATCAATTCCCAAGTCTTTCGTGAAGCTCCCTAACATGCTGTAATCTCCCTTTCCTCGTCAATCTCAACTATTATATTACATCAAGCCTTGCTCCTTCAAACTGACGAATTCCCCGTCACCGATAATCAAGTGATCCAGCACCTCAATCCCTATGATTTCTCCCGCTTCCTTCAAGCGTGAAGTCATGGAAATATCTTCAGGACTCGGCTTTGGATCGCCGCTCGGATGGTTATGCGCGCAGACAAGCGATGCGCTGCTGCACTTCATGGCTGCACGAAACACCTCGCGCGGATGGACGATGGAGGCGTTCAGACTGCCGATCGAAAGCGTCTCTTGAGCAATAATGTGATTTTTAGTATTTAGAAACAAACAGACAAAATGTTCCTTCTGCAGGTATCGCAGCTGTTCCATGAGCACATCAGCCGCATCACGCGGACTGCGGATGACTACCGGCTCATCCATTCGAGTCCGGGCAAGCCGCTGTCCAAGCTCGATTCCAGCCTTGAGCTGAACGGCTTTGGCGCTTCCGATTCCCTTAATCGCCATGAGTTCCTGAATGCTCATGTCCACAAGCCGGCGCAAACTGCCGACCTGATTCAAAATGCGCTGCGCCAAATGGATAGCGGACTCCCGCTGCGTACCTGTACGAAGTAAAATAGCCAATAACTCTGCATGGCTTAATGCGGAAGCCCCATACTGAAGCATGCGTTCTCTGGGTCGTTCCTGATGGGGGATGTCGCGCAGCATATACATTTGCGGCTCCATAAGTTCCCCTTCTTTCCCTTCACTCAAATCTCATCCACGCTTACAGGACGTCAATTCCAAATTCCGACAGCATGTCGGAAAGTAGGGAAAGAGGAAGTCCCACGACGGTAAAATAACAGCCCTCTATCCGTTCCACCAAAGTGGCGCCTAATCCTTGAATACCGTATGCGCCAGCTTTGTCGCCGGGCTCGCCGCTTCTCACGTATGCATCTATTTTCTGATCCGAAAGTTCCTTCATCCTCACCTTCGTAGATTGATGTCTCACCAGTTTTTGACCGTTTGCCGCGTCAATGCATGCGACACCCGTATAAACGTGATGGGTCTTCCCCTGCAGAGATTTCAGCATCCGGAAAGCGTCGGCGTCATCTACCGGCTTGCCAAGAACCTGATCTTCCAAAACAACGATCGTATCGCTGCCGACAACAACCGCATTTTGGGACGGATCTGCAATAAGAGAATACACAGCCTGCGCTTTGCGCAGCGCCAAGCCTTCAACAATCTGCTGGGGGGTCCAGTCGCCAGGAGTATGTTCATCCGCATGACTGGGACGAATCTCGTACGGTATATGTAGAGAAGCGATCAGCTCCTGCCTTCTGGGTGAAGTAGATGCCAGTACGATACGGCGTGAATGGTCTGATTTCAATGAAAGGATCTCCTTTGTCTCTTTAGTTACAGCCTGCGATACAGCCACACGGAGACAATGATGCCGATCAAACTCAGCAGGCTCAGTTTCATTTGAATGGTGATGTCGTAGCTGATAATGTCCAAATTAGCTTGTGGTGACCACTTAATAGGTGTTGATGCAGTCAGAAAAGAAAGGGCTTGTACAGGTTCCAGGGCCTTTGCGATCCAGGCACCCGCCAGCCATCCAAGCAGTATAAACAAGAGCAGAATTCCTATGTTCTTTTTCATCCTTCTCTTCCCTCGCCATAATTTGACACACACCATATTATACGGTTATTTGAACCCCAATACAAACACAAATCCGGTATGGGGAACTATTTCCAGTTCCATACCGGATCTGCGTTGTCATCTGAAAAATGGCCCCTAAAGCCTTCATTTCCCGATCTCTTCGCTTAAATGGTGCTGTTTTCCTTTTTTCGGTCTTTCCATTCTGAGGCTATACTCTTCCCAGTTTTGATATCAACTCTTTTTGCTGGAGGATATATTGCATCATGCCGGCTTGTACTTCCCACAAATGGCCTTTGGACCGATTCCGGTTATACTCCGTGATGGCGGATATCGCACTGTTCATCGTTTGTTCCAGGTTCGTACCTATGACAGTTTCATCCGGGCCAAGTCCGGTTTGAAGCCGCTTGATCACCTCCAACCAGCGGCTGTGAAGATCCGTCAGAACCTTGGTATTCTCAGCATCCAAGGCTGCGGGATTCTCTTGCCCCAGCAGACCCGCGGACAGTTGGCTCAGCTTCGATACCAGTTCGGAGCTCACGGTAAAATATTCATTAACGGTATCTGCTCCCCCGACGAATGTCATCTCACTTGCAGCAGGCAGCGAGATTTCCCTGACATATAAATCGAGCCCTTGAGCCTTCAACTGATTACTAAATAGCTTGGCCTGCTCTTGGTCTGTCGACATGCCGGCATAGACGCGGTTCTCCTGATCGGGATCTGCACCTGCGGCGATTCCGAGCTGCTGCAGCTCTTTTTGAGCCTGAAGCACCCGCTCCCCACTGCTGAATACACCATACTGGAGCATATAATAGGATTGTCTCTGGACTTGTACAGCCACTGGAGCTGCCTTGTCCGCTTCTGCCGGAGCCTTCGCCACGTTTTCCGTACTTGTCTTCACAGGACTCAAGGAAGCGCCGGAGCCATCCTTGAAAAAGGACAGCACGACGAAGCCAAACAGAGCTCCGGTCACGATGGCGCCTGTGACGGTACCGATGATTTTCCATGGAGAAGAAGGACGTCTTGGGCGGTATGTTGCATCCACCAATTCAGGGTATACGGCATCTGCCAGGTTATGCAGATCATCCGTATGCTCCACATACCTATCATAGGGGTCAAAATCATATTCATATCCGTCATTCTGTTGATCGTACTGTTGATCGTACTGTTTGTCATCCTCTTCCTGATATGGCTGTGGACCCGCCAGCATTTCACTCCAAGGATCATCCTTATGAAAAGGATCCGACCAGCCCTGCATAGGACCCGGAATCACGTTCAAGTGATCCCGGTTTTTTTTCACACTTTCCTTTTCCTGCGTATGTTCAAGCCAGAAGGCGTGCTTGTCTTCGGAATGCCCCAAACGAGGATTATCCTGTCTCGCCTCTTTAGGCTTTTGCGGGGCGGACTTCTGTTCTTCCTGCGCAACATCGAGCTGACGGGAGCTTTCCTCATTGAAGCGGAAAGTCATTCTCGCTTTGTTCACTGTCATACACCTCACCCTTGTCTCATTACAAAGTATATATGACAGATTGTCCGAAGTTATGCCGCATGAACATCCCTAATTCGTCTACTCAAACGCAAAGCCGCATAAATAAAAAAACTGCCCCACTCCGCAATAAATTACGGGTGAGACAGCCTTTCCAATCATTCAAATAACAAGCATATGTAAGCGTCGGCCCTAAATCAGGGCTATAGCTCCTTGGCCAGCTGATAACCGACCTTCCATATATCGCCGGCGCCCATCGTGATCACGAGCGTTCCCGGCTGCATTCTTTGCTTCAGATCCAGCAGCACATCTTCCTTGGTAGGAAGATATCTTGCGCCGGCATTGCTGTTTTGAACAATCAGTTCAACCAGCTTCGACGAATGCACGCCTTCGATCTGCTTCTCTCCCGCGGGCGAGAAAATATCCGTGATAATGACCTCATCAGCTTCGCTGAACGCCCGGCTAAAGGCATCGAGCAGGAAGAAGGTGCGAGTATAGCGCTGCGGCTGGAATACGGCGATGATCCGTTTACCTGTCGCTTTGGCTGCGCTGATCGTCGCTTCAATCTCCGTCGGGTGATGGGCATAATCGTCGATAATGAGAATATCGTTCTTTTCGCCGAGCACCTGGAAGCGGCGCTTGGCACCATGAAACTTGGATATCCCTACAACGATTTGCTCAAACGGAATGTCCGCCTTAAGACAAGAGATAACCGTCGCCATCGCATTATACACGTTATGACGGCCCGGTACCGACAATTCTACCGTTCCGAGAAGAACTCCCTTGTGATTCATCTTAAACGAAACTTGACGATCGCCAAGCACCAGATCGGTTGCAGTATATTCCGCGTCCGTATCGATGCCGTACGTGGCTACCTGGCAGCGGATGCCCGGAATAATCGCTTGGATGTTGGCGTCATCTCCGCAGACCACGGCAGTACCGTCTTCCCGAATCTGATTCAGAAACTGGACATATGCACCCTTCAGTTTTTCGAAGTCACCGTCATAGTTCTCCAGATGATCGGCTTCAATGTTGGTCACGATGCCTAGCCATGGATGATACTGCAGGAACGAGCCATCGCTTTCATCGGCTTCCGCAACGACAAAGTCGCCTTTTCCAGCCTTCGCGTTCGTACCCACATTCATGATTTCTCCGCCGATAATGTACGTCGGATCGACCCCGCATTCTTCCATGACCAAAGCAATCATAGAGGACGTGGTCGTCTTCCCGTGCGCTCCGGCAACAGCTACGCCTTTACGCTCATTCAGCAGTCTTGCAAGCATTTGGGAACGATGGATAATCGGAATATTAAGTTGTTCCGCTTCCACACGCTCCACGTTATCTTTGGACAAAGCCGTCGAATACACGACCAAATCCGCTCCATGTACCTGCTCGGCCGTATGTCCGATATAGATTTTGGCGCCTTTGGCAGCCAACTTTTCCGTTAATTCCTGGGAAGCCACATCCGAACCTGTGACCTTGTATCCCATTTCCAGCATAACCCGTGCAATGGCGCTCATCCCGTAGCCACCAATACCGATAAAATGAACATGTTCAGAATTCAACAGATTTTCACCAACCTTTTTCAGAATCGGTCTGACCCAGCAGAGCGGCACGCACATCCGATATCAAATAAAGCGTGCCGGATACCACCGCCAAATCCTCCGCTTCTGTCCGTGACTTAAGTAGTTCTAGCGCGTTTTTCCAATCCGGTTCTACGATGATCTGCAAACCTGGTTTGCCGTAGGAATGCTTCAGCCCCTCCGCAATTTCATGCAGCGCTGCCGCGTCCATTTTTTTCCGGAAGTCCGGCTCGGTCAGGATAAGCGTATCCACTATAGGAAGTATATGCTTCAAGTAGGATTCATGATGCTTATTCGACAGCATTCCCATCATCAAATTTAAACGTTCATGCGGATAGTGCCGCTCAATGCTTTTCCGCAGGGATTCCGCACCCTCCGGGTTATGGGCTCCATCCAGCACGATCCGGGGCGAGCCCGAAATTTCCTCCATGCGTCCAGCCCAGACCGTCTCGCGGAATCCTTGTAAAATGTCCTCTTCATCCATAACGAAAGCCATGTATTGGCGAAGGATCTCCAGAGCCATCAGCGCCCCGGCCGCATTGGCGATCTGATGCTCCCCCTTCATCCCGATCTCAACATCATATTCATGGAAAGGGCCTTCGAAATGGAAGGATTGATACGGTCCCTGCTCACCCGTATATTCGTAAGTGAATTTTTCGCCAGCCAAATAGAGTGTTGTCCGGCATTCCTCTGCTTTTTTCCGCAGCAGTTCAATCACTTCCGGCTGCTGCACGCAGCTGACCACAGGCACGCCCGATTTGATAATGCCCGCTTTTTCAAAAGCGATCTGCTCTACGGTATCACCGAGAACATCGGTATGGTCCATCCCCACGTTGGTAATGATGGAAACCACCGGAAATACAATATTGGTTACATCCAGCCTTCCCCCAAGTCCGGTCTCCCATACGACAACATCCGGCACGCATTCCTCTGCGTAATACAAAATCGCAAGCGCCGTCGAAACCTCGAACATCGTAGGCGATCCCAGCTCGGTAGCAGCGATGTCCTTCACAATCGGATACAGGCGATTGGCAAGCGCCAGGAGGGTTTCCTCGGGAATATCCTCACCGTTATATTGAAAACGGTTCGTGAATTTGGTGATATAAGGGGATGTGAACGTCCCCACCGTGTAGCCGCTTTGCAAGAGAACCCGCGTCAAAAAAGCGCAGGTTGAACCTTTGCCATTTGTGCCCGCAACATGGATGAACTTCAGACGCCGGTGAGGGTTATGAAGCAGCTCCATCATTTTTTCAATTCTTGACATACCCGGGCGGATTCCAAAAGGAATCAGCCCGTTAATCCAGTCTACAGCTTCTGTATATGTGTTCAGGTACGCAGAGGCTTCAAATTGATCTCCCATTTGCCATTTCACCTTCTGAATTTATTTGGTCCAGGATGTAACGTTCCCCGGTCAATCGGTTAATCGTCCAATTAACCCTTCAATTCTTCGATCCGAGCAATCACTTTGCTCCGTTTTTCAGAGTAGTCGGCCATCTTGGCTTTTTCCTCTTCAATGACCTTCTCCGGTGCCTTGGAAACAAAGCCCTGGTTACCAAGCTTCTTCTCCACACGCTCCACTTCACTGTTCAGATTCTTCAGTTCTTTCTCCAGACGAGCAATTTCCTGATCGATATCAATCAGACCCGCAAGCGGCAGATACAGCTCTGCGCCAGTAACTACAGCTGTCATCGCTTTATCCGGAATCTCAAGTCCAAGACCCGCTTCAAAGCTCGATGTGTTGCAGAAGCGCGAAACGTAAATCTCATTGCGTTTAACCAGTTGAAGGATCTGATCGTCTCCTGCCTTCAACATCAGCTCGATCTTTTTGCTCATCGGCACATTGACTTCGGCCCGGATATTGCGCACCGCACGGATGACATCCATCAGCAAGGACATTTCGCGCGCAGCCTCGCCATCCTCAAGAGCAGGATCGAATTCAGGCCATGCAGCCAAGGTGATCGTCTCGCCCTGATGCGGAAGATGCTGCCAAATCTCTTCGGAGATAAACGGCATAAATGGATGTATCATGCGGAGCGTACGGTCAAGCACGTAGGAGAGCACCGATTTCGTCGTGTTCTTCGCAGCTTCGTCTTCCCCGTAAAGGGACAGTTTGGAGAATTCGATATACCAGTCGCAGAGGTCATCCCAAATGAAGTTATACAGCAGGCGGCCTGTTTCACCAAATTCATAGGCATCTATTAGACGCGTAATGTCACGGGAAGTTTCGTTCAAACGGTGCAGAATCCAACGGTCAGCCGTGCTGAGCTCGCCACTTATGTCAATGTCGTCATAAGTGAAGCCTTCCAGGTTCATCAAGGCAAAACGCGATGCATTCCAGATTTTGTTGGCGAAGTTCCGAGCCTGCTCCACGCGTTCCCACCGGAAGCGCAGATCCTGTCCCGGCGTACTGCTGGTGGAAATCATATAACGCATAGCGTCAGCACCGTACTGTTCAATAACATCCAAAGGATCTACACCGTTCCCAAGGGATTTGGACATCTTCTTGCCTTCCGGATCACGAACCAAACCATGCATCAGCACGTCCTTGAACGGGATCTCTCCGGTAAATTCAAGCGCCGTGAAAATCATCCGGGCAACCCAGAAGTAAATGATATCGTAGCCGGTAACCAATACGTCTGTCGGATAGTAACGTTTCAGATCTTCAGTTTGATCCGGCCAGCCCAGCGTAGAGAACGGCCACAATGCCGAACTGAACCAGGTATCAAGTACATCCTCATCCTGACGAAGCTCTGTGCTGCCGCATTTGGAGCACTTCGTTACATCGTCATGAGCCACATGAATCTCGCCGCAGGATTCGCAGTACCACGCCGGGATCCGGTGTCCCCACCAAAGCTGACGGGAAATACACCAATCGCGGACATTCTCGATCCAGTTCAGATACGTTTTCTCGAAACGGTCTGGTACAAAGTTTACGCCTTTGCCTGATTTTTGCGCTTCGATGGCGGCTTCGGCCAGCGGCTGCATTTTAACGAACCACTGCGTGGACAGATAAGGCTCTACAACAGCGCCCGTACGTTCACTATGACCAACCTGGTGAAGATGGTCTTCAACTTTGATCAGAACGCCTTGATCCTTCAGATCTTGAACGATCTGCTTGCGGCAGTCGCTGCGATCCATGCCCTGATATTTGCCGGCCAGCTCATTCATGGTACCCGTCTCATCCATCACCGTAATTTGCGGCAGGTCATGACGCAGGCCAACTTCAAAGTCGTTCGGATCATGGGAAGGCGTTATTTTAACGGCGCCGCTTCCAAACTCCTTATCAACGTACTCATCGGCAATAATCGGAATTTCGCGTCCTACGATCGGCAGAACGAGCATCTTTCCGATCATGTCCTTGTAGCGCTCATCCTTCGGATGAACGGCTACGGCCGAATCTCCGAGCATGGTTTCCGGACGCGTCGTTGCAACCGTAATATGTCCGCTTCCGTCTTTGAGTGGATAGGAAAGGTGATACAAATGTCCTTGAACCTCTTTGTATTCTACCTCGATATCCGAAAGCGCGGTACGGGCAGCCGGATCCCAATTGATAATGCGTTTACCGCGATAAATCAGCCCTTTTTCATGCAGCTTTACGAAAACCTCGCGCACGGCTTTGGACAGGCCTTCATCCAATGTAAAACGTTCTCTGGAGTAATCCAGGGAAAATCCCATCTTCGCCCACTGCTCATGAATGGTATCCGCATACTTGTCTTTCCACTCCCATACCTTTTCCAGGAATTTCTCCCTTCCTAGGTCGTAGCGGGTAACACCTTCCTCGCGAAGCTTCTGCTCTACCTTCGTCTGGGTGGCAATGCCTGCATGGTCCGAGCCCGGAAGCCATAGCGCATCAAAACCTTGCATCCGCTTGGTGCGGATCAGGATATCCTGCAGCGTAAAATCCAACGCGTGCCCGATGTGAAGCATGCCTGTAACGTTCGGAGGCGGAATCACAATTGTATAAGGCTTCGCGTCCTGCCGTTGACCAGCCTTGAAAAACTCCCCATTGATCCAGTATTTGTACCATTTTTCTTCGGCTGCCTTCGGGTCATATGTCGTCGGCATCTCTGTCGTTAATTTGTTGTCCTGCTCAGTCATATTTGCATTCCTCCATCACAAGATCAGCTTTTTGTTTAGAAAAACCAAAAAAGCCCTTCGTCCTCAAAGGACGAAAGGCTGTTCTTTCGCGGTACCACCTTTGTTTCGCGTATGCCTGTGAAAAAAAACATCGTAGGCATCAGGCCATCTGTCCGAAGACCGATTGCTTCTCATGTACGCGACACTTCATGCAGATAACGGCTGCAGCCGGTCATACCCTAACCCGATATGTATCACGGGATCAAGCAGACAACTCCCGGGCGACTTCGGCTGAAACAGCATCCTGCGGAATCTCACAGCGCAGCAATTCCACTCTCTGAAGGGCATGTCATCCTACTCTTCCCGATCATCGTTCTTAAAAAATATATGATTATCATAACTTGGTTGTTGACTTAAGTCAACATAGCTTGGTTTTTGTTGCATAACCGCATAATTGCCTGTTGCATTTATTATTATCATATGTATGATTCTTAAACAGGAGTTCCGGGCCAAAGCACAAAAAAGCGCCCGGCTTCTTCTTGAAGCGCCGGACGCCTTTTCATGCTCATGTTCATACTCATTCTTACGGAATGTACAGAATCTGGCCTTCCTCAATGGTCTGTTCGGCCAGCCGGTTGTAGAGCAATATTTCACGGGCGCTGAGCTGGTAACGGTTCGCGATCGTCTCAAGCGTTTCCTCCCGCTGCACGATGCAAAGCCGTACTTTGCGGAATTGATTTTTTTCAGTGCTGCTTCCAAGAAACAGATTCTGCCACTGGATTTCATCACTTCCGGTTGCTTCGCGTTCCGCCTCTTCCTTCTGGGCCTCTTCCGACACCGCTTGCTGCTCCTGCTCTTTCAAGGAACGGCTCGAAGCCAAAATCGAGGAGAAACCGATGGCTTCCTGATCATTAGTTTTCGCTTCTTTTTTGCTGCCGAGGGCGATCCGCATTTCACGATCATCCGATGCTTCTTCCTGCGGAACGGATTCCTGGTGAAAAGCGTTGAACGGAAAAACAGGCTCCTGATCAATGGAGGTCAAGTAGATATCCGTTTCCTGTTCCCCATCCGCCTGAACGGCCGTGTTGTCCGGGTGTAACAGCTCCGCCTCATCTTCGTGCTCGAAATGCCAAGCATTCGAAGACGCCTTAATCCCGCTGCGTTCCGAGGATTCCTTGTCCGTATGTAGCGCGGCGGGAGAAGCTTCTTCCTCAGCTGCCGGCGTCTCATCAACCGTCCGCTGCTGTGCAGCCGTTTGAGACTCGGGCGGGATCTCCGAAAATCCGGTGGCTTCAACCCCTTCAGGGACGATAAAGCTTTCCGCAGCATATATCGGGGCAGCGTTGCCTTCTGCCGCACCGGCATTGCTCGCTTCCCTGATCCCTGCCTCATCCGCGCCGCCCTCCTCTTCTAAGAAAGCTGCCAGAAGGGGATCGGTGGCCGGATCCTCCGACGCATGTACAACCGTAAATTCATCGGCATTCCATGAGGCAGCCGGGTCGCTCACTGCTGATTCAATTCCCCGAAGCGAGAGCACCCCCGTGATGTTCAGGCTTCGTTTGGACAATAGATCTACGTCAAAGTTTTCAATCTCAACGGCAATCTCGTCCAGCGAAGACACTCGGTTTGTAGGTACGGTAATTTCCACTGGGATGAAATGCTCCAGACGCTGCGTTCCGTCCTCCTCCCCATCGCCTCTGTACAAACCGCTGAGAAGCAAGTGGCCGCGAAGCGCGATCTGCTCCCCTTGGCTGATGACCTGAATATGAGGCAGCAGTTCGATTTCTTCCAGCTCGGCAATCCCAGACACATCTTCCGTTAGATGAATTCGTTCATAAATATCAAAGCGCAAACCGTAGGACTGGTCAAACACAGATAATGTCCTCCTTTCGGCATATTTCTAACCATGAGCCTGCTCACGGCATGAGCCCCAAAATGCGTTACTCATTCTATTTATATGCTCCAAATAGGAGGGCATTCCAGTTTTGCACCTGTCACGCGGTTTGTGCCGAGATTTTTTAGCGATGTAAGAGTCGCTAAAGTGACGTATCGCTCTAATGATCGATTGTCATATCCAAATTTTCCTGAACGCATCCCCTCGTCGCAAATAAATTCGAAGCCGAAACTATTTGCTTATGAAGTCTTGCTGAGCTCGCTATGAAGCTGCTTCAGATCTTCTGGCCAAGGATCTGTGATCTCAATCCGTTCTCCCGTGAACGGATGGGAAAATGCCAGACGTTCACCATGAAGCGCCTGTCTTCCGATCAGAGCGGTGCTGCCGCCATACATTGAATCCCCCAGCAGCGGATGCCCCAAATGGCTGAGATGGACGCGGATCTGATGCGTACGGCCCGTTTCCAGCTCCAAATGCACCAGTGAAGAATTTTTATACACCTCGCCAACACGCACATGCGTAACAGCGTTTTGTCCTGCCATGGATACTCGTCTGCGCTGCTTGTGATGTCGGTCTTTACCGATCGGCAAATCAATGACGGACAACTCAGCGGATACCTTTCCCTGTACAAAGGCAGCATAGCTGCGGGCTATGCGTTTGTTACGCATATCTTCGTCAAGCTTTAACTGTGCCCATTCGTTTTTGGCGTACAAGACAGGTCCGGACGTATGTTGATCCAGCCTGTGGATATGCCTCACTGAAATCTCTTCTCCCTGCATCTGAACATGCGCAGCAACCACATGATCCAGCGTCGGATCCATCTCGCCTTTTCGCCCATCGGGATGGATGTTCATGCCCGCCGGCTTATGCACAACCAAACAGAAATCATCCTCATACAAAACCTCTATCTCCCGCCATATCGGTTCAATTCCCGCCGGTTGAACAGGAAAGAGGGCCAGCCGCAGCCGGTCCCCTCTCCACTCCATTCCTTTATTGGCACGCAGATGCTTCAGAAGCTTTTCCGGCATTCCAAGCGTTTCAAGCAGCCAGGCTGCCGTAGCTTCGTCCCGATTATCAGCTCTGCTCATGGCTTTTCCGGGAGCCAGTTCCAGCCACTGGCCACGGCGTGTCCACGTGTTCACAGGTTTTTCAAGGCGTTGTAGTTAGCTGCAATGGTGGCATCAATATCCTCCACGCTATGTGCAGCCGATACAAACATCCCCTCGAACTGGGAAGGAGCTACGCTGACGCCCTCTTCCACCAAGTTGGCAAAATATTTGGTGAAGCGCTGAATATCGCTGCCTTTGGCCGTATCATAGTTCACGACGGGTCCTTCCGTAAAGAACGGGCAAACCATGGAACCCACCCGGTTCAAAGTCACAGGAATACCCAGCTCCTTGGCATTTTTCTCAAAACCGGCCGCAAGACGCGAAGCGCGTTCTTCAAGCTGCTCGTATACCGCTGGCGTCAGCAGTTTGAGAGTCGTGTAACCCGCAACCATCGCCAGCGGATTACCGCTGAGCGTTCCCGCCTGATAGATCGGTCCAGATGGAGCCACTTGCTCCATAATTTCACGTTTGCCGCCATATGCGCCGACAGGAAGTCCTCCGCCAATTACCTTGCCGAGGCAGGTCAGGTCAGGCGTAATGCCGAACAAGCCTTGGGCGCAGTTGATGTTCACACGGAAACCGGTCATAACCTCATCAAAAATCAGCAGGCTTCCGTAACGCGTCGTGATATCCCGAAGTCCCTGCAGAAAGCCCGGAAGCGGAGGTACAACCCCCATATTTCCGGCAATCGGTTCTACAATGACACATGCAATTTCTTCGCCAAAGCGTTCAAAGGCCACTTTTACCGATTCCAGATCATTATAAGCAACCGTAATCGTGTTTGATGCCACGCCCTCTGGCACACCAGGGCTGTCAGGCAAGCCAAGCGTTGCTACGCCGGAACCAGCTTTGATCAGCAAGCTGTCTGCGTGACCGTGATAAGAGCCTTCAAACTTCAGAATTTTGCTGCGTCCCGTATATCCGCGTGCGAGACGGATCGCGCTCATCGTAGCTTCCGTTCCCGAGTTGACCATCCGTATCACGTCAATCGAAGGAACCCGCTCGCAGACCAGCTTGGCCATATCCGTTTCGATCAGGGTAGGAGCGCCAAAGCTGGTGCCTTTCGCAGCCGTTTCCTGAATGGCCGAGATCACTTCAGGATGGGCATGTCCCATGATCAGAGGACCCCAAGATCCGATGAAATCGATAAAGCTGTTGCCGTCGATATCATAAACCCGTGAGCCTTTGGCGTGGTCGACATAGATTGGCGTCAGGCCAACCGATTTAAACGCCCGTACGGGGCTGTTAACACCGCCGGGCAGATAATGTTTGGCTTCTTCAAACGCGGTGCGGGAAGCCTCTTCTTTACGCTTTCCAGACATACTCATGAATGTCACTCCCGTTTCAGTATATTAACGCTCCTGCATCCAGCCGGCGGCGTCTTTGGCAAAATACGTAATAATGATATCGGCTCCGGCGCGCTTCATGCCCGTAAGCATTTCCTGCACGATCGCCTTTTCATTGATCCAGCCTTGTTGTGCGGCAGCCTTCACCATGGAATATTCGCCGCTGACATTATAGGCTACGAGGGGCAGATCGAATTGATCCTTCAAAGTCCGAATAACGTCCATGTAAGCCAAAGCCGGCTTGACCATCAGCATATCCGCGCCTTCAAGAACATCCGTTTCCGCTTCACGCAGCGCTTCGCGGGCATTCGCCGGGTCCATTTGATAGGTTTTGCGGTCGCCAAATTGCGGAGCGGAATCCGCAGCTTCGCGAAAAGGTCCATAGAATGCCGAGGCATATTTAACGGAATAAGACATGATCGGCACATGTTCAAATCCGGCTTCATCCAAGCCCGCACGGATTGCTTGCACGAATCCGTCCATCATATTGGATGGCGCGATAATGTCAGCTCCGGCTTTGGCTTGGGATACGGCGGTCTTCGTAAGCAGTTCTAGCGATTCATCATTCATGACATCGCCATGAACCTGACCGTCAACTTCAAACGTATGGACCATGCCACAATGACCATGATCGGTAAATTCGCAGAGGCAGGTATCAGCTACAACAAGCAGATGCGGATACCATTTTTTAATTAAGCGTGTGGCTTCCTGAACGATCCCGTTTTCCACGAAGCCCGAAGTGCCCACGCTGTCCTTCGTTTCGGGGATCCCGAACAGCAACACCGCCGGAATACCAAGATCTACGATTTCGTCCACCTCGGCCTTTAACGTATCGAGCGAAAAATGGTAGATTCCCGGCATCGAAGAAATTTCATTCTTCACGCCTTGTCCGTAAGTCACGAATATCGGCATGATTAAATCATTCACGTTCAGCACGGTTTCGCGCACCATATTGCGCATGCCTGTGGATTGACGCAGACGACGATGTCTTACAATTGGAAAACTCATATCTATGACCTCCTGTATCGCGTTTCATTCATAGTTCAAAACTTCATATTACATGTTGATGCTGATCTTTCATGTAGGAGCACAGCTCATCCACCAAACTCTCAATGGTGGCTTGCCCGGCAACCATACTTACCCGCAGACCCGCCTCACGGGCCGTCTTTGCGGTTACTTCCCCGATGCACGCAGCCACCGAGCGGCTGAGCAGCTGAACCGGGTCCTGCACACCCATCCGCTTCAACTTTTCAATCAAATGCGTAACGGTTGATGAGCTTGTAAAGGTGACCGCATGTATGGCGCCTTCCGAAAGCAACCTGATCAACTCATGATCCTCTTCCTGGCTCATGACCGTCTGATAGGTATCGACAGCCGTGACTTCCAGCCCCATCTCATCGAGCTTTTCCGGCAGCCATGTCCGCGCCAGATCACCACGCGGTAGCAGCACTTTCTGGCCAGGCATCAGTTCTTCGCCCAGCGTTTCGATCATGCCCTCAGCCTGAAATTTTCCCGGCAGTTCGACGGGAATAATTCCGCGATCCTTCAGTGCCTGCGCCGTTGCCGGACCTACGGCCGCGATCTTCGCGCGGTGAAGGCTTCGAATATCCCTGCCCTGCTCGGCCAAATGCCGGTAGAAGTATTCAACGCCATTGACGCTCGTGAAGAATACCCAATCATAGCCTTCCAGCCGGGAAAGGGAATCCTGAATCCGATTCAGCGTATCCCGATCCTGCGGATAGACCGTTTCAATGACAGGAAATTCGTATGACTCTCCGCCAAGCTCGTCAATCCGGCTCACGAGCTCGGATGCCTGAGATCGGGTACGCGTAACCAGAATCCGTTTGCCGAAAAGCGGAAGAACCTCTGCCCATTTCAGCTGCTCTCGCTGAAGCACCACATCGCCGACGACGATGACGGCCGGAGGCTGAAAATTCGCCTCCAGCACCCGCCGCTCGATATTTTCGAGGGTCCCCGTCAACGTATCCTGTTCAGCACGGGTTCCCCACCGCACCAGGGCAACCGGCGTATGCCCAGGCCGTCCGTGCTCCATGAGCTGATTCGCAATATATCCAATTTTGGACACGCCCATCATAAAAACAAGAGTGCCCGTAGCATTCGTGACCTTTTCCCAATCCATCATGCGGTCGAGTTTATCCGGACTTTCATGTCCGGTAATGATCGACAGCGATGAAGCGAAGTCCCGGTGAGTAACAGGTATGCCAGCATAAGCAGGAACGCTGATGGCAGCCGTAACCCCGGGCACGATTTCGTAAGCGATCCCGTTCTTTTTCAGCAGTCCGGCCTCTTCCCCGACCCGCCCGAAAATGGTGGGATCGCCGCCTTTCAAGCGCACAACGGTGTTACCTTCCAGCGCCAGATCGACCAGAAGCTGATTAATTTCTTCCTGCTTCATCGTATGACGGTCCGGCAGCTTGCCAACATATATTTTACGTGTACCCGGCTTCGCTTCCCCCAAAAGCTGAGGGGCCGCGAGACGGTCATAGACAACCACATCCGCTTTTTGCAGGCATTCCAGACCTTTCACGGTAATTAACTTGGCATGGCCCGGTCCTGCACCAACCAGATATACTTTTCCCGCCATCTCCACATCCCCTTACTCCCTGACTTGTTCGAGAATCTTCTCCGCTCCCCGTTCAATCAGCTTCCCGGCCACTTCTTCCCCGAGCTTAACCGGATCCGTGCCAAGAAGCGTTTCCTTCAGGATGACATCCCCATCCGGAGAACCGACCATTCCTGTCAATTGTATAACGTTTTGTCCGGCATGGGAATGTCCTGCGGGTGCTTCAACCAGTACGGCATGCGCGCCTATCGGTACCTGGCAACCGCCGTTCAACACGCCAAGAAACTTGCGTTCCGCAGCAACCGTCAGTGCGGATTCCTTATCATTGTACAAAGCTAGCAGCTTCATCAGCTCCGCGTCGTCTTCTCGGCACTCGATCCCGAGCGCCCCTTGTCCTACTGCCGGCAGGCAGGTTTCAACCGGAAGATAGGCGGTGATCTTGTCTTCCCAGCCCATTCGGTACAGCCCGGCCGCAGCCAGCAGAATCGCCTGGAACCCTTCCGTTTCCAGCTTCTTCAGGCGGGAATCGATGTTGCCGCGAACCGGCTCCAGTTCCAGATCTGGGCGGTATGCCTTGAGCTGGCTGGAACGGCGAAGACTGCTTGTCCCTACCTTGGCCCCATGAGGCAAATCGTCTATGCTCTTTCCTTCGAGCGTAATCAAACAGTCACGCGGATCCACGCGGCGGGGTACGGCTCCGTTTACCAACCCATCAGGCAGGACAGAAGGCATATCCTTCATGCTATGTACAGCCATATCGATCTCGCCGTCCATCATGGCCTGCTCGATTTCTTTGACAAATAAACCTTTTCCGCCCACTTTGGATAGCGTTACATCCAGAATGCGGTCACCCTTCGTAACGATCTTCTTCACTTCAAAATCAAAATCAAAGCCATGTTCCTGGCTAAGCCTCTTCAAATCATCAATGACCTGACCCGTCTGAGTCAGTGCCAGCGCACTTTGTCTGCTGCCTACTACAATTGTCCGCATTCTCATTCCTCCTGATTGTCGTTGATCCATTGCCTGATATCCTCCGGACTCCAAGGTCTGGAAGTACCCTGCCGCAGCGTTTCGAACATCTCCGGTCCGCTTGCCTTCCTTAACAATTTTTGCCGGACTGCCGGGTTGTTAACCTGCTGCTGAATCGCTTTTCGGATGTGATATAAAGCATCGAGGTATTCCTCGTATTCCGTCCCGTAATCTTCGTCCAGCTTTCTGCGAATGGCCCTTGCAGCGAGCGGTCCTGCCCCCGAAGTAGAGACCGCGATCAACAGCCGCCCTCGCCGGAGTACGCTGGGATGTATGAAGCTGCCAAGATCCGGCTGATCCGCAACATTTGCAAGAATTCCTTTTGTCTTGGCTTCTGCCGCCACCGCTGCGTTCACCCCGGCGTCATTTGACGCGGCATGAACCATAAACGTTCCCTCCAGATCCCCTGCCGCATATTTGCGGGGTATCCAGTTGAGCTTGCCTTGATCGTAATATTCTTGGAGGTTAGGCGTTACCAGAGGACTGATCACAGTCACCCGCGCCGATCCGGCAAGGAGTTCCCGAACCTTTCGCTCCGCCACCTGCCCGCCTCCGATAACCACACAAACCCGGTCTTCACAATCCAGCATGATGGGCACATAATTAGGCATGCCGCTATCACTCCCCGTTCCAATGGTGGAAGTCAGACCACGTATTCAGCACGAAAATAAGGATGATAAATACATAACCGGCCAAAATCCATTTGGCCATAAACGATCCGGTATACTGATGCGAGCGTTTCTTAAACAGGTAAAAGTAATAAAAACCAAGTCCAGCAAACGTGGCCAGCACCTTCAAATCCAGCAGCAGGTTCAGCCTTCCTTCCGATATGACGGATAAAGCCGCGACGATAAAAGATACAGTCAGCATCGGTGTCCCGATAAAAGCGAGCGAATACGCATATTTATCCAACATTTCAAGGCTTGGCAGCCTCTTCACCGTGTCCGTCCATTTCTTTCCTTTCAATTTTTGGTGAAGGAAAAGATACATCACCGCGAATACCGCAGCAATCGTATAAATGACAAAGCTGAGGTTGGCCATCGTAATGTGCAGGACAAGCAGCCCGTGTACCGTTTCCCAGTGCTTGAGCGGATTGTTGCCCGGAGAGAACCAGAGCCTGTTCAATACCAGAATGCTGAACCCGATAATACTTAACAACAGAACCGCGAACTCGGCCCGTTGCAGCAGATTAATAATAAGCGACGCGACCACAAGACTGAATGATAGCAAAAGCAGAAAATCAAACGGTGTAAAAATCGGAAGCGCCCGTTCTTCAACAGCTCGAATAATCAGCGCTCCCGCCTGCAACACCCCGACTACAGCAAGAAGCCCTGTACCCATCCGCTTCGCGCCCCGATTGCGTCGAATGCAATCCGAGATAAAAAACAGAAGGCTCAGGGCATAGATATAAATACCGGCATCATAAAATCCAGTGAGCATGTCCACTCCCCCTGATAGCCTACAGGCCTGCTGGTGTCAGCGAACCTTTAATGGCAAACGGTTTGTCTTCATGCTTTTCTCTGCTGAGTTCGTTCTTGGATGGACTGGATTGTTTGATCAAGCTTGTTTCCTGTCCGGCTCCATTCAAATCTTCTTCCAATGCAAAAATCTGCGTGAAATAATCCAGCGCTTCATTTCCGTTTTTACCCGCTGTCATCTCCTTGATCCGATTAATCGGATCATGCATCATCTGATTGACAATGCTCTTCGTTAACCGGCGGATGACTTTGCGCTGATGCTCATCCAGCTCCGGCAGCTTGTTGAATAGGCTTTGAAGCGTCTCTTCATGAATGCTCGAGGATTTTTCCTGCAGCGCGCGGATGGCCGGTCTAACGCCCAGCGTCTTCAGCCACTGATAGAAATCATCCATCTCTTCTTGAATCATCACTTCGATTTTAGCCGCTTCGGCTCGACGCATCTCCAAATTGCTCTCTACAATGCCTTCCAGATCATCAATATCATACAGGAATACATTATTCAGCTCCGCAATCGCCGGATCAATGTCCCGCGGTACGGCGATATCGATAATAAAGAGAGGGCGGGATTGGCGTTTTTTCATGCTTTCGCTGACCTGAGTACGGTTCAGGACATAATCCTTGGCCCCCGTGGAGCTGATGAGAATATCCACCTCATGCAACCGAGCCATGGCCTGTTCCATGGTACAAGGCGTTCCTTGGAATTTGCTGGCCAGCTCCTCTGCCCGTGCAAGCGTACGGTTAGCCACAATAACCTCTTCCGCGCCATTGGCATACAGATGTTTCACCGTTAGCTCACTCATCTTACCGGCACCCAGAATCAGTACCTTCTTGTCATCGAACATGCCAAAAATCCGTTTGCCCAGCTCTACAGCTGCGTAGCTGACGGATACGGCGCTTTCGCCGATAGAAGTTTCCGAGTGTGCTCTTTTACCTAGCGTTACCGCTTGCTTGAACAGCATATTAAACCATGTTCCAGTAGCTTTTTCCTGCTGACTCTGCAAAAATGCGGTTCGGACTTGGCCGAGGATTTGCGTCTCCCCGATCACCATGGAGTCCAGACCGCAGGTTACACGGAACAAATGGGAGATCGCCTGCTGATCTTCATATATATATAAATGCTGGGTAAATTCCTCACGGGGAATATCGAACCACTGTTCCATAAAGCTGCGGATAAAATATCCGCACATATGCAGGCGGTCCACCACAACATAAATTTCCGTACGGTTACATGTTGCTACGATAACGCCTTCCATGACGCTTTTGGTCAGCATGAGCTGGCTGAGCGCTTCCGGCAATTCATTTTGTTCAAACGTAAAACGTTCCCTTACTTCTACAGGCGCTGTGCGATAGTTCAATCCGACAACGACGATGTGCATTACATGTTCACCTGCCTAAGGTTCATTTCAAAAAAAAAGATCCAATTCAGGATATCTCTTTTGGTTTCTATTCATTTTCACTATGTTAATTATATCACAGTTGTCTAGTCCCTCTGAATCATTTTATGAAATGTTTATGAAAATACACACTTTGGACAAAAGTGTTTTTCACCTCCCGCAGGAGTATTTTACTATAATGCCATGAACCCCAGAATTTTATACCGTCTTATTAACCATCAACTACTTCCCTTTAATCAGCGCGGCAAGCTGCTTACCTGTTTTCTCAAGCTCGTCATTTTGGGAGGATATCACATGTCCGCTTTCACTAAGCAGCTGCTGGTAGGGCTGAACCGACCCGGAGAAGAGTTCGCTGTATGAACCGAGAAGCTCTTTTTCCGCCTCGCTCAAGGGACGATTACCTCCGATTTGCCAGGACGTAAGAAGTTCCACCAGGCCACCGATGGCCGGGAACGGATACAGTCGATCACTGCCGAAAGAGTCCGCCAGCCGGTCATGTGTATATGCAGCCGAATAAGCTGCCAGCTTCAGCGCGTTAAGTTCACTGGTATTTCCGCTGTTCGCCGCATCCATCAGCGAGGTATTCAGTACCTTCATCTGGAAAAGCGACACTTCATACAGCATTTGCTCCGCGTCCGCATGGCCGCCTTGAGGGCGTGCCAAACGGTATCCCTGATATACGAGCGTGCCTAACAGCAGCACAATCAAGACTAAAAACAGCAGGTCTCGTGATTTTCGTCTTCTCATTGATCTTCCGGCCCCCTAAAGCTTCGTTCACAAGCTTGTTCCATATCTGTAGTATATGGGGCCCTTAGAAAACAAATGACCATGGAGACGGATCTCCATGGTCAGGATTCATTATCGTTATTAAGCGCCTAGCCTCTATACCAGCTCGACCTGTTTCATTTCCGGTGTTTCCACCTTCAACTCGCCCAAACCGCGTACAAGCTTCTTCGCATACGTTTTTTCAGGCTTCAATACGGATACCAGGTAATCGATTGCCAATTGTGGATCGACAGTTTCGCCACAGGTGTAGCAATCAATCGCTGCAAACCCTCTCTCGGGATACGTATGAATCGAGAGGTGGCTTTCTGACAGCAAAACAAGCACTGTAGCTCCTTGAGGTTCAAACTGCTTGGATTGTACCGACATCACTGTAGCACCACATGCTTCTGCAGCTTCAACCATTTGAGCCTGCAAAAACTCTGCGTCGTTCAGCATCTCGAAGTCGACTCCCCAAGTATCAACAGCAACGTGTCTTCCGAAAGTTGAGTATTCCATCTTCCGGTTTCCCCCTTCCTAGGAATAAAATGTTTGAAAATTTCATCCGCTAGGACCTACGTCATTCACTTCCCGAGGGAATAATCTCTCGCAACATACAATGTCCTGAGTGAATCCTGGTTCCTAATATATTCTTTTCAACGAGATTAAAAATAACATCTATCAGGGCGAAATGCAATACTTTTTTAAATATCCCCATTGTTTTATTTTTTTCATATTTGTCCCAGATAAAATGCAGCTAAACTGAGGTTAGCTACACTTTTCATCCTCCTTTATCCACGCTGTCTTTCATGAAAAAAGGAACCTCTTCATGGCGAAGAAGTTCCTTTATCAATTTATGGGATCAGGCCTCTAATGCAAACCATTTTGCGGCGCCCTGCCGGAGCTTTTCGTCAATGTGAGCGATTTGCTCACGGGTTGCCGCTTTGTTCCGTTCATCAAGCCAATAGTTGATATCCTGGTACAGGAGCGAGATCTCCTGTTCCACATCATTCAGTTGATAAACCCGCTGCAGCTCACCTGCGGTATGTTTATACTCATATACCAGTTTGCTGTGCGACGGGGTGATTTCCGCAATTTTTCGAACTGAGCCATTTTCATAATAATACATCATTGTGAATCCTTGATAAATTCGGTTAACGATGCCTTTACCCTTGCAGGCAACAAACAGCTTGCGGACCAAATTCGTCAAACGAGGGTTCACCAAGCGGCATGACAACTCACAGAAGTACAGGCCATTATTACTTTCGAGAGGGAAATGAACCTCCTCACCGCTTTCGTCTTCCAGCACAATCTCTTGTCCTCCGCTGTCCAGCACTTTCACGATTACATGCATGTGACAGCATTCAGCCGAATGCATAAACTGGTTCAATTGAAGCTCCGTCATTTGTAAAGTGGCTTTCACATACTCTGTGGCTAACCGCTGAGCCATAAAAATCTCCTCAATTCTTTTTCACGATCATAGACGTTTTCAGCGCAGCTGAGCGGCTCTATGATCTGCCGAAAAAATTTCCGCTAAGGGCGGATTTCTTAACATTCCTTAGTATTATTATACAGCACATTTCAAAACGATTGCTTGCGAACGAAACCATGAATTTTCTTCATATTTCATAAAAAAACGGATTAAACCGGATTTTTGAGCAAACTTTTCACGGGATGCTCACTTTCCTGCTGGTTAAAGTCTGAATCCCTACGCAATACGCCGAAAATATGATCTTCGCTTGATGATACAACCTTTCCTATTCGGCCGTTTGCTCCGGTTCCGGCTGTATATGATCTTCTTGTCCAAGACCGGCTATGGATTCGATATGTGCCCATAATTCGTCTTTTCCCACTCCGGTTTCGGATGAATACATCACGAACGAATCTGTTTTACGCATCAGAAGACCTTCCTTCATCTGCTTCACATGCTTTTGCCAGCGGCTCTTCGGAATCTTGTCCGCTTTGGTGGCTACGACGCAGATCGGAATTTCATAATGCTTCAACCAGTCGTACATCATCTCATCATCCTTGGTTGGCGGATGGCGCAGATCGACGATTAGCAGAACCATTCTGAGCGTCTCCCGCTCGAGCAGGTATCTCTCGATCATTTTGCCCCATACCTGCCGCTGGGTCTTGGAGACCTTCGCATAGCCGTATCCCGGAAAATCGACGAAATAAAGATCCTCATTGATCCGGTAATAGTTAAGATGCTGCGTTTTACCTGGCGTAGAACTCGTTCTCGCCAGATTCTTGCGGTTGATCATTCTGTTGATAAGCGATGACTTGCCTACATTGGAACGCCCTGCCAGAGCAATCTCCGGCAAGGCGTCCACTGGATATTGGTCAGGGCCAACGGCACTGATTACAAATTCCGCTTGTTTTACTTTCATGTCAATGTTTCCTCTCTAATGCACTCCCGCCTGTTCCACAAGCGCATGCTTCAGCACTTGATCCATATGGGATACCGGAACAAACTCCACTTCATTTTTGACGCTGTCGGGAATGTCGCGCAAATCGCGCTCGTTGTCTTTTGGGAGCAATATTTTTTTATAGCCTGCGCGGTGCGCCGCCAGTGATTTTTCCTTCAGGCCGCCGATCGGGAGCACCCGTCCGCGCAGCGTAATTTCGCCGGTCATCGCCACATGCTTGGAAACATGCTTTTTGGTAAGAGCCGATATAAGAGCTGTTGCGATCGTAATGCCGGCTGATGGGCCGTCCTTCGGAATAGCGCCTTCAGGAATGTGAATATGAATATCATTTTTCTCATGGAAATCGGGTTCGATGCCGAGCTCTGTCGCTTTGCTGCGTGTGTAACTGAATGCCGCTTGCGCGGATTCCTTCATCACATCGCCAAGCTTACCGGTTAGCGTCAGCTTGCCGGAGCCCGGGACGACGGTGACCTCGATCATGAGCGTCTCTCCGCCAACCTCTGTCCAGGCAAGGCCTGTGACCGCACCAATCTGGTCTTCGAGATCGGCCACGCCGTGGCGGAATTTGGCGGCGCCCAGGTATTCCTTAATATCATCCGGCTCTATGGTAATAGATTCCGTGCCATCCGAAACGATTTGCTTGGCAGCTTTACGGCAAAGCGCAGCTACCTGCTGTTCCAAATTACGGACTCCGGACTCGCGAGTATATTCACGAACCACTTTAAGCAGTGCTTCTTCGCCAATCTGAACCTGTTCTTCCTGCAGGCCATGCTCTCGCTTCTGCTTCGGCAGAAGGTAACGCTTAGCGATTTGCAGTTTCTCAAGCTCCGTATACCCTGGGATGTTAAGCACTTCCATCCGGTCAAGCAGCGGCCGCGGTATATTGTGGATCGCATTGGCTGTCGTGATAAACATGACCTGCGACAGGTCAAACGGAATTTCAATGAAATGGTCGCTAAACGTATTGTTTTGTTCAGGATCCAATACTTCGAGCAACGCAGATGAAGGATCTCCTCGGAAATCCGACGCCATTTTATCGATCTCATCCAGCAAAAATACGGGATTCAAGGCTCCTGCATTTTTCATTCCCTGGATAATACGCCCTGGCATCGCTCCTACATAGGTACGGCGGTGGCCGCGTATTTCGGCTTCATCCCGGACGCCTCCAAGCGAAATGCGGACGAACTTCCGGTTCAGCGACCTGGCAATGGAGCGCGCAAGCGAGGTTTTGCCTACGCCCGGAGGGCCAACCAGACAAAGGATAGGCCCCTTCATCTTTTTGACGAGCTTCTGCACGGCCAAATATTCCAGCACGCGTTCTTTCGGTTTGTCCAGACTGTAATGATCCTCGTTGAGGATCTGTTCCGCTTTATGGATATCGAGATCATCCTCGGTTTTGTTGCTCCAAGGAAGAGCCAGCAGCCAGTCCAGATAGTTGCGGATCACGCCGCCTTCGGCGGAGCTGGCAGGCATTTTCTCAAGACGGTCGATTTCTTTCTCGACCTTCTCTTTGACCTTCTCGGGGAGCTCCTGCTTCTCCATCAAATCGCGTAATTCCTCGACTTCTCCGGTGCGGCCTTCCTTCTCGCCAAGCTCTTTCTGGATGGCCTTCATCTGCTCACGCAGATAGTATTCCTTCTGGGTTTTCTCCATCTGCTTCTTGACGCGCTGGTTGATCTTGCGCTCCAGCTCCAGCACTTCACGCTCATTGTTCAGGATATCCAGCAGCTTTTCCAGACGTTTACCGACATCGACAGTCTCCAGAATCTCCTGTTTGTCCTTGATCTTGAGCGATAGATGGCTGGTAATCACGTCTGCAAGACGACCCGGCTCCTCAATATCGGAAACCGCCGCAAGCGTCTCCGGAGTAACCTTCTTCGATAAATTGATATAGTGCTCAAACTGGCTCAGAACGGTACGCATCAGCGCATCCACTTCCGGGTTGTCGCTGTCCTCTTCATGCAGCTCCCGGGCGAGGACTTCATAATACTCCTCGTTGTCCGTATACTGTATAATTTCGGCGCGCTCCATCCCTTCCACCAGAACACGGATGGTGCCGTTCGGAAGTTTAAGCATTTGTCTCACGTTGGCTACTGTGCCAATACGAAAAATATCTTCTTGCGTTGGTTCTTCTATGTTCACCTCGGATTGAGAACAAAGGAGAATCAGGTTATCTTCCACCATCGCTTTTTCCAGAGCCTTGACTGATTTCTCCCGGCCTACATCGAGATGCAGTACCATGCTCGGGTAGACTAGAAGGCCTCGCAAAGGCAATAACGGAAAACGGCGGCCTTTCGCTTTACTCAGCCCCATCGTTTTCGCACCTCCAGCCGTTCTCAGGTTATAACATCCGGTTTTATTTTAGCAAATGTTCACAGAAAACACCAATTATTAAGCTGCTTTAACATGTCCCTGCATCGGTAATTTGTCCGGATCGGCCTGGCTTTGCCTGCAAGAATGAAGCTGCAGGGGCTTGCGGGAAGATTTCAGGAGCAGCACTCTTCTCCATTACTTCGTTCTTGTCTTCCTGTACCTCTGTATCCAGTGAAGGCATTAGCTCGCTGCCAAACACATGAAGGAAGACCTCCTGTACGTTTTCCACCGGAATAACGCGTAAGCCCTCCAAATCCTCGAACAACGTCTGCCAGTTTTCTTTCGGGATAATGACCGTGGTGGCACCTGCCTGGAATGCCGCCTCTACCTTGGCTATCACGCCGCCAATGGGCTTCACCCGCCCGTGGATACTGATTTCCCCGGTCATCGCTATTTGATTGTCTACCGTAAGGCCTTTGACCGCCGACATGATCGCAGTTGCCATGGCAATCCCGGCGGACGGACCATCGATCGGCGTTCCTCCCGGGAAATTGATGTGCAGATCATAATTTTCAGGCTTGAGGCCCAAGGAGCGAAGTACCGTCAGCACGTTCTCCACCGATCCTTTAGCCATGCTTTTGCGGCGAAGCGTTCTCGAGTTCCCGCCGATCTCCTCTTCCTCTACCACACCCGTAATATTGAACTTTCCTTGGCCTGGAGCAACCGGCACCGCCGTAACTTCGATTTCAAGCAGTGTCCCCATGTTCGGGCCATATACGGCCAGACCGTTCACAAGCCCTACTTGAGGGCGATCCGGAATTTTCCGGTCTGGGCGCGGCTGAAGCTGGCTGCTGCTCGCTACCCATTCCACATCGGATGCGGCAAGCGAATCCCTTTTCTCCGTGAGGGCAAGTCCGGCCGCCAGCTGAATGATGTTCACGGCTTCGCGGCCATTTGTCGCATACTGCTTCACAACCTCAACAGCTTCAGGACAGGGCATCAGTCCAATCTTCTGGATGGCGTCCTCGGCGATTCGACCGATCTCGTCAGGCAAAAGGGGACGGAAATAAATCTCCATACAGCGGGAGCGCAAAGCAGGCGGCAATTCCTGCGAGGAACGCGTGGTAGCTCCAACCAAGCGGAAATCCGCCGGCAGACCATTTTGAAAAATGTCATGGACGTAAGCCGGCGTATTATTGTCCTCCGAATTGTAGTATGCGCTCTCGAGCAAAACTTTACGGTCTTCCAGTACCTTTAACAACTTATTCATCTGAATGGGATGCAATTCCCCAATTTCATCAACAAACAATATCCCGCCATGAGCTTTCGTTACCGCTCCCGGTTTAGGCTGCGGAATACCAGCAACGCCCATGGAGCCTGCGCCCTGGTATATCGGATCATGCACTGAACCGATCAGCGGGTCGGCTATGCCGCGCTCATCAAAGCGAGCTGTTGTGGCATCGATTTCAGTGAACTTGGCATCCGCCTTAAACGGCGAGGCAGGATTGCGCTTCGCCTCCTCCATTACGACGCGTGCGGCAGCGGTTTTCCCGACTCCCGGAGGCCCATAAATAATCACATGCTGCGGATTTCCACTGCACAGCGCGGCCTTGAGTGCGCGCAAGCCGTCCTTTTGACCGACGATATCTTGAAGCGACTGCGGTCTCGTCTTCTCCGCCAGCGGTTTCGTCAGCGAGATGGAGCGCAGCTTCCGCAGCTTATCCATTTCCTTGCGGGACTCCCGGTCCACCGCGGTACGATTGGTTTTTTGTCCGCGAAGCAAATTCCAAAAATAAATGCCGATGATGACGGCAAAGAAAAACTGAACCAACATCATAACCATACTTAAATTCATTTCAAAAACCCTCCCGTTTCTCTTGAGTGGCCTAATATCCCTGTATTTATATCATCCTACGGGTTGGCCTGATACATGGTAGTATAGCCGTTTCACACACACGTAAACGCCTCAAGCGGGATTTCTAAACAAAAAAGCTGCATTGCCTCGAGTATTCCAGGTCAATGCAGCTTCTTTTCTCTTGGTTAATGCTTGCGTCCCGGAATTTTACCGGTTTCTTCAAAAACTTTGACGATGGAGTCAATCTCTTTCTTAAGTTCATCCACCATTTCGGCTTCCGGCACTTTGCGGATCATTTCCCCATAGCGGAACAGCAGGCCTTCGCCGCGGCCGCCGGCAATGCCAATGTCGGCTTCGCGGGCTTCACCCGGGCCGTTAACCGCACAGCCCAGCACCGAAACTTTAATCGGCACTTTCAGTTTCGAAATATACTCCTCAACCTCATTGGCAATCGAAAACAGGTCGATGTCCAGACGTCCGCATGTCGGGCAGGAAACCAGCGTCGCTGCATTCGAGATGAGTCCAAAGGTTTTCAGCAGCTCACGGGCTACCTTAATCTCTTCCACCGGATCGGCACTCAGCGAAATCCGAAGCGTACTACCGATTCCCATGGACAGCAGCGCACCAATACCAGCCGAACTTTTGATCGTTCCCGAGAACAGCGTTCCGGATTCGGTGATGCCAAGGTGAAGCGGATAAGGAATAACTTCCGCCGCTTTACGGTAGGCTTCAATCGCCATCGGCACATCGGATGCCTTAAGCGATACGATAATATCGTGGAAATCGAGTTCTTCTAATATATTGATATGGAACAAAGCGCTCTCCACCATGGCTTCCGGTGTGGGATAGCCGTATTTCTCCAACAGGTGGCTTTCCAGCGAGCCTGCGTTAACACCGATACGGATAGGTATTCCGCGCTCTTTACATGCTTTGACGACCGCTTCAACTTTATCGCGGCTGCCGATGTTGCCCGGGTTGATCCGGACTTTATCAATGCCATTTTCAATCGCCTTGAGAGCGAGCTGATAATTAAAATGAATATCCGCGACCAGCGGAATATGAATGCGTTTTTTGATTTCTTTGATCGCTTCGGCAGCTTCGTTGTTATTGACGGTCACACGGACCAGCTGGCAACCTGCTTCCTCCAAGCGAAGAATTTCGGCAACAGTCGCTTCCACATCAGCGGTTTTCGTCGTACACATGCTTTGAATGATGACTTCATTGCTTCCGCCGATCGTCAAATCACCGACTTTGACAGGTCTTGTGTCTTGTCTCAAAAACATGATTTTTTTCTCTCCCATAACGCCAAGACTCCACCCCCGCCCCTCTAAAAAGGCATACGCCAGAGGGGAGGAAGTGGAGAAACGGCAATGAATTTCCGAAAGCAGCTTCCCCTTCCAAATAAAGGTTTAGGCGCTTTCTTCCTGTTTATTTTCTTTCTTGCTGACCAATTCAGGCACGATCTTTTCCTTCACGACCTGCTCCGTAATGACGCAGTCCTTGATATCATCACGGGAAGGAACCTCATACATTACGTCGAGCATAATGCCTTCGATAATGGCTCTGAGACCGCGGGCGCCTGTATTGCGCTTGATCGCTTCTCTCGCAATGGCTTCGAGTGCTTCAGGCTCGAATTTGAGCGCGACATTATCCATTTCCAGCAGCTTTTGATACTGCTTCGTCAGCGCATTTTTCGGTTCGGAAAGGATACGTACGAGTGTCTTCTCATCAAGCGGCTCCAGCGTGGAGATGATCGGAAGACGTCCTACGAATTCCGGAATGAGACCAAATTTCAGCAGGTCTTCCGGAAGCACCATACCCAAGTATTCACCTGGTTTGAGATCCTTCTGGTTCTCGCCCATGGCATTAAAGCCGATGACTTTTTTACCGATCCGGCGTTTGATCATTTGCTCCAGGCCGTCAAAGGCACCGCCGCAAATAAACAGAACGTTCGTCGTATCGATTTGGATGAATTCCTGATGAGGATGCTTGCGTCCGCCTTGCGGTGGAACCGAAGCAACCGTTCCTTCAAGAATCTTCAAAAGAGCCTGTTGCACGCCTTCACCCGAAACGTCACGCGTAATGGACGGATTCTCGGATTTACGGGCTACTTTATCGATTTCGTCAATATAAATAATGCCGCGTTCGGCTTTTTCCACATCATAATCTGCCGCTTGGATCAGCTTCAGCAAAATATTCTCAACGTCTTCGCCGACATAGCCGGCTTCCGTCAATGAAGTTGCATCCGCAATGGCAAAAGGTACATTCAAGATTTTAGCCATGGTTTGAGCCAGCAGCGTCTTACCGGAACCGGTAGGGCCCAGCAAGAGAATGTTACTCTTCTGCAATTCCACGTCTTCGATTTTACTACCCGTGTTGATCCGTTTGTAATGGTTATAAACGGCAACTGACAACGATTTCTTCGCTTGCTCCTGACCAATGATATATTGATCCAGAATATCGCAGATTTCCTTTGGTTTCGGAATATCCTTGAGATCCAGCTCTTCGTCATGACCAAGCTCTTCCTCTACGATTTCCGTGCAGAGTTCAATGCATTCGTCGCATATATAAACTCCGGGACCGGCAACAAGCTTGCGTACCTGTTCCTGGGATTTCCCGCAAAAAGAGCATTTTAGCTGCCCTTTTTCATCGTTAAATTTAAACATATAAACACCCCTTTAAGATTTAATCGGTGAAGTGAGAACCTGGTCGATAAGGCCGTAAGCCTTCGCTTCCTCCGCACTCATGAAAAAGTCACGATCCGTGTCGCGCTCGATTTTTTCAAGGGGCTGACCTGTGCGTTCCACATATATTTGATTGAGCTTTTCTCTTGTCTTAATGATCCAGCTCGCATGAATCTGGATGTCTGCGGCCTGCCCTTGAACCCCACCTAGCGGTTGATGGATCATCACTTCACTGTTCGTCAGCGCATATCGTTTACCGGGTGCTCCAGCCGTCAGCAGAAGAGAGCCCATGCTCGCCGCCATGCCTACGCAGATGGTAGATACATCCGGTTTAATGTATTGCATTGTATCGTATATACCCATCCCTGCCGTGACAGAACCACCAGGAGAATTGATATATAAATGGATATCTTTCTCAGGATCTTCTGCTGCAAGGAACAATAACTGTGCTATGACGAGATTGGCGACATCATCGTCGATCGCACTGCTGAGAAAAATTATGCGATCCTTCAGTAATCTGGAGTAAATATCGTAAGATCTTTCGCCCCGACTTGTTTGCTCTACAACCATAGGTATCAGACTCATGTGTCCAACCTCTTTTCCGTTTAAAGATGTAATGCTTGCATCCATCAGGCTTACAGCATTATTCTAACATGTTCAAAGCATGATGTCATTTTTCACTTTATACCCCGCAATACAGTGTATGAACCCTGCCACGAAATATAGCCTGAACGTAACCGCCACTAATGGTGATCTGTCTTCTGTGAAGAATGCATCGATTGACGTTATTCTTATGTATGGAAGAGAAATTATCCATTAAATACTTTATTTAGGAATAAAATGGATAATCCCAGTTAAAAATAAGGCACGCAATGGAATATACGTGCCTTATCTCTCTATAGATTCATATGAATGGCATCACATACGTCATGCCTGCAATTGAATGCTCAGGTAATCTTCCGTTTCTTACTCTGCTGCTTTTTCTTCAGCAGCTTCTTCGCTACCTTCGACTTCCTTGCTGTTCTCAACGAGGAGTTCAACGGTTTTGCGAAGGGAAATTTCGTCACGCAGGCTTGCAAGCGATCCGTTTGCTGCCAAAATGTTGCGGATTTCGTCAGCGGAACGTTTGTAGGCTTCAGCCATCGTTTCGACTTCCTTGTTGATGTCTTCTTCAGTCACTTCGATATTTTCTTCTTTGGCGATTTGCTCAAGAACAAGGTTGTTACGAACGCGTTTTTCGGCGTCGTCCTTCATTTGATCTTGCAGATCAGCCGTTGTTTGTCCGGAGAAGCTCAAGAACATTTCAAGGTTCATGCCTTGGCCGCGCAGACGGTTGTCAAAATCACGCATCATGTTTTGAATTTCGCCGTCGATCATCGCTTGTGGAATTTCGATTTCAGCATTTTCGGAAACCTTGTCTACGACAGCAGCTTCTTTTTTGCCTTTAGCTTCTTGTTCCTTGCGAGCCAGAAGTTCTTTTTTCAGATCTTCTTTATATTCGTTCAGCGTTTCAAATTCACTTACGTCTTTGGCAAATTCGTCGTCCAGTTCAGGCAATTGTTTGCGTTTGATTTCGTGAACTTTCACTTTGAAGATCGCTTGCTTGTTAGCCAGCTCTTCAGCGTGGTAAGTCTCAGGGAATGTCACTTCAACATCTTTGAAGTCGCCTGTTGCGAGGCCGACAACCTGCTCTTCGAAACCAGGGATGAACGTGCCGCTTCCAAGCTCAAGCGAATAACGCTCTGCTTTTCCGCCTTCGAATGGAGCGCCGTCTACATAGCCGTCAAAATCAATCACAGCGATGTCGCCGTTTTGAGCTGCGCCCTCATCGATGACAGCGAGTTCAGCATGACGCTCTTGCAAGCGGTTCAATTCTTCGTTCACTTCTTCTTCGGATACTTCCACTTTCTCTGTAGTTACTTCAACGCCTTTGTAATCACCAAGAGTAACTTCCGGTTTAACTGTTACTTTTGCTTTGAATTTAAAGGCTTGTCCTTTTTCGAATTGATCAATTTCAACTTCAGGACGGTCTACAGGAAAGATATCCGTTTCGTTAACGGCTTCTGTATATACCTCTGGAAGCAAAATATCGATGGCGTCTTGGTACAGAGCTTCTACTCCGTAACGAGCTTCAAAAATCGGACGAGGTACTTTACCCTTACGGAATCCAGGTACACTCGCTTTTTTAACTACTTTATTAAAGGCCTTGTCAAGCGCATCAGTTACACGATCCGCCCCAACTTCTACTTCAAGAACGCCAAGGTTCTTCTCTATTTTTTCCCAGGTTGCTTTCATTTTATGCCTTCCCCTCCAAAAATATTTCACATGGTCATTAGTTTTAACACGCACAGAATAACCATTATAGTATAAACAAGATCAGTACCTTTTTCAAGGGCATGCCTTTTGCAAGTCTTTAGGCAGAAATTCCTGTTTTTTCTATGGGTTCGTACCTGCGGCAACAAACTGCTTCATCGTACGGTACGCCTGCTCGAAACAAAAGCGCATCGTGTCCGTCACTCCGTACATATACCTGATTTCCTCTTCGTTCCTGCTGCCCGTCAGACTCTCTGAAACCGTTTGGTGCAGTGAAGCAGCCCAAATGTCAATGGTCTCGTCGTTTTCATCCACAATGGAAAAATAATCGTCCGTGCCGTAAATGGCCATGATAAATTGCGTCCACAGCTCCTGCGCAAAATAAAAAAGCGTAGGTTCCTGGACCTCTGTCTGCCCTGCTACACGTTCCGTGATCAAACTGACCTGAGGCGGAAATTCATCCGGACTCAGCGGTACAGCCTCCACGTCGATTCTGGCCCGTTCCTGGCCCCGAAGCAGTTCGATGTTCCCCTGCATTCCGCGCTTCCGCAGCGTCTGCAGGACTCTGAATTGCAACAGCGGATGAAGCGGTCGGCTTTGCAGCCATTTCACGAGCGACTGGTCGATGGCTGCGCCTTCCAGATAAGAAAGCTGTTCGAGGGCAAGCATATTTTGCTCGCTCAGTGGTTCCTGCATGGCCGTTTCCAGCAGTTTGTCCGCATAGAAATGGTCTTCAGCCAGCTTCGCCTGAACGTTCTGGCGTTTCATCTCATCCTCGCTTTTCTCATCCTCTTCAATCTCCCCGGGATGGTCACCATCCTCGTTGCTGCGATTGTATTGGGGAAACGCTGCTTCCAGCCACTCCAGCAGTGCCTGCCACTCATCATAATGCCGCTGATCCTGTCCTTGACACTGCAGCAAAAAGCGCAGAAGTTCCATTGCTTCCCCGTACCGTTCGTTTTCCAGCATGACTGTCAGCTGAATCTGATAGAAGTCGAGTGTCTTTGGAAAGAGGACTAAATTGTCTTTTGTGGGGGAATTGGAATCTTTAATAGGGGGTTCCTCCTTTCTGTCCGGGTAAGGGCAATTAATTGTTGATTATAGCATACCCGCTTTGCACATGAAAAAAAACCGCCTGCATATGTACATGACTCTTTCGAATAAGCATATAGTGTTCGACGTAAAATCCAGGTACAGAAAACATTAATGAATTATGTATGGTTTGAAACAGTTTTCCGGCCTTTTTCAAGTTTTATTTAATTATATTAAATTAATGTTGTAAATTATTTATCCATATGATATGATATTTCTTGCTTGAAATTTTTCATGTCCCAGTAGCTCAGCTGGATAGAGCAACGGCCTTCTAAGCCGTCGGTCGGGGGTTCGAATCCCTCCTGGGACGTACATAAAAGCCACTCTTCGGAGTGGTTTTCGCTTGTCTAGAGAGATGAGAACCCATCAGGGTTCGTCGGAGCATTTGCATCGTTAGCTTCAGCTTCGCAGTCAGCCCGAAGGGCTGTATCCCTCCTGGGACGTACATAAAAGCCACTCTTCGGAGTGGCTTTTCGCTTGTCTAGAGGGATGAGAACCCATTAGGGTTCGTCGGAGCATTTGCATCGTTAGCTTCAGCTTCGCAGTCAGCCCGAAGGGCTGTATCCCTCCTGGGACGTACATAAAAGCCACTCTTCGGAGTGGCTTTTTGCTTGTCTAGAGGGATGAGAACCCATCAGGGTTCGTCGGAGCATTTGCATCGTTAGCATTCGCTTCGCAGTCAGCCCGAAGGCTGTATCCCCCCTGGGACGTACATAAAAAGCCACTCTCAATCGTCTCTTTTCGTTTGCGGTACAACTGCTTCCCGGATCGGCTCAGTCGGTTATTCCGTATCCATTCCTTGCTGTCTTATCAGATATGCCGGGTCACACTTTGCGGTGGTTTCTGGATTGCATGCACTGACTAAGCAGTCGACACTGCAGGCATTAGACCGAATCCGAGGCACTTTTTGTCAATGACATCAGCAAGGCTCATTTTTGCTATGTAATTCAATTTGTCTTCAATGGGATCAGCTGATTCATCTCCAGAAGGGACCATAACCGGTCCGTCAATTCTTCCGCGGAACATGGCATGGATTGGTTGAACCACCACTCGATCACACCGACGATCGCCGAACTTATGAATTGCGCAAATATCGATTTGCTCAGGTCATCTATGCTTAAATTGGTTTCGTTCATATGTTCAATGATCTGTTTATTGATCATACTGTTCAGATGAATCCTGAAGGAAGAAACGTCTTTGATGCTCAACAAGGTCTTATATAATGGAGCATTTTGCTTGATTTCTTTAATCGTATGGAGTAAGGGAGTCTTCGTCGGAAAAGGTCCCTTCGCATCCGCGGAGTAACAGCTTTCCATCAAATGAGTCAGTTGGTCTTCTATACACTTATCCAATAGATCGTATTTGTCCGAGTAATGCGAATACACGGTGCCTCGATTGACGTCGGCACGCTCTGCGATATCGTTGATCGTTATTTTCTCGAATTCTTTCTCAGCTATCAATTGCATTAAGGCATTCATTATGGCGGCTTGATTTTTTTTGATTCTTCTGTCCACGAAAGAACCCACCTTTATTAAACAATTCATATTAATCTGTTGAAAAACCAACAAAACCGGTACATCTAGTCATTGCTGCCGGCCTAAAGTGACTGGTATCCTGATTTTATTCAATGAATGATCAGAAATCAACAGATGTTGAATAGAGGGGATATAAAGATGAGGATATTGGTTTATGGGGCGGGCGTTCTGGGCAGTTACCTTGCTCATGTACTGGTGCGCGGAGGGAATGAGGTTACCGTGCTGGCAAGAGGCAAGAGAGCCGTGCAACTGAAGACGAATGGGCTTGTTATCCGACATTACTTTCAGCGCCGCAACACAGTCGATGAAGTAAACGTCATTCAAGAGCTTACTGCTGACGATCTCTACGATCTCATTTTTGTCGTTATGAAATACAATGATTTCCCATCCGTTCTATCTATACTGGCCGAAAATCAGTCTTCCAATATCGTTCTCGTTGGGAATAATGCGGATGCCCTTGGGATGCAGATTGAAATTCAAGAAAAAAGTAAGGCCAAGAAAAACGTCATCTTCGGCTTTCAGATTAGCGCGGGAATCCGAGAGGAGAATGGCCGTATTATCTGCATCCGCGGAGGCGGGCAAATGATATTAGGCAGCTTAGACGGAGAGATCACAATAAAACCTATCCTAGAGAGCGCATTTAAGAAAGTGAAGTATAAATTAGCTTATCATGAGGATATCGACGCCTGGCTTAAAAGCCATATCGTCACGATCGTTGCCTTGAACTCGGTTAGTTATCTTTACGACGGCGATTTAAAGAAAGCAACGAAGGACAAGAAACTATTTAAACAGGCTATTTCCGCAATGGACGAGGGGTTTCAGCTATTGGAGAAGCTAAATTACACGATCACTCCTGCCAGTCAGGTTAACTTTATTCGTAAGCATAGATGGATCACATACCTGGGTCTAATCATCGTTCACAAATTGTCGTTTATGAAATTGATAGATGGTTCTTTCAGTGAAATTGCTGCTTTGTTCGATTCGTTCAAAAAGCTGAAAAAACATATCACTATCGCGACTCCCCATTGGGACGAGTTGGAGAAGCGAACGATGTCCAAGTTTGCTAGCCGCTAAAATTCACCCAACCTTTATGTGAATAACTATTCTGTTCAAATGCTCTTCGAAAATATCTCTAAAGTCAAAACTATCGTAAACTCCGAATCTCATTCCATCCAACTCATTAAAGTCATGCTGCTGCTTCTAAAACATCTCACTCGAATCGCGAATCACTACTAAATAAAGCAGCAGCCACCATATGCAAAGGTGGCTGCTGTTTTTATCCCCTCTCGCGATGCGAAGGCGATTACCGCAGAGAGTTGCTCATGCTTAAACAAAGAACCAGCCATAAAGATGGCCGGTTCAGATCATGCTGAGTAGCAGCGGAGAGTACGAAACAATTTCGAATAAGCGGTTGCGGTCGCCTGAAAGGAAAGCTCCATCGGAAGCGTAAGCTTTGCTGAGTTTAATACCGCTAATATGAATTCAATAAACTTGGGGGCCACAGCGATCGGAGTCGTGAACCCCCGCAGCTCACTCCTCCTCCGACGCCTGCCTGGCATGAGTATACAGCTGCTCATAATAGCCATGCATGGCGATCAGCTCATCATGCGTACCCTCCTCGACTGCTCTTCCGTCCTTCATGACGAGAATGCGGTCAGCATGCATTACCGTCGATAAACGATGGGCAATGATGAGCGTCGTCCGTCCCTCAGACACGGTCTGTAGGGCATTTTGCACGAGCTGTTCCGTCTGGGAATCCAAATGCGCCGTAGCCTCATCGAGGATCAGAATGCGCGGCTCGAACACCATGATTCTGGCAAACGAGATCAGCTGGCGTTCGCCTGCGGACAAACCGCTGCCTCTCTCGGACAGAAGCGAATCATAGCCCTGCGGCATCCGCATGATCATTTCATGCACGCCGACATGACGGCAAGCTTCCATGACCTTTTCCCGGGAAATGTCGGATTGAAACAGTCTGACATTATCCAGCACGCTCCCCGAAAACAAGAACGGCTCTTGTTGAATCAGGCCGACCAGACGGTGAAGCTGCTGCTGGGGAATATCGCGAATGTCGATATCGTCAATCCGGATACTGCCCCGGTTCACGTCATAGAAACGGTTGAGCAGACTGATCAACGTGCTTTTTCCTGCTCCCGTCGTACCGACAATCCCTACCATTTCGCCGGCATCCAGATGAAGATCCAAATGGGGGATGACCGGTTTGGAAGGCGCATACCCAAAAGTAATATGGTCAAAATCCACTTTCCCGCGGGCTTTTTCCACCTTCAGAACGGTTTTGTGGTCAGGCTGTGGATCCTTCACATCCGGTTCGGTACTGAGAATCTTCCAAATCCGGTCCATGGAAACCATCGTCGACTGGAACGTGTTCCACTGCATCGTGATCTGGTTGATCGGCTGGAAGAACTGCCGGATATAGCTTGTAAATGCGTACAGCACGCCAACTTCCATCGTATTGTGGAATACGGCCATTCCTCCGAGCCACACGACAAGTACCAATGCAAGATTGCCCAAGATGTCAAAGGTCCGGTTGAACAGAACGTTAGCGCGAACCTCCCGCATATTCCCTTCCCAATAACTCTGGTTATGCTCGTTAAAGCGGCGGGTCTGCTCTGCTTCTTGGCGGAAAGCTTGAATCAATCCCATGCCGGAGAGGTTCTCCGCGATGAAACCGATCAGACGCGACAGCCGACTCCGGGTGACCTGGTAAGCCTGACGCAGATAGTTCCGGAACAGGAAGGCCACCAGACCGATGACAGGCAAAATGGTGAGCGAATACCACGCAAGCGTCGTATCCAGCCGGAACATGAAATAAATGATCAGGACCAGGGTCATTCCGTCACGAATCAAACTCAATAAGACTTGCGTGAAAAACTGGCTAATCGTCTCCGTATCGCTTGATACGTTCGTGACCAGGCTCCCGCGGTGAACCTTGTCAAAATAGGACATAGAGAGCTTGGAAATATGATGAAATAAGTCCTTGCGGATTTTCGCCACAATGCCCTGTCCCGCAAACTGAAGCAGGTTGTTTTGCAGATAGGTAAACAAGAAGCTGATCAGCGAAATTCCAAGGTATATCCCCGCCATCAAGGCGATAAAGCCAAACTCGGCTTTTCCTTTGGCGAGATGATCGTCAATGACGATCTTGACCAGATAAGGCTGGAGCAAATCCGCGGATATGCCCAGAAGGGCACAGAAAAAGATGCCTACGAACGTAAGTTTATGCGGCTTGGCATACTTGAGTATATTTTTAAACGCTTCAAATGACTTCCCTTTGCTATCACCGGAAGCCTTATTACCCGCTATCGCAGCGGAAGAAGAATTAGGCATGCTGCAGTCCCTCCTGTTGAATCCGGTACAAGGACGCATACAGACCATCTCTGCGGGCCATTAACTCTTCATGGCTGCCACGCTGTACAATGCGTCCTTCATCCAGAACGATGATCTCGTTGGCATGCTGCACGCTGCTGATCCGATGGGCAATAATCATCGTCGTCTTGCCTTGGCGTTCTTTGACGAGATTGCCTAGAATTCCTGATTCCGTCAGGGTGTCCACCGCGCTCATGCTATCATCGAGAATTAGCAGCTCCGGTCTTTTCATCAAGCCTCTCGCCAGGCTGGCACGCTGCCTTTGACCGCCCGAAAGCGTAAGTCCGCGCTCACCCAGCTTGGTTTGGAACCCTTCCTTAAATGTATTTACGCTGTCCAGCAGTAAAGCCTGATCCGCTGCGCTGCGTATTTGCTGCATATTCGCCGAACGGTCACTAAAGGCGATATTATCGGCAATATCGGTACTGAACAAAAATCCGTCCTGAGGCACATAGCCTATTTTCCGGCGCAGCGTATCCAGAGAAACCTCTGTAATATCTTCACCGCTGATGCGGATTGCGCCTTCGGGAGGCTCATAGACCCGAAGCAGCAGCTTCGCAAGTGTGGATTTGCCGCTGCCCGTGCGACCGATCAAGCCTACCGTATGGCCTTTGCGTATTGTAAAGGTGATGTCTTCCAGCGCTTTTTCCGAAGCGCCCGGATAAGTGAAATTCAAATGATCGATTTCGATATCTCCAATGGAACTTAACTCGATCGCCGAATCATGGTCTCTTACGCTTGGCACTTCGGCCAGCAGACGATTCACCCGCTCCAATGAAGCGCCGGAGCGCTGCATCATGTTGATGACATTGCCGATTTGCTGCAGAGGTCCGGTCAGCATCCGCAGATAAAAGGTCAACGCCACAAAGCTACCGAGAGACAGATGGTGCTGAATAGTCATGTAACCGCCAACAAGAAGCGACACGACCAGGGACAACGCGCCTAGAAAAGGCAGGATCGCTTGGAATAGAGAAGACATCCGCACCAGACGGAGCTGGGCTGCCCTTACTCCGTCTACCGTGTCATCAAATCTCCGCTGCGCCGTATCCTCCATCGCAAACGTCTTCGTAACACGGATCCCTCCAATTTGCTCATCAGCGGATTCCGTCATTGTGGCCAAATCTTCCTGCACGTGCATGGATCTCTCACGTATCCGCGGCCCGAAATAAATGACCAGAAACGGGATCAGGATCAGCGGACCTACGCTGACAAGAATCAGAATCACGGGAATCCCCGTAATCAACATCATCGCCACACAGGAAATAACCATAAATACCGCATTCGTCGTTTGCGTTACACCGAAGGATATGGCCTCCCGCACCGAGGTGACATCATTCATGACGTAACTGAGCAGCTTCCCTGTCCCTTGCCGGGAAAAGAAATCCTCGCTCAGTTTGGCAAACTGCGTGAAAATCTTGCCGCGCGTAATGAATTCAAAACGCCGGCCCAGCCTCATGATCGTAAATTGACCAAGTCCGAACAAGACGCCATAAGAAACGGCTATTGCAAGCAAAATGAGGCTGTACTGAATAATTCCATTCCGTCCCAGTGAGCCATCCTTCAGTCCATCCGTTACCTTTCCCAGCATCTGAGGCAGCAATGACTGGTCTACGTTAGACAGGATAATCAGAATAACGGCTGTGAGGTAGAGCAGCTTGTTTTGCTTCACATAACTGGTGAGAAGTTCAAAGTTTTTCAATGATTTCGTCCCTCCTTAGGCTGATACTTCAAATTCCCTTACCGGATCTTTATCTAAAATATAGCATACTTAAAAATAATCCGTGGCATGACGGCGGGGTGCTGCGAGCGATAAACCGTTGATATGACTGGGTTTTCATATGTTAAAAAAAGTATACCCCTGCATTCTTCATGCGGAGGAGAAGCTTGATTCCATTTTCGCCTATAGTTATAAACTATATATTCTATAGCATTTATATATTTAACTTATAAGGAAATCTATGCAACAATAATGCCAACAAATAACCGGAGGTGTCTTAAATGGAATCCCACAATCAATGGCAGCCGCTTTCTTATGATCAAAAGCTGGGGTTTGTATCCGAATACGGGAAAGGTCTTGTGACATTATTAAACCCTGTGCAGGGGGAAATGATTCTTGATCTCGGCTGCGGTACCGGCGACTTAACGTATGAGATCTCGCAATCCGGTGCCAAGGTGATCGGCATGGATGCCTCTGCAGAGATGATCGGCCGCGCGAGGGAAAAGTACCCGGAAATCGAGTTCTTCATCGGCGATGCCCAGCATTTCGAAATCCAATCCCAAGTTGATGCAGTTTTTTCCAACGCCGCTCTTCATTGGATGAAAAATGCTCCAGGTGCTGTAGAATGCGTATGGAACGCGCTGAACCCAGGGGGACGCTTTATCGCGGAGTTCGGTGGAGCCCACAATGTAAGTACCATCGTCAATGCCATTACGGATGTCCTGACAGGCGATTACGGTATGGACGCCGCTGCGCGGAATCCCTGGTACTTTCCCAGTCCGGCAGAATATGCATCTCTTCTCGAACAGCAGGGGTTTATTGTGCGCTTGATGTGTTATTTTGACCGGCCCACCAGACTTCAAGACGGACAGGATGGCATGCTCAGTTGGCTGGCTCAATTCGGCGATGACTTTTTCCGGGGCATGGAGCCTGAAGAGATTCGGAAGACATGTCTAAAAATCGGCGAAAAGGTTCGTGGAACCTTATGGCACGACGGAGCGATCTACGCGGATTATAAGCGCCTGAGAGTGATTGCCGAGAAACCCGCTACGTCCAGCCGGAATTCTGCCCTTTAAATGAAAAACAAAAAGAGCTGTCTAGGCAGCTCTTTTTCCCATGCGAGTTCAGCTTTCCGTTTTTCGTATCGAGACAGGAATCCAGATTTCGCTCCTGAACCGGGGTGAAGACAGATCCTTACTTTCATTCCACAACATCTCCGGGCCTTCCACCATCTCATAGTTCGAGGAGGGAAACCATTCGGAATAGATACGTCCCCACACCTTTTGGAGCGTTTCCGGAAAGGGTCCGACAACTTCGAATACGGCCCATGTCAACGGAGGAACTTCAAGATGAGCCAGATGCTCCGGGCATTCTTCCGTTGTGGCCGCACCGATATAGTGATCGAGCTCCCCCTGCTCATCCATCCGGCCTTCTGAAAAATTCGTGGATGCGCTGATCAGTCCCTTCGGATCGACATTCGACAACGTTTTAAACAGCTGAATGTTCTCATGATCCAGACTCTCCCACATCGCAGCAATCTCCGGATTCACCCCGCTGAAAATAATCGGTACTTTTTTCATCAATCCAACGATCCGAAATGCCTCTTTCTCTTCAATCCGATAATTCATTTCATCTCCTCCTGAAATGGTTAACTGGAAGGTCAACGGCGGATAAGCTTTGAGAGATCGTCCATGATCTTTCACTTCCGACGGTGTTAGACCGTGCAGCTGCTGAAACGCTCTTGCAAATGAATCCGGGGAGCTGTACCCGTATTTGATGGCGACATCGATCACTTTGGCTTCGCAACCAGACAGCTCGAATGCGGCTAGAGTGAGCCGTCTTCGCCGGACATATTCCGAAAGGGGAATTCCGGATAAGAACGAGAACATTCTTTTGAAATGATATTCAGAACAAAATGCCCGCTTGGCCGCTTCCTTATAATCAATATCGCCCGTCAAATTCTCCTCGATATACCGAATCGCGCTGTTCACGTTTTTGAGCAAATCCATTCCTTATGACCTCCCTATGCCCTTAGAATACCAGGAGTAGTATACGCCCTCCCGACCATTCGTGCACCGAAATGCAGGATTCCTTATCGATCAAATGCCATTCCTCACCGTCGGTGCTTTTCTCTGCTAACAAAAGGCAGCTCCGAGGTTGAATGCTCACCCTCTCGGAACTGCCTTTTTGTTTGTTTATTTATTTTTCTCCAATATAGCGGTTATTCCCTGCTCCCCAACCGGCGAGCATATAGATGATGCCGACCACAAGAAGAAGCATCATCGGCACGGTCCAGTTGCCCGTCATATCGTGGACAAGACCGAACAGAAGCGGACCTACCGCTGCCAGAAGGTAGCCGATGGACTGGGCCATGCCTGACAATTCCGCAGCTTGGTGGGAATGGCGAGTACGGAGCACAAAGAACATCGTGCATAATCCAAAAGCTGACCCTGTTCCCAAGCCAATCGGTATGACAGCCACAGGCACGAGCGCTTGAACACCGGTCAGCAACAGTACAAAACCGATCATCAGGCAAAGGAACGTGAGGAACACTAGCAGGCGCTGGTTTTTAAATCGCGCAGCCAGAATCGGAACCACAAAGGTGGCTGGTACGCTAAATAGCTGCAGAAGCGACAGCATCCAACCGGCTGTCGACGGACTCATGCCGCGCTGAGTCAATATTTCCGGAAGCCACGCGACGACGGAATAGAACACAAAGGATTGCAATCCCATGACGATAGTCACCTGCCAGGCCAACTTCGATCTCCAAATGCTGCTTTTGCCCGAAACCTGCACATTCGCGGCTTCATGACGATAGCGGAGCTGTGGAAGCCAGACAATAAGCGAAACGGCAGCCAGTATACCCCACATGGCTAAGGAGCCGCGCCAGCCTGATTGCAAATGAGCTGCCACCGGCACGCTGATCCCCGAGGCAATCGCCGCAAAAATATTCATGGAAACGGAATAGATGCCTGTCATCACTCCCGTTCGGAGCGGAAAATCGCGCTTGATCAGGCTCGGCAGCAATACATTGCTAAGTGCGATGCCTAACCCGAGGAGTATGGTACCCGAGAACAAAGCGAGCAGTGTGGGGATAAAACGCAAGGCAATGCCCGCTGTTACAGCACATACCCCCAGAAATAATGTTCTCTCCATCCCCCAACGCCGCGAGATTTTCGGCGCAAGCGGTGACATCGCCGCAAAGGCGAGCAGCGGAAAGGTTGTCAGCAGTCCGGCTAAAGTATGTGACATGCTGGTATCGCCGCGAATAGTTTCAATAAGCGGTCCTACCGCCGTAATCGGTGATCGAAGAGTGGTTGCTATCATAATGATACCGACAAGCAGCAAAACTGCTTTCATTCCGGTGGAAACCGGTGCCGTATCTGTCTGATTCTTTACTTGAGTTACGTTATTCATGATGTTCTTCCTTTCCTCCTTGAATATCCTTCAGCAGCATGTCCCGCGAAGCGTCAATGTATTTCCGGACCGTTTCCGCAGAACCGGCTGCATCCTGCTCAATAATTTTTTCAATAAGACACTTGTTTAGCTCTGCGTGCACTTGCTGCAAAGCTAAATAATCTCTTCCATAGGATACGACCTGCTGGACGGCTTCTCCAATGGATTCATACAAATCGCATAAAATAGAGTTATGCGCAGCGGCGATAATTCTGCTGTGAAAAACACAGTCCGCACGGATGAAACTGTCGATGTCCCCCTCATCTTCAGCCTTCCTGTAATCCTCGTAAGCAGACCGAATCTGTATAATATCTTCAGGCGTCCGCCGCAATGCGGCCAAACGCGCTCCCTCCTGTTCAAGAGCGAAACGCACATCCAGTGTGTCGCTTAGCTTGGAGCGCTCCAGTCTGCGCGTTAGTGCCGGCGTCAGGCTGCTAGATGAGCAGACATAAGTTCCGTCACCCTGCCTCGTCCTGAGCATGCCGGCGTGGATTAACGCATGCACAGCCTCCCGGATCGTATTTCTGCTCACGCCCAGCTCTTGGACAAGCTCGGGTTCCGCAGGGATACGTTCTCCAACCGGCCATGTTCCGTTCTCTATCAGCTGCTCCAGCTGGGCAACAATCTGCTCCACCAGCGTTCGCTTCGTCGGACGTTGTAAGTTCATAATCATAAGTCCTCCAAACATAGGATGTTTGGTTCATTATAGCATAGATTTTGCTTTTAGCCGATGTTTTTCTGAAAATAATATGTAAGAATTTCTGGAATTCCCGTTTCCCATAAAAAAAGACTGCTCCACTGGAGCAGTCCACCTTTCTATCGGTACATGCTGCGTATCATGAATAAAATAAAATCAGGCCTGAAATTCGCGGCGCTGTGACGCCGTTTTATTCCGATACATCGCAGGAAGCTTGAAGAACAAGAAGCTGTAGATTTCCACGATCGCGACTGCCCCGATCACGTCCATGATGACATGCTGCTTCATGAAGAGCGTCGAAGCGATGATCAAAAGCGACATTCCGCTGATCAAAGTCACATTCAGTCGATTCCGTGCAGGACTTTTCCAAATCATCCGCATCACCATATAACTGGAGAAGCAATGAATGCTTGGAAAGCAATTAAACGGCTGGTCACGATTGTATATAAACCGCGTCAACTGCGCGAACGGGTCATTTCCGATCACTTCAGGCCGGGGGACGGTTGTCTGGAACACCAGATAAACACCGTAGCAGGTAAGCGCACAAACCGTGTACACCAGCAGCGAGCGATAATAGGAAGGACGGTCGCGGAAGAAAAAGTAGACCAGACAGACATAAATATAGAAAATCCATACTCCATAGGGAAGGGCGAAATATTTAATAAACGGCGTCGCCTGATCCAAGGGAGTAAGAAGAGAATAGACTTTATTCGTCGGCTGGTTTACCAAGTGATACAGACTGCCCAAAACCGGAAAAATAAGCATGAGCAAGATTGGAGCCCAGTACAGCAACTGCCGAGGAGTCCTGTTTTTAAGCCATGTCATTTCATCAGTACCTTTCTGCGTTCAAAAATCGCGGCATTGGACAACGCATCCAGGCATTGCCGCAAAACCTTGCTGAATCATTGTACTCCGCGATCCGCCATCATTCAACACCAATATATGTAGATATTTAGGCGGAAATTTCAGCTTTCAGCCAAGGAAAAACGGAAAATTTGGCTCAGTACAACGGCCGCCCCGCCAATCAGGTTTCCATCCGTACCGAATGAAGAGGGTTTAATGGGGATCCCATCTTTCAGAATCCGCATTCCGCGTCTTTGCACATGCTCCCGAATCCGCTCCAGAAGTACCGGATTATCGTAGGCCAGGCTGCCGTCCATAATAATCGCGCCCGGATTAAATAAATTCAACAGATTAACGATACCGGCGCTTAAATGCTCGGCAACTTCCTCGTTGATATCCATGGACAGGGCATCGCCAAGGCGAATCGCTTCTTTATATAAAGACGGACGAATTTCCGAAAAGTTACCCCGGCAGAGCTCGCTTAACACCGTCGGTCTCCCCGAGGTGATTCCCGCTACGATCCTCGAATACACCGCAGACCAGCTGACTGCGTTTTCCAGGCATCCTACGTTCCCGCATTCACAACGGATTCCGCTCCGGCTTACGCTCGTATGGCCGAATTCCCCCGCTCCTCCGCTGCTGCCGCGCAAGACATTGTCATTGACCAGAATTCCCGCACCAACCCCGTCGCCGACGACAATATATATCAAATCCGGATATTCTCCGCAGTTTCCGAACCTTCTCTCCGCCAGGACAGCGGCGTTGGCGTCATTCTCAATCCACGTCCGCAGTCCATAACGGCGCTCAATGATTTCTTTTAGTGGAACATGATCCAGACGAAGCTTTGAGTTATAGTACACGATTCCTTTCTCCACATTGACCACGCCTGGAACCGTGACGGCGATGCCGGCGCATCTCTCAAGGTCCCTGCAATCCTGCATAAATAAATCCAATTCTTCTGTCATGAGCTGAATGACCTCTTCGCCGGTCTCCCCCTTCACTGGCTTAAGACATTTCCGCTTGATATGGGCCTCCAGATTCAGCTCCGCAAGCTCTATGCTACTATTCGTTATGGCCACCGCGATAATAAAGTGGTTATCGGGCGCAAACTGCAGCAAAATCGGCTTTCTCCCGCCGCTGGATTTACCTGCGCCTAGCTCGGATACATAACCTTCCTTGATCAATTCCTGCACCGCAGATGCCACAGTCGAGGGGCTGATGCTGCATTCCTTCGCAAGGCTGATTCTCGAGATCGGTCCGCTGCCGCGGATTTTATTCAGAATCATGGAACGGTTCAGCTCTTGCACCAGCTTCAAATCGCCTTTTCTCATTTGTTTCAACAATGTTCTCCTTTCTTCTTCAGGATACGATCATTATCTTCCATCTTATTCCATTAATTTCGTAAAATATAGTTCGATTTACACGCTTCATAAGACTTATTCCAACAAAAATAATATGTACATCTTCTGCCACCCATTCTTCTTTCCCTATACATCACTAAAATCTGGAAAAATAATATATTTTATATTTTTGTAATCGCTTACTTGAAAAAAATATACTGCAAAGCTATAATCTTACGCAACAGATGTCATAGTTTCCCTAATTTTCTAAATAGCAACCATTAGAATCTTCATTCACTTTTTTCGATGAATGGAATAACTATGATCAAAAAGTCCGGGAAAGGAGGTATTTTGTACATACTTGGCAGCGTTTTTGAAGAATAAATCCGTATTATAAACAAAATTAGGAGGAAATGTCGATGAGAAAAAAAGCTTCTGCACTCATAACGATTCTGTTCCTGTTTACTACGGTTTTAGCTGGCTGTGGCGGTTCGTCTTCCGGGGAAGCGGGCGGCAAGAAAGTGCTCAACGTCGCTTTATGGGACGAAAATGTAAAAGACACGCTCACCAAAACGATCCAGCTTTATAACAAAAGCCATCCGGATGTTGAAGTGAAAGTCACTTATACCCCATGGGCGGACTATTGGACGAAGCTCAAGACAAGCCTGGCCGGCAACAGCGGTCCCGACGTGTTCTGGATGAACGGGCCGAACTTCTACGCTTATGCCTCCAACGGCTGGATCAAGGATCTGCAGCCGCTAATCGATCAGAGCAAGCTCGATACCTCCGTATATACAGAGGCGCTTGTGAACCTCTACTCATACCAAGACCATCTCTACGGTCTCCCTTATTTCCTCGACGCCGTAGGACTTTACTATAACAAGGAATTATTCGACAAAGCCGGGATTGCCTATCCGGACAATAACTGGACCTGGAACAGCATCGAAGAGAATGCTGCCAAGCTAACGGACAAAACCAGTGGCGTTTATGGATATGCCGCCTTGATCGATAGCCAATCGGGCTACTATGATCTGATTCATCAGGCCGGAGGTCACATCATTTCTGACGATAAGAAATCATCCGGTTTCAATTCGCCTGAAGCATTGTCCGCATTCAAGTGGGAGCAAGGTCTGATGGAAAAGGGCTACTCCCCAACCGCACAGCAGCAGCTTGAGACCAAACCCCTGCAGCTGTTTGGCTCCGGCAAGGTGGCTATGTTCCCTGCCATTTCCGTCAGCGCGCCTGAGCTCTATAAGCTTCTTGGAGACAAGCTCGGCGTAGCCCCGCTGCCAGCAGGCCAGAAGCAAGCGACGATCGTCCATGGCCTGAGCTGGGCTATGAACGGCAAGACCAAGCATGAGAAGGAAGCCTGGGATCTCATTCAGGTCCTCTCCGGCAAAGAAGGCGAGCAGCTGCTCGCAGACTCCGGCTTCAGCATTCCGGCCTATAAAGGTACGGAAGACGGCTGGCTGAAATCCATCCCTTCCCTGAATCTGCAGGTGTTCGTCGATAGTCTGAAGTTTGCCGTTCCTTATCCGGTGTCGGAGAAAACAGCCGAATGGCAGGACGTTGAGAGCAAGGAAATTCAGGATGCCTTCCTTGGCAAGAAAACCTTTGAAGATGCGCTCAAAACGATTGCGGATAAGATGAATGGAATCCTCGCCTCAGAAGGCAAAAAATAGCCTGCACATTGTACCCTTCGAAAAAACGTTCAAGCCCGGCTACTAAGGGCTTGAACGATCAAAAACGAAAGGAAGGTGCTGCCATGAATCCCTCCGCGTCCGCAGCGAAACACCAGCCCGGCAGACCCGTAAATAAAAAACGCACATTCTCCAAGCTTTCCGTTCGTGAAGCCGCTTGGGGGTATCTGTTCATCTTGCCCGTAGCGCTGGGTCTGGCCGTATTTTATATGGCTCCCTCCGCCGCGTCATTGTTTCTCTCCTTCACGTCCTGGGACGGTATGTCTTCACCTGTCTTTAACGGACTTGATAATTTCACGCAGCTCGCCGGGGATGAGAAGTTCACCCGATCCCTGCTGAACACGCTGCTCTATACCATTGCCACCGTTCCACTCTCCATTGCCTTTGCCGTGATTCTGGCTGTATTGCTCAACCAGAAAATCAAGGGCATGATTCTTTATCGGACACTATACTTCATTCCCGTCATTACCATGCCTATTGCGGTCGGCATGGTCTGGAAATGGCTGTACAACTCGGAATTCGGCCTGATCAATTTCGTGCTCGGCAGCCTGCATCTGCCGCAGCCGAACTGGCTGTTCGATGAAAAATTCGCCCTGTTCTCCATCGTGATTGTCAGCGTATGGACAAGCATCGGATATAATGCCGTTATCCTGCTCTCCGGCCTTCAGGGTATTTCGGCGAGTTATTATGAGGCAGCTTCCCTTGATGGAGCCGGGACGCTGTATCGGTTCTTCCGCATCACGCTTCCTTTGCTTACGCCGAGCCTGTTCTTCGTTCTCGTGATGTCGTTCATCAACTCTTTTCAGGTATTCGACCTCGTCTTTATCATGATGGGGCAGCAGTCTTCGCTGCTCGATTCGACCCGGACCGTGGTATACAGTATTTGGGAGGACGGATTCAAGTATTTCAACATGGGCTATGCATCGGCAGAAGCTTTTATCCTGTTCATCGTCATTCTCGTGATCACGGCGTTTCAGATGTATTTCCAAAAACGCTGGGTTCATTACCAATAACGGAGGAGGGACACGTCCATGACAAGCTATTCTTCTTACAGATCCCGCAGAATCGCGGTCCATGTGCTGCTGATAGCTGGCGCGATCCTGATGATCATGCCTTTTCTGTGGATGCTATCCACTTCCTTTAAGTCGTTTGCCGACTCCATGAAGGTTCCTCCCACCCTGTTTCCTTCCGAGTGGCATTTCGAGAACTACTCCAAGGTGCTGAGCACCATTGATTTTGGCCGGTACTATGGAAATACCATTTTGGTCACGCTCGGACGGACGGCGGGGCAACTGCTCCTCTGCTCGCTTGCCGCCTATTCTTTTGCCTGTCTCAAATTCCCGGGCAAGAACCTTATCTTTCTGGCAATGTTGGCCGTGCTCATGGTCCCTTCCCAGGTCGTCATGATTCCGAGTTTCGTGATTATGCGCGAGCTGAACTGGCTTGACACATTCTATGTACTGATCATTCCTGGTATTTTTAGCGCCTTCGGGACCTTCCTGCTGCGGCAGTTTTTTATGACATTGCCAAAAGATTTGGAGGAAGCCGCCAAAATCGACGGCTGCAGCTACTTCCGTATCTATTGGAATATCTATCTGCCTTTGTCCAAATCGGCACTCGTGTCACTGGCGATCTTCACGATCCTTGCTTCCTGGAACGAACTGTTATGGCCGCTGATCATGACCAGCTCCGAGGACATGCGCGTCCTGTCGATTGGCATTTCCACCTTCCAGGGGCAGCATTCCACCGATTACCCTCTGCTTATGGCCGGAGCGGTGATGGCCACGCTGCCGATTATTATACTATTCATTTTCCTGCAGCGTTATTTCATTGAAGGCATTGCCATGAACGGAATAAAAGGCTAGCTCCATCCCACAATCAAACGAAAGAACCTTCCTACCTTAACGGTAGAAAGGTTCTTTCGTTTTTTTCAGGACACTACCTCTTCAGCTTGCGGTTATTGATCCACAGCGGAATCCGGAACAACAAGTTAAGGAGAAGAACGATGATAACCAGTACCGCAGCCGATCTGTCGGCGATTTGTGCGGCATCTTCGACAATAGCTTCAGACTGAACGTACCATAGATGAACAGCAAGCGTTTCGCCCGGCGAAAACAAGTTGAAATCCCACATCTCGCCCGAGGTGCTGAGACCCGCAGTCAGCAAAATAACGGCAGATTCGCCGAAAGCACGGCCAGCGACAAGACAGATGCCTGTGATAATACCCTGCAGCGCCATCGGCAGTACAACCGTACGGATACATTGGAATTTGGTCATGCCAAGTGCATAGGAGGCGTTCTTCACATCATTCGGCACGGCGCGTACCGCCTCCTCCGTCACCCTTGCCAGCATCGGCAGGTTCAGGAAGGCCAAGCTGACTGCTCCGCCCAGAATCGTCAAACCGATTTGAAAATATTCGGCAAAGATGGCGAGGCCCAGCATCCCGAATACGATCGAAGGAACGGAAGAAAGGCTTTCCACGCAGATGCGCAGCACCTCGGTAAATTTATTCTGTGGTGCATATTCAGCCATATAAATACCGGCGCCTACACCAATCGGAATCGAAATCACGAGCGACAGGAACAGAATATAGAAGGAGTTGAATAAAACCGGTCCGATTCCGCCGCCCGCATCCATGTCCTCTGGAAGCTTCATCAAAAAGTCCAAGGTCAATCCGGGAAGACCCTTGCCTAAGATCGTGAACAGAAGCCAGAGAATCAGGAGCAGCACAAGCGCCCCCAGACCATAAAAGGCTCCGGTTGCCAGCTTGTTGTACACAAGCGATCTTTGCATCTTGCGGCTGCGCGTCATGTCCGTCATACCTTGTCACTTCCCTTCCGTCCAAGATAGCGGATAAACAAAATGAGAATGAACGAAATGACAAGCAACAGAAATGCCATCATATGCAGCGCGTAGTTCCACGTCGAATCAAATTCCACGTTGGATATTTGCATGACGATATTGCTCGTCAGCACGGAGGCCGGAGTGAAAAGCGTCTTTGCCAGCTGTGCCGTGTTCCCGATGACCATGACAACCGCCATCGTTTCGCCGATCGCCCGGGTCATTCCCATGATAATGGCTGTGATAATCCCTCTGCCCGCCGCCGGAATCACGACTCTCATCATGACCTGCAGGCGTGTTGAACCCAGCGCATAAGCGGCCTCACGGTATTTTTTGGGTACCATGGAGATCGCATCGTCGCTAATGCGGCAGATGGTCGGCAGCACCATCAACGCCAGCACCAAAGCCGCCGCCAGCAATCCATCCCCCAGATTCTCCCCGCTCAGTCTGCGCAGGAAAGGAATCAAGACAGTCAATCCAAGGTATCCGTAAACGATGGACGGAATGCCGACCAGAAGGTCCAGGACCGGACGCATCATGTTCTTCATCCATTTCGGAGCGATCTCGGAGATCAAGACGGCCAGCCCTACGGCTACCGGCACAGCCATGACCAAAGTTAAGGCAGTCAGGGATAACGTATTGATGATGATCCCCGCCGCTCCATAATGATCCTCCTCCGGCGTCCAGTTAAAGGATAGGAAAAAGTCGGCAAAGGAGATATGGGCGAACGTCAGCAGTGCCGTTTTGCCGATAAAAAAGATCACTAGCCCGAGGACAAAACACAGCGCCAGAATACTGAACAGGAAATAATAATTAAATATCCGGTTCGTTATCCGGGCGCGCACATAGCGGCTGAACCGTTTACTGATGGGCTTCACGATTAAAGCAGAATCTTCGGGCACATATTGCTGGGTGGACGAGCTCACTTTAGTTTCCTCCTATAAAGCAGCCAGCCCCATTTCCGTTCAGGGCTGGCTGTCGTATGCATCTTCAAAACTTAGTGCATTTCGCTGCTCTAGATATTAGTGCATTGCGGAAATCGGAATGAATTTCAGCTTTTTCAGGGAACCTTGTTGGAACTTTTGGCTTTGCACGTATTCGATGAATGCTTTTGTTGCGCCAGTTGGTTGTCCTTTAGTCATGTAATAGCCATATGCCCAAATTTTATAAGTTCCGTTGATGACATTGTCCGTCGTTGGAGCGACGCCGTTATGGCTAATGGCTTTGATATCGCTATTCACGTATACCAGGTCGATATATCCGATGGCATTTGGAGTCGTTGCCACGGCTGTTTTCATATCGCCGCTGGAGCCTACTTCCTTGTAGTTTTTATCCTTTTTCACGATATCGCCGCCTGCCAGGGCCTTCGCTTGGTAGTTGACGCGTGTTCCTGAGCCGAATGCGCGGGTAATGACCACGATATCCGCATTGTCGCCGCCAACTTCTTTCCAGTTGGTGATTTTTCCGGAATAGATGCCTTTCAGCTGTTCTGTCGTCAGGTTGCTGACTTTAACGTTTTTATTGGCAATCGTTGCGAACGGAATGACTGCAACCTTGTTTGCTACCTGTCCGTCAAATGCTTTGAAGCCGGGAACGTCCATGCTTGCATCCCAGTCGCATGCTCCGATGTCGGCGATGCCTTTTTTCACGGCCTGGGGTCCTGTAACAGAACCTTTGCCGGATGCTGCGATTTTAACTTTAGGGTTCAGCTTTTGGAATTCCTTCGCCGCTTGAAGAGTCAGCGGGAGCAGCGCTGTAGAACCGTTGATCGTGATTTTACCGGAAAGGCTGGATGCTGCGGATGCAGAACCTACCAGGGTGGATACGGCTACCAGGGAAGCAGCAGCCAGCAGGGACATTTTTTTAAATATTTTCATGTGAATAATCTCCTCTCGTTTTGCAACAAATTATTTAGTAAGCTGACTTGCTTTTCCGTTTTGAACAACGATCACTTTACCGTCTACAACCACCGCCACGCGAGTGCCGTCTGCAGAAATCGCCAGGTCGGTAATATCGGATTTCGTGCTATACAGTTCGGTTTTGACGCCGGCAACGATGCTGTACACCTTGTTAGTGCCGTCTGCGGCTTCACCCGCTGCCACCACGTTTCCGTTCACGCTTGCCGCGCTCAGGGTTACATCCACATCTCCAATGAGATCCTGGATTTTACCGCTGGCGGAAATGGCCTTAACGACACCTTTGGCATTGATGTTGTCCGAATCCGCACTCAGGTAAGCAACGCTGCCATTGCTCAGGAAGGCAGGGTACAATTTATTGTCGCTGGTCGCTGTCAGAGCTGCAGGTTTTGCATCTTTCACGCCAACATCCAGCGTAAAGATTTGCTCGCCGGCTCCGGAGTAATCGATTTTGAGGGAATCTTCGGTGCTGTCTTTATCGTTTTGCGCCACGCCGGTAATGTTCACAATATACGCGATTTTGGATCCATCTGCCGAGACATGCACCTCGGATTTATTTTCAACTTTGTCGGCCAAAACCTCGGTGATTTTGCCGGTATCTACTGATATGTAAGAAATTTTCTCCTGTTTGTCGCCTTGGATGAAATAAATGTTCTTGCTGTCAGCCGTCCAGGCCAGATCTGTTTTAACTGACGTGTCCGCGCCCAGCTTATACGGCTGTCCGCCATTCAGGTTGAGCAGGAAGAGCTGTCCGGTTTCATCCGTGTAAGCAGCCGAGTCTCCGGAAGGAGAAATTGTCATATTCGACACGTTGTTATCTGAAGATAATAAGCGTGAGCTGTAATCGGTATTCAGGCTGAACAGTTGAGCCGGCTCCGCATCATCCTTAACGGCAAGGACTTGGCCTTTAGCGTCAAAGGATACCGAAGCAAAGCTTCCGGTGATTCTTTCGGATGTCAGAACTTGCAGGGTTTGTCCGGCAGACAGTACTTCGCCGCCGAATGCAGCTACAACCGGATTAAGTTCTACGTACGAACGGTTATCCTGCATGACCGGAGCTGTTGTAAAAGAGTGTGCCGCTCCGTCAAGCTTGAATGTCTTGGAGCCGGTTTGAAGCTGAAGGCTTTGTCCGCTTTTTCCGGTAGCGATCGTGATTACTCCCTTGGAGGAGGTCACTGCGGCGCCATAAGCTTTCGCCAGATCGCCAAGAGCAATCAGTTTCACGTTACCTGCTTGAAGCATTTGAACAGAAGTGCTTTTCCCGTTTACCAAAATCTGTGCGGTTGTGACGGCAAATTTAGCTGCCACGGTTTTGGCTGCAGGACTTTTGACAGGTGCTTTTGCTGTTGCTGCTTCGGCTGTTCCTGCAGACAGTGCTGTTGTTACCAGCGCGGCTGCCGCAAGAATTTGGAACATTTTATTGTTTTTCAAATGGCTCACCCTTTTCTTATCGCTTAATGGATATAGGTCTATTTTCGTATACGATTGTTAAAATTGTTCAGTTGGTATGTTATGGAAATATTAAATATTTACCGTTGTCTTTTGTAAAAATAGGTATTATCCTAGTTAGAAATAGAGCTTATCCCAGAAAAATGCCTGAATATGGATGTTATTGCATGTTTTTTATTGTTAACTGAAGTGATGGAGGCCAAAAAATCGTGTATGTAATCGGATTTATATTATCGCTTGTTATCGTGCTCGCATTGATTCCGCCTCTGCGGAAGCTTGCGATCCGGGTCGATTTTGTCGATAGGCCCACCAGCCGTAAAATCCATAAGGAGCCGGTTCCCCACCTGGCGAGCATCGCCATTTTCCTCGGGTTCATGATTCCGTATCTGATCCTTACCCGTCACTGGGACCGTGAAATGGCCGGCGTGGTCGCAGGCTCGCTCCTGATTCTGGGGATCGGTATGGTGGATGATTGGTACAAAACAAGGGGCAAGGATTTTCCGGCTCTGCCGAAAACCGTGGTGCAGGTGACGGCAGCTGTGGTTGTCTATTTTTCCGGTATCTCCTTTGTCGGGGTCACCATTCCGTTTGCCGGGCACATGATCGTGTTTCCGGAGTGGCTTCAGTTCATTTTGACCATTCTATGGATCTTTGGGGTTACGACGGTCATTAACTTCATGGACGGACTCGACGGTCTATCCGGAGGCGTCGCCGGAATCTCGGCTTTGACCCTTTTCATCGTAGCGATTGCGAAAGGCCAATCCCAGTCGGCCATCATGGCAATTATTCTCGTGGGTGTTGCACTGGGCTACTTGAGATACAACAAGCCGCCGGCCAAAATCTACATGGGTGATGCAGGAGCAACGTTCATCGGCTTTATGCTTGGCATCATCGCACTGGACGGAGCATTCAAGCAGGTAACCGTCATTTCGATTTTGGTGCCGGTGCTGGCGCTGGGCGTTCCGATTTTCGACAACATCTATGTCGTGGTCAAGCGCTATCTTAACGGACAACCTGTGTACAAGGCGGACCGGAGCCAAATTCATTACCGTCTTCTGTCCTGGGGACTTAGTCCCAAGCAGGCTGTTGTCTTCATCTATTTGATCAGCGCATGCCTGTCCCTCTCATCGATCATCTTGATGCTGCTGAGCTGAGTATCGTATATCACAATGCAAAAAGCTCCACTCACCTGGAAACAGGAAGTGGAGCTTTTCTTTATATAGTAAACAAAAGTCTTACAACACCATTCATAGCATCTTCATGTACCGGAGGGCTGCTTACGGAGCATGGCTTTAAAAATGGCTTTCAGCAGCGGCGGTACCGCCAGGAAGATAAATAAGGTCCGAAACAGCTGATAGCATATGACAACAGATAAATCTGCACCCGCTTCCTTCGCCATGATCCCCATCTGATCCATTCCTCCAGGGGCCAGACCCAAGAAGGCTGTCACCATCGTAACGGCATGGAGCCTCGTAAGAAGCAGACTTAGACCCATAGAGCATAAGATCAACAGAACTCCGCTGAATGCGGCTAGGAGGATAATCCGCAGCTTCTTGCCCAGCTGTTCGGGCTTCAACAGCATTCCTACATATATGCCGATCACCAGCTGTGAGGCATTCAGAAATACGGATGGAAGCGCATGACCCGAATAACCGGATAAATTCAGCACAACGGTCCCGATCATCGGACCCAGCAAATAGGCGGTCGGGAACTTGATCCGCTGCCCGGCAATCCCCAGCAGTGTACACACGACAGCAAAAACCATAATGTGAGGAAAAAGCCCTTCCCAGCTTGCAGATGAGGCATGACTCACCGCAGCCTCGACTGCTTTGGCCCCCGTCCCCCCAAACAAAGGACTAAAAACGAGCAGAGGCACAAAGAAAATGATCATCATCAGGCGGGATACCTGCAAAAAGGTCACGACGGTAATATCGATTCCCTTTATTTCTTCCGCCAGCGGAATCATTTGCGTCAGTCCCCCGGGAATGCTCCCCATCAGTACCGTTGGAAACGGAACGCCTGAGAGAAACGAAATCAGAAGGGCGATGAGCAGGCTGCATACTAACAGAAGTACCGTAAGCAATATCATAGAAGGAAGCTGACGGCCGATTTGCTGCAGAGTCGAAAGCGTAAAGGATAGTCCAACCGTATATCCAATGATAATCATTCCGGCATTGCGCAGAACCGGCGGCCACAATGGCTTTACCTGCTTGATAGACCTGGATGCTACCAATGTCACGATCATCGGACCCAGAAGCCACGGGATCGGCATATGAATCCATTTGAAAATGAACGCCCCAATGATGCCGCAGACAAGCGTATAAACAAGCCTTACCGGTTTACTGGACATCCGCGGTCAGCTCGTCAATCCGTTTCTGGACATCCCCTTTAAACCATCCGCCATGGTAGCAAATCACCGCTTCGATATCATATTTCTTCAATTTCAAAAGTGACTTCAGCGCCAGTTCCATATCCGGTGTCACAGGCGGATTCGGTCCGCACAGCTCACCATCGTTGACCGTTAAAGCATCGCCAGCAATCAGCGTTTTGCTATTCGCGTGGTATAAACTGACATGTCCGGGGGTATGTCCCGGTGTATGAATAACAGTAAGCCCTCCGCCAAAAGGAAGCACATCCCCTTCTGCCATCATTTGCGTTACCTGGGCAGGGGATTCCTTGGAGAAAGTATACTCAAATGCCGTATATTCTTCTTCTGTCAGCGACTGCCGGAGCATATCGACGACTTCCGGCCGCATCTTGATCAATGGAATTTCTCCATCAATATAGGGCTGATCGTCCTGATGTGCGTATACCTCCACCGATCCGCTTTTCTTGGCCAGAAACTGCGGCAGGCTGCCCACATGGTCGATATCCTGATGCGTCAAGATGATGGATGCCGGCTCCGAGGCCGTATATCCAGCCTGCTGCACCAGTTTTTGAATAGCCTCATATTGTCCTGGCATTCCTGTATCCACCAGTGTCCAGTGGTCCTTGCTGCCGACCACCACCGGGTGAAGTACCATTCCCGCGCCGTCAACGGTCAAATCAAGCATTTCCAAATCTTGAGCTATTTTCATGTTTTCCAAAGCATATCGCTTTGGTTCACCTCCCTGTTATCTCAATAAAACTCACAAGTCCATTATATGACTCGCGGGTTCTATCTGTCAATTCATCGAAATTGACCTCGTTGGCGGGACATGTCAAAATACAAGGTGAGGTGGATGTCATGGAAACGTTGAAACGACAGCAGATCGTGTGCACGGCAATGGATATTTTTAAGGAAAAAGGGTATGTTGCAGCTTCTATGAAGGACATTGCCGAGGCCTGCGGCATGGCTAAGGGCAGCATTTACAAGCTGTTCCCCTCGAAGGAGGAGCTTTTTACCGCCGTGTTCGAAGCATGCCATCAAACCATGTTCTCCCAGGCAAGAGAACTGGATCAGGAGCAGCATTCTTCTCCCAAAGAGCAGCTGCGCCGGAAAATTGAATTCCAGCTGCAGTACATGCTTGAGAACTACTATTTTACGAGTGAATTCAAAGAGCTTCCGGTCAAGGATCATGAACATTTTATCGTCGCCTGGAAAAAGAAGAGAGTAACGCTCCTGAACCTGCACCGTGACTTCTTTTACGAAGCTTATGGAGAGAATATCAGGGCTTATATATGGGATATTGTCATTATTTTCAGAGGGATGCTGAGAGAGTATCTGTCGTATGCCAATCAAAAGGTGATTTCGCTGCCGATGTCCGAGCTCGCCCGGTTTATTGAGGAACGTATGGATGCTGTCGTGAAGGATATGCTTGAAAAGCAACCCGCTCCTGTGTTGAACGAGAGCAGCATTTATGTTAACGATCTTAATCCGGTCGATCCCCATACGCGCAAGGAAACCATCTTGAGCTTTCTCTTTTCTCTGGAGGAGCAAGTTCATGAACTGACGATCACTGAACATGTCAAACACGAACTCCTAGATGTGATCCGGATGCTTCGCGAGGAGTTGATGCAGGAAATTCCGAATCAGACCATGCTGCGCGTCTATGCTTCCTATCTTGAAAACAATCCTGCTCTTGGCCCCAACGCCAGGCAGCTCCGGTTTATGATTTAGGAAGACCAGCTAGAAAAAGTCCGCAAACATGCAAATGACCCGAGAGGAAGCACTTGTTTTCAAGTGTCTCTTCGGGTCATTTTTTAGTTTACGTGCGATTCGCTCCGTTTGATTCCTTTTCCGACAGATTCGCCCCTAACCAAGGTGACATAAATGCGCTCATGGTCCACCTTTTCACCGGAGAGGATTTTGATCAACTGCTCTGAGGCGAGCGCTCCCCATTTGCGCTTGGAATAATCGATGGTAGCCAGCCGCGGCTGCATGTAACGGGTCAGTTCTATATTATCGAAACCAATCAGGTGAATCTGTTCCCCGATTGTAAAATCGGTGTCGGCAATCCGGTTGCAAAGACCGATCGCCATTTCGTCGTTCAGGCAGAACACGGCAACCGGCTCCGTATATTCCTGCATGATCTGTTCGGCCGCTTTTTCGCCGCCGCTCTTCTTGAAATCGCCCTGGATTTCAATCCACTCCACGTCTTCCGCCCTGTCGGCCACCATTTTGACGGCTTTCATCCGTTGGGTTGAATCATACGAGCCTTCAGGCCCTGAGACCACATAAATTTTCCTATGTCCCTGCTCGACCAGAAATTCCGTAGCCAAGGTTGCCCCGGCTTTGTTGTCCAGCAAGACCTGATTAATATTCGAATGCTCGAGCTCCCTGTCCAGTACAACGATTTTATGATTGCGTTCCGCATATTTAAGCAGCTCTTCGCTTGAAAAGGTATGATCGAGGATAACGGCGCCGTCAATCATACGCTCCGGAAGCATCCGGTGAGACTGTTTGCCGCTGCACACGATCAGATCATATCCCTGCGAGTTGCAAACCTCCTTCATTCCGTCAAGCAGTTCCCCGTATACGTCACCTTTGAAATCGGTCAGGAAGACACCTAGAATTTTGGATTCTCTCTTCTTTAACGTTCTCGCAGCCGCGTTGGGGACATAGTTCAGCTCTTTGGCGATCGCCAGAATCTTGGCGCTTGTCTCGTCTGTCACTTTGCTGCTGCCGTTCAGGGCATAAGATACCGTCGAAATCGAAACCCCGGCTTTTTTAGCGATATCCTTAATACTTACCAATTGTCCTCGCTCCTTACTAATGTTGGGCCCCATTCTATATTTGCCTTCAATGTCTATAAAGCTATGGAAAATGGCGATCCCTAAAGATCGCCTAAAATTTTACATAAAAATATCAATTACATTCGTAGCGCCATTCATGGCTTCTTCAAAGGCTTCCTTGGAAATGCGCAATCCGCCCTCACGGTAAGGATTAGCCACTCTTTCCGAATCCAGTGTCTTTCCGTTCAAGACGATACGGCCTACGGAAGCTCCCGTTATATGGTAGATAAAGGTCACCTTCACTCCATCATATTGGAATTCAAAATGCATGCCGTCCAGTGATGCTGGCAGTACAGGGTCAAGAACGAGACCTTCATGATCCTGGCGGATGCCAAGCGCATTGGAAATCAGTTGATTCATGTAGATCCCCGGACCGCTGGAATAGATTCTCCATCCGCCCTTCACGGGAACCTTGCCGCTGCGCAGGTCGTCAAAATTCGTTTGCGCGTCATAGCGGGTGTTGAATTTGCCGTCCGAGCTGCTAAAGTAAGCATTGCTCTGACGAATCTCTGCATTGGGAACGACATCACGAATACCAACCGGATTAATCACGCTCAATCCGTTCCATACATCCTCGGCATGTCCAAGCTTCGCCATAGCCTCCACGAACCGGATATGGGCATGAACATATTGAAGCCCGACCTCACGGCCAAAGTTCGCAGCTTGCTCCGCCCGCTTGAAATGGGTACTGACGCCACCCGCGTATTGGGCAGGACGGTTCATCAGACGCACGCCATCCGGGAAGAACAGTTTCTCCTTGATGAGATCATAATGAGACTTCGCACGTTCCGGATCCAGCAGCTCGGCAATCATACTGCGCGTCATCGGAAGCAGCCGGTATTGGATCCCTGTTTCGGTATCCGTCGGATGCAGCATCATCTTGGCCGAAGCCGGATCTTCCATGTAGAGGAACCCAGGAATGACATCTGTCTGCAGCATGTAATGGTTGTAGTCTCTCTTAATGCCGGAAGCCATTTCCTGAAGCTCTTCTGCCAGAGCTGCTTCCTCGGTGCGAAGGGCGGCAGACAGCTGTGTCAACGTCTGATACGTCAAGGCAACCGTCCAGCTGCTGACCATATACTTCTTCAGCTGCGCGTTCGCCGGCTGCAACGTGTCATCCCAATCCCCATCGCCGTATGAAGACAAGTACGTATCATGCAGGAAATGACTGCGGATATAATCGATTTCCTTATTCACATGCTCCAGGACCGTAAATTGCTGCTCCGTGAATTGGAAGCTGCCTTTGCGGGTATAGGAAATCTTTTCCTTCAAAATACTGTAATCCTGCGTTGCCGTCAAATAGTCGCTCAGTACCTTCAGCGGCCAAACGATGATATCGCCATGGCTCTCCTCCTGCTGGACCGGAGCATAACGGTCAAACATGAACCATTGCGGCCAGTTTCCATCATCTTCATACTGATGCATGTATACGGTGAGCAGAATATCACGAACTTGTTCGAATTTCTGCGTTGCCATGAAATACTCCGTAGGACCTTGACATACATCGCGCGTTCCCCAAGCTGCTCCGCCGTACTGCTCCAAACCATGCGGAACCGAGTAATGGACGAGCATATTATGGGTATACCACCAGGCCAGCGCGTTGACTTTGAAGAAGTCCTCCTCTTCTGCCCCATCCGCTCCTGTGAGCCGGAATCCATTCATAACTTGTTTATAGAACTCCTGATATTTACAAATCTCTTCTTCTATATTCTTGATCGATGCCGGAAGTTCCTCTCCGTCAAGCAATCCTTGTACGGTAAGCGTCCACTCGGAGGCAGATTCGATCTTCATCGTAATCAGAGACGCGCAGCCCGCCTGGATTCCTTCGGCTAAATCAGTTTCATCGCCGATCTGAGCCTTCGCCCCGTCAACCCACATCCGATACTTCAGGTTCGGATAGGCCTCCGTACGGATCGCATCCTGTCTGCCGTAGAAAGTAAGGACGCCGTTGTCATTCGTCATTTGCACCGAAGTCTCATATTCGTTCACATCCATCGTAACCTGATTGGTTACCAAGAAACGATATGCCTTGCCGCTTTCGGAGCGTACGTTCAGACGAACCTCCGGCGTATCCACGGTCGTGAAGTTCGTAATCACCAGCGTATCAACAGTGGTCTTGTAGTACCAACGCACATAGTTAAAACCAATTTCGAACAGGGATGGCATGGTGAGCAGCCGATATTTTCCGTCCACTTCCACGTAAATCCGCTGTCCTGCCATTTTCGGAATGTTCAGCGCATTACGGGCATTGCTCATCATTTTGTTAAAGTTCGTATTGCCAACCACTAGATGCGAGTTGAAAATGCCATACATATAGGAAGTGGTTGTTACGACCTCAGCTCCAAATTTTACGTTATCCCCGCTCATCAAAATATGTCCGTGCGGACGCTCAACCAACATTTCTTTTTCTTTCAAAACGATATGCTCATAGGTATCTGTAAAGAAAGCCAAGAGCTGTCCATCTTCACGCTCTTCCTGGTGTCTCTTGTGACCCGGGAAACGCTCATTGATTTCATTCTCCGTTAGCGAAAGAGTATGCAGCGGTTCGCCAATGACTGCTTTCAGACGAACCGGGGAAAGCTTCTGCAGCGATCCGCCCTGATCTTCTGCCAGATAAGCCTCCCAGGCCTGCTGCACCTCATCCTTGAATTCCAGCTCTGTTACTGCAGCCGCATGATCGGCTTTGACAAGGCCGTAAAACACGAAGCGTGCTTCACCATGCAGTGAAACCAACTCGGATTGAAGCGCCGTATAGGCGAATTCATACTGGTAGATTTCATTGGCAAGCTTGGCCTGGCTCAGGCAGGATGGTACGTTGGTTTCTTTATAAGACAGTCCGAAAAATTGGAAGCCGTCGGTCGAGTAACCGGCCGCGCGAGTCAGGGAGCCCTGCTGAATATATGGGAATGCCCCGCCCTGCGGCTGATTCTGGCGCGAACATACGACATAGCCGTGTTGTTCGTCCTCGAATACCGAATGATCTATATACTGGGACAGGTATGCCTCATTGCTGCGTACTGCGCCAACATCCGCATCACCGATATCCTGGCCGTAAACAATATCGATGTTCACCCCTTCACCGCGGGTCACGACATCCCAGAACCATACGCCCTGAGCAGACAATGCAAAGGTCACTTTATATTGAACACCTTCTGCGCTTCCTTCCCATACGATCCGGCTGCTGTTTACGCTAATCGTGCTGTTGGAATGAATGCCGAGCAGCGGATAAAAGTTGATACCGGCATCGGTATGGATACGCAAATAAAGGTTATTTAAAGACCCTTCAACAGGGCTTGTCATCAATTGATTAATCATGGTCCGGCCGCTTACGGCCTGATACAAATCTCCGCTCTCCCAAAAGGTAAAGCACAGATCACCAGCTTGAACGTTAAACTTTGAATTCGTAATGGTGGCTGTCATTTTATGTTTATTCCTCCTATCCAATTAAACAAGCCGGCATCATAGACGGTTGTTTTTTCAAGGCAGTGTACAGTATTTTCTTTATGTGGTTATTTACGTAAAGACGAGTATCTCTCGGGAAATCTATTTTTTGCCGCCTTTTTTTGAATTAGATCAGTTTAAAAGATTGCTCCAGCGTATCGCGGCTGTTAGGTCCGACAAATACCTGGAAGGTACCCGGATCACTGCCAAAGCTGAGATCGGAATGATAGTAACGAAGCTGTTCTTCCGTCAGCGTGAACGTGGCCGTGCCGCTTTCTCCTGGCGCAAGGCTAAGTTTCTCAAAGCCTTTCAGCTCGCGAAGCGGACGAACAACTTCACCCGTGACATCGCGGATGTACAACTGTACGGTCTCCACCCCTTCACGATCTCCTGTGTTCTTCACGCTGACCTGAACCGTGAGCGTCTGATCAGCCTTCATCTCTGAACTTGAAATCGTAAGGTCACTGTATTCAAAGGTCGTATAGGAAAGTCCGAATCCGAACGGAAGCAGCGGTTCATTCGGGCTGTCGATGTATTTGGAAACATAACGTTCCTCGGTTTTACGCGGATCCATCGGACGCCCCGTATTGAAATGGTTGTAGTATACCGGAACCTGACCGACCGATTGCGGGAAGGACATGGTCAACCGTGCGGAAGGGTTCACGCGGCCGATGAGAATATCTGCAATCGCTGCTCCGCCTTCGCTTCCCGGGAACCAAGCTTCAAGCACCGCATCCGCTTCTTCGAAAATGCCGTGCAAATCAAGTGGACGACCGTTAAAGATCACAGCGGCAATCGGTTTGCCCAAGGACTTCAGCTGTTTCACCAGTTCAATCTGTGCCTCTGGAAGACGAATATCCGTCCGTGAACCGCCCTCACCGCTCATGGCTGATTCTTCGCCAAGAGCCAATACGATGATGTCGGCACTGCGCGCTGTTTCAAGTGCGCCTTCAAGCTGTTCCGGCGTGATCGAATCGATACCGCAACCTTCGGCAATGCTGAGCTGTCCGCCTGACAAACGCTCCTTAAGCGAAGTTCCAAGCTGCACAGCATCTTCCTTGGCTCCGACACAGGACCACCAGCCCAGAATATCGTCGCTTTGCGCGAATGGACCGATGAGAGCAATATTGGCATCGGAATGAAGCGGCAGCAGGCCGTTATTTTTGAGCAGTACGCTGGATTTGGCAGCTAATTCATACGAAACGTTTCGATGTTCTTCGCAGAAAATGACTTCGCGTTCTCTTTCAGGGTCTGCCGCACGCAGCGGATTTTCGAAGAGACCGAGTTTATTTTTCAGATGCAGAATGCGCAATACAGCTTCATCGATCAGCGCTTCATCCACACGTCCGCTTTCGATCAACTGCGGGAGATGGTTCACATAGCAAGGCGTCATCATTTCGATGTCCACCCCAGCTCGAATCGCGCGGTAAGCCGCTTCACAATCATCTTCCGCCGCGCCATGCGCGATCATTTCACGGATGGAAGCCCAGTCCGATATCACGACACCGTCAAAATCCCACTCGTCTCGCAGAATGCCGCGCAAGAGTTTTTCGTTACCAGTCGCCGGAATGCCGTCCACCGTATTGAAGGAGGTCATGACCATTTCGCAGCCTTCATCGAGCGCTGCCCGATAAGCCGGCAGATATTGCTCGCGCAATTGACGTTCGGACATGTTCACCGTATTGTAGTCACGCCCGCCTTCCGGAGCGCCATATGCGGCAAAATGCTTCACGCATGCGGCAAGACGATCAGGATTATCCTTCAAATTGTCTCCCTGGTAACCTCGGACAAAAGCCCGTGCGAACAGACTGTTCAGATATGGGTCTTCTCCCGTCGTTTCCATCACTCTGCCCCAGCGCGGATCGCGCACCAGGTCTACCATCGGCGCAAACGTCACATGAATGCCGGATACGGCGGATTCCTTCGCGGCAATTTCCGCGCTCTTCTCGGCCAGTTCCGTATTCCAGGAGCAGCCAATCGCTAGCGGTATAGGGAAAATGGTTTTGAATCCATGCACCACATCCGCCATGAAGAGCAGCGGAATGCCGAGGCGGCTTTTGCTAAGATAGGATTGTTGTACATCTATAACGGCCTGCGCACCCGAAAGACCAAGCACGGAACCGCTGGCTGTTACCATCGGTTCGGTAATTCCCATTTCTTCCATCGGGCCCGTCACTTGTCCTTCGTTGTCCGTGCCTTCATGAAGATGGGCGGTAAGCTGCAGCAATTGGGCAATTTTTTCTTCTAGCGTCATTTGTTCTACAAGGTCTTGCAATTGCTTATTATCCATACAGTTCCCTCCACTGCCTGCTTAAGATTAATGAACTCATTTCTTCTGTAAGTGCTGCTAAGAGACTTTCAAGGCGAAAAAACCTTCATTATAGAAACATCAGAGGCACAAAAGATGACCTCTTCGATTCTTTCTCCTTTCTCAGGAGCTTGCACAAAGTCCATTGTCCTTACATGACTGGACAAGGAAAAAAGCTCTTGCCTCTAATCTTTGTGCAAATTCCTCATTCAGAAGATCATTTCAGATTCCCTTCCGCGCGGCCGGTTCGGAAAGTCCCCCCCAGGGATGACCTGTCCCGAACCCGCCTTTGGAAGAGAAGAACCCGGCGGCATTCAACATCCTGCACACCGGGTTCCCCTAGACTCGGACAGTGGCAATCGCCTCAGCCCGAGTCCATTGAAGCGGTATTTTTACTTGCCAAATTTGCTGTTCAATTCATCCAGAGCCGGTTGAACGAGGGATTGCTTGCTTTGCACCCATTTCTTCCAGTTCGCTTCCAGATCACCGCTTTGCAGAATCAGGTTGGCATACTCGTTTTGGTATTCGAACGATGCCTGGCTTTTTGCTTTGGAATCGTACAATTGAACATCCCAGTCATACGTAGCGAGTTTGCCGCCTTCTGTTCCAAGCTTCGCTTTTTCTTGGAAATGTTTTATTGCGGTTTCGCGATATTCTTTTTTGATCGCCGGATTGATCGTACTGAAATCGTCACCGAGAACATACAAACCTTCGAAACGTGCAGGGTATTTATCTTCGAGAGATGTTCCTTCAGGAAGCAGGCTTACCAGCTCTTTATTTTCGTCGTATTTCCAGTCTTTTCCTTCAAAGCCCATGTTCAGCAGCAATTGTCCTTCTTGGCTTGTCGAGTAGTCGATCAGATCCATGATCCGTTCGAATTTCTCTTTGCTGATGTTCGGCGAGAAAATGAGCGAAGACCAGAAGTTCGGCTGTTCCAAGTTACGGTATTTGCCGTCATCGCCTACGACAATAGCGGTATGAACGAGGTCATCGCTGTTTACCCCGAGGTTTTTCTTCATGTTCTTGTCCATGTCTTGTCTGTATGATGCCAGGCCGCCGAGAGAAGTAATTCCGGCTACGCCTTTGACTCTGAAGTTGTCGCTGCCTTCGTTATTTTTCCAGGTGTAGAACTCAGGATTCAAAAGTCCCTCTTTGTATGCTTTTTGCATCAATTTCAATCCGGTAAGCGTCTCAGGATCGGCTGGTCCCCAATGGAATTTGCCGTCTTCACCCTTGTAGAACGCGGATTCCACACGGGAGTGCTCGCTGTTCGCCATGATGATGTTCGTCAGAGCATCATCTGCGTTATAAGAAATCGGAACAAGTTTCGAACCAAGTTTGCCTGGATCTTTTTCTTTGATCAGTTCGGCATATTTCATCAATTCGCTTGTGGTGTACTCGTCTTTGAGCTCAAATCCTACCGCTTTCGCCCAGTCTTTGCGCAGCGCGATAACGCCGATTTGGTTCACGAGCGGATCAGCCGGTTTGTTTTGGTAGTACACTGGTTTCGGCAAGATGTACGTGCCGCCTGTCAGTTCTTCCAGCTTGTCGCCAAGACCGGTCAACTTGTAGGCTGCGGCGATGTTCGGCCAGCGTTCTTTCCAATCATCCGGGAATTTATACAAAAGTCCTTGATCTACGTAGTTCATGAAATCGCCATGTACATAGTTCCAGCTCGCTACGTCAGGCAGATCGCCGGAGTTGACCCAGAGGCGAAGTTTTTCTGCCCAGGAATCCCATTGAATATAGTTGTAATCCCATTCGATATTGAATTTGTCCATCCAGAACTTGTGGAACTCGTTGTCAAGCACACCGTCTTTCACTTCAGTCGTTTGCGCGACGGAGATTTTGAGTTTGTCCTTGTAGTTTCCGTCTGCATCCTTCTCGTTGCCGCCTGATGCGCTTTCTTTCGAGCATGCAGTCACCGTCAGCATCACCGCAGACAATGCCACGGCCAAGAGAGGTTTAAGCATCTTTCTTTTGGTTTTCATGTTTTACCCCCATGTTGATCAGATTTTTTGGTAAAAATCTATTACATAAATTGAACTAAAGAAAGAAGGAAAGACTTCTCCTGAAGAATAGTGAAATCAAGGAGAAGCAAGTTAAAACTTCAGTTCATTTTATATCGAGAATTAGGTCTTGATCGCCCCTGTTAACACCCCTTTAGCGAAGTGCTTTTGCAGCAGCGGGAAGAAGCACATGATTGGCAGCATCGAAACGAAGACCGACGCCATTTTCATTCCCGTGGAGAAGCCTTGCTTGCCTATGGAATCCACGCTTGCCGCGTTGGAAACATTGGTGGTTGACTCGACAATGATCGTCCTCAATACATTTTGCAGCGGCAGCATCTCCGCCTTTCGGAGGAAGATCATGGCATCATACCATCCATTCCAGAAGGCAACGCCGTAGAACAACGTAATCGTGGCCATAATCGGTGCAGCCAGCGGCAGAACGATCGAGAAGAGAATTTTCCATTCCCCTGCTCCGTCTAACCTTGCGGATTCCATGAGGGATTCCGGCAAGCCTTGGAAGTAGTTCATCATCAAGATCATATTAAAAGCACTGAAGCTGCCTACCAAAATGACGGACCACAGGGTGCCGGTCAGATGCAGCGACTTCATCACCAGGTACAGCGGTACGATACCACCGTTGAATATCATGGTGAACAGGACCAGGAAAAAGATGAACTTCTTACCCGGGAATTTGTTGCGGCTCAGGCCGTAAGCCATGGTGCTCGTTAAGAACAAGCTGAGCGGCAGCCCCACAACCAGGATTTTTATCGTGTTCCAGAAGCCTGTCAGAATTCTTCCATCCGCAAATAATGCCTTGTACGCATCAAGCGTCGGATGTTTCGGGAACAGCATCATCGGATTATCTGCATATTCCTTTTGCGACGAGAATGAAATCATAATAACGTTCCAGAACGGAATCAGAATCATTAGGGATAATACAATCAGCGCAATCAGCAGGATGTAATCCAGAAGAGTCATTTTGCCTATGCGGTATTTATGCTGTTTTTTTGCAGCTGTGGTACTCATCAATTAACACTCCTTTCCTATCGGAATAATCCGTCTCCACCCATCATCTTCGCGATCCGGTCAGCAGCCAGCAGCAGTACCATATTCACGAGCGAGCGGAACAAGCTGACAGCCGTCGAGAACGAAAAGTCCGTCGAAGATTGGAACGTAATCCGGTAAATGTACACATCAAGCACTTGAGATACATTCTGTGTAGCCGCATTCGCCAAGTTGAAAATTTGGTCGAAGCCGGCGGACATCAGACCGCCTACGTTCAAGATGAACATCACGGTTACGGTAGGAAGAATGTTAGGCAGCGTCACTTTGAAGATTTGCTGCATGCGCGATGCGCCGTCAATCTGCGCCGATTCATATTGATCCTGATCGATCCCGGAAATGGCGGCCAAGAAGATGATGGCTCCCCACCCGGTTGATTTCCAGATATCCGTTAGAATCAGCATCGGGAGAAACATTTTTTCCGAACCCAAGAAGTTAATGGTCGGAAGTCCGATCATCGACAGTGTGCTGTTGAGCAATCCGTCGTAGGAAAGTACGTTGATAACAATCCCGGAAACAATAATCCAGGACAAGAATTGCGGGAACGTAAACACGGTTTGGAACCATTTTTTCGTCCGTCCCATCCGCAGCTCGTTCAGCATCAATGCCAGCAGGATCGGGAACGGGAACGTAATGACGAGTTTAATAATATTGACGTATAGCGTTCTCCACACGGCTTGCGCAAAGGTCGGATCCCGGAAAACATATTTGAAATTCTCGAATCCAACCCAAGGACTACCCCAGATTCCATCGTTGGCTCGGTAGTGCTTGAATGCCAGGGACAAACCGCCCATCGGCAAATAAGCGAAAAGTATTAACCAGATCAATCCTGGAATGAGCAGCGTGTAAGTCATCCGGTGCTTCCAAATCTCCTTGAACCAGGGTGTGGATTTCGGACGCCCTTTTAAACTTTTGTCAGGCCCTAAGGCTGCGGGTTTCAATTTGCATCGCCTCACTTTTACTTAGTTCTTTTCGTTAAACAAGAAGTCAAATGCTGTCTTCAAATGCTCCTCCCAGAAAAGCCAATCATGCGATCCAGGGCCTTCCACATACTTGAAGTCGAATGGCGTCTTCTGCATGTATTCGGCAAACTCACGGTTCATCCCGATGAATGGATCTTCGGTGCCGCAGCAGTTGAGTATCAGAGGCAGCGCGCCGCCTTCTTCGATTCGTTTTGCAGCCAGAGCGTACAAATCCTGATCCGGCTTCACCTCAAGGCTTGTCCCGAATACCGCCTGCATCTCCTTATCCATCCCCGGCTCCATGTTCGGATCACGAAGACGCTGCTGGATATCCGTGACACCGGAGAGCGACACGGCTTTTGCATAACGGTCCGGATAAGTAAGAGCGGCTTTCAATGCGCCGTATCCCCCCATGGACAAACCAGCGACAAAAGTCTGCTTGGGATCGTCGTTCAGCCGGAACAGCCGCCCGCAAAGATCTGGAAGCTCCTGTGTTACGTAGTAAAAGTAATCGAGACCGTACTCCATGTCCGTGTAATAACTGCGGTTCACTTCCGGCATGATCACCGTGCATCCGTACTTGGCGGCGTACTGCTCAACGGTCGTTAAGCGATGCCATGTACTCGCATTGTCACCCGCACCATGGAGCAGATAAAGCGTACTGCTTGTTGGTACACCGGTATCAACAGGGGAGATCACATGTATACTGGTTGTCATTCGTAAAGTAGGCGATCCTGTGTCTATTGTGATATGCGCCATATGTAACCCCTTTCATCTAATCCAGTTTACAACCTTCTCCGGAGTCTCGATGGTATGTATATACCATCCCGACATGTCATTGAAACGAAACGTTTCTTCTTTTTCCAAGAAAAGAGATAATTTCGCTTTAAATCGGCCATATAGCTTGCACCACGTGGCCTTTCAGCCTATAGAAAACATAACTTGATATAAAGTTTGTTACACCAATTGCCTAATTGAAAGCGATTCATTCGAATCGTTTCGATAACATCATAATCCTCATGACAATCCGTGTCAACTATCATTTAATAAAACCACATCACTGCGGATAGATTGTTCACTTTTTCGCTAAAAATAACCCTTTTTTTGTTAGTAATGCAATTTGTAAGCGGTATTCATTGCCAAATTGACATGCAGATCGAATTATACTAAATTCTAAATTAGAAGAATATCATGGAAACGTTTCTATACTATAGAAAGAAAGAAGGCCTGTCTTCGATGACCAAATCATTAACCGGGTTTGTCCACCGTATTTCCGAACAGGGATTAAACGTTCTATCCGCACGTGTGCTGCAAAATGGAACCGTATTAGCGCAATGGGATCTGACCCGCGACGAGCGCAGGCTCCAGCATTCGGTCAGCAAATCCTTCACCTGTATGGCGGTAGGCTTGGCCATTGCCGAGAACAAGCTGTCTTTGGAAACCAAGCTCAAGGACTTCTTTCCGCAATATGCCCAGGAAACCGATGATCCTGCCCTTCGTCCCGGGGAGCTTACGCTGTACAACCTGCTGCGGATGTCTTCGGGACATGATGCGCCTCCGCTGTGGGCCGATGAAAGAGCTTCTCTACAGGAGAAAGATTGGGTCAAATATTACATGTCGCTGCCTTTGGACCGGATTCCGGGGGAGACATTTACTTACAGCAGCGGCGATACTTTTGTCATCTCCGCATTGGTGCAAGCCGCGGTCGGTCAGACCGTGAGGGACTACTTGACTCCACGTTTGTTCGAGCCGCTTGGCATACATGACGTGACCTGGGAGACATCTCCGCTTGGCGTGACGCTGGGTTGCGCGGGACTTTCCATCAGCAATGAGGAGCTGAGCCGTTTCGGCCAGATGCTTTTGCAAAAAGGATCTTGGCAAGGCCAGCAGCTGGTACCCGCAGATTGGATTGATTTTGTGACCCGGAAGCATATCGATAATCAAGGCAGTGCGGATTGGAGCCAAGGTTATGGCTGCCAGTTCTGGATGTGTACGCATGAGGCCTATCGTGCGGATGGTGCGCATGGACAGCTGTGCGTCGTAATTCCCGGCAAAAATGCCGTTATCGCCGTTAACAGCGAGGAAGATGACATTCAGGGGATTCTCGATGCGGTGTGGGCGGAGATATTGCCTTTGCTTTAGAGAGTTCCCTTTTGAGAGTAAACGCTCCGCATGCGAATCATCCCTCCAATCGCTGTTGTCCCCGGATTTATTTCATTATTATTTTTTATTGTTAAAATCCGGGGACAAAGGCGACCGCTTCGCTTTTTCGAGATTGATTCGCCTGCTATGCTGCTTCGAAGTAAGACACCCTTCAAAGAAAATCTGGATGTTCACATCGACTTATATCCATCTTTATATCAAAAAAGCCACTCCTCGGAGTGGCTTTTAATTTTGTTGCATACCTTCGAACCAGCGGAGCGGACGAATCAATTCCGAAGAAGCGTTAGCGGTCGCCTTTGTCCCCGAAATTAAACCTATTCCATACAAGTTCATAATGATTTTGGGGACAACAGCGATCGGAGGAATGATTCGTTTGCGGAGCGTCCATCTAGAAAAAAAGGTTGCTCCCCCCTCCGAGCATTTAAAAAAGCCACTCGCAATGAGTGGCTTTTAATACGTCCCAGGAGGGATACAGCCCTTTCGGGCTGACTGCGATGCGAATGCTAACGTAGCTTATGCTCCGACGAACCCTGAGGGGTTCTCATCCCTCCATAAATCAAAAAAGCCACTCGCAATGAGTGGCTTTTAGTACGTCCCAGGAGGGATTCGAACCCCCGACCGACGGCTTAGAAGGCCGTTGCTCTATCCAGCTGAGCTACTGGGACTTAGTATGTAGGTGCATTCATTTTTTAAAAATGATGCGTTTATTATTATAACTCATAATTCCAAAAATTCAAAGGGAAATTTACAAATTGAATCATCGGCAGAGACGCAGGGTAATATGATAACACCATACATCATTGTAAAGGAGCATGTTCTATGCGTCAATTATTATCGTCTTTGTCCTATTTCAGCATATTTTTCGCGCCTTTCATTTTTCCGGTGATTGTCTGGATCGCTTCCAGAGACTCGTATGTTGCGATGCATTCAAAACGGGCGCTGATTTCGCATATCGTACCTTTCGCCGCTGCGGTTCCCCTGTTTGTACTCACTTTCGGAGCAGATAATCCGGGATCGGTATTCGGTTATGTTATTTTGTTTGTGATTATCTATTTCGGTACCTTCATCTACAATATCGTCAAAGGTATTCAAGTGCTCCGTGAGTATGCCTAGCTCCATAAAAAATAAATTCCTTCCATTATATGTAATGAAAACCTCCGAATGCGGAGGTTTTTCACTTTAGGGGTTACTTATTGCCAAAACGTCTCGGGCTTTGCGGAACAGCCATATTTCTGTCGTTTTTGCTCAGGACTTCTTCAGCAAATTCAGTCTGGTGGGCATACTTGTTGCCTTTCGTCTTTTTGTACGTGAACGCCACTTTCGCTCACCCCCCTGATCTATAGTATGGGATGCATCAAGGACGCTTATGAGCCGTAATTTTTGGCTGAACATACAGGCTCAAGCAGAATGTAGGACAGCTTAGACAACGGCAAAGCCGCATGACAGTATCCCTCTTCTTATGACAAGTCGCTGAAGATAGCTTCGCTTTCGGACAGACATCATATGCCCATCTTCGGCATATAACTGTATCACTTTGACAAATGAAATTTGGCAAAATCCTGACAAGGGAATGATAACGGGTGGACAAACGACAAAGAAAGGATGAGCCGTCATGTGCGGAATAACCGGTTTTGTTCAGTGGAGCAGCGATTTGACGCAGAGTTCGCAAACGCTCGTAAAAATGACGGAAACCTTGACCCCAAGGGGGCCGGATGCATACGGAACCTGGATCTCGGGTCCCTGTGCTTTCGGACATCGGAGGCTTAGCGTCATCGATCCGGAAAACGGGGCGCAGCCCATGCTTGTATACGATGATGAGGATTTATACACCATAGTATATAACGGGGAATTGTATAATGCGGCAGAGCTCAAACGCGAACTGCTGAAAAGAGGACATCACTTCCGGACGAATTGTGATACGGAAGTTCTTCTGGTTTCCTATATCGAGTGGGGACCTGACTGCGTCGATAAATTTAACGGTATTTTCGCCTTTGCCATCTGGGACAGCGTACGCGAGCAGGTATTTATGGCACGTGACCGGCTTGGTGTGAAGCCCTTCTTTTACAGTCTGATCGGGGGCACACTTATCTTCGGCTCCGAACCTAAGGCGCTGCTGCAGCATCCGAAGGTTGAACCGGTTGTCGGTGCGGAAGGCCTGGCGGAAGTATTCATGATCGGACCGGCAAGAACCCCGGGGCAAGGGGTTTACCGGGATATCAAGGAGCTGCGTGCCGGCAATGCGATGATTTTCAGCCGCAAAGGCTTGAAATCCTATGCCTACTGGAAGCTCGATAGCCACCAGCATGAAGATGACACGGAGGCAACCGCGGCGCGGCTGCGTGAGCTGCTTCAGGATACGCTCGAGCGTCAGCTCGTTTCAGACGTTCCGGTTTGTACCCTGCTTTCCGGCGGACTGGATTCGAGTGCATTAACGGCTCTTGCGGTGCAATACTATAACCAGACCGGTCAGGGACAGATGGACACTTATTCGGTCGATTATGTCGGCAACGACAAACATTTCAAATCACATAGTTTTCAGCCTGGAGCCGACGCGCCATGGATCAAACGGATGGTTGAGGAACTGGGGACGAATCATCACTATATTGAGTTTGACACGCCCGAACTGATTGAATCGCTGAACAACTCCACTCTGACGCGTGATCTGCCCGGAATGGCCGATGTGGACGGATCTCTTTATCTCTTTTGCCGGGAAATCAAGAAAGGTGCCACCGTTGCCGTATCCGGGGAAGCTGCGGATGAAATTTTCGGCGGCTATCCATGGTTTCACAGGGAAGAAATGCTGAATTCTGGGACCTTCCCCTGGGCGGTAGCCTCCGAAATGCGTGCAAGCCTTCTCTCTCCCGAAATTCGGGAATGGACGCGGCCGCTCGATTATCTGGGTGACCGATATGCCGAAGCCGTGCGGGAAGTGCCAAAACTTCGCGGTGAGAACGGCCAGCAGGCTCAAATGCGTGTCATGTCCTATCTGAATATCACCCGCTTCATGCCAACGCTGCTGGATCGCAAAGACCGCATGAGCATGGGTGTCGGTCTAGAAGTCCGTGTTCCTTATTGTGACCACCGTCTGGTGCAGTATGTATGGAATATCCCTTGGGAAATGAAAATGACAGGCGGCCGTGAAAAAGGCATTCTGCGCAAAGCCCTGGAAGGGGTACTGCCGGAAGATGTGCTATACCGTAAAAAAAGCCCTTATCCTAAAACGCATAACCCTGATTTTCTGTCAGCCGTAAAAAAACAAATGCTGGATATTCTTGATGATTCATCCTCGCCGATTCTTCCGCTCATCAACCAGGAAAAAATACGCGAGATCGCAGCCTCTCCTGAAGCCTCCTCCAATCTGCCCTGGTTCGGCCAACTGATGTCGGGACCGCAGCTGTTTGCGTATCTGGCCCAGGTCAATAACTGGTTGAAAACGTACCATATATCCATCAAATGATTGGCCGCAAAAAGCCTTCGGCACGAAAAAGCCCATTCTGGAAGGAATGGGCTTCATCTATCTTATTACAATGCATTTTCGGGATAAAAGGTAAACTGGAATCGCCTTACCCGATAACCCCTTTGGACAAGATCACATTTCCGTATAACGCCTTCTCCCCGGTCGCAATGACCGCGTATGCTTTTTTCGCGCGCTCATAAAATTCAGAGCGCTCGATTTCCGCGAAATCTATGCCTTCTTCCACCTTATCCACCAGGCCACGATATACGTCCCATACCGGTGTTTCCACCGGATCTCCAGGTACGACCTGCATCAGCATTACCGGGTGCGTTACGTAGTGGTTCAGCGGGAACAGTTCAAGCACCGCCTCCAGCAGCTCGGGAATTCCATGGCCATCAGCCCGGACCAAGCGCTGCGCCATCGATACGGCCGGAAAATTTGCATCGCCAAACACAATTTCATCCCCATGTCCCATCTCGGCTAGAATCTTCAGCAGCTCCGGCGACAGCAAAGGGGAAATACCTTTCAGCATCTTGAAACCTCCTTTAAGCGTTTACATGGTATCATCTACTTATTACGACACCGGCTGATGCAATCCTGCTCAAGCACGCCAAAAAACATACGCCCCGTTTATCATCGCTTCTTTAGAATGTTTTGTATTGCTGACGGTATTTTAACGGAGACAGGCCCGTAAACTCCTTGAAAATACGGCCGAAATGGGTCAGGCTTTCAAATCCGACCGTATCGGCAATGTTCGCGACCTTGTCGCTGCCGCCGGTTAGAAGCACTTTTGCCTCCTTGATACGTACATTGTTCAAATATTCGGTAAAAGTAAAGCCCGTGCTCTTCCGAAACGTTTTGCAAAAATGCGAAGGACTAATATAAAACCGGCTGGAAATCTGCTCAATCGTCAGCTTTTCATCATAATGACGATTGACGTAGTCGACAATTTCAAAAGTCTTTTTGTGAATCGAGTTCACCGCGGTTTGATCCGCCGCAGGACTTGCAGACATTTTGCGGTGGATGAACAACAGGAGCTGGAACAGGAGCGTCTTGAGATTAGGCTCGTACCCCTCAGGCATTTTCGTGAATTCATGAATCATTTGATCCAACAACCTCTCCACGAAGCTCATCTCCTGGCCCGACAACTTCACGAATGGGCGACCACGGCTGAAGCTCGACATCACATCGACAGTTAGGCCGCACGGAAACAAATCGTCCAGGAAATCCTTCTTGAACTCAAGAGTAACCCGTTCAAAGGAAGCACCGCTGGAATTGACCAGTTTATGGATCTCGTTCATATCTATGATCAGCAGCGCACCGCTAACCGCCTGATAAGCCTTATCATCGATAAAATAGCAAATATCCCCCGAAACCAGATAAAAAATCTCATATCCGTTGTGATAATGGTGTGCCGGCATACTAGACTGAAATTTCCGTTCACGGTCGATGTAAAACGTGGAGGCTTCATAGAAATTCGTCTCCATCCCATTCCCGCTCCTTCATCATCCGATTCATAAATTGAAGACAAGATATGTAGAAAAAAACCAAAAATCAAGCTTATATGTAATGTTAGTGATCTTATCATGCGGTATAGTGGGTGGCAAGATGAAAAAAGAATGAAAATTTGGAGGATCTTTGATGACATTTGACTTACATACGCATCATAACCGGTGCGGACACGCCCACGGTTCGATTCGCGATTATATTACGGCTGCCGTGGAAAAGGGTATGTCGTATATCGGCATATCGGACCATACGCCCTTCTTTGCCGAGACGGATGACCGGCCATCGCCCGAAGCCAGTATGGCGAAAAGCGAGTTTCCTGCATATATCCAGGAGGTTCTATCCCTAAAACAAGAATTTGCCGGGCAAATTGAGGTTCTTCTCGGCGTCGAAGCTGATTTTCTGCCGGACAGCCTGGATCTGTATCGCAATATCCTAGGCTCTTACCCACTCGATTACATCATTGGATCCGTACATGATTTTGAGGGCGTGAGCCTCTATGACACCGGCTATTGGGAGCGTCTGTCGCCTCAAGGCAGGCTCGAACTCAAGGAAAGCTATTACAGCTATATTGAACAATCCGCAAAATCCGGAATTTATGATATTTTAGGACATGTCGATGCGCTGAACCGATATTTTCCGGGTTACTCCGTGCTGCGCACGGAGATGGCTGAACATACGCTGCGCACCATCGCAGCACATGATATCGTAATTGAGATCAATTCCTCTGACGAGCTTTGGGTTCCCGACACCTGGCTGCTGGAGCGTGCACTTCATTATGGAGTCAAGGTTACTTTTGGCTCAGATGCGCATGAGCCGGCCCGCGTCGGCGAATATTTCGAGGCAATCCGAAAGCATCTGCTAGATATCGGATTCCGGGAATGGGCTATATTCAAGAACCGTGAACGGATCATGCTGCCTCTGGAGAGGTAAGGGCTCGGATCGTACTCGCAATCTGAAAATGCTGCAATCATTCCGGCATTCTCCTTCTGATGATTCCAACCGTTAAGCGGCATCACCAAAGCGTAAAACCGCGTATAAAAAAATGATCAGATAACTAGAAAACCCCCGGCGAGCGAAATGCTTGCCGGGGGTTCCTCTTTATTTCTCCAATGTTTCTATTAAACCAAAAATTCTATAAATCAAGACCTTCCGCTTGAATCCAGAATTCGAAGCTCATATCCCGATCAGACGGAATGCGGTATTCTTCATGCACTGGCGCTCCCCAGCTATCATCCCCGCCGACACCCATCTGGCGACCGGCCACGGTGACAACCGTGTAATGGACCGGAGGAAGCTCGAACCGATGCCGCGCATGTTCCAGCTCGAATGCGGTGTACGGCGAAATGCGGCATTCCACGGGCTGTCTCGCCGAGGCCTTAATGGTCAACCCGGCTCCGCCGCCGTCCAGAATACGGACGCTCCGCACTCCTGTGCGGTTTCCGGACTCCTGCGGTACGAGATATCCTGCATCGCTGTCTTTGACTTCGGTCTCGAACAGGCCCAGCCTCGCTCCCGAGCAGCGATCGATATAGTTCTCTTCCGGTCCCATGGCGAGCCATTCCAGCTTGTTATAGCGTGCAGGAAGCTTGAAACTGAGCGCATAAATCGGCATGTCGGGCAGTCCGGCTGCTCCCTTATACTCGGATTTTACGCGTATACCTCCATCCGGGTATACCGTATATTCTACCGCTGCTCCCGCTTCGGCATGAATACTCAGCTTGTAATCGAAACGGACGGTCACGCCTCCGCCTTCTTCAAGAAGCTGGACTTCCGTACATTTCGGGGCCAAGCTTGCCGCATACCACCCGGCCGCATGGAAATCCATCGCCGTTCCGCGGTCGTTGTCCGTGCTGGCCCGCCAGAATAGCGGCTGCGGCGGAAGGGAGATCATCTCCTGTCCCGCATAATTCAGGGATACCAGCGTTCCGATCTGCTTCGAGAACATGACCGAGAAATTCCGGCCGTGAACGCCGATGTTCACATCGCCGCGGACCACTTCAAGCTCGTGGCGGTTCGAAGCCGCTGCCTCAACCGCATCCTGGCTCCCGATCATAAACACATATTGACCGAAAGCGGCCTCATGACCCGCTTCCGCCCAGAGCGTACGCTCCTTTAGCTTCAGGGAAGCATGGATGCAATACTCTCCCGGTAGTTCCTCCCCCTGTCCTGCTAGCTCAATCGGCAGCGTTTGGCTGCTTAGCGGTGCAATGTTCACCTGTACCTCGGTCCGCCTGATCTCTTCCCCTTCGCGGTACAATACGATCTCCAAAACATGGCTTGACGTATCCGCAAACAGTTGATCGTTAATGATCGTAAGGTTGTCCTTATCTGGAATCAGCTTGATGTTCTGGTACAGGAACTTGACCTCCTGCATCTTCGGCGACCATTTGCGGTCCGCGTAGACGATGCCGTTGCCGCAGAAATTGTAATCCGTCGCCCGGTCATTAAAGTCTCCGCCGTAGGCGAGGTAGGGCTGGCCGTAGCTGTCTTCCTTCAGCAGCGCCTGGTCGATGTAGTCCCAGATGAATCCGCCCTGATACATCGGATACTTGGATTCCAGTTCCGTATATTTGTGCATACCGCCCAATGAATTGCCCATTGCATGCATATACTCGCAGGTAATATAAGGCTTTTCCGGATTACTGTTCAGGTAGGCTTCAACATCCGCAGGCTTAGCGTACATCCGGCTCTCCATGTCGCTCGTGTCGTTGAATCTGCGGTCGTTAAAAACGCCTTCATAATGCACGAGCCGGCTTGGATCGGCCTTGCGGAAAAATTCCGATACTTGATAGATGACTTCGCCGCCAAAAGATTCATTGCCGCAGGACCAGATCAGGATCGAGGGATGATTCTTGTCGCGCTCCAGCATGGATACGGCACGGTCCATAACGATATCTTTCCACTCCGGACGGTCCCCGGGTACGACCCAGGATGGCTCGATGGCGCCCATCTTCTGCCAGGAGCCGTGGCTTTCCAGATTCATTTCGTCAATGACGTATATGCCATACTGGTCGCAAAGTTCATACCACAAGGTCTGATTCGGATAATGGGAGGTCCGGACCGCATTGATATTGTTTTGTTTCAACGTACGGATATCGAATAGCATGTCTTCCTTCGTCAGCACGCGTCCTCGTTGGAAGTTCCATTCATGACGGTTGACGCCCTTGAAGACCAATCGCTTGCCGTTCAGGTGCATAATGCGGTCGATCATTTCGAATTTACGGAAGCCAATCTGCTGCGGCACGACCTCGGCAAGTCCGTCCGAGCTGTCATACAGATAGATCAGCAGCGTATACAGCGCAGGAATCTCGGCGCTCCACAGCCGGGTATCCTGAACCGGCAGCGCAAGCGACAAGCGAAGTTCTTCCCCGCTGTCTGCCGCAGGATTCAATCGCGTTCGTCCTGCTTCTGTTCCGTCCGGATCGATCAAGACCGCCTCGGCATATCCGAATTCTTCTCCCTGCACCCGTACGTCCGCTCGCAGAACGCCATGCTTATACTCCGCGTCGAGATCCGTTCTGACAAAGAGATCGCGCACATGCAGCTTCGGCGCGGTATACAGATATACGTCACGGAAAATACCGGAGAAGCGCCAGAAATCCTGATCCTCGATCCAGCTTCCCGTGCTGCGCTGATAGACCTCAACCGCCAGTTTGTTCATCCCCTTCTGCATGAAGGGAGTCAAATCAAACTCCGACGGCGTAAAACTGTCCTCGCTATAGCCGACGAACTGTCCGTTCAGCCATACATAAAAAGCCGACTCCACGCCCTGAAACGAAATATAAACGGGCTGGTCATGAAAACGCGCCGGAAGCTCGAACTCCTTCACGTAGCTGCCTACCGGATTCGTCTTTTGCGGCAGCTGCGGCGGACGCAGCTCCTCATGCCCATCCCAAGGGTACATCGTATTGACGTACTGCGGCCGGCCATAGCTCTGCAGCTGGATATGACCCGGCACTTGGATGAAATCCCATCCGGCACAACTGCGCTCCGGCAAGTAAAAATCGGCAGGACGGCTATCCGGGTGGTTCGAATATGCGAATTTCCATGTTCCGTTCAGCGAATGCCTAAGATTCATATCCCCTAGCTCGCGTGCTTCACTTTCTGTCCGGTAATATCGGTGATCCGAATGCGCCGGCAGGCGGTTTACCGCAAAAACGCCGACATCGCTGAGCCAACCCTGGCTCGGCTGTTTGGTGTTCATCTCTGGTCGCTCCCTTCGGCAAACAAACTTCTGTCTTAGATTTTATTTTATGGACCCCATCATTCCTGCCACAAAATGCTTCTGCATCAGGAAAAATACGAGTGCAGTCGGCAGGGTGGCGATCACGATGGCCAGCATGATGATGCCGTAATCCGGCGCATACCCCGACCCCAGATTCGAAATCAGCAAGGGGATCGTTTTCTGCTCCGGCGACTGCAGCACGATCAGCGGCCAGAGGAAGTTGTTCCAACTGGACATAAACGTGATGATCCCGGCGGCGGCATAGGTCGTTTTCATGGTTGGCATGAAAATCCGGAAGAATATCCCGATTTCGCTCAATCCGTCGATTCTTCCAGCTTCGATCATATCCTTCGGGAACATTTTGGTGCTCTGCCGGAAAAAGAAAATCAGAAATGCCGTCGTCACCGTCGGCAGCATCACCGCCGCTTTGGAATCAATGCCAAGAAGCGGCGCCGAATTAGACATGTCCGCGAACATCCGGTATAGGGGAACCATCAGCGCGGCAAACGGAATCATCATCGACAGCAGCAATACGTTAAAGACGGCGTCCTTTACCTTGCTCCGGAAGATCTCGAAACCATATCCGGCGAGTGAAGCAATGACAATGGCAAGGACCGTCGTAATGACCGAAACCACGGCGGAATTCCACAGTGCCGTACCCAAATCCGTTGTATCGAGCAGATTTTTGAAATTTTCGATCAGATGGCTGCCCGGCAGCAGCCGGCCTTTGGTCACATCCACCGATTTATTGGTCGCGCTGACCACCATCCATAAAAAAGGAAAGATGGATACGATCGAGGCAATGCTCAGAAACACATACGTAAAAATCCGTTTCGATTTTCTCATTTGCGGTCACCTGCCACTCTGAATTGGATCAACGACAGCACAATGATGATAATCACGATGGAGTAGGAGACCGTGGCCGCATACCCAAAGTCCGCCGTGTATTTGAAGGACAAATTATATATATACTGCGATATCGAAAGGGTCGAGTTTCCCGGACCGCCCTTCGTAATATTGAGTACCTCATCAAACAGCTGGAGCGTGCCGATTGTCGATGTAATGGACGTAAACAGGATAATCGGCTTCAGCATCGGAATGGTAATCCGAAAGAATTGCTTCACGGACGAAGCTCCGTCAATCCGCGCCGCTTCATAGATCGAACTGTCAATATTCTGGAGGGCCGACAGGTAAAAAATCATATTGTAGCCGGTCCAGCGCCACGTGATGGCGATAATAATCGTGATTTTGGCCCAAAACGGGTCGGTGATCCATTCGATCGGTGCCTGGATGATGGACAATTTCATCAGCATGGCATTCACCAATCCGCCGCTTCCGAACATGTATTTGAACACGACAGAATAGGCGACGAGCGATGTCACGCACGGCAGAAAGATAGCTGTACGGAAAAAGCCGCGAAATTTCAGATGGCTGTCATTCAGCAGCACCGAAATGAACAAGGCCAGAATAATCATGATCGGCACCTGTACGATCAGATAGATGAACGTGTTTTTCAGTGCCGTGAAAAAAGTCTTATCCGTTAACAGCCGCTCGTAATTCGACCAGCCGGTATAAGCAAGATTGACGCCCCTACCTGTTTTAAAAGAGAGGATGAGGGCTTGGATCATCGGGTAGAAATAAAAGGCCGCAATCATTAAGACGGCAACGATGATAAAGCTCCAACCTGTGATGGTGGATTTGGCACGGATGCTGAGACTGCCCTGCCGCTCTGTTTTTAACATGGTCAAAATCCCCTTTCGGTCAAAAATATAACCCTGGACGCTTTCGCTGTCTTGCGACTCTAAAAGCGCCGAGGGTTACACCAACTGCTATGAAACAAGCTGACAGCCGTTTATTTGATTTGCGCTTCGGCCTGAGATTGAGCGTCGCTCAGCACTTGGTCCAAACTTTTGCCGTTCAGGTAATTTTGCATTTCAACAACAAGGATATCCTCGATTGCATACGTGGAAGTACCATAGTTCACCTTTGGAATTTCCGCCGTCCATTTAGAGAAATCACTTACGGTTTGCTGTCCGCCGAAGAAGTCGTCCGGTTTCGTATAGGCTTCGCCCTTCGCAGCTTCCTTCAGCGTACCGATGGCGCCGACTTTGGTCAGCAGGGTCTGATACATATCCGCATTGGAGCCGAAGGTTTCCGCGAGGAAATCCGCAGCCGTATCGGAGCCCGGAATGTTCATCACGTACCAGGAGCTGCCGCCCAGGTTCGTCGCATGCACCGAGTTTGGCGTTTCTGGAAGTTTAGGCATCGGCAGGATGGCCCATTGGCCAGCCTGAGAAGCTTCCGCCTTCACTGATGGAGTGATCCAGTTGCCCGTTGGAACGGTTGCTACATCGCCGTTGTTAATCGAGGCAATGAACTGGCTCCAGTCGGCATTGACTTTCACGGTGTTGGATTGCATCAATTCTTTATAGAGGGTAAAGGCTTCCTTGAGCGCCGCATTGTCCTTCAGATCCGGCGTCGTGCCATCGCCCTTCAAGTACCATGAGCCTGCGGACTGGATCATCATACGCAGAATTCCCAAATCATTCGGATCCAGCGAGATGATATCCTTGCCGGTTTTTTCTTTCACTTTTTTGCCGAGCTCAATGTATTGCTTCCAGTCCATGTTTTGGAGATCATCCAATGTATAACCGGCCTGCTCGATGTAGTCTTTGCGAACATAGAGGCCAGCAACGCCGGTATCGAACGGAACGCCGTACTGCTTGCCGTCGTAGCTGGTCGGCCCGATTTTGTATTCCGCAAAATTTTCAGGCTTGATTTTTCCGCTCAGATCCGCGAAGGAATCCGGATATGCCTGCAGGAAGCCCTGTGCCCGGTAGTCCTCGATCAGGACTGCGTTCGGCAGCCCTTTCGTCGTGCCGGAGTTGAGGCCCGTGTTCAGCTTTTGGATAATGTCCGCCTGTGCGAATTCGACGATATTGATCTTTACGTCTGGGTGCTTCGCGTTATATGCCTCTTTGGCAATGTCCAAAGCCGCAATGTTGAATTTCGGATCCCATGCCCAAATGGTGATTTCCTTGGATTTGGCATCTCCCCCGCCGCCGGATGCAGCTTGTTCCTTGTCTTTTCCGCCCGAGGAGCAGGCAGTCAGCAGAATCATGCAGGTTAGCAGTAACACCATAACCTTTTTCATCGTTTCAGCCCCTTTTGATGTTGTTCGGTAACCTTCCCTGCAGGCGGTCCGCACAGCGTTTGCAAACGCTTCCCGCCCGGGTATGGAATCAGTGTAGCACCCGGCCGGCAGGCATCGTTAGAACTTCCTTTGCACAGACTTGTCATTTTATCAGCTTCATGTATGCGCTTTCTGAAAGCGTAAGTCATTTCTTTGGATTTTGGTATTTTGTTTGGATTTTACGGTTTTATTCCATGCTCTGTATCGCTTCCCTGAGCTTCGATCAGCGGCAAAGTGATCCTTACCTTCGTGCCTTCCCCTTTTTGGCTCGTGATGGAGACCCCGTATTCCTCCCCGTACAAGAGGCGGATGCGGTCATGAACGTTAGCTACGCCGATTCCGGAAAACAGCTGACGCGATTTCTTTTGTTTCTTTTTATCCTTCGCCCGTTCCAGCTGCTTCATGTCCATTCCGTCCCCATTATCGACCACTTCGCACACCAGCTTCCGGGCATCACAGGAAATCAGTACATGGATAAAACCCTCCGCCCTTTCGTTGAAGGCATGAAAAAAGGCATTTTCGATAAAAGGCTGGATCATCAGCTTCGGAACCTGATATGTGCTGCAGCCAGGCGCCACAAAATAACTAACCCGGATGCGCTCTCCGTAACGGACGTGGTTGATGAACACATAATGCTTCAGGTTCACCAGCTCCAGTTCTACCGTGATCGTCTCACTGACGTTGCTGATCGTATTTTGCAGCAGGGATATCAGAGCATGAATCGTATCCACCGCTTTGTCCTTGCTGTCCTGCTGTACCAAAAATTTGACGGAGGCGAGCGTGTTATACAAAAAATGCGGATTAATCTGCTGCTGCAGGGCTGCAAGCTCTGCTTTGCGCTGTTCCTGCTGGGTATGGACCAGCCGCGAGACATAATCGTTCACTTCATCCAGCATGTAGTTATAAGCCTCGCCCAACTGACGAATCTCATATCCGCCGCCGACATTCACGTAGTTGTGAAAGTTGCGGCTCGTCACTTTGGACATTTGCCGCGATAAAAGCGTGAGCGAGCGCGTCATTTTGCGGGAAATGAGAAACACCACGACCAGCGCAACCAGCACGATGACCAGTACGAGCAGGACGATGGATTTGGTATTCACCATTTGTCCGAGGACCTGCTGCTGATCGATCATATTGACGAGATAAAAGTTATAGGAAGGCAGGTACTGGGCCAGCATCAGCTCATCCTTTCCCATCATCTTCACCTTTTTGACATGCAGACCCTGATCCTGAATGTCCTGAGCGTAGGACAGAAGCTGAGCATTTTGGGACCCGATCAACGAAGAATGATTGCTGGATATGACCGTTCCGGAACCGTCAATGATGACGACGTCATTGCCCTCGCTCGTAAAGCTGCTGTAAAAAGGCTTAAAATCATTTTCGTCGATGGTAATGTACAACATGCCGTACTCCTGGTCCGTCGTCGTTTCCTGCAGCACCTTGGTTGCGACGATCACGGGCTTCTGTCCGTCCTCTCCCTTGACTTTGTACAGATGGTACATTAATTTTCCCGGACTCGCCTCGGCTTCTTTGGTCAGCGGGCTAGCGTACAGTTCGCGGGCGTTCGGTTTGGTCAAATACGAGTTGCCGGAATAATTCCGGCCGTTTTTACCGACAATCGCGATTCCGGCCGAGTACGCATCCACCGTCGATTGAATCTTCCGCATTTGCTGCGTCATACCGTAATAGGCATTCATTTCTTTAATGGACTCGTCCGAGCCTTTATCGGTAAGAAAGGTTTTGAGCGTGCCGCTCTGCTGGGCAGTGATGGCTGCAAGCACGTTCGAGTAATGGAAGGATTCGAAATTGTTTTTGACCTGATTCATGACCTTGGAATTGGTGATGCTGAAGGTATCCAGAAACAGCTTCTCCGTCATCCGCAAGTTCGTCCAAGCCACGGACGCCGCGATCGCAATGATGCTGACGAACATGACGGCGAACATTTTGATGAACAGGCCGTGAAACTTAAGGCGTTCAAATAATGCTTTCATCGTTCTACCGCTCTCCTATGCCTGGTGATGTCTGCGGTACTGGGTCGGCGACAGCCCCATGCTTTTTTTGAATACCTTGCAAAAATAACTGTGGTCCCCGTAGCCGACCCGGCTCCCGATCTCCGAGATCGGCGTTTCGCTGTAGCGCAGCAGATCCGCCGCTTCGTTAATGCGGACCCGGTTCAAATGCTCCTTGAAGCCTTCATGGTGATGGGCTGTGAAGAAACTGGACAAATAAGATGGATTAAAGTGAAAATGCCTGGCCATCCCGGTCAGCGTAATCGGCTCCATATAATGCTGATCGATAAAGTCCAGCAGCAGCTTCATGCTTGGATTCGGCGTAGATGCTGAACCGGAAAAACGGATCTGCTCTTCGACCTGCGCTTGAAAAGTCTGCAGTACGAGCTCCACCTCACTAACGTGCCGGGCTTCATCGATAGCTTTAAAATACGCGTATTTGGCTTCATCCAGCGGTTTCATATCGTAATTCATGCTGACAAGCAGGTGGATGACATTAAAGACAATATTGCCGATAAAAGATTTGAATTCATACACATCGGCGGTATATGAACTTTTTTGCAAGTGTATATGTTCCCCGAGTTCCTGAAAGGCTTCCGCCAAATCCAGTCTTCGAATATGCTCCATGAATGTCTGCAGCGCAAAAGGTGTGACGGAAGGAGCCGGATCCGGAAGATCGTTTAGCGTCAACGGCGTCGCTCGCGGCAGGAAGAATCGATATTGGAGCAGCTTCAAAAAATGATTACCGTAAGCTTCTCCCGCTTGGCTAAGCGACTGAAAAGGTATGCCAAGCATCCATGGAATATGATCGGAATTGCCATGGAAGGCGGGACAGAGCATTTTTAATTTAGCCGGCAGCTGATCCCGATCCTCTTCGCTGACGTTAACCAAATATAATGACATTTCAGGTCGTCCCTGCACGGAATGTCCAGTGACTTGCACCAGGTTCATCTCAGGTAAGAGCGCTTTCAATGAGTCCGAAAGTGAATTGTCCGTTTTGACTACTGCTCCATCATCGGCGGGCTCCATGCCAAGCAGGTAAAAGTACGGTTTTGGAAACCAATCTTGAATCAGGGCGGGATCCACATCCGTTTCATACCGGGACAGCAGTTTTTCCAATACTTGATTGACGGTAATATGATAATGCCTGTCTCCTACGGCACTTTCGAGCGACGGTATTTTCTCCGCCGTCTTGCGCAGCACTTGGAGCAGCATGTCCGTATCGAGATGAGGCTTTAATATATAATCCGAGACGCCGCTTTGGAATGTGGAACGCACATAATCAAACTCACTGAAGCTGCTGAGCACGATAATTTCAATCTCCGGCCAGTTATGCTTAATCAATCGCGTCAGTTCTTCCCCATCCATCATCGGCATCACGATATCCGTCAGCACGACATGAGGTTTCAGTTCCCTGATCAGCGTCATGGCCTCCTTGCCGTTCCCGGCCTCGCCCACAATCTGAAATCCGCTCTGTTCCCAATTGATTAAATGTTTAATTCCCTGCCGCACCAGCAGCTCATCATCGACGACGAGGACTTTGCATAATTCTCTCATGGATTCTCCCCCTTCCGAAAACATGTTCTTAATTATAGGATATTCCACCTTCCATCGTCTAGAAAGCGTTTTACGTATCCTGTTTGTGAAATAAATGGAAGATCCCGCTCCGTGAAATGCAAAAATCCATACACCCTTCGCGGCTGTACGCCTGAAGAATGTACGGACTGAGCTCCGTCTGAAACGTTATGAAATCCGAATATCCGCTACTACCGGAAAATGATCCGAAGGCATCTTGCCGTGATGGTGATCCACAATCGGACCGTAGCTCAGCACATGAGCTTGATTGGTCACGAAGATGAAATCGATCGGACTCTCAAACTCGACCTCGTGCTTGTCCTGCCGCTCCAGAAAATCCGGAAACATCCTAGCCGCTACCTCCCTGGAATCGAAGCCCTGGAACGTAAACGCCGGTCCGAAATGCTTGTAGTCCGCGACCATACCCGCATCCCGCAGCAGGGCATCGCCCTTTTCGTCCGTTTGGGTGAGGACCCGATATGGAACGGAATCCGAAGTTACGTTGAAATCCCCCGTAAGCACGGCCGGAACGCCAGCGGTCAAGCCCTTGATCCGCTCCAAGATCAGATGGGCGCTTTGCTCGACAGCCACTTGTCCAACATGATCGAAATGCGTATTGAAATGCAGGAACGTTCGCCCGGTATATGTATCTTCAAATTCTGCCCAAGTCACCACACGGCGGCAGGCAGCATCCCAACCCATCGACGGCGATTCCGGCTGTTCCGACAGCCAAAAGGTATTCTGACGCAGCGGTTTTAGCCTGTTTTTGCGGTAAAAAATGCAGGAGTACTCTCCTTCTTGTTTACCATCTTCCCTTCCCACGCCGATCCAGCCATACTCCGGCAAAAGCTGCTGCAGATCCTCCAATTGGTTATACAGCACCTCCTGCATCCCGACCAAATCCGGCCGATGAAAACGAATGACGCCCGCGACCAGCTCTTTGCGGCTGCTCCATACGTTCTCACCCTCCATATCGTACGCATTCTTAATGTTATAGGACATGCAGCGCAGGTCGATTTCCACATTTCGTTTCTCTGCTGACATACCTCTCACTCCATTCTGAACATAGATAATGAACTCCAATATGCCCCATCATACCAAAAAATTATAGAGCATATGAGGATTGATGCCAAAAAAGTTAGACAAAGCCGCTTCTCAAGGATGGCACGCATTAGGTTATTCCACACATAAGCTTAAAATAGAAACATGCAAAAGACCACAGCAAGTCCGGTAAACCGGCGTTGCTGTGGTCTTTTGCATTGCGTGATTTGTTTACATCTCCGGCTGCTGTTGCAGCATGTTGATCAAGCTGCGCAGCGCAACGCCGCGATGGCTGATCGCCTGCTTTTCTTCCATCGAAAGCTCAGCCATCGTCTTCTCGTAATCCGGCAAGTAGAAGAGCGGATCATACCCAAAGCCGCCGCAGCCGGCCGGCTCGTCCGTGATCCATCCGTCCACGGCCCCGCTTGCTTCAATGTGAGTTCCCGTTGCCGGATCATACAGCACCAGCGAGCAGACAAAGCGAGCTGTGCTGAGAAGCGGCTGTGCCGTATCCTCGCCCAGTTTCTTGTCTTCCAGCATGTGCAGCAACTTCTCATTATTCTGCTGATCCGTCGCATGTTCGCCGGCAAATCGAGCAGAGTATACGCCAGGGCGGCCTTCCAGTTCATCCACGCATAGGCCTGAATCATCCGCCAAAACCGGCAGACCCAGCGCATCTCCAACCGTTTTGGCCTTCTTCAGCGCATTCTCGGCGAAAGTTACACCATCTTCCACAACCTCAGGCAATTCCGGATAATCGAACATGCTTTTCACCTGTTTGCCAAGCTGAGCAAAGGCATGCTCAAACTCCTTGACCTTGCCCGGGTTCCGGGTTGCCACAATAATAAGTTCACTATCCAAAATCATGCCTAAGCCCCTCTTCCCGGTTGGCCTGAGGCAATCTTGAGAGCAATCGGTCCAAGCAGTTCCTTCTGTTTCTCAATCAGCTGCAGAATTCCCTTCTCGCCAAGCTCCAGAAGTTGATTCAATTCTTCACGGGTAAACGGGCTCTCCTCGCCAGTTCCCTGGAGCTCGACAAAAGCCCCGCCGCCTGTCATCACGAGGTTCATATCCACCTTCGCGCTGGAATCTTCCTCATAGTTCAAGTCAAGCATCGGCTCATCATTCACCACGCCTACACTTACAGATGCCAGATAATCCGTGATTGGAAATACCGGCAGCTTATGCTGCTGCGCAATTTTATTCACGGCAATGGCCAGCGCCACAAAGGAACCGGTAATCGAAGTTGTGCGTGTTCCGCCATCCGCCTGAATGACATCACAATCAAGCGTGATCGTGCGCTCGCCAAGTGCACGAAGATCAACAACGGAGCGCAGTGCTCTGCCGATCAGCCGCTGAATTTCCATCGTCCGGCCGCTGAGCTTGCCGCGTGCGCTTTCCCGCTGGTTGCGGGATTGCGTCGCTCGCGGCAGCATGGAATATTCCGCCGTCACCCAGCCTTTTCCTTGTCCCTTCAAGAATGGGGGAACCTTCTCATCCACCGTTGCCGTACAAAGCACCTTGGTATCTCCCATTTCTATGAACACGGAGCCCTCCGCATACTTGTTCACATTCACTGTCAAATTCATCGGCCTGAGCTCGTTGCTGCTGCGTCCGTTAGATCTCATCTTTTCTGCCTCCTACATTTACGCGTCCTGTTATGATAGATTGAACCATACTGGCGTATTTTCGTTCATTCTATATGTTAGCAAATTTTATTTTATCAAAGTGTCGGCACAAAAGCATCCTTGAAAGACCGCTTATAACGGAATCGCGTTAATGAAGTCCGGTCTGGAAACCGGTTTGCTGTAATCCTGGTTGTCCGCACCGACGACTTTCGACTGGCCATTCATGTCAATTTTCACTTTCGCGTTGCCGGCATTTTCGGATATGGTCAGCACGACGGATTGAAGCAGTTCGGAAGGAATGGGTTCATCCTTGTCAAACATATCGTCCTTCAGCGCAACGGTGACCGTCCCATCCTTAGCTTTCTCTACGGACTGAACGGAAGTGCCGTCCGTCATTACCTGTTCAAGACCATCGTCCTGCTGCGGTCCCTGGATCAATTCATGCATCGCGGCTTTCAGTTTATCTTGTCCAGGCTGTACCAGTCTTGTTACCGGAACATAATAGGAATAGATTCCATCGGCTGAGAGTGTTGAAAAATAAACCGTGACCGGCGTCGAGTTCGTCAGGCTCACTCCGTCGCCTTTTTGCAGGTTGATGCCAAAGCTGCGGGTAAGCGGTTGATTCAGCGGCGTACCTCCGAGCGGCATTTCCGTCAATGCTTGGCCGTCAACAGAGAGCTGCACCTTCTGCACACCGGAGAATCCGGTTAACGTCCAGATGACGGATTCCAGTATTTTGCGCTCATCCGGCGCATTATATTTGTTAAATGCACTGTTGAAATCCACTACCGCCACCTTCTGGTCCTTATCCACCGTTACGCTGTTAATCTCGGTTCCTTTAGGCAGCACACCCGAAAAACCTTTTGGCACATACTTAGAATAAGTCCCGCCCGATACCATCGCCTGCAGCGCTTGTTTCATGTTGTCGGTATCTTTAGCCTCGGGAATTCCCAGTGAAATAGGCGCGAGCAATCCTTTTTCATTCGCCAGAAATACGGTTGTCTTCGGACCGGTTTGCTCGGTTGGGGTTGCCGAGGCGGAGCCCCCGTCTGTCACATTTAGCATTTGCTGTTCAATCTCAGTCGGCGGCTTATCGATATCCATCGAAGATTGGGACCCGAACAAGCTGCAGCCGGACAGCATTACAGGAACAGCGAGCAATCCGGCAGCGGAAATGCCGCGAATTTTATTCATCTTAGTCATATGCATGGTTCCTCCTAATCATTTTGTACAGATTGTACTACCATGTATACGAGCCCTCTCTTCAAAAAATAACAGCCGGTCCCAATAAAAAAACATGAATTTGCCTGCTTCAAAGAAAAGATCCACGTGTAACGGAAGTTCAGGACCCAAATCCGCGCATTCGTAAACCTCGTATATCCTTTGAGTCTTTGGGTAAAACTGGACAAACGATATGTGAGGAACGTACAATCTTACTACCATACGATAACGGGGGGATAAGATGAGTGACCCGAAGAACGAGAAGATTCCATATAGCCTGAACAGTCAAAAGGTAGCCACCGCAACCCGGGAATGGCTGCATAAAAGGGGCGTGAAGCTGGAGGAAATCGCGGAGCTTGTGATGCTGCTTCAGAAGAAATATTATCCTGATCTGACGATGGAAGAATGCTTGGATAACGTCAACAAGGTGCTCAGCAAACGCGAGGTGCAAAATGCCGTGCTGACCGGTATTCAGCTTGATATACTCGCCGAGGAAGGAAAGCTGTTCTCACCGCTGCAGGAAATGCTTGAGAATGATGAAGGCCTGTACGGCGTCGATGAGATTCTGGCCTTTTCCATCGTCAATGTGTATGGCAGCATCGGCTTTACCAACTACGGATACGTGGATAAGCTGAAACCCGGCATTCTGGAACGTTTGAATGATAAGAGCACCGGAGAAACCCATACCTTCCTGGACGATATCGTCGGCGCTATCGCCGCGGCCGCCAGCAGCCGGATCGCCCATCGGAAGCAAGCCGAACGTGAGCAGCAGCTCGAAGGCATCACATCGGAACTGCCGGAAGATTAATGAATATGCAGCAAGAAAGGGACAGTTCCATTTGGAACTGTCCCTTTTGCATTTTAAATAACCGGCTCACTTCATCTTGTAACATATGATGTCATCTTTATTTCGAAATGAGGTAACCCGTCCACGGCGCTCCAGCTCCCGGGTATGCGCCAGTGTCTCGCACATCGCAAATCGCATTTGGTGAATGCCAAGCTTGCTGCTGAAAAGCGAGACACACAGCTTAAAGCCAGTAGCCGGTGCGGAATCTAGCATCTGCTCGATCTTAACGAGCCGCTCTTCATGATGAAGCAGGAGTGCCTCCAGCCGTTCCCCGAAGTGCTTGAAGGGATTACGGTGCCCCGGATACGCGGTGCTGACCTCTAGATTCTTCAGCTTCAGCAGCCCCTTCAAAAAGGATTGCAGCGGCTCCGGGTCGCTTCCCGGCGTCAGGCTCACGTTCGGTGAAATCTGCGGCAGTACGGCATCACCGCACAGAATCTCGCCGCTCTCCTCATGGTAAAAGGATACGTGCCCCGGTGCATGCCCCGCCGTTTCTACAGGCATCCATTCACGACCGCCCATGACAAGGTGCTGTCCCATCGGAATAAATGAGACCTCCGGCGAAGGAGTAACCTGCGGCACAAAGCTGTTCATATGTACTTCGAGCTGATCTGTCCATTCAGCAGGCATCCCATGGCTGCGGAAAAGCTCAGGCAAATCCGAATTCATCGTAGAGTCAGGTCCCCACATCAACCGGGTTTCCTGATAAGAGCGCTCCGACATCCATACTTTGCAGCCGGACTGCTGCTGAATCCATCCCGAACAGCCCAGGTGATCCGGATGATGATGCGTCAGCACAATGTGTTTGACGTCGCTGATGGTCCTGCCGATTTCCGCAAATGCCCGGTTCCATTCTTCTTCATTCTCCGGCGTGTGCGGTCCGGGATCGATAATCGTTAATCCCTCCGGTCCCTGCAGCACATAGCTGTTCACCCACCGGAGCGGGAAGGACATCGAAATTTTCACTTGAATGATTCCGTTGTGATGATCTGTTATTTCCGGCATGTTCACTTGTCTAACCCTCTTTTCACATCTCTTGCAGCTTGGGACGGTGCCCCACGAAAATCATCCGCTGGGACGATTGCTCCTGATAGCTCTCGTCTTCATCATACCCGCCATAGACCTCATCGATGGCAAGCCCCGAATCCGTAAGCATCTGCCTCAGCTGCTTCAAAGTATATAGCTTTACCCGTTCATGGTAACAACGTTCCTTGCCCTCACCGTCCTGCGGCGTGATCGCGATATCCTTTTTCACAAAGTCCTCTTCAATCCTCCGCTCTTCGACGATCCGCTCGCCCCCGGCCGTACGCTCTGATTTCGGTACCAGATGGGCCCTGACATGGGGCGAGTTCATGAAGTCAATAATAAACCGGCCGCCGGGCTCTAGCATCCGGTAAATCTCTTTGAGCACCTTCATCTGCTCCCCGTCCTCCCGAAAATATCCGAAGGAAGTAAACAAATTAAGAACGGCATCGAAATGCCCTTCCAGCGGAAGCTCCCGCATATCGGCCTGATGCCACTCGACGCGCTGCCGGGTGTCCATCTTTTGCGCCTCGCGCAGCAGCACCCCCGACAAGTCCACACCGCTGACACGATAACCGGCATCAGCCAGCGCCAGCGAATGGCGGCCGGTGCCGCAGCATAAATCAAGGACGCGGGCGCCTGGGGGGAGATCCAGCCAGGAAATCATTTTCTTGACCTCGCGGACGGCTCCTTCCGCATCCCGGTGTTGATAAACAAGCAGATAATCTTCTCCAAAGCTTTTTTCGAACCAGTCTTTGATCATGATGTCCTCCTGAGTATGGGTTCACCCTATAAATACAGTAAAATGCATCGGTATGAACCATATTCTACCCATCGGAGAGCAAAAGACTTCAATTCGCTGTATAATCCTGAATCAGTATGGAATAGAGGTAGGAGTCAACAAATCCGCCTTTATTGGAACGCAGATGCTCCCGAAGGTGGCCTTCCTTCTGCATGCCGAGCTTCTGCATGACGCGCTCCGAGCCTGTATTTTCCGGACGGCAAGTTGCGTATATCCGATGTAATCCCAGCTGCGTAAAGCCCAGTTCCAACATGGCGAGCGCACTTTCATAAGCATAACCCCGGCCCCAATAATCCGGATGGTAGCAGTATCCGATCTCTCCGTTAGAGCCATTCACATGCAGACCAACGCCGCCGATCAATTCCCCGCCAGACTTTAGCGTGACCGCAAACTCATATCCTGTTCTCGGCTCTTCCCGCTGCATCGTAAGCATCATGGCAATATGAGCTTGGGTATCCTCAAGGGTATTCGGCCCCCATAGCGTATACCGCGTTACGATTGGATCAGAAGCGTAACGATGCACGCTTTCCCGATCGTCATCACGATACTCGCGAATGATCAGTCTTTCCGTCTCCAAGACCATTTCAGCTCCCCCCTGCTTTCTGCAATGTATATGTTCTCAGCTTAATGCATCTGCCTGAGCTTGCCAAGGCGAAGACTTTGTTGGTGCGGGATCGGCAAACGTGTCCGCCCTGCAAACAACATGATGCCCGGGATGCTCGCCGCACCACGGATGCCCCAGCCGTGTACGCACGCCAAACGGCCTGCTCTTATGAGCAGACCATTGGGCGGATGATATTTAAGGTTTCGATGGCAGCTTGTAGGCTTCTCGAATGAGCGAGAAATACGGATCAGCCAGCACCTGCTTATACTCTGGGCCGAGGGAATCGGAAATGGCCACCACATCTGTAGGGGTCATATTCCAAGCAAGCAGTCCCAAGGAGACGAACATCGGCGAATTGCCGTCCCATTTTGCTTTGGCATCCGCCAGAATCTTTTGAGCATCCTTCGCGCTGCCGACACCCTGAATGGTCGATACCGGCAGATTTCCTTTCACGATTTCAACGCCGGAATGATCCTCCCAGCTCAAGAACAATCCATCCGAATGGAGATGTTCCTTATAAGCTTTTGCGACTGCATCGCTAAGGGGAACATTCTGGTTTGCAACCCGGTTAAGCACGTAGGGTACCATCATTCCACTCTTCTTCATATACGAATAAGATTGCTTCAAAAAGGCCGGCAGCGTCTTTTCAGGCCAAGCATTCGGATAAAAATAACCCGCTCCCGACGGACCCGCGATCAACTGGTCATTCGGGGTTGCCGTGCTCTGGTAATAATTTAGCATGGTCGGAGCCGCGTCATAGAGGATCGGGCTGGACGTCCAGTTGATTGGCACCTTTCCCCGGTTGGGATCATCCCAAAGATTACGCATGCGGTGCTGGTTATATTGCAAATTGTCCCCTTCACTGAAGGTATAGGTGACATAGATTTTATTTTCCAACTTTGGTGCTCGGGGCTTTTGTGCCGCAGGAGTAACTTTTGCATTCGTACCGGAAAATACAGTTAAATTGCTGAACCAGTCTGCGGCAAGGACGTATACGCTATGGTTCGAAGTGATTTCGACCCCGCTGAATTCGCCGTCAGTGTCGTTGCTGAACCATCCCAGGTAAGGCGTCCCGGGCTTCACGCCGGACAGGATTTTCTCGAACAGCGCCTTTTGCTCCGGTACATTGGAATCCAGCCAGAAAACCATCGCCTTGTTCGCTACCGCGTAGTCGCGAAGATAACCATAGGGCTCCTTCTGTTCCGAGGAAGGCGGTTCTTCATTCCCTGCATACACTTTGAACTCGTTCCACATATCGACGGATGCCGTTACATTCCGGGCCCCTTGCGGCACCTTGAATTTGTACACGAAATATCGTCCGTTATCCGCAAATCGGTGCCCTCCGCTACCGCCGGACAGCTGCGAATCTTGTGCATCGTATAAAAACGGCTTTTCGTCCTCCGTCCCGGGAATGAAGTGCGCGATCACCTGATCGTCCGCCTTCACGGTAACTTCGTGTACCGCCGCCCCCCATCCATCCTGCTGGAACGCATCTTCGAAACGGAGATACACCGCTTCCTGGCCCAAAAACGAGGATAAGTCCAAATCATAAGTTTTCCGGTTTTTCGCGTCGCGCTCCTCCGTCGTTTCTTCCGCGACCACCTTGAAGGATGCCGGAAGACCCGGAGGCAGCTTAACCGATGTATCCGGGCTGAGCCCGATCAGCATCCGGTGCGTCGTCTGCTTCCAGAGGTTATCGTACTGCCAATTGTAAGCATCCATCCGATTCTTGAATTTCCCTCGGAGATCGTCAAGGACTTTAAAATGATACGGGGAAGCCGTCAATTGGGAGCTTAGCTCAGGACTGGCAACAACGGCGTTTTTTAACCCGGCGAGTGTTGTGGCGACATTAATGCTGTCCGGCACTTTAGGGTCATAAATAATGATGCCCTTCACCTCATGTTTGAATTTGTCCATGATCTCCCAGGAATCGTCATGCAACGTATAAGGGACTTTCAAATCATTCAGCCATGTCTTCTTCCCTTCCTCTTGATTCTCCAAGAGGTAGATCCGCGGCTCCTTGCGGTTCACAATTCCCTGCAGTGTGGCCATGAGTATTTTGATGTCTCCGGGTTCGTCGTAAACATCTGCGACTTCCAGTTTCTTGGCTTTTTCGAAGGATGGGAGCGCTTGCGATTCTGGCCAGTGAATATCGCCGGATGAAGAAGGCGAACCGGCCGCCTGCTCAGCGGATGCTCCCACAGACATGGACAATAGACAGATCAGAGTAAGACAAACCGTAGCGAATTTCCGAAACATGCACAACACACCTCAACTTTTTTTCGAATGGGTACGTGCCTCATACAAATATGGCTTTGCTTAAAGTAGAAATCACCCCCATTAATACCATGTAATATATATTTAATATATCTAATATGATATTTAAAGTCCTTCGACAAAATCTGTTGGAAAAATAGTGCTCGGGAGGCATGCAGGTGGTCCAAAGGTGGCACAAGAGTTCGGATATTCGATTTCGTCATGAAACGGCTGCCTGCTTTTGCAGATTTTGTGGCTTATAAAATAAAAAAGCTGGAATCGGTTTGCATACCGACGCCAGCTTATGGTTGATCCGTTCATTTGTTTTAGGGGACGAAAATTACCCCTCGTTGCTTATTGCTTCAAGCTTTTGCTTATTACGCCCTGTGATTCTCTTTCCCCATGAAAGGGACAGAACCAGGCTCAGTACCAGAACGATGGCTCCAAAGGAATAAGGCAGGTTCACGTGCACATCGAATAAAATCCCGGCAAGCGCCGGGCCGAAAATATTGCCCAGGCTCATATAGGCATTGTTCATCCCCATTACGAAGCCCTGCTCCTCGCTTCCAGCCATTTTGGAAAGAACCGTATTGATCGCCGGTCTCATAATGGATGTGAATGTGAAGAATATCAGGATCAGGACCATGTTATACCAGAAGTTCCCAGATAACAACATCAGCACCATCATGATCGCAGAAATCAGGAAAGACACGTTGATGAGCTTATTTTCGCCAAACCGATGCAGCAGCTTGTTGATCAGCGCACCTTGGACCACAACGCCCACGAGCGCACCGACGGTGATCATGACCGAAATCTCTTTGGTCGTGTAGCCGTATTTGTTATCCACGAACAAGCTGAATACCGCTTCAAAATTGACGAGGCCGAACGTTAACGTAAACACCAGGATCAAATAGATGAAGTACGGTGCTTTCACCGAAGTGATCAGCTGTTTCACAATACTTTCTCGTTTTTGCTGTGATTGTCTTGCCGCCTGCAGACGCTCTTCGGACAAGGTTTCTTTCAGCATAAAAAAGGACAGGACCGTTGCAATCGCCGCCACCAGCGCCGAAATGTAAAAAGGAGCACGAAGACCCAAATCCGCAAGAAATCCGCCGATGCCCGGTCCGATAACAAATCCAAGAGACATTGCGGCCCCCAGCATGCCGAGACCTTTTCCCCGCGTATCCTCTGTCGTGCTGTCGGCCACATAGGCCATCATGGCCGGAACCATCATGGCCGCGCCAATGCCGCCAAGGAAGCGGGAGACATAGAGCAGCCACATGACACCCGCGATCGCAAATAAAAATTGGGAGAGCGTGAACAGCACGAGTCCCAGCACAATCATCCGTTTCCGTCCGTATTTATCGGACCATTCACCCGCTAGCGGCGAAAACAAAAATTGCGTCAATCCGGAGGCGGCAATCAGATAACCCGCGGCCGTTCCTCCGGCATTAAAATCCTCTAACAGCTTGGGCAGGATCGGAATGACGAGGCCGATGCCCAACATGGCAATAAACATATTGATCATCAATACAATGAGAGACTTGTTGGTTTTGGTGCCGGATGACATGAGTGTTAGTTCTCCTTTTCGCATCTTAAGGATTTTCTGTCGATTATCCTTAATTTAAATAACTTTTGATTTGCGGCATCGACGCCAGTCGGCCTGCCAGTCCGGCCAATTCTTCAATCTGCTGCAGATTGAGCAGCATCCCCTGCACGATGAATCTGCGCGGCGTCGGGCTTTTCAGCTCCTGGTCAAGCAAAAGGATCGAATCGCGCACGTCCTGCTCTTCTTTTCCGGATTTCGAAAGCGAATCCGCTCTGCGGTACATCCGGCAGATGAGGCCTTCCACGCTATCCGTCTCCGGCTCCGTGATGTCGCATCTCAAATATTCGGGGTAGTTATGCTCGCCGAGAATCGGCTTCAGGCCCTCTTCCTTCATGAGCCCTTCCGCCATATAATCCAGCATCTTCAAAATATAATAGGATAGCTCTTTCATGCTAATGGCCGCATTTTCCAAAATGACCAGGCCGCTGTATTGCTCGAGAAGCGCCAGCAGCGAGTACACCAAATCTACGGCATACGGCTCGATCCGGGGGCCATAGACGGTGTGGAACATCTTTTCGTAATGCCGGATCATCCTCCCGCGCATGGCCCCCGATGCTTTCAAGACCTCCTCGTTGTACGAGTTGGGATTTTCCGTAATGAGCATCCGGATCAAATCGCGATGCGCGAGTGAATCCTGAAGCTGCAGCTCGATCTGATCTCTCAGGCTGTCGGCCGACGTCGTATGTACCTGGTTCATGCTGGCCTGCAGTTTGACATATAACCGGTCGTTTATCATATGAAAAATGGACAGAAGAAGCTGGTCCTTGGATTTGTAGTGCTGATACAGCGTTGCTTTGGACATGCCGCAACCCTCGGCAATATCCTGCATGGTTGAACCGTTAAAGCCCTTGCGGGAGAAAATATGAATGGCAGCATCCATGATTTCCTGTTTACGGTCGCTCGTCATGGCTTTTTCACTTCCTCATTGAATTTCACTACCCAAAAAAACTACACGGTTTTGCAACTAAACGATGCAGTTTTATCGAATTATAACTTGCTGTGCCCATCCCGTCAAGACATAGAATGAACCTTCGACAAACCCGCAGGACAACCCGTTATTTGCCGAAATATTACAGAAAATAAAGTGATAGCGCACTCATATTATGACAAACGTTTTGATAGACAAGTGATATATTGAAGTTGCACTTATGAATAAGTGTATAAAATGGAGGGATTAAACATGGAAAATTTCGAAAACGAATTGCTGCTTTCCGACGAAGAGGCACAAGAATCTCAAATCGAGGACATTGAAGAAAGCGAAGACGAGGAAGAAGAAGACGAAGAAGCTGAATTTGAATCCGAAGAAGAAGATTCCGAGGAAGACGAAAATTCCGAGCAATAATGGTATCAAATCCCTTCTCCCAGAACTGCATACTATTTATAAACCCAACCTGTTCAGACATGAACAGGTTTTTCATTGTTGCGGCTGCTTGATGTTATCGCATAACAAACAGGCGTTAGACCCGTTAACGGGGTCCAACGCCTTTATTTTGAAAAAGGAAGCAGCTTTATTTACTCAATGTTTCCGTCAGAACAGGAACGATTTGCGATTTGCGGGATACAACGCCTTTAAGTACAGCCGTATTATTCTCGAGCTTCACGTTATACGCGGTTTCAACGGCCGGAGCGTTCTTGCCCAGTGCCAGGGCTACGGAATCATTGTTCAGGATATCGGTAACCACGAATACGAACAGATCCAGGCCTTTTTGGTTGATAATGTTGTTCAGGGCGTCTTCAAGCTCTGTTTGGCGGTTCAGAACGTCGTTCGTATCTACGACATTGACTTGAGCGATCTCCACTTTGTGACTGCCCATTTGGAATTCCTTCGCGTCCAGGGAAATGAGCTCAGCAATCGTTTTGCTGCTCATGTCGGCTCCGGCTTTCAGCATTTCCAGGCCATACTCTTCCAGGTTCACGCCGGCGATGTCAGCCAATTCGCGAACGGCTGCCACGTCTTCATCGGTGCAGGTAGGGGATTTAAGCAGCAGCGTATCCGAAACAATCGCCGATACCATAAGACCGGCCATTTCCTTGGTTACGGCCACATTTTTTTCTTTGAAAATCTTGTTCAGGATCGTAGCGGTGCAGCCTACGGGCTCAGCACGGTAATACAGCGGATGGCTTGTCTCGAAATTCGCGATGCGGTGGTGGTCGATAACCTCCGTCACGCGCACTTGATCGATATCGTCAGCGCTTTGCTGGCGTTCATTGTGGTCGACGAGAATAACTTCGGACACTTCCCCAGCCACTTTTTCCACGAGGCGCGGAGCCGCTACCTTGAAAGTATCCAGCGCATACTGCGTTTCACCGTTGACATTGCCCAGACGTACGGCTTCGGTATCGAAACCGAGCTGGTTCTTCAAATAGGAATAAACAATAGCTGATGTGATCGTGTCCGTATCCGGATTTTTATGTCCGAAAATCAATGTTTTAGCCATGAGTTTTCATATCTCCTTATCATGTATAAAGTACAGACATTCCAGAAATGTCTTGGTCTACATTCGATTATAGCGGTAATCTGGTAATATTCCAATTCCTTTACAGAGATTTATTTACAGATGCAAAGGATCAGGCTTCTTGAACCGTTTTTCTCGGAATCTCGTTCAAGGGCAGTCCTTCTTTATAGTAAAGCGATGGCTGCAGCAGAACATAAAAAATATGAGTGCGCGTGAAGCCTTGATTTTGTAAATGTCCGTCTATCATCTTCGCAATGGCGTCATGCTTCTCCTGCTCCCTTGGAAACATGAAGATCTCAACCGACTGCGGGCTGTTTGTGATTTTTTCCACATGCAAAAGCTCAATTTTTACGATTTCCTGCGGAATGTTGGCGATGGCTGCCAACTCTTCGATAATAGCGGGTGCGACAGTTTCTACCACTGTTTTCTCAAATCCCGTAAATCTGACAAAAGGCAAAGCTGTTCCCTTCTTTCTTGAGGTTGGTGTATCAAGTGTACTGGTATAATATACCCTACCACAAAAACACCGGAGGAGTCACCTCGCGAAAGGGACTCCTCCATGAACTTACAGCTACTCCATGATTTTCGACGGGTTGGCCACCACATCGATCTTCTCCTGCACCCGCTCTTCATCGCCGAGAAAATGGCGGTTAAGCGGCCTCAGGTTATCATCCAGCTCATACAGAATTGGCACGGCGGTTGGAATATTCAAATCCACGATATCCTCATCGCTGATTTCTTCCAGGACTTTCATTAGCGCCCGGAGACTGTTGCCATGCGCCACGACCAGCACCTTTTTGCCGGCCTTGATCTGGGGTACGATTTCCGCTTCCCAATAAGGAACCACCCTTGCAATGGTATCCTTCAAGCTTTCGCCCAGCGGAATCTCCTGCTCGGTCAAGCGACCGTAGCGCTTATCCTTTTGCGGATACCGGTCATCCTCGGCAGTAATCTGAAGCGGCGGCACGTCGAAACTTCTTCGCCACAATTGCACCTGTTCGGCCCCATACTTCTCCGCCGTCTCTTGCTTGTTCAATCCTTGAAGCGCGCCATAATGACGCTCGTTCAGCTTCCAGCTTTTGTGGATCGGAATCCAGAGAAGATCATTAGCGTCAAGTATGTAGTTCAGCGTCTTGATCGCCCTTTTCAGGACAGAGGTAAACGCGATATCGATCTCGTAGGGTACCTTTTTGAGCAATTCTCCGGCTTTGATCGCTTCACGGACGCCTTTTTCCGTCAGATCAACATCCGTCCAGCCAGTAAAACGGTTCTCCTGATTCCATATGCTTTCGCCGTGTCTTACCAGAACGACTTTGAACATGGCTATCTATACCTCCCTCACTGATTCGGCTGCGCGGATTGCACAGTCTATTGTTTGCCTATCCTATTTTTTTAAACCTTATTCCGTTCTTTGATGCATGCGTACCGTATTATTGTTCGATGTGAGACATTTCAGTTTGAAGATGTGGTAGCGATGCATTTGCTCCTTCATCCCCTGTACTGTAAAATTGAATGGAAATTACATATTGTAAGGAGGAACATTTTCACATGAGAGACGGTTATATATTCGGACTCATGCTGCGTACGCGCAGCAACATCATCCAAAAAGTCGAAAAACTTCCTGAGGAAAAACGCAACGTGATTCCCGAAGGATTCAACAACAGCATTCACTGGCAGATCGGGCATCTGCTGACAGTAACGAATTTAATCGCATTCCAGTTCGCGGGGAAAGAATCCGTCATTCCGGAAAGCTATAAAACATTCTTCGGTAATGGCACCAAGCCTTCCGATTGGACGGAAGAGCCACCGGCTTGGGATGCGCTGATCGAAGAGCTGACCCAGCAATGCAAGCTGATTGAGGATACTTTCAGCGGCAAGCTTCAGGAGCCTCTGACGATGAAAGAGAATTTTGCCAAAGCGGAAACCGTCGACGAAGCCCTTTTCGTAAATATCAACCACGAAAACTCGCATTTGGGCATGATCAGCGCGATGCTGAAGGTGCTAGGCTAAAACAAAGATACCCTGGCTTGAAAAGAAGTCAGGGTATTTCTTATATCCATATTATTACATATGATGTTAGATCGGTAAATAACTTTTCTATATTTTGGATTTTTTATATTTGACCATAGATACAGCGCCAGCAAAAAAGACAGCCATGCAGAGAATGCTAATTGCAAGAGCTCCCGCCTTGCCCGTATCCCCGCCTTCCCGCTGAAGGAACGTGATGGCTAACTGAGGAAGCGCCCCGGGACTCCAAGCCAAATATTCAGGAATCATGCCGTACATTAGGGATAGCAGCAGGGCTGCGCCCAAGCTGACAAAAGCAATTCCCGCCGCAGGATTCAGAAGAGAACTGACCAGCAGCGTGAGCGACCCCGCGAACCACATCCACAGCAGATAAAACAGTCCTGCTTTGACTGCTGCAGCCGCGTCAACCGGACCGATCATTTGCGCGGTATAATACCAGGCACCCGCGTAGCCGAGCACGAAGGAAACGGTAATCAGCGACAGCATGCTCATCCATTTGGCTGCCGTATAAGACACAAACGACACAGGCTTGGAGAAAATCATCTGGGAAACGCCGCTCTGGCGCTCTCCCGAAATCATCGTCATCAATGATAGCACCAAGATGAGCAGTCCGACGGAATTGTATTGGCTAAGCGTCTGCGCCATCACCTCCGCTCCCGAAGGCGGCTCCATCGTAATCGTCATGCCTTTGGGCATGTTTCCCGCCGATTTCAGGATTTCCGGCATGAAACGGGTCACGATCGGCTGCATCACCCCCAGCATTAAAAAGACCAGCGGCACCCATAACCATTTATAGCTCCGTCCCATCTCCAGCATTTCTTTGCGAAAAAACAATCTGAACTGCCTCATGCCTGCACCACCTTCATGAATAAATCCTCCAGCGTGCTTTGCCCCGATTCGAATTTGCGGAAAATGACGTGATGAGCTACCGCGTCCTCCATCAACTCATGCGACGCTTGCTCCACGTCCGCAACCGTCAGTTCCGCCCGTGTTCCGGCAATCTCTGCTTGAAGAACAAAGGCTTTATTGCCGACCGAAGCCAGCCAATCTTGGGATGCCTTCTCACCGCCGACTTCCATCCGGATCACAGGCTCGCTGTACTCTCTGCGGATATGCTCCAGGTTGCCCTGCAGTGCGATTTCTCCGGCTTTAATCATGAGAATTTCATCACAAATCTCTTCGGCATCATGCAGGACATGCGTCGAGAACAGGACTGTCGTTTCGCGGCGGATGCGCTGAAGCAGGCTGAGTACATCCTTCCGTCCTGCGGGGTCCAGCGCGGAGACCGGCTCGTCCAGAATGAGCAATTTGGGGCGATGGATCAAGGCCTGCGCCAAACCCAACCTCTGCTTCATCCCGCCGGAGTAACCTCCTATTTTTCGTTGTCCATCTGCGCCAAGGCCTACGGCCTCCAGCCACTCTCCGGTCTTCAGCGCCGCCTCTCGGGTTGTAAGCCCGGCAAGTTCTCCGGCATAGTTCAAAAATTCTTTGCCACTCATCCATGGATAGAATACCGGCATTTGCGGCAAATATCCGATATAGGGCCTGCGATCAAGCACGGGTTTTCCGCCAACCCGCAATTGAATAGATCCTTCCGTCGGCTGAAGCAGACCCGCAAGCATGCTGATCGTTGTCGTTTTCCCTGCTCCGTTTGGTCCGAGGAGGGCTGCGCAGCTGCCTTCGGCCACCGAAAACGAAATCCCCTTTACTACCGTACGCTCCTTGAAACGCTTGGTTAATCCGTCAACCTGAAGCAGCGGCGTCATGAAGCATCCTTCCTTCCGATGACAAAGTAGGCTACGGAGCCCAGCAGGTTGCCGCACAATATAATGATCACCCATAACCACTTGGGTCCCCGTGTTGATGCCGCTTTATATAGAGATATGAGACCCACTACAGCCAGGATCAGCTGGATGACAATCAGCGGTGCAATTAAATTCCATGGAATGTCCGTACTCATGTGTTTTCCCCCTTGTATTTTTTCTATTTGTTTTGATTTTTTTGCCGCTCTTTTCTCCGCGGCCAGTAAATATAGATGAACCAATAAGCGATAAGCGGACTCGGGCACTGAATCAATCCGACAATGCCCCAGATCCAGTAATACTTCGTATGCCGGCGTGCATTCATGAACAGCCAGGAACTTTGGGCAAGCAGGATACATATAACCAAAACAATTCCCCAGACGGGTATTGAATCCGAATGTGTGCTATGCATGACCTGACTTCACCTTCTTCCTGGATTTGCGAATGAACCGCAAGGCATAGGCGATGACGCCAACCATGACAACGCCTTGAATAACAACAAAAATGGCAAAGCTGCTTGCCGCCAAAAACATATTTCCACCGATAATGAAAAGCGCAACGATTAGAAACATCGCCCATTCCAGGGCGGCGCGTTTATGCAGCTTTTGCCTGTGCTCCGCTACGAGCTGCTCCAAGTCGTGGAGCGCAGGAGGCTCCGGATGCCGAATGGTCGCATCCATCCGGTCGAATCCATGCAGCAGCTGCGCGATCAGATCCTGATCCTCCGCGGAACTTTCTTCGTCCAGCTTCATCCCCTGCGGCGGCAAGTCGGGTGTCCTCGGCCCCATGCTCCCATGTTTCCGTTTATTCCATTTCATCTGTCGTCAGCTCCTTTCTTAACTGCTGCAATCCGTGATATATTCTGGATTTCACCGTTCCCGGCGGGATGTCCATGATTTCGGCAATTTCATCATAGGTGTAGCCGTAATAATGCTTGAGCAATATCGGAAGCCGCCACTCATAAGTTAGTAAAGACAGCGCTTGTACCGCATCGGTCCATGCTTCCTGGTGATGCTTCAGCTGCCATTCGGTCTGCCGGAGTACCTGCTCCTGGTCCTTCCAACGCTTCTCCACCTGGCTGCGGCGCATCTGATCGATATAAATCCGCGTTGCCAGCGTGATGAGCCAGGAAGAGAATTTGGATTTTCCGTTATATAGATGAATCTTCTCGATGCATCTCAACATGGTCTCCTGCGCCAAGTCCTCCGCTATTACCGGGTTCATCGTCATTTTGATGAGATATTTCATTAAAAAGGAGTAGTGGGCCTGCAGCAGCTGCGCCATTGCCTGCTCATCCCCGCGCTGGGCGCGTTTGATTTGCTTATGTTCGTCCACCTGCCGCCACCCGCTCCTTTCATCGATTCTTGATCCATTATGACCGCAAAGTCCGTACGCGACTCATGCAATCACCCATAATACGTTTAGGTTCCATGGATCGTTCACCGGATATTAAAAAAAGTTCAGGGAATTCATTCCATGAAGCACATCATTCATGAATACATATGAAATAAAACGAACGAAATATAGCAGAATCGTTTGAGTACCTCCAGTCGGTACCTTTTTCATATTAATTCGGTAACTATTTTATGAGAATCACGTTCTTAACTAAGAAGGAGATGATGAGATGGTTGTTATTATTTTCCTCGGTGTTGTTGCACTTGCGTTTGGTCTAATGCGAATCTATAAGCCATCGTTCGGATGGAGACATCATGATAGCTGGAAGGTCGGAAGCGAATCCGAGCCCAGCGAGTCCTATGTGGTATGGGCTCAAATCGGCGGGATTTTCACTACGGTTCTCGGCGTTTTTTTAATATTGGTTGGAATGCTCCGAACATTTTTTTAATGCCCCGGCGGTAAAGCTGGTTCTCGCATACTTATACAAAAACAAGCGGCTGCCTGCATCGTCCGGCAACCGCTTTTACTACGTTTCTCGCTATGTTGATTATGACATTCCCTACTTCTTTTCTGCTGAGATCATCAAAAACATGGGTCTGCGCGTTTCGTCCTGCATCTCGGGTATATTCTTCAACATTTCATCCGAAGGCGTGGATTCCTTGACTGCATTGATGCTAAAACCAGCTTCTATTAAGTCATTCATATACGTTGAAAGGGTTCGGTGGTATTTAATGACGTTTTCGGTCAAAAAGGTCGTTTCACGCATGCCTTCGGATTGATAGTTGTCCACCGGCCAATGCAGCCGCTCCCCTTGATCATCATAATGCCAATCTTGTTCGTTGCGGGAAGTAAAGATAGGATGCTCGACGGAGAAAACAAACGTACCGCCTGCCGTCAGACAATCATGGACTTTTTTGCATATCGAATCGAACGACTCAATATAGTGAATAGCCAATGAACTGATGACCACATCAAATGAATTGTCAGCAAAAAGGATGTCTTCGATTGGCATCTGCACATACGAAATCAACGGATCGTCCGTCATTTCCCGAGCCTTTTGAAGCATTTTGTCCGAAATATCAACGCCAATCACGGAACTCGCTTGCTGCTCGCGGGCATAACGGCAGTGCCAACCGAAGCCGCAGCCCAAATCCAGCACATTTTTATTACGCAGACGGGGGATTAACGTTTTCAAAACGTACCATTCCCCTGCAGCCTCAAGTCCATCGACCGACCTTGGCATTTTTTCATAAGCAGAAAAGAAATTCGCATCATCGTATTTATTTTGCTTCATCGATTAATTCATCTCCTGGTTCCGCTTTCGCTCGTACTCTTACCATGAATATTAGCACAATTCCCCCCTCTTCTGTGCCATCTTGAGCAACTCTCCTATCCATGAATGAGACCGCGATCCTTCCTCAATTAACATTTCCATCGAACTCTCTTAACATTCCGAAGAGATTGATATGGGAATATGAAGAAGGATAGGTTCGTTTAACACAACCAAAAGGAGAGAACACCAATGCATACCAAGAGATCATGGGCTTACAGTACGTTCGCAGCAGCTATACTTACGGGAAGCTTGATGGGAAGTACTGTATCCCATGCAGAATCGGGCACGGAAGATCAGAAGGTCAAAAATGTTATCATGGTCATCCCGGATGGAATGGGCAACAGCATCACCGGTCTGACGCGCTGGTACCAGAATGGAAAACCGCTTGAAGTGGATTCCTATGTGAACGGACTCGTTAGAACCTACGCTTCCAACTCGATCACGACCGATTCAGGTGCTGCAGCTACGGCTTATGCCACCGGCCACAAAGCAGTGACCGAGTCTTTGAGCATTCTCCCGCGCGAAGTAACCATGCCGGGTGTCGCAGCAACGAAGGAAAGCGAGATGGACAAACCTGTTTCCACTATTTTGGAGGCAGCCAGACTGGCGGGCAAGTCTACAGGACTTGTCTTCACTTGCACGCTGGATGATGCGACACCGGATGCCTTTGTAAGCCATGCGATCAGCCGCAATGAATCGGAGAACATTACTAAACAAATGGCATACAGCGGAGTCGACGTATTATTTGGCGGAGGATCTGCCCTCATGAAGCCTGAAGGGAAAGACGGCGGGGCACGCACAGACGGGGTTGATCTGACGAAGGCGCTTCAAGCCCAAGGCTATGAGTACGTGACGAACAAGGCCGGAATGGATCAGTCCAAAGCCAAGAAAATCTGGGGCTTGTTCCAGCCTTGGAATCTGGATGCCGATTTCGACCGCAACCCGAAGGAACAACCGAGCTTGGCGGAAATGACCACCAAATCATTGTCGATCCTCTCTTCCAATCCCAATGGGTTTTTCCTGATGGTAGAGGCAAGCGATATTGATACCTTCGGTCATGAGAACGATCCAGCCGGCATGATTAGCGAGACCCTCGCTTATGATAAAGCAATGAAAGTGGCGATAGACTTTGCCAAAAAGGACGGCCACACTGCCGTTATTTCGATGGCGGATCACAATACCGGCGGCCTGTATCTTACCAATTATGATTCAGCCCAGCAGTTTAATGCCGTCATGCAAAAAGCAAAACTCACGAATCATGCGATTCAAGACAAGATTAATAAAAATGGATCCAATATTAAACAAGTGCTCGAGCAATATTATGGTCTGACCGGCTTGACAACCCAGGAGATCGCCGAAATTAAACGCGCTTGGAAACAGGAGGATGGTGACTTCTCAGGCGTAATCGGCCGCAAGCTCGGAGAAAGAGCCGGCATCTCTTTTGCCAATGAAGATCATACATCGGAAGACGTGGTCCTGTACGCTTATCATCCTCATAACTTCAGACCGACGGATTATGCAAAAAGCGGCGTTCTTCAAAATACGGATATCAATCATTACGTTCAATACATCATGGAATTTAATCTGGAAGATCTGAACAAGAATATGTATGCTTCCGGTCATGATATTCGGGCTCTTGGAGCAACCGTGAAATTCGATAACTCCAATCAAGCATTCCCCGTTGCAGTCGTCGAAAAGGGCGGGAAACAGATTCGTCTTGCAGTGGACAAAAACTTTGCTGTGGTGAACGGACAGAAAAAAATGCTGAAGGTTACGACACTGCTCATCGGAGATCGATTGTGGACGGATCGCAGTGTGCTGGAACTATTGAAATAATCTTACCGACACATAGCAAAGAACCTTCTCTCTATGCCCTCCTTAAAAATAAGGAAGACACAGTACAGAAGGCCAAGGGCGCTTGAAGGCATCGATCAGATCTTTAATTCCCCGAGCTTGATCAGCTCGACGACGGCCTGAGAACGGCCTTTGACATTGAGTTTCTGCATGACGTTGGAGATGTGGTTCCGCACCGTCTTTTCACTGATAAATAACTGTCCGGCGATATCCCGGGTCGTTTTATCCTGAACAAGCAGCTCGAACACTTCACGTTCGCGGTGAGTCAATAAAAATTTGCTTTTATGATCGTTTCCCTTCAATGGTGTCACCCCTCCTTGCTTGGGTTTGTATGGTATAACAAGGTAAAGGGATACAGTCAACTCATATTATGTAAGGTACCGGGCAATGGTGTCGTTACGGGTAAAAAATAGGCTGGCGCCTTGATGGGCGCGTTGCAGCGCATCCGCTGAATCGTTACAAGTTTAATTTCGCTAGCTGGCGCCGACAATAGATCGGAGGAGGTGCTGGCTTTGCTTTTTTGGCTTATCGCCGGGTTTATCGTTGTTCCGTTGATCATGACCGCCTTAGCTGTGCGTAGCAGAACCGTCAGGTATATATGGCATTTGCTTGCGCTGGTTTCTTTTTACACGGCAGGCTCCATCATCGCGGCAGCCGTGTACTTGAACAGGACGAACGAGACGGTGTTTACGACAAATGTTCATGACGTGCTGTTGAATCCTTGGTTTCTGATGACGGGTGCCTATCTCGGATTGTATATCCCTTACCGGCTCGCGGCCGGATTTTGGATTCACCGGCGCTCATGATTTTTAATGGATAGTAGTCTTTCTGTCTTGCGGGATAACGTTCTTATCTCATAAAAAATGCACCCCTGCACCCGCTTCGGATTCCCGTAAAGGACCCGATGCAGGTAAAGGGGTGCATTTGCATTTCATTGGGAGCTTAGCCTGTCATGTATTTATTCGTATGCTCCCATGTTCACGCCTGCTCCTTGAACCCGTGCTCCCCCATCAATATCCAGGGAACCAATGATGCTTGCATCTGTCAATCCGGCATCCACGGCCGGCGATGTAGGCTGAAGGTGATAATTATTCAAAGAAGCATTCACGAATAGCGGGTTGGCAAAAAGAGAATGAGCGTCATTGCCTGTTCCATTTTTGTATGCGGCAAAGCCGGTATACTCTTTATTTTTCCATGTCCAAGTGGCATTCGAGCTTCCGCCAGGTGCAAAATACAAATTATAGTCGACCACGTTGCCCGAGTTTTTCGTATATTCGTTATAAATGAGTACATCTGAGGAACTGGCGACCATGATGTTATTTTTAATCACATTGTTCTGGGTATCGTATTGAACGTACAGCTGGCCGCTGCCGTCGCCCAGGGTGTCGTTTTTATATAACGTGTTATTGACGATCAGGCAGTTCACTGTGGAGCCGCGCTTCGTGTCATAACCGCCCATGGCGATCCCCGTCAAGCGGTTATTATAGATCATGTTGCTTCGGACCGTAATATTGCTGGTAGATTTACCGGCGTGTTCGGAGGCGATTTCGACCCCGATGTCGTTGTTATAGCTGTAATTCCGTTCGATTATGCTGTCCTTGCCCCCATCGACATAAATACCGTCCGCCGCATTGCTGTTGTTCGGAAGCTTCTTCCCGTAGGATGGATTGTTGTTGGAAGTAATATTGTAGACTTCGTTGCCGCTCACGATTCCGTTTCGCGCCTGATCATAGGACGCGTTCGGAGATTTGCCCTCATATCCGATAATATCGATCCCAATATTGTCATTATCATGGATCTTATTGTTCGTTACCGCGAATGTATCAACGTTGCCATTTAATACGAGGGATTCGCTGGAACCCAGCACCAGGTTGTAGAGTTCATTGCCGTCAATCGTGACGTCATGAATGGAATCGGGTGCCTTGGTTCCATACACGGCAATGCCATGTGCGTCCCGTCCGAGAAGATCGCTGCCTGTGGGCGTTGCCGTATTTTTAATATCATGGATCTTGTTATTGGACAGCGTAATGAAGCTGCCGGATCCGTGAACATAAACGCCGACGGGCATCACATTGCTTTTGGTCGTGGCGTAATTGCGGATTTCGAACCCCTGAACGGTAATATAGTTGGCGTCGGTAATATCGATAATGCCCTCGGTCCCACTCACGGACAGCCCTGTGCCGTCAATGACGGCCTGCTCCGAGTTATAATTGGTGAATGTGATCGGCCCCTGAGCGGCAGAACCCGATTTGGTAATCTTGAGCTTCTCATTATACACGCCGCCGCGAACATAAACCGTGCTTCCCGGTCCCGCGGCATCCGCTGCGTGCTGCAAGGTTTTCCATGGAGCGCTGCTCGTTCCCGCATTCGAATCGCTTCCGTTTGCCGCCACGTAATACTCGGTCCCGGCAGCCGCAGCCGAAGGCGCGTTGACACTTCCAATTCCCATTCCGAGCAAGGCAACGCTTGCTCCAACCATCAGTGTTTTACCGAATTTCATGAATAATCAGCTCCCCAGAATATAATGGACATAACAGATGTATGAACGGTTTCCAGTCAAAACACAACCTGCTCATCGTTCCAAATGCGGTCTCCCCTGTGCCTATTTCAATGCAGGGATAAAATCGCGCTCCGCCTCGAACAGTTCTTCAAACATATCGCTGATCTCAGATAACGAGCATACGGCTGCAGATAACGGATCGACCATCAACGCATGCCGGGCCATTTCCTTGTCGCCTGCGAGCACCGCCCCCACAGCCAGATCGAAAAAGGCCATGTTGGAACGGCATAGAGCCGCCAGGTGTTCAGGCAGACTGCCGAACTGGCAAGGATTGATCCCATTGCGATCGACCATGCAGGCAACTTCGACAACGCCGTTGGACGGCAAATTATGAATCAGCCCTTCGTTAGGCACATTGCCATAAATCACTTTCGGTTCGTTTTTCAGCATCGCTTCAATAATAATGGCTGCATACTCATTGCTTGGCGTCAGCTCTAACGGAAGCGAGCCTTCCAGCTGCTGAATAATTCTCTCGTCATTTTCCTTGCGCCATATCGGCCAATTATCCGCGTAATAGCCTGTTGCGCCGTTATACCCTGCACTGCAATGAAGGTCTATCAGAGATTGGCGTTTGCGGTAGTAGGGAATGTATTCCGAGAAATGGCCGCTGGACTCCGAGACGAAAGCCCCCAGATACTTCATTGCATCCAGCCGAACAGGGTCCTTTTTTAACAGTTCCGGGTCCTTAATTTTCTCAAGCAGCAGAGGATACAAGTCCTGGCCCTGATGGGAAAGCTCTACGAACCAGGACATATGGTTGATCCCGGCGGCCCTCCATTTCATCTCCGCATAAGGGACCCCTGCAAATTTGGCCAGGCGATGGGACGTATTCTGAATCGAATGGCATAACCCGACGACCGGAATCTGCGTAACACGGGAAGTAAGCAGCGTTACCGCAGACATTGGATTCGTGTAATTCAGTATGGTCGTGTCCGGGCAGAGATCCTCGATATCGCGAATGATCTCCATCCAAGAAGGCAGCGTGCGCAGCGTTTTGAAAAGCCCACCGGGTCCAAGCGTGTCGCCTATGCATTGGTTCACGCCATATTTCAGCGGAATTTCATACTCATAACGGACGGTTTGCAGTCCACCCACTTCAATTTGGTTAATGACGAACTGCGATCCCCCGATCACCTCCCTTCGGTCAGTAGAAGCAATGACGTCCCATCTCTTGCCTGAAATTTCTATGATTTGCGCGACCAGTTTGCGGGCGATCTCGAGCCTTTCCGGATCGATGTCCACGAGCGCGATCGTGCCTCCTTCAATTCCTTCTATGAGCATAATGTCCGTGATAATCTCCTGCGTAAATGCGCTGCCTGCGCCGATAATCGATATTTTTGTCATCTGTCTTCTCCCCTTCTGTTTACTTCATGCCCGTCATCGTCAGGCCTTTGATAAATTGTTTTTGGAATATGAGAAATACGGCAATAACCGGAAGCGTAATCAATACGGCCGCCGACATCACGACATTATAGTTGACCATATGCGTCCCGTTAAAATAAACCAAAGCCAATGGAACCGTCATTTTGCTCTCATCGTTCAGAATGATCAGCGGCCATAAATAATTGTTCCAGGAATTCATAAAGGTAAATATGCCGAGGGCGGACAGCATGGGCAAAATGAGCGGCGCAATGATCCGAACCATCAGCCGCAGCTCGCCCGCACCATCCATTCTTGCCGCATCGAGCAGATCCTGCGGAATATCCTCTATGAACTGTTTAGCCAGGAACACGCCGTAGGAGCTCACCAGATTCGGCAAAACAATGGCCATCAGCTGATTAACCAGTCCCAACTTTGCTGTGATTAAATATGTCGGAATCATAATGACCTGAAACGGAATCATCATCGTTGCAAGGATCAGAACGAACAGCAGCTTTTGCCCTTTGAACTCGTGTTTGGCAAAGATATATCCGGCAAGGGCGCTTGTAAAAAGCGTCGCTGCCGTAATCACGATGGAAGTCACCGCGCTGTTCAGGAGCCATCTTCCGAATGGAGCATCCAGCAGTACGGTACGATAACCCTCCAGACTGGCCCTTTGTGGCAGTAAAGAATGCGAACCGGATACGATTTCCATGTTACTTTTTAATGAGGACAAAACCATCCATCCGTAAGGCAGCAGCATGGCACAGGCGGCTACTATCAGCACAAGCATGATCAAACTATCCAACCATTTATTTCTGCGGTGCATTTGCTCCGGACCCCCTTCTTCAATATTCCCACTCCGTACGCCCCCATTTGAGCTGCAGTAAAGTAACCACTAAAATGATCATCAGAAACACCGTAGCCATAGCCGACGCGTACCCCATGTTGGAGTTGGAAAAGGCCTGCTCGTAAATGTGTAAAGCCAGCACCCTTGTTTCATTAAACGGTTCTCCCTTGGTCATGATCTGGAACTGGGCGAAGGCCTGAAAATATGAAACGACCGTGGTCACGGAAATAAACAACATGGATCTGCGGAGCAGCGGAAGCGTAATGCTCTTGAAAATATGCCAGCGGTTTGCCCCGTCCAAAATGGCTGCTTCATAATACATATCCGGAATCGAATCCAGACCGGCGATAAATAGTACGATATTGTACCCGATATCTGCCCATAGCGTCATCATGATGACCGAATACAGCGCATAATGCGGATCGCTCAACCACTGGATAGGAGCCATGTGCAGCTTGGCGAGAAGAATATTGAACAACCCGTGATTGAAATTGAACATCGTGCTCCAGACAATGGCCGTTCCGGCAAGCGGGGCGATCGTCGGGAGAAAAAATACGGTGCGCATCAAGCTTCGCAGCCAGCCAGCTCGGATCCGCTGAATCGCCACGGCGATCATTAGCGTGATAATCATGTTGACGACGACGGCAATAATCACAAATTCAAACGTGACCCAGAGCGACTTGATGAAGACGGAGTCACCCAGCATCCGGATATAGTTGTCGGCTCCGACAAAGAGAGCGCTTGCATTTAGCGGGTTATATTTAAACACCGATAACCCGAGACTCCATCCGATAGGAAGAAAGGCAAATATGCCGAAAAGCAGCAGAATCGGAACCAGCGACAGGTAAACAAATTTCCTTCCGCCTTTACGGCCCACATGTTCGATCTTGGGCTTCATCCCTTTATTTCTGCCTGTTGCAGTGCCAAGATTCATGCTCATTCCACTCCGATCATTTATGTTGATCCTGACTATCGTTTATGGTTTTTTCTATGTTCTGTAGGCCTGTTTCAACCGTTTCCTGCCCCGTGGCCATCAATTGGAAGTGATCGTTGATCGTTTTGAAAAAGAAATCCCGATCAGCAATCGGACCGATCCATTTCCCCAACTGCAAAATATCAAGCGAAGTCTTCATATAAGGGTTGGATTTGAGGAATTCCGGATTTTCCGCTACTGGCTTTTTGGCCGGAACGGTGAACGTTCTTTGGTTCCATGCAAGCAATCTGTCGTTGGAGGAAATGTATGTGATAAAATCGATGGCTGCTTTCTGCTGCTTGCTTTTTTCTGAGGCGACAATACCCCAGCCTGACTCTGCTGCAAAAGAAGGTGGATTCGTTGTAAAAGAAGGCACAGGCACATACTCAAAGTCCTTCACTTTGTATGTATTCAGCCCAGCCGCTACGGTCCATGGACCTCGATAGGTCATTGCCGAGCTGCCTTGAAAGAAATAATCGGAAGTGTCTAGTTCGCCGCCAAACGTCGTGAGGTCTGCCACTTTATCGACGGAGACGAGGGAAGTTAAGGCAGTCATAGCTTTCTGGGCTTCAGGTGTCTGAAAATCAACATGGTCGTTTTCTCCCCAATATTTCCCGTTTTGCTGCAAAATCATAGACAAAAACGTGAACGTAATATTGTCGCCGGAAACAAAGTCAAAACCCTTGACCTTGATTCTGTTGCCGTCACGAACCGTCAATGTCTTCGCGTCGGCCACGAGCTCATCCCATGTAGAAGGAGGATTGGCGATCCCATGCTCCTTCAGCATTTGCGGATGAATCAGCATCCCGCCGTTCTCAATATTAAATTCGAGCGGAAGTCCATACAGCTTGCCATTCAGTGTGTACCCGCCAAGAGGCGCTTCGTAGTATTCCGTTCGCAGCTGTTCACTTCCCGGCATTTCCGCAAGCAGGCCGTTTTTCGAATACTCCGGAACCCAGGTGCCGAACATTTCGGCGATATCAGGCGGATTTTTTGCAGAAAAGGATGCTTTAAGCTTCTGGTTGTACACGTCATAAGGAAAGGTCTGGTAATCAATGCTTACATCCGGGTGAAGCGCCTCATAGTCCGAAATCACTTTTTTATAAGCATTCATGAAGGCGTCTTCCTGATGGCTCCAAAAAACAAGTTTTACTTTTCCTTGAGCGTTTGAGGGTGCAGAAGAATCGGCTTCAGAATCATTCGCGCAACCCGATATTGCAAACATTGCGCAAGTAATTGCAAAAACAATGCAAAAATTAAAGATCCGCATGATAAAAACCCCTTCTTTCTTATTTAGTTGACTTCCCTCGCCTTAATCACATGAAAATAATACCTTTGTTACTAACTACAGTCAATAATTATTTGCAAAATAGTTTGCAAATAATTTGATTATTTGCAGCAATATTTTTCAGAAAAACATTGACCTTCGTCTTCTTTTTACTTACCATAGAGGATGGGAATTTGTATTTTCTAAGCTTTTCCTATATGAAATTGAAGGCAGGTCATATCATGCCCACATTAAAAGATATAGCCGAACGCGTCGGCGTTTCCATCTCCACGGTTTCCCGCGTTCTGGCTGATGAATCAAACCGTACCTTTAACAGCAAAACCCGGCAAAAAATATGGGATGCGGCACGTGATCTCGGGTACACGGCCAATCTTCAAGATAAGGGACCGGCCCTTCCGCTCAAAAAAATCGGATGCGTCGTATCCACGATGCAAGGTCGGCATTACCATCCTTATTTTTCGGTCATCTTTGAAGGCATTGAACAAGAATTGTCTCTCCATGGATATAAATTAGCCTTCATCCATACGCAAGAAGAACTGAAAAAGCCCGACATTTTGCATCAAATTACGTCTGAGGCGCAAATCGACGGCCTGATTATCATCGAAGGTATCGAAAACAAAATATACAGCTTAATCAAAAAACACGTGAAGCACATCGTCGGAATAGACGTATCCGATCCTCATATTCCTGCCATTACGTTTGATCGTGTTGAGGCTGCGCGTGTTGCTGTTACCCATCTGATCGAACAAGGTCACCGTAAGATTATCTTCATTGGAGGGACCGGCTTGTCCGGGGATTCGGATCGGGAGAAAAGATACCGCGGCTACAAGCTGGCATTGGAGCAAGCCGGACTGACGGTAGAGCCCCAGCATATCTTGAATGCCGAATGGGAGCCTGACAATGCCTATCATCTCGTCCTGAGACACATTGAACAACATCGCGGCCAACTGCCGACAGCCGTTTTTGCCGCAAGCGACATTATGGCTATGGCGGCAATGCGGGCCATTTCGGAGAAGGGATATCGTATACCGCAGGATTTTGCCATTATGGGGTTTGATGACAATGAGCCGTCCCGCTACACCGTTCCACCGCTTTCAACGATTCATATCCCGACGCTCGAAATGGGCATGGTTGCTGCGAGAACGCTCCTGCAAAGTATACAATCCCCCTTTCCGCTCCCCATTAAGGTATTGCTCCCGTTTCAGCCGCTCTTCCGCCAATCCAGTGATTGGCAAGTATAGATTATCGTAGAAGCCTCTCTTTGGACCTGAAAGAATCGTTAACCTTTCAGCCTAAAGCGAGGCTTCTATATCTTCTCTTCTATAATCATTCATGTCTGCTAAAACGCGGATCGGCGTACGCTTCTTCCACCCCCTAAAAAATATATTGACAGCAATCAAGCAACTCTATATTATTAGTTCAGGCATGATACTGAGAATCATTATCATTTATAAAATTAATTAACAATTTTTATATTAAAAGGAGCTGCTTTTCTTGAGATACAACGTCATTCTTCCCACGGGTGTTCTGGTCGCTTCCCTGCTCTTCAGCGGATGCGGGCAAAAGGAAGACGCCAATGCTGATTCCACGCCTGCCGCACCTGCTTCCACCGAAACGAGCACCACTGCATCGGCGGCTGACTTTAACGCAGCCATTGAGCAGTACCGTACCTTTGCCGTTGAACAGTGCGATCTGTTCGTAAAAGAGACGGAGAAGTTTACGAACGCGGTCAAAGCCGGGAATCTGGACGAAGCCAAAAAGCTCTACGCTCCTGCGCGAGCTTATTACGAGCGGATCGAACCGGTTGCCGAAGCACTCGGTGATCTCGACCCGAATATCGACGCACGTGTGAATGACGTTGATGCGGCAGACTGGCGCGGCTTCCACCGGATTGAGAAAGCACTCTGGGAAGACAAAACCACCACGGGGCAAGAAGGATATGCCGATCAACTATTGAAAGACGCTCAGCTTCTCAGAGCAAAGATCGAAACCATTGATATTGACGCCAGCCTGATGGTGACCGGTGCGGTTGAGCTTCTGAATGAGGTATCCTCCTCTAAAGTCACGGGTGAGGAAGAGCTCTACTCCCATACGGATTTGTACGACTTCGCGGCCAACGTTGAAGGAGCAAGCAAGATTTTCGAAATCCTGAAGCCTGAACTGGCCAAAAAGGATGCCGATCTTGAAAAAGAAATCGGTGAACGCTTCGCGACGTTAAAACAAGAGCTGGACGCCTTCAAAAAAGGCGACGGTTATGTCGATTACACGGAACTCAAGGACGATCAAATCCGCAAGCTCAGCCAAAACCTTGATGCGTTAGCGGAACCACTGTCCAATATGGGCAAGATTTTGGGAGTGTAATCCATGTCAGACCATAATCAGAATTCAAACGACAATTCCATATTGAAAAAACCAATGACCCGCCGTGACGTCCTTCGTCTGGCGGGTTCCGGTGGTCTTGGACTCCTTCTCGGAGGCTCCACTTTCGGCCTGTTTGCGGCGCAGAATAATCGCAAAACAAAAGCCGCCAATGCTACCGGAACTACGGATAATCAGGTTCCCTTCTATGGGCAGCATCAGGCGGGAATTATTACGCCTGCTCAGAATTTTATCTGCTTTGCCGCTTTTGACGTCACTGCAAGTGGCAGTAGTTCGCTGCAGAAGCTGTTCCGGACTTGGACGGCAGCTGCCGCTGCAATGGCAGAAGGCAAGCAGGTCGGGGAGGAAAGTACCAATCATAACCTGCCGCCTGTCGATACCGGCGAATCGGTCGGCCTGAATCCATCCCGTTTGACGATTACATTTGGAGCAGGACCCTCGCTCTTCGACGACCGTTTTGGTCTGTCCGGAAAACGCCCCCCGTCCTTTAAAGATCTGCCTGCTTTTAATGGCGAGCAGCTGGAGCCGCAGTGGTGCGGAGGCGATATTGGCGTTCAGGTATGTGCAGACGATATGCAGGTTGCCTTCCACGCCGTGAGAAATCTGGCCCGAATGGCACGTGGAACGGCTGTCCTGCGCTGGGTACAGGAAGGCTTTCAACGTTCCACCCAAGCCGATCCGTCAGGAAGCACCCCCCGCAACCTGCTCGGCTTCAAAGATGGTACAGCCAACCCCGCAGTGACAAGTGCCCAGGATATGAACAAGGTTGTCTGGGCGCAGGGCAGCGACGGTGCCGCCTGGATGGGCGGAGGAAGCTATATGGCTGTCCGCCGCATCCGGATGCGGATTGAGGTATGGGACCGCTCCAGCCTGAAAGACCAGGAGGATACGTTTGGTCGTTACCGTGGCAGTGGTGCTCCGCTTGGTGCCAAAAACGAGTTTGATGCCGTGGATTTGAATGCCAAGGATGAAAAGGGAAACCCTCATATTCCTGCCGATTCCCATGTCGCTCTCGCCAAGGGGGACGGTTCCATCCAGATCCTGCGCCGCTCCTACTCTTATTCCGGAGGCATGGATCTTAAGACCGGACAACTTGATGCAGGACTGCTGTTCATCAGCTATCAGCGCGACTTATTCAAGCAATTTGTAACCATGCAGCAAAAGCTCGCGAAAAGCGACCGCTTAAACGAATATACTTTGCATGTGGGAAGCGCGGTATTTGCCTGCTTCCCCGGGGTCTCCAATGGCGGATACATCGGAGATACCTTGTTCTAAAGCTTGTTGATACCCGTTCGCCCTTTCAATTCGCATTAAAGGAGATCACAGCCTATGCTGCCAAGAAATCATTTCACACCGCTCAATAAATACACGAGCAAAAGACCCGGTGTCCTGGTCCTTTTGCTTCTGTCCATAATGGTGGTTCTCCAGTTTGCTGCGGCTCCGGCATACGCAGAAGACGCAGACACTTCAACCTTAGACCATCTCCTGCCAACTGTTGGAAGCGCCCTTGTGGAAGCCGGACAACAGGAATGGAAGGAAGCTGCCGGAGATCTCCAGCAGTTTAAAGAGCTATGGCTGTCCGTCAAACCTGAGGGCGGCAAGGATCTTGCTGATGCAAAAAACCGGATCGACGCCGCATTGGCGGATGCAGAGTCCAAGCTTCAAACGGAGGATGCCGGTGCCAAGCAGTCTCTTTCCACGCTTGCAAAAGCAGTCAATGCGTATGTAGAAGCAGCCTCTGAACAGCCAAGCGGCAATAAGGCGTCAGGAGGCACGGAGGCTGCCGCCAAATTGCTTCCTTTTGCCAAGGAAAGCCTTGCCGCCATTGAGAGCAAGGATTGGGCAAAGGCCAAATCCAGTTATCAGAGTATCGTAAATGCCTGGCCTAAAACGGAAACCCCAATCCGCAGCGAAAACTTCACCGTATACGGTCAGCTGGAAACCCAAATCAGTTTGGTGCGTATCGCCCTGCAGGCAGACCCGGTTCGCGAAGAACAGGCTGCCCAGGAAATGAAAAAACTCGTCACGCTCCTGACCGATTATACGGAAGGAAAAATACAAAATACCGGCTCCGCTGTAAGCGGCAGTGACTACACATTAACCGATCTTCTCGGCGTTCTGGAAACCGTCCGGCAGCAGACTTCTGACGGCCAGAGCGATAAGGCTGCAGACAATATGAATAAGTTTATCGCAGCATGGCCGGCCGTCGAGGGTGAAGTTCGGATTTCATCACCGGCTCTATATACCAAGATAGAGAATCAGATGTCCGAAGTGTCAGGATACCTGCTATCTTCCCCTCCGCGTAATAAGGAAGCCTTGGCACTCATCGAGGAGATGAAGACTTCTTTGACACCGATTGCCGGAAGTCACAGCTATACCATTTGGGATGCTGCACTCGTCCTGCTTCGCGAAGGTCTGGAGGCCATATTGGTCATCGCGGCGCTGCTATCCTATTTGAAACGCAGCGGCAACAGTGAGGGGCGTAAATACATATGGTCTGGTGCAGGCACCGGCTTCGTCCTGTCGATGTTGCTGGCGGTTGTACTCACCTATACCATTTCCCAAGCAGCCTCAGGCAGCGCCCGTGAAATGATTGAAGGCATCACCGGCCTTGTTGCCGTGGTTATGATGATCACGGTCGGACAATGGTTGCATAATAAATCCAACACCAAAGCTTGGAATCAATATGTCGGCAAGCAAGTCAGCAATGCGCTTGCCAAAGGCAGTCTGTGGTCCCTTTTCTCGGTGTCTCTTCTGGCCATATTGCGGGAAGGAGCCGAAACAACCATCTTTTATGTGGGGATGGCGTCCTCCATCCCGATGCTTCATCTGATCTTAGGCGTCGTTATCGCACTGGTCATCCTAGCCATTTTGGGCTACGCCATTATTGTTCTCAGCGCCTCGCTGCCGCTTCGAGCCTTTTTCCTGGGTGCTACGCTGCTGATCTATTATCTGGTGTTCCGGTTTCTGGGAGACAGCGTTCATTCCTTGCAGGTTGCCGGCCGTCTGTCGGCTCACTCGCAGTCTTCCCTGCCATCCATCTCGTGGCTCGGCATGTATCCAACCTGGGAGACTTTCGTACCGCAGATGATTATTCTGGCCTATATTATCTGGCAAATCCTGCGACAGGAAATCGGGAAGTCAGGAAAATCCCGGGTGAGCGCTTAGACCGCTGCAATATGTATGAGCCTATACATTTCATTGTCTTCAAATAGCATCTACAAAGCCCGTGTTCCCGTGAACACGGGCTTTGTCATTTCCTGGGGAATGAACGGACAAATAATTACGGAATACCCCTTGTCACCGGGCGACTTTTGACCTATGATGATGGTAATCATAAAAATTATTTTCTTATATATGAAAATAATTATTAAAATAATTTTCACTACTTTTTTAAATAAGGAGGTCCTTTCGTGGCACCTATCTTGTATGCGCTGGCACAGGGAAAGGAAAAACTGTCCCAGCAGGAACGCCGGATTGCCGATTTCATTCTCTCTTCCCCGGCGGAAGTGGTGCATATGGGAATCAAGGAGCTGGCCGAGCAGTGCGGAACCAGTCCTGCCACGGTGACTCGTTTTTGCAAGGTCTTCCATTTAAAAGGGTACCCGGATCTGAAGGTCAAGCTTTCCGCTGAGATTGCCCACACGGAAATGCAGGAACGAAGCCAGACTTCTTCCTATCAGGACATTGTCGCCAACAATCCATTATCCAAAATCGTGGAGGCCATGGAAGCCAATCATCTCACTTCCATACACGATACCACATCACTGCTGGACATCAATCGTCTGTCGGAAGCCATCAACCTGTTGTGCAAGGCACAGCGCATCGATCTATACGGAGTGGCAACCTCATCGATTGTTGCGCTTGATTTCTACCAGAAGCTGATTCGGATTGGTAAAAACTGCACCGCCTTCGCGGATCCTCACATGCAGATCACTTCAGCTTCGACGCTATCGGGCAAGGATGTGGCCGTCGCCATTTCCTATTCCGGGGAAACCGAGGAAACGATCAATGCCCTGGCCTGCGCCAAAGACAACGGAGCCTCAACGATCACCCTCACTTCTTACGGCAGTAACACCCTGGCATCCATGGCAGATATCCCCCTCTTCGTTTCTTCACTCGAAGAAGGCATGCGCAGGGGAGATATGGCTTCACGGATTGCCCAGCTTCATATTATTGATATTCTTTTCATGGGCATGAGCAGCGAGCAGTTCGGACAATATGTTCCCAAGCTGGAACACTCTTACCAAAATGTCCGGAACTACCGAAAACCAAAAGGAGGTCATTAAAAATTATGAACATCTACACATTCAAGCAGGAGGCCGATTTTGTCTCTACCGGAGCCAGCCTCATTGCAAGTTTGCTTCACACCAAACCGAGGTCCGTTCTCGGCCTTGCGACCGGCAGTTCCCCAATCGGAATCTACCAGCGCCTGATTGAAATGAATCAACAAGGGCTTGTCAGCTTCTCCAAGGCGTCCAGCTATAATCTCGATGAATATGTAGGTCTGCCTGAAGGTCATGCGGAGAGCTACCGCTACTTTATGAATGACAAACTCTTCAACCATATCGATATCAACATGGAAAATACGCATGTACCTGACGGCAATGCCGCCGATCTGGAAGACGAATGCAAACGGTATGACGCGATGCTGGAAGAAAACGGCCCAGTAGATCTGCAAATCCTCGGACTTGGACATAACGGGCATATCGGATTCAATGAACCGGATGAAAGCCTCGCTGGCGGGACGCATGTCGTTGAGCTCCAGGAAAAAACACGTACCGCGAACGCACGCTTCTTCCCTTCTCTCGCCGATGTTCCTACGCAAGCAATTACGATGGGTGTCGGAAGCATTCTGAAAGCGAAGCAAATCCTGCTCCTTGTACGCGGCGAAGATAAGGCTGAAATCGTCAAACGTGCCCTGAAAGGACCGATCACGTCCCAATGCCCGGCATCCCTCTTGCAGTGTCACCCTAATGTTGTCGTATTACTGGATCAAGGAGCCGGGAGGTTATTATCATGAGTGAAGTTTCAGGTCAATTGCTATACGGAAAAGTCGTTGTTCCGGGCGGTGTGATCGAGGAAGGCGTTGTCGCCATTCAAGACGGCACTATCGTCTATGCAGGCGAGGCTCTGAATCTGCCGGAGCGCTGGCAGGAACTCAGCAGCAAGAAAACGGAAGGTTATATCGTACCGGGCTTTATCGATGTGCATGTTCATGGAGGCAACGGCGAGGATTTCATGTATTCCGGCAAGGAGCAGCTTGATAAGATCACTTCCTTCCACTGCTCGCAAGGAACCACAGCCATGCTGGCTACGACCATGACGGCGCCAAAAGCATCCATCGATAAAGTACTACAAGAAGTACATGACTACAAGCAGCAAGACATGCCTTACACCATCATCGAAGGCGTGCACATGGAAGGACCTTTTATCAGCCCGAAATGGCCCGGTGCCCAAAATCCGGAGCATATCGTCAATCCGAACGTGGAATGGCTGGAAGCCTGGGAAAACCAATATCCAGGACTGATTAAACAGGTTACGTTGGCCCCGGAACGTGAAGGCGCTCTGAATGCCATCGCCTGGATGGACGGGCATGGCATCAATGCCGCCCTCGGTCATACCGATGCGTCCTACGAGGAAGTCGAAGCTGCGGTTGAGGCCGGACTTCGTCAGGGCGTTCATACGTTCAATGCCATGACGCCGCTCCATCACCGGAAACCGGGTACAGCCGGGGCTGTCCTCAGCGATGACCGGATCCATGCCGAAATTATCGCAGACGGGATTCACGTGCATCCGGCGGCCATTTCCATCTTGGCTAAGCTGAAAACCAATGACAATCTCATTCTGATTACGGATGCCATGTCCGCTGCCGGCATGCCTGACGGCGATTACACGATCGGTGACCTGCCCGTACAGGTCAAAGACGGCATCGCCATGCTGAAAGGCGAATCGAACAGCCTTGCCGGAAGCACGTTGACCATGATCAAAGGCTTCCGCTACCTGGTCGAAACCGTTGGCTTGAGCGTAGAACACGCTTCCCGCGTTGCCAGTTACAATCCAGCTAAGCGCCTTCGTATCGAAGACCGTACAGGGTCTCTGGAGGCAGGCAAGCAAGCCGATGTTCTTATGCTGGACGACAGCCTGAACATTCAGGGTGTATGGGTACGCGGACGGCAAGTATATTAAGATCTTATTGACTAAAAACATGACAAAAAAGCAGCCGCGGTTAATAACGCGAAGCTGCTTTTTGTTTTTTACTGCATCATATGCCGACCGGCCGGTGTCTTGCCAAGCGGCGCGGTTGGCGTGTTCCCCATCGGGGTTACGCGGTTGGTGTTGTTGATATTATTGGTATTCACATTGTGGTCCGTGCCTGTGTGCATCGGGAAAATCCGTTCAAACATGGTCGAAAGCTCGGACATCATGCCCCCGATCGGATGACCGTTTTTCACATCGGTTGCATAATTGCTGACACGTTGGACAAAATCAGGATTAGCAGACACATAAACATTGGTAATGTTCGGGTCGGCTTTTTTGATAACATCGCTGATTTTTTTCTTGATGTCTGCACTCATATTATCCTGAGCGGCATTATGGTCGGAGAGGGTCTCGTTCGTACCAGATGTTCCTGGCGTTGTGGCATTGAATCCGTTGCTCTTCGTGATGGGTTCGCCTGAGCTGGTCGTATAGCCATGAATCCGGTCTCCGTTACCTGTGCTCAGAGTCCCCATTCCCGTGCCCGTCGTGCCTGTTCCGTTTCCGGTTGCATCACGCATCATGCCGTAGCTCCCGGTTCCCATCGTACCGTAAAGGCCGCGATTGTTCGTACTCATCGAACCATTGCTGGTGCTGTTATTGTTAAAGCTGCTGTTGTTCATCGTTCCAAAGCTGCTGCTGCGGAAATTGCCATTGGTACCATTGATGCTTTTGGTACCCATATGCCCTTTCGTAGCACCATCCTCCAAGGAGACAGCCACATAAGCACTGTTGCCGCCGTGCAGCACATTGGCCGTACGCACTTCCTTCAAGGCGGCCACTTTATCCGCCAACTCCTGGGAAGAAGTTAAATTACGTACATTATGTCCCGTACCGTCCGTATTGTAGGTTGATAAACGGTCTCCTCCATCTCTCAGGGAGTTGACGTTAAGCCGTCCATTCATTCCGTTCAGTCCCCGGGCATCATGGACATTTTTAGTGCGGACATTGGTATTGGCTGGCTCTTTCGTGGTACAGCCTGTCACACCGGCTACACTTGCAAGCAGGGCGGCGGATATGGAAAGACTAATCGCTTTGGATCGCATCATAAGTTCATCCTCCGTTATGATTGAGATGTAGGAACACCTTTTAGGATGACCGTGCGATCATGGTGCTATGCTGAAAGGATTTGGCATCCCTCCTTCGGGCCCTTTTTAATGAGCCGAACTTGATGCTTTTAACCGGTCAATGTTCTTTTCCAGCTGTTGCACGCCATCTAATGGCACGGGATAAATCATGGATTCCCCCGCCGGAATGATCCAGAGCGTATCTGGCTCGTCCGGCTCGACCGCGATCTGATACACTTTGTCCCCATGATCCGGACCGCTAAAAATCGTGACCGTAGAATCGATGACTTCCGCTTTTAATGAAGAAGCCTTGCGGGATGAATCCGAACCTAGGGATAGCAGCGCGTTCATCTGCGACACAATCGTTTTAACCTGCTCCGTGGAAATCGGGCTTCCGTTTAAGGTCCATCTACTTCCCGTCCCTTCCTGTTCATCTGCACGCTTGAGCATCCATGAGGTCCTTTTTCCATCCCACTCAACGACGGTTACGTCCTTATTAGCCCACACGATTTCTCCCTCTCCTGCTTGTTCGCTTGTATCCGAAGGTGTAGTCCCCGTGCTTTCCTCTCCAGGTGCCGCGGTTTGATACGGATGAAACACATAGGCCGCGCCGGCGATCAGTATCATGCATACGACTATAATGACGGCAGGTATCCATTTTTTCGCCATGCTCTCTCCTCCTCCTTGCCTCTAAATCAGCGGATCTCTATTAACATGTTACCCCGGTCGCCATCCTTTACTACCTTGTTTCTGCATAAATTCCGTGAAGCTAATGAAATCAAATAGGCAAATATGAAATAGGGGAATGCCTAATACCAATAAAACGCCTGCCACATAGGATAGATTATGACCCATCCCTCAGGAGGTAAAGACATGAAAACGGTGGTGGTAACAGGCGGGGCCGGATTTATTGGGTCTCATCTCGTGCAAAAATTAATTGAAGCAAAGCATCAAGTCCATGTCATCGATAATCTTTCCACCGGCTCGTCCGCAAGGGTTCATCCCGCAGCGGTTCTGCATGTGGAAGATATACGGAGTCCGGCAGCCCTGCAAACGATTCTTGCCGTCAAGCCGGATACGATATTCCATCTGGCGGCCCAGGCCGATGTCCAGCAGTCCATTCGTGACCCGCTGCAGGACATGGAGCATAACGTGAAGGGCACTTTAAACATGCTTGAGGGCTGCCGTCAGGGCGGCGTTCGTAAATTCATTTTCGCCTCGACTTCGGGTGTCTATGGCAATCTTGAAACAGATGTGCTGAAGGAAACCGATCCTGCTATGCCAATTTCTTTTTATGGCTTGTCCAAGTATGCGGCAGAGCATTATATTCGCCTTTACGGGCAATTGTTTGATGTAGAATGGATGGTCCTTCGTTTTGCCAATGTGTATGGACCCGGCCAAACTTCCAAAGGCGAAGGCGGGGTCGTTTCGATTTTCATGAATCAGCTCCGGCAGGATCTCCCGTTAACCATCAATGGCGACGGAGAGCAAACCCGGGATTTTATTTATGTAAAAGACGTGGTATCCGCCCTACATGCCGCGCAGGCATCGGGAAACCGTGACATTCTTCATGTAAGCACCGGAACCTCCACTTCGGTGAACCGGCTTGTCGCCCTTCTCGGTCAATTTCAAGGCAAGGAGATTCGGACTACGAATCGTTCTGACAGGGCAGGGGATATTCGCAACAGCTGTTTATCAAACGACCGCATCCGCGGCCGATTAGAATGGAAACCGGACTTCCGTATTGAAGAAGGCTTAAAGGAAACTTATCTTCATTTCATGCAACAAGGCTCGTGAGCACCGGGTAACGTTTAAGAAAGTGGCCGATTCCTCAAGCGCGAACCCGGATCGGCCACTTTTCCCTGAATTTACGCCGGGGAGTACACGCTTCCTTCCAACGCGTAAGCAACGAGCCGGGCTTTCTGCTCGGTGGATTTTACTGTTAGAAAAAAGTGACGCATGCCGCTGTCCGCAATCAGCGTATAGTTTTCTTTGGTACGTGCTTTGGCATAACAGGTTTCAAGCGTCCAATAAATAACGGGTCCGTCTGCAGCACCCTTTCTCAGAAAGAACTCAAGCTCCCCGAGATCGCACAACGGCTTGAGCCAGGATACATCAATCGCCAAAACAATCCGGTCACCCTCCGCTACTCCTTCCAGCGTAACCGAGGTCAACACAATCTCATCTGCCCCTACGACGAATGAGTCAAACGTACCTGCTGCGGCTTCCTGCTTGATTCTGTACTTGAGTGTCATCGTCCTCGTCTCCTCCCTTAAATTTGATTCAGCATTTGGATGAAGCTTACGCAATAGACGTGAGGGTTAAATTCGGTTTGCAGCATCCTCAGCGCATTGTGACGGATGTTTTCCCTTTGTGTTGTATTAAGTATCAAATCCAGTGCTTCCTGAACCGCCTGCGCAATATTGCCAAGCATATAATTTTTGCCTGTCTCGTTATGACGGATGCACAAAGCCACGCCATCCGAATTCGTTGCGAGCACGGGGCATCTGCAGCTTATGGCTTCCAGGACGGATAGAGGCCCCCCTTCGACCTTGGATGTGGAGCACATGAAACCTCCCGAATCGCCGATGAGCGAATAAAAATACTGCATCTGGACATTTGCCACGTTGGAGCGGAGAGTCAGTCTTTGCCGCAATCCCAGATTATCGACCATATGCTCATACTGCTCCCGTTCACAGGGATCCGACAAATTGGGGTCCTCGAACATCCACATCTCCAAATTCGGAATGTAATAGGCAAGCTGATGGCCGATAAGGAGAAACTCTCTCCAGTTTTTGTTGTCCTCCATCCGTCCAAGCCAGGCGATGATCGGCTGCTCCGGTTTGGCGCCAGGACGATACGTGAAGGCTTCGGAATCAAAGCAGTTTGGAAAATGGAACTGGGGAATGTGAGAATACAACTCCTGAAACAATGCGGCGATATGGGGCGTGCAGGGATTGAGAAGCGCGTTGGCATAGCTGTTGACATACGGCATGGCTTCTGTAAGCTGCTTTCTGGCATTTTCCTTTGAGCCATAGCCTTGAATTTCCAAGACCAGTTTTCCCGTATAGCCGAGTTGTCTGAACCTTGGAAAGCTCATATGGTCTGTTGTAACGACGATAACATCGTACTGGCCGGCAGCCAGGATCCACCGGATCTCATCATCGTTATTCGTGATATACATTGGAACCCCGTCATTATTTTGCACGCCCGCCCCCCAATGGAAATAGAGGCAGGAAGCATGAATCCCGTATTTTTTAAGGGCTTTGCAGCGCAGCCGGTTCAGCGTATCCATGCCTCCGCTCGGCACATAGAATACAAACAATACATTCACGTCACATTCCTCCCCTACCTCCGTCTAAATCGAACGGATCGTATCCTCCTGCGTATATAAGGCAATCAGATTGCCATGATCGCGTACCCTTACGGTTACCCATGTATTCGCATATTGGTTCACATTCGTGACCAGAACAAGCTGAAAGGGCATATATCCCGTCATGATATCGTGAAGCGATACGCTATTGCCGGGACTTACATGGATTAGCTGTACATAAAAAAGTCCCTGGTTGCCGTAACCATGAACGAGCATCTCAAAGCCATCGCTTCCGCCATTGGTCACTTCAACGTCAAGGGATTCAATATAACGGCAGTCAATTGGGGCAAAGGGAGCTGCTTCGAGTCGTAATACGGACATATCCCATCCTCCTGATATCAAGTCTTATCCCATCGTATGTTTTTCCCTGTCAAGGGTAAGGGCGTATGGCTTTAGTCTCTAACCTAAATATGGTGACAGAATAAACGGAGGTACAGGCGAACCCGGTACGGAACGCATCTACTATAAAATGAACTGACAATTTAATTTTGCTTCTACTCGAATTCTTTTTATCAGGGGAGTCATCACCCTTTATTTAGTTCAATTATAAATACCTGGTGACGTATTCAAATTAGTGAAGGGAAGGCTAATCATGCGGATAACAGATCTAAAAGGAACCTATGATGCGATCTTCAGCCTTGGAGATTTATGCCTGGCTTCCATGCAACTTGAAAAGTTTGATCTTAGGCCCTATGCCGGCCCGCTTGATTGGATGGCAACCTATGATTTGGCCAACGTAAACCGTTTGCTCCGGAACCACTTCGCCAATTTTATGGACTACAACCATCTGATCGTCGAAAAACGGCTCAGTGACCAGCTGTACCTGGTCAGGGAAACCTACTATGATTTCCTGTCTAACCATGACTTTTTTACGCACAACAACTTTCCTCCTTATCTGGCAGCTTATCCCGAAGTCAAAGCAAAGTATGACCGCCGGGTGCAGCGTTTCATGGAAAAAATGGCTACCGCGCGCAGCATTCTTTTCATCCGGACGGAAGGAACATTTGAACAGGCGCAGGAGCTGCAGCAAGTCTTATCCGGTCTTGTGGCTCATGACTTCAAAGTTCTGCTCATCAATCACACGACCGTCCCCCATATTGTGGAAGCAGACTGGCCGCTTGAGAAGGTATGCTCCATCCTGATGCCAAACGATGAGAAATGGGACGGAAACGACCATCTCTGGGCCGAAATACTAAGCGGAATTCATTTAAACGAGGGATAACCATCTTATAGCAAAGGGGTCCAACCAGACAGCAGAAGATTCTGCTCACCGATGGACCCCTTTTCTTCCAAGCTTCAATCAAAAGTCAAAACTTCCATATCAGGAAGCAAATAATTCGGAGGCAATTGTTCGAATATCCGATTCCACGCCGCATAGTCCACCAACACATCGATATGTGAGGACTGTACGGCAAAGATACGGTTGTAAAGATCGCCAATAACCATATAAGGCTCTCCCGGCAAGGCTACATCCCTCCTCAGCTATAAAGTTCGGCGACTTATAAGTTCGCTGCTGCTTTTCCATACGCATTCAGCAGCCTGGCGATCATCCGATCCATTGACCAATGTTCCTGCGCCCAATGCGCTGCATTTTGTCCAAGCTTCCGGCGGTATTCATCATCTTCGAGAAGTGCATTCAGCTGCTGGGCAAGTGCCAAGGGATCCCTCACCGGGGACACAAGTCCGGTTACGCCGTGTTCAACCATCTCCGGAAGCCCGCCTGCATTCGATACGCATGCCGGCAGTCCGGCGATCTGCGCTTCCATGACCGAAAAAGGCTGATTATCCTGGATGCAGGAATGGACGAAAATATCGGATTGCAGGAGCAGCGCCGGGATATCCCGTCGTTCTCCCAAGAATGCGACGTCGTCCTGCAGGGAAAGCCCCGCGGTCTGCTGCATCAGTTCTTCACGCATTTCTCCTTCGCCCACAATCCAACATACCCAGTCATTACGCATATATTTCAGCATGCCAAGCGCGGAAATCAGCACATCGATGCCTTTGACAAAGGCGAGTCTTGCGGGAACAATGATCACCTTTTTCCCCGGCGGCTTGTGTACATCGGTCCCATGCTGCGCGCTTTGCCAGAAAGGGCCGGTATCCAGTCCGTACTGAAAAACCTCGATGCGATGCTCGGGAATTCCGAAACTTTGAACAAGCTCGTTTTTCTGCCACTGGGTCGAGGTGATCGTCAGCTGTCCCGAGGATGCGCCGTAATATTCGATCGAATCGAAGTATTTCCATGCCGGGGAATGTTCCTGAACGCCAAGCTGCGGATTCAGCAGGAAATGGTTATGCAGCTCCTTGTTGACGGAACCGTGAACTTGAGCCACCAGGGGAACATGAGACGGTTTGACTCGGTGCAGGGCTCTAGCCGCAAAAATATCCTGTGTATGAATGAGATCATATTGACCAAGTCCGAAGTAGGCTGCGGACAGCTCCATATTGTACCGATCCTCTTCGTAAAAATGAATAATCGGGTCACGATGCAGCTGCGGGACATGGATATCCGCAAGTTTAGCGGACAATAAAGGCCGCAACGCGGCTTTGGACAGTTCCTGCCCCCGGTTGATGATGTGGAATTTGGAATAATCCGGACTGTTGCCAAGCAAATCAACCTGGTGCCCCATCGCTTCCAGCCGTTGTTGAATTTGCAGCATATATTTCCACACCCCGCCGACATGGGGAATCAGCCAGTAGGTTGCCAGTAATATCTTCATGCCTTCTCCTTTCCATGGAATCCGGCAGGGCCGGATTCATTGCGGGTAATCCATCATGATCGGACACTATACTATATTGATGAAAAGCAGGGCCGGACCCGACTCTTGAACCCTACATGCATAAAAAAAGCACCGGAGGCCGGTGCCATAAGGTAAATCTTCAAACCATCTTTAGTCTGAAAAAGCGACTGCTTGGAAGCTCTCCGGTCCAACCCGGGTCGGAACAATCGCAAGTCCTGCCGGAATACTGATAAAAGCTTGATATACGACAAACCCCGGATTGTCATCGAGCGCATCCACCCCGGATATCGTAAATGCTTCGGTCGTCAGCAGCAGCGTGCCGATAGGAAGAGTTTCCGTTGCGGTATAGACGGGGAAGGATACGCCGCTAACAACTCTGACGATCGTGATCGTAACGGGAACAAGAACAGAGACAATCGCACTCAGCGTAACCGTGGCCGAAAAGTGAACCGACAGGTTCGGGCCTGCAGCAGCCGTATTCAGCCCTAATGATCCGAACAAGGCTGGCGTCGTACTTGCCGGAATGGCAATAGAGCCGGCAATGGAGCTATTTTGCGATATTTGACTATCTACCAAAACGTTTGGCATAGGTTTTCCCTCCTTTCATACTATAAGTATGCAAATCTTCGAATCTCGCATGGACGAAGCATAGGGAACATAGATCCAAAATTGTTCATGATCTCTCCATGATGGAAATCAGCGGCCCCAGCGAGCTACGCACATTGCCGATAGTGTTGGCATATTCCTGCTCTATGACGGCCCTGTGACGGATTGTCCCCATGGCTTCATGCTGTCGGTAGCCGACAAGCGGTTCATCCAGATAAGGCAGAGGAAACCCGGCCTGAATGACTCTTCTCCACAGATCCAGGTCATGCGTATAAGGCAGGTTTTCATCGAAGAGGCCAACGTGACAAAACAATTCTTTTCTCATCATCACCGTGCAGCCGTTAACGGGATTGCCGTTCATGAAAATCCGGTAGAAATCCAAATAATTCGAAAAGGAGCAGCCTGACCGGAATGCCGTAACCTGGCTGAAGCGATCAATCACGTTGAAATTCGTATGCGAAATAAAAGCTCCCTGCTCCATCATGAACTGGACTTGACGGCTGATTTTCTCCGGATAAAACAGGTCATCAGAACTGAGCCAGGCCACGTACTCCCCCGAAGCATGGCGTATGCCGTGATTGAGTGCGCTCGCGGTGCCGCCGTTGGCTTTACCCAAATAATAGATGTGCGATAGAAACGGCGTGACACGGTCAGCAAAACTTGTAGATCCGTCGTCCACGACGATAATTTCCAGCGGAGCGTATGTTTGCGCTAAAGCGCTTTGAACCGCCTGATCCACGTAGGGATCGTTAAAAAAAGGAATAACAATGGTTACCAGCGGTCTCATACGTCCCCTCCTTTTCTCTCTCGAAAGTGCTGCAGCACGTCACGGAGCGAGGTCGTAAGCGGTATTTCCGGCTTCCATCCGAGCCCTGCCATACTCTCATCCGGAGGCTGGGGGCCTTGGTCTGCCGAGGCATCGGCCTCATCCCCCCATTCCAGCGGAACCACGCTGCCTGCGATGCCCAGCATACTTAGCGTTATCTCTTCCAGCGTGCATTGGATTCCCGAACTGATCGTAACGGTATGTCCCGGCATCCCCCTTTCCAGTAAGACATCATAAGCCTTCACCGCATCCCGGACGTCCAAAAAATCACGGCGGGCTGTCTTGGATGAAATTTTAAAGGGAACGGTCTTCCCTTCTTGTTCGCAGGCAGCGATATGGCGGGCAAGCAACGCGCAAAACCCTGTCGAAGGCCCCGGACCAATCAAATTGGAGGGTTCGGCAAGGATTACGGTCTGCCCAAAAAGAACCTCCCAAGACAATACGACGGCCTTTTGCAAGCTTTTGCTGAGGCTGTAAGGATGCGACGGCTGGAAAGGAGACGTAAGTGGGAACACCATCATGGAGCCGGCAATAACAATGCGGCAGGAAGGAAATGAACGGAGCGTATTCAGGAGATAGACGGTCGGAAGCACATTGGTTTCCATATACAGCAGCGGACTTCTCCAAGATTCAGGCACCGAATTCTTACCGCCCAAATGCAGCACGGCATCCGGAGCAATGCGTTGTACCACGTTCTCAAGCTCATGCTTATCCAATAAATCGCATTTATAATACGTAATCCCCTCCGGGACGGGGCCCGGGGGGATTCTTCGAACCATGGCGGCTACCTGATAGCCCTGTTCAGCAAAATAATGGCAGGCATGACCGCCGGTAAAGCCCGAAGCCCCGGTGATTAGAATGACACGTTTGCGGAAGGAAGCTCGTTCATCCATCTCTCCAACTCCTTCAGCATATCGCGGTAATGAGGTACGTTATAATGCACATCCGTACGGGAGGACACCAGGGTCCGGTCCTGTTTCGGATACTCGGCCGGCTCCACCGTTACTGCATGTACTTTCCAGATCTCCTGGAACAAGAGCAGCAAATCATGCTTGCTGATCGGGACGGGATGAGCCAAATGCATTAACCCGGACACGGATGAGCACATCAGTTCATCGATAGCCTTAGCCAGTTCCAATGTGGTCACTCCGTTCCACAGGACGTTCCGGTATCCGGAGACCGCTCCTTTTTGGGACATGAACCAGTGCATGAGACCAATGCCATGACTGCGGTTCTCCGGCCCAATGATTGAAGTACGTATGGTTAGATGACCGGGTGCGCGGACTTCGCCGAGCGCCTTGGTCAATGCATAGGTGCTGGTACCATCCGGTTCGTCATCCTCTTCATAACCGCCTGTTGTGCCCTCAAACACGCAATCGGTACTGATATGGATCAGGCGGCTTCCAAGCACGTCCGCCGCCCGGCGCAGCCTATGAGGCAGGAAGCCGTTGACATGGTATGCGTTGATCCGATCCTCTTCCGCAAATTGGTTTAGGACGCCAATGGCATTGATCACGATATCCGGTCTGACGATTTCCAGCACTTTTTCAACCATGCAGGATTCAGATACGTCAAGAAAAAGCCCCCCCGGGCTCCGCTGATCCCGGGTCGTATAGAATACCTGATGTTTTCCCTGCCGCTGAAAATAATCAACAAGCATATGGCCCGCCATTCCGTTTCCACCCAGAATTAGCAGCTTCATTGCAGAAACCCCCCGCGCTGGAGAATGTCTCTGATCTCCTCTTTGTTCATCAGATGGTAATTCGAGCTGAAGCTGCTGAACGATACCGGTCTGCAGTGGCTGTAACGCTCCTTGAGCTCAGGCATATGAAGGGTTGGCAAGATCACAAGATACTCCTCGTCATAAACCACCGTAGTCAGGCTCTCAAAATCGCTCATCAGAATCTCGTGGATCTTCTCTCCCGGACGGATGCCGGATTCTACAATGCTTATATTTTCCCTGCCGGAGTCTTCAATCAGCACCTCCGCCATATCCACGATTCTGCAAGCAGGCATGGTCATGACGAATATTTCACCTCCGTAGCTTTCCTCAGCCGCTTTGAACAGGAGCTTGATCGCATCCCGAAGCGTAAGGAAGAAGCGCGTCATCTCCATATCGGTGATGGAAACCAGGCCCTTGTTGCGGATCTGATCCTTAAAGACATGAACCACGCTGCCGTTGGTTCCAAGCACATTGCCGCCGCGGACCGTAACAAACCGCGTTTCACTGTTCAGTAGATTGGCATATACAATGAGCTTTTCACCGATCGCCTTGGTCATGCCATAGAAATTCGAAGGATTCGCAGCTTTGTCGGTAGAGATATAAAATACCTTCTTTACCTTGTTATCAATTGCTGCTTCAATGACGTTTTGGGTCCCGATAACGTTGGTTTTTAGAGCTTCATAAGGCTGATCCTCGCATACGGGCACATGCTTCAGCGCTGCGAGATGGAACACATAATCCATCCCCTGGCAGGCCATGACCAGTGCATCCTTATCACGGATGTCTCCGATCCGGAAACTCAAATGCTTGTTCTCGAATTCCCGGCTCATCGCTACCTGCGAGGATTCATTACGGGAGTATACAATCACTTCCTTGGGGTTCAGCGCAAGCAGCTGGGCGACCAATTCATACCCCCACGAGCCGGTACCCCCGGTGACCAAAATTCGTTTGTTTTCAAACATGAACTTTCCCTCCAAGCAGAAATTTAACAACTTTATCCGAAACATCTTCAGCCAAGTACCCTTCCGGACACACCCAACCCTGATTCAAACTGATCATCAGGTCCGCCGCGCGATAGATAGCTTTGGCATCAAGGCCGGATACAATATTGCTGCCGCAGTCCACCGTCTCCGGACGTTCCGTCGTATTCCGCATGGTCACGGTCGGAACCTGCATGATGCAGCATTCCTCCTGGACGGTCCCGCTGTCCGTTAATGCGCAGCAGGCAAACTGTTCCAGCTTTACGAAATCGAAAAATCCGAATGGTTCATGGAATTCAACCAGTGGATGCAGCGTCAACGAATCAAGGCTGGCCACGCGCGAGGCTGTACGCGGATGAATACTGCAGATGATGCGTCGCCCATATTTTTCGGCAATGAGGTTAAGCCCTTCTACAATTTGCTGCAAACGCTCCGGATGATCTACATTCTCCGCACGGTGAGCCGTAACCAGAAAATACGCCTTCGGCTTCAGGGAGAGATGGTTCAGAATATCGCTTTCCGCGATGGATTGTTCATAATGCTTCATGACCTCATAGATTGGATTGCCTGTCAGCACGATTCGTGAGCTCGGAAATCCCTCCGCCAGCAGATGTTTCTTGCTCTGTTCGGTATACGGCATATTAATAGAAGAAATCGCATCGATGACCCTTCTGTTTTTTTCCTCTGGTACGCCAAGGTCAAAGCAGCGGTTCCCGGCTTCCATGTGCACGACCGGATATCCGAGCCTTTCCGCAAGAACAGCGCACAGAGCGCTATTCGTATCGCCGAGCAGCAATATTTTATCGGGCTTCTCTTTCTCCAGAATGGATTCCATCTGAGAGAACATGGACGACAGCTGATTTCCCAGCGATGCAGCCGCGTCCTGCAAAATATAATCAGGTGAGCGCAAGCCCATTTGACTGAAAAATATTCCGCTCAGCCTTTCAGCAAAATTCTGCCCGGTATGAACTAGCACATGCCGTTCCGCATACCGATCCAGCTTAGGAAGGATGAGGCTAAGGCGAATAATTTCAGGCCTGGTGCCCAAAATCGTCATAATTCTCATTGCGTCCGTCCCCTACCTTCGTTTGATTGATTTGAAGCGACGTAAAGACCGTCTTTTTGCTCCTGCCTTTCTTTTCTTGTGACGATGCTTCGCCGCCGTCGTTCCTTGGATTCGGCTCCTGAGACCCTTCTGCATCCTTTTTTTCCCCCGTTTTCGTTTGACGGAAGCTGTTCCCTGCAAAGGTATGGGCAGAGGGGCACGATATGTCGACAGGCTTCGGGAAATATCGCCGCTCATCCAATCGGGGCATCCGCGCTGCAATTCGTGTACGAATGACCGGACTCTGTCCTGGTAAACCTCCAGGCCATAGTGAGCCCTCGCTGCTCCCGCATTCACGCTTCCGGTATGCTGCATGAGTACGGGGTCCTCCAGCAGTTCGGATACTTTTACGGCAAGCATGGCCTCATCCCCCAGAGGTACGGAAAAGTGCGCATTCCCCGTCATGGTCATCAGTTCTCCCAGACCGCCGCCGTCAAAGGACACGACCGGTTTGCCGCAGAGCATGCCCTCCAGTGCCGTCATACCGAACCCCTCGTGCACCATGCTTGGAACCACAAGGATATCCATCGCGTTGTATGCGGAATGAACGGACTCCACGAAAGGAATGAAGCGGAATCTTGTTCTGTAGCCAGAAGCGTTCACTTCAGTGATGCAGCGGTCATAATATGCCTGATCTGCCGGCTTGCCGATGATTACGAACCGGCAGCTTGCATATGTTTCGGATATCATGAGGGCCATGTGGATAAATTCGCGCAATCCTTTTTCGGGATGGATAAAAGAAGAGATATAACCAATGCAAGTCTGGGAATCCTTGAGTCGGAGAATTTTGCGGTAACCGGTGCGGATGAGCTTTTGATCCGGATGGAGCAGCCCATTATCGGAAGATGGCGGCAGAAGGGTGATTGGCCTGGATATTCTACCTCGAAAAATACGGGCCGAAGCTTCAGAGATGGCGATCAGGCAATCGCTGTATTTTTCAATGACATGCATTGCAGCAGAAGTGTATTCGGTGGCCTGCATTACCTCGGTAATTTTCCACAAGACAGGGATGCCTAGGGTTTTTGCGGCGATCGCGGGCAAGGCGTTGACGACCGTATTGGTCAATACCATATCCGGTGCAATCTCGGTTATACAGCGGATCACGGAGGAAAAGTCCGGATGGACCCGGAGTTCCTCCGCTTCCTGCTCCAGCCGCCCACCGGGGAAATACATGCCGTAAAGAAGAGGGTAGGATTGAATTCGCACCGGAATGCCTTGCTTTCTGGCATAGTTTGTCAGTTTCCCTTCTTGCGGAGCAGCCAGAATACAATCGAAATAAGGAGAGACTTGCAGACAGAACAGAAGCAGAAGCTTTTCGGCCCCTGTAATACTGCCCGTATTACTGACATGGGAGAATAGCAGGAGTTTGGGTTTATACGTTATCATGCGCATGGGATCTCTGTAAAAAGCACAGGGTACGATCCACACCTCCTTTGACCCAAGTAATACAATATATTAGAAGTTAATCTGTACCGGCACGACAAATGGTCCCCTCCATTTGACCAAAAGTGCAGGTTCGAAGCTCTCTTAGGGGAAAACAATGGACAGCATTTGGTTCAAACGATTTCCGTACGTGTGCTCCTGCATGGTCCGCTTTAGGGCATTCAGCGCGATGTCCCTGCGTTCCTTTTCATGGGTCAGGTAATATTCGACTTTATCGAGGAGTTCTTCCGGCGAGCTGTAGGTTTCGATTTCCTTGCCGGGGGTGTAAAACTTGGAGAGGTCGCTACGTGCATCGCTGAGCTGGAGGGTTGCGCAGGCAGAAATCTCGAAGGTTCGCGGGTTCGGAGAAGCAGCAGGAATCTTGACGGCATTATTGTTGACGGAATCATCTTCATGGGAACGGTGTAGATTAATAACAATTTTGGACGCATTATAGGCTTGGGCGGTTTCCTGCGGCCCCATCCATTTATTCAGCTCAATGCGGTCCTGATATGCGGAAAAGTTAGGGAGTCGGTCCCACCAGATCCCGTTGATGAAGGTATTATGCTGCATCAGGCGATCCATGATCGGACTCAGATACTCAATCCGGTTCCAGTAGGCGGAGCCGATGAAGCTTACCTCCCTGCGGGGATTTGACGGGGTTCTTTCCGGTCTGTAATGCTCGGAATAAGCGGCGAAAGGCAGATGATGAACCTGCGCGCATCCAAGCTGCTGATAGAACGGAATGCAATTGGACTCTAATGTAAATACATAATCGTAATGATTCACATTCTCAGTCGTCATATCCGTGTAATACGGGTCATCCGTCAGCCAGATTGCCGTTTTGATTCCTTGCTGGCGGATGGCATCCAGCTGCTCATTTTGAATGAACATGCCGTCCAGAACCAAGATCAGGTCTGGCATGACTTGGTATGCAATCTCGCTGATCAGCTGTCCCGGTTCAATGACGGTCAACTGGGAGACCATACCGCGAAGGGTCGAGGAGATGGCCTCATCCAGGGGGGAATAAGGAAATCCTTTTCCTGATGCCACGTACAGTACATGGATTTGACGTAAAGGAAATGCGGACGTATGACGGCTGATAATGTAATCGGCCCGCCCCTTCAAATAACCTTCATCATATCCTCCTTGATAGCCCGCTTCTCGGCCGCGTGCGCGAGCTTCTTCGGCCGGGTTCAAAACCTCTTGCCGCGTAACACTTTGACCGTGCTTAATGGTTGCCATGTCGTTACCCGCTCCTCTTCCTTTTAATTTTAAACAAGCTCCAGCATCGTTCTCATTCTCGAAACGAAGGAATGGTTCTGCCTTGTCGTCCATAACCCGCGCGCTGCCATTTCCAGCCGCCGGTCCTCGTGTTCCAGGTAATAGCTGATTTTATCTTGAAGCTCCTTAACAGAACCAAAGGTTTCGATGTCATAACCCGGTCTGTAATGCGAGTTCGTATCCTCGCGCACATCGGTGATCTGGAGCGTGCCGCAGGCACTGATTTCATAGGTACGGGGATTAATGGATTTGGCCCTGATCTGGTGGATGTTGTGGTTATCCTGCCCATACTCGTCCGGCCGATGGATGTTTAGGACGATTTTAGCCCCATTGTAGTAGTTAACGGTTTCCTCCGGTGCGATAAAACCTAGATGCAGCGCGCGGCCGAGCTTTTCGGTCTGGGTGATCCTTTCCCAAAATCCTCCGGCGATCAACACCTTCTTATCCTCCAGAAAAGATGCCATCTCATCAAATATGGCCACTCTGTTCCAAAAGGCATTGCCGATAAAGCAAATATCATACATATGCCCGGGTCCCGGATGCTGCGGCTTGAACATGGCGGTGTTTACGGCAAGAGGTAAATAATGCACCTTGGCAGCGCCAAGCCCGCGGTAGAACGGAACACAGCCTAACTCATGGGTGAAGACCATGTCGTATGCTGTACACATTGGGGCCGTTTCCTCGGTAAAATACGGATCATCAACAAACCATATTGCCGTTTTAATGCCCATTCCGCGGATTGTTGCAATATCCTCCAAATGGTTGTCAGGAAAAACATGAAGCCCGTTCATGACAAGCACCAAATCGGGTCTTTCCTGCGCAGCCAGCTCCAGCATGTTTGGAGCTTCCGCTACGATGCATTCTCTTACCAGGCTGCGGAGCGCCTCTGTCACTCCTTGATCGATTGCATGAAATCCTTGTGGAACATACAGTATTTTCATATCCCGTTGATATGGCTGCGGTAATGGCACTCGTTCTTTCACGGCCTGGCATATGCCAAGTCTGCAGCCATTGCCGTAACCTTGCCGGTAACTGGCGTTATTCCCTGCAACGTTTCTTCCCACAGCTTTCACCCTGCCTGTCGTGATATCAAAATCATAATAGAGAAGCTTTTAAACGGGCATCTTCCTCCGGGAAAACGGACCGCTTGTTGCGAAAAATGTTCCCACTTACGGATTCAAAAGCGATAAGCTCCGCTGAAAACTAATCAAAGCTATAATCATAAATATATGCGGAAGAGACAATTGCATCATGGACGACAGCCTTTCGGGCAGGAAATTGGCGTATGTCACGCTTTTCATGCAAACCAAAAAACCTTCAACTTCATGGCTTCCCATGAAGTTGAAGGTTTGACTGTTCCCATCCCTGCATATTTTCCTAGAATTCTGTCGATATCTCTATTTGGACTGGTAGGCTATCTGGTGCCCATCCTCATATCCTTTGGCAAATCCGGCATTGAATCCTTCGTTGTAGGCTTCATCAAATCCTTCGTTGTATGCGGCATCCGGTGCTTGAGGCAGCGCTCCCTGTTCCACCGGAACCGGAAGCACGGGTTTGACCCATCTGCGCTTGCGTTTCCTACGAATCGCGCCGAGACGTTGATTCCGTCCTTTTCCGCCTTTGACAAGGCGGCGGGTAGATTTGCCAGAACGCGTCTTTTTCGCTCTCAGCTTCCTTGCCTTCCGGGCAACGAGAATCTTCCGCCTCCGGGTACCGGACTTGGCGGACCGGGAAACGCGTTTCTTGGTCTTCATCCGTTATTCCTCCTGTATTTCGGTCATCATGTATGTGGCAGTCGGGATGCGTTGAACCAGGGCGGTGCAGGAGTACCGCTACGGGGATGGCATAACGTGATTCCTTGCAGCATCTCACACATGGTGGCCTGATACTGCGCAAGAAGTCGGATGTTCTCCTTCAGACTCCGGGCAGATAGTTCTGAATGGGAGGAAACATCCGCAATACTGCTGAGGATCCGGGCTAACGCCTGTTGGCTCTGGGCAATCGAGGCGATCAAGTCCAGCTTGGCTTCCTGCTCTTTGAGGAGCATGCTCATTTTCCCATGTCTCCCAGGTCAAATCCCGAACCAAACATGCCATCATCGCCACCAAGATCGTTCTCCTCCTGAATCAGAACAGCTTTCAAATTGCTGCAAAGGCCGTTCTCGAGCTTGGTGAGCCCCTCCAGCAGTTCTACGATTTGGCCGTGAATTTGCAGGGGTTCATTCAGCTGATGATCATGAGTCAGGAATGCATCCGCGTTCAAATGATTCAGTGCCCAATTCCGGACTTTCTCCGCCTCAACCGCCTTAGCTTCCAAAATCATGGCGATATTCCATTGAATTTTGGAAGCGGCATCCAACATATGCAAAAAGGCCTGTTCCCTGCTCATCTGCAGCACTCTCCTCTATCAAGTCTCCACTTACTCTTCCTCATGACTGCCAAGCTCTTTCACAACATGATTCAGAGTCTCCGCGAGCGCTTCCTGAAGATCCGCGATACTTCCCAGATAAGCAATAATGCTCTTATTGATTTGTCCGGAGTTCTCAATTAATCCGTTAATGCCATCGAATTCAGGATCGGAATCCGGCAGATCGTGTATGATTTGAGCCATCCGGACCGCCATCTGGCGCTCAGCATCCAGAACTCTGGCCATCTGTTGGTGTGAGTGGGACATATGGGTTAACATTTCATCAATTTTGCTCTGCATGGTCAATTCCTCCTGTTGATGCTTTCGCAAGGGCCGCGAAGGCCCGCCCCGCCTGATCCGCTTCTGCCTGCTATATCCTATGCCGGTCGCCTACAGACAGTTACGCCTTACGAGGCATGAACCTTAAATTAATTACAGGTCAGGGTTCTGAAGCATAGGCGGAGCAATAATCGGTAGTCCCCGTGGAATGGAATTCAGCTTCTCCGGCGACAATCTTATGACGCCCCTAGCCTCCATATTCCATCGTTCCAGTGCGCAATCCGATACAAACGGCCGGAGCACCTCTCCCTGGCTCCATTGATAAACGGTACCCTCTCCGGTGCTAACAAGTTGCCCCTCAACAAGCTCACTGCCTGAGATCGTCAATATGGAAAGCACTTCAAGCTCACTCATCGCCGTACCAGCAGTCGGGATGCGCCGGATATCCATTCTGGATAGCACAACCGGCCGGATTCCCGCCCTCTCGTCCATGCCGATGCAAGGATATTTGCTCCCTTTATATAATAGAAACTGTCGTCCACCCTGATCTCCTACTAATACATGAGATGGAAAAAAATCGGCAGGAGAACTATCCGTTCCTGGAGAGAGACCCTTTTCATACTTCAAGCCGTTATGTCGCACCTCATCCACCCAGGCGTGAGGATTTCCCCATTTGCCTGTATAATACAGCTCGTTATGTCCGTGAACGGCATGAAACTGTTCCTGTCCGAGATTCTTCATGCTGACGCTGCCAAAATGATGAATGAATGAATCGCCGGCAATAACCAGCTTTAGGCCGCAAAGCCGGAGCCGAATGATCCAGTCATCATCCTCATAATTACCGATCCTGAAGCCCTCGTCAAAATAACCGATCTGCTCCAACACCTCTCTCTTGAACAAAACGCAAAATCCGACTAGCCTGTCGGTCTGTTTCCACTTGGTGTCATCCGGTCCGCCCCGTGCAGCAGCATACTCCCACATCTGCTCCTCATGTTCGTAAGGAACAACAATCTGCTGTTCGCCGCTGATGTAATTCGTTACGGGGCCTACGGCGCCGATCAGGGGATCACTCTCTAGGCAACGCATCATACAGGTTAGCCAGTTCGGAGTCACCAAGGTGTCATTGTTCAAGATAACGATCGTGTCGCCTTTGGCCATCATCAAGCCCTGATTCACGCCTCCGGCGAACCCTCGGTTGTTCTCCAACCGTTTGAAACGCAGATGGCCGGATCTCTTTCCCAAGTAAGTGGCCGTCTCATCTGTCGAGCCGTTATCCACGACAATAATTTCATAAGGTTCGGCCGTGTGGGTCTCGATGCTATCGATGCATCGGGCCAAATATTCCGCTTGATTATAGCTGGGAATCACGATGCTTGTGCCATGAAACGGCTGTCCGAACGCCTCCTTCCCTTTTTCAACTCCCTGCTCATAGCCCCGTTCATACCCCCGCCGGTAACTGTTGCTTCTATCCGGATTGATGTTTTTTATTGTGCTTCTGCGGACCGGCTTCACCGTTCTATTCTTCAATACTCTCTTCATGCACACCCCTCCCCGCATATAACTTACAAGATTTATGGCTTGCAGCGCAGGCTTCAAGAATAAGTCCGTTCGCCCGAAATCAGCTTATCCGCCAGATGTCCGAAATCGAGCGCTACTTTGCCAAGCTCCACCGCTATTTTTTGGCAAATGACCACGGCCGGGATGCCGCTCGCAACCAACGCAATATCAAAGGAGCATTCCGCCGCTTCCGCCAGCACGCGGGGAATATCCGCAAATCCGTTTACGGGAGTAATGATCCCCGCCACATGTACTGAAGCTGCCAAAAGTACACCAGCCAATTCTCCTGCCAAATTACCGATGACAAGGACGCGTCGATCCCGCAGTAGAGGCTGTAGGAAACCATGTTCTTGCAGAGCGTAATTAATGGTGGAGGTCGTCATGGCAAGCGATCTGTAATCGATACCGTAATAATGAAATATCGGAAATAAAAGCCCCTGATATGTGGGAAGACGTGACGATGGAATGCCGATGATATCCGCTTTCCTGACCGCTTCCACCAGCAAGCCGCGGGAAGCATAATCAGGCAGCGTGATGCCGGCTAGCGGCAGGAAATCTCCAGCAGCCTTGGCATGTTCAAGTGGAAGCACGGTATCGTGAGCCAAAGCGAGCAGTTCCCCGTCCCCGAGCCGCACGACAGCGAGCGGCTGGCCAGCAGCCAAAGAACAGGCGATGCGATGATAGATCTCCTCCGGCCGCAGGAGCGGCTTCAATCGTGGCAAGTAGGCCTGCAGTCCCGCAGTGATAATTTCTCTTGCGGTCACATCAGGCAGAACCGTGTACGGCGGGAGCAATGATGCAACCTCTTCCTCCCCGCCTGCGAAGCTGCCTTCCCTGTATCCCATGTCATACCCTTCTGCATAAGCAGTCTTTTTCTCGCTTTCCAGAAATACAGTCTGAGGAAACTTCTCTACTTCCTTAAGCCGATAATCGTTTGCAAAATGTTTTTTGTATAGAGGCAACCTGTTTGCAGCCCTTGATTTTCGGCGGTGGGCGGGACGCTTCCTCCCTGCTCTGCGCTCCCGTACTTCCTGCTTCATTCTCTGCTGTGCGGATTCATGGCGGTTACGGGGCATCTTAGGTTTACGGATGATTTGTACAGCAACAGCCTTCTTCCGGAGTGGAATGAAGGCTGTTGTATTTTGGGATGGCCGTATCACGGGATCATCCCCTTCATGCGCCGGCCGGCTTCCTGAAGCGATTCGAAGGTACCTGCATCGCTCCACCATTTTTGGAGAATGTCATATTCCAGCTTCCCTTGTGCCGCATAGACGTTGTTGACATCGGTAATTTCAAGCTCACCGCGTTCCGAAGGCTTGATCTGCGAAATGATATCAAACACGGCCTTATCGTACATATATATACCGGTTACACAATAGGAGGACTTGGGGATCGCGGGCTTTTCTTCGATTTCCGTAATCAGCTCGTGCTGCTTTTTATCAAATACAGGCACTCCGTAACGTCTGGCATCCTTGACCTGTTTTAATAGCACTCTGGCCGTTCCCTCCGGCTGGAGCCCGTAGCTGTCAACGAACGGAGCCAAATCGTCCATGAACAAATTATCCCCGAGCAGCACTACAAAGCGGTCCCTATCGGATATGAATCCCCGTGCAAGCTCAAGCGCCTCCGCAATACCGCCTGCCCCCTCCTGGATTCGGTAGGTAAGGTTAACCCCAAATTCCCTGCCGCTGCCCAAAAAGTCTGTATACAAACCGGCAGACTGCTTACCCATAACGATTAAAATATCGGTGATTCCCGCCTGCCGCAACCTGTCGATGCCGTAGATGATCATGGGATACTTCCCTACAGGAAGCAAATGCTTGTTGATTAGCCGGGTCAGCGGATACAACCTTGTTCCTGTCCCGCCTGCCAAAACGACGCCTTTCACTGCACTTCTCCTCCTTCGGGTTTGCTTTTCTGCTCTTCGATATATTCACGCGGATCAAAATGCCATTTATCGATAAACAATCGAAAATTTCGATTGATTAATGCTTGCAGCTTTTTCGGCTGCGACTGCCTGAAGCTGGCGCTCCCTTTGTGATGTACCAGCACATCCTTACAAATGAGCAGCCTGTAACCTGCGATCCTTGCCCGGTGACAGTAGTCATCATCTTCGTAGTGACCCGGAGAAAAAACCTCATCCAGATAGCCGATCCGGTGCAGAACCTCCCTTTTCAACAATAGGCACATGCCGATAATTCGTTTTGCTTCCATCCATCTTCCGGCATCTGAAAGGTTATTGTCGGCGGCAATTCTCTGGAAATCCGCTATATCCCGAAAATGGATATTCATCTTCTGTACACCGCTTGCTTCATTCGTTACCGGTCCTACCAAGCCGATATCTGCACTGCTGTCCGCTGCCGCAATCAGATTAGTCAGCCAATTGCGGGTCACCGTCACGTCGTTGTTCAACAGCAGAAGATAGTCTCCCTGCGCTGCTTTCATTCCCAAATTACAGGCTTTGGGAAACCCTTCATTTACCGACAGGGAAATGAAAATAATTCCTTCCCGAATACAGTATTCGTCCGTCCCATCCGTTGAAGCGTCATCTACCACAATGATTTCGTAAGGAACTTCCGTATATTTTCGAATGGATTCTACACATGAAATCAACATTGGCAGCCCGTTAAAAGTCGGTATGATAATGCTGGTCATTCCCTTTTGTGCCCTCATATGGCATTCCTCTTCAAAGCGATATCCTTACGGGATAGCCTGCCGGCCGAACCGGATTGTCCCCGCCGCTTCAGCACTTCCTCGAGCGCCTCCGCATGATCGCCGATAATCATATCTGCAACTGCGTTGCCCCTGCCCGTGTTCCCGTCGCGTCTTCGGTTGCCCGCGAAAACATCCACCGCATGCACAGCTTCCACTCGGTAACCCTCAAGAACGGCCAGAGCCTGCGCCTTCGGCGGTACGGTCAAATGGTGCACATCCATTCCACGAATCAATCGTCCGGAAAGGGCATGGGGTACAGCCGTGAGGGAGTTGGCGCCCAGATCTCTCCGCCCCAGCGCCATATTCAAAAAGCTTTTGCAGTGTGTCACTTCATCCTGATGCACAAACAAAGGAAGAAACCCGTTCAAATCATTCAGAGCAACGTCGCAGCCGCCGTCAACCGCATATATAAAGGGGGCAAGCTCTTCAGCCGGAATAACCATATCCCCATCACAGAAAAGTATGGTATCCACTCCAGTCATCCTGGCCCCAATGCTTCTTCCTACGTCATGCCCGAGCAAATCCGGGTAATAAACCACCGTCACTAACAAATGGCTCCGGGTAATGGCATAGCTGTTGTCCCGGCAGCCGTTCAATACGACAATCACTTCCTGAAGCGGCAGTTTCTCCAGTTCGTTCAGCATCGCGTGAAGGTTGTCTTCCTCACTGCTCGCGCATACCACGGCTGCCGCGCTGCCTTTCAATAAAAGTGGTATTCCATGCACCGGGCAAGCAGCTCCTTGGGCGTATCCTTGAGCAAAAGCTCCTGCCATCCGCTTCATCGCGGAATATTCAGGCCTCGGAAGCATGCTGACGTTCATCCATTCCACAAATGACCTCTGCAGTCTCGATGCATAGAAATGAGATTCCGGTTCTCCTCCATCTGTTCTTTCCGGGCTCCCTGCTCTCCAGCCGGCCTTGAGCGCGCGGCGCACCCACGGATTTTTGTTGGCCTTGGAGGAGCCGTCGCGACGCTGCTTTATTTTCACAAATTTATTTTTCCTTGACCTGATTGTGTTTCGCCGGTGTCTCACACGTTCCGACCTGCCTTTTCTGCCACTCATTATTCTCACCTTCCCACCCTGTCTCTGTCACGTCCAAGGTCACTATGACCGCCTCTTGGATCCGTATGGGACAAGTACCAATCTAATGCCTTCAGATGATCTTCAATGACCACTTGCTGCAGAAGGTCCTGCCCGCTTGTTTTGCCCCTGCGCCGATTCATCCTGCCTACGGGCACCTCATGGACAGCCGCAACTTTAAGGCCCGAATGGACAGCCATGGCAAGGGCAAGCGGGGGAGTGGCAAGATGTTCGCTTCCAATAACCTCAACCGCACGGCGGTTCATGGCATGCGGGACAGCCGTAAGCGAGGCTCCGAGCAGATCAGATCGGCTAAGCATCGAATTCAGCGTGTGCTTGGCTAACACGACAGGATGAGCCTGACGTTTGTGTACCGGCCCGCGATAACGGTTCAGCGCAATATCCGTTCCGCTTAATACCGCGTCTACGAAATGGCGGAGATGCCTATAGTCCATTCTCATATCTGCATCAATAAAAAGCAGCACATGACCCGAGGCAGCTTCAGCCCCGACGGCCCTGCCCACATCATGTCCAAGCGCCTGCTCAAACCGCAGCACCTTGGCTCCCATTGTTTCGGCGATATCCGCTGTACGATCTGTACAGCCATTCGCCACAACAATCACTTCACAGGCTTCATGTACCTGCCAAGCTCCCTTAATGACATGACCAATCGTCTTTTGCTCATTCATAGCAGGAATGATGACCGATACGACCGGGTGCTCACAGCTTCTGCGTCCCAAAAGGCTTACCGTACTGCTTCGTTTACGTTTTCTTTGCGGCTGGCGCTTCCGTCCGGATGGCTTGTGCATGCGGGCATACTCCCCCTGTTCGAGTCGGCTAATATTTCCTTGAGTATCGTATGCTTCCTTAAGAGTCGTGGAAGCGGCTATTGTGCATGAAATTAGGGTTAACTCCCGGATTTCGGATGCAACGCAAAAAAAAAGACGCAGGAACTCCTGCGTCTGTGATTCATCTTGCTGTAAAGATCCGGCCCATTTCCGCGATCCGGCTAATATAGACGGGCGGTAAACTAAAAACCTCTGAATGAATCGGCCGTCGCCTGAGCAGCGCCTACGGCAATCCAGGACAGAAAACCGAAGGTTTCGGCTCCGCCCTGTCTACGGACGACCTCAATGAATGCCGTATCTTCGCGTTGTGTTTTCAAAACGGCATAGAAGTCAGGATGGTTGCACATCGCGACGATGACATAATGATTGTTGGAGTACGGCTCCTGCAGCGTAATAGCTACCTCCACCTGCAGCTGTCCCTCTCCAATCCGGAATGATGCCATGCCGAACTGCTGAACGCATGGCTGCCCGGAAACGCTCCGTACCGGCGCAAAGTTCAGATGGGATGCGGATACGGTTTGCCGCGCTAAGTGACTGCCTTGAACAGATTGTTCCTGGATATGCCTGCTGCTAACAGCTCCTGGCTGCAAATGCCATTCCTGCACACTCTCTGCCAGAAGATGCAGCGGACGAATGGATTCCGGCTGGATATGCGTACTGCCGACCGATCCCGGTGCGATCTTCGCTGCGCTGATCACACCGTCACGGAGAGCTTCTCCATGTACCGCACCGGGAACCAGATGCCTGCCTCCGATTGAACCGGACTGGATGTGCGTGCTACCTACGGACGAATCAGACAGCTTTTCGGCGGTGACAGCTCCCTGAGCCAATGCCTCCGTATTCACCGCCCCAATCGTCAGATGTTGTTCCCCTATGATACCTGACTGTAGCTGCTCTTCACCGACCGATTCGGGGGCCAAATGCATGTAATCAATCGCACCGGAAGCGATATGACGCTTTTGGACAGCCCTATCCTGCAGTTGCGTCGATGCTATGGAATTCCGCTGCAGATGATCCGCTCCGATCGATTCGGGAGCAATCTTATCCGCGGTTACGGCTTCCTCCTGTATTGCTTGAGTTGACACGGAACCAATAGCCAGGTGCAACTCCGTTACGCTATCAGGCTGAAGCTGGCGGCTGCCTACCGATTCTGCCGCCAGATGGTTCGTATTCACGGCATCATCCGCCACGTGCTGTTCCTGTACAGCGCCAGCTTGAAGATGGTGAGAAGCTATCGCATCCGATGTCAGTTGATGGCTGCTTACGGATTCGAAAGCGAGCTTGCTCTGCGTGACCACGCCATCTTGGATGGCTCCGCCATATACCGCCCCTTCGGCAAGATGACGCTCTTCGATCATGCCGGACTGCAGCTGCTCCGTCCCCACCGATTCTGCCGCCAAGTGTCTTGATGTAATAGCGTCGGGAGCCACATGCCTGGACTGTACGCTTTTTTCGTGAAGGTGGATGGAACGTACGGAATCCTGCTGAAGATTCACGCTACCCACCGATTCCGCTGCCATATGAAGCGCCATAACCGAAGCATCCTTGATGGCATCGCTACCCACCGATGCTCCCGCCAGGTGTCGGGCCTGCACGATTCCTGACTGTAACTGCTCCGTTCCCACCGCTTCTGCTGCCAAGTGGCGGTAGCCCACCGTTCCGTCTTCGATAGCTTCGCTACCTACCGATGCTTCCGCCAAGTGTCGGGCCTGCACGATTCCTGGCTGCAACTGCTCCGTTCCCACTGCTTCTGCCGCCAAGTGGCGGTAGCCTACCGTTCCGTCTTCGATGGCTTCGCTACCTACCGATCCGGCCACCAGGTGTCGAGCCTGCACGATTCCCGACTGCAACTGCTCCATTCCCACTGCTTCTGCGGCCAAGTGGCGGTAGCCCACCGTTCCGTCTTCGATGGCTTCGCTACCCACCGATGCTTCCGCCAAGTGTCGGGCCTGCACGATTCCTGGCTGCAACTGCTCCGTTCCTACCGCTTCTGCCGCCAAGTGGCGGTAGCCCACCGTTCCGTCTTCGATGGCTTCGCTACCCACCGATCCGGCCACCAAATGTCGGGCCTGCACGATTCCTGGCTGCAACTGCTCCGTTCCTACTGCTTCTGCCGCCAAGTGTTGGTAGCCAATCGATCCATCTTCGATGGCTTCGCTACCCACCGATGCTTCCGCCAGGTGTCGAGCCTGCACGATTCCTGGCTGTAACTGCTCCGTTCCTACTGCTTCTGCCGCCAAGTGTTGGTAGCCAATCGATCCATCTTCGATGGCTTTGCTACCCACCGATCCAGCAGTCAGGTGTCGGGCCTGCACGATTCCTGGCTGCAACTGCTCCGTTCCCACCGCTTCTGCCGCCAAGTGTCGGTAGCCCACCGTTCCTTTTTCGATGGCTTCCCTACCCACCGATCCAGCAGTCAGGTGTCGGGCCTGCACGATTCCTGGCTGCAACTGCTCCGTTCCCACCGCTTCAGCCGCCAAGTGTCGGTAACCGACCGATCCGTCTTCGATGACATCGCTACCGACCGATGCTTCCGCCAGGTGTCGGGCCTGCACGATTCCAAGCTGCAGCTGCTCCGTTCCTACTGCTTCTGCTGCCAGATGTTGATAACCTATCGATCCATCTTCGATGACATCGCTACCGACCGATGCTTCCGCCAGGTGTCGGGCCTGCACGATTCCAAGCTGCAGCTGCTCCGTTCCTACTGCTTCTGCTGCCAGATGTTGATAACCTATCGATCCATCTTCG
>NZ_WUBI01000005.1:175623-400363 GCF_009807035.1 Paenibacillus dendrobii
GATGGCATCCGTACCGACTGATCCTTCTGCCAGGTGTCGGGCCTGCACGATACCTGGCTGCAGCTGCTCCGTTCCCACCGCTTCTGCTGCCAAGTGTCGGTAGCTCACCGATCCGTCTTCGATGGCATCCGTACCGACTGATCCTTCTGCCAGGTGTCGGGCCTGCACGATACCTGGCTGCAGCTGCTCCGTTCCCACCGCTTCTGCTGCCAAGTGTCGGTAGCTCACCGATCCGTCTTCGATGGCAAGGGAATGTACTGCCCCTGCGCCCATATGTTCCTTGCCTACTGCCCCCTTGGCGATTTTGGATGAAAAGATGCTTCCATCCGCCAGCTTGCTGGACGTAACAGCCTGATCCTGGATTTTATCCGTTGTCACGCTTTCCGGTGACAGCTTAAGGGAAGTCACCGCATGATCTGCCAGGTGAACAGGAGACACAATCGCCGGGTTCAGATGCTTGGAGTGAATGCTTCCCGCCGCAAGCTGATCGGATGTGACCGAATCTTTGACCAGCATTTCGGTCTGAATAATCCCCCGCTGCAGATGTTCGGTTGAGATGGCACCTGGACGGATATGGCGGGATATGACTGCGTCATCAACGATCACTTCCGAGTTTACGCTCAAATCCGCCAATTGCAGACTGCCAACGGCACCTGGACGGATATGTTCGCTGCTAACTCCCTCTGCAGCAAGGATGTCACCGCCAACCGATTGTTTGGCCAGCTTTGCAGCTGTAATGCTCGCATCGGCCAACTTCTCTTCCGAAACCGAAGCGGTCTGAAGTTGGCTGTTTCCAACAGCTTCCTTTGCAAGATGTTTTTCCTCAACTGCTCCAGGGGCGATATGACTGCCCTGAATGGAAGATTGCTGCAAATGCCTGGATTCTACGCTATTCTGTGCCAGATGGTTCCCTCGAACGGCTTCCTGACGGATATGTTCTACGGTCACAGAATCCGGGGCAAGCTGCCCTTCCTGAACTGCACCCCGTGCTATATGACGTGTTTGGATCGCTTCATTGGCGATCTTGCTTGGAAGTATGCTCTGATCGGCAATTTTCGAAGAAGTGACGGTCTGCTCCACAATATGGACGGTTCCTACGGACTGCTCTTCCAGCTTTACGGAACCGATGCTATGATCGGCAATATGCACGGCAGTAATCTCACTTGCACCAATATGACTTCCATCTATGGTTCCTTTCGCAAAATGAATGCCCATCACCGCTGATGGGGCTATGATTTCCGAAGTTACAGCCCCCTTCTGAAGATGGCGATCTGTCAAGGATTTCTCGGCAAGCTGCCCGGAACCAATGCTGCCCGCCGCTATTTGCCCGCTGCCTATGGAGCCGTCCGCGAACAAATCTCCTGTAAGGGATTGGCTCCGGAGATGGAAGCCGTCAATAGAGCGTTCTTTGATTTTCTCCCCGCCGATTTCGCCGTCGCGGATCTTCGATGCCGTTACGGCCCCATCCGCCAACTTCGAGGTATCCACGGCTTCATTCGTCAGATGATGGGCGCGGATGCTTGCACCGGCAATTTTACTTTCCGTCACGGCTTCATTCTGGAGCAATTCACTAGAGATGACCATTTCGGCAAAATGACGGGAGCGAATGGATCCGTCAGCAATTTTATCCGCTGCGATCGCCTGATTCTGCAGTTTGGCTGACGATATACTGCCTTCGCTGATTTTATCGCCGTCGATGGAATGGTCCCGAAGCTTGCTTCCGCTGATTGAGTTATTTACCAAATGCTCTTCCGTAATCGATAGCGGTGCAATTTTGGAGGCCGTAACGGCACCTTCGGCCAGATGGATTTGGGCAACAGCATAATCGGCAATAGCCTCGCCATCCACGGCGCCATTTTTTATTCTCGCCGAGTCAACAGCTCGGAGAGCTATTTTGGAGGTGATCACGGCCCCGTCGCTCAAATCCTCCGAATAAATAAATGGCTGCGCCGTGTCCGGCAGCTTCTTTTCGGCAATGATGTCCTCCTTCACCTGTTGTGTCATACCTATCTCTTCGACCAATTCCTCGGCTGCAGTGTCTAGGGTACCTATGATTACCTCTTCAAGCTCTTCTATTTCTTCAGACTCTTCTATCCCTTCTATCCCTTCTATCTCCTCTATCTCTTCCCACTCTTCCTGACTTACCTCTTCATACTCCTCTTTGCCTACCGTTTCCGGATGTTCGGAGATTTCGCTCTCCGGCAAGGTTTCTGAGGTAACTGAACTGACCAGGGCATTCGCATCTTGATTCTTAGGTTCGTATATCCTGATCGGTTTGTCGATCAAGCCCAGCTCATGCAAATTCGGATTATCTACATAGTAACGGCTTCTGCCAGCTTTATTGGACCGTTTGTTACCCTTATTTTTCAAGTGTTATCGCTCCCTTCCTGACGGTATCATCCTTTGGCATCATATGCGTCGGAATAGGCCTTTGTCACTGAAGATCCAGCTTTTGCATCATTTCATGCCAGCGTGCAGCAGTGTGCTTCCATTGAAAATATTGTGCAGTTCTCAATCGCCCCGCCTGCCCGAGCGAGCGGCGCAGCTGTTCATCACAAAGGAGGCGGATCAGCGCAGGACCCAACCCCTCTTCTAGTGTGGTTTGCGGCAGCAAAATACCGGTGGCAGCATCCTCTACGATTTCCGGTATACCACCCGCATCGGATGCAACAACAGGTACCGCTGAAGCCATCGCCTCTACATTAACCAGTCCGAAGGCTTCTCCTTCAGCGGAAGGAACGACAACGACATCTGCCAAATGGTACCAGTATGAGATGGCGGGGTAGGAGACAAATGGAACAAAAGTCACATGGTTTGAATAGAGCTCTGCCAAATCATGTAAATGGACTTCATAGGCGGTCCTGCGGCTGGAGCTGTAAAAGGGGCTTCCGACAATAAGCACCATCACGTCCGGCACAGCCTGGACGATCTCCGGCAGGGCGCCAAGAAGATGATGCACCCCTTTGATCGGCAGCAATCTTCCCGCATACATAACCACGCGTCTTCCCTGCCATCCCTTGTTCACCAGCTTCGATTCGCGCAAGGCTTCGGAATACGGGTTCCAACGCGGCATGAAATCCAGCAGGCTCACACCAAGAGGATTCACGCTAATCTTGTGAACCAGAAGGGGATGACGGACAGCAAGCTCCTTTTTCAAATACTCGCTGTTCACTACAATTTCGTCCATTGGCAGCAGCATACGTTCAGCGGTCAGCCGATCAGCATAAGGCGAAGAAATATAAGTAAGCGAGTGGATGGTTGAGACAACCTTGGCCCCAGGCATTGCCTGTTTGATCCGGCGGGCCAACCAAGGACGGTTCTGTACGTCGATAACCCCGGGCTTCCATTCCAGCAAAGAACGGATGACGCCGGAGGCGTAACGGGTTCCGCCCTGCAACCGATACACCGGTAGTCCTCCGTCGAGGCTCCCTTTCACCGGCTGGTTTGGTTCCTGTACGCCATAAATCCTGATGTCGAAGCCTTCGGGCACCAAAGGCAGCATCTGCTCCACCACCCGCTCGACGGAGCTGCTCCGGCCTGATGGGATAAAAAATGAACCCGGCGTCACGACGGCAGCCTTTTGCTTTTGCACCTGCTGTTTCCTCCCATCCCGCTATATGTTTTTTATCTGAAATCGAGAATCTTCTTGCTCTAGCCTATACAGGTGATGGGTATCGCGGTGACACTCCAGGTGGATCAGCAATAAAAATAGGCGGCGCACGGACGGACAAACGTCCCTTACTGACATGAATCATGCCGCATAGACTATACAACCAAAGGAACGCCATTAGGCAAGGAGGGATATAACATGTGGTTTTCTTATGTCGGTATCCTACTGAATGCAGCCATGCACCGAGGAATTCCGCATGGAAGAACCGGGCAGGAATCCCTTGCCAATTATGAGGAAGCCGCCCGTATTTACGGTCTGATTCCATGTTACATCCGGCTTCAGGATATCAATATAGGAAGCGGACAATGCACGGGATACGTGCTCAGTGAGGAAACTTATAAGCCCATCCGCCTTCCCATTCCGCGTATCATTCATAACCGGGCCATCTATCTGGATGCAGGCTCGCAACATAAAATCAATTCCCTGATAGGTCAGGGTTATGTCATTTTCAACGCTTTTAACCGTTACGGAAAAGATGAAATCCATCAGCTTCTTCAAAAAGATCCGCTACTGTCGCCCCATCTTCCGGAAACCCGAAATGCCACATCCTCTTCCATTGCGGAAATGATGCGGCATTATGATGATATTATTATGAAGCCTTGCGCCGGAAGCATCGGACGCGGCATATTGCGGCTGCATAATTCAGGTTCCGGTTGGAAACTCACCTATTCGCCAAGCGGAAGGTCTCGTGGCTGGAGGACGGTCGCACTGCGTCAAAAGATGCTGCCGGCAATTCTCCAAAGACGTGTTGCCGCCATTCCTTACCTGGTTCAGGAGCGAATTCCCCTGGCGGAGTATAGGGGTCGGCCTTATGATCTGCGCATCTCCGTTCAGAGGGGAATCGACGGACACTGGAGCATTACCGGCATGTACGCCAAAGCCGCTTCCTCACGCACCTTTGTGTCGAACGTCGCGCAGGGCGGCAAAGCGATGTCCGTTGAGACCGTTCTAAGTGAAAGCCTCCCCAATCTATCCTCCGATAAGATCATGGCCGATGTGCGGAAGCTGGCTCTGCGTATCGCCGAAAGGCTGGAGTTTCATCTTCCCTACGCTGCCGATTTCGGTCTCGATATCGGGCTTTCCACATCCGGAAAACCCTATTTTATTGAATGCAACGGGCGCGACCAGCGTTACGGCTTTTGCAAGGCCGGACTCAAAGAGCTATGGATGGAGACATACCGCCAGCCCATGGCTTACGCCCGGTATTTGCTCAGCCGCTAATGTTCGCCAATCATGCCAGAGGACGCCAATCCTCAGGCATGGTAGCGGACATCCGTGATGCCCAGCCAAGGGAAATGGAGCGCGGCGGCATAGGCGGCGAAAGAAGCGAGGACAAGCAGCATGAGGACGATTCCGTCTATCCAGCAAATTCTCGAAGGGTAAAAGTAGGTCCGTTCCCTGCCCCCTTGTCCCTCAAACTGCTTGGCTTCCATGGCAACCGCAACGCGGTGGGCACGGCGGATGCTCTGAGATAACAGTGGAACTGCGTACATCCGAATATGCTCGGCCAATCCCTTCAGACCTTTGCCCCTTATCCGTGCACCCCTGACCTGGAGCGCCTGCCTACGGATCAGAAATTCCTCCCACACCATCGGCAGCAGCCGGATTGAAGCCATAAAGCTGTATGCATACCGCGGTGCCAACCTGAAGCTTTGCATCAACGCGTAGAAAAGTTTCACAGAAGGAGTCGTGCTTACGAAAAGAAGCCCTTCGGCTGCAAAAGCGATGGATCGAAAGCCCAGATGAATCCCTCTGTAAAAGCTTTCCTCGGTGATGCGTACCAGCCCCCACTGCCACCATAAGGTATCCCCTTTGCCAAATAAAATCATGGTACTGGAGGAAGAGATGAAGAGCAGCATAAAAGGCAGGACAATCAGCAGCGTTTTCCTGACCGGGAAGCCGCCAAGAATGAACAGGAGCAGGGTATAAACCGCAGCTTGATTAATCGCAAAATCGATGCTGCGCGTCTGCACGGTGACCAGAAACAACACGATGAATAAGACAAGCTTGAATGCAGGATTGGCACGCTGCAGAATCGTAGCGCGGGAAGGCGTCAGCAGCTCGATCATGTCCCCACCCGCCTTTCTTCGTGTAGTCCCGCATCCGGCCGTTCATTAACTACGCCATCCAGCACCTCCCAGACACGGGTGGCGGCATGCCGGACGATCCCTTCCTCATGCGTCACCATGACAATGGCAGCTCCCTTCGCCTGCATTTCCAGGCAATAATCCAGGATCGCAAATGTGTTTCTGGCGTCCTGTCCAAAGGTGGGTTCATCCAGCAGAAGGATTGGTTGCCCGCACACGACGGCGGCGGCTATGCTTAATCTTCTCTTTTGCCCCATAGATAGCTGATAGGGATGACGCTGCTCCAAGCCCTCCAGATGAAAGGAACGAATAAAACGACGTGAGGTTTCATCCACCTGATTCAGGGATGTCATCCCCGGGTTCTTCAAGGAAAATCCGATTTCCTCCTGCACAGTCTCCGCTACAAACTGGAACTCGGGATTTTGGAATACATAACCGATCCGGTCTGAAGGCGGACAGACCTTTTTTCTCCGTTTCCGACTAGCACCGGCTGTTTCCGGGATTCCTTCTCCGCATAACACATATTGCCCGCTGAAACGGAGAAGACACATCAGACTCAGCAAAAGGGAGCTCTTCCCGGCTCCGTTCGGACCGGTAACCGCAATAAAATCCCCCGGATAGACCTCAGCTGCCTCAACATAAATAACCGGACGGTTCGCGCGAAAGCCCGTATATTTCTTCAGTGCTAAAAGCGGAGTCAGACCGCTGCGTGATGCAGAATTTTCGGCTTCGGCCTGCCGGATCTCCATCAGCCGGATGAAATTCTCCCAAACGCCCGGATACCAGATGCCATACTGCGCAAGCTCCCGCCGGAAGGTACGGAATATCCACTCCGGGCTGCCGTCTCCAATAATGCTCCCGTCTGGAGAGAATAAAATAATCCGGTCCATTCGGTCCGCAATTTCTTCAAGGCGATGCTCCACCACCACCAACGTGCGCCCTTCCGCCGCATGCCACACGGCTTCCCACATCTGCTTCCTCCCATCGGGATCAAGAAGCGCGGACGGTTCATCCAGAAAAATAACCTCCGGCTCCAGAAGGAGCACCGAAGCCAGCGCGAGCCGCTGCTTCATGCCCTGGGACAGGCTGTCCACCGGCACATGAAGCTCATCCGGATGCAGTCCGACGGCATCGAGCACCTCCCGCATCTGCCGCACCATATGCTCACGCTCGATTCCGCGGTTCTCGAGGACAAAAGCCAGCTCTTCATCCACGTAGGGCATGCAGAACTGAGTGTCCGGGTCTTGAAAGACATATCCTCTGGATGCCGGAACTATAATTTCATCCGCTTTGAGCGGCACCTCAATGACATGCGGAATCAGTCCTCCCAGAATTTGCAGAAGAGTGGATTTGCCGCATCCGCTGGGTCCGAGCAGCAGAACCCTCTCCCCCTTTTGAATCGATAGGGATAGATCCTTGAATATAAAGCTGCCCTCTCCCGGAAATTTAAGCCGGAGCTCCGTTACGGATGCCGCAACCGTATCCCCTCCTTTTCCGGCAGTGCCATGGTTAATCATGGTCCAGTGCTTCATAATCCCGTTTGGACACCGGACGGAGCAGCTGCGTTACGCCTGTAGCTTCGAGTGCCTTCGCAAGCGCAAACGCCAGATACCCTGCCAAAATAGCCGAGCTGACGATACGAAGCGCGTATTTAAAGAGCATCATCCAAAGCGTATAATCCGTCACGTAGCCGTAATATACATCCACCAATAGAGATCCGAGCGCCGCCGCGGCGCCCGCAAACGCTGCCGTTCCCATTCGGAAGCTGCGGTAACGAAACACGGCGAAAATCAGCTCTGCCGCAAGCCCCTGCACCAAGCTGTACAGCACCAGTTGTATGCCCCACTCGCTGCCAAACATAATTTCCACATGAGCAGCCGCAACCTCTGCCAGAATGGCGACCCCAGGTTTGCGTATCAACAGCATGGCCAGTGTCGGCGCTAGAAACCATACCCCGTATACAAGCTCATCCGCCTGAAAAAACAGCGGTTTAAACAGATCGTACACCGAACCCCAAAAATGATACACAACACCGATCACGAGCGACAGCAAAATCGTTACCAGCAAATCGCTCAAACGGAGCCCCTTTCGTTTTTCCATAGTCAATGCGTGATTCATCTTACATCTTCCTCTCCTTTTTTTGAAAAACAGGCATTAAAAAAACCGCCTGGATATGCAAACAGAGACGGTCAAATAAGCCCCGGAGGGGACTATCACGAATTCTCTACGCTGGCATTATCCAGTTCAGATACCCGGTCAGCAGCGGACAACAGCTGCAATCTCAGCCTGATTCACTCAAGCTCCCGCATTCCATATGTAACAGACGAACCTTTCGCAAAGCTTGTACAAGCGAAGGCATCCGTATCCTGGTTCCAAAATACACCAAATCCTGCTTTGTTGGCAATAGAAAAAATCAGCGGCCGATGTCACTTACCTATCGTTATTGCTTAAAACGGTATTCTATGTCAATATATTTCAGAGTGTTCAAAAAACAGCATTTTGCAAAATTCGATCCCGGCCGCATCCTTTTGCAACCAACTAACGGCTGTTTACGTTAAGCTTATATATCGTCATAGCACCATCCGAAGGGAGATTAAGCATGGCAAAAGAATTTCTGAGACTGATGACAGAGCTCTCCTCGAGAAAGTGGCTTTCTGCATTGATGGGACGCTTCTCTCACAGCAGACTCAGCCGGGGAATCATCCCTACTTTTATCAAAAGCTATCAAATCCCCGCCCATGAGGCGGAGAAGGAAATACATGAATACCGAACCTTGAACGAGTTTTTCTCGCGCCGGCTGAAGCCGGGCATGCGTCCTGTCGCGGAAGGCTCTGATGTCCTGACAAGCCCAGTCGACGCCAAAATTACGGCGATGGGCGAAATCAGCACGGGAACGATCCTGAACGTAAAGGGACAAGACTACTCCGTGGCGGAACTGCTGAATTTTTCTCCTCATCTGGAGTTGTACAAACACGGATATTTCTTTGTTTTATATCTCAGCCCGACGGACTATCACCGCATACATTCGCCTGTCACTGGCGTCCGCACGGAAAGTGAGCATATTAAGGGACGCGCTTACCCGGTAAACGAATTCGGGATGACCCAAATGAAGTCGGTATTATGCCGGAACGAGCGGCTGATTACCTATATCGCCGGCGAATATGGTGAAGTGGCTGTCGTCAAAGTGGGTGCTATGAACGTGAGCAGCATCCGATACAATGATGAGTCCGTGTCACGCTGGAACAACGGCGATGATCTCGCCTATTTCGAGTTTGGATCAACTGTCGTGCTCTTAACCCAGGATGGAACCTTTACCCCTCGTTCAGATCTGAAGCACGGAGATCAGGTGAAAATGGGGCAGCTTCTCGGAACGCTTCATCCCCAGCTCCCACGCTCGAAAGGTTAACTACGACCGCCTGAGCACAGAAGCCATCATTCTCTGAAAGAGGCGACCCGGCAGTGCCGCCTTGGCTCCCAGGGTAAGCCTGGTGCTGCGGGGCAGCGCGTACCGGAATGCCGGACGCTTCTTACAGGCAATATGCGCGACCATCCGGGCGACCTCTTGGGGGTCGCCTCCTTGTTGTGCGCTTTTTTGCGAGAAGGCAAGCACTTTGTCCAGCATAGTCTGATAAGGTGATCCGGGTGCCGTACTCATTTGGGTGAAGCCTTTGTCCCAAATCGGCGTGCCATAGGCTCCCGGCTCCACCATAACGACATCAATGCCGAATGGCTCTGTCTCCAGCGCAAGGCATTCGCTGAAGCCTTCCACCGCGAATTTAGAAGCAGCATATGGACCGTAGCCCGGGAATCCGATCCGGCCGCTGATGCTGCTCATCTGGATGATCCGGCCCTTCCGCTGTTCCCGCATCAGGGGAAGCACCGCCTGTGTCACTCGCACCATCCCGTGAAAATTCGTATTCATCTGCTCCTGCCATACCTCGGCAGGCACGTCCTCAATAAATCCTCCGTATGCCGTCCCTGCATTGTTCACAAGTACATCCAAACGGCCATGTTGATTCTTTATGTATGCCGCAGTCCGCTTCACTTCGTCCTCACGGGTTACATCCAGTTGGACGATATGAACCCGGGCATTCACACCCGCCTGCTCCGCAGCATCCTTCAGCTTGCCTGCTGTCTCCATTCTACGGATGCCTGCAATCACAACAAAGCCGCGCAGCGCCAGTTCGATGCAAGTCAACAAGCCGAAGCCGCTGGAGCTGCCGGTTACCAGAGCAACCGGATCTCCTTGACATGATGTCATCATATCCCCTCCTTACACAGGAATGGCGTTGAATAAAAACGGCTTTCCATCCAGATAATGACGGATCAGCGACAAGCTGTACGGCTTGCTCTCCCGCAGCTCTGCCGCTTCCCATGGGTGCGGAGCATGGAAACTTTGGTTTTCTATCAACGATTTGATAAAAAAGGTTTCCAGCGAATGGACCGCATCCGAATCAGAGGGAAGAGGCAGAAGGCTCTCATAACCGTCCAGGAACATTTGCCGCTGCGCCGGATACAAGCCTATGAAAGCCTGCGCCAGATCATATGCATAATAGCCATATCCGCAGCGCCCAAAATCGATAGGGAACGACTCACCGTCTTTGAATACCAAATTTCCCTGATGGAAATCAGCGTGGATCATACCGAAGCGATGCCCGTCCCTTGGCATTCCAGACATATGGGCTGTGATTTTGCTAGCGGCTTGCTCATACAGGCCAAATTCCTCTGCTGTCAGGAAACAGCGGTAATGCTTTTGGAGTCGATCTACTTCCTGCTCGAACCTCTCTATTCCCCAAGTGGGACGAATAAAGCCCTCCGAAGGATGGAATGTCTGTGCTGCCTCATGCATCCTGGCCAGCAGAACCCCCATTTTGCGAACCAGGCTCTCGTTGAAATTCCCTTCCCAGTGTTCGCCTTCAATCCATCTCAACACGGATACCTTCCAGCTTTGTCCCCGTTCGGTTTCCACTTCAGTAACATAAGAGCCTTCCAGATTGGCTACTCCTGTCGGAACCGTTAAACCATGGTTTGCCGATAAATCATCAAGCCATTCTAGTTCCGAAGAAATTTCCCGCGAAGACGCCGAGCCCGGATGAATGCGCAGCAGATAGGAACTGGCAGCTCCATCCTCGATTTTATAGGTCACATGCTCCGAGACCTGAAGGAAAATAAGATTCTCTTCATGTAAATCATATTGCTCTAGCGCAGCCGTTAAAGCCGCTTCGGCCTGGACTAGCAGCAATCTTCGGCTGTCTTCCGTATCTGCATTAAATGCTTCGTTCATTGTTTGTATGCCCCCTCGTCAATATCTGCATTATGGCTGTATTGGTAGAATAACATATTTGCTGTAATCCTTTTTTCATTTGGGTACCGAGTAATCAAAAAAAGCAGCCACGGCTCCAAACTCCCGTGCTGCCCTTTATAATCAATACGTTCTCAAAACCACAAATCCATTGCAGGCTCGCTGGCCTTGTACCGGCGCATCCGTGTCCGGACCACGCTGCGGCCGCCATGGAAAATTTCGCGTCTGCGTATTCTCCGTCTGTACGTCATCCGCGCTAACCCCCCTTCGTTTCATGAACCATGTTGTGTACTTCACCCTATTTACCCGAGCTTGACATGGCCGAAACAAAACCAGGATTAACGGATTTCCGAAGGCTTTTTGCCTGTATACTGCTTAAATTGCCTGCTGAAGAAAAAGATATCACGGTAACCCAGCGCATCCGCTACTTCCGTCACATTCATTCCCGCATGCAACAGCAGATGCTGAGCGCGCTCGATTCTTGTCCGTATGATATAGGACTGTACCGGCGTTCCAATCAGCTCCTTGAACTTGATCGAAAAATAACGCGGGGAGAGGCCGGCACGGGCCGCAAGATCCTCGACGCGGTGAGGCTTGCCAGGATGCTGCTGAACGTAATTCGCAATTTCGTGAATCACTTCGGTCAGCTGGTTGCTGACTTTCTTCTCTTCCGGCTGCTCGCGGTCATGCCGCAGGAGATGGATCATCAGCTGCTTCAAGATCAGCTGTCCTTCCTCTTCGGCGGCAAACGTGTTGACAAGGAACAGCCTCACGTATCTGGCAAGCATATATTCAAAATCAACCGTATCCGTCAGGCGACGGTAAGGCAGCGGTACCTCGCTTACCGGCTCGGATATTCTGAAGTGGCTGTATGTAAGCACAAGAGGCTTCTGCGGATTATGAATCGCGCTCGTATGGTCTCCGGGTCTGAACAAAAAGCAGCTGCCCTTGCCGACCTCAAAAGATTCATCGTTGCGGATGACCGTCCCTTCGCCGCTCCACACATAAAATAGATCGTAGTTTTCAAGCGCTTTCTCGCGCTTTTGCCATTTCCACCCCGGCTCGCATACAATCTTCGCTAAAGAAGGCAGTATTTGAAAAGAAGATGGCGACGCATGCAGCATGTCGTCATTCCCCCTTGCTTATAAACTAAATTCACCTTGTTACATGCTGTAAATTCGAAATATTTACCTACTGATCCGCAGGTTAATACATACTTTGGATCACATATATGTACATCATACTCTTTCACGAGAAATTTTGCACATCCTGCCACGCAGCGCGCATTCTGAGGATTCCGTCCGTAATTCGCTCCTCCTCCAGATGAGCAAAACCGAAGCAGGCCGCGGGAGGCCCTTCATTCAGCCAGTATACCCTGGCATCCCGGAAGCAGATCCCATGCCGATGTGCCGCTTCATAAAACGCTCTGTATTCATCAGGCGATTTGCGCCACTCTGCATACACGTGCAGACCCGCATCGCCAGGCATCAGTTCAAAAAGATCGCCCATCTGTTCCTTCATCATTTCTGAGAAATGCCGATGTCTGGCACCGTAGAGCCTCGTCAAACGGCGTACATGCCTCATGTATCCCCCTTTGGACATAAATCGGGCAAGAGCCCGCTGCTCAAGAAGTCCGGGAGACATCGGTTCATACAAAGATTTGGCGCGCATTGCGGCCGCCACCAGTCCTTCCGGCAGCACCGCGTAGCCCAGCCTGAGCCCCGTGAACATTGTTTGAGAGAACGAGCCGATATAGATCACCCGCTCCTGCGTGTCCAGCGCCTTAAGCGGTTCAATCGGCTTGCCTCCGAACCTGAACTCGCTGTCGTAGTCATCCTCAATAATAACCGCATCATGCCGCTGTGCCCAATCGAGAAGCTCGCGTCGCCGCTCCAGGCTCAATACAGCTCCCGTAGGATATTGCCGGCTGGGTGTCACGAAAAGTATTCCCGCTTCCCAGTCCTTCGGCACAATGCCCTGCCTGTCCACGGTCGCAGGAGTGGCGATTCCTCCGCAGGCCTTGATGGCTCTGCGGATTCCGTGAAATCCGGGATCCTCCACCACAGCCGTCTCCCCCTCATTCATCAGCAGCTGGAACAAAAGTACAATGCCCTGCATCGAACCGCTGAATAAAACGATATGCTCCGGCCGAGCCATAATTCCGCGCGTCACGCGCAATTGGGCCGCTATGGCCTCGCGCAATTCACTATCTCCTTCCGGGGGAGCCTTATGCTGCAAACGGCTTCCTTTGCGGCCGCCTGCATAAGAAAGTGCGCTCCGCCATTCCTCATACGGAAAACGGCCCATCTCAAGTGGCTGATTTATGAAGCTGATTTCTGCCTGCTCCGCCGGATCCACGGGAATCCGCGGCAGTTGAAGCAGCCGTTCGCCCCAGTTTGAAAGCTTCACTGGCGTCTCCTTCATTTTTTCCTGCGGACGGGGCGAATAGCCTGCATGCGTAACAAAGGATCCCCTGCCTGTCTCGGCATGCACATATCCTTCTGCCATCAGCATATCGTAGCTCTGGGCCACTGCTCCCCTGGATAAGCCGTACAGTTCTGCCAGCTCCCGGGTCGAAGGCAGCTTCATTCCGCCAGGTAACCGCCCATCCTGAATCGCTTCCCTCAAAGCGTGATAAAGCGCCAAATACTTGAAGCGGTACTTATCGAGATAAGCTTCCATGTGGAGCGTCAGATCCATGTCCTTTACCCTCCCCTTCCATGACAATCCCCTCTGCCATTCGCTGACAGCAGCTGCATTGATATCTTCACAATAAATTGGACTATAAATTTTAATCTAAATTGGATCTTTTTCCTTGTCAATGACTCCGTTATGATGTCAACAACTTACAAATAGAAGTGGGGGAAGCCTGAATGAGAAGAAAGGAATTCAGCGTCAAGGAAGAGCAAGAGATTCATGATTTTTTATCCGGTATGAGCTTTGGTTTTCTAGGCACCATCGGGGAGGACGGCCGGCCGCGTGTCACTCCTTTGAATTATGTATACGACGGAGGGATTTTCTATTTTCACGGGAGCCGGATCGGCGAAAAAATGGAGCATTTAAAAGCCAATCCGCATGTCAGCTTCAGCGTAGCCGATGAGTATGCCGTCATTCCGTCCTATTTTACAGATCCAAGCCTCGCATGTCCCGCTACATCCTATTTCAAAAGCGTAACGGCAACCGGTACCGCTGAAGTGGTAAAGGATTTGGAGGAAAAAGCCGCCGCCTTCTCCATGCTGATGAAGAAGCTGCAGCCGGAAGGCGGTTATGAGCCGATTGAAGCATCCAATCCGGTGTACGCACCAAGACTCCGCAATGTAGCCGTGGTCAAAATCGTTGCGGACCATATCAGTGCCAAGTTCAAATTCGGACAGAATCTCACGAAGGGAAAAAGGGAACAAGTATTATGCGGACTCGAGTCTCGCGGCGCGGATAGAGACATGGAAACCGCTGACCATATACGCAGCTGCGTGCCGCTTGCCCGCAAACCGAAAGCGGACAAGGCAGCCCAAGGCTCGGAAGAAGATTATTGATCCATGTTTTCTTCGTCAAGAAGCCGTCTGCGAAGCCGAATTTTATGGAAGAACTTCCTCCTGTGGAGAGCAGTGTTCCGGCGAAGTCCGAAAGAAGCGGGTCCGTCGAAAACCCATGAATTCTTCCTCCTAAAAAGCTCCTTTTTCCGTGACGGTTCCTGCTGCAGGTGATATAATGTTAGGCAGTTAAAACGGATAATCTTACATGGGGATTTTGCAAAAAAATCCTGACATTACAACCGATTCGGAAGGATGGAAGAAATGTTAAACCCAATCGCTGAACAATTGAATGAAGGCGTTAAATCCGGCAACCCGCATGTGTATGAGATGCTGTCTACGCTGGGCAAAGAAATCTATTTCCCAAAAGAAGGTATTTTGAGCCAATCTGCCGAAGCGTCCGGACATGCTAAAAAGTACAATGCCACCATTGGTATTGCGACTGAAGGCGGCATCCCGATGCATTTGGACGTCATTCAAAGCAAGCTCTCCGCTTTCCAGCCTAAGGATCTGTACCCGTATGCTCCTCCCGCAGGCAAGCCTGAGCTTCGGACCGCATGGCTGACCAAGATGAAAGAGGAGAACCCTTCCCTGCGCGAGAAATCGCTGAGCAGCCCCATTGTAACCAATGCACTGACACATGGACTGAGCGTCGTTGCCGATCTGTTCGTCAATGAAGGAGACGCGGTCATTTACCCTGATAAAAACTGGGAGAACTACGAGCTGACCTTCGGTATCCGCCGTCATGCGGAAATCGTGAACTACCCGCTCTTCACCGATGAGATGATGTTTAACAGCCAGGGTCTTCGCGAAGCGCTTCTTGCCCAGAAGGACAAAGGCAAAGCAATCGTGATCCTGAATTTCCCGAATAATCCTACCGGCTATACGCCCGGCCTTAAGGAAGGCAATGAGATCGTTGATGCCATCAAGGAAGCTGCAGAAGCGGGCATCAACGTGGTTGTGGTAACGGATGACGCCTATTTCGGATTGTTCTTTGAAGATTCCCTGAAGGAATCCCTGTTCGGCAAGCTGGCGGATCTTCATCCGCGCGTGCTCGCTGTCAAGGTCGACGGCGCCACCAAGGAGGAATTCGTATGGGGCTTCCGCGTCGGGTTCATTACCTTTGCTTCCGACAGCAAGGAAGTGCTGAATGCACTGGAGCAAAAAACGCTGGGCATCATCCGCGCTACGATCTCAAGCGGTGCCCATCCTTCCCAAACCTTCGTGCTCGAAGCGCTCAAAGCGCCTGAATTCCATGCGCAGAAGGAAGAAAAATTCAATATTATGAAAGGCCGTGCCAACAAAGTTAAATCTCTGCTGGACAGCGGCAAATATAAAGACGTATGGGAATACTATCCTTTCAATTCCGGATACTTCATGTGCCTGAAGCTGAAGGATATTCATGCTGAAGAGCTGCGCACGCATATCCTTCATCAATACGGGGTCGGAACGATCGCTCTGGGTGAACATGATCTGCGCGTCGCCTTCTCCTGTATTGAGGAAGAATATCTGGAAGAGCTTTTTGATCTGGTGTATCAGGGTATTCAGGATCTGAAGAACAAATAAATCAGCCCGCACACGACATTTTCGAATAACAATGTTTTTTGATGAGGAACGGGTAATTGCCCAAGCACAGTCTTCCCCCGGGACATAAGATACGGTGTAACCAAAACAATCCATTGCAAAGGGGAATGAACAATGAGCGAAGAAGTAAGAGGCGGATACGGATACGGTTGTGGACACGGAATGTTTGGCAACACTGGTGCAATCCTGGTTCTCTTCATCCTCCTGGTCATCATCACTCGTTCTTTCTGGGTATAATCTCACACACTTAAATCAACAAGAATCAGCTGAAGCAAAAAAGCAGAAGGCCGGAAAATCCCCGGTCTTCTGCTTTTTTTATGTTTAGAAATTACAACAAAGCCGGATTGTTCTTCAACATTCATTGCTTTGAGCAGATTCCGGCACTATTCGTCATCGTCGTCATCCGCGGTTTTCTTGCGTCCCGCAAAAAAACGGAACAACAGGCAAAGAATCACGCCGGCGGCAAGCGTCATGAATGCCGTACCCAGCCGGCCCGCCCCGGTCCCTAGAAGCGGCAGCCAAATCAGCACCGCTAACAGAAGCTGAATCTGAAAAGCAAGACCGATCGCGTTCGTGCGTCGGCTTCCGGGAGGAATCGGATACACATGGAGCCAAAAGGATTCACTGTGATAGCGCAGCAGCGATGACAGCTGCACTCCTGCCAGAAACACGAAGAACAAATAAATCCCGCTTCCAAGCATGCCGCTCCGGGTCCACCAGACCAGAAGAGCCCCCAGAATGCCGGCTCTCAGAACAATACCAAATATGTCGCTCCGCACAAAGCTTTTCATCAAGAGATACCGGTAAGCGGCTTCCGGTTTCCATGGGATCCGGTTGCCCGCCCATGACAGCCACTTTCTTGAATAGATCCGTTGCTGTCTGCCCGGTACGTTGACAAACCAGCCCAGCATCATCAGAACGCGGCCGCTGTGGGTCTTCTCCTGCGCGATCAGTCTTTCCCATGCCACAAGATGCTTGGCGGGAATGCGAAGGGCTACGAAATAGGTGACGGCAAGCAATAGGATAAAGATCATGCTTCTACCTGCGGGCTGCCACAGCCATGCGGCTATGGAAAGCGCAAGAATCACGTACCGAAGCAGCCGATAGGCCATCGACGTCCGCCGCGATACCATCCGCAGTTCCTTCCAGCATCCATAGCTTGCAAGAAGTTTAAGCGCGACAAGAACGATCAGGAAAAACCAAAAGGCCTTCGGATGTGTATCACTACGTACATAAAGCGGCCATGAAATCAGAAATACGAGGGCGATTCCCAATAACTTATAGATTACGCCGCTGATCCAGCTTGCATTAAAATATTGGCTCATTTTGGATTCCTGCGGCAGCAGGAAAACGGTATCCGCCGGCTGCAGATACGTTCTAAAGCTGCTGTTGACCGTGAGCGGCACGAACAATATCAACATGATCCAGCGGATGGGAAGGCCTTCGGGAATATGCTGAACCAGCGAAGTGTACCATGCCGAAAAAGCGATTAGCAAAAACAACAGCAGAACGGCCACTCCGCTCTGGATGACGTAGCCGAGATATGGCATGACCTCTTTTCCCCAGAATCGGCCGCGGCGTTCCAACCTAAGCTTAGTCAAGTCCATATCAATCCCTGCCTTGCACGAGGGTATAGAACATGTCTTCCAGTCCTGCCCCGGTAGTTCCTGCCTGTGCGGCGATTGACTGCAACGATCCTTGGGCAATGACGTTCCCCTGATGCAGAACGATAAACCGGTCGCAATAATTTTCAATGGTCGATAGAATATGTGAGCTCAGCAATATTGATGAGCCGCCTTCCTTCAATTCAACCATGAAATCCAGCAGAGACCGGATGCCCAGCGGGTCCAGCCCGAGGAAGGGCTCGTCAATAATATAAAGCGAAGGACGCGCCACAAATGCGCACATAATCATCACCTTCTGGCGCATCCCTTTGGACAAATGCGTCGAAAGGCTGTCCATCTTGTCCTGCATCCGGAATATCCGCGCCAGCCTGTCCGCACGTTCCTCATAATCTCCGCGTGCCACATTATATGCTCTCGCCGTAAATTCCAAATGCTCGCGTACCGTCATTTCCTCATATAAAAGCGGGGATTCCGGAACAAAAGCCAGCGAGCTGTGATAGGTTTCCGAATCTTCTTCCCTCTTCTTGCCTTGGACCCGGATTTCCCCTTTCTGGGGATTCATCAGTCCGAGAATGTGCTTCATGGTTGTACTTTTACCCGCACCGTTCAAACCGATAAGCCCGACCATTTCTCCGGGCTTCACCTGAAAGGAAATATCATGCAGCACAGGACGGTTCAAGCTGTAACCGCCGCTGAGTCCCTGTATATCCAGCACCGTATTGCCGTTCATTGCTTCACCTCCATGAAATGCCAATCCGTTCTTCGTTTAAGGGCGTTTTTTGTCTTTCAACCATTTTGGTGCGCCTTTGTTCTTGCGCTCCCGCTCCCGTTCGCTGCGGCTTTGGCGTTCTGTGGGCTTGCCTCCACGGAAGGGTTCATTCTTGCTTTTCGCCGGACCGGATGGCTTACGGATATTTTCCTTGCCTTGCCGTCTCTCCGCGGAACCTTGATCCGAAGCTTCGGACGAGATTCGGGCTTTGTCATCCCTAACCGCTCCTATCGGCTTTCGAGGCGTAGATGATCTCTGAACGGAGGATGCCGCTCTGGGTTCAAGCACTTTCCCGCCGTACATTCTTCGTTCCTCCAGCGAAATGCCAAGCTCTTTTGCAAACTTGTTCATGATGAAAATCTGCCGGTTCGTTACCAGAGAGATGACAAGACCACTGCGTCCCATCCGACCTGTGCGCCCCGCCCGGTGAACATAATGTTCGGAGTCGAGCGCAGGATCGTAGTTCACAACCATCTCCAGCCCTTCGATATCCAGGCCGCGGGCCGCAACGTCGCTGGCCACGAGCACCTTGAACTTGCCATTTCTAAAGCCTCTTAGCACCCGGCTTCTGACCATCTTATCCGCATCCGCATACAACGCTTCTGCGGATAACCCCATAAAGTTGAGCTTTGCTTGCACTTCCGCGATCGATTCCGTCTGGTTCACGAAGACCATCGCTTTCTTGGGATTATAGTGGCGGATCACTCTGCGCAGGTTTTCCATCTTATCGCGCTCTTCGCCGGCGAAATAGATATGTTCGAGCCCCTTGGCTGTAGACTGGTCCGGATCAATTCCGATTTCCACCGGATTCTGCATTTCACGTTTCACCAGGGAAGCCGTTTCATTGCTAACCGTTGCCGATAAAAAGACCAATTGTCGGTCACGAAGGGCGCTCCGGAAAATCCGGTCTACATCGCCAGCACCTCCAAGCTGAAATACCTGGTCCACTTCATCCACCACAATGGTGTTGACCTGGTGCATTTTCAGCTTGCGGACTTCAATAAGCTCCCGCACTCTGCCCGGTGTACCTATGATTAGCTGCGGATGCTGCTTCAGCTTCTCCACCTGGCGTTTCAGGGCGGCGCCTCCGATCAGGCCAAGCACCTGAATGCCTCGAACCTGTCCATATTTCTCGCCTTCCCTGACGATCTGCATCGCAAGCTCCTGCGTTGGCGCAATCACGAGCTTTTGCGGCGATTTCAGATCAGGATCGATATTCTGTAGTATGGGTAGCAGGTAGGCAAGCGTCTTCCCGGTTCCTGTTTGCGAACGTGCCAGCACATCCGCTCCTTTCAGAATAGCCGGGATGGCCTCCGATTGCACCGGAGTCGGCTCCGTTATTCCGTATTCCGACAGGCCGTCGGCCAATGGCTGCTCAAGACCCAGCGTTGTAAATGAAGTTGCGTTCATCAAATTCCATCCTTTATATAAGTCATTACTATTCATTATATGATAAAAGAGCCGCCGTACCAAAAGTTAATTCGGAAAATGTGCCACAAATCCGATTCCAGAAGTTTCTACATCAAAAGAAAAAACCGGCTCACCTTGAGCCGGCCGGTTATTTTTTATTCATCATCCGGTATGTAAGTTTGTCTGAAAGGCGCGGAAACAGCTGATATATACGCATGGCGGCAGCCGCTTTGAATGGAAGGTTCAGCTCTTCCTTACCCGTCTTCATGAGCTGTACAATTTTGCGTGCCACTTGCTCCGGTTTCATCATCAGCCATTTCACATTGCTCACATATCCGCCCGAGGGATCCGCGATATCAAAAAAAGGCGTATCGATCGGTCCGGGGTTGACGGTTGATACGATGATTCCCGTCTCTCTCAGCTCCTGCCGCAGGGCATTGCTAAAACCAAGCACCGCATGCTTGGTTGCTGTGTAGGCGGTCGATTTCGCCGTACCGATCTTACCCGCCATAGAGGCGATGTTCACAATCTGACCGCACCGGCGTTCAAGCATATGGGGCAACACGGCTTTCGTGCAGCGCACGGTCCCCATATAATTCACTTCCATCATCCGCTGAAATGCTTCCGCGGGCATGTCCACCGCATTCTCGAATTTCCCGTATCCCGCGTTGTTTAGCAGAATATCGATCCGGCCGTATGTCTTGATGACTTCATCCATCATCTGTCTCACCTGGTCGTCCCGGGTCACATCCACCACTTTGATCTCATGCTTTCCGGCCATCCTGCGCGAGGCTTCAGTCAGTTTGTCATGCGATCTGGCCGCCAGTATCGGAACCGCTCCCTCGCTGCTAAGCATTTGTGCCGTCAGTAGTCCGATGCCGCTTGATGCTCCCGTGATAACAACCACTTTATTCTCCAACATGATTTCAGTTCCTCCCAAGGGATGCGTCGTTCAACTTCAATTTGAACTTCACGCATGAATACCCTTATTTTATGAAATCATGACCTGAATATCCAGTTCTCCGATACCATCCATTAAGAGAGGGATACTGAGCGCCTTTTGCGGAAGGAACGCTGTAACATGCTCGCTCTTGACGACTTTCGGCGGCGTAATATCGACGTTCACTCCCTGGTTGGACAAAATCGTACTGGCGTTACCGCTGATCATGTTTCCAAGCTCCGATATCGCGCTTTGTCCCATCTCGTCCATTTCGGTTAGCACGAAACCTCCCATCATGGCGGACACCATCCGCAAAGCAACACGCTCGTGAATGCCGAATATTACATTTCCGTTCATTTGTCCGGTCATTCCGATTTGTATCCATATATGGTCCTGAATGAGCTCCACATTTTTGATTCCCAGGCTTCCCGTCGAAGGCGATACCTGGATGACCTGCTCAATAACAAGCCGTGCGGATTCCAGAAAAGGATTAATAACCTCCGCTTTCATTTTCTGATAGACACCCCTTCCACTGTAGATTGCAGGACACGCTCCAAAAGTCCCATTTCTCTTTGAAACAATTATACGTTAAACCCTTAAATAAATCACCAAAAATTCACACTTGATTTTAGAACCAGGGCATAAATACCCTTATAAACGATTCTTTTTTCCTATTTAGGAAAAAAGAACACAAAAGCCTGATAAATATATCGGTCCTTTAGTTACAAATTTGAATACCATGGCGAATTTTGTAGAATCTATTTTTTAAGATGTTCCTACTTTTTCCTTCTTGTATGGAAGTCCGCGGCTTCCATTGCCGTGACTTTCCGAATCCCATATAATTAAAGGATATACATATGGTCGAAACTCAGCTGTAGGGTAGAAATAAGGTCTAAGGAGGAACTGCATGAACATCAGTCAACTGGAGACACTGATTACCATCTCGAAGACGATGAGTTTCCGCAAAGCCGGGGAACTGCTAAATTTGACCCAGCCTGCCGTATCCGCCCAAATCAAGAGTCTGGAAGATGAGTTCAAAACCGTTTTGGTAGACAGAAACCAACCGGTTACGCTAACGGACCGCGGAGAAGTATTTCTTGAACATGCCGAACGAATTTTGGCCGTTGTGGAAGAGCTTAAGCTGCGTCTTTTCGATCTGGAGCATATTCCCCAGGGGCATATCGTCCTTGGCACGACGACCTCTATTGCCATTCAAATTTTGCCTAGAGTGTTATCTTATTTTCAGAATCAGTTTCCTTTAATCAAAACCTCAATTCAGTCCATGGCATCCTCGCAGATTTACACGAGCGTGGAAAACGGGCAGATCGATGTTGGAATCGGTTACCTGATTGAACGCAATCCCAATTTAATGACATCGGTCCTTTATTATGATACTTTCGAGCTCATAGTTTCGCCGCGCCATCCGCTTGCCAAAAAGACGACGGTTTCCATGGATGTGCTGCAGGATATGCCACTGATTCTGCTCTCGCATGATACGGTCGGCAGACGTTTCACGGATGAAATATTCAAGAATCACGGCCTTGTCCCTAACGTTGTTATGGAGCTATCCAGCAGCGAGGAAATCAAGCGAATGGTCGAAATCGACCTCGGCGCCGCCATCATGTCCAAGCAATCGGTCGCAAGCGAGCTGCGCCAAGGCACGCTCAAGATCATTCCGCTGAGGGAGCTCGAAGTCAGTCATCCTGTAGGTGTGATATATAAATCGGGCAAATATCTCAATTCAGCCATGCAGCAATTTTTAAGCGACCTCAAGGGCATGCCTGAGACACAGTTCATCAGCTCTGAATAACATGTACAGCTATTTTTAAGGAAGGGAGTCTTTCTCATGAAATTCGATCTGCATACTCATCATTTCCGCTGTGGACATGCGGACGGAAACATCCGTGATTATATCGAGGCCGGCATTGCAGCAGGTCTGCAGGCGATCGGTATCTCTGACCACACTCCGTATTTCGGGGAAAAGGAAGAACAAGCCTTTCCGCGCATCGCAATGGGCAAGTCTGAACTCGCCCGCTATGTTCAGGAAGTGCTTGAACTCAAACAGGAGTATGAAGGAAAAATCGACGTGCTGCTCGGTATTGAATCCGATTATTTCCCCGAACATGCTGAAGTCTACCGTAAGGTTCTAGCGGAGTACCCATTTGATTACATTATCGGTTCGGTACATAGCGTTGGCGGAGTCAGCATTTTCAACAAAAACCGCTGGAAGGACCTAAGCGATAGACAGCATATCGAGGTCAAGGAAGAATATTATAGGCTAATCCAGGATTCGGCCCGGAGCGGTATGTTTCAAATTCTCGGTCACATCGATGCCATGAAGGGAAATTACCCCGCATTCTCTGATATTCCGGCTGAAGCTATTCTCGATGAAACGCTGAAGGTGATTGCGGAGAACGGCGTTGCCATTGAAATCAATACATCAGGCAAAACCAAGCTGAGCGGCGGATGGTATCCGGCAGAGGCCATACTTGAGCGGGCGTGTCATTTCGGGGTGAATGTTACCTTTGGCTCCGATGCGCATAAGCCTCAACGCGTAGCGGATGAGCTGGATCAGGTTGCAGAACGGCTGAAGGCGATCGGTTTTACCGAATGGGTATATTACAAAAATAAACAGCAGGTCCGCGTGCCGTTGTAAGGCTTAACCTGGGCAAAAAAAATGGACCCGTCACGTGCGGGTCCTCAAACATCATTTATATTTTCAAAAAGGGGGTCATGCAATAAGTGTACCCCGACTCTGTTAGAGACGCATAACAGCAATATTTCAATTGTGTTACAAAGCTTACCTTCGCATTACAAGCTTCTGCCAGCTTCCTTCTGAGCAAGGCCTTTCGCCCGTCTGGAGCGCCCGGAACGATTGACAATCACGATGCCGGCAACCACGAGCGCCAGTGACAATCCAATCCACGCAGAAACCCTTTCATCCAGCAGCACCGACGACAACAGCACGCCGAATACAGGAATCAGGAAAAGGTACAATGACACCTTGCCTACGGCATTGTATTTCATGACCGTGTTCCATAGCGCGAATCCTGCGGCCGACAGTACCGATAAATAGGCTAGCAGCAGCCAGCCCTTGGCGTCAAAATGAAACGGCGCAAAGCCGCTTCGTACCGCTCCTACGAGCAGAAGGCCCAATCCTCCAGCCAGCATCTGTTTCCCTGTCAACGCAATTACGGATTCCTGAGCACTTTCCTTGCGGAAAAGCACATTGCCGAAACCGCCGAAGGCCGCCGATGCCAACAGCAGCAGAGCTCCAAAGCCAAAATGGAACTGGACTCCCTGCTGGGCAAATCCCATAACCAGAATGCCGAGAAATCCCAGCATAAGCCCAAACCATTTCGCCGGGCTGAGTCCCTCCGTCTTGTCCATCATTCTTGCCGAAAGAATCTGAAACAACGAGGTGGAGCCGACCAGAATCGAGCCCTCAATCCCTGAACTGAAGCTGAGACCCGCATACAGCACCAGATACTGCATAAAGGTCTGAATAAAGCCCAACCGAAGAAGCCGTGGCATCGAGAGCGACTTTCTGCCGCTGCCTCGGTTCTGCCCCATCAGCATGGCCAGGATCATCAGAATCAGTCCTGCAAGCGCGAAACGGTAACCTGCAAATACCCATTCACCAAATACGTTCTTTGAATCAATTTGAAAATGCTCATAGCTGATCTTAATGACAGGCAGTGCGCTTCCCCAGAGCAATGTAGCCCCTGCGGAACTGATTAATATGCCTGCCGGATGTCTAAACCAAGTTTCTGCCTTCACCTTGCTGTCTTAATCTCCCTTCAATCCTTACCAACATGCTCAGAGCCTGCAGTATTGCGGGCTTGAAATTGTTGATCTGTAAGACTGTATATTTTCATCTCGAGCGGTGCCGCGAAAAACATTCTTTTCTGATTTAGCGTGCGTTCCAGCTCCATGCCGTTTTTTTGCATGACGCGTTCCGAAGCCTCATTCACGGCGTGGCATCTGCCCTCCACGCGCTGCAAATGAAGCTCATTGAATGCATATCGCAGCAGTATGCCCAGAGCCTCGGTGGCCAGCCCCCGATGCCAGAACCTGCGATCCAGCATGTAACCAATCATGGCGTCGCGGCGTTCCTGCCTCCAGTTCTGCAAAGATACGACCCCGACTGGCCCCTCCACCTCCGGCAGCCAGATTCCGTAATGCATCGAGTCCGGCCGTCTTGTATTCAGCAGCTCGGCGGCAACCCGGCGCGACTTTGTGAAGCTGAAAAAGGACCCCTGAGTGACATATTTCATCACAAGCGGGTCAGAAAGGATGGCCAAGAGGCAGGGAGCATCCTTTTTTTCAATCTGCTCCAGTCTCACCCTTTCACCCCTTAGCACTGGCGGAAATCGAAATTTTTCTGCGAACATCCCATCCCTCTCCTTCTTTCCAACTGAAACACGATAAACGGGTTCTCTTCTGCGGAAAACTACGCCCTGCCTGCTCTCAGCGTAAAGATCGTGAGCTCCGGTTTGCACAGGAAGCGTATCGGCAGATGGGTCTCTCCAATGCCCCGGTTGACGTACAGAGGCATCGAACGGTCTCCGATCGCATAAGCTCCCATAATATACTTTTTCGATCCGGGAGGCGTAAGCATCGCACCCAGGAAGGGAAGACGCACCTGCCCGCCGTGGCTGTGCCCGGAGAACTGCAGATCGAATGGATACAAGGCCGCTGTGTCGGCATAATCCGGTTCATGCATCATCAGAAGGGTAAACAAGCCTTCGGGAACACCGTGTAAGCCTTGTTCGGGATCCGGACGGCCCATAATCTGATCATCCAGCCCGACGACGGCAATGGTCCCGCCCTGATGCTTTACCAGCTTATGCTCATTTCGCAGCACGCTGAAGCCTGCCGTTGCCAGCATCTCGACGACGTAATCCGGGTGAACCAGATAGTCATGATTGCCGAGAATCGCAAACTTCCCGAGCCCAGCCTGCATTGAAGAGAGCAGCGGAAGATACTTCGGCAGTGCATCCGTTCCGGAATCAACCGTATCGCCGGTAAAGAGAATCATATCCGGAGATTCGCCGTCTATCGCCTCGGCCAGCTGTGAGATATCACTTTCGCGTGAATGAAATCCGAGATGCAGATCACTGAACTGAGCAAGCACGAGGCCATCAAATGCGGCCGGGAGCCTTGGACAGCGCAGAGTCAGCCGAGTCACCTCAAGCTGTCTCGGCTCCCAGAGCCAAGCATAGCCTCCAGTCATCATGCCGGCACCCAAAATGACCGCTCCGGAGCGCTTTAAGAACGCCCTCCGCGTCATCATGCCGGACTTCCGGCTATTTTTCATTTGCTGGAAACTCCCTGTATAATAGAAATATGAGAAATCCCTGTTAGTCTTGCGATGATAGAATGACCTTCCTACCGCTGAAAACTTAGAAATACGATAATCATAGAATGAATGGAAAAGGATGAAGCTATATGTATAACGATACCATGGCAGACCTTATTCAGAAACAAAAACATTTTTACAGAAGTGGCGCAACCCGTCCATTCGAATATCGCCTGCGCCAGCTGAAAAAACTCAGGGAGGCATTAATAGCCAATGAAAAACAGATCATCGAAGCTTTAAAAATGGATTTGAACAAAAGTGAATTCGAAGCGTATTCAACGGAAATCGGTATTGTATATGAGGAGTTATCCTTTACGATTAAACATCTGCGGAGTTGGATGGTTCCGAAGAAGGCCAAAACGGCATTGACCCATTTCGGAAGCAAGGGACGTATTATTCCCGAACCCTATGGTACAACACTTATTATAGCCCCGTGGAATTACCCCTTCCAGCTGGCTGTGTCTCCCCTGATCGGTGCACTGGCAGCAGGCAATACCGCTGTCATGAAGCCTTCTGAGCTGACGCCAACCATGTCAACACTGCTGGCCAAGATCCTTGGCAGCGTCTTTGAAGAGGAATACGTGGCTGTGATCGAGGGCGGTGCCGATGTCAGTCAGGAGCTGCTAGCCCAGCCTCTAGACTACATATTCTTCACAGGCAGCGTGAACGTTGGCAAAATAGTCATGCAGGCAGCCGCGAAGCAGCTGATTCCGTTGACATTGGAACTTGGAGGCAAAAGCCCGTGCATCGTACACGCGGATGCCCCTTTGAAGCTTACCGCCCAGCGGATCGTATTCGGCAAGTTCACCAATGCAGGGCAGACCTGCATCGCACCCGACTATTTGCTCGTGCACCGAAGCGTGAAGACCGAGCTTATCACCTGCATTCAGGAGGCTATTCGGGAATTTTACGGCCCTGACCCTTTATCCAACACATCCTACGGACGAATCGTATCTGAAAAGCATTTTCATAGACTCGCTTCCTTTCTTCAACATGGAAACGTTGTTTCCGGAGGCAGCACCTCGCCAGACAATCTGACCATCGAACCTACGCTGTTGGAACAGGTGACATGGGATATGCCCGTCATGCAGGAGGAAATCTTCGGCCCTATCTTGCCGATCATGGAATACGACCGCATCCAGGAAGCCGTGGATATGATCAACGCCCGTCCAAAACCGCTTGCGCTTTATTTGTTTACACGTGAACCTGAAATCGAAGAGACGGTTGTCGGCAACGTCTCGTATGGCGGCGGCTGCATCAACGATACGCTGATGCACATTGCGACCCCTTACCTGCCTTTTGGAGGCGTGGGCGAGAGCGGCATGGGAGCTTACCATGGCCGGGGCAGCTTCGATACCTTTACGCATTACAAAAGCGTCTTGAAACAAACCAATCTGTTCGATTTTACATTCCGTTACCCTTCCTCCAAAAACGGTTTGAAATACCTTCGCAAACTGCTGAAGCCTTAAGGCCATAGGCACATGCCTTACAACTCTTCCGGAAGTTTATCGTCCGGACCGGGACTGAAGATTCTGCGGAATACGCTGAGCATCGACAATGCATAAGCGACGGTAATAAAGCTAAAACAAATTTCCATGATGACGGCCAGTCTGGAGGTGCTGTCTACAGGAGCGATATCGCCATAACCCACAGTAACGAAGGTTGCCACGCTAAAATATAAGAAGGATATGAGCTGGCTCAGCAGGTCATTGCCGATATTATTTCCATCAAACGTATGATGCCCGAACAGCTTGTAGATGGATGTATAGATGATGGTGAAAAAGAAGACACAAGTCAGCGCGGCCGTACTGATCCGGATCAGCAGCGTCTTCATGTACACCTTCTTCTTCTTTAATACCGACTCCGCGATCCGGTTGAATATATACAGCACGTAAAAGATGACGGATACGAGACAAAACAGCAGGATAAGCGCCCTCATCCCCCCATTTCCGGGTACGATGGTCATCAGGTCAATCAGTCCGAACAAGTCCTCCAGCGATACCAGCACATAGATGATTATCGGTGCTAACAGTACGGCTTTGCTCGTCCATTTCTTCTCCAGGCTGTAGAAAATATACATCAGTACAATCAAACCGGATACATTGATAATCCACATCCACCATGACATGACGAGCACGCTCCCGCATATTACCGGTATCGCCGGTTTACTACTAAAGCGATCCGTAATCTTCGATTTGGGTCTATTAATAAGGCCTTAATTCTGATTACCCCGGCACAGCCTTTTAAACGCAGCCTTCGAAATATTCGGCATATCCCACACCGCCATTCACTCCTCTCCAGAATTCCAGAAAAAAGAGCCTCCGCTTCCGCAGCTGCGCGCTGCGATGACGGAGGCTCTTTCATATCTAGGCTTAGCGTTACACGCTCAACCATTTTTTGAACAAATGCTTGGTCGTTTGCTTGTTGATTTCGGCAATGGAAGTCGTCAGCGGGATGCCTTTCGGACAAGAGCGTACGCAGTTCTGCGAGTTACCGCAGCCTTCGATACCGCCATCCTCCATCAATGCATCCAGACGCTCTTCGGCGTTCATTTCGCCCGTTGGATGGGCATTGAACAGACGAACTTGTGAAATGGATGCAGGACCGATAAAGTCGGACTTGTCATTGACGTTCGGACAAGCTTCAAGACAAACGCCGCAAGTCATGCACTTGGAGAGCTCATAAGCCCATTGACGCTTTTTCTCTGGCATACGCGGACCAGGTCCCAGATCATACGTACCGTCGATCGGAACCCACGCTTTAACGCGCTTGAGCGCATTAAACATCCGGCTGCGGTCGATGATAAGGTCGCGGACAACCGGGAAAGTTCTCATCGGCTGTACGCGGATCGGTTGTTCCAATTTATCGATCAAAGCGGCGCAAGCCTGGCGCGGTTTGCCGTTGATGACCATGGAACACGCTCCGCAGACCTCCTCGAGACAGTTCGACTCCCAGCACACTGGTGCTACTTTTTCACCCTTGTTATTCTGCGGGTTACGCTGAATTTCCATCAGGGCGCTGATTACGTTCATACCCGGGCGATAAGGAAGCTCGAACTCCTCAACATATGATGCAGCGTCCGGGCTGTCCTGACGGGTAATGATAAACTTCACTGTTTTGGTAGAAGCAGTTTGTTCCGCCATGTCTAATCCCCCTTCTTACTTCTCTTTGGAATAGTCGCGGATCCGCGGCGGGATCAACGAAACGTCAACCGGTTCATAAGAAATTTCCGGACCATCAGGCGTCCAAGTCGCTTTGGTGGTTTTCAGGAATTCTTCATCGTTGCGATCCGGGAATTCCGGCTTGTAATGCGCACCGCGGCTCTCATTGCGCAGCAGCGCTCCGAGCGTCATGGCTTCGGCAAGCTCAAGCATGTTCCATAACTGACGCGTAAAGGACGCACCCGGATTGTTCCAGCGCGATTTATCGTTAATGTTAATGTTCTTGTAGCGCTGCTTCATGTCTTTGATTTTGCCGATCGTTTGCTCCAGCTTGTCGTTGTAGCGAACAACCGTCATGTTGGCATTCATCATTTCGCCGAGCTCTTTATGGATGCCGTACGCGTTCTCGTTGCCATCCATTTTGAGAATGTTCTCGTATTTGTCATCCTGCTGCTTTTTATATCTTTCGAACACACTCGACGATACGTCGGCAGCGGATTTCTTAAGTCCTTTGATATATTCGACTGCTTTTGGACCGGCTACCATGCCGCCATAAATAGCGGATACGAGCGAGTTCGCGCCCAAACGGTTCGCGCCGTGGTATTGGTAATCACATTCACCTGCAGCAAACAATCCCGGAATATTCGTCATTTGGTTGTAATCGACCCACATGCCGCCCATGGAATAATGCACAGCAGGGAAGATTTTCATTGGGATTTTACGAGGATCGTCGCCGACGAATTTTTCGTAAATTTCGATGATGCCGCCAAGCTTAACGTCCAGTTCCTTCGGATCTTTATGCGACAGATCGAGATAAACCATGTTCTCGCCGTTGACGCCGAGCCCTTGGTTCACGCACACGTCATGAATTTCGCGTGTCGCGATATCCCGCGGAACAAGGTTGCCGTAAGCCGGATATTTCTCTTCAAGGAAATACCAAGGCTTGCCGTCTTTGTACGTCCAGATCCGTCCGCCTTCGCCGCGTGCGGATTCGGACATCAGGCGCAGCTTGTCATCCCCTGGAATAGCCGTCGGGTGGATCTGGATGAATTCGCCGTTCGCGTAATGAACGCCCTGCTGGTAAACCGCGCTTGCTGCCGTACCCGTATTGATGACCGAGTTGGTCGTTCTGCCGAAAACGATGCCTGGGCCTCCGCTTGCGAGAATAACTGCATCCGCAGCAAACGTATGGACTTCCATCGTACGCAGATCCTGCGCGCAAATGCCGCGGCATACGCCATCGTCATCGATTACGGCGGACAGGAATTCCCAATGCTCATGCTTCGTAACAAGTCCTTCCGCCTCATGGCGGCGTACCTGCTCATCCAATGCATACAGCAGCTGCTGGCCTGTCGTTGCGCCCGCATATGCCGTACGGTGATGCTTTGTTCCGCCGAAACGACGGAAGTCGAGCAGACCCTCTGGAGTCCGGTTGAACATAACGCCCATACGGTCCATCAAGTGAATGATGCCTGGAGCCGCTTCGCACATTGCTTTTACCGGAGGCTGGTTGGCAAGGAAATCGCCGCCATATACGGTATCGTCAAAATGGATCCAAGGGGAGTCGCCTTCACCTTTGGTGTTAACAGCTCCGTTAATTCCGCCTTGCGCACAAACGGAGTGCGATCTTTTTACAGGTACCAAAGAAAACAAGTGAACATGGACGCCGGCTTCTGCTGATTTGATGGTTGCCATCAGACCAGCCAGACCGCCGCCCACGATAATAATATTATTTGTTGCCATGCACGCTCACTCTCCTTAACTAAGAACTGACTTCACTGTATCAAGCAATACCGTTGCTTCCTGGAATTCCGCTCTGCGGAATGCAACCATGGACAGCACCAGAATCAGGGCCACCAGAACAAACAGCGTCATGCAGATGTATGAAGATACACGCTGCGCGCGCGGTCCGACCGTGATGCCCCAGCTGACGAAGAAGGACCACAGACCATTGGCGAAGTGAAAGGATGCGGATACAACGCCGATGAGGTACAAGATAAACAGACCCGGCTGGATCATGATGTTATGCATCACGCTGCCCAGTTCTTCATGCGTTACATGACCGAGTGCCAGCTGTATACGAGTCTCATACACGTGCCAGATGATGTAGACAAAGGTAATCACACCCGTAATCCGCTGGAACAGATAACGCCAGTTGCGTGAATACTGGAAGCGTCCGTTATTCGGCTTGGCCTGGTAGGCAATGTACAAACCGAAAACGCCATGGTAAATCAGCGGAAGATAGATCAACACCCACTCAAGCAGAGTAATGAGCGGAAGATCGTTGATCAATTTTACACCGGCGTTAAAACGCGCGGGACCTCCCTCAAATGCGCCAAAATTCGTCAGCGCATGCTCAATGAAAAACAAGCCGAGCGGAATGACTCCAAGAAGCGAATGCAGCTTTCTGGAATAATAACCATTCATAGATTGACGTGCCCCTTTCTCACTATACAACGTTTTCAAAATTCATTTTTCGACATTTCACAGCCGTTCTCCTATCAAGTGTGAACAACTTGTGGCATATTTCATGTTACTCTTTTTTTTCTTATAATGGAATTGCAATATAATTATTAATCGTTATAATCTAGATGCATAAGTATAAACTTGCAGTGATCTATTTAACAAATCGAAAGAGAAGGTGAAACCGAATGTTCGAGGACTTGGACGTATTCGCCACCATTGTTGAGCAGTCCAGCCTCAATAAAGCATCCAAGCTGCTCAATTTATCACAGCCCGCCCTATCCCGTAAAATCTCCAAGCTCGAGGATGAGCTCGGCGTCAGTCTGTTCAACCGGCGCGGCAAAAGACTTGAACTGACCGCTTTCGGACAAACTGCGTATAATTTCGCCCTCGAACAGCGGCAGCAGAAGCTTAAATTCATGCAGATGATTGCTAAGTATAAAGGAGATGACCAAATCTCCGTAACGCTCGGAGCCAGCCTGACAACGCTGCAGACGACACTGCCGCCGCTGGTAACCGCCTTCATGGAAAAGCATCCGACTGCCGAGCTGAAGCTCATCACAGGCAAAACGCATGAAATCGTATCCGCTGTCCGCGACAAAAAGCTCGATGCCGGCATCGTTGCTTCCTCCATCGAGGAACCCGGGCTGCGCTGTACCACCCTATTCGACGATCATCTGGAGCTCGTTCTTCCCAAGAACCATCCGCTTGTTGAGCAGGAAGGTGTAAGCATGGACATGCTTCACGGACTCCCCATGATTATATTCTCAACGGGAACATGGTATCGTAAACTTACCGATGACCTTTTTCATCGTGCAGGTGTCGTCCCGGACATCAGAATGGAGATGGATTCATTTGAAGCCATCGTGCGTCTACTGCCTGCCTGCAAGGCCGCTGCACTGCTGCCCAAATCCTATTTGCGCAGCCAGCTGCTGGACGATAATGATCTCATTATCATTCACATACCTGCATTAAAAGAAACCCGGCGCACCACCTCGCTGATTTATTCGGAAAACGGAGGATTGAGTGCCGGGGCTAAACGATGGATTGAGGAAACCAGGGCCATATTCGGACAATATGTTCATCAGCATGATTCATAAATTCTCCAAGCTAAGCAATCTTCCTGGAGAATGGGCATACTGCTATATTATTTCTTGCAATGAATCTAAAGATACCGTACCGATGAACAAGAATCACTTTCTAGCAAAAACAAAGCTGCCCCTCAAAGTAGTTATGTCTACATCGAAGGGCCGTTTTCATATTTAGGGATGATAGTTTAAGGATCGATGCCATTACTTTTCATCGGCTGATCCAGCAGCCGCAGTAGTGGAGGCGACGGGCTTAATCTCCAGTCCCAGTTTGCGCGCAACGAGTCCGGTGGTGCTGGCCTGAAGCAGGATCGTCAGCATTATCGCCATAAAAGTCACCGCTGAAATCGTGCCCGCATGCGCGAGCCCCATTCCGGCAATCATTCCTGACAAAGCAGCGGGGATCACCCCGGTTTCACGTACCCACATCATAAACAGCAGCTCGCGCCATGACCACTTCACCTTGCGGTCTGGCAGCGCGCACAGCAGGACAGTTAACGGGCGGGCAATAAACATCAGCACCAGTACCGCCGCAAGACTCGGCCAGAAGTAATCGCCGAGGGAGCGGAAATCCACCTGGCTGCCCAGCAGAATGAAGATCAGCATCCTCATCATAACGCTGGTATTATCCGCGAAGGTCCCTGTCTCCTCCAACTTGTCGTCCATGGACAACCCCATCGTATCCGCATTCCCCCAGATCAATCCGGCTACAAAGGTCGCCATAAATCCGCTGACATGAAGCGTGTCTCCTATTAAATAGGAAGAAAGTGCGACAACGATCATGGCAATCGTCGTATAATCTTTCAATACGCCAAGCCGGAAATGAGCTACCAAGTAAGTAAGTACGATCGAAACGACAGCTCCCACGATGATGCCGCCGACGGCGGTTTTGACAAAGTCCCAGGCCATGGTTCCGATCTGCAGCGACTTGCCGCCTGTTACTGCTGCCAGCAGTGCAAAGGTTAGGATAGAGCCGGTAGCGTCATTAAACGCCGATTCGCTTTCTACCGTCTCTCTTACCCGCTCTTTGATTTTAACCTGTTTAAAGACCGGAATAATGGACGCCGGATCCGTCGAAGCAATAACCGCTGCCGCCAGAAAGGACAAAATCCAATCCAGTCCGAACAAAAAATGAACGGCTGCGCCCACAACACCTGTCGTGATAATCACGCCGGGGACACTTAGCAGTGAAAGAGTTATCCATACCTTTTTCAGTCCGCTCAGCCTGAGGTTTCTTCCGCCATCGAACAAAATTAGCGCTGAACCTACGGTCAGAATCAGCTGATTGATCAGCGAGCTGCTAGCGGTGTTAATGAGGTGAAGACCCCTGCCGAGCACCATGCCGGCAATAATAAATACAGCAACGTCAGGCAATCGGAGCCAGGATGCAAGTCGTCCGGACAGCATCCCGACGGTAATAATGAATAGCAGCAGGATTAAAATATGATGAATGATTTCGGTAGTCGAGGATTCCATGGCTGATCACTTCCCGCTCTTGCTTACATTAACGGCTTCGCTCTCGAATTGGTCGATATTCGCATTTGAACCGATGATGACCATAATATCCCCTGAATGAAGTTGATCCATCGCTGTCGGGGCAACTATTATTTTGCCTTCACGATGTAGAGCCACGATACTGCAGCCGAATTTCGCGCGGGTGTTGACCTCGCTTAAGGTTTTTCCGTTCAGGGATTCAGGTACCGTCATTTCGACGATGCTGTATTCCTTAGAAAGTTCGATATAATCGAGCAGATTCGGCGTAACGAGCTGATGGGCCACACGGATCCCCATGTCCCTTTCCGGAAAAATCACCCGGTCCACGCCAAGCTTGCCCAGCGCGCGTCCATGCAAGATCGATATCGCTTTGGCCACAACGGTGCGAACCCCAAGATCCTTCAGCAAAATCGCCGCAAGAATGCTCATTTGGATATCATCGCCAATGGCCACGATACCGCAGTCGAAATTGCGGATCCCGAGCGATTTCAGAACCTCCTCATCCGTGGCGTCCGCCACAACCGCATGAGTCAGATATTCGCTCATATTGCTGACTACTTCTTCATTTTTGTCAATGCCAAGCACCTCATACCCTAGATCGATCAGCTCCAGCGCAAGACTCGAACCGAAACGCCCCAGACCGATGACAACAAACTGCTGTGTTTTCATTTCTCCCCTGATGCTCCTTATATAATTAAATTTCTGTTATATATATCTACCCGATAATAATTTTCCCTTCGGGATGGCGATACAATTCCTTGCCCTTCTTTGGCCCCAGCGCGTACGCCAGCGTAAGAGGTCCTAACCGCCCGGCAAACATGGTGAGACTGATCAGAATCTTGCCGACCAGCGTTAAGTGCGGAGTAAGCCCCAAGGTCAGTCCGACCGTTCCGAAGGCAGAAGTTGTTTCATATAGAATGGTCAAGAAGTTGCTATCTTCGGTCGTTGATAACACCATGGACACCCCTACCACCAAAAACAAAGCCAGGAAGGTAATCGTCAAAGCCTTGAAAATACGTTCCTGGGCGAGCCGGTAGCGGAAAAGCACAATATCATCGCGACCGCGAATCATTGCCAATACGGCGCCGACCAAGATTGTAAAGGTTGTCGTTTTGATGCCGCCGCCCGTCGATCCCGGCGATGCACCGATAAACATCAATATAACCATAAAAAATTGGGAAGCCTGCCGCATCCCGGCCAAATCCAGCGTGTTTGCCCCCGCCGTACGCGGCGTAACCGACTGGAAGAACGAAGCCAGGATCTTGCCTCCCCAATTTAAGGATCCCAGCGTTTTCGGATTCGTGAACTCGAAGATAAAAATAACTACCGCACCGACAATGATCAGCGCCCCCGTCATGGAAAGCACCACTTTGGAATGCAGTGACAGCTTGCGGTTTTTGCGGAAATCCACCAGGTCTGACAAGACGATAAAGCCGATGCCTCCCGAAACAATCAGGAACATCACAACGATGTTCACGAGAGGATCGTATACATAACCCGTCAGGCTGTTAAAATGGCCGAAAAGATCAAATCCAGCATTATTAAACATCGACACCCCGTGAAAGATCCCGAAATAGATCGCCCGGCCGACCGGCATGTCAAATGACCAGCGGACAGCAAACAGAATAGCGCCGCAGGCTTCAATAACAAGTGAAAAAATCAGTACCTTGCGGATCAGGCGCACGATGCCTTCCATTGTGTTCTGGTTCATCGCTTCCTGCAGAATCAGACGGTCACGCAATGAAATTCGGCGTTTTAAGGCCAAAGAGAACAAGGTAGCCATCGTCATGAAGCCCAGACCGCCGACCTGAATCAACAGCATGATCACGACTTGTCCAAAAGTACTGAAGAACGTGCCTGTATCTTTGACGACCAAACCGGTTACACATGTTGCCGAGGTAGCCGTGAATAATGCATCAATAAAACGAAGCGGCTTGCCCGTTGTATTGGAAATCGGCAACGAGAGAAGTATGGAACCGATCAGGATAATCCCGGCGAACCCCAGGACGAGAATTTGCGGGGGAGCCAATCGAAACCACTTGAATTTAGCCGTCAACATAGTCACCTCTACTCAAAAAAGTCAAAATAAAAAAAGCATCGGAAATCCAATGCCTTTCGGTTTGGGCTCCTGCTGCATAGCGCCTACGAGGTTAGCTGACGGATTCGGGCATGCACAGGTTGCCCTATTCGCTCATTGCAAGCGAAATTCACCCCTAAATAATGGTTCCCCCGTTTTCGAACGGAAATTCGGCGTACGTATTTAATATTCAATTGCATCAAAATTATAATCCTAATTGTTTTACATCACAAAGCCATTTTTTGAATAAAAACCTTGAAATACAGCCTGATTACATCACAATTCCCATAAAAGTCTGCCATTCTCTCGCGTTTACAAAACTTTTCCTTGGTTTTCATCAATTTTTCATGCAAAAGCTCATGAAACTGGCTTTAGGTAGACATCGTATGCTATGTTTACGTTTATAATATGTATATAACCACAATATAACCATGTTAAAGGGGGGCAACCCATGAATCCCGTCGGACAACCACTCCACCTCAAGGCCAATTATAAAAGGCTGGGAGTGTTCGCGGTCATCGGTCTTGTTCTATTCATTCTGTTCCAGGTCCTGCCTTCTACCGCTTCGGAAACGCTGGAGCAGCAGAACACAAAGGTCATCAGCAAGGAGCAGGCTCAGAGCGCAGCCGTGACGTTCGCTCAAAATACCCTTCATCTACAGATCGACCTGAGTAAGGATGCGCTGGTTACCTATCAGTCCAGCTCCGATTTGTACGGATATTTATCCAAGGAAAAGCTGCTGGACAAATACAACAAAACATATGAAAAGAACTATCCTTATGACGTTTTCCGTGTTCGCTTGACCGAGCAGGGAGATAACGGGCATACCAGTGTCGACGTACATATGAATTCAGGCAAAGCGGTTGCTTTTTCCATCACGCCGCAGTATTCGAATTATGCGGCTGCGATGGCAGTAACGAATAAAGAGACGCGTAACAATAAGCTCCGGATTGTGGAGGGCGACATCAAGCTGGAGGATAAGGAACAGCTTGCCGAGCCTTGGCTCGAACAGCTTGGCTACGATCCTGATCAACTGAAGGTTTCCACCGGTGCCAACGACGCAGGACTTGTGTATACCGATCCAAACCAATCGATCGGGGGCTCGAATCTCCAGTTGAAATTCACCTTTGAGGACGGAGCGATTCATTCCTTCCAGCCTGCCTTCTCCATTCCAGATGCGCATACGTCCTATGTAGACAAGGAAACTTCGTTAGCCAGATGGCTCACGATTCTGGGGTATGGACTGTTTACTTTTGTGCTTGGCGTGCTTGCCATTGTGTACAGCGCGATAACCAGGCAGCATACCTCTTTTAAGAGGGGGATATTCCTAAGCGTTTTTTATTTCGCGGTAGCCACGTTCAGCACCTATAATATGCGGCCCTCGCTTGAAGCAGAGGGGCTTTCCGGCTTGGCATTTACCATCGGCATGATCGTTCAAACGTTTTTTAATCTCGTCATGGCTGCCCTCCTGTACTTCTCTCTGGTCGGCGGAGACGGGCTATGGCGCAAAACGGGCTCAAATGCCTGGGCACGGGTTAAAGAACCCGGATACGGACCTTACGTGCTTCACAGCATGTATACCGGATATCTTTGGGCATTTATCCTGATGGGTGTGCAATCCGTCATTTACATTGTGCTCGATAAAACGATTCACAGCTGGTCGACGACCGATGCGACCCAATCGCCTTACAATATGCTGTACCCTTGGCTGCTGCCGATTATGGCCTGGATGGCCGGCATTTCCGAGGAGGCAGTGTATCGTTTATTCGGGATTCCGATGCTCAAGAAGCTCGTACGAAATACCTTTGTGGCCTGTCTGATTCCCACGCTGATTTGGGCGCTCGGGCATACCCTTTATCCGATTTATCCGGTCTATACGCGGCCGATTGAGCTGACGGTGATCGGACTTATTTTCAGCTTTATCTTCCTGAAGCACGGCTATATAGCCGTCATGTTCAGCCACGTCGTCTTCGACAGCGTCCTCATGAGCTTCAGCCTGTTTGCCCTAGGGGACGTGCCGGACATCCTGGCAGGCATCGTCACCATTATCATGCCGGCGGTCGTCGCCTACCTTGTTTATTGGTTTAATCGCAAAAAGAAAAAGGAGCCATATGTCATGACTCCTCATCCTGAAGGGCTGCAATAATCTGCTTGGCAAGCTTATCACCTATAGAAAGAGGCCGGAAATCATCGATGCTGGCCTCTTTTATTTTTTTCAGGGATCCGAAATGCTTGAGCAGCAGCTTGCGCCGTTTCTCTCCAATGCCTGGAATCGAATCCAGTTTCGACACCACCATGGACTTGCCCCGTTGTTCCCGGTGAAAGGTGATTGCAAAGCGGTGAACCTCATCCTGAATCCGCTGCAAAAGATAGAACTCCTGGCTGTCGCGCGGCAGGTTCACTGGTTCGGCCGGGTCGCCAACCATCAGCTGCGCGGTTCTATGCTTCACGTCCTTGACCAATCCGCATACCGGAATAAACAAACCCAGCTCATTCTCCAGTACATCCACAGCCGCGGAGATTTGGCCTTTGCCTCCATCCACGACAATCAAATCGGGCATCTCAAGATTCTCCTTGAGAACGCGCTCGTAGCGACGGCGGATTACCTCCCGCATGGTTCCATAATCATCCGGTCCCTGAACCGACCTTACTTTATATTTGCGGTATTCCTTCTTATCCGGCTTTCCGTCAATAAACACGACCATGGCGGAAACGGGATTGGTTCCCTGGATATTGGAGTTATCGAAAGCTTCGATCCGGTGTAGATGCTCAATGCCAATGGATTGTCCCAGACTGGACGCCGCCTTGAGGGTTCTTTCTTCATCCCTTTCGATCAGTCTGAACTTCTCATCCAAGGACACCTTCGCATTTTCGATTGCCATCCCTACCATTTGCCGCTTCATGCCGCGCTGCGGTACCAGAACCTTAATGCCAAGCCATTCCTGAAGGGAAGAGGCTGCTCCGGCTGCATCGAGGATATCTGCACCATCCGCCTCTCCGTCAGCCTTTTCCTCCTCCGCATCCTTGGGCATTTCCGGCAGCAGGATCTCCTGTGGCAGCGCAGGATTATCGCTGTAATACTGGGTCACGAACGTCATGAAATCGCTGTAGGCCTCGCCATAGAAAGGAAAAGCCGAAGCGTGCCGCTGCACCATCTTCCCCTGTCGCATATACAGGATCTGTACGCACATCCAGCCTTTGTCCACGGAAAATCCGAGAACATCCCGATCCCTGGAATCTGCGGTCGTAATCTTCTGCTTCTCCATAATTGCATCAATGTTCATGATTTGATCGCGAAGTTCTTTAGCCCGTTCAAAATATAGCTCCTCGGCGGCCTCTTCCATCTTTCGCTGAAGCTCCTTCTTGATCTCCTCATGACCGCCGCTCAAGAATGATGTAATTTCTTGCGTAATCCGATCATACTCTGTTTGTTGGACTTCTTTTTCGCAAGGAGCTAGGCATTGACCCATATGGTAATAAAGGCAGACCTCTTTCGGCATCACGCCGCATTTGCGTAAGGGGTACATGCGGTCGAGCAGCTTTTTGGTTTGCTGGGCCGCATAGGCGTTTGGATAAGGGCCAAAATATTTGGCTTTATCCTTCAGGACCCTTCGGGTCACCTCAAGCCGCGGATGCGGTTCATTCGTGATTTTTATATATGGAAATGTCTTGTCATCCTTGAGCAGGACATTATATCTCGGTTGATGCGTTTTAATCAGATTACATTCCAGAATGAGTGCTTCAATGTTGCTGCCAGTAACGATGTATTCAAAATCCCGGATGTCCGTAACAAGCCGCTGCGTTTTCCCGTCATGACTGCCGGTAAAATAAGAACGAACACGGTTTTTCAGCACCTTGGCCTTGCCGACGTAAATAATTTTCCCTGCCGTATTCTTCATCAAATAACATCCGGGCAGATCCGGGAGAAGCGCGAGTTTGTGGCGTATATTTTCTATGGCCTTTTCGTAATCCTGTCGTGTTTCACTCATTTCGTCCATTGGTTTTCCTCCTCCCGAGACTGCAGCCTGATATCGCAATAAAAATTTCCGCTAAAGGCGGTCTGGCTTCTGTGGAATTTCTTCGATCAATATTTTTATTTAGATATCAGAATGCATCACTTCACAGTAAACTCTCCCTGATATCGCAATAAAAATCTCCGCTAAAGGCGGTCTGGCTTCTATGGAATTTCTTCGATCAATATTTTTATTTAGATATCAGAATGCATCACTTCACAGAAAACTCTCCCTGATATCGCAATAAAAATCTCCGCTAAAAGCGGTCTGGCTTCTATGGAGTTTCTTCGATCAATATTTTTATTTAGATATCAGAATGCATCACTTCACAGAAAACTCTCCCTGATATCGCAATAAAAATCTCCGCTAAAAGCGGTCTGGCTTCTATGGAGTTTCTTCGACTAATATTTTTATTATATGTGTAATCCGTCAAAATCCAAAGAGCGATTTATAATTGGAGAGGACTCATCGCAGCGAACAAAGCGCCTCCGGAAATCCGGAGGCGCATCATATGATGGATCGTGAATTGCTTGATTATTGATGTTTGGCAATGACGTTCTTCAGGTTTTCCTTGGAATTCAGACCTACCACTTTATCAACCGGTTGGCCGTCTTTGAAGAAGATCAGTGTCGGAATACTCATCACGCCGAAACGGGAAGCCGTTTCCGGATTTTCATCCACGTTCAATTTGGCAATTTTCAAGGAATCGCCCATCTCATTGGAGAGGTCATCCAAAATCGGAGCAATCATTTTGCAAGGACCGCACCATGGCGCCCAGAAGTCAACCAATACTGTACCTTGACCTTCAATTTCAGCATTAAAGGATTGGTCAGTTACATTCACAATAGCCATAAAATTTTTCCTCCTTATTAAACAGCTGAATTTCATCAAACTGATATGTCTTTGCGGACAGTTTAAGTATACCACATTTTTTCTGAAAATGTGAAATCCTTAATTACAGATCATGTGTATGAATCTGCCAAAAGTGTGAAACTGATGGTTGTACACTGTCCGAAGATTCAGTCTCCATGAATTAAATTAAACGGATTTAGTCAGGCTTAAACGGATGTCGCCATTCATAGCCTTTTCCTGGGCGCTCATGCCGGAAAAGTCCGTTCAATCTCTATAAAGTATTCACCATATATTCTTTACAAATTCTTTGGAAATTGGGTATACTAATGTTAACTCGGGTTTCTCTGTCAATGACCTTGCTCATTTACATAAAGTGAAACCATCCTGAGGAGGCATTGTAATCATGGATGCAAACGTTCACGCTAACGATCCGCGGAAACACGTAAACGAAGAGCCGCGCAATGACTTGATGGACCTCATGAATGGCTTTGGAGGCATGGCTTTGCTCATGACTCTCATCTTCGCCGTCATGGTCATCATTAAGTTTGTTATCTCCGGCTAACAAGCTCGAAGATGAGCTGAAGTACAAAAAGCCTGGCCTTTCGCCTCTTTCGGCAGAAGGTCAGGCTTTTTTCTATTTTCAGACGATATCGGTTCTAGTTCCTGCTGCGCCGCTGATTCTCACCATGCAGATGCACCACATCCACAAACGGCGAAATGCGGTCCATCAGCCGCTGCCCCTTGTGCATTTCTTCGCCGTCCTTGCTTGTAAAGCTGAGATGCTTTTCAAGGCCGCCCAAATCATAATTGGATGTATAGAAGGTTGGCTTGCGGTTCATACGGAAATTAAGAATGGCTCCCAATACGTGGTCACGTACCCAAGGACTAATATTCTCCGCACCGATATCATCAAAGATCAGCAGGTCGCAATTCTTCATGACCTCGACCGTATCCTTCAGCTTCTGATTGTCCTGCAGCATGGATTTCAGATCTTCCACAAATTCGGGCATATACACAATCACGCCGGTGTAGCCGCCAATGGCCAGTTCATGCAGCAGATAGCTCATCAGGAACGTCTTGCCCGTTCCGAAGGAACCGTACAGGTACAGTCCCTGTGGGGTAAGCCCCTGCTCCTTAACATCACGGATATAGCGAAAAACCTGATTTACCGCCGGTGCACGAAGACGGTCCTTACCCATAATTTCCACTTCATTGTATCCTTCTTGAAGAGCGCGCTCATCCACGTAAAAACTCCGGATGCGTTTCTTGATTTGGTCCTCATTCTGCTGTGCGATCTGCAGAGAGCAGGGAGCCTTGCGCTCGACAAGCTCAAGCTGTCCGTTCAGAACCGACGTCTCAAGCTTGCTGAAGTGCCCCTCAAAATCATTAGGACATTTCGCAAGTCCCGGACAATTGCCGCAGTTGCGGCGGTCATTTACATACTGGTACAATCGCGGAAGATTGGTTCGCAGCATGTCATGATCCAGCTCCGGATGTTCTTCGCGAAGCTCCTTGACAATCGGATCGCTCAGCAGTTCATCGAATATGGCCTGTGATCTTTTCAGAAAGGACGGTCCTTTCATTTGCTTCAATACCTGACCTAACGATTCCAAGCTAGCTCCTCCTTTCTTCCCCAAGCTTGTTGGCTTGCTTCAGATTATACTCCTTTTTTCTTGCTCGCCTGCATCTCGGCCGCCATCCGCAGCATGGCTTCGAATTCTTCCTCGCTAACCGCATCCATGGATTTATTTTCCTGGGCAATCGGAATTTCAGGCTTCATTCTCACGGGTTTGCTGCCGTATGTACGGGTTCTCCCGCCCCCGGAAGCGGCTGCCTGCTTTCCTTTGACCTTGGATTGGTCGCGTATATATTGAACGGCTTTCTCGTACGTATTTACTTGCTTCAGCAGCATGTTTGAGGCAATGGCTTCCACAAAGTTACGGTTGATACGCTGCTCGTTGCCGCTTGAAGTCAGAAGTGACATCAAATAATGGATGAGTATATTGATGACCTCTCCCGGCAGTTTGTAGCTATGATCGATTTTATCAAAAATATCAAAAAAGTTATCCGGTACAGAGCCTGGAAAAAAGGTCTTCAGCAGTTTCGTATACGGTTCATTGCGCAGCATCATATTATACTGGTGAATATCACATTTGGACTGGAATTGGACCGGAACATCGACATAATATTCCATCTCGACGGCATGCTCTAGCGGAGCCGGATCCTGGGCTTCCTCATTCTGGCGGAATGAAACCACCTTGCCTGCATAGACCTCGCGCTGCTCCTGCCGGCGTTTGTCCTGACGGAAGTGCAGGTTAGCGTTGCGCTGAAGTTCGTCAAGGGCAATGGAGCCGTCCGTGTCGAACACCCCATCCTCATCCAGCAGCCGGCACAAATCCTGTACGCTAAGATCATATTTGTTCACCACATATTGAATGATCCCCATCTGATCATGATTGAATCGAAGCTTCTCGACATGCGCCCGATTGACGGAATCCTTCGGAAAACGGAGGATAATGTCCGCATAATTCAGCGTATCCTCGTCCTCAGACAACCTGACTCCGGGCTGCCTTGCGGTAGATACTTCGGAAAGCGCCTGTTCCAGTTCATAATCGATGACATGCGTGTTCAATTCGAAGATGTCGTAAAAGGCCAGCGAAATATTCTCTTTGTGACCGGATGACGAACCCGAAAATTCCTCCGGTTCCCTTGCCCACAGCTCTTCGCGGAGCGCCAGCACGGCAAACTTGCCGATCTTGTCCCGAAGCAGCAGCGTCAGATGCTGGGTGTTAAAAAACTCCGCTGGCGTCAGCGGCTGCTGAAGCTCGTATTCATAAATATAATCCTCATGTTCCGGCATATACATGCGGCAGGTCTGAAGCAATCCTACCGCCTCCAGACGCGAGGCTTGCTCGATCAGAAATTTGCGTCCCTTTTCACTCGGCTCAAGCCCCAGTGTCAAAAAAAGGCGGCGCTGCTGCTCGAGCGGCGAATAACCCAATTTCTCTATAGGAATCTGCTGAAACAGCAGTTGATATAAACTGATTGCGAAGGCTCCGACCATGGGCTGGTAAATCGAGCTGAGCATTCTGCTGTCCAGGCTGCTTAAGCAAAAATCGCGATATACGCAGTACCTGTGATTTTCCGTAAAATGCAGCAGGCTCTTCATGTGCATATTTTTGGCTCCCCCCATCGTAACGTAGACTTTCTCTATTCTATCATAAATGGAAACTCTGCTCCGATATATTTCGACGATTATTTTGCCGCCAAATGAATCCAGTCCGCCATATCCCTAATGACAGCTTCAGGTACATTCGCGGCCAATCGGTACTCATCTCCCGTCGAGGGCTCCCCATATAAAGCATACATGTGATTCAGGCCAGGATATGATTTATACGTTACATCCTTCCTGCTGTCAAGCGCTTGTTTCCATACCTTCAAGCTGGAAGGAGGAACCTGCACATCATTTTCTCCCTGGAGGATGAGGAGCGGTACATGCTGGCTGCGCGCGATCAGAGGGCCGCTGTATCCGCGGATATCGTACCACCAATAAGGGCTTGGCAGCGGAAACAAGGCGGGCAGACGTTCCGTGGAGTACTCATCATCATGAAGCAAATCCACGGCGGTCTGCCACATTTCGACCTTCTCCTGCTTCCGCTCCAGTTCAGCGGCGCTTTCATGATTGTCGACGGCCCGCTTCAGAATGGCCTTGTATTGCCCGAGCATCAGATCCTCCAGCGATCCCGAAGGAGCCGACAGGAGCATCCCTCCTGCGACAGCTTCTCCTGATTCTTCCTCCAGAATTTTCGGGACAAGCATCCCTCCCTGACTATGACCAAGCACATAGATCCGGCCGGGATCGATTCGCTCATCCTTCTGGAGCAGCGTGATCGCAGATAAACTGTCATCTATCGTTTCTTCTTGAACCGTAAAATCAGGCGTTAACGAGCGGTTAGGATATTCGTAAGTCCGTTTGGAGTAGCGCAAAACGGCAATGCCTTCATTCGCCAGTCCGACGGCGATATCCCGGAACATTTTGCCTCCCCCGGTTGATTCATCTTGATCGTTCGGACCCGATCCGTGAACCAATACGACGGCAGGAACTTTTCCAGCGGAATGAACGGGAACAGTCAGCGTTCCAGGCAGCGGCAGGCTCTTGGTTCCAACGGTTATTTGCTGCTCCGTGTATTGCCCGGGACGATCATATGCGGGAGGAGTGTATGTATCGGGTGCGTTCCGAAGCAAGGCTAGATCATCCAGCCTGCTGCCCATATCAAAACGCAGTTCCATCCGAAAGCTTTTTCCGCGCGGTGTCTGAAAGGTTAGATTCGCATTTTTATGTACGCTGTCCTCTGTGGATTCAGCCCTGAGCAGTGTCCAGGAACCGTAGGTATCCTCCAGACTGGCCCTGTAATTCTCCAGCGCATCATCCGTAAAAATCCCCGCCAAGGAGGCATTCATCATCCCCCTGGCCAGCTCGAAGTCGCCCTGCTGCAAGAGCCTCATCCAGTACATTCCTCTTCCGATCGTATCCTCTTGGGCCGGCACCCACTGCCCGCTATGGAGTTCCATATTGACACCCAGGGCTTTGTTGAAGGATTCAAGCGGTATACAGACCCGGCCCTCCTCATTCATGGCTGCAGGTCGATCAAGAGCAAAATCCTTTTCATTTAACGTAGTCAGACTGCTGCCTAGGACCATCTTCCATTTCCGGCCGCCTAGCGTCACCTTCAGCATCTTCTCCCCGTTGACCCACAGCGTGCTTCCTCCCAGAGCCTGGGTGGCCGCCCGCACCGGTATCATCACCGGATCGGCAGCCGCTTCAGCGTTGTTCCCGGGAAAAAAACAGCATATCATGATGATCATCGCCAATAAAAGGCCATAAAATCTCTCTTTCAATACTACGCCTCCCTCCCAGTCAAAATGATTCTTTCATACGATACCCGTTCAATAGATGAAGCAAAACAGCCCTCCTGCAGGAGAGCTGTCCAATTTCGTCATGATTAAAACATTTTGAATCCGCTTTTGCGCAGTTTTTGAATCGACCATCCGCTGATGACAGCTCCCGCCAGACCTGCGAGGCCCGTCAAATAATCTACGACGCGGAAGGATTCCAAATGATTCAGGAAAGATACTTCGCCGCGGTCCCATAACGAATATACCACGAGCGGCAAAATAACGACGATAAACAAGTAAGAAGGAAACCATGTCGTCTTCATTAACATATTTAAGATGAAGCCGATACCGAACATCATCACGAAAAATAAAACCATTAGCACAAACACAGGAATAAACTGCATGTTAACCTGCTCACCTCTTCTTTTCTCTGACCCGCTCTTTCCGTTAGCAACCGTAACCGTTCACATATTCCGAAAATACCAGGATATTATAAAAATGAAATAAAGCTTGTTCTATCATCATCATGGTGTAAGTGCCAAAGAAAACCACCTTCTTAATCATCAAGAAGATGGGAGATTAAACTTTAATTCATTTTATGTAGTAAGTTTACTAGAAAATTTGTCACGAAGCAACGAACAATAATTGAATAGATTGTGACTTCATTTGCTCTTTCCCTTGCGGTTGGCTACAATATATAGAAGGTGTTTGAAGATAGAACGAGTTAAAGTGAACATCACTTTAGCCCATTCTATAAAGCAACTAAACTTGGGAGTGATCGATAAAATGAACGAAGCAGCATCCACTTTAGAAGGCTGGTACGCTCTTCATGATTTTCGTTCCATCAACTGGACAGCCTGGAAAACTGCAGACGACGAAGAACGCGCTATGGCGCTTGATGAACTGCAGGAGTTTATGAAAGAATGGTCTGAAGTCGAATCGGCCAATCAAGGCAGCACCGCTGTCTATACGATCGTGGGTCAAAAAGCCGATTTCATCGTCATGCATCTGCGTGAAACGCTCGAAGAACTTAACGCGGCGGAAACCGCATTTAATAAAACCCTGTTTGCCCGCTTTACAACGAAATCATATTCTTATGTTAGCGTAGTGGAGCTAAGCAACTATCTCGCAGGATCCGGCGACGGCGATCCTATGGAAAATCCGCATGTCATCGCGCGTCTGAAACCGATTCTGCCTAAAACGCAATACATCTGTTTCTATCCGATGAACAAAAAACGCGACCAAAATGACAACTGGTACATGCTCGACATGGATGAACGCCGCAACATGATGCGCAGTCATGGATTGATTGGCCGTTCTTATGCCGGCAAGGTGAAGCAGATCATTACCGGTTCCGTTGGCTTTGATGACTGGGAATGGGGTGTCACCCTGTTCGCCGACGATGCGCTGCAGTTCAAGAAGCTCGTATACGAAATGCGCTTTGACGAGGTCAGCGCGCGTTTTGCCGAATTCGGAAGCTTCTTTGTGGGAACGCTGCTTACCGCAGAAACATTCGAAGAGATGCTGAAGGTATAGACTCGATAACGAAGCATCAAAAAAGCTTGCTACCCTAAAGGGAGGCAAGCTTTTTTTGGTGACAGGTTGCAGGAATTATTCCTCCTCCTGCTCCTGGTTTTTTAGCGATTCCAGAAATTCCGCCGTTGCGCGGTCGCGGTCACGGCTTTTTTCCTTTAACCTTTCAATAGCAGGCAGAATCAGAATGTCTATTTCCTTTTGCACCGGATAAACCAGATCATAACGGTTCTGATCCTCCAGATAGCCTCCGACTTCCATTAAAGCATTGTAGCGGTCCAGCTCATCCCTCGTCAAAAGTGAGCGAACCTGAACGCTGCAGTGGCGCATCTTACAAGAACTTCCCTTTTTTCAATACCAGCGGAATCCCGCCGATAATGAAGAGATACCGCATATCGACCAGCTTCTTCAGCTGCGCAGCTCTCCAGCCTTTGATCAGCTTGTCACCAACAACGGCAATTCCCTCCCCTTTACCCAAGGAAGCAACGGTACCTTTGTTGCTGTACGCAAATTTTCTTGGCTGTTGGTTGCGGATCGCGGCCACGATATTATGGGCGCAGCATACGCCTTGCTGCATGGCGATCTGGGCGGTAGGCGGGTATGGACGGCCTTCCGGATTAAAGACGAGGGCATTGTCCCCAATAATATAAATATGATCATGGCCTGGCGCATGCAAATATTCATCGACCTTCACGCGCCCGCGGGCCGTTTCAAAACCAGCCGCCTCGATCATGTGGTTGCCCCGGATTCCGCCGGTCCATACCACTGTAGCAGCCTTAATTTCCTCACCGGTAGCAAGCAGAACGCCATCCGGAGTACACTCCTGAATTGCCACGCCAATCTTGAAGGTAACCCCTTTTCTTTTGAGCACATCCATGGCATATTCCACAAGTTCAGGCGCAAAACCTGGCAGCGCGGTTGGTGCTGCCTCAACGTTATATATGTTGACCAGATTCGGATCCACATCATACTCTTTGCAAAGCTCCGGAATCCGGTCTGCGAGTTCGGCCACAAATTCGATACCGCTGAAGCCTGCTCCGCCAACAACGAAGTTCAGACGCTCCTGCGGATGTCTTTCATTTTTATATAGCGCAAATTGATATTCAATATGCTTGCGAATCAGTCGGACCGAGTTGATGCTGCGGATCGTCATCGCATAGTCGGCTAGGCCAAGAATGCCAAAACTCTCAGATTCGCCGCCAAGAGAAATTACGAGGTAATCATAAGAAAGGGTTCCATCCTCCAGAATGACCTTTTTCTCATGTGGCCGGATTTCCTGAACGGAGGATTTCACCAAATCAATTTTAAATTCATCAATCAGCTTCGAAATGGGAACACGTGTATTTTCAACGCTATCCGTGCCGGCGGCAGGCATATGCAAATGGGTCGTAATATAATGGTAATCATGACGATTTACTAAAGTAACATCTGCTTCATTATAGTTCAATTCCTTTTGAAGTCGCTGTGCTGTCAAGATACCTGCGTATCCTGCGCCAAGGATTACGATCTTGGGAATGTTGCTCATCATCTTGCTCCTTCCAAATCCTTCTTTTTGTATATTTATATATTTGTGATACATTACAAAACTTATTGTGAAATTATACACTTTTATATTTAGGAAGCAGCCCGATCTCAACAGCTTATGAGACAGGAATCGCATCTATTCTGACAACTGTGGAAACTTTTATCAGCGGTCAATTAAAAATGATTAACACATAAGGCGAAAATGTCTGGAATTCGACAAAAAGATGGTAATGCACAATTGAAATGATAGCTACTTTCAGGCAAAAGATCAAGTCCTATTTGGCCCTGATTCTCCGCGTCCCACGCCGGATTTCGCGGGAATTTCCGCTGCTTTAGTCGTTTCGGCAATCTCTTGTTTTCATAAGTTCCCTTCCAAGGGCTTTCCAGCAAACTTTTCAGTCTGAGCCGGGATATATTATAATGAGAAAGGTTATTATCTTGATTATCAAGCTGGAGGTGCTTATATACAATGACTTCACACGCAGAAGGTGTTGAAATATCCGACCTGCTCATCATTGGAGGAGGTCCCACAGGTATGTTTGCATCCTTTTATTGCGGGATGCGCCAAGCGTCTGTCACTCTGATCGAGAGTATGCCTCAGCTCGGAGGACAGCTTACCGCCCTATATCCGGAAAAATACATCTATGATGTGGCCGGTTTCCCCAAAGTAACGGCTCAGGAACTCGTAGATAATTTGTCCAAGCAAATGGATTTGTTCCAGGCGAATGTACGACTGGAGGAAAGAGTCATTTCCCTCACGAAGCAGGACGAGCGTCATTTCATCGTGACGACAGATAAAGGAGAATATCATTCCAGATCCGTCATCATTACGGCGGGAGTGGGTGCGTTCCAGCCCCGGCGCCTTGAAGTTGAGGGAGCGGAGAAATACGAACACTCGAACCTCCACTATTTCGTGAATGATTTGAACAAGTTTAAGGGTAGAAAAGTTCTGATTACCGGCGGCGGCGATTCTGCCGTGGACTGGGCTCTCATGTTGGAGCCGATTGCAAAACAGGTTACGCTCGTTCACCGCCGCGACAAATTCCGCGCGCATGAACACAGCGTCGAGAATCTGATGAATTCCAAGGTCAACGTGGTAACTCCTACGGAAATTACCGGGCTTCGTGGCGAAGATGCCATCACTACGGTAACGCTCTCTCATGTGAAGACCAAGGAAACACAGGATATCGAAGTCGATGACGTCATCGTCAACTTTGGCTTCGTTTCTTCGCTGGGCCCTATTGCCGAGTGGGGCATTGAAATCGAGTCCAATTCCATTGTGGTGGACTCCAGAATGGAAACCAACATACCAGGTATCTTTGCTGCAGGTGATATTACCACCTATCCGGGCAAGCTTAAGCTGATTGCCGTAGGATTTGGCGAAGCACCTACCGCTGTAAACAATGCCAAGGTATATATTGATCCGGATGCCAAGCTATCTCCGGGACACAGCAGCAACATGAAGCTGTAGCAACCTTTTCCATAGATCAAACCACAAAAAAGGGTATCCTTGTTCTGGCTGCCAAAGCTGCAGTCAACAAAGGGTACCCTCATTTTTCATATCGGCTCTATGTATCTCGATAATAGATTCTACACCTCCAAAACGCCTTCAGATGGGAAGCCTATCGTAACCTTCATAAGGAAATCATAACGATGGATGTGTAGCGAATTCTTCTTAGTGAACGACGCTCGGCTGGACAGCCTCAAGATTCCGTTTATGAATCTCCGCTAGGAGCAGGGTTATGAAGTCCCGGTCCAGCATCAATTCAACCGCTGCGTGATAAGAATCCAGAAGCATTTCATCCGTTAAGATAGCCATTCTTTTCACATCCTTTCCTATTTTTTCCTCAAAACTATCATAGCAAACATTCATAAGTGGAACAAGCGTTCGCAGTATCCACAGGCTCTTGTGGAAATCCTGTGTATAATTTGTTAGCAAGTGTCGTAATATCAATGAAAATGCAGTGGATTCTGGGGATAATAGTTATACACAGGAGAGATTATGCTTTAAATGAGCTAAAATTTTTTTATTCTTTCTAGTAAAAATGTTCCAATCTATCCTTCATTACCCTCATTACGGTTAACTAAACATTCTTCCTTCTATTTTCAGGAAGACTTACTGAGGTCTCGTATTCACTTCAAAAATCCATATTTTCCCGCTATAATCCAATCCGTAATCAAAGCCGAGCTCCCCAATGCCAGGGAAATGCCTTTCCAGTATAGCCGTGCATTTCCGGGTGAGATGACGCATTTCATTCCGTTTGGCCGCCGAAGAAATGTGGGGCAGCGATCGACGAAGCCCTTCTCTGCAGCTAAGCAAATATCCGCCTTTGCTCAGATTGGTCACGAACAGACCGCTTTTGGCCAATCTTCCCACCATCGCCCTGAACTCCCATTGAGATCCGTTCTTCACATATTTAACCCGGTAATCAATGGGACGTCCGCTGATCCGCGCCAAATGAATTCCCTGCTGAATCAGATACTTCCGCTTTACCTTCACCCGCAAAAGCGCGTTATACATATTTTGAAAGGATGCATAGTGGCTCGTTTTGAAAGAATGGGTGATGCTGTAGCGCGTTCCGGATTGGGTGACCTTGATGACACCGTATCCCCCGCCCCCTACAATCGGTTTGACGACAACAAATCCATAGACTCCAAGCATCACCTGAAGATTTTCCTTATTCAGTCCTCTTGTTTGCGGTATATAAGGGGCCACTTCGGGATCTGTCAGCAGTGCTTCGGTTTTCAGCCACTTGCTTGCCAGCTGTCTTCCCCCCACTAGTACCGCCTCCTTTCCTCGCTCATATCTTTTAACATACTCGTAAGGCGAACTTCGCTCCTGTATGTTTGTACATGACGGATGAATCTACCAAAAAAACGGGGGAATGCGGAGTAAAACCTTCGTAATGTTGCCATAATAGTTCTATTGGCGTCTATGATTTTATGGGCTATAATGGGATTTGAATGTTACAAAGGGAGGAAACTTGACCGTGGCTGAATTTTTTAGAATATTGTATTGGATCGCGATTGTCGGCATGTCGATCTCGCTTGCTGCCGTAACCATTGGAATTTTCGCCATTGGATTTAAATTCATTAAAGATAAACGCAAGGGACTGGGTACAGGCTGCATCGTGTTTTCCCTTCTTGCAGCAGCCATGATAGTAATGATGGTCAACCACACCTTTATTGTTCCTGCGTCCTGAGATCTCAGCAGCACCCATACAAAGCAAAAGGCTCACACCCTGCTTCTAAGAAGCGGTGTGAGCCTTTTTATTATGCTTATCGCTTAAAAGTTGAGAATCAGCACTCTTCAGGAGCCGGCTTGCCAGCATTCGTAGCCGTACGGAAGGAAGCTCCGCAGCCGCATGTTGCCGTTGCATTCGGATTGCTCATGGTAAAGCCGCCGCTCATGCCCGCATCCTCAAAATCGATTTCAAGTCCGTTAATCAGTGGCAAGCTTTGTTTATCCACAACGACCTTCAGGTCTTTGACGTCCATGTACACGTCGTTTTCGGACTCTTCATCGTCAAACCCCATCGCGTAGGAAAAGCCGCTGCAGCCGCCCTCCTGCACGCCCAGACGAAGAAACATGTTCGGAATCTCCTGGTCGGCCAGCATTTCTTTAAGCTTATCGGAAGCGGAATCGCTAATGTTAATCATAGGTCACCCTCCTTAGTGTTACTTAAGCTCAGTATACTCCACAAATTTGATCCTCTCAAGTAACGGCTGCCTTTCATCCCTTCGGAATGCGGAGCTTTTTTACTGCCTACCGTATTGCGGAGCCAGAACGTGCGGTTTATAATAGGGTGGGTGACGAGGGAAAGGCAAATGTCGGAATTTTGTCACCGCCATGACAATGGTCTGCCATAAATTTTTGTTACTTTTTTCACAAAAGTACTTGATCTTCCAAAGCTTAAGGCAAGCAGACCTGCCGCCTATACTTAACCGGCCATTGCTCTTTCGGAGCGCATTAACAAGCCGTTATACAAGACTTGATTGAATGAAGCCGGACACCTTCCGACGAGCGGATTTTTTTGTGTTTTTTTACCTAAACCGCATCCCATTAAATGAACAGGAGGAATGGATATGTCCATAATCGTTACATCGAATTCCAGCAAGAGAATGGAAGAAATCGCTGAAAAAGTACGCCACGGGGAGCGTCTAAACCTCGAAGATGGTGTATTTCTTTATGAAACGGATGATTTATTGACCCTGGGCCAGCTGGCTAATGAAGTCAATCTGCGCAAGAACGGCAAGAAGGTCTATTTTATAGAAAATATGAGCCTTTACTTCACCAATGTCTGCGAAGCCAGATGCGCATTCTGCAACTTCAGAAAAGACCTTGACGATGAGGGTTCCTACACGCTGAACGGTCAGGAAATGATCGAATACGTTGAGCAGCATATTCACCCGGGCGTACGCGAATTCCATATTGTCGGCGGGCATAATAATCATATGCCTTTCCAATATTATGTGGATTCCCTGCAGGCGCTGACGGACCGCTTTCCCGAGGTTACACTGAAGGCGTATACGGCAGCAGAGATCGAATTCTACACCCGTATCAGCGGACTCAGCACCGAGGAAGTTCTGAAGGAGCTGCAAAAGGCTGGATTGAAATCGCTGACGGGCGGCGGTGCCGAAATTCTGTCCGATCAATACCGCAAAAAGATGAAGGTGGATAAAGCGAACGTAGAACAATACCTCGACGTTCACAGAACCGCGCACAAGCTGGGCATGAAAACCCACACGACCATGCTTTACGGATCGATTGAGTCGCATGAGGACCGCATCCGCCACATGATGCAGATCCGCGAACTGCAGGATGAAACGAACGGCTTCCTGGTCTTCATTCCGCTCTCCATGCAGCCAAGAAATAAAAATGCGGGCATCATGCGCCGCAACTCAGCATACGAGGATTTGAAAACCATCGCGATCAGCCGTCTGATGCTCGATAATTTCAATCACATTAAAGCTTACTTCATCAACATCGGACCGCAACTGACTCAAGTCTCCCTCTCCTTCGGCGCTTCCGACGTTCATGGCACCATTCTTAAAGAACGCATCAGCCATGCCGCTGGAGCCCTCACGCCGGAAGGATTGACCCGCGATGAGCTGATCTGGCTCGTTAAAGGCGCGGGACGAATTCCGGTTGAACGGGATACGTTCTACAATGAAATCAAAGTATATGAGTAAGAATACCTGAAACTCATTGCACCCCAGAACTCTGCACAAGTATTTATTTTTCCAACTGAGGATTTTTCTACACCATTAAAGCCGATGTAAAGAAAGGATAGACGGACCCCATGAGAAAATTTGTCATTCTAGGTGGAGGCTATGGCGGTCTTGCCATGATTCAAGGTCTGATCAGCAGCCACCTGCCGCCTGATATTGAGCTGGTGCTGGTGGACCGGATGCCGTTCCAGGGCATTAAAACGGAATACTACGCGCTTGCGGCGGGAACGGCTTCAGATTTTGATCTGCGGATCCAGTTTCCAAACCATAACCAGCTGACCAAACGGTACGGTGAAGTGACTTCCATTGATCTCGAAAACAAAATGATCCATATGGAGCAGGACGAACCGATCGAATATGATTATCTGGTGATTGCTCTTGGATGTACCGACCGTTATCACGGCATTCCGGGCGCCGAGCAGTTTACTAACAGTATCCAGACATTTTCCAGCACCAGACAGACGTATCAGCGCCTGAATGATGTCAAACCGTATGGGCAGGTTCATATTGTCGGAGGCGGCCTCAGCGGCGTTGAGACGGCTGCTGAGCTTCGCGAGAGCCGGCCTGACCTGAACATTACCATTCTGGACCGGGGCAGTCGCGTGCTTTCCGCTTTCCCCTCCACCGTATCTGCGTATGTCGAGCAGTGGTTCCGGGATCATGATGTCAATACCAGATCGCATATCTCCGTTTCCCATGTTGAGGACGGCGTTGTGTACAACGGGGACGAGCCGATCCATACGGACGTCATCGTATGGACCGCTGGGATTCAGCCGGTTAAGGTCGTCCAGGACCTGAATGTGCCCAAAGATCCGGGTGGACGCGTTCTGCTCAACTCCTACTCACAAATTCCGGATCATCCGGAAGTCTATGTTGTGGGCGACTGCGCAAGCATTCCTTTTGCGCCAAGTGCACAGGCTGCAGGCGCGCAAGCTGAACAGGTTGCAGAGATTCTGCATGCCCTCTGGCGCGGCGATACGCCGAAGCTTCATAAGATCCGCCTGAAAGGCACGCTCGGCTCGCTCGGCAGCAAAGCCGGCTTCGGACTGATGGGGAAGACCTCCGTAAAAGGAAGAGTACCCCGTCTCTTGAAGAGCGGGGTACTCTGGTTGTCCAGACGCCATTTCGGCTAATCCAGCTCGAGGCTGTCCCAGGCCTCGAGTTCTTTTATTTTCGCCATAATGGCTTCTTGCAGCTCGTCCGCGCTGTCGGCGTCGATAATCTCGCCGTTCACCATCGCGAAGGGCATCATGGCGCATTGGCCGCAGTTGCTAAGGCAACCGTATTCTATAACATCATAATCCGGATTCTCTTCCAGATTGTCCATGACTTCATCGGTTCCAAAATGCATGTTGTTCGTGCAGAATTCGATGATGGGTCTCACTTGGTATCACCTGCTTCAGTTATATAAATTCATGAAATGAAGGACTTATATCTTAGTTTAGCCATGGTTGGCTATAATATCAATGGTTGGCGTCCTTCAATCTAAAGAATAGAATATTTTTAACTTTCATGACCAGAGCAGATATAGCCATTTTATTTTATCTCCATTTGTAATATAATAATCATTATAGGAAAGGAGTTGAATCTAATGAGCGAAAACGCACAAAGCACCATGTATGATGACGTAGCAGAAGTGCTGGATAAACTTCGTCCGTTCCTTCAGCGCGATGGCGGTGACGTGGAACTGGTTGACGTGGAAGACGGCATCGTGAAATTGAAATTGATGGGTGCCTGCGGCAGCTGCCCAAGCTCCACGATTACACTCAAAGCCGGGATTGAACGCGCCCTCGTTGAAGAGGTTGAAGGCATCAACGACGTTATTCAAGTATTCTAATCCCATTCAATAATGGTACACAAAAGCCCTGCGCTTCGTAAGAAGGCAGGGCTTTTTTTTGTACTTGCTATGATTGGGCATTCGTCGCCGGTTCAATCCATGGACGTATAGGGTCCAAGCCGCCGGAAATATCCATGATATTTCCCGTAATAAAGTCCGAGTCATGATGGCATAAGTAGCGGATGACGCGCGAAATGTCTTCACCGCTTCCCGGTCTTCCGCGCGGTGTCTCCCCGTCCTTAAGGCCCGAAACCTCCGCGATGGACTTCTCTTTGTTGTCACCCCGGATATCTCCGGGACAGACCATGTTTACGGTAATACCAAAAGGTGCTTCTTCCACCGCCAGGGTTTTGGTAAAGGACACGAGCCCTGTTTTCGCTGCAGCATAGACGGCACGATGCGGCCAGGCTCTCGCTTCCGCTGCATGACCGTAACCGAAATGGATAATACGTCCCCACTTTTTATGACGCATGGCCGGCAACACGAAATGATCCAGCAGCATTGTCCCCACCAGGTTCCCCTGAATCAGCGACAGGATTTCTTCCTGGGTATACTCGGAGAACAGTCTCCTTTCCCGGATAAAGGGGCCGGCATTATTCACCACGATGTCTGCGCTCCCAAGCCGGGACTCCACTTGACGCACCAGTTCCTCGATCTGGGAACCGTCGGAGATATCCGCTTGAACCGCAATGCATCGGACTCCAAGTTCTTCAATCCTTTGTTTAAGCTCTTCAGCTTCGGATCGGCTGTGCACATAATTGAGCGCAATATCACAGCCTTGCTCCGCCAGGGTAAGCGCCGTCATTTTTCCTAGACCTTTTGCGCTCCCCGTAATAAGGGCGATTTTGTCCTTCAATGAAAATCCTCCTTTCCAGCCGAAGCGTCATTCACACATTCATCAGGGATGTAAGCTTAATTACCTATATCCAAAACCGATTTATATAACGTCTATAATTCATTCTTATGTAATCCCACTTCATCTAGTATAAAAGATTTAACGAGGCCTCACAACATGGGCAACTTTTCTCTGGGAAAGTCCCTCCCCTAACCCGCAAAAAAAGATCCGCGAGCAAATCCTGCTCGCGGATCTTGGTATGATGGTGTACGAAATATCTCAGATTTAAAATGCCGGAATGACAGCGCCTTTGTATTGGTCCTCGATGAATTTTTTCGTATCGTCGGAAGTCAGGGCAGCGGCCAATTTCTTGATGGCATCGGAATCCTTGTTGTCCGGACGAGCTACCAGAATGTTGGCATAAGGGTTATCCTTACCTTCAATGAAGAGCGCATCCTTCAGCGGATCGATACCGGCATCCAGGGCATAGTTCGTGTTGATGACTGCCAGATCGAATTCAGCCAATTGCCGCGGAAGCATAGCCGCATCGGATTCCTTGATTTTAATGTTTTTAGGATTTTCAACAATGTCTTTGACGGTAGCTTGGATCATGTTGTCTTCTTTCAGCTTGATCAGACCGTTTGCAGCGAGCAGGCTCAGTGCGCGTCCGCCGTTGGTTTTATCGTTGGGAATGCCTACAATCGCACCTTCTGGAAGCTCATCAACGGATTTGTGCTTTTTGGAGTATGCACCCAGCGGTTCCACGTGTACAGATACAACCGGTACCAAGTCCATTTTGCGTGTGGCATTTTCATCATCGAGATAAGGCTTGTGCTGGAAAAAGTTAGCGTCAAGCTGTTTCTGGAACGTCTGAACATTCGGCTGTACATAATCGGAATATTCCTTGATTTCGAGTTTTACGCCTTCTTTTTCAAGAGCGGGTTGGATATGCTTCAAAATTTCCGCGTGCGGTACGGCCGTTGCACCTACAGTCAATGTTACCGTTTTGGCTTCCGTACCTTTGTCATCTCCTCCGGCAGCCGGTTTTTCCTCGGTATTTTTATTGCCGCAAGCAGCCAATGCCACCACCAGAACCAAGCTGAGCAAAGCAAACAATCCTTTTTTCATTGTAAATCCCCCTTAAATTTATCGATTTAATATGATTTATGAATGGAAGGTTCCGTACATGTTATTTTTCTCTGAAGAAAAATCATGCATACGTGAACCTTCCTATATCACATCCGAGATTCGGATGGTATTACTGACATCAGTTATTTGCGTGTAAAATGCTTGACGAGCCGGTCACCGGCCATCTGCAGCACCTGCACCAGAATGATCATGGCGAGTACGGAGATGATCATGACTTCCTTCTGGTAACGATAATATCCATAACGGATGGCCAGGTCACCCAGACCCCCTCCACCTACCATACCGGACATTGCGGTATAAGATACGAGCGTAACCACGGTAATCGTGACCCCTGCGAGCAGACCCGGTCTTGCCTCAGGCAGCAGCACTTTCATAATAACCTGCCAGGTAGAAGCTCCCATCGACTGGGCTGCTTCCAGCACTCCCCGATCCACCTCGCGCAGCGAGGTTTCCACCAGCCTTGCAAAGAACGGAGCGGCTCCAATGACTAGTGGCGGTATAGTCCCGAGCACCCCAAAGGATACTCCGACAATCGCAACCGTTAAAGGGATCAGCGCCAAAATCAAAATGATAAACGGCACCGACCGCAAAATATTAACGATCACCGATAATATTGTATATACGGTCCGGGCCCATCCGTTCGTGGAACGCGAGGTCTGGTACAACAGCACGCCAAGCGGCAGACCCAGGATCAAGGTGAAGACCGCAGAAGCACCGAGCATTTTGAGCGTATCCAGACTGGCTACGCCAATCTCATTCCAGTCCAGCGTCGAAAAATCAAGTCCCCACATCAGTCAAGCACCTCCACATCCAAGCCTTCAGACGTCACCTTGTTAATGGTTTGCTCAATCTGACCGGGCTCCCCTTCCAAGCGAACAATCAGCTGCCCATAAGGGATATCCTTGATTTTGGAGATGGTTCCCTGCAAAATCGCAAAGTCTACGCCCGATTCCCTCGCTGTTCTGGACAGGATGGAATCATATGTTTTCTCACCCAGGAAAGTCAGCTTGCACAGACGGGATGAACCATCATGCGGCGCCTGCAGCGCCAGTTGGGCCGACTCGCCTGCCTGACCCAGGATGAATTCGCGCGTAACCGGATGCTGCGGCTTCAGGAATACTTCCGTAACCGCTCCCTGTTCCACAATCCCACCCTGATGAATGACAGCCACCCGGTCGCAGATACTCTGGATGACATGCATTTCATGCGTGATCAGGACGATAGTCAAATGGAACTTCTCGTTAATGTCCAGAAGCAGCCTCAGAATCGAGTCCGTCGTTTGCGGGTCCAGCGCTGAGGTGGCTTCGTCACACAGCAGGACCTGCGGATCGCTGGCGAGCGCGCGGGCAATGCCTACCCTCTGCTTCTGACCGCCCGATAGCTGCGCCGGATACTTGTCGCGGTGGACCTCCAGACCGACCAAATGCAGCAAGTCGTTGACCTTGGCCTCTATCTCTTCCTTGCCCATATGAGCCAGTCGCAGTGGAAAAGCAATATTATCGTATACGGTCGCCGAACTCAGCAGGTTAAAATGCTGAAAGATCATTCCGATCCCGCGGCGTTTGCTTTGCAGTTGTTGCTTGTTCAATTTCGTCAGATCCACGCCATCCACCCAAACCTCGCCGGAAGTCGGCCGTTCGAGCAGGTTCATGCAGCGTATCAATGTACTCTTGCCGGCGCCGGAATGTCCAATCACGCCGAAGATTTCCCCTTTGCGAATGGTCAGATCAAGGCCGGACAAAGCTTCAGTCGTTTTTGCACCCTTGCCGTATTTCTTGGTAACCTGTTTCAATTCTATCAATCTGAAGCTCTCCTTTCTTTGAACCTTTTGGACCTGGCCTTTTATAGCATCTATCGTTCATAACCGACTTAAAAAACGGTAACAGACAAAATAAAAAGCCCCTCTTGACGGAATCAAAAAGGGCTCTTCGTATATGAAGTCGCTTCCTTTCTCATCTGCCAAGCCGCAGGAATCACCTGCAGTTGTAGGAATTAGCACCATGTCATTTCAGAATTGGCTGTCGCCTCATTCTCAAATCGGTTGCCGGGCTTCATCGGGCCTGTCCCTCCGCCTCTCTCGATAAGAAAAAATGTATGCAATTAAAGTTGCTTTTTCATGATTTTCAGTATAATAACTTTTTCATTCTTTGTCAAAAGGAAAATTGTTGAACCTCCTACACTTTCATTCCTTTTTTGGCCCATAATTCGTTCGCGAAGCGATATGCGGCAATCATAGATTTGCAGACCATATCGAGCCCCTGCTTCAAATCATCCAGATGTTTATCCAAATCTTCCAGCTCCACCTTATCATGAAGTCCCTGATGGCGTTGCCACAGATCATCCTGCATTTCGGCATTCATGTAATGTATCTCCGCATTCCGCCGTTTCCGCAGCGCGCTTAGAGGGCTCCGGTAATCATCCTTGATTCGGGCCAACTCTTCCGCGAGTTCGGGATACTGCTTCAGGTAATGAAGCTGTCTTAGCACCGTGAAGTATGAGTAATGGGCTTTGACCTTGGAGGTATGCAAATCAAATAGTTCATTCAGCACCGTTCCCAGCTTATCCAGAATGGAAAACACACGAATAAAGCCATTTTTATAAAAATAGACATACCTTGCATACTCGCCCTGCTCTTGGATATTCATGTCATCAACGTAGCCGGTCTTCACCTGTTTGCGAAAAAAGCAGGCGGCATACCAGCTTTGTTCAAGCTCATCTACCGAAGATACCAGGCCGCGGGTCCAAATCTCCAGCTTGCGGAAGTCATGGCTGGGATCCTCATTTTTCTCGATCTCCTTTTGCAGCAGCTGAATCGTTTGGAACATGGTTTCAATCGCTTCTTCCAGAAGCCCGTTATTATGACGGGGCATTTCACCAAGCAGTGTTCGCAGCATAGGTTATCTCTCCCTGCATTATAATTACGTAAAATAGCTCTTTTCTCTTCAGGATCCGATGATATGTACGCCATACCTGAATCTTCTCACATGTAATTAAACAGTTCAGCATCGTGATTAAACGACTCGGGGACAAATCACTTGCTTTCATTTTTCAAATGCCACGCCCGCCACAGGTACACTGCACTCTGCTCTTAGCATGTCCCTAAGTAAACTCCGTTCATTCTCGCGGTCTTGCCCCATGCCTCATGGCCTCGCGTTCACAAACAAAGCCCCCGAATGGCTTCGCGGACTTTGTCGATGATGCTTATTCACGTTCTTCTACACGTTTGATGCGGTTCTTAATTCCTCCACAGGTTCTTTTCCAAGCTGCCATACCCTGACACTCAGATAGCAAAGTACGCCGAACAGCGAAGAAATCAGCAAATTATGGAGCAGAGCCGCAAAAATATAGACTTCAGGCTTGCTTAATGTATACACGATTCCTGCCCCGCTGAACACTTGCATCAGGCACAGAATCGCCGCTGCAATTCCCAGACCCGCAAGCTCGCGGCTGCCTCTATGGAGCTTGTAAGCAAAGTAGGCCATAACCACGACCGCGATAAACAGCAGAAGTGCAGCCAGACGGTGTATGAAGGCAACGGCTACGCTGCCGGTCAGTTCCGGGATCAGCTTGCCGTTGCAAAGCGGCCAACCCGAACAGCCTCCCGCCGAGCTGGTATGGCTTACATAAGCACCTACATAGACCACGATATACGAATAGATAGTAACCATCCAGACAAAGTTGCGGAAAGCAAAGCTTACCGGAGCATGCTCCTTCTTGACAGCCAAGTTCCGATCCTTGTCCATTTTCCGTGCTCCAAGCGCCAGCATCAAAGAACTGGCAAAAGCGATCAAAGAGAACCCGAAGTGAAACGCAAGCACGGCTGAAGACTGGTCATATATGACAGCCATGGCACCCATTAAAGCCTGTACAAGCACAAATATAAGCGTCAGTACAGAATACGTACGCAAGTCCCTGCGGTTTTTGGCGAACAGCCAGAAAGCCACGACGACGGCTACCGCCGTCAGCCCCGCCATGCCGCTGACCAAGCGGTGGGAATATTCGATTAACGAAGCAATGGTATGTGCTGGAACAAACTGCCCTCGGCACAAAGGCCATTCATGGCCGCAGCCGAGACCCGAATCGGTCTTGGTTACGACAGTCCCGCCGAACGTCGCGAAGAACATCACAACAAAGGTCAGGTAGCTGAGCCATTTCAATTGTTTGGTATTCAAATTTCTCTCACCTGCAGCTCAAATTAAAAACGCTCCATCCGTTCTGAAGCGCTTCGTATATTTACCAATCTCATCTATTATACCTGATAAAGGGCACGGGAATATACCCACTTTGTGACAAATTGCCAAGAAACCGCATTCTTTTTGCAAAAAAGACAAGAACACCGCTCTAATCCGGCCAGAGCGGTGCACATTTCATTAATATTTGTGGATGGTTCTGTACACATCCAGAGCCTGTTGCAAAAAGCCTTCAATTTCCTCGCGCGACTTACGCAGCTTGTTGACCAGGCGCACGAGCTCCCGGCCGTCGGAAAAGGCGACAAAGCTTGGAATCCCGAGAATATTCAGCTCCTGGCTGACATCCCCTACCTTGTCTACGTCTACTTCCACAAGGGTCATGTCATTGGCGAACTTTGTTTCGACATCCGGCATAAACGGATCCATAAATTTACAATCTCCGCACCAATCGGCTTTGAAAATGGCGACAGTTAAACGCGGCGATTGAATCGCAACTTGAAATTCAGCTTTTGAAGTGATCTTTTGCATCTATAATCAGTCCTTTCTGAACATTTCTTGTCCAATTCTTTCTTTAGTGAATCAAAATACAGAGTGGAAGTCAAATTTTTGAGCCATACTGTAACTAAGCTCATTTCACACGGAAAGGAAGATCCGTCCATGGCGGAGAAGGAGGAAGACCGTTCTACATTCCAGGGTGTTGTCCGTCTCGCAATGACGCTGCCACAAACAGCAGCTGAAGCGGTCAAAGGAAAATATGCCTGCTGGAAGGCATCTCAGCTTCTGACCAAGGAACGCAGGCCGTTCGGCTGGAAGGAATCGGCTGCGCACAGTATTCGCGATCAGCTGGAGCGGCTGCTGAGTGACCGCAGCCGTATACGTGACAGCGCATTTGGCAAGGAGGAGGCTGCAGCGCCACTGTTGCCGGAGGATCGGGATATCGTACAAAGGATACGTATATCAGCACTTGAAGCGAACCGGAGCAATATCACGCGTACAGAAGCTTATTATGAATGCTACCTGGAATTTCCGGAGCTGCATTGGGCTTTTCTCGCTCATATGGTTTCCCGAAACGCAGGCTGGAATATGACTGATTTGAAAGGCGGTCTGCTGTCCGACGTAGTTGCCGATCAGTTTCGTGAGGATATGTATCAAATGCTGGAGCGAAGCAATGCCCTGATTTTTCTGGACGCTTATCCGCAGCTTCTTCTCTACATGCACAGCCGAAAGCTTGGGAGAAGCCTGTTTCATCTTCTGCCTGAGTTTCGTGTTTCCGCTTTTATGCGCCCCTTCTGGGAAAGGTTCTGGATTGAGCGCGACAGTGCGCTGCTCGCGGTCGGTCTCATTATCAACGAGCAAAACTATATTGAGGGCAGGGTGGTCCAGAACAGCTATTTTCAAAAAAATATTTTGCGGAGCCCTGCCTTCACTCTACACGGCAGATTCCAGATGAATCAGGTTATTTTCCCGATGCTTGTCAAGAAGGAAATCCGGACAGACCAGGAGGATGCATCCGAACCCCCGTCTGCCAAATCCGAAGAATCGCGGGAAAATACCGGACATGAAGAAGAAACCTGCCTTAACGGATGCCGAGGCATGGTCGGCCTGGTTCTGGAGCAGTTTTCCAATCTCGAGGAGCGGATCGCATTCGGTAAAGCCTTATATGCCATGCTGTTCGGCTACAAGGATGTGCTGAACGGGGTGCAAGCATTTGCAGCCGAAACGGAACATCGCGGCTCCAGACAAGAGTATTGGCCCAAGCTGTTCACCAGCGACAAAAAAGCAGCCCTGAACTCTCCAGGGGAGAGTTCGGAGCTGCTCAAATCGGAATGGCTGCCACCAGGCAAAAGGTTATATAGCCCTTCTCTGAACGAGGTGTGGCATGACGTGCCTTATGAACCGATTACCCGGTATGACTGGTTCAAAAGCAGATCAGCCATCGATCAAGTGACGCGTCCGAAAAGGCCGGTATGGATTGAAATGACCCATGCCCACCGTTACGCCGTGCAAAAAACCGCTCTCACCCATGATGCGGAAAGAGCGGTAACCAAGTGAAATTCCAAATTAAAAACAGACGGTCTGCTGACAGCTCCTCGGTTTAAAGCTCTATTGGCCTTGTGAACCACCCGTCTTAAAGCGGGATGGCTGCAAACGCATCAAAGGACGAAGAAGCTTTTGCACCTTGCGCGGATAACTCGTAAGTTCATGCTGACGCAGCACGCCAAGCATGATCATCAGCACCAGGTAAAGCACGACGACCGCTCCTCCTACGATCATGCAAGTAATCAGAAAAGCCAGACGATCCGGCATAATGCGTGTCAGCTGAACCCCCGCCTCGTTTAATCCATAACCTACGGCTGCCGTCAGGATCACGGTTAACAAGAAGCCTGTCCAACGTTTGCCAAGAATTGAGAACGGCACGATGACCTTCAGCATTCTGAGATTGAGCAGCGTGATCACCAGGAAACAAAGTCCGGTCGCGGCAATGATGCCGTAGATACCTAGCCAAGGTGCGAGCAGGTAGCTGCCGGCCAGTTTCACCACGATCCCTACCATGACGTTCACCATGGACACCTTCGCTTTATTCACGCCAAGGAGAATGGAGTTCGTAGTCATCATCGTAATCTGGAAGATCGTACCGAAGGTAAGCAGCATAATGAGCCAGCTTCCGTCAAGGGTGCTGAACAGCAGTCCGTTAATGGAGTAGGCTGCCGTACACAGCGCGATCACGATCGGCATTCCCGTTAATACAGAAATGCGGAGCGCCAGCGTCATCTGCTGCTGCAAATGCTCCTGGTCCTTCCGGGCAAACGCCGCCGAGATGACCGGGATCAGCGAAGTACTGAGCGCAATGGCCAGAATCGGCGGAATGCCGGCGATGCTTTGGGCACGTTGTCCGAGAATTCCGAGCAGCTCCGTCGCCTTCGCCTCCCCGATTTGACCGATCAAGAGCGGATTGACAATAGACGAGTCAATAAAGTTAACCGCCGGAACGGTTAGCGACGAAAGAACAATCGGAATAGACAGCGTAAAAATGTCTTTGTAAATTCGCAACATTGGCAGCTGCGTGATAGAGCCTTCCTGGATCATCGCAGCCTTATCCTGCTTACGGATTTTCACCGTATAATACAGCATAATCGCAAATGCACCGATGCTACCGAGCACCCCTCCGAAGGAAGCGCCCGCAGCGACCCAGCTTCCGCTGTAGCCGGATTTCAGGAGGACATAGGCCAGAATAATGGCCGTACCTACACGCGCGAACTGCTCAACGATTTGCGAAATGCCGCCGGCAGCCATATTGTGCCTTCCTTGAAAATACCCCCGCATCATGGCAATGGCCGGAAACAGCAGCAGCGCAGGAGCCAAAGCACGGATGGATAAGGCGGCTTCAGGCACTTTGGAGACGTAAGTCGCATAATACGGTGCCAGAACATACAGCAGTACTGTAATAATGACACCCGCAAATACCGCAAACAGCAGCGCCGCATGATATATCTGCCGAGCCTCACCAGGCCGTTTTAAAGCGTACCGTTCCGATACCATCTTACTCAGCGTGCTCGGAATGCCGGCAGTCGCAACCGTAAGCAGCATCAGATACACGTTGTTGGCAATGGAGAATGAAGCCTTGCCGACATCATCAAACAAATGATCCAGGGGCACCCTTTGGACCAGCCCCAATACCCTTGCCACCAAAGCTGCAGCGGCCAGGATAAGCGTACCTTTTATAAACGATTCTTTTTTAGCCAAAACCCTATTCCCTTCTTTCCCCCAGCGAGCACACCCCATGGAGCATATGTCTTACACTTAAAAAACAGCAATCCAGATAAAGAATACGACAATCATGACAATTTGCAATATAATTTTCATAACCATGCTGCTGAACAGCCCAACCAGGGTTCCGTAGCCCACTTTTGCGGCTTTCGAAACCGAAGAGCCGACCAAAAGTTCACCCACAAAAGCCCCTAGAAACGGTCCGATGACGAGTCCGAAGGCCGGGATGACGAACGGCCCGATAATGACGCCGATGGTACTGAGTATAACAGACAGGCGGGAGCCGCCAAACTTCTTCGTTCCCCAGGCGCTGACCGCATAATCGGCTACGAACAATACGATGATGATCAGCGCCTGTATGATCCAGAACCATACATTGAAGTGCCCGAACGTAAAGAACCAGCCGTATACGAAAAAGGCAACAAAAATGGCCACTGCTCCCGGAAGTACGGGAAATATCGCTCCGGCCAGCCCGACGGCGAACAGGGCTATGATCAGAATCCATCCGAGTATAGCCATAGGCTTCGATCTCCTCTAATGATATAGATTGAATCCAATGCATCTATTCTTGGGCTCATTCTATACTAAAATAAATTTTTCAATCACTTTCGCAATTCCGTCTTCATCATTACTTGAAGTTACAAAATCCGCGGCTTCCCTCACCACCTGCTGCGCATTTCCCATGGCTACACCAAGTCCTGCAGCCTGGATCGCTGCCAGATCATTCATGCTGTCACCGACGGCAATCACCTCGTTCATCTCCAATCCGAGTAAACCGCAGACCTTTTGAATTCCAGCTGCCTTGTTCACTCCCTGCGGGTTCACCTCGAGATTATGAGGCGAAGAATTCGTAATTTCAAGTCCACCCATATCCTGAAGCTTCATCAGAATACGATGGCGTGCATCATCATCTTCCGTGTGAAAACCGAATTTAAGCCATTCCCCATCCATAATTCCGTCAGTCCATTCATCGCTGTTGTACATGCGGTCAATGGAATAAGCCCAGTACCAGCAATCTTCCTCCACCGCGAGATCATGCATGGCGATGATAAGCTTCGGATCCATTAAGGAGCGCTCATACAAATCATGCGGAGAACGCCATACCTCACTGCCATTCACCGTTATCATAGGAGTTGTCAAGCCCAGCTCCTCTCCGTAAGGAAGCGCACTCCCGAAACTTCTTCCGGTCGATAGACATACATGAATGCCCTGATCCTTGGCCTTCTGTATCCACTTGGACGTCACTGGCGAAATGATATGCTCACTTGTCAGCAGGGTACCGTCCATATCCAGCGCGAGCAGCTTATATTTGTTATTCATGCTGTTACCCCCTAAATATTCTCTTTTTCACGATTCACGCACACATACGGACATTTTACCATAAAGCCGGGGAGGGTCACAAAAAGGTTTTTCAACCAGGAACTGGCCGGGTTCATCTTAGATCCAGAGCAACCGGCTCTCGTTCGTTCTGGATATGAATCAGGGGCAGGCCCGGGTTTCCCCAAAGCCTGCCCCTGAAATGTTCCGGAATTAGAATCAATCAGATATTCCTAATGGCTGCCGGTTGCTGAATTGCCGCTGGCTTCATTGGTATCTGTGGACTTATTGCCTTTCGGCACCCCATCCAGCCCATACACCTTGTCATAAGCATCAAAGATTTTGCGCGCGATCGGCGCGGCACTCTGCGAACCAAAGCCGCCTTCCGGAATCATAACTGCAACGGCGAGCACAGGATTATCACGCGGTGCATAAGCGATGAATACGCCGTTATCCACCAGCTGATGGCCAACCTGCTGCGTCGAGGTACCCGTCTTCCGTGCGAAAGCATAAGGGAAATCACCGAAGGCCGACACATCACTCTTCATGCCGCGGCGAATTTCATTCCAATAGGATTTAGGGAAATCCGCCGTGTTCAGCACCTCCGGCTTGAAGGTCTTCACGATGTTCCCCTTCTCATCGGTGATTTTGCTGACCAACTGCGGTTTCATCCGCTTGCCTTCGTTGGCGAGCATCGCCGTATACTGCGCAAGCTGCAGCGTTGTATATTTACCCTGCTGTCCGAAAGACGCATAGGCCATCGCAGACTGCGTACTTCCTGCCTGTTTGACGTTCGTATATTCCTTGCGTCCCTTCCATTCGCCGGGAAGCCCGCTTCCCGTCAGAACGCCAAGACCGAATTTAGTCATATACTCGTCCCAGACAGTAATACTCTTATCCTTGTATTTGTTATAGAGCCTTGTGCCGATCATATCGACCATAAAAGCATTCGAGGATTTCTCGATCGCCCTTGCCGGATCCATGCCTCCGTACACATGCCCCTGGGAGTTTTGAACGCGGGTCTGATGACCTTCCTTACCGAAATAAGCCGCGCCTTTATCCTGATAATAGGTATTCGTCGTAATAAGGCCTTCATTCAGTCCCAGCAGTACGCTGAGCGGCTTCTGCGTAGAACCGAGAAGCACGACAGACTCCGGATGGTCCCCTTTTTTACCTGGGTTAAAGGAACGGATCGTACCGTTCATGTAGATATTCTGGATTTTCTTCCAATTTTCCGGCGTTACGCTGCCCGTCTGCCAGACATTCGTATCGTAATCCGGCATGCTGGCCATGGCTACCACATTGCCTGTCTTGACTTCCATCGCCACAGCAAACCCGGTCGTCGCATTGGGATGAAGCTTGCCGGAAACCGGGTGGCTGTGAAGCCAGCTCAATTGCTCCGTGATGGCCTGTTCCGTAGAAACCTGAATTTCCTTATTGATGGTCGAGTAAATATTGTCTCCTTTGACCGGCGGTACGATTTCATCAACGCCCTCCGGCATATTGCGCGGATTGATCGGAACCTTCTTGTAGCCGTTTTTGCCCCTGAGTTCGTCCTGGTACATCAGCTCAAGTCCGTCAAACCCAACAAATTCCGGCTCCGTATATACGAGGCCTGGGTCCTTCGTAACGTCGCTGCTGCGCTGCTGTTCATCAATCCCTTTATACTTACTTAAGGTTTTCGAACCGCTAAACGTACGGATGTACCCGATGGTTTGGACTGCTACAGTGTCCGGATCGTAATGGCGGACGCTTTCTTCCTCAATGGCGATGCCCGGAAAATCGGATTTATGCTCACTGAAATATGCGATCTCCTTATCCGTCAAATCCATTTTGATCCGGCGCGGCGAATAGCCCGCATACTTTTTGTAATCCAAATCCATGGCATCCATAATATCCTGCTTGGTCATTTTCTCCGCGTTCGGATTCCCGTATTTATCAAACACCTCCAGAAGCTGCTGCGCAATTTGCTCAGCCTCAGGCCGGTTTTTGCTGCCGTTCTTTTCGCTGTAATCCTTCATCAATGTAATATAAAGCGATTGTGTCGGAGTCGAATATGCCAGCTTTACGCCTGAAGCATCAAAGATCGTTCCCCGGATAGGAGGAAGCGGCACATCTTTGACAATATTGCTGGATTCCTTTTCAGTCAGGGTAGGCCCCTCGACAAACTGAAGGATGGCAAGTCTGATAATAATGACACAGAAGATGATAAAAGTGCTGAAAAAGAACAGATTGATTCTTAAATTCAGATTTCCTTTCTTTTTCGTTTCTTCCTGCTCCGGATGGTCCGGTGTGTATTCGCTCACCGGCTCCCCCCCTCTCTAACTACGATGTTCAAAATAACAATGTTTATTTTAGCATACATGAAGGGGGCTCGGCATCTTTCGCTAGGGTTTGATCTTTTTCGAGTAAGGGAAAGCGGCAGCACAGGTCATATTCTCCTGTACTGCCGCTTTAAAGTTCTCCTTATTGCTGTTTTTTGGAAGCCTGCTTGCCTGCCGTTTCACCAATGGCATCCTGATTTTGCGGCTGTTTTTTCGGTACGCCGTCCAGCCCGTAAGCCTGATCATAGGCATCGAAAATCTTTCGGGCTATCGGGGCAGCACTGTACGCGCCGAATCCGCCTTCCGGAATGACTACCGCAACCGCCAGCTTCGGATTATTGCGCGGGGCATACGCAATGAAGACCCCGTTATCTATAAGGCCGTCTTTTCCTGAGTCCTGCTGCGATGTGCCGGTTTTTCTGGCAAAATCATATGGAAATCCGGCAAAAGCTTCGCTTACGTTCGTATTCATTCCTTTTCGAATCAGCTTCCAATAAGAAGCGTCGAATTTAACCGTATTCAGCACTTCGCGTTTGTTTTGTTTAATTACCTTGCCGCTCGCATCCGTGATTTTGCTGACGATTTGCGGCTTGATGCGCGCGCCCTCATTCGCGAGCGTAGCTGTGTATTGGGCCAGCTGCAGCGGCGTATATCTGCCCATTTGACCGAAAGAACCATAGACAAGAGCAGCTTGGGGACTACCAACTTTGCTGTTCCGTTCCTTCGAATGAATATATTCCTTTCCCCCAAGCCATTCTTTCGGCAGATCAATCTCTGTCGCTACCCCCAAACCAAAGTCCGTCATGTAATGATCCCAGATGCCGATTCCGTCATCCCCGTATTTCTTGTACAGCTTGTTGCCTATCATGTCGACCATAAACACGTTGGAGGAATGCTCGATGGCGTCGGCAGGCGTGCGAAAATAGCCGTAGGGGTGTCCCTGGGAATTGCGGACGGGTTTTTGCTCCTTCCCAAAATAGGTGATCCCCGTGTCATTGTAAGTCGTAGTCGTCGTAATAAGCTTTTCATTTAATCCGACGAGCACGCTCAGCGGTTTAATCGTCGACCCGAGCAATACAGCTGAATCAAACTTATGTTTTGATTTGCCGGAGCTCAGCGGAGTAATGGCCCCATTTTGATAATTTCCGTTCAGTTTATTAAAGTCAGCCGTCGAGGCCGAACCCGTCCCCCATATGTTCGTGTCATAATCGGGAATGCTGGCCATCGCCACGATATTTCCCGTATCGACTTCCATGGCTACCGCGTAGCCGGTGACGGCTTCGGGATGCGTTTTGCCGGATACCGGATGGGAATGCAGCCAAAGCAACTGATCCTTAATGGCTTGCTCCGTTTTCAACTGGACATCTTTGTTGATCGTCAGCCAGACATCATTACCTTTGTCCGGCGCAACGATGTCCTCCACTTCCTCGGGAATATTGGCCGAGCTAACCGACATGACTTTATAGCCGTTTTTGCCTCTCAGTTCATCTTGAAAGGATAATTCGACGCCGTCAAAGCCGACAAGCTCATCCTTGGTATATGTATCTCCAGGTGCCGCCGTTCCTTCGGTGCTTTCAGCCCTTGCTTTATCGTAGACTTTTAGAATTTCCGTACTTTTAAAAGATTTGACATAACCAACCGTCTGGACGGCTACTGTATCCGGATCATACTGCCTGACCGTTTCTTCGATAATCTCAATCCCCGGAAAATCAGATTTATGCTCCATAAAATATTGGATTTCCTTCTGATTCAAATCCTTCTTAATGCGGCGGTGCACATATCCCTGATCCTGTTTGGACTCGAGATCCATCGCTTCCAGAACTTCTGCCGCAGTCATGGACGGGACGGAATGATTTTCGAACTTCTTAAAGGCCGCCGCCATCTGTTCGGCAATGTTCTCGATCTCCGGACGGTTCTTCTTGCCCTTTTCCGTTGCCTTGCTGTAATCCTTCATCAAAGTAATATACAGCGATTCGACAGGCTTCGAATACGCAAGCTTGACACCTGCGGCATCTAGAATATTACCACGGCTGGGCGGAAGGGGAATTTGCTTCGTATTTTGACTGGTTTCCTCTTCCGTCAGACTCGGAGCATCCATAAACTGAATGAATGCCAGGCGAACAATAACAATGCAAAAAACAACAAAAGTGCTAAAGAAAAACATATTGATGCGCATATTCTGGCTTGATTTATTCTCAGCTTCTATATCCTCCGGCGATTTTGCAGACGTGAACAAGCTCAAAGTCCATTCCCCGTTTCTTTGAGATCCAATATTAACGCTCAACATATAAATTTTAACATATATACCCAGCATAAGGAAATTCATTTCCCGGGCTATAACCGTAAAATCATGTGATCAGGTAAGGGTCATCAATGGATTTGGAAGGGGAGCCGAAATGATGGGGAGGGAAACATAATGAACGGCCCAATCAGGATAGAAAGAACGCTGGAGTCAGCCCTAGACGCGGGCCGGCATGGTGGCAGTTTAAATGATACTTGCGGGCCCGCTTCTCTGGTGAATTGATGTGATAAAGTGATGCAAGAATGTCACCCATACACCGCAAGCCATTTTTTCAATTGATGTTTCATCATTTCACGGTACTGAACGGGTTCAAGAATTTCCGCTTCAGATCCATATTGAGACAACCAGCTCAGAAATTCGCGAACATCCGAAATCGTAAGATCAATGATTATGCTTCCATCCGTTGCGGCCGTTTCTGCTATCGGGGTAATAAACGTCTTCTCCTTGTACTTCGGAATGACCGCCGAGGAGAGTCTGATCTTAAATGCTACCGATTCTTCTTCTTTCCCACGAAAATAGTTCTGCCATTCTTGCTGTGTATGGGTATGTACTTTAATAAAGACATCGTCCAGGACAACGACCCGCTCAAAACGGTTCAGACGGTAAGTATACATTTCACCCGTATTGTGGTTGCGTCCGACCAAATAAAAGCGGCGTTGCCACGGAATCAGCAGGTAAGGATCTATTTTACCGTAAAGAAGCTCATTTCGCTCCGGAATATAATATTCGGCCTGTATGATCTGCTGGGACAATGTTGCTAGTAAAATCGGCATAAGATACTCAGACTGCTCCTCCCCGGACTGCGTGCTCACCGTTTTCCCCGGCTGGTGATGCTCTCCTTCCTGTAGCTCGGTTTCCATTCGGTCCACTTTCTGTTTATGATAGGCTGCCATAACCTTCTCGTAGGCTCCTTCGAATCCTTCCGGAAGCAAAGGCTTGATCTGATTCATTACCTGGGCGACAGTCGTGAACGCCTCAAGCTCATCCTCAGTCCAGTCGAAGGGATATAAAGCAAAGCGGCCGATGAACTGATACCCTTTTCCGTATCCGAGATGGGTTATAGGTATGTGCATGGCACTAAGGGCTTCCATATCACGGTAAATGGTTCGTTCGCTGGTACTGCATCTTTCAGCCAACTCTCTGGCCAGTATCCCCGGTTTAGCTTGTACTAGTGTAATAATGCGCATTAAACGAATTAATCTGTCAGTCATGTGGATTCTCCTAGCTCATATAGTAAATTAGACTCATGTTAAAATTGCGTGATGTAGTCCATTCGACTTGTAGCAAAGCGAATCCTGCCTAAAAAACCCTGTCCTGTTTGCTCCTCCAGACGTATGTTTCAGACTGGTTTCTTCGAAGTTACGAAAAGAATTGAACACACATAAAATGAACTAAGGTTAATTCTGCTTGTCTCGTGAAAGATGAAGTCATACAGAAGAAAGTTACCTTTTCTTTGGTCCATTCAGTAACTCAAAAGTTTTTGATTTTTAACACCTTGCGATTTCGATACGTACTAACATAGTGCTCGCTGAGCTGATAAAGCATGTCAGCCTCTTCCAGCAAACGTGTATCCGTGAAACGCGCAGCTTCAATCAGGAGCTCATCGCCCTTTCGCCGAAGCAGCCACTCTCCTTGATCAATATCGCCGAATTCGAATAGCTGAATAGCCTTTTTCAGTACGGTCTGGGTTTCCAAAAGCTTGACATGCTTTCGCACATGGAAATCTTCCGGCTGCTGTAAAAGACCTGTATGATACGTGTAATTCATATATAATTCCTTCACGGGAAGTTCCTTAATGCGCTCTTTGTTCTTTTCCTTGAATTTCCATTGTGCAGACAAAACGCCATGCATGCCGGCATTTTGGGCTTGAAGAGCAAGTTCGATGGCTATAAACTGCTTTACACCATCGTACAGATGACCGAGAGGAATCATGATTGACTGTCCCAGGTTTTTCATTGCCTTCGCTCCGTGAACGCGGACCAGAGAAACTTGCGGTTCAAACCATAAATGCAGCTGCACATCTTGGGCGATCAGTTTGGGTGTATTTCTCTTTCTTGATTGACGGAAGGATCCCCCATACCATTCAACCAACAAAATGACTTTATTGGAGCCGCTTGCAAAGATATGACTGCGGTTCCATGTAAAATTTTCCTGAATACCTGACTGCATGGATTTCACCCCTTTTCTTGTCATCTTTATATCGTACCAATACGCGCTGACATCATAGTGTCACGGAACATACGTTCGTACGATATATTTCCTACATCCTACCATAATTTCTTCGAAATTTGAGTCATTCGTTGTATTCTTAAGCTTTAATTCCCCCCATCCTCGACAAAATGCGTAAAAAGACCTACACAAAACCTCTTATAGTATATAAGAACTACACCTAAATATATGTCGAAATATGTAACAAAGGCATGAAAAAACCGTTTTATTTTATTTATACGCAAATTTTTTCTCTTGTCCACTTGCACGGTTCCAGAAAATTACAAAAAACCCGTAATCCAGATGGATCACGGGTTTTTATCGCCTGGTTATGATATTATGATACAAAATCAGCTGATTGCTGCACCCACTCCAGGTTCAGACGGCTTACCCGTCGGTTCATGTGTAAGCACCGGTGCGTATGTTACTTTATCGATCCAAATCTCCCGTCCCACGGGCTTGCCGTTTACGGTGATCAGCATTTTTTTGTATTGTTGTTCTTTTTCCATTTCAATCTTCTCCTTTAACTTTGCATAGCCTGTGCTGCAGTCCATTCGTCGGCCTCAGCCTAATCTATGTTTATGAGTGTATTTTTTAATAGATGAAGTTCTCGGGAACGAACTCATATGTGAACGGGATTCTCGCGGCTACTTACTAGATATACCCTCTGAGAGCCATTCCTAAACTTTGAATACTTTATTCATCTCGATCCTTATCAATCAAATGCAAATACTTTGGGGTAATATTAGGTAACCAGGCATGTTTCATATTATGCGGCGGGTGGTGAACATATGAAAAAAAATCAAAAACTTTATCATAGATCTTCTTTTCGACAAATCAGCATGCTTGTCATCATGATTTTCGGCTTGTTCCTTACGGGCTCATTTGCCCATGCGAATTATTTTGACGATTTCTATAATGGAGTGGAAAAATTCTCCGATCTGCCAGGCCAGGTCAATCAGCTGAAACAGAATTACCAAGAGACCCTCGATGAGCTGGAACGAACAAAGCAAAGCGCAAAAGCCTTCGAGGAACAAAACGCGCAGCTCGTGGAACAGAACCGTCAACTGGCTGAAACTGTAGATCAATTGAAGGAAGTTAATGAGCTCAAGGATGCCAAGACCCATAAATTCAAAATCATGCTGATTACCGTTATCCTGCTCGTAGTAGGATATTTCGTCATCATTCGGGTTATCCGTTTCGCCATGCGGCAATCCAACCGGAGAAACCGATTGTAGATTCAATGACATGCTGAAAGGAGGAGAGCTTAGTTGAATATCGGAATCCGGGAATCCGGGGGAGGGAATGGACAAGCAGTGGATTTCTCGCTTGGAGAAGGAGAAGCCATGCATATTCTTCATCCGGAGCAAATTCTAACCTACCGAGGTCCCTCCGACGGTCGCAGTGACCGCCTGATGAATGTAAAGGGAATGTATCGAAAAAAGAGGCTGATTCAAGCAGATATGAGCGGTCCCTGCCAGTTTACTGCCGCGGTACCTCCTGGTTTTGCCATTAAGGCAGTTGAACTGAAAGATTACAGCGATCTGCTCTATGATTTTCGTAATCTTTTCTTTTACAGCTCGGGCATCGAGATGCATACCCGGATATTAAAAATCAAAAATATGCTGATCACGAAAGATGCAGTGAAAATGAAATTTTCCGGCGCGGGTACGGTCGGATTATTGACCGAAGGCGCTGTCTACGAAGCGGAGCTGCATCCCTCCGAACCGCTATATGTCGATGCTGGCAGTCTGGTAGCTTATCCTGAGAATGCCAGGCTCGAACTGACCGTCTACGGCAATACGCTGGCCAGCCAGCGCATGAATTATCACTGGAAAATGACCGGATCCGGTACGGTATTGTATCATGCCGGTCAGCAGACCAGCCGCTTGCAACAGGAAATGGAGCAAGACGGTTTATTGAAAAGAATTTTGCGTGAAGTGATTCCATTCGGCGGTGTGATTATCAAATAAGGGTATACGCATCGCCTTTTTCTGTCATATAATCTCTTTATCCATTTGATGAGAGCAGGAGGTTTATATGTCAGTTCCTACCCTAAACAGCGCGGCTCCGCAAAAAGAACGGCAGCCACTTGCCGGTTCCGATGCCAGCGCTACCGTCTTTCGTATACTGGTTGCAATCAGTCTCGTGCATCTGTTTAACGATTCGATTCAATCGGTAATCCCGGCCATCTTTCCTATTCTGAGATCTTCCATGCACCTGAATTATACGCAGATCGGGTGGATATCGTTTGCCATAAACTTTACTTCGTCCATCATGCAGCCCGTCGTCGGCTGGTTTGCAGACCGTAAACCGACACCCGCCCTTTTACCGATCGGGATGGGCTTCACCTTTACGGGCATGCTTTTGATGGCCTTCGCGGATACATACCCGGCAGTGCTGTTGGCTGTCGTATTCGTTGGTCTTGGCTCGGCAGCTTTCCATCCGGAGGGCTCCAGAGTATCCCATATGGCATCAGGTTCGCGCAGAGGTCTCGCCCAGTCCATTTTCCAGGTCGGAGGCAACGCAGGACAATCCCTTGCGCCGATGCTGACCATGTGGATCTTCATTCCGCTGGGTCTCTTCGGAGCGATCTGGTTCACGCTCGTTGCCGCTGCAGGCATTGCCGTACAGATCTATGTTGCCAGATGGTATGGCCGAAAGCTCCAAAGCGGCGCACAAGTGAAGAAAAAGGCGGCGGCACGACAGCTGAAGCCCGAGGTGCGTTCTAAAGTCCGGTTCGCCATTGTCATGCTCATTCTGCTTGTCTTTGTCCGGTCTTGGTACAGTTCCTCTATCAGCACCTTCTTCCCGTTCTACCTGATTGATCATTACGGATTAAGCGTGAATGACGCCCAAATCTTTATCTTTCTCTTTCTCGGTGCGGGAGCGGTCGGTACCTTCTTCGGCGGTCCGCTCGCTGACCGCTTCGGTAAACGGAATATGATATTCGCATCCATGGCGCTTGCCGCCCCGCTCGCCCTGCTGCTTCCGCATGTCGGTTTGTGGGGAGCAGGGATACTGCTCGCACTGATTGGCCTGATCGTCTTCTCAAGCTTCTCGGTGACCGTCGTTTATGCCCAAATGCTCTTTCCCGGTAAAATCGGCACGGTTTCCGGGCTGATCACTGGTCTTGCTTTTGGACTTGGCGGTCTCGGAGCGCTCGTTCTTGGCAAATGGATCGATATGGCTGGCGTCAATACTGTTATGACCATTTGCAGCTTCCTGCCGATCCTCGGCATCCTGACCTTCCTGCTGCCATCGGATAAGCTTCTGAACCGCTGGTCCAGCGGAAACGGGGAGTAACGAAACCATAAAGCCCTCAAACTCGTCCGGCGGTTTACTCCGCCAGACGGACTCGAGGGCTTTTTTATATTTTATTCGAATTCTCTTTCAGCCTCGCAAGAATTCTTCGCTTCCGATATAGCATTTTTCCCGCCTCCGCTACATCTTCCATCGTCCCCTTATTACTGATCGAACCGAACAAAATCCCGGCAACCGGCACAAGCTGGAACAGCTTTTTCCAGCCGAAGCTGTCCCGGTACGTTTGGACGACTTCACGCCAGCCTTGTATCTGCGAGAATACCTGCAGAGATTTATCCTCTTGCTCGAAATCTGCAAGCTCATCCAGCACTGCCTTTTTGCCGACGATATCGGCGGAAGCGAACTGCAGGCATTTGACGATAAACACCCTTTCCTGCTCCGAACGCGGATCGTAACCGTAGCATAGAGCCATTTCCTGCAACACCTTCAATGATAAGCCCAGCACCATCGGAATATCCACGGCCAGCGTAAACACGCCTCCGATACCGGTCGTAGCCCCCTGCGCCGCAGCGAACTTGACGCGGCGGCCGATCAGTTCATCCGCCGTCCGATCCATGACCTCAAGCGGCAGATGGGTGGCTTGTTCCAGCGTCAGATCATTCGTCTTCCCGCCATAATCACGTTCTTGCGACTTGCGCGCTTCTTCGCTCAGGGAGACCCGGGAGGCAGCTTGAAGCAGCTTCAACACGCTTTTTTCCTGGACGAGATACTGTCCTCCGGTTTGCAGAAACCGCCCCACCTCCCCGAGCGCATCGCCAAGCTTATCCCGAATCCGTTTCGGAGTCAGCTTGTCCAGCAACAGGAACGGTAACCGGCTTAGCTTCTCCCAGAACCACGCCTGCTTCTGATCCTTTTCCCACGCTTCGATTTTCTTCAGTTCTCCCGATAAATAAGCGCTATCTTCCACGGCTTCCATGATGAACACCTCTCTCGTCCGACTCCGCTTCCGTCGGATATGATAACTGCCTGTTTTTGCACGGGTAATGGGCTTTCGGTTGGGAAATACTTACGAGAGTATACCAGTCACCACCCGTATCATCAGATCAGCAGTCCCTCTCTTTCTTTAAAGCGTTTGATTAAAAATTCACTGTGAACGTTCGTAATGCCCTCTAATGTCCGAAGTCTTTGAAGATAACGTTCTACATGCGCCTGATCATCCATTAATGCGTGTACATGAAGATGCGGCCCACCGCTCATCTGGTACACGCTTGTGATTTCTTCATCGGACAGAAGCTGCTCCGCTACCTTTTCAAGCATGCTCCAATCCACGTCAATGTTGAAATACACTGAAAGGCTCTTCCCGGCTTTCAGCGGATTGACGCTCACCGTGAATTTATCGATAATACCTTGCTCGATCAGGTTGTTTACCCTTTCTCTGACCGCTGCTCGCGTCAAATTGACAAATCTGCCCAGCTCGGCGTGGCTGAGCCTGCCATTATTCAGCAAATGCTTCAGAATCAGCTCATCCTTTTCATCCAATTGATTAAATCGCATACATCTCTCCCCTTCCCCGGCCGGGACCATCCCATGCGGGCGCTTAAATTCATGAAATTATTTACAATGTAAATGAAAAATCAATATTTAATGTTCGATTGTATATTAATTATTATACAATCGTTGTATAATGGATCGGTAAATCACCCGCTTGTAAGGATGTACCACTCATAGTTTACAGGTACCCCGGACCGCATTGCAATCGGGTTTAAGTTTTTGAGAGGAAGGTGTCATCACTTGATTATGTTTTCGCTGCAAATCCTTCTGATCGCCATTCTGGCTGGTATCGTAGGATCCGTTCTGGGCCTTGGAGGAGGCATCATAGTGACTCCGGCTCTAACGCTGCTGTTCGGCGTGAGCATTGAGCATGCCATCGGGGCCAGTATTATATCGGTTATCGCCACTTCAAGCGGCTCGGCTATCGCGTATATCCGTGACCGGATTACCAATTTGCGCGTGGGCATGTTCCTGGAAATCGCCACAACGATCGGAGCGATTACGGGAGCCTTCATCGGCGGTCTGATCGCGCCCAATCTGCTCTACATTATCTTTGGACTGCTGCTGGTGTACTCGGCGGTCAATATGATCAAGAAAAAGAAAGGTGACCAGCAGGAGCTGGTTCCCATGCATCCCGCAGCAGCCAAGCTGAAACTCGCAGGAACTTATTACGACAAGGCCGTCCAACAGCAAATCCCGTACAATGTGGGCAATGTCTATGGCGGCTTCGGCGTAATGTATGGCGCCGGTGTCATATCGGGCCTGCTTGGCATCGGCAGCGGCAGCTTCAAGGTCATGGCCATGGATGTTTTCATGAAACTGCCGCTTAAGGTGTCCACGGCTACCAGCAACTTTATGATGGGCGTAACCGCTGCGGCAAGCGCCGGTGTCTACCTGCTCCGCGGTGATATCGATCCGCATATTGCCGGGCCTGTGGCACTGGGCGTTTTGGCTGGTGCAACGATTGGCGCGCAGATCATGCAGCGCATGAAAAGCAAGACGATCCGGATGCTTTTCATCCCCGTGCTGCTGTATGTGGCGCTTCAAATGATTTATGAAGGAATGGGGTTTGGCAAATGAATGAGAACAGTGAAATTCAGGACGTTGAGCTTGCTGTCAGCCGCTGGCTCCGGGTTGGCGTCATCATCAGCGCTGCGGTTATCATCCTGGGCCTGATCCTACTCTTTATCCAGGGAGGCAGCGGATATCCGGACAATTTCTACCCGCACAGCCTGTCGGATATATTCAACGGTACGGTCCAGTTTAAGCCGTATGCCGTCATTACTACCGGATTAATCCTGCTGATTCTTACGCCCGTGCTGCGTGTCGCCATCTCGATCTGGGTGTTTGTTCGCGAAGGCGATAAGCTGTACGTAATCATTACCTCCATCGTGCTTATCATTCTGATCATCAGTTTCATACTTGGAAAAGCCTAAGAACACGCGCCCCTCAGAGGCCAAAAGAGCCTGGAATCCTTCAGATGAGGGATTTCAGGCTCTTTATTCATCACTTGTCCTTTTCCTTTTCTTCTGTCGTTGGCAATATATTTGTTGCTTCTTCCACAGATTGCTTTTCCTCCGTCAGATGGACCACCGGCAGCGCAGGCGAAGTCAGAATGGTCTTCAACTGCTTGCGCTTGGACTTTGGACTCAGCATATACAGCGTATCTCCCGCCTCTATCCTCGTGTTCCCGCGCGGGGCAATGATCTGCTCATTGCGGATGATCGCCGTAAACAGGATATCTTCCGGCAGATCCAGCTCCAAAATTTCCTTGCCGGCGATCGCCATCGAGGTGTTCACCTCGATATGATTGATCTCGGATCTGGTCTTGCCGAGCGCCGTCAGTTCGAGCAGGGACGGATTGGACGGCTTGACATCGCCCGCCAGTCCCATTTTCTCCGCCAGCGGAGAAATGGTCGCCCCTTGGATAATCGCCGATGTAAGGACAACGAAGAAAACCACATTAAAGAATAGCCGTCCGTTTTCCATATGGGCCATTAGCGGATATGTAGCAAGTACAATCGGGACCGCTCCCCTCAGCCCCGCCCAGGAGAGCAGAATCTTTTCCCGAAACGAGTATTTCATGGCAATCGTGCTGATAAAAACACCAATAGGCCGGGCAAGCAGCATTAGAATCAGTGACAATAGAAGTCCCGGTCCAATGATAGCCGGCAGCTCACTCGGAAACACGAGTAGACCCAGCAGTACGAACATAACAATCTGCATCATCCAGCCAAACCCCTGGTTAAAATGCATGATGGACCGGCCGTAAGCCAGCTCCGAATTTCCCATCACAATCGCCGTGACATATACCGCGAGCAGGCCGCTGCCGCCAATGATCGAGGTCCCGCTGTATGAGAGAACGGCAAAGCCCAAAGCCATGACGGGATACAGACCGGAGGAATCAAAATTGATCTTGTTAATAACGTACACGGCCAGTCTGCCGATCAGCAGGCCGAGGATCAGACCAACCCCCATCTCCCATACAAAGGATAGGATCAGTTTAAGGATCGAGGTATCCGGATGTTCGAAAAGTTCGATCAGAGATATCGTCAGGAACATCGCCATTGGATCATTGCTGCCGGACTCCGCTTCAAGCGTGGAGGTCAGCCGTTTCTTGATATTTTTGCCGCTGAGCACCGAAAATACCGCAGCAGCATCCGTTGAACCGACAATGGCTCCAAATAAAAAGCCCTCCGTCCATGATACGCCGAGCACGAATTTGGCTGCGACCCCCACCACAAAGGTGGTTAACAGCACACCAACAGTCGCAAGCGATAAGGCGGAGCCGATGACAGGTTTAATATCGTCGAATTTGGTTTGCATCCCGCCTTCGAACAAAATGACAATCAACGCAAGTATGCCGACGATTTGAGTGATAAAAGCATTATCGAAGTAAATAAACCGGTTGAGTACCATCCCGACAACGATAAACAGGACCAATGCGGGCATGCCAAACCGGGATGAGAATTTGGTGGTCAAGACGCCGATCAGCAGCAAGCCGGCCATAAGTAGAACAAGTGAGTTTACCAGTGTGGTTGATTCCAAAAGCCTCGCCTCTTTAATATAGAATACGTTGCCTTATCATTTGTAGAATTCACTATATATAACCCTTCCGTACCTGGTTGCGAACCAAATCCCTTTGAGGAGAGCCGCTTCCATACGCATGAAGACAGCAGCACATCAGTACCGTCTCCAGATCGAATCTGTTTTATTACGGACTACGGATGCAGCTATCAATGGATCAACGCACTTTGGGGAATCTCGCTTCAAAATGTATGATGGCTTTTGCTTTCCGCTTCCCTTTATACTGAAAAAAGAATGTAAATGCGCATATGGAGGCGAAACCGATGAACATCCGCAAGGTACTATCACACGAGCTTGGCGAGGCTGCCGCCTTATCCGACTTTGTCTTCCGACAGCCCGATCAGAAATCCATGGGCACATTATTTCCATACCTGTTCCAGCCGGGAATCAGCCATTCCTATGGTGCTTTTACCGAGGAAGGAACCATGGTCGCTTTTATGGGCATGGTGCCGGAAGTGATCCGCGCAGGTGACGCCCGGCTTCAAGTGTTCGGCCTTGGCTCTGTTTGCACACATCCGGATTACCGGGGTCAGAACCTCGCCAGTCGGCTGCTGGAAGAGTGTATGGCACATGCCAAACGATCCGGTGCTTCCCTTGTTTTCATATCCGGGGACCGCTCCCTATATATGCGTTCCGGATGCCAATATTTTGGCCGGGTAGCATTCGCTGCCTTGAATCAATCCGCAGCTTCCGTCCTTGAGGCGAGCAGAACGGAGGAGTGGACGATTCGCAGCATGCAGCCGGAAGATATTTTCCAAGTATCTGCGCTCTTTTCCGCAGCCCGGACAGGATATGAACAAGGTCCTGCTCAGCTGCTCGCTCTGATGGGAGCCAGCGCGATACCGGACATTTACCGTCTGGAACCGCAAATGCTCGTAGCCATGAAGAATGGGAGAATTGAAGCTTTTGCGGTCGCTGCCGTACATTCTGAAGACGAGCGCAGCACAGCTTCCTCCGATGAGCCTTCGCGTGCTGTAGAATGGGCAGGCGACGTGCAAGGTTGTTCGCTGCTGTTAGCAGAAATGTACCGCCGGTTTCCTGCGAAGGAGATGATCATTCCCGTCCCGTGGCAGCAGAAGAAGCTGCTCGAACTGCTGAAGGCATCCGGTGCCAGTATCACGTCCGGGCGAAACAGCGGCACGGTATGGATTGCAGATGCGGCATCTCTGCTGACCCAATGCTCACCTCTCTTGCCAGAATTCTGGAACAGCGTATTCCGGGTAAGCGGCGATCCGGAACAGGAGCGAGCATATACGCTCCGCAAGGGAGAGAAAGATCTTCAATGGGATGACAACGACCTGCTGTCCCTGCTCTTTGATCCGGAATCACCGCATGTATCGATGGCTCCTGACGGCTTTACAACGATCCCGTTGCCATACCTGTCAGGGCTGCATTTTGTGTAATCCGTTACCTTCATACAATAAAGACTGCCTTCTTTCGCTTCGGAAGCGTTGAAGGCAGTCTTTTTATGCGAACCGTATTTATTTTATCTGTTGTGAGTTATAAGGAGATAAAGTCTTTCATAGATTTCACGCTCAGTTGTTCCGGTTTGGCAGGGATAAACGCTGCTTTATCCTTAGTCCGTGCCATAAACTGAACCGTATGGCTGACACCGGGGATCAGGTCAAAGAAGTTGTCGCTGAAGCTCCCTTCGGTTTCGCAGGAAATCCATACATGGTTGGCCAGCTTGTTCGTAAGCAGCATAATTGCCGTTCCCCCGCTGCCCTCAACTTCCCGAATTTCGATGTCAGCCTGTTCCAGGGCAAGCTCCTTCATCGGTACAAAGTAATGTATCTGACTATCCAGCGTTTCTCCGTTCACTTCAAGCCGTGCCAGCAGGAATATCTCGCTTGGGCTTCTGTCTTGCATAAACTGTCCGGTGGCGGCTGTATGAACCTTGAGCGATGTATTCCCCTCCATACTGAATGGCTCGTTCAGGTCGGCCAAAACCCTTCCGTCCATATCCATCAACTGGAGATGCACGGCGCCGGAAATCGGCTGAAGCACGTCGGATATCACGTAAAATTCCAGCTTGCTTGCATCCGTTCCGTCAATGGACAAGGCAATATCCCGAAAGCCGCGCTTGGCAGCATACTGAAGTGCCTTCCATCTGCCAAAATAGTCCATGCCTGCCCAGGAAGCGACTGGCCAGCAGTCATTCATTTGCCAGTAGAGCGTTCCCATGCAGTATGGTTTCTGGCGGCGATGCGCCTCAATAGCCATTTTCATCGCCTCGGCCTGAAGCACCTGGCTCATATACAAAAAGGAAGGAAAATCCTTGGGCTCACTCATATACATGTCCATATACTGCTTAATGAGACGATTCCCTTGGCCGTTCTTCTGATGTGCAAGCATAACGGGTGATTCGAGCTCCAAGTCTTTTTCCTCCGCATATCGGCGGACAGACTTAAACTCAGGGAATGACTGGAATCCGTATTCACTCATGAAACGCCCGACATATCTATTGTAATTCTCGAACGGCTCTACATTATGCCATACGCCCCAGTAATGGATATCCCCTGCGGCGGAATCGTTGGTCGCATGCTGTTTACTGTCTCCTGTCGTATCTATCATCGGCGAAGAAGGCCAGTAAGCCGCTCCCGGAGCATATTCGGCTACCGCCTCCGGCAGAATTCCATGGAAAATCGACTGATAATCGCTCCATATTTTCTCACGGATTTCAGATGTATAATGCTGCTTCCAGCCCCAGCCGCCCTTTTCCGTATAATGCGACCATGCCGTGTCGATCTCGTTATTGCCGCACCAAAGTACGATGCAAGGATGATTGCGAAGACGCTTGATGTTCTCCTCCGCTTCAGCGCGTACATTCTCCAGGAATGGTTCATCTCCGGGATACATGCTGCACGCGAACATGAAATCTTGCCACACCATCAGACCATATTCATCGCATAGACCGTAGAACATATCCTGCTCATAGATCCCCCCGCCCCACACGCGAAGCATATTCATGTTGGAAGCGGCTGCCGTGGCAATTTCATGCCGGTAGCGTTCTTCCGTAACGTCCGTTATGAAGCTGTCATTCGGAATATGGTTTGCGCCTTTCGCAAAGACCGGAACCCCATTCAGCTCAACGTAAAACGTCGATCCTGCCTCATCTTTCTCTCTTATCAGCTTGGCAGATCGAAGCCCTGTACGTACTGTTCTGGATGAGATTAACGTTTCATCTCTAATGATCTCAACCTGAAATTCATACATATGAGGCTCTCCCAGCCCCCTGCACCACCACAACTTCGGATCGGATATCACAAAAGGCATTTCGATGAACAGGGTCCCCGGGTGAAGCATTACCTTCTGCTCCCACACCAAGTTTCCTGTCTTGAGCCGAATAACCGCCTCCCCTTCCGTATCCGCTTCAATCTCCGTTACTGCCTTCAGTCTGGCTTCCGCCGGCGAAACGTCAAGCTGATCAATGAATAAATCGAGAACGCGGCCCTCCTTCCAGCCTTCAATCCAGACTTCACGCCAAATTCCACTGGTAACGAACCTAGGGCCCCAATCCCATCCGTAATGATATGGCGCTTTGCGGGCGAACACACTAACCTTCTGTTCGCCAAGTCCGCCAACTTCAGACTGGTCGTTTGAAGCCGGAAGCGGATAACCGAGCTTCTCCAATTTGGGCAAATCCTCCCGTACAGGAGAGCGAAAACGAATATGAATGTTATTGTTCTTCCTCTTTGCAATCTGTTTAATATCGGCTTTCCATGTACGGAACATATTATCCGCGGTAATCACCTGATGACCGTTTACGGTCACCACCGCATACGTATCGAGCCCGCTGAAGACAAGCTCCAAATGCGGGAGTGACAGCAGTTCTTCCGGCAGATCGAACTTGCTCTCATATTCCCAATCCTGCTTGTCAATCCACTGTACTTCCCTTTCATTCGTGCCGTAAAAGGGATCCGGAATCTTCCCGTTTGCCAGCAAATCCGTATGTACGCAGCCGGGGACCTTGGCCTTCATCCATTCCTGATCTTGGCAAGCTTTAAAACTCCAATCGCTGACGATCCATCTTGTTTTATTCATTTCGCCCTCCTGTTTCAACTCATCCAACTCGTTAGTATGATGCAATACAGCCAATGCTGAATATCTATGTACCCGGGACAGGTAATGCCGGCAGTAAATCCGCACATGGCATAAGGAACCCAATTTCCAGGGCAACCATCTAACTATTATAATATTGTTATTATATTTTTGATAACAAAAAATAACAACAATAAAATCCATTGGATCTTCTTCTCAATTACGCTCTTTTCCGTCTATTTTGCTTCTATTGCGGAACGGTAATCTGATAGCAGACATAATCTACATTAGTCCACAACGCACTTATGTCAGCTTACTAATGCACATGTCGCTGCATTCAAAGGAGTGTCCACGTGTGAAGCCTGTAAAAACACGAAGTATCAACCGTCCTGATTCCACAGCTCAAAGAGATCAAGTAGCCGTTATTTCCGCGGTGCTGTTTCTTATTGCTGCTTTGCTCAGTTTATGGGTCGCTTGGCAGGATTTAAGAACCGGGGGCAACAACGAAATCTTGATCTGAAATACGCAAAATGACGCCGCTGTGACAGCAGGCGCCATTTTGCGTATGCATTATTCTGCGTTCATGATGACAGGGTCTCCCCGCCGCTCGCGGCAGGAAAACGAACGATAACTTCCGTCCCCACTCCTTTTTTACTATGAAATGTCAATTCCCCCCTCATCACTTCGATAATGCGGAACGTCACCATCAGACCCAAGCCCGTTCCTTTCGTTTTGTTTGAAAAATACGGTTCGCCCAGCCTGGCCATTTCTGCCGGCTCCATTCCCTCTCCATTGTCACGAATATGAATGACGACTTCCTCTTGCTCCATATAGGCCCAGATATGAATCTGTCCGTCTTCCTGAAGCGCTTCGATACTATTTTTCACGATGTTGATAAAAGCCTGTTTAAATTTTGACGAATTCCCTTCAATATATAAACCCTTAGGAATTCTCGATGTCATTTTACTGCCTTGAAAGTTGGCAAGAGGAACCAGAATGCCTTCGATATGCCGGAACTCGTCAGAAAGCTCCAGCAGCTGCACATGATCGATTTCCGGTTTGGCGAAGGTCAGAAAATCGGTAATGATGCTTGAAGCCCGGTCGAGTTCTTTTAAAGCAAGCGTGATATATTCCCTATCCTTATTCTGGGATTTCCCCTGCAGCAGTTGGAGAAAACCTCGGGTCACCTGCAACGGATTCCGCACCTCATGCGCTACGGATGCGGCAAGCTCGCTGATAATCTCCATTTTTTCGGACCGCTGAAGCTCCCTGTTAAACATTTCGAGTTCCCTGGAGTATACCAGAATTTGCTGATGATTCTTGGCAAACTTCTGACCAAGGACCGCGATGAGCGCGATTGCGAATCCAAGCACGCCCCATTTCCACCATACCAGCTCGTAGCTCCCTTGGCTTGCCATGAAGCAGATCATTTCGATCAGAACCGTAAGGCCGAACACGCCGAATCCCAGCGTAAAAACAAGCGCATCCCGGCTGCCTTTGACCGTATAGGCAATCGCGCTCCCTACGACCAGGATAATCTGTAGAATGATCAAGTACCCAAGAATTTTGACCGAGAACAAATAATATAAGTCAAAATAACGGTCTTTCATCAGGACATTCATGGCCATAAACCCTAAGCAAAACAGGGAATAAACCATTTGGAACTTGCGGAAATGTCTGATGATCTGCTTGTATCCTGCTCCAACCGTCTTCTCAAAATAATAGGTCAGGGACGGCAGCAATGTCAGGAGTGCCAAATCATATACGATCAGAAACACTTCTCCATAACCGGTGAAAAGACTGTATAACAGCGGAGAATATGTTAGTATCATGGCTCCAATGGACAACAGAACGAGCATTAAAGCCAGCCAGCTGACCAGTTGGCTTTTTCGCATGAACAATGCGGCAATCAGCATGACCAGGCCGAGAAAAATCATGGAGCTGCCCAAAATCAGATCATCCAGATATGATTTCACATATTGCGTAAGCAGTTTTTGATAATCACCGTACACAACTTCTCCTTGAAGGCCCATCCGGTCCTTTTCCGCCAACACCTGTATGTACAGCGTTTTCCCCGCATCCCCGGCATTCAGCGGAAGCAGTATTTTACTGTCGTCATACATATAGCTGCGATTCTGTTCATATCTTTCATGCCCATCAAGATAAATGATAATATGCCGTCCGTAAATTTTTTTCAGCAGCAATGCTGATGAATCGGACTGAAGCTCGGGAAGAACGGTTTTATACCAAGCATCCTGGTTCTGCTGGTCTCGAGCCGGCAAGTTGTTCAGGGAATTCAGTCTCACCCAGCCGCCCCGATCCTGAGAAGGTGATTCTATCAGACCTGCTGCCGTGTTTGGCTGTTCCCATTTGAAATCCCATCCGGCAATTGGCGGGTAACCCGTATCTTGCGCCGCAAAAACGGAAACAGGAATCCAGAGAGAGATCAACGTCAAGGCAAGAACAAGCGCCACGGCCGTTTTGCTTACAATTTTCATAGAACACCTCTGATAGTCATTTCATACTCTATGAAGCGAAAGATATATTCACTTAATGCGCAAATCTCTGGACCTATTATGTAATATTTCGACATTTTTCGCAATTTATCTATAAACGTCTGCCTTACTCCCCTCCCCTTATTCCGCTGTTTCAGCAGCATAACCTTTGTTTATTTATGTACCAAGCGGAATAAATTTCCTGAAATACGAGCGAAGGAGGAGAAACAGCCATGCGTGAACCTCATCAGCAAAATGTCGAGGTGGACCGAACGGAAGTTCATAAAAAAACGGATTCCAGTTTGGTGGCCGCCACGTTTATTAAGTATGCAGCGTACATCATTATCTTTTTCGGATTTCTCTACTTCCTGATCAGATATGTGTTTCCTAAATTTTAGTCGCTCGAATAGAGTGGCGGAAGTACTTCCCGAGACCTCTGGTCCCGGGGATTTTTTTCTACTTTTATCCATAGAGGACGGCAAGGTTTATTCTCACCCGTTTAGGGTAAGGGTAAGGTATGAATGATTACTGAAGGAGATGAGAATAATGTCCGAATATAAAACAGAGGCCGACCTGGCATATGAACGCTATGACAATGCCGGAGAGCCGCCGCTGGAAGAGGGACTTCCGGAAGATGATTTCCGTGAAGTGAATACGCAAACAGTTCAAAGCATCACGCAAGAGCCGGGAGCGGCTGATGTCGAGTTCTACACTCGCTCCGAATGGAGCCCGCAGTTAGGGACGCGGTATCCGGAGAATACAGGTGAATATCCGGACCCTGCGGGCGTAAATGATCTAAGTGACGAAGATACGGAACTGGAGGATATTCCCGATGCAGATGATATCCAGGAAGACAGTCCGGTTGACCCTTCCGCAATGATCGAGGATATGCACGGAACGGATTTGATCAATGGATACGACGGGGATGATTCCGAATAAATATAGGAATAAACGGGCTCCATGAATGGAGTCCGTTTATTTTCATTCTTTATGCAAAACCAAGGACGTGTATCAAAGCATAGCCCATGATCGCCAATATAACCGACCCCATCAGCCCGGCTGCAAAAGGCTTCACCCCTTTGCGGCGGAAAAAGGCAAAATCAACGTTGAGGCCAAGCCCCGCCATCGCCATGGCGATGAGGATATAGGCAAGATTAATGATCTGCGTGGTCACTGCATGCGGAATGATGCCAAGTGAATTGACTCCGCTCATCAGCAGGAAGCCCAGCACGAACCATGGAATTTGTATTTTGCTTTTTTGATGCGTTTTCTCTTCTTGTCTCCGGCTGGCCCAGTATCCCACGCACAGCGAGACCGGTACCAGAAGCGCTACTCTCGTCAATTTAACGATAACAGCCATATCCTCCGCTTCTTTGCCGCCTGGCGCCGCCGCAGCAATCGCATGCGCGACCTCGTGCAGCGTGCCTCCCGCAAATGCCCCGTAACCCGTTGGTGTAAGTCCCAGAAAAGGATATAGTCCTACATAAATCAAGGTAAACAGTGTGCCCAGAATAGCAACCGTGGCTGCGCTGACCGCCGTTTCCTGATCTTTTGCTTTTATCAGCGGCGCAATGGCTACGACGGCAGCCGCACCGCAAATGGCCGTTCCGCATGCCGTCATCAGCGACATCGTACGGTCCACCTTTAACAGCCTTGCGAGTCCATATACGATAAAGATCGTCACCGTAATATTTACCGCAGCCAGCAACACGACTTTAGGACCGGCATGAGCGATATCCATCAGATTCAGCCGCATTCCGAGCAGGATGATCCCGAAGCGAAGCAGCTTTTTATTCGAAAAGGAAACCCCTGGCATGATATATTCCGGAACACCGACCGCTGCCCTGTAGATCATCCCAAGAATGATGGCCAGAACCAGCTGCCCCATAATGCTAAGGAAAGGAAACAACGATAATCCCTTGGCGAGCAACGATAAAATCAGCGTAAGCCCAATCCCTAATATGAATGCGTTTGTCTTTCTCTTTCTGCGTGGCACCGCAGAATCCTGTGAAATCATTGGCATTGCCATCCCCTTTGTCTTAACTCAGTTGTTCTTATAAGCTCACTATAAGGTTGACAGCTCAGGAAGTGAAATACCGATTTGCTATCTCTATCATGAGGAAAACTTATGGTCATAAGGATTCTCGTTCCAGTCCAACTTTATTCGATGGAATGTAACATATAAATCACATAATGTAATATATATGTTACAATACACGTATTAGGAGGTGCCCATTCTCTTTGATGAACCGAGTCAAATTAGCGCGTGTTCAAGCAGGTCTAACTCAGCAGCAGCTGGCAGACAAAACCGGCGTAACCCGCCAAACCATCAGTCTAATCGAAAAGGGAACGTACAATCCATCATTAAAATTATGCCTGGACATTTGCTATGCCCTGAACCGGAAACTCGATGATCTGTTTTGGGTAGATTCAGGAGGGAATGCGAAGGAATAAGCTTGATCACGAAAGTGAACCAAAAAACAAAAAAAGGATCTAGGGATGAGACCCTGAAGTCAAACCCCGCAGATTACCGGAGGTAAGCATCATGATTACGGATACATTAAAAGTGTTTGTTACGGTGGCCGAACAGCGGAATTTCTCCCAGGCCGCAAAGCTGCTTAATCTGTCACAGCCGGGCGTGAGCCTGCACATCCGCAATCTGGAAAATGAGCTGGGAGCCAAACTGATGCATCGCACTCCAAAGCTTGTCAAACTAACGGAAGCCGGTGAAATCTTATTCGGTAAAGCGCAGCAGATTCTTGCTCTGTACGAAGAAGCGAAGCAGGATATACATATGTTAAGGGATGAAGTTACCGGTTCCTTGTCGATGGGAGCCAGCTTTACAATCGGGGAATATATTTTGCCGAGAGTGCTTGCGGAGTATGCCCAGCAATATCCGCTTGTGGACGTGCAGGTCCATATCAGCAATTCGGACAATATTTTGCAGGATATCCGTGCGGGACGATTCCATATCGGTCTGGTTGAAGGACAGGTAGATGCCAAAGATCTTCAGGTCACCACCTTTATGAAAGACGAGATGGTCCTGATTGCCTCCCCGGATCATCCGCTCTCCTCCGGAAAAGCCGTGGACTTAAGCCAGCTTCAGGGGCAAATATGGGTGATGCGGGAGACGGGATCGGGCACGCGAACATACAGCGACAGATTGATTCAGGATGGAGGATTGTCCGTCAAGCGCAGTTTTGTGTTTAACAGCAGCCAGGGAGTCAAGGAAGCCGCAGCCTGCGGTCTGGGAATTGCATTGCTGTCGCGCTGGGTCGTCCGCAAGGAACTCGAAAGCGGCGAGCTGCGTGAGGTTCCCATCCGGGGAATGCAGATCAGCCGGGATCTCTCCCTGCTGCAAAGCAAGGATGAACCGGCTGTCATGGCGGTGCTGAAGTTTATACAGGCGTTAACTCAAAACGTGCAGTCCCTTTAAGCGGATTTCTGGCTTTCCTGTTGCTTTGGAAGGGCAGCCGAGCCGGCAGGCTGGCGGTAAGCGACGAAATAGGCTCCGGCTACGAACAACGCTCCGCCGACCAGGTTGCCGAGGAATACGGCGCTAAAGTTCGGGAAGTATTGTCCCCAAGTCATTTGCCCTGCGAAAATTGCGGCCGGAATGACGAACATATTCGCCACAACGTGCTGGAAGCCGATGGCCACGAACGCCATAACCGGGAACCAGATGCCGGCGATTTTACCGGAAAAGTCCTTCGCCCCGTAGGCGAGCCATACAGCAAGACATACGAGCCAATTGCAGCCGATAGCAGACACGAACGCCTGTCCGAACGAATCCCCGATCTTGGCATTCGCAATGGCGACCGTTTTGGCAAGGAACGCCCCCTCGGTCAAACCGACGATATGCCCGAAGAAATAAGCGACGAATACCGCGCCGACGAAGTTCGCAACGGTGACCAGGATCCAGTTTTTCAGCACGGAACCAAAACCGATTTTACGCGCAAACCAAGCCATCGGCAGCGTCATCATATTGCCTGTCAGAAGTTCCCCGCCTGCAAGCACGGTCAGGATCAGTCCCACAGGGAACACGGCGGCGCCAAGGAAACCCGCCACGGAGCCCCATTCCTTCGGCGCGGTGCCGATGACGCGGATATCCAGCAGAAAGCCAAGAGCGATGAACGCTCCTGCCAAAAAGCCCAGTACCAGTAAGGCGGACAGGGACAATCTGGCCTTCTTTTCTCCGGTTTCAACAGCAATGTCTTTAATTTGCTGTGGTGAGAAAAACGATGACATAAAATCATTCCTCCATAATCATTTCAAATTTTCTGCATCAAAACACAACAAAAAAACCGCCACGAATCCATTTTTTCGCCAGAACACGAAAAAATAAGGATTTGTGCCGGTTAATTCTCCTACCCGTTTCCTATAGGAGCATCGAACTCAATCACACGTTCAAGTAATCAATAGAGCAGCTGCAACACCTACAGCCCCTCCATTGCTATGACATTTCATACACATGATAACACAGGTCGCTTTTTTGTCAACATTGTGAACATCGACACAATGTTTTGGCATTAATCCCATACCCATATACGCAAATTAGCCGCCGATCCGGGACATTTCGACTTTGGCTCCCCCGCTGCGATCCTCTTTCGTGGTTCCGCGTTCCAACGAATATTGGTCATGTCGCCCTTCCCATATAGCCACAATTTTTTCCATGATTGCCTCATCGTCCGGCTCTGAACGCAGCAGTTTGCGCAGATCATGGCCTTTGGTGGCAAAAAGGCAAGTATAGAACATGCCGTCCGCCGAAAGTCTGCCCCGTGTGCAAGTTGAACAAAAGGCGTCGCTCACGGAGGAAATGACGCCGATCTCGCCTTTGCCGTCCAGAAAACGGAAGCGCGATGCCACTTCCCCCGCATAATTGGGATCCACGGGCTCTAGCGGAAATTCTTTTCCGATCCGCTCCAGTATTTCCTTTTTGCTGACCACGTGCTCCCAGTCCCAGCCATTCGTATTGCCCACGTCCATGTATTCGATCATGCGCAGAATATGGCCCTTTTCGCGGAAATAGCGAACCATGGGCAGCAGCGCGTGCTCATTCACGCCCTTTTGCAAGACCATGTTGACCTTCACCAGCAGCCCCGCTTCCGCCGCAGCCTCAATCCCTTCAAGCACCTGCTGTACGCGAGCTTTGCCGCCGTTCATCTTCATGAACGTCTCATCATCCAGAGCATCCAGGCTAACCGCCACGCGCATCAGTCCTGCGTCCTTCAGCTTGGATGCCTGCTTGGCGAGCAGGCTTCCGTTGGTCGTGAGGGCAATATCCGTAATCCCATCGATTTGGGAAATTCCAGCAATAATTTCTGGAAGCTCTTTGCGCAGAATGGGCTCACCGCCTGTTATCCGCATTTTCTGTACGCCAAGCCGCGCAAAAATCCGGGCGATCCGGATCGTTTCTTCCACGGAAAGAATATGGTCGCGGGATAAGAACGGATAATCCTTATTGAAAATCTCCTCCGGCATGCAATAACGGCACCGGAAATTGCAGCGGTCCGTCACGGAAATCCGCAGGTCTCGAAGCACACGTTTGTAATAATCATTGGTTTCCATGATGCTCACTCCATTTCTGTGCGCAAAAATAGCCCCCCTCGAAGCGGAGCCTATGCGGAAGAATGCCAATCCAAAGTCTTTGCGGAGATGCTCACAGTAAGAAGAACAGCCGGATGCCTTATGCACCCGGCTACTCCGCATCCGCCGCCGTATCGTGGTTAAACAGCCCCTTGCATTCGGTTATGCGCTGAGGGTGGGTGTACACATTGCAGGAGCTTCCGCGAACGAAGCCTACAGCGGTTATTCCCAAGTTTCCGGCGAGTTCCAGCGCCAGCTCGGTCGGAGCCGATTTGGAGAGAATGACGCCGCAGCCGATTTTCGCGACCTTCAGGAGAATTTCGGAAGAAATTCTGCCGCTGAAGACGATGATTTTATCGTTCATCGGTATGTTCTGCTTCAAACAGTGACCATAAATTTTATCAAGTGCATTATGCCGGCCGATGTCCATCCGTTCCAGCAATATACCGCTTCGGTCACATAAAGCCGCATTGTGTACCCCGCCTGTCTGGCTAAAGGTTTCGGCGTTATTTTGCATGTCCTTGACCAAACGGAAGATGTCCTCGAAGGATAGTTCCACCGGCACATCATGCAAGCGTTTCGCCGTTTTGGCGTCGTTGAAAAACACGAATCCCTGACGGCTTGCGCCGCAGCAGGAAGTCACGTACCGCTTGCTGTACAGTTGGCTGTGGAGCGGACTCCACCGGCTGACGGTGGCATGGACGAAACCTTCGTCCTCTTGTACCCACAGCTTCTGAATTTCATCGATACCCGATATGACTCCCTCCGATGCGAGATAGCCGATGGCCATATCTTCAATGTATTCAGGCGTGCAGACCAGCGTAGCGAATTCCTCGCCGTTTATTTTGATCGTTACGGGATGCTCAGTGACAACAAGATCCGTTTTTTGGGTGACTTTCCCCTGCTCGTAGCGGATGATATTCCCCTGTTCCCTCGTCACAGATTTCATCGATCCTCATCCCTAATCTATATTTTTTTCAAACATGAATACGGATATGGCCACATCCTCATCGACTTTGATATCCGAAAACAAATGAACCAGCTTCGATCCGCAAAGTTCTTCCAATCCTTCTGGAACCTGGTTTTTATATATTTCCTGGATCATATATGTTCTGGCGTTGTGCACCATTTTTTTGCCATCCGGCGTTTGTGCGATAAACTTTTCCGTAGGGGTAAAATTCCCGTACATCCGGGTGATCGCCATATTCTCGACGAAGGTCGTATGAATGCGCTCAGGCCCTTTGCCGAACGTGTCTTTTCTGACTTTCCGGATGATGTCGTTAAACGCAACTTCCTTTTTCATCCCTCAATCACCTCATTACAAGTTTAACACTATACTAAATCCTAGTAACAATGTACAGGACGATTTTTCAAAAATCTATAGCGCTGTTTCTGATCGGACGGATAATTCAACCTTGTTTTTTCAAACGGAAGTAGTATAATCATGGCGAGACACGATTTTGACAAAATAACGGGAATGATCAGTTTAGTAGGCCATTGCTAATCGGTTACTCCACTACAACCTGCCGCACCAGAACTAGCGGTCCAGGTTTAGTGGAGTTTTTTTGTTTGTGGAATTTTTTACGGACAATCCGCTTATGCTTTGGTAAATCAGCCCGTTATCGAGAAAAAATTGGGGAAATGAGGTTATTACGTGAGCAAGGAAACTGTAAGTATAGCTTTGAACGGACTGCAAGTGGAAGTCAAAGAGGGCATGACGGTACTCGAGGCGATTAACCTTGCCGGACTTGAACACCCTCAAATTTGTTATGTACCCGAAGTGGATCCAATTCAAACATGCGATACCTGCATCGTTGAAATTAACGGACAATTAAAAAGAGCTTGCTCCACCCCAGCAGCAAACGGGATGGACATCAAGCTTTCTTCGGATCGGGCCAAAGAAGCACAAACGGAAGCCATGGACCGGATTCTTGAAAACCACCTGCTGTATTGCACCGTATGCGACAACAACAACGGCAACTGCAAAGTGCATAACACTGCTGAACTGATGGAAATCGAACATCAAAAATATCCGTATCGGCCAAAAGTGGACTCCTCCGAAGTCGATATGTCCCATCCATTTTACCGGTATGACCCCAACCAATGTATCGCTTGCGGTCAATGCGTCGAGGTGTGCCAGAACCTTCAGGTCAACGAAACGCTGTCCATCGACTGGGAGGCGGACATTCCGCGCGTAAAATGGGATGCCGGAACCTCCATCAACGATTCCTCCTGCGTCAGCTGCGGTCAATGCGTAACGATTTGTCCTTGTAACGCGCTGATGGAAAAATCGATGCTCGGCGAAGCTGGCTTCATGACGGCCATCGACAAACCGATTCTCGATCCCATGATCGATCTGGTCAAAGAGGTGGAGCCGGGCTACAGCGGCATTTTTGCCATTTCCGAAATTGAAGCCGCGATGCGCGACACCAGAACACGCAAGACCAAAACGGTCTGCACGTTCTGCGGCGTCGGCTGCTCGTTTGAAGTATGGACCAAAGGCCGCAAAATTCTGAAAGTCCAGCCTTCCCACGACGCGCCGGTCAATGCGATTTCCACTTGCGTCAAAGGTAAATTCGGATGGGATTTCGTGAATAGCGAAGAACGTATTACTACTCCACTGATCCGTCAGGGAGATGCTTTCGTGGAAGCCTCATGGGACGAAGCCCTCTCCCTCGTTGCTGAACGTCTGGGCGGAATCAAGAAGGAATACGGCTCGAACGCGCTCGGATTCATTTCTTCCTCGAAGATCACCAATGAAGAAAATTACGTGATTCAGAAGCTGGCACGCCAAGCATTTGAAACCAACAATATCGATAACTGCTCCCGTTACTGCCAATCGCCCGCATCGGATGGCTTGATGTCCACGGTAGGTATCGGCGGAGATGCCGGTTCGATCAAGGATATCGCTGCCGCAGGTCTTGTCATTCTGATCGGCTGTGCGCCTGCGGAAGGACATCCGGTTCTTGCTACGCGCATCAAACGTGCCCACAAGCTTCATGGACAAAAGCTGATCGTAGCCGATCTGCGGAAGCATGAAATGGCAGAACGCTCGGATCTCTTTATTCGTCCCAAACAAGGTACCGATTTCGTATGGCTGAGTGCCGTGACGAAATACATGATCGATCAAGGATGGCATGATGAAGCCTTCGTACAGCAGCATGTTAACCAGTACGGTGAGTATTCACACCTGCTTGAGAAATTCACGCTGGAGTATGCGGAAAAAGAAACGGGCATTTCCAAGGACACGCTCATTTCGATCGCAACCATGATTCATGAGGCAGACGGAACGGCCATCTGCTGGGGCATGGGCGTCACCCAAAACGTGGCGGGTTCTCACACCTCCGCTGCCATTTCGAACCTGCTGCTTGCAACCGGCAACTACATGCGTCCAGGTGCAGGGGCTTATCCGCTCCGCGGCCACAACAACGTCCAAGGCGCTTGCGACATGGGAACGCTGCCGCCATGGCTGCCGGGATACCAGCATGTTTCGAACGATGAAGCTCGTTCGCGTTTCGAACAGGCTTATGGTGTAAGTATCTCGCCGAAACCCGGTATGGATAACATCCAAATGCTGGATGCCGTGGACCGCGGCGAACTGAAGGGGATGTACCTGGTCGGGGAAGATATGGCTTGGGTCGACTCCAATGCCAACCATGTGCATGAACTGCTCAGCAAGCTGGACTTCTTCGTCGTTCAGGACGTATTCCTGTCTCAAACAGCCCAGTTTGCCGACGTTATTCTGCCGGCAGCGCCTTCTCTGGAGAAGGACGGTACTTTCACCAATACGGAACGCCGTGTTCAGCGTTTGTACGAGGTGATGAAACCGATGGGCAATTCCAAGCCGGACTGGTGGATTACGACCCAGCTCGCGAAGCATCTAGGCTTTGATTGGAACTACAGCCATCCAAGCGAAATTTTTGCCGAAATGGCCAGCTTGACGCCATTCTTCAGCAAAGCAAGTTATGAAGTAATGGAAGGCTGGGGCAGCTTTACCTGGGGTTCTCCAACAGGTGAGAGCACGCCGCTCTTGTACACTGAAGGATTCCATTTCCCGGACAAGAAAGCCCGCTTCTCGCTGGTTGACTACATTCCTCCGGTGGAATTCCCGGCCGAATTCGATCTCGTGCTGAATAACGGACGTCTCCTGGAGCAGTTCCATGAAGGCAACATGACCAACAAGTCGCATGGCATCAACCTGAAGCTGCCGGAAGTTTTCGTGGAAATTTCTCCTGAACTTGCTGCGGAACGAGGCCTAGAGAGCGGATCGCTGGTTCGCCTTGAATCGCCTTACGGCGCCATCAAGCTGAAAGCATTGGTGACGGATCGGGTACACCGCAACGAAGTGTATGTTCCAATGCACTCCACCAGTCATGAAACAGCAGTCAATCTCTTGACCGGAGGGGCGGTGGATGTCCGTACGCATACCCCTGCCTACAAACAGACGAAAGTCCGGATGCAAATTCTGAACATTAAGGGAGCCAATCCGCTTCCTCTCAGCAATCCTCGTAACAAAAAGCGGCATCCGCAAAATGGGGTTGAGGTTCAGCGCAAATGGAACCGTCCGGATTATGTTTCCCTGGTGGATTAAAGGAAAGGTGGTATAAAGATGGCTGAGCCCATTTCTTTCATTAAAAAACGCGAACTTAGCGAAGAAGAATTAAAACAGCAGTCGCTGGACCAGCTCAAGGATTCCATTGCCGAACATGAACTGGCCATTGAAAAAGCGATGGCCGTTCTGGGCGAGCTGTACGGCAGCGGCATCCTCGAAGCAGCCGAATCCATGCTGAAGGCAAAAGCGAAAATTGCCGAAATCGCCCTTCATCAGGTCAATCGCCCTGAGATGACGAATATGATCAATAATGGCCTTGCAGCGGTTGGTGCCTTGTCCGCGATCGATCCGGATCAGACCACGAAGCTTCTTAGCAGTGTCGCTAAAGGTCTGGAGGAAGCAAACGAGCCGCATGACAAAAAGCTGAGCGTTTTCTCGCTGATGAGCGCCCTGAAAGATCCCGATGTGAACCGTGCCATTGGTTTCGGCCTGCGTTTCCTCAAAGGGATGGGCAAAGGACTCGGCGAATAAGCTTTCGGCATTCACTATTCACATTGCTCCCTGCTTGAAATCTAAAAAGGCAGATTCCATTAACGGAATCTGCCTTTTTTTCATGAAACCAATCTTGATGAAGGTTAAATTTCCCTGTACATAAAAAAACAGACCCTGGAGCATCGGGCTCCAGGGCATCAAGCAAATATATTATAAAAGGGGTATGGCTTTATTATAAGAGGCCTATCTTAAAATAAGATGAAAATAACCTTCAAGGCACCTTAAATTTGCGCTTGATTTATAGATTTATAGAGAATGGATATGTCCGCTCCATTTCTCCAATATCCGTTCCAGTTCGGGCACCAGAACGGGCTTGCTCAATACATCCTGCATGCCCGCGTCCAGGCATCTCTTGCGGTTCTTTGCATCAGCAAAAGCAGTAACGGCAATCATTACGGGCTGCGCATCTCTTGGTTGCCGGGCACCAATCAACTTCGCAGCCTCGATTCCATCCAGAACCGGCATCTGGACGTCCATGAAAATCAGATCATAGTTTTGGCTCTCTGATGCCCGGAGCGCCTCGGCTCCATTTACCGCGACATCAGGGTGATAGCCCATCTTATTCAATATAGCCGAAAAGATCTGCCGGTTAACCGGATGATCATCAGCCACCAAAATACGCAGCAGACCCCAACGCGGTACAGTTGTCTCGGGCAGCTTCAGGCGGCTTAGAGATACCTTGTCATTTTCCTGAGGAATCGGCCTTGAACGCTCTAGCTCTGCTGATGGAGAGATCTCCTCTTCAGTTTCCACTTTAGTAACTGGTGACGTCCATGCTCCGGTTTTGAGTGTAAAATAAAAGGTGCTTCCCCAGCTCTCCTCTTCTTCCTGGATCACCCCGATGCTTCCCCCCATCAGCTCGACGAGTTTCTTGCAAATGGAGAGGCCCAGACCCGTACCTCCGTATTTGCGGTTGATAGCCGGGTGGAGCTGGGAAAAGGACTGGAACAGCTGGTCCAGCTTATCGGATGGTATGCCGATTCCTGTATCCTTAACGAAAAATTCCAGAATCAATGCATTTTCAGGAGAATCATTAGCGATGTGAACGGATATGGTGACTTTCCCGGCATCGGTAAATTTAATCGCATTGCCGACCAGATTAATCAGTACCTGCCTCAGCCGTCCCTCATCGCCCCGGATCATATCCGGTATATCGGGTGCAACGTGGCAGCTCATTTCCAAATTCTTTTCAGCTGCCTTGGCCGAGAACAGTTCCGTAACCCCGCCCAGAACGGAACGAATTTGAATCGGATCTTCGCTCAGGACCATCTTCCCTGCTTCTATTTTGCTGAAATCAAGAATCTCATTCAGAATATGCAGCAGCGCATCGCTGCTTTGGCGGATGATATCCGTATAACTTTGCTGCTCCTCATCCAGCTGCGACTCCGCAAGCAGCTCAATCATCCCGATAATGCCGTTCATCGGCGTTCTCAGTTCGTGGCTCATGATAGCCATAAACTCGGACTTGGCTTTATCGGCACGCTCTGCGGATTCCTTAGCCCTAATGATTTGCTTTTCGTTCGTAATATCGTTGAATACGATAACGGCCCCCATCCGCTCGCCTTTATCAAAAAGCGGGGTCACGCGATATGATGCGAGAAAGCTTGAGCCATCCTGTCGCCAGAATACCGACTCCTCCTTGTAGAGTGCAATACCTTCACGAACAGCCCGCATCAACGGCGATTCACCAGGCAGATATTGGCTTCCATCCGCCCGCGTCTGTTGGAGCGTGCATAGAAAGGATTGCCCGATCCATTCTCCGGCGCTAAATCCGAGCATTTTGGCACCGGCCGGGTTCATGAACCCCGCCTTCCCTTCCAGATCGACCCCGAATATGCCCTCGGAAACCGAATTGAGGATGAGGGAATGCTCATAGCTGAGCTTCTCAATTTGCTCGACGTACCGTTTGCTGTCTGTGATATCGCTAGTAATCCCGAAGACGCCTACGATTTCACCATGCAAAATAATCGGCACGTTAATGACACTGACTTCAATCCGGTGACCGTCCCGGTGACGCAGGCCGGTCTCATAAGACTGTGGTACGCCCTTGGCCGCAAGACTGAAATGGTACGCCGTCTTCTCCACATCAACCGGATCGATCAAGGGAGTGAAATGGTTATTCACCATCTCTTGCTCCGTGTAGCCGCATAATATTTCCTGCCCGCGGTTGGCCGTCAGCAGGTTGCCGTCCAGATCAAGCGAAGCGACGCCTGCCGGATTATAATCAAACAACGATTTATATTCTTCCAACTTCAGATCAATCTGTTTGCGCTCCGTGATATCGCGGGAAATCGAGATGACCTCCTCTACTTTCCCTTGCGCATTATACGTATAGCGGCTGTTGGTCTCGAACCAGATGTAAGAACCGTCCTTGCAGCGGAAGCGGAAAACGAAAGCCTCCGGCGCCTCCACCCGCAAGGCGGACATCAGATGGCTTCTTACCATCTTGACGTCCTCAGGATGAATATAGCCGCGTGCGGCAGTGCCCTCCAACTCCTCCGGCTCGTAGCCAAGCAAAGCCCGGCACACGGGAGAAGCATAGATGAAGGTAAGCTCATCATTGACTTTATGGCGGGAAATGAAGTCCAGCGAATAATCCATGATGAGCTTGTAATTCTGCTCGCTTTGCTGCAGTCTCTTCTGCATAACCACCCGGTCCGTCACATCACGCCCTAAAGTCAGGACCCGTACGATGTTCCCCGCCGGATCACGCAGAATCTGAAATGACGTTTCGAGCCATAGATAATGTCCATCCTTATGCCGAACCCGCCGAGTAATGGTACCGTCGCTTGAATACAGACGTTCGCCCGTGATCATGTCGGCAGCATCTTCCGGGTGGTAAAACTCCGCACGGTGATGGCCCTTCATTTCGTCCTGCCCATATCCGAGGATCCGCTTCACGGATGGAGATACGCCCTCAAGAATGCCATCCGCACTGCTGGCGGAAAAAAGAATATCCGCATTTTTATCGAATAGACTTTGAAAATCCGGCTCGTTATCATGGGCGTCCTGTTTGATCGGTATCTCCGGCAGAACTGTCGCTTCCTGGACCAGATAACCGGCATCTCCGTCTTGTCCTGTCTTCGCCAGTGAAACTCGAAGATGTACCCGCACTTCATGTCCATTTTTATGTATATAACGTTTCTCCATTTGGATGCTTTCATCTGGTGAATGATGCAGAAGCTCGGCCAGACGCCTTGGAGAAGCCCATTTGTCATCGTCGGGATGTGTAATATCCGCCTCCGTCATGGACAACAGCTCTGCTTCAGTATATCCAAGCATAGCGGTATAGACGGTGCTGGCAGCAATCCATTGCCCGGTATCCACCGAAACGGCTGCCAGCGGAACCGAAGCATGCCGATAAAGCTGTTGAATAAAATTAAGCACGTAACCCACTGCCGGTCCTCCCTTCCAAAACCAAGCATGTTGCGACCTTAAGAAAAGCGACAATACATATATTCATTACAAAACGAAAGCCTCACTCAAAGGATCCCAGGCTGCTTGCCGCATATGAACAACAAACAAAGTGAGATGTATTTGAACGGGCTCAATAGCTGATTAACCCAGATTCCGGGCTTTTAAACCGTTTTTGTCATGATCCGGAGAAAACAGGCCTAAAGCCTCGGGGCTTTCCCGTACGGATTGATGATATCTATTATATATGAAAAATCCGCTTCACGACCGGAGTCATCGAAGCGGATTTTATATCTCATCATATACTTATATTCAGGAAGGCTGAACCGCCACCCGCTGCACCATGTCGCTCAGTTTGATAGACAAGCCTCCCTGAAGCCGTGATTCCTCTGCGGCAAAGGCGATTAAGTGGCTCTGCAGGGAAGCGGTTGCCGAGGTTAATCCCGGTCCGGCATCGCGGTCATGCTCCCGAACTTGATGCAGGAAATCGGCGACCATGCGGTCATCGCCGCCGCCGTGCCCGTCCCCTGTGATGCCGCAATGAAACTCGCTCCGTTCACCAGTGGCGAAGCGTATCAGCGTATAGCTTCCGTCTTCCATATTGCCGTAGATTTCGCCCTTCGTTCCCATAATGCGGACACTCCTGACTTCCTGCTCCGCAAAAGCCGACAGCGTAAAGGTCGCGTTGGCTCCGCCTGCAAACTCCATATTGACGATCTGATGATCGACCACATTGTTATCGCAGCGGTACACGCAGCGGCCAAACGGTCCTTCCTTCAAAGCCTTCATAATCCCTTCCGGCGACAGGTCGGACGTGATGTAACGCGCCCACGGGTGTTCCGGAGGCTGGTTGTACAGCTTAAGCGCCGAGAAAGCGCAGGTGCGTTCGACCGGGCAGCCGTCCGTGCAGCGGTCCGTAGAACCTTCCGGCGCATGCACTTCCCGGAAATGCAGCAGGGACCCGAACGAGCTGACGCGGGTACATGGCTGTTCCATCAGCCAGGAGATGATGTCCAGATCATGACATGATTTGGCCAGAACCATCGGGCTCGATTCGGACGAATTCCGCCAATTGCCCCTCACATAGCTATGCGTCATATGGCGGTAGCCCACATACTCCGAATGCTGGATCGTCGCAATCATGCCGACCTCTCCGGCCTCGATGCAGCGTTTGATGCCGGACCAGAAAGGCGAATACCGGAGCACATGGCTGACGGTTAGCACCCGCCGATGGGCCAGCGCAGCCTGCTCGATGCGGACACATTCTTCGGCTACGGGCGACATCGGCTTCTCCAGCAGGATATGATACCCCAGCTCCAATGCTTTCATCGCAGGCTCGAAATGCAGGCGATCGAGGGTGCTGATAATCATGGCATCCGCAATCCGCCCCTTTTCGAAGGCCTGCTCCCATGAGGCATATACTTGTTCGGGCGCGATGTCATGAATCGCGGCTGTACGTTCCCTGCGCTCCGCGTTTGGCTCCGCGACCGCCACAATTTTCAATTCATCAGGATGCTTCTCCGCATAAGGACCATAGATGTATCGTCCTCTGCTGCCTGCTCCCAGCAGTACGGCAGTTACTGTCTTCACTTTACGTTCCTCCTCGTCATGGTGAATACTTGCCCTGATTGTACGTCACCTGGCAGCGGAGCCGAAAGAGACTATTCGATACATTCATATACTGTTCTTGACTTCCCCCGTTTGGCGTTGCAGCCGGTATTCCTGGGGTGTCGCCTGATTTTGCTTCTTGAAAAAGCGAATGAAAGCCAAGGCCGAATTATAACCGAGAGCCGCGGCGATTTCATTCACCTTCATCGGACTATTCAGCAGCCATTCCTTCGCTTTAAGGTTCCGGTAATCGTTGATGTAATCGGATAATCCCATCCCTGTCAGCTGCTTATACAAACGCGAGAAATAGGAAGGATTCAAACCGATGTGATCCGCGATGGCGATCAGCGATATATCATGGGCCAAATGCTCCTCGATAAACCGGTGCACCTTTTTGACCAGATCGGCAGGCACTTGCCCGCCCTCCGCAGCCTGCCGCGTGAAAAAGCAATCGGCCATACTCCAGAAATACTGCTTTACATCCGGCCACGGAATGGTTTCTTCCTTATGATAAAGAAGCGCTATGTCGAATTTTTCATGAACAGTCTGCCGGAAGGATTCATGCTGGTCGATGCAGGAAAGAAAAATGGATGCCATCGAATGGTACAGCTCCATCTTGCGTCCATAGGCTTGGGAATTCAGCGTCCATATCCCCGTTAGATGCAGGTACAGCTTGTTGAATTCCTCCCTGTGATTGTTCTCCAGGCATTGCTGGAGCAGCTGCAGGCGGGTATGGTAGCAATAATCGTTCGTCTCCGCCCCGCTTTCCTGCAGCTTGAGCAAGTCCGAGTCGGTTACGATCACGGCGGGAGACAGGCCGTTGCCGTAAATGAAGCAGTATTTCAGCATATGGAAGCGCTCCGAGATCGCGGCCCAATCCGTTGGTTCGCTGCCCAGGGCGAACGAGACCGACACGCGCAGCAGCCGCATGCATGTCTGCTGAATGTTCTCCAGCATGGCACTGATATGCGAATACCCCTCTTTCCATGCCGCAGCTTCCAGTACACCGGTTTCCCGCGGCTGAAGCAGCCACACGATACGGGACCCGTCATATACGCAGGAGTAGCACTGCATACCTGCACCTGCATACTCTTCGGCAATGTTCTGAACGCCGTACAGCAACAGCGTTTTGTCGAGCGGCGTAAATGACTCCTTCCAGGTATCCACCCGCCCGAGCAGCAGCAGTACCTGACGATCGGCCTGCAAAGGAATGCCTAACTCCTCCAGATGGCGTGCCAGATGATGCGCTGCCTCCTGCTTGCCCTGAAGCAGCTCCCACAGATACTCCTTCTGCAGCAGCGGCAGCGCCTCACGCATCCGCTTGTTGGCGCGCTCCAGCATCTTAAGCTGCCCGCCCTCTTCATCAAGTTTGGCAATGGCGCGTTCGACGGAGAGGATAATCTTTTCGTCGCTCTCCACCTTCAATATATAATCGAAGCCGCCACATGCCATGGCGCTGCGGATATATTGGAAATCATTGTATCCGGTGAGGAAAATCACCTTGCAGGAAGGCCAATCCGTCTGAATGACCTGCAGCAGCTCGATGCCCTCGAGGCCTGGCATTTTAATGTCGGATATGACGATATCCACCGAAGTTCTGCGCATGACCTGCAGCGCTTCTTCTCCCGAATACGCTTTCAGCACTTCCAATTCCAAATGCTCCGTCGCCTGAAACAATTCCAGCAGCCCGTCTACAATGATAGGCAGATCGTCTACGATAAGCAGCCTGCGCATAGCTTTCGGTTCCTCCTTATTCAACGCCAAGATGTATAAATACTTTGAGTCCGCCAAGCGAAGATCGCGAAACTTCAAGACCGTATTCCGCACCATAGTGCAATTCAATCCGCCGATGCACGTTGATAAGCCCCGTCGTCTCTTCCATGCGGTCAGCCGAATGGGTTAACTTCGCACGCAATTGCTCCAGTTTATCGTCATCCAGATTGTTGCCGTTATCCTCCACACAAATCGTGTACCTTGCCTCTTCCATCAAGCCGGTGACGATTAGTTCCCCAGGGCCGGCCATTCCGCCGAAACCATGCTTGTAGGCATTTTCGATGATCGGCTGCAGGATCAATCGTGGCACCTGAAGCGGAAGCTCCTCGACGTCAAACCGGACACGGATGCGGTCGCCGTAACAGATGGTCTGCATGTCGAGATAGGTACGCGAATGCTTTACCTCCAGCCCAAGCGGGATCACATCCTCGTCGTCGCGGGTAATAAATTGAAAATATTCGCCGATGTATAGGCAAAATTGGTAGGCCTTATCCTTATTGTCGGACTTGATCAGCCGGCATAATACGAAAAAACAGTTATACAGGAAATGCGGGTTGATCTGCGACTGCAGCCGCTTGAGCTCCGAACGCTGATTACGTATCTGCTGCTCATAATTTTGCTCGATCAGCGTTTTAAGCGAATAAACTGTATCATTGAAGGCTTGGTACAGATATCCGAATTCATCGCGTCTGCGGTCGATGGGAACCGGTATCAGTTCCAGCTTTTGCACGCGTTTAAAGCCATGAATCAGCCGCATGAGGGGGCGGTACATCAGCTTGATCAGCGAATATGAAAAAAACGTTCCCACGACAATCGCAAGAGCGCAAGCCCACCAAAACCACTGACGGTACGTATGGATCGGTCCGAGCACGGCCTTCTCCGGGATACACGTGATTAAATACGTCTTCCATACCTCCGAGTATTTGAACACGGTAAGATAACGTTCGCTTCCAAAGTGAACCATGTCGTATCCCTGTTTTACATCCGCAAGCTGCTTCTTCTGAATGAAGGCCTGGAGCGACTCCTGCAATTCGGAATTGTCATTGCTGCGTATCACCCAGCCGCGCTCCAAGTTCAGCAGCATGCTCTCGCCGCTGAGCGACCCGGTAATCTGCCGCAGCGCCTCCCTGATCTTATCCGTGGACAGTTCGACTCCAACAACATACAGCGGACTCTTGAACGTATTCGCGGGGTAAGACATGGTCAGAAACAGACGGTCTTTCCAATAAATGAACGGATCATTGTAATAAGGACCGCCGTGCTGCATCGCTGCATATTCTTCCTCACTGAGTCCCGTCTCGTATTTGACGCTGAGCAGTGTACGTTGGATCAAGGGGACATAAGCTTTCGCTTCGCGGATGAACGGACTGGAGTTTTTCATGAGATCAAGCCGCTTTTGGATGAGCGTGATGCTTTGCGCCCGTTCATAATACGTCATATCCGTCCCGATCGCCGCCAGCTCCATCAAGTCGCTGTCCGTCACGTAATTGGGCAAATACTGCGAGATGCGCTCGACTTCCTTATCCAGCGAATCCAGATAGAAGCTTGCCGTATTGAGCGTGGAACGCGAGATTTCCGTCTGGATGCTGCTTGCCCCCCTCTCATTGATAAACCAGGTGATCATCATGAGAGGGAGCAGCACGCTCAGGAACACAGCCATCATTTTCATAAAAATTGAGGAGTCTTTCAGTCGAAATAACAGCTTCATGGTACGTTCCCCCAAGATGAGATGATCGGCGCGGAACTATTATTCTTTGACACTCCCCATCACAATTCCTTTAATGAAGAATCTCTGCAGAACCGGATAGATCACCAGGATCGGAAAAGCGGCGACGAAGATCTGCGCGGCCTTGCTCGTCCGGTCGGACAGCTTCTGCATCAGCTCGATGTCCTGGGACTTGAGGAATCGAAGGTCCATTTTGATGATAATCGACTGCAGAAAGGTCTGCAGCGGATAGCCGTCAGGGTGATTCATCAGAATCATGCCGTCAAACCAGCTGTTCCAGTGCCAGACAATGGTGAACAATCCCGTGGTCACGAGTGCCGGCAAGGAAAGCGGCGCATAGATTCTCCACAGCGTCGTGAAATGGCCGGCTCCGTCGATTTTGGAGGATTCCTCCAATTCCTTCGGCAGATTGCGGTAGAAGTTCAGCAGCAGAATGATATTGAATACCTGCACCGCGCCAGGAAGCACCAAAGCCCAGATCGTATCGATGAGTCCCACCGCTTTGACGGTCATATACCACGGAATAAGTCCTCCGTTAAACAGAATGGTGAATACAAAAATCCAAGCGTAAAAGGTGCGCATGCCGAACTGGCTGCTTTCTTTGGAGAGCGGATACGCCGTCAGGATGGTGAGGAACATGCTTATCGCCGTCCCCAGCACAACCCGCTGGATCGTTACCCAAAAAGCCCTCAAGTACTCCGGTTTGCCAAACACGTTCTGATACGCTGCCGGGGTGAATTCCACGGGCCACAGCACCACCTTGCCAGCCGATGCGGCTGTGCCCGAGCTGAATGAGATCGCTAAGATATGGATGATCGGCATCAGACATAAGCAAGACAGCAGCGCAAGAAACACGAAGTTGCAGCCCAGAAACAGTCGTCTGCCCAATGACTTTTTCATAAGTATGACCGTTCTCCTTTGCTAGAAAATGCGATAATTGGCGACGCGATAGGCGAGCACATAAGAAGCGGAAATTAAAATGAACGAAACGATGGACTTCAGCAATCCGACCGCCGTGGCGAATCCGTATTGCGCCTGCTCGATGCCCATCCGGTAGACGAAGGTATCGATGACATCCCCGCTTTCGTACACCTGCGGACTGTACAGATTGAAAATCTGGTCGAATCCCGCGTTCAAAACGTTCCCGATATTCAGAGTCAGCATCAGCACGATAATCGGCATCATGCCGGGCAGAGTGATATGAAGGGTTTGTTTCCAGCGGCCTGCGCCGTCGATTTCCGAGGCTTCATACAAGGACGGGTTAATATTGGTAAGTGCCGCCAGGTAAATGATCGTGCCAAAGCCGAATTCTTTCCACACATCCGTGATGACCATAATGTACGGAAACCATTGGTTATCGCCAAGGAAGAATACCGGCTTGATGCCGACCAGTCCGAGAATTTCGTTCAATATGCCTGTCGAGGGAGACAGCACGTCGATCACGATTCCGCTCAGCAGAACCCAGGACAAGAAGTGAGGCAGATAAACCATCGTCTGGAACGTGCGCTTCACCCATTCTTTGCGCAGTTCGTTTAATAGAATCGCAACCGTGATCGGCACGATCAGGCCCGCGATAATTTTCATCGTAGCGATGTACAACGTATTGAATACGATCCGGCTGATATCCGGATAATCCATCAGGAACTTAAAATTCTTCCACCCGACCATCGGAGAACCGAACAGGCCTTTTGTCGGGATGTATTTCTCGAATGCCATCAGTATGCCTACCATTGGGACATAGCTGAATATAATGATGAAGGCGAGTCCGGGAATGAGCATGATATGCAGCGGCCATTCCCGTCTCATTCTGCGTGTCAATTGAACCATTATGCATCGCCTGCCTTGAGTCAAATTAGAAAAACGGGGGAATCGAAGCAGTTCGATTCCCCGCGTGCGGCGTAACTTAGAGTTATTCCTGATTAAGCCATGATTCTTTTCATTCAAATTCAAATTCGAATTCAGATACGGAACATCCGATTATTTGCTTTTGGCGTACCAATCGTTAACTTCCTTCGTGATATCGTCCCCGCCAAGCTTCTTCCACTCGGCAACGAACTTGTCGAACTCATCGATGGATACCTGATTCATAATGATTTTCATAAAAATTTCGTCGCGTTTACGGTTTAGAATCTCGCGTTTCTCGACCATGGTCGGTGTTGGGGCACCGTAAAACTTGTTTTGGTGGAACAGGTTATGCTCCTTCAGATACGGAATATTCGACACCGCTCCGTTAGGCCCGGAAATGAGATACTCCCACCACATGCTGATGTCTTCTCCGTTCACGTATTTCATGGCACGTTCATAGCGGGTTTTTTGGTCCTTCGTCACCGCCAGGCTCGCATCCTTCGTCTCAATGGCCTTCGGCAGTACTTCCCCGTTGTTGCTCGACAGGTTGAATGCCATCACCGGATTCAAGAGCCAGTAGTTATTGCCTTTTTCCTTAAGATCTTTGCCGTATTCATATACCTTTTGCTCCGGAGTCGGATGGTTGTCTGTGGCAATCCATTGATTAAGCAGCTTGATCAGCGCTTCCGGATGTTTCGCTTTTTTGGATACGACGTAGTAGCTGCCCGTTCCCAGCTCAATCTGCGTTGAAGCTTCGGTACTGTCAATGGACGGCAAGCGGTATACGCTCCAATCCTGCACCACTTTGCCGTCCTTCACGGCTGCTTGCGCCAGATGAGCAGGGGTCCATTCGGCGCCGTACAGCACACCAATCTTATTGCTGAAAATAAGTTCCGATTCTTTCTGCATGTCCTTGACCGCGAATTCCGGATCGATCATGCCTTTTTTGAACATGTCCTGCAGTCCGCGGAGCGCTTCTTTCATCTCCGGCTGAATGTCGCTGTTCATCAGGCCGCCTTTGCCGTCATCCATCCACTGATTCAGGTAGGCATGGTAGCCGTTCATGAAGCCGACCAGCCCCAGCGCCCCTTCGTCGAGTTTTTTGTTCAGCGCGATACCGTAGGACTTGCCCGTTCCGCCGGGATCCTTCGTGGCGAAGGCTTCCATGATGTTCATCAGGTCCTGCATCGTTTTCGGTTCAGGCAGGTTCAGCTTCTTCATCCAATCGGAGCGGATCCACACCAGCTGCGGAGCAAACGGGTTGCCCGTCTGCGGAATCGCCATCAGCTTGCCGTCGAAAGTACCCGACTTCATCTGCAGGCCGCCGTCCTTCTGCATGAACTCCTTGGTTTCGTCGCTTGCGTATTGATCATATACGCCGGACAGATCCTGAATCATATCCGCTTCGATCAACTGCTGCACCTGCGCTGGCGTTGCCGGGAAGAAATCGGGAATGTCGTTGGTCGTGATCGCCATCTTCAGCTTCTCCTGAAACTGCGGTCCATCCACGGTACCGTCCACGACCCACTGGTTCGTAATTTTGACGCCAATGTCTTTCTCGTATGCATCGTACACGGCGTTCTTGTCAAAGCTCTCCCCTTCGTCGAACTTCAAATACGGGTCCTGCGCGCGTACCGTCGAAATCTCCAAAACGCCTTGATCCTTCGATACCTCCGGCTTCTCTGCTGCGGCGTTCTCCGCCGGCTGCTTCGTTTCCGCCGTTTTGGTGCTGCATGCCGTCATGCCGAGACTCAAGATAAGTGTAAGAATCAATCCCATTTTCCGTACTTTATGCACGTCTGGCCCTCCTAATTTTGAATGACATGATCTTGTTTGCTTCTATTCTCATTATAGGTAGCGTTTACAACATCGGGCTATATACCGGTCTTTACTTCCATATACAACTGTTGCGGAACGCCAAAAAACCCGAAGCAGATTAATCGCTTCAGGTTTTCTTATCCGAAATGCATATGAATGATTACAACAAAGCTTCGACGGCCTTTTCCATGTCAAGCGGATCTACCGGAGATTCAAAGCGCTCAACCACTTTTCCTTGACGGTCAATCAGGAATTTGGTGAAGTTCCACTTGATATCATTCCCCTCCAGCAGTTCAGGCTGTTCCTTCTGGATGAACGCCGACAGCATTTTAGCTTCCGAGTTGTCCATGTCAAAGCCCTTGAACGGAGCCTGCTCATCCAGGTAGCCGAACAGCGGATGCTTGTCCGCGCCGCGAACATCCACTTTTTCAAAAAGCGGGAACGTCACGCCGTAATTGATCTGGCAAAACGTGCTGACCTCATCATTGCTTCCCGGTTCTTGACCTCCGAACTGGTTGGAAGGAAATCCGAGAATCGTCAATCCGCGATCCTTATATTTTTCGTACAGCTTCTGAAGATCGGCATACTGGACGGTAAATCCGCATTCGCTCGCCGTGTTTACGATCAGAAGTACGCTGCCTTTATATTGTGACAATTCCTTTTCTTCGCCACGGATACTTTTGGCCTTGAATGAATATACGCTCATCTCTAGAACCTCCGTTGTTTTCACCTGGTGACAATAAGCAGGCGTCATTTATATTTCACTTAATTAAATTGTGTACAATCAAAATGTAACACACCTCATTCCCGAATGCAACTCAGAGATGTTTCAGGATATTTTTAGAAAAATGGGTACTATATAAACGAAGTTTAACGTCCAGTAGAATGTTTGCCGTTTGAAGCTTATTCATCTATTAAAGGAGAGTTGATCCATGAAATTATCCGGCAAAACAGCCATTATTACCGGCGGAGCCAGCGGGATCGGACAAGCCACTGCCCGCTTGTTCGCACAGGAGGGGGCGAACGTGGTCATTGCGGATTTTTCTGAAGCAGGACAGGAAGTCGCTGACCGGCTTCAGGAGGACGGTCACCGCGCCATTTATGTAAAGGTGGACGTGACGGTGGAAAAGGATATCGAAGCGCTGATCGAACGCACCGTGCATACCTACGGCCAGCTCGATATCATGTTCGCCAATGCCGGCGTAGCCAATGATGATCCGGCGGATTCGCTCTCGCTTGAGAAATGGCAGCGTACGCTCGATGTCAACTTGACGGGCGTATTCCTGTCCGATAAATATGCGCTGGTACAAATGCTGAAGCAAGGCACCGGCGGCTCAATCATCAACACGGCTTCGATCCACGGACATGCGGCGAAGGCCGGCGTAACGGCATATGGTTCCTCCAAAGGAGGCGTCGTGATGCTGACCCAGACGCTTGGCATCCAATACGCCAGCCGCGGCATTCGCGTGAATGCGGTTTGCCCTGGATACATTGATACGCCGCTGCTCAAGGCCTTGCCGCCCGAGGCGAAGCAGAAGCTTGTTGACCTGCACCCGATCGGTCGCCTCGGGAGTGCCGAAGAGGTCGCCAAAGCGGTCCTGTTCCTGGCCAGCGACGATTCCTCCTTCGTTGTGGGAAGCAGCCTGATGGTCGATGGCGGGTATACGGCCCAGTAACATGCAAGAAGCGTCCGTTATTCAGCCAAAGGCTGGGTACGGACGCTTCTTTTCGGTTACCATCTGCGGCAAACGGACTTCGGTTGCACGTCTGGGCCGTCTAATCGCTGACGCTGATCCGGGTACCCGACGGAGTTTCGTTTGCCCGCTTCCCTTTCACATGCCATAGCGAAGGCGTATCTTTAGCGTGCCCTATCTCGATATCGAACGGCCTGATTTCCGGCAGCCGGTTGAAGCGCAGCCACAACCTGTTGCCGTCCACTATGCTTTCTACCATACGGATTGCTTCTTTACCGGCTTCGTCAATGTCTTGGCCGCCCGTCACGATCCCGCCGGTTGAATCGGGATCCAACCGCTTATTAAAGGAGACGACTACCTCCGTTTCTCCTTGGATGCTGGCTGCCAGCGGAACCGGAGGCTCCTGATACATGTATCCTCCGAGATGATATTCATAAGCGGTCCAGGTCTGGTAGCCCAAATCATACACCGTGTTCTGGAAACGGTTCAGCCAGCCCCGATCCTTGACCATGTTCGCTCTGGAGCCGACATCAGCCTGTATTCCGAGCGGCAGCTCCGGGAAAGCCGCCCGGATGGGCGCGGCAAAACTTTCATAAGAGCCCGGATAATCCGCCTTCAGATTCCGTTTCATCCAGTCCGGCCAATGCGTCTGAAGCACATGTAGATCCGGCTTGACCCTTCCGATCATGGAGATGGCGTCAAGCCCCTGCCATTCCTTCAGCCGCAGCGTGGATACGGCCCCTCCGTCTACGGCCAGCGACCAGGTAGCCACCAGGATATCCTGCCGGGCCTCCCGTGCTCCGCCGCTCCCGTTAATGATTTCATCAATAAGTGCATTCACGGCGTCCACGCGAAAATCAATCCATTTGGCGTAAGCATCCGGCGTTTTTTTATAATAATGAGCCGCAAACCGGTTCAGGAATTCGGGCACCGGAAGTCCGTATTTTTCAAGAAATGCCTGCTCCGCCGCGATCCCAATATCTCCGTAGACGCCGCGGCGGATGCCGTCCCACTCGGGAAAATAAGGCTCGGCGATCTCAATGCCGTCAAATGGATACTCACGAAGCATTCGGGATACGGCTTCCTTCTTCCACTGTACATACTCCTTCGAGAAAGGTGAAAACCGTTCAAATCCGTCATTCAACTCTTTTAAAAGCCCCATTTTCCAGGTCGGCCATTCCGGCGGCAGATGGGAGGTTGAGAATGTCCCGTTTCCGATGACCAGCGCCCAGACAGCCATGCCCCGGTGATGAAAGGAATCGATTAATTCGGCATTCACCTGGCTTTCATTCACCACAAAATAATGGACCGTCCGGTAGCCGGCAAGCTGTAATTCTTCAGCGATGCTGTCAGCGGAGCGGTTCTGATAATAGGGAAACAGGGGATCGATTTGGATACTCGGGCCTTCGAGGGCCCAAGCTCTCGATGTGACGTAATCGCTTCTCACGTTGGTCTCCTTTCTGCGGATCTCACGCGCATCGGCCATTACATGCACAATATGCGCCTGCTATAGTAGCATTGCCGAAAATGGAAAATTTCACCCTTCGCCCGTTTCTTGGCAAGAACGTCACGAATCCTCTCACCGGCCCAAAATTTGTCTCATACAATAAAACAAATCTTGGAAGTGGAGGGGTGCTCCTTGTCAATACTCAAGCTCAGGAAAAGCATTACAATGCAGCAGCGGCTGGCTCAACTGACAGGCCATCTGGTAGAAATCAACGGCGAAGGGCTCGGTCTGGAACCGGGCAGGCTGCAGAGGGTATTCAAAAGAAATTTTATTCAGGTTCAAGGGGAATTGTTTGTTCCCTTAAGTCTTCAGACTGTACGCGTCTTTGACATCAAACCGGCCTCCTGTACCGTGCGTGTCGGTCTGCGGACCACCTTCAGCACCGGATCAGCCTTTTCCAGCATTCGCCTCGTACAGATCGGAACCGATTTTATTGAAGTGCAGTCTAAGGGAAAGTTTCCTTCGCGCATTCTGTTTCCGCTGAACAAAATCGAGGGCATCTTTCCCGTCCGCCTGAAATCGAAAAGCTAAACTACCATTCTGCCCATTTCAGCAGCGCCAGTCCCGCCAAATGAAGCGGATAGAAAGAACGCCATACCCATTTGCGCACCCGGATACCCTCAAGCCGTCTCCATAACCCTGGACCGTAAGCGATCAGCAATGTTGGAAGAATGCTCAGCATCTGTATCAGTCCGCCCGGACCATAGAGCAGCAGATAGAGCATATTCAGCAAGAGATGGGTAAGAAGCAGCCGCTCGTTCGCAAAATAACGGAATGACAATACCATTAGCAGCCCATAGGCTCCATAATCGAAAGGGAAAACCTGCATCACTACGCCTGCTGCCAGCACAATGCCTCCTTTTGCTCTTATCGAAGTCGTCAAATCCATGAGCTGCATGACGGAAGCAGCCATAAACAGTGTGGCAATGACATTTAAGCCATCCGGATTCAGCGCAAGCTGATACGGAAGTTGCGACAAAAGTGCAAGTATCAGCAGCCTTGCCAAATATTTTGTTCTTGATCTTGTATAGAGATGCCCCTTAACCAGCGCATAGGCATATATCGGGAAAGCAATCCTTCCGATCACGCGGAGCCAGAGCTGATTTTCAAAGCAAACAATGCCGATATGGTCCACCAGCATGGTCAACATGGCGATCAGCTGCACGCGAATTTCCTCCCTCCCGTCCTGGACTGTGTCTTTCATTCTATTTTACTTTGCATCAGCTCTTTCTCCAAGTTTCTCTCCGATGTGATATATTCTTAAAAGGAATCATACCATCTCACCTCAAGGAGGGTACTGCTTTGAATTTTGATAAACAAATCACTAGAAATCTTACCGGCTGCGATAAGTGGGACGGTATGCAACATATTTTCGGGACAACGGATGCGCTGCCGATGTGGGTGGCCGATATGGACTTTGAATCGCCTCCTTCGGTCATCGAAGCTATGCAAAAGCGAGTCGAGCATGGAGTATTCGGCTATACCATGCAGACCGATGAATACAAGAACTCTATCGTAAACTGGATGAAACAGCGGCATGGCTGGGAGGTTGAACCGGAGTGGCTCGTATTTTGCCCGGGAGTCGTCCCTGCGCTCAGTTTTGCCGTACAGGCCTTTACCCATCCGGGAGACAAGGTCGTCATCCAGCCTCCGGTATATCCTCCGTTCCACAGCGTCGTCAAGGATCATGGCCGCGAGCTTGTCCTGAATCCGCTGAAGTTCGAGAACGGCCAGTATTCCATGGATCTTGAAGCACTCGAACACATTCTGGATAACCAGCAGATCAAGATGCTGATTCTGTGCAGCCCTCACAACCCGGTTGGACGTGTATGGACTCGCGGGGAACTCGAAGCCCTGGTGGACCTTTGCGCTCGTCATGATGTGCTGATCGTTTCCGATGAAATCCACGCCGATCTGGTTTACGACAAGAGTACGCATATACCTCTTGCCAACATATCCGATGAAGCGAAGAACCGATCCATAATCTGTACTTCGCCGAGCAAAACCTTCAATATCGCCGGGCTGAACACGTCCAATATCATTATTCCGGATCCGCAAATCCGCAAAACCTTCCAAAAGGCGCTCCAGCTCTATCATGTGGGTTCGATCAGCGCAATCGGGAGTACGGCTGCCGAAGCGGCCTACACGGATGGCGGCGAGTGGCTGGACGACGTGCTTGCCTATCTCCAGCAAAATATCGAGTACGTGATTGAGTATGTGGAAAAGCATATCCCCGAGATCAAAGTCGGGAATCCCGAAGCAACGTATTTGCTGTGGATGGATTTCCGGTGTCTTGGCATGACTCCGGCCGAAACCGCCGACTTCCTGCTGACCAAAGCCAAACTCGCCCTGAACAATGGATCGGCATTCGGTCAAGGCGGGGCCGGGTTCATGCGCATGAATGTCGCCTGTCCAAAGTCCACCGTCGTCGAAGCCATGAAGCGCCTGGATAACGCGATGACAGCATGGCGGCTGGAGCAAAAGAACGTCTGACGAGTCGTCCTGATGCCTCGTTCCCTATCCATACCTTGATTCAGTTCATGCCATAAGGGTACTTAACTACTGATATGTTCATGACATTGAAGGAGGTTTTGGCCATGGCAGAACAACGGCTTGCAGGAAAAATTGCGGTAGTTACAGGAGGCGGTTCGGGGATCGGCGAGGCGGCAGCCATTCGCTTCGGGCAGCATGGAGCCAAAGTGTACATGCTGGACCGGACGCCGGAACATGCGGAGAAAACCAAACGTCGGATTGAAGAAGCCGGCGGCGAGGCCATCGTCCTCGAATGCGACATCTCCAAACCGGAGAATATTAAACAGGCTTACCAGCAAATCGCAGAGAACGATCCGCAAATTGATATCGTTTTTGCGAACGCCGGGATCAACGGTACGAAAGCGCCCATTGAGACGATGGAGATCGACGAATGGGACCAAACCATCAACACGAATTTACGCGGTACCTTCGCGACGGTGAAGTATGCCATTCCATTATTGAAAGACAAGGGCGGAAGCGTAATTGTCACCAGCTCGATCAACGGAAACCGCGTCTTCTCCGGCATCGGCTTCTCAGCCTATTCGTCGACGAAGGCTGGACAAGTTGCCTTTGCCAAGATGGCTGCCCTGGAACTGGCGCGTTACAAAATCCGGGTCAATGCCATTTGTCCCGGGGCAATCGATACCAACATCGGAGACAATACCTACCCCTCCGACGATTTGAAGAAAGTAGATATACCCGTGGAATTCCCGGAAGGAAATCACCCGCTTGAACAAAAGCCGGGAGATCCGAAGCAGGTGGCGAATTTGGTACTCTTTCTGGCATCGGATGAATCATCCCATGTTACAGGGACCGAAATCTACGTCGATGGGGCCGAATCCCTGCTTCGAGGCTAGTAACCCTTTCGTTTGGAAGCATCAAAAGAGAGTCCGGACAATTCAGACTCTCTTTTTTTGCATTCCAGAAGCTTCACAACATTAACCCCCTTCCGTTCTCTGCTACGATATATAGACAAAATCCATCCATTATGGTCTATATATTGCCGTTTGGTAGCTTCACTTTCGTTTTTTTCAAATCTTCAATGCAATTTTAGTAAATGCTATGAAAATTTTGCCTCAATTTGTCGAAATATAGAAAGGGATTCTTCAACAAAAGAAATGAAGAGTCCCAATTACATATACATACATCTGGGGGAATTATTTTGAAAACACAGCGGAAAGGAATCTTGCATCTCTTCAGGATCAAAAGACTCCGCAGCAGGCTCATGCTCATTATCTGCCTCATGGTTATTATTCCGAATCTTGTGCTGGCATTCTTTTCTGTCGACAGCGCGAAGGACCAACTTCGGAAAAAATTGGAGGATACGACTCAATCCAGCGTCACACTGCTGGATAAGCTTATTGATACAATGGTCCAAATGCAAGTATCCAACATCAATCAGTTGGCGAATCAGATCACCTCTGATGACATTGATCAGCATTCAGTACAAGCCCGGAAGTTGATTAATGATTACAAGGCCCAGCATCCGGAGGTTGAACTGGTATCGATCGGAAATGACAACGGAGCATGGATGAAATCACCGGATCCGGGACAACAGGATTTCGATCCGCGTACCCGGGCATGGTACACACTCGCCAAAAAGTATCCAAACCAGGCCATGGTCGCGGACCCTTCCATCTCGGTCACGACACAGAATTATGTACTGACGATCTCCAAATTGCTGCCCGACAAAAAAGGTGCCATTAACATCAGCTTCAGCATTACCGAGCTGGATAAAATCGTCCACAATATCCGTCTGGGCAACAATGGTTATATTTATCTGATGGACCGCAATGACAGAATGATGTCCCATCCAACCTTAAAAATCGGGGAAAAGGCCTCCGGGGAACAGCTGGATATGATGAAACTACAGCGGGAAGGATTTATCAGCTACGTCAATCCCGACACGGAAGTGCTTCAGCGCGGTTATTACGCGACGAATAGCGTAACTGCCTTTAAAATCGTGGGAATTCTACCAGACAGCGAGTATGATAAAGCTACTGCTCCGATCTTCTATACCGCCTTGATCGTGCTTGTCGTTGCTGTTGCGGTCGTCATCGTGATTCTGTTCTTCATTATCCGAGGCATGACGAAGCCGATTGAGGAACTGAATCGTTCCTCCATACGAGTCAGCGAGGGGTATCTGAACGAACAAATCGTGACGAAACGGACGGACGAAATCGGAACTTTGGCGAAGAATTACAACGGCATGGTCGCTTCTCTGCGCCGTATGGTAATGGATATGGGAGACACCTCAAGCCAGTTGGCGGCCTCCAGCGAGGAGCTGACGGCCAGCACCGAGATGAATTCCAAATCGGTAGAGCTCGTCACCGATCTGGTTTCCGATTCTTCCGAGGGTGCGAGAAACCAGGCACAGGCTACGGAAGAAACGGCACGCACCATTGAAGAAATGACGCGGGGAATTCAGAAAATAGCGGAATCTGCAGGTATGATCGTTGATTCATCGAGCCGCACCGAAGACGATGTGCATACAGGCAGCCAGAAGATTCGTCAGGTAAGCACACAGATGGATACGATCCGACAGTCCACGGTCGAATCCGCGGAGCTGATGGAACAGCTTCATGACCATAGCGCCAATATCGCGGCTATGAGCACGGCTATTTCGGAAATTTCCAAGCAAACGAACCTGTTGTCACTGAATGCTGCGATTGAGGCGGCACGTGCAGGCGAGCATGGGCGGGGATTTGCAGTCGTGGCGGATGAGGTCCGCAAACTTGCGGATCAGTCGAACGTTACCGCAGATGACATCCAGCAAACGATTGTGAAGATGACCGAGCTGATCACCAGCGCATTCGATGTCATGAAAAACAAAGTTCAAGCAGATGTCAATCAGGGGCTGGACGTCACAACACAAGCCATGGAGGCCTTTGTCAACATCGAGCAGTCTGCCAAGCAAATTGCCGATCAAATTCAGGATATCTCCGCGGTGACAGAGCAAATGTCGGCCAGCAGCGAAGAAATCTCCGCTTCGGTACACGAGGTGGCGGGTATCTCACGCCAGACAGTCGACTCGTTTGAACGCGTGAACGCGGCGAGCCAGGAGCAGCTTGCATCCATGGAGGAAATCACTTCTTCCGCTACCGGACTGTCCCGGATGGCGGCAGATATGCAGGCCATGATCGACCGCTTCAAGCTGGATAAATAAACTTTTAAACTAGATATACCTAAAATAAAAGAGCTGTTTCCCATGTCGAATGTAGCGACTGGAGAAACAGCTCTTTTTTTCATGGAACCATACTTCGAAGCAGCGTAGAGGATGAAACGATTCCGAAAAAGCAAAGCGGTCGCCTTTGCGCTCCAATTTCCACACTTTTATGAATTTAAAGAAATTGGAGCGCAACAGCGATTGGAGGAACGTTGCATACTCGAAGCGTCATACTAGGAAGATGCTTCCTTACTTCTTCATCCGCTCATGCAGGAAGTCTACGATATGAACCGCCTTCATTTGGCCGCTCATTCCCTGCTCCTCGATGCCATGCTTCATTTGCAGCAGGCATCCCGGATTGCTGGTCAGCAAGTAGCTGGCTCCGGTTGCTTCGACATGCTCCATCTTATGATCGAGGATTTGACCGGCCATGACCGGCTGCGTGATGTTATATATCCCTGCCGATCCGCAGCAGCGGTCAGCATTCTTCATCTCGATAAACTCCGCTCCCTGTACCTGACGCATCAATTTGCGCGGCGCATCCGCGGAACGCATCACGTTGCGGAGATGACAGGAATCCTGATACGTAATCCGGACAGGCTCTGCTTCTCCTTGCGCTTCATTCTGGCTGAAATCAAGGCTTCTTCCGGCGCGGATAAGCAGATCACTGATATCAATTACCCGATCGGCAAACCAGACGGCATCGTCACGCCACTGCGGATCCTCATGCAGCAGATGATCATATTCGGTTAAGATTGCCCCGCAGCCGCCAGCGTTGGAAACGATATAATCCACGCTCGCCGCCTTAAACGTCTTGATATTGCGTCTGGCCAGGTCTCTTGCACCCTCGGCTTCCCCGCTGTGCGCATGCAGCGCCCCGCAGCAGTTCTGCTCGCGCGGGATGACCACTTCAAAGCCTGCAGCCGTAAGCAGATCTACCGTATGGATGTTGGTTTGGGTAAACAGAACGTCCATGATGCAGCCCCTGAACAAGGCAACCGTGGCGATCTTTTCACCCTTAGCCGCATGGCGCTCGCCGATCTGCTCCACGACGCCGCGTCCGGACGCATCCGGCAGGACTTTTTCCATATCCCGCATATGCTTAGGGAATAGCTTCATGGCCCCCGAAGCATGTGCTACGGTACGAAGTCCGGATTTTTGGTAAAATTGCAGACCGCGTCCCACCCATTTCATTCGCTCCTGGTGAGGGAATACGGTCTTGAATGCAGCCTTGCGCGTTACTTTCACCCATGTCTTATGCTCTTTATGATCCTCGATGGCATCCCGTGCCTGCTCGATGAGCTGGCCATATTGAACGCCAGCCGGACATGCCGGCTCGCATGCACGGCAGCCGAGGCAGTGGTTCATCTGATCCTCAAATGCCTGATCCGGCTCCATAATACCGTCCGTGACAGCCTTCATGAGAGCGATCCGTCCCCGCGGGGACTCCGCTTCAAGTCCGGTTTCCGCGAAGGTCGGACATGCCGGAAGACAGAAGCCGCAGCGCATGCAGTTGGTCAGCTGATCCTCATCCAGGCGTAAACGGAGCTTTTCCGTAAGTGCGTTCATTTGTTGTTGTGTTTGCCCGTTAGCCACGCTGAATCACCACCCGTTTGCGTGTTTCCTTCGCGAATACCTTGCCGGGATTCAGAAGGTTATGCGGATCAAAAGAGCTCTTGATCGCTTTCATGACATCCATCCCCGCCGGGCCGACCTTCCATTCCAGATACGGTGATTTCACCATGCCGACCCCATGTTCTCCGGTAATGGTGCCGCCTAAACGGATGGCTGCTTCGAAGATCTCCTCGAACGCTTCGTCCACACGCTCGATTTCTTCTTTATTGCGCGCATCGGTCGTGGCCGTCGGGTGCAGGTTGCCATCACCGGCGTGGCCGAATGTACTGATCTGCACCTGATGTTTCTTCGCGATCCGGTTAATTTCCATGACCATCTCGGCGATCTTCGACCGCGGTACGGTCGCATCCTCCAGAATCGTCGTTGGACGCAGCCTTGCCAAGGCGGTGAATGCGCTGCGGCGAGCCGTTAACAGTTTCTCGGCTTCCTCCAGGCTTGCCGCGATGCTGACTTCGTCTGCATTCTCGCTTTTGCATACTTCCGTAATGATGGCAATATCCCGTTCCACCGCTTCTTCGTCGCCGTCCTGCTCGATAATCAGGATCGCTTCCATATCGAGCGGCAGACCCAGCTTGGCAAAGTCATCGACCACGCGGATCGTGGCGTTATCCAGAATCTCCAGCGTAGCCGGAATAATCCGGTTTTCGATGATTTTGGATACTGTCCGCGCCGCACCGTTCAAATCCTTGTACATCGCCAGCATGGTTTTCTTATATCTAGGCGGCGGAATCAGCTTCAAAATAGCCTCCGTGATGATCGCCAGCGTGCCTTCCGAGCCGACCAGCAGTTTCGTCAGATCATAACCTGCCACGTCTTTCATCAATTTGCCGCCGGTTCGGATAATGTCTCCATTCGCCAGCACTGCTTCCAGACCGATCACATAATCTTTTGTCGTCCCGTATTTGAGACCGCGCAGGCCACCGGAGCATTCTGCAATATTTCCCCCGATGGTGGAGATGGACATGCTGCTCGGATCGGGCGGGTAGAACAGACCCAAACTCTCGACATGGGTACTGAACTGCTTGGTGTTTAGCCCGGGCTGCACCGTAGCTGTCAGATTCTCGAGATCAATCTCCACAATCTGGTTCATCCGGTGCATGACCATGACCACACCTCCCTGCACCGGCACGGTTCCTCCGCACAGGTTGGTTCCCGAGCCTCTGCCGACAACCGGAATCTTGTAACGGCTGAGCACCTTCATTATTTGTGACACCTGTTCGGTGCTCGAAGGATACACAACAGCATCCGGAAGGGATTGGAGCATAGGCGTTCCGTCATAAGAATGGGTTACAAGGGACTGCGGATCATCTCTGAAATGTTCGCTTCCCAAAATGGAGATAAGTTCGTGTTTTACATCTTCTTGCAGCAAGGAAAGCACCCCTTTGATCGCTTGAAATGAATTAAATCGCCATAAAGTAGTCAGGTCATCTGATGACTTTTCATGTGAACAAGTATACACTAGAATATATGAATCGAAAATAGATCTGAAACGAAAAATTTAAAATTTTAACTTGTTCGCACTTGCGGTAAAATAAGGTAAGTTAAGGTATTTTAGGAAGGACGTTGAGTAGCTTTGACCAACCAGCAAAGGCCGCTTAAGCAATATGAGTGGGTTATGAATGATTTGAAAAAGCAGATGGATGAAGGGCTGCTTGTGCCCGGGGACCGTCTTTCTTCCGTAGTCGATCTGGCCACCCAATATAACGTAGGCAGATCGACCGTACGGGAAGCCCTCAGCGCGTTGAAAGCGATGGGGCTTCTGAATATCAAACAAGGTGGGGGTACTTTCGTCAAAGCTCCGCCAGTTGAGACTGCTCCGGTGCATCCGATGCAGCAATATGCCGACCTCTGGGAGGGGCGAGCTGCATCGCTGCGGCATGTCTTGGAGGTTCGCCGCGTGCTTGAGACAGGCTGTGCTTCGCTTGCCGCCCTGCATCGCACTGACGCGGATCTTGCTGTTTTCCGAAAGCTGCTTCAAGATATGGAGCATTCAAATGATGAGCATTTCATCGAGCAGACCGATGTCAAATTTCATCAGCAGATTGCGGCGTCAACCCATAATCCGCTGCTACATGACCTGATGGAGTCATTGTCCCATAAGCTGCATGAGAGCATGAAGGATATGCGGGCACTTTGGTTCTACGCGGAGCACTCCTCCGCTCAACGCCTGCTGCAGGAGCATATGCGGATTTACAAAGCGATCGAGCAGCAGGATGCCAAGGAAGCAACTGCACGGATGGATCTGCATATCTCCAAAGTAGAACAAGTTTTGAATGAAAAACAGGCTGGAGATCATCATCTCCAGCGATTGTAGCCGAAAGCTAGTTTTCAATCCGTATTTTTAATGTTCTGCCGACCGTGTGTAAATCCAGACTGGAGAGCACGCCTTCAATTCGCTCGAGCATTCTCTCCAGGTGTCCGTTCTCTATCCTTGGTAAAAAGGCGGCGTTTTCTGTTTCCGCAATGTATTGAAGTGCATTCAGAAATAATTCCGTCTCCAGATCAATCTCCGCAAATTCGCGCGTCCGGCTAATCAGCTCGTCATAGCATATATCGTCCGGAGGAAGCATGCCCTCGAACTGAAGATATACCTGCTTCAGCTTGGCCTTCAAGGCCATATGGGCAACAATCAGCGATGCTTTGCACAGCCCCTCTTCCATCAGAAGACGGGCTAGATTGATATGGCTTTGGGACAGATCATTCCAATTGCGAGCTTTAGTATACAGCGTGTATACATCCATTGAGTCCATATGGTTCGTCATACTGCTTCGTGGTAATTCCGAGTCGGGTAACATTCCCTTAACCTCCCAAGTTAAAACGCTTTAATTTCTGTGTCGGATTCAAGTTGACAGCTCGGGCAGCTGCAGCTGGCACAAGAGGCTTGGGGCGCCGATACCGGGATGGGAGTCTGGATTCAAAGATGATTGGTACCCTGTCAAACCGTATTATGTCTATGCTATATATTTCGGAATTGCATGCTAAAAAGTGAATATAAATCCAATAAAAAAGCGTGATGCATTACTCCCCCTCCAGCTTCCAAGTGGTGCTATAATGGAAAAGTTCCAAATACATCATGACCATTAAAGGAAGCTGAACTTATGATCGCTACAATTTTACTTGAAGTTGTGCTGCCCGTGTTCGTGCTGATCGGATTCGGTTCTCTCATGCAGCGCATCTTTCGCTTGGACTTATACACTTTGGCCAAAATCAATTTTTACTGCATTACGCCCGCAGCCGTCTTTATGAGTATGTATCACTCGGATATGTCCGGCGGGCTGCTTGGCACCGTCATTTTATTTTACGCGCTTTACGTACTGATCCTGTACCTGCTCGGCTCGCTTGTAGCCCGTCCCTTTAAATTCGCAAGCAGCATGAAGGCCGCTTTCAACAACAGCATTATGCTCGACAATTCCGGAAATTACGGGATGCCGATCAACGCCCTCGTGTTCAAGGGGGATCCTCTCGCGGCGTCGATGCAGGCCCTGATTATGTCCCTGCAGAGCCTCCTGACTTTCACTTATGGCGTCATGGCCATTCAAGGAGCCAAAATGAAGGGGAACTACCGGAGCATGCTGATCGGCTTTCTGAAAATGCCTGTTCCTTACGCCTTGGCGTTAGGCCTGCTGCTGCATTCGCTTCATGCACCTCTGCCTGTATTTGTTTCCCAACCTCTAACCTATGCCCAGCAATCGATGGTTGCCATAGCATTGCTCACACTGGGAGCCCAAATCGTCAAATATCCGCTACGCCTGCACCGTCTTGATATTTATGTCAGCCTGTTCCTGCGGTTAATCATTGGCCCAGCCATCGGCTGTGTCCTTGTCTTTGCCCTTGGCCTTAAAGGAATCCCCGCGCAAGCTCTCCTCATTGCCTCCGGGATGCCGACTGGCGTCAATACTTCGATTCTTGCCGAGGAATACGCGAACGAGCCGGACTTTGCGGCCCAAACGGTTCTCCTCTCCACCCTGTTTAACGTCATAACGATTACGGCGCTGATTTCCCTTGCCAAAATGTTTTAGCGTTCCAAAGGATTCATGAAGGGGTCTCCTATGGTATATTATGTACAGACAAAAGTACATAAATTTGGAATGCCAGGGGTGGATATCCATTGGATATATTGGAAAGAAGAATTGCACAACTTGAGGCTAATATGAGGCAAATGCAGCAGGAGTTAGCCGAACTGCGTCAAGAAAGGCGAGAGGCAGGCAGGACCGATGAACCTCAGCAGACATCGCACAACATGAACCCTCCTCCAGTCGATCGGCAGGGTTATGCTGCTTACGGACAACCCGGCATACAGGGGCAGCCCTATCCGCAGCAAAGCATGCCGGGTTACCCTCCGAACGTCAATCAAAACCAGCCTTATCAAGGCCAGCCGCCCTACGCTTACAACCCTGGGCCAAGGACACCTACGCCTCACCAGCCCGAATTCAATCCCTATGCTTACGACCGGCAGCAGCAGGGACATACTCCACCAGAGCCAAAACCTCCCGTGGACTGGGAGCACCTCATTGCGAGGGTATGGCTTCCGCGCGTCTTCATCGTGGTTCTGCTGCTTGGCGTGCTATGGGGTTTTACAGCTGCCGTCAGCGCGGGCTATTTGACCGAACCCGTACGCTGTCTTCTCGGCGTTGTCGCAGCCGCTGTCATGTACTGGCTTGGGGAGAGACAACTTCGGAGCCAACGTGAAGCTCTCGGACAGGTCCTTCTTGGGGGTGCCGTCGGCGTGCTGATCCTGTCCGTCTTCGCAGCACATGAACTGTATGATTTGATTCCTTCGGGACTTGCGTTCGCGCTGTATATTCTTTCGATTGCGCTTTGTGTTTTTACAGCGCTTCGCCGGCGCTCCCAAACGCTGATGATTATCGCAACCGTAGCCGGATATTTAATTCCTTTTCTCGTTCATTCCACGCATCCGAATGCATGGGTGTTCACGGGCTACGAGACCGTCTTCTCGCTTGCGATGATCGCTGTCGCCTTGAAGTTTGAATTTCGCGCAGCCTATTTCGTTGCTGTCGGCGTACTTCATCTTCCGCTTCTGATCGGTTACGCTGCAGGTGATTTTGGCGAAAGCCGCCATATCTTCATCGCGGCTGTGTTTATTCAGCATGCTGTGCTGCTGGGCTATGCCTTTTTCGCACCAAGCCTGCGCAGGCTTGACGAAACATTGTCGCTGTTTCCCGGTTATGGCATCATGGCGCTGTGGATTTATACACTGTACCCGTTTGCGGAGGGTTCCATTCACTGGAGGCCGCTCATGCTCATCGTCTGGGCCCTTGCTTACACTTTGGCGGCTTGGGGAAAACATATGCAGGGACAACGTGCTCCCGTGTTTGCTGCCGTTGCCACAAGCGCCTGGTTTTTGTGGACACTGGATATTCTGGACCAAAGCTATTCCCCGGCTGCCTCCATCGTCGTTGGAACCGCTGGAATCATCCTTGGTTTGAAGCTGAAAAGCTACATGCAGCAGATAACAGCCGCATTGGTGTTCTTTTACGGCTTATCCGGTACGCTTTTCCTGGTGATCCATGACATCCTGTCGGCGCAGACCCTATCCTGGGTGTTGCTGTTGATCGGCATTGCCGTGCTGGCCTACGTGCTCCGGAACACATCCGAACTCCCTATTTCGGAACGATTACCGGATATTCTGATGTGGGCCGATGCCCTGCTTGCGATCATCTTCATCTCTCAGATCACGAATGTATTCACGGCCGGTCTTTCCTATGACTTCCGCCATCTCGTTCTTTCGGCAGTATGGGCGCTTTATGCCATCGCAGTAATCGTATGCGGTATCGTCATTCAAAGACAGATGGTGCGGATCGCCGGAATCGGACTGCTCTTCCTGACGTTGATGAAGGTGATTATCGTGGATTTGCCAGGTGTAACTGTAGCCGTCCGGGCGATTCTGTTCATCGGACTGGGCGCACTCGGCATGGTGGTATCCCGTCTACTCTACAAACGCAAAAACAATGCGGTCCCACCTATATCTGAAGAAACGTCCATTGAACCTTAACGATTCCAAGATATTTTTGCGAAATAAAAAGCAGATGCCTTTCCGTTATGGGAAAGAATCTGCTTTTCTTATTACACTTTTTATGTTACGGAAGCAACACGCTGGCAAGTTCCTGATAATTGACGGCACTGTAATGCGGCTGATGAGCCGATTCGGGCTTCACATGACGGTGGTTGAACCAAAATGCGTTCCAGCCGGCTTCAAGAGCACCCACGACATCATTTCTCCACGAATCCCCAATATAGAAGCTGTTGGCGGCAGTTGTCCCCGTTACTTCATTTACCTGTGTGAATAAGCGCGGATCCGGTTTGTCATAACCCACGGCGCCGGAAATGAAGATGTTCTCCGGCTGGATCACCCGGTCCATTGCCAGCGCTTTTATTTTGGCCATCTGATGCTCCGCCGGTCCGTTCGTAATCAATCCGACGACATGTCCGGCGGCCTGGAGGCTGCGGATCAATTCGACTGCACCCGGAAAAGGACTGATATGGAACTGCTCCCTCAAATATTGATCCTGAATCCGTGCAGCTTCCGCCCTAGTCACATCGATTCGGAATTCGGCAAGCGCAAGCATGACCCGCTTCACTCTCATCTCCTGCAAATCCCGTTCTGCGCCGGCAGCATTTACCCCGCCATGGCGGGCAGACAATGCATCGCTGTAGTACCTGAATCTATGGTAAACCGCCTCGTACGGAAAATCCCCCTCCAAGGCCAATTCGCTATTAAGCGCCTGTCTTAGAGGCTGTAAATGATCATAAAGCGTATCATCCACATCGAAAAATATCCCCTTCGGGCCCTTTTGTATTTCTTTCACTTCCGTCCCCACTTTGTATTTGTGATTTTTGTTACAGTAAACGAATCTTTGTCTATTTTAGCACATTTTTTCCTTGTACAAGCCGCTTTTCAGCGGACTTTCAAGTTGTCCAAATGACCATTTTTCGGCTTTAAAACCCCTTTCAATTGTGACAGAACTGGCACAACCGATCTGGGCCCGTTCAATTATGAACAAAAATGAAAATCGCCGAATTTGCCTCTTTTCACGGGTTAATCGTAATATTTGACGTTTTTTTCGAAAGAATGTGAAGTTTGTCACAGAATAAATGTTATTTTATTACATTTATGTATCGTCTTGTATTTGTTTTCGATTTCTCAGATTACTATGCTAGGGCTATGAGGATTCGCGAATAATCCAAAGCACAGCAATGAAGACATGCTAGAAAGGAGTTTCCCGTGAAAAACAAAAAAAGATGGCTTTTAACTTCCATACTTATTTCCATCATCATGCTTCTCAGTGGATGTAATTCCATGGTTGTACTGAATCCGAAAGGGCCGGTTGCCAAAACGCAGTCTGACACCATTATTTTCTCGATTCTGATGATGGCTTTTGTTTTGCTTGTTGTTTACATCTTATTCGTTTTCATGCTGACCAAATATCGTGCCAGCAAAACAAGCGATGATTATGAACCGCCCCATATGGAGGGGAACAAATGGCTGGAATTGATTTGGACGGTGATCCCGATCATTATCGTCACGATTCTCTCCGTTGTAACGGTACGTACGACCAATGCAGTCGAAAAGGTGCCTGCCGGCTACGAAACTCAAAAGCCGCTTGTCATTTATGCTTCTTCTTCAAACTGGAAATGGCATTTCAGCTATCCCGAAGAGAATATTGAAACGGTAAACTACGTTAATATTCCGACGAACCGTCCGGTTGAGTTCCGTCTCTACTCTTACGGTCCGATTACAAGCTTCTGGGTTCCGCAGCTCGGCGGTCAGAAATACGCCATGAGCGACATGGTAACCAAGCTGAATCTGGTTGCCGAACATGAAGGTTCCTTCATGGGTAAGAACTCGAACTTCTCCGGTAAAGGCTTTGCTCAAATGGAATTCGAGGTACTTGCTCAAACACCTGCCGAATACGGCAAATGGGTTCAAGACGTTAAGAATACCGCGCCGAAACTCACGGAGCAGGAGTTTAACAAGCTGCTTAAGACCGAGATCGTCGGCCGCAAATCGTATACTTCCACCCACCTTGACTTCGCACCTGCTCCGATGGACATGTCCGAACACGGGCATGGCGGAGACAGCAAGACTGAAAGCACAGACTCCGGCAAGGAGCCTATGGATCATAGCGATATGAGCAATATGGATCATAGCAATATGGACATGAATGACAGTTCGTCCACGGAAAGTGGACATTAAGATCATGGAGAAAGGAGACTCAAATGCATGAAATGGGACGAATTTTTTGTAACCGGTGAGCCGATGATTTACGGAGCCATGGTCAGTATCGTGCTCGTATCCATCGCCATCCTCGTCGGATTGACCTATTTTAAGAAATGGGGATATTTATGGCGCGAATGGCTGACCACTGTTGACCATAAACGTATTGGTATCATGTATATTTTATCAGCTCTTATCATGCTGTTCCGCGGCGGCGTTGACGCCCTGTTGATGCGTACGCAGCTTGCAAAGCCGGAATCCGGATTTTTGGACTCGCAGCATTATAACGAAATTTTTACAACGCACGGGGTTATCATGATCCTGTTCATGGCGATGCCGTTTGTCATTGGACTTATGAACGTTGTCGTGCCGCTACAAATCGGCGCGCGTGACGTTGCTTTTCCAAGACTTAATGCCGTCAGCTTCTGGCTCTTCTTCGCAGGGGCTATGCTGTTCAACATCTCGTTTGTGATCGGGGGATCGCCGGATGCTGGTTGGTCCGCATACTTCCCGCTTGCAAGCCTTGAATTCAGCCCGACCGTAGGTAACAACTTCTACTCGCTCGCGCTGCAGATTTCCGGTATCGGTACATTGATGACTGGCGTTAACTTCATCGTGACGATCCTGAAAATGCGTGCACCAGGCATGAAACTGATGCGTATGCCGATGTTCACCTGGTCTGTTCTGATTACGAACGTTATCATCCTGTTCGCATTCCCGGTTCTGACCGTAGCGCTTGCCCTGATGATGTTCGATCGTATCTTCGGAAGCCAGTTCTTTACCATGGCCAACGGCGGTATGGATATGCTCTGGGCCAACCTGTTCTGGGTATGGGGCCATCCTGAGGTATACATTGTTATTTTGCCGGCCTTCGGTATATTCAGTGATATTATCTCTACTTTCTCGAAAAAGAATTTGTACGGATACAAATCGATGGTGTTCAGTATGGTCATCATCTCGCTCCTATCCTTCCTCGTATGGGCGCATCACTTCTATACGATGGGTGTCGGAGCCATGGTCAACGGCTTCTTCTCGATTACAACCATGCTGATAGCCGTTCCGACCGGGGTTAAAATATTCAACTGGCTGTTTACGTTAAGGAAAGGTAAGATTTCCTTCACCTCTCCAATGCTGTACGCGATGGCCTTTATTCCGATCTTTACCTTCGGCGGCGTCACGGGTGTTATGCTTGCGATGGCAAGTGCCGATTATCAGTACCACAATACGATGTTCCTGGTTGCTCACTTCCACTACGTACTCATTCCAGGTACCGTGTTCGGGGTGCTCGCCGGTCTTCATTACTGGTTCCCTAAACTCTTTGGCTTCCGTCTTAACGAAGCCCGTGCCAAATTAGCCTTCTGGCTGATTGTCGTCGGCTTCAACGTTGCCTTTATGCCATTGTTCTTCCTTGGACTTCAAGGGATGACACGCCGTATGTACACCTATTCGGCCGACACCGGCTTTGGTCCGCTGAACATGGTTGCGACGATTGGTGCGTTCGTACTCGCTGTTGGGTTCGTGGTTCTGTGCTACAACTTCTACTACAGCTTCCGTCACAGCCCACGCGATGAGCACGGGGACCCATGGGATGCACGTACGCTGGAGTGGAGCACACCAAGCCCGGTTCCAGTTTACAACTTTGCTAAAGTACCTCATGTTGAATCACTAGATGCCTTCTGGCATGCCAAAAAGCATAACGTTCCTCTCTACGAAGAGGGTCCTTATGAAGAGATTCATATGCCTAACAACAGTGGGCAACCATTCATTCTTGGTGTAATTATGTTCTTCCTTGGCTTCTTCCTCGTATTCAGCTGGTTCATTCCTGCGATTATTGCAGGCGTGGGTGTGGTCATCATGCTGGCGGTACGTTCCTTCGAACGTGATCACGGCTTCCACATTTCAGCGAAGGAAATTGCCGCTACCGAACAGAAATTGCGGGGTGATTCCGTATGAAAATAAATGATGCACTGCCGCTGGAGTACAGAACGGAAGAGAATAGCAATAAAATCTTCGGTTTCTGGCTTTTCCTCGGCGCTGAAATTGTCCTGTTCTCAACGCTGTTCGCGGTTTACCTGACTCTTTGGAACCGTACGGGCAGCGGCCCGACCGGCAAAGATATCTTTGAGATCAACGGTGTCATCTGGGAAACCGTTCTACTCCTGACAAGCAGCTTCACCTGCGGCCTTGGCATTCATGCCATGCGCCTCGGGCTGAAGAAGCCGATGATGATCTTCTTCGGCATCACGCTGCTGATGGGTCTCGGATTCCTCGGCATCGAGATTACCGAATTCGTGAATTATGTTCATGAAGGTGCAACGCTGCAAACCAGCGCCTTCCTGTCCAGCTTGTTCGTTCTCCTCGGAACTCACGGTCTTCACGTAACCATGGGCTTCCTGTGGGGAGCAGGTATCCTGATTCAAATCAAACGTCAAGGCTTTACAGATGAAACAACCAACAAATCGTTTATCTTCTCGCTGTACTGGCACTTTCTTGATGTGGTCTGGATCTTCATCTTCAGCTTTGTCTACCTGAAAGGATTGATGTAATATGGCACGATTATTCCCGATACGTCACGTGATGGGATATATCTTCTCGCTGGTCCTTTCACTCGTGGCACTTGGCGTAATATACTGGGACCTGACGTTTACCGCAGGTATAGTCATTCTGATCATTTGTGCAGCGATTCAAGCATCCTTGCAGCTGGTGCTGTTCATGCACATCGGTGAGACTTCTTCCAAGAAGCAGTTGTACCTCAATATCGCTTATGCCGTGTTCGTGGGCCTCGTTACGGTCTTCGGTACACTGTTTACGATGATTTGGGGAGTCCGGTAAGTTAGATGGGTTGAAAAAAAGGTTGTCCCGTAGGGGCAGCCTTTTTTTGTACATATAATCGTTCTTCCTCTCCGCTGAAGTTAACCTGGGAAGTCATTTCGATTAGCCCAATAGAAACAAAAAAGGCAGGACGCAAAGTCCAGCCTCTCTCGCTTACTCCCCGTGCTCCGCAATATACTCCGCCAGCTGCCGGTAAATACCTGTAATCTCCTCCATCGGCATCCTTACTAACCCGCTGGACGAAGGCGCCACGAATTCGTGGATTTCAGGGATGACCGGGCTTGGTTGAAATCCCCAGTTCACCTTGGACTTTTTGCTGTACTCGGTATATACGCCCTTGCCCACGAAACAGGCGACCTTCGGGCGGTATTGCTGCAGCTTCGCGTGCAGGATGTCCCTTCCCTCCGCATACTCGCTGCGGTCGATATCGTCAATGCCTCGCGTCGGGCGGGCGACGATATTGGTAAAGCCGTACCCGAGCTTCAGCAGATCCTGGTCTTCGGATGCATCATACAGCCGAGGCGTCAGACCCGCACGATGCAGAATGCGGTAAAAATTGTTGCGCGGATTGGCGTAATGATGACCAGTCTCTCCGGACAATAGACTTGGATTAAAGCCGATGAACAAAATGGAAAGCCCCTGATCAAGATGATCCGCTATTTCCGGCATCATGTCTACCTCCTTTTACTTGCTTGATACTGGATTGCTAATGATATATTAGGATAGCTTTTCCGCATCAGCGGAGAATAAAATTCCGTTGCCGGAATATCTCGACTCGTAACCGATATCTTCACGCTAGGCAATAGATACAGAATCCCCAATGATGCCGGGTTCAAAACATAGCCCTGCTCCTCATAATGGATCCGGAAATTGCCATCAGGCGTCGCCTGAAGATCATACAATACATCATACCATCATCCCACACAAAAAAAGACTCTCTGAGAGAGTCTTTAGATATCAGGCTGATTCGTTCTTTCGCTCTTCGCCACGCCAAGACCATCGCTTGGCTTCTCTCTTAATACAGCTTGTCCGAAGTCGCTTTCGCGGTGATTTCCCTGAATTTGATCGCTTCACTTTTCATTTTGAGAGACACGGCCACGTTCAAGATGTCGATAATGGCAAGCTGGGACATTTTGGCCGCTAGCGAGCTGCCCTGCAGCGGGTTTTCCCTGCCGACCATGATCAATACGATATCCGCCACCTTGGTGATCGGGGAGCGGGCGTTGCTCGTAATGGCAATGATGCGGGCCCCCGCTTTTTTGGCGATATTCAGGTTATCGATCGTATCCTTGGTACTTCCCGAAATCGACAACCCGACTGCGACATCCCCCTTATTCATCAGCGAAGCCTGCATCGCCTGAAAATGGGTATCCGTATTCGCGATGCTGTTTTTCCCGATCCGCGCAAAACTGTGCGCCCCCTGCGTTGCCGTTAATCCGGAAGAACCGACGCCGAAAAAATGAATATTGGAAGCATCCGTCAGCACATCGATCGCGTGATTCAGCTGATCCTCGTTAACCAGTTCGCGCGTCTGTTCGAGCGTCCGGAGATGCGTCCCGATAATCTTGTGGCTGAGTGTGAGCGGATCGTCATCCTCCGCGATTTCTTCATGGATATGATCGGTTGGTTTGACCAAATCCTGCGCCAAAGAGAGCTTGAAGTCCTGAAAGCCCTGGAACTTCATCTTGCGGCAGAAACGCAGCACCGTCGTCTCCCCGACATCCGCCTTTTCCGCCAGCTCTGTCACCGAATCGTAAATCAAATCCTGCGCATTCTCCAAAATATATTGTGCGACCTTCTGCTCGGTCTTGGTCAGACCGTTAAAATGACTCCGGATACTGAGCAGCGTTTTCCCCATTTCCTGCATGTTCGGCAAAGCTTCCGTCCCCTTTCAATTTCACGTCAACATTCCCTATCTATATGCTTATCTAGGATATTATTTCCATCGGTTTACAATCTGAAGGTTAATTCCACCTATAAGTTAATTCTATTGTACTCGGTCGAAGGAATAATTTGCAAGCGCTTCAAGGGACTGCGAAGCCAAATCGGCTTCCAGGGTCACGCACTCGGAAACTTATTGCATCTTGCTGAAATCCATGTACAGTACGTTCCAACGGTGACCATCCAGATCCGCGAATCCGGCTCCATACATCCCATTCTTATTCTCCGGCTTGCCGAAGACGGTTCCTCCTGCCAAAACAACCTTCTCCAGCAGCTCGTCCACCTCTTCCGGGCTTGCTGCATCAACGGATAACAATACTTGAGCAGACTGGCGCGTATCTGGAATTTCGTCATCCTATTCCATTGCCTTTTGGCGATTCGTTAATTCTTTACTCCTCTTTCAACCAAACGCGCAGCGGTCCTGCCGAAGACCAGCCGGATAAAAGAGCTGCTGAAGCGTTAAGTTCATATCCCACCATTGGCAGCCCGGGAAATGAGGCGGCTACACTGTTAACGATGTCCAGCCATATCCCTTCGCTCACTTCGGCTGTCGTAAAAACATTGGAGATCCCTACCGCATTTGCCCCCAAGCTGGCTATGAACCCCGATATCCCGTCGTGCGTCTCATGCATAAATATTTTCACATTCTCTTGCTGTAACAGTGCCTGCCTGATCACACCTTCTAAACCATTAGCAGCAGTCCATCGTGATAAGTCTTGTTCAGAAGTAATGACATGCCATGAACTTGAAAAGAACTCTGAGTTTATTTCCGGATCATGATAAATCCATTCTGCCTCGAATAGTATTCTAAATCCGTAAGAAAACAAATCCAGATTGGCGTAACTGTCTTTTATGCTTGCAACACTCCTGCTGCCGATGAATGCCATGACTTCCTCGCTGGTTGCGTCCCTTTCAGACGTAATGATATCGGGATAGAATTCAGGTGCTCTGGACTGCACTCCCCATAGATGCGCTGTTGATGTGTGAACAATCCCATGTATATCGCATACCATTGCGCACCAAATGATGTTATTCGCGACAGCAATGTCTATCCGCGTGTTCAATATGTCCCTCCTCTCCAAAATGCCAGGAAAAACTACATCCAAAAGCGGTCTGTCTTCTGTGAAAGTACGTCGATAGACGTTTTTCTTTCTATATGATACTTGTATCTCATGCCCTCCCTTTAAGCAACAGAAAAAAATAGAACCGTCCATGATGTATCCACGGCAGGTTCTATTTTCCTATTAGAATCTTCATCTAGCTTCGATTTTCTTCTCCACGCACCACTTGATTACGAAAAGGAACACGACGCAGAGAAGCGCTTCAAACATGAATGCTCCAAGCGTGTTCCAGCTCGTGTTCGCCGAAACCGGACCATGCTCCACTACTCCATTTTTGATCTCCACATGAAAGGTCACCAGACTAAAAAATGGGTCTGAGTCCTGATGGAACAGCAGATTTTCAATCCATCCGATCACGTTCGAGAGCACCAAAAACAGCAGCAGGCCGACCCAGAACACGCCTTTTCTTGTTATGCTGCGCGCCAATGCAATGATGACATAGAAGGCCAAGAATCCGTAAATGAGCGTAAAGATAAGCTCCAACACGATTTCGGTCCATGCATACGCAGGGAGATGAAGGACTTCCCTTAAAGCAAAGGTATCGATGTGATTGCCAAAATATAGAGCGGTGCCGGCTCCAATCAGGACCAGAACGAAGGTATTCATCACTCCATAAATCAGGGACGCCCACACGTAAGAGAGGGTCCGGACCGGAAGAAGGCGGCGGCTGATCGAATGGATGTTGTAATCGAACACCCTTAAATTGTTAATCGCGAAGATAACGACGGCCCCGATGAAGAAAATAACGCTAAAGCCTATCTTCACATCCAGGGCGGCACGCGACCACAACAATACCAGCTCGCAAAGGATCAGCACGGCCGTAACTCCGAGCAGCAGAGTCGCATTACGCCTCAGATCATATTTAAGCAGCTTGATCATTCGCCGAACACCTCTTTGAACATGTCGTCGACGCTCCTTCCGTTCTTCATGCGGATACTCTCCACTTCTTCATGCAGCGCGATGCTTCCGTCCTTCAAGAACATGACTTCGTCGAAAATCCGTTCCATGTCCCGCACCAGGTGGGTGCAAATGATCAAGCTGCTGTCCTCGCTGTAAAAGCGCACGATCGCATCCAGAATTTTGCCGCGAGCCACGGGATCCACCCCGCCGATCGGCTCGTCAAGCAAGTAAAGATTCACGTTCCGGGATAAGGCCAAGGTCAACTGAAGACGTTCGTTCATCCCCTTGGACAACACGCTGACACTGCTCTTTTCGTCCAGATGCATGAAATCGAGCATTTCGCGAGCCTTTTGCGCATCGAAATCCGCGTAAAAATCGCTGTAAAAGGCGACGGCATCCTTTATCCTCATCCAATTTTCGGTCAGCGGACGGTCGGGCATATAGGAGATCAGGCTTCTCGTTTCCCGGCCCACCTTCTTGCCCATGACCGAGATCTCTCCGGACGAAGAAGGGGTCAGCCCCGCGATGATTTGCATCAAGGTGCTTTTCCCGCTGCCGTTCGAACCCAGCAGACCGATAATTTTGCCAGGTCCGATGTCGAAGCTTACGTTGCCCAGCGCTTGCTTGGACCCGTATCTCTTGGATACGCCGTTAACTTTCAGCAATGTGTCCATCCGGATGCGCCCCCTTCCGGTCTTTGCTGCCGTCTGCCGCAACGGCTTCTTTCACGATGGTGACGATATCCTGGTTTTTGAACCCGAGTTCCTGCATGCCATGAATAAACTGATGGAGCAACTCGCCCGCCATTTCCTTTTTGATCGCCATAATTTTCGATTCCTCGCTTGTCACATATCTTCCGAGCCCGCGCTTCGTTTCAACCACTTCCTCACGCTCCAGTTCCTGAAACGTCCGTTGAATCGTATTCGGGTTAATCTGTAGATCCGCCGCAAGTTCCCTTACGGACGGAATTTTATCGCCGGGTTGAAGCAGACCGGATACAATCTGCCGTTTGATATAGTTCATAATTTGGAGATAGATCGGCAAATTGTTGTCAAATTCGATGCTCAAGTAGATAGACTCCTTTCGCCGTCAGCTTCGGCCTCCTGGCTGAATCAGGCAATATCACGTCTCTTAAACGTAACAAAGCTGGCGCCAAGAAACAAGACAATATATACCGCCAGGATCGCAATAGAAAAAGGAAGGGTCATTCCATCAATCGGCGGATGTCCTCCGTGACTGTAAACCGACAAATCCACGTTCGGGAACAGAACATATTTGTAAAAGCTTTTGGGGATCGTGATGCCGCTGAGCACGATGGCCGCCATGCCGACACCCATCGCAGCTCCCGTAGAGCGGGTCAATACGCCCATCATGAAGGTCAGCGACATATAAACAATGCTGTACACCAGAGAGCTTCCGCCAGCAATCCAAATGTCGCGCCAAGCCCCGGATGCGTGCTCCGTTCCGTACAGGACAGCCCCTGAAGCAAAGCTAATCACATTCAGCCATACGATCAGCGACAAAGCAAAGAGCAGGGCTGCCACATACTTCGAAGCAAGAACCTTTCCCCGGCTCTGCCCGCGGATGAGCAAAAATTTGATTGTTCCCATGCCATGTTCGCTGGAAATCATGCCCGCCGTGAATATGACGGCAAGCATAGCGACGAATTGACCAAAGCCGTGGGTACTGGACATCATGGCTGTATAATCAAAAGCAGATCCGACCATATCCCCCGCCCAACGTTTAAGGGCCCAAGCCAGCACGACCGCGACAACGGCGACGATCGCGTAAGGAATAAAAAAGCTGCGTTTCTTGGACATCTTAAGCCATTCGTTGATGACGAGCTTATTGAAGCTACGCAATGCGGTTTCCCCCTGTCCATTTCAAGAATTCGTCTTCCAAAGACTGCTTCAGTTCCGTAATCTGGTAAATCGGAATTTGGGCCGCGCCCAGAGCGGTGACCATATCGGGAATATCCTTGTACCGGAGCGCTACCAGTAATTCGTTCTGCTCCTGTGCAACCTGCAGAATCTCGGCATCGTTTTGGCTTCCGAGCACGTTCTTCGCTTCCTCCAGAAGTCCGACCCGAAACAGTACACGCACAAAATTTTTCTGTTCATGTCCGGACGCATTATTCTCGCCGATTGAGCGTACCGTTACCAGCTTGCCGTCCTGAATCACGACGACCCGGCTGCAGAGCTGCTCCATCTCCAGCAATAAATGGCTCGACACGAGGATCGATATGCCTTCTTCACGTGCAATGGTTTTGAGATAATCGCGCATTTCGCGAATTCCGGCAGGATCGAGTCCGTTGGTCGGCTCATCCAGAATGAGCACGGAAGGCTCGTGAAGCAGTGCCTGCGCAATGCCCAGCCGCTGGCGCATGCCAAGCGAGTAAGCCTTAACCTTCTTCTTCATTGCATTTTCAAGTCCCACAAGACGGACCACTTCATCGATCCGTTCATTGCTGATCCAGTCATTCATCCGCTGATATTGCTTCAGGTTGTCGTAACCTGTCATATAGGGATAAAATTCCGGGTTCTCGATAATGGCCCCGACATGGCGGATCGCCTTCTTCCACTCATGGCGGATACTGCTGCCGCGGACGAAGACATCCCCTTCGGTCATCGAGATCAGTCCCGCGATCATGCGAATGGTCGTGGTCTTGCCGGCGCCGTTAGGTCCGAGAAGACCGACTACCTCTCCTTCCTGGACATCAAAGGACAGCTGGTCCACGATCTTTTTGCTGCCGATTTTTTTGGAGACACCCCTCAGCGAAAGCACGGCGGCATCTACCTGTATATCATTAGGATGGTTCATGCTCACATCTCCTTTGTACTAGTGTTATAGTTAGATAGTACACTAGGACATTGATGTTGTAAAGCCCATTTTTTAGTTCACCAGAACAATAAATGAACAATAGAAAATAAGGACTACCCTTTTGAACGCACAAAAAAAGCCTCAGTAACTGCAACTGAAGCCTCACTATTATGCATATTCAGACTCGTTTTCCGGAGAAAATCCCGATTTTCGTCCATATCTTCTGCAGCTTTCCGGAATAATCTATCTCTTCTTAGATACGAAGATCAAAAAATCCATAAAACCCAATAGGATAAAACAATCAGTGTAAACAATACCGTAATTGGAATCACGACGATGGTTACCTTCAAATATTGACCCCAGCTGATTTTGACGCCGCCCTTTCGCACGATATGCAGCCACATCAGCGTTGCGAGCGTGCCGATCGGCAGCAGCAGTGATCCGATGTCGCTTCCGATGACGCTGGCCAAATAGGATATTTTCAAAGTAAGAGGATCTAACCCCATATGCGTCAACGTCAGCGTGCCAACCATGAGTGCCGGGTGGTTATTGAATATGTTCGACAAGATGCTGATCAGTCCGCCCATTAATACGCTCGCGTACAAGAGACTGCCCGATACGATCGGCTGGAGTATCTTGATCAACCAGTCGGTTAAACCGATATTGTTCAGGCCATAGATAATCACGTACATGCTGAAAGCGAAGATGAGAATGTACCAAGGTGTTTTCTTCAGCATGTCGGCAGGGGAAATTTTAAGATGATACCACCGCCAAGCCAGCAGAAACGCTGATCCGATAACGGCCATCAAAGACACGGGGAAATGAATAAATGAGGCTACAAACAGGCTGATTCGGACGCAAAAGACAAAGATCAGGATGTTTCTCATGAATTTGCCTTGGCTCTCCCGCTGGAGCGGACTCTGAAGGGGATGCTGTCCGGGTCCCAAGTTCCACTTGGCAGGTGCAGGAAGCTTCTTCGGAAGCGTGCGGTAAAACACGAGGAATAAAAGAACGGTAAGCAGAAGAAGACCTAATGTTGCGGGGATAAACATCATGGCTGTATGCATATACAGGTCCATGTGAACGATTTTGAGAGCAATCAGGTTGACGATGTTGCTTACGCCGATTGGGGCACTGGAAGCGGTTGCCACGATCGCACCCGAGATCAAATAGGGGATTTTCTGATGATTTTTAAGTCCCATGTTCTTCAGCATCATCAGCAATATAGGGGTCGTAATCAATATGCTGCCGTCATTATTCACGAATAACGTCATCAGGAAACAGAACAGGTTCGTCAGCCAGAACAACCGGATCCCCGAACCTCTGGCGCTTGTAGTCAGGAGTTCCGATGCCCAACGAAAAAAACCGAAGCTTTCCAGAACAATTGCCATGACAATGGTGGCCATAATTGTTACCGCTGCACCGCTGATTGTTTGCGTGATTTCGCCCAGATCCGCCAGCGTAACGCTGCCGCTAAGCAGGACCAGAATTGCGCCAATGGTTGCCGGGATCGCTTCATTTACTTGGGGACGCCAAAAGATGAAGCCGATGGTTAACAGGAAGGAACAAATCGTAATCAACACCATTAAATCATGCATGTTAAACCCTCATCTCTTACATAGAAATGTTATTCTTGGTTCGCAACTCTCCTTTGCCACAGGAATCTACAATCTCGTTTTCTATGAAAAATCCATCTTCCCTCCTCCTTCTTCATGAAATCTATTGTACTGGTGATAATGTATGATACGTGTCGCGAACGAGCTTCGACATGGTCAACAACACGGTTTCTATCAAAATCTACTAATGTCAATCATCGGTATTTAGCTATAGAGGTCACTAGCCGCCCTAGGCTGCTATACCTGATAAATGCTATTTTCCAGCTGATTTCAATAGAATTACCCGGCACTCGAAAAAAACATCCGATCGACATATCCAGGTCCATTTCGTTCGATCGTCCCAATCCTCTCCGGACTTGTCATTGGATAATAAAAAAGACCACAGCATTTACGCTGAAGTCTGTTGGGATTTCCGGTTCAAGCCTCATGAAAATTTATTCGAGCCAAAGCTGCAGATTGGCCTTAACAAAATCATCGTCATTCAGATGCGGATAGCTGTCATACACCCGCTCAATTTCCTCCAATTGTCCAGAAGATAACTCCTCCTTGGGGTTAAGGCACCAGCGTCCCTCCAGTAATCCCTGCCTGCGCAGCACTTCATGAATGCCTGGAATACAGCCATGGAACTCGTGGGCCGGATCGAAAAAGGCAGCATTGCTGTCCGTCACCTCAACTGCGCGTGTCAGCCACTCCGCAGGGATCTGCTCCTCTTCCCGTACCCTTTTAATCTCGTGTAACAGCTCAACGGCTTGATGCGTCCAGACAGCCCAATGCCCGAGAAGCCCGCCGACGATCCGCTTTTCCACGGTCTGCCCATTGACCTTGAAGCGGTATTTCGTCAGCAGATCGACAACGATGTTATCATCATTGCCTGTATACAGGGCAATCTCGTCACGCCGCTCCGATTCCATGACAGCACGAACGACATCCAGGGACTGGTAACGGTTGAACGGTGCCATCTTGATCGCAATAACACCCTCGATTTCGGCAAAAGCACGCCAAAATTCAAAGCTGAGCGTTCTTCCTCCAACCGACGGCTGCAGATAAAATCCGAATACCGGGATAATTTCCGCCACGCGGCGCGTACGTTTCAGCAGCTGTTCCTCCGTCCAGCCGCTGAGTCCGCCCATGCTGAGCAGTCCGGCATCATACCCGAGACTTGCGGCAAGTCCGGCTTCAGCCACAGCCTGCTCCGTCGGTCCACAAATGCCGGCGATCTTCATGAAAGGCCGGTCCAGTCCGGCGCGTTCCACCTCCTCGGCAGCCATACGCAATACCGGCTCCAGCAGATCAATGCCCTTGTCGCGGATTTCGAACTGCGTCGAGTGAACTGCCACGGCAATGCCTCCTGCTCCCGAAGCCATATAATATCTGGTCAGCGCACGCTGGCGTCGTTCATCGAGTTCACGGTCCGCATTCAGAGCAAGCGGGTGGGCAGGAATCGCCAGTCCGTCATGCAGGGCTTCCCCCAGTTCGAGAGATATCGGCTTGAAACCGCTCATCAGTATTTCCCCTCCCGCTGCTGAAAATGCGTCGGCTTGTTCCAGGTCGCTCCGTCCTGAAGCACCCAGTCCGAAATCCAGTCGATCATCTGCAGGACAGACACTTTCGGATACCCAAAGGTTTGCATGGCCTTCGACGCGTTGCTGAGCAGCGCGGTGGAAGCTTCCTCGCCGACCAGTACCGGTTCCACGCCGAGACGCCGCCCGAATTCCTCGGCTACCCAGCGGAGCGAAAGCGTCTCCGGTCCGGTCACGTTCATCGTCACCGCCGGCGATCTGCAGACACGCAGCGCCCTTAGGGCGATCTCATTGGCGTCCCCTTGCCAGATCACATTCGCATGCCCCATGGAAATATCGATCGGCGTGCCGTCTTGGATGGACTTGGCGAGTTCAAGCAGGACGCCGTATCTGAGATCGATGGCATAGTTCAGCCGGTAGATGAACATCGGGATCTGATATTTGTGAGAAAAGTGCTCAAACACCCGCTCCCGGCCCAGGCAGGACTGACCGTACTCGCCATTGGCGTTTGGCGTAACCTCTTCGGCAGCGCCTCCTGCGCCGACAGGCGTCAGCGGATATACATTCCCTGTTGAAAATACAACCATTCTTGAATTTTTGAACTTCTCGGCTACCCGGCCGGGCAGATAGGCATTCATCGCCCATGTAAAATGTTCATTGCCGGTCGTGCCGAATTTATTGCCAGCCATAAAGATGATATTTTTCACTTCAGGCAGTGCCTGAAGCTGCTCATCATCGAGCAGGTCGGCCGAGATGGTCTCGACCCCCATCTCCTCCAGCTCCTGCTTCAATGTGCCGCTGGAAAAGCGGGACACACCGATGACCTTTTTGTTCAAGCCGGCTTTGGCGATGGCGTTCATCGCGAGCCGGGCCATGCTCGGACCCATTTTGCCGCCAACGCCAAGCAGCATGATGTCCCCATCCAGCCGGCTCAGATCGTCCAGCAACTCATCCGAAGGTTCTGCCAGCCTCATTTCCAGTTCTTCAATCGTGTTGATTTTCATGATTCGCCACCATCTTTCTATCGTAAGTAATCTCTCATCTAAGGATCGAAATTCAGACAAATACCCGCACCGGCTTGCCTTCTTCTGCCGAGCGGTAGGCCTCCAAGGCTACCAAGGCAGACTTCATGCCGTCTTCTCCAGTAATGGGTACTTCTCTGCCTTCCAGCAGCGCGTTCACAAAGGCCCGAATCATAAGCACATTCATATCGTCTCCCCAAAAGGACCAACTGCCTTTGCCTGCGCCTCTTGCATATACGCTATTCTTCTGATTAAATGCATCAATGGATATGACGCCCTTGGTGCCGATCACATCGAGCGTAACGTCACCCCAGGTCGGGAACGACGGATTCCGCGACCAGCTTGGATCCAGTACGCCGAATATGCCATTTTGAAACGTCACATGGACCATTCCGGCATCATCGATTGTGCGTGTACCCTCGGGGTCGAACAATGTCTCCGCATAAGCGTATACCTCGGAGACCTTGGAACCACTGAACCAATTCATGAGGTCCATGACATGGACCGTATGATCCAGCACGGCGCCGCCCCCGGCAAGAGCCGGGTCCGAGAACCAAGCCGGGTCCGGGAATGAACCGCGGTTGGTTCCTTTAAATGCAATAATGTCGCCGATCTCGCCGCGCTCCAGCGCTTCCTTCGCCCGGATGACAGGCGTCAGGAAGCGGCAGGGAAATGCGGTCATCAGCTGCACCCCTGCCTCCCGGCAGGCTGCGATCATTCCTTCCATCTCCTCCGCGGAGAGGCCCAGCGGCTTCTCGCAGAGCACATGCTTGCCTGCCTTCGCCGAAGCCACCGTTATTTCCGCATGCCTCGCATTTTCCGAGCAGATGACAATGGCATCGATATTCGTCGCAAGCAATTCGCGATAATCACCGTAATAGACAACGGAGTGGGATTCCGCCAGCTCCCGGGTTCGTGTGGGATCCTCGTCCGCAATGCCTGCAACCTCCACGTCCTTCATCTTAAGTAGCGCGTCCAAGTAATCGAAAGCATGACTGTGCGCAAAACTGATCATTCCCAGCTTCAAACGTTTCATGATTTCGCAGCCTCCTTTTCCAGTCTGACAGGCAGCCCGCTCTGAGCAGATTCTTCGGCTGCACAAGCCCATTTCAGCGCATTCAGTGCATCAGCGGCGGTAACGGCCGGCTCCATACCAGAGCGGATACATTCCAAGAAATGAAACAGCTCCCGGTAATAGGGATCATGTACCAGCTCGCTCTGAGGCGTTTCCACGAAGCCGCCGTCCTGTTCCAGATCCGCTGTTCGCCTTACCCGCACGCTTTGCGCATCATTGCTGTCGTAACGGATTATGCCGTCTTTTCCGGCAAACTCGAAAGTCGTCGTGAACGGACCCGGATATCCCCAGAAGCCTTCCAGCTGGGCAATGGTGCCGTTTGTACAGCGGAACGTAGCCGACGCGTAATCGATGCCGCCTTGAACCCGGTGGAAAGCAAATACCTCCTCAATCTCGCCGAAAGCCCCGAGTACATAATCGATATCGTGAATCATCAAGTCTACAATGACCCCGCCGCTCTTCTGCCGGTCGTGATACCAATCCCGGACCAGACCCGGGTGGCTGCCGGCACGGCTCGCATGATAGATCCCCGCACTGCTGCTTCCCGCATGCTGAATCTGTTCGGCAAGCTGCTGATACTGCGGAAAGAAGCGGACCACCTGTCCAACGAAGAGTCTCACGCCCCGGCTTTCGCAAAAATCGATGGCCTCCGCGGCTTCGGCCGGAGACAGCGCGATCGGTTTCTCGCATATGATGTGAACCTTCTCCTCAGCCGCCTGCTTGATAAGCGGCACATGCATATACGTGGGTACCGCAATACTTACCACATCGGGTCTGGCTTCCCTGATCAGATCTTCCATACTGCTGAAATGGGTGGCCCCCGTCTTTTCTGCGAGCTTCTCGGCTGCTTGAACATCGATATCGCATACTCCCGTCAGCGTAATGCCCGGCATCGATGCATACCGGTCCGCATGGATTGTCCCCATGCCGCCGCAGCCGATGACTGCTACCTTCATCAATCCGATCATCCTCCCATGATTATCAGGCTTATTCATTCACAACGTACAGGCTTATTCATTCACAACGTACAGGCTTCTCACGCAAAATCAAATTCCCCTGCTCATGCCGGACCGACGCGCTCTCCTGCGGCAGGCCGCTGCGATCAACCGTTCTCTCGACATTGCCGTGATGCAGCATATATCCTCCGCCGAAGTAATCCCCCGAAACGGCATACTTCCCGCCTTCAAACGTGGAACCGGAGGCCGTAAACTCCCCATAACCGGAAGTGAGGCTGAAATGCGCTGTTTCCGCATCCGCTGCCTGACTGACCATATCGGACAGTCTCCATTCAGCCCGCCCGCATTCCTTTTCCGTTGCGAAAAACGACTTGGCGTGGTTGGTTCCGCTGATTCTCGCGCCCGAGCGTATCTCGACCCGCTGATCGCCGCTGCCGCACAGCAGAATGCCCGTATTCTTCATTTCCCCGCCCTGAAAGCTGAACCCTCGGCCTTCCATCCGCAGGGGCGCCGCATCCGCTGCCCCATGCAGACGGCAATCTCGGAAGTACAGGCTTCCCGGCGCATTCCAGTCATTGCCGTCCAGTCCGAGGAAATCGCAATTGTAAAAGGCAATGTCCCGAATAACTTGTTCTCGATTTAAACTTCTTCCCTTTGCCAGTTTGAACAAGCAGTTTTCCACGACGTTGGGCCGCTCTGATCGGCTTGCCGCCTGGAAGAAGGCCACCGTCTTTTCAGCCGAACAATTCTTCATCTGGACGCCATCCGCATTCACCCAGATCGAACCGGAATCGGGAATGCCTTCCTGTTCGAAGATATGTACATCCTCCACAGTTATGTCCGTGACCTTCCGGAAGGAAATAAAGCGGCTGCCGACATGCTTTTTGACCGTAATCCGCTTGGCGCTCTCCCCCCAGATCGGCCCGCTGTTGCCGAAGGACAGCAAACCCGAGTTTCCGGTGAATGCCAGGTCATGCTCATACTGGCCATGCGTGACGAAAGTTCCGTGCTCGTCGCCGTCGCCGTGGCAGTTTTCCACCTGGCAGTACGCTGAGCCTGTAAAATCGTTGAGATGGCGGGCATTGCTGGTCTGGCAATCGCGCACATGACCGTAAAGGCAGTAAATTTGCTGCGTCATGTAGCCGGTGCCGCCGATCACAACCTCCGTAGGATTGGTCAGGCGGCAGCGTTCGGTGACGAAATGCGTGCAGTGCCTGCGCATGACGACCGGCCAGAACGTGCGGAAAGCTTCGATCGCAATGGCGTTGCAATCCACCGCATACTCATACACCAGAGGATGCGAGCCTGTGATATCGGTATTGCCTGCGCCATGGAAGACCATATTTTTCACATGGGCCCGCACCACAGGGGTGATCTTCCGGTAACTGATGCTTCTCCCCGTTTCAATCCGCCAGCCGTTTTTATAGTTAAAACGCACATGCCTCGCGTCGACGATTTCCGTGACCATGATCAGCTTGTCGAGCTCGCGTTCGGTAACTCCTCCCCCTTCAACCTTGCTTACCTGGGCGGTCCACCACTCGCCGATGGCAAAAGCAGAAGAATCCCCGACTTCAAAAACCTCGGACATCTCGGCGGCATCCTCCGTCAGGATGACCGTCTGCTCCACTCCGGCAGCTTTGCCCCTGAACTGGAATACGGCCGAAAACGGATCATTCGGCGGAGCATCTTCGATCCCGTCGGTATAAACGGCAAACCCGTTAAAGTCGAGCTCGATATGACTCCGGTCCAGCCGGTGCCGCTTAACGAATCTCAAATCCGAACTTGCCTCGATGCGGTAAACGGTCGGGTCCGCCAGCCATGCCTCAAGCGCCTCATCCGCCGCATGCTCGCTGCCAAAAACACCGAAACACCGGTAATTCCCCACGCCCTGGTGGACCATGATCCAGCGGCCTTTCCCGCCATCCTCCGGCGCGTGAACCGTTCCGCCGTTATCAGGTGCGCTGCATTCTTCGTCCCAGCGCATCAGCTTTGCTCCGGGATCTCCTTCTTTGTAGTAGCCTCCGACCCATACCGGGGCACCCTGCTTGCGATGCTCTTCCGGAATCCGCTTCAAAGAATTTACGTCAGGCACGGAATACATCATCAATGTCCCTCCTATGCAGCCTTCAATTCACTTTTTGGTACAGACGGGGCCGGACTTATGGAATAAGCCGGCCCGTCTGTTAAGTTTTTTTCTATATAAGAACGGCTCTGAACTGAAATAAGTTCTTGATATCGTGCTAGGTGACTTCTTCGGTTACAGTTCGTTCTTCGGATCGCTGCCCGCCTTTTTACTCTCCCGTAAACGTGATGGTCTTGCCGGAAGCGTTAGATACCTGCTCCGCATAGTAAGTAAAGATTTCATTGCCGCCGTATTTGGTCATCAGCTCTTTGCGGTATGCAGGCCACTTCGAAGCATCTTTCTCGTCAAATACGATGGACACCATCATTTCGTTCATGCGCTTGCGGAGGGCGGCCAGGTCCATCCCTTCCTTCACGACCACGCTGGTGCCGATGGAAGGAACGATTTTGTAAGCGTCGATTGTTTTCACGATGGCCTTATCACGGTCCGTAATGCTTGGATCGTCCAATTCAAGACCCAACACTTCCGGAGCCGGCACCGGCGTAAACCATTGATAGACGGTCAGGAAGTTTCCGTTGTCCGTGACATCCTTCTTGAATGCTTCCTGATTGATCGAGATCTTATTGCCCTCACGGGTATAGTCCGTTCCGTCCTGGCCGTAATGGGTCAGCAGATAACCTTCCTCACCCGCCAGCCAGTCAAGAATTTCAACGGATTTTTTGATTTTATCATCGGATGATTGCGAGCTCAGCAGGAAGGGATTGCCGGGTACAGTTTCAATCCAGGTTCCGGTTTGCGCGAACGGATGGAACGGCTCCCAGTCTGCTTGGTCATTGCCTGTTATTTGCTTGGTTTTCATCTGCAGGCCTTCCGGATTGTTGTCAAACGCCAAGTTTTTGCCCATGCCGAGCACGATGCCGGCTTTACCCTGCTCGGCCTTTTCCAGCTGCTGACCATTTTTAGCCAGGAGCCAATCCGGATCCACTACGCCCATATCCATCACTTTTTTCACATCATTCAGTACTTGTTCCATGCGCAGATCCGTACGTGTATCGATAAATTGATCGCCTTCGGTGATGAAGTCCCCGATGAGGCCGTTCTTCACGAATTCAGGGAAATCGAGCGACATGTTCGTACCGCCGCCATAGGTGGTGAAGCCATACGTATCATTTTTACCGTTGCCGTCCGGATCCTGCTCCGTGAAGGCTTTCATGACCGCGATCATTTCATCGTAGTTGGTAGGCATTTGGAGTCCTAACTTATCCAGCCAATCCTTACGGATGTAATAGGAACGGTAGATATCCTTCGCATACGGGATCGGGGCACGTGCGAACTTATCCTGTACTTGATACATACTCAAGTCTTTTTCGGATACCCAGTATTTGAAATAGTTAGGCATCGTTTGCGTCGTCACCAGATCTTTGATTTCACGGGCAACCCCGTCCTTGATGTATTGATTGGAGGCAATCCCGTCGGAGTAGAACACATCCGGCGTGTCTCCGGAGGAGATCAGCGAGTTGAGTTTGTTCTGATAATCGGCTCCATACGGCATGTAATCGATTGTCAGATCTACGTTAAACTTCTCGTCAATCGCCTTCTTTACAAAATCCTTATCCTTCGCAGGAAGCTGCGCGTCGGCGGAAGCGACTACAAACCATTTCAATGGCATTTTGCCGCTGTTTTTATCTTTTCCGGCCTCTCCGCTCGAAGAATTGTCGCTTCCCGTGCCGCCAGCCGTTTCCTTCTTGTCGCCGCAGGCAGACAAAATCAGCATCATGACCATGAGTACAATAAAACCGGTTCGTTTCATTTGTTATCCTCCCCTTATTCATACAGTCAACAGTAACCAGGGTATTGCCTTGCTTCGGACTGACTCGCTGCTGATTGCTATACGGCTTTGGCCAGAGCATCCTTCCCTCAAGGCCCTGCGGCATACCCCCCTCTATATAATCTGGCGGCCGGGAACGACCGCTTGCGAGTATGGCTTCGGAGAATCATTCAGCCCTTGACGGCGCCGATCAGCATCCCCTTGATGAAATATTTTTGCAGAAACGGATACACCACCATGACCGGCAAAATCGCGACGACGACCGTTGCCATCTTGATCGATTCCGGCGGCAGTGCACTGAGCTGCGTCTGCGGCACAGACAGCTCCTGGCTGACGCTTGGCGTAATGATCATGTTTCGCAGCACCACCTGAAGCGGATAGAGGCTGCGGTCGTTGAGGTACATAATTCCCGGGAAATACGCATTCCAGTGCGTAACGCCGTAAAACAGTCCCAGCGTAGCCATAATCGGCATCGACAGCGGAAGAACGATCTTAACAAGCGTTGCCAGATCACCGCAGCCATCCACTTTGGCGGCCTCCTCCACTTCCTGTGGAAGGGCTTCGAAATAGGTTTTCATGACGAGCATATTAAACGTGGATACCAGCCCCGGGATAATAAGCGCCCAGATGGTATTCATCAGCCCCGTCATTTTGACCGTCAGAAAGGTAGGTATGAGTCCGCCGGAGAACAGCATCGTGAAGACGATCCCCATCAACACCACGTTTCTGCCCGGCAGGAACTTTTTCGATAGCGAGTAAGCCAGTAGGGTCGTGACCAACAGATTGAGTGCGGTACCCATGACCGTAACCAGAACGGTAACCCCAAGAGCCTTAGGCACGACACCACTTGTAAAAATGACTTTAAAAGCATCCAGCGTGAATTTATGCGGCACCAACAGGAACCCGCCGTTGCGCAGCACTTCGGTATAAGGCGTAAACGAAACAATCACCACATAGTAGAGCGGAAACAACGTTAGCAGGCCGAACAGCGAGAGCAATGCGTATATGCCGCCGTCCACGACACGGTCAGACCATGATCTTTTGAATAAAACAGGCATGTGCGTTCACCTCCATCGCTTACCAGATCCCCGAGCCGCCCAGTTTCTTGGCGATTTTGTTCGCTCCGAGCACCAGTACCAGACCAATCATTGATTTAAAGACCCCGACAGCCGCCGGAACGCTAAACTGCATTTGTTCAATACCTCTGCGGAAAATCCAAGTATCCAAAATATCACCGACATCGTAAACGCGGACGTTCAGGAAAATGTACACTTGCTCGAAGCCGGCATCCAAAATGTGACCCAGACGAAGAATCAGCATGAGCACAAATACATCACGTACACCAGGGAGCGTGACGTTCCACAACTGGCGCCAGCGCCCTGCGCCATCGATTGCCGCTGCTTCATACAGTTCCTGGTTGATGTTGGCAAGCGCCGCCAGATAAATAATGGCTCCATAGCCGGTACTCTTCCAGATTTCAGTCAAAATCAGCATCGGCCTGAAAACGGAGGAGTTGGTCAGCACGTCCACCGAGGACCAGCCCATATCGCGCATGAACGTCGTAACCAGCCCCGACCCTGGTGCGAAGAAGGCATACACCAGACCGTACACAATGATCCAGGACAAGAAATGCGGTCCGTAGGTCAGCGTCTGCACCCACTTCTTGAACCAACGGACACGGATTTCGTTGAGCATTAGGGCCAGAATCAGGTCCGGCAGCATGTTGAAGATGATGCGGTATACGCTCAGAAGGAGCGTGTTTTTCATGAGGACGGGAAAATCGGGGGAGGAAAATACCGTCCGGAAATTGTCCAATCCTACCCAAGGGCTGCCTGTAACGCCTTTCAGAAGGTTATAGTCCTGAAAAGCCACGACCAATCCAAGCATGGGAACGTATTGGTAAATCAAGTAGTAGATAATGCCGGGAACCATAAACAGGTAGAGCCAGCGATAACGCCAAAAGGTTCTCCTGCCGCTTCTCGGCTTGAGCCGCTTGCCTTGTCTGACGGATGCAGCTGCTGCGCTGTCACTCATCGGCTGCCACTCCTTTCTTCTGATTTAATCAATACTGACGGTAACACCCATAGTCGGGCGCGGATTTGCAATGATTCGGCCATAAAACTCGGGAAGTTGTTCGAAAGATAACCGGTCTGTAATCAAAGACCGGATATCAATGCGTTTTTCGTCCACCATCCGTAAAAACTCCTCGATATTCCGGCCCTCCGTCCAGCGGACATATCCGATCGGATAATCGAAACCGAACCGTTCATAGTCCTTGTCATAACGTCCCGGACCGCCGGCGCGTGAAATATGTACGCTCGCTTCCTTGCTAAAGAATAGGTCGCGGTCAAACTCGCAGCCCGTATCGCCGACAATGACAACGCTTCCACGATCTCTTAAAAAGCGCATTCCGTTGTCGATCAAGCTCTCACTGCGGGTACTTGCGCAAATGAGTACCGAATCCGCACCCTTGCCTCCCGTGATATGCTCAAGAGCCGCCATCATTTCTTCCTCATTCGAGCATACCTGCATCATTCCGGCAGCCACCAGCATATCGCGGCGTTCCTTCATCGGTTCCATGGCAATGACACGGTAGTTCGACGCATGGGCAATACGGGCGATAATTTGTCCTAGAATGCCAACTCCCATGATGACAACCGTTTCGCCAAACTGCAGGTTTGCCTGACGCAACGCGTGTATGCAAATGGCTCCGATCCCTGAGAATGCGGCTTCTTCAGCCGAAACTCCATCCGGTACGGGAACCGTCAGATGCTTCGGAGATATCATCATTTCCCGATGCGCCGGCGTGCCGTAGCAAGCAACCCGCTGTCCCGGCTTCACATGGGTTACCCCCTCGCCGATCTCCAGCACGATGCCGGTTGCGCTGTATCCCAAAAACGCCTCCGGATTGGTGCGAATCATCAGAAGCTCGGTTCCTACGCTCACGGAAGAATAATCGATTCGAACTTTAACATGCTGCGGCTTTACATCGGGATCGGGAAGCTCTGCAATAACTGCCGCCCCGTTCAGGCTTTTGATCGCTCTCATAGGCGCCTCCTGGTTTATATCTGATTCATATGGACATCGCAATCAAGATAAACATTAATTTTGATGTATTTCTGATGTACTGATTATACACACCTATTTTTTAGGGTGTCAACACTAAATCAGAAAATAAAACGGAATAAAATGATTCGAAAGCTTGTACTGCAAGCGGTTACAATTATTAACAACAAAATACCCCATCCCTCAAGGCATGGGGCTTCAGACTTATAAGACACCTATTTGTCTCCTGCTTGAATAAATCTAAGAATGTTCTACAACAGGCTTGAACTGTTCTCCTTCTTTTGACTGTATCATCAGTTCTTCCAATCTTTCATACAGTACATTTACATCAATCATCCCTGACCAATACTCTTTCAGAAACCTGCTGAAGATCCGCAGCTCCTGCATCTGCAAGCCGATCTCCTTGTGATAGAAATAAGACGGCAACATCTCGCGAAACATCGAATACCGGGACGGACGATTCAGGCCGCCTGAATCCCGCGAAGCTTCGGCCGCCTCTTTCCGCGCCGGGATACTGACCGTTTTCTCACGAATCAGCATCTGCGCATCCGCAGAAGACAGGAATTCCATAAACCGGCTGGCGGCCTCCTTGGAAGGCGAGTGATGGACGAGAGCGGTACCTATGGACAGCATCAGCGTCTTCTGCGGGTCCCCCCTATGCAGGCTTGGAAGCGGACAAATGTCGTATTCAAAATCCATATGAGCAAATTCATTCAAGTTAAAATAGGTAGCCAGAATGGCAGAAACCTGTCCTTCTGCAAACAGGCGAATCGTCTCGTCATTCCCCTGCGCCCAATAGTTGGGGAAAATCCGGCGGTTGTTGATGAGCTCGTTAAGCTTATCCAGACCTTCCAGCATATTCAGCCTGCTGCCTCCGTCCGGCATGTGCTTGCTTCCCTTGCCGCCCTGCAGCAGGAAGATGGAATAACGGTTCTCCGAAGCCGGCAAGAAATAAATGCCGTGCCTTCCCCGGATTGCCGCGAGACGAGAAGTTGCCTCGATTAGGTCATCCCAGCTCCAGTAGCTGTCAGGCTCGGGAATATCCGCCTCCCGGAAATGCTGCTTATTATAGCAAAGAACCACCGGAGAAAAAGACACCGGCCGTGCATACACTTTATCTCCGATCCGGAAGGCCGATTCCGTAATCGGATACATGGCCTTGTCGGTTTCAAGCTCCTCCAGCAAAGGCGTCAGACCGAGCTCATTCCACTCCTGAAACTGCGGGCTGTTGAAGGCAACCACATCCAGCAGACCGTTCTGCATCATTTCTTCGGCGGAGCGCACATATCCTAAGGGATTCAAGGTAATTCTCCGTACATGAATGCCCGGATTCCGCCGGCTGAATTCCGCAATCAGGTCATCGATCATAAAATCGCTGGTCAGAGACAGCGGGCAGCCATAATTAATGGTGACGGATTCTCTGGAATGCCGGGTAACCATGCTGCCGACGCGGTCAATCTTAACGATTAGCCCCTCCTCCACCAGTTGGTCCAATCCTTTGCGAATGGACTTATTGCTGAGTTGGTACTGCTTGGCAAGTGCACTTTCCGAAGGAAGATAGGTGCCCTCCTGTTTAATTCCGTTCAAAATATCGGTACGTATCACGTTCACGAAATGGTCCAGCCGCTCATGAAACGTTGGACGATCTGATTTATAACTCATGTATATTTCTCCTACTTATATATTAAATGGACATCAGTTTTATTTTAATGTATTTACATCAAATGTCAACTTTCGTAGTGACCTTCTTCACAAGAGGTATATTAGCTTTCGGGCCACACTTCCTAAAAAAGAAAAGATGGCGGAACAGGAATACGATTCCTGAAGCGCCATCTCACCATCATTACGATTTTCTTGATTACGTATAGTTTTGGGAGACAACCTTATCTAACTGAATTCGAATCATGAATGTATCTCAGCAGGCGATTCCTTCTGCCCTGGTTCGAGCTTTTGCGCTTCAATCTGTATGATGCGCGGGCCTTCCATATGCAGCGCCGTGAAGATGCAGTCGTCCGCCTGCAGCCTGTCACCCTCCTGCAGATCAAATTTCTCCGAGAGCATCCACCCGCCGATGGTGTATACCTCATCTCCAACCGGAATATGCGTCTTCAGTTTCCGGTTAATATCGTGAATAAGCACATGCGGATCAAGCAGGTAACGGTTATTTTCCGTCGTGGTAATCAGCGCGGCCGCGTCATCGGACACGGCATTCGGAGAAGAAGCAGATGGAATGTCTCCGACGATTTCCTCCAGAATATCCTCCATCGTCACAAGTCCCGACGTGCCGCCGTACTCATCCAGCAATACGGCCATGTGTATGCCAGTCTTCTGCATTTGGGTCAATAGATCACGCGCCTGTATCGTTTCGATCATTTGGAGGACAGGCTTGATAAAGCCGGTGATCGGCTCGTTCATACCGCAGCTCTGGCGCACTACCTCATGGAGCAGCTCCTTCATATGCAAAATGCCCGTCACTTTGTCCTTGTCACCATTCAGCATGACCGGAAGATAACTGAACGTCTTCCCTTCAATCGCCTCCATTACTTCGCTCACCTTGGCATCATGGGATACATAACGTATGGAAGTTCTCGGCACCATGATCTCTCTGGCATCGCGTTCGTCAAAATCAAATACATTGTTCAGATATCGGTATTCCGTCGGTGTAATTTCTCCGCTGCGGTATCCTTCTGACAGGGCAAAACGCAGCTCGGCCTCGCTAAGCGCCGCATCCTCCTCCGACATCATTTTAATGCCGAACAGTCCGGTAATCAGACGGGAGGAACGGCTGAGCACCCAGTTGAACGGGTACGTGATTTTATAGAAAATAATGATCGGACGGGCAAAAAACAAAGCCATCGGTTCGGCGATCTGGATCGCGACCGTCTTCGGCACCAGCTCTCCGACCACCACTTCGAAGTAAGTCAAAATCAAAAATGCGATAATAAACGATAGGACGCTTTCGACAGATCCGGGAATATGCAAAAGCTCAAACAGCGGATGCAGCAGTCGTTCCACTGTCGATTCACCGAGCCACCCGAGAGCCATAGAGGTCAAGGTTGTTCCCAACTGACAGGCGGACAGAAACTCATCCAACTTGGAGATGATATGTTTGACGGCCTTGGCATTCTTATTGCCCTCCGCAGCCAACTGATTCATTCTCGACAGCCGAACCCGGATAACTGAATATTCGGAAGCGACAAAAAAGGAAGTCAATAAAATGAGCACTATAACCATTAATAATTTCACAGTTTCCACATGTTATCCCGCTCCCGCTGTTGTCACAGGAACAGGGAGCACCTCCCTTAATCAGAACTGAAAACCAAAAGTCGTATTCTATTTCACTTATTACCCACTTTTCAGCGCGTTGCCTTTGTTCAAGCAAACCATTTGATACAAAAAAGGCTGCGACGAGCACCAAGAACAGTGAAGATCGACGCTAAAATAAGGCCCGAGGAAGAAGCTCAATGCTTAATCTTCATGAACCAAAAAGCCTGTATGACGATTTCGTCATACAGGCTTTTTTTAATCCAGAGGGATTTGACTAGAAAATGTGCCGCTGGAATTCAGCGATGGCTTTGTATTCCTCTTCCAGCTTGCGCGATATTTGAATGAAGATCGGCAGAAGCTGATGATAAATATGCGCGTTTTCCTTCACAGGCTTATGCTGGTGGGTAGATCCGACCATACCGGAGACAATTTGAAGCGAATCGGTTTTCCCAAGCGCGTACAATCCGAGCACGACAGCCCCGAGGCAGGAGCTTTCATAGCTCTCCGGTATAATCACTTCCTGGTCAAAAATATCCGCCATCATCTGGCGCCACAGCGGAGACCGCGAGAAGCCGCCTGTTGCATGGATCTTGGTCGGACGTCCGATAATCTCTTCCATCGCCAGCAGAACCGTATACATATTGAAGATAACGCCTTCCAGAACGGCGCGGATCATATGCTCCTTGCGATGATGCATGGTGAGGCCAAAGAAAGAACCGCGTGCATCCGGATTCCATAGCGGCGCCCTTTCCCCGGTCAGGTATGGATGGAAGAGCAGTCCGTCCGAGCCCGGGCTTACCTGCTCCGCGATTCGGGTCAACAGATCATAGGAGTCCAGGCCAAGCCGCTTCGCCGTTTCTACTTCGGAAGCGGCAAACTCATCACGTACCCATTGGAACAACATTCCGCCGTTGTTGACCGGTCCGCCGATGACCCACATCTTGTCGGTCAACGCGTAGCAGAAGATGCGGCCTTTGGGATCGGTCACCGGACGATCAACGACCGTGCGGATCGCTCCGCTGGTTCCGATGGTAGCCGCGACGACGCCCGGTTCAATCGCATTGACACCCAGATTGGACAGCACGCCGTCACTTGCCCCTACAATGAACGGAGTGGAAGCCTGCAGTCCCATCGCTTCCGCGAATACAGGATTGAGTCCCGTAACGGAATGCGTAGTAGGAACCGGCTCAGACAGCTTGTCCGGCCCGATTCCAGCAACCTGGAGAGCTTCCTCATCCCATTTCAGCTGCTCCAGGTTAAACATGCCGGTCGATGATGCAATCGAATAATCGATAATATACTGATTGAACAGTTTCGCGAAGATGTATTCCTTGATTGAAATGAACTTACCCGCCCTGCGAAAGATTTCCGGCTTGTCATGACGCAGCCACATCAATTTGGTCAGAGGTGACATCGGATGAATCGGGGTGCCCGTGCGCAGGTAAATCTCATGCCCGTTCAGATCCCTTTTCAATTTTTCCGACCATTCTGCGCTGCGGTTGTCCGCCCAGGTAATGCAGTTCATCAGCGGTTTGCCATCCGGGTCCACCGGAATGACGCTGTGCATCGCCGAACTGAAGGAAACGAACATGACCTGCTCGGGACGTGCTCCGCTTTTCTCCATCGCCTGCTTTACCGAATGTATGACTGCGGTAAAGATCTGATCCGGATCCTGCTCGGCAATCGACGAAGTCGGGGTATGTAGGGGATAACCCTCACTGCCCTTGGCCACCACTTTTCCATTTTCCTCGAACAAAACGGCTTTTGTACTTGTCGTTCCGATATCGATGCCGATCATCATTTTACTGCTCATGTTTCTACCTTCTTTCTTCTTCACTAACACCTTCGTATCTAGTAAAAATAGATTTCAGTTTGAATTGCTCAGAAACTTCCCTCTTATACGAATAAACTGATTGCCATAATAATGGCGAGTCCTACCACTGACAGCAGCGTTTCCATGACGGTCCATGACTTCAGCGTCTGCGGAACGGACATATTGAAGAACTCTTTTACCATCCAGAACCCGGCGTCATTGACATGGGACAACACAATGGACCCTGCGCCCGTGGCAAGAACGACCAGCTCTACATTAGCGCCAGGGTTCAGCGCAAGTACTGGAGCTACGATACCGGCAGCCGTCGTCATGGCCACCGTAGCCGACCCGGTTGCCACTCGGATAAGCGCGGCCACAAACCATGCGAACAAGATGATATTAATATGAGCGGAAGTCGCAATTTGCGCAATGGCATCGCCAACCCCACTATTAATAAGCACCTGTTTGAATGCTCCGCCGCCACCGATAATCAAGATGATGGTTGCTGTTGGAGCAAGACATTCACTTGTAAATTTGGAGACTTGCTCTTTCGTGAACCCGCGTGAGAAACCAAGCGAGAAAAAGGAAAACACGACCGCGATAAGCAGCGCAATAACTTCATGTCCGATAAATTCGCAGAATACGGTAAAGCCGCTAGTTGCTTCTGGATCGATGATGGTGGCGATGGAGCCGACCAGCATGAGGATAACCGGAAGCAGGATGGTAAACAAGGTAATCCCGAAGCCTGGAAGCTTCCGTGTGCTGCTTGCCGAGAACTGATCCGCGAGCTGCGCGGGCGGCTCGACCTGAATCCGTTTGCCGATCCATTTGCCGAACAAAGGTCCGGCCACAATTGCGGTTGGAATCCCCACAATCAGGGAATATAGGATGGTTTTACCCAAATTCGCCTGATAAGCATCAATCGCAATCATGGGTGCTGGATGCGGCGGAACCAAACCGTGCACGGTCGACAGGCCGGCCAAGATCGGAATGCCGATTTGGAGCAGGGACATTTTCGTTTTTCGTGCAACGGTAAAAATAATGGGGATCAACAATATAACGCCTACTTCGAAGAAAACGGGAATACCCACAATAAAGCCAACGATCATCATGGCCCAGTGAACCCGTTTTTCCCCAAAACGGTTTACGAGAGTCGTCGCGATTTGCTCGGCGCCGCCGGATTCGGCCATCATTTTGCCGAGCATCGTGCCTAGAGCGATAACAATGGCAATCGTCCCGAGCGTCCCCCCCAGACCCTTGGTTACGGAATCGACGATATCAAGCGGTTTCATCCCGGTCAAAAACCCGAGAATCAAAGCTGACAGCAGCAATGTCACAAATGGATTCCATTTGAATTTAGCGATAAACACGATCAGAAAAGCGATTGCTAGCAGGGTCCAAACGATGAGCGTCCAATTGTGACTCATACCGAAAATGCTGGACATCTAGGTGCCCCCCTTTTGATTTGGTTTAATTGAATGGTGAATTGCATCCTTATTTTTGTTCTCACGCTGCGCTTTACTCATTTTTTTCCTATTAGTTTTATCATACCCATTTATCCAACGATTGATTTCATTGGTATACTTGTCGACAACTTTAAAAGCGACATGCTCCCTGGAACATGCGCCGCTAGGGGAGTGTATTATCCCGGAATGCTGTTATGAAGTGTTTTTCTCGAATCTGCAAAGTACTCCTTAACCACCTGCTCTACCACATCTTTATCTCCGGAATTTAGCCCTTTCATGATAGCGTGGTGCTTGTCAATAACGGTATGCAGCTTCTGCTCCCCTTTGGAAAAGATCTCTTCCGTGGTTATCAGCATCACGGTCATGACGATCGGTCGGATGCTTTTCCAAAGATGCAAAATGCGGTTATGATCCGCAGCCGCAATGATCGCTTCGTGGAAGGACAGATCCTGGTATGAAAACTCAACGGCATCATGATGTTTCATGGCCAGTTCCATCTTATCCACGATCCGCCGGAGATTTTCAAGCAGTCCACCAACATCCGTCTGTGCCACACGCTGCTGGACAAAACATTCTATTAGGAAGCGAACATCGTACAGCTCTTCTACATCCGTAATATGCAAGCCGATCACAACGGCTCCCATCCGTTCAAGACGTATTAAGCCTTCATTTGATAATGTTTTTAAAGCTTCCCGCACAGGAGAGCGGCTGGTGCCGAACTCTGCAGCAACCCAATTCTCCGAAATGACCTCGCCGGTTTTGATCGTTCCATTGATGATTCGAAGCCTAAGTTCACAAGCAATCGTTTCTCCTAATGAGGCATTCTGCAACCAAGCCGAAGGATACTGCAACATGGGACAACTCTCCTATTTTGATGAGCTCTCACAAAAATCAATCGATTTATCATCCGTTTTTTGATCCATTTTTGTCTAACCCGATTTATATATATGACAATAGAAGTTTATCACATCGATGCAGTGCCGTTCCAACCTTCCGCTTCAAAAATAATCCCTTGGCAAAACGCCCTGTTCGCCGAATTCATTGCGGAGCGCAGCAGCCGCTTTGTCAGGGAAGGTATCCTCTTCCGGCGATTAGAAGCGTAGCAGAGACAATGGCGATAACTTTATGACCACAAGTATACTTGTCGACAACTTAAAAAAGCTATTTCATTTTAATTCATAACCTGACATATGTAAATATGTACTCCTTGTCTGCTATAAGCGCTCTAGAGGAATGATTTCCATTTTCTATCTTTTTCCCAACTGCGATTTCCCCTTTGTATAAGCCTGCTTATTTGCAAAAGATTCCCCTCCAGGGTGAAGTTAATTTGGTATATACTGGTTAACGTACGATTTTTCCAAAAAAGGAGATCATTGAAATGAGAAAATATCTAACCGCCATCTTTTTCGGCCTTCTGCTGTGCGTATCCGCCTGTTACTCCTTCGCAATTGCCTCCTCTGCACCCGCTTTCGCGAAGAGCCCTGTTTCCACTGCCAAGGCACCTGCCGGAGAGCTGCGCGCTGACCAGTTCATGTTTGGATATACGGATCAAACCGGCAAAAAAATTCTGGGACTCATGGGAGACCCCAGCCAAAAGCATCCTAGCCCTAAAACGCTAACCTCAGTACTGTATGCACCCGGCAAGCAATTCAGCGTAACCTATGTCAAACATCAAGCAAGCACCCGCAAAAGCAACGGCAGCCAAAGTGCCCATAATTTTATCAACGACGAGGGTGAGTTGTACAGACTGACTTATGCCTCCAACAAGCTCAATGTCAACGAAAGCGTTCTGCTCATGACGAAAAAAGCTTTCGAGGGGCATACGCTCCTCTCGTTCCAATCGGTTCAGAAAGGTAAGTTCAGTCCAACAACCATCCATGCAATTGAGAAAGCCAAGAATCGTAAAGTCGCCAGTCAAGGCCTGATCGCCACCACCGATAAAGGTACCCAAATCGGCCTTGTGAAATTTGCCCAGGGAAACGGCAAACCGCTTGCCAGTCTGGTTCTTGTCGATAAAAGCGGCATGGTATTTGAGGATTTCATTGGCAACAATGACTCCCAGTCCACATGGCGCGTGGATGACGGCGGCGAAATCAGTGCAGAATATTTTAACCTTCTGTTTGCTTCCTACAGCAAGGCAGGTTATGCCCTCGGCGTGGAGTGGTACGGCGCAGAAGGCTCCAACCTTTCCGTCATTCAGCAGAAAGGCGCCAAGTTTCGGGTCGTGACGGAAACCGGCCGTTATCAGGTCTACTAATCCATTTTCATAGGCTCCATCAATTGAACCTTTGAAGCACAAAAAGGGCTGCCCCAACCATAGGAGCAGCCTTGTGATACAAAGAGTTGAAATATACGGTTTACGCTGCGCTTCGGCGCGAAATAGAGAACAATGCAGCCCAGATCAGTATGAAGCCGCAAGCCTGCGCAATGGTTACCATCTCGTTGAATACGATCCAGTTAATGAGTACGCCCACCATCGGGAAGCTTAGCTCCGCGAGTGTGGCTACTGAAGCTTTGGTCGTTGTCAGACCTTTATAATATACGAGCAGACTGAACAGTCCAGGCAGAAGCGCCTGCCCCAGCAGGTTGAGAGATACGGCCGCTAGCGGTCCCGCACCTGTCGGAATCTGCCAAGGATCGCCCTGATTGATCGTAATTCCGATCAGCAGCGGCAGAGCCAGAATAAACCGCAGGGATGTTACAGTCTCGTATTCCATTTTACCGACCATCAAGCGGCCCATAACGGTCGAACCGCCCCAGAGAGCCGCAGCGCCCAGGGAGAGCAGGCTTCCGACTTTGACAAAATCATTCATATGGCCAAAAGGAAAGGTAAATCCGAAAGTCAGCAGGTACGTACCCGCCAAAGCCAGAACCAGCAGCCCGCCGAACTGCTTCGGAAGCTTTTCCTTCAGCAGCATGCGCGCCATGATAATCGCGAAAATCGGCTGCAGCTTTTGCAGCAGCAGTACGGCATTCAAATTACCGTGAGTCAACCCTAAGGTAAAGAGTATCGTGGCAATAGCCGAGCCGCCCCAGGACAGGAATAGCAGCGCGCCGATATGGCGCAGCTTGAGGCCTTTCATTTCGGAACGGTGTTTCCAAAGAACCGGGAAGACAAATAAAGCAATCACGATATGCTCCAGTAATACAATTTGCGTCGGCGTAATATGCTCCCGAAGCAAAATAATCCGGAAGAGCGGATCCGCTCCCCATAATGCCGCGCCCAGAACCACCAGCCAAAAGCCTGTTCTCGGTCGTTCCGCCTGCTTGCGCGCGGCAGGATTCAGCTTGATCTTGCTGCCTACGTTTTCCATTTTCTTGATCCCCTTGCCTGAATACGGAGTCAACATTGGAAAACCCCCGTTCATCGACTTTAATCGACACAACGGGGGCTGATCAAATAAGCTTGCCGAAATTGTAAAAATTTCGAACAAACCTATTTCTTTGATCTTCTCCCATCCGGACTTTACCGTCGGCCCTGGAATCTCACCAGGTCAGTCGCTGCTTCAATACTTCAAAACAGCGAGTCGCGGGCTTGACGTCTGTCTGCAAGAGTTGCAAAGGACGTTCACCGCCGGTCAGGAATTTCACCTTACCCCGAAGATCCATATTCATTTTTTTAGTATTTGGTAAACAGATCATACCATGATTTCAGATCATCGTATGTTAAAGCCATCACATTGGTTACTTACGATAGTATAGCACATATCTCAGTCACCGTGTCGGATTTTTTAATAAGGATTTTTTTCCACCTTATCAAAAGTTTCAATGGATTATTTTTGCTGCAGCAAAGCCAGAATAACCACAACGGACTCCGCGCGCGTCGCGTGGGCGCTTGGCGCAAACAAATTGCCGTTTCTTCCGTTCATGATCCCTTTCTTCGCTGCCTCCGCAGCATAGGGTTTGGCCCAGGCAGGGATTTGGCTGTTGTCCGCAAACTTGAGGCTCGCAGACTCTAGCGGAACCGCCACCCCGTTCAACGAACGAATCCCCATCGCTGCCATTTCGGCACGGGTAATGAGCTTATTGGGTTCAAACATGCCATTCGTATATCCGTTCATGATGTTCCTGCTGACCGCCTCTTCCACATACGGCAGCGCCCAGGCCGGAATCTGCTTCGCGTCCGCAAACTGTAACGGCTGATGGCTGCCTACATCGCTTCCTATGGCCCGGATCAACATGGCTGCAAATTCGGCGCGTGTCACTTCCTTGTTCGGCATAAAAGTGCCATTGGCATACCCGGTAATCCAACCCTGCTGCAAGGCTTGAAGGATCGCTGCATTCGCCCAGTGGCCTGCGATATCTTTCAAGGCGACTTCCGTGGATATCGCCCCATCCTCGACGGTAAGCGCAGCTTTGGCGAGGGTTCCCCCGGCATTCAGCTTGGAATCGACCAGCTTGACGTCATGAAGCGACAGCTGAGCCGCGCCGCTCTGCACCCGTTTGAAGTTGACGACAGCCAGCCGCTGCGTTCCGTTATCTCCCGCGATTTTGCCTACCTTGGTATGAGCGATCCGGACATCGCCGTTACTAACGATCGGATCGATAGAGAAGCCGGTGCTTCCTGAAGAGGCGTTTTGGTAGACAAGTTTCTGCGCGTCATATTTCAGTATAAAGTCGTATGCATATAAATCTTTGAGCTGATCACCGGTTACCACGACCGTAATCTCGCTTCCGCTGGCACTTGCTTTCAGGGAAATGGAAGGACTTGTTGAGTCCGCAGCCCAAGCTTGCGTTTCGGAAGCAAACGAAGCACCCCAACCAAGCATGATCACAATTCCGATTATAGCGGCTAATTTTTTCACGAATGCTTCCATCCTTTCAGACTGCAAATCGCAGGAAACAGCCTCAGGCTGCGTCCTGCGATTCGTTTTTTCATAACGGTTTACGTTTTGGCGTTATTTGGTGTACCAGTCCCCGATAATCATCTGGGCTACTGCAGCCAGGGCGCGGATCGAAATTTCACCCTCGCTGAAGATATCAGCCTGTGCCACGCGGCTCCAGTTGCTATCTGTCGATTTGATGCCGAAGTATTTGGCCATGATGGACAAGTCCTGAACGGAGATCTTGCCTGCGCCCGGCACCAGCGTAATCAGCTTGGTTTGGAAGGTTGCCACGGCGCTATTCAGCGCAGTGACCGCGGCATCCACCTGAGACTGGGTAGCGGAAGCACTATTTTTCACCGCTGTGGCCGACTGAATTGCAGACAACAACGTGGTTTTGGCAGCAGCCGGATATTGCCCGACCCTGTCACCGGTTCCAGCCCGGTCATAGATACCTTGTGCAGAAGCAATCGTTGAGGTCAGCGCCGTTTTGTCCGCAGGGACAGATGGCACCGGAATCACCGCATTTTTAAAGGTATTCACTGCGCTGGTCAAAGCTGCCAGAGCCGAATTGAGCTGTTCTTGGGTGGCTGATGCATTGTTATAGACAACGTTTGCTGCTTGAATGGCAGCCAGCAGGTCGGACTTCGCGACAGCCGGATATTGTCCGGGCTCCGTTCCGGTCACGGCTTCATCGGCCAGCTTCTGCGCATTCTGAATGGCTGCCAGAAGGGCGCTGCGGTCAGCCGTCGTCACCTGAATGCGAGCTTGAGCCGTGCCAGTAGCGATTTCCTGGGAAGGGCTATCCGAAGAGACCGTAAACGAAATCACGGATACGTTCGCGCTTCCGGAAGCATCCAGTTTCAATTTGCCATGCAGCTTGAACAGCTCACCGCTGTCTTTGACGGCATGTGCTTCTCCGGTGCTCGCCATCAGCAGGCGAATCTGGCCTTCCGACGGCTTGATGCCGGCAGCGAGCAGGCTAAGCCCCTCTCTGGAAGACGTGACGGCATTCTCTGCAAGAACCAGATTCCCATCCTGATTCGTTTGTGTATCAAACGTCATTTGGGATGGATCATATTGTATGGTGACGTCCATCGCCGTAAAGCTGTAGGTCAGCTTGCTGACGCCGACGGCCAGGTCAACGGATGAATCGGCAACAGCGGATGCCGGACCTGTCAGCGTTGCCGAATTTTCGGTTTCGCCTCCTGGTGCGGCCGTCACGTTAATCGTGACATTCAAGACGTCGCTGCCGCCTTTTCCGTCCTCCGCTTTAAAGGAAGCCATATAGCTCCCTTCGACTTGCGGCGTCCATGAGAAGCTGTGGAGAACCGGATCGAAGGCTGCTCCATCCGGCAGCGTTACCGCAGAGTATATCAGAGAATCTTGATCCGCATCGGCAGCATTAACCGTAAAAGTTACGGCAGAACCAGCTTGTACCGTTTGGGGAGCAACCGCATCAAAGACAGGCGGATGATTCTCCGTTCCGGATCCTGCCTGGCGGATATCGCTCAGGTTCAGCAGCTTGAGCTGAAAAGCATTTTTGAATATGGAAGAAATACCGGTAATGTCTACCGCCGTTCCTTCAGGGAACGACTGCTTTAATGTGTCCGTGTTGATGCCTGTACGGCTGTCCACGCGGACATGGTTGGTCGTGTTTCCGTTCACCAGATCAAATTCAAGCGAACCCGTTACGATCGCATAATTCTTGACGGTCACATTCTTCAGCGTAATCAGTTGCCCTTGATTGCCGTCGTTTACGGAATCTTGAACAAGGGGCGTAGGAGCCGGGATATTCGCTTGGTCATCCAGTTTGGTGAACTGAACGTCATTCATCAGCTCGACTTCGGAGTTGTAGATCGTTTTCTGTGCTGTCAGTTTAATTTTATCCCCGACATGATAGCCTGTGGCTTTGCCAGGATACACATAAACGCCGGCCGTGCCGTCCTGCAGGTAAAAACCATTTCCGCCGAACACACCGGGTTCGGAAGTAACGACGCCTTGAACCGTCACGTATGTGTTATCGGCAACCGTCCTGGCACTGCCGATCGTGGTCAAATCAGGAATGGTGACAACAGGTCCGCTTTGGCCGGATCCATAGGATCCGGCTTTATAGGTGGATGGGTCATACCATTTATAGCCTGCTGCCGGAGTGGTCCATGGCTCCGTCCCGGGAATTTCGGCCGAAGTCGCCGGCTCCTCGAGCGCTCCAAGCAGTGGAGTCGGCGAGTCCAACGTGATGCCCTTGTTTTCGAAAGTCGCGTAATCTTCGTGAACAGCAAGCCATTCGACGGTTTGAACGAGGAATACGGCATCTTGTCCTTCGTCTTTAAATCCGTCAAAAGTCGTTTTCTTGCCTCCGTTATCTTCGCGAACATAGGCAGGACTCGAATCTTCAACTGGAGAGGAGTCTCCGATGAATGCCGCTTTGCCTTTTTCCAGTTTGGAAATCGCCGCATAAGGTCCCTCGTCTACTCCACCGTTTTTATAGACGCCGCCGTTCGGAAAGTTTTTCTTATCGCTGTTTTCGACGGCGTTGCTCCAACCGGGAACATTTTTCGGAAGATACACGACGCCTTTGACCCGTTTAGGATCCAAAACGACGAGTGTCGAGCCGCTGTGCATTTCAACATCATTAACGCCTGCCGTGATGCCGAAGGTTTGATCGTATTTCACGGTATCCGTTTTGGTCACATCACCAACGGAGTTATAACGGAAACGAATTCCGAAGTTTTGGCCGAGCCAATCCGTGCTGGTCACGTCCTTCATTGCACCGGATGCCGCCTCGGCCGTCGACATACCTTTGGCCGGATCACCGAAAGCTCCGCGGCGGTAACCGTTCATGACCTCCGAGGAATCCCAGCGGTTCAGGTTCCGGTCGGAGTTGTAATGGTCCGAGATAAAGAAGATGCTGCCGCCTTCCTTCACGTATTGCAGCATCGCATCCTGTTCGGAAGCTTTGAAAGGGATGTTGGCCTCGCCGATGATAAACACATCGTACTGCTTCAGCTTACTGAGCGTAATGGTTGGAGAATCATAAGATTGTGCGTTCATCGGAAGCGTTCTTTGCAGTGCGTCCACCTGGAAGTTTGCTTTTTTCAGGCCATCCGCAAAATCGGAGAAAGCACCGTCAATAACCCAGTCAGCCGCGCCGGCGGTTTGTCCATGGGTCTCATCGAAGAGCACCTTTTTACCGGTTCCGTCCGGAAGCGTGGTCGGTACGCCGATATTTTCGCTGCCCGGATCGGCAGGGTTCGGCGTGCCGCCACCTCCGCCGGTGCCCGGATCTCCGCCGCCGGATTCACCAGATACGGACATCGCCGTTGGAGTCTTGATTCCGGACATGCTGCTGTATGCAGTCAATGTTCCTGTGACCTGAAGCTTTTTACCCAGATTACCAGGTACCGTCTTCAGTCCTATGGAAGGCCGAAAGGAAGCCGATACTTGAACATCGATAAGCTTGTCTTTGCTCGTTTCGCCAGGTGAGTCTGCGATCAGCACATTAAGGTCGTCCTGAAATCCGGAGAAGATCAGCTTGGAATTATAGACCTCACCAACAATATAACCTTCGACTGTAGCGTTCTCTCCGCTGTTGTTCTTGGCAAGGGCCTGGGCCACGGTAAGTACGGATGAAGCAGCATGTGCCGGCACATATCCAAGTACGCTGGATAATATCAACATGAGTGCAAATAAGGAACCTGCAAGCTTCCTGTTTCGGACTTTCAAATGATAAGGTATGTTCATTCTTTTTCTTTTCCTCCTCCATTTTCTATTTCAATCTAGATCCCCTTAAAGGTAGCATCCTTTTATTATTACAATTAGCTGAATCTGTAAAATTTTAATTCTTATAACACTTTCATAAGACCGCCTCCAGCACTATGGTAGTAGGATTTTATAATAGATAATGGGATCGAATAAGCGCCTTAATCCTTATATTTGTAAAAAAAATACAGAGGTCTCAGGTCATCCTGAGCCTCTGCTTTTTGGGCAGTAATATGGGATATGCTAACTATTGCATATCTGAAAACAAGTCCACTCTGTCAATTCTTGTATATTAATGTGGATATACTTTTTCTCCAAAAATAACGGCATTCTCCGCCTTCTGTACACTCAGGTTAAGTCTGAACAAACCGTATCCCTGTTCGTTGACACGCTCCGTATAATCGATGCGCGGACAACTACCGATATATTTCACCGCATCCGGCGAGGAAGGGAATGTGACATTCACCGGATGGGCAATAGGAACGAAGCTCCAATTTTTGTGCACTCTTCCCTCAAGGTACCCCTGCTCGGCAATATAATCAATGAGCACCTGGCGGTTCTCATCCGCGGAATCGAGCACCAATTCCGCCTCGCGGAGCCCCGGAAAATTACCTCCGCCAAATACCCTGTAATTACTCGACACCAGAATGAATTCCTGATCCGGATCAACCGGCCTGCCTTGATACTGCAAATTCGCAATTCGGCCTGCACAAGGGTTATGCAAGGACCCGTCCGGCTTGTATCTTGCAGGCTGGGTAACATCCACTTGATACGTGATGCCGCCGATCACATCAAAATTAAAAACGGCAAACAGCGGATTCAGCAGCGGCTGCTCTCCGGCTTCCGCTGGATCAATTTGGTTATAGATGCCGGCAGCCATTTCAAGCCATTCCTTCACGCCGACTCCGGTCATTTTTACGCCCTTGACCGTGTTATCGAACAAATACAGCTCCGTTGCGCTCTTGATGGCGACCGGCCCCGCCGGAATATCCGCGTAATCGTTGGGTCCGTTCCGTCCCGCCTTAAACGGCGATCCGACCGAGAGGACGGGAAGATGCCGCAAATGCGGCGCATATGAGGCGATCCAGCTTCGGGCATATGCACACTGTGCCTGGTTCAGAAGCTGAAGGGAGGCCTCCTCTTGAACGAGGGAAAAATAGCTGTGCAAAGGCGCTTCAACCCGGCCAATGGGAGCGTTCGCGTACATAACCGTATTCTGGTGCACCTCTCTCAGCAGCCTGGTGATTTCCAGGTCCGGTTCCGCAAGCTCGAGGCCATGAAGCCGGTCATACACTTCACGTACCATGGACCGTCCATGAACCACCTGCCAGTTTCCGTCCACCTGCTGCAGCGATAGATCAATGATGCCAAGCTGCGCTCCGCCGTAACCGGCTTGCACGGCGGGCAATCCATTAATGGTTCCGTCGCCCAGTTCGATAGCTGGCACAGGAGCACCTTGCTCCCCTTTGAAGGATGAATTTAACGAATGGAAATCCGGGACGGGAAAAATTTTATGTGTATGGGAAAATGCGATGGCATCTATGCCCGGTACCAGGCTGAGCGGCAGAACCGCGTTCTCCGCATTGCAGTCCATAAGGGAGACATCAGCGTCAAACCCCGTATGGGCAAGGGCAATGATGACATCCGCCCCCTCTTCCCTCATTCGCGGGATCCATTCCAGTGCGGACAGAACCATATCCTTCACTTGAATTCTGCCATTCAGATGGGCCGCGTCCCAATCCAGTATTTGCGGAGGAACCAGGCCAATGCAGCCGATACGAACGTTATGCCGCTCTCCCCGGCTGTCCAGGCAGCTTTTATTCAAAATGACATAAGGCGTGTAGCGGTTCACGGCACAGGCACTTCCGCTTACCTGTTCATGAACATATACATTCGCGTTCACATAAGGAAAATCCGCACCGGCGATTACCTGATCCAAATAATCCAATCCGTAATTAAACTCATGGTTACCGAATGTTGCCGCATCATACCCCATCGCATTCATGACTGCAATCGCCGGGTGAACGAAAGGCTCAGCTTCTGAAAAAATGGAGGAGTCAATACGGGCGGCAAACGTCCCGAGCGGCGTGCCTTGGATCAAATCCCCATTATCGACGAGAACCGCATTCTCGACTTCCGCCCTTGCCTGCTTCACCAGCGAGGCTGTGCGGCAAAGTCCCAGGGAAGGATCCCGCCGGTCCCGGTAGTAATCGTAATCCATCAGACAGGCATGCACATCCGTCGTTGACATGATCCGCAGCTTCATGGTTGGCTCAGCATCGGTTTGCATGTTCGATTCATGTTCATTTTGAATGCCGTTCACCGTTAACCACTCCCTTTTAAAAATATCAAAAATAAAATTCTCAGGAACACACACCTTGGTATCGCAAGGTAAACTTTCGCTTAGATGACATTGATTAAGGTCATTATACCGCCCAAACGTTAAGCGGAAGTAAAATCCTTCAAATCGCTTTTCTTCCATATATAGGGATTATTCTCTTGAATCTGACCCGAATCCACCAAGGTAGAAAACAGCCGCAATTTTAACATACATTCAACAAAAACAACCCTTTCCGTTGACCCTTGTCTTTCGGGCCTATGTTACGCTCGTTCCTGTCAGGCAAGATGCTCTGACCCAAAAAAGAAAAGTACGTGGAGGGGACCATCATGTTTAAAAAAGTACTGACCATCAGCATGACGCTGGCGCTCGCTGCCAGTCTAGCAGCATGCGGATCCAAAAATGCAGCCACAAGCAGCGGGGACACCGCATCCGGCACCGCAGAAGCAGCATCTTCGGCTTATGTACCGAAAGTGCTTAACGTTCAGTTTGTACCATCCCAGAATGCAGATACGCTTGAAGCCAAAACAAAGCCGCTTGAAAAACTCCTCGGCGACAAGCTTGGCATTCCTGTTCACGTGACCGTCTCCCCGGACTATAACACCATCGTAGAAGCCATGGCTTCCAAGCAAGTCGACGTTGGCTTCCTGCCGCCGAATGCTTACGTTCTGGCTCATGACAAGAAAAAAGCGGCCGATCTGCTGCTGCAAGCACAGCGCTACGGGGTGAAGGATGAAACCGGAGAAGATACGACAGACAAAGTCGATTTCTACAAAGCGATGGTCGTGGTAAAAAAGGACTCTCCGATCCAAAGCCTGAAAGACTTGAAAGGCAAGAAAATCGGCTGGCAGAACGTCACTTCTTCCGCAGGCTACGTCTTCCCGGCCGCTGAGCTGAAAAAAGAAGGCATCGACCCGGACAAGGACGTACAAGGCGTAACAATCAAAGGCCATGACGCCGCCATTATGGCACTGCTGAACGGTCAGGTTGATGCGGTTGCCGTTTTCCAAGATGCCCGCAATACCGTGAAAAAGGACGTTCCCGACGTATTTGAAAAAACACGCGTGATCCACTATACCGCTAAAATCCCGAATGACACGGTCAGCGTACGCAATGACATGGATCAAAGCTGGAGAGACAAGATCAGCCAAGCCTTCATTGATATCACCAATGATGCGGAAGGCGCGCAAATCATTAAAGACATTTACACGCATGTAGGTTATGTGGCCGGTGACGACAAAAATTTCGAACCCGTCCGTGAATATGCAGAAGCTGTAGGCCAAGAGATCAAGTAGTAATGGAATCCTGACCATCCATGCAATAACCAGGGCAGCACCGTCCATGATGTTTTATGGCGGTGTTGTTTCCCATTACGGACAATGCGGAAAATCTTCCCTTTCGAAACCCACTACAGAAAGTTGGTCCTTTCATGATTGAATTCGATAAAGTATCCAAAGTCTATCCTAATGGAACGGTCGGCCTGCGCAATATCAATCTCACCATCAACGAAGGAGAACTTGTCGTCATCGTTGGTCTCTCGGGTGCTGGAAAATCCACTTTTTTGCGAAGCATCAACCGCCTAACCGACATATCAACCGGAGAAATCCGGGTTAACGGCAACTCGGTGACCCATGCTTCCGGCAGCCAGCTCCGCCATATCCGGCGTGATATCGGCATGATCTTTCAGAGCTTTAATCTCATCAAACGATCTACCGTGATGCGCAATGTCCTGTCCGGCCGTGTCGGTTACCACTCCACGCTCCGTACGATGCTGGGCTGGTTTCCGAAGGAAGATGTGGACCTGTCCCTGGACGCGCTGCAGCGTGTAAATATCCGTGAAAAAGCCTACATCCGTGCCGATCAGTTGTCCGGAGGACAGCAGCAGCGTGTGTCGATTGCCCGTGCTTTGGCGCAGGAAGCCAGGGTCATTTTGGCTGATGAGCCTGTCGCTTCCCTTGACCCGCTGACCACACGGCAAGTCATGGACGATTTGAAGCGGATCAACCGGGATATGAATATCACTACCGTGATTAATCTGCATTTTATCGATTTGGCACGTGAATACGCGACGCGGATCATTGGTCTGCGCGCCGGGGAAGTCGTGTTCGACGGAACGCCCGCGGAAGCAACCGACGAAGCCTTTGCCGAAATCTACGGCCGTCCCGTGCTTCAGGATGAGCTGCTGGGAGGGGCATGATGAAAACCCCTGTTTCCACCTCCGCAACGCTGAAAGCGGCGGCTCCTGATCTCATTCCGCCGCGAAAATATAAGCAGTATGCCGGTTGGCTGGTTCTTATCGCCGTGCTGATCGCATGTTCGATCCGGACGGAAGTGACCCCTTACCAGCTCATCACCGGGCTGCCGCAGATGGGTAGTCTGCTGCGCGAAATGTTCCCGCCGGACTGGAGCTACTTGTCCACGATTTGGGGACCGATGATGGAAACGGTTCAGATCGCCATTCTTGGCACGACACTGGGGGGACTGCTAGCCATCCCTGTTGCGCTGCTGTGCGCCTCCAATCTGGCGATAAGCCGCTATGTGTCACTGCCCGCAAGAATGATATTGAACTTGATCCGAACCATTCCCGACCTGCTGTTCGCCGCCATTTTCGTCGCCGTATTCGGCATCGGACCATTTGCCGGCATGCTGGCACTTGTCTTTTTCTCGTTCGGCATTATCGCCAAGCTGACCTTCGAGGCCATCGAGGCGATTGATCCCGGACCGCTTGAAGCCATGACCGCCGTCGGAGCAAACCGGATGCAGCTCATTATGTTTGGCGTCGTACCGCAGGCTTTGCCTTATTTCATGTCTTATCTGCTCTATACCTTCGAAGTCAACGTACGGGCTGCCGCTGTCCTCGGACTTGTCGGCGCGGGCGGCATCGGACTCCTGCTGGACCGCGCGCTCGGACTGTTCCGCTATGACCGGGCTTCGGTCATCATTTTGTTGACACTCGTCATCGTGCTGGTCATCGATTACGGAAGCACGATCATCCGGAGGAAACTGCTATGAAAAATATGACGTCCCCCCTGTCCGGAAAACCGTCCGGCTCGGTGATTGGCTCACGTATACGTTTTGCGCTCATTACCTTATTCATCATTGCCGTTTATTATTGGTCCGTTCAGGGCATGCAGTTCGAAGGTATTCAGGGGACAGCCGGCACAGTCTCCAGGTCCATTCTGCAAGGCTTTCTGCATCCCGACTGGTCCTTCGTTTACATTGCGGAAGGCGAAGATTTGCTTCGCGGGCTGCTGGATACGCTGGTCATCTCCATCTTGGGCACGGTGGTCGCCGCCGTGGTCTGCATTCCGTTTGCCTTCTGGGCATCGACCAATATGAGCCGCCAGCTCGCCGTATCGGGCAGCGGCAAAATCGTGCTGAGCGTCATCCGCGTATTTCCGGAGATCATCGTCGCGATCCTGTTCATCAAAGCAGTTGGCCCCGGATCTTTCGCGGGTGTGCTCGCGCTTGGCATCCACTCGGTTGGCATGCTCGGCAAGTTGTATGCCGAGACGATCGAGAGCATCGACCGGGGACCCCAAGAGGCGTTGATCGCCAGCGGAGCGAATCGGCTGCAGGTGCTGCGCTACGCGGTATTGCCGCAAGTCATTCCTCAGTTCCTTTCCTACTCGCTATACCGGTTTGAGATTAACATCCGTTCCGCGACCACACTGGGTCTGGTCGGAGCCGGAGGCATCGGCACGCCGCTGATCTTCGCGCTTCAAGTCCGCAACTGGAACCGGGTCGGCATTATTTTGCTGGGCATTATCGTGCTGATTATTTTGACCGATCTGGTGTCCGGATGGGTGCGGAGACGAATTATTTAGTAGGCTCTCCATTCAAAATATCCTCTGCGTCTGTACTGCATCTCCCGCCAGACATTCTGTGCGCATGAACATACAAAAAGGACTGCTCCCAAGGTTTCCCCCTGGCGGAACAGTCCTTTTGCATTTTAAATAAAGTTTCTTCAGCAGTCCCGGCTGGAAGCCGTGATTCACGTGCCTAAATATGTTTTGCAAACCGTCATTCCCCTTCCTGAAGGCTTGGCATTTCAAAGAAAAAGAGCCGAAGGAAAATCCCTCAGCTCATGTTCTTCCCGTAATAGATTTCGTCCATTTCCTGCGTGATCCGTTCCGTGATCTCCTCCTGCTCCTCTTCGCTCAACTTATCCTTCGTATACCCGAAAAGGTAGTTGTCGAGGTCGAATTCCCTGAGTTTGCATTTGGTATGAAAAATATGTTCCTGATATACGTTCACGTCAATCATGTCGTACATCCCCTTCACCTTATCCGGGATGTAGTTCTGGATCGAATTGATATCGTGGTCGATAAACAGCTTGTGTCCGTTGATATCCCGCGTAAACCCGCGCACCCGGTAATCGATCGTCATGATGTCCGTATCAAAGGAATGGATAAGGTAATTGAGTGCCTTAAGCGGGGAAATTTCCCCGCACGTGGACACGTCGATGTCCGCCCGGAAGGTGCTGATGCCTTCGTCCGGATGAAACTCGGGATACGTGTGCACCGTGATATGGCTTTTGTCCAAAGCCATGACGACCGAGTCCGGAAGCGGGCCCGGCGATTCCGTATAAGATTCCTTCGGTACCTCGACTACAGGCCCTTCCGATACAAGAATCGTTACGCTTGCTCCCTGCGGCACGTAATCCTGCTTGGCTATATTAAGCACATGTGCGCCGATAATATCCGATACATGTTTCAGAATGGCTGTCAGCCTGTCTGCATTATATTGTTCATCAATGTATTCCAGATAAGCCTCGCGTTCTTCCTTGGTCCGGGTATAGCAGATATCGTACATATTAAAAGCCAAAGATTTCGTAAGATTGTTGAAGCCATGCAGCTTCACATGCTGTTCAGGCGTTATTTTCATCCTTCCTTCACCTCGCTGTGTCTCTTATTCACTGCCTAATATTCCCTTCTGGATGCCGGCTAATCCGTCACGCAGTGACTTTCTGGTTTATTTAAACCTTATACCCAATTCCCATCTGAAAAAATCAGCCTATGGCACACGATGCTGCATGTCGCTCATATATGCTGGAAAATGCTCCTCCTAGAATGGCTATAGGGATCATGCTTCTACGGCGTCAAAAGAAAAGCCCGAATGAACCACTGGGGTTCATCCGGGCTTGCCTGATCATCTCAATTCGTTTCGATCACAAATTCACGATATTTCTCATAGTCCATCTGTCTGCATTCCAGCGTAAGCCGGGTGCCTTCATTTTCATATTCCGTTTCCAAAATATCCGCTTGCTCGTTCAGGTACGACACCACCTGTCCCCGGTCGTATGGAATCAGCATCTGGCACTGGACGTAATCCTTGAAAATAAAGCCCCTGATCAGGGTTACCAGCTCATCGATGCCGATGCGTGGTTTAGCCGCCAGATAAATACTGTTCTGCTGGACCTCAGGGATGGTGTGTCCCGCCAGATCGCATTTGTTATAAGCAAAAAGAGTAGGAATGTCCGTTACGCCAATATCCTTTAGCGTATTTTCGGTAATTTGAATCAACTGGCCGTATTTCTCATTGGCATAATCGACCACATGGATCAGCAGATCCGCTTCGGCTACTTCTTCCAGCGTGGAGCGGAAGGCTTTGACCAGATGATGAGGAAGCTTGCTGACAAAGCCTACGGTATCGGTAAGAAGGAAGCTCTTGTTGTCTTCCAGCTGAATGTTCCGCACTGAGGTTTCCAGCGTGGCGAACAGCATATCCTTTTCAAATACCGATTTCTCGCCGCTTCCGCCTGCTCCTCCGAACTTTTCGATCATGGCATTCATGATCGTCGATTTACCGGCGTTGGTATACCCCACCAGCGAGACCACCGGCAAAGCATTCTTCTTACGCTGCTTTCGCTGCGTCTGGCGCTGGAATACCAGCGACTCCAGCTCCTTGTTCAGCGCAGTAATTTTCTCCTCGATCCGGCGGCGATCCAGTTCCAGCCTGGTTTCGCCGGCTCCCTTATTCTTCGTTCCGACACCACCGCTTTGGCGTCCCAGCGATTCGCGCAGTCCGATCAGGCGAGGCAGCATGTATTGCAGCTGGGCCACTTCTACCTGAAGCTGGGCTTCACGGGTCTTCGCGCGCTTCTCAAAAATATCCAGAATGAGAATCGTCCGGTCAATGACCTTGCAATCCAAATCGGATTCCAGATTGCGAAGCTGCGATGGCGAGAGCTCATCGTTGAAGATAATCAGATTAGCCTCGAGCCCTTGATACAAACCGGAGAGCTCACCCACTTTGCCTGTTCCGATGTAATGCGATTTATTGACCCGTTCCATGTTCTGCGTGAGCTGCCCAACCACTTCCACGCCGCAGGCCTCTGCCAGGTTGCCGAGCTCCTCCATGGAATAATCAAAATCCTGCTGATGATTCAAGTTAACGCCGACAATCACGGCGCGTTGCTCAAGTATATCGAGTTGTTCAGGTTGTTTCATATCTATCCCTCCAGATATCATTGTTTACTTAGAAATGCAAAAAAACCGCAGGTCTCTGCCTGTGGTCGGAGCGAACGGAAAATAAAAAGCTGCCGCAGTAAGGCTCCACTCTGAACAAATAGGTGGAGAGTCACGCGCACTATTTTGGCATGGCGTCTAGACGCAGCTTCAATTAAAGCCGCGGAAGATATCCGAAAACAGCAAAGGAGGGGCCAAAAGCCACTCCCGCTGCAACCCTGCGCGCCTTACGCCTAATGGCATCCGCGGCACGCATGTGTATATATTGGGTTCATCCGAAGATAAGCATACCAATCCCGTTCGCCCTGCACAGCATGCAGAGCCTTTGAGCACTATTCAATTAGCGGCACAAAGTGAAGAAACGGAATTTAATATTGATCATCTTCACGAACCCTCCGATCATTCTAATTGTTTCCATCGTAGCACAAATATTTCGGTTTCACAACATTTCCCATGGTTCGAAGATGTATTAAAAAACACAGCCGCTTATCAAAGCAACTGTGTCTTGATTCATTTCATCATGAGATGCGTTGGATTTACGGATCGGTTAATTTGCTAACCGTAGTGCGGTTGCGGCCGTCTTTCTTGGACTGATATAAAGCTTCGTCTGCTTTTTTGACCAGCTGTTTCACGGAGCGACCGTGCACCGGAAAAGCCGCAATGCCGGCCGACAGCGTAATCGCGGCACCCGTCGGGCTTTTCGTTACAGCCAGCTGCTCTCGCAGTCGGTCTGCTATATCCTTGGCTCTGCCAAGGCCGCAATGCTTGACGAGGATGCCGAATTCTTCTCCGCCGTACCGAAAACACAAATCATCTTCTGTGGACATCAGCTGCATGATGCGTGCCAGATAGCGTAGCACATCATCCCCCACCACATGACCGTAAGTGTCATTCACATGCTTGAAGTGGTCGATATCGATCAGGATCAGCGCAAACGGAATGTTGCTTTCGACCCATCCGGCCATCATGCCGTCAAAGGCTCTGCGATTCGCTAGACCGGTCAATTCATCGATTTTTACTTCATTGCGCAGATGCGTCAAATCCTGATTCATATTCTGAAGTGCAATTTTCACGCTTTGTGAGAGCAGTCTGACTTCATAATAATAAGAGCGAATATCCGGAATATTCTCAGCAGGCACGGGCCGGAGCGTGGCTTCATCCGAGAACTGGGCCAGCGTATGGAGCGGCTTGGCAATCCGGTTCGCAATCCACCACCCAAGCAGCAAGATCAGGAGCAGGAAGGGAAGCGACACCAGCAGCATTCTTTTGACCAGATTATAGAGAGGCTTGTCAATCACTTCCGCCGGAGTCTGGGAGATGATCCCCCAGGAGCTGCTCGGCTCGTAGGCATATCCCGCCAGAAAGCGGTTGCCTTCCGAATTCGTCACCCTCTGCGATCCGCTTTGGCCCTGTATTACCTTCCCGACCACGTCATTTTGCACGACCGATTGCCCAATCCGTTTTTGATTCGGATGAAATATCAGATCTCCGCTTTTTTCCACGACAAAAACATACGAACCGTCGCCGAAAAAATGCTCTTTCAGCATGTTGCTCAGCACATTTTTTTCTTCAAGATAGATCGTTCCGCCCACAAAACCTTTGTAATGGCCGCTTTTATCGATAATTGGAGCGGAAACCAGTATAATTAAACGCCCGGTGGTTGCTCGGTAAGGCTCCGAAATGAAAGGTTTTTTCGTATCTACAGCCATTTTGCTTTGCTCTGAAGTCAGCTTGTCGCCAATGGAAATGCCAACGGTACGCGGACTGAGCGCACGAATAATCCGGTTGTTATCAGCAACAACGATCGAATTAAAATATTGCGTATTCTCCTGAAACAAATCATCGAATAACTGAATATCCATCACGTCTTCACGTTCGGAAATCTTGGCGATCGCCCGGATATTCTCCTGCATCGTAATCAGAAGTTCATTGGTATTGGAAGCCAGCTTCTTTGCATAGGACTCATTTTTGTTCAAATAATTGCTTATCAAGGAGGCCCGGTTAACCTGCACAGCAGAGGTGATGCTTGTCAGCATAGTCAGCAAAATCGCCGTGATGACGAGTAAACTGATGGTAAACCGGAGTGTAAATCCCTTTTTGATAAAGTATTTCAAAATTGCATCCCGCCTGCGTAAAATATATGGAAGATGATGTAACTTCATGCCATCTACTCATTATACATCAGAGCTGAGGACACGAATATATCATAGATGATAAAATCTGTGCCGATATAAAAATATTTAACGGCATTAAAGGCAGACTTTAAAAAAGGCTTTAGCCGTACGCGTCGTTTGGCTTGCCACTTCCTCTGCGTCCTTTCCCATGCAAGAGGCGATGACATGAACAATATGCGTCAAAAAGGCAGGCTCGTTCCGGCCGCTTTTTGGCTTGGGCCGCATGTCCCGCGGAGTAAGATAAGGTGCATCCGTTTCGATCATGAGGCGATTCAGCGGAATATCCTTCACGAGTTCGCGCAAATGCTGCCCGCGCCGTTCGTCGCAAATCCAGCCGGTGATGCCGATGTGAAAACCCATGTCGAGATAAGCGTGAAGCTCGTCGCCCGATCCTGTAAAGCAATGAACGACCGATCTGGATATCATCCCTGGATGCTCTTGCATGATGCTGGCGAAATCGGCATGCGCATCCCGCTCATGCAAGAACAGCGGCAAATCCAGCTCCTCTGCAAGCTTAATCTGCTCCCGAAACCAATGACGCTGTACATCCCGCGGCGAAAAGTCCCGGTTGTAGTCCAGTCCGCACTCCCCAATAGCTACCACCTGCGGCAGCGCAGCAAGCTCCCTCAATCTGTCCAGGGTATCCGCAGTACACGCCTTCACATCATGCGGATGCACTCCTGCGGTTGAGTACAGCTTGCCGGGGAATTGTTCCGCATATTTCATGGCTTCCCTGCTGCTCTCCACGCTCGTGCCGGTAATGATCAGAGGCGACACGCCTTCAGCTTCGGCCCGGTTCAGCACCTCCTCCCGGTCCTTGTCAAATGAACGATTGGTCAAGTTAACTCCGATATCTATGATTTTAGGAAGCATCATACTGCCCCTTTCTTGTACATAGTCTGCATCGAAAAAACCGCAGCCTTCCGGCATGCGGTTCTTCTATGGCTCATGGGTTACAGAATAACATACTGGAACAGTCTAAGCCAAACTTATCGGTACTACAATGCGGCATAAGGAGCAGAGGATGCGGCTTCCGGCCTGATTGCTCACCGGGTACTGCGGACCTGCCATGCTGCCCGATTCCAGCCTCATGCTTTACACCTCCTCTTCCTTCATCGCGTTCTATCGCATGTACCGGTTATTTATGCCGATTCCTTCATCTTCCAAAGGTTTTCTAATTACTTAAGGTATAGTATACTGAAGTTACAGGAACACTTGTTCCTAATTAGGAGGTATTATCCATGCCCAAGAAGATCTATGAATCATCAACCACCAAACAAACGCTGAATCGGGTCAAAGCGGAAAGCATGCCCTTTGACTGGTCCATTAACCCATACCGCGGCTGTGCTCACGGCTGCAGCTTTTGTTACGCGAGAGCATTTCAATCCTTTATCGGCCGGGAAGCGGACGATGAATTTCAAAACCGCATCCTGCTCAAGACAAACGCGGCTGAAGCGCTTGAATCCCAGCTGTCGCGCATGGCCAAACGGTTCGATTACGACATCGGCCAACTGCGGGATCATGTAGGACTCGTCACTTTAGGAACGGCGACCGATCCATACCAACCGATCGAGATGAAGTCGAAGATTACGCGGGGATGCCTGGAGGTGCTTGCGAAATACCGGATTCGCACAACCATTACCACTCGTTCCCCGTTGATCCTGCGCGATCTGGATCTGCTGAGCCAGATGGACATTACTTCGGTCAACATCAGCTTGAATTCTCTGGATCCCGCCATCATCCGCATGATGGAACCTGGAGCTCCTTTACCTTATAAAAGACTGGAGGCGGTTCAAAAACTGTCGTCCGGCGGTGTGCGTACCGGCCTGTTTATCGCTCCTATCCTTCCCTTTTTGACTGATTCTAGGGAGAGTTTAGAAGAGTTAATGAACGCTGCCAAAAATCATCGCGCTTCATTTGCGATGACATCCCTACTTCGGCTCACCCCGGACGTAAAGGCATGGTTCATGCATTCGCTCGCGCAGCATCATCCGGAGCTGGTACCGAAGTACAGAAGGCTGTTTCACGGAGCCTATCCCGATAACGCCTATACCGACCGTATCAAGGCCCTTACCAGAGAATTGAAGCAGAAGCTTCAACTGAGCGGAGAAGTACCGGAGGACAGCGTACGTGACTGTAAATCGGATGCACATGCAGAATCCGCTAACTCGCCTAAACCTAACATGCCGCTTCCCGCTCCCGAGGTGGAGCAGCTGAGCTTTTCATTCTGAGACTCTATTTCATCATCTCCAGCAAACGGTCTAGCTCTGTTTGCTGGTATCGCGCCAAACCGCCGTTCGAAGAGCCGACGTACAGCTCTCCTCCGCTCATATTTAGAAGGCCTTCTATGCCTCTCCGGTAGTGAGCTTCGCTGAAGTCGAGCAGATTGTCACGTATTCTGCCCAATAAGCCGCCGTCCTCCTTGCGCAGCACCAGCATATCCGAACCATAGCCAATCACCACGGTCTTGGATAGCACGGCATAACGGCTTTTAGCCATTTCATCAAGCGTATAAGGACTAGACGATTGGGTGGTCGTAACGGGCATCTGCCAGAGTACGTTTCCTGTCGAACGGTCGACGGCTGCCGGCAATCCGTTTAATACCACATACAGCCGGGTGGAATCGAAAGCGCCGCTTACCGCTTTTCCATGTAAAGTCCAAATTACGCGTTGTTCGAAAACATCGTACAAGGACGTTTCCTTGATGTTAGAAGCGTCAAAGTATTCAGAACCGCCTGACCGCTGCACCAGTATATAGCGCTGCTCATTGGTTGTTTCAAATCGCTCCTGCTCGCTCCATGGATATTGGGCCAACACCCGGCCACTCTCCGTGTCGAGGAGCATCCATGCATTGCCGATCAGGAACCAGCGGCTGGATTGCCAAGGCTCCAGCGGTAAGTGGATCGTCCCGTAACTGTAATAGGGATGCGTTTGGGGATCTTGATTCAGATCTCCCCGTCCGGATACGCTCCATACTTTTGTACCGTCCTTCGGGTCCAGCGCCTTCAGCGTCAAACCCTCCTGGATTAGAATATAAGGGTCTTCCGAATCCGTACGGAGTATTTGCTGATTCCCCCTTAGGGATTGATTCCACAGCTGTTTACCCGTCGCACGGTCCAGAACGGTTAGCACTCCGGATGCCTGAGCCGAGTCTGCCACCTGATGCAAGAGAATGACGTCCTTGGCGGCGTACATCTGCAGTTGATGACCTTCGGGCAGCAGCTTTTCCCATAGCAGCTTCCCATCCTTCAAGTTTAACTCCCGGACATGATGCTCATAAATATTCTTCTTGGCGTCGTACTCGGTATATATGGCTGCCGTATCGCTTGATTCATCCAGAAAAGCATCCAGCATGCCAAAGCCCGCGTCGATCTGCCACAACTTGCGGCCTGAAGCCCGGTCCACCGCGTAGATGGATGAGTCATGATGCATGCCGCTGAATCCGCCGTCGTCCCCATTTAGCAGCAGGACCTCATTCGTTGCGCCGATCAGATAGGAATAATTCAGATCCCCTTGATTTCGCCAAACAGGCTTCGCGTTTAACGTGAGCCCAGCAGGCATGGATCGGAAATCATATGTCAATGTATAATTGTCACCCGAATACACGTTCATTTGCAGCATTCTGTCTGCCGGGAGAATCCATTTCCAAGCCTCTAGCTTGCCTTCCTTGGAGAAGCTTACCGTGAACTGAGCAAGCTGGCGTTCATAACGCCATGTGGTTCCCATCCGCATCGGGTCGCCCAGCTCTGCCAGATTGGCCGAATGCTCCGTAGCATCCGGTGTTCCGAGAAGCTTTTGAACACGCGCCTGATCCTCGCCTTTTTGAAGCCATATCTCCGTCATATTTCTGGCAAGCTCTGTAGGTACGTCGGAATCTTTACTCAGCACACCCGCTGGTATCATCGTCATGGAGCTGATGCTTGCACTGCTGACCCAGAACAGGACAGGTCTGTACACTGTGCCGCCTGACATCCAAGTCTGCGGGCTGATCAGCACCCCGGTCCAATCCTTCCACTTCGCAAGGGCTACCAGCTTCCCTCCTGGTTGAGGAGGCGCCCATTTCAAAGCACTTCCCGGGGCAAGGGACAGCTTGGCATTCGGATTCAAGGTGACATAGGCAGGCTCTGTTTCCGCAATGGCCTTGGCTGCAGCCGTGGTGTACCAAAGCGGAATCCACCTGCCGTCCTCACTATCTGAAGCAACCAGCCCCAAGTCTCCATTCACGGGCTTCGCTTTAACCGTTTCACCTATACTGCCGTAGTCCGCTGCCTTGAAATCCGCCCAAGCGGAGGATGCCGTAAGCCGAGTTGGAAAATATGGTGTTCGGTAATGAAAAACGAACTTGCTTGCAGCCTGCACCGGTTTTGATGCTGAGGGTTGCGAAGATAAGGCTGTTCCGGTGGCAGCAGGCAGAATCAGGATCAGCAGCATGCAGGAGACCAACATTAGAACTGCTGCACTCGTCTTTGACTTCAGCGGCTTCATTCGCTTCAGAACCCACCTTTCATGAATTCGAATTCAAGGCTTTTAGGTATATGGACGGTTAATTTTGGAAAATGTTCCGCTTCGCAAAAAAATAAGAAGCCCCATCTTAAAGATGTGAGCTTCTGTTCAGCTTCCCGTTCTTCAAATCCAGCGAGGCGATCACTTCCATCACCGTCTGCGTCTTGATCGGCTTGCTGATATACTCATCCATTCCCGCTGCCAGGCAACTCTCCCGGTCACCCTTCAGCGCGTTGGCGGTCACGGCGACGATAGCCGGGCAGCGCTCTTCAGGAAGCGTCCTCCGGATCGCCCGGGTCGCTTCGAAACCGTTCAATCCAGGCATTTGAATATCCATAAAAATAAGATCATAATAACCTTCCTGCGCTGCTTGAACCACATCTTTCCCGTTGGTAACAATGGTTGTCCGGTGACCTTGGTTCTCAAGCATCTTCCGGAGTACAATCTGATTGACCAGATTATCTTCAGCAATCAGAATATCCAAAGAAGAGGGACCCGATTCCTCATGATCCTCGAATCGATCTTCGGGATATGACCAGTTTTCCCTTGTCACCACTACCGTGAATACAAACGTGGCACCGGGTAGATCTTTCGGTTCCACCCATATTTGTCCCCCCATTAACTCAACAAGCTTTTTCGTGATTGCCAATCCGAGACCCGTTCCCTCATGATTTCGCGTCATGAAATTATTGACTTGCGAAAACGGCTCAAAAATATAGTCCACCTTGGAAGCAGGAATGCCGATTCCGGTATCCTTGACTTTAAACTCTAATTTGATTGTCCGCTTATCCTCAGAAAGCTTCCGTACTTGGGTAGTAATTCCGCCAGCAAACGTGAATTTCACTGCGTTGCCGATCAGATTCATCAGAATCTGCTTTAGGCGCTTCGCATCCCCGATCATCATCATAGGAACGTTATCGTCTATCTCAAAATTCATGTTCAGTTTCTTCTCATGGATTCTGGCGGACAACACATCAAAAGTCTCTTCAACACATTTTCTGACATCGAACAGCTCTTCCTGCAGCTCGGTTTTGCCAGACTCCACCTTGGAAAAATCCAGAATATCGTTAATGATGGCAAGAAGCGTCTCACCGCTTTGGCGGATAATTTTCACGTATTCGCTCTGCTCGTCATCCAGCTCCGTGGTCGTCTCGAGCAAATCGGTCATGCCAATGACGCCATTCATGGGAGTTCGGATTTCATGGCTCATCACGGCCAGGAATTCGCTTTTGGCCCTATTGGTATTCTCTGCGGATTCCTTGGCTACCAGCAGCTGCTTCTGCTCGGTTACATCCTTGGCAATGATATAAAAGCCTACGTTTTTGCCATTCACATAGATCGGCGCAATGGATGTTAGCACGTCTACCGCATGTCCGTCTTTATGATATATTTTATCGATATTCTTCTCGATCGAAGGATTCGTCAAGGATTCCATTAATAATTTCCGTTGGTTCTCCTCGCCTATGAAACGGGAAATCGGCTGTCCCGCCATTTGATTCACGCAGCAGCCGGTCATTTTCTCAGCCATCGTGTTGACGTTAATGATGTTCCCTTCCAGACCGAGGGAAATGACCGCATCATGATTATATCTTTTTAATGACGTATAGCGCTCCACCGACTCCTGCAGCTTCGACTCAGCCAATTTATTTTTGGTAATATCATTGATCTGGATAATATAAGACTGCGGATTCCCTTCCGGATCAAGCATGACCGAAGCAAATACGGACGCCCATACGATATCCCCATTTTTGCTGATATACCGCGTTTCCGTTTCAACGGTACCACCCGACCTGTTCTTCAGCTTGGTTTGGTAAAGCATGATATTGCGCTCCAAATCATCGGGGTGAATGAGATCCTGAAACCTTTGTTCCATCAATTCACTTTCAGAATAACCCATAATTCGGCAGATTGCCGGATTCCCCCTCAGCCAATCACCGTCAAGTGAAAGCATCGCGATTCCAAAAGGAGCAGCATTGTACACTTCCCGGAAAAATGCATCTGCTTTTATGGTACTCATTACGCGCCTCCGTCCGCTAAGTATTGATTATCGTAAGTCCAAATCTATTTATTATTCATCGAAAGGTTACAGATTTTAATATGTATAACATACGATAACTTGAAAATGAACGCAAAGACAGTTTTAACATTCATTAAACCGGATCCGGAACATAGAATCAGCCTTTCGCCGTAAAGAGAAATATTTCGACATCATTCTTTGAAAATATCAAAAGACTGGCGAATACAAAAAAGGAAGGGCTACCCCTTCCTTCGCTGCTATATTGGACGACTACCCGTTACTCTGGCTGAATAAAAAATGGAAGCTTCTCCACTCCAACCATCCGGAGGTAAATAAACATCTGGCCTTTATGATGTACCTCATGATCTTTGCACAACTGCAAAAGGCTTTCGCCGGTCACTTTTTTACGATTGAACTCAACCAAACCGGTAAGTTGTTCCGGGGTTAAAGACAATATCTCCGCTTTGGATTTAGCTGTGTACTCCCCCAAGATGCGGCGGACGTCGCCCATATCGGCAAATTCCGGTTTGGCGGGCAGCGCGAATGTTCCGGTGGTCACCAGATTGAGGAACATATCCATCGATGTGGCAATATGAACGACAAGCTCGCCTAAGGACATCGCTCCCTCCCAAGGTTTGAAATGAATATGCTCATCCTTCGCCAGTTCCGTGAGTTGAATCCATATTTCGCGATGCTGGGCCAACTTGGTCCAAATTTCTTCATTCTTATTCATCATTCTGCCTCCCCTATATGTACAGTCTCATGATAATAATTGACTCTTAAGCTCTTCCAATGAACGCATCGAATGCGAGATCAGCTCTGGTATGTCCTCCATCTGATCCTCATCGATTTTGCGCTCGAACCTCAGCTCCGCTTCATTTCTGTAGCTGTCGCGATCCCGCCCATAGATGCGGCTCAGCGTTTGAACGAGCGGAACCCCAGGCCAAATCTCCTGAAGAATTTGATCGATTTGCACGCACGCCTGCTCCGCTTCCGTCCGGCTGACCTCTATTCCGAAGCAAATCCGCAGCAGACATCCGGGCCGCTCTCCCTTCAGCTCGAGAATCTCGGCAGACAGATCGGCGACGGTTGCCTCCAGCCTGATCTCGGCCGAGATATCGGGTTCTTCCGCTAATGCAAAGCAGATGGCAAACTCGCGCGACATGACGGACATTTCCACACGGTCGGTACGGCCCGTGATTCGGATCGTACCATCCAGGTTATCCAGGTCGTACAGCTGATTTTCGAATGCAACCTTTAAATTGTCGAAAATGGTCGGATCGAACATTACCATGTATCCGATGCATACTTCAGACCAATCTGTCTACGAGCATCCTCCATCACTTCGGCAACCGCCAGCGAGGTTTCATGGGTGTTGATTTTACTGCAACGCTTGCCGCGCCCGATCATGCGGATAAACTCCTCCAGCTCGTAATACATCGATTCGTGAATCTGCTGCTGAGTCAGGTTTTCCACGCTGCCGTCCCGGTACTGTATTTTCACGTCATACGGCTGGTTGATCCGATCGATCACCATCGTTCCGTTTTCCCCCTGAATTTCGGCCGGCAGGAAGGAATCCGATATTTTGGAATACATCACGACCGCATCCATATCCGGATAGCGCATCACCAGACTGCCTTCGCCGTCCACGCCCGAAGACAGCATGACGCCCACAGCCTTGACCGTCTCGGGTTTGCCGAATAGGGACACCATCGGATAAATGCAGTAAATACCCAAATCCATTAGAGCGCCATTCGAATATTCCGGGTTGAACGCATTCAGCACGGTTCCCTGCTTAAACGCGTCGTAACGTGATGAATACTGGCAGTAACCTGCGAAATAACGGCGTACCTGGCCGATTTTATACAGATTCTCTTTCATGATTCTGAAGTTCGGCATCAGGGTGGATTTCATCGCTTCCATGAGCACCACGTTGTTGGCCTCCGCTGCCGCAATCATGAGGCGTACCTCTTCGCTATTCGAAGCAAGCGGCTTTTCGCACAGGACATGCTTGCCGTGATTCATGCACAGAATCGCCTGCTCCGCATGAAAAGAATTCGGGCTCGCGATATAAACCGCATCAATTTCGTCGCTTGAGACCATGGCAGCAAGATCCGTAAATACCTTGGGTCCGCCGAACTGGGCCGCAAACTCCCGTCCCTTCTCCTCCGCACGGGAATATACAGCCGTCAGTACGAAATCGTCATTCTCCTCCGCCGCGTGAAGAAAACGTTCCGTAATCCAATTGGTGCCAATCGTTCCGAATCGGATCAATTTCATCATTCCTTTCCTCATATGTAATAAGCGCTCAGCTCATATCCATACCTTCATCACTCCAGCCGGAAGCATCCTCGTCCGCCAAGCTTTGAATATCCTCGGTACTGATGCTTAAGAAGCCGTATCCCTCTTCCTGCTGCTTCTTCAGTGCTCTTTCCTTGTAAAAGCGCGCACTGCTGCCTTCGCCCGTTTCCTCGTCATACACGAGAATAATGCCGTCTGTTTTCCGGAACAGCAAATCGTCTCTGGCTTTGAACTGCCACGGTCCGTCATAAGGCTGGCGGCTAACCGTTTCGTAAAAATCAATGCCCTGCAAAATCCGGTTATAATACTCCTTCTTGTCCTCTTTCCAGTTCTCCTCAGGATTCGCAAACGCCGTTATAACAGCGACTTTCAAGTCAGGATATTGTGTTTTCAGGTTCATCGCCGCTTCGCATGCCCATAAATCCACACCATACTGCCCTGGTGAAATGACCCATTCCAGCCCCTCTTCGGCAAGCTGCGCCAGCTTGGCGGTAATGGCCTTTTGAATATAAACGATCCCTGGATGCTTCTGACCGAATATATTCAATTCATGCGCGCGGTAACCTGTCACCAGCACATTTTTCATCGTAAACCTCTTACTTTCCGCTCTTGCCTATTCTAATGATCGCTTTCTTCCTATCATACCCTGATTCTTTCGGTGATTTCCACTGATATATAGGAGATTGAAGCAAAAAGAGCCCTGTGTTTCCCATAGAAACACAAGGTTCTCTTCCGAATTCAAAGAAATATTCGCTTTTTACAGAGATATTTTCACTTCGGCATTCATGCCGGGCAACACTCTGGCCGAAGCCTGGTTGATCGAAATTTTCACCGGAATCTTCTGGGTCACCTTCGTGTAGCTGCCCGTGGAGCTTTGCTGCGGGAGAACCGAAAACACGGAGTTGGTTGCAAATCCGATCTGTTTTACGACGCCTTCGAATTTAGCACTAGAATCGCCGTCTACCGTAATGTCCACACTTTGGCCGACCTTGATATCTTTCAACCGGGTCTCCTTGATGTTGGCGACGATGTACATATGGTCCATATCCGCTTCCTGCGCAAGCACCTGGCCGGCCTGCACCAGTTGGTTTACGCGGGCATCATTTTTAATGATCTTCCCATTCATCCGGGAGCTTACGGGAACGACCTTGGTACCGTCAGAAACGCCGCCGACGATATTTTTGTCGCTCACATCGGTGCCCTCCTGAATGTTCCAACTGGACAATACGCCTGGAGCCGGAGCGATGACAGGCATCATATCCGCTTCAACGACGGCGTCCTCCGTTTTGATAAAGTTAACTTTTTCATAGTAAAAATAGGCGCCTGCCGCGATAAAAAAGCAGATCACCAATATCCCTATAACATTTGCGATGATCAAACGACTGCGGTTTATCATGAATATGAATTCTCCTCACTTCGTAGTATGAATTGCGCTTGGATGCAGATCCGCTTTTTCCGGTTTCGGCATCATCAATCTTTTTTCTTTTTGCACCAAGGATCTGCCCTTGCCTGTCACGATTTTGCCTATCGAAGCAAGCAGCATGATGACGCCCACGCAGGCCATGATCGTAAATAAATGGTGATATGCTCCCAGAATGGCGGCTCTCTTGGTATTCGCGATCAGCTCGTATGATGCTGTACTCTGGGCTTGAGCGGAGGACATGCCATTGCTCATCAGTTTGCGGGTTAACCCTGCGATTTCGGACTTGGCTTCATTATCCATGACACCGAGTCGTCCGCGAATTCCCTCGTAATTAACGGCGTTTTGCCGAGTCAGATACCAGCCGAGCAGCGGCGTAATGACGGCTCCCGCAAAATTCCGGATCGAATGCAGCGTGACCGATCTCATGGACGCCTGGTGGATATCCCCCGCAAGCGCGGTACCAAGCGCCCCGCCGACCAGCGTCATGCTCACACCGGCACCCAGCAGTGCAATTTGGAAATACAGGAGGTTCAGCGATACATCCGGCCCCATCGTTCTCCACTGCAGACTGACGTATATTACAGCAATCGAGCCGATAAAGCCGAGAATTCCCGCACCCACACGGTCGTACAGCAAGGTTTTGAGAATTGCCGTGATCAGGATACCGACGAAAAACCAGATATAAAAGTGAACCAAATATCGGAATGGCAAGTTCAGGTTATTTCGCAAAAATCCGTTGATTCCGGCCATGGCGAAAATCAGGCAGATATGAGATGCAATCGCCATAACGGTACCTGAGATCGGCTTGGCAGCTTTTAGCGTCCGGAATGGGACGATCGGCGTCTTAGCCTGAAGTTCAAACCCGATAAACAAGATCAAAATGATGAATGCCGCGATCAGGAACGGCCACACATACAGGGAGCTAAAACCTTGCTGCATCAGATTGCACAGCGGTACCGTCAGCATGAACATGAGTGCAACCAGCAGAAAGACATTGAACCTCCTCACAGGCTCCGCATGATGATCCTCCTCCTTGCCATGCGGCAATCCCAAGAACCCTACGATCAGGCACAGAACCGCTGATACGATGTTCAAAATAAACAGCCAGCGCCATGCATCCATGCTAAGCGACACGGAGCCGAATATAGCCCCCACCGCACTTGCGCCGAATAATCCGGTGATCACCATCAACAGGAAATAATTGCGGATTTTATTCGGAAATGACTTTAAGCTGACGGGCAGGATGGTCAGAAACAGAAAACCTGAGCTCAATCCTTGGATGATTCTCCCCATCGTTAAAGAAACGGTATCCTCTGAAACGGCATTGATTGCCGATCCCAGCAGAAAGACGGTCACGAACATAAGGTAGGTTTTTCTCACGCCGAGTTTTCTGCATATCACCGGCCCTAACGGAACGCCAAGAGCAAAAGCAATATTAGACAAGGTGGAGGGGAGAAGCAGATCGCTCGAGCTGAGGTTCAAGCCGTTTTGAATAATGACCTGATTCATGATGTAAGATAAATTGATAAAATACTGCGGACCGATCGCAAATATCGTCAAAATCGAAATGATCAGATATTTGGGCAGCGGCATTTTTACCGTCTCGGATATGGCAGCCGTGCGACTTGACTCTCTATTCATCAAACTCCTCCTTTCCTTTAGTGGTCTGTATTAACATTCGTCGAGCAGCATGAACCACTCATATATTGTAAACAGCAAGTTGTATTATACAATATATTTTCGGATTATAGCAATATCCAGATTTTGTCCCATGCCAAAAAAAGCTGCCTGCGGGCACAACAGCCCGGAAGCAGCTTACACATGTATCCTAAGTTATTTGCGCCATGCTTTGAAATCCTGGTTCAGTCTTGTAAGGTTGGACTTCAGTTGCTCCAGCTCCTCAGGCGACCAGTCCGCCAGCATTTCCTCGTAAGCATCATAGCGCGCCTTTTGCACCTTATGCAGCATTTCCAATCCCTCCGGAGTAATCTCAACCAAACTGATTCTTCCGTTGTTCGTATCCGGGTAACGCCGGATATAGCTTTTACCTTCAAGCACGGCTACCTGCCGGCTCGCCGTCGAGAGATTCAGCAGCAAATGGTCCGCAAGGGCGTTGATTGCCAAAGGACTGTATTTTTCCAGCTCGCTCAGCAAAAGATATTCAGAGCGGTCCAAACTACCGAGCTTTGGACTATGAGCCGTCGTGAGTCTGACCAGCAAAGCGATTTCATATTCAATCAAATGAAACGGGGCATCCATTTCCCTGTCCTTCCTCCTCTTCAAGCTGCCAGGTTCCACCTGCCTATTTCGTTAAATCAAGTATAGCATATAGGCGGCAGGCAGCCGAATCAGATGTCTTTCCCGTTCGCTAAACCGCGGCCGATCAAGTTCGCCGAGACAGGCTTCCTTCCGATCTCGCGTGACCATACGGACAGCTGGCCGATATGATGAATTTCATGGGCAATCATGTGCCTCATCACTTCTCCCCAGGTATCCAGCGTTTCTCTGCCGCCCTGGCCTACATCCCGGAACTCCCGGTCCTCCATGATTTCATTCCAGTTCCGAACGAACGCTTCCACTTCGGGACGAACGCTTCCACTTCGGGACGAAAGGCGGCTTCCAGTTCGCGAATCTTAGGAATGCTGCTGTATTGCTCAAAGCTTTCATTGAAGTCGCTTTTGCCCTGAAGGGTCCGAACCCAGCTCCATTCCACATCGATAATATGAAACAGCGTGTGCAGGATTCCGCCGACGCCGCCTGAACGCTCCTCCAGAATCTCGGCCACGCTGAGTTCCTCACACCATTTGAACCAATCCTCGCGCACGCCCCAGTTATATTTGAACAACATTTGCAAAAGGCATTCCTCCTTGTATCTTGAAAATAGTGTACACGCAAAGCATTTCAATCCTCCAGTGCCAGTTTGGTTATAATAAATGTTTCTGTTTTTTTCGCTTTAATCCGCCGTTTCGTGTACAATTTAGGAAAGAGGTGTTGTATATATGTCTAATGAAGAACTTATTTTGACCCCGGAGGGTCTGGCTGAACTGAAAGCAGAGCTCGAAGAGCTGAAAACCGTAAAACGGAAAGAGCTTGCAGAACGCCTCAAAGTAGCCATCAGCTACGGTGACTTGAAGGAAAACAGTGAATATCATTCCGCTAAAGATGATCAAGCTTTTATGGAGACGCGGATTTTGCAGCTGGAGAAAACGCTAACGAAAGCACGGGTCGTAAAAAGCAGCGATGCTTCTACCGTAGGCGTTGGCACTTATGTCAAACTCAATGATATTGAGTTTAAAGAAATCGTGGAGTACCGGATTGTCAGTCCGGCCGAGGCTGATGCACATAACAATAAAATTTCGTACGAAAGCCCGCTCGGCAAAGAGCTGATCGGCAAAGCGGCCGGCGATGTCGTCAGCGTGACCGCACCTATGGGCATTATCAAGTATGAAATACTCGAAATCCGCGCCAATTAAGCAAAAGGATCTTATTTTCTGCATCGACAGAGAATAAGGTCTTTTTTTATGTCCGTCTATGACAAACATCATTGAAATCCAGTTGACAATGAGGTTGAAGAGGCGCATAATCATTTTTGTTAGTAAGTACTAACTTATGGCTATACTAAAAAATTTAATTTCATCAAATTCATTGTTCATACCAATCAAGGAGGCATTTTTATGTCCACAAAAAGAGTTGCAGTCATCACCGGCGGAGCCAGCGGGATCGGTCGCGAAACTTGTCTCAAGTTTGCTTCCAAAGGGGATCGGGTTGTCGTCGCAGATTTTAATGAAGCAGCCGGTCAAGAAACCGTAGAGATGATTCAAAAAGCAGGCGGAGAGGCCATTTTCGTCCAAACCGATGTGTCCAAGCCGGAACAGGTGGAGGCACTTGTCAACCAAGCGGTCGAAACTTACGGCCGGATCGACGTTATGTTCAATAATGCCGGTATCGGTTTGCAGACTCCCGTGATGGATCTCGATCTTGAAAAATACCACAGAACCATTAACGTGAACCAACACGGCGTTACCTATGGTATCATCTATGCCGGACGCAAAATGAAAGAGCTGGGTATCAAGGGCGTTATCATCAATACGACTTCCGTATTCGGCATCTTGGCATCTCCTGCTACGTATGCATACCATGCCGCCAAAGGCGCCGTGAACATGATGACCAAATCTGCAGCGCTCGAGCTGTCCCCTTACGGCATTCGTGTGGTGGGCGTAGCTCCTGGCGCGGTGGATACTCCGATCATTTCCGGTTACAAGGCATCTGGTATGCTGGACAGCATGAAAGCCAAGGTTATGGGTGGCGAACTCACCAAGCCCGAATCCATCGCCAACTCCGTCTACCTGATCTCCCTCGACGAGGCTGATGCCATTAACGGCAGTGTGGTTATGGTGGACCAAGGCTTCGCTTCTTTCAAATAATCCTGATATAATGATTGCAAAAATGGAAGACCAGCTCCTTGCTGGTCTTCTTTAATTCATAAAGGGGACAAATAAATCGTGAACAAAGGGGAAATAACGAAGCAAAGGATCGTCGTGGAGGCCAGAGCCTTATTCTCGAAAACGGGTTATGATGCGACCAAGACGAGTTCGATTGCCAAAGCCTGCGGGATATCCGAAGCCGCCATGTACAAATATTTTGGGAGCAAAAAGGAGCTTCTTGAAGCCAGCGTCATCATTGATTTTGCTTCAGAACCTTCGGCTAACATAGATTTCAGCCAACGCAGCAACAACCAATTGGTCGAGTACTACATTAACCGGCTTATCACAACCATTGAGGAAAACATGGAGCAGTTCAACATTCTGTTCACCGAATCCCTCCATCACCCGGAGTTGTCCGCTTATTTCGACCGGTCAGTGTATCGAAAAAGCCCCGAGGTGCAGGAAATGCAAAAGCGAATTCAGGATGGAACGATGAATCCGATGACGGATATTTTTCTGTTCGAACTGGGGACAACCACCAGCATCTGGTCCATTCTTCATTATGATCGCATGAAATTGGGACGCGAGGACGGAAAATCCGAGCAATTCCGAAAGGAAGTCATCCGCTTCGTCAAATTCGGAGTGATGGGAACAGGCAGCCAGGAAGCGCCCTCTCTTTCTGCCGATTCATAGTATCCTGCAAAAGGAAAGCATTTATAGGTACCCTACATGCTGCAGAGTGAATTCCAGCTTACTGATCCAAAAAAGCTTTTATTAATGTATTTGCTGACGGATCTGAAACATGGGCATGATGTCCTCCCAAAAGCGCTTGAGTAGTCACGAACCGATTTTTGATTTCAGGTTTACTTTGCCCAGACGGTTGCCCACTATATATTCATGAAGCCAATCTGCGGCATCCTCCATTTTCACGATTCCCTTTAGTCCTTCTCCATATGTTATAGCATAGTGCCTCATTCTTGGTCTGGCTCCTTATATGTATTGGGATAGCTGTTGTAATGGTAATTGGGCTATCCCTTTATTATAGTTATTTAGATGGGCAGTCATCGGTCTAAAGCATGGTCCACGTTCTGCTAAAACGAAAAAACAACGGCTCTTCTGAATCAGAGCCGTTGTTATCCTAACTTCACACCCTACTCGTCTTCCTTAAATACCGGACGCAGCTGCAGCGAGAATTCAAATTCCTTCTCATCTAGCCTGTACTTCTCCAGAAGCTCCGGCCCGCAGGAGTTCGAGCCGATCCCGCTCATTTTGTAATCCAGATGAACGACGGTTTCGTTCCGTTTCGTCAGCTCATGGAGATGAGCCGCCTGATCGAGATCTTCCGGCAAGTAGTGGGATACATTCAACGAGAACGGCTGACTACCGGTAAACAGCAGCCCCATGCCAAGATCATTCGTGACAGACGCCCATTCCGTCCCGTACCGCGATCCGTTCTCCTGCGGCATCACGTACGGCTCGAACATATCGTCCACGCGCAGCAGGTACTTGCCCATACGTGTACTATGGCGTTTATCGATATAGCTTTCATGAGGACCATAGCCGAAATACTCCACTTCCTCATTCCCTTTCGGCATGGTCAACTGAAGACCAAAGCGCGGCAGGAACGGTAATCCCTCTCTCACCTTGATTTTCGCGGCTATCCCTACTTCACCTGAACCGTCAACGCGCCATACAGCCTGCCCTTTAAGCACCGGATGCTTCATATATCCGCCCAGGGAGAACTCGGTGACGATCTCCAGCACATGCTCCGTTTGCTTACGGATGGAGCATGTATACACCTTCATACCGGCACGGTGATAGCCCTCTTCCATCCAGCGATGCTTGATGTTGCGGTCATTGTCGGTCGGAGCCCGCCAAATGCTGAATGCAAGCGGCGGATGAATCATGTCCACGCCCTGCTTCGATAATCGGACAAAAGTGCCCTTCACCTTATCGAACACATGGCAAAAGTCCGGGCCTTCCACGGTGACCAGATTTTCTTCCTCGCGAATGTGCATTGGACGCTGTCGGATTTCTTCCATCCAAGCCGGATTCTGTGCCGATCCTGCCGATTCCTTGCCGATTTCAAACTGGGCAAATGCAATCTCATAGCCCGTCTCCGCCCAAGCTGCTGCTTCTTTCAAGCGAACCGTAACCGTCAGGAAATTCCGTCCTTCGCCCTGTTTATGTTTAATTGGTACTATAACTATAGAAGATTGCTGCGGTCCGGCTTCAACTGTCTCCAGAACGCCCTGCTCGATCATGTCACCATCCGCCTCAAGCTTCCAGGCAAATGAAAGATGGCTCAAAGTGCTGAAATCATACAGATTCGTCACGCGTAATTTTCCAGCCTTGAGATCTTCGGCTTCGATGCGTACCGGCGCGATTATCTGCTTCAATTCAAGCAGCCCGGTGTGAGGAATACGGTCAGGCGAAACCAGGCCGTCGATACAGAAGTTGCCGTCATTCGGCTGATCTCCGAAGTCGCCCCCATATCCGAAATACTCGGTGCCTGCGCTTGTTTGCGTACGGATTCCATGATCATTCCACTCCCACACGCATCCGCCCATCAGCTTAGGATATTTGTAGAACAAATCCCAATATTCCTTCAGATCTCCCGGTCCATTGCCCATCGCATGGCTGTATTCGCATAGGAACAGCGGCTTGCTGCGACTCTCATCCGCTCCGTATTCCTCCACATGAGCCAGCGAAGGATACATTTCACTCTCGATATCGAGATCCTCCGTATCGGTATCGCCCAGATATCGCTCCGCGGCACCTTCATAATGCACAAGACGCGTGTCATCGCGCTTTTGCGCCCACTTGGCCATCGCAATATGATTGGGACCATATCCGGACTCATTACCGAGCGACCACATGATCACAGAAGCATGATTCTTGTCCCGCTCCACCATCCGTTCCACCCGGTCCACAAAAGCCTTCTCCCAAGACGGATCGCGCGTCAGCTGATGAAAATCACCGGAAACTGCCAGACCATGGCATTCCAGGTCCGATTCATCCACTACATAGAAGCCGAACCGATCACACAACTCAAGGAAACGCGGATCATTCGGATAATGCGAGGTACGCACCGTATTAACGTTATGGCGCTTCATCAGCATCAGGTCTTGGATCATATGATTTAGAGGGATCGTTTGTCCGAGATCGGGGTGCGAATCATGGCGGTTGACCCCTTTCAGCTTGATCGCCTGACCGTTGATGGTGAAAATTCCGTTCTCAACGGAAACCGTGCGGAAGCCTACCGGAAAATGAAGAATTTCCTGACCGTCACTCAAATACAGCTCATACAAATAAGGCTTCTCCGCATTCCATAATACCGGCTCCTGCAGGCTGAGTGTAAGCTCTGCCTGTCCATTCGCCTCTACATGTCCGTTCGCGCACAAATTCCCTTCCGCGTCACGCAGCTCCGCCTGAAGCGAAATCGGGCCGGTCGTGTCCAGCTCGCAGCGGAGATGCCCTTCCGAATAATCACCCGAAAGCTCCGGTTTGATAAAACAATCGCGAACATGCGCAGGATCCCGGCCAAGTAAATACACGTCCCGGAAAATCCCCGAGAAACGCCATAAATCCTGATCCTCCAAGTAGGTTCCGTCACACCATTTCAACACCATGACGGCCATCCGGTTGAGACCAAGCTGCACGAACGGGCTGACATCGAATTCAGCCGGAATCCGGCTTCCCTGGCTATAGCCGACAAATTTGCCGTTCACCCATACATAGAAGCAGGAATTCACTCCCTCAAACATCGTATAGATCTGCTTGCCGTTCCACGAATCTTCGATACGAAAATCACGTACGTACAATCCGGCCGGGTTCTCATCCGGCACAAACGGAGGATCACAAGGGATCGGATAATTCACGTTGGTATAATGAAGCTGGTCGTAGCCCTCGGTTTGCCAGCAGGAAGGCACCAGCAAGTCATCCCAGCCTGAAGCGTCATAATTTGTTTCATAAAATGATTCCGTGATGTTATGTACGCTGCTGTAATATGTAAACTTCCAGCCTCCGTTCAGCGTCCGGTAAAACGGGGATCTGGATCTTTTGCCTGTCTTCGCCGATACTGCGTCCGCATAAGGAATGTAATATGCCCGCGGTTGTTGCCGGTTGACTTCAAGGATTTGCGTGTTTTCCCAGTATTTTTCCAAACTTAGCATGTCATCAGCTCCTTTAACGTTATCCTAACAAATGAAAACGGAGCGAGGTAGCTCCGTTTTTGAGAAATTATATATATTTTATTACGATATAGCCATTTATCTTCAGGCTTCTTTCAGCTCAAGCCGCAGCACATGGGCGATTGGAGCTTCGCAGCTGTGGTTGCCCGCAGGAAGCTTCACACGGACCGTACCCTTCTCCGCGGTGAAAGGAAGAGATATGTCCCTGCCCTTTCTTGCTCTACCAGAAGGCACGGCGTACCGGCAGCGGATCCTGATCCTGCATAAGCCGGTGTATGAATATTTCCATGAGCCGCTGCTTGATCTCGAGATGCGACGGATCGGAAAAGAGGTTATGCCGCTCCTTGGGATCAGCTTCCAGATCGAACAGCTCACCGTATGCCTCATCCGCGAAAATAACCAGCTTGTATTTATCCGTGCGCAAGCATTTGGCGTGCACGCCGCGGTCATGCGCATCGTATGAGGTCATCGCCGAGCTGCGTATTCGCTCCGCATGTCCCGCGGCTACCGGCTGCTGCGAAACGCCCTGAATCCCTTCCGGCATGTCAGGCCGGCCGATCAGTTCAAGCAGCGTAGGCACAATATCAACATGCTCCATCAGTGCGTCGGTAACCGCACCTTGCCGGACGCCCGGTCCTCTGACAATCATCGGGATGCGCGTAAGTCCCTCATAGAACCATGGACCTTTGTATAAAAGACCATGGTCTCCCAGGAGCTCGCCGTGATCACTCGTAAATACGACTATCAGTTCATCATCCATCCCCTTCTCCTTCCAGGCATGACGAATCCGTCCGATCTCTTCGTCAATGAACGTGATCATGGCATAATAATTGCGGGTGAGCCGCTTCATATGCTCCCGATCCCGGGAGTGAGGTTCTCCGCCACCCGGCCAATAACCATTGGACTTCTGGAGCCGCAAATGCTCCGGTCGTCCCAAAATGTCTCCATGATCACCGCACGGATCCGGTATGTCCGTCTTTTCATACCTTTTCGCATATTCCTCCGGAGGATTGAAGGGATGGTGTGGATCCACAAAGCTGCTCCACAAAAACAACGGCCCCTCCGGGGAATGCTCCTCAATCGCGCGGATGCTCTTGTCCGCAATCCACCGGGACTGATGAAGCTCGGGAGAAAGTGCGCTTTCCCATACATCTTCTTCCGCATCCTCGGATCGGTACAAATCCTTTTTCAGGCGTGCAGCCGCTTCAGGAGAGCGTTCCGCAAGGTCGTCCACATATTCTCCGATCATGTTGTCTTCTGAAATATGATGTTCATCGAAACCGTAGTATGTGCCGTCCCGTTCTCTTCCACGGTCCCGGACGGACACTTCTTCGGCTTCATAGACGAATCCCGTTTTCAGCTGCTGCCTGAAGTGCATTTTGCCGACACCAACCGTGCGATACCCGGATTGCTTCAAATGATCGCAGAGCGTCTGATCCTCTTCACTCAGCGATAAACCGATATTCCATGCTCTGTGCACATGGGGATAACGTCCGGTAAAGATGGATGCACGTGAAGGCGTGCAAACCGGACTCGCGCAATATGCTCTATTAAAAACCGTTCCTTCATCGGCCAGTGCGTCCAGATGAGGTGTGATGACCGCTGCATTCTCGAAGCCTTGGGCATCGGCTCTCATTTGGTCGGTCGTAATTAACCAGATATGCTTTTTATTGGACATGAGCGGAAAACTCCCCTTTCCATATCTCAAAATAATGAAACAACTAGTAAGCGTTTACAATTTAACTTATCAAAAAAACTTTTTCCATTAAAGAGGAATGATCTAATAACCAACAGTAAAAAGCCAAGACTCCGTGATACAAATCAGCCTGACCAAATGGCATGATCACTTGGCCAGGCCTACATCATTTTACAGCAGACATTTATTCACTGCGGATATGCGAAAGAACGGTAACAGGCTTCTGTCCGGCAATCAACTGCTTGCCATCAGAGTAACCTTCCTCACGGCCTTCCAGCTCCTTAACCAACACCGAACGCCAGTAATTCACCCGATCCTGATAGACTACATCATGAACGGCATTATGCAGTTCCTGAGGGTCTTTCTCCAGCATAAAGAACTGCTCCTCGCCGGTTTGTGAGAACCAGATATACTTCTCTTTGCCGTCCGTGAGCCAATGATTCGACTGCGCACCCTGCGTATGCTCCCCGTGCAGGTATGAACGCCACTCCTTTCTGCCGCTTTCTTCAGCGGCAAGCTTCAGCACGCTGCCGCCATCCGCGGAATCCGGAATGGCTACACCCGCCGCATCCAGCAGCGTAGGCATAATGTCGCGCATCTCCACCACTTCCTGCACCACCTTGCCGTTGCCCAGACCGAGACGGTTGCCGGGATCGTTCACGATAAACGGTACGCGCGCGCTTCCGTCATAAGGAAGAGATTTGCGGAACAGGTTATGATCTCCCATGAGCTCCCCATGGTCCGATGTGAAGAGGATAACCGTATTGTTCTTCTCCCCATATTCAGCCAGCACCTGCAGGAAGCGTCCGATCTGATGGTCAATATGCGTGATTAAAGCGTAATACGCTGCCATCGCTTTCTTCAGGCGGCGCTTCGGCACGAGTCCTTTGCTCGTATATGGGCTCAGTCCGTCCAAGTCGGGATCGTCGGTCATCGCCCAGTCGCCTATAGGCGGATCCGGAATATCCGCATCTTCATAGAGGTCGAGATACGCCTGCGGCGGATCTAGCGGCGAATGCGGGCGGACGAATGACATCCACAGGAAGAAAGGCTTGTCCGGATCCCTGCGGCGGAGGAAATCGATCGACTCGGTAACGACCCAGTTCGTCGGATGCAGCTTCTCCGGCAAATGCCATGGACGGGCCACCGTGGAGGAATTGCAATCCAGTCCGAGATCGGTCAAATCCGCTCCAGGCACCTGCTGACGCAGCCAATGCAGATAGTCATCCACTTCGTCATAATGCTCTTGAACCGGAATGCTGTACTTATTGCGGTTATGATGCAAATAACCGTCATGCAGGACAACGTTATGGAATCCCATCAGATTTCTGGCAGGATAGACATGCATCTTCCCTACGCACTGCGTATGATACCCCGCCTTGGAGAATTCTCCCGGCATCGTATGTTCATATTTCCAAGGCACACAGTCCTGATAACCCACGCGTCCATGCTTTTCTTGAGATTGTCCGGTAAAAATCGCAGCTCTCGCGGGCACGCAGCTCGGGGTTGCCGAGTAGGCACGGTCAAAGCGAACCCCGGTCCGGGCGAGCTCATCCAGATTGGGCGTTTCCACCACAGGATGCCCGGCAATGCTTAGGCAGTCATATCGCATTTGATCCACGGTAATCAGCAGAATATTCGGTTTAGAGTCCTGTTTATTCGGTTTCAAGCAAGTTCCCCCTCCTTCGAATTTCAATTGCCTGTAGATTTTGAATTAATCCCATTAAACCTCCAATGTGATGAAAAGTAAATGGACATATTGATGAATTTACCTGTACAAAAGTATGAATATGGAATGTAAAACCTATTTTTACGAATCTTTATTCCAAAAAGAATTAAAGTAGGATATACTGATTCTCGAACCCTGCAGTTTGAAACGAAAGAAGGCTAATGGATCGATGGAACTTCGCAATGAAAGTAAGCTTAAGCTAAGCGCCAAGCTGTTTGTTTCTTTTCTTAAAATCGGACCTACCACCTTCGGAGGCGGTTATGCCATCCTCCCGGTGATTGATAAAGAAGTAACGGAACGACGCGGGTGGCTATCCTCCAAGGAAATGAGCGAGATTACCGCCCTCTCGGGAGCTGCTCCCGGAGGAATCGGCGTTAACGTGGCAGCCCTTGCAGGTTACCGCATTGCCGGTATTCCCGGCCTGCTCTCCGCCGTTGTGGGCATATCCTTGCCTACCATTATCATCATGTTGATTCTATGCGCCGCAGCCTCAGGTTTCAGCGATAACCGCTATGTGCAGGCTGCTCTTCATGGCATCAAGCCTACAGTCGTTGCCCTGATTGTATATGCCGCTATACGCATGAAAAAACAGGCACTCTATAACCCGGTAACCTGGGGCGTTGCTGCCACGTGCCTGATTTTGCTGCTTTTCTTTCCGGTTCAGCCTCTGTTTGTCCTTGCTATCGGCATTGTCATCGGTCTTGTAGCCGAGGCTGTCTTTTCCTCGAAAAGTACCGGCGGGAAAAAGCAGGAGCAGGGCAAGCACCACTCGATGTAACCTCGGCACCTTGGAGATTTCCGCAACAATTCAGGATTGACATCAAATCCTTATTCGCAGAAAAGAGGTTGTACCATGCTGCTTGAGCTGTTTTGGACTTTTTTTAAAATTGGATTCATGTCCTTCGGAGGCGGCTATGCCATGCTTCCTGTCATCGAGCACGCCGCTCTTAAGGAAGGCTGGATGACCACGCAGCAGTATACGGAAGCTATTGCGCTGGCTGGGATGGCTCCAGGGCCGGTGGCGATGAACAGTGCCGTATATGTTGGCTATACGGCCGGTGGACCCGCCGGAAGCTTAATCGCCTCTCTGGGCATCGTTTTTCCATCGGCGATCATCATGTTTCTGGTTGCTACGATTTTTTACCGTGTGTATGATAATCATTGGGTACAGGCAGCGCTAAACGGCATGAAGCCGGCTGTCATCGCTTTGATTGCTTACGCCGCCTATACCATGACCATACATTCCGGCTTTATTACCGGTTTATCCGTCAGCACCTTTGCCAGCATCGCGATCTTTATTGCGGCACTGATCGCCATGGTCCGTTTTCGCGTGAATCCGCTGGCCATGATTTTGATTTCAGGGATTGTGGGGATTTGGATATATGCCTAATGAGAAAAAGCAACAAATTGACGTTAAGAAACGCATTCCTTCACCCAAAGCGAAGGAACTGTTCCACGATATTCGCCGTAAGCATGAAATCGGCAAAAATGATTTGCTCATCTCCAGCGGCTTGACCGTCAGCACGCTAACCCGAGTGCTGGATGAGCTTGTCGGATCTGGAATCATCTCCGAGAGCGGGCTTGGGGTTTCGACGGGCGGACGCCGGCCTATCCTGTATCAGGTTCAAGGGGATTATGGATATGCATTCGGGCTCGATATCTCACGGGTCACTTCACGGCTCGTGCTGCTCGATCTGGCCGGCGATAAGCTGGATGCCACGGAATGGCGTATGACCGAAGAAACGACACCCGAGCGATTTATGGAGCAGATCATCATGCAGGTGCATGAGTGGATGGATAAGCATCATATCGATTTTGAACAGGTGATAGGCATGGGCATCGGCGCAGTCGGGCCGCTGAACCGTGAGATCGGTATGATCGAGGAGCCCGAATGGTTTGCCGCCCCGGGCTGGAACCATGTACCGGCAGTGCACATGCTGGAGGATCGCCTCGGTATTCCCGTCATTCTGGATAACGGGGCCAATACGGCGCTGATCGCCGAATCCTGGGCCAACCGAACCAAGGATTTCCGCCATATGCTCTATGTCCACGGAGGCACGGGTCTTCGGCTCGGTATGATGACGGACAACAAGCTGATCCACGGCGCCGTGGATATGGAAGGCTCCTTCGGACAAATGATCATTCAGGCGGATGGTCTTCCATACCGTACGACTCAGGGAAACTTTGGAGCGCTGGATACTTATGCGTCTGTGTATGCTATCGAACGCGAGGTCAACTCAAGGTTGCGGACCGGCCGAAGCAGCGTTTTGCGGCAGCTTCTGCCATCTGGAGAACCCGCCAAATTCCCGGATATCATGCAGGCGCTCAAAGCGATGGACCCGTTGGTCACGGAAATCGTGACGCAAGCTGCGACATATTTCGGAATCGGGCTGGCCAATTTGCTGAACATTATGAACCCGGAGAAGGTCATATTGGGCGGGCCGCTGATGACGGACTCTAATCTGTTCTTCTACACCGCCACCCAAACCGCCATACGCAAAACCTACCATTATCCCAAATACCAGGTTATTTTCAGCAAGGGCACTTACGGCGAAGAAGCCATCGCCATCGGTGCTGCGCAGCTGATGCTAAGTCAACTCACCGTATAAACCTTCATACCGTCATCTTTCCATCAGAGAGAGGAGTTTACGCCCATGTCAGCCGATTCCAAATCCAATATTCCGTCAAGCAAGCCTGAACAAGAAGCCTCCGCAGACAACGTTCCTTCCTGTTGTGCCGCAAGACGAGTGGCTGTGGACGCTGCGTCCGGCTGCGGAACCCCGTCCATGGAGCAAGAACGCAAACTGCCGGAGAGCATTGGTATAGAGGAATCCGTGAAAACAAGAACAGAAACTGCCGGCACCATCGCACGACCGGATACCTCCTCATGGCCCGTCATCCCGGAAGGCACTTACATCCTTGGCACCAATGACGGAGAAGGCTTCGCCTCCGATGCCGAAGGTCCGGCAAGACCGGTACATATCCAATCCTTTCGCATCTCCCCTTATACCGTCACGAATGCCGATTATGCCGCTTTCGTTGACGCAACGGGCTATGTAACCGAAGCAGAACGCTTCGGGTGGTCCTATGTGTTCCATCTGCTGATTCCCGATATGAAACGCGTCAGCATCGTCGGTTCTCCGCAGCAGACACCGTGGTGGCACGGCGTGGAAGGCGCCTATTGGCGCGAACCGGAAGGGCCTGGCAGCAGCTTGGATGAACGCATGGACCATCCTGTCGTGCATGTCTCCTGGAATGATGCCCTGGCTTACTGCGAATGGGCGGGCGTCCGTCTGCCGACTGAAATCGAGTGGGAGGCGGCGGCGCGCGGCGGACTGGAAGGCAGACGCTATCCCTGGGGAGACGTACTGCGTCCGGACGGCGAACATCGCTGCAACATTTGGCAGGGCGTTTTCCCGACGAAAAACCACGGAAGTGACGGATACATCGGAACTGCTCCGGTAGATGCCTATAAGCCCAACGGCTACGGTCTTTACAATGTCTCCGGGAACGTATGGGAATGGTGCGCAGATTGGTTCACGCAGAATCCGGACAAGCGCGGCTCGACGAAGCAGCCGCAAGGACCGGATCAAGGCGTTTCCCGCCTCATGAAAGGCGGCTCCTATCTATGCCATCAATCCTACTGCAACCGTTATCGCGTCGCTGCCCGCAGCGGCAATACGCCGGACAGCTCCACGGGAAATATCGGTTTCCGCGTGGTTGTTGATAACTAGACGTCATACATGAGAAAAAGTCATGCTGGTATCTGATGGACAGATCACCTCGAGCATGACTTTTTTTGCTATGACTTCAAGTTACATTTTCATGGCGCTGCCCGCCAATCCCTCGGCGAACTGCTTGCTTGCGAAAATAAACAGTATGATTAGCGGGATTGAAGCAATCACGTAACCCGCGAACAGCGGGCCGTAGTTGGTGACAAACTGCTGCTGGAACGATACCAGTCCAAGCGTGAGCGGCTTCAGTTTGGCATCGTTGATCACCATCAGCGGCCACACGTAATCATTCCAAGTATTCAAAATGTTAAGCACGCCTAGCGTCGAGATAATCGATTTGGACAACGGCATGACGATCATCAGCAGAATCCGCAGCTCTCCGGCTCCATCCAGCCGCGCCGCTTCGAACATCTCTTCGGGAAGCGAGGCAAAAAACGAACGGAGCACAAAGATGCAAAACACTTGTCCTCCGGCAATATACGGCCCCCAGAGCCCAAGCCAACTATCCACCATGTGAAACTTGTTCACCAATCCGAACAATGGCACCAGACTCAGCACACTCGGAATCATTAGAAGCGCAATGATCAGAAAATAGATCTGTTCCTTCATGAAAAAACTCATCCTGGCCAGCGGGTAAGCTGCAAGACAGGCAAAAGCAAGCACCCCGATGACCGTCACTCCGCTAATGATAAAGCTGTTCCAGATATAGTCCGAGATCGCTGCCCAGGCATCCTTATAATTCGCAAGGGTGAACGGAAACGTGACTGTCCAGCGGTGCAGGTTGAACTGGTTCGCATCCTTGAAAGACAGATTGACGAGCATGAGCAGCGGGATGAAGGTCAACACCCCCAGAATGATCAGCACGATATTGCGAATCCATACTCCCTTATCGACTTTCAAATGTAGCCGCCCCCCTTTCAATCCGGACTGTATTCCGTATCCGACTTGATGTATTTGTTATTGATCAGCGTGAATATGAAGATAAGAACAAACAACACGAGTCCGATTGCGCTGGCATAACCGAACCTGCTTGCGCTCATGGCCGATTGGTACATAATAAAGCCCGGAACGGTCGTCGAATACCCGGGGCCTCCTCCCGTCAGCACCAGCTGATTCTGGAAGGCCTGAATTCCCCCGATAATATTCAGGATCGCAATCAGCTTAATCTGGGAGGTGATCAGCGGTATTTCGATTCTCCAAATCAGCGACCAACCCGTGGCTCCGTCCATTTGGGCCGCTTCAATAACGGATCTGGGGATATTCTGGAACCCCGCCAGATAGATCAGCACCCCTACGCCGTTCACCCAGGGAAAACCGATCAGCATGAAGGAAGCCAGCGCCGTATCGGGCGAACCGAGCCAGAGCGGCAGATGCTCCTCGCTTACTCCGAGTGAGGACAGGACCGAGTTGATGAGTCCGACCTCCGGATTCAAGAGAAACTGCCACAGCAGCAGGATGACCATTCCGGGGATCACGAGCGGAAACACGAACATCAAACGGTAAAAATGCTGAAGCCCGGGCTTTTGAATCTTATAGATAAACTCCGCGGCAATGGCGGGAATCGTAACCGAAACGAAAACGGAAAATACGGTGATGATCAGCATATTGCGAAAGCCGGTCTGAAAATCCAGGGACTTCACCATTTCCACGAAATTATCAAAACCGATGAAATGAGGTGCATTAAAGCCGTTCCAGTCCGTAAAAGAATAATAGATCGCGGACAGCGCCGGATAATAGTTAAATGTCAGCAGGGAGATCAGCGTAGGCGCAAGAAACAGATAGGGAATCCATCGCTTCATGCCTTGCAAGCCCCGGGTCTTCATGGATGTCACCCCTTTGCGCGGGAAAGGATTGAGAGACCTTTCCCGCAAATGTATTAAAGTGCCCTTATTTCGTCCAATCCGGATTTTGCTTGATCAGGTTCTCCGAGGATTTCTTCGATTGCTCAATCACTCTGGAGATGAACTTCTCCAAGGAATCCGATCCCGTTAAATAGGTCTGAAGCGATGCCAGAAATACGTTGGAGTAGGATTTATCCATGCGGGAGTTATAGCCCTGCATGTTCGCGATATCGATGTCCTCGTGGAAAACTTCATGCCCCGGCGGCGGTTCTGCGCCCACGATATTCGGTTCTCCGTCGGATTCCAGATCAACCTTGCTGACGTTTTCCGGTTTGCTGAGGAACATCAGGAAATCCATGATGACCGGAATTTTTTCAGGATCCTCTTTGGCCAAGTACCCCGGAACCAACCACTGGAGTGCCCCCCATGCGCCATAAATCTTGGTCTGCTGTCCGGTTGCAAGCGATGCGTCCTGCTGCGTGATGACCGGGAAATTGAAAGCCCCGAATTCAAAAGGAACCTTCGCCTGCTTCAACTGCCCGTTCGTCCAGCTGCCGCCGAAGATCATGGCAACTTTGCTTTGCGCGAACATCTGCAACGAATCCGTAGCGCTCGTAAATCCTTTGTTCCAGTATTGGGACCAATCCTTCACCAGTTTCCACTGCTGGGATAACTGTTCTTGATCGGGATACTTGCCGTTTTGCACCGCAAGCGCGATCTCGTTCACTTCGAGATTATTGTTATTATTCCGGTCCATATCCGCGATCTTGCCCATGTAGAATTGGCTGCTTATCAGCGAGTCGATCCAGTGCAAGTGGCAGCAGTCGCCTTTCCCCTCGATCGCAAACGGCGTGATGCCCGCCGCCTTGATCTTGGCCTGCGCATCCATGAACTCGGACCAGGTTTTCGGTATGCTGAGTCCAAGATCACTGAATATTTTCTTGTTGTAATAAATAGCCACACCTACGCCATCTGCCGGAACCACATACAGCGCGCCGTCAGGGGCACGTACCGAATCCAAAATCCCGGGAACGAACATATCCTTCCAAGGCTTGTTATCCTGATACGGATTTGGCTTCTGCAGCCAGTCGTCCATTTTCAGGAACCAGCCCTTTTGGTAGTGAAGCCAAGTATCATCGTAATTATCCCAAAATACGTCCGGTGCATCCTTGGATAGCATACGCGCCTGCATCCAGGCGCTGCGGTCTTGATTGCCGACGTCGACGAATTCGATTTTCACGTTGGGCTTCAGCTTTTCATATTCGGCCACGATCTCTGTGAGCGCTTTAATTTCACGCGGGTCGGTTGCCGTCGCCTTTCTCGGCAGATTGTTTTGCGGATCGATCTTGATCACCCACTGCTTTTCCTTGGCAGGCTCCTGGCCGTTTTTTTCCCCTGCTGCTTCCTTCTGTCCGCCATCCCCGCCCGAACACGCATTCAGCAGCAGAACAATGGACATGAAAAAGGCGATGATAAAGCCGTGCTGACGTCTGAGCATATGCATAAACTCCTTTCAAGGTATGAAGCTGCTTCATTCTTAACCGAAGTATAGGGGCTTTTGCATGGAAACAACATATCTGTTCTTTACCTGGCTAGGCTGGAATTGACTTTATGGATGTCTTCGGGGATGCCGTCTATTTCGCTAACATGGATTCGCGGTATTCCGTCGGCGTCACGCCAACCGTTTTTTTGAACAGCTGGCTGTAGTGGGCCGGGTCCTTAAAGCCAACCTGATATGCAGCCTCGTAAGATTTCATATCGCTCTGCTTCAACAATGCCTTGGAAGCCTCAATTCGATATTCCCACAGTAAATCCCGGAAATTGCGTCCCGTTTCCTTCTTGATCAGACGGCTTAAGTATGAATGGTTCATATGCAAATGCTGCGCCAGCGAAGTGAGCGTAATTTCCCCTTGATAATGGGTCTCGAGGTATTTCGTCACCCCTCTGAGCACTCTGGCGGCAGCGTGGTTTTCACCGGTCCGGCAGTACTCGGCTGTCTGGCTCAAGACCCGCTCCAGATAAGTCATCAAATCCTTCAGCGTATCGTAAGACAGCAGGCTTTTATGAACATCTTCCATCGGCTCTTGCCCCTTGGCAGGCATGTACTCATTCAAAATGTTCCCGGCTTCGATCACTAGCATCGAGGCATACCGCTGCACTTGAGACTTGTTCAAGCCCTTGCTGAGCATTTCCCGGTATACGGACCTCAGAAAATCCCTAATGGCTGCATCTTCCCCCTGTCTCAAGATGACCGCAAGCTCTCGCATTCTTTCCGCTTCGATCTCCATCCGCTTCCGCTCCAGAAAGCCGATCACGTCACTTGAAACGATGGAGCCTTTTCCGAGCAGCATCCGGTAATCCAGACACTCCCGGTTGGCCTTACGCGCATTTTTCAGCTCCCCGGGAGATGTGAGGCAGTCACTAATGCCAATCGAAACCGTATGCCCAAAAGATCCCTCGGCAGCAGCCACAATCTCCCGCGCTAGCCGGCTTCCTGCATGTTTGAGCTCACCCGGTGAATGTTCATGCGCGATTAACAGCACTCCGATTCCTTTGGGTTCCAGATACGTCCAGTACGGAAAAGGATGATATTTCAGCATGCAGCACACCATTTCCCTCAGCGCGAGCATGGATACGGGTTTCCCTGTATGATGCAGCAGCTCGATGTTGTCCACCTCGACTGACATCAAAAGAAGCTCTTTTCCCAACAACTCGGCGTACGCAGGGTCTTCTGGTTCCGGACTTTCACCCGCAAAAAGCACTTGCAGGCATTTTTCTTCACGAAGCCTGTTGTCTTGATTCCATTGCCTTACGCCTTGCTTCAGGAGGTCCACCGCAAGGGTCACCTCTTCGGTTTGCACCGGTTTGGTGATGAAATCAGCCACTCCCAGCTTGATCGCATGCCTGGCATACTCGAAATCCCCGAATGCCGTTACAAAAATCACCGATATCGACGGATACAACGCGCGTACTTTTTCGGCTAGCTCCATCCCATCCATCACGGGCATTCGGATATCTGTAATAATAACGTCGGGTCTGGTACGTGGAATATATTCCAGCGCTTCCTGGCCATTGCATGCTGCCGCTACAATCTCACAGCCCATGCTGTGCCACACGGGAAGATGAGCCAAGCTGTCCCGAATCATCGCTTCATCATCTACGATCATAATACGCATACTGATTTCTCCTCCTCCATAAAACGCATCGGGATGGTGACTCTGACGATGGTACCGCTGCCTGCATCAGTCTTTTGAATCAAGAGCCCGTAAGGTTCGCCATACAATAATCGAATCCGTTGGTTGACGGTGGCAAGCCCCGTACCCAGCCCTTCGGATCGGTAGGTGTCGTCGTTTCTGTAACCGGGTCCGTTATCCTCCACTTCCAGCACAAGATCGTAATCGCGCTCGAAAGCCCGAATCGTAATCCAACCAGGCCGGTCCACCTGCTGAATGCCGTGGATAACCGCATTTTCGATAATAGGCTGAAGCAGAAGCTTGGGGACCTGGATCATGAGCAGTTCCTCTTCAATCTCGGTTTTCCACCGGATTTTGTCACGATAGCGCTGCTGATGAAGCTGGAGATAGTAGACGGCAAAGGAGATTTCCGTTTCCAGCGGGACATGGTCCATGCCGGGCGTGATGGAGAACCGTAATATTTTGGATAATAACTGTACCATTCTGGGAACTTCGACAGACCCGGATTCCTTCGCCATGATCGAGATCGTTTCCAGCGTGTTATATAGAAAATGAGGGTTAATATGTGCCTTGATGGCGGAGAGCTCCGCTTCCTTTTTGACCAGTTCCACTTTATAGACCTTCTCGATCAGGTTTTTGATCTGGGTAATGAGGCTGTTATAGCTGCGGCAGATTTGAGCGATTTCATCCGTTGTCTTGATATCTGAAATCGTCTCGAAGATTTGTCTCTCCGCCTTGCGCATCAGCCGGTTTAGCCTAAGCAGCGGGTTCGTGATATGCCTCAGGATGGCAAACGTCAATATCAATACCCCCAGCCAGGTCAGCAGAGTGATCAAGACTGCATAATAAGCGAGCTCCCTGATCTCCTTGCCAAAGGCGTTCCTGGGCATATGGCTGATATAGTTGTATGAAGAGTACATCGAGGTCCGCTTGTTGATGATGCTTTGACCCGCACCAAGCGGCTTATAGATGGAGTTGATCTGCGTTTCATCGGTGGAAGCGAGAATGAGACCGCTCAGATTCGTAATGAAAAAAGCCCCTTGCTTGTAGGATGCCAGCGCCTCGGACATCCCAGCCGAGCTCAGCGTTATGGCCAACACCCCGTACTTCATTCCGCTCCGCTGGTCGTATATTTCCATGGCCGAAATCATTCGTCCCTGATCGGTAAAGGGTGCCCAAATCATATGCCCCGGCGTCATATGGGCAATCCCGGCCAAGGCATTCTCCGACTCCAGGCCAGGTGCCCCCGTATTTGCGTACATTCCGCCATCATTGTTGAAAATATAAATGGAATCGATCAGACCATAAGCCTCTTTTTCCCGGTCAAGAAAGACGTTCACTTCTGCCTGGTACACACGCTGATCCATTTCGCTTAAAGGATACAGCGTGCTGTCATTGCTGTTTCGGAGCAGCGCCTCGACTTCCCGCTGAACCGATATATTCTTAGCCTTTTGATAGATGCTGTTCAGCATTTCATCCAGTTTATCGGATGTTTCCACAATGTTTTGTTTGCTGGATTCACGGATTTTCGTTTCGATGATCTGCATGGAACGGTAATAGAACAGCCCTGTCACCAAGGCCAGTGGAATGACGGTCAGAAGCGAGTAAATAATAAGCATTTTGTAAAACAGCTTGGAGTTTAACTGACTCCACAATCTCCGCAGCACCACAATCCCTCCCCAATAGTATCCTAAAGGCCTTTATAGCTGGTACTGCCTCTGATTCCGGTATTGTCCAGGGGATATGCCAATGCGTTCCCGGAATAACCGGCCAAAATAGCTGACACTCGGAATACCCACGCGCTCTGCGATTTCCTGTACGGACAGCGTCGTTTGCTCGAGCAGCGTTACCGCGTGGGATATCCGCAAGTACTGCACATATTGAAGCGGCGTCATCCCCGTATATTTTTTCATGCAGCGCGTAAGATGGTCGAACTGGAAATGCAGCGATTCTTCCATGTTTTTGGAGTGAAAAGGCTGGGTCCAGTGCTTCTGCAAGTAGCTCACCGTTTCCCGTGCCAATTCGGATGCCCGCGAACCTGGTCTCGCCTTGGCCTCCGTTTGAAGCGCTTTCAGCAGCTCGCAGAACAAGGTCTGCAGCTGCAATGAGTGCTCTACAGACAGCTGCATATGCATTTGAACCATTTGATTTAGTAAAGGCTGCAGTCTGCCTATGGGCACGTCTCCATACTTTGGAAGATACATCGTCTGATCTGAGGGGCTCGTATCGCTGTCATGCCCTTGAGGAAGGACCGCTGACCAAGGAATCTCTGCGGCATCCAGACTTCTCAGTGCTTTCGGATGCTTGAAATGTACCCAATATACCTCCGTTTCTTCCGTACAGGGTGCGCTTCCGGCATGAGTTTTACCCGGTTCAAGTACAAGCAGCTGGCCTCCGTTTACGGCATATTCCGTTCCATCCTCTTGCATGTACATGGCGCCTCGCTTAACCAGGATCACGTCGTACACATCAAAGGATCGTTTAAAATGACAATTTCCCGGCAACCACACCGCATGCCCCACGGTCAGGAGCGACGGCAGTGGCGGAATCGCAAGTTCCAGGTATTTCATTCACAGCCCCTCCCCGGTTTTGATCGATATTGTTTTAACGAATACATGATTTCACATCTATATTAGCACCCCGCCAAGCTTTGGTCATGAATCTCAAGTCGATATTGTGTTATTTTAAGTCGCTATTCCGCATAGTCTCGCATCTTTTTTTCCGTTACCTTATGAAGGAAATCACTTCGATTAACAGGGAGGACATTAGGCGATGCGTTTTCGGCAGGTACATCTCGATTTTCATACATCGGAAGCGATTGACCGCATTGGCAGTCAGTTCGACAAAGAGCAATTCCAGGAAATGCTCAAGCGAGGGCATGTAGATTCCATCACCGTTTTTTCCAAATGCCATCATGGGTGGGCATACCATCCGTCGGAGGCTAACCGGATACATCCGGGACTGTCTTTCGATCTTCTGGGTTCTATGATTGAATCAGCTCATGAAATCGGCGTCAAAACTCCCGTGTATTTGTCAGCGGGACTGGATGAGCGTCTCGCGGTCCTCCATCCCGAATGGTGGATACGTCCCCGTTACGGCAGCAGTGAGGATCTGTTCAGACCCGGTTATCATCAGCTGTGCTTGAATACACCGTATCTCGATATTCTGCTGTCCCAAATTGCCGAAGTCGTTCAGAACTATGACGCGGACGGCATATTTCTTGACATTGTTGGCGTACGGGAATGCTACTGTGCAAGCTGCGTTTCTGATGCACTGGCAGAAGGACGTGACCCGCGAAACATTCAGAGTATGCAGCCTTTATGGGAACAAACGTATGCAAACTATACACGGCGGGTAAAGGAAACGGTAGATAGCTATAAACAAGGCCTGCCGATATTCCATAACGGGGGCCATATCCGGCGGGGTAGACGCGACCTGACGCATATGAACACGCACCTGGAACTGGAATCGCTTCCTACCGGCGGCTGGGGTTACGATCACTTCCCACTATCAGCCCGTTATGTGCAGCCGCTGGGAATGCCTTACCTCGGCATGACGGGCAAGTTCCATACGACATGGGGAGAATTCGGGGGTTACAAGCATCCCAACGCCCTGCGTTATGAAACGGCCCTCAGTCTCGCACATGGGGCAGCGTGTTCCATCGGCGACCAGCTCCATCCGTTTGGACGGATGGATGAGGCGACTTATCGCCTCATCGGCACCGCTTATGCGGAGGTACGGGCCAAAGAGGAATGGTGTAGCAATGCCGTCCATGTAGCGGATGTGGCCCTGCTCTCCGTCGAAGCCGCAGGCGGGCATACAGCCGACGGCGGACATGATAGCTTTACCGGCCAATCCGATGCGGGAGCTGCCCGTATGCTGATTGAAGGAAAAATCCTGTTCGACGTGGTTGACCTTGATAGTGACTTTAATGCTTACCGGGTCCTTATTCTGCCCGATCGTATCCGGATCACTGAAGCACTGCACGAGAAAATTACGGCCTATCTCTCCCAAGGAGGCCAGTTGCTTGCTACCGGAGAATCGGGCCTACATGCGGACAAGGACGGTTTTGCGCTGGATTTGGGAGTGCGCCATACCGGGGTCAATCCGTACCGGCCGGATTACTATCGGCCGCTTCAGCCCCTTGCCAGTCTAGGGGAAGCAGCCTTCGTCTTTTATGCAGAAGGCCAACGAATCGAGCTGACTGAAACAGGAACCACCCTCGGTAGAAGGGAAGATCCCTTCTTCAACCGGGATTCGTTTGCCTTTTGCTCCCATCAGCACACGCCCGATAGTGGAAACGATGGCGGACCGGGTATGGTTGAAAGCGCGAACGGCATATATATTGCCTGGAATATATTCGAGGATTACGCGACCAAGGGCAGCCTCGCGCTGAAGGAAACCGTCTTGTTCGCGCTAAGCCGCCTGCTGCCGCAGCCTACGCTGCGCACTTCCCTGCAAGCGCAGGGTTCGGTCACCTTGCAGAAACAGGCAGCGGAATCCCGCTACGTGCAGCATACTCTTTACGCTTCCCCGGTCAAACGTGGCGACGGTATCGAGGTCATTGAAGACATCCTGCCTATATATCAGATTTCCATGGAGCTGCGGATTCCCGAGAAAGTTCATCAAGTCTATTTGGCTCCGCAAAGAATACCGCTGGATTTTGAACAGCAGGGAGAGCATGTGGTATATACGATTCCCGAGCTGGAGTGCCATCAAATGGTCGTGCTGGAGTATGAGGAAAATAATTAATACTGCCTCACTTGCTTCCTGATTGCTATAGAAAGAAGACTGCCATGATATGTCATGGCAGAAAGCAATCAAAGCAATCACGATGACCTGTTAGCGGACAATAGAATGAATTTGCTGCTAATCCAAGCACGATGAATATATGTTCTGAACGTAAAAAGCCGGCGTACCCATGTACGCCGGCTGTCTGCTTTTCTATATAGAGCCACTCTTATTTCCGTCCGAAATCCGCTTTGATCTCTCCCCATTTCTCCGTATTCCATTTGAGGATCTTGTTGTCGTACTTATTGTTCTGGAGCCATTCCACCGCACGATCCGTCATTTCCCAAATCTTGCGCGTTGATTCGTTTCTGACAAGCGTCGTCGCGGGCTTTTTGTTTCGGATCCAAGCGAGGGCGGTTCTCGAATCGGAGTAGATCGTTTTGCTGCTGCCCAGCTTTTTCAAGTAAGCCAGGCCATGCACGATCGCGATGAATTCGCCCAGATTGTTCGTCCCGTTCTCCACAGGCCCGACGTAGAACAGGATTTCTCCCGTTTGCGTATCTACGCCCTTGTACTCCACCGGGCCGGGATTGCCGCGGGTGCCGACGTCAACCGAAATGCTGTCATAGATGATCTCTTCCTGATCCTCCGCTGCAGACGTCCTGCCGGCAAATTTACTGCTTCCTGTTCCTTTGGAGGTGGAAGAGGATTTGCCCTGCCCCCAGTTCCCCTTCCAGCCGCCTTTGAAGGCAGCCTCCGCTTCCGCGCGGGATTCATAGGATTTATATTTTGCATCTTTATAACCGTTCACCTGCGCCTGACAATCTGCCCATGATGTGTAGACTCCCGGTTTCTTCCCTTCCCAAACCACGTAAAACTTGGATTTCGCCATATGTAAAACTCCTTAAGTGAAAATAGACTGCAATGTTTAGAAGGATAGAGATTTTGCCTTTAGTATCTTCTCACAAAAAAACACCCGCCGCAAACAGGTGCTTTTGCCATTATCCATCAAATCTCTTAAGCCCCGTCCAAACCTTCCTTCTCAAAAGAAGCAATGACATGGCGGACCGCGTCCGGAATCGGCGTGCTCTTTCCGCTTGCCGTATCGATCAGCACAATCGCTCCGCGTCCGGCAGCCTTCAGCTGATCCTCCACCACGATAGCATACTCCACATCAAGGGAAGATCTGCCGATCGACGCCACTCTCACGTGAAGGTTCACCTTGTCGCTGCGATACATTTGCGCCAGATACTGGCATTCCAGATCCGCAACGACAGCCACCTTTTCACTGCCAAACATCGAATCGAAAAGACCCAAATTCTCAAAATATTCAATGCGGCCCTGCTCAAAATACATGAAATAGCTTACGTTGTTCACATGTCCCAGCATATCCGTCTCACAGTAGCGGACTTTGATCGGGATGGAATAATGGAATTTATCCAACCAGCTTGCAGGATCAGGTGTAATGAAGCTTTCTTTTCTCATTATCTAATCTCCTCGTTTTTTCCGGACCTCCCGTTTCGAAGATCGCTCTGTAAAGCCTAAGCACCTTGAACGCCTTCAATCCGGCCCGGATCCCTTTTTAATTCCATGCCGCGCTTACCTGCCGCTACGTCTGAACTCGCCCGGCGTTAATCCTACAACCTTCAGGAATATGCGGTGGAACTGGCTTGCGCTTGAAAATCCCAGGCTGCAGCTTATCTCCGCAATGGAAGCCGAACTATTCCTCAATTGAATTCTGGCATCCTCTATTCTCAGTCGAAGCAGGTACTGATAAGGGGTCACGCCGGTATATGCGTGGAACATGCGCATGAAATGGTATCGGCTTTGACCGGCAATGGCTGAGAGTTCCTCGATCGAAACGGCGCTCGAGTAACATTCGTGCATATACTCCAGCACCCGGTCGAGATGAACATCCCGGACAAAGTGATTCCCCCTATTTTCTAATTTTCCGTCAAACATGGAGGAACCGTATAACGCTTCTTTCAAGTAATGCAGCACCTGAATCTCCGTTTCCTGCGCAGCGAGGGGCTCCTTCTCTTCGGTAAACATCAGTTCCGTGGTCCAATGCTGGAATCTTCGCGAAAGGTCCAGCGGATTCATCCACTGTCTCTCTGCAAATTCAGGCCGCGTATTCGGACCGTTATCCAGTTGGAGCGCGTCTTGCCTGAATTTGATGATAATAACGCTCGACGCATCGTCCAGATGCAGATAATGCTCCGCTCCCGGATGCTGGACCAGCCCATCGCCTTCATGAAGGCGGAATGGCCTATTGTCCATCGTAAAATGGCAGATTCCTTGAACGGGCACGGTAAATTGGTAAAAATGCCTGTGGTTATGGGGCTGATTGGAGAAACTGTCCGCACCTTTGAACAGCTCCATTCGGTCCGTACGAATACTCATTTCCATTTCTGCTTCACCTGATGACATTATAGCAAAAAATGCTATTCAAGCCAGCACCTATCGCGGCGACATCCTTTCCAATGTTAGTGTAACATGGATAAAATGATGAAGTTTTTTTAAAACGATGGTATTGACAGCTTTAGGATTTGTTTTAACATGTGAAGATAAACTAAAAGAGATCAGAAGAGAGGGATTACGCATGATCATAGATGTCGAACATATTACGTGGAAAAGCGGCCAGCACACCCTGATGAAAGATGTCAGCTGGCAGGTGCGTCAAGGAGAGCATTGGGCGCTGCTTGGCCTGAACGGCTCGGGAAAAACGACGCTGCTGAACATCGTCAACGGCTACATTTGGCCATCGGAAGGTTCCGTACGGGTGCTTGGACATTTGTTCGGTGAGGTTGACCTACGCGAGCTGCGCAAATCCATTGGGTGGGTGAGCAATTCGTTTCAGGAACGACTGTATGCATCAGACCGCACACAGCATATCGTCATCAGCGGCAAGCATGCCACCATCGGATTGTACGACAAAACCAGCGAGGAAGATTATGAGCAAGCCCGCGAACTGATGAGAACGCTCAGTTGTGATCATTTGTGGGACCGTGAATACCGCACCTGTTCTCAGGGGGAGAAGCAGAAGCTCCTGATCGCACGCGCGCTGATGGCCAATCCCCGCATTCTGATTCTCGATGAGCCGTGCAATGGACTCGATATCTTCTCCAGAGAGCGTCTGCTCGAGAGCATAGCTGAGCTGGTGCGCAAGCCGGATGCACCTACGCTTATTTATGTCACACATCATACCGAGGAAATCCTCCCCGTATTTAGTCATGTGCTGCTGATGAGACGCGGTGAGGCCGTGGATAGCGGAAAAACGGAGGATATACTGACGGCCGGGAACCTGAGTGGTTTTTTTGAGGCTCCCGTGGATGTAGATCGGCATGGTGACCGGTTTTATGTACGGGTTGCCGAGTAACGCTAAACGCATCCCTCAATGTTTCGAAGATATGTCTACAGACCTTGTTTTTGCCTAACAAGTGATAAAAGTCCCGATTCCCCTTCAACTTCAGTATGATTTTTCCGATATTACAATAGCAGGAATAAATCACACAATAAGGGGAATCTCAGTCAAAATGAAGAAAAAATCAATCGTATTTCTAGTTCTGGTATTTATGTTAATGATGCCTTCAGCCTTCGCGGCGGCGCCTCCGAAGAACATGGTCATCCTGGATGCCAAAAGCAATCATTCCTTTGTATCCGTCCGCTTTTTAAACGGTTTTGACGGCAATCAGGTCGTGTGGAATGAAGCGTCCAAACAAATTGCCATCACTCATGGCAGTGTACATATTGCAATGACCCTGGGACAAAAGGCAGCAAGCGTGAACGAGCAAGCCCTCGTTCTTCAGGATGCACCCTTCAGGGACAATGGCTCAATTTATGTGCCTCTTCAAATCCTGAGCAAGGAACTCGGTTATCAGCTCCAGTGGCTTAAAGAAAGCAATGCCGTTAAAATCTCAGCATCGGAGTCTTCGTCATTGCTCCCAGTGGTCACACGCACCGCCGGTCAAAATCTTTCCAAACCGGTTATCAGCGAAAAGAAGACCTTTAAAGTAAGCGGAAGAGCGTTTAACGTGCAAATGGTGACCGTTTCCCTCATGCATCCACAGGTTCAAATGGATGTTGTGCTTGCGGGTAATACGCCGGGGAAGGTTGAGGATCTCAGCAGCATCGCCAAACGCAGCGGAGCCACAGTTGCAATGAACGGAACTTTCTTCGATGCGTATACCTCGGGCAGCTACAAAGCCCCTTACGGATATATCCTGAGCAAGGGTGACATCAAGATGGCGAGTTCTGGCGATAAGAGAGTCATTTTCACCTATGATGAGAATCAGCTTGCAAGCTTAATCGCCGGGGCAGATTTTCAGAGCAAGTATAGTCAAGGTCTGATTGAGGGCGGGCTGCAAGCGGGGCCACGACTTCTGGTTGATGGCAAGGTCTCGCTGAACGTGAAACAGGAAGGATTCAAAGACCCGAAAATTTTGACCGGCGGCGGCGCACGCAGCGCGCTTGGCATTACCAAAGATCATAAGCTGATCCTTCTGACCACCGGGGGAGCAACCATCCCTCAGCTTGCGGAGATCATGCGACAGGCAGGAGCTTATCAGGCAATGAACCTGGACGGAGGTGCGTCAAGCGGACTGTATTATAACGGCAAATACTTGACGACTCCTGGACGTAAAATCAGCAATGCCATTGTAATTAAAGTGCAATAATTAAAGTGCAATAAATCCGTATTAGTCGATAAATAAATCGTAAGAACAGTAGACTAACTCTTGGATTCATGGATCGATAAAATTAAAATTTACACTTTAGTTCAATTTGTATAAATATCATGACAAAATAAAGAGGCTGAGTCCGAAACATCATTTTGATGATTCGGCTCAGCCTTTGACTGTTATACAAAATTTAGTTGTTCGCGTTAAGTCCCTTTTTCACCCAATCTGCTACGGTAACCGTACGTTTAGCCTGATGAAGGACTGCGCCTTTCACATCCTCAACCATCTTGCCGTCTTGACCAACGGTCACGGATGTACCGTAAGGATTGCCGCCAGCTCCGAAAATCGCAGGATCCGTGAAGCCCGGCGCAGCCACGATCGCTCCCCAGTGGTACATCGTGGTGTACAAGGACAGAATGGTTGCTTCCTGACCACCATGAGGGTTTTGTGCAGAAGACATGGCGCTGACAACCTTATTGGCCAGCTTGCCTTGGAACCAAAGTCCGCCTGTCAGATCGAGGAACTGTTTCATTTGAACCGGCATATTGCCAAAGCGGGTCGGGATGCTGAAGATGATGGCATCTGCCCATTCGAGGTCAGCCAGCGTTACTTCCGGAACGTCCTTCGTTGCCTCATGATTGGCTTTCCAAGCCGGGTTGGAGTCAATGGCAGCTTGAGGAGCCGTTTCTGCCACTTTCAGAACTTTAACCTCGGATCCCGCCTGTTTCGCACCTTCTGCAGCCCATTGCGCAAGCTGGTAGTTCGTACCGCCGGAGCTGTAGTAAATAATTGCTGTTTTCACGTTAGACATCTTGAATTTCCCCTTTTCCGATTGAGTTTATGTTGAACAAGAGTTTTTCCTATTTTGCCATTTTTAATCATGAAATATACTTGGTTAGCATGCCGAAGGCGGATGCTATTCCATCTTCATCCAACATTATACCTTAACATAATATATTTCGATTTAAAGATAATAACTCAAAAAAATATGCCTTTAAGTAATTTATCTTTAATATGAGATAATATTAACACTCCATTTCCTTCTTGTCAACACTGCAATCATAATCTATTTGAAGCCAAGTATGCAGTACAAAAAGGCCGACAAGCGTAGACTTGTCAGCCTTCTAAGCAAGATCATTGCAGCTTCCGATAATTTAACGGGTCATCCATTTGCCGTTGGTGAAATCAGGAATAGCTACCGGATGTCCACCGAGAGCGATCGATTCCTCCGACAGTGCCGAAATACACATCCACGCAGCCATATCGTATACGTCCAGCGGTGTTTGCGTTCCTTGTCTCACGCTTTCGAAGAAATCTGAGAACACGAGCCAATCCATGCCGCCATGTCCACCCTTAATGCCTTCCTCCATATATTCTTTCCAAAGCGGGTGGTCATACTGTTCTCTGAACTTCTCTACATTGCCCCATTGCTCATCCCAACTCATATGAAATTCATCATGCGTACCGTCCAGGTAAATCGAATGGTTGTCCTCTGTAAACATGCCTTTAGTTCCCCTTACAGTGAATCCACGGGAATAATAACGCGGCAGCGTGGTATCCAGTGTAATCGTGATCGTTTCTCCATGCGCACATTTAATGATCGTCGTAACGATATCGCCCTGCATAAACTCGGTTTGCGCCAGCTCCGAATCCTCCCCCTTCGCGGTACGGAGATAGGCCTGCATCCCCTTGGCCTTCGAAGCCATCGATACCAGTGACACCATGCGGTTGCCATGGTTTATATTCAGAATACGTGCAATGGGACCGATCTCATGCGTCGGATAGTTCTCACAGTTACGGTGTATGTAATTATTCAAACGGTAATGCCTGTTTTCTTTGCCAAAAGCGATCTCTTCTCTCAGGTCATGATGATAGCCGCCTGCACAATGCACGATATCGCCGAATACTCCTTGCTTCACCATATTCAGCACCATCATTTCATCGCGGCCGTAGCAACAGTTCTCCATGATCATGCACGGTACACCAGTGCGCTCGTAAGTTTCTATTATTTTCCAGCATTCCTGGATCGAATACGCTCCTCCTACCTCGCAGGCGGCATAGATACCTGCTTCCATTGCAGCGATAGCTATCTCCGAATGATCAGCCCAGGATGCTCCGATGACCACGGCATCGATATTTCCCATCGCCATCACTTCACGATAATCCCGAGTCGCCAGTGGACGGGAGATGCCCGTTTCCGCTACCGCGTCCGCCGCCTGATCGCAGCGATCCTGATACAAGTCGCATACTGCCACAACCTCTACGTCGTCCATATGTAAAACAATGCCCTTCAGCAGCCCAAACCCGCGGGCACCCAGTCCAATCATCCCAACTCTGATTTTGTTCTTCATCGCAGCCTCCCAAGAGTAATTAAACTTCTCCTTGATGTTCGCTTGATTGCCGCAATATGTCAATATTCATATTTTTACCTGTATGAACGGATTTTAAGATTTCATAGATATTACATCATATATTAGAGTTAATGCTGCTTTATCGTCGTGTATGATCCACTTACGATGTATTTCACTTGAATTTCTTCATCGTCATAAGCGTCATAAGGAATTAAGAATATAGCATTTCTTTTCTACAGGGTAAAATGCAAAGAACCCCGAAGACTCATATATGAGTTCTTCCGGGTTGCTGTTTACAAGTAGAACTGGTATTGAATTTTCTCAATAACCGGTTGATATGTGGGTCTGCGGTTCATTATTAATGCTAGATATTGAGGCGCTGCGTGACTGGATCTGCTCTATCGAGCACGCACGGACAGTCGTAACCACTCGCATGGTTTCTCTTCCCTACGACCAATCAAACAAAAAAACGCCTTTCGGCGTTGTGTTTTTATATATGGAGCGGGTGATGGGAATCGAACCCACGCTATCAGCTTGGAAGGCTGAAGTTCTACCATTGAACTACACCCGCGTGAAAATAAAATATCGGGATGACACGATTTGAACATGCGACCCCCTGGTCCCAAACCAGGTGCTCTACCAAGCTGAGCTACATCCCGATGTAAAGTAATACAGTTAAATGGAGCGGACGACGGGAATCGAACCCGCGACCCTCGCCTTGGCAAGGCGATGCTCTACCGCTGAGCCACGTCCGCATAACAATGGTGCGCGTGGAGGGACTTGAACCCCCACGTCAAAGACGCTAGATCCTAAGTCTAGTGCGTCTGCCAATTCCGCCACACGCGCACACTTTTAAAGAACTGGTGAGCCATGAAGGACTCGAACCTTCGACACCCTGATTAAAAGTCAGGTGCTCTACCAACTGAGCTAATGGCTCAAATATTCACCGGGGTTCCGAAAGTATTCGGAGTTCCCTAGGAAGCATTTGCTTCTATTTGAGGTGAAAAATGGCTGGGGATATAGGATTTGAACCTATGCATGACGGAGTCAAAGTCCGTTGCCTTACCGCTTGGCTAATCCCCAACAGTTAAATGGGGCGATCGAGGGGACTTGAACCCCCGAGTGCCGGAGCCACAATCCGGTGCGTTAACCCCTTCGCCACGACCGCCATATGAAAATCTGGTGCCGGCGAGAGGACTTGAACCCCCAACCTACTGATTACAAGTCAGTTGCTCTACCAGTTGAGCTACACCGGCACGGTGTAATTAATATTTCATGGGATTCTCATCCCTGAAGCAAATTTAAATGGCGGAACCGACGGGATTCGAACCCGCGATCTCCTGCGTGACAGGCAGGCATGTTAGGCCTCTACACCACGGTTCCACAGAGGCACTTTCTATGTAAGAAAGTAATTGCGGGGGCAGGATTTGAACCTGCGGCCTTCGGGTTATGAGCCCGACGAGCTACCGGGCTGCTCCACCCCGCGTCAGTAATAAAAGTATATATGGTGGAGGCTGAGGGGATCGAACCCCCGACCCTCTGCTTGTAAGGCAGATGCTCTCCCAGCTGAGCTAAGCCTCCATGGGATTGTATTAAAGTAATGGTGACCCGTAGGGGATACTCTCACTTCGTTCGAGACTGCGAAGCAGTGCTACCGAACTTCATGCTCCGACGAACCCTTATGGATTCTCATCCCCAATCGAAGCTAAATCGTAATGGTGACCCGTAGGGGATTCGAACCCCTGTTACCTCCGTGAAAGGGAGGTGTCTTAACCCCTTGACCAACGGGCCTTAATATGTAATGAAAATGAATGCTGGCGGAGAGAGAGGGATTCGAACCCTCGAGACGCTTTTGGCGCCTACACGATTTCCAATCGTGCTCCTTCGGCCAGCTCGGACACCTCTCCACATGTGGCTCCCCGAACAGGACTCGAACCTGTGACAACTCGATTAACAGTCGAGTGCTCTACCAACTGAGCTATCAGGGAACAATATAAGCTATGTAAATGTAAGGATTGGGCAAAAAAAATACCACAAAAGTGGTTTCCGCTTGGCAGCATCCTACTCTCCCAGGACCCTTCGGTCCAAGTACCATCGGCGCTGGAGGGCTTAACGGTCGTGTTCGGGATGGGTACGCGTGGAACCCCTCCGCCATCGCCACCAAACGGAGCATTCTTTACAAAATGCTTATATTCAGGAATCAGCATCGCCAAATGCTGAAAGCCATTTTTTCTCCTCAAGACTGCTAGAGCCTTGAAAAGCTTCATTGACTCCCTGAAGACTAGATACGAAACGAATTTGTGTTTTAGTTATTAGGATAAGCCCTCGACCGATTAGTATTGGTCAGCTCCATGCATTGCTGCACTTCCACCTCCAACCTATCTACCTCGTCGTCTTCAAGGGGTCT
>NZ_WUBI01000006.1:0-93915 GCF_009807035.1 Paenibacillus dendrobii
GTGATCAAATCGCTTGAATCGTTTGGTGGCGATGGCGGAGGGGTTCCACGCGTACCCATCCCGAACACGACCGTTAAGCCCTCCAGCGCCGATGGTACTTGGACCGAAGGGTCCTGGGAGAGTAGGATGCTGCCAAGCGAAGAACCACTGTTGATAACAATTGACAGTGGTTTTTTTGTCCCCATCTGTGGATAGGCTGTTTTTTAATCTCGATTCATCCACAGCTTCTTCAGTTTTCCATTCAGAAAGAACACTTGTACACAGAGAAATCAATCGAAATTTGTAATTTTAGAGAATCTCACAAAAAGTTCTCCACAAATTCACAAATTCATCCCCATAATACACAGTTTTTTAACAAAAAGAACTGACAAACTGTAATGGCCGGATAGTTATGAACATGAGGATAACTCACGATAGATTCTTTCCTGAATTGTTATGTGTTCATTAATATTTATCGGCACCGGTTCGGCCGGGTTGCCTTCATTCTTAGTCCGCTCTGCGATCAGGGATATCCTGTTCGTGGAGTTCTTTGACCTTCTCTGGTAGATTCATGATCTTGTTCAAATGCTTCACGTGACTTATGGATCTTAAGCTTTAAATCGGTTACCGCAATTTAGTTTGGCTTGTGGCCTCTTTGCTGGTTTTCGATAATGAGGCAAGTTATGATTTAGATACAGGAGAGTGAAAGCCTATGGATATCAAGTGGAACGAGAGTTATCTTATTCATTCCAATGACATAGATTATAAATCGGAGGCACGCTTGTCCGTCATTCTTGCTTTGATGCAGCGAACGGCTGATGCTGACCTGGAGCGACTGGGAGCAACGCGTGATCAGATGATGGCTCAAGGCATGGGATGGATGCTGATTACCATGGATTTGCGAGTGCAGCGGATTCCAAGAGCATTGGAGGAAATTGTGATCCATACGTGGAACAAGGGGCCGAAAGGCGCCCTCTGGCAGCGTGATTTCCGGATTACAGGCAGTGAGGGTGAAATCATTGCCGAGGCGTGCAGCATTTGGGCTCTGGTGGATATAAGCAAAAGAAAGGTGCTGCGTCCTTCTGCTTTTACGTTTGAAGTGCCGATCAAATCGGATGATTCGGTCGGAGAAGCACCTGATAAAGTGAAGATCCCTGAAGAGGCAGTCCTGTCGGAGGCATACCGGTCCGTCGTCCGCTACAGCGGTATCGATGCGAACGGTCATCTCAATAATTCGCGTTATGCGGATCTGTGCATGGATGCACTAAGCAAAGAGGAGCTCGACCATCTTACGATGGGATCGTTTAAAATAACCTACCAACATGAAGCGTTAGTGGGGGATGAAATAGAGGTTTACCGTTCAGATACCGTGGATGGCCGAATTTATTTCAAAGGACAAGCTGCAGACGGAAGCTCTTTTTTTGAAGCATGTCTTGCTGAACCCTCTTTAAGATGACCCCCGCAGCAATCGCATAAACTACCAAGTAAATATAAAAAAGCGCCGGACGAAGAGTCCCGGCGCTTTTTTTATATTATTAATACTGATTATTTCACCTTAAATACCATAATCTGATCCTGTAGTTGGCGACTAACCTCATTCAGAGATTGGCTGGACTTGCTGATTTCCTGAATAAAATCCAGCTGTTTACTCGCAGCTTCCGACACTTGGCCCGAAGTGCGGGAGATATTGCCTGCTGCATATTTCAGTTCGGTCACCGATGCAGTAGCTTCTTCGGAGGAAGCAGATATCTGCTCCAGAGATGCGGAGATTTCCTGCATCTGCATCGCCACATTACTCGTGGAGCTCAGAATGCGGTTGAAGGCTTGTCCGGCTTCCGTTGCAAGAGACATACCATGGGTAGCTTCCTGCTGTCCATGTTCTGCCGCATTCAGTGAATCGTTGGTGCTGTCTTGAATGCGTGAGACAAGATCCGAGATTCCCGCAGCCGACTTACTGGTGCTCTCTGCCAGCTTGCGGATTTCGCTGGCCACGACAGCAAAACCGGCTCCATGCTCTCCTGCACGTGCTGCTTCAATTGAAGCATTAAGCGATAACAGATTCGTTTGCTGAGACACTTCCGTGATCAAATCGGTAAAAGTACCGATTTCCGTAATACGTACGTTCAAGTTATGAAGCACTCGCGAGATTTGCCCCACTGAGGTATTGATGGCCTCCATCTGATTCATCATTTCTTGGAGTACCTTATGCCCTGCTTCCGCATCATCGGCCATCTGGTTGGATTCTTCCGAAGCGGAGGAGGTGGACTCGGCAATACGCTGAATGCCTAGGGCAGTCTCCTCCAGAACGGTCACCGTATCATCGGCAATTTTAGAGGTCGTTGTCGTCTGTTCGGCAACCTCGGAAATATTCTTCGTGACAGAGAGCGAGTAGCTTTCCGTCTCGGAGGCGCCGGTTTTTAACTGCTCGGATGAGCTCATCATAAGTTTGGACTGCTCTTGGATGTTCTGGATGAGCGAACGAAGATGGGTGTTCATTTTGCCGATCGCGTTGAACAGCTGTCCGATTTCATCTTTAGAATCAGCCGTGAAATCCTGGGTACTGAGATCGCCATCGGCTATTTTATTAGCCATACGCACAATGTTCCGCAGAGGCCTCAAAAGACGGTGAACAATGTAATAGATAATCAAGCCTGTAATGGCAATCCCGACAAGAGTGATGATGATTTGCTTGGTTCGTGACGCGCTCACGGCATCATTAATATATGCTGCGGAATAATCGATTCCCAGCACGGCAATGACCTTGCCTTCATTTCGAATAGGGAGCATGATCGTTCTCCATGAACCGAGAGCATCTGAATACATGCCGGTAATTTGGCGGGTTCCCGTTTCATAGGCCTGTGTTCCTGCCTTCAAATTAACAGGCGATAATCCGTCCACGGGTTTGCTGAAATCCGTCTCTGCATTATCCAAATCGGATGTGAACGCAACCGAGTAGGCTTTTCCGTCTTGGAATTTCCATATATATCCTGAAGACATGGTTCCCTGTACCTTTTGGATATAATCCAGCTGGTTTTGAACTTTTGCAAAATCGGGATTGTCTTTACTCGAATGATTGACTAATGAAGTGATCTGAGCCGGATCGAGCTGCATTGCCGTCAAATTTCCGATGCCCTCAAGCTCATGCTCCAAGTCCCGGGACAAGCCGGATTTCAACGTATTGATATTCAATTGTAAAATTGCCATGAAAATAACGATGACAATGGGTATCAATAATAAAACGATTTTGTACTTTAATGATAGATGACGTACTTTCACTAGATGTCCCCCTGTTTCTGATTTACACAATGGCTTGGTTCACGACTAATTACCTAAGTTTTTTGTGTGTATGTTCACAGTAGCTTATTTGTTCACCCCGCATAGTTCAAATGGTATAGCACATTACCTTTAGAAAGTATCATTGGTTTTTATAGCCATTTTTAATTTAACAAAATTAGACAAGATAATCTATATTTTTGCGGTTTTTTGTATAATAAATTTCATAATTCATCATTGTATAGGCTTTAAGAACTATTTTACATGGATAAGGAAAAAGATATTTGGGGATTCATAACATAAAGGGGGGATATTCATGCCGCATCATAAACCGCTGAAAATCAATAATCAACAAAACAGAGCCAGCCGCAAAGAAGAGATTATTACTCCGCATCCGGATAAGGCCGCCAAGGTTCCGCCCAGTTTGAACGGGATTCCAAAGCAAGAACAGTAACCCGAATCTTCATCCTACCTGTAGTCCACTTAAGACCGATATTTTGAATCATAAAATAGTCCCTTCTGGCACAGCCGCGAGATTCTTATCCGCTTAAGGTGTCCCGGAGGGATTTTTGCTTGATGGATGTAAACCGGATTTCATGACGCAGGCCTATGGATGCTATAATGGTCAGTAAAGGAAAAACGTCTGTCCTGAAGGAGCGTCAAAACAAGGCAGAACGCGTATGGCGGAAGTTTTTCTTGCGATATCAGGATGCGGTTGCCCTGAGGCCTTTGCCTTCTGATATCTTAAGAAAGGGGAGCGTTATGAAATCACTCGTATTAGCTGAAAAACCTTCCGTGGCACGTGAGATTGCGCGGGTCATGGGAAGCAGGGAAAAACACAAGGGATTTTTTGAAGGCCCTCAATATATTGTGACTTGGGCACTGGGACATTTGGTCGGCTTGGCCGAGCCGGAGGATTATGATCATAAGTATGCCACATGGAACCTGGAGGATTTGCCGATCCTGCCGGACAAGATGAAACTGAAAGTACTGCGTGAGACCGGCCAACAGTATAAGGTCGTGCAGTCGCTGACCAAGCGGCAGGACGTGAACAAGCTGATCATCGCAACCGATGCGGCACGTGAGGGTGAGCTCCTGGCCCGCTGGATCATGAAAATGGCCCATTGGAACAAGCCGTTTCAGCGCTTATGGATTTCATCCCAAACGGATAAAGCCATTAAAGAGGGATTTGCGTCTTTGCGTCCGGGCAATCAGTTTGACCGTCTGTATGAATCGGCACGGTGCCGGGCGGAAGCGGATTGGATGATCGGGCTTAATGTGACCCGTGCGCTGACCGTCAAGTTTGGCGCACAGCTGTCCGCAGGACGCGTACAAACGCCGACGCTTGGTATGATCATGGACCGCGAGAAAGAAATCGTGAACTTTCGTTCGCAGGAGTATGACACGCTCAAAGCCGATTTTGGAAACTTTTCGGCGACTTGGCGCGGAAAAAACGGAGATGCACGTATCTTCGAACGCCAACAGACCGATACATTGAAAAAGAAGCTTGAAGGCCAGTATGGCAAGGTCAGTCAGGTGAAGAAAACGGAGAAGGTCGAGGCGCATCCGCTTGCCTATGATCTGACGGAGCTTCAACGGGATGCGAACCGCAAATACGGCTTTTCCGCAAAACAGACTTCCAATGTGTTGCAGCGATTGTATGAACAATACAAGCTGGTCACCTATCCCCGAACGGATAGCCGCTATTTGACCTCGGATATGGTTCACACGTTGAAGGAGCGGCTGGAGAGCGTGGCCGTTGGACCGTATGCTACGCTTGCCCGTCCGCTGCTGCGCAAAAGTCTGCCTGTTACCAAGCGGATCGTCGATGACTCCAAGGTCAGCGATCACCATGCGATCATTCCTACGGAAGAGACCGTGCTGCTGAATCAACTGAGCACCGAGGAAAGAAAGCTCTATGATCTGATTGTTCGCCGCTTCATCAGCTTGTTCTACCCTCCGGCTCGTTACGACAATGTGAGTGTGATCGTGAACGTAGAGGGAGAGCACCTGCATGTCAAAGGCACGACAATCAAGGATGCAGGCTGGCGTGAAGTTTACGGTACCGATGCGGATGATCTCTCTGATGACGATAATGAGGATGAAGCGGATGACAGTTCGTCTCTGCTGCCCGAGCTACATGAAGGCGACTCCGTGAAAGTGCAGCGCATTCAAGCGCAAGCAGGAAGAACACTTCCTCCGAAACGTTACACGGAGGCAAGCCTGCTCTCGCAGATGGAAAAGCATGGACTAGGTACGCCTGCTACACGCGCGGATATTATTGAAAAGCTGATCAATTCCGATACGATCGAGCGTCAAGGCAATCTTTTGCATCCGACGGGAAAAGGCAAACAGTTGATTGAGCTGGTAGCGCCCGAACTGCGCACGCCGGAGCTTACTGCTCGCTGGGAAGCCGAACTTGAAAAGATTGCTCGCGGCCAGGGTAAACCGGAGCCTTTCCTTCAAGGCATCCGCGGCATGTCCAAAGATCTCGTTGCCGGGGTGAAAAACAGTTCTGCCGGTTATAAGCCTCATAACGTGTCTAACAGCCATTGCCCGCAGTGTGGAACAAAACTGCTTGAGAAAAAAGGCAAGCGCGGTAAAATGCTGATATGTCCAAGCGATGATTGCGGTTACCGCCGCTCGGATGAGAAGCGGTTGTCGAACCGCCGCTGCCCGCAGTGCCACAAGAAAATGGAGATAAAGGAAGGCAAGGCCGGCATGTACGTGCAATGTCTGCCATGCGGCATAACCGAAACGCTGAACAAGGACAATAAACATGTGAACAAGAAGGAAGCACGCAAGCTGGTTCAGCAGTATTCCAGTACGGAATCCGCAGCTGTCTCCAATCTGGGGGAACTTCTAAAAGCGGCGATGGAGCAGAAAAACGATAAGTAACGGCGGCCCGTCGTTTGATTGGGATCTCTTTCAGGTGTGAAGGTGAGCCCGGCCGATTCATGATTTTGATTAAAAGCTTAGGAACTGAAATAATTTTGAGTTTCGACATTGTTTCCTTTCGTTGGCAGATTTATAATGAAGCTATATAAATTGAACTAAAGAATGGATAAGCCATCTCGTTGATGACACCCTGGAATTCAGAAGAAGGGGGATTAAACTTTAGTTCATTTTATGTAGGCAGTAGGAACGGAGGTGGTTCCCCGGTGAGAACAGCCCTTTGGGTATGGTTTATTTTCATCAATGCAGTGGGCTACCTGGTTATGTCCGAGGATAAGAGAAGAGCAAGGAACAGGCGCGAGCGCGTGCCTGAGAAAACGTTGTTTTTGCTTGCTGCGATCGGCGGGGCGCTTGGAGTATGGATTGCGATGTACCGCAAACGCCATAAGACACGACATTGGAGCTTCCGTATTGGCATCCCTCTGCTGTTGTTTGTGAATGCCGTTCTGTATGCCTATTTTTTAAGCTAGGTTTTGCTTTTGAACAGGCTTTATCGATTTCTACATCTTAAAGCGGGTCTGCTTCCAATCGCGAAAGTGATTAATGGAGCCGATTCAAGGTTAAATCGTTTAATACATGGCAGTTTAACAAAACAGAGAAAGAAGAGGTGGGTTCACATGTTATTCTCTAAAATTCTTCTGGCTTATGATGGTTCCAAAGCTTCCAATAAGGCTCTTGACCGTGCGATTGAATTGGCTAAGGCTGCTCCAGGCTCAGAAATTCAAGTGCTGCATGCATTCGATTTTCCGCGTGTCTTTATCGGCGAAGGACTTGCTCCGATTCCGGCTTCTGTGAACAAGGATTTTTACGATCTGGCTGAACAGACGGTGGACGAAGCCAAAAAGCGCTTATCGGACGAAGGCGTGAATTTCAATGTGGAAATGATCCAGGGAGCACCTGCGGAAACGATTTTGAAATATGCCAAGGATAAAGGTTCGGATGTCATTATTATCGGCAGCCGCGGACTTGGAGGAATTCGTGAATTCGTGCTTGGCAGTGTCAGCCACAATGTGGTGCAGCATGCACGTATACCTGTTCTGGTGATTAAGTAATAAAATAGAAATGGTGAGCCAGTGTGCCGGAGGTTAAAGGTGCACTGGCTTACTTTTTAGGCATGAAACGGCCAAAAAACGAACATTAAATATATGTTCCTTTTAATTGTTCGTGTTTGAGTTGACATGTGATGTAGGGGATTGTTAAACTGATAGATGTAAGCCCCCTTATTCGGAGGCTTTCGACAACAACCAACACATACAATTGAAAAATGCTCGTATAATGCCGGGGATAAGGCCCGGAAGTTTCTACCCGGAGACCGTAAATTTCCGGACTACGAGGGAATACCGCAAGGGAGGCGTAAGGCTGCCTCTTTCGCCTTGGCGTCTGCCTTTTGTGCATGCACCGTTTGGCACGCCAGACGTATTCCTGACATGGTCCGGTATCCTGAAAATCACTATTTTCTTGGGACCGGGCTTTTTGGTCTTATTTTCGGCTTTCTTTAGAAAACCCAGATTCATGATTTCTAAAACCAACATGAAAGTAGGTATGAGGACATGTCAGCATCGGTCGCTGTCATCATGGGCAGCAAATCGGATTGGGAAACGATGCAGCACGCTTGCAAGGTGCTCGATGAATTGAATATTCCATATGAGAAAAAGGTCGTATCCGCGCATCGTACGCCGGATTTGATGTTTACCTTTGCGGAAGAGGCGGCACAGCGCGGCATTAAGGTCATCATCGCGGGTGCAGGCGGCGCCGCGCATTTGCCGGGCATGGTTGCTGCCAAAACCGTACTGCCTGTGATTGGCGTGCCGGTGCAGACGAAGGCGCTGAACGGACTGGATTCACTGCTGTCCATCGTGCAAATGCCAGGAGGCATTCCGGTTGCAACGGTGGCGATCGGTCAGGCGGGAGCGACGAATGCCGGACTGCTGGCTGCCCAGATTCTTGGAGCTTCGGATCCTGTCATTCAAAATCGGGTACAGGCTCGGCGGGATCATATCCGTAACGAAGTACTGGAAAGCAGTGACTCGTTATGAGTAAGGAACAAAGCAGTCAAGTGAAGAACGCAAAAACCCTCCTGCCAGGTTCGACTATCGGCGTACTGGGCGGGGGCCAGCTTGGACGAATGATGGCGCTCTCCGGAACGGCCATGGGATATCGGTTCATTACGCTGGACCCGACGTCATCATCGCCGTGCGGGCAAGTTACGCCTCAGATCGAAGCTTCTTACAGTGATGAAGCAGCTGCACGCAATCTGGCGCTCGCATCGGATGTCATCACGTATGAATTTGAAAATGTGGATGCCGGCGTAGCCGCCCTCCTCGAGAATGAATCGTACGTTCCGCAAGGAAGTACGCTGCTGTACACGACGCAGCATCGGCTGCGGGAAAAACATGCGATCGAAGCTGCAGGTGTGCCCGTGGCTCCGTATCGTGAGATTACGGATTTGCCAAGCTTGGTGAAGGCGGCCGAAGAACTAGGTCTCCCGTGCGTGCTGAAAACGGCAACCGGCGGTTATGATGGAAAGGGACAAGCAGTCATCCGCTCTGCTGACGAGCTGGAAGCAGCGCACACGGAGCTTGCAGCAACCGGACGAGAACTGGTGCTTGAGAAATTTATCGCTTTCCAAGCGGAAATCTCCGTAATCGCAGCCCGAAGCCCACAAGGAGAAGTGAAAAGCTTTCCTGTTTCGGAAAATATCCATGTGGACGGTATCTTGCATCTGTCGATCGTTCCGGCAAGGATAGAGGAAGGAATCCAGCGAGAAGCACGGAAGCTCGCGGAAAAGCTGGCAGAAAGCTTGCATGTCGCGGGGCTTCTCGCCGTTGAGATGTTCGTGACCAGAGATGGTGAGCTGTATGTGAACGAAGTGGCTCCGCGCCCTCACAATTCCGGACATTATACGATGGAAGCATGTGCAACCTCCCAATTCGAGCAGCATGTGCGAGCGATCTGTAATCTGCCGCTCGGGGATACAACACTGCTGAGCCCTGTCGTGATGGTGAACGTGCTGGGACAGCATCTGGATGAAGTCGTGAAGCGGACAGGACTGCCGGATAACGCATTAAGCGAATATGGCGTCGTGCCTAAGCTTCATTTATATGGTAAGAATGAAAGCAAGACGGGCCGCAAAATGGGCCATATCAATCTGTTATGCAAGGATGTTCAGCATGCGCTGGACTGGATCGAACAAACTCATATTTGGAGGCAAGGATAAAACATGATTGAACGTTACAGCAGACCGGAAATGCGGGCCATCTGGACCGAGGAAAATAAATTTAAGGCTTGGCTCGAAGTGGAACTATGCGCTTGTGAAGCATGGGCGGAGCTCGGAGTCATCCCGAAGGAAGACACCAAACTGCTACGCGAAAATGCCACTTTTAACATTGAGCGTATTAGTGAAATTGAGCTGGAAACGCGTCATGACGTAATCGCTTTTACACGTACCGTATCGGAAAGCCTTGGAGCAGAACGCAAATGGGTGCATTACGGCCTGACTTCGACCGACGTGGTGGATACAGCACTAGGTTACCTGCTTCGCCAGGCCAATGAAATCATTGAACAAGACCTGATTCGTTTCATCGAAATTCTGAAGGACAAAGCGGTTGCTTACAAAGATACTCCGATGATGGGCCGCACGCATGGCGTGCATGCCGAACCGACTACTTTCGGATTGAAAATGGCATTGTGGCACGAGGAAATGAAGCGTAATCTGGAGCGTTTCCGCCATGCGGCTAAAGGCGTGGAGTTCGGAAAAATCTCGGGAGCTGTCGGCACCTACGCGAACATCGACCCATTCGTCGAGGAATTCGTATGCAAAAAGCTGGGTACCAGCCCGGCTCCAATCTCGACGCAAACGCTGCAGCGTGACCGTCATGCCGAATATATGGCTACGCTTGCTTTGATTGCAACATCTCTCGACAAATTTGCAACGGAAATCCGTGCCCTGCAAAAGAGCGAAGTGCGCGAAGTAGAAGAAGCTTTTGCCAAGGGACAAAAGGGTTCATCGGCTATGCCGCATAAACGCAATCCGATCGGCTGCGAGAATATCTCCGGTCTGTCCCGCGTGATCCGCGGACATATGGTGACAGCATACGAGGACGTGGCGCTCTGGCATGAACGCGATATCTCGCATTCCTCGGTAGAACGGATTATTTTGCCGGATGCGACGATGCTGCTGAACTACATGCTGAACCGCTTTGGCAATATCGTGAAGAATTTGACCGTGTTCCCGGAAAACATGAAGCGCAACATGGCCCGTACTTACGGCGTTCCGTTCTCCGGACGCGTGATGACGAAGCTGATCGACAAGGGCTTCAGCCGCGAGCAGGCATACGATACCGTGCAACCGCGCGCGATGCAGGCCTGGGAAGAACAACGCCAGTTCCGCGATATCGTGGAATCGACGCCGGAAATCGCGAACGTGCTCAGCGCAGAGGAAATTGAAGATGCTTTCAATCCATCCTGGCATTTGAAGCATGTCGATACTATTTTCAAAAAGCTGGGCCTGGTATAAACACGGGGCGGCTTTAGCTTGATAGAGTGACTTGGGATAGAGGATGAGGGAAAAAGGCTCAACATCAGAATTCAATCATGAAATGTGTTGAGCCGAAAAATGGGGAGGATTCACATGACATCACCGGCTGTATCCACTGCTGTGGAACTTGTTGATGCGCCGCTGCTTTACAAAGGCAAGGTACGTGAGTTGTACGATTTGGGGGAGCATGTGCTCATCGTCGTCACGGATCGGATTTCCGCGTACGATTATGTGTTGGACCCGGCGGTTCCGGAAAAAGGAAATGTTCTGAACCGGCTCAGCGCTTTCTGGTTTGAGAAGACCGGGGAACTGATGGAAAACCACGTGGTTCACACCGACGTAGAGCTTCTTGGGGATATCGCGAAAGACAAAGCGCTTCTGAAAGACCGAATCATGGTTGTCCGCAAGGCCGAGCGTATCGACATGGAATGCGTGGTCAGAGGTTATATCACCGGGGGCGGCTGGAGGCAGTATCAGGCTTCCGGTGAGGTCAACGGGATCAAGCTTCCGGGTGGCATGCGCAAAAACGAGGCGTTTCCGGAGCCGATCTTCACCCCTGCTGCGAAAAACGATGTCGGCCACGATGAAGACATCTCGATGGAGCAGATGAAGAAGATCATCGGCGAGGACCTTGCGGAAGAACTGCAGGAGAAGAGCCTTAAGCTATACGGTTTTGCCAGGGATTATTGCGCGGAGCGTGGTATCATTTTGGCGGACTGCAAGTTTGAATTCGGCATTCTGGAGGGCAAGGTGATCCTGATTGATGAAATCTTCACGCCGGATTCCTCGCGCTTCTGGGCGAAAGAAAACTACGCGCTGGACATCGAAATCGACAGCATGGACAAGCAGCCGGTGCGTGCCTATCTGGATTCCACCACATGGGATAAGAACAGCCAGCCAGATCCGCTTCCCGCGAAAGTGGTGGAAGAAACGACCCGTCGTTATGTGGATATTTACCGCAGGTTGACCGAGCAGGCGTAATCATTACTTAATCTGAATCTATGTTCCGCATCATTTCCAGTGACTGTATTGAATCAAAAGCAGCGAAGGGGACGGAATCGATCTGAAGAACGATCCGTACCCGTAGCGGTCACTGATGCAACGAAGCACAAAATTCTTAAGCTCATTCTATCTAACCCGAGGAGGAACCAGAAGAATATGTTGAAAGCTACGGTCTATGTCACAATTAAGCAAGGCGTACTTGATCCGCAAGGGGTTGCGGTGCAAGGAGCGCTGCATTCGATGGGGTTTCAGGAAGTTGAAAGTCTGCGCATCGGTAAATATATGGAGCTGAGCCTGAACACGGATGACCGTGCAGAGGCGGAGCGCCAGATCAAACAGATGTGCGAAAAGCTTTTGGCAAACACGGTGGTTGAGGATTACCGTTACGAATTGGAGGGCTAACATCCATGAAATTTGCTGTTCTTGTCTTTCCCGGCTCCAACTGTGATATTGACTGCTATAAAGCAGTGGAAGAAGCGGTCCAAGAGCCTGTCGACTACGTGTGGCATACCGCTACCGATCTTTCTGCATATGACTGCATTTTGGTTCCAGGCGGGTTTTCATATGGCGACTACCTTCGCTGCGGAGCGATTTCCCGCTTTGCGCCGGTGATGAATGAAGTAGCTAAGGCCGCAGAAGAAGGCAAATACATTCTAGGCATCTGTAACGGTTTTCAGATTTTGACAGAGGCGAATCTTCTGCCTGGCGCGCTCCTGCGCAATACGTCGATGAAATTTCGCTGCCATGATACCGTGCTTAAGGTGGTTAATAACCAGACACCGTTTACCAATGATTTTGAGCTGAACGAAGAGATCGTCATTCCGATCGCGCATGGCGAAGGCAACTACTATTGCGATGAGGAAACGCTGAAGCAGCTTCAGCAGAACAACCAAATCGTATTTACGTATAAAGACAACCCGAACGGCTCTCTTGCCGACATCGCAGGCATCTCGAACGTACGGGGAAATGTCGTCGGCATGATGCCGCATCCGGAGCGGGCTGTAAGCGAACTGCTGGGCTCGGCGGACGGCAAACGCATGTTTACATCAATCCTGAAGGCTTGGAGGGATACCCATGGTACAGCAAGTGTCCGCTAAGGAACCAACCGCACAGCAGATTGCGGAGCAGAAAATTTATCAGCAGTTTGGTGTATCTGACAGCGAATATGAGCTGATTTGTTCGTTTATGGGACGTCAGCCTAACTATACAGAGATCGGCGTATTCAGCGTTATGTGGTCTGAGCATTGCGCGTACAAAAACTCGAAGCCGCTGCTGCGCCGCTTTCCGACCAGCGGACCGCGCGTCCTGATGGGTCCCGGCGAGGGCGCTGGCATCGTGGATATCGGCGATAACCAAGCTGTCGTTTTCAAGATCGAAAGTCATAACCACCCTTCGGCCGTAGAACCTTACCAAGGTGCAGCAACAGGCGTCGGCGGCATTATCCGTGATATTTTCTCCATGGGCGCAAGACCGGTTGCCCTGCTCAACTCGCTGCGTTTCGGCAAGCTGGAGAGCGACCGGGTTAAGTATTTGTTCGAGCATGTCGTATCCGGTATTGCGGGATATGGCAACTGCATCGGCATTCCGACCGTAGCGGGCGAAGTGATGTTCGACAACAGTTATGACGGCAATCCGCTCGTGAACGCCATGTGCGTAGGTTTGATCGATCATGATAAAATCCAGCGCGGTGTAGCCAAAGGCGTAGGTAACCCGGTGTTCTATGTAGGGCCTCCTACTGGTCGTGACGGCATTCACGGTGCGACCTTTGCTTCGGTGGAGCTGAGTGAAGAATCGGAAGCGAAGAAAACCGCCGTTCAAGTCGGCGATCCATTCATGGAAAAACTGGTTATGGAGTCCTGTCTCGAACTCATCGATTCAGGCATTGTGCTCGGCATTCAGGACATGGGTGCAGCCGGTCTGACTTGCTCCAGCGCTGAGATGGCAAGCAAAGCGGGCAACGGCCTTGAGCTCTACCTCGATCAGGTGCCGCAGCGTGAAGAAGGCATGACACCTTACGAGATGATGCTCTCCGAATCCCAGGAGCGCATGCTGTTCGTTGTTGAGCCGAAGGATGAAGCACAGGCGATGGAAATCTTTGAGCGCTGGGGCGTCATCTGCGCCAAAGTCGGCAAAGTAACGGACGACGGCTGTCTGAAACTGTTCCATCACGGTGAACTGGTTGGCGATATGCCGGTACAGGCGCTTGTAGATGAGTGTCCCGTGTATGATAAACCATCGAGCGTGCCGGCTTATTATGTGGAAAACGAGAAAGTGGATACCCTGCGCTACGACGAAGTGAAGGATCTCGGCGGTGCCTTGAAAAAAGTACTCGCGTCTCCGACGGTTGCCAGCAAAGCATGGGTGTACAATCAATATGACTATATGGTCCGCACCAGTACCGCGGTTCGTCCGGGTTCGGACGCGGCTGTGATTACCATTCACGGCACGCGCAAAGGTCTTGCGATGACAACGGACTGCAATGGACGTTATGTATATCTGGATCCGGAGGTTGGCGGCAAAATCGCCGTCAGCGAAGCAGCGCGCAATATCGTCTGCTCCGGTGCAGAGCCGCTTGCGATTACAGACAACTTAAATTTCGGCAGTCCGGAAAAGCCGGATATTTTCTGGCAAATGGAACGTGCTGTCGACGGCATGGCGGAAGCCTGTCGCGTGCTGGATACGCCGGTTATCGGCGGGAATGTCAGCTTGTACAACGAAAATGCAAGCGGAGCCATTTATCCGACTCCAGTTGTCGGCATGGTAGGTCTGCTGCATGATACGGACCATATTACGACGCAAGGCTTCAAACAGGAGGGTGACGTCATCTTCCTACTAGGCAACACTCAAGCCGAATTGGGTGGCAGCGAATTCCAATATGCGGTTCACGGATTAACCGAAGGTCGTCCTCCGGTGCTTGATCTGGATACGGAGAAAAAGCTGCTTGCAGGCGTTCTTGGCGCAATCCAAAGCGGGCTGGTACAATCCGCGCATGACCTGTCCGAAGGGGGGCTTGCGGTGGCATTGGCCGAATCCTGCATCAGCGGTTCGCTTGGCGCTCACGTAACGCTCAGCTCACAGCTTCGTAACGATCTGGCGCTCTTCAGCGAATCGCAATCGCGCATTCTGTTGTCTGCAACGAAGGAACATGCCGACAAGCTGCAGGCGTATCTGTCTGAGCAGGGCGTTCCAGTAACCTTGATCGGCTCTGTTGGCGGGGAAAGTCTGGTGGTAGAGATCAACGACGCGCCGGCTTTGAATGAAACGGTTGCAGGCCTGCGTCAGGTGTGGGAGGATGCGATTCCATGTCTCATGAAATAGCACCGCAAACGCTGTGGACCGGAGACTATTATAACGAAGGGGCCGGAAAAGAAGGCCTCTTCGACAAATTGAAGGAAGAGTGCGGCGTATTCGGTGTCTTCGGACATCCGGATGCCTCGTCCCTGTCCTACTACGGGCTTCACGCCCTCCAGCACCGCGGGGAAGAAAGCGCGGGGATTTGCGTCAGCGATGGGGAGGAGTTCCATTACCACCGCGGCATGGGTTTAGTGAAGGAAGTTTTCGACAAGGATATGCTGTCTTCCCTAAGCGGCTCGATTTCCATTGGTCATGTACGTTACTCGACCAGCGGCGACAGCAAGCTGACGAATGCCCAGCCTCTGGTCTTCAAGTACCGGGCTGGCGATCTCGCCGTGGCAACCAACGGTAATATCGTGAATGCACCGCAAATCCGGCGCGAGCTGGAGGAGAGCGGTTCTATTTTCCAGACGACGAGCGATACGGAGGTTATTGCCCATCTGATTGCCCGATCATCAAAGGATCTTGTCGAGGCGGCCAAGGATGCGTTCAACCGGATTGTCGGCGGATATGCGTTTCTGATTATGACCAATGACAAGCTAATCGTGGCTTCCGATCCACATGGTCTTCGCCCTCTGACGATGGGTAAGCTAGGGGATGCATATATTTTCGCTTCCGAGACCTGTGCGTTTGAAACGATCGGAGCGGAATCCATACGCGATATCGAGCCAGGCGAACTGCTTGTGCTGGACCGTGAAGGTTTGCACGAGGATCGATTCGAAGAGAAGAAGCACCGGAAGGCGCTCTGTGCGATGGAGTATATCTATTTTGCACGTCCGGACAGCGATATGAACGGTTCTAACCAGCATGCTGCGCGTAAGCGCATGGGCAGCCGCATGGCGCTTGAGTCCTTCGTGGATGCGGATATCGTGACCGGCGTTCCGGACTCCAGCATCTCGGCGGCCATTGGCTATGCGGAACAGACGGGTATTCCTTACGAACTCGGATTGATTAAGAACAAGTACACGGGCAGGACTTTTATCCAGCCAAGCCAGGAGCTGCGCGAGCAAGGCGTGAAGATGAAGCTGAGCGCGGTGCGTCGCGTGGTGGAGGGCCAGCGTGTTGTCATGATTGACGACTCGATCGTGCGGGGAACGACCTCCCGCCGAATCGTCAACCTGCTTCGCGAAGCGGGGGCTACCGAGGTACATGTACGGATTACTTCGCCTCCGTTCAAGAACCCTTGCTTCTACGGCATCGATACGCCGGACCGGCGCGAGCTGATCGCTTCGTCAAGAACGGTCGAAGAAATTTGTCGTGAGATTAATGCGGACTCACTCGAATTCTTAACTCCGGAAGGCTTGATTGCTTCGATTGCCGGCGATAACGAAGAGGATTATAAGGGCGGCCTTTGTCTGGCCTGCTTCGACAATGATTATCCGACTCGCCTGGACTTTAACGGAGAAGAGAAATTCGGCTGCAGCTGTTAACGATATTGGATGCCGATTTCAACATTCTATAGCAGATTTACGATTGGGTTAAGGAGCATCAAGCGTGATTTAATCGTTGTATCGTTAAACATATGAATCATTCATCAGGTTGAGGATGGGTGCGGATCACTAAACGATTTCGAATGTTTATGGGGATCTTTTACGCTTCAATCGATGGATCAAACTATGCTGAAGGGAAGTGTCGTGGGAAGTGTCTGAGGCCTATAAAAATGCCGGTGTCGATATTGCGGCAGGGAATGAAGCGGTAGAACGCATGAAGAAGCACGTGAAGCGGACGTTCCGTCCTGAAGTCATGACCGATCTCGGCGGCTTCGGCGCGCTGTTCGGGTTGAATAAGGATAAATATGAGGAGCCGGTTCTCGTGTCGGGAACGGACGGCGTCGGTACGAAGCTGAAAATTGCTTTTGCCATGGACCGCCATGACACGATTGGTATTGATGCGGTTGCCATGTGCGTCAACGATATTGTCGTTCAGGGTGCTGAGCCCCTCTTTTTCCTGGATTATCTCGCCTGCGATAAAGTCGTGCCTGAAAAGATCGAAGCGATTGTTGCAGGGATTGCCGAAGGTTGCCATCAATCCGGCTGCGCCCTGATCGGCGGCGAAACGGCTGAAATGCCGGGGATGTACTCGGAAGGCGAGTACGATATTGCCGGATTTACTGTTGGCGTTGTCGACAAGAAAAAAATCATTAACGGCCAAACCATTGCCGAAGGCGATACCGTCATCGGTCTTGCTTCAAGCGGCGTGCACAGCAACGGCTTCTCCCTGGTCCGCAAGCTGCTGCTGGAACAGCAGGGCTACAGCCTGCAGGATTCGATTCCTGAGCTTGGAGGTACTCTGGGTGACACACTTCTGGAGCCTACCAAAATCTATGTCAAACCGCTGCTTGCTCTGTTAGAGCAATTAAAGGTCAAAGGCATGGCCCATATTACGGGCGGAGGCTTTATCGAAAACATACCGCGCATGCTGCCTGATCATGTGAATGTCGACATTGAATACGGCACTTGGCCGATTCTGCCGATATTTGAGCTGATGCAGCGCAAAGGCGGCATTACCAACCGTGATATGTTCACGACCTTCAACATGGGCATCGGTCTGGTGCTTGTCGTGGCTTCTGAGGATGCGGATCAAGCGTTAGGGCTCTTGAAGGAGCAGGGCGAAGAGGCTTACGTGATCGGAAAAGTGACTGCAGGCGAGTCTGTGGTAACTTTCACGGGAGCTGACGTTTAATGAGCACTTTTCGTATTGCCGTGTTTGCTTCGGGGGAAGGCAGCAACTTTCAAGCTTTGGCGGAAGCTGCGAATACTGATACGCTGGGCGGCGCGAAGATCGCCCTGCTTGTTTGCGACAAGCCTTCCGCACCCGTAGTACGGCGAGCCGAGCAGCTTGGTATACCTGCTTATGTGTTCAAACCTAAGGATTACGATTCCCGCGAGGCGTATGAGCGCGAAATTGTCATGCGTCTGGAGGAGCTTCAAGTGGATTTGATCGTACTTGCGGGATATATGCGGCTGCTGACCCCTGTCATTGTGCACCAGTACAGAGGGCGTCTCATCAACATTCATCCATCGCTGCTGCCGGCTTTCCCGGGCAAGGATGCGATCGGACAAGCGCTGGCATACGGTGTGAAGCTGAGCGGCGTAACGGTTCATTTTGTCGATGAAGGCATGGATACGGGACCGATCATTGCCCAGAGAGCGATTGATATTGTCTCCGGTGAGACCGCAGAATCTTTTGCCCAAGCTGTTCATGGGATCGAAAGGGAACTCTATCCGACGGTTGTCTCTTGGTTTGCCCAAGGATTCGTGAGGCTAGAGGGCAGAGAAGTGACTGTCACCCAAGCAGATACTAAGGACTATCGTTAGACGACAAGTTCGGCTTACGAAGCCCAAAGAATGACAGAAACTGTACGGCATCACGTTAGCACGGCATTGATGTTGGAGATATTGATACGTACTTTATTTTAATAGTTGTTGAAAGTATGGCCACTTTTTTGTCACCTTTATGTTTCAAAGGGATATTTCTGGGTACGCGCATTCGATATTTCTCGGGAAATAAATAAGGTTCATCGAAAGTTAGCGTTTTTACGCGAGGAACGGGGCGGAATTCTGCAGTCTGCTCACCCGGCTCCATATATTCAGCGCCGATGGATGGCGTGATCTACATATGGGGGCTGGTGGATCGATCAGCAGGATTTTCCCATCTTCAACTTTAAAGGAGGAGACATATTGTGGGTATAAAAAGAGCGCTCGTAAGCGTTTCGGATAAGAAGGGCATCGTAGATTTTTGCCGTGAGCTGTCTGCACTTGGCGTGGAAATTATTTCGACAGGCGGAACGAAGAGTCTGCTGGCGAAGGAAGGCGTGCCGGTGATCGGCATTTCCGACGTAACGGGATTTCCCGAAATTCTTGACGGACGTGTTAAAACACTCCATCCTGCGGTGCACAGCGGCTTGCTTGCGGTTCGTGACAGCGAAGAACATCAGCAGCAGATGAAGGATTTGGGGCTGGACTACATCGATCTGGTCGTCGTGAACCTCTATCCGTTCCAGGAAACAATCGCCAAGCCGGATGTAACTTATGAGGACGCCATCGAAAATATCGACATCGGCGGTCCAACCATGCTCCGCTCGGCTGCCAAGAATCATGCTTTCGTGACTGTGGTCGTGGATTCCCATGATTATGGCACCGTCATCGAGCAAATCCGCGAGCAAGGGGATACCACCCTCGATACGCGCAAACAGCTTGCAGCCAAAGTCTTCCGCCACACTGGCGCATACGACGCCCTTATCTCCGATTATTTGTCGAACGTGACCGGCGAACCTCTTCCGGAACGCTACACCGTGACCTATGAAAAAATCCAGGATCTCCGTTATGGAGAAAATCCGCATCAAAAAGCGGCATTTTACCGCAAACCGCTTGCTCCTGCGGGAACATTGACGACTGCCGAGCAGCTTCACGGCAAAGAATTGTCGTACAACAACATTAATGATGCCAATGCAGCGCTGCAAATCGTGAAAGAGTTTGACGAACCGGCCTGCGTGGCCGTGAAGCACATGAATCCTTGCGGCGTAGGCGTGGGGGAAAGCATTTTCGAGGCTTATGAAAAAGCCTACAGCGCGGATCCGACCTCCATTTTTGGCGGCATTGTGGCTGCGAACCGCATCATCGACAGTGATACCGCGAAGCTGCTGAGCGAGATTTTCCTGGAGATCGTGCTGGCACCGGACTTCACGGAGGAAGCTCTTGAAATCCTGACGAAAAAGAAAAACATCCGCCTGCTCAAAATGGGTGAGTTCGGTTCCGCCAAGGAGCGCAAGAGCAGCTTTGTCGTCACTTCTATTGATGGCGGCATGGTTGTGCAGGAAAGCGATGTTCATGCTGTGGACGAGGCCGATTTGAAGGTCGTAACGGATCGTCAGCCGACTCCGGAAGAGCTGAAACAGCTTCTCTTCGGCTGGAAAGTGGTTAAGCATGTGAAATCCAATGCGATCGTGCTCGCTGCGGACAATATGACCGTTGGCGTTGGCGCCGGACAAATGAACCGTGTCGGTTCCGCCAAAATTGCCATCGAACAAGCGGGAGAGAAAGCCGAAGGCTCCGTCCTGGCATCCGATGCCTTCTTCCCGATGGGAGACACCCTGGAGCTTGCTGCCAAAGCGGGCATTACGGCAGTAATTCAGCCTGGCGGTTCCATCAAGGACGAAGAATCCATTAAAGTGGCTAACGAATACGGCATCGCAATGGTATTCACGGGCGTGAGACATTTCAAACACTAATCACACAGAGAGATAGAAAAGCAAAGCAATACATGAAAACGGAGAAAGCGAATGGATCTGAAAACGCGTAGCGTTCGCCTTTGCCCCCGGATTTTAACCCTATTGAACCATAATTATAAAATCTGGAAGCAACAGCGATTGGAAAATCCATCGCATTTGAAGTGACTATTATGTATTCAATTTTGCTAACGAATAACAGATCAGACATATGAAATTGAGACCAGGCTCTGCCTGCTGCGGCTAGAAGCAGTCAGGTGGAGCCTGCAATATAACAGGGGTAGAGACAGGAGGCGGACATGGATATTTTGGTCATTGGCGGCGGAGGCCGCGAGCATGCAATCGTGTGGGCGCTGAATAAAAGCCCGAAGGCAGGACACATCTACTGCGCACCGGGAAATGCCGGGATCGGTCAGATCGCGGAATGCGTGCCGATTGCCGTGAACGAATTCGACAAGCTGACGGCGTTTGCGCTAGAGAAGAAGGTCGGACTGGTGGTTGTGGGACCGGATGATCCGCTCGCGGAAGGTATTGTGGATGCGTTCGAGACGAAGGAAATTCCGGTATTCGGTCCGCGCAAGAATGCGGCTGAGATCGAAGGCAGCAAAACCTTTATGAAGGACCTGCTTCACAAATACAGCATTCCGACGGCTGCTTATGAAAAATTCGACAATTATGACGCGGCTGCGGCTTACCTGAACACGCAACAGGCCCCGATCGTCATCAAAGCGGACGGGCTCGCCGCGGGAAAAGGCGTGACCGTGGCGCATTCGATGGAAGAGGCGCATCAGGCGCTGCAGGATATCATGGTATCGAAGGTATTCGGTGAATCGGGAGCGCAGGTCGTGATCGAGCAGTTCCTGCAGGGACAGGAAATGTCGATCCTCTCCTTCGTGGATGGGGAGACGGTAAGACCGATGCCTGCCGCACAGGATCATAAGCAGGTATTCGACGGCGACCGCGGACCGAACACGGGAGGGATGGGAACCTATTCCCCGCTGCCCCACATTGACCCGGCCATTATCGAAAATGCCATTGAGCATATCATCAAGCCGACGGCAAAGGCAATGGTAGCCGAAGGCCGTCCTTTCCGCGGCATATTGTTCGCCGGGCTGATGATCCAGCCGGACGGGACTCCAACAACGGTCGAATTCAATGCCCGCTTCGGCGACCCCGAGACACAGGTCGTCCTTCCGCGTCTGAAGAGCGACTTGCTGGAGATCTTCCTTGCTGCAGTGAATGGTACGCTTGCCGATGTGGAAATCGAGTGGAGCGATGAGGCTGCTGTATGTGTTGTGCTCGCATCCGAAGGCTATCCGGCTTCTTACCCGAAAGGATTGCCGATTGAAGGATTAGAGAGATCGGAAATTGAAAAGGATGCGCTGGTGTTCCATGCTGGCACGGCGCTGAACGCCGAGGGTCAATTCGTGACCAGCGGCGGCCGTGTGCTTGGCGTTGTCGGCTTGGGTTCAGGCATTGCCGAAGCCCGCGACAAAGCTTATGAGCATGCGGAACGTATTACGTTCAGCGGAAAACAGAACCGTACGGATATCGCTGCGAAGGCACTTGTGTAGCATATATTTTTGTGAGATATCAAGCCCCGTGCTTCCGGATTGCTGGAAGCAGCGGGGCTTTTTTGACGAGACAAGAGCTTCCCACTTGGTCTGATTTGCTGTCCATTCGTAAGCCGCTTGCAATTTATCTCCAATTGAACTATTATATAATTAATAATCTTAAATTTAAGACTAATTATTATAAGGAGGCAAGAGGGATATGTTAAGAACAGCAGGTATTCACCATATAACGGCATTCGTGAACAATGCCCAGCAAAACGTCGATTTCCACGCGGGTGTCCTGGGACTCCGTCTTGTCAAAAAAACGATAAATTTTGATGCGCCGGATGTGTATCATCTGTATTTCGGCAACGAGAACGGCAGTCCGGGCACCATCATTACTTTCTTCCCTCAGGATAACGCAAGAACAGGCGAGATCGGCGGCGGGCAGGTTAGCATTACCGTGTACGCCATCCCGAAGGGCAGTATGGAGTTCTGGATGAACCGTCTGGATGCCTTTGAAATCCGCCATGAAACCACCTCGCGTTTCGGAGAGAGATTCCTGCGCTTTTCCGATCCATCGGGTCTGCTGATCGAGCTTGTTGAACGCGAAGAAGGAACGCCAAGTGCTTGGTCCTTTAACGGCGTTCCTGTGGAGCATGCGATTAAAGGCTTCGGCGGAGCGGTACTGAGCAGCGTGTCGTCGGAAAATACGATGCTCGTGCTCGAAAGAGTGCTGGGACTATTGCGTATAGGCGAAGACGATGGACTGGTTCGATTCCAAGGCTTCGGCGATATCGGCCATATCATCGACGTGAATGCGGAGAATGCATCCTGGGGTAATCCGGGTGCAGGAACGGTTCATCATATCGCATGGCGCGCCAGAGATTACGAGGAGCATGAGAAATGGCGCGAGCTGCTGGTGCAAATCGGCTTTCAGCCGACGCAGGTCATTGACCGTCAGTATTTCAATGCGATATACTTCCGTGAACCGGGTGGAATTCTTTTCGAAATCGCGACTGATCCTCCGGGCTTTGCCCGTGACGAGGCTGAAGACGAGCTGGGCACGCATCTGATGCTGCCTGAATGGTACGAACCGCAGCGGGATCTGATCGAACAAGGACTGCCAAAGATCGAAGTACGTGAAGTGGAGGGAATATAAATGAGTCATTTAAGCATGAAACATATTTTTAAACAGGGGTCCGATCCGGCTGCACCGGTATTGGTGCTTCTGCACGGAACGGGCGGCAATGAGCATGACTTGCTGCCCATAGCGGAAATGTTGTCGCCCGAATCTTCGGTGCTGGGGGTACGTGGTAACGTACTGGAGAACGGGATGCCGCGCTTCTTCCGCAGATTGGCGGAGGGTGTGTTTGATGAAGAAGACCTCGTGGCACGCACGAAAGAGCTGAATGATTTCCTGGATGAAGCTGCCCGGGAGTATGGACTTCAGCGCGACCGCATGATTGCCGTGGGCTTCTCGAACGGTGCCAACATCGCAGCAAGCCTGCTGTTCCATTATGAACATGCTTTGTGGGGCGCAGCTTTGCTGCATCCGATGGTACCGCTGCGCGGCAAGCAGCTGCCGGATTTGACGGGCGTTCCCGTCTTCATTGGCGCAGGCAAAAACGATCCGCTCTGCTCCGTGTCCGAAACGGAAGAGTTGCAGTCTCTTCTTGAAGGAGCGGGTGCCGAGGTTACGCTGTATTGGGATAACCAAGGTCATCAGCTGAGCAAAAGAGAGCTGTATGCCGCCTCCGATTGGCTGGATAACCGCTTCTAAACCGAGATTCACAGAACCTCTCGTCCTTTCAAGGGCGGAGGTTTTTTTGCTTCCCTATTTTTTCTTGAAAAGTATTTATTTGAATGCCGTTCTGGCCCTAAGAGCCTGCTTTGTGAAATCTTTTTCTAATCTATAGAGGATTATTGGACATACACCCTTGAAAAAACGGCTCAAAAAAGGTACGGTACTGTGTAACAAACATTTCAGTGATGACTTGAATAAAGCCCCGAACCGACAGAAAGAGGGCTGATGGAGTGAGGAGAAAAAATGAAGGAAAATCTGCAAGAAACAACTACCCCAACAGCAAACGCCGTATCGGCAGCTGAGCCTATCGACTATATGGTTTCCATGGAGGACATCGTGCGTGCGCATCACGTGCTGCGCGAGGTCATCGTACGCACGCCGCTTCAGCTTGACGCGGTGTTGTCGGCGAAATACAAATGCAATGTTTATTTGAAAAGAGAAGATCTGCAGGTCGTGCGCTCCTTCAAGATTCGCGGCGCTTATAATATGATTCGAAGCTTGTCGGCTGAAGAGCTGGCGAATGGCATCGTATGCGCGAGCGCCGGCAACCATGCCCAGGGTGTGGCTTTTTCCTGCAATGCGCTGGGTATCCAGGGCAAAATTTATATGCCAAGCACAACGCCGAACCAAAAGGTGAAACAGGTCAAACGTTTTGGTGGCAGCAATGTGGAGGTCGTTCTGACTGGCGATACGTTCGACGACGCATCCGAGGAAGCGATGAAGGCCTGCACGGAGCAGGGCATGACCTTCATTCATCCGTTTGATGCCCCGAAAATCATCGCAGGCAACGGTACCATCGCCATGGAAGTCATGGAGAGCCTGAATGCGCCCGCGGATTATGTGTTCGTCACGATCGGCGGCGGCGGTCTGGCTGCTGGCGTGAGTACGTACATTAAAACTGTGAGTCCTTCCACGCAAGTGATCGGCGTTGAGCCTCTGGGAGCGGCATCCATGAGCGAAGCGCTGCTGCGCAAAGAAGTCGTAACACTGCAGGAGATCGATAAATTCGTGGATGGAGCAGCAGTCAAAAGAGTAGGCGACATGCCGTACTCCATCTGTTCCAGCAAGCTGGACGACATCGTGAAGGTGCCGGAGGGCAAAGCGTGCACAACCATTCTTGACCTGTACAACGAAAATGCCATCGTGGTTGAGCCGGCAGGCGCACTGCCGGTTGCTGCGCTTGATCTGTACAGCGAACAGATTCAAGGCAAAAACGTCGTCTGCATCGTCAGCGGCGGCAACAATGACATCGACCGGATGCAGGAGATCAAGGAGCGTTCCCTGATGTATGAGGGTATCAAGCATTACTTCATGATCAACTTCCCGCAGCGTTCCGGAGCACTGCGCGAATTCCTGCAGGACGTGCTTGGGCCTGGAGACGACATCACCAACTTCGAATATACGAAAAAGCATAACAAAGAAAACGGGCCGGCACTCGTGGGCATCGAGCTGGACAGCAAAGAGGACTACCTCCCGCTGATCGAGCGCATGAACCGTAAGGGATTGCAGTATACCGAGCTGAACAAGGATTCGAATCTGTATAATATTTTGATCTGATAAGTGTAACGTCATAAATTGTTAATGAAGTAAGAACTTCAGGTGAGGCACACCAGGAGTTTTCGATAAGATACGTTTTGAAAAGGTCTGTGTAAGACGTCGCTTTGGCGTTCTTGCAAAGGCCTTTTTGCATTGTGGCGGGCAGTTCGCTCATATCGGAAAGCCCAAGCACGAACGAGTATACCGTAAACAAAAACGCCCCTCCGTTAACCGGAAGGACGCTCATCTATTCAAACTATAAAAAGTAATTCGTGATGGTTTGATCGCTCGCCAGCACAGCTTCGCTGTCGAGCTTCTTTTTTAAATAAGCCTTGTCCGAGGAAATAAAGATGCTCATGATCAGGTCCACGACGAACAGGAAAGTGATATGATTGGACATCAGCGCGCTATTGTTGACCGATATTTTATCCGGCACGATGATGTTCACATCCGCATTCTCCGTGATTGGAGACGAATCATAGCACGTGATCGAAATCGTCTTGACCTGGTTGACCTGAGCAATTGCTACCGTGTCCACCACTTCTTTCGTTGATCCGGAGCGGGAGAAGGCCACGACGGCGTCTTCCTTGCCGCACTGCGCGGCGGCGATCTTCATGGCACGGCTGTCATTTACTGCTTCGGCCATAATCCCGATGATCGACAGGCGATTCTTGAGTGCAATGGCAGCCAGGTAGGAATCGAACAGGCCGATTATGTAAATACGCCGTGCCCCTTTCAGAATGTTCACCACGCGGTGAAGCTGTTCCTCGGTAACAAGCGCAGACGTATTGACAATGAGCTCATTGTAATCGAGCGCAAGCGCGTCAATCGGGTTAATTTCCCGTCTTTCTTTTTTCTTGGCCTGCATATCCCGGTAAAAAGCGTCCTGGGCAAAAGCGATCTTGAAATCATTGAAGCCCTTGAAGCCTACTTTTTTACAGAACCGGTTAATACTCGTCTCCGATACACCAATTTCGTTGGCAATGGACGTGATCGTGTTACGCGTAATAAAATCCGGATTGTGTATGACAAAATTGGCAATCTGGTTTTCACCATAAGTCAATTTTTGAGTTTGGGATACGATTTTTGCGATAACGGCCGGAACCTGTGAAGACATGATACCTCCTCCTGATCTAACGCTGGAAATGACGAGTCCGGTGATCTCCGCTAGATTTCCCCATTATATCACACCGGGTGAGGTATTGAGAGTGCGCGATATCCAACATTTGCAAGTTTCGAGCTGCTGCTCGAACACTTTTTCCTGAAGCTGGTTGTCTTCGATCAGATACGCGTAATCCAGCAGATTGGGCAGGCAGGGAAGGTCCAGTACTTCCTTGCAAAAAGCATGCGCAGCGATCTCGCTGCATTGTACCACACTTGATCTCTTCGTATAGGGTCCCAGCTTGAAGACTTCGATCGGTTCGAGCCTCTCATTCGTAAAAGATCCCTCCCGGTACTCCAGCCAGTGATAGAACTCATGCGCCAGATGAATATCGATGAGACGGTCCATATCCGGCTCAGCCGTGGGAGACGCTCCCAAAATATTTCGGCATACTCGCTGCATCCCGTTAAGGGATGAAGAGTACAGAAGGATCTGGGGCGGTTTTTTGGCAAAATCAATCTGTGCCCGGAAGGAGACCTGATGAAAATCGCCGGATGCGTCTGTCACCTCATGACGAAGTCCGGCTTCCCTGTACATACGGCGGATGTTGCAGCCCTTGTACTTCTCTGCCGCAACACGGCCGGCCCGCAGCGACGCTTGGACATAATAGGCAATCTTATCTTCAGGAATCTTATGAAAAAGCGGGTCCTGCTTCAGCTCCATGCAACCCAATATTTCATCGGATAGATGGGTGAGAGGATTGGTTAGCAGAGAATGAACCGTCATTTGAAGTGACTCCTTTCGACCACGTGTATAGGATTAAGCGAAAAATTACCGTTACTGATATGCCACAATCAGCAGTTCATCCGAAGCTGCCAGCATTTCCGTTTCAATCTCCAGAATGGATACCAGCTGCTCCTTGGTCTGCATGCCGGTCAAATCGAGCATCTTTTCCTTATAGAAGACAAATACCTTCGGAATAGTAGCATTGGCGTCAGAATAAATGGTGTTGTCATCCAGAAAATCATTCAGGGCTTCTGCCGATGCTTTGTTGAGCTTCGCGTAATGGACATTGCTCTTCTTGAAGCGGACCACGCCTTCACGGTCCAGAATGCTGACGCTGCTGGATTTCTTCTTCAGCAAGCCGAAGAAGGACTTCTTCACGCTTTCGCTGGTGAACAGGCTCCAGCGTCCGCTCTGCGCAGCGAGAACCGTGGCTTCTACGGGCTGATCGATCGAGCTGGCGGCAATCGCCTTCATGTCTTCGGCGGACATGGCTTCCTGAGCCAGATCCTTCGAGCGCAGCTCGGTGGAGCCGGTAGCCACGGCGCGGAGAATGTTCTTCTGACTGTCGATCTCGATCGTCACTTCGACGGTATCCTCGGAGGCGCCGGATTTAACGATCCGCTCGACGATCTCGGCACGGATGCGCTTGATGTCCTCGTCGGTCGGATTGACAACAGTGCGTTCAAGCTGTTCTTTGACCATCGCGAGCGCGACGCCAATGGTGGAGACATACGGCGCATTATTGGCGATTTGGCATTTGAAGCTCTCACGTTCTGCCATTGCAGGTACCAGCACCGCGCCGCTGCCCCCGCCGCCTACGAGCGTGACGAAGGAGCGGTCCAGCTCATAGTCGTCTATCATTTCATTGACGGTCTTCATGGTCTTGTCGATAGCAATATCCATGACCTGTCTGGCCGCTTCTTCAACACGGACCTCGATTTGGTCCGCGAGTGCCTTCCAAGCCTTCACGGCTGCTTCCTTATTGCCTTTGGCATAATCACCGTCCGGAATATAGTTCAGAATGTTCGCCGCGCCGGCGAGGGTATAGGAGTATTCTTTACCGTTACTGCATTCGCAGATGGCGTATTCGGCGGGATCCCCTTCACGGGGGCTGATGAATTTCACTTTTGGATCCGAGATATGTTCCGCGGGAGCAAAGGCTTCGTATTCCTTGCCTGCAATATGCGCGCTCCGCGGCCCGACATCCGTGATGCGTCCTCCCGCGACTTTGATCATGCTGCCGCCGGCGATGCCGAGCGTGCGCACGTCCAGAGACTGCAAATAGGTGCGGTGACCGCCGACCTCGGCATTCTTGATCATGACCTTGCCGTTCTTAATGACAGAGATGTCGACGCTGGTGCCGCCGACTTCGAAGAAAATGCCGTCAGAAATTTTCTCGTACATCAAGGCTCCGGCGACACCGGCGGCAAGGCCCGACAGCATCGTCAGGATCGGCCGCTTGCGGACCTCGTCGATGCTCATGACGCCGCCGTCGCAGCGCATGATCATAAGCTGCGACTGAATGTTGGCATTCTTGACGGACTTCTCTGTCATATTGGCGGTTTCCATCATTTTCGGAATGAGGGAGGCATTGACGACAGCCGTCCTTGTCCGTGTCTTCAGCCCGTAGAGTTGGCTGATCTCATGCCCGCCTGTCGCATAGATGCCTTTGCGGTTTGCAAGCTCGACTACCCGCAGCTCATTGGCAGGATCATCAACGCTGTAGGCTTCGGAAGCGACGATGACCTCGGCACCTTGGCCAGCGAGTTCATCGATAGCGGCTTCAATCTGCTCATCCGTCAGATTTTTGGAATCCAGATACGTGTGGTAGGTATGCAAAAACTTGCCGGGTGCAAGCTCAATATCTCCTGGATTGGATTCGGAGCGGGCACTGAGACCGTCCAGGCCTGTTCCCATACCGATAATGCCGACTCGTGCGACGTCACCCTCGAGTAGAGCATTCGTGGCCTGCGTTGTCCCATGGGCGATGAAGGTGACGTCCTCCGGTCGAATGTCTTTGCTGCTTAAGATTTGATTCAGAATTTGAACGATCCCCTTCGCCACGCCGTCAGGGTCGTGGTGGGTGGTCGGAATTTTCATTTTTTCGATGACTTCGAACGTATCGTTATCGATGAGGGCCGCGTCGGTAAACGTACCGCCGACGTCAATGCCCACCCTTACCTTTTGTCTCCCCATAATGTCCTCCTGAAGATGGGCAAAGGGCCGTTTGAATGGTTCTTTGCCCGGGCTTTTTGTAGCTGTATCATCACGCCGGATGCGAATTATTCTTACGATCGTTGTTCCAGAATAATTCCGCCTCCTCCGTTGAAGCGAAAATTTCCAGACACCTTATGTCCGAAACTTATCCGCGGACCTTTTTGAATGAACCCTTATCTCTAACCTTTAACCTCTAGAACACCATGAACGCTCCGATAATCATGGAGATCAGCACCGATGCCATCGTCCATGGAAGCGTCTTTTTCAAAATCTCGTTAATGTCGCTCTTCGTAAAATCAGCCACCCACACGTTGTGCGAGTTGGTAGGATCGGAAACGGACTGCACATTGCTGACAGCGCGCAGCGCGAGCATGGCGGCAACCGGCGTCATGCCAGCCGTGACGAAGAGGGCGGCGATGCCGCTGCCCAGACCCCATACGTTCAGCGGTCCGCGGTAGATCGCGAGCGGGGACAGGATCGTAAAGAACAGGATGTACATCAACGGTGTGCCAGGCAGAACGGACTCGATCAGCGGCGAGATTACAGCCGACACCTGCGGAGACATCACGGAGCTCAGCAGAATGCCGATGCCGATCATCAGCGCCATGGCGCCGGCGACATCCTGAATGCCTTCAATCATTGCACTGGATAGGATGTGGATCGGGCGTTTCGGCCAGGTCAGCAGGATCGTCACGATCGCGCCAATAATAACCGCCGGTACAATGTCGATTTTGAAAATGAAGACGAGAAGGACCGGTACGAGCGGACTGATCAGCGCAATGGCAGGTACCTTCTTGTTGTCGCCGGGCGTTGCTGCAGGCATCGCCCAGGCTTTGCGGCCTTTGCCGTCTCTTTTAATATAGAAGACGATCATGAGGAGCGAGATCACGATTAGTGGAAGGGCCACGACCAAGGTATAGTTGGCGATCTTATCGACCGAGAGGCCCAGCACATCCACGTACACCGCCCAGTTGGACACGTTGAAGAGAGAGCCGACACCAACGGCCAGTAAGACAACGATGGAGGCGACGAATTGCGAAATGCCTGCCGTCAGCATGATCGGAATGACGATGGTACCGACCAGGATGACCATGCCGAGCCCGCCTGCTGCGGAAAAAATGATGGATGCGGTAATGAAAAATAGAATAGCAATAAGTACGGGTTTATCTCCGGCCAGCTCTGCAGCCTTGCGGATAATGGATTTGGTGATGCCGACCTTGTTCAGAATTTGACCGAACCAGGCACCGAACACGAGGCCGGCGATCGCGCCGGACAGCTTCATGGAGCCGGCTGCCAGAATCGTCTTGGCGATGGAGGTCACCTCTGGATTGTTCGACATCCACGGCACGCCGGCGATAATGGCGAAGAGGATCGCCATGCAGGGCATTGCCAGAATGGTCGGCAGCTTGCGTGCCATCATGAGTCCTACAAACACCAGAAAGACGAGCAGAATGCCGATTGCTTGGAACCACATTGACGTTGTCACAAGAATTTCCCCTCTCAAATGGGCTGCTACGCGAATCTAAACCTCCAGATAAGCTCCTTGCTCCTTCAAAATCGTCTGCACTTTCTTGATGTCGATGTCCTGAACGTCACGTCCTTCAAGAGCCGCGAGCGCTGCCGCAACGCCGCCCCCATGTCCGATGGCGCCTGTTGTCGGCGTGGTTCTCATGGCTGCCTGCGCCTCGAAGGTTGCCGAAATGCAGCGGCCAATGACAATGAGATTCTTCATGGAGTCCGTGATCATGCAGGAAAAAGGAATGCTGTACATGCCGCCCCATTCCAGTTTTTGATGCTTCGTGCCCTCGCCGTCGGGGCTGTGAATATCGATCGGATAGCCGGAGTGCGCGATCGTATCGTCAAACAGACGCTGTTCCAGAATATCCTCTGCCGTCAGGGTGTACACTCCTTTGATCTGCCGCGAACCGCGGACGCCGATATTCGGTCCCGTGGATTCCACGACGGCATGCTCGAAGCCGGGAATATATTTGCGTACGAAAAGCTCCAGTTCCCGGCACTGCTTGCGTCCGACCATTTCAGCCTTGCTCAGGCTGAGCGCGTCGGTTGCGTCATGGCCAAGAATACGAGTCGTATTGAGAATGACTTCGCCTGGATTATTCGTTTCGAAGAATAGGATATTCTCGCGCGGGATGGAAATCTCGCCGCGCTCCTTGGCTTTCTTGAAGAGGCTGTCAAAGCCGCCCACGGAGAGGCGGGGAGCCTTCTCGATGATGGAGGTGTCTCCGCCATACAGGGGGAAATCCTCCGGGTGGCTGTGAATATATTCCTTGACCTTTGGAATGTCGACATTGTACATTTTCATCTTCAGAGTCATCGGCTGTGTCGCCCCGTCGGATTCGCGGCCCTTCGTGTATTCCACGCCGGCGCCCGCCGAGAGGTCTCCGTCACCTGTAGCATCAATGAAGACAGAGGCTTGGATCCTACTAATCCCAGACTTGTTGCAGACCTGGATTTCAGCAATGCGGCCATCTTCCGCGTGCACGCCGGCCAGCATCGTGTGGTAGAGAATGTCGCCTCCGGCTTCCGTTACCATCAGTTCGAGCTCATGCTTCATCGCTTCGGCATCGAACGGGGTGACCGAGTATGTAAAGCCAACCGTATCGAAAATATGCCCTGGAGATTTGCCGAGTTTTTTGAGCCTTTCGATCAACTGATCGGTATAGCCCTGAATGGCCTGCTTGTCACCGGCATGGAAGGTCATCATGGGACCGACGCCGTTGGCTGTCAGCGTTCCGCCCAGGAAACCGTGCGACTCGATGATCAGCGTCCTTGCTCCGGTTCGGGATGCCGCGATCGCGGCCATGGACCCCGAGATGCCTCCGCCCATGACGACAACGTCATATTGCTGCATGTTCTCCACTCCTCTTGTCGCAAGTTTTGAATTTCCTTTTAATGCCTTTAGGCTAACAAAATAATATTACTTTGTAAACGCTTTTAGAAAATAATTTTCCGAATATCCGAAAATATAGAAAATTATTTACAGACTCATAGAGATCGTTTTATAGAAGGACCATTGATGAAAAATAAGAACACAAAAAAAGAAGACTGCCGACCTTCGGAAGCCTTCTTTTTTCATGGATATACCTGTCTTCTTCAGTCCTAGTCATCCTGACCGAGGCTAAGGATCTTGCCGGTTTTGGCATCGATTTTGATTTCATACTCGCGAGTGGAAGTATGCACGTCCACCTCATAGTAAGTGGGTCCGTTTTTTCGTTCGATCTTCCATTTGGTTGCAGTTCCATTCACCTTTTGAGTGGCTGTCTGCATCGCCTTTTGCTCATCAATAATCCCGGTCAAATCAATCTTGGACTGTGCCCGGTCCGTTTTGACCTTGCTCTGATCCAGCTTTTCCGTTTTATTTTCAATGATGCTCTTATCCTCCGCATGAATGCCGACTTTGGTCTTTTCCGTATCCGTCATCATCTCGACTTTGTAGACGTAGACCTGATTTTCGAGCTCAATCTCCAATTTGGTAACATCGCCCGAGCCTTTTGTGGCAGCGATATCGAGCGCTTCCTTCGGGGTCACTTTAAACGTTGTTTTTTGCAAGTCCAGATGTCCCTGCTTGTCTATGCCCGTTTGTTTCTCAGGAGATGACGGAGTGGAAGAAGGTGGGGTGGTATGATCCGCAGCGTTATTGGCAGCGTCCTGACCCGTGCCTTCATTCGTATTCGTTCCGGTATCTGTCCCTTGCGTCGTATTTTGGCCAGTGCCCTGATTGCTGCTTTGCCCATTGTCCGCCGCTTTGGAAGAGCAGCCTGCGGCTCCGATCAAGAGCAGGATTCCGAGTGCGATGATCGTGATCTTTTTCATGATGCAAAACTCCTTTCGCCTGTATTTTAACCATGGCCGGGACTTTAAAACATCCGCCGCACCCGATGAATTCAACCCTTCGGCGAAGCCGGGATGTCATTTCACATCGCAAAAAAGCCCTCGCTGTCGCTTCCTGAAGAGAAGGGAGCTGACAGCGAGGGCTTTTTTTTGCTGATTCATAGGTGAATGATTGGATAATTTTACATGCCTGATGCGGCTTTTCTGTATTTATCGACTTCAGGGGTCAGGGTGTCGTTGTTTTTCTTCAGCACGTCCAGGAAGCCTTGCAGCTTTTTGATGTATCCGCTCTTGGTTGGATCGCCTTTGCTGACGGCAGCTTGCAGGGCGGCCTTTGCTTTGGCATCGACTTTTTTGGTGTCATAATCAAAGAGCGGCGTGTTATTGAGGCCGGACATGGAAATGCTCAAGTATTGATTAAACAGCGACTTCACCTGGGCCGTGCGGTTCGAATGCGGGAAGGATTTCACGAAGGCTTCCTGCGCCAACGCGCGCTTGGTCACTTCCGTCCATCCGATGGATAAGGCAGCGTCATTGGCAAACGGAGCTTTGGTTTCGGCGGTCATGATGTCGATATAGCTCTTGATGTCGGCGGACACATAAGAACGAACCTTCTGGAATCTTGGGTAATCCAGGACGAGATAGTACATGCCTTCCGATGTGTCGATGCGGTAGCCGCTGTCGCGGGCGCCCTTGAACAGAGATTTCAGACTTTTGTCGTTGGTTTTATTGATCAAGGCGGTCAGGTCGTCGCCGGATTTCATGAGCTTCATCAGTTTGGTCTGGATACTGTCCTTGAAAAACTTGTCGTTCCAAGCATCCAGATGGGCTTTTTCGGCATTTTCGAGCTTCAGCACCATCATGGAACCCTGCCAAGGCGTCACCTGATAGATGTTCTTCTCCATGTAGCTGACGGCTTCGGCTTGCTTGGATGGGGATTTGAGCAAGCTCATCATATGGTTGTAGACTGCATTGGCATGCGCCGTTTTGGCGGAAGCCGCAGTAGATGCGGATACGGTTTGGTTAACTGTAGTGGTTCCGGCTGCATGGGTCGCTCCAGCACCTGCCTGCAGACTGATAGCGGCTATAAGGGCAGCGGCTGTAAATGCTGATTTGGTAAATTTCATGGTTAAAGCACCTCCAAGGTTTCGATACATTGATATTACCCGCGTGTTGTTTCGTGATGACATCCGTTTGTTTCGGACTTGTAAACATTTGAAAGAAAATTGGAAATCATTCCAGGAATATATTCGATTCATAAAAAAAACATCCTCGCCGGCAACGAATGAAGCATTGTGCCGCGCAAGGATGTTTTTAATTTCAGGTCGTTATCTGGATTTTCGCAAGAAAATAAACCGGATACCGAGGAAACCTATGATGCAGAAGACGAGACTAAGCACCGGCGGTATCGTAAACACGGGCAGCATGTTGCGCAGCGAGAAGCCGATCGCCATCACGACGACAGCGATAATCAAGTAGATGCCGATGGCTTTCAAGTTGATTCCGGGCTTCCGGTTCTCATTCTCCTGCGGCTTGCTTAGCGACTTTATGAGGACTTCCATAATGACAATGGATCCGACAGCCACCAGAATGATCGCGAGCAGACTGACGCGGTTCAGCGAACTGCCGCTGTAGCCCGCAAGCTGAGATCCGAAGCCGACGACGGTCTCTATCAGAAACAGAATGGTGAGCGCGGTCCAGGCAATCATGATGTAATAAGCCGCACCTTCGACAGGCTTGACCGACGGCAGCGTTTCAACCACCGTACGTGCATATTCCTCCGCGTTCCCGCCGAACAGTTTAGAAGCTGAGGTGCCTTTTTTCTGTGCATCCAGCACGTCCTTGGCGAGCTCCAGCAGACGTTTCTCGGCCTGCTGACGGTCTGCGCGGCTATCGCGTACGTATACGACGATATCCTCGTAAAAATCCTTGTTCGCCGGAGTCATCTGCTCCCGCAAACGATTGTTCTCTTGTATCATTTGTCTTGTTGACATATCCGTTCCTCCGTATACAAACATACAACAAGTATAGGAACAGGAGCTGACGAATTCAAGGCCCGGGAGTTCCTTCCTGGCTTATTCCCGATAAAAGAGCTTCTCATAGTTCACAGCCACATAAATAATAGCCAATACGACGCATACGGCCAGAACCCAGGACAAGGGGTGCTCCTGTATATGCGATATCCATCGTTGCCACATAAGCATATCCCTTTCTATATACGGGTATCGGTGATAGTTTCCGCCATGCGTCTGCATTCCATGCAGACTTGGATCTCTTCACAAAAAAGCCATGCCGGTGTGGATTGACACATGCGAGTCGGCGGTGATAATATGGACTTCAAACCTTATATCTCATTAAACTTATCGGAATTATAAAATATAGCATTTAAGGGATACAAAAATCCTTAGCACTAGCGTTTTATCTGAAAACATAGTTATTTCAAAGGGGGATGGAATTCATGGAAAGACAAATCATGATCCGTCATGGTCAGGAGGAACTGACCGCGAGTCTTCATTATCCGGTTCAGGCCGAAGGGAAGAACGGACGCTGCGGGGAGCGGGCGCCGCTCGTCGTCATCTGCCACGGGTTCGTCGGCAGCCGTGTGGGCGTGGACCGCTTATTCGTAAAAACTGCCAGAGAGCTGGCGGGAGAAGGTTACATGGTGCTGCGCTTCGATTATGCGGGCTGCGGTGAAAGCAGCGGACATTATGGCAAAGAGGGACTCGAATCCATGATCGCCCAGACCCGGACCGTGCTGGATTATGCGCTGGATTGCGGAAATGTGGATCCATCCCAGGTCACGCTGATCGGACATAGCCTCGGCGGCGCGGTAGCCATTCTGACAGCCGTACGCGACCGTAGGGTGAAGAACCTGATTCTGTGGTCTGCGGTCGGATATCCGCTGAACGACATTCTGAAAATCACCGGACGGGAAGTTTATGACCATGCGGTAAAAACAGGCAGCTCGGATTATCTCGGCTTCGATTTTACACCTGCATTTTTCGATTCGCTTGGAACGTATCAGCCGTTCCAGGAGGCTATCAAATTCAACGGCAATGTCCTTGTCGTTCATGGCACGTCCGATGATACGATTCCGGTGGACTATGCTTTTCTATATCAAAAGGTGTTCTGGATGCGGTCCGAGGGCCGCTGCGACAAGGAAATCATTTTCCAGGGAAATCACACCTATTCGTCGGGTTCGCATTGCGGTCAGTTGATTCACCGGACCAAGGATTGGTTAAACGAGCAGAAGACCCTGCAGCAGGATTGGCAGCACTGGATGATCTAACAAGCTAAATAACGCCTTTCAAGCAGACTTCTTGACGTTACAGGAAATCAATCAAGCCAGCAGTGATACAGAGATTGGAATTATCTCTTCATACACGGTAAAATATAAGTAGCAACTTATACTGGCGTGTGGAGGTTGACATCGATGACATTACCATCTTTATTTGTAGCGCACGGTTCACCTATGCTCGCCCTGGAAGATAACGGATACACGCAGTTTCTGGAAAGTTTGGGACGGGAGCTTCCGAAGCCGGAGGCCATTGCCGTATTCTCGGCGCATTGGGACAGTCCCGACCAATCCATGAGCGTGGATGAATCCCACGGTACGATGCATGACTTTTACGGTTTTCCGGAAGCCATGTATGAACTGCGGTATCCGGCTCCGGGCTCTGCATCGCTTACCCAGCAGATTGGGCAGTTGTTTGACGCAGGCAATCTGTCGTATCAGCCGGTCCTCGGCCGAGGCCTTGACCACGGTGCTTGGGTTATTTTACAGAAGATGTATCCTGAAGCGAATATTCCGGTTGTCGAGCTGTCAGTAGATTCCAGACGTTCTCCCGCAGAGCAATATGCGATTGGCGCCATGCTGAAGGAACTTCGCCAGCAAAATGTTCTGGTCATCGGCAGCGGCGGCTTGGTGCATAACCTGCGCATGATTGGACAGTCGGAGGAAGCGGATGATTGGGCCGTGGAATTCGATGAATGGGTTGCGGGGCAGCTGGAGGGCTGGAAGGTCAACGAGTTGTTCGATTATGACAAAAAAGCTCCTCATGCCCGCCAGGCGGTGCCTTCTTACGGAGTGGAGCATTTCATCCCGCTGTTCTATGCCATGGGAGCTGCAGACGATGACCGCAAGGCCAAGCGTCTGTTTCAGGCTTACCAGTATGGGAACCTCAGCTTGAACTGCTGGATGTTCGGTTCCTGAACAGCAAATCACATCACATGAAAAAGAATGAGCCGGGCTGGTATTTCCAGCCCGGCTCTTTGTGTTGCTCCCTGTAGTTCTCTCTTGGTGTTTATGCAGCGCCTTTGGTCTTGTTTATGCCGTTTTGCGGTACAGGAGCGGGAGCAGGATCATGGGCATTCTTGTGGAAGAGGCCGCGTACATAAGGCATTACCCAGTGGTCCAGTCCGATGCGTCCGGCATTGGCGGCAGCGACGACGATGAAGATTTCAAGCACGACCATTTGTGCGTTGGTGCTTACGGTGCCCGAGAAGAGGAAGGCGAAGTTCATCACCATACCCATCAGGGCAGCGAAGGTAGTGAAGGTACCGAGGATAAGTCCCAGTCCGACCAGTGTTTCACCAAGCGGGATGACAACGTTGAATAATTTTACTCCAGGCAGTGCGCCATGCTCCAGGAAGGCAGCCCACCAGCCTTGCACTGCGGGGTGATCGCCGCTTGCCTTGGCAATGGCCCCTTGCAGGAAGCCTCCTGCGTCGAATCCGCCTGTCAGTTTCTCAATTCCGCCTTTGATCCAGGTATATCCAAGGTAAATCCGGACCACCGTTAATAACCACATTGCCACTTTGTTGTTTCTCAGCCAGTTGTTGAACATTACAATCCACTCCTCAAATTAGTTTAATGGGTATTTTTAGGAAGCTTCTAGGGTGCTGTTCTTGATGTGAGCTTCTTTCTTTTGTTGTTGGAAGATGATCATCTCTTTCATGTCTTTATTATATGTGAAATATTTCACGTTACATGTGATTTAAATCACATTATTAAAAATAAATTAAAATTTTTAAATTGTTTTTCTGTCAGTGCGTTTCGGGTTAGCATTTTCAGCCCGGCGATCGGATTGCAAGCTGCCGAATTTTCGAATCATTGAATGGAAGAGAGGCGGGCTAGAATGAAAAAAGAGCCGGGCTGGACATCCAGCTCGACTCTATGTGATATTCTCATATGATATTGGGATTAGAGTAAGATTAGAGTAAGCTGTTGATCTGATCTGATCTGTTAAATGCTGCTTTGCGGAGCAGAAGCGGGGGGAGTATCTTGTTTCTTATAGAAAAGGTTGCGCAGGAAAGGCATTACCCAGTAATCCAGTCCGATGCGTCCGGCATTGGCGGCAGCGACGACGATGAAGATTTCAAGCAAAATCATTTGCGGGTTCACACTGATGCTGCCCGAGAAGAGGAAGGCAAAGTTCATTACCATGCCCATTAAGGCGGCAAAGGTTGCGAAGGTACCCAAGAGAAGTCCTATGCCAACGAGCGTTTCACCGAGGGGGATCAAGATGTTGAACAGCTTCACGCTAGGCAGTGCGCCGTGTTTCAGAAATGTTGCCCACCAGTTCTGTACAGCGGGATGCTCACCTGCGGCTTTGGCGATAGCGCCTTTCATGAAGCCTCCGGCATCGAAACCGTCGGTTAATTTTTTAATCCCACCCGTAATCCACGTGTAACCCAGGTAGATCCGCACGACCGTCAGCAACCACATCGCGACTTGATTCTTTCTCAACCAGTTGTTGAACAAGATATCCCACTCCTCAAAGTTTTTTATGACATTTTGTCATTTTGTGTCATTCTCCTTTTGTCTGCAATTTTAGCATTTAATGGAATAACATCCTTTGATTATAAATTATACATATCAACTTACAAGTGGTGTAAACCACGATTTTTAATAAAATTTTAATATTTTCCGCAGTTTTTTCATAGGAATTACCCTGGAAAGGACGGCTTTTTACACATTGCCCTGTAATCTCATCATAATTCCCTAAGTAGGTGGGATTATTCAGAATTAAGACAAGATATGGAGCCTCGTGAATAAGAACAGGAAAAATGTACGGGCGTTACTTCCTCGCATACGTCGATAAAGGTTGTAAATTGCGGTTTTTCAAAGACAAACCCTACCATTTATGCTTAAATGGGAGGAAAAGGAAAGCGGGAGGGAGACCGGATCAAGCAAAGTGCTGCATCTTGGGAGGTGCAGTCCGAACAATATCGAGGGGGAATGGATTGATATGAAGAATCGAGTGGGGATGAGCGGATACAGATGGTGGAGCGGCATGTTGTGCGCGATGCTATGCGTTTCGCTGCTGGCTGGCTGCGGGCAGCAGAAGGCGGAAGCGCCCAAGGCGCCGGTCGTGGAGGAACAGACGCCTCCGGAGGAGCCGGCCCCGGAGGATCCGGTGCAATCGGGCGATCCGGAACAGGCTGCTTTCACGGCTCCGTTAACCGGACTGCCCATGGATCAAGCTCCTACGATACGCCCACTGTCCATTATGATTAACAATGCGCCGGCTGCGCGGCCGCAGTCCGGGCTTACCCAAGCGGATATCGTATATGAAGTGCTGGCGGAGGGCGGCATTACGCGGATGATTGGTATTTTCCAAAGCAAGGGAACGGATGAAACGATCGGGCCGATTCGCAGCATCCGTCCTTACCTGATCAATCTTGGCGAAAGTTATGGCGGCGTGCTGGTCCATGCCGGTGGCAGCAATGATGCCTATGCGATTTTGCAGAAGCAGCATAAGGAAGATCTCGATGAGATTGGAAATAGCGGGGCATACTTTTGGAGAGATAAATCCCGGAAGGCTCCGCATAACCTCTATTCGAGCGCAGACAAGCTCCGGGAGGGCGCTGACAAGCACGGTTACAAAAAGGAAGTAAATATACCCGCTTACAAGTTTCGGGCCGAGAGCGACCTTCCAGAGGGCGAGGATGCGACTGGAGTCGACATTACCTTCCTGCTCAAAAGCTACAAGGTATCGTATCAGTATCATGAGGCCAGCAAGGTGTATCAGCGTTCCATTAACGGTAAGCCGCATGTCGATCAGAACACGGGGCAGCAGCTGACGGCGACGAATGTGGTCATTTTGGGCGCTGATCATAAAACGCTGGATGATGTGGGCCGGCTTGCCGTCGATGTCGATAAGGGTGGAGAGGCCGTTCTGCTGCAGCGGGGCAAAATTCTCAAGGGGCGCTGGGTGCGTGCCAAGGGAGACGTGATCCGGTTCGTGAAGGACGGGCAGGAGGTGCCGCTGTATCCGGGTACCACATATTTCAATATCGTACCGAATGCGCCAACCTTCGACAGCCATATCCAAATTCATCAGCCATAAGGCCTTCGCTGTAGGCGGTTTATGCAAATCCTGGAGCTCATTATTCCAGTCCTTGGATATTTTTACCCAAGACTGGGTAATTTATCGTATGAAATCCTGTTCGCGCCTTTACATTCCGTTAAAATAGAGATGCGGTCGCCTTTACAAAATACGCCGCGGATTGATAAAATAGTTGGGGTTGTCATTTTGCTGTTTTCGCGCGTTCACGGCAATTTTAAGTAAAGGGGTTATCGTATGAAATTGAAGAAAAAGGACATATTTTTCCAAACATTGGAGAATATGGCCGATACGATTGTACAAGCTGCCGATTATTTCGCACAGCATGTAGCCAATCTCCAGGATGTACTTCTTTTTGCCAATGAAATGAAGAAGTTTGAGTCGCAGTGTGACGAATTTACACACACCATTATTACGGAACTCAACAAAACGTTTATAACGCCGATCGAACGCGATGATATCATGGATTTGACGACCACTTTGGATGACGTAATGGACGGGCTTGAGGCTTGTGCTTCCCGCTTCGATATGTATCATCTGCCGGACCCCGACGAGTACATCGTGCAGTTCGCAGAAATTTTGCGTCAATCGGCTTACGAAATTCAAAAGGCTATTCATCTGCTATCCCAGAAGAAGCTTCTGGCGATCCGTGAATATACCATCCGTTTGAATGATCTGGAGAATCAAGGGGACGAGCTGCTTCGCATCTGCATCAAAGAGCTCTTCGCCAAAGTAACGGACCCGATCGAGCTGATCAAGCGCAAAGAGATTTACGAACGACTGGAAACAACCACAGACGCGTGTGAAGACGTGGCCAACATGCTGGAATCGATCATTATGAGCAACTCGTAAGGGGCCAACTAAAACATGGATACATCATCAATATTCGTTATAGGTATTGTCATCTTCCTGGCGCTGGCGTTTGACTTCATTAACGGGTTCCATGACACGGCCAACGCGATAGCAACCTCGGTATCGACGCGCGCGCTCAAGCCGCGTACGGCGATTATCCTGGCGGCGGCCATGAACTTCCTTGGAGCTATTCTCTTTACGGGCGTTGCGAAGAAAATCGGCGGTAGCGTCACGGATCCGACGACGCTTGATAATGGTCTGGAAGTGGTTACGGCCACGCTGCTGGCCGCGATTATCTGGAATCTGGCGACCTGGTGGCTGGGCATTCCATCCTCCTCCTCGCATGCGCTGATCGGCGCTTTGGCCGGTGCGGTATTCGTCGGAGCCGGTTCGGATCACCTCAAGTGGAGCGGATTCATTGAAATCGTGGAAGGACTTTTGCTGTCTCCGCTGATTGCATTTGTCATCGGTTATATCATCATGACGATACTCAAGTGGATATTTGCGAAGAAGAGTCCGCATACCGTCAACAAGGGCTTCCGTACCATGCAGATCCTGACCGCTGCGGCGCAGTCTTTTACGCATGGCACGAACGACGCGCAAAAGGCGATGGGGATTATCACCTTTGCCCTCGTCACTTCCGGGCATCTGGAGAGTCTCGAAGTACCGCTGTGGGTTAAAATCGCGGCAGCGACCTCGATGGCGCTCGGTACCTCCATTGGCGGCTGGAAGATTATCAAGACGATGGGAACGAAAATTTTCAAAATCGAACCGATTCACGGCTTCGCGGCTGACTTTACCTCCGCTTCCGTCATCTTCGGTGCGACTCTGCTGCATCTGCCCGTCAGTACAACCCATGCGGTAACCTCCGCCATTCTCGGTGTAGGCAGCGCGAAGCGCTTCTCCGAAGTGAAATGGTCACTGGCTGGACGGATCGTCATCACATGGTTTATTACCATCCCGATTTCCGCCATACTGGCAGGTATTATTTTTAAAATATTATTTTAGACAAAACAATAGGATTAGAGTGGGGGCCAATCGATGAGGTTGGCTTTTTTGTATGCCCGAAAGCGGGGATGTCGTGATTAAGCGGACGATGCTGTACAATGGAGATTACCAATCTGTGCCTGTGGAGAGTTATAATGCTTCCATTGGAAAGCGAATGACTGACAGGCAGGAAACTTCAGCATGCAGCTTCGGCCTTAGAATTGCAGTAAGACCCTGATGTGAAAGGAGTCCAACGAATACCGATGATACGCACAATGGCCATAACCCGTTCGCATGAGGTGGTGACCGGAATCCCGCTGGAGCAGCTCCAGCCGGATGATTACGCCTGGATGTGGGTGGATTTCAACGCCCCAACGCCGAAGGAATCGGCGCTTCTGACTACATATTTTCATTTTCATCCGCTCGCGGTGGAGGACTGTCTGCATGTGCTCCAGCGTCCGAAGCTGGACTATTATGACGAACTGCAGTTTTTCGTGCTGCATGCGCTGGACCCGGATACGCTCCATGTGGAGGAAGTAGACCTGTTTCTAGGGCAGAACCTGATCGTGTCTTTCCACAGCAAGGAGCTGCAGGAAGTGGACGAGGCTTGGACCGAGATTATCCAGCATGCCCATGACCGCAAGATTTGGTCCCGCGGCCCGGTATCCTGCGCCTACAACGTGATGGACAAGCTCGTGGACAAGTATTTCCCAAGCGTCTTCGGCATTGAGGACGAGCTGGCGGAGCTGGAGAACCGCGGCAGTTCGGAATCGGTCGAGGACCTCATGAACCAGGTGTTCGACCTGCGGGGGCGCTTGCTGAAGCTCAGACGAACGGTGGTACCGATGCGCGACCTCATGTACCGGATCGTCAACTCCCAGCATGTCCAGAGCAATACCGAGCATAAAGTGTACTTCGGCGATATTTATGACCACCTGCTGAAGCTGACGGACATGATCGAAGCGGACCGCGAAATGACGGCGGATCTGCGGGACAGCTATATTTCGCTGAACTCGAACCGGATGAACGCGATCATGAAGACCCTGACGGTCATCACGACCGTGTTCATGCCGCTGACGCTCATTGCGGGCATCTACGGGATGAACTTCGCCAATATGCCGGAACTGGGCTGGACATACGGATACCCGGCAGTGCTTCTGCTCATGTTCGTGCTGGGCGGTGGCATGGTGATGTGGTTCCTGAAGCGGGGATGGTTTAAGTAAGAGCTTGTGGCGTGAAATGTGACAGCATAGAAATAGGGGGCATGATGGCCCCCTGCATGGAAAAGCGGATACGTATCTATTGCTGATCGTTCAGGGCCGCAGCATAAACAGACAACATGGGGATAGAGCCATCCCCCTGACCCCGTTATCCAAGTGCGGCCTTCAAGAGCAGAAACGGTTCATATGTGTCTTGGGTTAGCGCCGCTTTTTGCCGGTCGATTTTTTCTTTTTAACGGAACGGGAAGCGGTGTTTTTGCGTTTGCGGTTGGAGGATTTCTTGCGGTTAGACCTTCTTCTTCTCCGGCGCGGACGGTAATTATCGTCGTCATCGGCACTATTGGTCTTGCCTTTGCCGAAGAACAGCTTGAACATCGGAGCGACCTGCTGCACGCCGGTCATGACCTTCTGCACCTTCCCGATATTATTGACGAGTCCGTCAATGCCGCCGAGCCGGTCGATAATGCCCTTCAGCTCGCCGATGTTGGCGAGGGAGAAGCCGGTTTTGGCTGCTGCGGCTGCAGGCGCGGTTGCTGCGGTTACTAGCTCGGCTGCTCCGGTTGCCACTTCTGCCCCCGCCAGAGCTTCAGCTCCTGTGAAAGCTTCGGCGCCCTGGAACGGAACAAGACCCGTGCCGGGGCCGGCGAAGTCGCTATAAGGGATACCCGGATAGGGTGAATAGGATGGGTAAGGGGAGAAAGGGCCGCCGCCGTTCAGCGAGCGCTGATCGTTCTGGGGCTTGCGGTGATAGTAATGCTCAGGCATGGATATCACTTTCCTTTTTGGAATGTTTTATTATACTGTATGTGGTAGGCGAACATAAGGTATAGACGAATGCCCGGAGGACAGGGATAGGAGCGGAATCGGGCGGATACCCAGAAGGTGCAGGAGCGGTAGGAGTGCTTCGGCGCTGGCCAGAAGAAAAGGCATTCCATACAGGATATGGACCCAGGGGCGACGGGGTTCTTTTGAAGGGGAAAGATAGCGTGTCCAGCGTGCGTCAATAAGCGGGTTCCGAGTGTACTTACATTTCCTGCTTGTCCCCTTCCCCCATGAGTTCAGCTGTGCAGGCTCCGTTCGGAGGTTTTTAACTCAAGCCGGCCATAGAAATGATATGCTTTTATCAGAGTTTATTTGGCATCCTTACAAACGTTCTTGCTGAATATTTTAGTTTATTGTCCATGGGGTCGCAGGGAAATGCGGTGTATTGTAAAATTACGGTTCCAAATCTATACATTGCTGTCGCACTGAGGTATAATTAAAGCGTTTTCACGAGGAGAAGATGATTCCTGGATTTGACGGCATTCGATTGCGGGCGCTATCAGACCAGAGGAACAAGAGAGCAAACCGCTTCGGCTCTGGGTTGTCACGTGCTAAGAGCTGCTATTGGCATGCTTCTAAAATGCCTAATTTTAGCTAAAATGCGAGAATAAGGGCACTCCTCAGAGGCGATGACAGGGGCTCTTATGGCATTGTTATCTTGTGACTCTGTAGTGCGTGAATTCGTTAATGCTTGAAAAGTCCATACTCGCTCGGGTACAATGAAATTACATAGTAATAGTAGGGGATGATGATTCAGTGCAACTGAAGAAACTTAATGATAAAAGTATAGACCAATTATTCGAAGCGATTTTAACGCTCAAAAGCATTGAAGAATGCTACGTCTTTTTCGACGATCTGTGTACCGTCAATGAAATTCAGTCCCTGTCCCAGCGTCTGGAGGTTGCGCGTATGCTTGGCAAAGGCAATACGTACAATCAGATTGAAGCCGAGACGGGAGCGAGCACGGCGACCATTTCCCGTGTGAAGCGTTGTTTGAATTATGGTAACGATGGGTATAAAATGACTTTAGACCGTCTTGGACGATAAGATGCGCAAACGGGGCGTGCTAGTCATCAGTCACGGCTCAAGGGAACAAGCTTGGGTCGATCTGGTCGATAACGCCATTCAACAGCTGCCGCTGCGGGGAAACCTCCCTGTGGCGGCTTCGTTCTTGGAAATTGTGGAAGGACGGCTGATTCAGGATGGCCTCGACCTGCTGGAGAGCCAGGGCGTCACGGACATTCTGGTTATTCCGCTGTTCGTCTCCTCGGGGAGTACGCATGTGAATGAAATCGCATATGCGCTAGGCGTCATTGATGCTCCTTCATTCGAGAGCGACTTGGCGCCATTTCGCGTCCATGCGAATATCACATACGGCTCCCCCATCGAGCATGGCTCCTATGTGGCCGAGATGATCTGGGACAAGGCGAAGACGGTATCGCGGACTCCGGAGAAGGAAGCGCTGATCCTAATTGGGCATGGCAGCAGCTATGACAGCTTCCGCGAGCGCTGGGAGCAGGGACTCGCGAAGCTCGCCGAGCAGGTGCGTGAGCTTGGCGGACTGGCTGAGGCAGACTATGCGCTGCTGCGGCCGGACACGGTGCGTGCGAAGGTTGAATATTGGCAGAACGAACGCGGAATGCAGGTGATTGCGGCTCCGCTTTTTTTGAGTGAGGGATATTTTATCCGCGAAGTGATTCCGAAGCGTCTCGAAGGATTAACTTACCGGTATTCCGGAAAGTCACTGCTGCCGCATCCGCTCTTGACCGTATGGATCGATGAACAAATACAAGACTGGTTAAGCAGGAAGTTATGAGCTATATTTTGAAGTAACGGGTTCTCATGATTCAGGGCAACCGGATTAGGTGTAAATGCCCTTGATGGCTCTTTGCTGACTTGCTTGCAGAATATAGCGTTTTGAAATGACATAGAATGAGAGTGAGATGCAAACAAGCTTAGAGTCATTCTATGGGCTAAGAATGGGTTAATGACAGACCCAAAGGTTCAATGGATGTCACATGTGCAAATCCTATAAATAGGTGGCGTTTGGTAAATGAAAAGAGCAAGATTGATTTATAATCCCAGCTCAGGCCGAGAGGAAATGAGACGGCGTCTGCCGGACATTCTCCAGAGGCTCGACCAAGGCGGCATCGAGGCCTCCTGTCATGCGACAACAGGCGAAGGCGATGCAACCGCGTCCGCCGCGGATGCGGTGGAACGCGGATACGATATGATCATCGCCGCCGGCGGCGATGGTACCCTATATGAAGTCGTGAACGGGATGGCCGGCAAGGAGAACGTGCCTCCGCTCGGCGTGTTCCCGCTGGGGACCACCAATGATTTTGCCCGCGGACTCGGCATTCCGAGAAGCTGGGAGGATTACTGCGACCTGGTGATCCGGCAGCAAACCCGTCCGATCGATGTAGGGAAGGCGAATGACCGGTATTTCATCAACATTGCGGGCGGGGGAACCTTAACCGAGCTCACCTATGATGTGCCAAGCCGCCTCAAGACCATGATCGGCCAATTGGCCTATTACATCAAAGGCGTGGAGAAAATGGTCAGCCTGTCACCGCAGGAGCTGATCATCAACGCAGAGGGACAAGAGACGATCCATGACGAGTTCATGCTCTTCCTGATCACGAACACGAACTCGGTCGGCGGCTTCGAAAAATTAGCTCCAGGCGCACGGATCGACGACGGCCTCCTCGATGTGATAGCCCTTAAGAAATGCAACCTGGCAGAATTCGTGCGGGTCGTCACCCTCGCGCTTCGCGGCGAGCATCTGAACGACAAGAAGGTCGTGTACTTCCGCACGCCTGCGATGGAAGTCACTTCCCCAGGCAAGGTGCTGCTGAACCTCGACGGCGAGCTGGGCGGAACGCTGCCTGGCCAGTTTTCGGTGCTGCATCAGCATTTGAGGATTTTTGCGTAGGTGACAGAAAGGCTGGGGGAGTCGGTTAGACCAGCCACCTAATAGATTAGCCGTATGACTTTTTTTCGGTACTGTACACCGAGGGGGATCTATGGTCAGTCAGTAGGATATATATGTTCGGCTTTGGATTCGTGCTGATGTGGTTTTGAGAGAATTAGCACCTTTGGACAGTGCTTATAAAGATGTAAAACAACGCGTAAGATAGTAAGACAGAAGTTGCGGTTGAACGACGGCCTATGCGGCCGTTCACCGGTACATACCAGCAGTACACGGCAGGTTAAGATGTCCAGGCGCTGTTCATCGGAATCAAGGGTGGAAGCGGGACATCTTATCTTTTTTTTGCGTTGGGGCGATGTCTGGTATAATAGGATGGATGCAGGGATGGCCCTAGCGTGAAAAGGGTTGGATGGTATTTTGAGAGGTTGTTTTAAGGTATGGATGACGTGTTTCGATAAGAAACTACGTTAGCGGCTTAGAGCGACGTATTTCTTCGAAAGACGACGTTATTTTTGGACACGGATATGAGAACTTATAAACTTTAAATAAATCAGAAATTTTATGAGGAAAGAAGTGACATGAGCAGCATGAACAAGCGACAAAGCCGCCGGAACGCCGGCCGCCGCAGCACGCCTGCGCCGATCACCGGATTGCCGGTGGCGAAGAACGACGAGGCTGTGATCGAAATTATCGGGATGAATCATGATGGGGAAGGTGTCGGGCGTGCCGAGGGCTACACCCTGTTCGTGGCGGGCGCCCTTCCTGGCGAAAAGGTGCGCGTGAAGGTGCTGAAGACCAAGAAGCAGTACGGCTACGCCAAGCTGCTGGAGCTGGTCGAAGCTAGCCCCGACCGCATCGCGGCGCCCTGCCCGATCTACGATCAGTGCGGCGGCTGCCAGCTGCAGCATATGGACTATGCCGCGCAGCTCGCCTGGAAGCGTCAGCTTGTCGTGGACAACCTAACGCGGATCGGGAAGCTGCAGGTGGCAGGCGAGCCGGTAGTGCGCGGACCGCAAGCAGCCGATGAGGCGGAAGGTGCAAGCGCTGGTTCGCAAGCATCCACAGTCGGAGCGGGCAGCGCCGAGCATGGTATTCAGGTCCATGCCACAGCGGGCATGGCCGAGCCATGGCGCTACCGCAACAAGGCGCAGGTACCGATGGGTGTAACCGAAGGCGGCCTCGTAGGCGGCTTCTACGCCCGCGGCAGCCACCGCATCATCGACATGGAAGCCTGCCTGATCCAGCACGAAAGCAACGACGAAGTCGTGGCCCGCGTGAAGGCCATCGGCAGGAGGCTCGGCATTTCCGCCTACGACGAGGAGAGCGGCAAAGGCCTGTTGCGCCATGTCGTCGTAAAGGTTGCCTTCCGTACCGGCGAGATGATGATCGTGCTTGTCACCAATGGGGATAAGATTCCGCATGCGGATGAGTGGGTTCAAGAGATTCAGGCGCAGCTGCCGTCTGTGGTCAGCATTTGCCAGAACGTGAACACCAAGCAGACCAACGTAATCTTCGGCGATACGACGCGTGTCCTGTGGGGAAGCGAGGTCATTTACGATTATATCGGCGATGTGAAATTCGCTATTTCGGCGCGTTCCTTCTATCAAGTGAACCCGGCGCAGACCGAGGTACTGTATGGGAAGACGGTTGAATATGCACAATTGACCGGGAAAGAGAACGTTATCGATGCCTACTGCGGTATTGGTACGATCTCGCTGTTCCTGGCGCAGCATGCAGGCAAGGTGTACGGCGTCGAAATCGTACCGGAAGCGATCGAAGATGCCCGGCGTAACGCGGAACTGAACGGGATGAATAATGTTACGTTTGAAGTTGGGGCATCTGAGGATGTGATTCCTGCCTGGAAAGAGCAGGGCATAGAAGCCGATGTCATCGTTGTCGATCCGCCGCGTAAGGGCTGCGATCCGAAGCTACTGGAGACGATTTTAGAGATGAAGCCAGAGAGGGTTGTATATGTGAGCTGTAATCCTTCTACGCTGGCACGGGATTTGCGGGTGCTGGAGGATGGCGGGTACCGGACGGTGGAAGTGACGCCAGTGGATATGTTCCCGCATACGGTGCATGTGGAATCGGTGGCTTGGTTGGTAAGGGTTGGTTGAGAAAAATAAATAAAGTCTTCTCAATAACCAAAAAATTCCTTATGAGCTGAGTGAAAAGCAGGAATCCCTCCTGTTTTTTCACTCAGCTTTTTTTGTCATCAGGATTATAAGGAACTCATCATATCTATCCATTATCGTGTCATTTATAAAGTAACAGGATAAAATTGATCACTTTCGGAAGACTCTTTGGCTTGCAGACATACAAGAGCACTGCGGATGCCATCTTTCAGCGGCGCTACAGATTCGGTAGTTCTGCCTTGCATCAGATGCACAAAATTGCGCATGAGTACAATATCACCGCCACCATGACGCGAACCTTGATCATCAAGACGCACGACGGTTACTTTATCACTCATATGGTCAAATATTTTGATTTCATTCGTGACGAAATCGAATTCCACGGTGCCTTTGTAGCCGTACAGCCTTGCACCACGTCGTCCAGCACCTTTGCGCGCAAAGAGGTTCTGCGAATACATGACGTGCATACCGCTCGCGTATTTCACAATCATGCTGCCGGAGTCTTCATTTCCGGTATCTACCGCAAAACCGCAATAATCGCTGCGCGGAGTGTCATTGCGCAAATGGATGATATTGTACGTGCTGTCCATGCAGGTTTCCCATTTGTCGCATTCGCTGCAGCGCAGGCCGGCGGGCATATCGCCTTTGTAAATCTGTTTGGACTTCATGGCGCAAACTTTTACAGGTTCTTCACTGAGCAGATAGTTGAGAACATCGATATCGTGTGTGGCCTTTTGCAGGAAAAGTCCGTGTGAAACGGATTCATCCCGGTACCAGTCGTGGAAATATACAAAGCCATAGGTTACATCGTTAAATGCCTGTACATGCTCTACCTTGCCAATCGTGCCGGCATCCAGAATGCGTTTTACTTCCAGGACCAGCGGCGTGACACGCAGCGGAAAAGAAACAACTGTAGGAGCTGTTGCTTTCGCTTCGCACTCGGCAAGCGTTCTCAAATCCTCCATCGAAGTAGCCACCGGTTTTTCCAAAAACAGCGGCAGGTTGCGATTCAGCACCTTTTGAGCGAAATAAGTATGCGTGTTGCAGTTCGTGCCAACGATCACGCCGTCCAGCTTCTCTTTGTCCAGCATTTCGTCTGCATCCGTATAAAAATGAATAGAATCTGGATTCATCTCGCAGCTGCGCATCAGTCCGTCGATTTTATCGATTTCCATGTTGTGCATCGTTTCTTTGGAAACATCTTTTTTCATCAGAGCTTGCACACGCTCGGGGTTGGTATCCGCTACGGCCTTGATCGAGACTTCATAAGGCAGCGCGAACAAATCATCCATCAGCATGTCGATCCGTACGCCATATCCGATAATACCAATATTTAACATATGTAAATCCTCCTGCTATTTTCTGAGTTCAATTTGTACACGTTCTCCAGCTGAAAGGAGGACCGTTTTCATACTTTCAAAGTAATTGTGGGTCACATGCTTTGTGTTGGTACGTTCGTCCGCAAGCAGCGTGACCGTTGTGTTGTATGCTGTAGGATTATACATTTCCAGCAAGACAGAGTCTGCATTCCACTGGGTAACCAAGCATTCCACATGGTCAAATACCTGCAATGTGCGGCTTTCGAAATCCACATAGACGCCGGGAACTTCCACAAAGGTAAGCAGCATGGAAACTTCCGGCCAGTTGGAACCATAGAGGAATTCCCCAACGGTTTCCTTGCCTTCCCAGTCGCTTGTTTGCACGCGCTCGTTCATATAGCCGGCAGGCAAATATTTCTTCTCGAGGGTAAGTTCCGGATTTTCTGCCAGAGATACATACTGCGGTAAACTGTGTGCAATAGCATGTAGATCCCTTAGATATTTTGCATCGCCTGTAAAGCGATACAGTTTGAGAAGACTGTTGCCTGAAAGCGTGCAAATGCCCGGCGCAGAGTGCTTGTTCTGTGCGTTGGCAAATACCGTACCGCTGCTGTGAACGCCACGCTTCGCTGCTGTACTGTGCGCAGGAAACACAAAGTCATAGCTCATGACCCACGTCATGGCAATCTCGCAGGTTTCTTCTGCATAAGAAAGCCAAATGCTCCTTTGGGTCGTTTCATACAGCTGCACATAGCTTTCCAGCATAGCGAACGCCGCCTCGCTGTCCGGCGCTTGACAGATCTCCCCTGGACAGCCGTTCAGCATGCCTTTTTTTACATAGTTGTTGTAATAGTACTCACCGAGCCGCTCTGCAACATCGAGATATTCCGTACACTGAAAATATTCGCTTGCGAGTGCCAGTGCACCTACAGCCATACAGGCTCCGGCTGAATTACCTATCACAATTTCTTCTGTAGCCATATCAATAAACTGTCCGAGCTGCCCGTATTGTTGGAACAATCGTACAAATGCATCACAAAGGGCTTTTACAGGCTGCTCAAATAAGGTCGTGGAATGGTCGTGATCCGAAAGCCAAAATAGTTGTTTCAGCACAAAATAAAGCAAATCGGCATTTTTTCGGACGAGCAAAATGGTGTCAGGGTTACTGTCGCCGCCGTCACCAACAAATTTTCCGTTTCCATACATGCCAAACACCCATCCGCTGGGATGCTGCAAGCGTGAAAAAACAAAGCGGAGTGTAGAAAGTGCGCGCTGCCGTGCCTCGGATGTATCTTCCAGCAAAAACGGATAACTGTTGATACCCCCGCCAATCCAGCCCGCCTGCCAACACTGCTGGGGTATGTTCCAGTCGGTTCCTACAGAGTAATATCCTTCTTCCGTAAAGTTTTCTCTACGGTACTTTTCTTTGATGCTTGTATACGCCTTATAAAACGGTACATTATTAAAATTCGCCGGGTTTTCCAACGTTGTTTTTGCGCCGTTTACCAGCTTAAAAAAGTCCGGTAAAGATATTGGATTCCAATGAAAAACACAGGCAGTCAGAGTAAGAGTGTCACCTTGTTTAAAAAAAGCGCCGGTATCGTGCGAAGGAGCAGAGGCATCCGGACGAAAACCTTTCCCGTCCTGTTGATCCCCAAAGAAATATGCGTTAGTTTCGCGTACTCCCGGAACAGAAAGCACAAAAGAAGCTTTGCCATCGTTTTGATTTTCATCAACGGTAAAGCCTGTATAATAATCGCCGCATCGGTGCTCTCCCAAAAGAACAGAACCGGATTGGCCGTTAAAATCATAGAACCCGCATAAAGGGGATGCCATGTCCCCAGCAAGTAAGGAAATTTGTGATTTTTTCTTCTCCATATCCAGATGAGGAATGCTGGTAATGACTTCGGCATCCGAAAAAGTGCAAATTTCCGCAGGTTGATAATAAGGCGGGTACGTTAGAGGTAAGCTTACAAAACGATTGCCGTTATAAACCGCACCGGGCATCAGCACATAGTGGCTTTTATCCCATTGCTCCGCTTCCATAGAAAATGAAAAATTCATCGGATAGGTCGTGTCTTCATTGAAAGTCAAGGTAATATCCAATCGTAGTCCATGCGGAAGTTGCTGCGTTGTGATCCATGCATGACATGGGAACTGCGAAAAAATATACTGGTTGTTCTCCAAATTCACACAAATGTTCTCAACGTCTAACACATCACTGCCAGTGAAAGATTTACATACAAGAGAATAGCGCATGTTGAGTTCCTCTCTTTTGGGCTTATTAATATAGAAATCCGGTGTACGATATAAAGAAATACACCGGATTTCATATAGGAGCGTGAGATTATTTTTTTGCTTTCCAGGCGTCATATTGAGCCTGTTTTTCTTTGATGATGTCGTCCACGCCGGCAGTTTTCAGGCGCTTGAGGAATTCAGGCAATGCTTTAGCAGGATCTATTGAACCGGAACTAAGTGCAGGAATCATCTCGGAGGCAACTGCAGCGCAGTTTGCAACCTGAGTTTTTATAGGAGTCGGGTCGAATACGAAGCCCGTAACGGGTGAAATCTCTGCTGTTTTGTCAGCATCAAAGACCATTGTTTGGGTCTTTTTTTGAATATCACCATCTTTGTTCTTGTCATAAGCAGCACGGTTGAAATCAGGGCTGTAAGATTGACCGATTTGCCATTCGTTAAAGTTGAAATTGTATTTGCCTTCAATCATAGTGAATTTGCCATTTTCGTCGTATTTGTAGTCAACGCCTTCTTCGCCAAGCGTAATCAGTTTGTACAGATCATCGTTAGTATTGAGCAGTTCAACTAATTGCAGAGCTTTATCAATATGTTTGGAATCGGCATTGATAGCAATAGCTGCAGTAGAAGCGGCGCCCGCAGGAATCATCGTGCGAGTCGTGGACACGGTCACTGCTGGAGCATTATCTGCGCCTTTAGTCATAGACATATTGCTGGCATCAGGGTTGCCTGGAAAGTCGATGCTGTCAGGCCAGCTGCCAGTTCTCTCAGCGACAAATTTGGCTGCTTTACGATCAGTAGAAGTATCTTTTACCGTTGCGCCATCCTTGCGCACATAACCTTTGTTGTACCAGTCACGCATAATTTCAGTGTACTTCGCAAAATCTTCCGTCTCAAACTGGTTGATGACTTTGTCCGGATTGTCAAGGTTAATCCAGCCAGGGATGCTCGTATCGCCTACGGCTTCCATGTTCCATAACAGCGGATTGCTGGCATAGAGGCTTTCAACTGAGCTGGTTTCAAACCCGATCATTTCTTTGTGTTTTGCTAGAGCATCGCCAAGGAAAGGTCCGATCTTCTCAAGTACCTCAATGGTAGGCTTGCCTTTCAAGGCTTTCCAGTCAAAACCGGTTTCCTCTGCAAGATCAGAACGGAACTTAAAGCCCTCTCGTTTGGCAGTGCCCCACTGTTGATAGTTCGGGAGTGCATAGATCTTGCCATTTACTTTAACGCCATCCCACAGTCCTACGGGGATACGGGAATACGTTTGCGGTGCATATTTAGGGATGAGGTCCGTCAAGTCGGCATAAGCTCCTTTGGCGGCGTTTTCAAAAAAGTTGATGCCACCCCAGTTTGCAGTGAAGGAGAGATCCCAATCGTCGCCAGAATTGATCATCAGGTTCATTTTCTCGGCATAAGTACTGCTGTCTACAAGAATTAGATTCAGCTTAGCATTCATTTCTTTGCCAATAATTTCATTGGCTTTCTTCATGACGCGGTCAAAATCATTGACAGGGCTGTTCATCATGTAGAAGTTGAGCTGGGTCATTTCTTCCTTGCCGGGAGAATCGCCGGTAGAGCTTGCATCTTTCTCTCCGCAGCCGGCCAGCAGCATGGTAAACAGCATTGTTACGGACAACAGAATCGCAGAATATTTTTTCATTGTCGTTCCCCCTGAAATGTATTTAATTTTCCGGCTGGTTTCCCGGTAAAATTACTCTTTTACAGCGCCAATTGTCAAACCTTTTTCAAAATACTTCTGCAGCAGCGGATACAGCAAAATAATCGGACCGATGGCAAGTACGCAGGTTGCCATGCGCGCGCCTTCACTAGGAAGCATGCCAATAGCTGATTCCATCGACTGCGAAGCTTGCGCGTTCGACTGCAAGTATCCAATATTGTTCATTAAAGATTGGAGCAGATATTGGAGGGGACGCAGTTTTGGCGATTCGATATAGAGTGATGCGGTCATCCAGTCATTCCAGTATGCAATGGCTACAAACAAACCGATGGTCGCAAGCGACGGTTTGGAAAGCGGTAGTGCAATCCGGAAAAAAGTACGGATTTCGCCCGATCCATCGATGCGCGCTGACTCAATTAATGAATCCGGAATCGTGCGGAAGAAGTTTTTCATAATCAGCACGTTAACCGTCGACACCAGATAGACGATAATCAGCACCCAGATGGTATCCTTCAGATGCAGGATGCGCGTCAGCAAAATGTACTGCGGAACAAGGCCGCCGTTGAACAGAACCGGAAGATACACGAAGAAGGTGAGTGCTTTGCGGTGAGTGACTTCGGGACGTGTCAACGAATACGACAGCATGGAAGTAATCAGCAAATGCAAAAGTGTACCCACAGCAGTTACAAAAATCGTAACTCCATATGCATTTAGAATAGAGCTTGCTCCGCTGAATACATACTTGTAAGCTGCTGTGCTGAACTTTTGGGGCCAGAAGTGATATCCGTCTAGCATGAGCGAGTGCTCGCCAGTAAATGATATGGATACAACCAAAAGCAGCGGAGCAATACAGGCCAGGCTGAGTGCAATGAAAATGAGATGAATCGCTAATGTTGAAAAATGTAGCTTTCTTAGAAGCATGGATTTCCCTCCCAAGTACATCAATTGAACTAAAGAATAGGTACCACCTATCTCTTTGATTAACAACATGAATCAAGAAGGCGAATGGTTAAACTTTAGTTCAAATTATATCGAAACGGCATTTAAGTCCTTTTGAAAGATTCATCCGTTTCTGCTCAATTAGAATAGTGCGCTGTCGGGATCTTTCTTTTTTATGATGTAATTCGAGATCAATACTAGGAAGAAACCAACTACAGATTGATATAAACCAACGGCAGACGCCATGCCGTAGTCATTGACCTTCTTCAGCGAGCGGAATACCAGTGTGTCGATCACGTCTGTTGCCGGGTACAGAGCACCCGAATCATTCGGAAGCGTGTAGAATCCGTTCCAGTCGCCTAGACCGCCATTGAACAATTTACCAACCCAGAGCAATGATAGAACAATGATCGTCGGTTTCAAGAGCGGCAATGTGATGTGCTTAATGCGCTGCCAATTTGAAGCACCGTCCAGTTGCGCAGCTTCATAATAATCGGGATTAATCCCGGCAATCGCTGCTACATACAGTACCGAATAGTAACCGACATTCTTCCATAGGTAGGCAATCGGCAAGATGAAGCGCCAGTAAGACGGCTCACTGTACCAGTAAACGGCTTCTCCTCCGTTTCCGGTAATCACGTTGTTGACAATGCCACGGTCAACACTGAGCATGCTGAAGAGAATGTACTGGATCACAATCCATGAGAGAAAGGTTGGCAGCAAAATGGAGCCCTTATAGGTAGCAGAAACCACTTTGTTTTTTACTTCGCTTAATAGAATAGCCAGTGCCAACGCGCAAAGTGTAACCGTAATAGCTTCCAGTAGATTGTAAAAAAGCGTATTGAAAGTAACGGTTCTTGCTGCGTCGGATTTAAAGAAAAACTCAAAGTTTTTGAACAGCGGATCCATCCACGGACTTCCGAAAATCCCGTCGCGTGCACTGTAATCTTTGAAGGCAATGATCACGCCGGCCATCGGGATGTAGAACAAGATCGTAATGAAGATTAATCCCGGTGCCATCATGAAATAGAAAGGAACCTGACGGCGCGCGCTGCGCAATGTTCTGTAGGATTTACTCTTGCGAGACGAATTCGTAATCGCATTCATTTATTTCACCCCTTTTCTTTGCAGCATTTATATGTCTGCCATCATTGTAGTAAGGGGGATTTTCAGGCTCAACAAACAAATATGGTGATCGTTTTGTTTTTTAACACAAGGCATCTCTAAAAACTAACGATTTCTACAAAGTGTTATAAATCGTTGAGGCACAATTTATTTAACACTATAATATAAATTGGCATAATACCTGGAAGTCGTATGAATAGGAGGCCGCAATGAAGCTCTTATATAAGACCAAAAACCGCAGTACAAGCTTTCTACGCAAATCTTTTTTTTCTTTTTTGATTATCACGGTCATCATTACCGTCTTACTTACGACTTTTTTGACGTTTACTTATTTGCGCACGACGAATGCATTAATTAGCCGCTATAACGACAAACTGATTGCGCAGTCGAATTATAGCATTACCTATCTTGACGAGACCGCAAAGAAATTAGGCAATGCTCTGTACAGCGACAAAGATATCATCGACTTTTTAAATATGAAGGAAAGTGATGAGCGCGTAGCGCTTTTAGCAAGCAAGGTCATTGATAAGCACTTTCTGACACTGAAAGATATCGACAGTGTGTATCTGTACAATGCGGGGCTCAATTTGTTTTACTCCTCTCGGAGCGGTGAACGTCGATCAGCATCCGCATTTTCAGATCAGACGATGGCAAAGTTACTAACCGACAAACATTTCGTAGCCGATTATCGTGGTCGCCCCTTTGCGGCATCTGTAGATGAAGCAACGCAATCGGCAAAGGTATGCTCGTATATATTATTTGAACCTGGCGCCACAGCATCTGGTTTGAAAAATGCCGTTGTTGTCAACATTCGAACGAAAGCGCTTACGGATTCCATCCAAGCCATTAATAGTAGTGATCCTGTACCGGAAACGTCTTTTTTAGTGGTTGACGCGAGCGGCTCTATTTTAAGTATGGCACTCTCACCGGAGTTCGGTCATGACATAAGTGAAATGCGAGCATTAAGCCAGAAAGCTCAGGAACTGGACGGCACCAGCAATCAGGTACAGAAAATAGACGGGATCAGTTACCTTGTTTCGAGCAGCAAGAGTAATGCAAACAACTGGTACATCATGGGCGTTACGCCCTTCAAAAAAATTTATAAAGATGTCATTACTGCATCGATCGTATCGGCAGGTATAGTCGTAGCCGTATTCATTTTTTGTGCGGTCATTTGTCTGTTTTTGGCACGCAGGCTGAACAATCCTATTCAAGCAATGACGAAAATTATAAATGGGGAAGCGACCGAAAAAAGCGATTCGCTCGTGTCTGAAACGGAAGAATTTCAAGTGATTCTATCTGTATTTGAATCCATGAAGGAGCAACATGTGCAGCTCGATAAAATCATGCGTGAAACAGGCTATGCTGCCAAGCAAGATTTTCTAAATGCGCTGTTAAGCGAAAGCACAACGTACTCCATGGGAACAGTGCGGGGAAAATTGCATGACTTGCATCTGGATTATATCGTCTCCAATCAGCTGTGTATGTGCCTGTTCAAAATCGACAATTACAGTCAGTTTATGTCCCGAAATAGTCAGAAGGAACGTTGGGCTTTGCGCTATGCGATTGTGAATGTCGCAACGGAGATTGCTGAGAGTTACGGAAATTGCGAAATTTTCAGCTGTGATTCCGATAAATTTGTGATGCTTATGGATTGTGACACCATATCGCAATATAAAGTTCTTCAGGATAAAGTCGAACGTTTGTTACGCGAGATACAAAGCAATACGCTAGAGTATCTCCACATTTCTCTGTCTATGGCGTATAGCACGATGTTCCAGGGGTTAGAACATTTGCCTAGCATGTATAACAATATGAAGGGCTCGATTCTTTTGAAAATGCGATATGGCCATGGCTGCATTATTACACCTTATTTAATGGATGAAATGAATACGGATGAATTCCAAGTCTCAGTTAAAAAAGAGGAGCAGTTAATCGAAAAAGTGCTGGAGGGTGACGGTGAAGAAGCTAGTAGGATCTATCAGTCTATTAGTAAACTGCTGTATCAATATACGTACAATGAGATTTTATTCTGCATTGTACATTTGATTTACAGAATCTATTCTGGCGTGCTCAGTAAGATGCCTGCCATAAAGGACAATCAGGATCTAACTCTGCAGGAGTTTCTGAAGGATATACAAAACGCAGAAGTAGGTACAGATATTGATGTTTTGATGAATGCGTTTTTACAAAAGCTCTGTAATAAGGTAACAATGCTCAAGAGCTCATCCAGCAGTAACGACCTTCTGATGCAGCGCATTACCGATCTTGTAGAACAGGAATATCCCAACGCTGAGCTATGCCTCAGTTCCATTGCCGAAAAATTACGCCTGTCACCGAACTATATCGGCCATTTGTTCAAAACAGCATACGGGCAGTCGATTGCACAATACATTATTGATTTGCGCATGCAAAAGCTGGATGAATATATGCGCAACACCAAACTGTCTTTGTCGACCATTATTGAAAAGGTCGGTCTTGAAAAAAACAATTATTTTTACACGCGATTTAAAAAGCATTTTGGCGTGTCTCTCAGTGAGTACAAGCTGCAGCTTGGACAAGAAATTGATGGTGACTAACAGCTATGTAACCTAAAAAACAGCCCTTTTTCCTTATGGAAACGGGCTGTTTTTTTGTTAGTTAGAAATTAGAGAATGTATTAAAAATATGAGTTACAACACAAAATTTAAAAATTGAAGAAACAGCAAAAAACATCAAATGCTACAGTTTTTGAGATTGCTGATTTGAGATCAGCAGGGCTACAATGCAAGTAATTTAACTACAGCAAAGAAGGTGGAATGATGAAATGTTGAAATACGATTAAAACAAAATGAAAGCGCTTAAAATTATTTTGGATTTAATCAAGACATCGGGAGGATTAGTAATGTACAAACGGATCTCCGTAATACTTGCAGTAATGCTATGCATAGGAATATCTCCTATACATAGTCTAGCAGCTTCTTCTAATTTAATCGCAACGTATATGAATGGTGTTGTTGTTATCGATGGTACGGGATATGAAGCAAATAAGGATTATATGGTCAGAGTCGTTGATAAAGCAAATGAGAACCTTAAAGCGATGGGACAAGTTCAAGCAAATGCTAAAGGTATCATTTCGGGTTCGATTACGACAGGTGCTTTGGAAAAGCTAGAAGAACATATTGTTTATGTGAATAGAATGGATGGTAGTTTGGTTTCTTCAGCTAGTTTGACTGGAAGAGTAGATCCAGTACCTGCAAAACCAGATCCAGCACCAAAACCAACGCCGATTCCAGCTCCGAGCCCAGAGCCTACCATTAAAGATGGTTGCATATCTTATGATGATGTAAAGCCTGACAAGGACGGAAATGTAAGTGTTGAGATTCAAGATACCCACGTAGATTCAGCCATTAAAAGTGCTCCAACTGATGAGCATGGAGCAAAGCAAGTCACTGTAAAAATAGGAACTACAGGTACTGCGAAGCAAAATACGATAACGATCCCTGTAGGGAAATTAGCAGCAAAAACTGAAAAGATTGATGTCACAGTAAGCACTGGCTTTGGGGATATTGTATTAACCAATGACATGATTAAATCCTTAGCCAAAGATATAAATAGTACAGTAAATGTCGTTATTAGCCCACTTGGTATAGGTAACAGAGCAGGCATTCATGTATCGATCTTACAGGAAGACAAGCCTGTGAATGCTGATATTACGATTACTATTGACTATAAGCCTGTAGGAAATGAACTAGCAGATTATGAACATATCGTCGTGTATAAAGTAGATAAGGCTGGTAACTTCATCATCGTTTCAAATGGAAAATATAACAAGGAGACCGGAAAAGTTACTGTAAATGGCGAGGCTAACGAAACATATGCAATAGGTTTCGTAAAGAAAACCTTTGAAGATATCTCAAAACTTAAATGGGCGGAAAAACAAATATCTGTACTAGCTTCAAAAGGCATCATAAGGGGAACCAGTGAAACAAATTTTTCTCCTCAAAAGAACATTACGAGAGCAGACTTCTTGAAGCTGCTAATAAATACACTGGACCTCAAAGCGGATATCCATGGAAACTTTGATGACATCGCAGAAAATGCTCATTACTATAACGAAGTCGCTATAGCGAAGGCACTTGGCATCACATCTGGTTTAGGAAACCATACATTTGCACCTAGTGCGCAAATTAGCAGACAAGACATGATGGTGATGGTTTTGAAAGCGCTTCAAATCGCGGGTAAACCATGTTTAGAAGGAAGCAAAGAGGATCTTCAGAAATTTAGTGACACTGACAAGATCGCAAATTATGCACTAGATAGCGCAGCATCATTAATTAAAGAGGGGATGATTACGGGAGACGGCAGTAAAATCAACCCCAATGGCAAGACAACAAGAGCTGAGGCGGCCGTCCTATTGTATAGGATCTATAATAGGTAATCCCTTAGAACAGCGAAAACATGGCAAAAATAATGAGAAGAGGTAGGTATATCTATGGTTATGGGTAAGAGAAAAATCTTTAGCTTCATGATTGCATGTTGTGTGTTATGTACTTCCGTGTTTGTTCCTACTGTTCGTGTTCAAGCAGCGGAAGGCAAGGGGGATTCTCTGAAAAGAATACAAGCTGAGTTCTTTGTTTCACCAAATGGAAATGATAAAAACGATGGTTCATATGGTAAGCCATTTGCAACTGTGCAAGCTGCAAGGGATGCAGTTCGAGCGATTAACATGAATATGACAGGTGATATTTACGTTTTTATTGCAGAAGGCAAATATTATCTGGATAAAACCATTACTTTCGATGAAAGCGACTCTGGTACGAATGGCTATCATATCATCTATCGAAATTTAGATGACCCGGCGAGTGCTGAAATGATCGGCGGTAAGGTTGTTAACACACAATGGAAATTAGTTGAAAGAACCGGCGCAGACGCTGATTTGCCAGCTGCTGCAGAGGGGAAAGTTTACAAAACTCATGTTGATACGGATGTTATTTTTGATACGCTTTATGTTAATGATAGACGCGCTACATTAGCACGCACCCAAAATTTAACGAAGTATAAAGATTTCCCATCTGCCTTAACGCCTTATATGAGAAGTGCAGGCGGCGGAATTAGCGACTTGTTCTATAAAGCGGGTGATCTTGGTCAAGAGTCCATTCAAGGTATCGTAAACGCCCAAGCACGTGGAGACTTAGATGCCTCGGTTTATATGTGGGATGGCGGATACTGGGATTGGATGACGGATACGATACCGGTTTCTTCTATTGACACGGCAAGTCGCAAGCTTGGATTCAAAACGGTTTCAGGAAAACCGGAAATGTATAGACCTAAATATAAAACAGGTACGGATGCAAGATACTTTGTACAAGGAAATCTAGGCTTTCTGGATGTTCCAGGTGAATATTATTTCAATAAAACGACGGGTGATTTGTACTATTATCCAGAAGGAAATATTAATAATAATGAATTTATCATTCCTACCGTCAAAGAAGTGATTCGCGTAGAAGGTGCTGATCGAGATCATATGGTTTCAAATATTGAATTCAGTGGCTTAGAACTAAAGGATACCAATACAACAGATTGGTATGCATATGGTTGGAACTGGGGAGATGCAGGAGCTGGTTTAGGCTTTTATCCTCCGGAAGCCAAAGGAAGTACACAACCATCCTATGCCGAACAAACGGAAAGAATAGAGTTCCAATATGGCGTGATTACACTTACAAATACTAAAAATATAACGATTTCAAAAACGCATATCAAAAATTCAGGAATGTTTGGTATCGAACTGTATCTAGCTAATGATAATGCAACCATAAAGGATAATCTTATTGAATATACAGGCCATGGGGGTATCAACGTTGATGGCGGTTATCCTGGCGTGGCCGGTGATAAAAACGGAGATGGTTATAGCAGAAATAATACAATTACCAATACCATTGTTCATGATATTGGTGAACTGATTGGCCAGGCCTCAGGTATTACCATCCAACAGTCAAGCTATAATACGGTTTCTCATGTAGAGGTCTATAATTCACCAAGAAGAGGACTTTTTCTGACTGCCGGATATAGCCGCAATCCGAATGGAGCTTTCCCGAATGGGGATAAAAATTTCAATATGATGACGGATATGTACACGCACCATAATAAAATTGAATATGCGTATTTGCATGATAATCAACAAGATGGCGGGGATGATGGGGCTTTCTTTGCATGTTATTTGTATAAGGGCAAAGATTACAAACCTAACTACTTAAACCAAGTTATTATTGATAACACAGGGGCAAATCCTACCATGACTGATTTGGGGCCAAATGATATGAATTTGGATATGGGAGCCTCAGGCTTAGAGTTGAGTAATGTAAAAGCAACAAATCCTATGAATTTTAATATTGAAGTGAATACGATTCTTCAATATGGCGATGTCATCAAGTTTGATAATACGAATGTTAACTATGGAAAACTGGCAAATCATATCAAGGAATTTGACGACTCCAAGATGGAGTATGACAAGATTGGAGTCACGTCAGACTATCCTAAACAATACGTGACAGACAGAGATCTGATAACAGAACCAGCAGATATTTACTTCAAGGAGAATTTTGAAAATGGGTTAGATGATACTGTATGGTCATATCTTAACGGCCAGCCGAAAATTTCAACGGAATTTATGTCTGAAAGACCTATTAACGGCAAACAAAGTTTGGAGCTGTTAGATAACACTCAAGTATACAAGAATTTCCCTGAGATGCTGAACAAAGCCGTTACGGTGAAGATGTTTGACAGACAGAATAATAATTTGGCAGCGTACGATTCCGGACAACAAAATTCGGCTCGAGTTACGTCTATTGCACGAGTGGATGATGGGGAGAACATTATTGGTATGGGCTTGGATAATACGAATGCAAGCCATGATATTATCCGAATTGGAAATCAAAAGGAAACGACGAACATCCCTAGAACATTTGGTTGGCATGAGTTGAAGTTTGACTATACCTCAGGAACGGATGTTGGGCTGTATATTGATAATCAACTCGTAAAAACATTACCTGCAGCTGGCTTTAAGTATATCTCGTTGGGTTCTGAGGATGGCAAAGGACAAGCCTTCTATGATGAGCTGTATGTATTTGGCGGAAAAGAAGCAACGCTGCCGATTCCTCCATCAAATATTCCAGCACCTCCAGCATATGACGGATCAGAGGTTAATAAGCATCAGCTTATGCTAGACTTTGAAGACGGAATTGTACCTCAATTCACCAAAATAGGTGGTAATCCATCTGTAACAAGTGTTGTATATGAGAACGGAAATGACAGAAATCAAGTTTTAAGGGATGAGATTAGAGACGGTAATGACTTCTATGAGTTGAATGCCCCTTGGAATAATTATCTGGTAAATATGAGATGGAAATTTGAAGGATGGGGTACGACAGATGTTCTAAGCGGTGCCTATGATAACTTTACGATTTATGTCATGACATCTAATGCAGGTTTAGCTCCTGGTAAAGCGCCATTATCCTATCAAGTCGTTTATCGAAGAAATAAAAATGGAACCAATGGATTTCCGGCCGGTACTCCATATTTTGAAATATCGAAACATGCGGCCAGCTCAGATACATCCTTAGGCAAAGTAGGAGTACCGGATGGATTTAATGCGAATGAGTGGCATAATTTGCAGATTCAAACCTTTGACGGGAAGATTGGTTTCGTATTGGATGGGCAGAAATTGCTATCCGTTGATGATGGTCAGTATAAATCAGGCGGAGTAGGTTTTGGAGGAATTAATGCCACTGTATACCTGGACGATATTGAGATCATATCCAATCCTCAATACGTAACGTATGAGAAAGATCTTGGGCTCGGCAATGCGGTATTAAACGGTGACTTTAATCCTAATTATGATACGTATTTTGCCACGATAACGAATGCTGACGAGCCTATGACAATCAAGAAACCTTCGATCGTATTGGACGGTGCAGACATTAAACTGCAACTGAATGGCGAAGAGATCCCATTTGCAGATGGCAGTGCGTCGATTTCACCGGATCAACTCGTTAATGGTAAGAATGCTCTGATATTGTCGGAAATTACTTTAGCAGGAAGTAAAGACTATACCATTTATATGAATAAGGATTATGAAATCAGCTCCATAGAAGGTGTAGAGGAGAATGTATCAACAACGGTTGATCATGCTCCCAATTTACCAAGAGAGGTTACGGTTACTTTTAATGATGGTAACTCTCAGGTTGCCAAAGTGAATTGGGATACAGTGAACCCATCATTCTATAAAAATCCAGGTACGTATACAGTGAAAGGTCAGCTTGTAGATCTAAAAGGAACTGTTACCGTCAATGTCACTGTAGATGGCATAAAATCAATCGATAAGCCAGGTAAGGTTACTACTCTCGCTGGTGTAGCACCAGAATTAGCAACTATGGTTAATGCTGAGTATCTAAACGGCCCTCAGGAGCTGCCACTGACTTTTGCGCCATTGGATGCTTCCTTATATGCACAAGAAGGAACGATTATTGCAGTTGGTACAGCAGAAGGATATGCAGGCGATATTTTGCAAGTTGTAGAGGTACAAGACAATAATGATCCTAAACCAATATTAACGGCGGGGAAAGCGAATCGTTTAAGCGAGACGACGGCTTCCGTTTCATTGAATACGAGTAGAAAAGGACAATATTATTATCAAGTCGTTGAGAGCGGAGTTGAAATGCCAGTCATTGATACGAGCAAGGCCGGTGCTCCATGTGATATAGGACTCGTGTTAATTAGTGTAGAAGGCTTAAAGGCAGCGACTGCCAAAGATATTTATATTGTAGTTAAAAACGGCAATGTTGTGAGTGATGTGTTAAAGATAGAGATCCCTAAGTATACCGTGGAAAGCGGATATACGCTTGCGATCGGTACTGAGGTTGCCGGTGGAGCTGGCTATACTCGTGATATTAAGATTGGTGAAGACAAAGGTAATGATTTAACCGGTAAATATCTGGCAGTTCAATTCACGGAAGGAACAGGCGTTAATGCGAAGGTATCCATCGTGATGATCGCGCCGCAAAAAAATGAGGTTACGATATCCTATCAGAAACAAGGTACTAAAATAGAGACTTGGTTAACAAGCGCAATGCCGAACTTGATCGGAGAGAACATTGGTGTTGAAGTATACGCTTATGCAAAAAGCAGCTAAAGATCGCTAGCTTATTGCAACCCTAGTGTGGACAGGTGAACGGCCCCTTTTCTTAATGAAAAAGGGGCTGTTCGTAATCTCGTTTTTCTAACGCGTTATATTGTACTTTAGGCATGAATAAGCTCCCATTACAGCAGCAGGATTTATTATTTAACCTGTCTACGATAAGGGGAGCATATGAGGGGAAACTATCCGATCAATCCGTCCTTCATCGTAATGATGCGATCCGCATAAGAGAGCATTTCTTCATCATGGGTGACCATCAGGGTTGTAATGTGCAGTGTTTTGGTCAGATCACGAATGAGTGTCATCACGTCTTTAGACCGCTTCGAGTCAAGACTCGCCGTCGGTTCATCCGCGAACAGGATTTTAGGCTTGTGAATAATGGCGCGGGCAATAGCAACACGTTGCTTTTCTCCACCGGATAAAGAAGAAGGGAAAGCATGTTTCCGATGATCCATTTCGACCAATTTGAGGACCTTGGCGACTTCTTCCTTTTGCTCGCGTTTGTTCATTGTGGACTCTGCCACGTCAAGCATCAGCATAAGCTGGTCTTCAACGGTAAGGAACGGTACCAGGTGAGCAGATTGAAAAACAAAGCCAAACTTACTTGCGCGTATCTTGCGAATCTCCTCCTGCGTCATCGCGGTCATGTTATTCCCGTCAAATTGCACCTTACCATCGGAAGCGCGTTGAAGGCCGGCAGCGATGGTAAGCAGCGTGCTTTTTCCGGAACCGGAAGCACCCACGAGAGCTGTGAGTTCTCCTTCATGCAGGGAGAGGTTGATTCCGTTTAGTACTTGCTCTGTAACTTCGCCATTGGTAAATGTTTTGGTCACGTCTTGTATTGTGAAGGTTGTCATATTACATATCTCCTTGTTGAATAGCTTGTAAAGGCTCCACTTTTCTAATCTGCAAGCCAGAAAGAGTCGCGCCGACAAATCCGATGACTAAGAATAGGACGGATAATAGAATAGTTGCATTCAGCGTCAGACTGAACGGCATGCCCTCCGGTGCGATCATGTTAAAGACTTGGCTTAATGCTACGGATATGACCAATGCGATCAAGGTGATCAAGATCATTTGAGTCCACATCATGCGGAATAGAGTGCCCGTTTTCACACCGATTGCTTTCAAGATGCCGTACAACCCGATTTTCTGAACATTCATCATGTAGAAGAAAATGGCGAACAACATGCCGCTAATGGCAATCAAGAACCAAATGATCATATTGAGGGACATGTTCTCTGCCTTATAGCTTGAGATGGTGTTAAGAAACTCATTGTTTGAAAAGGAATCGAGTCCCGTGATTGAAGCTGCTTTATCTTGTCCTGGGATGAACATCAGCTGCATTTCATTCGTACGGTAAATCTCTTTATAGTTATCCATGTTAATAAAGGCGACAGGGGCATGGCTGTATTTCTTTTGATCCATGAATTTTACGACTTTGAATTCACCGCTGAATTGATTATTCGTTAATACATCTCCGATTTTAATGCCATCCTTCTCCAAGGAACGGTCTAACACGATTTCCCCCGGACCGACGTTTTCAAATAACGGGGAGTCCGTCGAAGTCACGAACGCTACGGTATGCTGCTTGTCCTCTGCATCGTTCACAAAGCCCATCTGAATGGAAAATGCCGCAGCATTCTTGTGTTCCTTCATCGTTTGGTCCTGTAAGTTTGGATCTATTTTGGAGAGATTATATGTTTTCTTTGCTTCGGTGTTCATATAAAAATGCCCCTTGGGCAAGTCCTTGATTAGGGCTGCATTGTCTTGGGACAAACCGTTTGCCAATCCTGAGATGATAAATGTTAAAAAACTAACCAAAAAAATAATCGACCCTAATATAATAAACTTGGCTTTGCTTTTTTTCATTTCTTTCCATGCCATATTCATGATGATTCCTCCATTTCTTAAGTCCACATCAGTATATGCTCGTACTATGAACGGAAGATGAACGGAACATTACAATTATGGCGAATCGTGAGTTGTACCATTAGCACGTTGGCTAAAGAGCGATTTGAAGCACAAATTGCGAAGTGAGAGTGGCCCAAGTATATCCTTTTAACAACTCAAGTAAAAAGACTGCTTGAGTTTTTTTCTATGTATAGATCACATTACGATATATGTTCCACATACGGTGCACGTGGAGAGTGTGGGTTGGTTGGAATTAATGTATAATGTAAAGAACGAATTTCTGATTGGGGAATTCGTTCTTTTTCTTAAAGTGTGATAAGATTAAAAATTCATGTTGAATTTAATATAAATATGGTCAGTAAGCATGATATAAGTGTAATGACTGGATAAGAAATCGAACGTAGGCGTAATATTTTGGTCAGATTTGAAGCTGTATCTATAACGAGAGGATTTGAGTTTGAAGTGAACCATAATTTTTGGCTTGATTTACCCCGGCCTTTTTTTATACTTGCACCCATGGAAGAAGTGACGCATGTTGTTTTTCGTCATGTCGTGAGCAAAGCAGGAAGACCGGATGTGTTTTTTACAGAGTTTGCGAATACGGAGAGCTATTGTCACCCGGAAGGAAATCATAGTGTACGCGGCCGTTTACTATTTACCGAGGATGAACAACCTATGGTTGCACATATATGGGGCGATAAGCCTGAGTATTTTCAACAAATGAGTATCGATATGGCGAAGTTGGGATATAAAGGGATCGATATCAATATGGGTTGTCCTGTTCATAATGTGGCATCCAATGGGAAGGGAAGCGGATTAATTCTCCGTCCAGAGGTTTCCGCTGAAATCATACAAGCCGCCAAGGCGGGAGGATTGCCTGTAAGTGTGAAGACCAGACTCGGTTTCACCAGGGTGGATGAATGGCAGGACTGGCTGACCCATATATTGAAGCAAGATATCGCTAATCTCTCGATCCATTTGCGTACAAGAGAGGAAATGAGCCAAGTCGATGCGCATTGGGAACTGATTCCTGAAATTAAGAAACTTCGGGATCGTGTGGCACCACATACGCTGCTCACGATTAATGGAGATATTCCTGACCGTCAAACGGGCATGAAGCTAGCTGAACAATATGGTGTGGATGGGATCATGATCGGGCGTGGTATTTTTAAAAATCCATTTGCCTTTGAAAAAGAGCCGAGGGAACATAGCAGTACCGAACACCTGGATCTTTTGAGATTGCAGCTTGATCTGTATGATCAGTATTCCCAAGAATTAGAGGTCCGTCCATTCAAAGCCCTTCATCGCTTTTTCAAGATTTATGTCAAAGGGTTTAGAGGGGCAAGCGAACTCAGAAATCAATTGATGAGCACGGCGTCTACCGATGAAGTACGTGCGCTTCTAGACGAATTTGCGAGGCAGATGGATGAGACGCCAGAAAGTTAAAAGATGTGGTTTTTTAGCAGCTGCAAATTCATTTGGCAGTTTCATGAAAACGAGCTCGGTCTTGTACCGGGCTCGTTTTCATTTTTATCTGAATACGTTTTGTATTGTTGAGGATAATCATCGATATGGAAACCTGCCTCATCCAGCACGAGAGCAATGATGAGGTCGTTGCCCGTCGTGAAGGTCGCCTAACAACTTAGATCAGATGAAGCTTTTGATGACCGAAAATGATAAAAATTCCCCTGTCTATTCAACGCATCGTTATCGGGGAAAGCCGTATCTCTTCGCATTCCACGCGATAATCAAAGCCGCAAGCAGCAGAATCAATAACACTCCTGGAAACGACTGCACACCCACAAGCTCCAGCAAAGTACCACCTACGATACCTCCACCAGCGATGGCCAGATTCCATACCGTGGTATTGATAGGCATGGCGATATCTACGCCTTCTTCACCGCTTACCATGGCTTGCGCGGTTTGCAGCAGCGTGGCGGCGCCGCCGAAGGTAAGTCCCCATAACGCCACGGCCGCATAGACAACCGGTGCGGAAGTACCGCCTACCCATAGGGCAATGGACGCAAGTGCAAAGCCGAACAGGCTGATTAATACCAGCAGGCGCAGCATGCGGTCAATGAGCAGGCCAACAACCCAGATGGAGATAAGGGCAGCTAAGCCAAATACCAGCAAGACGAGATCAACGCGTCCTCCGAGTCCGGAAGGCTCGAGAAACGGCGCAATATACGTATATAAAATATTGTGTGCCAACATCCAGGTGAGCACCACCATGAGAATCGGGCGCATACCGGGCATAACAAATACCTGCCCTACGGTCATTCTTTTATTTGCGGGTTGTCCGGGATAATCCGGCACTTTCCATAACACCCAACCAATTAATAAAAGAGCGAGAAGCGACATGACCCCGAATACGGCACGCCAGCCGATCAGGTCGCCGAGTAAGGTGCCGATGGGCACGCCGAAGGTTAGAGCAAGCGGCGTTCCTACCATCGCAACCGCCAAGGCGCGTCCTTTTAAGGCATCCGGTACCATCCGGCGCGCATAACCGGCGATCATTCCCCAAGCCGCGCCGGCAGCCACGCCGGCAAAAAATCGAGCAACAAGCGTCAAAGCATAGCTGGTCGACAAAGCGGTAACCGTGTTGAATATCAGGAAACCCGCAATAATGGCAAGCAGCAGCGGACGCCGCCGAACCCCGCCGGTAAACATGGCGAACGGAATGGCTGCCACGAGCGAGCCTATTGCATAGAGGGTGACGAACTGACCAGCCATTGCCTTTGTGATATGAAGCCCTTCTCCGATGAACGGCAGCAGCCCGGCCGGAATGGTCTCGGTAAGAATACAGATAAATCCTGTCATCGCAAGCGCGAGCAGGGCTAGCCAAGGAAGCTTGGAAGGGATGCCAGCCGGTGGGGCCGCACTCTCGGTTGATGAAGATTGAGACAATTCAGTCTCCTCCTTTAACGAAATGAATTATGGATCGATCATTCCACATGTTAAATTATCCACATTCACTTGTCAATGACTTCTGGATCGATTAGTATAAAATTAATAAAGGAGGTCATGTTATGCCACGAACGGGGCGCCCCCGCGCATTTAACCGTGATGAGGCGGTTACTGCCGCCATGCATCTGTTCTGGGAACACGGCTATGAATCCACTTCACTTGCTCAGCTGCGCGCTGCGATGGGAGATATATCGGCGGCGAGTTTTTATGCGGCATTCGAATCCAAGGAAGCGCTGTTTCGCGAAGTGGTTGATGAATATATATCGTCTTATGGACAGGTTTCGGAAAGCTTCCGGGATACCAGCATACCCCCGAGAGCTGCCATCGAGCAGGGATTACGGCGGTCGGCAAAGATGCAGACAGAGCGGTCACACCCTTTAGGCTGCCTGTTGGTATTGTCCGCTGTAACCTGTTCACCTGAGCAAAATCACATCCAAGAAATGCTCGCCAAGGAACGAGAAAGGGTCCGCAGTTGGCTGAAAGCTTGTATAGATCGGGCTGTAGCCAATGGCGATTTGACCGATTCTACGGATATCGCCATGCTGGTCACCTTATTTGAAACATTTCTGCGGGGAATTTCTTCACAAGCCCGGGACCAAGTTCCATACGAGGAAATTGACTCTGCCATAACTCAACTGATGAAGGTATGGGATATACTGTCCGCAAAGACGGGGGATCAGGGCAAAATTTGAGAGGGGACAAGCGCTGCAGTATGAAATTAAGCCTAAATGAAAAGAAGACAGCAGGATGCTCCTGTGTGTCTTCTTTGTGTTTAGATGCAAAAACAAGCAGCAATCAGGGCGAGTCGAGCGCAGACAAGCTTTTGATTCAAAAAATAATGCCCCGGGTTAATTGTTTAGCCTTATTGGCTGCGGTTGTGTTGTACTGAGGGGCGGATTATTATAATTGTACATACGTATGATCATATGGAGTGATGGCCTTGAGATACACCGATTACACCCGACTAAAAACAGGTAGATACCAATCTGTAGGAACGTTTGGCGATGATATTTACGCGTATGAGGTTCTCACGGGGATCGCCGACACCCCGGAGTACCACCAAATTTCTAAGGAGGAATTCGGATCGTTTGAAACTTGGAGTCAGGAGTACATGACGGATCTTAAAAAAGTATATGAAATCATTAACCGCCCTGTCATCTGCAGCGGTTACCTGGGAAGAGCGGAGTTGAATACTTTGCTGCTTCGGGATATTTAGCCACAGGAATGGACAAGAAATGGCCGATTCGATGATCTATGAACTAAGCGTGTACAAATAGAAGACGTAGTCTGTCCGCGTGCCCGGATGACCCAATTGACGGAGCATCGCGGGCACGATGGAAGCTCGAGCTAAGACAGCTTAATCATTTTATTTTATTCCACTGTCTACTTTACGGGGGCAGTTCAATATCTAAGGTCGTTATTTTGCTCTGTTATTTAAAAGTTCTTCCAATCGCCAGGATATATTTTAATTTCGCTTCATAATTACTAGCCGCAAAATTATCTACTCTGTTAAATGTTTGATTAATACTAAGTGCTGGACGTAATCGTTCATTGTTCTGATCCGTAGTGTTCCAGTCTGCTTCCATTTGGAAAGCATTATCAAACATAAAGATAGTATGGAGATCCTCTTTCCCTTCAGGTATGGCTTTTCCAGATATGTTTTTTGAGGTGATATTAATCGAACCCTTCTGTAATTTCCCCTTTTCATTATCGCTTAAAGTCAAATCGTAGGTAAGAGGCTGAATGGCATTATAATCTGAAATTTGATCTGAAGGAAGATCAGATTCTTTGATTAACTTAATCAATTGATTTTTATCTAATGACTCACTTTCAATATGCACCATTCTTGTTTTCGGATCTATATTCGAAGGGAGATCTAAATTATCAATTAAAGCCCGAACCGGGACAAACATAGATTGTTTATACATCACTGGAACGGTATCCATTGCTTTTTCGGTGTTATTTACTTGAACAATATTGGAGCCCACAGTAATATTTATAACTTTATTGTTCAATTGGATTGATGCCGTTTTTTGTGCTTGGTTATAACTTACATTGCCGCCGATCAGCTCACTTACCGCCCGTAATGGGATCATCAAACGGTTGTTTTTATCGAGATAAGGTTGTTTTGGAAATGTGTACAGCACATCATATTCGTTGATTTGAAGCAATATGGGTACTTTCTTCTCAACTATGGCAGGAGATGCATAACTGTTCTTGGAAAATCCCAAAATCACTGTCATAGCAACCATTGCAGTAATAAAAAACTTTGCCGTTTTCACTCTTTTTCACCTCTGTTTATAATTATAATTCCTGAGATGGGGATAAGGACTTCCTTATCCCCATCTGCCGTAAAGCTATAATTGAATATTAACAGTTTCATCGCCCGCATTGATTATATTTACAGATACATGGGTTGAATCATAATTATAAGAGCCGCCTGTTTGACTATTGCCCCAACCAGTTTAAACTAGGTCTCCAATGCTATTATAATAACCAATGGTGATATCATGCCACAATGAACACCTTTCATAAAGGAGTCTGTAGTTAAACTTTCTCCGTTTTTTTGTCCGATAGTGGTCATTCTTTTTAATCTCATAGGCATAGCACCATTGAATGCCGCTATTTTAGAGGCTTTTTTGTTTTATCGGTACAAGTTCTTGTCCCGAGTCGAGGACAAGAACTTGGTCCTATTACCGATTAGACCAATATCTAATTATTATTCAATAGCCATTTCATTAAGCTAACGGGCAGTTTAATGGGGAAATGAATGAGAATATTGACACTAATTTTTCACGAGTTTCGGGTTGTTTTTGCCACTAAAAAGCAACGAGTGGTGTCGATCATTAAATTTCTTTATCGAGTACATGCTGCGATTTTTTAATTGTAAAACCAATTCGATTATAGAATTGGACGGCTTCTGATCTAGTCTGATGGGTACGCACTCTAATTTTTGTGAATCCGGATTCTGCTGCCCATTGCTCACATGCTTGTACTAATTGTTTGCCAATCCCATATCCTCGATAGGCACTGTCTACGACAAGTCCAGCTATCTCAACAAATGGTGGAGATTCGATTAAGAATCGTACATTAGCATGAATCCATCCGGACAAAACATGGTTTGATTCCATCACATATACCATATGGTCGTTGTGGTTAGAGATATATTGGAGCCTCTCTTCAAGTTGGGAGACATCCACTGGATAGCCCAATTGCCTTGAAAGCCTAGCGATCTCTTGGGCATCGCTCAGAAACGCTTTTCTAATCAAAATAACAACACCCTCTCGATGAAAGATATCAAATTGAATTTAACCATAGATGTGTAATAGTATATAGGAGGACATGTGTCCCTACCATATCCCTCATCGTTAAGCTTTCACAACACTATACCTATAACGTTCTTGACAAGGTGAAATAGCATGTTATCATCGAACTAACAGACAGACAGTCGGTCTATTAAGGGGATGGATGAAAAATGAGGGTTGTAAAAGAAGCCGAGGAACGTATAAACGAAATACTGGATGCGGCAGATGAGCTTTTTTTTCAGAAGGGATTTGACGGTACAAGCACCAACGATATTCTTGAAAAGGTCGGGATTGCGCGGGGAACATTGTATCATCACTTCAAGTCGAAGGAAGATATTATGGATGCGCTGATTGATCGGTACAAGGTCCGTATGTTAGATGCAGCACAGGAAATTGCCGCTAACAAGAGCATACCAGTCGTCGAACGTATTATCCAAGTCGTTATGGCCTTGAACATAAGTGGCGGAGGCAGCGCAGAAATGATGGATCATATTCATAAGCCGCAGAATGCTCTAATGCATCATAAAATTCAGAGAGTCATTATCAGCGGAGTTACACCTATTCTCGCGGGAATTATCCGAGAGGGAATTGAGGAGGGATTGTTTAACACACCGTTCCCGTATGAGTGTATGGAGATGGTTGTGATCTATGCAAATACGGTTTTTGATGATGATTACATTGAAATGACGAACGAAGAGCTCGCTGCACGCATGCATGCATTTATCTTCAATATTGAAAGAATGCTGGGAGTTAAGCAAGGGAGCCTCATGCACACCATGAAGATGTTCGACAATAAAACTACCGGTAACAATTGATATATATACATTTTTTGTGGCCGCTGCATCAACACTTACTGTGCGCAGTGGTCTTGCTTCAGAAGCATGGTATGTATAACTTAAAGTCAGTTCATATGCTTGAAGACTGAGGTGGCCCATGTATTATCGAATCATACGCAATGATATGTTAAAGAGTAAAGTGATTACGCTAGCAACGATGATATTTGTCTCTGCCGCAGCTATGCTTGTATCACTCGCCGCGATCCTGGTCGTCAATCTTTCAGGTGCGCTGGACATGCTCATGACGCAAGCTAAAACTCCGCATTTTATGCAGATGCATTCGGGTGAAGTGAACACGGCCCGCCTTACATCATTTGCTGAGCAGAATCGTAATGTCGATGAATTTCAAGTCGTTGAATTTTTGAACATCGATGGCGCCAGAATTATTCTGGGTGATCGTTCGCTTACGAACAGCGTTCAGGATAACGGATTCAGTATACAAAGTGAAAAATTCGATTACTTACTTGATCTGGACGGCAACATCATTCATGTCTCCGATGGAGAGCTTTATGTTCCCATAAGCTATATGCGGGATCACACGGCAAAGGTTGGTGACAAGGCATTCGTAAGCGGCAAGGAATTCACTGTAGCGGGATTCCTTCGCGATTCCCAGATGAATTCTGCGCTTGCCTCTTCCAAGAGATTTCTCCTGAGCGCACATGATTACACAGTGATCAAAAACCTTGGCAGCACGGAGTATCTAATAGAGTTCAGATTAAAGGATATGTCGGCACTCGGCACATTCGAAACCGCTTATGCTTCCGCAGGACTTGAAGCAAACGGACCCACCATTACATATCCGCTGTTAAAAATGATCAACGCACTTTCGGACGGCATAATGATTGCCGTGATCCTTCTGGTAAGTGTTCTAATCGTTATCATCGCATTGATGTGCATACGCTTTACGCTCCTTGCGAAAATCGAAGAAGATTATAGAGAAATTGGTGTCATGAAGGCCATAGGGCTCAGGGTTTCCGACATGAAGCATATTTATCTTGCGAAGTACGCAGCAATAGCTGCTGTAGGCAGTGTTATCGGCTATGCACTTTCGCTTATTTTTAAAGGATTGCTTCTTGAGAATATTCGTCTGTATATGGGGGATAGCGAACATTCATCTCTTGCTTCGCTGTTCGGACTCATCGGTATACTGCTTATATTCCTTGCTATCATGGCCTATGTAAACGGAGTGCTGAGACGCTTTCGGACCCTATCTGCTGCAGAAGCCATACGCGGTGGCACTTCACATGAAGCAAGTACGGGTACAAAGCGGCTTCGCTTGAGCGGAAACAGATGGTTTAACACCAATGTTTTTCTAGGTATAAAAGATGTTCTTTCAAGGAAAAAACTTTACGCTACAATGCTTGTGGTTCTCGTGATTTCGTCCTTTATCATGATTGTTCCACAGAACCTGTACAACACGATTTCTTCCAAAAGCTTCATTCAATATATGGGGATTGGAACTTACGATATGCGGATGGATGTTCAGCAGACCGATCATATTACCGCGAAAACATCTGAGATCGAAAACCGTATGAAGAACGACAGTGCTATTTCCAAATACGTCGTCTTAACCACAAAAACATTCAAAGTAAAAACGGCAAACGGATCAGAGGAAAATATAAAAATTGAACTCGGAGATCATTCGGTATTTCCTATCTATTATTCCAAGGGTAGAGCACCCGCTGCAGAAACCGAAATTGCCCTTTCCGCTTTGAACGCCGATGAGCTTGGCAAAAAGGTCGGCGAACATATGACACTAATCACGGAGGGAGTAGAAAAAACATTAACGGTAAGCGGCATTTATTCGGACATTACAAACGGCGGCAAAACCGCAAAGGCAATGTTCGCGGATCACACAGCAGTTATGATGTGGACTGTGATTTGCGCGGAGCTTTCGGATCAATCGCTTGTTGACCAAAAAGCATCAGAATATAAGAACAGGTTTGCTTTTGCAAAGGTTTCAGACATTGACGAGTTTGTTGCACAGACGTTCGGATCAACGATAAGCTCCGTCAAAAAGGCATCCTTCACCTCCATCATAGTTGCGTTAGTGATAACGCTGCTCATAACCCTGTTGTTTATGAAGCTGCTCATCGCGAAAGACAGATATTCCATTGCCGTGATGAAAGCACTCGGTTTTACGAATTCGGATATAAGGGCGCAGTATATTTCCCGCTTTGTTTTCGTTCTAATCATCGGTATTGTTCTGGGTACGCTTCTGGCGAACACGCTCGGAGAGCTGCTAGCGGGTGCAGTGATCTCCTCCTTTGGCGCATCGACATTTACGTTTGCGATCCATCCGCTATCTGCGTACCTGCTCATTCCAATCATGATGATCGGCTCTGTACTGATCGCAACCATCATCGGTCTAACGGGTGCAGGACAAATAACAATTTCCGAGAATGTGAAGGGGTAGGCATATGAAGAAGATGATGATCGGTGACCGGATCGTAAAATCATTCGGTGAGGGCCATGAAAGGCGTAATGTTCTAGATGGCGTATCCATGGAAATCAACGAGGGAGAGTTCGTTGCGGTTATGGGGCCTTCGGGTTCGGGAAAATCGACGCTGATGTTCGCACTCAGCGGGACGGACAGCGTAGATAGCGGAAAGGTCGTGTTTAACGGGAAGAATTTATCGACCATGGGGGAGAATGAGCTTTCGGATCTCCGCAGGACGACGATGGGGTTTGTATTTCAGCAGCCCACGATGCTGAGTCATCTGAATATCCTGGACAACATCATTCTTCCAGCTATGCGGGACAACCGAAAAAATGTAGCGAAAATTTCGGAGAAGGCGAGATTGCTTATGCAAAGGGTAGGCATAGCAGATCTTGAAAAGCGTGATATTACACAGGTTTCGGGAGGTCAGCTTCAACGTGCGGGAATATGCCGGGCGCTAATAAACAGCCCCAGAATGATTTTCGGAGACGAGCCTACCGGTGCGCTCAACTCACAATCCGCTCAAGAGATAATGGACATTTTATCTGAAATTAATGCTGAAGGTACGGCCGTAATGCTTGTAACTCATGACGCCAAAGTCGCGGCACGGACGGAGCGTATTATGTTCATGCAGGATGGAATCATCGTAAGCGAGCTGAAGCTTCCGAAGTTTGAAGGACTGGACATGGATGGAAGGGTTGAGAAAGTAACGGAGAAGATGCGAGAGATCGGGATTTGATCGTTTAGAATAAATAGCAGATGTTGCAACGGAGAGCCTTTCGAGGCTCCTCCGTTTTTTTGCGTGCTTACCCTTCAAGCAATTTTTGCATCGAGTCATGTTCATTTCGTCTTCGCTGTACCATTAAGTTGAACTGCGTACGACCAAGCGGGTAGGCAAAATAACTTTCTTAGGCAGCAGATGGTTTCCGTTCATTCGATCTATTAAGTGATCCACAGCGACCATGCCTATTTCTTTGGTTGGCACATCGATGGTAGAAAGGGGAGGATTGGAATACTTGGATACCTCAATATTGGATAGACCTATGACGGCCACTTCATGAGGAACGGAGATGCCGTTGTTATACAAGCCGTTGAGGGTGGCCATAGCCATTAAATCGCTGCCGACGAAGAAGGCGGTCGGGCAATTCTTGGTTGTGCATAAATGATTGATTTGTTCGATGCAGACCGTCTCATCCCACATGCAATCGATAACCCAATCGGGATTTACGGACAATCCGGCGGCATGCATGGTGGCATAGTAGCCTCGATAGCGGCGGCTGCCTTTCAAGTTGCCCGTTAATCCGCTTCCCCCGATATATCCAATATGGGCATGGCCTTTGTCAATGAGGTGGTTGACGGCCATCGAAGCGACATTGTAATGATCATAGCCCACATTATCGATATCCTCGCGTTCTGTATCAATCCCCACGATATACGGTACCTGCTTGCGTATGTACTCATAGGTTTCGTTGTTCAAAGATTCCATAAGGATCAGACCGGTAATCGGTTCGCTGAAGGTATTAAATAAGATTTTGCTGTCATTGAGTTCAATTCCGGTCCGAATAAAGGCAATGTCATACCCGGCACTGAGCAATCGCTCTTCCACACCGGAAAGAATCGACATGAAATAAGGATCGTTGTATTTATCTTTTGTCACGCTTAATACACAACCGATTTTGGTATGCGTTTTGTTCTCGGAATGATCCTTCGCCGGGACTTTTCGCTTGGGGCTTGAACTGATTTTATAGTTAAGCTGCGTAACGGCTTGCCAGACTCTTTCCCGGGTTTCGTCCGTGATTTTATATTTTGTATCATTGTTTAGAACTCTGGATACGGTGGCAGTGGATACATGGGCTAGTTTAGCAACATCCCGAATCGTACTCATGAATAAACACATTCTCCTTTTAAAGGTACTAATTAATCACCATTTAGAGTTTATAGGAATGTTACATGGTAAACAATGATTGGCTTGTTGGTTTCTATGTTGCATCTATTTGTTGCGTTAAATTGTTACGTTCTTATAGTTTACATGCGTTTATGGTTAAAATCAATCATAACATGCCCCTTCCGCACGGTGTAATTAGAAATTTTATAATATTTCAAAATTAATATTGCAAGATTGCGTTCGGATGATATAACATAAAATCACTAAACAAGGAATGTTTACTTCTGTAAATTACGTAACAAACAACGTAACAAAAAGTATGTTTGTTTAGTGTATAAGGGGGAGCTGATGAGATATGAACAAAGCAGTAACGGTTTACCCCATTGTTGTAGATGACATCATAAGCAACCCGGGCATTGGTTTTATGGCAGCACCGGGGTTAATGGGGAATCCGGACCGTATTTACGACAATCGAGGGCAAGAACAGAAGAAATATAAATTCACGGAAGACAGCAGAACATGGAATCATCCAGGCAGCAAAGTGTACTTCTGCAGCGTGCGCTGGCGGGATCTCGAAACAGTCCAGGGGGAATACAACTGGGAAGTGCTGGAGGAGAAGCTGGACTACGCCAAATCGATTGGCTGTACGGCCGTGGTTCGCTGCTCCCCATACGCGTTAAGCGAAGAGGATGATATACCGGGCTGGTTCCGGGCGGAATATCCGGAGGAACCCGATTTTCCCTTCTGGCGGGTAGACCCGAAAGAAACGCCATATGTGCTGTATTGGTCTGATTTTATCAAAGCGTTTGCCGCCCGATTTGACGGGCACCCGGTCATCAGTTCGGTAGATTTGACGATCGTAGGAGCCTGGGGGGAAGGCGGGGGAACCGAGTTTTTAAAGCCGGAGGCCATTCGGCAAATTACGGATGCCTACCTAGATGGATTTAAAATAACGCCTCTTCAGGCACTGCTGCATGACTCGCTGTCGATCAAGATCATGAAAGACCGCAAAGCCAAAGTAGGCTTTCGTGTCGATTGCCTGGGGGATATGGGAGGTTTTCACGGCGAAGCGTGGTCGCATATGACGGATTTCTATCCCCAGAATATTCAGAATTTTAACATGGGCGATGCATGGGAGAAGGCTCCGATTCTATTTGAAGCATGCTGGCACATGAATGACTGGTATCTGCAGGGCTGGGATATCGATTATATCATTCAAGAAACGCTCAAGTGGCATATTTCTTCCTTCAACAACAAAGGAACCGTCGTTCCGGAACCGTGGAAAGAGAATGTCAAGGCGTGGTTGAACAAGATGGGATACCGCTTTGAACTTAGAAAATTGACGTATGACTCCATCGTGAAGGCGGGCGGGGAGCTGGAAATTCATGCTTTGTGGGCTAATGTGGGAGTGGCTCCGATCTATAATCGTTACCCGCTTGTGGTGAGGCTAACGGGCCATGATCGAACGTATACGCTGCATAGCAGAGAAGATATCAGGGAATGGTTGCCGGACGAAGATATTACATGGGAGGAAAGCTTCGCTCTGCCAGGCGGAATGTCCGAAGGAGAATATCTTTTGGAACTTGGCATCGAAACTGGCGTGAAAGAAATCGGAAATATCCGGCTGGCGATTGAAGGATATACGCAAGGTTATTACCCGATAGGGAAGCTCTGGGTTGAACAGGGGGAAGAAAGGAATGGATAGGCGATTGAATTTTAACGAGTGTATAGCCATCTGCAATTTTGATTACCTGCCTGAAGGTTTAGAGGCCAAATATAACCGGTATCAACCGGATCACGAGCCCGATCTCATTCCACGCGCTTTCCTGTCAGAACTATTCGAGCAATATCAAATTCCGGAACAGACCCGGCAACGGCTTGTTCGCGGGGTTGAGGCTATCGAAAAGGATGACGCATTGTTTCACTTCACCCAATTTTTAGTGGAAGAGTTATGCTCTGCGCGCAATCGCTGTGATGAAACCCACTATACCAATATGACCCCAGGATGCATGAAACAAGACGGAGAGTTATATTCCTTCCTTCTGCTGCTGGCCTGTGTTGTCCCTTCCATGGAAATGCTGCGGAAACGTTCCGTACCCCTAACGTACTATGAGCAGATCCCTCACCAGCCCTTGAAGCTTCAGCTTGAAAAATTGGTGCTGTACGGCGATGCCAAGGTTCATGATTTTCCGTGGGTGATGAATTTTTATACCTGCTCCATCTTTCTGTTAGACCGGTTTTATTTTATTCCCTACCGGTTTGGCGATCCATTCACCATGTTCCGTCATGTACACACGCAAGATGTCATGGCCCTTCGGCACGCGGGAGAGGAATTTCGCAGCGACGGACAACGCAATGGTATCAATGATGTGTATGACCGGCAAGGATGCTTCACTTCCGAATGGCTGGATAATGGCGAATTGATCATGGCCAACCGGATGAATCCCATGGGGTTCGTTGAGAGAGAAACGACGCAGATCATGAAGAAGGAATGGGAGCCAGTGCTGCAAAAAGGGGATACGCTTTTGGCGCTTCACATTCCATCCGGTCCCGGATATACGCCGGACAGGCTGAAGAACTCCATGACCATGGCCGTCGAATTCTATGACCAATACTTTCCGGAATTCTCCATCAAGGGTTTCTGGAGCGCAAGCTGGCTGTACGATACCCGGTTATCGCTCATATTGGACAACGAAAAGAGCAATATCGTGCGCGTTCAGCGACAATTTTATAATTACCCGACCCTGGAAGGGGACGGAATGCTGCGCCATGAACTCTTCGGAGACAGGAACAGCGACCCGGTCCGCAGCCCCGGTGACTTTACCACCTCTCTGCAAAAAGCGGCTGCAGAATATATGCGGACAGGAGCCCGGTTTAACACGTTAAGCATGATTGTGCTCAAGGAAGAAATCAAGCAGATCGGCAGCATGCCTTATATCAAGGGCGCAGATATGGAGGAATTCCACAGGACCGTTGACAGCCATTTAAGGGAGGTGTGCGGATGAGCCAATACTCTCTCGAAAACTACGAGAAGTATACAACGATGAAAATCCGGCCGGAGCCCTTATCCCCAAAAGAGCATGTTGCAAACCATGGCCTGTTCGAATATGTTGCCTTTTCGTGGCAAGAACTTGAGCCGGCCCGAGGAGAATATGCGCTCGAAAGGATCAAAGAAGCACTCCATACTGCCCGAAATCCTATTCTTGTCCTGACACCGGACTTGCCTCTATGGGTTAAGGGTTACGCTGATGATTGTTTTGCGGCTTTGATCCGAAAAGTCGGGAGTTATATCGACTCGGACCGGCGCCTTGCGGCCGTCGTGATATCGACCTTGGCTGACAGTAAGGAAGAATGGAATGCCTATATCGAATCGTTCGCAACACAGACGCTGCTTGCTGATCTGCAGAACGATAGACTGATAGGGCATTTAAGAGAGCGAAGCTGTGGATTTGGCCTGCTGGTGAAGTGCGGCGAGGAGAACTGGATCGAATGCTGCGAGGCTTTTGCCAGAAACCGTCTGCAAAAAGTATGGAAGAGTTACCCGGTTGTCCTCCATGTGACCGATAACGTTTGCGGTCCTCATTGTAAGCGCGAGGCGTACCGCTGGCATGCTTGTCTTTCCAATGTGGATATAGGGCTCGGATATCAACTAGCTCTACGCAGACTGACGTATCCGGAAACGGTATCCAGCCGTGGGAGCTTGCCGCTGCGATTCTGGTTCGTCAACACGGGCAGTTCGAGAATGTATCGGAAATTCCAGTTATGGGTACGGTTACAGCGGGGGATAGACTCCTACGAGCTTCCGCTGATTGCAGCAACGCAATCATGGTTAACCGGGGACCTTGTCCATAACGAAATCATACCGCTGCAGGACATGCCGCCGGGAACATATACGCTCAGTTTGGGACTCTTTTTCGAAGACCGTTCTTATGTCCCGCTGAATATACGGAATCCACATCAAGACGGATATTATGAGGCTGGCACGATACAAGTCGAAATAACCCATGAAGATCCGCTTATGAATATATGGGATACGTACGATCCGGAAGGATATTATCCATTGGAAGACCCGAAGCTTCCGGAAGCATAAACAGGTAACAGCGATCGAAAGAACATTTCACCCGGCTGTCTCCATTCGTACAGTCATTGGTTCAACTTATGTAACAAATACAAGTTCACTGGAGGTTTTGGATTTGAAGCTGGCATTAATCGGTGCAGGACAAAGAGGCATGATCTACTCAAGGCATGCATACCAAAGTGCGGAAATTGAAATTGTCGCGGTCGTTGAACCGGATGACATCAGAAGAAAGGCGGCAGCGGACGAGTTTCAAATTCCTCAGGAGAAACAATTTGAAACCGTGGACGAATTCTATCGAATGGGTAAAATTTGCGATGCCGTGATTATTTCTTCAATGGATAGAGACCATTATGTGCAAACGATGGAAGCGCTTAATATCGGTTATGACATTTTGCTCGAAAAACCCATTTCACCAAGTCCTGATGAATGTTTGAGAATACAAAAGAAAGCCCATGAAAAAGGCCGCAAAGTGATTGTATGTCATGTACTGAGATATACGAATTTCTTCGCGGAGATCAAGAAAATCATTGATAGCGGCGAGCTTGGTAAAGTCATCACCATTCAGCATAACGAGAATATCGGCAATTTCCACATGGCCCATTCTTTTGTAAGAGGCAACTGGAGAAGAAGTGATCTGGCGAGTCCGATCATCATGCAGAAGTCCTGCCATGACATGGATATTCTAGCCTGGCTGGTAGATAGCGGGGCCAAACGCATCTCCTCATATGGCAATCTCACTTATTTTACAGAGGAGAATGCACCGGCTGGCAGCGCTGAGCGATGCCTGGACTGCAAGGTGGCTGCGGATTGCCGGTTCGATGCAAGAAAAGCTTATCTGCCTGTGAGAGGGCAATGGCCGGCTACAGTCATTTCGTTGGATCAGACGGAGGAGGGATTGCTTCAAGAGCTCCAAACGAGTCCTTATGGACACTGTGTATATCGGATGGATAATGACGTATGTGATCATCAGGTGACTCTGATTGAGTTTAAGAATGGGGTCACGGCCACGTTTAGCTTAAGCGGGTTTACGAATAAAATGCACCGCACGCTCAAAATCATGTGCGAGCATGGAGAAATCCGCGGGGATGACAACTTGAATATCATTGAAGTCACAAGATTCAACTCCAATATGGCTGAAGCCAGCCAGCAAACGGTCATTCGGCCGGCAGCTGTGGGTGGCGGGCATAACGGCGGCGATACAGGTCTGATGACCGACTTTTTGGAAAACTTGGAGAATGCGGATTTCAGCAGCAGATCCTCCATTGACATGTCTGTCGAAAGCCACATCATGGCCTATGCAGCAGAAGAAGCAAGAGTTACCGGTACGGTTATTGATCTGGATGATCTCAAGGAAGAGCTGCAGCATGGAGTTACAGCATAATCGTTTAATCACAATGCAAAGGTAGTGATGGAATGAATTCAGTTGGTAAGGGGTTTCTATATGAATTAAAGAAAAACAGAATCTTGTATCTCATGTGCGTGCCTGCTCTGATTGTTCTGATCATGTTCTCCTATATTCCGTTTGCAGGTGTATGGATGGCATTTACCGATTTTAATGTGGTTGATGGAATCTTTGGCAGTAAATTTGTCGGTCTGGACAATTTTAAATACTTTTTTTCAGCCAACAGCATGGGATGGAAGGTTACTTATAACACGTTATATATTAACTTTTTCGGCCTCATATTCGGCATTATCGTTCCAGTCAGCATCGCCATTCTGATCAATGAGATCCGGCATAAAACCTACAAAAAGATCGCTCAAAGCATGATGTTTTTTCCCTATTTCATCTCGTGGGTCGTCGTTGGAGCGATCCTGTACGGAATCTTCTCCACGGATGTGGGGGTTGCCAATCAAGTACTGAAGTTCTTTGGAGCAGATCCGATCAGTTGGTACTCGGAGCCGAAGTATTGGAAATGGATTATTATCCTGGCGAATGTGTGGAAATGGAGCGGGTATAGTTCCATTATCTACATTGCTGCGATGTCTAACTTTGACGGGAGTTTATATGAAGCAGCCAAAGTCGATGGCGCCAACAAATTGCAGCGGATTCTTTTCCTGACCGTGCCTATGCTGAAACCGACCATTATCGTTTTGAGCTTACTGAGCGTTGGACGGATCTTCTATGGTGACTTTGGCATGATTTACGGTATTGTCGGCAATAACCCGGTCTTGATTGACGAGGTGACGGTTATCGATACCTACGTGTATCAATCGATGCGTACGCTCGGCTTTTCTTACGCTACGGCAATCGGACTGTTTCAGTCCTTGATGGGATTGATTCTGATTACGGCTGCAAATATGTCAGCTAAGAAAATAAATGACGGAGAGGGTCTATTTTAATGATGGAAAAGAATAGATTGCTTGGCGATAGATTGGTGGTCGGCATGGCATATGGTCTCATCGGCTTATTCGCGCTTATTTGTCTATACCCTCTTATTTTAACCCTAAGCGTATCCTTTTCTTCAGAACAGGCCATTGCCAGAAACGGTTATTCAGTTCTCCCCATGAGTCCCAGCTTGGATACCTATAAATATATCTTTGTGAATAGTGGCATGAAAATATTGAAATCTTACGGGTTGACTATTTTCGTAACCGTTGTGGGTACGGCAGGAGCTCTGCTGATTACAAGCATGATTGCATTTTCCCTGTCCATAAAAAAGCTGAAATACCGTAACGTACTCGCCTTTATCAGCAATTTTACGATTATTTTTTCTGCAGGATTAATTCCATGGTATATGGTCAGCGTCAATTATTATGGACTGAAGAACAGTATTTTGGCCTTAATCCTTCCTTCCATATTTAGCGTGTGGAATATGTTTCTGCTGCGCACGTATTTTACGAGCATTTCCCCCTCGTTATATGAGGCTGCCGAGATCGATGGAGCCAATTATTTTACGATCTATATTAAGATAGCGCTTCCACTAAGCAAGACCCCGCTGCTTACGGTTGGTTTAATGTATGCACTGCAATATTGGAATGATTGGTGGCATGCTCTGATTTTTATTAATGATCGCGATTTATTTCCGCTGCAATATTATCTCTACAACATCCTGTCCAACGTCAATGCGATTAGCTCCGGGCGTATTCCATCAGGGGCTTCAGGCAGCATCACATTGCCCGCAGAAACAGTGAAGATGGCCATCACGGTGATTACGATTGGACCGGTTATTTTCCTGTTCCCTTACATTCAAAAATACTTCGTTCAGGGGATTATGACCGGTGCAGTCAAAGAATAGACACCTGCTTAGGTTACCGGCCGATACAGGCTTTTAACATAGATTAACCATTTTATTAGGGAGGGTCTTTCATGAAAGCAAGGAAAATGCTTATCTTGTTGGTGTTATTGCTCGCGTCCGTTTCTGTTATGGCAGGATGCAGCGGCAGCGGCAGCGACAAAAAAGAGGGGGCAGCCAAGCTCGAGACCGTAACGATTATGTACCCGGGAGAGCGAAGCGATCGGATGGACGAGTTTCTTAAAAATGAATTTGCCGAGAAGATGGCAACCGATCTTGGCCTGAAGGTAGAGGTTACATTTGTGCCGTGGGCCCAGTATTGGGAGCAAAAAGATATTATGATGGCTGCCAATGAACCGATTGATCTATATTGGGATGGTCTCCCGGACCTTTCTACGATCGTCAACAAGAAACAAGCCATGGTATTGGATGATCTAATCGAGAAATATGGACAGGATATGTTGAAAGTCTTGCCGAAGGAACAGCTTCAAGGTGCAACGATCGATGGGAAGATCTATGGCATTCCATCCGCGTACGCACCGTCCTCTGCCATGTACCAGCTGGTCACCGTCCGGCAGGATATTCTCGAAGCCGTGGGAATGTCCGACATCAAGACAGCCGATGATTTAAAAGAATTCGCAACAAAAGCGAAGGCCAAGTTTCCTCAAATGAAAGGGCCTGCCGATATTGTCTTTAAACCTTTAACACGATATTTTGCCGATGAACAATATAATTGGATCGCCGTAGAAGATTTGGTCGTATTCGGGGAAGACAGTAAAAAAGCATACAGCTATTATGAAACGGATGCATTTCAGAAAGTAGCGAAATTTAACCGTGAAATGTATAAGGCAGGGTTATACACAGAGGATCTGACGATTAAATACAATGAAAGAGACTCACGCATGCAGACGGGTTTATATTTATGGGTTGAAGGATCTGTGGGCAAAGAAATGGAAATTAGTAATGCCATTAAAGCCAATGCACCGGATGCCAGATTAAAAACCTACCTGTTGGCAGAGGATAAACCACGTTATATTACGGCCGCAGGCGGTGAAGTTCTAGGCATACCTGTAAAGGCTCCAAATCCTGAGGGAGCTATGAAGTTCATCAACTGGATTTATAAATCCAAGGAGAATTATCTGTTTGCTCTCTATGGTGTTGAAGGCAAGGATTACGAAATGGTGGATGGAAGAATCAATAAGCTGACCCCTAGCGAATTCTTCTATGAATGGATGTTCAGAAACCAAAATTACCAATTGTTCGCGCCGGATGTGGCACAAGAGTCCATCGATAAATATAAGAGCTGGGATGACCAAGCTGTACGATCTGCCTCCATCGGCTTCCGATTTAACAACGAGAAAGTCAAATCCATCGAAACGGCCCTGAAAGAAGTCGCGGGCAAGGACATGGCTGCGATTCGTTCCGGTTTTCTGGATTTCGATAAAGAATATCCAAAGGCCATCCAGAAGCTGAAGAAGGCAGGCATTGATGAATATGTAGCTGAGATACAGCGTCAGCTGGATGAGTTTATGGCTAGTAAATAAGAGGAGCTGGCCTCGTTTACTTCCGCCCAAACCGGTTGGGGACGGCTTAAGCGTCCGTCGCTCGCAACGGAAGCGCGACGGCTTGATGAACAACCACTTCCAGCAGTCGGGCGCCATGCCATGCGGGCGAGGTATTTAAGGAAGTGGCAGAGGGATACGCGGCGATCCTATTCGCCGCTTGATCTGTACCGCATAAAGGACGCGGAGGTGGCTCTGTTCCTGCTCAATTCGAGGCCCGAATCCTCCAAAGACGTCGTGGACCGGCGTTGGTCGATTTTGAAAGCGAAGCATGAGCATCCTCTGCTTTAATGATGGGGAATATGAGCGTGGAAATGACGGAAGAGTGGGACATACAGGTGTGTATAACAAAGGGGGCGACGCCCCCTTTTTTTATGCAATTAACCTAACATTGAAATGATAACTCAATGAAGACATTTGAAGGCAGCCGACCCCAAAGCCAGCCAGCCTTTTTCCTCAACTAACGGGCAGGATAGTTTAAGAGCATAGCATCGCAACAAGCGGATTGTGCAATATGTATCGAAAATCATGAAGTGTGACAGAAGCAAGTGGAGTAAGACGACAATAATATGGGTTTACTTAATCATGTGATTGTTCGATGGCATAAGAATGTATGTTCTGATACAATTGGACCGAGTAGATAAAATCTCAATCAACGTCATTTGGCCGGTAATAAAAAACAGTGGGGTGAGTGATATGACCGAACATACGAATACGCCAGAGGTAAGAATTAAACTTTGGGACGAAGGGGATTTGGGTTTGCTTCGCCAATTAAATTCGCCAGAGATGACAGTGCACTTTGGAGGTCCAGAAACTGAGGAAAAAATCCTTGCTCGTCATAAGCGCTACCATGAAATCGCCCAAAAAGGAATAGGACGAATGTTTAAGATTCTCCTGCTTCCACATCTTGAAGTTGTTGGCAGTGTGGGATATTGGGATCAAATATGGCAGGGGGAATCTATATATGAGGTAGGCTGGAGTGTTTTACCGGACTATCAAGGTGGAGGGATCGCGACGAAAGCAACAGAGTTGGCCATAGCTTCTATCAATTCTGAAAAGAAACATAAGTTCATTCACGCCTTTCCTAAAATCAATAATCCCGCTTCTAACGCCATTTGCCGCAAGCTCGGCTTTTCGTTTATGAGTGAGTGTGATTTTGAATACCCTATTGGGACTATCATTCGATGTAATGACTGGAGGTTGACAGTCGAGGAGAATGAATAATAAATTCGTACACTTCTGTATGTTGTATCTTGATCCATTCTTCCGTCATTTACACGCAAAATGGGTTGTTTTTTGGCAGGGGGCTATTCATACTGATTAGGAGGCGCAACGAAACGAGATATTTTTATCAAAAAAGATAGCCTGACAGCCGTAAATGCGGATAGGCAGGGTTGGAGAATATAGGAGGAACCATGTCCTGGAGTAAATTGAAGCAGCAACTGGAGAGTTTTCTCTGTCCTGCGCTGGATGGAAGGGTTGAATACCGTGCAACGGGGTATCGTTATTTACCTGATAAAGCAGGGCTTTGTTATATTTCGGTAGATAAAAAGGACGTACTCCGGATGAATGATCGAACGAGTTCAATCAAGTGGTATGGGGCGGAGCTGGAAATTAAGAATGACCCAGATATCCAAATTCCGGTCAGCAATGAAGAAATGGAAACGGCCAGAAAGAATACCAAGGGGACCGTTCCGGAGGATCGTCTAAAAGTCATTGCAAGAAACAGAAAAATAACAGAACATGCCAAGGAGCTTTTGTCGGCTCAGGCTTCATTAAGCAAATCTAATTTTGTCGCCACAGCGAATAAGTTTTTATCGACTTCTATCGAAGAAAGCATCGAGAGCGATGATATTTTATTGAATATTCTGGCTTTGGTGGACAGACGAGTTGGCAAAAAGCGAATTTTAAACATGTCCGAGAAGATGAAGTTAAAGCATCCCATTGTGCAGTACTTTTATGAGCTGCGGCGCAGTACATGTTGAGAATAAGAAACCCTTCTATTATAAATGAACTAAAGTTTCACCTTGATTCCATACGGAATACAGGCGAATTGCCTACTCTTTCTTTAGTTCAATTTATATAGCGAGGGTTTTTTATTTCGTTTATACTAATAAAGCCAATTTACTTTCTAGGAGTTGTCTAACGAACCATGAACAAGAAAGAAGTCGCGCACATACGCAAGCAGTTTAAGCTGGATAATCATTTGATGAATCTTTACGATATTTTGAACGTGTACATTATGAAGGAAACGAACGAAATTTATCATTGGGAGCGGAGTCCCTTTGAGCTCGTAGACCGGGAGAAGCAGGAGCTGTACATGGGCAATTTCAAAAAGCTGCTGCTCGGCGAATTGGATCATAAGCTGTTCGAGCTGAGGTTTCAGGAGGAAGCGGAAGATCTGAAAGACCCTTCGCGGGTGCTGCTTCACCAAGCTCTGCAGACGGGGGATCCGGAGGAGTGGCAGGATCTGATGCTGCTGCTCGTGGACAAAATGATGGCGGACACGATGTATGAACGGGATACGGTCATTACGTTCGTGCGCGGGCAATACTACCGGCCGACCAAGGCGAGGAATGATGAAGCTGAAGAGACGGGGAATGACGAAGTGTTCGGACACCCGTTCATTCTATGCAGCGTGAACTCTACGGAAAAGCAGCGGAAGGCGCTTTTGTTCGACTATGTGGAGAAAGAGTATAAGTACAATATCATTGTAGATCCGATCATCAAGCTCAACACACCGGAGCAAGGATTCTTTTATCCCAGCGTGACGGACAATTATTCCGACGTGAACCGTGTGCTCTATTGTACGGGGAAATCGAATGATCCGAATGAGCGGTTCATCTCTGATGTTTTGAATGCGCAGCGGTCTGTGACGGCCATGGAAGAGCGGGGAATCTTTGAAGACATCGTGAAGGAAGTGGCGGGTGAACAGCTGGATTCAGCCACGATCGCACACGTGTACGAGGAGATTCATCATGTGATTGAATCCCACCAGGATGAGGAAGAACCCGCGAAGCTGGATTATACCGATGTGGAGCGCGTGCTGACCGCAAGCGGCGTAGACAATGTAACGAAGGAAGCTGTGGAACGTGCGTTTGAGACCATCGTGGACGATAAGAACTATGAAATGAAGGCCAGCAGCGTGATCCCGAAATTCACGTCCAAATCGATCAAGATCGATACCAAGGTAGCGACGATTACCATCAGTCCACAGGATTTAAGGTACATTAAACAGGTGAGCTTTCAGGGTAAACGCTGCATTATGATTGAGGTTGACGAAGATGCCGTCATCGAGGGCTTTACGCTCACAACAGAGACGTTGTTGGAAAGAGCGGATTGAAGCGATAACAGCTTTTGAATTGGATTTCGCATACGTTACATCAGTAGTTTAAGAAGAGATGCTCCCCTTACGGAGACCGGTTTTATGATTTCGCCTGTCTACCGTGAGGAGAGCATTTTTTATGCTTGCTTTACCTGAGTCTGTTTCAAACAAACGACATTGAAGATGATGTCTTCGACAATTGAAAAGCCAGCAGGCATATTTGAGCAAGAGTTTGCAGATGATTCACAGTTGTGAAAAAGGCGGCAAAAGTGCAGTGATACGCCCAGAATGTAGGTACCATCTTTGGCAAGCCGCTGAGCACATCTTTAATCTCAAAGGAACGATTCAGAATTTGGAGTGGGGCCCGGGCGGCTTCGTCGCTGTCGGCGTGAAGCATATCTTTACGTCCCGGTATGGGGAGAACTGGACCGTTACATATTATTTTTGTCATATGACAAACTCGTTACAACAGTCACTATTCGCTAGCAAAGTCGCTCTGTATAATAAAGAGTGTCTATTTTTAGAGTGGATGCGACGTTGCGCTTTATCGTCATTTAATGATTTCTTCAATTAAGGAATCAGTAAGCTTCTTGAAACGTCAATTCTCTGTCGTTATACACCTCCGGTGCCACATCCCCTCTTCTCACCGGCCAATAGCTTCCGAGCCATAACATCTGGCATATCAGACGAAATTCATTTTATTATCGCTATGGATGACGAGTGAGTCCCCGATTAGAACTCCGAAAGCATGTGTCTTCTCCACGGCCTGACGTCTAGCACCGCTCAGGTCTTTTTCATTGACATGCAATGATTATTCTACGGGATCATTATGTTAGGCGGGATACGTATATTATGCATTAAGAAAGATTGGAAGACTTATGAGAGAGTATCGTGGAAGGGAATATGGAGCTCTCGGCAATGGCTAATTCGTCGATATGGCAACGAAATCTATGGGGCGTTACGATATTAACCATAAGGTAAGTAAATATAAATCGTATAATAAATTTCAATTATACCAATAGGAGGGAAAAGTTTTGTTTCGTAAGCTCACAATGGTCATGGTTTTATTCATTACAATAAATGCAGCGTATTGGGGAGTGCCTCCGGAGTCCGTACAAGCGAATGGAGATATTACGATCTCGATCCCGCCGGAGTTAGCCGGATACAGCAATGCTGTGGACCCGTTCTCGACGAATGGAGATATCACTACTGGATACTACTACGTTGGTTATACTCCCGAGGTCGGGCAAGACATCACGGCTTTAAAATTCGATCTAAGCAGTGTGGCTGGAAAAAAGATCACAGGCGCGACATTGAAACTGGATGTAAATTCTATCTATGAGATGCCGGATGAGCTATTTGTCGATTTAAAGTATACGTCGAACGACTTCTGGTCCTCTAGTCTGCCGGCGAAGCCATGGACGACAATCTATCGGGAGAATGATATACCGAAATCGAATAGTCCGACTATATTTGAATTTGACGTTTCTTCCGCTATTCTTCCAATTGTGCTTCAGGAACTTAACGGTGACGGAAAAATCACTTTCCTACTGGAAGGAAATTCAACCATCGCTAACGGTGGCTCTTCCGAAATGGAGTTTATAGGAAAGCAGTCCAAACTGGTTCTAACCTACACTTCGAATACGGCTCCTGTTGCAGAGGTTATGTCAGTGAATACGAACGAAGATATGTCTAAGTCAGGAACTTTGCTCGCACATGACGATGATGCCGATCCGTTGACATACAGCATTGTCAGTCCACCGATGTATGGAGCTGTCACCATTACGAATGCCTTGACAGGCGCTTTTACATATACACCGAACCCGAATATGTACGGCAGCGATTGGTTCACGTTTAAAGTGAACGACGGATGGGAGGATTCCCCTCCTGCAACGGTGACGGTGCAAGTTAGCGGGGTAAACGATGCGCCGATGGCAGTGAGCGGCAGCTTGAGTGTACAAGCAAATGGTTCGAACAACGGTGTGCTGCAAGCGACGGATGTGGAGAACGATCCATTGACTTACCGGATTGCAAGCGTACCGACTAAAGGAGTGGCCGTAATCACGAACGCCGCAACGGGCGCTTATACGTACACGCCAAACCCGAATGCGACAGGCAGCGACAGCTTCACGTTTGTCGCGAACGACGGCAGCTTGGATTCGAACGTGGCAACGATTAACGTGACGATCACTGAGGCCGTTGACCCGCCCCCGGTGATCATCGGCCAACCGGGCAGCGCAACGATTGCCGCCGGTGGAAACGTGTTCTTCCTCGTGATGGCGTCGAATGCCACCGGCTACCAATGGCAAGTAGATCAAGGCTCTGGCTATACGAATATCTCGAATGGAGCGCCGTACAGCGGAGCGACGACGGCGATACTGACGATCACCGGTGCGACGTC
>NZ_WUBI01000006.1:94011-330198 GCF_009807035.1 Paenibacillus dendrobii
TATCTACCGAGTGATTGCCAGCGGTTCGGCAGGGCCAAACGCGGTGTCGAACGGCGCGACGCTGACGGTGAACTCGTCGCCGACGATCACCAGTCAGCCGAGCGCCGCAACGATTGCCGCCGGGGGCAAAACGACCTTCTCCGTGATGGCGTCGAATGCCACCGGCTACCAATGGCAAGTAGATCAAGGCTCTGGCTATACGAATATCTCGAATGGAGCGCCGTACAGCGGAGCGACGACGGCGATACTGACGATCACCGGTGCGACGTCCGGTATGAACGGCTATATCTACCGAGTGATTGCCAGCGGTTCGGCAGGGCCAAACGCGGTGTCGAACGGCGCGACGCTGACGGTGAACTCGTCGCCGACGATCACCAGTCAGCCGAGCGCCGCAACGATTGCCGCCGGGGGCAATACGACCTTCTCCGTGATGGCGTCCCATGCGACGGGTTACCAATGGCAAGTGGATACAGGAGCAGGATTTACGAACATTTCCAATGGAGCGCCATACAGTGGGGCGACGACGGCAACGCTGACAATCACCGGAGCGACGTCCGGTATGAACGGCTATGTCTACCGGGTAGTTGCCAACGGTTTAGCAGCGCCAAACGCGACATCGAACAGCGCGACGCTGACGGTGAACTCGCCGCCGGTGATTTCCAGTCAGCCGAGCAACGCCACCATAGCTACAGGGGAGAATACAACCTTCTCCGTGACAGCGTCTGATGCGACGGGTTACCAATGGCAGGTGGATGAAGGTGCAGGATTTACGAACATTTCCAATGGAGTGCCATACAGCGGAGCGACGACGGCAACGCTGACGATTACGGGGGCAACGTCCGGTATGAACGGCTATGTCTACCGGGTAGTTGCCAACGGTTTGGCAGCACCAAACGCGGTGTCGAACGGCGCGATGCTGACGGTGAACTCGCCGCCGGCGATTTCCAGTCAGCCGAGCAACGCCACCATAGCTACAGGGGAGAATACAACCTTCTCCGTGACAGCGTCTGATGCGACTGGTTACCAATGGCAAGTGGATACAGGAGCAGGATTTACGAACATTTCCGATGGAGCGCCATACAGTGGGGCGATGACGGATACGCTGACGATCACCGGAGCAACGGCAGGGATGAACGGCTATGTCTACCGGGTAATTGCCAGCGGTTTGGCAGCGCCAAACGCGACATCGAACGGCGCGACGCTGACGGTGAACTCACCGCCGGCAATTACGAGCCATCCGAGCAACGCCATCATAGCTACAGGGGAGAACACGACCTTCTCCGTGACAGCGTCTGATGCGACGGGTTACCAATGGCAAGTGGATACAGGAGCAGGATTTACGAACATTTCCAATGGAGTGCCTTACAGTGGAGCGACGACGGATACGTTGACGATCACCGGTGCGACGTCCGGTATGAACGGCTATGTCTACCGTGTAATTGCCAGCGGTTTGGCAGCGCCAAACGCGACATCGAACAGCGCGACGCTGACGGTGAACTCGCCGCCGGTGATTACCACACCGCCTGTAAATCCGCCTTATATTGCTTCAAATAATGCAGAGCTGAAGTCGTTGACGCTATCGGCCGGAGAAGGAGAATCGCTGACGTTATCGCCGGCGTTCCGGGCGGATGTGCTTACCTACGAGGCTAACACAGATGCGTCTCAGATTGTAATCGGGACGGCTGCGAATCACTGGGCGGCAAAGACAACGTATCGGTTGAACGGACAAGTCGTGCCCGCTGGCATAAAAGCGGATCTGAACCTGGGCAAGAACGAGCTTCTTATCCAAGTTCAAGCAGAGAACGGCACGACTCGCACGTATACGGTGAACATTACCCGTACCTCTGAAGAGACGACTTACAATGACACGAAGGGACACTGGGCAGAGCAGAAAATCGGACAAGCAACACGCCTGAAAATCGTCAGCGGATACGAAGACGGTTCATTCGCTCCGGACAAGTCCGTCACGCGTGCGGAATTTCTCGTGATGCTAATGAACGCATTGAAGCCGCAAACGGACGGCGCTGCGCTAACATTTTCCGACGCAGGCAACATCGGAGATTGGGCGCGTGACGCCGTAGCGCAAGCATTGCAGGCAGGCATTGTTACGGGGTACGAGGATGGTACTTTCCGTCCGAATGCGGAGATAAGGCGCTCCGAGATGGCAGTCATGATCGCGAAGGCGCTAGGCTTGTCCGCTAGTGCGAACACTGGCAATATCGGCTTCGCGGACGAGCGGGACATTCCGCTTTGGGCCCAAGGCGCGGTCGCCGCGTTGAAGCAGCTAGGCGTCGTCGGCGGTAAAGGCGCGAACGCGTTCGATCCCGCTGGCCTATTGACCAGAGCGGAAGCCGTAACGGTTGTAGTGAACATGCTGACGCAACTGAACAAGTAAGTTTTGAAGGGTGCAGCGATACGAGCGCAAGCGGCGGTGGTATTCATTCGTACGCTGCATCAGCTTGCAGTGACCGACTGAGAGACATCAACTAAGCGGTAAGAGGGTTATCCTGAAGGCTGTGAACTACCGGCTTCAGGATAACCCTTTTTGATTAGATGAGTGGACTCTGCTTACTCCGCACGTAGAATCTGTGGCTTGTTGTAAAGGGTTGGTGTGAAAAGTAATTAAAGTCTTCTCAAAAGCCAAAAAATTTGCATACGAGCTGAGTGAAAAGCAGGAATTGCCTACTGTTTCTCCTCAGCTTTTTTGTCATAAGCGCCGAACCTCCTAGATTTTAGATTTAACCTGGCATTTCCATGTTAAACTCCCTAGATTCTGAGTTAGTGGTGAATGACTTTTTCACAATACAGTCATTTTTTTACTCAGCGGGTGAGCGTACGGCTTTCTTTGTTATTTTGGGGAATGAAGGGAATGATGATCGATGCGGATCTGCAGATAAGTGGTGTAGAATGGAAACAATGTGATGGGATCTAGTGGTGCGGACGGACAAATAGTTGAGATGTATTGGCGGAAATAATAAGGAGCTTTTTTCTATAAAAGATACCTAACAGCTAGGAAGATTATCTCTTTTTGGGTTTTGTAAATGAAGTGCTACAATAAATTGTGTAGAGAGCCTTTACGTGAATCAGGCTTTCTTTCGCAAACTTTAAAGGAGAAAAACAAATGACCATAATCGATCAATTAGCAACCTCACTTAACCGCAAAGACGAAGGCCCTAATCAGGAACTGGCAAAATATATCGTTGACCAAGATGACCGGGAAGCTGTGAAGGAACTTGTTGACAACATGCATAACCAAGACAAAAACATTCAAAGCGATTGCATGAAAGTTCTCTATGAAATCGGAGAGCTCAAACCGTCTTTAGTTGCTGAATACATAGAAGAGTTCCTGGCATTGCTGGATCATAAGAACAATCGGCTTGTATGGGGTGCAATGACGGCACTAGATGCGATCACGCTTGAAAATCCGGAAGCCATTTATGGAAAACTTGCAAAAATTGTCGATATTGCTGACAAAGGATCGGTAATCACCAGAGATCATGGAGTACATATCCTGATAAAACTTTGTTCAGTCAAACCGTATGCCGACCATGCATTTGCCTTACTCATCCAACAGCTCGAGAGCTGTCCGACAAATCAACTTCCAATGTATGCGGAGAAAGCAATATCCATCGTTAACGATCAGAACAAGGTACTTTTCATAGAGACGCTTTCCTCCCGGCTCAGTGATATTGAAAAAGATACAAAACGAAAGCGAGTGGAGAAAGTAATAAAGAAATTGAGTTGATTCAGCCCGCACCGCATATATCGAATTGAAGCAAAGCCAGTAGAAACGGCAGCTACTGTCGATTGAACCAAATCTTATTAACGTGGCAGTATCCAGAACAAAATATCGCTTTTATGTCGTAGGAGATATAAAGGTCTGGGGAGCATTGGATAACATGAAGGACCAAGGAAGCTGTGGAACGGGCGTTTGAGACCATCGTTGATGATAAAAACTATGAACTGAAGGCCAGCAGCGTGGTCCCGAAATTCATGTCAAAATCGATCAAGATCGATACCAAGGTAGCCACGATTACATCAGTCCACAGAATCTAAGGTATATTAAAGAGGTGAGCTTTCAAGCCAGACGCTGCATTATGATTGAGGTTGATGAAGATGCTGTCATCGAGGGGTTTAAGCTCACAACAGAGACGTTATTGGAAAGAGCTTAACAGGACAACTATGAAACCGAGAAGTAACAAACAATAGGCATAAAAATCACCAGAAGACAAATGATTGTACCTCCTTCAAGATTTTGTAACTCGCAAAATAATAACAGAAAAGTTGTATAAGACTATGCTGTTGCAACTGTATAATGCTTGATATAAGAACGGCCCATTCGATGGGCTGTTCTTTTTTTGTGAGCTGATTTCCAGGTATTTATGCCTGATTGTCGACCGGTTTTTCCTCGTTAATATGGAGGATTGAAATTCGGAAAGAGGGAAAAAGGTTCCGGGAAGAAAGTCATAACGAACCAAAAACGTTTTTGAACAATATTTGGCCTATCCAAAGAGATATTTCAAAGATGGAGGAGAGTTGGAAATCCGCACCGTTCGGGGGCAACTGGGCATTTCATCCGTCAGGAAAAGGGGAGGAAAAGCATGGAGTTCGAGTTTTTTCGACGCTTAGGAAGGAATTCTCATTTCTGGGTAAACGCATTGACGTTTTGGAAGCGCATTCATATACTTGAGCCTAAATTTGAATTTGTTAGTTATTTTAACAAAGTAAGGTGGTGGATGACATCGTGATCAGGGGGAGAACCGGAAACACCAAATTCGTCAAACAGATGAACCGAGAAGGTATACTGCATCAGCTCCGGCAGGAGCCCCGCTTGTCACGAGCCGAATTAGCAGCCAAAACCAACCTCAGCCGCCCCTGCGTGTCGGCGCTCGTAGAAGAAATGATCCAGGAAGGGCTGATTCGCGAGGTCGGTACCGGGGAATCCAAAGGTGGGCGCAGACCCATCCTGCTTGAATACAATGTGCAGGCGTATGCGGTCGTGGGTGCCGTGTTCGAGGGAAGCGATCTCGAAATGGCGGTAGCCGATATGAAGGGCGAGCTGATCGCGCAGCGGCATACCCGTTTGAAACAGCCGGTGGACGGGGACTCCGCGCTGAAAGCGCTGGAGGAGACGCTCGCGCGTTTGCTCGCAGCAGGCGGGATAGACCGCGACCGGGTCGTCGGCATCGGCGTCGGCCTCCCCGGCATCACCCAGCGCCGGAGCGGCACCGTCAGCCATGCCCCGAGCACGGGCTGGATGGACCTGCCGGTAGGCCGGGAAATCGAGGAGCGCCTGCGGCTGCCGGTCGTGCTCGACAACGACGTCAACATGATGACGCAGGGCGAATTTTTTGGCGGTGCGGGGGCGGGCGTTTCCAGCTTGGTCTATATGTACGTCGGCACCGGCATCGGCGCAGGGATCATCCTGGACAAGCAGCTGTACCGGGGAAGCCGGGAGGCCTCCGGGGAAATCGGCTACATGCGGATCGGCGACTCGCCGGCCCGCCGCAAGGGAGAATTCGGCGTGTTCGAGAAGAACTTCTCGGTTACCGGCATTCACGGCAAAGCCCAAGCGCTTGGCCTGGTGGTCGATCCCGAAGAGAGCATTTTGCGGCAGCTCATCCGGTTGAGCGGAGAAGGCAGCGGGCCCGCGGAAGTCCTGCTGAACGAGGTGTATCACGGCTGGGCCTCCGGCATCGCCAACACGGTCAGCGTGCTCGATCCCGAAATGCTGGTGTTGAGCGGCGAGATGCTTCACTTGGACGAATCGGGGCTGAACCGGATTCGCGAGCTGCTGCTGGAGTGGGTGCCGGTGGTGCCGGACATCCGCCTGGCCGAGCTGCGCGAGCGCGCGGGCCTGATGGGCGCGGTGCACAGCGTGCTGGAGGCGCACTCGTTCGCATCAATGCCGGCCGGTAGTTAAAATTTTGGCATTTAAAAATGGGCTCATTATGTGCTCAGGCGGGCGGAGTAGCGAAGGGGTCGGAATCGTTTTGAAGGTATAAGTCTAAATCATGAAATTTGGTAACAACAGCGATCGGAAAAACGATCCGGAACCGCAGCGGCCAACCCGCCAACTATATTGAATTTAAAACCAAGGGGGATTCAAACGATGACAAAAAAATGGTTCAAGCTCGGCATGCTGTCCATGGCGCTGACGATGACGGTCGGTTTAACGGCATGCGGCGGGGGAGACAAGGAGCCTTCCGCATCCGGCGGCGGTGATAGCAGCTCCAAAGGATCGAAAAAGCTCGTCATCTACACCGCCCGCGACAAAAACGTCGTCGAGCAGATCGTGCCGAAGTTCAAGGAGCTGAATCCGGGCCTCGACGTCGAAGTAATGACGATGGGCGCGCAGCAGATCATGGAGCGGGTACGCGGCGAAAAGGCCAATCCGCAGGCGGATTTCTGGTGGGGCGGCACGCAGTCCTCTTTTATCACGGCGGCGAACGAAGGCCTGCTGGAATCGTATAAGCCGAGCTATGCGGACAGCATCCCGGCCGAATACAAAGACGCGCAGGACCGCTGGTACGGCGAGATGCTGCTGCCCGAGGTGATCATGTATAACTCCGAAGCGCTGAAGAAGGAGGATGCGCCGAAGGATTGGGACGACCTGCTCGATCCGAAATGGAAGGACCAAATCCTGATCCGCGGCGTCATGGCGTCCGGCACGATGCGGACAATCTATGACGCGATGATTTACCGCCAGGACTCGGCGAGCCCGGACAAAGGCTACGAATGGCTGAAAAAACTCGACGCCAACACGAAAGAATACACGCAGGACCCGACGCAGCTGTATCTGAAGCTGGCCCGCCAGGAAGGCAAACTGTCGCTGTGGAACCTCCAGGACATCCTGATCCAGAAGGAAATGCAGAAGCAGCCGTTCGATTACATCTATCCGGCCAGCGGCGCGCCGATCCTGGTGGATGGCGTCGGCATCGTCAAGGACGCCAAGAACATGGAGAACGCGAAGAAATTCTTCGACTTCATTTTCGATGAAGGTCAGCTGAAGGAAAAGGCGGACAAGCTGTTCCAGATCCCGACCCGGACCGATATCGACAAGAGTCAGTTCCCGGATTGGTACAAAAACCTCGATACCAAGCCGCTCGATCTGGACTGGACGGTGCTGGCGGACAAAGAAAAGGAATGGATGCAGCATTGGGACGAGAACATCAAGGGTAAGGGCGGAAAATAACGGAATAGGGTGCTTCGCTTTAGGCGATACAAGAGGCAGCGGCGGGGAGCTCCCCGCCGGGTCTGCCGGATATTCCAGCGGGCAGCTAAGTAGAGTGAATGTATATGGAAGGCCGATCAGGCTTGCATCGATACGCGAAACGAATTGAAGGAGGACTAACTTTATGATCGGAGTCACGCTGGATCGCGTCAGCAAAACGTTTGGCGGTGCCAAAGGTGTGGAGGACGTGGATGTACATATCAAGCCAGGCGAGTTTTTTACCTTTCTGGGACCGAGCGGCTGCGGCAAGACGACTACATTGCGCATGATCGCCGGCTTTTACTACCCCAGCGGCGGGCGCATCCTGTTCGGGGAACAGATCGTGACGAACATGCCGCCCAACAAGCGCAACACGGGCATGGTTTTTCAAAACTACGCCTTATTCCCGCACATGACCGTCTTCGAGAATATTGCTTTCGGTCTCCAAGTCCGTAAACAAGGGAAGACGGATATACGCGAGAAGGTGACGCGCGCCCAGAAACTCGTGCATCTGGACGGCTACGGCGAGCGCCGCATCGACCAGCTGTCGGGCGGCCAGCAGCAGCGGGTCGCGCTCGCGCGCGCTTTGGTGATCGAACCGAATATTCTCCTGCTCGATGAGCCGCTGTCCAACCTCGACGCGAAGCTGCGGGACGAGACGAGGCAGGAAATCAAAAGGCTGCAGCTGGAGCTCGGCATCACGACGATCTACGTAACGCATGACCAATCGGAAGCGATGTCGATGTCCGACCGGATCATGGTCATGAAGGACGGCGTCGTGCAGCAGATCGGCGCACCGCTTGAGATATACAACCGCCCGGCCAACCGTTTCGTCGCCTCGTTCATCGGCGAAACCAATCTATGGGAAGGCACGGTGGAACGCGTAGTAGGCGGCCTGGCGGACGTTCGGATCGCGCCGGATGTGCTGCTGACCGGCCTCACCGCGAACGCTTCGCCCGCATGCAAGCTGGCGGCGGGACGGAAGGTGACGCTGTCGGTACGTCCGGAGGCCATCCGGGAGGCAGACCCGCCTGAGCGAGGCGAAGCCAATACGTTATCCGTGAAGGTGCGGCTGTCGGAGTTCACCGGCGTCAGCGTGAACGTGATCGCGGAAGCCGGACCGCTGTCCGTAAAAGCTTTGTTCGTCGGGCAGGGACAGCGGATGAGGGAGCCGGGCGAGGAAATGCTGTTATGCGTGACACCGGAGAGCATTTATTTTCTGGAATAGGAGGTGAGCCGAAGCCATGAACCAACCACAACCTCAACCGCGGCGGCAGCCGACGCTTCGTCCGAACAGCCGCTGGAGTGCGTTGACGACGTCGCGGCATTTCGTCTACGTGCTGATCGCGCCGCTGTTTCTCATTCTGCTGGCCTATGTCGTATATCCGTTTTTCCAGACTTTCCTGCAGAGCATCAAGCAGGAGGGGAGCTTTTCTCTCCAAAATTATTCCCGCTTCTTCAGCCTGGAGCATACGTCGAACCTCGAAGCGCTGTGGACGAGCGTGTACATTTCGGTGCTCAGCGTTGTCACCTGCGGTATCGTGGGCATCAGCATGGCGTTCCTGCTCGAAAGGTATGATTTCCCCGGCCGCAAGCTGCTGTCGGTGCTCGTCCTCGTGCCCATGGCGCTGCCGCCGCTGATCGGGGTGTTGTCCTTTGAATTTCTGTACGGCTCGAGCGGGATCATCCCGCGCGGTCTGCAGCATTTGCTCCATCTGGAAAAGCCGCCTTTTACCTTAAAAGGCATCTGGGGCGTGCTCGTCGTCCATACGTTTACGATGTACACCTATTTCTATATGACCGCATCCTCGGCGATTAAAGGGCTTGACCCTTCGCTGGAGGAGGCAGCCGCGAACCTGGGCGCGAACCGCTTCACCATTTGGCGGCGGGTAATTCTGCCCATGCTCACGCCGGCGATTGTCGCGGCATCGCTGCTCGTGTTCATGATCTCGATGGCGTCCTATACGGCGCCGCTGATTTTCGGGATCGAGCGGACGATGACGATGCAGATTTACCTGTCGCGCACAAATGGCGACCTGGACATGGCCGCGACGCAGTCGACGCTGCTGTCCGTCGTGTCCATCCTGTTCCTCATCCTGATGAGATGGTATCAAGGCGCAAGGAACTACCAAAACATGAGCAAGGGCGTCAGCGTGCACCGGACCGAGGTAAAGAGCCGGGCCGTGCGCAATGTCTCGATGGTGCTGTCTTTTCTCGGGGTGCTCGTGCTCATGCTGCCGATCCTCGTGATCGTGCTGCTCGCTTTTTCGGAAGACGGGAAATGGACGACCCAGGTTCTGCCGCCGTCGTACACGCTCGATCATTTCAAGGATTTGTTCACCGACAGTAAAACCTGGCGCCCGATCGCGAACAGCTTCAAAATCAGCATCGTTGCCACAATCGGCAACCTGCTGTTCGGCGTCGCCGCCGCTTACGCCATCGTGCGCATGCGCTTCAAAGGCAAAACGCTGCTCGATATCCTGATCATGCTGCCTTGGGCGCTGCCGGGCACGGTCGTGGCCGTGAACCTGATCACGGCGTTCAGCGAGCCGAATGCGTTCTCGTTCGGGCAGGTGCTGATCGGCACGTTCTGGATTATGCCGCTTGCGTATTTCGTCCGGCATCTGCCGCTGATCTTCCGCTCGACGTCGTCCACGCTGATGCAGACTGACCGCTCGGTAGAGGAAGCGGCGCGAAACCTGGGCGCATCCTGGTGGTACACCTTCCGCCGCGTCGTGTTCCCGATGGCACTAAGCGGCATCCTAGCGGGCACGCTCCTGGCCTTGGTGGAGGGCATCGGCGAGTTCGTCGCCTCGATTCTGCTGTACACGAACAAGACGACGCCGATGTCGGTCGAGATTTTCCAGCGGATGTACGCATTCGAATTCGGAACCGCCTGCGCGTACGGCGTGCTGCAAATCGTCATGATCATTCTCGTACTCTACGTTTCCCGCAGACTGACCGGCGGCAATGCCGGCTCCGCGATTTAACCATAGATTGTCCTGAACCTGAAGCGGCAAGAAGCAATCCCATTCATTGCGCGCACGGCTTGTCCGATCCTGTACGGGCCTACCCGCGATAATGATACAAACTTTCACGCTTGAAGGAGGAGAAGTAACGTTGAATCCAAATCAATCGAGCAAGAAACGCAGGGGTAACAAATGGATGGCAGCATCCCTGAGCCTGGTGATGGCCGGAACGCTGGCTTTGCAGGCCGGTCCGGGAAAGGCATCCGCCGACAGGGGGGTGGTTGATTTATGGAAAGCGATCAAACCGCTCACCACCGTTGCAAGCGCAATGAACACGGGAGCTCACCCGGACGATGAACACAGCGCGACGCTCGCGTATCTATCGCTGGGTCTCGGCGTGGATACATACAGCGTGATCGCGAACCGCGGGGAAGGCGGGCAGAACGAAATCGGCAGCGAGCTGGGCAATGCCCTCGGCATTATCCGTACGCGGGAACTGCAGGAGGCGTCGAAAATTACCAACGTGACGCTGGCGAACCTGAGCCAGAAGCTGAATGATCCGATCTTTGATTTCGGATTCTCCAAAAGCCCGGACGAAACCTTGGCCAAATGGGGCGAGGACGTCGCTTACGAGCGGCTCATCCGTCAAATTCGCGAAAAACGTCCGGACGTACTCATTCCGGCGTTCCTGAACGAGGATTCGACGCATGGACATCATCGCGCGGTGAACGTGCTGACTGTGAGGGCTTTCAAGGATGCGGGCAATCCGGAGGTATTCCCGGAGCAGCTGAAGGAAGGACTACAGCCTTGGCAGCCGAAGAAGCTGTACGTTCCTGCATCGGATAAGGCCTACGATGCCTCTTTGCCGGTCAACGCATACAATGAGCTGTACGGCGCTTCCTATGCTCAGCTCGGCGAAGAGTCCCGTTATATGCACAAGAGCCAAGGCATGGGCAGACAGGTGGACGAAGGCCAAGGAACCGCGTATTACAAGCTGGAGGCAGCAGCGGACGACTCAAAAGCAAGCGGAAAGCCGGAAACATCTCTCTTCGGCGGCATCGCTTTCACGTTCGATGATCTGGCCAAAGAAATCAATGCCAAAGGAAAAGACAATAAGGTAGCCAAGCAGCTGAACGCGCTGCAACAGGACGCAAACGAAGTGATTGCGGCTTATCCCGCATTCGATAAAGTTGCCCGCGAAGTCCATGAGATGAAAGTGGACGTGCAAACCGCGGTGGAGCTGGTGAAGTCCTCTTCTTTGGACGCTTCGGCTAAAAATGATCTGCTGCACCGGCTGGACGTGAAGGACAGACAGCTGAATAAGGCCAGCCAGGAAGCGACTTCCGTCGTCGTGAAGGTGAAGCCGGAGACCGGAGAGCTCGTTCCGGGGCAAACCGCGAAGGTAACCGTTACCGCCTTCAATGGCGGGGACGTCAACGTCGGCAAGGTCGATCTGAAGCTGAACGTGCCGGAAGGCTGGAATGCGAAGGCGGCTGGAACCGCGACTTTCGCCAAGCTGGGCAAAAACGAAACGGTCAAAACGGAGTTCGAGGTGACCGTGCCGAAGCAGGTCGAGGATTTCAATCCTTATGCGCTGCCGCTCATTTCCGCGGATATCCGGTATGAGGCGTTCGGAACGCCGGCGACGCTGCATGCGGTTCCGGACAATGCGGTCGCGGTGCTGCCGCCGGTTGCGCTGTCCCTCAGCCCGGAAGCGGCGGTGTTGAATACGCTGAAGCCGGAAGATGCCGTATCGGTGAAGGTCACGGCAACGAATTACACGCCAGGGGCCGAGACGACGAAAGTATCGTTGAAAACGCCGGAGTTCTGGACGGTAGAGCCTGCGGTGCAGGAGCTGAAGTTCGCGGCCAAATACGAAACCAAGACGGCCGAATTCACCGTCAAAGCGCCTGCGGGCGTGAAGGCGGGAAGCTACAGCCTGTCGGCGGTATCGAGCATTGGCACAACGGACAGCAGCAGAACGGTGCAGGTCATCCAATATCCGCATATCGGCAAAACGTATTACGTCAAGCCTGCGAACCTCGCCATTCAGGCGTTCGATCTGAAGGTGCCGCAAAGCCTGAAAGTCGGATACGTCTCCAGCGGGTTCGATAATATCGATCAGGTGCTGCGCCAAGTAGGCGTCAATGTGACGAATCTGGATGCCAAAACGATTCAGTTCGGCGATTTGTCGCAGTACGACACGATTGTGCTCGGCATTCGTGCATATGCATTCCGTTCGGAGCTGATTCCAAGCAACCAGCGCCTGCTCGATTTTGCCAAGAACGGCGGCAACCTGGTCGTTCAGTATCATAAGCCGGAAGACAAATGGTCGCCGGAGCTGGCTCCGTATCCGATCAAGATCGGGGAGCCGCTGATCCAGTGGCGCGTCACGGACGAGAATTCCAAGGTGACCATACTGGCGCCGGATCATCCGATCTTCAATACGCCGAACAAAATCACGGCCGCCGATTGGGAGAACTGGATCCAGGACCGCTCCGCCTATAACCCGTCCGAATGGGGCAAGGAGTATACGGAGCTGATTTCGAACGGCGATCCGGGCGAAAAAGAGTTCACCGGCACGTTCCTCTCAGCCGATTATGGCAAAGGAACCTATACGTACAGCTCGCTCGTCTGGTACCGCGAAATGCCAAGCCTGGTGCCGGGCTCGATCCGCATGTTCGTGAACATGATCAGCCTGAAACAAGGCGCGGCGTCCGCAGGGACGACGGCTCCTTCGGGCAGCAAGTGATTGATTTGGACTTATCATAGTTCGTGGAATCAAGGTTAGATTGTATGAAAAAGGGTGGGCGCGAAGCGGTGTGCTTCGCGCCGCATCCTGGATGTTGGGATGAGGAAGATGGTGTGAGACTTTATTCAAGATGCACGTTAGGAATCTATAGTTGCTCAGCGGAGAGGACGAATGATTATACGGCTAAAGTAGCGGAGGAGACGGAATCGTTCAGGAGAAGCGTAGCGTTCGCCTTTGTGAGCGGATTTCGACCATGATCTCATTTCAATCAAGAAATCCGGGAGCAACAGCGATCGAAGGAACGATCCGGAACCGAAGCGGCCACTTTGCACGAAGTAAAATATTTCTGCTCAAATCCGTAGTTACTGTCGACTTGCTAAGATTCATTGGATATCGATCGATACATAAAACGATGGAAGGGAATGGGACAACATGAGGACTCGGGAACAGATTTTGCAGCAGGAAGGCGGGCACTTTCCGGGACGCACGTATACGGAAGTTGTGCTCGAACCCGCTTTTGACGAAGCGAAGATAAGTTTGCTCGGCGCCATGATGGCGATCAACAAAGCGCATCTGATCATGCTGAAGGAGCAGGGGCTCGTCAGCGAAGAAGAGGCTGGCCAGATCGCGTCGGCTATTCGTGGCCTTGACCTGGAGGGGCTTCGCCAAGCGGAATATACCGGACAATTCGAGGACCTGTTCTTTCAGGTTGAACATGAGCTGCATGCAGCGGCCGGAGACATTGCCGACAACCTGCATCTGGCCCGCAGCCGCAACGATATGGGTATCGCGATTTACCGGATCGTGCTGCGGGAGAAACTGCTCGTGACGCTTCGCGGAGCCCTTGCGCTCAAGAGCCAGCTGCTGTCGTTCGCGGAGGAGCATGCGGACACGATCATGATCGGCTACACCCATACGCAGCAGGCGCAGCCGACCACGCTGGCCCACTACATCATGGCTGTGACCGATTCGCTGGACCGCGACATCCGCCGGCTGAAGGCGGCCTATGCCAACTGCAACCGGAGCAGCATGGGCGCGGCGGCACTCACGACATCCGGCTTCGCCATCAGCCGCGAACGGGTGCAGGAGCTGCTCGGCTTCGACGAGCTGATCTATAACTCATACGACGCGATCGGCGGCGCCGATTACGTCGGCGAGATGATGACCGCAGTCCAGCTCGCGGCCATCAACCTGGGCAGATCATCGCAGGATTTTCTGCTATGGTGCACCCAGGAATTCGGCATGCTGCGCGTGGCCGATCCGTACGTGCAGATCAGCTCGATCATGCCGCAGAAGCGGAACCCGGTCTCGTTCGAGCATATGCGTGCGCTGCTCTCCAGCTGCGTCGGCAACACCCAAACCGTCCTGACCATGATGCATAATACCCCGTTCGGCGACATCGTGGATACCGAGGACGACATGCAGCCGTATGCCTGGAAGGCGCTGCAGGTGCTGGAACGGATGTACCGCCTGCTCTCCTGCGTCATCGGGACAGTGGACGTCAACAAAGAGGTGCTGCGCAAGCGTACCGAAGGCAGCTTCGCCATCGTGACCGAGCTCGCGGATACGCTGGTGCGTACCGACGGCTTATCGTTCCGAGGCTCCCACCATATCGTGAGCCGCCTCGTGAAGCACGCCGTCGCCGAAGGGCTAGCCGCGAACGAAATTACGCTGGAGCTCGTCAACGAGATCGCGCTGCAAGTGATCGGGAGGAAGCTGTCGCTCACCGCAGAGCAGCTGCGGCTGGCTCTGGACCCGGTACACTTCGTGGATATCCGCACCCTGCCCGGCGGGCCAGCGCCTTCGGAAATTCGCAGCGTCATCGCCAAGCGAAAGGAAAGCCAGCAGACACAGGAGCAGTGGCTGGATGCTGCCCGTACCCGCACGGAGGGCGCGCTAGAGAACCTGGACCGCTCGCTGGCCGGCTGGAGCGTCAGCCGATGAACCCGGCAACAGTTCCCCTGCTGGCCGTAGACGGCGGGGGAACGAAATGCCTGGCCGTGTTCGCGGACGCCGAAGGGCGTATGCTCGCAAGCGGGCGCGCGGGATCCTGCAACTACCAGGGCGTGGGCCGCGAGGCCGCGGCGCGTGAGCTGACGCGCGCGATCCGGGAGGCGAAGCGGCAATGGACGGCAGAGGGGAACGGTGGAATGACGGCCTCATCACTTGGCGTATCCCCGATAGAACATACTCCCGCAGCGGAGGAAGACGGACCGCTGCAAGTGGCCTGCGCCGTCTTCGGGCTTGCGGGCCTCGACACCGCTTACGATCGCCGCATCATCGAGGAGCTTGTCCACGAAGCGCTCACCAGCACGCAGGTGCAGGCGGATCGCGTCGTCGTAGAGAATGATGGCGTTGCCGCCCTGCTCGGCGCCTCCGGCGGCGATCCTGGCATCCTGATCATCGCCGGTACCGGCTCGATCGTGTATGGGATTAACGCCAAGGGCGACAGCGCCCGCGCAGGCGGCTGGGGCCACCGCGTCGGCGATGAAGGCAGCGGCTACTGGATCGGCAAACAGGCGATCCGGGCCGCGCTGCGCGGATACGACGGAAGAGGCGCCGCCACGCCGTTAACCGATAAGCTGTTGCAGCACCTGAAGCTGCAAAATGAAGAGGAGCTGTTCAACTGGGCTTACTCCGCTGCATATAGCGTAGATAAGACGGCCGATCTGAGCAGGCTCGTGGGAGAAGCGGCCCAGGAGGGTGACGCGTCTGCATGCCGGATACTTGAGGCAGCAGCCGTTGAGCTCTTTCTGGGAGCGCAGGCGGTCATACAGAAGCTTGGCCTGTCCAAGGCGGAATCCCCTTTTGTTGTAATTCTGCAGGGCGGCGTGCTGCAGCACAATCCCGTCGTGCGATGCCGGTTGGCGGAGCAGATCGCGGCTTTTTCGCCGCTGGCGCGGGTGAATGAAATGAAGCGGGAGCCGATTTTTGGGGTGATTGGGCAGGGGAGGAGATTGTTGAATCTCGGTTGATTTAGGCTGGCATAATTGCTTTGATCAATATCGTTTGGAATCTGTTACTCCTGGAGACTAGCGCTCCAGGGGTATTTTTGTCGGGAGGAAGATGGTCGACGTTTGTCAAAAGAGTGCTTATTTTAAGCTGCATTTTATGGAAACGTGGTCAATTCGCTAATGAACAGTCCGAAGGAGCAGCCGTGGTGTATTTACCATGTGTATTTTTGGAAAGGAGTGTGTGGAAAGGGTTCTTAGCGACAAAAGAAGAGGAAAGGAAGCCAGCTCCGACCGATCGCCGCGCCTTGCCCGATCTTGGACAAATGCGGCGGCTACCAATTGTAGCATATGGACTATGCTGCAACCGGAGCTGCGGCGTGGGGTAAGGTCCAAAAAAAAAGCTTTTCTCTCAATGAGATTATGCAAGGATCTGAGGCCTATAAATCAAAATCAACAGAAGAAAATTTGGAGTAGTAACTAAGTATAAGGTATTCCGAAAAAGGAATATGGGAAATTTTGTCGAATCCCTAGAGGGAGGTGTGTATTACGTCTAGGAAAGGGGAACTACGTGTGGAGGTCATTTCTATACCACCATATGCACCAGTTCTTATGGAGGCAACCCGAGCAATTGGCTATTCAGTAGAAACTGCAGTATCTGACATTATTGATAATAGCATTACTGCAAATGCCACACAAATAGACATTATGTTCTTCCCCGTTGAAGAACCTTATATTGCAATACTGGATAATGGTAATGGGATGGATAAAGACGAATTAACAAATGCGATGAGATATGGCAGCAAAAATCCATTGGATGATCGTGCAACAGGTGACTTGGGCAGATTTGGACTAGGATTGAAGACTGCATCTATGTCCCAGTGCAGAAGACTTACCGTTATTAGTAAAAAAGAGGGCCAGGTATCTGCGGCACAGTGGGATTTGGATTTTATTCAATCAACAAATGACTGGTCACTGAAAATATTTAGCTTAGAGGATATAACAGATATTCCTCATGTTGAAGGATTACATGAGAATGAGTCAGGGACCTTGGTAGTCTGGCAAGCATTAGACCGACTAAGCGTGGCAGAAATCAACTTCGATAAATCAATGGGTAAATACATGGATCAGGTTCGGGGGCACTTATCACTTGTATTTCATCGGTATCTTGCCGGGAGAGAGACTGGAATCAAAAAGGTTGAAATCTGGATTAACAAGGTGAAAATTAAACCGATAGATCCTTTTTTAGTCGATCGAAGCACACAAGTTATGGATGACGAGAGTATTTTAATTGAAGGACATAAAGTTATGATAAGGCCATATACCTTACCTCATATTTCTCAACTTTCCGAAATGGAATTAAACATGCTTGGTGGAAAAGATGGCCTTAGAAGACTGCAAGGATTTTATGTGTACCGCAATAAAAGACTTCTTGTTTGGGGTACGTGGTTTCGTTTGATGCGTCAAGGAGATTTATCAAAGCTCTCTCGTGTTCGTGTTGACATTCCTAACTCTCTTGATTATCTGTGGACGCTGGACATTAAAAAATCAATTGCAGTACCTCCCGAGGTTGTACGTAAAAATTTGTCTGGAATTATTGGGAAAATTTCCGAAAGTAGTGCAAGAACTTGGACATACAGAGGTAGGAAGGAAACTGACGATTCTCAAATTCATATATGGGATAGGGTGAAAACCCGAGAAGGAGGATTAATCTATAAGATCAACCGAGATTATCCTCTGATTGAAGTGCTAAATTCAAGTACGACCATAGAAAAGCAATTATTAGAGAAACTTTTGATTCAAATCGAGAAAGGGTTGCCCTTAAACCAGTTATACATTGATCTGACAAATGATCGGCGAATTTTAAATGAGAGTGAAACATCCAGGAGTGAAATGTTGGTACTTTTGGAGCAACTTTTATCTGTATGTAGAAATACACAGGAAAAAGAAGAGATGTTGAAGAGGTTGGAAAACACAGAGCCATTTAATCAATATCCGCAATTAATAATTCAATTAGTTCAGGAGGCTGAATAAATGTTGAGTCAAGTTGCCCAAATGCTGGAGCGATTCATTTCAGTTGCAATTAATACCAAGTATCCAGATGCTCCGCCAAGTGAAGATGAATTCATAGCGGAAGCCATGGGTTTACGCGAAGCTTTTCCTATAGCAGACAAAGAATTCGATCAAATTATGAAGAATTTAAAGGCGGCTTTGGTTATACAAATGGATGTCGGAGTGTATATTTCAAATAAAAATAGCGATCATCAATCATGGCTTCCAGGTCGCAGGGCAGAAATCGACTTTTATTACTGGAACAGGTTTAAACGATATTTGGAGGATGTAAAGGGATGGAACACTGGAGTGACAGCCACCTTAGAGACAGTATCTAATGAAATTGTAGACCAATTTGGAGATCCCCAAAGCAAGAAACCATGGCAGAGAAGAGGATTAGTACTCGGGGATGTTCAATCCGGTAAGACGGTTAACTATACTGCTATCTGCAATAAAGCAGCAGATACCGGATATAAGGTAATTATTGTTTTAGCTGGTATGATGGAAAATCTGCGTATGCAAACTCAGAAGCGGTTGGATAAAGAATTTGCAGGCAGATTGAGCAAAGATTTATTACGGTTGAAGGGGAAGCAGGAAGTAAAGAATGTCTTTGATGGTGTAGGAAAAATTGATTCATCAAAGCGAATATCTGCCTTTACATCTGTGCTGTATGATTTTAATACAAGCATTCTGAACAGCAACGATCTGACTTTGAGAAATATAAGTGAACCTGCCTTATTTGTTGTGAAGAAGAATAAATCAGTGCTTAAAAATTTAGAAAGCTGGCTTTTTACCAATAATGCAGATAGTTCTGGAAAAATAGATCTGCCCCTACTTCTTATTGACGATGAAGCTGATAATGCATCTGTAAACACAAAAAAGGAAGAAGAAGATCCTACAGCGATTAATGCGGCAATACGTTCAATATTAAATCGTTTTTATCAAGCCACATATGTAGGCGTTACAGCTACACCATTTGCCAATATTTTTATTAATCCTGAAAATGATGACGACATGGTAGGCGATGATCTATTTCCAAAAGACTTTATTTATTTGTTAGCTCCTCCTACAAATTATATCGGTGCTAATGCTATGTTTGGCGATGATGGCACCTATGAAAAAAATATAGAAGAGACAGATACTGATGAAATTGAAATGTTTTTTCCATTTAAGCACAAGAAGGATCTTGTTGTTGATGAACTACCGCCAAGTTTATATGAAGCAATGGGTTATTTCTTGTTAATTAATGCAATAAGAGATGTTCGTGGAGATATTAAGGATCATCGCTCTATGCTTGTTAACGTAAGCCGATTTACTGATGTCCAAGTGAGAATACGTGAGAAAATAATAGTCTGGCTGGAACAAGTTAAATCTGATGTGCATAATTATGGTGCCCTTGATGAGGTACAGACTATGAAAATAAAGTCGTTAAGGATGTTAAATCAAATTTGGGAAAAGTATCACCTGAAAGAGAAATCAAGAGTATCATGGGGAGATATGATTTCCATGTATTTACATAAGGCGATCTCTCCAGTTGAGATTCGAGCGGTTAACCAGAAAACGGGATCCGCCAGCTTAAATTATGATGCTTATGAGGATAATGGCTTACGTGTTATTACAGTTGGGGGAAACAGCCTGTCAAGAGGTTTGACACTCGAAGGTCTTTGTACTAGTTATTTTTATCGCAATTCTCAAATGTACGATACTCTTTTGCAAATGGCGAGATGGTTCGGCTATCGCCCTAATTACAGCGATTTGTTCAAAGTGTGGATGTCTTCCGATGCAATTGATTGGTATGGACATATTACCGCAGCAGCCAATGAGTTGAAAGATGAAATTAGCAGAATGAATAATTATAATCTTACACCGAAGGATTTCGGTCTTAGAGTAAGAAAACATCCTGAATCACTTATTGTTACAGCTAGAAATAAAATGAGAACAGCGACGGAGGTTAGTAGACCAATCTCTGTAACTGGAAAATTGCTGGAAACGCCACGATTAAAATCCAAGCCTGATGTTCTTGCAGCGAACGAGCGTGCCTTTAAGTTATTTGTGGCGAGTTTGGACACAGCAGGCTCAAGACGTGGCGTAGAACAATCAGGGCTTATGTGGAGCGGAATTCACAAAGATCTTATTGTAGAATTGCTTTACAGTTTTGAGACTCATCCTTGGCATATGTCATTTCAAGGAAAGGCTCTGGCTGAGTATATTGAAAAGAATTCAGGACTGGCTGAATGGGATGTGTTTATTCCTTTCGGCTCTGATTCAGATGATTTCGTACTTGAAGGTGCTAATGGGAGCATCAAAATAAAAAGGGAAAAACGTTATGTTGAAGAAGCAAATGGAATGATTAAGGTTATGGGCACTAAGGTTAGGGTGGGATCTGGAGGTTGTACAAAGGCAGGGCTTACTAAAGGTGAGATCAAGGAGGCTGAGGAGAGATTTAGAAAACTTAATCCAGGTAAAGTAAATAATATTCCTGATAGTGCATATCTCATAGGGGATCGAAAACCTATATTAATGTTGCATGTATTGAAAAGTACTGGTAAGAAGGATGCTCCAATCAATAATATCAAGATCCCTGAAACATTGTATGCTATTGGGGTTGGATTTCCTGGGAACGGTTATATAAAAACAGCAAATTACGTTGTGAATATGGTGGATATAAGCAATTGGATGGACGTAGATGATGAAGAGGATGATAATGATGTTGACTAATGAGCAACTTCTTGATAAGTGGAACGGCATTGTTCAATACACCAAGTCGTATGTAAGGATAGATGGCACTCATCCCCTGGATTGGCACATTGGCTATGAAGATATCAGTCAGAAATCTCTTTTGATAGTTTGCAGCTACGAACCCAAAATTCTCCCATCGTCCAAGTCAATTTTATCTTCAGTCGGACGCCGCGGCGATGGGAAGTGGACAATAACTTTTTGTTTAGTTCGTCAAGAAAATGAACAAGTGTTCATTCGATTGTGTTGCGATTTAATTGAATCATCAAGGAGCCAATGCGACTCAGTGCTAGGAATTGAATTTGTTGAAAAGCGGTATATGCAATGGTCAAAACTAATGGAGCAGCAAAACAGCGGCTTATTGGGTGATTCAGAAAGAAAAGGGCTTCTGGGGGAATTAATTCACTTGCATAATTGCATTTTAAATGGAATTCCTATGCATGAAGCAGTTGAGAGTTGGATGGGGCCCGAAGGAGCGGATCAGGATTTCGTTTTTTCGACTACCTGGCATGAAGTGAAGGCAACTGGAATTGGGTCAAAAACCATAACGATTTCTTCACTGGAACAATTAAAAGCACCAATCCCTGGAGAGCTTGTAATATACTTTATTGATAAAATTGCTCCTAACTCTTCTAGTTCTTTTACTTTGTTGAGCAAAGCGGATGATATTCGAGAAGTTTTAAAAAGCAATCCACCAACGTTTGATCTATTCAACGACAAGCTATTGCGAAATGGATTTATAGATTCATTAGAATATAAAGAATACTGGTATAGAATAGGCGGAAACCAGAGCTATAGAGTAGATGATAGTTTTCCTAAATTAATTAACACCAACGTTCCGCCTCAAGTCGTATCAGCAAGCTATAATATTAGTATTTCAGCAATTGAGGACTGGAGAATTCAATGATTAAATTTGGAGGTGCCATATGGATTTGCAGGATTTTAGAAAAGAATTTCTGGAGGATGTTCGTTCAACTTCTGCAGTCTATGGCGAGGGTTCAAGTGCGGCCTTTATTGGAATTGTTTCAAACTACCTTGTAAATGCTGAAGTGCTCCCGGATTTTGAAGCCTCGTTCTATTTAGGCTCAGGAATGCGTAACCGAAAGTTGAGAATTGATGGGTACGCACTGGATGAGTTTGATTATACTATGAACCTTATTGTGGCGGACTATCTGGGTGACGATGCTGAGAGGACGCTTACTCGGTCTGAAGCAGAGCAAATATTTCAGTGGCCGCTTCGGTTCGTTGAAGAGACTTTCAATAATAAATTGGGTGGTAAAATAGAGATAAGTAGTTCAGCAGCAGATTTAGTTGATATATTGAGAACTAATAAGGAACGTATTCGGAAGTATCGTGTTCTGCTGTTTACTGATGGATTAATGAGTGGCCGAATTGAAAGCTTCCCGGTGAAAGAGTTCGAGGGAGTAAGCGTGGAATTTCAGATCTGGGATGTTGAGCGACTGTATAAGATGTTTTTGGCAGAGTCTGGCCGTGAAAGTGTTGAGATTAACTTTACACAGTATACAGCTAACGGGATTCCTTGTCTTGATGCGGGCAATTTTGGAGACAAATCCTATCGTTCTTTTTTATGTGTAATTCCTGGTTCAGTGGTAGCTGATATATATGATTATTTTGGCTCGCAATTACTTGAGGGCAATGTGCGGTCATTTTTGAGCACTAAAGTGGCAGTAAACAAAAAGATACGAGAGACAATTCTTACTTCTCCTAAAATGTTTTTTGCTTTTAATAATGGAATTGCCGCTACCGCAGTGGATGTAGTAGTAGTAGAAAAACCTGAGGGGAAGTTTATTACCTTCGTTAGGGATTTTCAAATTATTAATGGAGGACAAACAACAGCTTCGCTATCAAGTGCACGTTATAAAGACAAGGCTAATCTTGATGGGATTAGTGTACAAATGAAACTGACTGAAATTAATGCAGAGCCTGATGAAACCCACAATTTAATGCAGAAAATTTCAAAGTCATCGAATAGCCAAAATAAAGTCAGCGATGCAGACTTTTTTTCAACGCATCCCTTTCATATACGTATGGAACAGATCTCACGAAGGCTGTTTGCTCCAGCAACGGGGGGATCTCAGCACGATACTCGCTGGTTTTATGAACGGGCAAGAGGACAGTATCTGCAAACTCAAATTCGTATGACTAAGGCCGAACGCAATCGGTTTCTTACGCAAAATCCTAAGCATCAGCTTATTACTAAGACGGACCTGGCAAAAGCTCGCAATACGTGGCGAGAGTTGCCTCATGTTGTCAGCAAAGGGGCTCAGTCTAATTTTAGAGAGTTCGCTGAATGGATTGATGATGAATGGCAACTATCAGAGGATTATTTCAATGAAAAGTTTTTTCAAGAGTCGATCGCTCTCTACATTCTATTCAAACACGTTGAGAAGCTGGTTACTCATCAATCATGGTACGAGCATGGATATCGTGCCAACATTGTAACTTACTCAATTGCACTGCTGGTACATTTGCTTAAAACTCAATGCTCGACCTACGTCTTGGATTTGCAAATTATTTGGAATAAACAAGAAGTGCCAAGTGTTCTTACAAGCCAATTAAATAAGCTAGCCAAAGCAGTACTAGACTCCATAACCGATTCCTCACGGGCTGTTGCTAATGTGACACAGTGGTGTAAAAGAGAAGCTTGTTGGAATAAGGTGAAAAGTTTAAACATTACTCTTGATACAGAAATAGAATCAGTGCTCATTGCTTCAGGAGATGAAAAGACAGAAGTTCGCAGAGCCCGTAAAGATCAGAAAATTGTTAGCGGCATTGAGGCACAGACAAGAGTGGTCAACTATGGGGCAGATTATTGGAAAAGAATGTACTCGTTTATTCTTGAGAAGCAAATACCTTATCACACAGAGGCAGATGCTTTAAAAATAGCTTGCAATATGCCCGCGAAGCTGCCAAACTCAATACATAGCCAGAAGTTGCTTTCTTTGCTTGAAAGGGTTATCATTGAAGGTTGGAAGAACGCTTGAAAAGAGGTGGAACAACGTGTATAGACTATTAGATTTATTTGCAGGTGCGGGCGGCATGAGTCTGGGTTTTATGCAGACAGAAAGATTTGATATTGCTGTTGCGGTTGAGAAAAATGATTATGCAAAAGCAACATATGAACGCAATCATGAGAATACAGAAGTACTAAGTGATATCTTGGATATAACGGACTACGACTCTTTCAAGCGTTCATATGGAGAATTTGATGTAATTGTTGGGGGCCCTCCTTGCCAAGGGTTTTCAAATGCAAATCGTCAACGAAATCATATTATTAGCCAAAATAATAGTCTGGTTAAGAAGTATGTTGAAGTGATTCTCAAACTGAAGCCGAAAGCTTTTGTGATGGAGAATGTTCGGATGCTTAAGTCGGATATTCACCGTTTTTATTGTACACATAGTGATGGGGTTGAGTTTGAGCAACTGGGAATAGTCACCCGCAACGAAACAATTTGTCTTTTAGATACCGAGTGCCCCGTGGGCGATATCTATGAGTATTTGTTTAATCCTGCTATTTTAAATGAACTGATTTTGCCTGACAAGGTGTTTTATGCATTAAGAATGTTGCATAAAAACTCCCGGAAGGAAGAGACAAGGGAGAAGGCTCTGAGCAAAGGCAAACAATGTATCAAGCATATCTCAGTACTGCCTCAAAGAAGCCCAGCTATTTCAAGACAGTATATTAATTTTGAGCAAGCTTCGCTTAATGCATTTATTAGATATGCTGGAGAGGAAATAGAATTTGAAGATGCGGAACATGAGATTTTGAGTTATCTGAATGTTCAACGTCTGATGATGCATGCAAAAGAACTATTGGATAATAATATAGCTGTACGCAACTTAAAGGTAGATCAAAGAGGCGTGTATGTAGATGCTAACTCATACTCAGTTATTGATTACATTGGTAAAAGGCTGGGGCAGTTGTATCAAATAGATGATGGTGTGCTTAATGCTGCATGGTTTGGGGTGCCGCAGCTTCGTGAAAGATATATTGCTATTGGGTTGAGAAAAGACTTGCATCTTCAACCGGAATTGCCTGTAAAAGTCTATAAAGAAGCAGAATATTTAACTGTATTTGATGCGATTCAGGATTTGGAGCAGATACATCCAGTTTTTAACACAGAGGATGATCCCATTCCGCTAAATAATGAATTTGAAGCAACGGAGCTTACGCGGCTACTACGCAATTCGGTCATGTTAAGCAATCACGTAGCTACGGAAACAAGAGAGACTGCCCAAAAACGTTTTGAAGCTTTGGGTCAAGGGCAGAACTTCCATGATCTTGATCGCAGTTTAATCGAGAATACGTATACTCGACCAGAAAGAACACAAAATTCAATCTATTTAAGACTTGAATATGGCAAGCCTTCTGGAACAGTTACAAATGTACGCAAATCAATGTGGATTCATCCAACGATTCCAAGGGCAATAAGTATACGAGAAGCAGCCAGACTGCAATCCTTTCCTGATGACTATGTATTTGTAGGGACAAAGGATTCGCAATACCAGCAAGTTGGAAATGCAGTACCGCCAATCATGGGGAGGGCTATCGCTGCTAAACTTGCAGAAATGCTCGATTTGTGTAGAGGGCTATCCAACATGCAGGGAGGACTTGCTGATGGTGGACACATTGACAACAGAAGAACGCAGCAAGATGATGTCCAAAATAAAGTCGAAGAACACTGCTCCTGAAATGATTGTCAGGAGGTATCTGCACAACAAAGGTTTCCGCTACAGACTGCATGATAAGAAACTACCGGGAAAGCCCGATCTTATTTTGCCAAAGTATAAGGCAGTTATCTTTATACATGGATGCTTCTGGCATGGCCATGAAGGTTGCAAGTACTTCCGTATCCCTAAATCAAATACAGATTACTGGGTTAAAAAAATCGATGGAAACTTATTAAGGGATCAAGAAAAACAACAGTTGCTTAGGGATATGGGCTGGAAAGTTAGCGTGGTTTGGGAGTGCGAATTGAAGCGGAATCCGGAGTATAGGTGTCTTAAATTAATTGAGCAAATTACCACCTAGTTTCTGGCTGAAGTTTTTTTGTTTGAATGGGTTCCTTTGATCGCGCCGCTCTGATCGCCATAGACTGTCTCAACCATGGGACCCAGGTCGAAGATCTGCAAACAGTAATAAAATTTATCCGACGATTCTCGAAAACATCAAACTCTCAAAGACGATGGTGCAACATCTTCGGGGGGGGGGGGAGGACAGGTGTACAACGCACTCTTCTCTTTGCACCGTATTCTATTTACCTCATCATCGGCTGTAAGCGGATTTTTCATTTTCGCAAGCTAGAACAGAACACGCTACTGAGTCATTTCCCGGGTGGACGCTACCAACATCATAGCTTGATGTATAGTATCTCGAAAGATGTGGGCGGTCGTTTCCCGAGCTAGCGATAGAATTGCGACGCTCCATCAAGGGAAAATCCACCGAAGCTTTTTCGGATTATAGGAGAAATTCGTTCTTGCTATTCGGATATATGTCGTAGTCTTCACCTAAAAGGCGCTCGCTCTCTTTGGGTAATGCTGTTCCGACGAACAACATTCAACCAGAGATTGGGCCTTTTTATGCTTCTTGAGAGTTGTACTTTCGAAGGTTTGCTTTTTTTATTTATGAAGGATGATTCTATGGAAATTACAACAATAATAAAAAAAATTAGAGATCATGCATTAAACAGAGTAGAAAAGTTTATATCAGGACTCTCAGTAAGAGAACAACAATTATTTATCAATGAAGTGGTTCGGTACTGTGATCAAATTTATGACTCGGTACTTCATAAAAGTCATAGAAACAGTGATAAAGATCTTAATTTTATTGATTTTTCTCTTCCAATAGCATTTCGTTACCTGTATAAAGATTATAATAAAGTTGAAGGGTGCCCAATAACACCTTCAACAACGCAATCTATCCATAGCGTTAAGGCATTCTTGGATATTTGTTTTAAAGCAGGAACCATGGAAAATTACGAAGAACTGCTTCGTTTCGGAATATTGAAATATGAGCTTATTACAGAAAAAAATGCACGTCTATCTTATGTGAATACGCATTATTCAATTGAAAGATATGAAAAAACAAAAACTGTGAAATACTCTCATGCAATGCTGAATTCTTTGGAGGATGAGTACATTAAAGGATTTAGTCAACTTCCAAAGATCATTAAAAAGATGGAGAAATTAGTATATACATGGAACTACAATTTTATTGGTTATGATGCTGACCCTGAAGTAGACCTTTTCTTCATTCGCAATGCACAGTTGGACTTTGTTCAAGCAACAGAATGGGACGGATTTGAATACACCTCTAAATTTGGAGATATTGAGTATCATTTTTTTCTAGACGCACTCATTGCTATTGAATCAATATGTTTAAAGCACTTGCAATTTGTTGAGATAGCAACAAAAAAAGATCCTAATCTGAAAAAAGTTAATATACTACCGCTTGTTGTAGATTACGATGTTTTCTTGGATTCTCTGACCTTTATTTTAGGAGTTTCTAAAGAAATAAGCGAGAATATATTTGACATGTTTATATATGATGAGACAAAAAAGGAATACTACGGCCATATAGGTACTCCAGTTCCTTTATTCACTAGGATATCTTCTACACAGTTGTTGCGTTCATTTACCGGCTGCATTTATAAGCCAATAGATTTTATGTTGTCTGAGATAAAAAGACAATATTCAAAAGATTGGGATCGCAACACTAGAGGAAGAGAGCAATTATTTAGAAACGAGCTTTATAAGTGCTTTGACAGCAAACGTTTCATTACATTTAATAGAAGTATAGATATTTTCGAAAATGGGAGAATTATTACGGATATTGATGCATGTATTTTTGATAAAGAGACAGGGGATATTGCTTTTATTCAACTAAAATGGCAGGATTTAATATATGAATCAACACGATCCTTTATAAGTAAAAGAAAGAATTATATAGAGAAGTCACAAAAATGGGTCAACGATATTGAACAATGGGTTAATGCAGTTTCAGAAAAACGGATAGCCGATTTTCTGCATCTAAGTCCACAACTTATAAACAAGGATAAAATTAAACTTTTTGTTATTGGTAGACACAATGGGAATTATTCTGGAGATGAAAAGCCACATAGTAACACGGCTTGGTGCCAATGGTACAATCTGCTTGAATTAATTGGGGCATTCGCAAGTGAAAGTATTACAATAACAAAACTTTTTGATTTAATTCAAAAGGAAAGTCCTTATAATCAAAAAAATGAATTAAAAACTTCAGTAATAAGATATGGAAACTATACTGTCGAAATGGTTGCACCGCCGTATAATCAGGCTTAAAAGTGAGACATAACACCAAAATATAGTAAGTAAGAGAATAGAAAGAGAAACTAGATATTACGACAGAGGACTAACCCGAATACGTTCGATATCCGTGATGCTTTTTTAGCACTTTGTGCCATTCCAGATTTTTTAAATCAGTATCCTTTAGTTGTTAACGGTTTAATAATCACAACCGAGTGTTGTATCGACTGATTAAGGGATGAGGTATCAGGGGTTTGCCGTAAGAGGCCCTAACCAGAAGTGAGTCACTGATATCACGTACATTGCCTTTAAACAAAGCTTTCTGTACGTGTCCGAGATTTATGATCTGTATAACAATGAAGTTATAGCTTTTGAGCTAGCGAACGAAATGATCTAAAGCTAGTTCTAGATACGTTTGATAAGGCCACGTCCGTAAGAAAACAAAGAATCTGTTGCCGTAGAGCGACCAGGGTTTTCAATACACCCTCAATCTTTACCATAATCTGCTCACCAAGAGAAACCTCGAGATGGGGTACTGCTTGGACATCGCTTGATTGAAGGGCTTTCGTCTCACCTTGAAAGCGAATGTATTCAATTCGAGAAATTCAAAACATATGAGTAGCTATTAAGTATGATTATAATACTGCCGCTTCTACAACCACGAACAATTTCAGACTAAATTAAACAGCCTTAGTCCGGTTAGCACCGAACTAGGGCTGTATTTCGATTCTCTTTTTTACTTGAGTCTATATGACAGAGATAACCTCAAAACCGATCGGCTGTATTAACCATTTTCATCAATCCGTCGAAAAATCTCAATCAACACATTCTTCACCATCTCTACATCCTTTGGATCACGTTCTCTCAGCAATGAGACAACTTCTTTCAAAGTCGATTCCTCAGGCAGTTCTTCCTGTTCCTTCAAATATGTAAAAAGCTCATAAACTCCAACGTCTAAAGCATTAGCAATCTTCCCCAAGTTTTTCATGGAAACATTACGTTCGGCTCGTTCAACAAAACCTATATAACTTATATTAAAGCCAGCCTTCTCTGCCAAGGCTTCTTGAGACAATCCCCTTAATTTACGAAGATCCCTAATACGTGTTCCGACTAATTTTAGATTATCTGACATCGTTACACCTCTCTTTATTAGAAGTGTAGGGAATGTTTTGATTTGTAATAACGTATAGATAATAAGTTATTTGTATTTATTACTACTATATAGTAATATTATGTATATATTTTATGCGTAAATTAGATATTTATTCATCTATTGTTTTCTAAGACTCTGACTGTGATACATCTACTTCTAATGCATTTGCAATTTTGGCACGGTCAATAAAAGCGAAACAATCGCATTTAGGAATCGCCAATTACCGCAATAGGAGCTGAAGCATGTGAATCATTCAAATTCCATCAACGAATGTAGAGATACCAAGGATAATTTGTTAATTATTCAGGACCGAAGCCGGATTCAAACCAAAGGCATGATCAAGATGCAGCATCTTGCCCAGATCCACATGAACTCAGCAGTCCGGATGATGCATCCGACCTCTGCTCATGTATGTATCTTGTTTAGTGACCGTGCTTTGGAGTACATGCTCAAGGCACTCTATATGAAGGAGAATAACTGCATGTTTCCCCCGGCTTCGTTTACGCTTCAGGATGTCGTCCAGCTAACGATGCAGGAATCCGTCCCGGATTTGGATAGGGTGATGTTTATGCATATCATTCATTTTCTGGCCAATTGCAATGATGGTTCCTTTCTTCGGCAGATTCACACCTCGCAGCTTCAGACGCTGCTGAAACGAGTGGACGATGTACTGCTCCACCTGTCAGGCAAAGTGGCATCCCATCCTTCCGAGTCGTACCGTTCTATTTTTCAGTAATAAAAATGTAAGCTAGTCAGTGAAGCCATGCAAGAGGGAGTCGCGTCTGCGTGTTTGATTTTAGGGACAGCAGCGTTTTTGATAGGGCCATCGAAATAGCAGAGCTCAAATCAGAGACGGAAGAGGATCTGCAAAAATGGCGGGAAACAAGACGTGCGGGTGCTGTTAAGGTGCAGCTGGATCATGAGCAGGTGGATTTGGCGAAGCGGGTGTTCGGAATCCGTAGAGGGCAGTAGGTGGGTCGACGGTTGGACATTGGACAAAATATATCATTATTAATGATTCTCTTTTCATAGAATGCTATAATTTGGATGGTACATACACACCTTGAGTGGGCGCATTCCTCCTTGTGAAGGGGGTGATGCGATGAACATTTCGTTCGGTGAGGCGATAACCTTCGGGATCTTCTTGTTGGCTTTGCTGACTTACATCGATAAACGAAAGTAACCCACTCTTAAGGTTCGCGCCTAAGTGGGTTACTTCCTGGTCTTACTGATCTTGGAGGAGAAATTCCCGCTCAAGATGTTTGTGCCGGGGAGCAGCAGGGCGGCTGCTCCTTATTTCTATTCTTATCTTAACATACCCATTTTTAGTCCTCAATAACGATGATCGCGAAATCCACCACAGAATCTCCAGCGCCAGAAGCCACTTGTCGGATCGTTTTAAGGAGGATAAAGTCTTGATGAATCGAATGATACCCAATGGAGAGTCATCTCTACCATCCGTATCATATAACGATTTTCTGTAAACAAATATGAATATATGCCTAAGCCACCTGCGAGAATAACAATTAAGGGGAACGAACATGACAAATGAAAATAAAATGAATCCTAAGGTAGATGCATTTGTAGGTAGAGCCACCAAGTGGCTGGAAGAAATGGAGACATTGAGAGCGATCCTGCTGGACTGTCCGTTGACCGAAGAATTGAAGTGGGGGAAACCTTGTTACACTTATGAGGGTAGAAACATCGTGATCATCCAAGGATTCAAAGAATACTTTGCGCTTCTATTCTTCAAAGGTTATTTGCTGCAAGACCCCCATGGCATTCTAGTCAAAACCGGGGAGAATACGAAGGTAGGTCGCCAGATTCGGTTTACTGATACCCAAGAAATCACCCGGCTGGAACCCATCTTGAAAGCCTATATTGCTGAAGCCATTGAAGTGGAAAAATCCGGTTTGAAAGTGGATGTTATTCAGGATACAGAGCTCGACATTCCTGAAGAATTTCAAAATAAGTTAGATGAAAATCCTGCCTTGAAAGCTGCTTTTGAAGCTTTGACGCCGGGACGGCAAAGAGCGTACGTGTTTTATTTTACTGCACCGAAACAATCCAAAACCCGGGCGTCCAGAGTTGAAAAATATGTGCAGCAAATTCTCGATGGAAAAGGGTTAAATGATCGGTAAATTGGCTTGAGTAACAACGGACTCCAACTTTAGTTTTTGAGAATAGATTTTACATGAAGCAAATGCAGATTTTAAACAATCCCCCAAGTCCTTTTATATACTTAATTTGCTTGATATGGCGAATCAAAAGGACTGGGTGGTTGATGAAATGTTAAAACAACGTGATTTGCACGAATGCCATTCTCTGTATCACTTCATGATGGATCCGGTGGTTTCTTCTTATGTTCGTTATCCATGCCAATCTTATGAGGAATATGTATTCGTAACCCAACAGTTGATCGCTGAGGAAGAGCTGGGGACATGTATCTCCAGAACCATTCTTAACGAGGTGGGACATCCCATCGGTACGATTGATCTCTACAATATTGTGCAACAGACAGGTTTCCTGGCCACATGGATTGGAACCCCTTATTTTGGAAAAGGGTATAATCAACGAGCGAAGGAAGCTTTTTTGGCTGAACTGTTTCTTGAACATGATATCGAAACGATTTATTTGAAAATCCGAACCCAAAATATTCGCTCGAAGAAAGCAGTCGAAAAACTACCGTATGTCCAATTAGCCAATGCACGAAACGAGCAGGTCTATCAATCGATTAATCATACGCAGCAGATCTACGATTTGTATTGCGTGGAGCGGTCAAGCTTTGTGGAAAGCAGTGTAGGGATGCAGCATGGGATTGCAACGTAATCAATGGTGCAGGTCCAGCCTAAGATAAAGTCTATCTAAGATGAGTCTGCCGTCGACATCTGGAGATAATGATTCATATGGAAAAGTGAAATAAATCTATCAGGTATGAACCCATGGTACGGAAAACTGTGCTGTTAAATAAAATGAACTAAAGTTGTACCTTGCTTCTCCTTGATTGCATCCGGAATACAGGTGAAGTGCTTGCCCGTTCTTTCGTTCATTTGATACAGATCGCTGCAGGCGGTCTTTTTTATTTTTAAGGAGGATTTGGCGCTTCGCCACCGTTTTATAGTAAGCTGATATTATGTGAATTTAACCTGGGAACAGTGAGGACATGAAGATGACGAAGAAACTATATTACGAATCTGCTTATATCCGGGAGTGGGAGACACGAATCACGCGCAAAGTGGAGCGGGAGGACGGAACCTATGTGGTCCTGGAGGAGACGGCCTTTTATCCGCATGGCGGAGGGCAGCCCTGTGACATGGGATGGATCGATAAAATTCCGGTTCTGGATGTCGTACAGGAGGACGGGGAGATCCTGCATAAAGTCGAGCATTTCCCCGAGAAGGAAGAGGTCGGCTGCCGCTTGGATTGGGGGAGAAGGTTCGACCATATGCAGCATCACAGCGGACAGCATCTGCTATCGGCCATGTGTCTGGAGGCATTCCAGGCAGAGACGCTCAGTTTTCACCTGGGTGAAGATTACGCGACCATTGATATCGCCCGGTCTGATCTGCCGCAGCACGAGCTGATGATGCTGGAGCTCGAGGTCAATGACCAGATTTACCTGAACCGTAAGGTGACGAATTATTTCGTGAGCCGGGAACAGGCGGACGAACTGTCGCTGGTGAAGCAGCCGAAGGTAACCGAAGATATCCGGATCGTAGAGATCGAAGGGATCGAATATAACGCCTGCGGCGGGACGCATGTCTCCGCAACGGGTGAGATCGGTATGATCAAACTGCTGAGAGCGGAGAAGCAGAAGGGGCATATGCGTATTTATTTTAAATGCGGCTATCGTGCACTCAGAGAATTTAATGCCGGCATGGAGATTCTCGGCAGCTTGTCCACGAGGTTCAAGACCGCCAAGGAAGAGATACCGGACCGGATTGCGAGATGGGATCAGGAGCAAAAGCAGCTCCAGGCTGAATTGATTGCCGTGAAGGCGGAGAATGACGCATATCTGGCTGAAAAGCTGTTGGCAGACCGTCAGGGAAGCCTGATCAAGTACACCTTTGCGGACAAGCCGCTGAAGGATATGCAAAATCTGGCGGCCAAACTCACCGACCACGCTGACGTTATCGTACTCTTCGTATCTGGCGCGGATCATAAGGTACTTCTTGCCCGAGGGGGAGAAAACGAACTCGCTTGCGGTGCGTTCTTCAAGCAGCATCTGAACGGATATGGCGGGAAAGGCGGAGGCAGCGATAAGTTGGCACAGGCCGGTTTTGCCAACGGAGAGGATGCCATGGCGTTTTATCTTTTTGCGGCACAGACCTTATCGCCGATTGAAGAGGAATAAGTGGTACGCTTTTTGCGGATGAATTGTTGTGCATGAATGTGGATTTCATAAATTTGGGGCTCAGCCTACCGTGGATGGATGCTGAGCCCCAATATGTATCCGACTTTTTATATTAAAGTACTTCTCATGGCCCATCTGTCATTTTATGCGGGGGATCTCTTCACGTATCCGATCTACCGCTGAAGGTGGGCCATGCCATCGCTGATGCAAACAGGAGCACTGACAGAGACATGGTGGGTGCAGTGATTGGGCGAAGAAAGTATTGGGGATTCGAGGCTAAGACTAATTTTAAAAATGGAAAATGTTATAGCGTCATGGCGAAAAGTCTTAAATCGGAATTGCAACAAATCGCAAGTGCAATCATAGCTCTGACTTTTTATCTTATGTTCCCCTAGTGGCTTTGGAGTATTTTTGTAGGTGTTTTCATTTTCGGACTTATGGTTGCTCAGTGGATTGGATGTGCATGGACAAAAAAAAGGCGAGCTCAATAGAAATTCATTATATAGATATAAAAGAAAAATCCGAGCCGTTATTAGCTCGGATCTTTTTAGAATGCCTTAGAAATTAAGATCTGGTTTCTCTAAATGCTCTCCAGTTCTTGCGTCAATGATAAATGGGGTTTCTTCGTATGTCTGTTTATAGATTTTTACAGCCTCTTCTCTAGAAGGGGGGGTTAGCACGTCAGGATTGCTAATGGAACCAATCTTTCCGTTAGATGCAGCTAATGCTACAGAACCTGTTGCAATCACAGAAATCACAGCTGTCAAAATAACAATTGCTTTCTTTTTCATGGAAAATCACCTCTGTCTTTATTTTATGTCAATAAGTTACGGATTTAATACTTCTCCACTACCAGTGATTCTACCATCTAAAGTACCTGTACTCCAAGTTTGTTGCGGTTTCGTCATTCTAAAACTAAGTGTGGCTCCTATTGGAACGCCAGTCCAATCAGCGTGTCTCCACCCACCTGTTAAAAATCGATAAGTACCTTGTGATACACCATTTGCATACAATGTAATATCATAATATCTCTGGCTAGGGTCAAGGATTTTAGGGAAATCATTTGTAACCCAGTCATAATTAGCAGTAATACGGACTGTAGTACTGTTTCCATTCTTCATATCACTTGCCGAGGATACCGAAGCATCAAAGGTTGAACTAAAATAGTAAGGGAGCGCGACAGCGGCTAGAGTACTTATACCATCTGTTCCATTCCCGTTATTTGCTATCTTTATAAAAGGTGTTTCCGCGTAGGTCTCTGATTGAATATCTTGTGCTGCCTGAATTGATTGCGGTTCTTTGAACTCGACTGTCCGATCATTCTGTGGGGTAACAGTAGAATCCGAAGCCGCAAAAGATGTTGACGAAAATCCTAGAACGATAACGAGAGAAAGAATGCTGGAAAGAATTTTTTTCATATAAACCCTCCTAACTAATAATTAAATGAAAAAAAACATGGCCTCCTTTATCATTTTTTGACTTACAATGTATAAACACCGTGAATTCCAAAAAAGTTACATAAATTATTAATAATAGAAAAATGAATTAGTAATCTAGAGGCAACGAATTTGGGCGTAAATAGTCAACTTGATGAGGTGTTCCAACAATGAAATCTGTATGAATGCTGGAAGCCGAGCTAGAAAGCAAGTAAGCCTGTCGGTTCCCTGCATAGCCAAAAGAACAGGCAAAATCGTAGGGGCAGAACCTGATCCAGTTGGCATACCCCTGCATCTCCCCGCATATTTTTTATAAATCGTACCAGCTTGTTCCATTCCCCTTCAAGCAACCACTCAGCTCCAAAAAATACGATGACCCAAGTTTCAATAAACGATTTTCACAACAAAATAAAGCGCTTACATGATATTATGTCAGTAGTTGGCCGCAACGATGGACGAATGAATTGCCGTCGGCTGGATAAACAATGGCATTCTTTCTCGAACCGCGTTCTCGGCCAAAATACTTTATGCCATCCGGAGCTGCCTGTCCGGGTGCAAACCATCGGAGGGAAGAAGTTATGAGCAAAACGATTGTAGCCGTGATCGGCTGTGGGACGATTGCCAATCATGCGCATATCCCGTCTTATATTGCTAACGAGGAGACCGAGATCAAGTATTTCTGCGACATTCGCAAGGAGCGGGCCGAGAAAGCGGTAGAGGAGTATGGATGCGGTACGGCAGTGGAGGATTACCGTGTCATTCTGGAGGACCCGGACGTGGTGGCGGTGTCGATCTGTACGCCGAACAACGTCCATGCTTCGATCGCGATCGAGTGCATGCGCGCGGGCAAGCATGTGCTGTGCGAGAAGCCTGTGGCCAGAACGTACAAGGAAGCACTGGAGATGCAGAAGGTACAGCATGAAACCGGCAAGACGCTGAACATCGGCGTTGTGAACCGCTTCAATAAAGGCGTTAACATCATCAAGGGAATGATCGAAAGTGGAGAGCTTGGTGAACTGTACCATGTCGTGGTCAGCTTCCGGGCGCATCGCTCGATCCCCGGACTTGGCGGAGACTTTACGACCAAGGCGGTTGCCGGCGGCGGGGCGCTCATTGACTGGGGCGTCCATTACCTGGATATTGTCATGTTCTGCACGGGCGATCCGCAGCCGAAGACCGTGACGGGACAGGCGTATTCCAAGCTTGGCAAAGACATGGAGAATTATGCATATCTGAAAATGTGGGCGGGTCCACCTAATTATGAAGGCAGCTATGATGTAGATGATTTTGTGACGGCCATGATTCGGACGGAAGGACCGTCGATCTCGGTCAATGGCGCTTGGGCGCAAAACATCGGCGTGGAAGAAACATACATTGATTTCCTCGGGGACAAAGCGGGCATTCGCCTTCAGTATGGCAAGGAGTTTACGCTGTACTCGGCGAAACACGGCGCGTTGATCGAAAGCACGCCAAGCTATTCGAATACCAATGCCTATCAAGAGGAGATTGACGGTTTCATCGCGGGTATTCATTCGGGGGAAAAGCTGCCGTCGCACATTGATACGGTGATCCTGACCGCACAAATGATTGAGGCCATTTACCAATCGTCTGAAGAAGGCCGCGAGATTTCCCTGTTGAAGCAGGAAGCGCAGGCATGAAGAAAATCGGCTTTATCGATTACTATCTGGATGAATGGCATGCCAATCAATACCCCGGATGGATTCGAAATGCCACAGGCGGCGAGATGGAAGTCGCCTTTGCGTATGCCATAAAGGATGCCGAGCACGGGCTGAGCAATCGGGAATGGTGCGCGAAGCATGGCGTGACGTGGTGTGAAACGGTGGAAGACGTGATCGCTGAGAGCGATGTTCTGATCGTGCTGTCGCCCGACAACCCAGAGCAGCACGAGATGCTGGCCGAGCTGCCGCTGGCATCGGGGAAGCCGACCTACATCGATAAGACGTTTGCCCCGGACCGGGCAGCGGCATTGCGTTTATTCGAGCGAGCCGCGAAGTATCAGACCCCGCTCTATTCCTCATCCGCGCTGCGGTATGCCGCGGAATATGAGGAAGTTGAACGTGCAGGGATCAAGGTCATCTCAAGCTTAGGACCGGGTTCGTTTGAAAATTACTCGATTCATCAGATCGAGCCGATCATTGCCCTGATGGGTACGGACGCGAAGCGCGTTATGTTCGTCGGCACGGAGGCTGCGCCAGCCCTTCTGATCGAGTTCGGGGGTGGACGGCAGGCAACGATCCAGCAGCCGGGACACGGCTGTCCGTTCATGATGGCCGTCAACTACGACTCGGGAGCCTGCCGCGTCGTGCAGCCGGCATCGGATTACTTCCAGAGCTTCATACGTGATCTGGTGGCGTTTTTCGAGACTGGCCAAGTGACCGTGCCCTCAGCCGAGACGATTACCACGATGACGATCATCGAAAACGGACTTATCGCCGCCAAGCAGCCTTATCAGTGGATGGAGCTGCCGGAGAGTGGATAAGAGGCCATAATCGCCTGGGAGTTGATGAGAATACCATCGGATGCCGATATAAAACCAGAGGAGGTGGCATGATGGATATTGCAGCGTTGTCTACCAAGATGAGCCAGGCGGCATTGTCTCAGCAAGTAAGCGTGTCGGTGCTCCGTTTGGCCAAGGGCCAGGCGGAACTTCAGGGGCAGAATCTGATCAAGATGATGGAAAAGAGCTTGGATCCCAACTTGGGAAAGCAAATTGATATTTCGGTGTGACCTTAACGTAATGAATGGAACTGATTTTACCTAAAGTTCAACCGAAAAAAGCCGATTGGGAAACCAATCGGCTTTTTACTATTTGATCTTAACCCGCTCACTTATAATTGAAAATTTCCTTTACCACATTCTTCGCCATCGCGACCTTCTGGGGATTCTGTTGATTGAGCATATAGTTGATCTCCTGAATATCCGCCTGGGTCTCTTCGCTATCCTCCCGATGGGCTTGGATGAAAAGCTGCGATATATCCACCTCGAGTGCTTCCGCAATTTTGGCGAGGTTCAATAGAGCGACGTTCTTCTCGCCGCGTTCGATTTGACCGATATATGAAAAATGAAAGCCGCCCTTTTCGCCGAGGGCTTCCTGCGTGAAGCCTTTTTCCTTCCTCAGCTCGCGGATGCGGGCTCCCACCCGAAGCAGTATGTCCTTATCTGTCATCCGTTCCACACCTCTCTACTAAAAAGTGTAGATAAAATATGATTCGCTATACACCGTCATCTAAATATCATATATAATATTTATTGATATCATTTTGATGTATAATGGTACATATAAGTATTTCCACGATTCGCAAAATCATAACTGCAGCTAAAGGAATCGTTAATAACCCAATGGGAGCTGAAGCATGTGAATCATTCAACCTCCATCGACGAATGCACAGATACCACGAATAAGCTGTTCACCATCCAGGAACGAATCCCGTTTCAATTCAAAAGCATGATTAAAATGCAGCATCTCGCACAGATCCACATGAACTCGGCAGCCCGGATGATGCATCCGACCTCCGCTCATGTCTGCATTTTGTTTAGCGACCGTGCTTTGGAGTACATGCTTAAGGCAGTATATATGAAGGAGAACCATTGTATGTTTCCGCCGCCTTCGTTTACACTTCAGGAAGTCATTCAGTTAACGGCTCAGGACTCCGTGCCGGATTTGGATGGGGTGATGTTTATGCATACCATTCATTTTCTGGCCGGCTGCAATGAACTTTCCCTTCTTCCGCACATGCACGTCTCGCAGCTTCAGAAGCTACTGCACCGGGTGGACGATGTACTGATTCGCTTGTCCACCAGAGTCGCATCCCATCCTTCTGAACAATACCGCTCTATTTTTTAATGGCATATGTAGAAATCATCCATAGAATCTTCCTATAGAATTACAATCCAGAACAAACCGAACGTTAAACCAATAGAACTGCCATTAGCTTATTCCAACGAAACGGTTAGGAGTAAGCTTTTTTGCGTTCCTTTTTTCGCCTGAGCAACTAAGGGTTGCGATTGAGCCCGGCGTCAAACAGGAGTCGGCTACAAACTAACTTTTGTTGGTTGATGCTGAAAATCATGTACGCTACACTTTGTCTGTTTGGTGAAAACGGGGATTTCAGCCGTGAATTGAGTACGGTCAAGCATACTGATCGATCTTATGGCTTAAGCAAATAGGGAATATCGGGATATGAAAGAACTCTTTTTACACATTTTACAGGAATGGAATGATTCGGAATGAGCTGGTATGCAAGGAAGATGAATAAGTGGTTGGCATTAGTCATCGAATCATAATTCTGCCGGAGAAAGTCGATCTGAGAAGACCGGCTTTTTTTGCCGTATGAGCTTCGGTTCTGGATAGGAGAAGGTGCACCCTGTCATACACTGCAATCGTATCGCAAAGCATGATAGAATAAAATGACTTACGCATGCATTGGAGGCATTCTCATGATTATTGAACTGGGCCATTTTGAAGTGAATTCCGGCCAATTGGCCGTAGCAGATCCTTGTTACGAATTGAATACGGAGACCATCATTATGGGAGTCATAGATAACGTATTGAACGGCGCCTGGGTAGGGCAAGCGGAGAAGGTGGAAGTAAGGGAGTGGGGCGAAGCGTGTTCCAGACTCACGGCCTATCATCATACGGTTGCTGATCAAGATGCAACGCTGGAGTGGGTGAAATGTCCGTTTGTGGTTAGGGCGGAGAGCGAACAAGCAGGGATTTTTGACATCACAAAATATCGGCTTCCTGATGCGGGCGCCCCGGAAAACGGCTCGCATCGCGAGACGGAGTGGTATTACGCCTGCTGCGATATCACGGAAAGCGGGGAAGAAGCGGGTGTGATGGATGGCGGCGTCGTTTCGCGCACAGGTATGGGAAACGGTTCCTACGGGGTATATATGTCCACGGACGGGCAGAATCAGGTGGTTGGTGTGAAGGTTGTATTTATCAAAAGATAGCCCATGATATGGATTGGCAAAAGTTAGATCGAAGGGTTGAAAGAAAAAAATCTCATTCATCACATTTCAGCGGCTCAAACCGTGCTATAATAATGTACGCATTAGACTACACTGAAAAAGAGATGATCCCTTGGGTACGCCAGCGCCTTATTATAGACAAAAAACAAATGTATTTCTTCATAAGTACTTCACCGGAAGTAAGCTTGATTATAAGCAAATTATCGCGATCATTATTCCGATATTTGTGGATCAAGCTTTTATTATTTTAATGAGTTTGATGAACACGGCGATGATCGCCTCCTCAGGCGTGGCTGCGGTGAGTGCGGTTAGCATGGTGGATTCGCTGAATATTTTTCTGATTAACGTCTTCATTGCCGTGGCGACAGGGGGTACGGTCATCGTTGCGCAGTATAAGGGAAGCGGAAATCAGCAGATGGCATCGAAGGCTGCGGGGCAGGCGATTACGGCCGTGGCGGTCTTGTCCGTGCTCTTGTGCGTGACGGTGATTGCCTTTCATACGCCCGTGCTGAACCTGCTGTTCGGCAAGGCCGATGCGGATGTATTCCACAACGCCAGGCTGTTCCTGATCGGCAGTTGTATTTCATATCCTTTTATCGCGATTTTTCAAGCAGTCACGGGGGCGCTGAGAGGCGTGGCAGAAACCAAGGCTTGCCTTGGATTGTCGCTGATCATGAACCTGACTTATCTGCTTCTGAATATCCTGTTCATTACGGTGCTTGATATGGGCATTATGGGACTCATCATTTCCATGATTACGGCGAGGGTTCTTGGGATGGCCGTGTCGCTGTTTTACATGATCCGAATGAATCACACGCTGCAGTACCGGATCAAGAATGCGCTGAAAATCGATTTTTCCATCCTGAAAAAGATTATGATCATCGGCGTTCCCTTTGCGGCGGAGCAAATGTTCTTCAACGGCGGCAAGCTGTTGACGCAAACCTTCATCGTGCAGCTCGGTACGCTGGCGATTACGGTGAATGCCATTAGCGGCTCGATATCGCTGCTGTTCCAGATCGGGGGCAGTGCGCTGAGCATCGCGGTAGTGACGGTGGTCGGCCAGTGCATCGGCAATGGCAGCATTCCGGACGCCAGGAAGTTTATCAAATCATTCATCGGGCTGTCGACGGCCTTCTTCATATTGATCGCGGCGGTGATCCTGCCATTGTTCCCATACATTATCAAGCTGTTCTCGCCGCCGGCCGAAATCGTTCCAGATATCTTCAAGCTGACGCTGCTGATCACGATTACGCAGCCGATTTTCTGGTCCGTCAGCTTCATCATGCCTTCGGCATTGAGAGCGGCAGGGGACTCCAACTTTACGTCGGTGACGTCTCTGCTGTCGATGTGGGTGCTGCGCGTCTTTTTGGGCTATTTCCTCGCGATAACGTTACAGATGGGAATTATGGGCGTATGGATCGCCATGGTCACTGAATGGGGCGTGCGCGGGCTGATTTTCTGGCTGCGATTCAGGGGAGACAAGTGGTATCGGCGGAAGCTGATTTAGGTTAATGCAGGAGAATGATCTCATCCTCTCGTATGGATTGTATGGATAGCAACAGCATCATTACTAATGTTCTAGTACAAGCGCAACGATCATTCTTTTGGTTCAATTTATTTGTCGTTCTTCGAAGGGAAATGGATCTTTTGGAGAATGAAAAAGGGCTTCCTCCTCTTGATGTTTTGGTGTTACAAATGATCTCTTAAAGTAGGGGGAAGTCCTTTTTCGTGTTATGTTCGAATGGACGTTGATGTCCATGGTCGAATGCTATTATTCACCATATCAGGAAAATTAGTGTACGGTGACTTTCACTACAGAGATCACTAAAAATGTGTTTACTGCAATCCTGTATCAGACACCCTTACTTGTACATTGCCTGAAACAGCTCCACTTTTTGTGGTGAAATCTATGCTGTGACGTCCACTTGTCGCATTATTGACTACGATTGCTGTAGATGAATTTGCCGCAATATCATATGAGTAAGATTGACTACCATATTTAACAGTCATCACCATTATTTCGCTTCTTGTATTTGTTGCATATACACGATAAGCAGGGTAACCAACTGGTTGGTCCCAACTATGTCCAAAGGTGCTCACGGCTTGATCTAATATAACGTAGTTGGAATAAGGTTCTATTGAAGGACCTGTTGAAATTTGAGGGTGTTCTTGTTCGTTACTAGTAGTATCTTTTGCAAATACAAGGCTTGAAGTTTTGGTTCCTGAAACTGAGGGGGATTCTGAGGTAGATGCTAAAACTGGCATAGCCATTGCTATTGATGCTACTAAAGCTAAAGACAAAATCGCAGAAAAAGCCTTTTTTTTCTTCATACAATTATTTCTCCTTTTTTTTTGCTGCGACATCTGGTTCGATGATCTAATATAATTAACACCTATAAATAGAAAAAGTTACACTGTGAGTGGAAAAAAATTACATTGTGGAGAAATTTGTTTGGTGCCAATTAAAATACTACTGGTTAAGGAGCTCCGTATGGAAGAAATCCTCGAGGATTGCCCATACGGTGGCTTCTTTGCTGTCGATGTTGGTGCTGCGTGTCTTTTTAGGCTATTTCCTCGCGACAACGTTGAGCCCGAATCTCATCCTCATCCTATAATCCCGCGAATTTCGTCCAGGCTCTGGATGTTCTCTTGTTCCATGAAGTTGTGCAGCCCGAGCAGCAGATTCTCGCCGGCACGCAGGTTCATGAAGTTATACGTTCCGACCTGCACGACCTCCGCGCCGGCCATAATGAATTCGATGATATCCGAGGCTGAGGTAATTCCACCCATACCCATGACGGGAATCGTTACCTGACGGGCAACCTGATGCACCATGCGCAAAGCAATCGGTTTGATGGCCGGGCCGGATAGTCCGGCATACAGATTCGAGAAGACGCTCCGGCGCTGATGGATGTCGATTGTCATGCCCGAAAAGGTATTGACCAGAGATACGGCATCCGCGCCTTCCTCCTCGCACATGACCGCCATGTCCACGATATTCTCCGCATTCGGCGACAGTTTCACGGCAAGGGGTAGCGAGGTGGCTTGGCGCACTTCACGAATGACTTCCCTGGCAACTTCGGTCTTGATGCCGAAGGCCATCCCGCCTTCCTTGACGTTAGGACAGGAAATGTTCAGCTCGATCATGTCCACGCCGCGAAGATGTGTATTATGGCGTTCTCCGGTATCTTTCGTGATTTTGACTGCGCCCAGAACGTAGTCTTCGATACTGCTTCCGCCCAGATTGGCGATCCGGACCGGTTCGATCGTTTCCCAGAACTTCATCTCTTCGGCGAGAAAGGCGTCGATGCCCGGATTCTCCAGGCCAACGCTGTTCATCATGCCCCCAGCCGTTTCCCAGATGCGGGTTCCCGTATTGCCCCTACGTGGATTCAGGGTCAGCCCTTTGCTGACGATGCCCCCGAGCTGATTGATATCGTACAGTCTGGCGTATTCCTGACCGAATCCAAACGTCCCGGATGCCATTACGATGGGATTACGAAAAGGTATGCCGGCAATGTTACAGGCTAAGTTCATGCCACTCAACCTCCTTTGCCAAAAATACGGGCCCGTCGGTGCACACCTTGCGATTGCCGTTCTTGTTCATCACCGAACACACGTAACAGGCCCCCACACCGCATGCCATTCGTTTCTCCAGAGATACGTACACCTTCGTCTCCAGTCCCTCCGCCATGCGCGCCGCTTCCTTCAGCATGCCGAGCGGACCGCAGACGATAGCATAGTCATAATGACTGAAGTTGACTTCCTCAAGAATGCTGCCGCCGATCTGCACGGTGAGCTGATTCGCATACGGCGTAAAAGCCTCTGTCAAATACGGCTGCTTCTGAAATCCCAGATAGACGTCGGGTTTGTCCAGCTGCCTGGCGGCGTACAGCAGAGGAGCAATGCCAATTCCGCCACCAATGAGAGCGATGCGCCCCTTCACCTGCGGAAACCCGTTGCCTAGCGGTCCCGCAAGTTTAATGGAATCGCCTCCGCGCAGCTCTGCCATCAATCGCGTGCCTTCGCCCGCGATACGGTAAAGGAATTGCATGCGGTCCTGCTCCAGGTTATGTATGCTGATCGGACGGGATAGCAGGGGGGCGTCCCGGGAGGTGCGCAGCATGTAGAATTGCCCCATGCGGGCTGCCTGGAAATCGCCAACGACTGTCATGAGGCAGATATTATCGTAAATGCGCTCGTTGGAAAGAATCGTATGCACGGTAGATGCTCCTTTTTTCGAGACTTTGAAAAGTCTGATCCGGCTGTTCTAATGACTCGCAAGTATTGCGCGCTTGCGCTCAGAGTCCTCAATCTCTCTCTACTATGACTGTTCTTTGCTATATTCTACCGTGATGCTCATCACAGCCCAGTTCCTATGCAAGTGCGCGGCGATGGGTTTACAAGGTTTGCTGTTCTGCCTGTGGTTTGTGCGGTGCAGTGGTAAGCGGGGAGATGAAGTAAATGGATCATGAAAGAAACGTAGCGTTAAACGAGGCGGAGGCTGTGTCATTTATATCATTCCATGTTCTATTTCTTTTTTTTGAAGAAATCGAACTTGATCACATAATCAAAGAGAGAGGTAATGACAACAGCTCCGAGTGGAATCATTGCGTATGCCCAAGGGGGATTGTTTGGAGCTTCACCAGGGGGTGCATCAATTAAAATCTCATAAAGGACAAAACAGTAAATTACGGCCACTATAATACCTGTTACGTTTCTATCTTTTTTGCGCATAGCTTTTCACCTCATATCCCCTCAAGAAATTCAAACTATTGTATTTTTCTACCTAAAAAAATTATAACACGGCGGCGCAACAACAAATGGGAGAGGTTTGACATATCATATAGGAAATGGTTACATATCCATGAAGAGGTTCACTGTAGCTGCAAATTACATATAAGTCTGGCAAATACACTTAGAAGCAAAAAAGGAGAATATTATGAATTACGAAGCATTGATGGATGATGATTTTAGTGGAGTTATATCCATTCGCAGACATGGCGAGGTCATTTTTGAAAAGGCTTACGGGTACGCTGATCTGCCCAATCAGGTCATGAATCAGATCGACACGAAATTTGCGACGGCTTCCGCAGGCAAGGCATTCGTGGCTGTAGCGATTTTGCGGTTGATAGAAGAGGGAAAACTCCGGTTTGATGAACGGATTGGGGACGCGCTGAGCCTGGAGTTGAATTCGATTGATCGGGGAGTCACGATCGAGCAGCTGCTTATTCACACATCCGGCATTCCGGACTATTTCGATGAAAGCGTGATGAATAATTACGATGAACTGTGGAGGGATTATCCGAATTATAAAATCCGGAAGTCTGCCGATGTGCTGCCGCTTTTTATTCATAAACCGATGATGTACCCGCCCGGCGAGAGATTTCAGTACAATAATTCAGGTTATGTCATGCTTGGTCTGGTGATTGAGGAAAAGACCGGAATGCCTTTTGATGAGTATCTGCAGCAGGTTGTTTTTGATCCATGCGGCATGAAGGATACCGGATATTATGAGCTGGACAGACTGCCTGCGCGCTGCGCGAATAACTATATATACGATACGCAGCGCAAGCAGTTCTATACGAATATTTACAGCGTAGATGTCAAGGGAACCGGGGCAGGCGGCGTATTTACGACGGTTGTGGACATTCATAAGTTCTGGGATGGTTTATTAGCCGGGGAACTACTCCCTAGTGCCATGGTCTCCAATATGCTGAGTATGCATAGCTCGGATCATTACGACGCATATGGTTACGGAATGTGGCTCATCAAGAAGAATGGCATTCCATACTTTCAAGGTTGCGATCCTGGTGTCAGCTTTATATCGACATATAGTTTGCAGCAGCAGCTAAATATTACCATTATGAGTAACTTCGGATGCAATGTCTGGGGCATCAACGAAAAGATTTTGGAGCAAGAAAAATAGTCGGGGCCCCGTATGATAGGCGGAGCGTGAACTTTGGTTCATGCTCCGCTTTTTTTGTTCCCGCAGGCAAAGTGGAGAAGGCACGGATTTCATATTTTGATTTCATATTTTAATGCGGTGCTATCTCATATATACTACGATTATTAGACGGACCTTTCTTGATATATTTATTTGACGTTTTTTTCTTTAGATAGATTCGCGGTACGAACATCATAGTGCCGCTGTACCGAATGTGATTTACGGAGGGACTTCCATTGATTGTAAGTACGAAGCTTCATATCCCTCATGTGCGAAATGCTTTAGTGTCCCGTCCCAGGCTTCTTCGAATGCTTCATGAGGGGATGGACGCCAAGCTGACGCTTGTGTCTGCGCAGGCTGGTTACGGGAAAACAACGGTGTTAAGTGAATGGGCGAAACAGTGCCGCAGCCATGTGGCATGGGTTTCCCTGGATAAACAGGATAATGATTGGATTCAATTTTGGAGTTATCTTATCGCCGCAATTCAGGAGAGCGTTCCCGGTTTTGGTCCGTCGCTTGAAGCCATATTTAAGAACGGGCCGTCGGGGACGCTGGAGTCTGCGGTTTCGGGGCTCTTGAACGAGCTATGTCGGTTATCGGGCGAGCTGGTCATCGTCTTCGACGATTATCATGTCATTGAACTTCCCGCGATCCACCAGTCCTTGACTTATTTGCTGGAGCATTTGCCTCCCCATATTCATCTATATATTGCGAGCCGTACCGATTTGCCAATCCCTACCGCCAGACTTCTGGTCACAGGCGAACTGCATCAAATCATGATGTGGGATTTACGCTTTCAGCTCGATGAAGGGGTGACCTTTTTTCGGGAGGTGAACCAATTATCACTAACCCGGGAGCAGGCGACGGAGCTGTTTCATCAGACGGAAGGCTGGATCAGCGGATTACAGCTCGCGGCGATCTCGCTGAAACGCAGCAGGAATATTACCGAGACCATTGCGCAATTTGGCGGTCAACAGCATCATATTTCCGATTATTTGCTTGAAGAAGTGTTTCGTCATCAATCCGAGTCTATTCGCGCATTTCTATTGGAAACGTCTATTTTAGAGCGGATGAATCGTTCCTTATGCCAGGCGGTAACAGGGCAAAAGAACGCCCAGAAGCAGCTGGAACGGCTGGAGCAGCTGAATTTATTCGTCATTCCTTTGGACGAGCATAGAGATTGGTACCGGTATCATCATCTACTGTCTGACTTTTTGCAAAAAATGTTGTTGACGACAAATCCGGATCGCTGGGTCCAAGTCCACACCCGAGCGGCGGTCTGGCTGGAGAGCCATGGCTTAGAGGAGGCAGCGGTCGAGCATTACTTGAAGGGCAAACAAGCCAGGGATGCATTGCGGTTGATTGAGAAAAATCTGCATGCGTTAGTGCAATCCAAAAGCGTGGTGCTGATGCGATGGGTATCTGCATTGCCGGAAGAGTCTCTGGCGGAGAAGCCGATAATCGAATTATTTTATATATCCGTTCTGCTGGGAGTCGGGGAATGGAAGGCCGCCTTCCGGAGAGTGGAGCAGGCTAAAGTCCGGTTTCAATCGCTGCAGGGAAAAGTGAGCGAGGCTGACTGGGACCAAATGATGGGCAACATCTACTTTTTCTGTTCGGTCGCCGCCTATCTGCAAAAGGATTTGGAGCAAACCTCTGCATACTTCACATTGGTCGAGAAATACGTGCCTGAGGGCAGCTTCTTTCAAACCATGGGACGCAACCGTTACCAAGGTTACGAAGCGTTTGACGATCACTTGGCGCATATCAATGATTTTCATGCAGCGTATGCCTTCTTGAAGAAGTGGATTGGGATCTGGGAGCATAAGGAGAAATATCCGTTTTTCGGGTACTTGTCTGCTTCGTATAGTAAGGTGTTGTACGAATGGAACCGGTTGGACGAAGCCGAGCATGTGATCAGCCGGGTCCTTGGTCGCAAGGACATGGAGCCCTTTGCCCGGATCCTGATTCATGTTGCCACTAGCGCTTCGCGAATACAGCAGGCCAAGGGCAATTCGCACCGCGCATCGGAGCTGCTTACGCAATTGAAAGGTAAAATTAATTCACCCGATCATGAGTTATTCATGCTTAGAATCGAAGCCGAACAAGCAAGTTTAGCTGCGCGGCAAGGCGCCCTCGAAGAGGCGCTCGATTGGCTGCAAACATGCGGTCTGGCGCATACAGATGAGGTCACACCGAACCAAATGCCGGATTACCTGGCTCTGGCTGCAGTGCTGTTGGCGTGCGAGCGATTGGATGAAGCACTAAACCTATTGAAACAGTTGCAGCGTTTATTGGAAAAGACAGAAGGCCTGCGGGACCGAATCAAAGTACTTATTATGCAAAGCGTGGCTTTTTGGCGATTGGGCCAAACGGAGGCTTCGCTCCTTCCACTGGAGACGGCCTTACACTTGGCAGAGCCGCACGGGTATATTCGCAGTTTTATTGACGAAGGTCCGATCATGGCTGACATACTATCAGCTTATTTGAACAAGTTACGGCAGGGAAGCTTGACCGGGGGAATCCCGGCTGGCGCCCTCGGCTCCTTAAGCTATGTCAAACAGCTGCTTGAAGCTTTGCATGTCACTCCGAAAGAAGAACGGCAGCATATAGATAGACTAACGGAACAAGAGTCGAAGGTTCTCCGGTTGATCGCGGATGGATTGTCCAATAAAGAAATTGCTCAGCGGCTATATGTCACAGTCGAAACCGTAAAGTTTCACATTAAGAACGTGTACAGAAAGCTTGGCGTAAACAACCGGGTTCAGGCGCTGCAGTGCGCCCATGAGCTGATGATATTACAAGGCCAAAAACCATATGAATAGAAGTGATTGGTAATGAAAATTGAATTGGAACGGCAAACCATCGAAGTTCACGTGTCCTATGGGCCCCGAAAAAAAATGACGATTCAGATCGACCCTACGGGCTTGGTTACGGTTAAGGCTCCTAATGGTACGGGGCAGGACGTCGTGATGAATGCCGTGAAGCAGCACGGGGAAAAGATTTTGAAACAACTGCAAGCCATTGAGCAGACTCGTGCTGCAGTCCCACAGCTCAAAGAGTATCAAGATAAGGGCAAATTCCTTCATTTGGGGAAATACCATGTTCTTCAGGAGCTCATTGAGACGGAGAATCGGAGTGAAGAAGAGCTTAAACGCGATCTGAAAAAATTTTACTTCTCCAGCTGCAAAAAAGTGATCCAGGAACGGCTCCCTATCTATCAGAAGCAGCTCAAGGTAAATCCCAAAACCGTCGAAATCGTCGAGTCCAGAACCAAGTGGGGAAGCTGCAGCTCGGATAAGCATTTAACCTTCAATTATCGTCTGGCCATGGCACCCGTTGAAGTGATTGATTATGTGATTATCCATGAGCTATGTCACCTTACGCATATGAACCATGATCGATCCTTCTGGAGACGGGTAGGAAGCGTGATGCCGGACTATAAAGAAAAGGAGCAATTTCTGGCAAGGTATGGACAAGCGATGACATTGTAGTACTCTTTACAATCCCGCTTATTTCCAACATACTAAAAGTAGATTAGAAGGAAGCCATGGTAAAAGCAGCACAACGATTACTGCCAAATTCCGGCTTACCTTTCTTCTAGATTAGTGATAAGGGAGAATGATCCGATGTTAAGTGAGAAGCTGCTCGCGAAGTTAAACGATCAAATGAATTACGAATTTTATTCTTCCCAAGTGTACCTGGCGATGGCGGCGTATTGTTCGTCGGAGAGTTTTGACGGCTTTGCGAATTTTTTCATCATGCAATCGGAAGAAGAAAAATATCATGGGATGAGAATATTCCATTTCATCAATGCGCTGGGGAAACGGGCTATCGTGACAGGTATGGACAATCCTCAGAATGAATATAACTCTTTGCTGGATGCTTTTGAACATTCCTTTGAACATGAGAAAACAGTGACCAAACGCATCTATGAATTATCTGATATTGCATGGGATGAGCGGGAACATGCGACGATTAATTTCCTGAAGTGGTTCATTGACGAGCAGGTGGAAGAGGAAGATACCTTCGATAGCATTATCCAGAAGCTGCGCCGCATCGATAATGATAGTAACGCGTTCTACATGCTCGATTCCGAGCTGGCGAAGCGCACGTTTACGCCACCAGCAAGCGAAGAATAATCATACACGCGACGAAGAAGCTGTTTTCCTTAGGAGAGCAGCTTCTTTTTCAGATATAAGAGCCTTAAGCACTTCATGTTAATCGAGAGAATACTCCCCATTTGGGGAGTTATTTTTTGATGGCAGCTGTTTTATAGTTGAACCTTGAAATGAGTTTCGACATCAAATGACAAAAACAACTGCATCGGAATGCCGATCACTGATCACACCTCATCATCGTGCAACTGCTCAACATTTGACTTTCTGGCCTCAACTTAAAAGATTATCACTACGTTTCCCTCTGGCGGGATATTGTAACGAACGAACAGCTGGAAGATGACTCAGTTAAAGCGATAGGGCGGGGGATGAAATGAGGATCATTCTCTGCTTTTTTTTGTGCCGAAAATAAAGGAGGAAGGCGTACTCAGGCAGAAAGGTAGAAATGAGTAACTCTACAAGGAAGAGAAGCGCGAAACCATGATCGGGCTGTGCGAAAAAGAATGGTACCATACGGAAAGTGGGTTGAAATATGAAACTGGAAACCGAACGCTTAGTGCTGCATACGTTGGATTTGGATTGGATTGACGCGGCGGCTAAGCAGGACACACACGCTTTTGAAGTCATGGGTTATACGTCTAACGGCGAATGGCCGGGGCCAGATTTTTATGACGCGCTGCCTTTTTTTCGGGATCTGCTCATCAAAAATAACGGCACGCGGGGATTCGATTCCTGGATTATGGTGACTAAGGACAATCATGAAATCGTAGGTGGGATTGGATTTTTGGGCGAACCGGATGCTGAGGGGGTCATCGAAATCGGTTTTGCGACGAATGAGAGCCATCAGCGGAAGGGCTATTGCTTCGAGGCTGCTACCCGATTGATCCATTGGGCTTTGGGTCACGATGAGGTGAAGCGAATCACGGCCCGCTGTGAGCTGGACAACACCGCTTCCCAACACGTGCTGGAGAAGCTTGGATTCCAAATCGAGCGGCGTGACGAGGAGTTCATCCATTGGATTTACCGGGGATAATGCAGATTTAATTATAAAAGCGCTTCACATAAAAACGGCCATGGAGAATCAATGCTCCATGGTCGTTTTTTGCTTATTGGGGCTGACCCTTGCGTTCCCGCTTTTCTGCTTAGCGCTTTTATTCCACCTGTGTAGTGATAGGTTTCTTACGAACCATCCGCATACTTGTCTGCATGTATTGGCGTGTTTTCGAATAGGTTTAAAAAGTAGGACAGGACAGACAGTAGGGTGGAGATGCGACGCATGGAAATGAAAAAGCAAAGCTTTATTCGCGGGACGTTCATTTTAACCGTTTCCTCTTTTTTTACGAAAGGACTCGGATTTGTGAACGGCATATTGCTGGCGCGTTTTTTGGGAGCCGAAGGGGTAGGGCTGTTGATGATCGCCCATCCGCTGCTTCCGTTGTTTATTACGTTAACGGAGCTCGGCCTTCCTGTTGCGATTTCGAAGCTGGTGTCGGAGGCGGAGGTCAAGGGAGACGAGGCACGGATAAAACGGATTCTGACCGTGTCCTTATCGGTTACGGGCAGCTTAAGCGTCGTATTGACCCTGGCGGCTCTATTCGGTTCCAAATGGATTGCCTCGATGGTGTTAGCCGATCAACGGGCGTATTACGCGATGGTCGCCATCACGCCGATCATTCCGATTATTGCGATGTCGGCCGTACTGAAGGGGTATTTCCGCGGCAGGCAGAACATGAGCCCGCTCGCTTTATCCGACATTATTGAGAATCTGGCGCAAATCATCGTCATTATCGGCGTTGTTAACATTCTGCTGCCGTATGGCATCGCGTATGCCGCTGCGGGAGCGATGGCTGCATCCGTTATCGGTGAAGGCGTGGGGCTGATGTATTTGTTTGCCATGTTCAAATGGGTCCACCGGGGGAAGACGAGGGAAAAGCCTGCCATAGCGCCAAGCGCTTCACCTACAAAAGACCGCACGCTGAGGGACTTGCTGCGCATTGGACTTCCGATGACGGGCAGCGGCTTTATCCATTCGATCTATCATGCCTTTCTCCCGCTGCTCATTACGAAAAGTCTGGTGCTGTTCGGTGTCGGGGTTGAGATGGCGACGAAGCAGTTCGGCCTGCTCGCCGGTTATGCCATTCCGCTGTTGTTCCTGCCCAGCTTCTTTACGCAATCGCTGTCGACCGCATTAATTCCGGCGATCAGCGAAGCCAGCGTGGACAACAATAGCCAACTCATGCACAGCCGCATGGACATGGCCATGCGTACCGGTCTTATTGCCGGCCTGCCCTGTACCATCATCCTGTACTTATGGGCAGAACCGCTGACGACGGTGATCTACCATGCGCCGGAAGCGGGCGTGCTGCTGCAGCTGCTGGCACCGCTTTTTTTCCTCCATTATTTTGAGGCGCCGCTTCGCGCTATTCTGCTTGGTTTGGGCCGGGCGTCCACCGTCATGTGGAACCATGTGATGACGAATATTTTTGAAGTAAGCATGATCTTCGTGCTCGGTTCCAATCTCGGAATCAAAGGGGTTGCCATGGGCTTTGGCCTTGGTATTCTGATGCTGGCGATGCTCAATTTCTGGGCCGTGGCCGGAACGATCGGATTTTACTTAGACATCCGGGTCGTACTCAAGGCAGGTGCGGGTGCGATTGTCATGACGATTACCAGTCTGGCAGCACATCGCTTTCTGCTGCAAATGGACTTGGGGCAGACCATTGCGTTATTCGGGGCGCTGCTTATTTCGCTTATCGCCTATGGGGCAACGCTGCAATTAACCCGGGCACTGCGCAGCGGGCCGAAGACGCCGACGATTACGCCGATTTCTTAAGCGGGATGACGCTAAATGCGCAAATGCAAAAGAAAATCCGATACCAGGATGGTATCGGATTTTCTTTGGACTTGGCAGACATCGCTTACTCTATCTTAGAGACCAGCTTAAGCAAATTTTCCGGGATTATGAATTTCTCGTTGTCGATCAGCAATTGAAAATCCTCTTTGGCATCGGACTGATGGGACCGTTTCATTGCATTTGTAGAAGATCTTATGCTCCAGGCTCGCCCAAAAATCCATCGCAATAGTGCGGATTTGGATTTCCACGCACATGGATTCCTCGTGGTCGGTCATGAACACGGGGACTTCGGCCAGGATATGAAGGCTTTTGTAGCCGTTTGGTTTCGGGTTTTGAATATGATTTTTCAGATATTTCCGGATGATAGAATATAGTCTTTTTTACTCATAAATGTATGTCGATAAAGAGCAAATAAATAACCTTTTTAAGGGATATTGTCAAATTTTACCCCTTAATTGTAGAAAAATGCCCCTTCAAATAAAACAATATAAGGAATAAAATATATTGGTAGTAAAAAATTGTAATAAAAAGGAGGTTGTTAGAAATTAAATGGTCGCTACTTTGAACAGAATAAAAGCGCTTACAGGAGAGAGGATTCTTGAGAAAAAAACTTGATTTGATTATGAACTCCATACTGTTACAAACCATTAAAAATGGTTTTACCAGCATTAGTTCGCTTACTATTGTTGCTTCGGTATTTGTATTATTAACGAATTTCCCCATTCAGTCTGTGAATAATTTTATGATTGATAATTTCAGTTTGTTATGGTTAGATATCTTGCCTTCAATCTCTGCTTCATTTTATAGCTTGATAAGTGTTTATATTGTGATAAGTATCTCTTACCATTATTCAAAAGAATTATGCTTACCCGCATTGATTACTTCAGTATCGACATTATATGTATATTTGGTTTTCATACCGTTTTCTTCAATTAACAATGGGGAATACATTTCTACATATTATTTGAATTCTAATGGGATTTTCTTTTCTATGATAATAGGTCTTATAGTTCCTAGGATAATAAAAATAGTCTACAAAAGAAATCTAACAATAAAATTACCGAAGGAAGTTCCCAAAGAAGTATCCGAAAGCTTCGAATCTATCATACCACTTCTATTAGTTTTAACTGGCGCAACTATAATCAATATTCTAATAAAATCTACAAGTTATAATAACATTCCTAATTTAATAATGAAGATTTTACAAGAGCCAATTACGTATTTGGGAGGCACTTTAATTGCGGTAGTGATTATTAATTTTGGAGTGAGTTTTTTTTGGTTTTTCGGATTTAATGGCTCATTTTTGTTTAAATCAATCACTACGCCTGTTTTTACTACTTTATCTATTGAAAACATAAATGCATTATCTGCAGGAAAAGATGCTCCCAATATTATTACAGCGACTTTCCAATCAGTATTTATCAATTATGGAGGAAGTGGTAGTACATTAGCTCTAATAGTTGCCATACTAATTACTTGTAAGAATATTAAGTTGAAACAATTAGCTAAATTATCTTTTATACCAGGATTATTTAATATTAATGAGCCGATTGTTTATGGCATCCCTATTATTTTGAATCCAATTTTGTTTTTTCCGTTAGTGATTTGTCCTGTAATTAACACAATTTTAGCCTATTTTAGTATGTACTTTAAGATCGTTAGTTATACAAATGGCATTCAACTACCATGGACTACACCACCTTTTATCTCAGGATTTTTAAGTTCGGGAATATCAGGATTATTTTTACAGGTGTGTCTTTTAGTTTTAAATGTATTGATTTATTTGCCTTTTGTTAAAAAATTAGATAATTCATCTAAACAATTTTTTTGAAAAATTTCAAAAATGTATCAATCATTTTAGGAAGGGGAATTTTTAATTTTGTTAATATATAGTAAGAAATTTCTAAAACAGTTTAATGTTTATAAAGAAGAAAAAATAGATGATTTCATAAAGTTTCCAGCAGTTGATGATCGTTCTCATACGATGGCAAATGCAATAGATGAATTCTGCTTTCAGAAATTACCCATAATTGTGTTAAAAGATTATTTAGAACGTGGATATTCTCTGGATATCTTGGGAGTTTTCCCAGAGATATTTAAACTTTATTTTTATAAATTTAATTACAAAAACATTGTGGAAATAGGCTTTAATTATAATCCTAGAGTGAAATTTTACAATTACGTAAGACCACTTTTTTTTGTAGGAAACAACAATGAAAATGAAAAGAAAATTATCGTTTCTATTCCTCCTGGGGAGGATTACTTAAAGCACTATACCTCTATTCTGAGACACCTTATTAATAAACTTAGGATGGATGAAAAAACAATTAAAATATTTCGATTTCCTTTACACGAGAAAAATATTACTGAATGGACAGGATTAAACAATAATTTTGTAAAGAGAAATGATATCGTAATTCTTGGTTACACTGAGGAGATAGAAAATAATTTAAATAATAAAATGACTTTAGAATCTGAACATTACAATGAGTTTTATGGATCAAGAAGATATAAGTTAAATGGTAAAATCATTAATTTTCTTGGTGTTAAATATAGTTATTGGGGAAATATGAGTAAAAATATAACAAATAAATTACTATTTTTAGGAGCTACAGAAATAATCTACTCAGCAAAGTTAGGAACGTTAGTAAATTATAATGATATCTACAATAAAATATATTCACCCATAGAGTATATTGTTTTAGATTATACAAGGATAAAACATAAGAAGTTCAAGTTGAAGAATAATTTTGTGAAATTATTTCCAGAATTCAACAGTGGCTTACATTGCAGTGTTCCTACTATTCTAGAGCAGAATTATCGGTTTAGGGATATCGTCACAAATTTATCCATTAATTCAATAGATAATGAGATTTCCCAAATGGCAGAGGTTGTATATGAGCATAACCGTAAGAACAATTCAGATATAAGTTTTTTTGCTGTACATTTTCCTACCGACTACGTTAGAAAATATGACGAAAAGAACCTGGATACTAAATTCGATTTAAGTAATAATAGGTTGCCTTTGTCTAGTAGTAAGAAAAGAAAAATCATAAATGAAATTTCAAATTACCTGCATTACTATTTGGTATCATATACGGACCTTTCAATTAATAACTCAAAAATTAAATCGGAGATCATACCTTCTCGTGTCTAATCCAATCCTGAAAATGAAATTTTAAGAAACATCAAATTAATGAAGAGGAGTACAAAATGAAGAAACAATTGAATTGTGCCGTTATCGGTACAAGATTTGCTGCTCGTACTATTTTGCCAGCTATAACTGGATTACATAATGTGAATATTAAATATCTATGTGGTGGAGAGGACAAGCAAAAAACTAGAGAAATAGCTGAAGCATATAATATTAAAAATTATGAATTCACTTTTGATGAAATAATAAACGATATGGACCTGGATGCAATTTTCATTGCCACTCCACATCATTTACACTATAAAATGCTAAAAAAAGCTCTTACTACAAATTTTGCGATATTTATTGAAAAACCTATAGCTAATAGTGTTGAGGAGATTGATGAAATATTAAAATTGTCATATGGAAAAGAGCAAGTAATGCTAGTCACTCATCAGCTACCTTATTATCCGGTGTTTTCGAAAATCAAGGAAAAACTAAATTTGTTGGGAGAAATTTATTATGTCAACATTCAATTTCAAACCAATAGACTAACAAATTTAAAGCAGTGGAACTGGTCTCTTGATTCTAAACATGGCGGTGGAATGCTTCTGGCCATGGGAAGCCACATATTAAGCCTATTGCGGTATTTTTTTGGTGATTCTACTACATACAGCAACCTACAATCATATCAGGACAATAATGTATTGGCCGAGAAGGGGGAGGAGATAAACAAAATAAGTGATGCTGAATCATTATTTGAATTTCAGTGTTTGTTAAATAAAAATATAAGAACGAATGTTCTTTGTATCGGTACTGGTCACAGAGAGGATTTTTTGAGTTTGCAAATATTGGGGACTGACGGTGAAATTTATTATAAATCAAACGGTGTAGCACAAATTATATATAAAGATTCAAAGGTAGAATCCTTAGATTATGATTTAGATAAAGAAAGGTCTATCTGGAAGGTGGGGTATGAATATTACATAAATGAGGTATTGAAAAATATCGAAATGAAAGAAAAATTATATGAAGATGTGAGAAATACTCCGTTTGAGGTATATAAAAAACAATTTCTTTTCTTGGAAAAAATAAAAAATAACATTCATTAGATATGAGGTGAAAAGTATGAAGGGGTTTATGGATACTCTCTATGGGACTGATGAAATGGAGCAAGTGATTATTGATATTATTAATAGTAATGTTTTTCAAAGATTAAAATATGTTCATCAAGGAGGGGCTGGTTTCTTAGTTAATGAAAGGTGGAATGTAACAAGGTATGATCATTCAATTGGCACTATGATTTTAGCAAAAAGATTAGGAGGGAATATTCAGGAACAAATTGCTAGTTTATTACACGATGTGTCCCATACTGCTTTTTCACACGTCATAGATTATATATTGAAAAATAGAGATGAAAACTATCATGATACAAACTGGAGAAAGGTTATAGATAATTCTGAAATTCCATTAATTTTGAGACAACATGAAATAAAAATAGAAGAAATTTATGATGTGAATTATTTTGCGTTAGAGGCTGATCTACCTTCCTTATCTATAGACAGAATTGATTACACGTTAAGAGATATGTTTCATCAAGAAGAAATTACAAGGGAGGATATAAACAATTTTTTATCTTCTCTATCCACAGATAATGAACAGATCTGCTTAAACTCCACTAAAGTAGCAGAATGGTTTTTTAAACTTTACTACAAGGAAGTTATTGGCTATTTTAAGAATCCGCTTAATTTATATGTAAATGAAACGATGACAGAAATACTTCAAACATCTCTTGAGAAAGACATAATAACCATTGAAGACTTTCAACTTACAGATGATCAATTGTTAAATATAGTGAGAAATTCCGAAGATGATAACATTATAAGTAAATTGGACGAACTGATTAGTATGAAGAATAGTACAACTCAAACAAAGCTACCCAATGATTATTCAATTAAAGTTAAAACTAGAATTATTGATCCTATCGTATTAATTGAAAATAAGAGTTATAAATTAACAGAGATATCAGAAGAGGCAAAAAAAATAAATAACCAAATCACCCAGACAAATTAGGAGGTTTTCATGTCGATATCTGTATGTATACTAGCCAAGAATGAAGAGATGCATATTTTAGAATGTTTGAAAAGTGTAAAGGATATTGCAACAGAAATAATTGTAATTAATAATAACTCGACTGATAATACGAAGGAGATAGCCTTGGATTTTGGTTGTAAAGTTATTGACAGTCCTCATACCGTTTTAGATGAGGGCAGGAATTTATATCTAGAAGCTGCTACATCTAAGTGGATATTTATTATTGATGCTGATGAAAGATTGGATGATTTCACTAGAAATGAAATTCATAAGTCGATAAATGAAGCTGAAAAAAATGAGCGAATCTTGGCTTTAACATTAGATTCTTACCAATATATTGGTAAGGGAAGATGGGCTACTATCAAATTAATCAGAATGGTTAGAAATGGGGAAAATATAAGATATCAAGACACACCTATACATTCTGACTTAGAGACTTCTGTGCTGGAAAATAACGGAGAAATAGCTCACTGCAAAGCATTTGTTCATCATATTGATATTTTGATTAATAACCGAACTAAATTTAAAAGGGAGAGATATAAAAATCACATTATAGAGATGTTGAGAAATGAAAAAATCACATCAATTACAGGAGGATATCTCACTTGTTTCTTAGGTTTGGAATACGCAGCTATGAATCAATTTAATGTAGCTGAATCTCTTTATATTCAAGTCATTAATGATAATAAAGAAATTAGAGATTTTGCGAAGATTTTTCTAGCTCAGAATTACATAATGCAACAAAAATTTAAGGAAGCAGAAAGAACAATTACAACCTTGGAAAATGCGAATAATACTATAGATTATCAAATAACACCAATATTAACTGAAATTCATAGAAGTAAAGGTGAATTAGATATAGCAATAAATTTAATAAATAATTCTATAGAAAAGGAACCTCACCTAGCTCATAACTACTTAAATTTAAGTATTTTATATCAAGATATCAATCCCTTGAAGTCTATAGAAGCCATAGAAGATGCTAGTAGGATAAATAACTATGTGACTAATCCTATTATTAATAAAATAGGGGAGTCTCCGAATATATTTCACCAGCAAACATGTATTATTGATTCAAAATTTACAACGGTAGAAATTATGGAGAAATGTTGCAGAAAATTAGATTGTTTCGAACGATTTAGTCATTTATTTAGTGAAGATCGAGGTTGGATAAATGTTATATAGTGCAGATTTAGAATCGATAATCCCGTATTACAATAATTGGAGTGAAATCAGATTCATAGATAAAGGATTGTCAACGGATGACAAATACTACGTTAAATCAAAGTTAGATAAACAACAATATATAATAAGAATTTCCAGTGTGAATATTTTAAAAAGGAAACAGCATGAATTCGAAACAATGAAAAAAATAGATGAGTTAGATTTACCGATTCAAAAACTTATTGAATTCGGAGTTTGCCCAAACAACAACTATATTTACTCCTTGTATTCATGGATAGATGGAAGAGATTTAGAGGGTGAAATCTTATTTTATAATGAAAGTGAACAATATAGCATCGGTTTTAAAGCAGGGAGTATTCTTCGAAACTTACACCAAGGGAATATTATGCTAGAGAACTATAATTTTATTGAATCGGTAAGAAGGGATTTAGATAAACAAAAGGAAGAATACGACTTATGTAGATATAAAGTATCGAATGATAAGAAGATAATGAACTTTATTCAAGAAAATATTAACTGTCTTAAAGAAAGACCGTACACACTTTTACATGGCGACTTTCATATTGGAAACTTAATAATTAATGATAAAAAAGATGTGGGTGTCATCGATATGAACTGGTATAAATTTGGTGATCCATTCGAGGAATTTAAAAAGTTAATGTTTCTTTCGAGGAGAGTAAGCAAGGAATATGCTACAGGCCAAATTGACGGATACTTTAATTATGAAATTCCAGATAACTTCTTTAGAATAACTGCAGTTTATGTGGCTATCAATATTTTATTTAGTACTTTATGGTCAAGCAAAATAGGACCTGAGGAATTAGAAAGGGATCTGAAGAGAATAAATATGGTATATGATGATTATAATGGATTTTCAACCAATGTACCTAATTGGTACAACAATAAAAATGTTACGAAACATATCGAAGGTTCATGATAAGGTATACTGAAGGGGCTTAACGTGGAAAAAGACATCAAGCGAATGTAAGAGCACCCCTTAGAATAGACATTGGAAAAACCCCTTAGGTTATCCGATGAAATTCTAGGGGGTGCATTTTTTATGGCTATTAAAGGTCAAAAGTTTATGACGTATTCTGAAGAACTTAAAATGGAAGCAATTCGCTTGCATGTAGAGGAAAAAAGGACGTAACGGAAAATCAACAATCATTTGGGAATCCAAGATCAAGGTTGGATGAAGCGTTGGATGCGCAAATACCGTGAACAAGTTGATTTTGGTCTACTAGATCAGTAGCGATATGTTCAGCAGTTGAAACGGGAGAATGCGATGCTAAAAAAGTGTTTGGAAATCTGGATGCGGGAGGGAAAGAACAGCGCTTCAAGCTCATCGAACAAGCAGCGAACATCGTCCAAGTAGCCGAACACTGCCAACTCCCTGGCGTCTCTAGGGGGGGTTATTACGCGTAATTGAAGCAAAAGAAGAATGACCGAGATGCCGAGGCTAAACGACTCCTTCGCACCGTGTATAAACGCTACGAAGGAAAGTATGGCTACCGGGAGCCCAGCTGTTCTTGTGGCAGGATGAAGGTGTATGGATGAATCACAAGAAGGTACTGCGTCTTATGCAAAAGCTTGGTCTTCAAGCCAGTATTCGCCGGAAACGTCGATTTAATATGACATACCAGGCTGCCGAGCGTGTGGCTGATCATCTGCTTAAGCGAAATTGTTCGCTAAAGCATTCGCCAAGCAAAAAGACGTGACCGGATTGGCCGTACACAGCGACCAAGGGTTCCAGTACACGTCTCATGCTTATTACGTAAAATAAACAAACTGACGCCGGTACAGTACCGACGCCAGTATGCAGCCTAGGTGTTTTTTCGTTGTCTACTAAATGGGGTCTTCACCAGGATGGTATCGGATTTTCTTTGGACTTGGCAGACATCGCTTACTCTATCTTAGAGACCAGCTTAAGCAAATTTTCCGGAATTCTGAATTTCTCGTTGTCGATCAGCAATTGAAAATCCTCTTTGGCATCGGACTGATGGGCCAGCTTGATTTCTTCCATCTCGTTGTGAAGCTGCTCCATAGTGGTATCCAAATCAAAGGCCGTGTCTGCGGCTTTTTTTAGATCTGCAATCAGCCGATCCGGCACCGTTTCATTGCATTTGTAGAAGATCTTATGCTCCAGGCTCGCCCAAAAATCCATCGCAATGGTGCGGATTTGGATTTCCACGCACATGGATTCCTCGTGATCGGACATGAACACGGGGACTTCTGCCAGGATATGAAGGCTTTTGTAGCCGTTTGGTTTCGGGTTTTGAATATAGTCCTTGACGGACAGAATCTTCAGATCGCTTTGGCTTTGCAGCATTTCGCTGATTCTGTAAATGTCCGAAATGAAGGAGCAGGTAATCCGGATACCCGCGATGTCCTTAATGATATATTTGATGTCGGATAGGGAATTGGCTCCGCCTTTGCGCATCAGCTTTTTGAAAATGCTCTCCGGAGATTTCAGCCGGGATTTGGTATGCTCGATCGGATTGTAATCATGCAGCAATTGGAATTCCTCTTGCAGAATCTTGATCTTCGTTTCGACTTCCTGCAAAGCAAACTTATATTTCATCATAAATCGCTTAAGCTCTTTTTGGATGACTCGCATTTGTTCAATCGGATGATCTGACACAGTATACCGTCCTTTTTGTATAGATATTATGGTGAGGCGTGCTGCCTGTTTGATATTAGTATGAACGTTATTTTACAAGGCTGTCAAATGGCTGTTATGGGAAGGTGAATTATTGCGATCCGTCGTATCTATGGTAGAATAACGAAGGACAATAACCTATGCACAATCAAGTGGACAAGTAGGGAGCGAATGGACACCCTGCTTCTTTTTTTTTGAGACGATATGTCGTGAAATATACAATGAAGGAGATCAGAAATGCCAACGATTATAGCGAAGCCGTTTGATCCAGACATGCAGCAAGTGTTAAGTGAAATCACAACGGCCTATCATGCTGGGGAATTAAGTGCGAAGGAACCCTCCGAATTGCCGGAGGAAATCTATACCATTGAGGCTGAAGACACGATGGTGGGGTATGGCGTCGTGTGGGAGTATCATAACGGGAAACAGCTGATTCAGAAGGCGGAACGAGATTATTTCAGCGCCGACGAGAGATATCTCGAAAAGGACTTCTATATCGATATCAAAAGTCAAAGGGATTTCGTCTTTATTGAAGCATTGGATGTGCTAAAGGAGTTTGAAAAAAGAGGGTATGCTGCTTCCTTCGTAAACTGGCTTAAAGCGAAATATCCAAACAAAAGAATGTATGTATATACCTTGGATAAATCACGCAACTTTTGGTTTAAGCAAGATTTCGAGGTCTTGGGGAATACACCTTGGATGACCTATAATTGAATAAAGACCGGTAATAATTCATCGAAGCAACCTCTTATCAAGTAGGGGCTGCTTCGTTTTGATTCGCAGAGAAAAGCTTTACCCATCCTAAGCGGTACTGATTCACACCTATCTCCAGGGTCCCGTTGTTACATGTTTTTTTTATGCATCTCCCGGTACTGTCCTGGCGTCATGCCAGTATGCTTCTTGAAGACACGGACGAAATAGGGAGGATTGTACTGAACTATGTAAGCGATTTCATTCACCTTGAGATCGGTAGCGAGAAGCAGCTCCATGCACTTGCACAAACGCAGCCGGGTCACGTAGTCGATGAAGTTTTCTCCCATTACTTGTTTGAAGCCTCTGCTGAGTTTGAATACGCTGACGCCATACCGATCGGCATACTGCTCAAGTGAAATATTCGACAGGAATTCTTCGCGCAGATCGATCTCGATCTTCTCGACTACTTCCTTCATCGCGGTATTGTAGCTTCTGGACAAGGCGTTCACGTAAGGCCGGATGACCTTGATTTGAAACCATTCAATCATTTCATGCGTCTCCCGGATTTGGAGCAGCATCTCGAACAGTTGCGCGTCTTTATAAAGATGATGCGGGTTAATGCCCGATTTCCATACCGCATCGTAAATGCTGCCCAGCAGCTTTAACATTCCTTCTTGAACCCGCAGTTCCGTCCCCAAATGATGCTGAAGTACGGTCATAAATTCGCGAACATGAAGGACTGCCTTTTCCTCTAAGCCCATTCGTAGGTCATGAATGATCTCCCTTTCCAGTTCAAACGGGAACGTTGCCGATGAATTCTCCTCCGAGATGAAAAAATCTTGGACGTCAAGCAGTTGGTGTTCTTCGGTCATATTGCGATAACGCAGCGTTCTACGGGCCTCTTCCAGCATCTCAGGTGTATGCAAAACGGATTCGGACGTTCTGCTGATTACGATCGTTACTTTCAGCCACAACAAGCTTCCGATTGTTGAGACGATATCTTTGGATAGTTGGAGGAGAATTTTTTTATGGTCCTCTTGTGTCATATCCTTGGACATTACCAGCATAGCTCCCACATGCAAATCCTGGAAGTTAAAAACGTGGACATGCTGTGCTCTTGAGCTGCAAAGCTCATCAATGATGTTTGTTGAGGCGAACGCCACGAGTTGCTCATCCTTGCCTGAAACTTTTCCACTCGCCAATCCATGCAGCTTGACGACGAGAAAGGCAAATCTTTTATCATGAATATTCCATTCGAACTGCTGAAGTCTTTCGGCCACGTCCTGCTCCGTCAAATGGACAAATCTCCCTTGGAAAAATTGCTGCAAGAACCCTTCCCGGAGGTAAGGTAAAGACTGTTGGATCCGTGTTTCCAACGCATGCCTTTCCGTAAGCTGCTGCTTCCACTCGGCTTCGATGTAGGCAATCTCGCTGCTAGACGGAACACCAGCACCTTTAGTCTGATGAAACAAATTCAATAGTCGTTGAATGGGATGATATAACCTATTGGAAGTGATCCAGGAGATGGCGAGCGCGATGACGAGACCAAGCAAACTGACGAGAATGATCGCTTTCGACATCGCTGTGACCGGTTGTGTAATTTGCGTAATGGGTGTTGCCGACACATAAATCCATTTGCTGCCGAGTCTGGATATCTCGCCTTGGGAGACGGAATAGTTTAGGCTATTGAATTTATGCACGAATGTGCCAGCGGGTATCTGATTCGTAAGGACTGCTTGCTTCAAAGCTTCCTTAAGTGCCATGTGACGAGGATCTTCGGCATGCTTGTCCGTCGTGATGAGGGTTCCGTCCATTTCCATCATAAAAGCGATTCCTGCATCGGAAGCGAAGCTGTTGACCAGCCGATCAAGAACCTTCTTATCGAGAAAAACGAGAAAAGCGCCAAAGGGTTGCACGTTGGTCTCGATCGGAAGTTTGACCACAATCGCCTTTTTCTGCTTGATATCTGTAACGTAAATACTTTGTTTGCCGGCTAGCAGCGCATGATAAAGCTCCTTCTCGCTTCCATCGATAACAGGGTTCACGCCATTAAGATCGCTGATCACTTTCTCGGCGTTTTCCAGATACAGCGAAATGGATTCTATCAATGGATTGGATTGCTTCATTAGCTGCAGCGATTTATAGAGATCCCGCGTTTTCTCGAATTGTTGGGCGAAATTAATTCCGTTCAACGATTCATTGAAGTCGGGATTAAAGGCGAGCTGCGCCGAAAAAAGCTCAAGTTGGGTCAAATATTCGTCAAACCGCTGGATCGTTTGTTCTAGCTGCGTCTGATGGGCATTATTCAATTCTTTGATAATTCTATCCGTGCCGACGGAATAAATGCTGACTCCGATAAGAACGGCGGGAAGACAAGCGGCGATCAGCACGACGATTAGATTTTTCCAGTAAAAGGAACCTTTTCTCATTCTCGCTCGAATCATTAGTCCGGACCGCATCCTTTCGGGAGGTGATCATATTGTATATCCCGTTCAAGCATTCGGCAATTACTAATCGTTAATATATCGGCTTTTGCAAAAGAGTGCAATAGCCGGAAATGGCCGTGCAAAAAGAGATTGGTTGGCGGAAATGGCCGTGCAAAAAGAGATTGGTTGCCGGAAATGAGTTCGCTTTCCTAGTATGAATCCATACAGTCGTCATCAATAAATCACGAAATGGAGGTTCATGGATGAATACAAAGGATGGCAACGCATCCGTCCCGATTTTAGAGGCACACACGACTAAGAGGTCGTTGCATCGAGGAGTCTGGTCAGACTTGAAACGGGATAAATACTTATATGTGTTGGGGCTGCCGGGAATCATTTATTTTTTGCTTTTTAAGTACATCCCCTTCAGCGGGCTTATCATTGCGTTTGAAAATTACAGCCCCTATCTAGGTATTCTCAAGAGTCAGTGGGTGGGATTCGAGCATTTCCAGCGGTTTTTTTCCAATGATGATTTTTATTTGCTGCTGAGGAACACGCTTGCGATCAGCTTGCTGAATTTGTTGTTCTTTTTTCCATTCCCGATCATCTTGTCCTTATTGCTGAATGAAGTGAGAAACAGCGTGTACAAAAGAGTCATTCAATCGATTGTCTATATCCCGCATTTTTTCTCATGGGTCATTATCGCAGGATTAACCTACCTTATGCTCTCGCAGAGCGAGGGTCTGGTGAATGAGTTGCTGGAAGTGCTCGGCATGGCCAAGATCGGGTTCCTAACGAATTCTAACTCATTCTGGATGATGCTCACCGCGCAATCGATGTGGAAGGAGGCTGGCTGGGGAACGATTATCTTTCTTGCCGCCATCGCCGGAGTGGACCCGCAATTGAGTGAAGCGGCCACCGTAGATGGAGCGGGACGTTTCCGGAAGATGTGGCACATCACGCTGCCCGCCATCCGGAACATCATCATGATCTTATTGATCTTGCAGCTCGGCTCGATTATGGACACAGGCTTTGAACAAGTGTATTTGATGACAAACGGGGCTGTATCCGAAGTTTCAGACGTGTTCGATACGTACGTGTACCGGTCCGGAATCCAACAGGGACAATTCAGCTACAGTACGGCGGTTGGCCTATTTAAATCGGTTGTCGGGGTTGCGTTGATCTGCATGGCTAATTTTCTGGCTAAACGCTTCGGCCAGGAAGGCGTATTCTGAGCGTTTTTGAAAAGGAGAATGAAGCTGACGTGAAAAAGAAAATAAGCGACCACCTCTTTGAGGTGTGCAATATAGGCTTTCTTGCCTTAATCGGGCTTGCCACGCTTTTTCCGATTTACTACACGGTCGTTCTGTCCTTTATGGACCCGACCGAATATTATCAGGGAAAACTGACGCTTTTCCCCTCAAAATGGACCATGGAAGCTTATCGTTATCTGCTCTCGACAAGGACCTTCATCGATGCCCTCAGCGTAAGTGGATTTTTGGCTACAGTGGGTACGCTGCTCAGTCTTACCGTAACCTCAGGCTTGTCCTATATGCTGTCGAGAAAAAGATTGCGGTTCAGAAGACCACTCATGTTTTTGATTCTGCTCACGATCCTGTTCCAACCAGGATTAATTCCTTCTTACTTTGTCGTACGCGAACTTGGTTTGCTTGACAGTGTTTGGTCGCTCATTATCCCAAGTCTGACGGGTGGTTGGTATGTCCTTCTTATGAAAGGCTTCTATGACAGTATTCCTGACAGTCTCGAAGAAGCAGCGAGAATCGACGGCTGCAACGAAATCGGAGTCTGGTTCAAAATCATACTGCCTTTGTCTTTACCTGCTATGGTTGCCTTCGGCTTGTTTTATGCAGTCGGCTACTGGAATACATTTTTTAGCGCCGTGATGTATATCAATGACCACACCAAATGGCCTCTGCAGGTTATATTGAGGAATATGCTTACCGATCCCACTTCTGCCATGTCGGGCAACGGCCTTCAGCAGCTGCGGGAGGGTGCGAAAAAAATGCCGTCGGAGACATTGAAAATGGCGGCTGTGGTCGTGACGACATTGCCGATCATGTTGGTGTACCCGTTCCTTCAGAAGCATTTTGCCAAAGGGGCAATGGTTGGTTCTGTGAAGGAATGATCACATAGAAGTACAATATGTATAAGGGAGGAAATAGAAAATGAAGAGGCGCACACGTCTGACCCACTTGACCCTTGCTGTACCGTTGGCATTCTCTCTTGTTCTTACGGCATGCGGGGGCAGCGATTCGGCCAGCAACCAAGGAGAAGGTGAAAGTAAAACGTCTGGGAAACCGACTGAAATTACGACAGCGATCATGAACTACGAAGCCGATATGGTGGGCGAGGACAATGTCGTATGGAAAGAGCTCGAAAAAAGAACGAATACGAAACTGAAAATCACCTGGATTCCGGAAGCGTCATTTGATGAAAAGCTGAATGTCATGCTTGCTTCGGGGGATTTACCCGAATTGACTTATGTGGAGAGCATCGATACCCCACAGATCAGAAGCTTGATTTCGCAGGGTGTATTTTGGGATCTTACTCCCTTTATCAAGGATTATCCGAATATGAACAAGCTTCCGAAGGAAACATGGAGCAATAGCAAAATTGACGGGAAGCAGTATGTCATTCCGCGCTATTACCCGATTGTCGGTGGGGGGTTATTCCCGATCTTGAGACAAGACTGGCTCGACAAGCTAGGGCTGAAAACCCCGGAGTCACTTGATGATCTTTATCAGGTCCTGAAAGCGTTTACCGAAGGCGATCCGGATGGGAATGGCAATAAGGATACGATCGGCATGGCAGGATATCTTGGTTCGTTCAACTTCATTTTTAATGTGATGAACGAAACGGGAGGTGCATGGAAACTCCGGGACGGCAGCATCTATCCGTTGATTACGGAAGACAAATCCAGAGAAGCACTGCTCTATGTTAAAAAATTATATGATGAAGGGCTGATCTCACCAGATTTGGCCATTTTGAAGCTGAATCAGGTGCTGGAAGCGGTGAAAGGGAACAAGGCGGGGGCAGCCTCATTGTCGATGGCTTACTCATGGGAGGTTACCGGGGAACTGAGGAAAACACTACCAAATGCGGAATTCAGAGCGCTGCCTTATCTCAAAAGTACAAATGATGTGAAGTATGTTCCTGCTACCGGAGGTTTTTACGGGGCTTACTTGATTCCGAAGAAAGTTTCAGAGAGTAAGGTGAAAAGCATTCTGAAGTTCTTGGATTACGGTTACAGCCAGGAAGTAAACGACCTTGCCAACTATGGCATCAAAGGCGTCCATTACAACGAGGAGAACGGTCGGAAAATTTCCACGGAGCAGGCGAACAAGGATCTTGTTAAAGTAGGAGGAAACCTTGGAAGCATTTGGCGTCCCTTGGGCTTTGCACAGGTCATCGATAGTGTCGGGATCGCCAACGACGTTTACGAGCAGAACAAGAAAACTATTGATGAAAGATTGAAATCTTATCTTAAGGACCCTGCACTAGGCGTCGTTTCAGATGCTTACAATAAGTTCTGGCCGGATATCGACAAAAAAGTTACCGACTTCCGGGTTAAGGTCATTCTTGGTCAGGAATCGATCGACGCCTACGATCAACTCATCGCGAAAATAAAAGAAGATGCAAACTATAAGAAAGTGGTAGAAGAAATGAACGCAGCCTACAAACAAAGGGTTGCTGAGAATGGATTGGGCGAATAATGCAAGAGAATGTTGAAGGGAAGTGTGGAAACCATGAAATCAGATAGGAACAAACGAACGAATCCTGCTGACTGGAGAATAGCGACATCGTGGAGCCTGCGGGATGGTCATACGCCAGCCGCTATGAAGGTGGCCGGGCTTAGCAGCGTGGAGCTAGTGCTGGATTACAAAAATCTTGAGGAAATATTCTCCGATGGGAAGCGTCAATTATTTGAAATCTCGGTGCAGCAATTACACGATGCCCAAATGGAGCTTTGGTCCGTTCATTTGCCATTCACCCGGGAATTGGATATTTCAGTGACGGATCCTGTTCACAGACGCGCCGTTATCGAAGCGCAAGCGGAACTGCTTCAAATGGCCGCTTCGTGGAACGTACAGCATGCGGTTATTCATCCGAGCTACGAGCCAATCGAGGACGATGAAAGAGAAGCGCGGATCGCCGCATGCAGCGAATCGCTTCGCGAGCTAAGCTCTCTCGCTACTTCCATGGGCATACGTCTAGCGGCTGAATGCTTACCACGCACTTGTTTGGCTAATACCAGCGAGGAAATGCTGCGCCTTATTGCGGACGCGCCGGAATGTGGAGTCTGCTGCGACGTGAATCATTTGTACCAAGAATCTCCTGCGTCGTTTATCCGTACATTAGAAGGCCGGATTACTACGATTCACATATCCGACTTCGACGGTATTGATGAGAAACACTGGATGCCCGGGGAAGGAGTCATTGATTGGAACGATGTTCTGGATGCATTAGCAGATATCGGGTACAACGGTCCATTTCTGTTTGAAGTCATCAAGTCCGAACCGGAAGCACTGGTGACATGCTACAAAACATTATTGGAAAGAACGTGACAATGGTCAACAACAAACGGCCGGTCATCGTCATCTCGCTCATCACGGCTATTTGTCTACTCGGCGATTCGATGTTGTATGTTGTACTGCCGATCAGGTGGCAGGATTTTGGCCTTACTTCCTTATGGGAGGTAGGCGTGCTGCTCTCGGTCAATCGCCTTATCAGGCTTCCGCTCAATCCGCTGATTGGCTGGATGTATAAGAGAATGTCGAAAAGGGCTGGCATTCTGCTTGCCGTGCTGCTCGCAGTTGTAACGACGGCATCGTATGGAATGGCGGGGAGCTTTTGGCTGTTATTTATCATCCGTTCGGTTTGGGGGATCGCATGGAGTTTTCTTCGATTGGGTGGCTATTTTACGATTATTGAGCTGTCGGATAAAACGAACCGTGGTCAGTTTATGGGTACATTCAACGGATTGACAGGCATTGGCAGCCTTATTGGTATGCTGGCGGGCTCGTTCGCTGTCGAATGGTTCGGCATACGGAACGTCACGCTAGTTTTCGGCCTTGCCGCATTGGTAGCGGTGCCATTCGTTCTGAAATATGTTTCGAAAGGCAAGACGGAGGCGGATCATGGCGTACACGTCGTCGGCGGAGAACAAACGTTAAAGATTTGGCGAGAGCCATTCGTAGTTTGGACACTTGTCTCGGGCCTTATGACGGCGATGGTGTTTCAAGGTATGTACAATTCGACACTAAGCCGGCTCATTCAAGTGCATGAATCAACCTACGTGCAATTATGGACGTTATCGCTCGGTGCCGCATCGCTCGCCGGCATTTTACAGGCAATGCGGTGGGGATTGCAGCCTTGGTTGTCACCTTGGATCGGCAGAAGGTTCGACGTCGCAAAAGATCAAAGCCGCATGTTTGTTGTCTTGCTTGTCGGTGCTTCTTGCTTGCTGGCTATTGTGCCGTTTCATATGCCATTCGCTGTGTGGCTTGCCCTGCTCCTTGGATTGCAGCTTGGGATTACTGCCGTCAGTACGGTCGTTGACGCGCTGGCGACCGATGCATCGATGCGCGGTGTATCAAAATTGGCTGTCATGACCGGCTATACGATGGCAACCGATCTTGGCGCATCGTTAGGCCCATCCATCGCGTACACGCTGGACGGTATCGTTGGAACTTCATCTATTTATTGGTGTGCCGCCGCCGTTCTGCTTCTTCTGGCGGTTCGATGGCTGACACCATTTCAGGAGTCTCACCGACCGATCCGTACGACTGCGTTACAAGAGAAGAAATGATGGAGGAAATTAAATTCGCACCCCACGCAAGTGCGAACTAGGAATCATGCTCTACGCCTCACACGAATGAATATTTTCCCAAGCCCATCCCACTAGGGATGGGCTTCTCTGTGCCTACATGCATTTCGGGATAACTCAATTAATGTCGAATCCTCGCTCATTTCGGAAGTAGAACCTATGATATGGAACTTTTTCCCTAGTCCACCGGAACCTTATATTTTCTGAAATAAAATTTTATAGTAATTACAACTATATTTAGTTAAATTTCAAAATAAAATTTTACAAGAATTTAACGAAAACAAGGAAGGGGGCTTACTGAGCACCGCTATACTTTTCTGAATTGGCGTTCTACGAATGGCCCTGATTTCTAATCACTAGAATAGGAGGTAAGTAATAGAATGATAAGGAAAAGGACGAAAAGGATATGGTCATCGCTCCTTAGCGGCGCGGTGATGCTGTCCATGCTGCTCCCGGCCCAGCAGGTGCTGGCTGAGCAAGCGAGTGCGAGTGAGGTAGGCGGAGGTGTTGTCGATGAGAGGCAGATACAGATTGGACCGGGTGCAACCTATACGTGGAAGAATATGAGGTTGGATCGTGGGCTGGAAAAGCTTCATATGGTGGAATTCGATCCGAAAAATCCCGCGCTGTCGCTTGAGCCGGGCATGACGGATGGTAAAGTGTACGGCATGCAGGGCGTCAGCAAGATGGCCAGCGATGCCGATCAAGAAGGAAACCGAGTCATTGCGGGTGTGAACGGCGATTTCTACGATATGTCTTCCGGCGTGCCGCTGGGCATGTTCATGGGTAGCGGTACGATGCTGACGAGTCCGCCGGATGATTGGTTCGCCTTCGGTATGAAGGCAGATGGTACGACGGTATACGGGCCCAGCCCGAAGCTGGCGCGGACGCTGACGATTGGCGGCAAGCCAGCGGAACTGAGCTCCATCAACCGTTCGCGGGGGACAAGTGATCTGGTGCTGTATACGCCGGATTTCTACGCAACCACGATGACCAATGATCTGGGTGATGAAGTGGTGCTTGATGTGGTTAAGGGGGAAATGAAGAGCGGGCAGACCCTGCAGCTGAAGGTTGAGCAAATACATAAGGACAAGGGGAATACGCCGATTGTCGCAGGCAAGGTCGTATTATCTGCTTCGGGCAAACAGCGTGACATTCTCTCCGGCCTGAAGGCTGGCGATGACGTTGCCTTGAGTTTAAATCTGGAAGGGACTTGGAGCGATGTGACGATGGCGATCGGGGGCTCGACGCTGCTCGTCAAAGACGGGGTGGCCCAGCCTAATAGCGATCCTGCGGCGCATCCGCGTACGGCAGTCGGGACGAAAGCCGATGGTTCTGTCGTGCTGCTCGAAATCGACGGCCGCCAGCCGGGTTTCAGTGAAGGTGTGACTTTGGCCGAGCTGGGACAGGTCATGAAGGATATGGGAGTCGTGAATGCGATCAACATGGACGGCGGCGGCTCGTCGACCTTCATTGCCCGGATGCCTGGCGACACGGGAAGGAAGCTGCTGAATTCGCCTTCGGACGGCGGAGAACGCAAGACGGCAAACGGCCTATTGCTGGTGAATAAGGCGCCGGAGGGAACAGCGGATAAGCTGGTCGTTTCACCGGAGCTGCAGCGCGTGCTCATCGGCTCGGCAGTATCTTTCAAAGCTGCCGCAGTCGATGCGAATCTGCATCCGGCGGCCTTTAACGGTACGTTCCAGTGGAGCGTCAATCCCAAGATCGGAACCATGGACGATCAAGGAAAGTATACCGCGGGTACCGATGCGGGCACGGCCGGCATAACGGTTACATCAGGAGCATTAAGCGGAAGTGCCAAGGTTGAGATCGTGGATACGTTGACTGAGCTTTCATTTGGCGATGAAGTGAAGAGCTTTGCCCCCGGCAAATCGGAACAGCTGAAGATCACGGCGCTTCGCAACGGCCAGGTCATTCAGGCGGATAACAGCCAGCTCCAGTGGCGGGTGGAAGGACCGATTGGCACAATTGACGGAAACGGCGTTTTCACTGCCACCGGCGAGACGGAGCAAAGCGGAAAAATTGTCGTCAGCTATAAAGGCATCGAAGCCTCCGTTGACGTGAACATCGGTCAGCCGCCGGTTGTGCTGGAGGACTTCGAAAAGGGGTTGGATGCGTATCTTCCATCGGCAGGCGCCCAGTTCAATTCGACGAAAGTGGGCATTGAAACCGATGAGGATCTCGTACGCTTTGGCAGCGGATCTTTGAAGCTGGAGTATGACTTCACCGGCAAACCGGGGACGTCGGGCGCCTATCTGCAGACGAAAAGCGCTGACGACAATATCGAGATTCCGGGCTATCCGGAGAAAATCAGCATGTGGGTGTACGGCGATGGCAAGTCCCACTGGCTGCGTGCACAGCTGCGCGACAGCAAAGGGGCGATTCCGCTTGATCTTACCGATCAGACCATTGGTGTCGATTGGGTAGGGTGGAAGTATATCGAAGCGGATATCCCGAAGGGGCGAACGCTGCCGCTGACGATGGATATGCCTGTACGTTACATGGAGACGTCCGGCGCGAAAAAGGATGCCGGTGTCATCTATGTCGATCAAATTCGCGCGCTGTACGGCCCGAATGAAGACGACATGGAGCCTCCCGTTTTGAAAAACAACTCGCCAGCGGAAGGCGATACCGTTCATAAGAATCAGCCGGTCATCACGGTTTACGGCGAGGATGCAGGCTATGATCCGGTGAAGCATCCGGGCACGTCGCTGATTGATCCGGATTCGATCCGGTTCGATCTGGACGGCGTGCGCGTGCAGCACACGCTCTATCCGCCGGAGGGGAAAATCTACTATACGCCGGTGGCGCCGCTGGCAGACGGGCTTCATCAGGCAAAAGTGTCGGTGAAGGATCTGTCTGGCAACAAGACGACGAAAGCCTGGACCTTCAATGTCGATACCGGAGCCTCCAAGTTGACCTATGATACGCCGAAGAGCCTGTATGCAGGCCAGACGTATTCGGTGGATGTGACAGGAGTGAAGTCCGCGGATCTGAAGGATGGGGAGCTGAGCCTTGCTTTTGATCCGTCGAAAGTGGAGAATATTAGCTTCATTCCGGGCAGCAAATTGAATGCATCCCAGGCGCAGGCTGACATCGACAGCAGCAAGGGAACGATTACTCTGACGTTTAGCGGTCTCAATAATGCTTCATTAACCGACGAAGACGTCATTGGACAAATTCAATATGATGTGAAAAAGGATGCCTCCGGAACGAATATCATCCAATTCGTGTCCGGCAGCGTATCGTTTGTCAGCACGGGCAGCGTGCATTACACTTTCTTCGGTCTGCCGATCTCTTCCGAGATCAAGAACAGTCTGTCGGTGGCATGGAATGAAGATGGAAACATCCAAGGTTATGAGACCGTATTCCAGGTCAAAGGGGAATCGGGAGCTCCGGCAGAAGGAGCACAGATTCTTGTCAACGGAGACGTTATTGGAACAACCGATGCCGAAGGTCAGTTGAAGACCAGCGCTCTTACTTCGGCAGTGAAGACTTATAAGGTGCAGGCTGCAAAAGGAAACTTCTACAGCGCGGTGGCTGAATTCAAGGTGTCTCCGCTATCCGGATCGGAAACGCCATACAATATCAACGTGAGCATGGGCGAAGATCCTGCGGTGTCGAGAGGATTCACCTGGCATACGAACCCGGCCACGGTACCAACCGTCGTCGAACTCGCGAAGCAGGCGGATTTTAGCGGATTTGACCAAGCCAACGTCCAGAAAACGGAGGGGACAAGCTACCTGTATCAAACCTTGGATCTGGGTGCTGTCCGTGTTCATAAAACTGTTGTTAACGGACTTGTGCCGGGTACGGCTTACGTCTACCGAGTTGGAGATGGCAATGGGCATTACAGCGAGCAAGGGAGTTTCACAACAGCCGGGGCTGCCGGTGAACCAACTAAGTTCTTGTATTTTGCGGATTCACAGGCTGGTGATCTCGCAGGGTACAAGCTGTGGGGCAACACGGTAAAAAAAGCGTTGGAGAATACGCCTGATGCCGAATTCATGGTGCATATCGGCGATATGGTCGATAAAGGCTTTAACGAGCAGGAATGGAAATGGTGGTTCAGCGAGGCCCAGGAAGCACTGCTGCATACGACGCTGATTGGTGCCATCGGCAACCATGAGGTTATGGGCACGAAGGAAAACAATGATTTCCTGGCCCATTTCAATCAGCCGGGGAACGGGCTGGATAGCCTGAAGGGAAGTAACTTCTCCTTTGATTACAAGGATATTCATTTCATGGTTCTAAACAGCGAATACCAGTATGAAGAACAGCAGCAGTGGCTGGAGAAGGACTTGTCGGAAACGACGAAAAAGTGGAAAATTGCAATCTTCCACCGTGGTCCGTACGGCAGTATCTATGATACGGCGGACATCAGACGACTGTGGGCACCTGTCCTGGAAAAGCATCAGGTCGATCTGGTTTTGAACGGACATGATCATATCTATCTTCGGACGTACCCGATGATGAATAACCAAATCGTCGAAGACGGCAAGGGGACGACTTATGTCGTCGCAGGGTCCACCGGACCGAAGTTCTACTCGCTGACCCAGCGCGACTGGCAGCGGGTGACGGACGATGAAGCTACTCAAATGTATGCTTCGGTTGAGGTGGATGGAGATCAGCTGAAGTTTGTAACCAAGACGGTAGGCGGCCGTGTCGTCGACGAGTTTACGTTGTCCAAGCAGACAGTGGCTCCCGAACGTGTCGATATTGAGGAGCAGAATCTGCAGCTGGCCGTAGGCGAGGCGAAGCAGCTTACCGCGCATGTGAAACCGGAGGAGACCGCGGATAAGAGCGTAACGTGGTCCGTGTACAGCTCCGAGCCTGCAGACCAAGAGGTTGTGACCGTATCGCCGGAAGGCCGGGTCACAGCCCGCGGAATGGGAACAGCCGTCGTGAGAGCGACAAGCACGGTAAATCCTGAAGTGCATGGTGAGACGACGATTACGGTGAACCGGATTCCGGATGGATCAATGGATTCCTTATCCTTCAAGGGCAAGGCTACCCTGAAGGCGGGTGAGACGGACCAGACCGTAACGGAAGCTGTGTATCAGGACGGAACGCATATTCAGCTTTTGGATGGCGTGGTATACGACAGCAACCAGCGCGATATCGCATCCGTGGATGAGCAGGGAATGGTTACTGCATTGTCGGAGGGAACAACAGTCATTTCGGCGACTTATGACTCCTTCCATGCAGAATATGTACTAAACGTTCAAGCTGCCGGGAATCCGGGGGGCGGCGAAGGCAATGGAGGAGATCCGGGCAATAATAACGGCGGAGGGACGGCAGGTTCGGTCACTCCGCCAGTAGGACCTCCTATACAGCCGGAGAATACGGGGAGATGGAATGTGTCCGCAAGTGCGCTTTCTGCACTTTTGGCTAAAGGACAGCCTGCCTTCAGTACGGACAAGCCGTTTGAAGAGCTGATTCTGCCTGGCAATGCAGCCTCGCTGCTGAAGGAGACACCGATCACGGTGAACGCCGGCAATGTTGGATTGACCATCCCTGCTGAGGTTCTTCGCTCTTTAAGCGAGCTGGTGCCTGCCGAACAGCTGGAAGGAAGCACGATGAAGTTGAGCGCAGTCCGTTTGAACGGAAGCGAAAGTGAACAGTGGGTGGCAACGAAGGGGCATGAATCAGGCGCTTCCCTTCGCTTGGGAAGCGACCTGCTGAAATTCGCTTTGACCATTACCACGAAGGACGGCAAGGTTTATCAGATATCCGAACTGAACAAGCCGATTACGCTGCTGCTTCCGGTAGCTTCCGATGTGAACCGCAAGCTGACCGGAATCTATACACTGGATAGCTCGGGTGCGCTCAAGTATATCGGAGGGGCAGCCGCCAATGACCAACTGAGAACCGAGATGTACAGTCTTCAGTCAGAATATGCCGTATTAGAATACAGCAAAATCTTTACGGATACGGCTGCGCACTGGGCCGCGAAGGTGATTCAGGAGCTGGCCGCGAAGCATCTGGTCGAAGGTATCGACAGCAGCCGGTTTGCGCCGGATCAACCGGTCACCCGCGCGGAAATGGCTGCATTGCTGGTGCGCTTGCTGGATCTGAAAGGAGACGGCGTGACGTCATTCCAGGATGTATCTGCGGATAAGTGGTACGCCGAAGCCATCTCTGCTGCCGTTAAGGCTGGCATCGTTCAAGGCGTCGACGCAACGAGTTTTGCACCGGATGCGTTGATTAAGCGTCAGGAAGCGGCCGCGATGATCATTCGAGCCTACAAGGTTGCGGGAGGTCAGATCGGCAGCAATGGCACGGCCGCATTTAACGATATAACCGATTCGCCGGCATGGGCGCGGGAAGCGGTGCAGTCTGCACATGCAGCCGGTTTGATGCAAGGTCAATCGCAGCAGCGGTTCAATCCGCAAGGGGCTGCAACCCGCGCGGAAAGCGCACAGATCATCTATAATATCATGAGCAAGCTGAAATAAGCAGCATGACCAATGCAAGGCAGGGCCAGCGAAATGCAGGCCCTGCCGTTTTTTTATTCAATTGACGAGCGGTGGAGATGCTTTAAAGCCGACAACCTTGATTTCAGATGCAGTGTGAAAAACTTTCTAAAGAAATCAAGCGAATGAGGCTTGTTGTCTTTTTTTGGGTAATAATATATAGAAGGCAGCTTGAACTATCCGCATAAGAGGAATTGACATTCATAACTGTGTTTAGTATGATTACAGTACTTCTTTTGTTACTTTTCTAATTACAGTTAATGGCGTGTGAGTTGATATACATTTGAAGATAGGGGTGGAATGATGATGACATTCGAAATAAGCGATTGGGTCCAAGGAAAGACAGTAGATGGTGAGTTCGTTCACGGATACATTGAAACGGTCGGACCCCAGCAAGAAATCGTTCGGGTACGTGTCGTTCAGTCGGATAATCCGAAGGCAATAGGCAGAACCATTGCTCTGCGTGGCCCTTGGTTGAAGCAGCTCCCGGTTAACCCCCTTGGAGATCAGAAGAACCTTGAAAGTCTGATTGACCTTGCCCTGTCCACCTCGGATGAGACATGGTTTCAAGAGCTGACAGACCAATTGAACGCGCTGAATACTAAAAAGCACAAGGGTGCTCGGGACCTTCGGATCAAAGGCTCGGTGGTTAACCGCTTGGGCTTATACGAGAACAAATAACTTATTCGAGCACTAATAAATAGAAGCGAAGCCACGGATGATTCCGTTGCTTCGCTTTTTTTCAACCTTAAAATAAGCCCATGAAGGAGACGGGGAAATATTCCGCTTCTTTTTTGATGCCTATCTGTGGTATCGTTATGTGTTATGACGTAAAAGAACGGCTTGTGGAGACTCTATGATGAGATGCCCAAAGTTACGTGTATACGAATACATGTGTTCAAAATGAAGGAGATAACATGACATTTAATGATTTGAATATCGCCCCTGCGATTTTAAAAGCGTTAGCCAAAGAAAACTATACGAAACCTACACCCATACAGGAACAGTCGATCCCGGCGGTGCTGGCAGGCAGAGACTTGCTTGGCTGCGCCCAAACGGGCACGGGGAAGACGGCTGCATTTGCCGTTCCCACCATTCAGCTGTTAAGCCAGCAGCCTCATCAACCGGGTACGGTGCGCCGCATCCGTTCATTGATTTTGACGCCGACCAGGGAACTCGCGCTCCAGATCGATGAAAATATGAAGGCGTACAGCCGCTTTACGGATATTCGCTGTTCGGCGATTGTAGGCGGAGTTTCGCAAAAGGTACAGGAGCGGGCGCTCCAGCAAGGCGCAGACGTGATCATTGCAACGCCGGGCCGACTCATCGACCTCATCAATCAAAAGCGCATCGATCTGCAGCATGTTCAAATCCTGGTGCTGGATGAAGCCGACCGGATGCTGGATATGGGCTTCATTCATGACGTGAAGAGAATCATCGCCAAGATGCCGGTGAAAAAACAAACGTTGTTCTTCTCGGCGACCATGCCTCCGGAAATATCCAAATTGGTGAAAACCCTTCTGGTCGATCCCGTCAAAGTGGAAATTACCCCGGTGTCTTCCACGGCCGAACGGATTAAGCAGTCCATTTATTTGCTGGCGTCCGGAAACAAGCAGAAGCAGTTGAATGAATTGATGAAGGATTCGACGATCGTTTCGGCACTGGTATTTACGCGGACGAAGCGCGGCGCTGATCGGGTTGTCAGAGATTTGAAAAAGGTGAACGTTTCGGCTCAGGCCATTCATGGCAATAAATCGCAGACAGACCGGCAGATTGCTCTGAAAAACTTCAAAAGCGGGGTCACGCGCGTACTGGTCGCGACGGATATCGCCGCCAGAGGCATTGATATCGATGAGCTGTCCCATGTCATCAACTTCAACCTGCCGAACATTCCGGAAACTTACGTGCACCGGATCGGCCGTACCGGAAGAGCGGGATTGAGCGGAACGGCGATCTCCTTCTGCGAAGTCGATGAACTCCCATTCCTGAAGGACATCGAGAAGCTGATCGGCAAGAAAATTCCGGAGGTCACTGGACATGACTTCCCAATGCCGAAGTCCTCGAAATCCGTAAAACCGCAGCAGCCGCCAAAACCAGCCGCAGCCAGAACCGGCAAGCCAAAACCAAGCGCTGCCCGCAAGCCGAAGGATCAGGAGCCTCGTCATGCGAAGGAAACCTCCTCCCGCAATTCCAAGGGGAACTCAGCGCGTAATTCGCAAGAGAATCCGTATCGCAAATCGCGGGGGAGCAGCAAGCCCCAAGCAAATCCGAGCGGCAAACCGAGATCCGAACGGTTCCAAAAGAAAAGCCAAACGGGCAGCTCCCGTTCGTAGAATCGGTTGATATCTTTTGATTCGGAGTTTGAAAGTGGATTCTGTACAACGAAACAGCCTGTCTGCATCAGCAGACAGGCTGTTTTTTATTTCTCGGCAATGATCATGAACCGCGCGGAGTTGGACCTGATACCTTGATCTGTTTGGTTTTCTTCAATAAACCGGTGCAGGATTTGAAAATCCGTATCGCTCTGGCCGAAGTCCGGTACAATGGGGGTGAATTTCAACAGAAAGATGAGATCTTCAATCGATGAATAGTATTCAGTGGCGTCGTATTTAAAGGTCTGGACTCGGGAAAATCCGGCATTCTGTAATTCTGCAGCATAGCGATCTTGGAGAATGCCCTGTTTGATGTTCCATGCCTGTCCTCTTCCAAAAGCCTGTTTTAAATTGATTTTATCGCCTTCGCTGACCTGCTGGGTAAGGAAAACGCCATCTTGGGTTAGTACGCGTGCCGCTTCCTTGGCATTGAATTCCGAATGTCTGCAGGTCACCAGATTAAAAAACGCCTCCGGGAAATGCAGCTGCTCCGCATTCATGTGCAAAAATCGCACATTCGGCTTACCGGACCTGCCGAGATTGTAGGCCGCTGTTTCCAACATGCCTTCAGACTGGTCGATGCCGATCAGGAGCAAGGCTGAATCCGCGATGGCTAACAAGGCTTCGCCGCCGCCGGTACCGATATCGAGCAGAACATGCCCAGGTCTGCAAAGCGAGGTCACTCTATCGTGAAAATTCCATGCTTCCCCTTCAACAATAACGTTTAATCGGCTGAAATCCCAACCGTTTAATCGTCCTACTTCATTGTAAAAATGCTTGTATTCATTTGGGTTCAACGTGTAGCTCCACCTTTCAAATCAGGAATCCGTTCATTCGAAAAAAGATGATTTCTGCGATCAGAGGGCAGACGAGTCCCTCGATAGCTGGCACGCGTTTTGATCCAGCCCGATCTTTATGTACTTCGAACGATACGGAAAAGCATCCCATTCACCTCACTTGAAAGAATATATCTATCATATTTCAAGAAATGCTGTCTAATCAATGACTAAAAATGTAATATTATGGATTGTGATGATTTCCTGTTTTTGCTATCCTTTTAATAACAGATTAAAAGAATCGATGAATTGAGGTAGAGACGATGAATCGTAAGATGATATTAACGACGGCCGCATCCCTGGTCATTGGCGTTGTCGCCGGAACGGGCATTATGATGAACGACCAAGCCTACAGCTCAGTAAAACAGGCCGTGGGCGGCGGAACAAGCAACTCCGTTGGTCAGATCGACATCAGTGGAATGGACATAGAGACAGCCCTTCAGGCCGTACAAGGAGAACGCACGAAACTTCTGGATCAGCAGTTGAGCCAGCAAATCGCCGACGTGCAACAGAGAAACGAACAGCTTGCCGGCATGAACAACCTTCTGAATGATATTAACAACGCGAAATCCCAGCAATCTTCTGACGGGCAATACACCCTTCCGGATAACGTGGCTAGTCAGCTAAAGGATCAGGGGTTGGGCGATGGCTCGAAGACAAGCTACACGAAGGATGAGCTCGACAAGGCTGCCCAGGATGTGAAGGGGAAAATTGATTCCATGAGCAACTCCCAGCAAATGGACATGCTCCGGTTGCAGTCGTTAAGCAACAAGAGGAACGAAGCTTTTGACGTCATGACGAATTTTGTGAAAAAAATGCAAGATTCCAGAAGCAGTATCATCGGAAATATGAGATAATTGAAATGTGAATTGATATCAGAGGGAATCTGCCGTAACGGCGGATTCTTTTCGTTGTATGGAGAGATGAGAATGAGCACGATGGCGGTAGAATTTCTGAAGGAGCACCCGCTTTTTCGCGGTGTACCCGTGCCCGAGCTGGAAGGGGCAGCAAGGTCGATGCATGAAGAGAGCTTCCAGGGCGGAGACAGCCTGATTGTTGAGGGCAGCTACGGCAATTCCTGTTATTTCATTATGAGCGGACAGGTACAGGTCGTATCGCGAAATCTGGTGGGTCAGTCCGTGACGCTGGATGTGCTGGGCGAGGGAGAGCTGATCGGTGAAGTGGCTCTTTTTCTGGAGGAAAAGAGAACCTCCGGCGTACAGGCCATCGGCGAGGTGAAGGCGCTCCGGCTCGAACAGAATGCCTTTAGCCGCCTTGCCGCAGCTAGCCCAATGTTTCATGAAAGCTTGTCCTTCTCGGCGCGCATCCGTACGATGCATGCCATGCTCAGCAAAGCGACCATCTGGGCCGCGATTCCCAATGCGGAACTACGCGGGCTCGCTGAAGTCACTGTCAGACGGAAGGTATACAAGGGGGACGTGATTGTGGCGGAAGGCGTGATGGCCGACCGGTTCTACATGATCGCGGAGGGACGATTCGAGGTCCGCACGGGCCGCAAGAAAAAAGCGATATACGAGGCCGGCGATTATTTCGGCGAGATGGACCTGTTAACGGGCGAAGCGCAAACGGGAACGGTAACGGCACTCGAGAACGGCGAGCTAATGGTGATGGGCCGCGACGAGTTTCACTTCGTCCTTCAGCAATATGAGCCGGTCAGACGGCAATTCCATGAAGTGCTGCGCATACGCAGGCCGGACTTGCTGAACGATGCGGTCAAGGCCAAGCTACAGTTTACGGAAGAGACGATGGACAATAAATCGCCGGCCCCAACCGGCGCAGACGCGGCGATACCTGCGCCTTCCCCGGCCAAAAAGGAACGCTGGATGGATATCCTGCTGATCCTCGGCGGAATATTCGTCGCATTTACGATACTTGCGGCCTGGCTGAAGCAGCCGTTATGGATTTATGCGGCGCTGTTGTCCGGGGGATTCGTCGGGCCGGTATCCTTCGTGGCTTATATGCGAAGCTCGCAGCTGCTCGGTTTTAGACCCTTGCGGCTGGTCACGGTTTTTGCGGCCTCGGCGGTCATCGCCCTGCCCATTGCCTGGCTGCTCGAGCATGAGTGGCTGGACATCACTGGCATGCAGTCGGATCCTTCCGGACATGCGCAGGCAGCCATCCTGATCGCAGTCATTGAAGAGATCGCGAAGCTGCTCGTCTGCATGATCTTCCTGCGCAGCCGCAAGCAGCGGTTCCTGATGGATGCGATCGTGTTTGGCGCGGCTGCCGGCATGGGCTTCGCTGCCATCGAGAGCATTCTGTACGGTCTGACTTATCTGCAAAACCATGCCACATCGGGCATGCTGGCGGTATTATGGGTGCGTGCACTGATTTCGCCGTTCGGACATGGTACATGGACGGCGATTGCCGCCGCAGGCATCTGGTATGGTCTGGGACGTAGTACGGGCCAGGCGGGAGACGGCAGCATGCGCTCAAAAAATTGGCTGACGATGATCGCACTGATGATGCTTAGCATCCTTCTGCATGCCTTATGGGATTATCAATATGCCACCGGAGCCCTGAAGCTGATCGGAATGCTGGTCGTCGCCATTGCAGGTATCGCGCTGCTGTTTGTGCTGATCCGGCGGGCCTCGCGCGATGAGCAGTACATGCTGTATGCCGTCAACCCGGAGCAGCAGCTGGAGGAAAGGCTGAAAGTTGCTGTCAGCACCGAGCACGCAAAAAGTAGCGATACTCACTCCCTGGTCTGCGATGCATGCAAAACCGTCTCGCCTGCAGGTTCCAGATATTGCGGCCGCTGCGGGCAGGCATTGAAGCTATAGAAGAGTGGATATGAAGCAGGCCGCCGGGGAGGATTTCCCTGGCGGCTTGTTTTTTGAAATGAATTGTGAGGAATCCGTAGACAACAGCGATGGCAGCAACGACTGGCCTAAGAGCGACCGCTAGAACCAACCCAAGAAGCATTCCTCTTAGCCACGGCTTCAGCTTCCGAAAGATGATTGTCCCCCAAAGCATTCCTTCGTATAATGTAACTCACAAGCATCAAGAACAGGGGGATCTCATATGAGTCTTGAAATTGAACGAAAATTTTTGCTGCCGGTATATCCGGCGGCGTTAATCGAAGAGAGTGCCATCCGGATCGAAAAGGAGCAGCTTATCGAGCAGACGTATTTGGCCCTAGCCGGGGATCAGGAGCTGCGGGTCCGGAAGATTACCGATCTCGCGGATCATCGCACCGAATATACCCACACGTTTAAAAAAGGCCATGGCATCGCTCGCGAGGAAGTGGAGTATTCGATTTCGGAGGGAATTTACGAACAAATGATCCATGCACATCAGGCGGTGCCTTTGATCAAAAAACGGACCACAGCCCTGTGGGGCGACACAAAGATTGAAATCGACGAATATGAGCAAATTCAATTGATGGTGCTCGAAGTGGAGTTTGGTGCAATCGAGGAAGCGGAGAACTTCATTTCGCCCGAATGGTTCGGCCGGGATATCAGCACCGAGAAGCAATACAGCAACAAAAAAGTGTGGAAAGAATTGCAGAAGAAAAGATTATCATGACAAATTTCCATAAAATGTTTATGATGAACAATGATAATCAAATATTGTTGAAAATAGGTGCCAATGATGTGTCGTAATAGACGCATGGATTTGGTTAAAAGGGAAGCGGGTGTTTTTTAACTCATGCTTTCTTTTAGTTGCATGTTCTATTAAACCTCTCAACTTTTCCTAGTTGAGGGGTTTTCTTTATACTGCGCAAAGCATTAATAGAAAAGAGAATGTAAACCTATAAGATTGGAACGATAAACGACACTATTAAAACTGCGTCTGATTCCGTACATTTTTGAACCGGGTCTGGCGGGTCTAGATCTGTATCCTTGATGGCATATAATCGATGCCTCTAATCTGGAAGGGAAATGGATACCCTAAATGTTAAAAAACTCCAAAGTTTTTAAAAACCAAAAAGTAAGGTAACTAAAGGGGAGGTCAAAGATAAAACAACTTAAAAAGATTTTTATTATTTTATTTTTGTTTGTTGGTGTTACAAATGTGGCGTTATCTACAAGTTACGCAAATGAAATTGGGGACAAACTCTCGGATATTAAATCAACGGTAGATAAGACTAATAATTCGGATCTATGGGTAACCAATTTCACAAACACAAATGATTTAAAGCTTTGGAGTGCATTAGTAAGAAACACTGTGCAGAAAAAAGAACACCAGTTAGATTCTGTCTCGATTGGCTCTATAAAAAAACAGTTTAATGAATTGGAAGAGCGTAAAGAAAAGTTGCTTAGATCGAATGCAAGCAATTTAACAATAGGATCAGTATTAAATAAGTCCAGGAGCAGCATACCAGTAACTGAAAGTATCTATAGTGATGTAAGTTCGTCAGAAACTACCGAAGCTATGTTACTGGAAGATTATAAATTATTCTATAAAAATATAGCCCAGGAGCGGGGCGAATATTATGGAGTACCTACGTATAATATTCAGTTTGGAGAAAGTCAACTTATTACTAGACCTGTACCAGAACCAGATGGTACGAAGTATACCATTATGTACTGTGATGGGCCTTTTTATCCTGAGTCAGCTTATATGAGGACTGAGGAATTAGTCGTGAAAAACGGAGAGCTTAAATTTAATTTTGTTACCAATACTGACGAAGTGTATGAAGGCGGCTACTGCTATGTTTTTATGGGGGAGGATTTCACAGACGATCAAATATTTAGAGTTAATGTTAGTGATAGCAACCATATTTTTGATACGCAACCCCCAAGTTCTCCACAAGGGTTAAGAACAATACAACAAACCAAGGATAGTATTACATTTACATGGCAAGCTTCTACAGATAATATTGGAATTTCCGGATATAAAGTTACCTACGGAAAGACTAATATGGTTGATTTATTAGATAATTCAACTCTTGTACATACGATTTCAAATATAAATATGAATGAGACAACTAAAATTAGTGTGCGCGCTTGGGATGCCGATGGAAATTTATCAGAACCGGCAGAATTGATATTAATCGAAGATAAAGAGGCTCCAACGGCTCCACAAGGATTAAAACTAGATAAACAGACTGAAAATGATATAACTATTTCATGGCAAGCATCTACAGATAATGTCGGGGTTACGGGGTATATGATTTCTTATGGAACGTCGCAAAATGTGCTGGTTACGGTGCCATCTGAAGTGCATTCTTATACCTTAAAGAACCTCAGCTCAAAGGCTTCGCATCAAATACTGGTAGTAGCTCTAGATGCTGCTGGAAATAAGTCATCGCCTAGCGTAATTACTGTCAAAGAAGATACTGTAGCTCCCAGTGCTCCTCAAGTAGTAAATGCAGTTAAGAAATATGATGGCAGCATCCGGATCTTAACGCCGCGTGATGTAGATCTAGTAAAGGGAAGGGAGGGATTGTCATTTTTTAGAGCGGACAAGAACCCAATTCCCGTTAATACCAATATAGCTGTTACGTCAATGGCGAGACTTAATACGATTTCTAATTGGTATGCAAAGGAAGATAATGTAACTACCGGACATGTAACTTTAGTCACTTCAAAACGTAGTGAGATGTACAAGTGGGGAGCTTACAGAAATATTAATGATCTGAATTGGGACAACTACTACTATCTAACCAATACACTGAAGGGATTTGTTAAATTTGTGCCTAAATCAGCTAATAAATGAGCAAGTTATATCGGCAAAAATTTTTCTTGAAGATACGTTTGATGCACAATTGTTTGTAGTGTATAAAGGCTTAAATTTATACGAGATGATTCTGATGTTAGAGAATAAGAGAATACGTAAAGAGAGTGGTTTGTTTGTTACTTGTATCGAGTCAATACTATCTGAACTATCTAAAGATAGCATCTTACAAATGAAAAATTCTGTGAAAGTAAATGATCAAGTTGTACAGCTTGTTGAATCATACTCACTAAATGAAAATGAAACTATAAGAATTGAACTGCAATGTGATTATAATGGCATAAGTTATTCAGGTTCAAGTCTGGAAGAGTTCGATTATGCTTTGGGTGAATTAGAAGATAAAATGAATATTAAATTTCAAGTTTGTGCCAACTGTAATAATGGAAATATAACCTCAATAAGTGATCTTCGACATGGCTGGCATTGTTTTAGAAACATTGAGAATCAACTAACATCTCTTGCGTGGTTCGAAAGAGATGAGGAATTTGAAGAGTCTATATCTAATGTAAGTGCTCTTCATTGGTGTCCGAAGTTTTTAATTAGGGAGTGAAATGGCTTCATACCGCATGCGAGTGTAACAACTCCATGTGGTTTCTTTTTTTGATAATAGCTCCCACCTAGTGCCGAATGAATCGGGCGGCTTAATCCAATTAACCATAACCTTCATAAGACAAGACCAGTACAAGAATCCTCAATTCCTTTGTACGCACAAACGATTGGAAAATGTTATCGAAATATCGCTATACCGTTGCACTAAACAGGTTGGTTATGGTCAGATACCACCATGATTGACTTGTTTTCTGTTATCTTTGCTTTTTTGTGTTTTCTCTAATATGAGCCTTAACAAAATATTATCCTGTTCCGATAGAAAGGGGAAAGGTCAGTAGACGCATCTTAACAGAAGGAGAGCACGAAAATTCATTGTGGGGGCGATAAACGGGATTTAGATGAATATCCAATAACTGAAATGGGATTTACAGTGATTGTTACAAGAAAGAACTCTGCTGACGAGCAGTTTACATAGAAAGAATAGGTGAATTATAGGGGGGACTTCGTGAAATGAGTAACAAAAAGAAATGACAAACCACTGTTAATTCGATATGATGAGCAATGATAATTAAATATTGATGAAAATAGGTGCCAATGATGTGTCGTCATAGACGCATGGATTGGTTAAAAGGGAAGCGGGTGTAAATCCCGCGCGGTCCCGCCGCTGTATGAGAGGAGTCCTTGCAAGAATACCACTGGGAAAACCGGGAAGGTTGCAAGGGTGATGATACTTGAGCCAGAAGACCTGCCTATTTTGGTTACGCCATTAACTCTACGAGCGATAGGGGGTGTTTATTAGTGCATGCTTTCTGTAGCTGTATACTCTATTAAACCTCTCAACGAATCCAAGTTGAGGGGTTTTTTTGTGTTGGGCGAAGCATGCTGGAATGAACGCTTTTGAAGAGTCTGTTTAAAGAACCAGATTGATAGAGAGAAAGGGGTATTACAAAATGAGAAAAAATAGAATAGCAGCGTGGCTGATTGTCATCAGTATGCTGTTCTCCATGTTCTTCCCGGGATTATCGGTGTCTTATGCTGACGGAGGGACGAATGGAGAACCGGCGGGATACGTAACCCTATCGGTAGAAAAATTCACATTGGGGCAGGGATATGTCAGTGAGCCCGTAAAGGTACCTTTTTACGAGGGAGAGAATGGTGCGGCGCTGATTACCCAGTTCTTGGGTGAGGGCAATTATGATCATACCGGTAATATCGAAAGTTCGTTTTATTTAGCTGCCATAAAAGATAATGATACGAGCGAAGCTCATGTGCCTCAGTATATTCTGGATCAGGCAGGATCCATAGATTCGAGAGCTGAGGAGGGCTGGCTTGGGCAGTTCGATTATACCCCGATGTCCGGCTGGATGTATGCGGTCAATAATGAATTCCTCAGCTATGGCTTCTCCAATTATTATCCGCATAACGGGGATGTCATCCGGACCCAATTTACGGTATATGGATACGGGGCCGATCTTGGAGGAGGCTTTGAAGGAAGTTACATTCAGCCTGCCGATAAAGATGCGCTTACCGCTGAGGTCGCTGAAATAAATAGCAGCCCGGATAAGGATGCCCTGTTGTCCAGATCGGATGTGAGGTCTGCTTACGATCAAGCGTACGGCCTGCTGACGAACATGGAAAGCAGTCAGGGTGACGTTAACGCGGCGTATGTTACTTTGACGGATGCTCTGACGCATGAAGAAGAACAACCGAATTTGGAGCAACCAGACACAGAAAAACCGGTGATCCATGTTGAGGGTATGCAGCATCAGCAGGAGGTCTTGGACAGCGATATAAGCTTCAGCGTCACGGTTACAGACAATGTGTACCATGACATCATTCCCCAAGTGACGCTGAAGGGAGTCGTTATTCCGCAAACGGACGGTGCGTACAAGGTTTCGCTGAGTCCCGGCGCCAACACCATTCATATATCGGCCGTTGACGGGGCAGGCAATCAAGCAGATGAGGACTATGTCGTCACATACACCGTAAGCACCGCTCAGTTGGCCAAAGAGCAGCTGGATAAAAGCTTGGCTTATATCCTTCAAACCGTAGATAATCCGAAATTTGGAACTAGCGGCGGGGAATGGTCCGTTTTATCGTTAGCCAGAGGTAACTACCCGGTTCCAAACGATTACTATAAAAAATATTACGATAACGTCGTTACAGTCGTACAGGACAAAAAGAATGAACTGGACAAAACGAAATGGACGGAGCATTCCCGACTGGTTCTGGGCTTGACCGCCATCGGCAAAGACGTTACGGACGTGGGCGGATACAGTCAGCTCGACAAGCTGGCTGATTTCAATTCGGTCATCAAACAAGGAATCAATGGGCCGATCTTTGCTCTTATCGCATTTGACAGCCAAAAATATGAAATTCCTGTCGTAAATGGCGTGCCGGTTCAAACGACTAGGGATATGCTGATTAGCTACATTCTCGACCGTGAAGTCAAAAAAGGAACGGAAAATGCAGGCGGATGGGCGTTGGGCGTAACGACTGCGGATACCGATATCACCGGCATGGCCATTCAGGCTTTGGCTCCTTATTATGGCAGCCGGGAGGATGTTAGAGCAGCTGTTGATAGGGCCGTAAGTTGGTTGTCCAATGCTCAAAACGCGGAAGGAAGCTATACGAGCTGGGGAAGCACCAGTAGTGAAAGCATTTCACAGGTAGTCACTGCTTTGAGCAGTATTGGAATCGATTCTGATCAGGATTCCAGGTTTATTAAAAACGGTCATTCGCTGCTGAGCGCTCTGCTGACGTTTGGCTTGCCGAATGGGGGCTTCATGCATGCGAAGCCTAGCGGCAACCAAGTGGCACAACCAAATGGAATGGCAACAGACCAAGCGGCCTATGCGCTAGTAGCCTATGATCGGCTGACGAATCATCAAAACCGTCTGTACGATATGACGGATGTAGAAGGCGCATCATCGGGAGTGCCTACAGAAAATATCAGTGTTCCGAATGGCGGCCAAAATTTTAATTTAGTGATTACCGCTGCAGATGCGAGCAAAGAATTCAATATCGCTGTATCTGAAGCAAAAGAAGGCAAAGTTGTTCTTCAACTGCCGCGGAACACTTATCTTCCCCAAGTAAAGGCTGTAAAAGGGACTGTTTCGTCCTTGATTCCGCGTGGGGCGCAGATGACATCCGGTGATGGCTCTGCATTGGAGATCCTTACATTTAAGGACATAGCCGATCAAGAATTAAAAAACAAGATTGAAGGTATCATCCCAAATAACTCCAAACTGGACAAGGTTGAACAAGCCTTCACGATTGGAGGACAAAAGAAGGTCGAGTTTAATCAGTATGTGACCTTGACCTTTACCGGATTGAAGGGTAGATCAGCTGCCTATATCCAAGAGGGTGTTCCTTATGCGATCCAAAAGTTTGCAAGTAATACGGAGGGAATCAATAGCGGTAAGAGTGAGTTTGCTTATGACAGCGGCAATGACCTCATCGTCAAAACCAAGCATTTTACGGATTACATCGCTTACGCCTCAAGCACCATCGAAACGCCTGGAGGAAATGAAGGCGGTAGCAACGGCGGCGGAGGCAGTGGGGGTGGAACGGCGCCTCAGCCTAAGCAATATGCGACTTTATCTGTCGATAAGCTTACGATCAATAAAGGATATGTCGTTTCGCCGACCAAAGTCGAACTGAAATCAGGTGACACGGCTTGGTCTGTATTGCAAAGAGTACTGGAGAGCAAGGGTATCAGCTACGATTATACATGGACCGAAAAGTACGGGAGCGTGTATGTCGAATCCATTGCCGGCGATGGAGAGTTCGACCATGGCAGCGGCAGCGGCTGGATGTATAACGTTAACGGAACCTATCCGGGATACGGCGCAAGCAAGTATACCCTAAGTGACGGCGACCGTATCGAATGGCGTTATACGACGAATCTGGGTGAAGATCTGGGAGAGGACCTCAGTCAGTGGGAACCCGATCAGGGAGGAACATCCGGGGGTGGGGCAATTGCTCCGGGAATCGTCATCAACAAGGATGACAAAACACCGGTGATTAATGTTCCGTCCAATATTCAATCGGATTATACGCTGAACATCACAAAAGCACTACAAAATACGAATAATATTACGGTTAACATTCCAGATGTGAAGGCCAAAGTCATCTTGAATCTGGAGGATGTGAAGGATAACATCCCGACGATCACCGCGATCAAAGGGAGCACTTCGATCGTGATCGACAAGGGAACCCGGGTGAAGTCGGGAGACCGGAAGGTGGAAGTTCTTACTTCCAACCAAGACTCTAAGATCAAGGAACTTATTCAAGAAACCCTAACCGGACAAGACCGGCTGGATTCCGTCAAGAATGCGTTTGTCGTAGGGAACGCATCAACTCCGGTCGTCGTGGACAAGCCGGTTACCCTGATTCTGAAGGGAGCTGAGGGTCAACTTCCCGGCTTTATCGATAACGGCAAATTCACGCCGATCAAAGTACACGACTCCGAGGAGCAGGGAGCTGCAGCCGTCAAAGGCAATGAAACGCAATTGTATGCATTTGTGAAAGGCAACGACCTGTATATCAAAACGAATCGTTTAACAAGCTTTGCGACGTACACGGTAACCCAGGCGTCCGTGAAGCCGGAAACCGATTTGAATCAGCTTTATGCCGATGCGTCTTCGATCTCCGCGTGGGCATATGAAGCAATCAGAGAAGCAACGAAGCAAGGGTTTATTCAAGGAAGCAACGGCAAATTCAATCCGAAAACAAACATTACGAGAGCGGAATTCGCCAAAATCCTAGTCAACGTTCTGGGACTCGATACGAAGAATAGCCAAGTCTCCAATTTCAAGGATGTTCATCTGAATGATTGGTTCTACCCTTACGTGCAAGCGGCCAATCAAACGGGAATCATGACGGGATACAACAATGAATTCCACCCGAATGAAAATATCACGCGTGAGGAAATGGCGGTAACCACCGTCCGTGCATTGGGCGTTCAACCATCCAAAGTGACGACGGCCATCAAGGATATTAATAAGGCATCCGCATGGGCAAGAACGGACATCGGTACGGTTTCCGAGCTTGGACTCATGACGGGCAGCGACAATCAATTCCTTCCCAAAGGCGTAGTAACCCGGGAAATGGCGGCGGTCGTATCTGCGCGCGTGTACGAATTTAAGAAGACGAGCAAGCCGGAAACAAATGGAGGCCAGACAGGCAATCCAGAAGATCAAGGCAATCAGACAGTTAACCAACCGGACAAGCAAGCGGACACGAAGGTGAAGCAGCAGCTGAAGGACACGGAGGCTTTTCTGCAAAAATCGGTTACAGACCCTACCATTGCGACGGTGGGCGGAGACTGGACGATCATGGGACTGGCCCGCTCCGGAATTCCCCAGCCGGATGCTTACTACGCCAAGTATTATGCGAATGTGGAGAAAATCCTGAAGGAAAAGTCGGGTAAGCTGCATTCCGTCAAATATACCGAATATGACCGGGTGATTTTGGCGCTCACCGCCATCGGCAAAGATGTGGACCAGGTAGCCGGATACAACCTGAGAGAATCGCTGGCTGATTTTGATACGGTCATTAAGCAAGGTATCAACGGTCCGATCTTCGCGTTGATTGCGCTGGACAGCAAGCATTACGACATTCCAGTCGTCAAAGGCGTGAAGACTCAGACGACAAGAGAACTGTTGATCGACTTCATCCTGAAACGGGAGATTAGCGGAGGAGGCTGGGCATTAGGAGAGCGTCCGGATGCAGCAGACCCGGATATTACGGCTATGGTCATTCAAGGACTCACGCCTTACTATGCGTCTAATCCGCAGGTCAAAGCATCTGTGGACCGCGGAATCGCATGGCTGTCCAAAGCCCAATCCGCGAACGGAGAATTCACGAGCTGGGAGTCCTCGAACTCGGAAAGCGCCGCGCAGGTCATCGTCGCTTTGAGCGGTCTTGGCATCAATCCGGATACGGATGCGCGGTTCATCAAGAACGGTAAATCGGTTGTGGATGCCCTGTTGGGTTACGCAGCTCCGGGCGGTGGATTCTACCACGTCAAATCGGGCGGCAAGGATAACGGCGGTGCCAAGCCGGGAGAAGTGGACCTGATGGCAACCGACCAGGCCATGTATGCACTCGTGGCTTTCGACAGAATGGCAAATGGACAGAATCGACTTTATGATATGACGGATGTGAAATAGTTAGTCATGTACCGGGCAGGGGAATCTTGTGATTTCCTTGCCCAGTCCTTTAAGGTGGGAATCAGATATGAAGAATAAAAAATGGTTATACGCCGTGCTGATCGTCGCTGTCTTGGCTGTGGCCTTCTTCTGGGGCGGTCATGATCAGAAGAAACAAGCGGCTACAAAAACGGATGTAAGCCAGACGGATCAGGGTACCCCAGCGACTACCGGTTCTCCTTCCGGTATTACGTCACCTGATGAGGAGAAGAGTCAGCCGGAATTAGGAGCCCAATCATCCGACAAATCTGCGGACAACCCTACCGGTACGGAGGATACCGCAAAACCTGCAGCCAGTGCGGCAGATCCAGCCGCTAAAGACAGCGGAACGGGAGCCAAGCAGCAGGATGCGAAGGAATCTCAAGATGCTTCCGTAACAATGGATGGCACTAGTGCGTCCCCCAAATCGGACTCTGCGAAAACAGATAACGCCGGGAAAGCGCCGGCAGCGGATGAAAAGGCACCTGCGAAAGCCTCGTCCAAGACGCCGGAAAAAAGCACGGTTACCAAGCCGGACGACCAATCCGCAACCAAGCCCGGTAAAACGGAATCAGCCGCAGCAGATACCAAACCGAAGAAGGATAAGTATCAAACGGATCCTGTGCCGGCGGGCAAACCGAAGCCCGTGGAGTGGCAGGATGCGAACGTTGACAAGAAACAGCAGCTAACCGCGACCTTGTCCGTCTCGGCGGCATCGATTTTGGATCACATGGATCAGTTCAACAAGGACAAGCTTGAGGTTCTTCCGAAAGACGGTGTGATCTACAAAGCACAAAAGGTGACCTTTTTTGAGGGGGAATCGGTGTTTGACGTGCTGCTGCGGGAGATGAAAAAAAATAAAATCCATTTGGAATTTTCCATGACCCCCATTTATAACAGCAATTATATTGAGGGCATTCACAATTTATACGAATTCGATTGCGGGGAGCTCAGCGGCTGGATGTACAAGGTCAACGGGTGGTTCCCAAATTATGGAAGCAGTCGTTATGCGCTGAAGGATGGGGATGTCATCGAGTGGGTGTATACCTGTGATCTGGGCCGCGATGTTGGCGGATATGTGGCAGCCGGAGGAAAGCAATAATGCGGGATGTCTTTTCAACCTATCATCCGGTTGTCAATTTCGCTTATTTTACCGCGATGCTGCTGTTCAGCATGATCTTTATGCACCCGGTCTTTCAAGTCATCGCTTTAATTAGCGCGCTCGCTTATTCCGTGCTGTTAAAAGGAAAAAGCGCCGTCAAATTTCATACCCTGTACATGCTGCCGCTGCTGCTGTTCATGGCTGTCATCAATCCGGCATTCAATCATGCTGGCGTGACCATCTTGTTCTATTTGAAGAGCGGAAATCCGGTGACGCTGGAATCGATTCTGTTCGGGGCGGCGGCAGCCTGCATGTTCGTGACCGTCATCGTATGGTTCTCCTGCTACAATGCCGTGATGACGTCGGATAAGTTCATTTATCTTTTTGGAAAAATCCTGCCTTCGCTTTCTTTGATCTTTTCGATGGTACTGCGGTTCGTTCCAAGATATATCACTCAAATGAAGGTGATCTCAAGTGCCCAGAAATGCATCGGCAGAGACATCTCACAGGGGAATGTTGTTCAGCGGGCACGTAACGGCATCAAAATATTATCCATCATGACGACTTGGGCGCTGGAGAATGCAATCGAGACGGCGGATTCGATGAAATCAAGAGGTTATGGACTTCGGGGCCGAACAAGCTATTCCATCTTCCGTCTGGATCGGCGTGACCGAATCATGCTCGCTCTTATGTCGACGTTCATTGCATTCGTACTGATAGGTGCGGTCATGGGCGAGAACACCATCCGCTTTTTTCCGTCGGTCAAAATGTCTGGAATAACGCCAATGAGCATTGCGGTATATACCGCTTATTTTCTTTTATGCATGGTACCCGTGCTTGTCACGATTGTGGAGGGGATCAAATGGAAGTTTATCGTATCGAAAATGTAAGCTTCGCCTTTCCCGGGCAAAAGCGGAAGGCGCTCTCCCATATCGATCTTACGATTCAAAGCGGAGAGTTCATAACGTTATGCGGGAAATCGGGCTGCGGGAAAAGCACGCTGCTGCGCCAACTGAAGACCGTCCTGAGACCGCATGGGGAGCGGGAAGGGATCGTATACTTTGGCGGGCGACATTTGGATGAGGCGGATCAACGCACGCAAGCCTCGAAAATCGGATTCGTGCTCCAAAATCCCGACAACCAGATCGTGACGGATAAGGTGTGGCATGAGCTGGCTTTTGGGCTGGAAAGTCTGGGCGTGGACCCGTCTTCGATTCGTTTGCGCGTGGCAGAGATGGCGAGCTTTTTCGGCATTCAAGCGTGGTATCACCGTAGCGTGTCGGAGCTTTCCGGAGGGCAGAAGCAACTGCTTAATTTGGCGTCCATCATGGCGATGAACCCTTCGGTCTTGATTTTGGATGAACCCACCTCCCAGCTCGATCCAATTGCGGCGGCGGATTTTCTGGAGACCGTGAAGCGGATTAACCGGGATCTGGGCACCACCGTGGTGATCACGGAGCATCGCCTGGAGGAGCTGCTTTCCATCTCCGACCGCCTGATCGTGATGGAGGAGGGCCGGATTATCGCGGACGAGACGCCGGTGAAGGCAGGGGAAATGCTCCATGCCATGAACCATGCGATGTTCAAGGCGATGCCGTCTCCAATGCAGATTGCCGCGGGAATGGGTGGGGAAGGAGCATTTCCTGTCACGGTAAAAGAAGGACGGCAGTGGCTGGATGCGTTATTGGGAGATAACCCCCGGGAGTATCATGAAGAGCTCAAGGAGGCTGACGGGAAAAAGGAACCAGCCGCTCGCCCTGCCATTGCGTTCAAGGATGTATGGTTCAAATACGAGAAGCATGGGCCCGATGTCATTAAAGACCTGTCGTTTGAGGTGCAGGAAGGGCAATTCTACTGTATTGTAGGCGGAAACGGCACGGGCAAAACAACCACGTTGTCGCTGATTAGCGGCATGCATAAGCCTTACCGGGGAAAGGTTCACATAAGCGGTAAAAACCCCGCAAAGATGCCGTCCCGGGAGCTTTTCAACCAATACCTGGGGGTACTGCCGCAGAATCCGCAGACGTTGTTCGTAAAGAAGACGGTCGAAGAGGATTTATACGAGATGCTGTCCGGCACCGGGATGACAAATGAAGAGAAGGCGGAAAAGGTAGGAGTCGTAGTGGACTTTGCCGAACTTGCGCCTTTGCTGGCTATGCATCCTTATGACCTGAGCGGAGGAGAGCAACAGCGGGCCGCCCTTGCCAAGGTGCTGTTACTCGAGCCGAAGATTCTGCTGCTGGATGAGCCTACGAAAGGGCTCGACGGATTCTTTAAGGAGAAGCTGGCTGGACTATTGAAAAAGTTGAACGCGGCTGGGGTAACGATCGTAATGGTCTCTCACGATATCGAGTTTTGTGCCAAACACGGCGAAATATGTGCCATGTTCTTTGATGGGAGCATGATTACATCGGACAGCGCAAAGGCGTTTTTTGCAGGCAACAGCTTCTATACGACGGCGGCGAACCGGATGGCGCGCCATAGGTGGAGCGAGGCCGTAACTATTGAGGATGTGATTGAACGATGCAAGGCAACGAGCCTGCAAGCAAGCGTCTAAGCCGGCGGACGCTCTGGGCTGCCATTTTCATTCTGGTTCTGATCCCGGCGACGATTCTGCTGGGAGTCTATGTGCTGAATGACCGGAAGTATTATTTCATTAGTCTGCTCATTGTGCTGTACACGATGGTTCCCTTCGCTTTGGTTTTTGAACAGAGGAAGCCGCAAGCCCGGGAGCTCATTGTGATAGCGGTGTTAACGGCGATTGCCGTGGCAGGTCGCGGAGCTTTTTTCATGCTGCCGCAGTTTAAGCCGGTGGTGGCGATCGTCATTATTGCAGGGGTCAGCCTGGGAGCGGAAGCAGGATTTCTGGTTGGGGCCATGACCGGCTTTGTTTCCAACTTCTTTTTCGGACAAGGTCCCTGGACGCCCTGGCAAATGTTCTGTTTCGGCATTATCGGTTTTCTGGCAGGCATTTTATTTAAGAAGGGGTGGCTTCGCAAGAGCAAGCTGTCGCTCTGTATCTATGGGGGGCTGGCAACCTTTGTAATCTATGGAGGCATTATCAATGTCGGCTCGCTCCTGATGTTTACGCCGGAATTCTCCTGGCCTGCACTATTGGCCACCTATATCTCGGGTTTTTGGTTTGATATGGTGCATGCGATCTCCACGGTTTTCTTCCTGTTCATCATTTCGCGGCCAATGATCGAGAAGCTGGATCGGATCAAGACGAAGTACGGCCTAATTGAGCCATAGAAGGCAAGAAGGCAAACATACAAAAGAATGCAGAAGCAGGGAGCATCGAAGGATGCTCCCTGCTTTCTTTTTCAATTGCGGAATAAACGCGTCTGTCTTTATTTCATCGTCCAGTTCGTTACCTTTTTGACAGCCGCATCGGCATCCTTCAGGTCCGTTTCGCCAAGGCTAAGGAGCGTGCTCCATTGTTTGACGCGGTTTTTACCATTAGGCGGCTGATTGTAGTCGTTGGTATCCACGATTTTGGTGCGCTCGGCGTAAAATTTGGTCATGAAGGTCTTTTCGTCCTTGCTGCTGCCGGAACGGGATAGGATACCTTCCAAACTGCCGGAGTCTCCGTCTGCGCCTTGGTTCAGGGCGGTATCTACGAAAGAGCCGATGATCAGGGCGGAAGTGAATCCGCGTTTCTTCGCTTGATCTACACTGTACTTGATGTACACGTTATAGAAGGTGCGCCACATGGCTTCTCTCCAGGCGGCATCGTTTTGGAGGCCGTTGATTTTTTTGACGAACACGGAGTTGCTGTCGGTAATTTTCAGGATGGATCCGCTCATTTTGCCGTTGACCCCGATACGCTTCAGTCCGCCTTCAACGGTCGGATTGCTGGCCCCTTTGATCCGGTCATATTCTTTGAAGAGTGCAGGGCCATCCGGGCCGGTATCATTGGAACCGCCGGTCGTCGCGCCGAAAATGCCGATCGTGTATCCCCGGTTATCTTTGATATCTTCGCAGTATCCGTAGTATTTCGTCCAGTTCAGGTCATCCTGCTCCGGCTTATTCACAAGCATCATGATGTTATCCCATTGCTCCCCGTCGAGTCCCGTATTGGTTTTCAGAAACTGTAGGGTGTCGGGTGAAAAGTTGGCATCGTGGCTGCTGGCTGCGGCTGCAACCGCTGGGCTGTTAAGATCGCTGCTTGCTGCCGACAAGGATTCAACCGTTGCCGCTTCCGAGTCGCTGCCAAGCTCGGTTGAATCCAGAACTTGCTCGGCGGCAGCATTATTTTCTTCTGCGAATGCCTTGGTTTGCACAGGACCGGACATGGCCGTAATCGAACCGAGCAGGGCAAAGCTCAGAATCATCGCAATCCATTTCCCTCTAGAAGTCGTTGGTTTATTATGAGTTAAATTCATCATTGTATCCCTCCAAAAATTTGTGGTTGTTGCCAATTTACATCTTCATATCCGTTGGTGATACTCGATAAGTAAAAGCGCTTTAACTTTTTGGCGGAGAAAAATGAATAGATTGATTTACGTTAAATCAGCACGATCATATTTTGTTATGATCATCTCCTTTTCGTTAAAATAATTTAAGCGCTTAAACTTTGTGGGCGAAAAAGGCTACTTCCTAAGAAGTAGATTCGTTTCCGCTTCTGAGAGCGATTTAATCCATGCATCTGCTTTCTGTCAACGTATGATGTAGCAAGAGCATACAGGAGAACAATACGGCTTGTACAGGGGTATAAATAACTAAAATTTGATCCATTTGTGTGTAGACACTTTCTCCTATACCCGCATAGGATGTCATTCTTTTGTTGAAATTTGTTGCGGGAAGCAGCCAAAAAACGCAGATCCAGTGCTCCGGCCTGCGTATCTTGTTGGCTATATTCTTTCTTCAATCTCTTTCACGGCGTCAGCCGGTTGAATCAAGGCAATTCACATCAGTGGCTGCAATTTCACTGCGATTCAGTCTGCTCTTGATATTGGTTCATCAGATCCGCTAATTGGGCAGCGGCGTCGTCGGAGAACATGAGCTTCAGATTGTCGTCCGACATCCGGGCCGATACGGAGGAATATTCGACCATTTCCGCTTCATAAGCACAAACTGCCTCGTTGATATCGGGATGCCCGATTATGGCCAGCGCCAGCTCCGCGGCATCCAGCATGGCCAGGTTTACGCCTTCGCCGGCAAAAGGGGACATCAAGTGGGCAGCATCGCCGATCAGCGTGACGCCCGGTTTATGTTTCCATGTTAGGCCGACGGGCAGCATATAAATGCGTCTTGGATAGATGGCGTCTTCTGCGAAACGGATATAATCCTTCAATACGTCATACCAATCGCTGAAATATTCCAACAGCTGCCGTTTCGCTTCTTCGGGCAAACTGAATGGAATGTCGCAGGTATCCAGCCAATCCTGTTCAGCTCTGAAACTCAAATATACTTTAATACGGCCGTCTCCATTGAGCTGGGCCAGTATGGCCTTATGGTCCGCAAGAGCAAACAGCTTTCCGCGTCCGTTAAACGAAGCGAGTTCGGGATGGGCTGAGGCGGCATCAAGAACGTTCAACTCCACCATGCTAAGTCCGGTATATTCGGCTGTAGCATCTGTCAAAAGCGGACGAATGCGGGAGAAGGCGCCGTCTGCGCCAACGACGAGATGAACGGTGTCCACATGCCCGTTTTCAAAGCGAAGCTCATGCATCCCGTTATGAAGCGGAACTGCCTGAATCAATTGATGACCGTAACGAATGCATTCGGGATCAAGAGCGTTTAATAAGAGCTCGCATAGCGTACCGCGATCGATTTCGGGCCGATCCCCTTGTACGCCCTCTTCGGCCACTTCATCCATATGGAGCGTGCCGGTTTTATCGAACAGGCGGAAGTCTTCTCCTTCATAGCGGGCGATTGCTTGGAATTGGTCGTATAAACCGGCTTGCTTGAGCGCGAATTGCCCTGAATCCCCATGGATGTCGAGGGAGCCGCCTTTCTCGCGGTTGGGATCAAACGCTTCGCGTTCATACACGACGGTCTGAATGCCGTGCCGTTGCAGAATCAGGGCCAGCGTCAGTCCTCCCGGCCCTCCCCCTATAATTGCAATGCGCTGTGGTTCCTTTGATTGTGCCATTTCTGTTGTCATATGGTTAACACCTCTCGAGTTAGATTATTGTATTGGCTAGGGATAGCATACGCCGGCTATATGAACTGAATGTGAACCCCAAAACTGGCGGTTCCCGTAGCACGAGACTGATGATGTCAGGCAGTATGCTGTTTATCTATGTAGAGGTGGATGGAAGGAGGCCTTTAAAATGGCGTTCGGATATCTCATGTTTTATGGTTTTTATATGGAATGACCTTGCAGAAAGTTCTCTGCATAAGGTAACTTGAGTATACAAATGTTTACTTGCATAGCAGGCCGCTTGAAAACATAAAAAGTACATATGAAGGGGGATTGCACCCATGTGGATCGCCTATGCATTCGGCTCGGCGCTGTTCGCCGGCGTCACCTCGATCCTCGCCAAAATCGGCATCCGAAACGTGGACTCGAACCTGGCTACCGCGCTCCGGACCTGGGTAGTGCTGTTCTTTTCGTGGCTCATGGTGTTTATTGTGGGGTCGCAGGATACGATAACGGACCTGAACGGGAAAAGCTTGCTCTTCCTCGTGCTGTCGGGGTTAACGACGGGAGCTTCATGGATATGCTATTTCCGGGCGCTGCAGCTCGGGAGCGTCAATAAGGTCGTTCCGGTCGACAAGTCGAGCAACGTGCTGACGATGATACTGGCGTTTATTTTCCTCAGTGAACGGATTACATGGATCATGCTGGTTGGCATGGTGGTGATTGCGATCGGCACATATATGATGATCCAGAAGAACAAAGCGGAAAAGGCTGCTCCTGCCGAACATAAAAGCTGGCTGGTTTATGCCTGCCTGTCGGCCGTATTCGCGGCTCTGACCTCGATTCTGGGTAAGATCGGCATCGAAAACGTCGAGTCCAACCTGGGAACGGCCATCCGGACGATTGTCGTGCTGATTATGGCCTGGCTGATCGTTTTCATGCAGAAGAAGCAGGGAGAGATGAAGCGCATCGACCGGAAAAGCTGGCTGTATATTGCGTTGTCCGGTCTTGCCACAGGGCTTTCCTGGCTCTGCTTCTATAAGGCGCTCCAAGACGGCCCCGCCAGCGTGGTGGTGCCGATCGACAAGCTGAGCGTGCTGTTAACGGTGCTGTTCGCGCTCGTGTTCCTCAAGGAAAAGCTGTCGGTGAAGTCTACGATTGGACTGCTGCTGTTAACCGCGGGGACGCTGGCTTTGCTGATCAAAATGTAGGTGTGGAATGCAAAAAAAGCTCGCCGGAATGGCGGGCTTTTGACGTTCTTATAACCTGTCTGGAGAAATAAAGCAGGAAAATGAAACGAATTTTCGTTGACGGCTAAGCAGTGATCATCCAGGTTATACCGTATGGATCGGCAATTTCCAGGCATAAATGCATCACTTTGTCCCGATGTTCCTGCTGAGCGCTTACGGCTTGTCCGAACATCCCTTCCATTGGATTTAATAGATTTCGTCGTCTTCAGGTCTCGAAAAGAATCTCACCCGTGCGGGTAAGGTCGTAGCCGGCAATCGCCTGCAGTTCCTTCCGGAACCCGTCCGACCGCAAAATATCCAGCAAAGACTGAATCCACGGCAGGTTCTCTGCCGTTTTCAGCATGACGAGGTCGTAGCGTTCTTCGATCAGCGGGATAAAATCCACCTGGCCGACGATCGCCGCGGCTTTTTCGATGCCGACGCCGACATCGGCTTCGCCCGAGGCCACTTTGGCAGCCACCCCGATGTGGTTCGTCTGCTCCAGCTCATATCCGGTCAGCTGCTGCGGTGTAATCCCGTGCAGGCGAAGCTGCTCGTCCAGCAGGACGCGGGCGCCGGAGCCTTTTTCACGGTTCATGAAGCGCAGGCCGGGACGGCTCAGGTCTGACCATGCCTCAAGCCCGAAGGGATTGCCCTTCTGCACGTATAGTCCGGCATTTCGGGACAGCAGATTGACAACCACATACGATGATCCGACCAAAAGTTTACGGATGTAGGGGAGGTTGTATTCGCCCGTATCTCCATCCAGCAGATGGGTGCTGACGATGTCCGATTCGCCGCGGTACATTGAGATCAGGCTGTCGAGGCTGCCGACGTACGCGCGGAGGGGCCGGATGCCGGAGATGCTTTTTTCCATGTATTTGACCAAAATATCCAGACTAATGTCCTGTCCCGTGACGACGATGGGGCGCATGCCGCTTGCAACCGCGCTTAAATGAGGGCGATCCGTTGCCGGGACGGCCTGAGGAACTGGCAGCGGCGCGGCTTGCTTGCCTTTTGCACGCTGTTTATAGGCTTCGAAATCCGCAGCATCGACGCGCATCTGCTTGCCGACACGATAGGATGGAAGCTCTCCCTTCTTGATCAGGTCGTAGACCGTGAGCTTGGAGATTTTCAGCATTTTGGCAATTTCTTCGGTAGTATAGGAAACATCGCTGGACATTCGGAATCCTCCTCATTCAAAAAAACAATCCGTTCTTTCAAGTTTTTACTATTCTTTATTGTAGCATAATTGAATGTGAAAGTTTTTTGAAGCAGGTTTACAAGCCCAAAACAATCTAGGTATAATTTAATATTATTTATATCTAATTATAACTAAACATAACATTGGGGGAAGTTTTCATGCGTTTTAAAAGCAAAAATAAAGTGATTTTGTATGCTTTGGTTGTCATGATGCTGGCCTTCGCTGCCGGCTGCGGGAACAGCTCCGACACGAAAACGGACAGTAATGCGACCAACGCGAGTACAGCGGATACGAATGCCTCGAAGGTCGCGCCTGCAGAATTGGTTGATCTGACCATCTCCGCGGCTGCAAGCATGACCGATGCATTGAATGAGATCAAGACAGCCTATGAACAAGCCAATCCGAATATCAAGCTAAGCTTTAACTATGGGGGTTCCGGTGCACTGCAAAAGCAGATCGAGCAGGGGGCTCCGGCGGATCTGTTCCTGTCGGCAGCGGTCAAGAACATGAAGCCTCTCGTTGAGCAGAACCTGATCGAAGAAGGCAAGGAGAAGACATTACTGAAAAATGAGCTGGTGGCCGTTGTGCCGGCGGATGCCAAGGCTTCTGTCGCGAACATGGGAGACCTGAGCCAGGCCGACGTGAAAAAAGTAGCGATCGGCATTCCGGAAAGCGTTCCGGCGGGGAATTATGCCAAGGAGGCACTGACGAACGCCAAGCTGTGGGACCCGCTGCAACCGAAAATGGTTCAAGCCAAGGATGTGCGTCAAGTGCTGCAATATGTGGAGACGGGGAATGCCGATGCCGGATTCGTGTATAAAACGGATGCCCTGACTTCGTCCAAAGTGAAAATTGCGTTTAACGTAGACCCGGCTTCGTATTCGGCTGTCGAATATCCGATCGGCATCGTGAAGGCGACGAAGCATGCCAAAGAAGCGGAGGATTTTTACAATTACCTGCAATCTCAGCCGGCGATGGATGTGTTCACGAAGTATGGTTTTACTGTCGCGGAGTAAAAGGATGTGTCAATGATGAACGGGCATGATTTTTGGTCGCCTGTTAGAATTTCTTTGCAGGTCTCGCTGCTGTCCGGCATCGTGGTGCTCATTCTCGGCGTCGCAGCGGCCAGGTGGATGTCCAAACGGAAATTCAAGGGGAAAATCATGCTGGAAACCGCATTATTGCTTCCGCTTGTGCTTCCGCCAACGGTCGTCGGTTTTCTGCTCCTCGTTGTTCTGGGCCGGAAAAGCTGGGTCGGGCAAGCCATCGAATGGCTGTTTAACGCACCTGTAATCTTTTCTTGGTGGGCAGCCGTGATCGCTTCGGTAGTGGTATCCTTCCCGCTGGTATACCAGACGATGAAAAACGGCTTTGCTACCGTTGATCCGGAGATCGAGAACGCCGCACGAGCCAGCGGAGCGAATGAGTGGCAAGTATTCCGGTACATTACTCTTCCGATGACCTTCCACTCCCTGGGCACGGCATTCATTTTGGGCTTTGCGCGGGGACTCGGCGAATTCGGTGCGACCTTGATGATCGCGGGGAACATTCCGGGCAAAACCCAGACGATCCCGACAGCCATTTACGTGGCGGTGGATGCGGGCAATATGGGCATGGCTTGGGCGTGGACCGGCGCCATTATCATTATTTCATTCTTGATGCTGCTGCTGACCGGCAGCAGGAACACGGTACATGAAGCCTCTTCGGCTGTGAAAGCCAAATAGGTGAGAACGAAACAATACCATTCGATGCATAGAAGAAGCGAGGGCCGCAGGCCTCTCGCTTTTTGTTTTTCCTGAACAATTTCATGCTTGTTTAGATTTGGTATATACCCGGATTTCTCACGGTTTGCATGTGCCTGTCCCTGTGCGCGTTCCAATCCGCCTCATTCATTCGGAATTGTTCGGGCGCAGACGGAACCAATGCCAGATCTCTTCCACATCGGATTGTTCCAAATGGCTCAGCGACTGATTATATTGACTTGCGATCAGGCTCACTTTAAAGGAACGCAGGTTTCGTCTTTTCTGCCGCCGTGTCGCGGTGACCTGAAGTGCAACGACCTGCGGACGCCGGACATATCGGGTAATGCGGGAAATGGTCCGGCTGCGCATCGTAAGCTGCTTCTCCCGGAGGGCGAAGCCCCTGTCCCGGTAAGACAGCGCCGTCCACAAGATAGACAAGGGGAGCAGCAGCAGGGACCATAAGCCCGGCATTTTGAAATAACCAATGCAAATAGCACACACGGCGGCTGTTAGCGCCACATCGAGCTGCAGGGTCATCCATAAAGCGCGCCGCGGCGATTTGCGGTCGGCCGTTTCCGCCTTGAACTGCGGTACGATCTGTTCCAGAAGTTTCCCGACCTGCTTCATCGGAAGCATGGGATGCAGCATCAGATGTTTCTCGGACTCCGATGTAAGAACATGCAGCTTCACCTCTGCGTAGCCGAAGGGCTGGCGCAACAGACCTTCCTTGACCGAGACGGCCTGCACGCGCTTCGGCGAGAAAAATAGCTGTTTGCGGTCTAACAGTCCGGACGTGACGGCGATCTGTTTGCCCACGCGTTCAACCTTGAAGCCTGCGTATTTGACCGTGAACAAGATGCCCGACAAAATCCAGGCCAGTACAATCGCAACCGGAACGATGGCGAACCAGCCGCCAGGCAGCCAGCTTCCGGCTTCCCAAAACAGCCTCGCATACAGCTTATCGGGCAGAATGTCGTCCGCAACCGAGAATACGCCTGCTGCAAAGGCAAATGCCAACGACAGATTAAACGAAGTCAGCGCCGCGATGAACAGTCTTCCGGGCGAAAGCGTCAGAAGTACGCTGCGTTCTTCGACTGGCAGGGTCACGGAGGGGCTTGGCTGCAATTGCAGCGCCGATGGAATATTTGTCGCAGCGTCAGCATTTGACTTGGCCGGACTCCCCTCCGGCTTTCCGATGGCTGATATCGGGTTGTCCCCAAGGTGGGAACCATTCATGTATATTTGCTTCGCAGATTCCTGCTCCTGTAGCACGATATTTGCCATATCCGGTGCTGCTTCGGGATTCCTTACCTCGCTTGGTGCGGTGCGTTCCCGCAGCCATTGCTGCAGACGAAGCGCTTCGCTGGAGGATACGGCGGGAAGTCTGCCCCCGTCTTCATCGGATTTGCCCGGCGTGTCCAGCTTGACTTGGGTTAGTCCGAGGATCCGCTGCACGAAAGGCTGCTCCATGTTCATGGAATGAATCCTTCCGGTGTAGATCGACAGCTCCTCCCGGAAGATCACTCCTCGCCTAATGACGATCCGGTCATCCGACAGCCGGTAGACAAATCGGTTCCACTGCAGCCATCCGTACAAGAGAAGGAGCGCAATACCCGTGATAACGGCGACGATCATCCAGGGAAGCACAGCCGGCGTTATGGTTTTGCCTCCGAATATTTTATATGAGAATAGGATAATTACGGGAAGAAGAGCCTTCAGACTGTTGATCAGCGGGAAAACGATGTACAGCTTGTGAAGACGGTGCTCCAGCAGTTCATTCATCATGCTCCACCACTTTCGCAAGCTCGCCGATGCGCTGTTTCAGGCTCTCTGCTTCGCGAAGTTCCAGAGCTTTAATAACATGGCTCGTGGCGGCCGTGACCACCTTCACCTCTGCCAGGTTGTATTTGCGCAGCAGCGGACCCCGCTCTAGCTCCACATGTTGTACGCGGGTCATCGGCACGATGATGTCTTTATACCAAATCCATCCGGATTTTATTTCCAGATCCTCTTCTGATACACGGAAGCCGAACATCCGGTAGGCAATCCCTGGTGAAACCCAGGTATACCAGATGAGAAGCAATATACTTAAGGCAAGCGCGATCCAGCCCGGCAGCACAGTCCAGTGCCTCCATGCAGCGAAAACAACATATGCAGTGGAGACGGCGATGAATATCAAGCCCATGATGAACCCAACCATGCGCGATACTTTCACGGAGTCCGGGTGGCAGCGCCGCATCAAATCCATTCTCTGGTCGATTTTTCTAACCCCCTCAAGGTGAAGTGCTTTCATTTTATTATATTGTATCATGGCTGCTTAAACTTTCTCTTACAGCAATTCTTAACATCCGCTGAACAGGCATCCCCTTCCGGTTTCTCTGAATCTTTCATATTCGAAAGTCAATTTTACGTATAAAATGGTGATATAATCCAGCTGTTAGAAGCAATGAGGAGGCGGGCCATGGAAGAGAGGCACAACCAGACATGGAGCCCTGTAGAGGGCAAGCTGATGACCCGGTGGGCGCATGAAGTAAATCCTGAAAATGTCCTTCCCGAATACCCGCGGCCGCAGATGGTCAGGGAGCAGTGGATGAACTTGAACGGATTATGGGAATACGCGATCTGCCCTGTTCAGGACAATCCGGCGTCGTATGACGGATATATTCTGGTTCCATTCCCGGTGGAATCCTCTCTGTCAGGGGTGGGCCAGCCGCTTGAGCCGGATCAGCGTTTATGGTACCGGAGAGCGTTTCTTATACCGGAGAACTGGCAGGGCCAGCGCCTGCTTCTGCATTTTGGCGCGGTAGACTGGAAGACGGAGGTATGGGTTAACGGATACCGGGCAGGAGAACATATCGGGGGTTATTGCCCGTTTACGCTCGAAATCACGGACTGCTTGAACGATGGAGATAATGAACTCGTCGTCATCGTATGGGACCCGACCGAAACGCATGGGCAGGAGCGGGGGAAGCAGACGCTGCAGCCCAAAGGGCTATTTTACACAGCCGTGTCCGGCATCTGGCAGACCGTTTGGCTGGAGCCGGTTCCGCAGAACTTCATCCATTCTTTTCGCCTCATGCCTGACATCGGTCAGCAAGAGCTTCACATACATATGGAAATTCAGGATTCAACCTGCAGCAGCACGATCTATGAAGCAGCCGCATATGAAAAGGGAATCCGGATTGCATACGGCCGGTGCGGACCGGGAGACACGCTGAAGCTGCCTATCCGAAATCCGCGGCTTTGGAGCCCGGAGGACCCCTTTTTATACGACCTGACCATCCAGCTGGTGGAGAACGGCCAGCCAGTGGATACCGTGGAGAGCTATTTCGGCATGCGTTCATTCCGAGTCGAGAAGGATCATCAGGGTATCCCCAGGCTGTGCCTGAACGGCCAGCCCGTATTCCAGCATGGCATTCTGGATCAGGGATATTGGCCGGACGGACTCTACACCGCCCCGACGGATGAGGCCTTGGCTTACGATATCATCATGACCAAGAAACTGGGCTTCAACATGACCCGCAAACATATCAAAGTTGAGCCTGCCCGCTGGTACTACCACTGCGACCGGCTGGGTCTGATCGTCTGGCAGGACATGATCAACGGCGGCGGAGGTTGGAATCACTGGCATCATATTATCTTGCCGAACCTTTTCGGGGCGTTCAAGGTGAAGGATGATAAATACAAATCCTTGGGGCGGGAGGATCCAGCCAACCGGGAACAGTATCGTCAAGAGCTGAAAGAAATGGTGGATACGCTGTACAACGTCCCGAGCATCGGGATGTGGGTACCATTTAATGAAGCCTGGGGACAATTCGATGCCGCCGAGACGGCTGAATGGCTTATGACTTACGATCCATCGCGTCCTGTCGACCACGCCAGCGGCTGGCATGATCAGGAGGTTGGCCAGATGAAGAGCGTTCACATCTACTTCCGCAAGCTTCGCATGCCAAACCGTATTAAAGGTCGGGCCGTCGTGATCTCTGAATATGGAGGCTACAGCCTGCTTGCGAAGGGTCATGTCTGGCAGGAAGGGAAGGAAGTCGGATACAAGAGATGCAGATCGCAGGAGGAACTGACCACTGCCTATGGCAAGCTGATCCGTACGCAGCTGATGCCGCTCATCGCCAAAGGCGTTTGTGCCGCTGTATATACGCAGTTGACGGATGTGGAGACCGAGATCAACGGGCTGATGACCTATGACCGTGAAGTCGTAAAGCTGGATCCGGAATGGTTGATAAAGCTTCATCGGGAGCTGCTGTCCGATTGTGACCCAGGTTATTCATGCTTTGATTATGAAAGGCGCAGGGTTCATAAAGTATAGAAGGAAGGGGGGGCGAAAGCCCTCTTTTTTTTGATTCGGAGGGTGCGATGTTCAGAATATATTCAGAGCTTTGTGCTTTAATCATAGTAGTAAGTCTTTGGAAATTGGGGATATCGTAAGCCGTGCCAGACTCGGTGATCCGGGTTTGGCAATGAAGAATGAAGTGTGTGGTGAATGATATGGTTTTATCGGACAAACAACAGGAAGCGCTGGAGATGGCGCAAAAACACGGCGGAAAGCTCATGCGCTGGAAGCAAGGCGGATATTGGACGTACCTGGAGGCGATTCAGGAACGAGTGTACCCTTCACAGGAGGCTTTAGACCTCGAATGGTACTGCACGACGAATACCATATTTGCCTTGGTCCGGCGAGGATATATGATGATGGACGATTGGGAACACTGTTCGGTCATCCCGGGTATGCATACCGAGAATTAAGTTTGTTCATGAAAGATGCTAGAAGTGTATATTCCTTGAGACTCTTTGTTGCTAAAATAATGATGAGGGTAGGCAATGAAACTCAGGGGGAGAGAAAGGCTTTGAAGACCATAATCGTCGACGATGAAAACCTGGCATTGCGGAAAATGGAAAGGCTCCTGCAGTCGCAGGACGGCTTCAATGTGAATGTGGAGCTGATCGGAGCATTTCAGAGTTCCCGCAGCGCATTGGCTATTGCGGCCGAAAAGGCACCGGATCTTGCCTTTTTGGATATTGAAATGCCCGAGATGAGCGGTTTTGAATTGGCGGAACGTCTAATGGAACTGCATCCTTCCATGCAGATCGTTTTCGTTACCGCCTATCAGGATTTTGCGGTAAGGGCGTTTGAGATCAATGCTCTGGACTATTTGCTTAAGCCTGTACATGCCTCTAGACTGGCCGTGACCATGAATAGGGTATCGCAGTCTTCGTCCGCCGGACCGTGTCAATCCGCATCGCTCTGCTGTTTGCGGAGCCTGCATTTTATAGACCAACATCAGGAAGCGCAGTCCTTTCCATGGAAAACGCTGAAGGCACCCGAATTATTCGCTTATCTGATCTATTACCGCGGCAAGACGGTGAGCAAACAAACGCTGATGGATCTCCTCTGGCCGGACCATGACATTAAAAAAGCGACGACCCAGCTCCATACCGCCATCTACCAAATCCGCAGAATGATCAAAACCTACGAATTGGATATTAAAATTAAATATCAGGATGAGGGTTACCGTCTCGAATGGGGGAGCGTTACGTTGGATGCCGAGGAATGGGAAACCAGCTTACGCGAAGCTCCGGCTGTTATGCCGGGGACGCTTGATATGCACATGGCGATCATGGATAAGTACACGGGGGATTTTCTGGAGGAACACAGATATACGTGGGCGGAGCCCGAACAGGAGCGTCTGCGTCTGCTCTGGCTGGATCATGCCAAAGAAATTGCAGAATGCCGGTTTGAGTCGGCGCAGTATTCAGAGGCGATCGGAATGTATCAGAAAATGATCGAAAAGCTGCCTTATATCGAAGAGGGATATGCAGGCCTGATGAGGGTATACGCAATGCTTCACCATCCGGGTGAGGTTAGGCGGGTTTTTCAAATGTTGGAGGAATCCCTTCTTCTGGAATACGGCATGTCCCCAAGCAAGGAGCTCATCGAATGGTACCGGAAGTGGGAACGGGAGAATTCCTTCATTTCATAGATTAGAGATTGGCAATTAGCGGGAACCATGCTGCTGAAAACAGGGGAAGACCGTTATCTTACGCTAGAACAAGAACAAACACGTACAAGAAGTCGCATGCAGGCGGCTTTTTTGTTTTCAAGATATAATGCTTGTCCCTGTAGCGGTAGACATTCTGAAGCAGGGCAATCATAAGTTGTAACAGCCTGCTCGCTTTATTAATATCCGGCGATTTGATAAAATATGGATAATCAGAGAGTTTCGTCAAGTTCTTCTTTGAGTTTCAGCGGAAATTTTTGTCTTACATTTGCGGGTCTTGAGGTGGAAATTTATATATAGGAGGTATTTACATGCATGTAGAGCGCGGTAGACTGGCATTGGATAATAAAAATGATCCTCCTATCAAAAAAGAATTGCAAGAAATTCAAGAATACATTGTTAAAGAGTTCAACAGGATCGATAAACAGTATACCGGAAACAACAATAAAATTTTAAAAAGAAAAGTTGCACACAGGGTAGCCCTCATGGTATCGGATATCGATTATAAACAATTAAGTATAAAAACCTTAGATCAATTGTTTAGCCAGTTTGACATGACTTTTAAGAAAGCGATGGATCTTTTGGAGGGGGATTATGATAAGAAACGGATCGCTTTATTTGGGTAAGTCAGAATCAGTGTCTTATGAGGTGCAAATCGCCTGAATATGAGTAATACATAAAAATAGAAATAGTAGATGAACATAAAACCCAGCCCGCTGATACAGCGGCTGGGTTTTATGTTCATCTCGGAATTTCGAAGGTAATGATGGTTCCCTCACCAAGTTGGCTTTCGATCTGGAGTCCCTTGCCGTAAAGTTGCCTCAAGCGCCGATCGGTATTACGAAGACCGATGCCCTGTCGACCTTTCGATTGATGCAGATGATTCAGATGATTCAGAAGCTGGTGCATCTGGTCATGATCCATTCCGGGTCCATTGTCGGCGATGGTGACAAAGATACAGTCTTTCCGGCTCATCATCTGGATATATACCGTTCCTCCATGGGCTCGTCGGAGTGCCCCGTGCTTTACGGCATTTTCCACGAGCGGCTGGATGGTCAGCGGCGGCAGCTGGGCATGAATATCCGGACCTTGGTTCCAAACGATGTTCAGTCGTTCTCCAAACCGTTCCTGCTCGATGTATAGGTAGGAGCGGACAAGCTCGAGCTCATGCTCCAGCGATACGAGCTGGCCGGCATTTAACGAATCGAAGCTAAGTCTCAAATACGTGCTGAAGGCGTCGATCAGGTCATTCATTTTTCCGGTATCGATGTCGCTAAGAGCCGTGATGGAATTCAGTGTATTGAACAGGAAATGCGGCTGGATCTGGGCCTGAAGATACGCTGCCTCCATGCGAAGCCGCTCATGTACGGATTGCTTCAAATCGGTGAGAGCCCGTACTCTGGACCTGAGCTCCAGGGCATCGACCGGTTTGGTGACATAATCACTGGCCCCTGCCAGAAAGCCGGCATACATGTCCTCAGGACGGCTTCGTGCAGTCAGGAGCAGAACGGGAAGCTCGGATAGGGAAAAGCGCTCCCGGACGAGCCGTGTCAGCTCATAACCCGAAATCTGCGGCATCATCACATCGGCAATCACCAAATCCCAGGATGACGACTGCAGCAGCTCCAGCGCCTCTTGCGTGCTTGTTGTTCTGACGATCTCGTACTGCTCCGACAACAGGTCACCGAGAATCTTCAGATTCATAGAATCATCGTCCACTGCCAGAATTCTCGGTCTGTCAGAAGGGAGAATACGGGCGACGACAGGCTGCGCTTCAGGAAATTCGCGGGCCGCAGCCGCGTAGCTCCCATGAATTGAAGCAGTACCAGTCAGCAGTGAATCCCCGTCATCTGACTCATCAGAGAGAGGAAGATTAAAGGTGAATACCGAGCCTTCTCCAGGAGCGGATTTTACGCTCAGCACCCCGCCGTGCAGTTGTACCATTTGCTGACAAATACTCAGTCCGAGGCCGAGGCCGCTTGCCGAGGAGTTAGTCCGCAGGCTTCCCTGCTCATAGGGCAGAAAGGCTTTTTGCTGCAGCTCCTCATCCATTCCCGCGCCCGTGTCCGACACATGTATCCAAGCTTGACCGTCACGAATCTCTGCTTGGACGGAAATGCTGCCTTCTTCCGTAAACTTCACCGCATTATGGACCAAGTTGAACAGAATCTGGACAAGCCGGGTTTCATCCGCCAACACAAACGGAAATGCTTCAGGAATATCGATGCGGAGCCGTACCTTTTTTCCTTCCGTCAAGAATTGCAGCATATCCAGCACGCCCGATGCGACCGCTTGAATCCGGATGCTGCCGAGGTGAAGTTTGATTCTTCCTTCCCGGAGCTGGGTCAGATCAAGCAAATCATTCAGCATCAGCGTCATGCGGCGTCCGACCGTAATCAGCAGCTGCAGATTTTGCGCGCTTTGAGAGTTCAGCTGCTTGTGATTTACCTCCAGCACGTTCTGCGCAATGTTCATCATGCCGTGAAGCGGCGTTCTCAGCTCATGCGATGTGCTCGCGAGGAATTCATCCTTCATTTTATCGGATTTCTGGAGCTGCACGGCCAATCTGGAGGTTTCGTTGTACGTGTTAATAAACTGCTTGAAACAATAAGCGCCAAATGTGATGAAAGCAACGATGAGATCCACGGGATAATACACTTTCTCAAACCATTCCGCCGATTGGACGATTCCCCAAATCACGTTGTTTGCGAGCGCGGAGGTGATCAGAACCAAGTAAATAGCATCTCGTTTATTGAGCATGGCTTGACGGATTGAGGCTGCGAAGGCGACGAGGAACGGAAAGAGATATATGCAATAAAGAAAATATCTGGCCTGAATAATGACTTGGACAGGTGCCAGCAAGCCTAGAACGGCATGCAAAGTTCCGACGATGATGAAGAGATTGAAAATTCTATGATAACGGTAAGCCGGGAGCAATTGCTTGATAGCCAAAAGCAGGAATAGCGCAACGGAGTCGTAGGCCAAGCGGTAGATGTGAATGCTGGCTTCATAACTCATGGGCATCCATACGAAGAGAAGCTGGCTGTCATCGACCAAGGTCATGACGATCGCACTGAAGACGGCAAGCATGAAGTAAATCAGGAATCTCTGCGGAAAGCCGCTGATGTAGAGAATGAAAGCATAGATGAGATGAATGGCAAAAATGGAGCACACCAGGAGCTGCATGCTGATCGTGAACAGCTGTGAGAAGTTTACCTTTTTATCAAATCCGAATTTGATCGGCTGGAAGATGCCTCCTTCACGGGGGTTATCGAAATTCGCCACATGCAGCATCAGATCAATTTCGCTTTTGTCCGTCGAAAAATACACGGTATACGGAACGACGCGAGCCTGATATGTTTTTTTATCCGCCGCGGGTTCACCCATTTTTTTCAGAGAGCGTCCGTTGACGAACACCTCGGAGGAGGTAGCTATTTTAGCTATTTGCAGGCCGAAGGATTGCTGCTCGTCCGGATGAATACGGATCCGCAGACGATACGTACCATAGCCGTATGTATTTGTACCGGAAGATAGCGACTTATTCCAGCTGCCGGGAACCTGTATATACTCCTGCGGGGAAGGCGGCACTTGCCGGGATGAGTCCGCATCCAGAAGCTGATTCGGATAGAATTCCCACTCGCCGTCGAGCGGTATGGAGCGGCTTTCCGCGAAGTTCCAACTTCGTAAATCCAGTTCGCCGCGTACGGCAACCGGATGTGCAGGCGAAGCATTGCAGGACAACCAGACAATGCGGATCAGGGAGAGCACCAGTATAAACAAGCCGGAAACCCATAGTATATGTTTTATCTTCATAATCTTTCTTTCTTTTTGCTTGTAATGGATGCTGCTTTATTCTAAATATAGTCGGAGTTGTCCGGGGAAATCAATCATTTCCAGGTGTCAGGTTTTCTTCGATCACATAGGACCGAAATAACTCGGCAGATGGGGATAAGGGATTTCCATGCAACCAGGCGAGTCCGATCTCCCGGTAACAATAGGGCTCAGAGATGGGGATTTTTTTGATTTTGTCTGAACTGACTCCGTGGAAGGAGGGGATCAAAGTCACTCCAAGTCCCGCGGACACAAGTCCGGCCAAGGTGGATACGTCTTCACCCTCAAATGTGACGAGAGGTGTAAATCCGGCTTGTCCGCAAAAACCATTGATCAGCTTTCTCATTCCGAGGCCTTCCTTGAAGCCGATAAAATGTTCTTTAGACAGTTCGCTCAGCGCCACTTGGGTTCTTGCGGCCAAACGGTGGCCGGCAGGTACATAAAGATACAATTCCTCTTTGAATAACGGGTACCAGGTGACCTCCGGATAGGGATCGAAAGAGCTGATCAGGCATAGATCGATTTCTCTGTGAAGAAGCTTTTGAAGGCTGGTGAATATGTTGCTCTGATGGAGCTGAATGTCCACCAAAGGATATCGTTGATGAAACCTGCGGATCATTTCAGGCAATACGGATATGCCCAGGGTTTGTAGAAAGGACAGGGCAACCGTGCCTGTATAAGGATTTTTCAACTGGTTGATTTCTTGGACGCCAATCGAAATCTCGTTCAGTCCATTCTCGACCCGTTTTAAAAACAGCTTCCCGAAATGATTCAGCTGAACGGAGCGGCCTATGCGGTCAAAAAGGCTGACCCCAAGTTCCTCCTCCAGTTTGGAAATCGAACGGCTGAGGGCAGGCTGAGAAATGGCCAGCTGCTCGGCGGCCTTTCTAAAGTGCTCGGTTCTTGCGACGATACGAAAATATTCAAGCTGCTGCCATTCCACGATTACGACCTCTCTTCATTTTCGATAACAAAAAGGTATCAGTTCTATAATCATAACACATTGGACGTTATCGTTATGTGCGGATTACACTTACGTAGGATCAACAACGAGGAGAGATTTTCATGGAATATATTGAACGGGGTACCCCTGCGTATCGGCGGACCTTTCTCAGCATGCTGCTGGGAAGCACGGTGACCTTTGCTATTTTGTATGGCCCGCAAACTTTAATCCACACGTTTTCAGAAGAATTTAACATTAATCCGTCGACCGCAAGCTTGACGATTTCCTGCGCAACGGTTGCGCTGGCTGTCAGCATGCTGTTTATTACGGTGTTCTCGAATGCTTGGGGCCGGAAAAAAATCATGGGTCTTTCTTTACTTCTGGCGTCGCTACTCAGCATCCTGATTGCTTTCAGCCCTGATTTTAAAACCCTGATTATGCTGCGGATTGTGCAGGGAGTGGCAATGAGCGGATTTCCAGCCATCGCGATGACCTATTTGGGCGAGGAAATCTCTGCAAGCAATATCGGAAGAATCATGGGAATTTATGTAGGCGGATCTGCTTTTGGAGGATTTGTCGGAAGAGTCATCATCAGTACATTAACGGATTTGTTTTCGTGGAACATCGCTATTTTGGTATTGGGAATATTCAGTTTAATATGCAGCCTGCTGTTCTGGATTTACTTGCCTGAATCCAAAAACTTCACGAAAATCAGCCTTTCATTCGCTAACTGGGCCACAGGAATCGTAAGCGGACTGAAGAACAAAAACCTGTCTTACATTTATGGCATGGGTTTTCTGCTGCTTGGCGTCTATGTGGCATTATTCAACTATATTAGCTTCCCGTTATCGAAACCGCCTTATCATCTCAGTCAAACCGTGATCGGTTTTCTGTTTGTTTTTCAATTGGCCGGTTCGGTGGGCTCTTATCTCTTCGGCAGGCTGACAGAAAGGTATTCGCGTTCGCGGCTGATGAGCTGTGCTATTCTCATGGCTTTTGTCGGTGCCTTGATGACATTATCAGGTCATCTTGTCCTTCTGATTATCGGACTCATGCTGTTCGCATCCGGGTTCCTTGCCGCTCATAGTGTGGCCAGCGGATGGATCAGTCTGGTTGCCGGCCCGCGTTCGAAAGCGTATGCTTCATCATTGTACCTGCTGTTTTATTACACCGGATCGAGCCTCATCGGCTGGACTGGGGGGGTGTTCTTAAGCCGCTGGGGGTGGAGCGGTGTAATCTTGATGATATGCTGCTTGTTAATCTGTTCCATTCTGCTCGTCATAGGCGTTAACCGATCGCTCCGTAGAGAGCAGGGGGAAATCCCGGTCTAACCCATCACCAGATGCGACATCATACGGAGTTTCACCATTTCAGAAACAGAAGGTCTTTCATTAGATCTTCTGTTTTTTTGGGTTTCGTCCCCATTTTGTGTTTGCATCCTTATACATATTTCCTATGGGGAATATAGCAAAAAGAGGTTGAAATGTCGATACTTGACGGTATATGGAATCAAGCATACCATTATTGAAGCCTGACATGAAATGAGAGAATCGGAGGATGAATCGATAGGATGCAGACCGGTAAATTCAAGTGGTTTCGGAACCAAAGGATTCAGAATAAAATCATTTTTGTGTACCTGCCGCTAATGGTCATTCCGCTGGTGCTGCTGGGACTCTTTTCTTATACCGCCAATACGAATTCGATCGTCAGCAAAACCAAGAAAAATATGCTGGATGAATCGCGGCTTATTACCACCCGGATTGATACGATCATGAGTAACGCTGAGAGCTTCGCCAACATCGCCATGCTGGATTTGAACAAGGAAGTGAAGCTGAAGACGCTGGAGTTGAAGGCCAAAAATGACGGCGAACTGCCGATGAGCGAGGATCATATGCTGCGAAACCAGATCGAGAACAAGCTTGATTTCGCCCAGCTGATTTTCCGCGAGGTAGAGTCGGCCGTATTTATCGACCGCAATCAAAACATGTATACCACCGATGCCAGGCTCATGAATGGAAGCACAACCGGGTTTACAAGCGATATGTTCCAAAAGGTCGAGCACAGTAACGGCATCATGATTTGGTTCCCGATGCAGAAACGAAATTTCTGGGTGCTGGATGAGGGGAAGCCGGTGCTGACCGTAGGCAAGAAGATACTCGACATGGAGACGATGGAAACGCTTGGATACCTGTTCGTCAACATCAACGAGAAAACGCTTTCAAATGTGTATAACCCGGTTGGTCCGGATTTGTCTACCGGTTATTATATCGTGGACTCACGCGGCACCATTATCTCTTCGGGGGATGAGAAACAGGTTCTGAAGCCGCTTGAATCTGCCCGAAAGAAGGAGATCATGTCGCAGGATACCGTACTCGAAGAAACCCGGAAGGATAACGGTGAAAAAATCTTGTTGACGGCCATGCCTTTCGGCCACTCGGATTGGAAGCTCGTCGATGAGATTTCGCTTACCGACCTGACCCGGGAGACGCGTAAAGTGTCCAGGATCATTGTGATCGTCGGCGGCCTGTGTTTTTTGCTCGCGCTGCTCGGATCCATCATCTTGTCCGGCGTGATTGCGGCGCCGATCATGGCGCTTGCGAAGCATATGAACCGCATTCGGGACGAGAATATCGACCGTCCGGTGGAAGTCAAAAGCAGGGATGAGGTCGGCATGCTAGGAGCGGGACTGAATATGATGCTCGGCAGGATCAATGACCTGATTATGAAGGTGAGAGACGAACAGAAGCTGAAGCGGGAATATGAGCTCGCGCTTATACAGGAGCAGATTAAGCCGCATTTTTTCTATAACACGCTGGATTTGATCTATGTGCTATGCAAAACCGGAGAAAGCGAGGAGGCCGGCAAGGCGACGAAGGCACTGGCGGATTTCTACCGGGTTGCGCTCAGTAACGGCAAGGAAATCATCACCGTTCGCGAGGAAATTCAGAATCTTCACAGCTATCTCTATATCCAAACCGCCAGATATTCCGACCTCTTCGACTTCCGGATCGACGTTCCCGCTGAGCTCATGGGTTATTCCATCCCTAAGCTGACCCTGCAGCCGCTAGTCGAAAATGCGATTTATCACGGACTGAAGGAGAAGGGAAGCTTTGGTCATATCATCATCGAAGGCCGTCAAAAGGAAGAGGCAATGGAGCTGAAGGTTATAGATAATGGAATCGGATTTTCACCGGAACAGTTGGAATGGTTCAAGAAGGGCAAGGAGGGAAGCGAATCCTTTGGCCTGAAAAGCGTGGATGAGCGGATCAGGCTTTATTTTGGGGACCGGTACGGCATCCGCATCCACAGCACGCTGGGGACAGGCGCTGAAGTCACTGTCATGATTCCGCTCTCGAAAGGAGAAACGTACAATGTATAAAGTGATTTTTGCTGATGACGAAGCCAGATTCCGTGCTTATTTCAAATGTGTCATCGACTGGAACGCACATGGCTTCGAACTGTGCGGCGAGGCTAAAAACGGGCTCGAAGCGCTGAAGCTGGTGGAAGAGACGCTGCCAGATATTGCGATCGTGGATATTAACATGCCTTACATGAACGGGATGGAGTTGGCAGCCAAAGTCAAAGAGAAGTATCCATCGACATTTGTTGTACTGGTCACCGGTCACAGCGAGTTTGAATATGCCCGCAAAGCGCTGAAAATCGGCGTGGATGATTATATCCTAAAGCCCTTTGACGAAGAGGAGCTGCTCGTGGCCCTAGCGAAAGTCAAGAGCTCCATTGAAAAGCTGCAGTCCGAACGCAGCAAGACGGAGAAGGAGAAGGCTGCGCTGAGAGAAAGCTTTCTGAACCTGCTGATCAGCAATGATGACGCGGGGGACAGCGAAATGATCCAGGAGCAAATGGAGAGACTGGACATGCAGGAGTATGGAGGAGTATTCCAGGTCATTTCCGTGGAGATCGATGGCCTTCAGGAGGAGCTGCTTCATACTGCCGAGGTACGCCTGCGTAAATCAACCGTGTCCAGCCTGCTGGGCGATCTGATTCAAATCGAAGGGAAGCACCACATCTTTAACGGTCCGGAGAACCGGATCATCATGCTGCTGCAATACGACCATGAAGAGAATGTCAGCCTTTCGGAGGATGGCTTTGTGAAGCTGTATTCGATTCTGAAAAAGCATTTCGGTTTCAGCGTGACGGTGGGAGCGGGGCGCGCGGGCAGCGGGATGGCTTCGATCCGCCAGTCTTATAAGGAGTCGGTTGTCGCGCTGCGAAACCGGATTTCCATGAATTTGGACGATGTGCTGAAGTACGAGAATCTCGTATCCAGACCGGCCAATATCGGCTTTTACCCGAGCGAGATGAACGAGAACCTGCTGATCCAGCTCAGGCTGCATGAAGAGGCGAAGATCAAGGATACGCTGGAAGCCATCCAGAATTATATCCGAACCAATCAATTATCCGGCGATTACATCCATATGATTTTGGCGGGGCTTGTATCGCTTTGCCTGACCTATGTGCATGAATTAGGCAAGCATGTAAACGACATTTTCCCCACGGGCTTTTCCCCGTTCGAGGAAATCACGAATAAGCCGTCGCTCGAGGCGGCCTTCGAATGGATGCATGAATTGTATATGAAGGTTCTGGAGCATTCCAGGAATGTCAAACGCTCCAAGTCGAATAAAACGCTCACGCTGGCCCGGGAGTATATTGACACGCATTATGCGGACAGCCAGCTCAAGGTTGAGGATATCTCGCGCCATTTTTTGATTCAGCCGAGGTACCTGCTCAAGATCTTCAAGGAAGGACTCGGGATGAGTGTCAGCGACTATATCGTGGAGACCCGAATCAAAAAGGCAAAAGAACTTCTCAGTTCCGGCCGGAATTTGCGGTTATCAAGCATCGCGGAAATGGTGGGTTACAGCGACTTGGCCCATTTCAGCAAAACGTTCAAAAAACATACTGGTTTATCGCCGAGCGAATATGAGGTCACGAGATAAAGATGTCGAAATATACAAATCAGTTCCGATTCCTCCATTGTTGGAAAGATAGCGTTTTCATTAAAATGAAATCATATCGAACACATAAAGAGGGGGAAAATCGATGAAATTCAATGTTAAAAAACCGGCTTCGATGCTGTTGGTACTCTCCATGCTTGTGCTCGCACTTTCCGCATGCGGATCAGGCGATAAATCCAGCGATGCAGGGGCGGACAGCAAGACAGATGCGGGCGGCTCTACGCCAGCGGCGAAATCCGTGAAGCTGAAATTTTACGCGCAGTACAGTGATCCCGATAAGGCTGTGTACGATGCGGCCGCAGAAGCGATGAAGAAGGTCATGCCTGAAGTAAGCGTGGACTTCGAGGTCTCCGCTCAGGATGATGAGCAAAAGATTAAAACGTATGCGGCGGCAGGCAGCTTGCCGGACATTTTCTACGCATCCAGCGGTTTGATCGAGACGCTTAAGAAATCAGACAATCTGGCGACGATGGACGATGTGATCAAGGAAAATAATCTTGAAGATAAGCTGAATGAAAGCGCAAAGCCGATGATGTGGAACAAGGACGGACATTCCTACGCGGTACCGAACGTTGGACAGTGGGCCGGACTCATTTATTACAACAAAGAATTGTTCAGCCAAAACAATGTGAAGGTACCAACGAATTACGATGAATTTTTGGAAGCCGTCAAAGCCTTCAATGCGAAGAAGATCACGCCGCTCGAGGTATTCGCCAAAGAAAAATGGCCGGCGGTGCTGTTGCTCGACATGGCGGTCGTAGGATCCGAACCGGGCGGTCTGAAGAAATTGGATAACGGAGAAGGCACATTCTCCGATGAAGCATACGTGAAGGGCGCACAAAAATTAGAAGAGCTTACCAAGGCCGGACTCATCTCTAAAAATGCATTCAACACGACGGCAGACGATGCTGCGGCTCAGTTCAGCTCCGGCAAAGCGGCGATGTACATGAACGGCGCATGGTCGATGAGCAACCTGGACTCGCTCATGGGTGATAAGGTCGGCATTTTGTATACTCCGCTGGCTGATGCAGATAAGGTGGATCAAGTGAAATGGAACCTGAGCGGTGGAGGATTCAACCAAGGGTTCGCGGTTTCCAAAAACTCGAAAAACAAAGATGTGGCCGTGAAATATGCTGCATTGTTCTCCCTTGAATTCGCGAAGCAGCGCGTTATCCTGCTGTCCGATCCTAACTCGATTCTGGCTGAAAAGGTCACTCCGGAAAAGGGACTTTCACCGATTCAGCAGCAATATGCGGACGATTCGGTGAATTTCAAAACCATGACGACGTTTGCTTGGGGATACGAGAACGCGAAGTTCAAGACGGCGGTGGAAGATAATACGCAAAAATTGCTTGCCGGACAATCCTCAGAAGACTTCATCAAAGACATGAACAAAGCGCTGGAAACGGCTCGTAAATAAATAAGGTAGGTGAGAACAGGTTATCCTTGTCTTTCTTGGATGACCTGTTTTTCAAGGGGAGGGAGAATATGACATCCAGACAGAAGTATAATTTAGCGCTACTCGTATTTACGGTTCCCACATTGCTCTTTTTTACGGTGATCGTTATCGTTCCCATTATTCAAACGTTTCAGAAAAGCTTTTTTGATTGGGATGGGCTGACCCCGGCGACTTTTATCGGGATGGATAACTATAAACGGCTGCTGACGGATGACGACTTTTGGGTTTCATTGAAGAACGGCCTTATCTTTGCCTTTGTCCTGGTCGTTTATCAGATGGGACTTGGAACAATTTTGGCGATTGCGCTCAGTAACAAGAGCATTCGAGGCCGCAAGTTTTTTAAGACAAGCTATTTCATTCCGGTCGTTCTCTCGGGCGTCGTCGTGTCGCAGCTCTGGATTTCGATCTACAATGCCGACGGAGGACTGCTCAACAGCATATTTTCCGCACTGGGTCTAGACTATCAACAGGCTTGGCTGAGCGGCGAGCATACCTCGATCTGGGCGATTGCTTTCACCAATGCATGGCAGAACATGGGCGTCCAACTGGTGCTTATTTACACCGCGATCAAGTCTATTCCCGAACATCTCTACGAGGCTGCCAAAATCGACGGTGCACCCTTTTGGAAAACCCATTGGAAAATTACGATTCCTCTCCTGGGCGAGACCTATAAATTCTGCTTGATCATCGCGATTACCGGCGGGCTGAACGCGTTCCAGAACATGTTCGTCATGACGAACGGCGGACCGGGCAATATCTCGTACACGCTTACCTTTATGATGTACAAAGCGGCATTCAGATCCGGCGAGTACGGCTATGGATCAGCAGCTTCCGCCATATTGGTTATTGAATGTCTATTGTTCACCATCCTCATTAACAAATTGGTGGCACGGGAAAAAATCAGTTATTAAATGGGGAGGCACTTATGTTAAAAAGACTGACGAATCGAACGCTGATCTATGTACCGTTGTCACTGTTCGTATTGCTTAGCTTATATCCGCTGATTTGGCTTTTGTTCTACTCTTTTAAAACCAACGAGGAGATCTTCTCCACCAATGTATTCGGGATTCCGAAGCAATGGCATTTCGAGAACTATCAAAACGCGTTTTCCGCGTTCGATTTGCTGAATTATTTTAAAAATAGTCTTGTGGTATCCGTTGGCACGGTGGTGTTCACGGTCATTCTGTCGCTGATGTTCTCCTATGCGGCTGCCCGGATGAAGTGGCGGCTTGCGAACGGAGCCAAGATTTACATGACCATAGGCATGTTTATTCCGATGCAGATCATCCTGATTCCATTACTGATTCTTGAACGTACGTTTCATCTGCAGAATAGTTACCTGGCCGTCATTGTGCCTTACGTGGCTTTTCAGCTGTCATTTGCGACGATTATCTTTTTCGCCTTTTTCCGGACATTGCCTTATGAAATTGAAGAGTCCGCCTCGATTGACGGGGCTAGCGTATATACGACGTTCTTCAAGATTATGGTTCCGCTCGTGAAGCCTGCGATTGCCTCCGTAAGCATCTTCGTCTTCCTGTATGCATGGAACGAATTCCTGGTCGCTCTCGTGATGATCAGCGATAATGCGCTGAAGACACTGCCGCTCGGACTACTCTACTTCCAAACGCAGTTTACTTCGGATTGGGGTGCCATGGGAGCGGTGATGGTCATATCAACGATTCCGACGGTTCTGATCTATCTGCTGTTCTCGGAACAGGTGGAAAATGCTCTAACCGTAAGTTCGGCAGTCAAAGGATAAGGAAGAACATCAAGGAGGATCAACATGCGGTTTCAAACCGGAGCAAGACTTATTAACATTCATACGGAGGACAAAGACTTCCGTTTCTCCCTGGAGCTCATCGAAGAGATGAACGGCGTGGAATATATCCGCTTTGCCATGGATGCCGACAAGCCTAGCATTCCAGGCTCGGTGCAGCTGTCCTGGATGCATCCTGCCATCGACATATCAGGTTACTGGGATCCGGGGGCCAACCGGGAAAAGGGACTGCGGATCGACTTCAGCACACCGCTTGAGTCCAAGGCCACTTCACTGGCTCCCGTGTGTTCCGTGTATAATTCCGAAGGAACCAATCGCCTGACGGCAGCCTTCTCGGACGCAATGCGGCCGCTGCGGATGCGGGCAGGCATTCACGAAGAAACGGCAGAGCTCGAAGTATGGCTGGAATTGTTCACTGAAGCTTGTCCACCGATCGACCATTATGAGGCCGTGATCCGCATCGACACGAGAGAGGTGTTCTATGCCGATTGCCTGCGCGAGGTCAGCCGGTGGTGGGCTGATATGCCGGGATATACGCCGGCATGGGTACCGGACACGGCCCGGATGCCGATGTACTCCACCTGGTACAGCTTTCACCAGCAACTGGACCCGGACAAGATTGCAGAGCAGTGCAGGCTGGCCAAAGAGCTGGGCTGCGAGGCGGTCATCGTGGATGACGGCTGGCAGACGGAGGATAACCAGCGCGGCTATGCTTACTGCGGCGACTGGGAGGTTGCACCGAAACGGATCGCCGATATGCGTCATTTTGTGGATCGGGTGCATGAGCTCGGGATGAAATTTATTCTGTGGTATTCCGTCCCGTTCGTGGGCAAACACTCCAAAGCCTGGAGCCGCTTCGAGAGCAAGTTCATGAACAGCTATGGCGTGGATACCGCGGTGGTGGATCCCCGGTTTCCGGAGATTCGCGAATACTTGATCGGTATCTACGAAGAAGCGCTTCGGACTTGGAACATCGACGGTTTCAAACTGGATTTCGTGGATTCCTTTAATCTGTCGGAAGAGATGAGATACTCGCTTGGCGGAGGCCGGGATTACGACTCCGTTCCAGAGGCGGTAGACCGCCTGCTCTCGGATGTGATGCAGCGGCTTAAGGCGATCAAACCGGATGTAATCATCGAGTTCCGGCAAAATTACATCGGTCCGCTCATGCGGAAATACGGCAATATGTTCCGGGTGGCCGACTGTCCGAACAACTACAGTCAGAATCGGATCGGTTCGATCGATATTCGCCTTCTGAGCGGTAGCACCGCGGTACATTCGGATATGATGATGTGGAACTGGAACGAGAAGCCGGAACATGTCGCGCTCCAGTTCATTCATTCTCTATTTTCCGTGCCGCAGTTATCTGTCCTGATAGATCAAGTTCCGGAGGTGCATCGCCGGGTGATTGGCTTCTGGCTTAGCTTCTGGCGTGAGCACCGGGAGCTGCTGCTGGACGGAGACCTGCAGCCACAGTCACCGGAATTTATGTATCCGGTTGTATATGCAGCGGACGGAAGCCGTGTTCTTGCGGCGGTATACAGTGAGCATATCGTTCATCTCAGCGGCGAGCATCAAGTCTGTTTGCTCGTAAACGGTACCTCGCGGGATGCGGTTGCGGTACAGCTTGCTGGAGAAGTGAGCGGCACTATGACCGTGCTGGACTGCATGGGCGCTGAAATATCCAAAGTGGCGGTTCATTTGGAGGAAGGACTTCACCTGTTCAAGCTTCCTCCGTCAGGACTGATCAGACTTCAGCAGGAATAAAGCCTGGAATGAGGGAGTGATGATGCAATGATAATACGCTTTTTGGGGACGGCGGCTTTTGAAGGCATTCCGTCGCTGTTTTGCCGGTGCGAGTTATGCGCCAAAGCGAAGGCGGCCGGCGGAAAGGAGATTCGATCCCGTACATCGGTCATGCTGGACGATGATCTGAAGATTGATTTCCCGCCGGATACCTTTATGCATATGGTGAGGGACGGGCTGGATCTGGAACGAATCCAGGACCTGGTCTTCACCCATTCGCATTCGGATCATCTATACGCAGAGGATTTGGCTGCCAGGCTTCCGGGTTACGCGCAGTCCCTGGCTCATCCAATCCAGGTCTATGCGAATGATGCCGTTTTGGTCCGGATCAAGCAGACGCTTGATTTCAACGGAGGGCTTCAGGGGAAATTTGTGCTAAGCCGGGTGAAGGCTTTTGAACGGCTGGAGCTGCAGACGGCGGTCGTTGTACCGCTTCCGGCGAGCCATGATCCGATCGAGACCTGTCTTTTGTATTACATTGAAAAGGGCGGCAAGGCCATTTTGTATGGTCATGACAGCGGCTGGTTTCCAGACGAAACCTGGGCTTGGTTGCAGGACAAAAAACTGGATCTGGCCGTACTTGAATGCACGATGGGACGATCGGATTACCGTCAGAGCCATATGAATATCGAAGCAGTGCTTGAAACGAAGCAGCGATTCGACGAATACGGCATGCTGAATCCGGGCGCCGGCATCGTCGTTACCCATTTCTCTCATAACGCACAGCTGTCCCACACGGATTTGACGGAGATCTTCGAGCCGCATGGAATCCGGGTGGCATATGACGGCATGAATCTCGAACTTCCATGACAATGACACCACCGCAGATGCGCCAGGCATCGGCGGTTTTTTTTCAGGATCATCAAGGCGGGGAAGGATATACAGCGAAAAGGAGTAGAGAAGATAACCATGACAGCACAGTATCGTCTCAGAGAAGAGGAGTATTTTGACTGGAGCACGCATGTTTTGCAGCTTAGAAACGGAGTCAAAAGCAGTACTGCCAGCATCGAGGAAGTTCAGGCCAGCATGAATTTCACCAAAATCTTTTTGGAATACCAGCTGACATTCCCTTGTCTCGTTTTATGCAACTGGGCAATCGACAACGCGCTGAGAACATTTTATATGAAGAAGCATCGGCAGATTAGTCCTCCTTATACGCTGTCTCTGAATCAGCTTCTGGAGCTGACCCGCGATAGTCGCGGACATCCCGACTTGGAGACGGTCAATTTTATGGAAAGCATTCGGTTCCTTGTGAATAGTCCCGATATGGCCCTGCATCAGCCTATGAATGAGGGGCATTTGATCAACATGATCCGTCGAGCGGATAAACTGGTGTATGATTTGTACTTGCGAAGTTATGGAGCGGAAGCAAGGTATAAGCGGGTCTTCTGACCGCTGCAGGCATCGGCGGAGAATCTCTGCAAGGGGTCAGACTAGTCTAAGAAAAAGCCACGAAACCTATGCGTGATGCTAGGTTGTGGCTTCTTTTTTCGTAGGATCAGACCGTTAAAAGGTTTAGATATGAAAGCTCCATTGTCCTAACGAGATATAGACGGTTAACAAACCAAATAACATTACACAGAAATTAATGACCACAAATAAGCAGCGCATGGTCAAGGTACGATGGAATTTAAAGAAAGTTTTGAACCCGTCGTTACCGTTAATGATGAACAAGATCAGTATGGTATGTACGATGGTATGTCCAACGATTTCTGTAAATCCGAACACGGCTGTCGTAAGGATAAATATACTCGTAAGCAAGAACGCAGAGAATCGATTTAAAAGTCCAACAATGAATGCCCAAGCAAGTCCTAGCTCAATGAAGGCGCTGATCAAAACAAATTGATCCACAGAAAAACCCATAGTCGGGAGATGATAATCGTGCACGAGGGAGTAAGCAAGTTCGGGTATCGTAAGCTTTTCCATGGCGATCCATGCCAGAGACAAGCCTGTAAAAAAATAGAGAACCATATTAATGGAGGGGGACCATCGTGTGTTAACGAAGCATAAGTAATAGATGATTCCAACATAAAATACGTAGTCCAGTACCTGGAAAATTCCGTAGTTCACAATGGCGGTGATGTATAGAGCGGTAAGTGCCAGTCCACTACCGAGGAGCAGCTTGCGGTGCAATAATCCCACCATGGCCGCTATAAGAAAGAGGTATACCCAAATGTGATTAGACACGAACGAAGGGGATAGATAGGTTCCTGTACAGAGTTGAAGGAGGAAGCCAAGGCCAACTCCTATACGAAATATCGTCAATTGAAACCGCTTTAACTTATTGAGAAAAAAATGAAACTGATTAATGAAACGATATTTCTCCAGTTTTTCATTACATATTGCAGCAATGAGCAATGCTACAAGCGTGAATGCCAGCCAGAAGAGAAAAACGGGGGTGATGACCTTAGACATGGATTCGGGGTACCATAGATGTTGATGCGCAAACCATTTGACGTGCGTGAATAAATTGCTCCATGGAGGGAGCCATCGTGCCATAGGGAGGATCACTTCCTTTTCTTGAAAATGTGTACTCATCCATCATTTTGTTTTCAAATATTCACAAAAATATACTTTGATGGAAAATAATTAATTATTATTCATATAGTATCATAAAAACTACAAATATTAACATAAAATATACAAAAATTACATTAATTTTCTAATATAGTTATTTTTAGATTTCATAATCTTGATGAAGAATGTTGTATTTTGTGACAAAGTCCTCGAAATTATAAAGCTTAAGGTTTCGTTGTCATCAATAATAGTGTGGTCTTTTATTTCTATTTTTTGTATTAACCATTATATACTTATGGTGGAAAATCAAAGGGGCAATGGAATGAGCGGAGCATCTTATATATTAGTTTGGTAAAGAATACATATCCAACAACCATCAATCGCTTTCAAACCACGTTGATATGACATTCAACCAAAACTTTTTAAATTCAAATCATGTTCTTGTACGGATTGTAAAAATGTCAAAAAACAGATAGATTCCTAATAACAAATAGGAATACGAAGATGCTTGGATATAAAGATCCAAGCGTTTCAATTTTTATTTTGCCTTGTTGAATAAAATAGCCCGTTAGCTAAATAATGATTATTTTTCTAAGGAACACCCTTTTAAAAAATTGCCTTAGTGATGGATCTTTTGATCTCTTCTCATACATGGAATTTTATAGGGAAAGTGTTCATACGGTTCTAGGCCAATCGTTAGTTTGTTATTACGAGACGTGAGCATTTTGTACATTCAAATAATCGTGAAAGGCTAACTGAAGAGCTGCTTCGCGCCCGAACACCCAAATCAAATGACTGTGATTTTCTGGTGTTGACATTAAAAGGATGATCGGATATATTTGATACATACCAACCGAATGTATGAAAGGGGAAAGCGAATGGCAAGGAATAAATATCCTGAAGAAACAATCAACCAAATTCTAACCGTGGCTCTTAACCTGTTCATACAAAAAGGATACGAGCAGACCTCTATTCAGGATATCATTAATGAGCTGGGCGGGCTGACAAAAGGGGCAATTTACCATCACTTCAAGTCGAAGGAGGAGATCCTGCAGGCTGTCACCGACCATATGTTCAAAGGTGTTGACGAGATGCTGTCCGGCGTCAGGGACGACAAGGAGCTGAACGGACTGGAAAAGCTTCGCAAGATTTCCCGCGTCTCTCTCGGCAATCCAGCCCAGAACGAAATGGCATCGGCGGCGCCGAACCTCTTGCGCAATCCGAAGCTACTGGCGGCACAGATCGAGAACATATTCGAAAAAGGTGTACCCTTCTATATCCAGCCCATCATCGAACAGGGTATGCGAGACGGTTCGATCCGAACCGACTATCCAAGGGAGCTAAGCGAAGCGTTGATGATTCTCACCAACCTTTGGCTAAACCCGGCGGTCATCCAAGCTACGCCCGAGATGATGTTGCGAAAGGTAAGGCTTTTCGATGAAATATTGAAAGGCCTTGGGCTTGACCTGTTCGATGAGCAAATGATTCAACGATACGAGGAATTGTACCGTTTGTCAGCTCGAGAAGTCAGCAAAGAAAACTAAACTGCCGAAAGGCAGCTTATTTTTAAGCCTATACATACCAACGGTTGGTATGTATAGGTGATCAAGGTTCAAACGTGTGTTAGAAAACTTATTTTAAGGAGATGTGAATGTAATGAGTAAGAAATTGACAATGACCACCCGCTCGTTGAAACAGCAAGTCGTGACCAACTTTAGCGGTAGCAACCTGGCCAAGAGTGACTTAGCGGGTGTTACGGCCCATAAAGGACTGTTTAAGGGCAGCGCGCTCTCCGGTTCCGACTTTTCAGGCGCGGATTTGATCGGCAGTACGTTTAAGAGAAGCGACGTACGCGAAGCCAACTTTGACGGCACGAATCTGACGGACTGCAACCTGTCTGCGCTTGACCTGACAAATGCAAGCTTCAATAAGTCGATTCTTGTACGAACCAACTTCAGCAGCGCGAATCTTAACGGAGCGAAATTCACGGGCGTAAGGCTGACCGACGTCACGTTAACGACGACGGATCTTAAAACAACGATATTTGAAGGCTGTTTGTTTGACGGGGTTGACTTCAAGTACTCCGATCTGAGCGGGCAGCGTTTCGACGGACAGACGTTTATCGGCGTGAAGTTTGACAGAGCGGGATTAAGCAACGCTTCGTTCAAGGGCGCTACATTAAATAATGTTTCTTTCCACCCGGGGTTTACCTTTACTAAGAAGTACTATCGCATGATCAAAACGATCTGCTTTGACGGCGCGACGATGGATAAATTGACATTTGCTGCCCTCAAAGGCATGGATGCCAATTTGTCAAAAGTCACAGTCATTTAAGGGAGGGGATTCGATGCAAACCAAGACCATTCAAGTAAAAGGACTGCAATAACCAACAAGCAGCTCCAAGTGCTGAAAGGTGACGTTTCGGAGCCTTCTATAGTGAAAGAACACAAGCAGATTCTTTGATCAAGGAAAACACCAAGCCGGGAGAGAGTTTATAGTTTAAAACAATAGGACTGATAAAAAAGTAAAGTGAGGGAAACGAAATGGAAAAGATAACAACAGAAGATTTTAGTTCGTCAGAAAATATGAAGGAAAAAAGATTCACTACCGGGCAGGATCGCCCGGAGCTGCAGAAGGCCATCCAGGAGATAGTCGATTCCGGTTTCCTCGGGGTGCAGCTGCGCGTGCACGATGAGCAGGGCGAGTGGGTCGGCAGCGCCGGGGTGAGCAGGTTGGGCGAGGAGGCGAAGCCGCCTACAAACGGGCACTTCCGGATAGGCAGCAGCACCAAGACCTTCACCGCGACCGTGGTGCTGCAATTGGTTGCCGAGGGCAGGATCGGGCTCGACGACCCGGTGGTAGACTACCTGCCCGAGTTCAGGCTGGACCGGCGGATTACGGTGCGGATGCTGCTGCAACACACCAGCGGGGTGTTCAACTTCACCGGCGAGTATTACGAAGACGGGACGGTCGTGCCGGGGATCCCCTGGCAGGGCCAGGAGTGGGTAGACAACCGGTTCAAGACCTACCGGCCGGAGGAGCTGGTACGGCTGGCATTGTCCAAGCCGGTGCGATTCGAGCCGGGAACGGACTGGAGCTATTCCAACACCAACTACGTGCTGGCCAGGCTGCTGATCGAGAAGGTCACCGGCAGCTCGCTCGCCGAGGAGATGCAGCGGCTGATTCTGGGGCCGCTTGGGCTGTCGGGTACCGTGGTACCAGACACCCAGCCAGAGATCCCCGGACCTCACGCCCACGCCTACTACCGGTACGAGGACGCCGGCGAGCAGAAGACGGTCGACATCACCCGCCAGAATCCCTCGTGGATTTCCACCGGTGGCGACATGATCTCGACCACCCAGGATCTCCACACGTTCATCTCTGCGCTGATGGACGGCAAGCTGCTCCCGGCCCCGCTACTGGCCGAGATGTGCAAGCCGCATCCCAAAATCGGCTATGGCTTGGGGGTGTTCGTGCAGGACGCCGGCCCGAACGGCGACGGTACCATCATCACCCACAACGGCGGCATTTCGGGCTTCGCGGCACTGATGTACAGCACGCCCGACGGCAGCAAGACCCTGACCGCCTCCGTGAACTATGTGGACGACGTCGCAATGTCCCTGGCAGTGGCATTTCAAAAGGCGACGCAGAGGCTCGTCGAGGAGGTGTTCGGCGGCGGGCTAGCCGGGTCGGCTGACGCGGCCGAGCCGGCTAGTAAACAGGGCTGAGCACCGTGGCCCCGGCTGGACTCCTTTCGGTTGTGCATGGGGTAGAGCGGTCGCCGGGCTAAAATCATTTAAGTATAATAGTGATATGCTAGTCTTTTGGTGCTTGAAGTACTAATAAGCTGATGTAAGACTAGTAAACGATATAAAAAACGGGAGCCATTCAACTAAAGGGAAACGATAATAGCTCAATGAAGACATATTAAGGCAGCCGGCTTTTTGGGTCGGCTGCCTTTTTCTCTACAACGGGAAGTCTAGTTCAGAAGCAGGTGAATGTATCATCCAATATGTGGTAGTATGGGATTCTCCTGAAACGAGTAACTCGATTCTCTCTACTCCAATTCTTCACCATGACGATTCAGATTTTTATTTAAGGTGACAGTGCCTTTGGACGGCCTAATGGATGAATTGGAAGATACATCGGCAGCACGTCTGACCTCGGCGCAATTCACCAACAGGATGCTAAAGGTCAAAACAGCAGCGACAACGGAGTGCGTGGATTTGGTTTTCACAATTTCACCGCCTCGTGTTCTCTTATTTATATAACGCTTTCATTTTCGAAAAGTTGTAATAAATCCATCGAGCCGATTCATCAGGTATACCGCAAACCGGGAGAGATTTGCTTCATATTACTCTCATTTTATGGTATTTTTTCATTCTGCTTATGAACATTTTCGCACAAAATCATTTCTATGGGTTTACGTTTTACATTTCGTTCATTTAAGGGTTTATTACATTTTAATTTCAGGAGCAACCGGTCAAAATTGTAACGGTAGGATACCGATAAAAACAATGGTTAAAGCAGCTGCTTGACGGGATTTTTGAAGACTATAGAATTTATAAATTTCCCATAGAGGATAGCGCATTTTAACAATCCGCCGCCGCAAGAAGTGTTAATTCCCGGTATTAATCGGAACATCGCTCTATAGAAAGCGCTTTATTTCCTCTTCTATAATGTAGTCAACTGCTGAGCCGTACCGGAAATAAGAAGGTCCGTTCAAGCGGTTTGAAATGACGCGAAGAACAAGGAGGAAAATAGAGCGAATGATAAGAAGCAGCGAAGCGGACGTGATCGGAGTTCGGGAGACCGATTCCCTGATCCACTTGTCGAATGGAATGGCAGAACTTGAAATCAATCTGGCCGACGGCGGGTACTCCGCAGCCGGGACCACGGTTTTGGCTTGGAAGGAAATACGCAGCGCATTCCGGTGGAACGGCCGGGAATATCATACGGGACACTATGACCGCCACATGAAAAAAGAAGAACCCGAAACCGTCCAAGACGGCTTTGGGACAGGCATTCATTTGACCATTGTGCATGAATCCGACGCGCTGCCTGCCTTGGAGCAGCATTTTTGGATATATGAGAATTCCCCGTTTTTTCTGACCCGTGTCGTGTTGTCAGGAGAGGCTGACCTGAAATGCAACCGGCTGACGGTGCTTCGCACAAATGGCGTTGCACTGGAGCAGGCAGCCACAAAGGATGATGAGCTTCACGTGCTGCGCGTGCCGTACGATAACGATAAATGGGTGCGCTACGTTACCGAAACGGCTCCGCTGGATACCGAAAGTTATGAGGTCACGGCGCTTTTTCAACCGCACAGCCGCCGTGGGCTTATTGTGGGTTCACTCAGCCATAATGTATGGAAAACAGGCATCCGCGTCAAAAGCGAGAAGCCGGGAACGCTGGACGAATTCGAATGTTACGCCGGCGCAGCGGGCGAGATGACGCGCGATACGCAGCCGCATGGTTATGTTCATGGACCGCGAGTGGAGTCGCCGCTGGTATTCGTCGGCTTTTACGATGATTACCGCGCTGGAATGGAAGCATACGGACGGGCCAACGAGGAGGTTGCTCCTTCGCTGACTTGGGAAGGCGGCGTGCCGTTCGGCTGGAACAGCTGGTCCGCGGCGATGAGCAGCCTCGATTACGAACTTTACACGGCGACCAGCGATTTTTTGAAACGGGAAACGCAGGAGCGGGGCTTTCAGAACGAAGGCACGCTGTACATCAACTTCGACGCATTCGGGGACAATCTGACGCCCGCGGAGATGGAGGATGCCCTGGCACGCGTCCGGCAAAATGGGCATAAGCCGGGTACCTACTGGACGCCGTTTGCCTTCTGGGGGAGTCCGGCTCAATTCGGCGAGTCCGTGGAAGGAACGGACGGCAAATACACCTATGCGGATATTTTGCTGCGGGATCATGAAGGCGAGATCTTGGCCGATATTGCCGGCGGACTCGCGATCGATCCGACGCATCCCGGCACGCTGGCCAGAATGGATTGGTTTGCGGAGAAGTTTATTGCCGAAGGCTTCGAATATATTAAGCTCGATTTCATGGCGCACGGAGCGCTGGAAGGCAAGCATCATCGTCCGGACATAACGACCGGTATCGCTGCCTACCATTATGGGCTGTCCTATCTAGCCGCCAGGCTGTCGCCGGAAGCCGCCGGAAGACCGGTATTCATCAATCTGTCCATCGCGCCTCTGTTCCCTTACGCCTTTGCGCACAGCCGCCGGATTTCCTGTGACGTGTTCGGCAAGATCGAGGATACGGAATATCTGCTCAATTCCCTGACCCACGGCTGGTGGATGAACGGCACCCTGTACCGGTTCAATGATCCGGACCATTCGGTCCTCTACAAAAGCTTTAACCAGGACCCGACGACGCGCCATGAAGGGAGAAGCCGCCTGACCGCCTCGGTCATCTCCGGCACCGTATTGCTGCTCGGCGATGATTTCAGGCAGGAAGAGGCCGCTTGGCGAGCCAAGGAATGGCTTGCGAATCCCGATATCCTGGAGCTTGCCCGCTTAGGGCAGACATTCGTGCCCGTGGAAGGGAACCGCGGCAAGCATGCTTCGGAAGCCTTCCTGCTGACCCACCCGAACGATCCGGATTCGGTATATCTGGCCGTCTTCAATTTCGATGCGGATTCTCCTGCGCAAAAGTCGGTTGCCATGGAGCGGCTCGGACTGGATCAGGCAGCTTTCTATCAGGTATACGATCTATGGGAAGGGATGGAAAGCGAAGCCGGCGCAAGGGTCACGGTGAGCTTGGAACCGGCCGAATCCAAAATACTGAAGCTGAGTCGTAAACGCGAAAGCCAATGAAAGAGGAGGTTCGCTCATGAAAAATAGAAACCGATTCATCCCCAAATTGCTGGCCGTCCTGCTGGCTGCAGGACTTGCCGTGTCGGTACCCGCGACTTCCCGGGCTGAAGCTCCAGTGAACACCGGCGGAAGTGCCTCTGCCGTGTCACCGGTGGTTTATTACGAAGCCGAGTCGCCGGCCAATGCATTCACGGGAAATGCGGCGATAGCCGATTGCGGGACCTGCTCGGGTGGCAAAAAAGCAGGAAACCTGTACGGAGGATCGACCCTTCAGTTTAACGGGATTCAGGCTGACCAAGCCGGCGTTTATACGATGACGGTGCATTACATTTCAGGAGATCCCCGCTCCGCGTTGATTTCGGTGAACGGGGCCGAAGGGGGAAATTTCAATTTTCCTAAGACGGCAGATTGGGACACGGTAGGCGCTTATGATATCCAAATGGATCTGAAGCAGGGAAGCAATACCATCGTCTTTGCCGACGGCGGCGGCTATTCGCCGGATATCGATAAAATCGGACTGCGGTTTGATGCGGAAGGAGACGGAGGTCCCGGCAATGACGGCAGCATCGGGGATCTGGGCAAACAGCTTCATGTGACGAAATACGGGGCGGTTACCCTGACGGAATACCAAAAAGGGATCAAGGTATCCAATCCTTCCTATGAACTGCTGTACAATACCGTCTCGGGACTGTCCCAATACAATTGGAACCGGAAGCCCGTGATCAAGGGCGGATACAGTGCGATTCGTTTGGACCGCACGGTGGCGAGCACGGATTACAAGAGCCATGTGTTCAGCAAAAAAGACGTGACGCCATTCCAGGATGCGACGGGCCGAGGAATCAAAGTCACGATCCGCAATGAGGAAAAGGGACTGCCGACGCTCAGCCAAATATTTTACATCTATGACAGAGGGGCGTATGTATTGACAGAGACGGCAGCGACGCAAGCGACAGCCCTGACCACGAACGATATCACGCCTGTCACCGTCCATGCCCGAGGCGGAATCGATATCGGCAGCTATGGTGATAACCGGGTTCTGGTGACACCGTTTGATAACGACAGCTGGTCCCGTTATCAGGCCAAAACCATCAATACGAGATTGAACAACGACCATTACGTCAGTTCCGAGCTTACGGCGATTTATGATAACGCCAGCCGGAAAGGCCTCGTATTGGGCTCGGTAACGCATGACACCTGGAAAACAGGTATCTATTGGAGCGGATCGGACAACAAGCTGAACGAGCTGCGCGTATACGGAGGATTCACGTCACAAGACTCAACGCATGACAGTCTTGCGCATGGGAGCGTCACAGGCAAAACGGTAACCTCACCCAAAATTTTCATCGGATTCTACGATGATTACCGCAGCGGCCTGGAGGGGTACGGCCAAGTGAATGCAGCGATAGCCCCGCCGCTTGCTTTTGGGCCGAACATTCCGGACGGCGTCCCCGTCGGTTGGAACAGCTGGGGAGCATACGCGGATCATCTCAGCTACGACCAAGCCGCGGCCGTGTCGAAATATTTCAAGGAACATCTGCAGGAACAGTCCTTTTCCAACAACGGCAATGTGTACATCAACCTCGACTCCTATTGGGATAACATGACCGATGAGCAGCTCTCGGACTTGGTGAAGCTGATCCGTGCCAACGGACAGAAGGCGGGCATCTACTATTCTCCCTTTGTCTATTGGGGCGACAATCTGAAGCAGACGGTCGAAGGAACGGACGGCAAGTATACCTACGGGGATATCGTGCTGCGGGATGCATCCGGCAATGTCCTTCCCAAGCTTGATGGTGCCTACGCGGTCGACCCGACCCATCCGGGCGCGAAGATGAGGATCGACTATTACATGAACCGGTTTAAACAGGAAGGTTTTGAATACATCAAGGTGGATTTCCTCAGCCATGGTGACATGGAAGGCAAGCATGACGATCCGAAGGTCCAAACGGGCATTCAGGCATACAACCAAGGCATGGCCTACTTGGACAAATCCGTGGGAGGAACCATGTTCATCAGCGCGTCGATCGCGCCGCTGTTCCCGAGCCAGTATGCGCACAGCCGCCGCATTTCCTGCGACGTGGACGGCAGTCTCGGCAGTACGGAATACCAGTTGAACAATTTGACTTACGGCTGGTGGCAGAACGGGACGATTTATCATTTCACGGATCCCGATTACATGACGCTTGTCAAAGGGGGCTCGTACGAAGGGGCGCAGACGCGGGTGAACGCGGCGGCCATCTCGGGAACGGTGTATCTGAACTCGGATGACGTGAGCAACCCTGATGCCCGGAAGTACATGGAAAGCCTGCTGATCCATCCGGAAGTCAACGCGCTAGCCGTCAAAGGCAAGGCATTCAAGCCGGTCGAAGGCAATACCGGAACGAAAGCAGCGGATTCGTTCGTCCTTGAAGATAAGGGCACTTACTACCTGGCCGTTTTTAACTACACGGGAGATCCGGCAACGCGCCAAATCGATCTGAAACGCGCAGGAGTTGCGCTTGCCGGAACCAAACCGGTTCAGGTAACGGATCTCTGGACAGGCAGCACGCAGACCTCCAGCGGGACGCTTGACGTTTCGCTCAAAGGCGGAGAATCGAAGCTGTATAAGATCGTTCCCTGAATTCTACATTGACCTGGTGCTGGTTTATCTTGGGCCTAAGATGATTTTGCATTGACGGAAGAGGAAAGGCGGCAAATCGATGGATTGATCCGGAATCACCGCATTGGCGGCGATCCAGATAACTTCAACTTTTAACCTTCTTATACAAGGCCTTTATCCATACATGAGAATCGCGTATTCCAGCGGATTAGCCGGATACGCGATTTTTTTAATTTTCGAGCCTAGCCTAAAATCTTTAGTTCATCTTATATAGATCCGATTATGCGGATTCAGACGGTACTGGCTGGGCGAAATGCCGTAATGCTCGCTGAAGTGCCTGGAAAACGGGTGGATTGAAGGATATCCCAATTTTTCCGCGATGGCTGTGATGCTCGCTTCGCTTTCCACAATCATATGGGCCGCCCTTTTCATGACGAGCTGATGATGGTACGCCTTCGGGGTGACCCCCGTCTCACGGAGGAACAGCTCATGGAAATAGGTGCGCTTCAGCCCGCAAAACCGGGACCATGCTTCAATCGTCTGTCCGTGCTCCGGATGGCTGTTCAAATACTCGAGCAGGCGGACAATGCGGTAATCGCTCGGCTGATGCACGTTCAAAGCGTTGTACCAGGACAGCATCCAGCCGTAGAGAAAGCTGTTGACCGTTTCGCTGCGGTAAAACTTCATCTCCTCGTAGGCTCTGGCGATCATCACGAATCCGTCGTAGAGATGGGGATGCGCACGGAGCGAAAAGACGCTGGGAAGTTGATCCAACTCATCGCATGGGAACTCTGCCGCCTTCTGTTCAAACGCTAAAGGCTCGGGTGCATGGATGAAAGAGCGGTTCGGAGAGACCGGATTGACGTTGTCCCATAAATCGAAATATAGATTATAGGACGAGAGGGGGTGGGACGGGCGGATATGAAAAGCATGCGGCTGGCCGGGACGCAGAAAAATAAGCGTTCTCCGCTCGATCGGATATTTTTTGCCGTCAATCTCCATCTCGCCCGGGCCGTCGGTAAACAAGTGGAAGGCGTATACGCTTCCGGCGCGAAGATGCTCGTTGCTGCTTCCGTCGTACAGATAACTCATCGAATCCCCTACGAACGGGGTCAACTCGGATAGTGTCTTCTTCATGATTCATTACTCCTTATGCCCGAACTATTGTGAATGAATTTAGCGGATGATTTGTCAAATGCATGGATGGGTTAGCAAAGACATTATATCTATACTAATGGTACGATAAAATCAATAATTACGAAATATAAATATCCATAATTAGCGGATGAATTTGCAACCATAATCTATGGAGGAATAGCAGAGGTGACAGCGTGGATAATTGGATTAACGGTACGTTCCGCAAGCTTCATCTGGACTACCATCAACCGGTTTGGATGAAAAATGTGGCAGGTGCGTTTACGGAAGAGGAAGCGCGGCGCCAAGCCGCAATGTTTAAGCAAGCTGGAATCCAGGCCGTGGAGTTTTTTGCGTATGACCATTACGGTCATGCCTTTTATCCTTCCCGCATTGCGCCGGTACACCCGGAGCTGCAGCAGGATTATACCGGACTGATGGCACAGGCTTTGAGGGAGGAGGGCATCCGGACAATCCTTTATTTGAATGCGTTTACAAGTGTGCATATGGCGGAAAAACATCCGGAATGGCTCAGGGTGCTTGAAGACGGGACGATGGCCCGAGGCGCCTGGCTGCAGCATGATGCTTCTCAGCTGTGCATTTCGTCGGCTTATTTGGAAGAGTACTATCTTCCTTTGCTGCAAGAAGCCGTGCAGCGGTATCAGCCTGACGGCATCTGGATCGACGGTGGCAGTTGGACGGTCGAATATCCTTGTTACTGTCAAAACTGCCGTAGTCTTTACCAAGCGGATACCGGCATGGACTTACCCAAGGGGCCGATGCCTGGACCGGATGAAGAGCTGGACAGGCCGGAGTGGGTACAGTGGCGTTTATGGAGGCGCGGACAGATTTTTCCGTATGTTAGCCAGCTGATTGCTGCCATTAAGGGAGTGTCGCCGCATACCCTTGTTGCTGAAAATAATTTAGGCAAATACCTGTACGGCATTCCCTTGATGAAAAAGGGACGTCTGGTGCGCTGGCTTACGCCCCGGGAGCTGGGTCTTGACTGGCTATCCTGTGACCCGGTGCACTTCGGGGCCAACCATGAAATGATCTTCAGCCGCGAAGGCCGCTATCAGGCGACGACGGGACTGCCTTACGATTACATGAATGAGCGTTTTCATGGCTGGGGCGAGTGGCAGATGCGCTCGCACACCGACTGGAAGCTGGAGATGGCGACGGTGCTCGCTGTCGGAGCGCGTGGATTTTTTGCGGATCAGCCCTATCCTGATGGGCGGCTTGAACCCGCGGTGTACCAGGAGCTGAGCAAGGTCAACGAATTCGTGAAGGAACGCGAGACTTTCAGTGTGGGCGCAGCGGTCGTGCCCGAGGTTGCCGTTCTCGCCAGCCTGCCTTCTCAGTTGCTTGGCCCGACGGCCGGTGCCGAATGGGGACGCGACAAGCACTGGGGCGCACTTCCGAAATCGCGGACGGATCGCGTGGACGGAACCTCTTTAGTATTAACGGAAATGGGCGTCCAGCACCTGATTTATGATGAAGCAACGCTCCGGGAGAATCTGGGCCGGCAGTCGCTGGTCATTATCCCGGATCAGTGTCTTATGGAGGAAGAGACGATTGTTCTGCTGGAGCAATACGTGGAACATGGCGGACGGCTTATCGTCACCGGGAGGTCTGGGCTATGGGATGAGCAGGGCGTCCGCCGTCCGGAGGATCCGTTTGCTCGTCTGCTCGGCTTGAAACGAGGCGAGGAGCTGCCTGCTCCGCTGCACTATTGGCAGGCCGGAACCGGTTTGGCCCGTACCATGGAGTTTGGCGAGATCAAGCTTCAGGTATGGGGAACCGCACTTGCGACCATGCTGGCCGGTGCGAAGGAGCTTGCAAAGGTCATCGAACCGGTGGAGGATGTCTGGCGCAGCTCCGGGAGGGAGCGTTCGGACTGGCAGCATTATACGACTGTCGGTGCCGCTCCATCCGGAAGCCGGGCAGCCGCATCGGCAGTCACCTTGCATACACTTGGACAAGGACAGGCGATGTATATGAACGGAGACTTGTTTGCCTTGTACTACCTGGAAGGACACCGTCTCATCCGCGAGTGGCTGTCATGCTGCATGGAGCAGTCCTATCCATCTGCTTCGCGCCTCATCCAGGTGCAGAAGCCGCTCCATGTCGAAATGGTCATGAATGAGCGGATGACGGGCGCAGGGCGGGAGATTCTGGTGCATTTCCTGAATTATTTTGCACAGAAAAGGCCGGGTTACGTCATTCACAATGAAGAAATGATTCCGGTTGAAGGAATCCGGTGCAGTGTTCGAACCGATGTGAAGCCAGACAGCATACTGCTTCAGCCGGAGGGCCAAGTGCTCAAGTGGACATGGGATTCAGCGGCCTCTACGGCGATTGTGCATTTGCCCCGGCTTGAGCTGCATGCCATCGTGCAGCTCGTTCTGAACCGCTGAAGCCTTGGACCGGTACCCGCATCTTGGAGAAACCATTAATGAACTGGAGGATATACGCCATGAATAACTTGAAGCTTTGGTATTCATGTCCAGCATCGGGCTGGACGCAAGGGCTGCCTATAGGAAACGGGAGAATCGGCGGTGTCGTGATCTCTGCGCCGGGGCGCGAAGTTTATAGCCTGACGGAAGTGACCTATTGGTCCGGGCAGGCGGAACCTGGGCACGGCCGCTCTAATAAGAAGGAGGACCTGGAGCGGATGCGCGAACGTTTTTTTGCAGGCGATTACCGCGGCGGTGACCGGCTGGCAAAAGAGCATCTGCAGCCGCCCAAGCACAACTTCGGCACGAATTTGAGCTTATGCGACATCGTTCTTGATTTTGAAGAAGACGGCATGGGCGGGGAAGCGGCGTTCAGACGGGAGCTGGATTTGCTGGAGGCCGTCGCGCGCTCGTCCGGCACGCTGAACGGTTTCGGCATGGCCAGGGAAACCTTTGCTACGCATGCCGATGATCTTATGGTATCACATATACAAACCGGGAACCCGAAGGGAATGTCGTTCACCCTCCAGGTGGAGGGACGGACGGGCGAAATCGCATGCAGCAGCGAGGAGGAAAATACCCTGGTCTTCTCGGGGAAAGCGGTAGAAGATATGCACAGTGACGGGACATGCGGGGTGTCCTGCCGGGGATTGGTGCATGTGGCCATACGCAGCGGATCCGTGTCTGCCGCAGCCGGAGTTATCCGGGTAGAGAACGCAGAAGAGGCGTGGATCTATACCGCGGTCAACACCGATTATCGCCAGGAGGACGAAGCTTGGAAGGATAAGTGCTTCCGGCAGCTGGAACAGGCTCTTGAGAAGGGGGGTGAACAGCTCAAGGAGCGCCATCTCGCCGATTACCGGCCGCTGTATGAACGGGTGAAGCTGGATCTCGGCCGTTCCGAGCACTCCGCCCTTCCTACGGATGAGCGGCTCCGCCGGTTTAAGGCCGGACTTACGGACGATCCGCAGTTATATACGCTTTTCTTCCAATATGGCCGATACCTGATGATTGCAGGTTCACGGTCCGACTCCCCGCTGCCTCTTCACCTGCAGGGAATTTGGAATGACGGGGAAGCCAACCGGATGGCTTGGAGCTGCGATTATCACCTGGACATGAACACGCAGATGAACTATTACCCGACGGAAATCGCCAATTTGGGCGAAAGCCATGAGCCTCTGATGCGCTATATCCGGGACCTGGCTGAAGCGGGGCGTTCCGCGGCACGCCAATATTATGACGCCGATGGCTGGGTTGCCCACGTATTCTCCAACGCCTGGGGATTCAGTTCGCCCGGCTGGGAGACGTCATGGGGACTTAACGTGACGGGCGGCCTGTGGATTGCGACTCATATGATGGAACATTATGACTACGGGCTGGACAACGCTTTCCTTGCGGAAGAAGCGTATCCGGTGCTCAAGGAAGCGGCCGCCTTTTTCATGGATTACATGACTGTTCATCCGGAGCATGGCTGGCTTGTGACCGGGCCTTCGAACTCGCCGGAGAACAGTTTCTATCCGGGGGCTCCCGAAGACGGCGCACAGCAGCTGTCCATGGGATCCACCATGGATCAGGTGCTGGTGAATGACCTGCTGGCCTTCTGCCTGAGAACGGCGAGAAGGCTGGATGTGGACAAGGAGCTGCAGCGGCTGTGGGAGTCCGCTTTGTCCCAGCTGCCTCCGCTGCAAATCGGCAAGCGCGGCCAGCTGCAGGAGTGGCTGGAGGATTTCGGGGAAGCACAGCCGGAGCACCGTCATTTGGCGCATCTGTTCGCCCTCTATCCGGGCAGCCAGATCACGCCGCATCATACGCCGGAGCTCGGCGCGGCAGCCAGGGTAACCTTGAACAACCGGATGGAGAGAATCGATCTGGAAGACGTGGAATTCACGGCGGCATTGTTCGGGTTGTTTTTCGCCCGGCTGCATGACGGCAACCATGCGGAGTATCACATCTCCCATCTGATCGGGGAACTTTGCTTCGATAACCTGCTGACCTATTCCAAGTCCGGCATCGCTGGGGCTGAGACGAATATTTTCGTTATCGACGGGAACTTCGGCGGAACGGCGGCGATCGCGGAACTGCTCCTGCAAAGCCATGAAGGCGAGGTTCATCTGCTGCCGGCGCTGCCTGAGGGCTGGATGGAGGGCTCGGTGCAAGGCCTCAGAGCCAAAGGCAATCTCGAGGTGGCTATGGACTGGAAGAACGGCGCATTGGTCCATGCCGTGATCAAGGCCTATTCGTCCGGAACGGTGAAGGTGTACAGCGGGTCCAACATCGTGACGCTGAACGTCGAACCCGGGGGCGTATACGGTTTGGACGGGCAGCCGAGAACGCCGGTATCCCGCGAATCCGGAAGCTGACCCGCCGTTTTGTTCCCCATGAGCCCAAATGAGCCCAAAAGACAACTGCAGCAAGAGGCTGCGGTTGTCTTTTCTTGCTTGATTCCAATCATCTTCAGGGAGGAGAAGCCTATACCGTCAAAACACTCGAACACATTCCGCAAATTTCTCGTTTCGTACCTGATTATTCTGATCATTCCAAGTCTTGCCGGTTATGTGTCTTACCGCACGTCCATTTCGGTTACTGAGACCATATCCATCGAGAACCGGCCGCATCTTCCGCGGTGCTGCGGAACAAATTCGTCATCGCGAACAATGCCAGCCAGCCATTCGAGTATTTGGATCAATCTATCTTAAAAAGCCTGGCCGTTGGCCAGGCTTCTTTTCCAATATACAAACTTGCTTACGAAACAATCTCTTACGAGACAATCAAAAGGCTCCTGCATCAAGCGAATCCACAAAGCTAACTCTTGATCGCCCCCATCATGATGCCTTTGACAAAATATTTCTGCACGAACGGATACACCATGATGATCGGCAGCGTGGCCACCATGGTCACCGCCATCCGAATGCTCTCGCTGGATACCGGTATACGCTTGGAGCTCTGAGCGAGCTGCTGGGCGTCCGACATCATGCTGGCCGTCTGGAACTGGTTCAGGATTTTGACCAGCACCGCCTGCAGCGTTTTCAGATCCGGCTTGTACGTGTACACATACGAATCATACCAGGAGTTCCAGTGGCCGATGGCCAAAAACAGGCCGATGGTCGCCAGTACGGGTACGCACAGCGGCATGATGATGCGGAAGAAAATCTGCAGGTCGTTGGCGCCGTCGATTTTGGACGACTCCTCGATTTCGCCCGGGATTTGCTCGATGAAGGTGCGGACCAGAATCATGAGGAAGACGCCGATTAGACCCGGGAAAATGTACACCCAGAAGGAATCGATTAATCCGACAGATTTGATGACCATATAGGTCGGGATCAGACCGCCGCCGAAATACATCGTGAAGACGAAGAAGAAGGAAAAGAATCTCCAGCCGAGCAGGGTGCGTTTGCTGAGCGCATACGCAAGCATCGAGATGCAGAAGATGGACAAGGCCGTTCCGACCACTGTCCGCAGGACAGTGACTTTGATGGCGCTCCAGATTTCCGGGTTGCGGAAGATCGTGATATAGCTTTCAAACGTAGGCATTCGCGGCCAGAAATACAAGCTGCCCTTTAACGTATCCGTCGCGTCGTTGAGCGAAATCACGAGAATATTCCAGAACGGGTAGAACGTGACCAGAAAGATGACGGCCAGGAATACATACAGGGAGCCGTCGAATATCCGCTCGGCGACCGATTTGCTGTTTTTCATATCTGTACCTCCGGGGGGGATTAGAATAAGGATTGGCCGTTGAGCCTTTTGGCAATGGAGTTCACGATCATCACGATCACGAAGGCGACGACGGAGCTGAACATGCCGACCGCGGACGCATACGAGAACATGCCGTTTTGGATGCCGTAGCGGAACGAATAGGTGGACAGGACGTCGGAATAGTCGCGCGTCAGATCGTTGCCGAGCAGGAAGTGCTGGTCGAATCCGGCATTCAATATGCCTCCAAGGGCCAGAATGAGCAAGATCACGATCGTCGGTTTCAGGTGCGGCAGCGTGATGTAGCGGATCTGCTTGAAGCGGCTTGCGCCGTCCACCTTGGCGGCCTCGTACAGCTCCTGGTTGATGGAGGAAATGGCCGCCAAATACATGATGGAGTTATAACCCATGTCCTTCCACGTATTGCCGAGCGCCACGATCCACCAGAAGTAAGGTCCATGCTGCAGGAATAGAACGCTTTCACTCGTGATATGAAAGAACTTTAAAATGCCATTGATTGCGCCGTCCGACGACAGCAGCGTCACGATAATGTTCGCCGCGATAACCCAGGATATGAAATAGGGAAGATAAGAAGCGGTCTGCACCGTTTTTTTGAAACGGACGCTCTTGATTTCGTTGATCGCAATGGCGATCAGGATCGGCATCGGAAAAGAAAACAGCAGGGTGATGAGGGTGGATGCCAGCGTATTCCGCATTACGATCAGAAAGTCGCCGTTATTGAAAAAATATTGGAACCATTTGAGACCCACGAATTCGCTGTGGAACAGGGTATGCCAGAAGCCGCCCAGCGTTGGTTGGTAATTGACGAAGGACATGTACAATCCGACCATGGGGGTGTACGCAAATATGAGAGCCCACACGAGAGCGGGCAACATCATGAGGAACAAAAATTTTTGCTGCTTCAGCGTCATCCATAGCTTTCGCCGCGGGATGGGGAATTCGGTTCTTTCCTGTAACGCCAGTTCGGTTTTCATTGGGACACCTCGCATTTCAAGTTAACTCAAATTATAAGACCCCCAAAAAATGAGTGTCGATATGGCAAAGTAACGAATGATGCTTGAAAATAACTTTCATTTCTTTGGACCCATAGTTAAGTATCGCGAAAGCACTATAATAGAAAAAAAGATGCTAGGGAGGGGAAGCGGATGTACAGCATATTTTTGGTGGATGATGAGGAGCTTGAGCTTGAGATGATGAGAGATTACATTCGATGGGAAGAGATGGGGCTTTATGTCGCGGGCACGGCCGTTAACGGCAGAGATGCAGCCGAGAAAATCGAAATGATACAGCCGGATATCGTGCTCACCGACGTACAAATGCCGATCATGAATGGTCTCGATCTCGCCAAGCACATCCGTGAACGCTATGAATGGATGCAGCTCGTGTTCCTAACCGGGCATGATGAATTTAATTACGTCAAATCGGCCCTGAACATGGGAGCCGTTGGATATTTGCTCAAGCCGCTTGATCTCGGCGAAATTGTAAGCGTTATCGAAAAGGTAAAGCATCGATGCGAGGAAGTGCGGATGAAGAACCGATCGATCAAGGTGACGAGGGCCAATATTATAAGGGAGCTTACCTCTGAGACCAACGAAGACCGCATCGTGAACCTGGCCGCCAGCTTTCGTAAGCTGTCCCGCCATCCGGAGGATCGCCGCTATTCGCTTGCGCTGCTCCACATCGACGGCAAGAATTCGGATGAAAAGCACTTCTCGGTGGAAGAGGCAGGCAGACGCTTGGGCGATTTCATGGAGAACTGGCTGCAGGACAAGAAGCTGGATGCGGACATCGTCACCTTTAAAGAGGGCGAGATAGGCATTTTCATGGATTCGGCCCACCGTCCGGGATATTTCGCCTGGGAAGATGCAGCGGCGTTGATCCGGGGAACCTTGCATTTTTCGGTTACGGCTGCGGTGCATGAACAGGAGGAGGAGTTGCCGAAGGTTCAGCAATTATACAAGCAGGCCAAAATGATTCTGGATGAGCTCTTTTATAAAGGCAGAGATAAAGTCATAACTGCGAAGGATGTACAGACGCAGTGGGAAAGCGAGGAGGTTCCTCCTTTTGCGGAAACGGACTGGTTCGAAGCGGTCAACCGGCATGATTTGGACGAGGCGCAGCGACTGCTCCGGGAGCATGTGGCTAAGATGGTGACGCTGAGAACAGCCAAAAACAAGGTGCGTGACGGCGCGATCCGTCTGATCGAGCATGTGCTGGAACAGATCCACGAGCCAATCCTCGAAAGCAGCAAAAGGGCCGAGCTTTATCACGACATATACCAATGCGAAACCATTTACGATATCGAAGAGATGGTCTTGGAGGGAGCCCGTCATGCGGTTTCATCCATCCAGCAGCGGTTTGTGGACAAGAACGCCAAGCTGGTGCATCAGGTTCGGTCCATGATGGATCAGAATTTCCATACGCCGATCACCATCAACAGCTTGTCCGATCAGGTGTATCTGTCTCCGAACTATCTGAGATCGATCTTCAAGGAAAAGATGGGCATGACGATCCATGATTATCTAACGAGGATCAGGCTGGATAAAGCGAAGGAATATCTGGCCGACGAGTCGCTGAAAGTGCAGGATATCGCCCAGAAGGTCGGTTATGAAAGCACGTCCTATTTTATTTCCCTATTCCTGAAAAACCAAGGAGTCACGCCGAATGAATACCGAAAAAATCTCCTCTTGGGATAGACTCATCCACATGGCGCCGCCGGTCCGCAGAATAAAGATGAAATTCGCCAATGTGCGGCTGCGGCATAAGTTTTTCTTCATCTTCTTGCTGGTGATCATCCTGCCTTTTTCGATTCTCGTGTATTATTCTTACACTTCAACGCGGAGCACGATTACCGGGCAAACGTATACGGCTTTGGACGTCACGCTGGCGCAGATCAACACGAACGTGGAGAAGAGGCTCGAATATTATAACCAGCTGTCCAACATCCTGTACATGGATGCGCAGCTTCGCAATTATCTATCAACGGATTACGAGCAGGCGTATTATTACCTGGATGCCTTCCAGTACATTAACCGGACGCTGCCGTCGCTGATGACCCTGAATTCCAACATTCAGAACATTACGATCTACACGGACAACAAAACGCTATATACCGACGAACAGTACGTGAAATATATGGAAGAACTGCCGGAGGCTTTGAAAGGGAAGGCGCTGCGTGCAGCCGGAAATACGGTGTATACGCATACGGACGATTATAAGTCCAGCGATGCGCATTTCACCCTCGCCCGTTCTCTGAGCTACTTCAGTTTGCAGCACCCGTACGGGATTTTGGCATTCGACATTAGCGATAGCGAGCTGTATTCCCTGATCAAAATGGAAAACAACAATAAGAGCGTGTACATCATTGACGAGGACGGACGTTTGATCAGCACGGGAGATCAGACCCTGAAGTCCAACCGTTTGTATGATTTGTATCCGATTCAGCAGGCGATGCAGGACAAATCGGGGCATTTTGACCTGAAGACCGGTGGACAGGAGCGTTATTTCACGTATAAAAAGCTGAGCAACGGCTGGAGCACCGTCATCACGGTCCCTTACGATGAGCTGCTGTCGAGCGCAAACAAGGCAACGAAGAGAATCATCTGGTATTCCGTCATCACGATCGGCATAGCCATCCTGCTGCTGTACATCACCACCAAAATGCTGACGAAACGGATCGAGGTTCTGCTGCAGCAGATCCGTAAGGTAGAGCGCGGCGACTTCCGGCTGTCGATCACACCGATGGGCCATGACGAGATCGGCCAGCTGTCGTTTGCTTTCAACAAAATGGCCTCGACCATCCAGACTCTCATCCGGGACGTATATATGAAAGAAATCGCGATGAAGGAATCGGAGCTGAATACGCTGCAGGCACAGATCAACCCCCATTTCCTGTACAATACGCTGTCTTCGATATCGTCGCTGGCGCTGAAAGAGGGGGCGGGCCAGGTCCACCGCATGGTGAACTATTTGGCGAAATATTACCGCGTTTCGTTGAACAAGGGGAAGAGGATCATTTTGGTGGAGCAGGAGATCAATCTGGTGAAAAATTACGTGGCGATTCAGGACATCCGTTTCCGGGGCAAGCTGCATATGCACTATGACCTGGATGAGGAGCTGTTCCAGCGAACAACGATCAAGCTGATTTTGCAGCCTTTTATCGAGAACTGCATCAATCATGCGATGTGGGATGAGTCGGGCATTAACATCAACATCAAACTGAAGCGGGACGGCGAGGATATATTGTTGAAGGTGATCGATGACGGGATTGGCATGACTGCGGAACGGCTGGATCATACCCTCCAAAAAACAGGCAGCGGATCGGGATACGGCATTAAAAATGTGGATGACCGGATCAAGCTGACCTACGGCGAGCGATACGGCATCGCCATGTTCAGCAGGCCGGGCATCGGCACGTCGGTTACCATCCGCATTCCCGTCAATCCGTATCAGACCATCACCGATATTCGTTGAATAGTTACATCCCTTTCGGTCATGAAAGACGTTTTCGACTATGGATTGTAATATTGCGTTATAGATTAATGAACTCCCCGTTCCTACAATTAGACATGTATTCGGGCACCAGAATATGACGACCTAAGAAAGGGGTTCAGGCAATGAAAACAATAAAAGGGATTCTTGCGGCAGCCTTGGTTGTGACAGCGCTCTCCGGTTGCGGAGGGAACCAAAAAGCGGCTTCGACCAATGGGAGCGATTCGGACACGACCGCGCCGATCACATTGACCTGGTTTGACAAAAATACGGGAGACGCGTTCAACAATCCGGTTGCCAAGGCCATTACGGAAAAAACGGGCGTTACGTTGGAGATCCAGCAGCCGACGGGAAATCCCGTGGAAAAGCTCAATCTGATGCTGGCGAGCGGCGATCTTCCGGATGTTGTGATGCTCGATCGTGGAAGCGATATCATGAATAAATATATTTCCTCGGGCGCGATCATTCCGTTGAATGATTTGATCGACAAATACGGTCCGCACATCAAGGAAATGTATGGCGATACTCTCGCGAAGACGCGAAACGACGACGGCAATAATTATTATTTCGCCAATTGGTATGGACTGGAGAAGTATCCGGTATTCGGCTTTATGATGCGCATGGATATCATGAAGGAACTGGGCGTGGGGGACAAAGTGAACAATGGCGAACCGTTTACGGCGGAGGAATTTGAAAATCTGCTCGTGAAGTTCAAGGAGAAATATCCGACCATCGACGGCAAGGCGTCCATCCCGATGACGCTCAACGGTGAAAACATCGGCGGCGTTACCGGGACCTTCAAGGGCATGTTCGGCATGTTGCCTTACTATGAAACGAACGGAGAGCTGAAAAAGGACATCCGCGATCCGCGCTATTTGGAAATGGTGAAATTCCTCAACTCCCTGTACCGCAAAGGGCTGCTCGATAAGGAATGGGCGACGATGAAAACCAAGCAGTATGAGCAGAAAATCGGCGCAGGCAATGTTTTTGCGACCGCGGAGGCGCTGTGGAACGTAGGCAACGCCAATACGCTGCTGAAATCGGAAGCTGCGGATCCGGCCGCGCAGGATGAGCATCAGTTCTACCAATACAAGGTGCTCGCTCCGGGCGTGAGCGCGGACCAAACGACATACGGTCCGAAGAGTTCTTTGGGCTGGGACGGCGTGGCCATCACGCGTTCGAACAAGGATCCGGTCCGGACAATGAAGCTGCTGGATTTCTTGGCGAGCGAGGAAGGACAGTACTTGCTGATGTGGGGCGTCGAGGGCAAGGACTGGGATATGAAAGACGGCAAGCATGTGCCGCGCCAGGATATTCTGGACACCTTCAAAAAGAATTGGGATGAGGCGACCCGGACGACGGGCGTTCGCAAATGGACCTGGATGATCAAGAACGGCCCTGGCTCCGATGGTACGCCGTATGACCTGATCGGGCGCTTCCAATCCGATCCGGTGACGGATCTTGCGATCAAGAATCTGGCCGACACCTCTTTTGACACGGCGCCTTATGACAATCTGGGCCCTGCCGGAGGCACGCCGGAAGCCATCATGGAGACCAAAGTGAATGACACCGTCAACAAATATTTCCTGAAAATGGCTTTGGCTCCTGAAGAGAACCAGGTGACCGACCTGTACAATGAAATGATGAAGGAAGTCGATGCGGCCGGGCTTCCGAAGCTCGAAAAAATCTACACCGAAAATTATAAGAAACGCCAGCAATTGTGGAGTAACTCGTAAAAAGGGAGAGGGAGGAAAAGACGGCCTTTGTCTTTATCCTCCTTTTTTTGCAGACGGATGGCCAGACAAACGGATCAGGACAAACCACATCGATGAAGGTAAAGGATGATGAATATGGGAATTCAATTCGACGATAAGCATCGCATTTTCGCGATCCATACACAAGCCAGCTCTTACTTATTTGGGATCAATGAAAAAGGCAGGCTGCAGCATCTGTATTGGGGCGATCCGGTGACGGCAGAGGATGCTGCGCCATTGCTCCGTGCCAGATCGCACAGTTCCTTTGACGCCGAAGTGGACATGGAAGCCGAAGAGTATAGCTTCTGGGGTGGCGTCAATTACGACGAGCCGTCGCTGAAGGCGCGCATGCATGACGGCGTCCGTGATCTGTCGGCCGGATATATCCGGCATGAGATTGGAAGCCGGGACGGAGCGGAAACGCTGCTGATCACCATGAAAGACCATGTGTACCCGCTGGAGGTACAGCTAAGCTATCGGGTGATCCCGGAACATGACCTGATTGAACGATCGGCCCGCATCGTGAACACAGGCGAGCAAGACATCGTTCTGGAGAGCGTCCAGTCGTCGGCATGGAGCATGCCTGACCTGGAGGATTACCGGCTGACGCATGTTACCGGCAAATGGTCCGGTGAGTTCCAGCTCCGCAGCACGGTGCTGAGCGAAGGCAAGAAAGTACTGGAATCGCGCAGAGGATTCACGGACAGCCACGCCAATCCATGGTTTGCGCTGGATGACGGACGGGCGACGGAAACGGACGGGAAAGTATGGTTCGGCGCGCTCGCTTGGAGCGGAAACTGGAAAATCACCGCCGAGAAAACGGTCTTCAATCATGTAAGGGTGACCGGCGGGATCAATGATTTCGACAGCGAATGGGTGTTGGGGGGAGGCGAAACCTTCGATACGCCCGTATTCGTCGGCGGCTATACGGCTGGAGGATTCGGCGGCATGAGCCGCAAACTTCACCAATATCAATATGATTACGTGCTTCCCGGCCGCGAACCGCGCAAGGTATTGTACAACTCGTGGGAAGCGACGTATTTCAACGTCAACGCACAGGATCAGATGGCTTTGGCCGAAAAGGCGGCCCGGATGGGCGTCGAGCTGTTCGTCGTGGATGACGGCTGGTTTGGCCAGCGGAATCACGATCGTGCCGGACTGGGCGATTGGTTCGTGAATAAGGAGAAGTTCCCGAACGGACTTGGGGAACTGATTGATAAGGTGCATGAGCTGGGCATGGAATTCGGCATTTGGGTCGAGCCGGAGGCGGTCAATCCGGACAGCGATTTGTACAGGCAGCATCCGGACTGGGTGTATCATTTCGAGACCCGGGAGAGAACGGAGCTGCGCAACCAGCTGCTGCTGAACATTTCGAAACCGGAGGTCAAGCAGTACATTCTCCATTTCATGACCGAGCTGCTGGAGAACCACCGTATCAAGTTCATCAAATGGGATATGAACCGTACTGTGACGGAGCCCGGTATGAAAGGCCATCCGCTCCACCGCCAGAAGGAGCTATGGATTCGCCACGTCCAAAGCTTATATGAGATTTGGGCTGAGCTGCGGCGGAAATTCCCGCATGTCGAATTCGAGACCTGCGCCGGCGGGGGCGCGCGGATTGATCTGGGCATATTCCGTTATGCCGACCAGTCCTGGCCGAGTGACAACACGGATGCATTCGACCGCTTAAGCATCCAGGAAGGCTTCTCGTATACGTATGCGCCGCGCATGATGACCTGCTGGGTGACGGAATCGCCGACCGGCATGAACAAGCGCAGCGTGTCGCTGGAATACCGGTTCCACAGCGCCATGATGGGTACCCTGGGCATCGGCTCCAATCTGAATGAGTGGAGCGACGAGTTGATCGAGCAGTCTGGTGAATTCATCCGCCAATATAAGGAGATTCGTCCACTGGTGCAGTTCGGTCGCCAATACCGTCTGGCTTCCTTGAAACATCTAGGCGTGACGTCCGTCCAGTATGTGAACGAAGACGGCACCGACAGCGTCGTGTTTGCCTTTCTGCATTCGCAGCATCTGGGTGAGCCGCTGCCGCGCCTTCGCCTTCAAGGGCTGCAGGCTGATCGGGACTACGTGATCGATGGCCTGCCGGAGAAGCGAAGCGGGCGGGCGCTCATGAATATCGGGATCGAGCTGCCGCTGCGCGGCGATTTTGACAGCTTGGTTTACCGGATTACGTCACAGGAATAAGGGTTAATGAAGAAGGGCGCCGCGCAGGCGATAAACCTGCGGGCGTCTTTTGGTATTCGGTGGTGAAAAGGGCAAGTATATCTCCCTAATTGACTTTCCCTGCTTCTTATAAGTTGCCGGGAAGCCAACTAGCCCTTTCGTGTATCCCGGTACTCAGTGGGAGGCTTACCCATGACTTTTTTGAACAGTCGGGAGAAATAGTAGGGGTCCTGGAACCCGAGGCGATGGCTGATTTCCTTGACGCTTTGTTCGGTCAGGTCCAGATGCCGGCAGGCGAGCTGGATTTTCAGGCGCAGATAATAATCGATCGGCGAATACCCGGTCGCTTCCTTGAAGCGCTGCGTAAAATGGGGAACCGACACGTTGGCTTGGGCCGCCAGCTCCTTCAGCGTCACACTGCGCTCCAGATGATCCATCATATAGCGCACCGTTTGCGTGATGTCGTGTTTGCCATGCTGGCTGCCTCCGGTTTGGGGCTGCAGCCGGGAATGCCTCAGAATTGCAGCCAGATGGCCTGCCAACTGCGATACATAAATAATATGGCTTAGCGTATATCCCTGCTCGAGCAGAGCATAGCCTTCGTGAAACAGCTCACCTAATTGGCGGGCTTTTTCGAGCGGCAATGAAACAGGGCCTGCATCGGAGCCGAAGCCTTCGAAGAACGCCTGCACATGCTCGCCTTTCATATGCCACCAGTATATACTCCAGGGATGCTCTTCCGACGAAGCGTATTCATGAGGCGTATGCGCCGGAATGACGACGGCTTGCCCCTGAAGAACTTCCTGTTTCCGGCCGCCGTTCAGCCGGTACCAGCCTTCTCCTTCCATGCAGTAAATCATGATATAGGCTTCGCTCCCCGCGGGTCGTTCCCGGTAGTGATGCAGGGCTCTCGGGAAGTAACCGGTATCCGTTACATAGAGCGGGCGGACGAGCGGGTGTTCGGAGGCTTCTTTCATAATATGATCCGGCAAGACGATCAGTTTTTCGGACTGGAATCCATCGGTTTTTCGTATCGTATCCATGCATTTACTATGCTTTGCGCGGGGCTGGTTTGTCAATGAGGTATTCTTATAAAAAATCATCAGATAATCCATCAACCTTATGAGATCGTCAATGGCAGTATGGGGCGCTCTCCCGTAAGATGGGGTTAGATCAAGCAGATGCTTAGAGATGTTCAAATATGTCCAGAAGTTCCAGAGGAAAGGATGAACCAAGCATGACAAAACCGCAGGAAGCCGTAAAGGTATGGGAAGAAACGATCGAGATTCCGACCTATGAGGCGGGAAAGCCCGACGCCAACCCGATGTTTTTGGAAAAACGCGTGTATCAGGGCAGCTCGGGGCGGGTCTATCCGCTGCCCGTAATCGATAAAATTCACGATGAAAAGGTGCCGAAGCCTTACCGGATCGTGTTCCTGGAGAATGAATTCCTGCAAATTCAGGTGATGCCGGAGATCGGCGGACGCATTTACCGGGCGATCGACAAAACGAACCGATACGATTTCGTCTACCATAATCAGGTCATTAAGCCTGCGCTGGTGGGTCTTGCCGGTCCGTGGATTTCCGGAGGGATCGAGTTCAACTGGCCCCAGCACCACCGGCCCAATACGTTCGGCGAGGTCGAGTACAAAGTGGAGCTGAATGCGGACGGGAGCAAAACGGTGTGGGTCGGCGAAATCGACCGGATGTATGGAACCAAGGTATCCACCGGTTTTACGCTGCATCCCGGAAAAGCCTACCTGGAAATCCATGCCCAGCTGTATAACCGCACGCCGGAGCCGCAGACCTTCCTGTGGTGGGCCAACCCGGCCGTAGCCGTCAACGATCATACGCAGTCGGTATTTCCTCCGGATGTGCATGCCGTGTTTGATCATGGAAAACGGGATGTGTCCAAATTCCCGATCGCGACCGGAACGTACTACAAGATGGATTATTCGTCCGGCGTGGATATTTCCAAGTACAGCAACATCCCGGTACCGACGTCTTATATGGCTTATCATTCCGATTACAACTTCGTCGGTGGCTACGATCACGGTGTGGGCGCAGGCATTTTGCATATCGCGAACAAGCATGTTTCACCGGGGAAAAAGCAGTGGACCTGGGGGCACGGCGAATTCGGCCAAGCCTGGGACCGTAATTTGACGGACGAGGATGGGCCTTACATCGAGCTCATGACCGGGGTATACACGGATAACCAGCCAGATTTCAGCTGGCTGCAGCCCTATGAGGAAAAGAGTTTCAAGCAGTATTTCATGCCCTACAAACAGATCGGGATGGTGAAGAATGCTTCGATTGACGCGGCCGTGAATTTGGAAATTTCGGGACGGAAAGCGGTCGTCCATGCCTATGCGGCCTCCGTATTCGAAGGGGCGCGGATCCTGCTCAAGGGTGCGGAACGGATTTATTTGGACCAAATCGTGAAGCTGTCGCCGGTGGATACGTTCAAGGCCGAGGCGGAAATCGGAGAGAATGAGCGGGAAGAGGATTTGCAGGTCATCGTGCAGGCCGCGGGCGGTAGAGAGCTCATCTCTTATCGGCCGAAACCGAAAAAGATCGAGCAAATTCCCGATCCGGCCAAAGCTATCGAGGCCCCGGAGCAGCTTCGGAACACCGAAGCGCTGTATTTGGCAGGGCTGCATCTGGAGCAATACCGCCATGCGACCTACGAGCCCGACCTGTACTATCTGGAAGGACTCAAACGGGATGCCGGGGATATCCGCCTGAACAATGCCTACGGACTGCTTCTGCTGCGCCGCGGCTGCTTCGGGGAGAGCGAGCGTTATTTCCGAAAAGCGATCGAAACGCTGACGCGCCATAACGCCAGGCCGTATGACAGCGAACCGTTCTATCATTTGGGGAAGACGCTGAGATGGCAGGGACGGATCGAAGAAGCGTATGAAGCCTTCTACAAGTCGGTATGGTCCGCGGCGTGGCAGGGTGCCGGATATTTTGCTCTGGCCCAGATTGCCTGTGAGCAGCAGGATTATCCTGAGGCTCTGGATCTTATCGAGCGGTCGCTGAACGTTCAATACCGCAATTACAAAGCCCGTCATCTCAAGAGCGTGATCCTGAGAAAACTGGGGCGTGCCGAGGAGGCCGAGCAGTTGGTGTTGGACACGATCCGCCTCGACCCGATGGAGTTTGCCGCAAGAAATGAATGGATCGCGATCCAGCGCGAGTTGAACCGTCCGGAAGCGGCGCAGGAAGCGCTGGATACGCTGACGGGACTCATGCGCGGCGACGCCCACAATTCCATCGCCTTGGCTCAGGATTATGCGGAAGCGGGCCAGTATGAGGAAGCGCTGGAAGTGCTGGGCCGGATTGCCGGGCCAGATCAGACCCAAGCGTATCCGATGGTTCGCTATTATCAGGGCAGCTATAGTATGAAGCTCGGGGACAGGAGGCAAGCCGATTTTTATTATAAGGCTGCGACGAAGGCCGATCCCCGGTATTGCTTCCCAAACTCCCTGCATGATTATGCCGTGCTGAAGGAGGCGGCTGCTCTACATCCGGAGGACGCGAAAGCGTTGTATTATATGGGCAATCTGCTGTACGACAAGAGACGGCATGAAGAAGCGGTATCCTGCTGGGAAGCCTCTATTGCTTGGGATAGCCGTTTTGCCACGCCGCACCGGAATTTGGCGCTCGCGTATTACAATAAAATGCACAACCCGGAGAAAGCGCGAAAGGCACTGGAAACCGCGTTTGCGCTCGACACGGCGGATGCCCGGGTGTTTTACGAATTGGATCAGCTCTATAAAAAAATCGGACGTAACCCGCAAGACCGGCTCAAAGTTCTGGAAGAGCATCTGGAGCTGGTCGAGCTTCGCGATGACTTGTTCCTTGAATACATTACGCTTTACAATACGCTGAATCGGCATGAGGAAGCGATCCGGCTGATTCTGAGCCGCCATTTCCATCCTTGGGAAGGCGGGGAAGGCAAGGTGCCGGCCCAGTATGTGCTAGCACGCGTCGAGATGGCGAAGAAGCTGTTGAAGGCGGAGCAGCCGGAGGAAGCGATCCGGCAGCTGCTGGAAGCCAAGCAGTATCCGCTAAATGTGAACGAGGGCAAACTGGAGGGTGCACAGGAGAACAACATTGACTACTATTTGGGCATCGCCTACGGGCAGCTTGGACAGTCCGCTGAGGCGAAAGCCTCCTTCCTGAAGGCATCCGAAGGCTTGGATGAGCCGGCCAGCGCCATGTATTACAACGACCAGCCGCCGCACATGATCTTCTATCAGGGAACGGCGCTTCGCCAGTTGGGCCGGGAGCGTGAAGCGCGGAGCCGGTTTCATAAACTGGTCGATTACGGGGAAAAGCATCTGTTCGACCAGCCTCAAATCGATTATTTCGCCGTGTCGCTGCCGGATTTCCTGGTGTTCGAGGACGACCTGACCCGAAAAAACGAAATTCACTGCCATTATATGATGGGCCTGGGCCATCTGGGTCTGGGACAGTTGGAGGAATCAGCGAAGCACTTCAGCCAGGCGCTTGCCCTGGAGCCGCATCATCAGGGGGCTGCGCAGCATCTCGCCCTTTGTGCGAAAGGAATCTGACAACCGTCAGGCAGTACGGGCGGATGTTCCGGGACCGCGTTAAATCTGGGGCATCCGGCATCCTGTTTACTGGATCGGCAGATGAATGGGGAAGGGTGAAACGCTTTGATATGGACAAGTCGCACGGTGAACGGACAAGTCGCATGGACGGGACGAACCGCTGCCATGCAGATTACGCTGCTTCCGCAGCTGGGCAGCAAGATAATCTCGCTTCAGAACCGCCTGACGGGCCGGGAATGGCTCACCCAAGCTGAGGGAGTGCTGGGGAACAAGGGCTATGGCAGCCCATTCGCCGACAGTGACGGCAGCGGCTGGGACGAAATGTTCCCGACCATTAACGCCTGCCGCTACCCTGAATATCCTTGGATGGATGCGGAGCTTCCCGATCATGGGGAGGTTTGGTCCCTCCCATGGCGGGCCGAGATGACCGAGGATAAGCTGGAGTGCAGCGTGCAAGGGGTCAAACTACCCTACCTTTTGCGCAAAACCTATGCCTTCCCGGCGGAAGATTGTCTGCGGATCGATTACGCCGTGACCAACCTGGGTTCGTTCCCTTTTTCGTTTCTATGGGCGGCCCATCCGCTATTCTGCATAGAGGAAGGGATGGAAATCCACGTACCGGAAGGATTAACGCAGATAGCCGTGTCATACTCGGAGCATGGCAGGCTTGGAAAGACGGGCGAGGTTCGCCCTTGGCCGCAGCCTTCTGCAGACCAGCCGCAGATCCGTTTGGACCGAACGGAGGGCAGAGAAGAGGCAACGGCTGAGAAGTTTTACTTTACCGGTGCCTTGCCGGAAGGAAGGGCTTCGCTTTATGACCCCCGGAAGCGGGAGGGCCTAACGATTGCTTTTCCGAAGGAAAAGGTGCCGTATCTGTCCATATGGGCCAATTATGGAGGGTATCAGGGGCAGTATCATCTGGCGTTGGAGCCGGCCACGGGTTTTCTGGATGATTTGGCTTATGCGATGGAGCGGAAATCCGTGGCGGCCGTTCTGCCGGGCGAAACATACACCTGGCATCTGGAAGTGAGCTGGATGGGGCAAGAGCAAGCTTAGACCTTTGAATCTAGGCGAAAGCCTCATTCTCTTGCCGGATTTAATGAACCGGTGGGGCGAGGAGCATCAGAGGTTTACGGAACGGTCGGAGCAAATTTGCTGACTGAATCCTCCATCAATAAAAAACATCTGCATCCGTTTATCCCGGGGCAGATGTTTTTTGTGCAGGGGAAGCTAGATAGGGCAGAGGACGAGGAAGTCCCCGAACTCTATAAGTCCATGCTAATCATGCAATTCATGCAATGCTTAATTTCGGTATCCCGGAACGTCTTTATCGATTGTATATGGCGTCGAATTCTTCATCGCTTTTTACTAAATATAATATCCCTTCGATGAGGCCGATGATGGATGGAATTCCTGTCCAGCTGAAAATCAAGTAGAGAATTCCCATCCCGATTTGTCCTAGATAAAATTTATGGATCCCCAAGCCTCCAAGCAAGATGCCTAAGATACCTGCCGCTACTTTGTTTTTCATTTCATTCAGTCTCCTTAAATTTCACTTAAGATAAAGAATATGACTTTTTCGGTGTGATATTCATCATCGGATGAGGAATTTATGGAGTCAAGCATGTCTGTGGCACTTGATGTTCGTGGAATCTATTTTAATATAATCGGCAGTTCCTTCAGCGCGAACATCATCGTGCTGTCCATGCGCTCAAGCTCTTGGGAACGGTCACGGCGGAAGTTCGGGAAGCGGTCCAGCAGCGTTTCAATCGCAATTCTGGATTCGAGGCGGGCAAGCTGGGACCCCAGGCAAAAGTGAATACCGCTGCCCAATCCCAGATGCGGATTCGGATTCCGGTGGATGTTGAATTCCTCCGGCCGTTCGAATACGTCCTCATCATGGTTGGCCGATGCCATCCAAATGTGCACGAACTGGCCTTTCTTCAGTTCCTGCCCCCGCAGCACGGTGTCCTCTTTGACCTGACGGAACATCTGCTGAACCGGCGAGAAGTACCGGAACGTTTCTTCGATCGCCCCGGGGATTAACGTCCGGTCGGCGAGCAGCTGCGAACGCACTTCCGGCAGACTGTCGATCCCGAGCATGGCTGAAGAGATCAGGTTGGTTGTCGTCTCGTTGCCGGCGACAAGGAGAAGGATGCAAAAGCCGATGATTTCCATATCGCTTAATTGTTCGTTACCGATGCGGGCCTGCACCAGTTTGGTGATCAGATCATCCTGCGGATGGCGGCGGCGATCCTCGGCGATCACCGAGAAGTACTCGCTCATCTCTTCCTGGCACTGGTAATAGTTGTCCGCGTGGTCCCCGACCAGCGCATCGGACCATTCTTTGAATTTCTCCCGGTGCTCCATGGATACGCCCAACATATCTGCGATGACAGTGATGGGAAGAGGGCTGGTGAAATCGGCAACGGCATCCATATGGCCTTTTTTCTCTGCCTCATCCAGGAGCGATGTTGTAATGGCTTTGATCTTGGGGGCAAGTGAATCGATTACGCGCGGCGTAAAAGTCTGGGAAACCAGCTTTCGCAGCTGACGGTGTTTCGGCGGGTCCTGGCGTAGAATGCTGTATTCGAGCGGTTCCTCGGAAGAGGGGGAGCCTTGGGAAGAAAAAATCTCGTAATTCGTGAAGACTGCTTTGACATCCTCATACTTGAACACGTTCCAGACTTGTTGATTTTCGGATTCGATCACCGGGGAATCGTTGCGCATCTGTTTGAACCAATCCAAAGACAGCAGACCGTTCTCGTTCCATTCCATGTTAAGGCACCGTCGCTTTCGTAAGAGATTTTTTTGAAATGAACATTTTTGAACTGACTGGTCAGTTTTTTTAATCTTAAAAAAAAGCATGTTATTCAATAGAAATAAACATGCCTTTGGTAATGATGTTAAAGACGAAACGTTCGAGATCATCGCGCGAGTATTCATTCGGATGGCTGAGATAATAATTGCATGTGCTCTCCAGCGTGCCGATGACGCTTGCAGCCGCCAGATTCGTGTCCACGTCGGGGTGGATGAAATTTTCGCATTTCGATTCTTCGAGAATTGAAGCCAAGAAACGGAGATGCTCACGCCGCAGCTCCTTCAACTCTTCGAGCACATCCTGTTCGATTCCGTTCGAAAGCTCGTTAAACACGATATGCGAAAAATGGCGCGATTCAAGGAATAAATCCAGGTGGTGGCGGATAATCCGCAAAATCTGTTCTTTGATCGGGAGCGGGGTGTTTAGATCCGCTTGGGTCCGCTGCATGATATCCTCAAAGCCCTCTTTCACCATCGTTTTGAACAGCTGGGATTTCGAAGGGAAATTGTAGTATAGCGTTCCTTTGGCAACTTGCGCCCGTAGGGCAATTTCGTCCATGCTGGCACGGTGGTATCCGTTTTCGGAGAATACTTCCATGGCTGCACGTAGAATTTTATCTTTACTCAAGGTTAATCTACCTTTCACAAGCATGATTTCGGACAAACGTTCAATCTGACTGGTCAGTACAAAAATAAGATACCATGTCAGGGAAAATGTGTCAAACAGAACTCGTGCGGATGCATCGCCGGACTTTGCTTTCATTAATTACGTTCCGTTTATTGCTTTTTCCATGTGTATCATGTACATATTGAGCATAGTGGTGTATATTTCAACTTGCTGGTTAATTAATCAGAAGAAATGGATATGACTAAACCAAGAACACTATACATTAACGGAGTGATCAATTGAGTAAATCAAAAGGCAAGGGTGGAACAGGCCGAGGAACGGGTAAAAAGGGCTGGACCCGCTGGGATGCGAAAGCCCGCCGGATCAAAAGCGCCCCGAAGCCTTATACCAGTAAAGGCACGAAAAAATCCGGCGAAGCTGGTGGCGAAGGACTAGACAAAAACGACAGCGCAAAGCGCGGCTGACATTCATAAGGAGATGGCATGCAATTGGAGAATACAGAACCGGAAGTGAACGTGGCAAGTGATTTGCCGGAAAATTACAACGAGCTGAAAAATTCAGCGAACCGCACGGCAAACTGGAGAGAGCGTCTGGAAGCGGTCGAGCAGCTGGGACAATGGAAAAGCCAGCAATCCATCGATATTCTGAAACGCAGATTGGATACAGATCCGGTTTACCAGGTGCAGGAGGCAGCTTATGAGAAGCTGAGCGCATGGGGAGAAGAGGTTGAGAAACCGAGCCGCAGCAAGTATGATGTGGTTAAGGGCATTCAGAAAATTCTCTTGCGTGTGAAGAAAAGCCTTCCTAGAAACCACTCATATGAAGAGTTCAAGGAAAAGCTGAAAAAGATGAGAATCGACGTATACGACACGTACGAAGGGGATAAAGGCGCTGATTTTGATACATGGCTTGAAGGCATGTGGAAATCTCTATAGGGTTAACCCAATATAATATTTAGGAGTGGTATTCTGAGAAAGCAAAAACCAATGTCATTTGACGATCTGTTGAAAGAGCTGCAAGGACAAAAAACGGTCCAGGAAGATCCCGATCACGTACCGCTGAACGAATTGTTTCATGAGTCGTTTATGCGGAAGCATTCTTCCTCCAATAGTTTTGGGGAGTTCGTGGAGAAGGGCAATTTCCAGATCGAGACCTATGAAGATATCGATAACATCCCTGACGAGTTGTTTGACCGGCACATTTCCAGAGAAACCGACTTCGCGGACTGGAAATCCATGTTGGATCAAGCCAATGCGGAGTATAAAGGGAAGTAAGAGGACGTTCTGCGTCTAAAGCATTGATGAAAAGAGATAAAGAGTGCATCCGGTACCGGATGCGCTTTTTTGACATAAAGAGGGGATTTCATCAGTAACTTGGGCAGAGAGCTTGTCCAGTAGACTGAATCAAATCAATATTGTTAAAATGAAGAAACGCATAAGACCAATAATAATCGGAGTGATCGTTATGCTGGAACTTTCTATGGAGCGTCCCGAGGAGCTAGTGAAGGTAACCCATGCACTCTCGACGGGACTAAGGCTGAAAATGATGGAATTGCTGAATACCCGGAGAATGAATGTGGCCGAGCTGGCGGAAGCTTTGGGTATCCCCGTCTCGACGGCAGCATCGAACGTGAAGGTGCTCGAACAGGCGAAACTGATCGAGACGGAGCTGCTGCCTGCATCGCGCGGCGCAATGAAAGTATGCAGCCGTATGTATGACGATATTAAAATTAATATGAATGTTCCGAATCGTAAAGGAAGCGATCCTAACGAATGCTACGAAATTGAAATCCCCATCGGCAGCTTCACCGCTTGTGAAGTGGCTCCGACCTGCGGCATGGTCAGTGAGGAAGGTCCGATTATCGTTGAAGATTCGCCTTCGGGATTTTTTCATCCCAACCGGTTCCGCGCTCAGCTGGTTTGGCTTCGCAAAGGATATCTCGAATATCGTTATCCGCTTGAAATTCCGCAGGGCGCACAGATTCGAATGATAGAGTTCTCGATGGAAATATGCTCTGAAGCGCCCAATTATGATAATGACTGGCCATCGGATATTACGTTATGGATCAATGGCATTGAGATTGGCACTTGGACGTCACCTGGCGATTTCGGCGGGCGGCGCGGAAAGCTGAACCCGGCTTGGTGGAGCGACAGCGGTACGCAGTTTGGTTCCCTCAAAACGTGGAGCGTGGACGACCAGCGGAGCACGCTGGATCAGAACGAGACTTCTTCAGTTACGTTGGATCAGCTGGATCTGACAGGCCGAAGCTATGTGGATATGCGGATCGGGGTAAAGGAAGAGGCCGAGTTCAAAGGCGGAATGAACCTTTTCGGAAAGCGGTTTGGAGATTATGAGCAGGATTTGATCATGAAAATTCACTATACGTCAGGCTGAGCTTGCTGCGAAGAGCAGAAGCTCTTTTTTTGTTGGCACGCATTGACTTTTGGAATGAGGGGCCCTATTCTGAAACTATTAATACAATAATTTTGTAATAAAACAATATTTATGTATGAAAAGGAGTGCAGATGGATCATGACGACTCTCAAGTACATCAAGGATTACCCGAGGCCGCAATTCGTCCGGGATGCATGGCAAAGCCTGAATGGAGAATGGGAATTCCGCTTCGATGACGCCAATGTGGGCGAGAAAGAGAACTGGCAGGAGGACCTGCAGGGCGACTTGAAGATTCAAGTGCCTTTTACATATGAAACGCAGGCCAGCGGGATCGGTGAAGAAGCCTTTCATCCCTACGTATGGTATCAGCGCGATCTGCAGCTGCCGCAGAATGTGCAGAGTCAGCGGGTGAGACTGAATTTTCAGGCGGTTGATTATGTGGCTAAAGTCTGGGTAAATGGCCGCTTTGCCGGGCAGCATCAAGGCGGGTACGCCGCATTTTCATTCGATATCACGGATTATTTGAAGCAGGACGCAGGCGCCCCGAACCGGATCGTGGTGAAAGCGGAAGATAGTCAGAGCTGCACGCAGCCGCGGGGAAAACAGCGGTGGGTGGATCAAAATTTCGAATGCTTTTATGTGCAAACGACGGGGATTTGGCAAAGCGTATGGATCGAGTATACGCCTGCTTCCTACATTCAGGCCGTTAAAATCACACCGGATCTGGATAACCGTTCGGTCCGGTTCGAGTATCAAACCCATAAGGCAGCGGCTGCTTCCTCTTCGCTTCGGTTGGAGACACGGATTAGCTACCAGAATAAGACGCTCAAGCAGGCACAGCTTCACATCGATCGTCCATGGCTGCAATTGGACGTGGATTTAACGCATGAAGTGAATGGGCCGTGGAAGATCATCGCCTGGTCGCCGCAAGCACCGAATCTGTACGATGTAGAGTTTATTTTATATGAGAATGACGTCGTGATCGACCGGGTGTATTCCTATTTTGGACTGCGCAAAATCTCGATTGAACAAGGGAAGGTACTGCTAAACAATACGCCGGTGTATCAAAGGCTGATTCTGGATCAAGGTTATTGGCCAGGGAGCCATTTGACTCCGCCATCGGAAGAAGCGCTTATCGAAGATATCGATGCGATTCTCGCCATGGGGTATAACGGCGTCCGCAAGCATATGAAAATCGAGGATGCCAGATTCCTGTACTGGTGCGATGTGAAAGGGTTGCTGGTTTGGTCGGAGATGGCAGCGACGTTTGAGTTTAACGATGAGGCAGTGGAGAACTTCACGAAGGAATGGACGGAAATCGTAAGACAGCAGTATAATCATCCGTCGATCGTGACCTGGGTTCCGTTTAATGAGTCCTGGGGCATTCCGCAGATTTTAACGCATCGGAAGCAGCAGCAGTTCACCGAAGCCGTCTACCATCTGACCAAGTCCATCGATCCGCATCGCCCGGTGATCGTGAACGATGGGTGGGAGCATACGGTTAGCGATATCATTACCCTGCATGATTACGAGGAAAAGGGGCAAGCATTGCTGGATCGGTATGCGGACCCCAAGACGCTGCTTGGCGGAGGCATTTCGTTCAACAACTGGAAGTACGCCATGGCGCAGGGATACGAATACCGCGGGCAGCCGGTGATAGTCAGCGAATTCGGGGGAATTGCCTTCCAGTCTGCGACCGGCTGGGGTTACGGCAATCAGGTATCCGGCGAGGAAGCTTTTATCGAGAGGTTCCGGAGTATCACGCAGGCGATTAAAGACATCGATTATATCTGCGGGTACTGCTATACCCAAATTACGGATGTCCAGCAGGAAGTGAACGGTCTTCTTACGGAGGATCGGCAGCCTAAGATTCCATTGGATGTGATAAAAGAGATCAACCTGTCTTAGAACCGTCCTCAAAAATAGAACTTATTCGGGAAAGCCTGATCTGATGGTTGTCGGATCAGGCTTTCCTATGCTCAAGCGTAACAATGTCCACCCTTTAGAACAATCCCGACCCTATTTTTCGTAAAAATCGTAACATTGTTCCCCAAAAGCATGCCGATTTTCGGTTCAAGGACCCATCCATACATATTACACTTGTGAAAAAAGAAAGCCCTTACATATAGATTGGAACGATCGGCTGGTCATGCTGCGGCTAGGGCGCCTGAGACGGGAGGTGAGGAATTAAACGGTTCATTGCAAGGAGTAAATTGGTATTCACCTAAATCGCAATTCAATCCAGTTCAGGAGGGAAATCATTTGAAGCGAAAACTATTTACCTCGTTTGCCGGTTTTTTGTGCTTGATCATGATGTTTGCAGCAATCCCGGCCTTTGCCGCGGCCAATGGCCCGATTGTCTGGGGCTCCTCGTCCACCATCACGGACATCAAAACATTCGCGGATGCCGGGACTGACGCACGGGGCCTGAGACCGGGCACTTTCGGGGCCGAGTATGCGCGCATGGTGAAGCTGGCGAACGGAGATTGGCTGGCTGTTGCCGCCATTTACGATAATAACGGATACACCAAAGTCTCCTGGGGCGGAACGCGGCTTCAAGTATTCCGCAGCACGGACAACTGTCGCACATGGTCGCTTGCAGCTACCTTATGGGAAGACGGACGCGACCTGGATAACGGTCAGCTCCTTCAATTGCCTAACGGGGATATCCTGCTCGCCATGCGATCCGTGCGTTGGCAGGAATCGTACCAGATCAGAGTCTATAAGAGCGTGAACGGAGGCTCCAACTGGAACTACCTGAGTACCATCGACGAGAATACCGGTGCCCCTGGATCGCTGGGGAATCCGGACAAGGGCGTATATGAGCCGCATATGCAGCTTCTGAATGACGGATCGGTTGCCGTTATGTATGCGAATGAAAAGCATGTCACCGAGAATCCCTCCTATAGCCAGTTGATTTCCGAGAAGATTTCCACGAATGGCGGGGCCAGCTGGGGGAATGAGATCTACGTCGCGTGGGATCCGGCCAACGCGGGCGCTCGCCCGGGCATGCCGGTATGGACGAAGATGACCAATGGGCAGTATATCGTCACGTTTGAAGTCTGCGGTACCCAGAACTGCGAAATTTTCACCAAAAAAAGCACGGACGGGAAGACTTGGGCGAGTGGCATCGGAACGAAGGTATCCACGAATCAGCATGGCGGACCGTATGTCCTGTCGCTCAGCGACGGCCGGCTTGTCCTCAGCTCCAACTCCAATGTGCTCTCGCTCAGCAATGATTATGGAGCAACGTGGTACAACAACGATATTCCCGCGTTCGGAAACTCGTGGTGGGGCGCTCTCTACCAGACCGGACCCAATGAAATCGCCATGGTCAATTCCGTGGAGCGAAGCATCGGCGGACATAATGTTCAGGTCAAGTTTGGCACTTTAACGAGTTCATACGCGAATGATTTTGCCGCGAATGACAATGGCTGGGTCCACTATGGCGGAACGTGGTCTGTCAGCGGAGGCACCTATAACCTGAATTCTGTGAATGCGGATAAATCGGTGCTTACGCCGTATCCATCCAAGATGAGTTATACCCTTGAAGGGGATATCAAGTTGAATAATGCAGGTCAAGGAAGCTTGATCTTCAACGTGACGAAACCATCGGCCGGGGCGGATCAGCAGTCCGGTTACGGGGCGGGCATCGATTCTACGGGAACCGTCTGGTTAGGACGCTTTAACAATAGCTGGACACAGCTTCAATCGGTGAACACGGCCATCGCAACCAACACGTGGTACCATATGAAGGTGGTCGTGAACAGCGGAAACATCAAAGTGTATGTCGGAGATATGACGACGCCCAAAATCAGCTATAATGATGCCGTATATACCGGCGGCACGATTGGCGTACGCGGAGGATTCAACAACAGCGTCAGCTTCGACAATATTAATCTGAATTAGATCGAACACAAAAGAGCCCTTCAAGGGCTCTTTTTCTGTTCCATCTCATAATGCCTGTTGTATACCTTACGTTTTGACACCTACCTTAACATCGTCTACCTATAGAGGCACCAGGGAAAAAAACATCTGTGATTTGTTCCCTAAGGATCGGCTTTTTGTCGGTTCTTGCACGGCTCCGATCCAGGTAAAGTAAGTGTTGAAGAAAGCACTTACATAAAAAATGAAAGGGCTTTCCCAAGCAAATACTTTTGCACGAGAGGGTTGGTCAAATATGAAGATGAGAAAGAAATTTACAGGTCTCTTAACGGCCGGGTTGACGCTTGCCTTGGTCATGTCAGGCTGTTCGTCCGGCACCAAAGACGGCGGCACATCTAGCTCAGCTGGCACCGAAACGCCAAAGACGGAGAACACAGGCAGCAGTCCCGTCGAGATTACCTTCTGGAATATGTTCGGAGGCGGGGAAGGGGATTTCGTGGATCAGATCATCAAGGGCTACAACGACTCCCAAAAGGAAGTCACGGTAAAACAATTGCGCCTGGAATCGAACGAGTACTACGCCAAGCTCAGTACGGCGCTATCTTCGTCCAAAGGTCCCGACGTTGCTGTAGCGCATGTGGACCGGATCTCGCCGTTCGTGAAGGCGAAGCAGATTGTACCCGTCGATGAATTGGCGAGCAAGGTAGGTTTTGACCTGAATCAGATTACCGAATCCAACATGAAGAGCGTTACCTATGACAGCAAGCCTTATGCCGTACCGCTGGATACGCACTTCCATATGTTCTATTACAACAAGGATATCTTGAAAAAGGCGGATCTGCTGAATGAGGACGGCACGCCGAAGCTGGGCGAGATGACGCCGGAAGGGTTCGAAAAGACGCTGGCCGATATTCATGCCAAAGTGCCGGATGTGCAGGCACTTGCCGTGAACACGCCTTATTTCCAGGAACCGTTCCTGAACCTGTATTACGAAGCAGGCGGGGATATTCTGAACCCGGATATGACCAAGGCCGCCATCAATAATGATAAAGCGCTGAACGTCTTGAATTTCTACATGGATCTTTATAAGAACAAATACAGCGATCTGAATGATAAAACGCCTTGGGATACGTTCCACAACGGTAAAGCAGCGTTTTGGTTCGGTGGCGTTTGGGAAGCCGGACTGCTCCTCGGCGATCAATCGCTGAATATCGGCGCGATGCCGCTTCCGCCGATCTTTGGCAGTCAGACGCACTGGGCCAGCTCCCATACGCTTGTCATCCCTTCGTACGTGTCGCCGGAGAAACAAGAAGCCGCGGTCAAGTTCATGAAGTACTTCTCTGAAGTCGGTGGCAAGACATGGGGGCAGGCAGGACATGTGCCGGCAAACAGCAACGTTACGGCGAGTGAAGAGTACAAGAGTCTTCCATACCGCAGCGAATTCATCGAGGCTCAGAAGACGGTAAAATTCGCTCCGCCGACAGACAAATACACGACCATCATCACGACGATTTCAGAATCGCTCCAGAACATCATTTTCGGCAATGAGACGCCGAAAGACGGACTGGCGAATATGGAGAAACAGATCAACGAAGTGCTGGATAACTAGGTGTAGATAGGAGGGGAAGCGACTTGGCCCGAGCGGCAGGGGAGCTTCTTCTCCTTTAGATATCGAAAGAAAAACAACCGCTAAAGGTACAACTGAGGAGAATGACCAATGGAGACGAAGTTGAGAGAAGGCAAGGGGTCTGTGGCGCTGCGCAAGTCAGAGCCTTTGCGCATACGAACTGAACTGAAAGCAATCATTTACCTGATTCCGTTCCTGGTGCCTTTTGCGGTGTTCTATCTGTGGCCGGTATTACGGGGAGCATGGATGAGTCTGCATGTATGGGGCATTCAGGGGATGGAGAAATACGTGGCCGTCGCCAACTACAAGAAGATCTTCGCCAATTCGGATTTTTATTTGTATTTGTGGCACTCTTTATATTTCGTGTTGCTGTGCGCGCCTACCGTGATCATTCTGGGGCTGGTGCTGGCCCTGATCATTAATCAGAATATCTGGATGCGAACACTCATCCGGTCGGTTTTCTTCCTGCCGTATGTATTGTCCGTTTCCGTGATCAGTTTTATCTGGCTGCGCCTGTTTGATGCGAAAAATGGACCGGTGAATGCATTTCTGCATTTAATCGGACTTCCCGGAGACATCAACTGGCTCACGGACCATCGATTCGTCTGGTGGGCCATTACGATAGCGACAGACTGGTGGACGGTCGGATTTGTCATGGTGTTGTTCCTTGCGGGCCTGCAGGAGATTCCGACCGATCAATACGAAGCGGCCAAAATCGACGGCGCGAATGCCTGGAAGAGATTCCTGCACATCACGCTGCCGGGATTGTCCAAAGTCATGAAAATCCAGATCTTTTATCAAATTATCAGCAGTCTGAAGCTGTTCGGCCAGGTGCAAATCATGACCGGAGGCGGACCCGGCGACACTACAAATACGATGATCCGCTACATCTACGTGACCGGATTCAAAAAAGATATGTTCGGTCTGGCTTCTGCGCAGTCGATGATCTTCTGCTTCATCATGCTGCTTATTGCCGTCATTCAATTTAAAATGACCGACCGGAAAGACGGATAAGGAGAGAAGAACATGAATAAGACCCTGTTGAATATCATCGCCATCGTGCTAGCCATTTTGTTTGTTTTTCCGCTGATCTGGATGCTTCTCGTCTCTCTGAAGCCTGACGGCGTGAATGTCTACAGCTTATCGGATTGGGTGAACTGGTCTGATCTGAATATAGATAACTATGTCAAAGTCGTCCGTGACTCGCATATTTTGCGCTGGACCTGGAACAGCTTGGTCATCGGCATCCTGACGACCGTCATTTCGATTCTGTTCAGCTCGCTGGCGGCATTCGCATTCTCGAAGCTGCCTTTTCGGACCCGGGGAATCTTTTATGTCATCATTGTCTCGGGGCTGCTGATTCCGACGGAAGCGATATTGATTCCGCTCTATGAAACAGCGCTGCATCTGAAGCTGATCGATAATATTTGGGCGATTATATTGCCGGGACTTACGAACCCGATCGGCATTTTGTTATTGAAGTCGTTCATGGATGGGGTACCGAAGGATTATATCGAAGCCGCGCAAATCGACGGCAGCCGGAACTTCCGCCTATGGTGGAGCATTTGCCTGCCTCTGACGCGCTCAGCGATGGTGTCGGTGGGGATTTTCTTCTTCATTCTATCATGGAACAATTTTCTATGGCCGTACCTGTCGATCACGTCTGAGGAAAATATGATTCTATCGGCAGGGCTCCCAACCTTTTTGTCGAATAATACAATGTCCTTGAACCTGATCATGACAGCAAGCGCCATCGCGGCGATTCCGACCATTATTGTCTTCATTCTGCTTCAGCGCCATATTGTCCAAGGCGTTTCGATGTCGGGTGTCAAGGGGTAAGCATAGTCGGCAGATTTCTTCAAAAGAAAGGGTTACGCGCATGACCCATCAACCTGGCAAGACGGTAAAATCACTCTGGATTCGCGTTCGATCCTGGATGAAAATATGGAAGAGCAGCATACGTTATAAATGGATGCTGCTTTTATTTCTGTTCTCCTTGACCCCGCTGGTCGTCATGGGGATTATTTCATTTTCGATCTCCAAATCAACGATTAACGATAAAGTAACGGAATATTCGGAGCACTTATTGAATCAAACCGCGGACAATCTCGATACCCGCCTGGGCATTTACAAAGATATGATGATGCAGGTGCTGAACAACAACGAGATCGTAAATATGCTGCGGACGCTTGATCAAACCGACCCTGCCCGTTACGATGTGGATAGCTTGTCGCTCACGACGAAGCTGTCGACGATTGTGGCGATTAACCAGGACGTGCAGTCGATATCGTTCGTTTCCGAGAAACATTACATCAAGGGGATCTACCGCTGGAGCAAGCGGACCCGAAACGAAGTTATCCCTTTTTTGGCGACGCTGGAGGATGGCAGCAATTTTCGTTGGTATTCAACCCGCTATGGAACGTATGTCGACAGTCTGAATTCTCAGAGCGCGCATGTCTTTTCCTTGTCCAAACAGCTGTATAAAACGTCCGATGACAGTCCGCTCGGCATTATTGCCGTACTGGATATCCGGGAAGATGTGATCAAAGAGCTTGTGTCGAAGGCCGTGAGCAACAATCAGGACTTGCAAAGCTTCGTTGTGGATGGCCGCGGGCAGCTGGTCTCTTATCCGGATAATCAATGGATCGGCAAAAACGTGGCCGGGGTGCTCGGGCAAAGCGGTTATGAAAAAATCATCCATTCGGGTTCGGGGGAACAACGGTTTCCGCTCACCTACAAGGGCAATCACCTCATCGTGAACGTGAAAAAGCTTCATACCAACGACTGGATGGTCGTTAATGTCATTTCCAAGTCTGCGCTGTACCAGGATTCGAACCGCCTGCTGCAAGTGATTCTGATCATTGCCCTGCTTTGTATTGTCTTCTCGATCATCACCGCCATGCTGCTGGCCAACTCGATCACGAACCCGATCCTGAAAATGATCCGTCTCATGAGGCAGGTCATGTCCGGTGAGTTGACGGTTCGTTATAAAGCCAAGCGTCGGCATGACGAATTCGATATTCTGGGTAATAATTTCAACTATATGGTGACGCGCATCGATGAGCTGCTGAAGGCCGTGTATGCGGAGCAAGACCAAAAGCGGATTGCGGAGCTGAAGGCGCTGCAGGCGCAGATTAACCCGCATTTTCTGTATAACACGCTGGATATCATTAAATGGACGGCGCTGATCCAAAAGGCCAACAATGCGGCGGAAATGGTAAGCCTGCTCTCACGGCTGCTTCGGATCAGTCTTGGCAAGGGCGAGGAGACCGTAACCGTCGCGGAGGAAATGGAGCATGTCCAATGCTATTTGGGCATTCAAAAGTTCCGTTTCAATTTCAATATCGAGACCGTGGTCGAAATGGAAGACGATGTCAAGCTGCTGCGTACGCCCAAGCTCATTCTACAGCCTATTGTCGAGAACGCGATCATGCATGCTTTCGAGGACCAGGAGTCCGGGGGCAGAATCCATATTGCCTGCTTCAAGGTGCCGGGTGAAGGGCTGCGGTTCGAGGTGACGGATAACGGAAAAGGAATGGAGCTGGCATTTGCGCGGACTCTGCTGACAGAACAGACCGTGAGCGGCGAAAAATCAGGCGGGATCGGCCTGGCCAACGTGGATGAACGAATGAAGCTTATTTGCGGGAAAATGTATGGAATCGAAATCGAAAGCGAACCCGGAATCGGAACCATAATCAGGATTAGGCTTCCTTTGATGACGTAGAGGGGGGAATATGTATCATGCATCGGGTCATTATTGTCGAAGATGAATTCATTGTCAGATATGGCATACGTTCGATGATTGATTGGGAGAAAATCGGGCTGCAGCTGGTTGGCGAGGCCGCCAACGGCAAAGAAGCGCTCGAGCTGATGAACGACGGAATGCCGGACATCCTCATTACAGATATTAAAATGCCCGTGATGGACGGCATCGCGCTCATTGCGGAAGTCCGGTCCATCTCTCCGGAGATCAAAATCATCATTCTTAGCAATCTCGAAGATTTTCAATATGCGAAGGAAGCGATCAAGCATGGCGTGTCCGAATATTTGATCAAATCGGATATGATGCCCAGAGACTTTGAGCAAGCGCTGCTTAAGGTAAAAGAAAGTCTGGATGCGGCTCGAAAGGGACAGACTGCGGGTGCGTCACCTGCTCAGACCGAGCCCATGCATAAAGAGAAATTTCTGAACGACTTGATTGAGGGAAGTATCAGCCAAGCAGATGAAGGCGGTCAACAGGCCGAAAAGTTGGGGATGGCACAGCCTCATACGGCGTACTTGATGCATATCAGCCTCAATGCCGCCGAGCAGGGGTACACGGAAAGGCAAGCATCGATCCGGCATATCGTGGAGCAGGTATGGGTTGAGGACCAATGGAGGTACGAAGTGTTTCCGGATAAACAGGGTGAAATGAACGTGCTGTTTACCGATCCAGCCCCGGACTCTTCCTTGATTTCGCTGCTGGTGCAGCAGGCCAACGAGTGTATTTCGCAGTTATCGAAGACATTCAAGTTGACGGCGACCATCGGGATCAGCGGGCGTTTCCGCGAATGGACGGACATGAAGGAAGCATATGCCCAGGCGGTCAAGGCAGCGAAGCAAAAGATGTTTCTTGGGAGCGGCCGCGTGATGCTGCACGGCAGCGTTGAGATGCAGACGCCGGGTGCGCAGGCGGAGCATTTCAAAATCAGCTCGCATCAGATCCAATCGATGGTGTATGCTTTTCAAACCAGAGAGCTCATGGAATATTTGCAGGATGTATTTGGACAGCTTGCCGCCCGCCGGGACGTGGAGTTGGTACATATCGTGTCGCTCGAACTGCTGATGACCCTGACGACCTTGTGGCCCGATGTATCCAACGATGCCCAGCAGGTGCTGCAGCTGAAGAAGCAATATTTTGACGAGCTATCCAAACTGGAGACGCTGGAACAGAGCAGAGGGTGGTTCATCCAGGCGTTTGAAGCGCTGATGCAGCACATGAACGGAATGTATCACAGCGACCGCAACAGCATTATTAAAGCGACCCAGTATATCCAGCAATATTATCATCAGGAAATCTCGCTCCAATCGATCAGCAGCCTGGTGCATTTGAGCAAGAACTATTTCGCCAATTTGTTCAAGAAGGAAGTGGGCGAGAGCTTTTTGGAATATTTGACACGAATCCGCATCGAGAAAGCCAAGTCGCTCCTTACCGGAGACCTGAAGGCAGGGGATGTGGGCAGTCTGGTAGGCATTCAGGATCCGAAGTATTTCTCCAAAGTATTCAAGAAGATCACCGGAGTGTCCCCGTCGGAATACCGCCAACTGATTCGGGAGCATGATTAGAGCATCAAATTGTGATTTTTTTGTAAACGCTTACCAATTTACTTGAAAAGATGGCTTGGATCAGGGAGGTGAAATGTGGTGAACATGAAGGGCTCCATTCTGGCGGTAGTCATGCTGTGCGCGTTCCTATTATCGGGTTGTGGGGATTCTTCTTATGGGGGTGTGAAGACGGAGCAGAGCCCTGCACCCGTGGAGCTGTCGTTTTGGAATCCTTTTGGGGGCGGGGAAGGCGATTTCGTCGAACAGATCATCAAGGATTATAACGATTCGCAGCACAAGGTATTCGTGAAGCAGCTTCGGCTTGAATCCAACGAGTATTATGCCAGGCTGAGCACAGCCCTTTCGCTCGGCAAGGGCCCGGATGTGGCCGTGGCCCATGTGGACCGCTTGTCGCCGTTTATCAAAGCCAAGCAAATCGTACCGCTGGATGCTTTGGCGAATCGGGTCGGATTTGAGTTTAACGGGATTGAGGAATCGAACCGCCAAAGCGTGAGCTATAACGGCCAATATTATGCGGTGCCGCTGGATACTCATTTTCATATGCTCTACTACAATAAAGACGTTCTGCAAAGGGCCGAATTGTTAAACGCTGACGGAACGCCGAAGCTGGCTGAGGCCACCCCGGAAGGCTTCATACGGTTCCTCCAGCAAATTCGCGATCGGGTTCCCGGCGTTCAGCCCATGGCCGTGAATACCCCCTATTTTCAAGAGTCGTTTCTGGATCTGTATTATGAAGCAGGCGGAGAGCTGCTGAGTACTGATTTGAAAAAAGCAGTCATACATAATGAAAAAGCGGTTCAGGTTCTGGCCTTTTATCAACAGCTGTTCGACCGGAAATTAAGCGATTTGAATGACAAGGCGCCCTGGGATTCCTTTTATAACGGGCAAGCGGGCTTGTGGTTTGGAGGCGTATGGGAAGCGGGGCATCATCTGGGCAATTCATCCTTGAATGTCGGGATCATGCCCCTGTCGCCGATCTTCGGCAGCAGCGTGCATTGGGGGAGTTCCCATACCTTGGTCGTTCCGGCTTACGTTACCGAGCAGAAGCAGGATGCCGCCATGGATTTCATGAAGTATTTCTCGGAGGTCGGGGGAGCGATCTGGGGGCAGGCGGGACATGTGCCTGCCAGCCGTGCCATTGTGCAAAGCACCGCCTATCAGGCACTTCCGTACCGCAAGCTGTTTGTGATTTCCCGGGATCATGTGAAGTTCGCACCCAAAACGGATAAGTACGCAGCGCTATACACGGCCATTTCGGAAGATCTTCAGAACATCGTACAGAATCGGATTGAACCTGGGGAAGGATTGGCTGCGCTGGAGAAAAAACTGGATCAGATTTTGGCGAATTAGCTCTGGCAGAACATTCAGGCAACGGCGGGTGGAACCCTTAGGTCCACCGCGCCGCCCACAGCTTCATTTCATGACAAATAACATGCAGATCTTGGCCTTTCGGGGTCAGCGTGTATTCGACGGTCACGGGTACCGTCGGGAAAACCTCGCGTTCAAGGACTCCGTTCTCCTCCAGATGGCGAAGCGTACTGGTCAGGGCACGGGGGCTTACGCTCGGAATCCGGCGCTGCAGCTCACCGAAACGAAGCGTGCCACCGAAGAGCTCGCGGATGACGAGGAAGGCCCATTTTCCGCCAAGCACATCCAGCGTTTTTTCAATATTGCATTCGATATAATCCGGGTTTTTCGGGATATAGCTGCTTGCTTTTTTGGCTGTAGACACCTGGTCTTCACCTCCATATGTACTACTATACTCAAGTATACTAGATATCCTCAGTATAATTAAGTGAAAAACATTTCACTTCTTCAAATCGGGTATGAACTTCGATAGAATGAACCATGTAATCAGGATAACCTCAAGGAGGAATGGGAAAATGAAATACCGGAGATTAGGCGGAAGCGGCCTTAAGGTCAGCGAAATCAGCTTGGGAAGCTGGCTTACATATGGCGGTTACGTAGAACGCGAAAATGCAGTGAATTCGATTAAAACAGCATATGATTTGGGTATTAATTTCTTTGATACAGCGAACGTATATGAAAAAGGCGCGGCAGAGGTGCTGGTAGGCGAAACTCTGAAAGCGTATCCGCGCGAATCCTACGTGCTGGCAACCAAAGCATTCTGGCCCATGGGCGAAGGCCCTAATGACCGCGGTCTCTCCCGCAAGCATATCATGGAGCAGGCTCATGCCAGCTTGAAGCGTCTGCAGCATGACTACGTAGATATCTTCTATTGCCACCGTCATGATCCGGAAACGCCGCTGGATGAAACCCTGCGCGCGCTCGACGATTTGGTCCGCCAAGGCAAAGTGCTGTATGTGGGCGTAAGCGAATGGCAGGCTTCGCAAATCGCAGAGGCCGTTGGCGTGGCCGACCGTTACCTGCTGGACCGCATCGTGGTCAATCAACCGCAATACAATATGTTCCAGCGTTATATCGAAAAAGAAATCATGCCGCTCAGCGAGCGTTCCGGCATCGGACAAGTGGTATTCTCGCCGCTTGCTCAAGGGCTCCTGACTGGCAAATACACGTCCGCTTCGGATATTCCGCAGGACAGCCGCGCGGCCAAGCTCGAGTGGATGCGCAAAGGCATTACCGAAGAAAAAATCAACCAAGTGAAGCAATTGGAGGGCATTGCAACTGAACTGGGTATTTCCGTAGGGAATCTGGCTTTGGCTTGGATTCTACGCAACAGCAACGTTGCCAGTGCATTGGTAGGCGCAAGCCGTCCGGAGCAGGTAACGGAGAATGCCAAAGCTTCCGATGTGGAATTGAATGCTGAAGTGATCGATCGCATCGAGGAGATTTTGAAATAGAATATAACCACTCTTGATCAGCGAGGAGGCATTTTCGATGGCAAAGGTAGTGATCACAGGCGGAAGCGGCATGCTCGGACGCTGGGTGGTGAAGCATTTCGTCGAGCAGGGATACGAAGTATTGAACGTGGACTCGCGGCGGCCGGACGAAGAGCTCTGCCCGACACTGATTGCCGATTTGGAAGACTTGGGCGAGACGTACGGCGCCTTGGCCGGAGCGGATGCGGTCGTACATCTGGCCGCAATACCGGCGGCGCATATCCGTACGCCGGAAGTGACGTTCCGCAACAACGTCATGTCGACGTACAATGTGCTGGAAGCCGCGTCGGGTCTGGGCATTCGGAAGGCGGTCATCGCGTCCAGCGAATCATCGTACGGCATCGTATTCGCGGTGAATCCATTTTCGCCGCAGTATGTGCCGATCGATGAAGAACATCCGCAGTTGCCGCAGGACAGCTATGGTTTATCCAAGATCGTTAACGAGCAGACTGCCGAAATGTTCAACCGCCGTACGGGTATTCAGGTGGTGTCGCTGCGCCTCGGCAATGTCATTCCTCCGGAGTGGTACGAACGCTTTCCGGCGTTCATCCATAAGCCGCAGGAACGCGAGCGGATTCTGTGGAGCTATATCGATACCCGCGATGCCGCCGAAGCTTGCAGGCTGGCCATCGAGGTGGACGGTTTGGGGGCAGTGGCCCTCAACCTGGCATCCGATGATTCGAGCATGGACATTCCAAGCCGCGAGCTTATGACGGAATGTTACCCCGGCGTGACCGATTTCCGGAAAGCTCTTGAAGGCCATGAATCGCTGTTTAGCAACGAGAAGGCCAAACGTCTCCTCGGCTGGCAGCCGAAGCATCAGTGGCGCGAAGAAGTGAAACGGTAACAGCAAATTACCAGAAATGACAAACCCCGGGGAAACGCTCCCTGGGGTTTTCTTTTTAAACCGGGAGACCGAGGAAGTGTTGAGCTTGGCAAGTCTTATTTACATAATCTGCCTACATAATTAACGGTAGGAAAACACTCTGCCGCTATGATGGGGACAAGCTGTTCCTGATTAGGACGGGCCGCAAATCCCGGTCATGGATAGAAATTATATACGCAAGGGAGGCTGGACACAGATGGGCTACGCCCAGACTCGCAAAGCGTTTTACGAAGGTCTTGCCAAGCATAAGCGCATCGCCTCGATTAAAGATCCGCGGCATATCGAGCTTGCTCTGAAGCTGAGGAATCAATTGAGCGGCATCTTTTTGCTGATGGGGCATATCGGGGTGGTGAAGGGATACGTCGACGTGTTCAAGGAACACGGGCTGCCGGTCTTTTTGCATCTGGAGAAAATCGGGGGTCTCAGTACCGATCACTACGGTCTCGATTATTTGGCGAAGAGCATTAAGCCATCCGGAGTCATTTCAACCAAAACCAATGTCGTGAAGAATGCCAATAAAATGGGATTGCTCACCGTTCAGCGGTTCTTTCTCGTGGACAGCGAAGGGCTGGACAATATCGCGAAGAGCCTGTCGCAGACCGAACCGGATATTATTGAACTGATGCCTGCCCGGATTCCGGACATGATCTGCAGGGTGAAATCCTTCACGTCGGTCCCGATCATTACAGGCGGATTGCTGTACGAAGAGTCCCATGCGGAGGAGTGCTTGAACCATGGCGCCACGGCAATCTCTTCTTCCAGGCCGGCGTTGTGGGGGAAGGCGGAGCATAAATTAATCTAGATTTGATCTTTGACCGGAACAGATTTAACAGTTGTCCTTTAAGATTCGTAGTATACAAGTAAATACAACGGTTGGAGCCTTGGAGAAACCTGATCTGCCGCGAACGCATTCGTTCGCGGCGGCATTCAGGTTTCTTTTTTTGCTGCTTCAAACCGGGAACCGTACAAAAAATATAGGGTGGAGGAATGGATATGTTGAAGAAAAAGTTCACGGCTCTTACGCTTGCGGCTTTGATGGTGACGACACTGGCAGGATGCGGTTCAGGCGGGGGCGCCGATAGCGCCGGCGAGGGGAAAGCCGAGGCGGCTTCGTCCTCGAAGAAGATCGTCATCAAGTATTGGTACGCTTACGGGGACAAGATCGAAGAAGCGAAACAGCACATGGTCAAAACGTTCAACGAATCCCAAGACAAATACGAAGTCGTAGCGGAGCATCAGGGAGGATATGATGATCTTCATGCGAAAGTTCAGGCTGCTTTCGCCGCAGGCAACGCCCCGGCCGTGACGGATCTGGAGATTGCATCAACCGGCGTTTTTGCCCACTCGGGCATGCTTGAAGAGCTGACGCCATATGCGGAGAAGGACAAGGAGCAGCTGCAGCTGGATGACTTCATTCCCGGTCTGATGGGTAACGCTTATGTGGACGGTAAGCTGTACGGGCTTCCTTTTATGCGCAGCACTCCGATTATGTATAAAAACGTAACCATGCTTCAAAATGCGGGCCTCGACCCTGCCGGTCCCAAGACCTGGGATGAGCTGGAAGAGTACTCGCGCGTGCTGAAGGAAAAAGGCAAGGTCGGCATGACGCTTCCGGTCGATATCTGGTATTACGAAGCGCTGGTGGCCCAAAGCGGAGGCCAAATGCTGAGCGAAGACGGCAAGAAGGAGGCATTCAACGAAGCGGCAGGCGTAGCGCCCGTGGAGTTTTGGAAAAAGCTCTCCGGCGAAGGGCTGATCAAAATGCCTGTCGGCGATGAAGCGGGAGCGACCGCCGACAAGGATTGGGCGAATCAAATGTCCGCTTTCAAATTCGGTTCAACGGCAGGAGTTTCGAAAAGTCTGGAAATTGCCAAGGGCAACGGATTTGAACTGCAAACGGCATTCATGCCCGCGAACAAGGATTACGGCGTTCCAACGGGCGGCTGCCAGCTGGTCATGACGTCCAAGAGCAAGCCTGAAGAGAAGGAAGCGGCCTGGGAATTCATCAAATGGATGACCTCCAAGGAGAACACGATCTATCAGCATAAGCATGTTGGTTATCTGCCAACCCGCACATCGGCAGTTGAAAGCGACGAACTGAAGGAGCATTTTGCCCAGAATCCGCAGTTTAAAGTCGCGGTGGACCAACTGGAATATGCCAGACCGCGTCCGATGGAGAACGCTTATCCGGAAGTGGCGAACATTCTGACCGATGCCATTCAAAAGGCGATCATCGATCCGAAGACTTCGCCTCAGGATGCACTGAATCAGGCGGCGGAGAAGGCCAATAAACTGCTCGGAAAATAGAAAGGATATGCATAAGATGACAGATGAACGCTGGCTAAAGGACATAAAAGTCATCATTTTCGATATGGATGGCACCTTGTATCAGGAAGACTCCTTCATGGAGCGTTATATCCGCCATCTGTTGAAGGGAACGGAACATGAGCCGGATACGGAAGCGGCGGTGCAGACAGCCAAGGTGATCCGCAGCGGAGACACGGGCTTCGGGTTCGGGCATTTCTATCACCTTCAAGACGGCGTGATGCTAATCAGGGAGGAAGAGGGCATGGCACAGGGGTATGTGTGGGACGGAACTTCCGTCCCCATCCCGGCCGTGGGAGGACGATACGACTTCGGCTCCATCGAAGGGGCAGAGCTGCTTCATATCGGCGATCCCTGGGGCATCGTGGCCATGCTCAGCCATCGGTATAAGCTGCCGGAAAGGAAGCTGACCGATGCTTTTGATCAAGTGCGCCGGGAAATGCTTCGCGATCCTTACCGCTTCGAGATTCATCCGGGATTAATGCAAGCCGTCGAAGAGCTCGGGGTGGAGAAAAAAGTGCTCATGACCAATACGCCGCAGCAATCCGGCATCGAATTTCTGGAGTACATGAACATGCGGCATGTTTTTGACGAAGTGCACTGTGGAGCGGGGAAGCCGGAAGGGCTGGAGCTATATGTGGCTTCCCTGCTGAAACAGGGATATGGAGCGCATGAAATATTATCGATCGGGGATAACCCGTGGAATGATCTGCATCCGGTGAGGCGGATCGGAGGGCGGACATGCTTGATATCCCCTTATGCCAGCTATGATCAGGCAACCTGGGATCTGCGTCTGACGGCACTAGATGAACTGGAGCAGCTATTATACGCCATACGAAGCTGCATATTGAAGGAGGGAATGACGGATGGCACAGATCCTGCTGAAAAGCATCAGCAAGAAGTTCAAGGATGAGACCGTAATAGAGGATTTGAACCTGGAGATTAAAGACGGTTCCTTCACGGTTCTCGTCGGGCCGTCAGGCTGCGGCAAATCGACCACGCTGCGCATGGTAGCCGGCCTTGAGAAACAGAGCAGCGGCGAAATATGGATTGATGACGTGTGCGTGAATGATACGCCGCCAGGACTTCGGGACGTCGCGATGGTATTTCAGAATTATGCGCTCTATCCTACGATGACCGTCCGCGGGAATATCGAATTCGGCCTGAAAAACAGAGGTGTTTCCAAAAGCGAACGCGGAAAGCTGGTCAAGGATATATCGGAGATCGTCGGCCTCGCTCCTTATTTGGACAAAAAACCGCAGAGCTTGTCCGGCGGGCAACGTCAACGGGTCGCGCTGGCGCGGGCCATGGTCAAACAGCCGAAGGTATTCATTCTTGATGAGCCCTTGTCCAATCTCGACGCCAAGCTGCGCAACCAAATGAGAACGGAGCTGATCCAGCTCCATAAGCGGCTTGGAACCACCTTCGTCTATGTCACACATGACCAGGTGGAGGCGATGTCGATGGGAGATGAAATTGTGGTGATGAACATGGGAGCAATCCAGCAGGCGGATTCCCCTATGAAGCTTTACCAGGATCCGGCGAATCTATTTACGGCTCAGTTTATCGGCACGCCGGCGATGAACATCATGAACATGCAGGAGGTGCAGGGTCTGGATATCCGCTCCGACCGTCCCGTCGGATATGTGGGCTTCCGTCCCGAGCAGGGGCTGATGAACCCGGCGCAGCAGGTGGAAGGACTTGAGTTGAAGGGCGAAATTCTGACCCGCGAGAGTCTGGGAGCGGAGAATATCTATCAGATCCGCTCGCAGGCGGGGGTGTTTTTCGTCAAAACCTTCCTGAAGCCCTTGGAGTCCGCGGATCACGTGAACATTACGATTCCGTATAATGAACTCTTTTATTTCGGAACGGATGGGGAAAGGCTGTACGGGGCCGGAATCCATGCGAGGCATTTGGCGGCTGGAGGCGTTCTGATATGACGGTTTGGCATAAGCTCCGCCCCTATAGCATGGTCGCGCCGGCCATTATCATTTTTTCGTTGTTTTTTATTTATCCGATCTTTTACATGATTTATTTGAGCATGTTCGATTGGAATTTCGTCAGTCCCACCAAAGCCTTCGTCGGCATTCAGAATTTCGTGGACCTGCTGAGCGAGCCGGAATTCCGGCAGGTGCTCTCCAATACCACCCTGTACACGCTCTTGACCGTAACGCTAACGACGGGGTTGTCCCTGCTTCTGGCGCTGTGGCTTAACCGCGGGAATTTCTTTTACGGCATCGTGCAAGGTGCCATTTTCAGTCCGCATATTATTTCGCTCGTATCCATTTCGCTGCTCTGGAGTTGGTTGATGGACCCGGAATACGGACTGCTGAACTGGGTGATCGGACTCTTCGGATTTGCGAAGCTGCAGTGGCTGTCCCATCCGAGCACGTCGCTGATCTCCCTCGTCATCGTTGCCGTCTGGAAAGGCATCGGCTACAACACGCTCGTGTTCATCGCCGGACTACAGAGCATTCCCGCCGATATTTATGAAGCGGCATCGCTGGACCGTTCCAGACCCTGGACGACATTCACCAAGCTGATTATGCCGATGCTGTCGCCGACGATCTTTTTCCTGGTCATCATCAACATGATCGGCTCGTTTCAGGTGTTCGAGACCATTGCCATCATGACCCAGGGCGGTCCAGTCAATTCCACGAATACGCTGGTCTACTACATTTACGAATACGGCTTCCGGTTCTTTAAGATTGGTTATGCTTCCGCGGCAGGCGTCATTCTGCTGTTCATCGTGGGTATCCTGACCATCATCTATTTCAAATTGCTGTCGAACCGGGTTCATTACCGTTAGAAAGGGGGAAAGCTCTTGAAAGCCATCGATATCGGGACCGCTCCCGGCAGACCGCTGGGCGGCATCCGGACGAAGCAAGCTCTTTTACGAAAAATGGTTTCATTTATTCTGCGCCTGCTGAACACGGCGGGACTGCTGCTGCTGATATTGATCTTCGCGATGCCTTTTGTCTGGATGCTCTCCACATCGCTGAAGACGCTGCCGGAGACGATGATTTTTCCGCCGGAATGGATTCCGCATCACCCGGTCTGGAGCAATTACATCGACGCTTGGCAGACAGGGCCGTTCCTGCATTACTTGACGAACAGCGTCATAATTTCCGTGAGCATTCTAATCCTGCAAATGCTGACGATCATCCCGGCCTCTTATGCGTTTGCAAGATATAAGTTTATCGGATCGGGCTTTTTATTCGGTGTCGTCATGGTCACGCTCATGATTCCCAATCAACTAATATTCCTTCCGGTCTACCTAGAACTGAGCGCCTTTAAGCTGCTGAATACCCATTTGGGACTCATTCTTCCATTCGCATCAAGCGCCTTCGGCATCTTCCTGCTGCGGCAGGCGTTCCGGCAGATCTCGGACGAACTGCTGGAAGCGGCAAGGCTGGATCAGGCGGCAGAATGGAAAATCATCGTCCGGATCATGGTGCCCATGGTGAAGCCGGTGCTCGTCACGTTCGCCCTGTTCAGTTTCATCGCCCACTGGAACGATTATTTCTGGCCGCTGGTGATGACCACGAACGAGGTCGCCCGAACGCTGCCGATCGGGATCGCGAAGATCCGCGAGGTAGAGGGCGTAGGGACGTGGAATATCCTGATGGCAGGCAACGTGATTCTCGTGGCACCGATCCTGGTCGCATTTTTCCTGTCGCAGCGCCATATCATTAAGGCCTTTGTATATAATGGCGTGAAGTGATTTTAACGGTTAGATCTTAGTAAACTGCCGCAGAAAAAGCTGAAAGCTGCTCCATCGCCACTTGACGCTGGGAGCAGCTTTTTTGGCCGCATATATAATACTGGCCCTCAAGTTTAGGCAATATCCGCCGCCAGTACCGTGAGGGGCCCTTCCTCGGTTGCGATATTTTGCAGGTCGTACACCGAAATCGGAAACATCGGGAAACCGACATAGTAAGGCGTAATCGCGTACAGCGGATAGAAGATGACCAGTGCTTTATCGGCCAAATAAAAATCCTGGTTCGGTTGCACCGTAACCGTGCTGCCCTCAAGCACAGGAAGATTGCGCTTCTTGATCTGCGCGTTGATCTCCGCGGTCAGGACGGCTTGGTAGTTCGAACCTGGTTTGAACAAATCGGACAGCGCATAAGTAGCACCCGTAGATGTGTTAAAGGTTAATCCCTTAGCGACCGTATAACCGTGGGCCATAGGCGTGGAATACGTATAGTTGCTGAGCATCAGGCTGAGGATGCCGCGTTCATTGGTTTTGATCTCGTAATTTCCGGTGGTGCTGGGATTCGTCCCCGTTTGAATCTGCTGCTGCGTGCGCTGCATATCCTGGATCTGCGAAATGATCGCGCGATTGATCCGTTCCTCCGCTTGGCGGTTTGCAAGCCCGCTCACCTGCGGATAATGGATAACGGTGCCGGGGGCCGTATACGTCAACGTGCGCACGTTCGCTGGCGGCTGATAAAGAGGCATTACATTCGCTCCCTTACGTTCATGGTAGTTGCATTAGCCTATTCGGCGGGGGGGCTTAACGTGAATTCCGAGGACGGCGTTTGGAGCAGAAATGTAAAAAGGACAATCCCGCTAAAACGGGGATTGTCCTTTTATGTCCAGTTGCAACTATTGGTTGTATTTGTTCACGTAGGCGTTAAGCTTCGTCGTATATTGATTGATATACGTACGGCCGGCCTCGAGCTTTTTGTTGGCTGCCGTCAGGCTTTGTTTTTTGTAAATAGCCTGCTGCATGAGGGTGAAACCTTCCAGCTGCAGCTGCGAGCCTTTAACCATCAATGCGTGAATGCTCTGCAGCTCCGCATTTGGGGCTTTCACTTTGGAGACCATGTTGACGACTTTTTTGTAGTTGGGAATGACCACGTTGGTGAGCGTACTGTACACTGTCTTCCGGTTGGACGCTGTTACAACCATATTTTTTTGATAGGCTGTAAGCGCATTGGTCTCGTACACTTCGATCGGCTGCAGCATGTCGGCGTAATCCTGCAAATCCAGTATTTCAGCCGGCAGCACCTCTTCGTCGTCATAGGCATCATCTGAGATGACGTCAATGTATGACACATCATCCGCATATCCGTTCGCGCCGAAGGTAATCTTGGCGGTTCCTTCGCCAACGGCTTTCAGCGTGAGCAGACCCGTTGTCCCGTTCAAGGCAAGCGTCACGACCGAGGTATCCGAAGAGACCGCCTTTAGATCGTTAAAGGATACCCCGGAGGAGAGCTTTTTGAATTGAATGGTGACACCTTCACCTACAGTCATATCCGTGGGCGGATAGGAGTAGGAGAAATCCTTCGACAGAATGTTGTCGGAGGCTGCAAAAATTGTAGCTGGCATCAATAAGATGAGTGCCATGAAAATCAATAATACCCGTTTCTTCATAATCCGACGCAACCCTTCGTATTTAATTGCTGCACGCCATGAAGTCTTGTCCGTGTTGTTTGCAGTAAGTGAACCTATTCATCTTATTAAGGAAGTAAGTGGTATGTCAATCATTTTTCTACACATTTCACCAAAAAATGACTTGTAAAAGGGGGAAGGGGATTATGCTTCTTCGGGAAAGGATTCACAGTGAAATAAGCAATTGCCCTCTGAAATATTTTCCGCTAAAATAAGGATAATTTACTCCGGCATCGCCGTTCTCCATGTCATCACGCTCAGACCCCGATGTTTCCTTTTAACCTGTATACCTCATCCCTATATTGTGATTTACCACCGCCATTACCCTGCAAAAGCATAGCTGCCGACAACTTCAATGATGGAATCCGCAACAGAGTAGTCTTTTTGCATATACTAATGATAGCGCTTACTTCATTCGGATAACTCATCTTTATCATGGGGGGGGAGAAGATGCAGCGAAATTATTCCTACTATAAAAAGATGTTCGAAGGGACTTCCAAACCGTTCGGATTTGTGGATCTGGACTTACTGGATGAGAATATCGGACGGATTATGGCCAGGGCCGGAACTAAGAACATTCGGATCGCGACCAAATCGGTCCGAAGCGCGCTCTTGTTGAAAAGAATTCTTCGCAAAAGTCCGCTTTTTTGCGGGCTGATGTGTTTTTCACCGCAGGAGGCCGTATATCTGGTGAAACAGGGTTTGGACGATATTGTCATGGGTTACCCGGTATGGGAGCCGGCGGCGCTGTCCGGTCTGGCTGAACTGATTCGCCAAGGCAAGTCCATCACGCTCATGGTCGATTCCATCCGGCATATTGAGCATATCGAACGAATCGCCGAACTCCATGGTGTCCGGTTTCCGGTCTGTCTCGACATGGATATGTCAATGGATGTTCCGGGACTTCATTTTGGGGTATGGCGTTCACCGATCCGTACAGTTGCGGATGCGAAGCCTGTTGTGGACAAGATTTTGTCTTCTGGCGGAGTCACCATGGACGGCGTGATGGGATATGAAGCACAGATCGCCGGGGTAGGGGATCATTATCCGGGCATGGCCGCCAAGAATGCTTTGGTTCGAAAGCTCAAGCAGCGTTCGGCCAAGCAAATCGCCGGGAAAAGGGCGGATCTGGTCGCCATGATTGAGGATGCACTCGGAGCTCCGCTCCGGTTCGTAAATGGCGGCGGTACGGGCAGTCTGCATACGACAACGACGGAACATGCAGTCACAGAGGTGACGGTCGGTTCCGGGTTTTTTTCGCCGGGATTGTTTGATAACTACAAGAACTTCCGTTACCAGCCTGCGGCGGGATATGCCGTGGAAATCGTGCGTCAGCCCGAAGCGCATCTGTTTACCTGCCTCGGCGGCGGGTATGTTGCCTCCGGCGCAGCCGGCAAAGACAAACTGCCGAAGCCATACTTGCCGGAAGGCGCAGCTCTCATGTCCCTCGAAGGTGCAGGAGAAGTGCAGACACCGGTATTGTACAAAGGGGATGAGCGGCTTGCGCTCGGAGACCCCATCTTTTTCCGGCATGCGAAGGCAGGAGAACTATGCGAGCGTTTCAACCATTTATACGGCGTTTCGGAAGGCAAAATTATTGAACAAATCTCAACGTACCGGGGGGACGGGCAATGCTTTCTTTAAATGAAAATCAGAAAGTCTGGAAAAATTGGTCCGGAATCGTCCACAGCACGCCAAGGCATAGAGTATATCCTTCCAGAGTCGATGAAGTGGTTTCCCTGGTACAGTCATGCGTCAAAGAGGGCAAGGGAATCCGTGTTATTGGAGCGGGACACTCCTTTACGCCGCTGGTGCAGACCGGAGATGTGCTGCTGTCGCTGGATCATCTGGCGGGCGTCGAGCATGTGGATGAAGCTACGCAGAGCGTCTGGATCTGGGCCGGTACGAGACTGAGGGATTTAAGCGAGGCGCTCTATCAGCAGGGCTGGGCGCAGGAGAATCTCGGGGATATCGACACGCAGTCCATTGGGGGGGCTATCGGAACCGGAACCCATGGTACGGGAATACGGTTTGGCTCCTTGTCGACCCAGCTGCTGGAAGTACAGGTAGTCACGGCGTCGGGTGAGCTGCTGACCTGCAGCGAGGAGCAGAACCGCGATATTTTCAAGGCATTGCAGGTGTCCTTGGGGATGCTGGGCATTATCGTCAAGGTCCGAATCCGCGTGGTCCCCCTGACCGTTCTTCATTATCAAAGCGAACGCTTCTCCATTGACGATTGCTTCAAGCGCTTACCCGAATTCAGGGACAACCACGATCATTTTGAATTTTTCTGGTTTCCGCATACGGATGTCGTGCAGGTGAAACGACTGGATGAAACGGATGAGAAGCCGTCTGGAGGACGGTTTTGGAATCAAATGAATCAGATGGTGATGGAAAATGCCTTTTTCGGCATGTTGTCCGAAGGCTGCCGCGTGTTCCCGGGATTATGCAAGCCCGTCAGCCGCCTGTCCGCGCGTTTCGTCCCTACGGGGAAGGATGTGGCTTACAGCCATCAGCTGTTTACCACTCAGCGACTGGTACGCTTCAACGAAATGGAGTACAGCGTGCCTGCGGAGAAAATGGAGGAGGTCGTCAGCGAGATTCGTGCTCGCGTGACTGCGCAGAGTCATGCCGTTCATTTTCCCGTGGAATGCCGTTACGTCAAAGGTGACGATATCTGGCTCAGCCCGGCATACGGTCGCGATTCCGCCTATATTGCCGTCCATATGTACAAAGGAATGGAGCATCAAGTGTACTTCCGCGATATTGAGGAGATATTCCGGCGCCATGAAGGTCGCCCTCATTGGGGCAAGATGCATACGCGGACGGCAGCGGAGCTATCCGGTCTATATCCACAGTGGAGCGCTTTTCAGGATGTCCGCAAGCAGCTGGACCCGGGCGGCATATTCCAGAATGACTATTTGCGAAAGTTGTTTGCCGAAAAATAGGAATACATGCAAAAAGCCCGCGATGCCGCGGGCTTTTTGCATGTATTGGCGTCTTCATCATGAATCCGGCGGATTGGAATCCCTTTCCATCGTCGCTGCCGTGCGGAGCAATGTGTCGCGGGCTTGAGCCGGAACCGCAGGCAGAAGCAGGCGGACCTTCGTCCCTTTCCCCGGTTCGCTTGCCAGGGTAACGCCATAAGGCTCCCCGTATTTCAAACGTATCCGATTGTGGACATTGCGGATGCCGATATGCTCGCTCAGAAGAGCATCCTTGGCCTCCAGAATCTGATTCAATTCGAGCAGACGTTCCGGCTCGATGCCGGTTCCGTTATCCGAGATCGTAATCATGAGATCTCCGGTTTCATTTTGCGCGGCTTCGACCTCGATCACGCCTCCCTTGCCGATGGACTCCAGCCCATGGTTCATGGCATTCTCCACGATCGGCTGCAGGATCATTTTGGGAACGGTCAGCTGCAGCAGCTCTTCCGGGCAGCGCTGCTCATAGCGGATTCTGCCGGAGAAACGGAGCTGATGGATTTTCATGTAGCTGCTTACGATTTGCAGCTCTTCTCCCAACGCGACCTCATCTCCGCCCTTGATGCTGTAGCGAAGCATCCGGCTGAGAGCTCCGGCCATTTCATACGTTCCCTTGCTGCCCTCCACGATCGCGATGCCCTTGATCGTGTCCAAGGTATTGCTGAGAAAATGCGGGTTGATCTGGCTTTGCAGAAAGGCAAATTCGATGCGCTGCTTCTCCAGCTCGGATTCGTAGAGCTCCGTGTTTGCATCGATCAGCTGATGGGTCAGTCCGTAAATTCGCTCAAGCATGGTATTGAATTCATTCGAAATGACTTCAATCTCCGCATAGCCCTCCAGATGAACGCGGGAATGCAGAACGTCAAGATTCTGGGTTTTCAGCTTTTTCATAAAGGACATTAGCAAAGACAGCGGCTTCAGGACATTCATTTTCAGGATGCTGTACAGGAAAAAGATGAATAGAAGCGTCACTGCCGATAGGGCATAGCTGGTCAGCTTTAGCCGGTCAAGGCCCTTCATCAGAATGCTGATGGGCGTCACGGTCACGATCTTGCCCTGAATTTCCGGGAGCGCATAGGCTTGAATGATGTACTTACTGCTTTTCTTCGTCTCGCTTGGGGGGAAGGCTTGTCCGCTGCTTAGCACGGAGCTTCGGATTGCGTCCATCAGGTCTTCGGCAGGCTCGGTATTGTTGGAATACACGAGTTCGCGGGAATCGAACAGGTAGAAGCTGGTGCCGGCAAGCCTCGGAAACTTCCCGAATTCCTTGTTGGTGTCCTGCACGTCCAGCGCAAGCACCATGTATCCGGCCTTTTCGCCATAGGCGATCCGGTTCCCGGAAGAGAAGATGTTCATGCCGAACAGAAAATGATCTCTTTCATTAATCATGTCGCCTGGTACAAACCCCGCATAATGAACGGTTCCGTCGCTGCCGATTCCGCTGCCGACCTGTTCGGCCTGACGGATCAGGCCCTTCATCGAGACGAGCTTGTGATCGTTGCTGACAATGGTGATATCGATAATGTCCGGGTAGGTGCTTTTGATGACGCTCATCAGGCTTTGGACCTTTTTGGACAACTCATAGATTCTGAGGTTGTCGTTTTCGGAGAGCAGGTTTTGTACCGTGGCGTCATACCCCAGGTTAATCATCAATTCCGATATATTGGCGTAGTTCGATGAAATCCGCTGCTTCATCATGGAGATCAGCTCTTCGTTGTACTGGGTGTTCTGCTCAATGATAAACCGGCTGGACTGCCGGTACACGCCCAAAATAACGACGGGAATGATGGCGGTAATAATCAGCCCGATGACGATGAACTGATAGCGGATGGAGAGCCTTTTGAAGAACCTCATAGGTTTTGCCTCTCCCGGTATTGGGTGGGCGTCATGTTCGTGATGCGCTTGAAGATCCGGGTGAAGTAGAAATAATCGTTGAATCCGCACTTATCGCCGATCTGCTTGATCGGGTCATTCGTTTCAGCCAGCAGCTTGCAAGCGTACTGGATCCGCTGGTTGGATACGTATTCGATGAAGTTCTCGCCGACTTCCTTTTTGAATAGGTGGCATAAATAATTCGGGCTTAGGAAGAACTTCTCCGACAGGCCCTGAATGGACAGGTCATCCGTAAAATGGTCATGGATATACCTCAATATTTCCCGGATCGTTTTGTGGGAGATGTCCGAACGAATGGCGTAGGATGGGTTGTCCAGGTCGCTGAGCGTATGCTCCACCAGATAATCGATCATGGCACCGGCATGCCCGAAATGGTAGGAAAGCTCCTCGTAGCCTTCGAACATTCTCCCGCTGCCCTGCGCACCGGTTCTGAAAAAATGATAGATGATCGCCGTAAAGATCAGATAGGCATCTTTCATGCTGAATTTGCCTTCGCTAAAATGGGTTTTGGCCGTTTTCATGCAGGACATGAACTGTACCCGGTCTTTGCGGCCGAGAGCATCGGAGATCATTTTGAGCGTTTCTTCTATATAAGGATTGGTCTGCGGCGGCGGGTTGAACATTCCCGGCTGGCCTGTTGTGAAAGAGCCGTAAGAGGCGAGGGAGGCTGCCTCCAGCGAAGCGTTCAGCTCTGCGAGATCGGACAGCAGGAAGCCCGCTCCGATGCTGTACATGGAACCCTGATGTGCCCGGCTGAGGTCCTCCAGAAGTGCTTCAGCCGCATGCTCATGCACAAGGTAACCGAAGCGGCGCGGACTCATCTGGAAGCTGAGATGCTGACTAGGCTGCTGAAGCCCGGCGGCCTTGCTGCTCTGTACGACGATCGGCAGGATCTGGCGGGCGTTGTCGATGCTTGTACCCGTCTGCTGCAGCACCCGCTTTACCTGATCCATATCCCCGGAGCAGATCGCTTCGTAGAGATCGGGAATATGCGCAGGGAAGCTTTCCCTTTTGCGTGTGTTTAGCACTTCCGCCAGTCTGGCGAGCATGCTGTCGATCTCTTCGATCTCGAAAGGCTTGAGGCAATATCCGAAGGTACCGTAGTTCAGCGCCTTCTGGGCATATGCAAACTCGGCATGCGCGCTCAGCACGACGAAGAGCGTATCCGGCGAGGCTTCCTTTCCTTTCTTGATCAGCTCCAATCCGCCAAGGACAGGCATCTTGATATCCGTCAGCACGACATCCGGGCGAAGGGCCTTCACAAGCTCCAGCGCTTCTTGGCCGTTCTCCGCGTCTGCGATGACCTCGAATCCGAAACTGTTCCAATGAACACCCGATTTAATGCCTTCCACGATCCATTTTTCATCATCCACAACGACTGCTTTATACATGATCTTCCCCCTTGAATTTATAGATACTTGACATGCTGCGTCAAAAAGGAAAGCGTATTCAGTTCTCTATCGCAAGGATACATGACTTTCATTATTTGGTAAACAGAAGGAAAAGGTAGACGCTATAGAGATTTTTACGATAAATATATACAAAACTCAGATCAGGCTGCGGACATGCTAATGACTCGGAAGCGGAGTCCACATGTTTGCGGAATTATGTCTATATGCGCCGATTCTGCGGCTGAATATAATGGACATACAGCAAGCTGCCGGGGAAGCTGGACGAAGATAAACAATTTGCAAACGCATACATACATGGAATTCCTGCACCGGCGGCAAATGGCTAAATCTATCATTAACGAAAGGCGGCGAATCGGGATGAAACGCAATAACAAGGCAGGCGGCCGTTCTTCGAAAAGCGGATTGTGGAATACGATGCGGCAGTACAAATACCACTATCTGATGGTCCTGCCGGTCATCGTCTGGTATATCCTTTTCAGTTATCTGCCCATGTATGGGATCACGCTCTCCTTCAAGACCTTCGATTTCAGCAAAGGAATTCTCGGAAGTCCGTGGGTCGGGTTCCAACATTTCCGTGAGATTTCCCACGATCCGGAGTTTTGGAGCGCATTCAAGAACACGGTTATCATCAGCTTGTCCAAGCTGGTCATCCATTTTCCGCTTCCGATCATTCTGGCGATGGTGATGAACGAGTTCTCGCGCACGAAGGCAAGGAAGTTTTTTCAGACACTGTTTACCTTCCCGCATTTTATCTCTTGGGTCGTTCTGGCGGGGATTCTGACCAATATTTTCAGCAACGACGGGGTCTACATTCAGCTGATGACGATGCTCGGCTTCGATGCTTCATCACCGCTCGTCAGCGTGCAAGGGTTCAGACCCATGATCTATCTCAGCCACGTATGGAAGGAAATCGGCTGGGACTCCATCATTTATATGGCTGCGCTCACCGGGATCAATCCCGAGCTGTACGAAGCGGCCGAAATGGATGGAGCTAGCCGTTTGCAGCGCCTGCGGTACATCGCGTGGCCGGGCATCAAGAGTACGGTGGCGATTCTCTTTATCCTGACGATCGGTAACCTGCTCAGTCTGGGTTCAAGCTTCGAGCAAATTTTCAACCTGTACAGTTCTCCCGTGTATTCCGTCGCGGATACCATTGACACCTATGTGTACCGCACCACCTTTACGGTTGGCGCAGACTTCGGTTATATGACGGCGGTAGGATTAATCAAATCGGCGATCAGTCTCGTGCTGTTGGTTCTGGCGAATATGACCGTGAAGAAGATGGGCGAGCAGGGATTATATTAAACGCGCAAAGGGGGACTTTTTTCAGATGGAGCAAGCCTTGACTCAGAAAAAGAAAATCAGTGCCTACGATGTGGCGGTATATATCATCCTCGGCATTCTGGCGATCATTACCTTTTATCCTTTTTATAACGTGCTTATCATTTCTTTCGCCCGCTTCGATGTCATTAGCAAGTCGAATCTGTACTGGCTGCCGCTGTCCTTTGATTTCTCGGCCTATAAGCTTATATTCGGCGACGGCAAGTTCTGGAACGCATTTGGCGTGTCGATGCTGGTGACGGTTGTGGGCGTGGCCTTCAGCATGGTGATCTCCGTCGCGGGAGCCTATGCCTTATCGAAAAAAGGAATGCCGGGCCGCAATCTGCTGCTGACCCTGATCCTGATTACGATGTTCTTCAACGGCGGATTGATTCCCTTTTACCTGATCGTGAAGAACCTGGGGCTGGTCAATAACATCCTTGTCATGATCGTTCCGGCAGGCATTAATACGCTGTATCTGATCATCATGAAGAACTATTTCAATACCATTCCCGAGGGGCTGGAGGAATCGGCCAAGCTGGACGGGGCGAATGATATCACAATCCTGCTCCGGATCATCATTCCGATCTCGGCTCCCTTTATGGCAACTTTCGCTTTATTCTACGCTGTGGAGAGATGGAATGAGTGGTGGCATGCGCTGATCTTCATCAGCGACTCTGCGAAGGCGCCGCTGCAGATTTATCTGCGCGAAGTGCTGATTACGTCCAATTCCTCGCTGAACAGCATGGCCATGACGCTTGCGGAGCAAAAGGCGACGACCAAGGTCTACACGCCAAGCCTACAGATGGCGACCATCATCGTATCCTGCATTCCGATCATGCTCGTGTATCCGTTCCTGCAAAAGCATTTTGCCAAAGGCATTCTGGTCGGCTCCATTAAAGAATAAAGCACCAACACATACAGTCACCGCTTCATCCGAATATAAAGAGGAGGGTTTGAATTGAAAAAAACGCGTAAGTTCAGCATGCTGCTGATGACGCTCGCTATGATTGCGACGCTATTCGCAGGCTGCGGCAGCAAAGACAATGCAAGTGAAGGCAATACCGGCACCGCGCCGGATGGACAGAGCAGCACCGCGGCATCGGATGATGATCCGTTCAAGGAGCATCTGGACATCTCGGTGGCGTTTTGGGACATCGACCAAGTAGCCGAGAAGTGGGATAAAGACCCGATATTTCAAGATCTGATGAAAAAGTTCAACATCACCATCAAGCCGGTTAACGTCACCTGGGACGACTACGTGCAGAAGTTCCAGATGTGGGCCGCTTCGGGCCAGCTTCCGGACATTTTCGCGACCGACGCCATCGGCACGCAGTATTACCGCAACTGGGTGAATCAGGGGATTGTCAAAGCGCTGCCTGAGGATATGAGCAAGTACCCAAGCCTGGCGGAATATTTCGAAACGCCGGATATCAAGGGACTCAGCGAAGACGGCAAGTATTACAACATTCCTAGACGGATGTTCCCGACCGTGGACTGGAGCGTGCTTGACCGCGTGGTCATGTACCGCTGGGATCTGGCGCAAAAAGCCGGAATAACCAAGGAGCCTGAGACTTGGGATGAGTTCAAGGCGATGCTGCAGGCGATTGTGGACAAGGATCCGGAAGGCAAACATATTACGGGTCTGACCTCATCTACAACCAAAATGATCGGCGGCTTCTTCTGGCTGTACGGCAATTCGGCGGCAACCAGCGACGGCAGCGGCAGCGATTTCAAGTGGATCAAGGAAGACGGCAAATTCGTGCCGGCCGTGTTCTCGAGTAAGGCACTGCCCGCGCTGCAAAACATGCGGGATATGTTTGAACACAAGCTTGTGGACCCGGACATCGCTTTGACGAAGCCGGATACGGCATACGACAAATTCGTATCGGGCAAATCCGCGGCGCTGCTGGCCGGCGGTGGTTTCCTGGGCATCGATCAGAACATCTACGAGAAGCGCTGGAAAACGGCGTATCCGAACGCGGATTTCACGCAAAGCGTAAAGGTGCTGAAGCCGCTTACGGGACCGGACGGCGAGCGTTATCATCCTGTATTCAAAACGTATTGGTCCGAGAGTTATTTCAACGCCAAAATCGACGACAAGAAGCTTGACCGTATTTTGCGCCTGTACGACTACATTCTGTCGCCTGAAGGCAACGACCGGCTGACATATGGCGTCAAGGACGTGGATTACAAGGTGGAGGGCGACAAGAAGGTGCCTATCGGGGACGTGTCCCTAAACGAGAAGTATCCGGCAAAAGGCTTCCTGATGAACCTCGTGACGTATAACACGTCGAACGCTTACGACATGAACAATCCGACGATCGCGAACAAGACGATCCGCCAGGAGGCAGTCGACTATATCGACTGGAGCATCAAAAACTCCAAGGTGCCGGATTACGATATCCGCCTGACCTACATGTCAACGCCGACCAAGGATAAATTCAGCGTTCTCGATCATGATGACCTGCTGAATATGATGCTTAGCAAAGATCCGATCGATAAGGCTTGGGAGAACACATTGAACAATTACAAGGCCAAGGGCCTCGATAAGATGATCGATGAAGTCAATGCGAAAGCAAAGGAACAGGGCATCGAGTAAACCGCAATGATAAATCATAACTGAGAAAACACGTTAGTCTGCTGCACGAAGCGCCTTTTGGGACGAGTTGGAAATGTTCATGACAAGAACCTATTCCATTTCAGACAAGGGGCGCTTTTTGCATATTGAAAACGTCTGCGGACGCACTTTCACAAATATGAGGAGGAATGGTGATGAGGAGAAGAAGGCTGGCAAAACTGTTGATTTGGGTGTTGGTTGTCTTGTTTCTGGCTGTGAGCGTACCGGACAGGTCATCCCTGGTATTCGCAAATAACAAAGCTTACTTCGTGGATTCCGTTGGCGGGAATGATGCCAATAGCGGACTCAGCGAGTCGGCCGCATGGAAAACGGTAGCCAAAGTGAACAGCACCACATTCCAGCCGGGTGACCGGATTTTATTCAAGGCAGGGGGCGTATGGAGCGGGGAACTGTGGCCGAAGGGGTCGGGAGCCAGCGGCAATCCGATCACGATCGATATGTACGGTACGGGCAGCAAGCCCGCTTTGATCGGAAGCCAGACCGCCAACCAAACGCTGCGCCTGGATAATCAGGAGTACTGGGAAATCAACAATCTGGACATTTCCGCGAATTATACCGATTCTTTTACCCGGCGCGGCATCTATGTCCACGCAAGCGACTATGGCACGCTCAATCACCTGTACTTCAGAAATCTGCTCATCCATGATGTGTGGCCGAACATCGCCCACGCCAACAACAATACCGCCAAGGATACCGGAGGGATGTTCTTCTCTATTACGGGGAGCACGACGGTTACCAAGTTCAACGACATCCGGATCGAGAACAACACCATCCGGGATCTGGACCGGGAGGGCATTACGCTCACCTGGACCTCCTGGTCGAACCGCCAGGGAGAGACGGGAGGCTCCGGACCGTGGACAGGCAGCACAAATGTTGTGGTGAGAAACAACTATTTTACGAATATCGGAGGGGACGGTCTGGTGGCACAGGGACTGCAGTCGCCGCTGATCGAGTATAACACCATCGACGGCTTCAATAAGCGCAACTACAACGTCAGCTATAACGCGGGGCTATGGGCTTATTCCGCAGATGACGCTGTATTCCAATACAACGAAGCCATGAACGGAAAGTCGACCCGCGACGGGATGGCTTGGGATGCGGATGCGAGAACCAACCGGACGATCTTCCAGTACAATTACAGCCACGATAATGAAGGCGGCAGCATGCTGTTCATCAGCTATGGTACGGAGTATTCGCGCGATGCGGTTTACCGGTACAACATCAGCCAGAATGACCGTAATTTCTTAATTACGGCGACGAATCCGATTAATGCGAGCATCTACAATAACGTGTTTTACACGCAAAGCGGCATTTCGGCCAAGGTATTTAATACGAACAGCGGTACGGCCACTTTGAAAAATAATATTTTCTATAATCAGGGTACGACCTCAACGGGCGGATGGGGCTCCGGGTATACCTACAGCAACAACGTGTTTTATGGCAATTACGCGACGACGCCTAGTGATCCGAATAAAATCACGTCCGATCCGCAATTCGTAAATCCCGGAACGGGCGGCAACGGTCGAAACACGCTGGCCGGTTACCAGCTGCAAAGTACGTCTCCGGCCATCAACAGCGGGATGGCGGTGGCCGATAACGGAGGCAAAGATTTCTGGGGCAACCCGATCTATGTAGGCAATCCGGACCGCGGGGCATATGAGCACCAGAGCAGCGTACCCTCGCCAACGAATGTGGCGCTAGGCAAAACGGTCACGTCCGGCAGCTTCATCAACAACCCGGAACGCGTCACGGATGGGCAATCCGGCAACAAGGAGCAATATGCGGGACTGGATGCGGGGCTGCAGTGGATGACGATGGATTTGGGTGCCTCTTATGAGCTGAGCCGGATCAAGCTATGGCATTATTTTGACGGCAGAACGTACAGGGATGTGATCTTGCAGCTGTCTGACTCACCGGATTTTTCAAGCGGCGTGACCACCGTGTTTAATAATGACACCAATAACAGTGCGGGTCTCGGGGCAGGAATGGATGCGGAATATGCCGAAACCGCGGCAGGCAAGGAGATTTCCTTTGCACCGGTGCATGCCAGATATGTCCGGTTTTGGTCGAACGGCAGCAGCGTGAATTCGTGGAATCATGTGGTCGAGGCAGAAGTGTACGCAACGAATACGCCATAAGGGGTTGGTCAGGATGAGAATGTTCCCGTTGGACGCATTTAGACGGGCTTGGCTGCCGTTAGCAGCGTGCTTGTTATTGGCTGCGGCGGCTGCCGGGTATGTCCTGGCTGCGGATGGGGAGAAAGCAGAAGGGCCGGTACTGACCGTAGACGGGGAAGCCGTTACCGCGATGGAATTCCAAGCGGCGATGTCACGGGAACGGATTGGCGTTATCCAGCAATTCCAATCCCGGTACGGAGCAGAGTTCGATCAGGGCTTCTGGCAGCGCCGTTATGACGGTCAAACACCGTTAGAAGTACTCAGGCAAAAAGCGCTGGAGCAGATCACAAAGCTCAAGGTTCAACAGATCGCTGCGAAACGCGAGGGCATCGTAACGGATATTTCATACGACGGCTTTTTAAAGAGCAGAGAGGAGGAAAACCGGAGAAGACAGGAGGATGCAGGCAGGGGGAAAGTCATCTACGGTCCGCTTCAGTTTGGGCAGGAGGAGTACTATCAATATACTTTCAGCCTGATGCTTACCCGTTTGCAGGAGCGGTTGGCTGCCGGAGAGCTGGCATCTTCTCCGGAGGAGATCGACGTGTTTTATGAGAAAAATAAGAATGTTTTATACAGGCAAACACCATCGATCCGAACGCGAAAGCTATTCATTTCCGGCTCGGAAGGGGAAGCGGCTTCGCTGGCGAAGCAGGCACAGGCTGAAGCGCAGCAGCTGCAATCCCTTGCCGAGGCAGCGGAAACGATGAATGGCAAGGTTGAAACGGATGTCCAGTTATTCGATGCTCAGACGCTCCGCAATGATGCGAGGTACATGCCGGAGCTGCTGGAAGCCGCGCGGCGGCTTGCTCCCGGGGAAATCAGCGGCGTTGTTCCCGTCGCAGGAGGGTATGCCATATTGCAATGCGTGGAGCGTCAAGAAGGTGGATATGCTTCCATGGAGCAAGCCAATGAGGATATCCGCAGCAGACTTATGGAGCAGAAGTATGAGTCGTGGCTCATGGATCAGGTTAGGCGGGCGAAGGTGGAAACGCACCGGGAAATGCTTGATAGCATGGATGTACAGGATTCAGGGTTCGGTGGATGATAATAAGAACGGCCCCCATCAGGGAGGCCGTTCTATTTTTGATAACGTCGTAGACTTAGAAGGTGACAACGCGATTCATAATTGCTAAAACGGGATGAATTACATGCGATTAAGCCTTGCATTACCTTGGTATGTATTGACTTCCAAAAACAAGGTGTGATATATAAAAGGAAGAATTAGCACTCATGAAGATAGAGTGCTAACGAATCGTTCGAATCGAAAGGAGCCTAACTCATGCTGAAAAAAGAGTTTAAAGCCGAATCAAAACGATTGCTGGAAATGATGATTAACTCGATTTATACCCAGAAGGAAATCTTTTTGAGAGAATTGATCTCGAATGCCAGCGATGCGATCGACAAAATTTACTATAAGGCGCTGACCGACGATCAGCTTGTATTTAATAAGGATGATTATTACATCCGAATCACTGCCGATAAGGATAACCGGACATTAACCATTGCGGACACCGGGATCGGCATGTCGCAGGAAGATCTTGAGAATAACCTGGGCATCATCGCGAAAAGCGGTTCGCTGGCTTTCAAGAGCGAGAATGAAGCCAAGGACGGCCACAACATCATCGGCCAGTTCGGGGTCGGTTTCTATTCCGCATTTATGGTTGCCGATCAAGTAACGGTAATCAGTAAGGCACTCGGCAGCGACCAGGCCTACCGCTGGGAGTCCGAAGGTACGGACGGCTACACCATCGAGCCTTGCGAAAAGGATTCGATAGGTACGGAAATTACGCTGAAGATCAAAGAGAACACCGAAGACGATCAGTACGATGAATACCTCGAGGAATACCGCCTGAAAAGCATCATCAAGAAATACTCCGACTTTATTCGTTATCCGATCAAGATGGACATTACCGGACACCGTCCTAAAGAAGGCGGCGAAGGTGAGTTTGAGGAGTACAAGGAAGAGCAAACCGTCAACAGCATGGTGCCGATCTGGCGCAAGAACAAAAGCGAGCTGACGCAGGAGGACTACGAGAATTTCTATGCGGAAAAACGCTACGGGTTCGACAAGCCGCTTTCGCATGTGCATGTAAAGGCGGATGGAGCCGTGGTTTACAATGCGATTCTGTTCATTCCGGAGAACACGCCGTTCGATTATTATACGAAAGAATACGAAAAAGGGCTGGAGCTGTATTCCAATGGCGTGCTGATTATGGACAAATGCGGCGATCTGCTGCCGGATTACTTCAGCTTCGTGAAAGGGATGGTCGATTCCGAGGACCTGTCCCTGAACATCTCCCGGGAAATGCTGCAGCATGACCGTCAGCTGACGCTGATCGCGAAGAATATCAAAAGCAAAATCAAGAGCCAGCTCCAGTCCCTGCTGAAGGATGACCGCGAGAAATACGAAACCTTCTTCCAGGCTTTTGGCAGACAGCTGAAGTTTGGCGTCTATAATGATTATGGCGCGAATAAGGACACGCTGTCCGATCTGCTGATGTTCACGTCCTCCAAGGAGAAGAAGCTGGTTACCCTCGATGAGTATGTATCCAGAATGCCGGAAGACCAGAAGTATATCTACTATGCTTCCGGGACATCCGTAGAGCGTATCGAGAAGCTTCCGCAGACCGAGATTGTCGCAGACAAAGGCTACGAGATTCTTTATTTGACCGATGATATCGACGAATTCGCGATCAAGATGCTGATGAATTACAAGGAGAAGGAATTCAAATCGGTATCCAGCGGCGATCTCGGCATCGAAGCAGATGCGGAAGACGCTCCGTCCGAAGCGGAAGCAGCCGAGAACAAGGAACTGTTCGAGGCCATGTCTACGGTGCTCGCCGGAAAAGTGAAGAGCGTGAAGGCCTCGAAACGTCTGAAATCCCATCCGGTTTGCCTGACAGCCGAGGGCGATCTTTCGATCGAGATGGAAAAAGTGCTGAAGGCCATGCCAAACGGTGAAGGCATTCAGGCGGACAAGGTGCTGGAAATCAATGTGCATCATGAAGTGTTCCAGTCGTTGAAATCCGCTTTTGAAAAAGATCAGGAGAAGCTGGGACTGTTCACGAACCTGCTGTATAACCAGGCACTTTTGATCGAAGGTCTGCCGATTCAAGATCCTGTCGATTTTACGAATGACATTTGTAAAATCATGGTGTAATCTATTTATATTTGAAACTTATAAAACCCGGCCTTCCGGTGGCCGGGTTTTCATAATTCATAAGCAAGAGATGAATTTGCTCGAATAGTGTATAATGGATAAAGGCGCTTTGCTGCGCATGTTATCAATTTGGAAGAGGTGTAAATGTTGGAAGACCCTAGGTTACAAATGGAAGAACGCAATATACAGCACGCCATCATTGGAGACGTGATGACCCGTTTGCCGGAAATTCTGCAAAGCTTGACCAAGTCCAGACTTTCTTCGCTTGCCTCCGCTAATCAAATTTCCGGACGTTCCAAGATGAAGAAGGAAGAGCTTGCGGATGCTCTTTCAGCATATTTGACCGATCCCGAGCAGTTGAAGTCCATCGTACTTGTCACGGATGCAGACGAGTGGGCTCTTCTGGAAACGCTTATTAAGGAGCCGAATATTCAGGATAACGCGCTGCCTTTCGGACATTATTCCTATTATTTGGAACGAGGTTTAGTATTCAGCTTTTTCAGTGAGGGCAAGCTTTATGTCCTGATGCCGGAGGAAGTGAAATCCGCCGCATCTCGAATTGATCTGTCCGAACTGAAACAGGAGCATGGTTCCAAGCAGGAGGCCTATGAATATATCGCCGCTGCAGCTCATTTGTACGGTGTCATCAAGCTGGACAAGCTTGTTCATATAATTAATTCGCAAAACAGCATTGCCGTAGAGGAAGAAGAAGTTGCCAAATACGCAGCCGAAATGGTCGAACGCGGCCAGGATATTATTCTGCATGATGGCGTTCTCTTTAACGGATTGGTAGCAAACGGGGCAGATGACAGCAGGCTGGCTGAACTCACTGAAGGTTTGGACAGCAAACCGTTTTTTGTACCGGAAAAAGAAGAGCTTCTCCGTTATGCGGATCTGGGCTATTTCGAGATGACTCCGCAGCTTTCTGAGTTGAAGGCTTTCGTGCTTAACAATATGTCGAAGGACCAAGAGCTTGTTGAATACTTGATGGACGACATTCAATTGGCATGTACGAATAAATGCACGATGCAGGATTTGATCAATGAGTTCGAGAACCGCAAGGTTTCCTTCAAAACGCCGGTTCATGCACAGCGCGTTATTTCCTTGCTTGCGGAGGTATACAACAACACCAGAATGTGGTCGAATGGCGGTCACACGCTGGTCGAATTGGGCTCCATGCAAGAGGGAGAGGATCCGAAGAAGGGGCTGGTCAGACTTGTGGACGATAACGAAAACGTTGTTCCTAAGGTTGGAAGAAACGAACCTTGCCCTTGCGGAAGCGGTCTGAAATATAAGAAGTGCCACGGTAAATAATATCCTGAATAAAGGATTAAAAAAACACCCTGTAGAATTTGGAATAACCTTTCCGGTTATCCAATGATTCTACAGGGTGTTTTGCGTTACGGCTGCGCTTAAATGTCATGGCCTTTCAGGACTTGATCAGATCGCGAATCGATTGTATAGTGAGTTCCATTATAGGAAGGAGCGGAGGTGTCATGCTCTTGCTGGAGGTCAGAAGCTTTATCGGTACCCATGATAAGGATTGGGAGGATGAACGTTTATGGAGCCACCCGGATATCGAGATATCCGTCGTACTTGAGGGTAGCGGCCGATTTCGGGGAAGAGATCAAGAAAGAGCGGTGAACGCGGGGCACGTCGTATTGATTCCGCCGAATCTTCCTCATTCTTTTCATGCGGTTACGCCCATCCGATTCGGGGTTCTACTCATCCGGGGGCTGCCTGCCCGGATTCGCGAATTATTTGAACGGTTGATTCAGGACGGCTTCCCGAGGATCATCGCATTATCGGGGCTGGATCAGGATCATTACGAACGGCTCTTCCGCGAATGGCTGCGCATTCGCTCCTCCAAGCTGAAAGAACCGGAACGAAACTATATGGCATGGATTGAAATGCTGCTGCTCTTTTTAAATGAACATTCCCACTCCGACCAGCAGGCACTTTCGATTTCACACACCGGCGACTATATCCGCGAGCATCTGCAAGATGCCGTTCAAATCTCTGCATTAGCCGAAATGTGCGGTCTCTCGGAAGAAGGTTTCCGCAAACGTTTCTCTAAGGTATATGGCATGACGCCCAAACAGTACCAGCAAATGTGCCGGCTGGCGGAGGCCAAGTGGCAGTTGAGCTCTACGGATAGGGACATGCAGTCGATTGCGCAATTGATCGGTTTTACAGGTCTGCACTCCTTCTCGCTCTGGTTCAAAAAATTGGAGGATTGCCCTCCTTCGGAATGGCGAACCCGGCAGCGGTTATATCATGTTTAAGCGGGTTTTGCGTAAATGTTGAACGGTTTTGGCTAACGATTTCATCTCCCGGATCCGCTATGCTGATAAGGAATCCAATAACGGACGGGAAGCCGTCCGGATATCCAGAGGGGAGAATACCCACATGAAAGTGACAATCGGGCAAAGGGAACTTGAACTGGGAAGCCAATACCTAACAGAGCTCAGAAGCAGCCATGATATTCTGGAAAACACGGAGGCTCTCCGAGCTCGACTAGCGGAAGATGGCTATCTGTTCATCCGCGGATTTCACGACAGGGATCAGGTGCAATCTGCACGAATGGACTTTTTACGCAAGCTGCAGGCAACAGGTCGCCTGGACCCGAAAGCTTCTCTTCATGAAGGCGTGATTGGCGGAGAGAATAAAGGGATGATGTGGGGGGGAAGCACGGAGGAATTGCAATCCGATTTCCCGCATTTCCTGGAGATGGTGAACGGATCTTCGGTCATGAGCTTCTTTGACCGCCTGCTCGGCGGGAAGGCCATGACCTATGATTACAAATGGCCACGTGCCGTTGCGCAGGGAGGAAATACCGGGGCACATTATGATATTGTCTACATGGGAAGGGGAACGAAAAACGTCTACACCATGTGGACACCCTTGGGAGATACACCGCTGGAACTCGGTACGCTCGCGATATGTCTCGGCTCCCAGCATTTCGATCCTATCAAGCAAACGTATGGACAAATGGATGTTGACCGGGATCAGGTGGCTACAGGCTGGTTCTCGGAGGACCCTATTGAGATCGTGGAAAAATACGGCGGAAGATGGGCGACGGCTTCATTCGAAGCCGGGGATGTCATTATTTTCGGGATGTACATGATGCATGCCTCGCTGAATAACGCGACCCGCAGGTTCAGAATCAGCTCGGACACGAGGTACCAGCTCGCTTCGGAGCCTGTCGATGAGCGCTGGATCGGCCGAAAGCCGAAAGGGCACTATGCCTGGGGGAAATCGCCGCAAAAGTCCGTTGCCGATGCCCGGAAGGAGTGGGGGGTATAAACTAGGGTTTACCGTCCATGATTTATGTATAGCCGCTGAAAAAAAGGAACCCGTTAGCAAGTTATTATCATCTAAAAGCCTAAATCCTGAAAGGAATGAAGAATGTATGACCGAGCCCATGCGTGTGCCTGACTTATCAGCAAGACCTTTCCATTTGAAAGTGGAGCGACGGATGGATTCGGCTCCAGACGTGATTTTTAGAGCGTGGACGGAGCAGTTCGACCGCTGGTTTGCAGCCCCTGGATCCGTGATTATGCAGGGAAAGGTCAACACCGTTTTCTTCTTTGAGACCGAATTCAAACCCGATGCGCATCTGGAAGCTCAGCGCCATCCGCATTACGGACGGTTCCTGAGACTTGAAACAGATCGGTTGGTTGAATTGACGTGGGTGACCGGCGAAGGGGGAACGAAGGGCGCGGAGACGGTCGTCACCGTTGAACTGGAGCCGGCTGACAACGGAACGCTGCTGCGTCTCGAACATGCCGGGTTTCCGGATGCGGAATCAAGAGACGGGCATGAGCAGGCATGGCCATTCGTACTGGAGCAGCTGGATCAGCAGATGACCGGCATGTAGCGGGTGTCATGGAGCAAATCTAACAAGAATACCCCTGCCTCTCTAACAAAAGGACACCTTCAATCAGCAGATATATGAATTCCCAACAAATTTGCCTCTGCTGGAAAAACACCTGCACGTTCCTCGTATCCTTCATCAAGGGTAAAATGAAAGCGTATTATTCCTCTTGACGAAGGAGAACAGCCATGAAATTTGACCTGAGTATCGTGCCCTTCAGCCGTAAGGAGTCGTTTCTCGCGGTATCGCTCTTGCCTGAAGGAAAGAATAGACAGCAGGGTCTCTACCTGCGAACCGTCCGCGGCGGCGACGACAAATTCGGCGAGGCATTCCGGATTGAGCTGATCGACAAGCGAAACCAGCCGATACCGTATATGACGGAAGCTTCTCCAGGGGTCGTAAGGCTGAACTCCCCGGCTTCGGCCATCTATGCCGAAATTTGCATATCGGATAGCCGGACATTTCGCCTTCGTTCCAAGGGCTGCGGCATCCGGCTTACCTTTATGCCGGCAGCATACGATTATGCTTACGAAGTGAATAAGGACAGTTGGGAAATGAACAGCTTCACCCATGAATGCCGCTTTATGCTGACACGGCTGGCAGGCGGTATGAAGATGGAAGTGCCTTGGGATAAGATTAAAAGCTCACGCGTAATCGCAGAGTTCAATGCGGATGATGACACGAATATCGCGGAGTTTGCGGTAGAGGAGTTCCGCACGGTATGGGAACCAAGGGAAGCGTGGGAATCTTTTGAAGATGCCGTGATATCCGCCGAAAATGATTTTGGGACGTGGCTTGAACGCAGCCTGACTATCCCTGAACGCTGGCAGGAAGGACGGGAACTGGCCGCCTATATCACCTGGTCCTGCCTGGTGCCGGCAGAGGGATGCCTGACCCGTCCGGCGATGTACATGTCGAAGAACTGGATGACGAATATTTGGAGCTGGGATCACTGCTTTAATGCCATGGCGCTGGTACGCCATGATCCGAAGCTGGCATGGGACCAGTTCATGATCTTTTTTGACCGGCAGGATGAGAGCGGATTGATTCCGGACTTCGTGAACGACAAATATGAGCTATGGAACTGCAATAAACCGCCGATTCACGGCTGGACGCTGGCCTGGATGATGCAGCGTACTGATTACATCCGCGAGGGTCAGCTGAGAGAGGTTTACGGACCACTGTCCAAGTGGACAAATTGGTGGTTCCGATACCGGGACGGGGATGGCGACGGCATTCCCCAGTATAATCACGGCAACGATTCGGGCTGGGACAACAGTACAGCGTTTAATAACGGCATCCCGGTGGAAAGTCCGGATCTGGCCGCTTTTCTGATCATCCAAACCGAGCTTCTGGCTGAAATCGCTGGTTTGCTTGGGCTTGCGGAGGAATCCTCAGCATGGAGGCGTCTTGCCGAGGATACGCTGGAGAAGATGGTTGGACATTTTTGGAAGGATGGGAAGTTCATATCCTGCCGCTCAGGCACGCATGAACCGTCCGAAGGGGACAGCCTGCTGCTGTTCGTACCGATCCTGCTTGGCAAACGGCTGCCGGAACACATCCGCACAGCGCTCCTGGACGGATTGCGGGAAGAGAACCGGTTCCTGACCGCGAACGGCTGGGCGACAGAAAGCATCAGCAGCTCATACTATCAGCCGGATGGATACTGGCGAGGTCCGATCTGGGCGCCATCAACCATGCTGCTCGTGGAAGGCGCCGCTGCGGCGGGTGATTTGGAGCTGGCCCGGGAGGTATCGCGCCGCTTCTGCAGCATGCTTAACCGCAGCGGCATGGCGGAGAACTTCGATGCGCTTACAGGCGAAGGCCTGCGTGACAGGGCATTTACATGGACCTCGAGCGTATTCCTGATTCTGGGGCATGAGTATACCAATTAAACACGGGTTTTGCACTTCTTCGGCTGTTTTTACAGCGTTTCGGGGAGGTGCTTTTCCCGTTTGTTCGATCATAAGAGGATGTTATAGCGATGTTATATGCCATGAATAAAATGTAAGCGTTAACATAGGGTGACGGGGTTTATCTATTGAATGCCTGTCCATGCTAGAATGCAGATATACGCACTTGCGGGCAGGGGGGAACCGTGTATGAAAAGCCAGTGGCTTAAGCAGCTTTACCGCCGCTTCTTGTCGGGATCGTACCGCAGCATCCGGACTAAGCTGTTGTTTTGTTTTCTTGTCGTGACCCTTATTCCGCTGCTCTCGCTTGGAGCTTTATCCTACTATCAGTCTGCCAGAATTATTAACTCACAGTTTGGAAAATATGGCGAAAATGCCGTCGCACAGCTAGAGCAGCAGACGAGCTCATCTCTCTCCCGAATGAAGCAGATGAGCGAGACGATTTACTCCTATTTGCTGGATCCTGCACGTGCGGATCTCGGGAACCGGGCTCCCGTAACTTATAGTGAGATCATCGAAAAAAACGATTTTGAAGCCCTTCTCAAATCACTCCGGACTGATCTGACGGCAGGGATTTATATCATAACACCATCGGGCTATTATTATGGGGAAAATAATCTGGATGTCACCAAGCTTGGCAGCATTCCTGCATGGCAGGAAAAGCCATCCACGTTCCAAGGCATTTACTGGCTGGGATTTTATATGCAGGATCACGGGATAGGACGCGCGGGCGACTCGAATCTGCCTGTGCTGGGGCTGGCGGTGCCGATCCACAACTCCAGCGGGGCGCAGGATGGGAGCACAATTCTAATCGAGGAAAATGCCCAGGAACTGCTGCACATGTTCCGCCTGTTTGAGGAGGATACGAAAGCCCATCTGACGATCAAAGCATCCGATGGAAGAATCGTGTACAAGAGTGCTTCTGCATTCACCCCCAAGGATAGCGATATGATCTGGGACCGGACGCTGTCCGTGAACCAGTGGACGATTGAGGCAAGACTGCCTGCGAAAGCCTTCTATTTATCTTCAGGAATCATCCGTTCCAATACTATTTTGGTGGCTGTCATCTCCTGCATTCTTGCCTTTGGACTTGCGTATATCTTTTCATCCCATTTTACCGCCCGCATCCGTACGCTGAAGGATTCGATGCAAAAGGTCAGCTTCGGCAAGCTGGATACGCGGATGCCGATTGAAGGCAGAGATGAGCTGGGGAGTCTCGATATGAGCTTTAACCGGATGGTGAGCGGAGTGCAGACGCTGGTGCAGGAAGTGGAGCAGAGCGAGCGGCTGAAGAAGGAAGCCGAACTGAAAGCTTTTCATTACCAGATCAATCCGCATTTGCTGTTCAATACGCTGAATTCGATTCAGTGGAAGGCCAGGCTCGAGGGAGCCGAGGACATTCGCCAGATGCTGTACCATCTGACGATGGTGCTGGAAGGCAATCTCGATATTTCGCAAGAGCTGATTACGCTTGGCAGAGAGCTGCGGATGATCGAGCATTTTCTGAAGATACAGGAGATCCGGTATGGCGCTGTATTCCATTATGAGCTCCATTGTGAGGAAGCGTTGAAGCGGTATCTGATCCCGCGAATGACGCTGCAGCCACTTTTTGAAAATATATTTTTCCACGGCTTTATCGACGGTATCGGGGTCATTGAACTGGATATCAGAGAGGAACGCGAAGAGCTTCTGCTGACACTGAAGGACGATGGTGCGGGTATTACGGCAGAAAAGCTGGGCCGTCTATTTGTGCCGGGACCGCGACGCCAAGGGCGCGGGGGACTCGGCGTGCAGAACGCAGACCAGAAGTTTAAATTGCACTTTGGCCCGCAGTATGGGCTTACGGTACATTCGACCAAGGGTGAGGGTACAACCATAAGTATTCGTTGGCCCAAAAAGGAGGAGCGTTCCGATGGATACAACCAAGAAAATTAAGGTGCTGATTGCTGATGATGAGAGTATCGTACGCAAAGGGCTGCGCTCAACCGTACCTTGGGAGCAGTTCGGAATGGAAGTCGTGGCTGACGCTCCCAATGGGGTCAAGGCCTGGGAAGCCTTTCTGGAATATCGTCCGGAGGTCGTTATTACGGATATCGTTATGCCGGAGATGGACGGGATCGAGTTGTCCCGCAAGGTCAAAGAGATGGCGCAGCATACGAAGATCATATTGCTCAGCTGCCACCGTGATTTTGAGTATGCACAGCAGGGCATCCGGCTGGGGGCTTCAGGATATCTGCTGAAGACGGCTTTTGAGGATGAAGAGCTAGAGGAGATGCTGAAGCAGTTCCAGCGCGAACTGACGGCCCCGGCGCTTGACGTACCACAGGACGGCGAACGGCTGGAAACCATGCTTTTTGCCTGGCTGAACGGACACAGCGATAAATTTCTATCTGAGCTTGCGAATCTGTATGAAGGAAAGTGGCATTTTGGCGGGCAGCCACTGTATCTATATCTTATCCGCACGGTGGAATGCGGGGCGTCCTGGAGCGGCATTTTGCAGGAAGCACGCCAGGATGACCGCAGCATGTGTGACGGAACGATGATTCCTTACGGGGAAGAGTACTGCTATTGGATCGTGCCCGACTATCTCAAGGGGGCGGCAGAGAGCCTGCTCGTGGAGTGCAAGAGCAGATGCGGCAAGCTGCAGTGGAGCCGAAGGGGCGCTTTGCTGCTCAGTGACGATCTGAAGGAGGCGTTTATGTCTCTGCATAAAGAGTCGGAGCTGGAGCGAATCTATGGAGTATCGGGAGAGGATTGGCCGGAGCCGATCTGGAAGGCTGTACATCTGCTGCATGCGAACCCGGCTGCCGACTGGTCGGCGAGCGATCTGGCAGAAGAGGTCGGACTCAGCCGCAGCCACTTCTCCATTTTGTTCAAGAAGACGGTCGGGGATAGCTTTATTGCTTTTCAATATAAGCGGAAGCTGAGACTTGCCTACGGCCTGCTGCGGGATACGACGCTAACGATGCAGGAGATTGCCGAGCGGACGGGACTCGGCGACAGCAAATATTTCAGCAAATGGTTCAAGCGCTGTACGGGGCAAACGCCGAGCCATTTCCGTGCCCAACAAAAAGGAGACGGGTCCCGAACAGATTGACACCCGGCCTCGGAAATTCGAACAAAATCGCAACTACATTCGAATAGATACACGTTTTGAACCGCTTTCATAAGAGTTACGATGAAAGCGGTTCAATTATTATACACCTCATTGACAGGGGAGCTGACAATATGAATAAGAGAGTTTCACTCATTGTCCTTGCAACAACGATGATGGTATCCGTTCTGTCTGCCTGCGGCGGCAATGACGGAAGCGCCGGAACAGCCAGCCAGGGGGGTGGCGGGTCTAAGGCATCCAAGACGCTTCGCTTTGCGACCTGGGATACGGGGGATGCGCTCAAGATCGAGCAGGATATCGCCAAGAAGTTTGAAACGGAGCACCCCGGCACAAAGGTGCAGGTGGAGGCTTACGCTGACGGATTCGACCAGAAGCTGGCTGCGGGCTTCGGGGCGGCGAATCCGCCGGATGTGATGTATATGTGGGACTTCCCGACCTATCATCAATCGCTTGAGCCGCTGGACGGCTTCGCGGACAAGGATAAAGATCTCAACATAGATGATTTTTACAAAGGATTATTCAACTACGGCAAAATCGACGACAAGCTGTACGGGATTCCTGCCGGATTTACGACAAGAGTCGTGTACTACAACAAAAAGCTGTTTGATGAAGCCGGTATCCCTCATCCAAAAGACGGATGGACATGGAACGAGTTTCAGGATATTGCCCAAAAGCTTACCGATAAATCCAAAAAGCAATACGGCTTTGGCGTACGCGCCGAGAATGACACGTATGACCTGCAGGGATTTGTCTGGAGCAACGGCAGTTCCTTCATCTCTCCGGACGGTAAAACCATCGACGGTTACATGAATAGCAAGGAGACGGCCGATTCGATTCAAATGTTCGGCGACATGGTGAAAAACGGATCCGCAGTACTGACGGGAGGCAAGGGCCAGCAGAGCGGTGACGATATTTTCAAAGCCGGCAAAATCGCCATGTGGGAAAGCGGAATCTGGCCGCTGGAATCGTTCAAACAAGCGGGAATCGATGTAGGTACCGTTGAGATTCCGGCGTTCCCGGGCAAGCCGGTGAAGGGCGTGCTGGCAGAATCCGCATTGTCCATTGCCAAAGACTCCAAGCAAAAGGATCTCGCATGGGAGTTCATTAAATTCTACGTATCCAATGACTCGATCAAAATGCGCGTAGCCGATCTGCCTGTCCGTCAAAGCGTCGTCAACGAGCTGAAGAAGGATCAGGATTCGCTTTACAAGCCTTTTTACACGATGCTCGAACGTTCGAGCGATACGCCGGCGTTCCTCCTGAATCCGAAATGGAATGAAGTGAACCGTCAGCTCTCCGCAGCCGTCGAATCCGTTATGCACGGCAGCAATGCCCATGATGTGCTGAATCAGGCTGTCAAGGACAGCGAACGGTACTTGAAATAATTGTAGAAAGAAGGTTAGGAGATGGCTCAGACCTACCTGCAGAATACACCGGAACAGACAGCCGCCCTTAAACCCTTGAGAAAACGCAGATGGGGTGGGGCTGCCCCCTACCTCTTTATCTTTCCTTGGATTTTCGGATTCGTTGTCTTCACTCTGGGACCGTTGTTGTTCTCATTGATCATTTCGTTTTTTGATTGGCCGATCGTCGGCAAAGTCACCTTCATCGGTATCGACAACTACGTGGAAATGTTCACGGATGACCCGATGTTCTGGAAATCGCTTTTCGTAACCCTGAAGTTTGCCGTCCTGTTCGTTCCGCTTAACATTGTGGTTGCCCTTGGACTCGCCATGCTGCTGAACCAAAAGGTCCGGGGGAGCGCGATTTTCCGTACCGCCTTTTATTTGCCTTCCGTGATCTCGGGCGTGGCACTCGCCATGATCTGGTCCTGGGTGTACAGCGGAGACTACGGAATATTGAACTACTTCCTGTCTCTCTTTGGCATTCAAGGTCCCGATTGGCTCAATGATACCAAGTGGTCGCTTGTGGCCATGGTGGTTGCCAGCTTGTGGGGGCAAGGCTCAATGATGCTGATTTTCCTGGCGGGGCTCAAAGGCATTCCGAAGGATCTGTACGAATCCGCTTCAATCGACGGTGCAGGGAAAATCCGCCAGTTCCTCAGCGTCACGATTCCGATGATCACGCCAACGATTTTGTTCAATTTGATTACGTCCATCATTGCGGCATTCCAGCAGCTGACTCTCGCGTTATTGCTGACGGGAGGCGGGCCGATGAAATCGACGTATTTCTACGCCATGTATATGTATGAGAACGCATTCAAATATTTCAAGATGGGCTACTCTGCCGCGAACGCCTGGTTCATGTTCCTGATCGTGCTTGTGCTGACGTTCCTCGTATTCAAATCATCGGAAGCCTGGGTGTTCTATGAAGGCGAAATGAAGAAGAATCCGCAGAAGAAACTCAAAGCAAGAAAAGGGGGGCAGGCCGGATGAAAAAAGCATTCTCTTATGTCCTGTTGATTGCATTTTCACTGCTCTTCATCGCACCGTTGTTCTGGGCGGTGACAACGGCACTGAAGTCGCAGCAGGAGCTGTACCTGTTCCCGCCCAAATGGATTCCTTCCGTGTGGAAATTCAGCAATTTTGCCGAGGCATGGAATATACAGCCCTTTAATCTCTTTTTGAAAAATACGGTGGTCATTACGGCCTTGTCTACGCTGGGCCAGTTGATCTCCTGCACGCTTGTGGCTTACGGATTCGCCAGATTCCAGTTCAAAGGGCGCGACTTCCTGTTCCTGGTGGTCCTTGCGACCATGATGATTCCATGGGAAGTCACCATGATTCCGCAGTATATGGAATTCAACTACTTGGGCTGGATCAATACGCTTAAACCGCTGATCGTGCCGTCCTGGTTCGGTTCCGCTTATTATATCTTTTTGCTGCGGCAGTTTATCCTGACATTGCCGAGAGAGTTGGATGAGGCTGCAACGATTGACGGCGCCAGTAAAGTTACCGTACTGTTCCGGATTATCGTGCCGCTGATGGGACCTTCGCTGATTCTGGTAGCCGTATTTCAAGTCATGAGCTGCTGGAACGATTACCTTGGGCCGCTCATTTTCCTGAATGATCAGACGAAATACACGCTGACGCTCGGCTTGTCCCAATTCAAGGGCATGTACGGCGTCGACATGCAATCGATAATGGCGATTACCTGCTTGATCTCCATTCCGCCGCTGGCTATCTTCTTCTTCGCTCAGCGTTATATCGTTGGCGGAATCGCGACAACAGGCATCAAAGGATAGATAGAGAGAAAGGAAGGGAAGAGGAGCATGTACAACATCATGACAGAGCGCGACTGGGATAACCTAAGCGTATTGGAAAAAAACCGTTCGAAGAGCAGAGCCTATTTCATTCCGTTCGCGGACCGGGATGGCGCTTTAAGCTACGACAGGGGAAGCTCGCCTTGTTTCAAGTCGCTGAACGGGCTATGGAAATTCCATTTTGCTGAAGGGCCGGAGCTGGCTCCGCAGGATTTTTTCAAGGAAGATTATGATGCCTCGGGTTGGGACGACGTCCGCGTACCTGGACATTGGCAGCTTCAGGGATACGGACATCCGCATTATACGGATCTCTATTATCCGTTCCCGGTAGATCCTCCGCATGTGCCGAACGATAATCCGACGGGGAGTTATGTAAGAGAGTTCGAGCTTCCTGCCCATTGGGACGGGAAAGTCATTTCCATCAAATTTGACGGCGTGGACAGCGCTTTTCATGTATGGCTGAACGGTTCGTTCATCGGTTACAGCCAAGGGAGCCGCTTAACATCCGAGTTTGATCTGACACCATATCTGCTATCCGGCGTGAACCGCCTTGCCGTCCAAGTCTACCAATGGTCTGACGGCAGCTATCTGGAGGATCAGGATATGTGGTGGATGAGCGGCATTTTCCGCGACGTATACCTGATTGCCGAGCCTTCCGTCGTTCGTATTCGCGACTATCGGGTCGTAACCGAACTGGATCAGGAATTGAAGAGTGCGGTGCTGTCGGTCCGACTAGATCAGGCTGGTGAAGATGCCAGGGGAAAGGTGCAGCTTCAATTGCTCGACCGGACAGGGGCGCTCGTTCTGTCTGCCGAGAAAGCTATATCCGGTCCGGCATCGATCGAGTTCAACCTGCCTGTCGCGAAACCTGCATTATGGAATGCGGAAGCGCCTTATTTATATCATCTGGTCGTATCCGTCCTGGATTCGCAGGATCAAATCACGGAAACCATTGCGCAGCGCGTGGGCTTCAGACGCGTCGAAGTGAAGGACGGCCAGTTTCTGGTGAACGGCAAGGCGATTCTGCTCAAAGGCGTCAACCGCCATGACCATCATCCGGATACGGGCCGGACCGTGACGCTGTCTACGATGCTCCAGGATATCAAGCTGATGAAACAGCATAATATCAACGCCGTACGTACGGCGCATTATCCGAATGATCCTCGGTTCTATGACCTGTGCGACGAATACGGCTTGTACGTAATGGAAGAAACCGATCTGGAAACGCATGGATTTGAGCCGCTTGGCAACATTTCGCGTCTCAGCGATGATCCGGCATGGAAGGATGCTTATGTGGACCGGGTCCGCCGCATGGTGGAGCGCGACAAGAACCACCCGTCGGTGATTTTCTGGTCGCTTGGCAATGAGTCTGGATTCGGTTGTAATTTCCGGGCTATGTCCGAGTGGTGCAAGGAACATGATTCCACCCGTCTCGTTCACTACGAGGAAGACCAGGAAGCAGAAGTGTGCGATGTGGTCAGCACGATGTACTCTTCCGTGGAGAAGATGGAGGGCTTCGGCAAAATGGTCGATCATCCGAAGCCGCATATCCTGTGCGAATTCGCCCATGCGATGGGCAATGGACCGGGAGGCCTGCGTCCGTACTTCGATACTTTTGATGCTTACCGGCGCCTGCAGGGCGGCTTCGTCTGGGAATGGATCGACCATGGCCTCCGTCATAAGACGGCGGACGGCAAGGAGGACTATGCGTATGGCGGAGACTACGGGGATGTGCCGAACAACAGCAATTTCGTCATTGACGGACTGGTTCGGCCGGACCGGACTCCATCGCCGGGACTCCTGGAATATAAGAAGATTATCGAACCCGTCAAGGTTGAAATGATAGATACGGGCAAGCTCCGCATTACGAACCGGTATGACTTTGCTGCGCTCGATCATCTGCAGGCGCATTACAGCGTAACGGCAGACGGACGCACGGTTGAAAGCGGCGTGCTTGCTCTGCCGCATATCGGTCCCGGCGAAAGTCGGGAAGTAACGGTGCCGCTGCGGGACGATCAGCCTCCGGCCCGTTTGGAGCCTGGTGTCGAACTGTGGCTGAATGTCGGTTTCACGCTGGCGGCAGACGGCGATTGGGCGCCGCAAGGCCATGAGGTAGCCTGGGCACAGTTCGAACTGCCTGCCGCCGTATATGGCACGTCCGGCAGCCCTGCTTTGCAGCCTGCGCACCGCACATTGGCGGTAACTGAAGAAGGTCGCGAGCTCATTCTCGGCAATGACTTGTTCTGCATCTCCTTTAACTGCCTGCGCCCGGGAATTGCTTCGCTTCGTATGGGCGGCAAGGAGCTGATCCGGCGCGGACCACGCCTGAATTTCTGGCGTGCCCCGATCGACAATGACATGTACGTCCTTACGGATTGGCGCAAAGCCCATCTCGACAGATTGACCGAACGCGTGGACAGTTTCCGCTGGGAGCATGTGGATGAGGCCTCGGTTCAGGTGACCTGGATTACTCGTATTGCTCCGCCCGTTCATGACTGGGGTTTCCGTTGCGAAATTTCCTATACGGTCCACGCAAGCGGTTTGATTGCGATGGACGTCAGCGGGAAGCCGGAAGGAACGCCGCCTGCCATGCTGCCGAAGATTGGTATGCAGCTTGAGATACCCGGCGATATGGATCAGGTGCAATGGTACGGCCGAGGACCGGGTGAGAGCTATTCGGACAGCAAAGAGGCGGGACGCTTCGGCGTATACCGGAGCACGGTCGACGGATTGTTCACGCCATACATCTATCCGCAGGAGAACGGAAACCGGACAGATGTCAAATGGATGTCGATCACGGACGGTGCCGGAATCGGACTGCTTGCGGCAGGCGTTCCGGTGCTTGAATTCAGCGCAAGACGTTATTCAGACGCCGATTTGGAGCAGGCTCAGCATATGAGCGATCTGAAACCGCGCGAGTTCATTACGCTGAATTTGGATTACCGGCAAAACGGACTGGGAAGCAACAGTTGCGGCCCGGCGCAATCGCCGGAGAACGCGGTGAAGCCGGAGCCTTTCCGGTTCCGGATCCTGCTTCAGGCTTACTTATCAGAGGACAGCTCTCCAGAGCGGCTGAGCCGGCGGATGGCAGAAGAAGCCAAACAACATGAATCGTAAGGAGGATAACGATGCTTAATACACAGGATGTTTTGAACTTATCGGGCAAGGTGGCTGTCGTTACGGGAGGGGCTTCAGGAATCGGCTTGGCCACTGCCGAGCTGTTGGCGGACTTCGGAGCCCATGCGGTTCTGATCGATATTAACGAGGCTGCGGGAGAGAATGCAGCCGCGGGAATACGCGGCAAAGGGGGCCAGGCGAGCTTCTACCGCTGCAATGTTACTTCGGCTGCGGACTGCGAGCGCGTAGCCACGGAGATTAACGCGAAGCTTGGAGGCATCCACATTCTGTTCAATAACGCAGGCGTCATCCGCCGCAGAACCGTCACCGAGCTGGAAGAGAAAGATTGGGATCTGGTGCTGAACGTTTCGCTGAAGGGGGTTTACCTCCTGTCGAAGTATATCATTCCGATCATGGAGCAAAGCGGAGGCGGCAGCATCATCAATACGGGTTCCGGGTGGGGGCTTAAGGGCGGAGATCGCGCTGCCGCTTACTGCGCGGCCAAAGCCGGCGTCGTCAATCTGACGAAAGCGATGGCCATCGATCATGGAGCGGCCAACATCCGCGTCAACTGCGTGTCCCCGGGCGACACGGATACACCGCTACTGCGGGACGAAGCCAAGCAGCTGAAGCAGGACGAGGCGGCGTTTCTGGTCGCTTCCGCAGGCGGACGTCCGCTGGAGAGACTCGGCACGCCGCGCGATATCGCGAACGCTGTATTGTTTCTGGCGAGCGACCTGTCTTCCTGGGTAACCGGCAGCGTGCTTGTCGTTGACGGAGGCGGCATTGCTTAGAAACCCATCGGAAGCATAAGCTTCGGTGCTGAAAACCACCCTTTTTGAACACGCACTTTTATCTATTCAACACGAACGGAGGCGCTTCAATTGGCTGACAACAGAACTTATGCCCATCCTTATATACCCAATACCGTCCCGGAAGTCCGGGACGCCATGCTGAAGGAAATCGGACTGACCTCGATGGATCAGCTCCATGACGCCATTCCGGACAGCCTGAAGCTGAACCGGGAGATGAATCTTCCGCCTGCGATGAACGAGTACGAGCTGCGCCGTCACATCGACGGCTTGCTGGCTAAGAACAAGCACGGCGCGGACTACTTGAATTTCCTCGGGGCAGGCTGCTGGCAGCACTTCATTCCTGCCGTGTGCGACGAAATCAATCAGCGTTCCGAATTCGTGACCGCGTATGCCGGAGAGCCTTATGAAGATCATGGACGTTTTCAGGCTTTGTTCGAATATCAAAGCCTGCTTGCCGAGCTGGTGGATATGGACGTCGTGAACGTTCCCACCTTCGATTGGGCTCAGGCGGCTTCCACCGCCATCCGAATGGCGGGTCGGATGACAGGGCGCAAGACGGCCCTGCTGCCGCGATCGGTCGATCCGGATAAGGTGGCGATTATCCGTAATTACTGTACGCCTGTGATGGACATTCAATATATCGAAATCGATCCAGCAACCGGACGAATGGATCTTCAAGATCTTCGCGGCAAGTTAAACGACGACGTAGCTGCCGTCTATTTCGAGAACCCGGGATATCTCGGAATCATCGAGGATCAGGGGGCCGAAATATCCGCGCTTGTCCATGGCGTCAATGGGGTATCCATCGTTGGAGTGGACCCGATATCCCTTGGGGTATTAGATCCGCCGGGACGCTATGGAGCGGATATCATCTGTGGAGATTTGCAGCCTCTTGGCATGCACATGAATTACGGCGGCGGCCAAGCCGGATTTATCGCTACCCGCGATGAGGAGAAATACGTGATGGAGTATCCTTCCCGCTTATTCGGTATCGTGCCGACAGAAGTGGAGGGCGAGTACGGCTTCGGAGATGTCGCTTATGAACGCACATCGTTTGCCCTGCGTGAGAAAGGCAAAGAGTCCGTTGGCACTCAGACCGCTCTTTGGGGGATTACGGCAGGTGTTTATCTGTCCCTGCTCGGACCGGCCGGTATGCAGGAAGTCGGCAGCACCATTATCCAGAAGTCGCATTATGCCGCGAAGCGGTTGTCTGACATTCCGGGCGTATCACTTCGTTTCGAAGGCGCCTTTTTCAAGGAATTCGTCGTTGACTTCAATAATACCGGGCTGACGGTTGCCGAGATTAACGGCCGATTGATGGAGCAAGGAATTTTCGGCGGAAAAAATCTGTCGGCAGCCTATCCGGCGTGGGGCGAGTGTGCGCTGTACTGCGTGACGGAGATTCATACGCAGTCCGATCTGGACCGCCTTGCTGCAGCGCTCCGCTCCATTGTCGCCAATCACCCTGACAGATCATAATGAGGAGGTCGAAGACGTCATGAAACGGATTATCAGAAATCATAAGGTTCGTCAGTTCCATCAAGCCAAATGGGATGAGCCGGTTATTTTCGAACTGCACCAGACCGGAGAACGGGGTGTGATTCCCCCGGGAACCGAGGATGCCGTAGCGGCCGAAGTGGGCAGCATGGAATCCTTGATTCCTGCCTCCATGCAGCGTAGCACAGCTCCCGCGCTCCCGGAGATCGGTCAGGCCAAGGTACTCCGGCACTACTTGAGATTGTCCCAGGAGACGCTGGGATCGGATATGAACGTCGAAATTGGTCAAGGAACCTGTACGATGAAATACATTCCGCGGATCAATGAGATGCTCATTCGCAATCCGCGCATGACTGAACTTCATCCGCTTCAGGATATCGATTCCGTGCAGGGAATGCTGGAGGTTTTCCACAACCTTGATCTCGCGATGCGCGAGATTTCGGGCATGGATGCATTCTCGTTCCAGCCAAGCAGCGGCACTCAGGCGCTGCTCGCCATGGCTTCCATTGTCCGCGCTTACCATGATTCGCGCGGTGAAGGAGCCCGGCGTGACGAGATCATCACGACCATCTTCTCGCATCCTTCCCAGGCAGCAACCGCTGCAGTGAAGGGGTATAAGATCATTACGCTGCACCCGGACGAAGACGGGTTCCCGGATCTGGAGAAGCTGAAGAACGCAGTCTCCGAACGGACGGCAGGCTTCGTCGTTGCCAATCCGGAGGACACGGGCATCTATAACCATCGCATTCGTGAATTTACGGATGTGGTGCATGCTGCTGGCGGGGTCTGCTATTATGACCAAGCCAACGCCAATGGTCTGCTCGGGATTACGCGGGCGAAGGAAGCGGGCTTCGACATGTGCTTCTTCAATCTTCACAAGACCTTTGCAGCACCGCATATGTGCGGAGGACCGGCAACGGGTGCGCTTGGGGTGACGGAGGAGTTGAAGCCTTTCCTGCCCGGACCGCTGGTGGATCTGGATGCGGACGGGCGTTATGTGCTGACCGAGCAAGGTGAAGGCAGTATCGGCAAGGTCCGCAGCTTCCACGGCGTGGCCCAAACTGTGCTCCGTTCTTACGCCTGGATCATGAGCTTGGGGGCAGAAGGATTGAAGGATGTCGCCCAGGTTGCCGTATTGAATAATAATTACCTGTATCATAAAATTCTGCAAATACGTGGCGCGAGCGCCCCGTATATCAAAGGGCGGCGTCTCGAACAAGTCCGCTACAGCTGGAAACAGCTCACGGACGAAACGGGAGTGACGACAGAGGATATTACGCGCCGGATGTGCGATTTTGGACTTCATTACTGGACTTCTCATCATCCGTATATTGTGCCGCAGCCGTTTACGCTTGAACCTACCGAATCCTATTCCAAGGAGGATCTGGACGAATATATCCAGGCGCTTGAGCATATTTCGCATGAAGCCTACACGTACCCTGAGATCGTGAAGTCTGCACCGCACAGCAGCACTGTCCACCGCAACGATGAATCGTCACTCGATGATCCGCAACAGTGGTGCATTACCTGGCGGGCGTATTTGAAGAAAACACAGCCGGAGCTGCAGGAGCAGAAGTAACATGAGCTGCCGTTCCACATAGCGATTAATGGTTATGCCATATATAAAAAGGAGGCCCGGGTAGCCGGGTCTCCTTTTTTATATCACACTCCCGCTTTAGTCTCTTTTATTTTCGCTGCAGCATATCTTAATAAATACTTCCCACATCAGCGCTTGAAAGCTTGTAAAATACTTCTATAGCCCTATTTCATAAGATATAATAAAGTAACAGCATTTGGATTTTCCGCTTACTGACACCTCAAGGCAACCGCAATTTGTAAACCTCAAGAATAACTGCCGCAGCCTGCGGCCGATTTCTCCTATCATCTATGAATGAATTTCTCTTTTATGTACGATTCCTCTTCCCTAATAAGTTTCTCCCGGCAAATAGTCACAAACACCACGATATTCATTCCCTATACAAGAAAATATTCCGAGAAATCCCAATGAGATTACCAAGCAGGTTTCACGTTTAATAATGCCTAGGGATGGCTGTCCGTATGGTCCGGCGTAATGGAAGAATCGCAAGCGAGCCGCCGGTTCGTCACTTTGGTGCTGCGTATTCGTGTCTTCAGGATTGTAACCAGTTCCTTAATTCGAATAAAGGAGAATCAGCCATGAAGAGAAAAGAAGTTGTGGCCATGCTTCTGGCAGGAGGACAGGGAAAACGCCTTAAAGGATTAACGAAGACTTTGGCGAAGCCTGCCGTGTATTTTGGGGGTACATACCGGATTATTGATTTTCCTTTAAGCAACTGTTCCAATTCAGGCATTGATACGGTGGGGGTCCTGACCCAATATGAGCCGCTTGTTTTGCATTCCTACATTGGCGTCGGCAGCGACTGGGACATGGACCGCCGAAGCGGAGGGGTGTACGTGCTGCCTCCTTACGAACGCGAGGACGGAACGAGCTGGTACAGGGGAACGGCTGACGCCATCTACCGGAACCTGAAATTTATTGAACAGTATGATCCTGAGCACGTGCTGATTCTGTCCGGCGACCATATCTACAAGATGGACTATGACCGGATGCTGAATTACCACAAGGAGAAGGATGCCGACTGTACCATTTCGGTGATCGATGTGACCATAGAGGAAGCTACTCGATTCGGGATATTGAATACGGACGATGAGCTTCGCATCTATGAGTTTGAAGAGAAGCCGGTCAAACCGAAGAGCACTTTGGCATCCATGGGCGTGTATTTGTTCAAGTGGGACGTGCTCAAGAAATATCTGCTGCAGAACGTGGACGATCCCCGCACAAGCCACGACTTTGGCAAAGACATCATCCCGCTCATGCTGACCGAGGAAAAGACGCTTTATGCCTATCCTTTTCAAGGCTATTGGAAGGATGTGGGCACGATCACGAGTCTTTGGGAAGCGAACATGGATCTGTTGTCGGAGCACTCGGAATTGAATCTGAATGATCCGAACTGGCGGATCTACACGCGAAATCCGAACCAGCCAGCAGAGTATATCGCTCCTGGGGCAAAAGTGCGGAATTGCATGATCAACGAGGGCTGCTCCGTCTACGGCGAGGTAAATCACTCGGTTCTTTTTTATGGCGTTGAGGTCGGGGAAGGAAGCGTGATCACGGATTCCGTGATTATGCCGCAGGTAAGGATCGGCAGAAATGTGCGCATTCACCGCGCGATTATATCCGAGAGCATGGTGATCGAAGACGGTACGGTCATCGGCGAGGGTCTAGGCTCGGAGAGCGAAATATTATTGATTACCCATGATGATGAAACGGCTCCAAATCATAACTATGCCTCATCCCAAGCTCCGCTTTGAGGATTATGCAAATTCCTTGCAATCATCGAACCAATGAAAAGGACGGTGTGTTTCATGAAGCAACTCATGGGTGTTATTAATCTGGATCATGAGCTCGATTTGTTGAATGAGCTGACGTATTTCCGGTGTGGCGCGGCCGTGCCTTTTGCCGGACGTTACCGGCTGATCGACTTTGTGATGTCCAATATGATGCATGCCGGCGTGCCGGATATCGCACTGTTCGTCCGGCGCAAATACCGTTCTCTCTTGGACCATTTAGGCGAAGGGCGTCCCTGGGATCTGGACCGTAAACGCGGCGGGCTGTTCATTCTCCCTCCCGATTGGAATGACCCGTCCGATGTTTCCACCGGCGAGCTTCAGCATATTCATAACAATCAGGACTTTTTCGAACGGGGCTCCGCTCAATACGTCGTCTATTCGGGGAGCCAGCATTTAAGCAACGTCGATTTTTGCGAGGCGTATGATTATCATTTGTCCCAGGAAGCCGACGTGACCCTGATCTATACGAAGGTAAACCAGCTTCGTCCGGAGCACCATCCCTGCACCCGGCTTGACGTGGGCGAGAACGGGCGGGTGACCGACATTCATCATGAGCGGGACCATGCCAATATCTATATGGAAATGTTCATCATGAAGAAAAAGCTGTTTCTCCAGCTCGTCAAACAGTGCATCGCCCATGGCGAAAGCCATTTCTTCCGGGATGCCATTCTGAAAAACAGACGGAGGCTCAATATTTCCGGTTACGAATACAAGGGATACCATGCGGTCATTAACTCGCTCGAAAGCTATTACCGCAACAGTCTGGATCTGCTTCAGCCGGAGAAATACAATTCATTGTTCCGGGAACAGCCGGTTCACACGAAGATCAAATACGAAGTTCCGGCCAAATACCTGGAGACTGCGGACGTTACCAATTCCTTGGTCGCGAACGGCTGCCAGATCGGCGGAACGGTCGACAGCAGCATTTTATTCCGCGGTGTTCAGGTGAAGGAAGGCGCCCGGATCCACAACTCCATTATTATGCAGAAGTGCATTATTGAAGAGAATGTGGTGCTGGAAAACGTCATTCTCGACAAGGACGTCGTCATATCCCGGGGCCGCAAGCTTCAAGGGGACGTAAGAAAGCCATTTGTGGTCGCGAAGGACACGGCGATTTAATTTTGATGAACGTCAGGAGGAAGCTTCTTTTGTTTAACAACAAGGAATTATTCAAAACGGCATTCAAGGAACAGTTGGTCAGCCGGTTGGGTAAAAACATGGATGAGGCCACGCCGGCAGATATCTATAAAATACTGGGAACGCTGATTCGTGAAGTTATCGGGCGGGAATGGGCAGAAACCAATCAAGCCTATAAAACGCAGGGGGAGAAGCAGGTATATTATTTCTCGATGGAATTTTTGATTGGAAGGCTGCTCGGGAACAATCTGTTGAATCTCGGCATGCTTACGACCGTCCGGGATGGACTACGGGATTTGGGCTGGAATCTGGAGGAGATCGAGGAACAGGAGCCGGATGCGGGGCTTGGAAACGGGGGACTTGGGCGCCTTGCCGCTTGTTTCATGGATTCTCTCGCTTCCCTTGGGTATGCAGGTCATGGATGCGGCATCCGGTATAAGTATGGTCTGTTCGAGCAGAAAATCATTGACGGCCATCAGGTCGAGCTGCCCGATGACTGGCTGCAAAAGGGGAACGTGTGGGAAGAACGCCGTGCGGATAAGCGGATCGAGGTTCGTTTTTGGGGCCGGGTAGAGATTTCGGAAGAGGATGGCCGCACGGTTTTTCATACTGTGGATTATGAGAGGGTTTGGGCCGTGCCTTATGATGTACCGATCATCGGGTATGGCGATCTTCACGTCAATACCCTCAGGCTCTGGAGCGCGGAATCGGCGATGGACCCGGCAAAAATGCGAATGGAAGGCCAGCGCAGCTACCATCAATTTCTGGACTACAACCGCTCGGTCGAATCGATCTCCGAATTCCTGTACCCGGACGATTCAGGATACGAAGGCAAGCTTCTCCGCTTAAAACAGCAGTACTTCTTATGCTCGGCAGGACTTCAGAGCGTGCTGAGAACTTTTGAGAAGCTAGGGCTTTCTTACCATGAACTTCCCCATAAGGTGGCTGTTCATATTAATGATACACATCCGACGCTGGTCATTCCGGAGCTGATGCGCATTCTGATTGACGAAAAAGGATTCGGTTGGGACGAAGCTTGGGACGTTACGACCCGCACGGTTTCATATACCAATCATACGCTGCTGAGCGAAGCCTTGGAGAAGTGGCCGGTTCCTATGGTTCGCGAGCTTTTGCCGCGGGTGTACATGATCATCGAAGAGATCAATAAGCGCTTCTGCGGCATGCTTCTGGAACGTTTTCCGCAGCGGCAGGACTTGGTTTCACGGATGGCCATGATCGAAGGAGATCAGGTCAAAATGGCACATTTGGCGATTATCGGCAGCTATAGCGTCAACGGTGTCGCCCAGCTGCATACGGAATTGCTGAAAAATGACGTCATGAAGCCGTTTTACGAGCTATACCCGGAACGTTTCAACAATAAAACCAACGGTATCACCCACCGCCGCTGGCTCATGCATGCCAATCCGAAGCTCAGCCAATTAATCAGCGACAGCATCGGCACGGATTGGATCAGACATCCCCATCAGCTGCTCCGGCTGGAATCGTTCAAGGATGATCCGTCTTTTCAGGAGCGAATCATGGAGATCAAGCGCGGCAACAAGCTGCGCCTGGCTGCTTACATTCAGCAGAAGCAGGGCATCGCGGTCGATCCGGCATCGATCTTTGATGTGCAGGTGAAGCGGCTTCACGGCTACAAAAGACAACTGATGAACATCTTGCATGTCATGCATTTATACAATGAAATCAAGGATCAACCGTCAGCAGACCGTGTGCCGCGCACATTTATATTTGGGGCCAAGGCAGCACCAGGATATTATCTGGCCAAAAGCATCATCAAGCTGATTAACGTGGTAGCGGATGTCGTGAATCACGATCCGCAGATAAACGGCAAGTTGAAGGTGCTTTTTCTGGAGAACTATTCGGTGTCGCTTGCGGAGAAGATTATCCCGGCAGCGAATGTGAGCGAACAGATTTCCACGGCCGGAAAAGAGGCTTCAGGCACCGGTAACATGAAGTTCATGATGAATGGTGCCTTGACCATCGGCACGCTGGACGGTGCCAACGTGGAGATGCATGAAATGCTTGGGGATGACAACATGTTTCTCTTCGGCTTACGTTCGGAAGAGGTGACGAACTACTATAAATTCGGAGGATACTTAGCCAGAGAGGTATATAACGCGGATGCGAGGATCAAACGGGTCATGGACCAGCTGGTATCGCCAGGTCCGTTCTGCTGCCATGAACAGGAATTCGGAATGATCTATCAGTCCATCCTGGACCATAACGACGAGTTTTTTGTTCTTCGCGATTTTGCCGATTATGCGAAAACCCAGGTGGCCGTTGAGCAGGCATTCCTGAATTCGCAGTCTTGGGCCTCCAAATCGATCGCTAACATTGCTCACGCGGGATACTTCTCGAGTGACTGCACGATTAACCGTTACGCCGCCGACATTTGGCAGATCCGGCCGGTGCGGCCGCTGCTGGAAGTATGATATCGGGTACAACCAAAAGGCAGCCTGCTCAGGCTGCCTTTTTCGCATATATTTTTGATGAATAGTAAGGACGGAAATCGCATTGCTGGGAGGTCATCACGATTCGTAAGCGATATTCGACCCGCCGTCCCGCAGCAAATGCCTGTAATTCGTTTTGACGAATTCCACGACCTTGTCGTAAATAATTCGGTGCCCTTCCTGATTCGGATGAATGCCGTCGGAGCAGAGGAATTTCGTGAAATCGGGATGCGCCAGAAAGGCGCCACGCACGTCGATGTATTTGGTCTTCGTCAATTCGGAAACCTTCAGAATGGTCGAATTGTAACGTTCCTGCCACCAATAGATTTTCGTGACGCTGCCGAGCCATTTCATGATATTTCTTTCCGCTTCCGGATTGTTCTGACTGACCCATTTGAAATACTTGTCCGCATTCAGCGGGGGAAGGCTCATGAGGATCGGAATAATCTGCTGGCTCTTCAGTTCATTCACCGTCTTGATAAGCATCGATTCGAATGTATTAAAATCCGTTTTCGGATGATGCTCTGCATCGGGATCCGTTGCGATCTCGTTCCAGTTAAAGTCGCAATCATTACCGCCGTACTCGATCAGCACAATGTTAGGCTTTTCCTTTAGAACATCCTTTTTCAAATTGCCGATTCCCTTTAGCAGCGTATTGCCGAACCTTGCTGTATTGCGTACCGCGCCCTTTAGCTTGCTTTGAAGAAGAGAGACATAGTTGTCTTCCAGAATCACGTACCTTTTTCGAACTTCATCATACACGACCCCTTTGGAGATGGAATCTCCGGAGACGATATATTTCGCGTCGTCATCCCCAAAATCAAAATGAAAACCGCCCACAGCTTCACCCCGTTTCCATGTTTTACTCTTCCTTCATTGTAGTTTAGCGGCTTCCTTTAAAGCAAGTGAACATCATTGGGGCGGGGAGGAAATACTGGATATTTATGTCGGGTATTTAACGGAACCGTTTACATTTGAATGGAATGGTGCAATGGTCTGAGATATTTTGTTCAGGAATAATTTCGTAACTCAGGGTCCCTCATGGTATAATCACCAAAAACAAGGAGTGATACCATGACAGTTCAATATAATGTACAAGCCACACCCAATCCGAATTCCGTTAAAATTAACACGAATACCGTTCTTTTCGAAGGTCCGAAAAGCACTTCCCTGAAAAGCGGCGAATCGACGGATCATCCGCTTGCAAGCGCCTTGCTTCGCATTGAAGGTGTTGACAACATTTTTGGAATTAAGGATTTCGTTACGATCAGTAAAACACCGGACGCCGATTGGGATGACATTTTATCTCAGGTAGAAGCTGCATTTAACGAGATTTATGCCTAAAAACAGGAGTATGTTCCTGTATTATTTTCCTTTCTGATCCAATCGCTGGTGCTTCGGGCACTGGCGATTTTTGCGTTTTTCACCATTCGCTCCTTCGTCTTCCAGTCTTATCTGTATCGAAATGTTAATTTCTTCAATACAGCATGTAGCAATATTTTCTAATCAACTGGAGCAGGGGCTGAAGATTAGTCATAAAGTGCTGCATTCCATAGCCTGAGAGCCTATTTCCCGGATGTACAAAAGATGCTTATAGTTAAAGCGGCTTAGTCTCGGTTTCCTGGTTATTAGGGAGGATCTCCGTACCCGTTTGGCCTATTCACAAGGCAGGACAATTGTGGTTTTCTGAATAATAGTGACGAATGGTGACTAACTTGCTTGAAGCGAATGGAAGATTTTCTAATGCAGGAGGCCTAGCAATGAATGATCAGATAGGTAGAAAGAAGATGACTTTACCGATCCGTATCCTGCTTTCCGCTTTGATTTTGACAGGACTAATGGATGGAGCGGGCTTGACCGGAGGACGGCAGGTGGAAGCGGCGGCTGCGGTGTCGGGGAACCCGCAAGCAGCATTTAAGGACATCAAGGGACATTGGGCCTTGGATCAGATTAATGAAATGGTGCGGCAGGGAATTTTGGACGGCTACCCAGACGGCAGCTTCAAGCCGAATGAACCGGTCAAGGTGGACCAATTTATTAAAATGCTGATTTTATCCTTCAGCGATCTGCACCCGAATCAGGAACGGAGCTGGAAAGGATCGTTTCTGGACATGCTTTCCGAAGAAAACCGGACGATCCTGAAGCAGGATTACCGCTATTTTAATTTTAAGCCTGCCATGACCGGATATTGGGCGAAACCATACATAGACGTGGCCAGCGACCTCAACTTTTTGAGCAAGAACCGCTTCGGCGATTTCCAGGCGGACATGACCCGGGAAAATGTGGCGGAGATTATTTTTTATACGCTTCAGGAAACGGAATTCTTGGAGGATGAGCAGTTCAGCCGTTCGGTGGCACAGTCTTACGGCGATTTGACGAGCGCGAACGACCGGGAACAAAAATTCATTGCGGAATCCCTGATCAAAGGAGTGATGCAGGGGTACCCGGATGGAAGCTTTGGCGTAGGACGCTATGTCACCCGTGCAGAGTCGTTGGTGATTCTGAACCGGTTAGCCGACAAGACGAAGCGCATTCCGATCAAGCCTGAGTCCGATAAGCTGCAGCGGCTTGTGCCGACGGCAGGCGGAGGGCAAAAGATCGTTGCATTCCCTGACAAACAAATGTGGGATGCTTACGAAACGTTGATCCAAGCGGGCAAGCTGCGCGGCACCAACTATGACATGCTGGAAACGACGCTGCGGCTGTACAAGGACGAGAAGGAGAAGAAGGCCGTCCAGCAAAGCACGGGAATCGGCAATGTAGGAGCGGGTACGAGCGTGCCTCAGGAAGAGGCCGCGATCTGGCTGGACCCTACGTTTAATACCTACGGGATCACTGTCCGCCTTCGCGAGGGCACGTTGGCACGCAACAAGGAATCGATCGAATTGTTCACGAATCAGCTGTTCGCCTATGATGCGATCGCATTCCACCGCTGGTTTGATTCTATCTGCACGGAAGTGGAGGCAGGACGCCCACTCGCTTCCAAGCAAGCCAATGTCGGCGGGTACACCGTCAATGCTCTGGTAGACAACGCGCAGCAAACGGTTGTGTTCTCCATAGCGGTGAAGAAGTGATTTCAACATCGCAATACACGAACGATTAACGAGTATACAAATAAAAGCTCATACACGGATAGCAGCGCCACATACCTTTTGAGGCAGAACGCTACTCCGTGCGTGAGCTTTTTAATTTAGAGTGCAGAAGGCTGGTACTATGCAGGAGGAAACCGTAGTCCTTTACGGCTCCGGGTATATTCATATAAATCGTCGATCAGCTGCAGCGCCTTGATCCCTTCTTCCGCACCGATCCAAAAAGGACGATCCTCCCGTACATGCGCGTAAAAGTCGGCAATCAGCTTACGGTGGCTCGTTCCCCAGTAGGATTTGCCCCCGCTACGGGTGCTTGGCGGCTCACACAGCATGGTTTCCTGTCCGTCTTTCCAGAGATAAAGCGTATCCCGGCGCTGTAGCAGAACTCCATGCTCAAACACGATTTCAAGTTCGACCGGAGAATCGGTACCGTAGGCATTCGTTCCGTAAAATAACGCCCTTGCACCGCTGGCAAAGTCGATGCAGGCGTGCGCGGTATCATCAACCTCGATGGTTTCTTCCAGTGCGTCTGTCGTCACGCTGCCTTTGACCGAGATAACCGACCCGCCAAACCATTGCAGCAGATCAAGGGTGTGCAGAGTCTGATTGATCAGCACGCCTCCGCCCTCCGTAGTCCATCTGCCCCTCCATGCGGCACTTCCATAGTAGGCCTGGTCGCGGTGCCAGGTGACAATGCCCTTCATGCAGATGAGCTTACCCAGCCCGCCGGAGCCGATATATTCATGAATCATTTGTGAGGCTGCATTATAGCGGTTTTGAAAGGTGATGCCTAGCTGCGAGTTACTGTTGCTGGCTGCTTCCAGCAGCGCCTTGGCCGATGCGATGTTCTCGGCCATCGGCTTCTCGGTCAGGACATGCTTTCCGGCTGCCAGAAGTTCGATAGCCATTTGGGCGTGTTCATGATGCGGAGTGCACAGATGAACGATCTGAATATCATCTCGGCTAAGCAGGCTGCGGTAATCGGAAGCGGCCTCGCAGCCGTACCGATTTGCCGCCATTTGTGCTTTTTCCGGGTCCGTATCGACAACGATGCGAAGCTCCGCGTTTTCCAGTTCCATGACCGCGTCCGCGTGGAGCGGGAAAATGGAACCGCAGCCGATGATGGCTGCTCCTATGTTATTCATGGGATCCCGTCCTGTCATTAAATGGATTCGTACAAAGCCATGGCTTAAGAGATGCGAAGAGCCATTTCCTGAGCTTTCAGGCACAGCTCGGCGGCTTTGAAGGCATGCTCCTGCGTCATGGCATGCTCAGTACGGTGAAGGCAATCGAGAATCAGCTCGCCAAAAAACGGATAGCCGACCTGTCCGTGAACGGCAAAATGCTGCTCACCGTCTTTATTGACCAAGTAGACATGGTCGCCGTCTTGTTCTCGGGCCACGTCGATGTATTTCCGGAGCTCGATGTACCCTTCCGTTCCGAGGATGAACGTTCTGCCATCGCCCCATGTTCCAAGCCCATCCGGCGTAAACCAGTCCACGCGGAAATACTGGGAAGCGCCGGTATCGCCTACCAGCGTTGCATCTCCGTAATCCTCAAGTTCCGGGTACTCCGGATGATTGTAGTTGGCGATTTTGCTGTGGAGCACCTGAGCGTCCTTGCTGCCTGTATAGTACAGGAACTGCTCGATCTGATGGCTGCCGATATCGCACAGAATGCCGCCGTATTTCTCCTTTTGGAAAAACCAGTCCGGACGGGTAGAAGCGCTCAGGCGGTGGGGTCCGAACCCGGTTACCTGCAGTACGCGTCCGATGGCGCCTTCTCGGATCAGATGTCCGGCATATACCGCAGATTCCACGTGAAGCCGCTCGCTGAAGTACACCATGTACTTGCGGCCTGTTTCCCGTACCTTGGCGCGCGCGGCTTCCAGCTGCTCCATGGCGGTAAACGGCGTTTTATCCGTAAAATAATCTTTGCCCGCATCCATGACCCGCAGGCCGAGCGCGCACCGCTCGGAAGGAACGGCTGCAGCTGCAACTAGCCGAACATCCGTATCTTCCAGAATTTGTTCCAGGCTGTCTGCCGCGGTCGCACCCGGGAATTTGGAAGCCATGGCCTCAGCCTTGGCGTGATCGGGATCGTACACCCATTTGAGTACGGCCCCGGCTTCGGTTAATCCTTTGCACATGCCTTGGATATGGCCATGGTCCAGTGCTGCTGCTGCAAAGACGAATTCGCCGGGATTTACGACATGATTCGGTTTGCCCTGCGGCGCATAGTTCATTCCGTCATGTTTGGATTGGCTCATAAGCTCTGCATCCCTTCGCGGATCAGCAAGGCGAACTCCTTCAATAGCTCACTTGAAGTGAATTGTTCGCTGAAGTCCTCGATGCCAAGGTATCCATCGTAACCAACGCTTTTCAGATCCTGCAGCAGGTTTGTGAAATTGACGATGCCTTCCCGCATCGGAGCCCATTCCGAGCGCCAGTTTGCCGTTCCGTCTTCGCGCCGGCCATCCGCAACCCAGCGGGCATTTTTGACGTGCACATGCGCGAGATACGGACCGAGCAGCTGCATCCCCATGCGGAAATGCTCGTAACCTTCATGCACCATGTTTCCGGGATCGAACAGCACGCCGATATGATCCGGATCGCAGTGGCTGACCAGCCGGTGAGCCAGGCTTGCGCTTGGCGCGATGGTTCTGTGATGTGTCTCCACGATCCCTTTCACGCCGTATTGTTTAGCCAGCCGCTCGGCTTCTTTTAGATAACGAACAGTGGACTCATACAGCTCGGGATAAGACTGCGTGCCATCATAGGGTGAAGCGCCAACGCGGATCATTTTGGCTCCCAGCAGGCGGGCTGTATGGAAAACATGCTCGGTGGCATCCAGATTCAGATCATTCAAATAAGGAGTCACGCTGACGACTTCAAGCCCTGCACCTTCTGTGATTTGCTTGAATTTGAGCATCTCAGGTTCGGAAAGGGAAGGATCGATAGAGCATATGTTTTTTCCCCAGAAAGAAGGCTTATCTGCTGCAACGCTCGCCGGAACCTCCTTGAATCTCCATTCGACGCCATCCAGGCCGGCTTCTTTGGCTGATTTCACCAGTTCTTCCGGGGTCAGGTCCGGAGTTACCACGGTAAATACGGAAAGTTTCATTGTATAATAGCCTCCTTGGGATTAGTGGGTTCCTTTTACATTTAAAACGGCAGCTGCGGATTGTTCTTTGTGGAATGTGGAATTCCGTATTCTTTCCTGTAGTTTCTCATAGAAAAGCTCCTCATCCAGGGGCAGATCCACCCAATTATCGGTCCAAGCGGACAGATGCATGGCATTGGAGATCGTCAGGCCGTGAATGCCTTCTTCGCCGGGAGCAAGCAGCTTTTCACCGTGGAGAAGGGCATTCGTAAAGTTCTGCAGAATCCCTTTGTGCTGCGGTCCGCCTCCCCCTGGCACCGGGATGTCACATGTCCAGCATTCCGGCTGCCCGAAGCCGCCCGTATATTCGCGGTTGAACTGCGGCTCAGGCACGCGCAGGCGCCAGAAGGTCAGCTTACCGTCTTCGATGACGATTTTGCCGTTGTCACCGCTGATTTCGTAACGGTTCGTTCCCGGGCTTTCGCCGACCGTCGTTACGAATACGCCTGTGGCGCCGTTCTCGTATTCTACATAAGCCGTCACGTCGTCTTCGACTTCAATATTCCGGTACTTGCCGAATTGGCAGAATGCCCGCACCCGTTTTGGCATCATGCCGGTTGTCCACTGCCAAAGATCCAGCTGGTGCGGGTCCTGATTCAGCAGGACGCCGCCGCCCTCGCCGGCCCATGTCGCGCGCCAGCCGCCCGAATTATAGTAGCTCTGGGAGCGGTACCAGTTCGTGATGATCCAATTCGTTCTTCTGACGGTTCCGAGCTCACCGGATTGGATGAGATCGCGCAGCTTCGCATATAGCGGGTTCGTGCGCTGGTTATACATGATGCCGAACTGCTTGCCGGATTTGGCGGCAGCCTCGTTCATTTCGCGGACGGCCTTGGTAAATACGCCCGCAGGCTTTTCCACAAGCACATGGTAACCGTTTTCAAACGCCTGGATCGCCATGCCCGGATGATCGTAATGCGGTGTGGCAATCAGGACCGTGTCCATCGCCCTGGAAGCCCAGAAAGCTTCCGGTGTATCAAAAAGCTGCACAGATTCGGGCAAATTGTCTTTGGCCCATTGCAGCCGCTGCGGATTGGTATCGCAAATCGCTGTCAGCTCGGCCCCCTGAATGTCCCCGCTGAGACTCTGAGCGTGCGTCGAGCCCATATTTCCTATTCCGATAATGCCAAAGCGTACTTTTTCCATGTCGGAATTCCACCTCTCATATCTGCTATTCTCCATAAGCTTAGCCTGAAACGAAACGTGTGAGAATGACTTAGATTAAGAGGCTTTTGCACAAAATTAAGGTGTTTTCGATAAATTGCAGTGCTACAATAAGTCTTAGATGAGGGAGGCGATGAAATGGAGCAATCACTCGATATGACCGGACGGCTGCCGGAAAGCTTGACGGTGAACATCAGCTACGCCCAATACAGGGAGGGTTTCCCCGGATGGAACCGCACGGAAATTGCTCCGTCGTTTCACCGCTTCTATTTTATTGCGGAAGGCAGCGGATCGGTGGTTCTGAACGGCGTTACCTATGAACCGAAGCCCAATCAGATGATGATCATGCCTGCGGGCACGAGCCAGATGGCCCTAACGAATCAGGAAGACCCTTATTCGCGTTACTTCTGTCATTTTGATGCGCAGGTAGGGGAATGGCCTTTATTTTCGGCCGACAGTCAATTGTATATTTGCGATGCCCGGGACCCCGGTTTCATTGAACGCACCTTTACCGAGCTTGTGGAGCAGTTTCATGCTGGAGGCCCTTTTTCCGTGCTGCGTACCCAGGCTTGCCTGCTGACGATGCTTGCCAGTTGTCTGGAAGATGGAGAGTATACGGATTTTTGGAAGGATTTCATTCGGCAGACGGAATCGAGCAAACTAGGGGATGTGCTGGCTTATATCCACAAACACCTGCATGAACCGATGGAAATCGAGCTGTTGGCGGAAATCGTCCATTTGCATCCGAATTACTTCATTCCCTATTTCAAAAAGATCATGGGTGTCACGCCGATGCATTACGTCCAGCGCAAACGGATGGAGGAGGCGAAGCGGCTGCTGTCATATACGGATGCGGCCATCTCGGATATCGCGGATCAGATCGGCTTGCAACTTGCGTATTTTTCCAGGCAGTTTAAGGGCCATACAGGCTTGTCGCCTACGGCGTACCGCGCTTGTACCCGGTAGGATTCGCTCTTGGTGATGCATAATGATGTGGCATAATAAAGGGTGTTAATATGCAAAAAGCCGGCTGCTAGGCAGTCGGCTTTTTGCTGTTTGCATCTATGGCCAAAACTTAAACGTTATCGGATTCGAGAATATCTTGAACGACCTCAGCGAGAGTAACGATCTCCAGCGAATGTTCCATGGCCTTTTGAGCGGCGGAAAATTGCTTGGTGAGCGATTGCTGAATATTTCTGCCAACGATGCATTCCGGATTGGGATGCTCATGCGAGCTGAACAAATCGTTTTCGGCCACCACGTTAACGGCTTTATAGACATCCAGCAACGTAATTTCTGCAAGCGGTTTGGCAAGCTCAGCCCCGGCAACTCCGGCACGTACATGGACGAGCCCTGCGCCTTTTAGCATACTCATGACTTTTCGAATGACGACGGGATTGGTATTGACGCTGCCGGCAAGGTATTCAGAGGTGTTAGTAGCTTTCTCCTTGTTAATCGCCAGCAGGCACAAAATGTGTATCGCGACAGAAAATCTGCTGCTGATGGACACGCGACATCCCTTCTTTCTTCCTATACGAATATATTCATTTATAGCATGACCATACTATTGTTACAAGTCAATATGCATGACAATGGTTGACAAAACAAATAGATGTATCTATCATGGTTACAGGTAATCAAATATATTACAGGTTTACGGGGAAGAGGTATGTTCCCGAATCTGAACTGAACATATGGGAGGAAAAATATTATGAAAATTGCAGTTATCGGCGCAAGCGGCAAGGCAGGGAGCCTGATCTACCAAGAGGCAGTGAAACGCGGGCATGAAGTCACAGCCATCGTCAGAAACGCAGGTAAATTGCAAGGAGAGCATTCTAAGGTCGTAGAGAAGGATCTTTTTAATCTGACTTCCGAGGATCTGAAACCATATGATGTGGTTGTTAATGCTTTTCAAGCGCCTCCCGGCAGCGAGCACTTACATGTGGAAGCGGGCAGAACGCTCATTCAAGCATTAAAGGGAGCTCCTAATACGAAGTTATTCGTTGTTGGCGGAGCAGGCAGCTTGTTTGCGGACGAAGCCAAAACGCTGAAGGTCATGGATACGCCTGATTTTCCAGCCATCTATTATCCTACAGCCTCCAACCAAGGTAAAAACCTTGAGGACCTGCAGCAGTCCGAAGGAATCACATGGACATTCCTCAGCCCTTCCGCATTTTTTGACCATGAAGGCAAAAGAACTGGAAGCTACAAGGCAGGGAAAGACCATCTGCTGACGAACTCCAAGGGAGAAAGCTACATCAGTTATCCCGATTATGCAATTGCTGTTATGGATGAAATCGAGAACCCGAAACATGTCAATGAGCGCTTTACCGTTGTCGGCGAACAGAACTGATCTGGATTTAAGTATTGCTGGCTAGGGAGTAGCGGTCCTTTCGGATGCATCTAATGTATGATACCGATGCGATCTCAATGTGATTGCTACTGGGAAACAAGCATGCGTACTCTGCGATACCTCAATATATAGAAGAAAATTTAGTTTAAGCCTGGGCAGAGCACTCAAGCCCAGGCTTTCTTCTCGCTCAAAAGAAATAATTGCTAATTGTAAAATTTTGTCGCTTGCGAATATGTTTTAATCGTGGTACATTATAAATCCGGCCGACGAACATCGATCGGAAATGAGATTGAAGAAGAGCTTCGAAAAAAAGAATTTGAAAAAAAGTTCTTGCAAAGCTCGAAAGAACATGGTATTATATAAGAGTTGCTGCTGAAACAAAATGTTGAAGCGGAAACGAGAGGAATTTGATCTTTGAAAACTGAACAACGAGTGAGATACAGACTTCAGTGATGAAGTCGAAACGCAAAGCAGTTCGGTCCCCGAACTGTGGAGCACAAATGAGATTTTAAGTAATGAATTTTTGATTGGGGTTTGCCTCATTCAAAAATTCATTATATCTCGTCAGTTTCAAAATGAGCTACAAACTTTCTTGGAGAGTTTGATCCTGGCTCAGGACGAACGCTGGCGGCGTGCCTAATACATGCAAGTCGAGCGGACTTGA
>NZ_WUBI01000007.1 GCF_009807035.1 Paenibacillus dendrobii
CAGAGAAGCAAGCTTCTCATCAAGTCCGCTCGACTTGCATGTATTAGGCACGCCGCCAGCGTTCGTCCTGAGCCAGGATCAAACTCTCCAAGAAAGTTTGTAGCTCATTTTGAAACTGACGAGATTAAAAATCTCATTTGCGCTCCACAGTTCGGGGACCGAACTGCTTTGCGTTTCGACTTCATCACTGAAGTCTGTATCTCACTCGTTGTTCAGTTTTCAAAGATCAAATTCTTCTCGTTTTCGCTACCGCCGTTTATCTCAGCAGCAACTCTTATAATATACCATGCTGCCCATCATTTCGTCAAGCACTTTTTTTCGATCTTTTTTTCAGCTCTACTTTCGAGCCTGTCGAATCCTTAGTTTGAAAAGCTTCTAAGGTTTAATGGGGCGAGTTATAATTTAACACAGATTCCATTGCTGAGTCAACCTCTAACTCAAAGATTATGCAACCTCTTTACGATTCCCACAAATACTTCAACTATACATCAAAAGGGGAGTTCTCCTCCCCTTTTGATGCTGTTGCGTATAACATCGCGTTAATTCGCCAAATATCGAATCACTTGACTTCCGTATCCGGAAGACTCCGACCATACAACGGATTCCTTCACTAAAGATCTATTCACCAGTTTGCGCATAACAAGCGGCAGTTCATTTTTGATCATGATCAAGTCCGGATGATGGATCAGTTCCTCTATGCTCCAAGGCTTGGATTCGCTTCTCAAAATTTGAAGCAGCAGAACGGAACATTCGGCCATCTTCGACATCACTGAAAATTCACAAGCCAACAGCACCAGCTCGACGCGCTGCCGAATGGTCTCCGTACTCTGCGTCAATTCCTCATATAGCTTATGAATGGCCGTATTCAGCTCTTTCACTTGTTCCCAGACTGCCTTATCAGGCAGGACTCCTCGTTCAACAAGCTCAATTCTGGCCCAATGCTTCAGCGAATCCAGCACACATTGATAAGCATCAATAACGTATCCGGCCTGCATGTAGCGTTTGGCTTCAACATATATGCATAGGAACCGCGAAAACTCGTAGAGCATTTTACGGTCCCGAAGGGGCTGTTCAAATTCTATATACTCCCGGCGCAGCGTAGCCAGCCTGCCCTCTTGATCCTGGACAAGTTCACCTTCCATAAAACAGCGGACCAAATCCCCCTTCTCGCCGGCAATAAGCCACCGCTGGAGCGATTCAACCGTAACATGCAGCATCTGACATGGCAGATCACCAATAAGCGTATGCTCTACCGATAATTCTGCATCCTGAGCTTCATGGACAATGAGAACGACGAAATCGAAGTCATGAAGCAAAGATCCATCAAATTTATGGGCTTCCTGACGATAAATAATAGTACCTATGGCATCGACATCAACCGACTCTCCATAAAAAAAAGACAAATTGGACAAATCCATGTCTCCCTCCATGCATTCCTTGGCGAAAAGCGGCCAATTCAGTTATAATATACTTCTACATGTCCATGTAAGTTCCTTCTTTTTTGAATACAACTAATTAATGACAGGAGCTAGCGATCCATGATCTTTAAAACAGCAAAAATCGTTGCCTTCCGCACCTGGGGATTGATGCTTACGATAATCGGCATGGGACTTATGGTCCTCGGTACGGCGGGAATTGTCTTCTGGGGACAAGCCGGCAAAGTCGTCGCGGCCATCGGCCTGGTGATCGGCCTCATCGCCATGATGGGCAGTCTCGCTATTTATTTTTGGGCCGGAATGCTTTCCACAAGCGTTAAGGAGATCGAATGCCCGGAATGTCATAAGCCGACGAAAATGCTCGGTAAAACAGACCGCTGCATGTTCTGTCGAACCATTTTAACCACGGATATCCAGCAGGCGAATATTACAGATGATGAACTGGAAGAACGCCAAAAGCACCAAGAAGCTCAGAGCGCTCCTCAATCGGCAACCCCTCATCACTAAAAGCAAAACCGGCCTTCCAGAAGGGAAGGCCGGTTTTTTTATATCCGTATAAGTGCTGTATGCATTAAGAAGTAATATCCTTGAGTACATTCCAAGCTTCTTCAGTACCAAAACTGCGGGTCCACGAGGCAACGCCACCCAAATTGAGCTCTTTAGCCAGCTTTACCCTTTCCTTAAGCGATGTCGCATCCTCGATCCATATCTTCTTCAGAACGCCATCTTCCTTGTACTCAACGTAGTTTTGTTTGACGTCCTCCAGATACTTCGGTTTTAACTTCTTCTCTGTCAGGATATCGTTAACTGTTTTCATACCCACCGCTTTAGAGGAGACCTTCGTTTTGCCGTCTTTGACTTCTTCCGACCAGATCCGGGTATACAGCGGGATGGCCAAAATAAGTTTCTCGGATGGAACCGCATCTTCCTCCAATATCTTACGGACGGCTGCTTCTGACCACGGGAGCGATGAAACGGATCCGGCATTCGGGCTGGATGCCCAGTGCTCATCGTACGCCATCAATACAATAAAGTCCGCCGTTTCTCCCAGTGAGCGCCGGTCCAAAAAGCGCGACCACATTTCACTGCCGGATTTCGGCGTTACATCCACCGATACAATCAGGCCCATAGCCCGGGCGAGCGGCTTCAGTTCGCGAACGAACTGTGATACGTTCTCCCCGTCTTTTGTTTTCACATTTTCAAAATCCAGGTTAATGCCATCCAGGTGATACATTTTCGCAAATTGAAGCGTCTGGTTGATCGTATTCAATCTGGTTTCATACGTAGCCATCGCACTAGTGGTGATATCGGGATCAAAGCTGTTATTGAGCAGCCCCCACACGTCCATTCCGCGGGCATGGGCTTTTGTAACATAGGCCGTATCCGCATTGCTCCGGACATTGCCTTCCCCGTCAATAATACTAAACCAAGTCGGACTCACGACATTGACTCCGGTCAACTGATCCATTACCGAAGGGTCGGGTTTTTTCTGATAAACGGCCTCCCAGGCCAAATTCACCGGTTTCCCTTCCCAACTACGCTGCGCAGGGGTAGGCTCTTCCGGTAATACATCCACTGTTTTCTTTTCCCCAAGGGTCACTTTGGATTTCGGCACATAACCTGCATATCCATTATCCATCTGAACGAAATACCACGATTCCTCTGTATCCCAGACCCTTAAGGATGTTCCTCCAGGCATGTCCGCCAAGATGGGCTCATGCTTGGATGGACCCTTGCGAAGAGATGTTTTCGAATCTGCTGCACCGTTCACTTCAGCCATTTGAATGGTGTCTCCGGCCTTCATCAACAATACGGCTCCCGTTTCCGGATCCTCGTGAACAGCAATGCCGTACATTTCCTTAAGCGGCTGTATCGGCATATAAAGCAATTTATTCTTTTCTTCAGGCGCAAAACGGAGCTGAACCTGCTTGTTGTTCAATTGGGCTTCCGTCTCTCCTGTTTGCAAATGCATGACTTGCGCGGGTGTCGTCAGAATCAACGACTGAGTTCCCTTTTCATATCGGATATTGGGATCTACCGTCTTTTGAAGAACAGGAAGCGGCAGCTTCAACTGCTCACCAGACTCGGCGGCAGACTCCTCCAGCAGTTTTCCTTTTGCAAATATAGGCTTGTCCAGCCCATTCCAATCCGGCTTTTCATGCAAGGGATTCGGAAGAAGCTCAGTTACGGTTACATAGGCTCCGGCTGCGATCAAACATAATCCAAGCACGATGGCAAAACGCCTTTTCGCCGTGGATCGACGGTTCATGCTTCGTCTACTTCTAGTCAAAGGCCAATCCTCCGTTATCATAATGTGTCATTTCCTTGATCAAACCGTCTCTCAACATGCTTATCGCAGAAGGGCAGACCGCTTATGTCTCAAAATACTGCTTAGCGTATAATAGGAGAGCGAAACTGCCCGTTTCATGAATTTGTGCGTCTTAAGCAAAAAAACGTGGGAAACCCTCGACAGGAATCCGCACGTTTTATCAAAACAGACCGCATGAAACGGATGCATTACTTATTTTTGCAACTGCTGCAAATTCCGTATAGTTCCATACGCAGACCCTGAATCTGAAAGCCTGTGCTTTTCTCAGCAGTGTGTTCTACATCCTCAAGGGAAGGATAACTAAAATCCTCAATCTTGCCGCATTTCTGGCAAATGACATGAAAGTGATCCGATACATTCGCATCAAATCGGCTTGAATTATCTCCATAAGTCAGCTCATGAACCATACCGGCTTCAATCAGCATCTTCAAATTATTATATACGGTTGCTACACTCATGCTCGGAAATTTAGGCTCGAGCGCACGATAGATCTCATCCGCAGTTGGATGGCTCATGGAATCCATGAGATAAGCCAGTATCGCATGACGCTGGGGCGTAATCCGAACACCATTCGTTTTCAGTTGTTCCAATGCATGCTCGACTCGCGTTGCCATCTTACCCACCGCCTTATCATTTAAACAAAAATTTCTCGGATCATGGACTGGGCCTCTTGGCTTACATCCCGGGTTCAATCCATAATTTCTAGTTCATTATATATAACTTATTTTACGTTCATCATTTCAACTTTGTCAACGAAAGGCCGCATCTTGATAAAACCTGGAATTCGCAGGTATGACAGATCTTCAATATTTATTCACATTCAAATCACTGTTGCCTTCGATATGAACCTTGTATTCCCCAAGGCCTACCGCGCCCGTGATGTTCTTTTTATCCACCGTAAATTCCGGGAATTGATTGCGGATATCGCCGTAACTGATTATACCGTCCATTTCATAGCTCCCCTCCTCAGGAAGGTTGAGGGTGAGTTCTCCCACTGCACTATATATATCCCAGTTGCCTTCTACCAGGCTGGAACGGGCGGTTATGCCGCCGTTCAGCGACTCCGCCTTGAAGTCAGAGCGGATTTCGTCTACATAAATGTTCCCGTTTTTGGTACGCGCATCTATTTTCCCCATGGCCCGGATGACGGACAGATTCCCCACCTGGGTCGTGAGTGTAGCGGAATCTGAAACATCAACAGCCTGCATATTTCCCTGGTTCGTGCTCAGATCAACCGATCCCGTAACGTTAAAAGCATTCACTTTCCCGTTTAACGTACTCCCTTTAATATCCCCGGAAACATGATCCAGATTCAGTTCCCCGCTCGCTGTCTCCATGGATATCTGCTTAATGGCATCCACATGCTGCAGTTTGATACCGCCGTTCATCGTGCGAAGCGACAGATCAAAGCGACGGTCCTCCGGCAGTGTAATCGTAAGATTCATCCGAGGCTGCCTTTTACCGGATTGTCCATAGGGCTTGCCTTTTGTTTGAATGGTAATATTGCTGTCGCCGCTGACTTCCAAAGAAGATTCGCGTCCAATGACATCCGCTTCAGGACCGGTAATCTGGTCGACCCAAATCTCTGCCTGGACATCGATATTTTCCACCGGGCCGCGCTCCACCAAGATATCTCCGTTAATATTCTCCACGTTGATGCTTTGCGTATCCATTGACACCGGAACCGCAATCACGTCCTTGCCTACGCTGTTTCCCTCCTGCTCACTGTAATCTACGCCGGCGGCAGTCAGGTTCAAACTCACCTTATTCCATAAGTGCAAATAATGCTTCTGTTCCGTTACGATAAATACGGATGCTGACAAGACGACAGCCAACAGGATTCCGCGCAGATCAAGCTGAAACCGTCGGCCTGTTCCTTTGGATTTCCACGAAAAGAGATAAAGCACCAAATACTCCAATCCCCAAAGTACAGCTATGAGCGGCCACCATTTCAACAAGAGCAGCAGATGCTCGGTACCATGCAGCGCATCGTCAAGAAGCAGCACGCCTGTTGTGATCATCAGCAGGACGGCTGTAAATCTCCCAACCCGCATTCTCCGTTTGCGATTCATGATATCCCCCCGTTCACCTTGCAGATACGATCATCCTTCTTCCGGCAGCTTTTTTTCCAATCTGCGCTGTCTCAACAGAATCCATATTTCCCTGGTTCCTGCCCAGAGTCCGGCGGCGATCAGTACACCCGCAACGATCAATTTACCGTAGTGTTCCATGTAAAATTGAAGCCAGCGCGGCTTCTGATAAAAAACAAACATTAAAGCTCCGCCCACAATGAGCATGATTCCGAAAAAAGCGCTGCGCTCCACCGTAAATGGATTTCGGTATGGGGCTTGTTCCTCTGTGCCGCCCTGTCCGGATGTTCTTACCCTGCGATAGATCACATAATCCGACGCTTGAAGTACATCGTACACATTGTAAAAGTAAGCCACCGGAATAACTAGAGCCAGCAGAATCAATAAAGGCACGTTGATCTGCATCCCGATGGAAGAAAAGTAGAGAAGCGCCGAAGCATCCAAAAGAAGTGTAAAAATAAAAGCAATGCCTTTACGGTATAACCCAAGATATATATGCCCGAGGCCTGGAATAATCGCAGCCAGGAAGCCGGCGATGAATTTGCGTTTTCTGGAAAAGAGACGCCGGGTACGGACTTCAGCAACCGTCTTTCTTCGCATTGTATCACCGCTCTTCGCAGCTTTTTCCGATCCGCCGGTCCGTCTGACGCTGTGCATTCTTCCAGCCCCTTTCCCTAAATGATCTATCAAGTGCATTGAAATCGTTTTCTTTATTCCAATCAGATTAATGGTTATTCTGATATATCCTCATAATGCTGTGCAGTACGAGCTGTATCCACCTTTTTCTCACGTAATCATTCCACTTTGTTCAATCTATTCTGATAGTACCCTAAATTGCAGGGACAATAACAGGTAAATATCTGGATGTTCGTCCAGCCGCAACAAAAAAACTCCCGATATTCCGGGAGTTTCTGAAGCGTTACTTCAATCAATGGAGACCATGGAAATCCCCTCGAGCTTACGAATCCGGGAAGCCAAAGCCAGTGGGTCAAAGGCCCTTTTGCTCAGTACATTCAATGAGATTTCCAGCGTAGTTGAAGGCGGCTGAAGCTCTCCATACGCCACATTGCTCCGCTCGTTGACAATCGCCTTTTTCACCGTGATCCCCTCCCCCTCCAGCAATCCTGATATGGATTCCAGAAGCTGAGGCTCCGAAATGGCATAAACTGTAACCAGATGAAGCTTGCTGCCGCGGATATATCGCTGCTCCAACTTGTTAAACACAACCAGCGTTAGAAGGATCAAGAATGTGGCTGCAATGGAAGCGAAATAAAAACCTGCGCCGATGGAGAGTCCGACAGCAGCAATCACCCATACGGATGCGGCTGTTGTCAGTCCCGTAATAGATTTGCCCGTGAAAAGAATCGTGCCGGCGCCCAAAAAGCCGATGCCCGTGATGACCGCAGAAGCCAGCCGCGCTGGATCGATCCGAATGTTAACTTCATGTACAAACTCTGAAAATCCATAAATGGACAGCATGATGATCAACGTCGAGCCCATACACACCAGAATGTGGGTTCGAAGCCCGGCTGCATGGTTGGAACGTTCCCGCTCCAAACCTACAAGTCCCCCAAGCAGAACGGACAACAGCAGCCGCAGTAAAATATGTACATTATCTATATACCATGGATCCGCCAAAAGCATATCTCTCCCTATTATGCAATCCGCAGCCTTAAGGCAGGGTCATTCGTGATCAAGCGGATGGATCCGCCCGTCTGTGAAACGTGGTTAACTCAACACCCGGTGCGACCTCAAAGGTATCGAAAGGTACGAAGCCGAATTTGAGGTAAAGAGCCACCGCAGGTTCGTTCTTCGCTCCAGTTGACACGATAAAGAGCGAAGTGTCGGGATGATCCTCCAGTACATGGCGGATCAAGCTTCCCGCAATCCCCTTGCGGAAATGATCCGGGTGAACCATCATCCGCATCAGAGTCAGCGAACCCTTGGCTTCTTCCTTGGTTGCGACCGCTCCGATCAGGTCCCCTTCTTCATTTAAGCATCCATAAAAAATTTCGCCGCAGTTCTTCAGGGTTTCATGCGTATCAAGCAGTGGCGGTATATCGTAAAAACCGATTTTTTCGGCTTCCAGTCGATATGCGATATGTTGAAGCCGCCAAATTTGATCGATCATGTCCTCGTCCTGCAATGAAAGCTTGGTAATCATAGGCATCCCCCTTTTCAGGCTATACGCCATGTATCCAAAAAAGACCATGGGAACACAAAATCCCCCCACAAAAAAGAACCTTAGCACCGGTGTATCGCAGGGCCTCACCCATCAATTCTGTAATATCAAAAAGGGCCTGTCCGGCGGACAAGCCCCAAGAACCGTTCCTCTTGCTTATTGTGCAAGCACTTCTTCCAGCAATTTGTTAACCATCGCCGGATTGGCTTTGCCTCTGCTCTCTTTCATGACTTGGCCCACCAGGAAACCGATGGCCTTTTGCTTACCAGCTTTGTAATCCTCTACGGATTGCGGATTGGCAGCAACCACCTGTTCGACGATCGTTTTAATCGCACCCTCGTCACTGATTTGAACCAAACCCTTCTCCTCAACAATTTGCTGCGGAAGCTTGCCGCTTTCGAGCATTTCCTTGAAGACGGTCTTGGCAATTTTGGTGCTGATCGTTCCCTTTTCAATAAGGCCGATCATCTCGCCCAGTCCCTGCCCGGTAAGTTTCACTTCCGAGAGCTCGAGGTTGCTGCTGTTCAGATAGCCGAGGAGCTCGCCCATCATCCAGTTGGATACGGTTTTGGCGTCCTTCGTATATTTCAGGCTGTCCTCGAACAGATCCGCAAGTGGTTTGGACGAAGTAATGACCTCCGCATCATAGCTTGGGAGACCGTATTCAGTGGTGTAACGCTCTTTGCGGGCATCCGGCAGCTCGGGTATCGTCTCACGGATGCGGTTCTTCCATTCCTCATCAATGTATACCTTAACCAGATCCGGGTCCGGGAAATACCGGTAATCATGTGCTTCTTCCTTGCCGCGCATTGAAAGAGTTTTCCCCTGCGATTCATCCCAGCGGCGTGTTTCTTGTACGACAACGCCACCGTCATCCAGAATTTCAGCCTGCCGGTATTCTTCATACTCCAGACCCTTCAGCACCCCGCGGAAGGAGTTCATGTTTTTCAGCTCGGCGCGTGTACCCAATTCCTTCTGTTCATAGGGACGAATACTGATATTCGCATCGCAGCGCATGGATCCCTCTTCCATTTTCACATCCGACACTTCGCAGTACTGCATAATGGCGCGCAGTTTCTCCAGGTAAGCACGGGCTTCTTCCGGAGAGGAAATATCAGGCTCCGACACGATTTCCACGAGCGGCGTTCCGACACGGTTAAAGTCCACCAGTGACGCATATCCTCCGTCGATATGCGTCAGCTTGCCCGCATCTTCCTCCAGATGGAGACGGGTAATACCGATCCGTTTGGTTTTGCCGTCGACTTCAATGTCAATCCAGCCGTTCTGCCCGATAGGCTGATCGAATTGGGAGATTTGATAAGCTTTCGGTGAATCGGGATAAAAATAGTTTTTGCGGTCAAATTTGCTGACATCTGCAATTTCACAGTTAATCGCCATCGCTGCCTTGATCGCGTATTCCACGGCCTGCTTGTTCAGAACCGGCAAAACTCCGGGATGCCCCAGGCAAATTGGACAAGTGTGAGTATTGGGCGGAGCTCCGAACTCGGTTGAACAGCCGCAAAAGATTTTGGAATGGGTGCGCAGTTCAACGTGGACTTCGAGTCCAATCACAGTTTCGTATTTTGATGATGACATATTTTACATTCCCTCCTTTTCCAGCCGATTCTACAGGTTTGGCCGCTGTTTATGATATTCGGTGTTTTGTTCGAAGGCCTGAGCCACGCGCAGCACCGTTGCTTCATCAAAGGCTTTGCCGATAATTTGTAATCCGACAGGCAGACCTTCCGCAAAACCACAAGGTACGCTGATCGCTGGAACACCCGCAAGGCTTACCGGAATGGTCAAAATATCGTTCAGATACATGGTCAGCGGATTATCTACTTGCGCTCCCAGCTTAAAGGCTGTTGTTGGCGCCGTAGGTCCGATGATCACATCATATTTTTCAAACACCTGATCGAAATCACGCTTGATCAAGGTACGTGCTTTCTGTGCTTTCAGATAAAAAGCGTCATAATAGCCGGAGCTTAGGGCATACGTGCCAAGCATAATCCGACGTTTCACCTCAGGACCAAAGCCTTGGCTGCGGGATTCGAGATACAGATCCAGCAAGTTGCCGGACTGTCCTGCACGTACGCCATAACGCACACCGTCGAAACGAGCAAGGTTGGAGGATGCCTCAGAAGAAGCCAGCAGATAGTAAGCGGCCACCGCATATTCTGTATTAGGCAGGGATACCTCTTCGATCACAGCGCCCATGCCTTCCAGCACTTTCAGGGCTGCTTGTACTTTCTCTTTGACAGCCGCGTCGACGCCTTCTCCCATATATTCTTTAGGAACCGCGACACGAAGGCCTTTGACCTCACCAGTCAACGCGCTTAAGTAATCCGGGATCTCTACATTAGCGGAAGTCGAGTCCATGTTGTCATAGCCGGCAATAGCCTGCAAAACATAGGCAGCGTCTTCCACGTTTTTCGTCACCGGACCGATTTGATCCAGCGATGAGGCGAAGGCAACAAGGCCAAAACGGGATACCAGACCGTAGGTTGGCTTCAAGCCGACAACCCCGCAGTAGGAAGCCGGCTGGCGGATGGAACCGCCTGTGTCCGAACCAAGGGCAAAATAAGCTTCGCCTGCAGCAACGGAAGCCGCAGAACCGCCGCTCGATCCGCCGGGAACACGTTCTAAATCCCATGGATTATGCACCGGATGAAAGCTCGAGTTCTCATTGGAACCGCCCATGGCGAATTCGTCCATGTTCAACTTACCGATCGTTACTGCATCCGCATCACGAAGCTTTTGCACAACCGTAGCGTCATATACAGGATTGAAGTTGGAGAGAAACTGACTCGCACAGGTTGTGCGAATACCCTCCGTCACGATATTGTCCTTAATGCCGACCGGCAGTCCGAACAGTAATCCACGCTGCTCACCGGAAGACAGTTTGTCATCCAATCGGCGGGCAGTGGTTTTAGCCCCTTCTTCATTCAGGGTCAGATATGCGCCAATCCGGGCGTCACGCTCGGAAATCACGCGCAATGTGTCCTCAACAAGCTCCGTAACTGACAATTCCTTATCATGAAGCTTGCTATGTATCTCTTTCAGGTTTTGATTTAACAGGCTCAATTGCCGCTCCTCCTTTCAAGATGGAACATCCTATTCAAGTACAGCCGGAACCTTAAATTGTCCGTCTTCTTCATCCGGAGCGTTCGCCATAACCTTCTCGATCGGCAGGCTTTCCCGCTCCACATCTTCACGCATTACGTTGCTGACTGGCAGTACATGGGTCGTTGGTTCGACACCGTCGGTATCGAGCTCATTCAATTTTTCGGCATATTGTAAAATAGCGTTCAGCTGCTCGGTGAACATCTGCTCTTCCTCCGTGCTCAAATTGAGCCGGGCAAGCTTGGCCACATGCTGAACGTCTTTATTGGTGATGCTCATAATTCAAATTCCTCCTTATTCCTTCTTATGTTTAAAGGATTAAAGCCTCAGGATAACGTTTCTAATTATATTGTAGAACCTGTGACAATTCAATCCATGGCTGAGTCATATAAGTACAAAAAGAGCCGGCACTAGGCCGACTCTTCTAAATCCAGGCTCGCAAGTTGACTTGCTTAATGAATTCCGCCTGTGAAAGCACCTCAGGTGCTGACTCTTCTTCTTCATCTTGCTCAAGCTCGCCGTTCATCACTTGATGAAACAGCTTCTCGTTATATGTCGCAAGGGCGTAATCGATCAGCGCTTCCCGCGTGGTCATCTCCACTTCATGCTGAATGAGCAGTTCTTCAGGCTGAACATCACCCGATGGCACGAAAAAATTCCGGTTAATCTTAGGCACCCGGATCACATAATCAAACGCATTATCCGGGTTCCGGTCATAGGCAATCAGATAACCGTATTCCCCTATAGGAAGGTTCTGCTCAAAGGCGTCCGCGACGATTACAATCTTTTCCCCTAATTGCAGCATCGTCTACCTCCTAGATGTCTGTCATTGTCTGTATAGTCTACTAAAAAAAAATAGGCCTGTCTACGGAAATACATCGAAAAACAAGCAAAAAGACACAAATCCGCGAAACTGCAACCTAAAATCTGATAGTTTCGGAAAAAACAGAATAGTCCATGTCTCCTACTTCCAATCTTCTTCCTACATATCCACCAAAAACAGTCCTTTTTCCTGAATGAAAAAAGAACGCAAACCGGGATGAATCCACAGCTTGCGTGCTTCGCGAATGTAAATGTAACATTAAATTAACATCATTGTATCAAGGCTGATTCGGCTTGTCCAGCCTTTTTCCTCGATTTCTGTCGAGAAATGCATTCCTCGAAGAAAGGAATCTAGGAAACATAAGGATTATGGAGTCGCTCATATCCGATTGTTGTCTTTGGACCGTGGCCCGGATATACCTTGACCTCATCTTTAAAGGTATACAGCTTATTCTGAATGGAATCGATCAGATCCCGCTCGCGTCCTCCATACAGATCCGTTCTTCCCACGCCAAGTTTGAATAAGACATCCCCGGAGAAGAGATCATCCCCGCAAAGAAAACTCACGCTCCCCGGCGAATGACCCGGAGTGTGGTACACCGTAAAGGTGTGTCCAATGAGTTCCAGCTTCTGTCCTTCACCTAGACTATACTCCGCGGGGGCCGTTACGAGCGGCCGTGATACCTCCGGCCAATTCTGCGATCCGTTCATTTTCGGATTCTCAAGCCACTCCGCCTCCAGATCATGGAGATAGACCGGGCAATTCTTCAGCTTCCGGATTTCGTCCACGCCCCCCATATGATCGAAATGGGCATGCGTCAGCAGAATGGCTTCAATCTCAAGCGGCTGTATCTTCTTGATCAGAGCACCGGGATTCATTCCTGGATCGATAATGACCGCCCGTCCGGAATCCTCTCCTGTCAGCAGGTAAGCATTCGTCTGCAACGGACCAAGACAGAAGGTTTGCACATTCAGCATGTTCGATTAAAACCCCGAAATCAGTTCACGCAGTTCTTTGATAATGACTGCATGATGATCGGTTCCTTCCCCGTATGCTGCGATGAGTTCCTTCCGGCATTCAGTCATTTTCTCCTGGTAATCCGGAGCCTCACGATCAGGATTCTCCTGTTTGAATCGGACCATGACCTGCTGAACATGCTCCGGACGCGGTCCCCATTTACCCAATACATAACCGCCCGTATCAGTAAAAATCACAACCGGCACGCTACGCCCGCCCATCGTTAGAAATTGATCCATCACGTCAAAGTTCTCTTCGAGGATCAATACTTCGGTCGGAATGTCAGCAGTCTCAAGCGCGTGGAATACGACAGGCACATTGCGCACTACATCTCCGCACCAATCTGCTGCCAGAATCAATACGCGCAGGTCATCTCTGAATTTCAAACTTTCGAAAAATTCGCGGTCACTTTCATTTTCCCAAGCGAACTGTTCGTAGCCGGACTTGAACTCTTCCTGATTTTTTGTCATCCCATCGATAAACTGCTGCGGGGAAATCCCCGTATCCAGCTTGTCTGCCAAATGAATAGCCATTTTTATTTCGTCCCCCTTCTGGATTTTGCTTTCACCATCTTGATCACAAAATACACAATTAACAGCGCAAGCGCAATCAGTAAAATTGGTGTTATATAAGGTGCCGCTTTCTCATCAACATGCTCCCACTGGTCTCCAAGAATGTATCCGAGGTATACAAACAATACCGACCAGGGAATGATCGCAAGCGTCGTAAGCATAATAAAACGCCACACATTCATCTTCGAGATGCCCGCAGGAATTGAAATGGCATGGCGTACGACCGGAATGAACCGTGCCGTGAAAATAACGCCCGTGCCGTATTTGGTAAACCATTTTTCCGCATAATCGATATGCTTCTTATGAATAAAAATATATTTTCCGTATTTCTCAAGCACAGGTCTGCCGCCATAGCGGCCAATCCAGTAGACGAACAGCTGCGCGATCACGCCGCCGACGACTCCGAACAGCACGGCTCCTATAAAGTTGATATGCCCGGAGGATACCAAGAAGCCTCCGAAAGCCAGTACAATTTCGCTGGGAATAACCTCAATCATAAGTCCCAGCATGATTCCGAAATAACCCAGACTTTGAATCCAATGAAACAATTGACTGATGATATCCGATATAAAATGCACTCTGGCCCCTCTTTCTATATGTACTTTTTCGTTCCTATCCAAAATCTATTCTAGCACAGGAGCGGACATGACTTCTACTTGCGCCCAATTGCTCCGGGCAGGTGTCTTCACCGAGGCCAGGCGCATATGGTGTGGAATAAAGGAGGTAGGTCAAATGCCGCCGATTTCACAGAAAAAAGATGCTCCGCTGCCTTCGGCCCGCGGTATCCGCAGAGCCTGCAACAAAGAACTATACCGGACGGTCAAGCGCATTAAAGTATACGTTCCCGATGAAGCCATCCGTGAGGGAGAAGCGCTGTATTACCGCAAGGTTATCGGGAATCTGATCTGGATTCATGAAAACCGCAGCAACCGGAAATTGCTGTGTGACTGGTGGGATGAGGCCGTCCGCGCCGAGCTTGCCGAGCTTTGGAAGGTTGACGAGAACCATCTTGGCAAAGCTTTTCGGGAGGCTTTCGGCGGTTAAGCCCGAAAGAAGGCCAAAAGCTCAATATTCCATTATTGGTCTGAGGAGAGCGGCATGGATCGCTCAAGTCGCGCGAGCTGACTGCCCCACTCCTTCGCCTCGCCCGTCAATCGAAAATTCCGGTCATTGCGAATGAACGCACCGCGATGATCCGCAGCCAGGTGCACATATTCATGGTAGAGTGCAAGCCCGGCCCGGACGATTCGGCGGGCTTCCTTTACGTTCCCTGCCGACAGCTTACTCTTCGCAAGTTTGAACAGCCGCTCCAAGCTCTTGGTCTGCTCCTCCGCGTTGTATTTGTCACGGCTAAAGCCTTGCCCCGCCCAGTAAGCGGCTGCGCGGGCATCTCCGCGCTTGACCGCATTGTCCGCAAGAGCAAACGCCAGGCCGGGATGCCCCGGAGAATAAGACAAGCTTCGCAGAAGCAACGCTTCGGCATCGCGGGGCGGCAGTTCCTGCGCCAAATCAAGCGCTGTTCCCACATCCGCGGGATTCCACGTAAGGGAGGAGCGCAGAAGTGCGATGCTTTTCGCCCGATCCGTCTCATGAAGGGCTTCTTGATGCAATCGGTAGCCTGCTTCTCCCCTGCAGGAAAGCAAGATTCCCGTGCCGCATATCACGATCCAAAGTATGAACAACAGATGCGATCCGTGAACAACCCGGCTGAATGAGGCACCAGCCAAAGGAAAAATGGGTCGGGATTTCGCAGCCGCAGCCGCCCCCTCTTGACTATGGAATGTCCGTTCCCTGTCCGCTGAATGAAACGATATTCCCCAAGCGACTAGCAACAACATTAGCAGCCAGACCAACCCAAAGCTCCAATCCATGTCAGCGACGCTGTGCAAGACAAAGACGCCAAACACCGGCAGCAGCTCGCGGCGGCAGCGGTACAGCAGACATCCAGCCGCTCCAAGCAGCAGAAACGTCAGCAGCATTCCGAGTATGCCTATATTCAGCAGTATATCCAGATATCCGCTGTGCACCTGGCTGCCCACATATGGATTGGATTGCACGGCCCGGTAAGAAAGCCGCCAGGTCTCTCCGCCCTGCCCAAACCATGGCGCTTGCCGAATCAACCGCCAGGCATCGCGGTATATGGCACCGCGCGCGGAGACGGTGCTGAAGTTCCTGACGATGCGCTCCTGCGCCGTCAGAAACACTGCGGCCGTACCTGCGGCCGCAAGTACGCCGCCTGCCGTCCAAGCCAGGCGGCGATGGCCCGCCGCCCCGCTGCGCGCGAGGCGGCTTAACCCATGGCCGGCCAGGATGCTGCCGGCCCACACCCCGGCCAGCGCGAGCAGGCCGGGCCAAGGCTGTACCGCCAGCGTGGCAGATGCCAGCTGGCGGTACAGCACGGCCGCGCCGGCCAGGGGCGCGGCCGCGTACAGGAGCGGCGCCAGCATGCGACGCCGCTCGAGGGCAAGGCCGGCGGCCAGAGCTACGCCGGCCGCAAGCCATGCGCCGCGCGACTCGCTGAGGAGAAGCGCGGCGGCGTATGGAAGCAGCTGGAGTGCGCCTCGCAGCAGGCGGGCCCCTCCGGCAGCGGGAAGCTGCCGGAACATGGCACTCAGTGCAAACAGCCGCTCCAGCAGGAAAGCGGCCATCAACATGCCAAATGTATTCGGATACTCCAGAAGTCCAGCGAGCCTCGCGCCTGTCGCACTGATTCCCGGGTTCGATGTATGGGCGATGGCATAAGGCATGGACAGTACGCCATAAACTGCAAGCAGCGCCGAACCGCATAGCAATCCTCCCACCGTATGCCAGGCGGCAGCCAAGATCATTTTCCCTTCCTTACGCCGGGCCATCGTAACCGCAGATACGGTAAAAAGACCGTAAAGCCCCCAGCGCAGCAGCTGGTTCACACTCCCTTGTACGGATAGGGAGCCCAGCAGCCAGTGGGCGGCATAAACGGCCATAAGTAAAAACGGGCTGACAAGCAACACACATTCAGGCAAGGAGCGGCAAGCTTCCAAAGCAATGCTCTTTCCTGCCCGCGAAGTCATGCGGCGCATCAGGACGAAAACTCCCGCAAGGAAGCAAAGCAGTCCATATCCGATCCAGACCGGATATACATCTGCCGTAAAATAAAAGCCGGATTTCAGACAAGAAACCAATAGCACAGCAATCAGCGCGGCCTCTCCCGTTCTCTGAACCCAACGTATCACGCTCTGCCTCCTAACTTCTTTTCATCATTCCGAATCCACCGACGCCGGCAGCAAATCTGCACAAGCCTTTTCCAAATATGGCTTCGCGTTCAGAAAATCGCGAAACGCGGTATACTCGCGCCACAATTGCTCCTTGCGATCGCTTTGTCCTTTGACAGCTCTAATCAGAATATTCTTCGGCGTATGCTCCAGATCGATGAACTCAAGAAGCTGCGTTTTGTAACCGAGAATGTCCAGCAATTTGGCACGAATGCCGTCTGTTGCCAGCGCGGAAAAACGCTCCTTCAAGATCCCATGCGAAAGCAGCGGTTCCATGACCGGACTTTCAACCTGCGCGAACAGCTCATGCTGGCAGCAAGGCACCGAAAGAATGACCGAGGCATTCCAGCGTACTGCTTTTTCCAAAGCGGCATCCGTTGCCGTATCGCAAGCATGGAGGGTAACCACCATATCGACTTGTTCAAGCTCGTTATAATCGGCTATATCCCCGACAAGAAAACGCAGATTGCTGTAATTCAGCCGGCTTGCCAGCTGATTGCAATGTTCTATGACGTCCGCTTTCAGGTCCAATCCCACAACGTTCAGCGTTCTGCGTTCCTGAATGGTTAGATAATGATACAGCGCGAAGGTCAGGTAGGACTTACCGCATCCAAAGTCGACAATCGTGAGCGGACGGCCTTCCGGCAGCGAAGGAAGCACATCCTCCACCATCTCAAGAAACCGGTTGATCTGTCTGAATTTATCGTATTTGCGAGCATGTACTTTGCCCTGTTCATTCATGATCCCCAGCTCAACAAGGAATGAAATCGGATGGCCTTCCTCCAGCACATACTGCTTCTTGCGGTTATGCGCCAGGTCAGCGCTTGTTTTGGAAGGGGATTTGGTAAGGATCGACACCTTATATTTTTTGCTGATCAGAATTTGATAGTCGGCATCCGGCGTACAAATCATCCCCTGGCGGAAAGTCTGCTCGAACAGCTTCACGATCACCTCTTCTGCTTCCTCGGCCGGTATGTTTTGATGCACAACTTTATTCGGATGCACATAGGCAAACTGATAATGTATCTTCTTCTTCAGCTCCACGGGCTTAATCTGTACCTTCGTGTAGGATACACCCTCACGTTTGCGGAGCTGGCTGAGTGTAGCCGTAATTAACGTTGTTTCTTCTGTTATGTCATGGATGAGTTTACGTAAAGATTCCAAGAGAGTACATCTCACTTTCCCATATATTCGAGGGCGAAGCTCCCCCTATACTTTCCGCTGCAGCTCCTCCATGCCCTCTTCCACCTCAGAGCGGGGAAGGCCGCCTGCCTCAAGTTCGTCATCGCTTCGCATCAATATTTTATGATAGAAGGACAGGCCTTCTTCTTCGGTCATTTCACGTTGCTCCAAAAGGCGAAATAGCGCATTCTCCGCTTCGGCATAATGACCGCGGTTCTCTTCGTAGTCCAGCAGCAGCTTGTCCGTTTTGGCAGGAAGTCTGTAAGTTTTAATCTGTTCCTTCAATGCTTCCACGCGTTCCGGCAGCTTCAGTATCGAATGGTCCGCTCCATGCAAATCGGCATAAAGATACAAATGCAGGGATTTCATGAGACGCGTCAATCCCTCATCCTTCCGGTCCATATCCAGGTATATGCCTCCCTCTTCCTCAAGGAGCCTCGCGATGCTCTGCAGTTTATCCGCCTCGACGCCGCCCCCCAACCGAAACATATCTATCATATCTTCAACGGACAGCGAATTCAAAAGCTTCGAGTTCAGCCGGAAATTTTTGCTTAACAGATCATCGATTTCCCATAGAGCCTCAACATATTTCTTTTGCTGCTTGAGGCCAAACACCTTCCCCACCATTTCAACCATGTCTTCTACCATTTGTAATAAATAGTCTTTCCGGAACATAACACTTCTCAACCCTTTCCCGTAAAAATACCTTTGTTGATCCAGGTTCAAATTTTGGTTGGTTTATACTGGACAAACGCATGTTATTCCGGCCTTCCGTCCGTATGGCTGTTTGTGGAGATGGTTATAGACGTACTTTTTTTCAATCCTTTAAAAAGACAGACCGTCTTATGCTCCTTATATCTTAAGATATTCGGCAGGCCAAAGCTAGCGCTCTCCAATACACGCTTTCAAAAAACAACGACTTTAAGCACCATCTGAGACAAAACTGAGGACGGGAAGTTACCACTCCATAACGATTTTGGCGATGAATTGCTTTGGTGATTATGTGGAAGCAACTTTAATTTGGATTATTAAAAGGCTGTCCCCTGGTCAATGGACCCGGGACAGCCTTTTCTCAGCATAGCATTATTCAACTTCGTTTGTTACAGCTCACATTCCATTTCCGCGAAAACAAGTTTCCGGATTTCTTGTTCATCCCATGAAGCTGTAACAGGATGAATGATCTTATTCAGCGCATTAATGATCCTCTTTAATGGAGGACTGCTCCAAAAAATCCCGGATCACTTTAGCCAGTTCATCCGGCGCTTCCATCATGCTCATATGTCCCGCACCGGCAATCGTTGCCTTGGTAATATTGGGATGATCAGCAGTAAATACTTTTTCCGCCGGAATCACCTGATCCTTTTCCCCGGCCACAAGCAATACCGGCAGCGTGGATGCGGAGATAACATCTCGGCGGTCCGGACGCTCACGCATGGCAAGCGCTACGCCGGCAGCTCCCTGAGGAGGCGTCATGTAACCAATCTCCTTGGCCTTCACAATCAGCTCTTCATGAGCTTTGGCATTCTCCGGTGCGAACAGACCCGGAACCAATCCGTCGATAAAAGCGGTAATGCCGTCGGACTGAATGGTGCTTACCGCCTTCAGACGCTTTTCCTTGCCTGCCTCGTCATCAGGATAACCCGTGGAATGAACCAGTCCGAAGCCATTCAGGCGGGAGGCATAACGCTGCGTAAAAGAGAGCGTAACGTATCCGCCCATTGAGTGACCCAGCATGGTAACCTTGGGCAAGTCCAGCTCATCCAACAGCTTGAGGACATCATCTGCCATCTGCTCGATGGAATAAGCTCCAAGCGGAGCATCCGAATGTCCATGTCCGCGCAGATCGGGTACGATGCAGCGGTAGCTGTCGGACAAAAGCGGCACGACTTTCTCCCAGTACTCGGAGTTACCGCAAAAGCCGTGCAAAAGTACGATTGGTTCCCCTTGTCCTTGTTCGGCATAGCAAAGCGTATATCCATCGCAAAGTACTTTTTCCATGATGATATCCTTCTTTCTTTATATCGAATTTATTGGGTCTGCCATTTCTGTTCTGCATTCAGGATTAACCTGAAATCGTCAATTATGTATATTATTAAGCCAAAGGCCAGCCGTTGAAACGGGGCTTCTCTTATCTTCGGAAAGTAGGCCGAACGCATCTGCAGCGGATGTGGCGATTTGCCCGGCCATGGTCATGACATGAAAAAGGGACGTCATCTGCAGTGTGGCATAAGGCTTGGGGCCCTTAACATTGACGACCGCAGCGACACTATAATGGCCAACGGCCGGCAATGCGTGTCCGACAGATTGGGCTGGCAGCAGCGGTTCATCCGAAACCAGAAAGCTTCCCACGGACAGAGCTTGTCCCAGGCAGGCATCTACGGCGACGACGATATGGTTCTCGGGAATAGCCGTAATGCATGCCTCCAGGCTTGCCGCATCACAAGGTGCGGACATCGTCCCGACGACATGAGGAAACCCATAAGAACAAAGTGCACTGCCCGTCAGCGGGCCGAGTGCATCTCCTGTAGAACGGTCTGTCCCAATACATAGAAAGGTAATTCGATCCAAACTGTAGCGGCTCCGGATATCCGCAAAAAAATCGCGGAGTCCATCAGCATGAATTTTTTGGCAGCTTCCGCCTTTCCCGCGAATGAGATGGGGATCTTGAATAGACAAGGCTTACGCCCCTCCCTGCTGCCTGCTGCAGCGTTTTTCTTTTGATTTTACTGCAAAATGGCCGTCAATAAAAATCATTTTCCTGAATTGTGGGAAAAGACGTGCTACAATGGTTACAACTTGTCTTAAGAATAGAATTCGGAAAGGATGAACCGTCCCCATGGACCTGTCCCAAAAAAGCGCTGAAAATATTGAATATATGATTGAACAAATTAAAACCAAGCTGAGAATGGCCAGTGGTGCGGCCATGAACGCCTCCGCTTTTTCGGTCGATCAATATGAAGATATCCGCGATGTTTATGAGCTTGTCATGAACAAATCGAATTTAAGTATCTCCGAAGTCGAAGCTCTGGTTTCCGAACTTGGCCGGCTGCGCAGCAAGTAAGACTGCTTCATCACGATTCAAAAAGCCCCCTGATCTTCTCTTTCGTTCGTGCTTGTACGAAGAGTGAAGCATCAGGGGGCTTTTCATTATGGCAACTCATCCTAGGGGATATCCACAAGCACAAACTCCGCGTCGCCTTCGCTGCTTGTCCCTTTGATATGAAGAAGTTCGCAGTTATTTCGGATGCGGGCAGCATCACCCGGTTCAAGCTGAAACGTACCATCATTACAATCTATTTCCAGGTTGCCGGTAATCAGGAACAGATACGTTCTTCTTTCATCTTTTTGCTCAAATACGATCTCCTGCCCTGTTTCCAGGATAGGGATGTAGAGCGTAATATCCGATTGGATTTCCAGCAACTCTTCTGAACCCTGATTGTTCATTCTCCCCGTAACGATGGGCTCGAGTTTATTCATACGCTCCTCTCTGGAAAAGGAATGGGATTTCCATGACGGCGTTAATCCCGGCTCGGTCGGCAAAAACCACATCTGCATAAAACGGACCGGCGCATCATCGGAAGGATTCGTCTCCGAGTGATTGATCCCCGTACCGGCACTCATGACCTGTACGGTACCCTCCGGAAGCCGCGTCACATTGCCAAGATCATCATTATGCTCAAGGGTACCTGATATGACATAGCTGATAATTTCCAAATCATGATGAGGATGTTTCTTAAAGCCTTGTTTCGGACTTAACTGGTTATCGTTATGTGCGAGCAGACAGCCAAAATGCGCATTGCTTGGATCATCGTAGTCGGCAAAAGAAAAGCTGAATTCGCTGTGGATCCATTCTTTCTCCGATGTATGACGTTCCGCTGAAGTCACTACTTTAATCATTTTACATCCACCTCCATGAACAACTTTTTTGGGTATGCTTAATCTTGAATATGTAATTCTTACCCCCAACTTTTATGGCCTAATCAGTTCTTTGGTGCGAAGATAAAACAAAAGCCTCCCCTTCATGTTCCGGGGAGACTGCATTTCTTCCATATATGGGCCGGTACAAAAACCGGATGATTAGCATGACATATTTACCAGCAGCACGTCATGGAAGGAAGCCTCCTGGCTTTCATGATTTCAGCTGAAATACCGTTTCGGCTAAGCCGACCTTCTTGCCTGCGTCATTATAGATATCATGTGTAAAAGCTTCCCTGATTTGTTCGATTAAGTCGCGGTTGCTGTATCCGATTTGGGACAAAATCGCTTCAACGATCCATCCCCACTCTTCCTCTGAGCCATCCAGCACTTTAAACGCAATACCCAGGCGTTCTTTTTTCAGACCGAAGCAATATACTCCCTTAAATCCGCCCTTGGCTACAATATTGGTATCTTGCAAAATCAGCGAATCGATGCGACCGGTGCCTCCAACCATCTCGGGATAACGGTTCATGGCTTGAGTAATGGTGATTACCGCTTCTTTTGTGGCTTTGTCTTCAATACGTTCCGGGCACGCCAGCTTGGCATACGCAGTAGCCATGGCTGAGAGCGGCAGCGCAAACACGGGAAATCCGCATCCATCCGTTCCCAAGCCGACCTGCTGCGGTTCGAGGCCACACATCATCGACACCGTTTCGATAATTTCCTGCTGCACGGGATGCTCCGGTTCCGCATACCCCTCAAGCGGGTAGCCTTTCATTTTGCAGTAAGCAAGCACGCCAAGATGTTTGCCGGAACAATTATGGTACAAGCGCTGTCTGCTCCCGTTGTGACGAAGAACCTCTTCCTTGCTTTCTTCATTCAGCGGATAACTCGGTGCGCAAACGAGCTCTGATTCCGATAGCCCTGTCTTCTTCATGATGCTCTTCAGCACTTCGACATGGTTCGGCTCAGCCAGATGGGAGGCCGTCATGATCGCGATTTCTTTCTCGCTTAGCCCATAATGGGAAGCAATGCCTCCACGAATCGCACTTATGGCCTGAAGAGGCTTTGCGGCCGAACGAGTAAACGTAACAAAATTCGGATCACCCGCGGAAGCCTTTATTTCCCCCTGATCATTAACGATGCATATATGTCCATGATGCGCGCACTCCATGATGCCCGCTCGATATTCCTTGACTAGCAACGATTCCATTGACCCATCTCTCCTTATAACTTATCGCTTATCCATCATACAACTTATTTTGGGGAGTATAAAGGCTGCCTTATTGAAGAATAAGCAAATGAACCTCCGACGAATGTACATGTTTTCACTTTTGTAAAGTCGATAATATACCGATTTCCCAATGTTTTTAACTGCTATAGTATATTATTCTACTACTTTCATTCATTTACTCCCGATATCACATTTCTTGTTTCAGCAATTCTCCTCCCGTTTAAATACGAAGTAAGCAAGACAAGCAATACATCATCTTCATCCTAACAGAAAGGGAGGCGATCGTAATGTGGGCAATCATTATCACCATTGTCATGGCCATCATCATTGGCATTATCGGTGACGCTCTGGTTGGACATGAAATGCCGGGCGGTATCCTCGGCGCCATGGTCGCTGGTTTTGTAGGCGCCTGGGTCGGAGCTTGGCTGTTCGGAGACTGGGGCCCTCATCTCGGAAACTTCGCTGTGATCCCCGCCATTCTGGGAACTGCGATATTCGTATTCCTTCTCGGCCTCATTAGCAGATTGTTTACACGTTCTACCTAATCATAAATATATTAACTATGAATAAGGAGTGATTTTAGATGAATAAAGCAGAAACGGAATACCCAGTTCAAAGCAGCAGTACGTTCTTCAAAGGTGCACTCATCGGTGGATTGATCGGAGCAGCAGCGGCATTATTGTTCGCTCCGAAACCAGGGCGGGAGCTTCGCGGTGATTTGACTGACAAAATTAGCACGATGACTGATAAAACGAAAGAAGTTGCATGCGTCGTTGGCGAAAAGGCTACTGATTTGGCTAAATCGGTATCTTCCAAAACCACAGAGCTTGCCAAATCGGTCAACGAAGGCAAAAACAGCATCATGGAAAGCGTGAAGCAGGCTTCTGCTGACGTATCGGATGATGTGAAGGACGCTTCCAAGGATCTTAAAGACGCTTCGGAAGACGCTTCCCGAGACGTCCGCAAAGAAATGAATAAGACATCTTACTAAATAGGTTGAACTAAACGAACGTAACACTGGCAAGGCAACTTAGTTCGCTCTATACCGGATGAACTATTCACGAAAACAGCCAGCTTACCAAGCTGGCTGTTTTTGTGCCAAGACTACTATGGCCGGCGCCGCTGCCGGAGAAAGCAGGGATGAATCGTGAGCAAAGCAAACCCGTATAACGTGGATGAACATCCATTCGAGTTAAGACATGAAGTCAAGAGGCTGAATAAACGCTTGGACCAGATTGCCGATTCACTCGAAAAATCACAGGTGAAGGATATTATCGAAAACTATTCCAGCCCCAAAAAAAGAATCATCTCGAATTTCACTTCAGGCTTGGCACGCGGTCTCGGCCTATCCTTGGGTACATTCGTTGTCCTAGGTCTTCTCGGGTATATTCTGAGTCTGTTTGTCAGCATGCCGGTCATTGGCGATTACATAGCCAACCTTCAGCAATATATTGATGCTTACAAAAAATAAGCCGAAATGGTCCCTTCCTCCGACCGTTAGAACCACGTTTAAAAAAGCCTGAAAAGATCTGATTGTTCAGAATCCTCAGGCTTTTTTATGATTAGACGAGCCATCATATCTTTGAATCTTTGGCTTTCACTCTGAGCAGATCCCCCGTCCAGCCCTTTCGGTGCATCCACCAGTACATCCCGCCGGAAAAGAGAAGCGTTCCCAGCATGACGCCGATAAATCCCCAAGGCGTTTTAATGGCTGGCAAGTTGTCAAAATTCATCCCCCAAATGGCTCCCACCACGGTAGCCGGCGTGAAGATCGCCGTCAGGATCGTGAGCGTCTTCATAATTTCATTGCCGCGGAAAGCCGAGACCGCATCGTCGATGGCAATCAGTGTATCAATCTCGTCTTCATAATGTCGAAATGCCCGGTCCATCCGCTCCATCCGGTATACCAGCTGCATAAAAGGGCGGCTATTATTCAGCTTGTCCAGATATCCTTCTTTGGCAGCGGCCAGGAATTCCTCGAATGGAGTGAACATATTGCTCCAATATAACAGGACAAACCGCGAACTCAGGATTTTATCCATCAGGTTCCGTTGATTATCCATCTCCATGGCTCGCTCTATTTCACGCAAATTAGCTTCGAAGAGGTCCAGTCCCAGGTGGAAATAATGAAGAAGGGTCCGAGCCAGCACAAACATGCCATCCACCGCATTTTGGCATTGATGCAGCATCGCGGTCCGTTCTTTGGTGCCCATAATTTCTCTCGTATTCTTGTCCAGATTAATCGTCACCAGCACGTCATTCTGGACAAAAAAGTGAAGCCGGTCCACATGGCTGCTGTCCGTAACCGCATCCTGAACGGAATAGGGAAGCGTTCCGAAGATGACGGCATCGACTCCGTCGGGAAAACGGACCGACATATAGTTTTCACCAACCTTTGGAATCACGCGTATCCACTCTTCCATTAACGGAAATTGTTCCTGCAGATCCCTCAGTTCATGACAAGTCAGGTCCTCAATGAAGATATCGTACCACTTCCATTGACCCTCAAAGGATAATATCTGATTCAAACCTGCCTGCGAAGCTTCGTTCATCGCCCGTTCTCCCTTCCCACTTCAAAGTAAAATGTACATTACCATCCGTATATTCTTCCACCATAAAAGGACACGCAGCATTTTCTCAAAGGAGAAGATGGCGTGTCCTTACGAACTTCCGGTCATGAGCACGAAACAATCAGGAAGCTTGTCCATCATATGGATGAATTAGACATAATTTCTTTCAGCTTTTCGGTTGCTCTCTTCTGAATTCTCGATACGCTCATCTGCGAAACGCCCAGCTTCTGGGCAATGGAACGCTGCGACTCGCCATCTTGAAAAGCTAGCAGAAGCACTTTCTGCTCCTGTTCCTTCAACTGGCTCAATGCCTGCTGCAAATCCATTCTTTTCTCCACAGAATCATAATCGTTAACATCGGAGCTAATCAGCTCACCAAGCGTGGCTCCTGTCTCTTCTTGCGAGAGAGGAGAATCCAGAGAAACGTAGTGGTAGCATTCGCGTCCTGCGAGCACTTCTACCGTTTCTTCAACAGACAGATCAAGGAATTCAGCGATCTCATTCACATTCGGCGAACGTTCCAGCTTGACGGTCAATTCGTCAATCGCATGCTGAACGAGCGCTCCTTTTTCCTTAATCCGCCGCGGAACCTGGATATACCAGGATTTATCACGCAGGAAGTTTTTCATGTGGCCAATCATGCTCTTCATCGCATAGGGTTCAAAAGGAATTCCCAGGCTAATATCGTATTGCTGAAGCAGACGAATGAGAGCCATTTGGCCAACTTGATACAAATCCTCGTATAAATCCGGACGGTTGCGGGCAATTTTGCCGGCAGCCATTTTAACCATAGGTTCATATTTTTTGATTAGAACGGTAGCGATTTCGTTGTCTTTGGTCTGCTGGTATTCCCAGATCAAACCGACAGCCTCGCTCATGGACTCAGGGGGAGTCACGTTATCGTTCATACCTTTTCCTCACTTCTCATGAGGCGTTTCGACATCACAACTTTAGTTCCACGCCCAGTCTGATTCTCAATGCTAACATCGTCCATGAGAGCTTCCATCAGGTAGAAACCAAGTCCGCCAATTTCCACATCATGCAGCTCTTTATCATGAAGAGTCACTCGGTTGCTGTTTGGGGTGACGCGTTCAAAACTTTCCCCTTCATCCGAAACCGTAATAGACAATAAGTCCCGATTCACTTCAAAAACAACTTCCACCATACCGTCCTGCTGGTTATAAGCATAAAGCACCGAGTTATTGCATGCTTCCGATACGGCTACCTTCATGTCCTCGATATCTTCATAGGAAAAACCCATCTTGGAGGCAATTCCATACAAGTTCAGTCTGACAATATCCACATAATCAGCTTGGGCTGGTAGAGTAATAACGACTCTTTGAACTTCAGCATTCATACTTTCTTCGATCCTTTCCTATTGGGAATTCTCATTAGGGGCAAAAAACTTGGCAATACCCGTCATGTCAAACAGTTTTTGAATTTGGGCAGGAACCTCATCCACAACAAAGCGGGCATTCATCCCGTGTCTTGCTTTCAGAATGGACAACAGGATACCGATGCCCGTGCTATCGATGTATTTCAAATCCCTCATGTTAATAATCAAATCAAGATCAGAATCCCCGATGAGCGGTTCCATCACAAGCCTGAAATCGGGAGCAACCGATAAATCAAGTTCTCCACTTAAATACACGGTGCAAGATCCTTCATTTCGTTCTGTCGTTGCATTGAACTTTTCGTTTCTATTTGTATTCATAGACATTCTCTCCCGATAAATAAATTGGACTAAGAACAGATGAACCTTCTCCTGTTGGAAACAACGTGGAGTTCAGGAGATGCAGGATAATCCTTAGTTCATTTTATATAATTGTTTTCTTTATCAAATAACCCTTAAACCATAGGGTTGAATCACAATTAGCGACGATATTTCCGAGGTAATGTTTTCCTAGGCCTGATTCATCTTCACATCCGGTGTTTGCAGGGTTTCACGAGACATAGGAATGGGATAGCGGGTCAACAGCTTCTTAACGCTGCTCATCTTGACCGGCTTACTGATGTAGTCATCCATCCCCGCTTCTTCGCAGCGGTTTTGAATCCCTTCCATCACGTTGGCGGTCATCGCAATGATGATCGGCTGGCGGCCTGAAGCCCTCTGCTGCTTGCGTATGAGCGCTGTAGCCTCCAGTCCGTCCATCACCGGCATTTGCAGATCCATGAAAATAAATGGATAGCCCGCGCCTGCTTGCGCCTTCTCTACGGCCTGTTTACCATCCTCTGCCACGTCCGCTTTCAGACCCAGCTTGCCCAGCATGCTAACCATCAGCTTCTGATTCACCGGATGATCGTCTACTACAAGGACATCCGGTGGGGCATTTTGATCCCGATTCACATGCAAACGAAGTTCATCGCTGCGGCCGCTCAGACTTTCATCCTGTTCCGGCTCCTTCACGACAATATTGAAAATAAAGGTGGCTCCCCTTTCTTCCAAAGAGTCCACGCGGATATCCCCTCCCATCATCTCGACGAGCGATTTGCAAATGGCAAGGCCCAATCCGGTGCCGCCGTATTTTCGAGTCATAGAAGAATCCAGCTGGGAAAAGGGCTTGAACAGGCGATCCAGCTTATCCGCGGAAATGCCGATACCGGTATCTTTGACAGCAAATTCGATGTTAATGGAATCCTCCGACTGTTCGCGGGATGAAACCATGAGATACACGCCGCCCTGATGGGTAAATTTAAGCGCGTTGGCAATCAGATTAATCAATACCTGGCGTAGTCTTGCCATATCTCCAAAGACCACATGAGGAATATGCTCTTCAATGAAATACACCAGCTCCAGGTTCTTTTTGCCAGCCTCAACGGAAAACAGACTGAACACTTCCTGAATGCAATTCTGAAGGTCGAAGGGGTGCTCCTCCAGCTCCATTTTGCCGGATTCCATCTTGGTAAAATCCAGAATATCGTTAATCACCGTCACGAGCGCATCGGCGCTTCTGCGGATGATCTCGGCGTATTCCGTTTGCTCTTCCTTCAAATCCGTCTCCATGAGCAGATCCACCATGCCAATAACCCCATTCATCGGGGTTCGGATTTCATGGCTCATCATCGCCAAAAATTCCGTCTTGGCCTTGGCGGCGATTTCCGCCGCTTCCTTCGCTTGAACCAGCTCGTGATTTATTTTCTCCAGTTCCTGCGTTTTTTGCTGAAGCAGCATCGACTGGGTCTTATGCTTTTTATTGGTCAGGTACATTTCGACGAAGCCTTCGATTTTTGATTTCAGAATTTGCGGAATAAAAGGCTTGACCATATAGTCAATGGCACCCGCGGAGTAACCCGCGAACAAGTGCTCCGCCTCTTTGCTGTTTGCCGAAATAAAGATAATCGGAATGTCCTTCGTCTTGTCCCTTGCCTTTATTAGTTTGGCCGTTTCAATCCCATCCATGCCTGGCATTTGCACATCCAGGACGATCACGGCAAATTCATCTTTCAGGAGGCAGCGCAGCGCTTCTTCACCCGACGTCGCCTTCACCAAATTGTACTGCTCACTCTCCAGCACGGCTTCCAGGGCAAGCAAATTCTCCGGACGGTCATCTACCAACAATATATGAATCGGTTCTTGAACCCCCATGGAATCCTCCCATAACTCTATTTAATCTTCCGGTAAATTTTCTCCACCCGGTCCAGCGGTTCGTAGCAATCACTGTATTCCGTAAATTGAATAGATTCTTTCGATCCGAGAACCAAGATGCCGAATCGGCTTAAGCTTTCATGGAATAGTCCATGCACTTGGTCCCGAAGCGTGTCATTGAAATAGATCATCACATTACGGCAGAATATAACGTTAAATTCATTAAAGGACCGGTCTGTAGCCAAGTTATGCTCCGCAAAAATGATGTTTTTTTGCAAAAACGGCTTGAAAATAACCGAATTGTATTTGGCTGTATAGTATTCTGAAAAGGAGCGGGTTCCTCCCGCTTCAATGTAGTTCTTCGTATACAATTTCATTTTCTCAATTCCGAATATCCCTTGCTTGGCAATCTCCAGCGAACGGTCGTTCATATCTGTCGCATAAATCCTCGACTTCTCATACAACCCCTCTTCATGCAGCAAGATAGCCATGGAATATACCTCTTCTCCTGTCGAGCAGCCCGCATGCCATATCCGGATGTACGGATAGGTGCGAAGCAGAGGCACGATCTTTTTCCGGAATGTCATAAAGAGTCCCGGGTCCCTAAACATTTCCGTCACAGGTATCGACAGATTGTGAACCATGCGTTCAAATACGGGTCTCTGATGAAGCACTTTCTCCTGCAATGCAGATATATTCTTTAAATTTTCCGAATGGATAAAATGCCATATTCGCCTCCGTAAGGAAGGAAGCGCATAGTTTCGGAAATCATAGCCGTATAAACGATGGACGCCTTGCAGCAACAGTTCCAGTTCGATATCCTCACGCTCCCGGTCTCCTGCTTCCGGTAAGCTGTCATCATAATCATCTGATATGCAAAAATCCATTCATGTTCCCCCTGATTTATTTCCTACTTACGAGACTTACATCCAACTTTTGATTCGATATTTCTATCTATTACCCCAAAACCGGGTTTACGAATACAGCCAAACGCGCATTAGTGAAAGAAGCTGCTCCGTTTGGATCGGTTTTTTAACATAATCCGATGCACCGGCTTCAATACACTTCGAACGATCTTCCTTCATGGCCTTGGCGGTCAGGGCGATAATCGGGAGCTTGTGGAATTCTGGATTCTGGCGGATCAGGCGCATGGCCTCATACCCATCCATCTCCGGCATCATCATATCCATCAGGACAAGGTCAAAGTGCTTGCCGCTGTTAAGGATCTCTATCGCTTCCCGGCCGTTCTCCGCAAAGGTTACCTCCATATCATATCCCTCCAGTACGCTGGAGAGCGCAAAAACATTACGGATATCGTCATCCACAAGCAGGATTCGTTTACCTTCAAACAAAACCTCTTTATTATGCAGCTTTTGCAAAATCTTGCGTTTGTCCTCCGGAAGATTCGCCTCAACCCGGTGCAAGAACAGCGTGGTCTCATCCAGCAGCCGTTCAGGGGATTTCACGTCTTTGATAATGATGGATTCGGCATACTTGCGCAGCTGCATTTCCTCTTTGCTGTCGAGATCCTTCCCTGTATAGATAATAATCGGGAGATCCTCGAGCTCTTCATCCTTCTGAATTTGATCCAGCAGCTCAAATCCGGTCATATCGCTCAGCATCAAATCCAGAACCATGCTGTCATACCGCTGGTTGCGCAGCTCGTGCAGAGCCTCTCTTCCCGTCGATACCGCCGTAATGGCCACGTCATCATGGTCGATTAACTCGATAATGGAGTTTCGCTGAATCTCGTCATCCTCCACGATCAGCAGATGCTTCACCGAGTTATCCGTATACGATTCAATATGCGAGAATGCTTTTTCCAGCGCCGATTTGGAAGATGGCTTCTTCAAATAGGCGATGGCCCCCATTTTCAGTCCTTGCTTCACTTCATCCACTACCGAAACAATATGGACCGGAATATGGCGCGTGGCCGATTGGCTCTTCAGCTCGCCCAGAATCGACCAGCCGTCCATGACCGGAAGCTGAATGTCCAGAATAATCGCATCGGGCAGGTATGACTGAGCCATTTTCAGGCCGACATCCCCCTGACTGGCCACAAGCGCTTTGTATCCGCGTCCTCTGGCCATATCCAGCAGGATATTCGCGAAGTTGACATCATCTTCGATAATGAGCAGTACTTTATCCTTATCGGCAATATGATTCCGGTCATCCTCCATTGGGACTGGAGCCGGACCATCGTTTTGTACTGTTTCTTTCTTCTTTTTCGTATTCTCTGTATCTTCATCCAATAAAAGTTCGGAGGAAGCTGCAGCCTCGGCGTGGGCAACCCCGGCATCAGCATTCGATGTTAAAGGCAAGTATAGCGTAAAGCAGCTGCCCTCTCCTTCGGCCGACTGCACCTGAATGCCTCCGCCAAGCAATCTGGACAGTTCGCGGCTAATGGATAAGCCAAGCCCCGTACCGCCGTATTTGCGGCTTGTGGTGCCATCCACCTGCTGGAAGGCTTCAAAAATAAGATCGGTCTTATCCTTCGGAATGCCGATGCCCGTGTCCTTCACGTCTACAGCCAGGTATGGCTTATTAGGGTCCAAATAAGAAGGCAGCTTCGTAGAATCGGCCCGTTTGACGCTGAACGTTACGGAGCCCTTCGTTGTGAATTTAAAAGCGTTGGACAGGAGATTACGAATGATCTGCTTCACCCTGTGGCCATCCGTTTCAATCGATTCAGGAAGTTCCTCTTCAAAATAAACCTTCAGCGCGACTTGTTTTTTGTTCGCCATCGGCATGAAGTTTTGGTGTACAAAGCTCTTCCACTCCTGAATCTGGACATCCTCTTGATTGACTTCCATCTTGCCGGCATCCACCTTGGACAGATCCAGAATTTCATCGATCATCTTCAGCAGATCCGCGCCGGACATGTAGATCGTGTGAGCATATTCGGTTTGCTTGTCACTCAGATTGCCATCCTTGTTCTCAGCCAGCAGCTGCGAAAGGATCAGCAGACTGTTCAGCGGTGTCCGCAGCTCGTGGGACATATTCGCCAAAAATTCCGATTTATACTTGCTGGTAACCGCCAGCTGCATAGCCTGTTGTTCCAGCCTCGATTTGGCATCCTCAACTTCAATATTCTTCTCTTCAAGCTGCTGCATCTGCTCTTCCAGTGCGCGCGTTTTGGCGATCAGTTCGGTATTGAAATGCTCCAATTCCTCCTGCTGCCGCTGCAGCAAATCCTCGGAGTTCTTGAGCGCTTCGGTTTGTTCTTCCAGATTCTCGTTCGAACGTCTCAGTTCCTCCTGCTGCGTCTGAAGCTCCTCGGACTGGCATTGAAGCTCTTCGGTCAGCGCCTGCGATTCGCGCAATAGTTCTTCCACCCGCAGTCTGCGGTTGATATTGTTAATCACAATCCCCAAATTCATGGCTAGCTGGGAGAACAGCTGCTGCTGCAGCTCCGTGAACGGTCCAAATGCAGCCATTTCGATAACACCCAGCAGTTCATCTTCAAATACGACCGGATGAATCATCAGATGAGCAGGTTTGGTTTCACCAAACGCGGAAGAAACGGACAAATAATTCTCTGGAACCTCTGTCGTGATCGGCTTGCGGTCCAGCGCGCTCTGCCCGATCAGCCCTTCCCCAACCTCCAGCTTTTCTCTGGATGATCGTTCTCCTTCACCGGCGTAGGTGCCGTTGAGAACCAGTTTGTTCGGCTCTTTATCTTCATCATGAATATAGATTGCCCCATACGTTCCACCCAATACAGGCGTGAATTCGCTAATAAAAGCTTGCGAAACCTGCTGTCTTGAATTCATGCCGCGGAGCAGATCGGTTATGCGGCTTACGTTGGAATTCAGCCAGTTTTGATCCTTTTGAGCTTGCAAATACGTCAGTTCCAGCTGCTGCTTCTCTTCCAGATCTTCGGCCATTTCTTTGAATACACGAGCGATCTGACCAATCTCGTCCTTGGATTTCACCTTAATGCGGCGGATCGTTTTAATCCGGCCTTTACCAAAGCTGCTAATCATCATGGATACCACGTTCAAGCCTTTGGTGATACTTGGAATCACCCACATAATCACGGCTAGCCCCAGCAGCAAACCGACAATCATAATTACCGTCGTCACCTGAATGGAACGGTTATAGTTTGCTTTAGCATCCTTTATTTCACTATCGATCTGCAGATCCTGATATGAAGCAAGCTCGTTCATGCTGTTCAGGGCTTCGACCTGAAGGGACAATCCGTCCGTATTGCGATATGTGTTGGATTGTTCCCATAAGCCTTGGGATGCTAACAAAATTTGCTTTTCCTCGTACTGCTTGTATCCGTTCCAGGCACTTTGAACCCGACTCAGCATCTGCTTCTCGTCGGGAGAATCGCTGCTGGCAATCAGCTTGTTCAAGTTCTGTTCCCCGTTATCGATCATATCTTGTATTTGCTGTTTGCTGTCCGTCAAAGATTGTTCTTTGTTCAGCATAATGTTCACCAGTATCCGGGACACGTTATTCACTTCCGCCCGCACACCGCTTGAATATCTAACTTTCAGATATCTCTCCTGATAAATTTGGTCCAGCTGCTTGTTCATGTAATTTAAACGGTCATAGCCAACCATCGTGAGTGCGATGAGAATAACCATCATAGCGCCGAAACCGATGACGAGCTTGGATTTTAATTTCATTCAGCAGCCTCCCCCTCTTTTAAAGATATCCATACCAGGCACTTGTCGTCTTCCCGCTCCTGAGTGCCGTTATCCTCAAAAAATGCCTTGAACATTTTATCTTCATCCCAGCGGTGGGAATCTTTTAAATGACTGATCAGAAAGTTAACCTGATCCTCATGATCTCCTTGAACGATTTCAAGCAGTCCATCCGTATACAATGCAATGTGCCCTTCCCCTTCGTAATAAAGCGTCTGGGGTTCAATATCCATCTTGTCAAATAGACCTACCGGACAGCAGGCCTTGTCAAGCATCAGCACTTGTTCGTTTTGTTGGAAAAACAAAGCCGGCGGGTGCCCGGCATTCACATAGTCGATTCTCTTCACGACGGTATCCACGACCAAATAAATAGCCGTAAAATAATACTGGACAAGTTGATTTTCGATATACAGCTGATTAAATCTGCGGTTTAATTCCTGAATGACTTTCTCGGGCTCCACATACGTCGTGACCGTATCCTTCAACACGGATGCAATGAACATGGTGAACAACGAGGAAGATATGCCGTGGCCCATCATATCCAGCAAAATCACGCCGTACCTTCCGCCCCCGAGCGGATACCAGGCATACAAATCACCTGCAAGCTCGGCGGATGGCTGGTAGATGGCGTGAACTTCGAACGTTTCATCTTCGATCGCCGGGCTGAGCACCGCATTCTGAACAAGCGCAGCCAGCTTCAGCTCATCCTGGATTCGCTGATCGCGCTCCTTATGCCAATCATTTTCCTTTTTTAAGCGGAGTGCAAGCCGGATTCTCGCCATTAGTTCCACTTTATTGATAGGTTTCGTGACGTAATCGACGGCACCGGCATCCAGCGCCTCCGCCAGCTTCTTGGAGTCTCCTACTGCCGTAACCATGATGATCGGAATATCCTTCAAATGCTCGAGCCGCTGAATCAATCGGCAGGCTTCGATCCCGTCCATTTCCGGCATCATCATGTCGAGCAGAATCAAATCAATATTTACATGCTTGGCCTGTTTCGGTTCACTGGCATAGCCTTCTACGCCCAAAAGTTCAAACATTCCCCTGGCAGACGAAGCGGTTTCTATATCGCGGTAGTTTTCCTTTTTCAGAATTTCCCGAATAATAATGACATTCGTCGGATTGTCGTCAACGATTAATATTCTCATAACACTCTCCTTACGATTCTATGAATTTGAGTTTTATGAAATCTCTCTCTATATACTATATAACATATACCGTAGATTTTTCAGCCACAAACTCCATTTAGTAGTTGGAACGAGGGGCAGTAAAACCCACCTGTTCCAAAAACATAGATAAGGAATGGGACAGACGGGTCCCATTCCTTATCTATATTTTTGCATCATATCCAACCTATAGCACGCATTGGAATCTTATGCTTTTTTCGCAATGACAAGAACTTTACCGAGGTCCAGTTCCTTCTCGTAAAACTGGGCTTCCGCTTCTGTAAAGCCCATGGAAGTAATTTTGGCGCGAAGCTCGTCGCCACGTGAACGGAACAAATTAGCCAGAGCATCAAACATGCCTTCTTCTTTCAAGCCAATCTGATCCGCATCGGCCGTTTCGGCAATCCGTTCCGAACGGTCACCGTCATGGGCCAGAACAAATATATCGTCATAAACATATCCGTTGCTGCGGAGCTGGTTCACTTCCTCGACAGCCTGAACTCCGTTCTCCACGACTTTCGCATACGATTTTGCATTGGTTGATGAATTCATGGTTCTCACTCTCCTCATATATTTGTAATCTCGCTCATGTACTTTTTAACCTAGGGAGCCGGCTCTGAAACGCGGTTCCATGAACTTCCACGTCACTCCGTGGTACTGTCGAAAAAGTCGACGCCTTCAAGCGCCCCCGTGTCCGAATTGGTATATACCTTAATGGCATGATAGCCTCTGATAAAGACATTCCCATCTTCGGCCACAAACTGCGGCTTGCCAAACGTACGCTCAAGATCCGCCTTTTTCAGAGGTACCCAGGCTCCATTCACCTGCATTTTACCGGAATCCGCGGCAATATGAACGTAATCCACGACGTCTTCGCATACGCCGATCACGGCATCTTTATAATGATACTCATGACAGCCCGTCAAGCGGTCTTGCGTAACCTGAAGCGGTTTCCCTTTTTTGGCGAGCACGTCTTTCTTCGTATCATTCAGGGAGATGCCGTTCATTGTATCAAACCTGCTCATGGATACTTGAGCCCGTGAAGCACTCTTCTGAGCGAAATGGACGACCGCCTGCCGAACCGCAGGCTCCGCTGAGTGAAGCTGGGCGGTATCAGGCTGAACGGCGGACATGGAGGACAAGGGAGAAAGCACACCTAACAGTAACGCAAAGATTTCAAACATTTTTTCTCACCCTTTCTGCAGTCTTTCAATCAGCCTTGTTACCTGCTCAGCTTAGTGGCGGAATTTCTGCCAAATGGTAGCAGCGACATCCGCATACTTCATCCAGTTGGAGCCGGATTTCCCTTTGCTTTCATACGTAGAAGCGTAGGATTGAAGCGTACGCTCTTCAGCGGTTGAAGTAGACGGAAGGGCAGCATGCTGATTGGCGTTTACTCTGGGACTTGTCTGCTTGAATTTTTGAATCATGGTTGTGGATGCCTGTTTGGCGGCAAGTGTCACTTCGCTCAGGACCTCGCCCAAATTTTTAACCGAGTTCATCACCGGATCGATTTGTTTCATCTTGTGCTGGACGTCCACGGTAATATCGCTGGCATGTCTAACGATTTGCTTGACTTCATATCCGAGTTCATCAATCGTTTGCTGAACCTCCTGCAGTGTCTGCGTCGTTTTCTCCAGAGAATCTTTTGCAGCCAGAAGGGTCTTGATCAAATAAACGACCAGTACGGCAAAAGCAACAGCGATGATGGCAATACTTATTCCTACGAGCATTGCAAAACCTCTCTTTCTATATAGATTGAACGGCCGATTCTCCTTCAATAGGAAAGCTGCACGCTCAGTCCATATGTATCGTTTTTGATGTCCTGATATGCCTTAGTTACCCTATCCTCCAAAACCCGAAACAAGGCTTATTTTACCGCTAGCAGGAGTTGTTTCATTTCATTTTGGCAAGGTTAAAGAAACATACAGGACGGGGCGGACAAGACTTCCGCCGGGTATCCTCTTCTCATGACAGACTGGAAGCTAAGGGATACCGTGAACCATCCAAATTATATGAAAGCATGGTGATTCAAGATGTTGAAATGGTCAATTATCTTTCTGATCGTTGCAATTGTCGCAGGTATATTTGGATTCTTTAATATCGTAGCAGCGGCAGCAACCATCGCCAAAGTATTGTTCTTTATCTTCCTGGTGCTCTTTATTATTTCCCTCTTCACCGGCCGCAGCCGAACGCTTTAACGAGGTTAAGAAACCGATACCCCTAAAAAAAGAGATATTCAAAAGGTTAGAATTATAAAAAAACCAAGCGCTACTTCCTGTAGCGCTTGGTTTTTTTATGTTCTTTGAAGCTTGCTGCCCGTCTATTTCAACAACAGGGACGGCAGCGATAGCCAGTCGAGCTTAAAGGTCAGCCGAACCCCGTCCTGCAGAAACTCCATATGATCTACCGTCAGCATATCCGGCAAATGGTCTTTCAGAGGTACGGTGATGGTCCCCAGTCCAAAGCGTTCCGCCGGCACTTGGATGGCTTTGACCCGCGTGGACTGATGATGCAGCTCCAGTATGCTGCCGTTTGCTTCCATATTAAATTTCAGTTCGGCGCCAAATGGAATCAATCCTTCCCACTTGCCGTTGATATCTGCCGTGACCTCTTGGCCGTTAAAATGAAAATCCGAACCGGTGACGGTAATCTGCTGCGGAATATCTCCCATATGCTTAAGCAGTTCCTTTTTCGCAAGCTCGTTTAATTCACTTCCGCTCAGCGTAATTTCCGGCTTGCGGGTCTTCAGCATTTGCAGCGCCTTAGCCTTCACGTCGATTTCCTTATAATTCATATCCAGCTTTTGATCAGGAGAAATATACCAGATCCCGATGCCACATCCAATGACGACAAGCACCACCAGTGTGATCACGAACCGAAGCAGTACTTTCATATTCCGCCTCCTCTCACCCTCATATTCTCCTATTATACTGAAATCGGCAGCGAATAACGAATAGGCAGGCAAAATGGCGGACTTCAGCGAACGAACATGAAAAAGGCCCCTTCTCTACCGAGAAGCAGGCCGTTGGATCAACCATTTATTCGAATTTTAGACGAAACCGTGTTTCTGGACGACTTCAAGCCAGCGTCTTGCAATCACATCATGCCCAGCGCCTGTCGGATGCACGCCATCATAGAGCCAATATATAGGCTCCGCTCTTTGTGCCGCTTCATCAAAAGCATCCTGCAGCGGGACGAAAATGGCTCCGAACTCATCGGCGAGTTTGCGGACAATCCCTTGGTATCTCCCCACCAGTTCTTTCCATCCACTCCATTTCTCTTCCGTTGCCGATCCCTTAAGCACGAAAGGTTCGCACAGAATCAGACGGGTATCAGGAAGAACTTCCCTTGTCTCCTCCAGCAAATGCCTGTAAGCTCTTTCAAAACGGTCCGTGGCGCCGCTCGGTTCCCCCGACATCGTTCTCCAGGCATCGTTTACACCAATCAGGATGCTGATGACGTCCGGATTCAGACTGAATGCATCTTCATTCCATCGAGCGTATAGATCGGAAACCCGGTTGCCGCTGATTCCACGGTTAATGAACAACGGATTCTTTTCCGCGTTGTCGTTCGATAGCCTGGCGGAAATGAGATATACATAGCTTTGCCCGATAAAATGTTTTTGATGTAGCCCTCTATCCCGGTTTGCATCCGTAATGGAATCACCCTGGAACAAAATTACCGCATTCTCTTTCGCGATCATCTGCATCACTCGACTTTCAGATAGGATTATGAAGAATTTTACTATTCATTATACTCGAATATACGACGAATTTTGATAATCTTCCAAAATCTTTATACTTATGCTGCATGGCTTCATGGGAGAATTATCCTATAATTTGCAGAATGTGTTGGTTCAATTTACCAAGCAAAGGTTATTTGTAGTGTAGAAACAACAGAACATAAACCAAGGAGGAACACTCATATGAAAAAAATAGTTACCTTTGCAGCAGCTTTCGGAATCATGGCTTCCATGGGAACCGCGGTATTTGCCGATGCAGATACGACCACGACAACAGAAACTCCAGCTTCAACCGTTTCAGGAACATCCGTAACTGTTGCTGATCCTGTTAAACTGGTGGATGAACCCATCATCAAGGCGGATCAAACGGAAACGCTGAGCAATGTACCGCTCATTCTTACCGAGAATACGATGTTCTATTTCGAGCCGGGCGGTAAAATTGCTAATATGCTAGCTCCCCAGGTCGTGTACGCTACCGGCAACCGTGTCACGGACATCCTTGGCAACGGCGAATGGGTTGAAATCTACACCTGGATCGGAACATCTTGGATACATGTAGGGGCAATGTAAGACCTTTAGCTTTAGAAATAGAATGAACTAAAGAATTTCGTTGCTCAAGCTGATGACTTTAGTTCCTTCTATACATAACAGCATGAGCCGACATCATGTAAAACCGATCTAACGATCGTAAACAAAATGAGATTCTACTTATTGCCAGAACAAAGGGACCGGAATTCCTCCGGTCCCTTTTCTGATGACTATTTAAGCACGCTGCCGCCATACAAAAAGCGAAGCTTCCAAGCGTTGCTAAAGTCGGTCACCACGACACCGCCCGCTTTCTCGGAATACGTGTGAAGCAATTTGCCGTCCCCGAGGTACACCGCTACATGAGTAATCCGTTCCTGATCCGGGTTAATCCCTTGGTATGACGAAACATTGGACCCTTCATAATTCTTGAAAAATACGAGGTCTCCCCTTTTGAGGTTATCGACATTATACACCGCATCGCCGTGTTCCTTGATCCATGTTCCTTGCTGACGGGAATCCGCGGGAAGAACGATCTTTGCCGCTTCCTTGAAGATTTGACGGGTGAATGCCGAGCAATCAAACGTGTTGGTCTGATTCCGGTCCGAGCCATATTCGTATGGAGTGCCCAAATACTTCATGCCTGTCTGAATAACCTGTTCGATGATGGCATTCGCATTGGAGCCTGCCGGCGGTGTTACCGGAGCAGGATTTACGGCATTAGAACCGGAACCGTTATCCGGCCTAGAAGGTGAACTGGAACCTGTTCCCGAACCGGATTTCACGGTTATGTATTGATCGGCGGTACTGGTATAGCCCACCTTTCCTGTCGATGTTTTTATTTTATAGAAATAAGTCGTGCTCTTTTCGAGTATTGTAACTTCTTCTCCGTTCTTTAAATATCCCAGCACTTCACTCGACATGGATGGCTTGTCCCTTAATTTGACGCTCCCCTGGATCACTCCGGTTTGGGAAGCTACACTCTTTTGCGTAATCACCGAAGCAGCTTCAGCTTTGGGCCCTGCAGGCAGTATGATAGCAGCCGAGACCGCCGCCGAAACGAGCAGGCATCCAAGCAAGCTTCTCTTGATGTTAATCATGTAATTCCTCCTTGTGATGACTGATATTGAGTTATCTGTCCCCATTATAGTCAGAAGGCCGGATCTTCCATATGATCCTTTTCTCACAAAAAAACTTCGGATTTAGCGAAATGCAGGTCTAAAGTCTCAATACCCCCTTTATTTACGCTTTCTGGAACAAAAAAAGAGGGCATGCCTGGGCACACTCTCTACTTCTTAACGCTATGATGATGCCTTTCCGGTTCCAATATATCCAAATCCTTGGGCTCCACATGAACATGAACGTTCATAATATTCTGTATGTCCGTCAGACGTTCCTCGATTTCGTCACTGATCCGGTGGCCTTCAATAATACTTAGATGGGGATCAACCTCAATCACCACATCGACCAGGACATGATTGCCGTGAACCCTTGCTTTAACATCCTTGATGCCTTCCACGCCTGGAGTGCGGCCGATGGCGCTGCGCAAATCCTTCAGCTCCGCCTGATCGAATCCGTCCGTCAGACGATAGGTGGAGTCTCTGAAGATATCCCACGCTGTCTTACAAATCAGCAGGCCGACAACAAAAGCTGCAGCCACATCAAGCCATGGCAGTCCAAACTGCGCACCAACGATGCCAACCGCGGCTCCGATACTGACCAAGGCATCGGAGAAATTATCCTTGGCAGCAGCCATAAGCGCCTGATTGTTGATTTGTTGTGCCAGCCTCTTATTGTACCGGTATACGCCGTACATACAAACCGCACATACGACTGCGACCCCGGCCGCCCATAAGTTCGGTTCAGCTTCCTTGCCGGCAAACAATGAACGTACCGCCTCAACCAGGACCTGAATACCGACCATAGCCATAATGAATGAAGCAATCAGAGCGGCAACCGTTTCTGCCCGGAAGTGCCCGTAAGCATGGTCAGAATCCGGTGGTTTTCGGGATATGCGCAGTCCAATCAGCACTGCCAGCGACGCCACAATGTCCGTCACATTATTAAACCCGTCCGCAAGCAGCGCACTCGATGCGAACAGATACCCACTGACCAGTTTAAAGGCGGAGAGGATCAGATAGGCCGTAATGCTGACCCAGGCTCCTCGCTCCCCTTTTCGTATATCATCATATATATCCACGTTCCGAAGCCACCTTTTCAGCAGGGTTCCTAAAAGTACTTACCCATCCTAGCAAATGCGACCCGTGTAGGTCTAGAGAAACATAGTTGCCAGCGGCAAAGAGGTTTTGTCCCTTCCATCTCTTGTGGGGAACCACAAAAAAAGATAGAATAAGGACACAACCTAAAGGGAGGGCTACCCATGTCCGAAAATAACAATTCCAAAAAGGTCAACCTTGCTGATGCTATCCGTGCGAAGCTGGATCAAAAGAAACAGCAATCCGGTTCGCAAAAGCCCGGCGGATTCCAAAGCAATTCACCGCATGCAATGAAAAGCCAAAACAATAAAAAACCAAACAATCAACGCCGCCGTACCGGAGGATCATAGATCACTATCGGTTCCAAGGCACGAAAAAGCTGCTCCCCTCACTCGGGAAGCAGCTTTTTTCATTAAATGTGATATCGATCGGCTTACAAGCCGTTCGGATACATTTTTTCACGGAGGCCTTTGACTTCATCACTCTCAAGATACTCGTCATAGGTCATGGATTTGTCGATGATGCCGGTTGGCGTAATCTCGATAATGCGGTTCGCGATCGTCTGAATGAACTGATGGTCATGCGATGTGAACAGAATAGTTCCGTCGAAATCGATGAGTCCGTTATTCAGCGCCGTGATCGACTCCAGATCCAAGTGGTTGGTTGGCTCGTCAAGCAGCAGCACGTTGGCGCCGTTCAGCATCATCTTGGCGAGCATGCAGCGTACTTTCTCTCCCCCGGAGAGAACGCTGGCTTTCTTCAAGGCTTCTTCCCCAGAGAAGAGCATCCGGCCGAGGAATCCGCGCAGGAAGGTTTCGTCTTGATCCTTGGAGTACTGGCGCAGCCACTCAACCAGGTTCAGATCCACCCCATCGAAATATTCGGAGTTATCTTTCGGGAAATAAGCTTGAGTCGTGGTTACGCCCCAAGAGAATTCACCCGCTTCAGGTTCTGTACGACCCATCAACACTTCGAACAGCAAGGACTTCGGCAGACCGTTCGGACCTACCAAAGCGATCTTGTCACCCTTGTTGACGATGAAACTCAATTCATCCAGAACTTTTTCTCCTTCGATAGACTTGCTAAGACGATCAACGGTCAACAGCTGCTTGCCCGCCTCACGCTCCGGCTTGAAGTGCAGGAACGGATATTTCCGGTTTGAAGGACGAAGATCGTCCAACGTAATTTTGTCGAGCTGCTTCTTACGGGAAGTAGCCTGCTTCGATTTGGAAGCGTTCGCCGAGAAGCGCTGGATAAATGCCTGCAGCTCCTTGATCTTCTCTTCCTTTTTCTTGTTGGCATCACGCTGGAGCTCAAGCGCCAGTTTACTGGATTCATACCAGAAGTCGTAGTTGCCGACATACATCTGAATTTTGCCGAAATCGATATCCGCAATATGCGTACATACCTTATTTAGGAAGTGACGGTCATGGGATACAACAATAACGGTGCCTTCATAATCCATCAAGAAGTTCTCAAGCCACTGAATCGATTCGAGGTCCAAGTGGTTGGTAGGCTCGTCAAGCAGCAGGTTATTCGGACGGCCGAACAGTGCCTGAGCCAGGAGCACGCGGACCTTCTCGTTGCCGCTTAGCTCTTCCATTTTCTTGTCGTGCATCTCGCGCGAAATACCAAGTCCGATCAAGAGTGCAGCCGCATCCGGCTCAGCGTCCCAGCCGTTCAGCTCAGCAAATTCACCTTCAAGCTCGCCTGCACGAAGGCCATCCTCTTCAGAGAAGTCGGATTTGGCATACAAAGCGTCCTTCTCTTTCATGATGTCATACAGACGGCTGTGTCCCATAATAACGGTTTCGAGAACCGGATATTCGTCATATTCAAAATGGTTCTGCTTCAGGACGGCCATCCGTTCGCCCGGTGTCATGTGAACTTCGCCCATGTTGGCTTCGATTTCACCGGATAGAATTTTGAGGAAGGTCGATTTACCGGCGCCGTTGGCACCGATCAGACCGTAGCAGTTGCCCGGTGTAAATTTTATATTTACATCTTCAAAAAGTGCGCGCTTTCCATAACGGAGCGTCACGCCGCTTGTACTGATCATTAAGCATTACCATCCCTTTCACAATAGGCTTCAGCACATTATAGCACAAAAAAAACGTCTTATCGACGTATCTTCACAGATGACAGACCGCTTTTAGCTGTTGTTTTTCTTGCGATATGAGGATGCCGTCTCGTTCCGAAGCGATTTCTTTCTGATGCCATCAGAAAACGTCCTATCAATCCATTGCCGCAGATGCAACCGGATAGGACGTTTTACGTTCATGCATAACATTCCTGATGGAAAAAATAGAGCAAGAGCTACTCTCCGGCCTTCCGCCGCTCGGGATGAATCCGCAGGGTTTCCCCGTACTTCAGCACTTTCAAGCGATCTTCCTCGATGCCTAGCCGCACCCGCTCAGCCTCCATCCGGTCCAGCGCCTCGCGCGCCGTATCATCCGCCAGCCGAAATGTTCCATAATGCATCGGAATCATAGTCTCTGCCCGGACGTCCAGAAAGGCCTGCATGGCTTCTTCCGGATTCACATGCTGTGAGGTCATGAACCACTCCGGCTCATACGCTCCGATGGGCATCATCGCGACATGGATGTGATACCTTTTGCCGATATCCTTAAAGCCGGGGAAATAACCGCTATCGCCAGCAAAATATAGGTTCGGCGGCAGCAGTTCCATCTCCGCCCCTTCCTCCTTCGCATCCAACTGTACGGCATTCGCGGGCTCCAGAATATACCCTCCCCAGTGCGAGGTATTCGTATCGAAAGGAGTCCTGCGCGTCCAATGCTGCGTAGGCACAAAGGATATTCTCACGTTGCGGATGACCGTATGGTCCCACCACTTGAGCTCAAGGCAGTTATGGAAGCCTTTGCGGACCATCTTCTTTTTCAGCCCCACCGGTACGATCAGCGTCGTTCCCGCATTGTATAACCTGCGTATGGAAGCCAGATGCATATGGTCATAGTGGGAGTGCGAGATCAGAATGACGTCGACGGGAGGCACTTCCCCGATTTCGATCCCCGGCTCTCCCAACCTGCGCTCAAATCCCATCCGTTTAGCCCATACCGGGTCGGTCAGGATGTTGAGCCCTTCATATTGAATAAAAAAAGTCGAATGTCCGATCCATGTAATGGAGGTATCCAGACGGTTCGCATGCAGATAGTCAAGCTCAGGTGGTACATTGGGCACTTGAAAGGAATAGTCTTTTTTCTTCTGTTTGCGTTCCTGGCGCCACTGCTTGAATTGCTTTAATGTGTGGTCCGTGTTGACGTTGTCCATATTGTCGTAGCGAATTTTGGGCAAGAGCTCCCCCTCCTTCTCATACAATCCGTTATTTCATTTTACCCTGAATGAAACCCGGTGTACCAGCAGGAGAATCGGCGCATTCCCAAGTACTGCCCGCCCGTCACTCATCACTCGGATCCTTGTATTTTACTATATAGATGGCCAAAAACAGGATCGAAGCGATCACAATCCCCATCGGCGCAATGAATATCGAGAAGTCCTCCACGATCCGTCACCCTTTCTTGGCAGAGCTGCCGCGGATGTATTTGGCATCAAACAGAAAGAGACGCATGATCAAAACCAGCGAAGGGACAAGCACAATCAGTCCCAGTACAAAAGCCGTGATCAGCGCGATTGCCATCGTGTCATTCGTGAAATTTTCATAGATGCTGATCTGCTTGTACAGCACATAAGGCAGATGGGATCGACCATACCCAAACCAAGCAAAAGCAAACTGCAGCATGACCATAATGAAGGACCATCCCAGATGCTTCTTGCGCCATACGAGATACACAGCGATCAGGAAGCAGAGGAACGATATCACAAACATCCATGCATGATCCAGCATCCGTTGAAAGTGTTCCGGGTTCTGCCGGTTGATCTCGAAAAATGCCAGCAACGAAGCAGCTATTGTCGGACCGCTCCAGACTAGGGCATACCTGCGCAAAATCTCAAACGCTCCCTCATCCCTGCTCTTGTTCGCGTAAAAGCTTAAGAACATCGCGGATATGTACAGCACGCTGACAAGCGCCAGCAGAATCACGGACCAGGTATACGGATTGGTAAAAAAGTCGACCCAGCCAATCACAACCTTGCCCTCCCGGACCGTAATGATGCCTCCCTCCGAAATCGCCAGTATAGTCGATAGCGCAGCCGGAATCAGGATACCTGTTGCCCCGTACAAAGCCATGTAGATTTTATTGTTCTCCTTGCTGCTGCCGTATGTATTAAACGCATAGTAGACCCCTCGGAGAGCGAGCAGCACGATCACCAGGCTCCCGGGAACAAGCAGAGCCGTACCGTAGTAATAAGCCGCATCCGGAAAAAATCCGATCAAACCGATATAAAAAAACACCAGAAAAACGTTGGTAACCTCCCACACCGGTGAAAGATAACGCTGAATGATATTGTGCACCTTGTTCTCGTGCCCGAGTACCACGCTGTAGAAGCTGAAAAAGCCCGCCCCGAAATCAATCGAGGCCACGATCATGTATCCGAACAAAAAAACCCACAGTACGGTGATGCCTACAATTTCGTAGCTCACTTAAGGCTCAGCTCCTTCCATTCCCAGTGCTCTCATCTCTTCAACGGCATCCTTATTGCGAAAAAGCTTGCTCAGCACCTTGACGCAGGAAAAGCATAATACCAGATACAATAGAATGAAGAGCACCAGCATCCAGCCTACGTAATCCGCTGTCGTTGCAGCTTCGGTCACCTTCATGTATCCGCGCATGATCCATGGCTGACGCCCCACCTCCGCATACATCCAGCCAACTTCTATCGCTGCAAAAGAGAGCGGGCCAAGCGCCATAATGCCGATCAGCAGCCACTTTGGATAACCCTTCCTGCCCGGCAGCCATTTTCGCAGCATATAGAGCAGCGGAATCACGACCAGCAATCCCCCGAGCGTCACCATCGTGTCAAAATAATAATGGATCGAAAGCGGCGGACGCTCATCCTCAGGGAATTCATTCAGGCCAATGACCTCCGTGTTGGGGGCATTGCCGGCAAGGATACTGAGTGCATAAGGGATTCTCAGCCCGTAGCGAACTTCATTGTTATCGTCCAGTACGCCGCCGTACACCAAGGTCGCATAAGGCCGGGTTTCAAAATGCCACTCTCCCGCGGCAAGCTTCTCCGGTTGGTACTTGGCCAAATATTTGCCGGAAAAATCCCCGATAATCGCGGTGGCCACCGCAAACACAAACGTGGAAACCACGGTCAGCTTTAATGCTTTTTTGAAATAAACATGCTTCTGGCCCCGAAGGATACTGAATGCGGCAATCCCGCCAAGAACCCCCGCGCACAAGGTGTAGGAAGATACCAGTACATGCGCCACTTTGGTCGGTGCGGCTGTATTCAGCATGGCGGCAATGGGATTAATATCCGTTAAAACCCCATTCGCCAACGTAAACCCCTGCGGCGCATTCATAAAGGAGTTGACCATGGTGATAAACATAGCCGACGCCGATGAACCGAGGGCTACAGGTATGAGCAGCAGCAGATGCGTCCCTTTGTTCTTGAACCGGTCCCACGTGTATAAATAAATGCCCAGAAAAATAGCCTCCACGAAAAAAGCAAAGGTTTCCATAAACAACGGCAGTGCAATCGCCTGCCCCGCAACGCGTATAAAGGTTGGCCATAGGAGGCTGAGCTGGAGTCCGATCGATGTACCTGTCACCACGCCCACTGCCACTGTAATTACGAACCCTCTGGCCCAACGCCTGGCAAGCAGCGTATAATGCGGATCATTGGTGCGTATGCCCCGCCACTCGGCCAGCGCGATCATGACCGGAATTCCGACGCCAAGAGAGGCAAAAATAATATGAACGAACAATGTAAGACCGGTTAAAATCCGGCTCAGCAGAACGGGATCGAGTGAAGACATTCATTCATCAGCTCCTTCAGCATGTTCGGAATACCTAACCGAAATAGTCCATATATCGCATGAAGCCTTTGACTGCGCCGTAAAGGCAGACCGCGGCAACAATGACGCAGATGATAACCAGAACCCTCTCCTGCTTCTTGAACAATCGTGGATTCCCTCCCGGCTTCGGGTAATGATTTGCAGTACTGGCACGTTCGTAAACAGTTTGGCTTAAAAATCCTGTTCATATCCAACTCGTTTTTTTTGTTTAGGTGCAAAGTAATGTACACTATAATGAGGTAAGAAATTGATAAGGAGGTTTCTTTTCATGAAAATTAAATTCATAGAACCAACGCCGAGCCCGAACTCCATGAAGCTTCATCTCGATGAAAGCCTGGAGAGCGGAATTCGCAAAACATATACGCTCGACAATGAGCGGTCCGCTCCATCATGGATTCGGGAAATGCTTCATATTGAAGGGGTGAAAAGCGTATTCCATACGCTCGATTTCGTCGCTCTTGAGCGCAAGGGCAACGCCGATTGGTCCGTAATTCTAGGTGAAGTCCAAGAACGCTTCGGTCAGGAAGGCATGCAAAATGCCATGTTGGAAGATGACGCGGATGCAGCCGAGCATTTTGGCGAAGCTGAAGTCCTCGTCCAGTTCTTTCGTGGTATCCCGATGCAGATCCGCGTCAAATCCGGCTCGCAGGAAGAGCGGATGGCGCTTTCCCAGCGCTTCACGGAGGCCGTTATGGAGGTAGCAGCGGCAACCATGATCAAAGAGCGCAAGCTGAAGGATTATGGCGTCCGTTACGGTGAACTTCAGGAGATCGCCAAGGAGGTAGAACAGGAGCTCGAAGCCGCATTTCCGGAGGAACGCCTGAAGCAGGTCATCTCCCAAGCGATAGCCCATGGGGCAAGCAGCGAAGAATTCGAGGAAGAACGCCGTGAATTGAGTCTGGGTGAACTCAAGGAGGCCATGGACAGTGCCGACTGGCGCGTACGTTATGCTGCCATGGACAACATGACGCCTACGGAAGAGCATCTTCCGATTCTCAGCAGAGCGCTCCATGACGAAAAAATGCAAACACGTCGGCTCGCCGTTGTCTATCTTGGAGATCTGCGCACACCTGAAGCCATGGAACTGCTGTACGAAGCACTGAAGGACAGCTCCCCTACCGTACGCCGCACCGCCGGAGACACACTCTCGGATATCGGTGATCCTGCAGCTACGCCTGCGATGCAGGCTTTGCTCAAGGACAGCAGCAAAATTGTTCGCTGGCGTGCTGCCCGGTTCCTCTACGAAGTCGGAACAGAGGATGCCAGAGATGCACTGGAAGAAGCCGTTCAGGATCCGGAATTCGAAGTCAGTCTTCAGGCGCGGATGGCGCTTGAGCGGATCGAATCCGGCGAGCAAGCGGCAGGCACCGTGTGGCAGCAGATGGCTAAGCGCAACGAATCCTGATTTCGACTATCGAGGACGTCCCGGTTGCCTGATATATCCATTGTCAGGTGTCCGCCGTTGCATTACTATATAGAAACGATACAACCGAATATATACTCAAAGATAACCTCATCCTGCAAAGGTGAGGTAGAGGTTGCGAAAGCGATGAGTAGCTGCAAGGAGGCGTAAGAGCCGCCTGTGACTTGCGGTGAAGGGCGCTTTCGCCGAAGCGTGCGCATCCGCCCTTATGAAGTGCATGCTGGGGCTGTACCCGAAAGGGACAGAACTGTCGCGGCCCATGGCTTCTTATAGCCTGCCGGCCGTGGTGAGCTATCTTTCATGGATGCACGGATGCGGAAACCAGAGGTTAAATATCAAGCCCGCAGGTCATTCTATACCTGCGGGCTTTTTCACTGGTAATCCCCTTCCATGATATGCAATATATTGAAATTATTCTTGAAGGGAAGTTTTACTGTTATGCGTACCAAAACACCTGCGACCTCGCTGAAGCAGAGCCTGAAAGCCCGCCACATGACGATGATCGCCCTTGGGGGCTCCATCGGAACCGGGCTTTTTCTTGCGAGCGGGAGCGCGATATCCTCATCGGGTCCCGGCGGAGCCATTCTGGCTTATGCCGCCATCGGACTCATGGTATATTTCCTCATGACCAGCCTCGGAGAAATGGCAACCTACATGCCTGACTCCGGTTCTTTCAGTACCTACGGCAGCCGTTTTGTCAGTCCGGCCTTCGGCTTTGCAGTCGGCTGGAATTTCTGGTACAACTGGGCGGTCACGATCGCGGCCGAGCTCTCCGCCGCCACCGTCATTATTAAATACTGGCTGCCAAACTCTCCTTCCATCCTCTGGAGCGTCTTGTTCCTGGCGTTGATGTTCGCACTTAACATTCTCTCGGCCAAGGGATACGGGGAATCCGAATACTGGTTTGCGATTATCAAAATCGTAACGGTCATTATATTCCTGGTGCTGGGTGTCATGATGATCTTCGGTATCCTCGGCGGCAAGCCCGTTGGATTCAGCAACTTCAATCTCGGCGGCAGTCCATTCCATGGCGGTTTCTTCGCTATCATAGGCGTGTTCATGGCTGCCGGATTCTCGTTCCAGGGAACCGAGCTGATCGGCGTAGCCGCAGGTGAAAGCGAAAACCCGCGCAAAAATGTGCCGCGCGCGATCCGGCAGGTCTTTTGGCGGATTCTGATTTTTTATATTTTTGCCATTATCGTCATTGGGTTTCTGATTCCCTATACCAATCCGAACCTGCTCAAAACGGATCTGAACAATATCGGCGTCAGCCCCTTTACGCTTGTATTTGAAAAGGCCGGGCTTGCCTTCGCCGCTTCCGTCATGAATGCCGTCATTCTGAGCTCTGTTCTGTCTGCAGGTAATTCCGGCATGTATTCTTCCACCCGGGTTCTCTACGCGATGGCCAAGGATGGGCTTGCACCGAAAATTCTCGGAAAGCTGAACAGCCGCGGTGTTCCGGTCAACGCGCTGATCATGACGACGCTGGTCGGCATGCTGGCCTTTCTCGCCTCTTTGTTCGGAGACGGGATCGTATATAACTGGCTGCTGAATGCCTCAGGAATGTGCGGCTTTATCAACTGGCTTGGCATTGCGGTCTGCCATTACCGGTTCCGCCGAGCCTTCATTGCCCAGGGTCATTCGCTCGACGAGCTTTCTTACCGCGCCAAATGGTTTCCGTTAGGTCCAATATTCGCCTTTATCTTGTGTATGATCGCCATCGGTGGACAGAACACCGGAGCCTTCACGGGCTCAAGCATCGACTGGTATGGCATCTTGGTATCCTACGTCAGTGTCCCACTCTTTATCATCATTTGGTTCGGATACAAATGGATCAAAGGAAGCAAGCTGATTCCGTTGAAGCAATGTGACCTGACTACACATGAACGGCCAACCCGTTAACTCATAAGAAGAAAAAAGAAAGGTCCCTCGGCCGCTTCCGCGCCCCGGGGACCTTTCTTATATTTCTTATTTCCAAGTAACGTACACTCGCAGATCATCCGTCTCATCCAGTTCGCTTTCCACATAAGAGATGGAGTTGACACCAAGCCGGTACAGATCCTGCAGATCATCCATCAAATTCTCGTGATTGCCTGAATATCGGAATAACAAGGAATGTCCCCCTTGCTTGATCACCGTGCGTACTTTGGTTCTCAGCTTAGAGCTTGTATTTACAATCTCGTCCGGATCATACAACTGGTATTCCAGATCCTGAACCAGTTTTTTATAGTAGCTCTGACGGCTGTCATTTTGTTTAATGAACGTGGTCAGCGTATCCCGGTAAAGCGTGTTTGCCGCCGGGTAGCTTTTCGTCCAGCTGTGATCCTTCCTCATCTGCTTATCCGTGCGGAGATAATATCCAATGCCGATTTCCCCCGCCTTGTCAGGAGCCGGGTCGTCCCAAGTCGTATCGAGATGATACCACTTGCCATCGAGCAGCACCAGATTCCAGGCGTGAAGCTGGCTGATTCCCGTATCCCGCGGGGCAGCCGTTCCTTCTACAATTCTGTTGGTGATGCCGGCTTCCTTTAACATTTTATAGGTCAGGAGCGAATAACCCTGGCATACGGTACTGCCGGAATTCAGACCGTCATAGGCCGTATACTTTTGCAGCGTCTCGTCATATTTCAAGTGAAGGACAATCCAGTCATGAATCGCTTTGACCTTTTCATGGTCATTCATTCCCGGCTTGATGATGCTGCCCAGTATGCTCTGAACACGCTTGGAGACGTAAGCCGTCTGCTCTGCCGTTTCCCGGTAGCTCAGCTGAACGCTTACAGTCGCCGATTTCGAACTTCCGCTGTAAGAATAACCATAGCTCTCAATGGTGTAGTTCATGTATGGATCGCTTTCCAGCGCCTGCTCCAGTGCATCCTTCAGCTGCCCCTTCAGCTGATTGGTCTTTCCTTGATATACAAACTGGACCTGACTCAAACGCTTGTTCATGGCACTCAGCAGTGTTTTCTGAAGCTCCTGGTCGGTTCGGACTACATTTGCGCTGGATGACGTGGAAGCATACACCATTTCCCAATCAATACTAGGGGGTAACACCGCTGCGATGAGCGAACCGGTCAGCACGACCTTGGCAACCGATCTGCGCTTCCATCTCATACAGCACCCTCCCTTCTCTACGTATAGGCATTGTTTGCTTGAGATTCCATGCAGCCGCATCTTTAGCCCTTCGAAATGACTCTATTCCCGTCTCGGGACTTATATGACTTTATACGCAAATTCTATCTTAAAGATTCGGTTTGGCTGCCGCCTGCACAAAACGCGAGGTACATTCGGCAACGCCACCAATATTTCCAGCCTTCAAGGCATCCTTAGGCAATAGCGAGCTGCCAATCCCGACGGCACTGGCCCCTGCTTCAAAGTATTCCGCAATATTTTCCAAGGTCACGCCACCCGTTGCAATGAGCGGAATATGGTTCAGCGGTCCCCGGATCTCCCGTAAATACCCCAGTCCGAGACTGGCCATCGGGAAAAGCTTTACGACCTCTGCTCCCGCATAAAATGCTGCTGCAATCTCGGTGGGAGTCATGGCCCCCGGCCAAATGTCAATTCCCTGTTCGAGCGCAAACGCTATGACGTTCAAATCCACATTGGGGGATATCAAAAACTGGGCCCCCGCTGAGACCGCTTCTTTGGCCATCTTCACATTCAGCACCGTGCCTGCTCCGACATAGGCCTTCCCTTCGTAAGCCGAACGCCAATCCTGTATGATATCGAGTGCTCCCGTGGTATTCATGGTTACTTCCATCAATTTGACTCCACCGGCTGTGAGCCCCGCACCGGCAATCCGTGCCTCTTCCCGTGTAATTCCTCTGACGATCGCGACCAGCCGGGATGACATCAGCTCATTCGTAAGGTTCATATCTTGAATCCTCCTATCATTCTCTCTATTAGATTAATTCGCAGGTGCGCATCCTTTTCCCTTCTGTGCTGCATGAAAAACTAGGAAGTGCCTCGACGTAAAATCGCAACATTTTTTCGGCATTTTGTACGGAAATTTCTGAAATATTTCGGTATAATAGGTATATTGCTCGTGATTTTAGTGTTATCCATCCCCATGAAATGGAGCGAATGTCCGTGACTTACGTGGATACTACCAATATATCGGCGGAAATGTTCATTACGGTTCTGTTATTTCTGATTGTTATCGCCCCGCTCTTCAGTCTGGCGATTCTCCGGTTTTTCCAAGGCAAAAAAAAGGCAGGGCTGCTGCTGATCGTCTCAGGTGTAGCCGTTTACCTCATATTCCAGGTGATCATGAAACTGTTTTTTTAATTAGCCTCCTGGTTGATCCGGCTTCTCATATATAACCGAACGAAAAAAAGGCAGCGTCCAATGGACCCTGCCTTTCCACTATGATAGCCGGGCTGCTGCCCGGCTTTTTAATGCTGAGCTTACGCCTCTTCGTTCAAGTACTTCTCGAATTGAAGCTTGTTCATACCCAGAACGCGGTTCTCGCCGATGACCGTTACCGGAACGGCTCGCATCCCCATATCCCATACTTGTTGTGCGAATTCATCGCTTTGTTCAATGTTGCGCTCTTCGTACTCTACGCCTTTCTCGGCCAGGTAACCTTTAACCTGGCGGCAATGCGGACAGTTGGTGCTTGTATATACGATCACTTTTTCCATGTGTTATTTCACCTCATTGTTAAATATGGTGTGAATCAATCAATTTAAAACAGAATCCTTACAGAACGGCTGCGTGATGTTCCAGGCTTTCAATGTATTTCTCGCAATCCATCGCAGCCATACATCCGCTGCCTGCTGCGGTAATTGCCTGTCTGTATCGTGTATCCTGTACGTCGCCGCAAGCGAATACTCCTGGAATGTTCGTTTCCGAAGTGCCCGGCTGTACCATGATGTAACCGTTCGAATCGGTTGTAATCTGTCCGCCGAGAAAGCCTGTGTTCGGATGATGCCCGATTGCCACGAATACGCCACTTGCTTCGATCAATTCTTCTTCGCCGGTTTCGTTATTCAGTACTTTCAAGCCTTTCACGCCGCGGTCGTCAGCAATGACCTCAACCGGTGTGCGGTTAAGCTCCCATTCGACTTTTTCATTACTGCGTACGCGATCTTGCATGATTTTCGATCCGCGAAGCTCGGTACGGCGGTGAACCAACGTCACCTTCGAAGCAAAACGGGTCAAGAAACTTGCTTCCTCAAGCGCCGAATCGCCTCCGCCGATAACCACGATTTCCTTGCCGCGGAAAAAGAAACCGTCGCAGGTTGCACAGGTGCTGACGCCGCGTCCGATATTATCTTGTTCGCCCGGAATGCCCAGATACTTGGCTGTTGCGCCGGTTGAAATAATCAGGGTTTCGGTCTCAAACTGACCCATACCTTCGACATCCAGCTTGAACGGACGGCCGCTAAGTTCCACGCTATTCACCCAGCCCGTACGGAATTCGGCGCCAAAACGTTCAGCTTGCTTGCGCATATTATCCATCAATTCCGGTCCCATAATACCTTCGGGAAAACCCGGGAAATTCTCCACTTCAGTTGTCGTGGTCAGCTGTCCGCCAGGCTGAGGTCCCTCAATAATGAGCGGCTTCAGGTTGGCACGAGCCAGATAGATGGCTGCGGTCAATCCCGCAGGTCCAGTACCAATAATTACGGATTTATACATAAGATTTCCCTCCAAGCTCCCAGTGCCCGGAAAGTAGCCCTGCATATGATGCCGGACGTAACCAGGTTCACTTATTTTTTATTTAAAATAATTATTATCTGATAATTATTATCATATAAATAGACACTTATGTCAATAGAACAAGTATACATGGGTTCATGTCGATTGTTAACAATTAAATTTATACAAATCCGGGTGCAAGGAACCGCCCATTGAAGAGGATATATCCCTTCCGATCTAACATTTTTATGCAAAATAGAAAAAGAACTTTCGGGCACTCGGCCTGAAAGTCCTCTTCAAATGAAATATATTTCGTTATCTTAATAAACGTAGGGCATTCAGGATGACGAGAATCGTACTTCCCTCATGGCCCACCACCCCGAACGGAAGAGCTATTCCCGCTACGAAGTTGCTTGTCATCAGCAGAACAATAACGGTAATCGCGAACACCATATTCTGTTTAACAATGCGACGTGCCCGGCGGGCAAGCTTGATCGTACCGGCAATTTCTTCAATATTATCATTCATGAGCACGACATCCGCTACTTCCAGCGCCGTCCCGCTTCCATTCATGCCCATTCCCATGCCCACGGTTGCCGTAGCGAGCGCTGGTGCATCATTCACGCCGTCACCCACCATGACTACATGCCCGTATTCATCGCGCAATCTTTTCACATACTGTACCTTCTCTTCCGGAAGCAGATCCGAGTATATCAGATCCACGCCGATTTGCCGGCCGATAACCTGTGCTGTTTCGCTGCGGTCGCCTGTCAGCATCGCAACCTTCACTCCAATCGCTTGAAGTTTCTGTACCGCTGCCATAGCGTTCTGACGCACCACATCCTGCAAGGCAACAAGTCCTGCCACCCTCTTCCCATCCATAATGACAGAGACGGTTTTCCCTTCTGCTCCGAGAAGGCTACGCTGCTGCTTCCAATATACGGATTGTTCATTTTCTTCCATCCGGTCCAATACATCCGTCTTGCCGATCCGCCACTGTTTAGCATTGACCCTTCCTTCCATCCCCCAACCGGTAACCGAAGTCACCGATTCGACCGGCAGCAATTCAAGCTCTTCTTCCTCCGCCAATCTGACGATGGCTTTTGCCAGAGGGTGCTCCGACAGCTGTTCCACCGAAGCGATGATGGCAAGCAGCTCCGTGCGATCGTACCCCTCTCCGGCCATCAGGTCTGTAACCTGCGGTTCACCGGCGGTCAATGTACCTGTTTTATCAAAAGCAACGACAGAGGTCAAAGCCATATTCTCCATATGAGCCCCGCCCTTAAACAGGATGCCGCGGCGTGCCCGGTTGGATATCGCCGACAGCAGAGCTGGCATAATCGAAGCCACAAGCGCACAAGGAGAGGCAACAACCAGAAACACCATCGCTTTATAGAAGGAAGCGCTGAAGCTCCATCCAAGCACGAACGGAACTGCAAAGATAATGACCAAAGTAACCGCGACAACGATTCGGGCATATATCCCTTCAAAACGCTTCATGAACCGTTCCGATTGCGGAACCTCATTCTCGGCTTCTTCCACTAAACGGATGATTTTCGAGAATACCGTCGCATCCGATGTTTGCGTTACTTCGATATAGAGCACGCCTTCTCCGTTCAGCGTTCCGGTAAACACCTCATCGCCCTGGGCTTTATCAACCGGAATCGATTCACCGGTGATCGACGACTGGTTCACAGCCGAATATCCCTTTTGTATCACACCGTCAGCCGGGATCAATTCACCGGGTTTAACCAGGATCAGATCACCGAGCTTCAGCTCATCGATCGAAACCATCGCCATCTTACCGTCTTCGATCCGAAGCGCCAGCTCAGGCTTCAAGGCCATCAAGGACGAGATGTCCTTTTTGCTCCGCTCCATTGTATAGCTTTCCAATGCGCCGCTTAGTGCAAAGATAAAGATCAGCATCGCCCCTTCGTTCCAATACCCGATGCTGGCAGCTCCCAGCGCGGCGGCCACCATGAGCAAGTTCACATCCAGTTCCCGCTCTTTGACGAGGGTCTCTACCCCCTCCTTGGCCTTAAGCCATCCTCCAGCCGTATATGAGAGAATGTATAATATGACCGATACCGTAGTCGATAGATTGCCTGCGGCCCACCCGCCAAGCATGAGCACCCCGCTCAGAATGGCAGCCTGCATCTCCTGGTTGCGCAGCATACCGCGAAGATCCATCCGTCTTTTACGGTGAGGATTCGGCTTTTTGACCCCACCGGAAAGAGCAGTCTCACGTAAGATTTTAGCCGTGATTTTTTGTACATTTTCCATCTTATTCACCTTCCCCAATTGAGAATGAAAAGCATTATTAATACCCTTAAAACAGCACATGCTGCTCCGGACCAGCCGGAGCAGCATGTTTTAATGAAGGACGAAGATACGTCCAATTGAGAATGATAATCATTTTTGTACTAATGCAATTGTTTTTCCTTTATGCAACTTTATGATTGTATTATATGCTCCTACATCGAAAAAGTAAACGAATTTCCTGCTAAACGCAAAAAAAACCTGAATACGAAAGATGCGGTTAGTGCATCTCTCATATCCAGGTATTTGAACTCGAAACCCGTCGGCTAAACGCCGATTTCCTCTTTTCATGTATGTAAATACATTGAATTTAAAAAGGTAAATCATCGCCTGCACGGCAACATGATTACAGAAAATGAGCGAATCATTTGTAGTTCATTTTATATAAATGCGGCATCCATCACATGAATATCTTTTTCCTGCATTTGCTTCCGTCTGCAGTTCCCATTGCGCCGATGCCAAACGGAATACGGGCAGTGCGCCGGATAAGACGCTGATCTCATCCACGCCCATTGCATATATTGCAGACAGATCCGCAGCATTTTGCAAACCCGATGCACGCAGAGGGATATGCCTGCTTGCGTTACGAATACATCCCGCCAGCGCTTCCATACGTCGGAGATTCGCCCGTGTCCAGGGATGCTCCGGATGGCTCATGCCGCTACAGTTCAGCACGAGCAACTTCGCGCACCGCGCCAGATCCGCAGCGAGCTCCAAATCGACATCCATACCGATCAAAGCCCCGATACTGTAGGCAACCGCACGTCGCTGGTGGCATAATGTTTCTTCAGCAACCCTCTCGATCAGCTCATGTAAATAAGTCCATTCTTCCATATCGGCAGGGTTGGAAACGAGAATTTCCAGCCTGTGCTCCATCCCCTGACGGTAACAGGCAAGCGAAGCACGAAATAAGGCTTCCAGTTGAATATCCCTCAGATCGGCAAGATACGCTGCATTCTCTGGATATTTCCCCCTTATATCCGCCCCGGACACCAACGCAACACTCAGAACCCCTTCATCAAGATGATGAAGCATCCTTTCCATATGCCCTTTCCACCGGTATAACAGCCGCTCCCTCAGTACAATGCTTGGATGATGCGCTTCATGGCGATCAGCAGCGTACTGCATAGCCCATTCTTCAAAAATCTCTTTCAAGTGGCCGCTACCAAGCCAAGAATCTTCCCGCAGGAGCATCAGGCCGGACAATCCGGACATAGGATCTGCCCGTTCCGGAGGATACGCAACATCTTCGGCAAAAATCGTCAGACTGCGTAACCTGTCGCTCCATTCCAACAGAAGTTCAGGCGCATCAGGATCTTTGGAATCATGCGAAAAGGAATCCGATTCCCGTATAATCGCATCGATCGAATACGGATCAACCGCCAGAACGGCTTCCTCTCTCGTCATTGATCCAATCAGGGACAATTCCACCAGTGAGGCAATTTCCGGCAAGGAGCATGCCCGGGCCTGACCTTCATTCTCCGGCGGAATCCTATCATTTTGCTTGTTAGCCTGATAAAGCGTTTCCACAAAAGAAGACATAGAGCAGGAGCCGCTTTGGCAGCAGTTGTTCTGACACCGATCACTCTTCATTTTTGGCTGTCGACCCTCTTTTCCCGGAAAAATGAGCCCGTTTGCAGTGAGCCCTACCCTAAAGAATATTAGCTCTAAGGAGGAAATATACAGCTTTTGCATGCTTCACCGCCGTTTTCTCATGAAATCGGGACAGAATTTTCGAAAACCAAACCTGACAGCCATGTGGAAGATAACCAACTTAAACAGAGCTGCTCGCAACGCATCCTGCCTTCCTTAACAAAAATAAAGAAGCCGCTCCGAAGAGCGGCTTTCCTATATTAGTGCTGGCTGGCCGTAATTGCCTGTTCCAGATCATATAAAATATCGTCGATGGATTCCGTGCCGATGGACAAGCGCAGCATTTCCGGATTCACTCCGGCTGCGATTTGCTCATCTTCGGACAATTGTTGGTGCGTTGTGCTTGCCGGATGAATGATCAACGACTTGGAATCGCCCACGTTCGCGAGATGGGAGAACAGCTTCACATTCTCGATCACCTTGCGTCCGGCTTCCTTTCCGCCCTTAATGCCAAAAGTCAGAATCGCTCCCTGCCCCTTCGGCAAGTACTTCTGTGCCAGCTCATAGGAAGGATGACTTGGAAGTCCGGCATAACTTACCCACTCCACCGCGTCATGGTTCTCAAGGAACTGTGCTACTTTGAGAGCATTCTGGCTGTGACGCTCCATGCGAAGATGCAGGGTTTCAAGGCCTTGCAGCAGCATCCAGGAGTTGAATGGCGAAATCGTCGCACCCATGTCACGGAGAAGCTGCACGCGGGCTTTGATAATATAAGCCAGTGGTCCAACGGCTTCCGTATAGACGACGCCATGGTAACTTGGATCCGGCTGCGTCAGCCCAGGGAATTTGTCGTTGGCTGCCCAGTCGAATTTGCCGCTGTCCACGATAATGCCGCCGATGGATGTACCGTGGCCGCCGATGAATTTGGTTGCCGAGTGTACAACCACATCTGCTCCATGTTCAATTGGGCGAAGCAGATATGGGCTTGGGAATGTGTTGTCCAAGATCAGCGGAATGCCGTTCTCATGGGCAATGTTGGCGACAGCTTCGATATCAAGGACGTCCCCTTTCGGATTGCCGATCGTTTCCGCATAAAGCGCCTTCGTCTTGTCGTTGATGGCAGCGCGGAAGTTCTCCGGATCGCTTGCATCCACGAAATGAACCTTAATGCCGAGTTTAGCCAGTGTCGTCGAGAATAAATTATACGTTCCGCCATACAGTGTGGAGGAAGATACGATCTCATCACCTGCGCCAGCGATATTCAGTACGGAGAAGGTGATTGCTGCCTGTCCGGATGAAGTCGCTAATGCTCCAACCCCGCCTTCCAGTGCAGCCACGCGCTGCTCAAACACATCGGTTGTCGGATTCATCAAGCGTGTGTATATATTGCCGAATTCCTTCAGCGCAAACAAGTTGGCTGCATGATCACTGTCTTTGAAGCCATATGAAGTCGTCTGATACAGCGGTACTGCGCGGGAAAGCGTCGTTGGATCAATTTCCTGGCCTGCATGCACGGCTAAGGTTTCAAATGATAATGGGCGTTCGTTGGACATGGGTAAATCCTCCCTTTTCTCGCATGTAAAAATAGTCGCTAGCGTGCGATTTTTTCATATTTTCTCATACTTCCCAGCGTTTGAAAAGGTAAAAAATGATAATTCCAATTAAATTAATAAGAATTATTGGATTACGGATTCATCAAACCAATATTCCAAGTAGGGCCTTCCTTCCTTATCTAAAAAACGAAAAAAAACAGCCGCATTATAGCGGCTGCCATCAAAATAAGAATCCTGAGAGTATTGAGAGAGTTGCCTATACAGAATTAAGCAAATATTTGCATAATTCTATCGTTTGATTAGTAAGAGCTTATTTTATATAAGCTTACCTTTCATAAGTGCAGAGAACAGCATAGCGCTTTCCAGAACTGCTTGTCAAGTACAGCTCTGACGCGCAAGGAGGTTCAAGTTATTTTCCCCCTACCCGCAACGAATTTGCCCGTTTTTCGTATACTATTATTGACGTTCAATTGTTTACCAACTACGATGACAATATACAAAGTTGATAAGAATTAACGGATTTGCACTTCAGATTAACCATTATTCCGTTATATGCAGGAGGGTGATCTAGCTTGCATTCATCATCTAAAGAATTGGCTAACCGATATTGTGAACTTATGGACAGATTGCCGCGTCTTATTGACTACACAGGCATTGTCCGGCAGATGAAGCTCAGCACCACGGAGGCATTTATTCTGCAATACTTGCAAAATAACGGCAGCCAGCGAGGTACGGATATCGTTAAAGTGACCGGTTTAACGACAAGCGCCATTACCCAAATTTGCGACAAGCTGGTACAAGAAGAGCTGATTGATCGCAACCGTTCTGACAAAGACCGCCGTTACGTGAATATCACAATTACAAACAAGGGTTCAAATGTTCTGAAGCAATTGTCCGATATGAGCTCTGAGCGCATTGTTGAAACGGTAGAGAATTTCACAAAAGAAGAATCGGACGAGCTGCTCGACACGATTCGCCAACTCGGTGAGTTGATCGAATATCAGCGAACTCGCCACAATTAACTACGTCCACACTCATCCGATCTACGGACATAAATCTCCGGATATAGGGCTTCCCGGGCAGCGGGAGCGCCACAGCACGAAAAACACCATTGAAGCGATGATGAATGCGGCTTCGATGGTGTTTTTGTCGTTACAGGATCCGGCTGCCGAACAAGGACCCGATCAGCTCCACAGCCAGCTTCGATGTCTGATTGTTGCGGTCCAGAAGCGGATTCACCTCTACAAAATCGGCGGAAGTAATCAATCCCGATTCACTCATGAGCTCCAAGGAAAGATGAGCCTCCCGATAACTGAGCCCTCCGCGTACGGGCGTTCCCGTTCCCGGAGCCTCTATGGGATCCACGCTGTCGATATCGAAACTCAGATGGACCCCATCGGTGCCGTTGCCTGCGATTTGAAGCGCCTTCTGAACGACCTTCTCAATACCGAGCCGATCAATTTCATGCATTGTGAAGCAGGTCAGTCCGCAGGAGCGGATCAGTGCCTTCTCTTCCCGGTCCAGATCACGCGCTCCAATGATAACGCAGTTCTCCGGCTTCAGGGCTACTGCGCCTTCGGAGATCTGCCTCAGCTTAATATGAGAGAGTCCCAGACCCACCGCAAGCGATATGCCGTGCATATTCCCCGAAGGGCTCGTTGATTCCGTGTTCAGGTCCGAATGCGCGTCAACCCAGATCACGCCCATGTTGCGGTAATGTCCTGTTAATCCGGCCAGCGACCCCATCGCTATGCTGTGATCCCCGCCCAGAACAAGCGGGATATGCCCGGCCGCTACAGCATCCCCCACTGCCTTTCCAAGAAGACCGGACACGGTCAATACTTCCTGGACGTGCTTCATTGTGGACCCTGCCGGTGAGTGTATCCCTTGAGGAAGTCGAATGCACTGGTCCGCCTGCACATCATATCCAAGGCCCTCGAGCTTCTTCACTAGGCCAAATTTCAGCATGCTTTCCGGGCCGTTCTCGCTGCCTGGCCTGCCCGCCCCAAGACCAAAGGGCACTCTGATTATGGAAATTGATTGTTGAACCATCCTTGTTCAAACCCTCCCTTGACCGGCAAACACCTCTTCGATCCGGCTGAGAGCAAAGTCCAGCTCTTCTTCCGTGATGACCAGGGGCGGTGCCAGCCGAATGGTCGTCTCATGCGTTTCCTTGCATAGCAGTCCAATTCGGGCCAGAGCATCACAATAGGGCCTTGCATGGACAGACAGCTGAATTCCGATCAGCAGTCCGCGCCCGCGAATGGAAACGATGTCCGGATGTTTAATGGATGTAAGCTTTTTCATAAAATAGCGTCCAAGCTCCTCGGATCGCTCTGCCAGTTTTTCCTCTTCCAGAACATCCAGTGCCGCCAGCGCTACCGCGCATGCCAGCGGGTTCCCGCCGAAGGTCGAGCCGTGCGAGCCCGGCTCAAACACATTCATGATTTCCTCGTCCGCAGCGACTGCGGATATCGGTATGACACCGCCTCCCAGCGCTTTGCCCAGAATGTACACATCCGGTACGACTGCCTCCCAGTCGCAAGCGAATTTTTGACCCGTTCGTCCGAATCCCGTCTGAATCTCATCGGCTATAAACAGCACGCGCTGCTGGCGGCAGAGCTCAAGGGCTTCGGATAAAAAATGTGCCGGAGGTACGATAATCCCTGCTTCTCCCTGCAAAGGCTCCACAAGAAAAGCAGCCGTATCCGGTGTAATCGCCGCTTTCAGCGCGTCCAGATCGCCATACGGAATCCTCTTGAAGCCCGGCGTAAAAGGCCCGAAATCCTGTTTGTAGGCTTCGTCTGTCGAAAAAGAAGTTATGGTCAGCGTGCGCCCATGAAAATTGCCGTCGCAAACAATGATTTCCGCACGATTGTCCTCTACCCCTTTGACGCGATAAGCCCAGCGCCTAGCCATTTTAAGCGCGGTTTCCACTGCTTCCGCTCCGGTGTTCATCGCGAGGATCTTGTCTTTTCCGGTAAATTCCGCCAGTCTTCGCACGAACTTCGCCAACGCCTCACTATGAAAGGCTCTTGAGACAAGCGTGACTTTATCCGCCTGCTCCTTCAGCGCCTGTATGATTTTAGGGTGGCGGTGACCATGATTAAGCGCGGAATATGCGCTTAGCATATCAAGGTAACGGCGTCCTGCCGCATCCTCCACCCATACTCCCTCCGCCTTTTCAATGACAACCGGCAGCGGAAAATAGTTGCTTGCGCTGTACTGGTCCATCATATGCAGGACCTGCTCTGTTGTGGCCATAGCTGCACATCCCATCATGTAAACTTTTCGCCTATATAAATTGAAATCAGAAATTGTTCCAATTTATATAGCTGCGTTTTCTATCTTATTGGTGCAATTCACATTTCATGATTTGTGAATTATGGTACATACAAAACAGCAAAAAGCACCGTCCCCTCCACTTGCCGCATGAAGGAGATCGGTGCCTTATTTACTTCGGGATATTGCAGATTCCTATTTCTGTCGCTCATGTGAATTCTGCAGTTCAATGCTGCGAACGGGCTTTAACCCGTCACTTCATTATTTTTTGGATTCCAACGTCTCCAGGTACTCAGAAATCTCAGCCGGCGTTTTCGCGAATTTGCTGTGCAAATGGGCCAGCTTCTCACCGTTCTTGTAAACCAGAAGGCTTGGAATTCCGCGTACATCGTTTTTGTTGGTGATCTCCTCGAACTGCTCCACATCCATGGCATAAAACTCCTTATCCGGATGCTTCGTCATCAGATCAGGCAGAAATTTATCCAGCGTCTTACAATCCGGGCACCATGTAGCGTCATATTTAATAACGGTCAGCCCGTCTCGGTTGATCAAATCCTCGTATTGTTTCTCCGTTTGAATACGTTCCATCTCTGCTATCCCCTTTACCGTGTCTTTGGCGGCTTCATCAGAAGCTCGGGGTTTCGGAAACTGCAATGACTTTAATCACACTTTCCGAACCTGATCTTATTTTAGCCGCTTATGACTTGGTTTGCAAAAGGATTACATCGAATGCATGTCATGACCGGAGGATGGCGGTTCCCCTGCAGTAGGCCCGTGTCCTAGCCAGGCGGCAACGCACAAGATGACGACCGGAACTACAATGTAAATCATCCAAAAGGAAGTTTGCGCTGGTGCCGTCGGCAAAAAACTCTGTTTTTCCTTGACCGCGCTCACAGCAGCGACTGCATCCCCTTCCCGGTGCTTGCGATCATGAATCAGGTAGATGACCATAGCAGTCACCGCGATAAACATGGCATCCATGATGAACAGCATGACATCCCATTGCCGCTTCGGGATCATCTCGCCCAGCATGGCTCCGTGCACTCCGCCCATAATGCCTCCGCCAACCCCTTCGACAACAGCCAAGAGGTTGAGAGGCCTGCCGATCAAATAACCGATCAGGAAGCAAAACAGGATCGAAATCCCGGTAGATACAACGAGGTTCTGTGCGAACAGCATGCCCAGAATGACGCCAATCGTCAAATTCGACATGAGTCCCGTCGTCATCACGACCACCATACCCGTCATGTTCGTCAAAATGTGACGGTTCAACTGAACGTACATGATGCATAACACCGTATAAATGAAGACAATCAATATGCTCATATTCAACAGCATGCGCATGTCCCCTTTCCGCCCAGGTGTTGCTGCGTGAACTTTTCAAGAATGCTTCCCGTTTTTATCGTCCGCAGCTGCGGCACCTTTTCTACCGCTCTCTGAAGCTTATTCAGGCAGCATGCTCTTTATGCTGATAACTCGTAGAAGCAAAAAAGGAGAGCACCGCTATCCATAGCAGAAACTCTCCTTTGAAAAATTGCATTTTTCATGGATAAATCTTTTCTCCATTTTCGAGCATGCGGATGAACTCAGCTGTCTTTTTCAGCCGGGTTTCCTCCTTTTTGGCATTTTGAATTCGAAAGTGAATGGCGAATTTGTTCTGGCTATTCAGCGTCTCATAAAACGCCTTGGCGCGTGGATGCGACTCAAAAGCAGCCCGCAGCTCCTCTGGGGGTGCATTCTTGCTTTGCGGTTCGTAAGCCTTTTCCCAGCGTCCGTTCTTCTTGGCGTTATCAACCGCTGCAATTCCTGCGGGGCGCATCCGTCCTTCTTCCGTCAGCCTCTGGACCTTCTCCCGGTTCACCTGCGACCACATGCTGCTTTTCCCTCTCGGTCCAAAACGCTGTATCCAGCTGCTCTCATCCAAGGTTTCCTTCCGGCTGTCAATCCATCCGTAGCATAAAGCGCTATCCAGCGCTTCAGCATAACTCACGGTGGCCAGTCCCGAATTTTTCTTAGCGATCTGCAGACTGACGCCGTTCGACAGATCGTGGTTCTCTTCCAGCCAAGCTTCCCACTCCTGCTGATCCTTACATAAAAGCAGCGGCCATTCAGCTTTGTTCATCTCGCTCGTCCCCTTCCCTGGTTTGCCCGGTAGTATTCTTCGGCTGCTTGATGTTCCTACATTTATTCCCATTTTACCCGCCGAGCTGAACATTCATCAAGGATTTACCTGGACAAAAGAAAAAAAGAGTCCCACCGATAAATCCGGCAAAAAGGACTCTCTTTGACTTGTTTCGATCATGAACATACATACCGTCTATTTTTCAAAAACGACGCTGTAAAAGGCTTCCGTCCACGGCTGACGGCTTAGCACCTTAAAGCCCATCTCCTCTAAAATGCTTGTCATTTCGCCAGAGGAAATACGGTGGTTCTGCGGCGGTCCGCTTTCGGTTTGCATCCGCTCCCATTCAATGCACAGCGCTTTGCCGCCCTTTTTCAGGACACGCTGGATTTCCCTTAGCCCCTGCTCCGGCGGGTCCACTTCATGAAGCACCATGGAGCAAATGACGGCATCCACCTTCCCATCTTCCATCGGGATCTGCTCTGCTTCACCTTGGATGATCTCAATATGGCCCGTCTTCTGCTCCTCCATGCGGCTTTTTAAATATTCCAGCATGGCGGACTGAGCATCCAGCGCATAGACGATGCCGCTGGTTCTCTCCGCAGCCGGAAACGTAAAGTATCCTCCGCCCGCGCCCACATCCAGAATATCCTCGCTGCCTGTTAAACCAAGCAGATCCAGGAGCTGCTCCGGCGGAAGATTCTTTCTGCGCTCAGGGTTGTCCAGCTTGGCAATCCGTGCCGGGTCAAAACGTTTCTCGTTCATCGATTCTTCCTCCCTATCGGTACATACGGTTAGATTCTTTCATTCTAGCATTCCCGATGAAACAGGGGCAAACCGCTGACATAAACATTTTCAACTTAGAAGCGTTCCGCCAGATTGGCTCTATTCCATAGCTTGGGCAAAGCTGCGAGCGCAGCAACGAGAACAATGATGCCTACGGGAAGTGTGATATAGAGAATCGAGTCCATACTGAATTTGACCACGCTGTAACCCAGCCCTCCCATAGAGCCAAGCATAATCGGCATCATGCAAAGTGCCCCGTACTGCTGGGCGTTGCGGATTTCACGCACTTTGACGGCAACCATAAACCCGATGGAAACCACGAGAAAGTAGTACGCGATACTGGCGGTAAGGAGTACAGCGTAAAATGTCCAGGAGGCCCCGCCGTGAATATCCTGCACCTCGTAGGTCCCGATGTAAAACACGGCCTGCGATAACAAGACAACTACAAAAGCAGGCAGCAAAATGGAAAGCATTTTCCCGGCAAACAAAGAACGGTTGGATACCGGCGTAGCTAGCAGCGGCACGAGTGTCCTCATTTCGAACTCGCCGGCAAGATTGATTGCTGACAGTGCAGCCGGTACAAAGGAGGGCATAAAACACATCACGACCGCGACCACTCGCCACATGTACACCTGCTCGCTCAGTGTTGCATCCGACGATACGGAGCTTCCCAGATACCACGATGCCGCAATCGGCAAAAAAATCCCGAATACGACCATCATGGCAGCCATAGCGCGCTGGGTCCCTAGTCCGGAAAGTTCTCTTTTCAGGATCGTTCCCATCATTGGTGCACAACCTCCTTCACAGCCGACATGTAACGCTCATTCAGGCTGGTACGGCTTTGTTTGGAAAAATCAATCACCTGGATGCCCTCGTCCGACATGGCGCTCAGCACAACCCGCAGTTCATCCGGATTTTCCGCTTCATAGCGAATGAGATACGATTTCGGTTCTCCGGCGGCTTCGCAGGCAACCTTTCGGCCCAATCGTTCCTTCAGCCGTTGAACCGCTTGGGATTCAGCCTGCACCTGGATAACATAACATTCCGCAGCATTCGTCTCCTCGATGCGGATCGAATCAATCAGTTTGCCGAATTTAAGAATGAATACTTGATCGGCTACCTGCTCGACTTCATGCAGATTATGGCTGCACATGATGACTGTTTTTCCTTCTTTTCGAAATTGCCTGATCTGATTCAGTACCGATTCGCGCACCTCTGGGTCGAGGTTGTCCGTCGCTTCGTCCAAAAACAGAATATCCGGTTCATGCACAAGCGCTCTGGCGATATTCACTTTCTGCTTGTTCCCCTTGGAGAGCTTCGCGATTTCGACATTCATATATTTCGTCAGGTCCAATGCTTCGACGACTTTCATAACCTGCGGCGAAAGTTGCGCAAATCCATATAATTTGGAGAAAAAAAGCAGATAGTTGCGCACCTTCATATGCCCGTATGCGCCTTGATCCTCGACAACGATTCCGATTTTTTTGCGTGCTTCCAGAGAATTAGCGTTTATCTCCTTTCCTCCGACCATGACGCTTCCGCTCGTGGCATCAATCAGCCCGAGCATAATTTTGAGTAAAGTCGTTTTGCCTGAGCCGTTCGGCCCGACAATACCTGCGACCTGCCCTCGATGAATCGTAAGCGATATCCGGTCCAAAGCGGTAAGCGTCCCGTATTGTTTGATCACATGCTTGACCTGAATTAGGTTCTCCATCGTCTACCTCCATCCCTTTTATTTACTGATTCCGCCGCACAGCCCAGCCATCTCGGCGGATTTTACGCACAATGACGATGAATAGAACCAGTGCTGCAGCCATGTCGACCCCAATAACGACCTCCTGGCTGACAAGGAAAATCACACTTAGCTTCATCGAAAGCACGGCTACAACCGTGAGAAGGGCCGCAATGGCTACGTATAATGCTTTTCTTCGAATCATGATAACCACATATCTCCTTTCCGTGTCACGAATTTGACCGCAAACACGACAGCATTGCTGAGGAAAAAGAGCAGCGATATCGCCACGCTGATCTCAAGTATGGTCAGGCTAACATTCTGGATGATGGCAAACACGAAGCTTAGTCCCCTGCCCGCTGCATTAAAGAACGCGTTCATATTGATGAACAGATTCGTGACCAAACTGATTGCGCAGTAGATCGAGCTGACAATAAATATCTCCTTTCTCAGCTCGGCCGGCTGATCCTCAAACCATGAATCGATGAAAAGAAATGAAAGCAAGAGTACCATAAGCGCCAACAGGCCCACATAAATATCACCGGCCAGAAATCTCAGTACGGATGCCAGAACGAATATCCCCGTCATCCCCACGCGGTAGGACCAAACGCGCTGCTTATTTACCGGCTCCTCCGCCGGCACCTCATGCGGATTATGGCCGCAAACCCGGCATCGCTCGGCAGCCCGGAGATTAAGCGTGTCCCAGGAATCCGTTTTGGTATTGAATAGATGAAGTTTGTTCTTCAGCTCATCCGTTTTCTTGATCAGGATTTTAAAAGCAAACATGGATACTGTGGATGCGACCATCATCGTGAGGGGACCAAACGTTGGGCCTGTCCCGTGAATGCGCTTGGCGTTCCCAAACCCGAGGCAAGCTGCGCATAAGGACTCGCCCGGAAGATAGATAGGCCCGACCACGCCGATATGATCCAAAAACCCCCCATTGATTAGCGGCACCTGGTGCTTTACGCAAACCTCATTAGCCCACTCCGTGGCTTCCTCCGGCGTATCAATAGCCTTGACGACAAGTGTTTTGCCATCCATATAACGCTCGATATCCGCCGGGGACTCCACCTTCATCCGAACGGGGATGAGTTCCATATCCGGGTTAAAGGCCTTTATTTTACTGCAAAGAACTTCTACCTTGGGCAGGCCAATATCATCCGGCACGTACATCAACTGGCGATTCAAATTGCTTTCTTCAATGACATCAAAATCAATGACCGTGACCTGTCCGACGCCCATAGCCGCCAGATTCCAAAGCACATGGGTGCCGATCGCCCCCGCACCGAGCAACAGTACCCGCGATGACCGGAGGTCCTCCTGATACTGCGTGAAGTCGCTGCCGAGCAGCGTGAAAAATCCCATTTGCCTGGAATATCTGCCTTCGGTGGAGACACCTTCGCCCGGCAGGAAAATCCGCCTAGAGATGTATTCCTCCAGCTCACGCTCATTAAGAAAGCCCTTCACTTCGTCCAGATGAAAATGCGGATGCGTACGGATAAACTGTATGAAGTCCGCCCGCTCTTTTCCCAAAGAAACCTGCATATCATCGGTATTGTAGATCAAATAGCCGGAGTCGATCTCCGCGATAAAAGCAAATGGATTCATCGTATATAGATGATTCATGCCGGCCTCCGATTCTGCATCACCATGACGAGCACGTATGCGACAGGGATCAAAGCGATGCTTACATAATCAACAATGCTGGAATTAAGCAAAGTGGAAACATACGTCCTGAGAACCAAAATAGCCGAAAACAACAACGAAGCAATAAACAAATTGGATAGAATGCCAAAGATCAAATGCTCCGTTTTAGCGCCGCGGGGTCTCATCAGGCTTTGTCTGGATTTCATTTTAAAAGCGGGGTCGTTCACCAAATTCAAGAACAGGTAATACCCGTCATATTCCACAAACGGTACAAGATTGATGAACATAATCGTGACATTGATCATGATGAAATAAATGACGTACAACATGGAGGATTGGCCGAAAAAGAGGTAGAAAAACGGAATGCTCAGAGACACCAACATGCAATTGGACATCACGCCAGCCAATAAAATATTGATGCGCTGCCTTTTGCTTTTCAATAGGTTCAATCCGCTGACATCCGCGAAAAAAGCCGGGTGGAAATAGAACAGCATGAGTCCGATCGAAGGAACATGAATTCCGTAAGACTTGGCAACGATGGAATGAGAGAGCTCGTGAATGAGGCCAATGACCAGGATCGATACGAGGTAAAATAAAACAACGGGCACATTGAGTGTAAAGTTGAGCAAAGAAGCGGCCATGAACTGCCAGTGCATAGTAAGCCACACAATATTGAAGATCAGGGACACAACAAACATAAAATTAAGGGATTTGCGATACAAACGGTTAAAGTTCGGCATAGCCTCCAGCAGACGATTGGGATTGATCAACCTGAATTTTAGTTTAAGTGGATTGATGCGGCGGCGCCTCTGTGACGTGATCACGAGCTGCATGCGTTCAGCCTGCATCAAAAACGTGTCCAGGAACTCCTCAGGTATATGCTGCCCGAGCTCATCCCTTGTTCGGTTGCCATCAAGCAGCTTCAACCATTGCACCTCTCGCGGCCCGATTTTAAAATGTCTCATCGTCCCGGGATCATATACATGAAACAGTCCGCCGTCGACCGGGTAAAACTGGATTTCCTTTTTTAACTGCAAGCTCATGAACGGCACCTCCAATCATGAATATCTACTTCACAACAAGAGAATTTTTATGTCCAGGTGCATAGTATGTATCTGTGAATCTGCTTTAAGGATAAAGCCCTGCCTGATCAGATCAAGCAAGGCTTCATCTGAATATTTCAAGCCGCAGATAACGTAAACCATAAGTTCACACCTGATGTCTATGTTTTCGTTCTAACCATGGAAATGCTGCAAAAAAGAGTATTAAGAACAGAACAGCAGGCCGACTCCAACTACGGCCACCGTTCCGATGGCGGCGCCGCCCCAAAATGTCGCGTCCGAAGGCGCGTCTACTCTTTCAAGTTCTTCCATCAACATTGTCTTCCCCTCCTTTATGGCTATTATTGGAACTGAATCGGTCCTATCAAAACCCCATACCAATTCGCTTTAAGATATTACTGAATTAAATGATTAAAGTCCGAAATTACGAGCAAAACAACAATCCGACTCCAACGACCGCAACGGTTCCGATCGCAGCTCCACCCCAGAATGTTGCATCCGAAGGCGCGTCCACTCTTTCGAGTTCTTCCATCAGCATAGTATTCACCTCCCCGTCATAAGATTTAAAACAGGATTAACAGCCCATCAATCCAAGAATAGCAAGTCCAATGCCGATGCCTGTTGCCAGCCCCGCAGAAAAATCACTGACTGGTGCATCCACCAATTCAAGTTCTTCCATGACCATAAGAGCAGCCTCCTTTTCCTCATTCTCTTCACAAAGGAACTAGCAGCCTACCAGTGCCAAAATGCCGAGTCCAAAACCGATTCCTACAGCCAGTCCCGCAGAAAAGTCACTAACTGGCGCATCCACCAATTCCAACTCTTCCATCAGCATCACGATCACCTCCTTTTACCCATGAAAACAACGAGAATAATAAGTCACCATGTACATATGGGTCGAATTCACTTTGAATATAATTTAATTCCCGTTTTTTTACAATACTTTTTTTATTTTACAATTTTCACTCCTTATTTATTATTTCCACGAAATATTATAGGTCTATGAATCTACATTTTCACGTATAAATCAGTAGATTTTACGTGCTTCTCCTATGAAAGGGTATAGTAAACTAAAACAAAAAATGGTATAATATGGTTATCTAAAATCCATTAAAACTAAAGGATGAAGGTGACTTATGACTAATAATCAACTCGTCCCTATTATTGTCGTTTTTTGTGCCGCAATTTGCTGCTGGGCAGTTATGTTGAAAAAGAGAAAAAAATGAGAAAATGTGCAAATTACGACATTCTCCGAGTAAAAAACGCAGTAAAAAAACCCTTGTCCGTGACAAAGGTTTTTTTACTTGCCTATTTTTCCAAGAGTTCCTGATACATCCTTGTGGTCTGAGATTCCGGGTTGGTGTCGAGTTCATTGCTGATCAGGGAAGCAAAGTCCCGGTAATATTGTACTGCTGCCGGCGTATTTCCGAGTGCCACATAAGCCTTCATTACACTTCGGCATATTTCATCCGAGTAAGGTTCTTTTGTCTTTATGGAGAGCAGCCGCTGCAAGGCTTGATGTTCTCTTCCCGCCTTCAATTCGTAGGCAGCTGCCGCCAGGGAGCCCTGAATATACCTGCGCCGCAATTCTTCCCGGACAGGCTTCGCCCAAAAATAGTCATGCTCCTCCAGATAATCTCCTTGGTAAAGATTCAGTTTCTGTTCCAGCTGCTCCCACTCCTGCTGCGTCGTTACTTCCGCCATCAGGCTGCCGCGCATGAAGAGATCCACATCGGTCAAATATCCATTCCGCATCAAACGATAGCTGTCATGCGAATACTCTATGAAAGCCTGGATACCCCATTGCTTCAGCATTTTTCGGACCTGATACACGGAAGTATGCAGCTGGGTTGTCGCCTTATCCACCTGAAGCTGCGGCCAAAGCGTCTCCAGTATTACGTCCTTGGCTACCCACTGGCCCTGCTCATGAAGCAAAAAGGTGAATAACTCCTGTGCCTTTTGTGTCCTCCATTTCAGCAGACCTCCTGCAGCAGAGCCATCTTCAATCGAAAGCCGCTTGAAGCAAACAATCATGGATGCTGCGGGGGCAGGCTGTTCAGGCACATTCCGGTTCATTCTCAGCCGTGATTCGATTCGGCTCACCGTCTTGGCGAATCGCGTCGGTTCAACCGGCTTGAGCAAATAATCCAGCGCATTCAGTTCAAAAGCCTCTATGGCATAGTGATGATATGCCGTAACAAACACGATCTGAATATCCGGCCTGATCGCAAGCAACTGTTCCCCCGCCTCCAAGCCGTTCGTTCCCGGCATCTCAATGTCCAGGAACACGACATCTACGGGGTTTGCTGCCACATACTCGAGCCCCAGGCTGACCCGGGTAAATTTACCGCCGACCGATAGCCGCCCATCACCGAGGATAAGCCTTTCCAGCTGAAGTAATGCCGGATTCTCATCATCAATCAACACTGCCTTCAATCTTCTTGTTCCCCCTTTCTTGCTGCTTCAAGCTCCCCTTCGGTACTTCAAAGATGACTGTCGTCCCATGGCCAGGAGCGCTCTCGATCTTCAAACCTTTGCCATACTGCGTCAGCAGTCTGGTGTTTATATTACGCAATCCGACGCCGCTATCCGGCGAATCTGCTGTGAGCAGCCGTTCGGCGTATTCTTGTTGCATGCCTACGCCATTATCCGTCACGGAAATGCATAATTTATCGGCATCTTCCCGAACGGATATCCCGACCTTGCCTCCCGCTTCCTGTCGCATAATGCCGTGCCGTACCGCATTCTCCACAATCGGCTGTATGCTCAGCGGAGGAATGAAGCCGGTCGGTTCTGCATCGATGTCATACACAATTTCCAGCCGCTCTTCAAAACGCGCCTTCTCAAGGATCAAGTAAGAGTGAACCAAAGCAAGCTCCTTAGATAAGGTCGTCAACTGTTCCCGGTTCTGGAAGTCAAAGCTGCCCCGCAAATAATGACTGAGTTCCATAAGCAGACCTGTCGTTTTCTCTTGATCGTCCGGAAGCAGGGATATGATCGTATTCAAAGCGTTAAACAAAAAATGCGGTTTGATCTGAGCCTGTAAAAATGCCATTTCGGTCGAAATGGTCCGGCGCACGGATTTCCGAAGCTCAATCAGATTCCGTACTCGGGCCCTTAGTTCGTCAGCATCCACGGGCTTGCGCAGAAAGTCATTGGCCCCCGCCTCAAGACCGATCCTTACATCCTCCGGCAATCCACGCGCCGTAAGCATCAGAACCGGCATCTCAAACGGCGAAAACTGCTGCCTGACGGCTCTGCACAGTTCGATGCCCGACATATCAGGCATCATCCAGTCAGTAATAACCAGATCAATAGACTGGCCGGTACGGATTTGCTCCAGCGCGTCAGCGCCATTGTCCACTAAGATCAGTCTGCAATTTTCTGCCGCCAAAAGCCCCCTCAGTGCCTGGAGATTGACGGGATCATCATCCACCAACAGCAGGGTTGATCTGGTTTCGGTTACCATCGCATCTGTCATTGCATCTTCTTCGTACATGTCATAATCAGATGTTCTCTTTCGAACGCCAACTCTCGAATCCTCTTTGACGGCTTCAGACGACTCAACCGCAGGGAGCGTAAAGTGAAACGATGAGCCTAAACCCGGATCGGATTCCGCCCAGATCTCCCCTCCTCCAAGCTCCACCAGCTTTTTGGATATGCTGAGGCCAAGCCCTGTCCCGTTGGATTCCGCTTCCCCCGTCGCTCCTACCTGCTCGTAGGATTTGAATATATCCTGCAACCGATCATGGGCTATGCCAATACCGGTATCCGACACCGTAAACTGAACCATGTTACCGGTCTCCAGTGTTTTGGCCTCCATACGAATGACGCCTTCGGAAGTAAACTTGACCGCATTGCCCAACAGATTGTACAAAATTTGCCGGAGACGTTCCTCGTCCATGACTAATAAAGGAAGGTGCTCCGGCCAATGCTCCTCGAACCGGATTGGTTTATTTTCGGAAACATGCAGCGTGATTTCCATGACCGAACGGGTAATTGCCCTTAAATCAACCTGCTGGCGGTTTAGCACGATCTCACCGTTTTTCAATTTGCTGAAGTCCAAAATATCATTGATGAGAACAGACAGTCGTTTGCCTGTCGACACAATCATGGACAAGTCCCGCGCCTGCTTCATGTTCAACTTACCGGAGGCGCCTTCGACCAAGGATTGGGCAATATTCACGATTCCATGCAGAGGTGTGCGAAGCTCATGCGAGGTGTTGGCCATGAATTCGTCTTTCAGACCATCCAATGTTTGGAGCTTGAGCGACAATTGTTCCACCTCTGCAAAAGCCCTGGCGAATCGGTGCGAGAGCAGCTGCGCCTGCGTAATGACAAATAGCAGCATTTCGTAGGGAACCAGCTTCAGACTGTTGTAGACACCCATCAGAGTAAGCACATTCGCCACGATAATAATCAAAATACTAAGCATCCCGATGAGCAGCAGCCCAGCATCCTCGGACTGGCGGCGCATCCCCCGGAACATCGCAAAAGCAATGTAGCTCACGGCCGTAAACGAATAGGCAAGCAGGAGCGGCTCCATTTTGGAAAACACGACCGTCGGAAGCATCAGAGCCATCAACACGACAACCACCGTTGCCCCGTCACACAATCTCAGCACAACGCGCGGTATGGATCTTGGAACCACCATGCCAACGTATCTCAGCAAAAAGAAGTAGATCAGGGCGGACGAGAACAACTGAAGCTTGATGAACCATTCATAGTCCATGCCCGGCCATAGATTGCCCAGCAATTTTTCTCCGTGCAGCAGAACATAGATAAGGGATGATAAGCAGAAAAGTCCGAGGTACAGCAGTGAAGGTTCCTTCTTGCGCAATCTATACAGCACCAGAATATACAATGCCGGAATCAGAAACCCTGCCGCAGACATGAAATCGATAAACATGTCCAGTTCCCTGCTCCGCAGGATTGACGTTTTATCCCCAAACAGGATTGGGGAGAATATTCCTCCGGAAGCATATGCATAATTGGATGTTTGGACAATAATCTCCGCTTCATGGCCGGTTATGCTCGCGAATCCGACGTATGGAATATTATCGGGCTGTTCTTCTTCGGCCGATGTTCCAGGTGTCCCGCTTGCCCCCGCCTCCTGCCCATTCACGAATATCCGGTTGGCCGTCCGGATATTTCCCGACCGGATGCCATATATCGCTTCTTCCGTATTCTGCAGATGAACGCGCAGACGGAATGTGGCATATCCTTCGGCCGTCGGCTGATGATCTCCGCCAATGTAGTCATTCCATTTCCCCGGCAGCTTCACCATGCCCGTCAGCTTCGGCTGTTGCCTTCCGGCGGCGCCGGGGGATTGAAAGTCATCCGGAGTCAACAACTGGCTTCTGTAAAATTCCCATTCCCCCGTCAATTGGATCGTTCCATTCCGTGCAAAGTCCCAACTGCTAAGGTCCAATCTTCCTTGGCTTGCGTCCGGTCCATCGTCAGACGAAATGATCAAGCTGGCAATCAGAAAGATCGGCAGAATGACGATCAGGACGATTCCCGCCATAATGATCAGACCTTGTTTTTTCATAAATAAACCCCTTTAATTAAATCTTTTATTACATAAATGGTTAGTGGTATGAATGAGTAAGCAATAGCTGTTATATAATGGAACCGTTTGCTTGTCAATACAAAATCCAGTAATGATTCCGGATTGCTTCAATTCTTCACATAGACTTGATCACCCTGTGGCGGCATCATCCAAAAAAGGCAGCCCCCCGGGCCGCCTTTCCGCCATTCATAATAGATGTTTGTAAAAAAACGTTGAGCCTGCCTCTTCCCCGGCTTATGGCTCTGGATTCTCACGCTGCTCCTGGCATTCAAAGCACTCCAGTGTCTGATCCTCCTGCACCGTACCGTTCAGAAATCCGTTTTCGCAATAGATTGCTTTGCCGCAACTGCGGCAGCGGCCGATAAATTCCTGCAAAGCACTCGCCTCCGTTCATTTAAGAGCTAAACGAATCGTAATGATTTTAGTTATAGGGTATCACGTTGATAGGGAAGCACAAGTAAAAAACGGGCAGCCTCCCAACGTGGGAAACCACCCGTTTTTTTCAGTTCTGTTTTCCGTATGCCTGAGGACTATCGTCTTCTGACACGTCCGAAAATAAGCGATACGATGAACAAAATCAAGAAGATGAAGAACAGCACTTTCGCGATGCCAACCGCAGCGGAGACGATTCCGAAGAATCCGAAAATCCCTGCCACCACAGCAATAATCAGAAATAATATAGCCCAACCTAACATATAAATCACCCTTTTCTTAACGTCGTATTGTTTGATACTTACTTGTAACCGATCTGCCACCGCTTGAACCGGAATTGAAAAAATTGTAAAAAGTTAGCTGGAATGCAGTAAGAACACAACACTGCTCCATATTACATGTTGTAAATTTCTCCCTATCGCCTTATTGTGAACATAAGGAGGGATGCTGCATGAATGAAAGTGCCGGACCTGTCGTCCAAACGGATGAAAGGCTGTATTCTGCCGCGAAGATGGAACATACGGAACTGATGCCGAATTATCGCGTGGATCTCCGCTCACACATTTCCCCGGAATACCAGAAGTTTATATGCTTCAATCCTGTTAATGACTGGTCCCTGTTATCCTGGAAGGATGTCGGTAAGCCTTACGAAGTCAAAAGCGTGGCCCGTGACCGTAAATTATGGGAGCAGGAGCATGGCACCAGCATGGATGCACATACGGCTTGGACCCACTTTAATCAATCATTCCACCAGTGGTTCATCAAGGACGTACCCGCCGAGATTACCAAAGAAAAGGCCGCGTTCTTCAAAGGATTGAAAGCGTTTAACTTTCATCAGGTTCGCGAAGGGATCGGAGACGTGCTCCGCATTCACCTGTGGAATTACGTGCATCGCATTCAGGACGGCGTCTGGGACCCGAGAGGAAAACGAGCTTTATTCGAAGGTCTGGATGTGCAGAAGCCGCGGATTTTGTTTCTTGGCGCAGCAGAAGGCTATGAGGCGATGCAGCTTGCGGCGATGTACCCCGGAGCGGAAGTGGTTATGGTGGATTATGACGAATACTGCCGAAGCACCCGCTTCGCGGAATTCCCGGAATCCTACCCCTTCCTCGGGGATAATCCTCAGACCGGCAGCCCGCAGATATACTACAAAAATGATTTCAACATCGAGTATGTGGTCGATGACATACGTAAGCTGCCCTTTGGCAAGGAATTCGATATGGTTCTGTCTGTCGGGCTGCTGGAGCATTTTCCCGATGAGATCAAACCGGAGGTTGTCGACTGGCATCGGCGTTTTCTGAAGCCCGGAGGTTATGCCATCATGACGACGCCAAGAAATCAGCTCAGATCCCGCCTGTTCTATCAGATCATGGCCGATGTGATGAACCATACGTACCGCGAATTGATGACAGTTCAGCAAATGGGACTGTACATTTACGAGAATGGCTTTGATATTTGCAGACATGGATACATCAAGGTGCATAATGGCGTCGTGGCTCGGGTGCGGTAAGGGTTTGTGGTTAAAAATAAGCCCTGTGAGCAAGTTGTTCATCCCGCTATGTACTAAAAAAAGACCGCATCTGCGGCCTTACATGGATTGTCCGGCATCCACCGTAATAATCTGCCCTGTGAGAGCTTCCTGTTCCAGCACGGCACAGATCATATGGGCGATATCCGCCGGCAATGCGGTTTCACCCAGTAAAAGGCTGCCCGCAAGCTGCTCCATCTGCTTCTCCCGTCCCTCCCACCACCGGGTAAGCACCGCTCCGGGAGCAACGCAATTGACCCGGATATGCGGTGCGAGCGATCTCGCCAAAGAACGGGTAAGCCCGTGGACGGCCGCCTTGGAGACCGCATACGGCAGCGATGAGCCTGATCCCGTGATTCCGGCAATGCTGCCGACGTTGACGATCGCCCCCTTCTTTTGCTTCAGCATATAAGGCGCGACGGCTCTGGCACAATAAAACATGCCCTTCACGTTAATTTGGAATAACTCGTCCCAAGCGTCATCCGTCACCGCATGAAGGTCATTCATCGGAATATGACGGGTTACGCTGGCATTGTTGACCAGCAAGTCGATGCTTCCCCATTCGCGTGCAAGGGTATCTACCATGGCCAGCACCTCCTGCTCGCGCGAGACGTCCGCCTGTACGGCATGCGCATGTCCGCCTTGGCTTTTAATCAGCCGAACCGTTTCCTCAGCTTCTCCCACAGATCTTGAATAGTTCACAGCCACTGCGGCCCCGCGCTCTGCCAGCGCCAGCGATACCGCTCTGCCTATCCCTGTACCTCCGCCCGTGACCAGTACTTTTTTATCAAGCAATTCCATTCGCAATCCTCTCCTTATCTATTATGAATTGGCAAAAGCCTGCGGGTGACCGACGTCATGCCCATGCAAGCAGGCTCATGCATCAGTAGCAAGCTGAGCGATCCCGTTGCCAAACGACCAGTTATCCTGCGTATTTTCCGTTAAAATAATCATGATATCCTGGGGCCGGATACCGGCATTCTTTTCAAGCTGCTCCGCAATCCGGGCGTATAGCGCCCGCTTTTTCCGGGTTGCGCGTCCTTCCTTCATGGTGATCTGAATAAAGATTTGCTGATCCGATCTTGCGATGTTCAAATAGGCTCTATCGTATAAAAGTTCTCCCTGCGCATGCGTCGAGATCACCTGGAAATAATCATCCTCGGGCACATCGATCGTATCCACCATGGACTGGTGAACGGCACGACTGATAACGGACAGCTCTTCCTTCGACTTTCCTGCGTGCAAGTCTATACGTACAAATGGCATAAGTTATACACCTCCTTGTTTTCTTTTGCCGGCAAAGTCATTGTATCTGAATTGAATCTATCTGTATAATTGAACTATATGAACTGTTAATTCATAATTATTGAATCAATAGGAGGAGACATGGATCTTAAAGCGGTCAAAACTTTTCACCGCATCGTTGCCCTTGGGGGCTTCAACCGCGCAGCGGAAGAGCTGAATTATGCGCAGTCTACCGTTACTATGCAGATACAGAAGCTTGAATCCGAGCTCGGTATGCGTCTCATTCAACGGGGTAAATCCTTTGAGCTGACGGAAGCCGGTCGTCTTTTCCTTGAACAAAGCGCACATATCGTCAGGGATATCGAGCAGCTGCAGGACACGATGACGGAGCTTGTAGCCGGCGAAGCCGGACATGTGCGGTTCGGCGTTGTGGAACCGATCGCAAGCTATCGGCTGCCGCATGTACTCGCCGGATTTCTACGGGAATACCCCCATATTCGGGTGTCGATTTCTATCGCCAGTTCCCCGGTTTTAAGCCAACAGCTGCAGCATGGTGAACTTGATCTGGCCATATGCTCTCCGCCGTTGCTGGGAACGGAGTTGTACTTCGAACCACTGCTTACAGAGCATTTCGTTGTTTTGCTGCCCGAACAGCATCCATTGAATAACAAGGAAATAATCACCATGCAGGATTTGCGGGATCACCGGCTGCTCATCACCTCGGCCGACTGTCCGTACCGGCGCAAACTGGAAATGATCTTGCAGGAGCCAGGCGGGCCCCCGCTGAATACGCTGGAGATCGGCAGCATGTCTGCTTTGAAATTCTATGTCCAGAGCGGTATCGGCGCTGCTCTCGTGCCATTGTCGGTGCTTCATCCCGAACCTGCCGGAACGGTGATCCGGCCGCTGCAAGGGAACGAGGTGGATATGACCTGCGGCCTGCTGTGCAAATCGGCTGATTATCCCCCTCGACTGGCCGCCGGCAGGCTGTATGATACGTTAAAAAGAAATCTGCCTCGCAGCAATTCTGGTCCCGCAGGCGGTGTGCAGTACACGCAAACAGCCTTGAGCTAAAAGCCCAAGGCTGTTTTTCATAGAACGTTACATCCTGCTGCTAATTTATGCTTACCTCCACCGTGTCGGAGTTCATGCGGCTGCCAACCGCCCGGATGACGAATTGGTATTTTTCCGAAGCATTGATGTTGTTCACTGTAAAGCTGTAGTCTGTCTTGCCGGATTCAGCAGCTACGTACACATTCCAATACGTTTTGATCTTGCCGTTTTTCTCGTATATCCGGAAGCCTCGAACGGGCTCGCTGCTCGAGGATGGCGTCTTCCAGGATATCACGGCTTTGCCGCTGCTGACCTGAACTTTGGCGTTTTCGACTTTGGCCGGCTTGGTATCCGTCCGCTTGATGCCATATTGATCGTATAGCTTGACGCCGTTATCGCCGGATTTTTCATCCTTTTTGGCGGCGGTGTATGCTTTGATTTGCAGCACATCGCTCGAAACGGAGACGTCTGTAAACATCTTTTTGTTAGGCTGAGTGTCGATCGCTGCGAAATAATCATTGTAACCCGGATATTTGTTGTAGAATTTATCTCCAAACGCGTTCGACATCAGATAAATCGTACCCTTCGGATTAACGGCGTTGCCCTGTCCATCCACTGTAATCTGGCTGGTTGGAATCACCTTGTCGTTCAGCATTTGATAAGATCTCATGTACATATGGTCATGGGCTTCGAAGACCATGTCGATACCCATCTCGTCAAATGCGGGAACGAGTACCTTTTTATAGAATTGAACGCGGTCATCCTCCCATTCGCCCGCATTATCCCCGGCGGAATAAGGCCCTTTGTGGAAAGTGACGAATTTCCATTTGGCATTGCTTTTGGCGACCACGTACTTCATCCACTCCACTTGATCCGCAAATTGCTGATCCTGCTTCTTGATGTCCTTTCCATTGCTGGCGAGTTCCCCCGCATATTGCGAATTGAAAACCAGGAACAGTGCATCTCCATACTCAAAGGAATACACGGAACCGTCATGCGTGCTGGCCACAACTTGCTTCGGCAGATTGAAATGATAGTAGAAATTGGAATTCGGCGTCGTTTCGTCGCCATCGTAATCCTGAACCTCATGTCCGCCGACGACTGGCACGATTGGGACATTCAGCAGCTGATCCTGAGGAAGTCCAAGCAACCACTGCCACTGCTCTTCCAGATCGCCGTTATCGACCAAATCCCCTGCATTGATCAGAAACTTCGGATCGCCGATCGTCTGAATGGCCTTCTTGAACGTATCTGCCCATGGCTCGAAATCCGACTTGCTGGAAGCCTGCGAATCCGATCCCGCGATAAAATGGAACGGCTGGCTGCCCGGCACATCGGTTGTGAAGCTTCCTACCGCGCTCCAGCTGTCCGAGGCTCCGCTGCCGACACGGTATTTGTATGTTGTTCCCGGTGATAACCCGGATGCTGCCGCTTTATGGCTGTAGAATTTCTTCTTCTTCTTGGCTGTCCGGTCTGCTTTGGTCACATAGGTCTGAATTTCTTCCGTTGTTCCTTGGAAGGTCAACGCTTCGCTGTCAGGGAAAGCATTTCCCGTCGCCTTCGACGCTTCCACCACCTGCACGATGGATGCCGCCGTCACATCGGTGTACCACGCGAAGGAACGGGTTGTTTTGGTGTCCCCATTCAGCGTCATATTGATCAGCTTCGGTACGGATGGTGTCCCCTGCGTGTTCTGAATCGTAAAGCTCCAGGAGATGTCCTTGGTCAGCTGGATCTGGTCGTCTCTGCCCTTGATCAGCTCTTTCGGAACCCTGACGGTATAGGACTGCCCATTTACAAAAGAAGGATGCTTGATATTCAGCGTGTTGTTATTGATGATTTCTGCCGTTACAGAACCGAGTGCCGCATTGTTTTTGTCTAGGACGCTGACACTGTAGCCCGCATTCAAAGATACCGGCTTATTGAAAGTTACTGTCACCGGTGCGGATGGCAGCACGCTGCTGTCGCCGGAATTCGGCAATTTCGACAGCTCCGTCGTTGGCGTATCGACCGGTCCTCCTCCCCCTTGCTGAAGAGTACCCGATATGCGAATATCCTTGATCAGACTGGACCCAGTGCTGCCAATCCCTTGTGTCCCCTTCGTGTTGGTATTCGAGCTCACCATCCAGCGGATATACAGCGTATTCTGATTGTTCGCGCTTGCCGGAAGGGAAACGTCTGCCAATTTGCATGTATTGCCCGTGCAGTTAAAGCTGGAGAGTGCCATCTTTAGCGTCGCGCCAGGCACATCGGTCCAGTTCTGGTTGTCGCTGCTGATCTGTACTTTAAAGTCGCGCGGTCCCGTTCCGGATGAGGTCTGCTGGGAAGACAGCGTAATATTTTCATAACCTAGGGTGGTTACGCTGGCTAGCCAGTACTTCTTGCCGCTCCCGTTGTCCCAGCCTTGGTAGCTGATGGAATGCTGACTGCTGTCATAATCCTCGAAATAGCCGCCTACATTCCGGAAGCTGGATGAAGACGGGTTTATACCGTTCGTGGCTGGAAAAACACCGCCGCTGCCCGAGTTTGCAAAAATCCATTCCGCGAGCAAAGCCTTTTCCTGAAGTACATTCGCGCCCAAGGTGGTCGCTTCCACCGTGGCGCCAGGAGCCGATTCATTACCGGCGGCGTCCGATGCCGTCACCGCATACCGGTAAACCGTGTTTGCTGCCAACCCTGAATCCGTATAGGATAAAGCGCTCGTACCGCCGATCTTGGCACCGTCACGGTAAATGTTGTAGCCTGTTACAGCGGTGTTATCCGTTGAAGCGGCCCATGCCAGTTGAACTGCATTCGAAGTAATACCGGTTGCCGTGACAACGCCTGGGATCGCTGGTGCTTCCGTATCGGAAGCCGAAGGTGCCGTTTCTTGGAGCTCCCCCTTCACCGTAATGCTGATCAGCTGGCTTGATCCCCGGTCTCCGATCGCTGAATTACTGGTGCTCTTGTCTGAAATCACAGTCCAGCGGATATATAGCTGCGCCTGGTCGTTGGCCAATGGAGGCAGCGGAACTTGATTCAGAACGGATGACGTATCCGGGTTCAAGACAAGATCAGCCACCGCCGTCCCCTCACCGGTAACGTTCGTCCAGTTCTGCTGATCCGTGCTTACCTGAACCCTGAAATCACGCGGACCTGTGGTTCCCTTTCCCTGCTGTGCCGACGTAAGTGTGATGTTTTGATAATTTTTGGTCGATAGATTCACGAGCCAATATTTTTCTTTGCCAGCTTCTTGTTGCCACTCCTGATAGCGTATCGCTTTATTGTCATTGTTCCAGTCAAAGTACTGCCGCTGCGGTACCGGCTGAAGATTCGAACTGTTCTTATAAACCCCGTCCGTCGCCGGGAATACACCTAAATCTGTAGGGTTAGCGTTGAATTTCCATTCTGCCAACGTTACTGCGGATGCCGTTCCTTCCGCGAAATTCTTGCTCTGAAAAGGGAACAAAAGCACCATGAACGCAAGCAGCAGCGATATCAGCCGCTTACCGGTTTTACCTGAAAATGTACCCATGCACATCTCCTTCCGCTTTCACATAAATTAAAACGCTTTAACTTTTGGGCATTATTCAAATGGACGACAGCCGGCCTGCCATACCCTGTTAAATATACGGAAGCGAATGTGCAAACAGAACTCCAAAAATGGAATGAGCTGGAAAACTTTTAAAGCCCCGGCACGTGACCGGGGCTTTGTCTTTTTTTCGATGGAGACGTAGCAGCCGAGCATGACGACTTCCCGCTTACAGCAGCTCTCCTCTTTTTTTCATAAATCCATACAGCAGCAGGCTCATCAAAGCACAGATGATTGCGCAGAGTCCGATAAAAACATACCCTGCCTGAAGTCCGCGCACCAATCCCAGCTGCGAGTTTGCCTCATAAAATCCCTTGGTACCGTCGATAATTGCACCAATCAAATAATTTCCGATGACACTGCCTATTCCCATCATCGTCACGATAAACGTGATCGCCGTATCACTCTCATTCGGATACCGTTTAGCGATCACAGCCATCACCGTCGGATAAATCGGTGCGATACCAATGCCTGCCAGCGCAAAGAAAATCGCTCCCTGTTCTCCCGATAGAATAGCGGTAAATGTACAGAGTCCCGAAAATCCCGACAAAATGATCAGCGACAGCGTAAAGCCGATTTTATCCGTAACAGGCCCCAGGAGCAGCCTCGCAAGCGAAAAACACAAAAAGAAAATGGACAGCATCCCGGAAGCTGACGCGGTGTTCCAGTGATAGGCCTTTTCCAGAAAGTTAACCAGCCAGCCTCCGACGGACATCTCAGATACGACGCCAAAGGACAAGATCAGCACAATCAGCCATAGACCGCGGTCCCGCATCAGGGAAGTCAGGGGCACGCGATGCTCAGGAGGCGTCTCATCCCCCGCAAAACGGCTGAAAAAGGCCGGAACCATCGGTATGATCGACAATGCCAGCATGATCAGATACATTTCTCGCCAGTCCACGGTATTCCCGAATATCGTCAGACTCATCAGCCCTGAAGCAATGATCGGCGCCACGGTCGAGCTGAGTCCGTAGAAGAAGTGCGCAAGGTTCATCATCGTCCCCGTGTTTCTCACAAAGATCCGCGCCCCCAGAATGGCCAGCGCAATCTCCAGCATTCCATTTCCGATATACATCAAAAAGTAGGAAGATGAGAACAGCGGATAACTCTTAGACAAAAAAATCAGCACGCCGGAGGCCGCCATGCCGCCAAAAGCCGTCAAGCTTACGAACTTAATGCCGAGCTTTCGAGTCAAAAAGGCAGTGAATGAGCAGGCGAGCAGATAACCCAAGGAGTTCAGGGAGAGCAGCGTCCCAAGCTGCATCTCGTCAATGCCAAAATCCGACTGAATTCGCGGAATGGCCGGTCCTTTGATATTTTCAGAGAAGCCGAAGATGATGAATCCGACGAACACCGTCGCCATTTGTAGAGCGTAATTACGATTGAATCTTTTGGACTTCACTTGAGGGTCCATGAGGCAAGCTCCTTATTATGTAAAATATACGGGAAAATAGGTCCCGAGTTGGGGAAGCATGAAGATTCAGTGTTGATCCGAAAAGAAACCCTATGAACGAGAATATGCCGAAGAAGTTGTATAATTCCATCACCTTATAAATGATTTGAGACGGACTATAGTCCGTCTCATGATTAACTGAGCTACTCTCCCCAATCGCTCCGCAAGGTGAACAGATCCTTCAGAGCTTCCGTCGACAGTTCCGTAATCCAGCTCTCCGTGCTGGATATGACATTATCGCTCAGCTGCTGCTTGCTTTCCAGCATTTCGTCAATGCGCTCCTCAAGCGTGCCAAGGGAGATGAATTTATGCACCTGCACGTCCTTGGTCTGACCCATCCGGTAAGCGCGGTCCGTCGCCTGGTTCTCCACGGCCGGGTTCCACCAGCGGTCGAAGTGGAACACATGGTTGGCCGCGGTCAGATTCAAGCCTACACCCCCTGCCTTAATGGACAGGATGAATACGTTAGGCTGTTCGTCGTGCGGCAGGGTCCTGGATTGGAACTGATCGATCATCCGGTCGCGCGCGGATTTGGAGGTGCTTCCGTTCAGGTAGAGTACAGGCTCCTGAAGCTCCTGTTGAAGCACCCGCCGCAGCATATCGCCCATCCCGATGTATTGCGTGAAAATAAGGCAGCGCTCCCCTTCTTCCCGAAGCTCCCGCACCATGTCCAGCAGTCGTTCAAGCTTGGAGGAACGGCTGATCAGCATTGCCGTATCCGTCATTTCATCCCAATCCGGGGATGGTTCAGAACCTTCTCCCGTCAGCAGGATCGGATGGTCGCATAACTGCTTGAGATGGGTCAGTGCAGCCAGAATCGCTCCTTTGCGCTCAATGCCTTCCAGCTTTTGCACCCGATTCATCAGATCACTCACGGTCTGATCGTAAAGAGCCCCCTGCTCGGCTGTCAGGTGAATATATGTTTTCATCTCGTTCTTGTCCGGCAGGTCCAGCTGAATGGCAGGGTCTTTCTTCTTCCGGCGGAGCATAAACGGTTTGACCAACTTCTGCAGCTGCTTCGTGCGCTCTTCATCCTGCTCTTTTTCGATCGGCTGGATAAAGCGAACGTTGAAGGCCCGCAAGCTCCCCAAAAAGCCCGGGTTCATGAAGTCATACAACGACCATAGCTCCGACAACCGGTTTTCGATCGGCGTACCGGTCAGCGCGATCCGGTGTCTTGCCGGAAAACCGCGAACGGCAGCCGATTGCTTCGTCTGGGCATTTTTAATGTTTTGGGCTTCATCCAAACACAGCGATTCCCATGTGAATTCTTTCAACATATCCTGATCCAGCGTCGCTGTTGCGTACGAAGTCAAGACGATATCTGCCTGCCGGATACTCTTGTGGAACGTTTCCCCCCCAGACCGCCTGCTGCCATAATGCAGCATGACGTTCAGAGATGGCGCAAATCGGTTAAGCTCCTTCTGCCAATTGCCCAGCACAGAGGTCGGGCAAATCAGCAGCGAAGGCTGCAGCACATCCGAATCCGCTGCAGTTTCTTTCAGATGCAATAAATACGTAATGAACTGCACGGTCTTCCCGAGCCCCATGTCGTCCGCCAGACAGGCACCAAGCCCGAACTTGCGCAGAAAAGCAAGCCAGGAATAACCATCGTATTGATAGGAACGCAGCTCGGCCTTCAGCCCTGCAGGAACAGGCAGCTTTGGCCATTCCGACTGCGACCCGAGCTGCCCGATCAGCCTCTCGAGATGCGCGTTCAGCTCAACTTCAAGCTCCACCCGCTGCGGAGCTTCCTGCAACTCATCCTCATCTTCCTGCGTTCCCCTGCCAGGCTTCCCTTCGCTGCGCTGAAGATGGAGATGCAGCACATCCTGGAAGGACAGGCCCCGAGAGCTGTCCACTCCGTCCATCATCTGCCCGATTTGTTTCAGCAGTACGGGATCAAGCGTAATCCATTCGCCCCGGAACTTGACCAAGCGCTCATTGCGGGCAACCAGCTCGTTAAACTCATGTTCGGTGAGCTGGGTCTCTCCGATCGCCACGCGCCAGTCGAACTGGATGATGGAATCCAGGCCGAACAATGAACTTCCGCTGCCTTTGGCATTCTCTTCTCCTTCGCCGGAGCGGACCTTGGCTCGAAGCTTCGGTTTTCTGCGGCTTGCTGCCTCCCACCAGGCGGGCAAAAGCACCTGCCATCCCGCTTCAAGCAAACGGCGGCTATCCGTCGTCAGAAACTGCCAGGCCGCCGCGTCGGATAAAGGCTTGCTGAAGATATCATCGCTCTGCCCTGATCGAACCGTTCCCGGAAGGCTCGCGCGAAGATGCTCCATCCAACCGACAGAACGCTCGCGCACATGGGTTGTCCAAGCATCCGGCCAGACGCCGGACGCATATCCGTCCTCCCCAAGCCGGACCTGAGAAAGCACCGAAGGATCCAGCTTGTCCTGAAGCACCAGCTTCAGGCGCCAGACGGGCTCCTGATCATCCGGCTCCAATAATTGCAGGAGCGGCCGAAACGGTGCCGCATCCGCCTTCCATCCGATCGAAATCAACCAGGCCTGTTCATTTATTCCGGCCACCGCGCCGTCCTTGGTGAAGAGCATCGGATATTCCCGCCTTAAATCAGAAGATGCCGTTTCGGTTCCGTAGCATCTGCTGAATACCAAGGACGAAAAGGCAGCCCGCAGCCCTTCTCTAAACTCCGGGCTGCTTCGGACAATCTCCTTCCTCGTTTGAGCATCGAGAGCCGTTTCATCCCAGGTCCAGCGCAATTTCCCTGCCTGAAAGTTTGCGAGGCTTGGAATGAAACGTCTTTCATCGATGCAAGCTTGGAGTGCAGGAGCAAGCCTGATAAGCTCTTGAGCTTCTTCTTCCCAGTTCCAAGTGATATGTTCCAGGAGCCTCCTCTCAGCAAAGAACGGCAGGACCTGTTCTGCAGGCAGCACCACCAGCTCAAGTTCCTGAACCTGCTGAACCTCCAGCTCCGTCCCATAGAAGGAAGCTTCATGCCAAGCGAACAACCGCTGCTTCATGTCTACTCCCGGCACATACCGGTGTCCCTCGGTTGATCCGTATATAAGCGCATCCCCATAAGCACTCAAACGGACATGAACGGTAATGTAATCCGTATATAGGCTCATGATATCAGTTTTCCTTTCCGAAGCTCCTCCTGCAAGGCGCGCAGCCGGCTGTGTCGGTTGGCGAATGCGGTGATAAAATGCTCCCACCGCTCCTGCTGCTTCATTTTTGCGTACAGCTTGGATAGCCGCTTAAGAAGCTTCACGGCCGCTTTATAGCTCGATCTGTTCTTGAGCAGGATATACCGTTCTACAGCTTGATGATAGAAAGGCAGCAGCAGCTCAGGTGCATTCTTCTCCATCGGCTGCAGGACGCTGACGCGAAACTCCAAAGGTTCCTTTCCCGTGCTGAGCTGTATATCCATCCATCGCTGCCATTTTCCATAACTCAGCAACGTTTCTTCATAAATCTCCTTGGAATGCGGCAGCATGTCTGTAAGCGTCTCCCACATCCGCGTCTCGGACTCGGGGTAATGTTGGATGGTCTTAGTCCAATACTCCATATAATCATCCCAGTGTCCCTTGCGGTGACTGCTTAACATCGGGCTGATATGGACAAGCCACTCTTGCAGCCTGGGCCATTCCTCCGCTGCAGCCAGAGCGTTCAAGAATGAAATCAGATACCCCTGCGGGATGATCGCCGCTTTGTCTGCAGCTTGCAGCCATCCCCATGCCTGCTTGTCTTCACCCATGAAAAAGCAGATCCGGCTCTGGGCCAGCATCCATGGAAGCCGGGAAAGGCTATCGCCCAGCTCTTCCTCAGCCGACTGCAGCTTCTGCAGCTCTTCGGAATACATTTCCGTCTCCTCCAGATTCGGGTGAAGCCAGTGCAACCAGAGCTGATCATAGGCTTCGAATAAATAACTGAAGCTTTTGGGTTCCGTCAGCATCTGCCTGCGCAAATACGTCAGCGTCTTTGTGATCCGCGGCCACAGCTCCGGTTCGGTGCTTATATCAAGCCCATCTTCGAATATCCGTTTCATGTCACTCTGCAGTTCATCTGCGGCAACCTGCGTGTGATAACCAATATACGAATGGCTCGAACGTAGAGACTGCTGCGCCGGTTTCACCAGCTTGATGAGCATGAATAAATGGGCATGAAGATCATATAGCCGTTCCATGACAGGTGTAAGATCCGGCTTCATAGCGTATATGGAAGTCATAGCATTCTTGGCATATTCGGCATTAGGACTCCTGAACTCCAGCGGAGTGATGCACAGCTTGAACAAGCCATGCCATTCCGCAATGCTCATTGCCGGAATCTGCGCGGCTTTCTCCTGTAGGGCAGTAACGGCTTTTTCCCTTTGTTCAGCCATCGGAGCCCCAGAGTTCGGCGTCTTCTCCGCCTGTTTAAGCATTAGGGTAGAATGGGCGTTCACTATGGCGTGCACGAATCTCCCCTGCCTGCTGACATAATCCAGAAGGACTGCAATGATATGCTTGCAGTGGCTTGGCACGGGACAGGAGCATCGGCTTGCTGATAATGTATTCAGATCAAGCTCAACCCGATAAACATCACTTCCCTCTACCATCGCCACAATATGACCGGTATCCTTTGCCTTGCCCGGATGTACAAACCCCTGCTTAAAATATTGAAATCCCCGTTTAATCGTCAGATCGCTAAACTGCTCTCCAACGGCTTGGATGAGCATCTGCCACTCTATATCATTAATCGTATCATTTGGATTCATTATTTGATCGTCTCCTAGTGGAGTGTAGTCGGGTATGCATCTAACATCTAATCTATCATATTATAATTTTACGGATAAATCAGAAGAACAACAACATTTTGGGATATCCCTCTCTTCGGCCGTTCAACTTCAGTCATTTTCTGCTCGCTTATGGGCTGCGGATTCAGTCAAAAAAACCGGAAAACCATCAGGAATATCCTGAAGTTCTCCGGCCCTTATGAATCTGAAACGAACAATACTTTTTCTATCATCACAGTCATTTTCCCGCGGACTTTACATCGTACCATGCAGTCTTCGGCCTCGTCTCCGGATACCCGTGCTCCTTGCGATACTCTTTTCGGGCATCGGTAAAATCAAACCAGCATTTCTCGCTGCCTGGATGATTGGCATGATGCACCATGCACCATAGGGCATCCTCCAGGCAGGGGTCTTCCCAGAATCCGAAATGGTTCTCCAACTGCTCAAGCAGATCCGGTCCGTTCAAGGTCTTGAGTTCCTCCAGCGAACCGTAGCCTAAAGCGGCCATCCGCTCCGCAATTCTCGGTCCAATGGAAGGGATTGCTTGAAATTCGGCCAAAGCACGCAAGTACCCCGCCCGTTCCGGCGATGAACCCAATATTACGGCCAAGTCAGAGACATTCATATCCGCAATCGCATTAAGCCTGATTTTGCAAGATCGCATGTTCGTTTTCTCTTCAGAGGTCAGCGGTAACTTAGGTGTCTGGCGTTTATTCATCGTGAATCCCTCCAGCAATTTAATCCTCGACTCTCAGATTTTTATAATACTTGTCTTTATCCTCATCCGTGATGGCCCTCAATACGCGGCATGGGTTGCCGACCGCTACAACATTGGCAGGGATATCCTTCGTGACCACGCTGCCTGATCCAATGACCGTGTTGTCTCCAATCGTCACTCCCGGATTCACCACCGTATTGCCGCCGATCCAGACATTATCACCAATCGTAATCGGAAAGGCATATTCAAGCTCTGCATTCCGCAAGTCGTGATGCAAGGGGTGTCCTGCCGCGAAGAGGCTAACGTTCGGTCCGAACAAAACGTTGCTGCCAATACTCACCCGATTGCAATCCACGATGACGCAGTTATAGTTGGAATAAAAATTCTCGCCGATTTCAATATTGTAGCCGTAATCACAGCGAAAGGGCGGCTCAACGAAAAAATGCTTTCCCGTCTTGCCAAGCAATTGTCTGATGATGTCATTGCGTTTGTCGATTTCACTTGGTCGAAGCTCGTTAAAATCGTATACCAGTTCCTTCGCATGCTGGCGATCGCCTAACAATTCTTCGCCAAAAGCTTTATAAGGTTTGCCTTGAAGCATTTTTTCTTTTTCTGTTAACGGCTTTGTCATGATGTCTTTTCTCCCATTTCATACGTCTTCTTTTTTGAGGATTACAATACTCCCCGTCGGATTGCATGTCAATGTGCAGCCTATCATGTTAACGGAAAAAGCCGGAGAAAAGCACCATGTAACCATGATGTCTATCCTCCAGCTTGACCATACACTCACGTTACATTTATATCTGTTCTGGAACAGAACAGATTACAGCGAGTGCTCCAGCAACCAGTCATACACTTTCTGATTATCGTACGTCTCCGTCCATGAATTATGGTCGGCTTCCGGGTAAATCGTCAGTTTCACGTCGCCCCCGACCGCCTGTACAGCCTGGGTCATCACTTCCGATTCAGACAATGGCACAACATCATCCTTCGCCCCATGAAAAGCCCAGATCGGGGTCTCTTTAAGCGTATCGGCACGGCTTGGGTTTCCGCCCCCGCACACAGGTACTGCTGCCGCAAATCGGCCCGGATGCTCGGCAGCCAGCTGCCAGGTGCCATATCCCCCCATACTTAATCCTGTTAAATATACACGCGTCGGATCGGCTTGATACGTATGCATCACCTCATCCAGCGCTGCCATCACAGCCTCTTTCTCGGCGTTCCAATCCGAGTGGTCCGGACACTGCGGAGAAATGACGATGAACGGAAATGCGGGATCCTGATCCACAATATGCGGAACTCCATGGGCTTTTACCAGTTCTACATTGCTGCCTCGTTCCCCTGATCCGTGAAGAAACAGGATGACAGGCCATGTCTGATCGCCATCCCGATCATATCCTTCCGGTAAATGAAGCAGATAATCCATCGATACCTTTTTCGTGATTTCTTTCTCCAACCTGTAGGCTTGTTGACTCATCGAAACTCCCCGCTTTCTTATTTCGATAAAATAGATAGCTTGCCGTATGCTTTGTTCATACGAACCTCTTCCAACAGATATGTACGCCAATCCATGTCCCATATCCTTCTTGGCGGCCGTTTTTTATTGAGCCAAGCTTAGCAAAGAACAAGCCACCCGTCGATTGGATGGCTTGTTTTACATTCCGTTTATGCTTTCAATTTAAATACGCGTACTTCCTTCTCCAGGTCATCGGCCATCCCTTGGAGCATAGTAGCGGAGCTGGCGATTTCTTGCATGGAAGCCATCTGCTCCTCGGAGGATGCAGCAACGCTCTGCGAATGTCCTGATGCGCTTCGGCCGATCCGAGCGAGCTCATCAAGCGAAGCGGCAACCTGTTCGCTTCCGGCAGACATTTGCTCGGCTGATGCGGATACTTCATGCACCTGCTCATTCACGCTTTGCAGGGAAGTCACGATTTCGTCAAATGCCTCTCCGGCTTTTTGCACCGATTCGGAACCATTCACAACCTGGTTCATGCTCGCATTCATGGCGGTAGAGGCTCTGCTTACGTACGAGGCGATCTCGTTCAGCATGCTGGAGATTCGTTCGGAGGAATCGCCCGACAGCTCGGCAAGTTTCCGTACTTCCTGCGCAACGACTGCAAATCCCTTGCCGTGCTCCCCTACTCTTGCCGCTTCGATGGAAGCATTAAGCGCCAACAGGTTCGTCTGACCTGCAATATTTGAAATAATCGCTACGATCTTCTCGATTTCGTGGGAACGCATTTCGAGTTCCTTCAAAATATCTACGGTTTCGGATACCGTTGCATGGATGCCTTTCATCTCATCTACGGAATGCTGCACAACCTGATTGCCTGTTTCCGCCTTCCGGGCGACTTCCTGGGCATGTTCGGACAGAAGGGAAGAATACTCCGCGATCCGCTGAATGCCGACAGCCATTTCCTCCATCGCCACCTGGCTTTCAATAGCAGACTGCATCTGTGTCTCAGAGCCTCCTGCAACCTCCTGAATGGAACGGGTAATTTCTTCCGTCGCTCTTGAGGTCTGATCTGCGCTCGCTGCCAGTGCCTTGGAAGACTGGGTCACTTTCTCAGAAGTCTGCTGAACGTTCTCGATCAAATGTCGGATATTCCCGATCATCGTATTGAAATTAGCCGACAGAACCCCAACCTCATCCTTGTTTTTAACGGGAGCCTGTACGGACAGGTCTCCGTCCGCAACGCGGATACTGAGTTTAGACAACTCAGAAATCGGACGCAGCGTAATTCTGACCATAAAGATCACGAGCAGAATAAACACGAGTGCGACTACCGAGCCAATGATACTGGTCTTAATCGTGTATGCACTCTGCTGATCCGAGATGATGGAGAAGTTGAAATCGACGCCGAAGATGGCGACTCTTTTGCCGCTGCTGTCCTCCACCGTGTTGACAACGCTGACCCATTTCCCATAATCATCAGAATAGACCTTGGATGTAGCATAGCCGACCTTATCCATTTCTTTTAAAGCATCCTCTAATGCACCCTCGGCTTCATACACATTTCCGGGCTTTAGACCCGAATCATAAAGCTCCTGATTACCGAGAATGAGCTTAAGTTTCGTGGTGTCCCCACTCCCTTCGATGTCCGGCATGTAGATGTAGCTGTTGGAAATCATTTTATGCTTCTTCATGCTGTCCAGTCGTCTCTGTACCTGCTGAATTTGCTCGTCTTTCATCAATGCATCCGAGCCAAGCAGCGTTTTTGCCTTTTCGATATACGGGATATCCTCCGCTATGATGTTATACAGCGCCCATTCCAAATTGGAGAGTTCCGTGAACTGCTGAGTCTTCATCTGCGATTGGGCCAGCATCGTCAATATACTTTCCAGCAAAAAGAACAATACCGACAAGACAATGATCGATTTGAAGACCAGACTGCTTTTTCTTTTCATGATAACCACCTTATATTCTTTGAAGTTCATTGCCGTTAATCCACCAGCGTTTTGCCATTCACAGATTATTACGTTGACAAAAGACTCAAAAACTGGACAACAACATTGTGATGAATTTTATATCGACATTTTAGTCCGTTGTTATGAAGGATTTTTTTGCATAACACATCAAAAAAGCCGAACTTGATGTGCTAGATCACATACAAGTTCAGCTTTTTTGTACAATCATTCCATGTATCGTCCGTTCTCAAAACGAAATACCCTATTCATGCCGGCATGCACAGTACTCTATCATTACGCTTCGGCTAGCTTCCGATACCAAGGCAGCCTGCTGAGCGGCGCATCAACTTCCAGTGTACACGGCCCTTGAACTACGCTGTCATCGTCGCCCTTCCAGGTACCCGGCGGAATTGTGACTTCGCGGCTTACCGATCCTTTAAGCAGAACAGGAGCAACCAGAATATGCTCACCCAGCATGAATTGATCCTTGATCTCCTCATAACCCATGCCCGGATAGGAATATGCCAGATGCCGCATCATCGGCTCTCCATCCTTGGCCGCCTGCTTCGCGAGGTTCAAGATTTCTCCGCCCAAACGGCTGTGCAAACGGGCAGCCTCCACGCAGTAACCCAGATGCTCTGCATCCAGCACACGCCAAGGTGCGGCCGAGAACTGCATCATCGGAAATAATGCCGCACACTGCGCGGAACGGACGAACAGCTCCTGGTCCAGGGAATCGGAATGCCGCTGAAAATGTTCGTACTCCCCGCCCCCGATCATGTCAGGGCATACAAAGGGATGACCAAGCAAGCCTTGCGCAAGGGCATCCGGAATCAGCGCAGACAGGCCATTGCTGTCCCATGCATGCAGCTTGTCCCTGAGCCGCTGCGCCAGCGGCTGCCCGCCCAGCTTCCAGCAGGCCCGGTACTCGTTCAATGCATACCGGAGGCCGATGCGCGCCCATGCCTCGCACTGGTCATGAGGACTGGCGGATGGAGAAGCAGTCTGGTCGCCGTTTTCATAGAATTCAATATCCCCGGCATCCAGCTTGAACCCATCGACGCCATATTCGGTACGTAAGATATCGAGCTGTTGATGAAACCAGAAAACGGCTCCTTCATGAGTACAATCCAGCACTGCGCTGTATCCGTTCCACCAGTGCCGGATCGCCGTATGACCAAGCGAGTCCTTAAGAAGGTATCCCTTGGTTTCCAATTCACGGAAAGTCCTCGAATCCGGGCTGATGAAGGGACATACCCAGAGCATAACCTTGAAGCCCATCTCATGCAGCTGTTCGACCATTCGTTTCGGATCGGGAAACCGTCCGGAATGAAAGCGCCATGTCCCATAAGGCTCATGCCAATTATCATCAATCATGATCACGCCTGGCGGCATGCCCTGATCCAGAACCGCCTTGGCATAGGCGAGCACCTTCTCCTGAGTAGGTTCATACAAGAGCTCAATCCATAAGTTATATTGAGGTGCTGTGAACAGCAGTTCATCCGGGTATGAACCCGCTGCGGGAAAGTGCTTCCCGGCAGCCCCGGCAAAAGCCCCCCTGAGGTCCTCTAATCCTTCCGCCATCGTCATTTCCGATTTGCCCCTGAAAATATGTAATTCTCCCCCAGTGAACGAAAAGGCAAAGGGCTCGTCCGACCATACGTATCTTCCGCAACTGGAAACCAGCAGCGGCGCCGCCTGATTCATGCCCAGAGTCTTTGTCAAATCTCCTTCGAAAAGGGCAGCTCCGTACGGCATGCTCATGCCATCCGAGGCTCGTCCTCCCCACCAACGCTCACCTGGCAGCAGCGGGATCACGGTGTTGTTATTCATGGTTCACTCTCCTTCATCGTCTTAAGCACACCTTATCCTTTGACAGATCCAGCCGCAATACCTTTAATAATATATTTCTGCATGATGATATAGAAAATCAGCAAAGGCGCAACACCCAGCACCATCATCGGAAAAAAGGCTGTCCAGTTCGTGGAAAATTGCCCGATATTCCGGTATACCTCCTGCAAAATAACGGCCTTATCCCTGGTCTGCAAAAACAACAGCGGTCCCATAAAATCGTTCCAAAAAGTCAGCGAATTGAGGATCGCCGCTGAAGCAACAACAGGCTGCATCAGTGGAAGCACGATTCGAAAGAAAGTACCAATGACACCCGAGCCGTCAATGGATGCCGATTCCTCTACCTCCAGCGGCAGCGATTTGACGAAATTAATAAACAGAAAGACGTTAAAGGGAATCGTGACAGATATATTCACAATGATGACCGCCCACAAGGTATTCATCAGATGCAATGTGCTGATAAGTTTGTATAAAGGTATGAGTGCAATCTGAAATGGAACAACCAGACCGGCAATGACCGCCACAAATAAAAGCTTGCCGATTAGGCTCCGGGAACGGGCGAAACCATACGCTGCCATGCAGGGCAGAAGAGTGCATCCGATCAGGGAAAAGAAAGTGATTATAAAATTATTTGTAAATACCCTCGGATAACGCATCATATTCCATGCCTCGGCGTAATTGCCAAACGTCCAGTGATGAGGAAGTCCCAGCGGACTGGCTGCCGCTTCCTCCGGAGTTTTCAGCGTAGTCACCAGCAAGTAATATATGGGCAGCGCCACAATAACAGCCAAAATAATTAGGCTCAGCTCCAGCAAGTAAGGCCTTTGGGCTTTTTTCATACTCACCTTATGACACCTCCCATCGCTTCATCAGCCGCAGTTGCAAAAGCGTCACCACCATGACAAACAGGGAGAACAACACGCCCAGCGCTGATGCATATCCGAGCTGGCTATCCGTAAAAGCCCGCTGAAGCAGTACGGTCACTATGCTTTCCGTTGCATGTCCCGGTCCCCCGGAAGTCATGGAGAAGATAATATCAAATACCTTCAAACCGCCGATCATACTAAGTACCGTATTAATGGTGATAGACGGGACGAGCAAGGGCAGGGTAATATTCCAGAATGTTTTCCAACCATTCGCGCCATCGATATGGGCCGCCTCGAACAGTTCTTTGGAAATACCCTGCAAATTCGCAAGATAAATCACCATAGCCCATCCGGTCCACTGCCATACCTGCGTCAAAATCACGGAGTAAAGCGCAAGCTTCGGCTCTCCAAGCCAGTTAACTGAACCAAGGCCCAAATGGGACAGCATCTGGTTAAGCGGGCCGTAGTCCAGCGAGGACATAATATAGGACCACAAGAATCCAACCACCAGAGGACTAAGAACAGCCGGAGCAAAAAAGACCATCCGCAGCACATTTTTCGACCTCAGGTTTTTATCGAGCGCCACAGCCAGCGGCACGGCCAGTGCATTCTGCACAATCGTCATAATCACCGCATAAACAATGGAATTTTTAATCCCGGTAAGCACCACATCATCATTGAAAAGCTGTCTGTAATTATCCAACCCTATAAAGTGGATACTTCTCTGAAGCAGCGACCAGTCCGTAAAACTGTGTGCGAAGGTGGATATCACCGGATATAGGTAGAAAATAAAGTAAAACAGTAGTGCAGGCACAATCAAAAGCAAAAAGGCAAATTCCCGTTTTCGTGTCATGTTGTTCTCATTCCTTTCTTGGCTAAGAAAAAATCAGGGATATCCGGGGCCGGTTCCCGAGATATCCCCCTACATCGATTTAGTTGCCCTTCAATGACTTTCGTTGCTGCTCTGCTTTGTTATCCAGCACCTGCAGTGCTTCATCCACTTTCTTCGCTCCGGTGAGCACTTCCTGGAGTGCCTTGCCGTAATCCTCTGCAATCGCCCCAAACGGCCAAGTAATCCACGGTGCATAGACATGACCTTCTTTGAAGGCTGCAGCTGAATCCGCATATTCCGAGGGCAGCTCAACCTCAACGCCCTTGAGGAAGGAACTGCCGAAATTGTCCTTAATCAAGGCCTGCTGTGCTTCCTGCGTCGCTGTCAGCTCCATAATCTGCATCGCCACATCCTTGTGCTTGGACTGCTTGTTGACCGCAAAGGCACTTCCCGGCCCGCCGATCAGCCAGCCCGTTCCCGCCGTGAGGCCCGGAATCGGGAACATTCCCATGTTCAGATTCGGGTTCTTCTGCTTCAGCGCTTCCGCCGCCCATGGTCCGGATTCCCACATCGCCGCTTTACCGGTTGCAAATTCATCCTGTGCCTGATCATAATCGACTCCAAGCATATCCTTCGTAATGTTGCCCTTCTGAATGGTCTCCGTCCACTTGGTGACCGCATCGTTCCATTGTCCGCTCACTGCCTTCGTACCATCTGAGAAAGCAGTGTCAAAATCCTTGTTTTCCGGTTTCGAGTAAAATTCGTTCAGCAGCATTCCCATTGACTGCTTCATCATTGGCTCCCAGGATTTCGCACCCATCGCCTGCGGCTTGATACCTTCCTGACGGAGCTTATCGTGAATGTCCATCCACTCATCCCAGGTCTTCGGAGGTGTCAGTCCATATTTTTCGAAAATATCCTTGTTGTACCAGATGCCCTCGAACCAGGATTGAAGCGGAATCGTATATACTTTACTTTGATAGCGCATCAGACCTGTATCATTATATTTACTGGTGAAGGAAGCATCCGTCAGATCTTCGACATAACCCGCATTTGCGTAAACCGCACCGCTTCCGCTCGTTTCAAAAATATCCGGTCCTTCCCCTGCAGCCAACTGCGTACGGAGCATGTTCTCGAAGGACTTCAAATCCACGAACTGGAATTCGATATCCACATTAGGAAGCTTCTCTTTCAGGTAATCCAGATAAGACCTCCGCGTCTCCTCTTTGTTGTAACCCATGATGCGGATTTTGACCTTTTTCTCTGACTGAGACCCGCCCTCTGAATTTTTGTTGGAGCCTGTATCGTCCGATTTCCCGCATCCCGACAGTACCAGAGATGAGAGCATCAGCAAGCTTAAGAACACGGTTACTATTTTTTTCATGATACCCCTCCTACAATCAAGCTATGGTTGTTTACGATATCGCTTACATTACTATCGTACTCCGGCGCAGCCCTCTGCCTGAAGTCTTGAAACTACGGTTTCTGCAACAATACTACGCTTACAAGATGAAAGAAACGATATGTCTATTAAGATCTCCATCGTTTCTAGCCGATCAAGAAAAAAGACCGCGTCGCTCGCGGCCCGTTCCTAACCTATATCGACTTTCAAATCACGGTATTCCTGTGGCATGATCCCTGTCGTTTTTTTGAACACCTTCGTAAAATAGCTTGGATTCTCGTATCCAACTTCAAAGGCGATTTCATAATTTCTCATCGCTGTCGTCCTGAGCAGGCGTTTCGCCTTTTCCATGCGGATATGCGTCACATAATCCCAGATATTTACGCCCGTTTCTTTTTTGAACAAATTCGACAGGTAGTTCTTGCTAATGCATATCTCGGTGCAAATCTCCTCCATTGTCAAATTGCGATTATAATGCATTTCTATGAAATGCTTCACCTTCTGCACATGATAATTCTCCGATCCCTCCAGAGCATATTTACGGTTCACAGCAAAATCAGGGTCTTGGGCTTGCTCCTTCCGGATCTGTTCTGCCGCGCGCCCGACCAACGTCCGCAGCTTCTCGTCATCCAACGGCTTCAGCAAGTAGCCGAACACGCCGCATTCAATGGCCCGCTGGGCATATTCAAATTCACCGTGTGCGCTGAGCAAGATGATCTTCATTCCAGGTATTTCAGTCCGAACTTTCTCAATTAGCTCTAAGCCATCCAGCTCCGGCATGCAAATATCCGTAATCAAAAGCTGCGGTCGCCGCTCCAGAATGAGTTCAAGCGCCTGTTGACCATCGGTCGCCGTTCCCGCAATCGCAATGCCGAACTCCTCCCAATTCAGGATTTTTTCCAGCATGAGCAGTGACAGTATTTCGTCATCTGCCATCACAAGCTCAAGCATGTTCCTCCCCCATCTCTGGTAAATATAATGTAACTTTGGTGCCCAGCCGTTCTTCGGATTCAATGATCAGTCCATAAGCGTCCCCATATTTGTACTTAATACGGTCGTGCACATTTTTAATCCCGATATGTTCCGTCCCAGGCGGTTCCTCCTGATGAAGCAACCCGCGCAGTTCCGTTAGCCGCTCGGTGCTCATCCCCCAGCCAGTGTCTTCGATAACGATTTCCACTCCCCCGGGGAGCCGATGAGCCGTTATCCGAATCGTTCCCTTGCGACTACCACTGAATCCGTGGAGGATTGCATTCTCTACAATAGGCTGAAGGAGCAGCTTGGGCGTCTTCATATGTAAAACCCGCTCGTCTGCGGCAAACTCATATTGAACTTTATCCGGGTAACGGTAATTCTGGATTTGCAGATACGCCTTGACATGATCAAGCTCCCTATACAGCACGACCAGTTCATTGGGCTGGTAAATGGAGTAACGCATCACATCGCCTAACAGCGTGACCATAAGACTGACATCTTCACTGCGGTCACAGATCGCGAGCGACTTGATGGATTGCAGTGTATTATACAGAAAATGCGGATTGATTTGGGATTGCAACGCCGAAATCTCGGCCTCTTTGGTTTTGATGGCATAGGAAAAGACATCATGATTCAGCTGGTTAATCCGTTTGATCATCCGCATAATCCGCGTCGTGAGCTTCTGCATCTCCACCGAACTGTCGTCGTACAGATTTAGATCAAAGTTTCCTTGCTGCACAGCACTCATCTTTCGCATCAAACCAGTAATGGGACGGGTAATCCGGGACGACACGAACACCGATATCATAATAACGCTTAAAATAGTAGCTGCAAGTAGTGCCCATATTAGCTTTTTGACGTTATCGTTATGAGCCAGAATCTCTTGCATCGGAATCATCGCTATAATTTTCCACCCGTTCACCTTGGAGGTTGTATAAACGCCCAGAAATGTGTGCTGGCCGCTCCCCACGTTAAATCTTCCCTCTCCTTTTCCCACATGGGTAGCGATTTCCAATTGCAGCTCTGCACTAATGCTATTCTCCGAAGGCTTGAATACGAATTCATTTGCATCGTCCATGATGAGAAAGAAACCGTTTTGCTCCAGCTTGCTCTCCTTCGTCAATTCCTGAATCTCCTGCAGCTTGAGGTTGAACATGACACTCGTGCCGTCCTTTCTGGACGGGTTCCAAAAGTCGAACACCGGCGCCACAGCCGAAATTACCTTTTCCGATGAATCTGGCGGATTAAAATAGTAATCCTGAGGGTGTATGCCGATAAAATGAACTTTGAAAAAGTACTCATTCTGAAACGTTGGAAACCAGCTTTGGCTATAAAAAGAATAGTCACTCCTTACCGTGCTTCCGGAATATTCATACACAATGCCGGATGGCTTGATTACAGCCACGTCTTTAATGCTTGGATTGTAGCGTAAAATATCTTTCATACGATCCTCAACCAAGCGACGTCGAATCAGCCTTTGCTGATCATCGTCACCATCGTAACCGCTTACAGCATCCTGTATCACAGACTGTCCCGCAGCAATTTGCACAAGCGTCTTGATCTGGTTAAAATAGGAATCCACGTTCAACCTTGCCTCCGTTACGATTTTGGACGTATAGCTGATCACTTCGGAGGTAAGCGTCGTACTGAACATATGATAGGTAATGTAACCCAACATGCCGATGAGAAGGATAAAAATGAGAGAGAAGTAAGTCGTGATTTTTCTTCGGATGGATGTGGGTCTGAATAATATATTGAATCTCATGATAAGGTTCCACTCCTGATTGCCTATTGCTCCTTGCAATTCCTGCCATCTATTGTAACGGGAAAGTGCGGCTAAACCAATCGATTTTATATCGATACCGTAGTATTGGATCAAATATCGTAGTATACTTTCTTTCCTCCAAATTGGAAGCGCTTTATATTGAGATCAGATAAAAATCTTAATTCATTTTGAGGAGGAACATAATGAACTGCAAATGGATCAAACCACTTCTGGGAACGATATGTGCCGCAGGTATGATGTTGGCCATCGAGGCCATGGTCGCTCCTTCCGCAAGCGCTGCTGACTTTCCTGCCAACCCTGTCGGCAAGCCCGGATGGATACTTACCGCAAGCGACGAGTTTAACGGAACCGAATTGAATCAGCAGCTTTGGTTCCCCTACTATCTTCCGCATTGGTCCACCCGCGAACTCACCAAGGCAAATTACGAATTTCAAAATGGCAATCTTGTGCTTAAAATTACCCCAGAAATGCAGCCATGGGACCCGGTAAAAGATGCTGGTACCGTCATATCAGGTATTCAAACCGGTGAAAAGGACTGGCTCCACCGCTGGACCAACTACAGTGCCAATAACCATCATGAGCCCACCGTCCAGAACTTCCTGCAAAAATACGGATATTTCGAAATACGAGCCAAAGTGCAAAAAGGCTCCGGTATTCATTCCGCCTGGTGGATGATTGGTTTCCAGCAGGATCAGGATAACGCGACCGGCAATACCAAAATGAATGCAGAAATAGACATCTTTGAGATCCTGGGAAGAAATCCTTCTTCTGATTTAATCAATCTGCATCCTTGGAGTGACTCCACCCTCTCTTCTTCAAGCAATACGGTTTCCGCGGGGGCAGACTTGTCCCAGGAATATCATGTCTACGGATTCGAATGGGATGAGACGAACATGAAATTTTATCTAGATAATCAGCTGGTGAAGATCATGAATCAAAGTCCCAATTATCCGATGATGACCTTGCTTGGCCTCTATGAAAAACGTAATGGCGGCTGGACAGGCGCTTTGGACCCAAGTGTTCCCTACCCCAAGAAATTTGAGATTGATTATTTCAGAGCTTATCAAAAAGCACCTGACTATCCATTATTCTCAGTCTATCGGGAAGGTGAGGATGCTTATTTATACAGAAACGCCAAGGTTAACGAAACAAATGCTGCCTCAGGCAAACGTGTAGCCGGATATATTGGAAATGGTCCTGAGAATTACGCTGAATTCAAGGATATTTATGCGCCTTCTGCAGGAAACTACCCAATCCAAATTGGCTATATTTCCGGGGAGAATCGGGATTTATTCGTACAAGTTAATAACGGTATACCCATTCAGTTATCCGCTCTGAACAGTGGCTCTTGGAGCAGTAAAGCTTCAGTCTCAGCTTCAGTGAACTTGAATTCCGGTCTTAACACGATCCGCTTCTTTAACGACAGCGCCTCTGCACCTGATATCGACTCATTTACGATCGGTGCAGTCAATAAAGCTTTGACGGCCACCTTGACTGCTTCATCCCAAAACGGCATCTATCCGGTAGCTAATCTGGCTGATGCGAATATGCGGACAACCTATCAAAGCACGAATAACCCTACATTCCCGCAAAGTATAACCCTGAATTGGAGTACACCCCAAGCATTCAGCCAGGTTGCGCTCAACTCCACATTTGGTCAAGGGCAAGGGATCACCGACTTTGAAGTTCAGACCTCCGATGACGGCATAACGGGTTGGACCACGACAGCCACATCCGGCACACTTTTCTGGTCCTCCAATAATGATACAACCGAAAAGAAACGATTGAGCTTCTCTGAAGTGAATGGAAAAAAAGGACTCCGTATTCTTGTAAAGCAGGCTAATTTGCAGTGGAAACATTTTGCAATCAATGAGCTTGAGGTTTACTAATGTTAAAACCAAAAGCCGCCCCATCTGTGGAGGCGGCTTTTCATCCTTGCCCTAAGTGCATTTTCAGCTATCTATTGATCCGGCAGATCATCCGACATGCGTGGAGTCCGCCGTTTCATTATGTAAGTGTGTGTTGGTAACACTTAATAAGTAACACCTGGTCCCGGAGGAAGGGGGGATCTTAAAGGTCGTACTCCGTTTTGCTGGAATAACCCCAAACAATCCACAAAATTGTATATACCGGGGGCAAGAAGATGGAGAATAAAACGTAAGCTCCCGTTTTCCCGAAAGCATTCAACAGCTTAACCTGCCAAATAATCGCAAACACGATATTTACAATTGGAACCAAATAGATCAGAACCCACCATGCACTGATATTAATCAGTTTCAATTGCAAAATATAATTCAGAATCGGAACGAACGCAAACCAGGCAATGTCATTCCTGTCCGCTTTTTTCGCAAGTTGAAAGTAAGCTCCGCAAACCACAAAATACACCACGATGTAAAGTACAATCAAAAATCCTGTCATTGAATCCCCTCCCTTAACATGGAATTAAAGTTAAAAATCCACTTTTCATGATTCGCTATCATTCGAGGAAACCCTTCTTTATTCTTCCTCCTTTCGACCTCAATCTACGTCATGATACCTATGATTGTTATAAGGAGTCCTTTATACCATATTTTCAGGAGTGCTTTTTATGACTAAAAACCGTCCAACGACAGCAAAAAACCCGGCAGCAAAAGCCACCGGGTCCTAAAAGAGCTTCTTTATTTCAAAATAGAAGCCTGCTGGTTGTACCATTTCACGAAATTGTTGATGACAGAATCCAGGAAAAGCACTGTTGCTTCATCTTTGATATCGCCGTTCTCATCCATTTTCTCGTGAACGATGCCTACGTACACTTCGTTGCCCGGAAGCAGCGGAGAATTGACGCCTGGCGAGAACAAGATGTCACGTAGATGCTCTTGAGCGCGTACCGAACCCATAAGCCCCATGGAAGCCCCCATAATGAAAGAAGGCTTGCCAACCATGACGCGGTCGCCGCGGGACAGCCAATCGATGACATTCTTCAGAACGCCTGGAATCGAATAGTTATACTCAGGAGTTACCCATAAAACGGCATCTGCTGCAGCTACTTTTTCACGCAGCTCTCTAACAGGTGCAGGCGGGTCGTTCTCAATGTCCTGATCGTAAAAAGGAACCTCGCGGATGTTCAAAATCTCCACTTCCATCTGTTCCTTGTATTTATTCTTTACATACTCGGCAAGCTTCACGTTGTAAGAATCTTTGCGGATACTCCCTACCAATGCTACAACTTTCATTCTGTCATTCCTCCAATATGTGTTTGTTTAGTATGCTTCCAAAGCCCAAGGTTATACCTGCTGCGCATTATCGCGCACTTTCCCAAGCAGCCTTCTCAGCTCTGAGGTTTCTTCTTCCGTCAACCCTTTGTTTAACAGCTCACGGGTGGCTGTGTTGATGGTATTCACTACTTCTCTAAGCTCTCTGCCCTTATTGGTCAGGTACACTTCCACAGAGCGGCGATCATTCGGACATCCTACCCGCCGGATATATCCTTTGCCTTCAAGGCTAAAAATCATCCGGGTAATGCTGGATTTATCTTTCCCGAGCTTCGCAGCAATGCAGTTCTGCGACATGCCTTCCCCTTCCATAAGGAGAGCCAGAATCAGATGCTGCTCCGGGGCTAATTGATAGGGAGCCAGCTGCTTTTTCAAATATTGCGTGATCTCCAAATCAACGGTATGAATCAAGACCCCTATATTGTCAAATACTCTAGATCCCACCGTATCACCCCGTTAGTTGATATAACAACCGTTGACTAGTCAATTATCTTATGCCAGGACGATTATGTCAAACGCAGTTCATTCCATTCATGAACCAATCCTTCAGTTGCTATCATAAATTGCTGTTGTACAGCAGTATTTTCCCGTGTTCGAAAGCATTTGACTTGGGGAAGCTCAGGAACTTTAAACGTATTTACTCCATCGCCCCCATAAGCTGCACCTATCACGGCATACAAGCTTTGATATTGTTCCACCGAAAGCTCCTGCCCATTACAAAATACCCATCCGGCCGGAGCCGATTCTCCGGTAAACTTTCTGATCTCTCCTAAGTATGGCTTGTTCATCCAACGGCTCCTCTCATTTTCCGAGACATGTATGAAATGATTCATCCCGTGAGTACGATACTCCTATTGTACATACCCGTTCTGAACATTTTCTGAACATCCCCTCATAGTAAGAATGACGAATGAACATTGCACAAAAAAGCCGCCTGGAATCTTTGCCAGCGACTTATTTTGTATCCACATTCTTTTTAATTAACTCCACCATGATGAATGACCCGGAATATGCTCGGGCATCGTTCCAATATGCTTGGCTGAGCGTTCCACGTAAAGGAACTTTTGCGTTCTATTTCATTTGGCCAATGGACAGACTCACCTTATAATTCCCGTAATTTAAAATATCGTCCAGTAGCTCGTTCAGCTCCTGAGGCGAGCCCACCCGGACCCGCATCCAGTAACAGCCGCCTTCTCCGCTAACCCGATGCATTTCGACCACCTCTTGATGTTCCTGTACAAAGGATAGGAAGAGCTGATGGGCGCTGTTCGATTTGAGGAATACGGTAACAAAGGCATGCACCGCCAACCCGATTTTATTCGGATTCCAACGCAGCGTGTAGCCTTCGATCACGCCGGCATCCTGCAGCTTGCGCACGCGCGCCCCGACCGCCTGCCCCGTTAAATGAACGAGCTCGCCAATATCCTTGTAAGAACGGGTTGAATCTTCAATTAAAAGATCCAGAATCCGCAAATCCACTTCATCCAATGCGAAATGATTCACCGTCTCAAATTCCTTTCACCGTGAAAAGCTGGCTCAAACCGGATGCAGTCCTGTTAACACATTTACACCCCGATCATTGGGACCAGGCGGCGGTAGAGGCTTTGGACAAATCACTGCTGATCCTGTGCCAGCCGGGCGAAGAGGCGGCGGTTCGCAAGGTCGGTTTTACTGACGTAACAGAAGTACATGAAAGCTTAACTTACAAGGGAACAATGATTTTCCGCACGACCGGACAACATGGCACAGGCAAAATCGGCCGGCTCATGGGCCAGGTATCCGGCTATGTTTTCAAGGCTGAAGGCGAGCCCGCTCTCTATATCGCCGGGGACACGATCTGGTGCGAAGATGTGAAGCGGGTCCTGGATGAGCATCATCCGGAGTATACATTGGTTAATGCCGGCGGCGCCAAATTCATCGAAGGCGGAACGATCATTATGAATGAGGACGATGTGGTCAGCTTATGCCGGTACGCTCCCTATACGAAAATCGCTGCCATTCACATGGAAGCTATCAATCACTGCTTCACCACGAGAGCAGACCTGAAAGGACGGATCGATGCCGAGCACTTGACTGATCAGGTCCGGATTCCTCTGGATGGTGAATGGTTCTAAACATCAGCATTTTCATACTGATGGTGCTCCAAGCGGCCGACATAACGGGATTATGATTTCCACAAAAAAAAGCTTGCCTCAATGACCTGAGACAAGCTCTTTTTCAATTCTCCGAACTCTTAAACCATATATGGGAAGTACGTAATCGTCGGGTCAAAATCATCGTTGTCGTACTCTTTGCCGCCCCAGGCGATGACAACGATTCGGTCACGGTCCATATCTTCTTCCAGACGTTCCGCATCAGTATCGGAGATCCCCATGGATCTCATCTTCGCGCGAAGTTCATCCCCGCGGGATCGGAAGATGTTGGCGATTGCCGTACCCATGCCTTCTTCGTCCATGCCAATTTGCTCAGTGCCGGTTTGGTCCGCTACGCGGTCCGTTCTATCCTTGTCATGAGCCAGAACATAAATGCGGTCCGTACTGTATCCCTCAGCCACGAATTTATCCACCTGCGCCCGGACTTCCCCTGCCGTACTTACGGTTTGAACCTTTGTCATCATTACATTGGTTTCCATGATTGGTTCCTCCTCTATTTTATCTTTTCTGCAGCGTCTGCTACAACGTTTATAACCGCAAAGCGAGAGGATGAACCTTGGAAATATTTTTATGAAGCCGTATGAGCTTCGATGGCCTGGATGATCGTATCCCAGTCATCAGCGTGAAGTTCATGGCCCGTTCCGTGCAGCGTCAGAAGCTTCGCATCCGGGATGACAGCGGCAAGATGAACCCCGTGCTCATAGGGAATAATCGGATCCTCCGTCCCGTGGACGATAAGCGCGGGCACATCAATTTCATTCGTTCTCACCAGATCGGTTTCACCACCGGATACGAGCGCATGATTCATCATGCTAGCCGGATGGGCGGAGCGTCTGAACTCCTTTTTCGCCAAAAGGGCTATCTTGTCCTTATCAAACGAATGCTTTGAGCCTCTTAGAACCCTCCATTTTGCTGTTGTAAACTCGACAATCGATGCCTCGTTCGTCCAGTCCACTTCCCCCGCATTTTCAAAAAAACGGTCGACCTTCTCTTCCGAGGGCGGAAGTTCCGGGGCAAAATTGGATGTCGCTAGTAGTGTCACGCTTAGAACCCGCTTCGGATGTCTCAAAGCGACCATTTGCGTAAGCATACCGCCCATCGACATCCCCACCACATGAGCTTTCTCAATACCATACTCATCCAAGATATGAATCGCGTCATCCGCCATATCATCAAACGTGTATTCCGGCTGGCCTGCCGCGTATGTCATGGACCGTCCCGTATCGCGGTTATCATAACGAATGACGAATCTTCCTCTCCCCGCTAGCCGCCTGCAAAAATCATCCTCCCACCATATCATGGATGCTGTTGCACCCATAATCAGCAGAATAGCCGGATCCTTCGGATCTCCGAAGCCTTCCGTGCATAGGTCAATTCCATTTACTTTCAATAACCGTTCGTTCATGTTCTATTCCTCCCATAATCCGCAAGATTAGAATACAAAAAAGCACAGGCTTTCTCGCCTGCGCTTTCTATACGTCGTAATCGGAAATGGAAAAGAAAGAGGACATGATCCTCCAATGGTGACATTCCGTCAAAACAACTCACAAATTATCCATCAATTAGAGATGACTAAAGTGAGTTTTCGGCTGCCATATGTTGACCCTTTCCGATTACTGCGCAAAAAAGCACAGACTTCAAGCATGAAATCATTCGCTTAAAGAGAAACCGGAAAAAAAATCAACATACGTAACCCTCCGTTCATAATGAATTGCCTTTATCCTAACATAACAATTTTCCTATTTCAAACATTTTCCATCCGTTCTCATCATCAGCTGTTAACTGCCGATCAAGACCTCCACATCCAGTCTGTTCAGCGCATCAATCCATTGCTGGGAACAACCGGGGTCCGTTACGATCATGGATATATGTTCGATTGGGGCGATTTGCGCAAACGTAGTGACCCCGAATTTGGAATGATCCGCAACCAAAATGGATTCTTCGGTACGCTGCATCATTCTACGCGACAGCAAAGCTTCTTCCAGGTTGTACTCTGTAATGCCATCCGCAAGGGAAATTCCCCCTGCCGAAATGAACGCCTTATTCACTTTAAACTGATCCAGCAGCTGATGAGCAATCGCCCCTGTCGCCGCTTGGTAGCTCATATTTACCTCGCCGCCCGCAAAGATCACTTTTCCCTGAAATCCTTCCATCGCGCTTGCCAAAATAGGTACGGAGCTAGTGATCACTGTGACATCCGCCCGATCCTTCAACTCCCGCATAATTTGAAGCGTTGTCGTTCCATTGTCCAGCAGAATGGTTTCCCCTTCTCCGATCAGCGCGGCGGCCGCTTTACCGATCGCCTGCTTTTCGCTCTGGTGCATTTGGGATCTCTTGATAAAAGTCGGCTCAATCCGCTCCGAACGGGTTTGTACCGCTCCTCCGTATACCTTTCGCAGCCTGCCTTCCTTTTCCAACCGGTCCAAGTCACGACGAATCGTCTCCGTGGAGACATGAAACAGTCCAGCCAAGGCGTGCACCTGCACCTTCCCTTCCGTGCTTAACTGGGCGAGAATGGTTTGCCGGCGCTCCTCATAGGTTAGGGACATATGAATATTCCTCCTTACTTGACCATTCCTATTGCATGTTGTGTTTTGTTGTTGTTTTCCCTCAGTGTATAAGCTCATCATGAATCTTGTCAAACTTCGAATATCTTCAATATGAAATGCTATAGATCTCGTTTTAACGTAGATTTAACAATATTTCAAAAAAGAATTGACAACATGTAATACAAGGCATACAATCAACACGAAAACAACATGAATTAACATAAAACAACATAATTGCAACGATTAATTTTACAAGGGGGAAACAAAATTGAGCAGAAAATTAACTTTCCGCGAGGACGGAACTTTTACTATAGTACAATTTACCGATCTTCATTGGAAAAATGGCGAACCCGAAGATGATCGTACCCGCGCGCTGATGGAACGAACGCTGGATGCAGAGAAACCGGATATGGTCGTCTTTACAGGGGATGTCATCTATACCGGGGAAGTATCACCCGGTTATAGCGAATGCGAGAATCCGGTTCAAGCTTTCAAGGACGCCGTTGCAACAGTAGAAAACCGCGGGATTCCTTGGGCTGTCGTCTTCGGCAACCATGACACGGAAAACCGTATCACGCGGGAAGAACTCATGCAGGTTGCTTTATCGCTCCCGCATACCGTGGCGGAGTCCGGTCCAAAGGAGATTACCGGCGAAGGTAACTTCACGGTCGAGCTGGTGGATGCAGAAGGAAATCCTGCCGCCAATCTGTACTTCTTGGACTCTGGCAATCTCTCGCCTCTAGAGCATGTACCCTACTACAACTGGGTAAGACGCAATCAGATCGACTGGCTGGTGAGCGAATCTGCACGTCTGAATCCGGCGAAGCAGGCCGGCAAGCTGCCTGCACTTACCTTCTTCCATATTCCAGTCCCTGAGTATCAGGAAGTATGGGATACGCAAACCTGCTACGGAAACAAGTATGAGCCTGTATGCTGTGCTCCCGTAAATTCGGGACTGTTCACGGCACTGCTCGAAATGGGCGATGTCGTCGGCACGTTTTGCGGGCATGATCACGTTAACGATTATTATGGCGAACTGCACGGTATCCGTCTTTGCTATGGCCGGGCAACCGGTTATAACACCTATGGCAGAGAAGGCTTCATGCGCGGAGCTCGCATCATTCGCCTGAAGGCCGGAGAAGCCGATTTTACGACCTGGCTTCGTCTTGAAGACGGCTCAGTGGTTACCGAGCAGCCTGTTCACCATCCCGGCGACGACGAAAATTAACTTCTAAGGAGCCTTGCATTCATGCTTTTACCTATACTACTCGTACTCGCTTCCGGTATGGCACATGCCGTCTGGAGCATGTTTACCAAACGGAGTTTGAACAAAGGCGTTTTTCTGTGGTCGATCATGATGATTCCAGCCGTGATCCTGCTTCCCGTCTTGATTATGGAGCTGTGGAAGCATCCTCTATCCTGGAGTGCGTACGGATTGCTGCTGTTGTCCGTTGCTCTACAGGCTTTGTACTCTTGGTTATTATCCAAAACTTATGAACTCGGCGATCTATCGCAAATCTATCCGATCATGCGGGGAACCAGCACGCTGCTGGTCCCGATCATCGGGGTTCTTTTCCTGAAAGAGTCGCTGTCCCTTTTCGGATGGGCCGGCATTATCCTTATGCTCGGCGGCTTCTTCCTTCTCAGCGGAATAGGCCCGCGCCGCAAGAATGCAAATACGCAGCCGCAAAGTTTGAAACCTTTTGCTTTAGCGCTATGCGTGGGGTTATGTACGACCGGCTATGTATTCGTGGATAAACTGAATTTGGAGCACGTCTCTCCCGTTGCACTGCTCGAAGTGACCAACATCGGTTTCGTCTTGGGCCTGACTCCTCTGGTCCTGGCTTCCGGCAGCCTGCGGCAGGAGTGGCGCAAGAACCGGTCCACCATTTTTTTGGGAGCGATTCTCAACCCAGGTTCTTATCTGCTCTTCCTCTTCGCGATGCAGCAAGCGCCAATGGCTCACATCAGTCCTTTGCGTGAAATCGGTACTGTATTTGCGACGTTCCTGGGAGTGCTTCTCCTGAAGGAGCAGCAGGGATTGAAGCGGATCACGACCTCCATTGTGGTGTTCTGCGGGATCTTATTGATTGGGATGTTGGGTTAATTGAAAACAATAAAAGAGCCGCCTCAAAGGTCAATGAACCTTAAGGCGGCTCTTTTGCATTCCTGCTTTATCCGTAAGGAAGATTTGCTGGCAGAACATTTGGACCGTACCTATTGTTCGCTATATTCCAGCTGATGAAATAGAGACGGAAATGAATCAATATATATCGTGAATCGTGATTCGAAAGTTTTTCGTCAGGTCCGATCCCGCTACTGTTAACACCTCGAATAATACGGATTGGAATGTGGGGATAATGTTTACATACTGTTAGAGTCAGCTCTAAAGGAGAGATAACGATGGATTTTAAACAGGTTACCGTTGCGGGAAGCGGCGTATTAGGCAGTCAAATTGCTTTTCAAACTGCTTTTCATGAATACCAGGTTAGCGTCTACGACATCAATGATCAAGCACTTGAAAAAGCAAAGGAACGCCTTGCCGGTCTTCAAAAGGTATATGCGGATTACTTCAAAGATGAAGCGAAAGCCAAGGCTGCATTCCAGCGCCTAACGTTCAGCTCGAATTTGGGTGAAGCGGTTAAGGATGCGGATTTAATCATTGAGGCTATTCCGGAGGTCGTGGACATCAAGACGAGCTTTTATAAGCAACTGGCTCTGCTGGCTCCCGAAAAAACAATTTTCGTCACCAACTCCTCCACCATGGTTCCAAGCCAGTTTGCGGAGTTCACGGGAAGACCGGAGAAATTCCTTGCGCTGCATTTTGCCAATGAGGTATGGAAGAACAACACGGCCGAAATCATGGGACATCCGGGTACGGACCGGAACATCGAACAGGAAATCATCGATTTTGCAGCCTCCATCGGCATGGTTCCCCTGCACATCAAAAAAGAACAGCCTGGCTATATCCTGAACTCCCTGCTGGTTCCATTTCTGGACGCGGCCGAGATGTTATGGATCAATGACATTGCAGATCCCGAAACCATCGATAAAACATGGATGATTGCAACCGGCGCACCAATGGGTCCTTTCGCTATTCTGGATGTCGTCGGCATACAAACGGCCTACAATATTGCCCTTGGCAAAGCCCAGGCAGATGCCTCACCGGATAATAAATTCCGGAAAATGGCCGATATCCTGAAAGCCGAGTTCCTCGACAAAGGCAAGACGGGCCAAGGCTCCGGCGAAGGTTTTTACAAATATCCGAACCCTGCGTATGCAGATGCGAATTTCTTAAAGGCTTAAAGATACAAAAGGAGGCATCTCATGGAGGTGTCTCCTTTTTGCTAATGCCCGCTCCATCGCAGCATCGATTCTCTCATTATAGTAATTAGATGCATTTATTCTAATACATGAGCTGGGTTTGGATTTTGGATTTTCATCAGTAAATCTTATTTATTGTTTTTCTTTTGCTCTAGTTTTTCTCTATGTTTTGCTCCCCAATTCCCCATACTTGTGAGGATCGGGAGGAATTCTTGTCCTTCTTTTGTTAATGAATATTCAACCTTGGGTGGGACTTCTTTATAGACCTCTCTATGAACTAACCCGTCATCTTCCATTTCCCTCAGTTGCCGGGTAAGAATTCCTTTGGATACACCAGGTAAAAGCTTTTGAAGTTCGTTGAAACGTCTGGTTTCCTGGCTCAAATGCCACATAATGACTAATTTCCATCTTCCGGCAATTAATCGCTGTGTATACGAGACGGAGCATTTATTTTCAGGTAAATTCGAATTTATTTTTTTATTTAGACTCATGAAAAATGCCTCCCTTATACAATAGTCCTTTTTTTGTGACTATGTTATAAAAATGTTACTACTTTTATTAATGATTCCTTTCCTATAGTATATGACTAGGCCTTAATATATACCAGCTGGTAAATGAAATAGGGAGTTGAGCTACGATGTCTTCATCGGTAATGAATGCCATTAGAGTACATCAATATGGAAATACGGATGTTCTGAAACATGAACGTATCGAGCTCCCAGAACCAAAAGACAATGAGATTCTAATCAAAGTCCGATACGCAACCGTAACTCCTTTTGACTGGAAAATGCGTAAAGGGCTCTTACATCGTGTGTTTCCCAAATCCTTCCCTTATATTCCTGGAGGATCCTTTTCAGGCGTCGTTGAAAAAGTGGGAGCACAGGTCACGAATTTTGAAGTTGGTCAAGCTGTATTCGGTTCTTCTATGTATGGTGGTTATGCGGAATATACGCTCTCCACTGAAGAACATCTATTGCCTATGCCAAACGGATTGACTTATGAAAGTGCGGCTACGATAACAGCAGGTGCTGCTCCTGCATGGAAAGCATTATTTAGTGAAGGGAACTTACAACCGAATCAAAAAGTACTGATTCATGCTGCTGCTGGAGGCGTAGGACAATTCGCTGTGCAGCTCGCCAAATGGCGCGGGGCAAAGGTTGTGGGTACAGCTTCAACCCATAACGTCGAATTCGTGAAGTCTTTAGGTGCAGATGAGGTCATTGATTATAACAAAACAGCATTCGAAGATGTTGTAGATGAATTCGATTTAGTTGTTGACGCTGTGGGTGGAAATACGCTGGAGCAATCCTGGAAAATCGTGAAAAAAAGCGGGACATTAGTTAGCCTCACACAGCCTCTTTCTGCAGAGAGAGCCAAGGAAATCGGCATCCAAGTCCATTTCAATACCCGACAAGCAACAATGGACAATCTAAAAACCATTGCCCACTTACTTGCTGACGGTCAAATCACATCGGAAATTGAACATGTATATCCATGGTATGAAGTGAAAGAAGCGCATGAAAAAAGTGAAACAGGACACGCTAGAGGAAGAATACTATTGGAAATCAATTCGAATTAAGATATAGAAAACTAAAAACGTTGGGAGAAGATTCATATGAACGCAAAAGAATTAAGAACTGCAATTGCTGATACCTGTGATCAATATGATAGCCAATATGCTAAGCTGGTAAAACCTATTAACCAATTATTAATGAACGTAGATGCTTCGATTAGCGAAGAAACAGCAAATAAAATCCTCGAAAATTTAAAGTTATATCACTCCGGAGATAAATATATTACGGAATGTCACTATGACGAAAGTGAAAACTTCCTAAAGGATGGAATTGAGCTTATTCAAAAAGGCGATTTGGCAAATGGAGCATTACAGATTTACGGTGCCGGGCTGAACTTTGCAAGTTATGCTTCGAAAATTCATGGCCAAAAAAATGTAAATCCGTACAAAGATTTCGAAGAAAATTTTGGTCTGATCATGAAATCGCTGAGAAAGTAACATTGAGATCAACGAAAAGCCGTCCAGTTATGGACGGCTTTTCGTTTTAACATTAATATTCTAGGAAATACCGACTGTACGATCCACTCCTCTCTACCTCCTTTCATTTAAAATCAAATAGATGCATCTGGTTTTTTCGCATTCTGAAATTCACAAACAGGCTTAGCTCATCTATAAGAAAATAGATATTATTCTCTAATAAGTAACTTAGCGGATATCCGGGATCCTTACCGAATGAATGCCCGGGGAAAATACGAACAGAAGGATTTACATACCTTTTTACTTTCTGGATGCTATGAAACATCTGCTCCGGGGAACCGCCTGGCATATCGCATACTCCGCAGCCCTCGATAAAAATCGTATCACCTGTAAACATACATCCTTTGAGTAGAAAAGAAAGACTTCCTGCAGTATGTCCTGGAGTGAGCAAACAAGTAATCCGTGTATCGCCTAATGGAATCGTATCCCCATCTTCTACCGGGATTAAATTTCCCGCTGAAAACCCATAGCTCTCGATCTCCGTCTTCGACATATAAACCTGTACATTGTACCGATTCACCATTTCCTCCACCAAATTAACATGGTCATGATGAGCGTGTGTTAACAAGACCGTGTCCGGCTGAGTGCCGATTTCATGGAAAACCCTATTGATCAAATCCAGATTCCACGCAGGATCAATAATGGCCGACCTACCGCTTTGAAGATCTACGAGAATGTAATTGTAATTGATGATATGGGCATTTCTAACTTTGAACTGATAGACGGCATACGTTTGATCAAGCTCACTATATTCTGTGGCAAGCATCATTTAGCTGACTCCTTTCAATACTGACCGGCCCACAACAAAGGATGGAGAAGGCCGGGCGATTGACCTCTCCATCCCTCTTGTTCTTCTTCGCAGTGTCTATTTTGTTGATAGCCGATGCACCGAACCCTGCGACAGAAGCCCGCACTTCCTAAAAAAGCGACGGGTAAAAATTAAGTGTACGCATAACAAGCAGCAGCAAGCACAACAAGCCAAGCGCTGCATTAAACAGCACATCGGAGAACAATAGATAACAGAATCATTAATTTTCATTCTACTAAGTAGATTTTTTTTCTTTTGCAAGTTTTCCTTTTTCGATTCGGCTTAGCGGTTCTAGAACTTTTCTTACTCAACAACCAACTACCCATTTTATCAAATTTAGTGTCCTGTAAATGTTAGTCGACCAGTTATACAACGTTCTTTATGTATTCTCAGTATTAAAGCCACTAAAATAATGTTTTTTAATATTGCTTTGAAGGTCTTTATAAACTTCTCGATAAAAATCCCTATCATTATAAAATGCGTAGTCATGGTTTTCATATTTATTCTTAAGCCAACTTGAAATCGTCTGCAGATCCTTCATCACGAGCGAAATCTGGTTAAAATCCTCGTAAGGACCGTCTTGTTTGGTACTAAGATAGGTTCGATAAGATTTTAGTTCAGCTAAATAGCCATTTTCAATTAAATACCGTGTATTTAGTGTGGATGTACTTTTGTTTGGTAGTTTAGTACCCGTTATAAAGTTTGACGAAGCTAGATAATAAAGATCTGATGTTAAAATTCCTTCAATGACCTCACTTACATGGTCTGGCGTTTTGATGTATTCCATTATTTCTGTATTTCCCATTAAAGCAAAGACATTTGAAAATGTTAATTCGTGATTTTTCATATAATTTTCAGATAAATTGTTATAGTTGTTTCTTTCTGAATTTAATGTTTTGTATTGATACACATTAAATGAGATTGAAATGATGATAAGAATGCATAATGCACCTAAGAGTGCTGCTCCGTACATTTTTGAGTTTTTTCTCATATTTATTTTCCCCTTTTTCAATGTAATTGGCCAATGCAGAAAGACGTTACAATCACCTGGAATTTGTAAATGTCTTCATGTTCCCGTGCGGAAGACGAACAAACTGCTCTTAAGGATTTCTAAGATAATTAGAAACTATCTATCCAAAAGTCGTTAAACACTTACGGGAGAATCTCTATATTTTCACGTTCTAAAGCCCCCAAAGGAAATCTGGAGAAACATCCATTCTACGAAATGAATTGAATCGTTCAACAAACAGATTAAGAAATACACCAGGCAGAGAACAATTCCAACTTCCGATTTTACTTCAAATGTTATTATTGACAGTATATTACTTAAAAGATAGTATTTAACTGCATACTATTATATTAATTGGAGGTATTTGTTATGTCAAAAAAAAAGGTGAGGAATCTCGTACTTGGTTTGATTTGTGCACTTCTTGTCACGTGCGGTATACCTTACAACACAAATGCGGCTAACGCGCAAACAGCTTCTAATGTGCCAACAGAAGTTTCAGGGAAAGTAAATCTGAATTTAAGCTCCGATGGTTCAAGAATGCTTGACAATTTACAAGATGCGACTCTGAATCTTGATAATGTCACGTTACATAACAACGAGTTAAATCTAGCAGGAACTGTATCTTACAATGATGCAACATATTCAATAGACATTTCTTCAAAGTTATACAAATCGGAATCCTCAACCAATACAATTGTAGGAGATAGTGCTGATCAAACTTCAGACTTTGATGTGCCGAATCTATCAATAATCAAGAATATTCCTGACAATAAACTCCTGTTTAGTCAGTCCTTAAGTAATTCAGACGTGATTCAACTTTATTTAATGAAGAAGGGTACACGAGAATTATCCATGTTTGAAATTTCAACTACTACATTACCAGTTCTCAGCGATTTGGATGAAAATGCATTAGAAATTGTTAAAGACATTACTAAAGAACATTGGTGGGTAAACCTTTTTACTCCTGTAGTGACAGAAGATACAACGAACAGCAGTGCAGCTGCAAATGGAATATCATTGTTAGCAAATCCTGCAACAGATAGTGACACTAAAACGTTTACATACTCTGACGGACCTGGTAACGTTTATAGATATGAGATCACACTAAACGCATTTTCGAATGTATATAGTTATAACGGAGTTAGTCCTCAAACCGATGGATTCGGCATGAAGATTGTTAGTCATAAATATTACTACAACAATGTTCTTCAACCAAATGTTAACCCATTCTATGTATTTAATGTCACAGGAACCGAAGTCCTTAGTTCTCCTTCAAGTTCTGCGAATAAAGATGAAATTACTATTGCAAATTGGGGAAATATAACGACTAGCCAGACTGGTGGATTAACGATTTCTAAACCGACACTTACCTTTGGTACATTATTAAATCTTGCCGTGAATTGGACTCCAACTTCAACAGTGGTTAATAGAGTTGGCCCACAAGTATACCAATTTGGCAGTAAAGTTTGTGGTGTAAAGATACCATTTGTCGATGCATTACATGCACCTAATGATCAATATTCTCTTACTATGACGAAGAATTCTGTATCACCATCGACTCAGGAAAAAGTAAGTGGAGCTGTATTTACTTATAGTATAGGCTTCTCTGTCAGTACTATGGGTGTACTGGGTTCAGGTCAATTAACGGTTGCAAACAGTTACTATTAATGTTAGACATTACTCATCCGTTTTGCCTTTAAACCACATTTTACAAACACTGGCTTAAGTATATAATCCTCTAGTAATACCAAAGTGAATACCCCTGTATCATATGATATTGGGGTATTTTCTTTGGTATTTTTGATTAAAAATCCTATCGTGTTCGTTTTGTAGAGAAGGTGATCATGGCTGCGCGATCGACTGATGAATTGCTTTTCCAGCATAGGACCCAAGGCGATGAAGAGAATATCACATTCATGCCAGGATCCAAACTCGGACGATTTCGGCAACCTGCCGAACGAGCTCATTGAAGTGGTGTTCGATGACGTCTCCCGCTTCTTCCGTAACCATGGCATGTATTCTTCTTTCTTAACAAAGTCGTAAGCGTCGATACTGCAATGAAAAGCATTATTTTTTATATGATAGCTACGCTTCCATAATAATATTTTCAGTACCTTCATTTTCTAATTGCGTATAGTACAGAGAATGATATCGACCACCAGCCAGAAGTAACTCGTTATGCGTACCTTGTTCAACAAGATTCCCATTTTCCATGACTAAAATTAAATCTGCATTTTGAACCGTAGTCAGACGATGTGCAATAACTAGCGTTGTTTTTCCTACCATTAGTTTTGCTAAAGCATCCTGTACGATCTTCTCGGATTCGTTATCTAAAGCTGCCGTCGCCTCATCTAATAGCAATATGGGTGCATCTCGTAAAATTGCTCTTGCAATGGCAATCCTTTGTTTTTGTCCACCTGACAACCGACTGCCTCGCTCCCCAATTGCTGTATCAAAGCCTTCACTTAATTTCATAATAAAATCATAAGCATTTGCTTTCTTTGCTGCTGCAATAACACTTGCCTCATCTGCCTCCAAGTTACCATCCAAAATATTATCTCTAATCGTTCCTGTGAAAAGAATTGTCTCTTGAGGAACAAGCGAGAAATAATCCCGATATTCCCTTAGGGCCATTGACTCTCCACTTCTATTATCAATTTCAATCCTTCCGCTTGTCGGAGAATACAGCCCAAGCAATAATTTAAATAATGTAGATTTCCCTCCCCCACTACCGCCTACTATGGCTATCGTCTGACCTGCCTTTACATGGAAGTGAACGTTTCTAAGAACCAAGTCTTCCTTAGAATTTGAATAAGAGAATCCAACATTAGATATCGTTAAAGACCTAAAAGATTTTGCACGCCCTTGTTCTGGAAGTGTTTCGTATTCCTTAGGTGCATCAATGATCTGAAAGATCCGCTCGGCACCCGCTAATGCTTGCTGCATATTTGACCAAAGCGCAGGTAGTATTGAAAACGGCTGAACAAGATAGTTCATGAGTTGAATGAATGCGAGCATAGCCCCTACTTCCAGATTCCCTTTGGCAACAAAGTAGCCCGCAACTAGAATGGCAATAATAAAGCTGAGATTCGCAATACTTCCTGATATCGCATTTGCACTCCCTTGAACTTTCCCCTGACTCCGCTCGATTTCAGATATCGTTGTACTGTACTGCTGATATTGCTTCGAGATTTTCTTCTCTAGACCAAAAATTTTATATAAAACACTGGCGCTCAATACATCTTGCAAGAATGAGGTCGCCGAACCCATCGCTTCTTGCAGAATAATGCTCTTCTTACGCATCGCTTCACCGAATAGTTTCCCTACCAATATCATCAGCGGTCCTATTGAAATTGAAATCAAGGCGAGTGGCCAGTTAATGTTTAATAAATAAATAAACGCACAAAGTGCTAGTAACGGATTTTTAAGAAGACCCATGATAATATTACCACTTGCTTCGCCCACAGCTTGATTATCACTTGTGAAACGAGCTAGCAATTCACCTGAATGATTCTTATCGTAATACGATTGAGGTAATCTTAAGACATGGTCTAATGTATCCAGCCGAATGTCGTTTCTTACCTTTAGAGATGCTTTTTGTTTAAAATATGTATCTACATATGAGTTCAAAGCTATAAAAAACAAAATTCCAACAGCAATCAAAATCAAATTGGACCAAGCCTCAACTTCTCCTTTTACAGCAGCGTTTGTTATAAGAGACAAAAACCACGCGACAGAGAGTTCTAGAAAGGTGCCCGCTACCATTGTGATGATCAAACATACATATAGTAACTTATATCTTCTCATATACTTTAACAACCGAATAAAAGAACTTTGTCTATTCATCTCACACCTCATCTACATTTCCACTATTTCTCATCTCCAACAAAAAATAAAGCGCTACCATAAAGCGCAATCCTTTATTACAATCCTCCTCTTCAAAAACTCTGACTATATATAAGCAGTATAGTTAACTCACTTATTATTAGTAAATATGTAATTTTTGAGTATTAAACTCAGATATGTCCTGTTCCTCTAATATAGCGCCAAATTGAATTCACTCTTCAGCCAATTATAATTATTGAGCTGAAGCGCTAATTTGGCCGAAATCAATTGCCACTCCTTCAAATAGAAAAAAGCCCCGATGTATATCATCGGGACTTTTTATACAGTATCATCGTTGAGAACAAAACTCTATTGTAATTGAGATTATCAGAACAACACTTTATTGTTCAGAACAATAAAGTGTTGTGATGAATCAGGATATTTATTAAATGCTAATCTCCGATTACTCTACCGTCACACTCTTCGCCAAATTCCGCGGCTTATCCACGTCGTTTCCTCTGGCGAGGGAAGCGTAGTAAGAGAGTAGCTGCAACGGTACCACAGACAATGCCGGTGTAAGGAGTGGCATTGTTTTGGGAATGGCGAACACTTGATTTACGGATTTGAGCAGGCCAGCAACATGCTCTTCATGCGTAATCGCCATGATGTCAGCGCCACGGGCGCTAACTTCTTTGATGTTGCTTACGGTCTTCTCAAGCACTGCTTCTTGAGTTGCCAGGGCAATTACCGGAATGCCTTCTTCGATCAAGGCTAGTGTACCGTGCTTCAGTTCACCGGCTGCATATGCCTCGGAATGGATATAGGAAATCTCCTTCAGCTTGAGCGAGCCTTCCTGTGCCACAGCATAATCGATTCCCCGTCCAATAAAGAATAAGTGCTCATGCTTGGAAATCTGTTCTGCATAGGCTTTAATCGCTTCCGGCTTCGCTAGCATGCTGTCGAGCTGCTCAGGCAGCGCCTGCATGGCAGCAATAATCTGTGCGATCTCTTCCGGTGCCTGCGTGCCGCGTACCTCCGCAAGGTACAGGGAGAGCAGGTAGAAGGCAATCAACTGGGAAGTGTATGCTTTGGTCGAAGCGACCGCGATTTCCGGTCCGGCCAGCGTTACGATGACATCATCCGCATCCCGGGCAATAGAGCTTCCCACCACGTTGGTGATAGCCAACACATGGGCACCATGGGACTGCGCTTCGCGAAGGGCTGCCAGGGTATCCGCCGTTTCACCCGATTGGCTGACGACGATCACGAGTGTATCAGGCGTAACGATTGGCGAACGGTAGCGGTACTCGGAAGCAACATCCGTCTCTACCGGAATCCGTACCAACGATTCAATCGCATTTCGTCCAACAAGACCTGCATGATAAGCCGTACCGCATGCTATGATCTGGATTTTATTAATGCCTTTGATTTGTTCCGGAGTCAATTTGAGCTCAGGCAGAACAACCTTTTTACCGGATTCGTCAATCCGTCCGCGCATCGTGTCACGATATGCTTTTGGCTGTTCATGAATCTCTTTAAGCATAAAATGCTCAAAGCCGCCTTTTTCCGCCGTGACCGCATCCCAGTCGACATGAATCATTTCCCGAGAAATAAAATTCCCTTCAATGGTCATCAATTCGACAGAGTCTTTCGTTAGTACGGCCATCTCACCGTCATTCAGAATATACACATTACGCGTATATTGCAGAATCGCTGGAATATCCGAACCGATAAAGTTCTCACCTTCCCCGATCCCGATGATCAGCGGACTTGCTTGTCGAACAGCAACGAGTTTATCCGGTTCATATTCCGTCAGTACGCCAAGCGCGAATGCTCCACGCATATGCGTAATAGCTTTTTGCACCGCTTTGACGATATCGCCTTGGTATTCCCGGGCAATCAGGTGCGAGATCACTTCGGTATCTGTTTCCGATACGAAAAGATGTCCCTCGGCAATCAGCTCATCCTTCAGCTCTAAATAATTTTCGACAATGCCGTTATGCACAACCGAAAACTTATGGCTGTTGTCCGTATGCGGATGCGAGTTGACGTCCGATGGTTTACCGTGGGTTGCCCAGCGTGTATGTCCGATCCCTGCGCTTCCCACCAGCGGAGCTTCCTCCAGCTTCGACTCCAGATTGGCGATCCGGCCCTTCGCCTTGGCAATTTGCAATCCCTCATTGGTGAACACAGCGATCCCTGCGGAATCGTACCCACGATACTCCAGCTTTTTGAGCCCTTCGAGCAATACTTCCTGCGTATCTTTTTGACCAATATATCCAACAATACCACACATAATTAAAATTCCTCCGTTCACTTCTCCAAAATGGGTTTAGAGAGCGTGCAGGAACAGCCGTGCGGCATAGCCAGAGAGTACGGAAAAACAAACATTGTATGAAGTTTACAAGGTACGTTTCACGAATGTACTGATCTGGCTGCTGCGCACTTATTGCTATCATGCCCGCACACTCATGAATTATGATTTTCGTTTCACCCACCGGAAGCGTTGTGTGAACGGTCGCCCATCCATTTTCCGTTTTCGGTTTTCGGTTCTGGTGAATCACCGGAAGGTCCCCGCCGAATGTTTCGAACACCTTCACCTCGTCAACTTGGTGCTGCCGTGAATCCGTTGCATCACATGAGCTCAATAGATCAAGTGATGCATACGAATTCTTTCCTCGCGCTAAGCCCAAGTTCTGGCGCTTTTAATAATGTACCTCACGATCCCCGCTTTCTATTTTTGAATGACATTAATTTCAGAACTTTTCAACGGCTGTCTGTCTTTTCAGAAAACTTTCGACAAACGTAGTTTTTATTATATTCAAGTCGGGCCACTTTGGCAATCCGGCATATAACCCCTGCCAAGCGCTCTTTCCCCATATTCACCCTACAGGAAAGCCGATGAAACCTGAACATTAGTTTCACCGGCCTATGATGAAAGTTCCTTCATTTTGCTGCAAAAATAAACCTCAGGTCTTATACTAACTCCCGCTTCACGACCTCAACAATCTGGTTCACATATTGATCCAATTGGTCCTTATCCGGGCCTTCTGCCATAACGCGAATCAGAGATTCCGTACCCGACGGACGCACCAGCACGCGGCCATTATCGCCAAGAATGCCTTCCACTTCCGCAATGGCGCCTTCAATCGCTTGGTTTCCTTCATACTTGCTCTTATCCTCAACGCGCACATTGACGAGTACCTGAGGATACTGACGCATCATCGTTCTGAGCTCACTGAGCTTTTTACCGGAGCCCGAAATAGTATCTGCCAGCTGAATGGCTGTGAGAATGCCATCACCAGTCGTATTGTAGTCGAGGAAAATCACGTGGCCGGACTGCTCACCGCCCAGGTTATAACCGCCTTTACGCATCTCTTCCATGACATAACGATCACCCACGGCTGTTTTAGCTGTCTTCAGACCAAGCTTCTCCGTAGCCTTGTAAAAGCCGATGTTGCTCATTACCGTCGATACGATTGTTCCTTTGTTCAGCTTGCCCTGCTTGTTCATGGCATCTCCGCAGATGCAAAGAATAAAGTCGCCATCTACTTCTTCGCCATTGTTATCAATCGCGATCAAGCGGTCCGCATCCCCGTCAAAAGCCAAACCCAGGTCCGCTTTCGCCTTGATGACCTCTTCCTTCAGCTTCTCCGGATGCGTGGAACCGCAGTGATCGTTTATATTCAGTCCATTAGGCTCTGCGCCAATCTTCACGACTTCTGCGCCCAGCTCTTCAAATAGTTTAGGAGCCAACTCATAGGCAGCGCCGTTCGCGCAGTCCAGCACGATTTTCAGCCCGTCAAAGCTATGACTGATCGTCGATTTTAAATACTCCAAGTATTTATATTTCGATTCATTGTCAACGATTACGTTGCCAAGGTCCTTACCAACCGGACGAGGCAATTGGTCGATTTCGGCATCCATTAATGCTTCAATCTTCAGTTCTGTCTCATCAGACAGCTTGAAACCGTCTCCTCCAAAAAATTTGATGCCGTTATCTTCTACAGGATTATGGGATGCAGAGATCATAACCCCGGCATCTGCCTTCAGCAATCTCGTGATATATGCTACTGCAGGCGTAGATACCACACCCAGCCGTGCCACATGGGCACCAATAGACAACAAGCCTGCCACCAGTGCGGATTCCAGCATTACGCCGGATACGCGCGTGTCCATCCCAATGACAATGGTTGGCTTTTCTACGTCCCCAGTCAGTACATATCCGCCGCAGCGGCCGATGCTATATGCCAGTTCAGCTGTCAATTCCTTGTTTGCAACACCGCGTACGCCGTCAGTTCCAAAATATTTCCCCATGATTGTTCTCCTTTTTATATGTTTCCTGTTTAAAATTCAAATTAAAATCACGATCCGTGTTCTTCGAAATTAGTTCGTTCCGGTGTCTCCCGAATCTCCGGAAGGTTCCTGATTATCCACGGTTCCATCCGGCTCTCCCCCTTGATCCTCGGTTCCTGTTCCTGGATGGGTGCCCTGGTTTTGATTTTTATCCTTGCCTATTCCGTCTGTTCCGGTTTCCGGATCGGTTGTAGCAGGGGTCGAGTTATCCTTAATCTCTATTGTAGCCGTGAGCGGACTTCCCTGGTCAACACGGGAGATATAACGCGGCAGAACAACCTGCAGCGTCACTTCATGCGTTCCCGGCTTTAGATTACCTACGCTTGCGATCAATTGGATATCATCTTTGGTCAGACTGTTCAGCAGTCCGGGAGCCCCATTGAGTGTCAAAGACATTGTTTGGCTAGCCGGATTCGTAATCTTGGCCTGAAGGTTGCTGTTATCATCGTTTTTGATCGTAATCGGGATATCATTGATGACCCTCTGTGAATTGGAGACCGTGGTGATTTCCACCTGCAAGGAGCTAGGCTCGATTTTCTCAAAACCGGAAGGTGCCGTCAAGTCCACAGGAAGAACTATTGTTCCCGCCTGCGTGATTTGGCTCAGATCCACACTGATATTCGTATAGGACTTTACTCCCGCCAGTTCTTCTTGAGAACCGTACAGCTTAACTTTAGTCACATTAGGCTGGGCTTTGGATATAACCAACCCTTCAGGCAGCTTTCCTGTGTACTGCAGCTCAATCGGAATCTCCTTAAAAGGAGGTGAGATCATGACATCGGCTGTCACCGTTGATGGATCGAGTACGGCGCCTTCAATTTCCTGCCCCTTCTTGTCATAAGCCGTCAGCTTAATCCTTTTCTCTTTTACCGAGCCGTCCTCACCGTCTATTGTCACGGTTCCTTGCACCTTGGAGACCTCGCGAAGCTCGCTTTCCGGAAGTGTTACTTTTACGGTTGCCGGCTGAGGCGTAATTTTACCAATTTGATACCCTTCTGCAGGCGCACCTTTGGTCACGATGGTAACCGGGAAAGTTGCCGTGTTTCTCTCTTCAATATTCACGGTTACCGTGGACGGCTGTATATTTACGATCTCAAGCCCTTTAGGAATATCTACACTTAGCGGCAGTGTGCTGGTTCCCACCTTGGCATTGCTGAGATCCAATTTGATTTTATATTCGCCTGAAAATGCGGAGAGCAAATCTGTCTTCTTGCCCTTAATCTCGATGCGGACCCTATCCGTATCCATCGCACTTAGAATATATTTCTTCTCGTCCAGTCCATAGGGCTGTACTTTTACATTTTCAATAATCCTTGTATCGATTTTCGCGGTAGGCGTCGGAGTATCATTATTCCAATGAACCATGCTCCACAATAACACACTAACCGCAAGTGCCAATATTTTCGCGAAATTATTGTTATTGATCCATTTATTCATCTTTATCAGTCCCCTTCCGGCGCCAGAACATCGGGCGTTTTTCTTTAGGGGTTGAATTCGGACGTAGTTCTTCATATAGTTTCGAAATCAGGGACTCTTCCTTGATGTCACGCACAACCTGTCCATTGATTGCAAGTGAAATTTGGCCTGTTTCCTCGGAAACAACTACCGATACAGCATCCCCGACCTCACTGATTCCAATGGCCGCACGGTGCCGGGTACCCAGTTCTTTACTAATAAAAGGGTTCTCCGAAAGCGGTAAATAACATGCCGCCGCAGCAATCTGATTGTTCTGAATAATAACGGCACCATCATGAAGCGGCGTATTTGGGATAAAAATATTGATAAGCAGCTGTGAGCTGACCATCGACTGCATCGGAATACCTGATTCCGTGTATTCATTGAGTCCCGTTTGGCGCTCGAAAACAAGCAATGCGCCAATCTTTCTACGTGCTAAATAATTCACGGCTTTAATGACTTCGCCGATCAGTTTGTTGAACTCCTCATCTTCAGCCGATGATCGTCCAAAAATCTTACCGCGCCCCAACTGCTCCAGCGCTCTTCGGAGCTCCGGCTGAAAAATAATGAAGATCGCAAAAATGCCGAAATTAAAGATCTGATTCATCAGCCATCTCAGCGTATACAAATCGAACCATGTACTTAGTGCCCAAATAATCACAAGAACCAGAATCCCCTTCAGCAGCTGAACGGCTCTGGTACCTCTGACGAGCAAGATGACATGATAAATAATATATGTAACGATCGCAATATCGATTAGATCCTTAATGGACTCTTTCCATGTCAAATCCGCAAAATAACTCATACTTAGGCCCCCGCACTTCCCCTTGATTGTTAAATGGGTCTCTATCTAATATAATTTCCCCTATATCTTCTAGGTTATAACGATCAACTTCATGATGCAAGCGGCCGAAGCTCTAAAATGGATGAATTTATACTTTATTCCAGCAAAAAGGCGCCTTCTTTCTGAAAAGAGGCGCCGTAAAATTCAGGTACAGCAAGCATTATTAACGGTAGGCGACGTCCGAGAATACATTTGTTATTTTATACCAGATCCAATCCAAAGCCTGATCGATATTTTTGACCCTTCCCGAAATGTGGGCAGTAGAAGCCTGATACAAGGATCCGTCGATAACCGTCAGATTCCCGTTCACATCTCCGTAGATCTTGGTTTTCCCATTCTCCACAGTCAAATTTCCGGCAATGCTTTTTCCTGCAGGGACGATTACCGTGTCTCCTTCAATGACAACCTGATCCAGATCGCTTCCCTTGACGACGAGTTGTGTGTCCTGATCCCAGAAGCTGACAGAACTGATCAGCATGACAATCAGGAAAACAGCAGCCGCCGTAACCGCGGGATGTCTTTTAATCCATCCAAGCCAAGGCTGCTGCTTCTTTTCCTGAGGCAGGGCACTCATGATCCGCTGGGTCAGCTCAAGAGGAGCAGAAGGCGCGTGATGGTTCAAGGAGAACATCAGCATATCCGTCTGTTCCAGCTCTTTAAACTGCATCCGACAGTCATGACAGGACAGCAGGTGGGTCTTAAGTGCCAGCTGCTGGTCCTTGGACAAGTCGTCATCTAGATAATCATGCATTAAAGAGACGGCCAAGTTGCATTCCATATGAGCCAATCCTTTCATTCATATAAATGTATTCGAACCCTCTTCCTCTCTAAGGGCATAAGACTTGTTTAACTTGTAATACGCAATACTCTTTAGAATGTTTCAACAAAATAAAGGGAATTTATAATCTGGGCTCCAGTTTTTTACGCAAAAACTCCCGCCCGCGGTGTACCCGCGTTTTGATTGTAGTGACGGGCATTCCCAGAACATCGCTAATTTCCTGAAGTGACAGATCCTGAAGATATCTCAGAATCATTACCGACTTGTACTTGGCCGGCAGGCTGTCAATGGCCTGGTAAATGATCTGTTGCGTTTCGGATAAAAGCGTCTCGCTTTCCGGGGTCCGGTTATCGCTCGGAATCATCGAGTAGCCATCCATGCCTTCCTGGTCGTTCATCTCCGCATCGAGGGAATATGTAGGCTTCTTTTTCCTCAAGCGGTCGATACACAGATTCGTAGCTATTCTGTAGATCCAGGTAGAAAATTTCTGGTTGGGATCATAACGATCCAAATTTTTATATACGCGCAGAAAGGTTTCCTGAACAATGTCCTCCGCCTCATGGCGGTTGCTCAGCATTCTGTAGGCCAAATGATATATTTTATCCTTATAGAGCTCTACAATTTCCGCAAAAGCACGCTGGTCCCCTTTAAGAGCCAGTTTGGTTAACCTGTTTTCTATATTATCCACCAATTTATTCCCCCAGACTTGCTGATGGGTAACGAGCTTTTTTTCACATCACTCAAATCGTAATTCAACTTCCGCAAAAATGCAAGATAACCTCCTCTAACATCGAAGAAAAACACAGCAAAAATTCCGAACCGATGGTTATCTTTAGGACTAATCGCATTCCGCAGCAGTTTCGCCACGTTAATCGTAGGTCGTCAAAAAAAAGAAAGCCCGGGTTTCAACAGATTGAATCCGGGCTTTCCATTTATGGGCTTTTCCTATGATGACAATATAACGAATGTATCAGCCTGTATTCCGGAGTCCTGCAGCAATTCCGTTGATGGTAAGAAGGACCTCACGCAGCAGTTCGGCATCGTCCTCATCCTTATCACGAAGTCCGCGCAGCTCGCTCAGCAGTTGAACCTGCAGGTAGCTGAGTGGATCGACATACGGATTGCGCAAGCGAATGGATTCCTGAATGACAGGAACATTATCCAGAATTTCCTTCTGTCCGGTGATTTTGAGAATCAACTCGGAGGTAAGCTTGAATTCTTCCTCAATCAGACCGAAGATGCGCTGACGCGCTTCATCGTTTTTGGACATATTCGCATATTCATGGGCAATAACCATATCTGCCTTCGCAATCGCCATTTGAAGGGAATCAATCAATGAAGTAAAGAATGAGAATTTCTCATACATTTCCTGCATAATCTTCAGATTCTCTTCCTTATTCTGATAAAAATTCTGAATGCCCGTTCCCGCAGCATACCATGCCGGCAGCAGGTAACGGCTTTGCGTCCATGAGAATACCCAAGGAATCGCACGCAGATCCTCGAAACGATCGCTATTCTTCCGCTTAGAAGGACGCGAACCGATGTTCAGCTCTCCCACTTCAGGCAGCGGAGTCGATTCTTTGAAGAATGACAGGAAGTCCGGATCACGGAAGATCAAGTCCTGGTATTTATTCCGGGAGACCTCCGACATTTCTCTAACAATTCCATCCCAGTACGCTTCACGCGCATCATCGGCTTGAGGAGTTTCTTTATTGATAGCTGCCGTGATCAGAGCGGATGTAGCTTGCTCCAAACTACGGTATGCGATCCCTTTAAGGGAATAACGGGAGGAAATAACCTCGCCCTGCTCCGTGATTTTGATACCCCCGCCTATCGTAGAAGCCGGTTGAGCCAAAATTGAACGGTTCAAAGGCATGCCGCCGCGTCCAAGAGCACCGCCGCGTCCATGGAAGAATTTCAACTTAATGCCCGACTCGTCGGCAACAGCTGTTAATTCCTTCAGTGCTACGCGCAGCTCCCAGTTCGCCGTTACGGCCCCGCCGTCTTTATTGCTATCCGAATATCCAAGCATAATTTCCTGCAAATCATTTCTTGCAGCAATGCTTTGACGATAGATTGGCAAATGGAACAGTCTCTTCATAATTTCCGGAGCGGCATGAAGATCTTCAATGGTCTCGAAAAGCGGTACGGACTGCAATGTGCAATCCACGGTCCCGTCACTGTTTTGACGGAACAATCCGACCTCCTTCGCAAATACCATAACCTCCATGATATCACTTGCACCCTCAGCCATACTGATCAGGTAACTCGTAATACACTCTTTACCATACTCCTGTTGGGCTTTATATACCGTGCGGAATACATCAAGGCATTCTTTGGTGCTCGCACTGTATTGATGATAGTTAGAAGTGATGGGTCTTGGTTCACTCAGCAGTTTGGCCAAAAGCGCAATCTTTTCCTCTTCGGACAGCTTTGAATAGTCAGGCGTCACATCGATCTGCGCCAAAATCTCTTTCATCGCGTTTTCATGCTCTTGACTGTGCTGGCGGATATCCAGGGCAGCCGTATGGAAGCCAAAAAGCTCGACCTGACGGATTAACTTTTGAATATATGTGTCAGCGACATAGTCAGCGTAATGGAAACGCAGGCTGCGATCGATCACTTTTAAATCCTCGATGAATTCCGCAGGAGAATTATAGGACTCCAGAGTACCTTTCTTGCTGTCATCAGATACATTGCTCATCTTCTCCATCATGTAGACAAGCTTGATCCGGTAAGGTTCCTTCTCATTGAGCCATTCACTGCGTCTCACAACCTCAACGTTGGTGCGATCGACCGCGATGGAATCAAGAAGTTCTTCGGATACTTCGACAATGGAAGTGCTGAAGCTCAAATACTGCATATATTCGGATAGGATCCGTTGATACTCCCGAATCGCCAGCTTGCGCTGCATCCGGAGCGTTTCCCAGGTGATCTCGGCAGTTACGGACGGATTGCCGTCGCGGTCTCCGCCGATCCAGGAACCAAAGCGTAAGTACGTAGGTACATGCCAATTATGGCCTGGGTAGTATTTATTCAAGCACCGTTCCAGCTCCTGATAGACATCGGGAAGTACATGGAACAGCGTTTCATGGAAATAGTACATTCCGTTTCTGACTTCATCGAGTACCGTTGGCTTCCCGGCTCTAAGTTCATCCGTTTGCCAGAGGGTAATGACTTCATTCAGAAGCTTTTCGCGAAGCTGCTCACGTTCACGGAAGGTAAGGGTCGGATTATCCAGTAGCATAACATCCTCTGAGATCCGCTTATGAATGTCTAGAATCGCTCTGCGCATCGCTTCCGTCGGGTGGGCCGTCATCACAAGCTCAAGCGAGAGACTTTCAATAATCTCCTGTACTTCGGCATAAGTGAATTGACGATCCTTCAAATCCTGGACTGCAATTTCAATGGAGCCAGGCTGTACCGTTTCACCGGCTGATCTTTCGTAATCACGTTTACGCCGGATTCGGTGGTTTTGTTCCGCAATATTCACCAATTGGAAATAGATCGCAAAGGCTCTGATCACTTGGTGGCGAATATCCGGCTCGAGATTCTTAATGATTGTCTTGAAATCCTCATACAATTCAGGTAAAAAAACAGAGCGTAATGACTTGCTGGTCTCGCGAATCTTTTCAACAATATCCAGAAGCTCGTTGCCGCCCTGATGGACAAGCACTTCGCCGAGTATATTTCCCAAGAATCGCACATCACGCCGCAGAAGGTTGTTTGAGTTGCTCTTATTTGCGGTAACCGTAAGTTCAGTCATGCTACTCCTCCCATCTCCATCCCGTTTGTATTGCTGTCTCTGTAACGCTTTCTAAACATCATACAACAAAATAAATCGAAAATCTGCACTTTTTCGCGATAAAGCAAAAAAATATTGATCCCCGTCATTCCTTGCTTGTAGTATTTTTATGCATGCGGCATTTTCAGGTTAATTTATGTATACCTGCAAATATTGAGCATTGGCATGACAATTTCCTACATATTTAGTCCTCATCCTAATTATTTATTCAGTCAGATTTTCTAACATCCAAAATATCCCTAAGCTATGAGGGTCGGCTGAACCCTTCATTTTCAATTCAACCTGTCCATTCATTACCCATTTTAGCTTGCTTCTGATTCATGAATGTTAATCATTATAGAAAAAAATTTCACTGTTCCCGGGAGTTGTCCGGAAAATAAAAAACGGTCTGTGCCGTATTTTCACAGCAGACAGACCGTCTCCGCAGAAACCATATCTTTTCAAGAACCGGTGCTCAATATATAGTTACTTTTCTGAATATCAACAAAAAAACGCCTTTCGGCGTCGTTATTTAACAATTTGGAGCGGGTGATGGGAATCGAACCCACGCTATCAGCTTGGAAGGCTGAAGTTCTACCATTGAACTACACCCGCATAAACGGAAAATAAAGATGAATATCGGGATGACACGATTTGAACATGCGACCCCCTGGTCCCAAACCAGGTGCTCTACCAAGCTGAGCTACATCCCGATATTAAAGTAATAATGGCGCGCCCTAAGAGATTCGAACTCCTGGCCTTTTGATTCGTAGTCAAACGCTCTATCCAGCTGAGCTAAGGGCGCAAATGATTGGAGCGGACGACGGGAATCGAACCCGCGACCCTCGCCTTGGCAAGGCGATGCTCTACCGCTGAGCCACGTCCGCATAAAACTTGGTGCGCGTGGAGGGACTTGAACCCCCACGTCAAAGACGCTAGATCCTAAGTCTAGTGCGTCTGCCAATTCCGCCACACGCGCACATTACCGAAAGGAATTTCACCTGTCAGTTTCAGTCATATCTAACGTGAATTGTTTGCTTTTCGTAAACGTTATCTCGTTAGCGACAAGAATGATCTTACCATAGTTAATTACCTCGAGTCAAGCATATTCCAATATTTTTATTAAATTATTTTTTGTCCTTCATTTTGAACGGTCTGATTCCATCTTTTTGAGCTCTTATCTAGGCAAAACCGCCGTTTTTGGGGTAATCAATCCGGCCTTGTTATCCCTTCTATCTCTCTTTACATCCAACTCCATACTTATTTATGGCATTTAATTAATGATTTGCCCTCCGAAATGCCATTCCCCTCACTACGTTCTACCCTTTCATGAGCTTTTCTGAAGTCAAATTACCCCAATTTACAATAAAAAAACATTCACCGTATATTATTAATTATTTATTGCTTCACGGTAAAGCAACAAAACATTATAAATTGGAGGTATGTAATGAAAGCCCGAAACATTAAACATTGGGTGTCCGGAGCCCTGGCAGCTACGCTGGTAGCCTCTTCTGTGCTTGCCACGCCGATCTATGCTGCATCTCCGGCAGGCTTAACCGGCATTGACCAGGCAAAAGCCCAGGCCATTCTGGACAGTCTCAGCCCGGAACAGAGGAAAGCCCTCGAACAACTGACGGCAAAACCAAGCAATACGATCGATCCCAGCATCAACACAGAGGATTCCAAACTCACGAACATTATTGTTGAATTCAAGCAATCCCCCGCAGCCGTTGCCGTTCTGAACAAATCGCTTCTCGGAAGATCTCTTTCCCGCTCTACGGCGGAAAGCCTGGTCAGCCAATCCCACGAGCAATTCAAAGCATTTATCAACAAACTGAAAGTCACGAAAAGCGAACAGGCTTTTGCTGCTAATTTGATTACCATTAACCGTGAGTACACGGACGCGATGAATGGTGTCTCCATGACGCTGCCGGGTACGGCGGTCAAAGAACTTCTTAAATCCGGATTAGTCAAAAAAATCTGGAAAGACGGTATCATCAAGCTTCCTGAAGAGCAGCTCAAGATCAATACCTCAGATGGAAGTTCTACTAATGAGTTGAAAGGCACTCAAGGAGTAGCAGGGATATCCACGCGTATGGCTGATAGTGTTCCTTACATTGGAGTGGACAAGCTTCATGAAGAGAACATCACCGGTAAAGGAGTTAAAGTCGGTGTCCTAGACACAGGTATCGATTACAATCACCCTGATTTAACGGGAGCTTATAAGGGATATCGTGCTGCAGCAGGTGTAGATCCCAAATCCATTGATCCCGCTTCTGTCAAGGGATGGGATTTCATCGATAACGATGCTGATCCTATGGAAACAACCATGCAGGATTGGATCGATGCCGGCAAACCCGGTCTGGGTGAAGATTATGCGACAGCTCACGGAACCCATGTATCCGGAACCATAGCGGGTCAGAAGAACAACAACGTCGATTATGCAGTCATGGGGATTGCACCAGATGCCGACTTGTACGTTTATCGCGTGCTCGGTCCAAGCGGCAGCGGCGAGGATAGCGGCGTTATCGCCGGCATCGACAAAGCGATCAAGGATGACATGGACGTGATTAACCTTTCCTTAGGTTCCAAAGTCAATGATCCGCTAAACCCATCGTCCGTTGCGATTAATAATGCGATGCTTCAAGGTGTGGTTTCCGTGATAGCCGCAGGCAACGACGGTCCTAATGCAGGAACACTCGGTTCACCGGGAGCCAGTGCACTGGCCATCACAGTAGGAGCCTCGGATGTACCTGTAAGCGTGCCCACAGTAACGGCATCTGTTTACAGTGCTGATCTAGGTGGAGCTCAGCCTCCAATCATTGATCCCGAAGACGAAACCGAACTTCCCCCCGCAACTTCGGAACCGGGCAGCGAGAGCGAACAGACTTTTGCGTCTGATCAGGCCATTGAGACTGAGCAGCTTTCCGTATCCAATGCGGTCTATGGCTTGAAGCTGTTCGCCAAGGATTTTAAGGATCAAATCGGGGATCTACAGGGCAAAGAATTTGAAGTAGTTTACGCAGGTCTTGGTTATGAAGAGGATTTTGCCGATATTGACGTTACCGGTAAAATCGCATTAATCTCGCGCGGTGAACTTGCCTTTGTCGATAAAATCGCCAATGCCGTCAAAGCGGGCGCAGCCGCAATCATTATTTATAACAATACCGATGGTTTGGTTCCAGACTATTTGGGAGAGCATTCGAATTTCATCCCTACTTTCCAAATGCTGAAGGCAGATGGCGAAGGAATCAAGAATATGAAAAATCCTTCGTTGAAATTCGAGAACGTAGATCAATCCGTTTCGGGTGGGGATCAGCTGGCTGATTTCAGTTCCAGAGGCCCTGTAGCCGGAACCAACGACATCAAACCGGATCTGGTTGCACCGGGTGTATCCGTATTTTCTACCTATCCCGTGTTCATGAACGATCCTGAACATGCAAGCAACTACGATATCGCCTACACCCGCATGTCCGGTACTTCGATGGCTACGCCTCATGTTGCCGGTATTGCCGCTCTGATCCTGCAGCAGCATCCGGATTACACGCCTTTTGATGTGAAAACAGCTTTGATGAACACATCCGTTGACCTGAAAAAAGAGTACTCCGTCCACGAAGTGGGGGCTGGGCGCGTCGATGCATACCGTGCGGTCCATGCCGATACTTCTGTTAGAGTACTGGACAGTACGTTAAATGTGGAAAATGATCAATATGTTGAAGTCGAGGATATCACGGGCTCGATGAACTTTGGCAGCCTCTACACCGAGAATGGAGCGAGCAGTTCGGCAAGCAAAAATCTTAGAATTGAAAACCGTGGAACCGATACGAAGACTTACTTATTGAGCACAAAATATAAACCTGCCAATGGAAGCCTCTCCCTTGACGTTCCTGCATCGATTACACTCAGCCCGGGAGAATCCAAAGATTTCACGGCAGTATTGAATGTATCCGATCAAACGCTGAACAGCCGTTATGAAGGATATTTGCAGCTGGTGAACAGCAGCAATTCGGAAGATAAATTCCAATTGCCTTTTGTTGCGCGAGTGACGGACAAAGGTATCGATTTCATTCAAATGGATCCGCCGTCGGTGACCAACGATACGCCATATCATCAGTTCTATTCCCTTTTCACTTTGCTTGAATTCAATTTGAAGAGTCCGATGGAATATTTCGATATTATTTTAAAAGACTCATCCGGCAATGCACTGGGTACCCTTGGCACATTTGATGCTGTTGGTACGCAGCCTGGCCTTGATTACTATATTCCTAATGGCTTTAAAGGATATGTGTATCCTTTTACGGACAATGGAGTGGCAGAAACAGCACGATTTGTACCTGAAGGTACCTATACACTTGAAATGATCGCCAATGACTCAGAAGGAACCACTTATACGAAGAACAATGTGGTAGTGGTCGATAATCAAGGGCCGGATATTCAAATGACCCTCAATGATCAGCCGCTTACCCCTTCAGTTGTAGAAGTGGACGATTCCATGCTCACAGACGAGACCTTGGATGGCAAAACCATTCATGGCGTATGGGTTCACGGCAGTGTTCATGACGACTCCGTCGATATCCTGAATCAAGCAGGTTATGACCTCAAACAAAATTCGAGTACGGTAGCCTACTATGAATATGATTTGCCAATGTATTCCGGGTTCCTCAAAATTGAGGATAATGGCAGCTTCCGGTTTGGCGTGACACCTGAAGAATATGAAACAGAACCTTACCAGCTAAGACTATTCGGATTCGATATGGCCAGCGCAGCCAGCCCGGTGACGGGTAACAAGCTTACCTTTATCAAAAAAGGTTCGACTTACGCAACCAATAGCTTTGACAAAAAGAGCGTTCAGCTTGGCGATTCAATTACGATGACATTGAACGTGACCAACGCGACTCAGTTCGCCGGCGGCAAGTTTGTCGTTGAAAATGACTTTTTAGACAATCTCGTCTTGGACAGCGTTAAGGTAAACCCAGCATTTCAGGCGCTGGCTGAATCCAAAGGTGCAACTGTTGATGTTAAAGAACCTGAAGAGACAGAATACAGCACCGCGTTTGAAGCTAATTTATCGGGTGAGAATTTTGCAGGACTGGAAGGAAGCTTCCCGTTCCTGGATGTTACCTACAAAGTCGTAGATGATTCATTCTATTACAAAAAGAAGAATATTAATGTTACAGATTTTTCCACTCATCAAGTAAATGAATCGGATCCCGTTGTAACCCCTGTGTTCAACTTGGAAGACTTCGACTTTATTTCGAAGCACTCCAGGTTGTATGGTTATATTGGCCCAGAGGCTTTCCTTGTGAATGGGGAGTTTTTGGACGCTCAAAAATATGACTTCAGCAAAATAAAAATTGAGGTATACGCAGAATCCGAGTCAGGAGAACGTTACGAAGCAACCGTAGGGGAAACTGGCGAATACAATATCACTGGCATTCCTGCAACGGATCGTCCGCTTAAGGTCTATATGAAGACTCCTGGCCATACCACTCTGTTCAGACAAATCGCCCTGAGCAAAGAAGTAAACGGAGAGCTTTACGGTGTACAATCCGGTCTGAATCTTGGCATCAGCGTAGCCGGTGACATTAATGGTGATCAGGTTGTCGATATTTACGATATGGAGCTGGCAGCGGCCGATTATGGCTCCAGTAATCCACGTTCGGATATTAATCAGGACGGTATCGTCAATGATACTGACGTGAATTTCATCATCAATAACTTTATGCAAGCCGGTGAAAATAGCGATCCTGCCATCGTTCCACAAGAAAAAATCGGCAACAAGGATTTGAACTATTTCCTTAACCAGATTAAAATCCACGGTAATAACAACAATGGTGGCGGAAGTACCTCAGGTTCAACAAGTCCGATCCTTACACCATCGACGGGAACAACGATTACGGCCGATCAATTATCGAAAGCGACTAACGGCAAAGTAAGCATCGCCGTTTCGCCTGACAAGGATATTAAATTGCCGGTGAACGCCGGTGAGCTTTTGAAAGATAACGTGCTGGAGCTTCATTCCGATCAGGTATCCGTCGTTATCCCGTCATCCGTCCTTAAGGCTCTTACTAAGGCAGCGGGTGCGGAAGCAGCTAACGGTTCCATTGTCTTCCGTTTTGCTCCGGATGAGCAAATGAAAGCTGGTACTCCATCCGAACAAGGTTTGTCCTTGAAAATGGCTGGTACCGCATACGGATTGGAACTTTACTTCAAGAAGTCTACTGGCGAGAAGGTCGTTCTTCCGAGCTTCCCAGAACAGGTTCAAGTAACCATTTCCTATCCGGAACAAGGACTACAATCAACACTCCTTGGTTTATATTATTGGAATGAGAAATCCGGCCAATGGGAATATGTTGGTGGAGATGTTGATGCAGCCTCCCATAAAGTTCAGGCTTCATTGTCTCATTTCAGCAAATATGCAATTCTCGAATATAACAAATCTTTCAGTGATCTGGGCGCTATCCACTGGGCTAACAAGGCCGTTACGGAATTGGCAGCGAAGCATATTGTCAGCGGCCAAAGCGAAGTTCTCTTTGCACCTAAAGCTCAAACGACCCGTGCTGAATTCGCATCCTTTATCGCACGTGCATTGAAACTGGATACTAGCGCAGCCTCTGTACCTTTTACCGATGTTAAATCGGATGCATGGTACTCAGGAGCCGTTGCAGCAGCGTATAAGGCCGGTTTGATTCAAGGGGTATCTGAAGCCTCCTTCGCTCCGAACAAGCCGATTACGCGTGAAGAAATGGCTGTGCTCGCGGTGAGAGCTTATGAATGGAGCCACAAATCCAATACAGCAAGCAATGATGCTGCATTTACGGATGCTTCCTCCATCTCCGCATGGGCAGTTGCAAGTGTCGGGAAATCCTCTAACTTAGGGATTATGCAGGGGCAGAAAAATGGACAATTCATCCCTAAGGCTTCAGCAAGCCGCGCCGAAACAGCGCAGACGATTTATAATCTGCTTAAAGCATTGCAATAATCAGCGTTAGTTTTCTATACAACAATTCATCACTGAAAAGGGACTCGGTTGTCAGCGCCAGCAGGCGCTTATGACGACAGAGTCCCTTTTTTTGAATTACTGTATATGATGATCCTTCATGACACGCTCCGTTAACTGGTTTTTTCTTGCTGGAATACAATCTGGTTCTTAACTATAATAGATAAAATTACGGATTTGTAATCCGGATCTATCGAGGTGAACCATGACTGAGGGACAAATCATTAAATTCTATCGGGAACAGCAGAATCTAACCCAAGGAGAACTTGGTCAAGGGATATGTTCTATTACTCATTTAAGCAAAATTGAGCGCGGAATCACGGAGTACTCCAATGATATCATTGATCTGCTCTGTGAACGGTTGTGCATTGACATGACAAGCGAGATGAAAAGATATTTTCATACAGGACAACTGCTATCCTCCTGGCATAATGCCATTGTCATGCAGCGTTCTGACGAAGTTGAACAGCTTAAGGAGATCATTGATCGCGAGGTGTTAAAAGATCTTCCCTCCTATCGTGTTTCTTATCGTTTGCTCTTGGTCCGATATTATCTATATAACATACAGCTGGACCTGGCCAACCGCCTAATTACCCAAATACGTAATGACAATACGTCCGCCACACCATTTGAGGAGAACTTCTTCCGGCACTCGCTGGGGATCTATTACTTCTTAAGCGGCCAATTCCGGGATTGCATTGAAATATTGACAGCTATCGATTCGTCCCATTATACGGAACAGGAGTACTATTACCATCTAGCCATTGCCTACCATGCCATTCATTCCAATACCACAGCATATTATTACGGGGAAAAAGCTCTTCATTATTTCCGGCAAACCTTAAATATGTTGCGTATTATTGATACAGAATCACTTATGCTCATCCAATTGAATATGTCCGATGCGAGCAACTTTCCCGAAATTGTGAGTCGATATCATAATTTAATTAAAACCTGTGATTTGTGCCAAGCTGAAGACCGGAAGTCCAAGCTTATTCATAATTTGGCCTTTGAACATCTTAAAAGAGGGGATTATGTAGAATCTTGCACCTTATTTCAGCAAGTCATGCAACTGATGGATAAGGAAAATTCCGTTTATTTATCGACTTTGGACTGCTATATCACTGCAGCAAACCGGGGAAATATTCTTCCTTCTTCAGAACTGTTGCAACTGGCCAAGTACGGACACAAGCTGGCTGCAGAGCGGAAAGACAAGCGCATGATTGATTTTAAATTGCAGCTTTATCTTCTTCAGAACCAAATGCCTCAATATTATCAATGCATTGAGGAGGAAGCCCTTCCTCTCTTCAGAAGCAGTGGAGATAATTACTCCATCGAGAGATATGAAAGAAAGCTCCTAGACTTCTATTTGGAGCAGAATGACCAGGCCCGAGCCCTTCATTATGCCCTTTCCCTAATTGAAGCTCAAAGTCAAAACTACAAAGATTATTAATAATAAACCCCCGTAATTGTTCATGATATTAATGAACAATTACGGGGGTAAAAAATAAAAAAACCATCTATTCACAATAGACAGCTTATAACGCGATATTTATAGGAGTGAGCCATGAAGGGCTCGAACCTTCGACACCCTGATTAAAAGTCAGGTGCTCTACCAACTGAGCTAATGGCTCTTAACTGGCTGGGGATATAGGATTCGAACCTATGCATGACGGAGTCAAAGTCCGTTGCCTTACCGCTTGGCTAATCCCCATTAGTGGATTAATATATCTTGTCCAACGTATGGACGGATTATGTGTAAAATGATGGTGGAGGCTGAGGGGATCGAACCCCCGACCCTCTGCTTGTAAGGCAGATGCTCTCCCAGCTGAGCTAAGCCTCCATATATATGGCTAATAATTTAAATGGTGACCCGTAGGGGATACTCTCACTTCGTTCGAGACTGCGAAGCAGCGCTACCGAACTTTATGCTCCGACGAACCCTTATAGGTTCTCATCCCCAATCGAAGCTAAATAGTAATGGTGACCCGTAGGGGATTCGAACCCCTGTTACCTCCGTGAAAGGGAGGTGTCTTAACCCCTTGACCAACGGGCCACTGCGAATAAAATGGAGCTCTCAACCGGATTCGAACCGGTGACCTCTTCCTTACCATGGAAGCACTCTACCTACTGAGCTATGAGAGCAAATGGCTCCCCGAACAGGACTCGAACCTGTGACAACTCGATTAACAGTCGAGTGCTCTACCAACTGAGCTATCAGGGAATATGTATGCTTGGCGGCGTCCTACTCTCCCAGGACCCTTCGGTCCAAG
>NZ_WUBI01000008.1 GCF_009807035.1 Paenibacillus dendrobii
GCATGTATTAGGCACGCCGCCAGCGTTCGTCCTGAGCCAGGATCAAACTCTCCAAGAAAGTTTGTAGCTCATTTTGAAACTGACGAGATATAATGAATTTTTGAATGAGGCAAACCCCAATCAAAAACTTCATTACTTAAAATCTCATTTGTGCTCCACAGTTCGGGGACCGAACTGCTTTGCGTTTCGACTTCATTGCTGAAGTCTGTATCTCACTCGTTGTTCAGTTTTCAAAGATCAAATTCTTTCGATTCAAGCCTCTTTCGAAGCTTTCTTTCGTACATCACCGCATCTCAGCGGCGACTTTTATAATATACCATACATGCTCGATGTTTTGCAAGTCTTTTTTTCAAAAACTTTTTTCAAAGTTTCTAATTCATCAATATCTTGCAGCATCTCACAGCATTCAATTTTATGTGACTAAAACTGAAGCGAAAATAAATTTATCATAGAATCCATTCTTTCGTCAAGCATTTATTGCTTGAATTGAGAGAGCTTGCTGTTACGTGCATATTTAGAGAGTTCCTTGTGAGGAGCAAACCTGGCATACATGCGGAATACCGTTCTATATCTGCTGGCAATGGCGTTCCTGACCTCAAGGTCCAATCTCTGATCACTTAAATCAAACAGCATCTCATCCAGCTCTTTGCGTAGCACATAATCAAGTTCCTTGCATTCCTTATCGTTAAAAAGCATACCCAGCATGATTGCCTGGCCTCCTTGTCGATTAAAAAGCGAATATACAGCTTCAAGTGAGCTAAAGAACGGCAAACTTCTTAATATGAAGCAGCATGGACTTTAGCTCATTTGATATGCGGCTCGATTTTACCGCCTTACTGTTATGCACATTTTTTGGGAAATTTATGAATGTGTTTTTCACAATTCTTCATTTCCTAATACCGATCCCTATCCTTTCATCAGGCTGTATGTAACCGTGCTCTCAATAATAGCTGCCACAAACAGCAAAATTACGATCCATACGGATGCGGTAAGAGCTTTTCTGAACAACTCCCTCCATCTCCCCTTCAATCCTTCCTTCCCGCTTCCGCCAAGGCTCGCAATAACCATCAACCCCATTTGAAGGCCAAAGGCACAAGCAATGATAATAGCCGGTATTTCGATAATACCGTGAGGCAGTAGCCCTTTGACTACCAGATCAAACAAACTGTTTCCCTGCTCCAGAGAACTATGTACGAGATAGCCCAAAACCATGCCGTTCACAAGCAAAAACAAAATCGGCAAAATCCCTACAAACAAACCCAGGAAGATCATCACTACGGCCTTAATGCTGTTATTGAAGAAAATGAACACAAAAAAACTCCACATCGGGCTTGAGGAATCGCTCAGCGACTTGCTGATATCCCGAATCCCCTCCATTTGATTGTTAATGATCTGTTCCAGAACACCAGTGCTGTACCATCCCGCTACAATACCAAGCATGAAAAGCACCGTAACAAACAGCAATGTTTTGCGAATGGATCCAAGGTCTTTTAGAAAAGTACTTAGTCGAAGCATATATAACCTCCTCATGGTAATAACTCGCTGGTACGAGCATACATTGAAGTAAACAAGCATTTCGAAAGTGGAAAGGGGCGACTATAGCGATGAATTCATTTTTTTATGTGCTGAACGGCCGCAAAATCAAGCGTACTTTCTTTGTTCTCGCCGCTGCACTGTTCGCTATCGGCATTATTTATGTAGAGTCTGACAATATTACAGTGTTTTCCGAGGGAGCTCCAGCTGCTATTTACAGCGTTCCTACGGACAAGAAGGTGATTGCCCTGACATTTGATATCAGTTGGGGAGAAAAGCGTCCTGAACCCATCCTGAACGTTCTGAAAGACAAAGGAGTCGAGAAAGCAACTTTTTTCCTCTCCTCACCTTGGAGCAAAAGCCATCCGGACATTGTGAATCAAATCAAAACTGCCGGCTTTGAGATCGGAAGCCATGGGCATAAGCATGTGAATTACAGCAGTCTGAGCGATGAGGAGATTAAGACACAGCTTACGACAGCCAACTCTATATTAACCGATTTGACGGGCAAGGAACCCAATCTGCTTCGTCTTCCAAATGGGGATTTTGATAAACGGGTGCTGAAGATTGCAGACAGCCTGAACTATAAGGTTATTCAGTGGGATACTGACTCACAAGACTGGAAGAACATCGGAGTAGACAATATCGTGAACCGCGTCGTCAGCAAAGCTCATCCAGGTGACATCGTCCTCCTTCACGCCAGCGATTCCTGCAAACAAACGCACGAGGCTCTCCCGATCATTATCGATGAACTGCGCAAGCAGGGATATGAGTTCGTAACGGTATCCGATCTTCTGACCCAAGCCGACACCAAGGGCAAAGAAGTCCGCGATCAAGCCACGCTGCAGCAAGCCATTGATGACGCTGCGGGCATGTAGCAAAAGCTAAAGAAAAAAGAGCTAATTACTTAGCTCTTTTTTGGTTTCAACACTTTATGAAGTATTAAAATCTGGTATGCATTGCAGGCTAACAATGGAACCACAATAAAGATGGTGGCATTGTTATCGTTAATTTTGAGTCCGCCTACCATCTCTACAATCGTAACTGCTGTCATGAAGAAAATCGTCGGTACCCACGCACTCGGGTTCGTCGCTCGGACTTTAAAGAAGGCAACCGCGACAGCGACAACTAAAATGGCTATACCCAGTAATAAATCTGCCGCTTGATTGCCCTCCCTGCCTACAAAGGACCGGAAGAACATGACTTCAAGCAAAGCCAGAACCGCGAGGACAAACTGTATGTACTGCCACGTTTTCAGCTTGAACACGCCAATAGCCGTATAATTCAGGATCATATAAGCAAAAAAACCAAGCTGTGAGTATACGCTCGTCATCGCCCCAAAACCGAAAAGAATGAGCAAATAAAACAAAACATCTTTAGCATCCTTGAATGAAATGGTTTCTCTGCTGTACGGTAGAAGGAAACCGGTAATTATGGAGACGATGGCTCCCACAAGCAAGGTTTTTAAAAATAACTTGGACCAATTTTTCAAGTTCAACTCGTCTGCACCCCCAAGACATTATTTTACCAACGTTCTCATTAAAAAACCATGCCCGTGTCGACATATTTCGAAATTCACTTCGGCATACTACAAACAGGATTATAGACAAAGGAGTGACGCTCATGAAGTGGCCGGTTTTAGGCGTATGGGGAATCATTTTCGGGCTTTCCGCCGTACTTGCGGGCTGTGGATCCGAACAGAGCTATGCACCGCCTCAGGGCGATTATAAAGAAATGAAAACGATGGTTGTCGACATCCTGAAAAGCGATGAAGGCAAAAAAGCGGTCGAAGATGCTTTAAAACAAAGTGGCGGAAGCTCTTCAAGCGGTCCGGGCATGCAAATGATGACCGTGCAGGCAACAGATCAAATCCGTACGGCCGTAAAGGACACCATTACTTCCGAGGAATATAAAAAAGAATTCGAAAAAATTATGACCGATCCTCAGTTTGCCGGCGAATTCGCCAAATCGATCAGCTCCCAGAATAAACAGCTACACATGCAGCTCATCAAGGATCCAACTTATCAAAAGGCGGTCTCGGACATCATGAAATCGCCGGAAGTCATGAAAATGTTCCTAGACCTCACCAAAACACCGGAATACCGAAAACAATCCATGACGGTTATGCAGGAAGCCATGCAGAATCCGATGTTTAAAATGGAAGTCATGTCACTGTTGAAGAATGTCGTCACCCAAGAATTGCAGCCAAAAGTAGAAAAAGGCAGCCAAGGTGGCGAAGGCGGTAAGGGACAGGAAGGCGGAGACAAAGGCGAGAAGGATAAGGACAGTGGAGACAGCGGCGGTTCTTAAAACAAAAAAGCCCCTATGTAGGGGCTTTTTGCTTGCGAAGAATTACTTTTCACATTTGCCAATTATGTTCGTTGCCAATTCATTATAAAGCTTGCCGATTGTCGATTCGGATTTGTACACCGAAGGCGAGAAATCCGGTTCTGATATATGATTATCCGGCGCTCCCAGCGGCAGCTGCGCCAACAGGCTCGTATGAAGCGTTTCGGCAAGCTGTCCGCCGCCTCCGCGGCCAAATACATAATCCTTTTCACCGCAATGCGAACATTCATAATATGCCATGTTCTCCACGACGCCCAAGATTTCATGATCCGTTTGAATGGCCATGGCACCCGCACGAGCTGCTACGAATGCAGCAGTGGCATGCGGAGTCGTAACAATAACCTCTTTGCTCTGAGGTAGCATTTGATGGACATCCAGTGCAATGTCACCGGTTCCCGGAGGGAGATCCAGAAGCAGGTAATCCAGCTTGCCCCAATTGACATCGCCGAAAAATTGATGAAGCATTTTGCCAAGCATTGGTCCGCGCCAGACCACAGGATTGTTCTCACGGATAAAGAACCCCATGGACATTACCTTCACGCCAAATCGCTCTACGGGTACAATGGTACCATCTACCACGACAGGACCTTCTTCGATCCCCATCATATCCGGAACGCTGAAGCCGTAAATATCCGCATCGATCAGGCCAACTCTTTTCCCTTGGCGGGCCAATGCGGCAGCCAGATTGACGGTTACCGTCGACTTGCCAACGCCCCCCTTCCCGCTCGCTACCGCGATGAAGTGTACGTCGGGATCGGTCAGCAGCTCATTTCTCTCAAGACCCGCCGCATGTCCCTTGACCAGCTTATCCTCGTCCGTTTTGCTCTCATGCTCACCCAGGATCTTGCTGCGCTCATGTTCATTGGCTTCTCGCATACGAATATGAATATCTTCGACTCCCGCAGACTGCAGACGATCGCGGATCTCCTTCTCGAGCGCTTGTCCGTAGCCTTCACGGTTATCCAGTGTAATAACGGAAAGCGAAACCCTATTTTCTTTTACAACAATATCTCTTATCATTTGCAGCTCAATCAGGCTTCGGCCGGTGGCAGTATCACCGATGGGCTGTAGCACCTCTTGAACTTGCTCACGTGACAACATGATGGCAGCACCTCTGCTTTATTAATTGGCATCCATACATGGATAAGCCCCAGTAGGTATTATACCATCAACGCTCATTTTCTGACGACAGTTTCACCTTTTCTCCGGATAAATACCTTAACATCCCCTTGTAAACAGCTGCAGCGATCTTACGCTGGTAATTCTCATCCCTAAGCAGCTGAGATTCCTGCGGATGGGAGAGAAAGCCTAACTCCACTAGCGCAGCAGGCATTTTTAATGCTTGCAGGAGATAAACAGTATCAACCGTTTTCGCGATACGGTCCGTATTTCCAAGGTTCCGCTTGATTTCATCCTGAATGAGTTCAGCGAGTCCCTCGTTATCAGGATGATTAGGATAATAAAAGGTCTGAGCCCCGCTCCATCTGCTGGACGGAAAGCTGTTCAGATGAATGCTCAGAAACAGGTCGGCCTTCGTATCCTGGATAACTTTTGCCCGTTGTTTCAAATCTTCCGTCTTGCGTTTGGAGTACCCCTTGGTATCTGCATCCGCCAAATCGTAATCTCCTTCGCGGGTCATATAGACCAGGGCTCCCGCCTGCTGCAAATAATCCCGGAGGTATAATGCGATCGCGAGATTTACGTCTTTTTCAATAACGCCCTGTTTGCTTACCGCCCCTCCATCAGGCCCACCATGCCCTGCATCAAGCGCAATCACCTTTCCCGATAAAGGGAGGCTCCAGTGTCCCGTTGTTTTGACAACAGGGATATTAAATGTGGCTACGGCGATAAATACGATAAGCAGACATAAGCCCATCAGCAATTTTTTGATCGAGCTCAGCCTGATCCACAGCACCTGCTTGCCAGGCCCCTGCTTGGACATCAAAAATCCACCTCCGTTCCCATATCGACTCTACTCATCTATATGGGCGAAGGTGGACAAATAGTACCTTAAGGCGTAACTTGCGCGCTCATACCGGCAATCAATACTTCGGCGACTTCCGGGCGGGTAAATTCCGGAGGCGGGCACTGACCGTCTCTCAGCAACCCGCGCACCTTGGTACCAGAAAGCGTCAGATGCTCTTCATGCGGATGAGGACAGGTTTTGCTGGAAGCCATGTTGCCGCATTTCTTGCAAAAGAAGCTATGTTCAAAAAATAGAGGGGTAATTCCGAGTTCCTCCGGTCTGAAGTTCGAGAAAATCTCCTGAGCTTCATAAGTTCCATAGTAATCGCCTACACCCGCATGATCGCGGCCAACGATAAAATGGGTACATCCGTAGTTTTTGCGGACAATTGCATGGAATATTGCCTCTCTTGGACCTGCGTACCGCATCGCTGCCGGGAATACGCCCAAGAAAGTCCGATCTTCGGGATAATAATTTTCCAAGAGTACCAGATAGCTTTTCATCCGTACATCAGCCGGAACGTCGTCCGACTTCGTTTCGCCCACGAGCGGGTTCAGGAACAAGGCATCGACGATTTCCATCGCACTCTTCTGGATGTACTCATGAGCTCGATGCACCGGGTTACGGGTCTGGAAACCGACGACCGTTCTCCATCCTTTTTGCTCGAACAGCTCTCTGGTTCTTGCAGGATCAAAATAAAAGTCGCTAAATCTGGCTGGCTGCGGCCGATTAAGAATCTTAACGCTCCCGCCAACATAGATCGAGGAGCGCTCCAGCAGCTTTTTCACGCCGGGATGTTCCGGGTCAGAGGTCTTGAATACCTTATTAGCCTCTTCCTCTTGATCCACTTCATATACACTTTCAATATTTAACACAGCATAAATGACTTTATCCTCAGCGCCTGTCAGTGCCACCTGATCTCCTATGCTCAGACTGCCAACTGTCTCTTCATCCACGGACAGGGTCACCGGAATGCTCCATACGTTTCCATCGGCAAGACGCATGGTATGAACAACAGAACGGTAATCTTCCTCATTCATAAAGCCTGTTAGCGGAGAAAAGGCACCACTCCCAATTAAATCAAGATCGGATATGGTCCAGTTATTCACCGGTATCTGCTTCAGATGATAAGAGGTTTTCAATAGTTCTTCCCTCTCCTGCCCCTCGGCAATCCGGTTTACAAGTTTTCCACCGTGTGGAAGAATTGTTGTCATATTTGCTCCCCCTTAGCCGCGTCTATTATTGGTGAAGTCCACACTCTGTTTTATCGCTGTCGGACCAACGTCCTGCTCTTGCATCTTCTCCCGGATTTACCTGACGAGTGCAATACTCGCAGCCTATACTGGGATAGTTCTGATCATGCAAAGGATTATACAGTACTTGGTTCTCTCGAATATAATTCCAGACATCATCCGATGTCCAGTCGGCAATCGGGTTAAATTTTACAAGTCCAAATTTCTGATCATATTCAACCTTCTTGGCATTCGCACGCGTTGGAGCCTGATCTCTGCGAATTCCAGTGATCCAAGCATCATACTGGGAGAGAATCCGAGTCAACGGTTCGACTTTGCGGATATTGCAACATTGGTTGGGTTCCGACTTCCACAATTCAGCACCATGCTGCGCAGCTTGCTCCTCCGGAGTCAGTTTGGGAGATACACGCACGAATTGAATACCGTACTTCGATTCAAGGCGGTCCTTGGTTTCATACGTTTCTTTAAAATGAAAATCGGTATCCAGATAAAAAATATCCGTTGAAGGACTCACTTTTTGCAGAATATCGACCAGAACGACATCTTCAGCACCAAAACTGCATGCAAACGTCAGATTCGGGAACGTCTCTACGGCAACACGGATGACTTCTTCGGCAGAAGCATGTTCAAGTTCAGCAGCTTGAAGCTCAATCCATTTTTCCTTTTCAAGCAAATTCATTGTGAATGTCTCTCCCCTTCCCATATTTCACACCATTAAATTCATTTAATACCAAGCGGTTTAATATGATTTAAATCCAGTATAAACCAATTTGGTTGGTTGTCAATGCTCATAACGTGTAATTTCCAGTTGAACAAATAAAAAAAGCCCTTCTTCAGAAGGACTTTTTATCAAAATAAATTAAAGCTCGAGCGCCTTTTTAGCCATCTTCTTATCATTTTCCAGCATCTTGTGAAGATCATATGCAGGATAATACCCATGTTCCAACATAAAGTGAAAAACTTTGGCCTGCAGTTTGATGTATTGGTTCAAATGTTTCGTAAACGTGTCTCTTAACTGAGGCGTTGCCGTTTCCGTAATGGCATCTGCGTAACTTTTAATACATGTCTTGAGCATTCCCAGCAGGTGCCCTGCATAAAATCCGGTCAGATCCTCATGCTCGCCTTTGCTTTTATTGTTTCGGGTCTCTGTCGGCGCCATGGAGTAAAAGTGAAGCAGATCTTTCAGATTCCCTTCCATCATGCGGATCGTTTCCTCGTACAGATGATGCAGATGGGGATTGGCCACCTCATGCACATGCATTTTAAGAGCGATTAAATTATTCGCTGTAGATGCCGTTAATTCGTGCAGCTTCATGGTTTCATGCCAGGCCAGATGTTTATGCTGCGCGTTTACGTTTGCATTGACATTCGCATTAGCATTCGTATGTGTGTTTGCATTTACGTTTGTATTAGGTTGCAAAATCGAATCCCTCCGTGTTCAGTAATACTTCAGCATATGGGGGATCCGCCCATTAGGCATGTTGTCTCATGCAAAAAATTCAGAAGATTAATCTCCAGCCCTCAACGCAACAAAATACATCCTAACCAGCCAAGACCGTGCAAGCCTTATTACGATAATGCGAGAAGAGGAGCAGGACTTGAATCTTCAGGATCAAGTAAAGCTCTCCAGATAGGTATAAATGGGTATGGATGCGCATTGACTCAACTTTGTCGATAACGAAGTTGCCTTTTCACTATCGCAAACAAAAAAGCCCCTGACCATAAGGCCAGAGGCTTTGTTTTCTTGGATACCAAGAAATATTAACGTTTGGAGAACTGAGGTGCGCGACGAGCCGCTTTGAGACCGTATTTTTTACGTTCTTTCATACGTGGGTCACGAGTCAGGAATCCTGCTTTTTTCAGGGATGGACGGAAGTCTGGATCAGCTTTGAGCAACGCACGGGAGATACCGTGACGGATTGCTCCTGCTTGACCAGAGATACCACCACCGTGAGCAATAACGAGCACGTCGTATTGTCCAAGTGTTTCAGTCAGGTTCAGTGGTTGTTTAACGATCAGTTTGAGGGTTTCCAAACCGAAATATTCATTGATGTCGCGTTTATTGATGACAATGCGTCCTTCACCCGGTACAAGGCGAACACGTGCTACCGAATGTTTACGACGACCTGTCCCATAGTATTGTACTTGTGCCATGAAACTGTCCTCCTTTTAATTATCCGCGAAGTTCGTAAACTTCTGGTTTTTGTGCTGCATGTGGATGTTCGGTGCCTGCATATACTTTCAATCTCAGCTTCATTTTTTCGCCCATGCGAGTTTTAGGAAGCATACCGTGAACAGCAGATTCGAGTACACGTTCTGGTTTTGTGTTCAGCAGGTCTTGAGCGTTAGTCACTTTCAGACCACCTGGATGCATGGAGTGACGGTAGTATTTCTTGTTTTGCAATTTCTTGCCTGTCAGATGGATCTTCTCAGCATTGATGATGACTACGAAGTCACCTGTGTCAACGTGAGTTGTGAATTGTGGTTTGTGTTTACCGCGGATCAAAGCAGCTGCTTCGCTCGCCAAACGACCAAGCGTTTTGCCTTCGGCATCAATGATGTGCCAGTTGCGCTCAACTTCATTTGGCTTAGCCATATAGGTGGTACGCATGAATAGTTCCTCCTTGTATTCGTCCGAAAATCATTTATCTTCGTTCTTTGTCGTTATCAAAAGTCATTTGTAAATGTTAGGTTGTTATTTCCCTGATTGGGGGCTGTGGGATAGCCATCAAGAAAACACAACTTTTATTTTACAGTATAGGCAGATAAATCGCAAGCTCATTTTCAATGTTTTTAATTGAAATTCTCATACTCCACATTCCATAAAATGAGGCCCTTAGATTCAGCTGTCGGACCAGCTTTCATCCGGTCTTTGGCCTCCAAAATCGAAGCGATATCCTCCGGCTTCTTACGGCCCTTGCCCACTTCCAGCAAAGTTCCCGCAATAATGCGGACCATATGCTGCAAAAAGCCATTGCCGGTGATATACAGATGTATCAAGCCCTGATCCCGGGTTCCCGGACGACACATGGATTGATCCCTTTCAATATGGACATCATAAACGGTGCGGATATGAGACGGCTTGGTAGAGTGCCGGGACGCAAAAGATGTATAGTCATGCGTGCCGATCAGATACTTCAGCCCCTCAGCCATGGCTTCTACATTCAGCTTGCCGGGATGATGGAGTTCCGTATTTCGCCGGAATAGATCCGGAAACTGATTGGCATTGATGGTATAACGGTAGGTTTTACGCTTGGCAGATCTTCTCGAATGAAATTCCATTGGGACCTCTCTGGCTTCGGTCACCATGATATCTCTCGGTAGTCTGGAATTGAGTGCCATACACCAGCGTTCCACAGGAATCTTGGAAGCCGTGTGAAAATGAAACACCTGCCCGTAGGCATGTACACCGGCATCGGTGCGACCCGAGGCATGAATTTTCACTTTCTCTCCCGTCAGCATCTCAATGGCCTTCTCCAAATAATCCTGAATGGCATTTCCGTCGGGTTGAGTCTGAAAACCGCTGTAATTCGTACCGTCATAACTGACTTTCATACATATGTTGCGCATTTCCCCTAGTACCTCCTGAATCCTCTGCCTGCCTTTTACGCAAAAGGCAACTCATGCGCTGCATGCCGAAACATAAAACGGCTCCGCCGTACAACACGGCGAAGCCGTTCCAGATCGAGTCATAGGAACACGATTCGAGGCCTGTATTCGGAAAAGAAGAGCGTCTTTATCCGTCCGCAGGCCCCGGACGTGAAAAAAAGGGTTCGATCAGAATCATACGATTCCTTCCCCCCTTTCCCCATCCTCACCTGTTTACGCGCGGTCAACCAGTTCCAGATAAACCATAGGCGCGGAGTCACCGCGGCGAGGTCCGAGCTTCAGGATACGAGTGTATCCGCCTGGACGCTCAGAATAACGGGTAGCCAGTTCGCTGAACAGTTTTTGGATAGCGTCTTGCTCTCCATCAATCGTTTCACGACGAACGAATGCTGCCACTTGACGGCGAGCGTGAAGGTCACCCTTCTTCGCTTTAGTGATCAGCTTTTCAGCGATGGAACGAACTTCCTTCGCTTTAGCTTCCGTAGTTTGAATGCGTTCATATAAGAACAGGTCGGTTACCAGATCACGGAACAAAGCTTTACGTGCACTGGAATCGCGGCCCAACTTTTGGTATGCCATGTTTTCCCCTCCTTCGCTAACGATTCTAAGAAGCTATTCTTCTGTACGAAGCCCCAGACCAAGTTCCTCGAGCTTTTCCTGTACTTCTTCCAAAGACTTGCGGCCCAGGTTACGGACTTTCATCATGTCTTCTTCGGTTTTGGTAGTCAGCTCTTGTACCGTATTGATGCCGGCACGTTTGAGGCAGTTGTAGGAACGAACAGAGAGATCAAGCTCTTCGATCGTCATTTCAAGCACTTTTTCTTTTTTGTCTTCTTCTTTTTCGACCATGATTTCAGCATCTTTTGCTTCGTCAGTCAGACCAACGAACAGCATTAAATGCTCGGTCAAAATTTTGGCGCCGAGGCTTACAGCCTCTTCCGGACGAATGCTGCCATCAGTCCAGATTTCAAGCGTCAATTTGTCATAGTTGGTCACTTGACCAACCCGCGTATTCTCCACGCCGTAGTTGACGCGGCTAATCGGGGTATAGATAGAATCGACCGGGATGACGCCAATCGGTTGATCATCACGTTTATTCTTATCTGCTTGGACATAGCCACGACCGCGGTTAGCAAAAATACGCATGTGAAGTCTCGAACCTGGACCCATTGTTGCAATATGAAGGTCTGGATTGAGAATTTCCACATCGCTGTCCGCCCGGATATCTCCTGCCGTCACAACTCCTTCACCCTCAGCATCAATCTCGAGGACTTTCTCCTCATCAGAATGAATTTTCAGGGAAAGAGCCTTCAGGTTCAGAATAATTTCCGTCACGTCTTCCATTACACCCGGAACCGTTGAGAACTCGTGGAGAACGCCATCGATCTGTACGGATGTTACGGCTGCGCCTGGCAGCGAGGATAGCAGGATCCGGCGAAGGGAATTCCCCAAAGTCGTTCCATATCCACGCTCAAGCGGTTCTACTACAAACTTGCCATAGGCTCCGTCTTCACTGACGTCTACGGTCTCAATTTTCGGCTTTTCGATTTCAATCACGCAAGTACCCCTCCTTCAAACGTCGCTCCTATTTGAAACTGTCACCTTATCTTGTGTAAACATGTAGTATGCCTAAACAACCATTATTAGCAGATTGTGCCGGAAATATACCACATTCTTCAGGTTGGCTTCAATTAGACACGACGACGTTTAGGCGGGCGGCAACCGTTGTGTGGAACTGGAGTTACGTCTTTGATCAGGTTGACTTCCAGACCAGCAGCTTGCAAAGAGCGGATCGCTGCTTCACGGCCTGCACCTGGACCTTTAACCATAACCTCTACCGATTTCATACCATGTTCCATAGCAGCTTTTGCCGCGGATTCAGCAGCCATTTGAGCTGCAAACGGAGTCGACTTACGGGAACCTTTGAATCCAAGGCCGCCGGAGCTTGCCCAGGAAATCGCGTTTCCATGAGGATCCGTAATTGTTACGATCGTATTATTGAACGTGGAACGGATATGAGCCACTCCGGATTCAATATTTTTGCGGTCACGACGTTTAGTACGTACGACTTTTTTCGGTTTAGCCATTGTCTTTTATCCCCCCTTCTTATTTCTTCTTGTTCGCTACAGTACGACGAGGGCCTTTCCGTGTACGAGCATTCGTTTTAGTACGTTGTCCACGAACCGGCAGACCGCGGCGATGACGCACTCCACGATAGCAACCAATTTCAACGAGACGTTTAATATTCAAGGAAATTTCACGACGCAGGTCACCTTCAACCTTAACCGTTTTGTCGATCGTTTCACGCAATTTGCTGACTTCATCTTCCGTCAAATCACGAACACGAGTGTCCGGATTGATGCCTGTAGTGCTCAGAATTTTCTGGGAAGTCGTTTTACCGATTCCGAAAATATAAGTCAAGGCGATCTCAACGCGTTTGTCACGTGGCAAATCCACACCAGCTATACGAGCCATTTTACGCTACACCCCCTTCTATTAACCTTGTTTTTGTTTGTGTTTCGGATTTTCACAGATAACCATTACAGTACCTTTGCGGCGAATGACTTTGCATTTTTCGCACATAGGCTTCACAGAAGGTCTCACCTTCATGTTAATTACCTCCCTCAAGTTTTGCAAAGCAAAACTCACTTCGTAAGGATTGAATAAAGGATTTGCCTCCATCATGAAGGAAACAAATTCATATCTTATAGGATCAACCGGATTTTACAAGTGTAAAACCAGGAAAGAACTTTTTCAAGTGCCATATAGGATCATAACATCCCTGGCGTCTTATTGAAAGAAACGGTAAAAATTACTTACGGTACGTTATACGGCCTTTGGTTAAATCATAAGGCGATAACTGCACGACCACTTTGTCACCTGTCAGAATACGGATAAAGTGCATCCGCAGCTTACCGGAAACGTGAGCAAGAATTTGATGACCGTTCTCAAGCTCAACTTTGAACGTAGCATTCGGCAACGGTTCGATGACCGTACCTTCCACTTCAATTACATCTTCTTTGGCCACAGTTAGTCTCCTTTCTCTTCAGCATGGGGTTCGGTGGACTGCACAAATTTCGTCACTGCAAAACGCAGCTTTCCATTTGTGACCCGACCGCTTTCATTTAAACTGTTTGCGACCTCGCTGCTAATAAAGGACTGGGGCTCCAGATGAAGAAGACTCTTCTTCTTTCGCTGATCAAACTTACGTTTGTTCCCATCCGCTATATACACGAACCTGCTGTCTTCAATGGATACGACCACGGCCACCTGTCCGGCATCTTTGCCCTTCAGGATCTTCACAATCTGACCGATTTGCAGGGTGCTTTGATTACTCAAGAACAATCACCTACATATCCAGTTTAGTGAGAATTTCATGACCTTCGGCAGTAACAGCTACTGTATGCTCAAAGTGAGCACACCATGCTCCGTCGACCGTAACGACCGTCCAATTGTCTTCCAGCGTTTTGACATAACGGGATCCGGCATTCACCATTGGTTCAATCGCCAGCACCATGCCGGGTTTGAGCCGTGGTCCCCGATCCGGAACGCCAAAGTTCGGAATATTCGGTTCTTCATGCAGTTCTGCCCCAACTCCGTGTCCGACATACTCCCGGACAACCGAGAAGCCGGCGTCTTCGATGACGCGTTGGATGGCATGTGAGATCGTGAACAGGCGCACATCAGGTTTGACAAGCTCCAAGCCTGCATACAAGGAAGCTTCCGTGACGTCCAGCAGACGCTGGGCCTCTTCGGAAATCTTGCCTACAGGATAGGTCCAAGCGGAGTCTCCATGGTAACCACGGTACTGCGCACCGATGTCTAGCGTAATAATGTCGCCTTCGTTTAATTTGCGTTTGCCGGGAAATCCGTGTACCAACTGATCATTGACTGAAGCGCAAATGCTGGCAGGAAAACCATTGTAGCCCTTAAAAGACGGCAGTGCTTTCTGACTGCGGATGTAGTGGTCGGCAATGCGGTCAAGTTCCCCGGTCGTGATGCCCGGTTCAATGTGCTTTGCCATGAGACGGTGTGTTTCCGCCACAATTCGCCCTGCTTCCCGCATAAAGCCGAGTTCCGTTTCGGACTTACAAATGATCATTACGACTAACCTCGCAGCACCGATACGATTTCTTGAGATACCGTATCGATTTCTTGATCACCATCGATCTGACGCAATAGACCTTTGTTCTCATAAAATGCTAGGAGTGGTGCTGTTTTGTTGATATATTCGTCCAGACGGGTACCCACGCTCTCTTCGTTGTCATCCGAGCGTTGATACAATTCGCCTCCGCATTTATCACATACACCTTCCTGTTTCGGCGGGTTGAAGATCACATGATAAGTAGATCCGCAGTTTTTACAAATCCGGCGTCCTGTAAGGCGCGCCATCAGTTTATCACGGTCTACTTTCAGGTTAATGACATGATCGAGCTGAGTGTTCAGTCTGCTAAGAATTTCATCCAGCGCTTCCGCTTGCGAAAGGGTTCTTGGAAAACCATCCAATAAGAAACCTTTTTCGCAATCGGACTGCTGCAGACGTTCCTCCACAATGCCGATCGTTACATCATCCGGTACCAAAAGCCCTTGATCCATGTATTCTTTGGCTTTAATGCCAATGGGAGTTCCCTGTTTGATCGCAAGACGAAATGCATCGCCTGTTGAAATATGGGGAATGCCGAATTCATTTACAATGACTTCTGCCTGTGTTCCTTTTCCTGCCCCAGGAGGGCCCATGAATAGTATGTTCACGTTTCTCTCTCCCTCCGACACTGCCTCTTTACAAGAAACAACGCAATAAGTTGCCGGGAAGCTTAAAGATCACTTCACCGGAACCTATCACTTATTTATTGATAAAACCTTTGTAGTGGCGTTTGATCAACTGGCTTTCGATGGTTTTCATCGTATCCAGCGCTACCCCGATGACGATCAGCAGCGAAGTGCCTCCGATTTTAACCGAGCTAGGCAAGCCAGCCAGGGTACCGAAGCCAATCGGCACGAGAGAGATCACTGCCAGGAAGATGGCGCCAGTCATGGTTAGACGGGACATCACTCGTGTCAGATACTTCTCGGTTGCTTTACCAGGACGAATGCCCGGGATATAGCCGCCGTTTTTCTTCATATTGTCTGCCATTTGGTTTGGATTCATCTGCACGAAGGTGTAGAAGAATGTGAACCCGATAATCATCAGAACATACAGTACCATACCTAGCGGATAATCATATCTCAAGTTGGTTTGAATCCACTTCGCCCACTCATGAGTTGACCAAAAGCTCGCGATAATGGTAGGGAACTGCAGCAGGGATACGGCGAAGATGACCGGAATAACGCCAGCCGCATTGATTTTCAGCGGAATATGCGTATTCTGTCCACCGTACATCTTGTTGCCAACCACGCGTTTTGCGTATTGTACAGGAATTTTACGAATCGCCTGCTGGATGTAGATTACACCCACAATGATCGCTACGATGACAATCAGAACGATCAAAGTTTTCAGGATATTCATAAATGTCTGACCATCTTGAATGAAATTGGATTGAGCCGTAGAACGGATATATGTCGGAATATTTGCGATGATCCCGGAGAAGATCAGAATGGAAATACCATTACCGATTCCCTTTTCCGTAATCTGCTCACCCAGCCACATCAGGAATGCGGTACCTGCTGTCAGCACGATGGCAATCAACAGATAATCCACAAAAGTAGCATTAGGAATCATTTCGGCCGAATACAAACGGTTAAAACCGATTGACATCGCAAACGCCTGAATGAGACCCAACACGATCGTCAAATATCGCGTTAACTGCGCCGATTTCTTTTTCCCGTGCTCGCCTTGTTTTGCCCACTCAGCAAGCTTCGGTATAACATCCATCGAGAGCAACTGCACGATAATGGACGAGGTAATATACGGCACGATCCCGAGGGCAAAGATGGAGAATTGATGCAGCGCACCACCCGAGAACGTGTTTAAGAGACCAAACAATTCGCTACCTTGCTGATTCGTTTGCTCCAGGACTGTTTTGTCAACGCCCGGAACAGGAACGAAAGAACCAATACGGTAAACAATCAGTACTAACAAGGTGAACAGAATTCTTTTACGAAGGTCCTCAACCCGCCATATATTCTTCAGGGTCTTAAACATTAGATCACCTCGGTTTTACCGCCGGCAGCCTCGATCTTCTCTACCGCAGATTGAGAGAACTTATTTGCTTTTACAGACAATTTGACGGTTACTTCGCCATTGCCAAGAATTTTGATGCCGCTCTTCGTGTTTTTCACGACGCCGCTTTCCACCAAAAATTCTGGAGTTACTTCTGTACCTTCTGCAAAGTTGTTCAGTTCCTCGATGTTAACAATCGCATACTCTTTCCGCGTAGGATTTACAAATCCACGTTTTGGCAGACGACGATACAACGGGTTTTGTCCACCCTCGAATCCAGGACGTACGCCGCCGCCGGAACGAGAATTTTGCCCTTTATGACCGCGGCCAGATGTTTTACCCGTTCCGCTACTTGTACCGCGACCTACACGCTTACGGTCTTTACGGGATCCAGTAGCTGAAGTAAGTTCATGTAACTTCATCGTTCGTTGCACCTCCTTAATATTTGTAGGTTAATCTTTAGATAGATTAACCTTCAATTTCTGTTACAGATACCAGATGGCTCACTTTGTTGATCATTCCGCGAATCGCGGGATTGTCGTTGTGTACCACGCTGGAGTTAAGTTTACGCAAGCCGAGAGTCTTAACGGTTGTACGCTGAGTTTCAGGACGACCGATTACACTGCGGACGAGGGTAATTTGAAGTTTAGCCATGACATTCCCTCCTTAACCGAGAAGCTCTTCGACAGATTTGCCACGTAGTTTGGCAACATCTTCAACACGCTTCAGACGGGACAAGCCTTCCAAAGTTGCGTTGACCATGTTCATGGAGTTCGAAGAACCCAAAGATTTTGTCAAGATGTCACCTACACCAGCAAGTTCCAGTACGGCACGTACAGGACCGCCAGCGATTACTCCAGTACCTTCAGAAGCTGGTTTCAAAAGAACGCGACCAGCACCGAAGTGACCAGTAACCAGGTGTGGAATGGATGTTCCTACGATCGGAACGTGAATCAGATTTTTCTTAGCATCTTCAATGCCTTTGCGGATGGCGTCAGGTACTTCGCCTGCTTTACCGATACCGGCACCAACGTAGCCTTTGCCATCACCGACAACAACCAGAGCGCTGAAGCTGAAACGGCGTCCGCCTTTTACAACTTTAGCTACACGGTTAATATTTACAACTCTTTCAGTCAGTTCTAAAGTGTTCGGATCTACACGCAAGTCGTTAACCTCCTTTTTAGAAATTCTTAGAATTCCAAGCCTGCTTCGCGTGCTGCTTCAGCCAAGGCTTGAATCCGTCCATGATACAGGTATCCTCCACGGTCGAATACAACCGATGTGTGACCCTTTTCTTTCGCGCGCTTAGCAACCAGTTCGCCTACTTGACGAGCGGATTCTACGCTACCGCCGTTCTTAATAGAACTGCTAAGTTCTTTATCAACTGTAGATGCGGATACGATGGTTACACCTGCTACGTCATCGATCAGTTGAGCATAGATATGTTTAGAAGAACGGAATACGTTCAGACGTGGACGAGCTGCAGTACCTTGGATTTTCTTGCGTACACGCAGATGACGTCTGACACGTGCCTTGTTCTTATCCTGTTTTGTAATCATGACTTCCCTTTCACTCCTTTCAGTTTGCCATTACAGCTTCACTTTAAGACGCATGGGGTAAAAGACTGATAAGTTTAGAAAGCTTATTTCTTCTTACCAGCTTTACCTTCCTTACGGATAATGCGCTCGCCTTCATACTTGATCCCTTTACCTTTGTAAGGCTCAGGCTCGCGAACGGAACGGATTTTAGCAGCGTATGCACCTACGCGCTCTTTATCGATACCGCGAACGATGATTTTTGTATTTGCAGGCACTTCGAATTCGATACCGGCTTCTGGAGTGATTTCAACTGGATGAGAGTATCCAACGTTCAGAACGATCTTATCTCCGGATTTGCTTGCACGATATCCGACCCCAACCAATTCCAGAGATTTGGAGAATCCTTCAGTAACGCCGCTCACCATGTTGTTGACAACGCTGCGGGTCGTGCCATGAAGGGAACGATGCAGTTTGTTATCAGATGGGCGTTCAACGACGATCTCGTTGTTTTCAACCGTTACTTTCATATCCTTGTGAAGTTCACGAGTCAAAGAGCCTTTAGGTCCTTTAACTGTAATTTCGGTATTGTTCAGTGTGATATCCACACCGCTAGGTACTGCGATTGGTTTGCGACCAATACGGGACATTTGTTGCACCTCCTTGTTTTGTGACGTGTATTACCAAACGTAGCAGACAACTTCTCCGCCAGCTTTGGATTGACGAGCTTCTTTGTCGGTCATAATCCCCTTAGAAGTGGAGATAATCGCAATTCCGAGACCGCCGAGTACACGAGGGATTTCATTGCTCTTCGTGTAGACGCGCAGACCTGGTTTACTGATTCTTTTCAAACCGGAGATAACGCGTTCGTTGTTTGCACCATATTTCAGGAAAACACGGATAATCCCTTGTTTGTTGTCATCGATATATTCTGCATCACGGATGAAACCTTCACGCTTCAAGATATCAGCGATTTGTTTTTTCATCGTCGAAGCAGGCATTTCTACTGTTTCGTGACGTACAGTGTTAGCGTTACGAATACGAGTAAGCATATCTGCAATTGGATCAGACATAGTCATGTGTGTAAACCTCCTTCCCGATTATAAACTTCTTACCAGCTTGCTTTTTTGACGCCAGGAATCTGGCCCTTATAAGCTAATTCACGGAAACAAATTCTGCAAATTTTGAACTTTTGCAGTACCGAATGTGGACGACCGCAACGTTCGCAGCGCGTGTAAGCACGAACTTTATACTTAGGCGTACGTTGTTGTTTTACTTTCATCGAAGTTTTTGCCACTTAGCCTGACACCTCCTAAAAAATTTTCGGAGAAATGGATTTGCGAATTATTTCGCAAAAGGCATTCCCAATTGAGCGAGCAGCTCGCGGGACTCTTCGTCAGTTTTTGCCGTCGTTACGATAACGATATCCATACCACGGACTTTATCCACTTGATCATACTCGATCTCAGGGAAAATCAGTTGTTCCTTGAGGCCAAGTGTGTAGTTGCCGCGTCCGTCAAATGCTTTGGTGGACACGCCGTGGAAGTCACGTACACGTGGAAGAGTAATGTTGAACAATTTGTCCAAGAAGTAATACATACGCTCACCGCGCAGCGTTACTTTCACACCGATCGGCATATTCTCACGCAATTTGAATCCAGCGATGGATTTTTTAGCACGAGTGATAACTGGTTTTTGACCAGCAATCAGCTGCATATCATTGACTGCGGAATCAAGTACTTTCGAGTTGGATACGGCATCACCCACACCCATGTTGATGACAACCTTCTCGATTTTAGGTACTTGCATTACCGTAGAATAATTGAACTTCTGCATCAAGGCAGGAGTGATTTCGTTCAGAAAACGTTCTTTCATTCTTGTTGCCATGAATCATAAACCTCCTTTCTCCACTGTTCGATTAGTCGATAACTTCTCCGGACTTTTTGGCTACGCGAACCTTTTTACCGTTATCGAGCACTTTGTAACCCACACGAGTTACGTTACCGCTCTTCGGATCAAGATGCATCACGTTGGATACATGGATTGGCGCTTCCTGTTCAATAATTCCGCCTTGCGGATTCATTTGGTTCGGCTTCTGGTGTTTTTTCACCATGTTGACGCCTTCCACAAGCACGCGGTTCTCACGTGGATAAGCTGCAATGACACGGCCTTTTTTGCCTTTGTCTTTACCGCTGATCACCATAACTTTGTCGTCTTTTTTGACGTGAAGCTTGTTATTGTGCGATTCAAGAACCTTTTTCACTTTTGGCATTTATTACACCTCCTGCGGCTTGCCTTTTGACAAGCATAACTTGGAACGATCTATTCAATCGGTTATCCGATCAATGTAAGTCTTAGATAACTTCCGGTGCCAAGGAAACGATTTTCATGAAGTCTTTATCACGAAGTTCGCGAGCCACTGGTCCGAAAATACGAGTTCCGCGAGGGCCTTTGTCGTCTTTAACAACAACCGCTGCGTTTTCGTCAAATGCGATATAAGATCCGTCCTTACGGCGTACAGAACGCTTCGTACGAACCACAACAGCCTTGACTACGTCACCCTTTTTGACAACGCCGCCTGGTGTTGCTTGTTTCACGGAACAAACGATCAAATCACCGATTGCAGCAGTACGACGACCCGTACCACCCAATACGCGGATACACATCAGTTCCTTCGCACCAGAATTGTCAGCTACATGCAGACGTGTAAATGGTTGAATCATTGAAATTTCCTCCTTTCGGAAAAACTGTCGTTATATCTTTAGATGATAACCGCTTTTTCAACGACTTCTACCAATCTCCAGCGTTTGTCTTTGGAGAGTGGACGAGTTTCCATGATTTTAACGGTATCTCCGATTTTTGCAGTATTGTTCTCATCATGCGCCTTAAATTTCTTAGTGTATTTAATACGCTTGTGGTAGAGATCATGTTTTTTGTAAGTTTCAACAGCTACAACAATGGTTTTTTCCATTTTGTCACTGACAACTTTACCTACTTGCACTTTACGAGCATTGCGTTCTTCGCTCATCGTTAGCCTCCTTCCTGAATACAGGCAAAAATGACTGATTCAATTAACTAATCCCAAGTTCTCTTTCACGGATGACGGTTTTAGCACGAGCTATTTCCCTGCGCACATCACGGATCCGAGTCGGGTTGTCAAGCTGTCCGGTAGCCAATTGAAAACGGAGGTTAAAGAGCTCCTCTTTAAAACCCGCAATCTTTTGCTCAATTTCTGCAGTGGTCAAGTTACGCAGATCATTAGCTTTCATTTGCTTCACCACCCAATTCTTCACGTTTCACAAACTTCGTTTTGATCGGCAGCTTGTGAGCGGCAAGACGCATCGCTTCGCGAGCGATTTCCTCAGGCACGCCTCCAAGTTCAAACATAATCTTACCTGGTTTGACAACTGCGACCCATTTCTCTACGTTACCTTTACCGCTACCCATACGAACCTCAAGAGGTTTTTGAGTGATCGGTTTATCAGGGAAAATTTTAATCCATACTTTACCGCCACGTTTGATGTAACGCGTCATAGCAATACGCGCTGCTTCGATCTGACGGTTCGTAATCCAAGTTGGCTCAAGAGCTTGCAGACCGAATTCACCGAAGTTGAGCTCAGTGCCGCCTTTAGCCATACCTTTCATGTGACCGCGTTGTTGCTTGCGGTGTTTTACACGTTTTGGTACCAACATGATTAGTTGCCTCCTTCCTGAGCAGCTTGTTTCTTAGCCGGAGGAAGTACCTCACCACGATAGATCCATACTTTTACGCCGATACGGCCATAAGTAGTATGCGCTTCTGCTGTACCGTAGTCAATATCAGCACGGAGCGTATGAAGAGGAACTGTTCCTTCACTATATCCTTCCGAACGAGCGATCTCGGCACCGCCAAGACGTCCGCCGACTTGAGTTTTGATTCCCTTTGCACCAGAACGCATTGTTCTTTGAATCGCTTGTTTCAGAGCGCGACGGAAAGATACACGACGTTCCAATTGTTGAGCGATGCTTTCTGCAACCAAGATTGCATCCAGATCCGCATGTTTGATTTCAGAGATATTGATGTGAACTTTTTTACCGCCTGCAATTTTAGTAACTTGGCTGCGAAGTACTTCTACTTCAGAACCGCCTTTACCGATAACCATACCTGGTTTCGCAGTGTGGATAGTTACATTCACACGATTTGCCGCTCTCTCGATCTCAATACGAGATACAGCAGAATCTTTCAGTTTATTCTTAAGGTATTCACGAATTTTAACGTCTTCCAGCAAAAGATTTCCGAAATCTTTGCCTGCATACCATTTCGATTCCCAATCACGAATAATACCGATCCGGAGTCCGACTGGATTTACCTTTTGGCCCACACTTTATCCCTCCTTATTTTTCAGATACCACCAAAGTGATGTGGCTGGTGCGTTTATTGATCCGACTTGCACGGCCCATAGCGCGTGGACGGAATCTCTTCATGGTTGGTCCTTGGTTAACGAAAACCTGGCTAACAACCAGACTGTTAATGTCCATAGAGTAGTTATGCTCAGCATTGGCGATCGCCGAGTTCAGCAGCTTCTCTACAACCAGGGAAGCCGATTTCGGAGTGTGGCGGAGAATGGCGATAGCCTCACCAACTTGCTTACCACGGATCAAGTCAATCACGAGCTTGACTTTACGAGGAGCAATCCGGATCGATCTAGCATGTGCTTTTGCTTCCATTTAATTTTACCTCCTCTCAAACAAAGAGCTTCAAATTATCTTCTTGTTTTCTTGTCATCGTCCGTATGACCTTTGTAAGTACGAGTTGGTGCAAATTCACCCAACTTGTGTCCTACCATGTCTTCCGTTACATATACAGGTACGTGTTTGCGTCCATCGTATACACCGAACGTGTGACCGATAAATTGTGGGAAAATCGTAGAGCGGCGGGACCAAGTTTTGATAACAGCTTTCTTGCTCGACTCGTTCATCACTTCTACTTTTTTCAGCAGGTACCCATCAATGAAAGGTCCTTTTTTCAAACTGCGACTCATCTATAAAATCCTCCCTTCGTCCAATCTCTCGTTACTTTCGGCACTTCACAAAGTTATGCACATTGTGCATTATTTTGTGCGGCGGCGAACGATATACTTGTCAGAAGCTTTTCCTTTTTTACGCGTTTTGAAGCCAAGGGTTGGTTTGCCCCATGGAGACATTGGCGATTTACGTCCGATTGGAGCGCGGCCTTCACCACCACCGTGAGGGTGATCGTTAGGGTTCATAACAACACCGCGTACTTCAGGACGTTGTCCGAGCCAGCGGCTACGACCTGCTTTACCGATCTTGATGAGCTCATGATCTTCGTTACCAACGGAACCGATGGTTGCGCGGCAAACTTTCAGAAGTTTACGAACTTCACCAGAAGACAAACGTACGGATACGTATTTTTCTTCTTTACCCAGAAGCTGAGCTTCGGTACCGGCTGCACGAACCAATTGTCCGCCTTTGCCAGGTTGCAGTTCGATGTTGTGGATAACAGTACCTACAGGAATGTTCTCCATTGGAAGAGTGTTACCGATTTTGATGTCGGCACTCGGTCCGGATTCGATCTTATCTCCAACTTTCAGACCTTTAGGAGCGATGATGTAGCGTTTCTCTCCGTCTGCATAGTGGATCAGAGCGATGTTAGAAGTACGGTTCGGATCATACTCGATTGTAGCAACGGTACCTGGTATGCCGTCTTTCGTACGTTTGAAGTCGATGATACGGTATTTACGTTTATGTCCGCCGCCGTGGTGACGAACTGTAATTTTACCTTGGTTGTTGCGGCCAGCTTTTTTGCTAAGCGGTGCAAGCAACGATTTCTCCGGCTGATTTGTCGTGATCTCTTCAAAAGTAGACACGGACATGTTACGTCTTGCCGGGGAAGTAGGTTTATACTTTTTAATAGGCACGTGATTTCCTCCTTACTCTACAGATTCAAAAAACTCGAGCGCTTTGCTGTCTTTGCTCAGCGTTACGATGGCTTTTTTCCACTCGGTTGTGTAACCGTTGTAGCGGCCATAGCGTTTTGGCTTAGCTGGAACGCGCATAGTGTTAACGTTGGTCACTTTCACTTTGAAAATAGACTCAACGGCTTTTTTGATTTCGGTTTTGTTCGCACGAATGTCAACTTCAAAGGCATACTTAAGGTCAGCCATAAAGTCAGCAGTACGTTCCGTAATCACCGGACGTTTGATAATATCACGAGGATCTTTCATTACGCGAGCACCTCCTCTACCTTCTGAACTGCTTCTTTCGTAATGATCAGCTTGTCGTACATCAGTACGTCAAGAACATTAATGCCGTCTGCCGCTACGAATTTCACACCAGGAATATTACGAGCGGAAAGAGCCACATTATCATCATAGCTAGGAGCCACGATCAGAGCTTTACGTTCCACTTTCAGGTTGTTCAAGATGGTTACAAATTCTTTCGTTTTAGGCGTGTTCAGTGCAAGTGCATCCAGAACGATAATGTTGTTGTCGATCACTTTGGAAGACAATGCGGATTTAATCGCCAAACGACGAACCTTCTTAGGAAGCTTGAACGAGTAGCTGCGTGGTGTTGGACCAAATACAGTACCGCCGCCTTTCCATTGTGGTGAACGGATCGAACCTTGACGAGCACGGCCTGTGCCTTTTTGTTTCCAAGGCTTACGTCCGCCGCCGCGTACTTCAGAACGGCCTTTCACTTTGTGCGTACCGCGACGCAAAGATGCTCTTTGCAGCAATACAGCTTGGTTCATAACATGAACGTTAGGTGTAATACCGAATACCGCTTCGTTCAATTCCAATTCTTCAACTTGGCTTCCGCTGACATTCAACACGGATACTTTTGGCATTGATTGTTCCTCCTTTCCTTAGGTGATTATTTCTTCACCGTTTCATTGATTTTCACGAAACTGTTTTTAGGACCTGGAATCGCGCCTTTGATCAACAAAACATTGCGTTCTGTATCCACTTTAACGATCTCAAGTTTTTGAACAGTTACAGTTACGTTACCCATTTGTCCTGGAAGGTGTTTGCCTTTAGGAACACGGTTTGCTTGGATGGAGCCCATGGAACCTGGTCCACGATGATAACGGGAGCCGTGCGCCATTGGTCCGCGGCTTTGTCCCCAACGTTTGATGTTACCTTGGAAACCTTTACCTTTAGAAGTACCAGTCACGTCAACATATTCGCCTTCTGCAAAAATGTCAGCTTTAAGCTCTTGGCCAACCTCGTATGCCCCGAGGTCAACACCGCGAACTTCGCGAACGTAGCGCTTAGGTGCAGTATTAGCCTTTTTGGCATGACCTGCTTCAGGTTTGTTGGATCTGCTTTCTTTTTTGTCGGAGAAACCGATTTGGATCGCTTCGTATCCATCGTTCTCGACATCTTTCTTTTGCAGAACAACACAAGGACCTGCTTCGATAACCGTTACAGGAATTACATTACCTTCTGGAGTAAATACTTGAGTCATTCCGAGTTTTTTTCCTAAGATACCTTTCATGTTGACACCTCTTTTCTCTTCTTAATTCGGATATTACAATTTGATTTCGATATCTACACCGGACGGCAGGTCCAAGCGCATAAGAGCATCCACAGTTTGTGGAGTTGGGTTCACAATGTCGATCAAACGCTTATGAGTGCGCATTTCGAATTGTTCCCGAGAATCCTTATACTTGTGTACCGCACGGAGAATAGTAATGATTTGTTTTTCAGTTGGAAGCGGAATCGGTCCGGATACACCTGCACCTGAACGTTTCGCAGTTTCAACAATTTTCTCAGCGGATTGATCAAGAATTCTGTGATCGTAAGCTTTCAAACGAATACGAATTTTTTGCTTTGCCATTTTAGTCCCTCCTTCTATCGCCCAATTTGGTATCGGACATACTCCGTGAAAATTTTCTAACACACTGCTCCATGGCAAAGGGGCCGGGTGTGTCAGTAACCTCTCACATCATCGCAACGTCTCAGAACAACATTCATTATTATATAGAAAGAATGGGCACAATGCAAGCTTTTAATAAAAAGAGCGTCATTCTTTTTGAATGTACGCCTCTAAGGACATTTTATTCCGCTCAAAGCAGCGCCGAAGCGGTTTTGAAGCGACTTGCCGACTCAGCCGCCTGTGACGTTGATGAACCAATTCCTTCTATTGTAGTGATTAGCAGCCGAATCTGTTCTTCAACAGAAACAATATCCTTGGTACTATGCTTCATGGATTCTACGATATCGGAGAATACCATTCGGGTTGCCGAGGATTGCTGTCTTCCTAGCCCGGTTAACTGACGAACATCTTGAATTTTGCTGACTACCCCCGAAGTGATCTCTTGTGAGTTATGCACCAATTCAGCTATGCGAACCACCGTCTGCTTCGTATCCTCGGACAATCGGCTGACTTCCTTAGCCACTACCCCAAAGCCCTTCCCATATTCACCGGCTCTAGCTGCTTCAATCGACGCATTTAATGAAAGCATCTGGGTTTGGCTTGCGATTTCCTTCACGGAATCCACAATATATTCAATCTGTTTCGACGCATTGCTTAATTCCTTTATGTTTTTCTCCATCTCGTGAGTTTGCTCATATATGCTGCTGATCCGCTCGTTGAGTTCCTCCATCTGAACGCTTCCTTCTTGCGCCATCCTCTCCGAAGTAACCGCCAGAGATGATGTTTTCTGGAAAGTGCCGCTGACTTCAATACTGCTGGCAATCAACTGCTCAATGGCCTCATTGGTGGAAATGCTGAGTTGAATTAAATCTTCGCTAAACATAGCAATTTTATTCTTCAGTTCGTTCTTAACCTTTTCATGCTCAAGTAGCTGCTCCTGCATGTTTTCTTTTTCGTAAGCCTCAAGTACCAGCTGCTGCTCCAAATTAAGCAGTTTGGTAATTGTACGAATAACCATAAGTCTCTGCTCGTCATCCATTCGTATTTCCTTATAGAGGATTTCCATAAATCCATTTTGCAAATTTTGAAATGCCGATAAATACCACTTGGGTTCCAGTCCTACTCGCTTGTGCACTTTGGCGATCATCAATCGTTTAGATATGTACTTTTCATCCACATCTCCATTAAAAATCTCCAGCAAATGGTCTCTGAGGGTCTTTTTCAAACGTTCAATGGTACTATGCTTCACTATGATTTGCTCAAGCTTCTCTACATCAAGTACTGATGTATAAAAAAAGTCAGTTATCCGGTCTAAGTAACGTTCTACTTCTGGTTTGATTTGACGCAGCAACCTTAGATCACTTTCATTCAGATCGATCATACGCATTTGTTCATTAAGTTCGTTTTGACCCGGAAGGAAATGATGGCTCTCCTTCTTCGCGTCATTCACAAACGCGTACTCCTGTTGAATATTGTTTCTCCCCACCATCTTACTTAGGAAACCGAAAGGGCATTTATGCAAAGGGCACTCCTCATTCCAAAAAGATTGATTACACAAAGAGTATACAAAAAATGATAAATAAACTATACACAATTGTAAAGGAGGATACAAAACAACCATATCCATATCTAAAAAAACAAAAGGCACCTCTCATAAAGAGAAGTGCCTTCTGCATCTTGTGTTTACATCATATCGTTACTCGTTCCAGCACAATGTTGCATTTATCGAAAATTAAGGCGAAAGCCTTAACTATTTCAAGATTGTTGCTACTGCGCCAGCGCCAACTGTACGTCCGCCTTCACGAATAGAGAACTTAGTTCCTTCTTCGATCGCGATTGGAGCAATCAGTTGTACTGTAACAGTGATGTTGTCGCCAGGCATAACCATTTCGGAACCTTCTGGCAGGTTGATGATACCCGTTACGTCAGTTGTACGGAAGTAGAACTGTGGACGGTATCCAGTGAAGAAAGGCTTATGACGGCCACCTTCTTCTTTAGTCAGAACGTAGATTTGTGCAGTGAATTCAGTATGAGGTTTAACTGAACCTGGCTTAGCCAGTACTTGACCACGTTCGATTTGAGCACGGTCTACACCACGAAGCAGGGCTCCGATGTTGTCACCAGCTTGAGCGGAATCAAGCAATTTGCGGAACATTTCTACGCCAGTTACGACGGATTTTTTGGACTCTTCAGCGATACCGATGATTTCGATTTCGTCGCCCACTTTAACAGTACCACGTTCTACACGACCTGTAGCAACGGTACCGCGGCCAGTGATGGAGAATACGTCCTCGACAGGCATAAGGAAAGGCTTGTCAGTGTCGCGTTCTGGAGTTGGGATGTACTCGTCGATGATGTTGAACATTTCAACGATTTTTTGAGCCCACTCGCCATCTGGGTTTTGCAGAGCTTCACGAGCAGAACCTTGGATGATTGGAGTGTCGTCGCCTGGGAAGTCATATTCGTTCAGCAGGTCACGTACTTCCATTTCAACCAGTTCAAGAAGTTCAGCGTCTTCAACCATGTCGCATTTGTTCAAGAATACAACGATGTAAGGAACGCCTACTTGGCGGGACAACAGGATGTGTTCGCGAGTTTGCGGCATAGGGCCGTCAGCTGCGGATACAACCAGGATTGCTCCGTCCATTTGGGCAGCGCCAGTGATCATGTTTTTAACATAGTCGGCGTGTCCTGGGCAGTCAACGTGTGCATAGTGACGAGCAGGAGTTTCGTATTCTACGTGAGCTGTAGAGATTGTGATACCGCGTTCGCGCTCTTCTGGAGCTTTGTCGATTTGGTCGAATGCTACAGCAGCACCACCGTAAGTTTTGGACAATACAGTTGTGATAGCAGCAGTCAGAGTAGTTTTACCATGGTCAACGTGACCGATAGTACCGATGTTAACGTGCGGTTTGTTACGTTCAAATTTAGCCTTTGCCATTTTGAACAATTCCTCCTTAAATGGAATAATGTTTTATATGTTTGTGCTGACCGGTTACTTATGCAGGTTGTCTTGGTTGTTGAATGTCCCGGTCAGTCTTAAAAACGATGGTTAGCTTATTCAGCAGAACCTTTGGACTTGGAGATGATCTCTTCAGAGATGTTCTTAGGAACCTCTTCATAGTGAGACAGTTCCATGGAGAACACACCGCGTCCTTGGGTACCGGAACGAAGAGTTGTCGAGTATCCGAACATTTCGGACAGAGGCACCTTCGCACGGATGATTTGAGCACCGGAACGGGAATCCATACCTTCAATCCGTCCACGGCGGGAGTTCAGCATACCCATTACGTCGCCCATGTATTCTTCAGGCACGGTAACTTCGACTTTCATGATTGGCTCGAGCAGGACAGGTTTACACTTGTCTTTTGCTGCTTTAAGTGCCATGGAACCGGCAATCTTAAACGCCATTTCATTGGAATCGACATCATGGTACGAACCGTCTACGATTGTAGCTTTAACGTCTACAAGCGGGAAGCCGGCGAGGACACCATTTTTCATGGCTTCTTCGATACCAGTCAATGCAGGCTGAATGTATTCTCTTGGTACGGAACCACCGACGATCTTGCTGTCGAATGTGCTACCAGTACCTGCTTCGAGAGGTTCGAACTCAACCCATACGTGACCGTATTGACCACGACCACCGGACTGACGAACGAATTTACCTTCGACGCGAGCTGGTTGACGGAAGGTTTCACGGTAAGCAACCTGTGGTTTACCCACGTTGGTTTCTACCTTGAATTCACGACGCATACGGTCAATGATGATGTCGAGGTGAAGTTCACCCATACCAGCCAAGATGGTTTGGCCAGTCTCTTCATCTGTATGAGCACGCAGCGTAGGATCTTCTTCTGTCAATTTGCCCAAAGCAACGCCCATTTTGTCTTGGTCGGCTTTGGTTTTTGGTTCTACGGCAATCTCGATAACCGGATCCGGGAAGTTCATGGATTCCAGAATTACCGGAGATTTCTCGTCGCAAAGCGTGTCGCCTGTACCCGTATCTTTCAAACCTACGGCAGCTGCAATATCACCGGAGAAAACTTCGCTGATTTCTTGACGGCTGTTCGCATGCATTTGAAGAATACGGCCAATACGTTCGCGTTTGCCTTTTGTTGCGTTCAATACGTAAGAACCGGATTGAAGAATACCGGAATATACGCGGAAGAACGTCAATTTACCAACGTAAGGGTCAGTCATGATTTTAAATGCCAGAGCTGCGAACGGCTCTTCATCGGAAGAATGACGTTCAACTTCAGTTCCGTCTTCCAGGTGACCCTGAATGGATGGAACGTCAACAGGAGCTGGCAAGTAATCGATAACAGCGTCCAGCATCAGCTGAACCCCTTTGTTACGGTAAGAAGAGCCACAGATAACCGGGAAGATCTTAACTTCTACAACACCTTTACGGAGTGCAGCTTTCAGTTCAGGAATAGTGATTTCTTCACCTTCCAGATACTTCATTGTCAAGTCTTCGTCGAGTTCTGCAACTTTCTCGATCAGTTCTGCGCGAAGCTCTTCGACTTTGTCTTTGAACTCTGCAGGAACTTCTGTTTCTTCAACATCTTGACCCAGGTCGTCTTTGTACATATACGCCTTTTCTTCAACGATGTCGATGATACCTTTGAAATCATTTTCCGCACCGATTGGCAATTGAATTGCAACTGCGTTCGCTTGCAGACGGTCGCGCATATCAGAAACTACGTTCAGATAGTCAGCACCGATGATATCCATTTTGTTTACATATGCGATCCGTGGTACGCCATAACGGTCAGCCTGTCTCCATACAGTTTCAGACTGAGGTTCAACGCCCTCTTTCGCACTGAAAACGCCTACTGCCCCATCCAATACACGAAGGGAACGTTCAACTTCAACAGTGAAGTCAACGTGCCCCGGGGTGTCAATAATATTTACGCGGTGACCTTTCCAAGAAGCGGTCGTCGCAGCGGAAGTAATCGTGATCCCGCGCTCCTGTTCCTGCTCCATCCAGTCCATTGTCGCAGCACCCTCGTGAACTTCACCGATTTTGTGCGTACGGCCTGTGTAGAACAAGATCCGCTCTGTAGTGGTCGTTTTACCAGCGTCAATATGCGCCATAATCCCGATATTACGTGTATTTTTCAAGGAGAACTCTCTTGTCGCCATGCGAATAGTCTCCCTTCAAAATTGAAGTGTAATATGTTGAACTGAATCCTACCAGCGGTAGTGTGCGAACGCTTTGTTCGCTTCAGCCATTTTGTGTGTATCTTCGCGTTTCTTAACGGAAGCGCCTGTGTTGTTGGAAGCATCGATAATCTCTGCCGCCAAACGCTCTTCCATGGTTTTCTCACCGCGGTTGCGGGAGTAGTTTACGAGCCAACGAAGTCCCAAAGCAGTACGTCTCTCTGGTTTTACTTCGATAGGCACCTGGTAGTTTGCACCGCCGACACGGCGAGCTTTAACTTCCAGAACTGGCATGATATTTTTGATAGCTGCTTCAAATACTTCCATAGGCTCTTTACCTGTACGTTCTTGAATCAACTTAAACGAATTGTAAAGAATGCTTTGAGCAACACCTCTTTTACCATCCAGCATAATGCGGTTGATCAGACGAGTAACCAGCTTGCTGTTGTAGACCGGATCTGGCAACACGTCTCTTTTGGTAACTGGACCTTTGCGTGGCATGGATATCCCCCTTTCTTATGTCATGAATTCATATAGGATTTATTACGATTTTTTAGCTTTTGGACGCTTAGCGCCGTATTTGGAACGAGCCTGCATACGGTTGTTCACACCAGCTGTATCAAGTGCGCCGCGAACGATGTGGTAACGTACACCCGGAAGGTCTTTTACCCGTCCACCGCGAACCAATACCACGCTGTGCTCTTGCAGGTTATGTCCGATCCCCGGAATGTAAGCTGTCACCTCAATGCGGTTCGTCAAGCGAACACGGGCATATTTACGAAGTGCGGAGTTCGGTTTTTTCGGAGTCATTGTACCTACACGGGTACAAACTCCACGTTTTTGAGGAGCGCTCAAATCCGTATCTTCACGCTTCAAAGCGTTATATCCTTTCTGCAGAGCAGGGGATTTCGATTTGTAGATTTTTGCTTGACGTCCTTTGCGAACCAGTTGGTTAATTGTTGGCATTCTAGCCACCCCCTTCCAATATAATTATTCTCGTTACAAACCTTGTTTTAAGTCCACAGACCCAGGCGGTTCATAAAAGAACAAATGAAAAGTTTTTGCCGAGAGAAGTTGACCCTTCTCTAACAAAAACGTTTCTTACAGATTGAACTTACGTTCATTCCATATCACTATGGTTTAATGATGGCAGCCATGGCTGCTCCCACTTCAATGCCGCATGCTTTACCCAAATGTTCCATGGTGTCCACATAGGTGATCTTTACGCCGTGCTTGCTGCACAGGCCTTCAATCTTTGAAATGAGCCGGGATTCCGCATCTTCGGCTACATAAACTTCAGCAGCCTGGCCCAACTCCACAAGCTTCATGGTTTGTTTGGCCCCAATCTTTACATGAGCGTCCTGTAATCCTTTATCATTAGACATCTTTTACGATTCCTCCAAAAGCACAGGGGTGTTACTACTCACGCACCTTTGATATATTAGCACCTGCACTGAGCGATGTCAAGAACATCAGTTATTAATTTTCGCTATACAAATGAAAATAAAGATTAAATCTGTTACCTCGTGCACAGTTAATCGACCATGAAGATGGAAGAACATACATTATTTCATTTCATAGTTGAAATTGATAGAAAAGGTTCTGCGAAGGCAGTCGGCTATAGCGGCCGCCCTCGCAAAAGGCTCTCCATATTCTTGACTTATTCTACAGACGCAGTTTCCAATTCCTTAGAGCTGTCATTCTCAGCATTCGGGTCATCGAATTTGACGCTGCGGTAGCGGTTCATACCTGTACCTGCAGGAATCAATTTACCGATAATGACATTTTCTTTCAGGCCGAGCAACTGGTCGACTTTGCCTTTGATGGCAGCGTCAGTCAGTACGCGCGTTGTTTCCTGGAAGGATGCCGCAGACAAGAACGAATCAGTTTCCAAAGATGCTTTGGTGATACCTAGCAGGACAGGTTTGGCCACAGCCGGTTCCTTGCCGCTCAGGATCGCTTCTTTGTTCGCTGCTTCGTATTCATGCATGTCACTGAAGGATCCAGGCAGAAGCGGAGTATCACCGGCATCAACAATCCGGATCTTACGCAGCATCTGTTTGATCATCACTTCGACGTGCTTGTCGTTGATTTCTACGCCCTGGTTCCGGTATACGCGCTGAACTTCCTGAAGGATATAGTTCTGCACGCCGCGGATGCCTTTGATGCGCAGCATTTCTTTAGGGTCGATCGAACCTTCGGTAAGCTCATCGCCAGCTTCGATTTCCTGTCCTTCGCTTACGCGCAGACGGGAACCGTAAGTAACGGAGTAAGTTTTCGTTTCCGCTTCGCCTTGAACCTCGATTTCACGACGGTCCTTGCCTTCACGGATTTCTTTAACTACGCCATCAATTTCACTGATCGTTGCTTGACCTTTCGGATTTCGAGCTTCAAACAATTCCTGAATACGCGGAAGACCTTGAGTGATATCGTCACCGGCTACACCACCAGTATGGAACGTACGCATGGTGAGCTGGGTTCCTGGTTCACCGATGGATTGAGCGGCGATAATGCCGACTGCTTCACCGATTTCCACGAATTTACCTGTTGCCAGGTTGCGTCCATAGCACTTCTTACATACACCGTGACGAGCACGGCAGCTGAGTACAGAACGGATTTGCAGTTTGGTTACGCCGGAATCCACGATCAGGTTCGCTTTATCCGAATCGATCAGCTCGTTGCGATTAACCAGGATTTCCTTGGTTTTCGGATGACGAACGGTTTCGAAACAGTAGCGTCCTTCGATACGGTCGTATAGATCCTCGATAACCTCTTTACCGTCTTGAATACGGCTGACGGTGAAGCCTTTATCGGTACCGCAGTCTTCCTCACGCACAATCACATCTTGGGCAACGTCAACCAGACGACGAGTCAAGTAACCGGAGTCAGCGGTACGAAGTGCTGTATCCGCCAGACCTTTCCGCGCGCCGTGTGTAGACAGGAAGTACTCGAGGACCGTCAGTCCTTCACGGAAGTTCGATTTGATCGGGAGTTCGATGATCCGACCCGATGGGTTGGCCATCAGACCCCGCATACCACCGAGCTGGGTGATCTGCGATTTGTTACCCCGTGCTTTGGAGTCGACCATGAGCATGATGGAGTTGAAGCGATCCATCGATTTCATGAGGACTTCCGTAATATCGTCTTTGGCTTTAGACCAAATATCGATAACACGGTCATAGCGTTCTTCGTTGGTAATCAGACCACGACGATATTGGTTTGTTACAACCGCTACCTTGTCGTCAGATTCCTTCAGAATCGCTTGTTTCTCTTCCGGTACGATTACGTCGGATACCGCAACCGTCACGCCGGCACGAGTAGAGTATGTGAACCCGAGCTGTTTGATTTTATCCAAAATAACGGAAGTTTCCGTTGTATGGTAAATTTCGAAGCAGCGGGCAATGATTTGACCCAGATATTCTTTACCAACAGCGTTGCTGATTGGAAGCTGGTTCAGGCTTTCACGGATGTCAGTACCCTTTTCATACACGAAATATTTCTCAGGCGTACCGTTGAATAGATTGTCGCGGGTTGCTTCGTTAATGTACGGGAAGCTGCTTGGGAAAATCTCGTTGAAAATGATACGTCCAACCGTCGTCAAAAGCATTGCTTCTTGCTGCTTATCCGTAAAGCTGGTTTTACCCAAAGCCTTAACAGGAATAGCTACACGAGCATGCAGACCAGCGGAACCGCGTTGATAAGCAGATACTGCTTCGTTAACGGTACGCAGAATCATGCCGCTGCCCTTCTCTTCCTTGTTGTCCATCGTCAGATAGAAGGAACCAAGGACCATATCCTGGGAAGGAGTAACGACTGGTTTACCGTCTTTAGGGTTCAGGATGTTACCGGATGCCAACATGAGAATGCGTGCTTCCGCCTGAGCTTCGGCAGACAACGGAACGTGAACCGCCATTTGGTCACCGTCAAAGTCGGCATTGTATGCCGTACATACGAGCGGGTGAAGACGAATCGCGTGTCCTTCAACCAGAATTGGTTCGAAAGCTTGAATACCCAAACGGTGAAGCGTCGGTGCGCGGTTCAGCAGTACTGGATGTTCCTTGATGACTTCTTCAAGCACATCCCATACTTCCGGACTTACACGTTCCACTTTACGTTTAGCACTCTTGATATTATGAGCAAGGCCTTTATTGACCAATTCTTTCATGACAAACGGCTTGAACAATTCCAGCGCCATTTTCTTAGGCAGACCGCATTGGTACATTTTCAGGTACGGTCCAACGACGATAACGGAACGACCGGAGTAGTCAACACGTTTACCCAGCAAGTTCTGACGGAAACGTCCTTGTTTACCTTTCAGCATATGGCTGAGGGATTTGAGAGGACGGTTACCCGGACCCGTTACAGGACGTCCACGACGACCGTTATCGATCAAGGCGTCAACAGCTTCCTGCAGCATACGTTTTTCATTCTGCACGATGATGTCAGGCGCGCCCAAGTCGAGCAGGCGTTTCAGACGATTGTTACGGTTGATTACACGGCGATACAGGTCATTCAGGTCAGACGTTGCAAAACGTCCGCCGTCCAGCTGTACCATCGGACGGAGTTCCGGAGGAATAACCGGAAGAACGTCCATAATCATCCATTCGGGTTTGTTGCCGGAATTACGGAATGCTTCAATGACTTCAAGGCGTTTGATCGCACGGTTACGGCGTTGGCCTTGAGCAGTACGAAGCTCTTCTTTCAGAAATTCCAATTCTTTTTCAACATCGAGGTCCTGAAGAAGCTTTTTGATGGCTTCCGCACCCATGCCTGCTTGGAATCCGTAGCCGTATTTTTCACGGTAGCTGCGATATTCTTTTTCAGACAGGAGTTGTTTCTTTTCCAGAGGCGTATCTCCTGGATCGGTTACAACATAAGATGCAAAATAGATAATCTCTTCCAGAGATCTTGGAGACATATCCAAAGCGAGACCCATCCGGCTCGGAATGCCTTTGAAGTACCAGATATGGGATACAGGAGCTGCCAGCTCGATATGACCCATCCGTTCGCGGCGAACTTTCGCGCGGGTAACTTCTACGCCGCAACGGTCGCAGACAACGCCTTTATAACGGACACGCTTATACTTACCGCAATGGCATTCCCAGTCTTTTTGCGGTCCAAAAATACGTTCGCAGAACAGGCCCTCTTTCTCCGGTTTCAGCGTACGGTAATTAATGGTTTCCGGTTTTTTTACTTCTCCGCGGGACCATGAACGAATTTTTTCCGGGGATGCAAGCCCGATTTTCATGAATTCGAAATTGTTTACGTCCAACAAGGAGCAACCCTCCTAGTCCTATTGTTTTAATCCGTGAATGAGGCAGACGGGTTAGCCCCGTCCGCCATAATCACGAACTTATTCCACTCCGACTTCCGTGCCTTCCAGATTGAGGCTCAGCTTATCGCCTGCAGTCTCATCTTCATCATCAAGTTCTTTCATCTCGATCTCCTGCTCATCACCACTGAGAATCTTCACGTCCATACCCAGAGACTGGAGCTCTTTGATCAAGACCTTGAACGATTCAGGAACGCCCGGTTCCGGAACATTCTCACCCTTGACGATGGATTCGTACGTTTTCACGCGGCCGACCACGTCATCGGATTTAACAGTGAGGATTTCCTGCAGCGTATATGCGGCGCCGTAGGCTTCAAGCGCCCACACTTCCATCTCACCGAAGCGCTGACCACCGAACTGAGCTTTACCACCCAGAGGCTGCTGCGTAACGAGAGAGTAAGGACCTGTGGAACGGGCATGAATTTTATCATCAACCATGTGCGCCAGTTTGATCATGTGCATGACGCCGACCGTAACTTCACGCTCGAAGCGCTCGCCGGTACGTCCATCATACAGCACAGTTTTACCGTTGCGCTGCATGCCTGCTTCTTCCATCGTATCGAACACGTCATACTCGTTAGCACCGTCAAATACCGGCGTTGCCACGTGAATGCCGAGCTGCATGGCTGCAAAGCCCAAATGGACTTCGAGCACCTGCCCGATATTCATCCGCGAAGGTACGCCGAGCGGATTCAGTACGACCTGTACAGGCGTACCGTCCGGCAGGAACGGCATATCTTCTTCCGGAAGGATCCGGGCCACGACCCCTTTGTTACCATGACGTCCGGCCATTTTGTCACCCTCAGAGATTTTACGCTTCTGAGCGATGTACACACGAACCAGTTGGTTTACGCCAGGAGGCAGCTCATCGCCGTTCTCGCGGGTAAACACTTTAACGTCAACGATAATACCATCACTACCATGCGGTACACGGAGTGAAGTGTCGCGAACTTCACGAGCCTTTTCACCGAAGATCGCATGCAGGAGACGTTCTTCTGCAGTCAGCTCCGTAACACCCTTAGGAGTTACTTTACCAACCAGAATGTCGCCGGCGCTAATTTCGGCACCAATGCGGATAATTCCGCGCTCGTCAAGATTTTTGAGGGCATCTTCACCTACGTTAGGAATATCGCGGGTGATTTCCTCAGGTCCGAGTTTAGTATCACGCGCTTCAGACTCATACTCCTCGATATGAATCGAAGTGTAGACGTCCTCTTTAACCAGTTTTTCGCTCAGCAGGATGGCATCCTCGTAGTTGTAACCTTCCCAGGTCATGAACGCAACGACAACGTTACGTCCCAGGGCAAGTTCACCCATTTCTGTGGAAGGACCATCAGCAAGAATGTCGCCTTTCTTCACGATGTCGCCTTTTTTGGCGAGTGGGCGCTGATTAATGCACGTTCCTTGGTTCGAACGCATAAATTTGTGTAATTTATGTTTAACGATATCGCCCTTCACTTCTTTGCCGTCCACGTTTTCGATCCGGCGTACCCAGATCTCATCCGCGCTCGAACGTTCCACGATGCCATCATGCTTGGAAACGATACACACACCCGAATCCTTAGCAGATTTGTGTTCCATTCCAGTTCCGACCAGCGGAGCTTTAGGAATAAGCAGTGGTACAGCCTGACGCTGCATGTTCGATCCCATCAGCGCACGGTTGGAGTCATCGTTCTCAAGGAACGGAATGAGCGCCGTCGCGACGGATACAACTTGTTTAGGAGATACGTCCATGTAATCGACACGTTCGCTCGGCATAGGCAAAATGTTATCGGATTGTTTGTTGTAACGGACGATAACCATATCTTCCGCAAACGTTCCGTCTTCATTAAGAGCCGCGTTCGCCTGTGCTACTACATAATTGTCTTCCTCATCGGCCGTAAGATAATCGATATGCTCGGTTACTACCCCCGTCTTCGGATCGACCCAACGGTATGGAGCCTCAATAAAGCCATACTCGTTAATGCGGGCAAATGTAGACAAGGAGTTGATCAAACCGATGTTCGGACCTTCCGGCGTTTCAATTGGACACATACGGCCATAGTGACTGTGATGGACGTCACGCACTTCAAAGCCCGCGCGCTCACGTGTCAAACCACCAGGTCCGAGTGCAGACAGACGACGCTTATGCGTAAGTTCTGCAAGCGGGTTCGTTTGGTCCATAAACTGCGACAACTGGGAGCTACCAAAGAACTCTTTGATCGATGCAATCACAGGACGTATGTTAATCAACGCTTGAGGCGTGATGACATTGGCATCCTGAATCGACATTCTTTCGCGAACGACGCGTTCCATACGGGACAGACCAATACGGAACTGGTTCTGCAGCAGTTCACCTACGGAACGCAGACGACGGTTGCCCAGATGGTCAATATCATCCGTGTTGCCGATTCCGTGAAGCAAATTAATAAAGTAGCTGATCGAGGAAATAATATCAGCAGGCGTAATATGTTTCACCGACTTGTCGATGTTGGCATTCGCCAATACCTTAACCACTTTGCCGTCCTCAATCGGCGAGAAAACCTCGATGCTTTGAAGCGGAATATCATCAGCATCAAGCACACCATTTGCAACATGGTAAGTTTTGTGGCCAACCATATTATCCAAATGAGGCAAAATCTCATCCAGCAATCGACGGTCAACCATTTGTCCAGCTTCCGCGATGATTTCGCCCGTGCTGGCATCAATCAGTGTTTCAGCCAAACGCTGATTGAAGAGACGGTTCTTGATGTGGAGCTTCTTATTGATTTTATAACGGCCTACGTTGGCCAGATCATATCGTTTTGGATCAAAGAAACGCGCTACGAGGAGACTCTTAGCATTATCCAGCGTAGGCGGTTCACCTGGACGGAGGCGTTCGTAAATTTCGATGAGCGCTTTTTCCGTAGAATCGGTATTGTCTTTATCCAGCGTGTTGCGTATATATTCGTCGTTGCCAAGCAGGTCCAAAATTTCGGCGTCACTGCCGAAACCAAGCGCCCGCAGCAATACAGTAACCGGGATTTTGCGGGTACGGTCAATCCGGACATACATAATGTCCTTAGCATCCGTCTCCAATTCAAGCCACGCTCCGCGGTTCGGAATAACCGTTGCGGTGTATGTCTTTTTGCCGTTCTTATCGACTTTCGTGCTGAAGTAGACGCTTGGAGAGCGTACCAACTGGCTGACAATGACCCGTTCTGCGCCGTTGATAATAAATGTACCGGTCTCCGTCATCAGAGGGAAATCCCCCATGAATACTTCCTGTTCTTTGACTTCTCCGGTTTCTTTGTTGATGAGCCGTACCTTCACCCGTAGAGGTGCCGCATACGTCACGTCGCGTTCCTTAGCGTCATCGACGGTGTATTTAGGTTCACCAAGGCTGTAGTCAATGAACTCCAGCACCAAATTTCCCGTAAAATCCTGAATTGGCGAGATATCCTGGAACATTTCGCGCAATCCTTCCTCCAAAAACCATTCGTATGATTTCTGTTGGATTTCGATCAGGTTCGGAACCTCTAGTACTTCATTAATTCGCGCATAACTTCGCCGAGTGCGTCGACCATACTGAACAAGATGTCCTGCCAACTTTAACTCACCCCTCATGTCTACTCACTTCAAAAATTGATTGCGAACCTCTGTTTGGAACCTTATAATGGATTCATGCAGAGGATTCATCCACAAATAAAGAAAAGCCCTTACCCGAATGCTTTCGAACAAAGAGCAACTTATCCATGGTCTTCCTAACTAAACACGGAAGTGACTTCATATCCTGTAGATTTGCCCAAAATGTACATATTATACGTGAACATGCCCTCGTTTATGCATTTCTCCGCATAAAAACTATTGACATTTCAGTCAACTAAAGACAAGAAGCCTATCCTAATACTGACATTTTATAATAATATCACATCAGCAATTTCAAGTCAATAGTCCTATTGCGCATTATTGAAAAGTTTTTGTAGCTTTAAAAATCCGGTAACCTTTATCCTTCGTTACTTCATCAACACGTCCAAACAAACTTTCCAATTTCGCTTTTGCGGATGGCGCGCCCTGTTTCTTCTGAATGACGACCCATAGCGTACCCCCATCGCGTAGATGCTCGTACGCCTGCTCGAAAATCGCATGCACGGTGTCTTTACCGGCTCGGATGGGCGGATTCGTCAGCACGACATCGAAACTCTTCCCTTTCACAGCCGCCAATACATCGCTTTCCAAAATGGTTACATTCAGAATGCCGTTCAGCTTCGCATTTTCTTTGGCTAATTCCACCGCACGAGAATTCACATCAAGCATGGTCACATGACCATCACCGGAAAGTCTCGCCGCCGTAAAACCAATCGGACCATAGCCGCAGCCGACATCCAGGACATCCGCATTGTCCGGAATTTCCATCGCCTCGATCAAGACCTTACTGCCATAGTCAACGCCTTTTTTCGAAAAAACACCTGCATCGCTGATGAATCGGAAGGTTTGGCCGCGAAGATGCTCTTCCAGCTGACGCCGGTCATGGCTGGCTTCCGGCTGATTCGAATAGTAATGCTGTGACATGCTTTCCCTCCGTATCCTGGTCTTGTATTCACAGAATTCCCCGTTCTGTTGGTGTTCAGACTCAGGGGGATGCTCGTTTACAAAAACAAACCCCTTGAAGGATCAAGGGGTTTGTTATGTCTGGAGCTGCTTAAGAAGGAATTACTTCACTTCTACAGAAGCACCTGCTTCTTCCAATTTAGCTTTAACGGATTCAGCTTCTTCTTTACCCACTTTTTCTTTGAGTGGTTTTGGTGCGTTGTCAACGAGGTCTTTAGCTTCTTTCAAGCCAAGGCCAGTGATTTCGCGAACTGCTTTGATAACGTTGATTTTGGAAGCACCAGCGCTAGTCAAGATTACGTCGAATTCGGATTGCTCTTCAGCTTCAGCTGCGCCAGCGCCGCCGCCTACCATAGCTACTGGAGCTGCAGCAGTTACGCCGAATTCTTCTTCGATTGCTTTAACAAGATCGTTCAGTTCCAATACAGTCATACCTTTGATTGCTTCCAAGATTTGCTCTTTACTCATGGTTGAACCTCCATTTTATAATTAAAGTTTTTTGTGTTTGTACTTCATACTGCAGGAAGAATCAGATGCTTACGCGCCTTGTTCTTCTTTCTCTGCAACGGCTTTAACTGCAAGCGCGAAGTTGCGCATAGGAGCTTGAAGCACGCTGAGGAGCATGGAAAGGAGACCTTCGCGGGATGGCAGTTCTGCCAGCGCTTTAACTTGGTCAACGCCAACTACACGGCCTTCGACCACGCCACCTTTCAATTTCAATGCGTCGTTCTTCTTAGCAAAATCGTTAAGGATTTTAGCTGGAGCTACGGCGTCATCCGCACTGAAAGCAATCGCTGTAGGACCGGTCAATACTTCGTCCAGTTCTGTCAGCTCAGCAGCAGCGGTAGCGCGACGCAGCAATGTGTTTTTCAACACTTGGAATTCAACGCCAGCTTCACGAAGCTGCTTACGCAGTTCAGTCACCTGGGAAACGTTCAATCCGCGGTAGTCAGCTACAACAGTCGTTGCGCTATCGCGCAATTTAGCCGTTACAGCATCTACTGCTTCTTGTTTCGCTTGAATCACTTTTGCGTTTGCCATGTCTACACCTCCTGAAAAATTTCACTGCCTCCGCATTCGGATCATTCCGAATTGCCAGGGCATTTTGTAATAGCTCGGACGAAAAGTTCTGAACATTCTCATCCTCTACTAGTTCAAGGCAAGTAAAAAGCCTCCGTAGAATCACGAAGGCCTGATGAATGATGATTGTCCGAAATAGTTCCGTTCAATTATCTATATTCTATCACAACACCTCGGTAGGAAATTAAGCCTTTAGGGGCACCTACTGTCTACGGTAAGCATATTCAACTTTAACGGTCAGCTGTTTTGCAACAACTTTTACAGAATATCAGATATCGTGACAGAAGTCAACGACATTTATTATCTGTAGGAAGCTGTGCTCACGCGTGCGCTTGGGCCCATCGTCGAGGATACTGCGATCCCTTTCAGATAAACACCTTTTGCAGCAGCCGGTTTAGCACGGTTGAGTGCGTCGATGAGAGCTTTAAGGTTCTCATTCAGTTGAGTCGCATCAAAGGATACTTTGCCGATTGGAGCGTGAATTTGACCTGCTTTGTCCAGACGGTATTCGATTTTACCAGCTTTGATTTCTTGAACAGCTTTGGAAACATCGAATGTAACTGTACCTGCTTTAGGGTTAGGCATGAGGCCTTTACCACCGAGCAGACGACCCAGTTTACCGACTTCGCTCATCATATCAGGTGTAGCTACGCAGACATCGAATTCGAACCAGCCTTGTTGGATTTTGTTGATCATGTCTTGATCGCCAACATAATCCGCGCCAGCCGCTTCCGCTTCCTTCGCTTTTTCACCTTTTGCAAATACCAGTACACGTTGTGTTTTGCCTGTGCCGTGAGGCAGGACAACAACACCACGAACAGCCTGATCTTGTTTACGCGGGTCTACACCCAAACGTACTGCAACTTCAACGGTTTCGTCGAATTTTGCTGTCGCAGCCTTTTTCACAAGGTCAACGGCTTCTGCTGGTTCGTAAAATGTTTCGCTGTCAATCAACTTGGCAGCTTCAACATATTTCTTACCATGTTTCGCCATGTTTGTTCCTCCTTTGTGGTTTTAACGGAAATTCCTCCCACTTGTGCCGGTCACGTTTGACCGGTTGTCGCAGAAAAACCGAAATAATTAGTCTTCGATATTGATACCCATAGAGCGGGCAGTACCTTCAACCATACGCATAGCAGCTTCAACGGAAGCAGCGTTAAGGTCAGGCATTTTAGTTTCAGCAATTTCACGAACAGCGCTACGTTTTACCGTTGCCACCTTTTTCTTGTTAGGTTCGCCGGAACCCTTCTCGATTTTTGCAGCTACGCGAAGCAGAACTGCAGCCGGTGGAGTTTTAGTGATAAACGTAAAGGAGCGATCTTCAAATACCGAGATTTCAACCGGAATAATCAGACCCGCTTGATCAGCAGTACGAGCGTTGAATTCTTTACAGAATGCCATGATGTTGACACCTGCTTGACCCAATGCTGGACCTACTGGCGGTGCTGGATTCGCTTTACCTGCAGGGATTTGCAGTTTCACCATTTTGATTACCTTTTTTGCCATGTAAGACACCTCCTTCAAAAGTGGTTAACGGGACTAGGTTGCCCCTCCCACAAGAAACCCGAAGAAATTTATATCTTCTCCACTTGAGTATAATCCAGCTCAAGCGGGGTTTCCCGTCCAAACATGTTGACGTGAACTTTGAGTTTGCTCTTGTCGGCCAGAATTTCTTCTACAGAGCCCACAAAATTCGCAAACGGACCAACTTTAATACGCACGGATTCTTTAATATCGAATTCGATCTTCGGTTTAGGTTCTTCCATTCCCATATGCTTCAGAATCTGTTCAACTTCTTCTGGCAGCAATGGCGTCGGTTTGGAACCCGAACCCGTCGATCCGACGAATCCTGTTACTCCAGGCGTGTTGCGTACAACATACCAAGAGTCGTCGGTCTGGATCATTTCAACCAAGACATAACCGGGGTAAACTTTTCTCATGACGGTCTTTTTCTTACCGTCCTTGTTTACGATTTCTTCTTCCATCGGAACAAGAACGCGGAAAATCTTGTCTTCCATGCCCATGGACTCAACGCGTTTTTCTAAATTGGCCTTGACCTTGTTCTCATACCCGGAATAGGTATGAACAACGTACCATCTTTTTTCCATAGTTTCCATATCAAGCCACCCGGGACCCTTCTTAAATAATCGCTTCGATCACAGCGGAAATGCCGATATCCAGAACCCAAAAATAAATCGTGACGAATACAATGGTGCCGAGGACGATCAGAGTATAATTCGTCAGCTCCTTACGATTAGGCCAGCGAACTTTTTTGAGCTCCGCCCAGCTTTCAGAGAAAAAGGAAAACAGAGACTTGAAACTACTTTTCACGCCGACTACACCTCCAAAAAACTATCTGGTTTCGCGATGAGGAGTTTGCTCGTTACAGAACTTGCAAAATTTCTTCATCTCCATGCGGTCGGGGTGATTTCGCTTGTTTTTGGTAGTCGTATAGTTTCTTTGTTTGCAGTTCGTACAAGCCAAAGTGATAATTACCCGCATGCTGTGCACCTCCCGAAGACGTCCTTCTTTTCAGAAGGCTCTATATTTCCTAGCAGAACAGCCCAAGCCCTTCATTGCTGAAAAGAAAATAACCGTTCCTGCGAAATGAATAAGAAACAAAAACCGAGTGGTCTTTGCTAGAGCTCATTCATTAAAACACGCGAATTTAGGCCTACCTAAAACACTTTATCATAAGGGTCAACCCGTGTCAACGAAAGAATGGCCCTGTTTCCGGCATGCCGGGATCGCTTTTTCCCTAGTAATTTCAAGCTTTTTTTCTCTGATGAAAGCCGCCTGCATTCATTTACCATTATGATTCATTCCCGAGGTGCTTAAACCTTGGCAAACTTCCTTTGTGAAAAAAAAAGACTCTGAAATGAGCCTTTTTCGATCAAAGCGTCTAATTGTCGCGAACTTCCAAATAACGTTCCAATTTTCGTTTGACTCGCTGCAGTGCGTTATCAATCGATTTCACATGCCGCTTAAGATCAACTGCAATCTCCTGATAGGAGCGGCCGTCCAAATAAAGCATCAGCACTTTGCGTTCCAGGTCGCTTAAAATCTCGGACATCTTGTCCTCCAGACCCACGAACTCTTCCTGGTTAATAATCAGTTCCTCAGGATCAGACACCTGGGAACCGCAAATCACGTCAAGCAGCGTCCGGTCGGAATCTTCATCGTATATCGGCTTGTCCAATGACACGTAGGAATTCAGCGGAATATGCTTCTGTCTCGTTGCCGTCTTGATCGCCGTAATAATCTGCCGCGTAATGCATAGCTCGGCGAAGGCCTTGAACGAAGATTGCTTGTCCATTCTGAAATCACGAATCGATTTGTATAAGCCGATCATGCCCTCCTGAATGATATCTTCCCGGTCGGCACCGATCAGAAAGTAAGACCTGGCTTTGGCGCGCACGAAATTCCGGTACTTGTTAATCAAGAACTCCAGCGCTTCGCTATCGCCTTCACGAAAATATTCGACAACGTCCTCATCTGACTTGTACTCGTAATCCGACAACGTTAACTCTTTGAGGTCTACACTCACCAAGAATCCCCCCGGCTGCAACGCAAGGTACCCCGTTACTCTGTGAAATATACGAACAGTATATATGATGGCAGTTGATACCGTCAACCACGTATTACCTAAAAAAGAACATGAATAACAAAATTGTCAAGAGATTCAAATTTGTAATAACTTCCAAATTCTGTTATTCTCTGCGCCATTTCTCGAATATTTCCTTAAGCTCCGGTTTTAGCTTGCTGTCCAGCGTATTTCTCGTCGATGGGGCATGATCGAGTTTAATGCGGTTTTGAATCGCCTTTTCGCAGTTCTCCACCTCGATGAGAAGCTCACGGGCGGATAGCCGCAGCGCACCGCGAGCAAAAATCACATGCTGCTCGATGAAATCGCTGGTCGCTACATATATTTTACGGCTACGGAGGCTGAGCTCTCCGACAAGCCGTTCTATACATTCATCGGCAGTTTCTTTCTCTTTTGTGAAATAAACCTGGATTTTACTTTGAGCAAAGGCTTTGCCGAGTCCCGGCACCCGGTACGCATCGAACACGGCAATGACTTTGCGGCCGGTAAAAGCCTGGTAATCCGCAAGCTTCCCAAGCAGATTATCGCGAGCCTCCTGCATGCTGATTTGCGACAGCTTCGCAAGAGACGGCCAGGCTCCGATCATATTGTAGCCGTCCACCAGAAGCACATCCCGCAAATCCGCCATTTCACGTTAACCTTGGTTGCGGCGGCGCAACACTTCGTACATCACGACGCCGGCAGCCACGGAGGCGTTCAGCGAATTGATCTGTCCGTTCATCGGCAGCTTGATCAGAACATCGCATTTTTCCCGAATAAGCCGTCCCATGCCTTTGCCTTCATTGCCGATGACGATGGCTACCGGACCGTCAAAGACATTCGTTTCGTAGATTCCCGCTTCGGCTGACAGATCTGTACCCACGACCCAGATTCCTTTTTCCTTCAAAGAATCAATCGTTTGTCCCAAATTGGTTACTCTCGCTACTGGCACGTACTCAGCCGCGCCGGCAGAGGTTTTGGACACCGTTGCCGTTACCTGCGCCGAGCGGCGTTTGGGAACAATGACTCCATGAACGCCAGTACAGTCCGCCGTACGCAGAATGGATCCCAAATTATGCGGATCCTCAATCTCGTCCAGCAGGAGTATGAATGGCGCTTCCCCTTTATCTTCCGCTGCAAGCAGGATATCTTCAACCTCAGCGTAAGCATAAGGAGCTACCTGCGCTACGACGCCCTGATGCTGCACTCCCGGAGCCAATTGATCGAGCTTGCGCTTATCCACCTGCAGGATCACGATTCCAAGTTTTTTCGCCTCAATGATGATGGGCTGCGTCAAATGCTTTTGCGCATTTTCGGCAATCCAGATTTTATTAATCGTACGGCCGGATTTCAGCGCTTCGATGACCGAATGCTTTCCGCCGATAATTTCTTCCTCCATGACATCCTCCACAAAATCTTTATTTTCCATGCTGTTGTTGTTCCATATATTCTATACCCATTCCGATCAGCTCCCGCATCCGGTCCTGCTGCTGGGAGTAATACAAATATCCGATCAGACTTTCAAAAGCCGTCGCATGGCGATATTCCAGGACATCGGCATTTTTGGGAATGCTGCCGGACTTGGCATTGCGCCCCTGCCTGACGACATCCTTTTCTTCTTCCGTCAAAAAGGGGTCCAACAGGGTGACAATTCGGCTTTGCGCCTTGGCGGACACCATGCCGGTCGCCTGCCGGTGCAGCAGATGAGGCTTCAGATTCGTTTTGGATATCAGGTACTGCCTGACCGCAACTTCATAAATGGCATCCCCGATGTAAGCGAGCACGATCGGCGGAATCAAACGAGGCTGCCTGGAAGGAGGATAATCGAACCATCCCGCTTCCGGCGGCAGTCCCTGATTGTTGTCCAGCCCGCTCATTTCCGCCGCCAACGCATACCTTGCGCTGTATCCTCCAGCGCAATCCCCTGTGCTGCCAGAAGATCGCGGATTTCATCGGCGCGGTTCCAATTCTTATCTTTGCGGGCTTGCATGCGCTCTGCAATAAGATTTTCGATTTCTTCGTCCAAAAGCTCAGCCTCATCGCCGGCATACAGACGAAGCACAGCATTCAACTCATCAAAAGCAGCGAGCATTACTTTTAATTCTTCCGGATTTGCAACAGGCTCTTGCAGCAGCAAGTTGGCTTCATTGACCCATTCGAACATCGCGGTAATGGCATCCGGTGTGTTGAAGTCGTCGTCCATTTTTTCATAATACTGCTTCAAAATGCCGTCCAGCTTCTGCTTCATCTCATCCCGAACCGGTCCATGTCCGTCAGACGTTACGGTTTCAAGACGGTGCTTCAGGTTTCCGACAGCATTCGCGATTCTTTCCACGCTGTTCATGGCCTGATCCATAGTCTCGCTATTAAAGTTCAGCGGGTTGCGGTAATGTGTCGAGAGCATGAAGTAACGGATGGCTTCCTTTTTGAATTCCTTGCGGAGATCCTTTACTAAAATGCCGTTTCCGAGCGATTTCGACATTTTTTCGTTGTTAATTTTAATGTAGCCGTTGTGCATCCAGTAGTTGGCCAGTGGCTTGCCTGTCAGTGCTTCCGACTGGGCAACTTCGCACTCATGGTGCGGGAACTGCAAATCCTGACCGCCTCCGTGGATGTCAATCGTTTCTCCAAGATAACGACGAGCCATAGCCGAGCATTCGATATGCCAGCCAGGACGGCCGTCTCCCCATGGACTGGACCAGAAGATTTCTCCCGGCTTGGCAGCCTTCCAAAGCACGAAATCCTCTGGGTTCTCCTTACGTTCATCCACATTGATACGGATACCAAACTGCAGTTCATCCAGCTTTTGATGCGATAGCTTGCCGTATCCCGGGAATTTATTCGTCCGATAAAACACGTCGCCACCTTTTTCATACGCAAAGCCATTCTGCTCCAGTTCCTGAATAAAGGCAATGATGTTATCCATGTTCTCGGTTACGCGCGGATGAATTGTCGCCTTGTGAATTCCCAAACCTTCTAAATCTTCGAAATATGCCTTGATAAATCTGTCGGCAACCTCCGGAACCGTGCTATCCAGCTGCTCCGCCTTGCGGATAAGCTTGTCGTCCACATCCGTGAAGTTCACGACATAGTTGACCTCATTGCCAATCTGCTCCAGATATGTGCGAACCACATCAAAAAAGATCATGGGCCGTGCATTACCGATATGAATGTAGTCATACACGGTAGGTCCGCATACATACATTTTCACTTTGCCGGGTTCCTGCGGAACGAATTCTTCCTTTGACCGAATTAATGTATTGTAAATTTGAAGTGCCATCATCACAATTCCTTTCTTCAAATAAATATCTATCGAGTTCTGTGGGAGTTATTCTCCCTGTTCCCTGCCTGCAGCAGCCTTAATGTGTACCAGTTCGGTGTTATCGCTTCTGTTGCCTTCAAGCTCGCTCTTGAGCCGGTCGATTTCTTTCTGCATATTGCGGATGGAATCCACGATAGGGTCGGGCAGCTGGTGGCTAAGGCGATCTACGCGGCGGCCATCCTGCTTCACGATGGTACCGGGAATGCCGACGACCGTGCTGTTTGAAGGAACCTCTTTCAGTACGACCGAGTTTGCACCAATATTGCATTGATCCCCTACTTTGAAGGAACCCAGGACCTTGGCGCCGGAAGCAATAACGACATTATTGCCGATGGTCGGGTGACGTTTACCCTTTTCCTTACCCGTACCGCCGAGCGTTACGCCCTGATATATGACGACGTCATCGCCAATTTCGCAAGTCTCCCCGATCACCACGCCCATGCCATGGTCGATAAAGAGCCTTTGGCCGATCTTGGCGCCTGGATGAATCTCAATCCCCGTCATGAAACGGCTGAACTGTGAAATAATGCGTGCCAGGGTGAACCACCGGTGAGTGTACAGCTTATGGGCAACCCGGTGTGCCCAAATGGCGTGCAGCCCTGAATATGTGAATACCACTTCGAACAATCTTCTGGCGGCCGGATCATTTTCAAATACCGTCTGGATATCCGATCTGATCTGCTTAAACATATCCGTTCCCCTCTTCGTCCTCTTCTAATCCTTCGCAGGTTTCACGAAGGACATCTCCACTTCCGGCGGTTCAACTTCATGTTCGACATGCTTCTTACTCCTTAGACATATCGAATGTCTTCTTGCGGTACACGTAGCCCCATTCTCGAAGTCAGGCTATCTCATGCGCAAAAAGACCAAAAAACGCCTCGGCAGCTTTCGCTGCAGAGGCGTCATACGCGGTTCCACTCTGCTTGATTCCTTCCTTTGCGCGTACACATCAATACGAGCATGCACAAAAAGGCTGGATTCATCTCAACTGTCCCGGTAACGGGGGACCTTCCGGCATAGTCTAACGGTTCACATCAGAACCGCTCATCCATGCAGCTCGCAGGCGCATTTCCGCAGTCGGCATATGGATAACTTCCAGCCGCATGGAAAGCAGGTTCTCCATGAGGTTATCCTCTCTGGCAAATGCCTAGGTTAAAGCGTACTTCTCCTGTTCGTCGCTATTCACGCAACTTTATCTAATTCCGACCTGCTGCTTAAGACAGGTTTTATAGATCTTATTTTGGTAGTAATTATAGCCGAAAATACATCAGGCTGACAAGAAATGTTTTCAGCCTATCTTTATCTCGGTCTTTTCAATTTCCAGGGCGTTGCTTCAGTTATGCACCTTTAATTTGCGAACGCAAACGTTCGATCACGCGATCTTTGCCCATCAGATAGATGGTTTCGTTCAAATCGCGGCCATGCATCTGACCCGTAATCGCCACTCGGATCGGCATAAACAGCTGCTTGCCCTTAAATCCGGTTTCCTTCTGTACTTCTTTGATCAGAACAGCGATGTGAGCTGCTGTATATTCCTCGGAAACCTCGATTTTATCCAGCAGCGCTTTCAGTACCGTCGGTACTTGCTCTTCAGCCAGAACTGGCTGAGCATCATGCTCCACTTCCAAATGCGTGCGGAAGAACATATCGGACAGTCCGACGATATCGGATACAGCCGTCATTTGTTCTTGATATAGAGCTACCAGTTTCTTCGCCCATACTTCCTGTTCTTCACTCAACTCCGCAGGAAGACGGCTTGCTTTTTGAAGATGAGGAATGGCCAGCTTAGCAATCCGCTCAGGATCAGCATGCTTGATGTAGTAGTTGTTCAGGTGAGCTAGTTTGTTCTGGTCAAATACCGCCGGACTCTTGGATAAACGGTCCGGATTGAAGATTTTAATTAATTCTTCTCGTCCGTAAATTTCTTCTTCTCCTTCTGGAGACCAGCCGAGAAGCGCAATAAAGTTCACTAGTGCTTCCGGCAAATAACCGAGCTGATCATACTGCTCAATAAACTGGATGATGGACTCATCCCGCTTACTCAATTTTTTATGGTTTTCGTTCACAATCAGCGTCATATGGCCGAAGCGCGGAGCTTCCCAGCCGAGTGCTTCATAAATCATAAGCTGACGCGGCGTATTCGAAATATGATCCTCACCACGCAAGACATGGGTGATTTTCATCAGGTAATCGTCGATCACAACGGCGTAGTTATAGGTCGGAATTCCATCTCTTTTCACAATGACAAAGTCACCGGTATCCAAGGTATTGAAAGAAATCGTTCCTTTAACAATATCGTCAAATGTATACGTTTTGTCCTCCGGAACGCGGAAGCGAATGCTGGCTGTGCGTCCTTCTGCTTCAAACGCTTTGCATTGATCTTCGGTCAAATCGCGGTGTTTGCCGGAATAACGAGGCGTTTCGCCGCGGGCCATCTGGTCTTCGCGTTCCTTCTCCAGCTCATCTTCGGTGCAGTAACAGCGGTACGCAAGTCCTCTGTCGAGCAGATCCTGCGTGTATTTATTATAAATATCGAGGCGTTCTGTTTGACGGTAAGGTCCGTATTCGCCGCCGATATCAATGCTTTCATCCCAGTCCAGACCCAGCCATTTCAAATACTTCAGCTGGCTCTCCTCGCCGCCCGCAATGTTGCGCTTCACGTCCGTATCTTCGATTCGGATGATGAAGTCCCCGCCCTGATTGCGGGCATACAAATAGTTAAACAATGCCGTTCTAGCGTTTCCGATATGTAAATGTCCTGTAGGACTTGGTGCGTACCGTACGCGAACTTTATTGGTCATGATAATCCCCTCCGCTTTTGCGTGTTATTTATTTCAAACAAGATATCTCGAAAATTATTGAGCGAGGTGGCCGCTGCGGTTACGGATCGTTTTTCCGATCGCTGTTGTTCCCATATTTTCTTGATTAATTATTAATAGGTTAAAATTACGGAAACAAAGGCGAACGCTTCACTTCTTCAAAACGATTCCGTCCCCTACGCTACTTTTTCGCCATATTAAGTACGAAATGACTGCGTAGCTGCTGCACATACGCTCGTTTCTCTTCTTCAAATCTTTCAAGATGATAGCACATCTTTGACGAGACAGACAACCGATTGCGCCGCGATGCCTTCTCCGCGTCCTGCAAATCCAAGCTGCTCTGTCGTAGTCGCTTTGACGTTCACCTGATCGATATCCGCATCAAGAGCACGGGCAATGACTTCCACCATCTGAGGAATATAAGAAGCCATTTTGGGCTTTTGCGCGATAATCGTGGAATCAATGTTTCCAAGGCGGTACCCCCGCTCCTTCGCCATCTCCCAGATGTGCAGCAGCAGCTTTAAGCTGTCCGCATCTTTAAATTCAGGATCCGTATCCGGGAAGTGCTTGCCGATATCGCCAAGTCCCAGCGCACCCAGGATCGCATCCGTCACGGCATGCAAAAGAACATCGGCATCCGAATGTCCCAGCAGACCCTTTTCATATGGAATGGTGACTCCCCCGATAATGCATGGCCTGTCCTCTACAAGCTGATGCACGTCAAACCCCTGTCCAACACGTATCATGTATTCTTCTCTCCCCTGTGTTTTAACATGAATGCGGCATAATCCAAATCTTCCGGTGTGGTAATCTTGATGTTGGTGTAGCTTCCTTCCACGACAGCGACCGGTATTCCCATTCTCTCAATGAGCATGGAGTCGTCTGTTCCGGTAAAGCCATCCGTTTCAGCCTGCTCATGCGCCTTCTTCAAATCAGAAAGACGAAAAGCCTGTGGGGTATGAATCGCCCACAGACTCCGGCGGTCAGGCGTAGCTTCAATCATGCCCGACCCGCTCACCTGTTTGATGGTATCCTTGACCGGAACCGCGAGCACTGCAGCTCCGGAGAGCATCGCTTTCCGGCAGCAAGCCTCAATCTGCTCAGGTTCAACGAATGGGCGTACACCATCATGTACCATTACCCATTCCGTACTGATTTCCATCAAGCCTTTATATACGGACTGCTGTCTTTCACTGCCGCCCGGGATCACTTTAACCACCTTGCGAAGTCCATACTCCGAGATCCACTCGGTACATCGATTTATATCTTCGGCCCCGGTCACCAGAACAATTTCCTGAACCATCGGCATCCGTTCGAAGACTTCCAGTGTATGTATAATGATGGGCTTGTCTTTCAGCAGAAGGTACTGCTTGCTTTCCCGGGTCCCCATTCTGGTGCCTTTGCCCGCGGAAACCACCACCACACCTACACGGTTTTCTGTGTCCAAGCTGCGTCCTGCCCCCTCAATCACCGTAAGAAAATGTCTATCGACGCATTATCAGTGAAGATAGACTAACGGGAAATCCCCTTGTGATTACAGAATGGTCCAGCTTCCGCTGAAAACCCATAGAATCCATTATCCCAAGAAAAAATGTATTATCCCCATCATACCCCTTTTATTGGGCTTTTTCCAACAGTTTCGGTTTGGCAAAAATCATCCGTCCCGCCGAAGTCTGAAGCACGCTCGTTACCAAGACTTCCATCATACTTCCGATATAGTCGCGTCCGCCTTCCACCACAATCATGGTTCCATCATCCAGGTAGGCCACTCCCTGACCATGTTCCTTACCGTCCTTGATAACCTGCACCATAATTTCTTCCCCCGGCAGGACAACCGGCTTGACGGCATTTGCCAAATCGTTGATGTTCAATACGGATACGCCTTGCAGCTCGCATACCTTATTCAAGTTAAAATCATTCGTCACGACCTTGCCCTGAAGTACCTTGGCGAGCTTAACCAATTTGCTGTCCACCTCCGAAATTTCTTCGAAGTCCCCTTCGTAGATCAGCACTCTGACATCCAGTTCCTTTTGAATCTTGTTCAAAATATCCAATCCTCTACGACCTCGGTTACGTTTAAGCAGGTCCGATGAATCCGCGATATGCTGAAGTTCCTCAAGCACAAATTCAGGAATGACGATCGTGCCTTCAATAAAACCTGTTTTGCAGATATCCGCAATTCTGCCGTCAATGATCACGCTGGTATCCAGAATTTTATGTTCCTCAATCTTCCGGTCCTCGTAAGCATCTCCCTTGCTCCACCTGCCAGATGTCCATAGCGTTGCAAGCTCATCCTTTTTATCCAGACCAATCCGGAATCCCATGTACCCGCAGAACATCGTGAGTCCCACCGCAGCGATATCTCCGACTTTCCCCGCCCAAGCCAAGCTCGGGTAGATCAAGAGTGACAGCAACAGTCCTCCCGTAAGGCCAGCTGCTCCAGCTGCCAATTCGTTCATCGGCATACCGGCAAGCGACTGAATGACGGACTGTAAACGGGTGGTTAATGCCTGGGCACAAAGTGAACCTATGAGCAAAAATAAAATGGCTCCAAGTCCTGCGAATAACAGGCTACCCCACATGGAATGATCAATACCTAATCTAGGGAACGTCCATCCGGCTGATTGATGAAGGGTATATCCCATCCAAGCACCGCAAAGCCCGGCAAATGCCACAATGTATTTTCTCAGCATATGTTCCCACACCTCCTTGATTGTATTAGTTATACATATTTCCTTAGCAGTATGGTCCAATTTTGGACGACGTAATCCTGTCTATTCCAAATTTTTCTATACCGTTTTTGAACCTTACCTTAAAAAGATGTGTCATTTTTGGTTGAAAATGGGCAAATGCCTGGCATATAATTAACTCAATTCTTATGCTAGAGGTGAAAAGGAAAATGAGCGCACCAAGTTTACAGGCTTTTCAGGATCAGGTTTCCGAACTATTGCTCCGTCACCGCAGTCTATTGGATGTGCTGTCCAAAAACGGACAAAGCAGCGCTTCTGTCAATCGGGCTGTTGCCAAAGCCATTACGGATTGCGGCTGTATCGAACTGCATGCTACCAAGCAGTCCTTTGAACCTGAAGTCGAATTGGAGGAAGCCAAAGAGGTTGCACGGACCCATGTCCGCGGAGAGCTGTGTGAAAACTGCAGGGAAGTAATCAGTACCGAGCTGGGACGTAACATTTTTTACATGTCAGCCTTATGCAACCTGCTCGATATCAACATGGACGAGGTTGTCCAAAAGGAATCGCAAAAATGCTCCACCCTTGGTTTGTTTAATTTGTCATAGAAGCGGAAGCTAAGTCACATCAATGATGGATATACAGAAACAAAAAAGCATTTATTTCACTGCCGGAGCAGGAAATAAATGCTTTTTATTGTATTTGAAACTGTTCTCTTATGAGTGATCGTTGTACACTTTTTGATCTGCAGATTGGTCATGACGACGTCTGCGAGTCAGCTTCTCCACATTTTGCTTCAAACCGTATGCCGCATACAATACGAGTGGCACGAAAATAAGTTTGGAGATTTGATCTGGAAAAATGACTGCGACGGCTACAGCCGCAATAATGACGATGGGAGCATACATCACTGCTTTTTTTGGAAGACCTACTTTTTTGAAATTAGGATATCTCACCGAGCTGACCATCAGATACGACAGAATCAGCATGGCAATGATCATATAAGGGGCCGAAATTTCTTTATGAAACAGCGACAGTGTGGCAAGAACGCCTCCTGCTGCCGGTATAGGTAATCCAATAAAATATCCCGGTATTCCGGATTGAACATTAAATCGTGCCAGACGCAGTGCTCCACAGATTGGGAAGATGGCCGTCACGGTCCAGATCAACGCATGGGGCATACCATGAAAAGAAGTTACATACATGATGAGTGCGGGTGCCACACCAAAAGAGATCACATCCGAGAGGGAGTCCAGTTCCTTGCCGAATTCGCTCTGTGCATTGAGCGCCCGGGCCATCCGGCCGTCCAAACCGTCGCAAAGCATCGCAATAATAATCATAATGGCTGCCAAGCTTAATTTGTTGTCAAAGGCCAGCATAATTCCTACCATTCCGAGAAACAAGTTACCTAACGTAAACATGTTCGGAATTGATTTCGTAAACATTTCTTCACCTCGAATTTTTTAGTACCCCCGTATCATCCATTGATTGTATGGCATTTAAATTTGTCTGTCAATGAATACTTGCTCCTGTAAACGTTTCAAACCTTCCTTGATGTTGCGGGCTCTGACTTCACCAATTCCATCCACTTCATCCAATTCTTCGATGGTTGCCATCATTACGTGAGGCAGTTGCCCGAAGCGCTCAACCAGGTTATGGATAATGACATTCGGCAGACGCGGAATTTTGTTCAGAATGCGGTAACCCCTCGGCGCAACTGATTCTTCCGATGTCGCTGCCGATAGCGGATACCCGAGCAGGCGCATGACATAGTGAATATCGAGCAGTTCATCATCCGTAGCCCGCTTCAGTCCTGCGATCATTTCGCGAATTTTCTCGTCATTGTCTTCCCGTGCATAATCCTTATAGAGGAGCCAAGCTTCTTCCTCCATGTTGCTGACGAGCTCTTCCATCTGCATGCTGATGAGTCGTCCTTCATTGCCAAGCTCATTGATATATCGTTTGATCTCCATCTTGATACGCAGCACCATTTCAACCCGCTGAATGACATTCACCACTTCAGGCACGGTTACCAGTTCCTCAAATTCCGATGCCGACAGGTTGGTAAGCGACTGGTTCAGTACCGCCCGATATTTTTCAAGCGTTTGAATCGCCTGATTGGCCTTGGTCAAAATCACACCGATTTCTTTTAGCGCATATCTGAGCGTGCCTTGATATAAAGTAATAATGTTACGGCGCTGGGATATGGATACCACCAGTTTGCCGGTCTGCTTGGCAACCCGCTCTGCGGTACGATGGCGGATACCGGTTTCGATGGAGGATATCGATGAATCAGGAATCAGCTGTGTATTGGCATACAAAATCCGCTTCAGGTCCTCACTCAGTATAATGGCCCCGTCCATCTTCGCCAACTCGTATAAATAATTGGGTGAAAAATCACAGTTAATCGAGAATCCGCCGTCGACAACCTCCATCACTTCCGGACTGTAGCCAACAACAAGCAGACCTCCGGTTTTGGCCCGCAGCACATTTTCCAGACCGTCCCGAAACGGCGTACCTGGTGCGACCAGCTTCAGCAGGTCGTTCATCTTATCCAATTGGCTAGGTTCCTTCATCTCTTTATGCCCCCTAATCTAACGCGACCGCTAGTGCATCTGCCACGGTATTGATGCCGATGATTTCAATTCCCTTTGGATGCTTCCAGCCCTTTAAGCTCTTCTCCGGCATGATAATCCGCTTAAAACCCAGCTTCTCGGCTTCCCTCACTCGCTGCTCGGCGCGCGAGACCGCTCTGACTTCGCCGGTCAGGCCTACCTCTCCGACCATGACATCGAACGGTTTTGTCGGAATATCCCGAAAGCTGGAGGCGATGCTGACAGCAATCGCCAAATCGACAGCAGGTTCATCCAGCTTTACGCCACCGGCCACATTCAAGTATGCATCCTGATTCTGCAAGAACATTCCCATCCGCTTCTCCAGTACAGCAATAATCAGGCCCATCCGGTGATGATCGATCCCTGTGCACATCCGCCGCGGTGACGGAAAATGCGTGGAAGAAATCAGTGCCTGAAGCTCAACGAGAACAGGCCGGGTTCCCTCCATACTGGCAACAACGGTTGAACCCGCTACGCCGAGGGGACGCTCGGATAGAAATAACTCCGAAGGGTTCTCCACTTCCACAAGTCCGGATTCATTCATTTCAAAAATGCCGATTTCATTGGTGGACCCAAAGCGGTTCTTCACTGCTCTTAAAAGACGGTAAGTATGATGCCGCTCCCCTTCAAAATACAATACACAGTCCACCATATGTTCAAGCAGTCTCGGACCTGCAATAGCCCCTTCCTTCGTAACATGCCCTACAAGCACGGTAGCAATGCCCATGCCTTTGGCTACACGCATAAACCGGGCCGTACACTCCCTGACCTGAGCTACGCTCCCGGGAGCGCTGGTCACTTCGGGAATATACACGGTTTGGATAGAGTCAATGACAAGAAACTGCGGCTGAATGCTGTTGATCGCTTCTTCGATCAGATCCATATTCGTTTCGCACAATACGAACAGTTCTGCAGACAAGGCTCCCAGACGGTCCGCACGGAGCTTGGTCTGACGCACCGATTCCTCACCGGATACATATAAAACGCGCAGACCCGATTGTGTTAAAGCATGCGAAGTTTGCAACAGCAGCGTTGACTTCCCGATCCCGGGATCCCCGCCAACGAGAATCAATGAGCCGGGAACGATGCCTCCGCCTAGTACGCGGTTCAGTTCACCAATACCGGTCTGTACACGCGCTTCATTGCTGCTTTCTATATTTATGATCGAAAGGGCCTTTTCTTTACTATGAAAAAGCGGAGAATTCATTCCCTGCGTTTTTATGACACTTTCTGTTTCTTCCACCATCGTATTCCAAGCCTGACAACCTGGACATTTACCATACCATTTGGCTGCCTCATAGCCGCATTCTGTACAGTAAAATTTTGTTTTTGTTTTAGCCATGATCTCTCCTTTTGGCAATTCGGAAATTTGTCTTTTTTTGTCGTTCACTCAGAAAATTGGCATTATTTTAATTTTACCATTTATTAAGATTTATCGTAAAGTATTTGCAAAAAGTTTACACACGAACAAAGGGATTGACCCGCATGCTTATGTGAAAGCAGCGAGGCAATCCCTTTATAACATTTTTTATTCTAAACAATTTATATTAGGAGCTTGCAGAAACGTTGTCGTTTTTCTTCACCGTCAGTTCGCCGTTCTCCTCATCGATCACAAGCGAATCGCCCTTAACGATATTGCCCGTCAGAAGCTCTTCGGACAAGCGGTCCTCGATATGCTTCTGAATCGCACGACGCAGCGGGCGGGCGCCAAATGCAGGATCATATCCTTCCTTGGCCAAGAATGCCTTACCCTTGTCAGTCAGCGTAAAGTCTACATCGTATTCGCGCAGGCGTTTACGCAGCTCCTCGGACATCAGCGTGACGATCTCGGCAATATGCTTCTCTTCCAGCGAGTGGAAGACGATGATTTCGTCGATCCGGTTCAGGAACTCTGGACGGAAGCTTTTCTTCAGCTCGCCCATGACCTTATCCTTCATATTGTTGTAATCGGCGCCAGCATCAGCCACCGCAGTAAATCCAAGCGTGGAATTCCGCTTGATGGCCTCCGCCCCCACGTTCGAAGTGAGGATGATCAGCGTGTTGCGGAAATCGACCACACGGCCCTTGGAGTCGGTTAAGCGTCCGTCTTCAAGCACTTGAAGCAGGATGTTGAATACTTCCGGATGCGCTTTTTCAATCTCATCGAGGAGCACGACGGAATATGGCTTGCGGCGTACTTTCTCGGTCAATTGTCCGCCTTCTTCATATCCGACATATCCCGGAGGGGCACCAACGAGTCTGGAAGTGGAATGCTTCTCCATGTATTCAGACATATCAATACGAATGACTGCATTTTCGTCGCCGAACATCGCTTCAGCGAGTGCACGGGCGAGCTCGGTTTTACCTACGCCGGTAGGTCCCAGGAAAATAAACGATCCAATCGGACGTTTCGGATCCTTCAGACCGGCACGGGAGCGGCGTACAGCGCGGCTGACGGCTTTGACGGCCTCTTCCTGCCCAATGACACGCTCATGCAGGATATTCTCCATATTAAGCAAACGCTCGGTTTCCTCTTCCTTCAGCTTGCGTACCGGAATCCCTGTCCAGCTGGCTACCACTTGCGCGATATCCTCCGGCGTTACTTCGGAATCGGTACGACCCTGTTTTTCTTTCCACTGATTCTTCGTCGTTTCGAGCTCTTCGCGAATCTTCTGTTCGGTATCGCGAAGTGCAGCCGCTTTTTCGAATTCCTGGCTTTGGACTGCCGAATCCTTTTCCTTGCGGATGTCTTCGAGACGGCTTTCCAGCTCTTTCAGGTTTGGCGGGATCGTATACGTATGCAGCCTTACTTTGGAGCCTGCTTCGTCAATCAGGTCGATCGCTTTATCCGGCAGGAACCGGTCAGAAATGTAACGGTCGGACAGCTTCACAGCTTCTACAATCGCTTCATCCGTAATTTTTACACGGTGATGGGCTTCGTAACGATCGCGAAGTCCAAACAGGATTTGGACCGCTTCTTCCGGAGAAGGCTGATCCACCGTAATCGGCTGGAAGCGACGTTCCAATGCAGCATCCTTTTCGATGTACTTGCGGTACTCATCCAGCGTCGTAGCACCAATGCATTGCAGCTCGCCGCGGGCTAGGGAAGGCTTCAGGATGTTGGAGGCATCAATGGCGCCTTCTGCCCCGCCTGCACCGATCAGGGTATGCAGCTCATCTATGAACAGGATGATATTTCCGGCTTGACGGATTTCATCCATGATCTTTTTCAGACGGTCTTCGAATTCACCGCGGTATTTGGTACCCGCTACCACCGAGCCCATATCCAGCGTCATGACACGTTTGTCACGCAGCGTTTCCGGAATCTCATTGTTGATGATTTTCTGGGCAAGACCTTCCGCAATCGCAGTTTTACCTACCCCAGGCTCACCGATCAGTACCGGGTTGTTCTTGGTCCGGCGGCTCAGCACCTGAATCACGCGTTCGATTTCTTTGCTTCGTCCGATGACCGGGTCAAGGTTGCTTTCCTTCGCTGCAGCCGTCAGGTCTCGTGCCAGACTATCCAGCGTAGGCGTGCTTACATTGGCTTGGGATCCGTGATGGCTGGATACAGCTTCGCTGCTTCCCAGCAGCTGCAGCACCTGCTGACGCGCCTTATTCAGGCTGATTCCCAGATTGTTAAGTACTCTTGCTGCTACCCCTTCACCTTCGCGGATCAGGCCAAGCAGAATATGCTCTGTGCCCACATAGGTATGACCCAGTTTGCGAGCTTCGTCCATAGACAATTCAATGACTTTCTTGGCGCGCGGAGTGTAGGCGATATTGGTTGGCTGCTCCTGTCCTCTGCCGATGAGCGTTTCCACTTCATCCTGGATCTTTTCAAGTCCGAGTCCAAGACCGATCAATGCCTTAGCGGCAATGCCATCACCCTCGCGAATCAGTCCGAGCAAAATATGCTCCGTACCGATGTTGTTATGTCCCAATCGAACTGCTTCCTCTTGAGCGAGTGCCAGCACTTTCTGAGCGCGTTCCGTAAATCTTCCGAACATCATTCTCCTGCACCTCCATGAGTTTGAAATCTTGTACTTTCAAAGCGAGACTACTTCATTTCATATCATATACTGATGTATTAATAAATCTAAAGCTTCGACTCAGGCCTTCGCCAGCGTCTCACGGATCAACTTTGCCCGATAAATGTCACGTTCTTCACTGTTCATGTCATGACCGTATTTTTTTTGCAAAAAGCCGGCTTGTGTCATCACATTCAGTTCGTTCATCATCGGAACCGAAGGTCCCTGCACGATGCCGAGATCAATCCCCAGGCGGACATCCGAAAGCCTTTGGCCAGCTTCCTTGGAGTCCATAATTTCCGCATAGGACAAAATGCCGTAAGACCGTTTGATCCGGTCCGTAATGCGAAGACGCGAATCATTGATCAACTGAGTACGGGCATTCTTCTCATGCTCGATAATTTGCAGCACAACGCTGTGCAAATTATCGATGATCTCGTTCTCCGTCTGACCCAATGTGATCTGATTGGAGATTTGAAACAGGTTACCTATTGCTTCGCTGCCTTCACCGTAAATTCCTCTAACGGTTAGACCAACCTGCGATACAGCGGATAAAATTCGGTTAATCTGCTGTGTCATCACCAACGCCGGAAGATGCATCATCACCGAAGCGCGAAGTCCTGTTCCCACATTAGTTGGACAACTCGTAAGGTAACCGCGCTTGTCGTCAAAAGCATAATCCACTTCGGCCTCAAAAAGGTCGTCGATGGACGTTGCCTTCTCCCACGCTTCACGGACCTGGAAACCCGGATACAGACATTGAATGCGAAGATGGTCCTCTTCGTTAATCATTATGCTGACGGATTCATCTTCACTAATCATCACGGCCCCATTCTGGGATTCATTCGCCAGGCTCGGACTGATTAAGTGCTTTTCAACCAGCACCTTTTTGTCGATGGGTTCGATTTCATCCAATTTAATGGTATAAAAAGTTCCTAAAGACATAATCTCCTGATCCTCCGGCACGTTGGCCAGACGATTTAGCACTTCCTCCGACTGCTGGCGTGTCGCCAACAGGGGGAACGGCAAGTGCTGCAGGTTCCGCGCTATGCGCACCCGGCTGCTGATCACGATATCGGAGTCGCTTGCCGTACCCTGCATCCATTCACTCAGCGCTTTTTCGGTAAACCGGAGATTGGGCATCACACAGTCCTCCTCTCTTCACGCGAACTTTACTGTGCTGCGATTTCTTTTTCCAGTGTTCTGATCTGGTCCCTCAACTGGGCAGCTTCTTCAAATTCCTCCTGCTGAATCCGCTGTTGCAGTTCGAGCTTGAGATCGTCAATTTTACGTTTCAATTGGATTCGGCCGCCGCTTCTCTTCGGCACCTTGCCGACATGCACCGTATTCCCGTGCACTCTTTTGAAAAGAGGGTCCAGCCGGTCGCCAAAATATTTATAACAGGAGCTGCATCCGAAACGGCCGACTTTACTGAACTGGGAATACGTCATTCCGCATTCCTCGCACCGCTGATTTTGCGGGGCTTTGACACTGTTAGTCGTTCCTTTTCCGGCGGTTTCAAAATCAAGCAGTCCTGATAACAGGCTGTGAATCGAGAATCCTCCCGCGGTACCCGGAATCATCTCTCCTTTTTCCCTCGCGCAAATTTCACAGATATGAAACTCGTTCTTTTCGCCGTTTACAATCTTAGTGAAATGCAGCGTTGCGGGTCTCTTTCCGCATTCTTGGCATAACATATCGAAGTCCTCCTTTTCTCCGCAGACTCATTTGCCTAGCAAAGAAATCAGCATCGCCTTCAGGATTCTCGCACGTATCTCATCCCTATAGGGAAGTTTGACCATCAAGACTTCTCTGGACATGGCAGCCCGCATCATGCCGGCTTCCCGTTTACTCAAAAACCGGGCCTCTTCGAGCTGGTAAATCAACCCTTCCGCGACTGTCTGGTCAATCGTACTGCCAATTGTCGTGTGCAGATGCGTATGGAGCGCCGAATATTGCGGAAGATCAATGCGTTGAATCCGGATATAACCGCCGCCTCCGCGTTTGCTTTCCACGAGATAGCCCTTCTCCAGCGTAAATCTTGTGCTTATCACATAATTGATCTGGGAAGGTACGCAGGAAAAATGGTCTGCCAGATCATTACGCTGTATTTCAATCAACCCTTCGGGACTCTCATGCAAAATACCCTTCAGATATTGTTCAATAACATCAGAGATATTACGCATCATTCATCCTCCACTTGTATTGCTGTGTTTGATAGCCGGTTATCTCATTTTATCCGTGACTTATAAGGATCCTTCACATAATTAAAAATTAACCAAAGTTCCAAATCACGAACCGTAAAAATGATACAACCATGGGCTGCCGGTATCCCCGCAGCTTCTGCTTTGTTATTGTAACTTTAGACAATTCAGATCATACATAAGCATACCTTTTTCATAAGTATTTTCATGTTTGATCATCAACTGACTTTGACTTTCTTTGACTATATTATAACATATTCTCACGTTTTGCCAAGAGGGCAGCTCATTTTATCATTTTTGACGAGTTTGCCTGATTTCATCCCTTTTCAATGAAAGATGAATAACTCCCCCGCTTTTTCCATGCAGGGGAGTTCAGTAGGTTTAGAAATAATCCAATAAAAATGTTTGACCAAACGGAATCGCGTGCTCCAGTCTCTTTACAGCCTCGGCCTCGCCGTTCAATTTTCCCATCGTGTATAATTCAATCGGCCGTTTGTAGCCAAGCATCATCGTAGTGAGCGTCTGGATATCGGTCTCAAGCTGTACTTTATCATTCGGAGCGCCAGGCGCTACAGAAGCTTTGCCTGCGGGAGAAAGTGTCCATTGCCATATCCCTTCGTTCCAAGGGGCATACGGATCTTTAACTTGCACCGTCCAAGATTGCTGCTTATCGCTGCCCTGAAAATCAAATTCCTGGACAAAGCCTTCCAGGTTCACAATACGCGCCATTCCGTAAGGCACAAGTTCCTGCGTAATTCTTGGATCGGCCAGCGAATACGTCAGCCCGTCATTAGCAGGCATTTGCGCCACAACAGTCTGCGTCACCATAGAATCATGGTTGCTCAGGAATGTCCATAATGCCCGCCTCGATTCCTCATTCAGCCATACAAATTCTTCTACCAACAACTCTTTTTTCTCCGCTTTATATAGTAGGTACCCTTCCGGCTCTCCAGCGGGCGAATAATATACGGCTGTGTGTCCCTCATCGTCCAGGATGGAGTGCTTCCAGCGCTCCTCGCTCCGAACCATCATACCGTTATAACCAGCAGCGTAGGCTTCATACACTTGATTCAAGACACGGATGTCCGTCACATCACGGCGAACAGTCCCTTCTGTCACTTGTTTCGCAGGCAGTTTGTCGGTAGGGATAATGTACTTTTTGTATTCGCCAAACATCTCCCAGCCGAATTTACGGTAGAACGGAAATGAAAACGGATGCAGCATCGAGAGCAGCTTGCCCGAGTCATTCATGACCTTCAGGGAATGTGTCAGCAGTTCCTTGACCAGTCCTTGTCTTCGATATTCAGGCCATGTCGCCACACCACCAATGCCTGCCATCGGCATTTTCTTGCCGTAGACGAAAATGTCTACCGGCAGCAGCACCAGCTTAGCGCCCAATCGACCTTCTTCATCAAATACCCCCCAGGTATTTTCGGATTTAAATCGATTTCTGGCATTTTCCTTCGCCTCTGCGGACATACAGTATTGGAAGGCGTATTCACCTAACTGAATCATGTCATCAAAATCCTCGGGTTTCAGGTTTCTGATCTCCATTCCATTCACCTCACTTATGTATTGAGAAGAGTCTAATTTATGATTTCAAAAGCTTCTTTAGCTCTCTTCTAAGGGATTACATGTCGAGTATGGCAAACGGCTTAGCTAAAGTCAATGAATTACCCACAGGTTGAGTCTGTTCAAAAAATGATATCTATGCTGAATTGCACATTTCACACAGCTACCTGTGTATGATGGGGATGAATTTGTGAATTTGTGGACGATTTATTTGAAAATGATGAAGGAAAGAGACAACGGGTCCTCTCTTCCTGTGCACAAGTGTAGAAATTCAGGTGGGGGATCGTGATTTCTGTGGATGAACATATATTCGCAAAAACGAATCCACAGCTTAGGTTAGGTCAATTACGAACAAAGAAACCACTGTCGATTGGTATCAACAGTGGTTCTTCGCTTGGCGGCGTCCTACTCTCCCAGGACCCTTCGGTCCAAGTACCATCGGCGCTGGAGGGCTTAACGGTCGTGTTCGGGATGGGTACGTGTGGAACCCCTCCGCCATCGCCACCAAACAGGATTTTGCAAGGTTCGTTTCTCGAATGGAAAAGCGAACTTTTATATAATACAACAGCTTGTTTGCTCTGTAAAGAGAAATTATGCTAATGGCGTACATTCGCTTTTTTTTCCGAACCAAACTGTTTTCCTCTAGTTCTTTTTTAATCCTCCCCTTACTCCAGAATCTTAGCACCTCGGAGTGTGTCACCTGAACTTATTTACAGTTAACCTGCTTAACCATGATTTCATTCCAATCGAGATACATATCACAGTGGCGCTTACGTTTGCGAGTCAGATCCGCTATTAATGATAGTTCACCTTTAAATAGCGCCATACAGGGAAAAGACTTCGTAATTTTAACGCGGCCATAGATGTGAATAAGTATTTCTAGCTTCGTCATTTTCATCATTTTGCGTACATATATAAATGGCTAATTGTGAGTATTGGGGATGAAAATGTGAATTTGTGTATACTTTTTTCGATTTAAAATGCAAATTAACAATTTCATGCCCTAGTTCTGTGCACAAAATCTTATGACATTAATCTAGAACTCAAAATATGTGGATTAAAAGGGGAATTCGATTCGATATTCACAGTGGGGATAACAATAAAAAAACCACCGTTGAATTGCATCAACAGTGGTTCTTCGCTTGGCAGCATCCTACTCTCCCAGGACCCTTCGGTCCAAGTACCATCGGCGCTGGAGGGCTTAACGGTCGTGTTCGGGATGGGTACGCGTGGAACCCCTCCGCCATCGC
>NZ_WUBI01000009.1 GCF_009807035.1 Paenibacillus dendrobii
GACGAGGTAGATAGGTTGGAGGTGGAAGTGCAGCAATGCATGGAGCTGACCAATACTAATCGGTCGAGGGCTTATCCTAATAACTAAAACACAAATTCGTTTCGTATCTAGTTTTCAGGTGATCAAAACACTTGAATATGATATCATTATGTATATACAGCGATATGCTTGGAGAGATACCCAAGTGGCTATAAGGGGACCCTCTGCTAAGGGGTTAGACTGCGTAAGCGGTGCGAGGGTTCGAATCCCTCTCTCTCCGCCATCTGTATACTACGTAAGATATATTGAATATGGCGGTGTAGCTCAGCTGGCTAGAGCGTACGGTTCATACCCGTGAGGTCGGGGGTTCGATCCCCTCCGCCGCTACCATATTATTTTTCGGAGGCTTAGCTCAGCTGGGAGAGCATCTGCCTTACAAGCAGAGGGTCGGGGGTTCGATCCCCTCAGCCTCCACCATCATACGCCGGTGTAGCTCAATTGGTAGAGCAACTGACTTGTAATCAGTAGGTTGGGGGTTCAAGTCCTCTCGCCGGCACCATTTAAAATAATGAGGGACCGTGGTGTAGAGGCCTAACATGCCTGCCTGTCACGCAGGAGACCGCGGGTTCGAATCCCGTCGGTCCCGCCATTTATTTTAAATCAATGCATTTCCACGCAATTAAGTGGGAAGAGTAACATCGACCACTTTATTTTTTTTGTAAGGCTCGGTAGCTCAGTCGGTAGAGCAGAGGACTGAAAATCCTCGTGTCGGCGGTTCGATTCCGTCCCGAGCCACCTTATATGGAGGCTTAGTGAAGTGGCTAAACACGGCAGACTGTAAATCTGCTCTCTACGAGTTCGGTGGTTCGAATCCATCAGCCTCCACCAGTTTTATGAGCCATTAGCTCAGTTGGTAGAGCACCTGACTTTTAATCAGGGTGTCGAAGGTTCGAGTCCTTCATGGCTCATCCGAAAGATCATTAACCTTAGGGTTGATGGTCTTTTTGCTATTTCTAACACTTTATTTTGAACTAAATACATAGTCGTTTGAATAGTCGTTTGAATTATTCTGGAGTTGAGACCGGACATAGATACAAGGGTTATTTAAATTAGCATGAATCAAGAATTATTACTCCCCTGACACGCAGTCAAAGAAGCATTTTAACGTTTTTCGGAATTTCGTACGCAATATGATAAAATAGGAAACAAAAACGGCAAAGTGGTGGATGACATCGATGGTGGAGTTGGAGACATTACGTAACAAGTTGGAACAGATTGTAGGGGCGCCTTTGCGCATCAAGCAATTGACGAAACAACAGACTGAAAGCGTATATAACCGAGTCGAACGTCAGGAATCGCCAATAATTTCAGAACGCAGCGACAGTCAAGCCGGATCTGATCTCATACTGAAGAATTCGATTGTGGTTGAGGATATGATATGGTACCCATTGTATTCGAAGAATGGCCATATTTTCGTGCTGGAAGCGCCGGTGCGCGAGCTGAGTAATGAAGTCATGCAACTGATCGAACTGCTGATTTCCCAGGTGAGACCGGAAGTTGATACAAGCGTATCCCTGCAGGGAGATGAAGAGCGTGAGGTTCTTCGCTTTAGCGCATGGATCGTTGAGCAACTCGATCAGGAACGCGGAGATAGTGAAATTCCAGACGACCTTGAGCTTAAGCGGCGGTTGACGGGGGAAATGATACCGTTTCTGCTCACCTGTGAAAGCGTGCATGCAGCCGATATCCATCGGACTCAGCTTAAGAAGTTGCTAAAGAGCTATTTTGACGGAGAGGTTGTGCTTGTCCCTCTACGAAGCTACGAGTGGCTGGTATTAGCGAAAAAGGAACTCGTCATCGGAGCCGGGGAAGACAAGGATGAGGAGAACTCCGAATCCGAGACGGACATGCTATCCGCTTTCTGCCTTGGGCTATATGAATTGATTGCTAACGAGTGGGTAGGTACCTTTCATTTATCCGCAGGTCCATCCTTTTCGCCAATCAAGTGGCTGCCTTCCATGGTGTCGCTCCTCCGAGAGACGATTTTCCTCGGGCGGACCTTTCATGTTGCCGAACATGTCCATTTCCCGTGGGAACTTTTGTTGGAGAGACTGATTTACAGTATTCCTGTTGATCAACGACGGCTGTTTTTGGAGCAGGCTGGTGACCATGGGGTGTTATTTTCCGATAATGAGACCCTGTCCACGCTGGAATCCTTTTTCCAGCTGGATTGCAACGTGAGTGAAACGGCCAAACGATTATATATTCACCGCAACACGCTTTTATACCGTTTGGATAAGATTAAACAAGAGACCGGATTGGATGTTAGAAGCTTTGGAGACGCGGTTTTAGTGAAGTTGACGATGTTATTGTATAAAGTAACGAAAAGAAAATAGGTTTTTTGTGCAGTTTGTGTATAGCCAGTCTGCGAGATGTTGGGTAAGATAGTAATATAAAAATGTATTCGATTTCATAATATACACTTAAGGGGGCAAATCTCATGGCAGGTGTACGTTTAGAGCATATTTTCAAAAAATATCCGGGTTCCGACAAAGCAACAGTTATGGATATCAGCCTTGACATTCAAGACAAGGAATTTCTGGTACTGGTAGGACCGTCCGGTTGCGGTAAATCTACAACTCTTCGTATGATCGCCGGTTTGGAAGAGATCTCCGAAGGCAAACTTTATATCGGCGACCGCGTCGTAAACGACGTTGCTCCTAAAGACCGCGATATCGCGATGGTATTCCAATCTTACGCTTTGTATCCTCACATGAACGTATACCAAAACATGGCTTTTGGTCTGAAATTGCGTAAAGTGAAAAAAGACGAAATTGACAAACGTGTACGTGAAGCAGCAAAAATCCTCGACATCGAGCATTTGCTTGACCGTAAACCGAAAGCACTTTCCGGTGGTCAACGTCAACGTGTTGCCTTGGGCCGCGCAATCGTGCGTGATCCGCAAGTCTTCCTCATGGACGAACCACTTTCCAACTTGGATGCTAAACTTCGCGGACAAATGCGCGCTGAGATCACAAAGCTGGTTAAGCGTCTTGAAACCACTTGTATCTACGTAACGCATGACCAAACAGAAGCTATGACCATGGGTGACCGTATCGTAGTTATGCAAGACGGTATCATTCAACAGGCTGCTTCTCCAGAAGAGCTCTATAACAGCCCTACGAACCTGTTCGTTGCAGGCTTTATCGGTTCCCCTACGATGAACTTCATCACAGGAACTCTGAGCGAATCTAACGGTGCTGTACGCTTCCGTTCCCAAGGACTTGATGTTGAAGTTCCAGGCGGCAAAGCACAAACACTGAAGAGCAAAGGCCTGATCGGTAAAGAAGTAATCATGGGCGTGCGTCCGGAAGATATCCACGAAGAGCCAGTATTCATGGAAGCTTCTCCAAACACAATCTTCACATCCCATGTTGACGTTACTGAAAACCTGGGTCATGAAATGCTCCTCTACCTGAGTGGAATTGGCAGCGAGACTGTAATCGCCCGTGTAGACGGACGTTCCAACACTCGTGAAGGCGCAAGCGTACGTCTTGCAGTTGATATGAACAAAATTCATATCTTCGACAAAGAGTCTGAACTGAATGTATTGTTGACGGACTAATACAGGCGGTATGCCTGAAACCCAAAGCCGCCCGAAAGGGCGGCTTTTTTATATTACAGAAATAAATAAGTTCTCGGCAGATCGGAAGGAATGTGAATTTTGATGATGCTATTCCGTTAAAGGCGGCAATGTCTTCTGCCGAAGATATAACTATCAATGTTTTTCCTCAGGTATGAAGAGGAATTGCGACTTCGTTTTGCCGAGATTGCATTCATTGGAAATTTCCTTTACGATGGGTACAATGGATATAATATAGAATCGTCTCGGACAGCAATATGGCTGGAGTCTGAGCCAATCGGACAGAAAGGGAGACATGGAATGGCTAAAAAGGTTAGAGTAGCAGAATTGGTTCAGCAATTTCAGCTGGAAGTCATATCCGGAGAGCAAGGCCTGAAACGCATCATTACTACTGATGATTTGAATCGGCCGGGTCTAGAGATGGCAGGTTATTTTGATTATCATCCCCAAGAAAGGGTACAGCTGCTGGGAAGAACGGAGCTGGCCTTTTTTAGCATGCTTACAGCGGAAGAACGCAAGGAGCGAATGGAGCGTCTTTGCACCGAGGTGACTCCCTGCATCGTAGTAACGCGCGGTTTGGAGGTTCCTGAAGAACTCGTCAACATCAGTCAGGAGAAACAGCTCCCAGTTCTGCGCAGCAGTATGGCTACAACGATACTGCTCAGCCGGATCACCGGCTTTTTGGAAAGAAGACTAGCACCGACGACGACAATTCATGGCGTATTATGCGATGTGTACGGTGTCGGTATGCTGATTACGGGAAGCAGCGGTATCGGTAAGAGCGAAACGGCGCTGGAGCTGGTGAAAAGAGGACATCGCTTAATTGCCGATGATGCGGTTGAAATTCGTCAAACATCGGATAGCCAGTTGCATGGTACGGCACCGGAGCTGATCCGTCATTTGCTGGAAATACGCGGTGTCGGCATTATTAACGTAATGACTTTGTTTGGAGCCGGCGCCATTCGAAACAATAAAAGAATCACGCTTGTCGTCAGACTGGAAGCTTGGCAACAGGATAAGCAGTATGATCGCCTTGGCCTGGACGAAGAAACGACAAGAATTATTGATACGGATATTCCGCTGGTTACCATCCCGGTTCGTCCCGGTCGTAACCTTGCAGTCATTATTGAAGTGGCTGCCATGAACTATCGCTTGAAGCAAATGGGGCTCAATGCGGCTCTGCAATTTACTAACAAGCTGACGGCTACCATTGCGGAAGACATGGAAGATATGGATTAGGAGAGTGAAAAAATGGCCACATTGCTTCTCAATCCGATCGCATTCTCGATTGGATCCCTGTCGGTACACTGGTACGGCCTCATTCTGGGGCTCGGTGCACTGGCGGGTCTCATGGTGGCAATCCGTGAAGGCAAGCGATTCGGCATATCGCCAGAATTTTTCATGGATATGCTGCTGCTGGGCGTGCCTTCTGCCATTATTGGTGCACGCATTTATTTTGTAGCATTTAAGTGGGATGATTATAAGGACCATCTGGTCGATGTGTTCAAAATATGGAATGGCGGGATTGCCATTTATGGCGCGTTGATCGGTGCGATTATCTGTGCCGTGATCTACTTCCGCTATAGAGGTTATAATTTCTGGCGCATTGCCGATATTTGTGCTCCGGGCCTGTTAACGGGACAAATGATCGGACGCTGGGGAAACTACGTCAACCAGGAGGCCTACGGAGGCCCGGTTGCGGAATCTTTCCTTCGGGACAAGCTTCACCTTCCGAATTTTATTGTAGATCAAATGAATGTGCAGGGCGTATATCATCATCCGACATTCTTGTATGAATCGTTATGGAGCCTCGTGGGCATCATTATTCTATTCATTCTCCGCCGTCAGAGATTTTTGCGGGCTGCTGAGCTGTTCCTGTCTTACTTCATTTGGTATTCGATTGGGCGTTTCTTTATAGAGGGAATCCGAACAGATTCTCTGGCCTTTATCGGACCAAACTGGCTGGCATCGCTGATGAATGGACTATGGAAGCCGATGGAATGGATGGGATTCGAACATGGTGCGCTTGATTCGGCTTATGGAAATGTACGGATCTCGCAGCTGCTTGCAATCCTGATCATTGTCTTAGCGGTTGTGATGATCATTGTGCGCCGCGCAACAGGCAAAGCCGAGACTCGTTATCTGGATCCGATTTATTCTACCAAGGCGAGTCCGGACAATGTGCCAGATTCTGAATCTTTACCGCAGGATAAATCGGCAGAACCGGAAGTAACCCGCACTGAGCCTATATCCGATCAGGAACCTGAGGGCGCGGAGGACAAAAAGGAGTAAAATACAGCATGATTGATACCATATTATTTGATTTGGACGGAACGATCATTGACACCAATGATTTGATTATCACCTCATTTATGCATGTGCTGGAGAAGCATCAGTTGACGCCTCTGACACGGGAAGAGATTATTCCGAAGATGGGCGCGACACTGGAGCAGCAGCTCCAGGAGTTTTCCGGTTTGGGCGATATCACCACACTGATGACGTCATACCGCAGTTACAATGATGAACATCATGACGTAATGGTGAAGATGTTCCCTCACGTGGAGGAAGTCGTCAAACAGCTGCATGCCCAAGGCATTCAATTGGGTGTCGTGACAACGAAGAACAAGCCCGGAACCATCCGGGTCATGGAAATGTTCGGTCTTCAAAAATATATGGGTGCTGTCGTTACGCTTAATGATGTCGAACATCCCAAGCCTCATGCGGAGCCGATATTAAAGGCCCTCGGAATCCTCGGAGCCGATCCTTCCCGGACATTAATGGTAGGAGACAGTCCCGTGGATATCCAGTCGGCGAAAGCCGCCGGTGTCCGCTCAGTGGGCGTTGCATGGTCTTTGAAGGGTGAGAAGGCGCTGCTGGAGCATCAACCGGATTACGTCATTCATGATATGAAGGATCTATATAAGCTGTTAGAACAGGAGTAAGGCATAGTGAGAAAAGTGACCCGGTATCCGGTGGAAGGGCCCAACGCGCTCTGGCAGATTTATAAGACAGTCAGCCCCTGGAAAGGGGTCAAGAACTTCATCTGTATCCAGGCGGCACGTTATTGCCCGATTCTTCCACTCAAGAACTGGATTTATCGTCATTTACTTGGCATGAAGGTCGGAGAGCATACCGCATTCGGGTTGATGGTGATGGTGGATGTGTTTTTTCCTGAAAAGATCTCGATTGGGAACAATTCTATCATTGGCTATAACACGACCATTCTGGCGCATGAGTATTTAATTCATGAATACCGATTGGGTGAGGTCAAGATTGGGGATCACGTACTGATTGGCGCAAATACGACGATACTACCCGGTGTAACGATTGGCGACGGCGCCGTCGTTGCGGCTGGGGCAGTAGTACATAAGGATGTAGCTGCAGGTGCTTTTGTGGGAGGTAATCCACTCCGCGAAATGAAACGAAGCGAGGATACAGATGTGTCCGAAGCATTTCAAGCACAGACATCACAGATGGTAGGTAAGTAGCTGGGCAGACCCTATAATATTAGGAACCAAAACCACTCAAAGCTCGCTTTGGGTGGTTTTTTTCTGAAATTTAAGTTTTCTTAAGGTTCGGGGTTTATAGTAGTAGGTAAGCGGAAGAAGCAGAGGTTTCTGCATCTGATGACGAACCCAAAAATATTAAACTGGCGTACACGGATATAAATATAGTATTTTTAAATGGGGAATTCATTAAAATTTTCCAACAGACCGTTGCGTGAGGGCAAATAAATTATTACGGGAGTGTTTGCATGCTTAAGAAAAAAGAACGAATCATGGAGCTGGATATATTCCGATCATTCGCGATTATGGCAGTCATTTTTATCCATGCCACTTCCACCACGCTGAATACAACACTGGGGACTTCTTCCTATTATCCGTTTTTGTTTATTAACATATTCAGCAAATTCGCCGTTCCTGTGTTTATCTTTTTGAGCGGATTCGTACTCTTTTACAATTACCTGGATCGGCCGTTGAATAAAGCGATGCTGAAATCTTTTTATACCAAACGTCTATTATATATCCTTTTGCCGTATATATTATTTTCATTGTTTTATTTCTTGCTCAATACCTATGTCAAAGGAAAGCTTGGTCTTCCGTTTACCCAGCTGGCACATGATTTTGGAATTCAGTTGTTAAAAGGAACCGCGCACACCCATCTATATTATGTGATCATTATGCTGCAGCTCTATATCGTGTTTCCGCTCTTTTTATGGTGGTTTCAGAAGCAACGTTCCATTTTGCCATGGATAGCGATTATTGGCGTAGCCATTCAGTGGTTGTATGTGTACCTGTACAAATATGGGTTTCACTTGCCAGAAGCGGGCGTGTACCGGACAGGCATCCGATTGCCTTTGCCAAAGGGAAGCATCGCTTTCTCTTATATGTCCTTCTATCTCTTCGGTGCATTCATTGCAGCTTATTATGCACAACTCAAGGAATGGCTTAATGTAACTCGTGAAGGCTTTAAAAGCGGCAAGGGAATGGTATGGATACTGGTATGGGCAGCCTGGATCGCGGCGGGTATCATTCACGTGAATTTGTATTATGGCCTAAATACACAGGGCAGCAAGATCAACAGCTTGTGGTATGAGTTCATGTGGGATCTTCATTCACTTCTGTCATGTATCGTGCTGATGCAGGTATCCTATATCCTCTATCGTTACGGCTGGAAGTGGCTGAGCTCGGCGCTGACGTCTATGGGGGCCTGCTCCTTCGGGATTTTCCTGCTCCATCCGTTCCTGCTGTTCCTATATCGCAAAATACCAGCCCACGGAGGTTCCGTGGAGTATGCGGCGCGTATCGGGGGAGGCTGGTTGATTTCGCTGGGGATTTCATGGATCATTGTGTACATTGCTTTCCGGTACATCCCATGGTCATGGATATTTTTCGGTACAGCACCGAAACGTCCGCAAAAAAGCGTCGAGGAAAAAGCGGTTAAACTCAATATGTAAAGTAATGCAGCCGTTCGGTCTATACCGGGCGGTTTTTTTACATCTTACAAAACATGCCAACCGTTGTTACAATATAGACAGCTTGGTCAAGAATTATGCGGGAAATTGAGACAGTGTGTGTTTTCGTGTTAGACATCCGCAAGAGGGAGTTCTTGATTGAAGGCATCAAGGTGCAGCAGCCGGCAATCGTTGACGAAGGCGGGATTTCATGATAATATATCCATTATTCTTTACTTTGGTAGAATGGTAGCACTTTAATGTGATAAAGATAAATGATTTTAATATGAGCTGAGGTGAAGCAAGGTGTCGAAACCAAAAGGTTTTGAAAAACCGGTCGGTGTCCGTGATTATGTACCGTATGCCGTGGATAAGCTGCGAGCGATTGAGCGCAATGTACTGGACTGTATGGGCCGTTGGGGCTACCGGCAAATCATGACGCCAACAATGGAATTTTATGAAACGGTGGGCGTAGCGAGCTCCACATCAGATCAAAAGCTGTTTAAACTGCTGAATAACAGAGGAACCACGCTGGTGCTTCGTTCCGATATGACTGCCCCGATAGCTCGAGTGGTGTCTTCGCTGCTCAAGGAGGAATCGCTGCCCATTCGTCTTTCATACCATGCGAATGTATTTCGGGCCTTTGAAGAGGAAGCAGGCCGGGAAGCAGAGTTCTTTCAAACCGGAGTTGAACTGGTCGGCGATGATTCGCCGGAAGCGGATGCCGAGGTAGTGGCCCTTGCGATTGAATCGCTGAAGGCAGCAGGGGTAAAATCATTCAAAATCGCTATGGGGCATGTCGGATTTCTGAACGGACTATTCGAAGAAGTACTGGCAGAGCGGGGCAATGAACAGCAGGCATTAAAGAAGCATCTGCTGGACCGCGACTATGTCGGATTCCGGAAAGCAATCCGGGAGCTTGCAATCGGCGATGGGCAGCTTGAAGTACTCGAAGGCATTCTGCGGCTGCGCGGAGACAAGGAAATTTGCGATCAGGCGTCGGAGCTGAGCGGACATCTGCTGGCCCGGGCCTCCATTGATCACTTATGCAAGGTATGGGAAGTGCTGGAGGCCTATGGCGTATCGGAGCATGTCCTCATTGATCTGACGATGATCGGCGATTTCTCTTATTATACGGGGATGACCTTTGAGGGCTACGCAGCAGAGCTAGGATTTCCGGTATGCAGCGGCGGCAGATACGATAACCTCCTGCGTCAGTTTGGACGTGATGTGCCAGCTACAGGATTTGCTCTGAAGACAAACCGTATCCTCGATGGGGTTAAAGGCACTGTCGTGGAAGAAAATCATCCTGTTCTGATCAGGTATACTACGGCGGCCCGCAAGGAGGGTCTTGCACGAGCAGCCGAGCTGAGAGAGCAGGGAATGGCCGTTGTGACGATGCTGGTTCAGAATGAGAGCGAGACTCTGAATAAGTCCGCAGAGGTATATGGGAAGGTAGAGACATTCTCCTAAATGGAGTTCATGTATACGAGATATATGAGGAGGGAGTACGTTGGCAGAAACTTTGAAGGTAGCCATGCCGAAAGGACGGATTTATAAAAAGGCGGCGGATTTATTCCGTGCTGCCGGACTGCCAATACCGACAGAGGTAGATGAGACCCGCAAGCTGGTCATTGCCCTGCCTGAGCTCGATATGGAGTTTATTCTGGCGAAGCCGGTAGACGTGCCAACTTATGTGGAGTACGGAGCAGCAGATATCGGTATCGTAGGCAAGGATGTATTGATGGAGGAGAACCGGGACGTATACGAGCTTCTGGATCTCGGGATCGCCAAATGCCGGATGTCGGTCATCGGACTGCCAAACTGGCAGCCTGGAATTCAACAACGGGTAGCGACCAAATATCCGAATGTTGCATCCCAGTACTTTCGTGAGCAGGGCCAGCAGGTGGAGGTAATCAAGCTGAACGGCTCGATTGAGCTGGCGCCGCTGATCGGTCTTGCTGACAGGATTGTCGACATGGTGGAAACCGGACAGACGTTGAAAGAAAACGGATTGATTGAAATGAACCAGATATTTGAAATTACGAGCCGTCTGATCGCCAACCGGGTGAGTTACCGGATGAAGAACGGACAAATCCAGTCGCTGTGCGATCGTCTTCAGAAGGCCATTGCCGTTGAAGCCTAGGCATTGGGCTCAGGAACCGGAAGACAGATGGAGAGAGCGAGGAGAGAGTGGAATGAAGGTTGTATCGGTACAGGATTTTGATCTGCGGAGAGAAGTCGACTACGGGACTCCGGAGCAAAATGCACGAGTCAAACAGATTGTAGGCGACATTAGAGCGGAAGGAGATGCAGCGCTGCTCCGTTATACCCAAGAGCTGGATCGTACAGAGTTGTCCGCAGCCATGCTGCGGGTGACGAAGGATGAGCTGGAAGCGGCCTACGAGCAGGTGGAGCCATCCTTCATCCAGGCGATCTCGGCGGCAGCACAGAATATCCGTGCTTTCCATATGCGGGAAAAACGGAATTCATGGATGGATCTGCAGCCGGACGGAAGTATTTTGGGTCAGATTATCCGCCCGCTGAAAAGAGTGGGGGTCTATGTTCCCGGCGGCAAGGCAGCTTATCCATCATCCGTGCTGATGAATGTTATTCCGGCTCAGGTAGCCGGCGTACCCGAGATTGTCATGGTTACCCCACCTTCAACCGGTGGAGCGGAAGGGATCAATCCGTACATTCTTGTGGCCGCAGCGGAAGCGGGCGTGCATGAAATATACCGCGTCGGTGGAGCCCAAGCTATCGCTGCGCTGGCATATGGCACGGAATCCATCGCTCCGGTTGATAAAATATGCGGGCCTGGCAATATCTACGTAGCGCTTGCCAAGCGTGAGGTTTACGGCGCTGTTGATATTGACAGCATTGCCGGACCAAGCGAAATTGTCGTACTTGCCGATGAGTCGGCCGATCCGGAATATGTGGCTGCTGACCTGCTGTCACAGGCAGAGCATGATGAGATGGCGTCTGCTATTCTGGTCACTCCGTCACGAGAGCTTGCGGACCGCGTTTCTAACGAAGTTCAGCGTCAACTGGAACTGCTGCCAAGAAGAGATATTGCTTCTGCGTCGATTGAGAACTATGGGGCAATCATTGTTACGGAATCGCTACTTGAAGGAATTTCGGTAGTTAACCGTTTGGCTCCTGAACATTTGGAACTGATGGTCGCTGATCCGATGGCCCATGTAGGTTTGATTGAAAATGCGGGGGCCATCTTCCTCGGTGCATACAGCTCGGAACCTGTGGGAGATTATTTTGCGGGTCCGAATCATATCATTCCGACTAACGGTACGGCGAGATTCTCCTCGCCGGTCGATGTGGACGATTTTATTAAGAAATCAAGCATGATTTACTATAGCAAGGAAGCCTTGATGAAGAACGGAGCTGCTATTATGGAGCTGGCACGCGGTGAAGGGTTGGAAGCACATGCTCGGGCGATCGAAGTTCGCATGAAGCGAGAAGGAAAGGCAGGAGAAGAGAATGGAATTTAATCAGGATAAGGGTGCAAGAAGCGCTGAAATAAGTCGAAAGACGAATGAAACGGATATCAAACTGGCCTTTTCCGTAGACGGGACCGGCATATCGGAGCTTGAGACGGATGTACCATTTCTGAACCATATGCTCGATCTGTTCACCAAGCACGGACAATTCGATCTGAAGGTTCAGGCTCATGGAGATATTGAGATCGACGATCATCATACGGTTGAAGACATCGGGATTTGCCTTGGACAGACGCTGCGGGAAGCTCTGGGAGACAAAAAAGGCATCAAGCGCTATGCGAGCGTCTTCGTTCCCATGGATGAAGCACTTGCGCAGGTTGTCATCGATATCAGCAACCGGCCGCATTTTGAATACCGCGCGCAATATCCTTCTTCACAGGTTGGCAGTTTCTCTACCGAGCTAGTGCATGAATTTCTCTGGAAGTTTGCACTTGAAGCGCGGGTGACGCTCCATGTCATCGTACACTATGGACAAAATACACATCACATGATTGAAGCGGTATTCAAAGCACTGGGACGTGCACTGGATGAAGCGACCAGCATTGATCCGCGCGTGACGGGGGTTCCATCCACGAAAGGAGTGCTGTAAGTGGCGATCGCGATTGTCGATTACGGCATGGGCAATCTGCACAGCGTGAGCAAGGCCGTAGAGCGTCTCGGAGCAGAGGCGCTCGTTACGGGCGACCGTGCGGAGATCCTAAATGCGGATGGAATTATTTTGCCCGGCGTAGGTGCTTTCGGCGATGCCATGGAGCATTTGCGAGAGAGCGGGCTTGGCGAGGTCATGAAGGAAGCCGCTGCAGCGGAAAGACCGCTGCTTGGCATTTGCCTCGGCATGCAGCTCCTGTTCGGAAGCAGTGAGGAGCATGGTCAACATGTTGGGCTCGGCATCCTGCCAGGCAGAGTCATCCGTTTTGCGGAAGGCGATTACAAGGTACCGCATATGGGCTGGAACCGGCTGGAGTTTCTGCAAAAGGACAATCCGCTGTTGGCGGGACTTGCGGAAGGGCATGTTTATTTCGTGCATTCTTATCATGTTCTTCCGGAAGTGAAGTCCGACCTGCTAGCCGTTACGGATTACGGACAGCCGGTGACGGCCATTGTCGGGCGGGGCTCGGTGTACGGCATGCAGTTTCACCCGGAAAAAAGCGGGGAGCTCGGCATGAACCTGCTGGGACAGTTTTTGAAGCTCTGCGGACATACCTCAACATTGGTGTAAGCGAAACCCTTTTGCGAAACGATCCGATATTGCAATGGTCACTAAGCATGTCAGCAACTACTGATTTTATTTTATGAGCGTGACTTGATTCACGAAAAGGGAAAGCGGGGGAGTCATTCGATGTCATCATTCATCATTTATCCGGCCATTGATATCCGTGGAGGCAAATGCGTCCGGCTGATTCAAGGAGATTACAATCAGGAAACAGTCTATAACGACAGCCCACTCGCGGCTGCAAAAGCATGGGAAGCCCAAGGCGGTTCTTATATCCACTTGGTGGATCTGGATGGGGCTAAGGCTGGCCATCCGGTAAATGACGAGGTGATAGGAGTCATTGCTTCCGGTGTTAACGTCCCGGTACAGGTTGGCGGAGGGTTGCGTACCGTGGACGACGTCAAACGACTGCTTTCTCTCGGAGTAAGCCGCGTAATTATCGGTACGGCTGCAATTGAAGACCGTGCGTTCACCGAAGAGGTGCTCGGCACTTATGGCGACAAAGTTGCGATTGGCATTGACGCCAGAAACGGCTATGTAGCAACGCGGGGCTGGCTGGAGACCTCTGAGGTTAAGGCAGAGGAGCTTGCCAAAGAGCTGGCTTCCAAAGGGGCAGAAACCTTCATCTTCACGGATATTTCTCGGGATGGCATGATGCAGGGGCCCAATGTGGATGCCATTGTGGCTCTGGCTAAAAGCAACGGCAGAACCGTAATTGCCTCCGGCGGGGTTAGCGTCATGGAGGATCTGGTTCGCCTGAACGAGTACCGTCAGGAAGGCGTAGGTGGGGCGATTGTCGGCAAAGCTCTGTATACGGGGAGCATTGATCTGGCTGAAGCGGTCAAAACACTCAAGTAAAGTGTCGGCGGGGGATATGGTTATTCCGAATCATACCCTATACCACATAACAGGCTTTTTGGAGAGGGAGAGAGGCTATGCTGGCAAAACGCATCATTCCGTGTCTAGACGTAAAGGACGGACGGGTAGTTAAAGGAGTCAATTTCGAGAATTTGCGGGATGCGGGCGATCCTGTTGAGCTAGCGGCACTATATGACCGTGAAGGTGCTGACGAGCTGGTGTTCCTGGACATCTCAGCCTCCGTTGAGGGGCGACAGACGATGATTGAGGTTGTACGAAAGACGGCGGGGGAAATCTCGATTCCGTTCACGGTCGGCGGCGGGATATCCCAGGTTGAAGACATGAAAAGAATTCTTCGCGCAGGAGCGGATAAAATCGGTATTAATACGGCGGCTGTCCTTAATCCGCAGCTGATTGCAGATGGGGCGCGCCGCTTCGGCTCACAGTGCATTGTTGTGGCTGTGGATGCCAAATATAACGAAGCATGGGGCGAATGGGAAGTCTATACGCATGGCGGACGCAAAGCATCCGGCATCCGTGCTCTCGAATGGGTGCGGAAAGCAGAGGAGCTGGGGGCTGGAGAACTTTTGTTGACCAGCATGGATGCCGATGGAACGAAGGACGGCTTTGACATTGCGCTGACGTCGGCTGTAGCCGATGCGGTCCGTATTCCGGTGATCGCTTCAGGCGGAGCGGGAACGAAGGATGACTTTGTTGAAGTATTCACGCAGGGAAAAGCAGATGCGGGGCTTGCAGCCACGATCTTTCACTATAAGGAAATTTCCATACCGGAATTGAAGCAGGACTTAAAGCAAAAAGGGGTTGAAATCAGATGAGTGAACAATCGAAGCAGCAATCGCTTGAGCAGGTGCAGGATCAAATCAAATTTGACGGGGATGGGCTTGTCCCGGCCATTGTTCAAGATGCTGCCAGCAAGGAAGTATTAATGATGGCTTATATGAATAGGGAGTCATTGAAACGTTCCATCGAAACCGGCGAAACCTGGTTTTGGAGCAGATCGCGTCAAGAGCTGTGGAATAAGGGAGCGACTTCCGGCAATACGCAAAAAATCGTCTCCGCCCATTATGATTGTGATGGCGATACCCTCCTGTTCCTGGTAAAGCCTGCGGGACCGGCTTGCCATACCGGAGAGACCACCTGTTTCTACCGCGGGATCACAACTCCGGCAGTAGCTTCCGTGGAAGCGAGCGGGAGTACGGATCAAGCCAGACACCGGTTTGCAGTACTGGAGGAACTGGAGCAGGTTATTGCAGAGCGAGAGAAGGACCGTCCGGAAGGCGCTTATACCACCTACCTTTTTGACAAAGGTGTTGATAAAATCCTGAAAAAGGTTGGCGAAGAGACGGCAGAAACCATTATCGCGGCCAAAAACAAGGACAATGCCGAGTTGCGTCTTGAGGTCAGCGATCTGATATATCACCTGCTCGTTCTGTTGCAGGAACGCAAGCTTCCGCTGGATGATATTATGGCTGAACTGGACCGTCGCCATGAGCGTCCTCGCCGGGATTAGGGGAGGACGAAGCATGCTGATCGATTATCACACGCATCATGTACGGTGCGGCCATGCAGTCGGAGAGCTTGAAGAGTATGTACGCCGCGGCATAGAGATTGGACTGGGCCAGATCGGCTTATCTGATCATATGCCGCTGCTTCACGTTGATCCGGCACATTATTATCCGGAAATGGCCATGCCGATGGACGAACTTCCACGTTACGTGGAGGAGTGCCTGAAGCTGAAGGAAAAGTACAAGGATCAGATCGATATACGACTTGGTCTCGAAGGAGACTATATTGAAGGATGGGAAGAAGCGATTGAACGGATCGTCGAGGCCTACCCTTGGGATTATGTCATTGGCTCCGTCCATTTCCTGGGGGAGTGGGATATTACGGATCACCGGCAAGTTCAGGGCTGGGAAGGCCGTGATTCGTTCGGGGTCTATCAAACCTACTACGATGCCATTCAAAAGGCGGCCGCGACTGGATTTTACGATATCATGGGCCACTTGGATGTTATTAAACGCTTTGGATACCACCCGGGAGAGGAATTCGCAGACGAGGCGCGGGCACTGGAAAATGCGGCGCTTGTGGCGGTGGCGAAGAGCGGCGTAGCCATGGAATTAAACGCTTCTGGCTTGTCCAAGCCTTGCACGGAGATGTTCCCGTCGGAGCGGATGATTCATGAGGCTTATCGGCTTGGCATTCCGCTCACGGTCGGCTCGGATGCACATGATCCGAAGAAGCTCGGCGAGAACCTGGACAAGGCGCGTGTTGCCTTGTGGGAAGCCGGCTTCCGTGAATTGGCGGTATTTGAGAAACGGCAGAGAACCATGATCCCTCTGGAAGTCTAAAAAAACGGGTATCAGGAGGAGCATATGCAGCACAAGGTGCGTATTTTTTCCGGGTCGTCCAATCCCCTGCTTGCTGAGAGCATGTGCGAGAAACTGGGAGCGGAGCTGGGCAGTGTGACGTTATCCCGCTTTAAGAGCGGCGAAATTTACGTAAATTATGAAGAGAGCATCCGCAACTGCGATGTATTTATTGTGCAATCTCTATCGCATCCGATTAACGAGCTGTTTGTTGAGCTGCTGGTCATGATTGACGCGGCGAAACGCGCCTCCGCGCGTACGATCAACATTGTGGTTCCGTACTATGGATATGCCCGGCAAGAACGGAAGTCCGCACCGCGCGAGCCGATCTCCGCCAAATTGGTGGCTGACGTCTTGACGACGGCTGGAGCCAACCGGGTAATAACCATGGACCTGCATGCTCCGGCGATTCAGGGTTTCTTCAATATTCCTGTGGATCACCTTACAGCGCTGGATTTGATTAGCGATTATTTAAAATCTTTAAATCTCGCGAACCCGGTTATTGTATCCCCAGATGCGGGAAGGGCCAAGACCGCAGAGAAATTGGCTAACCGCCTGGATTCTCCTTTTGCGATCATGTTCAAGAAGCGTCCTGCGCATAATGAATCCATTGTCACGCATGTTATCGGGGATGTGGAGGGACGAACACCGATCATCATCGAAGATATTATCGATACGGGGTCGACCATTATTAACGTGATCGAAAGTCTGAAGGAGCGCGGCGCGGAGCCTGCGATTGTATGCGCGACGCACGGGCTGTTTTCGGGTGATGCACTGGAACGTTTGAGCCATTCGCACATTCGGGAAATTGTGGTCACGGACTCAATTGCGATTGTGGAGGAGCGGCATGAACGACTCACGGTGCTGTCGGTTGCCTCCATGCTGTCTGCTGCCGTAAGGATCATCATGGAAGGCGGGTCACTGGCGACCATGTTCAAAGACGCTGGAGTATAGTGCTCCGGCGTCTTTTTCTATTGTTTATGGCATCAACGGATAGGGCTTTTTTTCCTCTGATTATAAGCACACGGACAGTATTTCTATAATAGATATTGCCTTCGTTGCTCCTATAAAGTTATGGTATACTATTCTGGATAGATAAAATGAACTAAAGTTTACCTTGCTTCTCCTTGGATCCATCTGGAATATAAGTGAAGTACTTTTCCATTCTTTAGTTCAATTTATAGATAAGATGAAACTCTTGTTTCTCTTTGATAGAATTGTTATATGCAACTTAAGGGAGGTGCCTTGCTTACATGGAGGAAAATCATTTGCAGGCTGAGGACCTACAACATAAAGTCATACCCATTCATATGAATGCCAATTTCTTCTTTGAACGTGCAGTCCGTTCACTGGACCGCCTTCAGTATGATAAGGCATTAAGATATTTTCGCAAAGCTGTTGAATATGAACCGGACAACCCGGTGAATCATTGCAATATGGCGGGTATATTATCAGAGATGGGCGATTTTGAAGGTTCAAACGCCGTCCTTGCCGATATTTTGGAGCATGTCGATGCTTCCATGACGGAATGTTATTTCTATATGGCCAACAATTATGCCAATATGGACAATTTTGAAGAGGCCGAGCGGGTGCTGGTCAAGTACTTGGAGGATGATCCCGCCGGCCAGTTTTTGGACGAGGCTGAAGAGATGATGGAGCTGTTCCAGTACGAGCTGGAACGTCCGGTGAAGGTGAGCCGGATCCGCAGCCGCGAAGGTATGGTAGAGCACGAAGAAGCGCGCGCGCTGATGGAAGAAGGGAAGTTCTCCCAGGCAGCAGAGCTGCTGGAACGCATTGTGCAGGAGCACCCGGATTTCCTGGCAGCCCGTAACAACCTGGCACTGGCTTATTATTACATGGGGTTGTTCCGCAAAGCCAAGGCGACGATTGGCGAAGTGCTGGAACAGGAGCAAGGGAATATTCATGGTCTGTGCAATCTGGCGATATTTTACCAGCATGAGGGGGATACTAATTCCTTGAATCCTCTGCTGGAGCTGCTCGAAATCACGATTCCTTTTCATCAGGAGCATGTATTCAAACTTGCCACCACGATGGGGATTTTGGGTAAGCATGCGTCGGCCTACGGTCATTTTCGCCGTCTTTTGAAGGACGAAGAAGTCAATGGAGACCCGAGCCTCTACCACTACACGGCGGTAGCTGCCTTCAACAGTGGGCGCTACAAGGAAGCGAAGCGGTATTGGCGGCAGCTGCAGAAAATGGATCCCGAATCGGATATTCCGCGCTTTTACTTGGCGCAGCTCGAGATATTGGATCTATCAGGCATGCAGCAGCTGGAGCTGAGCTATCATTATCATCTGCCGTTCGAGGAACAGCTGAAACGCTGGGAGCAGGATGAAGGCGAGTTGTACGAGGAGATCAAGACGAACCCGCTGATTCGTTCCTCATTCTTTTGGGCGCTCCGTTATGGTGACAAAGGAACCAAGCTTCAGGTGATCCGTGCGCTGGGCTGGATTGCCGACGAAGAAGTGAAGGAGACGCTTGAAGCCTTCCTGGAGGAGCCGGACGAGGCCGCAGATTTGAAGAATGAAGCCCTGCGCATTTTGCAAGAGATGGCGCTAGATGGCCCTACTCAAGCCGTTCTGGAGGTAAGTGCGTCTTCGGCTCCAATGATTGCTGAGACCCGGACATCCTACGAGCATCATATCGGCGGCGAAACCCTGCAGGCTGTGGTTGATCAGGCGCTGCTGCATATGGATGCTCAATCGGACCGTGAACAAAAGAAGCATCTGCAAAACTTGTGGACCCAGTTTCTGGGCAAGCTTCATCCGGAAAAACCGATGATCCGGCATACGGAAGGATGGTCTGCGGCGCTCGAATACTTAACGGCCAAACAACACGGAAATGCCATGACCTATCAGGAAGTCGCAGAGCGGTATGGAGTCTCCGTATCAACGGTCAGCCGCTACGCGAAACGCATCGACAGCGTTTGCTCAATCAAGGAAGAAAAGGATGAACTTTTCCGTCCTTTTACAGAAAATATATAAGTAGAGGAGAGGATCATGATATGTATAAATCAATCGTAATCGGTACAGGCCCAGCAGGCCTTACGGCGGCCATTTACCTGGCACGAGCCAATATGAAGCCGCTTGTCATCGAGGGCATGCAGCCGGGCGGACAGCTGACCACGACCACGGATATCGAGAACTTCCCTGGCTTTCCCGACGGCATTATGGGACCGGAACTTATGGACAACATGCGCAAGCAGGCCGAACGTTTCGGTGCCGAGTTCAAAACAGGATGGGTGGACAAAGTGGACTTCTCCAAACGTCCATTTAAGCTGACTGTAGAGGGCATGGGCGAGATTGAAGCTGAATCCGTCATTATCTCCACTGGCGCTTCCGCGAAATATCTCGGCATTCCGGGTGAGCAGGAAAATATCGGACGCGGCGTCAGCACCTGCGCAACCTGCGACGGATTTTTCTTCCGCGGCAAAAAAATCCTCGTGATCGGTGGCGGCGATTCGGCAATGGAGGAGGCAAACTTCCTGACTCGTTTCGGTTCCAGCGTAACGCTGGTTAACCGCAGAGAAGAGCTGAGAGCCTCGAAAATCATGCAGGAACGAGCACGCGGCAACGAAAAGATTATCTGGGCACTGAATCGTGTACCGCTTGAGGTTGTAGCGGGCGATAACGGCGTTAAGGGCCTCAAGGTATTCAACAATGAATCGAAGCAGGAAGAGCTGATTGAAGCGGACGGCGTGTTTGTCGCTATCGGACATACACCGAATACCAAATTCCTGGAGAATCAGATTACAACCGACGAGGTTGGATACATTCTGGTTAAACCAGGTACGACGGAAACCAATATTCCGGGCGTATTCGCATGTGGCGACGTACAGGACGTCCGCTATCGCCAAGCCATCTCCGCAGCGGGAACAGGCTGTATGGCTGCGATGGACTGCGAGAAGTTCCTTGAAGGCAGCATGGTGCATGACTGGAGCGAAACGCTGTAAGTACTGATTTCATACAAAAAGGGTGTCCCACGCCATGATATGGCAGAGGGACGCCCTTTATTTTTTCGGTAGTGGTTACCGGGAGAAAACAGCGAGGTGAGGCTTCTTATGGTTTGCAGCGGGTCATAGCCAGCCGTTCTCCTCGGCCAAGCTAATCGCTTCAATCCTGTTTTTGGCATCGAGTTTATTCAGAATTTCAGAGATATAATTGCGGACCGTGCCATGCGACAAATGCAACGCGCGGGCAATCTCGTTTGCGGTTTTGCCTCCGGCGATATGCTGCAAAATCTCGCATTCTCTTGGCGTGAGCGGATTCTTCTGAACAGCCGAGTCGAAGATCAGTTCTGGGGAAATCGCCCGGTGACCCTGCATCACTCTCCGAATCGATTCGGCAAGCCTGTCGCTGGGCTCGTCCTTCAACAAATAGCCGCTGACCCCCGCCTTCACGGCTCTCTCGAAATATCCGGGCCGGGCAAAGGTCGTCAGAATGATGACCCGGCACGGAGATGACTCTATTTTAAGCTGCTCGGCGACCTCGATGCCGGTTTGCACCGGCATTTCAATATCCAGCAGGCAAACATCAGGTTTCAGGTTCAAGATCATGGAGAGTGCTTCCTGTCCGTCCCCGGCTTGGCCGACGACCTGCAGATCATCCTCCAGATCAAGCAATGAGGCCAGCGCGCCGCGCAAAAGGCGCTGGTCCTCGGCAATCACGATTTGGATCACGCGGTTTCACACTCCTTGCCAGCATTATTTTTAATGATGGGTATGCGAATAATAACTCTTGTACCATTGGAAGAAGCGAGTTCAAGACTGCCGTCAATCAGGGAGAGCCGTTCTCTCATGCCCGCCAGACCGTTGCCATCATTAAGCTGTCCATCCAAGCCTGTATCCCAGCCGATGCCGTCGTCGCTGACGGTCAGCAGGATTTCACCCGATGTCTGCTCTATGGCCATGGTGCAGGCATTCGCTTGGCTGTGCTTCACGACATTGGTAACGGCCTCCTTCAGGCACATGCTGAGAATATTTTGGATGAATCCCGAGATCCCTTCCAAGCGGAAGTTACCCTCTGCATTATGCATGATGCCTGCGCTCTCCAGTATCCGCTCAGAAGTCTTCACCTCCTCGATAACGGATATTGCCCGCATCCCGTTCACAAGCTCACGTACCTGGCGCAGGGCAGCCCTGGAGGTCTGCTCAATCTCTCGTGCTTCCAGCAGCGCCTTCTGTGGATCGCGCTCAACCAGCCGGGTCACCAGCTGGCTTTTCAAGGTGATAAGCGACAATGTGTGCCCCAGCGTATCATGAAGGTCCCTCGAGATCCGTATGCGCTCTTCTCGCTTCACCAGTTCCTCAATCCGTTCATTCGCCTGGTTCAAATCGCGTTCGAGCTGCTGCTGCTTGAACATAGAGCGCATGCCGAACGGAGACATCATCATGACGACCAGAAAAGGAAGAATGACGTAGATATCCGATCGTTCCAAACGAGGAATATTGATGATAACCGGCAGGATCAGCATAACGTAAAAGACAGCCAGTGCAATGAAAAACCGGCGTTTGTCTTTGTAATAAGCGATAAAGCTGGCCGTGTAAAATCCCAAAAACAAATTGAAGGGACTGTACGTTATACAGAGCATGAAGGCGAGCAGCATCTGAAGTCCCAGCCAGTAAGGAAATGATTTTTTAGCGAAAAATAGCTGGCGGTAGGTTACTAAAAACAAGGCGATCATTAGATAACCCACCGCCATCTTCAAACCATGCTCCTGACTGATATAAAAAATTGGCATGGAGATATAAATGAGCCACACATAAGGGAAAAAGCCCAGTTCGCTCGGGAAAATATTAAATCGGGAACGACTCACGGATGATTACACCGCTTCCTGTTTTTTTCGAATATATATGGATAGTACCATAAATAGGAACAAATATCCGGCTAAAATAAGCATCGGTTTAAGGTCGGGAGCCTTTCCGGCGGCAATGGACCATACCCCGCTGCCGTAGTTATAGGAAGGGAGCCATTTGCCAATGGTTTGCAGTACGGAAGGGAAGCTGTCAATTGGCATCCACATACCTCCAAGCACGGCCATCAACATGTATGCAATATTGCTCACGCCGCTTGCGGTATCGACTCTTTTCATTGTACCGAACAGCGTACCCAAAGCCAGAAAAGGTATGGAGGCAACCAGAATCCAAAGCCCGCTGCCGACCCATTGGCCGATGGACATATGAACTCCGTTAATCAGAAAGCCTGCGATAAAAATAACGATGACCGAAAAGGCATGCATGACCGTCTGCCCGAACATTTTGGAGATAAAATAGACGCTGCCCGGGAGAGGCGTGATTCGCATATAGACGGCCCAACCGAGGCTTTGCTCCTGAACCATGCGTATGCCGACGGTCATTATCGCAGAACCCATGACGCTGAAAGTGGTCATCGACATCAGGTAATGCGCCTGCCAGGCTTCCGCATTATCAATACCGGTATTTACGATTTTGGTGAAAATAAAATAAAATACGATGGGCATAAGCAGGGACCAAAATACATAATAAGGGTTCCTAATAATCCGCAGCATTTCTACCTTGCACTGCATGAGCAGCATTTTCATTACGATACCGCCTCCTTCTCATGATCATCATGCGTAAGCATCAGTTCAAAAGCATCATCCAGCCGCCCTTGACCGGTTCGAATGTCCCGAGCGAGAATGTTGTATCTGAAAATCGCAGCCAGCACCGTGTCTGTGTTGTCTGCCGTAACGACCCATCGACCTTCCTGTTCCTTGCAATCGCTCACGCCGGGGATGGAACGCATCCGGTGAACCATTTCAGCCGCAGTGTATGCCTCATCTCCGTTTAAGTCGGCCATGAATGAAACCGATTTGCTGGTCAATCTCGAGACAATCTCGTCCGGGGTGCCGTCTGCGGCGATCTTCCCTTTGTTGAAAAGAAGTATCCGGTGTGCGGTATCCTCGGCCTCCTGAAGATAATGAGTGGAAAATAAAATGGTTTTTCCCTGATCGGCCAATTCGTCCGCCTGCTGCCAGAACGCACGTCGTGCCGGGGCATCCAGCCCTACGGTCGGCTCATCGAAGAACAGAAGATCCGGGTCGCCTGCGAGCGCAAGGGCAAAGCCGAGGCGACGTTTCTGCCCGCCGGAGAGCTTATCCGCACGTTTGTTCAACTCTTCCGGTGTGAAGCCGGCCAGATGTACCATTTCCGACAGCTTCAAGGGGCTCGGATAGTAACTCCGGATCAGGCTCATGACTTCATGCACCTTCAGTCCGTCAATCACACTGACTTCCTGCAGCATGGCGCCGATGCGTCTTTTGACCTGTACATGCTTGGGGGACTGTCCAAAAATTCGGACGCTGCCGGAGCTGGGCTCGCGCAGTCCGAGCATCATGGACAGTACCGTTGTTTTGCCGGCTCCATTAGGGCCCAGAACCGCGGTGACGGATCCCTTGGGAATAACAAAGGATACATCATCCACCGCCGTTTTCCCTCCAAACAATTTGGATACATGTTGAAGTTCCGCTATATTTTCCATAATTACCTCCATTTAAATGGCCTTCTTGACTGTCATTCCTGATACTTCCATTTTAAGCGGGGGAAACGAGTCTGGTTAGTGTGGGGTGTCATGAAAAGCATGTGACAGTTGTCATATTCCTGTGAGCCTGGGAATAGGGCAAGCGGACTGTTTCACGAAATCTTCAAAAAGCGGAACAAGCCCGCAGTACGGGCTCTGAGCGGGGCTTGTGACGGTTCTCACATCTCTTGACCGATAGTAAGGCTTCAATTATAGTTGGTACAGTAGGAGCAAACTATTACTCAAGGAAAAAAGGTGGCTTGTAACATGTCTGAGCAAATCTACGTTGGTGTCGATTTAGGCGGAACAGCGATCAAGGTCGGCATCTGCAATCAAGCAGGGCAGCTTATTCAAACGTATGAAGGACCCACAGAAACGGAAAAGGGCGTTGATGTTGTCGTCGATAATATCGAGAAGTATGTACGGCATATTGTTGACCAGTCCCCATACAGCTGGGATCAGCTGGCAGGCGTCGGAGCGGGAGTTGCCGGCTTTACCAATGTCCGTGAGGGAATCATTATCTTCGCGCCAAACGTAGGTTTCCGTGATGTGCCGATTCGTGCCATTTTGGAAGAAAAAATCGGCAAGCCTATCAAAATAGATAATGACGCTAACGTTGCTGCACTGGGTGAAGCCTGGAGCGGCGCAGGACGCGACATCGACAACTGCGTCTGCTATACGCTCGGCACGGGTGTAGGCGGCGGAATCATAATCAATGGTAAAATCTATCAAGGTTTCTCGGGTCTGGCAGGCGAGCTTGGTCATATTTCCGTTGTTCCCGATTTGGAAGCGATCCAATGCGGATGCGGCAAAATGGGCTGTCTAGAGTCGGTGTCTTCGGCAACAGGCATTATCCGCATGGCGAAGGATGCCGTTGAGCGGGGGGACCGGACTTCGCTGGCGCTGGAAAAGCATATCGCTGCGAAGGAAGTCTTTGATGCGGCGAAAGCCGGGGATGAAGTGGCACAACGCATCGTGAAGCGTGCGGCTTTCTACTTGGGTAAATCCATGGCAGCTGTAGCGGCTGCACTGAATCCGGAAGTATTCATCATTGGCGGCGGCGTATCGAAAGCGGGAGATATCCTGTTTAATGAGGTGCGTGAAGTATTCGCCAAGCTGACTCCAGAGCCGCTGCAAAAGGGTGTTTCGATCCTGCCAGCACAGCTTGGAAATGAAGCCGGCGTTGTCGGGGCAGCGGGACTTTTGCTTCGTTCCTAGAACAGGGCTATCGGCTGTTTGTGCGAAAGAATGAATGTATAGCGGGCGTGGAAAAAGGAAGATTTTGAAGGTTTTGCGGCCCGTTTTTTCGCTTTCTGAATACCAAACCAAGGGAGGGAAAGCTGATGCAAGACGGTGACAACACTGCGTCGGCCATGGCCACCCTGATTATTATTACAGGCATGTCAGGGGCTGGAAAGACGTTAGCAGTACGGAGCCTGGAGGATCTCGGTTTTTTCTGTGTGGATAATTTGCCTCCGGTGCTGATTCCCAAATTTGCTGAACTCATTGAGCAGTCGAAGGGGAAGATCGCGAAGGTTGCGCTGGTCATTGACCTGCGTGGACGCGAATTTTTTACGGCCTTATCGGAATCCTTAAATTATATCAAGGACCATTTTACAATACATTGCGAGATTCTATTTCTTGAAGCAACCGACTCGGTGTTGGTACAGCGCTATAAGGAAAGCCGGCGCCGGCATCCACTAGCACCGGAGGGCATGCCGCTTGACGGCATACGCCTTGAACGCAAAATGCTGGAGGAACTGAAAAGCTCTGCCACGGTTGTGCTTGATACCAGCGTCATGAAGCCGGGACAACTGAAGGACAAAATCATCTCGCGGTTCTCCCAATTGGAGAGCAACACGCTATCCATCAATATTACTTCGTTCGGATTCAAATACGGGATTCCGATTGACGCCGACCTGGTATTTGATGTTCGCTTTCTGCCAAATCCCCACTATGTGGAAAATTTGCGGCCGCGAACAGGACAGGACAGCGAAGTATACGATTATGTCATGAAATGGCCAGAAACCCAGGCGTTCCTGACGAAGCTGCTGGATATGCTGCATTTTCTCATTCCACAGTACCGTAAGGAAGGCAAAAGCCAAGTGATTATCGGCATCGGATGTACGGGTGGCAAACACCGCTCGGTAGCCATTGCTGAATATTTAGGCAAAATGCTGGGGGCCAGTGAAACAGAATCGGTTTCGGTCAGCCACCGGGATTCTGAACGTGATCGGCATTAATGAGAGTGGAAGTGATGAGAGTGGCTGAACAAAAAAGAGAGCGTCCGCGGATCGTTGTCATGGGCGGAGGCACAGGCTTGTCGGTCATGCTGCGGGGTTTAAAGGAAATGCCGCTGGACATTACGGCAATTGTAACCGTGGCCGATGACGGGGGCAGCTCTGGTATCCTGAGAAGCGAGCTTCAGATGCCGCCTCCAGGCGATATCCGCAACGTTCTGACGGCCCTGGCTGATGTTGAGCCTCTAATGTCAGAGATGATGAGATATCGTTTCAGCAGCGGCTCGGGTCTGGCAGGACATAGTCTTGGGAATCTGATCCTGGCCGCCATGACCGACATCAGCGGTGACTTTGTTACGGCAGTGCGGGAATTAAGCCGTGTATTTGCGGTGCGTGGCCGTGTGCTTCCTGCTGCCGGTGAAGCGGTGGTGTTGTCGGCTGAGATGGAGGACGGGTCTATTGTGACAGGCGAATCCAAGATTCCTGAAGCGGGCTTGCGGATCAAGCGTGTATTCCTGGAGCCCGAGGTGGAGCCGCTGCCTGAGGCAGTCGCTGCCATTGAAGAGGCTGATGCGATCCTGATCGGACCGGGAAGCTTGTATACCAGCATTTTGCCGAATTTGCTCGTTCCCAAGCTGGCTGAAGCCGTGATGGCTTCGGAAGCGATCAAAATTTTTGTCTGCAACGTCATGACTCAGCCGGGAGAAACGGACGGGTATACCGTCAGTGATCATCTCCAGGCTATTTACGATCATATCGGCAAACACTTGTTTGATTATGTCATTGTGAACAGTGGAGATATTCCACCGCAGGTTCAGGACAAATACGCCGAAAAGGGCGCCAAGCCGGTGGAGCTCGACTATGAAGAGGTCACGAACCTTGGATATAAGGTGATCGCCGATACGCTGGTGCTTTTCCGGACCTATCTGCGGCATGATGCCGACAAACTGAGCCATCATATTTACCAGCTGGTTCAGGACTGGATTTTAAGAAAGAGGTGAGAGTCCCGTGTCGTTTGCGGCGCTGACTAAAAAAGAACTGACCATGATCGAAGCAGACACCTGCTGCGAACAGGCCGAATTGTCGGCACTGATCCGCATGAACGGGGCGGTCCAGCTTTCGAACAAGAAGGTCATTTTGGATATATCCACCGAGAATGCAGCGATTGCCAGACGTATCTACACGCTGATTAAAAAGTATTTTCAGGCTCATACCGAGCTGCTCGTCCGCAAGAAAATGCGTCTAAAGAAAAATAATGTCTATATCGTCCGTATTCCAGCCCGTGTTCAGGAAATACTGAAAGAGCTGAAGATTGTCTCGGAAGGCTTCTTGTTCCGAGCAGACATCGACCCGGACCTCGTGAAGAAGAACTGCTGCAAGCGGGCTTATCTGCGTGGAGCGTTTATGGCCGGGGGCTCGGTAAACAACCCTGAAGGCTCTTCCTATCATATGGAGATCTCCTCCATGTACGAAGAACACTGTCAGGCGCTGGTGGACTTGGCGAATGAATTTCAGCTGAATGCCCGTCTCATCGAGCGGAAGAAGGGATTCATTCTTTACATTAAGGAAGGCGAGAAAATCATTGAATTCCTGAGCCTGATCGGGGCGCATCAAGCCCTTTTCAAGTTTGAAGACGTGCGTATCATGCGCGACATGCGGAATTCCGTGAACCGGATCGTCAACTGTGAAACAGCCAATCTGAACAAGACGATCGGAGCGGCCGTTCGGCAAATCGACAACATCAAGCTGTTGCAGAAGGAAATGGGACTGGAAAATTTGCCCGACAAACTCCGTGAGGTTGCCGAGATCCGTTTGGCGCACCCGGACATGAATCTGAAGGAAGTGGGCGAGCTTCTGAAGGGAAGCGTCAGCAAATCGGGCGTGAACCACCGACTACGGAAGATTGACGAGCTGGCTGAGAAGATTCGGAACGGCTAGTTTTTTCTTCTAGTGTCGTTCATGTTATAATGTTATAATGTTACCAAATATGGTATGAGAGCTATGCAGATTTCTTAATTAGGGGGTAAGGTTTCCATGACAAAGCATCCGGTAGTTGTCCGCTTGAAAACGGGTCTTCATGCCAGACCGGCAGCGTTGTTCGTCCAAGAAGCGAATAAGTACTCGTCTGAAATTTTCGTGGAAAAAGATGATAAAAAAGTGAATGCCAAGAGTATCATGGGAATTATGAGCCTTGCAATCAGTTCGGGGACAGAAGTAATCATCAGTGCCGAAGGCGCGGACGCAGATCAGGCTGTAACCGCTTTAGTCAGTTTGGTGGGTAAGGAAGAACTCGAGAACCAATAATATGGTTGATTCATACTCTGCCGGAGGGGTCGTACCTTCCGGAAATATTCAAGAGCAGCCCTTTCTTCGATGAAGAGAAGGCTGTTTTGCGTTTTCATGAAACATACATCATTTTCAATTCATTCTCTTACAAAAAGTAGCTCCTTAACCGATATCATACTATAGCTGGCTTTATCAGGAAGCGGCTTATTATAAACGAAAAACATGATAAAGGAGTCACCGTTTATGGGGAAATGGAGCAATAAGGAAAACTCATCATCCGGGAGGGAAGCTACAGGATCGGAAAGAATACTGACGCTTAGAGAAAAGGATATGGCCGGAAGAAACAAGATTTTGCTGGCCGCTATCATCATCACGACGTTTTTTGCAGCTACGACCGTAGAGCCTGGCCATCTAATTAGCGTGACCAATTTTTGTTTCCTGATTAATGTCATTGCATTGGTTTCTTATGTTTACTTACATATTCGAAAAAAATATATCAATTATATCTCTTATATCAGCGTGTTCAGCATGGCCTTGAATATCGGGATTCAATCCTTTATTCAGCCTACCCTGGCAAGCTTCTTCGCCGTCTACTACCTGATTGTACTCGCAATTATTACACTTCAACTCGTTATCACATCCATCACGCTTATCTATTCACTACTCATTACGATCTATCTGGCTTTCGGAAACACGGGAATTGAGATGTCGCTAAAGGATAAGCAGCAGGCAATCCTTATGGTCGTGCTCGTATCTATTATGGTTTTCCTTCTCTTGCGCGTTACCAACACCCTGATGAAACATATGAACTCCGCACGTGATCAAAGTGAACAGCTGATGCTGGAGCAGCAGGAACAGAAAGAGCAACTGATGCAAAATGTCGTGCTGATCACCGGCAATATCAATGATATTACGCACGGCGTCGAAGATAACATGGCCTCCTTTGAGCAAATGAACGTGGCATTTCAGGAGATTACCGGCGGCGCGTCCGCGCAAGTGGACTCAACCTATGCCATCAATGAGTCCGTCAAACAGATGAACATGATGGTGAAGCAAATGTCAGGTTCCACGGAAACGCTGCTCGAACAAACGGATGATGCGAGCCGGCTCTCCGAAACCGGCAAGAACAAAGTGGAGCTGTTGAATCAGGCCATCCTTGATTTCAAACAACAGATTGATGCGATGTCGGCCGATATTCAAAGCTTGACCGAACGGGTGGAACGAACTTCGCAGTTCAGTCAGACCATTCAGGAAATTGCGAACCAGACGAACCTTTTATCCCTGAATGCGAGCATTGAGGCTGCGCGTGCTGGCGAACATGGCCAAGGCTTCTCCGTGGTGGCCAAGGAAATCCGCAAGCTGTCCGAAGTGGCATCAGGCTCGGCCGAGAAGATTTCATCGGAAATGAACGGTTTCTCGGATTTGATGAGCGAGACGATTATCCGTATGGGACAGGTTGCCGAACGAATGCAGAAGAGCAGCGTGCTGACGGGAGAAACGTTTGAAGCTTTTAATTCGATCAAAAAATCCATTGCTGAGCTGTTGGAAATTTCTAACGGATACCGTGAAAATATACGTGATATTGCTGTATTCTCCGGCTCAATTGATGATTCTACAACACATTTGGCCTCCGTGAATGAGCAGACCTCTGCAACGCTGCAGGAACTGACCGCAACGCTCCAATCCCTGCTCAGCAACAATGAGAACAGTCTGCAGGGTATCAAAAAAGCCCAAAGCAATTTGCAGGCGCTTGCCTAAGACAAATTTGGGCAGAAAAAATTACGCATATCTGCAACATTTACCAATCCTCTGCGTCTAGTAGACAAATCAGGCGAAAGTGAGAGATGGCTTTTGCACTTGCGTCTCTTTGGAAAAAATGTTTAACAATCAGAGGAGGTCATTAAAGTGAACAAATGGATCAAACCTGTGGGGTCGGTACTGATTGCAGGGGCATTGTTAGTTGGAGGAGCAGGTGTAAGCGGAATTGCTGGCACATCTACCGCTTATGCGGATCAGGATGTACAGCGTAACGTGGTTAATGTCGTAGGCAAAGGCGAGATTTCCGTCAAGCCGGACATTGCTTATCTGTCCATCGGCGTGGATACGCAGGCGGATACCGCGCAGAGCGCGCAAAAGGCGAATGCCGAGAAGATTCAGAAGATTACCGATCTCCTGAAAAACACATGGAAGATTGCGGACAAGGACATTCAAAGCGTATCCTTCTATGTGCAGCCGAATTACACTTACAACGATAAAGATGGACAAAAGGTAAAAGGTTATACGGCCCATCATACGCTTCAGGTTTCATACCGCGATTTGTCCAAGATCGGCAAGTTGCTTGATGACGCGTCGAATGCAGGCGCCAACAATATTGACAATGTAAGCTTTTCGGTTGAAAACCGTGATCAGTTTGAAGAGCAGGTTATTCAAAAGGCAATGGCAAACGCAGATCTGAAAGCTGGCGCCATTGCCAAAGCAGCTAAACGTCAGCTTGGTGTAGTGCTGGTGGTTAGCCAAGGCGATGCAAGCAATCCTGTGGTTTTCGCAGAGGCTAAAATGGCAGCGATGGATACAGCGGGTTCGAATTCTTCCACAGCTGTATCCCCTGGCGAAGTGAAAGTTTCGACGCAGCTCAGCGTGCAATACGAATTGAAATAGGCATTGCTGCGGAACGAAGCCGCCCATTCCTTGATGAGCATAACCTGCTCTAGGGGAGTCGGGCGGTTTTCTCATTTTGTGGAAGGTTAAGCCGGGATTTATTTTCACCTTCTGTACATATGAATCTTTTTCCTGTCGAATCCTACAGAAAAGTGTTGTACCCAGGGGTAAAAAACGGTATAGTGAATATGCGAATTTTTGTACTTGCAAAGGTTATTGCCGGGAATGACGGTGAAACTTCACATATTTGAATATTTTGAGCCTGGTAAGCCATACCCATGGATATGGCTTTTTTTCTTAAAGATATTAGAAAGTATAAACTTCGAAGGAAGCTTATGGACTGTCGCTCCTGGAGAAAGCGTCGCAAGACGTTTTTTCTGCGTGTTAAAGGGAATTTCGGTGTCATTCATGATTCATGATTTTTGAAGTATGGGATAGGGGGTAGATGCATATGATTGATCTTGTCCAGATTGAAAAACATTTTGAGGGACAAGTGGTCGTGCATCCGCTGTCACTGAACATTGAAGAGGGAGAATTCCTGACTCTGCTCGGTCCAAGCGGCTGTGGTAAAACGACCATACTACGCATGATTGCGGGTTTTGAGACGCCAACCCACGGTGACGTGGTCTTGGCAGGTCAGAACGTGACGAATCTTCCGCCAAACCAGCGGGATTTGAACCTTGTGTTCCAGCACTACGCGCTGTTTCCGCATATGACGGTAGAAGAGAATATCGCTTTTGGGCTGAAGATGAAAAAGATGCCAAAGCCCGAGCAGAAGAAACGGATTGAAGAAGCTGTTGCGATGACTCAGTTGACGGCGCTAACGAAACGTTATCCGCATCAGCTATCGGGTGGCCAACAACAGCGGGTAGCCATTGCGCGCGCGATAGCCAATAAACCGAAGGTGCTTTTACTGGACGAGCCGCTAGGAGCATTGGATCTGCAGCTCCGTAAGAACCTGCAATCCGAGCTGAAGCATCTGCAGCGCTCGCTGGGCATTACCTTTGTCTATGTGACACATGATCAGGAGGAAGCGATGATGCTGTCCGACCGGATTGTCATTATGAATAACGGAAAGGTTGAGCAGGTAGGTACGCCGAGAGAAATCTATGCAACTCCCAAGACCTTGTTTACTGCCACCTTTGTGGGAGAGAATAACATTTTCTCTTCGGCTGAAGGGCTTTTTGCCGTTCGTCCGGAGAAGCTACACCCAGTACGCGAACTCGAAGGAGCCCGTGCAACGGGCGTGATCCAGGATGTGCTCTATCTGGGTAACGTGCACAAGCTGACGGTGCAACTGGATAATGAGCCTATGACCGTTACCATTGCGCTTGACTTTACGGATGAAAGGCCGTGGCAAATCGGTGAGAAGATCGGGGTGAACTGGAGTCCGAAGGACGAGGTGATCATCGGGGCATGAGAAAATCGAAATTTTTGATGTTACCCGTGTTGCTTTGGATGGCGCTGTTCCTTCTGATTCCGATGGTCATTGTCGTGGTCATTTCTTTTATGAAACGCGACACACTGGGCAATGTTGTCTTTGGGTTCAGCATGACCGGCTACAAGACTTTTTTTGACTCGCTCTATCTCGGTATCTATTGGGACACGCTGGTTCTCTCGGTGGTGACGACCGTAATTTGCTTGCTCGTCAGTTATCCGCTGGCTTATTACATTGCCAATGCAACCCCGAAGATTCAGACATGGGGACTTGTGCTGATTACCATTCCGTTCTGGATTAACTTTCTGATCCGTACCTATGCCTGGGTGCTGCTGCTGCGGACGCAAGGGATCGTGAATTCTTTGCTGCTGCATTTTGGATGGATTGAAGATCCGGTACAAATGCTGTATACCAAGGGAGCGGTGCTGCTGGGCATGGTATACAACTTTATTCCGTTCATGGTGCTGCCGATATATGTTGCCTTGGAGCAGATGGACAAACGGCTGCTGGATGCAGCGAGCGATCTTGGGGCTTCGAGATGGAAGGCGTTCCGTCACATTACGCTGCCTCAGAGCAAATCGGGCATCATGACCGGCTGCGTGCTGGTGTACGTATCAACGACAGGAATGTTTGTGGTCACGGATATTCTAGGCGGAGCCAAGTCGATGATGATCAGCAATATCATTCAATCACAATATCTCGGAGCGCGAAACTGGCCATTCGGTTCGGCGCTGTCTGTTATTTTCGTCATCACGTCATTAATTCTGATTCTGCTGTTTAACCGGGCCATGCAGTCCAGGGCAGACCGCGTAAAGGAGGGGAGCGCATGAAGAAGAAAAGTCATCCCCTCTTGGGAATCCACTCTTTGCTGATGATGATCTTTATTTATGTTCCAATTCTGCTCATTATCGTGTACTCCTTCAACAACACGAGATTGAGCGGGGATTGGAAGGGATTTACGTTCGATTGGTATACTTCGCTGCTGAAGGACCGGCATGTCATGGAGGCCCTCACCAACAGTTTGACGGTAGCATTGATTTCAACCATTGCAGCAACGCTGCTAGGGACTCTTGCCGCACTGTCGCTGCGGAATTTGGGCAGGAAATGGAAGGGCAGCATGAACGGCCTGATGTATCTGCCTGTCGTCATTCCGGATATCATTATGGGTCTGTCGCTCCTGGTGCTGTTTAACCAGATGCACATTCCGCTGGGCAAGGCGACGGTCATCATCGCCCATATCACGTTCAGCATGTCCTATGTATATGTGGTGGTCACCGCGCGGCTGGCCGGCATGGGCAGACAACTGGAAGAAGCCGCATCAGATTTGGGCGCGACCGGCTGGCAGACATTTCGATATGTAACGCTGCCACAGATTTCTCCGGGGATTATCTCGGGTGCGCTGATTGCCTTTACGATGTCCCTGGATGATTTCATGGTCAGCTTCTTCGTGGCGGGCCCTAGCTCGACCACGCTGCCGATCTTCATTTACGGTCAGGTAAAGCGCGGCATATCGCCGGAGATCAATGCGCTTTGCACGCTGCTGATTCTGGTGAGCGTGACGCTGATCCTGCTGGCGCAGTTCTTCCTGAACCGCGGCAAGGGGCAGAAGAAGCACAAGATGCTGCCGATTTAGGCGATTATCGTGCAATTATCATACAGGCGGTGCTCTGATTCATTATCTTCAGAGAGGCTTCCGCCCGAAGCAGCCTATTGTCACAGAGAATACGTGAATAGACGCTGTTCTTAATACAAGTTTATTAAGCAATATGGATCATTCCAAAAAAATGGAGTAACGGAAAGAGAGGAGATATGTAACTGTGAAAAGAAAGGGTATCGCCGGCTTGGTGCTGGCTGGGGCTATTGCTGCATTGTCGTTAACATCTTTGGGAGGCTGCTCCTCCAAGGAGACGCTTCATATTTACAGTTGGGCTGATAATTTCGATGAGGATGTACTGAAGGATTTCGAGAACAAGTACAACGTCGATATCACGTACGACAACTATGCAAACAATGAGGACCTGCTGGCCAAGATCAAGGCGGGCGGAGGCGGTTATGATCTGATTCAGCCTTCCGATTACATGGTGGCCACGATGATCAAGAACCAGCTGCTTGAGCCGCTGGAAATGAAGAATATCCCGAACTTCGCCAATATCCAGGATTCCCTGAAGGATCCGGTCTACGATCCGGGCAATAAGTATTCGATCGTGTATATGTCCGGCGTGACAGGGATTGCCTACAACAAGAAATACGTGAAGGACAAGATCGACAGCTGGGAAGACCTGTGGAATCCCGCCTATAAGGGCAAAGTGCTGCTGCTGGATGACAACCGCGAGGTGATCGGCATGGCACTGAAAAAGCAGGGACATTCCAACAGCTCCACGAACGAGGGCGAGATCAAATCCGCTGTGGATGACCTGAAAAAGCTGCTGCCAAACGTGCTCGCTTTCGATACGGATACTATTAAGCAGAAAATGATTCAGGAAGAAGGCTGGATCAGCACGGTATGGTCGGGCGACGCTGCCTTTATCGTAAAGGACAACCCGGATATTGAATATGTGGTTCCCAAAGAAGGATCGACGATCTTCTCGGACAACTACGCGATTCCAAAAGGCGCCAAAAACAAGGAGCTGGCTGAAAAGTTCATCAATTACATGCTGGATCCGCAGGTAAGCGCGAAGAACTACGAAACGGTTGGTTACAGCGATCCGAATGCCAAGGCGATGCAATATCACAGTGAAGAATACCGCAATAACCATATGATTAATCTGACCGAAGATGAAATGAAGCGTACGGAATGGCTCGGCGATGTCGGTGCAACGCTTCAGGTCTATGACCGCTATTGGACTGAACTGAAGAGCGGACGTGAATAAATAGATAAGCCAAGATGGGCATGAATAAGCAAGGTGATGATCCCCTCTCCATGAAGGAAGGGGGATTTTTTTGCGCGTATAGGCATACATGGTTGAAAAATAATAGACAATAATATAAAATGTCTAATATATATTAAATAATAACGGGAGTTGTTTGTTGATGGATACTGTTTCAGACGAAATGCTGCATGCCGGCATGCAGGATCTTAAACGCGGATATACGGAGGATTCAAGCCTTGATACCTATACATGTCTGATTTGCGGGCACCAAACAGAAAAGGGAGTTGTCTATCCAGAGGACGGGGTGTTTTACGAGGCGGAAAAATCCATGCGTCGCCATGTTGAAGATGAGCATGATTCCATGCTGGACTATTTGCTCAGTCTTGATAAGAAGCTGACGGGACTGACGGATTTGCAGCGGAAACTGATTGGGTTTTTCCATCAGGGATTAAGCGATCAGGACATTATCGCGGAGATTGACGGGGGGAGCACGTCAACCATCCGTAATCACCGTTTCATGCTGCGGGAGAAGATGAAACAGGCGAAGCTGTTCCTGGCAGTCATGGAGCTGATGGAGGAAGGCGGGAAGAATTCCAGCCGCCAGTCATCGGTCCCTTCAACTAAATCAACGCAACCCAGACTACCGGGCAAGTTGGGGGACCGTCTTTCCATTACGAATGAAGAGAACGAGCAAATTCTAAGCAAATACTTTGCGGAGGGTCTGTATGGACCGTTGAAGTCTTTTCCTAAGCAGGAGAAACGCAGAGTTGCCATTTTGCGTCAATTAGCCTCCGATTTCGAAGAGGGGCGCTCATACAGCGAAAAAGAAGTGAACCAGGTGCTTGAAACCCGTTATGCCGATTATGTGACGATGAGAAGATATCTGATCGAGTACGGTTTTTTGGACCGTTTGCCGGATGGGGCCGAGTATTGGATTAAACAGCCGGAAGGTAAGGGAAAGGGGAAAAACGATATGAAGAACCAGAGAAGAAAAGAATTGGTGGATGAATATATGAGCACGCCGCGCCCGATGGGAGTGTTCCAAATCCGTAATAAGGAAAACGGAAAGGTTTACGTGACGAGCAGCACGAATATGCCAGGGGCAATCAACGGTCAGAAGGCGAGACTTCATTCGGATTATCATGTCAGCCCATCGCTGCAAAAGGATTGGAAAGAGAACGGGGAGGAAGCCTTTGCCTTTGAAATTCTGGAAGAGATGGAGCCAGATCCGCAAGCGGCTAATGATCTGAAGCAGCAGAAGATTTACAAGGATAAAGTGGCCGCTTTGGAAAAGGCATGGTTGGAAAAGCTTCAACCTTATGATGAAAAGGGCTACAACAAGCGCCCGCGTACAATCAAATCCTAGAAAAATGCTTCTGTCTCTGTCATTTTCCTGTTACTTCTCTCTCTTTCTCATCGTTTAGGATATATACACCTGCAAATTGGGGTAATAATCCTTAGCGCTTATAAATGCTTATAAATATGGAATGGGAGAGAACCTGGGAAATGAACAAGTGGATAAAGTGGAGTTCGGTTTTCATGTCAGCAAGTCTGCTGATCGGCGGGGCTGGAGGCGCTCATACGGCGAAAGCTTCCGATGCCGCAAAAGCGCCGACGCTCAAACAGGCCGCTCAAACGGTACAGGTGCAGCTCGTATTTAACGGCAATAAGCTGAAGCAGCAGGGTATCCTGATTGACGGCCGGACCATGGTGCCGGTTACGGTACTTCGGGATATTGCGGGTGTTCCTATTACCTACGATAACAGTACCTATACGTATAACGTAGGCTCGGGGAGCAGCCAGCTGACTCTGAGCACTGCCGAAAACGGATTGCTGACGAGTGTGAACCATTTTTACATGGGAAGTATTAGTACGGAATACAATGCGGTTAACATCGAAGGCAGAATTTATGTGCCTTTTAAACTATTGAATGATGTTCTCGAATACGAGGGGGCGTATGATCCGGCATCCCGCATGCTAAAGCTGGAGACCAGGGAGATCAATTCGCTCCAGGTGATGTCCGGAACGCTCTCTCAAAAGACAGAAGACCTGGAAATGGTGATCCGTTATCCACAAATAACCGGTCTGGCCAACGGACAGGTGCAGCAGCAGATCAATGAGGAATTTAAGAATAAGGCAGATGCCTTTGCGGCGGAAGGAACAGAAAGATCTTCGCACCGCGACCCGGAACTTGTTCCGTTTCCGTACAGCTATAATACGAATTACATGGTGGCCTACAATCAAAACGGTGTACTCAGCTTGTTGACCGATCAATCGACGTATACCGGCGGTGAGGACCCTGTACATCGTGAGGCGATGACCTTTTCCCTTAAGGATGGGCGCCTCTTGAGCTTGAGCGACTTTCTCCCCCAAGGCAGCGGTGCGGAAGAAAAGCTGTATCAGATTTTGGCAGAGCGTATGTTGAGGGATGGCAGCACCTTTAGTCTTGAACAGAACCTTAGTTCTCTCCAGTTTTATGTATCCGGTGCGGGTCTGAATTTTTATTTCGGAGATACAGGCCCGGAATCGTTTGCCGAAGGCATTCGGACGTATACCGTGCCTTTCCAGGAGCTGCTGCCGCCAGGAACGGATCCATTCGCAGCTTTCAAGTAAACTGAATCGGGTACGACGGATATTTTGCATATGGAAAAATAATGAACAGAATTATACTTTTTCCGCTTGTATACGACAATAATGTAACCGCGATTGTCATCAAATCGGATGCGGCCATTTGTATAATGAGGAAGTGGATAAATTCAGTAATCATTCATATGACTAGCATATGTAGCAATCTATGGAGAGAGGGGACGTAAGGAATGAATAAAAGCATGAAATGGAGCGCAGCTGTCCTGGCTGCAGGCGTATTGTTAGGCGGAGCGAATATGACGGGAGGGACTTCAGTACATGCGGCAGCGGCCGGTAAACCGGCGTTGAAGCAGACCGTACAGCCATCCGTTGTTCTCAAATATAATGGTACAACCCTGAAACAGCAGGGGAAAATCGTAAATGGCATAACGATGATTCCAATCACGGTACTGCGTGATTCGCTGGGCCTTCCGCTCAGTTATAACCCGGGTACGAAAACGTACAGCGTCGGAAGCGGAACATCGAAGCTGAATCTCGAATTGTCCGAGTATGGCGTAACCTCGAATCTGAACAGCTATTATATTTACAGCTACGGTGGTAATGGCGTCGATCTCTATGAATCCAAAAATATTGATGGGCATCTGTATGTGCCATTCAAGGTTTTGAACGACTTCATGGGTTTCAAGGGTGTGTGGAATTCTTCCCTGAAGTCACTCGACATCAGCAAACAAACACTGAATAACATCAATATTTCGAGTGAAACGATAACCAAAACGAATAAAGATGCCAGCATCGTGGTTCATTATCCGAAAGTAAGCGGGCTTCCGGAGGACGTGCAGTCCAAAATCAATGACGCATTCAAAAAAGATGCCGAGAGTTTCGCTGCAGAGGGTGAAAAGGAAGCCGCTCATCGGGATGGAACGATTGAGCACACATATGACTTCATTCAGACCTTCGTCGTTAACTTTAACAGCGAAGGGGTTCTTAGCATCGTAGTTGACCAGTATGGATATTCCGGTGGCGCGCATGGCGGCACTTATCGCGAAGGATGGACCTTCTCCCTGAAGGACGGCAAACGGCTTGAACTCGGCGATCTGATGAAGTCTTCGCCGGACTACAAGCAGAAGCTCGACAAATTACTGAAGGAAAAGTCGAAGAAGGATACGTTCCCAGACGTTTCTGCCGGACTCAAGGCAAAGCCTGATTTCTACGTGAAGGAAGGCGGCATTGCCATCTTCTATCAACAGTATGAAATCGCACCGTATGCTGCGGGTCTCCCGACATATACGTTTGGCTTCTCTGATTTGCTACCGAAAGGCAGCGATCCGTTCGCTGATTTCAAATAACTTATTCGTCAAAAGGGGCGTCCTTAAAACGGTCATAGACCGTGGGGCGCCCCTTTTTTTCTTGTAGTCATAAATATAAATTTATCATCGGGCATAAGAAGCGGATCAACGTTCCCATTCAATTTAAGGAAGGTCTCACTTTGCGGTAGTGAATTACTTCTTTTGGCTAGGAACCCGTTCTGTAACCCAAAAACAGGGACTCTCCCTAAGATCTTATTTCAGATCTTATCGGAAAGTCCCTGTTTGATTTTGCTTAATTATACGCCTTGTACCGGAGGATGCTCCAATACTTTATCGATCAAGCCGTATTCCGCAGCGTCTTTCGCGCTCATGAAGTAGTCGCGGTCCGTATCTTTTTCAATCCGTTCCAGCGGTTGACCTGTGCGCTCGGAAAGGATCCGGTTCAGCGTATCACGCATTTTCAGGATGCGGCGGGCGCGGATTTCGATATCCGTTGCCTGACCCTGTGCACCGCCAAGAGGCTGGTGAATCATGATTTCGCTGTTTGGCAGGCCGTAACGTTTGCCTTTGGCACCTGCATTCAGCAGGAATGCGCCCATGGAAGCGGCAAGGCCTACGCAGATGGTAGACACGTCAGGCTTGATGTATTGCATTGTATCGTAAATCGCCATACCGGCTGTGATGGAGCCGCCCGGACTGTTGATGTAGAGGTGGATATCCTTTTCAGGGTCTTCGGCAGCCAGGAACAGCAGCTGGGCAATAATCGAATTGGCAACCACGTCGTTGACATCGGAACCCAGGAAAATAATGCGGTCTTTCAGCAATCTGGAATAAATGTCGTACGCGCGCTCGCCGCGGTTGCTTTGTTCAACGACCATAGGTACATAACTCACGTGGAAAACCTCCCTATTCACTAGATCAAAATGTAATCATTCTATTCATACTGTTACCGTATTACCCACATGATAAACAATTTCAAACAAAAAGTCAAAGAAAGTCAAACTCAGGGTAAAAAAAATAGCCTATGATTGGCTTTTGTCCTGCTGGTTAAACATATGGTAGAACTTTTGGAGATTATAAATGGCGCGCCCGCGAGGAATCGAACCTCGATCTCAGGCTCCGGAGGCCTACGTCATATCCATTGGACCACGGGCGCACAAGTTTGAAATTGAATTGGGATCGAGTTGTTGTCCAAGCTCTATCACATTCAGTACAGCAAAAATGATTATATGCTAAATTCGTTAGGATTGCAAGAGGTACTTTATAAATACTGCCAACATGTATCTATCGGAGGATGCGAACGCTTTCCTGTTATAGGCCTGTATAAGAGGAAGAGAGAATGTGAAAGATAGTCGTTGGACTACTTGCAACGGGCACGAAAATTGAGTAGAATGTAAGTGGGACTTAAAACGTTAACCCGGGACATTTTAAGGCCAAGGGAGTCGGAGAGAAGGAAGTTGAAGTTGCAGGAGTGGAAAGCAATGCGGAAAATATTAGAGATACAAAAGCAGCTTCTGCCTGATCTCATGGACATTCTTAAGACAAGGTACACTATTCTTCATCAGATCATGCTCTCGGAGCTGGTAGGACGGCGCACGCTGGCTGCATCGCTACATATGACAGAGCGGGTGCTGCGTGCAGAGACGGATCTCTTGAAGGCCCAAGGGCTGATCGATATCGAGAGTTCCGGCATGAGGATCAGCGAAGCGGGACGAAGACTGCTGGAAGAGATGGGCCCGATGGCCAAGGAACTGTTCGGACTGAACGAGCTAGGTGAGAAAATCCGCCGCGCCTACGGCCTGCATAAGGTTGTGGTTGTGCCGGGGGATTGCGAATCCTCGCCGCTGACCAAACGGGACCTCGGACGCGCCGGAGCCAAGGCGCTGCTCGGAGTCATGAATCAAGAGGACACGGTAGCCGTGACAGGTGGATCTACGCTGGCTGCTGTGGCAGAAGAGCTGAACCCTCAAGTCTCCGTACCGATGAAGAACAGCTGGTTTGTACCAGCCAGGGGCGGACTTGGAGAGAGTATGGAATTCCAGGCCAACACCATAGCCTCGACGATGGCCAAACGCGTGGGCGCGCAGTACCGGCTGCTTCATGTACCGGATCTGCTGAGCGACGATGCCTATCAATCGCTTGTACAGGACCGAAACATTCAGGAGATTGTACAGGTGATCCGGCAGTGCCGCATTATCATGCATGGCATTGGAGACGCGATGGAAATGACCCGGCGCAGAAGACTGGATTCGTCCGCAGTGCAGGACATTCAGAAGGAAGGCGCGATAGCTGAATCCTTTGGCTATTATTTTAACGAGCAGGGAGAAGTTGTTCATCGGATGCTTACACTCGGCCTTCGGCTCGAGGACATCATGAGAACGGAGATCGTGATTGGTATTGCCGGTGGTAGAGACAAGGCGGATGCCATTCACGCGGTGCTGAAGTTCGGTCACGAGAATATTCTCGTTACGGATGAGGCGGCCGCAAGCGAAATCTGCAGGCAGATTGATGAACAATCCCCGGAGAGTCATACGTAAACGAGTTATCAATACAGGCGTAATTGCCTGTTTTGAATAAATACTGGATTACGCGGCCCCATTATGGCTTAGCGGAATCCTCAAAAAAAAGAAATTCTAGGAGGACTATTCAATGAGTGTAAAAGTAGGCATTAACGGTTTTGGACGTATCGGACGACTCGCTTTCCGCCGCATTCAAAATGTGGAAGGTATCGAAGTTGTAGCAATCAACGACTTGACTGATGCTAAAATGTTGGCTCATTTGCTTAAATATGATACTACGCAAGGTAAATTCGAAGGCGACGTTGAAGTACATGACGGCTTCTTCAAAGTGAACGGCAAAGAAGTTAAGGTTCTTGCGAACCGTAACCCTGAAGAACTTCCTTGGGGAGACCTTGGCGTTGACATCGTTCTGGAGTGCACAGGCTTCTTCACAACGAAAGAAGCTGCTGAGAAGCACTTGAAAGGTGGAGCTAAGAAGGTTGTTATCTCCGCTCCAGCTACAGGCGACATGAAAACCATCGTTTACAACGTAAACCATGAAACTCTGGACGGAACTGAAACAGTAATCTCCGGCGCATCTTGCACAACGAACTGCCTCGCTCCAATGGCTAAAACATTGAACGACAAGTTCGGTATCGTAGAAGGCTTGATGACTACCATCCATGCTTACACTGGCGACCAAAACACTTTGGATGCTCCGCATCCAAAAGGCGACTTCCGCCGCGCTCGTGCAGCTGCTGAGAACATTATCCCTAACACAACAGGTGCTGCTAAAGCGATCGGTCTGGTTATTCCAGAACTGCAAGGCAAACTTGACGGTGCAGCTCAACGTGTTCCGGTTCCGACAGGTTCCCTGACTGAACTCGTAACTGTTCTGGACAAAAAAGTAACAGCTGACGAAGTGAACGCAGCGATGAAAGCCGCTTCTGATCCAGAAACTTACGGCTACACTGAAGACGAAATCGTATCTTCCGACATCAAAGGCATCACTTTCGGATCCCTGTTCGACGCGACTCAAACTAAAGTTCTGACTGTAGGCGACAAGCAGCTCGTTAAAACCGTTGCTTGGTACGACAACGAAATGTCCTACACGGCTCAATTGGTTCGCACATTGGAATACTTCGCTAAACTGGCTAAGTAATAACGGCGCCGTTTAACGAACATATGGAGCGGAAACAGAACCTTTTGTTTCCGCTCTTTATAAATACTGAGGTTTTTTTGGATAGAAAACCGATTTGGATAGTGAAACTGGAGAGTTTGGATAGATAAAAACACGAGGATTGTAAAAATCCCGATACTTATATAGATTGAACTAAAGGTTGCGGACACGCCGGTGTTCGGAGCTAGGATTTTCTTTAGTTCATTCTATAACTGTTACCCCTGATTCCTGATACAAACAAAAAAATGGGTGCGGAGGAACGAACAATGAATAAAAAGTCTGTACGTGATGTGGAAGTAAACGGCAAACGCGTTTTTGTACGCGTGGATTTCAACGTGCCATTGGAAGACGGCAAAATCACTGACGATACGCGCATTCGCGAAACGCTGCCAACGATCAAGTACTTGATCGAAAACGGTGCAAAAGTAATCTTGGCGAGCCATATGGGCCGTCCAAAAGGTCAATTTGTGGACTCCATGCGCTTGACTCCTGCGGCTGAGCGTCTGTCCGAACTGCTCGGCAAACCGGTCGTTAAAGCAGACGAAGCCGTAGGCGAAGCTGTTAAAGCCGAGATCGCGAAAATGCAAAACGGCGACGTGCTGCTGCTTGAAAACGTGCGTTTCTACCCTGGTGAAGAGAAGAATGATCCGGAACTGGCGAAGCAATTTGCTGAACTTGCGGATCTGTTCGTCAACGACGCATTTGGCGCCGCTCACCGTGCGCACGCTTCTACTGAAGGCATCGCGCATTTCCTGCCGGCGGTTTCCGGTCTTTTGATGGAAAAAGAATTGTCTGTATTGGGCAAAGCTCTTTCCAATCCTGAGCGTCCTTTCACAGCCATTATCGGCGGATCGAAAGTAAAGGATAAAATTGACGTGATCGACAACCTGCTGAACATTGCAGACAACGTACTGATCGGCGGCGGACTGTCCTACACCTTCATGAAGGCTCAAGGATACGAAATTGGCTTGTCCCTGTGCGATAATGATAAACTGGACGTAGCGCTCGGATTTATCCAAAAAGCAAAGGATCTCGGCAAGAACTTCCTGCTTCCGGTTGACATCGTGATTGCAGACGACTTCAAAGCGGATGCGAACGTAGAGATCGTTGAAGTGGGCAACATCCCTGAGAAATGGGAAGGCGTGGATATCGGACCGAAAACCCGCGCTAAATATGCCGAAGTGATCAAAAACTCCAAGCTGGTCGTATGGAACGGACCGATGGGCGTATTCGAAATCGATCCATTTTCTAACGGTACGCGCGAAGTGGCTGAAGCCTGCGCAACTACAGAAGGCTATACCATTATCGGCGGCGGCGATTCTGCTGCGGCAACAGAGAAATTCCATCTGGCTGACAAAATGGACCATATCTCCACAGGCGGCGGCGCTTCGCTGGAGTTCATGGAAGGCAAGGCGCTTCCTGGCGTCGTAGCCCTGAACGATAAGTAAATCCGAGTAGTGTAGGTATAAGGGTTTTGCAATCATCTTGCAGAGCGGCGAGTGGAACCTGTATTGCAAAACCCTGACTTAAGAAGGAGTTGAAACAATTGAGAACACCAATCATCGCTGGCAACTGGAAAATGTTTAAAACCGTTCCTGAAGCCAAGGCATTCATCGAAGAAGTAAAAGGCAAAGCGGAAGTGAACGGCGTGGAAAGCGTCATTTGCGCACCATTCACGAACCTTCCGGCTCTCGTTGAAGCGGTTAAAGGGACCTCCATCAAAATCGGCGCCCAAAACTTGCACTTCGAAGACAACGGTGCGTATACCGGTGAAATCAGCGGCGAAATGCTGAAGGATCTGGGCGTGGACTATGTGATCATCGGCCACTCCGAGCGCCGTGCTTATTTTGCGGAAACCGACGAAACGGTGAACAAGAAGATGCATGCGGCATTCCGCCACGGACTGACTCCGATCGTATGCGTAGGCGAAAAGCTCGAAGAGCGCGAAGCCGGCCAAACAAAGGATGTTTGCAAGGTGCAAACGGAAGCAGCTTTCCAAGGTCTGTCCGCAGATCAAGCGGCTGAAGCTGTCATTGCTTACGAACCGATCTGGGCAATCGGAACCGGGAAATCTTCAACAGCACAGGATGCGAACGAAGTCATTTCCTATATCCGTGAACTGGTGAAAGGATTGTATGGAGAAGAAGTAGCAAACAAGGTACGCATTCAATACGGCGGCAGCGTGAAGCCTGAGAATGTAGCTGAGTACATGGGCCAAAGTGATATCGACGGCGCTCTTGTCGGCGGTGCCAGCTTGCAGCCTGCTTCGTACATCCAGCTCGTCGAGGGGGCGAAGTAAGATGACCGCACCTAAACCTGTAGCATTGATCATCATGGACGGATTCGGTCTTCGCGGCACGGAAGAAGGCAACGCAGTTGCTCAAGCCAACAAGCCTAACTATGACCGTCTGAGAGCAAAATACCCGCATACAACGCTTACAGCTTGCGGCGAAGCCGTGGGTTTGCCGGCAGGTCAAATGGGCAACTCCGAAGTGGGCCATTTGAACATCGGCGCAGGACGCGTTGTATATCAGGATTTGACCCGTATTTCGAAGTCGATCCGTGAAGGTGAGTTCTTCGGCAACCCGACGCTCGTTGAAGCCGTACGTGCTGCCAAAAATAGCGGCAAGAAGCTTCATCTGTACGGACTTCTGTCCGACGGCGGCGTGCACAGCCACATTGAGCATCTGTTTGCTATGCTGGATCTTGCGAAGAAAGAGGAAATGCATGAAGTTTACATTCACGCTTTCCTTGACGGACGCGACGTATCTCCGGACTCCGGCAAGAAGTTCATCGAAGCGCTTCAAGCCAAAATCAAAGAAGTGGGCGTCGGCAAAATCGCGACCGTTCAAGGCCGTTATTATGCGATGGACCGCGACAAGCGCTGGGAGCGCGTAGAGAAGTCCTACCGTGCCATCGTGTACGGAGACGGACCTAAATACACGGATCCTTTGGAAGCTGTCACAGAATCCTACAACAAATCAGTATTCGATGAGTTCGTAGAGCCTACGGTCATCGTGGACGAGAATGGTCAGCCGGTATCGCTCGTGGAAAGCGGCGACTCTGTCGTATTCCTGAACTTCCGCCCAGACCGTGCCATCCAGCTGTCCCAAGTGTTCACGAACAAGGATTTCCGCGGCTTTGACCGGGGTCCGAAGTTCCCTGAGAACCTTCATTTTGTATGTTTGACGCTCTTCAGCGAGACAGTGGAAGGGTTTGTGGCTTACGAGCCGAAAAACCTGGACAATACGCTGGGCGAAGTGCTCGTGCAGCAGGGCAAAAAGCAGCTTCGTATTGCGGAAACCGAAAAGTACCCGCATGTAACCTTCTTCTTCAGCGGAGGACGCGACGTTGAGCTTCCGGGCGAAACGCGTATCTTGATCAACTCGCCGAAGGTTGCGACCTATGACCTTCAGCCTGAGATGAGCGCTTATGAAGTGGCAGATGCTTGCGTGAAGGAAATTGAAGCAGATAAGCATGACGCGATTATCCTGAACTTTGCCAATCCGGACATGGTTGGACACTCCGGCATGCTGGAGCCAACGATCAAGGCGGTTGAAGTAACGGATGAATGCATGGGTAAAGTAGTAGATGCCGTGATCGCCAAAGGCGGGGTTGCGATCATTATCGCGGACCACGGAAACGCCGACATGGTGTTTGACGAAGAGGGAAGACCTTTTACAGCACATACGACCAACCCGGTACCGTTCATTTTGACGGCGGATAACGTAACTTTGCGTGAGGAAGGCATCCTGGCCGATGTGGCTCCAACCATTCTCGACCTGATGCAGCTGCCGAAGCCTGCCGAAATGACTGGAGAATCGATGATTGCAAGCCGCAAATAAGCGGTATAATGATATAGATGTGTTTTACACCTGGACTAAATATGAATGACAAAGGAGAACAAGTACTATGACTATTATTTCTGACGTGTACGCACGCGAAGTCCTCGACTCCCGCGGCAACCCGACTGTTGAAGTTGAAGTTTATCTGGAATCCGGCGCTATGGGCCGCGCGATCGTTCCATCCGGCGCTTCCACAGGCGCTCACGAGGCTGTTGAGCTTCGCGATGGCGACAAAGACCGTTACCTCGGCAAAGGCGTTCTGAACGCTGTTAACAACGTAAACGAACTCATCGCTCCCGAAGTGATCGGCATGGACGCTCTGGACCAGCTCGGCATCGACAAGTTGATGATCAAACTGGACGGAACTCCAAACAAAGGCAAACTCGGCGCAAACGCGATCCTGGCCGTTTCCATGGCTACTGCCCGTGCAGCAGCTGACGCTTTGGACCTGCCGCTGTATGTATACCTCGGCGGATTCAACGCGAAACAACTGCCTGTACCTATGATGAACATCGTTAACGGCGGCGCTCATGCCGACAATAACGTAGACGTGCAAGAATTCATGGTTCTGCCTGTTGGCGCTCCTACGTTCAAAGAAGCACTTCGCACAGGCGCTGAAATCTTCCACAGCTTGAAATCCGTACTTAAATCCAAGGGTCTGAACACAGCTGTTGGCGACGAAGGCGGTTTTGCACCGAACTTCACTTCCAACGAAGATGCACTCAGCTCTATTATCGAAGCGATCGAAAAAGCCGGTTACAAACCAGGCGTTGACGTATTCCTCGGTATGGACGTAGCGTCTACTGAATTCTACAAAGATGGCAAATACCATCTCGAAGGCGAAGGCAAATCCTTCACTTCCTCCGAATTCGTTGACCTGCTCGTATCTTGGGTTGATAAATACCCGATCATCACCATCGAAGATGGATGCTCCGAGGATGACTGGGAAGGCTGGAAACTTCTTACCGAGAAGCTCGGCAACAAAATCCAACTCGTTGGTGACGACCTGTTCGTTACAAACACAGAGCGCCTAGGCAAAGGTATCGATGAAGGCATCGGTAACTCCATCTTGATCAAAGTGAACCAAATCGGTACATTGACTGAAACCTTTGATGCGATCGAAATGGCAAAACGTGCTGGCTACACTGCTGTTATCTCCCACCGTTCCGGTGAGTCCGAAGACAGCACCATTGCTGACATCGCTGTTGCAACCAATGCAGGCCAAATCAAAACGGGTGCACCTTCCCGTACCGACCGTATCGCGAAGTACAACCAATTGCTCCGCATCGAGGACGAATTGGCTGAACTGGCTCAATACAACGGCCTGAAATCCTTCTACAACCTGAAAAGATAATACAGCCTTTGCGCTGTAATTCAGAAAGTCGTCCCGGCAGGAATGCCAGGGCGGCTTTTTTTGTATCAAGAAGAGGGGGAAGTCCTTGTTTTAGGAAATGGGCTATGGTACAATAAAAATGCTGTTTTATGGACGAATACTTAGCATTCATGAACAAGGATTTAGAATTATTCAAACATAGAATGATGTTTAAGCCATTTAGGAGGTGGAACGAATGGATATCTTATTGAAAGTGCTGCTTGTGATTTTCTCTGTCGCTCTAATTGCGGTTGTTCTTTTGCAGAAAGGGAAAAGCGCAGGTCTGGCCGGTGCCATCTCCGGTGGCGCAGAACATCTTTTCGGAAAAACAAAGGCTCGTGGCATGGACTTGGTCCTGCAGCGCGTGACCGTGGTTGTGGCAGCTTGTTTCTTTATCTTGGCCATTCTTACGGCTGTCTTCGCGAAATAACATAGCTGGTCTTTGAAAACCTTCGCTCTTGCAATGAAGAAGAGCGGGGGTTTTTTGATATATAGCGATAATTTTGCTGATGTTGTCTTTGAAGGCATGTAAGCGGCAAGCAGGGATGCAAACGATTAAATTCGTGTATACTAGGGTATGTGTATACTAAGCGGCAAAACATTCTGATTGAATACATAGATACTTGCGGAAGGCATACTCCTACCTGCGAGTCAACCGAGGAGATAACCATGATAACGGAACAATCCATACTAGAATTGATGCAAGCACCGGACTATAAACCCATGACGTATCAGGAACTGGAGAAGCATTTTGCGATCTCCGATGCAGTGGAATTCAAGGAATTCCTGAAACTGCTGAACACGCTCGAGCAGGAAGGTAAAGTCATGATGACGCGCACGGACCGGTATGGTCTCCCTGAGCGCTTGGACTTTCTGCGCGGACGGCTGCAGGTTCATGCCAAGGGCTTTGGATTCCTGATCCCCGAGGATAAGGAACACCCTGACGTATATATCGGAGCCCATGATCTGCTGAGCGCCATGAACGGTGATACGGTGCTTGCCCGAATTACGACACGAGGGCCTGCTGGAGGCAAATTGGAAGGCGAGGTCGTCAAAATCATCACTCGCGCCACGAGTCAGGTGGTAGGTGTGTTCCAGGGGCATGAAGCATACGGCTTTGTGCTGCCTGACGACAAGCGGATCGTCCGCGATATTTTCATCCCGAAGGAATCGACCAAAGGAGCTGTGGATGGCGATAAGGTCGTCGTGCACATCGTAAATTATCCGGAAGGCCGTTCGGCTGCTGAAGGCGAAGTCATCGAGGTCCTGGGGCACAAGGATGATCCAGGGGTGGACATCCTCTCTATTATTCGGAAGCACCAGCTTCCGGAAGGTTTTCCGGAAGAAGTGATGGAAGAAGCAGAGAATGCTCCAGATTCGATTACGGAAGAAGAAATTGAGAAGCAGGGACGCCGCGATCTGCGCGGCAAGACAATCGTTACTATTGATGGCGAGGATGCCAAGGATCTGGATGATGCCGTTAACGTAGAACGCTTGGAGAACGGACATTACCGTCTTGGCGTTCATATTGCCGATGTCGGCTACTATGTACGGGAGAACTCTGAGCTCGACAAGGAAGCTTATAATCGCGGATGCAGCGTGTATCTCGTTGACCGGGTTATTCCAATGCTGCCTCACCGTCTGTCGAACGGCATCTGCAGCTTGAATCCGCAGGTGGATCGTCTCACCCTTTCCTGTGAGATGGAGTTCGACGAGCATATGAAGGTCGTGAAGCATGACGTGTTCACGAGCGTGATCAAGACCAAGGAACGTATGACCTATAACAATGTGCGCAAGATCCTTGAGGATGAAGAGCCGGAATTGATGGAGCGCTATAAGGATCTCGTGGATGACTTCCGACTGATGAAAGAAATCGCGTTAAAACTTCGTTCGAAACGTATGAACAGAGGCGCGGTCGATTTTGACTTCGTGGAATCGAAGGTCATCGTGGACGAAAACGGCAAGCCGGTCGATATCGTGAAGCGCGAGCGCTCGATCGCTGAGCAGATCATCGAGGAATTCATGCTGGCAGCCAACGAAACGGTTGCGGAGCATTTCCACTGGCTGAAGGTGCCGTTCATATACCGGATTCACGAAAATCCGGATCCGGAGAAACTGCAGAACTTCATGGCATTTGCCGAGAACTTCGGCTTTCATGTCAAAGGCCGGGGCAACGCGATACATCCGCGTGCACTGCAGAATCTCCTGGAGGAAATCAAGGATACCAAGGAACAGACGGTCATCAGTACGATGATGCTTCGTTCCATGAAGCAGGCGAAATACGATGCGGATATGTCAGGCCACTTTGGTCTGGCGGCTGAATTCTATTCGCACTTCACGTCTCCGATCCGCCGTTACCCTGACCTTGTCATTCACCGCGTTATCCGCGAGGTGATTGAGAGCAACAATGTGCTCTCCGAGAAACGGCAGGAGTACTTGGGATCCCGGATGCCGGAGATTGCTAAGCATTCTTCCGAGCGCGAACGCGTGGCTGTGGAAGCAGAACGTGACACTGATCAGCTGAAGAAGGCCGAGTATATGCTGGATAAGGTCGGCGAGGAATTCGAAGGCATGATCAGCAGCGTGACGAACTTCGGCATGTTCATCGAGTTGCCGAATACGGTAGAAGGCCTCATCCGTCTGGCGGCCCTGACGGACGACTATTATAACTTCGACGAAAAGTCGATGTCGCTCATCGGTGAGCGCACCTCGAAAGTATTCCGTATCGGGGACGAGATCAAGATCCGTGTGGCACGCGTCAACATGGACGACCATACCATCGACTTCGAGCTGCTGGATATGAAGCCGCGCCGCGAACGCAATCGCGGTGGCGGATTTGGCGGCCGTGGCGGTGAGCGCGGCGGCGATAAGGGTGGTTTTGCACGCGGCGGCGGTCGCGGCAAGAAGTCGGGTGAAGGCAAAGCGGGCCGTCCAGGCAAGCGAGAGCGCTCGGCCGCAGGCGCAGCCGGGGAGGCTGCTGCTGGTAAGGGTAATGCGAGCACAGGAGCGTCCGCAGGCAAGCGCGGCAAACGCGGCGGCGGTGCTGGAGGCGGCGGACGCGGCCCGGCAGCGACGGATGCGAGCGTCGAAGCAAAACGCCCGATGACATTCGGATTCGGCTCGGGCAAAGGCGGCTACAACTCGCCTGCGCAGGGCGAGAATAGCGGTAGCGGACGAAAGAAGAAAACGTCCGGCAGCGGCATTTTCATCGGTGAAGGCGGAACTCCTGCCGAAGGTGGACGTCGTCGTAAGAATAACGGCGGTGAACAGGAAGCCGGAGGCAACGCAGCACCAAACAATGGCGAAGGTGGTTTCCGCAAGCGCAAGAAGAAAAAGGGCGCTGGCAAGAACAGCACCGCGGCTTTTGTAAGGAAGAATAAAAAGTAATTCTGCTGCAACCCATGTGCGCATTAAGAATGTGCGACGGGCTGTATGGGGGAGTATGCCATGCATGCCCGTGTCGTCGTAATGGGAAGCATTTCGCAGAAAAGAATTATATATATTGACGGCTTATTTTTGGCACAGGGCAGAGACTGTCTCCGCCTTGATTTTGCCCGAATCAGTTGATACAATGGACTTCTGGTACGATGCGTCATGGTGATGCGGGCGACCGGGAGTCCGGCTATTTTGTAATGGGTGAGGAGTGAAGGACATGGGTGGTAAGAAGAGTGACGGGAAGGTACTAGCCCAGAACAAGAAAGCTTCCCATGATTATTTCATCGAGGATACGTACGAGGCGGGCATGGTGCTGACCGGGACCGAGATCAAGTCGATCCGGAACGGGAAGGCCAACATCGGCGACGCTTTTGCGACGATCCGTAATGGGGAAATTCATATTCACAACATGCACATCAGCCCGTTCGAGCAGGGCAACCGGAGCAATCCGACAGATCCGACGCGAACGCGTAAACTGTTGATGCATAAAGAGCAGATTCATAAGCTGCTGGGTCAATCCAAGCAGGACGGTTTCTCTATTGTTCCGCTGAAGATTTACATCCGCAACGGCTATGCCAAGCTGCTGCTGGGCCTTGGCCGCGGTAAGAAGCAGTATGACAAGCGTGAAACGGCTGCCAAGCGTGATGCACAGCGTGACATTCAGCGCGCACTACGCGAAAAACAGAAAATCGCGCGTTAACGCACGGTTAAGTGAAAGATCAACCAAGTTTAACCTGCATTTCCTGTATCCTCTGTGTCATTTTGGCCGGATGGTGTGATATAATAAGTAATGTAAGAGGCGAGCTTAACACTTGATCTTTTACATGAATAGTGAATTTGCTTCTGATCATCCTTTCTTATGGAGGGAAAGGATGCGGAATAGATTGCTTCTTATGCTGCAGAGCAGCTCATCTAATCCGAAGAAGCCCTTTATAATAAGGGGGCGTTCTTGGATTCGACGGGGATAGTTCGAGCATAGGTTGCGGGTAGTGGGGACGCGTCCACTTCATCAACGCTAAAGCCTATTAAACGGCAAACAACAAAACAACTACGCTTTAGCAGCTTAATAACCTGTTAGCGTGCTCCTACCTAGCATCGCCCATGTGACTAGGCTAGGGGCTAACAAGTAGTGGGATACGCCGCTTCGGTCTCCGCCTGGGGTCGACGGAAGAAGATAATCAGGCTGACCCTTTTGAGATCCGGTGACGGGGAGCTTGATTGGGTGACAACAAAACTGTCACTACACCCGTAGAAGCTTATGTGGCGTTGTCTTCGGACAGGGGTTCGACTCCCCTCGCCTCCATTATGAAAATCCACAACCTAATCGGTTGTGGATTTTTGCTGTAACACTCTCGATTCATGATGGTATCAACTTTGCGATTAATACTTTCAACACCGTTACGGCCAACTCCTTATAACTGATTTAAGGCTTTATTGTATGTAAGACAGGCCGCGAGCTTTTTTACTCGCGGCCTGATTTTTAAAGCGTTATATGATCTACTTCGCTAACAGATTGTACAGCACCTGCGCCATTTCCGCCCTTGTAGTCGTGCTCGTAGGGGTGAGCTTTCCAGCGTTGCCGCCGATGCTTCCCGTTTCGATCAGCAGCGTCATAGCTTCTTTTGCCCAGGAGTCGATTAGGTTAGCGTCGGTGAAATCAGAGAGCGTCTTACCGGAATGACTTTGCGGCAGTTTTCCGATGACCTTCAAGGCATTGTAGAGCAGAGTAAACATTTCCTGGCGTGTGATTTCCTTTTTCGGTGCGAACATATGATTACCCACGCCAGAGGATATGCCGAGCCGCTTTGCCGCTGCAAGATAACCGGTATAGTATGCATTGCTTGCGTCGGAGAAGTTATCCGTTGGATTAGTGTCCGCGGCTATACCATAAGACTTCATTAGCATGACAAGGAAATCCCCACGAATCAGTTTGGTATCCGGGCTATAATTCCCGCTGCTTGTACCTGTGGTAATCTCTCTTGCGGCTATAAAGGAAACCGCTTTGTCAAACCACGTACCTGCCGCCACATCCTTAAAGCTAACTTGATTGTAGGCTACAGCGTAGTTACTGAAATGGGTGGTGGAAAAGGTTACGGTTCCTGTGACCGAGTCATACTGTCCGTTTGGTACGGAGACCGCCTTGCCGCTGTCGTCGATGTACCAGATCACAATGCTTTCGGGGCTTGCAAGCTCGGCCTCTGTCGGTGTATAGGGTATGGATATCATGACCGGTGCATTGGGATTGTTCCACTCGAACTTCTTTCCGCCTATACTCACTGTCAATTGGATCAGCGGCCTATCACCTATAGCTGTTTTTACGCTGTCAGGCAAACTTGATTTATCGCCCGGGCTGATGGTAATTTCAGCTTTTTGTCCTTCTGATCCACCAATATTGGCCAACATTCCTGCAGGAAGAGTTATGTTTCCTATGTGGGTACGGAAGACCAAAGTCCCTTTTCGATCTGGCGTGGACAGGTAGTCAACTGGAATTCCTAAGGTATAGGTATTCACTCCAGGGATGCCAGGCATGGTGATAACAATCGCTTTTTCATCATTGGGCTTATATTCTGCCATATTTCCCAGGTCTACCGCAGCGCTGCCGGCATCCGTATTCGTAATAATAGGCAGGGTAGATTCCGACATGCCGGTTCCTGATGCAACTGCATAGTAAGTTGATATGACAGGGAGATTTCCGCTACCGCCACTACTACCGCCACTACTACCGCCACTACTACCGCCACTACTACCGCCACTACTACCGCTACTACTACCGCTACTGTTACCGCTACCGCCGCCACCATTATACATCCACTTCGCAAATAGGGTTACGTTACCGGTTACGGTATCTATGCTGAAATTCCACGCGTTAGTATAGGATGATTCCTTATACCAGCCAACAAATGTATAGCCTGATAATGTAGGTGCAACCGGGGCGCTTATTGTGGAGCCTGAGGTAACACCGCTTATATTTGATACAGAACTGCCCCCCCGGGAGTCTAAGGTGACAGTGTAGGTTGGGGCTTGGGGAGTTACAGGAGTTGCCGCTACCGATGCCGTATTGTTGACTGTATTTGGGTCATACTGGTCAGTCCTCGATATTGTCGCTGTGTCTGTTTGTGCATTCGTTGAGACAACCTCAGCTCGGAGTTTGAGAGATGGAGCCGAAGCTTGCGCGACTGTTCCGATAGTCCAATCTCCGGATGTGGGGTCGTAGGTTGTTCCAGGACTTGGCGTTGCAGAAACATATGTCAAACCGGCAGGCAGCGAATCGGTTACAACCACACCTGTTGCACTATCAGGTCCATTATTGGTAACAGCGACGGTGAAAGTTATCGTGTCTCCAACATTCGGTGTTGCATTACTCACCGTATTTGCGACGGAGAGGTCAGCTTGTTGAGGAGTTACAGTTACCGATGCCGAATTGTTGCTTGTGTCCGGGTCGGACTGGTCGGCGTGCGATATTGTTGCTGTGTTTGTTTGCGCATTCGGCGAGACGACTCTGGCTTGGAACACGAGAGATACAGGCGAAGCTACCGGGACGGTTCCGACAGACCAAGCTCCTGTTGCGGAGTCGTAGGTTCCTTGGTTAGGCGTAGCAGAGATGAATGTCAAACCGGCAGGCAGCGAATCGGTTACAACGACACCTGTCGCACTAGCAGGCCCATTATTTTTAACAGTGACGGCGAAAGCTATCGTGTCTCCAACATTCGGCGTCGCGTTCATCGCCGTTGTTGCGAGGGAGAGGTCAGCCTGGGGAATTACCGTTACAGAACAGTCGTTGGAAGTGGTGGAAGTGATGTTGTTAGAATCACCTGAGTAGAGTACATACCAGGTATACGTGCCTGTTACCGCCCCTGATGGGGTAAGTGTGAATCCTGTTGGAGTTGTATAAGTTCCATTTCCGTTCACGGCGACTGTCTCAGTATCAACAACGGCTCCGCCGGGAGCATGCAGATTGAACGTAATCGTACCGGTCGGGTAATATCCTCCGGATAAATTCACGGAAGAACTGAGCACGGCGGGGGACGATCCGATCGTGGTCGAGGTGGAGGCGTTGGGTGCAAGGGTAGTATCTGCTGCGTAAACGGTAGTTTGAATTTGATTGCTGACAGCATTATTGTCTGAATTAATATCATCGGTATAGGTTGCGGCCCAAGTATACGTGCCGGATACCCGTCCAAAAGTGGGAAGAGTGGTTGATACCGTAAATGACTTATTCCCAGTGACATTAAGGGGAGTACTTAATGCGCTGCCGCTGGGTGTAGTTAGTGTAGTCTCAATCCAGCCTGTAGGGGCGGTCCCCCCAGTAAAAGTCACGATCGCAGAGAGCGTAACGGTACCGCTGCTGGGCAGCGATACGTTGGAGGTTGTAGTAGTAATAACAATTGACGGCGGAGTGGCTGCAGAAACCGTGCCGGTTACAGGAAGTGCTACTGCAAGTATAATCAGGAATACAATTATTTTTCGTAAACTCATCGTTGTTTTAAACAGCTTTCTTCTACTCTCCATTAAAATTCCTCCTTATTTAATGTGTTATATACTGTCTAAGCCAAGAGCATCGCGGGGGGGCTTGTTTTTTGCCGTAATCGGATTGCTAAAAACGCATCAACTCGTCATTAACGGATTGGCTTGGTTCCACCCTCCCCCCGGGCGGAGCGGCAAACGCCGAAAGCCCCATACTGGGAACTAACAGACACGCCGCCTCTATTTCTTCAATTTCAGTACTCATGCTAATAATTTCCTTCTCGATTGGCTCTAGGCCCTGTATTTTATGGCTATATCTCCGAATAATCATTTAATTATATTAATTTTTTACTTTAAATAATAGTTACTCCTATCATCAAATTGTCATGTGACAAACCGAAATAATTTTACAATTACCTTGTATCGTCCAGGATTTAATTTTATAAAAAAAAGAGAGATCGTATCTCTGTTTAAATTGGTAGTTATATCTATCCGTTGCCAAGCCGAAACGTTGCAATTGATGGATTAACAAGCCGGGAAGCGAACCGGAGGAGTTTATTGCGCGGGTAAGCAAGAATGATATTACGGAATGATATGAATTGCGGTGCATGGAGCAAATAAATCCACTTTTGGAGGAGTCGTATGGGGTGGTTACTATAGCTGTTAATTTAATTGTTTATATCCTGGAGGGATTATTACACCATAAAATGTAAAAGTGTCACATGACAATTTGATGACTGCTGTCACTATTTATCTCAATTTAAAAGATTTATGATATAACCAGAATTTTCTAGTGCATAAACGCTTTTCAAGTACATATGTGGACGGATTAAGTGGAGTTGTTCATTGCTAAGTGTGAAATTATTGTTTTTTTATAAAATGGGGGAGACATAATGAAAGAAAGAATTTCAATTCTATTCATGACTATGATTATTGTATTCACAACAATCACACCCGGGTTAGCTCCAAGAGCTGAAGCGGCAGGAGGAACGGTTACAAAGACCTACACAGCAACGGCTGATACCATGCAATTAAATGGTCAAGCGGAATATAACGGAATCTATGATAATGACGGCGATGGTTATCTCTATGTCGGCATGAACAATAATGACGGTTTCGCCAATGTGCGCAATAGGATGGCAACAACTTTTAATCTAGGTGCTCCAGAAGGGACCATTATATCAGCAGAGTTGGTCCTGACGGTTGCTACTGTATTAAGAGTCCCGAGTCACACTCTGTATATGGAGGCAAGGGGCTCTGCCGCGAATAGCTTGGACCATAATTTTAATGGTACCTTCCCCTCTGTAGATACAAATAGTCCCTATACAGATAAATTTACAGCGAAAAGCACTGCGGAAGTGCCGATGGGCACTTATCTTCAGGATCAAACGATTACACTCAACGTGAAGAGTGCTGTCGATGCCTTTACGGATGGTTCTGACCGCCAAGTAACTTTTACACTTAACGGTAATGAAGCAGATCCAGACAGCGGGAGATTCTTATTCTATTCTGTGGAAGCTGGGAATGCTGCATTCCGTCCGAAACTAGTCGTTACTTATGAGACTGGACCGGTTAATACTCCGCCTACGGGCTCTTTCACAATTGCGGACGGAGCAGCAACGAGCGCCAGCACCGTCAATCTGTCTGTAACAGGATCTGATTCTGATGCAGGCGATAGTGTTACCCATATGAGATTTGCCGATAGCGTTGCGAATTTATCATCGGCATCTTGGCTGCCTTTCAGCAATACCGCAATATTCAATCTAAGTGGAGGAGATGGGCCCAAGACCATATATATGCAGTTGAGGGATTCAAACAATGGGATCTCAGCTAATTATTCACAGACTATTCTATTGGATCAGACAGTTCCAACAGGAACAATCGTTATTAATAATGGCGCTGCATGGACGAATTCGGCTACAGTCACATTGAAAGGAACTTATGCGGATGGAAGCGGCTCAGGAGTTGATCAGGCACGTCTCTCCAATATTAATGGTACCTGGCAGACCAGTTGGTTCAATATAGCTGACTTGAACGGGAGATCCTGGGTCCTTCCGGCTGGCGAGGGAACTAAGACCGTCTATGTGCAATATAAAGATAAAGCCGGAAATTCGAGCAGTTCTGTTATTAGCAGTACAATTACAGTAGATACAATAGCTCCTGTTATTACGAATGTAGTGAATAACAAAGCATATAACAGCACAGTTACTCCTCAATTTACCGAAGGCAGCGGACTACTCAACGGGAGTCCTTATCCCAGTGGAACAACTATCATGCAGGACGGAAACTATACGCTGATCGTTACTGATCCAGCAGGCAATAGTGCGACAGTGGTCTTTAAAATTGATACGATAGCACCTAATGTGTCGGGAATAGACAATGGTGGAATATACAAAACGAGCAGAACGATTACCTTTAACGAAGGAACAGCGACCTTAAACGGAGCTGCTTTTGTTAGTGGTACACAGGCTACTCTTGATGGCACGTATACATTGGTCGTTACGGATGCAGCAGGTAATGTCACAACGGTTAATTTTGAGATCGATAAGGTAGCTCCTTTAGTGGAAGGGATTGCGAACAATGGGAATTACAAAGAAGCGGTTACGGTTACCTTTAACGAAGGAACAGCAAAACTGAATGGTGCGGCGTTTGCCAGCGGTACGGTGATTGATCAGGATGGCAGTTATACTCTAGTCGTAACGGATGCCGCAAGCAACGAAACGTCCGTGAGCTTCAAGATTGACACAGTAGCCCCTACGATTTCGGGCGTAATTGCTGGAGGAATCTACAAAGCGAAGGTAACGCCGAGCTTTAACGAAGGAACAGCAAAGTTGAACGGTGTAGCCTTTATAAGCGGTACGGATATTAGTCAGGATGGCAGCTATACGCTGGTCGTAACGGATGCGGCTGGTAATGTCACAACAGTTAATTTTGAGATCGATAAGGTAGCCCCTTTCGTAGGAGGGGTTGCAAACAATGGGAATTACAAAGAAGCGGTTACGGTTACCTTTAACGAAGGAACAGCAACATTAAATGGTGCTGTGTTTACCAGCGGTACGGAGATAGATCAGGATGGCAGTTATACGCTAGTCGTAACGGATGCGGCAGGCAATGTTACAACAGTTAATTTTGAGATCGATAAGGTAGCCCCTTTCGTAGGAGGGGTTGTAAACAATGGGAATTACAAAGAAGCGGTTACGATTACCTTTAACGAAGGAACAGCAACATTGAATGGTGCGGCGTTCGCGAGCGGTACGGATATTAATCAGGATGGCAGCTATGCACTGGTCGTAACGGATGAGGCAGGCAATGTGACAACCGTTAACTTCAAGATCGACACAGTAGCACCTACAATTACAGGGGTAAGCGATGGTGGAGTTTATGAGTCGGTATCTCCCGGATTCAACGAAGGAACAGCGACGCTGAATGGAAATGCATATATTCAAGGAACTAATATTAACCAGGATGGTGCATACACGCTAGTTGTAACGGATGCAGCAGGAAATGAAACCACCATTCAATTCCAAATCGATACAACCGCGCCAACGGGTACAGTAATGATTCAAGCGGGTACAGATTGGACAAATGTGACGGATGTTGCACTCACTCTGACTAGCAATGACGGAAATAATGGCAGTGGAGTCGTGGAGATGCGCTTTTCTAATAGCGGAAGCAACTGGGGAAGCTGGGAGCCTGTAGCGACAACAAAGCTTTGGAGTCTTGAACCGGGTGACGGCGAGAAGACGATATATGTACAGTTTAAAGACAAGGCTGGCAATGTGAGTGGAACAATCCATGATGTTATTAAGCTAGATCAAACGATCCCTACTGGAACAATCGTCATAAATAGTGGTGCAGCTACGACAAGCAGCAAGTTAGTGACATTGACTTTGACTTCTACAGATGGAGTGGGAAGCGGCGTTACAGAAATGCGTTTTTCCGAAGATAATCTAACATGGTTGAATTGGGAGAATGTATTGTTTACAAAAAATTGGGGTTTTAAGGGTAGCTCGGGATTAAAGGATCTTTACGTCCAATACCGAGATGCTGCGGGTAATGTTAGTGTGGCAAACAAGGCTTCAATTACCTATCAAGAAAGCTCTGGTTCTAGTAGCGGCGCTTCTGGAAGTACAGGAGACGCAGATTTTAATTCTGGGAGTACAGAAGTCGCTTCGAATCTTGATGTAGTTATTAGTATAGGGAGTAAGTCAGAGAATGCAGCTAAAGTGGACATTAAAACGGTAGAGGGCAAAAAGGTAACAAGGGTCTTCTTGGAAGAAGCTCAACTTCAAGGGATGCTGAATGAATCGGGTAACCAACCGCTTATTATCATTACGGTCCGCAACAATTCCGATATCGTCAATTGGGAGATGAGTGCTGCGCTCCTGCAAAGTTTAGAGAACAATAATGCAATCATTCAAGTGTATACAGAAAACATGATATATACACTTCCCTTAAATCAAGTTAGCGTTAATAAATGGCGTAATCAATTAGGGTCCGATATCCCTTTGGGGGATATGAAGATCAAAGTGGAAATGATTAATCTTCCTATGTCGGCATCTGTGGATTTGGGAGATGGACAGGTTTCATTTGTTGTCCCGCCGGTAAGTTTTTCTATAAAAGGTGTGTATGGGAACAAGGAAATAGAATTAAATCAATTCGATGCCTTTGTAGAAAGAAGATTTACAATACCCGAAGGGATAGATCCTGAACGTATTACGACGGGAGTTAAGCTTATGTCAGATGGTACGATTATTCATATCCCGACGAAGATAGTACATGAAGGAGGGCGCGATTTTGCTGTTCTTCATAGTATGACGAATAGCATTTATGGACTTATATCTAATAAAAAAACCTTTAATGATATATCTGGGCATTGGGCTCAAGAAAGTATCAATGACTTGGCATCAAGACTCGTTATTAATGGGGCAGACGAGCAGCGGTTTGTACCGAATAGCGAAATTACGCGCGCAGAATTTATGGCTATTACGATTAGAGCATTAGGTCTAAGCTCTGTGAACAAGACGTTTGATTTCAAGGATATAGAGGAAAAAGAATGGTATCATCAAGCAGTTCAGATTGGATATTCTTATGGACTGGTCGATGGATATAGCGATGGTTTCTTCAAGCCTAATGACAAGATTACTAGGCAGGAATCGATGGTTATTCTATCAAGGGTAATGAAGCTTGTGGGACTGAATAAGGAGATCGATAATACGAAACAACAAGAGCTAATTAACCATTTTGCGGATAGCGAACAATTGGCCTCTTGGGCTCGTCAAGCTGCAGCATTAACCATTGAAACCGGCGTTGTCGGCGGTTACAAAGACGAACTGCGTCCTCAGCAAAATATTACGAGAGCAGAAACCGCAGCAATCATTCAGCGACTTCTTCGAAAAGCGAAACTTATTTAATAAGTTGCTATGATAATACGGGGCTCTCGGAAGTCAGATTGAAGGCAGCCCCCTCTTAAAACATAGATATTGCCCAAATTATCACAGGAACACATTCCGGCGAATGGAGGCGTCGAATAGGCCGGATGATGAAAGAGCAAGGTCTGGTCTCTACGTACACCGTAGCTCAATACAAGCCCCATAAAGCGGCATGTAACGAAGCAGCTACGGCAAATGTCCTGGATCGTGAGTTTGAGCAATCGGAAGCCAAACGCTTCGTCGTCAGCGATCTGACGAATGTGAAGGTCCAGAACCGTTGGCACTACCTCTGTGTGCTGATGGGCCTGTTTAATCGAAAAATTATTGGTCAAAGTGCAGGTCCGAACAAGGACGCTACTTTGATTTCCCTCGCCTTTGCGACGGTCCATGGTAATCACGTCATACAATGTTTCCATACCGACCGTGGTACGAGTTCAATATGGAGATGAGGCGCAGTATCCGCATGGGCGCTGAGCAGCGTCGCGGACAATGTACAGGCAGGTATTGTATCAGGAAGAAGCGGCAATGAGCTTGCATCCAAGGATTACATTACTCGGGCTGAGGTTGCCAAAATTATTCAAGGACTTTTGCAAAAATCCGACCTGGTTTAACCCAGGGGACAGACGTTTATGAAAAGTCTCCGGTTGCTAGGGTTAGCAGTGCACTTACAGCGTAACGGGGAAGGCGGACGGTAAAACCCTATTTTGCAGCCAAAACGAACTGCGCGGGAATAGGAGATTTAGGTTAAGCTGCCCTCCAAAAACATCAAGAGCATCACGCGGCGACGAGTTGTGGATTTATCAAGCCACGGCTCGCCTCCATACATAAAATCCACAACCCTTATGAGGTTGTGGATTTTTGATTATGTCGATATCTAACTGTTGGTTTCATTATTTTTATATCATGATTAATGGCATGGTTTAAATATTTACTTCTTTATTCCGAGCGGATAGTAGCGGCGCCTGGCAATTTGGAAGGAATGGGGGTTGATTTTACTTTATACTTAAATTAGCTAAGCTAATTTAAATCAAACCATGAGGCTATTAGGGAGCGTTTCCGGGTTCTTTAAGAGATTGTTTTGTTTCATATGAGAAAGAGCTATGCAAGATCGATCTTTGAATATTATAAACTGGAAAAACTTACAACTTGAATTGATTGCTCGAAAGAGTTATATTAATGATCCGGCCACTTAAAGAAGATATTTTGCTGGTCGACTAATGAGCAGAGCGGATATAAAGAAAAAGAACGAAAAAAAAGTTCTTGCAAAGCTCAAAAGAACATGGTATTGTATAAGAGTTGCTGCTGAAACAAAATGTTGAAGCGGAAACGAGAAAGAATTTGATCTTTGAAAACTGAACAACGAGTGAGATACAGACTTCAGCAATGAAGTCGAAACGCAAAGCAGTTCGGTCCCCGAACTGTGGAGCGCAAATGAGATTTTTAATCTCGTCAGTTTCAAAATGAGCTACAAACTTTCTTGGAGAGTTTGATCCTGGCTCAGGACGAACGC